>NZ_JAVIWO010000001.1:0-2547500 GCF_034313985.1 Pseudomonas sp. CCI3.1
AGGCAGCAGGTGTATATATATATAGAAAAATTTCAGAAAAGGTTTGGTGAATGCGCCATAGTTGTTTGATGAAAAAGGAATAAAATTCCGATTTTCATAAAGTCTCCGATATTTTATATTTAATTGATTAAATTGGCTTTTATTTTTTTATAGGTTTCGATAAATTCAGGTTTTATTGCCATGGAGGGTTCCAGTATCAATTCATTTTCAATGTGGAATCTAGATCCTAACCTATTTTTAATTTCAATCATGTAATCTAATGAATCTCCAATAGGTGAGGTTCCTCTATTAATGAAAATATTCATGCTTTTCTTAGATGGGGTATAGTTGTTTACGCTAATTTTTTTTGCTAGCAGCCAGTTTAGAGGGGTATTGTTAGGTTTCTTTCTGTTGAAAAATTTAGCTATTGGGTTTTTATATAATAATTTTGTTAAAATAAATGCGGCATTATATAGTTTTGTTTCATTTCGAATGATTTCTTGGTAGAAGTTGCCGTTTACTGAAAACATACTTCCTAAATTCGGGTAGCAAAACTCTTGGTATGAGTGTCGTGCTATATGAAAAGCCTCGATTTTATCAGCGATTTCTTCTTGGTCGCCTGTTTCAATTTTAAATCGTACTCTTGTTATTATATTCCGCGTACCTTTGAAGGTTGATGTTCTATAGTTGAATTTACACATTTCTTTTGGCGCGGTTTTTATATTGCCTGCTTCGTCAATGTATTCAACTGAAATTATTTTGTCAGAAATTGAATATCCGTAGGCCCCTGCATTCATGAAAACACCACCGCCAACGCTGCCAGGGATGCCTTCGAGACCCTCAAAACCTTTCGCGCTATGTATTACCGCTACTCTGACAAAGTCCTGTAATGAGTACCCGCCCTCTACATCTATATATCCATCTGCAACTTCAATGCCAACTACGTTCTTGGTGGATAATATTACAGAGTATTCAATTTCATCGAAAAGAAGTACGTTGGAGGTGAATCCTATGGTTTTAAACTCTATTTTTTTTTGAATAAGATACTTTGTTGCTTTTATTAAATCGCTAACCGAGTTTGGGCAGATATATGTATTTACATTCCCTCCGGTCTTGTAAAACGTCTCGAACTTAATATTGTAATTTTTTCTGTGCCATATTTTTTCTGACTCTAGATAGAGTGATAAATTTTCTAACACTTCTAGGGTGCCCATATTAATTGTTTCTCATCGAGGTTCATGTGGTATAGATTTTCCTACTACTTTCTTTTGAGCAAAGTAGTAGTACAGTACTAGTAGTAGGAGATCAGATAGCACTGTTGATACTGCTGCGCCTATCACTTCGTATTTTGGTATTAGTAGAAGGCTCAAAGTTATCATGGTCAGCGCGGAAATACCCATAAGGTATACTTTTATCTTCATGTGTTCTTGGGTCAATAGGGCGGAGCCAGCGTTGCTTGCAACAAACCTAATAGGGGCGCAGATGGCTAAAATCTGCAAAACTGCGATAGATGATTTGTATTCTTCGCCGAATAATATTGGAATTGCCCAAGGAGCTAGCGAGATGATACTAGCAAATGCCAATATTCCTAATGTCAGCATTGCTTTAGTCCCAATATTATAAACTTTTAGGAACTTTTCTCTATCGTGATTTGCCCATCTATGAAGTTTTGGTAAAAGAAATTTTTGATAAATAACATTGGGTACCAGATAGACAGCTGTCATGACAGAAAAGGCCACGGCATAAGATGCAGATTGAGTTGGGCCGTTAATTAATCCTACAATTAAAATGTTTATTTGAAACATTATCAAGTGGAAAGTTGCTGCCATCCCGAATGGGAAGGCGTCAATTGCAACTTCTTTGATTGAAGGTTTTTTTGTTTGAAATGTTGACTGCTTGATTGAATGACCTTTCAGCGCCAACTTTCCATTTTTTAGTTTAGACATCTCGCGCACGCCCCATATTATGACTGGAAGCGACACTAGAGCGTATATGATAGAAGTTGTTAGGGAGTCTATTGCATACGGTGTGAATAGAATAGCAGCTGAAATTAAAATTAATCTTAGCCCGTGCGGTATTATTTGGATTGCGCTAAGTAATAAATACCTCTCTTCGAGTTGCAGTTTAGAGCTTGTTAGTTCTAAATATAGTTGTTGAATTATATATGTGCTAAGTATTACTAGTGAGTATTGCGTTGCCTTTGTATTCGGTCCAATTATTGCCCAGGTAATTATTGCAGCTATAGAAAAAATCCCTGAGAGTTTTATGAAATCAAATGATGGTGAAATCCATCTTATACCTGCATGACCTTCAACACCGAAGATTTTTAGCCAGAGTTGAGCAACCCCAAAACCCGCTACAGGGACAAGTATCGATGCTGCCGAAAGTGCAGATGCAAAGGCGCCATACTCTGTAGGTCCTAGTGTTCGCGCCAAGATCACCTGTGTTATGAAAGCACAGAAGGCACCCAGTAAAGAGCCAAGCCAAAGAAATGATATGGCGTGTAACATCTTCTTGAGGTTCATCTGCAGGTGAAATATATTTTTGAAGTTTTTAATATTTATGCTACCGTTTGATTGATGAATGATTACGTCCTGCAGAAGTTTAAGCTGTGCAGGCTAATGGTAAATTATTGCTTGTGTTCGTGGTTTGCAGAAAAACATTTTCGAATGGTGATGGTGTTATCTAGCGGCATGCTACCGCCACAGCATTGTTCTCTGATTCCTACAAGCGATGACATATATCGAGTTTTTCGAGTTGCTCTGTGACGAAAAGCGGAAGTAACAATTTTCAGTGCTTGAAATCAAAATAAATCAGATCAATATTCGTATTGATAAGAAGTATGTTTGGCTAAAACTCTCTTATGCACATGACTGAGAATTGAATTTTGCAAGATAGAGACGAAAAAGCGTGTCACAATAAAATTGTTGTCAGATCGATTTCGTCAGCTTTTGATGCCTATTGCGTGAATTGCCGTATCGTGGTTTTGGCGTTCGGCCGGAATTTCCGACAGACTATTTTTGCCTCAGGCTCCCATGACTTTACGTAAATAACCTTTGCGCAGATTCAAATCTAGCGAGCACTGTTTACTGGCGCAGTATGCGCGACAACTATCACAAGGTGGATGGAAATGAAATTCTACCGACTAGTTTCAGATTATCGACAGCGGTGCCGATGTTGATGCGAGATCTGATAAGTTCAATTTGTGTAGCTGATGAGGATTCGTTTTCAAACATACTATCCATATTAGAAAGCTGAGAGTTTCTCATTTCTTTGGTTCGACCTGGACTAAGGCTGTCGCCTGCTACACGTACGAAATAATGCGATATACGATGCATCTGCGGTCATCAAACAACATTAAGGCGTATGAGCACAAATAGTGCTTTATGGTACTAGCGGTACATTTTGCTATAAGTTGCCGTAGCAGGTGTTCAGGAATGCTACCGCCCCAGGATTAAATGCTACTCCCTGAAAGCGTATACTATCGGTTGTTATTGTGCTCTGTCCTGAATAAGCACTAAAAAACGCCCTTATGTTGTCAGGGCGCCAAGGTAGTAAGCAGTCTAAGGTAAATTAAACTTTGTCGGACTTGTATTCGTAGTTGTAATACCCATAAGCGCCATAGCCATACTTGGCCGAAGCGCGGCGTTCTACCCCGTTGAAAATGGCGCCTTTAAGGTCGATACCGTTCTGCGCAAAGCGGCGCATGGTCAGTTCAACTTCACGGGCCGGGTTGAGTTCGAAGCGGGTCACAATGAGGTTGGTGCCCGACTGGCGGCCGACAATGGCGGCATCGGTAACCGCCAGGAATGGCGGGGTGTCAAGGATGACCAAGTCGTACTGGGCGCTGACCTGCTCGAGGAACTCGCTGAAGTTTTTATGCATCAACAGTTCAGACGGGTTGGGCGGAATTTGCCCGCGGCCAATCACAAACAGGTTTTCGACCTCTGTTTTATGGGTGGCTGCGTTCAGGTCGCAGCGCTTGGTCAGCAGGTCAGACAAGCCGTTTTCAACCGGGATGTCGAACATTTTGTGGATATAGCCTTTGCGCATGTCCACGTCCACCAACAACACACGCTGGCCGGATTGGGCGATAACTGCGGCCAGGTTGGCCGATACAAAGGACTTGCCCACTTTGGGGCTTGGGCCGGAAATCATCAGGCGGTTGTTGTCGGCTTCCAGCATGGCAAAGTGCAAGCTGGTGCGCAGGCTGCGCAGGCCTTCAATCGCCAGGTCTGTCGGGTGGCTGCTGGCAAGCAGGGGGGTCGCACGGCGGCCACGGCCGGATGAGCTTTTGCCGTCTTCTACTTTTTGCAGGGAGCTGAATGGAATGGAGGCATACACCGGCAGGCCAAGCTTTTCGATATCTTCCGGGTTTTCCACGCCGCGATTCAGGGCCTTGCGAAACAATACATAACCAACGGCTATCAAGCCGCCGAGCAAGGTGGCAATCAGCACGATCAAGGGTTTATTTGGTTTGACCGGGCTACGCGTATCTACATCGGCGACATCGATCAGGCGCACATTGCCGACGGTGCCGGCACGCATCACGTCCAGTTCTTGGGATTTGTTCAGTAATTGGGTATAAATTTCGGTGCTGACTTTAAGGTCGCGGGTCAGGCTTAACACTTCCTGTTGGGTGGTTGGCAGCCCCTCAACCTGTTTGGCGAGCCTTTTTTGTTTGCTGGTCAGTTCCGCCAGTTGCCCCATCAGTGCACGATAGGCCGGGTGCTGAGGGGTGAATTTACGGTCCATCTCGGCTTGTTGCAGTTTCAAGGTGGAGATACTGGTGTCTAGTGCCACGATCTGGTCGAGAATGGCCTTGGCTTCAAGGCTGATATCAATCGACTTACTGCGAATTTGAAATGCATTCAATGCATTTTCAGCTTTTTCCAAATCCTGGCGTACTTGCGGCAGTTGGTCTTTCAAGAAGCCTAGGCTCTGCTCTGCTTCAGCGGAAGTACGCTCAATATTTTGCTGTACATACAGACGGGCAATTTCATTGAGCGTCTGGATTGCTTTCGAGGGTTCTGTGCTCTCTAGTGCAAGGCTGATCATGCCGGATTCTTTACCGCGCTCCCCTACATCCAGCACTTTCTGATAATTCAAAATAGCGGTAAGGCGAGGCTCGCGCGTGACACTGAACTCCGTTCCAGGGTTTGCGCGCAAACGCTCAACGAGTAACTTGATACCCTCTTTGTTGTACAGTTCTCCGACCTTGGCTTCAGCCAGAATATTGTTGTCTTCGTCTTTCAAGACAAAATTGCCCGCTTCTGCGTTAATCAGGGTCAGTTCCTGGCCTAATAACTCAGCAGGCAATTCAAGTTCGGCGATTTTTAGATGTTCCCCGCCCCAGGCATAACTGTTAAAGCTCAGCACTGGATAGGCCAAGTCGGTGCCTGGTTCTGGTTTAAAACGACGGGCTAAAAATTCGCCGATCAGTGGGAAATAGTTGGGTTCAATTTCGATATCCAACTGCAAATTATCGACCGCAGCGCCGATAGTTTTACGCGACTTGATCAGCTCAATCTCTGTCGTCGACGGCGATTCCTTGCCAAGCATGCTGCTGATATCAGAAAAACCCATAGGGTCATTCTTCTTGGCCTCAACCTGAATCAGCGCATTAGCCTGGTACACCGGTGTAGCCAGCAGGGCGTACGCAACACCTGCAGCCATAAACACGCCGGTCACGCCGGCAATCAGCCATTTGTGGTCGATGAGCGTGCCCAGCAACCCCATCAAGTCAATTTCGTCGTTATCGTCATCTTGTTCATGGGGCTTTGTCACGGGTGCTTGCTGCATAAGTCGATTCTTTTTCTTCACAGGTAATTCGAGGGATGGCTTAGCGTTTGATGCGCTGGGCCCATGCATTTACTGCTGCGTCGATCAGCGCGTACGCGTGTACAAAGGCTGGCTTGCCTTGACGGTACGGGTCGTTGATTTCGCGGTTGTCTTGCCATTTGCCCAGCAGGAACACTTTGCCCCTAGCCTCTGGAGAGATGCTTAGGACACCACCAATATGATGTTGTTCCATTACCAAAATAAGATCGGACTCATTTATGGCTGCAGCCGTCAGCTGGGTGCCGCTGTGTTCGGGCACGACGTGGCCGTTTTCTTCGAGAACGAGGGCTGCTGTGGCTTCGATGGGCTTTCTTTTGACGGCGCTGAGGCCTGCGGAGCTCACGACGATGTCGGAGGGCGCCAGTGCGACCCGCATGAGATGTTCGGCGGTGGGGCTGCGGCAAATATTGCCAATGCAGACAATCATGATTCGTTTAAACAAGGCAGCTTCCTTTGTGCCAAACATGCTCAGCCGGCGAGAGCATTTAACGATTCGTCACGACCAATATCCCCGATCCAGGAGATGGCAGTGCCTATCAATAAAGGCTGCCCGCATCAGTTTGATGTGGCGATGGCCTGGGCGGGAGCACAGTTGCTCCTGCTTTATTACGGATAATGGGTCGGTACGAAGTTGAACAACGAAAATATTAACTGCGAAACGATTGCAATATCAACCTTTAAATCGGCAGAGTTTTTTATTCAGGCTATATAGGCGATTTTCAATATTTATTGCCTGACAATAAATAACATTTTGGCCGTTTCCGACCAAAAATAACTCCGCCCAATGGCAGGCTCCTGGAGCATGGCCCTGTGGTAGCGGGCGCTGCTCAGAGCGGTGGTGCGACCCTTGCCTGGGCCTTGTGCGGGTGGAATGTGTGCGCTGGCCAGTGTGAATGGGCCTGAAAGCGAGTCGTGCATGGGGTGCGTCTGACCTTCGGGTCGGCCACCTGTAGCGATAGTGGCACTGTGATATCTTCGTGTAAATAGCAACGGCGAACTTGTTTGAAACGGTGTTAGTTGGTTAGAACAATATGCCTAACTTCTGAGTGTATTGGATATATATAACGTGTGGCGTTGGGTTTAAGTATTAAAGGGGTGCGTATATACGGTTTTATCTGATAGCTGCACCAAGACAGTGATTGGATTGTTGTGTGTGGTGATGGCAGTTGGGTGTAGCGGATCAGGTTTTTATGGTTTTGCGAAGCCGTCATGAAATCTGATCACACGTTTTCTCATATGAATGGGTTTATGGCTCTGTGACGGCTTAGTCGGGGTGCGGCATCAGGCCGTACGCAACCTCGCGCTGCCCTGAAGTACTAAGGGCATTCGCGAGCAGGCTCGCTCCCACAGGGGGGAGGCAGGTTTTTGCCCATGGACAGGCCCGGGCCGCCTGGCGGTCGTTGCGCAAAAGCACAAGACTTCACGCTCAAAAACCGGATAATGGCCGCCAATTATTTGTCTGGTTATTCTGGTAATCCCGCATGGAAATCAAGGTCAACTTTCTCGACAACCTCCGACTTGAAGCCAAGTTCGATGACTTCACCGTGGTTGCCGATCAGCCTATCCGTTACAAGGGCGATGGTTCGGCTCCTGGTCCGTTCGATTACTTTCTGGCTTCGTCGGCGTTGTGCGCGGCTTACTTTGTTAAGTTGTACTGCGTGACGCGTAATATTCCCACCGAGAATATCCGCCTCTCGCAGAACAACATTGTTGACCCCGAAAACCGCTACAACCAGATTTTCAAGATTCAGGTCGAGTTGCCGGCGGATATCTCTGAAAAGGACCGTCAGGGCATCCTGCGCTCCATCGACCGCTGTACCGTGAAAAAGGTGGTGCAAGCCGGGCCCGAGTTTGTGATTGAAGAGGTGGAAAACCTCGATGCCGATGCCCAGGCGTTGCTGATGCCTGTTTCCGGTTCAGAGGCGGGTACTTATATTGCGGGCAAGGATCTGCCGCTGGAGCAGACCATTGCCAATATGTCCGGCATTCTGGCTGGCCTGGGCATGAAGATTGAAATCGCTTCGTGGCGCAATATCGTGCCCAATGTGTGGTCGTTGCATATCCGTGATGCCCAATCGCCGATGTGTTTCACCAATGGCAAGGGTGCCACCAAGGAAGGCGCCTTGGCGTCGGCACTGGGCGAGTTTATCGAGCGCCTGAACTGCAATTTCTTCTACAACGACCAGTTCTGGGGAGAAGAGATCGCCAATGCCGAGTTCGTGCATTACCCCGAAGAGCGCTGGTTCAAGCCAGGCCCTAAGGATGAGCTGCCGACCGAGATTCTCGATGCGTACTGCCTGAAGGTTTACAACCGCGAGGGCGAGCTGCGCGGCTCTCATCTGATCGACACTAACTCCGGCAATGAAGAGCGCGGTATCTGCTCGCTGCCGTTCGTGCGCCAATCGGACGGTGAGGTGGTGTATTTCCCGTCCAACCTGATCGAAAACCTGTTCCTGAGCAATGGCATGAGCGCCGGTAATACCCTGGCCGAAGCCCAGGTGCAGTGCTTGTCGGAGATTTTCGAGCGAGCGGTAAAGCGCGAAATCATCGAGGGCGAGTTCGCTCTGCCGGATGTGCCGCAAGCCGTGTTGGCCAAGTACCCCGGGATTTTGGCCGGTATCCAGGCGCTGGAAGATCAGGGGTTCCCGGTGCTGGTCAAGGATGCGTCCCTGGGCGGTGAGTTCCCGGTGATGTGCGTCACTCTGATGAACCCGCGCACCGGTGGTGTGTTCGCTTCGTTCGGAGCACACCCGAGCCTTGAAGTGGCGCTGGAACGCAGCCTGACGGAATTGTTGCAAGGTCGCAGCTTCGAAGGCCTTAACGATCTGCCTCAGCCGACTTTTGAAGGTCACGCGGTGACTGAGCCCAATAACTTCGTTGAGCACTTCATCGACTCCAGCGGTGTGGTGTCGTGGCGCTTCTTCAGCTCCAAATCCGATTACGAATTCGTTGAGTGGGACTTCACTAGCCAAGGTGAAAACGCCAATAGCGACGAGGCCGCCACCCTGTTCGGCATTCTCGAAGGCATGGGCAAGCAAGTGTACATGGCGGTCTACGAGCATATTGGGGCCAAGGCCTGCCGCATCCTGGTGCCGGACTATTCGGAAATCTATCCGGCCGACGATCTGATCTGGGATAACACCAACAAGGCGCTGTTCTTCCGTGCCGATATCCTGAACCTGCACCGCCTGGATGAAGACGAGCTCAAAGGGCTGGTTGAGCGTCTGGTGGAAAGCGAGCTGGATGACTACACCGATATCACCACCTTGATCGGCATCGAGTTCGATGACAATACCGCTTGGGGCCAGTTGACGATCCTGGAGTTGAAGCTGCTGATTTATCTCGCCCTGGAGCAATATGAAGAGGCGAAGGAAGCGGTCGAAATGTTCCTGCAGTACAACGACAACACGGTCGACCGCGGTTTGTTCTACCAGGCCGTCAATGCTGTGCTGGAGATGAAGCTGGACGAAGATCTGGAGCTGGATGACTACGAAGCCAACTTCCGTCGCATGTTTGGCAACGAGCGGATGGATGCTGCGATCGGGTCGGTTAACAGCACCGTGCGTTTCCATGGTTTGACGCCCACCAGCATGAAGCTCGAAGGCCTGGACAAGCATTTGCGCCTGATCGAAAGCTACAAGAAGCTGCACACGGCGCGGGCCAAGACGAAGGGTTGATGGCGTTGGCCAAAAAGCACTTCGACCGGGTAATGCCCGTCAGTCAATGAGTGCTGTGGGAGCGCGCTTGCTCGCGATTGGAACGGTGCGGTGTGACTGTCTGACCGAGTCGCTTGCATCGCGAGCAAGCCCGCTCCCACACGGGTTCAAGTTTCTGCGCTGGGCTGACAAGCAAAAGCACCTCAGGGTGCTTTTTTGTTGTCTGCAGTCGTGGTGAAGCGCTTGTTTCGGTGCTTTACTGCACTTCTATACGGGTACCAAACGCTGAGCAGATTTCCCAGCAGATCAGGCTAGAAACTGCCTTGGCGGCCTCTTATTTGAGCGCTTTCCATGTCCAACATACCTGCCACACTCCTGATCGTTGATGATGACGTTCAAATCCGCTCACTGCTTGACGCCTTGTTGCAGGATCAGGGTTATCGGACGCTGACTGCCAGCTCGGGCGAGCAGGCCCTGGCCACGGTCGCGCAACAGCCGCCGGACTTGATCCTGCTCGACGCCACGATGCCCGGCATTGACGGTTACCAGGTGGCCCGACGGCTCAAGGCGAATCCATCAACAGCCAATATTCCCATCATCATGCTTTCGGGCCAGGGCGAGCAAAGTGCTCGTCTTTTGGGGCTGGAGGCGGGTGCCGAGGACTTTCTCTGCAAGCCGGTATCCAGTGACGAGCTGTGGCTGCGGGTGCGCAATCTGTTGCGTCTCAAGGCGTTTGGCGACCATCGGGCGGTGCATACCCTGATGCTTGAGCAGCAACTCGAAAAACGCACCAGCGATCTGGAACGCTTCCGCTCTGCGATGGGGACCGATGAGCGGCTGCTGAAAATGGCCAATTACGACCCCCTGACCGGCTTGCCCAATCGCGACCTGTTTTACACCACCCTGCAAATGGGGCTGACCCAGGCAGCGCTGCGGGGCTGGCAGCTGGCCGTGGTCACGATTGGCCTGAACGACTTCAAGAACATCAACCTGACCTGGGGTCATTTGATGGGGGACAAGGTGCTGGCAGAGTTCAGTCAGCGCTTGTCCAATTGCCTCAATGTCAGCGACACCCTGGGGCGGATGGACGGCGACGAGCTTGCACTGATTCTGATGATCCGAAAAGGCCAGGCCGGCCCCAGACAGATGGTTGACCGCATCCGCGAGGTGCTGCGTGATCCGTTCAAGCTCCATGGCCATGACACACCCATGACGGCCAGTTACGGCATTGCCCTGTATCCGGACGACGGTACCGAGGCGCACCGCCTGATCAAGCATGCGAATACGGCCATGGGGCTGGCCAAGCAGGCGGGCAAAGACACTTATCGTTTTTATACGGCACAAATGAACGTCGAGGTCCTGGCCCGCCAGGAGCTTGAAACTGCGCTGCGGGAAGCCGTTCGCAAGCAGGCCTTCGAGGTGTATTACCAGCCGAAGATAGGCTTGGCAGACGGTCGGATTTGCGGCGTTGAAGCGCTGTTGCGCTGGCACCGGCCGGGGCATGCCACGGTTTCTCCCGCCGTTTTTGTTCCGTTGCTTGAAACCCTCGGGCTTATATCCCGTGTGGGGCAGTGGGTGATTGACCGCGTATGCAGCCAGATTGCGCACTGGCAGAATTCTGGTCTGGGCGCGCTGCAGGTTGCGGTGAATGTGTCGGCGCAACAGATTTGCGAAGGTGACCTGGTCAATGATATCGAGCGCTCGCTCAAGGCCCATCAGCTTGAACCGCATTTGCTTGAAGTGGAGCTCACTGAAGGCTCATTGATGGAGAACACTCCCCATACCGTCGCCAGCCTGCTGACGCTGCGGGATATCGGGGTGAAGATCTCCATTGATGACTTTGGTACCGGGTACTCAAGCCTTGCGTACCTTAGCCGCTTCCCCATCGACAAGCTCAAAATCGATATCGCGTTTATTCGCGAGGTCACCTTCAGCCCTCAGGATGCAGCCATCGCGCGCACGATCATCGAGTTGGCACACAGCCTTAATCTTCAGGTTATTGCTGAAGGTGTGGAGACCCGAGAGCAGCTAGAGTTTTTGACCCGCAACGGTTGTGATCAGGTGCAGGGCTATCTGTTTTGCAGGCCCCTGCCGGCGGTGGAACTGGAAGCGCTCTTGCGCGAGCCGCGCTCTTTTATTTGATGTTGAGACGGTTCGGGTTCCGATCGTTGAAGGGTGGCGCCTGTATCGCAGGCAAGTCAGCTCCCACAGGACTAAGGTGTTCACACAGCAGTGTGGGAGCGGGCTTGCTCGCGATGGCATCACCGCGTTTTGCCTCAGTTCCCACAGGTCCTAACCGGCAGGCTCGAGCAGCGCCAGGATTCGCTCGCCCAGTTGTTCGGCGCTGGCTTGGGAGGTGATATTGGCAAACCCCAGCAGCAACCCCGAAGGTTTTTCTCCCAGCAAGCTCCACTCGCTCAGCGCTTCTGCGAAGAGCCCGTCCTGGCGCATGCGCTCGACCAGCTCCCAATCGGTCATCTGATTCCCAAGGCGCAAGATCAGATGCATGCCTCCCGGATTGGCATCAATGTGCACTCGATTACCCAGCACTTTGTTTAACCCTGCCACGGTAAACGCCCTGCGCTCGCTGTAGAGCTTGCGCATGCGCTGGATATGCCGGGCGAAATGGCCTTCGGTCATGAACGTCGCGACGATGGCCTGGGTCAGTTCCGGGCAACTGCTGCGAAAGATCTGGCTGGCTTGTTGAAAGCGCTCGACCTGCTCCTGCGGCACCACTGCATAGGCCAGGCGCAGCCCCGGAAACAGCACTTTGCTGAAGGTGCCGCTGTAGAGTACCCGTCCGTCACGGTCCAGGCTTTTGAGGGCGGGAAGAGGACGGCTGACGTAGCGGTATTCACCGTCGTAATCGTCCTCAATGATCCATGCCTGTTGCCGGCTTGCCCAGCCCAGCAGCTCCAGCCTGCGCGGCAGCGACAGCGACACACACAGCGGGCTTTGATGAGCCGGTGTGACGACAGCCACCTGTGCTTGCAGCGCATCGCTTCCCTGTGCGGGTAGCTGCAGGCCGTCGTGGTCGACGGGCAAGGCAACGGTCTGTATGTGCAGATGCTCGAGCAACTGGCGGGTAGGCGGGTAGCCAGGGTCCTCAATCAGCACCCTGTCACCGGCCTTGAGCAGGGCGTGGGCGATCAGCGACAGCGTGTCCCGGTATCCCGCCGTGATAAAGATTTGAGCGGGAGAGCAAGCAATACCGCGGGAAACCTGCAAGTAGGTGGCAATGGCCGTGCGCAGTGATTGCAGGCCGTGGGCCGACGGATTAGCCATGTCCTGGGCACGGGTGCTGCGCACGCATCGGGCGCCGATTTGTGCCCATACCTTTTTCGGAAAGGCGTCCAGCGCCGGCAGGCCCATCTGAAAGGGCAGAGTCTCGGGCTGGTGCCGCACGGACGGGCTTGAGTCTGGGGTGCGGATAGCGGCTGTGGGTTGGATCGGGATATCCGGCGTCACGATGGTTCCTGCCTGGCCACGGGCTTGCAGGTAACCCTCCGAGGTCAGGAGGGAGTACGCCGCGTCGATGGTGCCTCTGGCCAGACCCAACTCCTTGGCCAGTGCCCGGGCCGCAGGCACACGCTCCCCCGGCTCCAGTACGCCATTGGCAATAGCTTCCCGAAAGCGCCAGTAAAGTTGCCGGTAGATGGGCTCGCTGGAGCCGGGATCAAGAGGGGAGAAGCGTGGTATGGGGGTTTTCATGGTGTTCCCGTGTGCCTGATTCCGAAGCTGGAGTAATCATGGCCTGGTAGTAAAGCTAAATCATGGCTCTTTTGGACAGGGCCAAGAAACCGCACTATGGCGTCACTCAAACAGTCAATGCAAGGGCAAGTCATGAACCAGCGTATCGATTACTCCAAGGCATCACCCGAGGGCTACAAGGCGTTTGGCGGTGTGTACGGGTATCTGCAAAACAGCGGGTTTCCCAAGGCCCTCATCGATCTGGTGTACCTGCGGGTTTCGCAAATCAACGGCTGTGCCTACTGCATCGACATGCACTCACGGGATCTGCTCAAGTCCGGTCTGAGCGTCGAAAAGCTGGTACTGGTGCCGGTGTGGCATGAGGCAGGCGAACTGTTCACGACCCGTGAGCAGGTAGCCCTGGCCTGGGCCGAGTCGGTGACACTCGTCGCCCAGAGCGGGATTCCGGATGCGGACTATCAGGCCGCAGCCGCAGAATTCAACGACAAGGAACTGTCGGACCTGACCTATGCCATCGGCCTGATGAATGCCTACAACCGGTTTGGCGTGGCCTTCCGCCTCAAACCTGCGGCGGCGGTGTAACCCTGTTGTCCTGTAGCCGCTGAGGAGCGTAGCGAGGCTGCGATCAATCGTGAAGCGGTCGCAAAACCGGTATGCGCGGTATGCCTGATTAACCGTGAAAGCGACTTTACGACTGCTACGCAGCCTCGCACGGCTCGTCAGCGGCAAGGTCTGAAGGAAGCTTCAACTGTGGGAGCGAGCCTGCTCGCGAACGACCTTCGCGAGCAGGCTCGCTCCCACAGGGAGAGTTGACTGACAACAGAGTATTTACAGGCTTATAACGATTTACGACTTAATATTTCTTCATGTAATAAGGAGACGTTCAGCTTGTCAGTACGACACAGGCTCTGAATACGGTTTTTTCAGAGCTATGAATCGCCTTCAAGGCGTTTTGAGGATGTCGTGTGATGACGCTTATCCTGACCAGGTCCCGGTGTTTTACCCCGTCCCGAATCCTTTGTTCGCTGTGCTTGTGTGCATCTGCACTGGCCGCGGCCGAAGGGGGGCTGCCCGGCCAGGAAGCCCTGCGTCTGCAACAGCAACAACAACGGGCCGTGCAGCAGCTGCAGTTGGAGCAACGTCGGCGACAACTTCGGCGCAGTAGTCCCGACTTACACTCCACAGAGCCAACAGCCCCAGCGCCCACTGCCAAAGATGAGCGCTGCTGGCCGCTGCAAGGGCTACGGCTCGCCGGTATGACGCTACTCAGCCCTTCGGCGCTGGATTCACGGGTCAAGCCCCTGATGGCGCCGTGCATGGGCATCAACCGTATCAATCGCTTGCTGGCCGAAATCACCCGCCTGTATGTCGAGGCTGGTTACGTCGCCGCGCGTCCTTACCTGAGCAGCACTCCGTCCGCCGGGCAACCACTGGATATCCGTGTGGACGAAGGCTATGTCGAGGCGATCGAACTGGCTGACCAGCGCCTGCCGGTGTCGTTACGCACGGCATTCCCCGCCATGCTGGGCGCGCCGCTGAATCTGCGTGATCTGGAACAGGGCCTGGACCAGCTCAACCGGCTGCGCACGTTGGACGTCACGGCAGATATTGTGCCCGGCAGCGAGCAGGGCGCTTCGCGGATCATTCTTCGTTCGAGGGCAGTCGAGCACCACTGGGGGCTGGATCTGGGCCTGGATAACCTGGGCAGCGCCGCCACCGGCCGCGATCGCAAGGTGATCGGCCTGAGCCTGGACAGCCCGCTACAGCTCAACGACTCGCTCAATTTAGGGTTCAGCGAGACCCTCAACCACGGACCGCGTTTCAGCCGCACTAACAGCCTGTTCTATGCCGTGCCATACGGTTACTGGACCTTGAGCGCATTCGCCAGCCACATCGAGTACCGCTCGCCGATCAAACTCAGCACCACCACACTCTATGGTAGCGGCCGCACCGATCAGTTCAGCCTGCGCGCCGACCGCGTGGTGTGGCGCGATCAGGGCCATCAACTGAGCGCCCATCTGCAGTTGACCCACAAAGCGGTCGACACCTACCTGCAAAAAGCCCGGCTGCAAATCCAGAGCCCGACGCTGACAGTGGTTGAAGCAGGCCTCAATCTGTTCTGGCAGGACACCGCCGTGTGGAATCTGGACGTGACGTATGCCCACGGACTGACCTGGTTAGGCGCAGACCGTGACAGCGATCAGGTGCAAAGCAACCTGCCCAAGGCGCAATTCCAGGCGTACCGCGCCAATCTTGTCCAATGGCGCAACGGCCAGTTGTTCGCGCAGCCCTGGCAGTGGCAGAGCCAATTGACGCTGCAATACAGCCCTGACCCGTTGCCCGCCATTGAACAACTGCTGGGCACTGACGACTCGGCCGTTCGCGGCTACCGCGAAAACAGTGCCTCCGGTGCCATCGGCGCGATTTGGCGCAACACCTTTTACCTGCCTCTGAACAATGACCTCCCGATCAGCATCACCCCCCGTCTTGGCCTGGACAACGGCTGGGTCAAGCCTCAACACGGCGCAGCGGGTCAGCGCCTGAGTGGCGCGAGCGTGGGTATCAACCTGCGCTGGAGGCATCTGCAACTGGACCTCGATTATCAGCAAAACCTCACCATTCCCAAGGGTTTTAGCCAGGAGCCCGATGTCTGGCTGGCACGCCTGAGCGTGCAGATTTAACGCCTGCAGGGGCCCGTCAGGCCCACGCAGCGTTACTCCGGGCGACACGTGTCGCCCATCACTCACGCAAAGGAAGACCTTTATGTCGACGCTCAAACCGCGTTTTCACCTGTCCCCCCAAGGCAAGCTGCGCCTGGCCATTGCCAGCCTGTTTCTGCTGCCCCCATTGGCACTGGCCACTGGCATTACCGGGGCCGATGGGCCTGGCGGCACCCCGCAACTGCAAAACCAGGGCGGGGTGCCTATCGTCAATATTGTCGCGCCCAATGCTGGGGGGCTGTCTCACAATCAGTTCCTCGATTACAACGTCGACCGCCAGGGTGTGGTGTTGAACAACGCCCTGCAGGCGGGGCAGTCCCAACTGGCCGGGCAACTGGCGGCCAATCCGCAATTTCATGGACAGGCGGCCAGCGTGATCCTCAATGAGGTCATCGGTCGTAATGCGTCGGCGCTCAACGGCGCCCAGGAGGTTTTCGGGCGCAAGGCCGATTATGTGCTGGCCAACCCCAATGGGATCTCGGTCAATGGCGCCAGTTTCATCAATGCGCCCAATGCCAGCCTGGTAGTGGGGCGGCCCGAGCTTGATAACGGCCGTCTGCAGGCCTTGAACAGCGGTGATGCCCGTGGCCAATTGAGCGTGCAGCAACAAGGGCTGCACAACTCTGACGGGGCCATCAACCTGATCGCGCCGCAGATCGACAGCCAGGGCCAGATCAGTGCCCGCGACGCGTTGAATATTGTGGTTGGGCGCAATCGGGTCGACGCCGCCAGTGGCACGGTGAGCACGGTCTATCCGGATGGCGGGGCCTCGGGCACGCGTATCGACGCCAGCCTATTCGGGGCCATGAGGGCCGGGCGCATCAATATTGTCAGCACAGCCGAGGGGGCAGGGGTACGCGTTGGCGCGGTGCAGGTAGCCGGCGCCGATGGGGTCAACATCCGCTCTGCCGGCGATCTTGAAATCAGCGGCCAGACTCACGACAACAGCCTGCAGGGCACCCGTGCCGAGGTTCAGAGCAGTCGTGGTGATGTGGATCTGTCCGGTGCCAGAGATGTGAAACTCGCTGGCGCCGACATCAGCGGGGGTAATGTCAAGCTCGATGCCGGTCGCAATCTGACCCTGTCCAGCCTGCAAAGCACGGCTCTTCATGAAAAACGGGATCAATGGAACAACCAGGCACTTTTTGTGACCTACGAAACCTTTGACCGCACCACCACCGACAAGGACTCGCGCCAGCAGGGTACGCAGGTCACGGCCCGGCAAAATGCCGCACTGACTTCCGGCGCCGACACGTTGCTTGTGGCCAGCCACGTTGACGCGGGCGATACCCTGGGAATCAACAGCGGCAAGGACCTGGTCCTTGCGGCTGCGACCGAAACCCATGAAACCCGGGATCAGGGCAATCATCGCAAGAACCTATGGAAGGAAAGCTGGGACACCTCCACCCACGATGAGCGCAACGTTGTCAGCGGGCTCAAGGCAGGCAAAGCAATCGAACTGAACACCGGGCACAACATGCAATTGCAAGGTGCCGAGCTGAAAACCCCGGGCGATATCCGTCTCAGCGCTCGCCAAGTCGACATCGCCAGTGTCAGCCGTAGCCAGGGCAACAGCGGCAAGCGATACTCCGGCGATCTGCTGGGTGGCAGCTTCTTCGGCAATCAGGGCGAGGGTGACGGGGACAAGACCCTGCACACCGGTAGCCAGGTCAACGCCGGTGGCAAGCTGATTATCAAGGCGGACGATGTGCACATCAGCGCCAGTCAGGTGCGAGGCGGGACCCAGGCCAGCGTGATCAGCGACACGGGGTCGCTGATGATCGATGGCGTCCATGACACGTCCCGCGACAGCAATCACAGCAAGAACAGCACGTTCTTCTCGTTGATCAATGACGAAAGCCGCAAAGACCACAGCGACCGCACCCTCGTCGCCAGTGACCTGCATTCGGACAGTAACCTCACGTTGCAAAGTGCGCAGGACATTATCGTCAGCGGCTCCAAAGTATCGGCCACAGGTGACACCCAGGTGCAGGCCAAGGGCGATATCCAGATCGTAGCGGCTGAAAATACCGCCCGCGACACCACTCGCACCGATAACCGCGGCTTCACTGCCAGTACCAAGGAAACTTCTGCGGGCAGCCATGAGTACCGTGTGGATGCGGGCTTGAAGGATCAGCAGCACATCAACGTCACCGACACTACGCTGCAGCAAGGCGCAAGCATCAGTGGCGGTGCTGTGGCTGTCAGCGCGGGGGGCAACTTGAGTGTCAAGGGCTCGGACCTTGGCGCGACCGGGGGCGATGTGAGTCTCTCAGGCAAAAATATCGAACTGATGGCGGCTCACGACAGCACTGACAGCAAAACCCAGGACCTCAGCACCGGTGGCGGGATCGTCTGGACGGCAAGCCTGGACAAGGTTGGCAGCGGCCCGGAGTTTGTCCGCCAGGGCAGCGAGGACAACGCCAGCCGGACCACTGCAAAAACCAGCAGCGTGACAGCCACCGGCAATGTGCGGGTGCAGGCTGACAACACCTTGGTCAATGAAGGGACCCGGATCGTTGCCGGCTCAGGGGTGCAGGTCAATGCAGGCCAGATGGACAACCGGGCGGCCTATAACACCGAATCCAGCTCCCACACCGAGAACGGCTGGCAGGCGGGGCTGGGAGTGAGTGCCGAGATCAAGGGACTCAGCACACCGGTGGAAAAAATCGTCAAAGGCCTGGCCAAAGGCACATTGCCCCAGTCCGGTTTAATGGACGGCGTGGAGCTGGCCAGCCTGGGGCTCGACGGGCAGGTGGGGTATCACAACAAGACGCAGGCACAGCAGGACAGTACTGCGGTGGTCAGCCAGCTCAGTGGCGCCACCGTTCAGGTCAATGTGGGCGGCAACTTGCAGGATGAAGGCACGCAATACCGCGCCACCGACGGTGCTTTGAACATCAAGGCGGGCAGCCATGACGCCCGCGCCGCTGCCGACACCCACAACCGCGCCGAGCGGGATGTGGCGGCCAAGGTCGGCCTGCGTGTATACACAAAGACCGGTGAAGATGTGAATGTGCGCGCCAACGGCTCGGGCGAGTTTCGTCACGCTCAGGAAACCGGCAGCACGGCACAGGTGGGGCACTATGCCGGGGCTCAGGGTGTGAGCATCGACACCCAAGGCGATGCCCGGTATGAAGGCGGTGACTTTGACGGTGGAGCCGGCTCAGTCAACATCGATGCAGGTGGCAAACTGGCGCTGCAGCAAGCCACTGACACCCACAGCCAGAGCGCCATGGGACTTAGCGCCAGCGGCTCGTTGGCGCTGGAAACCGGCGAGGGCAACAGCCTCAGCCCCGGGGGCAGCCTGAAGTTTGACTACTCTCCCGACAACTCGCCGACCAGCGAGGCCCATGTCGCGACGTTCCGCGGCAAAGATCGGCTGCGGCTCTCTGGCGTCACGGTGGGGGGTGATCTGCTGAAGGGTGAAAACAAGGAGCCCCAGTCCTTACAGGCCGGGATTGATCAGACCATGAACTAAAGTCGGGTGCCGGGTGCGCCCATAACCGTGCAATCACTTGTCACGGTTATGGGTTGCACTGCTGATTTGACCTATCATTACGCCTTTCCAACAGGTGAATGATTAATGAGCGATTCAAACCAGACCTTGCGCGCAGCCCTTGAAACCAGCGATATGTTGGTGATTGACGGGCTGCATGCCTGGGATTTTTCTCTGGACGATGTGCAGTTGCTCATCAAGTGCATGGACGGTCGTGCCGAAAAACGCTGGAAGTTCACGCTTGAACAGATCGATGCCAGCGTTTTTGACGACACTCTGCAAAGCTGGACCCTCGTTGGCGACTCCGGTGAACACCGCCTGGTTTGCCTCAGTGCCCTGAGCGCAAACAATGATGACGATGAAGTCGAGGCCGAAGATGAAGTTTAAAACACTGCCAATGCTGATGGCGCTGAGCGTGGGAGCGATGTCGGCCCAGGCCGAGTCCCGTGATGAGGTCGAGCTGCTGGTCGGCTCCTACACCCAGGGCAAAAGCCAAGGTATCTACCGTCTGCAGTTTGACAGCGCCAAAGGGCGTATCACCCCTGAGCCGCTGCAAGTGTTCAAGACCGCCAACCCGTCATGGTTGACCCTTTCCAAGGACCAGAGCCGTCTGTTCGTGGTCAATGAAAACGGTAAGGGCCAGCGCGATGTCGTCGGTCGTGCCAGCAGCGTTGCCATCGACCCCAAGACCAATCAGATGACGCTGATCAACCAGGTCAAGACCCTGGGTGAAGAGCCGACCCATTCCAGCCTGAGCGCGGATGAGCGCTACCTGTTTGTCGCCAACTACGGCGTGCACGCCGATCCGGGTGGCAGCCTTGCGGTGTTGCCGATCAACGCCGAAGGCCAGTTGCAGCCCGTGACCCAGATGAGCACTCACCCTGCCAGCCAGGTCAATCCTGAACGTCAGATGTCCGCCCACGTGCACTCGGTGGTGTCATCGCCAGACGGCAAGTTCGTCTACGCCAGTGATCTGGGTGCAGACAAGGTGTTTGTCTACCAGTACGACCCGGCTGCCAACGCGGACCATCCGCTGGTGGCTGCCGATCCGGCTTTTGTAGAGCTGCCGGCTGGCAGCGGACCGCGTCACTTGCTGTTTTCCAAAGACGGCAAACACGCCTACCTGACCACTGAAATGAGTGCCCAGGTGTTTGTGTTTGACTATGACAAGGGTCGACTCAAGCAGCGTCAGGCCCTTGAGCTGGCCCACGGCATGCCCGCGCAAAACCGTGCAGCCGGTGCATTGCATGCCTCGCAAGACGGCAAGTTCCTGTACGTCAGCAACCGTGGCAAGGCCAATGAAATCCTGGTGTTTGCGATTAACCCGAGTAATGGCGAGTTGACTGAAATCCAGCGTCGCTCGGTGGATGGCGATCACCCGCGTGAGTTCGCCTTGAGCCCCAACGGCAAGTTTCTGTTGATCGCCAACCAGATGAGCAATGCCATCGTGGTGCTGGAGCGCGACCCTGAAACCGGCATGTTGGGCAAAACCGTACAAACCCTGGAAATGGATGCACCGTCCGATCTGAAATTCATCAACCGCCCGTAAACAAAGGCGTGCAGCTGTCCATCAATCCCACTGATAGACGCTAGTGTTTTAATGAATTTCTGCACGATGACCCTTGGCGTTAAGTTGGTTTCACGGCCTTAAAAGGCAAGCACGCCAACTGAATCGTCGAGGGTTATCGTCATGAATTTCAATCTTTTCTCCGTGATTTCCGCTTGCGCCATCTCCGCCACCGTGGCCCTGCCTGCCAGTGCAACGACTGTGGTCAGCGACAAGAAATCCGCGGCCTACACCCAAAAATACCTGCAACAAAGCGCCAATTTCTATGCGGCCCTGGATCATAAAACCCGAAGCTGAGAGAGCGTTACCCGTAGCAGCTGCCGAAGGAACGAGGCTGCGTTCGGCGACGAAGTCGTCGTAAAACCTGATTACGCGGTTTTTCTGTGATACCGCGTAATCAGGTTTTACGATCGCTTCGCAATCGAACGCAGCCTCGTTCCTTCGCCAGCGGCTACGGGTGTTTGGTGGTTGCAACGTTCAGGGTTTTCTCATTACCGAACTGAACAGTTCTGACGCCAAAAAACGCTCTAGCCAGGCATTCAGATGCGGGTAGGGTGCTTGCGCAAACCAGTCGCGGTCCACATGGGCAAACTGGCGCACAAACGGTGCCAGCGCCACATCGGCCAGGCTCAATGCCGGCCCGGCAAGATACGGTGAGCGTGTCAGCACGTCTTCCAGCCGCTGCAAAAACTCGGCGCCTTGGGCCCGGTAAAACGCCATGGGATGTTCCGGGTAACGGATGGCGTATTTGTAGCGGTCCAGCAGCACCTTGAAGGTGGTGTCGTTTGCTTCGATCAGTTCATTGCAGTCCGGCTGCAACCAGTTATCCGGATCATGCCGGGCCAGCGCCCAGTGCATGATGTCCAGGCTTTGCTCGATCACGCTCCCATCGGCGCAGACCAGCACCGGTACCGTGCCCTTGGGCGAGGCGGCGAGCATTTGCTCCGGCTTGGCTTTAAGGCTGACCTCGACAATCGACAGCGGCACCCCGCTGTAGCGCAAGGCCATGCGCGCACGCATGGCGTAGGGGCAGCGGCGGAAGGAATACAGCACGTGCTCTGTCATTTCACCTCCACGGTGCTCAAGCCGTTGCCTTGACGCTTGACCTGGATCTGGACCGGGATGCGTTCGTGCATTTCCTGAACATGGGAGATCACCCCCACCTTGCGCCCTTGGGCCTGCAGGCCGTCCAGAGCATCCATCGCCAATTGCAGCGACTCGGGATCGAGGCTGCCAAAACCTTCGTCGATAAACAGCGATTCGATTTTCAGCGTGCTGGAGGCCATCGAGGCCAGGCCCAGGGCCAATGCCAGCGACACCAGGAAGGTTTCACCGCCGGATAACGAATGCACCGAGCGCAGCTCGTCGCCCATCTCGGTGTCCATCACCAGCAGGCCGAGCATGCTGCCACCGCGTTTGAGGCGATAACGGCGGACCAGTTGGCGTAACTGCGCGTTAGCGTGATGCACCAACAGATCGAGGTTGTAGGCCTGGGCGATTTTGCGGAACTTGTCGCCAGTGCCTGAGCCGATCAGCTCACTGAGGCGTGCCCAGCGTTGCCATTCGTCATAGGCCAGTGCAATGCGCTGCGCCAATGCCTGGTTGGCCTGCTGACGGCGTTGATCCTCGCTCTGCTGGGCCCGCAATTCGGCACACTGCTGCTCGCTGGCGGCCAGCTGTGTGTGCAGTTCGATGAGGGCGATGTTGAGTGATTCGCCATCCAGGTTGCCATTGGCGTGCGCCTGGTGCTGGGCCAGACGCTGTTCGCGCTCTTGCAGCAAGACGCGGGCTTGTTCGACGGCTTTTTCGCTGTTTTGCAGCTGCAGGCGCAGTTCGCGTACCTGTGCTTCGTCATGGGCCAGCAATTGTTGCAAGCGACTGTCATCAAGCTCGATGTGCTGTGCCCGCCATTGCGCGAGCAGGGCATTGAGTGTGTCGTGCTCTTGTTGCAACGCCAGCAGGCGCTCTTGCTCGGACTTGAGCTCGGTAGCGAGCTGCAGCAATTGGTTGGCGGTGGCTTGCAGGGCTTGTTCAGCCTGGGTCTGGGCAGTGCGGGTCAGTTCGACAGCCTGTTCCAGGGTTTGCTGCCACTGCTCGGCGCTACTGAAGTCGCCCAGTAACTGCTTGAGGCTGAGCTGACTTGTCTGGTGCTGCTCGCCCAGATCCTTGACGCTGCGCTGCAGGGCGTCCAGTTCTTTGCTGCGGTTGGCCTGCTGATACTGCTCGCGCTCGATGCTGCTCGCTCTTTCAGCCTGCTCCGTTTGCTCGTCCCGCTGCTGGTCGAGTTGCGCCACCCGATCAGCCACTTGCTGGTCGAGGGCCATGAAGCAGGCGGATGCGTTCTCACGCAGCGCGTTGAGGGTGGCGGGGGCCAGCACGCTGGCAAACTCGTTCAGTTCATCGTCAAGGCGCTGACTGTCGGCATTGAGGTGCAATTGCTGCTCAGCCAATTGCTGGGTGGCGAGCTGGCTGGCTTCGGTGCAGCGCTGGACTTGCTGCTGCAAGTGAGCCGCTTCTTTTTGCAAAGCGAGCAAGGCGTTCTGGCGTTGTTCGTCCTGGGTAATGCTGTGCTGCAACTGGTTCAGGCGCAGGGTCAGCCATTGCTCACGCTTGGCCGGGTCCTGGGCTAGCCATTGCTGATGGAGCGGATGCGCCTCAAGGCTTGGAGCGAGGGCCTGCTGTTCTTGGTGGAGGCGCTCTTGCTGGAGCAAAAATTCTTTTTGCTGGGCGATCAGCCCACCGACTTTTTCGCGCAGTTGGGCGAGCGTTTCCTTGAGTCCGTCGACCACGGTCCGCGCGCTGGCCTCTTCCTGTTCATCGTGACGGGTCAGGCTTTGCAGCAACGCTTCAGGTTGATGGTAGGGATGCTCGGCGCTGCCACACACCGGGCATGGCTGGTCGTCCTGCAACTGCCCGCGCAGTTCCTCGACGCTGGCGCTACGGGCCAGGCGCTGGCGCTCCAGCAGTTGGCGGGTGACCTGAAGGGTTTGCTCTGCCACTTCAAGATCGGCTTTGGCCTGAATACCTTGCTGGCTCAGGCGCTCACGTTCCTGCTGCACGCTCTGCTGCTTGAGGTGCAGTTCGTGCAGGCGGCTGTCGAGCGCCTGCTGACTGCTGCACAGACGCTGCAACTCTTCAAAGGCACGCTGCTGCTGACGGTTGTCCTGCAGCAGGCTGCCCAGGGTCTGGATTTGTTCGTTGACCGCGTGGGGCTCGGCTGCGGCTTCCTGGAACAGAATTTCCAGGCTGTTGCGCAGCCCGGTCAGTTCCTGCGTGGCCTGCAGGGCCCGCTGTTCAAGCCCCGGTAGTTCCTTGCGGCCGGTAGTCAGGAGATTGCTCAACCGCACCAGTTGCTGAAGCCGTGGACGATAGGCGTCCCAGGCACTGGCCAGTGGCGCGAGCGCGTTGCTGTGTTCGAGCTGCGTGGCTATTTGTACCAGGCGCTCAGCGCCCAGTTGCTGGCGCTCAAGCAACGTATTGAGTGCGAGTTGCCCTTCGGCGCATGCCTGTTCGGCTTGCTGCTGGAGGGCTTGCTGGGTGGTGAGGGTCTGGGTCAGGCGATTGAGGTTGGCCTGTTCCAGATGGGCGTGTTGCACCTGGGGGGCGCTCTCGCGCTGCTGGGTCTGGGCGTGGGTCGCCGCCAGTCGGGCGTTCTGCAGCTCGCCTTCAAGACGGGTTTGGCGCTCGCCCAATTCGGTCTGTTGCTGAAGATGGGCGCTGATGTGCCTGGCCAATGGGCTCAGTTGCGCATCCAGCTCGGCCAAACGGGCAAATTGATGGCGCTGCGGCGCCAGTTGTTCGAGCAGGTTCAGGGTCTGGCGCTGATCGGCCTGGCTGTCCCACAAGGTGTGCGCTTGCAGCAATTGCTCGGCAGCACTGTGTTGCTGCTCTTGCAGTTCACCCAGGGTTTTGAGCCAGGTGTGTTGCAGCTCCAGCTGCTTGAGCTGGCCTTGCTGGTTCTTGAGTTGCTGCTGCGCGTCATTGAAGTGTTGATCCAGTTCGGCCCGGGCCTGGGGCTCAAGGGGCGTGACACCAACGGCCTGGTCGTGCAGTTGCTTGTGCGCGTCCTTGGCCTCTTTGGCCTTATCGAATGCGCGCTTGCCCAGCCGGGTGTAGAGCGCAGTGTCGGTGAGTTTTTCGAGCAGTTCGCTACGCTCGTTGTCATCGGCCTTGAGAAAGGCGCTGAACTCACTTTGGGCCAGCATCACGGCACGGGTGAATTGCTCGAAATTGAGCCCCAGTCGTGCTTCCAGCTGGACTTTGTAATCGCCTTTCTGGCTGGCCAGCAGTTGATCGCTGTCCAGGTCGCGCAGGCTTTGGCGGCTGGCTTGCAGTTTACCGGTGGCTTTTTCGCGAGCGCGGTTGGCCTCCCAGCGGGCGCGGTAACGGCGGCCATCGATGCCGACAAAATCGACTTCGGCAAAGCCTTCACCGGTGCCACGGCGCAGCAAGGTGCGCGGGTCGCCGGTGGCAATTTCGCCATCGGCATCGGGCACTTTGGCATCGCGACCCGTATTGTTCAGGCGCGGCACGGCGCCAAACAGTGCCAGGCACAGGGCGTCGAGCAGGGTGCTTTTACCGGCGCCGGTAGGGCCGGTGATCGCAAACAGGCCAGCACTGGCCAGGGGTTCTGCGGTGAAATCCAGCTCAAAGGGGCCGGCCAGCGAGGCGAGGTTTTTCAGGCGAATAGCGAGGATTTTCATGGCTGTTCACCTTCCAGCTGAACTTCTTGCAGCAGCACGGCAAAGTCCTTGAGGGTTTGTTCGTCGGCTTCACTGCCGTAGTTTTCTTGCCAGGCGCGGCTGAACAGTTCCTGGGGTGTCAGTTGGTCCAGTTCGATCAGGCATGTGGCGTCGTCCGAGGCACCGCTGCCGCTGCCGGCATATTCGGCAGAGATGCGCACCAGGCGTACGGATTTACCCTGCAGGGCGGTTTCGATTTGTTGACGCAAATCGGGCTGCGGTTCGTCCAGTTTGACTCGCACTTCGAGCCAGGGCTGGCGCTGGGTATCGGCCAGCAGGTCGGTATCCGGCAGCCCGGCCAGCTGGGTGAGGATTTCAGCCAGGGGCAGCGGGCCTATGCGTTGCAGATTGACCGCGCGGGGGATCAGCAACGGTTCGACGCTGATCAAGGTTTCGCCCTCCAGTTTCACGTCGAGTATCTGGTGCTGATAGCCGATTTCAGAGAACGACAACGGAATCGGTGAGCCGCAGTAGCGGATACGCTCTTCGCCGTTGACCCGTTGTGGTTTGTGCAAATGACCCAGGGCTACATAGCTGATGCTCGGTCCGAACAGGCTGGCGGGCAGGGCTTCTGCGTTGCCGATGATCAGGCTGCGTTCGGAGTCTTCGGACACCGAACCGCCTGCCATATGGGCATGGCTGATGGCAATCAGGGCCTGGCCCGGCTTGCGTTTGACGTTGGCGGCCTCGATCAGCCACTCATGGACCTGGCCGATGCCGCGCAGGTAGTCATCACCCAGGTGCGCTCCCGTGACTTCAGCTGGGCGCAGAAAGGGCAGCGCCAGGCACCAGGCAGCGGTTTCGCCGCTGGCATCGGGTAAGGGGATCAGCAGGCGTTCGGCGTCGAGCTGGCCATCGTCAAGCCACAGCACCCGGCCCAGCGCATGGGTACGCAGACGCCGCATCAAGGGCGCCGGCAGTTCGATGCGCGAGCCGGAATCGTGGTTGCCGGCAATCATCACGATGGTCAGTTTGGGCTGTTGCTCATGGGCGCTGACGATGAAGTCGTAGAGCCGTTCCTGGGCTTTTACCGGCGGATTGACCGTGTCAAAGATATCCCCGGCAATCAGCAGCACGTCGGGCTGCTGTTCGTTGAGCTGTGTCAGTAGCCAGGCAAGAAAACAGGCGTGTTCGAAGTCGCGGTCCTGGCCATGGAGGTTTTGCCCCAGGTGCCAGTCGGAAGTGTGAAACAGGCGCATAACAGAATCCGTTTTAAAAGGGGTTGGCAACCCGCTCGCTCGTGCGGTCCTCGGGTTGCCTTGAAATTATTTGGGGTAGAGCGGCGGCAGGCTGCTCGGCTCGCTGCCAGCGTCTTGTTCGCGCTCGGTGGCAGGAATGCTGCGAATGGCTTTCCACAGCTCTTCGCCTTGCCAGTACTGGCCGGTTTCGCTGTATAGCGCGCCGTTGAGCCCATCGAGGGCGTCAGACAGCAACACGAAACGCGCCGCCATGTCGGCCAGGGTTTCGGGTTGTTGCCGTGCCCAGGCATCGAGTGCCTGGCGTGTGGCATGCGGATCGTTGGCAAGACAGGCGCGTTTAAGGTCGTCGAGCAGGGTGCGCGGGCTGGGCCCGGTTTGCGCCGCACGCAAGATCGCGGGTTGCCAGCGGGCACGCCACCACAAACCCAGACTCGCCAGGGTAGTGCAGGCCAGGAACAGGGTGCACAGCTGCCAGATCCATAGCGACGACTCTTCGCTCATGGCCGCCACGGAACCGCTGACAGGCGTGTCCACGGCAAGGTTGGGGTTGGCCGCCGCCAGTAAGGTGCGGGCAGGCAGGTAAGTACGCTCCAGGTGGTCTTCGTGGGTGTTCCACCACACCACCTCGACGGCGGGCAATTCGATTTGGCCAACCCGTGTCGGCACCAGTGCCTCGCGCTCTTCGCGGCTGCCGATCAGGCCGTTTTCGGTGACTTGATTGCTCAACTGCGGCAAGTCGGGGTAGCGCCGCAAGCCGTTGACATCCGTGGCGGGCAGGGGCGGCAACTGGGCGCTGGACAGGCCTTCGGCCTTGAGGGTGAGGGTCCGGGTCAGAGAGTCCCCCACCAGCGTGTGGTCTGGTTCAGGGTTCCAGGTTTCGCTCATGCTCAGGCTGCGCGCGGGCAACCAAGGGGAATTGGGCGGATACGTCTCGGGCTTGGGCAGGACGGTCAACGGGATTTCGGTCGACGTCACGTGCAGCAGCTTTCCGGGCTTGGGCCCAAGGGGGGCGGGGGCCGTGGATTGCTGGCTGTCGACTTGTGTGGCGCTGAACGTCTGTGCCGGGATCATCAGCTCGCCGCTGCGCTGCGGATAAATACCGTAGCGGCGCTCGATCACGCCGTGGCGTACGCCGTTGATCAGCTTTTCATAGGTGCGCGACTCACCCAGTTGCTCGACGATGGCGTCATCAATGTGCAAGGGGGTCAGGCTGCTGTCGTCGTAGAGCGCCACGGAATGGTAGACGCGCAGGGTCAGCAGGGCCTGGGCCTGCACGTAGACGCTGGGCTGATCCAGACTGACTTCGATAAATACCGGTGCCAGCTCGTTTTCGCTGGCCACGCTTTGGGTCACGGTCAGGTTGATCGGCTGGCTGTGGTATTCACCGACGTGCAGCGCCGGAATGATCACGGTGCCGGTTTGTTTGGGCTGCAGGGTGATGATCCAGCGGGTAGTAGCTTTGTTGTCGTCACTGAGACTGGTCAGTTGGTTGACCTGACGCGTGCCACGCACTTCAAACACGTTGTCCAGAGGCGTCAGGTCGGGCTTGCCAAACAGGGTGACGTCGTTGGACTCCAGTGTCAGCTCGACGGTTTCACCGGAGTTGAGCTGGTCTCGGTCAACGCTGGCAACCAATCCCCGGGCGTGCGCCGGCAAGGTCCAGCAACACAGCAAAAGAAGCAAAACGCAGAGGCGGTTCATTTAGGCGTGTCCTGATGTTGCTGCTGTTCGTACCAGAATTTGCGGCGCAACAATTCGCTGGGGTTGTCGGGAATCTGTCTGAGCCATTGTTCCAGTGCCTGACGCTGTTCTTCGTCGGTCTGGTTGGCGGCCGGAACGGGCGGGCGCGTGGTCTGTTCGTCACCGGGCTCATTGTCGGCTTCGGCTTCGGCGCCGGGGTTGAGGGGCTCGTCCGGGGGCGCCTCGGTGGTTGGGCTGGTAGCGGAGTTGTTGTCCTCATTTTGCCCGGTGGTACTGGACGCGCCCTGAGCGCTGGTGCTGAGCGGGGTTTGCGATTCGGCAGGCGCAGGAGGCGACTCGGGGGTTTTTTCGGCCTCCGCCTGGGCCTGAGCACGCTGTTGTTCGAGTATTTGCTCGACGAGGGCTTTGTTTTGCGCGGCGGCCTGAAGCTCGGGTTGCAGTTCGAGCGCTTGCTCATAGGCATCGATGGCGGCTTCGAGTTCGTCATTCATGGCCAGTGCATTGCCGCGATTATAGTGCGCGCTGGCGCTGTTGACCTCGGCAAATCGCAGGGCCGCTCCGGCATAGTCGCCTGCCTGATACAACGCCACTCCTTGCCAGAGAGGATCGCTAAAGTGCTCGAGTGCTTGAAGTGGTTTTTTTTGCTGTAGTAGGCGCATGCCTTGTTGATCGGGACGCAGCCAGAGATCGCTGAAGCTCATGGCGTAGCCGGGCTGGGGCGCCAGTATCAACAGCAAGGGCAGGCAGAACAGCCAGCCACGCCGCCCGGCACAGGCCACCAGGAACAACAGCGGCAACAGCAACCAGTAACCCTGGTCAGCCCACGTGTCCAGATGCAGGGTCTGGCCGTCATCACGCAGGTGCTGCGGCCCGTCGAGCAGGCCCAGGCCACGCAAGTCGTTGTCATCCAGCCGTGCCTGACGATAGCGACCGTCCACATCCAGGGCAAACGCCCGCAGGCTTGGGCTGTCCAGGCGGGGCAGGAGAATGGCGCCCTGATCGTCCTTGAGGAACTCCCCGCTTTCATCCACCACCGGGGAGCCTTCGCGGCTGCCCACTCCGAGAATCAACAGTTGCGGGGCATGGCCACTCAAGGCCTGGCGGATGCCGCTTCGCTCCTGATCGCTGAGCGAGGAGGTGATCAGCAACAAACGACCTTCGCCCAGTGCGCCCTGATCGAGCAGCTCAAGGGCCTTGGTGACCGCAAGATCTGCGCGATGGCCCGGTTGCGGCATGATCGACGGCTTGAGGGCTTCAAGCAGGTTGCGGCTGGTGGCCAGGTCATCGGACAGCGGCACCAGTGTGTGGGCACTGCCGGCGTAGACGATCACGGCGGTTTGCGCATCGGTTCGGTTTTGCAGCAAGTCGTAGATCTTGCGGCGCGCCTGTTCCAGCCGGTTGGGCGAGCTGTCGGTGGCCAGCATGTGCGGGGTCAGTTCCAGCATGACGACCAGCGGGTCGGCGGGCTTTTGCGTGGACTGTTCGACCCTCTGCCAGCTGGGGCCCAGTAACGCCAGCAGGGCCAGCAGCCAGCCAAGCCCCAGGGCAATCCAGGGCAGCTTGCTGTTGCGGCCGTTGCCGCCGCTGAGCAGTACGCGATGAAAAGCGACCGGCAGGATCATCTGCCAGCGGCCAGCGCGCTTTTCACGGTGCCAGCGCTTCCATAGCAGCCATCCGAGCAGCGGCAGGACAAGCAGCCATTCGGGGCGAAACCAGTGGGGCCAGAGCGCGCTCATCGACGCCTCCGCAAACGCAGGCGTTTGAGTCGTGCGCGCCAGTCAGGGTGCTGTTGCAGAAAGTGGTCCTTGCTCAGCCAGCGTTGTACAGGGTTGTTGGGCCACAGTTCACGGATCACCAACAGCACGCTCAGCAGCAGGGCCGCCGCCAATGGCCAGCTGTAGAGTGCCTGCGCCGGTCGCGCCTGGGTGGGCTGTTGGGCCACGGGCTCAAGCCGGTCGAGGGTGTCCTTGATGGCTGCCAGTTCGCCGCCGTCACGGGCGCGGAAGTATTGGCCACCGGTGATTTTGGCGATCTCTTCGAGTGCTGGCTCATCGAGGTCCACCCCGGGATTGATAGTGAACATGCCCTTGCTGCTGCTTTCTTCCGGGTCGGCTCCAATGCCGATCGGGTAGATTTTTACGCCTTCCTCGGCGGCCAGGCGTGCAGCGGTCAGCGGGTCGATCTGACCGCCATTGTTGGCGCCATCGGTGATCAGGATCAGTACCCGGCTTTGTGCCGGGCGTTGGCGCAAGCGTTTGAGGGCCAGCCCAATGGCATCGCCGATGGCGGTGTTTTTACCGGCGATGCCGATGCGTGCCTCGTCGAGCCAGGTGCGCACGGTGCGCCGATCGAAGGTCAGGGGCGCTTGCAGGTAGGCCTGGCTGCCGAACAGGATCAGCCCCACACGGTCGCCTTCACGTTTTTCAAGAAAGTCCCCGAGCAGGCTTTTAACCAGATCGAGACGGCTGACGTCTTCGCCTTGCCATTGCATATCCGGGTAGTCCATCGAGCCCGAGACATCGACCGCAACCAGCAAATCACGGCCACTGGCGGCAATGGGCAGCGGCTCGCCCAGCCATTGCGGGCGGGCGGCGGCGGTCAGCAGCAACAGCCAGAGCAGCACATAGGGGGTTTGCTGGCGCCACGAAGGCAGGGTGGCTCGCGCCTTGCGCCGGGCCAGTTCTTCGAGGTCGCCCAGAAAGCTGATCTGCAGCGCTGCTTCACCACTGTCGGCGGCGGGCAGCACCAGGCGCATCAGCCAGGGCAGGGGCAGCAGGGCGAAGAGCCACGGCCAGGCAAATTCAAACATGTTTGCGAATCCAGGTTTCAACCGCTTGATTGAGCCCGGCGATGGCTTTGTCGTCGAGCTTGCACTCGGGCTTATAGGCGCCTTCAACCAGCACCATCCAGCGCGTCAATCCGGCAGCCGGGCAGCGGTTATCCAGGAATGCCAGCCACTTGCGGCCATTGAGTGTGTGGCTCTGGCTGTAGGGGTAGTGATTGCGGCACAAACGCTTGAGCAGGCCGTTGAGCTGTTGCAGCCAGGCACCTGCGGGCGCACCGTCGTAAGGTTTCGGAAAGCGCGCCAGTTCCTCGAGGGCCGCCAGGCGGACCGGGTCCAGAGGTTGCTCGGTACGGCCCGGCTGACGTTTGGCAGGCAGGTAGCGGCGTAACCACCACAGGCACCAGCCCAGTGCAGGCAGAACAATGAGCAGCAACCACCAGCCCGGGGCTGGCGGCCAAAGGCCAATCGCCGGAGGAGTGATCAAGGGCTGCAACTGTTCAAGTTCTTTCATGAGGTTTTGCCGGGGCGTTTGGCGTTCAGGTATTCGCGCAGTTGTTCGACCATTTCACTTTGGGTGCTCAGGGGCATGAGCAACACACGCAGCTTTTGCGCCAGCAGTTCCCAGCGGGCAATACGGGCTTCGGCCTGGGCACGGTAGGCCTGGCGCAAATCATAATTGAGGGTGTCGAGTTCCAGTTGCGCGCCGCGCTCGGCAAAGCGCAACAGGCCGGCAGCGGGCAGGGCATGATCCAGCGGGTCGGACAGGGGCAGCAGGATCAAGTCGCAATGGCGCGACAGCAGGCTCAGTTGCTGCTCGGCGGCGTCGGTAAGCCCGCGCTCATCACAGATCACGATCACCAAACTGCCGGGGCGTAGCACCTCGCGGGCACGGATCAGCGCCATGCCCAGTGCATCGCGGTCTGATTGCACTTCGGTGTGCAGGGACTGATTGACCCTCACCAGGCGGTTAAGCAGTTGCAGCAGGCTTTGTTTGCTACGCCGGGGTTTGATTTCATAGTGTTCGTGGTCGCCAAACACCAAACCCCCGACGCGGTCGTTGTGGCCCAGTGCGGCCCAGCCAATCAGGCTGGCAGCCTGGGCGGCGAGTACCGACTTGAACATCAATCCCGAACCGAAAAACAGCCGCCGGCTTTGTTCGGCGAGGATAAAGATCGGCCGTTCGCGTTCCTCATGGAACATTTTGGTGTGCGGTTCCTGGGTGCGCGCCGTCACGCGCCAGTCGATAGTGCGCACATCGTCCCCGGCCTGGTAGACCCGCACCTGATCGAAGTCGACCCCGCGCCCGCGTAATTTAGAGTGGTGCAACCCCACCAGCGGGCTGCGCTGGCTGGGGGAGGAGAACAGTTGCACTTCGCGTACCCGATGGCGCATCTCGATCAATTCGGCGAGTGTGACGCGGATGCCGGGTTCGGCGGGCAGGGGGTTGTTCATCGGTCAGGCAACGGCAACGACGTCGAGGATGCGCTGCACCACGCGGTCTTGATCGATACCGGCGGCCTCGGCTTCAAACGACAGAATGATGCGATGACGCAGCACGTCAAACAGCACGGCCTGGATGTCTTCGGGGCTGACGAAGTCGCGTCCGGCCAGCCAGGCGTGGGCCCGCGCGCAACGATCCAGCGCAATCGAGCCACGGGGGCTGGCGCCGTAGGCGATCCATTCAGCCATTTCGGGGTCGAATTTCCCTGGCGTCCGGGTCGCCATCACCAACTGCACCAGATATTCCTCCACGGCATCGGCCATGTACAAACCGAGGATTTCCTTGCGCGCGGCAAAAATGGCCTGCTGGCTGACCCGCCGCTCGGGTTTGGTTTCACCGTTGAGGGCTTCGCCACGGGCCTGCTGCAGGATGCGGCGTTCGACGGCAGCGTCCGGAAAGCCGATTTTGACGTGCATCAGGAAGCGGTCGAGCTGGGCTTCGGGCAGCGGGTAAGTGCCTTCCTGCTCGATAGGGTTTTGTGTGGCCATGACCAGAAACAGCGGTGACAACTCGTAAGTGCTGCGCCCCACGCTGACTTGACGCTCTGCCATGGCTTCCAGCAAGGCCGACTGCACCTTGGCCGGGGCACGGTTGATTTCATCCGCCAGCACCAGATTGTGAAAAATCGGGCCTTGTTGAAACACGAAGCTGCCGGTTTCGGGGCGATAGATCTCGGTGCCGGTAATGTCGGCAGGCAGCAGGTCGGGGGTGAACTGGATTCGATGGAACTGCGCTTCAATGCCCTCAGCCAGCTCTTTGATGGCCTTGGTCTTGGCAAGACCCGGCGCGCCTTCGACGAGCATATGACCGTCAGCGAGCAACGCGATCAGCAGGCGGTCGATCAGCTTTTCCTGACCGAGGATCTGCGTTGAGAGAAAGGTTCGCAGCGCAAGCAGCGCTTCACGATGTTCCATCGATGACTGTTCCTGAAAAGGACACCGGCGGCGCAAGAATTACACCGGGGCTGGGGGCGTTACTTTAATCCATTGAGGGTGCTGCGGACTAATGGCGGTGGGGCTTTTTATGGAAAAACCTGAAAAGCGCCGGGTTGTTGAGAATGGTGCTCATCTGCGCGGGGGCTTGAGGGGGCGCAGTGTCGTTAAATTGGGCGCCGATTAGACAAGTTGTTTAACCGCAGAGTGAGCGCGGGCCTACTCGTTCCCACTCCGCGGCTAGGCCAAGGGGGCGTGATTTTCTGCAAAATGCTCCGTCAACAGCGCAGCGAAGGCATCCCGTGGGCCGTGAAGACCGGTTTCGCTGTGCCAGAAAAACAGGTTGGGCATGGGCGCCAGTTCGGCAAAACGATAAGTGGTCAGATGGGCGGTGCCGTCAAAACGTTGCAGGATGCCCTCCGGCACCAGTGCCAGCCCGGCACCTGCGCTGACGCAGCCAATGATGCTGCCCCAGTTAGCGTAATCAACGGTGTTGATTTCCAGTCGGTGCTCGGCCACCCAGTTCTCCAGTGCCGCGCGGTACGGGCAGCCAACAGGCCACATGAATACGGTGTGCCGATGCACGTCACCCAGCTGTGAAAGGGGCTCCAGTTCGGGGCTTGCGATCAGCACCAGTTGCTCGTGATACAGCGTTGTTCTGGACAGTTTGGGCAGGTCGATGCGGCCTGCAACCAGCACGCCGTCCAGACGGTGGTGCTTCACATCATCAAGCAGTTGCTGCGACTTGCCGGTGACCAACTCCAGTGCCACTTGGGGGTAGCGTTTATGAAACTGCGCCAGTAGCGGCGGCAATCGCCCTGTAGCACAGGACTCGATTGCGCCGATTCGCAGGTTGCCGGTCGGCACGGCATGGGGCGCAACGGCACGTTTTGCCTGATCGACCAACGCCAGGATCTGCTCGCTGTAACCCAGAAATACCTGGCCCGCCGCACTGATGCATAACCCTCGTCCAGCGCGGGTGAAAAGCGCGGTCCCCAGTTCGCTTTCAAGCTGTTTGATGCGAGTGGTGATGTTGGAGGGCACGCAATGTAACTGCTGGGCGGCCAGCGCAATGCTGCCGCACTCGGCCACGGCCTTGACCATGCGCAACTGGCTTAGCTCCATTGTTCACTCCTGATGAATTCTGGGCTCTTTATATCTCACTTGTGGGTGGTTGCGAGCGCGATAAACACTGGATGCCACTTCATTTGACTTACAGGTCGTCAACGTGTCGCTCCCGATCAAACTTGCCGCCGCGATGGCCGCTGTAGTGCTGTGCTGGGCCTATTCACCGATTGGTATCCATATTGGCCTGCAAAGTTACTCGCCGGGACATCTGGCCTTGCTGCGCTTTTTAATCGCCTCGGCGTTTATGGCAGTGATTGCGCTGTGTATGGGCATCGGCCTGCCCCGGCTGCGGGACGTGCCGTGGCTGATGATGCTGGGTTTCTTTGCGGTGGTGCTGCACCACGTGGTGCTGAACATGGGGCAGCGTTGGGTCAGTCCCGGGGCCTCAAGTGTGCTCGCGCAAACGGCGCCGCTGTTCAGTACGCTCATTGCGGCCCTGTTTCTCAAGGAGTCGGTGAGCCGCTGGCGCTGGTCGTGGGTAGCTGTGGGGCTGGCGGGTGTGCTGGTGGTCATCTGGGCCGACAAGGGGGTAGGGGAGTTCCGGCCTGAAGGGTTGTTGCTGTTGCTGGCCGCGCTGTCATGGAGCATCTATTTCGCGCTGCAAAAGCACTACTGCAATCGCTACAGCCCGCTGACCATTGTTTGTTACATGATTTGGGCCGGGACGCTGATGCTGTGTGTCTATTGGCCCGGGCTTAAGGAAGAGGTCCTGAATGCGCCGGCGCGGGTAAATGGGGCCGTTCTGCTTCTGGGATTGTTCCCCAGCGCTCTGGCGTATTTGTTGTGGGGCTATGTGCTGTCGCACACGCAGATCAGTCGATCGGTGGGGGTGATGTACTTGATTCCGCCGGTGGCCATGGTCATGGCGGCGTTGATCCTGGGCAGCAAGGTGTCGCCTGGGGTGTTGCTGGGTGCAGCGATTATTGTGGGCAGTGTGATTGCGATGAGCCGTGAGGGGGCCGCAACAGTAATTTCAGATACCCGTGGGCGAAAACTTGATTGCGATGCCGTGCGTAGCGACGTCATCGCGAGCAAGCCCGCTCCCACAGAAGCCGCTCACAGGCCGTAAAACCTGCGGGCGTTGTGCCACAGGGCTTGTCGGACACCGTCTTCACCCAGTGCGTCGATCAGCAAGGTGATGTCGCTGTTTTCGAAGGCCCGGGGGGCGCGGGTTGAGGGCAGGTCGGTGCCAAACATCAGGGCGTTTGGGTTGGCACTGTGAAACTGTTGCAGCACGTGAGGTACGGCAAAATCAACCCGGCCAAAGCCACTGGCCTTGATGTGAACTCCGTGTTCAGCCAGGCGCAGCAGGCAGGGCAGGCCTTCGTGGCTTAATCCCAGATGATCGATGCTCAGTGCTGGCAAGCGTCGCAGGCGGGCCTCAATACCGGCCAGCTCGCGAGCATCAATGTACAGCTCCGAATGCCAGCCGACTTGCTCATGCACGCGTTTGGCCAAGGATTCGAGCTGGTCGAGCTGTTCTGATCCGCCGCGCTTGAGGTTGAAGCGCAGGCCGCGCACACCGTGCTGGTGCAACGTGTGCAGTTCTGCATCAGTAACGCTGGCCGCGAGCTGGGTGACGCCCACAAAGCCTGGCCCCAGTCGCTTTAAGGCAGCGATCAGGTAAGTCTGATCGAACCCCTGAAAGGAACCCGAAACCACGGCGCCGCCGACGATGCCCAATGGTTCAACTCGCGACAGGTAGTCATTGACACTGAAAAAATCAGGCAGATAGCCGTTGTTGGGTATTAACGGGTAAGCGCGGTCAATGATGTGGCAGTGAGCGTCGAAGATCGGTGGCATCTGGTTGTGAGCTCCAGTGGAGGTGCATAACTGTGGGAGCGAGCCTGCTCGCGATGCAGGCGACGCGGCCTAACTGGCCCACCGCATTGAGACCATCGCGAGCAGGCTCGCTCCCACAATGCGGGCTGCCCTGCAGGGTTCCTTCAGTGAGGGTTATTTTAGTTCGCTGACGTAGGTGCCTGTTCCCTTGAGGATGTTCTGCAAGGTTTCTTCGACTTCTGCCAAGTCTGCGGCCGCTGTGCTGTGGTGGATTTCCAGGTGGTCGTCGCCTTTGAGCACGTCTGTATCGCCTGCACCGATTTCGATCAGCAGGCGGGTAGGGCTCAAGGTGACTTTCACGCCGTCCAGTGTGGAAGGCTCGTCCTCAAGGGTGATTTCCAGCTCGCCTTCATCGGGGTAGCGGGTCATCAGGAACATTTCGCCACCGTCTGTGTGGCAGCACAACATGGCCATGTTGTCTTCTTCGTCATCGCACGGGTTGGCAAGCAGGTGGTCGGTGGTCATTTGCATGGGGAGTTCCTGGCGCCCTGGGCGCGGGTAAGTCGAACAGAGGCCGATTTTGCCAGCCTGAACCGATTTGTGCATGTTTGAATGGTGCAACAGGGCAAATGGTCAGCTATTTCTGATACTCACCACAGAAAGTACGGTGCTTTTATGAAGGTTTTTCGCTTGCGAATGCTAGGGTTATTCACTGGCAGCGCTTGAGGTTGCGTCCCGATGACCGAATATGTCGCCGCACCGTAAGCAGGTGGTGCGGCTCAATCGTTAAGCTGCGCGGTGATAGTTATCTCTAAAGGCACAGCCTGTTTATCCGGCAGTCGTTTTTGTAGATACCCATCCTGGAACGTGAATGTGACCCGTGGGTCACGGCCAGCTTCACCTCCCTGTCATGCTGTGCGTTGAAGGTGAACGGCCAAGATAGACCTTGCACAGTATTGGCGGCTCCCCACGCGGGAACAGCATGCGACGCTTCTCTCAATAACAAGCCCAAGCGGAGTACCACAGATGGCGTTCTTCACCGCAGCCAGCAAAGCCGACTTCCAGCATCAACTGCAAGCAGCACTGGCGCAGCACATCAGTGAACAGGCACTGCCACAAGTGGCGCTGTTCGCTGAGCAATTCTTCGGCATCATTTCTCTGGATGAACTCACTCAACGTCGGATGTCCGACCTGGCCGGCTGCACACTGTCGGCCTGGCGTCTGTTGGAACGCTTCGACCCTGCACAGCCGCAAGTGCGGGTCTTTAACCCTGATTACGAACGCCATGGCTGGCAGTCGACGCACACTGCTGTTGAAGTGCTGCATCACGACTTGCCGTTTCTGGTGGACTCGGTGCGTACCGAGCTGAACCGTCGCGGTTACAGCATTCACACTCTGCAAACCACGGTGTTGAGCGTTCGCCGCGGCAGCAAGGGCGAGTTGTTGGAGGTCCTGCCCAAGGGCACTGCTGGCGAAGGCGTCTCGCAAGAGTCGCTGATGTACCTGGAAATCGATCGCTGCGCCCATGTTGCCGAATTGAATGTGCTGAGCAAGGAACTGGAACAGGTTCTGGGTGAAGTGCGCGTGGCGGTGGCTGATTTTGAGCCGATGAAGGCCAAGGTGCAGGAGTTGCTGGCCAGTGTCGACAACTGCCAGTACGCCGTCGATGCCGATGAGAAAGCCGAAGTCAAAAGCTTCCTGGAGTGGCTGGTGGGTAACCACTTCACGTTCCTGGGCTACGAAGAATTTGTGGTACGTGACGAGGCAGATGGCGGGCATATTGAATATGACGCCGACTCTTTCCTCGGTCTGACCAAGCTGCTGCGCGCGGGGCTGACTGCCGAAGACCTGCGAATTGAAGATTACGCCGTCAGCTACCTGCGCATGCCGACCCTGTTGTCGTTTGCCAAGGCGGCACATCCAAGCCGCGTTCATCGCCCGGCTTACCCGGACTATGTGTCGATCCGTCAGATCGATGCCGACGGCAAGGTCATCAAGGAATGCCGCTTCATGGGCTTGTACACCTCCTCGGTGTACGGCGAAAGCGTGCGGGTGATCCCTTATATCCGTCGCAAGGTTGCAGAAATCGAGCGTCGCTCCGGCTTCCAGCCCAAGGCTCACCTGGGCAAGGAACTGGCCCAGGTCGTTGAAGTGCTGCCCCGTGACGATTTGTTCCAGACGCCGGTGGATGAGTTGTTCACCACCGTGATGTCGATCGTACAAATCCAGGAGCGCAACAAGATTCGCGTGTTCCTGCGCAAAGACCCGTATGGCCGTTTCTGCTACTGCCTGGCGTACGTGCCGCGTGATGTGTACTCCACCGAGGTGCGGCAGAAGATCCAGCAGGTGCTGATGGAGCGTCTGCAGGCTTCTGATTGCGAGTTCTGGACCTTCTTCTCAGAGTCGGTACTGGCCCGCGTGCAACTGATTCTGCGGGTTGATCCCAAGAATCGGATCGATATCGACCCGCTGCTGTTGGAAAAAGAAGTGGTTCAGGCCTGCCGCAGCTGGCAGGACGACTATGCGAGCCTGGTGGTTGAAAGCTTCGGAGAGGCCAACGGCACCAAAGTGCTGTCTGACTTCCCCAAAGGCTTCCCGGCAGGTTACCGCGAGCGCTTTGCCGCGCATTCTGCCGTGGTCGACATGCAGCACCTGATGAGCCTGAGCGAAAAAAACCCGCTGGTGATGAGTTTCTATCAGCCGCTGGGTCAAAGTGCCGGTCAGGAACTGCATTGCAAGCTGTATCACGCTGATACGCCACTCGCGCTGTCCGATGTGCTGCCGATTCTGGAAAACCTTGGCCTGCGGGTTTTGGGTGAGTTCCCTTACCGCCTGCGTCATGCCAATGGTCGTGAGTTCTGGATCCATGACTTTGCTTTCACCGCGGGTGAAGGCTTGAATCTGGATATCCAGCAACTCAACGACACGCTGCAGGATGCGTTCGTGCATATCGTGCGCGGCGATGCCGAGAACGATGCGTTCAACCGTCTGGTACTGACCGCCGGCTTGCCGTGGCGCGATGTGGCGTTGCTGCGTGCTTACGCCCGTTACCTGAAGCAGATCCGCCTGGGCTTTGACTTGGGTTACATCGCCAGCACCCTGAACAACCACACCGATATCGCTCGCGAGTTGACCCGGTTGTTCAAGACCCGTTTCTACCTGGCGCGCAAGCTGACGGCCGAAGACCTGGAAGACAAGCAACTGCGTCTGGAGCAGGCCATTCTGACGGCACTGGACGACGTCCAGGTGCTTAACGAAGACCGCATCCTGCGTCGTTACCTGGACTTGATCAAAGCCACGCTGCGTACCAACTTCTACCAACCGGATGCCAACGGTCACAACCGTTCGTACTTCAGCTTCAAATTCAACCCGCACCTGATCCCCGAGCTGCCTAAGCCGGTGCCCAAGTTTGAAATCTTCGTTTATTCGCCGCGGGTTGAAGGCGTGCACCTGCGCTTCGGTAACGTGGCTCGTGGCGGCTTGCGCTGGTCGGACCGTGAAGAAGATTTCCGTACCGAAGTGCTGGGCCTGGTAAAAGCCCAGCAAGTGAAGAACTCGGTCATTGTGCCGGTGGGTGCCAAGGGCGGTTTCGTACCGCGTCGCTTGCCATTGGGCGGCGGTCGTGACGAGATCCAGGCCGAGGCGATTGCCTGCTACCGGATCTTTATTTCCGGCTTGCTGGACATCACCGACAACCTCAAGGACGGTGCTCTGGTACCGCCTTTGAACGTGGTTCGTCACGATGACGATGACCCGTATCTGGTGGTCGCGGCCGACAAGGGCACAGCGACCTTCTCCGACATCGCCAACGGCATTGCCATCGATTACGGCTTCTGGCTGGGCGATGCGTTCGCGTCGGGCGGCTCGGCCGGTTATGACCATAAAAAGATGGGCATTACCGCCAAGGGTGCCTGGGTGGGCGTGCAACGTCACTTTAAAGAGCGCGGGATCAACGTCCAGAAAGACAGCATCAGCGTGGTCGGTGTCGGCGATATGGCCGGTGACGTGTTCGGAAACGGCTTGTTGATGTCGGACAAACTGCAATTAGTTGCGGCCTTTAACCACCTGCACATCTTCATCGATCCAAATCCGGAGCCTGCCAACAGCTTCGTTGAGCGTCAGCGCCTGTTCGATCTGCCGCGTTCGGCCTGGTCAGACTACGACACCAGCATCATGTCGGCGGGCGGCGGGATCTTCTCGCGCAGCGCAAAAAGCATCGCCATCTCCCCAGAGATGAAAGAGCGTTTTGCAATCACTGCTGACAAGCTGACACCGACCGAGCTGCTCAATGCCTTGCTCAAGGCACCGGTGGATCTGTTATGGAACGGCGGCATCGGTACTTACGTCAAAGCCAGCAGCGAAAGCCACGCCGATGTCGGCGACAAGGCCAACGATGCGTTGCGCGTCAATGGCAATGAACTGCGCTGCAAGGTAGTGGGTGAGGGCGGCAACCTGGGCATGACCCAGCTGGGCCGTGTTGAATTCAACCTCAATGGCGGTGGTTCCAACACCGACTTTATCGACAACGCCGGCGGCGTTGACTGCTCTGACCACGAAGTGAATATCAAAATCCTGCTCAACGAAGTTGTGCAGGCCGGTGATATGACCGAGAAGCAGCGCAATCAATTGCTGGGCAGCATGACCGACGAAGTGGGCGGTCTGGTGCTGGGCAACAACTACAAGCAGACCCAGGCCATTTCGTTGGCGGCCCGTCGTGCTTATGAGCGGATTGCCGAATACAAGCGCCTGATGAACGATCTGGAAGCTCGTGGCAAGCTGGACCGTGCCATTGAGTTCCTGCCATCTGAAGAGCAGCTTAACGAGCGCGTTGCAGCAGGCCATGGCCTGACCCGTGCCGAACTGTCGGTGCTGATCTCGTACAGCAAGATCGACCTCAAGGAAGCCTTGCTCAACTCTCTGGTGCCCGATGATGACTATCTGACCCGGGACATGGAAACCGCGTTCCCGCCGATGCTGGTCAGCAAGTTTGCCGAAGCCATGCGTCGTCACCGTCTGAAGCGCGAAATCGTCAGCACCCAGATCGCCAATGATCTGGTCAACCATATGGGCATCACCTTTGTTGAGCGCTTGAAAGAGTCGACCGGCATGAGTGCAGCGAACGTGGCGGGTGCTTACGTCATCGTGCGCGACATTTTCCATCTCCCGCACTGGTTCCGTCAGATCGAAGCACTGGACTATCAGGTGCCGGCTGAAATCCAGCTGGCGCTGATGGATGAGCTGATGCGTCTGGGTCGCCGTGCTACACGCTGGTTCCTGCGCAGCCGTCGTAACGAACTGGATGCGGCGCGTGATGTGGCGCATTTCGGTCCGCATCTGGCAGCGTTGGGTCTCAAGCTCGACGAACTGCTGGAAGGTCCGACCCGCGAAGGCTGGCAGACCCGTTATCAGGCTTACGTGGCCGCGGGCGTGCCGGAATTGCTGGCGCGGATGGTGGCGGGTACTACGCACCTGTATACCTTGTTGCCGATTATCGAAGCCTCGGATGTGACTGGCCAGAACGCTGCCGATGTGGCGAAGGCGTATTTCGCCGTGGGCAGCGCACTGGACCTGACCTGGTACTTGCAGCAGATCAGCAACTTGCCGGTTGAAAACAACTGGCAGGCGCTGGCCCGTGAAGCGTTCCGCGACGATATCGACTGGCAGCAGCGTGCAATTACCGTTTCGGTGCTGCAGATGGCTGATGCTCCCGAGGACATCGAAGGGCGTCTGGCATTGTGGCTTGAGCAGAACAACTCGATGGTTGAGCGCTGGCGCTCGATGCTGGTCGATCTGCGTGCTGCCACTGGCAACGACTACGCGATGTACGCGGTGGCCAACCGTGAGTTGCTTGACCTGGCACTGAGCGGTCAATCCGTGATCTGACTGGCCAAGCAGTAAAAAAAAGCCCCGGCTCATGTGCAGTGAGCCGGGGCTTTATTGTTTGTGGCGGGGAGGAATCAGATCCCGATGTTCCCCAGGGTTTGTACGATGTTGCGCAGCGTGACGGCCAGGGTAGGGTGGTCGACCTCGAAGCGTTCTACGGCGAGGTTGACGCTGTCGGCCAGGCTGGAATCGTTCGTGGCTTTCTCAATGTCGATTTGAGCCTGGATTTGGGTCGAGAGCTGGTTCAAATGATCACGCTCTTCTTGAGTGAGCGGGGGATTCTGTTCCAGTTGCTCGCGCAGGGTGTCGAGTTGTTGTTGCAGTTCGCGGGCAGGCATAGCATTCATCCTTTATTGATAGGCTCTGGTATAGACCTTCGCAATGAACAAAAGGTCTGTAAGCGGGCTTCTAGATTAATCCACTCGCGGCTGGAGTGCATGATCTCTATCACAATCCCTTGTACCTGCTTTTTTGGGTGGCCAACCGGTGTTTTTAAAAGAATCCTGGAGCTGAGGAACGTCTATCCTTTACTCAAGTCTGTTTAGGGTATTGCTTGGGGGCTGCCTAAAAGACATTTGCCGTTATACTGATGGCCAGACTCAGGGCATAGCGCCCAAGTATTAAGTATCTTCAGGGAGTTTTTGCTATGCGCTGGACTGATCGTCTTGCTCAACTATTTGTATGTGCCGGTGTGGCAATGTTGCCCTTGGCTGCCAGTGCCGCCACGGAAGATGACCCATGGGAAGGGTTTAACCGGGTCGTTTTCAAGTTCAACGACACCCTTGATACCTATGCCCTGAAGCCGCTTGCTCAGGGTTATCAGTACATCACTCCGCAGTTTCTGGAGGATGGCATCCACAACATGTACCGAAATATCGGTGACATCCGCAACCTGGCCAACGATGTTCTGCAGGCCAAGCCCCATGCTGCCGGTGTAGACACCGCTCGTCTGCTGCTCAACACCACGCTGGGTGTGGCCGGCTTCTTTGATCTGGGTACCAAAATGGGCCTGCATCGCAACAGCGAAGACTTTGGTCAGACCCTTGGGCGTTGGGGCGTTGAAAGCGGCCCTTACCTGGTGCTGCCTCTTCTGGGCCCTAGCACCGTACGTGATGCCGTGGGTATCTACCCGGACTCCTTCACCGAACCGTACCGCTACATCAGTGATGTGCCGGCCCGTAACATGACTATCGGCATGGACTTGATTGATACCCGCGCCAGCTTGTTGTCAGCCGAAAAACTGATCACGGGCGACAAGTACGTCTTTATCCGTAATGCGTACCTGCAAAACCGTGAATTCAAGGTCAAGGACGGTCAGGTAGTCGACGACTTTTAAATCCTTCGACTCTTGTATAAAAAACGGCCCGAGCGGCCGTTTTTTTTAATGTTGCAGATGAGAAATACTCCGCTTTAGAGCCTTTCAGACCTAGGTTTTAGTTGCCGTTAACGAGGTTCTTATAACCCGTGGGAATTTAACGTGACGAACACCTCAAACCACCATCGGCCTGAGCTTGAAACCCCCCGCGGATGGGAGTACCGTCTGCGCCTTACACGGGCACCTTTGTAGGATCGAGCAACACAGTCGATTTGAATCAGGGATGTTCACAAGCCAATTCAGTCGTGAGTCCGACGTATTCGAGATCTCGCGGCAACCTAATTCTGGCGCCGTTTGCCCACATGCAAAAAACCAGTGCCACGCTGCTGATCATTGATGACGACGAAGTAGTACGCGCCAGTCTGGCGGCCTACTTGGAAGACAGCGGCTTCAGCGTCCTTCAGGCCAGTAATGGCTTGCAAGGGCTACAGGTGTTCGAGCAAGAGCAGCCGGATTTAGTCATCTGTGACCTGCGCATGCCGCAAATGAGTGGCCTGGAGCTGATTCGCCAGGTCAGCCTGCGGTCTGTGCAGACGCCAGTGATCGTTATTTCCGGTGCGGGCGTAATGAGCGATGTGGTCGAGGCGTTGCGTCTTGGCGCTGCCGACTACCTGATCAAGCCGCTTGAAGACCTTGCCGTTCTGGAGCACTCGGTCCACCGTGCGCTAGATCGTGCAAGGTTACAGCTCGAAAACAAGCGCTATCGAGATAAGCTTGAGTCTGCCAACCGGGAGCTTGAGGCCAGCCTGCACTTGCTGCAGGAAGACCAGAACGCCGGCCGTCAGGTGCAGATGAACATGCTGCCGGTCAGCCCCTGGTCCATTGACGATTTCAACTTCGCTCACCAGATCATTCCGTCCCTGTACCTGTCTGGCGATTTTGTTGACTACTTCCGGGTCGACGAGCGCCGGGTCGCGTTCTACCTGGCTGATGTTTCCGGTCACGGTGCGTCCTCAGCGTTCGTCACGGTGTTGCTCAAGTTCATGACCACCCGCTTGCTGTTTGAATCCAAGCGCAACGGTACGTTGCCGGAGTTCAAGCCCTCCGAGGTGCTTGGGCACATCAACCGTGGCCTGATCAACTGCAAGTTGGGCAAGCACGTGACCATGGTGGGCGGCGTGATTGATGAAGAAACCGGTTTGCTGACTTACAGCATTGGCGGGCACCTGCCACTGCCGGTGCTCTACACTCCAGACAGTGTGAGTTATCTTGAGGGGCGAGGGCTGCCCGTTGGTTTGTTCAACGAAGCCACGTATGAAGATCAGGTTCTGAAACTGCCGGAATCCTTCAGCCTTACGCTGATGTCTGACGGAATTTTGGACCTTTTGACTGAGCCGACGCTCAAAGAGAAAGAAGCTGCGTTACCTCAATTGGTTAAGGCAGCGGGCGGCAGCCTGGATGGTCTGCGCCAGGTGTTTGGATTAGCTACGCTAGGGGAGATGCCGGATGATATCGCCCTGTTGGTGTTAAGCAGGAATCTTAAATGAGTACCGGTAGAATTCAGTTCGCCGAACAGGATGGCACCTTTGTCCTGAAGTTTGTGGGTGAAGTGCGTCTGACGTTGTGTTCGGCACTGGATGCAACAATCGAGAGGATCTTCACGGCGTTGAACTTCAACGCCATTGTGATTGACCTCACTGAGACCCGCAGTATCGACAGCACTACACTGGGTTTGCTGGCGAAACTGTCGATTATGTCGCGCCAAAAAATAGGCCTGCTGCCGACGGTTGTCACCACCCACGAAGACATCACCCGACTGCTGGAGTCGATGGGCTTCGATCAGGTATTTAACATCATTGGCCAGCCGATTCCGTGCCCGGGATGCCTGACGGACTTGCCTTCACAGGATCAGTCCGAAGAAGTGGTTCGCGTCAAAGTGCTTGAAGCGCACAAGATCCTAATGGGGCTCAACGACTCCAATCGCGAAGCGTTCCATGACTTGGTGAATGCACTCGAGCGCAACTGAGCAGGGTGCGGCACATAAAAAAGGGGTCGTTCCTGTGCAGGAACGGCCCCTTTTTAATTACCCCGACTTCAGCGACCCTCCAGCAACTCCCCGGCTTGATCCAGCAACGCCAGTGGGTCCTTGGCCTTATGGATGTCCACTGACAGTAACTGGCGGAAACGACGTGCGCCCGGGAACCCCTGGCCCAGTCCCAAAATATGCCGCGTGATGTGGTGCATCGAACCACCTGCTGCGATATGAGCAGCGATATAGGGGCGTAACAGCGCCAGGGCTTGAGCGCGTGAAATAACAGGGGTGATACAGCCAAACAGCTGCTGATCGACCTCTGCCAGAATGTACGGATTGTGATACGCCTCACGGCCGAGCATCACACCGTCAAATACCTGCAAATGCTCCTGGCATTGCTCAAGTGTCTTGATCCCGCCGTTGAGAATGATCTCCAGCTCAGGGAAATCACTCTTCAACTGCGCGGCAACGTCATAACGCAGAGGAGGAATGTCGCGATTTTCTTTAGGCGATAACCCTTCGAGAATGGCGATACGCGCATGCACAGTAAAGCTAGTGCAGCCTGCATCACGCACAGTCCCGACAAAATCGCACAACTGTTCGTAGCTATCGCGCCCGTTGATGCCAATCCGATGCTTGACCGTGACGGGAGTGGACACCGCATCACGCATAGCCTTCACGCAGTCTGCAACCAACGCGGGGTGCGCCATCAGGCAAGCGCCAATCATATTGTTCTGAACCCGATCACTCGGGCAGCCGACGTTAAGATTGACTTCGTCATAACCTGCGTCTTGAGCCATGCGCGCGCACGCAGCCAAATCCGCCGGCACACTGCCACCCAACTGCAAGGCCAGCGGATGCTCAGTTTCGTCATGACGCAAAAAACGCTCGGCATCACCATTGAGCAGCGCCCCAGTGGTGACCATCTCGGTGTACAGCAGCGCATTTTTGGATAGCAGGCGCAGGAAAAAGCGACAGTGGCGATCTGTCCAATCCATCATCGGCGCAACAGAAAACCTCCTAGATACCGGATTTGCTGATGGGGCTAGGTTTTCTGCGGGTTTGGTGTGCATTCGGGCAACTCTCATTTACTTCTGTTTAGCCCTTTTAAGCTCGATTTTGACGGGTTGTCGCTAAAATGCAGCAACCTCAATCAAGGGCTCAGAAAAAAAGGGTTTTATAACTGCTCGCAAGCACAAAAACGGCTCTGTCGCTTACAGCGCACAGGTCCGGATCAGGCAGTAAGGCGCCATAGTTTATCAGGAAAGGCAGACGTTCGATGGCAAGGCGAACGTCCAGGTTTGGAGTCGCGTTTTTAACTTCAAATGTCAGTTCCCGGGCTAAGTGAAAAAGCCGATAGATCCGGCGTCGTGGTCAAGGAAATCATTGGGCAGTTCATTTCCTCCACCAGGCCCGCCTTTGCTGATGTCGATTCCCCCCCTGCGGCCGCTCAAACCTCATACCCAGGCCGCAAAACAGGTAACACCATGGGCGTGCGATGCCTCCAAGTAGCAAGGGTGCGGTCTGATCCAGATCACTGGCCGGGCCAACTACATGGCATGAGGGAAGCGCTGGGTGTTGACGTGATAAAGCAGCCCGAACTGCTGGAGAAGCCACAGCACGACTACATGTCAGCGGTAGGTTTCAAGGCGCCCAAGGACCTGAATACGCTGGCCATACTTGAAGAGACATGCATTGTTGCATGCCAACGTATGAGTACTTAATTCCCGCCGGATGAGTATGCCTGTCGCATATCGAAGGCCCAGCCATCGAGCACCGGCTTGAAATCATCCAGGGTCATGACCTGCTTGTCATTTTCCAGTGGACGGCCAGTTTCTTTGCGCACTATTTGCGCCACAACGTCTTGGTCGACGGCATCCAAAACAGCCACTTCGGTGGTGATTTCACTGTCCTGGTCGCGGATGCCGGTAGCCGTGCTGACGCCGGCAGCAAGCAGTGTCACGGGAAGCCACTCATAAAATCGCAAGCTCTGCGTCCTGGCCGCGACAGAGATGATGGAGGACCTGATGGTTAGTGTGTCGGGGCCAGGGGTTTCGACGACAGTCATGACTTTGCCCAGTTCGTGTTTGAGGGCGGTATCGTAGTAATGGGTTACGGCCGAGAGCGTTGACTGCGGAGCGCGTTCGGTCGGTAGCACTTCTGGATAAAAAAGGCTCGGCTCGATATACACACGGGTGTAATGGTGGGCATGCAGTGTCGGACTCGCCCAAGTCAGCACCTTTTTCCCGGATGGAAGCTTTTTTTCCGTCAGTTGGCTGTAGTCATGCAAGAAGCCCGAAAACTCTTCGGGTGTGATGGTTTTACTGGCACAAGCAGTGAGTGAAATGGATAGGGTCGCCAATAGCGGTAGCGAGATACTTCTTCCCATTTTTTGCGTTCCTGAATCGATGTTTCATTAATGGTACTTGCAGCGCTCAGACGCCCGGGCGGCCCTCTGAGTCCTCGATTTTCAGTTCGCCATTAGCCATGATCCATTGAGTGAACTCGCAGACCGGCACGGAGTAGGCGTACTCCACCCATTGGCCACTTCCCGGACTGTAATGCTCGATGTAACGGATCAGGACGATACGTTCACGATCGCTTGAAAGTGTCATGCGCGACTCTTGAAAAAGTACTGGATCGTTGTTCCAGACCTTGCTGGTGAGCTGCTTCAGGATTAAAGCGTCGGTGCATGTGTCTTTGCTGCTCAATGTCTGCATGGAGGGCACTCCGGAATAGATTGCGCGCAGCTTGCCTGAGTGTTTTTGCCTGAAGATGTCTGATTTATGTCTGCAAAGCAGAAATGTTTCACGATTGAAATAAATGACCGTCACGCCAGAATAGTTTTAGATACCTTCCTTTTTGCACCATGGATCACTGAATGTGAGCAGGTTACTGATCGTCGACGACGATGTGGAAATCCTATTGCTGCTAGAGAAGTTCTTTCTCATGCATGCCTATGAAGTGGAACTGGCCACCGATGGCAAGGCAATGTGGGCGGCAATCGACCGCAAGCGTCCGGACCTCATCATTCTCGATCTGATGCTTGCGGGTGAGGGTGGTTTAAGCCTGTGTCAGAAGTTGAGGCTCAATACTCGTATTCCGGTGGTAATGCTGACCGCTATGGGGGAATTGAGTGACCGTATTGTCGGCCTGGAGTTGGGTGCCGATGATTACCTGACCAAGCCTTTCGACCCCAGAGAGTTACTTGCCCGGTTACGCGCGGTGCTGCGCCGGGCCAATGATCCTGTACACCCGCGGATCGAAGACACACGGCTGGTTATCCGTTTCGCTGGCTGGCATCTGGACGTTACGCGCCGCGAATTGCGTTCGTGCGCAGATGTAATGATTCCGCTCTCTGGCGGTGAATTCGATCTACTGGTGGTCTTTCTTGAGCACCCTGAACGTATCCTTACGCGTGAGCAATTGATCGATCTGACGCGTGGGCAGAATCATGAAGCCTTTGATCGAAGCATCGACGTGCAGGTCAGCCGCCTGCGACGAAAAATAGAGCCAGACAGCAAACGTCCAGATCTGATTCGTACCGTGCGCAATGGTGGGTATATGTTCAACGCCAAGGTGACGCGGACGTGATTCGTCAGATTGCGCACATAGATACTCTTCGGCGCCGGATTGCATTGACCATAGTCGCGGCAATGCTGTCTTCGCTCGTACTCTATGCCCTGTTTGTTCAGGTCGCCGGAGTCTGGGCCAAACCCCCGGTGGATCAAATCGGGTTGCTGGACCAGGTCGCAGCTACGACGCGAGTCATCCAGGCGGCACCGCCTGCAATGCGCGCGCAGTTGTCGGACGCAGCGAGCAATCCGACACTTGAGGTGCAATGGCGCGAACGTCGAAGCGGCTTCGAACTGCCTGTGTCTGGTACCTTGTTAGGCCCTGATAGTTCGCCGGTTTTGCGTGAGTTGCTGGGGGAGACAGATCACAAAATTGAAGTCTTACAGCCCGCCAATTGGCCCGCGGATAGCCCGCAAGCTCGCTATGTCATGTTGATACAACTGAGCGACGATAGCTGGTTGTCGTTTACGCCACCGCAACGCAGTTGGGGGATGAGTGCTGCGTTGCGCTTTGCCATCGTTATTGCCCTTGGCCTGGTTGCGACTTGGTTGGTTGCCTGGTTCGCCACGCGCCAACTGGCTAACCCGCTGCAACGTTTCACCAGCGCTGCGCAACGCTTTGGTGGGGACCTACACGCGCCTCCCATTGATATCGAAGGGCCGTATGAAATTCGCCAAGCGATTATTGCTTACAACACCATGCAAGCCAAAATTCAGCAATTCATCGCCGAACGCACGCACATGCTAGCGTCAATCTCCCACGACCTGCGCGCGCCTCTCACGCGCATACGGCTTCGTTGCGAGTTTATTGAAGACATTGAGCAGCAACGCAAGCTGATCCGCGACACTGATGAAATGCAATCGATGATCAACTCGGCTTTGGGTTTTTTTCGCGACGAGGCACTGCAAGAACAAGCCACCAGTTTTGATCTCTCAGAGCTGCTGCAAACCGTGATCGATGATTATAGCGATCAGGGTATCGTTGTTGATTTTGCAGGCCCGCCCCATCTGGTGTTTTTCGGCCGCCCGGTGGGTATTAAAAGGATAACTGCTAATTTGCTGGAAAATGCCGTGAAGTATGCGAAACGACCGTGCATAAAATTGAGCAGTGACACGTGCTCGGTTCGCATCGAGGTGAGCGATGAAGGGCCAGGGATTCCTGAATCGGAGCTGGAAAACGTTTTTTCCCCATTCTTCCGACTTGAACCCTCTCGTAATCGTAACTCCGGTGGCGTTGGCCTGGGCTTGTCCTCGGCTCGGGCGATGTCACGCCTGCACGGCGGAGAGTTGCTGTTGAGAAACCGTTGTGGCGGCGGGCTCGTTGCACACGTTGAGTTGCCCCATGGGTTGTTGAATCGGCCTTAGCGGGGCGGTTTTGGTCTGGTTCCGGTTAGTGACCCTTTTTACATACTCACCGGCTGCGTTGGTGTTGGCCAAGCGAACGCGAAGGACGTTTGATGGCTTCAACCGCGATTGGGTTGAGTCTCTCCATAAGTTTTTGTAAAAGATTCCCATTAGCAATTCGTCTCCTACCTGTGGATCACATAATCATCACTAACAGGAGCCGATGGATGTCCGCTTGTTTCTCTTGCCCCCCCTTTAGTCTTCGCAGTGTCGCGTTGGCGTTTAGTTTTTCTGGTTCGTTATTGGCCAATAGCGCTGCGTGGGCCGCGCCGGTCAGTTACACCATTTCGGGGGGGTCTCTGACCAACGCCATCAATACGTTCGCCAGCACGAGCGCAGTGAGCGTCAGCTTCAGCAGCGAAGAAACTGCTGGTTTGCTCACTGCTGGGTTGCAGGGGCATTACGAACCGGAGCAGGGCCTCGCTCTATTGCTGCAAGGCAGTGGTCTGAAGTTTCAGCAAGTGGGTGACAAGCGCTACAGGCTGGCCCGGTCTACCCCATCCAGTTCGATGGAGTTGGCTGCAACGACTGTCTCCAGTGTGGGCCTCGGCGCCACCACTGAGGACACGGGCAGCTACACCACGGGCTCGGCCAACACCGCAACCGGTCTGCGCCTGTCGGCACGCGAGACGCCGCAGTCGATCAGTGTAATAACGCGCGAGTTGATTGAAGATCTGAACCTGAACGATGTGACCCAGGTGCTTGAGCAGACCCCAGGCGTGGTCGTCGAGAGCATGGGGCCCGCCGGTAGCGACGCTAACCACATCTATGTACGAGGTTTTGAAGTCGGCAGTATTCAGGTCGACGGGGTCAATCGACCTGATACCTATGGGTTTAGCGACGACCTTTCTGACACGGTTACGTTTGACAGGATCGAGGTGGTGCGTGGCGCCACGGGGTTGATGTCGGGGACCGGTGATCCCGGTGCCACCGTCAATCTGATTCGCAAAAAACCGACGCTAGAAACAAAACGTACGCTGACGCTTAAGGCGGGCTCTTGGGATAGTTACCGCACCGAACTGGACGTGTCCGGAAAGTTGTCCGAAAGCGGCAATGTTCGCGGGCGTTTTGTCGCGTCGAGCAGCGATAGCCGGAGTCACATCGACCGCCAGACCCTAGAACGGCAGGTGGGATACGGGGTGCTTGAATGGGACGTCACCGATGACACAATGCTGACAGTCGGGGCGGAGTATCAGGACATGGACAACAAAGGGGCCGGCAACCATGGCTTCCCGATGTTCACTTCCGATGGTGGTCACTTCAGCCCGTCTCGTTCGTTCAACTCGGCCTCGGACTGGAGTTACCACAAACGTCGAACCAAGACGCTGTTCACCACCCTTGATCGAGAACTTGATAACGGCTGGCATATAAAGTTCAACGCTGAGCACAGTCGGCGCAGCTACGACGACGCCTTTGCCACTGCGGCCAACGGCACCGTGAAGCCCGACGGCAGTGGTATCGGCACGTGGACTGGACGTTGGTCAGGGGAGCCACGACAGACCACGTTCGACCTGTCGGCTACCGGTCCTTTTGAGCTGTTTACCCGCGAGCACCAACTGTATCTGGGCGTCAGTCACTCCAAGTCGTATTACCGCAACGATGGTTATCCGCTCTGGTCGTTCCAGGACATCAACAACATCTACACATGGGATGGCTCGCTGGCCATACCGGATGCCATTTACACCAAGTCGTCAAGAGATGCGCTGGATGAAAAACAGGATGGGTTGGTCGCTTCGGTTCGCTGGAGTCTGGCGGATGATCTGTCGCTGATTACCGGGGCGCGAGTGATCGACTGGAAGCGAGACGAAGCCGCCACCAAACTGTCGACAGGCGATATCAAACGCACCTCGCGCAGCGAAACCGGGATCGTGACGCCATACTTGGGCTTGGTCTATGACTTCGACGAAAACTGGTCGGCCTATGCCAGCTACACCACTATCTTCAAACCGCAAAATAACAAGGACGTCAATGGGAGCTACCTGGACCCTAAAGAAGGCGTGAACTATGAGTTGGGGATCAAGAGTGAGTTCTGGGAAAAGCGTCTGACTGCTGCTCTCAGTGTCTTCGAGGTGCATCAAGACAATCTTGCAGTAGCCGATGGCGCCCAACTGGCGCCGGATGGCAACCAAGCCTATCGCGCTGAGTCGGGCACAAAAACCCGCGGGTTTGAGATGGAAATGGCCGGGGAGATCCTTCCCGATTGGCAGGTCTTGGCCAGCTATACCTATGCCGAGGTAAAAAACTCGAGTGATAAACGCCTGTTGACCGAAGTGCCTCGCGATACGTTGAAGCTGTTTACCAGCTATCGCCTCGATTCACTCCCGCAATTGAAAGTGGGCGGCGGTGTGCGCTGGCAAGGTACGGAGTATTACAAAGGCGCCGGGCCTAACAAGGAGACATTCACTCAGGGTGCTTACAGTGTTGTCGATCTGATGGCGCAGTACGCGTTCACGCCACAAACCAGCGTCTCGCTTAACCTCAACAACGCGCTGGACAAGCGTTATTACACCGCGATCGGTGCTCGTGGATGGTATGGCACCCCACGAAGCGCTACGGCCACACTGGTCTACGCGTTCTAAGTCGCTCCCTGCACGTTGTGGCCTTTTCTGCCGTGAGAGAAGCACCTTGAAGCCCGCATAACTGCGCAATGCTCCTTACTTTAGAACGAAGCACGACCAGCGGTGTGAAGAACTGGTCGTGCTTTATTGCCAAAGATCGTGAGCAAGCTCGCTCTCATAAAGTCGGCTTTTACATAAGTGAACAGCATTGTCGCTTTGCGGTTTTTTTTGTGTCCGGCAACCGGCGCAGCCGGGAGCAAGGCCCATGAGAATTGTGGCGCGTGAAAGCAGTACTTGCTGCCATGACGGTAAGCTGATGTTTTAAGTTAAATGAGCGCAAGGACGTGATCGAATTCAGAGTGATACGACACGCTCGGACCTTCATTCTTGCGGGGCTTCAGGCTTCGCACAAGCCTGGCGCAGGGCACAGAACCCCCTTTCAACACTTAATCACTGGCTTGCCAAGGCAAAACAGCGCCTTAGAAACTGTAGCGGGCAGTCAGTTTCATATTGCGTGGATCGCCGTAGATGTCGTACGGATCATAGCCTCCGTTAGCAATGCTGACGTAGTAAGTACGGTCGAAGAGGTTGTTTACGTTGAGTTGCAGATCCAGTTGCTCGCTAGCCTTATAGCCTGCCACCAGGCCGGCCACCGTGTACGAACCCTGTCGATTTTGCCATGCCGTGGTACCGCTGCCACCTGAGGTGCGAATCTGGCTCTGCTGGTAGACATCACCACCAATGCGCCAGCGTTGCAGGTCACCGGGCAGGGTATAGATCGTGGACAGTTTGAATAGCTGGCGCGGCAGTCTACGGTTGAAATCCTGGCCTTCCAGGGTTGCGTTGGTGTCGCTGACGTATTTCGTCTGGGTGTAGGTATACCCACCGGCCAGTTGCCAGTTTTCGGTCAGGGCACCCTGTAGTTCCAGATCAATACCCCGGCTGCGCACCAGGCCGGAAGCTTCATAGCACGCACTGATGGCGCTGGTGCCGCAACCTTTGACATCAGGTAATTCCAGGGCTCGGTTTTTCTGATCGATCTGGAAAATCGCCGCGCTGGCGTTGAGTGCGCCATCAAAGTATTCGCCCTTTATACCCACCTCGTAGTTCTCACCCACGATAGGGACGATCACTTCTGCGCCGATGCCTTTTTCGGTTTGCGGCTTGAAGATATCGGTGTAGCTGACATAGACCGAGTGATGGGGGTTCAGGTCATAGACCAGGCCGGCATAGCGGGTCAGATTGCGCGTGACCTTGTAGCTGCTTTCAGGATTTGTCCTGTTTTCGAATTCATACCAGTCCAGGCGGCCGCCGAGAATCAGCGACAACGGTTCGGTCAAGCGCAGGCGGGTACTGGCATATAAGCTGTCCTGGGTGGTGGTCTCGGGACGGCCGTTGGGGCCCTTGACGATATCGGGCTTGGCATGGCCACGTGGATCCCAGGTGAAGAGATCGGTGCCATTGTCGATGAACGCTTCCCAAAGCTTACCGGTACGATAATCCAGCTGGCGCTTACTGACGCCCACCGTCAGGTCATGTTCCTGGCCCAGTAACTGGAAGGGACCGCTGAAGGCCAGGTCGTAACCGGTTTCTTTCTGCTCCATGGCTTGCGTCCATAGATAGTGACGGTTGTATGCCCATATGGATGAGGCCAGCACATCAGTGTGGGTCGTCGACTGCATGGCGGCCATGCGCAGCTTCCAGTCGTTGGCCAGGCCATGTTCCAGAGTCGCGAAATAACCGGTGGTGCGGTTGTCCATGTATTCCCAGTCATGCCCCAGGAAGGTGTCGCGTGACAGCCCAAGGTGCCCACCACCTCGGACCATGGGCAAGCCACCCCAGACGTAGTTGGTATGGTCCTTCTGGCGGTAGGCACCGAGCGTCAGTGTGGTGCTGTCGCTCAGGTCGGCATCGACCACGCCATAGAACAGATCTGCGTCACTCCCCACAGAATCACGGAAACTTTTGGCGTCTTGCCGCGAGATCACGGTACGCGCTCGCAGAGTGCCGTTCTCATTGAGCGGACCGCCGATGTCCAGCGTGCTGCTGTAATCGTCCCAACTACCGGCACTGCCAGTGAGTGTGGCCTGGAACTCATGGGGAGGGCGTTTGCGTATCAGATTGATGGCGCCAGCAGGGCTGCCGGCGCCTTGGGCCAGGCCAGTGGCGCCTCGAACGATCTCCACCCGATCATACATGGCCAGGTTAGCTTCGCTGCTGGGCAGGTAAGTGAGGAAGCTAGTGGGAAAGCCGTCGTACAGGATGGTGTCGACGTCAAAACCGCGCGCGCTGAACGTGGGCCGCCCGGCTCCGCCAGAGTTATTAAGGTAAATGCCCGGCGCACTTTGGACCACATCGCTAATGGTGGTCATGGCCTTGTCGTCCATGCGCTTGCGCGTGACCACGCTGACCGACTGCGGCGTTTCACGCAAGGTCAGGGGTAGCTTGGTGGCGGTCTGCATGGCCCCGGTGGTATATGAACCGGTGTTCTCGGTCACTTCGCCCATCACCCGGCCCTGGATTGAAGTCTCTCCCAATTGCAGAGTGCTTCCCGATTCGGGGGCTTTTTCCAGCATTACGCTGTTCCCACCGGTCGCGCGCCATGTCAAGCCGCTGCCTTTCAACACTTCAGCCAGTGCGACCTCTGGCTCTTTGGTACCGACCACCCCGGGGCTGCTCTTGCCGACGACCAGCGTGCCATCGAATATCACCTGCAAGCCGCTTTGAGCGGCCAGTCGATTCAGCGCGCTCGCCAATGGTTGTTGCGGGATGTTGAAGGTGAGGGAGTCGGCAACCGCCAGGCCGGACATCAGACCGCAGAGCATTGTTAGCGAAGCGACTGACAACGGTTTGATTCGCAAACCTTCAGGTAACGGATGGTGCATCGGTACTCTCCCAAATACGAAGTATTATCGTTCTAGGGAGGAAGACGGACGACACGCCAACAACCGTAAAAATAGTTACGTTTTGGGTGAAACCACCAGCAGGTAGTTTGTGTAGCGCTCGATTTTGATTGGAAAGACGCTCTCCAGCGTCGCCAAGCCTTCATCCAGGTGGTCGAGTTGAAAGGTGCCGCTGACCTTGAGTTCGCCCAGGCGCGTGTCCCTGATCAGCAGGATGCCCGGGCGATAGCGTTCGACCTGCTCAAGCACCTGCGAAAGCGGCGTCAACTCGAAGACCAGACGGCCTTGTTCCCAAGCCAGTACCCTGTCGACATCCACGCTCTGCTTCGCGCCCAGCCCGTGGAGATGCGCGCCGACGGCTTCGCCAATACCGAGCGTGATCTTGTCAGAGCCTTCAGTGACGGCCACACGTCCACGGCGAACCGTAACGTCGATGTTTTCACCCTCACGGCGCACCGCGTAGATCGTGCCAAGTGCCGTCGCGTTCAAGGCGCCAGCCTGCACACTGAAGGGGCGTTTCGGGTCGGGGTTTACATCGAAAAGAGCTTCTCCTTTGCGCAGGGTAATGCGCCGCCCATCGGCCGTGAGATTCACATCTACGGCGCTGTTGGCGTTCAGGACGATGCGAGAACCATCATCAAGAACGACCTGCCGACGCTCACCGGTGCCGGTGTAATAGTCTGCATCCAACGCCATTTGTTGAGCCCATACGAGGCCAAGCCCCAGCACCAACGACGCGGCGATGCCCATCTGCCAGATTCGACGTGACGACGGCCGTGCCGGGGCGTGAGGCTCAGCCAGATAGGCACTTAAACACCACAGACGCCGTGCTTCGACAAACGCTTGTTGATGATCCGGCGCCAGTTCGCACCAAGCCCGCGCCGCAGCGCGGTCAGAGGGCAGTACGGAGCCAGAGGTAAGGCGAATGACCCACGCGTGGGCTGTGCGCTGAACCTCTGTGACGGACGGGGGAGGGGTGGGTTGATCGTGCATATCGTTATCGTTGCAGGCATTGACTGAGAAAGTCGAGCGCAATAGCTAATTGTTTTTCCACCGTACTTATCGATACCTGCAGTTGCGAGGCCACTTCCTTGTGGGGAAGGTTTTGTAGCCGACACAGCGTAAATATGTGCTGGCACTGGACAGGTAAACGGTTCAAAGCGTGGGCCATTGCTGCTAGATCTTGTTGCGCAACCACAACATCGAATAGCTCGGGGCTTTCACCCGTGACTTCATAAAGGTAGGCGATACCTTCGTCGAGGTGCTCTCGGATTTGGCTGCTGCGCGCGTGGTCAATGACCAGGTTTCGGGCAATTTTAAAGATAAAACCGCGTAAATTCAGCACAGGCTTGCGTGGCGGTTGACGGAGCAGGCGCAGGTAGGTTTCCTGAGCCAAATCGGCAGCGGTCTCGGGATTGCGCAACTGGCGATGAAGAAAAGAGCGCAACTCTGTTGCATGGGCCCGAAAGGCCAGCTCAAGCTCTTCGGTGGTCATGCTCGTCATAAGCAGAGATCACGCAGCGGAAGGTCGCACACTTTAATGATAACGAGTCGTATTAACAATATTTATTTCGCTGCCGCCAAAAACAGCCTGTAACTGATGGGTGGCTGCTTTTAGCCCCAGGCAGCTCTTAGTGACAGGGAGCAAGCGTCCATAAGCGGCCGCTCGGATATATCCACGCATCTAGGTGCCATTCACAAGGGAATCCAGGCCAACCTGGACATTGTCTACCGTGTCGCAGTTGGATTTAGAAATTCATGTTATTAGAAATTCGACTATAAGTAATACGGCGACCACTAAGATAGAGGATTAGGTGCTATACCCTGCATTGTCAAATGACTGACAATAACATTCGACCGTAATATTTCTATGAGCCGATAATTTATAATGATCAAGATAACAGTGATTTTACTAGTGGCACTTTCCACCGTGGGATGCAATGGCTTTGTAAAGCCCGATTTGTCGGGAGAATATAATGATTCGTACTTTGTGGTCTTCTCAGGCTTTCCAGCACCGTTTCTATATACGGCCTCGGCAGTGCAGTGGAACGATGATTACGCCGTAACGACCCGGCATACTCCATTCTTGCCCGATATTGCATACTCCTGCAGTACAGGCTGTGACCTCGCCTTCATCAAGCACAAAGCAGACGGCAGCTACCCTTCATGGCGAGCACCATGTCTGGGTGAGGAAGTAACGGCCGTGGGGGTAAGCCCCTACATGATGACCACAACAGGCAAGGGTAAGGTGTATCAAACTCCCTTCCTCAATGTAAAAGAAAATAGCGGTGATCTTTATGGTATTCACGATGCCCCAGTGATCAAAGGGATGTCGGGTGGGCCGGTCATCGGCGTTGACGGTAGTGTGGTTGGTATTAATGAAGGGTACTACTCGGTCACACCACACGATATACCTGCTCAGACCGATTTAAGAGGTGCTGAGAGGGTAAGTATCTTTGTCCCTTACTCCATTATTGCGCGTGAGTGGAGATTGTTCCAGGCTCAGCTTAATCACGACACTCGCCCGATAGGGCCGACCCCGAAAACTGATTTCTGCCCTGAGTTGGGTTTGAAGCCGCTGAACATAAAAGCCAAATAAATAATAATTTTTATGCCAACTGCAGCGCAGCGTGAGCCAGTTTGTTCTTATATGCGTTCCGAGTGGGCTCTCACTCGCTCTGAAAAATTACTGGATGGATCACGTAATTATTTCGCACTAGCCCTGGGGGCCGCCTGTCTGTCACTCAGTGCCCCCAGCTGTGATTTAGATGCCGTTGTACCTGGGATCGACTGAGGCGAAAAAATTGATACATACCCGGTTCACTAGGTAGTGGCTTGCAAGGTGCCCAGAAAATCCGGTGTGTTTCACCACCACCACCTGCTGCTGGTTGGAGTCAGAGAGTCCGGGTCATAAGCCACTGTTCCTTCTCCCATGCCTGGAAGCACTCCAATACCTGCCATCCGCGCCTCGCGTAGTAATCGTGGCGATCATGAGTGTGCAGGTAGAGTTGTGAGCAACCGCCGCTCTTTGCTGCGATGCAGATACCCTCAATCAGTTGCTCCGCCAAGCCTCGCTTTCTTGCATGCGTGGCTATGAACACGCATGCGAGCCACGGGCCGAGTTCCGGACGCTCCGGCAAGTCGTTTGTTGCGAGTGCCGCCCCTCCGAGAAGCTGGCCATCTTCTAAAGCAATCAGGCTTGGCCAATCGCCGTTAGTCTGCCCCTCAGCGAATTCATGTTGCCAGTCAGCCAAAGGTTGCCCGGTGAACTCGTAAGTGAACTGTCGGTGTAACCACTCGGCCATGGTGTTGCTGAACTGCATATGGTCACGGAGCCAAACCAGCTGGAGCATGGGGGTCTTCCTTGTTTGATTGCGATGAACAAGCATGGGGCTTAAGGAGGGTTGAAGCTGATTCTATCGCTGAACTGTCGTTCGGGAAGTGGGAGCGATGATGCCGCTCGGTCCTGACAGGTGAGCGGCATCTTTTCGCATTGCGTGTCTACGCAATTACATCCCAGGCCACTTTGTGGAAGTCGAGCTTCTTGTAGTCTTCCCGAACGGGGGAATAAATTTCAAGTATCTCGCAAGCTTCCAGGGCGATTGCTTCGTGTCCGATATTGGATTGAACAATGGCGCATTGTCCGTCGGTCAATACATAGGGGATGTTGTCGACGATTAGCTTCAGCGTTCCTTTAATGATGATGGGGCAGGCTTCTTGTACATGCTGGTGGCGAGGGATTATAGCGCCTTTGTCCAAAGACCAGAATGCGATCGTGCAATGCTCTGTATGGATGAAGCGCGCTCGCGCGGTGCCCTCGGAGTTAATGTTGTGTTCAGTCAAATCTTGAATGGTTATCTTGCCCATGACGGTCACTTTCTCCATAAAGTTTCAGAAACGGCTAAAGAGATCAAAGACAGTAGCGTGCGATCAGGTTTTAAGGTGGATGCTGAATCCCATCGGCACCGGACCAAAGTTCCTGGCAATCTCCAGTTTGTTGGCGTGTGCCGCAGCCATTGTAGTGATGCAAGCGTCGATACTTCCTTGCGCGCACTGCAGGGCCGCCTCACTGTTCGATGTGCACAGAACTATATCCGGGGAGGCGCCTAACGCTTTAAGTTGGTTCAGCAGGCTGACGGGGGCGGGGTGCGATCCAATACGGTTAATCGTATGGCTCTGGTTTGTGGCGAAAACCATATCGTGAGTATCCATCAAGTGGTGGTCCACAAGCTTCAAACAGTCGAGGTGACGAAACACCAGTTCATGCAGTTGTGGGTACACGATACAGCCCATCAAGACACCAGGCTCGGGCGAGCTCAGTAAATCGTCCAGAGCATCCTCGAGGGTCGTGCGAAGATTTATTTGGCCGGACCAGTGTTGTTTTTCCATGTACTGGTGGGCTGCTTTTTCACAGTTTGTTCCGGCAGGTCCAAGCGTATATATATTCATGCCCAACTATTCCTTGTAGGGATGGTGAATGATTTAGATGCGGTTGCGTTCTTCTACCAAGGTGATCAAACTCCGTGTGTCATGTTTGTCATGCAGGATGTCTAAAATCTCCCTCTCTGTCTTCTCGATCTCGAGTGCCAGGTAAACGATGTCTGTCAATACATCAGGCGGCAGTATGACTGTCCCGTTGGCATCCGAAATGATGACGTCTTTTGTCTTTATCAGGCAGCCGTCAATCATGCAGCTGTCACCCACGGACTTGACCCGATAGCTGCCTTGGGTATCCACGGGGGTGAAGTTAGTGGCAAGGACTGGCATCGCAAGGGCTTTTAATTCCGATACGTCGCGTACAGCGCCACCCAGCACGACGCCTTCGAAACCCAGTTTAGCGAAATAACTGCAACTCAGACCTCCGGCGAGCGCCTCTTCCTTTATTAAGTGGCCTCCACCGGCCACATAAACAAGGCCGTCGGCAGAGTGTATGTCTGGAACCAGGAAGTTTTTTACTTGGTGCCATGTAGGCGGTTGAGACTCAGAGATATTGCCTGTTTTTCTAACGCGCTCCCACTCTATCGTATAGGCTTCGCCCACAAAGTAGTGCTGTTCGGTATTGACTGATTTTATGCTTCGGCAAATAACGCTTCCGATGCCTTTGGCGTCCATGATGTCTGCAAAAGTAGAAGTGCTTATCTTGTTGAATTTTATAAGTTCAGTAAGGCTCTTGTTCACGTAAATTTCCTTTTTAAGTGAATTGTCCATGTGTCTTGTTTGAATGCTCGAGGTGCCGTGGGAATGCAAGAGAGGCGCTGTATTTGTATTGGCTTGTGTTCGGGAAGTCAAGGATGAGCCGATTGATTTCCATATGATAAATCGGAATAACTAATCCTTGGTTTTTGAGGTGCGAAACCAATTTTATTGCCTTAAACAAAAAAAGCGCTACATGTTATAGCTGCTTGCATAGGTTTTATGAGGTGGTGATTGATTGGAGTGCTATGTTGGAGGGGGTAGCGTAGCCGTTAGTTTGCACGAGGCCTGCTAAAGTTGATGCTCTGCGTGAAAATATTTATATGTTGACTGTACGATTTGTCGATTTTTTTACTATTGGGTCAATGGCAATGTTGGTGTTCTTTATTTCGCGTTTGTAATAGGCTTTCGCAAAAGAACCTGGCGCGCAGTGGTCGCGAGAAAAACTGCAAGTGGCTATTATATGAGGCCTGTATTTAAAAGAGCTGTATATCCGGCATCTTCATTCTGCAAGGCATCACTTTCAGCAAGGTGCGGGGTATTGAAACTGAGGACCCACTGTGAAATTGACGCACGAAAGTCTGGTCAAAATAGCAATGAACAACCCTGTTAACGTGCAGATCTCTGAGCGGCTGCTTTTGTTGGGGCTGAACCAATGCATGCTGACAGCGGGTTGTTTATTTCAAGCCGTCTGGAATCATCATTCGAATCTGCCACCGGCATCAGGTGTGAAGGACTACGACATTTTTTACTTTGACACGGACCTGTCCTGGGAGGCTGAGAACGGCGTTATTGTTCGAACCCGGCAGCTTTTCCAGGACCTGGACGTTAACGTTGATATCAAGAATCAGGCTCGTGTCCATCTATGGTACGGCGAACGGTTTGGCAGGGCTTATCCGCGACTTGAGTCGTCAAGAGACGGCGTTGATCGCTACCTTGTTGCCGGTACGTGTATTGGTTTGGTCCCTGAGACGGGTGAGGTGTATGCACCCTACGGACTGGATGATGTGGCACTGGGGCTTCTACGCCCCAATCCCAGAAATCTGCAACCTGACTTGTTCACACAGAAAGCCAGAAGCTATCAAGCGCGCTGGCCGTGGTTGCGGATCGTTGAGTCCAGCTCACATGGCTAGATTTTGAAGGTAAAACCCGGGGAGGAAACCGGAACACAACGATCGCACTCGGCTTGATTTCCACAGTAGCGGCAAGCAGACCGTCTTCTACGAAAGCAGGATGATGGTCGTGCTTTCTAACAGCACGGGTCGCACCAGAATCTTGTAGCAGTCGGCATCGAATGCTTGCCCCGTGAGCTTGGGGGCCTTTCTGGCATCAGCCTCGCAGGCGTAAGTCCCAATGTAACGCCAGCTGTCTACGACGTGGTATTCCTCGGCCTGCCCATGCCGTTCGTGCAAAGCGATTGGGCCGGGGAACGGCCAGTGATGCACTGCCCAGCGTTCTAAAGCAGCGAGCAAGCGTTCGGTATGCGCCTCATGACTTTCTGCGCCTTTGCAGGCCCCGGCGCACTTTCCAATTTGTGCCCTGAAGCAGGCGCGTCCCGAGGATTTATCAATCCCTAGCAGGGTATGGCAGAGGCGATGCTCGTCCGCAATCAGCATCAGAGCGTCGGTAGCCATTCGCCGGTTACGGAAAAGTCCGTACAGCTGAGGTCCTGCGCCAATCGCGGTAGTGTCGATGATCTCCAGCACCCCGTCGCGAATACGCAGCGAACACAGGCGTTGCTGACGACGAAGCCGCTTGTTCTTCAAGGGTTGCAGTTCTTTGATCAGTCGGGATTCAAGCAGCAGGGCGCCTATTTCCCCTGCGGTTTGCTGGTACTCGATTCGTTGCGCCTGGCGCAGCATTCTGGCTTCTTCGGGCGCGCGCAGGTGGGCAAGCAGTCGGCTGCGAATATCGATGCTTTTGCCGATATAAAGCGGTATCGAATCGCCTTCAGCGTAAAAGAAATAGACCCCTGGCGCCCGGGGAGCAGCTTCGACCTGAGCACGCAGGTGCGATGGGTATTCATAAATGAGGTCTGGGCGAGCAGGGGGGGCGGGCATACCGGAAACCTTCGTGGCGGATCAGTGTGGCTGTTAGCCAGATCATCGATCTTCAGACACTTATCTGATTGGCTAGTTTCGACACCACGCGGTCTACCCGTTTATGCAACGTAAGAAAACACGGCATAAACAGATCCCTTGAATGAAAACGATGCAACTTGATTCATGCCCATTTTCACGTGCGCGCGCAGTGAAGGTTCGTTGTCCTGACGGATGAAAAGAATCCCCTCACGGCCTGGTTCAAGGCGCTTCAGGGCGGCGAACATTTTTTGCGCCAAGCCCTTGCCACGTTCCTCCTCGCCAACACAGACCGGACCATAGACATAGGCCTCAGGGGTGCCTTGATAGGCGTCGAACATGGCTTTTACGATGGGTATATCCGCATTCATTGTCCGGCTGGTGCTCATCAAAAAGCCGGTTACGTGGGCGCCGCGCCGGGCAACGATTAACGGCATTTCTTGCATCATGGCTGCGATACGCGAGCGGGGCAGGCTTGCAGACAGTGAGCCGCCACGGGCTGTCTGATTAGCTTCTTGAAGCTCAAGAATGCCGTCCAGATCGCTCTCGACAGCCGTACTGACAATGCTTTCATACTCGGTCATGGGTACTTCTCCGTCAGTTTTAAAAAATTACAAGCCGAGCCTCAAGGCAGCGAGCCCCTGGTCTGCGCTCGAAACAGCCAGGTGCTTGAGCAAATGGCGGTGAGCTAGAATGCCGGGGCCATAGATCTCAAGGACGCGCTATGAAAATACACCACCGGCCTGTGAAAGCGGATGACATCAAAACAATCTGCGGCCTTCCTCAGGGCGCTCAGGAACTGTTTTATATGTTCCCAAAAGCGCAATACCCACTGACGGAGTCACAAATGGCCGACGCGATTGCGCAGCGGTTCGATTCAACGATTTTCGAAGCCGATAATAGAGTTGTCGGTTTTGCCAACTTCTATCGGGCTGAGCCGGGCGGGACTTGCTGTATCGGCAATGTCATCGTTGCCCCGCAGGCGCGATGCAAAGGTGTGGCGAGCTTCATTGTGGAGACGATGACAGCGCTGGCGTTCGACCGATACGACGCCTCTGAAGTACAGCTCTCGTGTTTCAACGGTAATACTGCGGGCTTGCTGCTTTATCCAAAGCTGGGATTCCAGCCCTTTGCTATCGAAGAGCGAGCTTCACCGGAGGGCGACAGATTGGCGCTGATCCATATGACCCGCAGAAGGGCAGGCTGAAGAGATCGGCCAGTGGTGAAGGTAATGCTGACAGTACATCTGTGGGGCCGAGCCTGCTCGCGAAGGCATCACCGCGATCATTCGGATAAGCCGTGTCGCCTGCATCGCGAGCAGGCTCACTCCCACAATATTCCCTGCAAGGCACACATTCTGTGGGCGCCGAAGTTGAAGTGGGGCCGAGCCTGCTCGCGAAGGCATCACCGCGATTCTTCGGATAAACCGTGTCGCCTGCATCGCGAGCGGGCTCGCTCCCACAATATTCCCTGCAAGGCACACATTCTGTGGGCACCGAAGTTGAAGTGGGAGCGAGCCTGCTCGCGAAGGCATCACCGCGATCATTCGGATAAGCCGCGTCGCCTGCATCGCGAGCAGGCTCACTCCCACAATAATTCCTGCAAGGCACACATTCTGTGGGCACCGTAGTTGAAGTGGGGCCGAGCCTGCTCGCGAAGATCGGTGTTGACTGGGGATAGCCGAGGCGCTTTTGCAGTCTTCGCGAGCGGGCTCGGCACCACAGTTGAGGTGTCACGGATTTTTAGTGGGGTGGCCCGCATTACGGCCAAAAGGGCTTAATTTTGCCCCGAGAACCACTAAGTAGCTGTTTTTGAATAAATTTATTTAAAAAGTGCTTCCCCAATCCAAAGAGTGTTGGTATATTTGCGCCCGTTCTTGCAGCGAACCCTTACAGGCTCGCAGCAAATGGCGACATTTGCAGGCTGCAAGCATCAGTAAAAGAGTGCCAGGCACTCATCGCTACAGATACAGGGGCGTCGCCAAGCGGTAAGGCAGCAGGTTTTGATCCTGCCATGCGTTGGTTCAAATCCAGCCGCCCCTGCCATTTTCAAGAGTTCATCCGCCACGTGATGGATATCTTCACGTTCAGCGTCAACGCCATCGGGCCTGACGCGCACTTATCAGCAAACAATCCTTCTGCTTCAACGTCTTCTGCGTGCCATGCCGGCTCATGCAGCATGGCAACGTTTTGCCCGGATCAGTCCTGGCCGTTTTTCGGCACCAAGGGGTGTGTGGCCGGGAAGTGTTGTTCATACGCCCGGCAGACCCGCAGCACCTGATCATCCGCAAACCGTGCAGCCACCACTTGCAACCCCACCGGCAAGCCGTTTTGAGCCAGGCCGCACGGGATTGACGCCGCCGGTTGCTGAGTCAGGTTGAAGGGGTAGCTGAAGGGCGTCCAGTGCATCCACTCGGTATAGGCCGAATCCGGCGGTACGTTATGCCCGGCGGCAAACGCCGTGATGGGCAGCATCGGTGAGACCAGCACATCGTAGCGCTCATGGAACGTCGCCATCTGTGCCACCAAAGCCGCTCGTGCTTCCAGGGCTGCGCTGTATTCGCTCAACGTGATGCGTTCACCTAGCGACGCAATGCGTTGCAAGCCTGGGTCGAGCAAGGCGCGCTGGCTGCTGTCGAGTTGTCCGGCCAGGCGGGCGGCACCTGCAAACCACAGGGTATTGAACGTATCCAGCGGATCACTGAACCCCGGGTCGATCTGCTCAACATGGGCTCCCAGCTCCACCAGCCGCTCGACGGCGCGAGCTACCACGCTGGCGACCTGCGGATCGACCCCCACATGGCCGAAGTCCGGGCTGTAAGCGATGCGCAGCCCTTTGAGGCTGTCACCTTCAGGCAGCCACGGCAGGCTGCGCGGTGCGCCGATCAAGCCGTCGCGAACGTCCGGTTGTGCCACGGTTTGCAGCATTAGCACGGCATCTTCCACCGTGCGGGTCATTGGTCCGAGGTGGGAGAGGATGGTCATCGAGCTGGAGGGCCACTGCGGCACATAGCCAAATGTCGGCTTGATGCCAAAGGTGCCAGTAAAGGCGCAGGGGATACGGATCGAACCGCCCGCGTCGCTGCCCTGGTGCAACACCCCCAGATTGAGTGACGCAGCGGCGGCTGCACCGCCCGAGGACCCGCCCGCAGTCAGGCGGGTGTCCCACGGATTGCGGGTGATGCCGTAAAGCGGGTTGTCGGTGACACCTTTCCAGCCGAATTCCGGGGTGGTGGTTTTGCCCAGCAGCACGGCTCCGGCCTGGCGCATGAACGCCGTGAACGGTGCATCCACCTCCCACGGTCCCTGGGCCGATGTGGTGCGTGAGCCTTTACGCGTGGGCATGCCGCGGGTCAGGGTCAGGTCCTTGATCGATGACGGCACGCCATCCAGCGCGCCGCAGGGTTGGCCTTTCAACCAGCGCTGCTCGGATTCCCTGGCAGACTGCATCGCACCTTCGGGGTCCACGTGGCAGTAAGCGTTGACCGCCGGGTTGTAGCGCTCGATACGCAGCAAGGCATCTTCAGTGACTTCTACCGGCGACAGGCTCTTGTCGCGAAAGCGGCTCAGCAGTTCAACCGCGTTCATTTGCCCGATATCCGTCGTGCTCATTGTGCAGCTCCTGCTTGCGCGGCATTGACCATTGCCCGCAGTAATACGGCGCACCCGTCAGCCAGATCCTGAGGCGCAGCATTTTCGATTTCGTTGTGGCTGATGCCACCTTCACAGGGTACGAAGATCATCCCGGCGGGGCCCAACTCAGCGATGAAAATCGCGTCATGGCCAGCGCCGCTGACGATGTCCATATGGCTCAGGCCCAGCTGTTGCGCGCCCTGGCGCACGGCGTCGATGCAGGCGGGGTTGAAGTCCAGCGGCGGGAAATCTGCAGTAGGTGTCAGCTCGAAACTCAGCCCATGCTCGGTGCACGCGACGTCAATAGCCTCGCGGACCTCATTGACCATCGCTTGCAACCGGTCGGTATGCAAATGCCGCAGGTCGATGGTCATGTGCACCTGCCCCGGGATTACATTGCGCGAACCCGGGTGCAGGGTCAGGCAGCCGACAGTACCGCAGGCGTGGGGTTGATGCTGATGGGCAATACGGTTCACGGCGCTGACCACATGTGCGGCGCCCACCAGCGCATCCTTGCGCAAATGCATCGGTGTTGGGCCCGCATGGGCTTCGACGCCGGTCAGGGTCAGGTCAAACCACTTCTGCCCCAGGCATCCCATCACCACACCCAAGGTGATGTTGCGGTCTTCCAGCACCGGACCTTGCTCGATATGCGCTTCAAAATAGGCCCCAACCGGATGGCCGAGTACTGCACGGCTACCGGCGTAACCAATGCGCTGCAACTCCGCACCCACTGACAGGCCTTGCTCATCCTGTTTGCTCAGGGTCTCGTCGAGGTCGAATTTACCGGCGAAAACTCCAGACCCCATCATGCACGGCGGGAAGCGCGAGCCTTCTTCATTGGTCCATACCACCACTTCGATCGGGGCCTCGGTGCTCAAATTCAGGTCATTGAGGGTGCGAATCACCTCCAGCCCGGCCATAACGCCATAACACCCGTCGAACTTGCCGCCTGTGGGCTGGGTATCGATATGGCTGCCGGTCATCACCGGTGGCAGGTGCGGTTGGCGACCGGCGCGACGGGCAAAAATATTGCCGATGGCATCAACCGTGACGGTGCAACCGGCTTCTTCGCACCATTGCACAAACAGGTCACGGGCCTGACGGTCGAGGTCGGTCAGGGCCAGGCGGCATACACCGCCCTTGGCTGTGGCGCCGAGTTGCGCCAGGTCCATCAGCGATTGCCACAAGCGATCGCGGTTGATCAATGGCGCGTTGCTGTTGAAAAGGTCGGATAACAGGATTGGTCTGTTCATTGACACAAATCTCCCTTCAGGCGCTCAGGGCCAGGTAACGGTTCTTGATGGTCGGGTTGGCGCGAAAATCGGCGGCGCTGCCTTCATACACCACACGGCCTTGCTCCAGTACGTAATGGCGGTCGGCCAGTTTGTCGCAGACCATCAGGTTCTGTTCCACCAGCAGCACAGGCAGACCATCGTCCTTGATCTTGCGCAGGATTTTTACCAACTCGTCGACGATCACCGGGGCCAGGCCTTCGGTGGGTTCATCGAGGATCAGCAGCTTGGGGTCATTGAGCAGCGCCCGAGCGATGGCGAGCATTTGCTGCTCGCCGCCAGACAGCGCATGACCGGCATTTTTTCGCCGTTCCTTGAGGCGCGGGAACATGGTGTACACATCCTCCAGCTGCCAGCGGCTGGTTTTGCGTTGCGCAATGCGCAGGTTCTCCTCGACGCTCAGCAGGCGGAAGATCCCGCGATGCTCCGGCACGAGCGCCAGCCCTTCACGGGCGATCTCGAAGATCTTGCGCCCGACCATATCCTGGCCGTTGAAGAGGATCTGGCCTTGACGCGGGCAAATGATCCCCAAAATGCTGCGCAACGTTGTGGTTTTGCCCGCACCGTTACGGCCCAGCAGCGTCACCAGTTCCCCGGGGTTGACCTGCAGCGAGACGCCTTCAAGGACATGGCTTTTGTCGTAATAGGAATGGATATTCTCGACGGTCAGCATCAGGCGGCTTCTCCCAGATAGGCGACACGCACGCGCTCATCGGCGCGAACGAATTCGGGTGTGCCTTCGACCAAAATCTGGCCGTGGCTCATCACGGTGATACGTTGGCTAATGGACATAACGATGCTCATGTTGTGTTCGATCAACAGCACCGTGTGGTCGCGCCCCAGGTCACTGATCAACTGGGTCATGATCGGAATGTCGTCAATGCCCATGCCGGAAGTTGGCTCATCGAGCATCAGCAGCTTGGGTTTGGAGCAGATCGACATGCCCACCTCCAGCACCCGTTGCTGGCCGTGGGACAACTCACCGGCCAGGGTGTCGGCGCGCTGGGTCAATTGCAGGCGCTCCAGCACCTGATCGGCCATCTCCAGGTGTTCGCGGCGACTGTCGACACGGCGCCAGAAGTTCAGCGCAGCCAGACCATCCCGGCCTTGGGCTGCCAGGCGCAGGTTTTCCCGAACACTGAGGTTTTGAAACAGGCTGGTCAGCTGGAACGAGCGGGCCATGCCCAGGCCAACGCGGCCGTGTGACGGTTTTTTGATGATATTCCTGCCATCAAACATGATTGCCCCGCCTGTGGCCTGACGCTCTCCGGTCAGGCAGTGAAACAGGCTGGTCTTGCCCGCACCGTTGGGGCCAATCACGGTATGAATGGTGCCTTTTTCGACGTTGAGGCTCACGCCGTTGACTGCCCGAAAGGCGCCATAGGCCAGCTCCAGATTTTCGGTTTGCAGCAGATACTCAGGCGCGCTCATGGCTGCTCCTCCTGCACGGGCAAGCTGGGTTTGCGTTGCCCCTTGATACGCTCGAACAGGCTCGAAAATCCGCCCCACAGGCCGCCGCGCATAAACACCACCACCAGAATCAAAATGACCCCCAGCAGCATCAGCCAGCGTGGCCACAGATCAGACAGGAATTCGCCCAGCAACACGATGGAACCTGCGCCCAGCAAGGAGCCGAACAAGGACCCGGTACCGCCGACGATGGTCATGATCAGAATGTTTTCCGACATCGCCAGGTCGATATTGGACAGCGGAACAAAGTGCAGGAGCATGGCGTACAGCGCCCCTGCAATACCGGTGACTGCCCCCGAGAGCATGAACACCAGAATCTTGAAGTGCCGGGTGTCGTAGCCAATGGCGGCCGCGCGGGTTTCGTTTTCTCGGATCGCCATCAGCGTACTGCCGAAAGGCGAAGCGATAACGCGGCGTGCACCGATGAAAATCAACAGGAACAACACCGCGACAAAGCCGTAAAAGTATCGCGCATCACTCAATGACATCAGCACGGTGTCACCGATGCGAATTTCTGGCCGGGGCACATTCAGCAGTCCGTTGTCGCCGCCAGTCCAGTCACTCAGGGTGTAGGTCAGAAAGTACGCCATCTGACTGAAAGCCAGGGTCAGCATGACGAAGTAGATGCCAGTCCGGCGAATCGCCAGGGCGCCCACCAGAAACGCCAGGAAGCCGCCGGCCAGCGCTGCGCCCAGCAAGGCACTGAACAGGCCCAACTGCAAATGGATCATCAACAATGCGGCGCAGTAGGCACCGGCGCCAAAGAAGATCCCTTGGCCGAATGACAACAGCCCGGTGTAGCCCAGCAGCAGGTTGCAGGCCAGTGCCGCCATGGCGAAAATCAGGATTTCGGTGGCCAGGGTTGCGGAAGGCAGCACCAGTGGCAGGCCGACCAGTACCGCCACCACCAACAGCAGCATGGAACGCGACTGGGTTTTGGCAAAGGGCAGGGGGTTTTTCTCGCTCATGTCAGGCTCTCCCGAACAGGCCGTAAGGACGCAGCAGAATGACCACGGCCATCGCGCCGTAAATCATCAGGCTCGCACCCTGGGGCCAGATAGTTGTCATCAGGCTTTGCACCACGCCCACCAACAGGCCGCCCACCAACGCACCGCTGAACGAGCCCATGCCGCCGATCACCACCACGACAAATGCCACCCCGAGAATTTCCGGGCCGACGAAGGGCTGGGCACCGCGCAATGGCGCGAATAGCACGCCGGCCACACCGGCCAGCCCGGCGCCGAGGGCGAACGTCATGGAAAACAGGCGGAAAATATTGGTGCCCAGTAGCGACACGGTTTCCGTGCTTTCACTGCCGGCGCGCACCAGGGCGCCAAAGCGCGTGCGCTCCAACAGCAGCCACAAGCCGAATCCCACCAGGGCTGAAAACACAATCAGGAACAGGCGATAGTAGGGATAGACGAAATCGCCGATCACCAGTACGCCACGCAACAGTTGCGGTACGGCGACGCTTTTGCCCACGGGGCCCCAGATCATCACGCTGGCTTCCTGGATGATCAGGGCGATACCCAGGGTCACCAGAATCTGGAACATGTGGGGCAAGTGATAAATCCGCTGGATCAGCAATCGCTCAATCACCCAGGCCAGGGCGGCGACCAGTAAGGGGGCAAGCAGCAAAGACAGCCAAAAATTGCCGGTCAGGCTGACCGCGGTGTAGCAGATGTAAGCGCCCAGCAGGAAAAACGCACCGTGGGCGAAATTGACGAAGTTTAGCAGGCCGAAAATGATCGTCAGTCCGACGGCAATCAGAAAGTAGATCATCCCCAGGCCCAGGCCATTGAGAATTTGAAACAGGTAAAGTTCGAGCATGCAGATACCCTCTGCAGGCGATCACGGGTGATCGGCTGCCAGTAGCAAAAGCTGAAGAAGTGCCGGGATTCAGCCCAGAACGCAGCCGGTGTCTTGTACCGGGGCAAATGACTGACCGGAGCTGACCACTTGAGCCAGATCGTCCTTGTCACTCATTTCGTCAGCCGGTTTTCCGATCAGCAGGTAGTAATCCTTGATCACCTGGTGGTCACCGGCGCGGATCGACTCGGTACCGGTCGGGCCCTCATAGCTCAAGCCCTGCATGGCTTTGGCCACCGTGGGGCCATCGAAACTGCCGGTGGCAGCGATGGTGTCGAGCATGACCTTGGTACTGATGTAGTCAGCGGCCAGGGGGTAGGTGGGGTTGATCCCGTACCTGGCCTTGGTGATCTTGACCAGTTCGCGATTGAGCGGTGTATCCACCTGATGCCAGTACTGGGCACCGAGGTACACTCCTTCAAGTATGTCGCTGCCCAGCTCCTGGAATTGATCCAGACCCGCCGACCACACCAGCAGGACCTTCATCCGCTCCTTGATCCCGAAGTTCACCGCCTGGCGCAGGGTGTTGGACGATTGGCTGCCGAAGTTGAGCAGCACCAGTACATCGGGCTTTGCCGCGATGGCATTGGTCAGGTAGCCAGAAAACTCCTGCTCCTGCAGGGAGTGATAGCTGTTGCCGACATGTTCCAGGCCATGCTCCTTTAGCACCTCTTTGGTGCCATCGAGCAGCGCTTCGCCGAATACATACTGCGGGGTGATGGTGTACCAGCGCTTGGCTTCGGGCAAACGCTTGATCAGCGGCACCAGGGTTTCGCGTACCGCACCGTAGGTTGGCACCGACCAGCGAAACGTGGCTTTGTTGCAATCCTTGCCGGTCACTTCGTCGGCACCCACGGGCGTCATGAAGACACCGCCTGCCTTGTCCACTTCCTTGGCGACTGCCAGTGCTGAAGACGAGAGTGTGCAGCCCTGAAAGAAGCGCGCGCCATCCTGTGCAATGGCTTCCTGCACCTTGCGTACCGCTTTGCCGGCGTTGCCCTCGGTGTCGATCACCTTGTAATTCAGGGGCCTGCCCAGCAACTGCGGATACTGCTCCACTGCCAGGCGCGAGCCCATGTCGGCGAACTTGCCGTAACTGGCAAAGGCGCCGGACATGGACTTGAGGCCGTAGAAAGTAAAGGGCTCGGAGGCGAAGGCATGGCGTATGCCCAGCGGAAGGCTCAGGGCACTGGCAGCGGCCAGGCTTGCTTTCAACAAAGTGCGACGTTGCATGGGGAAACTCCCTGGTTTGATTAGTTATTGGCAGGAGTAGCAATGGCAAACGGCGGAACATGGCCTGTGGGCAGGCCTTTTATTGGCACAGTTAGTGGTTGTGATCGAATTCCAGGAGGAAATGCGGGCTGACCTGGCCCTCGAGGGCGGTCATATGGTGTTCGGCGTCACACATGTGTTCGTGCATCAGGTTGCGCACAGAGGCTTCATCCTCGGCCTGCAAGGCAATCAACAGTTGCTTGTGATAATCCAGGTTGGCGGCGTCGAACTGTTTGCGCTTGGGTTTGTAGGCTTTCTTCAGCACCACCAGATCGCGCAGCAGGTCATTGAGAAACTGCGCCATAAAACTCAGGAGCGGGTTAGGGCAGGCCCGTGCCAGCAGGTTATGAAACTCCAGTTCCGCCAGACGCTGTTCGCGCTGTCCGGCTTCGCTGTCTTCGGGAGCGCTGCAAAAATCCACGTTGGCCTGCAGGGCCAGATAGTCTTCGGCACTCAATCTGCCAATCACCGATACCGCGAGTTCGACTTCGATCACCTTGCGCAACTGATAGACCTGCTCGCCGTCCAGATGCTGAAAGTGCAAGTAGTTACGCAGTGCGCGACTGGCGGGCTCGGTCCCGGCCTGGTTCAGATAGGCGCCACCGCTGGGGCCAGTGCGGGTGTTGACCAGGCCTTCGACTTCCAGCGCCTTGAGTGCTTCGCGGGCAGAACCCTTGGAGCACTGAAAGCTCCCCATCAGCTCCCGTTCGGTGGGCAACCGGTCACCGGGCTTGAGTGCATCGGTGACAATCGAGCGTTTGACCGACTCGACAATCACATCGGAGAGCTTCTGGCGTTTACGGTGCAGGGGGCGACTTAGCATATGTTCTATTTATCGTATTAATGCGGATTAATAGTAATAAATAGCGCCGAGCCCGATGAGTCAACAACAGGCCCGGGGCGGTGTCGCTTTCAGTGGAAAAGGGTCGGTAACGGATAAGAAACGGCAGGGCGGGGTACTGCGGTGATGCTATCGCGAGCAAGCCCGTTCCCACATCCTTCGCTCGACAGCTCAACCAATGGCCTGTGAAACCAGTGCGAACTGGCGTACGAGCGGGTTGGGTTGCGGGGGCGACCCCAGAGCCATCTGGGTTACGCGGTCCACCGGTTCAAGGCCGGCCAGTGTCAGCCACTCACACAGTCCGCTGTCCATCGGGACATCGATGCGCACAAACTGATTGGGGATTTGGGCGAGCAGGGTGGTGATCAGGTGTCTGGCCTGCCGGGTATTTTGTGCAATGACAGGACCAATGCAGTGTCCGCGCCCGGCCCGGCGCAATAAAGCAAACGCCTGTAGCTGGCCATCTGTCTCGATGCCTGCCGTGTGTTCGATCGTATCGTGCAACTGTGCGAAGAGGGCGCTTCGGTCCAGCCCGCTGCCCGCGTTGGCCAATGCCAGTTGCCGGACCTGATCCTGTTCGCAGAGGGCCCGCAGATGCTCATCTTCGGCCAGGGGTTCGAGTGCGACGGCCCGGGCCAGGCCCTGGCGCTGTTCAATGGTGCCGAATTCGACAAAGCCCTGACTCAGATACAGCGGTGCACCAGCAACGGAGGCATTTAGGATGGGAGTGCCCGGTTGGCAAGCATCAAGTGCCAGCTCCATCAGCAGGCGGCCGATGCCCTGGCCCTGGAAGTCGGGATTGACCACCACCAGGCCGATGGTTGCAAAGTTGCCTTGGGGGCAGGCGAATGCCGTGCCGATCAAACGGTCATCGACAGTCGCTACAAATCCTTTGAAGACCCGATGCAGCAGGCCCCAGTCTTCGAGGCGGTGGGGCCAGTCGAGTTGCGAGGACAGCCCGTGGGCTGCGGGTAAATCGGACTGGGTCATGGGGCGATAAATACAGGCACTCGTGTGCAACGCGGACATGGTGAATCTCCTTGAACATGTACGCACTATGTACCGGTATTGCTTCCGGGCTTTCAACCCCCTGGCATGACCTCATGCTTGGCCGACACAATACTTGCCACCTGCCGTGACTGGCAGTTGAGGTAAGCCGAGGATTGCAGCCAGCGCTTGTCGGGGTACCAGGCGAACATGAACTGGCCATTCTTGAGTTTGTCCACCACCTGGCGCGCCACTTGCGGGCGTACTGCCGGGCAGCCAAGGCTGCGACCGATTCGGCCCTGGGTTTTGCTCCACAGCGGATTAACGTAATCGGCAGGGTGAATCACGATTGCACGTTCGCGAGCTTGATCATTGATGCCCGGCTCCAGGCCGTCCATGCGCAACGAGTAGCCGTGGCTGCCCACATAGCTTTCCTGGGTACTGAACAGCCCCAGGCTTGACTGATTGCTGCCTTCGGTATTGGAGAAACTGGTGGCGAAGTTTTCACCGGATTTTTTGCCGTGGGCCACCAGATCTCGCAGAACCAACGTCTTGCGATTCAGGTCAAAGATCCAGAGACGACGCGCAGTCGAAGGTTGCGAGTAATCGATTACGGCCAGATGCTGGGCCTGCTTTGCGCCATTGTTGACCGCGCATTGCATGGCGCTCAGGGCGCTTTTAAGGGCCTGTGGGTTCAGCTCGGGGGCAGCATGGCTGAGTTTGCTGAGTAATAGAGGGTTGGCTGCGTAGGCAGTGCTGCAGGTTGCACTCAGTGCAAGGGCTGCCAAACAAAAGCGACGTAAAAAGTTAAGCATAAATAGCGTGTTCTCGATGATGTCAGGCCAGCAATCCTGCGCCGATAACTTGGCGATCCTGCGTTAGCTGCTAGCCTGTGGGTTTACCGTGACTGCAGATTCAGTTGATGTACCAAGTGACGGCCCTTAATTGGAGTTAAGCAGTTGTTCAAAAAACGCGCATTTTACTTGAGCATTGCCTTGCTGACTGCGCCATTGGTCGCTGTAGGCGATCCCCTACCTGTGAGTTCACTGAATCCGGTGCAGCAGGCGCTCAGTCAACTGCCTCAGGACTGCCCGGGGCTGGCGGCGCGAGTCAGCGAGTCTTCTAAACAACTGCTGCAGGGTTTTTATCTGGGGCATAACGATCAGTTGGTCTGGACCGACAATCAGCGCCTGAGCGCCTTGCAAGCAGCACTGGCTCAGTTGGCCGATGACGGTCTGAACCCTGGCGACTACACACTGCCCTCGACTCGGGATCTGTGCGCCGATATCGAGACCAGCCAGCAGTACCTTCAAGCATTGCAGGACCTGCACTATGGTCGCCTGCCACAGGCAAAGTTTGAGCCGGTATGGCATGCCAGCGAAGTGCCCCAGGACCGTCAGGCCCGGATTCTGGCCCTGGCAGGACCGGGCCTGAATGATATTCCGCGGGCCTTTGACCAGGCGCGGCCGCAAGGGGAGATGTATCAAAACCTGCGCCGGGTCTATGCCCGCCAGCGTCTGCAACCGTTGCCACAATGGCAGCCGCTTGCGAGCGGTCCTTTGTTGCGACCCGGCATGCAGGATGCACGGGTGCCCGAACTGGCAAAGCGGCTGTTCAGTGAAGGCTACCTGAATCAATTACCGGCCTCTGTCGATCACACTTACACCAATGAGTTGGCTGCAGCCGTGAAGAGCTTTCAGCTCGATCACTCGTTGCAGGCCGATGGTGTGATCGGTGCGGGTACCTTGAAAGAGCTGAATATCAGCCCTCAGGAGCGGCTCGAACAACTGCGCATCAACCTTGAGCGTTTTCGTTGGATCGCCCAGGATTTTGAGCCCGACAGCTTGCTGGTCAACGTGCCCGCTGCGCAATTGACCGTGTACCAGAGTGGCGTGCCCGTGTGGCAGACCCGCACACAAGTGGGGCGTGCCGAACGCCAGACACCGTTGCTCAAGTCCCGGGTCAATCGCCTGACCTTGAACCCGACCTGGACCATCCCGCCGACCATTTTTCGTGAAGACAAACTGCCGCAGATCCGCCGCGATCCGTCTTTCCTCAGCCGCCAGGATCTGCAGATCGTGGACAGCAACGGCCAGCCGTTGGCGGCCCAGGATATTGACTGGGACCGCCCGGGCAATATCCTTCTGCGCCAGGGCGCCGGGCCGAGAAACCCTCTGGGGCGAATTGCAATCCGGTTTCCCAATCCGTTCTCGGTCTACTTGCACGACACCCCCAGCCAGGCGTTGTTCAGCAAGGGACCACGGGCTTTCAGTTCGGGCTGTGTACGGGTCGAGTCGGTGTTCCAGCTGCGTGACCTGCTGGTGACCCCGGCCGAAAAGACCCGCACCGAAGAACTCTTGAGCACGGGGTTGACCCATGAATTCAGGCTGTCCCGACCGGTGCCGATCCTGATGACTTACTGGACGGCCCAGGCGAGCAAAGATGGAAAAGTGACCTATGCGCCGGACATCTACAACCATGACCCGGCTTTGATTTCGGCGTTGGCCGGCAAGAAATAAGAGGCCTGTAGCCGCTGACGCAGGAACGAGGCTGCGATCGGCTGCGTAGCAGTCGTAAGGTCGGCTTCCACGGTTAATCAGGCAAACCGCGTGTACCGGTTTTGCGACCGCTGCGCGATCGAACGTAGCCTCGTTCTACTCGTCAACTGCTACAAACGCGGGGTAGGTATCCGTAGCAGCTGACGAGCCGTGCGAGGCTGCGTCCGGCTGCGAAGCAGTCGTAAGGTCGGCTTCCACGGTTAATCAGGCAAACCGCGTGTACCGGTTTTGCGACCGCTGCGCGATCGAACGTAGCCTCGTTCTACTCGTCAACTGCTACAAACGCGGGGTAGGTATCCGTAGCAGCTGACGAGCCGTGCGAGGCTGCGTCCGGCTGCGAAGCAGTCGTAAGGTCGGCTTCCACGGTTAATCAGGCAAACCGCGTGTACCGGTTTTGCGACCGCTGCGCGTTCGAACGTAGCCTCGTTCTACTCGTCAACTGCTACGTAGAGGGTTAGCGGGTCAGACGACGAATGTGTAGCCGCTGACGAGCAGAACGAGGCTGCGCCTTCGTAAGCCAGCCGCTAGTATTGGCATCCCGATCATTACCCGTGAGCGCCCTCATGAGCTGCTGGCCCGATTCTCGCCTTATCGACTTGCTCGGCATCACCCATCCCATCATCCAGGCCCCCATGCTCGGCGCTGGCGCCGATATCATGATCGGTGTCGCCAGGGCCGGAGGGCTGGGGTCCCTGGCCTGTGCCACGTTGAACCTCGAATCGATTCGCGCTGAAGTGGCGGCTTTCAGGGCCGCAAGCGAGCAGCCCTTGAACCTGAATTTTTTCTGCCATCAAGCCCCAGAATACGACGAGGCCGCAATCGAGCAGTGGAAGTCGCTGTTCAAGGCCTACTACATCGAGCTTGGGGTCGACTATGACGCGCCGACTCCCGTGTCGAGCCGCGCACCTTTCGACGAAACCACCTGCGCCCTGGTCGAAGAGCTGCGCCCGGAGGTCGTCAGTTTCCACTTCGGCCTGCCGGCACCGGAGCTGGTGGCGAGGGTCAAGGCCTGCGGGGCAAAAATCCTCAGTTCAGCCACCACGGTTGAGGAGGCTCAATGGCTGGAGCTTCACGGGTGTGATGCGATCATCGCCATGGGCTACGAGGCCGGTGGGCATCGGGCGATGTTTTTGAGCCGTGAACTGACTACCCAGATCGGCACCTTTGCCCTGGTGCCACAGATCGTTGATGCGGTAACTGTGCCGGTGATTGCCGCGGGCGGGATCGCCGATGCGCGGGGCATCGGCGCTGCGTTTGCACTGGGCGCCAGTGCCGTGCAAATCGGCACCGCGTACCTGTTTTGTGCCGAGGCCAGCGTCACCCAACCCCATCACCGGGCGCTGCGTGAAGCCAGCTCCAGCCAAACTGCGTTGACCAACCTTTTTACCGGCCGCCCGGCCCGCGGTATTGTCAATCGGGTGATGCGCGAAATGGGTCCGATCAATACCCAGGCGCCGGTCTTTCCGCTGGCGGGCGGGGTGCTGCTGCCCTTGAAGGCCAAGTCAGAGGGCAGCGGTGACTTCATCAACCTGTGGGCGGGTCAGGCATTCCCCCTCAGCCCCGGGCGCAGGGCGAACCTGTCGTCCTATGAGCTGACCCGCACATTTATCGATGACTATGCGGCTCGCTCTGCCTGTAGATAATCGGTTTGTGCGGCATGGCTGGAGGTGCGGATCAGCAGCATGATCGCACCTGCCACCGGCAGACTGACCAGCAGTAACGCATAGCGCAGCGATTCAACGCCGAAAGCCGGTTGCAAGGCATCACTGAACAGTCCGGCCAGTAACGGGCCCACCCCAACCCCCATAAGTGTCGAGATGATGGTCTGTAAAGCCATGGCCGTGCCTCGACGGTTGGCCGGAACCAGTTGCGTGACCAGGTTGTAAGACGGGGCCACCCACCACACCACAAAAAAGCTGTACAGCGCGCACCACAGCATCGAGCTGGGGACGGGCACGCTGCCCAGCTGCGTCCACACTGTGTCGGGCCACAGCAGGTAGGCGAACAGCGCAGCAAGCGCGGCTACATTGCCGATTATTGGAATACCCACTTGCCAGTGCGGGTTGCGCGGCGTCAGGTGGTCGCTTAGCCAGCCGCTGAACAAGGCGCCGATCCCGGCAAAACCGCCACAGATAAAGCCCGCCAGCAACCCCGCATGCTGGAGTGACAATCCGTGGGAGCGCACCAGAAAGCTGGTGTTCCACATGCCGATAGCATAGGAGCCCAGAGTGGTCAGGCCGCCCGCCATGACCAGGCAACGGTAGGCGGGCAGAGCCCAGAGTTTGCGTGCCTCACTGCCCATGCTTTGCAGCGGATGGGCAGCATGGGCGCTGGCCAGGTCCCAACGGCCCCGGGCCGGATCGTTTGCGACAAAAGCCAGCAGCGTGGAGAACAACAGCGCGGGCATGCCGATCACGATAAACGCCGTGCGCCAGCCATAGTGCTCGACCACCCATGCCCCGAGGCTGAGGCCGATAACGGCGGAAAAGGTCGGGGCGGCAGTGAAGCAACTGATCGCAAACGAGCGACGATGCGGCGGGTACAAGTCGGCAATGATCGACATCGACGCCGAGGTGGTCGGCGACTCGCTCACGGCAACCGCCATGCGCGCCACGGCCAGCATCCAGAAACTGACTGCCAGGCCACAGATCATGGTCGCCACCGCCCATAACAGGCAGGCAATCGCCAGCAAGCGGGTGCGTGACATGCGATCGGCCAGCCGCCCGGCGGGCAAGGCGAGGAGGGCGTAGACCCCGGCAAATGCCAGGCCCGAAATCAGCCCCATCGCCGTATCACTGACCCCGAACTCTGCTTTGATCGGTTCAATCATCACCGCCAGAATCTGGCGGCCGACAAAGTTGTCGGCAAACATGGCCGCCAGCAACAACAGCAAAGCATGGCTGCGCCAGCCGACCTGGGCATTGGACATGGTTGAATTCCTGTCAGATAAAAACGCCAAAGGCGCTGACCCGGTCAGCGCCCCTGGCAAGGAACAAAGCCTCAGGCCCGCTGGCGAGCCAAGGTCATGGCAGTGTCTTCAATCATGTCTTCCTGACCGCCAACCATGCCGCGACGGCCCATTTCCACCAGGATTTCCCGTGCCGGTACGCCATATTTCTTCTCGGCGCGCTTGGCAAACAGCAGGAACGAGCCATAGACCCCGGCATAGCCCATAGTCAGGGCATCACGATCGCTGCGGATCGGGAAGTCCATGATCGGCACCACCAGGTCTTCGGCGACATCTTGAATGCCGAATACGCTGACCCCGGTTTCAATGCCCATGCGGTCACACACCGCAACCAGGATTTCCATTGGCGTGTTACCTGCACCGGCGCCCAAACCGGCAGCGGCGGCGTCGATCCGCGTGGCCCCGGCCTCGATGGCGGCGATGGAGTTAGACACACCCATGGACAGGTTGTGATGGCCGTGAAAGCCGATCTCGGTGTCCGGATGCAGCGCTTCACGCAACGCCGCGACCCGGGCCTTGATGTCGTGGGGCAGCATGTAGCCGGCCGAGTCGGTGAGGTAAACGCAGTTGGCGCCGAAACTCTCCATCAGCTTGCCCTGCTTGACCAGGCCTTCGGGGCTATTCATGTGGGCCATCATCAGGAAACCCACAGTGTCCATGCCCAACTTGCGCGCATAGGAGATGTGCTGCTCCGACACGTCTGCTTCCGTGCAATGGGTAGCGACCCGGATCGTATTGACCCCCAGCTCATACGCCATTTGCAGATGATCCACCGTGCCTATGCCGGGCAGCAGCAGGGCCGACACCTTGGCTTTTTTCATCATCGGGATAACCGCAGACAGGTACTGCTCATCGGTGTGCGCCGGGAACCCGTAGTTCACCGAACTGCCACCCAGGCCGTCGCCGTGGGTGACTTCAATCAAGGGCACGCCAGCGGCGTCCAGGCCACAGGCGATGTCTTTCATCTGTTGCAGGCTGATCTGGTGACGCTTGGGGTGCATGCCGTCGCGCAGGCACATGTCATGCACGGTGATTTTTTTGCCGCGAAGATCCATGGTCGGCTCCTTAAGCGAGGGCAGGTTGAGGGGCGGATGCCTTGAGTTGCAGTTCACCCTTGAGGATTTCCTCGGCGAACATCTCGGCGGTGCGCGCAGCGGCAGCGGTCATGATGTCGAGGTTGCCGGCGTACTTGGGCAGGTAGTCGCCCAGGCCTTCGACCTCCATGAAGATCGACACCCGATTGCCTTCAAACACCGGCCCGTTGACCAGCTTGTAGCCCGGCACGTACTGCTGCACCTGCTCGATCATGTTGGCAATGGCCAGGGTGATCGCGGCTTGATCCGGTTCGGTTTCAGTCAGGCAATGCACGGTGTCGCGCATGATCAGGGGGGGCTCGGCCGGATTGACGATAATGATCGCCTTACCTTTTTTGGCTCCGCCCACCTGTTCGATGGCACTGGCCGTGGTGCGGGTGAACTCGTCGATATTCTTGCGCGTGCCCGGGCCGACCGACTTGGACGCCGCTGTGGCGACGATCTCGGCATAAGCCACCGGTTGCACGCTGCTCACGGCAGCCACCAGCGGAATGGTCGCCTGGCCGCCGCAGGTGACCATATTGACGTTCATTACACCGCGCTTGAGGTTGGCCTTGAGATTGACCGGGGGCACACAGTACGGGCCAATGGCGGCAGGGGTCAGGTCGATCATCAGCACGCCCAGCTCGTTGAGCTTGCGGCTGTTTTCGGCGTGAACGTAAGCCGACGTGGCATCGAAGGCAATCTGAATATTGTCCGCCAGCACATGCGGCAACAGCCCGTCGACCCCGTCGCTGGTAGTCTTGAGGCCCATCTCTCGGGCGCGGCTCAGGCCTTCGGACGTGGCATCGATGCCCACCATCCACACCGGCTCCAGCACGTCGCTGCGAAGCAACTTGTAGAGCAGGTCGGTGCCGATATTGCCCGGCCCGATCAGGGCGCATTTGATCTTTTTGGTCATGGGAAAGGTCTCGAACGGGGTTTAGGGCACGAAGCGCAGACGGGCAGAGCCCAGACCGCTAAGGGTCAGGCTGACCTCATCCCCGGGTTGCACCGGCACCAGCGGTGCCAATGCTCCGGACAGAATGATTTCACCCTTGCGAAACGGAATGTCGAACTTGCCCAGGGTATTGGCCAGCCAAGCCACGGCGGCGCAGGGGTGGCCCTGTACTGCCGAGCCAAAACCGTTACCCGCCGGCTGACCGTTTTTCAGCATGTGCAGTTCGACCTTGGCCAGGTCCAGTTCACGGGGATTGATCCGTTGCTCGCCCAGGGCGAACACGCCGCATGAGGCGTTGTCGGCCACGGTGTCTTGAATGCGGATTTTCCAGTCGGCGATACGCGAGTCGACAATCTCGAAACACGGCCCCACCCATTGGCTGGCAGCCATGACGTCTTCGGCGGTAATGCCGGGGCCGTGCAGGTCTTCGCCGAGGATAAAAGCGATCTCGCCTTCAGCCCGTGGTTGCACCAGATGGTGGGTGACGAAGCTCACATCACTGTTGTCAGCGACCTGCATGGGATTAGTCAAAAAACCGAAATCGGGCTGATGCACATCGAGCATTTCCTGCACGGCACGGCTGGTGACGCCGATCTTCTTGCCGATCACTTGCTCGCCCAGCGCTTCGCGGCGCTGTAAAAAACGCAGGGAGATCCGGTAGGCCGTTTCCAGGGTCAGGTCCGGATAACGCTGGGTCAGCGGCTGCACACTGCGGCGCTCACGCAGCGCGTGAAACAGCTCGTCGCCCAGGGCTTCAATCAACTGTGTGTCCATAAATACGCTCTCTTAAAGCCAGATCCCGGTGAGGGCTCTGCAGAAAATCCCTTGTGGGAGCGAGCTTCGCGAGCAGGCTCGCTCCCACGGTTTAGTCTTGGCTCAGCCCGGCCACACGCTCGATTCGGCGCCACCATCCACTTCCAGGATCTTGCCGGTGACCCAGCGCGAAGCCGGGGTGGCCAGGTACAGCGCAGCGGCGGCAATGTCTTCGACTTCGCCCAGGCTTTGCAGCGGGGTGGCGTTGATCATGCCCTCGCGCATGGCAACCGGCAGGACGCGGTTCAGGGCGTCGGTCAGGATCGGGCCGGGGGCAATTGCGTTGACCCTCACCAACGGCGCGAAATCCTGGGCCAGCAAGCGGGTCATGTGGCTCAGCGCGGCTTTGGCAGTGCCATAGGCACTGAATTGGGTTTGGGCATAACGCGCCGCGCCTGAGGTGATATTGAGAATGTTGCCGTTGCCCGCATCACGCATGTGCGGCACGCACAGCTGGCACAGGTGATAGGCCGAAGACACGTTGAAACGCATGATTTCTTCGAAGCGCTCGACACTCAGGGTCAACGGGTCGTTGGGGCCGGCACCGCCTGCGTTGTTCACCAGATGAGTAATGCGCCCCATGTGCTCACGGGCTTGGGTGACCACCGCACTGCGTTGTTCGGCATCATTCACGTCACAGCTCAGGGCCAGGGCACGGCGGCCCAGGCTGCGAACTTCTTCGGCCACCGCTTCAACGTCGCTCAAGGTGCGGGCTGCCAATACCACATCGGCGCCAGCCTCGGCGTAGGCCAGGGCGATCCCGCGGCCAATGCCCCGCCCGCCACCGGTGATGACGGCCACGCTGCCGGTCAGATTGAAGCGCTGAATAATGTTCATAAAGGGTCCTGTTCCTTTTTGACTAGGGATTTAACGGGGCGCCCATAGATCGGGCAAGCCTGGATCACTGGCTGCAATCAGGCGCTTGAGCAGCACTTTAAGGGCCTGGGCATCGCCGGGAGCGAGTCTGGCCGATACGTTCTCCTCCACGGCCTTGGCCAGTGCCACTTGTTGCAGCGACGCCTCACGACCGGTGGCGGTCAGTACATAGCGCGGTGCCTGCTGGCTGCCTTCGAGAGCGACCAGATTCTGCTTTTCGAGAAAGCGCATGCTTGCCACGGTCACCACATGCCCGGTGTAGCTGACGAAATGATTGATTTCATCCAGGGTCAGGTTGTCGCGAATACACAGGACCGAGAGGATGAAAAATGCATGCTCATCCAGTTGCTGATTGCTCAGCAGGCGATGCAGGGCGTCGAGCAACTGGTAGTGGGCGCGGCCCAGCAGATAACCGAGCAAGTCCTCGGTGTAGCTGCATTCCGGCGGTGGCGGAGTGGTTGCCAGGCGCAGCTCGCTGCGTGGCTTGCGCGTCGCCAGGGCATATTGGCCGCTTTGAAAGGCCAACGGTGCACGGTCGCTGTGATCGAAGGCGAGTACTTCCCCGACAAAAATCACATGGTCGCCGCCTTCATATTGAAAGGCCGTGCGGCACTGAAACCTGGCGGTGCAGTCCTGTAGCAGCGGCGCTTCGCTGATGCCGTTGTCGAGTTCAATTTCGGAGAACTTGTTCTCGCCCTGCATCGCAAAACGTCCGGACAGAGGTTCCTGTTCGGTCGACAGCACATGCACGTTCCAGTGTTTTCCGGAACTGAACACCGGCAGACTGCGAGCAGTCTTGGCCAGACTCCACAGCACCAGCGGCGGGTTGAGGGAGACCGAGTTGAAACTGTTGGCAGTAATGCCGATGGGCGAACCATCTTCAGCCTGGGTGGTGATGATCGTCACCCCGGTGGTAAAGGTGCCCAGCGCGGTACGGAATGCCTGCGGGTCGAAGCTGCTTTGCATTGCCATGACGAACCTCATGGATTGAATTTTCGTGCTTGCAGTATTCGCCTCGAAACGGTGCGCTACATCGTCTTAATGGACTAACGAATGCAGCCGATTATCGTCCGATTGGACGAGGCGTTCGGGAGGCGGATTCGCTAGCGTCGGCTCATTGAACCGGTGTATCAGAGGACTCATCCATGACGTTCAGCAGCACTGCTCCAGAACAGCTGTCCAGCCTGTTGGCGGCGCAAAAAGAAGCCTTTATCAATGCTGGGTACGTCAGCCCAGAGCTGCGTCGGGCACGCATTCAGCGCGTGATAGAGCTGCTGGTGCGCTATCAGCAGCCACTGATCGAGGCAATGGATGAAGATTTTGGCGGTCGCCCGCAGGGTTTTTCATTGATGAATGACGTGCTGGGTTCGCTGGCATCACTCAAATATGCGCGCGACCATCTTGACCATTGGGCACAAGATGAGCCGCGACAAGTGTTTTCGCCCTACGACCAGATGGGTGCCAAAGCCTGGGTGATGCACCAGCCCAAAGGCTCCATCGGCATTCTGGGCACCTGGAATGCGCCGCTGTTCACCTTGCTCAGCCCTTTGGCATGCGTCCTGGCTGCGGGCAATCGAGCCATTCTCAAACCCTCCGAAGTGGTGCCTCGCACCGCTCAGGTCCTGACCCAGGCCTTTGCCGACATGTTCGACCCGCTTGAAATCGCTGTGGTGACCGGTGATGCCGAGCTGGCGCAGGTATTTACCTCCCAACCCTTCGATCATCTGGTGTTCACCGGCAGTACCGCTGTGGCACGTTCGGTCATGCGCAATGCGGCTGAAAACCTGGTGCCCCTGACCCTGGAACTGGGAGGTAAATCCCCGGTGATCATTTCCCGCAGCGCAGATCTGGCCAAGGCTGCCTTCAGCATCGCAGTGGCCAAGGCCAATAACGGTGGGCAAATCTGCATCAACCCGGACGTGGTGTACGTGCCGCGTGAGCTGCTGGAAGATTTTATCGGCCTGCTGGGTACTGCCTACACCGAACTGCTCCCTACCACGGACGACAACCCGGATGTAGTGGCTGTGGTCAATGCCCGCCATGTGCAGCGCATCGACGGTTACGTGCAGGATGCCCGTGAGCGGGGTGCCCGGATCGAGAGCTTCCCGCAGGCGCCAGAGGCCGACGCCCGAACCCGTCGACGCGCGCTGCAGGTGGTGATCAACCCGCCCCGTGACAGCCAGATCATGCACGAAGAAATCTTCGGCCCGGCGTTGGTGCTGCTGCCTTATGAGCACATTGATCGGGCGCTGGGCGACATCCACTCCCGCGAGCGACCGCTGGCGCTGTACTACTTTGGCCAGAATGAAGAAGAGCAGCGCCATGTGCTGCAGCACACGATTTCCGGCGGTGTGAGCATCAATGACGTGATGATGCACGCGGCTCTGCATGACGCGCCGTTTGGCGGGATCGGTGCCTCGGGCATGGGCCACTATCATGGCCGCGAAGGCTTCCTTGAATTCAGCCACATGCGTACGGTTTACAAGGCTGCGGCCCACGATCCGCGCCGCGAATGGGGCCTGCTGCCGCCCTATGGCGAACACTTTTTGCCCACCATGCAATCGATGGTAACGGCTGACTGAAAACGCTGTGCTCCCACAGGGGGCATGCGTTTTTTACAAAAATAAAATGTAAATCGGAGTGATACTTTGCCAATCCCAGCCTCTACCCCCGAAGACACGCAACTTGCCACCGGCTGGCAGCGTCGTCATGTGCTCAAGGCCGGTGCCCTGACTGTGGGCGCAGGCCTGCTCGGGCGCTTTGCCAATGCGGCCGGTTCCAGCGGTATATCCCCTGGGGAATATCTGCAAATGGATGCCTGGGACATGGCCAAAGCCGTGCAAAAAGGTGAAATCAGCCCGCAAAATCTGCTGTCGGCGGCCATGGCCCGTTGTGATGCGGTCAACCCCAAGGTCAATGCCGTCAATATGCGCCATGACGACTACGCCAACGCGCTGCTCAAGGCCCGTACCGCCAGTGGTGCATCAACCACGGGGGCGCTGGCCGGGGTGCCGATCCTGATCAAGGACCTCAATACTTACCTCGAAGGCACCCGCACCACCAATGGTTGCCGCCTGTACAAAGATGCACCGCTGGCGCCCCATACCAGCACCCTGATCACCCGTTATCAGGCGGCCGGGGCCGTGCCGTTTGGCAAGACCACCTGCCCGGAATTCGGGTTGACCACCACCACCGAATCCCTGCTGTGGGGGCAAACCCGCAACCCGTGGAACCTGGCTAAAAGCGCAGGAGGCTCATCCGGTGGCGCGGCGTCGGCCGTTGCTGCGGGCATTGTGCCGGTGGCCCACGCCACAGACGGCGGTGGCTCGATCAGGATACCCGCGTCCTATTGCGGCCTGGTCGGGCTCAAGCCCACGCGCTACCGCACCCCCAGCGGCCCGGGTAAATATGAGGGCTGGTTTGGAGCCAGCGTAGGCAACGTGGTGTCGCGCAATGTGCGTGACATGGCGTTGTTCATGGATGCGGGGCAGGGGCATGAGGCTGGCAGTCCGTACTGGGCCAAGCCACTTGAGCGCCCCTATGTCGAAGAGTTGCGCACCGCCCCCGGTCGTTTGCGCATCGGCGTGGTACGTGACTCATTGACCGGCGCGCCGCTGGACCCTGAGGTGGAGAGAGTGCTGAGCGATACTGCCAAACGCCTGGCAGCACAGGGGCATGAGGTTGAAGAGCTGCGCCTTGGCATCGATCCGCGCCAGTTGTTCGGCGCACACGGTTCGGTGATTGGCGATGCATTGCTGACCATGGTTCACGATCGCGAACAGGTACTGGGTCGCGCTGCCACTGCCGATGACTACGAACGTATCACCCGGGTGGTGCTGGACCGCGCGCAAAAAGTTACCGGAGAGGGCTTGTACCGTGCGCGTCAGTCGTTCGAGACCATTGGCGGCTACATGGAAGATCAATTCCAGAAGTTTGACGTGATCCTCTCGCCGGTGACCGCCAATGTCACCCCGGACCTGGGGCTCTTGAGCCTCGATCAGCCCTGGGAGAGCTATGCCCACAACGCCATGGGCAGCGCGTCCTTTACCGTACTGGCCAACGTCAGCGGCCAGCCGGCCATTTCCTTGCCGGTGGGCATGAGCAACAACGGTCTGCCCATCGGCATGATGTTTACCGGGCCTTTGGGTGGCGAAGACGTGTTGCTGCGTTTGAGTGCGCAGATTGAACAGGATCGGCCTTTCGCCAGGCTGCCGGTTCTTTAAGCCTGTTCCCCCCAGGGTCATTGTGGGAGCGAGCCTGCTCGCGAAGTGATCCCGGCGCGTGCGCAAGTTCCGTGTGATGCCCTAGCCTAGTCCGCTTTGACGATGATCCACAGCGTGCCAGGCCGGATTATTCGTCATACACCGCCCGCGCATTCGCGCAGCGAGAGACTGACGGAGAACACACGGATGGATCAGATACGAGAGAAAAGTCCGATTGAGCTTGAGCTGCTGCAACGTGCGCGTGACCTGATTCCTGCGCTAAAAAGCCGTTCAGCCCAGGCGGACAAAGACTGCAAACTGCCCGACGAAACCGTTCGTGACATGCAAGAGGCCGGTTTGTTTCGAGCCCTGCAGCCCAAGATGTGGGGCGGTCATGAAGTCGACCTGCGCACCTTTTTTGAAATCCAGATGACCCTGGCTGAAGGCTGCATGTCCACTGCCTGGGTATTTGGTGTGGTGGGCGTGCATCCATGGCAACTGGCGCGTTACCCGATTGAAGCCCAGCGTGATGTGTGGGGTGAAGACAGCTCCGTGCTGGTGGCTTCGACCTATATGCCGGTGGCCAAGGTCACGCCGGTCAAGGGGGGTTATCAGGTCAGCGGGCGCTGGGGGTTTTCCAGTGGCAGCCAACATGCACAATGGTGCCTGCTCGGCGGTATCGTGCCGCAAGACGAAATGGGCCCAACCGAACACGGCACCTTCCTGATTCCGGCCAGCGATTACCGCATCGAACAGAACTGGGACGTTTTAGGCCTGCGCGGCAGCGGCAGTCACGACATCGTTGTTGAAGACGCTTTTGTCCCGGCTCATCGGGTGCAGCGCACCAACAACTACAGCATCGAAGCCACGCCGGGCCGACTGGTCAATACCAACCCGATGTACTCGATCCCGTTTGCCCAGGTGTTTGCCCGCGCTGTATCGACCTCGGCCCTTGGCGCCTTGCAAGGGGCAATCAACGAGTTTTGCGACAACGCGGCAAAGCACATCGGCAAACACGGCGCCAAAACCGCCGAAGATCCGGCGGCCCAAGCGGCTGCAGCTGAAGCCATCATCACCGTTGACGCGCTCAAACTGGTGCTGATGCGCAACTACGGGCACCTGATGGCGCTGGCCGCAGCCGGGGAATACCCGGATGTCGAAACCCGCTTGTTATATCGCTACCAGTCCTCCCACGTGACCAATGTGTGCGCCGACCGTGTCAGTGACCTGCTGCGTTGCATGGCCGCTTCGGGTTTGTACAACACCAACCCGGTGGCGCGTTACTTCCGTGACCTGCACCAGGCTCGCGGGCACATTGCCAACAACGAGGCGGCTTACCGCCGCAGTTACGGTCTTGTACAGCTGGGCCTGCCCAACGCGGACCCTTTTGTTTGATCGGGTCAGCCCTCTGATTCCGTAAAACACCTCTGACTTCAGCGCAAGGCATAATAAAAATGACGGCTCACGATCAGTCTCAGTCCAGCTATGACGTAATTGTTGTCGGCTCCGGCGCCGGCGCCATGACCTCGGCCCTGTTTGCGGCTGATCAGGGCCTGTCGGTTCTGATTGTCGAAAAAAGCGATAAATATGGTGGCACCTCGGCGATTTCAGGCGGCGGTATCTGGATCCCCAACAACCATTACTTTGCCACCATTGGCGGTCAGGACAGCCCTGAGCTGTCGATGCAGTACCTCAAGGCCGCGACCGGTGAGCACGGCGACCCACTGCGCCTGCAGGCGTACCTGGATAACGCCGCGCCGATGATCAAAAAGCTCACCGACAACAGCCGCGTGCGTTATGCCGTGGCCGATAAATACCCTGACTACTATCCGCAGTTGCCAGGTGCCCTGGCGGGGGGGCGCACCCTGGACCCGGAGCTGTTCGACACAAGCCTGCTGGCGGACGAATTGCCCAACCTTCGTAAACCTTCGCCGTCGACCCTGTTGATGGGCCGCATTGCCTGGACTGCCCGCGACGCGCACAAGGCCATGGCTCGCAGCTTTGGCTGGCAATGGCTGATTTTCAAGCTAATGGCGCGCTACAAACTCGATTTCAAATGGCGTCGCAAAAGCAAGTACGACCGCCGCGCCGCATTGGGCAGCTCGCTGGTGGCGTCGTTGCGCCGCTCCCTGATGGACCGCAACGTGCCGTTATGGCTCAACACCGATTTTCAGGACTTGCTGCTCGACGGTGATCGGGTAGCGGGGATCAAGGTCGCCACGGGTGGCAAAGTCCTTGAGCTCAAGGCTCGCCGTGGCGTGATTTTTGGCTCCGGCGGCTTTGAGCAGAACCAAACCCTGCGTGAAAAATACCTGCCGCAACCCACCCGTGCCAGTTGGAGCGCCACCCCGCCGGGCAACAACACCGGGGCTGCGCTTGAAGCGGGGCTCACAATCGGCGCGGCCACCGCGCTGATGGACTGGGCCTGGTGGGCACCGACCATTGCCGTGCCCGGCGAAGAAAAACCCCGTGGCGTGTTTGCCGAACGGGCGTTCCCGGGGGCCATTGTGGTCAATAGCCTGGGGCATCGATTTGTCAACGAAGCGGCGCCGTACCTGGAGTTCGTCGACGCCATGTACCAGGACAACCGCAAGACCGACGGCCGGTCAGTGCCGTCGTGGGTGATCTTCGATGGTCACTTTCGCTTCAACTACGCCATGGGCCCGTTGATGCCGGCCCAGGTGGTACCCGACAGCCGTCTGCGTAAGGAATGGCTCAATACCGTGTACTGGAAGGCCGACAGTCTTGAGGCGCTGGCCATGCAAATCGGTGTTGATGCGCAGGGGTTGAGCAGCACCGTGCAAAAGGTCAACGGTTACGCCCAGACCGGTGTCGACCTGGACTTTGATCGCGGCGGCAACGTGTTTGACCGTTACTACGGCGACAGCAACATCAAACCCAACCCGTGCCTGGCACCGTTGCGCAAAGGGCCCTATTACGCCATGCGCCTGGATGCCGGGGATATCGGCACCAAGGGCGGATTGCTGACCAATCAGCACGCTCAGGTCGTACGCGAAGACGGCCAGCCAATTGCCGGGTTGTATGCCATCGGCAACTGCTCGGCATCGGTCATGGGCATCAGCTATCCCGGTGCAGGTGGCACCCTGGGCCCGGCCATGACCTTCGGCTATATCGCCGCCAACCATATCGCCAGGAACGTATCCGTCATGGCCAGCGCCAAGGTCGGAGCGTTGTCATGAGCCGAGCCAGGAGCGCCAGCAGCAACAGTAAAATCCTTGAGCCACTGTATGAAAATCAACTGGGGGGCAGGGAGTGGGATGACACCTGCGACGTGCTGGTAATCGGCTGGGGAGCGGCAGGTGCCTGCGCCGCACTGGAAGCTGCAAGCCAGGGTGCCCATGTGATTGTGGCCGACCGTTTTACCGGCGGTGGCGCCAGTGCCAAAAGTGGTGGCGTGGTGTATGCAGGCGGTGGGACCCGGCACCAGCAGGCGGCCGGTTTCGATGACAGTCCACAAGCCATGTTCGATTACCTCAAGCACGAAACCCAGGGTGTGGTCAGCGATGCCACCCTGCAAAAATTTTGTGACGACAGCGTCAGCAACCTTGGCTGGCTTGAAGGCCACGGGGCGAGTTACGCCCATAGCGTGCCGCCCGGAGGCAAGACCTCATACCCGTCCGATGGCTACTTCTTGTATTACTCGGGCAATGAGCTGGTGCCATCCCATGCGGGCGCTCAACCACCGGCTCCGCGCGGCCATCGCACCGTTGGCAAGGGCCAGTGTGGCGCGGTGTTCTACGCGCATTTGAAAGCTGCCTGCCTGCGTGCCGGAGTGCAACCCTTGCTGCAATCCGCCGCCCGGCGCCTGGTGCTGGATGACAGCTCAAGGGTGATCGGCGCGCAATTCTGGAGCCTGCCTCAGGGCAGCCGCGAAGCACGTTTGCATGAGCGTCTGGCGGCACGGGCCGAGCGCCTGCAAAATTTTGCGCCCGCCTACTGCGACCGGCTGCGACAAAAAGTCAGCCAGCTGGAGCGTGATCACGGGCAACCGGTGCTGATTCGGGCCAGACGCGGAGTGATCCTCAGCACCGGTGGTTTTATTTTCAATCGCGACCTGATTCGTGAGCACGCCCCCGACTTTCGTCGCAACTTCAAGGTCGGTGCTACCGGCTGCGATGGCAGCGGTCTGCTGCTCGGGCAATCGGTGGGTGCCAAAAGCGAGCGTTTGAGCCGGGTATCGGCCTGGCGCTTTATCAACCCGCCGCACTGCTGGCCCAAGGGGATTGTGGTCAACACCCACGGGCAACGGTTTTGTAACGAAGAAGTCTATGGCGCCACCCTGGGCCAACCGTTGTGCGAAGAACAGGGGGGGCAGGCCTGGCTGGTGCTGGACGCGCGCTTGCGTAAACAGGCGATCCGTCAGGCGCTTTTTGGCGGCTACTGGTGGTTTCAGACCTTGCCCGCACTGGCCTTGATGCTGTTCAAAGTCCGCAAGGGCGACAACCCGGACCGATTGGCAGCCGTGTGTGGCATGCAGGCTGGCGAATTGAATGGTGCGCTGTGTGCCTACAACGCCGGTGCCCGGGGCGACGGGCCGGATGCCTTTGGCAAGTCTGAAGGCAGCCGGCAGGTGCTGGATAACGGGCCGTTTTATGCCTGCGATATCAGCGTCGGCAACCCGATATTCCCATTGGGGGCGCTGACCCTGGGGGGGCTTAAAGTCGATGAAAGCAACGGCGCGGTTCTCAATGAACAGGGTCAGCCGATTGCCGGCCTGTTCAGTGCCGGGCGCACGGCGATTGGCGTGGCATCACACCTGTACATCAGCGGCTTGTCACTGGCCGACTGCGTGTTTTCGGGGCGCCGGGCTGGCTTGTCGGCCTCTTGTGGGAGCGAGCCTGCTCGCGATGCAGGCGCTGCGGTACATCAGTCAGATCAGGTAGATGCCTTCGCGAGCAGGCTCGCTCCCACAGAAGCTACAGGGGTGACCTTATGAGCGCACGGGTTGAAGGCAAAGTGGCGCTGATCACCGGTGGCGCCAGCGGAGTGGGCCGCGCGACTGCGCTGCTGCTGGCCCGTGAGGGCGCGCGTGTGGTGATCAGTGACATTGATGTGGAAGCAGGGTTAGCCCTGGCCGAAGAAATCGGTCCCCAAGCGCTGTTCATCGAGCACGATGCAGGCAGCGAAACCGACTGGATACGGGTTATCGACACTATCCGCCAGCGCCATGCAAGTCTGGACATCCTGTTCAACAACGCCGGAATTCTGTTGAAAGGCGATATTGAAAACACCGAGTACGCCGACTGGCAGCGGGTGCAGAGGATCAACAGCGACAGCGTTTTTCTGGGTTGTCGCGCCGCCATCAGCCTGATGAAGGAAGGCGCTGGCGGCTCCATCATTAATATGTCGTCGATTGCAGCCGTGGCCGGGCGTGATGATTACGTCGCCTATAGCGCTTCGAAAGGAGCGGTGGCGGCGCTTTCACGCACGGTGGCGGTGCACTGCCGTCGGCGCAAGTACCGCATTCGCTGCAACTCCCTGCACCCTGACGGCATCCTTACACCCATGACCACGGCCACTTTGCCCGCAGGGCTGGACCCGTGGAGCTTGACCATCGACGCCGACCCCATGGGGCGCATGTGCCTGCCCGAAGATGTCGCCGCCAGCGTGCTGTTTCTGGCCAGTGATGAGTCTCGCGCCATCAGTGGTATTGAGCTGCGTATCGACAGTGGCCAGTTTGTGATGAGTATTTGATATGACCCAACCTGCGTATTTCTCCCTGCGTGTGGCGCAAGTCGTGACTGAAACGGCGGACTCCAGATCCCTGGTGTTCGACGTTCCGTTGGCCTTGCGTGAACAGTTTGTCTACAAGTGCGGGCAGTTTTTAACCCTGCGCGTACCCTTTGAGGGTGGCTGGTTGCCCCGTTGTTATTCACTGTCCAGCACTCCGCTGCAAGACGAGCCACTGCGCGTGACGATCAAGCAAGTCCGTGACGGTCGTGCTTCCAACTGGTTGTGCGAGCACGTGCGCGAAGGCGATCTGCTTGAGGTGCTGGCCCCGGCCGGGGTGTTTGTCCCTCGGCATTTTGATGATGACTTTGTGCTGTTTGGTGGCGGTAGCGGGGTGACTCCGGTGCTGTCGATCCTGCGCTCGGCCTTGATTGCCGGTACGGGCCGAATTCTGCTTGTTTACGCCAACCGCGATGAAGCATCAGTGATCTTTGCGGCCGAGCTTAAAGCCTTGGCCAGTGCCTACCCCCAGCGCTTGCAAGTGATTCACTGGCTGGACTCGGTTCAGGGTATTCCGGCCGTGGCACAACTGGCGAACATGGCCCGGCCGTTCGTCCATGCCCAGGCGTTTATCTGCGGGCCCGGCCCGTTTATGGATGCTGCTGTCAGCGCCTTGCATGACATTGGCATGGACCACGGGCGTATCCATGTCGAGCGGTTTGTGTCGTTACCCGAGGAGGGCAGTGTGGCTGCCCCGGGGCCGGTCAACACCGATGTGATTGGCAGCCAGCTCTCGGTGCGCCTTGACGGTGAAGAGTTCGAAGTGCCCTGTGCCGAAGGCGAAACACTGCTCAACGCCATGCAGCGAGCGGGTTTGAAACCGCCCAGTTCCTGTTTGGTGGGTTCCTGCGCAACCTGCATGTGTACGGTTGAACGCGGCAGTGTAGAGATGCTGCGCAACGATGCCCTTGATCAACAAGAACTGAACGATGGCTGGGTGCTGGCGTGCCAATCGGTGCCCAACAGCGAACAGCTGCGTGTGTGCTTTCCCGAATAATCTGCCAGACGAGTGACCGATGACTTCCAGCCTGCAACAGAGCCTGCCGAGTTCGATTCCGCAATTGCTGCTCAACGCCTCGCATCAACATGCCGGGCGTACCGCCATTGAAGAAAACGGGGAATGCACCGACTACAGCGAACTGCCAGGCCTGGCCCTGGCCGTAACCCGCAGCCTGATGGCCCAAGGCATCGGCAAAGGCGATCGGGTGGCGATCTGGGCACCCAATGGCCGGGACTGGATCATTGCCGCATTGGGTATCCATTGTGCTGGCGCGGTGATGGTGCCGATCAACACCCGCATGAAAGGCAGCGAAGCGGCCGATATCCTGGAGCGCAGCGGGGCAAGGGTGTTATTCGTGCAGCCGATGTTTCTGGGCACGGACTATCTGGCTTTACTGGCTCCGTGTCGTCCGGCGAACCTTGAGTGCCAGGTCTTGCTGGGCGAGACCTGCGCCGGTAGTTCCCATGGGCTGAACTGGAACGGCTTTCTGGCCCTGGGTGCGGCCATCAGCGAATCGGCAGCGACGTTGCGGGCATCCAGCGTGGGTGCTGACGATCTGAGCGACTTGCTGTTTACGTCCGGCACCACCGGCAAGCCAAAGGGCGTAATGAGCGCGCACGGGCAAAATATCCGGGCTTTTAGTGAGTATGTGAAAGTAATCGGTTTACAAGCCGGTGACCGTTACCTTGTGATCAACCCGTTTTTTCATGCCTTTGGCTACAAGGCGGGCTGGCTGACGTGCCTGCTGGCTGGCGCGACTATCCTGCCGCACCCGGTGTTCGATGCCGAAGCGGTATTCCAGCGCATTGCTGCTGAGCGCATCAACGTGCTGCCGGGGCCGCCGACCTTGTACCTGTCGATGCTTGCCCATCCCAAGCTGGCTGAAACCGATCTGTCGAGCCTGCGCATTGCCGTCACCGGTGCGGCGACCATTCCACCGATCCTGATTGAGCGCATGCGCCGCGAATTGGGTTTCTCGGTCGTCACCACCGCGTATGGCCTGACCGAATGCGGCGGGCTGGCGACCATCTGTGATCCCGCCGATCCCGCCACCACCATTGCAGGCACCAGTGGCCGAGCGATTCCAGGTACCGAAGTGAGCATCCGCGATCCGCAAAACCGGGCATTGCCGGCGGGCAGCACGGGGGAAATCTGCCTGCGTGGTTTTCATGTGATGCAGGGCTACTTTGAAGACCCGAAGGCCACGGCTGAAACCATCGACAGTGAAGGCTGGTTGCACACTGGCGACATTGGCGAGCAGGACGCGGCGGGTAACTTGCGCATCACCGACCGGTTAAAGGACATGTTTATCGTGGGGGGGTTTAATTGCTATCCGGCGGAAATCGAAGCGGGGTTGATAGAGCACTCGGCCATTGCCCAGGTGGCGGTGATCGGTGTGCCTGACGAGCGCATGGGGGAGGTGGGGTGTGCCTGTGTGGTGTTGCGTCATGGCCAGGTTCTGGATGAAGCCGGGTTGATTCAGTGGGCGCGTGAGCATATGGCCAACTACAAGGTGCCGAGGATGGTGCGGTTTTATGAGGCACTGCCGGTGAATGCGTCAAACAAGGTCGCGAAGAATGAGTTGCGGGCGGGGATGCTGTAGGCGTCCTACGCAGCCTCGTTTCACTCGTCAGCTGACATATCGAATGGATATGGACTCGGCATAGGTGCGGGCGCTTCGCAAAACAACGAGCACACGGGGTACATATCCGGCATTTGCGGTGAACTGAAATGATGGTTTCGCTCTTACAGCGAGTCACTTTGCAAAAGCGGCAAAGTAACCAAAGCGCTTTCGCCCCCGCGTACGGCCCTCGCTGCGCTCAGGTTCCCTCGCTCCGGCCCTGCTCCGTGGGCACGCCGTGACGGGCCATCCCTGGCCCAACACGGCTCTCCCGGCATCCATGCCGGTCGACCCACTGCGCAGAACCTCCTCTCGGCCTCCCGAAGGGGCGGGCAGATCAAAAGCACTGCACGCCGAGGCGGCCGACCGGCCGGCCTGGTTGGTGGGTTGCCTTCACGATCCGTAGCAGCTGACGAGCCGTGCGAGGCTGCGATCGGCGGCGTAGCCGTCGTAAAATCAGCCTCCCAGGTTTATCAGGTAAACCGCGTATTCCGGTTTTGCGACCGCTGCGTGATCGAACGCAGCCTCGCACTACTCGTTAGCTGCTTGTATGTTGGCGCTAAAACGTTTTGCGCAAGGTTCTGTGGCGTCTGCGATGGATTTTGCTTTTGCTTTTGCTAGAGCCACACGAATGTCCAGACGACGCGAATGCCCATCACAGAAGGCCGAACGCAGGTGCTGTTATGGGGGTGGCGCGGCAGGACGCCGCGCCAGCCGCGATGGGCCATGGATGGCCCGTCGCGGCGTGCCCCCATGACAGTGCCGGAGTGAGGGAACCACCGAGCCTGGGCGAGGCGGCCGTATGGTAGGGCAAGCCTTTTTGGTTACTTTTTCGGCGTCTGGAAAAAGTGACCCGCCGTAAGGGCGGAACCCGTAGAAAGTCGTGACATATCGAATGGATATGGACTCGGCATAGGTGCGGGCGCTTCGCAAAACAACGGGCACACGGGGTACATATCCGGCATTCGCGGTTAACTGAAATGATGGTTTCGCTCTTACAGCGAGTCACTTTGCAAAAGCGGCAAAGTAACCAAAGCGCTTTCGCCCCCGCGTACGGCCCTCGCTGCGCTCAGGTTCCCTCATTCCGGTCCCGCTCCGTGGGCACGCCGTGACGGGCCATCCCTGGCCCAACACGGCTCTCCCGGCATCCATGCCGGTCGACCCACTACGCAGAACCTCCTCTCGGCCTCCCGAAGGGGCGGGCAGATCAAAAACACTGCACCCCGAGGCGGCCGACCGGCCGGCCAGGTTGGTGGGTTGCATTCACGATCCGTAGCAGCTGACGAGCCGTGCGAGGCTGCGTTCGGCTTGGTGCGCCACTGCGACGCAGCAGTCGTGAAATCGGCTTGCACGGTTAATCAGGCACTGCGCGTATAACTGTTTTGCGACCGCTGCGCGATCGAACGTAGCCTCGTTCTACTCGTCAACTGCTACGTAGAGGGATAGACGACGAATCCTGTAGACGCAGCCGTCGTATAACCCTGCACTGGGGGGTTTTTCTATGCAGGCTGCAATCGCCAACCCAACACATTCAACACGTCACAACCATCTCGCAGTAGCAGCGCAGCCGCCGTGGCCAGATGTTTGAGATCAACCGAATCTGCCTGCTGCAATTCGCGGCTGGAGAGTGTTTCCATAAGTTGGGTTGCCGCCAGCATGCGGGCCACGGCGTTGGCGTGAAGCACATCGAGGGGCGTATTGCGGTCGATAAATAAGGCGGGGATGGTGCAGTCGATGGCGGTTAGCGGAATAAATGGATGTTGCGTCATAAGTGATGCTCCTTGTTGCTGGGTTGGAACCACACGCTAACGTCGCCAAACGAAAACAGGTGGCCGCTGTACGCGGGTTGGCGAACCGGTAGAACAAGGAACACCGGCAGACCCGAAGATCTCCCACGTACAGCTGCCATAAAGCATCGCGATGCAAAATACACGCTCTGCCATATATCACAACAGCCCAACGTAACCATTGTTCAAGTTCCAGGTCGCCAAACCCGGTCGCCTTATCGGCGAGGGCTGACTATAGGCGTCGTGCCAATACCTCAGCAATTGGCAAACCTGTGCGAAAAATCCTGAAATTTCGTAGTGGGGCTGGTGATGTGCGGGGCCGCGATTGGGGGCTGTGGTGATAACTGGCAGACCGGGTACCTATCCCGCATGGGTACCTAACTGGAATATGGATTTCGCCCCTCCGCTCGGCCTCCCGAAGGGGCGGGCAGATCAAAAGCACTGCACGCCGAGGCGGCCGACCGGCCGGCCTGGTTGGTGGGTTGCATTCACGATCTGTAGTCGCTGACGAGTAGTGCGAGGCTGCGTTTGGCTTGGTGCGCCACTGCGACGTAGCAGTCGTGAAATCAGCTAGCACGGTCAATCAGGCACTGCGCGTGTACTGGTTTTGCGACCGCTGCGCGCTCGAACGCAGCCTCGCACTACTCGTCAGCGACTACAGGGGGCGCAACGCTCAATGCCCTTCAAACCGTGCTGCACGTTTCTCGATAAATGCCTGCATCCCTTCTTTTTGATCCCTGGATGCAAACAGCAGCGCATTGGCCTTGCGCTCAAGGGCCAGCCCGGTCTCCAGCGGTGCGTCCACGCCCGCCAGTATCACTTCCTTGATTTGCTCGGCAGCCAGCGGTGGCATGGCGGCGATCAGTTGGGCCATCTCCAGTGCATATGCCTGTACCTGTTCATCATCGACCACGTTACTCACCAACCCCGATATCCAGGCTTCGTCAGCCGTAATCGGCTGCCCGGTCAGGGCCATGCGCATCGCCTTGGCTTTGCCCACGGCACGCACCAGCCGTTGGGTGCCACCAATGCCCGGCATGATGCCAATGCGTATCTCGGGCTGGCAAAACCTGGCGCTGCGCCCGGCCACGATGATGTCGGCCAGCATCGCCAGCTCGCAACCGCCGCCATAGGCATAGCCGCACACCGCAGCAATGACAGGTTTTGGACAATGCTGGATCGGCGCCCAGACCCGCTCGGTGTGGCGCTGGTAGATATCAATCGGGCCGACGCCAGCCATGCTGTTGATATCGCCGCCAGCGGCAAACACCTTGTCGCCACCCGTCAGCAGGATGCAGCGCACCTCAGGGTTTTGCCCCAGCTCTGTGAAGTAGCGTGACAACAACGCCTGCAACTCAAGGCTCAGGGCGTTGGTGGCCTGGGGGCGATTAAGGCGCAGGAGAGCAACGCCCGGGGTCGGGAATTCAAGCAATACCGGCGCGGCAGATGGGTCTGACATGGGGTTCCTCGTTAACAGGGGCTGTCACCACAGCGTGCGCTGGATTGTTGCGTTCACCCGGTTGTGCTTCATCGTCCGTTCAGACGACGAGCAGCCCACGGATTGTCCCTAGAGTGGCTCCATCAGTAGAAAAGGAGCACGTCATGGGCCAACTCTCAGGGCTGGACTACAGCGGTAAGGTGGTGCTGGTCACCGGCGGTACAAAAGGCATCGGCGCGGGTATCGCCCGCAGCTTTCTGCAAGCCGGGGCGCAGGTGATTGTGTGTGGCAGGACAACACCTGAAATGTTGCCCGCGGCAGGCTCGAAGCAGGCGATTTTCATGGCATGCGATGTGCGCGACCAGGAATCGCTCAAGGCGTTGTTTGATGGCATTCGTGCTGACTTCGGTCGTCTCGATGTGGTGATCAACAACGCCGGCGGCAGCCCGCCCGCAGAGGCTGGCAGCGCATCGCCACGTTTTCACGAAGGCATTATTCGCCTCAATCTCATCGCCCCCTTGAATGTGGCGCAACAGGCCAACGCCCTGATGCAGCAACAGGCCGAGGGCGGCTGCATCGTGTTTATCGGCAGCATCAGCGCCTTACGCGCATCCCCGGGCACTGCGGCTTATGGCGCGGCCAAGGCCGGGGTATTGGCGCTGGTGCAATCGCTTGCGGTGGAGTGGGCGCCGAAGGTGCGGGTAGTCGCGGTCAGCCCGGGACTGGTACGCACCGAGCAGGCGCACCTGCATTACGGCGACGAACAAGGCATTGCTGCCGTCAGCGCCGGCATTCCGGCCGGGCGCATGGCGCTGCCTGAAGACATCGGCAATGCCTGCCTGTTTATCGCGTCGCCCATGGCCGGCTACGCCAGCGGCTGCAACTTGTTGTTGCACGGCGGCGGCGAACGGCCGGCATTTCTGAGCGCTGCGCACTGACGACCTTCAGCGGCGACCACGGGGTTGCTGCACTTGACACGCAGGAGACGAACTTGGCTGATTCTCAATTGCTAACCGACGTGCGCGCCCTGGTGGGGCGTGAATATGGTCGCGTCTACGCCTGGGACGAAGTCAACGCCCCGATGATCCGCCAATGGTGCGAGATCATGGGCGTGGACAACCCGCTTTACACCGATCCGGCCTTTGCCGCCACCAGCGTACAGGACGGGCTCGTTGCGCCGCCTGCGATGCTGCAGGTGTGGTGCATGGAAGGCTTTCACCTGAACAACTACGCACCGGGCTCGACCACCGAAAACCCCTATGAAGTGCTCAAGCTGATTGAGTCTTATGGCTATGCATCAGTGGTGGCGGTGAACTCCGAGTTGACCTTCGAGCGCAATCTGCGTCCGGGCGAAAAACTCTATTACACCACCCGGCTGGACTCGGTAGGCGACGAGAAAACCACCGGTCTGGGCACAGGTTTTTTCGTCACGCTGGTGATGAACTACTTCGTTGAACACAAAAGTGGCGATGAAGCGGTGGGGCAGTTGCTGTTTCGCGTATTCAAGTTCCGCCCGGCCAACAACCACTCGCCGCAAGAAGCACCGACCAAGGTCGAGGCAGCCCCCGCAGTCAAGCGTCCCAAGCCGGGCATGAGCGATGACACCCGTTTCTTCTGGGAAGGTTGTGATGCGGGCAAGTTGCTGATTCAGCGCTGCACCCAGTGCCAGACCCTGCGCCATCCGCCGGCGCCCGTGTGCATCGAATGCCACTCGTTCGATTGGGACAGCGTGCAGGCCAGCGGCCGTGCCAGCCTCTATTCGTTTGTGATCATGCACTACCCCGAAGTGGCGCCGTTCGACCATCCCAATCCGATTGGCCTGATCGAGCTGGAAGAAGGGGTGCGCCTGGTGGCCGGGCTTACGGGCGTCAAGCGTGACGAGCTGAGTATTGGCCAGCCCTTGCAGCTTGAGTTCCAGACCTTCGACGGCGAGCTGACCTTGCCCATGTTCCGGCCTGTGGTCGAGTAAGGGGAGGGCAGCATGGATTTCGAATTCACCGAAGACCAGAGCGCCATTGCAGAAATGGCCGGCAGTGTATTTGCCGACTATTGCACCGATGACCGCTTGCGTCAGTTCGACACCCGCGAGCAGGCCTACATGGAGCCGCTGTGGCAACTGTGCGTAGAAACCGGCCTGCAAGCCCTGGCCATCCCTGAAGCTCAGGGGGGCAGCGGGTTGGGCATGACCGAGTTGATGCAAGTCCTTCAGGCCCAGGGCCAGGCGCTGGGGCAGGTGCCGTTGTGGCGTCATCAACTGACGGCCGCGACTCTGGCGCAATTTGCCGATCCCGCCTTGCAGCCTTGGGCGGTTGAAGCTGCGGCCGGGAGGACGTTGCTGACTCTGGATTTGAGCGGTTTGTACAACGCCCGGGGCATTGACCTGAACGCTGTAGAAACGGGCGCAGGATGGTGCATCAATGGTCGTGTTGGCGCCCTGGCGCTGGCCGAGCAATCACAGGCGGCATTGCTGCTGGTGAGCGTTGATGGTCAGGCGCGACTGGCATTTGTCGAGCTGGCAAGCAAGACCATCAAGCATCTACCCGGACGTATGACCCACGGTGAAGCCATTGCCGATTTGCACATCGACGGGCTGCTGATCAGCGCCGAGCAGTTGCTCCCGGCAGCCGCTCTGAGCTGGCTGGAGCCACGGGCCATTGCCTCGCTGGCGGCGCTGCAACTGGGCGTCAGCGCCGAACAGATTCGCCGCACCGTGGAGTACGTCACCGAGCGTCGCCAGTTCGAACGCAGTATTGGCAGCTTTCAGGCCGTGCAGATGAGCATGGCTAACGCCCACATCGCCCTCGAAGCCTTGCGCAGTTGCCTGTGGCAGTTGTGCTATCGCCTGGATGCCGGTCTGCCTGCGCCGAGCGAAGCATTGGCCACCGCCTGGCAGGCCTGTGAAGCGGGGCATGTGATTGGGCACAACGCCCAGCACGTACACGGCGGTATCGGCGTCGACCTGACGTACCCGATGCATCGCTTTCTCTACTGGAGCCGCGCTTTGGGCTGTGCCCTGGGTGGATCGGCAGCAAGCCTTGAACGCCTCGGCGACTGGCTGAGCCATAACGACAAGCTGGGATGGAAATATGACCTTGCAGAACACCAAGCGCTTTGACGACGTGCGCCCCGGCGAAACCCTGCCGGAACTGGCGATCCCGATCACCGTGGGCCTGGTCACCGGCGGCGCTATTGCCACCCGCGACTACTTTCCCGGCCACCATGACCTGAACGCTGCCCAGGCCCTGGGCTCGCCGCACATCTTCATGAACATCCTCACCACCAACGGGCTGGTGCAGCGTTATGTCGAAGAATGGGCCGGCCCCGAGGCACGTTTTGCCTCGCTGAAAATCAAGCTTGGCGCGCCGAACTACCCTGGCGACAGCATGACGTTCAATGGCGCGGTTACCGGTCTGGACGCCGCCACTCGCACGGTGGAAATCACCCTCAGCGGCAAAAATTCCATGGGCAACCACGTGACCGGTACGGTCGCGCTGGTTCTGCCCTGATCGCGGGAGACAGCACACATGACGCAATCGACACTTTCCGGCAGCGCTGCCATTGTTGGCCTGGGCGCGACCGAATTCTCGAAAAACTCCGGGCGCACTGAATTGCGCCTGGCGCTTGAAGCCACGTTGGCTGCGTTGAAAGACGCCGGTATCGACCCGTCCGAGGTTGAGGGTTTCAGCTCGTACTCGGTGGACAAAGTCCCGGAATACGAAATCGCCCGCTTGCTGGGTTGCAAGGACGTCAAGTTCTTCTCCCAGGTGCCCCACGGTGGCGGTGCGGCCTGCGCACCGATCATCCACGCGGCCATGGCCGTCGCCACGGGTGTAGCCAAAGTGGTGGTGGTTTACCGCGCCATGAACGAGCGCTCTTGGTATCGCTTTGGCAGCGGCAGTTACGGCTTTGCCTCCACACCGATCTTTGAAAACGTGAACTACGGCTGGTACATGCCGCACGGCCTGCACACCCCGGCTTCATGGGTCGGCATGTTTGCCCAGCGCTATATGCACACCTACGGCGCCACCTCTGAAGACTTCGGTCGCGTGGCGGTGGCCGTTCGCGATTTTGCCGCCACCAACCCGGCTGCATTCTTTTACGGCAAGCCGATCACCCTGGAAGAACACCAGGCCTCGCGCTGGATCTGCGAACCGTTGCACTTGCTCGATTGCTGCCAGGAGTCCGACGGTGCGGTGGCCATGGTGATTACCTCGGCCGAGCGCGCCAAGGACCTGCGTCAGAAGCCGGTGATGATCAAGGCAGGCTCGCAAGGGATCACCTCGGGCCAGCAAATCATGACCTCGTTCTACCGCGACGACATTACCGGGCTGCCGGAAATGGGCGTGGTCGCCAAAGAGCTGTATCGCCAGTCGGGCCTGGGTCCGGAGGCGCTGCAAACCGCGGTCATTTACGACCACTTCACCCCGTTCGTACTGCCGCAACTCGAAGAATTCGGCCTGTGCGAGCGGGGCGAAGCCAAGGAGTTTATCCGCGCCGGACACCATGCCCGTGGCGGCAAGTTCCCGATCAATACCCACGGCGGACAATTGGGCGAGGCCTACATTCACGGCATGAATGGCGTGGCTGAAGCGGTACGTCAGGTGCGCGGCAGTGCGGTCAACCAGGTCGCTAACGTGGAAAACGTATTGGTGACTGCTGGCACGGGTGTTCCCACCAGCGGCCTGATTCTGGGAGCAGCCTGAATGTTCGTCGACCTCACGCCCGAACAACATGCCCTGCGCCTGAAGGTGCGGGATTACTTCCAGAACCTGATGACCCCGCAGTTGCGTGAGCAATTGCGCGGCAAAGAGGGCGGCGAACTGTACCGCGACACCATCCGCCAGATGGGTCGCGACGGCTGGCTGGCCGTGGGCTGGCCCAAGGAGCACGGCGGGCAGGGGTATGGTCCCACCGAGCAATTTATCTTCTTCGAAGAAGCCAATATCGCCGGTGCGCCGCTGCCGTTCGTGACCATCAGCACAGTGGGCCCGGCGTTGATGGCCCATGGCACCGAGCTGCAAAAGGCCAAGTTTTTGCCGGGCATAGCCGCAGGCGAAATCATCTTTGCCATCGGCTATTCCGAACAGGATGCGGGCAGCGATCTGGCCGTGCTCAAAACCACGGCCCGCCTTGAAGGTGACGAGTTTGTGGTCAATGGCAACAAGCTCTGGACCTCGGGCGCCGAGTCGGCAGATTACATCTGGCTGGCAGCCCGCACCGACCCTGAGCGTCCACGGCACAAGGGGGTGTCGATCCTGATTCTCGACACCCAGGCGCAAGGCTTTGCAACCACGGTGATTCCGACCACCAGCAACCCGACCGCGGCCACCTACTACGACAACGTACGGGTGCCCAAAGACATGCTGGTCGGTGAGTTGAACGGTGGATGGAAGCTCATCACTGCCCAACTGAACCACGAACGACTGGGCCTGGGTGCCTGGTCGGACAAGGTTGTCGGGCTATATCGACGGGTTCTGATGTGGGCCAGGGAAACGGATGAAAACGGCGCACGCGCCACCGACAAAGCCTGGGTGCGCGCGGGTCTGGCGCAATGCTACGCCAGGCTTGAAGCCATGCGCCTGATCAACCTGCGCATTGCCGCTGATCTTGAACGTGAGCGCATGGACGTGGCCCTGGCCTCGACCACCAAGGTCTACGGCTCGGAGTCGGCAATCGAGATTTTGCGCGTATTGAGCAACATCGTTGGCGCCAATGGCCTGGTTCGTGGCGGCTCGGCGGCGTCGTTGCTGCAGGGCGAGCTGGAGTACGAAGTGCGTGCCTCGGTCACCCTGACGTTTGGTGGCGGCACCAATGAAATCCAGCGTGAGCTCATAGCCCAATTCGGCCTGGGCATGCCGCGCACCCAGCGCTAACCATTGCCGACAACTGTAGCCGCTGACGAGGTACGAGGCTGCGACAAGGGCCGCAGGCCCTTCAAAGCCACCGGGGCCGCTGCGCAGCCCGTCGCAGCCTCGTACCTCGGCAGCGGCTACAAGAACTGAAAGGTATAGAAATGAACGCGATTGACCAGTTCAGAGAGCAAACCCGCGCTTGGCTTGAAGCCAATTGTCCGCCATCGCAGCGCAAGGCCATACCTGAAGGCGAATTGGTGTGGGGCGCAAGCGAGGTCGAGTTTCCCAACGCCGATGCTCAGCTGTGGTTTGAGCGCATGCGCGACAAAGGCTGGTTCTGCCCGGACTGGCCAGCCGAATACGGCGGTGCAGGGCTAAGCCCTGAATACAACGCCGTGCTCGAAAGTGAGCTGCGCCGCCTCAAGTGCCGCCCGCCGCAAATCAATCTGGGCATCTGGATGCTCGGCCCGGTGCTCCTGGAATTCGGTAGCGAAGAACAAAAGAAAGACCTGCTCACCCCGATGACCCGCGGTGAAGTGCGTTGGTGTCAGGGCTTCTCCGAGCCCAATGCCGGTTCTGACCTGGCCAGCCTGAAAACCTGCGCCCGCGATGCCGGCGATCACTTTGTGGTCGATGGCAGCAAAATCTGGACCTCCTACGGGGACAAGTCGGACTGGATGTATGCGTTGGTCCGCACCGACCCCACGGCCAGCAAGCACGCGGGCATCAGCCTGATCGTGCTCGACATGAAAAGCCCGGGGGTAAGCGTTGCGCCGATTGATTTGATCAGCGGCAAATCTGCGTTCTGCCAGGTGTTCTTCGATGGGGTCAAAGTCCCGAAAAGTCAGTTGATTGGCCCGTTGCACGGTGGCTGGAACCTGGCCAAGCGCCTGTTGCAGCACGAACGCAAAGCCATGTCCAAATTCGGCGAGTTCAGCTTGCCGACACACTTCCATTTGTTGCCGTTGGTGAGTCAGTACTTGCCAGAACCTGCGGGGCAGAGCGAGTCAGCGTTGGTGGCGCGTGCTGTGGCCAGTGCCATGAATGAACACAGCTACAACCTGACTGTACAGCGCATGGGGGAAGAGGCCCGTACCGGGCAAGACGTCAGCGGGCTGATGTCGATCATGAAACTGGTGCACACCGAACAGGAACGCGACAAGTTCGAAGTGTTGCTGGACGTCATGGGCTATCGCGCATTGGGCTGGGACAAGGGTGCTTTCAGCCCTCAAGAGCTGGCCATCACACGCGGCTGGTTAAACAGTTTCGCCCTGACCATTTCTGGTGGTGCCTCAGAAATCCAGCTCAACGTGATCGCCAAGCGGGTCCTCGGCCTGCCTGACGTGAAGTAAGGAAACACACCATGAACCTGCTTTATAACGATGATCAACGACTGTTGGCCGACAGCGCCCGCGAGTTTCTGGCAGCGCGTAGCCCGGCCTCCCGCCAGCGTGCCCTGCGCGATGAGCCTCAGGCCAACGGGTTTGACACCCGACTATGGCAAGACGCAGTAGCGTTGGGCTGGAGTGCTATCCCGTTCCCCGAAAACCTCGGTGGACTGGATTTTGGCTGCATGGGCCTGGGCCCTATTTTTGAATCCATCGGCTGCAATCTCAGCGCTTCGCCGCTGCTCTCAAGTGTGGTGCTCAGTGGCTCCTTGCTGCACTTGCAGGGCAATGCTCAGCAGCAGGATTGCTGGCTGTCGGCGACCATTAGTGGTGAGCGGCGCCTGGCGCTGGCGCTGGATGAGCACCCGCGTCACAACCCGGCACGGATCTCCTTGCAAGCGGTGCCCAATGGCGATGGTTACAGCCTGACCGGGGATAAATATTGTGTGATCGATGGGGTGGGAGCCGATGGTTATCTGGTGGCTGCACGCACCGGCGACACGTCGCCTTTCCAAGCCCGCATGAGCCTGTTTCTGATACCCGCAGATGCTCCGGGGCTCACCGTCATTGCGTTACCGCTGATTGACTCGCGTAACCATGCACGCCTGCAGCTGGAGCAGGTACAGGTCGGACCGCAAGCGCTGCTCGGCGAAGCGGGATCTGCCATGCCTGCATTGGATATTGCACTGGATCGCGGTCGTGTGTGCCTGGCTGCCGAGATGCTCGGTATGTCAGAGAAGCTCTTCGCGATGACCCTCGATTACCTCAAGACCCGCGTCCAGTTTGAGGTGGCTATTGGTTCTTTCCAGTCGCTGCAACATCGCGCTGCGCAGTTGTATGTCGACCTGGCACTGGCGCGCAGCGCGGTGATGGCCGGTCTGGCAGCGCTGGACGACACACGCATGAGCGAGGTCGAGCGTCAGCGTCTGGCCAGTCTGGCCAAGTGGAAGGCCGGGCAAACGGCGATCAAGGTCGTGAATGAAGCGGTGCAAATGCACGGCGGCATTGGTGTCACCGATGAGCTGGATGTGGGCTTGTATCTCAAACGGATCCGGGTGGCCCAGGCAAGCCTGGGAGATGCCGATTATCACTGCGAGCGCTATGGCGCTCTGGAGCTGGCGCACGCGCACGCTTGAGCCTGTAGCGAACTGTTCGAGTCTGGAGAATAACAAGATGAAACTTGAGCAATGGCAGAGCGCCTGGCAACAGTTGATTGGTGCCGGCTCGCCTTTTGAAGTACTGACGCCGCCGGAAGGCGGGCCGAAGTATTTTCGGCATTGCGCCGCCAGTGTCTGGGCTGCCATCGACAGCGGTCGGGTTCACGCAGATCGCGAGTTTCTGGTGTGGGAGCAGCAACGACTCACGTTCAGCCAGTTTTTCGATCAGGTGGATCGACTGGCCGGGCAACTGGTGGAGCGCTTTGGTGTACACAGGGGCGACCGTGTGGCGATTGCCATGCGTAATCAGCCCGCCTGGCTGGTAGCGTTTGCCGCTATCCAGCGATGCGGTGCGGTATGCGTGCCGCTCAACAGCTGGGGGCTGCGTGACGAGCTGTTTCATGGCCTGCAGGACAGCGGTGCGTGTTTGTTGCTGTGCGACGAGCCGCGATTGCAGTTGCTTGCCAGCGACCTGCGTGACCAGGGGCTGGCAACCATTGTGGTTGGCCTGAGCGAAGATACTCCGCTGGAGGAGCACTGCCAGCGTCTGGAAGACCTGCTGGCTGCACCGGCCTTAAGCACTCCGGTGCAAACCGTCAGTGCCAGCGACCCGGCCATGATTCTCTACACCTCGGGCACGACCAGCCTGGCCAAGGGTGTGTTGTCGACCCACCGCGCTGTCTGCCAGGCGCTGGTTGCGCTGGAGTTTCAGGGCGCGTTTTGCGCGGTCAGTTCGCCGGAGCGCATCAGTGTGGTGATCAACAGCGGCTATGCCCCCACCACCTTGATGGCGGTGCCGTTGTTTCATGTCAGTGGCTTGCATGCGCAGTTTTTACTGGCCTTGCGCAGCGGTCGGCGCCTGCTGCTGATGTACAAGTGGGACGTGGAAAAAGCCTTCGACCTGATCCGTGACGAGCAGTGCACCCAATTCAACGGCGCGCCGGTGATGATGCAGCAATTGCTCACCTCGCCACGCTTTGGCAGTCCTGACACGGCAAGCCTGTTTGGTCTGGGACTGGGCGGGGCGGCACCGTCCAGCAGCCTGTTGGCCCACCTGACCCAGCGCAAACCCGAAGCGGTCGGCGGCAGTGGTTATGGGCTGACCGAGAGCAACGGGATTTGTGCAGCGATTGGCGGTGATCAGTTTGTCTACAAGCCGTCGTCAGCGGGCTGGCCCTTGCCAATTGTTGACGTGCGCATCGGCGACAGCCCGAATCGCCCCTTGCCCAGCGGGGTCAGCGGTCTGATCTGGGTGCGCTCGCCAACGCTGATGAGCGCGTACTGGAACCTGCCTCAGGCCAGTACCCAGACCTTGCAAGAGGGTTGGCTCGATACCGGCGATATTGGCCTGCTGGATGACGAAGGTTTTCTCTACATCACCGATCGGGCCAAGGATCTGATCAACCGTGGCGGCGAGAAGATTTCAGCGGCCGAGGTCGAGTCCTGTGCCTGTGAGATGCCCGGTGTAATCGAAGCCGCCGCCTTTGCCGTACCTGATGATGTGCTGGGCGAGGTGGTGTTTCTGGTGGTGCGCGGCGACCCGGCCTCAACCCCGGACCGCGATGCAGTGCGGGGTTTTATTGCGCAGCGCCTGGCGAGCTTCAAGGTCCCTGCACAGATCCATATCCAGCACACACCGTTTGCCCGGAATGCTTCGGGCAAGATGCTTAAAAGCTTGCTCAAAGAGCTGTTGGTAACGGCCTGAATAGTCTTTGTGGACGATGTACTCGCCTGTGAATGGCGAAGAATGGACGCATACCCCTCAGCAAGCTAATTCGCGTAGGAGGCAATACATGAAAATAACAAGAACAGGCGTAATGCTCGCAGCCGCCATAGCTGTCAATGTGGCAGCCATCGGTACGGCATCCGCTCAGGTATCTCCCGCAGAAGCGGCCAAACTGGGTAAAGAGCTGACCTGTGTAGGGGCCGAACAGGCGGGTAACGCAGCCGGGACAATCCCGCCGTATACCGGCAAGTACCTGGGCGAAGTACCGGGCTGGAACCATGTGAAGTTCTCGGGCGGCCAACCCGTTGACCCCTACGCTGCGGAGAAGCCGATCCTGGTGATCACCGCGCAAAACATGGCGCAGTACGAAGACAAACTGACCGAAGGCCAGAAAGCGCTGCTCAAGCGTTATCCGACCACTTACAAGATGAATATCTACACCGGTCATCGTGATTTCCGCTACCCGGACTACGTGTGCAGCCGCGCCATGAGCAACGCTTTGAACGCCAAGCTGGTGAACGATGGCATGGGCATTGAAGGTTTGGGCCAAGTGCCGTTCCCGATCCCGAAAAGCGGGATGGAAGTGCTGTGGAACCACCAGCTCCCGGCCCGTGCCTGGACCGAAGAAAAAACCAGTGACCTGGCGTCTGTACTGCCCAATGGCAGCATTGGTTGGGGGCGTGCCTATGGGCGGGGCCTGTCACAGGCGAACTCGCCGACCGTCGAGCCCAAAACCGAAGGCAAGATTCAGGCAATGGGCAACAACACGACCCTGAAACCTGCACGTGACAACGGCGTGATCAGCATTTCCCACGAACCCTATGACTTCCAGACCAACCCGCGTCAGGCCTGGAGCTATAGCCCGTCTACCCGCCGCGTACGCTTGCTGCCTGGCTACGGCTACGACCAGCCGATGATCGGCACCAACGGCACCATGACTGTCGACGAAGACCGTTTGTTTAACGGTTCGCCGGAGCGCTTTAACTGGAAACTGATCGGCAAGCGTGAGATCTACATCCCGGCCAACGCCTACAAGCCCAACGCTGGCACGGTGAAGTACGCCGACATGCTGACGCCCAACCATCCCAACCCAGACTTGATGCGTTACGAGCTGCGTCGTGTGTGGGTCCTGGAAGGGGACCTGAAAGAAGGCTATCGCCACGTCTACGGCAAGCGCGTGCTGTTTATCGATGAGGACACCTGGAACTCGGTCATGGCGGACAACTACGATGCCCGTGGGCAGCTGTGGAAACACGCAATGGTCAACTATTACTACCACCCGGACATGAGTGGCTGGCAGGCGGGTTCGCAGTTCTTCATGGACTTGAACTCGGGGCAGTACACCGGCTACGGCATGACCAACGAAGCCAAGAAAGGCCCGATCCTTAACGAAGGCAAATTCACACCTGACCAGTACACCGCTGATGCGGCACGTGCCATGGGCCGCTAAAACGCTCGCGGTACGTTGCCAGTGACAGCAAAAAGCCCCGTCAGTTAATGCCTGGCGGGGCTTTTTGTGTTCAGGGTTGGCGATTTATTCGCCTGCGGACCAGATCGCCAGCTCATAGCCGTCCAGGTCGCAGAAGTGGAAACGGCTGCCGCCCGGGAACTTGAATTCAGGTCGCGTAATCCGGCCGCCAGCGGCAATGACCGCCTGCTGTGCCCGGGCCAGGTCATCGGCATACATGATGATGAGCGGACCCCCCGGGCGTACGGCCTCGCCCGTGGTGAAGCCGCCGCTCAGGCGGCCATCGCTGAACTCGGTGTAGGTGGGGCCGAAGTCAGTGAAAGTCCATCCAAATACGGCGCCATAAAACGCTTTGCTGCGCGCTATGTCGTGGACATTGAATTCGATGTTGTCGATCTTGTAGTGGCGGCTGTCTAGGGTCACGGGCATCTCCTTATGTGGGTGAAATATAGAGCGGTGCAGGGATATACGCCACTAGACGACAGGTGGGGAACCCAGGGCCTGAGGCGCGTTGTGGTCGAGCCGGTCATTGGCCAAAGCAGTCATTCAGCTTGAGCGGTTTGACCATTGTTGCAGAGCCTTCGCGGGGCGATTATCAACAGGATTTTTCACGGTTCCCATCCTAAAAATAAAGACCGAGGGATTCTGCTGATGCGCGACTACCTGACCGCGATGACTGATTTTGACTACCAACGTACTGTGACGGGCGCACTGGACGGCCATCTTGAGGCCGTCAATGCCTGCGTCGAGTGCTGCGATCGCCATGCCTTGCCGGGCCGCATTGCGTTGTTCTGGGAAGGCCGGGATGCCAGCAGCGCCACGTATACCTTCACCCAGTTACAGGATCAGGCTGCGCGCTTTGCCAATTTTCTGTTGGCCCAGGGCGTAAAGCGCGGCGACAAGGTGGCAGGTTTGCTGCCACGCAATGTCGAGTTGTTGATTGTTGCGTTCGCCGCCTGGCGCATTGGTGCCATTTACCAGCCTCTGTTTACCGCCTTCGGTCCCAAGGCCATCGAGCACCGGCTCAACAGTTCCGGTGCAGCGTTGGTGGTCACGGATGCGGTGAACCGCGTCAAACTCAATGAAGTCAACGATTGCCCGGCGATTGTCACAGTGGCAGGTGCCAAAGGGCAGGGTCTGGTGCGCGGCGATTTCAGCTTCTGGGCCGAACTGGACAACTACCCGGCCGTCTGTGAGCCGGTCATGCTCACAGGTGAAGACCCGTTTTTGCTGATGTTCACCTCGGGTACCACGGGCCCGGCTAAACCGCTGCTGGTGCCGCTCAAGGCCATCGTTGCGTTCCAGAGCTATACCCGGGATGCAGTGGGGCTGCGTCCTGAGGACTCGTTCTGGAACCTGGCTGATCCGGGCTGGGCGTACGGGATTTATTTCGGAATCACCGGGCCGTTGTCCATGGGCCACCCGATTACTTTGTACGATGGCCCGTTTACGGTTGAGAGCACTTGCCGGGTCATCAAGAAATACGGCATCACCAACCTCACCGGTTCGCCCACCGCGTATCGCATGCTGATTGCTGCCGGGGCTGCCTTCTCGAGCAAGATCAAGGGCCAGCTGCGAGTCGTCAGCAGCGCCGGTGAGCCGCTCAACCCCGAGGTGATTCGCTGGTTTGCCGATGAGCTGAACGTCACCATCCATGACCACTATGGGCAGACCGAAGTCGGCATGGTGCTGTGCAACCACCACGGGCTTGATCATCCGGTGCATATGGGCGCTGCGGGCTTTGCCTCGCCGGGCCACCGGATCGTGGTGCTCGATGACAACCATCAGGAATTGCCGGTTGGCCAGCCGGGAATTCTGGCAGTCGATCGCAGCCAGTCGCCGATGTGCTGGTTTGGCGGTTATCAAGGCTTCAATACCAAGGCTTTCGTTGGCAATTACTACCTCAGCGGCGACACCGTGGAGCTGAACCCGGATGGCAGCATCAGCTTCGTCGGGCGCAGTGATGACGTCATCACCACCTCCGGTTATCGCGTAGGGCCTTTTGATGTAGAAAGCGCCCTGATCGAGCACCCGGCCGTGGTTGAAGCCGCCGTGGTGGGCAAGCCGGACCCCGAGCGTACCGAGCTGGTCAAGGCGTTTGTCGTGTTGAACCCCCAGTATCTGGGTGATGCGCAACTGGCCGAAACCCTGCGTTTACACGTGCGCCAGCGTCTGGCTGCCCACGCTTATCCCCGTGAAATCGAATTTGTCACCGAGCTGCCGAAAACCCCGAGCGGCAAGCTGCAGCGCTTTATTTTGCGCAACCAGGAAATCGCCAAGGCTGAACTGGCTGCAAGCGGCAAAGCCACGGCCTGATTTTTAACAACCCTATTTTGGTCAGGAACAACCATGCAAATCGAAAACAAGGTTTTTATCGTCACCGGTGGAGCATCAGGACTGGGTGCTGCCACAGCCGACATGTTGGTCAAGGCGGGTGCCCGGGTGATGCTGGTGGACATGAACGCCGATGCCGTGGCCGCCCAAGCGAACAAGCTGGGGAGTCAGGCGCGTAGCGCAGTGGCAGACATCAGCCAGGCGGATGCCGCACAGGCAGCGGTTGCAGCCACGGTGGCAGCCTTTGGCGGGGTCAACGGACTGATCAACTGTGCGGGCATTGTGCGCGGCGAAAAGATCCTCGGCAAAAATGGCCCCCATGGGCTGGAGAATTTCAGCCAGGTCATCAACGTCAACCTGATTGGCAGCTTCAACATGCTGCGCCTGGCCGCAGCGGCCATTGCCGAGACCACCGCCGATGCCGATGGCGAGCGCGGGGTGATCATCAATACCGCTTCGGTGGCGGCGTTCGACGGTCAGATCGGCCAGGCGGCCTATGCGGCTTCCAAGGGCGCCATCGCCAGCCTGACCTTGCCTGCGGCCCGTGAACTGGCCCGCTTCGGGATTCGCGTCATGACCATCGCACCGGGCATTTTTGAAACACCGATGATGGCTGGCATGACCCCTGAAGTGCGTGACTCCCTGGCCGCCGGTGTGCCGTTCCCACCGCGCCTGGGCAAGCCTGACGAGTACGCGTCGCTGGTACGGCATATCATTGAAAACAGCATGCTCAATGGCGAGGTGATCCGTCTCGACGGCGCCTTGCGCATGGCTGCCAAATAAGGGGTGTGAAATGACAATTGCCAATGATCCGGTCGTGATTGTGAGTGTTGCACGCACGCCCATGGGTGGCTTTCAGGGTGACTTCAAAGGCCTGACCGCACCGCAACTGGGTGCCGCGGCGATCCGCGCCGCAGTAGAGCGGGCCGGTGTGGCCCCCGATGGCGTAGAGGAGGTGCTGTTCGGTTGCGTTCTGTCGGCGGGTCTGGGCCAGGCGCCTGCCCGTCAGGCCGCCCTGGGTGCCGGGCTGGACAAGGGCACACGCTGCACCACGCTGAACAAGATGTGCGGCTCAGGCATGGAAGCCACCATTCTGGCTCATGACCGCTTGCTCGCCGGGAGCGTCGATGTGGTGGTGGCGGGTGGCATGGAAAGCATGTCCAACGCACCGTATTTGCTGGATCGCGCACGCAGTGGCTACCGCATGGGTCATGGTCGGGTGCTGGATCACATGTTTCTCGACGGTCTGGAAGACGCCTATGAACGTGGTCGCCTGATGGGCAGTTTTGCCGAAGACTGCGCCCAGCTCCACGGCTTCAGTCGTGAGGCTCAGGATGCGTTTGCCGTGGCGTCGCTGACCCGTGCGCAGCAGGCGATCAAGGATGGCAGTTTCAGCGCCGAGATCGTTCCGGTGCAGGTGACCACGGGCAAGGAGCAGCGCCTGATCAGTGAGGATGAGCAGCCGCCCAAGGCCAATCTTGCAAAGATCCCCACGCTGAAACCGGCTTTCCGGGAGGGCGGGACGGTGACTGCGGCCAACTCCAGCTCGATTTCCGATGGTGCGGCGGCGCTGGTGCTGATGCGCAGGAGCGAGGCGCACAAACGCGGTCTTGAACCCTTGGCGGTGATCCACGGGCATGCGGCCTTTGCCGACGAACCCGGCCTGTTCCCGACCGCCCCGGTGGGCGCGATCAAGCGGCTGATGAGCAAGACCGGCTGGGACCTGAACCAGGTTGATCTGTTCGAGATCAACGAAGCGTTTGCAGTGGTCAGCCTGGTCACGATGGCCGAACTGGATATCCCCCACGCCAAGGTCAATATCTACGGCGGCGCCTGTGCGCTGGGGCATCCGATCGGTGCTTCGGGAGCGCGCATTCTGGTGACCCTGCTTTCGGCACTGCGTCAGCAAAAGGCCAAACTCGGCGTTGCAGCAATCTGCATCGGCGGCGGTGAAGCCACGGCGATTGCCGTGGAATGCTTGTATTAAGGGTTTTTTATGCTGCCTACCTCCGAACACTTACAAATTCGCGAAGCCGCCCAACAGTTTGCCCAGGAGCGTTTGAAGCCCTTTGCCGCTGAATGGGACAAGCAGCACCGCTTCCCCCGCGAGGCCATCGACGAGATGGCGCAGCTGGGCTTCTTCGGCATGCTAGTGCCTGAGGAGTGGGGCGGTTGCGACACGGGCTACCTGGCCTACGCGATGGCCCTTGAAGAAATTGCCGCAGGCGACGGGTCGTGCTCCACGATCATGAGCGTGCACAACTCGGTGGGTTGTGTGCCGATTCTCAAGTACGGCACCGAGTATCAAAAACAAGAGTTTCTGGTCCCGTTGGCCAGTGGTGCGATGCTTGGGGCGTTTGCCCTGACCGAGCCCCAGGCGGGCTCCGACGCCAGTGACCTGAAAACCCGTGCCCGCCGGGAGGGCGATTTCTATGTGCTCAATGGCTGCAAGCAATTCATCACGTCGGGACAAAACGCCGGGGTTGTGATTGTGTTTGCGGTGACGGATCCGGCGGCGGGCAAGCGCGGTATTACCGCCTTTATCGTGCCCACGGACTCACCGGGTTACAGCGTGGCCCGGGTCGAGGACAAGCTGGGGCAGCATGCTTCAGACACCTGCCAGATCCTGTTCACCGACCTCAAGGTGCCGGTGGCCAATCGTCTGGGTGAAGAAGGTCAGGGCTACAAAATTGCCCTCGGCAACCTGGAAGGCGGGCGCATCGGCATCGCTTCGCAAGCAGTGGGCATGGCCCGCGCGGCCTTCGAAGCTGCACGGGACTATGCCCGTGAGCGCGTGACCTTTGGCCAGCCATTGGTTGAGCATCAGGCGGTGGCGTTTCGCCTGGCCGATATGTCGACTGAAATCGCGGTTGCCCGGCAGATGGTTCGTTACGCCGCAGCCTTGCGTGACAGCGGGCAATCGGCGTTGGTCGAGGCTTCGCAGGCCAAGCTGTTTGCTTCGGAAATGGCCGAGCGTGTGTGCTCCAAGGCGTTGCAAACCCTGGGCGGTTATGGCTACTTGAGCGACTTCCCGCTGGAACGGATCTACCGCGATGTGCGGGTGTGCCAGATCTATGAAGGCACCAGTGACATTCAGCGCATGGTCATTTCGCGCAATCTTTGAATCGAGGGCATTAATGATGAGCTACGAAACCATTCTGTTAGACATTCATGGGCATGTTGGCCTGATTACGCTGAACCGGCCCCAGGCGCTCAATGCCTTGAATGCACAGTTGGTCCGTGAGGTGAACCAGGCGCTGGACACACTGGAAGCCGATAACGAGATTGGCTGTATCGTCATTACCGGTTCGAAAAAAGCCTTTGCCGCTGGTGCGGACATCAAGGAAATGGCCGACCTGAGCTATCCGCAAATCTATCTTGATGACCTGTTTTCGGACAGTGATCGCGTGGCGACCCGGCGCAAGCCGATAATTGCGGCGGTAGCGGGCTTTGCCTTGGGCGGCGGTTGTGAGCTGGCGATGATGTGCGATTTCATTCTGGCCGGTGACAACGCCAAATTCGGCCAGCCGGAAATCAACCTGGGCGTGTTGCCTGGTATGGGCGGCACACAGCGACTGACCCGCGCAGTGGGCAAGGCCAAGGCGATGGAAATGTGCTTGAGTGGACGCTTGATCGGGGCCGAAGAAGCCGAGCGCTCAGGGCTGGTTTCCCGTGTGGTGCCGGTGGACGAGTTGCTCGACGAGGCGTTGAAAGTGGCAGCGCTGATTGCCAGGAAATCCTTGCCGGTGTTGATGCTGACCAAGGAATGCGTGAATCGTGCATTCGAGATCAGCCTGTCTGAAGGTGTGCGTTTCGAGCGACGGGTATTCCACGCCATGTTTGCGACACACGACCAGAAAGAAGGGATGGCGGCGTTTGTCGAAAAGCGCGAGGCCGAATTTGAGAACCGCTAAAAGTCACTGACTGTGGATGTGGGAGCGGGCTTGCTCGCGATTAAGGCAACCGGGTATATCAGTCATGCCGGGTCGCTGCCATCGCGAGCAAGCCCGCTCCCACAGGCGTTCTGTTTTTTTGGTGGGAGCCTGCCTGCAGGTGTCTAGATCAGATAATTCTTCAGTTCCCGTGCAATCACCATGCGTTGAATCTCGCTTGAGCCTTCATAGATCTGGGTGATGCGAGCATCGCGGTAGTAACGTTCTACCGGGTAGTCTTCAAGGTAGCCATAGCCACCATGAATCTGGATGGCTTTGGAGCAGACGTACTCGGCCATTTCCGAAGCAAACAGCTTGGCTTGCGAGGCTTCTGACAGGCAGGGCTTGCCCGCGCTGCGCAGGCGCGCCGCATGCAGGATCAGCAGTCGCGCAGCATTGATTCGGGTTTGCATGTCAGCCAGCATGTTGGCAATGCTTTGGTGTTCGATGATTGCCTTGTCAAATTGCACCCGGTCACGGGCATAGCCCAGCGCTGCTTCGAAGGCCGCGCGGGCGATACCCAGTGCTTGAGCGCCAATCCCGATGCGTCCGCCTTCGAGGTTGGACAGTGCGATGGCCAGCCCCTTACCACGTTCGCCGAGCATGTTGGCCTCAGGCACGGTGCAGTTGTTCAGGGTAACGGCGCAGGTATCCGAGGCGCGAATGCCCATTTTATGTTCGGTACGGTCGACGGTAAAACCGGGAGTAGAGGTAGGCACCAAAAACGCCGAAATGCCTTTTTTGCCAAGGTTCGGGTCGGTAACGGCAAACACGATGGCCAGCTTGGCGCGCTTGCCATTGCTGACGAATTGTTTGGCGCCGTTGATCACCCACTGGCCGTCGCGCAACTCAGCCCGTGTGCGCAGGTTATGGGCTTCAGAGCCCGCTTGTGGCTCGGTCAGGCAGAAGCAGGCGATGGTCTGGCCGCTGGCAAGCTCCGCCAGCCAGGCTTGCTTTTGCGCCTCGCTGCCGTATTTGAGGATCGGCCCGCAGCCGACCGAGTTATGAATACTCATCAGTGCACCGGTAGCGCCATCACCGGCCGAAATTTCTTCCACGGCCAGGGCGTAGGCAACGTAATCGACGTAGGTGCCGCCCCATTCTTCCGGGACTACCATGCCCAGCAGGCCCAGTTCGCCGAGCTTGGCTACCAGTGCGTCGTCGATCCAGCCGGCTTTTTCCCAGGCCTGGGCATGGGGGGCGATTTCGCGGCGGGCAAAGTCGCGGGCCATGTCGCGGATCATGACTTGTTCTTCGCTCAGTTCGATGTCTTGCATGACTCAGGCTCCCTTCGCGTCGAATGTGGTGAAAAAACTGGCAACATGCGCGGGATCCAGTGCGTCCAGGGTGGGTGGGTTCCAGTGCGGGGTTTTGTCCTTGTCGATAATCAGTGCGCGGACGCCTTCCATCAGGTCCCCGCGATCAAACCATTGACGGTCCAGGTGCAGCTCCAGGGCGAAACATTGCTCTAGGGGCAGCTCACGGCCACGGCGCAGCATTTCAAGAGTGACGGCCATTGCCAGGGGCGAGCGGGTTTGCAGCAGGTCAGCAGTTTCGTTGGCCCAGTCGCGGGTTTCAGGCGCTGTAACGGCGCGCAGATGAGCAACGATTCGCGGTATATCGGCTTGGGCAAAAACGCTGTCTATCAGGGGGCGAAGACTGGCCAGCGGCGGCTCGGGCAACACGGTCACCGCGAACGTTCCGATCAGTGCTGTCAGATCATCAATGGGGGTGCCTCGCCATTCGAGGGTATCGAGGCTTCTATCCAGTTCAGGCAGTTTGCTGCTCTCCAGATAGCCGTCAGCCAGCCCGCAATACAGCGCGTCGCTGGCGCGGATTTGCACGCCGCTGACTCCCAGATAAGTACCAAGCTGGCCAGGTGTGCGGCTCAGAAAGTAGCTGCCCCCCACGTCAGGGAAATAACCTATGCCAACTTCCGGCATCGCCAGCTTGCTGCGCTCGGTGACCAGACGCAGGTCTGCGCCTTGCACCAGCCCCATGCCGCCGCCGAGGACAAAACCGTCCATCAAGGCAATCACGGGTTTGGGGTAGTGGTGCAGGGTGAGGTCGAGGGCGTATTCCTCTTCGAAGAACACCGTGTGCAGGGTGTCGTTGTTTTTGTAGCTGTCGTATAACGAGCGGATATCACCGCCAGCGCAAAAGGCTTTTTCGCCAGCGCCACGCAGAACGATGGCTTTTACCCGGGGATCTGCGGCCCAGGCATCTAGATGTTGCTGGAGGCTGCGAACCATCTCCAGATTGATGGCATTCAGACCGCTGGGGCGGTTGAGGGTCAGGTGACCAATGTGGTTACGGACCTCGGCCAGAATAGTGTCGTCAATTGGAGCGATTTCCGGTGTCGGTGAGGAGGAAACCTGAGCAGTCATCACTAACTCCCTGCTTTATATTATTTTTAGTCGGTGTTCACGGGCGAACGATCACCGATGCTAACAGTGCAAATTTGCCCATTACAACCCTGATAAGTGCAGGGTTGGTGTGCATTTTTGCATGTCTGCCGTGCAGCAATGTGCGAACTTATTGCGCCAGCCAACCGCCGTCCACATTCCAGGCCGCGCCGCGTACCTGGCTGCCTGCCTCGCTGCATAAAAACAGCACCAGTTCCCCCAGTTGGGGCGGGGTCACGAATTCCAGGGAGGGTTGTTTCTCGGCCAGCAGATCGTGCTGCGCCTGATAGGGATCAATGCCCTGACTGATGCGCTGATCAATCTGTTTTTGCACCAGTGGCGTCAGCACCCAGCCCGGGCAGATGGCGTTGCAAGTGATGTTGCTGGTGGCGGTTTCGAGGCCAACGACTTTGGTCAGGCCGATCACGCCATGTTTGGCGGCGACATAGGCGGCTTTGCCGACCGAGCCCACCAGGCCATGAACCGAAGCGATATTGACAATGCGTCCCCAGCCACGCTTGCGCATGCCGGGTAAGGCCAGGCGGGTACTGTGGAACACGCTGGACAGGTTGATCGCGATGATTGAATCCCAGCGTTCCACCGGGAACTCCTCGACGCTGGCCACATGCTGGATGCCAGCGTTGTTGACCAGAATATCGATGCCGCCAAACTCGCGATCGGCATAACTGATCATGTCGGCGATCTGAGCCGGGTCACTGACATCCGCCGGATGATGGCCGACTTTGACGCCCAGCTGTTCGATTTCAGCAATGACTTTGCTGGCATCGCCAAAGCCGTTGAGTATCAAGTCGGCGCCAGCTTTGGCCAAGCTCAGTGCAATGCCGAGGCCGATACCGCTGGTGGAGCCGGTAACCAATGCAGTTTTACCCTTAAGGCTCATGATCAATTCCTCAGTTCGTCGGGTTGGTGAATGAGGAAACGTAGCACGTGGTTTGCAGTTGCGGATACGAAACGGCCCACCAAGAGGTGGGCCGTTTTCACGCAGCGCGGGGAGAATTAGTCCTGGCGGCTGGTGACTTCCAGCAGGTGGTAGCCGAACTGGGTTTTAACCGGGCCCTGAACCACGTTGATTGGCGCGCTGAAGACGACGGTGTCGAATTCTTTAACCATCTGGCCTGGACCGAAAGAACCCAGGTCGCCGCCCTGACGGCTGGACGGGCAAGAAGAGTTGGCTTTGGCAACTTCGGCGAAATCAGCGCCGCCTTCAATTTGGGCTTTCAGTTCGTTGCACTTGTCTTCGGTGGCAACAAGGATGTGACGGGCAGTGGCTTTGGCCATGAGGGAGTACTCCTTTCAAGAAAGTGCCGAGCCTACCGGATTCAGTGTGGTTTTTCTCGGCAAAAGTGCGGTTTTGTGTTTTTGCTGACTGGCGGATCAGTATTTAGCCGGCTTGCATCGGGCGGCTTTTATAAGCCTTTGTTTTTCAAATGCTTGGCGTGCTCGACATAGAGCTCGACCGGGTTGACGGTTTTTTTGCTCATACGGGCCAGCTGGTTGATGGTGTCTAGGTGATCCAGGGGGTAGTCCGATCTGATCACATGGCCCAGATGGGAGCTGAATCGTCCGACCATTCCGTCATTTTCGGTTGTCTCACGGGTAAAAAATGTGCTGAACACACGACACGCGTTGTGCAGAGGGTCAAGCAGGTTCAGCGGTCCCGACACTCTCGAGCCTTTGATAATGCCGCTCCAGGAGTAATAGAAAACGTCGTTTACCTGCTCGGGACCCATCCCGCCCCAGGTCTCAGGTAGGCCTTGTGGGTATTCAAGATTAAACCTGGCAACACCTTCGGTGGTCAGGGCATTGAGTGCGTTCAGTGCATGTTGGGGCAGTTGCGGATGGCCGCTCAGGGTGGACAGGAATGAGCTGAATGCCGTGGTCAGGCCCGCCGCGACGGTTTCGCCCAGTCTTCCCGGGATAAATGCCTGGCGCAGGCGATCGGCCAGTTCGGAGCCATGGTTGGGCCCGCTGACGGAGGTTACGGATGCGATGATATCGGGAGCAATGGCGGCCACATAACGTGCGGTCAGGGCGCCTTGGCTGTGGCCAATCAGGTTGAACCGCTGTGTTCCGGTCTGTTTGCGCAAGTTGTATATCTGCTTGAGCAGTTGATCGCCTCGCGCTTCATTTGAATGGGTGGCGGAAATAAACGGAACGAAGACGTTCGCACCACGAGAGCTGAGCGCTTCCCTGATGCCGTTGAAGTAGTGGTGAAAGCCAATCCGGTCGAATCCAAAAAGGCCGTGCACCAGTAAAATTGGGTATTTGGTGCGTGCAGAGTCATCCATGTTCAATCTCGCTGGGTGTTTTGAATCATAAAAACACCTTAGCCGATATCGACTTCGCGCAACCGTGGGCAGATTCCCAGGTTGCGCGGCTGTTTACAGCGCTCGATTGTCAGGCGAGGACCCGCGCAGCACGGCGTTGTATTTGCAGTTGTTGGGCGGCGTTGCGAAGCAGTTGTTCGGTTGCATCCCAGCCCAGGCAACCATCGGTCACGGAAACGCCGTAACGCATGTTTGCACCCAGGGGCTGGCAACCTTCGAACAGATGGCTTTCGAGCATCATGCCAATCAGGGACCTATCGCCTGCCAGGCGCTGCGCGAGGACATCATTGAACACGTCAGGCTGGCGTAACGGGTCTTTGCCGCTATTGGCGTGGCTGCAGTCGACCATCATGCGGGCCGGGACAGCGCTTTTTTCCAGCCCGGCGCGAGCTTTGGCGACGCTGCCGCGGTCGTAGTTCGGGCCACTGTGGCCCCCCCGCAATACCAAGTGAGTATCGGGGTTGCCGCGGGTCTCGACGATCGCCGGATGGCCCTGGCTATCGACACCGAAGTGACGATGACTGTGTGCAGCAGAACGCATGGCGTCGCAGGCAATTGCCACACCGCCGTCAGTGCCGTTTTTGAAGCCGACCGGAAGAGCCAGGCCGCTGGCCATTTCGCGATGGATTTGCGATTCGGTGGTGCGGGCGCCAATGGCTACCCAGCCCAGCAGGTCGTCGAAGTAGCCTGCGGCAATGGGCTGCAAGAGTTCGGTGGCGACCGGAAGGCCCATGCGCAGCATTTCGATCATGAGCTCCCGCGACAGGGTCAGGCCGTGAGCCATGTCGTCGCTGCCATCCAGGTGCGGGTCGTAGGCCAGACCTTTCCATCCCACAGTGGTGCGCGGTTTTTCGATGTAAGCTCGCATGACCAGCAACATGTCGTCGCGAACATCGTGGGCCAAGGCTGCGAGATTGCTGGCGTATTCGAGCGCGGCAATGGGGTCGTGGATAGAGCACGGGCCGACAACTACGAGTAAACGGGAGTCTTCACCGTTGAGGATGGCGCGAATGGCCTGGCGCTGGCTGCTGACCTGCTCACTAAGCTTGTTGCTCAGAGGCAGTTGCTGTTTGAGTTGCACTGCGCTGGGCAGGCGACGAGTCGAAACGTGGGTAGTGGCAGTGTGTACAGCTGGCAGAGCGGATACGGATGCGTTCATGGTGTGTGCTTCCTGGGCAGGCGGCGGGTTATCCCGCGCGCTCAGCCCTACTGGGGTGTTCGACAATTGGCCAGACTGGCTATGAGTGCTTGCGTGCCACCAATGTGGGTCCGTTCGGAGGCGGCAGGCTGTCCCGAACGGCGGCTGATAAATCGCCATGCAGTGCAAAGGTCGAAGCGGTAATAAGTGGCGTAGTTCATGGGGTAAATCCTCAATTCAATAAAGTGTCAGGGGCCAAAAAAACAAAACCCCCGGTCGGGAAGCCGACCGGGGGTGAGAATTCTCTGGTAGGCGACCCCTAAGTAGTGGGCGCCGTGTGGGTATCAGGCGCGCCAGTGGCTAAACCAATACCCAAAATAAAATCGTGCTGTGGAGTGCAAGTTGTTCGCGCACACAGCTTCAGCCATACGCTCATCGCGTGCGGTCTTACAAATGTCTGTGGTGGCGTGATGCAACATGGGTTGTCTCCGATTGATGGGTTGCAGCTTACTTGAGGCGAACAGACGTATTCAATCAAAAAATACTATGTGGATTAACAATAAACACTATTGCCTCGAAGCCGGGAGGCGAGAGATGAATTTTACGAGAGAGCCCGGAGTACATAAGACCCCTGTTTGCGGGCTTTGCGGCCCGGCTTGGCGTGCAGGCGGCTGAGGTGGGGGCTGGCCGTAATACTAAATGGGGAGTCACGCCCGATTAAGCGCATACTCAAGCGAGTTCATCACCTTCAGCCTCTAACGAATGTGTGGCCTGGGGAACAATGATCCCGTCTTTCATGCCCAGAAGAACAGCCACCTTGTGGGCTTCACCACGCTTCCCTTTTTTGCGCCCGGCGAGCACTTGATAAGTGGTTGCCGGGTCGACGCCATGTTCCCGAGCAAACTCTTGAACGGATTTCCCCTGGTATTCCAGCCATGCCTTGGCTTGTGCGGCAGTACGAATTCCGGTCATAGTTCAAAACCGTTCAAAAGTGTTTAATATTTATGGATTATATCATCCTTGTGGGTGTTTAAAATGGGATCCTTCATCCAAATGAGTGGAATTGGTGTGCGCTTGCGGCAGGAGCGAGAGCGACTTGGTTTGTCGCAGAAAACTTTTGGCGAAATCGGTGGCGTCGAGGCCAACGCCCAAGGCAAATATGAAAATGGTGATCGCGCGCCCAAAGCAGACTACTTGTCGCGGGTTGCAGGCCGCGGCGTGGACGTGCTGTTTGTATTGACCGGCAGCCCGACCCCGACATTAATCGATAACCTCAGTCATGTAGAAGAAAAAGTCCTGATCAGCTATCGGGTATTGCAAAAGGAAGATCAGGACGCCATTCGCCGCTTGACCACAACCCTGGCCGAGTTGTCTGCGCCGCATCCGGTAAAGGAACGACGCGAGCCTGAGGAAGTAGATCCTGTCAAGGACTGAACATTTACAAGGATTTAACGTTTTGACAAGGATAGTTGACGCAAGTCGGTAGGTTGGTGCATTAGTTTTTGCTAAGGTGTCGGCAATCAACCAAGACCAATTTGCGAGGTATCGACTTGATTCGGGTTCTAGTGGTCGATGACCACGATCTTGTGCGCACAGGGATCACACGAATGCTGGCCGATATCGAAGGCTTGCAAGTGGTCGGTCAGGCCGAGTCCGGTGAGGAGTCGCTTCTCAAGGCTCGTGAGCTGAAACCGGATGTAGTCCTGATGGATGTCAAAATGCCCGGTATTGGTGGTCTGGAAGCTACCCGCAAGATGATGCGCAGCCACCCCGACATCAAGGTTGTCGCCGTGACCGTGTGTGAAGAGGACCCTTTTCCGACCCGTTTGCTGCAAGCAGGCGCCGCAGGCTACATGACCAAGGGCGCCGGACTGGCCGAGATGGTCCAGGCAATTCGCCTGGTATTCGCCGGCCAGCGCTACATCAGCCCGCAAGTGGCACAGCAATTGGCGCTCAAGTCCTTTCAGCCTGCAAGTGACTCCCCCTTTGATGCCCTGTCAGAACGCGAAATTCAGATCGCGCTGATGATTGTTGGCTGTCAAAAGGTCCAGGTTATTTCAGACAAGCTTTGCCTGTCGCCCAAGACGGTCAATACTTATCGCTACCGAATTTACGAGAAGCTCTCGGTCAAAAGTGATGTTGAACTGGCCTTGCTGGCGGTTCGTCATGGCATGGTCGACGCTGGTTAACCATGACTGAAGTGTTTGACGCAAGTGCGTTCCTTTCGACCTGCAGCGGTCGTCCCGGCGTGTATCGCATGTTCGACAGCGAAGCACGCCTGCTTTACGTGGGCAAGGCCAAGCACCTTAAAAAACGCTTGGCCAGCTACTTTCGCAAAACCGGTCTGGCGCCCAAAACGGCGGCCCTGGTTGGGCGTATCGCGCAAATTGAAACCACCATCACCGCCAACGAAACCGAAGCGTTACTGCTTGAACAGACGCTGATTAAGGAATGGCGCCCGCCGTACAACATCCTGTTGCGCGACGATAAGTCTTATCCCTATGTGTTTCTGTCGGATGGCGAATTCCCGCGCCTGAGTATTCATCGCGGTGCCAAGAAGCAAAAAGGCAAATATTTCGGGCCTTACCCCAGTGCGGGCGCAATTCGCGAGAGCCTGAGCATCTTGCAAAAGACTTTTCTGGTGCGTCAGTGCGACGACAGCTACTTCAAAAACAGAACACGACCTTGCCTGCAGTATCAGATCAAGCGCTGCAAGGCCCCTTGTGTCGGGCTCGTTGACCCCCAGGAATATGCTGAGGATGTCCGCCACTCGATCATGTTCCTGGAAGGGCGAAGCAGTGCGCTGACCGACGAACTCAACAGTGCAATGGAGCAGGCCGCCAGCACCCTTGATTTTGAGCGTGCAGCCGAGGTGCGTGATCAGATTTCGCTTTTGCGCAGGGTTCAGGATCAGCAAAGCATGGAAGGCGGGACCGGCGATGTGGATGTAATTGCCGCGTTTGTAAACCCCGGCGGTGCCTGTGTGCATTTGATCAATGTGCGTGGCGGGCGGGTATTGGGCAGCAAGAACTTCTTTCCCCAGGTCGGTATCGAGGAGGAGGTGGCCGAAGTCATGGCGGCCTTTCTCGGTCAGTACTACATCAGCAGCCCTGAGCGCGACTTGCCTAGCGAGCTGATCGTAAACGTGGAACACGAAAGCTTTGGCGCAATCATTGACGCCATTGAAGAGCTGCGGGGCCGAGAACTGGCCATCAGCTACAGGGTGCGTGGTACGCGGGCACGATGGCAGCAACTGGCGGTTACCAATGCCGAGCAGGCGCTGGTCGCACGCCTGACAAACCGTCTGCATGTGGCAGCGCGTTTTGAGGCCCTGGCCCAAGTATTGAAGCTCGACGAGATTCCCCAGCGTCTGGAGTGCTATGACATCAGCCACTCGAGCGGTGAAGCCACCGTTGCATCCTGCGTGGTGTTTGGCCCCGAAGGTCCGATCAAGTCGGACTACCGGCGTTTCAACATTGAAGGCGTGACCCCGGGTGACGACTATGCCGCCATGCATCAGGCGCTGATGCGTCGTTTCAGCCGGCTTAAAGAGGGGGAGGGCAAGTTGCCCGACATCCTGCTGGTCGATGGTGGCAAGGGGCAGCTCTCGATGGCCCGTGATGTGCTTAATGAACTGGCCGTGCCGGACCTGATCCTGCTTGGCGTAGCCAAGGGTGCAACACGCAAGGCGGGCTTCGAAACGCTCTATCTGAATGACGCTGCCCATGAATTCACCTTGAAAGGCGATTCGCCGGCCTTGCATTTGATCCAGCAAATCCGTGACGAAGCCCACCGTTTTGCCATAACCGGGCATCGGGCGCGACGGGGTAAAACCCGGCGAACCTCAACCCTGGAAGGCATTGCAGGGGTAGGGCCGACTCGTCGCCGAGATTTATTGAAACATTTTGGTGGCTTACAGGAGCTATCTCGTGCCAGCATCGAGGAGATCGCCAAAGCACCCGGGATCAGTAAAAAGCTCGCTGAGTTGATTTATGCAAACCTGCACAGCGAGTAGAATGCCCCCTCACCTCGTAGCCAGTTGTGCCGATGAATATCCCTAATTTGATCACCGTACTACGCGTTCTACTTATTCCTTTCTTCATTCTGTTGTTCTATGTGCCGTACAGCTGGAGTTATGTAGCCGCCAGCTCAGTCTTCGCGTTTGCGGCGGCGACGGATTGGCTCGACGGCTATTTGGCCCGTCGACTGGAGCAAAGCACGCCGTTTGGCGCCTTTCTGGATCCGGTGGCCGATAAGCTGATGGTCGCTGTGGCACTGGTACTGTTGGTGCAAGAGCACCATAACGTGTGGCTGACCCTGCCTGCGGCGGTGATTATTGGCCGTGAAATTGTCATTTCCGCGTTGCGCGAGTGGATGGCCGAGCTGGGAGCACGCGCGCAGGTTGCCGTATCGAACATGGGCAAATGGAAAACTGCGGCGCAAATGCTGGCCCTGGTTATCTTGCTGGCCAATCCATCCGACTTCAGCTTCTGGGTGTTGGTGGGTTACGGGCTGTTGCTGGTGGCGGCCGGGTTGACCTTATGGTCGATGCTTCAGTATTTGCGCGCCGCATGGCCGCATCTGAAGACGACCTCGGTTAAATAAATAAAACTTTTTGAATCAATGGGTTGACGCATTCTTTTATTGCTATAGAATGCCCAGCACCAAGACGCGGGAATAGCTCAGTTGGTAGAGCACGACCTTGCCAAGGTCGGGGTCGCGAGTTCGAGTCTCGTTTCCCGCTCCAAACATGGCTTTACGAATTCATTGCAGTTCGATAGAGCAGAACAAAGGACCTTCGGGTCCTTTTTTCGTTTCTGGCTTTTCATCAGCGAGCTTGTCCAGGCGCCCAACAATGATTTCTTTGCGGCATCTCTCTCAAGTCACCACGCAGGATGCTCCGGCTTTTCAGCGGTTTGAAGGCGAGGGTGTCTGGGTATTGCCAAATGCGCAACGCCAGACCCGCAAGTCGTCCAGTGACGAGACTTTCAGTATCTGGCGCTGCCTGTGGGGCGGGAGTTGCAGAGTCTTCAGCTGAAGATAAACAGCCTGGGTAGCCGATCAGACACTGGCGACTAATGCGCCCTCGTTCATCCTGCGTTTGTAGGCACTGTCACGATTCGCCAGCCAGAAATACAACGGCGAAGTCACCACCAGCCCGACGATCCAGGACAAGTCCGCTCCGTTGATGTGTTCTGAAATCGGACCCACATACAGCGGCGTGTTCATGAACGGAATCTGCACCACAATACCGACCGCATACGCCAGCAATGCCTGGGGGTTGTAGCGCCCGTAAATCCCGCCATCCACACGAAAGATCGACGCAATGTCGTACTTGCCCTTATGGATCGCGTAGAAGTCGATCAGGTTGATCGCTGTCCACGGCACCAATACAACCAGTAACACCAGCACCATATCGACGAAGTGCCCGATAAAGTCCTTGGAGGCGAACACGGCTGCAGTTGCACACGTGGCCAGTACGATGATGGAGATCACCGCACGACTTTTGGCCGTTGGAATCCAGCGATACGCAAAGGTCTGCACCAGGGTGATGATCGACAGTACCGCGCCGTACAGGTTGAGAGCGTTGTGGCTGATCACGCTGAGTAGAAAGAGCACCAGCATCAGGGGGCCGATGGAGCCCGTGGCGAGTTTTACCGCTTCCATGGTGTCCATCCCTACCGGGGTGGCGAGGACGGCAACGGCGCCAAAGATGAAGGACAGACTGGAGCCCAGGACCGAACCCAGGTAGGTGGTCCAGAATGTGGACGCAACGGGGACGTCAGCCGGCAGGTAGCGGGAGTAGTCAGACACGTAGGGGGCAAAGGCGATCTGCCACAGGGCAGCCAGGGAAATGGTCGCCAGCACGCCTGCAATGTTGAACCCGCCGCGGGTCAGAAAGTCGGTGGTCTGTATGTGGGTGAAGATGTAGCCGAAACCGAGCACGATCCCGGCGCCCAGCACCCAGGTGCCAATGCGGTTGAGCACGTGGATAAAGCGGTAGCCGATGATGCCGATAATCCCGGAACCGATGGCGCCGATCACGATGCCGACCGGCACGGGCACCGAATCGACCACGCCGTGCAGGGATTTGCCCGCCAGCACGATGTTGGAAGCAAAGAAACCGATGTACATGACACCCGCGATCACCACCACCAGCAACGCACCGAGGGAGCCGAACTGGGCACGGCTCTGGATCATTTGCGGAATGCCCATCTGCGGGCCCTGGGCCGAGTGCAGCGCCATCAGCACGCCGCCGACCAGGTGACCGATGAGGATGGCGACGATGCCCCACATCAGATTAAGGTTGAACAGTTGCACACCCAGTGCTCCGGTGACGATCGGCAGCGGCGCGATGTTGCCGCCGAACCACAGGGTGAACAGGTCTCTTACCTTTCCATGGCGATCTTCGGGGGGCACGTATCCAATCGTGTGTTTCTCGATGAGCGGGGCGTTGGCTGTTGCAGTGGTGACCATGACGAACTCCAAGGCAGGTGAGTACGTGGACGTACTTCGCAGTGCGCCGCCAGGGCGGCGCTTTGTTGTTGGAGTGATCATCTGTAATGGGGGCAGGGAGGTAAATTAGTAAGTTTGTTGCTATAGACATTAAAAAAAGTATCTCCCGGGCTTTTTTGCTCCGGTATGTTGCATGCTCCGTGAACGCTGAATAAAACAGCTTTTTCTTGCACTGGTTTGGGGCGAAATCCCACGTTTCCCGAGGTTCCGATGGCTGCCTACAACCTGCGCCAACTCAGATATTTTGTGACCACGGCCGACTGCGGCAGCGTCGCCGAAGCGTCGCGCAAGCTTTACATCGCACAACCGTCCGTCTCGACCGCGATCAAGCAACTGGAAGACAGTTTTGGTGTGCAGCTGTTTATCCGTCATCACGCCCAGGGCGTGTCACTCACACCCAGTGGCGCACGGTTTTACCGCAAGGCGCTGGAGTTGTTGCGAGTGGCCCATGAGTTCGAACAAAACGCCCTGGCCGACAATGACGTGGTAGCGGGGCAGATCGATATCGGCTGCTTTGAAACCGTTGCACCGCTGTACTTGCCGCGCTTGATCGCCGGCTTCAAGGCGCGTTGGCCCGGGGTGGAGATCCGCATTCGCGACGGTGAGCAGCAGGAGCTGGTACAGGCGCTCACCGCAGGCACTATTGATGTGGCGATGCTGTTTGAACACGACCTGGGAACCGCCATCGAGACTGCGCCACTGATGCCGCCGCAGCAGCCATACGCCCTGTTACCGGCCGATCACCGCTTTGCACAGCAAGCCAGAGTGTCCCTGGCGGATCTGGTCCTGGAGCCGATGATTCTGCTGGATGTGCTGCCCAGCCGGACCTATTTCGTGAGCATATTCGAAGAGCGCGGGTTGACGCCGAATATCGTGTTCAGTTCGCCGTCGATCGAGATGGTTCGGGGGATGGTGGGCAGGGGGTTCGGCTTTTCGATACTGGTGACCAAACCGTTCACCGAGTACACCTATGACGGCCAGAAAGTCGTGTGTGTGCCGCTGGCTGAAACGGTCACCGGTTCAGGCTTGTCGGCTGTATGGCTGCGTCGCGCACCATTGACCAAACCGGTGCAGCTGTTTGTCGACTATTGCCGTGAAGAACTGGCGCAGTTACTTGGCTAGAGCTGTGGCAGCCGGGCTTGCCCGGCTCCCACAGTTGATGGGTATCGTTTGGGGTATCAGGTGCGGATCGAGTGCAGCATCCGCAGCAGCATGGCATCACATCCAGCCAACTGAGCCACACTCACAAACTCATCCGGCTTGTGCCCCTGGTCCATGCTGCCGGGCCCGCAGACTACCGTGGGAATGCCCACGGCATCGAACAGCCCCCCTTCGGTGCCAAACGCGACGGTGCCGAATTCCCGCGAGCCGCTGAACGCTGCAATCAACTCAGCCGCCTGGCTGCGCTCATCAGTCACCAGGCCCGGGTACGCAGACAACTCGGTAAAGCGGATCGCACTCTGCGCGCTGACGGCTTGCATGCGTGGCAACACCTGTTGTTCTGCGTACGTCTTCAACTGCGACGCCACCTTACTCGGGTCCTGGGACGGCAATGCACGGATTTCAAAGTCAAACCGGCAATCGGCAGGCACGATGTTCAGCGCTTTGCCCCCGGTAATCACCCCGGTTTGCACGGTGCTGAACGGCGGATCAAAACGGGGGTCCTGTGTCTCCTGTAATTGGTGTCCTATACGCCCCAACTCGCCAATCAACGCGGCGGCATGCTCGATGGCATTCACGCCATAGGGCGCATAGGCCGAATGACACGCCTCGCCCTGCACATCACAGCGCATGGCGAGCTTGCCTTTATGGCCGAGTACCGGCTTGAGCTGCGTCGGTTCGCCGATAATGCACAGCATCGGCTTCACAGGCCGCTGCTCCAGTACCTTGAGCAACGAGCGCACGCCCAGGCAGCCGACTTCTTCGTCGTACGACAGGGCGATATGCACCGGTATGCGCAACGGCGCCTGAATCAGCGCCGGGACCAACGCCAGCACACAAGCGATGTAACCCTTCATATCCGCCGTGCCCCGGCCAAACAGCTTGCCGTCGCGCTCAGTCAGCTCAAACGGCGGCGTTGTCCATGGCTGTCCATCAACCGGCACCACGTCGGTGTGTCCCGACAGCACAATACCCGCCAGTCCTTGCGGGCCAATACTGGCGAACAGGTTGGCCTTGCTGCGTTCTTCGTTGTAGACCAACTCACTGGCCACACCGAACCCGGCCAGGTAATCGCGCACAAAGTCGATCAGTTGCAGGTTGGACTCGCGGCTGGTGGTGTCAAACCCCACCAGCTTGTGCAGCAGATCGCGGCTGCTACTCATCGATCATCTCCGGCCACGCCGTAGCCGGGGGAACGGTCGGGAGCGATGGCGCGGTCGATGTAGTCCTGCACTTGCGGGCGATAAGCGTCCCAGAGTTTCTGCAGTTCGGTGATCGGGCGCTCATCGGCCCAGTCCACCCGCAGGTTGATGATCGGCCAGGTCAGTTCGCCCACCACCACCAGCGCTGCTGAATGCACCGGGCCGGCCTCGCCGCCGGCGTCGATGGCAGCATGCATTGCAGCCAGCAGCCGATCCGCCAGTTGGCCTTCGCCTTGCTCGAACGCCAGGACCATCGCCTCGATCACTGCACGGTCGGCCAGCATGTTGCCCGCCGCGACGCATTGTTCGCCCGCCACCCCATTGTGAGTACCCAGGGTCTCGCTGCCGCTGAAATGCACGGTGCGGCCCAGGTGATCAATCGCCGTCAGTTGCCGGTATTGGCTGTAGCCATTGCTCGTAAGCGCCTTGTCCAGCGCTGCGGCCGGGGCGAGGCCCCGTTCCAGCAAGTCCAGCACGTCCGGGCCCAGGGCCGGCAGGGTGATGTTCTGGGTTGAAACCGCGCCGACACCGGGGCGCAACCATGGGCAACGGGCACCCACGGCAATACTCGATGAGCTGATGGCGATGCCCAACTGGCCGGTGTCCGCGCAACGGCCAACGATTGAAAACGTCATGGGTAGCCTCCTTACTCCGGGATAACCGCGATCACATCGATTTCCATCAGCCACTGGGGCTGCCCGAGGGCCGACACCACCAGTCCGGTGGAGATCGGGAACACGCCCTTGAGCCATTTGCCGACTTCCTGGTAAACCGGCTCGCGGTAGCGCGGGTCGATCAGGTAGGTGGTGGTCTTGACGATATGGCTCAGGTCGCTGCCCGCTTCTTCGAGTAGTTGCTTGACGTTGCGCATGGCTTGCTCGGTCTGGGCCCTTGGGTCGCCTAGGCCAACGAGCTTGCCTTCGAAATCGGTACCCACCTGACCGCGCACATACACGGTGTTGCCGGCGCGCACAGCCTGGCACAGGTCGTTGTCCAGGGTTTGGTTAGGGTAGGTTTCCTTGGTGTTGAACATGCGGATGCGAGTGTGAGTAGGCATCAAATAAACTCCGAAAAAAAGTGATCAGGCGCTGACAGTCGGTTGGCGAGCCACGGCAGGGGCTTGGCGGTAGTCGAGGTATTTACGCTGGGTGGCGATGTGGTCGGCCACGTGCTTGGCGTCGTGCCAGACGCCCCAGATAAAGGAAGAACCTCGACGCGACTGCCACGGCAAGCCAAGGAAGTAGATCCCGGACTCGCTCGATACGCCGCGCTGGTGCTGGGGCTTGCCGGTAGCGTCGAACGCATCGACCTTCAACCAGCTGTAGTCCACGGCAAACCCGGTGGCCCAGATGATCGACGTGATACCAGCCTTGGCCAGGTCCAGTTCCAGGATCGGGTTCTTGATGCACGGCGCATCAGCAAACACGCGACGGGCTTCGGGTTCCAGGGGCAAGTCCAGGCCGTTGCGCTTCACATAGGCATCCGCCGCATCCAGCAGGGCCAGGTAGTTCTCATCACCGCGGGCCAGGTTTTCCAGCAGGTTGGGCTGAAAACGGGCGACGCTGCCATTGAACGATTGGGTCAGGCCAACCAGCGTCATGCCTTGCTGGGCCAACTCGCGAAAATCGATGGTTTTACCGCCCTGGGCGCCGCTTACCGCAATGGTCACGTGCTCGCGGCCAGGTTTCATCGCCGCCTGATCCCACTCGCCCAGCACACCCAGCCACCAGCAGAAATCGCGGTTGCGATAGGCGCGGGGCGGGCGGTCGTGGGCACCGACGGACAGGTACACCTGGCGACCGGAGCGTTGCAATTCATCGGCGATCTGCACGCCCGAAGAACCCGCGCCTACCACCAGAACGGCGCCAGCCGGCAGCTGCGAAGGGTTGCGATAGTCGGCGGAGTGGATCTGATGCAACGCGGTGTCTTGAGGTGCAATCGCCGGAATCACCGGTTTCTGGAAAGGCCCGGTCGCCGCCACCACGCGGTTGGCTTCGATCACGCCTTCGCTGGTGTGCACGGTAAAGCCCGGGCGTCCGATATTGCGGGTTACAGACAGGACGTCCACGCCGGTGCGGATCGGCGCATTGAACTTGCGTGCATAGGCTTCAAAGTAATCCGCCACCCGCTCTTTTGGCGCAAAGCCATCGTCGGCGACGTCATCGAATGCCAAGCCCGGAAACCGGTCATGCCAGGCAGGTCCGTTGGCCACCAGCGAATCCCAGCGCCCGGTGCGCCAGCGCTCGGCGATACGACTGCGTTCCAGTACCAGGTGCGGCACGCCCTGCTTGCTCAGGTGCTCACTCATGGCCACGCCCGCTTGACCGGCCCCCACCACCAGGGTGTCTATTTTTGTTATCGCTACAGTCATGTCTCTGTCCTTGCTTAATGCAGTTGGATTCAGTTCGTGCATGACTTCAAGGCTAGGAGGAGGGCAGTTTTAAATAAAATATTAAAAAGCTGGGGAGTGAACATAAAAATCGGATGCAGAGGTTCGCACCTCGATCTACCGATCGGGCCCCCTTCATGAAAGAGTGACGCGCCGTGGGCGCGTCGGATGGTCGCCTCACCCTAACGGGTGATTTCGGTGATTTTGCGTGTGTGGGACTATCACTCCACTCCTTGGCGCCACTGACGTGGTGTCCCACTCAACCGTTCTTTCGGCGAGTCTTTGAAGTGGAAAACGACCGGCTTTCATCCGCGCAATGGTTCGAACAGATGGCCAGGGTTACCGAGAACATCGGGCAGGCGGGATTCACCGCGACGTTATTCCAGGCCCTGGAATGCATTCGGCCCATTCAGGCGACAACGTTGTACCTGTACCCCCACGGGGGCATGCCCAGTGCGTTGTTCGAACTGGAAGGTCCCTGGTTGCCCCAAGGCAATGTGCGCCAGTACCTGTCCGGGTTCTACTTGCTGGATCCGTTCTACGGGGCTTGCATCGAAGGTGTCAGCTCCGGGTGTTACAACCTCGACGATGTTGCCCCCGATCACTTCGAACTCGGCGAATACTTCCAGTCGTTTTACCGTCACTCACATCTGGAAGATGAGTTGAACTACATCCTGCAGTCCAGTGCCGGGCTGAGCCTGTCGGTGTCACTGGCGTTTACGCAAAAACTGGACGCAGCTACCACCCAGCAGTTCAAGCGAATAGCGCCCTGGGTTCTGGCGGTGCTGGGCAAGCATTTCGTCGGTCTGGATGCCCGGGGGGCGCGCTTCGAAAACCTGCTGGAACAGCGAATCCATTCGGCCCTGAACAACTTCGGCTCGTCGCTGCTGACCGAGCGCGAATGCCGGATTGCCCAGCTGATCTTGCGCGGCCACTCCACACGTTCGCTGGCCGAACGACTTGGGGTCACGGAAGACACCATCAAGTCCCACCGCAAGAACATCTACAGCAAGTTGGATATCGGCACGCAATCGGAACTGTTTTCCCTGTTTATCGATTCCCTGGCAGAAGCCCAGGGGGTGCTCAGCAAAGACCCCCTTGAAAGCTACATGAGCAAGAACCGCTGAGCGGTGTACTTGCCCTTGTGTGACTCCCAACAAAAAGAGAAAACCATGAATTTACCATTCGAGTTGAAGCGCCAGACTGAGGATTACCAGCAGGCTGACGCGGCCCACCACATCCACGCCTTTGTGGATCAAAAAGCCCTGAATGCCGAAGGCCCGCGAGTGATGGTGCGGGGCAAGGGCCTGTATCTATGGGACAGCGAAGGCAAGCGCTACCTGGACGGTATGTCGGGGCTGTGGTGCACCCAGCTCGGCTATGGTCGCAAGGACTTGACCGCCGCTGCCGCCGCGCAGATGGACCAGCTGTCGTACTACAACATGTTCTTTCACACGACCCATCCGGCGGTGATCGAACTGTCCGAGTTGCTGTTCAGCCTGCTGCCGGGTCACTACAGTCACGTGATTTACACCAACTCCGGCTCCGAAGCCAACGAGGTGTTGATCCGTACCGTGCGCCGCTACTGGCAAGTGGTCGGCAAGCCGCAGAAAAAAATCATGATCGGCCGCTGGAATGGCTACCACGGTTCCACCCTCGCGGCTTCTGCGCTGGGCGGCATGAAGTTCATGCACGAAATGGGGGGCATGATTCCCGACGTCGCCCATATCGATGAGCCGTATTGGTACGCCCAGGGCGGCGAGTTGACCCCGGCTGAGTTCGGTCGTCGCTGTGCCCTGCAACTGGAAGAAAAGATCCTCGAACTGGGCGCCGAAAACGTAGCGGGCTTTATCGCGGAACCGTTCCAGGGCGCGGGCGGGATGATTTTCCCTCCAGAAAGCTACTGGCCCGAGATTCAACGCATCTGCCGTCAGTACGATGTACTGCTCTGCGCCGATGAGGTGATTGGTGGCTTTGGTCGCACCGGCGAGTGGTTCGCTCACGAGTACTTCGGTTTTGAGCCAGACACCCTGTCGATCGCCAAGGGCCTGACCTCCGGTTACATACCGATGGGCGGCCTGGTGCTGAGCAAGCGCATTGCCGATGCGCTGGTGGAGCAGGGCGGGGTCTTCGCCCACGGCCTGACCTACTCCGGGCACCCGGTCGCAGCAGCGGTGGCGCTGGCCAACCTCAAGGCGCTGCGTGATGAAGGCATCGTACGCACGGTGAAGGAAGACACCGGGCCATACCTGCAACAGATCCTGCGCGAAGTGTTCGCCCATCACCCGATGATCGGCGAGATCCAGGGCACGGGCTTGCTCGCGGCCTTGCAGTTCGCCGAGGACAAGAGCACGCGCAAACGCTTCGACAATGAAAACGACCTGGCCTGGCAGTGCCGCACCTTTGGTTTTGAAGAGGGCGTCATCATTCGCTCGACATTGGGCCGCATGATCATGGCGCCCGCCCTGGTAGCAACCCGAGGCGAGCTGGACGAGCTGGTCGAGAAGACCCGCATTGCAGTAGACCGCACCGCACGGATCGCGGGAAAACTGTGAAGTGATCAGCCCACCACCCCGCGTCCGGGGTGGTGGGCGACATCGTTACATCGCCCTGCGTGCCCATCACCATTTTCAACGAATGATTCACTAACGGTATCGATTTCATCGAATGCCGCGGCGCCCTGCATTCCAATTTCCAGGAGTCAGCAATGAATACAATAACAAACGTGGCCGATACTCCCTCCCATCATTCCCCCACCAGCGCAACGTCGGCCCGCAGGTTTCGACAACCGCTGGGCCTTGTCGGACTGGTTCTTTTCGGCCTGGCCTACATGGTCCCGCTGGCGGTGTTTACCACCTACGGCCTGGTCACCCAGATGACCAAGGGGCACCTGCCGACCGCCTACCTGTTGACGCTCGCGGCCATGCTGCTGACCGCCTACAGCTATGGACGCATGGTTCAGGCGCACCCTTATTCAGGATCTGTCTACACCTATACGCGCAAGGCATTTGGTGCCTATTTCGGCTTTATCGCCGGCTGGACGTTATTGCTGGATTACATCTTCCTGCCATTGCTCAGCTATTTGCTGATAGGCATCTATATGTCCGAGTACTTTCCCGCAGTTCCGACCGCGGTGTGGGTGCTCGGCTCCATTGCCCTGGTGACAGTACTCAACCTGGTGGGTATCGAGTCCATCACCCGGGTCAACTGGATACTGATCGTTGCCCAACTGGTTTTCATCGTGGTGTTCGTGGCGTTGTCAGTGAACACCCTGAGCGGGCGTTCCGAACCGCTTTCGCTGCTCGAACCCTTCCACCATGAAGGCTTCAGCGTGCCGTTGATCATGACGGGGGCAGCCGTGCTGTGCCTGTCATTTCTGGGCTTCGATGCGGTGTCGACCATGGCCGAAGAAACCCCTGACCCCAAGCGTACGATCCCGCTCGCCATCATGGTGGTGTCGTTGGTCGGAGGGCTGCTGTTTCTGGTGGTTTCGTATTGTGCCCAAATGGTTTTTCCGGAATGGAACAGCCTCGCCGACCCTGATTCGGCGTCGGTGGACGTGATGCGTCGCGTCGGTGGCGAACTGCTGGTGACAGCGTTTACCGCGACCTATGTGGCGGGCTGTTTCGCCTCGGCAATGGTGTCCCAGGCCAGTGTCTCCCGCGTGCTGTTTGCAATGGGGCGGGACGGAGCATTGCCCCGTGTACTCGGCAAGCTGGTCTCGAAAAAACGGGTGCCTGCCAACGCGATCATCCTGGTCAGTCTGTTCTCGCTGATTGCCCTGTTCATCACCCTGGATACCGTCGCCAACATGATCAGCTTTGGCGCGCTGTTCGCGTTCTCGGCGGTGAATCTGGCAGTGATCAAGCATTACCTGATTGATCAGAAGCTGCGCGGACGCCGCAACTACCTGATGTACGCCGTGCTGCCGGGGCTGGGGTTCCTCAGCACCCTCTGGTTGTGGACGAGCCTTTCGAGCATGTCGTTCCTCATTGGTCTGTGCTGGATGGGCCTGGGGCTCCTGTGTCTGCTGGGCGTCACCCGGGGGTTCCGGGTGGGCATGCCGGATTTGAAAATCGCGGAATAACTACCAAAAAATCCACTTGGGAGTACTGACATGTTCAACCTTGACTACTGGCAGCAGCGTGTTGCCCGCCAAACCTTCATTGACACCGCCCTGATCGACGGCCAGCCAGTGAGCTCGATGTCCGGGGCGACCTTCGACGCCATCAACCCGGCGACCAATCAATTGCTGGCCCGTGTCGCCGCGTGCGGCGAACAAGAGGTCAACCTGGCAGTGCGCTCAGCACGGCGCGCCTTCAACACAGGCCCTTGGCGGCGCATGGCCCCTGGGGAGCGCAAGAAAATCCTGATCAGGTTGTCCGTGCTGCTGATGGCCCACCGCGAAGAGCTGGCGCTGCTGGATTCGCTGAACATGGGCAAGCCGGTGATGGATGCCTACAACGTGGATGTGCCCGGCGCCGCACACGTTTTTGCCTGGTACGGCGAAGCCCTCGACAAGGTCTATGATCAGGTCGCACCTACGGCTCATAACGCACTGGCCACCATCACCCGGGAAGCGCTGGGGGTTGTTGCCGCGGTAGTGCCGTGGAACTTTCCGCTGGACATGGCCGCCTGGAAACTGGCCCCCGCATTGGCTTCCGGTAACAGCGTGGTGCTGAAACCGGCGGAGCAATCGCCATTTTCTGCGTTGCGCCTGGCCCAGCTCGCCTTGGAGGCCGGTATCCCGGAAGGTGTGCTGAACGTGGTGCCTGGCCTGGGCGAGAGCGCCGGCAAGGCCCTCGGCTTGCATCCCGACGTTGATTGCCTGGTGTTCACCGGTTCCACCCAGGTTGGCAAGTACTTCATGCAGTACGCCGCGCAGTCCAACCTCAAGCAGGTCTGGCTGGAGTGCGGTGGCAAGAGCCCGAACCTGGTGTTCGAAGACTGCCAGGATCTGGACCTGGCTGCGGAAAAAGCCGCCTTCGGCATTTTCTTCAATCAGGGTGAAGTGTGCTCGGCCAACTCCCGGCTTTACGTGCAGCGTTCCATCCACGACGAATTCGTCGAGCGCCTGCTCAGCAAGTCCCGCGCCTGGTTGCCCGGTGATCCCCTGAACCCGGGAAGCGCTGCGGGCGCCATCGTCGACAGCGAGCAAACAGCCCGCATCATGAAAGCCATCGGCCAGGCCACTGCGAGTGGTGCCACGCTGTTGAGCGGTGGTGAACAGCTGACCATCAATGGCTCTTCAAACTTTATCCAGCCGACGATATTCGCCAACGTGAACAGCGCCATGAGCATTTCCCGTGAAGAGGTGTTTGGTCCCGTCCTGGCCGTCAGCGCCTTCGATACTGAAGAGGAGGCCGTGGAACAAGCCAATGACAGCATTTACGGCCTGGCGGCTTCGGTGTGGAGCGATGACCTGAATCGTGCCCACCGTGTGGCTCGTGCCCTGAATGCCGGAACGGTGTCGGTCAATACCGTCGACGCTCTGGATGTCACGGTTCCCTTTGGCGGAGGCAAGCAGTCCGGTTTCGGGCGCGATCTGTCGCTGCACTCGTTTGACAAGTACACGCAGCTGAAAACCACCTGGTTTCAGTTGCGTTAAGTTCAGGAGGAGCGGGGTGGTCCGGCGGGTTAGAGGCGAAAGATCATTTGTGTGCTAGAGCCGAACCCTTGTTTTGCGCCAACAGGATGTCGATCAAGGTGCGGGTCACCTTAGGCAGTGCCTGTAAATCACGCACCAGCACACTTCGCTCCCGCACGCGCCAGGGCTCGTCGAGCTCGATGACTGACAAACCCATGGTCTGTTGATGTCGGCGTGCCGAAGACTCAGGAAGGATGGCCAGGCCCACGCCCGCTTCGACCATCCGGCACATCGCTTCAAAGCTGTAGACCTTGATGCGCATGTTCAGCGTATTGCCGTGCAGGGCTACCTGTTCACTCAAAAAACGCAGGAGGGTGGTGCCTTCGTGCAAGCCGATGTGCGGATAGGCCAGGGTTTCTGCCAGCTTGATCGTTTTGCGCCGGGCCAGCGGATGATCGAGGGGCGTCACCAGTACCAACTGGTCGGTACTGAAGTGTATGACCTGCAAGCTGTCGGCCTCTACCGGGCCGGCAATGATGCCCATGTCTGTAGAACCATCCATCACCCCGCGAACAATGTCGCGACTCAAACGCTCCTGCAGGTCAACGGTCACTCCTGGACGTTCGGCAAGAAAACCGGCGAGGATTTCGGGGAGAAACTCAGTGGCTGCCGTGGTGTTGGCAAATATTCTGATATGCCCTGAGGACTCGGTGCCGTACTCGGTGAACTCGCTTTTCATGTAGTCCACCTGACGCATGATCACGCGCGCATGGTGCAAAAACAGTTCGCCCGCAGGTGTGAGTTCAACCCCCCGGCTGTCACGGTAGAGCAGACGGCTGGCGAGGTTGTCTTCCAGGCTCTTGATCCGGGCACTGGCCGCGGCCGGGGAAATGAAAGCTTTGCGCGCACCCTGGGTCATGCTGGGGGATTCGGCAATATGGATAAACAGACGCAGGTCGACGAGATCAAAGTGCATGGCTGATTTTCCCTGGGCATGAATGCGGCAGCAGGACTTCGGCGTTAACCAAAACCGAACGCCCCCTAACGCAAACGCAGATTCACAGATCGCTGTCCTTTTGGCAATTATGTCCAAAATAACAAGCCACGGGGTAATCACCGATGAGCGATAACGCACTGTCCGCCTGGGTCGGACGCACCGAAGAAATCCATGATCACCTGAGCCTGAACCTGGTCACCCGCATCGCGGCCACCCTGGGTGAGCAGGCGCCCCGGGCCGGCGAACCCTTGCCGGAGCTGTGGCAGTGGTGTTTCTTCCAGCCAGCGGTAGAGGGCAGCGGTCTGGGCGGCGATGGTCATCCGGCCCGGGGAGGCTTTCTGCCACCCGCCGACAACCGTAACCGCATGTGGGCTGGCGGTCGTATCGAGTTCCACACGCCACTCAAGGTGGGCGCTCAAGCCACGCGGGTTTCCACCATCATCGATGTCCTGCAAAAGCACGGCAAGACCGGCGCTCTGCTGTTTGTCACCGTCCAGCATGACTATCTGCAGGACGGGCAATTGGCGATTCGCGAAGAGCAGGACATCGTTTACCGCGAGCCCACCCCTCCCAAGCTTGCGAGCGGAGAACCGTTGCCCGAGGGTGCATGGCAGGAGTCCGTCACGCCCACCCCCACCTTGTTGTTCCGCTACTCGGCAGTGACCTTCAATGGTCACCGCATCCATTACGACTGGCCCTATGCCACCGAGACCGAAGGCTACCCGGGGTTGGTGGTTCACGGCCCGCTCATGGCCACGCTGAGTCTGCGCGCTTTCTGCCGAGCCAATCCTGCTGCACGCCTGCGGCGGTTCACCTATCGCGGCGTTCGCCCGTTGATTGCACCCCGTCCCTTTGAGGTGAGCGGTCGTGTTGTCGCTGCAGGCAAGGCCGAGTTGTGGGTGGGTAATGACGAAGGTGTGGCCCAAAAGGGCGAAGTGACCTTCGACTGAACAATGACAATAAGGATCTGCAATGAATCCGTATCTGAACGAAGACTACAACGCTATTCGCGAGGGTGTGCGTGCCCTGTGTGCCGAGTTCCCGGCGGAGTACTGGCGCAAGATTGACGAAGAAAAGGGCTTTCCCGAAGCGTTCGTTGGCGCCATGACAAAGGCTGGCTGGTTGTCGGCGATGATTCCTGAACAGTACGGTGGCTCTGGCCTGGGGCTTGCAGAGGCTTCGGTGATCCTGGAAGAGGTCAATCACTGCGGTGGTAACTCCGGCACCGTACATGGCCAGATGTACAACATGTTTACCTTGCTGCGCCACGGCAGTGAAGAGCAGAAAAACTACTACCTGCCCAAACTCGCCAGCGGCGAACTGCGCCTGCAGTCCATGGGTGTGACCGAACCGTCCACTGGCACCGACACCACCAAAATCAAGACCACTGCGGTGCGCCAGGGCGATGAATACGTAATCAACGGGCAGAAGGTCTGGATCTCTCGGGTTCAGCACTCGGACCTGATGATCCTGCTGGCTCGCACTACACCGTTGGCGGAGGTGGAGAAAAAAGTCGACGGCATGTCGATCTTTCTGGTCGACTTGCGCGAAGCCATCGGTAACGGTCTGACCGTGCAGCCGATTGCCAACATGGTCAATCACGAAACCAACGAGCTGTTTTTCGACAACCTGAAAATCCCCGCCAGCAGCTTAATCGGTCAAGAGGGCAAGGGCTTTCGCTACATACTCGACGGGCTCAACGCCGAACGTACGCTGATCGCCGCCGAGTGCATTGGTGACGGCCGCTGGTTCAATGAGAAGTCGGCACAGTACGCCCGCGAGCGGGTGGTGTTCGGCCGCCCGATCGGGCAGAACCAGGGTGTGCAGTTCCCGATTGCCGAAGCCCACATCGAGCTTGAAGCCGCCGATCTGATGCGCTGGCGCGCCTGCGAGGAGTACGACAGCGGGCGCAGCGCTGGCGCGGCGGCCAACATGGCCAAGTACCTGGCGGCTAAAGCCAGTTGGGAAGCGGCCAATGCGTGCCTGCAGACCCACGGCGGTTTCGGTTTTGCCAATGAGTACGACGTCGAGCGCAAATTCCGCGAGACCCGTCTGTACCAGGTGGCGCCTATCTCTACGAACCTGATCCTGTCTTACGTGGCCGAGCACCTGCTCGAACTGCCGCGTTCATTCTAGGTATTGATCCGGATTCATATCCGAAGCCTAAACGGAGATTGAACATGCCGATCAGCCATCTCGACCATCTGGTACTGACGGTGCGTGATATTCCCGTGAGTCTGGACTTCTACAGCCGTGTGCTGGGCATGCAGCCGGTAGTGTTTGGTCAGGGGCGCCATGCCCTGTCGTTCGGCCAGCAGAAAATCAACTTGCACCAGGCAGGTGCCGAGTTTGAGCCCAAGGCAACGCATCCGCTGCCGGGGTCGGCCGATCTGTGTTTCATCGTCAACGACCGACTGGACACCGTTATCGAGCACTTGCGCGCCCACAGCGTGAACATTCTGGAAGGCCCGGTCATGCGTACGGGTGCCCGGGGACCGATCCGCTCGATCTACCTGCTCGATCCGGACCTCAATCTGATCGAACTTTCGAATTCCATGGAGACCGCTTCATGAGTCAGCACACTCAAGCGCTCACTGAGTTTTTGGCCAGCCTGCACTACGAGCAGTTGCCCGAAGCCGTTATCAGCCGTACCGAAGACCTGTTTCTTGACTGGTTGGGCTCGGCCCTGGCCAGCCAGGGTTCACATCCGATCCCGTTGTTCGAGCGTTATGCGGCAATGATGGGCCCGGTCAGTGGACCGGCCACAATCCTGGTCAGCGGCAAGACCAGCTCCGCGTATTTCGCTGCGCTGGTCAACGGTGCCAGCTCGCACCTGGTGGAGCAAGACGACCTGCACAACAGCTCCGTGCTGCATCCGGCGACGGTGGTGTTCCCGGCGGTTCTGGCCGCGGCACAGGATCTGGGCAAGTCCGGCCGCGAACTGATCGTTGCGGCAGTCGCCGGTTACGAAGCCGGTATTCGAATAGGTGAGTTCCTTGGCCGTTCGCACTACCGCATCTTTCACACCACGGCCACCGTCGGTACCCTGGCGGCAGCCGTTGGCGTGGGCAAGTTGATGGATTTCAATCAGGAGCAGTTCACCCATCTGCTTGGCACCGCGGGCACCCAGGCGGCGGGCCTGTGGGAGTTTTTGCGCGATGCAGCAGACTCCAAGCAGCTGCACACCGCCAAGGCGGCAGCGGACGGTCTGTTGGCGGCCTACTTGACCGCAGAAGGGCTGAGCGGCGCGAAAAACATTCTTGAAGGTGAGCAGGGCATGGCTGCCGGAATGTCCAGCGATGCCAACCCGGCTTGCCTGTCCGACAGCCTGGGCAGCCGCTGGGCGTTGATTGAAACCTCATTCAAGTTTCATGCCTCGTGCCGCCACACGCACCCGGCGGCGGATGCCCTGCTGGAGGTGATGCAGCGCGAAAATCTGCGGGCCGAAGACATTGCCCGCGTGATCACGCGGGTCCATCAGGGCGCCATCGACGTGTTGGGGCGCGTGCAGGTGCCACAGACCGTTCACCAGGCCAAATTCTCAATGGGCACGGTGCTGGGCCTGATCGCCGTTTACGGCAAGGCCGGATTGCCCGAGTTTCATCAACACGCGTTGACCGATCCACGCATCGGGGCATTTCGCGACAAGGTAAGCATGGTGCTGGACGAGCACGTCGACGGCGCCTACCCGCAGCGCTGGCTGGGCCGTGTGGAGGTGACGACGGTGCAGGGCCGGACGGTGTCCGGCAGCATCGATGAGCCCAAGGGCGATCCGGGCAACACCCTGAGCCGCGCCGAGCTGGAGGACAAGTTTCGCCGCCTGCTGGCCTTCTCGGGAGCGTGCAGCGACGAGCAGGCGACGGGGCTTGTGGAGCTGGTCTGGCACCTGCGCCATCTGGACAACCTGGACGTGCTGACCCGCACTGCCGCACCTGCAGGGACTGCATCATGAACGACACGGCATTCAAACCCCGCCCGCTGGACGGCATCACTGTTGTGAGTCTGGAACACGCCATCGCGGCACCGTTTTGCACCCGTCAGCTGGCCGACCTGGGGGCGCGAGTGATCAAGATCGAACGCCCGGGTTCCGGTGACTTCGCCCGTGACTATGACGAGCGGGTCAATGGCCTGGCCTCGCACTTCGTCTGGACCAACCGTTCCAAGGAAAGCCTGACCCTGAACGTCAAACAGCCGGACGCGGGAGAGGTGCTCGACAAGCTGCTGGCCACGGCAGATGTTTTGGTGCAGAACCTGGCGCCGGGAGCCGCCCAGCGCATGGGGCTGTCTTTTGAAGCCCTGCATGAGCGTTTCCCCAGATTGATCGTCTGCGATATTTCTGGCTACGGGGAGGGCGGACCCTACGAACAGAAAAAGGCGTACGACCTGCTGATCCAGAGCGAAGGCGGCTTTTTGTCCGTTACCGGCGGACCGGGCGAAAACGACATGGCCAAAGCCGGCTGCTCGATTGCCGATATTGCGGCGGGCATGTACGCCTACACCGGTGTGCTCTCGGCCCTGCTGTTGCGGGACAAGACGGGGGAGGGTAGCCGCATTGATGTGTCGATGCTGGAAAGCCTGGTGGAGTGGATGAATTACCCGATGTATTACGCCTTCAACGGTGCCGCCCCACCTCCGCGAGCCGGTGCCGCCCACGCCACAATCTACCCCTACGGGCCGTTTCCGGCAGGGGATGGTGGTACGGTGATGCTTGGCCTGCAGAACGAACGTGAATGGCAGCAGTTCTGCAACAAGGTGTTGCTGCAGCCGGAGCTGGCGGACGACATACGCTTTAATGCAAACGCGCGGCGCTCGGACAATCGTGCCGAACTGCGGGCCATCATCATTGAGGCATTTGCCCGCATGAGCGCCGATGAAGTCATCGCACGGCTCGACGCGGCGTCCATTGCCAACGCCCATGTCAACGACATGGCAGGGGTTTGGGCCCACCCGCAACTTAAGGCCCGTGACCGCTGGCGCGAGGTGGACAGTCCGGCCGGCAAGCTGCCAGCACTGCTGCCACCGGGTCGCAATCTCGCTTTTGAACCACGAATGGATCCAGTGCCGCACTTGGGCGAGCACACCGACAGCCTGCTCAATGAGCTGGGCTACGGAGCAACGGACATCCAGCGCCTCCATCAACAAGGAGCGGTGTGAGGCGCGCGCCTCGCACCTCGGCACGGAGCACTTTCATGAACAGAACAATCATTCGTTCAGCGTTGTTTGTACCGGCTACCCGCCCTGAGCGGATTGCCAAGGCGCTGGAAAGCGGCGCCGATGCGGTCATCGTCGACCTTGAGGACGCCGTTGCAGAAAACCTCAAGGTCCAGGCACGGGCCAATCTGGACGCCTTTCTTGATGCCAACCCACAGGCACGGGTCCTGGTGCGTATCAATGCGCCGCATCATGAGCAACAGGCGGCCGATCTGGACTTGTGCCGTCGCCAGCCGGGTGTAGTGGCGGTCGTGCTGCCCAAGGCCGAAAGTGCTGCGCAGGTTGAACTGGCTGCGGCGTGCGCCAAACCCGTTTGGCCAATCATCGAAAGTGCCAGGGGCTTGCTTGAGTTACCGGCCATTGCCCGGGCAGCCGGGATCGAGCGATTGACTTTCGGTGCACTGGACCTTGGCCTGGATATGGGCTTGAGCAGCACCAGCGTCGCAGCGCAGCGAATTCTCGATCAGGCCCGCTACGCCATTTTGCTGCACAGCCGGCTGGTAGAGCTGGCGCCGCCGCTGGACAGCGTATTTGCAGATATCAAAAACATCGAGGGCATGACCCAAATGGCTGCCGATGCCAGGGATATGGGGTTTGGCGGCCTGTTGTGCATTCACCCCACTCAGGTTGCACTGATTCACGACACCTACATGCCCGGTCATGAAGAGCTGGACCGGGCCCGACGGATTCTGTCTGCGGTTGAGTCTGCTGACGGAGTATTCGTGGTTGACGGGCAGATGGTCGACGCTCCGGTGATCGAACATGCACGGCGAATAGTGCGGCGGGCGGGTTCTGCGTCAGCCTGATTCAAGCAGCACTAAGGCAACACCAGGCACTACCAAACTTATAACAACAAGAGGTATGTACCCATGTTCAAGCACACCCTCAAGGCGTTGGTCTGCGCACTTCCGTTATTCGCAGGTTTTGCGAGCGCGGCCGATCCCATCAGCATCAAGTTCGCCCACGTTGTCGCCGAACACACCCCCAAGGGCCAGGGCGCGCTCATGTTCAAAAAACTGGCCGAGGAGCGCCTTCCAGGGCAGGTCAAGGTCGAGGTCTATCCAAACTCCTCGCTGTTCGGTGACGGCAAGGAAATGGAAGCGTTGTTGCTGGGAGACGTGCAGCTGCTGGCGCCGTCGCTGGCCAAGTTCGAGCACTACTCCAAACCGATCCAGATCTTCGATCTGCCATTCCTGTTCGACGACATCGATGCGGTCGACCGTTTCCAGCAGAGCCCGCAAGGTCAGGCCTTGCTCAAGTCCATGGAAGGCAAGGGCCTTACCGGCCTCGGTTATTGGCACAACGGCATGAAGCAGTTGTCTGCCAACAAGGCCCTGCATGAACCCAAGGATGCTCGCGGCCTGAAGTTCCGGGTACAGGCTTCTGCCGTGCTGGATGAGCAGTTCAAGGCCTTGCGTGCCGCGCCGCGCAAAATGAGCTTTGCCGAGGTCTATCAGGGTTTGCAGACCGGTGTAGTCAATGGGACCGAGAACACCTGGTCGAACTACGAGAGCCAGAATGTGTATGAAGTGCAGAAGTTCTTCACCGAGTCCAATCATGGCGCCATCGACTACATGGTGATCACCAACACCAAGTTCTGGAACAGCCTGCCGCCGGAAATACGCACCACCCTGGATGAGGTCATGGCCGAGGTCACGGTGGAGGTGAACAAACAGGCCGAGAAGCTGAACCAGGACTCCCGTCAGAAGATTGCCGATTCCGGCAACAGCGAAATCATCACCCTTACCCCTGAGCAGCGCGAGATGTGGCGTGAAGCCATGCGCCCGGTGTGGAAAAAGTTCGAAGGCGCCATTGGTCCTGATGTGATCCAGGCCGCCGAGCTGGCCAACAAAAGTAGCTGAGACCCCGATTGTCGTTGGCGACCCCGTGCGGGGTTGCTAACGGCTACGTTTACGGCGGCCCTGACTTCATCGGTCCCACACGTCGCTTTGCGACCGCTCTATCAAGGGAGAAACCCATGCACGCAGTCGTTCGTGTCTGGAATCACGCGGAAGAAATGCTGGTGGCGTTCCTGCTTGCAGGCATGACCCTGGTCACTTTCGCGTACGTGGTGTTCAACAACCTGTATGGCGTTTTCTACTCTCTGGGGGATTCGCTGCCCTTCGCCAACGAAACCATGCTCGGTATCGGCGACAAAATTCTATACATCGCCCAGGAGATGACCTGGAGCGTAGCGCTGACCAAGGCCATGTTTGGCTGGCTGATCTTTGTGGGGCTGGCCTGGGGCGTGCGGATTGGCGCCCACATTGGCGTCGACTTGCTGGTGCGCCAGTTCAACCCTGCCAACCAGAGACGTGTGGCCATGCTTGCCGTACTCATTTGCCTGGGCTACTGCGCCTTGATGGCGTACTCCAGTGAGCAGTGGGTGGCTACTTTGTATGAGGTCGGGACCAGTGCTGAAGACCTGGACCGTTTCGGCATTGCCCAATGGCAAATCGTAATGATCGTGCCCATCGGATTTGCTCTGATGTTCGTGCGTTTCCTGCAGATTTTCATCCGTATCGCCCAAGGCAAACAGCAGGGGCTGGGCTTGCACAGTGAAGTGGATGACGCCGTCAAACTGGCGGAAAACGACCAGTCGGGGACCGAAAAATGACCATTGCCTTCCTTTTTGTCGCCCTGTTCGTGCTGATGTTTATCGGTATTCCGGTGGCGATTTCCCTGGGTTTGTCAGGGGCCATGACCATCCTGTTCTTCAGTAACGATTCGGTTCGTTCCCTGGCGATCAAACTGTTCGAAACCAGCGAGCACTACACGCTGCTGGCCATTCCGTTCTTTCTGTTGTCCGGCGCATTCATGACCAGCGGTGGCGTAGCCCGTCGCCTGATCGACTTCGCCAACGCCTGCGTCGGTCATATCAAGGGTGGCCTGGCCATCGCGGCGATCCTTGCCTGCATGCTGTTTGCGGCGCTGAGCGGTTCGTCGCCAGCCACAGTGGCAGCGGTCGGCTCGATCGTTATCGCCGGTATGGTGCGCTCTGGCTACAAGCAAGACTTTGCCGCCGGTATTGTGTGCAACGCGGGTACCTTGGGTATTCTGATTCCACCGTCGATCGTCATGGTGGTCTACGCCACGGCCACCGAAACCTCGGTCGGCAAGCTGTTCATGGCCGGTGTCGTGCCGGGCCTTCTGTTGGGTCTCGTGTTGATGGTCACCATCTACATCATGGCCCGCGTGAAAGACATGCCCTCGCTGCCACGGGCATCGTTCAAGGAAATCATGACCGCAGGCCGCCGAGCCGGTTGGGGCCTGATGTTGATCGTGATCATCCTCGGCGGTATCTATTCGGGCATGTTCACACCGACCGAAGCCGCTGCCGTGGCCGCAGTTTATGCTGCTTTTGTGGCCATCTTCATCTACAAGGACATGACCGTCCGTGAATGCCCGAAGGTCATTATCGAAGCGGGCAAGCTGAGCGTGGTCCTGATGTTCATCATCGCCAACGCCATGCTGTTTGCCCACGTACTGACCACCGAGCAGATCCCGCAGTCGATCACTGCCTGGGTGGTTGAGCAGGGCTTTACGCCGATTGAATTCCTGCTGGTGGTCAATATCGTGCTGCTGGTTGCAGGCACCTTTATGGAGCCGTCCGCGATCATCCTGATCCTTGCACCGATCCTGTTCCCGATCGCAATGCAGCTGGGCATCGATCCGATCCACCTGGGTATCATCATGGTGGTGAATATGGAAATCGGGCTGATCACACCGCCAACCGGGCTCAATCTGTTTGTCACCTCGGCAGTCACGGGCATGCCGCTCACACGCGTGGTACGCGCCGTATCGCCTTGGCTGCTGGTGATGCTTGCGTTCCTGGTGTTGGTGACCTACGTGCCGTTTGTTTCTCTTGCGTTGCCGAACTGGCTGGGGATGTAGTTGTAGCCGCTGAGGAGCGAAGCAGTCGTAAAGTCAGCTTCCACGGTTTATCAGGCAAACCGCGTGTACCGGTTTGCGGTCGCTACGCAACCGGACGTAGCCTCGTTCTACTCGTCAACTGCTACGGAGCGGGACGGGTGGCGAATACCGTAGCAGCTGACGAGCCGTGCGAGGCTGCGTTCGGCTGCGAAGCAGTCGTGAAATCAGCTTGCACAATCAATCAGGTACTTCGCGTGTTGCGGATTTGCGACCGCTTCGCGATCGAACGTAGCCTCGTTCTACTCGTCAACTGCTACGGAGCGGGACGGGTGGCGAAAACCGTAGCAGCTGACGAGCCGTGCGAGGCTGCGTTCGGCTGCGAAGCAGTCGTAAAATCGGCATTCCCGGTTAATCAGGCACTCCGCGTGTTGCGGTTTTACGACCGCTTCGCGATCGAACGTAGCCTCGTTCTACTCGTCAACTGCTACGGAGCGGGACGGGTGGCGAAAACCGTAGCAGCTGACGAGCCGTGCGAGGCTGCGTTCGGCTGCGAAGCAGTCGTAAAATCGGCATCCCCGGTTAATCAGGCAAACCGCGTGTACCGGTTTTACGGTCGCTACGCAACCGGACGTAGCCTCGTTCTACTCGTTAGCGACTACACGCGGTTACACAGCAATTGCCCGCCGCGCAGGTTTATACTCGCCGCCATCGCAATTAACCAAAACCTGGGTACCGAGATTCCTCATGAGCAGTTCTCTTTCCATGTCACCTGTGCGCAAGTCTGTGGCACCACTGGTGGCTTTTGCCTTTCTGTTGTTTGGCGCCGTGTTCCTGCAAAACAGTGTCGGCTCGCGCCAGGTACTGTTGCTGGTAGTCGGAGCAGCACTGGGCTTGACCCTCTACCACGCTGCCTTCGGATTCACCTCGGCGTGGCGAGTGTTTATCAATGATCGGCGTGGCGCGGGTTTGCGTGCGCAAATGGTGATGCTGGCAGTGGCGGTGGTGCTGTTCTTCCCCGCGCTGGGAGCGGGCACCTTGTTTGGCCAGCCGGTGGTTGGGCTGGTGGCGCCTATTGGGATTTCGGTCGTTTTCGGCGCATTCATTTTCGGTATCGGCATGCAGCTGGGTGGCGGATGTGCGTCCGGGACCCTGTTCACAGTGGGTGGCGGCAATGCGCGCATGCTGGTCACCCTGTTTTTCTTTATCTGTGGCTCGCTGATTGCCACTCACCACGTTGACTGGTGGTTTGCGCTGCCCTCGTTTGCACCCGTTTCCATCGTCAAGAGCTTTGGCGTGGTTCCGGCTTTGCTCTTGAGTTTGGCCGTGTTCGCGCTCATTGCCGCGGTGACCGTACGGCTGGAAAAGGGCCGGCATGGCAAGCTGGAAGAGGGCGTTAGCAGCGAACATCAGGGCCTGCGCCGCTTCTTGCGGGGGCCGTGGCCGCTGGTATGGGGGGCAATTGGCCTGGCGTTGCTCAATTACGCCACTTTGGCGCTGGCCGGGCGGCCCTGGGGCATTACGTCGGCCTTTGCACTGTGGGGCGCCAAGGCAGCCAGCGGGTTGGGTGTCGATGTTGGCAGCTGGGCGTTCTGGCAGATGCCGGGCAATGCCAAAGCCTTGGCCGCACCGGTGTGGGAAGACATCACCAGTGTCATGAACCTGGGCATTGTGCTGGGTGCGTTACTGGCCGCAGGCCTGGCCGGGCGTTTTGCACCCAGCCTGAAAATTCCGACCCGCTCGCTGGTGGCGGCGGTGATCGGTGGTTTGTTGCTCGGTTACGGTTCGCGTCTGGCGTATGGCTGCAACATCGGCGCGTACTTCAGTGGCATCGCCTCGGGCAGCCTGCATGGCTGGGTGTGGCTCGTAGCTGCTTTTATCGGCAACAGCGTGGGCGTGCGCCTGCGGCCGTTCTTCTTTGTGGGCGAACGTCGGCAGGTAGCGCTGAGCGGCTGCTGAGAAAGCGGGCGGTACGGGCGTGCTGATCCCTTCTCAGCAACGCCCGTATTGAAGCGACAGCAAATCTTTACGCCGATTTCCTGGGTTCAAGGTTGATCAGTGTTCTTGCTCGAAGTGCTTTTTACGGGGTGGCGAGGCGTGATCATGGCTTTCGTCGGCTTCTACAATGGGTACTTCCTTGCCGTTGCAATCGAACAGCTTACCATCGCGAAACACATCACCTTCATTGAGCCAACGGATGTCCCGGGAGCGCAGGATGCGATCGCTGGCGGCGACGAATACCGACTGTTGGTCGGAGTTGCCGGCTCGCAAATGGTTGAACAGCAGGTTGAGCAGGATGGCCATGATCGCTGCCGAGCTGATGCCGGAGTGGAAAATGGTCTCGAACCAGGTCGGAAAGTGGTGATAGAAGGATGGGGCTGCAATCGGGATCATGCCGAAACCGATCGATGTAGCCACGATGATCAGATTCATGTTGTTACGGTAGTCCACCTGGGCCAGGGTGCGGATGCCGCTGGCCGCGACGGTGCCGAACAGTACCAGGCCAGCACCACCGAGTACGGCGGTGGGCACCGCGGCGACCAGTCTTCCCATCACTGGCAGCAGCCCCAGAGTCACCAGAATCATTCCGGCGGTTGCCACCACGTAGCGGCTTTTCACGCCGGTTACGGCGACCAGACCAACGTTTTGCGCAAAGGCGCTCTGGGTAAACGAGCCAAACAGCGGCGCCAGGGCACTGGAAATCATGTCCGCCCGCAGTCCGTTGCCAAGGCGTTTTGAGTCGACTTTGGTCTCGATGATCTCTCCGACGGCGAGAATGTCTGCGGAGGTTTCGACCATGGTCACGATAATAACGATCAGCATCGACAGGATGGCCGCGATCCTGAACTCAGGCATGCCGTAGTGCAGGACCTCTGGCAGTGCGACCAGCGGGCCATTCAGCACATTGGAAAAATCAGTCATGCCAAAGGCCCATGCGACCAGCGTGCCGATGACGATTGCCAGCAGAATCGACAGGCGAGAAATGCTGGCGCTTCCCAACTTGCTGAGCAGCAGTACGGTCACAAGGGTGAATGCCGCCAGGCCTATGTTGGCCGTGCTGCCAAAGTCAGCGGCCTGGCTGTTGCCGCCCATGGCCCAGCGTGCGGTAACAGGCATCAGGGTCAACCCGATGGTGACGATGACGATGCCCGTCACCAGCGGCGGAAAGTACTTGATGATGCTCGAAAACAGCGGCGTGATCAGCAGCCCGACCAACGACGCCACAATCACCGCCCCGAACACGACTGGCAACCCGCCTGCACCGTCACTGCCGATGATGGCGACCATGGTGGCAACACCCGCGAAAGACACACCCTGAACCAGGGGCAGGCGGCAGCCGAAGAAGGGAATGCCAAGTGTCTGCAGCAAGGTGGCCAGGCCGCCGGCGAACAGGGATGCCGCGATCAGCAGGCCAACATCGGCCGAAGAAAGGCCGGCCGCCTGACCGATGATCAGGGGCACAGCAATGATGCCCCCGTACATCGTCAGCACGTGTTGTAGACCATAGGCCAGGTTGGGGCCTATACCGAGGTTTTCGTCCTCTGGACGAGATGTAGCTGAAGAAGTCATGGTGAGTAGCTCGCTTTTGTTATTTTAGATGCGTCTAACAGCACGTTCTCAGTCGCATTCGATGAGTTTTTGGGCTCTGTTGCAGCCCGTCGTTGCCCTCAGTGCAGAGCGCAACGGGGTGAACGGATTACTCGCCGCTGACCAACTGGCGGGCCAGTGTGTTGTGGCGTTCCAGCACCAGGGGCAGGTCGACGGTGGTGAGGTGGCCGTCCTTTACCACCACGCGTCCATTGATCACGCTGGTGTCAACGTGGGTGGGGGTGCAGAACACAAGGGCGGCCAGCGGATCGTGAAGGGCGCCGGCATAGGCCAGATGGCCAAGGTCGAAAGCCACGAAGTCCGCAACCATGCCGGGTGCCAGCGCGCCAATATCGTTGCGATTGAGCACTTTGGCACCGCCCAGTGTTGCGATTTCGAGTGCCTCGCGAGCGGACATTGCATCGGGGCCAAAACCGACACGCTGCAACAGCAGTGCCTGACGAACCTCTCCGATCATGCTGGCCCCATCGTTGGAAGCCGAGCCGTCGACACCCAGGCCCACCGATACACCGTGGTCACGCATCTTGCGAATCGGCGCGATCCCCGAGCCCAGGCGCATGTTTGAGCACGGGCAGTGGGCGACCCCGGTGCCCGTGCGGGCGAACAGTTCAATGCCGTGCTGGTCCAGTTGTACGCAGTGGGCGTGCCACACGTCGTGGCCGACCCAGCCCAGGTCTTCGACGTACTCGGCAGGTGTCATACCGAATTTTTCGCGGCTATAGGCGATATCGTTGACGTTCTCCGCAAGGTGGGTGTGCAGCGACACACCGTACTGACGCGCAAGTACGGCAGATTCACGCATCAGGTCGCGGCTCACCGAAAAGGGTGAGCAGGGCGCCACGACCATGCGCAGCATCGAACCATGACTGGCGTCGTGATAGCTCTCGATCAGGCGCTGGGAATCCTTGAGGATGAAGCTTTCTTTCTCCACCACTGAGTCGGGCGGCAAACCGCCCAGGCTTTGCCCAACACTCATGCTGCCGCGGGCAGCGTGAAAGCGCATGCCAATTTCAGCCGCAGCGTGGATGCTGTCGTCGAGCTTGCAGCCGTTGGGGTAGATGTAGAGATGATCACTGGATGTCGTGCAGCCAGAGAGAATCAGCTCGGCCATCGCTGTTTGGGTCGAGACGGCGATCATTTCTGGAGTAAGTCTTGCCCAGATTGGATACAAGTTGGTTAGCCAATTGAACAACTCACCGTCCTGGGCCGCTGGTACAACGCGGGTCAGGCTCTGGTACATGTGGTGGTGGGTGTTGACCAGCCCCGGGATGACTACTTTACCGGCCATGTCCAGAATCACATCGGCCTGTTGAGGCAGCGTTTCGGTAGGGCCGACTTGCGTGATCAGGTTGTCTTCAATGAACAGGCCACCGCGCCTGATCTCCCGGCGTTCTCCATCCATGGTCACCAAAAGTTCGGCGTTCTTGACCAGTAAAGTTTTGGGCATCGGGTTTCCTCTTCCGTGATGGCTCAAGCAAGCATCGGAATGCGCGCTGGGTGACATTTTTGGAGCACGCGCAATGGGTTCGAGCAGCTGTGGAGGTTGCATTTTTAGTTGACCCTCGCAATACGCACCGGCGATTACCGGGGTCGTAGGCGCGGAATTATGTAACCAGAATTATTATGGATTGTATACAAGTAAAGTTCGGTGCTGATTTACCCCGCCACGGGCGGTGGCATTGGGGCAGGAAGGGCAGGTTCTGCAGGTCAGCGCTATGCACTGCCTCTCTTCAGGACATGGCCTGCGATGACCGTTTGGCAGTTTTCGACCCAAACACGTGGCCTGTAGGTGCCAAAAGGGCCAGGTCAAGGGATTATTTGGCCATTAATTTGCCATCAAGCTATGATCAACAGGTGTGATCAACCGGACTTTTCAGCCCTATGCCCGTCGACCTTCAAGCGCTCTACCCAAAACTTATCCATCTGATGCTGGATACGGTTTTTGTGGTCGACAGGGATAACCAGATTGCATTTGTGAGTGATGCCTGCGAAGCACTGCTCGGCTACCGTGCCGAAGAGCTGACCGGAACCGCGATCACTGACTACATGCATCCCGATGATCTGGCGACCACACGGGCTTCCATCGTTAGGGTCATGAACGGTCAACCCCACGTTGATTTTCGCAACCGCTATATCCGCAAGGATGGAAGCATCGTGCATATTCTTTGGGCTGCCTTCTGGTCCGAGGATGTCGGCGCGCGTATCGGTGTTGCGCGGGATGTGACGGCCCTCAAGGAGGCAGAAGACGAATTGCGCTTCCTTGCCCATCATGATCCGCTGACCCAGTTGACCAACCGCTCGCTGTTCAATGATCGGCTGGACCTCGCCATACGCACAGCGAACCGGCGCACAAGCACGCTGGCCTTGCTGTTTGTGGACATGAACGACTTCAAGGGCATCAATGACATTTATGGGCATGCCATGGGCGATCGTGTGTTGTGCATGGTGGCTAGACGGCTGGAAGGTTGCGTGCGCGAGACGGATACGGTGGCGCGCATGGGCGGTGATGAATTCACGGTGCTGTTGACGGACATCCGCTCGCAGGACGTCGTGCTGGAGAAAGTCGCACAGATCAACGCGATCATGGCCGAGCCACTGGGTGTCGAGTTTGGTGGGATGCACATGCCGTCCTGCAGTATCGGTGTGGCCTTTTATCCTGAAGACGGGGAGGACGCCGATACGCTGCTCAGCCATGCCGATGGCGATATGTACCGGATCAAGCGGCACCGCTCTCTGGCCGGGTGAGGGTTTTCCCGGGGTTGGGATTCAGTCCTTTTCAGGCCGGATACAGCGCTGTTTGCCTTTTGCGTCACCGATAGTGTGTCTTTGGGCTCTATTCGTTGAAAAATCAGATCGCCGTGTCTTCAACTTGCACGTGTCTGCGGCTAACATGCGCGCCCTGGTTTTGCATGCCCGGTCAGTTGCAGGGTGTGCGTCCAGCATGCCTTGAACCTTGCCTGTAACTCGCCCGCCATGACGGTGGCGTCGAGCGAAGCTCAATCGCACATACCTGTTTTTTATCCCGGCCCGGTCTTTGCCCGTGCAGGGTTGCACCTGCTTGTCGCGGGCTTTTCCATTGATCAATGAGGTCGTGAGTCAATTATGTCTGTCCAACTGCTGGCGATGGCGCTGGCACCTTTACTTGGGCTGTTTATCATCAGTATCGGCAACGGCATGCTTTCGTCGTTGACGACGTTGCGACTCGACACATTGGGCGAGTCAGCCACCATGGTCGGTGTCGTCTCTTCTGCGTATTTCATCGGGCTGACGCTGGGCTCGATCTTCAATGATCGTCTGATTGTGCGGATCGGGCATATCCGCGCCTACAGCTGCTTCGCTGCCCTGATCGCCACCACGATTCTGTTCCAGGGGATGACTTCAGATCCCTGGACCTGGTTCGTGTTGCGCCTGATCACGGGCTGGGCCAGTGTCGGCGTGTTTCTCGTGGTGGAAAGCTGGTTGTTGATGGCCGCCGACCCCAAGATCCGTGGACGCCTGTTGGCTCTTTATATGATTGCCCTATACGGTGCTGGCCTGCTGGGGCAGGTCAACCTGGGCGTCATCGCGCAAACCGGTGACACCATTCCCTTCATGATTGCGGCCATCCTGGCGTCGCTGTCCCTGTTGCCCATTGTGATGATTCCTCGTGCGACGCCCATTGTGGAGCGGGCCGAACCGCTAATGCCACTGCAGTTGCTGCGTGCAACGCCGACCGGGGTCATCGGCTGTTTTGGCTCGGGCATCGCCATTGCTGCGGTGTACGCGCTGCTTCCGCTGTATTTGCAACGAATCGGCATGGACGTGACTGAAGTCGGACACATGATGGCCTGTGTGATTCTCGGCGCCATGCTGTTGCAATACCCGGTCGGACGCTGGTCGGACCATCAGGACAGGCATCTAGTGCTGATCGTGTTGGGCGCTGCCTGCGCGGTGTTGTCGCTGATCATCCTGTTCCTGCCGCCGGGGTCGCCCTTGCTGGTCGTGGCGTTTTTCCTGCTGGGAGGCGGTATTTTCGCGATTTATCCGGTCGCAGTCAGTCACGCAGCGGATCGGGCATCGTCGGGGGCGATAGTGCGCATGATCCAGGGCCTGTTGCTGATCAACTCGCTAGGGTCTGCCATCAGCCCGCTGGTGATTTCACCGTTAATGACCAGGGTCGGCGAAGGCGGGTTGTTCTGGGCGTTGGCAGCGCTCAATGTGTGCCTGGTGCTGCTGTTTATGTGGCGGCGCGGCAAGCGTTCGGAGCCGGTCACGGCAGCGCCATTCACCGCTGCGGCACAAATGTCAGCGGTGGGGGTCGAGATGCGCGTCACTGAAGACCTCGCCCAGGCCGTGTTCGACCACGAACGGGATATCGACGTTGTGGTGCAGGAAGAAGATGCATCGCACGGTCAAGACGAGCAGAGGGTGCAGCGTCAGGCTTAAGCATCATCGCGATGCACGAGCGTTGCGATGATGGCAGAGAAATGCGCCCCGGGAGGGGCGCATTGATCAGCTCACTGGCATTTGCGGGCGTCGTTTGACGCGGCGTTTTACAAACACGGCAATAAAAAGCACCACCAGTGCCAACACGCTGAAGAACACCGTGTTAAACCAGGGGAAGGGTTCATCGCGGGTTTTGGTAGCTTCGATCGCGGTGATGTTCGGGAACACCGACAGGATCTTGATGCGCCATCCGTAATATCGAATAAGTGCCAGCTGCTCGGCATCTCGGGAGTATCCCTGGGCCTTGGCCTGGATGTCTGCAGAGTCGAACTTGAAATACCATGGGAAGGACCAGCCGGTGTCCTCGTTGCGATACACCATGACTTCCTTGGTGATCGGGTCTTCGGTGTTGATGAAGTACACATCACGGGTCGGGCCGTCGGCCGGATTTTCAGCGTTGATAACGCCGTTGTGATCAACCCGTTTGACTTCAACCCCGGTGACCATCACCACATCGTGTTGAGGCAGAAAGTAAAACAGCCCAAGCGCTACAGCGCCGACTGCAAGCAGTATCGCGCCCAGAATGATGCCCTTGAGCCACTTCATGCAAAAACCCCGTACATATCGATAATTCCTGATTGCTGTTGATTGAACCAATGGCGGAGCTTATCGCAGCCTATCCAGGGGACTACAAGTTCCGAGTGAGCTGCCTACATGATTTGTAGCAGTTTAGTTCTTCATCTACACCCCCAGGCCCTGTTGGATCGACTAAAGGACTGAGGTAGAAGAAAAAGAACTTGGTATCAAGATAAAACACAAATTAGAATCACTCTCATTTGCCATATCCTGCACACAGGGGCCTCTTGAGATGATTGAAGCAGCGACACCGAAAGAGCAGACCCTGCATGCGCTGTATCGCGATCATCGCAGCTGGCTGGAAAACTGGTTGCGCCAGCGCATGGGCAACGCCTGGGATGCGGCAGACCTGAGCCAGGACACCTTTGTTCGCGTCCTTGCCAGCGCCCAGCCACTGGCTGATTTGCGTGAACCTCGAGCCTATTTGCTGACGGTCGGCAAGCGTCTGCTGAGCAATTTCTATACTCGGCGCAGCCTGGAACAGGCCTATCTGGATGCGCTGGCACAGCTGCCCGAAGACAGTGTGCCGTCCCCCGAGCAACGTTGGCTGCTGCTCGAGACCTTGCAGGCCCTGGACGAGTTGCTTGATGGGTTACCGGCAGTAGTGCGCCGGGCGTTCCTCTGGAGCCAGCTCGAAGGGCTGGGGTACAGGGAGATTGCCGAACGCCTGAAGGTCTCTGAACGTACGGTCAAGCGTTACATGGCCCAGGCATACGAACACTGCTTGTTGGTGGACGCTTGAAACAGGCCGATCCTTCAACCGAAGTCAGAAACGTTGCCCGCGCTGCTGCCCACTGGCTGGCGCTGATGGAGTCCGGCACGGCCACTGACCGAGATCGCGCGCATCTGCAACAGTGGCGCGACAGCGCCGGTGCTCATGAGTCCGCCTGGCAGAAAGTGCAATTACTTCGCCAGCGCTTCCACAAGCTGCCTTCTGCGTTGGCAATGGCCACCCTTGACCGTCCTGATCCGGGACGGCGTGCACTCCTGAAGCAGGTACTGTGTGTGGGCGCCGTGGTGCCGACAGCCTGGTTGCTGACACGCCAGTTGCCCCTGGATGCATGGCGCGCCGATCTGCACACCGCCACGGGGGAACATACCGATGTGCCGTTGGCCGACGGCAGCACACTGCAACTCAATACGGCCAGCGCTGTGAATGTCGACATGCAAGCCCGGTTGCTGACGTTGGTACGGGGCGAGATGGCGCTCAAGGCAAGGGGCGTTGCACCCTTCACCATTGACGCCCGCTACGGGCGCATCACCCTGAGTCACAGTGACGTCTGCGTGCGTCTCAATGCAGGGGATTGTCAGGTTTCGGTGGTCAGCGGCACGGTGCAGGTACAGCCCGTGCATGGGGCTGCGCTGTTGTTGCGTGAGGGCCAGCAGGTCAGCTTGGGCGTGACGGGAGCAGGGGCCATTGGTCCGTTTGATCCGTTGCAGCCTGGTTGGCGGGAGCGGGTGCTGATGGCGCAGAACCAGCCCTTGGGGGATTTTTTGCGTGAGCTGAGCCGCTATCGCGCAGGCTGGCTGCGCTGGGAACCCGGGCTTGAAACCCTGCGGGTCACTGGCAGTTTTCAGTTGGACAATACCGACCGCATCCTGTCGCTGCTGGCCGCTACCTTGCCGGTACAGGTGCAAACACGCACACGCTATTGGGTCACGCTGGTACCCCGAAATAACCAGGCGTGAATCCTCTAAAACCTCTAGATACTCTGTTGTAGATCAAGCCCTATTGTGGGAGCGAGCCTGCTCGCGAACGACCTTCGCGAGCAGGCTCGCTCCCACAGTTGCCGTTTTCCTGCGCCAGCGTCTTGTATGTTGGCGCTAAAACGTTTTGCGCAAGGTTCTGTGGCGTCTGCGATGGATTTTGCTTTTGCTTTTGCTTTTGCTTTTGCTGGAGCCACACGAATGTCCAGACGACGCGAATGCCCATCACAGAAGGCCGAACGCAGGTGCTGTTATGGGGGTGGCGCGGCAGGACGCCGCGCCAGCCGCGATGGGCCATGGATGGCCCGTCGCGGCGAGCCCCCATGACAGTGCCGGAGTGAGGGAACCACCGAGCCTGGGCGAGGCGGCCGAATGGTAGGGCAAGCCTTTTTGGTTACTTTTTCGGCGTTTGGAAAAAGTGACCCGCCGTAAGGGCGGAACCCGTAGTAGGTCGTGACATATCGAATGGATATGTACTCGGCATCGCTGCGGGCGCATCGCAAAACAACGGGCACACGGGGTACATATCCGGCATTCGCGGTTAACTGAAATGATGGTTTCGCTCTTACAGCGAGGCACTTTTGTCAAACAGCCACAAAAGTACCCAAAAAGGCCTTGCCCCAGCGTACGGCCCTCGCTGCGCTCAGGTGTCCCTCACTCCGGTCCCGCTCCGTGGGCACGCCGTGACGGGCCATCCATGGCCCAACACGGCTCTCCCGGCATCCATGCCGGTCGACCCACTACGCAGAACCTCCTCTCAGCCTCCCGAAGGGCAGGTAGATCAAAAACCAGTGCAAAAACAAGATCAACTGCCCGCCGAGGCGGCCTACAGGCCGACCTTTTTAGCGGAGCACATTGCTCTGAACAGGTCGGCTGGCAACAGAGTATCTACAGATTTTGTGCAACGCTCGCTGTCCCTTTTTTTCATCTCGCCTGTCATTCAAGGCAAGTGAATAAAATACGAGAGCTTTGCCCCATGCCAGCAGTATCGTCCTTGCGCCTGCGCCCGCTGTTTCGATTAGGTCTTGTGTTGACCCTCAGTTCCAGTCCGTTGTTCATCACCTCCAGTTGGGCCGACAGCTCCGAGCGCCGTACCTACGAGGTACCCGCGGGCACGTTGGGCGCAGCGCTGACCCGCTTCGCCGGTTTGGCCGGGGTTAACCTGTCGGTGGATCCGGCGCTGGTCAGCGGTCACAGCAGTAGCGGCCTGTCCGGTGCGTTTGCAGTCGAAGAAGGCTTCTCCCGGCTACTGCAGGGCTCTGGCCTGCAATTACTGTCCGCAGGCGATAAGGCCTATACCCTGATTCCCCTGGCGCAAGGCAGCGACAGCCTGCAATTGCCCAGTACTTCGATTCTCGGTGCAGACGGTATGGAGGGCGGTGCCGTGTTCGCTGGCGGTCAGGTCGCGCGCAGGGGTTCCCAGGGGATGCTCGGTTCGCGGGACTTCATGGAAACCCCGTTCAGCATGACCACCTACACCAGCGAGGCGGTCAAGAACCTGCAGGCGCGCACCCTGGGTGATCTGATCGGCAGCGACCCTTCGGTACGTGCCACCAACCCGGCGGGCGGGCGCTATGAGCAATTCACCATTCGCGGCTTCAGCCTGTTCAACAGTGACGTGTCCTATAACGGCCTCTACGGCATTTTGCCGACGTATACCATCGACATGGAAATGGCCGATCGCGTCGACATCCTTAAAGGGCCGAGCCAATTGATCAATGGCATCTCGCCCCGTGGCAGCGTGGGCGGTGGCATCAATGTGGTGCCCAAGCGCGCCACGGATCAGCCGATCACCGAGTTTACCGGCAGCTATGCCTCCAACAGTCAGGTGGGCGGTGCGGTGGATATTGGCCGTCGGTTCGGCGACGAAGACCAGTTCGGGGTGCGCTTCAACGGTGTAAAACAGTCCGGCGATACCGAGTGGGACCATCAGAGCGTCGATCGCGAGATGGCCGTACTGGGTCTGGATTTTCGCGGCGAGCGTCTGCGCGTGTCGACGGATATGGGCCGCACCGAACGCATCACCGACGCCCCTCAGGAGCGGGTGCAGGTGGGTCCAAAAGCCAAGGTTCCGGACGCCAGCGATGTTCGCCACAACTACGCAGAGCCCTGGAGCCGGGCCCATACCAAGGATACGTTTGGCGCGGTGAACGCAGAGTATGACGTCAACGATTCGGTCATGGTCTACGGCGCCGTCGGCGCGCGCAAAAGCAACCACGACTTCCTGCGCCATGCCGTTTCGGTGACCAACGATGCCGGTGACTTCAAGGTGCAGCCGCGAGCGTTTACCCGTGATGAAAACGTGCGCACCGCGATGGCCGGTGTGCGCAACTGGTTCCATACCGGACCTGTGAGTCATGAGGTCAATCTGGCCGCCAGCTACTTTTATATGGACTTTACCAATGGCGGCGCCCGTTACGCGGAGGCCAACAGCAACCTCTATCACCCCGTTGAAACGCCAAAACCCGGCACACCGACCCGGCTTGACCCCGAGGTCTACACCGAAAGCCGTTATAGCGGCGTAGCGTTGTCCGACACCCTGGGCTTCTTTGATGATCGCCTGCTCCTGACCGTTGGTGCTCGCTGGCAGCGGGTCAAGGTCGATGACTGGAGCAATGACGTCAAAGGCACCACCGGTTATGACGAAGAGAAAATCTCGCCTTCGGGAGGCATTCTGTTCAAGGCCACCGAACAGCTCTCGCTGTACGCCAACTACATGGAAGGTTTGAGCCAGGGCAAGATTGCGCCGTCGACAGCGTCCAACAATGACGAGATTTTCCCGCCGTTCATCAGCCGTCAAATTGAAGCCGGGGCCAAGTACGACATGGGCCCGTTCGCGATCACCGCAAGCGTGTTCCGGATCCGGCAGCCGGCCTACGAAACCAACGCCATCAGCCGGGTGTTCGGGCCCAACGGCAAGCGACAAAACCTGGGTGCCGAAGTGAGCGTATTCGGTGAGCCGCTCCAGGGGCTTCGCCTGCTGGGTGGCGTGATGTACATCGACAGCAAACTGACCGATACCCTGGGCGGCAACTTTGACGGCAACCGTGCGCCTGCCACGCCCAAGTACAACGTCAACCTGGGCACCGAGTGGGATGTGCCGGGCGTACAAGGGCTGACCCTTACCGGGCGCGGCATCTACACCAGCTCGCAGTATCTGGACCAGGCCAACACCAAGGAAATCGATGCCTGGGAACGCTTCGACGTGGGGGCGCGTTACGCATTCAAGGTCGAGCAAAAGGACGTGACCTTACGGGCCAGTGTCGAGAACGTGCTGGGCAAACGGTACTGGAGTTCGGCGGGCGCCTCGGATGACAGCGAGCCGGGGCTGACCCTCTCGACGCCACGAACCTACCTGTTGAGTGCCACTGTGGGGTTCTGATCTTCAACGGTCTTGAACCGGGGCCTGGCGATGGGGGAGGGACAGTTGCCGACACGCCCCGGTCGTCTCTCTCCAGCAGGAGCTTTTTGGCCTGCCGGGGGGTAGCATTGGGCCTTATCACAGCATAAAAATGGATCTGGCCTTGATCGAGCGACGTCAATTCAGCACCGGCATGAAGGGTAAAAACCTTCGTTATCTCAAGGACAGCCACGCCGAGGCAGGCCCGGTGGTTCGCACGGGCTTTGTGCTGCTTGAACACTTCTCGCTGCCCGCATTTACCCAGGCGCTGGACACCCTCATCACCGCCAACCTGCTGCGTGCCGGTTTGTTTTCATCGCGCACCTATGGCCTGGGCGAAGGCGAGGTCGTCAGCGATCTGGGCCTGGTGATTCGTCCCGATGCCCGCATTGACCCCACCCTGCTCGACGAGCTGGACCTGCTGGTTATTTGCGGTGGCTACAGAACCGAACTCAAGATCAGTGACGAACTGGTCAGCCTGCTCAGGGCTGCTTCCAGTGCAGGGATCACCCTCGGCGGGTTATGGAACGGCGCCTGGTTTTTGGCCAGTGCCGGGCTGCTGGACGGCTACCGTTGTGCTATCCACCCCGAACATCGCCCCGCACTGGCCGAAGTGGCCAAGGCCGCACAGGTCACCAGCGAGCCCTTCGTCATTGATCGTGACCGGCTGACGGCCTCCAGCCCTGCCGGGGCCTTCCAGATGGCGTTGGGCTGGATCAAGGGCTTGCATGACAAGGCGTTGGTCGAAGGTATCGAGGATATTCTGGCGTTTGAAGAATCCCGGTATCGGCGCATCAAGCCGGAGCAAAACATCTGCGTGAGCGCCCCGCTGCGTGAAGTGGTCATGCTGATGGACGCCAACCTTGAAGAACCCCTGGAGCTGGAACAACTGGCGGTCTATGTGGGCCGATCCCGTCGTCAGCTGGAGCGTCTGTTCAAGGAACAGTTGGGCACCACGCCACAACGGTATTACCTCGAACTGCGCATTACCGAAGCGCGGCGCTTGCTGCAGCACACCGAACTGTCACAGGTGGAGGTGCTGGTGGCCTGCGGATTTGTGTCGCCGAGCCATTTCAGCAAGTGCTACAGCGCCTATTTCGGCTACCGGCCCTCCAAGGAAGTCCGTCTGGTCAAATAGCGCTGGCGCATGGCTGTGCGGCACACGGCTGAACCTTGACTATGCTGTTGGCAATTACTGCGCTGGCAGATGATCTGGCTTGAGGGACTGGAATGATTTCAGAATGGGAAATGATTGCGCGCCTGCTGTTGGCCGCAGTGTTGGGCAGCATGATTGGATTGCAACGAGAACATCAATTTTGGACCGCGGGTTTGCGCACCCACATGCTGGTGGCGACCGGGGCATGCCTGTTCATGATCGTATCCGCCTTTGGTTTTCAGCAGGCGCTGACCCAGCAGGGCACGCAACTCGATCCTTCGCGGATCGCCGCGCAGATCGTTACCGGTATCGGCTTTCTCGGTGCAGGCTCGATCATGATGCGCGGTGAAGTGATCAAGGGGCTGACCACGGCCGCGAGCCTGTGGGCGGTGGCGGCCATTGGCATGACCATCGGTGGCGGGCTGTATCTATTGGGCGTGGCGGCTACCGTTCTGATTCTGCTGATCCTGATTACCATCGGGCCGATTGAGCACAGGTATCGCGATTACATAAAAGTGCATGTCATCAAGCTGGTGGCGCCAATTGGCGTATTGAATCGCCAGACCCTTGAGGACTTTCTCGGCAAAGACGCAGGTCGCCTCAAACAGGTGGTTGTTGAGCAAGGCCCGGACATGGGCACCGAGAGCATCACCGTGGAGTTCAGAAAAACCAGCCGGGTGGAAACCGCAGAACTGTTGAAGCGGATTCTGACGATTCCCGAAGTCCGTGAGGAACCACCTCCCCACTGACAACCTTTTCACGGGCTGTCGGCCCCTGTGTTTATCCGGGATGCCTGGAGGCTGTTCGTGAGTGCTCAACAGTGCCCGGCATCAGGTGCAGTGTGACGGCCCAGAACCCAAGGGCCGTCAAGCTGACGCCGGCGCCAAGCAGGCACACACCGGTCCAGCCATGGGCCGCGAAAAGGGCAGTGGATGCCAGTGCGCCAAGGCCGCTGCCAACAGCATAAAACAGCATGTAGCAGCCCACGACGCGGCTGTGCGAGGCGGGCTGTGAGTTGAAAATCATGCTCTGATTGGTCACATGAATGGCTTGTGCGCCGAGGTCGAGCATCACAACGCCGATAAGTAGCCATACCATCGAGTCAGTCGTAAGCCAGAGAGCCCCCCAGGCCAGTATCAGCAGCGCCAGCGATACGCCGGTTGTCCATTGGCCCAGGCCTTTGTCCGCCCAAACTCCTGCGCGCGTGGCCGCGAGCGCACCCACTACGCCTGCCAGTCCAAATGTGCCGATGGTGGTGTGTGAAAACCCGTAGGGCGCGTGGGTCAGGAGAAACACCAGCGCACTCCAGAAAATCCCCAGCACCGCAAAAATGAACAAGGCGAGCATGCCGCGGATTTGCAGCACGGGATCCTCCTTGAGCAACTTAAACATCGACAGCACTAGCCGCGGATATGCCATGGGTGCGGATGACGGTCGTTGCGTGGGCAAGACTTTGTAGAGGATCAAACCCAGCGTCATCATGGCCAGCGCCGAGCTCAGGTACACCCAGCGCCACCCGGCCAGGTCCGAGATCAGCCCGGCAGCCAGCCGTGACAGCAACAGTCCAATCACAACCCCGCCTTGCACCGTGCCCACCACCCGACCGCGTTCTTCTGGCAAGGACGCAGTGGCGGCGAAGGCGATCAGGCCCTGTGTCATGGCAGTTCCCAGCAGACCGATCGCGAGCATGGCTAACAGCATGATCAAGGGGGAGTGGGTTATGCCGACGCAAAAAAGTCCGCCGATCAGCGCGCTGATTTGGACCAGCATCAAGGTTCGGCGGTTGATCTGGTCGCCCAGCGGCACAATCAACAACAAGGCCAGCACACTGCCGACCTGGGTGGCGGTAATTACACCGCCGACAGCGCCAGGGCTGATGGCGAAGTCTTCAGCCACCTGGTCAAGTAATGGCTGGGCGTAATAAACGTTCGCCACACTCAACCCGCTGGCGCAGGCGAACAGTCCGACCAGCCCTCGCGGAGTGCGCAGTGGGGGCGCCCCGCAGACGGGATGAAGTTGATCATTGTGCACGGGCAAACCTCGCGGCAATCTAGTCTCAAATTAAGACTTGTTTCATTGTAGGGCAACCAGTCTTAAAATGAAACTTGCTGCGAGAAATCATTCTGATTTCCTAAACAATCAAAGGAGCCTGCATGGCCAAGCCGCACATTGATCCAGCCCCCACCTGCCCGGTGGCACGGACTGTGGACTTGATCGGCGATCGCTGGTCGTTATTGATCGTACGCGATGCGTTCGATGGCGTTCGGCGCTTTGGGGACTTTCAGAGTGGTTTGGGTGTAGCGCGCAGCGTGCTGACCCACCGGCTCAAGGGCCTGGTTGAGGCAGGTATTTTGGAAGTGCGGCCCGCGTCTGACGGGACCTCGTATCAGGAATACGTCTTGACGGCGAAAGGTGAGAGCCTCTTTCCGGTGGTCGTGGCTTTGCGGCAATGGGCAGAGCAGCATATGTTCGAGCCCCACGAGGCCCATTCGCAACTCGTGGATACAGCCACAGGGCAGCCGTTGGGGATGATGCAGCCCATCGACGCGCACGGACAGGTGATTGCCCCCGAGCAGACACGGGTCATCAAAAAAACGCTGTGACTGACAATGCTGTTCACTCAAGGTTTTTTTGGCTCTGTGGGAGCGGGTTTGCTCGCGATGGTCGTTAACGATGACGCGTCTTTACTGAGTTAATGCGGTGCTCTGAAGACCCTCGCGAGCAAGCCCGCTCCCACACTTGAGCAGCGTTGCTCTTGAGTGAATGGTTCAGGCGAATTGCATTTCCGGGACATGGTCCGGGACGATCAGCTTGCCTGCGGTTTTGCGAATGATTTCTTCAACGCTGACGCCGGGTGCGCGCTCCTTGAGGATGAACGCGCCGTTGTCGATTTCCAGGTAGGCAAGGTCGGTCAAGACACGCTTGATGCAACCTGCGCCGGTCAATGGCAGGCTGCAACGCGACAACAGCTTGGACTCTCCGTCCTTGGACGCGTGGGTCATGGTGACGATGATGTTTTCTGCGCCGGCCACCAGATCCATCGCGCCGCCCATGCCCTTGACCAGCTTGCCGGGGATCATCCAGGAGGCGATGTTGCCGTGTACGTCGACTTCGAAGGCACCGAGTACGGTGAGGTCGATATGGCCGCCGCGAATCATTGCGAACGACTCTGCAGATGAGAAAATCGACGCCCCGGTGCGTGCGGTGACGGTTTGTTTGCCGGCGTTGATCATGTCGGCGTCTGCTTCACCGACCCGGGGGAACGCCCCCATGCCGAGCAGGCCGTTTTCTGATTGCAGCATGACTTCCATGCCTTCGGGAATGTAGTTGGCGACCAGGGTCGGGATGCCGATGCCCAGGTTGACGTAGAAGCCGTCCTGCATTTCGCGGGCGACGCGCTGAGCCATTTGTTCGCGGGATAGAGCCATGGTTGTTCTCCGTGCTCGGGTTCAGGAGTTGGGCAGGGGATCAGGAACGCTCGGTGAGCTGTTCGATACGTTTTTCGAACGTGCCGCAAATGATCCGGTCGACGTAGATGCCCGGGGTATGGATCTGGGTCGGGTCCAGTTCGCCGGGCTCGACGATTTCTTCGACTTCAACCACGGTGATCTTGCCGGCCGTGGCGGCCAGCGGATTGAAGTTCTGGGCGGTATGGCGGTAGATCACATTGCCGAAGTGGTCGGCTTTCCAGCCTTTGACAATGGCGAAATCGCCGGTGATGGACTCTTCCATCAGGTAGGCGCGGCCCTTGAATTCGCGGGTTTCCTTGCCGTCGGCAACGGGGGTGCCGACACCTGTAGCGGTAAAAAATGCCGGAATGCCGGCACCGCCAGCGCGCATTTTTTCGGCGAGGGTACCTTGGGGTGTCAGTTCGACTTCGATTTCACCGCTCAACAGCTGCTTCTCGAACAGGGCGTTTTCACCCACATAAGAGGCGATCACCTTGCTGATCTGGCGGTCCTCGAGCAGGACGCCGAGGCCGAAACCGTCAACCCCGCAGTTGTTTGAAACCACGGTCAGGTCGCGGATGCCCTGACGCTTGATCTCGTTGATCAGGTTCTCGGGGATACCACACAAACCAAAGCCACCAGAGATGACGGTCATGCCGTCCTTGAGTCCCGCCAGGGCTTCCTCGTACGAGCTCACACGCTTGTCGAAACCTGCCATACGCACCTCTTTATTTTTAGTGGGCTGTGGTTAGCCGTTTGAAGTGAGTGTTACTGGATGTGATTGATTTGATAAGTTGATTTTTAAGCTGGATTAATAGATAAAACAAATCAATCACTGCGAGGCTAAGCCCATGACCGTGAAGCAGATCCGCGCCTTTCTCGCCGTGGCCCAGAGCTTGAGTTTTGCCGTGGCTTGCGAGCGCCTGCATTTGTCCCAGTCGGCCTTGAGCCTGACCATCAAAGCGTTGGAGGAGGGCCTGGGCGGGCGTCTGTTCAGCCGTACCACGCGCAATGTGGCACTGACACCCGAGGGCGAGTCGCTGTTGCCGCTGGCCCGACGTCTGATCGCGGACTGGGACAACGCCGAGGATGACTTGCGTCAGCGTTTCACCCTGCAACGTGGGCGCGTGACCCTGGCGGCGATCCCGTCATTCTCGGGTAATCAGCTGCCAGCGATGCTCAAGCGTTTTCGCGTGCGCTATCCCAAGGTTAACGTCACGGTGAACGACGTCATCAACGAGCAAGTACTGGAGATGGTTCGCGATCGTCAGGTGGAGCTGGGTGTGGCTTTCGAACCCGCACCCGGTTCGTCGCTGACCTTTACCCCGTTGTACCTCGACCGTTTTGTCGCGGTAGTGCCCCGTGATTCGGTGCTGGCCGGGCTTGGTTTGATTGACTGGAAAACCCTGCTGCAAGAGCCCTTTATTACCCTGCAACGGCCTTCTGCCGTGCGGGTAATGCTGGAAGAACACCTGCAGGCGCGACAGATGAAATTACCGGTGGAATTCGAAAGTCATCAACTGGCCACGGTCGGGCGAATGGTCGCCAGCGGGCTGGGCGTGAGCGTGGTACCGGCGCTGTGCGCCGAGCAGATGCGTGAGCTCGGCGCATGCTGCATCACCTTGCATGAGCCCGTGGTAGAGCGCGCCATCGGCGTGCTGACCAAACCCGGTCATGAGTTGTCGGCGGCAGCCCAGGCCATGTTCGACAGCCTGCTTGAGAGCGGCGGGGTCTTACAGGTAGGTCGAGGTGATGCCATCGCGAGCAAGCCCGCTCCCACAGCGAGGGTGTAACCATCACGTTTTGTGGGTATGTGGAAGCTGGCTTGCCTGCGATGCTAACGGCGCGGTCTGTCCCTAGGCCTCGCGCCCGGCCTTGTGTCCGGCACTGATGGCACCCTCGATATAGCCAATGCTCCGGCAGTCGCCAATGCTGGTGGCGCTCAATCCTGCACGGGTCAGCTCGTCGAGTAATCCGGTGTTGGGCTGTGCGCCGATGGCCAGTACCACCGAATCGGCTTCGCTGCGGGCACTGCTGCCATCAGCCAGTTGGTAAAGCACGGCATGGCCTTCAATGGCTGTTACGCAGGCCCCGGTAATCAACTCGCCGCCATGCACGCGAACTTCGTGGAGCACCCGCCAGCGGCGCACGATGGCCAGTTCGCGGCCCAGGTGGGTGCCGCTTTCCAGCACGGTTACCTGACGCCCGCGAGCAATCAGGAATTCCGCCAGTTCCAGGCCCACCAGCCCGCCACCGATGATGGTCACGCGCTTGCCCAAGGGCATCCACACCCGTGACAGTTTTTGCATGGCTTCCCGGCTGTCGGTAACACCGGTCAGGCTGCCAGCTTTCATCAGTGCACGCTGGGTAAAGGACAGCTTGCGCTTGGCGATTTCGTCGGCGCGGTCACCCGTCATCAGGCGTCGCAGCTCATCTCCGCTCCAAACGTGGTCTTGATCGGCACCGGGGATCGCCGGTGCCGCACGTTCAGCGCCAACAGCCACCAGCACTTGATCGGCGCCCAGGTCGCGAAGCAGGGCGGGGCTGGCCTGGGTGTTCAAGCGCACATCGATGGATGATTGCTGCACCTGAACCTTCAGGTTGTCCAGCAAGCGGGCGTTTTCGGCATAGGCCAGGCCCGCAAAAAACAGCGTGCCCCCCAGGCGGTCGCTGCGCTCGAGCAGGGTTACACGATGTCCGCGCAGGGCGGCAATGCGTGCGGCTTCCATCCCGGCAGGCCCGGCACCGACCACGACCAGATGCTTAGGCGTTGAGGTGGGGCTGATAACGTATTCGAATTCATGGCCGGTCATGGGGTTGACCGCGCATTTGACCCGCTCGTTGATGAAGATCTGGCTGACGCACACGTAGCAGTAGATGCACGGGCGGATGCTGGCCTCCTGATCGTTGAGCAGCTTGTTCGGCAGCTCCGGATCGGCCAACAGCTTGCGGGCCATGGCAATAAAGTCGCAGTCGCCGCGTTTCAGTGCCGCTTCACCGGCCTCCGGTTCGATGCGCCCTACGGCAATCACCGGCACTTGCACGCTGCGTTTGATTGTCCCAGTCCACTCCAGGAATCCGTTGGGCTTTTGAACCAGTGGTGCCTCGGTGAACACCACGCCACTGGTGATGCGTGCACTGGCGGACACACTGACCGCATCGACCCCAGCGGCCTCTGCCATGCGCGCCACAGCCGTCGCGTCGTCCAGAGTGATGCCGCCAGGGGTGTGCAGCTCTTCTGCGTCCAGACGCAACCACACCGCAAAGTCGTTGCCGACCCTGGCGCGTACTGCCGCGATGATTTCCAATAGCAGCCGCGCACGGTTCTCCAATGAGCCGCCGTACTCGTCTTCGCGCCGGTTGTAATAGCTTGAGAGGAAGCCGGCAATGATGTAACCGTGGGCCGCGTGCAGTTCTACGCCGTCGAAGCCGGCGCGTTTGGCCCGGTCGGCAGCCAACGCAAACCAGTCGATCATTTGCGCGATATCGGCGCTGTCCATCACCCTGATCGGTGAGCCTTCGGCGCGACGTTTCATGGAGCTGACAAAGTTGGCCAGCTCCTCGGGTGTCAGCGCCTCCATCATGTCGCTTTGCAGCACGGGCGGTACTGAAGGCACCCACAGTTGCCGACCTTCGGCCATGTCGCGCACCGAGGTCTTGCCGGCGTGTTGAAGTTGCATGGCGATTTTTGCGCCGTGCTGGTGGACGCGTTCGGCGAGGCGGCTTAAACCGGGGATGAAGTCATCGCTGGACACGCCGACCTGGAACGGCTCGGCGGTCCCGGCCGGAAACGCCACAGAGCACACGCCCATGATCAGCAGTCCGGCGCCGCCTCGGGCGCGGGCTTCGTAATAGGCTTGAATCCGTTCGCCGCACTGGCCGTCGGCTTCGGCAAAATTGGAACCCATGGGCGCCATGATGATGCGGTTGCGCAGCTCAAGAGAGCCAATACGACCGGGTGCCAGCAACTGAGAGTATTTTGTCATTGTTATTTCAGCCCGAGCGGGTGTCTGGAAGGGGGTACGGCCGCCCGCAGGCAGCCGTGAGTCATGCGTGGTTCGCGGTGATGATTCAGCCGCGTAGAAATTCCAGGCACGCCTTGTTGAAGAGTTCACGGTGTTCAACCTGCACCCAGTGGCCGCACTGGTTGAGCATGATAAAGTGTGCTTTGGGAGCGTGATTCAGCACTTTAAGCGCGCCACTTGCAGGGTTGAAATTGTCATCGGTGCCCCAGAACCCCAGGATCGGTGCTTGCAGCTCCTCCAGTCGTTCGGTCATGTTCGGCACCATCATGGTGGTGAACAGATTGCGCGGTTGGTGCACGGCCACGGCCACACGTTCAGCCAGCAGGCTGTCATCCAGCTGCGAGCTGTCGAACAATTGCAGGCTCATGATCCGGCGCATTTGCTCGATGCCCAGGGGGCCAGCGTTGTACAACTCGACCATGCGTTGAATGCCGATCATCTTGAAGTAGGTTTCGCGATCTTCAACGCCGCCTGGGGCCATAAGGATCAGTTTTTCGACGCGCTCCGGTTCCGCCAGCGCCAGGCCCAGGGCAATTGCACCGCCCAGGGAATTGCCGAGCAGGGTTGCGCGCTTTACCCCGACCGCCTTGAGAAACCCCGACATGGCATTGACGAAAAATTCCAGGTTGTACTGGGCATCTTCAGGCTTGTCGGAGCGACCGAACCCCGGCAAGTCCACCACCAGATTGCGAAAACCTGCGGCAGCAAACTGCGGGTAGTTGCCTTTGAAATTGCTGTAGCCACTGGCACCCGGACCGCTACCGTGCAGCCACAACACCACCGGGCCGCTGCCTTCATCGAGAAAGTGCAGGCGCAGGCCGCTGTCCAGTGTCACAAAGTGGCCGATGGGCAGTGGAAGGTCTTGTTCTGTCATCACTCAATCTCCAAAAGTCAGGCAGTGGCCGCATCAGCCAGCGATGCTGGGGTTGGGGTCTTGTTCATCAGGTAGTTGCGATAGCGTGGCAAGGCCATGGCCAGAAACAACGAAGCCAGCACCAGCAGCGAGACGCAAGAGGCCAGGGCGTAGCGCAGGCCTTCGTTGCCCAGGCTATGGGCGAAACCGTCACTGAGCATGCCGATCAGCAGCGGACCGACGCCCACCCCGAGCAAGGTCATGGACATCACAAAAATCGCGGTGGCCTGGGCCAGTCGAGTTGCCGGGAACAGATGAGAAATGGCGCCCAGGCAGGGTGTTGCCCACCACGTCCCGAAAAAGCTGAACACGCTGTAAAACAGAAAGGCGGTGGGTACAGGGGTACTCCCCACATAAAACGCGGTGCCAACCGGCCACAAAAAGTAAGTCAGGGCGAACGGGATGCTGATCAGCGTGCCCAGCAGCGGAACGCCGATCTGCCAGCCTTTGTCACGGCGCGCCAGACGGTCACACAAAATGCCGCAGGTGAGGGTGCCAAATGTGGCCCCGGCGCCACCTGCCACACCGGCCAGCAGCCCGGCGTCCTGCAGGCTCAAACCGTGGGAGCGGATCAGAAAGCTTGGGCTCCAGGTGCCGATGGCATAACCGGCGATGGCAGCAGAGCCGCCGGTGAGCACAATCCAGAGGAAAGAAGGGGTCTGGAACAGCTCGCGCACCGTGACGGCCCAGTTCGCCTGCGCCACTTGATTGGGGCTGACCAGCATTGCAGGTTTCGGCGCCCGTACGGTGAGCAGCAACAGCAACCCGAGAAAAATCCCCGGCGCGCCGATCACTACAAATGCAAAACGCCAGCCGTAATGTTGAGCGATCCAGCCGCCCAGCCCCAGCCCGAAAATCGCCCCCAGGCTTGAGCCCAGCATCAGTACCGACAGAGCGGTAGAACGGCGTTCAGGCGGATACAGGTCCGAGACCATTGCCATTGACGGGGCGGTGCCACCGGCCTCACCGATCGCTACCCCGATCCTGGCCACCACCAGCATCGCAAAGCTGGCCGCAAAGCCGCAGAAAATGGTCATCACGCTCCAGGCAATACAGCTGAATGCGATGACTTTCTTGCGTCCGATACGGTCTGACAGTCGCCCCAGAGGAAAGCCGAAGAGGGTGTAAAACACCGCAAAGGTCACCCCTGAAAGCAGGCCTATACCGGTGTCGGAAATGCCGAATTCGGCTTTAACCGGCTCGATCAAAATGGCCATCAGCAGCCGGTCGATGTAGTTGAAGATATAGATGGCAGCCAAAACGCCTAGTGCGTAGTGAGTTCGCCAGGTGGGGCGCAAGGGTATGGACACGACGGGCTCTCCCGGTTTTTGTTCTAGTGGTTCCGTTATTCCATGAAGCGCGTGGCGAGTACATCGTCCATTTAGACCAGCCGGTCATCTTGTCGCCGCTGACGAGCGCCGCGAGGCTGCGTAGCAGTCGTAGAGTCAGCTTTCACGGTGAATCAGACAAACCGCGTGTGCCGGTTTTACGACCGCTTCGCGCTCGGACGTAGCCTCGTTCTACTCGTCAACGGCTACGAGGCGGGGTAAGCGTGAGTCTGTAGCAGCTGACGAGCCGTGCGAGGCTGCGTCCGGCTGCGCAGCAGTCGTAGAGTCAGCTTTCACGGTGAATCAGACAAACCGCGTGTGCCGGTTTTACGACCGCTTCGAGCTCGGACGTAGCCTCGTTCTACTCGTCAACTGCTACGAGGCGGGGAAAGCGTGAGTTTGTAGCAGCTGACGAGCCGTGCGAGGCTGCGACCGGCTGCGCAGCAGTCGTAGAGTCAGCTTTCACGGTTAATCAGGCAAACCGCGCGCTCCGGATTTGCGACCGCTTCGCGCTCGAACGTAGCCTCGTTCTACTCGTCAACGGCTACGAGGCGGGGTAAGCGTGAGTCTGTAGCAGCTGACGAGCCGTGCGAGGCTGCGACCGGCTGCGCAGCAGTCGTAGAGTCAGCTTTCACGGTTAATCAGGCAGACCGCACGCTCCGGATTTGCGACCGCTTCGCGCTCGAACGTAGCCTCGTTCTACTCGTCAACTGCTACGGAGCGGGAAGGGCGGCGAAAACCGTAGCAGCTGACGAGCCGTGCGAGGCTGCGTCCGGCTGCGCAGCAGTCGTAGAGTCAGCTTTCACGGTGAATCTGGAAAAAGCGGGGGGGGGCAGGTTTGGCGGTCGCTACGCAACCGGACGTAGCCTCGTTCTACTCGTCAACGGCTACGGAGCGGGTAATGCGCCAACACGGTGTGAGTGCTGCTTAGTCCCATCGGACGATGTTCAGCTTTTTTCTCCAGTCAATGATTGGTCCCATACACCGCCCAGTCTTAAGGGCGGTCCGGAATCGGGCAGGCGGGAGAACTCTATGAAATTGCTGAATAAAGTGGCGTTTGTAACGGGCGCAGGTCAAGGCATGGGGCGGGCCATCGTGCGTCATTTTGCCGAGCAGGGGGCAAAGGTTGTCGCAGCCGACATCAATCTGGACGCCGCACGCCAAAGCATTGAAGGGCTGGGCGACAGCGCTCTTGCCGTCAGCTGCAACGTCGCCGACAGCGATTCTGTCGCCACCGCGATGGCTGCCGTTCACGCGCACTTCGGTAGCCTCGATGTGCTGGTCAATAACGCAGGCATCGGTTCGATTGATGCGTTCGCGCAAACACCGGACGAGAACTGGCAGCGCGTTATCGGCGTCAACCTTACCGGGACCTTCTTCTGCAGTCGTGAAGCCGTAAAACTGATGCTTCAGGCCGCCACCCCCGGTGTGGTGATCAATATCTCCAGCACCTCCGCCCTGACGGGTGAAGGTCCAAGCCATTACTGCGCGGCCAAGGCTGGCGTAATGGGCCTGACCCGCAGCATGGCCCGCGAACTGGCAGGCAATGGCATTCGCGTCAACACCATCGTTCCCGGCCCGACCAACACCCCGATGATGGCTGACATCCCGGAAGACTGGATGCAAAGCATGCTCAAGGCCATCCCTCTGGGTCGCATGGGTGAGACCGATGAAATCGCTCGCGTCGCGGCCTTCTTGGCCAGTGATGACGCGGCCTTCATTACCGGGCAAAACCTGGCGGTCAACGGCGGCATGGCGTTTATCTAAACGCCGGGCACAGCAATGGGAGAGCAGGTCATGGGTACTCGTTTACACAACAAGATTGCATTTATCACCGGTGCCGGTTCCGGGATTGGCGCCGCCACGGCACTGCGGTTCGCCGAAGAGGGCGCCCTGGTGGTGCTTTGCGGTCGTCGCATCGAGCCGCTGCAAGCGGTCGCCGCACACATTCGCGACAGCGGTGGCCGTGCGGAATGCGCGGTGGCCGATGTCAGCAATGAAGCCGCCTATGTCGCCGCCATCAGCGAGGCGGCACAACGCCATGGCCGGCTGGATATTTTGGTCAATAATGCGATGGCCTACAGCTGGGGTGCGATTGACAGCACCTCCACCGCTGACTGGCACTCCAACTTTGCGACCACCGTGGACGGCACCTTCTGGGGTACGCGTACGGCGATGGGCCTGATGCGTGCTCAGGGCAGCGGCTCAATCATCAATCTGGCCTCGATCTGCGGCCAGTTCGGTACGCCATGGATGGCTGGCTACAGTGCAGCCAAGGCCGCGGTGATCAATTTCAGCCGCGCCGCCGCCAGCGAAGGCGCCAGCCACAACATTCGGTGCAACGTGGTCAGCCCGGGCGTGGTAGAGACGCCCGCCACGGCCGGCATGCTCACCGACGACAAGACCCGCACCAATACCGAAAAACTGATCCCGCTCAGGCGCGTCGGCCAACCCGTGGAAGTGGCCAACGCCATTCTGTTTTTGGCCAGCGACGAAGCCTCGTATATCACCGGCGCCTGCTTGCCGGTCGATGGCGGGCGCAGCAGCGAGCTGTACACGGTATTGGAATAAGGACCCTTTTATGGAACAGAACGCCTTGCTAGCCCGTCTTGACCGGCTGGAGTCGATTGAAGAAATTCGCCAGTTGGCCGGCAAATATTCGTTGTCGCTGGACATGCGCGACCTCGATGCCCACGTCAATCTGTTTGCCGAAGACATTCGTGTCGGTCGCGAAAAAACCGGGCGTGCACACCTCAAAGCCTGGGTCGATGACACGTTGCGTGACCAGTTCCATGGCACCTCGCATCACCTGGGCCAGCACCTCATCGAGTTCATCGACCCTGATCACGCCGTGGGTGTGGTGTATTCCAAGAACGAGCACGAGACCGGCCCCGAGTGGGTCACCATGCAAATGCTCTATTGGGATGACTACGAGCGGATGCAGGGGCGCTGGTATTTCCGCCGCCGCTTGCCGTGCTACTGGTACGCCAGTGACCTCAACAAGCCGCCGATCGGCACGCAAAAAATGCGTTGGCCGGGGCGCGAACCCTACGCCGGTACTTTCCACGACCTGTTCCCGTCCTGGACCGAGTTCTGGGCCCATCGCCCAGACAAGGACCAACTGCCCCAAGTGGCGACAGCGGCACCGGTCGAACACTTTCTTGCCACCCTGCGCCGAGGGGCTGGCGCACCGAAAATTCGCGTGCGCTGAGGACTATCCATGAGCATTTTGTTTGAACCTGTGCGCCTCGGTGAGCTTGAACTGGCCAACCGTATTGTCATGGCACCGATGACCCGCAGTCGTGCGGATCAGTACGGCGTGCCCACCCCTGAGATGGTTGAGTACTACCGCCAGCGTGCGTCGGCCGGGCTGATCGTCGCCGAGGGCACCGCGCCTTCTGCCAACGGCCTGGGCTATTGCCGGACCCCGGCGATTTACAACGAGCAACAGATCGCGGCCTGGAAGGCTGTGACCGACGCGGTACACGCCGAAGGCGGCCTGATTGTGCTGCAACTGATGCACGTCGGCCGTGCTTCCAGCGCCCACAACAAACCGGCCGGGGCCGCTACGGTTGCGCCTTCGCCCTTGCGCGCACGTACTCAGTTGTTTACCGACACCGCCGGCATGGTCGATACCGACGAGCCCCAGGCCTTGTCCCTGCAAGATATCGCCCTGGTGATCGAGGAGTATCGCCAGGCTGCATTGAATGCGCGCGAAGCTGGGTTTGACGGGGTTGAGTTGCACTGCACCAGCGGTTACCTGCCGATGCAGTTCATGGCGTCGGGCAGCAACCTGCGTGAAGACCAGTACGGTGGCAGTGTCGACAACCGCGTGCGCTTCCCGGCTCAGGTGCTGGCGGCCATGGCTTCAGCCATTGGTGCCGGGCGTGTGGCGCTGCGCCTGTGTCCGGGCAACCCATTCAATGACATCGATGACGAAGACCCGTTGGCCACCGCAGTAGCCCTGTGCAAGGCCGCCGAGCCTATGGGCCTGGCTTACGTGCACATCATGCGTTCGCCTCTGGCCGAACTGGATGCCTTTGCCCTGGCCCAGCGCCATTGCAGCAACGGCCTGATCCTGAATGACGGGTTTGACGGTGAGTCGGCCGAGGCTGCACTGCAGGCCGGGCAGGGTGACGCGGTGTCGTTTGCCCGTCACTTTATTGCCAATCCTGATCTGGTGGAGCGTCTGCGCAAGGGGCTGCCTCTGGCCCGCTTCGACCGCAAGACTTTGTACTCGCCGGGCCCCGAAGGGTACAGCGATTACCCGCTGGGCGAGGCGGTGGCGCAATGAACGACATGTCACGAATCAGCGCTCTAACTGCATCCAGGCAGCAGCCCGTGCCACGGGAGCACACTCAGGCATTGCTCGATGTACGTGCAGCGGCCAGTGCCCAGATTAAACCGTCAGACCTGTACACCCTGGCTGATCGTCTTGAAGCTCAGGCGCAGGCCTTGCCTGGGCACTGCTTTCTGATCGACGGCGAGCAGCGCTTCAGTTACGCCACCGTGAATGCACAAGCCGATCGCATGGCTCACGTGTTCTACGCCAAGGGCCTGCGCCCCGGTGACGTGTGCGCCATTGCCATGGAGAACCGTCCGCAGTTTTTCTTCAGCTGGTTCGGGCTGGTCAAACTCGGTGTCGTGGTGGCGTTTATCAATACCCAGGTCAATGGCAAGCCGCTGGTGCATGCCTTGCAATCCATCGCTGCCAAGGCAGTCGTGGTGGGCGAAGAGTGCCTGGCTAACCTGTTGAACACTGAAGGCTTGCCAGACGTACCGCTGTGGTTGGTCGAAGACCCGTCCAACCCTTTTGAGGGTGCGTTGCCAACCTGTGTCGACAGCCAGTTTGGCGAGCAGATCGCCCGTGCGTCGGGCACTGCATTTACCCGTGAAGTGCGCGCCGGGATTACGGCTGAAACCACTACGTTGCTGATTTTTACCTCAGGCACCACGGGCCTGCCCAAGGCGGCCCGTTACAGCCATATGCGCTGGATGTCGTCGGGTGACGTAATGGAAGTCACCCTGGGCGCCACCTGCGACGACGTGTTTTATTGCTGCCTGCCGCTGTACCACGGCGCGGCGGCTACTTCGGTGACGTCCACGGCGTTGCGCGTGGGCGCGAGCATCGTGGTGCGGCGCAGGTTCAGTGTGCGTGAGTTCTGGCCTGATGTGCGCCGTAACCGCATCACCGTGTTCCAGTACATCGGCGAGATCTGCCGTTATCTGCTCAATCAGCCCGTGGCGGCCGGCGAGCGTGAGCACAGTTTGCGCTACATGCTCGGTGCAGGCCTGACGCCTGAATCCTGGCAGCGCTGGCTTGAGCGTTTCGGTCCGGTCCAGGTCTTTGAAGGCTGGGGCGCCACCGAAGCCAACGCCAACCTGATCAATGTCGACAACTACGTGGGATCGTGCGGGCGAGTGCCGGACTGGAGCCGCACCAATCTGCGCCTGGTGCGCTACGACGTTGAAAGCGAGAGCCATCCGCGGGACGAAAACGGTTTTTATCAGCTGTGCCAACCCGGTGAATTGGGTGAGGCGATGGGCTTTATCGTTGACCACCCGCAGATTGGCGGCGGGCGTTTCGAGGGGTATACCAGCGTAGCTGCCAGCGAGAGCAAAATCCGCCGAAATGTGTTTCAAACCGGTGACGCCTACTGGAGTTCGGGCGATCTGTTGCGCTATGACGACGACGGCTATTTCTATTTCGTCGACCGTATTGGCGACACTTTTCGTTGGAAAAGCGAGAACGTTTCGACGCTTGAAGTGGCAGATACGCTCAGTGACATGCCAGGGCTTGAGCTGATCAACGTATACGGCGTTCAGGTGCCTGAGCACGAAGGTCGCGCCGGGATGGCAGCGATTCTGATGCAACCGGGGCATGCGTTTGATCCGCAGGCTTTCTTTGATCTGACTCAAGCCCGGTTGCCACGTTATGCGGCGCCGATGTTTGTACGGGTTTCGGCGGCGGCAGACCTGACCAGTACTTTCAAGTTGCGCAAGGTTGACCTGCAGCGCCAGGGCTACGCACCGGGTTTGTTTGCCGATCCGCTGTTTGTGCGTGACGAAAGCACCGGCACTTATCAGCCGTATTCGCTGCAAGTACTGGCCCGTGCCGGTTTGCTGCCTTTTGCAGGCCGCAGCCATGAGTGAATTCGACGTTCAAGGGCATGAATGGCGTGACGGTCTGCGTTACCCGTGGCCACAGGCTCCGGTCAGCGGCCAGGTGCAGGAAGTCGCCGAGGGCGTGCTGTGGCTGCGCATGCCGCTGCCGTTCGGGCTTGATCACATCAACCTGTATTTGCTGCGCCATGGTGACGGCTGGGTCGCGGTCGATACGGGCCTCAACAGCGATCAATGCCGCGAAGTGTGGGAGCGCGTATTTGTAGAGGTGCTCTCGGGTTTGCCGCTCAAGGCGGTGATCTGCACGCATTTTCACAGCGATCACACCGGCGTGGTCGGTTGGTTGGCCGAGCGTTTCCACTGTCCCGTATTGATGACTCGGGGTGAGTTTCAGGCACTGCATCACGGCCCGCCAAAAGCCGCTGAGCCGGACTGGGCGTTTCTCGATTTTTATCAAAAGGCCGGGTTCAGTTCAGAGCGCGCCACATCGTTACTGCCACTGATCCAGGGCGAGCACTTTCGTCCGCAACTGGTCGCCGGTTTTACCCGTTTGAGCCATGGCAGCCGGCTCACCATCGGCGGTCGCCGTTGGGAGGTGGTGATGGGTAACGGGCATTCACCGGAGCATGCGTGCCTGTACGCGCCGGACGATGGGTTGCTGATTTCGGGCGATCAAGTGTTGCCCCGTATTACCTCGACCATTGCGGTGTATGTCCCGGAACCAGAAGCCAATCCATTGCGTGACTGGCTGGACTCCATCGAACGGCTGCGCGTGATCCCCGACAGCGTGCTGGTGCTGCCGGCCCATGAGCGGCCGTTTTTCAATCTGCATCTGCGACTGGATCAGTTGCGCGATCACCATCTCAAACATTTGCAGCAGTTGCTCCAGGCCTGCGAGGAACCGCGCACGGCGCTGGAAATGATGGCGGTGTTGTTTAAGAAACTGTCAGGTCGTTTTGACGAACTGATGGCGCTTGGGGAGACGTTGGCTCACGCCAATTACCTTATGGCCGAGGGGGCGCTCGTTCGTGAGGAACAAGGAGGGCTGCATCGTTATCGGGTAGCCCCGACAGGAGTCGTGAAGTTCGACCCGCTTGAGTTGTTTTGAGCAGTGGCTATAGGCGCGGTATGCAGAACGCAATGACGCTTGAACCCATCGAGGCGGCCACCGAGTCGTCAATCAGGAGAGGCAGAGTGATCAATAAAAACAACAATAAATATCAAGGGCCGCGCCCGCACAGCTATCAGGTCAGTGGCCTGGCTGTCGCTGTGGCACTGGTGTCCAGTCCGCTGTGGGCAGGGGAAACCATCGAGTTCGATGACGGCACCACTATTGATTGGACGGTCACCACAAGCTACGGCATCGGCATGCGCCTGGGGCATCCCAGCGACAGGCTGATGGGAATTAACGCCGATGATCCGAACCGCAACTTCGAGCAGCACAGCCTCACCACCAACCGTGTGGGCGCGCTGGGCGAGATGATCCTGCGCAAGGACAACTATGGTGCCGTCGTGCGCGCCAGCACCTTTTACGACGATGTGTACCACCGTAAAAATGACAACGACTCACCGGCCACGGTCAACAAGTACGGCAGCAATGACGAGTTTACCAGCGACACGCGCTACTACAGCGGTGGCCGCACTAAGTTGCTCGACGCCTACGTGTTCGGCGGCTGGCGTTTTGAGAACGACACCATGCTCGACGTCAAGGCGGGTCGCCACATCGAGTCGTGGGGCGAGAGCCTTTACTACCCTGGCGTGAACGGCGTACAAAACCCGTCCGATGCGGTCAAGGCGGCTCAGCCAGGGGTCGAGGTCAAAGAGGTTTTGCTGCCGGTCGGGCAATTCTCGGCGTCCTACCGGATCAATCCTGAAATTACCCTGGGCGGCTACGTGCAGTATGAGTGGAAGGGCACTGAACTGCCGCCGGTGGGCAGCTTCTTGTCGACCTCCGACGTGATTGGCCCGGGCCGCGAGTTTTTGTACATGGGGGCCAATAAAGTGCCGTACCTGGGCACCGATGAGCCCCGTGACAGTGGTCAATGGGGTGCTCAGATACGTTACCGCCCGGTCACGGACCTTGAAGTGTCGCTGTTCCATGTGGTGTACCACGATAAAAACCCGGCCACTGCGCTGGTGGGCTGGGACCCGATTCCGGCTGGCGCTGGTGGCCTGGCTTACAAGGCCAACGGCTATCGGGTCAAATACTTTGAAGACATCAAGCTGACCGGCATCAGTGCCACCACCAAGCTGGGTGACGTGCAACTCGGTGCCGAGTGGTCGTATCGCGACGGTGCGCCGGTGATGGTCAATACCGGGTTGGGGCCGGTGCCTGCCAAGGGCAAGGGCCAACAGTTCCAGTTGTCGGCGATGCGAATTCTGGGTGACCGTCCATGGGCCAGCCAAACCACGTTGACCGGTGAAATCGTCACTGTGCGTGCCGACCACGCGGATGCAACTTCGGCAGCGCCCAACCTTGAAGGTGTAGGGCTGTTGCCGTCACTGGTGCCGTCTGTTCAGCCGTCCAATGACTACACCTACAAGACCGGCAGTGCGTGGCGTACCCGCTCATCGAGCGCGTACACCGTGGGGGCTTCGTTCAGTTATCCGGGTGTGTTCCAGGGCTGGGACCTTGAAGTTCCGTTCACTTACTCGGACGTTTTCAGCGGTGCTGCACCGATGTCGGGGACTATCGCCGGGGTGGCCGGGGATCGACGCCTGAGCGCAGGCACGACCTTCAAGTACCTGAGCAACCTGGAAGTATCGCTCAAATACATCGGGTATCTGGGTTCGCCCGATCCGATCAACCGGCCGCTTGCTGACCGTGACTACGCCACGTTCTCTATGAAATACACCTTCTAAAACACGCCCCTGTAGTCGCTGCCGCAGGCTGTGAAGGGTTGCCTGGCAACCCGTTTCCTTGAAGGCCCTTAGGTCCTCATCGCAGCCTTCGGCAGCGACTACAAAGTTGGATGAACTGACTAAAGAGAGATAACCATGGGTCTTAAAGGTCACGCGGCCATTGTGGGCAGCGCACAGTACAAACCTGAGAAATACGCCACGGCGCCGCGCATGTTCCATCTGGAGCAAGTGGCTGATTTGGCGGCCCAGGCGTTGCGCGATGCCGGTTTGCAGGCATCCGATATCGACGGGCTGGTGATTAATGGTCCGCAATTTCATGAGGCTTCGGTGTTTGTACCGGCCATGGCCGCTGAATACCTGGGCTTGCGCCTCAATTTTGCCGAAGTCGTCGACCTTGGCGGCTGTACCTCAGTAGGTATGGTCTGGCGCGCAGCGGCCGCCATTGAACTGGGTTTGTGCCAGGCGGTGCTGTGCGTATTGCCGGCACGCATGGCGCCTATGGGCCCGGATGAAGACGCCAGCTGGATGGCCCGGGCCATGCGCTTTGGTGGCCACAGCACGGCGTTTGGCGCTCCCGAAGCCGAGTTTGACTTGCCTTACGGTCACATGGGCCAGAACACCGGTTACGCGATGATTGCCCAGCGTTATGCCGCGCAATATGGCTATGACCCTCGGGCGATGGCAAAAATCGCGGTGGATCAGCGCACCAATGCACAGTACAACCCGGATGCCATGTTTTACGGTCAGCCGTTGACCATCGAGCAAGTACTGGCCAGCAAAAAGGTAGCCGACCCGTTGCACGTGCTGGAAATCGTCATGCCCGTGGCGGGTGGTGCAGCCATGATCATCGCTTCTAAAGAAGTGGCTGCCCGCGCTCGTAAACGACCGTCCTGGATCACCGGTTTTGGTGAACACCTGGCGTTCAAATCGCCGTCTTATGCCCAGGACATGCTGCAAACCCCAATCGGACCTGCTTCGCGCCGTGCGTTTGAGATGGCGGGGATCAAGCCTGCGAATGTAGACGCGGCACAAATCTACGATTGCTACACCATCACCGCCTTGCTGACCCTGGAAGACGCCGGTTTTTGCGCCAAGGGTGAAGGCATGAGTTTTGTGCGTGAGCACGACTTGACCTGGCGCGGCGATTTCCCGATGAACACCCACGGCGGTCAGCTCAGCTTTGGCCAGGCCGGTTCAGCGGGCGGCATGAGCCAGGTGATCGAAGCCGTGACGCAAATTGCGGGTGAGGCGGGTGAACGCCAGCTCAAGCAATGCGACACGGTTTATGTCTCAGGCACCGGCGGGGTGATGAGTGAGCAGGGCGCATTGATACTTCAGGGAGCATGAATCCGATGTCGAATAACAAACCAATGCCGGTGCCAACCGAGATCTCTGCACCGTTCTGGGAAGGCCTGAAGGCTGAGCGCCTGTTGATTCAGCAATGCAACGAATGCAGTCATTGGGTGTTTTACCCGCGCCGGCATTGTCCGGCGTGTTTGACTCATTCACTGGCCTGGCGTGAAGTCAGTGGCGGGGCAACGCTGTATAGCTTCACCGTAACGCGTATCGCAACTTTGCCGGACTTCGCGGATGAGATGCCGCAAATGCTGGCGGTGGTCGAGCTGGATCAGGGTGTTCGTATGAACACCAACCTGGTGGGACTGGACGAGTCCGAAGTGAAGATCGGCATGCGCCTGCAACCTGTGTATGCCGAGATAGACGGCAAGGGTAATCGGCTGCTGCGCTTTACAGGTGTCGATAAGGATGCTGATGCCCTCAAGGCGTTGCGAGCGGTTGAGCAACCGGCGCAAGAACAGGTCGCCACCGTGCGCCAGATTGCTCTGGATGACGAGGCGGCGCTGCAGGCCCTGGTCAGCGAGGAATTCAGCCCGTGGAGCAATCAGGTGGTGGTCGATCAGGCCTTGATTGACACCTTTGCCCAGCTGTCCGGGGATGACTACTGGATCCACACCGACCCTGAGCGTGCGCGCAAGCAAAGCCCGTTTGGCGGCACCATTGCCCATGGTGCGCTGGTGCAGATCCTGCAGTCGCGCATGAAGCTGAATCTGGGTTACGAGATCACCGGTTTCAGCAACATGATCAACTACGGATCGGATCGTCTGCGTTTCCCGGCACCGGTGCCCGCAGGCTCGACGATTCATGCCCGGGCACGGGTCAAGCGGGTGGAGCGGGTCAAAAGCGGCACTCAACTGACCCTTGAACTCAATACCCACGTGCTGGGCAGCGAGCGGCCGTCGGTGATCAATGAGCTGGTGATTCTCTATATGTAATCCCGTGGGAGCGAGCCTGCTCGCGAAAGCGATCATCCAGTCAACACGCTTTCGCGAGCAGGCTCGCTCCCACTGTTTTATGTGTGTTGCGCCAATCGAGCTTTAGTCTCAACGGACGATGAGCCCCGGCGCCATCCTTCCCATACTGCCCTCAGCCAATAAATACAGGCATTGAGGAGCAGGCACATGATCGACATTCGTGGTTTGAGCTACTTCGTTGCAGAGTCCCGGGACCCCGTCCAGTGGCAGCGTTATGCCCAGGACGTACTCGGGATGATGGTCAGCGAAGCACCCGCCGGCGGCGTGTACGTGAAGATGGATGAGCGTCCGTTTCGCATGCTGATCGTGCCTGGTGGCGAGTCGCGCTATCTGGCATCCGGCTGGGAACTGGCCAGCGAAAAGGCATTCAATGCTGCCATCCAGGTGCTGGATCAAGCCGATGTCAGCTGGCGCCCGGGCACCGCAGAACAATGCGATCAGCGCGGTGTGCAAGCGCTGCTGCATGTCACCGACCCTTCGGGCAACCGCCATGAATTGAGCTGGGGCCATCGCTCCGATTGCCAACCCTTTGTCTCGCCTCAAGGTGTACCGGGCTTTATCACGGGTGAAATGGGCCTGGGCCACACCGTGCTGCCCGCGCCAAATTTCGATGCCACCCTGGCGTTTGCCAAGGACGTGCTGGGCTTTGAACTGTCGGATATTTTCAACTTTCGTCCCGACCCTTCGGCACCACCGGTGCGCATCCACTTTCTGCATTGCAAAAACAGCCGTCACCACAGCCTGGCCCTGGCCGAATACCCGGTGCCATCGGGCTGCGTGCATGTGATGGTCGAGGTCGAGTCCATGACCGAAGTGGGCCGCGCCCACGATCGGCGTATCGCTCACAACGTGCCGTTGTCGGCCACTTTGGGTCAGCACCTGAACGACCGCATGACCTCTTTTTACATGAAAACACCTTCGGGCTTTGACCTGGAGTACGGCTATGGCGGCTTGCTGGTGGATTGGCAAGACCACAGCGCTTTTGAATTCACCCGGGTAAGCCTGTGGGGCCACGATTTTTCCGTCGGCCAAGAACAGTAAGGAGTCACGATGAACAAGCAAATGACAGCGGCAGACGTGGTTGGCCAGTTGCGCGACGGCATGACCATCGGCTTTGGCGGCTGGGGCCCGCGGCGCAAGCCCATGGCGATTGTGCGCGAGATCCTGCGCTCGGACGTCAAGGACCTGACCGTGGTGGCCTATGGCGGCCCTGAAGTCGGCATGCTCTGCGCTGCGGGCAAGGTCAAGAAACTGGTGTTCGGCTTTGCCACCCTCGATGCGATCCCTCTTGAAGCCTACTTTCGCAAGGCCCGCGAGGCCGGCGAGCTGGAGCTGATGGAGCTGGACGAAGGCATGCTGCAATGGGGCCTGCGCGCCGCGGGCATGCGCTTGCCGTTTTTGCCGACCCGTTGCGGGCTGGCCACGGATGTCAGCCGCCTGAATCCTCAAATCAAGCAGGTGCAGTCGCCTTATGACGATGGCGAGGTGCTGCTGGCCATGCCGGCGCTGAATCTGGACATCGCCTTTTTGCATGTCAACGTTGCCGACCGGCTGGGTAATACCCTGGTTACCGGCCCTGACCCGTATTTCGACCATCTGTTCGCCCGTGCCGCCAAGCAGTGCTTTGTGTCTTGCGAGCGGATTGAGCAGCGCTTGAGCCTGGATGCTGCACAGGCCCGCTTCAATACCTTTGAACGCTACCTGGTCAGCGGCGTAGTGCATGCACCGTTTGGCGCGCACCCGACCTCGTGTCCGTCCGACTACGGCTGGGACATGAGCCATTTGAAACGCTACAGCGCCAGCGCCGCCGAAGAAGGTGGCTGGGAAGGTTATGTAGCCGAGTTCGTGACCCCGGGCGAAAGTGCCTATCAGGCCAGCAATGGCGGTGTCGATCGCCTGAGCGCTTTGCCGCTGCCAGTGTTTTAAGGAGTTTTGACATGACTGCTACTAACGAATTTACCCTGGCTGAATTGTTGATCGTGGCCGCCTGTGAAGCCTGGCGCGGCAACGGCGAAGTGATTGCTTCGGGCCTGGGCGTGATCCCGCGCCTGGGTGCGAGTCTGGCCAAACTGACCCATAGCCCTGAACTGCTGATGACCGACAGTGAGGCATTCCTGGTGGAAGAGCCGATCCCGCTGGGCCCCCGTGGTGATTATGTGCCGCGCTACTCGGGCTACCTGTCGTTCGAGCGGGTGTTCGAATGCGTGTGGGGTGGACGCCGACACGCGATGATCGGTCCGACCCAGATCGACCGCTGGGGCCAGACCAACCTGTCGTGCATTGGCGATTATCAAAAACCCAAGGTGGCAATGCTCGGGGTGCGCGGTTTGCCGGGCAACAGCATCAACCATATCAACTCGTTTTTCGTGCCTTCCCATAACACCCGGGCTTTTGTTTCGGGTGAAGTCGACATGGTCTCGGGTGTCGGTTTTAAGGACGAGCGTTGGGAAGAAGGTATGCGCCGCGACCTGATGGATATCCGCCTGATCGTTACCGACCTGTGCGTGATGGACTTCGGCGGGCCGGATCGCGCCGTGCAAGTACGTTCCCTGCACCCGGGCGTGAGCTTTGAAGAGGTACAGGAAAAAACCGGCTTCCCGCTGCTCAAGGCTGCTGACCTCAAGCAAACCGTGGCGCCCACGACGGAGCAACTGGCGCTGATCCGTCGTCTGGACCCCCATGACTATCGCGCAGCTGCGCTCAAGGGTAATCCGCCCGGCATTCGCCAGGCCTGAAGGCAAGGAATTCACATGAGCCGCGATAGCGAATTTGTACAGCGGGCTGATACCGCTGTGTATGAAACCGAAGAGCCGGTGCTGTATGGGGTGGCCGATGGTATTGCCACGCTGACCATGAACCGGCCCACGGTAAATAATGCGCAAAACTCGCAGATGACCTATGCCCTGGACGATGCCTTTCGCCGCGCCGTGAATGACGACGCGGTGAAGGTCATTGTGCTGCGCGGCAATGGTAAACACTTCTCTGCGGGGCACGATATCGGCACGCCTGGGCGTGATATCAACAAGTCCTTCGACCGGGCCAGCCTGTGGTGGGATCACACCAACAAGCCGGGTGGCGAGTACCTGTATGCCCGCGAGCAGGAGGTGTACCTGGGCATGTGTCGGCGCTGGCGAGAGTTGCCCAAGCCGACCATCGCCATGGTGCAGGGCGCGTGTATTGCCGGTGGGTTGATGCTGGCGTGGGTCTGCGATTTGATCGTGGCCAGCGATGATGCGTTCTTCCAGGACCCGGTGGTGCGCATGGGTATCCCCGGGGTGGAATATTTTGCCCATCCTTACGAGCTCAATCCGCGTATTGCCAAGGAATTTCTTTTTACCGGTGATCGCATGAGTGCCGAGCGCGCTTATCAAATGGGCATGGTCAATCGCCTGTTTGCCCGCGAAGCACTGGAAGCAGGTACTTACGCGCTGGCTGCCGCTATTGCCAAGCAACCGCGCATGGGCCTGGCGCTGACCAAGCAGGCGATCAATCACGTTGAAGACTTGCAAGGCAAGCGCACGGCGATGGATGCGGTCTTTGCCTGGCATCACTTTGCTCATAGCCATAACGAGTTGCTTTCGGGGGACAAGCTTGGTGGTTACGACGCCAAGGCCATGATTGAGGCGAACAAGACGGCTGCGGGAGAGGGGCGATGAGCGAGTACCTGCAAACGGCGTTGACCGATGCCTTGGGCTGTCGCTACCCCATCGTGCAAACCGCGATGGGCTGGGTGGCGGACGCCAATCTGGTGATTGCCAGCACCCGGGCCGGTGCCTTCGGGTTTTTGGCGGGTGCGACCCTTGCAGCGGATCAGTTGGAGGCTGAAATACAGCGGGTGATCGAGGCTACGGGGGGGAGCAATTTCGGCCTCAATTTTCATATGTTCCAGGAAAACGCCGCGCAGTGCGTGGATCTGGCCATCGAGTACCGCTTGCGAGCCGTCAGTTATGGCCGGGGGCCGGATCGCCAGACCATCGAACGCTTCAAAAAGGCCGGGGTGCTATGTATCCCGACCGTGGGCGCGTTGAAACATGCGATCAAGGCAGTGGAACTGGGCGCGGACATGATCACTGTGCAGGGCGGTGAAGGCGGGGGGCATACCGGTGGCGTGCCGAGCACCATATTGTTGCCGCAGGTACTGGATGCGGTGCGGGTGCCGGTGATTGCGGCGGGGGGTTACTCCACCGGGCGCGGGCTGGCCGGAGCCTTGGCCACCGGTGCGGCCGGTATCGCCATGGGCACGCGGTTCCTGATGACCCAGGAATCGCCTACCCCCCTTGCCACGCTGGAGCGCTATGTGAAGGTCGCCGATCCTCAGCAAATCCGTGTCACGACAGCGGTGGATGGCATGCGACACCGAATGATCGAAAACGCGTTTATCAATCGCCTGGAAAAGGCCAGTGCCTTTGGCCGTCTGCGCATTGCCCTGGGCAGTGCCTGGCACTGGAAGCAACAGACAGGCATGAGCCTGGGTCATATGCTGGGGGTGTTCGTTCAATCCGTGAAGGAAGACCCCGGCGCCTTGTCGCAAACCGTGATGGCGGCCAACCAGCCGGTGCTGCTGCAGCGTTCGATGGTCGATGGTGTGCCGGATGAAGGGATTTTGCCCTGCGGCCAGGTGGCGGCAGCGATTGGCGATCTTAAAAGCTGCCAGAGCCTGATTGACGAGATGGTGCAGGAGGCAGAGCGCTGCCTGATGGCGGTTAACGTGCGTCATCAGGCTTTGGGCGACCTGTATCAGCGTTGAGTGACACAATCTGTGGGAGCTGGCTTGCCTGCAATGCAGACGCTGCGTTCTGGCAGGAAAGCTGGGTGGATGCCATCGCGAGCAAGCCCGCTCCCACAGGGATCAGGACAGAAACCCGCCATCCACATTCAGCGAAACCCCGGTGGTGTAGCTCGATGCATCACTGGCCAGGTACAGCACCGCTCCGGCCATTTCACTTGGCGCCGCCACACGCTTGAGTGGAACCTGCTGCAGGACTGACTTGAGAATGGCCTCATTACTGACCAGTGCCGATGCGAATTTGGTGTCGGTCAGCCCCGGCAGGAGGGCATTGCAGCGAATACCAAAGGCTGCACATTCCTTGGCAAACACTTTGGTCATGTTGATCACCGCGGCCTTGGTCATCGAGTACACGCCCTGGCATTCACCCGGCGTTACGCCGTTGATCGAGGCCACGTTGATGATGCTGCCACCGCCGTGCTCGCGCATCAGTTTGCCGGCCTCGACCGACATGAAGAAATAACCCCGAATGTTCACGTCGACGGTTTTCTGGAAGGCGCCGAGGTCGGTGTCCAGCACGTTGCAGAACTGTGGGTTGGTGGCGGCGTTGTTGACCAGAATATCGATGCGCCCGAAGTCCTGGCGAATCCCCGCGAAGGTCCGGGTGATCTGTTCCATTTCGCCGATATGGCAAGCGATGGCCGTTGCCTTGCCGCCCTCGGCGATGATCGAGTCGGCCACTGGCTGGCAGCCTTCGAGTTTGCGGCTGGACACAATCACATGGGCGCCTTGCTGGGCCAGCAGTTTGGCAATGGCCTCGCCGATACCGCGGCTGGCACCGGAAACAAAGGCGATTTTGCCATCGAGGTCGAACAGTTGAGTCCTGGGCATGTGGATTTCTCAGTGAGCACGAGTTTTGGGGGCGATGACCTTGAGGCTCATCTGCTCAAGCAGGGCGTTCATCTGCACAAATTGAGCAAAGCGTTTGTCCTGGGTCTGGCCATGGTAGTAGCGGTAGTAGATCTGCTGAACGATACCGGCCAGACGGAACAGGCCATAGGTGTAGTAAAAGTCGTAATTATCTATCTGAATGCCTGAGCGTTCGGCGTAGTAGTCGACGAATTCGCGGCGAGTCAACATTCCGGGGGCGTTGCTCGGCTGGCGGCGCATCAACTGCACCGGTGCCGGGTCGTCAGCTTCAATCCAGTAGGCGAGGGTGTTGCCCAGGTCCATCAGCGGATCACCCAGGGTGGTCAGTTCCCAGTCCAGCACGCCGATGATTTGCAGCGGCTCGGCGGGATCGAGGATCACGTTGTCGAAGCGGTAGTCGTTATGAACGATGGCGGGGGTAGGGTGGTCAGCAGGCATATTGGCTTTGAGCCAGTCCTTGACCGCCTCCCAGCGCGGCGCATCGGGGGTCAGGGCTTTTTCATAGCGTTCACACCAGCCGCCGATCTGGCGTTGCACATAGCCCTGGGGCTTGCCCAGATCACTCAGGCCGCAAGCGGTGTAATCAACCTTGTGCAACTCCGCCAGCGTGTTGATAAAGGTTTGGCACAGGGTGCGTGTAGGGTCGGGGCCCAGGCCCAGCTCTGGCGGCAGGTCGGCGCGCAGGATGATGCCCTTGAGCCGCTCCATGACATAAAACTCGCTGCCGATCACGGACTCATCGGTGCAGAGGGCATAGGCTTTGGGGCAGTAGGGAAAGGCGTCCTTGAGCTGATTGAGGATGCGGAACTCGCGGCCCATGTCGTGGGCCGACTTGGCCTTGTGGCCAAACGGCGGACGGCGCAGTACCAGCTCAACGCCGGAGTATTCGATCAGATAGGTCAGGTTAGAAGCACCACCAGGGAACTGGCTGATCATGGGCTGCCCCTCAAGCCCCGGGATATGGGCCTTGAGATAAGGATCAATGCGGCTGGCGTCGAGCTCTTCGCCAGAACGGATGTGGGTGGACGAGTCGGTAAGCGCCATGTTTATCTCTTCTGCTTATATTTGTGACCTGACAACATTCGCTAATCTAATGGGCAACCCGGGTCTCGACAAGGCAGGCGCGGCCTTAATAGGCAGGGGTGTTAATGGGGAATCAGCCCCCTTGATAACCATTGCCTGAGTGAATCACAAGGCAAAAAAAACCGAAGCGCGTGGGCTTCGGTTTTGGGTGCTGCCTGTGGCTTAAGCCGGGAACAGTTCGCTCAGCTTCATGGCCAGCATCATGTCGCCTTCAGCGCGCAGTTTGCCGCCCATGAATGCTTGCATGCCGTCGGTTTCGCCGCTGACGATGCCTTCCAGGGTTTCGCCGTCCATGACCAGAGTGACCTGGGCGTCCGGGTTTTCGCCTTCTTTGAGTTCACAGGTGCTGTCTTTGACGATCAGCGAGAAGTGTTTGTCGTCATCAATGCGAAAACCAAATACCAGATCCAGGCCTGCAGCAGCGGCTGGGTTGAATTTTGCTTTCATTGCTTGAACGGCATCAGCTACAGAAGTCATGGTTCGATCCTTATATAGGGTGGATTACAGCGGCCCGTAGGTCGCGGTTGCCGACGCTCAACGATAGGTGATGAGTGACGGCGTCTTCAACAGTTGCAAATGCACATGACTGTTGAAGGAAGCCAGGGTCACTTCGCGGCCATGAAACTTGAGCTGGCTGAGCGAAGTGTTAGCAATTTGCCAGGTCAGCTTGAAAGCATCGGTGGCCGGAATTTGGGTCAGTATGTGGAGCAAGGCAGTGATGGTTCCGCCGGAGGTGAACACGGCGATGGTGTGCTGATTGTTTGCCAGGTCGAGAATGCGATTAAGTCCCGCCTGAACCCGTTCGACAAAAGCCAGCCATGTTTCCAGACCCGGGGTGTCGTAGGTGCCACTGAGCCAGCGGGCGATAACCAGTTCAAAGATACGCTGGAATTCTGCCGGGTTGTGGGCGGCGTTGTTCATGGCCTCCAGCGCATCAGGTTCGTCCGGCAGCAGGCCAGGAAGCAAGGTGCGAAGCACGGCGAAAGCATCGAATTCGTCAAAGGCCGCGTCAGTTTCCAGCGATGGAACGGGGAGGCCGGCAGCGTGGAACTGATCTGTGGCGTGACGTGCGGTGTCTTGCTGGCGCTGCAGTTCGCCTGACAGGCAGCGATCAAAGCGCAGACCCAGATCCACCAGATGCTGGCCGGTGAGGGTCGCCTGACGCACGCCCAGTGGCGACAGCACGTCGTAGTCGTCTGCACCGAAAGAGGCCTGGCCATGTCTTATCAAATAGATGCTGCCCACGTCCGCGTCATCCCGGTCCGCTGAAAGTCTGGCGAGGTTAGGAGGATGGCAAGTGGCTGTCAATGAAAAAACATACGCTTGTTTGAATTCCTGCCTGTCGCTGAATGCGAGGCGTTTCACGGCTGGCAGGCCCCGGTTGGCGCCGGTATGCTGAGTGCCATTGCGCAGCCCTGACCCGAGGGCTGCAGACGTTTTAAGGAGAGGCTGTGGAATTTCTTGCCGAGTACGCCAGTTTTCTGGCCAAGACCGTGACCCTGGTGGTTGCCATTGTGGTTGTCCTGGTGACCCTTGCAGCATTGCGTGGCAAGGGGCGCCGCGCCACCGGGCAATTACAGGTCATCAAGCTCAACGATTTTTACAAGGGGCTGCGTGAGCGTCTGGAACAGTCTCTGTTGTCCAAGAGCCAGCTCAAGGCACTGCACAAGCAAACCAGTAAAGCGGACAAAAAGCAGAAAAAGCAGCCGGATGACAAGCCTCGGGTCTTTGTCCTGGATTTTGTAGGCGACATCAAGGCCTCTGCCACTGAAAGCCTGCGTCACGAAATCACCGCGTTGCTGACCCTTGCCAAGCCGACTGACGAAGTGGTCGTGCGCCTGGAAAGCGGCGGCGGCATGGTGCACAGCTATGGCCTGGCCTCCTCGCAACTGGCGCGTATTCGCCAGGCAGGCATCCCGTTGACCATCTGCATCGATAAAGTCGCGGCCAGTGGCGGCTACATGATGGCGTGCATTGGTCAGAAGATCATCAGCGCACCCTTTGCCATTCTGGGCTCCATCGGCGTTGTTGCGCAGATACCCAACGTCAATCGCCTGCTGAAAAAGCACGACATTGACTACGAAGTGCTGACGGCAGGTGAGTACAAGCGCACGCTGACGGTGTTTGGCGAAAACACCGAAAAAGGCCGTGAGAAGTTCCAGCAGGACTTGGACATTACCCATGAGTTGTTCAAGAACTTCGTGGCCAAATATCGTCCGCAACTGGCGATTGATGAAGTGGCGACCGGTGAAGTCTGGCTGGGTGTCGCCGCGGTCGATAAACATCTGGTCGATGAACTCAAAACCAGCGACGAGTACTTGTCCGAGCGGGCCAACGATGCCCAGCTCTATCACCTGCACTATGCCCAGCGTAAAAGTCTGCAGGAGCGCGTGGGGCTGGCGGCAAGCACCTCGGTGCAACAGGTGGTTGACTCGCTGTGGAGTCGCTTGACCCAGCAGCGCTTCTGGTAAAGGTTGTGCTCTGCTGCGACAACCCATGTCGTGGCAGAGCGTGGTATCGAACGCGGCCTTGCAGGCAAAACATTCACTCATCAATAGGTATGGCTTTACTGTTTTAAGGGGTAGTTATATATAGTTTAGTTTCAATTTTTAGTGGCTGTGTCACACGCCTCGATCAGGTAATTAACAGTGTTTCAAGCAAGGCTGCGTATAAGCTTGTTTCCTGACTAATTATCTGGATGTTAGAAATGTCTACACTTTCTTTGCCGCCTGCATCCGCGAGCGAATTGGCTGTTGTCGAGTGTTCTGCAACCTATGCTGATTTGCTGGCAGAAAATAAATATGAACACTATATAAAGCCCTTGTTGCCGTTGTGGTTTGTGACGGCGCCAGCTGATGTGCGTCAGGCTTTGCGCGACAGCATGAAGCACGCCCATGAAACACACGCAGTCGTCTCGGCTGTATTGGCACAAATATCGCCCATTGAGCAGTTTGCTGAACCGTTACTTATACAAGCGCTGACCGCCCACGGTCATTGGGATGTTAACCCTCGGGCCTGTGCGATCAAGGAAGTTCATCTGCTGAACAATGTCGTGATTTACATTGCCAATCAGCAGTTGCGCTTGGCCGATGCCCTGGTCTGGTTGCTGATTCCTGATGTGCTCGAGCCTCAGTCACTGGAGCTTAATCTGGTGTCGAGTATTAACCGGCACAGCTTGCTGCAGGCGGCGATGCAAAATTTCCAGCAGGCACAGACCGTGGCTACAGGCTTTGCTTCAGGGAGCATGATCTATGTGGTCAGTGATAAGAATCAACGACCCCATGCTGCACTTACGCCTGAAAAATTTGCAGTCATATGCCGTGATCTGAATGTGGGGCTGCAGTATCAATTGCATCTGGACAGGGTCTTTGTTCCTCTCGGAGATGAATGGCCTGCAGAAGATTCACGTTCGAAAGCCTACAGAATTAAAACTGCATTCTGTATGAATAAACGTTATGAGTTTGCTTCGGCATTGCACATTGCTTATATGAAGTCTGAAGTCACATCTCGCCATTACGCGCTAATGGTTAATCAGCTGCTTTCGCCTTCACCTGAGACAAATACTGGCGGGGCAGTTCATAGCACATTTGAAATGCTGGGTTTTGAAGTGCCCGGGATTATAGTGTTTTGGCTGGATCGAAAACCACGTGAACAGGACCAGTCCTGCATCGTGTATTTGCCGGACGGACCACAACGGTCGTTTTATCATTTCGAGACGTTTGAACGCTTCAAGTTTCAATTGAGGGAATGGTTAAAGACTTCGCTTTTTGCCGACTATTTTATCCAGCGGGTACCGCTGCGCCATCGTGCCGAGTTTGTTCGTCGCACCAATATCAGGCAGATGAGCTGGGACTCACTCTTGCTGAGACGTCCACCTATCGTTAACGAACCCGCGCTGTTGGGAGTGACCGGCCATAAGTTACAGGCGGGCGATCCATTCGAAGTGGCGTGGCTGTTGCAGTTGGCCCAGATAAAAGACGACGCCCGACAATTATTGGTACCCACGGAGGATGAGGACACTAGAAGCCGCCTGGAACGCCAGGCTATGTACCTGAATCTGGGGATGAGTTTGCTGGGGTTGGCGCTGGGATTTGTTCCGGTTTTGGGCCAGGTCCTGCTGGTAGGCAGTGTGCTGCAGTTGGGTGTTGAGGTGTATGAGGGCATCAGGGCCTGGCAGCACGCTGATCGCGTCGCGGCCCTTGAACACCTGTTTGATATTGCGCAAAACATTGCGCTGGTCGCCAGTACCAGCGCTGGCACCAAAGCGCTGAAGACCGAGCCGGTGGTTGATGCTCTGGTGCCGGTCAAGTCGGTAAAAGGGCACAACCGGCTGTGGAAACCCGACTTTATACCTTACGAGTTCAAGCATGTGTCCCTTGCAGGCTTGGTCGCTGATGAACAAGGACTGTACAAGGTCGGCGATCAGTCCTTTATCAAGCTTGACGGCAAGGTGTTTGAGGTCCGCATCGAGTCGGACAAAGGCCGTTGTCATCTGTTGCATCCCACAGATCCTGATGCCTACACGCCCCGGTTGATTCATAACGAGCGCGGGATGTGGACCCCTGAGCTGGACAACCCGATACACGCTTCTGGATTGCAGTTGTTCCGGCGCCTTGGACACCAGTCCGAAGGGCTGTCAGATGCTGGCGCAGAACAGGTGCTTGCCGCGACCAATACATCGCAGACCATGATGCGCCAACTGTTGATGGACAACTTGCCCCTGCCGCCTTTATTGCTCGACAGTCTCAAACGTGTACGCCTGAGCGAACGAATCGAGACCTTTATCATGCAGATGAAGCAGGGCAGTACCGGCACTGTTGATCAGGCGGACTTGCAGCTGGAACTGTTGACCCGCCTGCCGGGATGGCCTCCAGAGCGGGTTTTGCGTGTTGTTGACGCAGAGGGTGTGAATTACAAAGAGTACGGTGTTGATCTTACGTCGCTGCATTCCAGGCTGCAGCTTGCGCAGGCGCAAATCAACAACGGGGATTTGCTCAAAGTCACCCTTGAGAGTTTGTCATCGTCGCAGATCGAGGGTCTGCTGGGCGATGGGCTGCCTTGGCTTGATCAGCAGGTTGCAGCGTTGGCGCGCAAACTGGGTGAATATGCCGAAAGCACCCGGGGGGGATTGCTTGCCCGGCTGTATAACAGCTCAGAGGTGCTGGGCGCTGATACGGCAGGCCTTAAAGGTCAGTTCCCCAGTTTGCCGGTGGCGGTGGTTGAAGAGCTGCTCGATCAGATGACAGCCGGGCAAAAAATGCAGTTCGCAGCCACTGGGGCCATACCGCTGGTAGTGTTGGAGGAGGCTCGCAGCTATGTACAGACCTTACGCGTTAACCGCACGATAGAAGGTATTTTCCATCTGGCGCTGGGTAATGCTGATAGCACTCTAGTGGGATGGGAAACCTTGCCTGACGTACCAGGATGGCCACGGAATGTGGGGTTTGTGGTGAGAGATAAATTCACTCGCCAGGTGCTGTACAGTCTTGGTCGAACTACTGCGTCTGGTCGTGAGATTGTAAAAAACGCCGAGGTCTACGAGTTTCAGAATTCGGCCGGGGAGGTTTACAGCAATCCAGCTCTTTTGAGCTGTGTACCCCACGTGTTGACCTCAGAGGAGCGATCAGCCACTGGGCTGGGGACCACTGATCTGGGCACCCAGTTGCACTTGAAAGTGGCCAGCCAAGCGGCGATTCAGCGCAACAGTGTCGCCAAAAGCCTCGGGATGCACAGCATAAAACCATGGTTCAAATCGCCGTTGCGCCTGGCCGATGGCCGTTTGGGTTACACCCTCGGCGGGCGCGCCGGGCGTATTTTGCCTGCAGGCGAGCCGGCACTGCTCAAGGATCTGGTTGTCGAGCTTTACCCGTTGATGAGCGACGTGCAGGCAGGTCAGTTCTTGTACCGGCTTAAAATACCCGGGGCACTCATGACCCGGGCGCTGGTGAATCTCAAGACTGAACTCACGGCCCTGCGCAGCGATCTTGATGAGTGGGTTGGCTCTGATGTCTGGACCCAACCCCACAATAGGCCGCGCACCCTCCTGGCGAAAAGGACCAAGCGGGCAATCAGCCAGGCCTTGATCCGCGCCTGGCGCAGGCAAACCCCCAGCGTCCAGATTGAGGATCACACAGGCTATGAGCTGGATCTTGAAGCCTGGCCTGTCGATGGGCTCCCGGCGTTATCCGCTGATTTTGGACATGTCAGCGCATTGCATTTGTCCCACTCGGGCAATGCTCAATTTCCAGTCGGCTTTCTCGACCGTTTTCCCAATCTTCGAATACTGTCACTTAAAAACAGTCACTTGGCCGAGCTGCCTGCTTCACTCGGGCGCATGTCGCAGCTACGGGATCTCAACCTGCAAGGCAACCGGATTGCCCTGAACGATCAGGCCGTGGCTGTTCTGTCTGGCCTGACCCGGCTCAAATCATTGAATCTTACCGGCAATCTGCTGGGCAGGCGTTTAGCGGTATGGCCCATGCGTGAGCTCAAGTACTTGCTGTTGCGCCACACAGGTACTACGCAATGGCCGGACGGGATTGAGCATCTCTTGAGCCTGCAGATACTGGATCTGCGAGATAACGCCATCAGCCATATCCCGCCTGAGGTGCTGGCTGCGGACCGGGCCGCTCTTAACCGGGTAACGTTTTTGCACGACAACCCGCTGAGTGCTGATTCGCAGCGTCGTCTGCAGGTTTATCATCGGGAACACGGGATCAACTTTGGGGTTGATCTACAGCGTCAGCACGTAGCTCCACAACGCGGTATCGAGCATTGGTCAACCTCGCCTACCCGTGAACAAGCAACTCATTGGAGCGGCTTGATGAACTCTTCAGGGGCAACCGATTTTTTCCGGGTGCTGGAAGACATGACGACTTCTGCGCAGTTCCTGCAACAGCGAGAAAACCTTACCCAGCGGATCTGGGCTTTGCTTGGTGCAATGCACGATCACCTGGAATTGCGCGACCGTGTGTTTGAGATTGCCTCGAATCCACGGACCTGCAGTGACGGGATTGCGATGATTTTTGCCGATATGGAGTTGCAACATCAGGTGTTTATTGCACAAACCGGAGTCAACACCGAAGAGAGCCTGTTGAAGCTGGCCCACGGCTTGTTCCATATCGATTTGCTGAACCAACATGTGAATACCATCATCGAGGCGCGCTTGGCCGCCATTCAGCTACAGCAGCAGGCTTCTGTGCGTGAGCTGCAACAGTTGGTGGATGAGCTCGGGCCGCACTTGGCATCTGTCCCGGTGAGCAGCATGGACGCCGTTCAGCAGCAAGGCGTGGCCTACCGATTGGGGACCCCTCAATCGTTGAGCCTGGCTGAGCAACTGAGTCCGGCAAGCATCAGTCGTCAGATAGCCGAACTTGATCCGCTACAGGTGCAGATGTTCTATCAGGTCAAATTGGCCCGGGCTCTGGATTTGCCGGCAAGGCCCAGGAGCATGCGTTTTGAAAGGATTGCGCGGGTGACATCGGCTGAGCTTAAAACCGCTAAAGCCTATGTGCTCGCGCAGGATAAACCTGAAGCCATGATGGCTTCGATCGGCAGCAGGGATTTCTGGACAGCGTTCCTGGAGAAAAAATACCCCGAGGCGTTCACTGTAGCCGACGAGCCTCTGGACGAGCGCATGGACGTTTTGTATATGGCCCGCGAAAGCATGTCGAGCAACGACTATGTCGCGCAGTCGAATGCGCTGGGTGATGCACGGGGAAGGACAAGAGCCTCGGTGGTCACACAGCTGACTCGCCTGGAGCTCCAGCAACACCCCCTGGGCAGCGATCAATCAACGACTCAGGCCTGAACCCAGGGGAGGATCAGGCCTGAGTCATGTAATCAACGCCGGCGGAACAACGGCATGGGTTCGTCGGTCGAGGACTGGTAGGTCACCGAAAAATCTTTCAGGCCTTCCAGGGCTTCATACGGGTCTTTGTCGGCGCGAATGGCGAACGCGTCGAAACCGCAACGATGCAAATAGAACAACTGGTCGCGCAGCACATCGCCAATGGCGCGCAATTCACCTTTGTAACCATAACGGTCACGCAGCAAGCGGGCATTGGAGTAGCTGCGACCATCGGTGAAGGCCGGGAAGTTCAGGGCAATCACCTGAAAGTGCACCACGTCTTCGCCCAGTTCTTCGGCTTCTTCATCGCTGTCCAGCCACACACCCAGGCCGCCATCACGGGCCTTGAGTGCATGCCCGTGCTCGCGCCACATCACCAACGGGACGATGAGGTCGTCGCAGTTGGAGATTTCGTCAAAGGTGGTTTCCTTTGGCAGCAAGTGCCAGGTTTCGTCGATGACCTGGTTGTTCTTAATGATTCGCTGCATAGACGCGCTCCTTGAAAGGGTCAATGCCGATACGTTGATAGGTGTCGATGAAACGTTCGTCTTCGTTACGTTTTTCAACATAGACGTCGATCAGCTTTTCAATCACATCCGGCATGGCGTCTTGAGCGAACGAAGGACCGAGGATTTTACCCAGGCTTGCGTCACGACTGGCACTGCCACCCAGTGACACCTGGTAGAACTCGGCGCCTTTCTTGTCCACACCCAGAATCCCGATGTGACCGACGTGGTGGTGACCACAGGCGTTCATGCAACCGGAGATGTTCAGGTCCAGTTCGCCGATGTCGAACAGGTAGTCCAGGTCTTCAAAGCGGCGCTGGATCGATTCGGCAATCGGGATCGACTTGGCGTTGGCCAGCGAGCAGAAATCGCCACCCGGGCAGCAGATCATGTCGGTCAGCAAGCCAATGTTAGGGGTGGCAAAGCCGTTTTCGCGCAACTCGCCCCACATGGCGAACAACCGGTTCTCTTCCACATCGGCGAGGATGATGTTCTGTTCGTGGGAGGTGCGCAGCTGGCCAAAACTGTAGCGATCGGCCATGTCGGCAATGGCATCCCACTGCTTGTCGGTCACATCGCCCGGTGCGACGCCGGTAGGCTTCAGCGACAGGGTGACTGCGACATAACCCGGCTTTTTATGGGCCAGGGTATTGCGGGTACGCCAACGGGCGAAGCCCGGGTGCTGCTTGTCGAGTTCGGCCAGTTCAGCACCGAAGTCGGGCAGGGCTTTGTAGTCCGGGTCCACGAAGTGCTTGGCGATACGCTGCACTTCGGCTTCGGTCAGGGTGTTGGAGCCGCCGCGCAGGTGAACCATTTCGGCTTCAACACGCTCTGCAAACACTTCAGGCGTCAGGGCCTTGACCAGAATCTTGATCCGGGCCTTGTACTTGTTGTCACGACGGCCATAGCGGTTGTAAACCCGCAGGATGGCTTCGAGGTAGCTCAGCAGGTCCTGCCAGGGCAAGAACTCGTTGATGAATGCGCCGATGACCGGCGTACGGCCCAAGCCGCCACCCACGAGTACGCGGAAGCCCAGATCGCCGGCTTCGTTGAGCACTGGCTCAAGGCCAATGTCATGCACTTCAATCGCGGCACGGTCAGAGGTCGAGCCGTTGATTGCAATTTTGAATTTGCGTGGCAGGTAGGCGAATTCCGGGTGGAAGGTCGTCCACTGACGCACGATTTCGCACCAAGGGCGCGAGTCGATCAGTTCATCAGCTGCGACACCGGCGAACTGGTCGGTGGTGACGTTGCGCAGGCAGTTGCCGCTGGTCTGAATGGCGTGCATCTGCACGGTTGCCAGCTCTTCCAGGATGTCCGGAATATCTTCCAGCGCGGGCCAGTTGAACTGCACGTTCTGGCGGGTACTGATGTGGGCATAGCCCTTGTCATAGTCGCGAGCGATTTTGGCCATCATTCGCGCCTGGCGCGAAGTCAGTTGGCCATAAGGCACCGCCACTCGCAGCATCGGGGCAAAACGTTGAACATAAAGGCCATTTTGCAGGCGCAGGGGGCGGAACTCTTCTTCGCTCAGCTCACCTGCCAGATAGCGTCGGGTCTGATCACGGAACTGCTTTACGCGGTCCTCGATGATCCGCTGATCGTACTCGTCATATACGTACATATAGGTCCTGTTCTCAGGCTGCTAACAGCTTATCTGCGCGCACGGCCGCGCACTCCCCACGGAGCGAGGCACGATACCAGTTTGTAGTTATGCGCAAAAGTGATGTTTAAGCATATGCAAAGAACCAAAACGACTATAAGAGGTTGATTCTCAATCCCTTACTTGTGGTTGGGGCATTGCTGGACTTAACTGTTTGGAAGTCTTCAAGCAATCACCCATAAAACCGAAAAGAGGCGATGCGATGAGTACTCCCGTGAAAGTGCGTAAAAGCGACAGCAAGGTCGATGCGTGGGCGATTTTTTTTCTGATCATTCTGGTAGTTGCTACAGCGGTGTTCTGGGTCGGTCACCAGTAGCCGCGCCGCTCTGGAGTTGACGTTGTCCTGTAGATACTCTGTTGCCAGCCGACCTGTTCAGAGCAATGTGCTCCGCTAAAAAGGTCGGCCTGTAGGCCGCCTCGGCGGGCCGTTGATCTTGTTTTTGCACTGGTTTTTGATCTGCCTGCCCTTCGGGAGGCCGAGCGCAGGTTCTGCGTAGTGGGTCGACCGGCATGGATGCCGGGAGAGCCGTGTTGGGCCATGGATGGCCCGTCACGGCGTGCCCACGGAGCGGGGCCGGAGTGAGGGACACCTGAGCGCAGCGAGGGCCGTACGCTGGGGCAAGGCCTTTTTGGGTACTTTTGTGGCTGTTTGACAAAAGTGCCTCGCTGTAAAAGCGAAACCATCATTTCAGTTAACCGCGAATGCCGGATATGTACCCCGTGTGCCCGTTGTTTTGCGATGCGCCCGCAGCGATGCCGAGTACATATCCATTCGATATGTCACGACTTTCTACGGGTTCCGCCCTTACGGCGGGTCACTTTTTCCAAACGCCGAAAAAGTAACCAAAAAGGCTTGCCCTACCATACGGCCGCCTCGCCCAGGCTCGGTGGTTCCCTCACTCCGGCACTGTCATGGGGGCACGCCGCGACGGGCCATCCATGGCCCATCGCGGCTGGCGCGGCGTCCTGCCGCGCCACCCCCATAACAGCACCTGCGTTCGGCCTTCTGTGATGGGCATTCGCGTCGTCTGGACATTCGTGTGGCTCCAGCAAAAGCAAAAGCAAAAGCAAAATCCATCGCAGACGCCACAGAACCTTGCGCAAAACGTTTTAGCGCCAACATACAAGCCGCAGCCTCGTTCTACTCGTCAGCGGCTACAACGCGGGCGGGTAGTTATACTCCCGCCACATACAGCACCAGTTTGACGATCCCGAACAGGGTCAACGCAAATACCCCGGTAAACAGTAGGCCCAGGAGTAAAAACTGGCCGGGTTTGCCGTGGGAAAAATCCCGGGTTCTATTTTTTGCGCTTTGCACGCCAAACGCTGCCGCCATCACGCTGTGCAGCACTTGCCAGAAGGTAGGTGGTTTGTTTTGGGCTGGATCGTCCATAGGGCCCTCGGCTATCCGGTAGGGGGACTGCTAAACACAGCGTAGCTAATACCCATACAAATGGGCGGGTATTTCGCCAGGTTGTACATATCTAACGCCCGCTGCGCGCGGCCTTTGGTTGTAGTGAAGCTCATTCAAACGGGTTTCAGGAAGGCTACTCAATGGGCAATTCTTACACACGCAACGGCCTGGGGCCGCACGCTGCATTGATCAAAGGCAAGCTGCCAGGCTGGATCAAACACACTCATGTGAACGATATCAAACGTCTGTCGCCGGGGTTGGCGTCCCGGGATGAGCCGCCCGAGTGGTTCACCCTTGCGCCTCGGTGGTTACGCCAGGCACTGATTGCCAGCCAGGATCGCAGTCGTCGGGCGAATACGGCCCTGGCCAAAACCCTCGGGGGGCTGCAAGGGATCACCGAATTTGCCGAACCCAGGCTCAAGGAGGCTTTGCACAGTCATAGCGCCGCCGGCCAGGCCATGGATGTCAACAAGAACCGGCTGTTCTATCTGCGGCGCAACCAGCCCGTGCAGCATCAAAGCCTGTTGCAAGCCGCGCTGATGAACTTTGAAGGCAATGAAGCCTTTTCGTTGGCGGTCAACGGTCAGGTCAGTGCCCTGGCACCTGAAGGTGCTTTGCCGCTTGATGTCTGGACACCAGTACCGGCTTATCCCGTTTCTCTCCAGATCGCAGATGTGCTGGTTCGGGGGTTAAAACCCGTTATCAGTACGTTCAAGCAGGCGCAGGACAACCTCAAACCTGTGCCCGGTTTTCGTTATCGCGAAAAGCTGGCCATGACTCCCCAGGTGTTTTCGCAGATATGCCGCGCCCTGGATTTGGGGCAGCAGTATCAGGACCATCTAAGCGAGGTGTTCGACGCACCCAATCGAGCATCCAGCGTGCGCCACCACCTGCAGGAGGCGCAAAAAGCCTTGTTGGCTGTCCACTTGCACGCGGCACTCATGCAACAGCATGTCTCTACGCAGGCTTATGACATGGTACGTGCCGTGCTGGATGGCGACCCTGGCCCCATGCTTAACGCAAAGCCGGTGGTCTTCAGCCAGCTGCAACTGTATGGATTTACCCTGGATCAGGTGTTGATCATGGGGCCGTATCGCTCAACGCTGCCGGTGACGGAGTGGGTGGACACCGACTTCGGGGTCCAGTTGCCCGTCATGAAAAAACCCGATATGGAACGCTTGGTGGTCTGGATTCCCGGTGCCCCCCTGTATCCACTTAAGGAGTACCCGTCGCTGGAAGCGTTTCAGTATGAGTTGGGCCTGAACCTGCGCACCCCGGCTTACCAGGAACTGTTCGCCCAGCGGGTGCCCCAAGGAGATGCTCAGGCATTTGTTTCACGGCTTAACCATCAGCTTTACCGCAAGACACCCGACCCCAAGGGAAAAGAAGCGCCGGTGTATGTAGATGAGGTGGATCTCAAACTGGGTCAGGCTTACATCGAGCCCCGACCCGGTGAACTGTTTGCAGCGTTGTATGACCTGCATCTGGAGCGGCTCAAGGCCAACGCCCGGTTACTCGCGGTGCCCACGGCGGATGCAGACAGCGCATTGCTTCAGCAGCGTCTTGATTACTGGCTGGGTTTGGGGATGGACGCGGTCAATGTGGCCGCGTTTTTTATTCCCGGCGTGGGCGAGGTCATGATGGCTGTGATGGCCCTGCAAATGGGGATGGAGATCTATCACGGCATCGAATCTTGGAGTGTTGGCGATGTGGAGGGTGCCTGGGCGCATCTGCAGTCAGTCGCCATCAATGTAGGGCTGGCGGGTGCCATGGGCGGCGCCGGTTATGGGGTGGGGAAAATTCCAACGGCAAACCTGAGCAAATGGTCCGACAAACTCACACAAATCATACTGCCCAATGCTCAAACCCGGCTCTGGATGCCCGACCTTGGGCCTTATGAATGTGATGTGACGTTCGGCCCACAGGTTAAGCCCAATGCGCTGGGGCAGTACCTGGTCGATGGCAAAACCTGGGTGCGGATCGACCGGCACGTCTACGAGCAGACATTCGATCCCGCGCTCAAAGCCTGGCGGATCAAACACCCTACAGACAGCACGGCGTATCAGCCGCTGCTCAAGCACAATGATGGCGGGGCTTGGCGGCATCATCATGAACAGCCCTTGCAATGGCCGCGCGAGACGCTGCTGCGCCGTCTGGGTCACGAGACCGAGGCGTTCGATGACCAGATACTGGCCCAGATTGGCGATGTGAGCGGTATCTCCGACGATGAACTGCGCAAGATCTATATTGATGGCCTGCCGGTACCCGCAGTGTTGATGGATACCCTTGAACAGTTCGGGCTTGAGCACGTACAGGGCCGCTTGGGTGATCAGCCTGTGAACCGGTCAAATGCCGATCTCGACTGGCTTCGCCGCAGGCATCCCATGCTCACGGAGCGCACGGCCCGGGAGGTGATTGAACAGGTCGGGCAACATGACTTGGCGCGCCTGCGCGAGACCCGGCAGGTGCCGGGTAAAATCGACGATCTGGCCCGCGCCCTGGCTCAGCAAGGTCGTTTGAACCGCGCGTTGGCGGGCCTCTACCGGCAGAGTCTGGCGTCCCTCGACAGTGAACGACTGGCATTGCACTGTCGCGCGCTTTTGCCGGGCATATCAGGCGCCGAACTGCCCCAAGCCATTGGGCGATATGCGACCTCCCATCGCAGTGAGATGGCCCGGGTTTTAAAACTGCGCATGCCCAAGTCCAGCCCAAGGCTGCAAAAGCTCAATGGCCAGATCGGCTACCCGTTGTCGGGCAGAGGTGAGGTGTCGCAGGTTGATGCCTCATTGGTTTCACGGATGCGCGATGTCTATCCGAACATGACTGACCAGGAGGTGAGTCATTACCTTCTAAGGCGCCTGGATGAAGGCCAGTCCGATCAACAGATTTATCATTTTCTGACGACCCAGCAGCGCGAACTGGAGACCTTGCGCACCGCGCTGGATCAGTGGGTCGGCGGCGCCAGGGACGCATTCAGCCAGAGGATGCGCCGCCATGCCACCGACAGGCTGGTAACGTGTTGGCGGGAAGGCCTGCTGCGCAACGGTGAGCCTTCTTCCTACCTCAACCTTGAGTTTGACCTTGGCTGGGTCAGCGATTACCCGGTACTGGAGGCAGACTTTTCGCACGTCAGGACCTTAAAACTGGACACTGGCTTGATGCTGAGCGAGCCGCAAATGGGCTTCGTGAAACGTTTTAGCGGCGTGCAGCGCCTTGAAATGAACCTCCACCACTCAGATCAACTGCGAGTGGCCGAGGGTTTGAGTCTGTTACCCGCAGTCAAAGAATTGTCCCTGGACGCGGGATGGCAAGGGTTCTCGCAGCTCTTTATCAATCGACTGCAGACGGTGCCGCAGATCGAGCGGTTGTCGCTGACGGGCCCCGTAGGGGTGCTGGACGTCAGTGGTTGGCCACAGCTGCGTGCCTTGCGCCTTGCAGGCACTCTGGGGCAGTGGCCCCTCGGGCTATTTGAGCTGGAGCATCTGGACGTCCTTGACCTGTCTGGCTCGATAATTGAGTCACTGCCCGAGCAACTGTTTTTGGGGCACCCGCGTGTGTGGCGCGGATTGCGCCTTGAGTGGTCAAAGATCCACCCCCGGGCTGTCCGTCGAGCCTATGAGTACCTGCGCGATAACCCGGGGCATTTGATGGATGTCGAGCAGTGGATAGCCGGTTACTGCCAAGGTTGTCTGAAGCGGTTTATCCCTCACAACCAGCCATTTGCCGAGAGAGTAGTGGCCCAATTCGCCCTCAGAGAGCAGGGGATGACTGAGTTGTTTGGGCGCGTAAATACACTCCATGAAGAGAATCAGGCACTCAACGTTGCGCTGGATGCCTGGTTGAGCAGCAGGCCATTGACCGCCGATGTATTTTTTCGCCGCCAGGTGGTAGACAAAATCCAACACTGCTGGAGTCTCGGTATTTCCCGCCGACTGGGGTTTGAAGCCGTGAGCGCAGGCCCTTCGTGGCGGCACATTTCAAATGCCGGACACCTGGACCTGTCGGGAGGTCGGCTGGATGAATTGCCACAGCTGCCCGAGAGCGGGTTTGCCCATGTGCAGCATCTGGACTTGAACAACCTGGGCATGCCTCTGGACGTGCTAGATCGATTTCTGGGTTCGTTTGCCAATGTTCACGTGTTGAACCTCAGTCGTAACGGTCTGACTTCACTGCCTACTGTGCTAAGACGCCTCACTCGGATCACTGACCTGGACCTGACCTATAACGAGCTGACGGTAACACCCTCGATGCAGGGTCTGCTGGATTGCCTGGGCGAACTGAAGAAGTTGAGTTTGCAGGGTAATCGCGTCACGGCATTGGATGTCAGCGCCATGACGCGCCTGGAGTCACTGGACCTGAGCCACAGCGCAATCAAGCAATGGCCCGCGGGCGTCTTGCAGTTGCCGCAGTTGCGGCAATTGAACATGAGTCGCAGCGCCATCACCGATATTCCGGCGGCAGGCTTGCAGGGGCATGAAGACCTGATGTCGGGCACGCAATTGCGCGGATGCCGATTGACCCCTGAAAGCTGCGCCCGACTGCTCGCTTACGCGCAACGCACAGGGCGCCAGAGTGCTGGCGATATCAGTCCGTTTTTGCTGGCGACCGGGAGAACCGGTGGCTCACCCGAGTTTTTCCCCGAAGAGGTTTCTGACAACCCCGAATTGTTGTTACCCGGACGTCAAGCGTCCGAACGCGGTGACTCGCCAGTGACCCCGGCCGCTTTGTTGCAACGGTTGAACCCCGATTTAGCGCTCAGTGAGGCGATTGACCGTATCGAGCAAATACGTGGGCAAGGAGTGGGCGCGCTGCAAATCGATGCCCAACTGCTTGAGTGGAGCCGCCAGCATGACGGTTTGATCCTGCGGCTCAATCGCTGGATAGACATGCCCAGCTACAGGGAAGGTGGGCGCTGGGTCAGCGCAGTCGACCGCAGGCGGGCAGCAGACCGAATCATCCGGTCGTGGCGCCATACATTGGGGGCTGAAGCAATCTCGGACGAAGACGAAATCCACACCCTTGATTTCTCGGATCTGTGCCTTGGCGATCTGCCGCAACTGGATCAGCCGCTGGCCCATGTCACCACACTGAACCTCAATGGGGTCAGGCTCAGCGCCCAAGGCTCCAACGGGTTTATCAGCGGATTTACCGGGCTGCACACCTTGCGACTCAATAACAACGCCTTGAGCCACTTGCCCGATGCCGTTGGCTCATTGGGCACCTTGACCCGGCTTGAGGCGTGTTACAACCAGTTGGAAGATGCCGAGCATTTGCACCATCAGTTGCAGTCGCTGACACGGCTTGAGTGGCTGGACCTGAATTACAATAGGTTGGAAAACTTTGACCTGACGGGCTTGAACCGGCTGCACACCCTTTTATTAAGGGGTAACCGGCTGGTGCGCTGGCCCATGGGTGTACTCAATACGCCAACCCTGAGGAACTTGAACCTGAGCAACAACCAGATTGAGTACATCCCTGTCGAGCTCTTTGATGGCGACAATGATGAGCTCATGGCCAGTACCGATCTGACCGATAACCTGTTGTCGGCCTCAGGGTTCTCGGAGTTGCGGGACTATCTGGACCTTTCGGGCAATAGCCTTGGTTACGACCGTGAAGATATTGAAAGCGCATTGAGGGAGGAGGGTGAAGCCGTGGACTCATCCGATGAGTCGGATGAAGATCTGGTTCACCCAAGCGCCGAGCCCCAGGATCAGCAGAAGGCGCGCTGGTTTGAAAACATCCCTGCGGACTCGCCAAGGCATGGGGTCTGGGATGCCCTGCGCGCCGAGGAAGGGAGCGAAGGCCTGTTTCATTTACTCGCGCAGTTGAAGCACAGCCGTGACTTCATCCAGGACAAGGCTGATCTTGCCCGTCGGGTGTGGAGTGTTCTTGAAGCTGGCGAGATGGATTCAATGCTACGCAACGAGCTGTTTATCATCGCCCGCTCGCCCATGACCTGCGGGGACGGGCGAATCCTGTTGTTCAGCGATCTTGAAGTGAAGGTACATGAGTTCAACGCGCTTCGCTCAGTCGTCCCCGGTGCAGAAGGCCCGGTACTGCTCAAGTTGGCCACCGGCCTGTTCCGTCTGGGCCAGGTGGAAGAGATTTCCCGTACCGACATCAGCCTGCATCCTGAGCGTGACCCTGCAGAGATTCGTCTGGCCTATCGCATTGGCTTGGCAAAGCGCCTGGATTTGCCCAAGCAGCCAACGGACATGCTGTTCAGAAATGCCTCTGGCGTGACAGATCAAGATATCGACACGGCTTGTAGCAAGGTGCTTGCGGCACAAAACTCGCCGCTCTTGATGGAGCAACTGATCAGTCAGGATTACTGGGTGAGCTATCTGCAGCGAAAGTACGCATCGGCGTTTTCACGGCTTGAGCTGCGATATGAGCAGGAGGCTGAAGCCCTGCAGGATCAGCACCCGGAGCTGGATGAAGCCTACAGTCGCGAAATAGTCGCCATGGGCGAGAGAAGGAAAATCGAACAGCGGGCGCTACTGACTCGCTTGTCGCAGCGTGAGCGCGATGAGATCGCGCCGGTTTGACAGACAGCCCCCGCAGGAGCTGTCTGTAGCCGGGTTACTTAGTTGTCATAGCCAAGGTTGGGTGCCAGCCAGCGCTCGGTCACGCTCAGGTCCTGACCTTTACGTGCCGTGTAGCTGTCGATCTGGTCCTTGTCGACCTTGCCCACTGCAAAGTATTGCGCTTGCGGGTGAGCAAAGTACCAGCCGCTGACCGCTGCCGCGGGGAACATGGCGTAGTGCTCAGTGAGGAATACCCCGCTTTTGCCAGCGCGCATTTCTTCAGCTTCTGGGTCGAGCAGCTGGAACAAGGTGCCTTTTTCAGTATGATCCGGGCACGCCGGGTAGCCGGGAGCAGGGCGGATGCCACTGTATTGCTCCTTGATCAGCTCATCGTTACCCAGTTGCTCGTCCTTGGCATAACCCCAGTATTGGGTTCGAACTTGCTGGTGCAGCCATTCAGCGCAGGCCTCGGCCAGACGGTCGGCCAGGGCCTTGACCATGATCGAGTTGTAGTCGTCACCTGCGTCCTGGTAGGCCTTGGCCACTTCTTCGGCGCCGATGCCGGCAGTGGTAATAAAACCGCCCACGTAGTCCGTTACGCCGCTGTCCTTGGGTGCCACGAAATCGGCCAGCGAGAAGTTCGGCTTGCCATCGGTTTTGATGATTTGCTGGCGCAGGTGATGGAGCTTGGCCAAGGGGTGGCCATCGTCACCGTACAGCTCCAGATCGTCATCATTGACTTGATTGGCGGGCCAGAAGCCGAACACCGCCCGGGCGCTGATCAGCTTTTCGTCGATCAGCTTGGCAAGCATTTCCTGGGCATCGGCGTACAGCGCCGTTGCCGCTTCGCCGACCACTTCGTCAGTCAGGATGCGCGGGAACTTGCCCGCCAGGTCCCAGGAGATAAAGAACGGTGTCCAGTCGATGTACTCGGCCAAGACCTTGAGGTCGATGTTGTCCAGGACCTTGGCCCCGGTAAAGGTGGGTTTGACGGGCTGGTAACTGGCCCAGTCGAACTGTGGCTTTTTGGCAATGGCTGCGGGGTAGCTCAAACGCTCGGTACGGGCGCTGCGGTTGGCGGTACGTTCGCGGACTTCAACGTACTCATCGCGGGTCTTCTGGACAAAGGCCGGTTTCAGCTCCTTGGACAGCAACTGCGTGGCTACACCCACGGCGCGGGAGGCGTCAGTGACATAGATCACCGCATCGTTCTGGTACTTGGGTTCGATCTTGACCGCAGTGTGCGCCTTGGAGGTGGTGGCACCGCCGATCATCAGAGGCAGATGGAAGTTCTGACGCTGCATCTCTCGCGCCACATGGACCATCTCATCCAGCGACGGCGTGATCAGGCCCGAGAGGCCGATGATGTCGCACTTCTGCTCCTTGGCGACCTGCAGGATCTTTTCTGCGGGCACCATCACACCCAGGTCAACAATGTCGTAGCCATTGCAGCCCAGTACCACGCCGACGATGTTCTTGCCGATGTCGTGTACGTCGCCTTTCACGGTAGCCATGAGGATCTTGCCCTTGGCCTCGGGTTTGTCGCCTTTTTCCAGTTCGATAAACGGGATCAAATGCGCCACGGCCTGCTTCATCACACGGGCGGATTTCACCACCTGCGGCAAGAACATTTTGCCCGCGCCAAACAGGTCGCCAACGATGTTCATGCCCGACATCAGCGGGCCTTCGATGACTTCGATCGGGCGTTTGAAGGACAGGCGCGACTCTTCGGTGTCTTCAACGATATGAGTCGTTATGCCCTTGACCAGTGCGTGCTCCAGACGCTTGTTGACGTCCCAGCTGCGCCACTCTTCAGTTTCAGCCTCTTTGACGCTGCCATCGCCCTTGTACTTGTCGGCAATGGCCAGCAAATTGTCGGTCGCATCGGGGGTGCGGTTGAGCACTACATCTTCCACCGCGTCGCGCAGCTCGGTCGGGATCTGGTCGTAGATCTCCAGCTGGCCTGCGTTGACGATACCCATGGTCAGGCCGTTGCGGATCGCGTACAGCAAAAACACCGAGTGGATCGCCTCACGCACCGGGTTGTTGCCACGGAACGAGAACGACACGTTGGACACGCCGCCCGACGTCAGGGCATAAGGCAGCTCGTCGCGGATATAGGCACAGGCGTTGATGAAGTCCACAGCGTAGTTGTTGTGTTCTTCAATGCCGGTGGCCACGGCGAAGATGTTCGGGTCGAAGATGATGTCTTCCGGCGGGAAGCCCACTTCGTTGACCAGGATGTCGTAGGAGCGTTTGCAGATTTCCTTTTTGCGCGCTTCGGTGTCGGCCTGACCGGCTTCGTCGAAGGCCATCACTACCACTGCGGCGCCATAGCGCTTGCACAGTTTGGCGTGTTCTTTGAACTGCTCGACGCCTTCTTTCATGCTGATCGAGTTGACGATGCCCTTGCCCTGAATGCACTTGAGGCCCGCTTCGATCACTTCCCACTTGGAGGAGTCGATCATGATCGGTACGCGAGAGATATCCGGCTCGCCAGCAATCAGATTGAGGAAGGTCACCATGGCCTTCTTCGAATCCAGCATGCCCTCGTCCATGTTGATGTCGATGATCTGCGCACCGGCCTCAACCTGTTGCAGCGCGACTTCCAGGGCTTCGGTGTAGTTGTCTTCGCGGATCAGGCGGGCGAAGCGGGCAGAACCTGTGATGTTGGTACGTTCGCCGACGTTGACGAACAACGAACTGCGATCAATGGTAAACGGCTCCAGACCTGAAAGGCGGCAGGCCTTGGGGATGTCCGGAATCTGGCGCGGGGCGTAACCGGCCACGGCATTGGCGATGGCCTGGATATGGCCCGGGGTGGTGCCGCAGCAACCGCCGACAATATTCAGGAAGCCGCTTTGGGCGAACTCTTCAATGACCTTGGCGGTTTCGGACGGCAGTTCGTCGTACTCACCGAATTCGTTGGGCAGGCCGGCGTTCGGGTGAGCCGAGACGTAGGTGCTGGCCTTGTTCGACAGCTCTTCAAGATACGGACGCAGCTCGCTGGCGCCCAGGGCGCAGTTCAAACCGACCGAAATCGGCTTGGCGTGGCTCACCGAGTTCCAGAACGCTTCGGTGGTCTGGCCTGACAAGGTACGGCCCGACGCATCGGTGATGGTGCCTGAGATCATGATCGGCAACTCGATGCCCAGCTCTTCGAATACGCCTTGTACAGCGAAGATTGCGGCTTTGGCATTGAGCGTGTCGAAAATGGTTTCGATCAGAATCAGGTCAGAGCCGCCTTCGATCAGGCCCTTGGTGGCTTCGGTGTAGTTCTCCACCAGTTCATCGAAGGTGACGTTCCGGTAGCCCGGGTTATTGACATCCGGCGACAGCGAACACGTACGGCTGGTAGGGCCGAGCACGCCTGCGACAAATCGTGGTTTGTCCGGTGTTTCGAGGGTCTTGGCATCTGCCACCTTGCGCGCAAGGCGTGCGCCTTCTACGTTTAGCTCGTAGGCCAAAGCCTGCATGCCGTAGTCGGCCTGTGAAACCTGGGTGGCGTTGAATGTGTTGGTTTCGAGAATGTCGGCGCCGGCATCCAGATACGCCTTCTCAATGGCCCCGATCACATCGGGGCGGCTGAGGATCAAAAGGTCGTTGTTGCCTTTGACGTCGCTCGGCCAGTCGGCGAAGCGTGTGCCACGATAGTCGTGTTCCTCTAGGCGGTAGCTTTGGATCATAGTGCCCATGCCGCCATCGAGAATCAGAATGCGCTCTTTGAGGGCTTGCTGAAGTGCTTGGAGACGAGCGCTGCGGTCAGACATAGGACTACCTGTTAGAGCCATGCAAAAGATGCGAAATCATAACAAACCTGCGTGGGATTTGAGCGTTCGCTGATTTACATGAATTTCATTCACGTTGTAGCGGGTCAGCGACAGGTAGAATCGCGACATATTTTTGATATCAGGACACTGGCACATGTTTTTTCGCCTACTCGCCAGCGCCGTGACGCTGGTGGCGTGCAGTACAGCGTTGGCACAGGCCCCGTTGGTTAGTCCGGCAATCTCCTACACCCGGGACATTCAGCCGATCCTCACCGAAAAGTGCGTTGCCTGCCATGCATGCAACGACGCAGCCTGCCAGTTGAACCTGGGGAGCGCGGAGGGCGCGACCCGGGGTGCCAGCAAGGTGCCGGTCTATAAAGGAGATCGTGTCGATGCGGTTGAACCGACGCGAATTTTCTATGATGCCGATGGCCAGCAGGAGTGGCGGCTAAAGGGTTTCTATTCGGTGCTGGACGCCCAGGGAGCCCAGGCTTCCTTGATGGCGCGGATGCTGGAGTTGGGCCACAGCACCCCGTTGACCCCTAATGCCAAGCTGCCTCAGGAGATCGTCCTGGGCCTTAATCGCGAGAACGTCTGTGCGGCGCCAGGGGAGTTCAATGCCTACGCGCAGCGCCATCCGAAAGAAGGCATGCCGTTGGCTGTGACTGGGCTGACCGACAAACAATACACCACCGTGCAAACCTGGCTGGCCCAGGGTGCACCCGTGGATCAACATGCGATCAAGCCCACCGCGGTCGAGGCGGCACAGATCAGCGAATGGGAGGAGTTGCTCAACCGTCCGGGCTCAACCGAAGCCCTTGTGGCGCGCTGGTTGTATGAGCATTTGTTTCTGGCCCATACCTATTTCGACAACGGTGTACCGGGGCATTTCTTCCAGTGGGTACGTTCACGCACCCCAAGCGGCCAGCCGATTGACCTGATTGCCACCCGCCGTCCAAACGACGATCCGGGCACCCTGTTTTACTATCGGTTGATGCCCGTGCAGGGTGTGATCGTGCACAAAACCCACATCACCTATCCGATGGGCGCGCACAAGCTGGCGCGGGTCAAACAGCTGTTCTACAGCGGCGACTGGCATGCCACGAGCTTGCCGGGCTATGGGCCGCGTGGCCGGGCTAACCCGTTTGCAACCTTTGAAGCGATACCGGCGGTGGCGCGTTACCAGTTCATGCTCGACAACGCCGAGTATTTCGTACGCACCTTTATCCGTGGGCCAGTGTGCCGTGGGCAAATTGCAACAGACGTGATTCGCGACAACTTCTGGACCGTGTTCCAGGAGCCTGCTCGTGATCGCTATGTCACCGATGCGGCCTACCGAGGCGCTGCGACGCCGTTGCTGGCCATGCCGGGCCAGATCGACGACGTCGGCAGCGTTATTTCGCTGTGGCATAGCTATCGCAACAAGCGCAATGACTATGAAAAACTGCGCCAGCAAGCCTATGCCGACATGCCGCCGCCGAGCTGGTCGACCCTGTGGGCGGGGAACGACAACGCCTTATTGACCGTTTTCCGTCACTTCGACAGTGCCAGCGTCAGCAAGGGCCTGATCGGCGAAATCCCCAAGACCCTGTGGCTGTTTGACTACCCCCTGCTTGAGCGGACGTACTATCAACTGGCGGTCAACTTCGATGTGTTCGGCAACGTCTCGCACCAGGCACAGACGCGCTTGTACTTTGACTTGATCCGCAACGGCGCCGAGGTCAACTTCCTGCGCCTGATGCCCGCTGACTCCCGTTCAGGCATCTTGAGCAGTTGGTATCAGAACAGCGGCAAGCTGAAGATGTGGATGGACTATCAGAAAATTGATAACGACACACCGAGCGGCATCAAACTCGATCCCGTCGACCCCAAACGGGACTTTGCTCTTAAGCTGATTGAGCGCACCGGCACTCTGAATGCACGGCCAGACCCGATCAACCGTTGCACTGGCGCGTACTGTTCACGTCCTGATATCGCGCAAGAGTTCAGATACGCCGAGCAGGCCCTGAGCCGTTTGACCTCGCGCCCTGCAGCCGGGCTCGCGGTGATCAATCAACTGCCAGAAGCCAGCATGCTGCGGATCGAAGGCACTGACGGCAAGCGCGAGATGTACAGCATGCTGCGCAATCGTGCGCACACCAACGTGGCCTTCATGCTGGGTGAGGAATACCGCCTGCAGCCGGGGCTGGACACCCTGGCCATTTACCCAGGGGTGCTCAGCAGCTACCCGAACTTTATGTTCAATGTCCCGACCGGGGATGTGGAGGCCTTTGTTGAAGCCATGGAAAAATCAAAGGATCAAGCGAGCTTTGACACCATCGTCGAGCGTTGGGGGATTCGCCGCAGCCATCCGCAGTTCTGGCAGTACTTTCACGATATTGGCCAATACATCAGCGAAACCGACCCGGTGGAGGCAGGTGTGCTGGATATGAACCGCTACGAAAACCTGTAATCAGCCACTAGATTTGGATACATGGGGTGTGGCTTTCCTGACAAAAACACTAGGACTTTGTCAGGGGCGCCGATTGGCGTAAACTGCGTCCCATGTCTGCGAGGAGATTCCATGAGCGCCATAACGATTACCGACGCTGCCCACGATTACCTGGCTGATCTGCTGTCAAAGCAGAACACCCCCGGTATCGGCATCCGCGTCTTTATCACCCAACCCGGTACCCAGTACGCCGAAACCTGCATTGCCTACTGCAAGCCGGCTGAAGTCAAATCTGAAGATACCGCCATCGGCCTTAAAAGCTTCACTGCCTGGATCGATTCGTTCAGCGAACCCTTCCTTGACGATGCCGTGGTGGATTACGCCACCGATCGCATGGGTGGTCAGTTGACCATCAAGGCGCCCAACGCCAAAGTGCCGATGGTCAATGCCGATAGCCCGATCAACGAGCGCATCAACTATTACCTGCAAACCGAGATCAATCCCGGTTTGGCCAGCCACGGTGGTCAGGTCAGCCTGATTGAAGTGGTAGAAGACGGTATCGCGGTGCTCAAGTTCGGTGGCGGTTGCCAGGGCTGCGGCCAGGCGGACGTGACCTTGCGTGAAGGTATCGAGCGCACCTTGCTTGAGCGTGTGCCGGAGCTCAAGGGCGTTCGTGACGTGACCGACCACTCGCAGAAAGAAAACGCCTACTACTGAGTTATCGGTAACAGGGTGTTCGCTGCGAAGCTGAAGAAAAAACGGTGCCCCGTGAGCACCGTTTTTTTATGGCTGCGAGATTCGGATTGTGCGGGCGCAGCAGAACCTGTTGGAGCTGGCTTGCCTGCGATGGCAGCAATGGGGTTTACCTGACAGACCACGCCGTCTGCATCGCGAGCAAGCCCGCTCCCACAGGGGCGAGAGCGTTCAAGGCCGATACAAATGCGCATGTCCCGCGCGGTACAGCGACGAATCCGAAAAGCTGTCGCTGGCCAGGACCCGGCCCACCAGAATCAGCGCCGTGCGCTTGAAACCTTTGGCCTGGACTTTGGCCACAATGTCTTCAAGGGTCCCTTGCACCCAGTCCTGATCAGGCCAGCTGGCACGATGAATCACTGCAATCGGGCAATCGCTGCCGTAGTGCGGGGTCAGTTCGGCAACGATGCTCTCAAGGTTTTTGACCCCCAGGTGAATGGCCATGGTCGCCTTGTGCTGCGCCAGACTGGCGAGTTCTTCTCCGGCCGGCATGACGGTTTTTTCTGCGTAGCGGGTCAAGATTACGGTTTGCGAGATATCGGGAAGCGTCAGTTCTGCGCCCAGGATGGCCGCGCAGGCTGCGGTGGCCGTTACGCCCGGAATAATCTCAAAGGCAATTTTCAGCTCGCGCAGGCAGCGGATCTGTTCGCCTATGGCCCCATACAGGCTGGGGTCGCCGGAGTGTACGCGGGCGACGTCCTGACCTTTGGCATCGGCGGCCTTGATCAGCGTGATGATTTGCTCAAGGTGCAACGGCGCACTGTTGATCACCTGCTCGGCCTGATGGCCTTGCAGTACCGCTTCGGGGACCAGTGAGCCGGCGTAAATGATCACCGGGCAACTGCGTATCAGGCGCTGGCCCTTGACGGTAATCAGCTCAGGATCGCCGGGTCCGGCGCCGATGAAATAAACAGTCATGGCAGTCTCTTGAAAGGGTCGAGATAGAGCTGTTCTTGAACAACGCTCATAGTGAGGCGGGTGATTATCGCGGGTTTTGCTCAAAAGAGGCCAACGCAAAGGTCGCCCCGGGTGATTTTTGTCGCGTAATCCGCAGGGTCGCGGGTGCGCCTGCGAGCTGCTCGGCCAGGGCCAGTGCGGCACTTTCGGCAACGCCGAAACAACCGGTGTGCTCAAACGCAATGTTGGAGCGATGACTCAGCTGTGACGCGTACGGGGCAAGCTGTTCAGCATTGAAGACCTCAAACCCCAGGTTCAGTTGGGCTGCCAGTTGCAGCAGCGAGGGTTCCTGGCGCTTGAGATCGATACTGGCCAAGCCACTGACCGCGCTCAGTGCGATCCCGGCCTGAGCCAGGGAGCTTTCGATCAAACTCAAAAGCTGCGCAACGCTGCATCCCTGGCGGCAGCCCAGACCCATCACCAGGATTGGCACTGTGCCCGTTGCCGTCATGCCGAGTACTGGCCTTCAGACTTGCGGCGAAACAGCCAGGCGCTAATCACGCCCAGTGCCAGCCAAAAAGCGAAGTTGGTCAGCTGCGAGGCAATCTTGAACTGAGATTCCAGTGCTTCAGGAGCCAGGCTTGAGTGCACCAGTGGCTGCGGCGCCCCAAAAATATGCGGTACCACCAGAATCGCCACGCCCAGCACTTTCAGCGCCCAATGCTTGCCAAAGACCAGCAATGCGATTGCCACTGCGGTCGAGGCTGCGGTGCTGACCCACCAGAGTTGGCGTTGCAGCAAGTCGGCCGCTGCAGTGCCCGGCAGCTCGGGCGGCAGGCCCAGGGTTGGGGCCAGGCAGAACACCGCATAACCGGCAAGCCCCCAGAGCAGACCCTGGGACGTGCGGGTCGGGGCACGCAAGGTGTAAAGACCCGCCAGCATCAAGGCAAAACCGACAGCCACCACCAGATTGCCGCCAGTGGTGGACAGCACGCGCTGCCAGCCATCTTCCGGCTCCCAGGCCTCGGCGTCGTGTTCATGGGCAGGCATGGCCATGTCGGCATGCTCGTGCACTTCTGTGGCGGCAGGTTTTTCATAGGTTTCGGCCTGCAAAATCAGCGGGGAAACCCACAGGCTTTGCATCAAGGTCAGCAGCAGGGCGGCCAGCAAGCCGGTGAAGCCTGCGGTTTGAGCGATACGCTTAATCATGGCAGGCAGTCTCAATGGCACGGGAAGGCGGAGCTGTGACGGGTGTCATGGGCCGCATTGTGGACCGCATCGATATGCGAGAACCCGGCGAAGTAGACAAGAAAGGCTCCCAGCACCGCAGCGCCGACAGCAGCCACAATGCGTTGGCTTTGAGTGGCAGTGGTAGCAGCGGAATGGGTACGGCTGGTGCTAATGGACATGGCGCTTGCCTCTGGTCAGACGACGGGCAGCAAAGCGCAAGAAAACCCCACGAACGAAGCCCGCAGGGTTAAACAGCGCCCGCCCACCGCGGGTTTGTCATTCAAATAACCAGGCCGGTCTCCGGGCTTGCGAGGGGCTCAAGGGTTGAGCCTGCAAACATCTCCTTCCCATGCACACGGCACAGTGGATCTGATGTTTCTCTCGCTTACCGTTGCGGGGGCAGCGCCGGACTTGTCAGGACTGAACGCCTGACGCACCGGTTTCCCGTTTCACCCTGTGAAGGGCACCTGATACAAGATGTGTAGGAAACCACAGCCCGTTGGAAGCGTCAATTCAAGGGCGATAGATACACCTCTACTGTGGGAGCGAGCCTGCTCGCGAAAATCATTCGCTAGCAGGCTCGCTCCCACAGGGCCTTGTCCAATAAGAGAACAGCTACACGTCAGGCGGTCAGCATGCTTTTGACTTTGTCACGCAGTTGGTCAATGGAAAAAGGTTTGCCAATCACCGCCATGCCCTCTGCAACCTCAAGGGTTTCGGCATAGCCGCTGGCGAACAGGATGGGCAGTTTTTGGCGCAATTGGCGGGCCTTGCTTGCCAGCTCCCGGCCGTCCATGCCCGGTAATCCGACGTCGGTCATTAACAGGTCAATGTGCTGGGCCGCATCCTCTAGCATTTCCATGGCCTGCTCGCTGCCATCGGCCTCAAGCACGCTGAACTCCAGTTCTTGCAGCACGTCAACGATCAGCATCCGAACAATGGCGTCGTCTTCAACCACAAGGATGGTGGAGGGTGTGGCGGACATAATCATGATCTCGATAAAAATTTAAGCGTGGGTCTGGCAAGCAGCAAGGATAGCCTTGACCTGCGTTTGAGTGTGTCTGTTTGTACGAAAAAGTGCTTTATGAGGGTAAGAAAATAGAACTATTGCTCGGTAATCCGGCAAACTCCAGTTTTTTAAGACTGCTCACAGGCCTGAAAATGAACTCACCTGCATCAATTGATGAGCGAAGCTTTCGCAAGCTCCTGAGTCGCAACGTTGGCTTGCCCCTGGCGGTTGGTGTGCTCAGTGCCGCGTTATTCGTGATCATGGTCAGCTATTTGCTGTCAGTCATCAGGTGGGTTGAGCATAGCGACCGGGTTATCAGCAATGCCAACGAAGCCGTTCGGCTGACAGTCGATCTTGAAACCGGCATGCGCGGGTTCCTGATTACCGGTGATGAGCATTTTCTGGACCCCTACGCCGTGGCCAAGCCGCAAATCGGGGTCCAGTTGCAGGGGTTGCAGGAACTGGTCAGTGACAACCCGCAGCAGATCGACCGCCTGAAACGCCTTGAGGCACTGCAAAACGAGTGGAACACCTACGCGCAATCGATGGTCGATATCCGCCGCCAGGACGGTGATTACCGGTCCGCGATACAAGCTGGCCGTGGCAAGCGCCTGAGTGATGAAATTCGCAAGGAGTATGACGACTTCATCCAGATGGAGCAGCAATTGCGAGTGGCCCGCAGTGAGGAGGTCAGTCGCACCACGATCATCAGTATTGGCCTGTATCTGATTTTTGTACTGGGTCTGGGGGGCTTTTTAGCCTATATCGGTCGTCGCGATTTGCTTGAACTTTCAAAGAGTTACAACAATGCCTTCGAGTCACAAATCAAGACCGCGCAGCGCCTGGAACAACAGGCATGGTTGCGCAACGGTCAGACTGAACTGGCTGAACAGGTGTTGGGGCGTCTGACCCTCAATATGCTGGGTCACAATATCCTGCAGTTTTGTGCCCAGTACCTGGGGTCTGTAGTGGCTGCCGTGTATGTGCGTGAAGATCACGGTGACCTCAAGCGTGTAGCCAGTTATGGCTTTTCCCGCGAGCAAGAGGCTCAGGGCCAGTTGATCCACAATGGTGAAGGCATTGTCGGGCAGGCAGTGCGCCAGGATAAATTGATTCGCCTGGACGATGTGCCCGCCGATTATTTCTTCAAGGTCAGCTCCGGGCTGGGCGAAGGCAGTCCGCGCAGTGTTCTGGTGGTGCCCACCAGTGACGATGATCGAGTCAACGGGGTCATTGAGCTGGGCTTCCTGAGGCCTTTGAGCGAGCGGGACATAGAGCTGTTCGAGTTGATCGCCGACAATATCGGCATGTCGATTGAAGCGGCCCGTTATCGCCAACGTCTGCAAGAGGTATTGGCCGAAACCCAGCAGCTCAACGAGCAGCTGCAAGTGCAGCAGGAAGAACTCAAAACCGCCAACGAGGAGCTCGAAGAGCAGTCGCGCATTCTTAAAGAGTCGCAGACCAGCCTTGAGACCCAGCAGGCCGAGCTGGAGCAGACCAACGAGGAGTTGGCCGGTCAGCGAGATGCCATGGACCTCAAGAACAGCGAGCTTAATCAGGCGCAAGTGCAGCTCGAAGAGCGGGCAGAAGAGCTGCAACGATCCAGCAAGTACAAGTCCGAGTTCCTGGCCAACATGTCCCATGAGCTGCGCACACCGCTCAACAGCTCCTTGATTTTGGCCAAGCTGCTCTCCGAAAACCCGCACCAGAACCTCACTGCAGAACAGGTCAAGTTCGCCGAATCGATTTACTCGGCGGGCAACGATTTGCTTAACCTGATCAATGACATTCTGGATATTTCCAAGGTAGAAGCCGGAAAACTCGAAGTACGCCCCGAGCACACCAGCGTGGCACGTGTGGTCGAAGGCTTGCGCAGCATGTTCCAGCCGCTGGCGGGCGATAAGTCCCTGGACTTTGAGGTCCAGCTGCAACCTGGCACGCCGCCGATGATCTACACCGACAGCCAGCGTCTGGAGCAGATTCTTAAAAACCTGCTGTCCAACGCGGTCAAGTTCACGGAAAAAGGTCAGGTCAGCCTGACGGTATCCCGTCAGCCGGGCGAAGGTATTGCCTTTACGGTGCGCGATTCCGGAATCGGGATTTGCGAGGAACAACAGGACTGCATCTTTGAAGCCTTCCGTCAGGCCGATGGCACCACTAACCGCCGTTACGGCGGCACCGGGCTGGGCCTGTCGATCTCCCGTGATCTGGCGACTTTGCTGGGCGGTTCGATCAAAGTCAGCAGTGAACCAGGTAAAGGCAGCCTCTTTACCCTGACCCTGCCTGAGCACTATGTGGAGCACGAAGAGGAGCCCGTGCAACTGCCTGCAGGCCACTCACCCCGGGCTGTGTTGCAGGTGACCGAACCCCGGCCATTGCTGGCGGTGGATGCACCCGTTGAAATCGAGCGATTCCTGGATGACCGCGAACAGGCGCCATTTACCACACGCTGTATTTTGGTGATTGAAGATGAACCCAACTTTGCACAGATCCTCTTCGATCTTGCGCATGAGTTGGGCTATCGCTGCCTGGTTGCCCATGGTGCGGATGAAGGTTTCAGCCTGGCGGTGCAGTTCATTCCCGATGCCATCCTGCTCGACATACGCCTGCCGGATCACCCGGGGCTTACGGTGTTGCAGCGTCTTAAGGCAATGGCACCGACCCGGCATATACCGGTTCATGTCATTTCCGCCGAGGACCGGGTCGAAGCCGCCATGCATATGGGCGCGGTGGGGTACGCCTTGAAGCCGACTACCCGTGAAGAACTGAGGAACGTGTTTGCCCGCCTGGAGGCCAAGCTGACACAGAAGGTCAAGCGGGTGCTGCTGGTTGAGGATGATGACCTGCAGCGCGACAGCATTGCCCGCCTGATCGGCGACGATGACATTGAAATCACCGCAGTTGGCTTTGCCCAGGAGGCGCTTGACCTGCTACGCACCACTATCTACGACTGCATGATCATCGACCTCAAGTTGCCCGACATGCTGGGTAACGACCTGCTCAAGCGCATGTCCACTGAAGATATCTGCTCGTTCCCACCGGTGATCGTCTACACCGGGCGCAATCTGACCCGGGATGAAGAGGCCGAGCTGCGCAAGTATTCGCGTTCCATCATCATCAAGGGCGCCCGCTCACCCGAGCGTTTGCTCGATGAAGTGACATTATTTCTGCACAAAGTTGAATCTCAGTTGTCCCATGACCGGCAAACGATGCTCAAGACCGCTCGTAGCCGCGACAAGGTGTTCGAGGGGCGCAAGGTTCTGTTGGTGGATGACGATGTACGAAACATCTTTGCCCTTACCAGTGCCCTGGAGCAAAAGGGCGCCATTGTGGTGATTGGGCGCAATGGCCGCGAAGCCATCGAGCGCCTTGAAGAAATGGAAGACATCGACCTTGTGTTGATGGACGTGATGATGCCGGAGATGGATGGCTACGAAGCGACCGTGGAAATTCGCAAAAACCCGCGCTGGCGCAAGCTGCCAATCATTGCGGTCACGGCCAAAGCAATGAAGGACGATCAGGAGCGCTGCCTGCAAGCAGGCTCCAATGACTACCTGGCCAAACCGATTGATCTGGATCGACTGTTTTCGTTGATCCGGGTCTGGCTACCGAAAATGGAACGACTCTAAGTGCAACGAAACACTGACATCGAGTTAAGGCTGCTGATCGAAGCGATCTATCTCAAATACAGTTATGACTTTCGCGATTACTCCGGCGCTTCGATCAAGCGCCGGGTCAATCATGCGTTGCGTCAGTTCGACTGCAGCACCATCTCGGCCTTGCAGGAGCGCATCCTCCATGATCCGACGGCCTTTATGCAGTTGCTGCAGTACCTGACCATTCCGGTGAGCGAGATGTTTCGTGACCCGGAGCATTTTCTGGCCATCCGCCAGGAGGTGGTGCCGATCCTCAAGACTTACCCGTCGCTGAAGATCTGGATTGCGGGTTGCAGCACTGGCGAGGAGGTTTACTCCATGGCCATCTTGCTGCGCGAAGAGGGCCTGCTGGACCGTACGATCATCTATGCGACCGATATCAACCCGCGGTCTCTGGAAAAAGCCAAGCAGGGGATTTTCTCCCTGGACAATATTCGGGCCTATACCCACAACTATCAAAAGGCCGGCGGTCAGCGTTCGTTTGCCGATTACTACACCGCAGCCTACGACTACGCCATTTTTGACAAGTCGCTGCGCGAGAACGTGACGTTCGCCGATCACAGCCTGGCAACCGACAGCGTATTCTCAGAAACCAATTTAATTTCATGTCGTAACGTGTTGATTTATTTCAATAAAAATCTTCAAAACAGAGCCTTCGGTCTGTTCGAAGAGTCGTTATGCCATCGCGGTTTTCTGATGCTTGGAAGCAAGGAGACCCTCGATTTTTCGGACTACAGCAAACAGTTTTCCCCCGTGCTCAAGCAAGAACGGATCTACCGCAAGCTATGACAAAAAAGGACCGTTACATGACTGATCGCAGACCTGTAGAGGCTGTGGTAATCGGTGCCTCTGCGGGCGGGGTTGAAGCGTTGCTGACAATTTTTTCCGAGCTGAAGCCGGGTTTCAGGCTGCCGATTATCGTGGTTCTGCACTTGCCTGAAGAGCGTCGCAGTCAATTGGCCGAAGTCTTTGCCCGGCGCCTGCCACTGACGGTCAGGGAGGTCCGGGACAAACAGCCGATTGTGCCGGGTACCGTGTACTTTGCAGGCCCCGGCTATCATGTTTCAGTTGAGCACGATCACAGTTTTTCCTTGAGCCAGGAGGAGCCGGTGCATTTCTCGCGACCTGCCATTGATTACCTTTTTGAGTCCGCGGCCGATGTGTATCAACAGCGGCTGGCCGCGATTTTACTGACGGGCGCCAATCGGGATGGTGCGCGGGGGCTGAGTGTGGTCAAGCAGTTGGGCGGTCTGACCATCGTCCAGGATCCTGACGAGGCGCAGGTAGCGACCATGCCGCAAGCGGCACTGGATCTTTGCCAACCGGACTGCGTCCTTCCTTTGCACGGCATTGGCCGTCTGCTTGTCGAGCTGGAACATACCGAATGCTGCTAAATGATATTCAAGCCAAGCTGCTGATCGTCGACGATCTGCCGGAAAACCTGCTGGCCCTCGAAGCGTTGATCAAGCGCGAGGATCGCATCGTGTACAAGGCCTTGTCTGCGGATGAGGCACTGTCGCTGCTGTTGCAGCATGAGTTTGCGATGGCCATTCTGGACGTGCAAATGCCCGGCATGAACGGTTTTGAACTGGCTGAGTTGATGCGCGGCACGGCGAAGACCAAAAACATCCCGATCGTGTTCGTCAGTGCCGCAGGGCGCGAGATGAACTATGCCTTCAAGGGCTACGAAAGCGGCGCAGTGGACTTTCTGCACAAGCCGCTGGATATCCACGCGGTCAAAAGCAAGGTCAATGTATTCGTCGAGCTGTATCGCCAGAGCAAGGCCATGAAACAACAGGTCGAGGCCCTGGAACAGAGCCGTCGCGAGCAGGAAACGTTGCTGGCGCAGTTGCAACTGACCCAGGTCGAGCTTGAGCGTGCGGTGCGCATGCGCGATGACTTCATGTCGATCGTCTCCCATGAAGTGCGTACACCGCTCAACGGGCTGATCCTGGAAACTCAGCTGCGCAAGATGCACCTGGCCCGAGATAACGCAGCGGCGTTCACCATGGAAAAGATGCACGCCATGGTTGATCGTGATGAGCGCCAGATTTTGAGCCTGATCCGTTTGATCGAAGACATGCTCGACGTGTCGCGTATCCGCACCGGCAAGCTGTCGATCCGTCCTGCAGAGTTTGATCTGGCCCGTACGGTCGATCGCTTGCTGGAGAATTTCTCGGCACAGATCAGCGCTGCACAATCGAGTGTGAATTTCACCGCAGAGTACCCGGTAGTGGGGCAGTGGGATGAGTTCAGGATTGAGCAGGTGATTTCCAATCTGCTGACCAATGCCCTGCGTTATGGTGCCAATAAGCCCATCGATGTAACGGTCTATATCGAGGGGAATCAGGCGGTGGTCGATGTGCGCGATCAGGGCATTGGCATCAGTCAAGAAAACCAGCAGCGTGTCTTCCAGCAATTTGAGCGGGTTTCAGCCAGCCAAGTGGCTGCGGGGCTCGGTTTAGGGCTGTTTATTTCGGAACAGATCGTTGCGGCACATAGCGGCACAATCAGCGTGCAGAGCGAACTGGGTGAGGGCGCCTTGTTCAGGGTTTGCCTGCCGCTTGCACAAAAGACTTAAATTCGGCGCAACCTATGACCGCATGCGGGGTCATACTGGCAGCGACGGCATGAATTAAGGTTCCCCATGAGTGAAGATGCGCAAGATGTTGTTCTGATTGTCGAAGACGATCCCTCGATTCTAATGGTCCTCAGCGCCTACCTGTCAGGCGAGGGCTACAGGGTCTTGCAGGCCGAAAATGGCGAGCAGGCGTTCGAGATTCTGGCGAGCAAGCCGCATCTGGATCTTATGGTGACTGATTTTCGTCTGCCGGGCGGTATTTCCGGGGTGCAGATTGCCGAGCCTGCGCTGAAGCTGCGACCGGACCTGAAAGTGATCTTTATCAGCGGTTACCCGGCCGAAATCCGCGATACAGGCAGCCCGATCACCCTGACGGCACCGATCCTGGCCAAACCGTTCGATCTCGATACCCTGCAAGAGCAAATCCAGAAGCTGCTGGCCTGATACTGCACTCTGTTACCTGTAAAGCCCCCCAGTATGGAGAGTGCTCGCAAATGCTCTTCGCGAGCAGGCTCGCTCCCACAATAACTCCTGCAAGGCTTGAATTCAGTGGGCGCCGAAGTCCCAGTGGGAGCGAGCCTGCTGGCGAATTGCTTCGCGGCTGGCCCGCTTGACGTTGAAGTCAGCCTGCGGCAGCGGCTACAGGGTTTGGGATGCCTTGAGTCAAAGCCCCTGCTGCAACGCCGGATCATCCGGATTTTGCTGTTCCAGCTGCGCCAGCAGCACTTGCACATTCTGTAATTGCCCGGCCTCTTTCCAGTAGCTGATCAACAATACCCGCGCCTTGCGATTGGCCGGTTGGCGTTGCAGCAGCTCTTCGAGCTGGCGTTGCGCGGCTTCAAGCTGGTCGAGGTCATGCAGTGCGGTTGCCAGCTTGTACCGGTAATCACTGTTGTCGGGGTCCAGCTCAACGGCTTTGGCCAAGCCCAGCAGGGCGTACTCCGTCTGACCATGATTTAGCAGCCAGATCCCAAGCGCATGTTGCAGGTACGCTGAGTCGGGATGGGCTTGCAGCTGTCTGGCCAGTAATTGACGGGCCTGTTCTCCTTCGCCGCGCTTGTCCAGCAGCTCAATCTGCGCCACGACCGCCTTGAGGTTATTCGGGTCCAGGCGGGTCACGTGTTCCAGTGCAGCCTGGGCATCATCCAATTGACCTTCGTGCAAATACAGGCGGGCGAGCTGACCCTGAGCCTGTGGATCGTCCGGCTTGGTTTTGAGCTCGCGCTCGAACTCGTCGATCACTTGCTGCAACGGGCCGAAGTACAGCCCCTGTTCATCTGGCGACAGGCCGAGCAATGCATTGGCGGCAGCGAAACGCACGCTCTGATCGGCGTCATCCAGCATCGGGCCCAGCAGCAAAGTGCGCTGGGCGCTGGGCACCAGGCCAACAATGCTCTGGATCGCGGCCTTGCGCACCAGGGGCGAGGGGTTTTGCAAGTCAGCGTCTGCCAGTTTCAGTGCCTGTGGGCTTGGGTAGTTGGGCAGCTCGGCATGCAGGCTGGCGCGCCGGGTCTCTGACAAGTCATTGCGGGCCAGTTGTTGATACAGAACGCGCGCGGCCCCGGGCTTGCCGTTATGGGCCATCTCAAGGGCGATGGAGTAGCGCTGGCTTACGGACGGCGTGGGAAGGGCAGGATCAGGGCGCATCGAATACCAAAGACCGGCGGCGATAAGCGCTGACAGAAAGCTGATTGCGAGGTAGCGGCGAGGCTGGGTCATCCAATATCCAGAAGCATGCGTGCGTATGGAGTGCAAGATTGGGTGAGTCGGGGGCTTGAGTCAAACGCAGACCCTTGTAGATACTCTATTGTAGGTCAAGCCCTGTTGTGGGAGCGAGCCTGCTCGCGAACAACCTTCGCGAGCAGGCTCGCTCCCACAGTTGCCGTTTTCCAAGCAGCTGCCGAAGGCTGCTACAGGATGCAGGCGAATCCGCGGCAAAAAAAAGCCCCGCGACCGAATGAACGCGGGGCTAAAAAATGGTTGGTTGCGGCCAACCAAAGGAGCTCTTGAATCAGCGTGCGCTTGCGACGGTCTCGGCTTGCCAGCCACCACCCAGCGCTTTGTAAATGGCGACTACGCCGCGATACAGCTCAACCTCGGCCTGAGCCTGGCTGTCTTCTGCAGCCAGACGCTCGCGTTGGGCGTCGAGCAGAACCAGAAAGTCCACCGTGCCTTCGCGATAGCGAATAGCAGCCAGATCCGCTGCGGTTCGGCTGGATTCGCTTTGACGAATCAACGAGACCAGGCGCTGCTGACGTTTACCGTAATCGCTAAAGGCGTTTTCGGACTCTTCCAGCGCTAACAGCACTTGCTGCTCGTAGCTGGCCAGTGCCCCATCGGCCTCTGCACCGGCACCGCGCAGTCGTGCGCGCACGCTGCCCAGATCAAACGCTGGCCAGGTAATGCGCGGACCCAGCGCCCAGGCATTGGCTGCTGCCGAGCCTATCTGCGAACCGCGTCCGGCGGTAAAGCCGAGAAACCCGCTCAGGCTGACCCGGGGGAACAAATCGGCCTTGGCCACGCCGATCCGGGCGGTGGCCGCTGCCAGCTTGCGCTCGGCGCTCATGATGTCGGGCCGGCGCTGCAGCAAGTCGCCGGGGTTGCCGATGTTCAGTGCCTTGGCAATGGCCGGCAACTGCGCCGGGCTCAAGTCAACGCTGAGCTGCTCAGGACGCTGGCCCAGCAGAGTGGCGATGCGATTGCGCTCACGCACCTGCTCGGCCTGCAGTTGCGGCACGCTGGCCTCAACCGCGGCCAAGCGGGCGTCGGCACGCATGACGTCCAGTTGATCGCCAACACCTGCGTCACGCAAGCTTTCGGTAATGGCCTTGGAGTCCTGCTGGTTCTTCAAGTTGGCCAGGGCAATCCGCTCACGCAGTTGGGCGCCGCGCAATTCACCGTAGGCATCCACCAGTTCGGCAATCATGGTCACTTGCAGCTGGTACAGATCCGCTGCAGCCACTTGCTCGTCGGCGTCGCTGGCCTCCAGTTCTCGCTGGATACGGCCAAACAGATCGACTTCCCAGGCCATGTCCAGGCCCAGGTCGTAGCGTTCACTGTTGACACGCTTCTCGGTCGTACCCGGGATCTGTCCCTTGCCGACATCGCTGCTGGCACGGCTGGTGATCGTCGGCATGATGTCGTTGCTGACGTCATCGCGAATCGCCCGGGCTGCACGCAGTCGGGCAAAGGCCACGCGCAGCTCGCGGTTGCCGGCCAGTGACTGAGTCACCAGCTGGTTGAGGGTCGGGTCATCAAACTGCTGCCACCAGATCCCTTCAAAATGCGCCCGGTCAAAGCCCTTCAGGTTATCTGCACTGATATGGGCCGGTTCTGTGGCTGGGGTCTTGTAGTCCGGGCCTACGGCGCAAGCGCTCAAGGCCAGCACCAACAGGCTCGGCAGAAAAACTTTCACGCTCATTGTTGCGACTCCAACTTGAGGTGCTTGGCCGCTTTACGCGCTTCACTGCGCTCTACATAACGGCGAATCAAGACATAGAACACTGGCGTCAGCAGCAGGCCGAAGAAGGTCACCCCCAGCATCCCGGAGAACACCGCTACACCCATGGCGTGACGCATTTCTGCACCGGCGCCGCTGGAGAGCACCAGAGGCACCACACCCATGATGAAGGCGAACGAAGTCATCAGGATCGGGCGCAGACGCAGGCGGCAGGCTTCCAGTACCGCATCCAGCGGGCTCATGCCTTCTTCTTGCTTGTCCTTGGCAAACTCCACAATCAAAATCGCGTTCTTGCAGGCTAACCCCACCAGTACGATCAATCCGATCTGAGTGAAGATGTTGTTATCGCCTCCCGACAGAATTACCCCGGTAATTGCTGAGAGCAGCGTCATCGGTACGATCAGGATCACCGCCAGAGGCAGGCTCCAGCTTTCGTATTGGGCCGCCAGTACCAGGAACGCCAACAGCACGCAGAGCGGGAACACGAACAGAGCGGTATTGCCCGAAAGGATTTGCTGATAAGTCAGCTCAGTCCATTCGAAGGTCATGCCGTTAGGCAATTCTTCCTTGAGCAGCTTCTCCATCGCCGCTTCAGCCTGGCCCGAGCTGTAGCCCGGTGCTGCTGCGCCGTTGATTTCAGCGGTGACAAAACCGTTGTAGTGCATGACGCGGTCAGGGCCTGCGGTGTCGCTGATCTTGATAAAGGTCGCCAGCGGAATCATTTCACCTTTGTTGTTGCGTACTTTCAGCTGGCCAATCTGCTCGGGCTCCAGGCGGAACTGCTGCTCGGCTTGCACGTTGACCTGATAAGTACGACCGAAGCGGTTGAAATCGTTGGCATACAGCGAGCCCAGATAGATCTGCAGGGTGTCGAAGATGTCGCTGATGGCTACGCCATGAGTCTTGGCTTTTTCGCGGTCAATGGCAGCATCGACTTGGGGTACGTTGACCTGATAGCTGGTGAACAACCCGGCCAGTTCCGGCACGTTATGGCTCTTGGCGATAACGTTCTGCACTTCTTTGTACAGTTCGTCATAGCCCAGGCCAGCGCGGTCCTCGACTTGCAGGCGGAAGCCGCCAATGGTGCCCAGCCCTTGTACCGGCGGTGGCGGGAAGATCGCGATATAGGCTTCCTGTATGTCCGCGAACTCAGCATTGAGCGTGGCGGCAATGGCTGCGGCTGACTGGCTTGGGTCCTTGCGTTGATCGAAGTCCTTGAGCGCGACAAACACGATGCCGCTGTTCGGGCTGTTGGTGAAACCATTGATCGACAGGCCGGGGAAGGCGATCGAGTTGGCAACGCCAGGCTGCTTGAGGGCCAGCTCCGACATACGCTTGATCACCTCTTCGCTGCGGTCCAGGCTCGCGGCGTCAGGCAGTTGAGCGAAGGCCACCAGGTATTGCTTGTCTTGCGGCGGTACAAAGCCGGTCGGGGTGTGGGCAAAACCGGCCCAAGTCAGCGCCATCAAACCTGCATACACCAGCATCGCGATTCCGCTGCCACGAATGATCCGGCGCACGGTGCCCACGTAGCCATTGCTGGCCTTGACGAAGAAGCGGTTGAACGGGCCGAACAGCCAGCCTCCAAACAGACGGTCGAGCAGGCGGGTGAAGCGGTCTTTTGGCGCGTTATGGCCTTTGAGCAATACAGCGGCCAGGGCAGGGGACAAGGTCAGCGAGTTGAAAGCCGAGATCACGGTGGAAATCGCGATGGTCAGGGCGAACTGCTTGTAGAACTGCCCGGTCAGACCCGAGATAAACGCGGCCGGGACAAACACCGCGCACAGTACCAGTGCGGTGGCGATGATCGGACCGGTCACCTCACGCATGGCACGCTTGGTAGCGTCCACGGGGTTGAGTCCCAGTTCGATATTTCGCTCGACGTTCTCCACTACCACAATGGCATCGTCGACCACGATACCGATGGCCAGCACCAGCCCGAACAGCGAAAGGGCGTTGAGCGAAAAGCCGAACATATGCATGACGGCAAACGTACCGATCAGCGATACGGGCACGGCCACCAGCGGAATAATCGAGGCGCGCCAAGTTTGCAGGAACAGGATTACAACCAGTACTACCAGAATCAGTGCTTCAAACAGGGTATGGACTACCGCCTCGATCGAACCACGAACGAAGATTGTCGGGTCATACACGATGTCGAAGTCCATGCCTTCGGGGAAGTTCTGTTTCAGTTCGGCCATTTTGGCGCGAACGTCATTGGAGATCTGGATCGCATTTGAGCCGGGGCGCTGGAAGATCGGTATCGCCACCGCCGGCTGGTTGTTCAGCAAGGAACGCAAAGCGTATTGGCTGGAACCCAGTTCCACCCGGGCGATGTCTTTGAGGCGAGTGATCTGACCATCTTCGCCGGAGCGGATAATGATGTTCTCGAACTCTTCTTCACTGACCAGACGGCCCTGGGTGTTAACCGACAGCTGGAAGCTGGTGGCATTCGGCGCAGGCGGAGCGCCCAGTGCACCGGCCGCAACCTGGCGGTTTTGCTCACGGATGGCGGTGACCACATCGGTCGCGGTCAGGTTACGTGAGGCGGTTTTGTTTGGATCGAGCCACACCCGCAACGAGTAGTCGCCCATGCCGAACAGCTGCACATCGCCGATGCCGTTCAGCCGTGCCAGTTCATCCTTAATGTTAAGGATGGCGTAGTTGGACAGGTACAGCATGTCGTAGCGCTGGTCCGGTGAGGTCAAGTGCACAACCATTGTCAGGTCGGGCGAAGCCTTGTCCACCGTGATACCGATGCGCGTCACTTCCTCGGGCAGCTTGGGCTGGGTCCGGGTGACACGGTTTTGCACCTGTACCTGGGCGTTGTCCAGGTCAGTACCCAGGGCAAAGGTGATGGTCAGGGTGATTTTGCCGTCAGCGGTGGACTGCGAAGACATGTACAACATGTTTTCGACGCCGGTAATGGCTTGTTCCAACGGCGCGGCGACAGTTTCGCCGATCACTTTGGGGTTGGCACCCGGGAAGCTGGCGCGCACTACGACGGTAGGCGGAACGACTTCTGGGTATTCACTGATAGGTAATTGGAACAGCGAAATGCCGCCCGCAATCAGGATCAACAGTGAGAGCACAGCGGCGAAAATCGGCCGCTGGATGAAGAACTGGGAAAAATTCATTGGAGTTTTCGTCCCTTAACCGCGAGGAGTCGCGACGCTGGCCAACTTCGGCGCGCCAGTGGCAGGCTTGGCAGGTGGCAGGTTGCTGGCTTCCAGGGCTTGTCGTTGTTGTGCCAGTGCGGCGAGGGTCTGTTCGTTGGCCATCGGGATCACTTCAGGCGTCACCGGTGAGCCGGGGCGGACTTTCTGCAAGCCTTTGACGATGATGGTGTCGTCCTTGTTCAGGCCGCTGCGAACGATGCGCAGGCCTTCGATTTTCGGACCAAGATCTACAGCGCGGTACGCCGATTTGTTGTCGGCATCCATCACCAGCACGAACTTTTTGCCCAGGTCGGTGCCCACCGCTTCGTCATTGATCAGCACGGCGGAGTAGGTGCCGCTGCCAACCAGTTTCAAGCGGGCATACAGGCCCGGTGTGAAGCTACCGTCGGTGTTGTCGAACACGGCGCGACCACGGATGGTGCCGGTCTTGGGATTGACCTGGTTGTCGACGAAGTTCATCTGGCCCAAGTGCGGGTTACCGTCTTCGTTGGACAGGCCGAGGTAAACCGGGGTGCTCTGGCCGCGCTGACCCTGACGGGCAAGCTGGGTGTATTTGAGGAACACGCGCTCGTCTGCGTCGAAGTAGGCGTACACCTTGTCGGTAGATACCACGCTGGTCAGCGCTGTGACATCAGCGGTGACGATGTTGCCCGCGGTGATTTCGGCACGGCTGACGCGGCCACTGATTGGGGAGGTGACGCGGGTAAAACTCAGGTTGAGTTTTGCCAGGTCCAGTTGTGCCTGGTTGGCGGCGACACCGGCGCGTGCGGCCTGGGCTGCGGTGCTGCGCGAGTCTGCCAGTTCAGCCGAGATCGCATTGCTCTGGCGCAAACGCTCACCGCGCTGGGCTTCGTTTTCGGTACGGGTGGCGTTGGCGCGGGCTTGTTGCACTTCGGCTTCAAGACGGCGGACTTCAGCCTGGAACGGACGAGGGTCGATCTGGAACAGCAGGTCGCCCTTTTTCACCAGGGCGCCCTCGGTAAAGGCGACCTGATCAATCTGGCCCGACACGCGTGGACGAATTTCAACTGTTTCCGGCGCTTCAAGGCGACCGGTGAACTCGTCCCATTCATTGACCGGCTGTTCAAGTACCTTGGCCACACTGACTTTTGCAGCGGGAGCAGGAGCAGTCGCTTCAGGGGTTTTGCCGCATGCGCTCATCACCACGATGGCCAAAGCCGCGAGTGGGAAGCGCAAATGTTTAAGTGACTGTTCCATGAGGGGGAGTCCGCCAATCTATTGAGATGGGCGGATAATGCTGGCGCGCGTGCCGGGGAACGAATCGAACCCAACGAAGATCAATATCATCCGGAATGATACAAAGCGTTACCAAGCCCTCTAGCCTGAGCTTTTTGTTAGGGGGCTATCAATTAAAATGTGCATGAATATTTCGTTTTCGTGGGATCGAGCCTGCTCGTGAAGACACCTGACAAGACCTTCGCGAGCAGGCTCGCTCCCACAATAATCAGCTGCAAGGCTCAAATGCTGTGGGCGCCGGGGCTCCTGTGGGAGCGAGCCTGCTCGCGAATGATCCACCGCGGCACACATCGCGAGCAGGCTCCCACGGTTGCGGGAGTGCAAACCTCAAAAATTGATCGAAGCACTCAGCCTTGCTGTCAGCGGAGCCCCCTGGAATACATAGTTGTCGCCCATGTACTCGCCCACATCGCGCCAGTAACGCTTGTCGAACAGGTTATCGACAGTCAGGCGAAAGACGGTGTCGTAACCGTCGATACGGGTGCTGTAGCGGCTGCCGATATTGAAAATGGCGTAAGCATCGGCCTGTGTCTGGCCCAATTGGCTGGCGTACTTCTTGCCGCTGTATTGCACGCCACCAAGCAGGGCCAGGCCCTCGACCCAGGGCAGGGCGTAATAGCCATAGAGGCTGGCGCGCAGGGTAGGGACGTTGATGGTCTGATGGCCTTCATATTCCGGAGTACCGCTGCCGGTGACCCTTGATTTTATCGCCGCTACGCTGGCGGCGACCTGCAGGCGCTCGGTGGCCCAGCCGTTGGCTGCAAGCTCCAGCCCGGTGTTTTTCTGCTGGCCTTGCTGGACGAAGGTGAATGAGCCGTCGTTCTGGGGCTGGGAGTACTGGTACGCCTGACGAATCTGGAACAGCGTGGCGCTCAAGCTGATGCGCTGCCAGTCGTACTTGATTCCGGCCTCTATTTGCCGCGATACGGTGGGCGTGAGAGTCTCAAAAGCATTGCTGGCAAACCACGGTGCTTCGCCACTCAGGGACAGGCCCTTGCTGTAGCGCGTGTACAGCGTCATGTTTTGCACCGGTTTGTAGATCAGCGCGGCCTGGGGCAGGAACTCATAGCGTTGGGTATGGCGGGTGGTGTCGCCATTGCTGTCGAAGGTTTTTTCGTCCAGGCGCACCTCACGTCCGCCGATCATGGTCTGCCACTGCTCGTTAAAGCTGATCAGGTCATTGAAAAATACCCCGTACTGGCGGCTGTCCAGGCGGCGGTAACTGTCTTTGACCGGTCCTTGGTAGCGCTCAAAATTCACGGGTTCGCTATCGATATTGCCGGTGCCGATCATCTCGTTGATCAACTCGCGCTGATCGACCACACGCCTGAAGGCGCTGGTGCCCACTGTCAGCTCATGGCCGATGCTGGCGGTGTCAAACATGCCGCTGAGTGCTGCCTGAACCTCATCGTTGCGCCGGGTATCGTCGGGGCTACGGAAGTCGTAGATGTCGTAATTACCTTCGGGACTGAAGTAGTTGGGCACCGCCGTACTGGCGCAACTGTCTGAGCCGTAGCAACCCCACGCAAACGAACTGTAATCGTCAATCACCACCTTGCTGCGCGAGGCACTGAGGCTGCCTTTCCAGTTGTCACTGAAACGGTACTCAAAGTTGCCGTTGATAGTGAGCGAATCGATGGTCACCGGTTTGGAGCCGCTCTGGTGCGCCAGCAGTTTTTTCGGGGAGGCGTGGCGGGGCAGTTCGGTGCCGCCGAGCAACTGATAGCCAGGGACCGAACGCTGCTCCTTGTTTTGGTACTCCACATCCAGTTGCAGCAGGGCAGCGGGGCTGATGTTCCAGTCGAACGCCAGGGACGCGAAATCACGCTGGCCATTGGCGTGATCGACCCAGGAATGAATGTCTTCATGGGCAACGTTGGCACGCAGGCCGAACTGTTGCTCGCTGCCGAACCAGCCACCTACATCGGCGGCCATGTAACCGCTGCCACGATCATCGGTCGAGACAGTGACCGAGCGCACATCTGCAGCGCGCTTGGTCACGTAATTGACCGCGCCGCCGGGTTCGGAAACTCCGCTTTGCAAGCCCGAAAGCCCTTTGAGCAACTCCACCTGCTGCTTGTTTTCCAGCGCTACATTCTGCTCGCCGGTGATGGTGCGACCGTTGATCTTGTAGCTGCTGGCCGAATTCAACGAGAAGCCGCGTACCACGAAATTTTCGTAATAGCCGACCGGGGCATAACTTTCTCCCACGGAGGCGTCATTTTTCAGCACGTCGCTGAGCAGTCGGGCGTGTTGATCTTCAATCAATGCATCGGTAAACACCGCGATCGCTGCGGGGGTATCGAGCAATGGCGCCGCCTCAAAACCACCCACCCAAGCGTTATCGGCCTGGTAAGCGCCGTTATCCTGGGCGGTGACCGCAGTCGCAGGCAGTTCGGTTTTTGCTGCGTGTGCTACCGGCAGAGTGCTGGCCAGCAGGATGCCAACGCTGAGCAAGCTGCGCGTGAACCGCGGTGCGGACTCTGCCTGGGTGAAAGTCCGGTAAAGCATCTTCATGCACAGCTCCAGAAGGGTGGGACAGGCTCGAATCCAAGGCCTGTTTATCAAGCGCGCCATCATACCGAACCGCCCGGGCATTACACCCTCTGACACTTACGCAGGGAGCGATAGCGGCCATCATTCATCCCTTTCGGTATTGAGTCCTGACATCACAGAATTTTAATTTTGATAGTTATTGACATGATTTGATACGCGTGACTCGGCCGATTAATTGACAATTAAAACCGGCTTTATCATTGTTCATGCCCGCTGCGTCCACCGAGCTTTCTGCCGTCCCCGCGCGCCAGCAGCACCCCACTCACACAGTGGTTTATTGTCCACATTCCCCCCTCAGCGCCCTGAATACGTTTGAGCTGATCGAGGGCTGCAAGAGCATCAATTTGAGGGTTCAATTCATGAAGGTTTTTGAGAGCACGCGTTCAAGAGGGCGTGTACTTGCAAGGTGTTTTCTGAGCCGTGGTCTGGCTGTTCTGGCAGGGCTTTTCGCGCTCCAGGCTCAGGCGATAACAGTGGAGATTTCTGCCACTTTTTCTCCTGATTCGGCCAATCCGCAGATTAACCAGTTTAAAAACACAACGCCTAATTCCGGTATTTGCAAGACCTACCCTCTGGTTTGTAGTTCAAGGGGGTATTTCAGCATTGGTTTGAGCGGGCTCGAAGCGACAACGCAGTCCCCGATTCTGGCCAAACATTCCAATATTCGAGACGGTGCAATGTTCAGGGTTCCGGCCGATCCGAGACCCGTGCAAGTGACCAGCGCGAGCGGGCAGGTGGCGGAGGTGTTTTTTGCTATTTCGGCACTGAGCGCAAGCAACCGTACCCGTGACGTCAGGTTGCTTGTAGGTATGCCAACAGCGGAACACAATTACGCTCACAGCGTACTTTGGGACGGGAACCCGTGGGGGTGGAGTTCGCCAGCAGCATGTCCAAGGGGGGCGGGGATGTATGCGGGAACCGCATTCGCGAATTTCTTCTGGTTTACCCCGCAGTCTGTGCCTTGTGGCTTTTCTCCAGCCTACGAGATCGACTCATTAACAATGTACAACATCAGCGTTTCGTACCTGATGATCAGCCCTGATCCTCTGAGAATGGAGAGCGGCATTTACCGAGGTTCGATCACCTACACAGTGGGGCCGGGCGGGGATTTCGACTTTGGCGATAATCTGGCCGCTACTGACAACTTAGTCACCATGAATTTCACCTTGAATGTTGAACATACCCTCAAGTTTCAGTTTCCGGCGGGGTACGGTTCCGTGGTCCTCAACCCGGCCGGCGGTTGGCAGCAATGGTTGAACAACGGGCGCCGTCCGCAAAAGCTGACGGCCGCCCAGGATTTCAAAATGTGGGCCTCCACGGCGTTCAGCATTGAACTGCAATGCGAGTTCGCGCTAAGCGATCAGTGCGCGATCAAAAACCCCGCCGGGCATGAAGTTCCTGTTGAGACGCGAGTGACACTGCCCAATGGCCTACGCGATGCCTCAAACCAACCGGTCAACCGACTTCTGTTGAGCACCAGCCCTCAGGTTTTTTCACCCAGCCACTACGTGGACAACCGACCCGCCGCACTGCACTTTGAAGTCGCTCGCGATCAGGTCGCGAGCATGATTGATGAGCACTCGGGCAGCACGTACAAGGGCAATATCACGGTTGTCTGGAACAGCGAAGTCTAAGGCTGTTTGCGTTCAGCCCCCCCCGTGGGAGCGAGCCTGCTCGCGATGCAGGCAACTCGGTTTATCCGAATGATCGCGGTGATGCCTTCGCGAGCAGGCTCGCTCCCACGGTTGAAGTGTTTCTGAAAGCGCTGTTCATCCCGGCCTGGAGCAGCGGTTTCAGCCTTGCCGCCTGCAGGCCAATAGTGGCGCGAACCTTGATTTATAGGCTCTGGATGAGGTATAGCTAAAAAGTCGACTCACAGTAATGTAGGAATTTTCAACGTCATATGGATGGAATCACACGTATCAATCGCCCGTTCGGCTCACACTTCGCATCCCTGATTGCGAGTTGTGGGCCTCACGTCAAACGCTGCATCAATGCAGTCACAGGGTTTGTTTCCCGCCTTCTTGCAAACACCGCTTTACCGCTCCTGAGACCCTGCTTCTCGGGCAGCTGCGCCAACTGGCGCCATTGCTACTTCCCTCCGCCTGATTATTGCTGACCACTCGCCATTCCGGTGCGCTAACGCCCCGCTTTTAACGGCGCGTCCTGCTGCCCGGTATTTGTATTTGAAACCACTTTTCGATCCGAAGCGTTTCAGCGAGCGAACCAAAAAGCCTCGCATTACAAGGAGCTGTGCTCATGATCTATTTTCAGGATAAAAGAATTTTCAGTGCCATCTTCGACATGGACGGCACCATGTTTGACACCGAGCGCTTGCGCTTCAAAACCCTCAAGCAAGCCGCTCTCGAGATTTACGGCACACCGCTCAGTGAAGAAACACTGATGGGATCATTGGGCTTGAGCGCCAAAAAAGCCGAAGCCCTGGCCAAGGCAAATCACGGTGAAGACTTCCCGTATGCCCAAGTCAGGCAGCGCGCCGACGAGCTTGAACTGGCCCATGTACGTAATCATGGAGTGCCAATCAAGGACGGCTTGCTGGAAGTGCTGGAGCGCTTGCGCAAGTACGGTCTGACCATGGCCGTGGCTACGTCTAGCCGCCGGGCCATCGCCGAGGAGTACTTGATCAATGCCAATGTACTCAAGTACTTCGACGTCACCGTATGTGGCGATGAAGTCAGTCAGGGCAAGCCCCATCCCGAGATCTTCCTCAAAGCTGCAAGTGCCCTTAATTGCCTGCCACAGCATTGCTTGATGCTGGAAGATTCGGAAAACGGCATGTTGTCGGCGATCCGCGCCGAGGGTCAGCCAATCCTGATCGAAGACATCAAACCGCCGGCACCGGAGGTCAAGGCCGGTGCGCTCAAGGCTTACCTGACCATGCACGGTTTCTTGGGCGACCTGAATGAGTGCATGCCTGACCTCGGCACTCCGGCGCTGACCGAGAGCTTCCCGCCGACACTCAATCAATTCAGTGCCGGGATTCATGGTTTTGGCGCGATGGGTGGCGGCTATCTGACGCAAATTTTTTCCCATTGGGATGGCTACACACGTCCTTGCGAGATAATCGCCGCAACTCGCTCCCGGATGCTGCGCGAGACCATCCAGGCGTTTGGCCGCTTTAGCGTGCGCTACAGCGCCACGTCCTTCGACCAGACCATTGAAAACCTCAGCATGATCGACATGGACGACGCCGAAGCGGTGATCCGGATGTACGACGTGGCTGAAATTGTCGGCCTGAGCCTCCCGGAAACGGCGATCCGCAAGCAGGCGGGAGTGATTGCCAAGGGCCTGATCCGTCGTTACGAACGGCGGGGGCGCGAGCTGACGATACTTATCGTGCTGAACAAGGTTGGCGGTGCGGACTTCGTGCGTCGCCATGTGCAGGCGCAACTGGAACTGCTGGTTGCGCCCACGCTGTGCCAGAAGATTCTGGACAACACTCATTTTGTCGAGACAGTGGTCAGTCGAATCGTTTCCAAGTTGTCCAACGAAGCACTGGTGCGCCAGTTGCGGATCAAGTCGAAGATGTTCCAGAACAGCTTGAATGACGAGGTGGATACACCCAAGGCCCCCCCCAGGACACCGGCGCCCGAATACGAGCGCCTGATCAGTCGCTTTCGACCGTTTGCACAGTCCAGTAATGCGTTGAGCCAGTTGCACCTGATTCTGTTCAACAGCGAACCGGACATGCCTCTGTATGCGCAGCGTTGCAGCAATTTGCTTGAGCGGTTGCGCCAGGTGAAGACGGTGGACGACATCACCCAGACCCAGGTGATCAAGAATCTGCTGTGGAATGGCCCTCACGCGATCATTGCCTGGTACGCCAGCCTGCTCGGCTATTCCTGGTTGGGGCAGGGCATGGGTGACCCCCGTGTCAGTGCGCTGGCGCAGCGCCTGATAGGCCAGGCAGTAGGACCGGCACTGGTCGCCGAAAATCCGCACATGAGCGATGCCGTGGCCGGTTTTTCGTCCACCTTTCTTGAGCGCTGCAACACGTCTTTCAAGGACCCCTGTGCCCGTGTAGGGCGAGATCCGTTGCGCAAGCTGCAACGTAATGAGCGGATTTTTCGCAGTATCGATCTGGCCAAAAAGCACGGGATTGACAGCAGCGCCCTGGAGCTCGGCACCGCGCTGGCACTTCATTACGCATTGCGCACAACCGACAGCAAGGATCAGGAGTGCCAGCTCATGCGCACTCTGTATCAGGAAAGCGGCAGCATTGAGGCGGTGCTCACCTATGCGGGCAGCTACAACGGCCAGCCGTATCCGGGGCTGGACCCGATAAAGGATGCAGCGCTGATCGAGTCTGTCAGCGCTCATTTTCATGGCCCCGTTTGTGCTGAATTCGTCATGCCTATGGCTTGAATCGATCAAGCCGCAGGGCCTGCAATGAGCCAGTCTGTAAGGTCTGTTCAAGGAGCTGATCATGATCCGACTGACCCTGGCCCAGGCTTACGAGCTGGCCGAATCGATCTTGTTGCATAACGGTTTCAATCCGGCCCATGCCCGTGCGGTGAGTGAAACGGTGCTGGCCGGGGAGCGTGATGGTTGCGCGTCCCACGGCTTGTACCGTGTACTGGGTTGTGTCAATTCGCTGCGCGCGGGCAAGGTCTCGGCCGACGCCGTGCCGCGCGTGATCGATCAGGCGCCTTCAATTGTGCGAGTGGATGCGGGGGGCGGTTTTTCCCAACTGGCATTCCAGGCGGGCCTGGCGTTATTGCAGGAGAAAACCCGGGCTAACGGTATTGCGGCGTTGGCGATCAATCGTTGTGTGCATTTTTCGGCACTGTGGGTTGAGATCGAACAATTGACAGCGGCCGGTCTGGTCGCATTGGCCTGTAACCCCAGTCATGCCTGGGTTGCGCCTGCCGGCGGGAGCCAGCCGGTATTTGGCACCAACCCGATTGCGTTTGGCTGGCCACGGGCGGGCAATACGCCATTTGTCTTTGACTTTGCCACTAGTGCAATTGCCCGTGGCGATATCGAGTTGCATCGCCGGGCAGGCAAGTCGATTCCTGAAGGCTGGGGCGTTGACGCTCAGGGGGTGCCGAGCACCGATCCCAATGTGGTACTGGATACGGGTGCGATGCTGACGTTCGGCGGGCACAAAGGCTCGGCGCTGGCCGCGATGGTGGAATTGATTGCGGGGCCTTTGATCGGGGATTTGACCAGTGCCGAATCCCTGGCCTACGACGCGGGCAGCAAGTCGTCGCCTTACCATGGCGAGCTGATTATCGCGTTTGATCCGCAGCGTTTTCTGGGGGCTGCAACCGAGCAACATCTGGCACGGGCAGAAGTGTTGTTTGAGAGTATCGAAGGGCAGGGCGCACGTTTGCCGTCACAACGCCGTTACGAGGCACGGGCGCGCAGCGAGGTGGAAGGCGTGCAGATCCCGCAGGCGTTGTACAACGATCTGCGGGCATTGTTGATTTGAGGACATCGTGCAGGCGGTGCAGGTGGTAAAACCTGTAGCAGCTGACGAGCCGTGCGAGGCTGCGTTCGGCGGCGTAGCCGTCGTAAAATCGGTTCCCACGGTTAGTCAGGCATACCCCGTGCGCCGGTTTACGACCGCTACGCGATCGAACGTAGCCTCGTTCTACTCGTCAACTGCTACGGATCGCCTCACCGGCTACAAACCGACGTCGGGTAACTGTGGGCGGTTGGCCAGGGCCTTGGCCATGATCCGTTCGACAAACTCACGGTCTTCCCGAGGCAGGGCCAGGCGCGGTGGGCGAGTCAGTGCGCTACCGCGACCGGCAATGGCCTCACATAACTTGATGCACTGCACCAGATCGGCACGGGCGTCCAGGTGCAGGATCGGCATCAGCCACTCATAGATCGGCATGGCTTCAGCAAAGCGCCCGGCCTTGGCCAGGCGGAAGATGGTTTCGCCTTCTTTGGGGAATACGTTGGACATGCCCGATACCCAACCTTCAGCACCCACGGCGATGCTTTCGAGCACCACGTCGTCCAGACCTGCAAACAGTACAAAACGGTCGCCGACTTCATTGCGAATGTCGATAAAGCGCCGGGTGTCGCCCGAGGAGTCCTTGAAGCACACCACGTTGTCGCAATCGGCCAGGGAAATCAGGATTTCTGGCGTGACATCATTTTTGTAAATCGGCGGGTTGTTGTAGACCATCAGCGGTACGTCGGCATTTTTCGCCACATAACGGTAATGCTCGGCGGTTTCAAACGGCTTAGAGCCATATACCAGGGCGGGCATCAGCATGACGCCGTCGACCCCGACTTTGCGCACGGCATTGGCCACCTTGGCGGCTTGCACGCTGGTGAACTCCGCCACGCCACAGATCACCGGCACACGACCGCGAGAGGCATCCACCGCGACTTCGGTCACGGCGATTTTTTCTTCAGCGGTCAGCGAGGTGTTTTCCCCCACCGATCCGCACACCACCAGGCCCGAGACGCCGTCGCGAATAACGTTGGAAATCACCTGGTGGGTCTTGTCCAGGTTGATGGTGAAGTCATCGTTGAATTGAGTGGTCACCGCAGGGAAGACGCCACTCCAGTTGATGCGCTTGCTCATTGTTTGTTGCCTCGGGTTGCGTTTATGGTATTTCGTATACGATTTAGGTTGCAAAAATAGGCTTCTGGCTTTCTTTGTGGGGGTAAACGGTGTGGGGTGAAGGGTATTACGCGCCCGGCCAGGTATCTGACAGGCGATAGCCTTGTGGCCACGGGTCGCTTGGGTCCAGCAGTAACTGATGGGTGCCGGTAATCCAGGCCCGGCCAGAGATGCACGGGTAAATTGCGGTGCGTCCGGCGACTTCGGTCATGGAGTCGATGCGGCAATGAAACTCGGAGCCGATGATCGAGCGCCCGACAAACCGATCGCCAACCTTGAGCACGCCCTTGGCCTGCAATACCGCCATACGCGCCGAGCACCCGGTGCCGCAGGGCGAACGATCGATCTTGCCCGGACGGATCACCACCGCGTTGGCACCACTGGCAATCCCGTTCTGGTACTCCACGGGGGCTGCAATCTGGCAAAAGGAGATATGCGACCAGTCAGGGTTCAGCGGGTGGACAAAACCCAGTTGCTCGTTGGCCGCACGGGTGATTTTCAGGCCGACCTCGACAATATCCTTGGCTTCATCCGGGGTGATCGAAAACCCCAGTTCTTTGGCATCGGCGAGCACGAAACTGTCTCCGCCATAGGCGGTGTCGACCTTGAGCGAGCCAAGGCCCTCGACTTCTATCCAGGCATCCAGTCGGTCAGCGAAAGAGGGGACGTTCTTGATCTCGACCCGTTGCACCTTGCCGTCCCGGCAATCGGCCACGGCTTCGATCAGTCCGCCCGGGGCTTCGAGTACCAGTCGGGTTTGCGGTTCGGTCATCGGCAATATGCCGCTGTCGAGCAATACCGTGGACACGCAAATGGAGTTGGAACCCGACATCGGCGGCGTGTCGGCCGGTTCCATGATGATCCAGGCCATTTGTGCCCGTGGATCCTTGGCCGGAACCAGCAGGTTGACGTGACGGAACACGCCGCCGCGAGGTTCGTTGAGGACGAAGTTGCGCAGGGTTTCGTCCTGGGCAATCCACCGCGACTGTTCCCACACGGTGGCACCCGGCGGCGGGGCCACGCCACCTACAATCACGTCGCCGACCTCTCCCTCGGCGTGACAACTGACCACATGAACGATTTTCGATGACCGCATGGCTTGCTCCTGTTGTGTTGATGTGGGTCTTGTTGCGAGCAAGCCCGCTCCCACAGGGATTAACGTTATTTAACCGACTTGAGGAAGGCCGCCGTTTCCGCGTGCACCGGGTTGCCGATGACTTGATCGGGGGAGCCGATTTCGTGCACCAGGCCGTTGCGAAAGAACGCCACACGGTCCGACACATCCCGCGCAAAACGTATTTCATGGGTCACCAGGACCATGGTCATGCCGTCTTCGGCGAGCATGCGCATGGTGTCCAGCACTTCGCCGACCAGTTGCGGGTCGAGGGCCGAGGTGGCCTCGTCAAACAGCATGTAGTCCGGCGACATGGCCAGGGCACGGGCAATGGCCATGCGCTGTTGCTGACCGCCGGACAGTTTGCCCGGGAAGGCTTTGAGTTTGTCGCCAAGGCCCACATGGGTCAGTTGCTGCACTGCCAGCGCTTCGGCTTCGGCCTTGCTTTTGCCGAGCACCTTGCGTGGTGCAAGCATCACGTTTTCGAGCACGGTGAGGTGCGGAAAGGCGTTCCATTGCTGGAACACGATGCCGATTTTCTGCCGCAGGTGGTTGAGGTTGGTGGCACGGTCGTGGACTTCGATGCCGTCGACGCGGATATGACCCTTCTGGATCGGCTCCAGACCGTTGATGCACATCAGCAGGGTGGATTTACCGGAGCCGGAACCGCCGATAATCGATACCACTTCGCCCTTGTTCACGGTCAGGCTCACGCCCTTGACCACTTCAAGGTCGCCGAAGGATTTATGCACGTTGTCGATCTCAATCATTTTCTTGCCACCTTTTTTCCAGGCGAGCGCCAAGGCGGGCAACCACCAGGCTCATGACGTAATAGATAAGGCCCGCGATGCACAGCACCAGCATCGGTTCCTGAATGCGGGTGACGACGATTTGCGAGGCACGCAACAATTCAACGATGCCGATCCACATCACCAGGGCGGTGTCTTTCATCACACTGAGCACCAGGTTGAGCCAGCCGGGGAAGGCCACTCGCATGGCGATCGGCAACACGATATAGCGCAGGTCCTGCAAGTAGCTCAGGCCCAGGGAACGGCTGGCCCGGCGTGTGGTAAATGGCACGGCGAGCACGCCGCTGCGCACGATCTCGGTGAAGTACGCGGCAGCGTAGACCCCCAGCACGATGCAGCCCACGGTGAAGGCACTGATGTTCAGGCCGACAATGCTCTTGAGCGAGTTGAACAGCACAAACTGGATCAGCAGCGGGACGCTGCGAAACACATCCAGCACCCAGGCCAGCGGCAGACTGGCCCGCGGCAGCAAAGCGCGCATCAGGCCGAACAGCAGCCCGGCAACGGTGCCCAGCAAAATGGCCCAGGTTGTCAGTTGCAGGGTGACCCAAGCCCCTTCCAGCAAAAACAAAAAGTCGTTCCAGGTAAAACTGGTTGAAAACATGGGTTAGTCCTCAGTAACGAAACAGTCGCCAGGCCAGGAGCCGGGCTACTGCAACGATCGCTTTGGCAATCAGGTAATACAGCACCGCGGCCATGGCGAAGTATTCGAAGGTGCGGAACGTTTTGACGTTGTAGTCCTGGGTCACGCCGGTGAGGTCATTGTTCAGTCCCACGATCACGCCCAGCGAGGTCATCAGCACGGCCCAGACCATCTGGTTGGTCAGCGGATAGAACACAATGCGCAACAATTGCGGGACGACGATCATGCGGTAGGTCTGGAATGCACTCATGCCCAGCGAGCGGGCGGCCCGTACCTGGGTTTCGGGCACGGCCTTGAGGCCGCCACGAAAGTTTTCGGCCAGGTAACCGGCGTTGTTGAACGTGATCCCGGCCAGCAGGGCGATCCATGAACTGACATGCAGGCCGAGGGAGCCAAGGCCGAAGTACAACACATAGATCTGGAACAGCGACGGGGTGTTGCGGGCAATGGATACCCAGGTATTGCCGATGCCGCGCAACCACGGGTTCTTGGTTTCGCGCATCACGGTCAGCGCCAGGGCGATCACGACGCCGAAGATCATGGACAGTGCTGCGGTCTCAAAGGTGACCAGGGCACCTGCAAGCATGTCCGGCAAGGCGCGCATTGCAGATCGCCATTGGAAGGTGTAGTCAAACATGGGCGTAGTTCTCCAGTGAGACAGCAGTTTGCAGCCACAGCGGCAAGCGACCGCTGGCCGTGGCGCTGCACGCCGCATCCACACACTCGGCGAGGCTGGCGAAGTGGACCTTGCGCCCCACAAGGCCAGGTGCGTAGTGGGCGTATTTGCCCGAATTGGTCATCAGGTTTTGGGCGGACGGCGGGATCACCGGCTCACCCAGCATGCACCAGCAGGTATCAGTGACCAGCGTGGCGCCGAAGGCTTCGAGTTCGGCGATATGCCCGGCTTCGCGTGCCTGCTCCAGCACGGCACGGCCACAGGTGATCGCCAGTACCACATCAGGGTGGCGATGACGGCCCTGGCACAGGCCGGCCAAATGGGCGAACTCGCTCAGGGAAAAATGCGGGTTGCCCAGCGACACAACATCGACCCGTGGATCACAGGCACTGTTGAGTTCATGCCAACTGGTCAGCAAGTCCTTGAGGCTGACCTTGATCACAGTTACTGGGCCATCCAGTACAGAGGCCGGATCCAGCGCTTCGGGGGTAACGCCGGCGATATGAAACAGCGGGGCGGCGCTGGTGGTGGCAAAGGCCGCACCGAATGCTTTTAGATGGTCGAGATCAGGGTGGTGCTGTTCCAGCCCCGACACCAAGGGAATGCGACTGCCCGCCAGAGCACCGACGTGGTACCCCAGCAAGGGATAGAAAGCGTCATCGAGGTCAGCCAGAGGCGGCAGTTCGATGTGTAGGCGGGCCTTGCGCTGGCTTTCCAGGTGGCAGCCAATCAGCGGCGCGCGGCCGGTGAGGGCAATGCAAATATCCAGGTAGTCGGGGTACTTGAGTGTGCGCGCACCCAGCACGCTGTTGGCATAGACCACGGCATTGGATTCGGCCCAGACAATTTGCTCGCCCGCCTTGGGCGCACTGTCGAGCAGGTAGGGCGCACAGGTGAAGCTCAGTTGCGCACCCATGGCCATATAGGCATCGCCCAAGGCGCTGGCCGGGACGCCGAGTGCCGGGTCGATCCCCAGTTCACGCCAGCGGCGCTGGTCAACGGAAATCGAGTTAAGGGTCGTGGGCACCCGCACCTTCGCGCCCCATTCCACCAGTTGTTGAGCAAAGCGCAGGCTCGCAGGCCCGGTATAAATGCAGCCGTCGATATGCGCCTGGGTAATGTCGATCAGTTGCACGGCGCCTTGCAGCTGCGCCATGCGCAAAACGATTTGCATGGCAACTTGTGCGGCCTTGCCGTGGTGGCCATCCAGCAGTGCCCGATCGTCTTCGGTCAGCTCGATTCCGTTGCTTGAGTCTTCAACGTGCACTTCGCGATGTGAGGGTGCGTCCGTATCGGCGGGCAGCGCGTCGAACAGACCCAGGTGTGTGCCATTGACACTGGCGAATGCCTTGCCGCGCAAACCGGCAAAGGCTTCCTTGCCGATGCACAGCACCGGCAAGGAACGTTCGAACAGGGTCTGGGCTACCAGCACGCCAAGGGTCAGGATCTCGTCGGCCTCAGCCAGCACCAGCGCGGCGGGGGCATGACCGTTGCTGATCAGTTCCATTAGCACGCTGCTCCCGGTACAAGAGCCGCGCCCGCTTGGAATCGCCAGTATCCGGCCAGCCAGGCATTCGCCACTGAGCGGGTGGTGACGGTCAATCACCTCGCCGCTGAACGGGTCGACGCCGCCCCAGAAGCTCAGGCCGACATCGGCGTAGAGCAGTGGGCCAACAGCCGCACCCTCAACCAGGCTGCGACCGGAGAGAGAAGTAATCCCGGACATGCTGGATACCTTAGTAGTAGACGTGAGGTACGGTCAGATCAGCCGGTGGAATCTCGGTACCGACCCATTTGACCCACAGCTCTTTGTAGCGTCCGGTGCGTACTTGCTGGTTGACGAACAGGTTGAGGTAGTTGAGAAGGCCGTACTCGTTGCGCTTGGCGCCCAGGGAAACGTAATCAACCACGTAAGGTGCGTTACCGGCGACTTTCAGGTTTTTGTACTTGCCAGACTTAATGGTCGCCGCGGCCACGGTGTTGGTGACGACGGTGGCTTCGATATGGCCCTGGGCAACGGCGAGCAGGGTATCGTTTTGCGACTGATAGGCACGGAACGATCCGTTGCCCCAGCTCTTCACATCTTTTTCCAGGGCGATGGCTTCATAGGTGCCGCTGGTATTGCCCACGGCCTTGCCCTTGAGGTCTTCAAAGCTGTTGATGCCGGTGTTGTCGCGGGTCAGCACTACCATCTGGAAAGCGAAGTAAGGGATGCTCAGGCCCACCGTCTTGGCGCGCTCCAGGGTGTCGGAGGTGGATGCCACGATGACGTCGGCCCGGCCCGAGACCAACGCCGGGATACGGTCAGGGAAGGGGGTCTCGACGATTTCAGCATCGACTCCGAGCACCTTTGCCAGATCGTTGCAGTAGTCCACATCGAAGCCGACCGGCTTGTTGGACTCATCACGCGAGCCCATCGGCGGGAAGTCCAGGGTAACGGCGCAGCGCAGTTTGCCGGATCCAATGATGTCGTCGAGCTTGTCAGCCTGGGCCGTGGCGACAAATGAACTACTTAGAACAGCGCTGAGGGCTACGGCAAGTACGGGGTTTTTCATGGAAGCCTCGGAGTCGTTGAAGTGCTGTTGAAAATCGGATTGAGGATTTCGTATACGATATTTAATTAGCAAATCGTGTGCCGATTTTCCTGCAGGCCCGCAAATAGTGCGCAGGCGGTGATTTTCGGTTTCCAAGGTGGTGACGGCTTGCGAAATTGAGGTGCTGTGTAGCGGGGCGGTGTTACAGAAGGGAGCATTCGCACAGGAAATGCCCCACAAGGAAACATTTGAGAAAGGGTCATGCAGGTAGTGTGGGCGAGCGCCTGCAACATTATTGGCGCAATGCCCTGTCGAACTGGGTTTTGCACGCCCAGGCGATAGAGGCTCATCTTCAACGAAGTGCCCGGCAACCAAGGCGTCGTTCAGAAGCAGGGTGATCACTGGCGATGCGGAAGGCGAGTGGCCAAGGACCGGAACGTTGAATTCAAGGCGGTCCACGGTCGTCGTCATTCGTTGGGTAAACACGTTGGGTAAACGAATTCGTCGAGGGCTCAAACACTGCCGAATGAGCGCAGGGTAAAGCGCGCCGATGGCGGGAAACGGGCCTCCAGCGCCTTATTGTCGGGGGTTGTGTTGGAGGTTTTCCATGCATCGAGGTACTGCACGACGGGCTTGTTTTGCGAGTCCAGTACGACCACGGCATTGAAGTCATGAGCGGATTCGCCAATCAAGGGAATGATGTAATTGTAAGTACTGACAATACAGGATCGTTCACCGTTGACTTCATAGCGCCTGAGGACCTCGGCACTGACCTCGTCAATAGAGAAGAGCGGGTACGAACTGGGCAGTACTTTACCGAAGATCACTTCATCAACCACATCGCCCTCCAGGCCTATATGAGGCTGTGACGTGTTTTCAGTACGCAGGATGCTGGCGTTGTTCTCAATGTTGTAATGAACGCATGCCGATAACAGGCAGCAGTTACCTGAATAATGGAGATAGGTGAAATTGGTGAAGCTGGCGAGTTGACGAAGGCTTTCGATGTCGAGGTGTTCAGGCAGGGGGGAAGGGTCGGTGGCAATGTGCAGGGACTGTTTGATTCTGTTCAGGTCATGGGTTTCATTGTCTTCAATCTGGCGCTGGGTGAAGCGCAAGGCTTGAGCATGATCCTGTGCAGCGGGGCCAAATACTTTCATGGGCAATGTCCGTTCAAGTTCACGGGTTGGCGAGGTCAGGGATGACAGTCGCGTCAGCTGCCAGTCCCGAATCACGGCTGCGCTGCAGCCGGTTCAGGCATTAGTGAGCCAAACCGCAAATCTGTTCCATCAACGCGCAGCAGCCGGACTAGGGGGTGCCCAGGTTGTTGACGTAAAAACCGCTCAAGCGAAACTCACTGGGGGACAGGGAGAAGGCACGACGGAACAGCTTGGAAAAATAATTGGGGTCGCCAATCCCCACTGACAATGCCACCGCCTTGATCGACAGATCGGTCAATTCGAGCAGGTGCGCCGCACGTTTCATGCGTTCGTGCAAAACATACTCTGCCGGTGACATACCGGCGTTGCGAGTGAAAACCCGAGAAAAATGGGCACGGCTCAAGCCGGCGATGCGGGCAAGACTGGCCACATCCAGCTCATCCGTGACTGTGGGGTGAGTGTGTCTGTCCGGCCCCGTTTGCAGGCAGGCGTGCACATGATTCTGGATGGTCGCGACCACACCTGAACCTCGGGTGGGGAGCGTGCAATCCTGTACGCTCAAATCATCATGCAGCAGCATCAGTGCGTCATAAGCCAGCGCGGATGCCCGGCCTGCGGTCAGGTCCGGGGTGTGGATCAAGGTATCAATAGTAGTGGCAAGCGCGTCAATGGTCTGGTTGCTCAGCTGCAGCACCGGCCCGCGCTCTGCCAGCAATGCCCGTTGCAGCCGCAGTGCCTCCTTGCCGTACATGGCAATCCAGAAGAACTCCCAGCTTTTGCCTGCTTCCAGCCAGTAGCAATGGTCATGGGGAACCAGCAGCAACATGGTGTCCCCGGCGTGGAGACGGTAGTGGCGCCCCTCGAAACGCAAATTGCCTTCGCCGGCAAGGGTGTGCTGCAAGATCACAAAGGGAGTGTCCCCACGCCTGCGACCGTCCCAGCAATAGGAAGCATCCAGCGCCCGGTCGTAACCGGCATTGGTGGGCATGGTGTGCAGTTGGTGCCTGCCCCGGGGCAGGGAAATGACTTTCGTTGACGGCCCTCTAGCCATCATGTCACTGAGCACAAAACTACCCGTCATCGCATAAAACTCGTCTATTCAGGTGGTGGGTCGCCTCCTACCATAGGTATCAAGCGGTTCCCGGCTGGCCTCTACAGGCATGAACCGCGGTGATGCTCTGATATTTTTTTACCTGTGTCCACTGCGAATAGAACAAGGATAAGCAGATGACTTTCAAGACCACGAAGATCGCCCTGATAGGTGCCGGCTCCACGGTATTCATGAAAAACGTGCTGGGCGATCTGTTGCACATCGAACTGTTGCGCCATGCGCACATTGCGTTGATGGATATCGATCTGCATCGCCTGGAAACTTCGAAAATGGTGGCGGGCAAGATTGCCGAGTCCCTCGGTGTGTCACCTCGATTCGAAGTGACGACCGACCGCCGGCGTGCGCTGGAAGGGGCCGATTATGTGGTCACGATGATTCAGGTCGCAGGCTACAAACCGGGCACCGTGACCGACTTCGAGATCCCCAAGCGTTTTGGCCTGCGCCAGACCATCGGCGACACCTTGGGCATTGGCGGCATCATGCGTGGCTTGCGCACCGCTCCGGTGCTGGTGGACATCGCCAAGGACATGCGCGAACTCTGCCCCGGAGCTTTGATGCTGCAATACGTCAACCCGATGGCCATTAACTGCATGGCACTCAATCGCTTCGTTCCTGAGGTTCGTACAGTGGGGCTCTGCCATTCCGTGCAGGGCACGGCCAAAGAGCTGTCGCTGGATATCGGCGTGCCGATAGAAGAAATCCGATACCGCTGTGCCGGCATCAACCATATGTCCTTCTACACCTCGTTCGAGCGTTTGCTGGCCGATGGCAGTGTCGAGGATCTTTACCCGCGTATTCGCGCCGTTGTTGATGAAGGAAAGATCCCGGACTGGAATCGGGTGCGCTATGAAGTGTTCAAGCACTTCGGCCATTTCCCGACCGAATCGTCCGAACACCTCGCCGAGTACGTGCCCTGGTTCATCAAGCGCAATCGCCCGGAACTGATCGAACAGTTCAACATCCCGCTGGATGAATACCTGCGTCGTTGCGAAGAGCAGATCAGCGAGTGGGGCGTGCAAGAGCAGGCGCTGATCAACGGTGAGGGGCTCGAGGTGTGCCGCAGCCATGAATACGCCTCAAAAATCATCGAGGCCGAGCTCACAGGTATTCCGACCGTTATTAACGGCAACGTGATCAACGCTGGACTGATCGCTAATCTGCCAGATAATGCCTGCGTAGAGGTGCCCTGCGTTGTGGATCACAATGGTATTCAACCTACCCGAGTGGGCAATCTTCCGGTAGGTCTTGCCGCTCTGATGCAGACCAATATCAATGTTCAACTCCTGACCGTTGAAGCCCTGGCCAGCGGTCGTCGTGAACATGTCAAACAGGCCGCAATGCTTGATCCCCACGCGGCCGCAGAGCTGAGCCTCGACGAAATCGCGACCATGGTTGATGACCTGATCGAGGCCCACGAAGGCTGGTTGCCGCACTTGGGTTAAGCGCAGGAAACCTGCTGTCTTGGCCTGAAATTCTACCCGAAGTACCAGTCAAACTGTCTTGAACGGTGGCCAGCCCCTGCGCGATCTGCGGATCCGCCGGGCCTGGCGCTCAAGCTTGCGCGAGTGAGCACTCAAGGCACGTTTGTCCATAAAAACAATGAGTCCAGGGTGGACCTATGAACGTGACGCTCGGTACTGCAATTGGCGGGGTTCTGCCGTTTTTCAGATACGGCATGATCTTTTTATTCTACCATTTCATCACAGGCGGGACGGGACCTTTTCTCGCGGTTTGGCTGGGAGATGTCGGCCGACTGGATGCTGGCTCCATCGGTTTGATGTTCGGCACTCAGGCGGTGTTTGCAATGCTGTTTCAGCCGCTGTTTGGTGTGCTGAGTGATCGCCTGGATCACCGCAAGCATCTGTTGTGTGTGGTCATCGGTCTGCTGATCCTGCTGGCGCCTTTCATGAACTGGGTCTTTGCGCCGCTGCTACGCACCCACCTGATGCTGGCGGCACTGGTGGGGGGCGTGTACCTGGGGATTACCTTCGCCGCTGGAGGTGGCGCGCTGGAGGTGTACATCGAAAAAGCCTGCCGGGCCAACCATATACCTTATGGTCGGGTGCGGATGTTCGGTGCTATTGGTTTCGGCTTCTCGGCGGCGATTTCGGGGATGCTGATCAGCACCAGTCCCGAATCGATTTTCTGGATAGGCTCACTGTGTGCGGTGCTGATGGCCGTGCTTGTCTACCGGATCAAACCACGCCTGGGCGTCTTGTCCACGGGTGAGTCGGCGACGAAATCGGCACCGGTGTCCTATGCCGCCATCGGGAGCCTGTTGCTGGATAGGCGCTTCTGGTTTTTGGTGCTTTATGTGGTCGGTGTCGCCTGCCTGTACGACATTTTTGATCAGCAATTTGTGAATTACTTCCGCAGCTTCTTCAAGTCGCCACAGCAAGGCATGCAAGTGTTCGGGTTTGTCACCACGCTCACGGAGTGCATGGTTGCACTGGGCATGTTTCTGATGCCCGGCGTGCTGAGTCGAATCGGCGGCAAGAATGCCCTGATCATTGCGGGGCTGGTGATGTGGGTGCGGATCACCGGTTCAGGGTTCGCAACCACGCCTTACGAAATGGTGGCGTTGAAGATGCTGCATGCCCTGGAAGTGCCTCTGGTGTTTATCGGCATGTTCAAGTACATCGGGGATGTCTTCGGTACACGCCTGTCGGCAACGATTTACATGGTGGGGTTTGTCTTTGCCAAGGGGGTAGGGGCAACGCTGCTGTCACCCTTGGCTGGGCACATGTACGAAGTCTTCGGCTTTCGCCACACCTACATAGTGCTGGGGAGCTCGGCCTTGTTGTTCACCATCATCTCCATGTTCAGCCTCGACAGTGGCAAGCACAGGAAGCCTGCTCGGCTGGACTTGCGCAAGCCGCTAAACGTGGTGGTTGATGAGCAGGCGCTGCGGCCAGTAGGTGCCAAGTAACATTCCCGTCTGTACCCCGGCGCGTGGCCTGTTCGTCGGGCTGCGCGCCTTTTGGTTTCGGGGTCAGTGACTTTGGGGAAGGTGCTCGAACAGGGTTTTGCAGACCCCGGCGATATGCTCGTCCAGCAGCCCGACAGCCCGTTCCACATCGCCGGCGCGGCAAGCGTCGAGTATTTCCCGGTGTTCGTGATCAGCGCGGTGTTTGCCTGCCGACAAACTCATTTGCATGCGCAGATAACGCTCAAGCTTGTCGTTGACCGAGCGAATAAGGCTGATCATGAAGGGCCGCTGTGCCGGCTCGTAGAGGCAGGCGTGAAGCTCCCAGTTGAGTTCGGCCCAGCGACCCACGTCATCCTCGCCCACAAACTCCTGACAGATGCGTTCGGCGCGAGCGAAGGTGTCCGCGGTCATGTTGGGGATGGCCAGACGCAACAACTTGTCTTCGAGCAGCATGCGCACTTCAAACATCTGGGCCAGTTCGGCCTCGGAAATCCGTGTGACCATGGCCCCGCGATTACGCTGGAACATGACCAGGCCCTCAGCTTCCAGGCGCTTGAGCGCTTCGCGCACAGGAATCTTGCTGACATTGAACTGGCGGGCGATTTCGTCCTGACGAATAGGCTCATCTTCAGCGAAGTGCCCCGCGACGATGGCGTCGCGCAGATGCAGGGTGATGATTTCCGACGTGGAAGGTGAATTGCCCAGGTCGGGAGCGTTGAATTTTGGGTGGGCCACGGTCGTCATCATTCGCAGGTAAAAAAGATATGGTATACGAAATTTGACTGGTATTCCTTGTGCCGATGGTCGGCCGGGCCTTTGTGTAGCGCTGTTGTTGATTATTCCCCGCACCGATGAAATGAATCCGCACGAGCTTCCGTCTTTGTTCGCAACCGTTCCCGCGCAGTAACGCACACCTCACAACGCAGGGTTTGCGGGCTTCGAATGCCCTTTCTCGGTATGCCTCGCTTCACTTCAATCTGGTAAGGCCAATTCAATTAAATTAATAATTGGTCTTGCCAATATTTTTGGCTGCGTGTAGTTTTCGAGCCGTGATCATCCAAGCGGCACTCAAGCCTGCAAACAATAAGAGGAGATCCAGATGCCCTGTCTCTTCGTCTGCGTTGCTGCAGCCCCCTCTGTTTGTCACCCCTCTTTGAACTCGCCTGTACCCCGTAGCCCTTGGGCTAACGACGGAGAATAAAAAATGCTGACTGTGATTTGTAACGAGCCGCGCTCGCTCACCGCTATCGAAAGTCCGATTCCCGACCGCCAGCCCGGCGAAACCCTGATCAGGGTCAAGCGCGTGGGTGTGTGTGGCACCGACCTGCACATTTACACCGGCAATCAGCCCTTCCTTGAGTACCCACGGGTCATGGGCCACGAGTTTTCCGGCATCGTCGAAGCCAGTGAAGAGGGCAGTGGTCTGGTCGCTGGCGACGTGGTCTACGTCATGCCTTACATCTCATGTGGCACCTGCATCGCCTGCCGCCAGGGCAAGACCAACTGCTGCACCCGTATCCAGGTGCTGGGTGTGCATTGCGACGGCGCCTTTACCCAATACCTGAGCGTCGCCCATCAGTTCATCCACAAGGCCGAGGGTGTCACGCTGGACCAGGCGGCAATGATCGAGTTCCTGTCCATCGGCGCCCACGCTGTGAGGCGCTCGAACATTCAGGCCGGGCAACGCACGCTCATCGTCGGTACTGGGCCGATTGGTATGGCAGCAGCGATTTTTGCAGGATTGCGCGGGGCCATTGTCACCGTGCTCGACACCCGTGACGACCGCCTGGATTTTTGCCGCAAGCACCTCAATATTCACGCGGCAGTGAAAATTGGCGAAGGGGATAAAGAGGCGCTCGCCGACCTCACTGAAGGCGATTTCTATGACGTCGTGTTCGACGCCACCGGCAACGCCCGTGCCATGGAACGCGGTTTTGAATTTATCGCCCACGGCGGCACCTACGTCATGATCTCGGTGGTGCGTGACTCGATCACCTTCTCTGACCCCGAGTTCCACAAGCGCGAAGCCACCCTGATGGGCAGCCGTAACGCCACCGTCGAAGACTTCCGCTACGTTGAGCAATGCCTGCGTGATGGCTTGATCCCGGACCAAGCGCTCAATACCCACCGCATCCCGCTCAGCGAAGTCGTTAACCAATTCACCACGCTGCTGGATCCGCAGCAAGGCGTGGTCAAAGCCATCATCGAGTGCTAGGAGCGTGGTGATGAGCGATAGCCAATTTCCGCCGATCCTGCAATTCGGTACCAGTCGATTTCTTCAGGCTCACGTTGACTTGTTCGTGTCTCAAGCACTTGAACGTGGCGAAGCCCTTGGCCGGATCGCCGTAGTCCAGAGCACCGACAGCCCGGCCAGTACTGCGCGGACCGCAGCGTTGGCCAGCGGCACGCCGTACCGGGTGTTGATCCAGGGCATCGACAAGGGCCAGGTGGTGGAGCAGAGCCACTGGGCTTCGGCAATCTGCCGCGCCGTGCATGCCACCGAGCAATGGCCGCTGCTGCGCCAGGGCTTTGTCGAGCACGTCAAGGTCGTGGTTTCCAATACCGGGGACCGGGGTTATCAACTGGATTCACGGGATACTCAGGCGTTGCTCGCTGCGCATGCCCCGGCCCCGATCAGCTTCCCGGCCAAACTGTTGGTGCTGCTGCATGACCGCTGGAAACACAGCCCGCAGTCCACCTTGTCGCTGTTCCCCTGTGAACTGGTAGCGCGTAACGGCGATGTACTGCGTGACCTGCTGGTAGCGCTGGCGCGCAGTTGGGCGCTGGACGATGCATTCCAGACCTACCTGATACAGAACTGCCGCTGGGCGAACTCCCTGGTCGACCGCATTGTTTCCCAGGCCCTGGAACCGGTGGGGGCGGTGGCTGAACCTTATGCCCTGTGGGCGATCGAGCGCCAGGAGGGGCTGACGCTGCCGTGTAGTCATGACGCCATCGTATTGACCGATAGCCTGGACGATTTCGAGCGCCTCAAGCTGTTCACCCTGAACCTGGGCCACAGCTATCTGGCCGAACGCTGGTTGAGTGATGGTCGGCCTGCCACCGAGACCGTCTACCAGGCGATGCAAAACCCTGCATTGCGCGCCGACCTGGAAGCCCTGTGGGCCAGCGAAGTGTTGCCGGTGTTCGATGCCCTCGGCCAGCTCGACGCAGCCCGACGCTATATCGACAGCGTGCGCGAGCGCTTTGGCAATCCGTTTCTGCAACACCGTCTCGCCGATATTGCCGTTAACCATAAAGACAAGAAAGAGCGCCGTTTGCTGCCCCTGGTCGAACTTGCTGCACAGCTTGCGCCGGGTCTTGAGCAGCCGATGTTGCGGGCCGTCCTGCTCAGCCAGCACTGAGTGGCGCGCCATAACCGTTGAGGATCCACCATGAACCTTGCAAGCTCATCCTTACTGGTACTGACAAGCGGCGATGACGTCGCAGTCGCACGCGGCGATATCGCCAAAGGTCAGGTCCTGCATGCCGACGGCCTGGCCATCATCGCCCTGGCCGACATTCCTTCGGGCCACAAGATTGCCCTGCGCGGTGTGGCTTGCGGGCAGCCGATTCGCAAATACGGTCAGATCATCGGCCAGGCCTCCACCGTCGTGAAGCCCGGTGACTACGTCCATGTGCACAACCTTGATATGCCCACGAGCAGTTCGACTCACACGCTGGCCAACGTCTACCAGCCCACTGTTTTCAAAGACGACGACGTTTTCTTCGACGGCTATGTCCGTGCCGATGGCCGAGTGGGCACGCGCAATTACATCGGGGTCATTTCCAGCGTCAATTGTTCGGCCACGGTGTGTAAGCAGATCGCTGCGGCGTTCGATGCCGGCTACCTGCGCGATTACCCCAATGTGGACGGTGTGGTTGCAATCACCCACGGCAGCGGCTGTGGCATGGGCGCCAAGGGCGATGGCATCGAGATCCTCAAGCGCACCCTTCGCGGCTATGCAGATCATGTGAATTTTGCCGGTGTGCTGGTGATTGGCCTGGGGTGTGAAGTCAACCAATTGGCCCCGTTGATGGAGCAACTGGCCGATCGTCCGGCAGTACTCAAGGCCAGCCTGGTGATCCAGGAAGCGGGCGGTACCCGTGAAACCGTGCAGCGGGGAATCGCGCTGGTGCAGGCAATGCTGGCGCCTGTGAACAGTCAGCAGCGCAGCAATGTGTCGGCCCGACACCTCACTGTGGGCTTGCAGTGCGGTGGTTCGGATGGCTATTCGGGGATCACCGCCAACCCGGCTTTGGGGGCAGCGGTGGATCTGGTGGTACGCCACGGCGGTACGGCGATTTTGTCGGAAACGCCGGAGATCTATGGCGCCGAGCACTTGCTGACCGCCCGTTGCGCTTCACCGCAAATCGCTGAAAAACTGATGAGCCGGATCCATTGGTGGGAAGACTACGTGCGCCATCATGACGGCGACATGAACAACAACCCGTCGCCGGGCAACAAGGCCGGCGGCATCACCACCATCCTTGAAAAGTCCCTTGGTGCCGTAGCCAAGGCGGGCGCTACCGGCCTGATGGGGGTTTACGAATACGGCGAGCCGATCGAGCAAAAAGGCCTGGTGTTCATGGACACCCCAGGCTATGACCCCGTGTCTGCTACCGGCCAGGTGGCGGGCGGTGCGAACCTGATTTGCTTCACCACCGGTCGCGGCTCGACCTACGGCTGCAAACCGACGCCGTCGCTGAAAATCGCCACCAATTCCCAGCTGTTCAAGCGCATGACGCTGGACATGGATTTCAATGCCGGTGCGATTGTCGAGGGTACAGAGTCGGTGGCCGAAGCCGGTGCGCGTCTCTTCCACTTGATGCTCGCAACCGCGTCGGGTCGCCCCACTTGCAGCGAAGAAAACGGCATGGGCGACAACGAGTTTCTGCCGTGGCAAATCGGTGCGGTGATGTGACATGAGCCATTCCACTGAAACGATCGATATTGTGACCTGCGGCGAAGCGATGGGCTTGTTCAGCGCCCAGACCGACGGCAGCCTGCGTGAGGCCGAGCACTATGTGCGCGCCGCGGCGGGCGCTGAGCTGAATGTGGCCACCGGCCTGGCACGTCTTGGTTTTCGTGTCGGCTACATCAGCCGCCTGGGGGATGACACCCTCGGCCACTGGCTGCGCGAGGTCATGGCCCGTGACGGCATTGATCACCGGCATACCGCGCAAGACAACGAACACGCCACCGGCTTGATGTTCAAGTCGCGCCGTTCCGACGGGGGCGACCCGGACATCGAGTACTACCGCAAAGGTTCGGCGGCGAGCCACTTGAACCTGAGCGACTACCCGGCCGAGTACTGCCGCGCTGCGAAGCACCTGCATATCACGGGCATCAGCCCGGCACTGAGCGACAGCGTGTGCGAACTCATTGTGCATATGGCTCGCGACATGCGTGCCGCGGGCTGCAGCGTGTCTTTCGACCCCAATTTGCGGCCACGGCTCTGGGGATCGCGGGACAGCATGGTGGCTTGCCTGAATGATCTGGCCGGGCTCGCTGACTGGGTGTTCCCCGGTCTCGCCGAAGGCCGTTTGCTAAGCGGCCTGGAACATCCGGCGGACATCGCCCGGTACTTCCTGGCCAAAGGCTGTTCGCTGGTGGTCATCAAGCTCGGGGCCGAAGGTGCCTATTACGCCAGCGCCAATGAAAGCGGCTACAGCCCTGGCTACCCAGTGAGCAACGTCGTGGACACCGTGGGCGCGGGGGACGGTTTTGCCGTGGGCGTCATCAGCGCCTTGCTCGAGGGTTCAAGTGTTGCCCAGGCGGTGGCCAGGGGCAACCTGATCGGTGCCCGGGTGCTGGGCTTCCCGGGGGACAGCGATGGTTTGCCGACTCACGCAGAGCTGGCGAGGTTTGCCGAACACACCTGAAACGCAGAGTGAAGATGCCTGACCGCATCCTGGATAACACCTACTCCAACAATAAGAAGAGGTACGTTCCATGAGTTATCAAGAGTTGTATGACTCGCCCGCGCTGGCGAGCGGCGTAAAGAAAGCAGCCATCCGGCTGTTGCCGTTTCTCGCCCTGATGTACGCGCTGGCGTTTATCGACCGCGCCAACGTCGGTTTTGCCAAGATCGCCTATCAAGCTGACACCGGTATCGGTGACGCTGCGTTTGCCTTGGGCGCAGGTATCTTCTTTATCGGTTATGCGCTGTTTGAGGTGCCAAGCAACCTGATCCTGCAGCGAGTGGGGGCACGGGTCTGGATGGCGCGGATCATGGTCACCTGGGGCCTGGTTTCGGCGTCGATGATGTTCGCCACCAGCGAGACATCCTTCTACGTCATCCGCTTTTTGCTGGGGGTGTCCGAGGCAGGCTTCATGCCCGGGATCATCCTGTACCTGACTTACTGGTTCCCGGCCAAGCAACGTTCCCGAGCCATTGGCCTGTTCTACTTTGGCGTACCGGTGGCGATGCTGATTGGCAGTCCGTTGTCTGGTTTCATCCTTGACACCCACAACCCGTTCGGGCTGACCAACTGGCAGTGGATGTTTGTGGTCGAAGGCCTGGCTGCCTCGGTGGTCGGGGTCATTGCGTTTTTCTATCTGGCGAGCCGCCCAAGCGAAGCCAAATGGCTGACCGCTGAAGAAAAACACGCGATGAACACGGTCATTGAAGGCGAAGAAAAAGCCAAGGGCTACGCCAGCCACGGTTCGATCTTTGGTGTGCTCAAAGACAAGCGCGTGCTGATGTTTATTGCCATCTACTTCTGCGTACAGATCGGTAATGCGCCGCTGGCGTTCTACTTGCCGGCCAAACTGGCTTCGACCCTGGGCGGTCAGGTCAACACCTCGGTCGGCCTGCTGCTGATGATCCCCTGGCTGTGCACCATCGTCGCCATGCGTATCGCCACGGTGTATGCCGACAAGCACAACAACCATCGCCTGGTAGCATCTTCAATGCTTGCGGTTGGCACGCTGGCCTTTGCCTCGCTGTCGGTGATTAACACGCCAGTGCTGACGCTGTTGGCATTCTGCATCGCCATTCCGGGGCTGGTGGCCAGTCAGCCGGTATTCTGGAGCTTGCCGACCCGTCATCTGGGCGGCACCAGTGCGGCCACCGGGATCGCCTTCATCATTTCTATCGGCAACCTGGGCGGCTTTGTGTCGCCGCAGATCAAGGCCTACGCCGATGCGGTGACAGGCAACAGCAGCACAGGCTTTCAGGTTGTGGCCGCGCTGTGTTTTGTCAGCGTGTTGCTGTTGATGATGCTCAAGCGCACCCCGTCGACGGCGACCAGCACATATGTGCCGCCCGCCGACCTGACGTCTAGTCGTTCGTAACCCCGGCTGTACCTTCAAGGCCGGCCTGCACTCGCAGCTCGGCCTTTACCACTTCCATCGCCGCCGTGGGCACCCGCCCTTTGCGGCTGATCAGACCGAAGGGCATCAAGCGCGCCGACACCTTGACCGGCAGCGGTGCCAGCACGCCCAGGTCGCTGTAGTACTCCACCAGTGACAGTGGCATCAAGGCGACCATGTCGGTTTGCTGAAGCAGCGAGACGGTGAGCATCGTCGAGGCGGTTTCAAGCTGGCTGGCGGGAGCCTGTACCTGGGATTCGCGAAAAATCTGCTGGTAGATTTCCCGCAGCGGCGCGGGTTGTGATTGCACGACCCACGGGTAGCGGGCCAGGGTTTCAAGGGTGACTTCGCTGTTGTGCTGCTGCGGGTGACCGGTGCGCGCGACGATCTGTATCACCTCTTCATCGAATGCCTCGAAGTTCAGCTCATCGGTTGGCCAGCCATCGGTGATACGGGCAACGACCAGATCCAGTTGGTCGAGGCTCAAGGCCTGCAGCAATACGTCACTGGTGTCGATGACCACGGTGATGTTCAGCTTGGGATGGCGTTGGGTCAGTTGCGCCAGCGTGCGTGGTAACAGTCCGCCCACCAGTGATCCCATTGAACCGATGCGCAAGGTGCCGAGATTGCCCGATTGCAGGGCCGTCATTTCTTCGTGCAGACCGCTCAGGTCAGCGAATACCAGCTGTGCATAACGAATGGCTGCTTCCCCCAGTTTGTTCGCGACCAGCCCCTTGTGCGTGCGGGTAAACAGCGCATCGCCCACCAGACTCTCGAGTTCGTGCAGTGCCTTGGTCACCGCAGGCTGGGTCAGCGCCATGATGTGCGCAGTCTTGCGCAGCGATCCTTCTTCAGACAGGACAAACAGCAACTGCAAGTGGCGCATGCGCAGGCGGCTGCGAAACTGTTCCAGCGGGTTGATCATGGGGCTATTACCTGGAGTGATCGGCGTAGTCGAAACATTCAATTTCGCAGAGGGGTCATGCAGGACAGACTGCGGGTGCGACACGAAAATAACATGAATAAGCCTGCATCCACCGCAGAGGGCGGGGCAAGCTTCAACTTCAGGATAACTCCATGTCTACCCTAATTACCCGGGTCGCCGTACGCGATATTCGCTTTCCAACCTCCCGAAGCATGGACGGCTCGGACGCGATGAACTCGACGTCGGACTACTCCGCCACCTATGTCACCTTGCACACCGATTCGGACGACGGCCTGCAGGGTCACGGCCTGACGTTCACCATCGGGCGCGGCAACGATTTGTGCGTTGCGGCAGTAAAGGAACTGGCCAAATTGTTTGTCACCGGCCGCACCCTCGAAAGCATCACCAGCAACTTCGGGGCCTACTGGCATGAGATCGTTGCCGGCGACTGCCAACTGCGCTGGGTGGGTCCGGAAAAGGGTGTGGTGCATCTGGCCACCGCGGCCATTATCAATGCGCTGTGGGACTTGTGGGCCAAGAAGGAGGGCAAGCCGGTCTGGAAACTGCTCGCCGACATGAGTCCCGAAGAGCTGGTGCGTTGTGTCGACTTCACGTTTATTACCGATGCCCTGACGCCACAGGAAGCCATCGCTATGTTGCGTCGGGCGGCGCCGGGCAAGGCCGAGCGCGAGCAGCAGATGCTGCGTGAAGGCTACCCCGGTTACACCACCGCCGCCGGCTGGCTGGGCTACTCCGAAGAAAAAATGCGCCGCCTGGCTCGTGAAGCAGTTGAAGCAGGCTGGACCCATCTCAAGCAGAAGGTGGGTGCAGACATCGAGCAAGACATGCGCCGCGCGCAAATCCTGCGTGAAGAGCTGGGCTGGGATCGCAAGCTGATGATGGACGCCAACCAGACCTGGGACGTGGACGAGGCGGTGAGCAATATGCGTCGCCTGGCTGAATTCGATCCATGGTGGATTGAAGAGCCCACGAGCCCTGACGACGTACTAGGTCACGCGGCAATTCGTCAACGTATTCACCCGATAGGCGTGGCCACCGGTGAGCACGCGCACAACCGGGTCATGTTCAAGCAGTTTTTCCAGGCCGGTGCCATGGACTTCTGCCAACTCGACCCGGCACGCCTGGGCGGTCTGAACGAGGTGCTGGCTGTGGTGTTGATGGCCGCCAAGTTCGGTGTACCCGTGTGTCCCCATGGCGGTGGTGTCGGCTTGTGCCAGTACTCGCAAAACATTGTTCTGTTCGATTACATCGCTGTTTCGGCTTCGCTGGAAAAACGTGTGCTGGAGTACGTAGACCACCTGCACGAAAACTTCCTGGAACCGATCGTGATCCGCCGCGGACGCTATATGCCGCCTCAACAGCCGGGGTACAGCGTGACGATGAAGCAATCCTCCCTGGAGCATTTTGAATACCCCAACGGTTCAGAGTGGCAAGACCAGCACTAGGGCATGAAGGCTGAGCCGACAGATGATTTATCCAGGGCCACCACCGAGGTTTCTCCAGTCCACCTCGGCCTCTGTGGTAGCCTTTGGCATCATTTCTCGGACTCTGCCTCGATGGTCTCCTCCTATCCTGCTCCAGAGCGCAAGCTCTACCAGAAAATCGCCGACAGGCTTCGTGAATACATTGTTCAGGGTGACTTCAAGGTCGGCTCGCGCCTGCCTCCTGAACGTGACTTGACGCAGTTGCTGGGGGTGTCACGACCATCGCTGCGAGAGGCGCTGATTGCCCTGGAAATCGAAGGCAGCATCGAAATCAAGATGGGGTCCGGGGTGTATGTGGCCGCGCGCGTGCACGAGGGCGGCGCACGCACGGTGACACTGGGTGAGAGCCCCTCCGAACTGATGCAGGCGCGGGCGCTGATCGAAGGCGAGGCCGTGGTGCTGGCCTGCATGCACGGTAAAAAAAGCGATCACCGCTACCTCAAGGACTGCATCGACGCCATGAGGGCGAGTATCAAGGCTAATCGACCGCCCCTTGAAGACGACCGAAAATTTCATCATCGTCTGGCGAAAATGACCGGTAATTCCGCGTTGGTGCGGATCATCACGTCGTTGTTTGACGAGCGCCACAGCCCGATTTCGTCGCACCTGAGCGAACACTCGGAAAACCCGGGCACCTGGGATGCCGCGGTGATCGAACACGAAGCGATCTTGCATGCTCTGGAATGCAAAGACGTGATCGCTGCGCAGACGGCCCTTCGCCAGCATCTGCTGCGTTCAGAAGCGCGCTGGCTCGGTGCGCTTGAGGCGGAGTGACCTGGACCACACTGAGTGCTTGAGGTATTGAACCCAGCCTCATAATGGAGCGCATTGCGCAGAACGCACCGGGTTGAGGCATGGCGTAGTGCATTTCAGCCTTGCCAATACCGTACGCCAGAGGCATTTCGAGTTGGCTTGGTAGTTGCTGTCACTTTGACATCATTTATGTCATTGAGAGTGTGTTGAATGCCGCTATCCAGCAGTTCCATGATGCTGTCCTCCCGTGAGAAACACTGGCTACCCTGGTTCGGCAAAACCGGAAAATTCATGATGGGCTGGTCGTGCTGGCTTAACCGTTCGGCTTACCCGGTGATAGAGCAGACCTTCGAAGCCATCGCTGAAACCCGCGTGCAGCTGCTGCAAAACTGGACGCGGGAGCAATGGGAACACCTGGCTGAACTGGCGGAAAACCTCGCTGGTGATTTCGCCCAACTCGACAGTACTTCACTGATGGACACCCTCGTTCAGGCAGAAGATTTCTCTGAATTGTTTGTGCTGGATACCAACGCCAAGGTCGTTGCCTCGACCTGGAACCGGCGCACCAACATCCTTGTCGAGCCTACGCGGGCATTGGCAGAAGGCTTGAAGGCGCCGTTTCTTCATGGTCCTTACTGCGACCCGCTGACCTTGCAAATCGGCCCGTCGTCTTCGCGCTTTCACGATGAAGTCACGCTGATGTTTTATCAGCCGATCAAGGTCGGCGATAAAGTGCTGGGCTGCCTCTGCGGTCGCGTACCCAATGATGTGCTGGGCGATCTGATCCAGCGCGAGGCCGGGCACATCTTTGCCGAGTCGGGTGATAACTATTTGTTTATGGCCCAATCGCGTTTTAACCCCGCCATTGCGCCAGGGACGGCCTTGTCCCGCTCGCGCTTCGAGGACGGTACCTTTACCCACGGAGAAAACCTGAAAAATGGTGTGAAAACACCCTGGAGAACCGTCCAGATACAGCGCCATACCGAGCTGGAGTTGCGCTTCACCGACCCTGCCACACAGCAATTGCACGCGGGTGTTCGCGAGACCATCCGTACGGGCTCCAACCTGTTCGTGACCTACCCCGGTTATTCGGACTACCGGCACATTCCGGTGGTGGGTAAAGGTGTGACGTTTCAGTTACCGGGTTCACCGGATCGCTGGGGCATGATGTGCGAGGCCGACCTGGAGGAAGTCTATCGTCGGCGCTCCCTCAGTTATGGCCTGATGAAGCCTTACCTTGCGACCATGGCAGGCCTGTTTGCCTGCAACTACGTGGTCCGGCATTACAGTGGCCTGGGCCAGGACATGATTGATGCCGCCGAAATTCTGAGCATGGTGTGTGCGGCGCTGCTGTTCAGCCTGTGGGGGCCAAAAAGACTGGCTGCCAGGCTGAACGTGATGACGGGCGTGATCATGACCATCGCCGAGGGTGAGGGCAACCTGCGCCAGCGACTCGACACCAGCAAAATGGCCAACGACGAAACCGGGGACATGGGGCGCTGGATCAACAGTTTTATCGACCATCTGGACTCGGTGGTAGGCCAGGTGGTGAAAGCCAGCAGCAATGTCGGCAGCACCAACCGGATGATGCTGGGGCGCAGCCAGCAAGCCAGTACCACCTCTGCAGAAGTGGGCGAAGCCGTTCACCGGATGATGATTATCGTCGAAGACCAACTGGGTGAAATTCAGCAAGCCTCTGCCAGTGCCGAACACATGAAGCAGGTCATGGATGAAGTCGTCACCCGTGCCCGCGAACAGTTTCTTTCCGTACAGAAAGGAACGCAGTCCATCAGGGATGTGGTTGAGCGCTCATCTTCCAGCGTGCAGTTACTCGACAGCAAGATGACTCAGATTGGCAATATCACCGGCCTGATCAGCGATATCACCAACCAGACCAATCTGCTGGCGTTGAATGCCGCCATTGAAGCTGCGCGTGCCGGTGAACATGGTCGGGGGTTTGCGGTGGTTGCCGATGAAGTGCGCAGCCTGGCCTCACGCACATCGCGCGCTGCCGAGGACATCAGGCACATGGTAGAAGGCTTGCAAAGCGAAACGCAAAAAGCCGTCAGCTTCATGGAGGAGGGCGTCAAGGACGTCGATAACAGCCTTCGTCTGGCCGAAGATGCCTCGTCGGAAAACGTCCATTTGCATCAAGCCGTAGAAAGCATGTTTGCGATCATCCAGCAACTCAACATGCGCAGTCTCGATTACGGGAGGACCATCAAGCAGGTCGACCATTCTTCAACAGAAATGCGCCAGACCGTAGTGATGCTGCAAAACAGTGCCGAAAGCGTACGACTCAATGCCAATAAACTGCAAAAGCTGGTGGGGCAGTTTGAAGTGAGCCGAGTGCTGGTGAAGGCTTGATAATTGGGGGGCTGGGGTCAATCAGGCACACCGTGTGTACCGGTTTTGCGACCGCTACGCGCTCGAACGTAGCCTCGTTCTACTCGTCAACTGCTACGCAGTGGTATGAGTTGCGAAATTCGTAGCAGCTGACGAGCCGTGCGAGGCTGCGTCCGAGCGCGCAGCGGTCGTAAAATCGGCTTCACGGTTAATCAGGCACACCGTGTGTACCGGTCTTTCGACCGCTGCCCGCACGAACGCAGCCTCGTTCCTTCGGCAGCGGCTACAAAGAGTGCAGTCAGTCCTGTACGTGGCACCTGACCTGTTGGTGTTGACCACCGCGCATCACCTGCGGCTGCCCGCAGCCTTGTCTGCTCAAGCTACAGCGCTCAAGGAAAAAGCACCCTTCGGGCAGGTTCCTGTTACCCGGCAGTTCGGTAGGTGCCGCCACTTGTTCGGCCAGCAGCGGCACGCCCAGCCGCGGCACCGCTTCGAACAGCAGGCGGGTGTAAGGGTGGCGCGGCTGCTCCAGTACCTGGGCGGCGCTGCCCAGTTCGACGATCTGACCCAGATACATCACCGCCACCCGATCGGCCATATGGCGCACAACCGAAACATTATGGGAAATCAGGATGTAGGTCAGGTTGCGCGCCTGTTGCAACTCGGCCAACAAGTTGAGGATCTGTGCCTGCACCGAAATATCCAGCGCAGAGGTCGGTTCGTCCAGGACGATGATGTCCGGGTCGGATGACAGGGCCCTGGCGATCGCAATCCGCTGGCGCTGGCCACCGGAAAACTGGTGTGCAAAACGGTCCAGGTATTCCGGGCGGATTCCCACCTGGGCTGCCACTTTGGCGGCAATGCTGCGCATCTGCTCGCTGGAACGCATGCCCCGGGCATACAACGGCTCGGTGATGATGCGCCAGATCGGCAGGCGCGGGTTCAGCGACGATTGGGGGTCCTGGAACACGATCTGGACGTTACTGCTGCCTTCGCCATTTTTCCCGTTGGCCCAGCTCACTGCGCCGCTAGTGGGCTTGAGCAGGCCCATGAGTAATTGTGCCAGTGTGCTTTTGCCGCAGCCCGACTCGCCGACGATGCCCAGAGTTTCTCCGGCCCGGACCTGCAAGTCGATGCCGTTTAGCGCGTGGGCGTAGCCCCGGGGCCGTCCCAGCCAGTCGTTGCTGACGGGGAAACGCACGCGAACGTCTGTCAGCTTGAGAATCTTTGGGGCCGTGTCGATTGCAGGGTAAATCAGCGCACTGTTCATCACGAAAGCTCCTCTTGCGGTAACCAGCACGCGCTTTTGCGTTGCTCATCATGGTGGATGGCGGTCAGCACCGGGCGTTTGGCGCACACCGGCATGGCATGTGTGCAGCGCTCGGCGAAGGTGCATCCGGTGGGCAATTGTGAAAGGTTCGGAACTTGCCCGGGAATGGTCATGAGTGGCTGGCCCGGTTCGACCATCTCAGGCAAGCCACTGAGCAAACCCTGGGTGTAGGGGTGCCGGGGATTGCTCATGACCTCGGCCGTCAGCCCCTGTTCAACCACTGCACCGGTGTACATCACATAGACCCGGTCGCAGAACTGCGACACCAGCGCCATGTCATGGGTGATGAGCAGGATGGCCGTGCCTTTTTGACGGGCTTTTTCGCGCAGCAACAACAGCACCTGGCGTTGAACTGTTACGTCGAGTGCAGTGGTGGGCTCGTCGGCTATCAGCAATTGCGGCTCGCACGAGAACGCCAGGGCAATCATGACCCGCTGACGCATGCCACCGGACAGCTCGAACGGGTAACTCTCCAGAACCTGTTCCGGGCTGGCAATGTGCATGTCGCGCAGCAGTGCGATGGCCTTTGCGTGGGCAGCGCTGGCGCTGATCTTTTGGTGGTGAATGATCACGTCGAGCATTTGCCGGCCAATACGCCGGGTCGGATTCAGTGCGGTCATCGGTTCCTGGAAAATCATTGCAGCATCACGGCCACGTATTTTCAGCAGGTCTTTTTCGGGTGCGCTGAGCATGTCGCGATTGAGCATACTCAGGCTGCCTGAAGTGATGCGATAACTGCGCTCGGGAAGCAGCCGCATACTCAGCATCGCGGTCACGGACTTGCCCGATCCGGATTCACCGACCACACCGACGATTTCGCCGGGATTGACGTGCAGTGACACGCCGTTCAGCGCCTTGACGCTGCTCTTGTAGGCAGGAAACTCAAGACTCAAGTTGTCGATGGCCAGCACAGGATTACACGTAGACATGGTCATTTCCCCTGTTGCCGTGGGTCGAGCAGGTCGCGTACGCCATCGCCCAGCAAATTGAAACCGGTGGCGGTGATCAATATCGCCAGCCCCGGGAAGGTGGAATACCACCAGTTATCCAGGATGTAGTTGCGCCCGGTCGCAACCATTGCGCCCCATTCGGCCGTTGGCTGCTGCGCGCCCAGGCCGATGAAGCCCAAGGCTGAAGCCATCAGGATGGCGCTGCCGATATCCAGGCTCAGTTGTACCAGCAAGGGCGGCATGGCGTTGCGGGCAACGTGCCAGTGGACCATGTGCCAGCGCTTGGCGCCGAACGTTTCGGCAGCTTTTACGTAGCCCATCTGGCGGATACCCAGGGCCTGGCCACGGGCCAGGCGGACATAGGACGGAATCCGTACCAGGGTGATTGCCAGCATGGCATTGAACAGGCTCGCACCCAGTGCGGCTGCCAGTGCCATGATCAGCACCAGTGAAGGCACCGACAGCATGATGTCCATCAAACGCATGGTCAGGGAGTCAAAGCGCCCGCCGATCACGCCGGAAAAACAGCCCAGCAGGCCACCGATAAAACATGAGGCAAAGGCCACGAACAGGCCAACGCCTACCGATTGCTGGCTGCCGTAGAGCACACGACTGAACAGGTCCCGGCCCACTTCATCGGTGCCAAACCAGTGTTCGGAGGACGGTGGTGCCAGACGCTCGGCCAGGTTGAGGGCGTTGGGGTCGTGGCTGGCCAGCCAGGGAGCGAAGATCATGGCCGCCACCACCATCAGGGTGATCAGCAGGCCCGCCATGGTCAACGGGCTGCGGCGGATCTGATAGGCCAGGTAGGTGAGTTTTTCACGCCATTGCGGGCCGTGTGTTGCGCTAAGGGGTACCGACATCTCAATTCACCTCGCCGATGCGTGGATCGATCACGCGGTACAGAAGATCGATGGCCATGTTCAGCAGTACATAGATAAACGACACCAGGATTGCGAAGCCCATCACCGCCGGGAAATCCAGGGACTGGATCGACTTTACGACGTAGGCGCCCATGCCCGGCCAGGCGAAAACGGTCTCGGTCAGGACTGCGCCGTACAGCAGATCGCCCAGGGTCAGGCCCAGCACGGTTACCGACGGAATCAGCGCATTGGGCAGCGCATGACGCAGGATCACGGTCCAGCGCGACAAACCGTAGGCACGGGCGGTGCGGATGTAGTCCTCACCCAATTGATCGAGCATGGCGGAACGGATCTGCCGCGAGATGACCCCAAGCGTCACGAACCCCAGGGTTGCTGCGGGCAGGATCAAGTGCTTGAGTGCATCGAAAAACAGAGTGAAGTTCCCGGCCAGCAATGAGTCGATCAGGTAGAAACCGGTGATCGTCGACGGTGGCGTGAGCCCTTCGGACAATCGACCACCACCAGGCAGCCAGCCGAGGTGACCATAAAACAGCACGATCGCGCCCAGACCTAGCCAGAATGCCGGTGTAGAGATGCCGGTGACGGCCAGGGTACGTGCGATCTGGTCGATGGCGCGGTTGTGGTAGACCGCCGACAGCACCCCCAGTGGCACGCCGACCAGAATGGCGAGGAACAATGCCACCAGGGCCAGTTCCAGAGTCGCCGGGAAGAACGCCTGCAAGTCCTCCAGTACCGGGCGGTTGGTACGAATCGATGTGCCGAGGTCGCCCTGCACAAGGTCCAGCACGTAGCGGCCGTATTGCTGGTACAGCGGCAAATCCAGCCCCAGTTGATGACGGATTCCGGCGACCAGCGCATCGCTGGCACGGTCACCGGCGATCAGCCGTGCGGGATCGCCGGGAATCAGATGGGAAATGGTAAAGGTAATCAGCGAAACACCGAACACGACCAGTAACAGGCCAAGCACGCGCTTGCGCAACAACGTCAGGAAGGCCATAGGGCACCTCAGTCACACTAACGACAGAAATCCAACGCCATGCGCGCCATTACTGGCGCGCACGCAGCAGCAGGTTTACTTGCTCATGCTGCCCAGGTTGAACACCTGTTCGAGCATGGGGTTGAACACGTAGCCCTTGACCGAATCACGCATCGGCAGGGTGTAGTTCTTCTGGTAGAGGTAAACGTAGGCACTGTCGTCGAGCACCATTTTCTGGGCCTTTTGATACAGCTCGGTGCGCTTTGCCGTGTCGCTGGTGGTCGCGGCTTCGCGGATCAGGGTGTCGACCTGCGGGTTGTTGTAGAACGAACGGTTGCCTTGCAGGCCCTGCATCTTGGAGTCGAACCAGAAGTTCATGAACATGTACGGGTCAGCGAAGTCCGGGCTCCAGGTGCCTACGGCGATGTCGTAGTCGGCTTGGCCAACACGCTCACGCAGGGTGGCGTTGGCGGTCTTCTCCAGCTTGAGGTTGATGCCCAGAGGGGCGAGGGCGGCTTGCAGGGTCAAGCCGATCGGCTCCCAGTTGGCGTCCTTGTCCGAGTACATGTAACTCAGGTTGGTGATTTTCTTGGGAACCTTGGCCAGGCTCTCCATGGCAGCAGGCATGTCCTGTTTCATGTTCGGCAACGAGCTGTCATAGGCCCACATGCCGTCCGGGATCGGCCCGTTCAGCAGCTCGGCCTTGCCCTTGAGAATGCCCTTGACGATGCCGTTGTAGTCCACCGCCTCGGTGATCGCACGGCGCGCATCCACGTTGGTCAGGGGGCCTTGCTTGTTGTTCAGGTACAGGTAGGTGACCCGCAGCGACGGGAACTCCTTGACCACGACGCCCGGTTTGCTGGCCAGAGAACCCAGCTGGTCTTCTGGCATGTCTTCGATGATGTCCAGATCACCGCGTTCCAGTTGCAGGCGGCGTACCGAGGGCTCGGCGATGATCTTGAGCACGACGGTTTTGAGCGCAGGTTTGGCGCCGGCGTAATAGGGGTTCGGTTCCATGGTCAGCGACTGGCCTTTCTGCCAGTTGCTCAAGCGGTAAGGGCCAGAACCTGCGGTGTGGCTGGACAGCCAGGCATTGGCCTCTGCGCCTTTGTTGGCCACCAGCGGATTGACGATCGAGGCACCGTTGTGGGCCAGCGTGAACAGGAAGGGCGCGAACGGTGTCTTGAGGGTGAAGCGCACGGTCTGCGGGTCAATCACCTCAACCACCATGTCTTCAGGGAATGCACCGGATGGGCCCTGCTTGAGGGTCATCAGACGGTCGAACGAGAACTTGACTGCCGCAGCGTCTACGCCGGTGCCGTCATCGAACTTGTTGCCAGGCTTGAGCTTGAACTCCCAGACCAGGTTGTCCGGGGAAACAGTCCAGCTCTCGGCCAGGTCTCCCTGGACTTCGGTGCTGCTCTTGTCGCCATCGGTCTTGTAGCCCACCAGTCGCTGGTAAGACGGGTAGGTGATGGTCCAGTCGTTGTTATCAAAGGTCACGGCCGGATCGAGGGTTTGCGGGTCGGCAGGTTTGCCGATGATCAGGGTGTCCTGTGCGGTGGCTGCGGTTGCAGCTTGCCAGGTGCCAAGGCTCAAGGCTGCGCACAGCAAGCCAGGTAACAGTTTTCGGGCACGGGAAGCGGTAGTGCGGTTCACGGTCTTGATGAGGGTCATGCCGGTTTCCTTCAACATTCGATGTCTGGAAGTAGGTTTATTTTTGGAATCTATAACCGGGCAGTAGCAGATGAAGCTTGTTTGAAACGTTTTTGTTGTTGTCGTGAAGCGGTGTCACTGGCATCGAAACTCTTTGGTTTCGTGGCCGGATTACTCGTGGAGCAAGGGGTAATCGTCAGCGTTGGGCAGCTCGAAATGCCACCACTCCGTAGGGATCGCCTGGAAGCCCGCGCCCAACATAATGCCCAGCAACAGCAGGCGGTTGCGCTGCACGTTGACCGGCAGGTCGGGGTAGAACTGATGGGATTTGTCTTCCATGGCATCAAATGCGGTGCCCATGTCCAGCGGCTTGCCGTTTTCGTCCACAAGGGTCAGATCCACTGCAACACCGCGACTGTGGTGAGAACCCAGGTGCGGATCACGCACGTAGTCGCCGTTGGGCAACGCTTCCCAGAGCAAAAACTGCGCATAGGGTGGCCGATAGGCGTCATAAATGAGCAGGCTGTAGCCAGCAAGGTTCGCCAGCTGGCTGGCCTTGCGCAAACAGACGGCCGCATCACGGTGCAACTGGCAACGCGCTGTCGGGTAGATGATTTTGCCGGCCAGGTTATCGGCAGTGGCATAGATCATTTCGATCTGCACCTGATACTGCTCCACGTCGATTTCAACGAGCGGGCTTGGGGTTGCAACGCTTTGGTTCACACAAACACTCCATTTGTGACTTGTTTGAGGCGATCGGCTTAGCCTTCGAACTGGCCGAAGGCTTTTTGCAACTGACGATTTTTTGCCAGGCGTGCATCCAGATGCTCGCCGTATTTTTCTGCCACTGCCGAAACCATGAGGTTCAACAGGCAAGCCAAGGGAGCTGGGGAATCCCAGAACTGCCCGACGTCGGTCTTGATCTGCAGCAGGTCTAGCGGGTAATCCCGGGCCCATGGGCATTGCAGATCGGTGATCAGGGCCAGGGGTAATTGGTTGTCGATGGCCGCGTCACAGAAGGTTTGGGTCACGCTGGAGTACGCACGAAAGTCGGCAATGATCGCGTACGGGTTGGCGAAACCGGAATTCAGGGTTTCGGCGTAGATGCCCGACAGGCCGTCAACGTAGTAGACCTTGGGACGGATGTACTCCAGGTGGCTGTGAAACGCGGTGAGAATGCCGCGAGTGGACTGGATGCCGAGGATGAACACGGCATCGGCTTCGTGAATGCGTTGCACGATGTGGGCAAAGGTTTCGCTGCGGGCCAGTTCATAGACCTGCTGGATGGCCTCGATTTCGCGATGCAGGGAACGGTCCAGCGCATCATCGCAGCTGTTTTCGGCGCGGAAGGCGCCGATACGGTCGGTGATCAACCACGAGGTAGGTGCTTCACCGCGCAGGCTCTGCTTGACCTCATCCAGGTTCTGATAACCCAGGGAACGCAGGAAACGGCCCACGGAAATACCCGTGGTAGAGGTTTGCTGCGCAATGCTGTCAGCGGACTCGAAGGGCAACTGTTGCGGATTGCCCAACAAGTAACTGGCAATACGCTTGCCGGTGGGTGTCAGGTTGGAGAACTCTTGTTCCAGCAACTGAAGAAAGCTGTTTTTTTCCAGGGACATAAGAGCGCGCCGACACCGTGGTTGTTATTGGTATGTCATTTGTTTGCTTCGTGTTAGCAACATAACATTTGTTTTCACGGCAACACAACGCCTTTTCTGAAGCGTGTGCAGTGAAGTGTTTTTTGCGGGTATCACGAGCGCCTTGGGCGCTCGCACAGACACTCAGACAGCCATGACCATCTCATGCCAGGCCATGCCGCCATGTTCGGAGGGGGATGGCTGAACGTACTGATAGCCCAGCCGGGTGTAGAGCCCGACGTGCTGTTCTTTGCACATCAGGTGGATGGTTTTTTTCCCGAGGCTGCGCATCTGCTCGACAAACTCGTGCATCAGCAGCGTTGAAAAGCCCTTGCCCTGGTGTTCAGGGGACACCACCACGGACATGATCACCACATTGGGCGCCGCTGGGTCGTGCCCGATCAGTTCCTTGAAGGCCTCATCCGACATGACCACGTCGTGGGCACAGCCGCTATTGATGAAACCCACCACCTGGCTGGCCTGCTCAAGGATCAGAAAGCCCTGGGAATACTGGGCGATCCGAGTAGCAATCTTTTCCAGAGTGGCGGCTTCATCGCCTTCATAGGCTGAAATTTCGATCTGATAGCAGCGCTCCGCGTCCTGTGGGGTCGCGTGTCTGAATAGGGGGGTTGGTAGAACCATGGGCTGCTCTCTGTGTGGGGGGGATTGTTCAGCCCTTTGTTGTTCATGCTGAAGGCCTGTTCGCCCTTGATTATAAATAACTCATGGTAAAGGTCATGGACGTATTGGCTGTGCCAAACGACAGGTCTTGATCGCCGAGACGAATATAAGCAGCACTCAACGGAATTTTAAAGTTGCCGCCACGCTCCTCATAAGCGTCGAACACATGGGCCTTGTCCAGGGCCAGGGGTACACCATTGCCGTCCATGATGCGCAGGCCAACACCTTTGACACTGGAAGTCCCATCCAGCGAAACCAGGCCACTTTCCCTGTCTATGACTGGGGTGTTGGCTTGTAGTGAGTAGGTTACTCTGGAGATGCCTTCCTGGCACTCGTTGAGTGCGATGTCGAAGTGGACGGGGTTTGTCTGGCCTCGACTGCCCGTCAGTTCACTGGCTACATAATCGCCCATCTTGACCGACACGTCAGGGGTTTTGCAGGAGGCCGCGGAGATGATCAGGTTGCTGGTAAGCGTGAGGTTATGGGTGACTAATGTCCCGTAATTGATGGTCCCAATTTTTGCGGGGGTAATGATCGTGCCATGTTTAACTTTTCCAATTTTTATAAATCTGAAAATAAACTGCCCGCCGTAGGTTCCCCAAACGTTTCCCTGTTTGTAAGTCTTTTCGCCAAACACGTTGATCGTGTTATTTGGGGTCGCTGAACCGCTGTAAACCTGGACTGCAATGCCACTGTCTTTTATCGGGAATGTGTATCCGCTCACAGGTGCAGGACCGAGTGCTGGATTCGGGACCAGGCCGAGGGGTGTAATACCCCTGCACGTCATGTTGTTATGAACGCGCACAAGCTTACTGGCTTCATAAATCGTGCGGTCATTTTCCAGGTCTGCGGGCATGCTGATGACTCCCGGTCCTGGCAAGTCGACTTCAAGGCTGGTGGTTGGGTTGGGTCCCTCATTGAAAACACAATCCGCATATGAGCAGGCTGGACTGAATAATAATAGTGCCAATAAGGGTAAGTGATGTATGCAATTGCCTTTTACGTTATGCATGGCGTTATTTCTTCTCTAGCGATTGCCTTGTATGGGGTTCGAAATGTCAGTCGTGGTGTTGTTTTTAAATTCCTTATGGGTCTGAGCGTTTGCGTTGTACTGGCACTTTAAGGTTTGTTGGTTTGAAATCAATTGAAGAGGTTATAAGTAACTCTTGGTAAAAGTCAGGCTTGTATTGGCGGAATCAAACCCCAGAGTTTGAGTGCCAAGATGTACAAAGGCAGCACTCAGGGGGGTGTTAAAGTTGCCGCCTCGAGTGTCGTAATCGCTGAAAACATGTGCTTTGTCTAGGGCCAGTGGTGTTCCATTGCCATCCATAATGCGTAGCCCGACTCCTTTGGATGTGGAGGTGCCATCCAGCGAAACCAGGCCACTTTCCCTGTCTATGACTGGGGTGTTGGCTTGTAGTGAGTAGGTTACTCTGGAGATGCCTTCCTGGCACTCGTTGAGTGCGATGTCGAAGTGGACGGGGTTTGTCTGACCTCGACTGCCCGTGACTTCACTGGCTACGTAGTCGCCCATGTTGACCGACACGTTGGGGGTTTTGCAGGAGGCCGTGGCGATAATCAGCTTGCTTCTGATTGTTATGTTGTGCGTGGTCAATGTCCCGTATTTGACAGCCCCTATATTGATGGGGCCAATGACTGTGCCGTGTTTAATTTTTCCTATTTTTATAAATCTGAAAGTGTACGCTCCGCCTCCAGTCCCCCAAAGGAATTGTCCTCCGACTATTTGTTCTCCATGTGCACGAATTGCGTCTTTGGGGGTTGTTCCTAAGTTGAATATCTGGATTGCGATACCACTATCTTTTATCGGGAATGTGTAGCCGCCTGCAGGCGCAGGACCGAGTTCCGGGTTTGGAACAAAACCATAAGGCGTGTAGTAGCTACAGTTAAGGATGAAATAAATGCCAGGCGAATAGACGGCCTCATATACAGTACTGTTGTTTTCCATGTCAGCAGGTATGCTGATAGTTCCCATTACTGGCGGGTTTAATTCGACTGTGCGTTCTGGATGATTGAAGCGACATTCGCTCATTGCTTCAGTGTGATTGAAGAGTAATAGCAAGGTCAGTAAAAATAGGTACGTCATATGCATTTTATTCGCGTCAAACATAAAAGTTCCTTCGATAGGGTAATTGCCATACCCTGGTGTCGGGTATTTATACGTGACTCGATCATCAACGTGCCTTTGGTTCAGGCAAACACATAAGTTTGTAGCGTTCGTAATTGACCTTTTCTTGTTTTTGCGCAAGCGCATAGCTAGCCAGGCATTGTTTGCCTTGCCATTTGATGGTCAGGGTAGCGCTGTCATGCTCGACCATGGCGAGGGCTTTGCCGGTAGGGTCGGACATGGCCAGTTGCACACCCTTGGCATCCTCCACCGAGGCACCGAACGGAATAGGTCGGTTCTTGGCATCGACCAGATCAAATTGAACCCGGCGACCCTTGCTTGCTTCGAAGCGTGCAACCACCACCGCACCACGGCGCGGCACGATTTGCTGAGTCGCATTTTCGAGTTCCACGCCACCGCCCAGGTCACGGGTGTCCAGGCTCAACCAGTTCACTCGATACGGTTGAGTGTTGGGAATAATGGCAAAACCATTGTTGCCGGTCGTAACCCCGGAGTGGGTGCTGATCTCGACGCCGGGTACCCCGGGTACTTCAACCAGGGCGAACGTTTCACCGATGGTTTGCCCAAGGTTGATTCCGCCAGCATGGGCGACCATGGAGCCTGAAATATTCAGGTTCTGGGAGTTATAGCCCTGGCCCTGGCTGTAGCCGGCACCGATATCGGCTATTGCTGTGCGGGTATTCAAGGCCAGCGAGCCGGATTGACCACTGTGACTGCTGTCACCGGCCTGGATGGAGTAAAACGAATCCCGACTGTCCGCCAGATAACCACTGACCCCCATTTGTGTGCTGTTGCCACTGCGCTCACTACTGCTTGAGACATAGGCCCGGGGCGACCGGGGGCGAGAGCCCAGCGCAAAAGAGACTGAGAGGTTGACCTGAGTGTCGGTGTTCGCTAAGCCGCCCTTGACCAAATCCTGGCTCTTGCTGGCGCTCAGGTTGTAGTTCATTTGCCCCCAGTTGTTGGTGTAGCCCGCAGAAAAACTTCGCGAACCACCCCTGTTCCAGTAGCGTTGGTCACTGGCGTTGAGGTAGAGCGAGCCATACTGACGGGCGCCGCCGAGTGTCTGGTTGATGGTGAGGTTGGTGCGGGTTTTCGAACTGCCACTGCGCTGCCTGATACCTTGACTGATGTCTTCAACGTGATCACTGAACGTGCGATAACCTTCCGTGGAATAACGGTAGGCGGCCAGGGTGAAACTGGTATCAGTGCCGGTAAAGGTTTTCGCATAGAGCGCCCGCAAGCTGTTGCCCCGGGTGGTTTTGCCCTGGGCGCGGCTGGATGACTGGGTGAGGTCGAACGAGACCGCGCCCAGCGCAGTGTTTTTCGCCGCTCCCAGCGAGACCGCCTGAAAGTTTTCACTGGCTTGCAGACCGGCAATACCCGTCAGGTTGCTGTTCAAACCATAGGCGCCCGTGCTGCTGACAAAGGAAGGGGATGCCACGCCTTCGGCGTTGCTGGCGTATTGGCCAGCAGACACGCTGTATTTGAACTGACCTTCGCGAATCATCGTGGGCAGGGCGGAAAAAGCCTGCTTGCTCACTCTGCGGCGACCGTCGGCTTCGGTAATCACTACCTCTAGATCGCCGTTGGATCCCGTGGGGTAGATATCGCTGATTTCGAACGGGCCAGGCGGTACCGTGGTGGAGTACAGGGTGTAGTTGTCCTGGCGAATCTCGACCAAAGCGTTGGACTCGGCTACGCCGCGAATGATCGGTGCATAACCGCGTTCGCTGTCGGCGCGCATCCCGTCGTCCGAAGCCACTTTCACGCCCCGGTAGCGCACACTGTCAAACAACTCGGTATCGGAGAGGATCTCTCCAGCGCTGAACTGCCCCCTGATAGCGGTGACGTCGCGTTGCACGTAGCTGCGATTGCTCTTGAATATGCTTGCACGGCCGGTACGGGCGCTGAAGTTCGACTCGTTGCGCAGACGCCACGGGCCCAGGTTGATGCCATTGCGCAGTCCCAGGTTGCTGGATACCTGGGTGCTGAACTCAGTGGCGTTGCGGTTGCTGCTGAACTGATAGTTGGTAAACCCTGCAGGAACGCCTTGGTCCCATAGCTCAGGATCGACAAAACCGCGCATGCCTCGAGCCATTGCCAGTTGCGGTACGCTGAAATACAAGCGCAGGCGGCTGGAGTCGTAGCGCCAGGTAGCCTGCTCAATCATGGAGGTCAGGTCATGGCAGGCGTGGGGCAACTGGGGATCGAGCAGCCCTTGTTCCTGCAGTTTTTGTACATCGACGCCAAGTTGTTGAATCAAATCAAACGTCATGCACGGCTCAACCTTGCCGTTGTGTTCGTTGGGTCTGAACGCGATGTCCCTGCGACCTACCAGCACTTCATTACTGTACAGATCGACCCGGTAGTTACCCGGCAATACCCGGTTGGCGCTCAACAGCGTTTGTAAATCCACCGATGTTCCGCCCTGAAAGAATGAGGTGTTGAATTGTTCTTCAAGTTGAACTGCCTGTTCTTCGGCGAAGGCGGTGCTCGACAGAGTGATTGTTATGATCAGGCACAGTGGGTACAGAGGTAGAAGCAGGTATTTGTTATTGGAGCCCCTTGTTTGGACGCTATTGTCCGCACAACTATCATGCGTAGGGTTATTGTAGATAAACATATCAATAGTCTGTGCCGTCAGCATGACTGATGCAGTCATAACGTGTGCGAAAAATTAAGCGTGCAAGATGGCCGTGTGGGTGACCGTTATTGATTACTCTTTGACTTCTGTGGCCGTCGCCGAACTTGATTCTTGTGGGTTTAGCAATGCTTCGAATTTTTGCAGCGCGCCATAGTCGTTGATGCTTGAAAACCATAGTGTTGGCGACAATGCCTGAGGAGTTGTTTTAAATTTAAATGTTCTGTCTTCGCCAGGCGCGATCATGGTTGCACCGATCATCAGTTCAGATTTGTCGGTGTCGCCTACTTTCAGATCGGCTAATGATACATGGTAACTGCTGGGGTTGTTGACGTTTAACAGGGTTTGTCCAGCGTCCTTTTTCAGTGCCCACTTTAGTTGTGCAGGTGCTTGGGCTGCTTCCCCAGACAAGTTGGCCGGTCGAAAAAAAACCTTTACCCGTTGACGCACGGCCAGCTGTAATACGTTTATATCGGCGGCACTGGTTTGCGGGATTTCCTGAACGTTTAACCACACTACTGATTCCTTGTCGAGCGGCATGCCACTGCCTTCGTAAAGGATGCGCAGCAGTTGCTGTTGATTGGCAACCACTCGGGCAAGGGGAGGGGTAATGGCAAATGGCAGTTCTACATGTTCTGTCTGGTCACTGTCGATCCAGGACTGCACCAATACATTTTGCCCGCCATTACGTACGGTAATATTCGCTTCTTTTCGTGAGCCGTCAAAGATCACTCGGGTTGCACTTAGTGAAATACTGGCAAAGACTTCTGTGGCGACCAGCATACTTATAAAAACAGCAATTGAGCGTCGTATCATATGAATTATTCACTTACTATTGCGCAGGGTGAGTAGAGGCCCGAGAGCCTCTCCCTTGAGCCAGGTTTATTCGTACTGAAGTACAAATGGCAGTGTTGCGTTACCTGTACCGGCAACGGCTTTAGCCTGGCCTTCGGTGGTTACGTAGGCTGCGGCGAATGACAACGTGCCGTCACCACCCGCAGCTTGATCGCCGCTCAGACCGGTCGAAACCATAGCTGCGGTATCCGAGGTCAGGTCGATCAATTCGCCATCACCGTTAAGCAGAGCAATACCCACGCCCTTGGCCGCGTCGGTACCTTGCAGCTTCAGCACTTTCTTGCCACTGACCAGACCCAAACCACCGTTCAGACTTGGTTTGAAAACCATGGATACTTTGGTTCCGATATTACAGTTAACGGTCAAGCTAAAGTCATTTGCACCCATGCGTCCGGAAGTTGGAGCTACATCAGTGCCCATGTCCTTGATCGATACGTTGCCCATATCAATCGAGATCACTTTATCTTTACCGGTACTGCCATCAACTGAACACGCATCATTGTTGATAAAGCCAGAAAACTGGATTTGACCACTGCCGCCTTTAACCTTGGCAGATGGCGGAATTTCGTCCTCAGCGAAAACAGAGTTGGAAGCTGCGAGAATCGAGAGGCTGAGAATAGCAAGGTAAAGCTTTTTCATGTTTGTATCCTGAAAGGGTATAAGTGTGTTTCATCAAACTGCGGGGGCTATGTTAGGTCGCCTTTGGGGGCCGGTCTTTGAGAATTGTCCCAAAGCAATTTTCGTTGCGTATTGAATGGGCTTGTTGCCGGATCATGTGTGAGCAGTTCTGCTCCGGGTGGTGTGCTTTTCAGCGGTCGCAGGTGAATGTTTTGAGACAAGTCTTAAGGTTTATTGGAGAAGTATTCGTTACTGTGCCCAATACCGTGCCTGAAGCACCTCAAGATTTTATAAGTTCTACTGCTGCCCGCGTTGTTCGTTTTTAAAGGACGCGCGGTTAAACAGGAGATGGAGATAACAAATGTTAAACCCGGTCAGAGTCGGTGTGCTGGATACGCATGAAATTGCGCGTTATGGCTTGTGTTTACACCTGCTCGAACAACCCGGCATTGCTGTTGTCGGCTCTTATGGGAATTGCGCCAACGTGATGCGTAGTGCCCGTGATAACGCATTCGACATGTTGCTTTTTGGGCACTTGTCAGAAGGGGGCGACAGCGTGGCGCTCATCAGGACGCTCAGCATTGAGCAGCCATCACTGAGATTTCTGGTTTTGCTGGATCAACCTCATCTGGCGACAGCCGTATTGCTCCTGGCATCTGGTGCACACGGTATCGTTTGCAAGACACAACCCCTTGATGACTATGTTGACGCGATTCGCAGCCTGGCGGCTGGAGCGTTTTACTTTTGCACCCGGCTGATTCCGCAAGCAATCCCGGGTAAGCCGGTCGGTACCCATGCAAGCCATGTAGTTGTCACTCGGGATCGCCTGTTGAATAGCGCAATGTTGTCGCCACGAGAGCGCGAAATCCTGCATTTGTGTGCCGCCGGGTCGACGGTCACACAAATAGCTGCGGACTGTTCGCGAAGTATCAAAACCGTCAGTGCGCAAAAGCGTTCTGCCTACCGAAAGTTGGGCTTGAAAAGTGATCTTGATTTGTTCCGGCGTTTACCCCTGCAATCTTCTTGAGCGCTTATATGCCGAGTGCAAGAGATCTCTTTAAAAGATTGCGCGTGCTGGTGCTGGAACATCACGACGTTCAGCGCGCGCTTACCGTCAAAACATTGCTCGGGATCGGAAGCATTGATGTGTTGCAGGCGGCTGACGGGCAGGGCGCCCTGGCATTGCTGCAACGGCATGGAGGTGTTGATATCGCGTTATGTGACATACAGACATTGGTAGTGGATGGGTTGGCGTTTTTGAGCTGTGTCAGTGAGGCGAGACTGGTCAGCGGGGTGATTATCTGTAGTGAGATGCCCGGTGAGTTGGTTCATGCCGTGGAGCAGATCGTAAGGCTTCAGGGGTTGGAGTTGTTGGGTCATGCAGGCAAGCCGGCGCTGGCGCAGGTGCTTAATCCCTTGTTGCAGGCGTACCGAGCCAATAGTCGCCCCCGTATTGTACGGCCCAGTGTTGCGCCAGATCAGCCGGGCGCAGAGGAAATACACAGGGGGATTAACCGGCAAGAATTCTGTGCCTGGTTCCAGCCCAAGTTCCACCTGAGCAACGGATTGATCCAGGGTGCAGAAGTGTTGCTCAGATGGCAGCGGTCACCGGGTGAAGTGTGGTCGCCCGCTACATTTCTCCCCGCTGTAGAGCAGTACGGTCTGCTAGATACAATTTTCTTCAGCTTGTTTGAACAAGGACTGCGTTTGCAGCGACACATGTATTCTGCTGGCAATGGGTTCAAACTTGCGTTCAATCTGGAGGCATCTCAGTTGGCATGCCCGCACTTCGTTGATCGAATACGGGACATGCTGTCCGCGCACGGCGCATCGCCCGCAAGCGTGACGTTTGAGCTGACTGAAACCGGTCTGTTGCAAGCCCCCGGCATGTGCATTACCAACATGGTCCGGCTGCGCATGCTGGGTTGCGATTTGTCGATTGATGACTTCGGAGTGGGTTACTCCTCGCTTGAGCGTCTGTGCCAGTTGCCTTTCAACGAGGTCAAACTGGATGCCGGTTTTATCCGGGACTTTAAGCAGCCACGCTCTGGCGCGGTGATCAGCGCTGTTTTGGGATTGGCGCGTGGGTTGAACATGAGAGTAGTTGCCGAAGGCATTGAAACCATCGAGCAGCTACGCTCCCTGCAAAGCCTGGGCTGTCATCTTGGGCAAGGTTATTTGTATGCCCGGCCGATGAGCGAGGCCCACATGACAAACTGGGCTTTTACGGGCGATCCAGCGCTATGGCGAACTGCCGTGTCTCCCGCAGGGTGATGTGCCTGGACGGTCTTGCCTGTGTGGTTTTGAGACAACGACCTATATCCATTGTCTGGTAGATCATTCAGAATTTTCTCATTGATTTGATGATCTGAAACTGCTTTTGCCGGAGACAAAGAATGCAATGGTCTGTTGTCACACCCTTACGTGTTGCCGTGCTCGATGATCATTCTCTTATTCGGCTGGCCTTGAACTCGCGATTGAGCCGGGAGGCGGACTTTTCGGTGGTTGGGGTATTCAGCGCCAGCGCCGAGTTGATTTCGGCCCTGCGCGAGCTGACGATCGATCTGTTGGTCCTGGATTATCAATTGCACGAAGGCGAACTCGACGGCTTGAATCTGATCAGGATGCTGCGCAAGCAGTACCCGAAAATGCTTATTCTGATTTCTTCCTCTTCGGAAAAACCTGCCATCGTCAATCTCGCCATCGGCGCAGGCGCCAACGGGTTTCTGGGCAAGTCCCAGCCGGTTGAGGATCTGACCGTGGCCATTCGTACCGTTGCTTCGGGGCAGCTGTATCTCTCCTCGATGATGGCCTTTAAGCTGGATAAAAAGCCGGTGTCCGGCCAGGAGCGTACCAGCGCAAATGGCGATGATCCATCTGGCGATACCTTGTTAGTCAGCAACGTTGCGCTTTCCCCCAAAGAGCGCGAGGTCCTGCGTTGCTGCCTGGAAGGGTTGCAGGTCTCGCAGATTGCGCTGAAGTTCATGCGCAGCAGGAAAACCATCAGCGGGCAAAAACACTGCTTACAAAAAATTGGGTATACGCACCGATGTTGAGCTGTTCAGGTTGCAGCACAACCTTGATCAGCCGTGATCGCACCCTGGTTGATATTCAAAGGCGTTGTCATGGGGTTTGTTGCATCACCGGCCTGTGCAGTTCGACGTGTAGTGGTAATCGTCGTGTGGCTACTTCTTCCATTTGATTTGTTGCATGCAACAACCGTGGATAGTCCATTACGGCTATTGGTGCGTCCTCAGTGCACAAGCATGCAAGTAGCACTTTCCAATGACGACTGGCAGTGGCTCAGGAACAAGCGCTCCCTGGTCCTGGGTGTCGCCCAACCGGATTTCCCGCCCTTTGAAATGACGGCCAGTTCTCCGTATTTCGAAGGCATCACTGCTGACGTAGCGTGCTTTCTGGAGCAGACCCTTCACGTCAACCTCAAGCTTAAGCGCTTTGCTGATCGCGGCCATGCGCTAGCTGCACTTGAGCAAGGCGAGATAGATATGCTGGGCAGCGCCAACGGTTTTGAAGTCAGCGCCGCACATGCACTTCTCAGCAACCCTTATGTGCAGGATCAGTCCGCGTTGTTTGTCCGTAACGACGATCAGCAACCGTTGCCGACCAGCCTGGCTGGCAAGCGCATAGCAATAGCCGAGGACTACTTGCCGCTCGAGCAACTGGCAAGGTTGTATCCCGGCGCCCTGTTTGTGCCTTATGCATCACGGGATCTGGCCTTGGCTGCCCTGGCGTTCGGCGGTCTTGACGGTTACCTGGGAGACGGGTTGTCGAGTCACTATCTGATCAACTTGAGTTATTTCAACTATGTGCGACTTGAGCGTTTTGTCGATATGCCAAGTGCCGGCTTCGGGTTTGCCATCCGGCGTGGCAATCATCGACTGAAAGCTGTCCTGGACAGTGCGATCAACGCCATCGACAAAAATAGCCTGCTCCAGATCGTCAAGCGCTGGTCCGGTGGCGGGGCCATGCTGTCGCCCCGGAAAATTGACCTGTCTACCCATGAGCAACGCTGGATTGAGCAGCATCCGGTTGTGCGTTATGTGGTGAATGATGACTTGGCGCCTTATGCCTTCTTTGATGCCGAGGGGCGGTTCAGTGGCATGAGTTCAGAGCTGCTGGAGTTGATCCACAGGCGAACTGGGCTGCGATTTGAAGCGGTTCGCACCGACAGTTTCGCCAACCTCATCAGTTCTCTGTCGGATGGCACAGCGGATTTAACCCTGGCCGCGCACACGCCTGAGCGCGAGAGCAGCCTGAGGTTCAGCAGGGCCTTTATTTTCAGTTCGTTCGTTATTGTCACCCCTGACGTGGAGCAAGCACCTTCGAGCCTTGATGCGCTGCGTGGAAAACGTCTGGCGGTGCCGATCATGGCGGCCGAACGCGCAGTGCTGAGTACGTACCCGGACATCGAAATCATTGACTCAACCACCATCCTAGAGTCTCTGGCCATGGTTGCCGATGGTCGGGCAGATGCGACGTTTGCCACGCTGCATGGTGCCCGTTACTACATTCAGCATCTGTACCCAGGCAAGTTGCGCATCAGCAATATTCTGCAGGGCGAGTACGGGGCATTGGCGTTTGCAGCCCAGCGGGGCGAGACCGAACTGATCTCCATTATCGACAAGGCGCTGCTGAGTATCGCACCGGATGAAATCAACAGTGTGCTCAATCGCTGGCGGCCGGTTGCCGTGTTTGAGGTCATGAAATGGAGGGACTACCAAACCCTCATTTACCAGATGGCTGGCGTCGCCTTCCTGTTCATTCTTTGCTCCCTGGTCTGGAATATTTACATCCGCCGCCAGATTCGCGAGCGCAAGCGGGCGCAATTGGCCCTCGGTGATCAGTTGACGTTCATGGAGGCGCTGATCAACGGCACCCCGCATCCGATCTATGTCCGTGACCGTCACGGCGCAATGGTGGCCTGCAATGCCCATTATCTGAAAACATTTTCTGTCACCCGTGAGGATGTGATCGGCAAAACGGCACTTCAAAGCGCCAAGCACAACCGTGACGAGGCCATGCAGTTCCATGCCGGTTATATGCGGGTGATCGAGCAGGGCGAGCCATACGAGGTCGATCGCACACTGCATGTGGGTGACTCGACACTGATTATTTACCATTGGATTCAACCCTTTCATGACACCCGTGGGCATGTTCAGGGGGTTATTTGCGGCTGGATCGATATCAGTGAGCGTCGTGAGCTTATTGAGCAATTGCGTGCGGCCAAGCAGCAGGCGGACAACTCAAACAGGGCCAAGACCACCTTCCTGACGACCATGAGCCATGAGATTCGTACCCCCATGAGCGCTGTGATCGGCATGCTCGAACTCGCACTGAAGCGGGCCGACCAGGGTGATTTTGATCGCGGGGCGATCGAGGTGGCCTACACCTCAGCCAAGGGCATGCTTGAACTGATCGGCGATATTCTGGATGTGGTACGCATTGAGTCAGGGCATGTCAGCCTTTCGCCCAGAAGGGCCAATTTGCGGGAGCTGGTCGAGTCGGTAGCGCGGGTGTTTGAAGGCCTGGCCAGACAGAAAAACCTGATCCTGAAACTTGAAATCGACGCCAGCGTCGGCGGTGATGTGCTGGTCGACCCCATGCGCTTTCAGCAAGTGCTGTCCAACCTGTTGGGAAATGCGATCAAGTTCACGGACACTGGAGAAGTGCGCGTATTAATTCGTGCCGAGCACAGTGTTGATGAGCGCCTGCAGGTGTGCCTGACGGTGGAAGACACCGGTATTGGCATTGCCGCGCACGATCTGCAGCGATTATTCCAACCTTTCTCTCAAGCGGATCACGGCGTTTCCAGCAGAGGTGGAACGGGGCTTGGGCTGGCGATCTCGCGCTCATTGTGCGAGTTGATGGGGGGGAGACTTGAAATCAGCAGTGTCATCGGGCAGGGCACAACACTTGAAGTATCGTTGTCATTTCACAAACTGGATGCTGTGACTGCCACGGTGACGCCCCGAGAGCAAGTTCTCGGGGTATCGCGTGCGATGAAAGTGTTGGTGGTAGATGACCAGTCGCCGAATCGTTTGCTTCTGGTCCAGCAGTTGACGTTTCTGGGGCAATCGGCAAGCGCTGCCGAGGACGGTGTGGTTGCGCTGCAGCTTTGGCGGGCCGGGCATTTCGATATGGTTATCACTGACTGCAACATGCCGTTGATGAGTGGCTACGATCTGGCTCAACAGATCCGTCAGGATGAGGTTCAGCGGGGAATGGGGGCTTGTTGGGTGGTGGGTTTGACCGCCAACGCCCAGCCAGAGGAGAAGGCCAGATGCCTGAGGGCAGGAATGAATGACTGCTTGTTCAAACCCCTGAACTTGAAAGCCTTGTCGATGCTTTTATCGGGCTGGCAAGCCCCGTTGGCCGACGGTTATGCTTCAGAGAATAAGACTGGGGTGTGTGCCGATCAGGCATCCATCACGGCGAGTCTGCATACGTTGACGGGCGGTGTTCACGAGGCCACCACCGTGTTGATTCATGAGGCGCTGAACAGTTTCGAGAGAGACAGTGCAGAGCTTCGCGAAATGCTGGCAAGGGATGAAATGGCGTCGTTTTCAGGCCTGGCCCATCGTATCAAGGGGGCAGCGCTGCTCGTGGCCGACCCGGTAGTTGTCAGATACTGCGACATGCTGGAGCAGGCCTGCAGTGTTTCGCAGGTTGTGCCAGAGCATGTGCTTCAGTGCGCCAGATTGCTTGAACAGGCGCTGGCAAAACTGCACAGTAACCTGCTTGAAGCCGCTCGGGCGCGAAGCCATTGATCAGGCTGTTTGCAGCGACATATTGATATCGTTGAGCGCCTGGATCAGAACCTTTACGGCCTGACGAATTGCATCAGGTCCGTCATGGCTGGCCGTCAGCTCCTCAAGTGTGACGCACAGCAGCAGCAAGCTCTGGGAGTTGAGCACGTAGGCGGTGCCTTTGAGCTTGTGGGCAATACGCGCCAGTGCTTCGTAGTCGTTCAGGCTCAGGGACTTGTCCAGCGCCAGCAGTTCTTCATTGTTACTGGTGATAACGTGTTCAGCGATCTCAAGCTGTACCTCTTTTGCACGGTCGGTTTGTGCCTGCGCCTGATCGTTGTTACCGCGGTTGAGTGTTGGAATAAACCGGTTCAAGCCGGCCAGGTCGACGGGTTTGGCGAGCGCTTCGTCCATGCCGCAACTCAGGCAATATTCGAGCGCTTCGCGCTGCGCATCGGCGCTGATGCCGATGATCATGCAAGGCTCGACGCCAAGGCTGGACTCAAGTTCTCGTATGGCACGGGTCATTTCATAGCCGTTGGTGTGCGGCATGTTGCAGTCGGTCAACACGATGTCGATGTCGTGTTTTTGCCACAGCGCAATGCCTTCCTGCCCGTTGCTGGCAGTGATCCCATGGTGGCCCAGATAGCTGATTTGCTGTTCAAGCAGGTACTGGCTCGGAAGGTGGTCTTCCACTATCAGTATGTTCAGTGGCAGGTCTATGGCTGCGGGTGTCTGTTTCTGGATCGGGCTGATCTGTGTGCTGTCAGCGCTCACACGCTCGACGCGGGCGTTGAAAATCATTGAGGTGCCCACCCCCGGCTCGCTCTCGACCCGCAGACTGGCCCCCATCAACTGACTGAGCACCTGGCTGATCGACAAACCGAGACTGGCACCGGTGTTGAGGTTGTTCACAGCGCTGTCGAGCTCAAAGAAAGGGGTAAACACCTTGTCGATTTGTGATGCAGCGATACCTTTGCCGGTGTCAGTGACGCTCAGTTGCAAGTGCACGGTGTGTTCGTCAACGTCTTCGCCTTGGCAACTGATCACGATGCCGCCTTTGTCCGTGAACTTGATTGCGTTGCTCAAGAGGTTGGACAGTATCTGTTTGAACTTGAGCTCATCGATCCACAACCGCTCTTCAGCCGTTTGATCCAGCTCCAGGCGGATACTGAGGTGCTTCTGGCGCGCCAGACCTGCAAATACATTGGCCACTGATTCAATCAACTGCTTGAGCGAGGAGATTTGTGGACGCAAGGTCAGAGTGCCTGACTCGATTGTGGAAATGTCGAGGATCTCGCCAATCAGCCCCAATAGGTTATGGGCCGACTCATAAGCGATATGTACGGACCGGGTGTTGAGCGTGGGGTCGGCCTTGCGGGTCAATACCAGCTCCAGCATGCCGATAATGGCGTTCAACGGTGTGCGGATTTCATGGCTCATGGTCGCCAGAAATACGGTCTTGCTGCGGTTGGCCTTTTCCGCAGCTTCTTTGGTGGTCTGCAGTTCGTCAAGAATGAGCTGGCGCTGATGCAGGTCGTGCTGTTTGCGGATGATCCGCCGCCGTTGAGCGATGATCAGCAGCCCCGCCACCAGGAGCAGTGCGCACAGCACCCCCAGGGTCTGCCATGTGGTCGAAGCCAGCCCCTCCCAATGCTTGTCGTCAGTCGCGGCGTTGGCTCGCCAGCGCCCGGTAATCTGCAAGGTCTCTGCCGGGGTTATCTCAGCCAGGGCCTTGTCGAGGATCGACATCAGCAAAGGATCTTGCCCCGGTGCTGCAAACAGTATTTGTGCATCATGATAGTCAATCAGGCCGTTGACCTTGAGGGTGTCCTCATATTTATAGGACAGGTAGTAGCGCGCCATGTTGGCCGGTACCAATGAGAAGTCCGCCTTGCCATCGCGCACCCGATTCAGTGCATCGGCAGTTGTGGCCGTTTCTATCACGCTCAGGTTGGGGTAGTTGCGCAGCCACTCGGGTGACAGTTGGCGTTTTGCAACGGCCAGTACGGCGGCCGTCTGCGTGTTCAGAGAGGTCAATGCACCGTCTTCATGCCGAGTGATGATCAGATAGGGGGCTGTCACGAAAGGTCGGCTAAACAGATAAGCATCCGCTGTAGCACTGTCTTGGAACAAAACGCCAAGGTCGGCCTTCCCCTGGCTCAACAGGTCCTGGGCATCGCCCAGTGAACTGACACGATTGATCTCAAAGCGCATGCCGGTTTTACGCCTTACGATGTCCAGAAGTTCTGAGGCAATGCCGTTGAATCGACCCTGCTTGTCAAAAAAGCTGTAAGGGGCCAAATCCTCACTGACGACCAGCCTCACAACGTCTGCCTTGTCGAGCCAGGCTTGCTCGGACTCACTGAGGCGTTGACGAAAACTGCTCAAATCGCATGTCTCGGTCTCACTCCAGGTGCGCATAGCGTTAGCCAGATTGCACCGCGAGAGGCCGCCTAGCGCTTGATCGAGCAGGGATCCGAGTATTTTACTGGAGGCACTGTAGGCAAAGCCCACCGGAATTTCCGGCAGCCGGGCGCTCTGATTGACCACCATCTGGTTGCTGAATAATTGGGATGACAAGTAACGGGTGGAGAAGGTATCGCCCAGATAGGCTTGAGATTGTCCTTTCAGGACCTCTGACATTGCGTCGCGCCGTGACCGATAGCGGGTAATGTCTGCCTGTCCGCCTGACTGCCTGTACAGCGCAATTAGCTGTTCATCGACGCCGGCAAACTGCATTGCATTCGCCTGCATATCGAAGTCGCGCAGGTCTCCGGCCTCGGTAAACACAGCCAGCTCGGTGAAGGCATAGGGTGGGCTCAATTGCACTTGATAGTGTCTGGCATCAGCGTCTGTCGCGACAGCCACCAAGTCGATCTGACCTTCGCGCAAGGCCTCGTATAGTGCTTGAGTTGTAGCGAAGCGACGCAGGGTCAAGTCCATCGACAACTCACGCTGCAAGGCCGACAAGTAGTCTGCGGCTATACCTTCCAGCTCATTGAGGGTGGTGATGATTCGGTACGGCGGATAATTATCCTCTTGCACACCCACAACCAGGGTGCGCTTTTCTTGCGCCCACGCTTTTGTTGGCGCATCAAGTTGAAACTTCAGTCCGTCCAGGGGTTGTCGAGCATGCAAATGAAGGGCGCCGTCATTGGCCAGCGAGCTGCATGAAAACAGCAGTAGCCAGTACATCCCGAAAATGTGAAGCAGTGGCGGTAATTTCAAGTGGTCACTCTCGGGCAAGATGGTGGTGCCATGCCAGTTTTGCGCTGCAGATTGGAGATGCGAGCGCTGACAGTTTCGGTCGTTGCGCAAATAAATACACAAAATACAGATAGTGTTTACAGGATACCGCACAGATGCAGCGGTCGAATCCTGTTAAAGGGGGACCTCTGCAATGGATCTGATAATGTCTGGATGAATCAGTCATTTAAGCAGCAACCAATACGCCAATCACCGGCATGATCAGCAAGGTGCTGATTGCCATCGACAAGACATTGCCGATATAGGGGTGCATGTAACCAGGCACCCGCCGGGCGATGGCGCAGGCCAGGGGCGGCGCGATCAAGGCACCGAGCACTGCGCTGACGATCATCACTCCGGGGCCGCCACCGTAGGTCAAGACCGCTGCAGGCACGACTGAAACCAGCGGCACGTACGTGGGATACCAGCCACGTTTTCGCCATTCCCCACGCCACACAATGACGCACACCAGCGACGTTAGAGCCTGCGCCGCGACCATATGCAACAGCAAGCCGGATCCATAGGCCGGACTGAGGGGATTCAAGGTGAATGCCAACACAACCCCCGAGAGCATGCCCAGGCTGGCCCACTCATTGCCATAAAAGGGTGCTTCCGAAAAGTCAGCCAGCACGCGACGCGCTATCCAGATGGCACCATAGTCCGGCGTTTTGTCAGGCGACGCAGGCGCAGTTGGCGGCTTTTGCGCGTCACTCGATGACACCAGAGCGGGTAGCGCCCGGCACAGACCAAAGGCCATCACGCTACCCAGTGCCATGCCCAGCACATTGCCAATCACCACGGGCAATCCCAAGGGCAGGCAAACGTAGTTGACGATCAGCAAACAGGATGGCGTCACGAGCAGGGCGCCTAGGGCTGCCCCGCTGAGGGCCACTTTCCAGCCGCCGCCAAACAGCAGCACCATGGCTGCAGGCAAAGAGACGAACGCGGCGAAGGTCGGCTGCCAGGTGTTTGCTGTAAGGGTCCAGCCCCATAGCGCGTTGCTGAGCAGCAGCCCCAACAATGAACTGGTTACCAGCCAAGGCCACAAGCCGGTGCCATAACAGATGCTGAATCCTTTCCAGCGTTGGGCGTAGCGGCTGGTCCAGTAGCCCAGGGCGCCTCCGAGTAACAAGCCCAATGAGGCCAGTTCGTGCTTGTAAAACGCCACCTCGCTGATGTCGCCTAACACCCAGCGCAACCAGGCCAACGGGGAGAGCATGCTTGCCATCATGTCGTTGTAGGCCGGCCAATAATCAGTGTGGAGGGTGGCGTAATTCACGGCCACCCACGTGGTTACGGCCCCAACAATCGCCGTGGCAACCATGATTAAAATCAGAAGACGTGCAGCAGGCCCGCACGTTGGTCTCTCAGATAAGGACTCCATGATTGCCCCCTTTAGCGAGGCAGGCGTGTATGATGGCAATAGCCGAGCATCCCGTCGTATATATCGGTGCGTCGGTCGCGTTGCAGATCATTCAAGGTGTTCCAGATCGGCGCACTGCGGGCCGTCGACAAGTCGACGTCGGCATAGAGAATGATCTGCTCATCAGCAGGTGCCACTGCACCGATGGGCCAGCCATTGGTTCCGGCAATCAGCGAACAGCCCAGGTAACGCGCGTCCTGCTCCTTGCCAATCCGATCGGCAGCGGCGATGAAAACGTTATTGACGTGGGCAGCGGTCATCGTCAGGTAGGAGGCCATGCATTTTCCGGCGTCGTCGAACAATGGCGGTGGCGTCCAGACCCAGTTATTCAGGCTGCAAATAATATCGGCGCCTTGCTGGCTCAGTAGGCGGGGCACTTCGGGAAACCAGATATCCCAGCAAATGAGCAGGCCGATGCGCCCAATCGGGGTTTCAAACACCGGGAATCCGAGGTCGCCGGGGGTGAACCAGAGTTTTTCCTTGTTCCACAGATGAGCTTTGCGATATTTGCCGATAAAGCCGCCCGGGCCGAGCAGCACCGCCGTATCGAACAGCTGCATGGCGTCCTGTTCGGCAAGACCGGCTACCAGATAGACCTGGTGTTGCGCTGCGAAATCGATCCATGCCTGAGTGCTTGGGCCTTCAGGAACAGCTTCGGCATGGTTGAAGGCATCCCGGCGGTTAGCAAACAGATAATCGGTGTTGGCCAACTCCGGGAGGACAATAAGATTGGCTCCGTTCATGGCCGCCTCCCGGGCCAAGTCCAGGCCGTTTTGCAGATTGGTCTGGATGTTGTGAGTTCCTACCTGCGGATCGAATTGCACCACTGCAACCCGCACTGCACTGACAGCAACAGATTCACTCATGGCTGACACCGCTTCTTGTTTTTATGGACCCACCTCACAGTGGGTATTTAATAAGAAGAATTGTCCGCACAAGCGTCTATCACTGGCCTCCGTTTGGCATGTAGTCCATCGGCTTCAATGTTGAGGGATATATTCTTGAGGACTACAAGATCGAACGCTTTGAGGAATAGGAAGAGTGTCTAATTGACTGGTTTGCGGGACTTTTGAGGTGATCACGGGACACTTACACCACCCGTGAAGAACTCGCCCGTACCTGCAACTGTGGGGTCAGGGTGATTGACTCCGCAGCCTCGCCCCTGATGCGCTTGAGCAACAGTTCCACGGCATGTTGGCCCATTTCGGACAGCGGCAGGCGCACGCTGGTCAGCGGTACCATCAGTTCATTGGACAGCGGTATGTCGTTGAAACCGACGACGGCTATGTCTTTGCCTGGCATCAAACCCTTGTCGCGAGCTGCACCCATCAAGCCGATGGCAAGGAAGTCGTTGACCGCGAAGAACGCCTTGGGGGCGGGTTGAGACCCAACAGGTACTCGCCCTGTTTGTGCCCGGTGAGGCTGTCGAATGGACCATTAAGGGTCCACTCAGGGCGCAGTGTGATGCCTTGTTCGCGGAAGTAACGGGTAAAGCCGCGAGTACGGTCCGCACCGGTGGACGCATGCCGCTCGCCCGCCAGAATTGCCACATCCCGGCACCCCAACTGATACAGGTGTTCGGCCGCCAGCCAGCCGCCCAGTTCATCGTCACTGCACGCCGCAAGATGCCCGGCGATCTGCCGGCTGACCAGCACGTAGGGGATGTTTTTGCGTGTCAGCAGGTCGAGCAGGGGTTGAGTTTCGCCCACATGGGAGTCACCCACGATCAGCCCGGCCACCGAGCGGCGCAAGGCGTGCTCGGCACGCGCCATCTGACGCAGTTGCTGGTCATCGGTGTTGGAGACGAACGTGAGGTAGCCCGCCTGCTCGGCAGCGCTGTCAATGCTGTCGTAGATGGTTGCCATCACCAGGTCGGTGAGGCGTGGCATGAGCACGCAGATTTCCTGACTTTTGCGCAATTTCAGGTTAGATGCCTGCGTGTTCGGCCGATAATCCAGTTCTTTTGCCAGTGCGCGAATACGTGCCACTACCTCGGCCGACGCCGCTCGCTCGACCCCTGTCGGGTCGCCATTAAGGACCCGTGACACCGTGGAAACATGCACTCCCAGTGCAGTAGCCATGGACTTCAGGGTGGCGGGGCGAGATTGATTTGGCATGTTTTCGAGGCTTCCGGCAGTCCGTTGTTTAGCGCGCGGATTCTACCCGAATAGGGCGCACCTACCCGGAAATAAATGTTTACCCAAACGTTTGACTCAAACTTTTTCTGGCTCTACATTTCGCCACCCAAACGTTTGGGTAAAACAATAAAAATACGCCGACACCGGCTAATGCCTGTCAGTCAGGGGAGAGGTGGGAGCGGGCTTGCTCGCGATACAGGCGGCGCGGTGTGAGCATCTGACCGCGTCGCCTGTATCGCGAGCAAGCCCGCTCCCACAAGGGGTCAAGTTCAACCCTTAACTGACCGGCATCAGCGGACACCGGCCGACTTTTTGACTTCTGCCATCACTTGAAGAGTCAGATCCCTTATGAAAAGCCCCGTCATCCCGTCCTTCCGCTACCAGATTTTCTTCCTGATCATGCTCATGGCATTGCTCAATTACATTGACCGCGGCGCGATTGCCTATGCGTCGGCGAGCATTCTTCCCGAGTACGGTTTCGACAAGGCCGATTGGGGCAATGTGCTGGGTTACTTCGGTTACGGTTACATCCTTGGCGCGTTGGTCGGCGGCATTCTGGCCGACCGCTATGGCGCCAAGCGCATCTGGTTGATTGCGGGTGCCACCTGGTCGATTTTTGAAATCGCCACTGCTTTCGCCGGTGATTTCGGGCTGGCGTTTCTGGGTGGTTCGGCCATGGCCGGTTTTGCCACTATCCGCGTGATGTTCGGCTTTGCCGAAGGCCCGGCCTATTCGGTCATCAACAAGAGCGTGGCCAACTGGGCCACGCCCAAAGAGCGGGGCTTTGTGGTTTCAGTCGGTCTGCTCAGCACACCTCTGGGCGCACTGTTGACCGCCCCGGTAGCCGTAGGCCTGCAAACACTGACCGGTGACTGGCGCAGCATGTTCGTGGTGCTGGGCGTGGTCAGCCTGGCGCTGCTGATTTTCTTCATGACACGGTTCACCAATACCCCCGATGAAAACCCGCGTGTGTCCAAAGCTGAGCTTGATTTTCTGCGCAAGGAGCGGGCCGAAGCGGTCAATGCCACGACCCCTACCACCAGCGTCGCGCCGGTTTGGCACTTCTTCAAAAACAAGGATTTGCTGCTTAACGCGATCGGTTATTTCTCGTTTGTCTACGTGACCTTCCTGTTGCTGACGTGGACTCCCAAATACCTGCAAGACGAATTTCACTACAACCTCTCCTCGCTGTGGTACATGGGCATGATCCCGTGGACCGGCGCCTGTTTCACCGTGCTGTTGGGCGGCAAGATCTCCGACTTGCTGCTGCGCCGCACTGGCAATCTGAAAGTGGCCCGCAGCTGGCTTGCCGCGACCTGCCTGCTGTTGACCACCTTGTGCTTCATCCTGGTATCTCAGGCCCAGACCGTGTGGGGTGTGATAGCCCTGATGACCCTGGCTAATGCCCTCAACGCACTGCCCAACTCGGTCTACTGGGCGGTTGTCATCGACACTGCCCCGTCCAACCGGGTAGGTGCCTACAGCGGCATGACCCACTTCATCGCCAACACCGCTTCGTTTATCGCTCCGATGCTCACTGGCTACCTGACTGTTCGCTACGGCTACTCGTCGATGTTCGTGGCGGCAGCGGTGGCTACGGCACTGGGTATGAGTGCGATGTTGATGGTGCGTCCCGGCGGTCGGCCGGTTGTCACTTCCCCTACACCAGCATTAGTTTGATGGAGTTGTCTGTATGAACCTGGCGAAGCCTACCCACGCTGGATATTTCTTTGGCCAATCGGTCATCGCGCTGGCCGAGCGCCTGCGCGCGGGCAGCCTGACGAGCGTCGAGCTGACCCGGGCCGCCCTGGACAGCATCGAGCGTCTGAATCCGATCCTCAATGCCTTTGTTCAGATCGACGCCCCCATCGCACTGGCCCAGGCACGCAAGGCCGATGAGCTGTTCGCCCAAGGCCAGGACCTGGGTCCGTTGCAAGGCATACCCGTAGCGGTCAAAGACAATATCGATACGTTTGATTACGTCACCACCTATGGTTCGGCGCATTTCGAGGGCCACCGACCAAGCCGCGATGCGCTGTGCGTGCAGCGTTTGCGCGAGGCGGGTGCAGTGATCGTCGGCAAGACGTTGACCCACGAATTTGCCTACGGCCCGACCGGTGACCGCTCGCTTCAGGGGGCCGCGCGTAACCCTTGGGATCCCCGTTGCATCACGGGAGGTTCCAGCGCCGGCAGTGCGGCGGCGGTGGCCAGCGGTATGGTGCCACTGGCATTGGGCACTGACACCGGGGGTTCGATCCGTATTCCTGCGGCGTTATGTGGCGTTGTTGGTTTCAAGCCATCCTTTGCCAGTGTGCCGCTTGAGGGGGTATTTCCGTTGTCATCGAGCCTCGACCATGTGGGCCCGATTGCCAACCATGTCGAGGATGCGCGGTTGCTGTTTGAAGCCGTGGCGGGGCGAGCGTGTGCGCCCACGACGAACTCTCGACCGCTGCGAGTTGGCTGGATTACCGCAGGCAGCTTCGGGCCGGTCGACGCCGAAGTGGAGCGCCAGGTCTACCAAGCGGCGCAGCAGCTGTTTGCTGATGCACTGCAGGAGACCCGCGAGCTTGAGCCCCTGGCTGCTGCAATGAAAGACACCTTGCTTGTGCTGCAACGCGCCGAAGCTTTTGACGTGCATGCCGAGCGCATGGAGGACGCGCCGCTTAAATTCGAACAGGAGGTACGCGAGCGTCTGGAGTTGTCCCGTGAAGTCAGAGGTTGGCAGTACATTCGTGCCCAGGCCAGTCAGGCGCAGTACCAGGCGGCGATGGCGCGATTGTTCGAACACTATGACTTTCTGGTTTCGCCCAGCGTACCGATAACCGCGACTGAGGTTGATGCGCGCGAGGTCCGGGTGGGCGAGCAGCGCATTGATGTGCGGGCCGCAGTACTCAGCCACACCAGCCCCTGGAACCTCACCGGGCTACCTGCTATCAGCTTGCCTGCTGGGCAAGTGGGGGGTATGCCGGTGGGGCTGCAGGTGATTGGCGCGGCAGGGGAGGATGATCGTCTGTTGCAAATAATGGCCAGCCTGTACGTACGGGACTGAGCCGGGCGATCCACCTCGAACTAACAATGAGTCTGACGAGCGCCCTGGGCGCTCAAAATGGAGCTAGACTGGACTCCGCGCTGAATCGATTCACCTAATCAGCGAATTATAATTCCAAGAAAGGATCCGCCCATGAAACTGCTTCCCGTCACCTGCGCCATTGCAGCTCTGTCCTTTGGCTCTCACGCTTTTGCCTGGGACTTTGTGCTGCTCGACAGCGACAAGCCTGCCAGTAATCAGCGTATTACCAGCGAGCAGCTGGGGATCAAGGTCGACAAACCGTTTTCAATCAGCATGCGCACCTTGCACGGCGGTCGGCAGGAAGGCGTGAGCCTGATTGATATCGATAACGGCACGATGAAACTGACGGTGGTGCCCACGCGCGGGATGAATGTGCTCAGTGCCCAGGTCGGCAGTGCGCGCATGGGGTGGGATTCGCCAGTCAAGGAAGTGGTCAATCCGGCGTTCATTGAGCTTAACGGACGTGGCGGTCTGGGCTGGCTTGAAGGCTTCAACGAACTGGTCACTCGCTGTGGTTATGAGTGGGTAGGCCATCCGGGCATGGACAACGGCGAGTTGCTGACCTTGCATGGTCGCGCGGCGAATATCCCTGCCAGCAAGGTGACTGTGCACATCGACGAAGCCCCGCCATATGCAATACATGTACGTGGCGAGTTGAAAGAGCAGGCTTTCAAAAAAGTGGACTTCAGCGTGCAAACCGAACTGGTCACAGAACCGGGTGCGGCGCGCTTTGTGCTCAATGACACGTTGACCAACAATGGCGATTACCCGAAAGAATACCAGGCGCTGTACCACAGCAACTTCAGCACGCCGTTTCTGGAAGAGGGCGCCCGCTTTGCGGCGCCGGTCAAGCAAGTGTCGCCATTCAATGACAAGGCCAAAGCCGATCTGGGCGAATGGCAGACTTATCGCGCACCTACCCCTGACTACGATGAGACCGTGTACAACGTGGTGCCCTACGGCGACGCCAAAGGCGATACCTTGACCGTGCTGCACAACAAGGCCGCCAGCCTGGGCGTCGCAGTGGGTTTCAATGTCCAGCAATTGCCGGTGTTCTCGCTGTGGAAAAACACCGATACACGCGGCCAGGGCTACGTCACCGGGCTTGAGCCAGGCACCAGTTTTTCCTACAACCGCCGTTACCAGCGGCCGTTGAATCTGGTCCCGACCATTGGCCCTAAACAACAGCGCCAGTTCAGCATCAGTTACTCATTGCTGGCTGACAAACCGGCGGTGGACAAGGCGTTGCAGCAGGTCAAATCGATCCAGGACGGACGTGGGACCGAAGTGCGGCAGACGCCGTTGGTGGATTTGAGTAAAGAGTGATCGCCCGTTGATTGGATGAACGCTGTAACGCACACCGGTCATAGCCGTTTTTGACGCGCCGTGACCGGAGTGCAGTGCGGGCTATTTTTGCGCCAGCAAGGCTGCCTTCCTTTGCGCTTTTTCGTGTTTCATTGCCGCTATTTCACGCTCGCAGGCCTCTACATCGAACGAGTTATCCCACTTGGCAATGGCGAGGGTGCCGATGCCGTTACCGATCAGGTTAGTCACGGCCCGCGCTTCGTTGAGGAAGCGGTCAATGCCCAGCAGCAAGACGAGCCCTACCAAAGGGATGGAGTGGATGGTGGTGAGTGTTGCAGCCAGCGTCACAAATCCCGCACCCGCTACGCCTGCCGAGCCTTTGGACGTCAGCAGGAATACACCGAGCAGAATCATCTGATCCACAAACGTCAGAGGCGTATTGGTTGCCTGGGCAATAAAGATGGCGGCCATTGTGAGGTAGATACAGGTTCCGTCCGCATTGAAGGTGTATCCCGTTGGCAACACCATGCCCACGACTGATTTTTTGCAGCCAAGTTTTTCAAGTTTCACCATCATTCGCGGCAGTACGGCTTCGGTTGAGCAGGTGCCAAGGGTGATGAGAATTTCATCCTTGAAATAACGAAGAAACTGCATGAGCGGCATGCCCGACCATCTGGCAACGGTGCCCAGTACCACCACGATGAAAATCAAGGTTGTGATGTAGAGCGCGATCAGCAACTGACCGAGTGACAGCAAGGTACCAATACCGTACTTGCCGATAGTGAACGCCATGCCAGCACCGGCGCCAATGGGTGCCAGGCGCATGACCATTGCTACGATCTTGAACAGACCTTGCAGGAACAGATCGATGGTGTTGATCAGTGGCTTGCTGGTCTCGCCCATTTGAACCAGGGCAACACCCATCAATACCGACAGCAGGATGACCTGCAGCATCACGCCATTCGAGAATGCGCCGATGAAGGTGTGCGGGATGATATTGAGAAAGAATTCAATGGTGCCACCTTGCTCACTGGCCGCTTGGCTGTACTTACTGATGGCACTGCCATCCAGCGCGTTGACGTTGATATTCATGCCTACGCCAGGCTTCACGATGTTGACCACAATAAGGCCGACTACCAGGGCGATGGTTGAAAGAATCTCGAAGTAGATCAGCGCTTTCACACCAATGCGCCCGACTTCTTTGATGCTGCCCATCTTTGCGATACCCACAACGACCGTACCGAAAATAATGGGCGCCAACAGCATTTTGATCAGTTTGATGAAGCCATCGGCAAAGGGCTGGAGCTTGGCTCCAATATCGGGCATGAAGTAACCGATTGCTGCACCGATCACGATACCGATCAACACTTGCATATACAGCTGGCTGTACCAGCGGGACTTGGATATTTCCACGAAAGCACCTCATTTTATTTTTGTGATGGGCATGTGGCTGGACGTTCGCGCAGGACGCCTGATGCTGCGGCCTTGGCTAGAGACCGCAGATTTAAGATGATCAGCCTTCGCCCAACTCACGCATGACTGCGTACAAGGCGGACTTGGCTTCGAAGCCAACCCCCGGAATATCCGGCAGACCGACGTAGCCATTTTCAACGCGGATACCGTCAGCAAAACCGCCGAAAGGCTGGAAAACGTCCGGGTAAGATTCATTGCCGCCCAGGTGCAGGCCGGCTGCGATGTTCAGGGACATCTGGTGACCGCCATGGGGAACGACGCGGCGGGAAGACCAGCCCATTTCTTCCATCACCTTCAGGGTGCGCATGTATTCAACTAGCCCGTAGGACAAGGCACAGTCGAATTGGAGGAAGTCGCGATCAGGGCGCATACCGCCGTGGCGCAGGAGGTTCCGGGCGTCCTGGTGAGAGAACAGGTTTTCACCGGTTGCCATGGGCAATTCATAGTGATTGGCCAGTTCCGCCTGGAGTGCGTAATCCAGAGGATCGCCGATCTCTTCGTACCAGAACAGGTTGTACTTCTTGATGGCTTCAGCGTAAGCGATACCTGTTTGAAGATCGAAACGACCGTTGGCATCGACCGCGAGTCGACGACCGTCCCCAACCACTTCGAGCACCGCTTCGATGCGGCGGATATCTTCGTCCAGCGGTACTGCACCAATCTTCATTTTGACAACGTCGTAGCCGCGATCCAGATAGCTCTGCATTTCGGCCTTGAGCTTGGTCTGGTCTTTGCCGGGGTAATAGTAACCGCCCGCTGCGTAGACCCAGACCTTGTCGTCTGCCACGCCATTACGGTAACGGTCAGCCAGCAAGCGATAGAGCGGCTTGCCTTCGATCTTGGCAACGGCATCCCATACCGCCATGTCGAGGGTGCCAACGGCGACCGAACGCTCGCCGTGGCCACCTGGCTTTTCGTTGGTCATCAGGGCTTTCCAGATGGCGAACGGGTCCAGATTGTTGTTTTCGTGGTCGACGAGGGTGTCCGGATCCGCTTCCAGGATGCGCGCCAGGAAACGATCGCGCATCAGAGCGCCCTGGCCATAGCGACCATTGGAGTTGAAACCGTAACCGATGACGGGTTTGCCGTCGCGAATCACATCCGTGATGACCGCGACCACCGAGCAGGTCATTTTGGAGAAATCGATATAGGCGTTGGCAATCGGGGAGGCGATGGAAACAGTTTTTTCACGGATGTCTACGATGCGCATGACAGGTTCCTCTTGTTGTTGGTGGCCCCACGTTAGGCTTTGCGATGTCACCCGCCCAATGCTATTAATGCCGGACCCTATGCACAGGAGGCATGGCCCCTTGGAACTCGTCTGGCTCGAAGATCTTTCAGCGCTTGCGGAGTACGGCAGCTTTGTCCGTGCCGCTGAAGCGCGCCATGTCACTCAGCCGGCATTCAGCCGCCGAGTTCGCTCACTGGAGACCTGGATGGGGGTCGAGTTGTTTGTGCGTACACCGCAAGGGGCGACCCTTACCGAGGCAGGAAGGCAAATTTTGCCCAGTGCCCAGGAAGCTGCCAGAAACTTGTACAGGATGCGCAACGAGGCTCAAGAAGTTGCAGGGGCAGCAGCCAGGTCGCTGCAATTTGCGGCCACTCACTCCCTGTCGTTTACATTCTTTCCCAAGTGGCTTCGAAGCTCCGAAAACGGTGCCCCCATAGAGGCTGTGCAACTGCACTCGGACAGCATGGCTGTCTGCGAGCAGATGCTGATCCATGGCCAGGTTCAGTTTCTGCTCTGCCATCGCCACCCTGACGTTCCGCCGTTGCTGGCACCTGATCAGTTCATCAGCAAGAAGGTGGGGGAGGACGTTCTCGTGCCGCTTGCGAGTGCATTCGCTAACTTCGGCACCTCACCGGCAGCTTTGCCCTACCTTGCCTACACCCATGAGTCTGGACTGGGGCGCATCGTTGCCCACAGGCTGCGAGGCAAGGAAGACTACCTGCACCTCAAGCCACTGTTCAGCAGCCACCTTGCAGCGGTACTGATGTCCATGGCCATGGAAAGCAAAGGCGTGGCATGGTTGCCCAAAAGCCTCACCGAGCAGGAAATCCTGGATGGACGCCTGGTTAGAGCGCTCGACGAGAGCTGGGACATACCCCTGGAAATTCATCTGACCCGCCCAAAAGCAATCCTCAGTCAGTCTGCCGAAAGCTTCTGGAGCCGGGCGGGCAGTGAGCCACAGTCTGAATGAGGGTTGGCCTTGGCTGATGAGCGTTGTGAACCCCGGCGTGATTCAAAGGCTATCAGGGTCGCCAAAAAACATCTGAATCCGTGACCGCAACCAGCGTTCGCCGGGGTCGTTGTCCTGGGCGCCGCGCCAGGCCATGTGCAGCTCAAAGCTTTGCACGTCCAGCGGAGGGTCTTCGGCCCGCACGCCGCCTGCTGCAGTGAGGGCTTCGGCAGTGTAGTCGGGGACGGTGGCGATGATATCGGTCCCCGCCAGCAGGGTGCTCAGGCCATTGAACTGGGGGACGGCCAGGACCACGTGACGCTTGCGGCCCATTTTTTCTAGCTCGGTATCAATGAACCCGCTCAAGTCACCGGCGAACGACACCAGTGCATGGGGCCGTTCGCAAAAATCGTCGAGGCTCATTGCCCCCGGCATGGTGTCGGCGCGCAACAGTTTGGGACGGCTGCGTCGCAATACCTTGCGCTTGGCGTTGGCGGGCAGGTCGCTGGTGTAACTGACACCCACTGAAATTTCGCCAGAGGCCAGCAGGGGCGGCATCAGGATGTAGTTGACGCGCCGCACCACCAATACAATGCCCGGTGCTTCTGCACGCAAGCGCTTGAGCAACAGGGGCAGCAGGGCGAACTCGACATCGTCCGACAAGCCGATACGGAATACCGAGGTGCTGGTGGCCGGGTTGAACTCTGAAGCTCTGCTCACCGCCGTGGAAATCGAGTCCAGGGCTGGCGACAGCAAGGCGAAAATTTCGATCGCCCGGGCGGTGGGCTCCATGCTGCGGCCGGTGCGCACGAAAAGCGGGTCATCGAACAAATTGCGCAGGCGCGAAAGGGCCGCACTGATGGCCGGCTGGCCCAGAAAAAGCTTCTCGGCTGCGCGGGTCACGCTGCGCTCATGCATCAAGGTTTCAAAGACGATCAGCAAATTCAGATCGACGCGACGCAAGTCGTTACGGTTCATCAGGCAGGCTTCGCTGGGGTTCAACAGGTAGTGAAGTAACGGATCTTACTGGCAAAATTGTTTTTTCGTCACTGTGTAGATTTTGTTTCTTACTGGTGTGCGCGATGTTTAGCACCTGTTTATTGCGGTTTTACTGGCTTTTCAGGGGACACGTCTGCTTGCAACCTGTCTGCGGATCAATGTCAGGCATGTCGACTATTAATGCTGTCTGTTAGTCTTGCGCACAAAGCCCGGATAAAGTCCCGTGGTATTAGCGATTAATTAGGCGAGGTTTGTAATGTCGCGCACGATCCGTTTTCACAAGTTTGGCCCGGCCGAGGTGCTCAAGTGCGAAGAGCACGAAGTCGCCGCGCCTGCGCCTGGCGAAGTGCAGGTCCGTGTCCAGGCGATCGGCATCAGTTGGTATGACGTGTTGTGGCGGCAAAATCTGGCCCCTAGCCACGCCCGTTTGCCTGCGGGTATCGGTCATGAAATGGCAGGCATCGTCACCGCTGTAGGCGACGGTGTGGATGATCTGGCGATTGGTGACAAGGTCGCCAGCTTCCCGGGCCAAAGCGCCAACGACTACCCAACCTACGGCGAGCTGATCTTGATGCCGCGCTCAACGTTGACCCGTTACCCGGACGTGTTGTCTGCGGTTGAAGCCAGCGTGCATTACACACCGTTGTTGATTGCCTATTTTGCCTATGTCGATCTGGCGCAGGCCAAGCCGGGGCAAACGGTGTTGATTACCGATGCCAGCCACTGCGCCGGGCCGTCCTTTGTGCAATTGGGCAAAGCCCTCGGCCTTAAAGTCATTGCCGCGACCAAAGATGCAACGGAACGCGAGTGCCTGCTGAGCCTGGGCGCCGACAAAGTGATTGTCACCGAAGAGCAGGACTTGCTGATGCAGGTCAACAAGATCACTGACAACAAAGGCGTGGACGTTGTGCTCGATGGCCTTGGCGGCCCGCAAATGTCTGTGCTGGGTGACGTTCTGGCGCCCCGTGGCAGCCTGGTGCTGTACGGTTTGCAAGGGGGCAATCAAACGGGCTTCCCGGGTTGTGCGTGCTTCCAGAAGAACATCAAGTTTTTTGTGCATTGCATCGGTAACTTCACCGGCAAGCCGGAACTGGGCATCGCCCAGGACGAGGAGGCCATGAAGCGCGCCTTGCGCGACATCAACCAACTGACTGCTGACCGTGTGCTGTTGCCGCTGGAGATAAAGGTTTTCCCTTTCGAAAACTTTGTTGAGGCCCATCGCTACATGGACGATTGCCCGTGCCGCGGACGAGTCGCGCTGCAGCTGACTACGGACTGATGTCACGCGGTACACCGCGTACCCAAAAATGCCCCTGGACACGATGTCCCGGGGCATTTTTTTTGTTTGGCTAAAACTCTTGGACGCGGCCCCTGCGATGACCCGGCGCGGACAAGTGAATTTTAGCAGAGGAAAAAGCCCTTAAATCAATTCATAAGGATTCGCTCTATAACAATTTGTATTTTTTTGGAGGTGCTTTTGTAGGGCTATTCCTATGCGTACGTGCGCCGCGTCTGTTCTGACCTGAAGAGTTGAGGTAAGTGTGGGCGCGTCAAATCGAGCTGCCGATAATGCGTGTCTCGATCTGGAGGAATAACCCATGAATAACTTTCATGAGCAAGCCATGAGCTCTGTCTATCAACAAGTGTTGCACCGACTCCTGGGTTTTTTCAGCCGTTCCGAGCGCATTGCCTTGCAGTTGTTGATTCAACGCTTGTTAGTGGCCGCGGGAGGAGTCGAGCGCATTGAGCGTTACCGGGTAATGGTGGTTCATGAGGGCGGCAAGGAGTGCGCGTATACCTTGGCTTTTTTACGCGCCGCGCAGCTCAGTATTTCAGGGCGCTCGCCGCACACCTTCATTTTGCGCATTGCGATACTGCGCCAACCACGAATGACGGCCAATGTGATGGAGCGTATTCAGGCTCAATGCAGTGAGTTGTTTATGTATGACGACAGCCGGGTGGAATTGCTGTTGGTGGATGAGCAGGCCGCTACCAGGCTGCATAAGCAGGTAGGGTTTGAGAGCCTGTCTTGTGACCTGAATCGAACCCAGGTATTGATGTCGGGTCACCTGACTCACGGTGATGCCAGGGCGACATTTTTGTATGCCGACTTGTTGTCCCGGGCCAAGCTGTACCGACGAGCCAGTAACTGGGGTGTCAAGGTCGATGCGTTGATCGACCGGCGTCCTCCCACTCACCTTGGGCAGTACGTAAGGTGGATTCAGCAGGTTGCAAAGCAGCAGGGGCATAGTCCCAATGGCGAGCACCGTCAGGGTTTTGAAAGTGCGGTCAAGTTGTGCAGCCAGCTGGATGACGACTATAAACAGCTGTTGCGTCTGCCAGCGGCGCCGGGCAGTGAAGCCAGCGCCGGCGAGGGGGCGGGCGATATAAACGTGATTAATGTATTTGATTGCCTGTGCCACGAAATGGATGTGTTGCACTCTCCGGTGCTGGTGTTCATGGAAGGGGCCTGGAATATCAAGGCCCTGAATATTGAAGAGCCCCAAGCTGCAGTCGTTTTGGTGGCGGCCCACGTACACGGTATGCGCGGGGCTTACCAATATGGTGTGGAATACAGTGTGGGAGCCGATGCTTACTTGCGCCGCGCCTCGAGAGAAAATACCTGCAATGACCGGTTTAAAGGCCAGCTGATAAAGCAGCTGGGGGCTGTGTTTGATACGCCCAAACAACTTGAAAAGTTACGCGGTGCCGCCGCGCAGTACCTTAGCAAACTGCATGGGCTTAACGATGAGCAACTGGGGTGTTTGATCTGTTCGCCTTTCGTCAATCAGGCCGATGGCCTTGAACCTTTCCTGCAAAAATGCCATCCCGACAAAGTGCAGCGCATTAAGGATTTTCACCGGGTGTTAATGGGCAACCCCGCGCCGTTGCAGGCGAATGTCGCCTGGCTTGAGTCCATTAGCGGGCTACCCCTGGCGTCATTGCAGGCGCTGTATCACATGCAAAAAATCGACTTCACGCAATGCAATTCCCTGATTGCCAGCTTATGGGCTCACGACCCGAACAAGCAGGCCTGGCACACGGCCCTTGGGATTGAGGCTCCAGATTAAAGGCTCGTCAGCCAGGACGACGAGCCTGCGCTCTGCAAACCGCTCATCCAATAGGATTTGCCAGAGTACTGGGCAAACTGATATCTGTACGCATATCCAGTATCAAAAGCCAGTGGTCCGTTCTGCCCGTGATTTCCAATCCCCTCGAAGACCCGTTTTACTACCTGAAAAACTTCCAGCATGTGCTTGACTGGATTGCCGCCCGTTATGACGACCTTCTAAGTGTCGAGGAGCAGCGGTTTATCGCCGGTTTCGCTGAACTGCCCGGCCCTTCACAAGCGTTGTGGGTACGTATGGTGATGCGCAAGGGGGCGCACTTCAGGGCCAGCAAGCTCAAGTATCCGGAAATCGGTGAGGCTTCACTGGCTGCAGAGCCCTTGGTTGCACGGGGATGGCTGGACGACCAGGCGCCTTTGGCCCTGGCCGAGGTGTTTGATGTGCTGCAAAAGCCAGAAATTCTTGCCCGCTTCAGCGCGCATATTGGCCGGCCCAAAGCCAAAAAATCGGAATGGCTTGATGAGTTGGTGGCCAGCTTTACCCAGCAGCAGAGCCTGGCCCAGTGGCACCCGGCCCTGGCCGAACCGCTATACACCCTTAACCACAGGGCGCTGTGCGATCGTTTGCGCCTGATGTTTTTTGGCAACCTCAGCCAGGGCTGGTCAGATCTGGTACTGGCCGATCTGGGCCTGTTTACGTACGAGAAAGTCGGTTTTAGTCATGAATCGCGAGGACTACGTTCCCGTGCCGATATTGAGGGCTATGTGCACCTGTATGCCTGTCGCGAGCGATTTGAGGTCACTGGGGATGTGGACGATGTACTGCAACCCGTACTCGACTACCAGGCGGATAACCGCTGGCTGCAACGACGACGCGCACGCCTGCTGTTCCAGATCGGTCAGCATCTGGAACGCACAGAAGACTTGAGCCGGGCGCTACAGGTCTATCAGCACAGCCAGCACCCCGAAGCGCGGCAGCGTGGCATTCGCGTGCTGGAGCGTCAGGGGCAATACCAACGGGCGCTGAGCCTGGCAGAAACGGCCCTGCAGGCGCCACTGACTGATGCCGAACACCAGCATTTGCTGCGGATAATCCCGCGTCTGCGACGCAAGCTCGGGTTGGCAGCGGTCGCCGTTTCAAAGCCAAGAGCCCCTGACCGTCTCGACCTGAGCCTGCCACGAGAAGACACCACGTGCGTTGAACTCAAGGTGGTGGCGCATCTGCAGGCCCCTGATGCCCCAGTGCATTACGTGGAAAACACCTTGATCAACGGGCTGTTCGGTTTGCTGTGCTGGCCGGCGATTTTTGCGCCCTTGCCGGGCGCGTTTTTTCACCCGTATCAGAGTGGCCCGGCGGACTTGTTGGAAGATGACTTCTACGAGCAGCGTGCCGCGATGTTCGAGGATTGTTTCGCACAACTCGATGACGGGCGTTACCTGGCCACAATCCGTGCAGCTTACGTGGCCAAATTCGGTATCCAGAGCCCCTTTGTCGCCTGGAGCTATCTGAGTCAGGGCCTGCTTGAAGACGCATTGCTGTGCTTGCCGCCCGCACATTTGAAGTTGTGGTTTCGGCGTCTGCTGCTCGATATAAAAGCCAATCGCACAGGCATGCCTGACTTGATCCAGTTTTTTGCGGCGCAAAAAACCTACCGCATGATCGAGGTCAAGGGCCCGGGTGATCGTCTGCAGGATAACCAGTTACGCTGGCTGGCCTTTTGCGAAGAGCACGCAATGCCGGTAACTGTGTGCTACGTGCAATGGCAGGAGCCGCAGGGGTGAGTTATCGCGTTGCGGTGCGTGCCTTGTGCGAGTTCACGGCCAAGGTCGGCGATCTGGATCTGCGCTTTACGCCGTCACCCACGGCGCAGCAGGGCATTGCCGGTCATCGCACGGTGGCCTCGCGGCGCAGTGCGCTGTACCAGCCAGAGTTGAGTCTTGAAGGCCAGTACGGGGCGTTGACCGTGCGCGGCCGGGCAGACGGCTATGACCCGGTGGCCAATGTGCTGGAAGAGGTGAAAACCTATCGTGGCGATTTCGCCGCAATGGCGGCCAACCACCGCCAGTTGCATTGGGCACAAGCCCGCGTCTACGGCTGGCTGCTGTGCCAAAGTCTGCAATTGCCGCAGGTCAATCTGGCGCTGGTGTACTTCGACATTGTCAGCGAAAAGGAAACACGTCTTCAGGAAACCTGGTCGGCTGCGGATTTGCAGCAGTTTTTCGAGCAGCAATGCGGGTTGTTCCTGGCCTGGGCCGAGCAGGAAATGAGCCATCGCCAGGCTCGGGACGAAGCCGCTCGCAGGCTGGCCTTTCCCCATGAGCAATTTCGTACCGGGCAACGGGCATTGGCCGAGGCGGTGTACAAAACCGCCAGTACCGGGCGCTGCCTGATGGCTCAGGCGCCGACCGGGATCGGCAAAACCATTGGCACCCTGTTTCCGCTGCTCAAGGCCATGCCTGCGCGGCAACTCGACAAAGTAGTGTTTCTGACCGCCAAGACTCCGGGCCGCAAGCTGGCCCTGGATGCGGCGCAGGTGCTCTATCCCAAGGGGCAGAATGTGCCGTTGCGGGTGCTGGAGTTGGTTGCGCGGGACAAGGCCTGTGAATACCCCGAGAACGCGTGCAATGGCGATTCATGCCCATTGGCCAGAGGTTTTTATGATCGTTTGCCTGCTGCGCGTCTGGCGGCGGTCGCCCAGGCCCCCCTCGATCAGCAGACCTTGCGCAGCGTTGCGCTGGCTCACGGGATTTGCCCGTATTACCTGAGTCAGGAAATGGCCCGCTGGGCTGATGTGGTGGTTGCGGACTACAACTATTACTTCGACTTCAGTGCATTGCTCTATGGCCTGGCCCAGGCAAACCAGTGGCGGGTCGCGACGCTGGTGGACGAAGCCCACAATCTGGTTGAGCGTGCGCGGCAGATGTACAGCGCCAGTCTGGACCAGCAGGTTTTCAATAGCGTGCGTCACACGGCACCGGCCGCGCTCGATAAGCCTTTCAAACGTCTGAACCGTGAATGGAATGCGCTGCACAAGGAGCAGGCGGGTGCCTATCAGGTTTACCCCACGCTGCCGGAGAAGTGGCTGACGGCCTTGTCGGCTTGCATCACCGCCATCGGCGACTACTTGAATGATCACCCGCAAGGGCTGACCGGTAATCTGCAAAGCTTCTACTTTGAAACTCTGCAGTTCAATCGAGTGGCCGAACTGTTTGATCCGCACTTTTTGTTCGACGTCAGTCTGCGTGAAGACGGCAAGCGGCGTCTGTCGCAGCTCAACCTGCGCAACATCGTACCTGCAGGTTTTATCGGCCCGCGCTTGGGGAGTGCCCAGAGTAATGTGCTGTTTTCGGCCACCCTGAGCCCGCAGACCTATTACGCCAACTTGCTGGGGTTACCGGCTGACACGGTCTGGATGGACGTCGAGTCACCGTTCAAGGCTGAGCAACTCACCGTAAACGTGGTCAGCCGGATATCGACCCGGTTTGCCCATCGTCAGGCTTCGCTGGAGCCGATTGTCGAACTGATCGCCTGTCAGTTTGAGCAACGGCCGGGTAACTACCTGGCGTTTTTCAGCAGCTTTGATTATCTGCAACAGGTTGCCCAATTGCTCGCCGAGCGCTATCCCCACGTCAGCCAATGGTCCCAGGCGCGGCGTATGGATGAAGCGGCACGCCAGGGATTTCTCGATCAGTTCACCCTGTCGAGCCAGGGCGTGGGTTTTGCAGTGCTGGGCGGAGCCTTTGGCGAGGGTATCGATTTGCCAGGCGCCCGGCTGATAGGCGCGTTTGTCGCGACCTTGGGGCTGGCGCAGTTCAACCCGGTCAATGAACAGATCAAACAGCGGATGGCGGCATTGTTTGGCGCCGGTTATGACTACACCTACCTGTACCCCGGTGTGCAAAAAGTGGTGCAGGCCGCTGGACGGGTGATCCGTACCCAAAGTGATCAGGGCACGCTGTATCTGATTGATGACCGTTTTGCCGAGCCCAAGGTGCAGCAACTCTTGCCTCGCTGGTGGCAATTGGGTTGATGGCCCGACGTTATGGCAAACTGCTGGGACTGTGGCGCATGAGGCGCCTTTTTTGACCTCGGAGTTACCTGCTATGAGCATCAAACGTTTCGGTACCGGCGCTGTTGGCGCAGGTGGCCAGCCATTACCTTTCGCCCGTGCTGTAGAGGCTGATGGCTGGTTGCACGTGTCCGGCCAGGTTGCCATGGAAAACGGTGAAATCATCAACGGCGGGATTGTCGAGCAAACCCACAAGACCCTGCAAAACCTGGTCGCCATCCTAGAAGAAGCCGGTTATGGCCTTGAAGATGTGGTCCGCGCTGGTGTATGGCTGCAGGACCCTCGTGATTTCTGGAGTTTCAACAAGGTGTTCGCCTCGTACTTCAAAAGCGAACATGCACCGGCCCGGGCCTGCGTGCAGGCCATGATGATGGTCGATTGCAAGGTCGAGATCGACTGCATCGCCTATAAAGCCAAGCGCTGAAATTTGAGGAGTTGAGTGTGTCGAAGACGTCGAACAACCCGCCGGTGCTCAAAGGTGCAGCCAACCCCGCCGATAACCTGGTTCATGACGTGAGCCTGCCCGCCCTGGTGATTCACCGTGACGCACTGGAGCACAACATTCGCTGGATGCAGGACTTTGTTACCCGTAGCGGCGCGGTGTTGGCACCTCACGGCAAAACCAGCATGGCACCGGCACTGTTTCGTCGCCAGCTGGAGCAGGGCGCTTGGGGTTTGACCTTGGCGACTGCGGTCCAAACCTGTGCGGCCTACGCCGGTGGCGTACGACGAGTGTTGATGGCCAATCAGTTGGTGGGACGGGCCAATATGGCCTTGATTGCTGACTTGCAGACCGATCCGGCATTCGAATTTCACTGCATGGTCGACCACCCGGACAACGTGGCGGCCCTGGGCGCCTTCTTTGCCGAACGGGGCCAGCGCCTGAGGGTCATGATCGAATACGGAGTAGCAGGCGGGCGTTGTGGTTGCCGCACCGAGCAGGAAGTCATGGCCCTGGCCGCAGCGATCAAGGCACAGCCCGCATTGGCCCTCACGGGAATCGAAGGCTACGAAGGAGTGATTCACGGAGAACAGGCCGTCAACGGCATTCGCGAGTTTGCGGCTTCGCTGGTGCGTCTGGCCTTGCAATTACACGCCGACGGCGCGTTTGCCCTCGATCAACCGATCATTACTGCCTCGGGCTCGGCCTGGTATGACCTGATTGCAGAAGGCTTCGAGGCCGAGGCGGCCAGCGGGCGTTTTCTCAGTGTATTGCGCCCTGGGAGTTACGTGGTTCATGACCACGGTATCTACAAGGATGCTCAGTGCTGCGTACTGGATCGTCGCCAGGACTTGCACGAGGGCTTGCGTCCAGCGCTGGAAGTCTGGGCTCACGTGCAATCGCTGCCCGAGCCGGGCTTTGCAGTGATTGCGCTGGGCAAGCGCGACGTGGCCTTTGACGCGGGCCTGCCGGTACCGTTAAAGCGTTATCGCGAAGGGGTGTTACCGGCGGTTGGCGACGATGTCAGCGGGTGCAAGATCACGGCGGTGATGGATCAGCATGCCTTTATGACCGTTGCCGCGGATACCCGGTTGCGCATAGGCGACATCATCAGCTTTGGCACGTCGCACCCTTGCCTGACCTTTGACAAGTGGCGCACGGGTTGCCTGGTCGATGAGCAGTTCAATGTGCTTGAGCGTTTTGACATCATGTTCTGATGCGTGTGGGAGCGAGCCTGCTCGCGAAGTTCTCAAAAGCTTCGCGATTCGCTTGTACGAGCCGGCTCGCTCTCACAGGGCTTGTTTCAATCGCGGTAAAACACCTGCACAAGGTGATAGCCGAACTTACTTTTGACCGGGCCGTGTACCACCCGCAGTGGCTTCTTGAAGATGATCTGGTCGATAACGCCCACCATCTGCCCAGGCCGCACTTCACCCAGATCGCCGCCACGCTTGCCCGACGGGCAGGTCGAGAATTTTTTCGCCAGCACATCGAAGGCTTCGCCCTTGGCGATGCGTTGCTTGAGCGATTCGGCTTCTTCGGCGGTTTTCACCAGAATATGGCGGGCTTGAGCTTTCATGTGATCTTTACCTTGAAACTGTAGGGCATAGTGCGCGGCCGCGGATTATGCCTGAGTTTTCGCTTCTGGGCTGTGATACCGCGGCAGGTACAGGCACACACGGGTACCGCAACCGCTCTGACTGTTGATGCTGACATGCCCGCCAGACTGCTGGGCAAAACCGTAAATCATTGACAGCCCAAGCCCCGTGCCCTGACCCACGGGTTTGGTGGTGAAAAAGGGGTCGAAAGCCTTGGCGAGGGTTTGCGGGGTCATGCCCGTGCCGTCGTCACTCACCTCAAGCATCACATAGTCACCTGAACTGACCGCCTCCAGGGTGCTGAGATCACTGGCGTCGAGATAGTGATTGGCTGTTTTGACCACCAGCGTTCCGCCTTCGGGCATCGCATCGCGGGCGTTGATCATCAGATTGAGCAGGGCGCTTTCAAGTTGTCCAGTGTCTGTATTGATGGGCCATATGTTTGGCCCAAGCTCCAGAATCAGTTCAATGTGCGGGCCTGTGGTGTTACTGAACAGGGCCTGCAGCGAACTCACCAGTTGATTGGGATCCAGCGGCTTGCGGTCCAGTGACTGGCGACGGGAGAACGTCAGCAGGCGGTTGGTCAGCGCGGCTGCCCGATGCGCAGAAGACACGGCGGCATCGGCAAAACGTTCGACTTCGTCAATACGCCCAGCTGCGATGTAGCGCTTCATCAGATCCAGGCTGGTGATAATTCCGGTCAGCATATTGTTGAAGTCGTGGGCGATACCGCCGGTCAACTGGCCCACGGCTTCCATTTTTTGCCCATGCCGCAGAGCTTCCTCGGCCCGGGCCCGCTCCAGTATCTCGCGTTGCAGTTGCAGGTTGGCCTCGGCCAGCGCCTGGGTACGTTCGGCCACGCGTTCCTCAAGGGTCTCGTTAAGCTCCAGCAATGCCTGTTCGGTGGCACTGGCCTGCAAGCGTTGGTTGCGCCTTGAACTCTTGGTAGCCATGGTAAGTCCTGGAAGTGAATCACTGGATAAGTCTATTGGATGCCGGATAGCGGCTCAACGCTATCAATGTTGCTGCAAGCCCCGTTCTTGACAGTGCGACTAAGGTCGAATGAGGCTCAGGCTAAGCCTTTCGTACAATTGCGCCCCTTTTTTGGATTGAAGCCTCTCACTTGATACTCAGTGCGCCTTCGATCGTTTTCATCCTGCCTTGATTGGCTGCTGGAGCTTGTAAATGGTTCATCCTTTAACCGTGTTGGCGCAGAGCCGGGTATCTCGCTGGGGTGCACTGGCAGTGTGTGCCGGTTTTGCCGCACAGTCACAAGCCGGCGGTTTTATTGAAGACAGCAGCGCCAAACTGGAAGCACGTACGGTGTATTTCAATCGCGACTTTCGCGATGGCAGCAGCTCAAATCCCCAAGGCGCGTCCAAGCGCGATGAAACGGCGCAAGGCTTTATCCTCAACCTGCAATCGGGTTACACCGAAGGCACGGTCGGTTTTGGGCTCGATGCGCTGGGCATGCTGGGTCTGAAACTGGACTCCAGCCCTGCCGACAGCAACAGCGGCCTGCTACCTTCGACCGGCAACGACCCCCGTCGTTCCAAGGATCAATATGCCAAGTTCGGGCTGACGGCCAAGATGCGCGTGTCACAGACCGTGCTCAAGTATGGTGCGCTACTGCCTGACCTGCCGTTGCTCAAGTACAACGATGGTCGGCTGCTGCCCAACATGTTCAACGGCGCCATGCTGGTCTCACAGGAAATCAAGGACCTGAAGTTCATGGCTTCGCGCCTTGATCGTTATACCGCCCGTGATTCCACTGACAGCCAGGACCTGCGCCTGAACTGCAAAAACAAACGTTACGCATGCAATATGACTGCCGATCATTTCACGATGTACGGCCTGGACTACAAAGTTAACGAGCGTCTGACCGCGCAGTACCATTACGCCGAGCTGCAGGACATCTACCGGCAGCAATTTGTCGGTTTGCTGGCCAGCCAGCCCGTTGGCCCGGGTGTGTTTTCAGCCGATGTGCGCTTACTGAAAAGTGATGACGCTGGTTCTGCCAAGGCTTCGACCATCGACAACCGCGCCCTGGGCGCCATGCTCGGTTACTCGGTGGGCGGGCATAAAGTCAGCGCGGGCTGGCAGCGCATGAATGGCGAAACGTCGATGCCGTATCTGGATGGCAGCAACCCGTATCTGGTCAACTACTTGCAGGTCAATGACTTTGCCAACGCCCAGGAGCGTTCCTGGCAGCTGCGTTACGACTATGACTTCAAGGCCATCGGGATTGACGGATTGTCGTTCCTGACGCGCTACGTGAACGGCGACCACATCAAAGTGCTTGGCAGCACCGAAGAAGGCAAGGAGTGGGAGCGTGACAGCGAGCTGAAATACATCGTGCAGAGCGGCACATTCAAGGACGTCAGCCTGCGCTTGCGTAATGCGACCTACCGCACCAACTACGCCCAGTTCGCCCGTGACGTGGATGAAACGCGGCTGATCGTCAGCTACAACCTGTCGATCTGGTAAGCAACGCACACAAGCCCGTAAAGACTCTGTTACAGGTCAAGGCCCCAGTGGGAGCGAGCCTGCTCGCGAATGCTTTTCGCGAGCAGGCTCGCTCCCACGGTGGAACTATAAAGGCGGCGGTTACATCAGCTGCGCACGATACGGCAAGTCCGGGCCGGTTTTGCTGCAGGTGAGGGCGGCGGCGCGGCTGGCGAAGTCGAGCAGGGTGTCGAGTTGGGAGGCACTCAACTGTTGCAGCCCCTCAACGGAGTCCAGCTCATGCTCGGTCAGCCAGGCGATCACTGCTGCCTGGAAGGTGTCGCCCGCGCCTACGGTGTCAGCAACGTTGACCTGAGTGGCCACAGCCGTGCGCTGGCCATGCTCGCGACTCCAGACGCTGGCGCCCTGGCTGCCACGGGTCAAAAACACCAGTTGGCAGCGATGGTTCAGCCATGAGCAGGCAATCTGCTGCGGATCTTGTCCCGGATACAGCAGCTCCAGGTCTTCATCACTGACTTTGATCACATCGGCATAGGGAATCAGTTCATTGATTCGCTGCCGCCATACCTCAATATCCGGCTCAGGGTTAAGGCGCACATTCGGGTCCAGGCTGATCAGGCGACGTCCGCTTTCGCGCTTGACCAGTGCCAGCAACGTATCGGCAACCGGTTGCACCACCAATGAAAAAGACCCGACATGCAGCCCGCGCACTTCAGGGCCCAATTCGGGTAAATGATGGGTATGCAATTGCCGGTCGGCGCAGCCTTCGCCGCGAAAGCTGTAGGCGGGTGAGCCGTTGGCATCCAGTGCGACCATGGCCAGTGTGGTAGGGGCGTCCATCTGGATCAGGTACTGATCACTGACACCTTCGTCCTTGAGGACTTGTTGGAGGCGCTGGCCCAGATAGTCCGTCGACAACCCGGCAAACAGTGCGGTGTTGATACCCAGGCGCCGCAGGCCCACCGCTACGTTGAACGGCGACCCACCGGCAATGGCTTTGAATTCCACTTTGTTCGCTTGCGCGCTGCCGTCCGCTTGCGCGAAAAAATCAAACAGTGCTTCTCCGCAAATCACATACATAACGTTTACTCGGTTAAGGCCGCGACCTGTTGTCGGTAGCGTAGATAAAAGTGTTCATAAGCCAGCACATTCGCCGCCTCGGGAAGGGTTTCACCCGCGTGGTCGAGGCGTACGCAACGCTGGCACAATTGCGCCAGGGTTTGACGACCTGCACCCACACACCAGGCAGCCTGGATGGCCGCGCCCAGGGCGGCGGCTTCGCTTTGTTCGGTGCAGACCACCGGGGTGTTCATGATGTCGGCGACGATCTGGCGCCACAGCGGGCTTTTCGAGCCGCCACCCACCAGTCGTATGGTGTGGCTTTGCAAACCGTTTTGGCGCAGCAGGTCCAGGCCGTAGCGCAGGCCATAGGTAGTGCCTTCGATGGCGGCCCGGCACAGATTGGCCTGAGTCATGTTGGCCAGGGTAAGGCCCTGGAAACTGCCGCTGGCATCGGGCAGGGCCGGTACACGCTCGCCATTGAGAAAGGGCAGCAGGCTAACCCCTTCAGTGCCAATCGGTGCCTGACTGGCCAGTTGATTGAACGCATCGAGTGGCAACCCGAACAACTCGCGCACGGCGCCTGTGACATTGGTCAGGTTTAAGGTGCAGATCAAGGGCAGCCAACCACCGCTTGACGAGCAGAAGCTGGCCACCGAGGTGTCCGGGCTGACCTGCGGCTGCGGATCAAAGCCGTACACCGTGCCGGATGAGCCCAGGCTCATGGTGATGATCCCAGGTTCAATATTGCCGGTGCCAATGGCACCGAGCATGTTGTCGCCACCACCGCTGGACACCACGGCGTCGGGGTTCAGCCCCAGCAACCGGGCAATCTGCGGGCGCAAGCCGCCCACTGGCTGGTGAGACTCGATCAACTCAGGCAGCGCCTGTTCAAGACGGCGATCCGGGTCGATATGGCGCAGGATATCGAGGTCCCACTGGCGGCTGCGGACATCGAAATAGCCGGTGCCCGAGGCATCGCCGTACTCGCTGCAACAGCGTCCGGTGAGCCAGTAATTCAGGTAGTCATGGGGCAGCAGGATATGGGCAATCCGCGCAAATACTTGAGGGTGATGGATTTTGGTCCATAGCAGTTTGGAAACGGTGTAGCCCGGTGCGATGACCAGACCCAGTCGCTGCATGGAGCCCGTTTCACCCCCTAGCCATTCCAGCAACTGGCGGTTTTCGGGAGCCGACTCGGTATCGCACCAGAGTTTGGCCGGGCGCAATACTTCACCGTGCTTGTCCAGCAGCACCAGTCCGTGTTGCTGGCCCGAGACGCCGATGCCCTGAATCTGCTGGCCGCTGACACCGGCCTGGGTCAGCGCGCGTTGCGTGGCTGTGGTCAATGCCTGCAACCATTGCTCGGTGTCCTGCTCGCGGCGGCCGTGTTCACCCTGGGTCAGCGTATGGGGCGCAGTGCCCAACCCCAGCACCTGGCCGCTGTGGCTGTCGAGAATCAGTGCTTTGGTGCCCTGGGTGCCGCAGTCGATGCCCAGGAATAAGGTGCGAGTGTTCATGCAGAACCTGTTTGTGGCCAGATCAAAAAACCCACCCCCCAGCCTCGGAGAAAGGGGGGGGTGAGGGCTGTTCAAAGATGCAGCAGTTTCTCCAGCGTCCCGCTCACGCCCGCTTCACGCAAGTTGTTCAGACACCACTCAAAGGCCGCCACAAACTCGGCCGACTGGGCGATGGCAGTGCCAAAAATATCTTCCACTCCCAGCAGCCGCTGCACGATCAGCGCATCTTCCGCGACCAAAGCCTGGCAAAACACGGCTCGTGGATCGGGAATGTCATAGGTTTGCCCGTTCTCGTCCACACCCTTGAGGTACAGCGCCCAGGCAGCCACCACCAGTGCCGCACGCTTAAGCTGCGCGCCATCGCTGATCAGGCGATTGATGGTTGGAATGGTGAATTTGGGAAACTTCGACGAACCGTCAGAACACACGCGCTCCAGCTGGTCGGCAATGGCCTGATTGGAAAAACGCTGGACCAGGGTGTCTTTGTAAACCGCAAGGTCGATGCCTGGCACTGGTGCCAGCTGCGGCGTCACGTCCAGGTCCATGTAGGCCCGCATGTAGGCTACGAACAAGGGGTCATTCATGGTCTCGTGGACAAAGCGATAGCCTTTGAGAAACCCCAGGTAGGTCAGCGCCAGGTGACTGCCGTTGAGCAGTTTGATTTTCATCTCTTCATAGGGCGTGACGTCATCCGTGAGCTGAACACCTACGGTTTCCCATGCCGGACGGCCATTGGCGAACTTGTCTTCCAGCACCCACTGAATAAAGGGTTCGCACACCACTGGCCAGGCATCTTCGATCCCCAACTGGTCCTGCAGTTGCTGGCGATGGGCATCGCTGGTCATGGGGGTAATGCGGTCCACCATTGCATTGGGAAAGCTGACATTGGCGGCGATCCAGTCATGCAAATTCATATCGCTCAGCGCGGCGAAAGCCAGCAGCGCCTTGCGTGCCACCGCGCCGTTGTGGGGCAGGTTATCGCAGGACATGACAGTAAATGCCCGGGTGCCGTTGGCCCTGCGTCGGGCTAGGGCAGCACAGAGCACGCCAAAGACCGTTGTGGGCGTTTCGGGATGGGACAGGTCGTGCTGGATGGGCGCCAGTGAGGCCATGAACTCGCCACTGCTGTCGTCAATGCAATAACCACCTTCAGTGATGGTCAGTGAGACGATGCGAATGGCCGGGCTGGCCAGTTTGTCGATCAGCGCCCGAATGTCGTCTTCAGCCAGCAGCATGTCACTGATGGAGCCAATGATCCGGCTTTGGTTATCGTCGCCATCACCCAACTCGAACAGGGTGTAGAGGTAGTCCTGACTGGCGAGATCGTCTCGCACCTTGCGGTCCTCGGCGCGCAGGCCGATGCCGCAGATGCTCCAGTCAAGATCACGGCCCTGGCTCATCAGGGCATCGGTGTAATACGCCTGATGGGCGCGATGAAAGCCGCCCACCCCGATATGTGCAATGCCATGTTGCGTATGGCTTGCAAGATAGGCGGGCTTGGCCACTTTGTCGGTGAGGTTATCGAGATTCAGGCGATTAAGTTTCATGGTGCTATCTCAAAAAAGGTCGTCAGCGTCAGGCCGCAGCGCGCAATGGGCGGGTGAGAGCCAGCCCGTCAGCATCGAACAGATGGCAATGCTCACTGTCCAGATGCAAGCTCAATTGCTCGCCGTACTGGCTTGCCATATCGCCCCTGATTCGCATGGTCAGTGGTTCGCCGCAGGCGGTTATTACGTGGCAGTAAGTGTCGCTACCCAGGCGTTCGCCGACATCGGCCGTGACGCTCAGGGCGCATTCACCGGGTTTGGCAAGGTTCAGGTGTTCCGGGCGGATGCCCAGAGTGACGGGGCTGCCCAGGCTCAGCGAGGCGCCGCTCAGGGGCAACTGGATACGGGTGCCGGCGTCCAGTTCGACTTCACAGCCCTGGCTATCGAGGCGAGTGATCTTGCCTTTCAAAAAGCCCATTTTAGGTGTGCCCAGAAAACCTGCGACAAACAGGTTGGCCGGCTGGTGATACAGATCCAGGGGCGAGCCGACCTGCTCGATTTTACCGGCATTGAGCACCACTACTTTGTCGGCCAGGGTCATGGCTTCGACCTGATCGTGGGTGACGTAAATCATCGTGGCTTGCAGCTCCTGGTGCAGGCGCGCCAGTTCCAGGCGCATTTGCACCCGCAGGGCGGCATCGAGGTTGGACAGTGGTTCGTCAAACAGGAAGATTTTCGGGTTGCGCACGATCGCACGTCCAATGGCCACGCGCTGACGCTGGCCGCCGGACAAGTGTTTGGGTTTGCGCTCAAGCAACGGCGCAAGCTCAAGGATCCGTGCCGCCTCGCTGACTTTTTTCTCGACTTCGGCTTTAGGTACGCCCGCCAGATCGAGGGCGAAGGACATGTTTTTGCGCACGCTCATGTGCGGGTACAGGGCGTAGGTCTGGAACACCATCGCCAGATCGCGCTTGGCCGGGCTGACCTGGGTGATGTCGCGACCGTCCAGCTCGATAGTGCCGTCAGTCACTTCTTCGAGCCCGGCAATCAGGCGCAGCAACGTTGATTTACCGCATCCCGATGGCCCGACAAATACTACGAATTCGCGGTCATGCACTTCAAGGTCGATACCCTTGATGATGGAAAAGCCTTCAAAACCCTTTTGCAGATTCTTGATTTTCAGGTTGGCCATGATGAGCCTCCAGTCATTATTGTTATTTAACCGCGCCGAAGGACAAGCCGCGTACCAGTTGCTTCTGGCTGATCCAGCCGAAAATCAGGATGGGCGCGCAGGCCAGTGTCGACACCGCTGACAACTTGGCCCAGAACAGGCCTTCGGGGCTTGAGTAGGACGCGATCAGCGCAGTCAGTGGCGCCGCACTGGACGAGGTCAGGTTCAGCGACCAGAAGGCCTCGTTCCAGCACAGGATCAACGACAACAGCAGGGTTGAGGCCAGACCGCCCTTGCTGATGGGCAGCAGCACACGAACCACCTCTTGCCACAGAGTGGCACCGTCAAGGCGGGCGGCTTCGAGGATGTCCTTGGGGATGTCCTTGAAGTAGGTGTAAATCATCCACACCACGATCGGCAGGTTGATCAGGGTGTAGATGATGATCAGCGCCGTGCGGGTATCGAGCAGGCCGAAGGTCTTGGCCAGGAGGTAGATCGGCATCAATACGCCCACGGGCGGCAGCATTTTGGTGGAGAGCATCCACAGCAGCGTGCCTTTGGTGCGCTTGGTTTCGTAGAACGCCATCGAATAGGCCGCCGGAATCGCGATCAGCATGCACAGGGCGGTTGCGGTGAACGAGATCACGACCGAGTTCCAGGCAAAGTGGAAGTAACCGCTGCGATCCTCGATGTGCAGGTAGTTTTCCAGGGTCGGGGTAAAGATGAACTGTGGCGGCGTGGCAAATGCATCCAGCTCGGTTTTAAAGCTGGTCAGCACCATCCAGAAGATCGGAAAGAAGATCAGGATGGCGATGGCCCAGGCCAGGGTGCCGAGCAGCAGGCTTTGCAGGCGGCGGGATTGTTGAAGAGTCATCACTGGGCCCTCACGGCTTGTCAGTCAGGTTTTTGCCGAGCATGCGCACCAGAATGATGGCCGCGATATTGGCGATGACGACGGCGATCAAGCCTCCGGCCGAGGCCATGCCCACATCGAACTGCACCAGCGCCTGGTTGTAGATCAGGTACGCCAGGTTGGTCGACGCATAGCCCGGACCACCGTTGGTGGTGGTAAAGATCTCGGCGAAGACCGACAGCAGGAAGATGGTTTCAATCATCACCACAACGGCAATGGGGCGCGCCAGATGGGGCAGAGTCAGGTGCCAGAAAATCGCAATAGGCCCGGCGCCATCCAGTCGGGCGGCTTCTTTTTGTTCCTGGTCCAGCGACTGCATGGCGGTCATGAGAATCAGGATTGCGAAGGGCAGCCATTGCCACGACACAATGATGATGATCGACAGCAACGGGTAGTGCGCGAGCCAGTCGACAGGTTGAGCGCCGAACAGCTTCCACACGGCGGCCAGCACGCCGGACACAGGATGGAAAATCAGGTTTTTCCAGATCAGCGCGCTCACCGTGGGCATGATGAAGAACGGTGAGATCAACAGCACCCGCACGATGCCGCGGCCCATGAACTCACTGGCTTCAAGCAGGGCGCTGATCAATACGCCGAGCACCACGCTGATCAGCAAGACACTGCCTACCAGCAACAGGGTATTGGACGCTCCGGGCAAGAAACCGGAGTCGGTGAGGAAGTAGGTGAAATTTTCCAGCCCCACAAACTGGTTTTCACCGGGGTACAGCAGGTTGTAGCGGATCAGCGAGAAATAGAGGGTCATGCCCAGTGGCACGATCATCCACAGCAGCAAGAGCGCCACTGAAGGCGTGACCAGAAACCAGCCCGGGTTGAACAGCCGCGATCGGCGCGCCGCAGGCGCAACGTCGACCGCGGCTATAACAGTTGAAGTCGTCATCGTGAATACACCTGAATTGCTTTTAGTGGGAGCGAGCCTGCTCGCGAAGGCCATTCGCGAGCAGGCTCGCTCCCACAGGAACTTCAGCGCCTACAGAGCTTGAGCCTTGCGCAAGCCAAGGTTGGATGCAGGTACTGCTATTTGGGATAACCCGCCCGTTTCATTTCGCGTTCGGTGGTTTGCTGGGCGGCTGCCAGCGCTTGGTCCACCGTGGTCTGGCCGATCAGGGCGGCGCTGAACAGTTTGCCGACCTGGGTGCCCACCGCCTGGAACTCGGGGATGGTCACCAGTTGAATACCCACATAGGGCACAGGCTTGAGCGTAGGGTCGTTGGGGTTGGCGACTTTCAGGGAATCGAGGGTGACTTTGGCAAACGGCGCTGCCTTGAGGTAAGCGTCGCTGTAGGTCGATGACCGGGTGCCCGGCGGAACATTGGCGATGCCGTCTTTTTCGGCAACCAGCGCGCCATATTCCTTGGAGGTGGCCCAGGTGCTGAAGGTTTTGGCGGCGTCCTTGGCTTTGGAACTGGTGGGGATCGCCAGCGCCCAGGAGTAGAGCCAGGCACTGCCTTTGTCGGTGACCGCCTGCGGGGCGAAGGTGAAGCCGACGTGATCGGACACTTTGCTCTGACTGCTGTCGGTGACAAACGAACCGGCGACACTGGCATCGACCCAAATTGCACATTTGCCGCTGTTGAACAGCGCCAGGTTTTCGTTGAAGCCGTTGCTGGTAGCGCCCGGTGGGCCCGAGGCCTTCATGGTATTGACGTAAAAGTTGAGGGCGTTCTTCCACTCGGGGCCGGTGAACTCAGGTTGCCACTGTTCGTTGAACCAGCGCGCTCCGTAGGCGTTGGCGATGGTGCTGATCAACGCCATGTTTTCGCCCCAGCCCGCTTTGCCGCGCAGGCAAATCCCGTACTGCTCCTGGTCCGGTTTGTTCAGGGTTTTGGCGAACTCGGCGATCTGCTCCCATGTAGGGTGCTCGGGCATGGTCAAGCCCGCGTCCTTGAACAGGTCGGTGCGGTAATAGGTCATTGAGCTTTCGGCATAGAACGGCAGGGCGTAGAGCGTGCCCTTGACTGACAAACCGTCGCGTACCGAAGGGAAGACATCCTCAATGGCGTAGGTGGCCGGCAGGTCGGTCATGGGTTCGAGCCAGCCTTTGGCTCCCCACAGTGCGGCTTCGTACATGCCGATGGTGAGCACGTCGAACTGGCCGCCCTGGGTGGCAATGTCCGTAGTCAGCCGTTGGCGCAAGACGTTTTCTTCCAGCACCACCCACTTGAGCTTGATGTCGGGGTGCTCGCTCTCGAAGGTTTTCGCCAGCTTTTGCATGCGGATCATGTCGCTGTTGTTGACCGTGGCGATGGTCAGGGTTTGCGCGCCCAGGCTCAAACCGCTGAGGGTCATGCACGTAGCGACACATAACGCTTTGACAGGAATATTCATTGAGCACTCCACTTCATTGGCCTGAGGCTTCTGAAGGACGGTTATTGTTTTTATAGCGGCTCGCATGGAGCAAGCGCCTGGGCGGATTACAGCCCTCAATCACCGTCGTGACAAATCACTGGCAACACTCAAACCGATACTATTTTGCACTGCGCAGACGTTCAGTCAGTCCCGGCTGGTTTTGCTCGGTCAAACGCTGCACTGCCAGACGCCGATAGTGTGATGGAGTCATGCCTTTTAGCTGCTGAAACCGGCGGTTGAAGTTGGAAATATTGTTGAAACCGGACTCGAAACACACGTCAGTGACGGGTTTTTCGCCATCGGCGAGCAGCTCGCAGGACTTGCTGATTCGCAAGCGATTGACGAACTCGATGAAGCAGCGCCCGGTGGCCTGCTTGAACACCCGTGAAAAGTAGGTGGGTTTCATGCCCATGTACTCGGCGACTTCTTCGAGGGGCAGTTCACGGGCGTAGTGGCTGAATATGTAGTCAACGGCCCGGTTGGTACGGTCTATGGTGTGCTCGTCTGCCAGCTGCCCGCAGGTAACACCGGACAACAACTGATAGTCATCACACTCTGCCAGCAGCTCCAGCAGGATCAAAAAATGTCCCAGGCGGGTAACGCCCGTGGCGCTGGCAATGCTCTGCATCAGGTCCATGGCCTTGCGGATTGTGGTTTTGCAACGAAACTCGATGCCGTAGTGGGCGCGTTCCAGCATCGGCGTCAGGGTCTTAAGTTCGGTGAACACCGAAGCGGCGTTATCGAGCAACTCATCGGTGAAGTTCACCAGCATGTCGCGCGTGGCAACCACTTCGCCTTCGGCCACCTGGCTGATCCAGTTGTGGGGCAGGTTGGGGCCGGTGAGGAACAAGGACTCCGGGTGGAAATTGCCAATATAGTCGCCGACAAACACTTTGCCGCTGCTGGCCACAATCAGGTGCAGCTCGTACTCCTTGTGAAAATGCCAGCGAACCAGAGGGCATGGGAAACCATGCTGACGATAAATAATCGACAAGCCATTGTGGTCGTCCATCAATTCATAAGACGGGTCTGTAGCTCTGGCGAGTCGAGTCATGGGCCTGTCTGCTCAAAGGTTCTTGTTGAGCCGATGATGACGTCTTCTCATACTTCCTGCCAGCGACGTTACGGCCAGACAAAGGATAAAGGGCAATGAAGACACTGTTGTTGATAGGCATGGGGGCAGGCGATCCGGAGCACATCACCGTGCAGGCGATCAATGCGTTGAACCGGGCCTGCGTGTTCTTTGTTCTGGACAAGGGCCAGACCACTGACGATCTGGTGCGTCTGCGTCTGGAAATATGCGAGCGCTACATCCGCGAGCCGCGTTATCGGGTGGTACAGGTTAACGACCCCAGGCGCGACAGTTCAACGCCCTCGTATACCCAGGGCGTAGAAGACTGGCATGAGCAGCGGGCGTGCGTGTTTGCGCAGTTGATTGATCACGAACTGGCCGACGGCGAGTGCGGAGCGTTTTTGCTGTGGGGCGAACCGGGGCTGTATGACAGCACCTTGCGTATCCTGGATCGGGTGCGGGCCAACGGTTGCACCGATTTCGACTACCAGGTGATCCCGGGCATCAGCAGCGTGCAGGCGCTGGCCGCCCGCCATCGGATTCCCCTGAATGATATTGGCCAACCGATTCGCATCACCACGGGGCGTCGCCTGACGGCTCAGGACCTGGACAACGTGGTGGTCATGCTCGACGCCCACTGTGCCTTCGAGGCCTTCGTCGATGAAGACGTCGACATTTACTGGGGCGCTTACATCGGCACAGCAGACGAGATCCTGATTGCGGGCAAGCTGGCTGACGTCTGCGAGCACATCAAGCAGAGCCGCAGCGCGGCCAGAAAGCGCAAAGGCTGGGTGATGGACACGTATCTGCTAAGAAGACGGCCTGTAGATTGACATGATTCCTACATCAAAGTCGGATCGTGATTACGGTGTCAATTCTGGGTGGGAGGTAGCTTTCGCGATTCAGACGAAAAACAAAAAGCAGGAAATACGATGATGCGTAAAGTTTCCCCGGCTTACCTCCCGGCAATAGATGGGCTGCGCGCCATCGCCGTTATCGCTGTAATCCTTTTTCATGCCGACTTTCTGAACGTGCTCCCCGGTGGCTTCACCGGGGTCGACCTGTTCTTCGTGATCTCGGGTTATGTGATCAGCCAGTCCCTTTGCGACCGGGGGCATTCGGGTTTTGTCGACTATTTGAAAGCGTTTTATAGGCGCCGGCTGTTGCGTATTTTGCCGGCGCTGTTGGTTGTGCTGGTGGTCACTTTCCTGGTGTCGGCCCTGTTTGTGCCTCAGTCCTGGCTAAGTGAACAGAACAGTCGTACAGGGCTGGCGGCCTTTTTTGGGGTCAGTAATGTCGTGCTGGCCTGGAATCCCGATACCTACTTTTCTCCGGGCGCCGAGCTCAACCCGTTTTTGCATACCTGGTCGCTAGGGGTTGAAGAGCAGTATTACGTGGTCTTCCCGGTGCTGTATTTCCTGTGGCTTCGTTTTAATAAAAACAGCGCTCTGGTGTGGGCCGTGCTGCCGGTATTGGCCATCGCCTCGCTGGTGACCAGTGCCCTGGAGACAAAAACCGATCAGCTCTCGGCCTTTTACTTGCTTCCTGGCCGGTTCTGGGAGCTGGCCGCGGGCGCCATATTGTTCCAACTGATAGCGACGCGGCGCGCTTCACTGCGCTCCAGACCGCTTGCAAGCCTGCTGCTGGCAAGCGGTCTGGCACTGGTACTGGCAGGGTTTGTGTATGCCGAAGGCCAAGACTTCCCTTTCCCGTGGGCGATAGCGACGGTGCTGGGGGCGGTGCTGATGATCGCTGCGCTGGCACTCCCTGCCGATGGTTACGGCTCGCCGTTGCAGCGCCTACTGCAGGCGCCGTGGGTGACCTACATCGGTCGTTTGTCGTTTTCCCTGTATTTGTGGCACTGGCCCGTTGCGGTGTTTTTACGCTGGACCACGGGGACAGAGCTGCTGGTCGTCCAGTTAGTGTATCCGGTGGTGGTGATGGCGCTGGCGGCAGCCTCCTATCACTGGATCGAAATCCCCGTGCGCACCGGTAAATCAGCGTGGCAGCGCCAGGCCTGGAGTACATTCGCCTTCAGTTTCAGCGCTGTGATCCTGCTCTGGTGGTCGGCGTTTTGGGTGGCGGACAACACTGAGCAGTTATCCCTGAGCCAAACCCGTGACACCTACACCTGGTATGCCTATAGGCATTACCCAAGGGAAGACGTGCTAAAGATCGAGGACCCGCAGGTTAACGGACGGCAGCTTTTTGTGATCGGGGATTCACATACGGCGGCCTACCGAACGCTGCTTAACAGCGTGTCGCTGAAACTCGGGATCAAGGTGGTGGAGTACGAGCAGGGCGGGTGCAGTGTGGTGAGTCTGATGGCTGGTGATCCGGCGAGCTGCGCAGTTCGTCAGGAAGCCGACTTGCGAGATATCGAGAGCAAAGCCAATCCGGGGGACATTGTCTTTCTGGCATCCTTGAGAATGCCGGAAATGGTAAATGTAGCTTTTGAGCAGGCGCTGTCCCTGCAGACAGTAGAGAACCATGATGCGGCCCGAAGGTCCGCTGAGGTTGTGCTGGCCAGGCTGACAGCCGCCAAAATCCAGATACTGATGGATGCGCCCAAACCGCTGTTCAGGGCCCCCCCCAATCGCTGTTCTGACTGGTTCAATCGAATGAATCCAGTGTGCGCAGCTGGCCTGACGGTAGAAGGCTGGCAGCTCGAACGCTTGCGCGCACCACAAATGCAGCTGCTTGACCAGTTGCAACGCGAGTACCCCAGCCTGACCGTCTGGGACCCGTTCCCGTTTTTATGTCCTGGAGCGGTATGTTCGGCCTATGACACCAACGGCCTGCCACTGTTTTTTGACTCGAACCATCTCAGTGGCCACGGAAACCGGGTGCTTGAGCCGTCCTTCAGAGCCGTTCTGCTGAGTATCTGGAGGCGCAGTTAGTCAGAGGCGATTCTTGGCTTCGATCCACTGCGACATGTATTGGGTACTTTTGTGCTGGTGATGTCGCAGCATCGCCCCGGTGAAGTTGTTACGCCGATGCTGCTCAAGTTCAGCGCGGCACCCTTGGATGCGCGCAACCAGCGCCGGGCCGTGTACCCCTTGCAGGTAGCGCGCTTCAAGCAGCGCCTGGCCATTGCGTTGGGCCTGATGCCAGGCCTCGGGGTTCTGGTACAGCTCGACCGCAGCCGCCGCGATTGCGCTGGCACTCTGCTCGATGGCACCGGCCCACGGCAGATCACCGTGCATGCCCTCGGCGCCCACGGGCGTGGTGACGTTGGGGGTACCGCACAGCATGGCATCGGCGATTTTGCCCTTGATACCTGCGCCAAAACGCAGCGGGGCCATGCAAACACGGGCATTGCTCATCACTTCGAGTGCGTCTTCTGCCCAGTTGAGCACGTTAAAACCCTGAGCCGGGTTATGCAATGCGGTGGCCTTGGGCGGTGTGTAGGCGCCGTAGACATGCAGTTGGGCGGCGGGCAGTTGCTGGCGGATCAAGGGCCACACATGGGTCTTCATCCACAGCACGGCATCCCAGTTCGGCGCGTGGCGAAAATTGCCGATGCTTAAAAAGTGCTGACGCTGTTCATACGGCACGAACGCCTCAGGCACGCTGTCGACCATCAGCGGGCACCAGTGCAGCAGGGCCTTGGGCACGTTGAACTGCTCGACCAGCAGATCGATCTCGTATTCTGAAATCATCAGGTTCAGGTCACTGCGATAGATCGCGGCAATCTCCCGTTGGGCCAGGTCGGCGTCGGCCATCTGCTCAAAAGTGTCGCGCTGCGCCGGGGCGAACAGGCTGCTGAAATCGTCCTGCTCGGTGTTTTGCTTGAGCCGCGCCTTGAGTTGCAGGTGACGGGCATCGCGCAGGCTTTGCAGATCGGAGGTTTCCAGCACGCGCAAGGCTTGGGGGCAATGCTTCTCGACGCGCCAGCCGAATTGCTCCTCCATCATGAAACGGTCGAACAGCACGATATCCGGGGCCAGTTCGGTGATAAAGGCATCAAAGCTGCTGTTATTGAGCTCGATCGTGACTTCGTCGATGCCTAGCGCTGCAAGGTCGGCCTTGTGCTCGCCAATCCCGGCCGGGCTGCTGAACGTGATCTGCCAGCCTTGCTGCAAGAAACTCTCGATGATTTGCATCATGTGCCCGCCCGCCGCCGAAGAGCGCGGTTCGGGCCACACGTAACCAATGATCAGGACGCGGGTCGGGCAGGTGGAGGGCATGGGCAGATCCTTGAAGCAAGGCGGCTAAAAAAAGGTGGCAATTAGAACACAAGTGCATGCAGCACCGATCCCTGCAGTCAGGTTTTGCGCGATTCCTGCGGAAGCTGGCCTGCCAGCGATGCAGGCGGTGAGGTGTTGCAGATACACCGCAATGATGCCATCGCCAGCAGGCTGGCTCCCACAGTAGTCAGTTGACCTGTTACAACGCACTGCGTAGCCTTGCGCGTTCGAGGTTCTTCGCAACGCGAAGCTAAGAAGGGAACGCGGTATGCCGCGGCTGCCCCCGCAACTGTAAACGGTCATTTACCTTGCTACGCCACTGCTGAATACGCGGGAAGGCGCAGGGTAGGGCTCAGCTCAGACTGATGCCCAGCCGTAAGCCAGGAGACCTGCCTCGTGACAGATTCTTACTTCAACCGGGCGGGGTGATCCGGTGGCGAAGACTGACCGCGCACTGCCTGCGGTCGTCGTCCCGTATGCCCGCCGCTTAGCACAAGGGCATCCGATGAAAACACTGGCCAAAACCCCCGTTACGATCGTTACCGGGTTTCTCGGTTCGGGCAAAACCACGTTGCTGCGCCACATGCTCGATAACGCCCAGGGCCGTCGCATTGCCGTGATCGTCAATGAATTCGGCGAGCTGGGCATCGATGGAGAGATCCTCAAGCAGTGCACCATCGGCTGCACCGAAGAAGAAGCCAACGGTCGTGTGTACGAGCTGGCCAACGGCTGCCTGTGCTGCACCGTGCAGGAAGAGTTCTTCCCGGTCATGCGTGAACTGGTTGCTCGTCGTGGCGATATCGACCATATCCTGATCGAAACCTCCGGTCTGGCTCTGCCAAAACCGTTGGTGCAAGCCTTCCAGTGGCCAGAAATCCGCAGCGCCTGCACCGTGGATGCGGTGATTACCGTGGTCGACAGCCCGGCCGTGGCCGCTGGCACCTTTGCCGCGTTCCCGGACCAGGTTGATGCCCAGCGCAAGCTTGATCCGAACCTGGACCATGAGTCGCCGCTGCACGAGCTGTTCGCTGATCAACTGGCCAGTGCTGATCTGGTGATCCTCAACAAGGCCGACCTGATCAGCCCTGAAGACCTGGCAAAAGTGCGCGCCGAAGTGGCTGAAGAACTGCCGCCAGCAGTCAAGATCATTGAAGCCAGCAGCGGCCGCTTGCCGTTGGACGTGTTGCTGGGTCTGGGCGCAGGCTCTGAAGATCATATCGATGGCCGCCACAGCCACCATGACCATCACCACGACGGCGATGATGACCACGACGACCACGACCACGACGCTTTCGACTCGATTTCCATCGAGCTGCCGGAGGGCGAGGAGCGTGTACTGATGGAAGCGCTGACCCAGTTGGTGGTCAAGCACGGCATTCTGCGGGTCAAGGGCTTTGCGGCGATCCCGGGCAAGCCGATGCGCCTGCTGATTCAGGGTGTGGGCACGCGCTTTGACAAGCACTTCGACCGCGCCTGGGGCCGTGACGAAGCGCGCACCACCAAGCTGGTGCTGATCGGTCAGGACCTCGACGCAGCACTGCTCGAATCCACCCTGCGCACAGCGTTGAGCGTATAAGTCATGCATTTGCTCAGGACCCAGCCCGGTGGCTTTGTATCGGATGACAATATTGCCGACTTGGGGCAGACCCCCGCCGAGCTGGTGATCCTGTGCAGTGGTGATTCAAGCCTGGCACTGCTTGCCGAAGCGGCACAGCAGTTGCCTGAAGATTATCCAAGCCTGCGTCTGGCCAATCCGATGCAGGTGCAAAACCATGGCTCGGTCGACTTGTATGTCGATCAGGTGCTGCAACACGCCAAGGTGATTTTGCTGTCGCTGCACGGCGGCATCGGCTATTGGCGCTACGGCATCGAGCGCCTGGTGCAGTTGGCTGAGCGTGGTGTCACCCTGATTCTGGTACCCGGCGACGACCGTCCCGACCCGGAACTCAGCGCGCTGAGCACCGTCCCGGCCGAACAGGGCGAGCGTCTGTGGCACTTTTTGCGCCAGGGCGGGCGGCATAACGCCCAGCAGCTCTATCGCTACCTGGCCAGTCAATGGCTGGGCCGCGATTATGCATGGGATGAGCCGCAGACCCTGCCGCGCACCGCGATTTATCATCCGCAGCACACCAACGCTCAACTCAAGGACTGGCAGGCCCAATGGCTCGTCGGGCAACCCGTGGCGGCGCTGTTGTTCTATCGCTCGCACTTGCAGGCGGCCAATACCGGTTTTGTCGATGTGTTTTGCCAGCGCCTTCAGGCCGCCGGGCTCAACCCTTTGCCGATTGCCGTGGCCAGCCTCAAGGAACCTGGCTGCCTGGCGGTGGTTCAGGACCTGCTGGACGACGTTGACGCCGGGGTGATCCTCAACACAACCGGTTTTGCCCAGTCGAGCCCGGAAGCCCCGCATTTGCGCCCGTTTCGCCGCAATATCCCGGTGATCCAGGCCATTTGTGCCCAGGACAACGAGCCCGGCTGGCAAGCTAGCGACCAAGGGCTGGGGCCACGTGACCTGGCGATGCATATCGCCTTGCCTGAACTGGATGGGCGAATCATCAGCCGTGCGATCAGCTTCAAGGATCTGGCATGGCGCAGCGAACGCAGTCAGTCGGATGTGGTGTGTTATCGCGCCCATCCCGAGCGTATGGATTTTGTCGCAGAACTGGCGCGGCGATGGGTTGAGTTGAGCCGTGTGGCGAACCCGCAAAAAAGGATTGCACTGATTCTGGCCAACTATCCGACCCGCGATGGCCGGATCGGCAACGGTGTGGGGCTGGATACTCCGGCGGCGGCATTGAATATTCTGCGTGCCTTGCAGGCTCAGGGGTATCCCGTGGACTGCGAGCTGCCCGAGACCGGCACCGCGTTGATACAGGCTTTGTTGGGGGGCGTCAGCAATGACCTGGACACTCTCGATCTCCGCCCCTGCATGCAAAGCCTGGGGCTGGATGAGTACCTGGCGATGTTCAATGGATTGCCCCAGGTCAATCGCCAGGCGGTGATTGAGCGTTGGGGCGAGCCGCAAAATGATCCGATGTTTCGCAGTGGGCGGCTGATGATCGCCGGTCTGCGTTTTGGCCTGACCTTTGTCGGCATCCAGCCGGCGCGAGGTTATCAGGTCGATGCCAGTGCGGTGTATCACGATCCGGATCTGGTGCCGCCACACGGCTATCTGGCGTTCTACTTCTGGCTGCGCAACACCTATGGTGCCCACGCTGTGGTGCATGTGGGCAAGCACGGCAATCTGGAGTGGCTGCCCGGCAAGGGCGTCGGACTGTCCGAAAACTGCTGGCCGGATGCAATTCTGGGGCCGATGCCCAACGTCTACCCCTTTATCGTCAATGACCCAGGCGAAGGCGCCCAGGCCAAGCGTCGCACCCAAGCGGTGATCATCGACCATTTGATGCCGCCGCTGACCCGTGCTGAAACCTACGGGCCGCTGCGTGATCTGGAGTTGCTGGCCGACGAATATTACGAAGCGCAGTTGCTCGACCCCCGACGCGCCCGTGAGTTGCAACGGGACATTCTCGCCCTGGTGCGTGAAACCCGTATCGACCGCGAGCTGCAACTGGACGAGAAGCTGGACAGCGACGCTGACGCGGCGATCTGGCTACCCCGGCTGGACACCTATCTGTGCGATCTCAAAGAGTCACAAATCCGCGATGGGCTGCATATTTTTGGCGAGTCGCCGGCCGGGCGCTTGCGCATCGACACCTTGCTGGCGTTGTTGCGCATCCCTCGCGGCGATGGTCGTGGCGCGCAATCGAGCATTCTGCGGGCGCTGGCCAAGGCTTTCGAGCTGGGCTTCGATCCGCTGGACTGCGCACTGGCCGAGCCCTGGACTGCGCGTCAGCCCGCTGTGTTGCAAGCCGTCACCGATGAGCGTTGGCGTACGGCGGGGGACACCCGCGAGCGGCTGGAGCTTTATGCGGCGCAGTTGATCGAACAGGCGTTGGAGGGCTCGCTGAAATTGCCTAGCACCGAGCAATGGGTCGAGGTCAGGGGGATTTTCGACGCGCTGCTTGAAGTCGTCGCGCCGCGTCTGGATGCCTGCGGCCCCGCCGAGATGCAGGGTCTGCTCGATGCCCTTGAGGGACGCTTTGTACCGGCAGGGCCCAGTGGTGCGCCGAGTCGCGGGCGACTCGATGTGCTGCCCACGGGTCGCAACTTTTTTTCAGTGGATGTGCGCAACCTGCCGACCACGACGGCCTGGCGAATCGGCTTTCAGTCAGCAAACCTTATTCTTGAGCGCCATTTGCAGGATCACGGCGACCATCTGCGCCAGCTTGGCTTGTCGGTATGGGGCACGGCGACCATGCGTACGGGCGGTGATGATATCGCCCAGGCCATGGCGCTGATGGGCGTACGCCCGGTATGGGCCACCGGCAGCCAGCGAGTGGATGACTTTGAAATTCTGCCGGCAAGCCTTCTGGACCGTCCACGGGTTGACGTGACCTTGCGGGTTTCGGGGTTTTTCCGCGATGCGTTTGCCAATCTGATTCGCCTGTTCGATGCCGCCGTGCAAGCCGTGGCGGCACTGGATGACCCGGATGATCTAAACCCGCTGGCGGCCAAGGTACGCAGCGAGCGTGAACAGCTGGAGCGCGATGGACTGTCACCCGAACTGGCCGCGCGCCAGGCGGGCTGGCGGGTGTTTGGCGCCAAGCCAGGCGCCTATGGTGCCGGGGTGCAGAACGCGATTGATGGCCGTGTGTGGCAAAGCCGAGATGACCTGGCCCAGGTGTACCTCAACTGGGGCGGTTATGCCTATGGTGTCGCCGATGAAGGCACGGCGGCCCGCGGCCAGTTTGCCCAGCGTCTGGGGCAGATGCAGGCTGTGGTACAAAACCAGGATAATCGCGAACACGACCTGCTTGATTCCAATGATTACTACCAGTTCCAGGGCGGCATGCTGGCCGCTGTGGAGACGTTGCGCGGGGAGGCTGCAGCCAGCTATCACGGTGATCACAGCCAGCCGGACTTGCCGAAGATTCGCACCCTCAAGGAGGAGTTGAACCGGGTAATCCGCTCCCGGGCAGCCAATCCGAAATGGATCGACGGGGTCAAGCGCCACGGTTATAAAGGCGCGTTCGAAATGGCCGCGACCCTGGACAACCTGTTTGCGTTCGATGCCACCACGCATTTGATCGACGACCATCAATACGCCTTGCTGGCGGATGCCTACCTGCTGGACCCTGATACCCGCGAGTTTGTTCGCGAGCACAACCCGCACGCTTTGCGTGACATGACCGAGCGCTTGCTGGAGGCTCAGCAGCGCGGCCTTTGGAGTGAGCCCGGGGAATATCAGGCGGCACTGGAAAACTTGCTGCTGGATATAGAAGAAGAGTGAAGGGCTTTTTGAAGTCGATCAACATTCTACGATTTGGAATCCGAAAACATGACTGACACCCCGCATTTCCCGTTATCGGCGGTGGTCGGCGCGGACTCGTTGAAACTTGCGCTGTGCCTCACGGCCATCGACCCCAGGATTGGCGGCGTGCTGATTGAAGGTCCCCGCGGCATGGCTAAATCTACCCTTGCCCGTGGGCTGGCAGATCTGCTCGCCAGCGGCCAGTTCGTGACCTTGCCTTTGGGGGCTACTGAAGAGCGACTGGTCGGCACCCTCGATCTGGACGCCGCACTCGGGCAAGGCAAGGCGCAGTTCTCACCGGGTGTGTTGGCCAAGGCCGACGGTGGCGTGCTGTATGTCGACGAAGTGAATTTACTCGCAGACCATCTAGTGGATGTGCTGCTGGATGTGGCCGCAAGCGGTACCAATGTGGTCGAGCGCGATGGCATTTCCCATCGCCACTCTGCCCGCTTTGTGCTGATTGGCACCATGAACCCGGAAGAAGGCGAGTTGCGCCCCCAGTTACTCGACCGTTTTGGGCTTAATGTAGCCATGAGCGGCCAGCCGCAACCGTCCGAACGTGGAGAAATCATTCGTCGTCGTCTGGCCTTTGATGCTGACCCGCACGGGTTTTGCGCGCAGTGGGAAGAGGCGCAAAGGGCGTTGCGCCAGCGCTGCCAGCATGCCCGGGAGTTGCTGAACGGAATCGCCCTGGATGATCAATCGCTCGCGGTGATCGCCGAGCGCTGTTTTGCAGCTGCGGTGGACGGCATGCGTGCCGATTTGGTCTGGCTGCGTGCTGCACGAGCCCATGCCGCATGGCGCGGTGCCACTGCCATTAGCCTGGACGATATCGATGCCGTGGCCGAGTTTGCCTTGCGCCATCGACGTCGCGAGCAGACGGGGCAGGCGCCGACGCCAGAGCAGCCGCAATCACAGCCTCAATCCAGTCACGCTTCGTCCGGTTCTGGCCAGGGCCAGTGGGGCGAGTTGCCTGCCCAGGCCCAGGCCATGGGTGCGCGTCGTGAAGTGCCGAGCTGGCCAAAAAAGCCCTAGGCATTCGTCCCCGATCTGATACGGGGGCGGATGCCAGACCCCGGGCCGGGCATCTCGCAACGGGCAAGCAGGGTGCTAGCCGCAGTGCCCGCAGCGGGATGATCGACTGGGTGCAAACCTTGCTCCGTGGCCGCCCACGCCAGCGCGCTGACCTGGTTCATAAAACCCGGCACAGTGCAGCGCAGGAACTGTGGCTGGTGGTGGTGGATGCATCGGCTTCAACCCGGCGGCATCAGGCCTTGAGTGATGCCAAGGGGCTGCTTGCCCAGTTGTTCGAGGATGCGTATCGCCAGCGTGCCCGGGTGGCCGTAATGACTGCCAGCGGTAGTTCGCCAGTGTGGCAGGTCACCGGGGTTAAGGCTTCGGCGGCGCTCAATGACTGGCTGGCACAGCTGGGTGCCGGTGGCGGTACACCGTTGCTCCAGGCCTTGCAGGAAGTCGAGAAATGGCTTGATCGGCGGCGTAAGCAGTTCCCGCAGGAGCAACAGCGTTTTCTACTGTTGACCGATGGTCGCTTGAAAGACTGGCCGGTATTGCCCGTGTTCAATTGCCCGGGGCTGTTGATCGATATCGAGCGAGGCCCGATTCGTCTCGGTCGCGCGCCTCAATTGGCGGCGGATTTGAATGCACAATACCTGCACATTGATGGCTAGAGACCAAGTGCCGCGGTGGGGGCGGGGTTGCTGGCGATGGCCTCAGCGCGGCGTATCAGGTACAACGCGCTGAGGCCATCGCCAGCAAGCCCTTCCCGAAGGGAGGGGCAATCAAGCAGCTTTACGCTGGCATTACCCACGGCTGCAAGGCGTAGCCTTCACTGCTGATCTCGGCGCGGGCTTGAGCCAACAGACTTTCGAGCTGGGCAGCGTCTGCGCAAGCGCTGCGCGGGATTTGTTTGCGGCCGATGCGGGTGTTGGTTCGGTCAATTACAGTCAGGCTCAACTCGCCATGACCGTCTTGTGCAGCCCAGGCAACGCATTGAAAAGGTTCAAAGGCGTGGCCGGCAATCAAAAGTGCTTCGTTGAAACGGAGCGGGGCGTTCATAGGGTTTTCTCTCAAGTATGCCCATCAAGTGATTAACCGTCGGCTGGGCTTACCGTTCGGTTGGTTACTTGTACTGATGACTTCAGACCGGCATCAGGTCACACACTTTTCCTACTTTTTTAAAAGTTTTTTTACCCAACTGATCCAAATCAATTTTTTGCGCCTGCAAACCGCCTTTTAATTATTCAATTGAGTGCACACAGCTTAATTGGCTATTAGGGATATAAAGAAAAGATCCTGAAAGCTCCCACAGCCTTGCTAACGTTACGCTTGGGTCGAACAAAGGACTGTTTTTATTGATTTTTTATTTTTTTGGCGCCAAGGAACAGTCATGCTCACGATGTCATCTCCCCGACGTCTGTTGGTCGTTGATCCCTGTGAAGATTGCCATGAAATACTCCCCGGTTTGCGAACCATAGGCTGGGCGGTGGACAGTTGCACGCTGGCTAGTGTCGTTGATCGTTCTTGCGATGTTGGCCTCTTCAGACTTCAGCCTTCCCACCTTGAGCGCCCCGAAGCCGTTAAAGACATGATCAGCCGTAGCGGCACCGAGTGGATTGCGGTGCTGACACCAGACGTCCTGAAAATGAAGAATGTGGGCGATTTTGTCTGTGAATGGTTTTTTGACTTCCACACATTGCCCTTCGATGTCTCGCGGGTTCAGGTCACGCTTGGCCGAGCCTTTGGCATGGCCTGCTTACGTGGCCAGACTGCACCGCTGATTCTGCCCCAGGAAGATGAGCTACTGGGTGAAAGCCGATCCATGCGGGATTTGCGAAAAATCCTGAGCAAATTTGCGCCCACCCAGTCCCCCATATTGATTCGGGGTGAAAGCGGTACCGGCAAGGAGCTGGTCGCGCGCACCTTGCATCGTCAATCTCAGCGCAATGGCAAACCTTTTGTCGCGATCAATTGCGGTTCCATTCCGGACCATCTGATCCAGTCCGAACTGTTCGGTCATGAGAAGGGCGCGTTCACGGGCGCTCATCAGCGTAAGATCGGGCGGATCGAAGCGGCCAATGGCGGCACGCTTTTCCTGGATGAAATCGGCGATCTGCCACTGGAGCTGCAAGCCAATCTGTTGCGTTTTTTGCAGGAAAAACACATTGAAAGGGTCGGTGGCAGTCAGCCAATCCCGGTTGATGTGAGGGTACTGGCAGCCACCCATGTCGATCTTGAAGCCGCAATCGTGAAGGGGCGTTTCCGCGAGGACTTGTACTACCGGCTCAATGTATTGCAAGTGATCACCGCGCCACTGCGTGAGCGTCATGGTGATCTGGCCATGCTGGCGAGTCACTTTGCCCGTTACTACAGCCTGGAAACGGGGCGTCGGCCGCGTACTTTCAGTGATGATGCATTGATTGCCATGGGCAATCACGGTTGGCCCGGCAATGTGCGCGAGCTTGCCAACCGTGTACGCCGCGGGCTGGTTTTGGCTGAAGGGCGTCAGATCGAGGCCCATGACCTGGGTTTGGACTCAAGTCCGCTGTTTGTAGGGGAAATGAGCACGCTTGAAGAGTACAAGGACCGCGCCGAACGCCAGGCCCTGTGTGAGGTGTTACACAGGCACAGTGATAACCTGAGTGTGGCAGCCAAGGTCTTGGGGGTTTCGCGGCCAACGTTTTATCGGTTGTTGCACAAGCATCAGATCCGCTAGACCACAAAAAAGCCCGCAGCGGTCAAACGCTGCGGGCTTTTTTACGCACTATCAGCCAAGGGTCTAAAAGTAGTAAGGGAATTTCAGGCTGAAGGTGAAGTCCGGTGCATCGTCAGTCAAACCAATGGACAGGTTGGGCACGATAGTCAGGTTGTCGGTGGCTGCAACCGTCATGCCGACGTTGAAGTAACCCGCGTTGGCATCACTGGTAGTGACTGTTTGCCAGTCCTCGCCATCCTGCTTGAGCTTGCTCTTTTTCTGAATCAGGTCAGACACCGAGAACGACATGCTCATCTTTTCGTTGAGTGCGAAGGCCACACCCGCACCAATCTGGAAGCTATCACCGAGTTTGACTTTGCCTGGTTGTTTGAGGTTTTGCGTTGAACTGATGTCGTCAAACGACTCTTCAAGGTTGTGGGTGTACGAAAGAGTACCGAACAGTACGGCCGGGTCGAAGGTTTTGACCAGCGAGATGGCAGGGCTGATCGACCACACGCCATTACCGGTGGGCAGGTCTTCGGGAGTGAATACGTTGGTGTTGTCAACCGACTGAACCAGCTTGATCCCGAACGGGTCCTTGCCGGTGGGTGCCTTGACTCGCACGCTGAACACCGCGTCCGGAGTGTTTGCCGATTCATCGAGAAACTTGTAAGCCACGCCAAAGTTGACGTCGCCAATGGTCGGGTCGCGGGTGACCGTTTCTTCTGAAGTTGCTTGCGCAGAGCCGCCGTTGGCACCACCCGACTGGTAAGTCGACTCACGGTAAACCACGGGTACGTTAACGTCGAACTGCCAGCGGTTATCCAGGTTGTAGCGACCGGTGAGATCAAGTGTCCAGTTGTCGGCCTTGATCCGGTCCAGGTTCAGGTTGCCCAGAAAGATCGAGTCCAGGGCCAGGAACCCGTTGAGGATAAGCTGGCGTGTGTCATAGCGCGAATAGGTCACGCCCGTTTCGAAACTGAACTTGCCACCGCCGAAGAACCCGCTGGCCTCGTCATACAGGTTGACCACGCTCTGCGCGGGTGCGGAGTCATCCTTGAGGGCCGATCCGTAAGAACTGCCCCCCGCGGCGACGGCTCCGGTACTGGCTGCTGCAACGTTTTGGTTGCCCTTCATGTCGGCTGGTGATTTGGCCAGGCGCCGTGGGGCAGGCGTTGCGGGTTGATCTTCAACTTGACGAACACGCTGCTCGAGTACAGCCAAAGCTTTTTGCTGCTGATCGTAACGTTGGCGTAGCTCCATGAGTTCTTGTTTTAGTAGCTCTACGTCCGAACCAGGTGCTGCATACAGCAGGGCTGATGGGAAAATAGTGCTCATGCATACAACTGCGCGAAAGGTAAACGATCGGTGCATGAAATAAGCCGTCCAGATAAGCCAAGTCGTAGGACAGAGCCTAGTTCAATATCCCATGTTGCGAAGACCTTTTAGCTGACTGAGATTGCAGTCGAGCGCGCCGGGACTTGGCATGTTATTGCGCAACACCACATTAAGTTGCGTCATGTTATTAACCATGTTGCCGCCCCCTAACACTGTTGTGCTCTGCAACACGCCCCCTTGAGCTATTTGTTGCAATGACTGGCCTTGATTATTGGAGGCCTGAATCGCTAGTTGGATGCCTCCATTAACGGCTGAAACGGTCAAATTACCTGCACTGCCAGCCTGGGTAACCGGACTGTTGGCGGCCAACAACACGCCTTGCTGGTTAACCACAGGTGCCTGATTGGCCTCTGTCACATTGATATCGACATTGTTGTAAGCGCTGTTGTAGTCACCTGCAGCACGCACGCTCTGGGTGACGCCCTGGCCCGTGGACAAGCCCACGCCGCCGGTCACCGACCCGGTGCCGGGTGAGCCGGTGGGGCCATTTCCGGCAGAACTGTAGGTCGATACATAAAACTTGGGCTCAATGGTGTTTTGCACATACATGGACGTGCTGGCACCTACGACGCCGCCGTTACTGCTGGTCCAGGTACTGTTCATCACAATGCCGAAACTGATGATCCGTCCGGGCATGACATAACGTCCACGCAACTCGGCCATTTCATTGTCTTTCAATTCGACCGGTTTAAAGGTCGATGCGGCCTGAACGGGCACACTGGCCGCAAGGCAGGCTGCAATCAGCCAGATTGGAGTGTTCATGTGCTGCTCCAGGAGCACGCAGCTCCGTAGTCATGCTTGGCGCACCTAAAAAAAGTCACTTTGAATAAAACCAAAATCCATGAGCTCTGCATCTTTGACCGGACTAAAACTGTCCAGCTGGTTTTTAGCTGTCAGGGGAGCCGGGGGGGACAGTAGCGCGTTGGTTTTGTCGTAGCCGGGGCCGATGACAGCAAACACGATGCCATTCCAGCCTTTTATAAAATCTTCATGGGAATAACGCTTATGGCCAAGTACAGGGTCGCCAATGTAAACCCAGTCTTTTTGGGTACGCTGCAGGACGACAAAATGCTTGTAGCCACGGATGTCCAGGAGGACGACAACAGGGATGTTGACACTTTCCAGGCTTTGCGCAGGAATCCGGTAACCCCGGGCGCGCATGCCGATACTTTCGACGTAGCGCTTCATGTCGAGCATTGAAAACCCTTGGACGCGGACCAGCTCCTGATCTGCGTTTTGCAGCATCCCTTTAATGATCTCGTCTTCGTTGACATCCAGCCAGTAGGCTTGACGCAATACGGTGGCCAATGCCGCCGCGCCACAACTGAAGTCGGTTTTTTGTTCGACGATGTCCGCAAAGCGCCGCTCGCGAATGCTCTGTACCTGCTTGAAAACCAGATTGCCGCCTGGCATGGCGGCGATCGGCATCTGTGCGGCTTGGGAGATCCCGCTCATCCCGGTCAAACCGAACATGAGGGCGAGGGCGACAATACGCATGATTGATACGCCTTGGATTAAGAGAAAGGGTCCCGTAAACGAGACCCTCCTTTAACGTCGCTATTACATGCAGACTTTGCAACCTGCAGCGATGGACAGCGAGTTGCTTTGTTGGTTACCCACACCTGCTGCGATGTTGGCACCACCATTACCCGAGATGCCATTGAACGAGTGGTCCATGGTGGCATTGTTAACTACAGGCGTATGGTTGTTGTTCCAGCTTGGCCCTTGCGACCAGGTATTCACGTTGCTCAGATAAGACGCACCGGCCTCGTTGATAACCGACAGGTTATTGGAGGTTTGGCTGGCGGTAGCGCCTGCCGAAGCGATGCGGCCATTGGATACGGCGATGGCCAGGTTGTTTTTCTGTTGGTTGAAATCGCCCGCAGCGACGTTTATACCCACGTTGCCTGAGCTGCCATTGCCCGAGCTTTTGAGCAGGGCGTTGTTTTGTGTGCCGTAGTTGTGATCGTTGTTATGACTGTTGGTTTGGGTTGCGCTGGTCAGTGACGCAGCGGTGCCAAAGACGAATGACTCGTCGGAGGTTGCAATCGCAACGGCGTTGTCTTGCTGGTTGCCCGAGCCGGCTGCGGCGTTGACGCCCATGTTACCTTCAGCACCTTTGACCGAATCTTTGACGGTTGCGGTGTTTTTGATCGCTTTGTTGGTCACTTTGTTGTGATTACTGTTTTGCACATCAATCACAACCGCTGCTGCAGCCGCATAAGGGTCCAGTGTGTAGGACGGTGGATTCGATGGAGGTGGTGGGTTGTTGCCAGGGCCATTGGCACTTGCTGCCACAGACAGGAGTGCAGCCATGGCGAAAGCCAGAGGTTTCAGAGCGCTTGAAGGTTTCATGGTGATTCTCCGTGCTTCATTAGTGTGTTAAGTGTTGGCACTTTCTAATTGCACTGCGTTGTTATCGGGTCAGTCAGCAACCCGTATATTCAGGGTGTTAGCCATGCGGTTCCCCACCCCTGCACTCTGGTTCAACTGCACCACCCCTCGGCTGCCGGTGAAGGCCTGATCGCTGGTAACGATCTGGCGACTGCCGTTGGCGGGGGATGCGGTTCCCGAGTTTGGTACCAGCGCCACGTTTTGTTGTGACAGGGCGCTGTCGTCCATGCCTTGCGGTTGGGCACTGATGCTTACTCGCACGGCATTGACCATCTGGTTGTTGGCGCCGGCGGACTGGTTGATACCGATCACACCGCTGCCATTACTGAAAGAGTTGCCGCCAATGGCTGCCCTGGCATCGAGCGATGGGTCGGCTGGCGTATTGAGTTTTTGAGTCACTGAAGTTGAGGCTTTGGCCTCGGTGCCGATGGCAATTGCGCGAATGTTGACTTGCTGCTGCTGGTCGCCCGCCGCCTGATTGATCGTCACGTTGCCGTGGTAATTGGCGCCCGAATTATTGATCTCGGCGTTGTTGTCAGAAGCCGCCAGCACACTTGAGCTGGCTAGTAGCGCGGCGATCAGCACAGGCAGGCTATAGGCAGTCATGTTATTTCCCCTGGCTCAGTGCAGACAGCGGACGCATACCCTGGTTGATGCTGTTGCCTATGGTGTTGGAAAGGGTGCCGCCGCTACCGCCGCCATGACCGCTGCTCATGCCTGGCAGGCCGTTGCTGTTATTGAGCCCTGGCAGGCTGTTGCCAGTTGGCATCAGGTTATGCCTGATCGATGTACCGGTACTGACACCGGCAAAATCGCCATCATTGAGTTCACGGGTGCCGCCCATCACTTGTGCCAAAGGACTGGCATTGGCGGTAAGAGGGTCGGGATCGGGGTGCATGGCGGGGGTACCCACCGGCTGGGGTTGCACAGTACGCACAAGTACTATCTCGCCATTACCGGCGGCCTGTACTGCGCTGCACACACCCATCAAGGCGGTCAGGCTGCATGCCATCAGCAGGTAACGGTTACCGCGGTATAAGTGCCCCATGACTGTGCTCCCTTTTCGACGCTGGCCCTAGTCAGCGTGATAAGGAAAGAGCATGAGCTGTGCCGCTTTTGATTTAATGTTGTAAAACAACAGCTGGCAGCGTGACGGCTATTAGGGTTAAGCCGAAGTGTAACGTGCGTGAGATAACAATGAACCGGTCAGCGCCTTTATCTGTTGGGCAGGCGCTATTTTTAGAGGCCGACAGGGCCTGTTTCATGAGCGTTACACTATTCGTGTTTATGGCGCAGGCTAGTGTTTTAGCGGTGTTGCGGGGGTGTGCATGTAACAGCAGTGGACATATTAAAAGTGCTGAAACCATTAAGTTGCCAGTTAATGATGTGCACTTTAAATGGGCCTATTACTTACTGACTAATACTTATTGAATAAGTTTCATGGCGGTTGATTAATTGTTCTACCGCTGCGCAGGCATGCTGTTGTCGAGCCTGCCAATCACCCGTGATAATTTCCAAGGGTTGGTCATGATCTGCCAGCCACTGATGGCTGGCCTTAAAGAACGTCTGGCGTTCTGCAAGCGAAGGTTGGCAACGCTGGCCGTCCGCAGTCCACTCCACGTCGTCAGGGGAGAGCAGCAAATGCAGGTCGTAATGACGCTTTAGCAACTCGGTTTCGAGCCAGTCTGGACAATCGCCAAACAGCGTCTCGCTCCACAGGATATTGCTCAACAAATGAGTATCCAGAATCAACAGTTCGGGTTGTTTGGCGCGTGCCTGGTCTTCCCATTCGAGTTGGCCGCGAGCGATCTCTGGGATATCGGCCAGGCAAGTATCGCGAGGGTTTTGCTCGATAAAGTAGCGGACGTATTCACCCACCTGAATGCCGCCAAACCGCTGTTGCAGCAGCGCCGCCAGCCAACTTTTGCCACTTGATTCCGGCCCGGCCAGTACCACCACCTTCATGTGCGTAGCGCCGGGTCGCGGCGCCAGTCACGCCAGCCTTGAATGGCAATCACGGTAAACAGCGCATAAAGCCCGGCCGTGAGGTACAGATCCTGCCAGGCGAAAAAGCCGATGTAGAGCACATCGATCACACACCACAGGGCCCAGCACTGAAGGCGTTTTTGTGCCATCCACAGCTGTGCGACCAGACTGAACGCGGTCAGCGTGGCGCCAGACCATGGGAATCCGGAGTCGGTCCAATGAGCCATTGCTGCACCCAACGCAGCACTGCCAATGGCGCCCATGGCGAGGCCGAAGAGCACCTGCAAAGCAGTGAGCCGCGAGACCACCCGGCCTTCGTGTTGCGTGCCTGCGCGGGTCCACTGCCACCAGCCATAGACTTGTAGCAGTGCAAAAAACACCTGCAGGAGCATGCCTGAATACAGTTTGATCTCGAAAAAAATCCAGCTGTACAGCAGCACCATTACCAGGCCAATGGGCCAGCACCAGGGGTTTTGTTTGACTGTTAACCAGACGGCGATGACGCCGAGCGCGGCGGCAAACAGTTCAAGCCCTGACATTGGGATTCCTTGGATGAGAGTGAAGGGCGGGGATTGTACCTGCAGCGGGGATGGTTGTGGGTTTAATGGACTTCAGTGTGAGGCTGCGTCCGGCTGCGCAGCAGTCGTAAAGTCTGCTTCCATGGTTAAACAGACATATTGCGTATTCCGGTTTTGCGACCGCTGCGTCGCAGTGGCGCACCAACTCGAACGCAGGTTCGTTCCACTCCTCAGCGTTTACTGTCGTGAAAACCAGCGTTTTCGTTCCCATTCAGCCGGAAATGTAGAGATATGGACAAATATCATAACAAGGGATAACCAACCCATTACGGCATTATCGACATGCCCCATAAAAGGTAACGTGCTGTCTCGCACAAAAAATTGTGAATGGTCGCACACAGTACGTTGTAGCTCCCAACCCCCCAGAACTTAAAAGCGGAATAACGACGACCTGACCACGCGTAGTACGCCCAAAAGGAAGGCCTGTATAAAAGCACCGTTATAAGTATAAAGAGGGATAAAAAATAAAGTTACTCATTAAGGCTGTCACATGCGCCATACACAGTGCTTGCAGTTATAACGTCCGAAAATCTATCGAAGAAGAACCCTCTCCGCGTAGCGACCTTATACCCTCTCACATAGTCCGTTTTCACATACCTGAACAAACGCCAGGCATCGGGCTTTAATACCATTCTGCCAATGCCGTAGGCTGACGAACTCAAGTCAACCACCCCATAAGCAACACGTCACATACTCGTTGTTAGCCATAGATGCATCTCCCTCTTGTCGGCCTGGCAGTCTATTGTGTAGAAGACCGATAGGCCGTAGGAGGCATCTGAGAGGTGCGTAAGATGTGTCTAGTAAAGATTTGCGCGCTGGTCGAGATCCCAAACAGGCTCGTACTCAGCGCGACGAGATTTTGCGATTTGTCCTGACAGCGGTCACACAATAACGATCAACGCAAATGCAGCAGCACGTAATCATTCTTGTCGAAGCGCCCGCTCAGTGCCGGTGCAATGCTGCCCGGCTCGCTGCCCTGCAAGGCCTCATAGTCCTTTCTGTCCATCACGATCCAGGCCGGTGCGCGCAGTGCTGTCAGCTCTGCAGGAGACTGGGTGAAAAGCGGAAGCAGATCCCGGTCCACGTTGACCATGAATTTGATCGCCTTGGCGTCTTTGCCCATGCCGTGAAGCACCACGGGTGCCGGGGCCTGATCGATCAATTGCAGGGCTTTGAGGGTAAAGGTGCGCGTGTCATACAGAGTGCGCTCTGCCGGTTCAAAGACGGTGATATAGCTGCTCCACAGTGCCAGCACGGCACACGCCGCCAACCCTTGAGTACGCCACCGGGCTTTGAACAACAGGCCCAGTGCCAGAACCTGGAGAGCCGCCAGGATGACGAAGGTCGCGGTCAAGGGCGGCAACTGCTCGCCAAAACGCTTGCCTGCAACGATCAGGCCGATGATCAGCAAGCCCGGCAGGAGCAAGAACAGCCCTTGAATAAAGCAACGTAAAACGCCAAACACCCGACCGCTCATGACTTGAAACGGATAAGCCGCAATGATCGCGGCCATAGGCAACATGGGCAGCAGGTATCGAGCTTTCTTGGCTTGAGGAATCGACAGGCCGATCATGACCACCAACGCAGCAGCGACGCAGTATTTGACCAGTTGCAGCGACGGTCCCGACTGTTTACGCCCGGCAATCAGGATTGCCACCAGCACCACCACGGCCAGCGGGTAAGCCAGGGCGTAGTTGCCCACGGAGCTTGTGAAGTAATACAGCACGCTGCTTGCGCCTTCGGTGCCGTCCATGCGCCCGGTGACTTGCATGCGGATCACTTCGTGGACAAACGCCTCGCCACCACTGAGCCAGGCCAGCATCAGCAAGGTGCCAATGCACACCACCAGCAATCCCAGCGCTTGCCCCCCGACGCTGATCAGCCGACGCCATTGGCCGTTCAGCAGGTAGTAGCTGCACAGGATACCGGTAGGAATCACCAGGCCGATCGGGCCGCGAATGGCAAAGCCCAGCACCAGCAAGGCGAGAAGCCACACATGTCGTCGTGGCGCACCGAAGTGATCGTGACAGTAAGCCAGGTAAAAGGCGCTGAGGCTGACGGCTGCCAGCATTTGATCCAGCGAAACGGCCCGGGTTTCGGTCACGAAGGTCATGCTCAGCAACAACAAGGCCACGCTGACCAGTGCCCATTGCGTGGATTGGGGCGCAACCAGGCGATACATCAACGTCACAATCGTTGCGCTGGCAATGGCCGTAGGCAGCCATGCGGTGAGGCTGTTCACTTTGCCCAAGGGCAGCGACAGCAGCCAGGTGAAAAGGGTCGTGGTGGCGCTGTAGTCAGCGTAAGGCTGGCCATAGGTTGTCGGAAAAAAGCCGGGGCCGTTGCGCAGCATTTCGTTGGCAAACATGACAAAGCGCGAATCAAATCCGATCGCCGCCTCTTGATGATTGCCCAGAATAAACAGCAGTAATGCGAACGCGCCCAGAATCAGGGAGTGCCTGCGTTGAGTCAGCAGGTCTGTGCGGGTGAAATCGGCCGGCATGTCGAGTCTCCTTGACTCCTCGGAGCACGCAAAAAAAACGCCGCCATTGTTACCAATGGCGGCGTGATCACATCATCAAATGGCTGATGAACCGTGGGAAACCGGCAAGTTGCACGATTCACCCCGTCCCATCGGGAAGTACTGCAAGCCGGTCTTGGCCAGACGCTCGCCGTCATACAGGTTGCGGCCGTCAAAAATCACCGGGGTGTTCAGGCGCTGCTTGATCAGGTCAAAGTCAGGCGCCTTGAATTGCTGCCACTCGGTGCAGACGATCAACGCGTCCGCGCCGCTGAGGGTCGATTCCGGCGTGCCCATCAGGCTCAGGCGCTCTTCATTGGCGTACAGACGCTGGGTTTCCTGCATGGCTTCGGGATCGAAGGCCCGTACATGGGCACCGGCCGCCCACAAGGCTTCCATCAATACACGGCTCGGCGCGTCGCGCATGTCGTCGGTATTGGGTTTGAACGCCAGGCCCCACAGGGCAAAGGTCTTGCCTTTGAGGTCGCCCTTGAAGAACGCATTGATGCGATCGAACAGCTTGTGCTTCTGGCGTTCGTTGATGGCTTCAACCGCTTGCAACAGATCGCTTGAGCAATTGACCTGCTGGGCACTGTGGATCAGCGCGCGCATGTCCTTGGGAAAGCACGAACCGCCGTAGCCGCAGCCCGGGTAGATAAAGTGATAGCCGATACGGGTATCCGCACCGATGCCTAGGCGCACGGCTTCGATGTCGGCGCCCAGGTGCTCGGCCAGTTCTGCAATCTGGTTGATGAAGCTGATCTTGGTCGCAAGCATGCAGTTGGCGGCGTACTTGGTCAGTTCGGCGCTGCGCAGGTCCATGAAAATGATGCGGTCATGGTTGCGGTTGAACGGCGCATAAAGGTCACGCATGACCTCGCGAACTTCTTCACGGGCGCAGCCAATGATGATGCGGTCCGGACGGCGGCAATCGGTGACTGCTGAACCTTCTTTGAGGAATTCAGGGTTGGACACCACGTCAAATTGCAACGAGCGACCGGACAGGCTCAGGGCCTTGTTGATATGCGCGGTCAGTGCGTCACCGGTGCCCACGGGGACGGTAGACTTTTCGACCAGTATCAGCGGTTCTTCACGGTGGCGGGCAACGGCATCTCCTACCGAAAACACCTGGCCCAGATCAGCCGAGCCATCTTCGCTTGGGGGAGTGCCCACTGCGATAAACAGCACCTGACCGTGCTCTACGGCGAGCTTTTCATCGCTGGTAAAGCGCAGGCGTTTGCTTTCAATGTTTTCACGCACCAGGCTGGAAAGCCCGGGTTCGAAAATGCTGACGTGGCCCTGCTGCAACAGTTCGACCTTTTTCTGATCAATGTCCATGCAGATCACATCGTGGCCGACTTCAGCCAGGACCGTCGCCTGCACCAGGCCTACATAGCCACTACCAAATACACTGATTTTCATGCGCAGTTCCTGGTACGTCGAGAGTTGATCGTAAGCACCCCCAGGATGACGAGCGTCACACCAAGGGTTTTTGACAAAGTGAATCGTTCATCGAAAATCGGCAGGCTCGCTGCCAGCAGGTAGACCAGCGCGTAACTGACGCTCAACAGCGAATAGGCGCGGCCCAGTGGCAGGTCCCGCAAGGCCAGTAGCCAGAAAAGCATCGACAGCGCGTACGCGGCGATCGCGGCACTCACCACGGCCAAAGCCGACAGTGATACATCGCCGTGACTGATTGCGTTCAGCCATTGAGCCGGCTCCGGCAGGCGGGTCATGCTCCAGCGCATGCCCAATTGGGCACCGCTGACCAGCAACACGCTGCCTGAAGCAAAAGCTAATCCTCGGCGCAGGCTCATGCTTGTTGCCCCAGCAAAATCACACCGGCAATCACCAGCCCCACTCCCATCCAATGACGCCGGTCGATGGACTCTTTAAACAGATAGCGGGCCACCAGGGTGATCAGCACAAAGTTGAGGCTGAGCATCGGGTAAGCAATCCCTACCTCAAGCCGTTGCAGCACCAGCAACCACACCAGCAAACCCAGGCCAAGGCACAGCAAGGCCAGCCACAGCCAGGGTGAGCGCAGCTTGTGCGCCACCCCGGTGTCTGCTCCTCGCCAGCCTTCGACCGCGTACTTCTGGGCGATCTGGCCGGCGCAGGTCAGCAAGCAGGCCAACAGGAGTAATGCCAAGGTCATGGAGTGATCTGCGGGAAAATCAGAATCACCATGTTGCCTTCGTCATAGCGCTTGGCATCTTTAGGCAAGTGGTCCATTTCATCGCTTTCATCGCTGTCCTTGACCCGCATGACCACGCCTACCGGGCCATGACGACGGGCGTCGGTCATCCACTGGCCAATATCGGCCAGGCTGATGGTTTTGCCTTTGGCATCGTCATAGGTCAGCCCGTATTTGACTTCACCCTGAGTGTTGTAAAGCGTTACGTCAGGGCGGCGAAGACGCCAGGACAAGGCCGATGCCGCGCCCAGGTCGTTGCTGAGCAATGTCTTGGCCTGGGACAGTTCGTCCATGTGCTCAAGGATGAATTGATCAGGCATTTTGTTGTGAATCACGCTGGTCGGCATGGCCGCAGGCAGCGCAAGTACCAGAACACCCATTGCCACGGCAGGGGCTGCCCACATTTTTAGCGGTCTGGACAACGTGAGCAGGCCGGTCACGATCCAGGTCAACAGAACCATAACCAACAGCGCCATGTGTTGCGGCTCGTTGTCATAGAACGGCTTTTTGATCTGGAAATAGATCAGGGCCAGCAATGCCACGCCGCCGATCAGCAGATTGAGCAGACCGTTCAAGCGCAAGGAGCCGGTCTTGGCCTGCTCGACACGCTGCATCATCGCGTGGCCCAGCAGCAGGGCCAGTGGCAACATGCACGGCATGATGTAAGTGGGCAGCTTGCCTTTGCTCAAACTGAACAGGGCCAGTGGCAGCAACAGCCACATCAGCAGGAAAACCACGCTGGCATGAGGCTTGTTCTGCCAGGCATCTTTGAAGGTTGCCGGCAGCAACGCGACCCACGGCAAGCTGGCGACTACCATCAGCGGCAGGTAGAACCACCATGGACGACCGTGCTGGGCGTCTTCACCGGCAAAGCGGCGGATGTGCTCATGCCAGAAGAAAAAATTCCAGTAATCGGGTTCCTGGGCGTGAACCGCGAGAATCCACGGCAGTGACACCAAGGCTGCGACCAGCATGGCCACCAGACCGTATTTGACCAGTTCCAGGAAACGCTTTTGCCAGACCATGTAGGGCAGGGCGATCAGCACCGGCAGCAGCAGGGCCAAAAAGCCTTTGGTCATGAAGCCCATGCCACAGGCAAAGCCCAGCACGGCCCAACTGATCAGGCGATCACGGGTGGTGCGGCTGTCGACAGCGAACCACAAGGCAACCAGGCTCAGGTTGACCCAGAGGGTGAACTGCGGATCAAGGTTTGAATAACCTGCCTGGCCAGCGATCAGGCCAAACGTCATGTACACCAGGGCGCAGGCAAAACTCTTGCGCGGGTCATTCCACAGGCGGCGAGCCACGGCATAGGCAAGGAACACGCTCAGGCCGGTGGCGATGGCCGAGGCAATGCGCACGCCAAACAGGTTTTCACCAAAAATGGCCTGGCCAATGGCAATCATCCAGTAGCCGGCAATCGGCTTCTCGAAGTAGCGCAAATCCATGAAGTGCGGCGTGATCCAATTACCGTCGACCAGGATTTGCTGGCCGATTTGTGCGTAGCGCGTTTCATCAGGAATCCACAGGCCGTGGGTGCCCAATGGCAACAGGTAAAACGCAATAAAGGCTAAAACCAGCAGTGGTATCGTCCAGCGTTGAGTCATGGCTTCTGTACTCCCAACCAGCCTTCACGGCCTTCGAGTACGCCCCGGCTCAGCTGCCCGGCAGGCAGGCTGTCAATATCCTCGGGAAGCAAGTCCCGCAAGGGATGGAAATGAATATCACGGGCACGGGCCTGCGCCAGCAATTGACGGAAGTCGTTAGCCATAAGAATCCCTTCTACTTCAGCATGGATGGTGTACGCATTCAGCTTTTGTGGGCTGAAGCGATCAAGAATGAATGAATTGAAGTCGGCCGCATTCAGATGCGGGCCGACTACTTCATCGAAAGTGGGTAGATCCACAGGGATTTGCGGCGCACCCAGTCTGCCGTCAGCCAATCTGGGCCTGAACAGACTGTGCCCGCGGCAATCACTGTTGTAGCGAAAGCCAAAGGTTTCCTTGGCCTGGACTACGCGCTCATCGGCACGCCAGCCTGCTGCGGCAGAACACTCGACAGCTTGTCCGGTGATGTCGCTCAGGGTCTCGACACCACGGCGGATTTGCTCGATCAGTTGTGTTTCGCTCCAACGCGCAGTGTTGGCTTGCCAGCCATGGTGATCCCAGGCATGCAAGCCAACTTCATGGCCAGCGGCCAGGGTCTGGCGCATCAAGTGCCCCAGATCCTTACCGATAGGTTTGCCCGGCCAGGCGGTGCCGGCCAGCAAAATATCCCAGCCATACAGGCTGGCCGCTTTGGAGCGCATCATTTTCCAGAAAAACTGGGGCTTGATAAGCCGCCATAAATGGCGGCCCATGTTGTCGGGCCCCACGCTGAAAAAAAACGTGGCCTTGATCTGGGCTTCATCGAGCAGTTCGAGTAGCTGTGGAACCCCCTCACGGGTTCCACGGTACGTGTCGACATCGATACGCAGTCCTGCTTGCATCAGCGTTTTTCCGCGATTTCTACCATGGCTTCACGCAGGAAGAAGTCCAGGGTCTTGCCAATGGTTTCGCTCAGCTCGGTGGTCGGCGTCCAGTCGATAAGGTGACGGGCGTTTTCAACACTTGGCTTGCGATGGCTGACGTCCTGGTAACCAGTGCCGTAGAACGACTGGCTTTCAACGTCTCGGAAGCCTGCGAACGGAGGGAAGTTGTCACGCAGTGGGTGCGCTTCGAACTGACGCAACAGTTCTTCGCCCAGCTGACGAATGCTGGCTTCGTTGTCCGGGTTGCCGATGTTGATGATCTGGCCGTCGCACTTGCCGCCCTTGTTGTCGATGATGCGGGCCAGGGCCTCGATACCGTCGGCAACGTCAGTGAAGCAGCGTTTTTGTTCACCGCCGTCGACCAGGCGGATCGGGGTGCCTTCCACCAGGTGCAGGATCAGTTGAGTGATCGCTCGCGAGCTGCCAACACGTGCCGAGTCCAGACGGTCAAGACGCGGGCCCATCCAGTTGAACGGACGGAACAGGGTGAATTTCAGGCCTTTGGTGCCGTAGGCCCAGATGACGCGGTCCAGCAGCTGCTTGGAGACGGAGTAGATCCAGCGCTGTTTGTTGATGGGGCCTACAACCAGGTTGGAGGTGTCTTCGTCGAAGTTCTTGTCCTGGCACATGCCATACACTTCAGACGTGGACGGGAAGATCACGCGCTTGTTGTATTTGACGCAGTAGCGCACCAGCTTGAGGTTTTCCTCGAAGTCCAGTTCGAACACGCGCAACGGGTTGCGGGTGTATTCGATCGGCGTGGCGATGGCCACAAGCGGCAGGACCACGTCGCATTTCTTGATGTGGTATTCGATCCACTCGGTGTGGATGCTGATATCACCTTCCACAAAGTGGAAGTTGGGATGGCTGCGCAGGCGGTCGATGGCGTCGGAGCCAATGTCCAGGCCATACACTTCATAACGGTCGTCTTGCAGCAGGCGCTCGGACAAATGGTTACCGATAAAGCCGTTAACCCCCAGAATCAGGACGCGGGTGCGACGTGCAGGGCGACCGGATTCGCTGCCACGCAAGCGTGAACCTTCAACCAGACCCAGTTCGCGAGCCAGTTGCGGGCCGCTCAGGTACAAGCCGTTGTCATTGCGCTGACCGGCAGTGATGACCAGCGAGTCCTGGCCGCAGGCAATGCGCAGCGGCTCGCAGCTGATCACCTGGCCCGGTGCATGGCCCTGATTACCGGCAACCACTTCGGCGCCCCAGACAATCAGTTTGTGCTCGCCCACGGCGCAGAAGGCACCCGGGTAAGGCTGAGTCACGGCACGCACCAGGTTGAACAGCTCTTCAGCCGGGCGATTCCACTGCAACAGGCCGTCAGCCGGGGTGCGACGACCAAAATAGGTGGCCTTGGATTCGTCTTGCGGGGTTTCGGTGAGCTTGCCCTGAGGTAACAGCGGCAACGCATCGGCCAGCAGTTGGGCGGCGGTTTCACGCAGCTTGGCGTGCAGGCTCAGTGCGGTATCCGAACGCTCGATGCTGATGCGTTGCTGGGCCAGGATGTCGCCCGCATCGGCACGCTTGACCATGCGGTGCAGGGTGACGCCGGTTTCGGTTTCGCCGTTGACCAGAACCCAGTTGGCCGGTGCGCGACCACGGTAGCGCGGCAGCAGCGAGCCATGCAGGTTGAAAGCACCTTTGCTGACGCTGGCCAGCAGCTCTTCACCCAGCAGGTTGCGATAGTAGAACGAGAAAATGTAATCGGCGTTCAGCTTGCGGATGCGCTCAATCCACAACGGGTGGTTGGCGTCTTCGGGTGCATGTACCGGAATACCTTTACGGGCGCACAGTTGGGCGACCGAACCGTAAAAGTTATTTTCCTTAGGGTCGTCAGCATGGGTAAACACAGCAGCAATTTCGTAACCTGCATTGAGCAAGGCTTCAATGCCTGTGCAGCCAATATCGTGATAGGCGAAAACAACGGCTTTCAAACTCATGATTGGACCTGTGTCGAAGTAGTAGAAGTCGGGTTGCTAGTTGGAACGGAAGTAGTTGCAGGTTCGGCGCGAACGATTTTTTCAATGAAAAACCGTGGCCGTGCCCGCACATCGCTGTACATGCGGCCCAAGTATTCACCCAGTAGCCCCATGCCGATAAATTGCCCGCCGGTGAAAACAAACAGCACCGCAAACAGCACGAAAGTACCGTGGCCAGCCCAGGATGCGCCGAAGATCAGGCGCAGCATGACCAGCGCGATTGCAAACAGCACACCCAGTACCGCCATGCTGAAACCGATGATGCTCAACAGGCGTAAAGGTGTTGTGGTCATGCAGGTGATCAGGTCAAACATCAGGTTGATCAGGCGCATCGGGCTGTACTTGGAGTCGCCGTGTTCGCGCTCGGCGTGCTCGACCACTACTTCCGTGGTATGGCGGGCAAAGCTGTTTGCCAGAATGGGAATGAAGGTGCTGCGCTCGCGGCAAGCGAGCATGGCGTCGACGATGCTGCGTCGGTAAGCGCGCAGCATGCAACCGTAATCGCTCATGGCAACCCCGGTGGAGCGCTGCACGGCCAGGTTGATCACACGCGAAGGCCAGCGACGCCAGGCGGAGTCCTGACGGTTGTTACGCACGGTGCCGACCACGTCGTAACCCAATGCAGCTTGTGCGACCAGGCGCGGGATTTCTTCGGGCGGGTTTTGCAGATCGGCGTCGAGGGTAATCACCACGTCGCCTTTGGAATGCTCAAAGCCGGCCATGATGGCGGCATGCTGCCCATAGTTGCGGTTGAGGATAACAGCGACTACCGGGCTGCCTTCGCGCTCGGCGGCGTCTTGCAGGATTTGCGCCGAATTATCCCGACTGCCGTCATCGACCAGCACGATTTCGTAAGCCTGGGTCAACTGTGCGCAGGCCGCTTCAGTGCGGCGCAACAGTTCAGGCAGGCTCTGTTCTTCGTTGTAGACCGGGATGACGATCGACACACACTGGATTGGGTAGGGTTTCAAAATATTCGTTCCAGTCAGTTTCAATGGTACAAGACGACATGTCTTGGTCGGCCTCACTCAGGCGCACTTCAAGAAACCTGCGCCCACCACGAGTAAAGCTCAATACTGGCAAAGGTAAAGTTGTTGAACTGCGTTATCTGCATGATTTTTCTTACAAACTAGCTGATCTTTTGTCTGCTAGGAAGTACATACGGTAAACGCAGAATTGTGAAAAACCTATGAAAGTTAGATCAACAGGGGATGTTTCTAATTGGTAGACAGGTGCTATTCAGGAACGGTTTTACAGGGTCTTCACGTTATCTTTGAAGGTTTTGGGGGCTTATTGCTTGTTAGTGGTTTATATCAAGAGCTGTATGACATTTAGTAACAGTGCCCTACCGTAATGGCATTTTGTGCACTGTTGATGGCAAAAATGCCACAGCACCAACCTGCGGGTGTGTGACATAGGTCACACCGGTTGGCGCTGAATAATGGCCTTTTAGTTCAATCCCAGCTTGCCGCGCAGGGTCGACAAGTCTTCTGCCAGCGTATTAACCGGCCCAATCAGTGCCTTGCGATCGTTGTCTTTGACCTTGTCGTAGGTTTCAAAACCACCGTCGGCGGTTTTGTATCTGGCCAGAATGGAGTTCACCGTGGCGAAGTTTTTGTCGACTTTGGCGGCAAAGGCTTTGTCGTTCTGTTCTATCTGCGCGCGGAACAAGTCGAATATCTTCTTCGCGCCGTCTACGTTGCCCTGAAAGTCATAAAGGTCGGTGTGGCTGTAACGATCTTCTTCGCCGGAAATCTTTGTGGCAGCCACTTCTTCCATCAGCGCTGCTGCGCCGCCGACAACTTTTTCGGGCGGGAAGGTCAGGCTTTCGACACGGTTTTGCAGGTCTTTTACGTCTTTGTTCAGGCCGTCGGCCAATTGATCCAGGCCCTGTGTGCTGTTTTCGGAGAACAGGCTGTATTCGATGCGGTGGAATCCCGTGAAATCAGGGGCCTTCACACCTTTTTCGTGGTCGTCGACCCGGGAGTCGATCGACGCGTCAAGGTCGCTGAACAGCTCGGCAATGGGCTCGATGGACTCGTAGTACACCCGGGTGGGGGCATAGAGTTTTTTGGCCGTTGCCAGGTCACCTTTCTTGACTGCGTCTGTGAACTTTTGCGTGTTGCTGGCCAACTCGTCCAGTTGCTCGGTGACGTAGATCTTGTAGTCCGAAACAGGCTGCACCAAATCCAGTGGCGCGGTTGCAGCCAGTACCGAGAGCGGGGTGTGGAGCAAGCCTATGGCCAGGAACAGTGCGAGCGGCGTCTTCTTCATGGGACTTTATCCGGTTGATTGAGGTTCAGGTGCGGGTAAGGGGTGTGGCTGCATCTAGCAGCGAGCGACCAATGAAATCCTGATCGTCGCGCACCCCCGGCAAGGTAAAGAAATAACCGCCGCCTACTGGCTTGAGGTACTCCTCCAGCGGCTCACCGTTGAGGCGGGTTTGCACGGCGATGAAGCCCTGTTCCAGATCCCGTTGGTAGCAGATAAACAGCAGCCCCATGTCCAGCTGGCCGTTCTTGTTGACGCCATTGGAATAGTTGAAGGGGCGGCGCAAGATCAGGCTGTTGCGCGTTTGCGCGGTGCGCGGGTTGGCCAGGCGAATATGGGCGTCCATCTTGGTGATTTTGCCGTGTGGATCCTTGTTGTAGTCAGGTACATCGCTTTCCCGGATTCCGTCCATGGGCGCACCGCTGGCCTTGCTGCGACCAAAGATGCTTTCTTGCTCTTGCAGCGGCGTTCGATCCCAACGCTCAACGAAGTTGCGGATGATACGAACCGCCTGATAGCTGCCATTGACCGCCCACTGTGGTTCGTCGCTGCCGGGCTGGACCCAGACAATCTGGTTCATGGCCGTATTGTTGTTGGAGTCGGGGTTGGCGGAGCCATCGCGAAAGCCCAAAAAGTTACGGGCGCTTTGAGCGGGTACGCCGGGCTTGGCGGGAGCTTGTGGCGGAACAGTGCCTTCCTGTTTCCAGCGTACCAGGAGCAGGTCCGGCAGGTTTTTCACGATGTCTCGCAGGGCGTGAATATTGGTATCGGCGGTATTGGCGCAAAACTGCAGGCTCAAGTCGCCGTGGCACTGCGCGGGCTCCAATGCATCGTTGGGAAAGCCTTGCATGCGGCTCAAACGCTTGGGTTTGACCTGGCTCAGGCCGAATCGCTGATCGAACAGTGACTCGCCGACTGACACCGTGACGGTCAAGTTGTCCGGGGTTACAACGGGGCCAAGAATGCCGGAATCTACAGGTGGCAGCTTGGGGTCAACCAGGGGCACGGTCCCGCCCTTCATCAGGAAGGCAATGCGCTCGTTCAAGGTGTGGAACAGGCGCTCCAGATCTTGTCGATCAGTGGCGAGCACATCGAACGAGACCAGCATGCCCGCGGCCGGGCGCGGAGTGACGATGCCATTTTGATGCTGACCATGGAAGTCGTGATGGTCCAGCGTCTTGTCGCTGCTCGGTGCCTGCGTGACTTGGGCATCTGCCGGGCTGCCCGCAGCCATGGCCGGGCAGCTCAGGGCGCCACCGGCCAATGCAGCGCCTGCGACCCCCATGCCCATCAGGATACGGCGGCGTTGCAGGTTGAAAGGGGTAGGGGTGTGTTCTGAATCACTCATGTGCGTCTCGTCTGCAATTACAGGCCGCTTAGGCCGAGGGCGGGATCGATTCCATCGAGTTCATCGGCCAGAACCTTGGCCTTGTTGCTGATGTGTTGGCGTTGTTCGGCACTGACCCTGTCGTAGGTGCGGTAACCCTGCGATGTTTTGAGGCCGTTGAGTTCGGCTTCAAGCGAGGCGCTGGCACTGTCTATGTTGCGTTGCAGGTCGGGATTTTTTTTGGTCAGCAATGGGCGCAGCAGGTCAACCACCTTGCGCGTAGCTTCAAGGTTGGCGGCAAAACCATTGAGGTCGATATGGCTGTAGCGTTCTTCCTCGCCGCTGTTGGCACGGGTGTCAGCCAAATTGTGGAGGGTGCGGGCAACAATGCTGACCAACTGTTCCGGCGGCAGCGACTGGCCCAATAACTGTTGTTTGAGCTGCACGGTATCGGCTTGCAATCGTTGGGCGATCGGTGCCAGGCCTTCAGTGCTGCGCTGATCAAACAAGCCGTACTCCAGGCGATGGAATCCGGAGAAGCCAGGGTCTGACTCGCGTTTTTCGAAATAGTCGGCGCGGGCGTTGATGGCGTTGTCCAGCTCGGCCAACCGCTGCGCAGCCGGGGCCAGGCGTTGGTAGGCGACGCGGGCAGGTGTGTACAAGGCTTGCGCCTGCTCAAGGTCACCGGCTCCAATGGCTTGGGACAGTGCATCGACCGCCTTGATCAGCACGCTGCTCTGGCGGCTCACGTAAACCCGGAACTCCGACAGGGGGCCAATAAACGCCACCATTGACGGTCGCGCATTGGCGCTGGCCTCGGACGCTGCGGTGGGTGTCACATGCAGCGTGCCGCGGGGATTGCTGAGCAGGCCGCAGGTGATGGCGTAATCCCCTGGCGCCAATGTTGCGTTGATCACCTGACTCAGGCCCGGAGCAATATTTTCACGCTCTTCAACGACCAGCACACCGTCGAGGATCTCCCATTCGACCGCCCGTTCTGACGCGTTGACGATGCGAAAACTATTGAGCCCGGCCGGTACGGTGAGTGCATTGGGTTCACAGCTATGGGGGTGAATGGTGACCGTGACTTGGTCGTTGTGAGTTTTACGCTTGGCCGCAGCCAGTTGCGAGGCGTAGTAGAACAACCCGCCGGCAGCGATCATCACGATCACCGAGCCGGCCACCGCCCAGCGCAGCGCGCGTGGGGGTGTACCGCTTGCAGGGGTAGGCATGCTTGACCTTATGGGTGTGTTACAGAAGAGGTATGGACTGTTTTTGCAGGTGCTGGCGGGCGCAAGAACATCCCCAGCGTGACTGCCAGGTAAATCACATAGGCCCCCAGGACGCTCACTGTCGGGGCCTCCTGATAGCCAAACATGCCCGCTAGCACTGAGCCAAGTGGGCCGTCCATTGGCAACTGAGTGCTGATATCAAACACCACGTCTTGCAGGTGATTCCACAGACCGGCTTCATGCAGGGCCTGCACCGAGTTGGCCAGGATGCCCGCGGCCACCACCAGAATAAAAAGCCCTGTCCAGCGGAAGAACAGACCCAGGTTCAGGCGCATGCTGCCGCTGTAAATTGCAAAGCCAATGCAGATGGCCAGGGCCAGGCCGAGCAGGGCGCCCAGCGGTGCAGCAGGGCCTTCGCTTTGCTGGAATACGGCGAGCAGAAAAAAAACGGTTTCGAGCCCTTCGCGGGCGACAGCAAAGAACACCATGGCGATCAGGGCAGTGACTTGATGCTTTGAGCCTGCCAGTGCCTGGTCTAAGGACGTGTGCAGGGAGTGTTTGATTGAGCGCGCCACCTTGCGCATCCAGAACACCATCGAACTGAGAATGCCGACGGCAATCAGGCCAACGATGCCTTCGAACAACTCCTGTTGTTTTTGCGGGAACTCGGCACTCATCAGCTCAAGCCCACCGCCCACCAACAGCGCCAGGGCGGCAGCCAGAAAGACCCCGATCCACACGGCGGGCATCCACTCACCGCGGCCTGTTTGCTTCAGGTAACTGGCAATGATGCCGACGATAAGTGCGGCCTCGATACCTTCGCGCAGCATGATCAGAAATGGAACCAGCATGGAGAAAGCCCGTGTCACTAATTAGTTAGGGGGCTAACTTGTAACATATTGATACGTATTGCCAAACAAGAATCGATTGCATTTGCTGAACATTGGCTGAACGAAAGGCTGCACCAGGTCAATGGACTCAATGCATTGCTTCAGACAAATCCGGTCGCCTGTATCGCGAGCAAGCCCGCTCCCACAAGGAGCGCAAAGCTGTGGGAGCGGGCTTGCTCGCGAGGGTATCGATGCGGTGATTCAGCAGAGCCTGCTCATCAGCATCATCATGGCTTTTTCGCCTCGTTGACTTTTGGTTCTGATTGCTCGTTATGCGCTTTCATGGTTTCAAGTGCCGTCTCGGCGGTCATTGCTCTGAGTGTCAGAGTGGCTGTGATTTCTTGCGCCTGGCTCTGCGCTTGCTTCAAGCCTTCGCTTTCCTGGGTAGCCACCCGCAAGCGTTCCTGGAGCAGGGTGCATTCGTTTTGCAGCTGGCTCAGTTGCCCAGTCAACTGTCCGTTGAGGTTGCTCAGCTTGTGTTGCTGGTCGTTGGCCTGGTTCAGCTCTTTGTTCAGGGCTCGGCTTTCGCTCAGTACGCGTTCGTTGTCGCGATGCAACTGGGTGATTTCATCCTGGCGTACCAGTGCGCTCTGCTGAGCCTGGCGCAGTTCCATTTGCACTTGCTGCAATTGACCTTCATGGCGACGCTGATCCTGCTCCCGTTGTTCCTTGACGGCGCTGCGGTAATGTTCAAGGGCATCGCGGGCGTGCAGATGTTTTTCTTCCAGCGAGCGGATTTGCTCGTCACGGTCCTTGAGGCGTAGCTCAAAGTCGCTGCAAGCCTGATTCAGAGCCGCGTTGCGAGTTTGTTCGGTTTGCAGCATGGAGCGGGTGGCTTCAAGGTTGACGGTTTCCTGGTTAAGTGCCGTGCCTTGTATCTCAAGCTGTCGCTCAAGCAGCGCCTGGGCGTTTTGCGCCTCGCCAAGCTGCCCCTGCAACTCGATTTTCAGCTGCTCGTAATGAGCCTGGGCGCGGTCAATCGGCTCTTGCGCCTGCTCCTGCAGGCGCTGAGCGAGGCGGGCGACCAGTTCGGTCAGCTCATCGCCTATCTGTTCCTGAGGCGCCCCGCGGCGCGAGTCGACCTCGTCCAGCTCTTTTAAATACCGATGGATCGTGGTTTTCGATCCGGTATTTCCCATCTCGATACGTACCGCATCAATGCTCGGGTGTTCACCGCGGGCCAGGATCGCCGTGCGTGCAATTTGGACTACCGCTTTGTTTACGCCGCCACGGGCCATGGCATTCTCCTACGATTTTGTACTGTGGTATGTATCATGTATATACATACTATATGAGTCATTTTGGTTTGTCTTTATTTGCAATTCAAGGCACGGGATATACTGGTATTATCCCGTGTTAGAGCCTTTTAACTGTGTTTAAGGCCCGTTTTCAGTACGCCAATCAAGAGAACTGCCCATGAGCGAGCTGGATCGCTACTTAAACGCCGCGACCCGAGACAACACCCGCCGTAGCTATCGGGCGGCCATTGAGCATTTCGAAGTCACCTGGGGCGGATTCCTTCCGGCCACCAGCGACAGCGTGGCGCGCTATCTGGTGGCTCACGCCGGACAGCTCTCGATCAACACATTGAAGCTGCGCCTGTCGGCGATCGCTCAATGGCACAACAGTCAGGGATTTGCCGATCCCACCAAGGCCCCGGTAGTGCGCAAGGTGTTCAAGGGCATCCGCGCATTGCATCCGGCTCAGGAAAAGCAGGCCGAACCGTTGCAGTTGCAGCATCTGGAGCAGGTGGTCGACTGGCTTGAGGGCGAAGCGCAGGCAGCGCAAGCCAGCGCGGATCAACCAGGGCTGTTGCGCGCCAGGCGTGACGCAGCACTGATTCTGCTGGGGTTCTGGCGCGGGTTTCGTAGCGATGAGCTTTGCCGTTTGCAGGTCGAGCACGTACAGGCTGTCCCGGGTGCGGGCATTACGCTGTATCTGCCCCGCAGCAAGAGCGACCGCGACAACCTGGGCAAAACCTTTCAGACCCCGGCGCTCTTGCGTCTGTGCCCGGTGCGGGCCTATATCGAGTGGCTCAACACGGCAGCCTTGGTGCGTGGCGCGGTGTTTCGCGGGATTGATCGCTGGGGCAATCTGGGCGAGGAGGGGCTGCACGCCAACAGCGTTATTCCACTGCTGCGCCAGGCACTGGAGCGCGCCGGCATCCCTGCCGAGCAATACACCAGTCACTCGCTGCGTCGCGGTTTTGCAACATGGGCGCATCAAAGTGGCTGGGATTTAAAGTCGCTGATGAATTATGTCGGCTGGAAGGACGTCAAGTCAGCCATGCGCTATGTTGAAGCGACCCCGTTTGCGGGGATGAGCATGATGGCCGAGAAACAAATTGGTAACTGATCCGTGTCAAGTTGAAAGCCTGAGCGGTGGCCCATAGTTAGAAGGCATGTTTTAGCATTAGCTTTCTTCTATCTATAGCGTCACCTGATAGCTAAAACCAATCGGCAGCATCAGCTTTGCCAATGAGCCAGATACGGAATGTGTTGTTAGGATTCACCTCATCAACTTTTCAACCCTGACGGAGAGTCAACGATGCCTATCATCAACAGCCAAGTAAAACCGTTCAAAGCAACTGCCTACAAAAACGGCAGCTTCGTGGAAGTCTCGGACGCTGACCTGAAAGGCAAGTGGTCTGTCGTGTTCTTTTACCCAGCCGACTTCACCTTCGTTTGCCCAACCGAACTGGAAGACCTGGCTGACAACTACGAAGAGTTCAAAAAACTCGGCGTGGAAATCTACAGTGTGTCGACTGACACCCACTTTGCCCACGCTGCCTGGCACAACACTTCGCCAGCCATCGGCAAGATCCAGTACACCATGATCGGCGACCCTACGCTGACCATCTCCCGTAACTTCGACGTACTGATCGAAGAAGCTGGCCTGGCTGACCGCGGTACGTTCGTGATCAACCCGGAAGGTCAGATCAAGATCGTTGAGCTGAACGACGGTGGTGTTGGTCGTGACGCATCCGAGCTGCTGCGCAAAATCAAGGCTGCTCAATATGTTGCGGCTCACCCAGGCGAAGTTTGCCCGGCTAAATGGAAAGAAGGTGAATCCACCTTGGCTCCATCGCTGGACCTGGTCGGCAAGATCTAAGTCTGTGAAGCATCCAAGGGCGGTGAACCGCACCTAAGTAGTCAGCAGCACCGCCCTCAAAACGCCCGGGCGACATTCGCTCGGGCGTTTTTTTTACACAGAATTCAGTATTAAGGAGATCGCCCGTATGTTGGACGCCAATCTAAAAGCTCAGTTGAAGTCATACCTGGAGCGGGTCACACAGCCGATCGAGATCGTTGCTTCGCTCGACGACGGTGCGAAATCCCGTGAAATGCACGACCTGCTAAAGGAAATCGCCAGTCTTTCCAGCATGATCACCCTGCTGGACAACGGTAACGATGCGCGCAAGCCGTCGTTCTCGCTGAACCGCCCGGGCGGCGATATCAGCCTGCGTTTTGCAGGTATTCCGATGGGCCACGAATTTACTTCGCTGGTGCTGGCCTTGCTGCAAGTGGGCGGCCACCCATCGAAAGCCAGTACCGAAGTGATTGAACAGATTCGCGCCCTTAAAGGGGAGTTCAACTTCGAAACCTATTTCTCGCTGTCTTGCCAGAACTGTCCTGATGTTGTTCAGGCGCTGAACTTGATGGCAGTGCTAAACCCGAACATTCGCCACGTAGCGATTGACGGCGCGTTGTTCCAGGACGAAGTCACCGAACGTCAGGTGATGGCGGTGCCAAGTGTTTACCTCAACGGGGTTAACTTCGGCCAGGGCCGCATGGGGCTGGAAGAGATTCTCGGCAAGCTGGACACCAGCGCCGTGGAGCGTCAGGCCGAAAAAATCAGCGCCAAGGAAGCCTTTGACGTGCTGGTGGTCGGTGGCGGCCCGGCTGGTGCTGCGGCGGCGATTTATGCAGCACGTAAAGGCATTCGTACCGGCGTTGCCGCTGAGCGTTTTGGTGGTCAGGTGCTGGATACCATGGCCATCGAGAACTTTATCTCGGTTCAGGAAACTGAAGGTCCAAAGCTTGCCAGTGCACTTGAAGAACACGTCAAACAATACGACGTCGACATCATGAACTTGCAGCGCGCGGACAAACTGATTGCCGGCAAGGCGGGCGAGTTGCACGAAGTTAAATTCGCCAGCGGCGCTTCGCTCAAGGCCAAGACCGTGATTTTGGCCACCGGTGCCCGCTGGCGTGAAATGAACGTGCCGGGCGAGCAGGAATACCGTAGCCGTGGTGTTGCTTACTGCCCACACTGCGATGGTCCGTTGTTCAAAGGCAAGCGTGTTGCAGTGATCGGCGGTGGTAACTCAGGTGTTGAAGCGGCCATTGACCTGGCAGGTATTGTTGCCCACGTAACCCTGCTTGAGTTCGATACCCAGTTGCGCGCCGATGCCGTATTGCAGCGCAAGTTGCACAGCCTGCCTAACGTGAAGGTCATCACCCATGCGCAAACCACCGAGGTGACTGGCGACGGGCAGAAAGTGAACGGCCTGCGTTACAAGGATCGGCAGTCGGGTGAGGTGCATACCGTGGAGCTTGAGGGCATCTTTGTGCAAATCGGTTTGTTGCCCAACACCGATTGGCTTAAGGGTACGGTCGAGCTTTCGCCTCGCGGTGAGATCATAGTCGATGCTCGCGGTGAAACGTCCATCCCCGGTATTTTTGCTGCCGGTGACGTGACCACCGTACCGTACAAGCAGATTGTGATCGCGGTAGGTGAGGGCGCCAAGGCTTCGCTGAGTGCGTTCGATCACTTGATCCGCTCTTCTGCGCCTGAATAAGCGAGCCAAATAAAAAAACCCATGAGCGATCATGGGTTTTTTTTTGCGTCCGGTATTTACATCGGTTGCGGCTGGATGATTTCTACCCAGTAACCGTCCGGATCTTTAACGAATGCCAGGGACTTCATGCGGCCGTCGTTCAAGCGCTTCTGGAAGTCCACGCCCAAGGTTTCAAAGCGCTCGCATGCGGCACGGATATCCGGCACCGAAATGCAGATATGGCCAAAACCACGGGGATCGGTATTGCCATTGTGGTAGACGACGCTGTCATCGGTTTCCGAGCCGTGATTGTGGGTCAGTTCCAGAATGCCGGGGATGGACTTCATCCACAGCGTGCGTGCTGCGTCGTCTGCCGGGATCTGGGCCTTGTCGACCAGCGCCAGAAAATACAGACTGAATTCGGCTTCAGGGAAGTCACGCTTTTCAACCAGTGAAAAGCCCAGTACGCGGGTATAAAAATCGAGGGACTTCTCGATGTTTTTGACGCGCAACATGGTGTGGTTGAACACGAAGTTTTGGGTAGCGCTATCAGGGGTGGCGGTAACGCCAGGGATGTTGTTCAGGTCTTGCAGGCTCATGAACCCTCCGAAAATGATGCTGGGTGATCGGTCGCTACGATGAGCGTGATGGGAGAATGATACGGAATGTGAAGTCGTGCGCCAAACCTGTTTTCATGGGCAAAGGGCTATTGGTACGAGGTGGCGGTCGCAGAGCAGATGACGCAGAAGGCCTGTGAGATCAATCATCTATTGCCCCCGCTATGGATGGATGCCGGCTGATCTGAGCAAGACCTCTTGCCCGTAAGCTTGCGGTGCGGGTATCGCTAAAGACTCTACATGATGCCAAACGGCAGGTCGCCGCACCTGCTCCACAGCTGATCTTCAAAGGATTTTATATGGCAACTGAACTACATGCCGGGACGCACGCGGGTTACAGCACTCTCGCCTGGAACAATGGACGCGACGTAAATCTGGGCGACGTCATTCGCCAGGTTCCTGAGCTCGTGCTGGGCCGTTATGTGGCCATCGCTTGGTCGGATAGCGGGCCCTATAACATCAGTGCTGCCGAGATCGCTCGCGGTTGGCAGCGATTAGGTGACTTGGCGATTAGTCCTATGATTACGGATATCGCACAGTTGCCTACACCAGGCTTTGATGAATGGTATGTTTTTGAGTGTTTACCAGATCGGGCCAGGCTCTCCAGATTTAGCAGCGCTATCGCATTTCAACCTTTCACAGAGTGCGACAAGGTCAACGGGTTCTGGTCACAAATTGAAGATATGCAGCCAGTGCATGCTCTGCTGGGTGCCTGTCCAGGCCTGCTATTGATAACTCGGGATGCATCAATATATGAGCGAGTGCTTGCGATCTGTTCAGCGGGCGAGTGACATAGCTCAATGGCTATCGCAACAGTGGGTACTGCATAACTTCATAGAGTGAACTTTGCGATCACTTCGTGCGATGACATGACATCGGCATATTCATCACCGAGTATTGCCAGGGTTAATTCATGAACGGTTGTGGCGTCCCACGACTTTCCATGCGCCCCGATGACGGGTACGGCTGTCGTCGCGTCGGACGGAAGGATGATGCTGTAACCGAGCGCTTTTCCCGCACGGACTGTGGCATCCATGCTGTTGTGAATCACAACACCCGTCAGCACCAGACGCTTTACTTGCATCCTTTTAAGAGTGGCGTCTAATTCTGTGCCAATGAAGGCGCAGTTCTCCTGTTTGGTGATGACGGTTTCTCCCTGTATCGGGGCAACGTCTTTCTTTATTTCATTCCAGGGGCCATGAACGTAATAGCTAGATGCAGGCGTCTGCTCATCGTGCTTCACGTGAAGAACCGGCCAACCGTTTGAGCGCCAGTGATTAAGCAGGCGTTGAATTACCGTCAAATACTCCGGATTATTTTTGCCATCCCAGTTCGGGCGATCAATGGCATCTTGAACATCAAGGACAACAAGGGGGATAGAGCCAGATTGATCCTTCATGCAATCTCATTTCCTTTTTGTGGCAGTAGGCCGAGTGAGCTGAGCTGAGCCGCTGCCAGCATATGCCCATCATTGTGCCTGTAGCTGGGGCGTCTGGGTGCCCTGGCTGGACACTTTCGTGGGGGGGTGGACAAATTTCGGGCAAAAAGAAGCCCGCCGAAGCGGGCATGGGGCGCTAGTCCTTTAGCAGCCTCTATCCTGTGACCAACCATGTGAAAAAATTGTGAAGCATCTTGCTCCATCCGTCCCTTTCGGCCGCGCGGGTTGCAGAATACGACTTTTCCTACGCGGCATTGAGTGCTGATCAATATGTGAGCCGGGTTGTGCAGCAAAACAAGTGCGCGTAATGGGCGTGATGCCTGGAGTGATTCCGCAAGGGCGCAAGGTCGATGTTTTAATGACAGACCAAAAATAACGGAACTCTTCATGTCACGATCAGTTGAACAGTTCTGTATAAAGTTAAGTCTTTATAGTTGAGCATTTGAGAGCGACTAACAGCGGTACAAAAAAAGCCCTGCAAGGGCAGGGCTGTTGTCACTGATGGACTTCATGCACGAAGCCAGGTATCTACCGTGGCTGCGCCGTACTCTTCCTTCCAGGCTTTCAAGCCACGATGGTTGCCACCTTTGGTTTCGATCAGCTCGCCGGTATGGGGGTTTTGGTAAACCTTGAGTACTCGCGCCTTACGCTGTTTAGGGGCCGATGAACCCTTTGACGCAGAAGGGTTCGGGTCAAGAATGGCAACGATGTCCCGAAGGTTTTTGCCGTAGGTTTTCATCAGGCCTTGAAGCTTCTCTTCGAACTCGATTTCTTTTTTCAGTCCGGCATCATTTTTCAAGGCTTCCAATTGGGCCAGCTGTTCTTGTAGCGCTTTTTCAGCAGCGCGAAACTCAGCAAGTCTAGACAAAGTCATTACTCCATTCGTAGGTTCGGTGCGATGAAACCGAAGCGAATTAATGATGTTTGGAATGCACAAGATTTGCAGAACGAGCCCCCCAGGAGTTTGATCCTTGGGAGCGCATCCAGTGATGCAAACAATTAAAAGTTCGTATTCGGACAAAAAAATTGTAGTTGTTAATTCCTACGCTGCCAAGTGCTATAAGCGTGCTGTTTGAAAAAGTTTCAAGCAGCACGCTTAATTATTAAGTGGAGGTTAACCGTGCCCGTAACGCCTCGATGAACTCGCCAGGGGGCATGGGTCGCGCAAACAGGTAGCCTTGTAAAAAATCTACCCCTTGAGCGGCCAGGTATTCGCTTTGCTCTTGTGTTTCAACACCTTCGGCAACAATCCCCAGGTCAAGCTTGGCACTCAACTCGATGATGCTGTCCAGAATATGCCTGGACAGGGCATCGACACCAATCAGGGCGACGAAACTCTGGTCGATTTTCAAATAGTCGACGTTGAACTCACGCAAGTAACTCAAGCTCGAATGACCCGTACCAAAGTCATCAATGGCAATCATGACCCCCAGTGTGTGCAATTGACTGAACAATTCATGGGTGGTTGCAGTCGGTACGATTAACTCGCGTTCGGTGAGTTCCAGAACAAGATTGATATGCCCTGGCGCAAAAGCTTCCAGAAAACGACGGCAGTCTTCAACCAGTTCCAGGTTATGACAATGGTGGGCGGCTATGTTGAAGGCTATATGGAAGCCAGGCCCCATGTTGCTGGAGTGGGGTGCAAGCAGTCGTGATGTTTGCTCCATGAGCGAGCGCGTCATGGGCACAATCAACCCCGAGTGTTCTGCAAAAGGGATAAACAGGTCGGGGCGAACCAACCCCTCTGTGGGGTGTTGCCAGCGCATCAATACTTCGGCGCCGGCCCACTGCTTGGTATCACCCCGCACAACGGGTTGGAAGTAAGGAATGAACTCGCCCGCCTCCAGACCGCGCTGCATTTCACTCGAAGGTGAGGAGGAGCGTTGTTGAAGCCTGTGAACGGTTGCTGCAGAAACAGCCCCCAGGAAGATCAATAAACCCAGAAAGCCGGGGTATTCCACAGTGACATGTCGCCAGACTGCGCCCTGGTTAAAGCCTGCGATAACTCGGTAGGGGAACTCGAGTGAAGCCACTGCAGTTTGTGCCACCGGTAAATGTGGAAGCTGCGTCGTGCGTACCTGGCCATAACGATCGATCCAGGCATCCCCCACGGAGATTAATAATTGGGTTTTGTGATTGATCAAGCCCAGTACGTTGACCAGATGAAAGCCATACAGGCTGATCAACGCCCCGCGCTTGTCCCTGGCCTGACGGTAAACCAGTACAGGGTCATTGGGCGTAACAATGGTGCCCGGCATCAGCCACAGTACGCCCCCAGCATAATTGGCAGGGTTGACCGCTTCTTTGTAATTGCCAAATAAAGACGTGCAGTAAATTTGGTTGTCCCACACCAGATTAACGGAGCGAACAAAGGGGCGACGCGTGACCTGTTCTCGCAGGGCGAGCTCAACCTGGGCGCAATCCTGACCCGCCAGCGGCAAGACGACATCGGCGGCAAGGGCTGCATTGTCCAGCATCAAGTCAAATTGACGGACTGCTTCCTGGGCCGTTTGAGTAGCCTCAAGTTTCAAGGAGCGGTTGGCCTGCCAGACAATAATCAAGACCCCCAGCACGACTGGCAACAGCCCACTTAGCACAATCAGCGCATAGCGGTCGGTCCATTTACGGCTCATCTTTAAAGTGAGTGGCATTCAAAATCCTGCTAACACAGAGGTGGGGCTTGGGTGCACGCTAGAGAACAGTAGGAAAAGGGTAGCAGTACGGGCGGGCTATTTTACAATGGGTAAGACAAACAAGATTACGCCATGTAGAATCGGCTTACGCATACAAGAATAACGACTTCTGAAAGCAGAAGCCCTACCGCGTAAGAGATGGATCGAAATGAAGCGATTCGGGTTCCAATTGATCTACGGTGACTTCCTTGCGCGCAGTGTGCGCGGGATCTCCTGCGCGCCACCTGCCAGCCTCAGCATTCTTAGCATATAACCCCTGTTAATTCTAAAAATGACCATGATGAGGCGCCTAATATGGCTGATCTATACGAAAACCCAATGGGCCTGATGGGCTTTGAATTCATCGAATTCGCATCCCCTGTACCCAACACGCTTGAACCTGTCTTTGAAATCATGGGTTTCACCAAGGTGGCAACCCACCGCTCCAAGGACGTGCACTTGTATCGCCAGGGCGATATCAACCTGATCCTCAACAACGAACCCAACAGCGTCGCGTCCTATTTCGCGGCCGAGCACGGCCCTTCGGTATGCGGGATGGCCTTTCGTGTGCGCAATGCTCAGCAAGCCTATACCCGTGCGCTTGAGTTGGGTGCCCAGCCAGTCCATATCCCTACAGGCCCGATGGAGCTGAACCTGCCTGCAATCAAAGGTATCGGTGGCGCGCCCTTGTACCTGATAGATCGTTACGGCGAAGGCAACTCGATATACGACATCGATTTTGTATTCATCGAAGGCGTAGACCGTCATCCGGTAGGCGCGGGCCTGAAGATCATCGATCACCTGACTCACAACGTGTATCGCGGCCGCATGGCGTATTGGGCTAACTTCTACGAGAAGTTGTTCAACTTCCGCGAAATTCGTTATTTCGACATCAAGGGCGAATACACCGGCCTGACCTCCAAGGCCATGACCGCACCGGATGGCATGATCCGTATTCCGTTGAACGAAGAGTCGTCCAAGGGCGCGGGCCAGATCGAAGAATTTTTGATGCAATTCAACGGCGAAGGCATCCAGCACGTTGCCTTCCTCAGTGATGACCTGATCAAGACTTGGGACGCCCTGAAGAAAATCGGCATGCGCTTCATGACTGCACCGCCAGAAACCTACTACGAAATGCTTGAAGGCCGCCTGCCGAACCACGGTGAACCGGTTGAAGAGCTTCAGTCGCGTGGCATCTTGCTGGACGGTTCTTCAGAATCGGGTGACAAGCGCCTGCTGCTGCAGATCTTCTCGGAAACCCTGATGGGCCCGGTGTTCTTCGAGTTTATCCAGCGCAAGGGCGATGATGGCTTTGGCGAAGGCAACTTCAAGGCGCTGTTTGAGTCCATCGAGCGTGACCAGGTGCGTCGTGGCGTGCTGAGCACCGACTAAAAGAAGGGCCGCCGGACCCTGTCCGGCGGCTACCCGACTTCTAAAACAATCCCGCCGCAATATTGATCGTAAACCCCAGTACTGCCGTGTTGAATAAAAAGCCGAGTAATGAGTGGCCCAGCACTGCTTTGCGCATTTCGCGGGTGGCGATGCTCACGTCGGCTGTCTGCACCGCAACATTGAGGGTGAACGAGAAGTACAGAAAGTCCCAGTAGTCCGGGTCCAGCAATCCCTCCGGGAAGCGCAGCGCCGGCTCCGGCCCGTCATTGTTATAAAACAGTCGAGCGTAATGCAGGCTGAAAATGACTCCGATCATCAACCACGAACCCACCACCGTCAGCCCGGTAAAGCCGTAATGAATCAGGCGATCGGTATCAGTGACAATGCTGCCCGACAACTCAAGGGTGACGGCCGCCAGGCTGGCAATTGCGGCTATGCATACGGTAATCAACACCATGCTGGCATTTTCATCTTCTACTTCAGCCGTGCTTTTCACGTCACAGGCCTTGGAGCGGATCACCAGCCAAATCGTCAACGCCAGATACAGCCATACAGCGATGTTCCAGCCCAACAGAAATTTGGTGGTCACTGTGGCGGCCGGAGCGAAAACGCCAACTGCCAGCCCGACCAGAGTGGCGAAGGTCAAGCGGGGGTGGGTGCGTGCAAGGTGCGACATAAACATTCCCTGTTACTGAGTTTACAAGCACCTTAGCACGCACTGCCGGGGGTTAGCCCTGACGCGGTTTGCTTCTTACCAGCTTCATTACCACCACGAAGAATACCGGCACGAACACCACGGCCAAGGTTGCGACGATCATGCCGCCGATAACCCCTGTGCCGATGGCTTGCTGACTGGCGGAACTGGCGCCGGTTGCAAGTGCCAGTGGCACCACGCCCAGGATAAACGCCAGTGACGTCATCACAATCGGGCGCAGTCGCAGGCGGGCAGCTTGCACGGTAGCGTCCACCAGATCATGACCTTCGTCGTAGAGGGTCTTGGCAAACTCGATGATCAAAATGGCGTTCTTTGCCGACAGGCCAATTATGGTGATCAGACCCACTTTGAAGAACACATCGTTGGGCATGCCGCGCAACGTGACTGCCAGCACCGCACCCAGCACCCCGAGCGGCACGACCAGCAGTACGGCAGTCGGGATTGACCAGCTTTCGTACAGTGCCGCCAGGCACAGGAACACGATCAGCAGTGACAATGCCAGCAGGATCGGTGCCTGCGCTCCGGACACCCGTTCCTGCAGCGACAGACCTGTCCATTCAAGCCCAAGGCCTGTCGGCAGCTGGCTGACCAGGCGCTCCATTTCAGCCATCGCCTCGCCGGTACTGTGCCCCGCAGCCGATTCGCCGGAAATGCTGATCGCCGGGTAACCGTTGTAACGCGTCAGCTGGGACGGGCCCTGGATCCAGCGGGCTTCGACAAAGGCCGAGAGCGGGACCATCTTGCCCAGATCGTTGCGCACATTCATTTTGAGCAGGTCCTCGACCTGGCTCCGTTGGTCGCCTTCAGCCTGAACCACTACCCGTTGCATGCGGCCCTGATTCGGGAAGTCGTTGACATAGGCCGAGCCCACGGCCGTTGACAGCACGGCACCGATGTCAGCGAAGGAAATACCCAGCGCATTGGCACGTTTGCGATCGACCTCAAGTTGCACTTGCGGGCTTTCTGCCAGCGCTTCTTCGCGCACATTGGCCAGCACGGGGCTTTTAGCCGCCAGCTCAAGCAACTCGCTACGGGCTTGCATCAGCCTGTCATAGCCGACACCGCCACGGTCTTGCAGACGAAATTCAAAACCGCTGGACGTCCCCAGGCCACTGACCGGAGGTGGAAGGATGGCAAAGGCAACGGCGTCCTTGAGCTCGCTGAAAGCACCATTGGCGCGATCAGCGATAGCGGATGCCGAGTCCTGGGCCCCGCGCTCGGACCAATCTTTGAGGGTGGTAAAGGCCAGCGCTGCGTTTTGCCCGCTACCCGAAAAGCTGAAGCCCAGGATCATTGTGGTATTACCCACGCCCGGCTCGCTGGCGTTGTGTGCCTCAATCTGCTCGACCACCTTGATCGTGCGGTTCTGGCTGGCGCCCGGCGGCAGCTGGATGTCGGTGATGGTGTAACCCTGGTCCTCCACTGGCAAAAAGGAGGAGGGCAGGCGTGCAAAGCACACCACCAGAATCACCAGCAGGGCACCGTATACCAGCAGGTAGCGTCCACTGCGTTTGATCAGGTGCACCACCCAATGTTCGTAACCTTCTGACAGGCGCTCGAACTTCTTGTCGAACCAGCCGAAGAAACCGCCCTTGGCATGATGCTCACCCTTGGCGATGGGCTTGAGCAAGGTTGCACAGAGGGCCGGGGTCAGAGACAGCGCCAAAAATGCCGAGAACAGAATCGAAGTCGCCATCGACAGTGAGAACTGCTGGTAAATCACCCCGACGGAGCCCGGCATGAACGCCATTGGAATAAACACGGCCACCAGCACCAGGGTGATGCCCACAATCGCGCCACTGATCTGGGTCATCGCCTTGCGAGTTGCCTCCCGTGGCGAAAGCCCTTCGCTGACCATGATCCGCTCGACGTTTTCAACCACAACAATCGCATCGTCCACCAGAATCCCGATGGCCAGCACCATACCGAACATGGTCAGTACGTTGATCGAGAAACCCAGCACCAGCATCGTGGCGAACGTTCCCATCAGCGCCACCGGTACCACCAGGGTCGGGATCAGTGTGTAGCGAATGTTCTGCAAGAACAGGTACATCACCGCAAACACCAGCACCATGGCCTCGACCAAGGTGTAGATAACCTTGGTGATCGAGACTTTAACAAACGGCGTGGTGTCATACGGAATGGTGTATTCAACACCGGCCGGGAAATAGCGGCTGAGTTCGTCCATCTTGGCGCGGATCAAGTTGCCCGTATTCAGGGCGTTCGCCTCCGGGGCCAGTTTCACGCTGAACGCGCTGGCCGACTTGCCGTTCAGACGGGTGCCGTATTGGTATTCCTGACTACCGATTTCGACCCGGGCCACATCACTGATGCGTACCGTCGAACCGTCCGGGTTGGCGCGCAGCACAATGTCGCCAAACTCTTGCGGGGTCGACAGCTGGCCTTTGACCAGTACCGTGGCGGTGATTTCCTGGGTGGAACGCCCCGGCAAATCGCCGATGCTGCCCGCGGAAACCTGTGCGTTTTGATTGGCGATCGCCTGATTGACGTCGGCCGGGGTGAGGTTGAAACCGATCAGCTTCTGCGGGTCGATCCAGATGCGCATGGCACGCTCGGCGCCATACAACTGGGCCTTGCCGACCCCGTCGATGCGCTTGACTTCGTTCATAACGTTGCGCGCAAGGTAATCGCTGAGGGCGACCTCATCCAGCGCGCTGGTGCTGTCGGCAGTCAAGGTCACCAGCATCAGAAAGCCCGAGGAGATTTTCTCGACCTGCAGGCCTTGTTGAATGACCGCCTGGGGCAGGCGTGACTCCACCGCTTTGAGACGGTTCTGTACATCGACCTGCGCCATCTCCGGATCGGTACCGGGTTTGAAGGTCGCGGTAATGCTGGCACTGCCCAGGCTGCTCTGGGATTCGAAATACAGCAAGCCATCGGTACCGTTGAGCTCTTGCTCGATCAGGCTGACGACGCTTTCATCCAGGGTTTGGGCCGAAGCGCCGGGGTAGATGGCGTAAACCTCAACCTGTGGCGGTGCCACGTCGGGATATTTGGCTACTGGCAACTGCGGGATGGCCAAAGCCCCCGCCAGCAGAATGAACAACGCAACGACCCAGGCGAAGACCGGGCGGTCGATAAAAAACTGCGGCATGCTCACCGATCCGTGGAGTGTGCGAGAGGGAGTGTCGGGTCATCGATTTGTACGCGCTCGCCTGGGCGGGCGTGCTGCAGGCCTTCGGTGACGATGCGATCACCGGCCTTGAGGCCTGAGGTGACGGCCCAGCGATCATTCTGAGCGCTGCCTAGCTGAACCGCCTGCAAGTGCACACGGTTGTCGGCATCGATCAACAGCACCTGGGCGATCCCCGCGCTGTCGCGCATGATTGCGCGCTGCGGAACGCTGATGCCTTCCTTTTTGAACGCCTGCTCCAGGCGCACCCGCACAAAGCTGCCGGGCAACAAATCATAGTCGGGGTTCGGGAATTCGCTGCGCAGAATGATTTGCCCGGTACTCGGGTCAACCGCTACATCGGTAAACAGCAGTTTGCCCGGTAGCGGATAAAGGCTGCCGTTGTCTCGAATCAATGTGGCTTTGGCTTGTTGCTTGCCGACTTGCTGCAACTCCCCGGCTCGGAATGCTTCGCGCAGGTTATCCAGGTCGCGGGTGGATTGGGTCAGATCGACATGGATGGGGTTGAGTTGCTGGATACGGGCCAGCGGGGTGACTTCACCCTGACCGACCAGAGCACCTTCAGTGACCAGTGCGCGGCCAATGCGACCCGAGATGGGCGCTGTGACGGTGGCGTAACCCAGGTTCAGCCTGGCGCGCTGAACAGCCGCCTGGTTGGCAGCAACGTCGGCATTGGCCTGCTGTGCCGCCGCGCGTGCGTTGTCATGGTCCTGACGGCTGATCGCGTTGATTTCGATCAGTTCGCGGTAGCGCTGGTCTTGCAGTTTTGCCTGCAATGCAACGGCTTCGGATTTGCGCAAGGCTGCCAGTGCGCTGTCCAGATCGGCCTTGAAGGGTGCCGGGTCAATCAAGAACAGGACATCGCCCTGCTTGACCTCAGAGCCTTCAGTGAATACGCGCTTGAGCACGACACCGGCAACCCGGGCGCTGACTTGCGCCACGCGGGGGGCAACCACCCGGCCGCTCAGCTCGTTGCTGACGGACAGGGGCGCGGTGGCGATGACTTCGGTGCGAACTTTTGTCAGAGGCGGTTGGGTTTCAGCGACCGGGCTTTTATCACAGGCGCTGAGGGCCAGGGCCAGCGCCGTAAGGAATAGCGGGGCGAAGAGCTTTTTCAACGATCGTGCCTTCTTAAATAAGCGGGATGTTTCTGTAGGCATGCTAAGCGCAGCACGCAAGGGGCGTTGTGAAGCTATGTAGGGGGTATGTGAAAAAGTGTGAAGGTTATGCTCGTATCCTTGTGAGGTTGTATATCCTTCGGGTTTTCCCCGGTTGTAAGCATTGATTATGCCCACTATTTTGCTGGTCGAAGACGACGCCGCGCTATCGGAGCTGATTGCCAGCTATCTGGAGCGCAATGGCTATCAGGTCAGCGTGATTGCCCGCGGCGATCAAGTGTGTGACAGAGCAAGAAGCAACCCCCCGGATCTGGTGATTCTTGACCTGATGTTGCCCGGGCTCGATGGTCTGCAAGTTTGTCGCTTGCTGCGAACCGAGTCTGCCAGTCTACCGATCCTGATGTTGACAGCCCGCGACGATAGTCATGATCAGGTGCTGGGGCTAGAGATGGGTGCCGACGATTATGTGACAAAACCTTGCGAGCCCCGTGTGTTGCTGGCGCGTGTGCGCACGCTTTTGCGTCGCAGCAGTCTGATCGAGCCTCAAGTGGCCAGTGACCGGATCATCATTGGCAATTTGTGCATCGACCTGTCTGAGCGCACCGTGCATTGGCGCGGGCAGATCATCGAACTGTCCAGCGGCGAGTACAACCTGCTGGTGGTACTCGCACGGCATGCCGGTGAAGTACTTAGCCGTGACCAGATCCTGCAGCGTTTGCGGGGTATCGAGTTCAACGGCACCGACCGTTCGGTGGATGTTGCAATCTCCAAATTGCGGCGCAAGTTCGATGACTGCGCCGGTGAAGCGCGCAAGATTAAGACCGTGTGGGGCAAAGGTTACCTGTTCAGCCGCTCGGAATGGGAATGCTGAATCCATGTTAAAGATTCTGATCCGCCTGTACCTGGTGACCATCGTGACCTTCGCCCTGGCCAGTTATCTGGTGCCCGGGGTAATCGTGTCGCTGTTCCATGATCGCTTCATGAACTACAACGTCGATATGTCTCGGGGCATGCAGACCCTGCTGGTCAAGCAGTTCCATCATCTGCCTCCTGAGCAATGGCCGGCCCTGGCCCGCGAACTCGACGCTCAGTTTGAACCGATGAAGGTCAATCTGCTGCCCATTACTGACTCCAAGTTCAGCGCGCAGGAACAACGCCAATTGCAGCAAGGCAAGGGCGTATTGCGCATTGGCGATTGGGGCTGGCGCACGCTGGTTGTTTCTCCGCTGGACGAACAACTGGCGATTGAATGGGTGATGCCTCCGGACCCCTTCGACATGAGTGTGTTGTATTGGAGTATCAACGTCCTGATTGGCGCTGCCTTGCTGGGCGGCTTGCTGTTGTGGCTGCGTCCGCACTGGCGGGACCTTGAACGCCTGAAACTCACTGCGGAGCGCATCGGTCAGGGGCAACTGAGCGAGCGTACGCAGATCTCCCAACGCTCGAACATTCATGGCCTGGCCACGGTATTCGATGCAATGGCCCAGGATGTGGAGCACCTGCTCAATCAGCAGCGCGACTTGTTGAACGCGGTGTCTCATGAACTGCGCACACCGTTGACGCGCCTGGACTTTGGCCTGGCGCTGGTGCTGTGTGACGACTTGCCGGATGGCAGTCGCGAGCGCTTGCAAGTGTTGGTGGGGCATATTCGCGAACTGGATGAGCTGGTACTGGAACTGCTGTCTTTTAGCCGCCTGCAAAACCCGGCATTGGTTCCAGAGAGGGTGGAGGTGTCGCTTGATGAGTTTATCGACAGCATTCTTGGCAGTTTCGATGAAGCGCTGGAAACCCCCGATATCGTGCTGGATGTGCTACTGCATGGGGCCCAGGACCGTTTCGCCCTGGATCCTCGCCTGACTGCGCGGGCCCTGCAAAACCTGTTGCGCAATGCCATGCGTTACTGCGACAGGCGAATTCAAGTAGGGGTCAATGTCACACCCCAAGGCTGTGAGCTGTGGGTGGATGACGATGGCATCGGGATTCCCGAGCAAGAACGGGAAAGGATTTTTGAACCGTTCTATCGTCTTGATCGCAGCCGGGATCGGGCAACCGGTGGCTTTGGCCTGGGGCTGGCGATCAGTCGGCGTGCGCTGCAAGCTCAGGGCGGAACGCTGAGCGTAGAGCAATCGCCTATGGGCGGCGCTCGCTTCAAGCTCTGGTTGCCGGCTTGAAGCGAGGTATTACGGCTTAGATGGAGCGGCGTTGGCGGCTCACATGCTTCAAGCCTTCAATAATCAACACGACTACCGCGAGCCAGATCGGGCCATAGGTCATCCATTGACCGTCCTCCAGGCTGTCGCCCAGCAACAGGGCGACGGCGACCAGCAGTACAGGCTCGACGTAGCTAAGCAGTCCAAACAGGCTGAATGGCAGCAGGCGGCTGGCCAGGATATACGCGAACCCTGCGGCCGCACTGATGATGCCCATGAGCGGTACCAGCAGATAAAGCGCCTGGCGCTGTTCGCCAAGGTCGACATGGGGACCGGCCAGCACAAACCAGAGGGCTGCCGGGACCATCAACAGCATGTCCAGCCACAGGCCACCCAGATTGTCGATGCCGATCTTTTTGCGCAGTACGAAGTACATCGGGTAACCGATGGCCACGACCAGTGTCGTCCAGGAAAACCCGCCCGTGCGATACAACTCATTGGCCACGCCGATCACGGCCAGGGCCGTGGCTATTTTCTGCAGGTGAGACAAATGTTCGCCGTAAACGATGCGTCCGGTGAGGATCATCGTGAGTGGCAGCAGGAAGTAACCCAGTGACACATCCAGACCATGCCCGTTGAGCGGCCCCCACATGAACATCCACAGCTGCAGGCCAACCAGGAAGCTGGTCAGCAGTACGCAAGGAATCAGTAGAGGTTTGTCGCGTAAACGATTGAAAATTATAGGAACCCATTTCCAATCGCCGGAGAGGCATATAAACAGGGTCATGAAGGGCAGCGAGATCAGTATTCGCCAGCCGAAGATTTCCTGGCCATCAAGGGGCCAAAGAACGGAAGTGAAGTAGTACAAGACGCCGAACAGGCAGGAAGCCAAAATCGATAGAACAATACCTTTAGACACAACAACCTCAATGGATCTACAACGTTACTCGTTTGAGTGGGCACATAGCTTGAGGCTGTTGGGGGTCGGTGGCAAATGTCATTTAAACCAACTACTTGGGAGTGATTCTTGTTGAGAAGGTTCAACTTGAAAAAGCCCAAGCAAATACTGGGCCAAAGTCGTTTAAAACGAGCGTTCGTGCTGTTAAAAAAACTGATTAACGGTAGCTTGCTATCAAGTCCTGTGGGAGCGGGCTTGCTCGCGAAAGCATCGCACCGGTGGTTTTGGCAGGCCGAGTCGCCTGAGCAGAGAGCCAGCCCACCCCCTCGCATTCAACGCATTTACATCGATCGGCGCTGACGCACCAAGTGCTTGAACCCTTCGAAGATCAACACCACCACTGCCAGCCAGATCGGCAGGTAAGTCATCCATTGTCCCGCTGTGATGCTTTCGCCCAGCAGCAATGCAACCAGCACCAGCAATACGGGCTCCACATAGCTGAGCAAACCGAAGAGGCTGAAAGCCAGCATCCGGCTGGCCAGGATGTAGCTGATCAGCGCCAGAGCACTGATGCCGCCCAGTACCGGGATCAGCGCGTATAGCGCCGGGCGATGGCTCGCGACATCAAACCCTTGCTCACCGCTTTGTACAAACCACCACGCCACGGGCATCAGCAGCAGCATGTCGACCCACAGGCCGCCGAGGTTGTCGGTGCCTGCGCGCTTGCGCAACACGAAATACAAGGGATAACCAATGGCCACCACCAGAGTGGTCCAGGAGAACCCGCCCACCCGGTACACCTCATTGGCGACCCCGAGGGTTGCCAGTGCGGCGGCGATTTTCTGCAGATGGGACAGCTGCTCGCCATACACCAAGCGCCCGGTGAGCAGCATGGTCAGTGGCAACAGAAAGTAGCCCAGCGATACATCAAGGCTGTGGCCGTTGAGCGGCGCCCACAAGAACAGCCAGAGTTGAACGCCGACCAGTGCGCTGGATACGACCAGTACGCCGCAGAATTTGGGTTGTTGGCGTAGTCGCGCGAAGATCGCCGGAACCAGCCGCCAATCACCGGAGAAGCACATGAACAGCGTCATGCAGGGCAGGGTAAGAAGCATCCGCCAGCCGAAAATTTCGGCTCCGCTCAAGGGCCAGAGCAGGGATGTGAAGTAATACATGACACCGAACAGGCTCGATGCCAGAACAGACAGAACAATACCTTTGGACACAACAGCCTCGTTGAAACACGCATTTTGATTATTAGAAGTGCGTAGCTTGAGGCCCTGCGAGCTGTAGGGCAAATCCTTGATTAGGAATGTCTGTGGGAGCGGGCTTGCTCGCGATGCAGGCACTGGGGTCTGTCAGGCAACCCGGTTTCAGAGTCAAACCGCAGCGCTACCATCGCGGGCAAGCCATGCTCCTGCAGGCTGTGCTTGATTATGGGGTTTTAATGCCCCGGGTCATGCGCAGTGCCAGCAGGCTCCCGCCCACGATTACCGCGGCCAGAAAGTACAGGGCCGCGTCAGTGGAGCCGGTGGCGTCTTTGACAAAACCCACCAGATACGGGCTAAGGAAGCCCGCCATTTGCCCCATTGAGTTGATCAGTGCCAGGCCGCCAGCGGCTGCGCCCGCGCTGAGCATTGCGGTAGGGACTGGCCAGAACATCGGCAAGCCGGTCAGTGCGCCCATGGTGGCGATAGTCAGGCCCAGAATCGCAATGGCCGGGTGCGCGGCGAAATTCACCGCGATCACCAGGCCAATGGCGCCCATCAGCATCGGTACTACCAAATGCCAGCGGCGCTCCTTATGCAAGTCTGCCGAACGACCTACCAGCAGCATGAACACCGCCGCCAGCAGATAAGGAATCGCGCTGATCCAGCCGATCACCAGCGTATCGCTGAAGCCCAAGCTCTTGATGATCGACGGCAACCAGAAGTTGATGGCGTACACGCCACTCTGGATGCAGAAGTAAATCAGGCCGAAGGCCCAGATGGCCGGGTTTTTGAACACGGCAGAGAGTGAGTCGGTGGCCGATGAGGCGGGTTTGCTGGCGGCATCAAGGCGATGGTCCGCTTCCAGTACGGCGCGCTCATGCGCCCCCAGCCATTTGGCGTTGGCAAAGCTGTCGCTGAGCAAGAAGATCGCCAGGGCGCCCAACACTACAGTGGGGATGCCTTGCAGCAGGAACATCCACTGCCAGCCGGCGAGGCCGCCCTGGCCTGCAGCGAAGTGGCTGAGAATCCAGCCCGAGAATGGCCCGCCAATCAGGCCCGATACAGGGATGGCGCACATGAACAGTGCCATAATCCGGCCACGACGAAAGCTTGGGAACCACTGCGAAAGGTACAGCACCACGCCTAGGAAGAAGCCCGCTTCAGCGGCACCGGTCAGCAGGCGCAGGGTATAAAACCCGGTGGGGGTGGTGACAAACATCAGGCAGGTCGACAGGGTACCCCAGCTGATCATCATCACGGCGATCCAGCGCCTGGGGCCGAATTTGGTCAATGCCAGGTTGCTGGGTACGCCGCACAACACGTAGCCGATGAAGAAAATCCCGGCGCCCAGGCCGTAAACGGTTTCGCTGAATTTGAGTGCGTCGAGCATCTGTAGTTTGGCAAAGCCAACGTTTACCCGGTCCAGGTAATTGAACAGATAGCAGATGAAAATGAAGGGGATCAAGCGCAAGGTGATGCGCTTGTAGATGGCGTTTTTGTCGTCATCGCTGATCGGCGATGCGGGGGCGCTCTGTGACATCTTATGTCTCTCTTTATTATGTTTTTTCACGATCCAGGGGTAACGTTGACCGCAGCTTGAGTCTCGGTCACCACAACGCCGCTGTCTTTGTGCTGTCGCACAGCATTTTGCCGAGTCGCCTGTGCCCGTGAACAAATGTATCCAAGGATAGTCACCTTATGTTTGAACTGGACCATGATTTGGCGCAGGACATCGTGGATCGCGCGATGGCCATCTTGCCGTACAACGTAAACGTGATGGACAGCCAGGGCCTGATCCTGGGCAGCGGCGAGCCTGAGCGTATCAATACCCGGCACGAAGGGGCGCAATTGGTGCTGGCCAATGGACGGGTGGTGGAAATCGATGCCCAGGCGGCCAAGTGCCTTAAAGGCGTGCAGCCGGGCATCAACTTGCCGTTGTTGCTCGATCAGCGACTGATCGGTGTGCTGGGCCTTACGGGTGAGCCCGAGTTGCTGCGTACTTACGCCGAACTGGTACGCATGACCGCTGAAATGCTCGTGGGCCAGCGCTATCAGCAGGCGGAGCAACAATGGCGGCGCCAGCGCTGTGATGATTTGGTGGCATTGTTGCTCAGCGAAGGGGGAGACTCGCCGCGGCTGATCGATGAGGCCCAGCAACTGGGGCTCAAGCCGCAGCTTGCGCGGATTCCGTATTTGTTTGAGCTGGGCAAGGGGCAAAGTGCCGAGGCGTTGAGTGTATGGCTGCATTCACGCTATCCGGACAGCTGGTGCGTCAGTCCCGCCACGGGTTCATTGTTGTGGTGTCGACCGGCAACAGCCGCGCTGGATGATGTGCGCTTGCTCGAGAAACTCGACGCTCAGGGCTGGAAGGTCTTACGGATTGCCGCAGGTGGGCAGGCCGATGCCCTCAAGGGGTTGCGCCGCTGTTATCGCCGGGTGGGCGATCTGTTGGCCTATGGTCGCGATGTGCTGCCCCAGACCCGGTTGTTGACGCTCAATCGATACCGCTTGCCGGTGATGCTGTGGCGTCATCGCAATGACGATGCGCTGGAGGAGCTGCTTGGCCCGTTGCACAAAGTGGTGGCCAAGGACGCCAACGGCCAACTGATTACCACGCTGCGCAGTTGGTGTGATCACGACGGCCAGAGTCAGGCATGCGCCGACGCCTTGGGCATTCATCGCAATAGCCTGCGTTATCGCATGGAGCGCATCGCTGAACTGAGCGGCGTGGATCCGCTGAGTCTCAATGGCATGCTGGCCCTGTATCTGGGGGTGCAGTTGCTGGCACAGACGTGATTGTGGGAGCGGGCTTGCTCGCGATACGGGCAACGCGGTGTTTAGGTCGCGCCGCGGTGATGCCATCGCGAGTAAACCCGCTCCCACCATAGCGCCTGCAACAAGGCAACTTGTCCAAATGAACAACAAAGCCCTTGAATGCTTGTGCGCCTGACTGGCGTGTTTCTGACCGGTTGCTGGCAGCATGGAGGGTATAAGAACTGGAGATTCGCCCAATGAAAATCGTGATTGCCCCCGACTCGTTCAAAGACAGCCTGAGTGCCGAAAAAGTCGCTGATGCGATTGCCGCCGGTTTGGCTGACGCATTGCCTCACGCACAACTGGTCAAATGCCCGATGGCCGATGGCGGCGAAGGCACAGTCGAAGCGATTGTCGCCGCAGGCAATGGCCAGTTGCGCCGCAATCATGTGCAAGGCCCGCTAGGTGCACCGGTCGAGGCCCATTGGGGCTGGCTCCCTGACAGCCACACGGCAATCATCGAGATGGCCGAAGCCAGCGGTTTGCAACTGCTGAAACAGGAGCAGCGCAATGCCTGCATCACCAGCACCTTCGGCACTGGCGAACTGATCAAGGCCGCGCTGGATGCCGGCGCACGGCGGGTCATCCTGGCCATCGGCGGCAGTGCTACCAATGATGCCGGAGCCGGTGCATTGCAGGCGCTGGGCCTGGGCTTGTTCGACGCCCAGGGCAACAGTCTGCCGCGCGGCGGCCTGGCGCTGGCCCATGTGGCGCGTATCGAGCTGGCAGGCCTGGACCCGCGTCTGGCCGAGGTACGCTTTGAAATTGCCGCTGACGTCAACAACCCGCTGTGTGGCGAGCACGGTGCTTCGGCAATCTTTGGCCCGCAAAAGGGTGCATCTGCCGAACACGTGCAGTTGCTGGATCAGGCGCTGGGGCATTTTGCCGATCACTGTGCAAAGGTTTTGCCCAAGGATGTGCGTCAGGAACCAGGCTCGGGTGCAGCCGGAGGCCTGGGGTTTGCTGCCAAGGCGTTCCTCGGCGCGCAGTTTCGTGCAGGCGTTGAAGTGGTTGCCGAGCTGGTGGGGCTGGCCGAGGCTGTAAAGGGGGCAGACCTGGTGATTACCGGTGAAGGCCGTTTCGATGCCCAGACCCTGCGCGGCAAAACCCCCTTTGGCGTGGCGAGCATCGCCCGCGCTGAAGGTGTTCCGGTAGTGGTATTGGCAGGCACGTTGGGCGAGGGGTATCAGGCGCTGTACGAGCACGGCATCAACGCGGCATTTGCAATTGTCAGCGGCCCGATGACCCTGCAGGACGCCTGCACCCGGGCGGCGCCATTGCTCACTGACCGGGCGCGGGATATTGCGCGGTTGTTGAGCCTTGCCAAATTTTCATGACACATAAAGCGTGATGGAGCGACGGTGCGTCGATTCGGATAACTCGCTCTGCCTGTCAAACCAGGGCGATCTCATCGCGAGCAAGCCCGCTCCCACATTGAGGTTTCATTGCAAACTTTGGTGTAAGCTTTGCGGCTCTTCGCATTCGACCCTTAGCGAGCCCTATGCCGTCGCTCTTCAAACGCTCTTTGCTGCCTAAACTGCGCAGCTTTCCGTTATCTGCCGATGCTTTCAGTATCCTGCCGAGCGCAGCGGATTTTCGTCGCTGTCTGTTGGAGCAGATTGCAGGCGCACGCCACCGCATCACACTGGTGGCCTTGTACCTGCAACAGGATGAGGCCGGGCAGGAAATCATGGACGCCTTGCATGCCGCCAAAGCGGCGCGTCCCGAACTCGAAATCGCCGTTGTCGTCGACTGGCTGCGTGCCCAGCGCGGGCTGATCGGTGCAGGCAAGCAGCCCGGCAATGCGGCCTGGTATCAGGCGCAAACCGCATCCCACGCCACCCATGTGCCGATTTATGGTGTGCCGGTCCAGACCCGCGAGCTGTTCGGCGTGCTGCACCTCAAGGGCTTCATCGTTGACGACTGTGTGATCTACAGCGGCGCCAGCCTGAATAACGTGTACCTGCACAAACTCGACAAGTACCGCTTTGACCGTTACCACGTGCTGCACAACAAGCCGTTGGCCGACACCATGCAGCGCTTTGTTCAGCAAGACTTGATCGAGACCAGGGCGGTGCATCGCCTTGACTTGCCAACACTGCCGACAACCCGCAGCTTGCGCAGTGCCATTGGTGATCTGCGCAGCCATCTGAAAAAAGCCAGCTACGACACCAGCGCCGGCACTGTCGGTCACTTTGGCCTGTCGGTCAGCCCGTTACTGGGCGTGGGCAAGAACAACCCGCTGAGCCGGGTGATTTGTGAACTGATTGCCTGCAGTCAGCAGCAACTGACCATTTGTACGCCATATTTCAACCTGCCACTGCCCGTGACTCGGGAAATCAATCGGGCCCTGGAACGAGGGGTGCGGATTGATATCGTGGTGGGCGACAAGACAGCCAACGACTTCTACATCCCGCCGAATGAGCCTTTCAGGGTTATCGCGGCGTTACCGTATCTGTATGAGTTGAGCCTGCGCCGGTTCGCCAAGAGTCATCAGCGCATGATCGACAACGGTCTGTTGAACCTGCATTTGTGGCGCGAAGGCGACAATACCTACCACCTCAAAGGCATGTGGGTGGATGACCGCTATACCTTGCTGACCGGCAATAACCTCAATCCGCGGGCGTTCCGCCTGGATCTGGAAAACGGCTTGCTGATTGATGATCCACGTCGTGAATTGCTGGAACCGCGACGCAAGGAACTGGACGCCATCTTTGCCCATACCCAGCGCATCGATAACTTTAAAAACCTGGAAACACTGGCGGATTACCCGCCCGCGGTGGCCAAGTTCTTGCGTCGCGTCAGCCGGGTACGGATCGAACGCTTGTTGTACCGGATTCTTTAAGGAGCGCCGGTGCGACGCTTCGAAAGCGGTCCTGAGTCGATTTGTCGCAGGCCTTGCTGGATCGCCCGGTTTTACTGGCTTCAGGAGGCGATGCGCACCATTCAGGGGCGCCTGCGCCGTGCGACGTACAAGGGACAGTGGTAAATTCTGCGCCCAAGCAACACGTCTATCCCACAGCAATCGTGCGCACTGAGCCTGGTCAGACCAGGAATCGGGCAGCGTACACACCTGCCTCATAGTGCGCAGGGTAAAGGCCTTTATCGTTTGAAGGGCCGCTTAAAGGAACCTTACATGAATGAATTACTGACTCGCCGCCGCGTAGTCACCGGTCTTGGCTTGCTCAGCCTGGGCTTGATCGCAGGTTGCGACAGTGGCAGCGGTTTGTCATACAAGTACGGAAAAGACTTGAGCAATGAAATCCTGGGGCGCAAGTTCAAGCTCAGGGATGCCGAGGGTACCGAGATGATGCTGGGTAGCTTTCGGGGGATGATGCCGATGATTTTCTTCGGTTTTACCCAGTGTCCGGCGGTATGTCCGACAGCCTTGGCTCGCGCCGCACAGGCGAAGAAAATGATGGGGCCTGACGGTGACCGGTTGCAGGTGGTTTTTATTACCCTTGACCCTGAGCGTGACAAGCCAGCCATGCTCGATGCCTACGTAAAAGCCTTCGACCCGAGCTTTATTGCGTTATCTGGCACCCTGGAAGAAACGGCGGCCACAGCTAAAGAATTCAAGGTGTTCTACGAAAAAATCCCTACGGGTGACTCGTACACCATGTCGCATACAGCCACCAGTTTCGTCTTCGATTCCCGCGGTGTTTTGCGCCTTGGTTTGTCGCCGTCGCTGTCGGCCAAGCAATGCACTGAAGATTTGCTGACAGTCATGTCCGTCTGTTAATCAACGCCTCCTCTAAAAGAGTCAAGCCTATGAAGCCTGTGAACTATCTGTTGCTGTCGCTGCTGGGCATGAGCCTGCACGTTTCAGCGCAAACTGTTGTTGATGATGCCTGGGTCCGTGCAACTGTTGCCGGGCAGCCTTCGACCGGCGCCTTCATGCACATCACGGCCAGTAGCGACAGCAAGCTGGTTGAAGTCCAGTCTCCTGCTGCCAAGACCGTGCAAATTCACGAATCGAAGATGGAAAACGACGTGATGAGCATGCAGCCTGTTGCATCGGTGCCATTGCCGGCGGGCAAGAGCGTTGCCATCGTGCCTGAGGGCTATCACGTGATGCTGATTGACCTGGTCGGGCAGATCAAAGTCGGTGACCAGGTACCGTTGACCCTGATTGTCGAAGACAGCAAAGGGGTAAAAGAGTCGATTGAGGTCAAGGCCCAGGCTCGGGCATTGAACAGCATGCCGATGCATCACGACCATGGTGCGATGCACTAAACCAAACGTTGCAACATTCGTGTAGCAGCTGCCGAAGGAACGAGGCTACAGGACAACGGCAACTGTGGGAGCGAGCCTGCTCGCGAAGGTCGTTCGCGAGCAGGCTCGCTCCCACAGTAGGGCTTGACCTACAACAGAGTATCTACAGGGGGATGGGTTTTAAATGTGTGTCAAACCGATCAGAAACGCCCCGTCAGCGGGTACTCAACCGCAAGACGTATCTGGTCGGTGTCCAGTTCTGCCTGTGCCTTGTTGCCGCGATGAACATTGTGTCGCAATGACATGATGGTGCCTTTGGCCGCTCCGCTCTGGATGATGTAACGTGCTTCCAGATCCCGCTCCCAGTGTTTCCCGCCTTTGCCATAGCCCAAATACGCATAGCCGCCCCGAGGGTCGACATGACTGCCGTCAATCTGGCTGCCACGCACGTATGCGGCACTGAATACCAGCCCAGGCATACCCCAGGGGGTCATTGCCAGATCGTAACGTGCTTGCCACGACTGCTCGTTAGGTGCGTTGAAGTCAGACAATTGCACAGCATTGGTCAGGAATATTGCCCCCCGGGTCACATAATCGAACGGTGTGTCGCCATGCACTTTCTGATATCCCAGGCTGAAACTGTGGGGGCCTTGGGCATAGGTGCTGAGCAAACTCCAGGTGGTGTTGTCGATGTTGCCTGATAGCGCCTTACCTTCATCGGTGGTGCGGTACAGGTTCAGGTTCAGCGACAGGGAACGGTTTTCATCAATGGCGTGGCTGAAGACGGCCCCCAGGTAATGCTGGTTCCAGGTGTCTTCATAGCGGGAGCTGTAGAGACTGGCGCTGAGGTTCTTGCTTGGGGTGTAGACAACACCTGCGAGGTCGAAGGCATTGCCTTTGGGCCCGTTCGAATAGTTCACCACAAAGCCCTGATCGTGGCTGCTGGCATTGCGGTCAGTGCTCTCGGTGAAGTGCCCGCCGACCATTTTCAGGTCATTGATTTCGTTGCTGGTCAGAAACACTCCAGTAGCGGTTTCGGGTAGCAGGCGGCTGTCGGAGGAGCTGAAAACCGGTGTCTTGACCCGCTGTTCACCATAGGACAGCACGGTGTTGGACATGCGCAGTTTTACCGCCGCGCCGCCGCGGCCGTAGTTGTCCTTGGGGTAGCCGTCGTTATCCAGCCCGAGCAGCCGCGCCTTGCCTGCGCGTCCGCCGCCGCTGTCCAGCTTGAGCCCCATATAGGCATGGGCATCAACCCCGACGCCGATCAACCCTTGGGTGAACCCCGACTGCAGCGTACCCATCAACCCGTAAGCCCACTCTTCGGCATAGCCATTGCGTTCAGAGCGCGGTTTATAGGCATTGCGGGCGCCGCTGTTGCTGGCGCCGTGGCGATATTCTCGGCTGTCGTAGACCGTACGGTTGAGCACACTCCAGGTGCTGTCTTCAATAAAGCCGTTGGCTTGTTCCTGCGCCGACTCGGCAAAAGCCATCGGACTTGCGAGGGCGATCAGGATCGCGGAGCGCGATCGAACGGGGTTCATTGGGTCACCTGTTGTTGAAGAGACGCGTTCAAGCGGTCAAGTGCACGCTTTGGCAGCGTGGCGGGCAGTTGGGGTGGCTGATCCGAAGGCTCTCCGACCTGAATCAACATCACCATGCCCATAGCCAGGTGCGGAATGCACTGGATGCCGTAGAGCCCAGGAATGGTGAATGTTTGCTCGATTTCCTGGTTAATTTTGCCCTTGAAAGGCTGCGCGCCTTCGGGTAACAGCTCGGGCAAGGTGGCGGCGTTGTGACCGCTTTGGGTCGGGATGAACTTGACCGTGTCACCGGGCGCAATCTGCAGGTAATCCGGCTCATAGACCATGCCGGCAGTGGCGCTGCGGGTGAGCATTTTTACTTCGTGGGTCTGCGCCAATGCCGATGAGCAAAGCAGGGCAGTAGTCAGCAGCAGGGCAATGGAAGAGTTACGCATGGGTGGCTCTCAATTAAAAGGTTCAAAAGGGGCGCATTCGTAAAATTTGCGCGCCGTCAAAAGGGTCGATCAAATAATGGGCCTGGACGCCGAATGTGGCGTGAAGGCGTTGCGGGGTCAGGACTTCCGAAGGTCTGCCCAAGGCTACCAAGCGGCCACGTTCAAGGATCGCCAGTCGATCACAGTTCAAGGCCTGGTTGAGATCGTGCAACGCGATCAGGGTCGTCACGGGCAGTGCGCTGACCATTTTTAGAATCGCCAGCTGGTGCTGGATATCAAGGTGATTGGTGGGCTCGTCCAGCAACAGGATCTGCGGGCGCTGGGCCAGGGCTCGTGCGATGTGAACACGCTGGCGCTCACCTCCCGAGAGGCTTCTCCAAGTGCGACTGCGCAGGTGTGCCGCATCCACATCGCTCAAGGCCTGCTCGACGATGGTCGTGTCGTGGGCAGTCCACGGGCTCAATGCTGACAGCCAGGGGGTACGGCCCAGGGCCACAGCATCGAATACGCCAATGGCATCATGGGTATCAGCATGCTGTTCAACCACCGCCAGTTTTTGCGCAATGGTGCGTTGGTTCATTTTTCTGAGTGATTGCCCGTGGATAAAGGCTTCGCCCATGCTGGGGACTCGCACATTGGCCAGCAGTTTGAGCAGCGTGGATTTACCCGAGCCGTTGGGCCCGACAATGCCCAGGGTTTCGCCGTGCTGCACGCTCAAGTCGATGCCTTGCAACAGTTGAGCATCACCCACGCAGTAACTCAGGTTGCTGCAACTCAATACAGGGAGAGCATCACTCATCGGGCATTTCTCCGGCTGATCAGAATCAGCGCAAAAACCGGAGCCCCGATCAGCGCGGTAACCACACCTACGGGGATCACCTGGCCCTTGATCAGGGTGCGGGAAAGAATATCGGCCGCGATCAGAAACAATGCACCACCCAGTGCGCTGACGGGGACCAGGCGCCCATGGCCGGTGCCAGACAGCAAGCGAACGGCATGGGGGATGACCAGCCCGACAAAACCGATGGAGCCGACAATCGATACCATCACCGCCGTCACCAGGGCCGCACAGCTGATGAGCAGCAATTGCACCCGGCGCACCGGTATGCCCAGAGACGCTGCAGAGTCTGCACCAAAGGTGAACGCATCCAGCGCACGCCTGTGCCAGATGCACACCACCAGACCGAGCAGTGCCACCGGTACCGCCAGCACGACCGAGGACCAGCGCACGCCACTGAGGTTGCCCAACAGCCAGAACATGATCCCTCGGGCCTGTTCGGAGCTGGCAGATTTTGTGATCAAAAAGGCGGTAATGGCGTTGAACAGCTGTGAACCGGCTATCCCCGCCAGAATGATCTGGGCACTGGCACCGGTTGGCCCGCTGATACGGGCCAGCAGAATAACCAGTGCAAAGGCGGCAATGGCTCCGGCAAAGGCTCCGGCAGACAAGGAAACGGCTCCGGCACCCAGGCCCAGTACCGCCACCAGCACGGCCCCGGTCGAGGCTCCGGCAGAAATGCCCAGCAAGTAGGGGTCGGCCAGTGGGTTACGCAGCAACGACTGCAACACCACCCCGCAAGTCGCCAGCCCCGCACCGCACGCCGCAGCCACCAGCGCACGGGTCAGGCGATAGTTCCAGACAATGCCTTCGTCGATCGGATCGAGCACGTACCCGGCGGCCCACAGCTTGTTGGCCAGCACCTGCAGCACCACGCCGGGTGCGATCGGGGTCTCACCGATGGCCACTCCGGCAAGCACTGCCAACAGCAACGCCACACAGGCCAGCAGTGTGAGCATCAGCCTTGCACTCATTTGGGCAGGTCGTAGGTATTGATGGCTGTGGCGAGTGTTTCGAGCCCGTCGAACATGCGCAGGCTGGCCTGCATGGCATGGGCATCGAGCATGATGATGCGGTTGTTTTTGACTGCATCCATGTTGCGTGTCACAGGATCGGTGCGCAGGAACTCGAGTTTTTTCTCAACGTCATCGGCCGGGAAACGACGGCGATCCATGCGTGCGATGATCAGGAACGTCGGGTTGGCCTTGGCCAGGGTTTCCCAACCAACGGTTGGCCATTCTTCATCGGACTCAACCACATTACGTATGCCCAGGGTATTGAGCATGAAGTCGGGGATACCTTTGCGACCCGCAACATACGGGTCGATATCCAGGTCGGCACTGGAGAACCAGAACAGCGCGCTGGCGTGGCTCAGGTCTTTGCCCTTGAGCGAATCGGTGGATGCCTCAAGGCTGGCCTTGAGCTGGGTATTAAGCGCTTCGCCACGTTGCTGCACATCGAAGACCTCAGCCAACTGGCTGATGCTCCTGTAAACACTTTCAATGCTGAATGCCTGCAAGCGAGTGCCGTCTGCGCCTACCAGGTTGTCCTTGCCCTCACAGTCGGACGGCATCAGGTAGGTGGGTATTTTCAGTTCATGAAACTGCTCGCGGGTGCCCACCACGCCTTGCGGACCAACCATCCATTCCAGTTGCACGGCCACCAGCTCGGGACGTTTGCCAATCACCGACTCAAAGCTGGGGTCGTTGTCGGCAAGCCGTTCGACCTTGTCGTTCTGTGCCTTGTACCGGGCGGGTACGTCGTTGAACCACAGCGATGTGCCCGCCAGCTTGTCGCCCAGGCCCAATGCATAGAACATTTCGGTGCCGGCCTGGCCGATGGTTACGGCGCGAATGGGCGCGTGCTGAAAGGTCAGCGGGCTGCCGCAGTTTTCGATCGTCAGTGGGTATTGGGTAGGGGCTGCGAGGGCCAATGCAGGCAAGGCGAGGGTGGCAAGAAGAGTAACAGCGCGGTGCAACAGCATGATGCAATCTCCATTTGATCGTACACAAAACGCAGGTGTACAGCCGGGAACACATCACCGAGCGCTGATGGCGCAAGAGCACGAGAGCAAGGATGCCTTCCCCGGACACCCCGCCGGTTAGTTTTTGGACTTTGCCGGCAGGTCTCCTGACTGATGGGTCATCGCCTGGCTCCAGCCTTCCCGGGGGGTTATCCCAGTGGCGAACACGGAGCAGGCTCGTCATCTACAGTTGCGGGGGCAGTTCCGTTTGGTGCACTACAGGCACTTCGGATTCCCTTTTAACCCCCCGTTAGGGGGGACCGGCGGCGGGATGATAGTCGATCTTGTTTGTCAGATGGAATTGGCGTCAGATTCAGAAATACTTGAGCCAGGCAATATCTCTGCGACGCGCCTTCAAAGCAGCAAACCAGCGCACCGGCAAATAGAGCGATGTGGCCAGCAGTACTGCCGTCAGCCATACCGCAGCGATACTGTCGAAACCGAAGTAGCTGCCCTGATTCTGGCCGAACAGGGCCACGCTCATTACATACAGCACTTTGAGCACGTATAGGTGCAGCAGATAAAAGAACATCGGTGCAGCGCCAAACACTGCCAGGGTGGTGATCCACGTGCGTTGACGGGCCCGCTCAAAGCCCAGTAGCAGTAACAGGCCAACTCCCAGGGTCAAGGCCAGAAACAGCAGCGAAGGCGGGTATTTGGTGATGTTGAAAAAACTCATCAGGCTCTGTGTAGCATGGTCATGACTCACCCAAGGCGCTTCACCATAACCATTGAGAAAACGCAGAACCACAAAGCCCAGCAGGGCCCCCGTACCTGCAAGCAACAGATAACGCTGGCGTGCGGCAGCCGAGGCTGAGCGAGCAAACCAGGGACCCATGCAGTAGCCCAGCGCAATAACACCGATCCATGGCAGCACCGGGTAAGAAGTGCGCAGACGCAAGCTGTCCGAGAACTCTATCCAGCCCCGGTCATGCAAAATCGCCCAGGGCACGTGCATCATCGAATCCACGGGGAAGTGCAAGGTATCGAGCAGATTATGTCCGGCGATAATCACCAGACCCAGTACCAGCAGCATCGGACGGGGCAACCAGACCAGTGCCGCAAGGGCAATCATGCTCACGCCAATGGCCCAGATCACCTGCATGTAAATCACCGAGGGCGGTAACTGGAAGGTCCAGGCGAAGTTGACCAGGGTGAACTCCAGCACCACCAGAAACAGCCCGCGTTTGAATAGAAACGCCGATACATCACGCTTGCCCTGATACTTTTCGCCGTACAAGTACGCCGAAAGGCCTGTCAGCAAAACGAAAACCGGGGCACACAGATGGGCAAGGGTCCGGCTAAAAAACAGGGCAGGGTCGGTGATGTCGACGTTCATGGGATCAGACACCTGGCGGTGCAGAAAGAACGTCTCGCGAACATGGTCCAGCAGCATCAAAAGGATGACCAGGCCGCGCAGGGCATCGATGGACAGCAGGCGCTTGTTGGGAGGTGGAGCTAAGGTTGCAGTAGTCATTGAGGGATCACAGGCAAGGAATGCATACAAGGTATTGATACCTTATAACATTTCCGTTTGCGCTGTCATCCCTATGAGAAAGATTCGCAGGAATCGGGCGTGTTTCAGCGCCGAATTTTTACCCAAGCCATCAGCAGCGCAGAGGACAAAACGCCTGCGGTCATAAAGATATAGGCCGCCCCGGGATTTCCGGTGAGACCGATCAGGTAGCCAACGATCCAGGAGCCGACAAAGGCACCCAATGCGCCACACGCATTGATCAGGCCGATTGCGCCGCCAAATACGTTTGCCGGAATAACCTCCGGGATCAGTGCAAAAAAGGGCCCGTAGGGGGCGTACAGCGCAGCACCGGCAATCGTCAGCAGTGCAAACGACACCCAAAAGTGCGTGGAGCCGATCAGGTACGAACAGAAGAAGGCCAGGGCGCCCAGTGCCAGCAGTGGCCAGACAAAGTGTTTGCGTTGCTGGGTTTTGTCAGATGCCCAGGACACTGCCAGCATTGCGGCGACGGCAGCAACGTAGGGCACTGCACTCAGCCAGCCGACAGTGACGATGTCCGCCGCCGCAGCCTGTTTGATGATGCTCGGCAGCCACATGATGAAACCGTACACGCCGATACTCCACAGCGCGTGAACACAGCACAACTGGATGACCACCGGACTGGTGAACGCCTGACGGTAATTACGGACTTGTTTCATGCCTTTTTGTTCGTCCGCGAGAGTCGCCGCAAGCTGTGCTTTTTCCTGAGCGGTGAGCCAGTCGACCTGCTCGGGCTTGTCCCTTGCCATGCGCCACCAGACAAACGCCCACAACACCGCAGGCGCGCCTTCAATCACGAACATCTCGCGCCAGCCCCAGGCCTGAATCAAATACCCGGAAACCACCGACATCCACAACACCGTGACCGGATTGCCCAGTACCAGAAAGGTATTGGCCCGTGATCGTTCTTTTCGGGTGAACCAGTTACTGATGAAAATCAGCATCGCCGGCATCACTGCTGCCTCAACAATTCCCAGGGATACGCGAATGAACATCAGCATGGGGATGTTGGTCACCAGCCCCGTGGCCATGGCGCATAAGCCCCACAAAATCAGGCTCCAGAACACCAGTTTGCGCACACTGTATTTTTGCGCGTAGATCGCGCCAGGCACCTGGAAGAAAAAATACCCCAGGAAAAACAGTGCACCTATCAGGGAGGACATGCCCTTGGTAATACCCAGGTCTTGCTCGATCCCCGCCGCACTGGCAAAGCCATAGTTGGCCCGATCCAGATACGCGAGACTGTAGGTGATGAAAATCAGCGGGATCAAGTACAGCCAGCGTTTGGACGCAAAACCTTTGGTCGTGACCTGAGCACTGCCGATATCGGTCAGGGGCAGTGCAGGTTCTTTAAGAGTGCTCATGGGCGTTCCTTGTTATTGTTTTTTGCGGGTCCGGGTCAAACAACGCTGGTCAAGCCTCCGTCCACAAACAGCGTCTGACCATTGATGAAGTCCGAAGCACTGGAGGCGAGAAACACGGCGGCGCCGCACAGTTCTTCAACCCGTCCCCAACGACCCGCCGGGGTGCGCTTGCATAGCCACTCGGAAAATTCCTGATTGTCGACCAGAGCGCGATTCATCTCTGTGGCGAAGTAACCCGGTGCCAGGCCATTGGCCTGAATGCCATGGCGTGCCCATTCAGCACACATGCCTTTGGTGAGCATCTTTACTGCGCCTTTTGAGGCCGCGTAAGGCGCGATGGTCGGGCGTGCGAGTTCGCTTTGCACCGAGCAGATATTGATGATCTTGCCCTGACCTCGAGCAATCATGTGCCGGGCAACCGCCTGGGACACATGGAACACCCCATCCAGATTGACCCGCATCAGGTCATGCCAGTCACTTTCGGCAAAGTCCTCCAGCGGGGCACGGCGCTGAACACCCGCGTTGTTGACGAGAATGTCGATGGCGCCCGTGTCAGCCTCAAACCCGTTGATCGCTGCAAACAGTTGCTCGCGCTGGGTGACATCAAACGCTGCGTATTCTGCCTTGAGGCCCTCATCGCGCAATTGACCGGCAATGGCTTGGGCTTTTTCGATATTGCGATCATTGATCACCACAGTTGCGCCGGCAGCGCCAAGGCCACGTGCCAGTTCAAGCCCGATTCCTTTGCCTGATCCAGTGATCAAGGCACGACGACCATCAAGCTGGAAGCTGCTGATATTGAATGACATGCTGTTCTCCACAAACGGCCGCTTATTGTTGTTACCGGCCCTGTGGTTACTTCACCTCAGGCTAGTAAGGGAGTCCAATCGTCATTGGTGATCTCGTGATCAATTATTTTGATCAAAATAATGGCTGCCCAAACCACCGATTGACGTCAAACAGATCTGCCGTCGATCAGTGAGCCGGAACGTAATCACTGCGCCGCTTGTCCATGAAGTCTGTATTCCCATACCGGCCGATGGTTGGTAACCACAACGAGGTGAACATGCGCAGCTTGATTTCTGCATCAATAATGGCTGGTTTTTTGTGTGTCATACCTTTCGCAGCGCAGGCTGACGATGACAAACCCGGGGACTGCAAGCCTGGACAGATACTGGCCGAGTCCATGGACCTGAGCAGTTGCTATGGCAACGGCGATAAGGCTCCGGACCAATACACACGGGAAGAGGTCGCGATCAAGGACTGGAAAGCCAAAGGGCTTCCACAGCCTGATGAGCATGAGCAATGGGTACAAATAAGCGGGCACTATGTGCTGGTCAATCGAGTGAATGCGGTGATCAAGGAGATCCGCACCCAGAACACCAAAGTTAAGGGCAAGTAACCCCCTCGGCCCACACCCTCTCACAAACGTCTACGGGAGAGGCTGTGGGCTGCTCGAGATGGCATGACTGCGTTTTACCGGGCAAAGCTTCACAGATACGTCAGTGGCCACTGGCTGCAGTCGGCCCTTAACCCGCCTCTCGCCCGTGGGCGGCAGTAGCCAGTTGCCCTGTATCGACGCGCACAAAAATGGAGTCGCCGACTGCAGTGAGTACATCCCCCGCATAAACCTCACAGATGATCCGCGTCTTGCGTCCTACATCGCCTTCGACCTTGGCCCGCAGGGTCAGTGGCACGCCCATGGGGGTGGGTTTGATGAACTTGATCCCCAGGTTGCCCGTCACGCAATTGATACGCGGCTGGCTGGCCACTTCGCGGTTTTCCTGACGGTAGTGATACGCCATGGCCGTCCAGTTGGAGTGGCAATCAACCAGCATTGCGATCATGCCGCCATATACCAGCTCGGGCCAACCGCAATACTTGGGGTCAGGCAAGTGTTCGGCGATGACGTGCACACCGTCCTCATGCCAGTAGCTCTTGATATGCAAGCCATGTGCATTACTGGCGCCGCAGCCGAAGCAAACGCCATCGGGCGCGGCGGTGTCTTGCAAAGAGGGAGTTAGCTGACTCATGCCGTGATCATCCTGACTGTTGTGCCCTTTACGTTAACGTAAAGCATGGAATCTTTTCTTGTTGATTATGCAAGAGATCTTCGTTTGCCTGAAAAGGATGTCGCCGTGACCGTCTGAATTGTCTGCAGGCCGCCTTGCAGGCGGCCAGTGACAACGGGGATCAATAACTCTGGGGCATCTCGCCCCGTGCCAGGCGTGCATTGATAGCTTCAACCACCCCCGGCAGCTCGCAAATCGTATCGATCAGATAATGGGGGCGGGAACCTTCGAACATGCGGCTGATACGTGCCCGCTCTGCAGCCAGTTTTTCGGCAGGCAGGGCCTTGAACTGTTCGTAGGTCAGGCCCAGGGCGTTCCCGGAGCAGGTGAGGGCGACGGTCCACATTCCCGCGCTGCGGCCTTCAAGGATGCCGGGCCAGGTGTCGTCGACCTTGACGCATGCGGCTACGTCGCTCACCCCAAGGGCGATCACGTTGGCCAGGGCCTGGGCCGGGTGCGGGCGACCGTTGGGGACTTCGTCGGTAGCGACCACATGGTCAGCGATGTAGCCATTGGCCCTGGCCAGCTCCACGACTTTGGCCATGACCACTGCCGGATAGCCCGAGCAGGAGCCGATTTTCAGGCCCTGATCACGCAGTGCAGCGATGGCATCAAGGGCTCCGGGGATGAGCGCTGAATGCAGCGCGATTTTCTCGATCTGCAGGGGCATGAAGCGTTCGTAGAGGGCTGTAACGTCTTCATCGCTGGGTAGGCGGTCAAAGACTGCACGATAGCGCTCGGCGATCTGGGGTTGGTTGCACAGGGTGCGAATGTGATCCCATTTGCCCATGCCCATCGGCCCGCGGGCTTCTTCAAGGCTCACCGCCACGCCAAACTCGGCGAAGGCCTCTACAAAAATCTGGGTGGGGGCGAAAGAGCCGAAATCGACCACGGTGCCAGCCCAGTCCAGAACCACTGCTTGCAGTCGGGCAGGTTGTTGATAATGCATGGTGAGTCTCCAGGGTGTGATGGGTTCAGGGAATGTGTATTCGGGGGTGTAGGGGTTATTGCACGGCGCTGGTGTCGAAGAGTTCGGCGATCATCGGGCGATTTCTACGGATACCCAGGCAGCACAGGTGGTAGTCGATATACAGCGGGTGATCCACAAAGGTGATGGGGACTGTCCCCGGTGTTTCTGCATACTCGACCGCCGAGACAAAGCCGATGCCGATACCCCGGGCGATGGCATGCACAATGGCTTCTCGACTATTGAGTTGCATCACGCAGTTGAGTGCCACGCCCTGGCGCTTGCAGCTTTCTTCCACCAGTTGCCGGGTACGTGAGCTCTGTTCGCGCATAACCCAGCGTTCTGCGCTTATTTCCTTGAAGTGAACTTCGCTCTGGCGGGCCCAAGGATGGTCATCCCGGACCACGGCAATAATTGGATAGCGCCGATACAACTGTGTATGAAAACGTTCATCGAACTCGGACAACGCGAGGATCGCAACATCGATGTCGAAGTTGAACAGCCTCGCCAGGGTTTCCCGCTCAGTAGAGAACGAGGTTTCCAGCTCAATATCCGGATGGCGCTGCATCAAGGCATACGTCATGTTCATTGCAATGGGCGGCGAGACTGCTCCCAGACGCAACATCCCTGTTTTTCGCTGCTTGAAGCTTTGCAACAGTTGCACCGCTTCATCTTCCTGGCCGAACAGGCCCTGAGTGATGACATAAAGCTGATGCCCTGCCGAACTCATTTCGATAAAACGCCCGCGACGATGGAATAGCTCCACGGAAAACTTTTTTTCAAGGGCGCTGACTTGTTCGCTGACGGTAGGCTGTCCAACGCACAGGTAGTGGGCCGCCAGGGTGAAACTGCCGGTTTTGGCGACCGCGTGAAAGGAGCGCAACCACTTGTGGTACTGGTACATAAACGGTTCCTGTTGCCGGGCTGTCTGTTCAATTCAAGCAGTGCAATGCCATGCTCACCGTCTAATAAACAATGCGACGGCTGCACTGCACAGGCAGGCGCTGGTCACCACGACGAAGATCAGCGAAGTATTGCCTGTGCTGTCGAGCATGCTGCCAATCAGGGGCTCTGCCAGACCGGCAAACAGATAGGACGAAAAGTTCATTACGCCGGTGGCTGTACCTGCACGTTTGGCACCTACCAGATCGGGGCACAGGGCCCAAAAGCTCGAGGCCGGGCCATATACGAAGAAACCACAGAGGAACAACGCCACCAGGCCGATTGCGCTATGGGGCGGCAGGACCCACATCCACAGGCTGGTCGCCGCTCCCAATACCATGTAAAGCATGATCGCCAGGTAGCGCTTGGAGCCAAAGAGCTTGTCCGAGACCCAACCATTGCTCAGCGCTCCAATGGCCATGCCCACGGGCAAGGCGACGGTAATCCACTTTGGATCAACCATGCTGTCGCCGCTTTTCCAGTCAGCGCCCAGGAAGTGCACGGGTACCCAAACGATCAGGCCATAGCGAGCAGCGTTCTGGAAACCCAAGGACACGGCAGCAATGATCAGGCGCAAGTTTTTGAGCACCGCTTTGTAGCGTTGCACCGAGGTTTCGACCTCCCCCTGAGCCACTTCATGGTTTTTATCATCGGCATTGGCTACGCCAGTGTCAGTCAGGGGTTCAAAGCCCAGATCTTGCGGGCGCTCCCGGGCAACCAGATAAAAGATGATGCCGCCTGCCAGCATCAGTAAAACGGGCAAGCGGAAGATCCAGCGCCATTCCAGTTGCAGCACTTCGAGCACAACGATTGAGGTGACATACGAAAGCACCGACGCGCAACCGGCAGCGAACACATAAAAACCGTAGACCTTGCCGCGCTCGCCTGCGCTCCACCAGTTAGAGATAAGGCGGCTGCCCGGCGCCCAGCCCAGCGCCTGGAAGTAACCGTTGATTCCCCAGGGCAAGATCAGGCTGGCAAAGCCACTGGCGAAACTGGTGACCCAATTGGCGGCGCAGGACAACACGGCGCCCAGCGTCATGATGCGTCGGCCACCGAACTTATCCGCAAGGTTGCCGTTGATGGCCTGACCAATTGCGTAAGCCCACAGCATGGCAGCCGAGATCCAGCCGAGGGTCTCCTTGGTCAACCCGAACTCCGCCTGGATGCCGGGAATGGCGAAGCCGAAGGTCTGTCGGCCAGTGTAGAAAAACAGATAACAGAACATGGCGGCCAGCAGCATGCGCCACTGGGCCACGCGAAACGATGGGCTGGGGACGGCGAGATCAGACAGGGTTTGGGCACGATTCATGATCTTTTCCTTATTATTGTTCGTCCCCTTGGGCCAAGGTCCAAGGGTGGCACTCTGTAGGTGAGCAGCAGGAAATAACCGAAGGGCAACTAGGCTGCGCGTGAGCCGATAAAGTTTTTGCCCCGTGCGCCTTGCATGGCGATCCTGACCATTTCTTGCGCCTCGCCAGCGTTCACCCCGTAATCGGTGAACTCGGTTTTCACGCCCAGGTTGTGCAGGAATTCACGTAGCTGGCGCTGGGCATGCTGCATGTCAGTACCAAAAATCCGCTGCAGGGTGCGGTCCCGTACTTCGTCGTGCCCCCACGCCAATCCCAACACCAGTGGCAGGGTGAACGAGCAGGCAATGCCGTGAGGCAACCCGTGGCGAAGGGTCATTTCATAAGAAATGGAGTGGGCCAACGCGGTCTTGGTGTTGGAAAACGCAAGGCCTGCCTTGAGCGCCGCAAGGGCCATGCGCGTACGCAGTTGCGGGTTGGACAGGTCGTTGCGCAATAGCGGCAGGCATTCGAGGATGTCTTCAATGGCGGCGACCGCAAAGGTGTCTGAAACTGCGTTGCCGTTGATATTCCAGATCGACTCCAGCGCATGGGACAGCGCATCCAGCCCTGTCGACACCGTGACCGATGCCGGGACCGTGAGCATGAGTTGCGGGTCGACGATGGCAACCTTGGGCCAGGTGCATTCCAGGTGCAGGGAATATTTTTTCTGGCTGAGTGAATCCCAGATGGTTGCCCAGGGCGTCACCTCACTGCCGGTGCCTGCGGTGGTAGGCGCTGCGACCAGGATTTTGCTACGGGCCGGTGCAAAGGGTTGGCCGGTAGACAGCAGTGCCAGCAACTCATCGAACGTCCCTGATTCGGTGCCCACGATCAAGGCCTTGGCCGTGTCGATCGCACTGCCACCACCCACGGCTACCACCACCTGACAGTCACCGGCTTCGCGCCAGAACCGTTCGTATGTGCCGCGCAGTTGCGCCACGTCCGGATTGGGTTGTACATCCTCGATCACATACACCAGGCGATCGCCCAGCAGATCCTCAATGCGCTGCACCAGGCCCAGCCCCCGCGCCTCGGGAAACGTCACCAGGGCCACGGTCTGATGTTCAGTGATATCGGCCAGTTCCAGCAGGCTGCCCCAGCCAAAGCGTGTCTCTACCGGGTTGTAGAATCGGGATGTCATGGTCGGTCCTTTTTGTTGTTGTCGCAGGTGGCCCCATACTCGGGGGCACGCGACAACAGCTCAAATCGATAAATCGCAGGTTTGAATCGGTTGTGCCGATACGGGCCAGTCTTCAGTGGCTTGAACCGCTCTGGATGGCGTTACGCAGTCGGCTCGATACGGTGTCGGCGAGCACCACCATGACGGTAATGACGATGATGCAGGCGGCGGTTTCCTGGTATTTGAAGAGTTTGAGGCTGCTTACCAACTCAAACCCCAACCCACCGGCGCCAACCATGCCAAGCACAGTGGCCGAGCGCAGGTTGACTTCGAAGCGGTAGAGCACCACTGCGATCCACGCCGTGATGACCTGCGGCAGCACCCCGAACACGATCACTTGCAGCGGACGGGCGCCGGTAGCCTGCAGTGCTTCGATAGGGCCCTGGTCGATTTCCTCGATGCTTTCGGCAAAGAACTTGCCGAGCATGCCCATGCCATGCAGCGCCAGAGCCAACACCCCGGGGAAAGGCCCAAGGCCGACGGCCGAGACGAATATCAGGGCCAGAATCAACTCATTGATGCTGCGGGTAATGTTCAGGAACTGGCGTGTTCCATGGAATACAAAGCGGTTTCGGCTCAGGTTACGGGCCGCCAGAAATGACAGCGGGACAGCCATGAATACACCGAGCAGCGTGCCCCAGATCGCAATCTGCAGAGTCTCAACCGCAGGGGCGAGCAAGCGGGGCAGAATAGTCAGGTCAGGGGGCACGGTGCGGGCCAGAAAGTCACCGATTTGCGGCAGTCCCTGGGCCAGTTCACTGATGCTGAGCTGTGCCCCCTGAGCGCTCCAGTGCAGGGTCATGATCACCGCCAGGGCAATTGCCCCGGTGCTCAGCCAGCTGCGTGTGCCACGGGGCAGGTCCACGGTCCAGTGGTAGTTCTGCGGTTTCATGTTCAACCCCTCAGTTCAGCGCAGTGGCGCATGGCAGGTGAGGGTGCAGCGCAGGTTGCGGCCTGACCCGGGTAGATGCGCTGCAAGTCGGCTTCGCACAAGCCTTCGGCGCTGCCGTCATACACCAGGCTGCCGTGGGCCAGACCGACAATGCGATCGCCGAACTCACGGGCGTAATCCACCTGATGCAGGTTACACAGCACGGTGATGCCCAGCTCGCGGCTGGCATCACGCAGGTATTGCAGCACCAGCCGTGCCGTCTTGGGATCGAGGCTGGCCACCGGTTCGTCGGCCAGGATCACTTTGGGTCGTTGCGCCAATGCCCGGGCGATGCCTACCCGTTGCATCTGCCCGCCGGACAGCGAATCCGTTCGCTGATGAGCCTTGTGGTCCAGTTCGACCCGGGCCAGGCACTGCATGGCCAGCTCGATATCTTCACGGCGGAACAGTTGCAATACCGAGGCAAGGGTCGAGACAGAGCCCAGGCACCCCGTCAGCACGTTTTTCAATACGCTAAGGCGCGGCACCACATTATGGTGTTGAAAAATCATCGCCACTTGCTGGCGCAGGAATCGCGGGTCGGCACAGCCCAGTGCGTCGATGCCCGCTACGCTAAGGGCTCCGGAATCAGCCTGGGCCAGACGATTGATGCAGCGCAGCAAAGTGGACTTGCCCGCGCCGGACTGGCCCAGTATCACGACGAATTCGCCGGCACCCACTTGCAGGTCGATACCCCGTAGCACCGGGTTGTCGCCGAACTGCTTGGTCAATTGACGGATGCTGATCATTTCATGCTCCGCAAATCAAGATCGAGCACCTTTGCCGTGTCGCGAACCACGTCGTATGCCGCATCCGTGGTGGGTTGAAAGCCATCCAGCACACCCTGGTCGCCCCAAGGAACATCCTTGATCGAGGCCAGGGCCTCGGCCACTTTGAGCTTGAGTGCGGGGTCCAGATTTTTGCGCCAGACCATGGGCGATTCAGGAATCGGCCGCGAGCTCCAGACCACCTGGAAGTCGTCCTGTTTAATCAATTGCTTGGACACGGCGCTGCTGAAAATACGATCGGCCACTGCCGCAGCGTCAACCTTGTTGTTTTCTACCGCGAGGAGGCTGGCGTCATGGGACCCGGAGAAAATTACCCGGGAGAATAAAGAATCGGGATCAAAGCCCGCCTGTTCCAGTCCAGCTTTGGGGAACAGATGCCCCGAGGCCGAGCTTGGATCGACAAAGGCAAAGGTGTGCCCCTTGAGGTCTGCCAGATCGCGAATGCCGCTGTCCTTTCGCGCCACAATCACGCTGCGGTAGGCGCTTTGACCGGTCTTTTTGGTGACAGCGACCGCGAAAGCCTCCACATCGGCAACGGATGTCGCCAGCACATAGGAAAAAGGCCCGAGGTAGGCCACATCGAGCTTGCCTGAGCGCAGCGCTTCGATGATGCCGTTGTAGTCGGTCGCGACATAGGGCACGACTGGCATTCCCAGCGTGTTCTCAAGACGGCTCAATACCTGTTTGCTGGCTTCGATCATGGCCTGTGAGTCCTCGGAAGGAATAAGGCCGATGGTCAATTTATCGTTCGCGCAGGCCTGACCTATTGCGCCGATAGCGATAAGTGAAAGGCTGGCGACACGCAAAAATCGAGAGAGGGGTTTCATGGCATTCCAAAAGGTTGGATGGAGTTGCCTCAGGCTAGGAGTGTCACGTGACAGTCATGTGATCAATTCAATATGGGTTTAAGCAGTTAACTATTGATGGAGCCTATGGATGTCGACCTCCAGGATGCGTGCTTTTCTGGCAGTAGCCCGCCATGCCAGCTTCAGTGCTGGCGCCAGGGCGTTGGGGCTTAGCCAGCCGACGCTCACGACCCAGGTACAAGGTCTTGAGCGCGAGAATAATGTTGAGCTTTTTCACCGCCGTGGACGGCGCATCGAACTGTCCGATGTCGGGCGTCAATTGCTGCCAATCGCCCAAGCCATGGCCGCACTCGACCTTGAAGCTCATAACTTGTTGCGCGATTCAGGACGGCTCGACAGCGGCCAGTTGAAGCTGGGGGCGGTAGGGCCATTTCACGTGATCGAGATGGTGGACAGCTACCATCAGCTCTATCCGCGCATCGACGTTTCGATCCGCGTGGGCAACTCGGCCCAGGTCCTGGCCGACCTTGAAAACTACACCACTGACATCGCCGTGCTCGCGGGCCTGCACAATGATCCGGCCCTTTGTGCCGTGCATTACGCGCGACACGCGATCGTGCTGTTTGCTCACCATAAACACCCGCTGGCACAGCATGTGTCGGTGCCACTCCAGGCACTTGAAGGTCAGCCCATGTTGCAGCGTGAGCGCGGTTCAACTACACGTTCGGTCATGGAACAGGCGTTGAGCGAGGCCGGAGTTGAGCCGCGCATCGCCATGGAAATAGGCAGCCGGGAGGCCTTGCGCGAAGCCGTGGTGCGCGGCATTGGGCTTGGCGTGGTCTCTGAAGCCGAATTCATCCCTGACCCGCGCATTCGCATGATTCGTATCGAGGGGGAACCACTCTTTACTGAAACCTACCTGTATTGCCTGGCCGAACGTCGAGCCAGTCGGCTGATTTCATCGTTTTTCGACAGCGCTCAGCGCAGTGGGAGAACGGGCAAATAGAGGAGGGTAGGCCCTGATTGCGGCCCTGGGTTAGGATCATCGAAAGTACCCGTGTACCACCTCGATGACAGGACGCGACCCTTATGCAAACTCCCTTTTCTCAAATTAGCGCGCGGTTGCACAATCGCCGATTTTCCGTGGCGGGTAATACCCACGGGCTTTCGGGTGCAGGCACGGTATTTCATTATCTGGTTGAGGAAAGTGCCATATCGGGCACTTATGAGGGCGGACGGATCCGTACGGGCCATCAAGTCGGGCGTGTGACAGGTCCTGACAGCATTGAGCTTCTTTTCCAGTGCCTGACCACCGAGGGTGAGCTTCTTTCTGGTTGGTCACGCGGCACGGTAGGTGTAGATCCGGCAGGGCGTACTACGCTGGATTTTGTATGGGGCTGGCTGTCGGGCTCGACTGGCGGTGGTGAGTCGAGCTACGTGGAGCTTGGCGTGCAGTCGTCTGACTGATCGGTTTGGCCAATGAGCGGGTGAAACATCCACCACTAAAGGCAGACGTCCTGCCTCAGGAGCAAAACAATGAACAAGCAGGTCACAATCGTTCTGGTACATGGCTTTTGGGGCGGGGCCGCTCACTGGAGCAAGGTCATTCTTGAGCTGACGCGCAAAGGCTTCGACAATCTCAAGGCGGTTGAGCTTCCTTTGACATCGCTGGCCGATGATGTCGAGCGTACCCGCAAGATGATCGCGCAGGTGGATGGCCCGGTTTTATTGGTAGGGCATTCATATGGCGGTGCGGTGATCACTGAAGCCGGTAACCAGCCCAATGTGGTTGGCCTCGTATTTATCGCGGCCTTTGCCCCTGATGTTGGCGAGAGCCCCGGCAGCATCACCCACGAACACCCGCCCTTAGCGGTGGCCAATCTTGTTCCAGACAGCGACGGATACCTGTGGATCAAAATTGATAAATATCACGAGAGCTTCTGTGAAGATCTGCCAGCGGATGATGCACGGGTGATGGCTGTGATTCAGAAAGCACCGCTTGCCAGCACCTTTGGGGATACCGTGACAACGCCCGCCTGGAAACATAAGCCCTCCTGGTACCAGATATCGAGCAAGGACCGAATGATCAGCCCGCAAAATCAGGAACGCATGGCGGCCAGGCTGGGTGCCAGACACGTCATCACCCTGGACGCGAGCCATGCCTCGCTGGCCTCCCGATCAACAGAAGTCGCGCAACTCATCGCCCAAGCGGCAGCCCAGGCGCTGGCTCAACAAGAGTCTGCTTCTTAGGTTCCTGCGCCTGGAGGTATTCACCTCCGGGCCCCAGGGACTGTTGCCTGTTCCCCCCCCCAAAAAAATCGGGTGAAGATCTCCCGCCGCAATGGCATCGCTTGTTGTCAGGCGGCCTTTGTGCGCGCGTGCAAGCGCGCAGCAGACGCCTGGAACAACGACCTGAATTGATCGTTCAGGGCTCCTCAAGCAACAAAATTATTTGTGTTTATGAAAAATTTATATTGATTTTTTTTAGGGTGATGCGGCTTTAGCATAAATCCACCTTGAAAAAGCCGTTGAACAGCTCACGTGCTGTTCAACTTCATAAACCAATAAAAACTGCAGTCGGAGTCTTGATGAGCCTTTCTCCTTTCCACCTCGCAATCCCTGTTTATGACCTGGCCGCTACACGTACCTTTTACGGTGAAGTGTTCGGACTTTCCGAGGGGCGGTCCAGCACCCAATGGGTTGACTTTGACTTCTATGGTCACCAGTTGGTGATCCATGAACATCCCAAGACTGCCTCTCAAGAAAGCGTCCACAGCAACCCGGTGGACGGTCACAACGTACCGGTGCCGCACTTCGGCATCATTCTTGAGTGGGCCCAGTGGGAAGCCCTGGCCGAGCGACTGAAATCTTTCGGGACCGCGTTTGTGATTGAACCCTACATCCGGTTCAAGGGGCAGGTCGGTGAGCAAGCCACCATGTTCCTGTTTGACCCGTGTGGTAATGCACTCGAGTTCAAAGCGTTCAAGGATATGAGTCAGCTCTTCGCAAAATAATAAAAAACCTGGCGCAAACACAGTTGCGCCAGGAAATCTCAAGTGAGCAGGAAGCTCATGAATCTAGCTACTGCCTTTGCAGTCCTTTCCTACAAATAAAAGGCTAGACATGAAACGTATCCCATTAGTTTGGCAAATTATTGCCGGGCTGTTGCTCGGCGTGCTCGTAGGTTGGTACTTCAATACCCATCCACAGAATCAGGTATGGGTAAGTACCGAGGTCCTTAAACCCCTAGGTGACATCTTTATCAAAATGATGAAGATGGTGGTTGTCCCCATTGTTTTTTGCTGCATGATCCTTGGCATCGCCGGGGGCGGTGATAACAAATCCTTCGGCCGTATGGGCGCTAAGTCCCTGGTTTACTTTTTTGCGATCACCAGCCTGGCCATTGTCATGGGTCTGCTCTTTGCCAATCTTTTCGAGCCTGGTAAAGGCACTGAAATAGCAGGCATTGCGCACAATGGCACTTCGACGGTCACCATGGAGCCTTCAAAAGGTGCGCTGATCATTCTGCAAAACATCGTGCCCGATAACGTTATCGTTGCAATGTCGGAAGCGAAGTTGCTGTCGGTGCTGTTTTTTGCCGTGTTGCTCGGGATGGCGTTAAACACCTTACCCACAACCAAGAGTGCACCGGTCATTGCGGTTATTCAGGGTTTGTCTGACGCAATGTTCAAGGTCGTTTCGTTTGTCATGGCGTATGCGCCGATTGGCGTGTTCGGGATGATCGGGGCGACGGTTGCGACCTTTGGCTTTGCCTCTTTGTTGCCGTTACTCAAGTTGATTGGGGTGGTCTACCTCGCACTGATTACCTTTGCCCTGGTGTTCCTGGGAGGCATTTGTTATCTGATCGGCGAAAACGTGTTCACGCTGATCAAGTACTTCAGGAATGAGCTGATCCTGGCTTTTTCCAGTGCCGCCTCGGCTGCCGTGATGCCACAGTTGATCAGCAAGCTGGAAGCCTATGGCGTTCCACGGCGCATAGTCAGTTTCGTGGTGCCGGTGGGTTACGCCTTTAACCTGGATGGAGCGTCTATTTTCCTCGGTGTGGCGACGATCTTTATCGCCCAGCTATATGGCATTGATCTATCGCTGACTCAGCAAATACTGCTGGTCGTGACGATGGTGTTGACGTCAAAGGGTGCGGCTGGAGTGCCTGGGTTTGCGATCATTATTCTATCGGCCACCCTGGCATCGGCCGGGCTACCGTTGGAAGGGGTCGCATTGATCGCCGGCATTTTCAGGATTATCGACAGCGGAACAACGACGCTAAACGTGCTCGGTAATGCCATTGCTCCCCTGGTTATCGCCAAGTGGGAGAGGGCTCCACTCGAACGCCAGGCTGGCGTGAGGGTTGGGCAAAGCGCTTAATCTGCGATGTAAAAGAGCCTTCCACGTTGAGTGCGTCGAAGGCTCTTTTTCTGTCGCTTGAGAGCAGGGCTGAGACCTGACCCGCTTGAACGCAAACTCGAACTTTTAAAGTTGACGGACAAGGGGTGTGAACCGGCAAAAAATAATCAGCTTTAAATAATGGGTCGACCGCGTAAAATCAGTTCCCTGTACGAGGGCAGGAGCCTGCCTGCTGAGAACGCATCGGCGCCCGGGGCGTCTGCTGAATACCTGCAGGTAACTCATGATGACAGGCCGTACGGGTGAGCCAAGCTGCTCAATCCGCAATCGATTGCGTGTATTACTTCCACCCAGTCTTACCCGTGTAGATAACATTCGTCCGAGGTGCCAACGTGTCCAGACTTTCCCATCAGCAACTGCGGGTCGAATTTCGCAAGTTACTCGCTTCTGAATCCTGCTATCACACCGCCTCCGTGTTCGATCCCATGTCTGCCAGAATTGCCGCAGACCTGGGCTTTGAAGCCGGTATCCTGGGCGGCTCGGTGGCTTCGCTGCAAGTATTGGCAGCACCTGATTTTGCCCTGATCACATTGAGTGAGTTTACCGAGCAGGCGACCCGGATCGGGCGTGTGGCTCAATTACCGATCATTGCCGATGCCGACCATGGCTACGGTAACGCACTGAATGTGATGCGCACTGTAGCGGAGCTGGAGCGTTCGGGCGTGGCGGCACTGACCATCGAAGATACGCTCTTGCCTGCGCAGTTCGGCCGCAAATCGACCGACCTGATCTCAATTGAAGAGGGCAGTGGCAAGATCAAGGCGGCCATTGAGTCTCGCGTAGACCCTGAACTGGTCATCATTGCCCGAACCAATGCCGGGACGTTATCCGTCGAGCATGTGAGAACCCGTATTAAGGCTTACACCGAGGCCGGGGCAGATGGCATTTGCCTGGTCGGCGTAAAGGATTTTGCGCACCTTGAGCAGATTGCTGAAGGCGTGGAGCTTCCGTTGATGCTGGTGACTTACGGAAACCCCGAGTTGTCCGACAGCCAGCGTTTGGCTTCGCTGGGCGTGCGGATTGTTGTTGCCGGGCATGCGGCATATTTTGCCTCGATCAAGGCCACTTACGACTGCTTGCGCGAGCAGCGCAATGTCACCTGCAGCACCTCTGACTTGAGCGCTACAGAGTTGACCCACACTTACACGCGACCAGAGCGTTACCAGGTGTGGGCCAAAGAGTTCATGAACGTAGACGAGTAATTAAATAGAGTGATCATGTTCAGCGACTGATTACCGTGCAGGCATCAGGTCTTTTTCAGGACCTGCTCGGTAATCAGCTGGACAAGTGACTTTACAGGCTCGGTGAGGCTGCGGCGCGCGCGATGCACGAGCCCGATATCACGATGAAATGTCCGTTGCTTAAGGTCTATGGCCCGAACTTCAGCCGGCCATCCCTGATGGGTTGCCGTTTCTGGGACCAGCGCTACGCCCACCCCATTGGCTACCAGCTTGATGATCGCATCCAGTTCATCGAGTTCGCATACTTCTCGTAAAGACACATGGGTTTGACGCAAGAACCGGTCAACCTGCCGACCGCCAAAAGACGATCGGTCGTAGCGTATGAATGGCTGGGTCGAGACCAGTTCAGACCAGTCATCTCCGGGCATGTCAGCCGGTACGATGAGCCGATAGGGTTCGCGGGCCAGGGTTGTCCATCGCAAGTCACTTTGAAGTGAGAAAGGCGGGCGGATGATCGCGGCCATGTCGATCTCGCCAGCATCCACCTGATTGACCAGCTCCATTGAAAGGCCCGGAATCACTCGAGTCCTGCACTCCAGGAATTGTTGGTGAAACTGAGCCAGCGCTTCGGGTAAAAACGAGCGTTGCACAGAGGCAATGGCTCCAATCGTCACCAGAATGCTTGCAGGCAGCCCCACAGTTGTAGTGCCAAGATTTTTGAACTGGCGCACCAGCTCCTGCCCTTGCAACAGCACCTGGTGCCCCATGCGGTTAAGTTGGGCCGAGCGACCTTTTCGGTCAAACAGCTCGACACCGAGTTCGGCCTCAAGACGTTGCATTTGCGCACTGACAGCGGCCTGTGTGAGCCCTATCTTGCTGCCAGCAGCCGCAAAGGTGCCTTCCCTCGCCACGGCGATGAGTGTTTTCAATTCTTTAATCATGATCAAATAATAGTTATGTCTACGGGTTAAATACATTCATTTTTGTTGTTAGTTGTCGCGGGTGACGCGGAGGCCAAATCACTGGTTTCAGGACGGATACGCCGAATCTGGGCACGTTGCCCGTTGCAGGCTCGAGGTGAGTCTTTGCACTGTTTTAAAAGCATGCGACCCGCAATGCTTTTTTGATAGCATGCGCCGCATTATGAAGAAACCAGTCCAAGACATGCGCCAGCACATCATCGATGTCGCCCGATCGCTTATGACCCACAAGGGTTACACGGCGGTTGGCTTGACCGAGTTGCTTGGCGCCGCCGGCGTGCCCAAAGGCTCGTTTTATCACTACTTCCGCTCCAAGGATGAATTTGGTCAGGCACTGCTGGAAGAATACTTTCAGGAGTACCTTTCGCGAGTTGATGTGCAGATGGCCAAAGAGGGAAGCGGAGCAGAGCGATTACTGAGTTACTTGCGGTATTGGGCCGAGACACAAGCGTTTGATCACACTGATCAGAAGTGTCTGGTGGTCAAACTGGGGGCAGAAGTATGCGATCTCTCCGAGAACATGCGTGCCGTTCTTGAAAAAGGGACAGCGCTGATCATCGAGCGGATCACCCGGTGCGTTGAACAAGGCAAATCCGATGGTTCCATCACCGCGCCCACTCACGCCTCCATTCTGGCAGAAGCGCTTTACCAGATGTGGTTGGGCGCCTCTTTGCTGGTCAAGGTCAACAGAACCCACGAACCGTTCGATGTGGCGTATGAGATGAGCCGTCGGTTGCTGGCCTGAGCCCGCACATGTCTGGCTTAAGCAGTCAGTGAAAAGAAACCCCGGCCTTAAGGCTTACGATTGGGCAAGGGAAGGGGCGAGTATCGCCACGGCGGTTGCGCCGATGCCCTCCAGGTCTTCGCGACTGACCGCATCATGGGCCTGCAACGACATGCCTTCGAGCAACGTATTCAACGCACACGCGAGTATGCGGGTATTGGTCTGCTGTTTGAGCTGACCGTCCTCAACCGCGCGATCCAGACGTTGCTGCAGGTAGTCACGACCTTCCTGGCGCAGCGCTTTGAGTGCTGCCGAAACCTCTGCGGCATCCTCTGACACGTTGACCGCCGCGAGCACCACCATGCAGCCACAAGGCGCCTGGGGTTCGGTCAGGATGGCGGCGGATGTCCGGAAAAAATCGCTGATACCACGAGCTAGGTCCGGCTCACTGCCCATTTTTTCCCAGGTAGCATCCCAGAAGGTCGTTTCGTAGTAGGCGACGGCTTCGAGAAACAACGTGGCTTTATTGCCAAACGCCGCATACAGGCTGGGTGGATTGATACCCATCGCTGAGCACAACTCTGTCACCGAAGCAGGCTCATACCCACGCTTCCAGAACACCGTCAGGGCCCGAAGCAGCGCCTGGTCACGGTCGAACGTGCGAGGGCGCCCTTTACTGCGGGGGGCAGGCGATGAGGCGGAGTGGGTCATGGGGAGCTTGACTACCTTAAGACGTATCGCCAGACAGTCGCGTCTGGAGAAGATATTGAAGGCCAGATGATACACAAAATGTCTCTCGCCCGTTGTTCGACGCCAGTCCTGGGGGCCGATGGTGCTCTCGCCAGGCGACCACAAGATCAAAACTGGCTCAGTTTCAAGCACCTCAAATTACCATCAGGCATCTGATAAACCGCTTGTCAGTGGTATGGATGATCTTTCAAACAATCACTAGACGACCGGTCTAGTTTTGGTTAGTGTAGCCACACTATGAAAAAACGTCATTGCGACACGCGGCAACACATCCTGGATGTCGCCAGGACCTTGATGACTCACAGAGGCTATACCCGCGTGGGGCTGGCTGAAGTGGTGGCTGCTGCGCAGGTACCCAAGGGTTCGTTCTATCACTACTTCAAATCCAAGGATGAATTTGGTCAGGCATTGCTCGACCAGTATTTTTCGGACTACTTGAAGGTGGTTGGCACCTTGTTGGAGGGCCCCTTGCCTGCGGCAGAACGATTGATGGCGTATCTGCGCTATTGGGCGCAAACCCAATGCTCCGATTCAGCGACGGACAAGTGCCTGGTCGTTAAGTTGGGGGCAGAGGTGTGTGACTTGTCCGAGGGCATGCGCCGGGTGCTTGATACAGGCACTCAAGCCGTGATCGGCCTGCTCGAACGCTGCATCGAGCAGGGGCGCGCTGATGGATCGATTACCAGCAGCCTCTGCGACGCGACGCTCGCGCAATCGCTCTATCAGCTCTGGCTTGGCGCCTCATTGATGATGAAGATCAGCAAGCGCAGCCAGGCATTTGAAGATTCCCTGACCATGGCAAAGCGACTTTTGTTGTAGTCATTTTTTTATCAGCTTTATAGACGACTGGTCTATTAATAGAGGTTAACCATGACAGATAACAGTAACCGCACCGACTTGTTCACCCCTGTCACCATGGGGGGCATTGAGCTGGCTAATCGCATCGTGATGGCCCCTGTGACTCGCAGTCGCTATGGCGAAGACGGCATCCCTAACGAAATGCACGCCGAGTATTACGCACAGCGTGCCACTGCCGGCTTGATCGTTGCCGAGGCCACCAATATCTCGCCTCAAGGCCGCGGTTATGCCGCTACACCCGGGATCTGGAACGAAGAGCAGGTTGCAGGCTGGAAGAAAGTGACCGATGCCGTGCACGCTGCGGGCGGCAAAATCGTCAGCCAGCTCTGGCATGTGGGTCGCTTCTCCAGTGTCGAGTTGCAGCCAGGCGGTGTTGCGCCGGTGGCGCCTTCTGCGATCCAGGCTGAAGGTCAAACCTATACGGCGAAGGGTTTTGTTCCAGTGTCGATGCCCCGAGCACTCGAAACCGCTGAAATCCCGGGGATCATCGAGCAATACAAGCATGCAGCTGAAAATGCCAAGCGCGCCGGTTTTGATGGTGTGGAAGTTCACTCTGCCAATAGCTACCTGCTGGATCAATTCCTGCGTGACTCGACCAATCACCGTACCGACCACTACGGCGGCTCGATCGAGAACCGTGCGCGCTTGACCCTGGAAGTGACAGACGCAATCGTCAAAATATGGGGCAATGACCGCGTCGGTATCCGCTTGTCGCCAGTGACGCCCGACGCCGGCAACACACCGCCAGACAGCAATGTTATGGCACTGCACGGTTACCTGATCCAGCAGTTGAACGCCTTCAATCTCGCGTACCTGCATTTCGTTGAAGGGGCTACTGCAACCTCCCGTGAAGTGCCAGAAGGCGTGGATATGGACGCCCTGAGCGCACAGTTCAATGGCTTCTTTATCGGCAACAACAACTACGACCTGGAAATGGCAATCGAGCGGCGCGCCCAAGGCAAGATCGATGCAGTGGCGTTTGGTCGTCTGTTCATTTCCAACCCTGATCTGGTTGAACGTTTGCGTCGTGGTGCAGAGCTGACCATTGCACCGCGAGAGTCCTATTACGGCGGAGGCGCAAAGGGTTACACCGACTGGCCGGTCGGCAACTACTGATCACGGCAATAGCAACGCGATATCCCAAATCACTGCCCGGCACGTTCGGGCAGTGTCGATCGAGAGAACTCACATGAACTACCTGCAAAACAAGACTGCAATTATCACCGGCGCATCGTCAGGCCTGGGTGCTGCATCAGCCCGCGCTCTGTCCGCAAAAGGCGTTCGAATAGTCGCAGCCGCTCTGGATCAGCAAGGCCTGGACGCAATTGTCAGTGAATTGAAGGCGAGCGGTGGTGAAGCAGTGGGCCTTGTCAGCGATGTGACCCAGCCAGACGACATGAAGGCGTTGGCTCAATTCGCCCACGACACTTTCGGGTCGATCGACATTTTGATCAATAATGCTGGGCTGATGCTGTTTTCCAACTGGGTGGACCTGGCCGTTGATGACTGGGAAAAGATGGTCAACGTGAACATCAAGGGCTACTTGAATGGAATCGCCTCGGTACTGCCGTTCATGCTGAAACAGAAGTCCGGCCAGATCCTGAATATGGATTCGGTCGCCGGTCACCAGGTCGGCCCCGCAGCCGGCATCTACAGCGCTACCAAGTTCTTTGTACAGGCAATGACTGAATCCATGCGCAAGGAGCTGGGTGTGCATCATGGCATTCGTGTCAACACCATCAGCCCGGGTGTTATCAATACCGGTTGGGCAGAAAAAGTGACCGATCCTGCAGGACGCAAGGCTGCCCATGAGCTGAATAAAATCGCCATCTCTCCTGATGATATTGGACGAGCTGTCGTCTACGCCTTGAACCAGCCAGAGAATGTGACGGTGAATGATCTGATCATTTCGCCGACCCGTCAGGATTGGTAAGCAGCCGCTGATCGCACTTAACGCCCAGGCACTGAGGCATGCAGCATGCCTGGGCACAGGTCACTTTCAGTTACACCGCTTACTCAGGCCTGCGCGGGTGGTGATTTACGTGGCGTCCTTGGGATCCACACTCAATGCTTCGCCGATGGCATAGAAGTGGCCGCCTGCAATGTAGTGCAGGCTGCGAAGGTCCGGGGAGGCGGTTTCAAAGTGCCAGTGCCCATCCCTGAAGACCCGGGTGTCTGCCCAGGCGCCAACGACCTCGCCGATAAACAAGTCATAAGTCGTCTGGTTGTGAGGTTCGTGCAGCAGTTTGCAGGCGAGCCACGCCGAACAGCCCGCAACGAAGGGCAGATCATGGCCGGGCAGACTGAACAACTCGACACCGCATTGCGCCAGTTTGTCCGCAGTGTCGAACAGGCTCATGCTGCCAACGTCGCTGGTCAGTTTGAGCTGGCCCACGGTTGGAACCTGAATCACGAAAACGCCACTGTGCTCTACCAATCCCCGCGTCCGGGTAATCTTGTCCAGCACCACAGTCACTTTTGGCGGTGAAAAATCCAGCGCGCAGGCCCATGCGGCGGCCATCACATCTGTTACCCCCTCGTGCTGAGCAGATACCAGGACAGTCGGGCCGTGATTGATCAGCCTGTAGGCTTTTTCAAGGGGTACAGCGGCAATGTGGTCGTCCATCGTTACTCCAGATAAAAAGGCCCCGAATCCATGAATGGACCGGGGCCGTTCAGGTTTAAGCCGTAGCCGTTCTGCTCAGGTGATGCTGAAAATTTTCATGGCCGCCTACGATGAGCGACTCGATGGTCGCGGTCAATTCGGTCTGCGACACCCGTTCGAAGGTTACTGCCCAGAGAATCACGGTTTTGTGCCCGTCGCTCAGTGGGATCATCCGTACGGTGGCCACGTAGTTATCGACGGGTAATGGCGACTCAACAAATCGGTATGAGAACTGTAGTTGGGTCTCGTCCACCGACAATAGCTTTTCACGTAATACCGCTCCTCAGGCTTACCGTCTTCGATAGCGCTGGGAATGCAGCTGCAAGGTCAAGGGGCTACATGTGTGTGGTAAATCTTGCTGACCACCGTCCACTTGCCTTCAACTTTCAGCAGGTTGAAAAAGTCGGTGAAACAGAAACCTGAGATGTCGTTGGTATCGATGCGTGCACTGGCAGCCGTACCCACGATATCGATGTTGACGATTGCGCCCTGAGCTTCAGGGGAGGGGCGGAACGCGCTGTCGATGATGTCGAACAACCCTTGAATCGGGCCGCCGGTGAGTTTGCCCTCGGCGTCTACACCAAAAATAGTGGCCTGCTCGCTGAAGGCAGGTTTCATGATGCTGCTTTTCGCGTGTTTGCCACCTTCGTTGTACAGGTTCAGTACGGCGACGATTGCGTTGTATTCCTGCACGTAAGTTGGATTGCTCATGATGTAGTCCTGTTGGTGGGCTCAGTGATAATTGGCTTGTTAACAAGCCGTGCTTGCCTGGCGAGTGAGGGCGCGCAGCGCACTGTTTGGCGTGAGCCCCGTCACCGAAATCATATTAATGTAGTGATCACTATTTAATTTGATCATTCTATAGTGATCACTACAGTATGTGTCAATGACTTCGTGGGGAGCGTTGGATTTTCCGGACGACATCAGCGAACAGGCAAAGCACTGCCTAACCCGACAAGAGGCCAAAGGGAGGGGCGAGAAGGGAGAAGTAGCTGCGTGGCGAGCACGCTGAGACGAGTGTCTGCGGTCTCTGATCGTGCTTGAAGTTGCCGGTGGCAAACCGGCAAGCACAGGGTGGGGCAGATCAGGTCACACGGCTATAAGTTACAGGGACATGCGTTCTACAAGGGGGCAGGGAACCTTGTGAATGAAGGGTTCATCCTTGTTTTCGATCAGGTGCAGCGCGGCGCGGCGACCCATCTCGTAATAGGGCAGTTGCACGGTGCTTAGGGGCGGATAAAACAACTCTGCGACACCGATCATATTGTCGAAACCCAGTACGGCGACGTCGGATGGAATGCTTAAACCTTGGCCAAGCAGGAACTGGTAGGCAATCAAGGCGATCCGGTCGTTACCACACACCAGCAGGTCGAAGGTCGGCGTTGCCGGTGAATCGCCCAATTGACGCTTGAGCGCCTCAATGGTTTCCAGGTACTCATCATCTGCAGACAAATCATACTGCCGCACAGTGTCCAGGGGGATGCCTGCCTCTGTGAATGCACGTGACAAGCCCTGCTGGCGCAGCTTCCAGGCGATGCTGTTGCGCGGCAGGTTAATGCACAGCGGGCGTCGATAACCGCGTTGCAGTGCCTGACTCACCGCCTGGTATTGGCCTTCTTCGTCATCGGAGACATAACACGCCACGCCCGGGCTGGAGCTTATGCAGTTGCTCAGCACCAGCGGGTAGCTGCGCAACACCTCAGGTATCTCCAGTTCGCGCAGTTCCATGGAACTGAACACGATTCCGTCTGGACGATGTGACAGCATCAGGTCTATGGATCGGGAATCTGGCGGGGTGTCGAACACGTTGATGATCAGGACGTTCCAGCCATTTTCCCGTGCCGTATGTTCCAGCGAGAGCAACATGTTCACGGCGAAAGGGGTGGTTGCAGTGTCGAGGGCGAAAACCCCGATCAATTTGCTGCTGAAATGCCCCCCGCGGATATTGCGCGCAGAGAGGCTGGGTACATAGCCCAGGGTTTCGATGGCTTGCCGGACAGTCGCGAGTGTCTCGGCATTAAGTTTTTCGGGACTGTTGATAGCTCGAGACACGGTCATCAGGGAAACCCCTGCTAACCGTGCAACGTCTTTAACCGAGGCCATTTACGGATGCCATTGATTTTTCTCCATGCATGAACGTCATGTTCGGCAGGAGCATGACATCTTGGCAATGGTGACGTAAATGACCGAGTCTTTCTCGCGCGACGGCTCGACCGTTTCAGGTCAGAAAAAATAATACTTGAAGCGCACCCGGGCACCATAGCGATCGCTGTCGTCATTTGCCCGGCTCCCATCATTATCGGGAAGGTTGAGCATTGACCAATAGGCACCCAGATCAATATTGAAGTTGTCCATGTCCATGACATTGGTGATGCGATAAGACGTGTGGATCGTGTGAATATCATACCGGCCAGGAACAGTTGCCACACCGTCTTTGGCTACCAGATCATTCATGTTGAACGCTTGAATATCATTGTTGGCAAAGATGTAGCCGAGTTCAAAGTTGCGCCACAATATATTGCTCCCGGCACTGAAGTCTTTTTCATCCTTGGCGTTCATGTACGCCGTGCTGATATTAAAGACAATGCCGTCGGTGGGATCTTCCTTTAATGAATTCCAGGTAAAGGTCGCGCCATATCCCGTGCGTTGTGACTGGTCTTGAATATCTCCTGAGGCATCGCGAAAGCCATACGCATTGCTGACGATGTTGGTTTCCATCGCCAGCGCGATGGAAGCTTTGTCGAAACGCAACGCGGCGACGGGCCGGACGTAGGCTGCATTTTTTTCATTTTCCAGCACGTTGCCGTGATAGCCATTGTCGGCAAACAGGGTAGTACCGTCCTTTACCAGGGTATTCAGTTCGAGGTACAGCGGCCCTGCCTCCTTGCTCAGCAGTACCGCGCCGCCACCGCTGCTGCGCCCACGTCCTTCTTTCATCATATAGATGTAGCCGAAGCCATCGCTGTACAGGTCGTTGGAGGTATTACCCGAATACTGGATGAACGTGTCCTGGTTAAGCGGGAACATGTCGTAGGCTTCAAAACGGCCAACTTTGATTTTCCAGTTTTTCTCCTGACCAAAAAAGAACGCCGCATCATCAGCACTCAAGTTCCCGGATACATTAACCAGTGGTTGAACGCTAAAGCCGGCGAACTGATCATTTTTCCCTTTTCGGTATCCATCGAGCCCCAAAAGAATTCGCCCGTTGATATCCCATTTCTCCGAGTCACCGACACGCCAGTCTTTATTGTCATCGGTTTTGAAAGACGTCAACTGACCCGCACTACTGGCGGCATCAAGGTTGAACTCTACATCGCCGTAGACTTTCAAATCGCCGTGTTCCGTAGTCCAGGTCATATCCGCCATGCCCGACGAAGAAAACATGCCCAGTAAACAAACAACTAAACTCTTTTTCATGGCCGTGCCCCATCAAGTTGTGGACGCACTTTCCCTTTCCCAAAGAATGGGAGGGCGTACGTTTTTTTGTTTTAGTGTGCTGCGAGAGCAAGCCCAGCGACTTTCAATGCTCAACGTTCTGCTTTTTTAGTGCGCAAAGGCACCGTCGCTACACGATTGCTGTCGTGGCCGGTGGTGAAGGCGCGTGATCCGGGACGGTGGAGCAGGGGGTTCGAGACGACTGCGAACGCAAGGTCAAGCACGAGATCAGGAGGCAAACACCCACGACTCCGGCCATCAGTACATACACGCTGGAAAATCCAATATGGTCATAGCCATACCCGGCGACAGGGGCCAGGAACATGGCGGTCAACGACTGGGCCGCCTGGAAGCCCACGAGATAGAGGGTGGCAGACAAGCGCGGATCGAAATTACCGGCAATGTACTTGAATGCGGAGACCAGCAAGATCGGCACTTCGAGTGCATGCAACATCTTGCAACTGGCAATCACCCACACATCCACGGCCACTCCGGAGCCCAAAATGCGCACGAACATGATGGTACCTGTCAGGATCAAGCCATTCTTGGCTCCGATCCGCGATATCAGCCAGGGCGCAAACAGCATGCACAGCGCTTCAACGAAAACCTGTGAGGAGTTCAGATAGCCATAGGCGCGAATCCCGTCTTCCGGGTTCGGATAAAAGGAGGAGAAATACACGGGGAACTGTTGGTCATAGACCGCGTAAATTCCGCAAACCCCGCTCATGAACAGACCGAACGCCCAGAAGCGGGGCAGGGTCATGAGCACCCAGAAGTCCTTCATCCGCACCGGGTTGGCAAACGCCTTGGCCGCCTGGGATGTTGAGTCGCAATATTTGCCCAGGTCCATGCGAAACAGGATCAGCAGAAAGATGATCCCCGATCCAGTGCTCATGTAGAACATGATGTTGGGATTGATGCTGAACATGACCCCTACCACACCGGTGGCAGAAGCCCAACCCAGCGATCCCCACAGCCTGGCCTTGCCGAACTCGAAGCCCATGTGGCGCGATAACCGCTCCGTGTAGGACTCGATAAGACCGGCCCCCGCGAGCATGGCAAAGCCCAGAAACGCTGCACCCACCACGACGCCCAGTACCAGGTTGGTGGCCAACAGCCAGGAGTAGACATAGATACAAAAAGGCGCGGTGCAGCAGAGCAATACGCCAATCCAGACCAGCAGTTTTTTCGACATGCCCAGTCGATCCTGGAGCACGCCATAGAAAGGCAGGATAAGCATGGCCGCAATGGTATTGGCCGCAAAGACCATGCCCGTCTCGGCGCCATTCAAGCCTATGGCTTTGTGTATCCAGATTGAGAAAAGCGAGAAGCTCGATGAGAAGGCAAAGAAGAAGAAGTAAAGCAAACCACTGACTTGCAAGTACTCGATTTTGCTAGATGCGCGCATTGAGGCACCCTCTTGTTTTTATTTTTGATAACGTTAACATCGAAGATATTACGCGCTTGGCGGTTGCTCGCTGTCAAGCGCAATTCCAGGGGAGGGCCACAAGGATTGATTCTGATGGCGCGAGGTTTACGCCAACCCGGATGCGCCAGCGACAGGGACGGATCAGAGAGCTGGCCACTCAATACCCATTCAAACAAGGATAATCATGCACGCTGTCTTGCTGGATAAAGCGCATCACGCCATCAAAGAAAAACTGCCCGAACGTGGCAACGATCATCGCCTCGGTTTTCATCTGTCGCCCCCTGTGGGGTGGATGAATGACCCGAACGGGCTGGTGTACTTTCGGGGTGAATACCATGTGTTTTATCAGCATCACCCGTACTCACCACAGTGGGGCCCCATGCACTGGGGGCACGCCAAAAGCCATGACCTGGTGCATTGGGAACATCTGCCCATCGCGCTGGCACCCAGCGATCCCTATGACAGGGACGGATGTTTTTCGGGATCGGCAGTGGTGGTCGACGATACGCTTTATCTGATCTACACCGGGCATGTCTGGCTGGGCTCACCAAGGGATGACAATCACATCCGGCAGGTGCAGTGCCTGGCCAGCAGCACCGATGGCATCACCTTCACCAAGCATGGAGTGATCATCGATGCACCACCCGAGCCTGAGATCATGCACTTTCGTGATCCAAAGGTCTGGAAGCGCGGGGAACAATGGTGGATGGCTTTGGGAGCGCGCAAGGGTGATGACCCGCAGCTGTTAATCTATCGTTCTGTGGACCTGTACCACTGGGAATACCTGAGCTGTGCCCTGCAAGGCGTGCGCGAGTCAGACGGCTACATGTGGGAATGTCCTGACTTGTTCGAGCTGGATGGCAGCGACGTTTTTCTTTATTCGCCCCAGGGCCTCAAACCCAGCGGTTACGCTAACTGGAACAAATTCCAGAACAGCTATCGCCTCGGCAAGTTGGACGACAGCGGCCACTTCAACCCCAGTGCAGCACTGCACGAGCTTGATCACGGCCATGACTTTTATGCTGCCCAAACCCTGCTGGCACCGGACGGGCGACGCCTGCTTTGGGCGTGGATGGACATGTGGGACTGCCCGATGCCAAGCCAGGCGCAACACTGGTGCGGCGCGCTGTCCTTGCCCCGTGAGCTGAGTCGTGAAGGCGATCGCCTGCGCATGCGTCCCGCCCGTGAGCTGACTGCGTTACGCAAGTCTCAACACGGGCTGCAGATCCCGGTGGTGGAGTCTGCCAGTCGCCCCCTCGATGTGCGTGGCGCACTGCTTGAAATTGAACTCGAGCTGGATCTGGCTGGCAGCACCGCCGAACACTTTGGTCTTGCCCTGCGCTGCAGCGAAGATCAACACGAGCGGACGTTGTTGTACTTCGATGCCATGGCCCGTCGCCTGGTTCTCGACCGGCAACATTCGGGCGCGGGCGTGAGCGGTGTTCGCAGTGTTCCGATAAGCCCGGAACAGACCCGGATAGCACTGCGGATTTTTCTCGATCGCTCATCGATCGAGGTGTTCGTCGACGACGGTGCCTACACCATGACCAGCCGGATTTATCCACGGCCCGACAGCCTCGGGATAAGTGCGTTTGCCGTCAACGGGACAGGGGTGTTTGGCGATCTCGTGGCCTGGGAACTGACCGACCTTAAAATCTGACCTCATCCGGGATGAGCCCATTGGCACTGCTTGGCAATGGGCTCACAGGTGCTTGCTACGTCGGCAACGCTCTGAGCAGTAACGCACCTCATCCCAACAGCGAGCCCACTTCTTTCGCCATGTGAAGGGCAGGCCACAGGTCACGCAGGTTTTGACGGGCAACTCGCTCTTTTTCAAAGTGACTCGCCTTTATCCAGTGTGGCAAGCAACAACTGGCCTCGCTGCCACAGCGCCTGCTGTTTGGATTCAGGCATCCGGTCAAGGTTTTTATAAATCATGCCCATGCGCTGATTGCCCCGCAAAAGCTCACCGTGACGCATCAGGAAGTGCCAATAGAGCGCGTTGAAAGGGCAGGCGTCATCGGTGGTGCTTTCGCTCACTTTGTAAGCGCAGCCACGGCAATAGTTGGACATGCGCTTGATGTACTGGCCGCTGGCACAGTAAGGCTTGGACCCCAGATAGCCGCCATCGGCGTGCATGACCATGCCCAGAGTGTTGGGCAACTCCACCCAGTCGAAGGCATCCATGTAGATGGCCAGGTACCACTCGCATATTTGGCTTGGCAGGATGCCGGCGAGCAGGGCGAAATTGCCGGTCACCATCAGCCGCTGGATATGGTGAGCATAGGCATGTTCGAGGCTTTGGCCGATGGCTTGGCTCATGCAGTTCATTTTCGTGTCGCCGGTCCAGTAGAACTCTGGAAGCGACCGGGTGTTGCCGAATACATTGCCATCGGCATAGTCAGGCATCTTCAGCCAGTAAACCCCACGCACGTATTCCCGCCAGCCGATGAGTTGGCGAATAAAGCCTTCGGCGGCATTGAGTGCAATGCTGCCCGACCAGTACGCGGACTCCACATCGCTGCACAGCTGGCGAACATCCAGCAAGCCAATATTGAGCGCAGCACTGATGCGGGCATGAAACAGAAACGGCTCGTCGCTGGCCATGGCGTCCTGATAATCGCCGAAGGCTGCCAGGCCCCAGTCCAGGAAGTAGCTCCACAATGCCTGAGCCTGGGCGTGAGTGACCGGATAGTCGAACGTATCGAGGGTGCCATAGTGGGTGGTGAAGTTTTTTGCCACCAACTCCAGTACATCCCGGGTAATAGCATCGGGTGAGAAGCGGGCGGGCGAGGGCGGCTTGATGCCTTTGGGCAGCGCCTTGCGGTTTTCTGCATCAAAGTTCCAGGCGCCCCCGACCGGGCTGCCATCGCCGTTGAGCAACAACCCGCTCTTGCGCCGCATCTCTCGGTAAAAATATTCCATGCGCAGCTGCTTTTTGGCATTCGCCCAGGCGGAAAACTCAGGGCGCGAGCAGAGAAAGCGCGCGTCGCCATGCCACTGGATGCCCGCGCCACATGCCCTGAGTGAATGCTCAAGACGCCAATCGCCGCACTCCGTCATATGGATTTCATCAGGCTGCAGGAGTGCTTCCCAGCGCCGTAATTCATTTGGCACAGATCCGCTGTTGTTCGGGTCATCGAGCTTGACGTACTGCACCCGGATTCCACGCTGCTGCAGAGCCTCGGCGAAATGGCGCATGGCACTGAAAACCAGAACAATTTTTTGCGGATGATGGGGAACATGGCTGGCTTCCTCCATCACCTCGACCAGCAGCACGGTGTCGTTTTCGGTATCCAGGCCCTGCAATGAAGCAAGGTCAAAAGACAATTGGTCGCCCAAGATGAGGCACAGTCGGCGGGTAGCATTCATCGAGCAGATTTCCGTTGAGAAGACACGTGTGAAGGCCTGGGGACTTCAAGGCGAAAGGAAGTCAGGGCTACTTGTACAAAGATAAATTATTGTACAAGTATTTGGTGTCCAGCTGGCAGGAAAACGCCTGCGATCTTTTCCGGTCAACGCCCATTCCCGGGGCTTGTGTGCTGGGTATCGAAACACGGTTTTTTTCAAATGTATGTGTGTTGCGGCCGTGTTATAACGCGTGCACCCGTATAAAAACCCTAAGAAAAAACTATGCCCTCGATCTTGTATTCCGTTGATGTCAATTCCTGGTACCTGTTGGTCTCCATGCTGCTGGGTTTATGCGTGGCGGCTTTTGCGGGGAAGATGACCTGGGGTCAAACAGTCAGGCGTGACGCTGCGTTTGATGATGAATTGAAAGTCGTACTGGGTGGGACGCTGTCCATGTTTGGTTTGCTCATGGGCTTCATTCTTTCGTTTGCAATAAGTGGTCTGAACACCCGGATGACGGCTGAAGAAAATGAGGCCATTGCCATTGGCAACGCCTTCCAGCGTACAACGTTGCTGAGCGAGTCCCAGCAAGAGCAAGCCGAAAAAATGCTGATGGACTACCTGGCTATCCGCATTTCATTCTTTGCCACGGAGGATGACGACCAGCGCGCAGCCATCCGGTTGGACTCCATTAAAATGCAATCGCACATGTGGGCTTTGATCAGCAAAATTGCCAAGGAAAAACCCAGTTCGGTGATTGTCACGGCCCTTAACGCCACGAATGAGTTGTATGTGTCGCAACAAAAGACGATGGCCAGCTGGCGGCCTCAAATACCCGGTGTGGCGTGGGCGCTATTGATCCTGTTTGCCATCTGCTCCAACTTTTTGATTGGCTACAACGTCAAGGGCAGCCGGGGTGGAAACACCCTGGTCTGTGTGATGCCGATCTTCACAGCCTTGGCGTTATTCATGATTGCGGAAATTGACGTTCCGGGCAAAGGCATCATTCAGGTAGTTCCGGATAACTTGAGGGCTCTTATTGTGACCCTGGAACACGGTGGGCTGACTTTATAACAAGCTAAAGCTGCTTGCTTTAGAGGCACTTGATAATAAGTGCTCAAGCGTGGCGCCCCCTTGCCTGTCTTGTGTTCTGGTAGGGAGGTGCCTATGGAATCCGGGGTAATACACCATGAATAACGATCACAAACCCGCCAGGCCCATCTTTGACCTGGACATGCTCAGAACGATGGTGATGGTCGCCGATTGCGGCAGTTTCACCACCGCTGCAACCAGACTGCACTCCACTCAATCCACCGTCAGCCAGAAGGTGCGCCGGTTGGAGGAACTTGTGGGGCACCAGTTGCTTGATCGAAGCAGCCGGGAAATACATCCCACTGATGCCGGCATCGTCCTGCTGGGGTATGCACGTCATCTTCTGGCCGTGAGCAATCAGTTGGGCGAGGCGCTTTCAAGCGGGATGAGCGTCACCATACGCCTCGGTGTGCCAGATGATTTCGCCGCAAGCAACACCATGCCCGTGTTGGCAGCCTTCAATCGCAAGCACCCCAAGGTGAAGCTCGAAATCATCAGTGGATTGAGTGCGGACCTGCTTCGCAGCTATGACCGCGGCGAGCTGGATCTGATCCTGATAAAGCAGCGACGCCATAGCCGTGAGGCCAACGCGTGCCGTTCGGAGACCATGGAGTGGATTGACAGCGCAACGCGGCCTTGTTTCGAGCAGGACCCGATTCCTCTGGTGACTTTTCCGTCACGCGGGCTTTATCGGGATGACATGATCAGCGCGCTCGAAGCCCTTGGCCGTACGTGGCGCATCTGTTTCACGGGCACCAGCCTTGCCAGTATCCAGGAGGCTGTGGCCAATGGATTCGGAATCAGTCTGCTTCCAACTCGGGCAGTAACCTCGGACCATAAGGTGTTAGGTATCAACGACGGATTGAGCCCGATCACCGCATTCGAGATTGCGGTGTTCCATCGACCAACTACCGATCCGGTGGTGAAGGAATTGGCTGATGTGCTTATCCAGATAGTGGATGAAGAGGGGCAGTGAGTGTGTTGATTTAACTACCTGTCGAGCGAGACATCAGGCTCCAGCCGATGTATCGCTCAACAGGTTTGGTTATCGATTGAAGGGCATCTGCCTCTCAATCAGCGACGCAGGTCACTCACAACATGGGCAGAGTTCAACCGCAGCTGAGCGGGCCCACCCCAAAACTGACCCTGGCGCACAATGATGCGCTCGTGCGGCGCTGCGGCCACAGCAGCAGCACCATTAGGCGCCTTGACGACAACAAAGCAGGCTTCATTGCCTGCCTTGAGGCCGTAGTCACTCTTGCCAATGACGGCTGCACTGGCATCCGTTGCCATGTGTAGTGCGACCTGCAACTCCTCATCGGTGTTGAAACCCGAGCGGTAGCTGACCAACATGGCGCGTTGCAACATGTCGCCGTTTCCGTATGGCCACCAGGTGTCCTGAACATTGTCATTGCCGGTGAAGACCCTGACTCCGGCGTCCCGCAGACGCAGGACAGGGGGAAAGGCATGATCGCCTGGCGCGTTGGTCATGATCGAGACCCCCGCAGTAGCCAGCACGTCGGCAATCCGGTCGACCACGGCCGGGGCCACATCTCCAAGCCCGTACGCATGACTGACGGCAACGCGTCCGAACATTCCCAGCGCACGGGTGCGCGAGGCGATCCGCTCAAGCTGGGCGATGCAGGTTTCACCAGGCTCGTGCAGGTGGATATCAATCTTGACGCCATACTTGTCCGCAATGCCGAAAATGATGGCGAGTTGTGCGTCAGCATCACCATCCAGAGTCGTCGGGTCGATGCCCCCGACAACGTGAGCACCTTCTTGTATGGCTGCTTCAAGCAGCCTGGCAGTCCCTGGGCAACTCACCACCCCAGCTTGAGGGAAGGCAACCAGCTCAATGTCGATCAGGTCCTTCCATTTATCACGTGCTTGCATCACCGCAAGCAGGTTCGTCAGCCCTGTGGTGGCGTCCACGTCCACGTGACAACGCATGGCGACGGTGCCGAAAGACGCGACTTGCTGAATCAGTGCATCTGCACGATCCACGATTGGAGGTGCGCTGCAGAGTTCGCGTTTTTCGATGGCCAGACGCTCACGCAGGCTGGATGCAGGCTGATGGGGGTGCCAGCGGTCGCCGACAAAGCTTTTGTCGAGGTGGATATGGCCGTCCACGAACCCCGGAAGGACCAGATGACCTTCCAGGTCGATAGTCTCCACATGACCACCCGGCGAGGGCAGGTCCTGACCGATGTGGGTGATCTTGCCGTTGCTCACGGCCATGTTCAAACGTGAACCTTTGGCGTCGACAGCATTGACGAATAGACGGTCGTTCATAGTGAATCCTGAAAGTTTAACTGGGCCCACAATAAGAGCCACTTACGGGTCTCCACAAATTAAATATTCGGATGCTTTCCATTCATTATCCCGATGCCAAGAAGCCCGGGGCTGCGCTGTAAGCCGGGGCGATAACAGGCTGCGGTCTGTCATAACCACAGTTACATTATTAATAATCCAACTACTTTGGATTGCGTTTTTTAACTTTCAATAGGGGGCAAAGCACGTCTAGGATCGGTTGCAAGGACGTGGATGAATCAAGGCCTGCAGGGCGATCCCGTTCTACCTGGGTTATCCAAAACTACAACAACGAGTGCTGTGTACAGAAGGGTGGCAGCTCATGGCTGCAAGCGCTCTCGATGCCTGGTCGCAATAGAATGGCAAGGCTCTATTGAGAGGCAAAAGCTCTATGTTCGCTTAGCGCATCAGGGTCCCATAATGAATAGCAATCCCAAGATACTGCGTGCCTCTCTCATCTTCATTGCGTGTACGGCGTTTATCGTGTGTGGTGTTCAACCGATTTTCATGGGGTTGCTGACTGACCAGCTCGGTCTGTCACTCGATCAGCAGGGCTGGGTTGTTTCCATAGAAATGGTCGGGATGACCTTGGGCACCATTATTTGTCCGCCGCTGATGAAGCGTTACAGCGGAAGAAACTTATGCCTCTACACCGGCATGCTCTGTGTGGCACTCAGCGTCGCTACGGCTTGGGCGTCTACAAATAATCTGTTGCTTGTGGTGCGACTGCTTGCCGGGACCTGCGCGGGCTTGATCTACGCATATGCCGTGTCGACGCTAGGCCGCCTTCCTAATCAGGATCGCTCATTCGGGTTGATGCTGCTTTTGCAAACCCCCGAGTATTCGTTTTTCTCCGCAGCATTGCCCATTCTCGCGGTACAAAGCGGGATCGTTACTGCTCTGTGCTCTTTCGGGCTGTGGTACGTCTTGATCTGTGTCGCCAGCCTGGCGCTTCCACGCAGTGTTGCTGGCTCCAGTGTGACGCTGCACAAGGTTGCCGCTCAGGACGGCTCGTCCAGAGAAGGGCGCAGCGCGCTGGTCGGAATGCTGTTTATGCAAATCGCCATCTACTGCGTGTGGGGCTTCATTGATCAGTTGGCGCGTGATCAGGGGATCTCAAGCGTTGATATTGGCTGGGCTTTCGGTCTTTCTGCAATCGCCGGCCTGCCGGGCGCCGCGCTTCCCAGCCTGCTGGGAGGACGTGTCAATCGACGCTTGATGATTAGCCTGGGCTTGCTGTCCGTCTTTGTCTCGATCGCCATGCTCACCTCGTACACGCGCACGCCCACTCAACTGTTCGCCGCATTGTTCCTGTTGCAGTTCGGTTGGGTACTCGCGCTGTGTTACTACATGGCGTTGATTACCACGAACGATCCCACCGGAAAACTCACTCCCCTGGTCAGCATCACGCTGATGGGCGCTGCTGCCGTCACCCCGGCTGCAATAGCGCTTCTGGTGCAAGGCTCCAATCACCAACTGATCTTCATACTCGGCACAGGTGCACTGCTGGCGGCATTTGCGGTGACCTGCCTTGGCGGGCATGGGAAGGGCATGGGGCAACCGCTGCCTGTCCCAGGATCGGATTAACACACCGCGACCCGTGGCAGCGAGTCGGATCCCGCTGCTGTTCCACCTATTGAACAGATCCCATAAGGTAACTGTGATGAAACGTGACGTGACACTGATGCACAACGTGCGCTTGAGCCCGCGCCCGCTCCGACAGGAAAGAAGTGCGCGCCATGACTGAGCGCGCGCCTGCTTTCATCGCCGCGGGCGTACCGCGTGCAGGTAAGGTGTCACTCGCCGCACTGCTGCTTCTGGTGCTGCTTGGCTTGAATTTGCGACCGTTTTTGACGTCGGTGGGCCCTGTACTCGATTTGGTGCGTGCCGACATTGGTCTCGATTTTCGCGCCGCCGCCATGCTCACCACATTGCCCTTCGTACTAATGGGCTTGATGGCCTTTATTGGTATAGGTGTGGCCCGTCGTTTTGGAGAAAGGCAGGCGCTGACTGGCGCATTGTTGCTGTTGATGCTCGGATGTGTGTCTCGGGCCGTGGTCAAGGATGGAGCGCAGTTGATCGCCTGCGCCGGTATCGCGGGCACCGGTGTGGCTGTGATTCAGGCCTTGGTGCCGGGTATCGCCAAACGTTGGTTTCCTCAACAGATTGCGATGGCGATGGGGCTCTACTCGGCGGCATTGGTCGGGGGCGGGGCGCTTGGCTCGCTGGCAAGTACCTGGTTGAACTCATATGGCGGCTGGAGGTTGGGGCTTTCCATATGGGCGTTACCAGCGCTTGCTGTGCTCCTGCTTTGGCTGCTGTGCGCGCCACGCACCCCCCCTCAAGCTACTGGCGGACCTGCACCGGTATTGTCCAGATTCTTCAGGAATAAGCGGGCCTGGCAGTTGGCTGTTTACTTTGGGCTCACCAACAGCGGCTATTCAAGTCTGGTGGCATGGCTCCCGTCCTTCTACCAGCAGCAGAGCATGGGCCTGCAGGCGTCGGGCAACCTGCTCGCCTGGTTGGCGATGTTCCAGGCGACGGCGGCATTCGCCATGCCGATGCTGGCACGGCGCAGCGCAGATCGACGCGGGCCCTTATTGCTCACAATAGCGCTGCAGACCGTGGGTTTCGCCGGCTTCGCCCTTGCACCCAACGCAGCGCCCTGGGTCTGGGTGGCCCTTGCGGGGTTTGGCCTCGGCGGATTCTTCTCGCTCAGCCTGATTGTCGCGCTCGACCATTTGCCCGGTGCCCAAGCGGCTGGCACCTTGGCGGCCTTCGTCCAGGGGGTTGGTTTCTTGCTCGCATCCAGCGCTCCCTGGTTGATCGGCTGGTTGCTCGATTCCGGTGGCAGCTTCATCACGGGCTGGTGGTTACACATTGGTGTACTGGCAGTAATGGCGGTGCTGACACTCAACTTCTCTCCAGCAGGCTACCGACGAAGCATGGGAGAGAGGTGAGCGGGATGCCCCTGTAACGAGGGCAACCCCCGGATTATGACGACAGCCAGACAATCAAGACGTTAGCAGGAGGCGTTGAAGCACCAGCTAACGGCTTTTAAACAGCCCACCCCCAAGATCGCCCAAGTCGATCATGTATTCACCGTGGACACTCATTGTTAACACTGGGGCAGTTTGAGCGAGTATGGGTAGGCATAAATCCCGTCGCGTCTCCCGGCCACGCTGAGTCACGGACAACAGCATCGAGTGATCATGGATGGATGAAATGCCGAGAGCATGGGTGGGATATAACCCAAAGTGAGGTTATTATTCCATCAAACCAGTTCAAATGAGATTTATATTACGTTCTAATCTATTCATATAACTTTGAATTGATTGGAGTTTTTGTCCTTGAAAACATCGGCGCTCTTACCTCTCGGCTTCGCACTGCTTGCGACCTGTGCCACGGCTTTTGCCGGTCCCACCCTGGATCGTGTAACCCAAAAAGGGGAGATGACGGGCGTGCTGATGGAGAGCTATCCGCCATTTTCCTTTCTCAATGATCAGAACCAACTGGACGGGTTTGACGTGGATGTCGCCAAGGCCGTGGCGCAACGGCTAGGGGTCAAGCTCAAGCTGGAAACACCGTCCTGGGATGTGATCGCCGCTGGCCGCTGGAGCGGGCGTTATGACATTTGTGTGTGCTCGATGACCCCGAGCAAGGCCCGGGCTGAAGTGTTCGACTTTCCGGTCGAGTATTACCAGTCGCCAGCAGTGATCGTGGTGAACGCCAAGGACAACGACATCGTTGAAGGCAAGGATTTGTCCGGGAAAAAAGTCGGCGTGATCAGCGCCTCCACCTACGAAGCCTATTTAAATAAAGACCTGGTGATTGAAGGCGCCGAAGACAAGCCGTTGAGCTACCCGTTCGAGCATGTCCAGATTGCCCCGTACGACAATGAAACCGTGGCGTTCCAGGACCTGGCCTTGGGCAGCGGGGTGCGTCTGGATGCGATGGTCACCAACCTGATCACGGCCCGTGAACGAATTGCCCAGGATCCGCGCTTCAAGATCGCAGGTCCCGCGCTCTATGCAGAGCCCAACGTGGTCGCGATTGAAAAGGGCGATCCGCAGTGGAGTGCCAAGGTGACTGAGACCATTGCTCAACTCAAGGCTGACGGCACCCTGAGCAAGATTTCGCAGAAGTGGATCGGCTCCGATATCAGCCAATGACAGCCCACAACTCACACTCCACGAAGACACGTTCAACAGCCAAGGTCGAACCCCGTCGCTTGAGCCAGCTGTTTGGCTTTCGCACCCGACTCTATCTGACGTGGGCGGTGCTGTTCGCGTTGTGCGTCATGTTCTTCATGAGCTTCGACCTGAAGCTGTCGATCATTCTGGATAAATTGCCGAACCTGATGGGCCTGCACCTGGGCCCCAACGGTTTCCTGCAAGGCGCGGCACTGACGTTGTTCCTGTGCTTTTGTTCGATCTGGTTGTCCTTGCTGCTCGGCTTTGTGACGGCGCTTGCGCGCCTGTCTCGCAGCGCCGTGGCCTTTGGGATCGCGAGCTTCTACGCGTCATTTTTTCGCGGCACGCCGCTGCTGATCCAGATCCTGCTGATCTACCTGGGCCTGCCCCAGATCGGCATTGTTCCGGGGGCAATCAGCGCCGGGATCATTGCTCTGTCGCTCAATTATGGCGCTTACCTCAGCGAGATTTTTCGCGCCGGGATCATGGCCGTTGCCCCCGGGCAACGCCAGGCGGCGATGGCGCTAGGGCTGTCGCCGACGGCGACATTCCTGCACATCATCCTGCCGCAAGCCATGCGCACGATTTTGCCGCCGACCACCAGCCAGTTCATTTCAATGCTCAAGGACTCCTCGCTGATTTCGGTGATGGGGGTTTGGGAAGTGATGTTCCTGGCGCAGTCCTATGGGCGTTCGTCGTATCGCTACATCGAAATGCTCACCACCGCCGCCGTTATCTATTGGCTGATGTCGATTGGTCTCGAACTGGTGCAGAACCGCCTCGAGCGCCACTACGGCAAAGGGTTCATAAATCAGCGGTAAGCCCGTTTATGTACGACCCAATGAGTATCAGAAATAAACAGGCTCAGCTAAACCTCACACATTCAGAGACAAGACATGAAGGAACGATCAATGGTTATTCTTGATGGTGGCATGGGCCGGGAGTTGCAACGTTGTGGGGCACCTTTCAGGCAGCCTGAGTGGTCGGCGCTGGCATTGAGCGAAGCTCCGGAAGTCGTGGTGGCCGTTCATGCCGCGTTCATAGAAGCCGGCGCTCAAGTCATTACCAGCAACAGTTATGCGGTGGTTCCCTTCCATATAGGTGAGGAGCGCTTTGCCAGTGAGGGGCTGGAACTCGCCTCGATTGCAGGCCGACTGGCGCGCAAAGCGGCTGACGCAAGCGCCCACCCCGTCCAGGTCGCGGGTTCCCTGCCGCCGTTGTTCGGCTCCTACCGGCCTGACCTGTTCCAGCCGGAGCGGGTGACAGAGGTTCTGACCCCTCTGCTTCAAGGCTTGGGCGCCCACGTGGATCTGTGGTTGGCAGAGACGCAGAGTTCACTGGCCGAAGTGCAGGCGATCCACGCGCATCTGCCGTCAGACGGCAAACCATTCTGGGTATCCTTCACCCTTCAAGATGAAGAGACTGACGGTGTGCCTCGCCTGCGTTCAGGCGAACCCGTGGCCGACGCCATCGAAGCGGTCGCAGGAATTGGGGTTGCCGCGGTGTTGTTCAACTGCAGCCAGCCGGAAGTGATCGGTGCTGCCGTGGATGTGGCGCGATCCATTACCGGACGTCTGGGTGCCGACATCGCCATTGGTGTCTACGCCAATGCCTTCCCGCCGCAACCGAAGGAAGCGACGGCGAATGACGGTCTGGACGAACTGCGCGAAGACCTCGATCCCCTGGGCTACCTGGAGTGGGCCAAGGATTGGCAACAGAGAGGGGCAAGCATGATCGGCGGGTGCTGTGGTATCGGGCCGCAGCATATTGCTGAGCTTAAACGAAGCCTGAAGTGACCCGGTAACAGACCTTCCAAGATCAAGTGCCTACAAACCGGCTGATGTCGATTACCATGCCCTGAGAGCATGGGACATCAGCCGCTTTTTTGGTTCATGCGCACGGGTCCTGCACTCGACTTGCCGGGTAGCGCCAAGCGCTGACCGCGAACGAACGGGACAGGAAAAAACGTAGATCAATCGTTGCTTGAAAATGAATCGTCCGCTGTTTATTGCTCTGGATGGACCCAAGGGGACCGGCAAAACCACCCTGTTGGAGGCCGTTACGAAAGTACTGCGGTCAGACAACAAAAAGGTGATCCGGCTTTGCGAGAAAAAAAGTGATCCCTACAGGGGGGAAACAATGGCCCTCGTGAACAGACTTGTCAGAGATCCCTCTAGGGATCTGGAGTGGGCCGTGTGTGAGCGTCTTGCTGATAGTCGTGCATGGATTAGCCAGCACGTGCTGACGAAACAGCCACCCGACAGCATTATTTTGATTGATCGCTGGTACCCGTCTGATGCCGCATTTCGCCGGATAGTCCCGTTTGCAGAAATCCTGCAGTTGAACATGGATCGAAACGTGCGAGTGCCAGACCTGCATGTCGGGGTCGTGACCGCCCCTGAAATGTCATGGGCGAGGGCGGCGGCACGAACCCGTGGGCTGGGCAGTACGGTGATGCACGCCCTGCAAGAACATGTCGCGAGCACGAAAGCATTCGAGCAAGCGGCTACAGACCAAGGCTGGGTTTTATGCCGTAACGAAGGGTCGATCGAGGACGCAACGATGCAGGTGGTTGCCGGGATCTATAGCGTTCTTTAGATGCCGGTAGGCAAATTTCGCGGGTCCCGCTTTTCCTGCTTCTTGAGCCGTTGTGCAATCAACCTGCAGTGGCAGGTCCAGCTGAAACGGTGTGCCATGCAGTCAGTTGCTCGTGATTGTGTGAGGGGCCTAGAATCGCTCCGCCAGATCCGTGGTCATGAGCATCTGCTGGAATCTCTCTAGAAACACTGACTCTGCTCGTGTCATTTTTTGTTCACGGTTCCATAGCAAGTAGACATTCACGTCTATGACTCCCTCCCATGGTGGCAGACGCCAAACCTCTTCAGCCAGCACATCGGCAGCAACGATGTGTTCCGGTAGGCAACCGATGCCATAGCCGGCCCCCACCAGTCGACGGATTTCATCCAGGCTCGGTGAGGAGGCGACAATCCGACCGGTAAAGCCTTGCTGATCACGAAACACCGTGAGTGGAGACAGGTTGCCGCCGATCTGGTCACTGGTGAAACTCACGAAGTTTTCGCTCTGTAAGTCAGCCAGGGTAAGGTTTTTGCGGCCAAACAGCCGGTGCCGTTTGCCGCAGAAGAACGCGTAGCGCTGCTGCAGCAATACTCGCTGTTCGAGTCTGGGTTGTGGCGTGCGGCAAAGACCCAGGCCAAATGATGCGGTTTTTTGCAACATTGCGCTGACTACGTCCGAGCTGCGCAGCACATCGACCTCCAGTTCAACATGTGGGTAATCGAGGTGAAATTGCGCCAGGAAGTCGTCATAGCAGCGTGACTGGACCCGACTGATGGTCAGTATCCGGACCTTGCCTGCTACTTTCTCAGCGGGGTTTTCCAGGGCAGGGCCCAGACGCGAGATTGTTCCGTAGAGTTCTGCGGCAATTTGTATGACCTCTTCACCAGTCTTGGTAAGGCTGATACGCGGCCCGCGGCGTACCACCAAGGCACTGTCCAACTGTTCTTCCAGCCTCTTGAGAGCCTGACTTATCGCCGGCTGGCTCAAATGCAGGCGCGCGGCAGCCCGGCTAATGCTGCCTTCCTGTCCTATCACCAGAAACGTGCGTAGCAAATTCCAGTCCAGGCGATCGTTGAGGAAGCGCTTGGTTTCGGGGTCTCGAACAGGGGGGGGAACAGAGGATGTCATTATTTGTCAGGCTTATACTTGAGTATTTATATTAGAAGCTTTGCTGAGCATAGGTGTTAGCGCATGATCGAGCAAGGCACCGATAGAGTGCGATAGCAACGCTTAGACACAAGCTCTCCTGCCAATAACAAAGACTCTTACAGGGGCCTCAGATGACGAGTACTACTTCAACACCACGGCGTGCCGCGGCGGCGGCCTTTATTGGCACCACTATTGAATTCTACGATTTCTATATCTATGCATTTGCTGCAGCGTTAGTGCTGGGACCACTGTTCTTCCCTAGTGAAAACCCGATGTTAAGCACAATGGCCGCGTTCGGCAGCTTTGCCGTGGGTTTTATAGCCAGACCGTTTGCGGGCATGGTGTTTGGTCACTTGGGTGATCGCCTGGGCCGGAAGAAAATGCTGTTGGTCACGATCCTTTTAATGGGGATAGCGACCACTTGTATCGGCCTCTTGCCTACTTACTCTCAAGCAGGTGTATGGGCACCCATAGGCCTGATTTTCCTGCGTCTGCTGCAGGGCATTTCAGTCGGTGGTGAGTGGGGTGGTGCTGTACTCATGGCCAGTGAACATGCTCCCAAAGGACGCAAGGTATTCTTTGCTTCGTTCGCCCAGTGGGGCAGTCCTGCGGGCTTGCTTCTCGCATTGATCGCATTTCGTTGCATCAGTGAAATGGAGCAGGAATCGCTCATGAGCTGGGGATGGCGTATTCCGTTCCTGATGAGCGGCGTACTGATGATCGTTGGCTTGGTGATCCGCTTCGGTGTGCCCGAATCGCCAGAGTTCACCAAAGTCAAAGACAGCGATCAAACCTCAAAGAACCCAGTGAGCGAAGTCATTCGTACCGGGTGGCGACAAATATTATTCGCAGCACTGGCGGTCACAATAGGTTCGGGCGGATTTTTCTTCACCAACACCTTCATGATTACCTATGTCACCCAGTACCAGGGCATTGCCAAGACTACGATCCTGGACTGTCTGTTTGTGGTCACCATCCTGCAATTTCTGTCTCAGCCTTGCTCAGCACTGCTCGCTGAAAGACTGGGCGAAGGCCGATTCCTCAAATGGGTGGCATCGCTTTGCATCCTGGTGCCGTACCCGATGTTCCTGTTGGTGCAAACCGGCAATCTGTTCTACATGACTGCCGGTATTGCCCTGGCCGTAATACTGCTGGCTGCTTTGTACGCAGTGCTCGCGGGCTACATGGCTGAAGCTTTTCCGACACGAGTGCGCTACTCGGGTATTTCTATAGCTTATCAACTGGGCAGCGGCTTGACCGGCGGCCTGACACCGTTGCTCGGCACCTTCCTGGCAGGTTACTTCGCCGGGCAGTGGTGGCCGTTGGCAGTTTTCTTCAGCGTGCTGGCCTTTATGTCATTGACCGGTGTTATTGGACTGTCACGTTTGCGTAGTCAAAACGCCAAGTCTTACGTGCTCGCACCTTCACAAGGAGTCATCTCATGAGCAAGCCAACTTCGATGCCGGAGATAGAGTGGCAGTCGCGCTGTGAACTGGCAGCACTGTATCGCCTGACTGCCTATTACCGCATGACTGATCTGATCGACACGCACATCACCTTGCGTGTGCCAGGGCCGGAGCGGCATTTTCTGATCAATCGCTACGGCGTCGCGTTCGAAAAAATGCGGGCAAGCGATCTGGTGCTAATCGACCTGGACGGCAAGGTGGTTGAGAGCAGTTACAACGGCGGACGCGTTAACACTGCCGGGTTCATCATCCATTCGGCCATTCACGATGCGCGTCCGGACCTGCATTGCATCATCCACACTCATACCGTCGCGGGCATGGCGGTGGCTGCCCAGCGCGATGGATTGTTACCGCTGACCCAACACGCCTTGAAATTCTACGGAAATCTGGCCTATCACACCTACGAAGGCATCGCCCTATCGTTGGAGGAGCGCGAGCGTCTGGTCGCAGATCTGGGTTTGCACAAGGCGATGATCCTGCGTAACCACGGTTTGCTGGCCTCCGGAGGCAGCGTGGCAGCGGCATTCCACGAGATCTACTTCCTGGAGCGTGCTTGCCAGGCGCAAATCCAGGCGATGTCCGCTGGCGTGGCGCTGAGCATTCCAAGCGAAGAGGTGTGCCGACACACCGCCGCCCAGTTCGACCGCGACGGAATAGACGGAATCATTGATATGGCCTGGAAGGCCGCGCTGAGCCTGATCGACGATCAGCGCGCTGATTGGTGCAGTTGACCATGACCAATCTCATTTTGCTTTGTCAGGACCCCGCTCTGACGGATTGGCTGGCCACGCTGTTCACTCGCCATGCACCGCACTTGAAAGTGCTACGCCCTGGAAATGCCGGCGCGCAAGAAGCCAAGGTGGCGGTATGTTGGTTTCCGCCACCCGGTAGCCTTGGTGCGTTAACACAGCTGCAGCTGGTGTATTCGGTTGGCTCAGGCGTCGACCATCTGGCCCAGGACACTTCACGCAATACCAGGGTTCCTGTGTGCCGGGTGGTCGACCCAGACCATACCTTGGGGATGAGTGAATACGTGCACTGGGGCGTGTTGCACTTTCACCGAGGCTTCGACCAAGTTATCGCCGGTAACACCACCCAACGCTGGCAGCGCCCGGTACAGCGGCGTGCCCAAGCGTTCAAGGTCGGCGTGATGGGGCTCGGGGCGATTGGTGCCCCCGTAGCCGTGCGGCTGGCAGAGGCGGGCTATGACGTGCGCGGCTGGGCGCGAACGCCGAGGGAAATCAATTCCGTGACCACCTTTAGCGGGCCGTCCATGTTGAACGAGTTTCTGGATGGTCTGGATGTTCTGGTCAATCTATTGCCGCTGACAGCCGCTACCCAGGGCTTGTTGTGTCGTGAAGTGTTCCAACGCATGGCTGAAGGCGGTGCACTGATCAATTGCGGCCGCGGCCAACACCTCAATAAGCCCGACCTATGCCAGGCCCTGGCGGATGGGCAGTTGCGTGGGGCTCTGCTGGACGTGTTCGATCAAGAACCGTTGCCTGTCGACTCGCCGCTATGGCGTACGCCCGGGGTATGGGTGACGCCGCACATGGCATCAGCCGCGTCGGACTCGTGTATCGCACAGCAGGTGGCCGAAAACGTGTCGCGCCTTGAGGCAGGGCTGGCATTGAACAACCGGGTCAACACCGAATTGGGCTATTGACCGAACAGCGGATTAATCACTCAGCGCAACGTTCGTTATTACCGGGCGAGGCGCCCACGGCATGAGTTGCCGTACGAAGAGGTCATCAATGAAAACATTTTTCCACCCGGCGCAACGTCAGCATCACCCTCGTTCCTACCTGTCGCGCGGGCAGATGCGTGAGCCGCAAGAAATTCCATCACGTATCGACCCGCTGCTGGCAGTGGTCGAAAAGCTCGGGTACCCCGTGTTCGAACCCACCGATCACGGGCAGGCACCGCTAGCCGCAGTGCACAGTGGCGCCTACTTGGAGTATCTGCGCACGGCTTATCGACAGTGGCATGAGGTGCCGGATGACTGGGGTGATGAGGTGATATCCAATATCTACATCCGTGAAGGCAACCCGCTGCGGGGGATTCTGGGCAAGACCGCCCGTTACCTGGCGGATGGCAGCTGTCCGATCGGCGAGCACACCTGGGATGCAGCCTACTGGTCGGCACAAAGTGCGGTGGCCGCCGCGCATGCGGTGATCGAAGGCGACACTTCAGCTTATGCTTTGTGCCGACCGCCCGGGCATCATGCCCGCGCAGAAGCGGCGGGGGGGTTTTGTTTTCTCAATAACGCTGCCATTGCCGCTCAAGTGTTGAGGGGCAAATTCGGCAAGGTCGCAGTGCTGGATACCGACATGCACCACGGCCAGGGCATTCAGGAAATCTTCTACGACCGCGATGACGTGCTGTATGTGTCGATTCATGGCGATCCCACTAACTTCTACCCGGTAGTCGCCGGTTTCGACGATGAGACGGGTGCGGGATGCGGAAAAGGTTACAACCTGAACCTGCCAATGGCGCACGGCTCCAGCGAAGCTGACTTCTTCGCCTGTATGGATCAAGCAGAAGCTGCCTTGCGCGCCTTTGCTCCAGATGTACTGGTGCTGTCGCTCGGTTTCGATATCTACGAAAACGATCCGCAGTCCAAGGTCTCCGTGAGCCATGAAGGCTTCCGTTTGCTGGGCCAGCGAATCAAGGCGCTGGGGCTGCCGTGCGTGGTGGTTCAAGAGGGCGGCTATGACATTGCGACCCTCGATGAAAACGCCTCACGGTTCTTTGATGGCCTGACCGCTACGCGCTGAGCTTCATCTGCCCAGGCGAGTTCACGATTCATCGTCTTCAGCCTGGGCACACCTAACAGCCACTAACCAGGTGCATTGCTGAGCATTTCATTATTTAGCCTGTGGCCAGGACCGTTCCCCTGCGCCCGGTGCCTGCGTCCATGCCTGCAACGTGCGTGTCGGCAAATCAAAATAGTCCCGGGTACGGGCATACCCATGCCCGCCCATCCGCCCGATTGCATCGAGCCCCAACTGATCGATGTACAGGGTGTGCGGGTCAATCAGTTCGTCCCGTACATGGGCCATCAGCACTTCACCGAAGATGATCTCCCGCGACTGCCCGATGGACAGTGCCATCATTCGGCGGCACTCCAGCGCCACCGGGGCTTCGCCAATGCGTGGGCATTTGACCGTGGTGCCGGCGATCGCCGTGAGGCCGGCGGCGGTCAGTTCGTCAAAGCCCGGGGCGAAGGGCACGGCGCAGATATTCATCGCTTCCACCAACGCATCGCTGACGATATTGACGGTGAACTCCTGATTGAGCTGGATATTGCGCGTGGTGTCTTTGGGGCTGAGGTCGCCGTAGTTTTCCACGCCCAGCGCCAGAATCGGCGGGTCGGCGGATAACGCATTGAAGAAGCTGAAGGGGGCGGCATTGATCCGTCCTTCGCCATCAATGGTCGTGACCAGCGCAATCGGTCGAGGCACGACGCTGCCGATCAGGATCTTGTATTTGTCGCGGGCACTCAGGGTGCTGAAATCGAAGCTTTGCATGGGCACAAATCTCTAGAGAAGAGGATCAATCGCACTTAGCGGCGCGTGTGCGCTGTAGTGGTCGGCGAAAGGAATGGCCGGTGTGAACAGGGTTTTCCAGTCGGGTTGGCCAAAGGCCCGAGAGCTGTGACTGCGCATCAGTGTTTCGAATTGTCGTTGGGCCTGGCGTTGCAGAGCGGGGTAGTCGACCCCTTGAACCTGACCGTCATGCATCACGCAGCGCCCGTCGATGTAACTGGCAATGCAATCGTCACCGCGGCCGGCCAGTACCAGATTTTTCAGCGGGTCGAACAGCGGCCCGAGGTGCAGGCCACGCAGGCTGAACACGGTGATATCGGCCTTGGCCCCGGGGGCCAGACGGCCGATGTCGTCACGACCCAAAGCCTTGGCGCCCCCCAGCGTGGCGGCGTTATACAGGTCCAGCGTGCTGGTCATCGATGTACCGCCCTCCATCAGGCGGGCGATGTTGAGTCCCTGGCGCATGTTCTCCAGCAAATCCGCCGGCCAGGTGTCGGTGCCCAGAGCCAGGTTGATGCCCTTTGCCCGATAACGACCGAACGAGTTCAACGCCTCGCCATCCCGGGCAAACACCACCGGGCAATGCACCAGGCTTGTACCGCCGTCCACCAGCCGTTGCAGGTCTTCATCACCCTCGGTGTAAATGCCATGGGGCAGCAGACTGCGCGGGGTCAACAGGTCCAGTTGCTCCAGCCAGGCCAACGGCGAAACTCCGCGCAGCTGTTTGACCATCTCGACTTCGCCGAGCCCCTGGCAGCAGTGCAGCCGCATGGGCGCGTTCAACTCCCGACTCAGATCGGCGGTACGTTGCAGCAGCGCGGGTGTGCAGGTTTGAATGCGATCAGGCAGCAGCGCTCCGCGAATCAAGCCGTCATGTGCCCCGTCGAAATCATCGAAAAAGCGCACGGCCCCATCGAGCCCGGCCAGGCCACGTGCTTCATCCCAGTGATGGGCCAGGTTTCCATCGGCGCGCCAGTAACTCATGCCGCTCATGTAGCAGGGGCCGAGGTATGTGCGCAGGCCCAGCTCAGCGGCCACATCCGCCACAGCAGCCATTTCATCGTAGGTCTCAGCCCACTGGCGGTAATACATCGAGGTGATCGGCATGGCCGTGGTGATGCCGTTGCGGATCAACTGAGTAAAGGCGTAGCGGTATTTGAAAACCTCTTCGTCTGCGCTGTAACTCTCTCGGGGACCGGCCGCCAGATAATCTTCGCACCACATCCGGCCCATATCCCGCTCATCACCGTTGTCCAGGGTCAGCACCGTAGAATCCAGGTCTGCGAGTGCGTCCAGATCGATGAATCCCGGGCCGATCAACGCGTTGCCATAGTCGATCCACTGATCCACCTGACCTGCATATCCACGCCCCACAAACACGATACGTGAGCCTTCGAACACCACTTCGCCGTCGCGCCATAGCACGTGCTGCGTGCCGTCGAAACCGACCACGCAGCTGCTTTTCAGGGCGACTATTTTAATAGGCCCGGGCTTCACAGTCGGCTTTCCAGCAAACGACCGCCGGAAGCGATCAACTCGCCGCCGCGATAGACCTGCCGCACTGGCCGCGACACCACGGCTTCACCCAGGGTTTGTACTGGCATCAACAAGAAGTCGGCCCGCTGCCCGATCTCCAGCCCGTAATCGTCACAGCCCAGCGCTTGGGCTCCATTCACTGTGGCGGCGGCAAACGCCGCTGCCAGTTCCTCGTCCTTGTTCATGTCAAAGCGGAACGCCAGCAGCATTGCCCGTTCCAGCATGTCACCGTTGCCCATGGGCGACCAGGCGTCACGAATACCGTCCGAACCCAGGCACACGTTGACTCCGGCTTCGCGCAACGCGAGGTACGGCGGCACCGCGCAATCGGCCGGGGCCGAGCTCATCAGCGAAATGCCCAACCTGGCCAGGCGATCAGCCACCGGCCGGACCTGACTCCAGGGCAACATGCCCAGGCAATAGGCGTGGCTGATCATCACCCGGCCCTGACGCCCGAAGCGTTCGGTGTAATCGGCGATGAGCGCGATCTGCCACAGGCCCAGTTCACCTTTGTCATGCAGGTGAATGTCGACGCCCCGGTCGAATTCGCTGGCCAGCTTGAACACGAAGTCGAGTTGGGCCACGGGGTCATTATCGATACCGCAGGGGTCGAGGCCGCCGACGTTCTCCACACCCAGTGCCATGGCTTCGCGCATCAGTTCGGCGGTACCGGGGCGGCTGATCAGGCCGGTTTGCGGGAATACCACCAGTTGCAGGTCAATCAGGTCGCGGTAGCGTTCGCGCAGTTGTTGCATGGCTTCAACATGACGCAGGCCGAAATCCGGGTCGATGTCTACGTGGCAGCGCATGGTCAGCGACCCACGGGCAATGCAGTTTTCAAGCAGCGCACCGGCGCGTTCGGCGATGGAGCTCTGGACTTCGCGCAGTACACGGCGTTCGTTGGCGATGTAATCCTTGAGCGTCGGCCCGGCGCTATTCGGGTGCCAGGGCTGGCCCCAGAGGGTTTTGTCGAGATGAACGTGGCTTTCGACCAGGGCCGGCGTGAGGAGCTGGTCTTGGCCGTCAATGTCGGTAGCCGTCGGCGCTGCGTTAGACGCGGGGCGTCGTTGTTTGAACAGGCCGTTGTCCACAAGCAGGTCTTGTGCAGCAAGTCCGTAGGGCCGCACGTTGCGCAGCCAGCGGGGTTGGGTCATGGCAAACCTCTTGGAATTCTAGGGTGTTTGACCGGGCCTCTTCGCCAGCAAGCCGCTGCCACAATACTCGCGGTCTGGCTGGCGAAGGCGGCTCCTTAGCGCTGGATCAGCCCTTGAGCTTTGACCAGATCCGGTCTTGCAGCTCACGCGCCTTGTTGCTGCATTCCTTTTCAGGCCGCAGGCGTGAGGCGAACTCTTCGGGCATATTGATTGCGTCCATCACGCGCCATTTCGCGTCGATCAGGTTTTCGCTTTGAATGCCGTTGTCATAGGCGATGGCGTTGGACACGGCAGCGGCGTTTTCCGGTTTCATCATCCAGTCGATGAAGATCTTGGCGTTGCCGGGGTGAGGCGCGCTTTTTGGCACGGCGAAGTTGTCCTGGAACATCGCCAGGCCTTCACGGGGGTACACGTACTTGATGCTGCTTTTTTGCAACGTGGCGCGGGCGGTTGAGCCGTTCCAGTTTTGCATCATGATCACTTCACCGGAGGCCATGCGGTCGACGGTGTTGTCCGAGCTGTACATCTTCAAGAACGGTTTTTGTTTTTGCAGCAACTCAAGGATGCGCTTGGCATCCTGTGGATTTTCGGTGCACTCGTCGACGTTCAGGTAGTGGCTGGCGGCGTTGATCACGCTGCTGGAGGTATCGAGTGCGGCGAGTTGGCCCTGGAGCTCCTTGCGCGGTTCGAAGAATTCCTTCCACGAGTCGTCCAGCTTGCCGCCGGGGACCCGCGCGCTGTCATAAGAAAACCCCGTGGTGCCCCACAAGTAAGGCGCTGAGAACTTGCGCCCGGGATCGAAGCTCGGGTCGCGGAAAGCCGGTTTAACGTACTGGAAGTTGGGCAGGGTCGGCGTGTCGATTTCCAGGAGCAAGTCCTGGTTGATCAGGGTGCGCATGATCGATTGCGATGGCACGATCACGTCATAGGCCGCGCCACCGGCCTGCAACTTGGCCAGCAGGGTTTCGTTGCTGTCGTAGCCGTCCATGGTGACTTTGATGCCGGTTTCTTTTTCGAATTTGGCCAGCAGGTCTACCGGGTAGTAATCGGTCCAGTTGTAGAAAAACAATTCCTTGGGTTCGGCAGCCTGCGCAGCAAGTGCGGTGAAGCAACTGAGGGCCAGACCGGCGACGCCGTAACCGATATGTTTCAATTTCATGCTTTTTTTAATCATGACAGCAGGCTCCAGACTCATTGTTGTTTGCCGCGTTGTCCCAGCCAGAAGGCCAGCACCACCAGCACGATGGAAATCACCAGCATCAGGGTCGAGATTGCGTTGATCTCAGGCGTCACGCCGGCCTTGATCGCGGAGAAGATGTACACCGGCAAGGTCGTCGAGCCAGGCCCTGCCACGAAGAACGTCATGATGAAATCGTCGAGGCTGACCACGAATGCCAGTACCGACCCGGACAACACCGCCGGCCACAGCAGCGGCAAGGTCACCCGGCGAAACACCTGCCACGGGTTGGCGTACAAGTCGTTGGCCGCTTCCAGCAGGCTTTTGTCCAGGTCATTCAAGCGAGCGCGAATCGGCAGGTAGGCGAAAGGAATGCAGAAGCCGATGTGCGCCACGATCACCGTCAACAGACCGAGCTTGATCCCCAGCGCCATGAACAGCAGCAACGTGGCGACCGCGGTAACGATCTCCGGCAGGATCAGCGGCAGGTTGATCCCGCCCTCGACCACTTTCTGCCCGTAGAACGGCCGATACGTCGCCAGCGCGGCGAGCAGCGCAATGGTCGTGGCGCAGACCGTGGCAATACTCGCCACGATGATCGAGTTCAATGCCGCGGTCTGAATCGAAGGGTTGGCCAGAATCCGTCCGTACCAAGCGAACGAAAACTCGGTCCAGACCGTTGCGGAGCGGTTGGCATTGAAGCTGTAGGCGATCAGCACAAAGATCGGCACGTACAGGTACGCGAGAATCAGCAGGCTGACTTCGCGGGTCAACGGCAGTTTTTTCAGGTGCAGGGCGATCATACGGAGGCTCCCCGACGAAGAGTTTGGGCGGTTCTGCGGGTATAGAGGGCGTAAAGCATCAACGACAGGAGCAGAATCCCGAGCAACAGGAACGACAGTGAGCTGCCCAGCGGCCAGTTGCGCGCGGTGCCGAACTGTTGCTGGATCAGGTTGCCAATCATCAACGTCTTGCCACCACCGAGAATCGCCGGGGTGATGAAGGCGCCGAGGCTCGGCACAAACACCAGTAGCGCGCCAGCAATCACGCCGGGCATCGACAGCGGCAGAATGATCCGCGTCAGCGCGTGCCAGCGGTTGGCTCCGAGGTCGTACGCCGCTTCCACCAGGCGCCAGTCGAGTTTTTCCAGGGTCGAGTAGATCGGCAAAATCATGAACGGCAGAAAGCTGTAGACCAGCCCTACACTCACGGCAAAGTCGTTGTAGAGGAGGGTGATGCCGCCCGCCTGGGGGAACAGGGCGTTGAGACTTTGGGCGACCCACCCGTGCTCGCGCAGAATGATCAGCCACGCGTAGTTGCGGATCAGCAGGTTGGTCCAGAACGGGATGGTGATCAGCAAGACCATGAGGTTGCGCCGACGCGGAGTCAGGCTGGACATCCACAGCGCCACCGGGAAGCCGAACAGAAAACACAACAACGTGGTGCCGCCGGCCTGGAACACCGAGCGCAGCAGCGCCTGGGCGTACACCCAGTTGAGCTCCATTTCACCGTCGAAACCTTCCTGGAAAAACAGCTGCACATAGCTTTGCAATTGCCAGTTGGCCTGCCAGTCGACGCCACCGTACACGTTGCGCGGCAGCAAGCTGATGTAGCCCATGATGCCGAGTGGAATGGCGATCAGCGCCAGTAAAGTCAGAACCACCGGGCTGAGCAACAGGGCGCGGCTGATAGCGGGGGAAGTGCTGCTGACGCTCATCTCAGGCCTCCATCAACAGGCAGGCATGGGGCGGCAAGTTGACCGCAACGCGATCACCGACCACACGACCGCGGTTCAGGCCTTCATTGTTTTCGCGCAGCATGACCTTGATGTCGTTATTCAACCGGCACTGATAAAGCGTTGCGGTGCCTATATACAGCACCGCTTCGATCACGCCGCGCAAATGATGGGGCTGCCCCGGCTCGACCAGCTGCGAGCGCTCCGGGCGGAAAGCCAGTTGCACGTTAGTGCCATTGAAGCCTTGGGCCGGGCAGGGGATTTCCACCGGCATGCCGTTGGGCACAAAGAGGTTTTGGTTGTGCTGGCCGCGTTTCAGATGGCCGGGAAGGAAGTTGATGTCACCGATAAACTGGGCAACGAACTGGTGCTGCGGCCGCTCGTAAATGTCATTGGGCGTACCGATCTGCAGAATCTTGCCTGCGGACATCACGGCAATCCGGTCAGACAAGGTCAGGGCTTCTTCCTGGTCGTGGGTCACGAAGATAAAAGTGATCCCGGCTTCCTTTTGCACGCGCTTGAGTTCGACCTGCATCTCTTTGCGCAGCTTGAGGTCCAGTGCCGACAACGGTTCGTCCAGCAGCAGTACTTTGGGTTTGGGGGCCAGGGCCCGGGCAAGGGCGACCCGCTGCTGCTGACCGCCGGACAACTCGGCAGGTTTACGCTTGGCCAGATGCTGCATTTGTACCAGCGCGAGCATCTCATCCACACGCTTGGGAACGAGTTTATGATCGAGACCCAGCATCTCGAGGCCGAAGGCTATATTCTGCGCGACACTCATGTGGGGAAACAGCGCGTAGCTCTGGAAGACGGTATTGACCCGACGCTTGAACGGCGGCAAGTCATTGACCGGTTCGCCCGCGAGACGAATCTCGCCGTCGCTGACATGTTCGAAACCGGCGATGGTGCGCAGCAAGGTGGTTTTGCCGCAGCCGGAAGGGCCCAGCAGGGTAAAGAACTCGTTGTCGGCAATGTCGACTGAAACGTTGTCGAGGGCTGGAGCCAGCCCCGGATCGTCGGAATACCGTTTTGAGACGTTACGCACTTCAATTGCGACTGGATGACCCATAATGGTGCATTCCTCTAATTATTGTATGCAATGTCTGGATGCAATCTAGAGATAACCGGATTAATCTGCCCGTGCAACCCCCTTTTTTTAAGGCTGTTCATCGCCTGGGGCCGGTTGTTTTGCGCTAAAGGAGTGTTGAAATGACCGAGAAGAAACTCGAAACAACGGTCGACCGCGTCTATCAAGGGGTTTACGAGGCGATCAGCAAGCGTTCGCTAAGACCGGGAATGAAGTTGGGAGAGGCGTCGTTGGCCGAACTTTTTAACGTGAGCCGAACGTCGGTTCGTGCTGCACTCAAGCAATTGGAGGCCGATGGACTGGTCACCACAGAGCCCAATAAAGGTGCATCCGTATCGCTACCGAGTGACGAGGAGATTCGATCGCTGTTTGAAACCCGGCGTCTGGTCGAGATCGGTATCGTCAGTGAACTCTGTCGCCGACGCGATACTGCGGTAACCCGCGACTTGCGCGATCACCTGCTGCTCGAAGACGAAGCGCACCGTAACGGCGACCATGAACGGCTGATTCATTTACTCGGCGAGTTCCACATCAAACTTGCGCGAAGCCTGAACAACCCGGTGTTGCTGGACTGGTTCCAGAAGCTGATTTCCCGCGCCTCGCTGTATGCTGCGGCGCTCGATGATGACAGCCACGAAGCCTGTCGCGACGATGAGCATTTGCGCCTGATCGAGTACATCGAGGCCGGCAACCAGAGCGCTGCAATCGAGCTGACATGCATTCATCTAAATGGCATCGAGAAGGCGATTCTCGACGTCGCGGCCACGCTGAAAACGGACTACCACCCGCTTAAACACCTGATATCACTGTAAGGGAAAGCGTGCTCCCCCTTCACCGAACCCAATCCTTGGGCAACTTTGCCAAGGATTTTCAGTGTGCCTGCCGTTTTTCGATCAGCGTTTTTAATCCGATCTATAGTCTCTGTTCCTGAAAATGCTTACGGAACGCTCGCTATGAGGCATAAATCTGCAACGGCTTGTTCGCGCTTTACACCCAGTCATCGTGTTGAGCTTGAAGCCCATGACCTGTGCACCTGTAGCTCGCCGGACATACAGGATTTTCACGCCAGGATGATGCTCGATCTGTCTCGACGTGATGTCTATAGCGGGATCAGGCCCAAAGGCGCACCGCTGTCAGAAGTGCGCACCTCAAGTACTTCAGGGCAGGGCACGAACGCTGAGTCCAGCGTGAGCACTGTATTGCTAAAGAATCTTCGTTTATTCAACGGTAGCGTTGTGCTTGACGATAACGTCTGCATCCTGATCAAGGCTGGCGTGATCGACTCACTGCTACCAGCCAATACGGATGTCGAAGGGGCCGTGGTTATCGATTGCGGGCGAAGGGTGGTGATGCCGGGACTGATTGATGCCCATTGGCACACTACGTTGGCGGGCATCACGCAACTTGACGCGATGAGTGCAGACCCGGGATATATCCATTTAGTCGCCGCCCGCGAAGCAGAAAGCACCTTGATGCGCGGCTTTACGACGGTGCGCGATCCTGGTGGACCTTCGTTTGCCTTGAAGCGTGCAATTGATGAGGGCGTTATCCCGGGGCCACGTATTTATCCATCCGGCGCCATGATTTCACAGACTTCGGGCCACGGTGATTTCAGGATGCGATCCGAGATCCCCCGCAGCTCTCTCAGACCACTGAGCGTTACCGAACAACTGGGTGCTGCCGCCATCGCCGATGGCGATGCCGAAGTGCTCAGGCGCGCAAGAGAGCAGCTCATGCTCGGGGCCTCACAGTTAAAACTGATGGCCGGAGGCGGAGTGGCCTCTACTTATGATCATCTTGATAGCACCCAGTTTCTGGAGTCAGAATTAAGAATGGCGGTTGAAGCCGCTGCTGATTGGGGCACCTATGTCATGGTGCATGCGTACACGCCCAGAAGTATTCAGCGCGCCATTCGAGCCGGCGTGAAATCAATCGAACACGGGCAACTGGCGGATGAAGAAACCGTGCGCATGATGGCCGACAACGATATCTGGTGGAGCCTTCAGCCTTTTCTGCAGGATGAAGATGCCAATGTTTATCCTGATCCTGTACGCCGAGAGCGTCAGCGCGTGGTGGCCGAGGGCACCGCGAAAGCCTATGAGTTTGCGCAGCGCTTCAATATAAAAACCGCTTGGGGGACTGATATTTTATTCAATCCGCTAAAGACACCGACTCAGGGAAGACAACTGGCGAAGTTGACCCGGTTTTACGCCGCGCACGATGTTGCGAACATGGCGACAAAGATCAATGGAGAGCTTTTGGGGCTGTCGGGAGCGCGCAACCCTTATCCCGGTAAAGTGGGCCGGATAGAGGCCGGTGCATTGGCAGATCTGCTGGTTGTCGAAGGCGACCCCACGGTAAGCCTCGCATTTCTGGAGGACCCCGAGATCAATATCAGCATGATCATGAAAGGCGGGAAAATCTATAAACAGAACTTCTAGTCCTCAGCAGGACCATGCACAAAGCCACTGAAAAGCATGGGCATATTTAATTTCCGAATACCTGCCGCGCTGACCATACTGGCTCTTCATGGGATGGAGAAGAGGGCGTGACATGGGTTCCCGGATGCTTAAATACGGCCTGTTGACGGTCGCACTGTTGATGACTGGAGTGGTGATGGCAAATGACAAGACACTGCTCACCGCCGTGAGGGACGGTGAATTGGCCGGGGTGCAGCAACTGATCGCTGAAGGGGCGAAGCTCGACGAACGTACGATCGATGGCAGCAGTGCGCTCCTGCTTGCAACCCGTGCGAACCGGATAGACATTGCCAAGGCATTGATCGAAGCCGGTGCCAACGTTAACCAGAAAAATCTGATTCAGGACAGCCCCTATCTGTTGGCGGGTGCAAGCGGGCGTAATGAAATCCTTAAGCTTGCCCTGGCCCATGGTGCCGATCTGAAAAGCACCAACCGCTATGGCGGCACGGCCTTGATCCCGGCGTGCGAGCGCGGCCATGTTGAGACCGTGCGCCTGCTGATCGCGGCAGGGGTTGATATCAACCACGTGAATCGACTGGGCTGGACCTGTTTGATGGAGGCCATCGTGCTTTCTGATGGTGGGCCTGCGCATCAAGATATTGTCAGCCAACTGATCGAGGCCGGCGCAGACCTGAACCTGCCGGATGACAAGGGCGTGAGCCCGTTGCAACACGCGCAAAAACGCGGTCAGACCGCAATTGCGCAATTGCTGCTGGACGCGGGCGCGCACTGATTCAGTGTCGAGGATCACACGCTGAACAGCTGCGCACTCATGAAGTCGATGAACACCCGCAGCTTCGGAGCGCGATACTTGCTCGATGGCCACAGCATGCGGAAGGTACCCTGATGCTGGTTGAAGTCGTCCAGCACCGTTACCAGCTCACCGGCAGCAATGGCATCACGGACCATAAAGTCCGGCAGACAGGCGATGCCAAGGCCATCGCGGGCCACGTGAAGGAGGGCCTCGGTGGTGCTGCATACCATCGTGGCCAAGAGGACGGGCTCTGCCTCGCCTGTCTGCTTGCGCAAAGGCCACGACTCTAACTTGCCGGAACTCGGGAACTTGTGTTGCAAGCCCGCATGGCCCGTCAGGTCGGCGGGCACGCGCGGAGTGCCGCGCGCAGCAAGATACCCGGGCGAGGCCACTAGCAGCAGCTTGTAGGTACCCAGTGCGCGGGACATCAACCGGGAATCAGTCGGTTCTCCAGTACGAATGACGGCATCGAATCCGTCCTCGATGACATCGACCAGCCGATCCGAGAAATCCACATCCAGTTCAATGGCGGGGTAGCGGTGCATGAAGGCCGTGAGCGCCGGCATAACCAGGCTGCTGACCAGCGGCATGCTCACCCGCAGTTTGCCTTGGGGGGCCTGGCGGGTTTCCGACAGTTCCAGTTGCGCCGCCTCAACTTCGCAGAGGATGCGCCGGCAACGCTCCAAAAACAGCGTGCCCTCGGCGGTCAGCGTGATACTGCGCGTACTGCGGTGGAGCAGGCGCACACCCAGCCGCTCCTCGAGCCGTGCCACGCTTTTGCCCACGGCGGATGACGAGACCCCAAGCACGCGCCCGGCTTGCGAAAAGCTACGGTCTTGTGCCGCCTGGACGAAGAACGCGATGCCGCTGAGTGAGTCCATGTTTGTCCACTATAAGAAAATTTGTCCGATATGTTCGGAACCTTAGCTTATTTTTCTTAAGCGAGCCCGCACTTACTCTGGCGTCTTCACATGACTCTTTGCGGATGTCCCCCCCATGACACATACCCTGACCGCCACTCGCAGTCCCACCGGACGTGACTGGCTGCTACTGCTTGCCGCCTGCCTGACCGGCATCCTGATCCCGCTGTGCTTCACCGGTCCGGCCGTGGTGCTGCCGTCCATCAGCCAGGAACTGGGCGGCACGGCGGTGCAACTGAACTGGGTAGTCAACGGCTACATCCTGACCTACGGCAGCGCCATGATGGCGGCCGGCAGCCTGACCGACACCTATGGTCGCAAGCGCGTGTGGCTGGTCGGCCTTGCGCTATTCGTGTTGATGACATTCATGATCTCGCTGGCACCGACGGTTGGCTGGATCGACGGGTTGCGTCTGGCCCAAGGGCTGGGGGGCGCAGCCGCCTTTGCGGGGGCCATGTCTTCGCTGGCACAGACCTTCCACGGCCCCATCCGCACACGTGTATTCAGCCTGCTCGGCACCACCTTTGGTATCGGTCTGGCTTTCGGCCCCCTGGCGGCAGGCTGGCTGGTGGAGGTGGCGGACTGGCGTTGGGTTTTTCTGGCGACAGCGCTGATCGGTGTGGCCGGTTTCCTGCTGGTATGGATCAGCGCCACGGAGTCCAAAGACCCGGAGTCCAGCGGACTGGACTGGCCCGGTGCCCTTAGTTTCACCGCCGCGCTGAGCGTGTTCACTTACGCCATCCTGCTGGCACCGGAAGAGGGCTGGCACAGCGCGTGGGTGCTTGGCATGCTGTTGACTTCAGTCGTGTTGTTCATCGTATTCGTCCGCATCGAACGCCGCGTCGCGCGCCCGATGCTCGACCTGTCGTTATTCGACAGCGGGCGCTTCGTCGGCGTGCAGGTGTTGGCCGCATCTCCGGCCTTCTACTTTGTGACATTGATCGTGATGCTGCCGGGGCGGTTCATCGGCATTGACGGATTGAGCGCATTGGAAGCAGGCCAAATGATGATCGCCCTGGCTGCGCCGCTGTTGGTCGTGCCGTTCGTTGCCGCGTTGCTGTCGCGCTGGTTCACCTGCGGGGTGCTGTCCGGCATCGGGCTGATGGTGGTGGCGGTCGCACTGGTGTGGTTGGGCCAGGTAGTGTCAGGCGGGGCAGGCCCTGCGCTGGTAGCGCCGCTGGTGATGATCGGCGCAGGCATTGGCCTGCCTTGGGGGCTGATGGATGGCATGGCCGTGAGCGTGACGCCCACAGAACGAGCAGGCATGGCGACCGGCATCTTCAACTGCGTGCGTGTTTCAGCCGACGGTTTGGCTATCGCGGTGGCAGGCGCGCTGCTGGCGTTCTTGATTCAGGGCGGATTGCTCGGCACTCTGGCCGGGACTGATCCAGCCGTTGTCATCGAGGCCGCCAATCGCGCCGCGCTTGGCGATCTGGCCTATGCCAGCGCCCTCGTCAGCGGCGAGCGCGCCGTGCTGCTGGCGACCTACGATCAGGCATTGCGTTGGGTCTTGTACAGCCTGGCGGGTTCTTCGGCACTGACTGCGTTGCTTGTGTTCGCCTTACTGGGTAAATCCCGTGCGCATGAAGAAGTGCCCGCAGCGGTATGAACCCGAGGTAGCTCAGGACAGCAAAAAGCATGACAACCACGGCTTTCGTCGTAGCACGTATTCATAAACCGGTGGTCGTACATAGTCAGGACAGTGCATCCAGCATAAGCCCGAGGCAAATCTCGTTGCCAAAGGCCAAACCGCAGCAATGAGGGCTATGACATGAAAGTTTTGATGGTTCTGACGTCCCACGATCAACTGGGAGATACAGGCTTGAAAACAGGGTTCTGGCTTGAAGAGTTCGCAGCGCCTTACTACGTCTTCAAGGATGCAGGGGCCGAGGTGGTTTTGGCGTCGCCAGCAGGTGGTCAACCGCCTCTGGACCCAAAGAGTGAACTGACGGATTTCCAGACTGACATGACCCACCGTTTTAACGCTGATCCTGAGGCTCAGCGAGCTTTGGCGAGCACGGTCAAGCTGGATTCGGTCAGCAGCAAAGATTTTGACGCTGTGTTTTACCCTGGTGGGCATGGCCCTCTGTGGGATCTGGCCGAGTCCAGGACCTCTATCGAACTGATCCAGTCCTTCGAGCGATCTGGCAAACCCGTCAGTTTTGTCTGTCACGCGCCTGGGGTGCTGCGTCATGTGAAGGCCGCTGACGGTGCGCCGCTGATTAAAGACCGCCGAGTCACCGGCTTTACCAATGGTGAGGAAGCGGCAGTAGAGCTGACCGATGTCGTACCGTTCCTGATCGAGGATGAGTTCAAGCGTCTGGGTGGGTTTTATGAAAAAGGGCCAGACTGGGCACCCTTTGTCATCGAAGATGGCAAGCTGATCACGGGCCAGAACCCTGCGAGCTCTGAAGCCGTGGCCAAAGCACTTGTCGCCCAACTGAAGTAACCGCTTCAGGCGTCCGGGCGTGTTGAAACCCTCGGGCGCCCTGGGTGCCACCCCTCATTTGAGAGAGTCTTCATGATCACACTTCACCACCTCAACGCCTCCCGATCGCTGCGTATTCTTTGGCTACTAGAAGAAATCGGAGAGCCTTACACCCTGATTCGTTATCAGCGCGATCCGGCCACTCGTCTCGCCCCGGCCTCACTGAAAAACATTCATCCGTTGGGCAAGTCACCGGTGATTGAGCTGGACGGACAAGTGCTCGTTGAGTCCGGCGCCATCGTCGAATACCTGATCCGCCGGTTTGCGCCCCAGCTGGAACCCGCATTCAACTCACCGGATTACCTTCAGTACCTGCAATGGATTCACTTTGCGGAAAGTTCGGCGATGGTGCCTGTGCTTCTTAAGCTATTCACTCAATTCGAGATCAATGCCGGCACTCAACTGAAGTTCCTGGACGGCTATACCCAGACTGAGTTTGATAAGGTCCTGGGGTATCTGGACAGTGTGCTTGCGAACAGAACGTTCATCGTGGGAGACACATTGTCAGGGGCAGATTTCATGCTGGCTTTTGTTGCAATCACAGTCGTCGAGCAGATGAAGAGCGGGGCGCAGTACCCTCATCTGCAGGCTTACCTGCAACGTCTGGCGGAACTGGACAGCTGGAAGCGAGCATTGAAGCTGGAGAGTGAACTCGACGAATAGTTGAGTGGTGGCTGGTCATGTGGGAGCGGGCTGCTCGCGATGATCTTCCGAGCGCCGTATTTACCCAGTAAATACGCGTTATCGTAACGACCATTGCGAGCAAGCCCGCTCCCACAGAGTCAGAAATCGAACTTACCTGTAGCGCTCAAGCCAGTGAGCGTAGGGCGCGGGGAGTGTCCAGGAAGCCTTTTCAACGCCCAGCTCTTTGGCTGCAAAATACGGCCAGTGCGGATCCGCCAGGTGAGCCCGGCCCACAGATACCAGGTCCAGCTGACGAGATTCGACTGCAGCGTTTGCCAGTTGCGGAGTGCCGAAGCCCCATGCAGACGTCACTGGCAGACCCGACTCACGACGCACCCGCTCGGCGATCGGACCCAAGAAAGCGGGCCCCCATGGAATGTTGGTTTGCGGGATAGTGAAACCCACACTGACGCTCAGCAGGTCAAGCCCACCGTCCTTGAAGCGGCGCGCCAATTCGATGGATTCAGTCAGCGTTTGCTCATCGCGCCCATCGTACTCGATGACCCCGAAACGAGCAGTGAGTGGCAGATTCTCCGGCCACACCTCACGCACAGCTGCCAGAGTTTCAAGCAAGAAGCGGCTACGGTTTTCAAAGCTGCCACCGTAGGCATCGGTGCGCTGATTGGAATGCTCCGAGAAGAAGCTCTGGCCAAGATAACCGTGGGCGAAGTGCAGTTCGATCCATTCAAAACCGGCGTCACGGGCCCGGCGTGCAGCATCAACGAAGTCCTGGCGCACACGGGCAATGTCTTCCAGGGTCATTTCCCGGGGGACTTTCGGCAGATTGGCACCAAACGCGACAGGCGAGGGCGCAATGGTCTGCCAACCATTCGGATTACCCTCAGCGATGTGATCATCGCCTTCCCAGGGACGGTTAGCGCTGGCCTTGCGACCGGCGTGCGCAATCTGAATACCTGGCACAGAACCGGCATCCTTGATTGCTTTAACCATGGGCACGAAAGCCTGGGCATGGGCATCGCTCCAGATGCCGGCGCATCCTGGGGTGATACGCCCCTCAGGAGAAACGGCCGTCGCCTCAACGACAACCAGGCCAGCACCGCCCCTTGCCAAGCTGGCCAGGTGGACCAAGTGCCAATCGTTGACCATGCCGTTTTCTGCCATGTACTGACACATCGGCGGAATGGCGATACGGTTTCTTAAGGTGACGTCTTTTAAGGTGTACGGTTCGAACAGGGCAGACATGTGCAGGCTCCGGGAGATTGATTCGCTTGTTCGATAGTAATCGAAATATGGCATTCATTGAAAGCCTTGGTTATCATCGGCACATGCGTACCTTCAAACATCCTGTTCCCCCTGACTTCATTCTCGAGCGTTTGCTTTACGCCCTGAGCGACCCCGTCCGTTTCGAGATTGTCCGCTACCTTGCAGGCGTCACTGAAGCCTCGTGCGGCGAGCTGGACGGCGGTCGACCCAAGTCCAGCATGTCCCATCATTTCCGGGTCTTGCGTGACGCCGGGCTGGTTCATACGCGAAATGTGGGCACCACGCACATGAATTCACTGCGCTCCCAGGAGCTCAATCTGCGCTTTCCGGGCTTGCTTGACTGCATCTTGTCCCAGGCCTGAGTGCCAAACAGTGCGGCGAGGGCAGGGATCATTGTCACAATGATCCCGACCGATATAGCCCGCGCCAGGGTTTTGAGTTGCCTATTTGCCAGAAGCGATTGCCTCGACTTGCTCTGCTGTAATTGCCTTGCCCTGGCCGCCCCATTGAGCACGCATCCAGGAGGCTAACCCCGCCACTTCCTCAGCACTCATGCGATCCGCAAATCCCGGCATGGCATACATGCGCTGATTCCCGGTGAATGTTTGTGTGGGAACCCCCTGCAAAATAACGGTCAGCAGATTAACCGGGCTGTCCATGACGACAGCAATATTGCCATTCATTGGTGGCGCAACATTTGGAATGCCTTCCCCATTCGTCCCGTGACATCCGGCACATGCGGAGAGGTAACTGAGTCGGCCACGCTGCAACGGCGTATCACTGGCAGCAGGGAGTGGCTCAGGTCCTTTTGCCGGCTGAAGCAGTTGACCATCCTTACCGGTCATCAGGTATGAGGCGATAGCATCCACATCAGCCGCTTGCATCGCACTGGTAGAGAAGTGCGTCACGGTATACATACTGCCAAAGGCTGTGCCTTGGGCAGAGATGCCGGAGCTCAGATACTCGCTCAATGACGTCGTGTTGAAGCCTCGCTTTGCCAGCGTCTGTGCAGTGATGTCTGGGACCACCAGGCCATCAACGACGTCACCTCCCTCCAGGGAGCGTGCAAAAGAAACACCCATCGTGATATTGCGCGGCGTATGACAGGCCCCGCAATGCCCCAGACCTTCCACTAAATAAGCGCCGCGCAACCATTGTTCCGATGCCCCCTCCCGTACAGGCGGTTGACGGTCTGGAAAGTTGATCAATGCCCAAAAGTTCATGAATGGCCGCACAGGCAGCCTGAACACTCCGGTGTTAGCAACATTGGGCTCAGCAATAGACGGCAGGCTCATGATGTAGGCATACAAGGCATCAATGTCTTCGGAGCGTGTGATATGCGTGAATACAAAAGGCATGCCCGGATACAGATTCCTGTTGCCGGGTGCAATTCCATCACGCAGCACACGATGAAAGTCTTCACGGGTGTAGTTGCCGATGCCATGGGTCTTGTCAGGGGTTATGTTGGTCGAATAGAGGGTTCCAAACGGTGTATCAATAGGTACACCGCCGGCGGCTCTTGGCCCCTGAGGCAGCGAATGGCAGCCCATGCAATTTCCAGCCAGCGCCAACTCACGGCCACGGGGGAGCAACTCCCGGGTCTGCGCATCCGTCAGCGGTTGCTGTACACCAGGTGCAACCGTTGAGGGACGGAACACACCCAGCAGTACGGCTAGAGCAAGCAAAACCGCGACAACAATGAAACCCGCCAAGCCATTGCGTAAACGATTACGTTTCATCGCCTGCTCCTTAGTCGATCACACAGCCAGGAGTCTTCAGCGCGACGTCCTGAACAGCCTGGTAGTAACGGACATACCCGGTACAACGACAGATATGGTCATTGAGCGCTGTTTCGATTCGACTTTGTAAGTCGGCACGTTTTACAGGTTGGCGTTTTAAAGATTCAACAAATACGGTGGCCGCAGTCACGAACCCCGGAGTGCAATAACCGCACTGAAATGAAAAGTGCTCGATAAATGCCTGCTGTATCGGGGTCAGGTCGCTCACCTCGCCATGCTCATCCCGCTTGGCCTGGCCCTCAATGGTAATCAGCGTTTTGCCATTAAAAAAATGGGCGTCAAAGATACACGTGCGCGTCTCTATGGGGATTCCGTCGGGTTGAATTTCCATGACGGTGCACGCATGGCAAATACCTTGCCCACAACCAAAACGAGTGCCTGTCAGATCAAGGTGATCATGCAAAAAATCGATCATGGGCATGCCCACAGGCGCGTCTACCGGACCTACTTTCTGACCGTTTATGGTGAGAGTCAGTGAGCGTTTCTCAATACTCATAGCATCAACGCCTTTTTAATTTTGTTGGCTGTCACTGGAAGGTGATAGAAGCGCGTTCCAATGGCATGAGTAATGGCATTACCCGTCGCAGCTACAACCGGGATCATCACCACCTCGGCCAACCCTTTGGGTGGGGATGTTTCAGTGAGAGGATCAAGATAGGTGGCGGTTTGCGTCCACACGGCGACATCTTTGGCCCGTGGCAACCTGTAGCGGTTGAAGTTCCAGGTGCCGTTCCCCGGGCCATCGCCGTACAAAGGGAGTTCTTCCATCAGCGCGTGACCAATACCCATGGCGATACCGCCTTGCTGCTGGCCTGACACCAGAGCAGGCACAATGATATTGCCGGGATCGAGCAAACTGTGATGATTCATGATCTCAACGTGCCCTGTGAAGGTGTTGACATTCAGTTCTACCAGGCAGGCTGCGGGTGTATAGGTGGTGACACCCGCGTTGTTGCGCTGGGCAGACGGAAACTGAACGTTACTGCGCTTGATGAAGTCATAGCCGCCGGTAGACATTCTTGCCTTCAACGACTCGGGAGCAGCATCTCCATAGCGCACTGCGATTGCATCTGCGGGTAGATTCTTGATCCCCAGTCCAGGAATCTCGAAATCGGCACGAGCCCATTGCCAACGGCTGAAGCAGTGCAGGGCAACGCCTGTGACAAGCCCCATTTCATGGGCTTTACGGGCGATTGCTTCGAATGCTATTGGCGCCATACCACCGCCGCCGATGCCGCCAGGCACTGCCCGCAGGTCTTTGGCGGTCATATAGCCACTCGCCAGTTGGCCTCCTGCCGGACCACTGCTCCAAATGGCCTGCGCAGCAGGCCAAACAGTATTTTCAAGTAGAAATTGAGCAGCCTGACGTGTACCAAATCCGATGAAGTAGACACTGTTTGAAGCGCTCATCGCGGGCAAAATAGCGGGCACCCAGAAAGGGTCCCGTGCAAGCTCGTCCTGTTGTTCCTGTGTAATGGAGAACGGTTCGAAATTACTCTTGAGCGGCAACTGAGCGAAGTTGGTTTCACCAAAAATTGCGATGTCAGGTGCCTTGCCCAGCAAGCGCTGCACCATGACTTGCTGCGCCGTCGTGGCACCGGTACCAATTTCTTGTACGCAGTGGCGCATTGTAATCTTGCCTGCTGCATCGAACTCTAATAACAGCGCCGTGGTATCTGCACCCGTTCCATAGTCTTTCTGAACTTGTGCAAAGCCCACGCCGTAGCGACGGCCGGGATTGGCTGCCTCGTATTTAACTTTTGCCTGCTCGCGGTTCAGCCACAGTGGATGACTCGAGGCGAGGTCAAGCATCTCCAGATTACGTGGGTCACCCAGCTGGACCGCACCCTGAGTGTTGGGATCGCCTGCCTGCAATGCATTTCGCTTACGCAACTCAATGGCGTCCATCCCCAACTGCGCAGCAACTTCGTCAATCAGTAACTCTGTGATAGACATGGCCTGGAGAGTGCCGTACCCGCGCATCGAGCCCGCTTCGACTGCGGCAGTTGCAATCGCAGCAGTGGCCAGATCGGACTTGGGAAAGTAATAGATGGACTGTGCTGCGGTGGCAGCGACTTGCGCCACTGAGAAAGAAAAGTTGGCGCGACCCCCCCCATTACAATTATAGAAAGCTTTAAGCACCTCGAACTTCCCGGTCTTGCGATCAGCGACCAGCGTTAGATCCATCTCGATACTGTGGCGCTTCATGCCCAACTGGAACTGCTCGTAGCGGTCATTTGCCAGGCGCACGGGCAGGCCATCGCCATAAAAACAAGCGGCAATCGTGTAGAACGGGAAAATGGAGTGATCTTTGGAGCCATATCCAACGGTGGTGCCAGACACCAGTTCAATCTTTTCGACGGGAAAGCGCTTGTTATCTTTGACCATGAACGCGGCAACCCGCGCAACTTCATACGGAGACTGCGCAGCAATCAGTACATGCAAGGTGCGCGTCGATGCATCGTACCAAGCATTACCGTTATCAGGCTCCATGGCACTGGGGTCAATGGACTGCGAAAAACCCTGGCGTTGCACAACAAGTTTTGCAGGGTTGTTACGTGCAGCTTCAATTTCTGCCTCAATAATGCCCGCAGCGGCCATACCCCGGCGCATCGGCTCATCGGTCTGCTGAGCGACTTTTAATGGATCGCGAACACCGCCACCGCCGCGATGAGGCAACAAGACTGAGCGCGGAACAAAGATGCCGTCAGGATCGGCTTTGGGCCAGGTCGGCGTATCACCGTCAAAATCCCCCCAAATAACAGCATCCTGAATAGGTGCAAAGGCAGGAGGGGCGGATGGCGTCTCACCAGCGATTCTCACATAACGCGCCGCCCCATAATTGGGAGGCTGGATCAATCCCGTCTTCCTGCCATATTTGACTGCAGTGGTTTCGAATCGCAAACGCCGCTTGGCCGCTTCAAAACGGTCAAAGTCATGGAAGATCAATAAAGCCACAGGGTGCCCGTACAGTGGGGCCGTGTTACCCGCCGGCAGCAGAAAGTCCTGACCGTAAAACCCAACGCCTAGATCTGCCAGTTCGGGGACCCGGACACCGTCTTTTTCCAAATCGGCATGCTTTAAAACCCGATCTGGCTGCAAGTCTGGTCCAAGCATCGACAGGTCAATATCGTCAAATGCATGTTCGACGTCGGTTGCTTTGAGGAAAAAACCATGGGCTTGTTTTTCTGGCCAGCCAGGCAGGTTTTTGGAGCGGAAGTCACGGGCGAATACTTTTTCCCCCGTGACTTTTCGTATCGCATCCCATCGATATTTCACACTGCCATCGGGCGCCATCCATTCGGATGTTTGCGCTCCTGAATGAACTTCACGCGCCTGAAGCGCAGGCAAGCGGCCGAACATAACAGTGATACCCGCAAACGTTCCAAGCTTGATAAAGTCGCGTCGATTGATGCCTGATGCCATGTTTGCTTCCTCTAAACACAGTCATACCGGTTTAAGTCGTCATTGAGCATAGATGTAAGGGCAAGAAAAAAATCATTAGGTGAGCGCTAAAAATCCTAGATAAATAGCTTAGATAAAAAGCGATAGAAAGCCAGATTCAAATAATAGAAATCCACCTGAAAGTTAAATAAACGCACCGATCGTTCTCTCTAAAAACAGTCGCGGAGAGTTACCCGCACGCCAGTTTTGATATCGAGGGTAAAAGACTTGCTTTTGAAAGGCTTTCATGTAGCCAAACTAAGTCAGCTGCGCTCAAACTGCTCTTTTTTTAGTTTGCCCACGCTAATCTGCATCGCAGGTTCAAGGATGACACCGTTTTTAATAGCAATAATCTCCGCCATAATGCTCACCGCTATTTCAGCAGGGGTTTTACTGTCGATGAATAAACCAATGGGGCCATGCAGCCGTTGCATCGTTTCCTTTTCAATCTCAAAGTGCTCAATCAATCGTGCACGCCGAGCTTCATTGTTCTGACGCGAACCAATGGCACCGACATAAAAAGCGGGGCTCTGGAGCGCCTCTATTATCGCCAAATCATCCAGTTTAGGATCGTGACTAAGCGTCACCACGCATGAGCTTGGGTCTGGCCTGAAAGCGGTGACTGCATCATCTGGCATACACCGTAACAGGGGGACTTCGCTCTCGTTCCAGCTGAATGTATGTTCAGGACGAGGGTCGCATACCGTGACCGTAAATCCCGTGCTCTGGGCAATTGCCGCTAGATACCTTGCGAGTACCCCGGCACCGATCAGCAACATGCGCCATCGCGGGCCTATGTACATTGCCAGTTGCTGATTATCTAAAAACAATGGTGCGTACTTGTTGACGACGGTTAACTGCACATCCCCGGTTTCGCACTCCACGGTACGCCGCACCAAGGCCCCGCCATCCAGATACTCCAGTAGCTGTTCAAGCCGTTCTGCACAAGGGTTGCGCTCCACCATCAACTCAATGGTGCCCCCGCAAGGCAAGCCAAAACGGTTGGCTTCCTCTGCGGTCACGCCATAACGAACCACAGTGGTTGATGGCGTCGTTTCAATCTCTTTAAAGCGATCAAACAGGTCATCCTCAATGCACCCGCCCGAGACTGACCCCACCATTTCTGCCCCGACTCGCAGGGCCAGCATCGCTCCGACTGGACGAGGCGATGATCCCCAGGTCTTTACAACAGTGATGAGCAACGCGGCTTGCCCTGCTTGGCGCCATGCGTGCAGAGCACGCAAAACCGTTATATCGACAGCATCCATGGCTTCTCCGACAACAACGTTGTGACTCATGTGAGGTGTAATCAATGGGTACTAAGCCAGAGTTCGGCTCGTTGCAAATCTTCTAAGGTATCGATGTCATGCACGATGCCTGGGTCATCAACCAACAGGGCTTTGACTTGCCCTTGACTGTCCAGGGCTTGCAGTACTGAGCGAGCCCCTTGGTCACCCCGCAAGCCCAGCAACGCCTCAGCACAACTCGCTGCGAAAGCGACAGGGTGGCCTTGGCGCTGTTCCCAGTACGGCACGACGGCCTGATAGGGTTCGTCAGTGATTAAAGCCTGCGCAACGGCGCGAAGTGTTGTAGAGCACACCAGTGGCATATCAGCAGGCAAGATCAACCAACCCGCCGCACCCTGCGTAGAACGCACACCGCAGGCAATGGAGTCACCCATACCTTCAGTCTCTGCTCCCGCAGGACTGACTACATAGCACTGCAAGCCAGCCTTTTCCACGGCTTCCAGTACATGGCTCATGACCGGTTTTCCAGCCAGTAGCGCTTGCAGTTTATGTGTATGGCCACCACTGCTAGCAAAGCGCATTCCTTTACCTGCTGCCAGCACTAACACCGTTACGTTCATGTTCATGGACCAAAACCACTGCTCTCACAGATGCTTGAAAACATTGTTGAAACCACCCCGGCAATTGGTTCGATTGGTCAGGCCGCTCTGGATATCCTTCAGGGCGGCCTCATCGTTCAAAGCCGCTTTGTCGACGCGACACAGTGCATCACGATAGCTCGCTATCGAAGCTCCGGGGATTTAATTGGAGGAGGAGGGCGCCATACCATCGGTGCAGAGGGCCATCGCGCCTGCACAGGCTTGATACCCAAGATTACGTGCGCAGACACCTTGGTATCTGCGCACGCCATCGCGGCAGGATCAACCCAGCGAGCGTTCCGACAGTTGGCCATCCACCAGGCGGTGAAGGCCCAAAGGGTTGGCGTTTTTCAATGCGTCAGGCAACAGGCTGTCGGGGTAGTTCTGGAAGCACACCGGGCGCAGGAAACGGTCGATCGCCAAGCTACCCACTGAAGTGCCCCTGGCATCGGAGGTGGCAGGGTAAGGTCCGCCGTGGACCATCGAGTCGCAGACTTCCACGCCGGTCGGGTAACCATTAAGCAGGACACGCCCGACTTTATGTTCCAGCAGCGCAGTCAATTCGCCGAACTGTTCAAAGTCAGTCACTTCGCCGATCAAGGTGGCCGTAAGTTGGCCATGCAAGCTGTTTATCGCGGCACTGAGCTGTACCTGATCATCAACTTCTACCACCACTGTGCTCGGCCCGAAGACTTCTTCTTGTAACACCTCATCCCCTTCGAGCAATAAGCTGACATCAGCCTTAAACAGCTGTGGCCATGCCTGATTACCCTGCTGAGCCTGCCCGGCCAGGCGTTGGATGGCGTGATGGGCAAGCAGCTTGTCCAGACCTTGGCCATAGCTGCGCAACGTGCCGGCGTTGAGCATGGTCTGCGTAGGCTGTTCGCTGATGTGCCCGGCCAACTGCTCAATGAAGGCCGTGAACGCAGCCGAGCGCACCCCGATGACCAACCCTGGATTGGTACAGAACTGCCCGCAACCTTGCACAACCGAGGCACAGAGTTCGCGGGCGATAGTCGCACCGCGTACGGCAAGGGCCTGGGGCAGGATGATCACCGGGTTGATACTCGACATCTCGGCGAACACAGGGATCGGCCGCGGACGTGCCGCTGCCATATCACATAACGCGCGGCCGCCCTTGAGCGAGCCGGTAAAGCCCACGGCATGAATCGCCGGGTGCTTGACCAGCGCCTCACCAACGCCTGCGCCGTAGATCATGTTAAATACTCCGGCGGGCATGCCGGTGCGTTCGGCGGCACGCATCAACGCATCAGCGACCCATTGCGCAGTAGCCATATGCCCACTGTGGGCCTTGAACACTACCGGGCAGCCGGCCGCCAACGCCGAGGCGGTGTCACCACCCGCTGTGGAGAACGCCAAAGGAAAGTTACTGGCGCCAAACACCGCCACCGGCCCCAGGCCAATGCGGTACTGGCGCAGGTCGGGACGGGGCATCGGAGCGCGATCCGGCAGAGCCTGATCGATGCGTGCGCCATAAAAATCACCACGGCGCAGCACCTTGGCGAACAAGCGCATTTGTCCGCTGGTGCGCCCACGCTCACCCAGAATACGACCCGAAGGCAATGCAGTTTCCCGGCAGACAACCGCCACGAAGTCATCGCCCAGGGCATCCAGCTCATCCGCGATTGCGTCCAGGAACCTGGCGCGGCGTTCAGCACTCAACGCGCGGTAGGCCGGGTAGGCCGCCGCAGCCGCTGTGGCGGCCTGGTCAACTTCCTCAGGGGTGGCCTGGTGAAAATCGTAGGGCAGTGTCTCGCCGGTGCTGGCGTCGACGCTTTTGACGATGACGCTGCCCAGGGCGCTGCGTTGGCCACCGATGTAGTTGTGACCGAGAATCTGAGTCATTGGGGGGGCTCCTTTAAAGTGTGCCGATGCCGCCGGGAGCGAATACCCCATCGACCGGGGTGATGCCGTTAATCAATGGCGCGCCGAACTCGGTCTGGCTGATTTCGAAGCGATCACCCGGCTGGGTGCGAATGCCGTCGGCGAACGACAAGGTCGCCGTGCCGAAAAAGTGGATATGCACATCACCTGGACGCAGGAACTGGCTGTATTTGAAGTGATGGTATTCAAGGTTCTCCAGGCTGTGGCACATGTTGGCTTCGCCACTGAGAAACTCGTTTTCCCACAACACTTCGCCATCGCGCAGGATCCGGCTACGGCCCGACAAATGCCGGGGCAATGCACCGACCCGCAGTTCCGGACCAAACGAGCAGCTGCGCAATTTGGAATGAGCCAGGTACAGGTAGTTTTTGCGTTCCATCACATGATCGGAGAATTCATTACCCACTGCGAATCCCAGGCGATAGGGTTTTGCGTCATGGCCAATGACATACAGGCCGCCGATTTCCGGCTCCTCGCCCGCGTCTTCGGCAAACGGTGGCAGTGGGAACGCAGCGCCGGGGCGCACAACGATGCTGCCATCGCCCTTGTAGAACCACTCCGGTTGCACGCCCGCTTGACCGGCGGCGGGTTTCCCGCCTTCCACTCCCCATTTGAAAATACGCATGGTGTCGGTCAAGACGGCTTCGTCACCAGCCTGCTGGTGCATTTTATCGCGCGTCGAAGCGCTGCCCAGGTGGGTCAGACCCGTACCGCTGATCAGCATGTGCGCCGGGTCCGGGTGATCCAGAGGCGGCAGGATGCGCAACTCGGCTAACAACGCGGGGTAGTCATGGGTAATGCCCAAGCCTTGCTGGTCGACCTGTTGCGCCAGGCTCACGCCCGCCTTGATGGCGGCGAGGGCCAAATCACGCACGCTGAAGGCCCCCAGTACTTCACGTACCAGGTCACCGTCTACCAGGCCCACGCGGCGTTCGCCGGTGTTGAGTTCAAACTGTACTAAACGCATAGCGGGTGTCCCTTGATTAAAGATGAGTCGCCGCGCGGGCGCTGGCGGCAAATTCGCTCGACTTGAGCACGTGTTTACGCTCGAGGGTGCGATACACCACGAACGTCAGGAATAGCCCGAACAGCATCACCCCGCACAGGAAGTACAAGCCCGAGGCCAGGTTGCCGGTGTACTCCTTGAGTGCACCGATCACGAACGGGCCGATGTAGCCGCCCAGGTTGCCCACCGAGTTGATCAGGGCAATCCCGGCGGCGGCGCTGGCACCGGCGAAGAAGCGTCCCGGCAATGTCCAGAAGATGGCCGTACAGGAAAACAACGAGAACGCCACCAGGCTCAAGGCCGCCAGCTGCAGCATCGGGACCGTCAGCCAGGCGCTGAAGAACAGACCGATGGCGCCCAGCACATAGAGCACTGCCAAATGGCCGTAGCGATCATTGAGGCGGTCGGAACTGCGAGGAATGATGAGCAAACCGATAATGCCGAAGACATAGGGCACCGAAGACACAAACCCGGTGCTCAAGTCACTGCCGCCAAACTGTTTTATCAACGTTGGCAGCCACAAACCAAGCCCGTAAATGCTCAGGGTGACGGGCAGATAGAACAGTGCAAGCAGCAATACGCGCTTGTCTTTCAAGGCGTGCAACGGGTTGCCATGACGGGTCTGGCCGTAGGCCTGCAAGTCTTTTTCCAGCTCGCCTTGCAGCCAGTCCTTTTCCGCCTGATCCATCCACTTGACCTGTTGCGGGCCGTCCGGCAAGTAACGCAGCACCGGCCAGGTCAACAGAATGGCGGGCATGCCAATCACAATGAACAGCCATTGCCAGCCATGCAGCCCAAAGACGCCATCCATGCCCAACAAGCCGCCGGACACTGGCCCGGTGATCATCATGGCGATAGGTTGCGACAGGATAAACAGCCCCAGGATCTTGCCGCGATGACGGACCGGAAACCATTGGGTGATGTAGTAGAGCACGCCCGGGAAGAACCCCGCTTCGGCGACCCCCAGCAGGAAACGCATGACATAGAAACTGTGCGGTCCCTGCACAAACGCCATACCGATGGTGATAGCGCCCCAGGTGAGCATGATCCGGGCAAACCAGCGCCGTGCGCCGAAACGCTCGAGCATCAGGTTGCTGGGAATCTCCATCAGGAAATAGCCGATAAAAAACAGTCCAGCGCCCAGGCCGTAGGCAGCATCGCCAATACCGATGTCGGCGCCCATGTGAAGCTTGGCAAAGCCCACTGCCGAACGATCTACGTAAGCAATCAGGTACAGCAGGATCAGGAACGGAATGAGTTTGAGCGTAATGCGACGAATAAGCCGGAGTTCCTGGCTCATGAGACGGTCTCCCATTGTTTTTGTTATGGCACCTCTGGAGTGGCCTCAAGCGGGTTATCGCCAGGATCAGCTCTCAGTTGAATCGACTATATAGTAATACTATTTACCCAACAACTCTTCCAAACTGGCTTTTTTAAAGCTAATTTAGGGGTACGGAAAATAATTAGTCATACAATAAGAGCCCGCCATCATGACAGACAAAACTCCTCCTCTGCGTTCCGCCCAATGGTTTGGCAGCGCCGATAAAAACGGTTTCATGTACCGCAGCTGGATGAAGAACCAGGGCATTGCCGATCATCAGTTCCAGGGCAAACCGATCATCGGCATCTGCAACACCTGGTCGGAGCTGACGCCTTGCAATGCCCACTTTCGGACCATCGCCGAGCACGTCAAACGCGGTGTCATCGAGGCCGGTGGCTTCCCGGTGGAGTTCCCGGTGTTTTCCAACGGCGAATCCAATTTGCGACCTACCGCCATGCTCACGCGCAACCTGGCGAGCATGGATGTGGAAGAAGCCATTCGCGGTAACCCGATTGATGGCGTGGTGCTGTTGACCGGCTGCGACAAAACCACTCCGGCGCTGTTGATGGGCGCGGCCAGCTGTGATGTCCCGGCCATTGTGGTCACCGGCGGGCCAATGCTGAACGGCAAACACAAAGGCAAAGACATCGGCGCCGGCACCATCGTCTGGCAGATGCACGAGTCCTACAAAGCCGGCACGATCAGTCTCGACGAATTCCTCTCGGCCGAGGCCGGCATGTCTCGCTCGGCAGGTACCTGCAACACCATGGGCACGGCCTCGACCATGGCCTGCATGGCTGAAGCGCTGGGCACCTCGCTGCCCCATAACGCGGCCATCCCGGCGGTGGATTCACGCCGTTACGTGCTGGCCCATATGTCGGGCATGCGCGCCGTCGAGATGGTCCGCGAGGATTTGCGCCTGTCCAAGGTATTGACCCGGGAAGCCTTTGAAAACGCGATCAGGGTCAATGCTGCCATTGGCGGTTCGACCAACGCCGTGATTCACCTCAAGGCCATTGCCGGCCGGATTGGCGTGGACCTGGAGCTTGATGACTGGACCCGTATCGGGCGGGGCACCCCGACCCTGGTGGACTTGCAGCCGTCGGGACGCTTTCTGATGGAAGAGTTCTACTACGCCGGGGGCCTGCCTGCCGTGCTGCGACGCATGGGTGAGAACGGCCTGATCCCGAATCCGCAAGCATTAACCGTCAACGGCAAGAGTCTCTGGGAAAACGTTAAAAACTCACCGATCTATGGCGAAGACGTAGTTATTCGGGCGATTGATAACCCGCTGGTCACCGACGGTGGTATCTGCGTGTTACGCGGCAACCTGGCGCCTCTGGGCGCGGTACTCAAGCCATCCGCTGCGACCCCGGCCCTGATGAAGCATCGCGGCCAGGCAGTGGTGTTCGAGAACTTCGACATGTACAAGGCCCGCATCAATGACCCTGAGCTGGCGGTCACTGCCGATTCGATTCTGGTAATGAAAAACTGTGGTCCCAAGGGTTACCCGGGCATGGCAGAGGTGGGCAACATGGGTCTGCCGGCCAAGCTGCTGGCTCAGGGCGTGACCGACATGGTGCGTATTTCCGATGCCCGCATGAGCGGCACGGCGTACGGCACAGTGGTGCTGCACGTAGCCCCGGAAGCCGCAGCCGGCGGACCATTGGCGGCAGTGCAGGAAGGTGACTGGATTGAACTCGACTGCGCCAGCGGACGCCTGCACCTGGACATCTCTGATGCCGAGCTGGCCGCTCGCCTGGTCGAGATCGAACCGCCAAAAAACCTGTTGATTGGCGGCTATCGCCAGCTCTACATCGACCATGTCATGCAGGCCGACCAAGGTTGCGATTTCGATTTCCTGGTGGGCTGCCGAGGATCGGAAGTACCACGCCATTCCCATTAAGTGGCCACACCGGTAAAGCGAGCCCACCCTGACAATCAGAGCGGGCGCGATTCAACCCGCGCCTGCTATGATCCGCGCTTTCAACCGAAAGGATCGCCCCGCGCCCCATGGATTATCGTCAGCCCTCCGACCGCAAAAGCATGCATACGCGCATCGTTCAGGAACTCGGCCTGCAGATTGTCTCCGGGCGCTTCAAATCCGACGACAAACTGCCCGCCGAAGCATTGCTCTGCACAGAATATGCGGTCAGCCGCCCGGTATTGCGCGAAGCCACCCGGGTCTTGGTCGCCAAAGGCCTGGTGTACTCCAAGCCACGCGTTGGGACCGTGGTCAAGCCACGGCGCGAGTGGCACATGCTCGACCCTGACGTGCTGCACTGGTTGCTCCAAGCCTCGCCCCAAAACGAATTTTTTGGCTTGCTGACCACCGTGCGCAGCATTATTGAGCCCGCCGTGGCGGCTCTCGCAGCCCAGCATGCAACCGCAGACGATGTGGCTTCGATTCATGAAGCCTACCAACGCATGGAGAGTGCCTCCACCCCTGAAGAGCTGTTGCAGCCCGATCTGGATTTTCACAGCCGGATTGCCGATGCAACCCATAACGACCTGCTGGCCAACTTGTGCAACATGCTGTCATTGGCCTTGCGCGAAGCCATGAAGCACTCCAACCGTCGGCCCAACCTGCACGAACTTGCCCTGCCACGGCACAAGGCAATTTTGACCGCGATCGAAAGTCGCGACGCCCTGGGGGCACGCCAGGCCACGCTGGTACAGCTCGAAGACGCACGTACAGCGCTGGATGTGGTGCTGGGTCAAGGATGAGGGTGTTTGATACTGGCGAATATGATTCGAAGGGGAGCGGCGCCCAACCCTGGGCCAGGCGCCGTTTGACTCAGCCAGTATGGTGACTCTCGGCAAGGTTATAGACAGATGCGTCGATGCCTTCGAATCGCGCTTTTAACTGCAGGGCCAGATACAACGAGTAATGCCGTGACTGATGAAGGTTGCCACCATGGAACCAGAGGTTTTCCTGTTGTGTCGGCTTCCACATGTTGCGCAGTTCACCTTCGTACGGGCCAGGATCATTCGTGGTTCCGGAACCCAAGCCCCAGCAGCGGCCGACCTTGTCAGCCACTTCCTGGGAGATCAGCTTCGCCGCCCAACCATTCATTGAGCCATAGCCCGTGGCGTAGACGATCAGATCTGCCGGTAGCCGGGTGCCATCATTGAGTACCACAGCGTCTGCTTCGATGCGTTCGACACCCAGGCCAGGTGCGCTTTTAAGCTTGATCGTGCCATTGGCGATCAGTTCACAGGCGCCGACGTCGATGTAGTAACCAGAACCACGGCGTACGTACTTCATGAAAAGGCCAGACTCGTCGTCACCGAAATCGAGCATGAAACCGGCCTTGCCTAAACGTTCGTAGAAGTCTTTGTCACGCTCCTTGATCGCATCAAAGATGGGTTTATGAAAACTCGGTATGACTTTGTAGGGGATCGAGGCGAACAGCATGTCAGCCTTGTCGGTGGTCAAACCCGTTTCCAGGGCGTCTTCAGAGTAGAGCCCGCCGAAGACGAGGTCCATCAGGCTGTCGGAACGCACAATGTGGGTGCTGGAACGTTGCACCATGGTTACCTGCGCACCGTTCTCTACCAGGTCGGCGCAGATATCGTGAGCCGAATTGTTGGCACCGATGACAACCGCGTGCTTGCCGCGCCAGGCGTCGCCGCCAGGGTGTCTGCTGGAATGATGCTGCTGGCCACTGAACGCTCCGGCACCCGGATAACGTGGAACATTGGGCACGCCAGACATGCCGGTGGCGAGAATCAACTGGGTAGGCTGTAAAGTCATGGGCTCTCCGTCACGCAGCACCTCAACCGTCCAGGTGCCATCTTGCTCGTCAAAGCTTGCGTTCACACATTCTGTGCGTGGCCAATAATTGAGCTCCATGACTTTGGTGTACATTTCCAGCCAGTCGCCAATCTGGTCTTTTGGGGTGAAGACTGGCCAGTGATCGGGGAAGGGCAGGTAAGGCATGTGGTCGTACCAGACAGGGTCGTGCAGGCACAGCGACTTGTAGCGCCCGCGCCACTGATCACCAGGGCGCTCGGCCTTGTCGACGATCAGCGTTGGCACCCCCATTCGCTTGAGCCGCGCAGCGAGTCCCAACCCGCCCTGGCCGCCGCCCACGATCAGGCAGTACGGTTGGGTGGTGATGCCTAATGCAGCTTCTTCATCACGACGACGTTCCAGCCAGTTGCGTTTGTCAGGGTGGGCGTGATCATGATTGGCCCCCATCGGCCGACGGCGGCCGCTGGGCTCTTCAAAGCCCTTGAGCTCGCGCATGGTCGTCAGCAACGTCCAGCACAGGCCCTCTTTTAGCCGCACATAGCCTTTACCCCGTCCCGCATCGGTTTCCAGGCTGATCCAGCCTTCGAGTACACCGTTATTGAGCGTCGCCTCACCTTCCAGTTTCCATTGCTGAGGTCGAGTCTGCTCAAGGCGTGCTTCGAGCATGTCGCGGATGGCAGGCTTGCCTTCCAGGGTCACCAGGTTCCAGCTGAAAAGTAGCAGGTCACGCCAGTGACACTCTTCGGCAAACAGCTCAAGCGCGCCGTCCACGTCATGCTGGGCGAGCCGTTCACCGAGGTTTTCGATCCAGGCCGCGAGCTGGGCAGTAGGCGTGTGCAAAGGTGTTTCAACAGCAATGTTCATTGGGCTTCTCCGATCTTGTTGTTTTTGTACAACCTGCTCCAGAGCAAGGCTCGGGCCACCTTCGCGAAAGCCCCATTGCAGAGCTGTTGCTGTGGTATTGCTCAGGTTTTGCTTCGGAGTTTTGTCACGATTTCGGGAAGGGTGGATGACAGAGTGTCACTCGGTGCCTAAAGCGCTGGTTGCGATCTTTTCGTATAAGCTGCAAACAGACCCGAGCTCTACCCCTAACGGAGAACAAGAATAATGAAGCCGGCCTTGATCAACGACCATGCACAACACGTGCTGCAAGCCGTCCAGGGCACTCACACCAGCCATGACCCTGTTAATGACCTTGCCATCACACGATCCTGGCGCCGGTGCCTGGATCAGTATCAGCTCGATCCTGCCAGTCGCCGCGCACCTAACGTGGTTGAACATCCGCGCTTGCAGGATCATCGCGCACCCCTTGAACACATCATCGGTGTAGCGCACTGGCAGATGACCCACTTGCACCAGCAGCTCGGACGCGATGGCCACGTGGTGCTACTCACCGATGCTCGCGGTGTGGCAATCGACAGTGTGTTCAACGAATCCGAACGAGCCGAGTTTCAACACGCAGGGCTGTGGCTCGGCTCGGTCTGGAGTGAAGATTGCGAAGGCACCAACGGTGTGGGCACCTGCTTGGTCGAGCAACAACAGGTCACCATCCGTCGTGATGAGCATTTTCGTAGCAAGCACGTCGGTCTGAGCTGTTCGGCAAGCCCGATATTTGATGCCAGTGGAGCGTTGCTGGCGGTGCTCAATCTTTCGTCTGTACGGGATACTCACAGCCAGCAGCAATATTTCAAAGCCATGGCTTTGACTCAATTGTCAGCCAATCTGATCGAAAGCTGTTTTTTCCTGGGGCATGATCCTCAACGCTATTTGCTGCGCTTCCACCCAGAGGCAGGCTTCGTAGGGCTGCTGGGTGAAGGCCTGCTCAGTTTCGATGAAGGTGCGCATATTTGCTCAGTCAATCGTGCTGCGCTGGAGCTACTGGGCCTGAGTCGTGACCAGGTGGTTGGGCAGTCTCTGACTATGCTGCTGCAAACACCTATCGATCATCTGATGAGTCAGGCCAGTTCTCAGCCGAGTGTGTGCTGGCCGCTGCGGCTGGCGGACGGACGTCTGCTCTACGGACAGTTACGAGAACCTGTACGCCCGGTGCCTTTAGGCACGCCTGCATCCCCAACAATCAATGACGTGCATGTGTGCCTCGAAGACCCGCGCCTGCAACGCGGCATTGCCCGCGCACTGCGTGTCATGGAGCACGATGTGCCGGTGTTCTTACAGGGTGAAACCGGTACTGGCAAAGAAGCGTTTGCTGCAGCGTTGCATCGTGCGAGCTCCAGAAGGCGCCAACCGTTTGTAGCGATCAATTGCGCGGCCATACCCGAAACGCTGATCGAGAGCGAGCTGTTCGGCTATCGCGGCGGAAGCTTCACCGGAGCACGCAAGGACGGGATGATCGGCAAGCTGGAGCAGGCCCATGGCGGCATTCTGTTTCTCGATGAGATCGCGGATATGCCACTGGCGTTACAGACTCGCCTGCTGCGAGTGATTGAGGAGCGCCAGGTGGTGCCGCTGGGTGGCGCGACGGCACGTGCGCTCGACGTACGCATTATCAGTGCCAGCCACCAGGATTTGCAGGTCTGTGTGGCGCAAGGGCGCTTTCGCGAAGATCTTTTTTATCGCATTGCCGGATTCACCGTGCAGCTCCCGCCGCTGCGCGAACGATCCGACAAGGGCAGCTTGCTGGATCTTCTGGTGCTCGAAGAGACAAAAGGCACAGGGATTCGGCTGGAGGCGGGCGTCAGAGAGTGCTTGCTGAGCCACCCTTGGCCAGGCAATGTCCGCCAGCTGCGTACGTGTCTGCGCACGCTGGTAGCGTTGTCGCTGGACGGGATGGTCACACTGGAGGACTTGGCGGAGTTGCTGCCGTCAGTGCCTGCGACAGTCGCGTTGGCCGAAGATCCCCTGGGAGAATCCGAACGCCAGACGCTGCTCACGTTGATTGAGGCAGAGCACTGGCATATCGCCCATGTTGCCGCTCGCCTGGGGATTAGCCGCAATACGCTCTATCGCAAACTGCGCCAACACGGTATTTCACGACCGGGTTGAATGCAGAGTGGCATCACCGAGTCTTCATGCCTCGGTGGCATTTGGCTCGGGGATAAAGGGCAAGCCGGGAGCAGGCAGTGTCTTTTCATCAACCCGGGTACATCAGGCCAAGCCGCAGATTCCAAGGCGGGCAAGGATCGTCCTGGTTCAAACCCGGGACTTAACAAAGCTTCACATTTGGACGGCGGGAAAGCGGGGGGATATCGGTTAGCATCGCGGCGCAGCCTTGGGGCCGCAAGCGTGGTAACAACAACGGCTTAAATGGCGTACAAGCGTTTGAGAGCCGGGATCCCGATTAAAAGGTCTCTATTGTGTCTAGTGGTCATTCAAACCGTTGGTTAGTCCTCATGTCGGTCATTCTGGCTTTTATGCCGATTGTCCTGGATTACACCATTCTTCATGTTGCGGTTCCGTCACTTACCCTTGCGTTGCAAGCGACAGGTACCGAGATTCTGTGGATCATCGACATCTATCCTTTATTGATGGCCAGCCTGCTCATCCCCATGGGCACGCTGGCGGACAGGGTCGGTCACCGCCGTATGCTGTTGGCTGGACTGGGTATCTTCTGTACCGGTTCGATCCTGGCTGCCTTCTCGCCCAATGTCGGAGCGCTGATAGGAGCACGAGCATTCATGGCATTTGGCGGCGCCATGGTGATGCCCAGCGTCCTCGCGATTATTCGACAAACTTTTGAAGATGAAAGCGATCAGGCTGTCGCTCTTGGAATATGGGGCGCTGTTGCTTCAACCGGCGCCGCCATTGGACCCTTGGTTGGCGGCGCATTGCTTGAGCATTTCTGGTGGGGGGCGGTGTTCCTGATCAACGTGCCTGTGATGCTATTGGTCATACCGTTAGTCATCGCCTACATCCCGCGCCGAAGTGTGGTCGGCAACGGAAACTGGACCATCGGGCAGTCTGTGATTCTGATCCTTGGTGTCATGGCAAGTGTTTACGCCCTCAAGTCGGGTTTCAAGACCAACAGCTCCCTGGCAGTAACCGGTGCATGCTTTTTATTCGGAGCACTGATGCTTGCCTGGTTTGTACGCAAACAGCTTCACACTTCGACACCAATGCTTGACCTGACCCTTTTTTCTATTCCGGCGGTCAGCACGGGTATCGTCATGGCTGTGGTCACAATGGGGGCACTTGCCGGGTTCGAATTGTTGCTGGCCCAGGAACTACAGTTCGTTATGGGCCGTACCCCCCTGGAAGCCGGAATATTCATGATGCCGTTAATGATTGCAGCAGCAGTCGGCGGGCCTCTTGCGGGCGCCATCCTCCGGGCAATTGGCCTGAGGTGGGTTGCGAGTTGCTCATTGTTGGTTGCGGCTGGAAGTCTGGTCGGGTTGGCCCAAATACACCTGGGAAGCGGCGGGGCTGGCGTTGTTGTGATGTTGGTAGCATTGGGGCTCTCGCTCAGCATTGGCTTGACCGCATCGTCGGTCGCGATCATGAACAGTATTCCAATGGAGAAGGCTGGCTCTGCCGGAGCCCTTGAAGCCACGAGTTACGACCTGGGCACCGGATTGGGTATAACCGTGTTCGGTATTCTTCTGGTATCCAGTTATGAAAAATCAATACTCTTGCCTGACGGCATTCCAACAGCCATTGCCGAGACTGCCGGGCGCTCAATTGGTGAAACGCTGGTTGCCGCACACAGTATTGGCGGCTTTCAAGGGCAGCAGCTCATTGCAGCAGGGCAAAAGGCGTTTAGTGCTTCTCACAGCCTGGTCTTGCTAACAGCGGCTGCGCTGGTCGGGGCGTTGAGCATATTGGTCTGGTTCGTATTGAGACATCACAAAAGCAGATCGGCTAATTCGCGTACAGTCAGTTGAAACCTGAAGGCTGAGTAAACGACGAAAGCGTCCCTGCTTAGCCTCATCCCAGCACCTCTGCTATCGTGTACAAACCTCTAGTCGCTCATTCGGGTGATTTGCGTAAGCACGCTTTACGGCACCGTCATGACGGTCAGGTTGCGAGTTAACGGGAAACGAACCAATGGACACTCCGCCTGTAGACCGTCCGCCCAACGAACCCCTGTCACGTGCGGAGAAAATCGTCGAGTTTCGCCGACAGAAAACCTTGCTCAAGACCGGCGCCCTCCAGGACGCAATCTTCAACAGTGCCTACTTTTCCAGCATCGCTACCGATGAAAAAGGCGTTATCCAGATCTTCAACGTCGGCGCCGAACGTATGCTCGGTTACCAGTCTGAAGACGTGGTTAACCTGATCACTCCGGCCGATATCTCCGACCCAACAGAATTGATCGCTCGCGCAGCCGCCCTGAGCCTTGAGCTCAACACGCCGATCACACCTGGCTTCGAAGCACTGGTGTTCAAGGCCTCTCGCGGGATTGAAGACATCTATGAGCTGACCTATATCCGCAAGGACGGCAGTCGCCTCTCGGCAATGGTGTCGGTGACCTCGTTGCGCGACAGCGCAGAAACCATCATCGGTTATTTGCTGATCGGCACGGATAACACCGCGCGCAAACAAGAGGAAGCGACCCAGGCCTTGCTGGATCAGCGTTTGCGCGACCAGCAGTTTTACACGCGCTCGTTGATCGAATCGAACATCGACGCCCTGATGATGACGGATCCTCAGGGCATCATTTCCGACGTAAACAAACAAATGATGGCGCTTACCGGCCGGACCCGGGACGAATTGATTGGCGCGCCGTGCAAGAACTTTTTCACCGATCCGGCCCGCGCCGATGCTGCAATCAAGCGTGTGCTCAGTGAAAACAAAGTCAGCGACTATGAACTCACCGTGCGCGCTTACAACGGCACTGAAACCGTTGTTTCCTATAATGCAGCGACTTTTCACGACCGGGATCGCAAGCTACAAGGGGTATTCGCGGCAGCCCGTGACGTGACTGAGCGCAAGCGCTTTGAGCGGACCTTGGAAGAGAAGAATATCGAGCTTGAACACGCCAGCCACATGAAGTCCGAATTCCTCGCCACCATGTCCCATGAACTGCGCACGCCGCTGAACGCCGTCATCGGCTTTTCCGAAGCGCTCAAGGACGGCATGGTCGGCGACATGACCGAGACCCAGCGCGAGTACATCAGCGACATTTTCAACAGCGGCCAACATTTGCTGTCGCTGATCAATGACATCCTCGACCTGTCCAAAGTCGAAGCCGGGATGATGGAACTGGAGCTGGAACCCGTCGAACTGCAAAGCGTGCTGAGCAACAGCTTATTGATCGTGCGCGAAAAAGCCGCATTGCAACGCATTCAGTTGAAACTCGACACCGATGTCGAACTCGGCAGCTTTGAGCTCGACCTGCGCAAAACCAAACAGATCGTCTACAACCTGCTGGCCAATGCCGTGAAATTCAGCGCGCTAGGAGGGGTGGTGACGTTGGCGGTACGCCAAGTAACGCGCGAACACGTAGGGATTCTCGAAGGGGATTGGCCCGTGCATGGCTTCGAGGTTCACGACAGCGATTACGACGCCTTCCTGGAGTTGAGCGTCAGTGATACCGGTATCGGTATTGCCCAGAGCAATATGGACAAGTTGTTCAAGGCTTTTAGTCAGATCGACAGCAGTCTGGCGCGTAAATTCGAGGGCACCGGCCTGGGCCTGGCAATGGTCAAACAGTTGACCGAATTGCATGGCGGCAGTGTCGCGGTAGCCAGCAGGGAAGGGGCAGGCGCACGATTCGTGGTTTGGCTGCCGATACGCCGTTTAACCACTGTGGAGGCGCCATGGCCGAGATCCTGATTGTCGAAGACAACGCCGCCAACATGCGACTGGCTCGCTTGCTGCTGACCAGCGCCGGCCACAGCGTGATTTGTGCGGCGGATGCTGAAACCGGTCTAAAACTGGCACGCGAGCTTCAGCCTGCGCTGATTCTGATGGACATCCAGTTACCGGGTATGGACGGGCTCAAAGCCACTTCCTTGCTCAAAAGCGACGCGTTGACCGCCGCCATCCCGGTGATCGCACTCACCGCCATGGCCATGAAGGAGGATGAAGAAAAAACCCGTCAGGCGGGGTGTAACGCATACATCATCAAACCTCTGCGCTACAAGGAGCTTTACCGGGTCATCGACACGTTGCTGCAAGACAATCTGCCTCAACAGCCCTCTGACTGAGCTCTCCACATGCCTAACTCTGCCGCGACCATATTGATAGTCGATGATGAAGACCATGTCCGCAAACTGCTGAAGATCCTGCTGCAGAACCAGGGCTATCACACGTTAACCGCCAGTTCGGGCGAAGAGGCCCTTGTCGTGGTCGCAGAACAACCGCCAGACTTGATTCTGCTCGATATCATGATGCCGGGCATGGACGGTTTCGAAGTGGCCTCCCAGCTCAAGACGAACAAGGCCACCTCCAACATCCCGATCATTATGCTGTCTGCTCTTGATAAGCAAAGTTCGCGTATTTCAGGCCTGGAAGCTGGCGCTGAAGATTTCCTGAGCAAACCTGTGGAAAGTGCAGAGTTGTGGCTGCGGGTGCGCAACCTCTTGCGGCTCAAGGCTTTTGGCGATTATCTGAAAAGCCATAGCCTGATGCTGGAAGAGCAACTGCAACAACGCACCATCGACCTTGAGCGTTTTCGCTCGGCGATGGACGCCTCGGGAGATGCCATTTTTTTGATCAATCGCAGCAGCATGCGCTTGATCGAGTTCAACCGACGCGCCTGCCAGGTACTGGGCTACACCGTCGAAGAACTGCTATGCAAAACACCCGCCGACCTCAGCGATGACTCCATCGAACACCTGAAGGTGTTGTATGACCAGATCATCGCGGGCAAGGGCCCCAGTGAAGCCACGGAAACGCAGATCCGCTGCAAGGACGGGAGTTTCCTCCCGGTAGAAATTCATCGCCAGGCCTACAAAACGGGGGACGACTGGATCATCGTCGGTATTGCCCATGACATCACTGAGCGCAAGGAAGCCGATCAGCGCATATTGAAAATGGCCCATTACGATACGTTGACCGGGCTCCCGAATCGAAAGCTGTTTTTCACCACCTTGCAGATGGGATTGACCCAAGCCTCCCTCAGTGATTGGCAGTTGGCGGTGGTGACGGTTGATCTGGACGACTTCAGTAGCGTCAACGAAGCCTGGGGCCACCAACTGGGTGATCGAATGTTGACGCAGGTGGGGCAGCGACTGACCAACTGCCTTAATGTGAGCGACACATTGGGGCGCATGGATGGTGACGAGTTTGCGTTGATCCTGATGATTCGCGAGGGCCAGGCAGACCCCCTGCAAACCGTCGAGCGCATACGCGAAACACTGCGTGAGCCTTTTAAGCTCGGTAGTCAGTCGACTGCGATGACCGCCAGTTTTGGCATTGCACTGTACCCGGATGACGGGAACGACGCGCACGGGTTGATCAGGCACGCGAACACCGCCATGCACCGTGCAAAGAAGATCGGCAGGGATAATTACCGTTTCTACACGGCGCAAATGAATGACGACGCGTCAGCGCGCCAAACGATGGAAACCGCCTTGCGAGAGGCGGTGAAACAACAGACCTTTGAGCTGTTTTACCAACCCAAGATCAGTCTGCTCGATGACAGTGTATGTGGGGTGGAGGCCTTGTTGCGCTGGGAACAGCCGGGGCAGGGCACTATCTCGCCAGCGGTGTTTGTGCCAATGCTGGAAAACCTTGGACTGATTACCCAGGTCGGCAATTGGGTGATCAATCGTGTGTGTAAGCAAATCGCCGATTGGCAACGGACAGGCGAGGGGGGTATTCAGGTAGCGGTTAATGTGTCCTTCCAGCAGATCATCAAGGGCGATCTGATCGCCATCATCCAGCAGGCGCTGATCGAGCATCAGATCGATGCGCACTGGCTTGAAATCGAGCTGACGGAAAGCTCGCTGATGGAGAACACTTCGCACACCATCGCCAGCTTGCAGACCCTGAAAGAACTGGGGGTGAAGGTGTCCATAGACGATTTCGGTACCGGATATTCGAGCCTCGCGTACCTGCGACGATTCCCGATCGATAAACTAAAGATCGACATCGCCTTCATCCGCGAAGTGACCACTAACCCCCAGGACGCAGCCATTGCCAAGACAATTATTGAATTGGCCCATAGCCTCAACCTGCAAGTGATCGCCGAAGGTGTGGAGACCCCTGATCAGCTGGATTTTCTGACGAAAAACGGCTGCGATCAGGTGCAAGGCTATCTCTTTAGCAAACCACTACCTGTCCGCGAACTGGAGGCTTTTTTACGCGAGCGGCGCAGTTTTACGTGAGTGGGGTGGAGTGGCAGCATCGATCGTAAAAAGAGCTAGGACCGGCACTGTATCAGCTCTCCCACTAAAGCAAAAAAGCCTGCAGCGCAGGCTTTTTATGAATGCTGGGCCGGTTTTCAGCGAGCCGTCAGGGCTGAATAACTGTTCATCAGGTTCCGGTAGTTGGGAATACGCTGAGACAGCAGGTTCCCCAGGCCTTCAATGTCGTTGCGCCAATCGCGTTGCAGCTCACACGCTACCGAGAACCAGTTCATCATCTGGGCGCCAGCCTGGCTCATGCGGTTCCAGGATGCCTGTTGCACCGTGGTGTTGAACGTCCCCGAAGAGTCAGTTACCACGAACACGTCAAACCCTTCAGCCAGTGCCGACAACGTTGGAAACGCTACACAAACATCTGTTACCACACCGGCGATGATCAGTTGCTTGCGGCCCGTTGCCTTGATCGCCTTGACGAAGTCTTCGTTGTCCCAGGCGTTGATCTGGCCAGGTCGAGCGATGTACGGCGCGTCGGGGAACATCTCCTTGAGTTCGGGTACCAGCGGGCCGTTGGGGCCTTGTTCAAAACTGGTGGTGAGGATGGTAGGCAATTCGAAGAATTTCGCGACGTCAGCCAGGGCCAGCACATTGTTTTTGAACTCATTGGGCGTGAAGTCTTGCACCAGAGAGATCAAGCCTGTCTGGTGGTCGACCAGCAGAACTACGGCGTCGTCTTTGTTCAGGCGGTTGTAGGTTGCGTTAGTCATGGTGGAGTCCTTTTTCGAAGTGGCTGGTGGATGTCGTTCAGCGATGAGCTCAGATTAATGTTCTGATCAGCGACGAAAAAGCACCTGAAAAACGATTAACTGTCCACCTGAGTGAGACAGTGGCACTTCAGTACTTATGATTAGCGAGCAGGGTGCTTGGACAGGAAATAACCGGTGGTGCGCAGTTGAAGGCTGTACACCTAAACGGGTGTTGTAAATACCCTGGGAATGCCGGGTAGAAACATCCGTCTGGGGCGGCGTAGGGAACGGAAAGAGAGGCAACTGTTGTCAGCGAAACAGTTGATTAACAATCTGCCCGGTGGGCGACACTCTGGCGCCTCATAAAAGTTATAAGCCATTGATTTAAATCGATATATAGAAGTGGCACGGTTGCTACTCCAGTCCTTGTGCAGGTGCCGCGGTGGCCTCTGTCACCACGAGGGCGGGCAATGAGTCAGGACAATATCAAGTTTGCCTACTGGGTTCCCAACGTCAGCGGGAGACTTGTGATCAGCAAGATCGAACAACGCACCAGCTGGGACATCGATTACAACCGCAAGCTGGCGCAAATCGCCGAAAAGGCCGGATTCGAGTACGCCTTGTCACAGATCCTTTTTACAGCCGGTTATGGCGCCGAAAATCAGCATGAGTCGGTGACCATCAGCCACGCTCTGTTGGCCGCCACCGAGAAGCTCAAAGTGATCGCTGCCATCCTGCCTGGGCCCTGGAGTCCGGTGCTGGCGGCCAAACAGCTGGCCACCATCGACCAGTTCACCAACGGGCGGGTCGCGGTCAATATCCTGTCGGGCTGGTTCAAGGACGAGTTTCGGGCCATTGGCGAGCCTTGGCTGGAACACGATGAGCGCTATCGTCGCTCGAAAGAGTTCATCCAGGCGCTCAAGGGCATTTGGACCCAGGACAACTTCAGTTTTCATGGCGACTTCTACCGCTTCCATGACTTCACGCTCAAACCCAAGCCACTGCAGTACAACGATGGCTTCAAGACCAACCTGATGGGTACTGCGCAACAGATTGCCGAGCGCATCGTCGCCCTATTATCCTGCGCCATAAACACCAGAGGGGTGGCAGGTACAAACCTGGCCCCCCCTTGCAATTGAAGTTCCGCTGGCTAGCGTCTCAAGGTCCTCGTTTCCCGAGGATTCTCCCGGCATCTTGTGCAGGAGGAAGCCCGAAAACCCGCGCATAATCCCGACTGAATTGCGTCGCACTTTCATAACCGACCTCGAAGGCCGCCGCCATGACGCTCTTGGCATTGGCCACCATCAGTGTTCTGGCCTGGAGCAGGCGAACCCGTTTTTGATACTGCAAAGGGCTCAGACTGGTGACTGCCTTGAAGTGGCGGTGAAATGCCGAAACACTCATTGATGCCCGTTCCGCCAAGCGGTCCACGCCAATGGGCTGCGCGAAGTCACGGCGGATCCATTGGATCGCCATGTTGATTCGGGCCATTGCCGTATCCGGTGCCGCGATCTCTCGCAACATCCAGCCATGGGGGCCTTGGAGCACGCGGAAGATAATTTCTCGCTCATACACCGGAGCCAGGGCTGCTATGGCGTCGGGGTCGCCCATCAAGCGCAACATTCGAACCCAGGCATCCATCAGGTCGGTTGTGACTGGCGCTACGCAAAACCCAAGACGGTGCTCAACGCGGCCGGCAGGTTTAGGCAGGTCGGCAAATAGCGTCGACATCACAATCGGGTCAAGAGTCAGACTGACTGCCAAGTAAGGTTCTCCGGATACCCCAGGATGCACAGCCCCCACCGCTGGCAAATCAATGGACATGACAAAATAGGTGGCAGGGTCATACCGAAGCGTTTGGTCTCCCACGGTCATGCTCTTGCTGCCTTGCAGAATCACATTGATCATCGGGTCATAGACCGCCGCCAACATATGCTCGGGGATTTTTCCCTGAACCATGGCAACTCGGGGGATACCCGTTTCGGTCCGGCGATTTTCAGCCTTGGCCGCGAGCGACCGGAGTTCATCAAGTTGATTATCCATGCCTGGCATGCTGATGGTAGAACCCGGCGCCTTGCAAGCAAAAAGTAGAAACAGGCAGGTTTGGAGTAGGAATGGGTACGACCCTGGCGATCGTGATGAGTACTGTGGGGGCACATATAAACCACAGAGGAACATCAGATGAGCGTAATCGTCATTACCGGTGGCAGCCGTGGAATCGGTGCCAGTGCCGCCGAGCACATTGCTCTGCGCGGTATGGGAGTCATCCTGACCTACAACGCTAATCCCCAGGCTGCAGCCACAGTCGTGAGACGTATCGAGCGTGTCGGCGGCAAGGCTGTCGCTCTCAAACTCGACGTAGCCGATGTTGGCAGCTTCGAGGCGTTTCGGCAGTCAGTGGAGCTGACTTTACGGAACACCTGGGATGCCACCACCCTGAGTGGCCTGGTTAACAACGCCGGCTACGGTCTGTTCAATCCCTTGGAAACTGTCACCGAGGGGCAGTTCGATGACCTGTTCAACGTGCACCTCAAAGGGCCGTTTTTCCTGACCCAAACCCTACTGCCACTTCTCGCGCAGAACGCCAGTATCGTCAACCTGACCAGTGCTACCACCCCGTCGCCACCGCGGGTGTGGCACCTTATGCGGCGTTCAAGGGCGGTCTCGAAGTGCTTACCCGTTACATGGCCAAAGAGTTCGGCGAGCGGCGCATACGGGCCAACGCCGTATCACCCGGCGCCATCCGCACCGAATTGGGAGGCGGACTGAACGATGAGTTCGAGGCGATGTTGGCGGCGCAAACGGCACTCGGCCGGGTCGGCGAGCCGGAAGACGTCGCGCGTGTCATCGCCATGTTGCTGTCAGAAGAGGGCGCCTGGATCAATGCCCAGACTCTTGAAGTTTCCGGCGGCTACAACATCTGAATACTGAGGATTTTGCCATGCTGGATCATATCTTTTTGTCCGTGAGCGATATCCCACGGTCCATCCGTTTCTACGAAGCGGCCCTGACCCCGCTAGGAATCACCGCACGCCTGGATTACGACGGCAAGGACGGGCCACCGGAACATCCGGACCTAAAAGGCTTCGGTGCCAATGGCCGGATGTTTTTATGGTTACGTGAAGGTGCTGTCGAAGGGCGCGCGGTACATGTAGGTTTTGTCGCGAACAGCAAGGCTGAAGTTGATGCAGCCTATGCCGCTGCCATGCACCAGGGAGCGGTCGACAACGGCCTGCCTGGCGCACGCTTGCACTACGACCCTGACTACTACGCTGCCAATGTGCTGGATCCGGATGGGTACAGCCTCGAATTCGTCTACAAAAAATGGCAGCACGCCCAATGAGCATACTTCTCAATGACCGCGAGCAAAGCCATAAAAAACCAACCAGGCGCAGGTCAGTCAGAGCGATGATGAATGAAAAGTGCGCTGGGTTAACCGGGCCACTCGGTGGCACCTGACAAACCACGGGGGATCACTTTGGCTGCCCAGCCAAATCAAAGTCATCAATGCAATGGTTCTCAACCAAGGCAGAGAGGTTGAGCCCCTGATCCGGTGTGCAATCCGGCCTCAGGACTCAGCCGGAAAACCCCTCAGGAAGAGTGGCGGGCAGGCATTTGGTAGACGTGCCGGGGATCGCTGAGCCATTGTTGTAATTCCGTTTCGGCTTGTTCCATCGCATTGCGATTAAGCAACTTTCGCATCAATGCGATGCTGACCGCACGGGCTCTGAGATTGTATGTATAGCTACCCAGATGGCCATCGGTCGGTTGATAGACACCGAGCTTTTCGTACAACTGCTGCAATCGATTTTGGACGCTGCGCAATGAAAGGCAGCGTCGACTGGCTATGGCACGGTCTGTAAGTCCCAAAGCGATGTCTTGCAGGACTTCATACTCTGTGTCCGTCAGGCCAAGCACCTGGTCTTGCGACTTTTGCTGCACGCCGCGTATCTCGCGATCAATGACGCATTGTTGCTCAATGAAAAGACTGCGCAGCGCAAGACGCAAGCGCTCCTCCGAGGCGGTCTTGAGCACATAGCCGTAAGCCGCACCCTCAGGAACGATACGCGAGATGCCTCGCACATAGGCTTCATCAGCATAATTGGACCAGAACAGAATCGATGTATCGGGCCGGTCTCGCCAGATCGTTTTGGCAGCCTCGACCCCGGTGCGTCTAGGCATCTGCAGATCCATGACCACCGCCGTGACGCCATACTCATGGGCCAGACGCTCTCCTGCCAGCCCGTCCTCGGCTTCCAGCAATCGGGTGCATTCAGGCAGTGCCAGTTCTATAACTTCCTTGAGAAATGCGCGATGAACGGGGTCATCTTCAATCAACAAGACATCCATCAAACGGTTTGCTCCGGTTCAATGTGAGGGACGGGCAGGGGCAGACTTATACAGACGTGTGTTCCCTTGCCTTGCGGACCGGTCTCGATCTGCAGTTGGGCGTTGAGCAAGCGAGCGCGGATTTTCATGTTCTGTATACCGCCGCAGTTCAGCAGATTATCCCGGTCAAGTCCCAGGCCATCATCGACGATGGAAAGCTGCAGGCGGTTCCCGGCCCGGCTGATCTCGATGTCGATGGAATCTGGATATGCGTGTTTAATAGCGTTGTTAACCGCTTCCTGGATGATGCGGAACAGGGCAATTTTCTGCGGCTCTGCAAGCTTGTTTGCTAACCCGCCTGTGGTGTCACGCAGGCAAGTGGCAATGCTCAGGCCACTGTTGCGCACACTGCGCAACAACAAATCCTCTACGCCTTCTTCCAGGCCGAAAAGCTGGAGCACTGTGGGTTTGACCGCATCAATGATAAGGCGCAGCTCCTGCATGCTCTCGTGCAACGCGTCACTGACGGGTTTCAGGTCATTACCCGACAGCGTATCCACAGACATCAGGCGGGCGATTCGACGGTGCAGGCGCGTCATGTCGGCCAGCGTCTGGTCGTGTAAATCCATGCCAATGCGCTGCCGTTCGTTTTCCAGCTCCTCGGTCAACCGCAGGGCCCCCAGGCGCAAGCCCTCTTCTCGGGCGCGAATCTGGGTTTCGGCGATCGCCAGTCTTTTTGCTTGATCGGTCTGGCGTAGTGCGTAGAGGTAGGACGCCAGCAGATCGGCGACATGCTGGGTATGGTGCACGTCTTCCAGGGTGTAGTAATCGGCTGCATGTTTGGAGCAGCTCAATGCCCCGATAATTTCACCACGCGCCCGCAACGGCACGTGAAGTCTGCTGCGCAGTTCCGCATCGAAAATGGGCGTATTGAACGCGCCGGCAAACTGATAGCGGGGGTCAGTCGTAGCGTCTTTACTGAGGATGTACGGTTCCTCTCCCAACAGCAGGGCACGGATCGGACTTTCCACGATCGGCAGCGGGTGATTGGCAAAGTTGCTCCATGCGGTGTGTAACCCTGTTTCATAAGCATGCAGATGGTTTTCTCCATCCAGCAACAGCAAGCTGACGTCCAGGTGATCATGGGGCAGGATAATGCGAATTTCCTCGGAAATTGCGTCGATCATCGACTGGAAGTCCAACTGACCCGCGAGGGCCCTGGAGATGCCGAGAAAGTGATGGAGGACATCCTCCGCATGGATGCTGGGTCGTTTCACGGTCATGCACCTTTTATTTTTGTAGCCCTACCATACCCGCTATCAATGATCGCGGGCATCCCTCTGCGCGGGCGATCAGGTGACCTGATTGAAGAATTGCGAAGGCTCGCAGGCAAATTGCGTGATCCCGCATATTTGGTGCGTTGTCGCGCCGCATATCTGCATTGATGTGCGCAGACGCTGGCAGTGAGACGGCGCAGACTGAAATCGAACTTGCGTAAAACGGTGAGCACGCATCCATTGAGCCGCCCGAACCCCAAAAACAATAACAAAGGTCAATCCATGAAAATTCGCCCGTTGCGATGCCTGTTTCTATCAAGCGCGCTGTTGCTTTCTCCCTTCATGCAGGTGCAGGCCGATACGGCCGATAAAACCATCGCCTTGTCCAATAACTACGCGGGTAATTCCTGGCGTCAGAATATGCTTGGCAGCTGGAAGCAGACCACCGACGACGCTGTGAAAAAAGGCGTTATCGCTTCTGCAGACGCCTTCACAACCGGTGAAAATCAGGCCACCGAGCAAGCGGCACAAATCCAGAACCTCATCCTTCAGGGTTACAGCGCCATCGTCATCAACGCAGCGTCGCCGACCGCTCTAAATGGTGCCGTCAAGCAGGCCTGCGATGCGGGCATTATCGTCGTGTCCTTCGATGGCATCGTCACCGAACCCTGTGCCTATCGCATATCCATGGACTTTAAACAAAGCGGTCTTGACCAGATGGATTATCTGGCCAAACGCTTCCCGAATGGCGCAAACATACTGGAGATTCGCGGGCTGGCAGGCGTCTCGGTGGATGAGCAGATTCATTCCGGGATCGTTGCGGGTGCGCAAAAGTATCCCAACCTGAAAATCGTTGGTTCGGTCAACGGTAACTGGTCACAGACTGCCGCGCAGAAAGCGGTGGCGGGTATTTTGCCTAGCCTGCCAAATATTGATGCCTTGGTGACTCAAGGGGATGACGGTTACGGCGCGGCTCAGGCGTTCATGTCCGCTGGACGCCCGACGCCGACGATTATCTTTGGTAATCGCGAGGAAGAGTTGTCGTGGTGGAAGAAGCAGAAAGACGCCAACGGCTACGAGAGCTTTTCGATTTCCAGCGCTCCGAGCATCTCCAGTCTGGCGTTCTGGGTAGCCCAGCAATTGCTTGATGGCAAGCAAATGCCCCATGACTTGTTGTCGCCAGCAGTCAGCGTGACTCAGGACTCACTGGAGCCTGCACTCAAGGGCCTTGAGAAGGGCGGGATTGTCAGTCAGGTCTATAGCGTCGATGACGTCGCCACTCTGACAAGCCCATCCGCTCATTGACCAGCGTGTGCCGCGTCTATGTGCGCGGCAATGCCGAGGAAAATGTCATGTCTGACTTTCAACGAGCGCTGGTAACCTTCCAAGGTGTCGGCAAATCGTTTGGCGCTGTTCGTGCCCTGAGTGACGTCGACCTGAGTGTTCAGGCCGGAGAGTGCTTGGGGTTGATCGGCCATAACGGCGCGGGTAAATCCACCCTGATGCAGGTTTTGGCCGGCACTCTTTTTGCCGACTGCGGTGCACTGCTGGTCGGCGACCAGGAAGTACGCTCCAGCTATGGCGTGCAGATGGCACGCCAGCACGGGATTCGCTGTGTGTTTCAGGAACTGTCGTTGTGCCCCAACCTCAGCGTGGCCGAAAACACTCGGCTGATGTCACCGGCTATTCGTGGCTGGGGCTGGCGACGTAAAGCCAAGGCATTGATCGAAGCCAGTCTTGATCAGATTTTTCCGGGCCATGATATTCGTGGCGACGACATCGTTGCCGAGTTGCCGATCGGCAAACGCCAGATGGTCGAAATTGCCCGTGCATTCGTGCGTGTCGATGAACGCCTGGACTTGGTGATCCTCGATGAACCCACGTCTTCTCTGGATTCACGGGTTGCCGAACAACTCCTGCAATTTGTCCGGCGCTTTGTCGGCACTGGCGGCAGCATCGTGCTGATTAGCCACATTCTTGGGGAGATGCTGGACACCTGTGACCGCATTACCGTGATGCGTGACGGACGTGTGGTTGAGATTCGCCCCGCGGCGAATTTTACCCACGCGTCCCTGGTGGAATGCATGGGGAGCGCCGCAAAGGCGGCTTGCGAACAGCACGTTTTTGTCTCGCGACGCGCCCATGGTTCTCCCGTCGTGACTCAACGTCCGGCCCGTCAAGCCAATGCAATGACAGTCAATGCGCATCCAGGCGAAATCGTCGGTCTTACAGGGCTGGCAGGACATGGCCAAAGCCAGTTACTCATTCAGATACTGCGTCAACGTATTGCCAGCGGGCAGGGCGCCGCGCTAGTGGCCGGGGATCGACAAAATGACGGTGTGTTTGCGATGTGGTCTATCGCCGAGAACATCACGATCAGTTCGTTGGCCCATTTGAAACGCGGCGCCCTGATCGATCCGGACGCAGAGCATGCCTTGGCCGAAGAATGGCAAAAACGCATGGGAATCCGCACCCCGGATATGCGCAACCCCATTCTTTCGCTGTCGGGCGGTAATCAGCAAAAAGCACTGTTCGCCCGCGCATTAGCATCGCGCAGCGATCTGATCCTGATGGATGATCCCATGCGTGGCGTTGATGTCGGCACCAAGCGCGAGGTGTACTCGATCATCGCTCAGGAGGCGGCCAAAGGGCGCACCTTCATCTGGTACACCACCGAGTTGGAGGAGCTCGATTACTGTGACCACATCTATGTGTTTCGTGATGGTCAGGCAGTCCTTGACCTGCCACGCAGCCAACTAAGCGAGGAGCAGATTCTTCGCTGCTCCTTTGTGGAGCAAACGGCATGAATGCATCTACCTCACTACCGCTGAAAGGCGCTGCGGTCAAATCGCCCGGATTGAACTATGCACGCCTGCTGCGCAGTGCTTTACCCGGGGTTTCACTCGCGGTGCTGCTGATCACCATTTTCATTATGCAGCCCAGGGCCATGAGTTACATGGGCATGAACCTGATGCTCAACCTGGCGGTGCCGATCGCCTTGGCGACCGTCGCCCAGATGCTGATCATCACCGTCAACGATCTTGACCTGTCGCTGGGCAGTTTTATCAGCTTCGTCGCGTGCGTGGCGGCAACGTTGCTGGACCAGCACCCTGTACTTGGCTGCCTGGTGTTGCTCGGATGCATTGCGGTGTACGCGTTGCTGGGGGCGCTGATTCATATACGTAACTTGCCCTCCATCGTCGTAACTCTCGGCATGTCGTTCGTGTGGATGGGCGCTGCTGTGCTGCTGTTGCCAGCGCCGGGCGGCAGTGCGCCTGAATGGCTGCAGAGCCTGGTTCGCATCAAGACACCGTTGCTGCCTTTCGCGATCATTGTCTGTGTGGTGCTGGCGATTGCCGTACATGTGTTTTTGATGCGCTCGACGCTGGGTGTTGTGTTGCGGGGGGCGGGTGGAAATCCGCTGGCTATTGCGAAGGCGGGCTGGTCGCTGCTGCGCATCAAGATAACCATGTATGCGCTGGCCGGTACGTTCGGGGTCTTCGCCGGCCTGTTTTTGGTTGGCCTGACCACCTCTGCGGACGCAAGCATCGCGCTGCGTTACACCTTGCTGTCCATCGCGGGGGTAATCCTCGGTGGCGGTGAGTTTGTCGGCGGCCGTGTCTCGCCCACCGGCGCAGTTCTGGGAGCCCTGACACTGGTGCTTGCAGGCTCGCTGCTGTCCTTTATGCGCATTTCGCCAGACTGGCAGATCGGTGCCCAGGGCGCGATTCTGATTTTCGTCCTCGCCTTGCGTATGTCCGTCAACCGTCTTGAGGCTCGCCCACTATGAAGCGTGTTCCGTTACTCACCACGGTCATGGGCAAGCCCTGGCTATGGTCGTTCCTGGCCGCCTTGCTGATATGGATCGCAACCATTGCCTTCACCGGGGGCCAAGGTGCCGGTTCGCTGTTGTCGGGCTCACTGAGCTTCTCGGCGTTCTTCGTGATAGTCGGTATCGGCCAGATGTTTGTGATTACCACTGGCCCGGGCAACATCGATTTGTCGATTCCAGCCAATATCGCACTCAGCGGGGCCATTGGCATGAAGTTGATGGACGGCCAGCCGGGTTTGATCTGGTTGGGCGTTGTGGGTGTATTGGGGGCCGGTATGCTGATCGGTTGCGCCAACTACGCCTTGATCCGAGTGCTTCGCATACCGCCGATTATTGCCACGCTGTCCGCTAGCTTCCTGTTGCAGTCAATGGCGATTGCCTACGGTCGCAGCATTCGGATCCAGCCACCGGAAATGTTCTACCAATTCTGCACCGGGAACATCTGGGGCGTACCGTTCCTGGCGATCAGCGTCGTGCTGTTGGCAGTCATTATGGGCTACGTGCTGACACGCAGCATCTACGGCCGCTGGACGATCGCCATCGGCCAGAACGCCCGTGCTGCGGAGCTCGCCGGCGGCCATGTCAACCTGATCCGCTTCGCGACCTACGTTCTGAGTGCGGTCTTTGCCAGCCTCTGCGGCCTTCTGCTGGCCGGTTTTTCCGGTGGGGCTTCGTTGAGCATGGGCGAGGAGTATCTGCTGGCCTCGATTGCAGTCGTGGTGATCGGCGGGACCTCAGTGGCGGGTGGATTTTCCAACGTGCCAGGCATCTGGGGGGCGGCGCTGTTTCTCTATCTGCTGGTAAGCATGCTCAACACCTTTGGCGCCAGCGCCGGGGTGCGATTGATCCTTACCGGCCTGATCATCATTGCGGTCATCACCGCGGTCAGTGGCCGCAAATCGGCACGCACTGCCTGAATAAAGGATATTTCCATGTTCGAACCTCACTATGTATACCTCGATGAACGCTTCCGTGCATTGACACTGCCCAACACTCAACTCGAGCAGCTCTATAACCAATGCCGCTGGGCCGAGGGGCCAGTCTGGTTTAACGACGGTGGTTACCTCTTGTGGAGTGATATTCCCAACCAGCGTATTTTGCGCTGGACGCCAGAGCAGGGCGTGTCGGTGTTTCGTCAAGACTCCAACTTCGCCAACGGGAATACACGAGATCTTCAGGGCCGACTGGTCACCTGTGAACACGGCCCACGCCGCGTGACCCGCACTGAGCCGGACGGGTCGATCACGGTGATCGCGGATCGTTACCAGGGCAAACGCCTGAACTCACCGAACGACGTGGTGGTTCACCGTGACGGTGCCATCTGGTTTACTGACCCGACCTACGGAATCCTCACTGATTACGAAGGCTTCAAGGCTGAGCAGGAGCAGCAAAGCCAGAATGTTTATCGGGTCGATCCGATTTCGGGTGAAGTCCAATGCGTGGCGGATGATTTCGTTCAGCCAAACGGCCTGGCCTTTTCGGCCGATGGCAATACTCTGTACATTGCCGACTCGGCACGCACACATGACCTCGCAGCCCCACATCACATTCGAGCGCTGGAGGTGATCAACCATTGTCGTTTAGGTCGTTCGCGGGTGTTCGCCGAGATCGAACCAGGGATCCCCGATGGCTTGCGCGTCGATGTACAAGGGAACGTCTGGACGAGCGCGGGGGACGGGATTCAATGCTTTGCTCCTGACGGCACATTACTGGGCAAGATCCTGCTACCGGAGAAAGTCGCCAACCTCACGTTCGGCGGGCCACGTCGCAACCGTTTGTTTATCACCGCCAATACGTCGCTCTACATGATCCATGTGGCGGTGGCGGGCGCGCAGATGCCGTGAAGTTGATCGCTCCCAGACACTAAACAAACTGAGTTGCATCGGTATAAAAAAACCGCCCGAATGGGGCGGTTTTGCTCACTTGAGAGCAACGCTGCTCAAGTGTGGGAGCGGGCTTGCTCGCGATGCTCTTCAGGGCGCCGCATTGACTTAGTCAATACGCGTCACCGTTAACGACCATCGCGAGCAAGCCCGCTCCCACAGAGGCAGAAATCGCTTAAGTGAACAGCATTGCTTTATTTAATGATCCAGCGCGCCGGCCGTATGTTTTCCATCGACCAAACGCTGGATGCCCAGTGGATTGGCGTCTTTCAGGGCTTCGGGCAAAAGGGCGTCCGGGTAGTTCTGGAAGCAGACCGGGCGCAGGAAGCGATCAATCGCCAATGTGCCCACCGATGTGCCGCGCGCATCAGAGGTTGCCGGGTACGGCCCGCCATGAACCATGGTGTCAGTGACTTCCACACCCGTGGGATAGCCGTTCAACAGGATCCGTCCGACCTTTTCTTGCAACAACTCGGTCAACCCGCTGTATTCGAGCAGCTCATCCGCTTCACCGAGGACGGTGGCCGTCAACTGCCCGCGCAGACCATTGAGCGCTGCGACCAGTTGCGCCTGGTCAGCGACTTCAATAACGATCGTGGCCGGCCCGAATACTTCTTCCTGGAGCAGTTCGTCACCGTTGAGCAGCAAGCTGGCGTCGGCTTTGAACAATTGCGGTTGAGCCTGCTTACCCTGTTGCGGACTTCCCGCCAGGTGTTCCACTCCCGGATGACCGTGCAGATGTTGTAGCCCTCTGCTATAGCTGGCCAAGGCTGCGACGTTGAGCATGGTCTGCGCCGGTTGATCATTCATTTGCGCAGTGAAACGTTGTAAAAACGCCGTAAAATCAGCCGACTGTACGCCGATGATTAGCCCGGGATTGGTGCAAAACTGCCCGCACCCCAAGGTCACGGAGCCCGCGAGCTCGTGGGCGATGGTTTCGCCACGCACCTTAAGAGCCTGGGGAAGAATGATCACCGGGTTGATGCTCGACATCTCGGCGAATACCGGAATCGGCTGGGGACGCTGTGCAGCCATCTTGCACAAGGCGTTGCCACCTTTGAGAGAGCCGGTGAACCCCACGGCTTGAATAGATGGATGCTTTACCAACCATTCACCGACGCCTGCGCCATAGATCATGTTGAACACACCGCTGGGCATACCGGTACGCTTCGCTGCACGCATGATGGCGTCCGCGACCCATTCGGCGGTAGCCATGTGGCCGCTATGTGCCTTGAACACTACCGGGCAGCCAGCGGCCAAGGCAGAGGCGGTGTCGCCACCGGCCGTGGAAAACGCCAGTGGAAAGTTGCTCGCGCCGAACACGGCGACCGGACCCACGGCAATCCGAAACTGGCGCAAATCGGGGCGGGGCAGGGGTTTACGATCCGGCAGGGCCCGATCAATGCGCGCCCCGTAAAAGTCACCGCGACGCAGCACCTTGGCGAACAGACGCATTTGCCCGCTGGTGCGGCCACGCTCGCCCTGGATACGCCCGGCAGGCAATGCTGTCTCACGGCAGACGGTGCTGACGAAGTCGTCGCCCAAGGCATCCAGTTCGTCAGCGATAGCATCCAGAAACTCCGCCCGGCGGGATGCTGGTAAATTGCGATAAATCGGGCAGGCGTCGCTGGCCGCTTTGGCTGCAGCGTCGACTTCATCTTGCGTGGCCTGTATGAAATGGCCTGGTAGTGCTTCACCTGTTGTTGCATCGAAACTTTGCAGATACACACTACCCGCGCCGAGTCGCTGACCACCGATGTAGTTCTGACCGAGAATCTGAGTCATGTCAGGCTTCCTGATTGGATGATTAAAGAAACTTCTAGGCTCGACACCCAATAAAAGAAGCGGCTCCACATCGTGCTGGACGACGGGAGCCGGAGTGTCGAAGTGAATGAAAGGTCTTAAGTGATCGCACCGATCTGCCAAGGCACGAACTCGTTCTGGCCGTAACCGTGCTGTTCGCTTTTGCTTTTGTCACCCGAGGCGATACGCAGCATCATGCGAAAAATGTATTCGCCGCGCTCCTCAATGGTCATGGTGCCGTCGGCAATCCCGCCGCAGTTGACGTCCATGTCTTCTTCCTGGGTTTCCCAAAGGCGGCTGTTAGTGGCGAGCTTGATGGACGGCGAGGGCGCACACCCATAAGCAGACCCGCGACCCGTAGTAAAGGCAATCAGATTGGCCCCGCCAGCGACTTGGCCGGTTGCAGAGATAGGGTCGTAGCCGGGGGTGTCCATGAACACCAGGCCGTGTGCCCGGACTGTTTCAGCGTATTCGTAGACATCCACAAGATCGGTGGAGCCTGCCTTGGCTACAGCCCCCAGAGATTTCTCCAGAATGGTTGTCAAACCTCCCGCTTTGTTGCCCGCTGAAGGATTGTTGTTCAGTTCGGCATCCATGCGTTTGCAATAAGCTTCCCACCAATGAATGCGTGCAATGAGCTTTTCACCGACTTTCTGGCTGATGGCGCGACGGGTCAGCAAGTGCTCGGCGCCGTAGACCTCCGGCGTTTCCGACAGAATAGCTGTGCCGCCGGCCGCGATCAGGCGATCGACTGCATTACCCAATGCAGGATTGGCAGTGATGCCCGAGTAACCGTCCGAACCACCACATTGCAGACCGATGATCAGATGCTTGGCGCTGACGGGTTCGCGTTTGACTTTGTTGGCTTCTGCCAGCAGTGACTTGACTTGCGCGATGCCACTGGCAATGGTTTTGGACGTGCCACCCGTGCCCTGAATAGTGAAAGTGCGCAGCGAATCGCTGCTTGTCAGACCCTGGGCCGCCAGCAGATCTGGGATCTGGTTGGTCTCGCACCCCAGCCCGATCAAGAGTACCGAGGCAAAGTTCGGGTGAACCGCATAACCGCCCAGAGTCCTGCGCAGCATTGCCAGTGCTTCGCCGCCGGGGTCGACGGCGCAGCCCACACCGTGGGTGAGTGCAACGACACCGTCGACGTTGGGGTATTCAATCAATGCCTCAGGGTGAATGTCGCGGCGAAAATAGTCGGCAATCGCCCGTGCCACTGTGGCCGAGCAATTGACCGACGTCAGAATGCCGATGTAGTTGCGCGTAGCCACTCGACCATCGGAGCGTACGATGCCCATGAACGTTTCCGCCGTGGGCGCGGGGCTGCCTTTGGCATCGATGCCGAATGCATAGTCCCGAGAGAAATCGCCCATCGCCACGTTGTGGACGTGCACGTGTTGCCCCGCCTCGATGGGCTGGCTCGCAAAGCCAATAATCTGGCCGTAGCGCCGAACCGGTTGGCCCACGTCGATATGACGCGCAGCGACCTTGTGGCCGGAGGGTACGGGCTCAAGCACCTGAATGCCTTCGGCTTTGAGTTCAAGGCCTTTGATCAGCGGTTGCCGCGCGATCAATACATCGTCCAGCACGTTGAGTCTGATCACGGCGTTGGCAGCGGTTTCACTGCCTGTTGTAGTTATGAGTTGCATGACAGTTCCCTCGGTTTTTCAGGTAGCGCAACGGAATCGGACAGAGCAGGTCAAGCCAATCCACGCTCGCGATAATCAATCAGGCTGGAGAACAGCATTAGCCCTGACGCCATGACGACAAAGAAGATCAGCGCCAGGAAGTATGAACCGGTGTATTGCACGATCAGACCGATCAGGATCGGCACGATCACCCCGACCATATTGCCGCAGAAGTTCATGCTTCCGCCCAACACACCCGCTTTGGACTGACCACCGAGGATGGCTGGCAAACACCAGTACATGCCGCACCAGCGAATGAAAAACAGGGCTACACACAGCAGCGAAATAACAACGACTGCATCACCGCTGTAAGCCACGGCGAGAATACAGATGGCGGCTATCGCTGCGGAGCCTGCAAACATGCTACGCATGACAGTGTTGGGTTGACCGCCTGCAGCCTTCCATTTATCGGACAGCCAGCCGCCAAACAGCTCACCAATGAACCCACACATAAAGATCAGGAAGGTAGCGCCGCCCATGGCCTTGATGTCCAGGTTGTGGGCTTTGTGCAAGTAGCTCGGCATCCAGGTCAGCAGGCCGTAGAACACGCTGTTGTAGCAAGCGTAGCCCGCGAACATTGCCAGTACCGAACGGCTCTTGAGCAGTTCCTTGAGGATCGCCTTACGCCCACCCGTGGCTTTCCTGGCGGCTTCATTGGCATCAGTGATGTAAGCCAGCTCTGCAGCATTCACTTTAGGATGTTCGCTTGGATGGTTCCTGATGTACCACCAAGCCCAGATGCCTACGACCATGGTGCCAACACCCGCGATTACGAATGCGATACGCCAGGAGTCAAACCAGGTGATCAAGCCTGCGATGAGGATGGCCCCCAGTGCAGTCCCCAGAGGGGCGCCGCCATCGACGAGCGTTGCGCCGCGACCGCGTTCATTGGGCGTAAGCCAGGCACCGTTGAGCTTGGCTCCGGCCGGCATGATCGGCGACTCTGCAACACCCAGGCCGATCCGTGTAATGAGCAAAGTGATCCAGTTGTGCGCGCCGCCGGCCAAGGCCTGAAAGAGCCCCCAGCCAACGGTGGCAATGCCAACGATGTTGCGGGTCTGAAAACGGTCGAGCAGCATGCCGCCAGGGATCTGCATCAGCGCGTAAGACCAGAAGAACGCACTCAGCATCAAACCTTCCAGTGCCGGCGTCATGTTGAAATCAGCAGAAATCAGTGGCAGTGCAACTGACAGCGAAGCCCGGTCGATGTAATTGATGGCCGATAGCAGTAGCAGAAGCAGGAAAATCCTCCAACGCACAGTGGTTGGACGGGCGTTTTCGGCGCCAGTCGATGCAGTAGCCGTGACGACCTGTACATTGCCAGTGGTCATGTTCATCTCACTCTTATGTTTATTATGAAATGCATCCTTTCCTAACGGCCCGGTTAAGGGCCTGATCCGTCACAGCGATTTAATTTCTCCGATGCTGAACGCTGCGGCGGCAACTTCGATGGTGTTGCACAGCGGTGCTCCAAACTCGCTCATGCTGACTTCGAAACGATCGCCCGGTTGAGTCTTGATATTGTCTGCGACCGAGAGGGTGGCAGTGCCGAAGAAGTGCACATGCACATCCCCAGGGCGCAAGAACTGGGTGTACTTGAAGTGGTGGTATTCAAGGTTCTCCAGGCTGTGGCACATATTGTCTTCGCCACTTAGGAACTCTTTTTCCCAGAGTACCTGGCCGTCGCGCCAAATCCGGCTGGTGCCGGCCAGGTGCCGGGGCAGTACACCGACGCGAAGCTCGGGCCCATAGGAGCAGTTACGCAGTTTGGAATGTGCCAGATACAGGTAATTGCGACGTTCCATGACATGGTCTGAGAATTCGTTGCCCAGGGCGAAGCCAACGCGGTATGGCTTGCCGTCTTCGCCAATTACGTAGAGGCCAGTCAGCTCTGGTTCTTCACCGGCATCTTCCGCAAAGTCCGGGGACTGGAAAGCCTGGTTCGGCCGTACCACAATCGAACCGTCGCCCTTGTAGAACCACTCAGGCTGAGCTCCCACCTTACCCGCGGCGGGACGGCCGCCGTCGATACCCCACTGGAACATCCGAGCGGTGTCGGTTAGCGTGGCCTGATCGTCGACATTTTTCTGGTGCATTTTGTCGCGAGTCGAAGCGCTGCCCAGGTGGGTCAAGCCAGTACCACTGATGAGGCAGTGGGCCGGGTCTTCATGGTCGAGTGGCGCAAGCACTCGGCCAGACTCCAAAAGCCCGGTATAACCCTCGGGGCCGAGTGCGGTGCCCATGGCCTTTACTTCTTGCAGCAAGCTGCGTCCATTGGCAATGGCCGCGAGGGCGAGGGCACGTGTACTGGATATACCATTGACCTGTTGAATCGAGTCGCCCTCAACTACGCCTACACGTCGCTGGCCTGTAGAGTCTTCAAATTGGATTAAACGCATGGTGGGGTCTCGGCTTGTTGTTATCGTTGGGGCCACTTTAAATTTCCAGGCTGTTGCTGCCTAATGAGAGTTACGACCCAAGCGATAACTTTCAGGTATACCCATGCTTCCGTCCTTCTCATCCATCGTTTCTCGCCTGCGGCTCAAGCAACTGCGCTTATTGATTGCCTTCGACGAGCATGGCTCGGTGCGCAAGGCTTCCGAGATCATGGCGTTGTCTCAACCGGGCGCAACCAAGGCATTGCAGGAAATCGAAACAATCTTCGGTTCAAGCCTCTTCGAGCGCACGAGCAAGGGCCTGGAAGCCAACGACCTTGGCCGCTGTGTGATTCGTTATGCCCGCTTGATACACACCGACCTCGAGCATCTTCGTGAAGAAATGGTCGGAATTCTGAAAGGACACGGTGGACGCCTGACGGTAGGTACCATCATGGGCGCCGTACCGGCGCTGGTTGATAGCCTGGCGCGCCTGCGCGAGAAACAGCCGGAGCTGTCGATTGCCATAGTTGAGGACACCAGTTCGCGATTGTTGAGCTTGTTGGACCAGGGGCGGCTGGATGTAGCGATCTGTCGAATCAGCGTAAGCACACGTCCGACCGCGTATCAAACCCGCTTCCGCGCACAGGAGCCACTGGTAGTGGTGGCTAACCCGGGGCATCGACTGGCAAGCGTGGCATCGCTGCAGCTCGCTGACCTGATGGACAGTCGCTGGGTAGTATTCCCGGTCAATATGCCCATGCGCCTGACGTTAGAGCGTGAATTTCGCCAATTGGGATTAAGTTTTCCGCTCTACGCAATCGAAACCTCTTCGACTTTTACGACTTTGTCACTATTGCTGAAAGACCCTGACTTGGTTGCCGTTATGCCTAACGATGTCGCTCAGATGGCTCTGGATCACGGTATGTTGGTCAAACTGGCGCTGACCATTCAATCGACTAGCGAGCCCTATGAAATTGTCACCCGGGCGGATGTGGAGTACACAGCGCCTATGGTTTTGTTGATCGATGAACTAACCGGCGCAAGCTGCAGTTCAGCATCATCTGTACCGTAGCGCGGTTTATGACCTGGGGACGTTTCGGTAAGGGTGCTGCCCCTCACTCACACGATTTTGCAGAAGCGGTGCTTATGTTGGTCACCCGTTGCTCGCAGGTTCGAATCCCATGCGCCCTACACTGCGTAACACCCAAACAGCCGGTCTAACCCTCGGGATTAACCGGTTTTTTTGTGCCCGGGATTTAGCAAGACGCCCAGGGGTTAGGTGGCATGTTCAGAGGGTTAGTCTGCTGACTCGAAACCGATCTGATGGTTTTTGTGGTGCGCCACTGACGAGTGGTTGTCATAAAAGTGGAACTCCAACTCATCACCATCAGTCAATTTTCATGTCCAGACTGGACACCTATTTCAAACCGGGAGAAAAGCCATGAGTGGTACTTCAGACAAAATCAAAGGCCTGGCCAACGAAGCAATCGGTAATGTGAAGCAAGGTGTGGGCAAGGCCACAGGAAGTGACAAGCTGCAGGTCGAAGGGAAGATCCAGGAAAAGAAAGGTGAAGCCCAGCAAGTGGTTGGCAAGGTCAAAGACGCCGTTGACAAGAAGTAGCTCCAGGCCTTTTTTACCTTCCCTGCAATGGCTATCAGGGGGTAGCCATTGCAGTAGTTTATTCGGCACTCCGAGTGGCTACAGCAGTCTTCTGCGGTGTTAAGAGGGGGGAGCTGTAGTACTTCTGACCATTTGGATTGATGCAAGATCAACCCAGGCCCAAGGCAGGAGAGGGCGTCAGGCCAGTGATCAATACTCGTAAGAGAGATTAATCGAGCCCGTCGCACCTTTACGCTCGCCAAAGAAACCTTGCACGCCCACATCGAGTTTTATGGCACTGACTGAAGCGATCGGGGTGGTCGAGACACCAACTTCAAAGATCCCGGTACTGCCGCCCAGATCGGCTCCTTTAATCGACATGTCGTAGACCTTGCCGGAGACCTTACCTTCGAACTCATGCTCGTAGGCGAGACCTGCATAGGGCGCAATGTGTTGTGTGACTGCGTAGGTGTAGCGGGTACCAGCACGCAAGCGCGAGCTGTTGTCGCGGTCAAAACTGAGTTTGTCATTGCCAACCATGACCTTGTCAGCGTTGATGTGGCTCCAACTGTAACGGCTGTAAACATCAACAGATTGCTGATCATCAAGGTTGAAGACATAGCCGATGCCGGCCATGGCGCTGACATACTGTGACGTGGAGTTGTAGTGGCCGCGGACACCTTCGGCATCGATCAGATCATTGCTGGAAAAATCTGTTTTGACTCTACCTGCGCGCATTACAGCATCGAGGTATACGCCCTCTTTGATGCCTGCAACGGGTTTGGCATTTTTGTTGATTGAAGTGCCCGCCACATCCATATGAAAGAGGAGACCAGCACCGGTGTAACGCAAATCACCACTGCCGCGCACATCGCCATAACCCGCGAAGCTGTTGTAACTGTCGTAGTTACCTTGGCCATGATCAATAAAGGCACCAAACACTACTTGGCTGGTGTTTTGGAGTTCAAAACATTTGCGCAGGCCAAGAGCCATTTTAAAGTTGCGTATACGAATGTGGGAGCCGGTGTCATAACGGTTGGTGCCTCCATCCGTTATAAAAAACATATCGGTGACGCAGGAGCTGAGGCTCTCGCGGATCATATCAGTGCCTTGATTGGTGAAGGCGAGCGCCGCTGCGCGGCCTTGCAGAAATGACTCCGATTTTGGGTTGAGCCTGCCTGCAGGTGAGGGGGGCAGTGGAGTAGTGTCGCTTTTGCTGTCGATGTTCAACACGAAGGCATCATTTTCGATGCCGAGCTGTGCATCATAAATAATAAAGTGGCCTTGCTCGACCTGGACGCTTGCAGGGCTCGAAGTTCCCTGCGCCTTATCGATCAGTATCACTTTGTCGCCTTCATTGAGGCGGTTTCCATCGCTCACCATGGCAACTGTATGCTGGGTATTGTTAAGGTCAACCTTGTCAGACCCCGTAATTTTAATCAGGGTATCTTGGTTAACGACATCTTTAGGCAATAACCAATTGTACTGTTCGAAGTTGTAGATGCCCTTAACCGAACCTCGGTAGCCATTTAGGGTAAGGGTATTGCCGCTAAACGCTCTATTGGGTTGCAGGGTGCCGTCGCCATCAGCGCTATAGCCGCCATATACCGCTCCAGCAATACTGAGCTCGGTGCCGGTGAGGGTGACGTGGTTATTTTCAGCATTGCCACCAGCGCCAGTGACACCCGCGCTGGCACCATTGGCGCGGCCGCCTTGGCTATAGCCACCGTAAATATCCCCGGTGAGCGATGATACGCCGCCTAACTTAATAGTGTTGCTGCTGCTGTCACCACCAGCACCGCCAATGGCGGAGGTTTGTGAAGCAGGGCCAATGAAGAATACTTCTCCCGCCGCTCCACCGGCGCTGTAGCCACCCAAGATCGAGCCGCCATTGATCCCATCGCTGCCCGTTTGGCCTGTACCGCCCGGGGCGCCAATTAAACGGACATCGCTCAGCAAAAGAGTGTTACCGCTTACTGCGCCACCGTTGCCACCATTGCCACCATCCGCGGAAGCGTCGAAGCTGGAGATGGAGTACCCGCCAGCGCCGCCCTGGCTGAGACCACCGAAGATCGATCCGCCGCCGGATCCGCCGCTGCCAGTGGCTCCAATCCCTCCAACACCGACATTACCTCCACGTGCACCGTTAAGTGTGATGTTGCTGAGTGTCATGCTGATGTCAGAGATTGCGCCGCCAGAACCTCCTGCGGAGGAGGAATTGAGGTTGGAGCTGGAGATGGAATATCCGCCAGCGCCGCCCTGACTAAGGCCACCGAAGATCGATCCGCCGCCGGCTCCGCCGCTGCCCCCGGCTCCAACCCCTCCAACCCCTCCATTACCTCCAAGTACCCCGTTTAATGTGATGTTGCTGAGTGTCATGCTGATGTCAGAGATTGCGCCGCCAGAACCTCCTGCGGAGGAGGTGTTGGAGAAGGAGTATGTGGAGCCGCCAGCGCCACCCTGGCTGAGGCCACCAAAGATAGATCCGCCGCCGGCACCGCCAATGCCGCTAGCGGATCCACTACTATTCCCGGCATTTCCTCCAAGGGCGCCGTTAAGAGTGACATTGCTGAGTGTCATGGTGATGTCGGAGATGGCGCCGCCAGAACCTCCTGCGGAGGAGGAGTCGGAGTTGGAGTTGGAATCGGAGAATCCGCCAGCGCCGCCTTGGCTAAGGCCACCGAAGATCGATCCGCCGCCGGCTCCGCCGTTGCCACTGGCGCCAAAATTGTAATCCGCATTACCACCAGCCCCTCCACGTGCACCGTTAAGTGTGATGTCGCTGAGTGTCATGGTGATGCCAGAGATGGCGCCGCCTAAACCTCCTGCGGAGGAGGAGTCGGCGGTAGTGGTGGAAAAGGAGAGTCCGCCTGCGCCTCCTTGGCTAAGCCCGGCAAAGATCGAACCGCCGCCAACTCCGCCGCTGCCGCTGGCTCCATCACTGTTCCCGCCACTACCTCCGTTACCCCCAAGTGCACCGTTTAGTGTGATGTTGCTGAGGGTCATGGTCATATCAGAGATTGCGCCGCCAGAACCACCTGCGGAGAAGGAGACAGCGCTGGGGTTAGAGGCGTCGTCGGAGAATCCGCCAGCGCCGCCTTGGCTAAGGCCACCGAAGATCGATCCTCCGCCGGCACCGCCCTGACCACCACCGCCGCCGCTAAGACCACCACCATTATCGGCACCACCGCTGCCACCGTTACCGGCATCTGTGCCGGCCAGGGAGATATTGACCGCGTTGCTTTGACTGATGGTTTTGCCGGCAATATCCCCGCCGTTACCGCCATTAGAATCTGTTGTTGAAGTTCCGCCTGCGCCGCCCTGGCTGAAAGCGCCAAACGCGGAACCGCCGCCAGCGCCACCATTTCCGCCGCCGCCTTGAGCATTGGTAGCATCTTGGCCATCTGAGCCATCACTTACGGAACCAAGGTCTTGGGTAAGGTCTAGTGTGTTCTGGTTGAGAAAATCCGCACCATTACCGCCATTGGCTAAAGCTCCCGAGGTACCGGGAGCTCCACTATTGAATTCGTTAGGGCTAGTCGTTATGTCGCCATTGGCGCCAGCTGCGCCGCCCGCTGCCCAAACGTTAGCGCTGTACATAAGGCTTGCGCAGATTGCCAGTGCAAGTGGTGTTAAACGCAAATCCATGTGTGAACTATCCCAGAGGTTCTAGCCCAATGCCCATAACGAAGCACCGAGCAGGGCAAATAGGGGGTTTGGGCTGGTATTCGATGGTGATTCCTTCATTTCCCTAAACGAGCGTAGTCACTCATCTCAGTTTGGCTAGCTAAGCGGGTAGGGGGTTAAGGCGAATTCAGCCAGCCGGCTTCAATGACGCACGCTTTGGCAGTCTCTGGCTGAGCGCTGTAATTCATGATCGCCCAGGTTTCTTCAGCTCAACTGCATCTCACTTAATGAAGAAGGGTACCTGCTGTGAGTGAGCCGTCGATAGAAGGCAGCCTTAAGCGCACCCAGCCCTACGTTCATAACGCTGACGTCGAATTGAGCGATGTCCTTGCATGCCTGGGTTACCCAGGCATGCAAGGCGACAGGGCTTAAACGAACTGCAACACGTCGCTCACAGGTTTGCGCGGCTTTTGTGGCCAGTTGGCCGACCCAGGGTAGCCCACAGTGATCAACATCACGGGCACTTCTTCATCCGACAGACCGAACTCCTTGGCCACTGCGGCCTGATCGAATCCAATCATTGGAGTTGAAACCAAACCTTGGCCCTTGGCGGCCAACATCAGGGTCATCCCGGCCAGTGAGCCAGAGCGGATGGCTTCGTCGCGCTGCAACTGGGGATTTTCCTGATACATGCCTTGCGCCGCACCCACCCACATGTCGTAGATCGACTGGTCGATGATTCCGGCGTCCAGGGTCGGCTGCAAGGCAGCCGGCAGGGTTACATGCGGGTTCAGGGTGCCGCAGACAATAAAGGTCACGGCGGCATCCATGACCTTTTGTTGGCCGAATGCCAATGGCAGTAGGCGCGCCTTGGCTTCGGTGCTGCGCACGGCCAGGAACTTCCAGTTTTGCAGGTTAAAGGCGGAGGGCGCGTGGGTGGCCAGGTTGACCAGTTCGGCGACCTGGGCGTCCGTCAACGAACGTTCGGTGTCGTAGCTGTTGGCGGAGATGCGGGACTTAATAACTTCAGCGATAGCGGACATGGTGGTCTCTGTGCGGGATAGGTTTGCGCAGGACACGGTTGTCACTCTTGAACCTGCGTATTGTTTCAACTCAGCGGCTGAAACCGTCGAATGGGGTCATGTAAACGGCACCGAACGGGTCCAGGCGCTTGCGGATTTCGGCGTCGGGGGTGCCGTAGACCACGAGGCTGGTGATAGTGCACAGCTCCAGGATGGCGATCAGGTCGGTGTTCTTCGCAAAGCTCGCGAGTGATGTCGTCAGGAGCCACAAGCGTGTGAGCGTCTACAGCAAGATACATGATTTAACATAATATACATTATGCGTACTTGCGTAATAGAACATCAAGGTCAGTGGAGGTCAGATTTCAATGCACAGAGCACTCTGAAATCTTCCTGACCTTTTAACTGCTCTCTAGTAAACACCTCCAGCGGCTATCGCTCACCGAAAACACTTTAGTCTGCAGCACGCCGTTGAGATGATCCGATGATTAAACAACTCTTCGCAGCGTTGTAGTTATGCCGCCGTCTCAAATGGGATTGCTGATTACGGTGCTTCAAGGTCGTCCGCTCTAAGCATTGGACACTTTCTGCCTGGATCACTACACGCCCATTGCTTTGCGGCATAATCGCAAGCTTTGCACCGCACCGGTCCGCAGTGATAACCGCAATGGAATGGACAAATGATCAGAGCATTTGAGCACGACGATATGGAACGCATTCTGGACATCTGGCTGAAAGCATCCATCAAGGCCCATGACTTTATCGATGCTTCTTACTGGCAATCCCATTTAGAAGCTATGCGTGACGTTTACATACCGGGATCTGAAACGTATGTGGTTGAAGATCAATCGGGAGTTTTGGGATTTTGTTGTTTGCTGGGCAATCAACTGGCCGCACTGTTTGTCGATCCAGACCATCAAGGCAAAGGCCTGGGCAAGCAATTGCTTAAGCATGTAAAAAACCTTCGGGATGAGCTGACACTGGCTGTATACAAGGAGAACACGCCCAGCATCGCCTTCTATCAGTCACAAGGCTTTGAGGTGGTCAAGGAGCAAGTTGATACTCAAACAGGTCACAGTGAGCACCTGATGTCGTACAAAAATCACTAGACATGGGGCCTGCTAAAGGTGGCTATTCATGCCCTGTGACGATCTCCCTTGACCGCCCGTGTTCAGGCCCATGACTTCAAGCCCCTGAACATAACCAAATATTATAACTAAACTAAAGAACTATTTAGTATAGTTATAATACACGCTGTTTTATCCCCTCTCCATTGCCTGGTTTGTGGCTGTATCGGCGTCCTCAATCCGGTGTCCTGCGTAATGAACATCTATGCTCTTCGCTTGATCCGCGCATTTGAAGCTATATGAGTTCGCAGTAACCTTTCTCCCATTGCCTGCTTGTTGGAGGGACACACATTGGCCCATACCCCGTTCTCAGGCCCCCTCTATGCGCTCGATGCGCCAGAGAGAATTCGCTCCAGCAATTACCCTGAGCCTTTTGCTTCACTCATGCAGGCCCGCCAGAAAAGGCCCTTGGGCGACCTCTTCAACCTCAAGAATTTTGGCGTAAACCTGATCCACTTACCTCCAGGAAGTATTTCGTCTCTTCACCATTCTCACGAGCTGCAAGACGAGTTCATCTATGTACTGGAGGGTCATCCGACCTTATTTCAGGCGGATGAGTCGCTGCAACTGGCTCCGGGAATGATTGCCGGCTTCCCTGCCAAAGGTGTCGCTCACCATCTTGAGAATAGAACTGACGTAACCTGCGTCATTCTTGAGGTCGGCGATCGAAGCACAGGGGACCGCGTGAATTATCCTTCTGACGACATACAAGCCGTTACCGGGGCTGACGGCAAATGGCATTTCACCCACAAAGATGGCATTCCCTATTCGTGACAGATTTCAGGCCCCAGTACTGGCTTGTCAGCTTGCTGCGATATTGCTAGTGTGAATTGATGACAGATTATTACCGCACATTGACCACCACCCCGACCACGACCGCTAAATGCGGAGCGTGCGAGGTGTCGTGAGCCAATAGCAAACGAACTTCAAAGGCCCGCCAGCGATGGACAGGGCCTTTTTTATGCCCTTGTGTCGCTGGCTACTATGCAAGGAGATGCACCCATGTACGCCCTTTTGATTCTGGACGTCCAGGTCGGACTCGTTCACGGCCCTGACAAGCCATGGCGCAGCGAGGAGTTGCTGGAAACGGTCAACAGCCTGATGGACAAAGCACGTAGCGCAGGTGCAACGATATTTCTGGCGCGCCATACAGGCCCTGTCGGATCTCCCATCGAACCCGGCAGTCCGTTGACGGAGCTTGCACCCGAACTCAAGTTAGCGGGTGGCGAAGTGGTGTTTGAAAAAAATCGCCCCAACGCTTTCACACTGACCGGGCTGGCGGAAAACTTACGCGCTTGCGGTGCCACCGGCGTGGTCATCGCAGGCATGAAGACTCAATATTGCGTCGACAGTACGTGCCGGGCTGCCCGCGACCTGGGGCTCGATGCCGTGCTGATCGCCGACGGCCATACTTGCTCAGACACCCCGGCCCTGACAGCCCAGGATATCGTGGCTCATCACAACGCCACCCTTGCCGGGCCTTTCTGCCAGTTGATCAAGGCTGAGGACTGGCATTTCTAGCAGAGCGCTAAAAAGTGGGCGTGCGCAGGCTTTGCCTTGGGCTGACGCACGCCCCTCCCTTCCCCCTCTCCTGTCGTCCGGCACTGACAATTTGTCGCAGGGCCGCGTTTTTGTTAAAGTTAGGAAACTAACTGTTTAGTACATAACTATTCCGGTCGGTTCTCGTGCTGTTGACCAGCCCTGCATGGAGCTCGACGACGTGAAGAACCTCCGGACTCGCCTGCGCCTGGCCTGCAAGCCGCTACAGTTAAACGCTATACCCTCCTCCCAACCGTTCATGCATCAATAGGGTCATGAAAAATGATTAATGCTCAACCTTCGGCAGCTGTAAGCCGTTGGCCCATCTGGGTCGCCGCTCTCGGTGTGCTTGTCTTCGGATTGCTCTTTGTAGCCGGTGGTGGTTACCTCGCCACGCTGGGTGGCAGCCTGTACTTCCTGCTCGCAGGCCTCGGTATGGTTGCTTCGTCCATACTCTTGTTCAAAAAGCGTCTGGCAGGTGCCTGGCTGTTCGCCGCCGTGATGGTGGCCAGTGTCATCTGGGCGCTGGTCGATGCCGGATTGGTGTTCTGGCCGCTGGTTTCGCGCCTGTTCGCCCTCGCCGTACTGAGCCTTGTCGTGGCGCTGGTTTACCCGACCCTGCGCAAGGCCAACGGACTCAGCGGCAACGCTGGATACGGGCTGAGCGCGGTGCTGGCTGTAGCCATCGCTGCCGGTGCCTGGGGAATGTTCCAGCCCCACGCTTCGGTCGCGCCAACCGGCAATGGCCCTGGCCTGACCAAGGTCGACCCGGACAAAGCCCAGAAAGACTGGGCGCATTACGGTAACGACGAGGGTGGCAGCCGCTTTGCTGCGCTGGACCAAATCAACCGCAGCAACGTATCCCAACTGGTGCCAGCCTGGACCTACCAGACCGGTGACGTTGCAATCAGCAACGGCAATGGTGCTGAAGACCAGATGACCCCCCTGCAAGTGGGCGACAAGGTTTTTATCTGCACACCCCACAACAACCTCATTGCTCTGGATGCCGATACAGGTAAAGAGCTGTGGAAAAACAACATCAATGCACAGTCGGCAGTTTGGCAGCGTTGCCGCGGCCTGGCCTATTTTGACGCCACGAGCGCCGTCACCCAGCCTACTGACGGCAGCACTCCGGCAGCAGCGGTAACGGTTGCCCCTGGTGCTGCGTGTCAGCGTCGTCTGCTGACCAACACCATCGATGCTCGCCTGATTGCTGTGGACGCGGATACCGGCCAGTTCTGCCCGGACTTCGGCACCAATGGCCAGGTTGATCTCAAGGCTGGACTGGGCAATGTGCCTGATTCCTACTACCAGCTGTCGTCGGCACCCCTGATGGCGGGCACTACAGTGGTAGTTGGCGGCCGTGTTGCCGATAACGTGCAGGCCGACATGCCTGGTGGCGTGATACGTGGTTTCGACGTGATGACTGGCGCCATGCGCTGGGCTTTTGATCCGGGCAACCCGCAAGACAAACAAGCTCCGGCTGACGGCAAGACTTACGTTCGCAGCACGCCCAACAGCTGGGCACCCATGTCTTATGACCCGCTGATGAACACGGTGTTCTTGCCGATGGGCAGTTCGTCCACTGACATCTACGGCGTTGAGCGTACAGCCCTGGATCACAAGTACGGCGCATCCGTGTTGGCGTTGAACGCTACCACCGGTGAAGAAAAATGGGTTTACCAGACGGTCCACAATGACCTGTGGGACTTCGACCTGCCGATGCAGCCAAGCCTGATCGACTTTGCCAAGCCAGATGGCAGCAAGGTGCCAGCCCTGGTGATCGGTACCAAGGCAGGACAGATTTTTGTGCTGGATCGCCACACTGGCCAGCCACTGACTAAAGTCGAAGAAGTTGCGGTCAAACCGTCGAATATCCCTGACGAACCCTACTCGCTGACTCAGCCAAAGTCCGTGGGCATGCCACAAATTGGCGCGCAAACACTGACTGAGTCGGACATGTGGGGTGCAACCCCTTTCGATCAAATGCTGTGCCGCATCTCGTTCAAGAAAATGCGTTACGAAGGTCTGTACACCGCGCCGGGCACTGACGTGTCGTTGAGCTTCCCCGGATCGCTTGGCGGCATGAACTGGGGCAGCCTGTCGACTGACCCGGTACACGGCTTTATCTTCGTCAACGATATGCGTCTGGGCTTGTGGGTACAGATGGTGCCGCAAGAAAAAGACGCCAAGGCTTCTTCCGGCGGCGAAGCCCTGAACACCGGCATGGGCGCAGTTCCGCTCAAGGGTACGCCTTATGCCGTGAACAAAAACCGCTTCCTGTCGGTGGCAGGCATTCCGTGCCAGGCGCCGCCTTTCGGGACGCTGACTGCCATCGACATGAAGACTCAGAAAATCGCGTGGCAAGTGCCGGTTGGAACCGTTCAGGACACCGGCCCGATGGGCATCAAAATGGGCCTGCAACTGCCAATAGGCATGCCGACACTGGGCGGTACGCTGTCCACTCAAGGTGGCCTGGTGTTTATCGCCGGCACTCAGGACTACTACCTGCGCGCCTTCAACTCCGCCAATGGCGAAGAAGCCTGGAAAGCCCGCTTGCCAGTCGGCAGCCAAGGTGGCCCGATGACATTTGTGTCGCCTAAAACAGGCAAGCAATACATCGTCATCACGGCTGGTGGTGCACGTCAGTCGCCTGATCGTGGCGATTACGTGATCGCTTACGCGCTACCTGACAGCCAGTAAACACTACCCTTATGGGAGGCAATACCTCGGTCTGACTGACCGAGGTATTGCCATCGCGGGCAAGCCCGGCTCCCACAGGTTCTATGTCTAAGCCAAAACCTCTGCAGGCTTGCTCAGCAACACCCGCGTCACCCGACGCTCCTCTACCTCGACCACAGTCATGGTCCAGCCTTCCCACTCCAGCTTGTCGCCAATCATCGGCAGGCGATCCAGCAAACTCATCACCATCCCGGCTATTGTCTGATAGTCATCCGTAGCCTTGGCCGCAAAGCCGATGTGCTGACGGATCTGGCTCAGGTTCAATGCACCACTGACCAGGTAACCATCCTCACGTGCAACGATATTTGGCCCTTCGATCTCGCTGGCATCCGGCAGCTCACCGGCAATGGATTCCAGAATATCGGTCATGGTCAACAGCCCAATAAAGTCGCCGAACTCGTTAATCACGAACGCAATGTGCGTCGACTCTTTGCGCATCTGTTCCAGCGCATTGAGGATCGTGAAACTGTCCAGCAGGTTGATGGTCTTGCGCGCCATGGCCTCTAAATCAGGTTCGTGACCTGCCAGCAGCTCTTTGAGCAACTCCTTCTTGTGAACAAAACCCAACGGCTCGTCAACGCGCCCTTCCCGGATCAGAGGCAATCGGGAGTACGAGGAGTGCATCAGCGTCGTGCGAATAGTGTCTGCTGAATCAGCCAGATCGATATGATCGATCTCGGCCCGTGGCGTCATCACCGTACGAATCGGGCGCTCTGCCAGTTGCAGTACGCCACTGATCATCACCCGTTCGCGGCGATGGAAGACGTCCTTTTCACTCCCGCCTTCAAGCATGTCAGCAATGTCTTCGCCCACTTCATCTGCACTCAAGGTCCGGCCGCCCAGCAAACGCATCACCGCATGAGCGGTTCGCTCACGCATCGGGCGCAGGCCCTGCACGCTTTTCTTGCGACGCGCACGAGCAATCTGGTTCAGCACTTCGATCAAAATCGAGAAGCCGATGGCGGCATATAGATAGCCTTTAGGAATGTGGAAGCCCAGGCCTTCAGCGGTCAAGCTGAAACCGATCATCATCAGGAAGCCAAGACACAGCATGATCACCGTAGGGTGACTGTTAACGAATTTGGTCAGGGGTTTACTGGCAATAATCATCAAGCCGATCGAGAACACCACCGCGATCATCATCACAGACAGGTGATCAACCATACCAACGGCGGTAATCACCGCGTCCATGGAAAACACAGCGTCCAGAACCACAATCTGCGCCACGATCGGCCAGAACATGGCGTAGCCCATGCTTGATGTGCGTTCGGCCACATGCCCTTCCAGTCGTTCATGCAACTCCATCGTCGCCTTGAACAACAGAAACAGGCCGCCGAACAGCATGATCAGGTCGCGACCCGAGAACGATTTGTCGAACACTTCAAACAACGGCGCCGTCAGCGTGACGATCCACGAGATGCTGGCCAGCAGGCCCAGACGCATCACCAGTGCAAGCGTAAGACCAATGACCCGGGCACGATCGCGCTGCTCCGGCGGCAACTTGTCTGCCAGGATGGCGATAAACACCAAGTTATCAATGCCCAGTACCAGTTCCAGCACAATCAACGTCAACAGGCCGAGCCAGGCCGTGGGATCTGCAATCCATTCCATAGGTATCAGTCAATCTCACGAAGGTTCAGGGTTAACGACGAGCGCGCACGGGCAAGCGTAGCAACGGATGTGCTATCGCAAAACGAAGGGCTGGAGAAAGGTAAAGCACGCTCGACAGAGGTGATCAAGCGAAGAAGGGGCGCAGGCTCAGAGCTGCGACTGGGTGGTTCCTGTAGGGCGTTCATACAAACCTGTATTGAATTGGGGAGGCAATCCTACAGCGATTTATAAATATTCCTGCGAGAAGACTTATTACAAAATTTAACAAGTTCTCCATTATCACTCGGCCTGCCGGGCAAACCATTGCAGCACTTCGGAACGCGCCGGATGCGAGTTGGCCGACGGCTGCAGGCACAGCGAATAGTTACCGCCGGTCTTTAGCGGTTCGCCGAACGGGACAATCAACACCCCGCGTTGAATGGACTCTGCCGCCAGGGTCATGTCGGTCACCGCCACACCCAGGCCCCGCGCTGCGGCATCCAGTGCCAGTTCGTCGAGATTGAACGGAATATGCCTGTAGGCCTGCAGCGATTTGCCTTCGTTTGCCGCCAACCAGTCAGTCCAAGCTTGCTGGTCGGCTGAACGATGCAGCAGCGCAAAGTGTACAAGGTCTGCCATGGATGTCAGCGGCCCCAGGTCCGGCGCGCACACCGGCACCAGTGCCTCGTCAAACAGCACCATGCACGCTGGATCGCTCGATGGCCTTGGCAGGTAAAGGATGTAGGCGTCGCTGTCGCTAGCCGGCTCGACTATCTCGGTTGCGACCGTCTCAATCGACAAGGCGATGTCCGGATGCTGCAGGTAAAAGTCGCTCAGCTTTGGCAATAACCAGCGAACGGCCAGCGAAACATGCATGCGAATTCTAAATGGCCGCTTTTGCGGTGAAAGCCGGTCTTCAAGCACTTTCAATTGTTCAAGAATACTCCGGGCACTGGCCAGCACCTGCTCACCTTCGCCTGTCATTCGCACGTTGCGGCTTGTTCGGGCAAACAGTGCAACACCGAAATGCGCTTCAAGTTGCTGAATCTTGCGGCTGACAGCACTTTGAGTCAGGCACAGGGTTTGCGCGGCCTGAGTGAAGCTGCCCGAGTCTGCAACCTCGACCAGCGCCTGCAATCCCTGGAGCGAGGGTACGTGGCGGATTTTATCCATGCGTTTTCAGAATCAATCAATGAATTTATAACGTTGGTTATATCACCAGATCCGGCATAAATTCCAGCTATAGAGAGCGTCACCTCCAGGCAGCCATGCAAATAGCGCATGCATTAAAGCCAGAGGACGATCAGTACAACAGTTAAATGAGGTGAAACGTGAAAAATGAATGTGGCTGGATTGCGCTTGCTGGAAGCTCCCCTTGCCGTGATCACCTCACACGCTCAGAGAAAGCCGACTGGCTCATTATCGGCGCAGGTATCACCGGCCTGAGTGCAGCCCACTCACTTGCTGAACTGCACCCCGAGGCGCGCATCGTGGTTGTCGACCGGCAACGTGCCGCCCAAGGGGCTTCAGCGCGCAATTCCGGTTACGCCGTTGCCCACGAAAACCCTGGCGACGATGAACTGATCGGCAAAAGCGGATTTTCAGGATTTGCTGCCGACTCATCCATTGGCCAGGCCGCGGGCGAAGAGGTACGCATGCGTATTGCACGCCATGGCATCGAGTGTGAGTACCGGGACTCGGGTTATTACTTCGCAGTCAATGACCCTGGCAAGCTGAACCATGTCGAGGCCAAGCTCAAAACCCTGAGCGCAGTAGGCGCCAGCGCGCAGTTTCTGGAAGGCACGCAACTGGCACAAAAGCTCGGCACCCGGCATTACCAGGCCGCGATCTGGTGCGGCAATGGCAATGCCTTGCTGCAGCCAGCAAAGTACGTGAAAGGCCTGCTGGATTCATTGCCGGCCAATGTCACCCTGTTTGAAAACACCGAGATCACCGGTCTTGAGCGCCTGAGTGGCGGGCGGATTCGAGCCGCAGGCACCCAGGGCAGCATCGAAGCTAGCCAGGTGCTGGTATGCCTGAATGCATTTATCCCCCGAGCGGGAATCGACAACAGCGCGACCTTCCCGATGGAACTCAGCGCCAGCCTGACCCGCCCCCTGACGGACAAGGAATACCAGGCCATCGGCAGTGTTGAGCCTTGGGGCGTCCTGTCGACCCGCCCATTGGGCGCCACGGTACGCCTGACCCCGGATCGTCGGGTGATGATCCGCAATACAGCGGAATACCGCACCAAGGATTTATCCGACCGTGATTTGATACAGCGCCGCAAACACCATGTTCTGGGCTTGCAACGCCGCTTCCCCGGGCTTGGTGAGCAGGACATTCACTACACCTGGACCGGCCACCTGAGCGCTACCCGCAGCGGCCAGCCTTACTTTGCCAAGGTCGAAGACGGCGTTTATGCCGTGGCCGGATGCAATGGCTCCGGTGTTGCCCGCGGCACCCTATGGGGGCGTCTGCTCGCCGAACTGGCATCGGGCGCCAGCTCTGAGTTGCTGCAGTCGGTCATGGATAGAGCCCAGCCTGGCTGGCTTCCGCCCCGCCCGTTCTTTGATATCGGCGCGGTGTTACGAATGCGTATGGAAGCGGTCAGGGCCAAGACAGAAATCTGAAACCTCTCACACCACAAAAGAATAAAAGCTCCTTGAAAAGGTGATTGCACATGTACATCCACCCGGTTTCCCTTGCGGTAATACTCGCTGCGTTTTCGACCGTCACCCTCGCGGACGAGAGCGTCAATATCTCTAACTGGAATGGCTATATCGCTGACGACACCTTGACTTCCTTCACCAAGGAAACAGGGATCAAGGCAACGTACGACATTCATGACAGCAACGAAGTCCTGGAATCCAAGTTGATGACCGGCAACACCGGTTATGACGTGGTCAGCCCTTCCAACCACTTCCTGTCTCGCCTGATCAAGGCCGGCGCCATCCAGAAGCTGGACAGGAGCCAGTTGCCCAACTGGAAGAACCTTGATCCGGTCTTGATGAAAAAGCTCGAAGTCAACGACCCCGGCAACCAGTACGGTTACCCCTACATGTGGGGTACGGCGGGTATTGGCTACAACGTAGAGAAGATCAAGGCCATTTTCGGTACTACCGATATCACTCAGTCCTGGAGCCTGTTTTTTGATGAAAACAACATCAAAAAGCTTAGCCAGTGCGGGGTCGCAATCATCGACAATCCGACGCAAGTGCTACCAATTACCCTCAACTACCTGGGTTTGCCGCACCATAGCCACGACCCGGAAGACTACAAGAAAGCCGAGCAGGCATTGCTGAAAATCCGGCCATACGTTCAATACTTTCACGCGTCCAAATACATCAGCGATCTGGCCAACGGCAATATATGTGCAGTGATCGGCTTTAACGGGGACGTGGTGCAGGCCGCGGCCAGTGCCAAGGAAGCCGGGAACGGGATCAATATCGCCTACTCGATTCCCAAGGAGGGCTCAACACTGTGGCTCGACATGGTGGTGATGCCCAAAAGCGCGCCTCATGAAAAGAATGCCTACACCTACATGAACTACCTGCTGACGCCGCAAGTGATTGCCAATATCAGCAACCAGATCCACTACGCCAACCCTAATCAGGCGGCGGATGCGTACTTGTCGCCAGACGTGAAACAGGACCCGGCGATCTACCCGTCCAAGGAAGTGATCGACACCCTGTTCACCGTAGAAGACCTGCCGGCCAAGGTTGCCCGCTTGACCACCCGCCTGTGGACCAAGCTTAAAACCAACACCTGACGAACCTGTGAGAGCGGCTTGCTCGCGACAGCATCACCTGGAACTGCCTGACAAATTCCAGCACTCGCATCCCACAAGAGTTTGGCTACAACAAAAATCGGTCTGTCACATTGCGCCGCTCATTGTCATCCCGCACGTCATAGCTGACGGTGGTGGCAATGTTGGCGTGGTGAGCCAGTTTTTGGGCGATGGAGACGTCGTACTCTTCAATCACCCGGGTGATAAACGAGCGGCGAAAGTCGTGGGGCATGATGTCGACCCCTACCTGCCTGCCCCGCTGTTTGGCGATGTAGTAAATGGCATGTTTGGTGATGCGCTCGCGGGTGATGTGATTGCCACGGCGGATGCGATTGAACAGAAACGCGTCGTCACTGGCGCCTTCCGGCAAATTGGCCCGACGAAACGCCAGCCACGCTTCAAGCTTTTCAAAAGCCCAGGCCGGAGCGAACTTGATCAGTTCCTTGTTGCCTTTGCCCAATACCTGCAAGCTTCGCTGCTCCACATCGACCTGACACAGGTCCATGTTCACCGACTCCGACTTGCGCATCCCCGAACCATACAAAATCGCAATGATCGCTGCATCCCTGAGCCCTTGCGGACGCGGATCTGCCGCACACACATCCATCAGTTCACGGATCAAGTTGCGCCGCAGGTTACGTCCCTTGACCAGCCGCGAGCCACCGCCCGCCTTCACTGCGCGAATCTTCAGTAAATGATCCTGGGTAATCAGGCTCTGCTGCCATGCCTGATTCATTACACCGCGAATGGCATTTACGTACAGGGATGAGGTGTTGGGCGCATAGCCGTCCTCGCGCAATGCTGCTACCAGAGCCGTGATATGACCGGGTTGCAAGTGATGCCAAGGAAACTCATCGATGGCCACATCTTCTACGCCCAGGCGATCCGCTGCGTCCTGCAGTACATAGCGCATTGTCTGACGGCTGGATGGCGCAAGGCGCTGCAGATAAAGCGCCACAGGTGTTTGAACCTGATTTAACGCTATGGCTGATACCAGTGTTGCTGCAGGGTCAATAGTCAACAAAACCAATCTCGATACGGGTTGAAACACGTCTCAATATAACCCATACCCATAATTATTCAGTGCACTTATAGCGTTTTACTCAGTGGTCAAACCCTCTCGCCAGCATCAGTGCCACACCTAACAGCATCACTGCCGTCGCCCTTTGCAGCAACACCTGGCGCGACGGACTTTGCAGCACTCGCCGAATACGCTGGCCGAAGTAGCAATACAGACAGCCACTGGCAAACTGCAACAGCAAAAACGCCAACCCCAGCACGATCAGATCCTGCGTCCGGGTAGCACTGCCCTGCCCTGCAAACTGCGGAAACACGGCGCTGAACATGACGATGGTTTTCGGGTTAGAGAAGCCGGTCAGCAAGCCCTTGCCAAAACGGCCCTTGAAGCCGCTGTCCAGGGTTGCAGTGCGATCGAGCGCCAGCCCGTTACTGTTCCATTGCCTATAGGCCAGATACAGCAAATAGGCCACGCCGATGTACTGCAATGCACGACTGATCAAGGGATTGCCCTTGATCAACTCTGCAAAGCCCACGGCAAAAAACAGAATCGACACCAGATACGCGGCACTGGCCCCCAACTGCACCGGCATTGAACGTTTCAAGCCTTCCTGCATGCCAAACCCCATCAGCAAGAGGGTCATGGGCCCAGGACTAAAGGTCATGGTGGCGCAGAAAATGAGAAAATAAGAAAAGGAAACCAGGGTGAGTTGTGTGGCCATTTTGATCGTTACATCCCGCAATCAACGCTCGAACCTATGCGAGCGACACCGCAGTCTAAGCAGTACCCCAGACAATAGGCAGATGAACCACCCACAAACTTTACCGATCTTTACTGGTAACATCACCGGCAAAGTATGAGGCCTCCATGCATCTACCTATCGTTTCGTTCCAGCCTGGTCTATCCAAGGTCCAGCAGATCGTCGATGCCCTGAGCACGGCTATCGACAGCGGCTTGCTCAGCCCCGGCAGCAAGCTGCCTTCTGCACGGGTGATGACCGGACACTGGGGCGTGAGCAAATTCACCCTGATTGAAGCCCTTGATCGCCTGCGCGGGCAAGGCCGTATTACGTCCAGTCAGGGGCTGGGTTACTTTGTTGCGACCAAAGCGGTGCAGCCACGGGTGCCCGGACTTGATCTATTGCCCCAGGATTTGACCAGTCTGTTACGCCGCTCACTGATCAACGCCAGCAGCGCATTGCGCCCGGGTGGCGGTCACTTGCCCGAAAGCTGGCTGGAGACCAGTACCATGGGCGCCTGCGTGCGCAAGATCAGCCGCTCGCCCGCCCTGCAACTGGCCAGTTATGGCGATCCCGCGGGCTATATGCCGTTGCGCCTGGCCTTGCAGCAAAAGCTCTCGGGGCAAGGCATCGAGGTGCCGGTCGAACAGATCATCACCACTGCCAATACCGTACAGGGCCTGGACATGCTGCTGCGCTTGCGTATTAGGCCTGGCGACACGGTGCTGCTCGATGCTCCCTGCTACTTCAACTTTCACGCAAACCTGAGCCTGCACGGTGCCCGCATTGTCACCATAGACCGCAGCGCACAGGGGCTGGACCTGCAAGCGCTGGAACAGATTTTGATCGAGCAGCGCCCTAGCCTGTATGTAACCACCAGCCTGCTGCACAACCCCACCGGCCACTCCTTTTCCCCAGCGCAGGCTTATGGCTTGCTGGAACTGGCCAAGCGCTATAACTGCCATATCATCGAAGACGATCTCTACGGCGATTTGCACCCCAGCCCGCCGCCTCGACTGGTTGCTTTGGCCGGGGTGCAACACGTGACGTACCTCAGTGGTTTCTCGAAAACCCTGAGCGCAAATTTGCGCGTCAGTTTTGTGGTCGCCGCCCCGCAGGTGGCAGCCAACCTCACACAAATGAAGCTGATGTGTGGGGGCATCACCGCTCAAATGCTTGAGCAGGTGGTGGCTGCGATGCTCAACGATGGCAGTTACCACAAACACCGCAAGCGCACGGTCCAGGGCCTGCAGGCCTGCGGCGCTAAGGTTGGCGAGTGGTTGCAGCACCTCGGCTTTAGCCTGAACACCCCTTATGAAGGCGGCTTGTTTATGTGGGCGACCTTGCCACCGGGTTTTGATGCACAAACCCTCGCCCGGCAAGGATTGGCCCGGGGCGTGGTACTGGCTCCGGGCAGCCTGTTCGGTCACGATCCGGCATTGCACCGGTTACTACGCTTTAACGTTGCCCACTCCTATCGGCCCGAAGTCATGGCCGCCGTTGAGGCCTTGCTGGCTAACGCAACTTGAGCGGATCGACCAGCCCGGCCGCAATGGCCATGCCCACCAGATCCGGCAAGTGCCGGGCCTGCATGCGCTTCATCACCCGGGAGCGATACAGGTCGATGGTCTTGACGCTTACCGCCAGTTGCTCGGCAATTTCACGGGTGGTGTAGCCCTTGACCAAGGGCAGGAACACATCCCGCTCACGGGGCGTCAGGCTGCTCAGTCGCGCCTCCAGCTGTGCCTGCTCCCGGGTTGCCGTTTGCAGTGCATTGCCGCCGCTGAGCGCCTGCTGCACGCTGTCCAGCAGCAACTGCTGGTTATAGGGTTTTTCGATAAAGTCATGAGCGCCCGCCTTGAAGGCACGTACCACGATCGGCACATCGGCATGACCGCTGACGAATATCACCGGCATCTTGATGCCGCGCTCCTGCAACGCCTGTTGCACGTTAAGACCGCCCATTGCCGGCATACGGACATCCAGCACCACGCAGGCACTGAGCGCAGGATCGCACGCCTGCAGAAAGGCCTGCCCACTGGTAAAGGCCAGCGCATGCAGGCCAACGGATTCCAGCAGCCAGACGGTCGAGTCGAGCATGCCCTGATCATCATCCACCACGTACACCACAGACCGGGTTTGGGTTGTCATGTTGACTCTCTTGTTGGTTTGACTGAGGCCATCAACGGCAAATTGCAGCACATCAATAATCCTTCGGGTTGTGGTCGGGCATCGAGCTCACCGCCGAAGCCTTCAATGATGCTGCGACTCATCGACAAACCCAGCCCCAACCCATCGACTTTGCTGGTGTAGAACGGTGTAAACAGTTGCTCAAGCTGACCGGCACTGACACCCGGCCCCTGATCCTGCACGCGGATTTGCAGTACTCCACCCGCCAACGTTTGCGCCAGCAGGGTAATGCGCGAAGCCTGCCCCGGATGTTGCTCGCTGTTGGCGTCAATGGCATTGCGCAACAGGTTGAGCAGCACCTGCTCCAGAAGCACCCGATCAACGTATACCCGCCCGAGGTTATCCGGTAATTGCTGCTCGATAACCACATGGCGCTCCCGGGCTTCCCAGGCACACAAACTTACCGCCTGCCGCGCCACCTCGCTGACATCCAGCGCCTGCAGGTTGCGTCGCCCCTTGCGTAAAAAACCGCGCAGTCGTTTGATCACTTCAGAAGCGTGGTTGGCATGCAGGTTGATCCTCTCCAGCCCCTGGGCCACACGTTCTACGGCCTCTGGATTGCTGCCCAGGGTCTGCAGGTAACGCTGGCTGGCGTTAGCGTAATTGACCACGGCCGCCAGCGGCTGATTGATTTCATGGGCGATCCCGGATGCCAGCTCACCAAGGGTGATCAGCCGTGTGGTGTGCGCCATTTCATCCTGATGATGACGCTGCTGGGCTTCACGCAATTCGCGCTCGCGCATGTCCCGGGCAACCAGCGAGAAAAACCGCTCGCCGGCAGTTGAACGATGGGCCAGCAGCAGCAATGACACAGGCACCGAAGGCTCGCCACTCAATGGCTGCAGACGGGTTTCAGTACTCCACAAGCCGTGCTGCTCGGCACCGCTCCAGCCACTGGACTCCAGCATCGCCAGAGTGTGGGCGGCCAAAAACGCAGACAATGGAGGCATGCCCTGTGCCGGCAGAATGCCGAGGATGCGCCGCGCCGCCGGATTGAGATAAGACACGCCGCCAGCCGGGTCGATAAACAGCACAGGATCAGGATTGGCCTCGACCACCTCCGCCAGCCGCCGCTTGTTTTCTTCGGCCTGGATGCGCGCGGTGATGTCCCGCGACACACTCACCACTTCAACCACAGCGCCGGTGTAGGTTTCACGTATTGCCCGGCTCGCGGTTTCAAACCACAGGTAATGCCCCTCGTGGTGGCGAATGCGGTACGTCATGGTGTGATAGCCATCGGCTTGCAGTGCATCCCGTGCCTGACGCAGCGCCAGCTTTAGGTCGTGAGCATGAAACAAGCGCTGAGCCCGGGTGCCACGCAGTGTCTCGGGCCAGTACCCGAGCAAGGTCCAGGACGCCGGGGATGCATCCAGGAAACGCCCGTCCGGGGTATGACGCGAGATCAGATCAGTGGTGTTTTCGGTAATCAGCCGGTAAAGGCGCCGCGCCTTGGCCGCCTCACGCTCCGCCAGCAGCTCCGTACTCGCTTCGCGACCCCGAGCCACCACACAGTGGTTGTCGGGGTCGGGTATCAACGTCCAGAGCCACACGTGTTGATCGCATTGCGCCTCCACCTGCTCGATGGCTCTGACCTGTTGCAGGCAAGCGCGGACCAGCTCCGGCAAATTGCCAGGCAACAAGGTACTCACGTGACTCAGCATCTTTCCCTTCAAAAGACCGGTCAAAGCCCGGTTCGCCGTCAGCGGCAAGCCGTGTGCATCAAGCACCACAGTGGGCTGAGGATCATGGAGCAGCAGGGAAACGGGCATTCGGCATCCTGACGTCTGGGCAGATTTTATCGATATAGTACAACTACTATAGTGCTTAGGTATTACTTCCATATCAAACCCAGAGTGGGCTATAAGTCAGACCGGACATAAAACTGACCCGCTGGCCATTGGCACGGCGGGCAGCCATAGAGCTAACAATCAGCCACCGGAATGACCCTCATGTCGATTTTTGAGCACGGCCTTGAGCCGACTGCCGTAAACCATATGGCACTCACCCCTCTGAGCTTCATCGAACGCACCGCCAACGTCTACCCTGACTACCCTGCCGTGATTCACGGCTCCATTCGCCGCACCTGGGCGCAGACCTACAGCCGCTGCCGACGACTGGCCTGTGCGCTTGCAGGACGCGGGGTTGGCCAGGGCGATACGGTGGCGGTGATGCTGCCCAACATCCCGGCCATGCTTGAAGCGCATTTTGCGGTGCCCATGATCGGCGCAGTGCTCAATGCCCTGAACGTACGCCTGGACGCTGAAGCCATTGCCTTCATGCTGGCCCACGGTGAGGCCAAGGTGTTAATTGCCGACCGCGAATTCCATGACGTGGTCCATGCCGCCGTCGCTATGCTGGACCATCCGCCACTGATCATCGATGTCGATGATCCCGAGTACGGCGAAGGCCAGCCTGTCAGCGCACTGGACTATGAAGCGCTACTGGCTGAAGGCGACCCCGAGTACGAGTGGCAATGGCCCGCGGATGAGTGGCAGGCCATAGCGCTCAACTACACCTCTGGCACCACCGGCAACCCGAAGGGCGTGGTGTATCACCATCGCGGCGCTTACCTCAACTCCCTGGGCAATCAGATGGTCTGGTCCATCGGCAACCATCCGGTGTATCTGTGGACCTTGCCGATGTTCCACTGCAACGGCTGGTGCTACCCGTGGATCATTACGGCATTGGCCGGTGTGCATGTGTTCTTGCGCCGGGTCGATCCGCAAAAAATCCTCAATTTGATTCGTGAGCATCAGGTCACTCATCTGTGCGGTGCGCCGATCGTGCTCAATGCGCTGGTCAATATGCCCGAGTCAGCCAAGGCCGCAATTGACCATCCGGTGCATGCAATGGTTGCAGGCGCGGCCCCACCGGCCAAAGTGATTGGTGCCGTAGAAGAGATGGGCATCAAGGTGACCCACGTTTACGGCCTGACCGAAGTGTATGGTCCCGTGACGATCTGTGCCTGGCATGACAAGTGGGATGAGCAGCCCTTGGCCGAGCGTGCGCAGATCAAATCCCGTCAAGGCGTGCGTTACCCCACGCTGGAAGGCGTGATGGTGGCCGACCCTAAAACCCTCATTCCAACCCCCCGTGACGGCGAAACCATGGGCGAGATATTCATGCGTGGCAACACCGTGATGAAGGGGTACTTGAAGAACCCCAGCGCTACAGCCGAAGCCTTCGAAGGTGGTTGGTTTCATACCGGCGACCTGGCGGTATGCCATCCGGACGGTTATGTCGAAATTCGTGACCGTCTCAAGGACATCATCATTTCCGGGGGCGAGAATATTTCCACGATCGAAGTCGAAGGCGTGCTGTACCGCCATCCCGCCGTGATGGAAGCCGCGGTGGTTGCGCGCCCGGATGAAAAGTGGGGCGAAACCCCCTGCGCCTTCATCACCCTGAAGGCTGATCACCCACGGGTGCGCGAGGCAGAGATCATCGCCTTTTGTCGCGATCACCTGGCCGGCTTCAAGGTGCCACGTACGGTGGTGTTTACCCTGTTGCCCAAGACCTCGACAGGGAAAATCCAGAAGTACGTACTGCGCGACATGGCCAAAGCGCTGTAATCCCCCCACGGGATATCCACTGCCAACACAAGAGAGTCTCAATGCCTGAATTCAATGCTCCGCTTCGCGACATGCGTTTTGTCTTGCACGAAGTCTTCGAGGCCCCTGCGCTCTGGGCCAGACTTCCCGCCCTGGCCGATCATGTGGATGCCGACACCTGCGACGCGATTCTCGAAGAAGCCGCCAAAGTCACCGCTCAGTTGATTGCTCCACTCAACCGCAGTGGCGACGAGGAAGGCGCCCAGTGGCATTCGGGCCAAGTAACGACCCCCAGGGGGTTCAAGTCCGCTTATAACACCTATATCGAAGGCGGCTGGGTCGGGTTGTCGGGCAACCCTGAGTTCGGTGGGCTTGGCATGCCGAAAATGCTCGCGGTGCAATTCGAAGAAATGCTCTACGGCGCCAACTCAAGTTTTGCCCTGTACTCCGCGCTGACCAGTGGCGCCTGCCTGGCCATTGATGCCCATGCCAGCGAAGAACTCAAAAGCCTTTACTTGCCCCCGATGTATGAAGGTCGCTGGGCCGGTTCAATGTGTTTGACCGAAGCCCACAGCGGCACAGACCTGGGCATCATCCGTACCCGCGCCGAGCCACAGCCGGACGGCAGTTTCAGCATCAGCGGCAGCAAGATGTTCATCACCGGGGGCGACCAGGACCTGACCGAGAACATCATTCACCTGGTGCTGGCCAAACTGCCGGACGCGCCACCCGGCCCCCGGGGCATTTCGTTGTTCCTGGTGCCCAAGGTACTGATCAAGGACGATGGCTCCCTGGGTCAAGGGAATGCCGTTAGCTGTGGCTCCATCGAACACAAAATGGGGATCAAGGCCTCGGCCACCTGCGTGATCAATTTTGACGGTGCACAGGGCTGGCTGATTGGCGAAGCCAACAAGGGACTGGCAGCCATGTTCACCATGATGAACTACGAACGCTTGTCCATCGGCATTCAAGGCATTGGGTGCGCCGAAGCCTCCTATCAGAGTGCCCGTGCCTATGCCTGCGAGCGCCTGCAAGGCCGTGCACCGACTGGAGCCGTCGCCCCTGACAAAATGGCCGACCCGATCATTGTTCATCCCGATGTGCGCCGCATGTTGCTGAGCATGAAGGCCATGACCGAAGGCGGCCGGGCGTTCGCCAGCTACGTGGGTCAACAACTGGACCTCGCCAAGTTCTCGACCGAGCCACGGGAGCAAGAGGACGCCAGCGCGCTGGTGGCCTTGCTCACGCCAGTCGCCAAAGCCTTTTTCACCGATAACGGGTTCGACAGCTGCGTGCTGGGTCAGCAAGTATTGGGTGGCCACGGTTACGTCCGTGAATGGGGCCAGGAGCAGTTGGTCCGTGACGTACGTATCGCGCAGATCTATGAAGGGACCAACGGGATTCAGGCACTGGATTTACTGGGCCGTAAAGTGATCGCCAACGGCGGTGCAAGCCTGCGCATGTTTACTGCTCAGGTCCGCGATTTTGCCTCCAGCCCCGGCAAACCTTACGCCAGCGAGTTGCTCGACGCGGTGCGGCGTCTTGAAGACGTCAGTGACTGGTTGCAGGCACGGGCCAAGGTCAACCCCAACGAAACCGGCGCCGCATGCGTCGAGTATCTGCACCTGTTCGGCTATGTGGCGTACGCCTGGCTATGGGCACGCATGGCCGATGTGGCACAGCGCTCGATGGAGGCCGAGCCGGCGTTTTACAGCGCCAAGCTTGCCACCGCGAAGTTTTACTTCAGCCGATTGCTGCCGCGCACGTTGAGCCTTGAGCACACCATCCGGGCAGGCAGCGAATCGCTGTACGAACTGGATGCGGCGAGCTTTTAAACCCGCCAAATAAAACGGCGGCCCCGTCAAGGACCGCCGCAGGGTGTTGCTCTATTGAACTGGGCCTTAGATGCTCAGCTCGTCCAGCAGCAACACTTCACGGTGGGCCAGCAAATCACCCACCGCGTGGGTCATCGCCTGATAGTGCGGGGTGGTTTTGTGGTGCTCGATAGCCTCCATGTCCGCCCAGCCTTCAACAAATACAAAGCACTCCGGATCGGTACGATCCACGTGCAAGTCATAGAAATGACAGCCCGGCTCGGCTCGTGAGCCTTCGACACAGGCACGCAGTGCCTGCTCGACCGTTCTGCCATGCCCTGGCTTGGCTCGCAATGTAGCTACAATTTTGATGATTTGAGACATGTCTACTTCCCGCAACTTACGGTGACTTAAGCGCTCAAGATTTGCGCGATTTTATCCTTGATCAGGAGCCGTTGCTCCTTGAGCTTGCGCAACACATCGTCGGCAACCCCTATTGCATCGTTGGCTTCAGCTTCAACGACTTCGGCATCTTTTTCGCCGTACTGCACAAACAACTGATTCAGATGAGGGTTTTCGCTGCGGAACTTGCTGATGGCTTCCTTGGTGAGCCCCAAGTCCTGTAACAAGTCGTGCTTGACTGGCATAGATACACCTCATGGACATTTCAGTGACGGGGTCAGGCTCTGAGGGAGAGCCTGATCGAAAGTATTCGGTTCGCCATGAACCCACCTAAGCAATAGCACGCAATAGGCCTATCAGAAAGCCAGGTAGCCACTTTAGTCCCCCTCATTTGCAGCCGTCTCAGGCACTTTACACCCCCATACGCACCAGGCATTCCCTGCAGGCCTTGCATATCAAGCCCTAAGGTCGTGGTGCCAATTTAATGACTATCATCACACAAGCGGTATTTTTTTGACTTATTTCCACTGTAAATCATGGGCTTGATAATTTTACGGTGATAAGCTGCTCACTTTCCGACACAAAATGAGCGGTAGTACTACGCTTGTGAAGAACGATACAGACAGCACGAACATAAAAATAAACGGCCAGAAACACTTGGTTGCATGTTGACAGTCATTCTATTGGCGCCATAAAAGGTTAGCCCAACAGGCGATAGTGATTGTTCTGCATGGCTGACAGTGCCAGACGCCTCAATAAATGCTTTTCCCTGGGGGGACTTTACGCTTGGTTCATATCAGTTTGGCCATCAGCGGATTGCTGGATCAACAGATTGTTTTGCGTGCAGGCGGCTTGTATTGGGTCACGGTCGATCACTCGACTGACGCAAAACTGCTGGTAAGGCAATTTCTTGAAGCTTTACCCGAAAGCGTGCCAGCCACGCTGATTGCTGGCGCCGGTTCGGTGCAAGACATCATCAGCGATCTGGCGCCCGACCGAGGTCCGGACAAACTCAAACTCTTCGAAATTGCCCAGCGCGTGATTGAACCCGGACTGGCCACGCTGACCCGCGATCTCGGTCGTGCCGGCATTCTCCCTTCAAGCCAGATCCTGTTGGTGCTGCCTTCAAACAGCTGGACCGAATCGACTACGGCTACTCAGTTGCAACGCTGGCTCGAACGCGTACGTGGGTGGCTTCTTGAGCGCAACGCAACGCTGCTGGTGATCACCCACGGCGAAGCCGCGTTGTTACATGCACAATTGCTGCAACTCAATCAGACTCTGTCCGGTCTGAGCCGTCTTTATCATTTCAACGGCGACCTGCGCTACCAATTGCACTTCTGGCACAACGATCTGGGCGTCACCGCAGGCCAGGAGTTCAAACTCTCCGATAAAAACAATGCCCTGACGCTTATCCCGCAAACGGCTGTCGATACTCAGCCACGGGTGGCTGACGATCAGCACGTATACCTCGCCGAGCGCTCCGTTCTTGAAGGCGCGCCGTCAATGTCAAAACACTGGTATCTGTTCGAAAGCCGTGAGGCATTGCTTGAGGCCGCCGATACTGCCCGTGCGGCCACCGTCATCGTGGGCATCGACAATAGCTATCAGTTACTCGACCTGGCTCAACAGCTGCACGATTTACGGGAACATTGCGGTCCTGAATTGAAGATCGTCGTGCGTGAAATGGAGCCTTCGGTGCGCTATCGCGATGAACGCCTGCTGCTGGCGTGCGGCGCCAACCTGATTGTGCCTGACGGCACACTGCTTTCACGGTTTCTGAGCATGATCGAAAGTATCCAGGGCCAACGCTGGCAATACACCCAGAGTATCGACTTCAACACATTGCTTGAGCGTCAGCGCCCTCCGCAGATACGCGGACTGGTGAGCCCCCGTGAATTTTATGAGGCCGTGTCGCAGATCTATAGGGACAGCTCCGGCGAAGTGACCCATCAGTTGATGAAGTTCGAGCCGGTACCGGGTCTGGGCGAAGAGTTGTTTTTGAACCAGATGTGCCTTCGCCGCTTTGGCGACTTTGCCTGCTTACTGGACGGTGAGCTGTACCTGTTTCTGTTTGCCTGCCGCGCTGACGGGCTGGAGCCAGCACTGGGCAACATCTGTCGCCTGCCCTGGCGTGACCTGTTTACCCAGCGCCGCATGCTGAGCGGGCTTTCCGATCTGAACGCTCAGACCTTTACAAAAGCACCGGCGGTACCGACGCATCTGCATATTCCCATCGAGGCTCCAGCCATTATGCCGACACCGGGCGTCAGTGAACGCACGCCGTTAAATCCTCAAAGATTCACGCTTCCTATCAGTGAGCCGCAGTCATGACGTTCCTTGAGCTGATCGATGTCATTGCCCTGACCTGTGTGGTCACCGTACTGCTGACGCTGTTTTGGCAGCGCATTCGAAGGTTCTTGAAAAATCATTTCGAGCAGTACCTGTCACCTCGTTATATGAAATCGTGCGGTGTTCGACGTCGCACGCCTGCCAGCCCTGCTCAGAGAACGCCTGATGAGTCTGTATAAGTCTGACGCTGCGGCGCAAAAAATTGCCGGCCCCTGGCGCGGCCTGGGAGCCTGGAACCTCTATTTCCTGGCCAAGTTCCTGTTGGCCTGGACAGGGCATCTGAATATCCAGATTTTGCCCAACCTGATCTTTGCAGCGGTGCTGCTGATTCCGATCGCCAACCCTGTGTTGCGCCGTGTGCGCACCCTGATTGCCATCCCGGTGGCCGTAGCGCTGTTGTATCAGGACACCTGGTTCCCGCCATTCACCCGTTTGCTGGCGCAGCCCGGCGTACTGGATTTCTCCTTTGACTACGTTGTCGAGCTGCTGGGACGCTTTATCGACTGGCAAGTGTGCGCCATGTTGCTGCTGCTGGTCGTTGGCTACCTGTTCCTCAATCAGTGGTTGCGCCTGACAACCTTCACCCTGTTGGGTTTTGCCTGGCTGGGCATGGGCAACCTGCAGTGGCTGCTGCCGCCTTCGGTGGCGCCACAAATGGCCGGTACCCAAACCGTCACAGGCGGACAAACCAGCAGCGTGGGCGAACCGGACGACGCGACGCTCAATGGTTATCTGGACAAGTTTTACCTCAACGAGTCGACCCGCAAGGTCGACTTCAAGGAGCCTGCAGTCAAGCCGCCACCGTTTGACCTGCTGGTCATCAATATTTGCTCCATGGCCTGGGACGATCTGGAAGCGGTGGGCTTGCGTGATAACACGCTGTTCAGCCAGATGGACGTGATTTTCGATAACTTCAACTCGGCCACTGCCTACAGTGGCCCGGCAGCCATTCGTTTGATGCGCGCCAGTTGCGGCCAGACCTCCCATGCGCAGCTCTACAAGCAACCGGCGGATCAGTGCCTGTTGTTCGATGACTTGCGCAAGCTGGGTTTCTCCGACGAGCTGATGCTCAATCACACCGGCGCATTCGACGGATTCCTCCAGGAAGTTCGCGAACAGGGCCAACTGCCGCCTCCGGCACTGGGCGTTGTTCCTGCAGGGCTGCCACGGACCTACGTCGGTTTTGACGGTTCGCCCATCTGGCGTGACCGCGATGTATTGAGCAAATGGTGGCAGCACCGTATGGCTGAAGACACGCCTAATATGGCGCTGTTTTACAACACCACCAGCCTGCATGACGGCAACCGGCAAGTGCAGGCGGATGGCGGCACCCAGCCAGCTGACTACAGCAGCCGGGCACAGGTGCTGCTCGACGACCTCAATGCCTTCCTCAAGGAACTGCAAAAAAGTGGACGTCGTGTCGTTGTCGCCATCGTGCCCGAGCACGGTGCGGCGTTGCACGGTGACCGCATGCAGATTGCCGGGATGCGCGAAATCCCGAGCGACTCCATCACTCACGTACCGGTTGGCATCAAACTGATAAACATGGGCGACAACGGTCAATCCTCGCCTGTCCATATCAGCGAGCCCAGCAGCTACCTGGCGGTCGCTGAAATCATTGCCCGCCTGTATGCCGACCCGGCACTGAGCAATGGCCAGACCGTGGACTGGTCCAGGCTGCTGACTGATCTTCCAAGAACCCCGAAAGTATCTGAAAACTCAGGGACCGTTGTGCTCGATTACAACGGCAAGCCCTATGTGCGAATCAAGGAGAACGGCGGATGGCTGCCTTACCCACAGCGGTTCAAATAAGCGCCGATGTCCTTTCGCGCAAAGAGCGTGCTGATGATATTGCACGGCTCAAGTCGATGATGGAGTTGCACGCCCTGGAATATATCGACGTGTCAGCGCACATGGAGCTATTGCAGGCATTCGAGCGCTGGCCGTTGCTGGCCTATCTGGAGGCACACCACAACACGCCCCTTGATCTGCAAAAAGACGCGGAGCAGACCCCATGATCGCCATGAGTTTGCGTGGCGTGCGGGGTGGCGTGGGCACCAGCTCGATCCTGGCTGCAGTGGGTCATGCGTTGCATGAGCTGGGCCAGAAAGTGCTGTTGGTGGACATGTGCCCGGAAAACTCACTTGGCTTGCACTTCAACATGGACCTGGCACCTCGCGAAGGTTGGGCCCGGGCGACGCTGGACCAGCAACCCTGGCATGAGCATGCCTGGAGTGTTGAACCCGGCCTCTGCGTGTTGCCTTACGGGCAACTGCAGCCGGACGAATTCATCCGGCTCGATGGCCTGCTACTTGAGCAGCCCCAACTCTGGAGTCAACGCCAGGCCGCGCTGGCTGACGCTTTTGACTGGATACTGTTCGATCTGCCACAGCGCTTGCCTGGCCACATGGCCAACCCGCAGTGCAGTATTTCAATCATGGTGCTCAATGCCGACGCTGCTTGCCACGTACTGTTGCAGCCGCAATTGGCGCAAACGCCGCTGTTTCTGGTCAATCGGTTCGATGCCGCCAGCCAGTTGCAACGTGACCTGCTGCTGATCTGGCAACACCGCTATACCCAATCACTGGTGCCTGTGAACTTGCACGCCGACGAAGCCATGGGTGAAGCCCTGGCCAGAAGCGAGCCCGCTGGGCGTTATGCGCCCACCAGCCTGATTGCCCTTGATGTGATCAGCTTGGCCAGTTGGTGCCTCTTACGCGGCAGGAGGGCTGAATGATTGCCCATTGGTTTCCCTATACACGCTTGCGGCGTGAGCAGAACTGCACCCGGTTCACAGCTTTTAGCCTGGCGCTGATACAAGGCCTGGGCTGGATCTTTCTGCGCCTGGAATCGCCCAGTTGGAAAGCCTTGCGTGAGCAGCACAGGCGCCTGTATCCACACCTGGCCGAGAAGCGGTCTTCCATTGGCGACCCGCTGCGTTACGTCGTGCAAACCTTGTGGCTGTTGCTGATACGCACGCCTAACCTGGATCAGATCGGGCGTCAGCGTTTCCGCCAGCGTCTGGGCGGCTACCTGTCGGCCGTACTGATGATCGTGCAGCGGCCATGGAACCTGCTGTCCAACACCTTTGCCGATCTGCCTTCGACCATCAGGCCGCAAGTGAGCAAAGGCTCGCATTGGTGGGACAGCATGCGCTGGCCAATGCGCAAGGTGCTGTATATCGCTATCGGCATACTGGCACTGGCGTTGATTGTGCTGTGTATCACCGAGCCCTTCGGTTATCTGGCGCAGTTGGTGTTTGTTATTTTGCTGTGGGTACTGGCCATGCTGGTACGCCGTATGCCGGGGCGCTTTCCGACGTTGTTGCTGATCGTGCTGTCCATTATCGTCTCGTGCCGCTACCTGTGGTGGCGCTATACCTCGACGTTGAACTGGAACGACAATCTGGACCTGATCTGCGGTTTGATTTTGCTGATCGCCGAGACCTACTCCTGGCTGATCCTGTTGCTGGGCTATGTGCAGACCTCCTGGCCGCTCAATCGCCAACCGGCGCAATTGCCTGCGGACATCAACGAATGGCCTGTGGTTGACTTGTTGATTCCGACATACAACGAAGAGCTGTCCGTCACCCGTGGCACGGTGTACGCGGCACTGGGCATCGACTGGCCGAAAGATAAGCTGCGCATTCACCTGCTCGATGACGGCAACCGCCCCAGCTTCAAGACATTCGCCGATGAGGTGGGCATCAACTACATCGCCCGCACTGACAACCGACACGCCAAGGCCGGCAACCTCAATCACGCACTGACTTTACTCGACGGCGAACTGGTGGCGATCTTTGACTGCGACCACATGCCCGCCCGCTCCTTCCTGCAACTGACGGTAGGCTGGTTTCTGCGCGACCCGACGCTGGCGCTGGTACAAACCCCGCACCACTTCCTGTCACCTGATCCGTTCGAACGTAACCTGGGCACCTTCCGTAACCGTCCCAACGAAGGCGAGTTGTTCTACGGTTTGATCCAGGACGGCAACGACATGTGGAACGCCGCGTTTTTCTGTGGCTCCTGCGCCATCGTGCGGCGTACGGCAATTGACTCCATTGGCGGGTTCGCGGTCGAAACCGTGACCGAAGATGCCCACACCGCCCTGCGCTTGCACCGCAACGGTTGGACCTCGGCTTATCTGCGTATCCCGCAGGCAGCCGGCCTGGCGACCGAGAGCCTGTCAGCCCATATCGGTCAGCGCATCCGCTGGGCACGGGGCATGGTGCAGATCTTTCGCACCGACAACCCGTTGCTGGGCAAGGGCCTGACGATCTTCCAGCGCATCTGCTACACCAACGCCATGATGCACTTCCTGGTGGGTTTGCCCCGGCTGGTATTCCTGACTGCGCCCCTGGCCTTTCTTTTGTTTCACGCCTACATCATCTATGCCCCGGCCGTGATGATCCTGCTCTACGTGTTGCCGCACATGATCCACGCCAGCCTGACCAACTCACGGATGCAAGGCGCTTATCGCCAGACATTCTGGGGCGAGGTGTACGAAACCGTACTTGCCTGGTACATCGCACGACCTACCACCGTGGCCTTGTTCAGCCCGTCGCGGGGCAAGTTCAACGTGACCGCCAAGGGCGGCATGATGGAAGAAAACCAGTTCGACTGGCAAACCGCCAAACCGTACCTGGTGCTGTCGGTGCTCAATGTGGTCGGTCTGGGGTTTGCGGTCTGGCGCCTGTTTACCGGGCCAAAGGATGAGATCTTCACTGTCCTCGTCAGTGTGCTGTGGGTGGTTTACAACCTGCTGATCATCGGTGCCGCCGTAGCCGTTGCCGCCGAGGTGCGCCAGGTGCGTACCACGCACCGCGTACTTGCCCGGTTGCCCGGTGCCATTAAATTGGCCGACGGTCACAGCTACCCTTGTGAGCTGGTGGACTACTCGGACGGTGGTGTCGGCGTGCAAGTGAGCCAGGCCCTGCAACTGCCTGTCGGTACGCAGGTATCGCTGATTCTCCAGCGGGGTAATCGTGAATTTGTGTTCACCGGTACCCTGACCCGTTCCAGCGAGCGATTCATCGGTTTGAGCTTTGCCCAGTTGCCGCCCGAACAAAAGATTGAGTTTGTGCAGTGCACCTTTGGTCGCGCTGATGCCTGGCTTGACCATAACAGTGGGTTTGAAGCCGACAAACCGATCCAGAGCCTCAAGGAAATTCTGGCCCTGGGCGTCAAAGGCTATTACCGCCTCTATGAATACCTGCCGACGTGGATACGCGTCTTGGCAAAACCGTTTTTGCGCATTTTTCAGTGGCTGGGCAGCTTTTTGCCGCGCATGCCCAAAGCAGCTACTCCCCTTATCTCCCGGCCAGTGAGCAGATCATGAGTCGTCTATCTAAAAAAGCTATTTTCGCCAGCCTCGCGCTGATGACCTTCGCCTCACAGCTGATGTCGGCTCCCTTGCCTTTACCTGGCAATTCACCTGTGCCCGCCCCTCTGCCCAAGCCTGCGTTTGCGCAGACGGATCAGGTGCTGCCAAGTTGGCCGGTGACCTACTCGTTTGAGCAATTGGGCCGTGCCACTGACACCTTGCTGCTGGGTATCAACAGCTCCGACGTGGTGGAATTCAGCCTGCGCCGCGACCGGATTGCCAGTGATGCCAGCCTGCAGCTTGAGTACACGCCCTCGCCTGCATTGATCCCGACGCTTTCACACATACGGGTGTACCTCAACGATGTGCTGATGGGCGTGCTGCCAATCGAGAAAGACCATCTGGGGCGTAAAACCACGCAAAAGATGGCCCTCGATCCGCGACTGGTTTCGGACTTCAACCGCGTACGGCTGGAGTTTGTCGGCCATTACACCGACATCTGCGAAGATCCGGCCAACAATACCTTGTGGGTCAATATCAGCCGCGGTAGCGGTATCACCCTGCAAGAGCAGGCCCTGAGCCTGCAGAACGATCTGGCATTTTTCCCGCTGCCATTCTTTGATCCACGCAACAACAGCAAACTCGAACTGCCATTTGTGTTCGCCGCCAACCCTACCCTGGGCGAGCAGAAAGCGGCCGCGATCCTGGCCTCCTACTTCGGCAGTCAGTCCAACTGGCGCGGAGCCAGCTTCCCGGTGTCGTTCGATTCCCTGCCAGGGGTACAGAACAAAGATGCGGTCCAGCCAACCGTGGTGTTTGCCACCAATGATCACCGCCCTGCTTTCATGAGCGATCTGGAGAAATTCCCGGCCGTGACCGCGCCTGTGGTTGAAATGATCAATCATCCGGATGCGCCTTACAGCAAGATCCTGCTGGTCATGGGCCGTAACGAAGAAGACCTGACCACTGCTGCCAAGGCACTGGCCCTGGGCGGTAATCTGCTGCGCGGTTCGCGCGTCACCATCGACAAGGTTCAGGAACTGCAGCCGCGCAAACCTTACGATGCACCGGCCTGGATGCGTACCGACCGGCCAGTGCGTTTTGCCGAGCTGATTACCTACCCGCAACAATTGCAGGTCAGCGGGTTGCAGCCGCGCCCCATCACCCTGGATGTGAATCTGCCACCCGATCTTTTCGTGTGGCGTAACCAGGGTATCCCGCTGCGAACGCAATACCGCTACACCGCGCCATCGGCCAATGATGACTCACGTCTGAATATCAGCCTCAACGACCAGTTCATCACCAGCCTGCCGTTGTTGCGCAAGGACACCAGCAACCTTGAAGAGCTGCGTCTGGCTGTCTTGTCCAACGACACGGCCAACGTCAATGACAAGTTGATCGTGCCGTCGCTGAAAATCGGCGACCGCAACCGCCTGCGTTTTGACTTCAACTTCGCCAGCACCGTTGGCAGCTCCCAGCGTGATCGCTGCCAGACCATCCTGCCGGCCAATACCCAGGCAATCATCGATGAAGATTCCACCATCGACATGTCCGGTTATCACCACTACATCAGCATGCCGGACCTCAAGGCATTCGTGCGCAGTGGCTTCCCGTTCAGCCGCATGGCCGACATGTCGGAATCCATCGTGGTCGTGCCTAGCAACCCTACTCCGACACAAATCAGCACACTGCTAGAAGCTGTCTCGGGTATTTCTGCCCGCTCCGGTTACCCGGCCTTCGGTGTGCGCCTGAGCAATGACTGGGCGGCAGCCTCCAAGGAAGACGTCGACCTGCTGTTACTGGGAGAAATGGCCCCCGAGTTGCGCGACAATCCAGACCTGAGCGTACTGTTGCAACGTCAGCATGACATGTTGGTGCAGCCCTATGGCACCACTGGCATTGACGCCAACAACCGCCGCGGCCCCTCAACTGACGGGCGCAATATACCGGCCAACAGAACCGAAGTGACCGCCCAGGCACCTATTGCAGCCATGCTGGGCATGCAGTCCCCCACCCACAATCAGCGCAGCATCGTCGCGCTGCTGGGCAATGAAGATGCGGACTACAACCTGCTGCGTGAAGCCATGGGCGACAGTGGCAAGCTGGACGCAGTTGCAGGCTCCGTTGCACTGGTTCGCAGCAGCGGCGTATACAGCCAACTGGTCGGTGATCAGTACTTTGTCGGTAACCTGCCGTGGTACCTGCTGTTGTGGTACCAGCTGTCCGAGCACCCGGTACTGCTGGCCGTACTGGCCGTGGTCAGTGTTCTGCTCAGCGCCTTCCTGCTGTGGCGTGCCCTGAGCTGGGCGGCCAACCGTCGTCTGCACAAGGATGACTAAGGCCATGAAACGATTTGCCGCACTCGCCCTGACGTCCACCTTGGGTTATCTGCCTCTGGTGGCGAGTGCGGCGTCCTGTGACTGGCCCGCCTGGGACAGTTACAAGAAAACCATGATGAGCAGCGACGGGCGCATCATTGATGGCTCGTCGGCACAATTGATCACGACCTCGGAAGGGCAAAGTTACGGGCTGTTTTTTGCCTTGCTCGGCAACGACAAGAAAAGCTTCGCGACTATTCTCGAATGGACCCGCAACAACCTTGCAGATGGCAGCCTGGAGAAGAATCTGCCCGCCTGGCAATGGGGCCGCGACAAAAGCGGCCAGTGGCACATCCTGGACAGTAACAATGCCAGCGATGCAGATCTGTGGATCGCCTACAGCCTGCTTGAAGCCGGACGACTGTGGCAATGGCCCGAGTACGTGGCGCTGGGGCAAAACATGCTCTGGCGCAGTGCGGCCCAAAGCCTGCGCAAGATGCCCGGGCTGGGCCTGATGTTGTTGCCCGGTGATGTGGGTTTTGACAGCCCCAAAGGCTGGCGCCTGAACCCCAGTTACTTGCCACCGCAACTGTTGGCACGCTTTGCCCGTATCTCACCGATCTGGGCTGAACTGGCGAACAATCAGCAACGCATGCTGATCGAGGGCTCTCCCAAGGGCTTTGCCCCTGACTGGCTGCTGTGGAAAGCCGGGGGTGGCTGGGCACCCGACACCAAGGACGGTTCGCAGGGCGACTACGATGCAATTCGCGTCTACCTGTGGGTCGGGATGCTGGCTCAGGACGCGCCCGAGCGGCAGACCCTGCAACAGCACTTTGCACCCATGGCCAACCTCACTCAAACCCTGGGCCATCCACCAGAAAGCGTGAATGCAGTGACCGGCAAGTACACCGGAACGGGGCCGGTGGGGTTTTCCGCCGCCATGCTGCCATTACTGGCAAGCCTGGATTCCCCCGCGCTGGGCGTACAACAGGCACGAATACAGCAACAGCCGCCTGCGGCCGATGCCTATTACAACCAGTCGTTGCTGCTGTTCGGCCAGGGCTGGGATGAAGAACGCTATCGCTTTGACAAGGATGGGCAGCTTTTACCTGGGTGGATCAACACATGCCAAAAATAACAACATGGGCGTTCCTGCTCGGTGGACTGTCCACTGCAGCCGTTGCACAGCCGACTACCGTGCAGGAACAACAGCAGTGGCTACTGGAGCAGGTACGTATCGGTGAAGCCATGTACCGCGAAGATCTGGTACGCGACTCATTGGCACGTCTGCAATTGATCTCCCCCAATAACCCGCAGGCGCTGGTCGCTTCGATTCGCCAGGCATTGCTGGACAAAAATCCGGAATTGGCCCGCCAGCGACTGGCGCAGTTGCAAAATGTAGCCCCTGACTCTTCGGCACTGCGTCAGGCCCAGAGCCTGATGAAACTGCAAGACCCGCAAAGCCAGAAAGACCTGCAGCAGGCGCGCCTGTTTGCTGCCGCCGGCAGGCCAGAAGAAGCCGTTGCCATCTTTGAGCGACTCTTTGGCAATGCCCCGCCCGATTTCGCCACGGCACTGGAATACCTGCGCATTCGCAGTAATATCCCGGGCCAGCATCCTCAGGTTATCGATCAGCTGCGCGCACTGGACAAACAGTACCCGGGCAACGCAGGCCTGCGCCAAACCCTGGCCGACTTGTTGTTCCGGGAAAAACGCGCGCCAGAAGCCCTGGCCGTGTTGCAACAACTGTCCAGCGATCCGATTGCCAGTAACGCTGCGGCCGAGCGTGAATACACCTACCTCGGCACACTGCCCATCGACCGTACATCGGCCCAGGCCTGGCAGGGGTTTATCGCCCGCTACCCCAATTCCCCACTGATCGGTGAGGCCAACAAGAACCTGCAACAACAGCAGCGTTTGCTGGGCGACCCGGCGTGGAACGCGGGCACCCAAGGCAAGCAGATGATTGATCAGTCGCGCAATCCGGTGGCCGCTGAAGGGCAATTGCGCCGCGCCCTCAAGCAATACCCGGACGATCCGACCCTCTACGGTGCCCTGGGCATGGCGCTGTTTCGTCAGGGCCGCTATGCCGAAGCCAACACCAGCTTTTCCACAGCGCGAACCAAGGAGCAAGATACCTCCAACATCAGCAAGTGGCAGGACCTGATGGACGCCAGTCGGTACCGCATGTTGCTCAGCCAGGGCGACAAGGCTCTTGAGCAGAAGAACCTGCCAGCGGCACGTAACGCATTTTCACAGGCCCGCAAGGCCAAGCCCGCCGACGCCGACCCACTCATTGGCCTGGCCAGCGTTGCCCAAGCCGAGCATGACGATATTCAGGCTGAAGCCCTGCTGTTACAGGCCCGTCGCCTGGAGCCAGGTAATGGCAGCGCCGTACGTGGCCTGGTTCGCCTGTACAGTGCCCAGGACCCGCAAAAGGCCAAGGTGTTCCTCAATGGCCTGCCCGCCTCCAGCCAGAAGGAATTCTCCGGGTTGCGCCAGAGCATGGAGCTGGACGAACTGAATCAGCAAGCCGATGCAGCTACTGAGCGCAAGGACTGGCCGCAAGTGGCGGGGTTGCTGAGCAAGATACGTAACGTGAACCCCGATGAACCCTGGGTGACTTACCGCCTGGCCAACGCCCAGCGCGAAATCAAACAGCCTGGTGCAGCCGACGACAGCTTCAAACAGTTGATGACCCGTCAGGGCCGTAACCCTGAAGCCGTGTACGCGTACGCGCTCTATCTTTCAAACACCGACCGCGACGCCAGTGCCTTGAGCGCCCTGGAGACATTGCCCAAGGCGCAGTGGAACGACTCCATGCGTGAACTGGACTCCCGTCTGCAGCGCAACGTACTGGTTGCTCGTGCCGAAAGCCTGCGCGCAGCTGGCCAAGAGCCACAAGCCATTGCGCTGTTGATGCAAACGGGCGACAGCGACGACCTGATGACTGTCGCAGGCTGGGCCCAGGAACGCGGCGACTACGTGCAAGCACAAAGCCTTTATCTCCAGGTGCTCAAGACGGACCCTGGCAATACCGGGGCACGACTGGGGCAAATCGAAACCCTGATTGCCGGCCAGCAACTGCCTGCAGCTCGCCAGCAGCTAGCACAGTTCAATCCAGCCCCGGGCACTGTGCTGACGCCTTCCGAGCAACGTCGAGTGGCCAGTGCATGGGTCGCTGTGGGTGAGCCCGACAAAGCACAGGCCATCTATGCGCAGTTGCTGAAATCGCCTCAGCCCGATCCATTGGTTTATCGCGATGCGGCACGGCTGATGTCGGCCAAGGAACCGCAACAGGCGCTGGATTACTACGCCAGCAGCATGGCGGCGGCGGGCCTGATTACTCCTGAGCAGGCCAACCCCCGGGACAACCGCGCCATGACCATGGCCAGTCGCGAGAAAGACGATGACCAGTGGCTGGCAAGCAGCTTGCGCAGCGACGTGGACGAGCTGTACCAACGGCAAAACCCTACGGTCCACCTGTACACCGATTACGGATGGCGCTCGGATGATGCCTCCAAAGGCACTTCCGATACCGTCACTCAGTCCACCATCCTGCAACTGGATTTACCCGTCTATGACGGAAAAGGCTTTGTAAGAGCTGAGCAATTGAGCCTGAATGCCGGCGATTTTGACGTTAACGATGAGGGCCGAGTTACCGAGGCATATGGCACGTGCCAGGTGGGACAAACTCGCTCAGGCAATGAGGGGTGTGAGGACAGTTCACAATCGGCCAGGGGGACGATGATGGCGGTGGGCTGGAAAAATCCGAACTGGGAAGTCGATTTTGGTCGTACCCCGGACACCTTCAAAGTACCCAACTGGCTGGGCGGCATTGCGTACAGCAACAAGATCGGCTCCGTAGGCTGGACACTGACCGGTTCCCGTCGGCCCATGAGCAACTCCATCCTGTCTTATGCCGGTGCAAAGGATCCGCTTACGGGCATCACGTGGGGCGGCGTGACGACCAACGGGCTGACCTTGGGCCTGAGCCACGACGAAGGCGGCAAGGATGGGGTCTGGGCCAGTTTTGGACAGCATTGGCTACGCGGTAAAAACGTCGAGGACAATCACAAGAGCACGGCCATGGCCGGGTATTACTACCGTTTGGTCGAGCGGGCTGACGAGCGTCTGCGCACCGGTCTTACCGTCATGTACTGGGGATATGACAAGGATCTGAGCGAGTACACCCTCGGCCAGGGCGGCTATTACAGCCCGCAGAAGTATTACTCGATCGGTGTTCCGCTCAACTATGCCTGGCGTAATGCCAACTGGTCGGTATCCCTGGAAAGCTCGGTGAGCTGGTCCAAATCCAAAACCAGCAGCAGCGACCTCTACCCGTTGGACAACTCGGTGAGCCAACTGACTGACGTGTTGAATCAGGGGGGCTATGACATCGTCAGCGACCCCTCATTGACCAAGAGCGGCAGTAGCAGCAGTGGCATTGGCTATCGCTTGCAAGCCCTGGCGGAACGCAGGCTGTCAGACAACCTGGTGCTGGGTGGCGGCGTGCTTTATCAGCACAGTGATGACTATGCACCCAGCCGGGCGATGCTCTATCTGCGTTATACCTTCGACGTCTGGCAGGGGAACTTGCCATTGCCGGTACAGCCGTTGGTGCCGTATGCCGACTTCAGGTAACAGCGCAAACCGGTGAAGGTCTCGTGGGAGCGAGCCTGCTCGCGAAATGTTCTTCGCGAGCAGGCTCGCTCCCACGGCTGAACTTACTCTGACAGCGTTACAGAGCTATACGGTTCAGCGCTTGACCGGCGTACGCATGGTCACAAACTCTTCGGCGGCCGTCGGGTGTACCCCGATGGTTTCGTCGAAGTGCTGCTTGGTCGCCCCCGCCTTCAAGGCAATCGCCAGGCCCTGCACGATCTCCCCCGCCTCCGGGCCGACCATATGGCAACCCAGCACCTTGTCGGTGTCGGCGTCGACCACCAGTTTCATCAGCGTACGTTCCTGGCACTCGGTCAGTGTCAGTTTCATCGGCCGGAAGCTGCTCTCGAAAATCTGCACCTTGTGCCCGGCTTCAATGGCCTGCTCTTCGCTCAGGCCCACTGTGCCGATGTTGGGCAGGCTGAACACTGCTGTCGGGATCATTTGGTAATCGACCGGGCGATATTGCTCAGGCTTGAACAGGCGGCGTGCTACGGCCATGCCTTCAGCCAGCGCCACCGGAGTCAACTGCACGCGACCGATTACATCGCCGATGGCCAGAATCGACGGCTCGGCACTTTGGTACAGATCGTCCACTTCCACAAAGCCGCGCTCGTCGAGTTTGACCCCGGTGTGCTCCAGGCCCAGGTTATCGAGCATCGGGCGTCGACCCGTGGCATAGAACACGCAATCGGCAATCAGCTCACGACCGTCTTTAAGCGTGGCTTTCAGGCTGCCGTCAGGCTGTTTGTCGATGCGCTCGATATCGGCGTTGAACTGAACATCCATGCCGCGCTTGGTCAGCTCTTCGTGCAAATGCTTACGCACCGCACCGTCAAAACCGCGCAGGAACATTTCACCGCGGTACAGCAAGGAGGTTTGTGCACCAAGGCCATGGAAAATCCCGGCAAACTCAACGGCGATGTAACCACCGCCCACCACCAGTACACGCTTGGGCAAAGTGTTGAGGAAGAACGCTTCGTTGGAGCTGATCGCGTGCTCATGGCCCGGGATCTCGGGGATCTGTGGCCAGCCACCGGTGGCGATCAGAATGTGCTTGGCGGTGTGGCGCTGACCGTTGACCTCAACTTCATGAGGCCCGGTCAGTTTGGCGTGACCTTCCATTAAGGTAACGCCGCTGTTCACCAGCAGATTGCGATAAATGCCGTTCAGGCGATGGATTTCGCGATCCTTGTTGGCGATCAGAGTCGCCCAGTCAAAGTTCGCCTCTCCAAGACTCCAGCCAAAACCTGAAGCCTGTTCAAAGTCTTCGGCGAAATGCGCGCCGTACACCAGCAGCTTTTTAGGGACACAACCCACGTTGACGCATGTCCCCCCCAAGTAGCGGCTTTCGGCTACGGCCACTTTTGCGCCGAAACCTGCAGCAAAACGGGCAGCACGCACACCGCCAGAACCCGCACCAATTACAAACAGATCAAATTCGTAGGCCATTTCTATCTCCTAGGCAGGCCATCAGCATAATCACTTCGGCGCGATTGGCCAGCGCCGCAGGTTAGCGAAGGCAAAAAAACGAAAAAGCCACCCGAGGGTGGCTTTCTTTTGAAGCTCTCTACAACTCGGCGCTATTAGTAAGCCTTGCCGGTTTTGTAGAAGTTTTCGAAGCAGAAGTTGGTTGCTTCGATGTAGCCTTCAGCGCCGCCGCAGTCAAAGCGTTGGCCTTTGAATTTGTACGCGATCACGCAACCGTTTTGTGCCTGTTTCATCAGGGCGTCGGTGATCTGGATCTCACCGCCTTTGCCAGGCTCGGTCTGTTTGATCAGATCGAAGATGTCCGGGGTCAGGATGTAGCGACCGATGATGGCCAGGTTCGACGGAGCATCTTCAGGTGCCGGTTTTTCAACCATGTTACGCACGCGGTACAGGTCATCACCGATCATTTCGCCAGCGATCACGCCGTACTTGTTGGTTTCGGCAGGATCAACTTCCTGGATCGCGATGATAGTGCAGCGGTACTGGTTGTACAGCTTGACCATCTGCGTCAGGACGCCGTCGCCATCCAGGTTGACGCACAAGTCGTCCGCCAGCACTACGGCAAAAGGTTCGTCGCCGATCAGTGGGCGGCCGGTCAGGATTGCGTGACCCAAGCCTTTCATTTCGGTTTGACGGGTGTAAGAGAACGAACATTCGCTCAGCAGGCGACGGATACCCACCAGGTACTTTTCTTTGTCAGTACCCTTGATCTGGTTTTCCAGCTCGTAGCTGATGTCAAAGTGGTCTTCCAGAGCGCGCTTGCCACGGCCCGTTACGATGGAAATTTCAGTCAAGCCAGCGTCCAGTGCTTCTTCAACCCCGTACTGGATCAGTGGCTTGTTCACCACCGGCAGCATTTCTTTAGGCATGGCCTTTGTCGCTGGCAAAAAGCGAGTGCCGTAACCGGCTGCTGGGAACAAGCATTTCTTGATCATATGAGTCCTTTAAAGGGCTGTACGTTCCAATTTTGGCGCAGTCTAATCAGGCGGCATCGACGTTACAATGCCTCTCGATAGCAAACTGATGCCAACCTAGATAAATATTTTGAGCGTTAGTTCCTTTACGATTGATTTTGATTGTTGGCCCATCGTGTTTAGCAACACCCCTGTTGCTCTTGCGCTATCATCAGGCCATTAATCCAGCCAATCAGGCAGCTCTTCGATGTCCGCAACAATCAGCGTCAACGGTTATGAAATCAAACCCAATGAAAAGGGCGAGTGGTGCGTGTTTGATGCGTCCGGTGAAAACGTTGCAGGTCCTTTCGATTCGCAACAGGTTGCCGCAGAGGTTGCCTCGGTTTTCCAGGACCAGCCTGCCCCTCCCGCTCGTCGACGCAGCAAATAAAATTAAACCTACCTACGTGATAACACTACCTCGATGAAAAACATTCTGACATTACTCGTACTGGCCACACTGGGCGGTTGTGCAACCGCGTCCAGTACCTATCTGGCCGACGGCAAGCAAGGCTTGAGCATAGACTGCTCTGGCGAAGCCATGTCGTGGGCCAAGTGCTACGAAAAAGCTGAAGCCTCCTGTGCCGGTACGGGCTACACCATCATGGGCACTGATGGCTCGCCTGCGGTCAAAGAACGCGACAAGACACTGGGCGTAGACGTAGGCAATTTCAACAGCCGAAACATCGTGGTGGCTTGCAAATAGCTTGCCCACGGGCGTCAGCGGATGCCGCTAAAGTGCAAGGCTTTAGCGGCACCCGGGCTTACTTGACGCCTTGCCCGATCAACACGCCATCAATGGTTTGACCATAAGCATTGACTCCGTCATTGGCGTGAAACTTGACCCGGGTTTTTTCCACTGATCCTTCGACCAAACGCGGGTCCTGCGGCCGTTCGTGGGTGTTTACATAGGCCGCCACGTCCCAGGCTTGCTCGTCACTCAAACTGTTGGCCTTGCCCAGGGGCATGTTGTGCTTGATGAACGAGGCAGCGGTATTGATCCGATGCATCCCGGCACCCCAGTTGTAAGAGTCCTTGCCCCATAACGGCGGCATTACGTAGTCCTCTCCAACTTTTTGCCCCTGCCCGTTGTCACCATGGCAAATGGCACACTGAGCCTGGTACACCGCTGCACCGCGCGCCAGGTTGTAACCCCCTGAGGGCTCGGGAACGTCCGGGTATCCGCGACCAGGCAACTCAACCCCCGTAGGCGCCTTGGTCGATAGCCAGTAGGCGTAGGTCGACAACGCAGTAATCTCTCGACTGTCGGCCGCAGGAGGTGTGCCGCCATTCATGCTGAATTGAAAACAACCCTGCAAGCGCTCGGCAAACGTATTGACCTTGTCGTTTTTCTTACGGTAGGCCGGGTACATGGGGTACGCGCCCCACAGAGGTGCCGAATTGGCCATCCGGCCCTGATCCAGGTGGCAATTGGTGCAGTTAAGTCCGTTACCCACAAATTTCGGAGCCTGGCGTTTGGTATCGACAAACAGGGCATAGCCGTCCAGCACCATTTTGCCGTAAGCGTTGTCCGGCAATTCGCTCTGCAGTGGCGGCTGAAAGTAAACCGTGCCGTGATCGACTGCTGCAGGTGTTTTGATCTGGGACTGATCCTCCATCGCAATGGTCGCGGCATAAGCCCCGGAGCTCAGGAGGATTGAAACTGCACAGACTGGCGTCAGCATGTTCATGGGGTGACCTCCTTGTGACCCACGTTGGCGAAATACTCGGCAACCGCCTTGATTTCATCCTCGGTCATGGCCTTGGCGATATGGCCCATCAAGTCATTGGGATCATTGTGTCGAGACCCGTCTCGCCACGCATTCAACTGCGCCGTCAGGTACATCGCAGGTTGATTGGCCAGTGGCGGAAAAGCGCTCCCCACCCCTACACCGCCGGGCCCATGACAACTGACGCACTCGGGGATCTGTCGATCCCAGGCGCCGCGCAGGGCCAGTTTTTCGCCCAGGCTTGCGGGCATGCTGCTGCGATTGATGGCAGGCACTTCAGGTGCTGGCATCGCGGCGATGGCGGTGGTGACAGCGGTTATTTCCTGGTCGGTCAGCGACTTGGCCAATGGCTGCATTACTGGACTGACCCGTTTTCCGCTTTGGAAATCGTGCAACTGCTTACTCAGGTAATCGGCAGAAATACCGGCTAATCGCGGAAAACCGGCTGGTGCCAATCCCATGCCATCTGCACCGTGGCAAGCCACACAGGCGGTAGCACCCGGCTGGGCTCCACCCTGCAGATAGAGGTTGGGGGACGGCTGGGCCTGAACGTTGGTGAAGGCGAGTAACATCACGCTGCTCAGTAGCGTTGGTTTAAGTGGAATCATGGCCACTCCATTATTGTTATATGCTTAGGCCTACAAAATATAAGCATATAGATCCTAGGAGATTTCCCAGGGGCTCACAACATTGGAGTGGGCCTGAACCAGGCCCGAGGCGAAAAAAAACCTGACACCGCGCAAGGCAGTTGTCAGGTTCGGGGGCTGCAGAGCGTTAACCGAAGCGGCAGCTCAGTCGCCAGAAATACAGTGTGTTGCGGCTTTGCGGATGTCGCCCGGACGAACCGGCACATTGGACATGCTTTCGAAGACCTTGATGCTGCTGCCACCGGAGCGTTCTTCGATATCAATCACCGCTGTAGGATTGGACGTCAACTTTTGAGGGACGATGATCCGAAATCCTTCTTTGTGCGGCTCAATCTGTGGCGCCTTGCGCGTCATGGACAGTTGCTGCACCACACACTGAGCGTAGGCATTCGGCTTCTTGCCTGAAATCACATTCATGGTGGGCAGAGTCTGCTCAATATCCGTGACGGATGCACAACCACCCAAAGCCAGCACCGCCGCTAGTACGCCCCACTTCATAAACTTTCTCCGTTAAAGACCCTACGACAGCAGAAATTCAGGATTTCTCCATGGGCATAGTGAATAAATACTCAATAGTGGCGGATTATCCACGTTTTACGTCAAACTCACCTGCATCACGGCATAATACTCGCCTTTAGCCACCTGACTGGTCTAAAGCACATGCTATCGTGCTGATTTTTAAGCAGATTCCCATTCTGGAGCGCAAATGAAATTTATTCACCAACGTGAGCACCTCAACGAGGATGACATTGTTGTCATCGAGTGCTCCCAACCTTGCAACATCCGCCTGATGAGCGATGCGCACTTTCGCAGCTTCAAAAACGGTGGGCGTCACTCCTATCACGGCGGCGCATTCAAAGATTTCCCGGCGAGAATCACCGCGCCGAGCACCGGTTTCTGGAACATCACCATTGACACCGTCACCAGCCGGGCGATCAGCGTAACCCGCAAGCCGAGCTTCCAGCCGACCATTAAAATCGTGCGCCGCTCCAGCTCTAAACTTCGCTAAACCAAGGCAGGAATTACCGTGCAAACCACCAAGTACGTCATCAAGTACAAGCTCAACGGCGAACGCCGCTTTGAGTTCGCCCAGCTTCAGACTGGCTCGCAAACGGAAGCCCGCGAAGCACTTGAGAAGATCCACAGCGATGCTGACGATGTGATCACCGATATCAAGGCAAGCAAGGCACTTTAAGCATCATGTCTCTGGACCTGTTTGCCGAGCAGGACCTGCAACAGCCCGCCCGTGTCGAGCGCATCAGCGACCAGGCGTTTGTGCTGCGCGGGTTTGCCCTGCCCCGGATCAAAGAGCTGCTGGCGGCCCTCGATACTGTTTTGCTCCAGTCTCCCTTACGACAGATGCAGACGCCTGGCGGCTTCACCATGTCCGCCCGTTTGAGCAGTTGCGGCGATTGGGGTTGGACAACTGACCTCGACGGGTATCGTTACAGCCCTGTCGACCCGTTGAACGCACGTCCCTGGCCAGCGATGCCGGATGTCTTCCTGACACTGGCCGAGGCTGCAGCCAGCGTAGCAGGGTTCGAGAATTTCGTGCCCGATGCCTGCCTTATCAACTCATATGCCCCGGGCGCCAAAATGTCGCTCCATCAGGACAAAAACGAGCGTTCATTTATTGCCCCCATCGTGTCGGTATCTTTGGGACTCCCTGCGGTTTTTCAGTTCGGTGGGTTCGAACGCAGCGATCCGAGTCAGCGTATTTCACTGTTCCATGGCGACATCGTGGTCTGGGGTGGCGTTGATCGCTTGCGGTTTCACGGCGTGATGCCCATCAAACCCGGACACCACTCACTGTTGGGCCAACAGCGGATCAATATCACCCTGCGCCAGGCCGACTGAGCTCCATTTAATACCCCGCCTCCCTCCCATTTCAGTACGGCTGTACAAAGCGCTGTATAAATTTTTATATAGCGGATATCGTTCCAGCGCCCAATACAATTTGATAACCATGGGCTGCCCTCGCCTCTCAATGGAGTTTTGCCATGAATGTTCGTGCCCGCCCCTATATCCCTGAAGCGTTAGCCGCATTGCTCGGGTGTCTTGCATTCACCTCGGCCCAGGCAGATGAGGTGCAGGTTGCAGTGGCAGCCAACTTCACGGCACCGATCCAGGCCATTGCCAGCGACTTTGAAAAAGACACCGGGCACAGGTTGAATGCAGCGTATGGCGCCACGGGACAGTTCTATACCCAGATCAAAAATGGAGCGCCATTTGAGGTGTTTCTGGCCGCCGACGACACCACGCCCCAGAAGCTGGAAAAGGAAGGCGATATCGTCCCCGGATCGCGCTTTACCTATGCGATTGGCACCCTGGCGCTGTGGTCCGCCAAAGACAGCTACATTGATGGCACTGACAAGGCGCTGATCGACAATCAGTTCAAGCACTTGTCCATCGCCAACCCAAAGGCTGCACCCTACGGGCTGGCGGCCACTCAAGTACTGGCCAAACTGGGACTGACTGACAAGGTCAAAAACAAGATCGTTGAGGGCCAGAACATCACCCAAGCCTATCAATTTGTTTCCACGGGCAATGCTGAGCTGGGCTTTGTAGCCTTGTCGCAGATCTACAAAGACGGCAAGGTCAGCAATGGCTCTGCCTGGATTGTCCCTGAGGTGATGCATGATCCGATCAGACAAGATGCTGTCATCCTCAAAAAAGGCGAGAGCAACCCTGCCGCCAAGGCGCTTGCCGACTACCTGAAAGGTCCAAAGGCCACAGCCATTATCAAATCCTATGGTTACCATCTTTAAATGCCGCTAACGAGTGCTGACTTTGCTGCGATCTGGCTGACCCTGCAACTGGCGTCATTGACCACTGTCATCTTGCTGATTGTCGGCACTCCAATCGCCCTGTGGCTGGCGCATACCCGGTCACGGTTGCGTGGCCCCATCGGGGCGATCGTGGCATTGCCTCTGGTGTTGCCGCCCACCGTCATTGGCTTTTATCTGCTGCTGGCGATGGGACCACACGGCTATGTCGGGCAGTTCACCCAGTTTCTGGGACTGGGCACCCTGACCTTCAGCTTTGCCGGGCTGGTGATCGGATCGGTGATTTACTCCATGCCTTTTGTCGTACAGCCTTTGCAGAACGCATTCACGGCCATTGGCCCCAGGCCGCTTGAAGTGGCTGCCACCCTGCGGGCAAACCGGTGGGATACCTTTTTCACCGTTATCTTGCCCCTGGCAAGGCCCGGCTTTATCACCGCCGCGATTTTGAGCTTTGCCCATACCGTCGGTGAATTTGGTGTGGTGCTGATGATTGGCGGCAACATCCCGGAAAAAACCCGGGTGGTCTCGGTGCAGATCTACGACCACGTCGAGGCACTGGAATACGCACAGGCACACTGGCTGGCAGGAGCAATGGTGGTGTTTTCCTTCCTGGTGCTACTGGCGCTGTATTCAAGCCGCAAATCTCAAACCGGCTGGAGCTGAGCATGTCCTCGATCAACCTTCGGCTGCAGCACGGCTATCCCGGCTTTGCCCTGGACCTGGACCTGCAACTGCCGGGCAAGGGTGTGACCGCGCTCTATGGTCACTCAGGTTCTGGTAAAACCACCTGCCTGCGTTGTATCGCAGGACTAGAGCGTGCCAGCAAAGCCTATGTGCAGATCAACGATGAGGTTTGGCAAGACAGCCATAACGATCTCTTTGTCCCGGTGCACAAGCGAGCGCTTGGATACATCTTTCAAGAGGCCAGCCTGTTCCCCCACCTCTCGGTGCGAGCCAACCTGGAGTTCGGATTGCGCCGGATTGCGCTCAAGGAGCGGCGGGTTGATATGGCTCACGCCACGCAGTTGCTAGGTATCAGCCACCTGCTGGAGCGCGCACCGAAAAACTTGTCGGGGGGCGAACGCCAGCGGGTGGGCATCGCCCGAGCGCTGCTGACAAGCCCAAGGCTGCTGCTGATGGACGAACCATTGGCCGCGCTGGACAGCCAGCGCAAGCGTGAAATCATGCCGTACCTGGAGCGCCTGCACGCCGAACTGGACATCCCGGTGCTGTACGTCAGTCACTCCCAGGATGAAGTTGCGCGCCTGGCCGACCATATCGTGCTGCTCAGCGAAGGCAAGGTACTTGCCAGCGGCCCCATTGGCGAAACCCTGGCCAGGCTGGACCTGCCACTGGCACGGGGTGATGACGCCGGGGTCGTGGTTGAAGGCCAGGTCACGGATTACAACCTCCACTATCAGCTACTGACTCTGCAATTGCCCGGCAGCAGCCAGCATCTGAGAGTCGCCCACGCCTCAATGGCCGTCGGCCAGACGTTACGCGTCAAGGTCCAGGCGCGGGACATCAGCCTGAGCCTCAGCCCTGGCGAGCACAGCAGCATTCTAAATAGCCTGCATGTGACGGTGGTGGGCGAGACCGCAGCCGACAACCAGGCCCATGTCCTGGTGCGTCTGGATGCCGGCGGCACCGCCTTGCTGGCGCGGATCACGCGTTATTCACGTGACCAGTTGGGGCTGTACGTCGGGCAGTCGCTCTGGGCACAGATCAAATCTGTAGCAGTATTAGCCTAGGGTCTGTTCGCGGCGGATCTTCATGAAGCTGCGAAACGTCGCAATCATCAGGCCCAACATCAGGCCCATTAACACGCCAAGCGAGACTATGAGTGCTTTTTTGGGCTTGATCGGATCAGACGGCGTCTGGGCCATGCGGTCAACGCTGACCAAACCCAGATTGCTCATGTCAGTTTGTAAATTCCCCAAACGGTAGACCTCGGCCCGTAAAGGCTCGATATCCTTGAGAAACAAGTCTTCATTTGAGCGCTTACCGAGCATCTCGACCTGGCGATTGACATCAAGCAGTTGCATATCTTTGCGGATCTGCGAAATGCGCATATCCGTAAAGTCGTCCGTTGTGCGCTTGAGCAACACTGCCCGTTCAGCCTCAAGGGCGTCGTAGCCCATAAAGTACTGCGGTATGTCTTGGGACGTGATTTCAGTGCGCACCAGCCTGGAAGAAGAACCTTGCGCCGCATCAGCCATCGCTGATGGCGTGGTCGGATGTTTAATACCCAGTGACTTGGCGATGGATATGGCTTCATTCAGCTGATTGATGCGCGCATCTCGCTCTATTTTGAGTTGCATGCGCAAGGCACTCAATTCATCCCCTAACGTTGCACGCTTCAAAATGTCTGATTCGACTAAAGCGGCAATTTTCCCTTCTTTTTCAGTACGATAGCTTGAGCGGGCAGAATTTATTTTTGTTTCCAACTCTCTAAGCCGGTTATTAATAATGACCTTCAGATCCGCACTGATTTGTTCTCGCTGGCTATTGATTGCGTATTCAACAAAACCATTGAGGATTTCAACACCATTGAGATTTTCCGGATAAGTAAGCTCCAGCTTTATAAAAGAGCTCAATGCATTGGCCTTGTTTGGGTCGGGCCGGGTCAACGTAATTGCATCACGGTTGAATGTTTCAAAACTTTGCTCAAGGGTCTTTCCCTGTTTTTCCAGCGGCTTGAACAAGTCTTGGTGAGACTTGAAATAATTCAGCCGGTTTTCATACGACTCAAGCGCCGCACCCACTTTAAGCAACGCGTCTGCAGCCGGCAGTGTGTAGACCTCAGAGCGATTCAGGGCATCAAGCTCATTGATGGCTGCGGGGCGCAATAAACTACTGGTCTGGTAGACCTCTTGCGCAAATAAAACATAGCCAAGGGCCATCACCCCGGCTATTGCTGTAGTAGCACCGATTAACTTTTTTTGCTGCCAAAAAGAATGAAGCAAGTCAAAAAAGTCTATTTCACCGTGAATCTTTTTGATGGGCTGATCCTGACGAACGTTCAAATATCTGCACCTTGTAATTGTAGCTCTGTCAAGCTGGTTGCTGGGTGCGTACCTACAACGGAATATGGCCCGTGTCTAACAGGTTATTCCAAGGAAAAAACCGCGTTCTTGTAAATGACGGTCATGGAACGATAAAAATCGCTCGCTACAAAACAATATCCGACAACTTTATTAAAGTTAAATGGATTCCTACTCATTTATCAGAGTTTGCTTACAAAAGATAAAGAAAACAGCTGCATAGACTGACGATGTCTTCGACAAATACCTATTTCACGAAGGCATACGTCCGTAGTCTGTGTAATTATTGCCGCCACGAAAAAACACGCTTACGTGTGGGGTAATAATCAGGATGGATATTTTTCAGGCAATGCGAGTGTTCGTGCGCGTCGTCGAAACGGGCAGCTTTACCGCTGCGGCGCAAGCGTTGGGATATTCCACGGCGCAAACCTCGCGCTTGCTGTCTGAGCTGGAGTCTTCACTGCAAGCCCGACTGTTGCAACGCAGCACGCGACGCCTGGCGCTGACGGAGGTCGGGGCGCGCTATCTGGAACGCTGCCGAATGATCCTGGGAGAAATCGAAGACGCCAATGCCGAGGCGGCAGGAGCGCACTTGATCCCACGCGGGCATCTAAGGGTTCAGTCCACTACCGGTTTGGGCATCCAGTTGCTGGCACCGCTGGTGGCTCGTTACACAGAGCTTTACCCGCAGGTCAACGTTGATTTGACCCTGTCTCAACGCCAACCGGACTTGCTGGAAGAAGGCCATGATGTGGTCATTACGCTATCTGCCAATCTGCCGGATTCAGAACTGATCGGCCAACCGCTGGGCAGTATCTTCAGCGTGATCAGTGCCGCGCCTTCCTACCTGAAAGGACGGGAAGTTCCGAAAAACCCGGACGATCTGCATGAACACCGCTGTCTGCACCTGGTTGACCCGCTGTTTACCGACAGCTGGACCTTTCGCGACGCTCAAGGCGAGCAAGTGATCCGCCCCGGCAACGTATTCCAGGTGAACGTGGCTGAAGCGATGGCGCAAGCAGCCGAGGCAGGCCTTGGAGTGTGCCTGCTGCCCGACTATGTGGCCGTTGGCTCTTATCAGCGTGGCTCTTTGGTACGCCTGCTGCCCCGGTATCGACTGCATGAAAAAAATATCTACGCCCTCTACCCGTCCCGGCGTTTTCTGGATGCCAAGGTCAAAACCTGGGTCGAGTTTCTCAAGCAGGAAATACCGAAAGTGCTTGAAGGGCACCAGGCCATCGTCGATGACCCGGAGCATTGGGCTTAAACAGCGTTAAGCGCTGTACGCAGCTGCTCACGCAAGCTAACGGCAGTGCGATCAAACTCCAGTGGCGTGACTGAAATCCCGCCCTGGGTGACTACCTGGGTTTCAGTGTCGACCGCTTCCGGGTGTTGATGGCGAGTGATACTGAGCCAGTAATACTTGGCCTCACGAAAATCGGTGCGCTCGATTGCCTCCACACCGTCCATGCGACCGGCGCCCTGGCGAGTGATTTGTATCGGCCCGGCTTCATCCGCCGGAACGTCCGGAAAATTGATATTCAGGCACGCCGATTGCTCCCAGCCCTTGCCCAGCAACTGACGGATCACACCGGGGGCCAGAGCGCGAGCCGTATCCCAGCGCACAAAGCTGCGACGGGTAAAGTACTGGCTCAAGGCTATGGACGGCACCCCCATCAGCAAACCGGTCATGGCAGCCCCTACGGTGCCGGAAAACAGCGTTTCAACTCCCAGGTTGGCGCCTTTGTTGATACCGGAGAGCAGCAACTGTGGTGGTTTGTCCATCAACTGCTGCAAGGCCATTGCGACACAGTCTGCAGGTGTGCCGGACACTGAAAACCGCCGTTCACCGCGCTTGGTTACGCGCAATGGGTGATGAATGCTGATAGCCGTGGAAATGCCGCTTTGGTCATGATCCGGTGCTACCACCCAGACTTCGTCCGCCAACTCGTGGGCCACTGCCTCCAGCACTGCAAGGCCCGGAGCGTCGATGCCGTCGTCGTTGGTGATCAGGATGCGTTCGAGTCGAGCGTCTGGCATGGGTAAATTCCTTTTGTGGGGTTAGTCCAGAGCAAAAGCGTTCACTCTGGACTTGCCGCATGCAGCTTAGATCCCCTGCAAGGCCAGATCCATTGCAAAGTAGGTCAAGATCATGTCGGCACCGGCGCGCTTGATCGAACCCAGGCTTTCACGCACCACACGTGCTTCGTCGATGGCACCAGCCTGGGCGCCAAACTTGATCATTGCGTACTCACCGCTGACTTGATAAGCCGCCAAAGGCAGGTGCGAGGCCTGGCGGATATCGCGAATGATGTCCAGGTAAGCACCGGCGGGCTTGACCATCAGCACGTCCGCGCCCTCTTGCTCGTCCAGCAAGGACTCACGAATGGCTTCACGACGGTTCATGGGGTTCATCTGATACGACTTGCGATCACCTTTGAGGGCGCTGCCACCGGCCTCACGGAAGGGACCGTAGAGTGCCGACGCGAATTTGGTGGAGTACGCCATGATCGAGGTGTCGATAAACCCGGCACCGTCCAGCGCACTGCGAATGGCCTGCACCTGACCGTCCATAGCGGCGGATGGCGAGATAAAGTCCGCACCTGCAGCGGCAGCCGCTACAGCCTGTTTACCAAGGTTGATCAGGGTCGCGTCATTATCGACACCATGGTCGTGCATCACGCCGCAATGCCCGTGGGAGGTGTACTCGCAGAAGCAGGTGTCGCTCATGACGACCATATCGGGGGCAGCATCCTTGCTGATGCGCACCATACGCGACACCAGCCCGTCTTCACGCATGGCATCGCTGCCGGTTGCGTCCAGATGGTGGGAAACACCGAACAGCATCACCGACTTGATACCCGCACGGGCATAACGCTCGATTTCACCGGCCAGTTTCGACTCAGGTATCCGCATCACGCCCGGCATGCTGGTGATGGGCACGAAGTCGTCGATCTCTTCTTCGACGAAAATCGGCAGCACCAGATCGTTCAGGCTGAATTCGGTTTCCTGGAACATGTCTCGAAGGGTCTGGGAGCGGCGCAGGCGGCGCGGACGTACGGCGGGGAACTGGTTAGGCATCATGGTTCCTGATGGGCAGATTCAAAAAACAGACGAGCCTGGGCTCAATGGCGCAACAAATACAGGATTGATCCCGCAATTGCAAAACATCCGCCCTACGTGCGGCCGGTTGTCGCGGGGCGTGTTTACAGGGGAACGGGGCCTAATTACCACGGTGTTTCAGGTAAACCCCATTGCCTGAATCGCGAGCAAACCCGCTCCCACAGTTCACCTGTCAGGTTGAGCATTAGTGAACAACACGGCGCTGTGGGAGCCGGGCTTGCCCGCGATGGCATAACGCCGGTTGAACATTTCGGAAAAAAGCGTAATATCGCCCCCCATGATTCTTGAACAGCTCAAAGCCCTGGGTAATGACACTCGCATGCAAATGATGGAGTGGCTCAAAGACCCGCTCAGTAATTTTCCGCCTCAGGATCACGGTGATCCTGCAATTGGCGTGTGCGTTACCCATTTGCAACACAAGGCCGGGCTGTCCCCTTCTACAGCTTCAGCACACCTGGCCATTTTGCAACGCGCCGGTTTTGTCCTGACCACACGCATCGGTAAGTGGACCTACTATCGGCGCAATGAACAGGCGATCGATGACTTTGCAGCTAGGCTAAAAATCGAGTTGTAATTTTTACCCTTACATTTCGTTATTTCGCGCAATGTAAAAACATGAGGAAGCCCCATGAGCACTAAAACTATCTTCGTCCAACCTGGCGGCGGTTATCACAATGTAGTCGTTGGCAGCAGCGAAGTCAGTGCGCCGGCCCGTGGTGAAATCACTGTAGGTTTACGCGCTAATTCATTGAATTATCATGATTACGCAGTTGTAAGCGGTATGTGGGGACCCAGCGAAAAGCGTATCCCCATGGCCGATGGCGCAGGTGAAGTGATTGCCGTAGGCGCAGATGTCAGCGAGTTCAAAGTTGGCGATTCGGTGGTCAGCACCTTCTTCCCGGAATGGATCGACGGCACGCCGCTGGTTGAAGGTTTCGTCACCGTACCCGGCGATGGCATCGACGGTTATGCCCGCGAGCAAGTGACCGCCAAAGCCACATCGTTCACGCTGGCACCCACCGGCTGGAGCCACGCAGAGGCGGCGACCCTGACCACGGCAGGCCTGACAGCGTGGCGCGCGCTGATGGCCGATGACTCCCTCAAGCCAGGTGACACGGTACTGATACAAGGCACAGGTGGCGTTTCGATTTTTGCCCTGCAATTCGCCAAAATGGCCGGTGCCACGGTGATCGCGACCTCCTCCAGCGACGAGAAACTGGAACGCCTCAAGGCCATGGGCGCAGACCATGTCATCAACTACCGCAAAGACCCGCTCTGGGGCGAAACGGCCCTGGGTCTCACCGACGGCCGTGGTGTTGATCACATCATTGAAGTCGGCGGCCCGGCGACCCTGGAACAGTCAATGATTGCCATTCGGGTCGGCGGGCATATCTCGATCATTGGCATCCTCAGCGGTGTCAGCGGCGCGATGAACTTTGTGCCGATGCTGATCAAGCAAGTACGCCTGCAAGGTGTATTGGTAGGCAGTCGCAGCCAGCAGCAGGATATGGTTCGCGCAATCAATGCCAACGGTATGCGCCCGGTTATTGATCGTCATTTCCCCCTGACCGACATGGTTGAGGCGTTCAAATACCAGGAAACCAACCAGCATTTCGGCAAGATCATTCTGGATATTTAACCGTTTCATCACCGGTGGCGCATTGACAGTGCGTCATCGGCTTCTCTAGATTCAGGCTTTTGCCTAAAGAGCCGAGCCTGATGAGCCTTGAATCCGTACGCGCATTTTTTCACGCCAACGCCCCCGACCTGCACATCATCGAATTGGCCACGAGCACGGCCACCGTCGCACTGGCCGCCGAGGCCCACGGTGTTGAGCCCGGTCAAATTGCCAAAACACTGGCCTTTCGGGTCGGCGAACGCAATGTATTGCTGGTGGCCAGGGGCGATGCCCGCATCGACAATAAAAAAATAAAGGACGCATTGGGCAGCAAAGCCAAAATGCTGGATGCCGAAACGGTCGTGGCACTCACCAGTCACCCCGTGGGTGGCGTCTGCCCTTTTGGTCTGGCCACTGAGCTACCTGTTTACTGTGACATTTCCCTGCAAAGTTTTACCGAAGTCATGCCCGCAGCAGGGGCCACTCACACCGCCGTCAAAATCTGCCCAACGCGCATGGCTGAACTGGTCAACGCGCAATGGGTCGATGTCTGCCAGCCCCTTCCCGCCGCCTGAAACGCAGGTGCGATGCTCTAGCGCGGGCCTTTCAGCGCGGCTAATTGTTCGACAATGTAGAAAATACAGTTGCGATCGATTATCATCCGCCGTTCGCGCAGCACCCTCCAACTCCATATCAAGATAAATAAAACGTCGCAGGGTGCTGTTTTTAAGGGAATAACCTGAGGCGCTCATGCACCGCTTTACTTTCAGCAAATCATTGATTTGCGCAACATTGGGGATCATCAGCCTGCCGTCTTTTGCGGCATTGCAACCAGAGTCAGAGGCAGCCTTGGCGGGTGAAACGCAGAGAACCTGCCATTTCAACAAAGACACCAGCACCGATTGCACCACGACCTACCGTTACACCATCCTCACCAACAACGGTAGGGAGATGCTGTCTCGCATCGACTTCAGCTTCCCAGAAACGGATCAACTGGAGATCATCGACGCTCAATCGACACAACCCGGCGCCAAGCCGGTGGCACTGGCCCAATCGCAAATTGACACGCGCATGGCGCCTAACCCGGATAAAGGTTTCTTGCGGGCCAGTCAGACCTCGATTGCATTCCCGAACCTGCGCATCGGCACCCGGCTCACTTACACCGTACGCGAGCATACGATGGCAAAACCCCTGATGGAGCACTTCCATTACCTCATGACGTTCGGCCCGTCCCCTGCCCGCTCGGACGCTTTCAAAACGACGTTTACCGCTGAGCAGCCGATTGTGTGGCGCAGCGAACTGATGGAAAACTTCACATTCACCCCGTCAGCCGACAACAAGACCCTGGTGATCGAGCAGAAAAAGCCGCTCTTCGTGAACTACATCAATGAAGCCGGAAACGCCTACATCCGCCAGATACCACGGGTTGAAATCGGCAGTTCCAGCCAGGTGCAGGATCACTTTGGCAGCCTCGCCAAACGCTACAACGACATTGTGTCAGCCAGGCTGCCGGCGAGCGCCGCCAAAACCGTGTCAGGGCTCAAGAATTTGCCGCCTGCCCAGCAAGTATCCGGGTTGATGCAGTACATTCATGATCAGTACCGCTACATGGGCGACTGGCGGGCCACTGATCGCGGTTATGTGCCGTTCACCCTGAGTGAAATCGAAGACCGCGGCTACGGCGACTGCAAGGACCTGTCTGTTCTGCTGACGGCCATGTTGAAGGCCAGCGGCATCAATGCCCACACCTCCTGGGTCAGCCGGGGCACCAACCCGATGGGCCTGTTATTGCCGGGTACCAGCGCTGCAAATCACGCAATCGTTCGGGCCGAAGTCGATGGTCAGGTCTGGTGGCTTGATCCGACCAACCCTGTGTTCTTGCCGGGCCGCAGCATGCCAGACATCCAGAATCGCTGGGCGTTGGTCATCGGGGCCGATGGCAAGGTGAGTGAGGATCACATCCCTGAAGAGCAACCGAGCCTGAGCATGGAGGTGAAGAAGTACGAACACTTCAATCGTGAGGGCCAGGCACGCACAACCGCTGAAATCGCAATGGGCCAGATGACGCTGATGCAACTCAGTTACGCCGACACTGATTCGGGGGTTTCCGCCACCGATTTGAACCTGTGCAATCACTTCGGCAAGGAAATCAGCGACTGCAAGATCACCCGTGAGAACACCGGCTTTGTGGTACCTGAGCGTTACAGGGTCCACGCCACGCTGACGAACCTGCGCTCACTGGAAAACCTGTCCGGGCAGCACATCTACAAGCCAGCCTTCATGAGCGATCGCTGGGATACCCTGATGAACTATCGCCGCACCGGGCAACTGGCTGATTTGTATATGGCGGATCCGGAGAAAATGACCTACGACATCACGTTGTCGGGCGCCAGGGTCGGCAAGGACATCAAAACCTGCAAGGTAAACTCACCGTGGTTTGACATGGAGCTGAGTGGAAAACGCAGCAAGAATGAATACCGCTACCTGTACTCCGTCACGCAAAAACACAGCTGGTTGAGTCATGACGAGATCATGAGCGCGCCGTTCGAAGCCATGCTCCAGCAGGCCCGTGACTGCAACGAAAACATGCAACAAGTGGTGCAACTCAACGCGAAGGCCTGATAGCTGTCAGCGCTCCATAAATCAGCCTGACCCCATTGCGGGGTCAGGCTTTTTTTGGCGGGTGTTACGCGATGGCGGTGTCTACCAGCACTTGAGCTTCCTCAACCAGACGGCTCAGATGCTCGTCGCCGATAAAGCTTTCGGCGTAGATTTTGTAGATGTCTTCAGTGCCCGAGGGGCGAGCAGCGAACCAGCCGTTTTCGGTCATTACCTTCAGTCCGCCGATTGCCTGATTGTTGCCCGGGGCATGGCTGAGAATTTGAGTAATGGCTTCGCCGGCCAGGCTTGTCGACTTGACTTGCTCGGGGGACAACTTGCCCAGCAGCGCTTTTTGCTGAGGGGTTGCCTTGGCATCGACACGGGTCGAGAACGGAAGGCCGAGGTCTTCGGTCATTTTCTGGTACAGCTGGGACGGATCGCGACCCGTTCGAGCGGTCATTTCTGCGGCCAGTAGCGATGGGATCAGACCGTCCTTGTCAGTCGACCAGACGCTGCCGTCCAGTCGCAGGAACGAGGCACCGGCACTTTCTTCGCCGCCAAAACCCAGCGACCCTTCGAACAGGCCATCGGCAAACCACTTGAAGCCCACCGGGACTTCGTACAAACGACGATCCAGGCGTGCAGCCACGCGGTCAATCAGGCCACTGCTGACCACGGTCTTGCCAACCGCGGCATCAGAACGCCATTGCGGGCGGTTCTGGAACAGATAGTCGATGGACACCGCAAGGTAGTTGTTGGGCGCCAACAGGCCGCCTGATGGCGTAACAATTCCGTGGCGGTCGTGATCCGGGTCACAGGCGAAAGCCACATCGAAACGCTCTTTAAGCCCGATCAGCCCCTGCATGGCATAGCTGGAAGACGGGTCCATGCGGATCCGGCCATCCCAGTCGACGCACATGAAGCGGAAGGTCGGATCGACTGTGGTGTTCACTACTTCCAGGTTCAGGCCGTAGTGTTCGCCGATCGCGGACCAGTAATGGACACCGGCGCCACCCAATGGGTCAACGCCCAGGCGCAAGTTGGCGCCGCGCAGGATGTCCATGTCGATCACATTTTTCAGATCGGCCACATAGGTGTTCAGGTAATCATGACGGTGGGTGGTGCTGGCGTTGAGGGCCTGCTCGTAGCTGACGCGCTTGACCCCGGCCAACTTGGCCGCGAGCAGTTCGTTGGCCTTGGCTTCGATCCATTTGGTGACATCGGTATCGGCCGGGCCACCGTTAGGCGGGTTGTACTTGAAACCACCGCTTTCAGGCGGGTTGTGCGAAGGCGTAATCACCACACCATCTGCCAGCCCGGTGGAGCGGCCGCGGTTGTAACAGATAATGGCGTGAGAGATGGCCGGCGTCGGCGTGTACTCATCGTCAGCGGCGATCATGGTTTCGACGCCATTGGCGGCAAACACTTCGAGGGCACTGGCGCCTGCGGGGGTCGACAGCGCGTGAGTGTCGATGCCGACAAACAACGGACCATTAATGCCCTTCATCTGACGGTAGAGGCAAATGGCCTGGCTGATGGCCAATACATGCCACTCATTGAAGCTCAGCTCGAACGAGCTGCCGCGGTGACCGGATGTACCAAAGGCGACACGCTGGGTGGCGATCGCTGCATCGGGTTGACCGGTGTAATAAGCGGTCACCAGTCGCGGAATATCGACCAGCAACTGAGCCGGAGCCGGTTTGCCCGCAAGAGGACTGAGTGTCATGCAAAACCTCGGGAAATTAATGATTCGGAGGAAAAAAGGCAGTTTACTGGCAGTTCGACATTGGCGCGAAGTAATCTATCCACGCCAAGTGGTCTGTTTTGCACTTTAATGCACTATTCGTTGTCTGAGCTTGATCCAGACACGTTGTTTAACTCTACTGGATGTACATATTCAGCTTTGAATTAAGGAAAGCACCATGAAACCACTGGTGATCAGCGCAGCCGTTTTAATCTCCCTGAGTACGCTGTGCAGCGTGGCCAACGCCGCCAAACTGGAAGACGTCGCCCCCTACCCTAAAGCCGAAGCGGGTTTTACCCGCCAGGTCATTAATCTGCCAAAGCAGAAAAATGAAGACGATTACAAAGTACAAATCATTGCTGGCAAGACATTGCAGGTCGACTGCAACCAGCAACGTCTGGGCGGCAAGCTGGAGGAAAAAACCCTCAAGGGTTGGGGCTACCCGATGTATCGCCTGAACAAGGTGACCGGCCCCATGAGCACAATGATGGCCTGCCCTGAAGGCAAGGCGCATCCCGAGTTTGTCCCGGTGGTCGGTGATGGCTTTATGCTGCGCTACAACAGCAAACTGCCTATCGTGGTCTACGTCCCCATGGATATCGAAGTGCGTTACCGGATCTGGTCAGCATCCAAGCAAATCAAGCAGGCGGTTGCCGAGTAAAACAGAGGTTTTTTGGCGAGGGAGCAGGCTTGCCCGCTCCCACACAATAACAGCCTGGGATTATTGCAACCCAACCCGATACAGCACGCCATCGTCCTCATCGGTCAACACATACAGGTAACCATCCGGACCTTGGCGAACGTCGCGGATTCGGGCCTTGAGATCGCCAAGCAGGCGTTCCTCATGCACCACCTTGCCGTCACTGAGTTGCAGTCGAATCAGGTCTTTATCAGCAAGCGCGCCAATAAACAGGTTGTGCTGCCAGGGCTTGAAACGATCCGAGTCGTAGAAAGCCATGCCACTGATGCCGGGGGATTTCTCCCAGACATGATGCGGCACCACCGTGCCTTCGAGGGTTTTACCCTGAGCTTCGGAGATAGGTTTTGACGAGTAGTCAATGCCGTGGGTTGCCAGCGGCCAGCCGTAGTTCTTGCCACGCTCAATCAGGTTGATCTCGTCACCTCCTTTGGGGCCGTGTTCATGGGTCCACAACGTGCCCGTCCAGGGGTTCAGCGTTGCGCCTTGTTGATTGCGATGGCCGTATGACCAGATTTCCGGTCTCACATTCTTCTGCCCCACAAAAGGGTTATCGCTGGGAATACGCCCGTCAGGGTAAATCCGCGCAATTTTGCCCTGTAGCTTGTCCAGATCCTGTGACGTCGGACGCTGGTTGTTTTCCCCAAGGGCAATAAACAGATAGCCGTCGCGGTCGAATACCAGACGCGAACCAAAGTGATTGCCGGTTGAGAGTTTGGGTTCCTGGCGAAAGATCACTTCAAAGTTGCTCAATCGGGTCAAATCATCCGACAAGCGTCCACGGCCGACGGCGGTTCCCGCTTTGCCGTCTTCACCGCCTTCTGCATAAGACAAATACACCAAACGGTCTTCGGCAAAGCTGGGCGACAACACCACATCTAACAAGCCGCCCTGCCCTTTGGCCCACACCTGCGGCACTCCCGAAATCGGCGCGGACAACTTGCCATCAGGGCTCACGACACGAAGATTGCCAGGCCGTTCGGTGATGAGCATGCCCTGTCTATCAGGCAAAAAAGCCAACGCCCAAGGATGATCAAGCCCCTCTACGACAGGGGTTGCGGTGACTGTTCCAGACTCGGAGGTAAACGTCTTCTGCGCATCGGCATGGGCCATGAACGCAATATTGAGTAGCGAAGTGGCACACAGCGTGGCCAGCAAGGTTTTTCTCAACATTAGCTAATCCTTGTTCTATTAAGGTTTGTCTCTGGGCTGTAATGACGGTGCTGTGGGTTTGACTGTTTTGGGAGGTGTCTGGCTACGTGGATAGCCATTCCCTATTTTGCCGTTATCTATTGAAGGGGTTCGCAGCACGGGTGTTGTCGAGGGGCCAGTTGCGCCAGGCACAGAAGGTCCCGTGCCCTGGCGGCTGTTGGGGTTAATGCGACGGATGGGATTGTTGGCGGGCGGCGTATTGGCGGGCGTGGTGTTTTGAGCCATCAACTCAGCATGGGCCGGGAGCGTTGAGCGGTCCGCTGTGCTCGAAAGCGTTTGAGCCTGCGCCTGAAAGGCAAGCACGCCCCCCATCAATAGAAATAACAGACTGGATCTGACACCTTTCATCACGTCCTCCGCTTTTGCGCGACCTGAAGCTTTGATGGCCATACGCGTAACAGGTTCGGTTTCAAAGTTAACAAAACGTGTCAGGCATCGATTTCAGGGCCAATCTCGATCACCGTGGACTCCCTCGCTTGTGCCAGAAGTGCTTCGCGGCAAACTTGGTAGCAATCCTCGATATGGCCATTACCGACCAGCTTCATCACACCAAAACTGATGGTTGCAGCCACGGCCTGCCCGACAAACGGGACAAAGCGAATCACTGATTTGGTGGCCACTTTTGCACCCATCTTGCGCACCAGTGACATGACCAGGGTTCGACTGATGAATTTACCGATGACTTCACTGCCAATACCGGTGACCGCTACGACGATCAAGCGCTTGGACCGTGAGTCCATCTGCTCGATCTGGTGTGGAGTCAGGCCGAATTTGCTGTTGATCGCCGGCAGCATTTCAACCAGCAGGGCGACATCGGTACCGATATCGAGTCCGGGTATCGGGATTGCAGCCACACCTGCAGAAACTGCCGAGCGCTTGGTGACCATGGACCTGCATTCATCACGAATACGATCAAGCTCGGCTAATGACTTGATTAACATAGGGTTCCCCACAGATATAGATAAACCAGCGTAGTCTACTACGCCCTTCCGACCAGCAAGGCAGGCCTGTCTTTATGTAGAGGGTTTACGGCGCAGGAAATTCACAAAGGCGGGGATGTTTTTGGCCACATTAGTGCCCGACATGCAGAAAAGTAGCCTGTACTCTTGTGAAGTACAGGCCGGGCGCGGGTTACACGTCTTTTTTGACTTTGTCCCACTCAGACTTGAGTTTGGAGACGAAGGAGTCTTTCGGGGTTTCCTTGCAGGCGGTCACGACCAGAGGCGTGATTTTTGCGATACCGTCCACGTCCAGTACCGCATCTTCAACTTTGCCCTTCTTGTTGATGGCTTCACCCAGACCAACCGCGGTCGGCTGGAAGCTTTCATCCACGGCCAGGAAATCCGCGCACGTCCATTGTGCGACGGGCTGTTTGGTTTCGGCCTGTGCCAAGGTTGACAGTGCAGCCAGACCCAAAGCGCCCACTAACAGAATGTGCTTCTTCATATGCAAATATCCCTATTGTCAAAGATTCAATAACATGTGTTGTGCCGCAGAAAACATAGTAGTGGATGTTATGCCTGTCAAAAAAACAGCAGACTGATCGACATGAAAACATCATTTAATACACCGCGCTTTATGGCCCGGGTAAAACACCAGGCGTAGTAATGCCCGCGTCATTTAATCTATAAATCCGCTACTGATGTGAAGCCTCTCGTAACCGCTTCGATTACATCGAAGCGATTACGGTGCCAGCCTATTGAGAAAGAATGACCTTCATGGCCTTCTCTTTTGCCGCGTTCCCGAAAACCTCATAAGCCTGGAGAATGTCGGACAGCGCAAAACGGTGAGTAATCAACTGTCCGGCATCGATTTTTCCGGATTGAACGGTTTTCATCAGCATGGGGGTGGTATTGGTATTGACCAGCCCGGTCGAGATTGTAACGTTCTGGATCCATAGTTTTTCGAGATGCAGTTCAACGCTTTTGCCATGAACCCCCACGTTTGCGATGCTGCCGCCAGGGGCGATAACCGATTGGCACGTATCGAAAGAGGCCGGAATACCCACTGCTTCGATTGCGACATCTACCCCTACACCATGGGTCAGCTCGAAAATGCGCTCCACCGCGTTTTGGGTTGTGATATCGATCACATCCGTCGCGCCAAAGCGCTGTGCAACCTCAAGTCGGTTGGTATCACCATCCACCATGATCAACTGGGCCGGAGAGTAAAACTGCGCCGTCAGCAGTGCCGCCATACCTACCGGCCCCGCACCGACAATCACAACGCTGTCACCCGGTTTGACCTTGCCAGCGAGCACGCCAATTTCGAACCCGGTTGGCAAAATATCGCTGAGCATCACCAGCGCTTCTTCGTCCGCCCCCTTAGGCACCGGATAAAGGCTGTTGTCAGCATGGGGGATGCGCACATATTCAGCCTGGGTTCCGTCAATCGTGTGACCCAGAATCCAGCCTCCATCGGCGCAATGGGAATACATCTGACGACGACAATTTGCACAACTGCCACATGAGGTGATGCAGGAAATCAGGACATGATCACCCGGCTTGAAATTGCGTATGGCGGGACCTACCGCTTCAACTACACCCACTCCTTCATGACCCAGAACAGTGCCATGGGTCACTTCAGGCACATCGCCCTTGAGGATGTGCAAGTCAGTTCCGCAGATGGTGGTGTGAAGTATTCGCACAATGGCGTCGGTCGGTTTATCGATGACCGGTTGAGGAATGTCAGCCCAGGCTTTTTTGCCAGGCCCCAGATAAGTGAGCGCTTTCATGATGGCCTTCCTTTACCTGATCAAAAATCATCAGCAACGGCCACTCAGGTGCACCCTGCGTGGCCGCCCCTAAAACACTGAACCAGTTAAGCAGCCTTTTTCCATCGCGCCCTTGCCGCAGGTCACATAAAGCTTTTTTGGACTAACGGTGCGGGTGAACCGTGAGCGACACCAACCTCATGACAATCGGCCGCACCACGAGAATGCACAGGAAAGCGACAGGCATTGCCAGTTGATAAGCATGCAGCACATTGCTTAGGTAATCGCTCTCAATACCCGAATTCGCAGCGGTAATCACCAACGACATCAGGAAGGCCATGATCGTCGACATGTAAAAAGCGAAAACGTAAGGCGTAGCGCGAGCAGTGAGCTTTAAGCGTTTAAAAATCGGGGGATTAGCAGAGACTTTTGATGTCATAAGGAACCTTGTCCGGCTTCATTTTCAGGAGTCATGCACCTTAACAAGTTCAAAAACAGGCAACTAGACGCCAGTCCACAGTTACTTTATAAATAAAAACTTACGAATAGCTTGAGTGGGATTACCCTACGTGAATCTGTTAGCCGCAATTACCAGTTTTATCAAAGTGGTGGAAACAGGCTCCATCGTGGGTGCAGCCAAACATCTGGGACTCAGTGCAGCCGCTGTTAGCCAGACCATCAATCGCCTTGAAGAACATCTGGGCGCACGCCTGCTGCAACGCACCACGCGCAGCATGGCGCTCACCGAGCACGGCACGATTTATTACGAAAGAGTTCGACATATCGCGTCTGACCTTGAGTCGGCACACATGGCCATCAGCACTGGAGAAACTGAACTTCAAGGGCGGCTTTGCATTGCGTCGACCTCCGCGTTCGGGCGGCATGTGCTGGCCCCGCTAATCGCAGGTTTTGCCAACCGTTACCCGCGTTTGACCCTTGAACTGTGCACCACCGACGGCAAGATCAATCATATCCAGGACGGTATCGACCTGAGCCTGCGGATCAAGCCGCAACTGGAGGAAGGCATCGTCGCGCGCAAGATCGCTTCAATCCCTTTTATTATCTGCGCCTCCCCCGCCTATCTGGCCCGAGCCGGTTCCCCGCGCACCCCGGAAGAGCTCCAGAAGCATGCCTGTCTGGCCTTTCGCTACCCGCTGGACGGACGTTTTCTACGCTGGGGGTTTATCCGGGAGGGCCAACACTATTACGCGGCGTTGAACTTCACCGCGATCAGCGATGATATCGATGCACTCACCCAAATGGCGATCCACGGCGCCGGGATCGCGCGCCTTGCCGAGTTCGTAGCGGCTCCCTTTATTGAGTCAGGCCGACTGATGACGCTGCTGGAAAGCAGCCACGAATCGACGGAGTCCTACGCTGAACCACTGGATATCTATGCGTGTGTCCAGAATCGCGCAGCCATGACACCAAAAGTCAAAGCGTTTATTGGCTATTTGACAGAGCATTTGGAACAACGCTGGATTAAAGACAATATGATGACAGAGCCACTCACCGGCTCTTTAACGCACTAAATAAGTGCAACGCTAATTTGGACTATGTTTATATCTTAATCCCCTAAAAACAAACCACAAAAGTTGCACTTTGGTTATCTGTCGGCTACGCATTTAAAAAATTCGCACAGCATCGTTATATTTTTTATTGTACTGTTACACTCCGTTTCAAATGCCATTCAAGGAAGATGCATATGAGCGCCACAACTAAACGTGGATGGAAATGGGCCTACCGCAAGCTGCGCGATCTGCACTGCGAGCGCCCTTCTGCTTTTTACAGGGCAACCCTGTATTTTCTCCGAGGCGACACCGGCACTTTTGTCTGTGATGTCACACACAAGAAAATCCGTATTAGCCGCTGACGCTGTCCAGCACCACTATTTGGCCCAAGCGTGCCTGTCAGCATTTAAAAGTGCTGGCGCCCAATCCGCTGCAGAGCCCGTCACGCCGTCAAGCAGTTTGAGAGACTGTGGTCGCCTTATCAGAAAGTGCGTGAATGTTATCTATCCTCTTCAACCCATGAGTTCATCAAGGTTCAGCCGTAGATTGCACTCAAGTCCTGTGACCACGCGAGCAAGCCAGTACAATTGCCTGCATCCATTTGAACCCCTGGCCTGACAACGGGGGATGAAATCACCTAGTGGCTGTTGGATCGATGAGCCATGCCAGGCGGCGAGGCTCATCGATCAGGCACCGAAGAAGTCTTGAGAATGCCAAAGAAGAAACAACCCGCCGAGAACCCGGCTGTCACGGCAGCAGACATAGAACGGTCAATTCAGGCCCTGAACAAAATGGCTGAGCGCCTTTGGGGGGAGGATCGAGTGGCGGAAGCAAAAGCCCTGATCGATGCCCTGGATGCTCTAAACCGTGCACTGGACAGGATCAGGATTGGCGAAAGTCGCCGGGCGGTCACTCTCCACTGAATGTGTGCTCGCTCCCACCCTGTACTCCTTAGACCTTTCAGAGGGAGCAGGCACCCGCACCATGCTTTTCCAGGTACCGCTGCTGGTCTTCATCCGCCCGTTGAAACTCACCCAGTGGAAGAATGACCGTGGCCACCGATTTCCCCAAGCGGCCGCTGGCTTCCAGTTGCTGGATACCGGCCAGGGCTAGCCGGCCTTGTTGATCGGAGTTGATAAACAAGGCCGAACGGTACTTCACCCCGACATCCGCCCCCTGGCGATCGATTGATGTCGGATCATGCAGCGTCCAGAAATGCTCGATCAGGCGACTGTAGGAAATCACCCGCGCATCAAAGTCGACTTGCACCACTTCAATCAGCGCCGACTCATCTTTCGACGACCGGGCAAAACCGACGCGACTGTCGAGCACACCCGGCAACACTCTGAACCCGGCTTCAGCCCCCCAAAAACAGCCCGCGCCGAAAGTAGCCTGCTCAACATTCACGTCTTCTCGAAAATCAGTCATGGGCTGACCACCTCTTTTTGTGGCAGCAGATGCGTGTGCAACTGCGCGATATGTTCAGGTCCGATGCCACAGCACCCTCCAACAATACTGGCACCTGCCGCTACCCAGGACCTTGACCAGTGCAGGTATGACTCAGGCCCCAGATCGCTGCGAATCTCCAGCAACGTGCTGTTTGCTTTTGCCTGGGTGTTTACGGGAGGGAATGCGTTGGCGTACACCCCAAGCTCAATGGTTTGATCAACGCTACGAATTACGTCTCGTGCGCTGCTGAGTGCCGCAGCCATGACTTCGGGCTGGCTGCAATTGAAGAGCACCGCTCTCGCCCCCAGCTCGATCGCTACGCGCACAGCATCGACCACCGTCTCTGAAGAGCGCAGTCGTGGCGGCTCATCAGCTTCATCAAGCAGGGTAAACGACACCCAGAGTGGCTTGGGCTCAACGCCGAGCGCCTCCACCACCGCCCGTACCTCCGCGATAGAGCTCTGGGTTTCCGCCAACCAGACATCGACATGAGCCCGCAGTCCGGCGATCAACTCGCGATGAATAGCGACCGAGCGTTGATGATCAAACAGATCCGGTCGATAAGACCCCAGTGCTGGCGGTAGAGAGCCGGCCACCGTGACCGGCTCGATGCTGCCGGATGCCGCCTGGCGAGCCAGGTTTGCGGCCCGTTCGGCCAGCGCTCGCCCATCCCTGGCAAAGCGCTCATCACCAATATGAAAGGGCACCACCGCGTAGCTGTTGGTGGTGATGATTCGTGCACCAGCCTCAATGAACGCTTGATGGGCCTGGAGCACAAACTCTGGGGCCTCGATCAGCGCAAGCGCTGACCATTCAGGCTGGCGAAACGGCGCTCCGATCCGCTGCAGCTCTCGACCCATGCCGCCGTCGAGCAAACGCAAGGACGCCTGGCTCATTGGATTGCACTCACTTTCGGCGCCGCTGCAGCGAGCCATTGATCAACGATGGCACTGTTCGCCTGGACCCACTCCTTGGCCGCGACATCAGCTGGCAGCTTTTCCTTTTCGATCTTCAGGATCAGATCATTGAGTTGCGCAGGCTCGATAGCGACATTGCGCAGGAACTCGGCAATTTTCGGTGCGCGCTTTTGCAAGGCAGTGGACGCCAGGACATGCACCTTGGCATCCGGGAAGGCGCAGGTGATCTGACTCTTGTTCAACCAGTCCGGATCAACGGTGGGGCTGATGAATTTCCAGCAGCCATCGGCCTTGTACAGCGGGTCTTCTTTTTTGTTGTCCTGGGCATAGCCGTCAAAGGCGGGCTCTTCCAGGCGACGCAGGTCAAACGCCGAGAAGATCCAGTCCGGCGTGTAGGCATAAAACACCACGCCACGCTGCCCCTTGTAAGCTGAAGCCAGTTTGGCGTAGGTCACCGACGCCTCTGTCGATACCGACTCGAACTTATCGGCAAACCCGTAATCCTTGGCCTTGATCTGGCCAATATACGTCGACTCCCATCCGGCAGGTCCCACCAGCAGTTCAGCCTTGCCGCCGCCCAGTGGCTCGAAGAGCTTGGCCACTTCCGGTTTTTTCAAGTCATAGATGGATTTGACCCCGTACTTGTCTTGCACATAACCGGGGATATAAAAGCCCTGTTCCCCGGCATACGGATGAGTGTTCGCCACCAATGAACGGGTACCTCCCGTGACGTATTTCGCCCAGGCTGCCGACTGGTTCGGCAGCCAGATATCCGTCAGTACGTCCACTGAGCCATCGCCTTTCGCCGCGGCACTGAACAGCACCGGTACATCCCCCGCAAGATACGAAACATCCCCATCAAGACGGGTTTTGATCACTTCCCCGAGGATGTGCTGAATAGCGATGGCTCCCGTCCAGTTTTGCTCGCCAATCACTATTTTGTCCTTCGCCAGGACGGTTGCCGGAAGAATCAGGGCGCTCAGCAGTGCAGCAGCGCCCATAGTGCGCAATACGTGTGTCTTCACAATAAGTCTCACCGTTTAGTTGTGCAGATGATCTTGCTTGCGCAAGCTCGATTGAATGATTCGATCAGGGATCAGCGCACACAGAACGATCGCCACCCCAGCCAGCACGCCCTCGCCGCCCTTGATATTGCGCAACGCCGTCATGACGTCATAACCCAGGCCGCCAGCACCAATCAGTGCCGCCACCACGACCATCGACAAACTCATGACGATGGTTTGATTGATGCCCAGCAGCAGCGATCGTCGAGCCAGAGGCAGTTGCACTTTGATCAAGGTTTGCCACGGGCTGGCACCATGTGCGACCGCCGCTTCGACGGCATCCTTGGGAACCTGCTGAATACCCAGCGATGTCAGGCGAATCATCGGCGCCAGGGCGAATATCACCGTTGCGATCACGGCGGGGGTCTTGCCGACAGAAAAGAACGCGACGGCAGGGATCAGGTACACAAACGTTGGCAGGGTTTGCATGACATCCAGCAAAGGCGTGATCACCTTCCTTACGAGCGGCCGCCTGGCAAGCAGGATGCCGGCAGGCACGCCAATGACCAGGGCAATCAATACTGACGAGCCGACCAGCGCCAGCGTGGCGATGGTTCGCTCCCAAAAGCCGAACAGACCGATGTACAACAACGCCGCGCCACTGGTCAGCGCCAACGCCAGGCCCGCCGAACGCCACGCCAACAGCACCAGTGCCAGGGCCGAAACGGGCCACGGCAACCAGCCCAACACGCTTTCGATGCCTTCGATGACGCTCCTGACAGCAACGATCACACCCACGAATGCTGTCTCGAACGTCACTTGGGACCAACTGATAAAATCATCAATGCTCTGCGCCGTCAGTAACAGCGCCTGGCGATTGCTGGGGAACTGCAGCAACACATTGGTCGTGTCAGGGGTGAGGACCCGCCAGATCACCAATGCCTGACTGACCAGTAACACGGCCAAAGGCAGCGCCCAACCCGATGCGTTGCTGCGCACAGGATGGCGACTCAAGGATAAGGCGGTATAACGACTGGCCGCTAACACCGCTACGGCCACCAGAATCGCCAGCCAAGAGGCACTGGCTATGCCTTGCCCGACTAGAGCCAAGGCGCCGAGCTCTGCAACGAACGTGAGCCAGAAAGCACCGCCCTTGCCCTGCGCGGCCAAGGCGGCGGGGCCCAGCAACAGTGCTTGCCAGCCGCTTAAGCCAGCGCTGGATGCTTGTTCACGACGCGTGTTTTCAGGGGCGCTGTCGATGCTCTGCAGCACTGACGGGGTTGGGGTGCAGTCCCGAAAAAAATCCGCGACTTCAGCGTCCACCGGATGCTCCAGCAACTCTTCGGGTGTACCCAGTTGCACCAGCCGCCCACGGCGCAGCACTGCAATGCGGTCAGAAAGACGTATGGCTTCGGCTGGGTCGTGGGTGACCAGCAATGTACTGATACCGCGTTCACGCACCAGCGCGAGAAAGTGACGTTGCAGATCCCGTCGGATGGTTGGATCAAGTGCGCTGAATGGCTCGTCCATCAGCAAGATGTCGGGCTCGGTCACCAATGCCCGTGCCAGGCCAACACGTTGCTGCATGCCTCCGGAAAGCTCATGGGGATAATGATCGCCCCACCCTTCCAGGCCGACCGCCTGCAACTGCAGGCTTGCCGCCGCATGACGAATCGGCTCGGGCTCCCCGCGCAACTCGAGGGGCAGTGCAACGTTGTCCAGCACCGTGCGATGAGGCAGCAGGCCAAAATGTTGAAACACCATGCCGATGCGCCGGGATCTTAAATCGCGCAAGGCCCCAGGGCTCAAGCCACTGATGGCCCGGCCTTCGATCAGGACTTCGCCACTGGTGGGCTCGATCAAGCGATTGATGTGGCGCAGCAGCGTGGACTTTCCGCTGCCGGATGTTCCCATCAGGCACAGCACCTCTCCACGACGAACCTTCAAGCTGACTTCGCTGACGGCAGGCAACGCAGAAGCGTTTTTGCGCTGATACGTTTTGGTGACGTTTCGTAACTCAAGCACTACGTCATCCTCCCTTGCGCGATTGCTGGAGGGATGCGCGAGCAATTGAGATGGCTCGATCCGGGCTGCTGAAAAAGAGGTTTGAGTAAGTGTCACAGTAGCTCCGAGCAAGCGCCCCCTGGAGGCGGACTTGCCGCTCGCTCCAGAGTAGGAAATTTGGCTGCGCCTCAGGCCATGCGCCGAATACGGTACGCCTGATGCAAAAAAAAGCGCCGCGGTTGAGGGCGGCGCCTTGCAGAGGCATAAAGCTAAACGATCTTAAAAACTACAAATAAATACTGTTTTGGAATTAGCTTAGGTCTATATCAGCCCTTCCGACGGCTTGGGTTCAGGCGTAGGTAAACCAGCGGAGCGGGCGGCGCAGCCATATGCCAAGCGGTTGCGGTTATAAACGCACCCTGATCAGGTCAAACCGCCAGGTATCGCGACTGAATAATGGGCCAGCAGCCCCTCGCCCATCATCACTCTGCAAAGTGTCTAGAAACTCTCAAGGCTGACTTTGATCCCGGCACGCCCCGCCAACTCAATAATCACGGGTACCCGATCAGCATCAACAATGAAACCGTCGTAATTATCCCCTCCTGAATCCAGGTGAAGATAACGCTTACCTAACCGGGCCAACCACTGATCAAGGTTGCCGAGAACCTCGGGCATGGATGAGGTGCCTTCATGGACATAGACGTAGGGTTCGTTCAAACCACTGGCGTTCACCAAATAGGGCGCCTGATACTCGAAAACGTCATACCCCCTCCAGTCCACGCTAAGCAGAACGAGGGTTTCAAGTTTTTGTCCCTTGGGGTCATTCAAGAACCCCTCTGTGAGAGCGCTGGGTGCGTCATCTCCCATCGCGTATCGACGCATCACACGCCGCACAAGCCTGGCACCTTCCTTTTGTGGAATGAGGGCTACCAGCTCATTAGCAAAAGCCTCAAGTGCTTTTTTCTGGGCGGGATCGTGCCCCTCGGGTCGCAGTTCTTTCATGATTTTTGAAGCGCTGAGGTTGGTTTCCTCGGGTGGAGGCATGGTGAAGCGTCCACCAAACAGCCGATCTAAAAAGCCCATGTCACTCCCTGTTTCACATTGAGGATAACCATCACGTCCACGTCTGGGTGCCGTACCGCGTATGAGCTTACGGGCGCAAGGTGATAATTGTCGATCAACTGCCTTGCTGATAGCTTCCCGACCATTTCAGGCCAAGGTCCAATGGCCAGTTGACATCTGCGCGGCAAACTTCTAAAAAAGGGGTCATTGATTGAAGGCGAACCCCCTGATGTTGCTAATCACCGACCTTTTGCTGCGCAATATCGGCTTAAATGCTGATGCGTCGGGTCGTGCCTGCTTCGCCTCCAAATCCAAGAAACAGTCGCTCATTTGACCGGGGCGCGCTGTCCCGTCAGATGGGCTGACAGGACATGAGCGCTACGGACTTCCTCCCTTGCTTTGTTCCCTTCTGCACTTCTGGCGGTGACTAAATCGGTCAACCCTCAGGAGAAAGTACATGTCATCGTTTCAAGGGATCTGGATTCCACTCGTTACACCTTTCCATAACGGCGCGATCGACTTTGTCGCACTTCGGCGGCTGGTCAGTCATCTGCTGGAAAGTGGAATCGACGGTATTGTGGTCTGTGGTACCACGGGCGAAGCAGCTGCGCTGAGCAAACGTGAGCAGTTGGATGTGCTTGATGCGGTGCTCGAACAGGTACCAGCAGCGCAGGTGGTCATGGGGCTGGCCGGCAATAACCTGGCCGAATTGCTGTGTTTTCAGAGTGAAATCCTCAAGCGCTCCGTGGCAGGTTTACTGGTTCCGCCGCCGTACTACATCCGCCCGTCCCAAGCGGGGCTTGAAGGTTTTTTCAATACCGTCGCCGATGCCTCAAGCGTTCCGATCATTCTCTATGACATCCCCTATCGCACCGGCGTGACCTTCGAACAAACGACCTTGCTCAACATTGTCGAGCATGAGCAGATTGTCGCTATCAAGGATTGCGGCGGCAATCAGGCCAACACACTGGCGCTTCTGGCCAGTAAAAAAGTGGATGTGTTATGCGGCGAAGACAACCAGATATTCAGTGCATTGTGCCTCGGGGCATCTGGCGCAATTGCCGCCTCTGCACACGTCCATCCAGAGCTGTTCGTGGCCCTGTATCAGCAAATTCGCGATAACCAGCTGGCCGAGGGCCGTGCGACGTTTTTTCGATTAGTACCGTTGATTCACAGCCTGTTCATCGAACCCAATCCTGCTCCGGTGAAATCCGCCCTGGCGCTTGCTGGCCTGATCAATGACGAGTTGCGAGCGCCGATGCAACGTAGCAGTGAAGCCATGAAGCTGCGTTTGCAGGGCATAGTGAACGTCCTGAAAAACAGCGACTGTTAGATTGCCAAGGACCCAGGCACAGTCATGGCCGCCCGGCACATGGGCGGTCTTCAGGCCGTTGGAGTGTTATCAGGAAGATCGAAAGCCCCAGACGATTTCGACAACACGCATCGAGATCACCACGTAAATCAGGATGAGGGATGCCTGGAGGAGCAAGTGGTAGCGAAGAGTGGCGAGCCGGCGAATGCCGTCACTCACATTCAGTACCAGAAGGATTGTCGATAATGCAACAAGGCCCCACCCTGCCATGCTGGATGCCAGGAGCCCCATGAACAGATCATGTGTGCCTCTCAGGGCATCGGTCCCCGCTGCAAAAAGAAGTGCGCACACGACCAGGTTTTTAACGTTGTCGAAGATCTGCGTACTGAGATCGTTCTCCAGCAACTGCTGATAGCGCTTCCAAAGTCTTTGCATGGACGAACACCTCAACAATGAAGCCTCGATAACTGACGTGAGCTGTATCTCGGTTGAATTCATATACTGGTTATTCGTGCAGGGCATCCCACGCCTGTTCGCCGACAGCCCCTGCATTCCTCAACCCCATTCTGTTAGCACGCTTCACAATCGAGGGTTGAGTGTCAGAGACTTATTTGAGCCGTCAGGCACTGCAGATCATTAGCGTAGCAGTTGAACGTACGCCTATAGCGGGCCCGTACACTTTGCGTGAAGGGCTAGCCTCGCAACGACGAACAAAGCGCTGTGTGCAGCGCCTCAACTGGCATTGGAGAGCTGAACACAGATACAAAAGCTTCCTAGGACCAGCCAAAAAACCATAAATAACCAGGGCGTTCTCATGGAGAACATCAGAGACTTTCTATACCCCTTGTGACTGGACTCAGTCTCGTTGAACAAAGGGGAATCATCGTAGGCATTTCCCATCACAGGATCACTTTTGAGCAAATGGCTTTGCTTGAAATGCCAATGATCAATAATGACATTCGACGCTTTAAATCCTGGCCAGGCATTCAGTGAACTCACAACGCCCAGAACCGCCATCAAGGTGGGCACTATCAGAGTGAACAACTCACCCCACGCAGGATTCAGGTTGGCCATTGAGGAAGCGAACGCGATGACCAGAAACGACTGAGCCGTCAAATAGGCGTTCGTACGATTGGACAGCAAGGTGGTTTCGTACTGGATCTCTCGTCGATAGAAATCCAGACGGTCTTTCGGAGTACCAAATAGAAATACGTCCTCGGCAGACTCCCTTGGAACGTGAACATCCTCGGTAATGATCTTGGACACAGTAAATTTCCGTGGGATTGAATTTACTTAGAGTCCAATTCCCTCAGGGGTTCATTTGATTTATCCCGCGAGCGTTCCACAAACACCTGAAGTGGCGCTGTTGTCAGGTGTCCTGCCCTTTTACCTGGCAGATCCCATTAGCCCTGGCCTTACCTGTATATGAAACACTTGCAGAGCCGTCTGGATTGATCATCAACGAAATCGTAATACCGCTGCCCTTGGCCTCGAAATAGGTTTCACTGAACTTCTTCAGCGTGGCCTCTTTGCCATTGATATAAATGGGACCACCCTGATCGGCGTGGACCTCAGTGCCTCCTGGACAGGTTGCGTTAACTAACGGAACCCCGGCATGTACAAGGCCAGCACTCGAAGCCAGCAGAACACCTAACAGTAACTGTTTCATATAAAAACCTCCTGAATAGGTCGATAGCCTAAAGCACTGCTTTAGCTCACTTCAACACATCACGCTTCGGTGCGAGGTGTCTGCCATGGGGTTGCAAGCGTATTTTCACTGAGCAATAACAGGCGTCACACACAACAATTACGCGATTAAACGACTGCAATGACGGCCTGAATCTGAGCCGATTTTTTTGCGTTCAACCCCGTGAAATATCCCAGCAGTACAGCTGCGATTTGTCTTCTACACTCTTTTTGGCCAGTTTTGGGTCATGCCTATGAAGGCGCACTATAAGAGGGAGTATTGAAGATGGTTCGCAAAATTTTGGCGGTTGCGGCATTGGTGCTGTTGTCAGGTTGCGCCACTAACAGGGCAGAAGTGAATGTGGATGTTTTGCCACCAGGCAATACTGAGACACCGGCCCCCAGCAATGGCAAAAAGGTTTACATCAGTACCGTTGATAGTCGTGTCTTTGAGATCAAGCCTTCCAGATTCGATATACCGTCACTGAAGTACGACGACATCGACGACACGTCGATAACCGAGCGGGCGATTGCGCGCAAACGCAATAACTTCAATATGGCCATCGGCGACGTGCTGTTGCCACAGGGCCGTACAGTTTCAGGGTTGGTAGGCGATGCCGTTGCCACCGCTTACCGCCAGGCAGGCTATGAGGTGGTCAGCGCTCCCGGAGCCCTTGATGTCAGACAAGTGAACGTAAACATCGTTGAATTCTGGTCATGGTACACGGCTGAAGGCGTGCTCGATAAGGTGCTACGCAACAAGTCCTTTTTGCAGATAAAAACCCCAGGCAAGCCTGAGCACTTCGTGAAAACGCTGGTCAGCGAGAACTTGAAAGTGCCGACAGATACCGACTGGAAGAAAATCACCGAAGCCGGTCTTGAAGCCATTACCCAGGAAACCCTGAAACAGCTTTAAGCGACTTGCGGGACACAACAGGTCAGTGACCGTCTATTTCAAGTACCAGCTCACGGCTGTTCATGGATGTATTCGGTCACTGCCCGGATGGATAACGAGTGCAAAACGGGGCGCAAAGCCCCATTAAATGCGTGACGCGACCCTCTGACGGGCTCAAACCCTGGAAGCCGACCATCAGCGCCTTGAAGATACGGTACAGACCACCGTACAACTGCCGGCACACCTATGAGACAATACGCAATATGTCTGGCATGAACCCCCGCATTTATTTCCCAGCAGCTCGGCCATAACGTGCAGATGCTGCTGTCGACTTATGCGCGATGGATCAACTCAAGCTCAGATCGGAGTGAGCTTGAAGAGCTCCCAAAGGGGTCAAAAATTGGTCCCGGTCCAAATTCGCGCTTTCTAAGCTATTGATAGGTAAAGTAATTGATCTCCACAGCAAATATCACGATGCAGTTCGGCGCAAAGCCGCTATTCGAGAACGTTTCAGTAAAATTTGGTGCAGGTAACCGTTACGGTTTGATCGGCGCCAACGGTTGCGGCAAGTCCACCTTCATGAAAATCCTCGGTGATGATCTTGAGCCATCTGGCGGCCAGGTCATGCTGGAGCCGAACGTGCGTCTGGGTAAATTGCGCCAGGACCAGTTCGCTTACGAAGAATTCACCGTAATCGACACCGTGATCATGGGTCACGAAGAGCTGTGGAAGGTCAAGGCCGAGCGCGATCGCATCTATTCGCTGCCTGAAATGACTGAAGATGACGGCATGGCCGTTGCCGAGCTCGAAACCGAGTTCGCAGAAATGGACGGTTATACCGCTGAATCCCGTGCCGGCGAATTGCTCCTGGGCCTGGGTATCGGCATCGAACAGCACAACGGCCCGATGAGCGAAGTATCGCCGGGCTGGAAGCTGCGTGTTCTTCTTGCCCAGGCACTGTTTTCGGATCCTGAAGTACTGCTGCTCGACGAACCAACCAACCACCTGGATATCAACACCATCCGCTGGCTGGAAAACATTCTGACCCAGCGCAACAGCCTGATGATCATCATCTCTCACGATAGGCACTTCCTGAACAGTGTCTGCACCCACATGGCTGACCTGGACTACGGCGAATTGCGTCTGTTCCCGGGCAACTATGACGAGTACATGACCGTCGCGACCCAGTCGCGCGAGCAACTGCTCTCCGAAAACGCCAAGAAGAAAGCGCAGATCAACGAACTGCAAGCGTTCGTCAGCCGCTTCTCGGCCAACGCCTCGAAATCCAAGCAGGCCAGCTCCCGCGCCAAGGCGATCGACAAGATCACCCTGGCCGAGGTCAAGCCTTCGAGCCGTGTCAGCCCGTTCATTCGCTTTGAACAGAACAAAAAGCTGCACCGCCAGGCCGTTATGGTCGAGCAAATGGCTAAAGGCTTTGATGGCAAGATTCTGTTCAAGGACTTCAGCTTCACCGTTGAAGCCGGCGAGCGCGTTGCAATCATTGGCCCGAACGGTATCGGTAAAACCACCCTGCTGCGCACCCTGGTCAACGAACTGACCCCGGATGCCGGTACTGTGAAGTGGACAGATGCCGCTGAACTGGGCTACTACGCCCAGGACCATGCCCACGACTTCGAAGACGACATGACCCTGTTCGACTGGATGGGCCAGTGGACTCAAGGCGAGCAAATGGTACGCGGCACTTTAGGCCGCATGCTGTTCTCCAACGATGACATCCTCAAGTCGGTCAAGGTTATTTCCGGTGGTGAGCAAGGTCGCATGCTGTTCGGCAAGCTGATCCTGCAAAAAGCCAACGTACTGATCATGGACGAACCGACCAACCACTTGGACATGGAATCCATCGAGGCGCTGAACCTGGCACTCGAGAACTACCCGGGTACTCTGGTATTCGTCAGCCATGACCGTGAGTTCGTATCGTCGCTGGCCACTCGTATTATCGAGCTGAGCCCAAGTGGCGTGATCGACTTCAGCGGCACATACGATGACTACCTGCGTAGCCAGGGCGTTGTGTTCTGATTAAAGACACCCCGCGTCGTCGCGCAATACCCCATGCTGGCCAGAGCATGTGAAAACATAGCCTGATCAGGATCGAAAACAAATGCCCCGACGTGTCGGGGCATTTGTTTTTCTGGAATCTAAAACTCAAGGGGCTATGAACACATCCCCCTGCTTCCATTGGGCTATCGCTCCTTTGACCACCCTTTTCGTCCAGCTAATCCAGAGTGAATGGGCATAGAGGACAAGCGCATTAACCTCAAGTGCAAATACAAATCCAGCGCATCTGATAACAATTGCTATTTACAGATGAGAATAAGTCTTTAGTATCGACGCAATAGCGTAGTCCGTTGTCAGACAACGAGCTTCAGTCACTGCGATTTGTCTGAAAAGCCGATACGAATCTTTTCTTCTGCAGGATCTGTGTGATGCCCCTTCCCTTTACCTCTTCGTTGACCGGTGCCCTGGCGCTGGGTTTTTCTGCTGCAACCCTGGCTGCCACCACCAGTCCAGGTCCGCTGAACCTCGGTGAGGTGAACATCAATGCCCAAAGCGTGATAACCGATAACGCCACCACCGAAGGCAGCGGCTCCTACACCACCGGTGCCATGAGCACGGCTGTCGGCCTGCCGTTATCGATCCGGGAAACACCGCAATCGGTCAGCGTCATTACCCGTCAGCGCATGGATGATCAGGGCATGAATGACCTCAACGACGTGGTCAAATACGCACCGGGCATCACCCTTCGCAAGTTCGGTGGGGATCGCCAACAGTTCCTCGCACGCGGTTTTATCATTGACAACTTGATGTACGACGGCCTGCCCACCAGTCTCAGTACGTTCACCCTGGACACCATCGCCGGGGCGGATCTGGCCATGTATGACCGCGTAGAGGTCGTACGCGGCGCCACGGGCCTGATGAGCGGTGCCGGCAGCCCGTCAGCCACCCTGAATCTGGTGCGCAAGCGCCCTACCGCTACGCCGCAGGTCAGTATCACCACCAGCGCCGGGAGCTGGGATCGTTACCGCACTGAGGTGGACGCGTCGAACAAGCTCAATGAAGCGGGAACCCTGCGCGGCCGCGTGGTGGCGGCCTATGAAGATGACAAGAGCTACATCGACGAACGCGATAAACAGCGTCAGACGTTCTACGGCGTGATTGAAGCAGACTTGAGCGATGCCACCACCTGGACCCTCGGCGCCTCCAAGCAACGCGACGACGCCACCTCGGACTGGGGCAGCCTGCCAGCAGGTCCAAATGGCGAAGACCTGCACTTGTCGCGTTCAACATTCTTGAGCAACGACTGGGCCTATTGGGATCGGGACAACGTCAGCCTGTTCACCGACCTCACCACCCGCTTCGACAACGGCTGGACCTCCAGGCTGGCCTTCGCCAAGATCTGGGCCGAGTCCAACACGTTCTCCAGCTATTTGAGCGCAGCCAAGGGCGGCGGGTTTACCCAGTCCTCCGGCCAGTATGACACCACCGATGTACAGACCAACCTCGATGGCTCGCTCTCGGGCCCATTCCGCTTGTTTGGCCGCGAACATGAGCTGACGGTGGGTGCAAGCCGTCGTCAGGAAAAATTCGACCAGAAAGGCGGCTTCTGGGCCAAGGCCACGCCGATCGATATCTACAATTTCGACCCGGGCGTGATTCCCAAGCCGGACATTGCTGACCGTACCCCGTACCAGAGCCAAAACACCGCGACAGAAGAAGGCGTCTATGCCGCCGCTCGCTTCAACCCGTTCGACCCGCTGCACGTGATCATCGGCTCCCGGTTGAGCTGGTACGAATACGACAACCGCTCGGGCACCGGCGATTACAAGGTCACTCAGCAAGTCACGCCGTATGCGGGCGTGGTCTACGACATCAACGACACTTACTCGGTCTATGCCAGTTACACCGAAATTTTCAAGCCGCAAACCCAACAGGATGTCGCAGGTTCGGTGCTCAAACCGATGACCGGTGAAAGCTATGAAGTCGGGATCAAGGGCGAGTACTTCAACGGTGAACTGAACGTATCCTTGGCTCTGTTCGACATGACCCAGGAAAACCGTGCTTATGCGCTCGATACTCAGCCCTCCAGTTGCCTTGCCACCAACCGCACTTGCTATGAAGCCGCAGGTGAAGTCCGCAGCCGTGGCCTGGACGCGGAAATCAGCGGTGCCATCACCCCTGACTGGCAGGCTTCCGCCGCCTATACCCTGGTGCTGAGCCAGTTCGTCAAGGACAAGGCTTTTGACAAAGGCAACCTGTTCGCACCCAACCAGCCCAAGCATCTGTTCAAAGCTGCAACCACCTATCACTTGCAAGGCGATCTGCAAAAAGTCCGAATTGGCGCTGACGTGCTGGCGCAAAGCGCAACCTATGGCCGGGTCGGCAACGGTCATGCCGAGCAAGACCCTTATGCCGTGGTTGGCTTGATGGCTGGCTATCGCCTGGATGAGCACTGGGATGCACGGGTTAACTTGAACAACGTGCTGGATCAAAAATACTGGCAGGGCATCCCTACCGCCAGCGGTTCAGGGACTTACGGCGATCCGCGCAACCTGATGTTTTCGCTGAAGTGGACGCTGTAACACCTGACAGCTGATGCGCTGCACCGGCTCAAGGGTGGCAGGCGGTACCGATACGCCGCACGCCACCCTAATTCGCTCAAAGGTTGATAAACAACTTGCCAGCCAAGGCGGCGTTGATCTTGCCCCGGTAAACCTCAATCACATCGGTGCTGTTTCTCGCTTTCATGTACAGCGCTCGCTCACTCATCGTACGTTGCTCCAGGGTTTTCAAATGCGCTGCGGTGTAGGACTGCGGTGCGGCATCCTGGGTGTCGTAATGAAAGTGTGCATACCAGAGCACAGCGCCCGACTTGTCCTTGATTTCATATTCCTGGAGATAGTCCCTGCGCACCCCTTTGGACAGCGATCGTCTGGGCCCAAGCTTCGATGTTCCGATTTCGCCCTGGGTCATCAGGTAGTCCACCCGCTCCTCAGTGGGATACTGCTCCTTGATCATCTCGATCCGGATCTGCCGGCCTTCCTGCTTCAACCGCTCGGCGTTCAATTCCAGTTCGGCAATCGTCCCCCTGACAGCGCTGGCCCTGACGTCAGAAATGTGACCCTCGGCCACATCTGCGCCCGTCAATATGTCCTGCATACTCCGTGCGGTATCCGCTAACGCCTGGGACTTGCGAACCAGGATATCTTCGATTTCCAGCGGGATTTTCGCGGTTTTGGCTTGGGACTTGACCAGCTGGACAGTGCTTTCCACTTGCTCCAACTGCTCGCTCGCCTGGGATTCCAGCCGGGACAAAGCCCGCCTCTGGTTAGCGCGCCTGGGCGCAATCGGAGTTGGCTTCTCAACTTCAATCCAGCTCTCTCCTCCCGTATTCCTGTAGCTGCTGACCTTCATATTGCTCATCGAATCGATGACATCAACCACCTCTGCTGTCTCTCCGGCAACGGGGTCGCGCACCACCCCGACCAACACTTGCTGCTTGTCGGTCTTGAATACCTTCTTGGGTCTGGTCGAAGAATGCGGTCTGCTCTCGGCTCTGGCGGCCTGCTGGCTTGAAGAGGGAGCGGGTTCCTCCACTTCAACGTTTTCGATGGCCTTGATAGCGTTGCTGAAAATGACCTCTGCAAAATGGCTTAGCCGCTCAAGCATCCGATCCAGTGAGATGACGTATTCATTTCGAAAAGCATTGGATTGCAGGGCCAAAAGGCCACGGCATTGCAACCTTGCCACCTCGTACGCATGCAGCGCGCTATCAAAGAACGTTATACGTTCAGCCGTTGAAATCCTGCCATCCAGCACAATACTGGCTTGGGACATGGCCACGGTTGCCAACCTCGAATTATCAAAGTAATTGATGCAGTCCAGCTCAAGGGGTGTCAACTCACTGACTTCATGCTTTACCAACAATTCAAGCAACGTCTTTACATACACAACATTCCAGTAACGCCAGGCCGGGTCCAGATCCGCAATCTCGGTAATACGCTTCAAGTTGCTGTCATTGCCTGCATCCACGTTGCCGATTTCCTGCAAAGCATCGAAGGCTAATTCGGAAGTCCTCACCAGCCTTTTTTCCCATGACTCGGTGACTTTCAGGTCGGCAATCATTTTCTCATAGGGCCCACTTTCCCCACCTGCCAGGGATTCCAGGGCCTGAAACTTCACGTTGGAAAATCCGACTGACTGGGAGCTACCTTTTAGCTGGCGATATTCGCCTTCAATTAATACTTGCACATCAAACGCAAACTTCAGCACTGCCGCCAAACCATAGAGCTGTTCAGTTTCATAATTGGCAATGCGGCTGAAGGTATTCATTTGATGAAGCAATTTAAGTAACTCGGCCTGTTTTTTGTACCAACGCTCAAACTCAAGCTCCAGCCGCCCGATTAATTCGACACGCCTTGAAGTGGCCGATTTTAATAGCGTCAATGTCAGTTCCATCACACCTTGTATTGTTTGTTTTTGGGCGATCAGGGCGACCCGTTGAGTGTTGAATTCACTGATTTGTTTTTCTTTCGCTGCGCGCCGGGCTTGCACGGTTTTTTTGGGTCCGCCACCGCGCAGGCGAAGGCGCAAATCAAAGTCCCAACTCCCCTGTCCATCGGTCATCAGCCAGGGCCCCAGGCGCAGGATATTTCTGTCGTCCTGGATCACCAGACCGTCCTGCTCCCGGCTGACCCGATACACAGCATCCTTGATCTTGACCCAGTACTTGCCTTGATAGGTGTAAGTCCCTTTGAAGGGCCCGACCTCTATTTTCGTGGCCTTGCTCAGGTCTACAGCAACCTTGAAGGTTGCAATAGCCACGCTCTGGTTGGCCGTCATTTGAGGGCTGGCACCAAACCATGAGAAATCCAGCGGCGAGTAATCCTCTCGGGCATGGGCTGGCACCGTGCCGGGAGTTCTGGGCTGAAGCCTTACCGGTGCGGTACGGGGTTTTATCGGCTCAGGGACGCTGAACAACGGCTCGTCCACCGCCTTTTTGAGTCGCGCCTTTTGAGTCCGTTCAGATTGAAACGTGAGCCCGCGGTGCAACAGGGTCAGGCTGATGATAAACAACAGATCAAGCACCGATTGCGAAGCCGCAGCTTTGTCGCGTTCGATGCGCGCCTGCAGCCCCGTATCGATACTGAGCAGTACCTGAAAAAGCCAGGCGGCTTTGGCGAGGGGGCCACTGACGAAAAACGTGAGGCCGTTGAATAACGTCCAGGCGCATTGCTTGAAGAAGATCCAGCGCCTTTCCGAAACGCTGACTGACTGTCGATCAGCCAGCGCAATCAATGCGCCCGTGTTGGCATCGAACAGAAACTCAAAATGATCACCTTCCAACACCCGCTCACTTAACGTTGCCGGGCGGCGTGGCAACACTGCGAGCTCACCTTCCAACAGCACACTCTCAAGGTGGGGCCTGTCAAAACCGCCCTCCACATAGTACCCACGGCTTTTTTGCGGCATCCATTCCAGGACCTGGTCGTTCAAGGGTCCTGCTTGCTTGATCGCCGTCAACAGCGCTTGCCAACTGATGAATTCGCGCAGTACCTCGCTATTGAAAGGGCTGTACAGCACGAAAGGCCCTACTGATTTTTGCCTTGGGCCAAAGATGAACATATTGAGCACGGTATCCACCTTAGCCCCTTCATAGGGTGACAACTCAAGCGGCCTGATCACCACACTGTCATGGGCTGTGAGCCGGTCCTGGTGCATCAATTGCTGAATGATTTCGACACCGCGCGAGGTGATCGCTGACTCGCCTTTGATCTTCTTTTCCAGCGCGAGCATGGGCAGTTGATTCCTCAATTGAGCCTTGAACAATCCACGCCGGGTTCTGGCCACCTGTTCATCTTCAATCAGAAGACGCCTGAGCAGGGCAATGTAAGAACTGCCCACGTCCAGTTCCTGCACCAGTTGCTTGACGTAGCCTGCATTCATCCACTGCGGCAGGGTCACGCCATTACGCCCCCTGACAGACAGGAACCCGGGCGGTTTGCCACCGATGTAAGTCAGCGACAGGTCGACCAGAGACATGACGTCATCGGTCATCCAGGCCATTTGCAAGTTCTCGATACTTAAATCATGCACTTCAATATCGTCCACATTCACTGAGGTGGCGTGCGGGTGATCCTGAAGAATGCGTGAGCGCAGTTGATGGCTGGCGTAATCGGGCAACGGGGCCACATCGTCCAGAAAGGAATGGCCTCGCGCTTCACTTTGTCGGGTGATCTCAGCAGCCAGCAAGGCACTGTAGGCCAACTGATCATCGGCACTCCCCTCCTCAAGCCAGGCCGGGAATTGATCGGCCACCTGTTCAAACTGACTGCGTTCTCGGGCACTGAACACATCAGGCATTTGGGTGAGGTTGAGCAGCCCGTGCTCCAGTCGTTCGGCACTCCATCGCTGCACCCGGGCAGTCGCAAACATGGCATCAATGTCCTCAAGCTGCTTATCCAGCAGGGTATGTGCAAGGGCGACAAAAAACTCGTCTTCCGGCTCGTCCAGACTCCAGCTGGCATGCTCGGACAGAGGCGGCTCCAGCCCGCTGGCGAGGGTCTCACCGAAGGCCTGCAGCGAGTCAAACGCTTCGATCCCCCCCGCAAGCGACCAGGCCAGAAGAGTGGTTTGCTGGTCTTCAGAACGCTCAAGAACAGCCACCCCGGGCAGTCGAAAATAACGGGGTTCTCCCAGGCGGGTGGTATCTATATTGACGACATAGGCGCGATTGCCCCCCTCGCCCGGTGATCGCAAACGGTGCTGCTTGTGACTCGCCAGCGTGACCTCGGTCGCCAGGCTGACCTGCTCTTGAGTCAAGGCAGGTGCGCGCTGGGTATTCAAGGCAGCACTGTAAAGGCCGGCCTTCAAGGTACGGGCCAGCCAGCTCAAGGGGCTGTGGCCTGCACCGGATACTTGCCCCCAGAAGCACGCGAGTGCCTGTTTGAACAGTGTCGGGATCTGGGGGCTCCACTCACTGGCAATCACTTCAATATCACGCATGTTCACAGTCAGCAGGCTAAGCGCCTCAATATTGTCTTCGGTACTCAACCAGTGAACACCTTGCCTCAGGGTTCTCTCGGACAGCCCGGTAAAGCGTTCGATCATCAGTTGTGCCGGGGTCATAAAGTGAAAGCGCCGGGCCGGATCAACGGGCAATTGCGCAATGCGCAACGGCACTGCAACCTTGAGGGTCGCGCCCGGATGAATGCCCAGACTTGGGCGCTGCTCATTGAGCACTTCTACAAAGGTCCGCGAAACCACTGCTTCAAGGGTCGGTAAAGCAGAAAACTCAGTGTGCTTGAAGCTGCTGAGCACATCGAATCGGCTGAGATAATCAGGGGGCAATCGGGTCGAATTCATGGGGCAGATCCGTCTTCGTCAAAGGAGGCATGCCTGAAAAACCTGTGCATGCACAAAGACGGGATTTGAAACAATTTAATGCCGCTCCATGCCCTATATAAATAGGCTGGGTGATGGCTGCATGCCGCATCTGTTCACTGAATTATCTGAGCTTTGAGCCTTGCGGTACGGGTGCCGCCGATCAAACTTGGCGTTCTGCTCTTTCGATCTGCGGTCAGTGAAGGCACAATGCGCATCCTTTTTTGGCTGGCCATGCCGCAGGCGCCTCGAAATGATCAAAACCCCGTACTACCTGATTGATAAACAAAAGCTGCTGGCGAACATGCAGAAGATCGCCTATGTACGCGAGCAGTCCGGGGCCAAGGCCCTGCTGGCACTCAAGTGCTTCGCCACCTGGTCGGTGTTCGACCTGATGCAGCAATACATGGACGGCACCACGTCGTCGTCGCTGTATGAACTCAAACTCGGTCGACAAAAGTTCGCCGGCGAGACTCACGCCTACAGCGTGGCCTGGGCCGACGACGAGATCGAGGAGATGCTCGAGAACAGCGACAAGATCATCTTCAACTCCATCGGTCAGTTGCAGCGTTATGCCCAGGCTTCTGCCGGCAAAGTGCGCGGTCTGCGGGTCAACCCGCAGGTGAGCAGCTCCGACTACCTGCTGGCCGACCCCGCACGTCCGTTTAGCCGTCTGGGCGAATGGGACCCGGTGAAGATCGAACAGGTCATCGACCAGATCTCCGGTTTCATGTTCCACAACAACTGCGAGAACGGTGACTTCAGCCTGTTCGACCAGATGTTGTGCACCATTGAAGAACGCTTCGGCGAACTGCTGCACAAGGTTGAATGGGTCAGCCTGGGCGGCGGTATCCACTTCACTGGTGAAGACTATGCACTGGATGCTTTCTGCGCACGCCTGAAGGCCTTCTCGCAAAAATACGCGGTGCAGGTTTATCTGGAACCAGGCGAAGCTGCCATCACCCAGAGCGCCTCGCTGGAAGTGACCGTGCTCGACACGCTCTACAACGGCAAGCACCTGGCGGTCGTAGACAGCTCCATCGAAGCCCACATGCTCGATCTGCTGATCTACCGCCTGAATGCCAAACTGGCCCCGAGCGAAGGCGAACACACCTACATGGTGTGCGGCAAGTCGTGCCTGGCCGGGGACATTTTCGGCGAGTATCAATTTGATCGTCCGCTGGCCATCGGCGATCGGCTGTCGTTTATCGACGCAGCGGGTTACACCATGGTCAAGAAAAACTGGTTCAACGGTCTGAAAATGCCGTCCATCGTAGTGAAACAACTCGACGGTACAGTCGAAGTGGTTCGCGAGTTTGATTTCAACGACTACCTGTCCAGCCTCTCGTAATCTGGCAGAAGGGAGATTTAAACAAATTGAAGAAAAACGTTCTTATCATTGGTGCAGGAGGTGTCGCCAAGGTGGTGGCCCACAAGTGCGCGCAGCACAACGATGAACTTGGTCGTATCGCTATCGCGTCGCGCAACATCTCCAAATGCCAGGCCATCATCGACAGCGTCATCGCCAAGGGCAGCCTCAAGCAGCCCGCCGACATCAAAGCCTTCTCGCTGAACGCTCTGGATGTCGAAGCGACCAAGGCGCTGATTCTTGAAACCGAATCGCAGATCGTCATCAACGTCGGCTCTGCCTTCCTCAACATGTCGGTGCTGCGTGCCTGCATCGATACCGGCGTGGCTTACCTTGACACCGCCATTCACGAAGAGCCGGGCAAGGTTTGCGAAACGCCGCCCTGGTATGGCAACTACGAGTGGAACCACATCGAGGAGTGCAAAGAGAAAAACATCACCGCCATTCAGGGAAGGATTTGAAGGAAGAGCACAGGGTGGTTAGTGGGTATAGATGATTGCAAGATTCATTGATATTTTGATACATGCTATTTTATAGTATTTTGTACACCACCATAAAATCATCTTCAAAGAGCTGAAGGTTTGAGGAAGAAGTCAGTAGAAATTATGCAGATAAAAAAAGTCTTAGGAAGTTGAAGTGCAGCTTCTTTCCAGGAATGTGCAGCATGTTTGTAGGAAAGGTATATATACCCAAATTATCAATTTGAAGAATGAGTCAGTTAGTATCCTTGATGCCTATGGCAGCTGGAGAGCTGGGAAAATGGCATTTACAGCCAGCGTCTGCAGAATCACTGCTTTCTGATGGTTGTTTTTCACTATGCCTGAAATGAGTAAGAACAGGTTAGCTGTGGTGGCTCACTTGAATCCCAGCTCAGGTCTTAAGGCATGGCATATCAGGATTTGAGTTCAGTGCACAGGATGAAGAAAGCAGAGATGGTTATCAGACACAATGTCACAGATCACTTGAGATGCCTGGAAGAGAGCCTAGGAAGCAAATAGCTTGAGAATGCAAAGTACAGTTTGGGGAGTTGCTGTTAATGCCACAGCAGACAGATGAACAGGAGGACCAGGCAGAATGCAGTGGAGGCTGCCCTCTTGGGCAGGCGGGATAAGGTGAGCAGGAGCTGGCCTGGTTCTGCTCAAGGAGGAGAACAAGACGTCCCCACCAAGCTGATGATAGCACAGAGTTGCTGCAGCCAGCTGCCTGACAGGGTCTCAGCTAGTCTTTGCCTTTGACAAACAGAATAGTTTGGGTCAATTGGTGCCAGGCACAAAGTCAGCAGTGTTCAGCATTGTCAGTTGGATTATTTAGTTGTGCTTAGCAGAATCTTCTTGTGAGCTCCTTGTTGTTACTTTTAAATTTTTTGAGGACAAGTGAGATTTAGCTGTAGTGATTTGGATGAAGCAGATAGAAGAAGAAGGGAACAAAGACGATGTCAAGCTTTAAAGGGGAATGAAGAATAAGGCTCGTGGCAGGCTTCCCACAGAATTCTGCTGAGTGCCTCAGCTGGCATTTAGAGAGCTGACAAGCTGCCAGGCCGTGCCGGGATTCCATCGCCAGCAGCGGCCGTAGCCTATATGCAGCAATGCAGACTGCGCTGTCATGATTTTAGCATTTGATTGTAAGATTTTCCCCCTGCAATGCTCTAGCTGAGATCAGCTGAGACCAACAAGCCAGATCATGCCTCTGGGTCAGGCCCCCAGCCACACTGCTCCCATGAGAAGAATTGATTAGGTCTGGCAGGTGCCGATATCGCTGGCGCCGCCAGGTAGAAGGATCGATCGGGGCCGAGCTGCCCGCGCCGAAATGGCCGGGCACGGGCGAGAGCCCGGTGCCATGTCATTCGCCCAACTCGAGATCATGGCACCGTCTCTTGGTCCGCAAGCACGATCATGGCTCCTTGGCACTAAAATGACCTCTGCCTCCCAGGTTCAAGCGGTAATGCCATTCCAGTCTCCCGAATTACCCCAGGTGGGACTGAGGCCGCCCATGGCTGCGCCGGCTGGCCTGTTACCGAAGAAGTGACCCAGCGCCTGATTTTGCCCACAGACCGCTGCTGGCGAAGGCGGCGGTGATTGCCCTACACCGAAACCCGGCCCAACGCCAGGCGAATTCTCCAGGCGACCGGAAGTCGTTCGACCGGCTTGTCGGCCACCAGGTCACCACGTTGGTGGAGGAAATGAAGAAGAAGGCCTGGCCGGGCGAGCTGGCGCCGGCGGGGGCCACGACCGGGCGCTACGCCACCGGTCGATCAAGCGCAACAGCGCGAGTCGACGGCGGGTTACCTGCACCAGCGCCGGGTGAAGAACGGCCAAGAAGGCGGCGACCATGCTCGGCATCCCGCCAGCACCGCAGGACTACAGCAGTTCCAGGAGGCCAGCCGAGGCCTGCGCGGCCTGCTGGAAAACCAGGCCCGCTTGCAACGGATCGAGGACCTCGCAACGCCTCCCTGCGTCCGCATGCCGTGAAGAACATCGCCCTTCGTGGCCAGCGCCGCGAACACAGCGAATTCGAACGGCCTGACCAGGTCAACCGCAGCGAGCGCCAAGAAGGTGTTCGGCATCAGTTGCAGAACAACGTCTTCGTCGCCGACAGCACAGGAGACGAAGAGCAGCGCGACGACCTGCTGGAGCGAGCGACGAAGACCAGGTCCACAGAGTTTGCTCTGTTTGTGTTTAAATGCAGATCCATGACAGTATGTTTGTCAGATTGGCACAGTTCTGTTTAGCTTTTGGGAAGACAATTCGATACGAAAGCCTGAAAGCGAAATATCCACTTGGAAAAGATTCTGGAGATTCTACAACATGCTGTTTCAAACACAGTCGATTGAATTCAACACTGTTAAAGGCACAGATGATTTCTCAGAAGTTAGCAGTGCTTCTGCTTCTGTGTATAGGTTTACTGGCGTTTCCTAGCATAGGCCTCAAACCCAGCACATCCAGATGCTGTTTCAAAATGCCATCAGAAAGCTCTGTCAAGAAAGTTATCTGTGAATGGGAACGAAAGCAGAGGAAAATTACTGCGTCATTCTGTCTAGATTTTATACGAAGCGCTTGATTCCAACGAAGGCCATACGAAGTCCAAATATCAATTATAAAGACTTTACAAGAAGGATTCTCAGACATGCTCTATGAAACAGAGAAACGATGCTCCACTGTGAGTTGAAAGCACACACAACAACACAGCAGTAGTTTCTGAGAATGCTTCTGTGTCTAGTTCTAGATGTGAAGATATTTCCTTTTCCAAAGGCCTGACTTGAAATCCTAGATGAAATATCACCAATTCAAGTTTACAAGAGTGCCACAATCAAACAGAGTCACAGAACTGAGATGCAGTTTAGCTTAGAAGAATTCAGATGTCACAGAATGCTGCTTTTAGTTTATCCCGCACATGTACCCGTGATTGCTTCTGCTTCTGTCTACCCTCATACGAAGAAAAACACAAGAAATAAACCCGCTTGATTATCAAAGGCCACAAAGGAGTTCACATCACTTGCAGACTTTACAGAGTGTTTCAAGCTAGGATTTGTTCAACACTGAGTTGAATGCACACACAGCCTCAGAAAATCAGTTACTGGGAACGAAAGGCCTCACGAAAGGTCAAAAAAAGGCCTGACTAGCCCTGAGCTAGCCGACAAAGGAAGCAAACATACAAATACACAGCCAAGAAGGTCAGAAATCGTTTGCAGGTCACATGAGCTGGTGAAACTACCAGTTCTGTAGCTGTGTTGCTGGAGTTATTGAAGGAACACTGCTATAACATCACGGAGAGCTGATTTCAAACTGCTGAGATCAGGTGCCTGCGTTTTGTTTGTTGCCAGTAATTAATTAATGTACAAGATGCTGTCCCAGAGTGTTGCCCAACGATAGTGCTGTCGAGCAGTGATCCTGCTGAGTAACTACCAAAGGACTATAGAGGAGAGCCACCGCGCCAGGCCTGATTAAATGTTGTTTGCCGTGGAGAAACAGTCCATCCAGGCAGGAGCTCAAGCGAGTGATCTGAAGGCCTCCCGAGTACTGGGATCAGGCGTGAGCCCTGTGCCGAGCCTGTTAGTGGAGGTTTGAGGTTGCAGTGGCACGATGGCTCACAGCCTTGAGGGCCCAGGCCTGATATCAAGCGATTTTTGGCCTACGATTACCCGGCATGGTCTGTTTTTCATTATTTTTTCACCATATGTTTGCCCTCCAGGCTGGAATGCAGTTCACCGCTGTGTTCGGCTCTCGCAACCAGCTGTCATTTTTGTATTGTTTTTTTTTTTACCGCAGTGGCTCAGCTCATAGCCTCTGCTGCTGGGTACGTGATTGAGATGCGGTGTCATCACCCACGAACTAGTGCTAGTAGCGCAGGATCTTGCTGCAGCTCAGTGGCTGAGCTACTGCGAGCTATCTGTCGACCTCCCAGCATAGCTGGGACTAAAGCGCGAGCCCCGCGCCGACTAATTTTTGTAGTAGTACTTTTAGTACAGCAGTGGTGGAGGATGAGGGTGAGGATGGAAGAGAGCAATTCTTCACGTTGTGTAAGAACATCAGATGCATTCACTTGAATTGATCGCTTCCTGTGTCATTTCCAGTTCTTTCACGTACGTTACTGTACTGTAAGTGTTTGACGTTCTGTTCTATGTCACGTCTAATTTTTACATTGTTGTGTGAATGGGCAGCCGTTGCAGCATGCCGTGTGGGTTATTATCGTCAGTTTGTCCTTGCAGAGTGCATAAATCACATCTCACTGATTTGCATGGAGCCGTGCTGCAGCAGTGTCTGTTCACCACTTGATACCTGATGATTTAATCATAATTAAAGAATCATAGCCAATAGTACCTGGCGGGTTTTCTTGGTATCTCCAGTCGGTCAGCCTTCAGTGAGCACCAGTGTCGCTTCCCTAAAGGCTTTCAGGTAGTTTTACCATCTGTTGTATTTTGTTTTAAAGGATTATTCATTCTGTTTCAATCTATTCAATTTTAAAGCAACTTGATAGTAATTCAATACTTTGTGTCTCGTATCTGAATGGTTTTTTTAATACAGAGTTTTTAATAAACTTGTTTCATATCTATAGCTGAGTTTATCTTCATAGCAGAGTCACACATTTATTTATGTGCATTTAATTTTTTGAGGGTTTATGTAGCTATGAAGTCTAGCTGTTAGTCATGATGGGTGTAGCATGAATCATATGCTTTATATGGCCTGTGTAAATGAGACATGCTGACTGATGGGTAGTGTTTTTGTTGAGGCTGGAGTGGTGAATCTGTGATTTGTTCTTCAGTTGATTTTTCTGGTTTGACTTCGAACTGTATTCTTCTTCAATGGTTGATCACTTTAATAGGCCCTTAGCACGTAGTTGAATGAATGGTCTTTAGACTTTGTTTTGTTCTGAAACTGTAAATTTCAACAGATTGCAGTTTTTTAGATTATTGAGTTTTGAAAATGTTAATTTATATAAATTTTTTATTTCCAGATTTTAGCAATGCCATAGAGCACAATGAAAACGAAGTACTGTTGCCACCGTTATTCCCGCTTCAGAGTGTTGGACTGCTCATTATCGAAGCTGTGAGAGACATCCGCTTCACCAATAGGGAAACGGACATTATCGGAGCTACCGGAAGGAAAGCAAAAGTGATACCACTCCAATTTATGATATTGCTCACGAAATTGCCTGCGCTGCTCTGGAGTTATCTTGACACCTTGCACAATTCCGATAGCAGAAACAAAATTCGGGTACCCAAGTGCCTTGCAGGTAAAAAAAATAAAATCCAAACTCCGCGAACCAATTTCTCTTACTTTCGGATTCCCCCTTAGACGCAAACCGTTAACTTTAACCTCCAGCCCTCTAATGAAAAGCTCAAATATTGAATCAGTCAAATCAATACAGGACATTTGGTTTACATATAAAAACCTAACCAAATGACTCAAATGAAAAGCATATTGTCGCAACGTCCCGCCGTTATTTTTCAGGGATAGGTTTTTCTTGATACATAACCATTGGAGATAAGCGGTTACCTGAAAGCAAAATTTTCCATCTGGGTAGTAAAAGCATGGCAGGCCACCTACTGATCTAAAAATCAGTTCGCCGTCCATCTGCAATAAAACTGGTAGCACAGCAAAATGATCTAGCGGACGGTGCAATTGTAATTTATTCATGGGACATCCGCCCATGATAATACAATACGGCATGAATGAATTTTATTTCCTTTTCATAATAAGTGATGCGATTTGGTAAGTCAGCAACGGCTAACTTCCAAGCCAGATCCATGAGACGTTGAATAACAAGTACTTGCTCATGAAGTGCTATATCCTGCAATTTTAGAAGCCTACTCAACTCCTGTTTATCGGTGGTAAGACACCGCCTGCTTTCCTTATGTGCGCGGATGGGCGCTTTCTTGGCAAGGAGAATCTTTAATTCACTGCGTAATCCGTCAACACCTTTGAATCCGCCTGCCAAAGTATTCGAATGCTTTATAAATGTATTTAGAGACATACCCAAAATCCCGCGACTCGTATCAGCATATGATGCGAGTGTACCTTGGCTGGAAATTGAGGCGACAAACTTTGAATCTCCAATCCAATGTTCTGGATTGGCTATAGCCTGTATAAGAAGTTTTTGTACATTCAAGACAGACCCACGCAGTTTGTCCTTCATACTAAGTCACCTCGTAAACTTTAACACTAGATGCATACTGACTTGATCATTTCCCTCTGTAGTAGTAGAGGTCAATACTTCTGGAGCAAGGTCAATTACTTTATCTTTAAGAAGACCTAGCACCTGATCGAATAGAACGGGGCTGCATGCAGACGAAAAACAACTCACATTTACCGAAATCAGTCCTCTTTCAACCTGGTAACTGTAATTTTCATAAACATCAGACGCGGTATCAATAAAAATATCTGCCACTCCTAGCCTTGTCATCAACACATCTTTTAGAGCATCAAGATTCTCGATATCAGTAAAACCATTGAGGAGTGACGTGCAGATTTTCTCAGCTTTGACGACCCGCAACATTGAACCCGGAGTAACTTTAGTTATGTATCTCACCAAATGCTTAAAGTTAGCGTGTCCCAAAACTGCACGCAACGAGTCAAGTCCGTAAAAACCCGCACTCCAGAAAAAGGCGGTAGCAAAAAAACCTCGTAACTGATGCTGCCGGATATAAAATCGCAGCGATACTCCATCAGACCCAGCGATAGTTGGAGTTTCGATAAGATCACATGCCCTATCTAGATAACTATTATACATATATGGCGACAACTCGTAAACTTTACTCCCCCAAGGCGAAACGGCTAAAAATAACGAACAGCTTGAGCCTATCAGACCTAATAATTGACACTTAAGATGAAAGCTTCGCAACTTCCATATAATTTTCGCGATCATCTTTGGCACTGGAACTCTCAACTCATGTTTACCGTTGGGATTTCCTGTTTTGCCAGCACTGAAGTCTATTGAGTACATTTCGCTATCACCAACATCACTATAAGGATCAATTAGCGGGTATAAACACTCTGTTGATAAATTTAATAACTCTTCTTGACGTCTAGCCGCGAAGAGCCCAATCAAAATTAGGCAACACCCCATCAGGCCGCAGTAAGTCTGATATAGAGCTTTGCATTTTCGCATTTCTTTAAATAACAATCCGGTAGTGACACTACGCACGCCACTAGGTGCCAATGTCCACAGTTCAAATCCATTAAAGCCTGGGTTGTCATTCGCAAAATACCCGCTAATATTACAGCTCTGCTGAAAGCCAACACTGTGTTCCATAGCGAATACAATTAGCACTTCTTCAACGGCTTCAAGTACACGTGCAGTATGACACTCTTGAAATTCATAGCTTTTTTTTATGGCATAAAAAACAATCTCATAAGGCAGCAAGCGATATCTATCGTTACTTTTTTCTTGTATGTGGGGTCGTACAGCCCCCGCAGAAAGTCCAGCAATCTCTTCCGAGTCAATACCAGTTTTTATATATGAATCCACGATGGTTAAATATTTAATAACGCGGATATGATCACGGATCACTTGACTAGTAAGACCTGGACGGGACGGATTTCTTACCGGAATCATCGCATACTCCCTACTTCTTACACACCCCCATGTAAGTTCACTCGGTATTTTAAAATTCATGGTAATGCCCAACAAAGTGTTCCTGTATTCTTCAGATATAAAGATTTTTGAATTAAATCTAACGCCTCCATTATGTGACACATACATGTTTGTCTTAAGTATGAACACCCTCGCCTTGACAATCTCCGCGTCAGTCAAATCGAGTTCTCGCTCCTCCGGATCTGGTAACTCCGATAGCCCAGGCCATTTTAACTCTGCGGTCGATATATCTTCCGCAGTAACCGTCAGGATTTTTGGTTTAAGCCAGTCAGAAAGATGTTTTGAAAGACGGTAAAGATTTTCCGTAACCGGAGGCGAGGTACACTTAACCAAATAAAGATTTATGCTATCTGCACTCAGCAAAGCAAACCCATTATTTACCACATCAAAAACATTATCATGTATTAACACCCAGTCCACGAACAAAAGAGCCTTAGCAATGTAATCACTTTGAGTAATACCACCCACATCTAATCTTTTCAGAAACTTTGGGTGCACCTGCAAAATTATAAAAAGCTTTATCACCCACAATAAATGATCGTTTTTTGCATCTGTAAGCAAACTCCCATCGGAAAGAAAGATATTAAAATTTATCACTCTACCAAAACACGATCTAGCCTTTGAAAACTTACAGAGCCACACAGTGCGCCTCGCGGTCGTATCACCACCCATCCACTTCGGCTTATCGATTTCAATCTCCCCCGTCCAGCCCTCTTTGCTTTTCTGGACAAGAAAAAGGCGCTTCTCAAAGCAATTCATTTTGTACAAATTACGCCACAGCTCCGCATCCTCACTTGACAGTATTCCAGGGTTGCCGTGCGTGGGGGTTGGCTGGTTTCGTCTTGTTCCCGGTTGGCACAACCCCCACACAAACAGCTAACAAACAGAATCACTTCGACTCTGCACAACCAATTGTCGCAACTTCGTTGCGAGCTCGGGTAGGTGCTTAGCTGCTCGTAAATGTAGACAACAACGTCATTAGAACATATGGCGATCTGACCAGAGTCATGCAAGTTCACCACTGCCCTCATCAAACTTGCAGCATGGAACCAGTGTAGCGCGGCATCTTTAATAGTCTCTCCACGAGCCTGACACTCTTCAAACACGTCAGCTAGAGTTATAAGCGTGGTGCAAAGTGCCGGCGAGACCGGAATTACGGCCCGTGACGAATTTGCCGGCGCACTTTCAGAATAGTATTCCTGTATAAATGCGCGCAAACTTACACTGTCCGGCATCGGCTTCAAACGATAGTGTTTCAAAAACGCATCAAGCTCCTCAAGTGTATTAAAGTCCAAGGCATTAACTAGATATACACTGTCTTGCATGGACTCAAAAATCAACGCATTATCAAAAAAACGAGTCCGCCGACTTGAAAAATATTGCCTAATTTCCAAAGGCAAATACTCTTTCAAATCATCTTCACCCGCCCCTGTATGTCCAAGATCCTCAGCCATGGCGTAGGCATCTCCACTTTCAAAAAAACGCATAACTGCTACATTTACTCTAAAAGGGCGCAATCCAATTCGACTGAGCACCACTCTTGTATCGCTTTCACAAAACTTCTTTAATGCGATCGTCAATGGGCAGGTGACATGCATATTTTCGCTGAACTTATCAAGTTTGTTAATTCGACCAGGGTAAGAGAACCCTCTATGTCTACCAAGTAATAGGTAACGCCAGCTATCATCACCTATCGATTTAAGGTATGCTCTTGCCTGCTTAGTCAACTCTTGAATATCTCTAAATAGTGATTTGCTTTTCGGGTTTAGGTTAATGACTTGTTGGGCGTTTAAAAATCCCATTCGAGATTTTTCGCTCACGACAAATGATCCATCGTCTCGAACGCCGTATTCTTGACCGTTACTACCCGTCATCTCAAACTTTATTAGCCAACTTGGTGTAATTTGGGGATGCTGGTATACAAGTAAATACAGCAGTGGAATCAAAGTCGTTCCTGTCAGAAGGCCCAGCTTCGACGCCAAATCTGATTCCTGCTCATAGAGCGTATATTTATTGCGCTTGCCTAACCTAGAATAATTGTATATTTCCCAGTTGTAACAGTATCGCGCGAACCTTTCATCATCTTTACTCTCGAAACCTGTTTTCAAATTATCCCGATATGAATTTGCGGCTTTTTTCCTGCTATTAACTAACGCAAGGGTTTGCTGCCTCACCTGCTCGCAGACATTAGCGATATTTAATGTATCTTCTGTTATATCGCGACAGACTTGAGCAGCAACTTTATCGCTGCTGATGTGTAAAGGCATTAGTGTAATCATCGCCACAAGTTGCTGCTTAGTTGGCTGCGCAAGCTCTGGCCCGCTCACAAAAATAACTTTAGACAAATCATATGCTGGAGCGGCAAACACTTTGTACGTAACAAAAAACTCATAAACAACCAGCACGATTTGCGCCCATCTTTTTTTAAATGCGGGAAGATTGTTTCCTAGACTCCTTACGCGAAGCTCCTCGACTTCCTTAATGTGATCAAAGAAAGCGTTCACCTCTCCACTATCAAGAAGAAGATCAAGAGCCTCTTGAGCAGGAAGAAAATGAAACATATAATCAGAAATAAACTTTATATTTGACAGCTTGTACAAGGCTGTGCTTTTTTTGAATTTTCTTAGATACCTAAATATCTTATTTGAAAAATCATCAGCATACTTTGCTCCATACTGTTTCCTAGCCAATTCTAAATCTATAAGCATCTCATGGCCGTCGCTAGAAACCGCCGTCCATCCTTCATAATAGTCCAGCGCCTGCTGGCTTCTCCTACCGGCCAAATATACTCTTATGCTTTCATCAGCAGAACCAATTAAACTCACCTCAATCACCGTAGCCTCATCGAATCCTATACCTTTAAGCCACGGCTTTGCGACTCTAAATATGACCTCTGTATAGTTTACATTCGCATCGGTTTCGACAAGTAAAAACCCTCTAAACTGCATGAGTGTTGTTTTCGATAGTCTTATCACCTGTGCAGATTTTGAAACCTCATCAGTCACGCTTAAAAAGGCATCAAATAAATGAGCACACAACTCTAACGTTGTGAACATTTTTATCTGATGCGGCTGATCGCGAATTTGATCTAGCAATTCGCTTCCAAGATTTGGCATACCGAAAAATTTTATTGATCTCAGTTTTATCATTCCCTATTACCCCTAGGAATCGGTGGCGTACTTTCTAGCAAATCATCACCCAAAGATTTGACAAAATATATCACGCAGATATTATGGCGCTCTGTTCAGCACTTGCCTGCAAATCATAAATTGAAACTAGAAAACTTATGTTGTACGAAACCCAGGACTCAATAAGTTCGACACAGATTGTACGCACCTTGCCGAAGGGATATTCAGCTGTTCGCGGCGGAACCCGTAATGTAAGGGCGCCACACAGAGCATAACGACAAGCCACCGTCATCACTTCATTAGCCACCATTAGTCGGAAATTCAAATTATCTGATCCTTAGATCATTAGATCTCGTTCATCCCTAGATACCGATCTATACGGACACCTAAATAAACCTCATTCACGCTCACAAAAGTGACTGCTAATCGCTAATTGCGATCCTCACTTATGAGCTAGTTTAAAAGGTTTTCGGCAGGCAGGGACACCACTGCTGGCTAAGTTTCTCTCCAATAAAAAATAGGGTGTGACTTTGTGAGCGGTAATCAGCTTAATTGGGGACATCTCTTCCTCAATGAGTCCTCGCTCCAAGTTTTTCATGATGAAGCTGTTCTCTAGAGTTTGAGTACACCTTACGGCGAAGCGCTGCTTGGTTCCCTGTGACATCGCCTTAAGGTTTGGACTTTTCAAACGCAAGCAGCAAATTACTACCCGATAGATAGCACCTTCAATTTCTACGAGATCACATTCTTGATTCAGCAAATGTGAAAAGATCATATCGGCTTCTCTCTTGAGTGGTATCAGTAATGAATACAACAGGAGGGGTTTAGTCAAGGTGAGATGACTAGTGGTAGGCAATTTTCCGACGGAATATCAGTATGTTAAAAGTATACTCATTGACTGTAACCGGCTAACGAAAAGGAGATTTTTCCGATAGCTCAGTACGAAACGGAGCATTGGGAAGACTTGCTGATTGACTCGCCTGACGGCTTGAGACGCGCCTACCTGCCCGAATAGAAAGTTTCTAAATCTAGGTTAATGCATCTAGTTATCATCCAATTGATCTGTGGACGCCGCCCAGATCAATACCTACAAAACCTCCATCGTTTCTCTGGTATCAGTTGCCGGTCATATCACCTGCGGCAGAAGGCGTGCCGGTGAGATAATCAAATCCTGTCGCAGCGAATGCCGCCTAAGTCATCCAACGTTGCTCAGGCGGACGCTTGCAATCTCTGTTGGAAATTTTGGGTCTTGGGGTCGATCATCATCTGCGTCACACGTATCAGTCGACCAATCGCTTCAGGGAGGCTGCGAGTCAGTAGAGGCACGAAGATCTGCTGGGGCATTAGGGTTGTCAAACATTGCCCCTTAACGGCAATAACTCGCTTCGGAAAGCCGGCCAGAGTTAATGAGTATACTGTTAACATACTGATTCTTCGTCGGAAAATTGCCTACTACTAGTCACCTCACCTTGACCAAACCTCTCCTGTTGTCTTCATTGACTGTTACCACTCAGGAGAGAAGCCCATATGTCCTTTTCAGACATTTTTCACCCTGAAAGCGATCCTGTAGAGCCACATGACGCGCCCAATCATGTGGTGTTTAGCTGCTTGCAGTGGAAAACCCCAAACCTTGAAATCATGCCACGGGCAGCCAAGCAGAGCTTTGCAGTTATGTATGGTGACACGTTAAATCCGTATGTAACCGCAGCCTTGGAGCGCGCCTACATCCTAGGCGCGATGTCGGCTGTGAAGCTGATCGCCGTACACGAAGACCAGCTCTATCTCTTTCTGGACAGTGAGGTGTCGAGCACCACCTTCCGAGAGATTGAGACTCTGTGGACAAACGTCATCGGCATGGGTCGTATCCTGCTGGCAGTAGATTTTGCGAGCGTTAGCGAGGTCTACTCAGGACGCTCCGTCTACCTCTTTTGGCAAGATGCGAAAAAGGTTCTGGAATCCTATACCTTGGATATTGAGCAATATGAACTTCTGGCTCTCGATGATTTCTCGGATGATGGATTCATCGATGAAGATATGTGGTTTCGCTTTTCACCAGAGCACAGTGGTCAGCCCCAGGGTATTCCTCACTGTCCGGTCGAAATACCAAATTTCGCAGACATGATGGGGCATTCCAAATGTCCTACCTCGCCTTATTACATCCCCCTACATTATCGGAAGCCTGACGTTTGATATGTTAGCCCGAAGTGTCATGCCCCATGACAGCGCTGGCCCTACTCCACATCGGCTGTCATAACCGTAGCTTGGCCAAGGATGCGTATCATGATCTATTCCCGACTGCTTTATACCGAGGATGAGCATTCTCACAATGATGATCGTGAGGGCGCGTACATGATTTTTTCTACACAGCAGTTGTTCGGTGCTGACTGCATGCCACTTGATGCTGTGTGCATTCAGAAATTCGCTGTGCTGTGGGAACGTCAACCCGACACCAGGGTGATCGAGCAGTCGATTGTCTTGGCCATTCTCTCTCTAGTGAAGCTGTTGCATGCCTCCAAAGGGATGCTTGTCGTCGTGTATGACTCCACATTTATCGGCGAGAATTATGAGTTGTTTCACCTCGCTTGGGCGAAAATCGCTACCAGTGCGATGTATGACGAATGGATTGTACTGCTTATCAAAGATACCGATGCAGGGCGCGGCTTTGACGGCCCTTTAGCATCCTTTCAGAACTACAAAATAAAGGTGTCCTACGAAGTTCGACTTACTGGCACCACGGGCCCCATGTCGGTGGGTTTTCAATGATATCAATTGATGTGCTGAGCTCATCCTGCATGCGCTCAAAGACTCTGTTGAGAGCCCGGTGGGCATTTGACTCTCTCAGTGTGCTCACAAGCTGCAGCAGATCCCGGCCTTGAGCCAAGGGCATTTGAACGTTGCAATAGACTGTGTCGTCATCGTCTGTCTTACCCATCTGTCTCTCCACGTAAATTGTGGTTGTTTCGTGCCCTTCGGGAGCGGCTGTTGTGAACCGAGTCTACGTCTCGGCCCTGCGGGCTTCCATCCTCACGCCTGCGCGCTCCGCTTGCCGCTTGAGTCAGAAACCACATCGCCGCCTGAATTCCTTGAAGAGCTCGTAAGGCTGGACTTAGACGGCTTCGACGTTGGAAAATAGCCTTAAGCCATTACTCTCGCAAACAGAGCAATGCTTAACCCAAACCACCACTTCAAGGACTTCGCAGTGATCAGAGCAATGATTTCCCTGGACATCAAAAATGCTTCGACGACCCAAAGGAACGACTTCGACGCCAGCCTCGAGGAAGGAGGGTGGCTCAAACTTTCACAGGTCGACACCGTTTGGTGCAAGCGATTCACAGGGATTGAAGATACCGAGGAAGGAGCCAACGACGTTCGAAATCGCATCATTCGAAGGGTTAAAAAAGCAGCTGAAAGCGGCGCGATTGAGCGAGTCACGTACGTAGCCCAAATTTCAAACCGTGACGCGATCGGACGGATCGTTTGGTTAAAATCTGGCGAATACGTTCATCGCCATTACGACCCCTACCCCACCGAAGTCGAGTAGTCAGTGAAACCAGCCCATGAGAGTGGAAGAGATGGCTTCGCATGTGACCGAGGATCCTACCCGTCACCACTTCGACCAATTATTTCCCAGAGGCGGCATGAAAGCTTTTGAGAAGTATGCTGAGCGTATCAAGCTCGATGATCTGGAATCTGTGAAGCGTCGGCGGATGTGGCCAGCGATGGTGAAGCGGATTCAGGCTGTGTTCGACGAGATTGAGCACTCACCGCTAGCTGGCCATTTTGGATCTTCCTACCTTCATCCCGTCGTTCCAGACGCTTACCGGCATCTGCCAGAGGGCCAATACCTTGCCCAGTTGCAGTTGACATGTGGTCTCCGGATGCCTGGCCTCGATAACTTGGAAAAAAGCGAAAAACACCCTCAAGGCGTCGCCAAAACCCTCTTCGAAAAAGATGCTGCACTGTGGCTCAACCAATCTCCTTCGGGGGCTGTCACAGTATTTATGTCGCCGTACAGCTCTGCAGTGCTGAAGATGACCGAAGATAACATCATCCTGGGAATGTACTCGAGCCCAGAAAAATTGACTGACAAGGTGATCAGGCAACTGTTCTCCACGTTCTTCAAGTACCTCTCGATAACGAGCGCCCACCACCAGCAAAGTGTGAGGGATTACGCCTGGCGGTTGTGGCTGATGTACAAGGATGCCAGGACGAAAAAACACGAAGGCTTCATCAAAATGGTGGAGAGGCTGCTTCTTGCTGCTGGTGCCGTAGCCTGCATCTGGGTGATTATCCCTTCCGCTGCGAGCCCTGGGGCTAATGCACAAGCACTGCAGCAACCGGTAAACGCGGGTCTTCAAGGCGCTCAAGCATCAACTCAGCTTGAACGCCTCTGCGCGAATAAATGGTTGGCACTTGCGCGGCCTCGGCAGGAGGATGCCTCTCGCTGCCCCCCCTCTACGCCCGCTCAGATTCCCTACCGATGAACTCATCTCGATAGGGCCCGACCTGACTGTCAGTTGGGACTTTTATAGCCCGGCGCAAGCTTGGCGCTTTTAACACCATAGAGAGCCAAGGGGTCGCTCAACCAGAGCCGATAGGCCTCGTCGGCAATGCTGTGATCGGTCGAGCAGTCCACGTGGTACTGCTGCAGCACATACCCAGCCATCGCGGCGCGCACCCGCAGCCTAAGCACGCCGTCAGGCATCTCGTAGTCCCGCATCATGATTTGAGCGCAGTTTTTATCTGGGTGCGGGACTAGGGGTAGATCCAGCATCCGATTCCACTGGTCATCATTCTTTAGAGTCTCTTTCTCCAAGGGCTTCTGCCCCTGCTGAATCTGAGCAGCGCCGACTCGGGCTAGAACAAAGTCCACGAAATCTTCGCGCTTTCTATCGTAAGCCCGGACATGCCAGCGAAGGCCATCACAGCTAATGGCAAAGGGCACAATTTCACGCTCAGATTCACCCGAGGCCGACGTATAGCTGACTTTCACCACCTGGTTCAGGCTAATCGCGCGCGAGATCGGCGCAAGGATCTCCACCTTAGGCTGGCTGAGCAGCGAAACGGATTCGTTGAGAATGAGCGGCTTCTCAGCATCCAGGCTGTACCCGTATCCCTGAGTTAGAGCAGTTAGCACTCGCTCAGGCGGATGCGCTACCAGCGGAGAAAATGTTTCCCTGATCACGTAAAGCTTGCTGACGGTGTCGAGTTCAGTGTTGCCTGGAGCAATTTCACGATACTGAGCAAAATCTCGAGTAGCAGCCGCAGCGCCCAAACCGAATCGATCCATCAGATCATTACGCGAGACCACACCCGTGAAATACAGGCGAAAATCGATATAAACCAGGCGCTCACGCTGGGCCTGGCTGTATTCGCTCAATTTACTCATATCCACTCCGTCTTGCCTTTTCACCGTCTTACCTGTCTCGCTGTCCGACCAAAAGCATGGCCGGTCATTTTATGAGGTCGCATCGTAGCACACGATCGCTTGACCTAATCAAATTGATGATGATAGGCTTTGCACATGGATTCGGTAGACCCTTATCTACAGCACCTGACGTGAATCGGAAGGGGCATGGATGGAGGCAATCAGCCAGAAACGAAAAAGCCGATCAAGTTCGCACCTTGACCGGCTTTAGGAAAAAGATATCTGAACTGGTTCCAGATATCTCTCGCGCTTTTGTTCAGAAAGCTCTGCGATGGTAGCCCTTGTGGGCTGCTGACGCAAGGGTAGCGAGTTCTGTGTTCGAGCCGCCTCGATAGGAGACAAGCCATGTCTCAGCTCGAAATGTTCGACAAGCCCGAAGTCGAAGGCGAGGTCATCTACCGCATGACCATCCGCACTCGCAACGGCAAGGTGATACGTCGCGCCAACGGCCAGCCGTTTCGCATCGTAATTCGCCCTAAAGCGGCCAATTAATTTTGATCGCTTAACAGAGCTCAGGGCACATCGGTGCCCTGTCCTCCTCTCGGATGGAGAGTTTTCATGTCATTGAATTTCTACGATCGAGCCGGTGCCCCCATCGCGTATACCGATGATGGTGAGCACATATTCACAATCCGCGGTCGCCCCGTAGCCTACCTATATGATGGCTCCGTTTACTCCTACCAGGGACATCACCTAGGCCTCATGGCTGACGGAGTCATACGCGACAACAGTGGCCATGTCGCCTTTTTCACCGATGGTGCAAGACTTGGGGTAACGAGGCCGATGCTTCGACTGATGCCACTTAAGGGGTTGAAGCAACTGAAGCCTCTTAAGCAGTTGCGACAACTCAGGCCGTTGAAATCGTTGAATCGGAGCACCTGGTCTCAGCTCTCCGGTCAGCAATTTTTCTTCTAATCACCAATCAGATAACTCCCTCACACATGGACGTGTTTGGGTGAGTAACCTTTCAATACCCTTGCTTGGTCATTGAGCGCAATTCCGGGATTCCACCAGTTGGTGGCTTATTTAGAGGTACGTAATGGAAGACCTGGCCACAGAAATAATCCCGCTGGTTCAGACGCTGATCCCGGGCTTTCTTACCGCCATGATTTTCTACTGGCTGGCAGATGTGAAAAAACCTGGCCAGTTCGAACGCACCGTTCAAGCACTGATCGGCACCGGCCTGATCACCATGATGGTCGCAGGCATCAAGGCAGGCCTGAGCTGGGTTGGTGAGCACTACTTCACGTTGGGTGAATGGACGATCCAAGTAGAGGGTGTCTGGGGTATCGGCCTGGCGGTGGTGCTGGGCTTGCTTTTAGCCTTCGCGTCGAATCATGACTACCTATATAGGTTCGCCAGATGGCTGACCCTCACCTCCCGCTCCTCGTACCCAGAGTGGATATATGCATTTCGTAAACGGGAAGGTATGACCGTCGTGCTGACCTTGCTCGATGGTCGCCGGCTGTTCGGGTATCCCGCCGTATGGCCGACCGATCCCAAGGAAGGTCATTTCCTGATCACCCAGCCGTGCTGGATGGACGAAAACAATCAGTGGATAGAGACGCCTGGGATCGAGAGCTATCTCATCGCCAACTGCGACGTCTACCTGATCGAATTCTTAGAGGAGGTAACCTAAAGTGAGCAACGAGAACCAGCCTAGGCAGCATGTACTAGAGCAGCGGACTGCCAACGATGGCATGAACGTCAGCCCTCCGGCACCAACCAATATCCGCCCTAAAGCACCACCACCAGCGCCGCCAAAGGCTCCAAAAAAATAAGAGGTTGATCATGTACGAAGAAAGAGGCATATCGCCCCAACCACGCCGGCCCAGCGTTGGACAATCAAGTCCGTCTAAGCCATTTTCCCAGCGTCCAGCTACGCCTCCCAAGGCGCCACCACCTCCAAGCAAAAGGTGATCAGCATGACCAATCAAACTGGTGGCAAGATTCACGTTAATGACGGCATAAGCAAGCAAACAACAAGTCAGCGCCCGGCTGCTCCACCAGCTGCTCCGCCACCAGCTCCTCCAAAGCGGTAAGACTGTAAAGAGAGGGTGCGGACGTGTTTGGAATTGGCGGCATGCGGCTAAGGATTGGCTAGCTTTCATGATGCTAACATCAGGTCTTGGAATCACACCGATGCTACGAAGATGCGCCTCCTTCTGAACTCAGAAGTGCCCTCCCCCTGCGCTCGGAGCTAGCTTGAAAAACCTGGACGCGCAGCAAATCCTTCCGTTAGTAATCTCTACAGTTGAACAAGCCGGGCGGTTCCTAGCTCAGGAGTACGTTCGGCCTGCTGGTCGGCGGGGATACGGGGATAAAGCGGGTATCGATCTCGAGATTGAAGAAGTGCTCCGAGCTGAGCTCTTGAAGCTTTTGCCCTGTGATTGGTGGGGTGAGGAGACGGGGCATGTGCTGACGGGGAACAGCCTGTGCTGGGTGGTTGATCCGAACGATGGCACTAGCGACTTCTTGCGTGGATTTGCGGGCTCGGCGGTGTCCGTAGGTTTGCTTCAGGGAAACATGCCGGTACTAGGCGTTGTGCACGCGCCGTTCACTGCAAGGGTGAGTCCGATTGAATTGCTTGGGCTGTCGGCATAGATCACCTGTTACGCAATGACCCCCCGATTCGAGTCGATCTCTCGCAACAAGATCTCGATGAAGGCAGCCTTGTAATGGTCAGCACTGCAGCGTCCGATATCCCGCAAAGGTAGAAGAATTCGCCCAGCCCTAGAGTATTGAAATAATCGCACATGATCTCAGAAATGATTGCCCAGCATCCGCGTGGAAAACCCTGGATGTGCTAGGGAACATTGCCGGTCTGTACGACTATCTCGGCTGCCGACTGAAGCTCGTTGCCAACTCAAGCGCTGCTGAACGAAGCATTTCCTATCCCCCATTAAGAAGGGCCCCGCAGGGCCCTCCATTTGTACTCAACAGATTTTACTGGGCCAGCCAGCTCTCGACTGTGTCGGAACCGTGCTCGGCTTATCGATCATCGCTACGTACGGCATGATCGCTGTCGATAATGCCCCTGGTGATGAAGGTGAGTACGTGAAAAACCAATACGTTATCAAGGGCGACATTGTCAGAGAAGTCCCGACATGATCCATGGCCGCGCTTAGCGGGTAAGCCATTCAAAACACTGCAACACAGAAGCCGCCGAATGGTTTCGTTGCTCTGAGGCAAGCAGCAGATGTTTTGGGTACTGGGTCTTGGCAAGCCGAAGCTTTCGGAGCTGCATAGGCTACAAATAGTGAAAGCTTGGCTAAGCTCTCAACAGGTTGTGACGTCCTGTTGGTCAGGAAGACAGCCGTTGTAATAAGTGCTGATCGAGAGCAATGGATATGCGCAAAAAATCCCAGTCATGGCTTGTCCCACTTCTCATTCTTTTTGCCGTCCTATGGGCAGTGGGGAAGAAAGACACGCCTCCAGCCCCGGCACAACCGGGCGCTCTGATCACGCCAAGTACGTTAGCGTCGATCTCTCCGGCCTCATCGTCAGCACCGGCCCCTGCCTCCACAACTGACCAGTTCGTGAGCGCTGATAACCTGAATGTTCGGGATCAACCAGGCGGTAAGGTCATCTCAAAGCTGAAGCGAGGTGAAAAGGTTCAGGTCTTCGAGACCCGGAATGAATGGGCACGCATCAGCATTTATGGTCAATCTTCGAAATGGCTTTCGTCCAAAAGTCTATGCAGTGGGTCTGGCTGCTACGTTGTTTCAAAGCCCAAACCAGTGACTCAGCCGGCACAGCCTGTTCGTCAACAGATTCCTGCGTACGGCTCGTCCTGTCCTTGCTCCTCGGGCAACGTGTGCATCGGGCCTCGCGGCGGTAGGTACTGCATTACCTCAGGCGGAAACAAGCGCTACGGCGTTTGAGCGATCATCTGATGACGTCTCGACGGGGATTACAATTTCGCAGGCGCTTTAGAGACATAAAAACCGGTAGACGAGTCCATCTCGTATCGATAGGTTTCGTTGCAGATAGCCAAGTGTTAGCTATGAATCCGTAACCAACCTGACTCTATAACTCAGGTGGTTCTCCCTCATTTTTGAATTTTTCAGCTCAGGGATAGACATGCACACCATAAGGAAAGTGGTAATTCAGAATTTTAAAAAATTCAAATCTCTCAAGCTCGATTTCGAGTCTGGGAAGAATGTGTTGATTGGAAACAATGAGGCAGGAAAAAGCAGCATTTTGCTCGCTCTAGACCTCGCGCTCGGCGGGAGTCGCACCCGCATTGAGGCTCTTGGTGCAGAAGCACTGCTCAACAAGGATTCGGTCAACACCTTCCTTGCGGGGGAGAAGAGCCTGGAGAAACTACCTGAGCTGATAGTCGACGTTTTCCTAGAGGAAGGTGATGATGAAAGCCTCTATGGAACCAACAATGCCCACCAGCGCCAGACTGACGGTCTGCGCATGATCCTTGCGGTTATGACCGAGTATGGCGAAGCGGTGCAGACCATCTTGGCTGACGCTCAACCGAACTTCCCATTCGAATATTACGCTGTGCGGTTTGAAACGTTCGCCGGCAGGCCCTACGCAGCATTCAACCGGCCCATCAAGCACATGATGCTAGACGGTTCACGTATCGATGGCGACTACGCATCTCGTGAATACACCCGGGCCGTGTACGCTTTCAACGCCCCCGTGGAAGACCGCTATAAGCTTGAAAACCTGTATCGCAAGGGTAAGCATGCGTTTACAGGAGAGCATCTGGCAGCGCTCAACGCTGACCTTCCCGCGTACCAGTTTGACGTACGTACCAGCGTCCGGTCGAATCTGGAAACCGACCTAATCATTACTGAAGACAATATTCCGCTTGAGAACCACGGGAAAGGAAGGCAGTGCTTCATCAAGACCGAATTTGCCCTGAGCAAGCACAAGCAAGGAGGCTTAGATGTAATGCTATTGGAGGAGCCTGAAAACCATCTCAGCCATTCATCCATGAAAGCACTCGTCGCCAAGCTAGCGGAGAACGAGAGTACACAGCTTTTCATCGCAACCCACAGCAGCCATATTTGCTCAAGGCTTGATCTTCGACATGCCCTTTTGATCGGCCCGAATGCAGCAGCTGGCTCGCTTAAAGCTTTATCAACTGAGACCGCAGAATTCTTCATGAAGGCCCCGGACAACAATGTTTTGGAGTTCGCGCTTTCGAAGAAAGTGATCTTGGTTGAAGGTGATGCCGAATTCATCCTGGTGGAGGAGTTCTATAAGCAATGTACAAATGGGCGTCTGCCGCATGTCGATAACGTTCACATAATCTCTATTGGCGGCACCAGCTTCAAAAGGTACATGGAGCTCGCTAACCTGCTTGGAATTCGAGTCGCAGCCATACGGGACAACGACAAGAATTATCAGGAAAACTGCGTAGACAACTACGTCGACTTCGTTTCGGACAATGCCAAAGTCTTCGCCGACAGAGACGATGACCGTTCAACCTTCGAAATTGGGTTGCACAACGACAACGTTGAAATCTGCAAGACCGTCTTCGGGCCAGGACGAAAAACCCTTTCACCCTTGGAATACATGCTAGCCAACAAAGCAGAAGCGGCATTTGAGTTGCTCAAGGGCAAGCCCGGTGAACTCACCGTTCCAGCCTACATTGTGGAGGCAATCCAATGGATAAACGAGTAATGTTCGCTGTGGCAGGATCAGGCAAGACTACCCTGCTGGTGAACCGCCTGACCTTGGAGAAGCGCGCACTGATTGTCACCTACACGGACAACAACTATCGCCACTTGCGCGATAGCATCATTAAACGGTTCGGTCATGTCCCCAAGAACATTAACCTCCTAAGTTATTTCACATTCCTCCACAGCTTCTGCTATCGCCCGTTGCTGCAGGTGCACTTGGAGACTCGAGGGATCAGTTTCCGTACCCCACATCCCCGGACATTAAAACTCAAGCGCGACGATATGGCTTTCTACGCTAGTAAAAGCGGAAACCTATATCACAACCGCCTAGCAAAGCTTGTTGAGACCGCAGGGGCGATTCCTGACGTGATGGCGCGAATGGAGCGCTTTTACGATGAATTTTATGTCGACGAGGTTCAAGACCTAGCAGGCCATGACTTCAATCTGCTGATGGCATTGGCGAAAGCCAAGGTTGAAATGCTGCTTGTAGGCGACTTCTACCAGCATACCTTCGACACCAGCCGTGATGGGAACGTGAACAGCTCTCTTCACGCTGACATCGGCAAGTACGAAAAGCTTTTTCAAAAGGCGGGTGTCACCGTCGACAAGGAGACATTGAGCCGAAGCTGGAGATGTGGTGTAACCGTATGCGATTTTATTCGTGCACATCTGCAGATTGATATGCAGTCACAGCATACCTATGAAACCGACATCATACCGCTGGCCAATCAAGCGGATGCGAACGCCGTGCACGCGGACGCCAGCGTCGTAAAGCTGTTCTACCAGGAGCATTACAAATACGGATGCGTGTCTAACAACTGGGGTGCCAGTAAGGGACTAGATCACTATAACGATGTGTGCGTTGTGCTAGGTGCTACTCACTGGAAGAGCTACGAAAAATCCTCGCTTGATGCACTACCCCCACAGACCAAAAACAAACTCTATGTTGCCTTCTCACGGACGCGCGGGAGGTTGTACCTAGCACCCGAAAAGCTTTTCAAACCTTTCAAAGCTATTTAATCCGGAATCTGGATTGGCAGCGTCAAGTGTAAGGTTTGCTAAACGAGCATGCTTTTGTTGATGGCATGCCGTTCGAAGAGCTTACGCTGGGCAAAACCTGGCCGGACGGTTACAAGCATCCTCGGGCATGCCTCTACTGCAGTAAATGCGGGGACAGATTAAGCGGTTGCAGCTAAGGCTTGGTTGCCCCATCGTTCACCATCAAATGGGCCCGTTGCTGGCTGCGAATTAGGAGTAAAAAATTGCTTACCCGTCCCGATAAAGACGCCCTCAGTGCGATGCTGGAATCGCAAGTCCAAGAAAGGCTGCAGCACGACCCTGACGCGTTAACGACTTATGCAGCCAAGGCTGAACCAGAGCGCTAACAGTACACCAGCAAACCCACGGTTCAGGACAACGCATTTCACAAGGAGCTCGAGCAGACGCGTGCAGACGCCGAAGCTGGAGTGATACATACGCCTAAGCGCGAGCCGCAGGACGGAGGCGCTCTTAGCCTTAAGCTTGTTGATTATCCGGATGGATCTGTAAAACGTGCCACGGAGAATCCACTGGCGAGTACTGCTTGCCGGCTGATAGCAACGGAGACCAAACATGAGGAGGTAAAGTGGAGCCGGGCTAAAGCCCGAAAGAGCGATAGCCAAAGTAGCTTTAGCTCCGCATGCACGCCGGAAGTTCTTCGACTTGCACGCGACCAACAAGAGCCAGATCGCCGAAAAAGCGCTGCACTACGTCGCGGCCTTGTACGAAGTTGAACGAGAAGTACGTGAGCTGGAACTGGGTGATCGACAGCGAATACGGCAGGAAAAAGCAGCGCCGATCATCGACGCACTTCAAACCTGGATGATCGCCCAAAGACAGCTTGTGCCTGAGGGATCGGCCATCGCGAAAGCGTGGATTACAGCCTAAAACGCTGGATAGCGCTGACGGGCTGTGCCCATAGATAATAACTGGTGCGAGAATCAAATCCGGCCATGGGCTCTTGGGCGCTCAAACTGGCTGTTCGCTGGCTCGTTACGCAGCGGTAAATGTGCGGCGGCGATTATGAGTTTGATCCAGTCGGCGCGGCTCAACGGACATGATCCGTACGCTTACTTGAAGGATGTTCTTACTCGCCTAGCTCCCACGAAGCGCAGTCATGAGCATCTGCGCCAATCATATTGAGGATGTGAAAAACACCAGCGCACTAAGCCTCTGAGCTACTGGCCCCTTTGGTAAATGCACGGAATACGGGTGCAATGCCCACGCCTGGAAGTCGATGCTCAATGAATACGCGATGCATATGCTAGGCATCGACTAGCCGGGTGGGCCTCGCTCACGGGTCAGGCAGAGTGAATGCCCTGCGCAGAACGCTGCTCCCATGGCGGGCATGGTGACCAGGCCTCCACGAGCTTATCGATGAAGAGTCGAATTTTTGGAGATAGGTGCCGCTTGCTAGGGTAGATTACCCGAATAGGCTCTGCGGTCTCTGCATACCCTGCGAGCAATTGAACGAGTTTGCCGCTCCTCAAATCGTCATTTACCACATAGGAAGGAAGAGTCGCGATGCCCAAGCCAGCGACAGCTGACTGGTGCAATGACTCAGCACTGTCCATCTGTAGCCTTCCACCATGAGTAACGGGCACGGAGCTACCATTCACGCGAAAATTCCAAGGAAGCAATCTCCCACCGCTCACGAAATGCAGGCACTGGTGCTTGGATAAATCCTCAGGCGTTTTAGGCTCGTCATGCTCAGCCAGATACTTGGGTGAAGCGCAGGTAATCATTTGTTGATAGGCCACTGTGCGCGTGAGCAACCGAGAGTCTTCCTTGGGTGGCCCGATGCGCATGGCCAAATCAAATCCCTCATCGATCAGATCGACCAGCCTGTCGGAAAATGTGATATCGACGCTCAAGGAGGGCCAATCCTTAAGACAGCACTCAATGTGCTGAAGGACATGAAGTCTACCTAATGCTACCGGCAGGCTCATCCGTAGTCGTCCACTGGGTGTCGAACGACGAAACGCAAGGGCATCCTCTACGTCGTCCAGATCCTGCAGAATGCCCACACAGCGCTCATAAAGAACCTGGCCGTCATCCGTCATGCTCAAGCTACGCGTAGTGCGATTCAGTAAACGTACCTGTAAACGAGCCTCGAGCCTGACTATCGACTTCCCCACCGCAGAGCGCGTAAGGCCAAGTTGCTTGGCCGCCGCAGTGAAGCTTCCAGCGTTTACCGAGCTTACAAACGCTGCGATATCGTTCAGGTTATGGAGTTCCATGGGGCCTCAGGGGTCTCAACGTTCGGGCGGCTTAGCACCTGTTATGGGGAACCCTATTCCCCAATACTAAGCATAGTATCTCAATTAGCTAATCCACTCCCAACGATCAATTGAGGTCATTATGAACACTAAAGTCCAAGCAGCCGTCCAAACCTGGGCCAACAGCCTTGGCGATCTGGTACCCGTTCTGAAGGGAATCGATACCACCACAAAAATGAGCGACATCCGCGACACTTACGCAAAAATGCTCGCGCAAAATCCAGCGCCAGCTGGCGTTAAATTCGAAGCAGTCGACATGGGTGGCGTACCCGGCACACTGGTTACCCCGGACGAGATCAAAACTGACGCAGTAGTGATGTACATCCACGGCGGCGCTTACATTGTAGGTCGTCCAGACGGCTACCACGGCATCGGCGGCAATTACGCGAAAATGCTCGGTGCTCGTGTGTACATGCCGGACTATCGCCTTGCTCCTGAGCACAAGTTCCCAGCCTCTATTGACGACACACTACGCGCCTTTGAGTGGCTGCTTGAGCAGAAAATCCCAGCTAACAAAATTGCGTTCTCTGGCGAGTCGGCTGGCGGCGCGATGGTTGTCAGCGTCATGGTTGCGGCAAAATCGAAAGGGCTTCCATTGCCTGCGGTTGGCTCCTCCATATCACCATGGGCAAACCTTGAACACACCGGTGCTTCCATGAGCAACCGTGAGGGTCTGGATCCTCTGAACTCCAAGCCTGTCCTGGACATCCTCGCTAGAGCATTCCTAGGCGACACATTGGCCAATCACCCTCTGGCCTCACCTGTGTTCGCGGACGTCACCGGTCTTCCACCAATCCTAGTGCAGATCGGCGAGAACGAGCTGATGTTGAGTGATGCAATGCGCCTTGCAACTCACCTGGCTGATAACCGCGTTCGCGTAAACCTGGAAGTATGGCCTGCGATGTTCCACGCCTGGCACTTCTACGCCACCATGCTGCCAGAAGGTCAGCAGGCCATGGAGAGTTCGGTGCGCTTCATTGAGGCAGGCTTGGCCGAGGCTAATCCTTAACGCGTAGATCAGCCGCGACAACTATCCCGGCTGTCGCAGTTAACACATTGACATTAAAGCAAAGGTGCTAACCCAGGATGGGTATGAGCCTGCGCTGACGACGAGGCCCAAAGCTAGAGTTTTTCCGGCGCTCATGTTGAGTCGCCCCTGCTTTAGTTGACGGTCGATGACCGCTATTGGCCGGAAGCTGACCTTCGTGAGCGACTGCTATCGGCCAAAAGCGATCAGTTAGCGTTGAAGGGGCAGCGTATTGACCTGTAGCTTAAGGAGACTCGTGCAGAGAGGCTATACACGGCCTCTCAAGTCGCCCTCTTCGTTCGCTGGAACCGGAGCAGCCGAATCTTTAGCTTAATCATTAGGCCCTATTCGATCGCAGGCAACCAAACATGACTGAACACTCGCTGCACTCTTCATACCGTGAAAAGCTAATCGAGCATTTGCTTATTGGTGAGTTGTTGAAATTTTCATGGAAAACCAAAGACTTCAGTCTTGAAATATCTAAACCCGAGGTCGACAGATCTGGCTACGATATCATTGCCGAAGCAAATGGCATTATTAGACACATTCAACTCAAAGCCTCATTTATTGGGTCGAAGACGGCAACACATAAAATCCATATTTCGCTTGCAAAGAAACCATCTGGTTGCGTAGTTTTAGTTTATTTCAATAATGAAACACTTGAACTTGGGCCGTATTATTATTTTGGCGCTAGCCCTGGCCAACCACTAGCCAGTTTAGAGAATCTAAAAACCGCAAAACACACAAAAGGTGATGCAGCCGGTTTAAAATCAGAAAGGCCGAATATTCGTATATTGAACAAGGGCAGCTTCGTTGAATTGAAAACAATACATGAGTTATACAGCCAACTATTTGGAAACACCTAATAATGGTTAAAGCCTTTCGCTTCGTTCCCTAAGGAGGGAGAAGCCGCCCCCTTAGTTTAACGCTCGTCATCGACTGCAATGGGTCGATAGCAGTCACTCGTAAACGTCAGCTATCTACCCGCTGTAGCTAACACTTGCTACATTTAATTAAGCTTTTGAACGATCAAATCAAAACGATGCCAGTTGAGTGGGCCTGAGGGCGTTTGAGTCATTATTTGCGTCTCGCGAAGAAGATTTACTTCCAGCCCCTCGCACATCCGACGGATGTCTAGCTCGGAGTGGAAGGTCAAGTGAGTAAACGTCGACCAGCCATGCTGGGGACCAAAAAAATGCCCGACAAAAACTCCCCCTGGTTCCAACGCATGCAGAACCTGATCCCAGAGTTGCTTAAAACTTTTCGGCCGACAAAAAGGCAAGGCCAATCCGGCATGGATCAGGTTTGATCTAGGTAGTGCAGGCAAACATTCAAAATCCGAGAGGCAGGTAGTCAGCATTCCTGCATGCCCCCCTGAGCAGTTTGCTATCGTACGAGTAATTGCCTCTGGCTCATTGTCGACAGCCAAGACGTCCCAGCCCGACTGCATAAGCTGCTGCGCTTCCTTTCCTGCGCCGCACCCCAAATCTACTGCCTGGCGAGCAACTGAAAAATTACCAGCAAGGTTTATCGCTCGGGCTAACAGAAGGGATGGGCCTCGACGCTCGGCCTCATCATAAAAAGCGTCCCAGCTCGTCACGGATAAAACATCATCATTTCTTGAAATTGTTGCCAATCAGTTTTCATTCGAACTCCTTTTCATTGTTTTCTTTCAGCAGCATACGTTAAGCGTTTTTCTGTGGACAGGTGAAAGGCGGCTTATGGCTGATAGCTGCCTTTGGCCTGCGACAGCTCTGGGTCGAGACTGAATGTCAGTGGGCAGCAGCTAGACTGATGTGAGTACTGAGAGGGTGGGGTGCTGATGAAGAGGACAATTCTGGGAATGACCCAGGCTGGTGAGCCGTTGATCTTAGAGGCCTTAGAAGCTCTGCGTCTTTATCGTGAGGCTAAAACTTCAGGACGCCCACAAGAAGAAATTGATCGCTTGAAAATATTGGCTGAGTCGCTAGTCCAGGCAGTAACCGATTATCAGCTTTTAGCGGTTGGTGATGACTCCATCAAGCTTCACTAGAGCTATTTTCTAGTGATTTACTCTAGGTAAATGCTTCTCTGCATCAGTTACGTTTTTTCATTCAGGTGGCATGAGCGTTTTTAGTGAAACGTTGATGAACTCTTCATTCTGGGTAATTACGTCTAGCGCTCCACGAACATTTCCTCCTACCTCAGATGAGCCTTGTAGCTCAATCCATAGTGTCAGCTCCATGATGGCAGCCTCAAGGGCAAGCTGATTTTCATTGAGTTTGTAAAGGAGGGCGGGAATCAGGTCTGAGTTCATGATATGTAATCCTCTGTGAGGAAAAGCATAGACGGTGATGGTGCTGAGTGAGTGTTTTGCGATGGGTAGGATGCCGTGCGAGGGGGTGCTAAATCAGTTCCGCACCTCAAAACCAAACCCTTCATATACTTGGCGTTCAGCTGCCAAAATATGAAGCGCTTGCGGAATCGAATTATCCGTAAGCTTTTGATTTTTAAAGATAAAGTAGTGGGTTGCAAATCCGCCAACGCCGGTTCGATTCCGGCTTCGGCCTCCACATTCGAAAGCCCCGTAGATCAAGGTCTAAGGGGTTTTTTTATGCCTGCAATTTGATAGTCACTGAATCGCCCATAGTTTTGTAAACTTTTTCAAAGGACTGCTCATGGTCGATAGCTGCTCGTCACGAAGGGCTGCTTCCGGCCATAAGCAGCCTCTCGAAAGTTTCTACGAAACCAGGGGCTATTCAATTCAAGGTTCGGCAGTACCCACCCGCATGAGCTACACCTTGGGTATTGCTCTGTGCATATGTAGGTGCAGGGTGGCGACGCATAGCCGAGCATTGCCACAATGCGATTGCCAGATAGCTCCTCAGCTACCAAATAATCAATGCCCAAGGACAGTCTCATGTCATCTAGAAAAGCAGTGTTGAGCTATGTAGCGAAAGAGTTCGATATCCAGCCTGATTACCCTTGGAGTAAATTCCCAAAATACGCCGTCCTAAGGCACGCGGGATCTGAGAAATGGTTTGGAATAGTCATGAACGTACCCAAGGAAAAGCTAGGTCTTGCAGGCGAGGGAGAGGTTGATATTTTGGATGTGAAATGCCATCCGGACAAAGCGGGTTCACTTCGTCAAATGGAGGGTATTCTTCCGGGCTACCACATGAACAAAGAGCACTGGATCAGTGTGGTTTTGGACGGCTCGGTAGCAACCGAACACATACACGAACTCATTCAAGATAGTTACGAGTTAACTAAGTAGAGGGTCGAACTGACGAATCATAGTTATTCTGTTCCACAGATTTTATCTGCGCCCCCCATCGGGTGGTGTTTGGCTATTTTGACCGATTGCAACCTTGCACGAACGTCGGTTTCTGGCCCAGAGTGTGTAAAAACGCTTTCGCATCTTGAATGAATCAACTAGGCGCTCACTAGCCATTACGATTGCCGTAATAAGCATTACTGACGTTCCATCGCCTTCAGCAGCTGTACCAATAATGTTCATAACACGCTTCATGCTGTAGGCGAGTACATTCAGACTTACCTCCGCGCTTACTCCCACCAGTTTGCGCGTCAGGAAATGCGTTGAACCCATCCATTTTTTGAGCGTCCCGAAAGGATGCTCAACAGTCCTCTTTCGGATTCGCATCACGTCCGGTGTATGCTTCAAGCGACATTCTTATTCAGCTGCCAACGCGGCGGGCGAGTGAAGTCGATCAGTTGCTGCCACATAGGTGGACGTCGAACTTACCCAGAACGCTCATGAGTGACGGATAAGGATCTTAAACTTCAAATAACCGACGCACCTGCAAGGAATCGGCGCTTCCGCTTTGTTCAAGAGAAAGGAAGTATCGTAGTTGCCATTGTTGTGTCCTAACGGCCTCTTTGGCGACTGGTTTGACCCAAGGTGGATAAACGCGGATGGCGCGCTTACCGCCTTTACCGTTAATCGTCATGATGCCCTTTGATGCCAGTATCTTATGGTCGAAAACAAACTGTCCGCGATGAGTTGCATCGGACACACTCACCACAACAAAGGCTACGCCATCATCGACATCGAGAGGCGCAATGGTGCTGCCTGACCTCGGGCGCTTCCATATTGTGACGAACTGTCCAATCTTCGTCGGCGTTGTTTTAGTCACGCGGAAGACAATGGTGTGTCCGTTTAGGCCAAAGCGGGCGGCACTATACTCGGCACTCTCAGCCTCGCGTGAAGCCAGATCCGTCAATTGCAATCCCGCCGGCTTGTACACATCCTGGATAGCAGCTACCAGCTCGTTCGGAATATGGCCGAGGGCAGGGTCTGCCACGCCTGAATATTTTGTGTCTAGGTCAGTTAAATCGGATTTCAACGGGGACAACTCCTAAGCGACTCATGACCACACTATCCATTCCAGAGCATATGTTACTCCCTTCGACATGCCGAAGCGGACTACAACATCTCGTGAACGCAAGGTGGGATAGCCAGCCGCTTACGCCGAAGCTGGAGTGATACAAACACCTAAGCGCAAACAGGAGGACGAAGGCGCTTCTACCCTTAAGCTTGATGATTAACCGGATTATGAAACGTGCCGAATCTACAGATAGGAATGCCTTGCTGGTTCAAAGCAACGGAGACCACACGTGAGAAAGCCACCGATGAAAGTCATCATCGAAGAATCGGATGGTGACGGCGTAATCCGGATTCTCGATTAGGCGTTGCAGTATCTGGAGCTTGATGTCGGGGACTCGCTATATTTGATAGAGGAATTTGTCGGCAACTCGCGTTGCCTTTTCCTCTCAAAAACGCCCCAATCACGGATCGACTGGACGAGTTGACTGAAGCCTGGGATAGCGGACAGTTTGAAAACGCCCTAAAGACATGAGATAGCGAGCAATGCGCGTGCTCTTGACGCATTCACGGAAGACGTCCTGCAGTCGTTGCGATTGAGCTTTCAACCCTGCCGAGTCAGCGTCCTGACGCAAGGTGTACTACACGGACGATTACGGATGTCCGGACGGATACACCACCCTTTTATCACTGCCCTATGTTGTGCCTTTTGGGGTTGGCCAAAGAGCCAACTCGCATCTAGACTGACATACCTTCTGCTTGTTTAAGGCATGTCAGCCACTTATTCTGTAGGACGTATTTTATGCCTTTACCCGTCACGCCGTCATATGAACACTGCCTGCGCGAGTTACGCATCGTATCTATTAACACAGCACAACTAGCCGAACGAATAGCCGTTAGCTTGAATCCACAAGTAGTGTCCATATCCCCTGTTGCTCTACAGACGCAACTGTTCCATCACATGCATGCAGTGAGCTTGCAGCAAACCCAGAGCGCTATACGACTGGCCGGCTGGCTAAATTCATTAGCTAGACAAGGTGGACTATCACACTGCCAAGCTGCAGTGTTTCTGGACGACGCCGTTGCTGTGAGTGGCCAGCAGGAGTTGCCTTAGAATGAGCGCGCACTCGGACTACTCCATAGATCCTTTCTCCAGCATGGCAATTCCAGCCCAAGTTTTGGCAGCTCTACGCGGCCGGCTGAGCGCAATAGAACAAGCTTCCGATACCCAGCAGGTTTACTTGGCGGCTGAAAAGGCTGAGAGCTTTGTAGAGGCTCTAGAAGCCCTCAATGTTCTGAGTCCAGCAAATATATTTAGCATCTATCAGGTGATAGACGCCGTAGCACAAGCACGAACCATGATGCTGATACTGTGATCAAACGAAGAGAGAAATGCTAGCTGTCTCGGCGTTTACGCCAAGTTGTGCGGGTAGCCCCAGGGCAATTCTAGAACTGCTCAAGGGGAGACATTCAGATAATATTATCACACACTGTAACTTACGACAGATAGCCCGGATAAAACTGTATTGTGTTGACAACTGCTTAAGATAGCTGAGCAATAATCAATCGACACCAAAATCATCCAGCGAAAATGTAACACCCATATCCATGAGGCTCCACCTAGTCGTACTTCGCCTTTCTACTCTTTCAAGGCTTTATGGCTTCCTCTCTTGTCATCCAAGTTTCGCCGAGGTGAGGTTTTTCGTAAGCCTTCACCTGCTGAGACTTGTGAGTACTTGCTTTTGAGCCAGGCCTCTTTGCCCCAAATGAGCGACTTCCAACTTTAGGAAGATGTAGCAACAGTCACCGTAACTAAAGTGATCAAAATACAAAACTATGCCCCAACTCTGCTTCCATCCACTCCAGAAATCGCCTGACTCGAGGAAAACTGGAGTGCGCCTTTGGAAACACCAAATGGTGGGCGGCTACTGGGGAACTCAATGCTTCCGGTTCGACTTCAACCAAGGCGCCGCTGGCTAGATATTTTTGCGCTAGTAGTGCGCTTTCGAGCGCGAATCCCAAGCCGTGACTCGCTGCTTCGAGAGTCATATACGAACGATCAAAACTTAGAGCATACGGGTTTTCCGGGCGGGCTAAACCGTGCTGTGCAAACCATTCCGGCCACCTGAGCAGAGTCGCCTCAGAAAGAATCAGATCCTCCGCCAGAAGATCTGCTGCGCTGTTAATGGGATAACGAACAAGTAGCTTCGGAGAAGCAAGGACGGCAAACCTTTCATTACGCACAGTCCTGACTTCATAGCTAGGCCAGTTAGGCCGTCCATGCCGGATATCGACATCGATCTTATCTCGGCTGAAATGCAGCGACTCGTAGGAGCATGAGAGATTTATCTGAATATCCGGGTTACTCAGCCGAAAGGCCTCAAGCCTAGGCATAAGCCAAAGCAGTCCGAAACTTGGGGAAGAATGAAGTCTCAGGCAATCGAGACTGACGTCACTGGCTGCACGCTCTGTCGCAACCTCCAAGCTTTGCAATATTCCCGAGATATCTTTCAAATACTGCTCGCCAACCGGTGTCAACGTTACCCCGCGCGCCGCTCGTACGAATAGCTGTCGACCAATCATAACCTCCAATTTAGCCAGTTGGTGGCTGATTGCTGAAGGCGTGAGATCCAGCACTTCTGCCGCCCGGGCGAGGTTGCCAAAACGGGCCGTCTGCTCGAAGGCTTGAATTGCTCTCAGCGGTGGTAGGTTCGATGGCGTGTGGTCGTCGTGGCGCATTAGTGCTCCGCCTTTTATTTTTGTGGTCGTTACGGGACAGCACTATTCAACCATTAGTGTTTGGGAATGACGAGAGGTGAATTTTATTCATCTAACAGTGACGTTTGCGTTATTGCTCAGCATGCCTGCCAAGGCCACTCTGAATCATCGATCACCGAATCGAACCATAAAAACAATCAGAGGTATCCCCTATGCTTCTTCAAGGTAAAGTTGCAATCATCACCGGCGCAGCATCGGAACGAGGAATCGGCCGCGCAACTGCCATCACCTTCGCCAAACACGGTGCTCATGTAGTGATTCTGGATCTCGACGAATCCGCTGCCCGCGACGCAGCTGCCACTCTCGGCGAGGGCCATCTGGGTCTTGCCGCCAACGTCGCGGACGAAACCCAAGTCAAAGAAGCTGTCGCGAAAGTCATCGAGCGATTTGGCCGCATTGACATACTGATCAACAACGCCGGCATCACACAGCCCATCAAGACGCTGGATATCCGCCCTTCCGATTACGATAAGGTTCTGGATGTCAGCCTGCGCGGCACATTGTTGATGTCACAAGCCGTCATTCCCTCCATGCGTACGCAGTCATCCGGCAGCATCGTTTGCATGTCGTCTGTCTCAGCCCAGCGCGGTGGCGGCATTTTCGGCGGGCCACACTACAGCGCTGCGAAAGCGGGAGTCCTCGGACTAGGCAAAGCAATGGCTCGAGAATTCGGTTCTGACAACATCCGAGTGAACTCCATCACACCTGGCTTGATACACACCGATATCACAGGTGGACTCATGCAGGATGAGCGCCGCCACGCCATCATTGAAAGCATCCCGCTCGGGCGCCTAGGCGCAGCTCAAGATGTCGCCAATGCCGCCCTATTCCTCGCCAGTGACTTGTCCTCCTATCTCACCGGGATCACGTTGGATGTTAACGGCGGTATGTTGATCCACTAAGCATAAATGGCGGGGTCGCCATCGACCCATTAAGTTCTGGATCGAAGGTACGTCGGGCTCATGCCGGGCGTTCTATAAAAACAAGAGATCAGACAATCATGATTAACACCATGACGCTCGACAGCGCCTCCACGGTTCGGTCAAGCGCTTACCGTAAAACTGCCTGGCGCTTGATGCCGTTTTTAATGCTGTGCTACCTCTGCGCCTACCTCGACCGGGTTAACGTAGGTTTCGCCAAGCTCCAGATGATGAGTGATTTATCCCTCAGTGAGGCCGTATATGGGCTCGGAGCTGGGGTGTTTTTTCTCGGTTATTTCCTGTGCGAGGTGCCCAGCAATCTCATCCTCCACAAGGTTGGAGCTCGGCGCTGGATCGCACGCATTATGATTTCGTGGGGCATCATTTCTGCCCTCTTCGCTTTCGTCGAAACAGCTTGGCAGTTCTACACGCTGCGTTTTCTACTTGGCATCGCAGAGGCAGGTCTTGCGCCTGGCTTGCTGCTCTACCTCACTTACTGGTTTCCTTCCTATCGCCGCGCAAAAATGACTGTGCTGTGGTTTATCGCCATCCCGCTTTCCGGAATGATTGGCGGGCCTCTTTCAGGCTGGATCATGACGGAGTTCGCAGGCTTTCAGGGCTGGGCTGGGTGGCAGTGGATGTTCGTGATTGAAGCCATTCCAACTGTCATTGTCGGGCTAATGGTACTTGCTTACTTAAAGGATGGCGTCCACCAAGCAACTTGGCTGACCGATGAAGAAAAGGAACTTGTCAGTAAGGAATTGGCCGAGGACAACAGCCAAAAGGTCACTCACGCTTCGGTCGGAGAGTTCCTACGAGATCGTCGCCTGTGGATTCTCGCCTGCATCTACTTTTGTGTGGTAATGGGCCAATACGCGATCACTTTCTGGTTGCCAACCCTGATCCGCAACGCCGGTGTTTCCGACACCATGCACATCGGTTTGCTCACCAGCCTTCCGTACATGTGCGCCATCGTAGCAATGGTGTTTATGGGTCGCAGCGGGGACAAACACCAAGAGCGTCGCTGGCACCTGGTCGGGCCAATGATTGCGGGTGCGCTGGGCCTAACGCTGGCGGCAGTGTTCGGAGGTAACCTGGTTCTATCGGTATTGAGCCTGTGCCTAGCGGCGGCAGGTGTTCTTTCTGCCTCGTCACTATTTTGGATGTTGCCTACCACTTTGCTCGGCGGAGTCTCCGCTGCTGCGGGTATTGCCGGGATCAATAGCTTTGCCAATCTCGCGGGGTTCTGCTCGCCTTATCTGATTGGATGGATCACCACCACAACCGGTTCAAGTGCCATTGGTATGTATCTGATCACTGGTGTGCTGTGTATAGGCGCCTGCTTGGTACTACGCATTCCTGCCGCCTCGGTCAATCGTTGAGTTAACGGAGAATTCCCCATGACTGCCACCCCAACTCATGCATCGTCCACTACTTTAGTGCAGCGCGCTCACAACATTCGCCGCCACGCTTTGCGCATGGGCCAAGTTCAGGGCCAAGGCTATGTAGGTCAGGCGTTAGGTGCAGCGGACTTGCTAGCCGTGTCGTACTTCCATGCTTTGAACTACAAACCTGAAGACCCGGAGTGGGAAGAGCGCGATCGCTTTTACCTCTCCATCGGTCACTACGCGATCGCGCTCTATGCAGCATTGATTGAAGCTGAAATCGTGCCCTTGGACGAACTCGAAACATACGGTTCAGATGACAGCCGTTTGCCCATGTCTGGCATGGCCACCTACACACCTGGCATGGAGATCACAGGTGGATCGCTTGGCCAAGGACTGGGAATTGCGGTGGGTGCCTGCCTGGGCTTAAAGCGCAAAAAATCTGCGTCATTCGTTTACAACCTGCTGTCGGACGGCGAACTGAATGAAGGCTCCACTTGGGAAGCAGTGATGTCGGCCTCTCACTGGAAACTCGACAACCTCATCGCCATTGTCGACGTCAATAATCAGCAAGCCGATGGACGTTCTAGTGAAGTGTTGGCGTTTGAACCTATCGTTGATCGATGGCAAGCGTTCGGCTGGTTTACCCAACGAGTAGACGGCAACGACCTGGACGCATTGGTAAAGGCGTTCGACGCAGCCCGCAGTCATCCAGGTTCTCAGCCCAGAGTCATTATCTGCGACACCAAAATGGGCAAAGGCGTGCCATTTCTGGAAACCCGTGAGAAGGCGCACTTTATACGCGTGGATGAGCATGAATGGGATCTTGCGCTGAACAACCTCGATGAGGGGAAAACTGTATGAGCACTACAAATACCAATTCGGCTCAAGCGCCCGTGGTTGTAAAGAAGAAACTGACGACCTCAGCGATGATTGCATCTATAGCCTCTGAAGGTCAGGCCACTAAATCCGCCCCATTTGGTCACGCGTTGGCAGCACTCGCGGATCAGCGAGCAGATATCGTCGGCTTGTCTGCTGACTTGTCAAAATACACTGACTTGCACATCTTCGCCAAAGCTCATCCCGACCGCTTCTACCAGATGGGAATGGCCGAGCAATTGTTGATGAGTGCGGCAGCCGGAATGGCGCGTGAAGGCTTCGTACCCTTCGCCACTACCTATGCGGTGTTTGCCTCGCGTCGCGCCTACGACTTCATCTGCATGGCGATCGCTGAAGAAAATCTTAACGTCAAAATAGTTTGCGGCCTGCCAGGCCTGACCACAGGTTACGGCCCAAGCCACCAGGCCACAGACGACTTGGCCATCTTCAGAGCGATGCCAAATCTGATGATTATCGATCCTTGTGACGCTCTTGAGATCGAACAGGCAGTACCCGCTATCGCGGCCCATCAAGGGCCCGTTTACATGCGGCTGTTACGGGGTAATGTACCTCTTGTGCTCGACGAGTACGGGTACAAATTCGAGATTGGTAAAGCTAAGACATTGCGTACCGGTAATGACGTTTTGATCATCTCCACTGGGCTTATGACGATGCGCGCATTAGAAGCTGCTAAAGAACTTCAGGCTGATGGCGTTGATGTCGCAGTACTGCACGTACCCACTATCAAGCCTTTGGATGAGCAGACCATTCTTGCTGAGGCAAGAAAGCCTGGGCGGTTAGTTGTAACCGCAGAAAATCACTCAATCATTGGTGGTTTGGGAGAAGCAGTGGCAACGGTATTGCTGCGCAATGGCGTAACGCCAACGTTTAGGCAAATTGCTCTACCGGACGCTTTTCTTGATGCAGGAGCGCTTCCAACGCTGCACGACCGCTACGGCATTTCGACTCAGGCCGTGTGTGCGCAGATAAAAGGTTGGCTATAAGAACCTGAACCAGCAGGGGGCCTTATAGGGCCTCCTCGCCACCTGCCCTGGCATTAAAACTGAATCCTAGTGTCTAGAAAACTCGGGACAATTCATTGGCCTGGCTCGCCTCCGCCTAATTGGCTTTGATAGATTTAGTAAGGGCTACCCCTCCTCGCTTGGTAAGATCTATGCCGATGACGTTGATGCCTTCAACGCTGAGAAATCTCACAACGCTGGTCTATTCGTATTTTTGCAACACGGTTAAGAGATCAATAAACCCACCCGGAATTTGTTAGGTGAAGGGGGCGGAATGCCGCGTTTCCAGCGATGAAGGACGACCCTATTGAGGGCGCCTGTCCGTTTTCATGCTCTGTAGCAAAAAGAGCCAGTTTTAGTGCGTGTGAAAACTCGGTCGACACTTAGTACGGCTTTGGAAATCGCAAATGATCAGTAGACATACGGAGCTTTAAATCGCTATCGAATCCCTAGATAACACGCTATCTTAATTGATGGCCATTGGCCTTCAAGGAGCAGGCTATGGGATATACGATTTGCTATAGCTTTAAAGGCTGCAGAATAGTGCTAAAGCACCCTTCAAATTCAGTTAGTGCCCACGACGCAGTGTATTACTCCCTACTTCATTCAGGGGTTGATTTTCGAAGGCAAAGTTCAAAATGGTTGGGGGACTTCTCATCCATACTAGAGATAGCAAGCGAATGCGGGATTACCGACGTGATGTGGCATCGCTCGATTTAATGCTTCTTAGAAGCATTACCACTGATGCGGAGCACTTCGACCACAGAGGCGTAAGCACGCTTTTAGAAACATATACGATAGTGCACCCAGGCTTGATCCAAACGAATGCGAATGGTTTCGATGCAGCAGTGTTCGTTGACCTCTAAGACTTCGAACTGGTGCATCAATAATTGGGGAAATCCAAATTTTCACTCTTCAACTACAATGTAACGCTGCGTAACACTACCAGCGACGCTCACTGCTATGCTCCAAAAGCTCAAGGGAGGGCATGCATATGGCTAGTGAGTATTCGTTAACTGACATACTAGAAAGGATGTACCAAAATCAGCTCGCCCTCGAAGCAGCCCTAATGGAGTTAACACTCCAAGTAGAGGCTCAAGGCCTAACAAGTGTAGGAGGTAACATTCGAGGTGCTCTTGAGACAATCGGCGAGAATGCGTCTCACATCAAGCATGGTCTAGCCCGCCTTGGAAAGATGCCGTGCTGGAGCCGCTCTTGGATTTTTATCTCCATGCGTCTAAAACCTGCATTACATAAATGCAAAAGCCACCATTAATTTTCTGCATCCTGGAACGTGCTGCCGGTGGACAGGTGCTTCCTGTCGTAGTTTGATCGAGAATCGGAGGTGCTAAGGTCTCATCTACCATTCTGATACCAACAAGTCTTTCGGTTACTTGGGTCGCGTTGACATCAGAAGTCAGATAACGGTTTTGTTCCTAACAACGTAGCTGCAACCTTAAAAGAGCTTGGCTGGGCAATTGCTGGCCCCTGACTCGTGGCTTAGATCAATAAACGCTTACTCAACTACGCTAAGGGAGTCGATTTTGTCGAGCCGGGTTAGCCAATTTAGGGGTTGCGTACTCACAAGTCCGAATTTGAGCTTGATCTTCTTCGTGAAGCCGTACATTTCAGTAATGCGGGTATGGAGGCAATGAGGAAAAAGGCCTCCATACCAGGCACTTAAGAATCAGACGCCATGACCAATTCGAACAACGTGGCTATTCGCAGAGGCAGCGCGATGATTGATGCTGCCTGCTCCTCCGGCCCGCCACACTGCGCTATGTTCAGAAGACATGGCACCATAATGGATAACACGACCTCTTGAAATAAGGGATCTCTTCAATTGCGACATGTATGGCGCTGCAATTGGGGGTATTAGCGGGTCTTTTCATGCACGGTGGTGACTGACAACCAGTGGGGTGCAGATCAGAATGCTGTTTATGACGGGGATATCTCAGCTATTGATGCAGGCGTTGCGGCATACCTCCCAGGCGTCTCGCTTCAAGCACTTTATGATGTGATCTTTGCAGAACTCAAAAATCCCGACATTTACTGCGGCTATCCACTACATGGTCACTCTTAAGGTATCGGAGGGGAGTCTCCATGGTTCGTACCTGGTAACAGAACGAAAATTGCAGCCGACATGGCGATTGCAATTGAGTGTATGGCTGGGCGTGAAGGAACTGGACACGTCGAATTTGAGCACAACGCACGGTGCACGCTGAGAGGACTGAGCTTATTTAGACTAGCCATACGCGTCTCTAAAGGATTGCATAAACGCTAGAAAGCCCGTGGCTGTGTACTGGATAGGGCATTCCGGCTTGCCTATATTCACTTTTAGGTATTTACTACATCAGGGAGAGCATAGCTTGTAGCCTGCCAACAATAATCCGCACTCTTGCAGCAAGCGAAAACCTTTAACAAGGTTTAGTTTTACAATAATACAGTCTAAATAAAGCTGTGATAGCCAAGGATCATGCCTCCCCCTCAAAAATAGATTCGCCCGTATCGTTGCGCATAGTATGAATATGTGCAAAAACACCTTTAATGACTCTACATTGCATTTCGTAGCTTTATATAGCTGAAAAATGGAGCGATCAAGAGGTGTCAATATAACAATGACAAGAAAACTGATATTAACTTTAGCAGGCTCCGGCTGCATAACAGCAGGGGTTATTTTGTTTTTTTGCGTATCCCAAATTTTGTGGCTAGTAAGTGCGCACAACAGGGCAGAGTCTTATGCTGTATCTATTTTAAATCACAGTGAAAGCATTGCGAAAAACCTCACATCAACCCTTGACAAATTAAACAACTTGCAGGGGGCGATATGTACTCCAGCCGACCTAAACTCTTTAAAGGTCATATCTTATGATTCCCGCTTTGTAAAAGATGCAGGGAGAATAATAGATGGCAATATAATTTGCTCAGCCATGTGGGGTAATTTACCCTCGCCTTTCCACCTTCAAGGTGACGGCCTAGTAACTAAAAATAACGTGAGACTCTGGAACGATGTATCTAGCTATTTCCCGAGTTCTACGACATTGGATATTTCAGCAAAAAACAAATCCTTTGTTGTAACATCTCCCACTGCATTCACTCGTTACGAATCATATCCAGACGAACTAAGCGCACAGATAAAATCGCATGACAGCAGCGTCATGATTCATTCTTTTGGAGGTGCGACAAATAAAAAAAAACCTGCGCAAGCCGTAAATACAACCTGCTCTGATAAATACGATATCTGTGTTCATACAAAAGTTGATGCAAATATTTTCGCTAAAAAATTTATCGACATCCTTATAATTATTGGCTTGCTTGGTGCGTGTTTCGGGCTGCTGTTTTTTTACACCACTTATCAATTTCTTAGGAGCAAAGAATCACTCACTTACAGATTGAAAAATGCCATTAAGAACGAAATACCCTTTACGGCTTATCAACCAATTGTTCATGGCAATACGGGAGATGTCTCCGGATTTGAGGTACTTGCACGATGGCAGGATAAAAAGCTCGGATCAATTTCGCCTGAATTATTTATTAAAAAAGCAGAGGAACTTGGTTTAAGCGAGCAACTTAACAAAATAATCATCAAAAAAGCACTAAAAGAATGCTCAAACGAATTAGTCAGCAATCCAGATCTATACTTAAGTTTCAACATAGGAACCAATGACTTACTGAAAGGTTCACTTGTTAGCTATCTCTCAGAGCAAGCAAAAGTTTATCATATAATGCCCAATCAGATTGCAGTTGAAATACTTGAAGGTGCAACCGCTGAAATTAGCAAAATTGAAGAAAAAATAGCAGTTCTCAGGAGTGCGGGTCATAAGGTATTGATTGATGATTTCGGGTCAGGATATTCAAGTCTTTCGTATTTGGCCAAGCTCAATATAGACATATTAAAAGTCGACAAATCGTTTACGCAAGCGGCCGGAACAAACTCTCCAGCTGCCATTGTATTGCAGAAAGTCTATGAAATAGCAAAGATTTTGAATGCTAAAATCATATTTGAAGGCGTTGAAACTGAGAGTCAAAAGAATGCGATATTGGCATTTTGTCCTGATGCTCTACTTCAAGGATGGTTATTCAGCAAAGCATTGTCTATCACTGAGTTAACAAAAAAAATCCAATCACAAACTACATTGGGACGACCTATCAACTTCGCACATGACTGAGTTCGGAAGAAGTCTACAAGCTACCTAACCACTAACTATGTGCAGTCAGCAAACGAAAACTCTAGACAGTCAACCTTACCAGCCGTATCAATATTGCCTCACTATCCTTGGCAGGAGTACTCCATGACTTATTGCCGCAACACTCCATCCTAAGCTTATCACACGCAGAGTAGTGCTCTAACTCAACATCTCCATACACCTAAAATCTTAGGCTCCGCCGATACAAACGCCGCATTACTTCTATGGATTCCCTTTTCTCAAACAAAATATCTTCATTAGAGTGTCCGCGTTGAACCCTGGCTTGTATAACCATTAGTGGCTAAATCTATCTATAGGGCTCTTAAACAGCGCATTTAATTTCGCATACCTGCGTGACCTCTTCCCTATGTAGACGAAAAGTCCAAAACCAATCCATATTGGATCCTACTTAATGCCCGACTACTTTTTCTGTGCTCGCCAATTTGTTCGCGTGGACTCCGAATATCTAGGCACTGTAGGAGTTTCTTGTGTGCATCCATAGTGTACTAGAATCCAAGGTGGATGATTCGATTTCAAGTTTGTCCGTAATCGAAGAATCAACATACTCGCCTTTGAAATTAGTGGTTTGTAAGGGCGAGATGTAAGTTATTGAATTGCTTATGAAGCTATGCCTTCTTGAATAGCATGATCCTAACCAGCCAATACCTTGACCTTAAATGCATAAACTGGCATTTTTACCCGTAGCCGACGAAATTCCAGTTTCTGAGCAGTTGATTTTTTTTAGCGCACTGAAAACCATTGGGCAGAATCGCAACCATGACCAAGTCAACAGTAGCACCGTCGAAAGCAGCCAAGTCTGTGACTGATTACACAGACCGAATGTACTGGAACGGCATGATCAAAATGAGTCTATCCAAGTTTTTCATACTGGGTGTTTTGCACGACCGGCCCATGCACGGCTACGAAATCGCTCGTGAAGTCGAAGCCACTACCCGCGGGTGCTGCGCCCCGGTACACGGCACGATTTACCCGGTACTTCACGAATTTGAGCAAGGCGGTTACATTACAGTCCAAAGCGAAACCGTAGCTGGTCGAGGCCGTAAGGTTTACACGCTGACAGACAAAGGTCATGAGGCTTACGCTGTAGCTACAAAAGCGTGGATGGCGGTAGCCACTCATATCAAGAAGCGAAATAGACTAAGTGCAACACATCCAAAAGACCTCACCCAGGCCTGAATTTGAGTATTAGCGTCAGTTACATGAGAATATGCACAACATCAAAGTTCCTACCGGAGCCAGGGCTAGCGGTCAGTTTAGATTTCCAGATCAACTTCGAGGTGGGCACCTTTCATGCTGGTCGGGAATTTCCCAAACGGCATGACATTCAGTAACTCGCGATCTTCATTGGCTCACCCAGTCTGTAAAGCAAAACCGCACCTACAATGACATGTCCGACTCTAAAATATTCAATGCTCTTCACCATCATGGGCACCGTCTAAGTACTCAACAAATATAAGGGAGGGTGACCGAGCTGTTGTCCATAATTCATCAACAACTTAATGGAGTCGTGGCGACATCTAAAGGCCTGACGAAACGTGGGTAATTAGCTTATCCTGAAGCGACACCACTCCTTCATTGAAATGAGTACCGTTGACCAGCGTTCACCATAGATAATAATTGACTTTCGAATAGTGTTCGATTTAATCGAGCAACTCATCAAAATCGTTTTTCGGACGATCTCACTTAGCCGAACTGTGCTTGAACACACGAAACGGATGTTCAACCGTAGTTCGAACCTGCGTTTTGGCGTAATTAATTTTGCATCGGATACGACCAAAAAACTCTTTCTAACGTACTTTTTCGCTGCGCGGACACCCTGATCTATCTCAATCAGGAAGCGATGACGACAGATCTGCTAAAGTTTGCTGGGATACTCAAAATCGGAGAAGGTCATCTTCTTCGTTAGGTGTCTCGGCGGTAGGAATCGTACCTTCCGCCAAATTTTGAATTACTAATCACGATTTACTTGAATAATATTGCTATATCTTCATTAAAAAACAAATCACCAATCCTAAAGAATATAAAAGCTACTCAATATAGTCACGATACTGTTGAGGCGTCATACCAAACCAACGCAAAATAGACTTATGAAAACTACTCTTTTCGCAAAAACCCAAAGTCGCACATATATATTTAAAATTATAAGCTGTATCCCGAATAAGATGGCGTGCAAGTTCTTTGCGCGCACCTTCAAAAATAGATGTGAAAGTTTCACCTTCATTACGCAGAGCATACTGAAGCGACCTCGAACTTACATTTAGTAGTTTTGAGGTCGACTTAAGTGATGAAATACAGCCAGCGGACAACTCTTGCAAAATAGTATGCTTCACCTTAATAGAAACAAGACCACTATAAGCTTTATGCAACTCAGCCTTAAGAAGTTCAGTATGCAGACTATTAAGCTTTGATGATGCAGTAACCAGAGGAAAATCATAAATCTCCCTGGCAAATATCAAACAATTAGAATCAGATGAAAACCTGATATTGCAACCGAAAACATCAGTTAATACATCTAGCCTTTCCGGCTTTGAATATACAAACTCTGCACCTAGGAGGTTAATTGAATTATAGGGCACTAAAAACTTGATTAGCGCTAAAAAAATTGATGCCCCGGAATCAATAAATACCCGTGGAGCTTTGTATCCTATTTCGAACCCCTCTAATTTAAGAATACCTTCTTCAAACTCAATCTTCAAAAAAGATGCACTACTAATCAAAGAGTGATAATAAACCAATCTCTCTAGCGCTTCACCTAGGGTTTCACATGACATTACCGCATATCCAAGAGTACCTAACATCGCTGGATGCGTATTATTGGCGGCTTTTAACCCAAGGTCTGGATTTCCTGACTCCACAGTTATTTTTGTCAACCATTCATAAACACATTGAATTTCTATATAGTCACCCGACACTAAATGCGGCTGACCCAACTGATTAGTATTGGAGTACTCATAGCCCAGTGCATTACCAAGCAACTTCACATATGACTTGCTAATGTTGAACATCCACTAATCTTCCATGAGGTAAAATCAAATAATTTGACAAGTATTCTTTCATAACAACTTATCAAATCATCGTCAATATGGCTTGCGCGCATGAACACCAATTAGGTATCCTGGGACACTTAGCCGCTTAACAAAACCGTGCAATAATAGCACTGCTAGTCTTTCACAAAACCTATCCTTAAGTAGTAACAGATCATGAGCACCCCCAAAAAAAAGCACGGATGGTTATGGGCTTTTAGAAAAATAAAGTCATACAACTGTACTACAGCTACTGCATTATTCTTGGCTACTGTTTATATTATTCGAGGTGACACAGGTATATTTAGTGACAAGAACAGCTTCACTAGATTTCGAATAAGGCGCTGAAATCATCCGGCAACACAAGATATCTTACTATCCGGTGTTGTTTGAGTTACCGAACTATGAAATGGACGAGCATCATGGACGATAGAAAAAACCCTCAGGTTATAGTTATTGCTAGCGGCAAAGGAGGCACTGGCAAAAGCACCTTATCGATCAATATCTCAATGGCGCTGGCCGAGCTCGGAAGAAGAGTTGCAATCTTAGATGCAAATTTGGAGCTTCCAAGTATTGCAACGCTCCTAAATATTTCACCACCTTACACAATCACTGATTTATTAGAGGGGCGCAGCTCAATTCGAGAAGTCATATATAACGGCCCTCATGGTATAAATTTAATACTCGGAAGTAGCCTACCGAAATCAATGAGGAACTTATCGCCCGCCCATCACTTTGGGATAGTTAACGCCTTCAATGCTCTTGCCAAAGAACTAGACATACTAATAATTGATACTGCACCAGGAATTAACAATTCCACCCTCAACTTTATCAGAGCCTCACAAGACATATTGCTCGTCACAACCAACGAACCAACAGCAATAGCTAGTACAAACGCACTTATAAACACACTACACAGTGCTTACGGACTACACAACTTCAAATTACTTTTCAACATGACTAACAACATGCACGAGGGCAAAAAAGCCTTTAACACATTACAAAAATTGAACAACAACAATATTGGTATATTTTTAACCTATGCTGGACATGTCCACGAGCACAAATCAGCGCGGATTGCGGCTAGTAAAGGTCGAATCTTATACGAGATGTTTCCTAAGTCAGACTTTACGCAAGATATGAAAAAGCTAGCTCAACATATTGAATCGTGGCCCCTTCGTGAAACACCCTCCGGGAATATCGAGTTTTTTATGGACGAACTCATAAACGGATCATCTAGAAGCATGCAGGGGAATGAGAAGCACCTATTGAATACATACATCACAAAATAATTTAAGTACTTATTATTCCTTGTCGAATCGCGCGGCTATTTCATGGATGGATGCAAAATGGCATGGACATTTAAAGATCGTTACAATCCAACCAGGCAAATAACTATAGATGATGAGATACCACTGCTTTTAAAAAGACTAGGAGAAACCTTTCAAGATTTTCGCTACCACAACAGTCTAAGCACGCTAGAACAAAAAGAACTAATTTTAAAAAAAGGGGCTACTTTTGCCAAAATAATTTACATACACACACAAGTTAGTTACTGCTTAGGCACGCATGATTGTCAAAAGGACTTTCACTATCAGCACTATTGTAAAGTAGTTAAAAAAAATCTAATAAATGTTCATCCTATGTTCGCATTAAAAAAATATGCTGAATATATATCACTAATAAGAAATGACAATGAAATATCCCAAAAAAACCTCTTAAAAACAGACTTTAACAGCCTCAATGACAATGAATAAAAACACACAACCTCAACAAATCAGAACAATTGTGATCTTTTAAAATTTCATGGAACTACATATCTTTATTTCTGGATAGAAAAACCTTAATCAATCTCAATAAGTCATCATTCCTTAACAGCTAAACCACATTCAGCCTACCGCTGAGAACCCATTCTGATTCCAATTCGGATGCCAAGGCTAGTCGATTACAGATTACTACACCTTTCTCACATGACCACATCAGTTGCACTACCCTATTTCTCCTATGCTGCTCTGATGTTCGGTATCGACTACAGAGATAACCAGCGAGTCTCTCTGAAATGGATAGTAGGAACGATCTTAGTGATGCATATCGCTGTAATCGGGACTGGGGATGACCGTCATTAACTCACGATGTGACAGGTGAGCCCACAAAAATTTGAGGGCTGCACAGTCAATAAAAAAGGCCCTTCGAAGGGCCTTTTTGTACTCAAACCAAAATCACTTGTCTAGCCATGACTCGACGGTCGCGGAGCTAAACGAACAGCAATACCGACTTCAGAGGTGATCATCTCTCAGCGCGAGATTTTTGAAATATGAAATGCTCAATCAAAATGGCACTAAGCATCGCGTTGGTCAGCGCCAGATATTTACACTCGTGAGGCTTTGTTAAGACTGGGCAGCAAGGGACTGCTCGTTACCGAGGAAGAGGCATGAACAACGTCTGCCCGAACGACCTCAGGCTTTTGCTCTTCGAACTCACCATTCAGTGCCTTGTGCATTTTAACCGTGTCCAGCGCCCCTACCCATTTGGCAATCGCCATGGTGCCGACACCGTTGCCAATGGTATTGGTGATCGCACGTGCTTCCGACATGAAGCGGTCGACGCCCAGTAGCAACACCATGCCCGCTACCGGAATGGTGCCCAGAGAAGACAACGTGGCGGCTAGAATGATAAACCCCGAACCGGTGACACCCGCCGAACCTTTGGAGGTGAACATCAACACTGCCAGCACGATCAATTGGTCGGTCAGCGTCAGCGGCGTGTTGGTTGCCTGGGCAATGAAGATCGCGGCGATAGTATAGTAAATCGCCTGGCCGTCCGGATTGAAGGTCAAACCGGAGGGGATGATCATCCCGGCGACTGGTTTGGACACGCCGGCCTTCTCCATCTTGGAAATCATCTGCGGCAGTACCGATTCCGAAGAACTGGTGCCCAACACGGTGAACAGTTCTTCCTTGATGAATTTCAAAAACTTCCACAGGCTGAAACCGCTGTAGCGGCAGATCGGCCCCAACACGAAGATCACGAACACAGCGCAGGTGAGGTAGACGCAGGCCATCAGCTTGCCGAGCGAGAACAGCGAGCCGAAGCCGTATTTGCCGATGGTGAAGGCGATGGCGCCGAAGGCACCGATAGGCGCCAGGCGCATGACCATGTTGACAATGCGGAACATACCCTGCATCAGACTATCCAGCGTGTCGACAAACGCTTTCCCGCGCGGCCCGACCTGGGCTAGGGCGATGCCGAGCAGAATGGAGAACAGCAAGATTTGTAACACGTTGCCCTTAGCGAAGGCGTCAACGATGGTGTCGGGAATGATGTTCATGACGAAATCCATGAACGAGGTTTGCTTTACCGCTGAGGTGTAAGTAGCCAAGCTGGAGGTATCCAGCGTCGCGACATCGATGTTCATGCCGGCGCCGGGCTTGAATACATCGACCACCACCAGCCCCACTACGAGCGCCAAGGTCGACACCACTTCAAAATACAGCAGCGCACGAAAGCCGACTCGGCCCAGCTCTTTCATGTTTTCCATGCGGGCGATTCCCGTGACTACAGTCAGAAAAATCACCGGCGCTAGAAGCATTTTGATCAGTTTTATAAACGCGTCACCCAAGGGTTTGAGTGCCGCGCCGGTTTCGGGAACGACCCCCCCAACGATTGCGCCGAGGATGACTGCGATGAGCACTTGTACGTAGAGTTTGCCAAATATTCTTTTCATGACAGGGCCCTGATTTTTTATTGTTGTCAGGAAATGCCAAGGAGTCAGATCCAGTGATCTACTCCTTGGCGTTGTGCCGCAGTACTACTTTGAATCACTGGAAGACATCAGCGGTTGATCAACGCGATGACCGCATCCGTGATCTGGCGTGTGGTGGCTGTACCGCCCAGATCCGGGGTGTGCAAACCGCTTTCGGTCACAGCTTCGATGGCGGACATCAGCTGTTTTGCCGCACCGGCTTCGCCCAGGTGTTCGAGCATCATCGCCGCCGTCCAAAAGGTCGCGATCGGGTTGGCCACCCCTTTGCCAGTGATGTCGAAAGCCGAGCCGTGGATCGGTTCGAACATCGAGGGGAATTTACGCGACGGGTTCAGGTTGGCGGTTGGCGCGATGCCCAAGCTGCCAGACAACGCGGCAGCAAGGTCGGACAGTATGTCAGCGTGTAGGTTGGTAGCGACGATCACGTCCAAGGTCGAGGGTTTGAGCACCATGCGTGTGGTCACGGCGTCGACCAGTTCCTTATCGATTTTAATGTCTGGGAAGTCCTTGGCGACCTCGTAGAAAATCTCGTCCCACAACACCATGCCGTGACGCTGGGCGTTGGACTTGGTGACCATGGTCAGGTGTTTGCGTGGGCGGCTTTGCGCCAGTTCAAACGCGAAACGGTGAATGCGTTCGACCCCAGCACGGGTGAATACCGACACTTCGGTTGCCACTTCCTCTGGCAGACCCCGATGCACTCGCCCGCCATTACCCGAGTACTCGCCCTCGGAGTTTTCCCGTACCACTACCCAGTCGATCTGATCACCGTTGTGCAGAGGGCTCTTCACCCCCGGTAGGACACGAGCCGGGCGCACATTGGCGTACTGGTCGAAGCCCTGACAGATCGGCAGGCGCAGGCCCCACAACGAAATGTGATCAGGTACGTTGAGTGCACCCACGGCGCCGAAGAAAATCGCGTCGAAGGTTTTAAGTTCTTCCAGGCCACCTGTGGGGATGTAGTAGCCGTTTTTCAAGTAGTTATCCGAGTTCCAATCGAAGTGTTTGAAATCCAGTTCGAAGCCGGATTTCTTCGACAAGGCTTGTAGCACCTCGACGCCCGCAGCGATCACTTCAACACCGATACCGTCACCTGGAACCGCAGCAATTTTGTATGCGCTCATGTCAAATCCACTCTCGTTACGTTCTTGTTGTGCCTGTCGAACAGGCTGTTCAATCAGGGTGTGAACGGAGTATATGTAGTGAACAAATAGGTGTGAGTTACTCAGAATCACTACATAAATAACTTTGAGTTACGAATGAACCCAACTTTGGATTTGTCATTTTTTTACCTTCTGGCCAACAAAGGCAGCCTCGCCGCGACGGCGCGAGAGCTGGGCATAACGCCACCGGCGGTGAGCAAGCGTCTCACCGCGCTGGAGGCTCGATTGGGCGTCCGCTTGGTGAATCGCACCACGCGCTCAATGAGCCTGACCTCAGAAGGTGAACTGCTTTTTTCCCATGCCGCCCGGATCCTGACGCAGATCGATGAGGTTGAGCAGTTGATCAACAGCAGTCGGGCAACACCTAAAGGACTGATCCGCGTCAACGCGTCGCTGGGCTTTGGCCGTCGTTACATCGGCCCAGCTCTCTGCGCATTCTTCGCGCAGTACCCGGAGGTGGAAATACAGCTGGAAATAAGCGATCACCCGCTTGACCTGACTACTCACGGGTTTGACCTGGGCATTCGTTTCGGTACGCTGCCGGACGCCGCCTTGCATGCACGCAAGATCGCGTCCAATCGCCGGTTGTTATGCGCCTCACCGTTGTACCTGGAAAAACACGGCGTGCCGCAACGCCTTTCGGATTTACAGCTACACAACTGCATCTTTCTGCGGCAAAACGAAACGCCTTACGGAGTGTGGAGTTTTACTAACGGTGGGCGTACACAAAACATCAAAGTCCGTGGCGCCTTGGGCTGCAATGACGGTGAAGTGGCCCTGAATTGGGCGTTGGAAGGCTACGGGATTCTTTTGCGAGCAGAGTGGGATATCGCCCGCTATGTACGCAGCGGTCGCTTGCGATTAGTGCTAGAAGACCAGACACCAACCCGCGCCGATGTTTTCGCGGTTTACCCGCAACAGTTACACCTGTCGGCACGAGTGCGCAGCCTGATCGACTTTCTGGTTGAGCGCTTCAAGCACATCGATCATCTGGATGAAGCGGAATCTGTGCATGAATGAATAGAGTTTGACGGCATACACTTCAGTTATAGCTATTGAGGGGCAGAGATCTGTTGCCCCTACCGCACGGACTCTTAAACAACTGCAAAGCTGTTTCCATAGTTGGGACAAATTCAATAAAAAAGGCCCTCAAGGGGGCCCTTTGTACTCAAACCAAAATCACTTGCTCAGCCAGGATTCAATGGTCACTGAGCTGACTCCTATTCTTTCAAAGTTTTGTGATACGGCTTTTGGTTCTACTGCATCGAAAGGATGCGAACATTTGCACCTCCCCCTAGACGGCAGTCAACAGATCGTAGCGAGATGGAAATCCGAATAACTCTAGATAGAAAAATCCAGCGCTTGAAAGCTCTACCACCGTGTTGAAACCAATGGCGTCCTAATTCACCGATCTAAATTGAATCAGGTCTGCTACGGATTTTTCGCCGTTGCCTCCCTCACTACCTCCCGGATCTTGTCCATCAACGCAGTCGCCGCTGGCGACTGGAGCGCTCCCGTCCTTGAGATAAAACCAATTGGTCGCGTTGTATGACTCAAGGAGAGCGGTAGCTGAACAAGATCACCGCTTAGCATTTCGTATTCCAACTGGTGTGCTGAAACAGCGGCAAGCATGTCAGAACGCAGCAGCACTCCTCGCAAAATTGCAAGGTCGCCCGTTTCAATCACGGGGCTGGGGGCGGCGATACCAATATGGCCAAAAAATACGTCTAGCAATTGCCGCGCTGGAGAGCCCGCGCGAGGCAAAATCCAGCGGGCGGCACTCAAGTCTTCATAGACTGGTGGCCTTTTCAACCAAGGGTGGTCGTGGCGTACAAGGATCACCATTTCTTCCTGCAGCAATTCCTCGCTAGACAGGTCACTGGCGTAGGCCAACGGGCGAAGAGCGCCCAGCACAAAATCCACATCGCCTGCACGCAGTTCGCCGGCCAACAAGTCAAATGGACTTTCGTTGGTGACGATTCGAACATAAGGGTGTTCCAGGGTCAGGCGCACTATGGCTTCAGGCAGTATCCCGGTGCGCCCAAGAGGCAGGGCCCCTACGTGCACGACGCCTTGAAGGGAACCACCCAGCGCAGCGATGTCCGCATCGATGTGACGCAGCTCATTCAAGGCTCGACGTACCCGCACTAACATTGCTAGGCATAGATGGGTCGGCAGCAGGCCGTGGGGGGTGCGTTCAAACAGGCTGCAGCCGCTACCCTGCTCAAGTATTTTGATAGCGGCGCTGATCGCTGGCTGGGAGACCCCCAGGATGCTGGCGGTCGTTTGCATATGGTGGGTTTCGCAGAGCTTGGCAAACGCTTCCAGGCGCCGGGTCTGTAATAAGTAAAACGGTTCGGCGGCCTGACCCAACGAGTGCCCGAATAAAGGCGGTACGGCGAGCAACTCAGCCATGGCCCGCCGAGCCCGGGGTATTGCGCGCTCTCCATAATCGGTCAGACGCATACCACTGACGTTGCGCTCAAACAACGCCACGCCGAGGCGTTTCTCCAAGGACAGGATGGCGCGAGTCACTACGGGCTGAGCCCGAAAAAGTACGGCGGAGGCCTTGGATACACTGCCGTGTTCAGCGACACGAAGGAATGCTCGAACCTGCATCAGATTGGGCAATTCAGGACTGTGCATATTCACCTGTCGGCTTTTCAGGAACTGGCCGTACAGCATGCAGAAATCATCCCGATAAGTAAAACGCATACCTCTTGCCGCCGAACGCATTATTCATCACTCACCTCAAATGCGAATGTGGGCTCTATCAAACAGCCGCAAGAAGAGCCCTCCCATGATCAATACAACAAAAACTGCACTGGTCGTCAGCGCCCACTCTGCCGATTTCGTCTGGCGCGCAGGTGGTGCCATCGCCCTGCACGCCCAACAAGGTCACGCCGTTCACATCGTGTGCCTTTCCTACGGAGAAAGAGGTGAGTCGGCCAAGCTCTGGCGCAAAGGCGAGATGTCTGAAGACAAGGTCAAAACCGCGCGTCGCAGCGAGGCTGAAGCCGCAGCGGAGATTCTTGGCGCGAGCGTGGAATTCTTCGACATCGGTGATTACCCGATGCGTGCCGACAAAGAGACGCTGTTCCGCCTGGCAGATGTGTTTCGTCGAGTACAGCCGGAGTTCGTCCTCAGCCACTCGATTAAAGACCCGTACAACTACGATCACCCGTTAGCGATGAACCTGACCCAGGAAGCGCGCATCATCGCCCAAGCTGAGGGCTACAAGCCTGGCGAAAAAATTGTGGGTGCCCCTCCCGTTTACAGCTTCGAACCCCATCAGCCTGAGCAATGCGAATGGCGCCCGGATGTACTGTTGGATATCACCGAGGTCTGGGACAAGAAATACGCCGCCATCCAGTGCATGGCAGGCCAAGAACATCTTTGGGAATACTACACACGCGTCGCACTGCAACGCGGCGTTCAGGCAAAGCGCAATGTGGGGATCGCCTCCACCCGCAACATCGTTTACGCCGAGGGCTATCAAAGCATCTTCCCACGGGTGACGGAGAACCTGGCATGAGCACACTGATCGGAAAAACCGGCATTGTCGTGCGCAACATCCCGCGCGCAGATGCGGCGTTGATCGACGAACTGGATCGCTTTGGCGTGGCTACCGTGCATGAAGCCCAAGGGCGTAAAGGTTTGCTGGATTCTGCCATTCGTCCCATTCAGCAAAACCAGAGCATCAGCGGAACGGCGGTGACCGTGCTGGTCGCGCCGGGCGACAACTGGATGTTTCACGTGGCAGTCGAACAATGCCAACCGGACGATATCCTCGTGGTCGCGACATCGTCGCCCTGCACAGATGGCTACTTCGGCGACTTGCTCGCCACCTCGTTGATGGCCCGAGGGGTACGCGCCCTGATTATCGACGCTGGGGTACGCGATACCCGAACGCTGAGGGACATGGGCTTCAAGGTATGGTCGCGGGCGGTTCATGCCCAAGGCACCGTCAAGGAAACCCTAGGTTCAGTCAACGTGCCCATCATCTGCGCCGGCCAGCTGGTCGAGCCCGGGGATGTCGTAGTCGCTGACGATGACGGCGTGGTCATTGTTCGCCGCGAAGAACTACCTGGCGTGTTTGAAACAAGCCGAAAACGCGCTCGCATCGAAGAGGAGAAACGCGTGCGCCTAGCTGCTGGCGAGCTGGGCCTGGATATCTACGAGATGCGTCAAAAGCTTATCGACCGGGGCCTCACTTATTACGACAGCCTCACTGACGTGCAAGGATGACTTTCATGCACCAGACCCGAATTCCGTGTCTTATGATGCGTGGAGGAACATCCAAGGGCGCTTACTTTCTGGCCGACGACCTACCGCCTGAAGGCAAGCTGCGTGATCAAGTATTACTTGCCGTTTTGGGATCACCCGATGCGCGCCAGATAGATGGCATCGGCGGTGCAAACTCGCTGACCAGCAAAGTCGCCATTATCAGTCGCTCAAATCGCCCCGACACTGATGTCGACTATTTGTTTGCTCAGGTTTCTGTCGAACATGCTCAAGTGGATTACGGCCAAAATTGCGGAAACATCCTCGCAGGTGTCGGCCCCTTTTCAATTGAGCGGGAGCTGATCAGCGCAGACGAATCGCTGACGACCGTGCGGATTTTCATGATGAATACTGGACAGATTGCCGTAGCTAACGTCCACACACCAGGTCGCATCGTCGAGTACGCAGGTGATACCCGCATTGATGGCGTTCCGGGCACCAGCGCTCCAGTGATTGTCGAGTTCGAAGACATTGCCGGCTCCAGTTGCGGAGCGCTCTTGCCTACCGGAAATGCCATTGACCGCTTCGATGGAATTGAAGTGACGTGTATCGACAATGGTATGCCTGTAGTGCTGATCAGGGCTACTGATGTGGGGTGCACGGGCGATGAAACCCCTGCGCAACTGGACGCCAACATTGACCTCAAAGCGTTGTTGGAATCGATCCGGCTGCAGGCTGGCCCCTTGATGAATCTTGGGGATGTCCGCGAGCGCACGGTACCGAAAATGTCTCTGATAGCAGCCCCCCGCAATGGAGGCGCAATTTGCAGTCGTACCTTCATTCCTCACCGCTGTCACACATCGATTGGGGTGTTCGGCGCTGTCAGTGTCGCCTCTGCCTGCCAGGTTAAAGGGACAGTAGCGAGCAGTTTGGCCCGAGTGGACACGGGTGAACGAATACGGCTGTCTGTCGAGCATCCAACCGGAGAGTTTACGGTCGAGCTGCGTTTGAGTGACGGTCAGTTATCCGGTTGCGGACTGGTACGCACGACACGTTTATTGTTCGAAGGCAACGTGCTCATTCCTGGGGATGTCTGGCAAAACACGGTGAACCCCTAATGAGCACTACCTTTTCTCTGATCGGATTCGGCGAAGCAGGTGCCATTCTGGGCCAGGATCTTGCCGCGCTGGACGTGAAGATCTTCGCCTATGATCGACTCCTTGAAGACCCCACCAAACGAGCAGCACTGCAGGAGCGCGCTCTTCGGTGTGGCGTTCAGCTATGCGAGAGTGCAGTTCAAGCGATAGCGCTTGGCGAGTGGATCATTTCAGCCGTCACAGCGGATAACGCACTCGAGGTCGCACTGAACGCGGCGCCACTGATGAGGCGTGGTCAACTGTTCATCGATATCAATTCCGTTGCGCCCTCTACTAAGCGCGCGGCAGCTACAGCGATGCAGCAGTATGGCGTTGATTACATCGATGCGGCAGTCATGGCGCCGGTACCACCACAACGCTTGAAAACTCCGATTCTGTTAGGTGGCCAACACGCTAGCCTGGTTGCCGAACGATTAAGCGGGCTCGGAATGAACGTGCGGGTAGTGGCTGAGGTGATTGGCGTAGCGTCGGCGATTAAGATGTGTCGGAGCATCATGATCAAAGGCCTGGAAGCACTAACCACCGAATGCTTGAGCACCGCTCGCCAATACCATGCTGAAGACGAGGTGCTGGCATCATTGCACCAGAGTTTTCCGCAGATGGGTTGGGATGGTGCACTCCCCCACTACTTGATAAGCCGCGTAGCAGAGCACGGTCGGCGTCGTTCAGAGGAAATGAAGGAAGTGGCAAAAACCGCTCGCGATGTTGACGTTGTTCCTAACATGAGCCAAGCCATCGTCAGCGCTCAGCTAGGGCTTGTCGATGCCATGCTTGATGCCGATATTGATTACCCAAACCTTGAGCCATTCGACTGGTTAAACCTGATAGACACATTGTATGGCAGTCCAATTGCTCGGGAAAGCGCTATAGAGGAAAAGCGGTAACATAGCCTTTTCCCAGAGTCGCACTCATGGATCTAAAACAGCTCGAATGTTTCGTCAGGGTGGCCGAGTTCGGAAGCTTCACCAAAGCTGCCGCTGTACTGAACATTTCTCAATCGGTCGTCAGCCGCCAAGTCAGGCAGCTTGAGGTCGAACTGCAGGAGCATCTGCTACTGCGAAATGGCCGGGGGGTCTTGCTGACCACTTCCGGGCAACGCTTGTTCGATCATGGCAAAGGCATCTTGCGACAGGTGCAAGTGGCTCGTGAAGATCTGCGCGAACAACGCGATACATTGTCTGGCAAAGTCGTCATCGGGCTCCCCCCTAGTATTTCCCGACGTCACACCGTGGCCTTGGTCTCTACCTTTCGTGAGCGTTTTCCCAACTGCATATTAGGGATCAAGGAAGGTCTCACACATTCGATGCGTGAGTGGTTGCTGCTGGGTCGCCTGGATTTTGCTTTGCTCTTCAATCCCGGTCACAGCGCACAACTACAATATGAGCACATCCACTCAGAGCCGCTGATGCTCATCGGTAGCCAGCACTCTAATCTCTCCTCCCAGGTAGCCATGAAAGACTTGGGGCACTACCCCTTGATTACTCCTAGCGAACCTCACTCCATACGCCGTCTCATCGAAAGTGAAGCGTCTCGGCATGACGTGCATCTGAACGTTTGTCTGGAAATCGATAGCATCCCGTCCCTACTGGAGCTCATCAATCTAGACATGGGATACGGCGTACTTTTTCGCTCGGCTTTGGCAAATTCCGACGGAAAAATGGAAGGTTTGAAAGCTGCCCAAATCGTTGACCCATCGATTCAGACACACCTATTTATAGCCACATATGAGCAGCGTCCGCTGTCTCGTCTGGCAGAACAGACAATGCTTTTGGTTCGCGAGATCTGCATAGACTGAAGATATGCATGCAAAATGTGCATAACTGCTAGAGCCTGCATCCGGTTGTTGTAGTGCGTAGATACGGCCACCATCGGGGTATCGCTTCCACTAACAATGACTAAAGGACACGAGATGAAAACCTGCCTCGCACCTGACTCTAATCCTACAAAACCCACGCAGATACTTCCTGTGGGTGCTTGGGATGCTCACTGCCATGTATTTGGCCCTGCGGCTGAATTTCCTTATGCCGAAGATCGTAGCTACACACCACCTGACGCTCCCTTTGAAACATTGCGGTCATTGCACGACCACTTGGGGTTCACTCGAGGTGTGATTGTTCAGGCCAGCTGCCACGGCAGTGATAATCGCGCAATGCTGGATGCTATCGCGCGAAGTGAAGGTAGGTATCGAGGCGTAGCAATCGTTGATGGTAGTGAAACCGACGAGCAACTTGCTGAGATGGATGCTGGCGGCGTTCGCGGCGTGCGATTCAACTTCGTTGCACATCTTGGTGGCGCGCCAGATCTGGACGTCTTTGACAGCACTGTGGATCGACTTGCTGATTTGGGATGGCATGTCGTCCTGCACCTTGATGCACAAGACATTCTTACCTATGCGGACAGACTGAGCCGTATACCCGTACCTTTCATCATCGATCATATGGGTAGGGTTAAAGCCCAGGATGGCATTGAGCAGCAGTCCTTCCTTGCGTTACAGCAACTGATGGAAAACCCGCTGGCGTGGGTGAAGGTATGTGGCGCAGAGCGAGTATCAGCGGGCCGCCGACCATTCAATGATGCCGCTCCTTTCGCAGAGAGACTGATTGAGATTGCTCCAGATCGCGTCCTCTGGGGTACTGATTGGCCGCATCCGAACATCAGTAAAGACATGCCCAACGACGGCGAGTTGGTTGATCTGATGTTCGACTTCTGTACCGATCCTCTGCTGCGTCGAAAACTGCTGATCGATAACCCGATGAAGCTTTACGGACGCTAGCCGCTACAACCTTTGCTGCGCCTCCAAAAATAAGACTTTCAGTGAGTGACCGCTATGAACACCAGTCCTGCACCTGCTCAGGTCGAAGTATCCATTCCCATCAAGGTGAAGACCAAGCCACCCTTCTATCGCGCAATGTACTTTCAAGTGCTCCTGGGAATTATCGCAGGCGTCGCCGTCGGCCACTTCTGGCCCACCTTTGCCGCCGATCTCAAACCGCTGGGCGATGCCTTCATCAAGCTGATCAAGATGATCATCGGGCCCGTGGTTTTTTGCACCGTCGTCACTGGCATCGCAGGGATGCGCGATCTGAAAAAGGTGGGGCGAGTCGGTGGGAAAGCGCTGCTCTACTTCGAAGTCATTTCGACCGTTTCTCTGCTGATTGGTCTTATCGGCGGTCACCTGTTCAATCCAGGTGCGGGCTTCAACATTGACGTCAATACGCTGGACGCGTCGGCGGTCACCGGGTTCGCTGAGAAGGCTCAGCACATGCACATGGTCGAATTTCTGATGGGGATCATTCCCTCGACGTTTGTGCAGGCCTTTGCCGAAGGTAACGTGCTTTGCATATTGCTGGTCTCCGTGCTCTTCGGGTGCGCCCTGTCAGCCATGGGAGAAAAAGGCAAACCGGTTTACGACATGATCGAAGGTCTATCCGGCGTGTTCTTTCGCATCGTGCACATCATCGCCAAGCTCTCCGCCATCGGTGCATTCGGCGCCATCGCTTTCACCGTCGGTACTTACGGTGTAGGCGCTCTCCTCCCTCTCATGAAACTGGTAGGCAGCTTTTACATGCTGTGTGCGTTGTTCGTGATTGTGGTGCTGGGTGGAGTCGCGAAAATTTGCGGATTCAGCATCCTGCGCTTTATCTCTTATATCAAAGAGGAGTTGTTGGTCGTACTAGGTACCAGTTCGTCGGAGGTGGTACTGCCTCAGATCATGGAAAAAATGGAACGACTGGGCTGCTCAAAACCCGTCGTCGGGCTGGTAATTCCCACGGGCTATTCCTTCAACCTCGACGGTACCAACATCTATCTGACCATGTCGGTGCTATTCATCGCTCAAGCCCTAAACATCGATCTGTCACTTTCGCAGCAACTCACATTAGTCATCGTGGCCATGCTCACTTCTAAAGGCGCCAGCGGCGTGTCCGGTGCAGCCTTTGTCATGTTGACCAGCACCTTAATGGTGGTGCCGCTTGTACCTGTGGCTGGCATGGTACTGATTCTAGGCATCCACCGCTTCATGGGTACCGGACTTGCCATGACTAACTTAGTGGGCAACGGTGTCGCCGCGCTAGTCGTGTCCGCGTGGGAAAAAGAACTGGATCGCGACAAGCTCGCCCTGGAACTTGGCACCAAGCAGTAACACCCCAGCTCTACCCATCACAATATATCTAAAAAGTCTCTGTTCGGTGATGTACCGAACAGCGGCTTCCTGCGTCAGGAAAATAATAAAAATGAACCGCGCCTCATATATTGCTCTGCTCGCGTTAGTGTTTATGTCCATCGACATGTGCATGGCCGATGGGTTTATAACGGACAGTAAAATTCGTCTGGAAGCCCGAAACTTCTATTACAACGGAGATTTTCGCCAAGGGACAGGCGTATCCAAAAGGGAAGAATGGGCCCAAAGCTTTTTGCTCAACTACGAGTCGGGATACACACCGGGAATCATCGGCTTCGGCGCCGACGCGCTGGTGTTTACAGGTTACAAACTGGATTCGAGCCCAGATCGTTCCGGAAGTGGCCTGCTTCCAAAGCGGGCTTCCGGAGAGGCCGCTGATGAATACTCAAAAGCGGGATATGGCGCCAAACTCAGGATATCTCAGACATCACTGCGCTATGGTATGTCATTGCCAAAGGTTCCAGTGCTTCAGTACAACAACAGCCGACTGCTTCCTCAGACGTTCCAAGGATGGCAGATCAACTCTGCCGACGTGGATCGCCTGACTCTGAACTTGGCTCAATTCGACAAGACGATTACACCGGACTCTACCGACCTTCAGGAGATCTCCCTGGCAGTGAAAGACGGTCGCTACCGTGTAACGGGCGTCGGCGACAACTACCGATATGGCGGTGGGACATACAAGCTAACGTCACAGTTGAGTGCAACGTACTTCTATGGCGAGCTTGATGACGTATACCGTCAGCAGTTCGCTGGATTGATACACAACACGCGTATCGGCAAAGGCATGTTGACCACTGATCTGCGCACCTTCTCAAGTCGTGACGTCGGCGCAGCCAAAGCAGGAGAGGTTGATAACCGTGCCTACGCTGCCGCGCTCGACTACGTCTTGGACAATGGGCATAGCGTCATGGCGACCTACCAAGTCATGGGCGGTGCTACGGGTTTTCCTTACATCAATAACCCCTACCTACCCAACTACGTTCAATACCACGACTTCGGAAGCGCAGGCGAACGTAGCTGGCAGCTGCGTTATGGTTACGACTTCGCAGCCATGGGTATTCCAGGTTTGAGCTTTTTCACTGCGTATATCCGGGGGGATGGTCTGAAGACGGTCGGTGCCGAGAAAGAATGGGAGCGTGATGTGAACGTAAACTACGCCTTCCAGGGATCGTTGAAGGGGTTCTCTGTGCGACTACGGAACGCAATCTATCGAAGTGACGCCGCCAGGAATATTGACGAGACACGCTTGATCGCAAGCTACTTGTTCACGTCCTTCTAAACAGCAATTGAGTGACGTTGCAAGAAGCAATTTTGATGCGTAAGACCCTCACAAACGCTTCTTGGATTAACTCCAGCGATGCGACCAACTTTCGATGACAGATAGACTACCTCCTTGTCATTAGCTGCATTTTGATCGCAGTCCGCAGCTAAGAGATACTCTTTCCTCTAACCAAAAAAGGGCCCTCGAAGGGCCCTCTTGTATTCAAACCAAAATCACTTGGCCAGCCAGGACTCAACGGTCGCCGCGCCGTGCTTTGTTTTCCACTCCTTCAGCGTCTTGTGATTACCGCCCTTGGTTTCGACGGTTTCGCCAGTGTGAGGGTTCTTATAGACCTTCAACTGACGAGGCTTGCGACTGCCAGCTTTCGACTCGACGGTTGGAGCGCTGCGGCCAGCCTGAGGATCCAGCAAGTTGATCACATTGGACAGGCTGTAACCGTACTCAGCCAGCAGACCACGCAGCTTAGTTTCGAATTCTATTTCTTTTTTTAGGCCCGCATCGTCTTTTAGGGCTTCGAGGGCTTGGAGTTGCTCAGCTAGGTGTTTTTCGAGTTGGCGAAACTCTGCGAGTTTGGACATGTTTATTCGCTCCGTAGTTAGTCACCTAACAATACACCAAACTCTGGAGTTGACCGAAAACGTTTAGTTATAAGATTCATGAAAAGCGATCACGAAGGCCCGCACTGGAGAGTCTAGGTTCGCATTTTAATTTAATCGCTTCCTGTAAAAGCGAAGTATTGAGATCAACCTCTTTGAGGCATGGATATGTCTACGGAACCCAGCGCGATTCAGAATTCACGCCCAGGCAGAGAGGCACGTTAGGTGTCGGAAACGAGCTTGAGGGAAAAATGATTGAGTTGATTCACGAGGCCGATACGTTGAGCTCGTTGCTTGCCGAGCAGGAGGCAGTAAAGACTGCCTGAAAGAAGTACAAGTACTTGGACGTGGTACCGGTTAAATTGATGTAGACGACGCAACTGGGCCGATGAGCACTCTATCTCTAACGAGCACCCCACTCTTGGTTCTGCTCTCTATCTGCATCAGCTAGGTGGCATTGTCGACGAACAGCCCGTCACTTGTGGGTAAGTCTTGCAAACCACCATATTTTTATTTTTGGGCTCAAAGCCATGATCAATCATGCAGCGCTGCACTTCTGCAGTGCGCCCGATGTTGGCGACGTCCAGATTCGACCCGAGTGGTTTCGCATAGCCGCAGGAGTACATCACCGGCAGAGCTTCACTATCATTGGCTACCTGTACTGAGAAATGGAGTGATGCTCCCGCTTTACGCCATGAGACCTGCATACGTTCATCCCGGCCGGAATTGGGCTTGATTGGGTGAAATGCTTCATCTTCGACAAACGGTAACGCTTCGAGCTGGGACAAGCTGAGCGGACGGCCCTGCCTTTCTTCTACGCATGCGGGCATATTTTCCATTATTTCACAGTATTCAAAGCCGTCTTTGCGAATAAAGCCAAGACGCTGCATACACTGGAATTGCTGCACTTGATCGTTTATTGGCAAATGCACCATCGAAGTGCCTACCGGGTCGCCACACTCTGTCATTGCGGCTTTGACATCCTCAACTGTGGTCGAAGCGCGTTTCCATCGTGTGAACTCAGCTGACGGCGGGCAGCCGGTGAGTAAAAGTACCGATGAGATAAGAACTGGGATGATAATAATCTGAGATTTGTTGAGCATATTTTGTCCTTAATTTATGTCAGTCCATCCCAATGGTGTCCAAACCTTCGGGGGCATAAACTGAAATCAATAATCCTGCCACATGACTCCTACCAGTATCAGCCGTCACTTGAGCGGTCTCAAGTATGCCGAGTGTAAAACGGGTGGTTGATCTAAGCGCCCCCCGTTCTTAATGAAAGCTGACAAGAACTACTCATGGAAAGGCTGGGCAATGCTCCAGTTGCCCTCCATCAAGATCGACAGCCAACGGGATGTACGACTCAGGTTGATCATTCATCGACGTCTGACGCCCCTGGTAGCAGCTTGACCAACTCTGGGCCCTGTTTACGAACACTACCCACCGCCTTGCTTACCTTGTACCAATGAAAGTCGGTAGCAGGCCGGCAATGTTCCATCTCGATTTCCCGCGCGCGTTGGGGTGAAGCGTCTGATAGATCGCAACATTTTCCTTCCTTGAGGTAGGATTTCAAAATCCGATCATCTGGAAGAACTCGAAATGCTGGTAAAGGATCGAGAGAAATTTGGCTTCGGCCGACGTGTGCGCAGGGAAATATTGTACTCATCCCTAATCGGCTCAGCACCAATGGTCGTGTGTAGCACTGCCTCAGAGTTAAGCGAAATGGTGAAGACGCTCCTGACGGCGCCCGTCCTAATCGGATACTACACGGTCATCCTTGGGATATTTACGTTGGTAAGTATCCTCATCCTCAAAGCGCGGTTCCGCTCACCTAGCTACAACCACATGATGCGGCAGATCCACGTATTCCTTCAGAACATCGGAGGAAGCCTGCTCATGGCGTTTAGGGCAGCCCTTGGGGCGATGATTGGATTTCTCTTGATGTGGGGCTATCAGGATCCAGACACGATGAACCTTTCCGGCGTGTTCACTACGGCCAGCTATGCGATGATGACGCTGAGCGTTTGCATCATGTTGGCTTGGATGGATGAAGCATTGAGAGCACCCCACGCCATGACCCGTTACAGTTGAGGGTCGCTATACAGGCCTTCTAGCGTCGGGGCCGACGATGAACCATAAACCGACTTAGTCCGCCCCATTAAGGCGGACGCCAAATGCTGAAACGGCCTCACTACACCTTTCGCCCGGATTGGCTGATCCTTCCCGGCAGACTTTTGAGACATCAGCCGATGCACAGGTAATTACTAGGTCGGCTTAGTAAAATGAGACTCTCCGTTTGTGATTGCTGTGGTGGTGTCAGTAGCCCCCCCAGGGATCGAATTTTTCTCCATACCTAGCGTGTAAGGCGCGATTGCGCTCGATCCGCCTAATCCACGGATCGTAGTCTATGGGCAGGCTGCGAGCTTAGCGCTGATGATCATTTGCACCGTTTCGTCACGCAGTAACCTGCTGGTCAGTTCACGGTATTCGCCACGCGTAACCACACCATAAACGGCGTAATTGTCTTTTACGTACAGGTCGGTCATTCCCACCCGCAGATGGCCATATTTTTCTACGTCATCGGGGTAGATGTCCTCTAGGCTGAGGTATCCCATATCGAACTCCTTGGTACGCTACACAATGTTCAAAGACGCCACCGATAGCGTGTAACAACATTAAATTCGGCCCTTCGCGTCAGCGCTTACAAAAAAACCAGCCAACAGCAGGCGATATAGTGTGCGCATGATAACTTCAGCACAGACATCACTGTTCTGAGAACCCACCTTGAGCACAGCCACCATACCCAACGATTTCAAAACACTGATCAATGCACCAAAATTTTCGGACGACCCGGTTGGTCGGCGTCAAATGAAGCGGTGGCAGCTCATCGCCGAAGACATCTACAAAAGCACTTCCACAGAAACGCTGCTCGAAGCTAGAGGCAGAGCTGAAGGCTACATCAATGGACTTGTGGACGCTGGGCATCTGTCAACGAGAGATACCAACCGTGACTACCTCATTTTGAGCATTGTCCAACGGAGGCGTGAGTTTTTGCAGAAACTGCTGAACGAATTTGGCTATTAAACCAAGGCGAGCTATGAATCCATCCGATGGAAAAAATGAGTTTCACCGGATAGCGGCAAGTTGAAGCGCTCCGCACGTCTAACTCGGAGCGCTGCTGATCAAAACCGTAATTGCAATTCAGCGCTCATCAACTGCCATACACTCATACCGCCACTATGCCAGAGATCAAGTATTCAACCTTATGACTTGAGACGTTCACATGATCGAAGCAACTCAAGAAAACTACGTCGCCCACCGCCGCGCTTGAAGCTGCCAACGAGGTAATTCCCCTCCCCCGTCTCCAAAAGCCAGAAGCGTCCTTCTTTCCAAGCCTGTTGAATTTTTGTCGTGCAAATTATTCCGCCATTGGCTGTTCTATACGCGTCATCTTCCTGAAGGTGATCGAAGAACACGCCAAGGCACCTATCTTCTATGATCACCGCATCGCTGATAAAAGCCGTGATGACCACGGTGTATTTTCGAAGACTCGCCTGTACAAGACGACTCAACTGAAAGTCACTGAGATACTTACTATGAAATTCGACTTCGATGATTTCTGGCATCCGGCCAAAGCTCCAAAATGACTCAAACTGTATTTGCTGCGGTCATTGCTAACCGGCTTTCATGGAAAAAGCAGCACCCATACTGGCCTCTTTTCTAAGGCCCGATCCCCAAAGGAGGTAGACGGTACTCTTGGTTTCAAACATGCAGCCTTCAGTGAAGGATTTGCCGAAGTTACTGCGTACCCACATGGCAGGCTGGAAACGACCTTTACTGTCTAGGACTATGTCATGAGCGAATAGCGTCATGGGAAGCAGCCCGAGCCCGGTGAGCTTTTCTTTTTCATCTGAGTTAGCCGTAAGGTCGATCAAATTCCATTGCCGTACTACGCAAAATGCTTTCCCCGGGAAGATTTTTGCGGACAACGCAATCAGCTCATCTTCAGTGCCTTGCCAGCCAGGCATCTCCTCGCCTGCGCCGTAAAGCAGCTGCGAGATTTCTTCTAACGTAACCATGAAAACCTCAGATCGATGAATGTTCGCAGACACTGGTATAGGTCTGACCCGTCATGGTCACGAATTCGTAGATCGGTGGTTCTTTGTCAGCACTCTGCAATTTGATTTCAGTAAGGGGCTCCAGCAGATGTTGTCCTTGTCTGTTCATCCACGGGGGAGAAAGTAGATAAATTTTTGTTACCCCGAGAAACCCAAGATCACCTGTATTGCATAGGTCGTTAACTGCTTCTGCATCGCTGACGAGGCGCATGTTTGGCCCAATGCATCCATCAACAAGACCGACCCCTTCTACCAAGAGGGAATACTGGTTATGACTGAGATCAATAGACTTCCACAACAAAAGATTTCCATCGGGCATTTTGAATCTGCCTTTCAGTTGACTCTCGCTTGTTCTAAACACAAAGCACTCCTAGGTAACCGCTTTTTGACGCTCCGTTGATAGTCAAATCGTGAGCACTAAATCAGATATGAATCCGGTGTTTTCAAACGGATGGCCGCGTGGATTTGATACATGCGGAATACCGCTGATGGATTTGTAATAGGCAACATGCGCGTGGCCGTGAATCCACAGGTCTATGTCGAGCTCTCCAAATTCTTTCCAATCATTGACGCAGGCAGCAGCTAGATGCCCCATCTCATATTTAATTCTAGGAGCACGTTCAGGTGATGGTGCATGGTGCGTTACAACAACCGTCTTGCCTTGATACTTTGTAGACAGTTGGGCGAGGAACCACCGTTTCGCAAATTCCGACCTGTTCAGGATTTCGATTGGCTTTACTCGCCGGTACAGAGTTCCAGTCCTGATCTGCCTATAGTCGTTCATGGATCCTTGGGCGCTATGAAGCGCAGCAGTCACGTCGCCGGTTGAACCGAAATCAGTCCAGCCTCTTGTACCCAGAAACCTAACTCCATCGATGACCACTTAATCGTTCACTAGAACGTGGACATGCGTATGCGCATTAGCCCCCATTTTCCCAAGGTTCGGTCGAGGTGGCCTTTGTAGAACTCATGATTTCCCGCGACGTATACCACCGGGCAACGAAAATTTTTGTTTGCCCATTCCACCCCCCTGGCCAATAGATCGATGTCCCCAGCCAACACGACGACATCCACATCATGCTTAGCGGGCGAGAAATCCTGGAACTCAAGGTGGAGGTCAGGCAGTAAGTGAATGTTCAAAATCTCCCTCCTTAATAAGATCATCTACGCTGTCAATTTATGGCTAAAGTTTCAATTCGGTTACTGATCACGCTGGAGTGAAAATGTGCCATTTAAAAATTTCATCCAGAATCTCCACCAGTGATAGCGAATTGATTAACCGACTGCAATCGCACAAGGGAGCAACGTGATCCGTCGTTTTGCGCCATCTGGGGATTTACTTTCTCACACGCATCTATCCGGACTCAGATCCCATATCGGGCATTATATTCCATGGCATGGGACTCATCAATATGGCCTTATCCTCGCTTTTGAGGATTAGCCATGATCAAGAGGGAATCGCTGGCGGCAATACTCCGACTAGTTCGATCTGCTCGCGGCCTTTCGAAGGAAGATCTTCAAGATCAAATTGATCCCAAGCATCTATACAATCTCGAGAACGCCAAGACTGGCACAACCCTCGATATGCTGAATACGATCTCCTCAGCACTGAGCGTCAATCCATTGGCTCTACTTTTGCTCGCATCATGTTTTGACAGAAATCTGTCTCTCGATGAAGCTCTCGAACGTATACGCGCAGAGATAAAAGGTCTCATCGATCTAGGGGTTGTGAAAAGCATGCCCGAGCAATTCGTTGATGGCTCACTTGTGCCCAGCAAGGCTGGACAACGTTCTTCTCTCGAAAAAATAGAGGCTGTGCTTCGTTGCCGGGAACAAGGGATGACGCAGAAAGAAACGTCTGACGCGCTTGGCATTCCGACTTCAACTGTTAACCGAATATGGCAAACGCCGAGATAGACATTCGAATGGCAGTAAAGGAAGCCCGCTCCTTCAGACTTCTCATATTGATAAATCCACTGCAGCTCATTTTCTACCGAAGCGCTGAATGTTAAGACTGATCTGCCAAGGGAATATGGCGGCTTAATTATCGGCCTGTCACGCGCCCGCTCCTCCGACTCATTCGATGTCATCTTCCAAGCCTGAATCCCGCTCCGAATCCCGTGCTTCTAAAAGAGGGAGCGGGTTTCACATGTGGCTTGTGAGCAAAGAATTGAAGGAGCAACCCTTGGGTGAGTCTGAGAATTACAAAAATTCTGGGGTGGTCATTGAGCTAAAAGGCCTCAGGATTGTGCCAGCCCGCAAAGAGACTTGGAGGCTACACCTCGCGGTTGCGGCGGTATTGTCGCGCCTAGGATCCTTGTGTAGCCAACGCATGGATATTCGGCAGTGAACACTGCAAACCATGATATAGAGCTTTCGCTGCTGACGTCATTTATGCGCTTGAGGCCGCTGCCGCATTGATCAGTAAACACCGGGTTTACGTCCGGACTTAGTTACCTCATTGACCCCATGCAATCGTTCATAACGTCAACCCGAAGCGTGCCGACGAACATTCCCGAGCCTTTCTGGACAATTGAAGGAGTAAAATGGCCGGCAGCATTTTCGCGCCCTTAATAGCTTTTTTTTACTGGGTGGATACCTTGGATACGAAGTCGAAATGCGAGCGACTTTAGAGCGTCGCATTTGACAAGTCGTCAAGCCATAAAAAGAGATTAACACATTGAGCATGCGAGTTTTTTTATGCCATTGACAGATGGTACCGCTAGGAATCTTTCCGACCTGTATTACTTCGCCAAGGTGGTCGAAGCCGGTGGCTTTGCCGCGGCGGGTCGGCTGCTGGGGATTCCAAAGTCACGCTTGTCGCGCCGGGTGGCCGAGCTTGAAGAGCGCCTTGGCGCCCGCCTGCTGCAGCGTACGACACGTCAACTCAAGCTTACGGCGGTGGGTGAACGCTACCTGCGCCATTGCCAGGCCATGTTGCTTGAGGCCGAAATGGCCGATGAGGCCGTCGCCAGTATGTCCAGCGAGCCACGGGGACGCTTGCGCGTGACGTGTCCTGTGGGCCTGGCACATGAATTCATGCCCAGCGTAATCAGCTCATTTCTGCAGGCCTACCCTCTTGTGCAACTGGAAGTCAGCCTGCTTAACCGGCGCGTCGATCTGGTCACTGAAGGCATTGACGTCGCCTTGCGTGTTCGCGAAGAAGGCGATGAAGACCCGTTGCTGGTCACGCGACGCCTGCGTCAGGCCCGCACCGTGATGGTGGCTAGCCCCGAGTTTGCCCGTCAGTGGCCTGTCGAGAGCCCCGAAGACTTGAAAAACGTCCCGCTGCTGGGGGCGCTTGAGGCGGATCGCATGGTTCATTTGCGCATGCTCGATGAACAGGGCAAGGCCTGTAACCTGGTTCTCGAAGCGCGTTTGGGTATCGACGATTTTGTCGTGCGCAAAGCCTGTACCCTGTCCGGCCTGGGCTTTACGGTACTGCCCATGATGTATTGCGAAAAGGAACTGCAAGACGGGCAGCTGGTTCAGATCTTGCCCTCATGGACACTTCCAGGTGGCTGGCTGCATGCGGTATACCCCCATCGACGCGGCGTGATGCCTGCCGTCAGGGCCTGGATCGACCACTTGGTCGAGTCATTTGAAAGCTGTGGAGACAAACTGCTATGACCCAGATGACCAAACATGACGTAGCAGAATTCTGCCGCAGCCTGCCGGGCGTCAAGGAAGACGTGAAATGGGGAGGTGTTCAGGTGTTTTATGTTGACGAGAGCAAGATGTTTGCCCTGTTCAACCTGAACCGTGACGGGCTCTCGTTCAAGGTCGAGAAAGAGTTGTTTCTGGGGTATGTCGACCGTCCTGGCATACGCCCGTCGCCGTATCTGGCGCGGGCGTTCTGGATCAACATGCAAGCGCCCTACCCGATGGGCGCTGCAGAACTGCAAGACCTGTTACGCCGCTCCCATCAATTGGTGGTCAGCAAACTGGCCAAAAAACGTCAGATCGGCTTGTTGCTTTAGTCGCTACAGGTTCGCAAAGGTCATTTTCACGAACAGAACGTCAATCCAGATCACCTGGTGCAAAGCCACGATCAGCCAGAAAAATACCTGGTAAGACACCTTGCGGGTTTTGTGGCGAAACACCTGTTGCGCCACCAAGGCTCCCGGCCACCCGCCCAGCAGCTCAACCCCGTGCAGGACGTTTTCCGGGGTGCGCCACTGGCCAGTCCTGGCCTGCTGCTTGTCGTACCAATAAAGGCCAAACGCCACGAGGCTGGCAACTGTGTAAGCCAGCAAGGGCATGCGGCTGCCCCCGGAGAACAGCAGGTTCACCGAACCGCCCAGCGGCAACGCACAGAGCAACGCCAATACCAGCAGCTTGAGCTTCACACCACGAATCGAGGCGCCCTTGGGCTCACGCATGCCGGCTGATTCGCGCCGATCCTTAACCTTGTTTTTCACGCGGAAGCCGCTGACCAGTCGATCCAGCCGAACTGCCACGTGGCCAGAATCAGCAGGCCAAACGCAATGCGATACCAGGCGAACACGGCATAACTGTGGTTCGAAATAAACTTCAGCAATGCCCGTACCGCGATCATGGCGAAGATAAACGAGGTCACAAAACCAATCGCGAACACCGGCAAGTCGTCAGGCTGGAACAGATGACGGTATTTGTAGCCCGAGTACACCGCTGCACCGACCATGGTTGGCATGGCCAGGAAGAATGAAAACTCGGTCGCCGCCTTGCGCGACAAGCCAAACAGCAGGCCGCCAATAATGGTCGAGCCAGAGCGCGAAGTACCGGGAATCATCGCCAGGCATTGCGCAAAGCCGATTTTGACCGCGTCTTTCCAGTTCATGTCGTCCACTGTTTCCACACGAATCACGTGCTGGCGACGTTCAGCCCACAACATGATCACACCACCTACCACCAAGGCCGTGGCAACGGTAATCGGGTTGAACAGGTACTCGTGAATCACATCGGCAAAAATCACCCCCAACACCACCGCAGGCATCACGGCAATGATCAGGTTGGTGGTAAAGCGGCGAGCCTCTGGTTTAGTGGGCAAACCGACGACAACGTCGATGATCTTGCGACGAAATTCCCAGACCACAGCCAAAATGGCGCCCAGCTGGATGATGATGTTGAACGCCATCGCCCGCTCGCCGCCGAAGTTCAGCAAGTCGGCCACAATAATCTGGTGGCCGGTGCTCGAGATCGGCAAAAACTCCGTCAAGCCCTCAACGACGCCAAGTATCAACGCCTGAGCGGCAGTCCAAAGATCCATTATTCCCCCATAAAGCCCTGCCTCATGCAGAGCTGATTAGTCTTGATTTAGTGTTTGCCACCGCTGCCCTGAAGTCGATTTCAGGTGCGGGATGTTCCCCGGAACGGTGTGAAAAAACTGTCAGAAATCAATAAAGATGAAGCTTTGCCAATTTCGGCCGAGATCCTATCAGACACGTTCTACTTTCGCTGCTATGACATGACTTCGGTTTCGTCTGACAGGCAAGTCTGAAAAAAGTTGTTCTACGAAACACCACAAAAAGAAAAACAAGGAGTCACCCTTTATGAATACCCTGCGCGGGTTGTCCATCAGTCGACGTTTATGGCTGATTCTGATCGTTGCAATGGCGATGCTGCTGGCGTTGGGCTTGTTGATGCTAAAGCAGATACATGACGATTTGTATGAAGGCAAAGCCCAGAAGACCCAACATGTGGTGCAGGCCGTCAGTGGCGTGCTCAGTTACTACCAGGGGCTGGAAACGGCCGGCAGTTTGAGCCGTGAAGCCGCCCAACAACAGGCTCTGAGCGTTATCAGCAAACTGCGTTACGACAATGACGACTATTTCTGGATCAACGACCTGCGCCCTTACATGGTCATGCACCCCACCAACCCCAAGCTCGACGGCAAAGACCTGTCGGCCATCAAGGACCCTGACGGCTTCGGGATTTTTAACGAAATGGCAAATCTGGCCAAAACTAGAGGCGCGGGCATGGTCGACTATCGCTGGCCAAAACCCGGCGCCGAGGCACCGGTGCAGAAAACCTCCTATGTGCAGCTGTTCGAGCCTTGGGGTTGGGTCATTGGTTCTGGTGTCTATATAGACGATATGCAGGCCGAGTTTCGCGCTCAGGCCTGGAAAGCCAGTTGGGCGGGTCTTGGCATAGCGCTGATCATGGCGCTGCTGGTCACCCTGATTGCCCGCAGCATAGTACGACCTTTGCAAGAGGCCGTTCAGGCCATGGCCAATATTGCCAGTGGCGAAAGCGACCTGACCCGTAGCCTCGATACCCACGGCCGAGATGAAGTCACCCTCCTGGCTCAGCATTTCAATGCCTTTACCGCCAAACTGCGCAATGTGATCAGCCATCTGCAGTCCACTGCCACTGCACTGGAGCAGTCCTCCACTGAGCTGGGCAATGACGCGACCGACGCCCAGCAGCGCAGCCAGCAGCAGGCCCTGCAAATGGATCAGGTCGCCACGGCCATCAACGAAGTGACGTACGCCGTGCAAGAAGTGGCTAAAAACGCCGAACACGCCGCCAGTGAGATGCGTGGCGCCCAGTCCCAAGCCGAGCTTGGCCAGCAAAACATCGACAGCAGCCTGCAACAGATCGACCAACTGTCCGGCACCATCAATCAGGCAGTGGAAGTGATCCGGACCCTGGCCACGCAAAGCAGCGAGATTGGCAGCGTACTTGAAGTGATCCGTTCGATTGCCGAGCAAACCAACCTGCTGGCGCTCAACGCAGCAATCGAAGCGGCTCGTGCAGGCGAGCAGGGTCGTGGTTTTGCGGTTGTGGCTGATGAAGTTCGACTGCTGGCCCAGCGCACGCAAAAATCCACGGCTGAAATCCAGACCATGATCGAAGGCTTGCAGAAGCATTCCGAAGCCGCGGTCACTGTGATCGGCAGCAGCAGCCGGGCCTCTGCGCTAACCATCGAACAGGCGACCCAGGCGGGACAAAGCCTGACCAGCATTGGCCATGCGCTGAGCAATCTCAACGATCTCAATGCCTCCATAGCCAGTGCCACCTTGCAGCAGGCCCACGTGGTGGAAGACATCAACCAGAACGTGACCCAGGCCGCCGAGCTATCCCAGGGCACCGCCCAGGCGGCAGAGCAGTCGAGCGCCGCCAGTGCCCACCTCAAGGAATTGAGCGTGCAACTCAATGGGTTGCTGCGCCAGTTCAGGGTGTGAAAGCAAGGGCCGGCTGCAAAGGTGCAGCCGGCCCCGCCTCAAGCAATCACAATGTCGTTGCCCGCCAGCGAGGCCAGCCCAACGCCGACTAGCGTCACCGAGTCATTGCCAAAACTCAGGACGGTGTCGTGCCCCGATGCACTGGCATGGGCCCGGTAGTCGGCGTTATAACCGCCATCAACCCCCAGAAACAGCAGGGTGTCGGTCGCCTGATAACCCAGCAGCGTGTCGTTCCCGAAATACCCGCTAAAGACGAAGGTATTGATCCCGCCCCCCGACTCCAGCAAGTCATTGCCCGCGCCACCGATAAACACATCATTGCCCCGCGAACCGATCAGATGATCGTTGCCGCCCTGCCCCAGTAGCCAGTCGCCGTGCTCACCGGCCTTGAGCGTGCTGTCCCCGGCCCCTGCCTTCACCGAGCCGGTGTAGTCACTGCGGCTATTGCCGGCCCACAAGCCGTCATCGGCAACCCGATGGACCACGGTTTTGCTCATCCCCAGCCAGCCCGGCTCTTGCGTGGACAACAGGCTGATATCCCGGGCAATGCTGAGCCCGCCGTGTTCATCACGCACATAGAGGGTGCCGTGCCCGTCATTGACCACTTCCACGCGATTCATGGCCTGTTGCAGGTCCAGGGTATTGATGCCTTTACCGCCCAGAATGATGTTATAGCCACCACTGTCCCTGAAAGTGTCATTGCCCTCACGCCCTTCCAGGAAGTCATTGCCGCGGCCGCCCTGAATCAGGTCGTTGCCGTCGCTGCCAATAATGAACGTACTGCCCTTGTGGGGCTCGGCGTTGCGATTCAGGTCCTGAACCCAGGTGTTTTCCCGTGCAGGGTTCGACAGGTTGGCAACCACGACGGTCGAGTCCTTGCCCGTCAGGTCATAGAACGCCGAGTCGAGAATCCGCTTCATCCCGCTGTCGTAACCACTGGGCAAATGGGTGATCCAGGTCGAAACATTGGCGATCGAAAAGGGCATGAGGTTCCACGCAGTGGAGGCGTAGTGATCGTTGAAGCTCACGATGTTGTTGGTGGCAGACGGCTGATGCGCGTCGTGTACCCCCAAGGACGACAGGTTGAAGTCCGAGCCATCCAGAGCACGGAATACCGGATCGTTCTCATAGCCGATATTTAGCACACTGGACGTGGTTTCACTCTGGGTGGGAGAAGCGAAGGCAATGTAATTCGCATCGCGATAGAACCCCGACCAGTGATCGCCGCTCAGATCGGCCAGACTATTGACCGCCAGTCCGCCCAGGCTATGGCCACTGACCAGCACGTCCTTGCCCGCCAACCCCTGGGCGCCGGCAAAGGCGGCCACTTTTCCCAGTAGCGAGTCGAAGGCATTGGCGCTGTAGTTTTTGGCGTAATCCCCAGGTCCGACAGCGGCCAGCACATCGCTGATGGCATCGCCAATGGAGTCCGTGATCAGCGACTCCCGTGGCCCGCTGGTGCCGCGAAACCCGATGCCAATGGACGTCAGCTGGCCATCGGCACCGTATTTACCCAGGATCTCCACTTGAGCCGTGCCATAGCCGGCTTTTTCACCGAAGAAGGTGCCGCGCTGATCAACCTTGCCTGCGTAACCCAGTTGCTCGGCGCTTATCGGGACCCAGCCGGCTTTTTCCACGGTTTCGCGGGCGAGTTTTTCCGAGTCCGGGTTCCAGGGAATCCCCGGCACCACCCCCTGTGAATCGGTGCCGCCGACCACAGCTTTGACCAGCGTAGCGGGGAGCCCGGTGCCCATGCCGTTTTTCTGGTAGCCCACGGCAAAGCCGTTGTCGAGGTTGTGATAGCTGTAAAGCGTGATAGCCAGTGCATCTTTAACGAGAGCCGTTGAAACGTTTGATCCCACATCCATGTAGTCAAAAATCGCCATGGTTTTACTCTCCTCGTTGATAAAACTAGCGCTCCACAAAAGCCTCGTCGACCCGTGCCAGGTCCTGTTCACGCAAGGTGCCTGCGTAGAAGTGCAATTTGGTCCACGCCAGCAGGTAGTCGTAACGGGTCTGGGCCAGGTCGCGCCGCGTGCTGTAAAGCTGCTGCTCGGCGTTCAACGCATCCAGGTTGACCCGCTCGCCGCCCAGAATGCTTTGCCGGGTCGAAACCACCAGCGCCTCGGCTGAGACCAGGGCTTTCTGATAGGCCCGCAACTTGCTGCCCCCGGACAGACACGCGTTAAATTGACGTCTGAGCTCAATCAGGGTTTCCCGTGTCTTGCCCTCCAGTTCATATTCCGCCTGGGCCAAGTTGCTGCCGGCCTGACGCACCGACGCCGACACCCCGCCCCCCGAGTACAGGGGCAGGCTGACTTCAATGCCGATGGTGTTGGTGTCGTAGCGCTGGTTGTAGGTATTGCCGCTCTCGGACTCCATCTTGCGCACACTCGCATAGGCGTTGAGCTTGGGCAGATGCCCTGCCCGGTTTCGCTCCACTTCGTACCTTGCGACCTCCAGTGCCTCACGCTGCGAGGCGAGCACCGGGTTGTTGGCCAGGGCCATGGCATGCCAGGTCGAAAAGTTCGCAGGTTCCAGCGGCAATGAATTGAAACTGCGGGCCAGCGGCGTCAACTGCTCGATACCCAGTACTGCCACCCCCATCAGGGCGCCCAGCTCACGCAACGCGGCATCTTGCTCATCAAAGGCCTGGATCTCTTCTGCGGTGGCCAACTCGTAACGCGACTCGGCTTCCAGAATGTCGGTGCGCGTCCCTTCCCCTTGGCGAAACAGGTGCTCGTTCTGCTGAAACTGCTGCTCGTAGGCTTTTTTCTTGGCTTGAGCGATGTCGATCTGATCCTGCGCAAACAGGGCCTGGGTGTAGTACGTCAGCACCCGCACGAGCAATTCCTGGCTTTTGCTGCGAAAGACCTCATCTGCAAACAGCGCCTGGGCTACGCCCTTACGGTAATTGGCGTACGCCTCGTAGTCGATCAGCGGCTGTTGCACCATAAAGGTCGAGCCATAACTGTTGTAGTTGCGGTCATCGTGGGTGTTGCCGCGCTCGTTGAGGTAGGTGGCTTTGGAGTTGTTGCGCCCCTTGTTGTAGTTGTAGGACAGCTTGGGCAGCAGCCCGGCGCGGCCAATGACCCGGCTTTCAAGGCCTGCGTCGCGCTCCTGGATTGCACCCAGGAACTGCGGATCATTGCGCAACGCCTCTTCGTACACCTCAAACAGCCCCATTGCCTGTGCACTGGCCGTGACCCCGAGCCACAGCGCAAGCGTGAGGCCCAACCGTGAAGCTCTTTCCATAGGTCGCAGCATCCTAACGCTCAGTCAGCGCAGAACCTGCGCGATCCAGCAGCGGTTTAAACAAGTAGTTGAGCAGCGAGCGCTCACCCGTGCGTACGAACATCTCGGCCGGCATGCCGGGTTTGATCACCAGCCCGTTGAGTTTTTCCAGCGCCTGATCACTGACCGTGCTGCGCAGCACGTAGTACGGCATGCCGGTTTTTTCATCGAGCAACTGGTCTGCCGAGACCAGGCTCACCGCCCCGGACACCCGCGGGGTTCGGCTCTGATTGAACGCCGTAAATAGAATGTCCACGGGCAACTCGCTGCCCACCCGGTCGACCAGGTTCACCGGCAGGCGCCCTTCGACTTCCAGGCGCGCGTCCTGGGGCACGATTTCCAGCAGGGTTTCCCCGGCCCGGACCACCGCCCCCTCGGTGTGTACCCCCAAATTGACCGCAATACCGTCCGCTGGCGCATGGATTTCGCTGTGTTGCAGATCAAAGCTGGCCGAAGCCAGTTGCTGCTCAAGGGTCAGGGTTTTGAGTTGGGCCTCGGCCAGTTGGGTGCGCACTTCCTTCTGATACTCGTCAATGCGCTGTGCCAGTTTGAGCCGAGACTCCAGAATGACCTGCTCGATGCGCCCGCTTTCGCCGACGTTCTGCGCCAGATCCTGTTGTATCTGCGACAGCTGGCGTTCGTACTCCATCAGCCGGTTACGCGGGATATAGCCGTTGTCAGCCAGTGGCCGCAGATTGCTCAGTTGCTGACGCAGGGAATCGGCCTGAGCCAGTTGATCACCCCGGGCCCGGCGCATGCCCGCCAACTGTTGCGTGGCGCCTTCGATGCTGGCCTTCAGCCCGGCCTGCTCACGGGCAAAGGCCTCACGCCGGCTGCTAAACAACTGTTGCTGTCCTTCGAGCACCAAAGCCAGTCGCGGATCAGGGTCGTCACTCAACTGCGGCGCAAAACTCACCCGGCCAAGGTTGTCGCGCTCACTTTGCCAGCGGGCCTGACTGGCCCAGGCCATGCGGTACTGCGCACGCAGCGATTGCACATCGGCCTCGACCTGCGTCGGGTCCAGTCGAAACAGTGGTTCTCCTTGATGCACCGTCTGCCCTTCGCGTACCAGAATCTGGCTCACCACCCCCGGCCCCAACGACTGCACGGCCTTGCGCTTGCCCGACACCACCACGGTGCCCTGAACGGGAATGCCCTCATCCAGCGGCGCGAGGCTGGCCCACACAAAAAAACTTCCGGCGCCGAGAATAGTCAGCACCCAACCTGCCCGGACGTAAAACCCGGCCCCGCGTTGTGGCTGATGGTCATCACTCATGATGGGAGCTTCCTTGCTCATACGTCGGCACTCTGGCGATGGGTACTGGCGGGCGCCGTCTGTGCGCCGGCGTGTTGTTGCTGTGCCCCGGACAACGCCTTGAGCACCTCGGCACTGGGCCCGAAGACCTGGGTACGGCCTTCATTGAGCACCAGCAGTTTGTCGGTCTGGGCCAGGGATGATGAACGATGGGTCACCAGTATCACCGTGCAGCCCTGCCCCTTGAGCTGGGCAATTGCCCGGGTCAGCGCAGCGTCACCCACGGCATCGAGGTTGGAGTTGGGCTCGTCGAGCACCACCAGGCTCGGCCTGCCGTACAAGGCCCGGGCCAGTGCCACGCGCTGCTTTTGCCCGCCCGACAAGCCACTGCCCTCGTCCCCCAGCACCGTGTCGTAACCTTGGGGCAGGCGCAAAATCATCTCGTGCACCCCGGCCTGCTGCGCCGCTGCGACCACCTGCTGCGGGTCGCTGTCACGGAAACGGGCCATATTTTCGGCAATGCTGCCGCTGAACAACTCGATGTCCTGGGGCAGATAGCCGATATGCGGCCCCAGTTGATCGCGATTCCACTGATGGATATCCGCGCCGTCCAGACGCACCGTGCCAGCCAGGGTCGGCCACACGCCCACCAACACCCGCGCCAGGGTCGACTTGCCGCAGCCCGATGCGCCCAGCACGCCCAGCACCTCGCCGGCATTGAGGCTGAAACTGATCTGATGCAACGTGGGCAGGCGCTGGCCCGGCGGCGCGGCGCTGACCTGCTCAAAGCTCACCTGTCCCCGGGGGGCCGGCAACGCCATGTTGTCCTCACTGGCCGGATGCTCGCGCAACAGACTGTCCAGCCGCTGATAGGCCAGCCGGGCCGAACTCCATTGCTTCCACACAGCAATCAGTTGGTCGATGGGGCTCAGCACACGGCCCATCAAAATCGAACCGGCAATCATCATCCCGGCACTCATGTCGCCCTGAATCACCAGCAAGGCCCCCAGGCCCAGCACCAGTGATTGCAGGCACAGACGCAAGGTCTTGCTCACCGAACCGATGACGGCCCCGGTGTCGCTGGCCTTGTTTTGCTCGGCCAGAAATCGCGAATGCAGGTTGAACCAGCGTTTGCGCAACACCCCCAGCATGCCCATGGCCTGAATAGTCTCGGCATTGTGCAGATGGCTGGTGGCCAATTGGCTGGACTGCTGCGAGTACACACTGGCCAGGCCCAGGGATTTACGCGTCATCACCTCGTTGACACAGGCCAGCCCTACCAGCAACAGCGCACCGGCGGTCGCCAACACCCCGAGCCAGGTGTTGAACAAAAAAATCACCAACAGATAGATGGGAAACCACGGTGCATCAAAGAAGGCGAACAGCGCAGGGCCTGTGACAAATTGGCGGATCAGGGTCAAATCCCCCAGCGCCTGGCCGGCATGGGCCTGACCGCTGAACAAATTGCGCTCGAAGGCGGCGCGGTACACCTGCTGGTTAAAGCGGCGCTCCAATTGGCTGCCGATACGGATCACAATAAAACTGCGCACCGTTTCAAGCAGCCCGATAAAGATGAAAAAACCCACCACCATCAATGACAACATGGCCAGCGTTGTCGTGTTTTGCGAGGACAACACCCGGTCATATACCTGAAGCATGTAAATGGACGGCACCAGCATCAATATATTGATCAACGCCGTAAAACACCCCACGCTGATCAAGATGCTTTTATAGTCACCCAGCGCTTGCAACAAGGGGGCGACGGGACTGTTCTTCAGCCGCTTCATGACTCTTCCTTGATAGATAAAAACATTGCGTACCTGCACGCATAAAACCCACAGACACCCGCGCGCTGCACCGGGTGGTTACCCACCAAGCCCTTTACCCCAGAAGTTGCGCCTTGATACCCCTTAGATATTCGCGCGCACCATCACCAATATTTTTTGAGCGCCAAGTTGCACTTCATAGTGCCCCGGTTCAATACGGTTCATATGCACTATATCTGTACCGTCCTTGCCTATCAGGAATAAGCCGTCCGGGGTCGGCGACCAACTTGTCGGTACTTCGTCCAACCAGGTTTGCAAACATTTCACTTCAGGGCTGAAGGCCCTGTTTTCGGCAATCAGCCGTACCGTACAGGCTTGATCGACATCGTCCTGCGGATAAAACGTCCAGTTGCCCGCCAGTTGTGCGGGGCTCAGCAGCAGCAAGGAATTGGCCATGGCGCTCTCTGTAGAAAAGGTCAGCAATGCGGCTATGCACCCCATCACCTTGAAAAATTCGATTAGCCTGCAGTTCATGTCTTCAGGACCCCTGAAAGCAGCGCTTGCGCGCTGCTCCTATGCCGGCAGGCTTACGCGACGATGTCGTACGTTGCCACTTGACCCACGGTGCTCACCAAGAAATCAGCGACCGCATGGCCGCTGAAATCCACCGCAAAGTGGCCCTGATTGCTGGCTTTGTCATAGCTCACAATCGCTTCCCCGGCACGCCCGGTGAAGGCGTCGACAAAGTTCAGCCCGGCCAGTTTGGTGATGGCCGAGACGTCGATTTTGTCGATGCCGGACTGGAAGTCCATGAGGGTATCGGCGGCATTGGGCGCAGAGTCTGACACCGCGCCAAACACAAACACATCAGCACCGGTACCACCCCAGAGAGTATCAGCACCGCCACCGCCGTAGAGCACGTCGTTGCCGGCCCCACCCTTGAGCACGTTGTCTGCACTGTTGCCAATCAGCAGGTCATTGCCCGAGCCGCCAATGGCGTTTTCGACCGTTACGCCCTGTGCAATAGACACGTTGCCGGTCATCCCGCCCACGTCAGAGAACGAACCTGCTGTCAGGTTGATCTTCTGGTTTTGAGTGAAGCCGGAGAAGTCCAGGGTGTCATTACCGCCGCCGTCCCACACTGCAAAAATCAGCTTGGAGCTGGCTGATGTGGCGCTGTAGAAGTCCCGGTCCGCCGTGGCGTTGAAGCCGTAGACGGTGTCGTCGGCACGGGTTTCAAGGTTGGCGCCGTAGAGTTTTTGCACCGCAGCAATGTCATCCAGTAACGGAGCCGATGCATAGGCACCTTCGCCGCTATTGGTGAAATGCTGGCCGGTATTGCTTTCACTCCAGTAGCTCATGACGCTGTACGCACGAGTGTCTTCGCCATAGACCGCGTCGCGGTAAGTCGGGTTGCCATTACCGGCGTTGTAGTCGCCGGGGTGCGACAGCCCGAGGGTGTGGCCGATTTCGTGGGTCAGGGTCTGGCGACCGTAATTGCCTTCGCCCGGGGTTTTGTTGACGTCATAGTCCTTGTTGATCAGGTACCACGACTCGCCTTTGCGCGCACTGTTTGGCAGATAGGCAAACGCCGCACCGCCGTTGCTTGCACTGAAATTGGCGAAGGTCATGTGACCGTCGTCCCCGCGGGCTGCCGGGCCCTCGGTGAAGGTCACTTTGGCCACGTCTGCCCAGGATTCCAGCGACAGCTTGGCCTGTTCCTTCTGCAATGCGGAGAACTGGCTGAAGGTCCCCAGCCCGCGGGTGGCGTACCCAACAGGTGGCGCTGTCAGGAAGGTGTACGTGAGGTTGATCACGCCATCGCCGTTCAGGTCATGCCAACTGGCGCCGGAACGGGTCAGTTGATCGGCCGCCTGGTCGACGGTGAACGAAGGTTTGCCATTGACCAGATGATTGCAACGATCATAGAAATGACTGAAGTTATCAATTTGAGTGAAGACGGAACTGCTGACAGTTGCCGCCTGGGGCTGGCCGACAGACAGTGCCGATTTCTCTTTAAGTTTCGACATTTAAACATTTCCTTGTTTAGCAGCAGAAAGTTTTGACAGACATCGACGACCCCTTGGCGAGATCGTCCTATCACTCGCCGTTATATGGCCGGCAGAAACTGACACATATTAAAACATCCAGTCCAGTACTATTTTGCGAGCAACTAACAACAATTGTGCATATGGCCGTAACCATTGAGCATTACACGGGAAGTATTTTTTTATCCCGGCGACGATCAAATACTGACTGCCCGGTCCGCGACAATTAGTTTAAATAAATCAACGACTCATTCGTTCTGGTCGTAGAGCTTGTTTATAGTTGAATAACAGTCATCATCCAATTAAAAACCCACGCATTACATACCGAAGTCATTATGAAAAGTGTCGCCCACGGATAACTAAGCGTCGCTATCCGCTATTAAACACTTGTTATTACCAGGGCAGTACGGCGGTGTAATCGCCGCCTCGGGCCTCGTCACCGACCACAAGAACCTGAACGTTGGGCTTGACGAGGCCGGGGGATTTGAGGTCTCCTGAAACCGGTTTCAGCTACCTAATGCGAAACCGCCTGCGATAACTCAAATAAAAGGTTTCAGGCCGTGAACAGTTTTTCAGCAGCCCAGCGCACCCGCGTGACCATGCTCGATGTTGCCCAGCGGGCCGGCGTATCCAAGGCCAGCGTGTCGCGCTTTATTGGCGAAGACCGCGCCTTGCTGTCCGAAGCCATTGCCGAGCGTATCGAGCGGGCAATCAACGATTTGGGCTATCGGCCCAATCAAATGGCCCGAGGCCTGAAGCGTGGTCGCACCCGGCTGATCGGGATGCTGGTGGCCGATATTCGCAACCCCTATTCAATTGCGATCATGCACGGCGTCGAAACCGCCTGCCGTTTGCACGGTTACAACTTGGTGGTCTGTAACACCGACCGTAATGACGAGCAGGAGCGCCAACATCTGGCAGCACTGCGCTCCTACAATATCGAGGGCCTGATCCTTAACACCCTTGGCCATGACCCTGACGCGCTAAAAGAACTGCATCAAGAAATGCCCATCGTGCTGATCGATCGCAAAGTCGAGCAACTGCACACGGATCTGGTCGGCCTCGACAACCCCGAAGCAGTGCGCATGGCACTGGAGCATCTTGAGCAGCAGGGTTATCGCGACGTGCTGCTGGTCAGCGAGCCGGTTGATGGCACGAGCTCGAGGACCGAACGTATCAACAGTTTTACCGGGCAACTGGCTGCACGCCCTGCCCTGCGCGGCGCCGTGGTTAAAACCGGCCCGGGCCTGCGCGCCGACCTCCAGACTTTCCTGCAAACACCCGGCCACGGCCCCAAAGCGATTTTTTGCGCCAACGGCCTCGCCGCGCTGGCGTGCACCCAGGTGTTACGCGAGTTGAGCTGCCGCTTGTTCGAAGATGTGGGCCTGATTGCCCTCGATGACCTGGAGTGGTTCCCGTTGGTGGGCAGCGGCATCACCGCCCTGGCCCAGCCCACGCAACAGATTGGCGCAAGTGCTTTTGACTGCCTGCTCAAACGCCTGGGCGGTGATACGTCACCGGCCCGAGCGCTGGATTTTCCAGCGCAACTGATTATTCGCGGCTCAACACAACCCCTGACGGCCTGACACGTTAGCGGCTGGTAACCCTTGAACCGGTCCCCAGCCGTTTAACGCACAATAAAATGAAACCGGTTTCAGAGATTAATAACAATGACTACATTCCCCGTTTCCATCAGCCTGTCGAGCTACGGCGCCGATCTGGTTCGCCAGCGCGGACAAGACAGCTTCATTGAATTGCTGGCCAATGCGGGCGTGTCCCGCATCGAACTGCGCGAAGAACTGCTGACCACAGAGGATCCACTCGCCTTCAGCCGGTCCGTACAGCAACTGGGGCTGGAGTGCGTATTCTCCTCGCCACTGGAACTGTGGGAAGCCGGCCAGTCACGACCCAATACCCAACTGCTGGCCACCCTGAAGCGGGCCCACGCGTTCGGCGCCCAATGGCTGAAAGTGTCGTTGGGCTACTTCACCGAACACTGTGACTTACAAAACCTCGCAGCCTGCCTCAACCAGCAACCGGTGCGTCTGCTGGTGGAAAACGACCAGACCTCTTACGGCGGCCGCATTGAACCCATGCAGCGCTTTTTCGATCAGGTTGAGCAGCAACAAGCGCCCATCAGCATGACGTTCGATATCGGCAACTGGCAGTGGCAGGATCAGTCGGCCAGCACCGCCGCCCGCCTGCTGGGCCGATACGTCACCTACCTGCACTGTAAAGGCGTGGTCCGGCGCCCGGACGGCAAGCTGGTCGCTACGCCGCCGACCGCCATCGACTTGCAACAGTGGCAACACCTGATGACCCACATGCCCCACGGCCTGACACGGGCCATTGAATATCCGCTGCAGGGCGCAGATCTCGAAGGACTGACCCAAGAGCATGTTGCCGTGCTGGCGCGCTTGAGCCAAAAGCAACAGGAGCTGAGCCATGTCTAAGGTGGATGTGTTGTCGTTTGGCGAAACCATGGCCATGCTGGTCGCCGACCACACAGGCGATCTGGCGCAGGTTGAGCAGTTCCACAAGCGTATCGCCGGGGCGGACAGCAACGTAGCCATTGGCCTTGCCCGCCTGGGTTTCAATGTCGCCTGGCTGAGCCGCGTAGGCGCCGACTCCCTGGGGCGCTTTGTACTCAAAACGCTGCAAGCCGAAGGTCTGGATTGTCAGCACGTCGAGATCGATCCGCAGCACCCCACAGGCTTTCAGCTCAAGTCCCGCGTCGATGATGGCAGCGACCCGCAGGTCGAATACTTCCGCCGCGGCTCGGCCGCCAGCCACCTGAGCAGCTCTGCACTCAACCCGCAGTTGCTCAGTGCCAGGCACTTGCACGCCACCGGCATTCCCCCTGCACTCTCGCCGAGCTGCAATGAATTGTCCTTTGAGTTGATGAAGTCGATGCGTGCCGCAGGCAACAGCGTGTCCTTTGACCCCAATCTGAGACCTTCGCTGTGGGCCAGCGAGCAACAGATGATTCGCGATATCAACGCCCTCGCCGCGAGTGCCGACTGGGTGCTGCCGGGCTTGAGCGAAGGCCGGTTACTGACCGGTTACGACGATCCGGCTGATATTGCCGCGTTCTACCTCGACCAAGGTGCTGAAGCGGTAATCATCAAGCTGGGAGCCAAAGGCGCGTTCTATCGCACGGCCCAGGATCAACAGTTTGTCCCGGCTGTGCCCGTCGCCAACGTCATCGACACCGTAGGTGCCGGTGATGGCTTTGCCGTCGGCGTGGTCAGTGCCCTGCTCGAAAACCTCGGATTTGACCAGGCCGTACAACGAGCCAACTGGATCGGCAGTCGTGCCGTGCAGAGCCGTGGCGACATGGAAGGCTTGCCGAACCGTGCCGAACTGAACGAATACAACGCGCTGCCCGCGTCCCTTTAAACACCGTTACTCACTTGACTCGTCACCTGCTGCGAAAAAACAAAAACAAGCTCAGGAGCACCCCACATGCAATCGCTAAAACTCGCCGCCCGTCGCTGGTGGTACATCATGCCGATCGTGTTTATCACCTACAGCCTGGCGTACCTTGACCGTGCCAACTATGGCTTCGCCGCTGCCTCCGGGATGGCCGAAGACCTCAATATCACGCCCGGCCTGTCGTCGCTGCTGGGCGCGCTGTTCTTCCTCGGGTACTTCTTCTTTCAGGTACCCGGGGCGATTTACGCGCAAAGAAACAGCGTCAAAAAACTGATTTTTGTCAGCCTGATCCTCTGGGGCAGCCTCGCCACGTTGACCGGCGTGGTGTCCAGTGCCTACTGGCTGATCGTGATCCGCTTCATGCTCGGAGTGGTTGAAGCCGCCGTGATGCCAGCGATGCTGGTGTACCTGTGTCATTGGTTCACCCGTGCCGAACGCTCCCGTGCCAACACTTTTCTGATCCTGGGCAACCCGGTGACCATGCTCTGGATGTCCGTGGTTTCGGGCTATCTGGTGCAACATTACAGCTGGCGCTGGATGTTTATCGTCGAAGGCCTGCCCGCCGTGTTCTGGGCGTTTATCTGGTGGCGTCTGGCCGATGACCGTCCAAGCGAAGCCAAATGGCTGAGCAACCAGGAAAAGCTGGACCTGCAAAGCGCGCTGGATGCCGAGCAAGTGGGCATGAAGCCGGTAAAAAACTACGCGGCCGCGTTTCGTTCACCTGCCGTTATCCTGCTGGCCATGCAGTTCTTTTGCTGGAGCATCGGGGTGTACGGCTTTGTGCTGTGGCTGCCGTCGATTCTCAAGCAGGGTGCACAGATGGACATGGTCGAGGCCGGTTGGCTTTCGGCCCTTCCCTACCTGGCGGCAGTCATCGCCATGCTGGTGGTGTCATGGGGCTCGGACAAACTGCAAAAGCGCAAACGCTTTGTCTGGCCACCGCTGCTGATCGCTTCCATCGCCTTCTATGGTTCCTACATGCTGGGTGCCGAACACTTCTGGTGGTCCTACGCGTTGCTGGTGATTGCCGGCGGCTGCATGTACGCACCCTATGGCCCGTTTTTCGCCATCATCCCGGAAATACTGCCCTCCAACGTGGCCGGTGGCGCCATGGCCCTGATTAACAGCATGGGCGCGCTGGGCTCATTTGCCGGCTCTTACCTGGTTGGCTATCTGAACAGCTCCACCGGCTCAACGGGCGCTTCCTTCCTGCTGATGAGCGGTGCCCTGATGATTTCGGTGCTGCTGACATTGATGCTCAAACCCGCTGCCAAAGATCCTGCAGCGCCGCAACACAGTACTTCGCAACGCCTGGCCCACTCTTGAATTCAACGTTGGTGATTCCCTTGAAAAAGAATGTCGTGCTCTACAAAGAACTGTCCCCGGCGCTGATGCAGCGCCTTGAAGCCCACGCCAATGTCACCCTGATCGAGCGCCTGGACGCCGACGGCATGAACACACTGCGGGCAGCCCTGCCCCAGGCGCAAGGCATACTGGGAGCAAGCCTGAAACTGGATGCGCAGTTGCTGGATCTGGCGCCAACGCTCGAGGCAGTGGCCAGCGTGTCGGTGGGTGTCGATAACTACGACATCGACTACCTGACCGAGCGCAAGGTCCTGCTCACCAACACCCCGGACGTGCTCACCGAAACCACGGCCGACACCGGCTTTGCCCTGGTGCTGGCCAGCGCCCGCCGCGTGGTGGAACTGGCTAATCTGGTGCGTAATGGCCAATGGCAAAAAAACGTCGGCCCCGAGCATTTCGGCACCGACGTGCATGGCAAAACCCTGGGTATTATCGGCATGGGCCGTATTGGCGAAGCCCTGGCCCAGCGCGGGCACTTTGGCTTCGGGATGCCGGTGATTTACCACAGCAACTCGCCCAAACCCGCTGTCGAGGCACGCTTCAACGCACAGTACCGCAGCCTGGATGAGTTATTGCAGCAAGCCGATTTTATCTGCCTGACCCTGCCCCTGACTGCCCAGACCGAAGGCCTGATCGGTGCTGAGCAATTTGCCTTGATGCGCCCCGAGAGCATCTTTATCAATATCTCTCGCGGCAAGGTGGTGGACGAAGCGGCGCTGATCAACGCCTTGCAGCAAGGCCAGATACGGGGCGCCGGGCTCGACGTGTTCGAACGCGAGCCACTGGAACTGACCTCGCCCTTGCTAAAGCTGGATAACGTGGTGGCCACCCCGCACATCGGTTCGGCCACTCACGAAACTCGCGAAGCCATGGCGCGCTGCGCTGTCGATAACCTCCTGGCGGCATTGGCCGGTGAGCGCCCGGCCAACCTGGTGAACCCGCAAGCACTGCGCTGATTAGCGGCCGGCCTTGATCGTGGTCCACACGCGTGTGCGGGTGCGATCAATGTTCAGCGGCATGGCTTCCAGTGCAAACAGCTTGTCCATCATTGCAGGGGTTGGGTAGACCTTGGTGTCAGCCTTGATTTCAGGGCTGACCAAGGCATCGGCTTGCTCGTTACCATTGGCGTAATGCACATAGTTGGTGATACCGGCCATCACGTCCGGGCGCAGCAGGTAGTTCATAAAGCTGTAAGCGGCTTTTTCGTCCGGAGCATCGGCGGGCATGGCAACCATGTCAAACCAGATGGCAGCCCCTTCCTTGGGGATCGAATAGCCGATCTGCACGCCATTATTGGCCTCTTTGGCCCGGGTTTCGGCCTGCAGAATGTCTCCCGAGAAGCCGACTGCCACGCAAATATTGCCGTTGGCCAAGTCACTGGTGTACTTCGATGAATGGAAATAGCTGATATAAGGGCGGACCTTGAGCAGCAGCTCTTCAGCCTTTTTGTAGTCGGCGGGGTTCTTGCTGTGATGGGGCAAGCCCAGGTAGTTGAGCGCCGCAGGCAGGATTTCCGGGCCATTGTCGAGAATCGCGACACCACAGGATTTGAGCTTTTCCATATTTTCGGGCTTGAAGATCAAGTCCCAGGAATCCACCGGCGCATCGTCACCCAACACGGCCTTGACCTTGGCGATGTTGTAGCCAATCCCGGTACTGCCCCACAGGTAGGGAAACCCGTGCTCGTTGCCCGGATCATTGACCTGCAGCGCCTTGAGTAGCACCGGATTGAGGTTCTTCCAGTTCGGCAACTGGCTCTTGTCGAGTTTCTTCAGGGCCTTGCCCTGGATCTGCCGCGCCATGAAGTGGTTGGATGGGAACACCACGTCATAACCCGATGAGCCCGTCATCAACTTGCCATCCAGCGTCTCGTTGCTGTCGAACACGTCATAGCTGAACGCAATACCGGTATCACGCTGGAAGTTCTTCATCGTGTCGGGAGCAATGTAGTCCGACCAGTTATAGACCTTCACAGTTTCGGCGGCCTGACACAGCGTACCGGCCAGCATCAGGGGCAACAGGGTCATACGGATCATGAGTCGATTCCTTGCATGTTTTGGGCAGCTGTTTTTATGGGCAGGTTTCGGCGATCAAAGGATCAAAACGTAGGTCTTGCGCACGGTTTCCTGGATATCCCAGATTCCGGTGCTGTTGGCAGGCAACATCAGTGCGTCGCCTGCTTCTATGGTCAGGGTTTCACCGTCATCCGGGGTGAACGTGCAGCGGCCCTGGATGAAGTGGCAGAACTCTTGCTCCACGATCTGGCGACGCCAGCGACCCGGGGTGCATTCCCAGATGCCGGTCTCGACGCCGTCGTTGCGCTCAACGCAGGTGACTGACGTCACCGCCACCGGCGTACCGAGCGGCACGGCTACGGGAAAAGACTCCTGCAAAGCCACGTGGAGGGTATTTTTGAACTGAGTGATGCTCATGGGATGCTTCCTGTTAAGCGTGCCAGTGTTGGTTAATGCATGAAACTTTCCATAAATCCGGCCATGCGGCTGGCAAACTGCCGACGCCAGGGCGGGCTGTCAGGATTGGCCAAGGTTTTGTCTTCGTACACAAAGCTGCGAATGATCGCGTTGTAACCGAGCCAGCGGCACGGCTCGGGCTCCCAGGCCTTGAGTGCGCCAAGCCCGCCTTCGGTCAACACCCACGGCTGCCTGACTTCAAGGGTGTCGCGCTGCAAAATCAGGTCAGCCAGGGTGCGCCCGCCCAAATGGCTGGCACCTACGCCCTCTCCGCCGTAACCACCGGCCAACGCAATACCCTGCTGGCGATCACAGAGCATGTGCGGCTGAAACCGTCGCGACATTCCTAGGTTGCCGCCCCAGGCGTGACTGATCTCTACGTTTTTGAGCTGCGGGAACAGCTCCCCAAACAGGTAGCGGCGCAGTTCGACTTCGTCTTTGCTCAGATCAAAGTTCTCGCGCAAGCGTCCGCCAAACTGATAACCACCCCGGGCCCCAAACACCAGGCGGTTGTCTGCAGTGCGCTGGCCATAGGTGACCTGACGGCTGCTTTCACTGAAGGCCTGGCCCTGGGACAGGCCAATGTCGTCCCACGTGGTTTGCGGCAAAGGTTCGGTGGCCACCAGCAGGCTCTGTACCGGTAATTGATAGCGCCCAAGAGGCGCCAAAGTGTTGGCATAGCCTTCCACGGCAGGCACCACCCAACGGCTGCGCACCTGCGCCTTGTGGGTGCGGGCAACCCCTGCGCGCCACTCGGTTACCGGGCTTTGTTCAAAAATCTTCACCCCCATACGCTCAACGGCACGGGCGAGACCGCGTACCAGCTTGGCAGGGTGAATGGTTGCAATATGGGGCGTGAAAATCCCGCCATAGGGTTTGGCGATGCGGATCTGCTGTGCCAGCTCGGCGGGGCTCAACCAGCGGTAGTCGGACTCGTTCAAGCCTTCGGCGTAAAGGCTGGCCAGATACCGGCGCAGGCTGGTTTCCTGCTCCGGATAGCGTGCCGCGCAATATAACCCGCCACCTTTTCGGTAATCGCAGTCGATGCCTTCACGATCAATGACGTTCTTAACTTCGTCGGGAATACCGTGCAGTAAGTCGAAGGATTCACGCCGGTGTTCGATAGACAGGCCTGCGAGCAACCGATCCTCACCCAGCAGGTTGCCCATCAACCATCCTCCGTTGCGCCCGGAAGCGCCGAAGCCCGCTGTTTGGGCTTCAACGATGGCGATACTCAGTTCAGGCGCATGGCGTTTGAGGTAATACGCCGTCCAGAGCCCGGTATAACCGGCACCGATGATGACGACATCGACATCCAGGTCGTGCTCCAGGGACGGCCGAGGTGCGAGTTCCTCCCCAAGCTGGTCCATCCATAAACTGATTGAGCGCCATGCTGGCATTACCGACTCCACACCGATCCAAGAATGGCTCGATCCTAGTCGTTGGCCTCAGGTACGTCTTGCGTGCGTACCCGCAAAGAAATTTGTTTGGCGTAGGCATTAGGCGATTGCCCCGTGTGCTGGCGAAAACAGCTGTAAAACGCAGATATCGAGTTAAACCCAGCCGAAAAAGCCAGCTCATCGACTTTGACAGGTGTTGCGGCCACATCCATCGCGGCCAATACATGGCGCAGCCGCGCCTGATTCACGTAGCGATAAAAACTGAGCCCCAGCACCTGATTGAGCAAATACGACATCTGATTGCGGGTATAGCCGCAGGCTTGGGCCACTTGCTGCAAATCCAGATCGGGATCGAGCCAGGGTTGTTGGCGTTCAAAGTAGGTTTGCAGGTCCTGGGCCATAAAACTCAACTGCCGGGCCGAAAGCCCAAGACGGCTGACCGCAGGCCGCAATGAGCCCTGACGTGCAGAGTTGGCTGGCGTTTCGTGAACCAGAGAGGCGTACTCATTGACCCGCCAGATCAGACCATCACGCACGGTAATGGCTTCGCTGGCCCGGAAAGACACCAGGCCCTGACTGCCGCGCAGAGTCATGCGGTACTGGATAAAGGCGGTATTGCCATCCAGGCGGATGCGATCGCTGTGCTCGAGCGCTTCATCCGGCTCCCTGGGCATGGACGATTGCACATACTCGCGCAGCTCATCGAGGGTCATGACCCGATTCTGGAAAAAGTCGTTGTAGGTCACATCGGGATGGTAAAGCGCCATTACCCCATCAAGGTCCCGGTGCTTCCAGCACAGGTGATAGCGCATCACGGCTTCGCCAGTGGCGCGGGTGTGCTCGGGGCCGTCGTCTGAGGCTGACATAAAATGCTCGAAGGCAAAAAACAGAGAGTGCCGAGTTTGCGCGCTGGCTTCAATGGGCATGCACAGGAGATAAATAGCCTAAGTGCATGATTCACATCAAAACCTGGTCAATCAACTGGCTAGCGGGCAAAAAAAGGCTTATCGCTATCATGCTTGGGTGATAGCTTTGAACACGAAATACTTGCAAACACACGCGGCCAGAACCGTGCCGCACACGCCACTTGAGCTAAAGGAATTGCTCTATGTACTCGCAGGGAAACATCAATAAAGTCACCTTCCCGAACGCCTGCCAACTTATGCGCTGGCATTTTCACCCGATGGGCTTCGAGGCGACCATGGACGCGCCGAGCAGCATGATCGCCCGACTGTTTGACCGCGCCAGTGGCGAAACCGTAATTGCCATTGCCGGCATACCCTGCGCCACGGTCATGAGCCTGGGCCAGTTGGGGCGCATCATTCAGGTCGTGGAGGACGAACTCGAGAGCTTCGTACCGCCCCAGGCCTGGCAAGCGCAGGCCTGATCTGCGCCTGCAGCGGATTCATCAATGAGCCCAAAAGTACCTGCGGGAGCTGGCTTGCCTGCGATGGCATCCCTGCGGTTCGACTGACAGACCGCAGCGCCTGCATCGCGAGCAGGCTCGCTCCCTCAGCGGGTTCAATCCCCCAGTGCAGTGCCTTCTCGGCGAGGGTCGGCCCCGGCGGCCCAGCCATTTTTATCTCGAGCGATAATCTGGGTGCCACTGGTCATGTCGATGACGGACACATCGTGTCCACGATCTTTCAACTGCTGAATCAGTGCAGGGCTCACGAGACCGGCCTCGACTTCAGTGCCCACGTTGCGACTGCCGAAATTGGGAAGGCTGATTGCCTGCTGAGGATCGAGTTTCCAGTCCACCAGCCCAATCACTGCCTTGTTCACGTACTCGATGATCTGTGAACCACCCGGAGAACCAACGGTGGCGACCAGTTCGCCGCTTTTGCGATCAAATACCAGCGTCGGGGCCATTGAGGAACGAGGTCGCTTGCCTGGCTCGATTCGGTTGGCCACCGGTTTACCGTTTTCTTCAGGGACAAATGAGAAGTCGGTGAGCTGGTTGTTCAAGATGAAGCCATTGGTCATCACATGTGAGCCAAACGCAGCCTCAACCGAGGTGGTCATCGATATCGCCCCGCCCTGATCGTCAACGGCGGCAATTTGCGAGGTGGAAATACGCAGAGGTGAGCGATCCGGCGCCAACGCAAGGTTCATCCCCGCTGGAGTCCCCGCCTGGGCACGCCCCATGCTTTGCTCGCTGACAAGTGATGCCCTGGCCTGCAGATACGCTTTATCGGTCAGCCCTTTCACGTTGACCGGCACATAGTCGCTATCTGCCAGATACAACGCCCGGTCAGCGTAAGCCAGGCGCTCTGCCTCCGAGATCAGGTGAACCGCTTTAACCGAGGGTTCCAGGCGTGCTCCCGTGGAGCTTGGCACAGGTGCCAGGGCTGCCAGGTCCAGCGCTGGTGATTTGCTCTGCAGGGCCTCGAGAATCCCCAGGGTCTGCAGCACCGCTACACCACCCGAAGATGGCGGTGGCATGCCGCACACTTGCCATTGTTTGTAGTCACCACACACGGGCTCACGCTCCTTGGCCCGGTAACGGCTGATATCGGTCAGGGACAGAGTGCCGGGATTGGCGTGGGACCTGACCTGATCAACCATCGCCTGTGCGACTGCACCCTGGTAGAAGGCGTCTGCACCTTGTGTAGCGATGGCATCCAGGGTCTGTGCCAATTCAGGATTCTTAAGCAGAGTCCCAACCGGCAGAGGCTGCCCCTGTTCGGTCAAAAAGTACTTGGCCATTTGCGGCGAAGCAGCAATGAATTTGTCAGCAGCGATCTGCGTGTGCAAACGCCTGGAGACTGGAAACCCTTCACGCGCCAGTTCAATGGCAGGCTGGAACAGGTCACGCCAAGGCAGTTTGCCATGTTGCTGATGGGCCATTTCCAGCGCTCTGAGCACACCAGGGACGCCCACTGAACGCCCGCCTATTTGAGCATCCGTAAAAGGGATCGGCTGGCCATCTTTACCCAGGAACATACGGCTGTTGGCACCGGACGGGGCTGTTTCACGACCATCGAAGGCCTGAACCCGCTTGCCGTCCCAGTACACAATGAAAGCACCACCACCGATACCGCTTGCCTGAGGTTCTACCAGTGCGAGCACGGCTTGCATGGCGATCGCGGCATCGATTGCAGATCCCCCTTTGCGCAGCATCTGCTGCCCTGCAGCGGTCGCTAATGGGTTGGCTGCGGCGGCCATGTGCCGCTGCGCATGCACGGGGGCCATGTCCGCACGAAAGCCCGAGGATATCTCGGGTGCGGGCGGCAACTCGGGGGTTTTATCAAGCGCTTGGTGCCCGCTGTTGCAACCCCCGATCAAGAGGGCCAGAGCCGATAAACCGATGACACGGGCGCTGTTGTTTTTGGCAAACAAGGTAGTGATCAAAAGAAGTTCCTTCTACTGGCAAAGCCAAACATTGTTGTTATTCACGCCTGACGCATCAGGCGCCTGTTGCGACTCACGTGACACGCAGATCCTCAAAGAACGGCTTGCCCTGGGGCACGCGATCAGAAGCCTTGGGAACGTTTGGCCCGTGGGCATCCTGATTTTCCAGATACCAGTAGCAGTGCGTCACTGCCCGGGTGATGCCCACATAGGCCAGACGCAGAATTTCGTCTTTCTGCGCGTTATCGTACGGCTCAGGGTCGGCGTCCTTGCCCAGGCCGGCCATGCGATACACCTGATTCTTATAGGGTGAAGACGTCAGGTGCTGGCAGTCACCCAGCAAGAACACTGCATCCGCCTGCAAACCCTTGGAGCTGTGATAGGTCAGTTGCTTGAGCCGGCGATCTTCAGGCGCCAACCTAGAATCAACATTAACTACTGACTGTATATCCTTTTCTATCAATAGCTTATCGCTGCTTTTTCGATACAACATCAAGATGCTGTCGCCTGCGTTGTAATGCTCGATCAAGCGCGCAGCCAAACCCTGATCGTCCCGATGCAGGACATTGACCGGGACGGGTGTCTTGGGCTCTCCGCTGGCCTTGGCCTTTTTACCGGTGATGGACGGCGCGGCGCGCACGATATGTTCGGCCGCATCGATGATGTGCTGATGGCTGCGGAAGTTGTCGCTGAGCATCACCCGCGTGGTCGCGGGGGACGGAAATTCCTTGTTGAACTCCATGAAGTACTTGGGCGAACTGCCCCGCCAGCCGTAGATCGATTGCCAGTCATCCCCGACACACAGCAGCGAGGAGCGCTGGGCCCCACGCCCCACATGCATCGCAGGGCCTCGGCTACGGATTTCGCGCAGGCTGGCACGCAACCAGGACACTATCTGCGGCGAGACGTCCTGAAACTCATCAATCATCAAGTGCGACAGTGGGCGCAGTTGCTCATGGCTTAACAGCTTGAAGTTCTGCGGGGTGTTCTCGCCAAACAGGGAGAACATGCGGTTATAGGTCATGACCGGGGGAGTCTGGGCCAGCAAATGATCCTCCAGCGCCCGCCAGTAGAGGCTCAAGGCCTCAAAAAAGAAACGGTCCGGATCGTCCTTGGCAAAGCGCATGTCGGCCACGGCTGCCGCAACGTCGAGCCCCAGGTTCTCGATAAAGCTGGCCGCCGCCACAAAACTGTCGAGCAACGGCGCTGAACCCAACTCACCCTTGAGCTTGTAATCAAAACCCGGGCCTGCACTGGCATCACCCGCCATCGAGCTGATGACGCGTTTGGCAGACTCATAGCTATCCAACCAGATCAATGGCTTACCGCAGAAAGCTCGAAACAGTGTGCGCTTTACTGCCCACTCGGCACGCACACTGAGCCGGGCACCGGGACGGCAAATCTGAGGGTTTTCCCGCGGATCGAACCCCAGCACGACCCAGGCATCCAGCTCGGCAATGTAACCGTGGCAATGGAACTGCGAGCCATTGATCTCGACGGTTTCGCGATTGGGTTCGATGCCTTTGATCGGCCACGCCCCGGCGGCAAACCACAGGTCCTCCAGGGTGTCGCAGAGTTCTTCATCGCGCTTGGCGGCCAGTTCGGTCACGGCCATGCGCTTTTGCACATCGGGATGGTCGCGCTCCAGTTCCTTGAGTTGCAGGGCGTGCATGCGCAGAGGTGCCAAGGTCTGACGGAAGCGCTCATCGCGGCTGTACAGCCCGTGGAAGCAGGCATTGAGCTGCTGACGCTGAGCATCGTTGATACGCAGGTCAAACGGATTGCTGTCGGTATCGTCGTCGTTGAGCAGGCTACGGGTGTTCAGAGTCTCGAACGCTTGCAACTGGGAGTAGCCGGGCAAACTGCGCACCATGGGCAAAATCCGCGAGTGGAATGTGCGCACCACATCCCGGGCTTCCTTGAGGGACAGGGTGCGGCCCCACAAGGCAAAAATCTCCTGCAGCTTCTTGATGAAGTCCTTGCGCGACTCCCGGGTAAAGGTCACCACGGTCATCGAATCGAGTTCAAAACCCAGGTAGTGGGTCAACAGTAGAATCCGCAACACCAGTGACGTCGACTTCCCTGCCCCGGCCCCCGCAACCACTGAGGTAGACGGCGTATCGCTGAAGATCATCTTCCACTGTGCGGCACTGGGCTGAGCGTGCTCGGGCAGGATCGCGGCCACGTCCGCCTTGATCTGCTTTTTCAGCTCAGGCCCCAGCGGCAGTCGCCAGTCATCGAACAGGTGGTCATCGATCCCGGGCGCCCGCAGCTCTCGCGGGCGCGTGTCGCTGATAAACAGCACCTGACGCCCCTCTTCAAGCCCTTCGGCATGGCCCTCTGAAAAGCCGTAATCGACCCCGGCACTGTGCCCGCTGCGAAAGCCGTCTGCCTGGCCTTGTAGCCATGACGCGGCATGTTGTGCACGCAAACGACTCAAACCACTGCCAAATAATCGCGCCGCCAGGCGCTTGAACAATGGCAATTGGGTAAGGGGCGCGAGTTCATCAGGCAGTTCGGGATTGTGTTGCGGCACGCTGACTCCAGAGTGTGAGGCTGTCCGGGTGGATGGGCTATGGTCGCGCCATTACGCACAGAGATCTAGCTAATTGCTTGAGCATCAGCTGTTTAGGCCATGCAGTGAAGGTAAAGACTATTCGGCGGCAACATCAAACATCTAATTATTAGATCAGATTTACGCACTTTTTAAGCTTTTTATCGATATGTTCCTGACAGAGAATCATCCCATCATCAATCGGGTAGCCGTTCACATCCACGGGCAACCTGAACAGGAGACCTATCATGCTTGAACTCAGACCCTTCACTACCCTGGGCGGCGCAAACCACGGCTGGTTGGATGCCCATCATCACTTTTCGTTCGCCGAGTACTACGATCCGTCCCGTATGAACTGGGGCAACCTGCGGGTGTGGAATGACGATGTCATCGCCCCGGGCACCGGCTTTCCGAAGCACCCGCACCGCGACATGGAAATCATCACCTATGTCCGTGAAGGCGCAATCAGCCACGAGGATAATCTGGGCAACAAGGGCCGAACTGAAGCAGGCGATGTACAGGTAATGAGTGCGGGCACCGGGATTGCGCACAGCGAATACAATTTGGAGTCGACACCGACCAAGATCTTTCAGATCTGGATCATCCCCAACAAAGAAGGTGAGGCACCCGCCTGGGGCGCCAAGCCTTTCCCACAAGGGCAGCGCGAGGGCTTTGTGACGCTGGCCAGCGGCAAAGAGGGAGATAACGAAAGCCTGGGCATTCGCGCCGACGCAAGACTGGTCGCTGCAAACCTCAAGGCCGGAGAAACTGCCGAATACCGCCTGGACAGTGGCCGCCGGGCCTATCTCGTACCCGCCACAGGATTGATCGAGGTCAACGGCCTGCGGGCCAACGCACGGGACGGCATAGCGGTCGTCGACGAGTCGTTACTGCGCGTGACAGCCATTGAAGAAAGCGAAGTCGTGCTGGTGGATGTGGCCTGATCCACCTGCTACGCCACCAAACCTGTAGCCGCTGACGAGCCGTGCGAGGCTGCGATCGAGGAGGCACTCCTCGCAAAACCCGGCAATCGCGTGCTACCTGAAGAATCGCGAACCATGGTTTTACGACTGCTCTGCAGCCGATCGCAGCCTCGTTCCACTCGTCAGCGGCTTGTATGTTGGCGCTAAACCGTTTTTCGTAGGGTTCTGTGACGTCTGCGATGCATTTTGCTTTTGCTGGAGCCACACGAATGTCCAGACGACGCGAATGCCCATCACAGAAGGCCGAACGCAGGTGCTGTTATGGGGGTGGCGCGGCAGGACGCCGCGCCAGCCGCGATGGGCCATGGATGGCCCGTCGCGGCGTGCCCCCATGACAGTGCCGGAGTGAGGGAACCACCGAGCCTGGGCGAGGCGGCCGAATGGTAGGGCAAGCCTTTTTGGTTACTTTTTCGGCGTTTGGAAAAAGTGACCCGCCGTAAGGGCGGAACCCGTAGAGAACCGTGACATATCGAATGGATATGGACTCGGCATCGCTGCGGGCGCATCGCAAAACAACGGGCACACGGGGTACATATCCGGCATTCGCGGTTAACTGAAATGATGGTTTCGCTTTTACAGCGAGGCACTTTTGTTAAACAGCCACAAAAGTACCCAAAAAGGCCTTGCCCCCGCGTACGGCCCTCGCTGCGCTCAGGTGTCCCTCACTCCGGTCCCGCTCCGTGGGCACGCCGTGACGGGCCATCCATGGCCCAACACGGCTCTCCCGGCATCCATGCCGGTCGACCCACTACGCAGAACCTGCGCTCGGCCTCCCGAAGGGCAGGCAGATCAAAAACCAGTGCAAAAACAAGATCAACGGCCCGCCGAGGCGGCCTACAGGCCGACCTGTTTAGCGAAGCACATTTCTCTAAACAGGCCGGCTGGCAACAGAGTATCTACAGGTTTTCGACCTGCCACTACCGTCAGGATGCGGCAAAGGCCTTGGCATTAGCCTTGCGCCGCTGAATCAAGTAACCCAACAACGCCAGGGGTGCAGTGGCCAGCATCACTTCGACGGTGATTTGCAGGGGTTGGCTGATAAAGGCCGACACCAGCAAGCTACCCAGAAAACACAGTCCAAGCTGCAAGGTATTTTGCAGTGCAGCGGCTTTGCCGGAGTTTTCCGAAAACGGCATCAAGGCATTCGCCACCACAATCGGGTAACTCGCACCGTTCACCAGCGCCATCAAACAAAACGGGATCAGTAAGGTGGTCAGCGTTGGCTCGGTTTGTGTGGCGACCAGATACAACCCCACCATGCTGGCGCAGTAAGCCACCAGCAACCAGGGCAACAGCGTACGACCGCTCACTCGCTGCAGTGCGCTGCGGCAGCTGTAACCACCGACCAAAAATGCCAGCGTGGGTAGCGCATAGCTCAAGCCAATATCGCTCGGGCTGTAGCCCATATCGCCGAGGATAAAGGGCGATGCCGTCAACCAGGCGAAAAAGCTGGCCGAGCACGCCGCGAAGATCATCACGTTGCCACTGAATTTGGCCGAACACAGAAGCTGCCAGTAACTCACGCCTGACGCTACGGTCTTGGACGTTGTACGAATTTTTTCTTTGAGCATAAGTGTCGGGATGATCAGCAGCACAGCCAGGCCCAATAACACCGCAAAAATCGCTTGCCAGCCCAGGTGACTCAGGACCACGGCTCCCAGCAAGGGGGCAAGAGCCGGAGAGAGGCCCATGAGCGGCATGATTCCGGCAAATACACGGCTGGCCTGGTCAGCCGGGTAGCGATCAATCACCAGGGCTTGCCAGGTAACGGCCGCCGCACAGATGCCGATGGCCTGGATAAACCGCAAGCTCAAGAGCAACACGCTGCTCTCAACCCAGAACATGCCCGCGCAGCCCAGCGAAAACAGCGACAGACCCGCCAAGAGCACCGGCTTGCGCCCAAGGCGATCCGACAGCGGCCCCCAGAGCAACTGACCCAATGCAAAGCCGGCCAGAAAGATGCTCAGGCTCGCGCCCACCGCACCGGCTGACAGCCCTAATTCACTGCGCAAAGTACCGAATGCTGGCAGGTACATATCCATCGCCAGATAGCCGAGCATGCTGAGCCCGGCGAGATAACAGGTAAAACCAAAAGAGTTCTTCATGTGCACCTAAAAACTTGCCATCAAACAATTTGTTGACTGACGCGCATTATCCAGCTGAGGATTTGCTTGTGAAGCGATAATAATTGCCAACTGGCATCGAATTTTTTGAAGGCAAACTCATGTGGTCCGAATACTCGTTGGATGTAATTGATGCAGTGGCCCGCCACGGCAGTTTCAGTGGTGCGGCCCAGGAACTGCACCGCGTGCCCTCAGCCGTCAGCTACACCGTTCGCCAGCTGGAGCAGTGGCTGGCCGTTCCGTTGTTCGTTCGTCGCCACAGGGATGTAGAGCTGACGCCCGCCGGGCAGTTGTTTGTCAAGGAAGCCCGCGACGTGATGAAAAAAATGCTTGGCACCCGCCGCTTGTGTCAGCAGGTGGCCAATGGTTGGAGCGGCCAATTGCGGGTAGCCGTGGACTCGATCATCAAGCATCCGCGCTGCCAGCAAATGGTGATCGACTTCTATCGGCACTTTCCGGACGTGGAGCTGATTGTTCAGTACGAGGTGTACAACGGTGTGTGGGACGCACTGGTGGACGGGCGCACCGACATTGTCATCGGCGCCACGCGTGCCGTACCGGTGGCGGGCAGCTTTGCCTTTCGCGACATGGGCTTTTTGCACTGGCTGTGCGTGGTCAGCCCACTGCATCCACTGGCTTCGGTTGCAGGATTGCTGGGCGATGATCATTTGCGCCCCTTCCCCTCGCTGTGCATGGATGACACCTCACGCAGCTTGCCCAAACGTGACACCTGGACGCTGGATAACCAGCGCAGAATGATGGTGCCTGACTGGGCCACGGGCCTGGCCTGCCTGAGCGACGGGCTGTGCGTCGGCATGGTACCCGCCCATCTTGCCCAACCCTTGATCGAGCAAGGCAAGCTGGTTGCGCTGCACTTGCAACGCCCCTTCCCCGCCAGCCCTTCGTGCATTGCCTGGTCGCAGAAAAATCATTCCCCCGCCATGAGCTGGCTATTGGAGTATTTGGGCGACACGCCAACCCTGAGCCAGGAGTGGCTCAATGAACATCAAACAGAATTGGATACAGCGACACCACCAACAGAACTGCCATCGTCAGATTGAAAGCCAACAACCATTTAGGTTTGGTCAAAACGTTGCGTAACGCGCTGCCGCACCCGGCCCACACGCACACGCTGGGCAAGTTGATGATGGCAAATACCAGGGCGATGATGAACACATTGGCGATGTAACCCTGTGATGGCGTGTAGGTCGTGATCGCGCCGATGGCCATCACCCACGCCTTGGGATTGACCCACTGGAAAGCCGCCGCGCCCCAGAACCCCAAAGGGGTGCCTTGGGCCGATTCTGAATCAGAAACAGGACCTGATGTGGCTACTTTCCAGGCCAGGTACAGCAAGTAAGCCGCCCCCAGGTAACGCAACACGGTGTAGGCCATGGGTACGGCCTTGAACACGCCGCCCAGCCCCAGCCCGACGGCCAGCACCAAAAACATGAAGCCGAAACTAATACCCAGTGCATGGGGGATGGTGCGCCTGAATCCGAAGTTGACGCCCGATGCCAGCAGCATGGTGTTATTGGGGCCAGGGGTGATGGAGGAGACAAACGCAAACAGTGCGAAGGCAGAAATCAGTTCGAGGGAGAACGGCATAATGTTATCCGGCAGTCAGAGGAGCAATTGACTCACCCTAACGGATTACAGTGCTGGCATTGCGCTACAGCTGAGTTCTATTTTTACCGCACACATTGAGAAAGGCTTTCGTTTTGACGACACGATTTTCACGCCACTTTCACATCATCAGGCCTAAATTGGATCCACTCCTTTAGTGAATCCCATTTGGCCCGCTCCCCCCAGCGGGCCTTTTTTTTGCCTGTTTTTTAATGACCTTCAGTCTTCCAGAGCCTTGACCGGTTTTGCCGGCTTGACCGACTTGCCCGCAGCAGCTCCCTTGACTGGAGCCTCGGCCGCAACCGGTGCCAGGGTTTCCTTTTCAACGGGAGGCAAGGCATCGATGATTTTAAACAGCTCGTTGAGATCAACGTCGCCAACTGTCTCGACCTTCTTTTCGCCATCCTTGCCGATCAGGATCACTTTGGCCTTATCAATGATCATCCCCGGTTTGAGGCCGCGAATCAGCGACATTGTGCTTTGGGGTTCGAGGTCTTTGCCATCGCGTTTGCCGGTAATGCCGACAATCGTGTAGAGCACCATATTGCGCTCGTCAAAAGCCTGTTTGGTGGCCGGGTCTTCAAGTGCCTTATTGAGGGCTACCAGCGCTGGATCGGCCTGTGCACGGGCAACAATAACCAATGGGCGAAGCTTGCCGCGATCCTGTTCAATGGGGCTTGGAACTTCAACAGCTTGCACTGTGCCAGCCACCAGCACACTGGCAAGGATCAATAAACGGATAAACATCCAGATCTCCTTTTATTATCGGACCGGCTTCGCGAGCGTGTAGCAAATGCCTTGAAACCCTTGGCGTTGAGCCTGTCATTCAAAGCTTAGGCCAAGGGCTCAGTCACGCAACCGGGGTTCCCGGACTTTGCCTTTCATGTTTATTTTTTGCAACTGCATCCAAACCGCTCACCCGGGGGTAGTACCTGTAACAGCCCGTACGCTGTTACCCCATCAGGAGATAGGTACATGAACGTAAAACGCTTGATCAGCCATGCCAGCGTTACACTTGCCGCCGTGATGTTTGTCGCTGTACCGGGCGCCTATGCACAGGCGGACTTGCCCGAAAACATTAGGGTTCCCGACGGACACAAGATGGCGATGAAGACAGTTGGCGTAGGTGAAATCACTTACGAATGTAAAGAAAAAGCCAATGCCCCAGGACAAATGGAATGGTTTTTTGTTGGCCCAAAAGCTCAACTAAATGACACAAATGGTAAACAAGTCGGCACCTACTTTGGCCCGCCAGCCACCTGGCAAGCCCTGGACGGTTCCAAGGTTACGGGTACCCAGCTCGCCGTAGCACCCGCCGGCGCGGGCAATCTGCCGTATCAACTGGTCAAGGCCAATCCGGCTGAAGGCAAAGGCGCCATGAGCGGCGTGAGTTATATCCAGCGTGTCGCACTCAAGGGCGGCGTGGCACCCAGCAGCGAATGCTCTGCGGTCAACAAGGGCCAGCGGCAAGTGGTTCCTTATCAGGCAGATTACATTTTCTGGGCCAGCCGTTAAGGTACTTGGCCTGTAGCGAATCTCGTCTACGCTGCTTCGATGGAGCCCGGGGGAATGCCCCGGGGATGTCCCACCTATAACGGCGCAAGACAGTGACGATACCTGAGCCATTGTTTGACTACGAAGCCTGCCTGCTCGCCTGCGCCCGCGGCGAACGGCAGGCGCTGGTTGCCTTGTATGCCCAGGAAAGCGCACGACTGCTCGGTGTTGCCAGGCGTATTGCCCGTGACGACGCTCTGGCCGAGGACATCGTGCATGACGCTTTTATCAAGATCTGGACGCGCGCGGCCAGTTATGACCCTCAGCGCGGGTCAGCACGGGGCTGGGTTTTCAGCGTGACACGGCATTTGGCACTGAACTTCATGCGCGACAATCGCCTGGAGGTTCAAGTCAGTGAAGACAGCGAGCTGGCATTACAGCCCCTGGCCAACCTTGATGGCAGCCTGGCGCTGGATGCACTTGAATGGCGAGCAGGCTCCGAGCGGATCTATGGCTGCCTCGAACAGCTTGACCCTGCCAGGCGCACCTGCATTGTGCATGCCTATGTCGACGGTTATACCCACGCAGAAATTGCCAAAAAACTGGCCACGCCTCTGGGCACCGTCAAAGCCTGGATCAAACGCAGCTTGAGCGCCTTGCGCGAGTGCATGGGATGACTTTCAAACCAGAAGACAACGACTCAGCCGATCTTGATGCATTGGCGGGCGAATACGTGCTGGGGACACTGGACGCGCAACAGCGACACGCCGTTGAGCAGCGCCTGCCCCATGACGCCAACTTGCAAGCAGCGGTAGAACGCTGGGAGGCACGCCTGTTGCCGCTCAACGACCTTGTACCGGCACAGCCCCCCTCAAGGCAGCTGTGGCCTCGTATCGAACGCAGCCTGAACGCACTGAATGTGCCCGCCCCTCAGGCCAAGGCCAGTTGGTGGAACCTTCTGCCATTGTGGCGCGGCCTGTCAGCCGCAGGGCTGGCAGCAACCCTGGTACTGGGCACCGTGTTGTTGACCGCAACCCCTAGCGTTTCACCTCCCACTTACGTAGTGGTACTGGTCGCACCACAAGACCAGGCCCCGGGCTGGGTGATCCAGGCCAGCAACCGCCAGCACATCCAGCTTATTCCACTGGGCATCACGCAAGTGCCCACTGACAAGACACTGCAGTTCTGGACCAAGGGCGATGGTTGGGATGGCCCGGTGTCACTTGGACTGGTCAAGCCTGGGCAAACCTTGTCACTGCCACTGGATCGCCTGCCACCGCTTGAGCCCAATCAACTCTTTGAGCTGACCCTCGAAGGCCCTGACGGCTCTGCAACAGGCAAACCTACTGGCCCGATTCAGTTTATCGGCCGTGCCGTCAAAGTGATTTGACGGCCTTGTTTCTCGCCCGTAAATGACGCGCCAATGCGAAGACCACCATCAGTGCTATCACCCCCAGCGCAATCGGCAAACGATAGGGTTTGAGGTCACCCAGCATCCCCTCCAGAAACTCCCCGGCCCAATACCCGGCACTGGTAAACAGCGTTGCCCACGCCGCAGCGCCCAACGCGTTGAAGCAGGTAAATTTCAACGGCGAGACCTTGCAGGCGCCAATCACCATTGGCCCGACCAGCCGCATGCCATACAAAAAGCGCACTGAAAAAATCGATACTGCAGGATGCTGATTGATCATCTGGGTGACTCGATCGATGACCGCCTGCTGCTTGTGCAGGCGCGGCAACAGGCGAGCGCCGAAATAACGACCGATCCAGAACAGCAACTGATCGCCCAGCATCCCCGCCAGACTGGCGTATCCAATTACCGGCAATAGCTTGAGCACATGCTGGTGCGCAGCCATTCCGCCGAGAAGCAGGATGGTTTCACCTTCCAGCAAACAGCCGATAAAAACGGCCAGATAGCCATACGTTGCCAGCAAGTGATTGAAGTCGATGTGTTCAAACATGCGGGGTCTATAGCTCCATTGAATGTCAGGGTGTTACGGCGTCCTTGGGGCTGAATCTATCACGCAGCCGTTCAGTGCCGGTGTCGATGATGAATATCCGGAAAATGCGGGTGGTTGTGACTGATCGCGTGATGTTGATGCGCATGGCTATGGGGCACGCTCCCGGGGATGTCTTCGTCATGCTCATGCTGATGATGCTCATCGTGAGCATGACGATGGGTGTGCTCCAGCGGCTGATGCAGGTGGACATGCTCATGGCGCTCGGTAAGGTGCAGCCACACCCCAAAAATCATGAACGCAGCGGCCACCCCGAACAGCAGCGACACAGACTCTCCCAGCACCAGGATCGAGATCGCCGCCCCCAGGAAAGGCGCGGTCGAAAAATACGCCCCGGTTCGCGCCGCACCCAGACCGCGCAGCGCCAGTACAAAAAGCACCAGGCTGACGCCGTAGCCCAGGAAGCCGATCAGCAAGGTGGGGCTCAGCACGCCAAGTGGCGCGATCTTGGCGCCCATCATCAACGCAATCGCGCAGTTCACCAGCCCTGCGAGCAACCCTTTGGCCCCCGCAATAAACAGTGCGTCCGAGGCAGATACCTTGCGCGTCAGATTGTTGTCAATTGCCCAACACAAACAGGCAAACGCGACGGCCAACGGCCCAAGCAAGGAGAGCGATACACTGGACTGCGCCCCTGAAGGCCACGACAACACCACACCCCCCGCAATAATTGCCAACATGCCAAGCACAATCCGGCGGTCTGCGTTTTCCTTGAACACCACCCACGCCAACAGTGCGGTCAGCACGGGCTCGAGATTCAACATCAACGACGCGGTTGCGCCACTGGTCAGGGTCAAGCCGAACATCAGGGCCACAGGCCCCAAAATCCCGCCAAACACAATCGCCCCGCCCAGCCAGGGCCACTCACTTGCACTCAAGCCCGATGGTTTCCAGCCCCGATCGCGAATACAACGCACCAACAGCAGTCCCACACCGCTGCCCAAATACAGCAAACCTGCCAGCATCACTGGCGCAACTTCGGTCCCCAGCACCTTGGCCAGAGGAGTACTGGCCCCAAACAACGCTGCCGCTGCCAATGCGTAAACCACACTCGTATTCATCACATCCACTTCTTTAATCGTCGTGCAAGCAGCCTAGACCAGCCCGGTGAAACGAGTCGAAACAGCGCACGACGTGACGCCCACGAAACGGCCGTCATAGCGACAAAAATTCAGGGGTGTTCGATATATCTATGATTTTCCGAAGGTTTTACTCAGGCGCCTGTTAAAAAAATGTACCAAAATGGACGCTATCGAACTTGCCTCATCGGCGCAGGCTCTATATATTCGTCCACCTGTCACGCAGGCTCTTGTGTACTTTGATTGCTGAAGCACCTTCCTTCCTGACCCGCTTTACAGCGCTACCGCCCGAATGGCGAAACTGGTAGACGCATGGGACTTAAAATCCCCCGGGGGTCAACCCCCATCATCCCTTCGCGTTACAAAAAATCAAAAAAACCTCAATTAAATCAGCCTGTTGAAGCGATTTCCTCTCTGTAAAATACTTTCCAAGTCCATACAGCTCAGCGCTTGGGAGCTATTAGGGAGCCGCAGCGCTCAAAAGTCCAATCTCCAGCAAGCTACGCACCGCCCACATAAGCTCCCGCCAGCCACAGAAGCTCCTGATTGATCGCCAGTCTCTATTGGCAAGCGGCAAGCGAGCAGCTCCCAAGCGGCTTCCAAGTGGATCTTTGGTGATGAGGTAGGAGAGGTGATCGCGCAAAAGAAAAGGCGCACCGCCTCAACCAAAGACGGTGCACCTTATTTTCTACCGCGAGTAAAACACCAGGCTGGTGTTAGGCGGCGCTCATGCTTTTTTCGGAAAATCGCTGTACATCAGCTTTTTTGTAAAAGATCTTCCGGCTGATGTGCATAAATGGTGGCAGCATGTCTTTGTACTTGCCGGTGTACCGCCAAAAGCGAAGGGTCTCAGGAGACAGGCCGAGAATTGCGGCAGCTTCTTTAGCCGGGACGTAATCGCTATTTTGTGGCAAGCGCATAAAAATACCCTTTAAAGTCAATAGGTTTCACCTTTCGCACGTCCTGGGGCTGTCTGGTGTCAATACATGCTCATTGTTTTTTGCGGAGAGGTCAACGACCGATCGTCGTATTTATTTGGGCTTTCTATTGACAGATCGTAAATTTAAGGAGTGAGTACAAGAAAGCTATACTGTTAAGGTTCGGCTTAAGCTTGAGGCGGGGGGGATTTTTTAGGGGGTGACAACAAATGGCCTTTTAAAAGCTGGAATTGCTAGGGCGGTTGGCGGACATCACATACCAATCCCTGATGTGGATCACCGAGGTTTTCCTTGGCAATCTCGAGTTTGTCGGCTGCGATATCGAGCAAGACTACTTTTGCGCCCTCCTCCGCAAATCGACTGGCGATGGCCCAGCCAATGCCATTGAGCGATGCCGCACCCGTGACAACCGCTACCTTATCCTTGAGCAACATATCGGTATCTCCCATATAAGCCGTCAATGGCGGCATCAACCTAGTGGATGTGCAGCCCGCCATTGACGTCCAGAACTACGCCTGTCACGTAGCTCGAAAGGTCAGACGAGAGGAACAGGCAGGCGTCGGCAATATCCTTGGGGATGGCCAGACGGCCAAGAGGCGTCGCGTTCAATGCAGCCTGGCGCCCCTCATCAGTGAGCTTTCCAATGAGCAGCTCGGTATCGACCAAGCCGGGGGCGATCGCATTGACTCGGATACCGTCGATGGCCAGTTCCCGCGCCATGGCCTTTGCCAAAGTCTGCGCCCCACCCTTTGCTGCGGCGTAATGCGGCCCACCAAGCACCCCGCCACCGCGCTGAGCAGCTACCGACCCCATGTTGACGATCGCACCGCTGCGCCGGGCCCGAAGATGTGAAACAAGAGCTCGAGACATGTTGAATGCCCCGCGCAGGCTGACATCCATGACCAAGTCGTAGTCTTCAAGCGTGCTGGCCATCAGCTTGAACGGCTGACTTACGCCGGCGTTATTGATCAGGATGTCTACATGGCCGAAGACATCGATAACCGCATCTACGGCTTGCTGGCAGGCGTCCGCGGAACGGACGTCGCACTGCAATCCGATACAACCGTTCCCGAGCTCAGCAGCCGCCGCGTCGGTCGCGCTCTGATCAAGGTCTATAAGTGCAACACGCGCACCGTTTTCGACGAAACACTTGGCAGTTGCCCAGCCGATGCCTCTCAGCGAGGCGCCACCGGTAACGATGGCGGTCTTGCCTTTAAGTAACATGGTGTTCTCCCTTGTTCTTGTTTTGTGGAGAAAGCGTCGCGGTCACACAGTGAGAATCACCGACCCGCTGGTTTTACGAGCCGCCAGGTCTTGGTGCGCAGTAGCCGCTTCTTTCAACGGATAAGCGTTGTCGATGCGAATGCGTAAAGCACCTTTCTTCACCAGGTCGAACAGCTCTCCTGCGCCGTGCTGGAAGTCAGCCGCCTCTGCCACGTAATGCGAGATGGTGGGTCGGGTGATGAACAATGAACCCTTGTTGCGCAGGTAGGCCAGATCTATGGGCGGTACATCACCGGACGCCCAGCCGAAGGAGGCCACCAGACCGAAGCGTTGCACACAATCTAGAGACTTTTCGAAGGTGTCCTTGCCGATGGACTCGTAGACGACGCTGACGCCCTTGCCATCAGTCAATCGTTTGGTTTCTTCGAGGAAATCGAGCTTTTCGATGTTGATGGGATGGGCGTAGCCGTACTCTTTGAGGATGTGGGCCTTCTCGTCACCCACGCAGGTGCCGATCACATTGGCCCCAAGATGAGAGAGCCACTGGGTCAAAATCAGACCTACCCCACCCGCTGCTGCGTGTACCAGCACCCAATCACCGGCCTTGATGTCTTTCAAACGTGTGGCGAGATACCAGGCTGTGAGTCCACGAAACAGTGCGCCGGCGGCGGTTGCAGAGTCGAGGTTTTGGTCGGGTAGTTTGAACACGCGCTCGGCCAGCACATTGCGTCGTTCAGCGTAGCTTACTCCCTGAGTATCTGCATGACATTGATTTCGATCTGTCCATTTCCAACTTCATGATCCGCCCGTCCAATGGGGACGTTGTAATGAGCGATCCTGTTCATGGACTATCCGAGGTCTCGGCAAAATTGCATCGCTACCTCAGAGATGAACCTACCAATTTCGAGAAACGGTAGCCAGGTTGAGTGCGTTATCGCCCTGCCTAGCTAGCAGGGCCCTATGGTGTAAAGGAGGCGCAGGAGTGTTGCTGCCCAAAATTTCACACGCTAAGTAGTCAGTGGCGAGCGTTGATAAACTCGCGCTCGCAGGCCACCAACGCCGACACCATCATTTTGTCCAAGCTCGTCGCCCAGTATTATTGGAATAATAATGCCCTAACCAACAACTCGTACATACCATGCTGGTGTAGACGTCAGGTACCCTACCCCTGATTATTGGTGATACAAAAATTCAACGGATGAATTCATGAACAGGATGATCTGTGTCGCACTATGCTTTTCGATTATTGCTTCATCATTAACGGCGTGTTCCACACCTTCAAAGAAGACGGGAATCATCGGGCCACAGGTCTACGGCTATACCTTGCATAAGCCGCTCTCCGGCGATGAACTCAACGCGCTCACCAAAACTGGTTTCGAGACACTCCAGGGGGCCAGGGTGTTTCAACGCGATGATGGGTACGGCGGTGAAATTAACGTTTATCTGGATAGCCAAAATCGTCCCAGCGTGATCAACAAGGATAGCCACGTATTCACCAGCGAGGACGAATGTGAATCCGACCTCAAGGCGCAGATGAAGAACCTGCAACAAGACATCGACAGCTATAACAGTACAATCGACCAGTCGGTAAGAGAAGGTGACAAAGCGAGAGGACGCTATGTAAACGTGAGTCAACAACCATGCCGCGTTCGCCATGGTGACCAGGCCGAGCATTATCGTTATGTACTGAGTGTTTCCAAGCGTGAAAAGCCTGCTTCCTCGACATCAGAGTTGGGAAAGAAGATCGACGAGGCTTATACGGGAGCCTGGATGACAGTCTTCGTGGTTGTGCTGGCGCCGTTCGCACTTATTGGCGCCGCAGTTAGTAAGGCGATCGATTGAAATCAGCCTAACATTACAGGCAGCTGTGCGTCGAAAGCGGTCACTCGCGAACGTCCGCTTTTGGCCAACTTGAGCCAATCGGCACAGACAGGACAGCCCGTAAAAATGTTGTGCCTAAGCTGGCTCAACCTTAAAGCAGTTCTGGTTTTAATGAAGTAGTAGAGGCTTGCACACGTACCAAACGCCATAACCATACAACAACAAACAGAGCGAATACATTGATCCCGAGAGTTAGCGGCTTGCCAGTCATAACGGATATCTCCGCTTGACTCCCGATCCAGACTTGGAGATCGAACCTGTGTTCTGTTGGCTTCAACAATACTCCCGCAAAAGCTCCGTTGGAGAAGATGTAGCTGGCTAAAGAAGACTGGATGACCGGGATCTGGATTGACCAAAAGGGCATGCTGCTGCGTAGCGCTTCTGGTGAGCCTTTTAAAATTTTTATGCCACACCAAGTTCCCCACAAATAAAGAGTGAGGAAAACGACCGAAACTAACCCGGGGAGCCAAGAAATACTAACGTCCAGGAATGTGATACCTAGAGCAATTCCTGTCACGCCGCCGCCAATTGTAAGGATGCCTAATGTCCAGCGTTGCCAAGAATGCATTTCGAGCCTCTAGCTAAATTCAGGTGACGATCTAGCAAGCTCGAAAGGCGTAAAAGCACCGGGCTCAGGTTCGAGGCGTCATCAAGGGTATATAGTCAAACTGATCGCTAGGATAGCAATATTAGTTGTCGGTTCAATTATTAAGATAAGGTTAATCAGTTAGTATTTAGGACAATCAGATTCGAAAACGGACTGATGAGCATTCGCTCGGACGCTCAAGCACTGGATGGACGCAATACACTTTCTAATGAAGCGTGCTGTAGACACGGCTAGGAACACCTCTTCTATGCCTCCACTTAATTGGGGCAGTCCTTGCAATGATTGTAATTTAGATCGTTAGAGCTAACCGGCCCAAACGTTGATAATTTACGCCAAAAAATTCTTGCCCAGCCTGCGACAGGCTGTCGCAGTATGATGGCCTCGTATAGCAAAAACATTAATGATCATCGGTGTATTCACCTGTCTGACTATGTGATCAGGGAGGAGTACTTGGAACCTTTATTCAAAAATCGTCCGTACAAGCGGTGTTGCAAGCCTACTTGGAGTGGCTTCAGACGGGACGACCAATGAAATGACACCGCTGCAAACGAGCTCTGGAGTACGAAAGATGATAGTCGGCTCCTCAAGATGTTCGATGTACTACGTAACTTTTCAAGCTTAGCCAGGCATCACCCGATGATTGATACTCCCTTCGGACTTGAAGAATCTAAGATGCTCTGAGAGCGATGACTGAAGACTTAGATCAAGCCCCCTTTGGCCCTCTTCCACCTTTACCTGCGGCGAAATAGCGCACTCTCGAAAAATTTACATCATTCGTTAACGCGGGCTAAATAGCGCCCCCCTTTGCGGCCATTTCCTTTATGGGTTCGTTGAAACGCACCAGCCACTGGATTGCCTGCCTGGCCGTCTTGCTAAACATGTTCGCCATGCCGCTAAGTCATGCGATACAGACGCCGGACGTGCGCCTGATGCTTTGGGGGGGGTTCTGTTCAAGTGGACAATCAAATCTCCTGCCTAAAGATCTCAGCAAGGTGATTGATGCCTTGCAGATAGCCCAATCGAAATCTGTCATGCAACACGGCGACTGCTGCTGTGGTCATGCCGGATTAGCAGCATTACCCTCCAATTACTATCGGCATTTCCTACCGCAGTACACATCAAATACCACCCTTGATAATCCTGATTTCCCAACACGACATCCAAGAATTCGCTGGCCCAGCCTAAGCCCACGAGCCTCTCCCCTTACCTGATCACAACACCGCTGACAATGTCCGGTGCGCCCTCTTTAAATCCTTTTAACGTCCAGCTATGGACTTTAAACGCCCTTAAAGTTTCTTGATCATCAGGAAGTTCGTGCTATGCCTGCTCCATTTACTTTGCCTCACGCAAAGTGTTTGTCTGTGTCCCGCTCACTATGGCCATTGCTGTCGCTTGGCCTGTTTGCAATAAGCCCTTTGTCCTATGCATTGGCTGAAGCCAGCAAAACCGAAAACTCAACCCTAACCTTGGGCGCGGTTAACGTGCAGGGCTCGACTGGCGGCCCGTTGAACGCAAGCAACGTTCTCAGCTCGGTTGATATCCTAGGGGGAGATATCCTCGAAAAGATGCCAGTCAACTACAGTTGGGAGCTGTTTAGCCGCGCACCAGGAGTCATGCTGACTGAGTTCAATCAAGGCACCACATCCGGCAAGATTTCCTTTCGCGGCTTCAACGGCGAAGGTGAAGTCAACGCAGTGAAGCTGCTGATCGACGGCATTCCGAGCAACAGCAATGACGGCAACATGCCGTTCTTGGACATGATTTTCCCCATGGAGCTGGACAGCATTGAGGTGGTGCGTGGCACCAGTGATGCTCGTTACGGCCTCTATAACATCGCTGGCAACGTGAATATGTTGACCCGTACAGGCGGCGATTACAGTAAGGCACGCATCCGTTACGACAGTTTTAATACTCGAGAAACCCAACTTGCAAAGGGCATCGAAAATAGTAATTGGACGCAAAACTACTTCTTCGCTTACCAAAAGGCCGATGGGTATCGGGATCATGCCGAAGCCGACCGATATTCGATGTCCGGCAAGTGGTTCTACACGCCCGATGATGACAGTTACCGTATCGGTCTGATTGCCCGTCATTACGAGGCTGAAGCTCAGGAGGCAGGTTATCTGGCTAAAGACGATGCACATCATCATCCAGAAATGACCAATAGCTTTAACGCTACGGACAAGGGCACGCGGCGCATGAATCAAGTCAGTCTGCATTTCGATACAGACCTGACTGATACGCTGGCCTGGTCAGCGAAGACCTACATGAACACCTTCGATGACCGACGCTGGACACAATATTGGAGCACCAGTTCTCAACAAGAGCGTGATACCTACGAAACCCAGTACGGAGCCCTCACCTCGCTGACATGGCGGCCAGAAGTTAGCTGGCTCTATGACTTCGCCGTAGAAAGTGGTGCAGACATACAACAGCAGCAAAATAAGAGTGAGCGGTATCGCACCAAAGACCGTGCACGTCTGGCTACTACTCGCGATCAAAAATTCAACTTCGACACCTATGGCGCTTATGTCCAGGCTGAGATCAAACCTTTCGAGTCACTGAGAATCGTGCCGGCCTACCGGGTTGACAAGATTGAGGGCGACTTCACCAATGAACTGACCCGCACGGACTACGACATAAACAACTACGGGCTGATCAAACAACCGAAGATCAGTATTGTCTACTCCCCATGGGACGTCGCCAGCATCTACGCAAACTGGGGGCGTACCTTTCAAGTGGGCACAGGGGCTGCTGCTTACAAGATCCCGCCTAGGGATGCAAACCTCGCACCCTCGATCAACGAAGGCTGGGAGACAGGTATCAAGTTCACGCCGGCTGACTGGGTTGATGGCCGGGTCGCCTATTGGCAGCAAGAGGCATCAGGTGAGGTCAGTCGCAGACTGAATGACCCGAGTGGCGAATCCGATAACGTGGGTGAGACCCGGCGGTGGGGTTATGACTTGCAGATGAACCTGCATCCGGACGAGCGCACTGAAATATGGATGGCCTACTCTTGGCAGTATTCTAAGATACTCCAGCCGAGTGCCTCTTTGCCTAACAGCAAAGGTCAGGAAATCGATCACATCCCCCATCATCTTTACAACGCCGGGATCAGCTATGAGGCAACACCTGCCTTACAACTCACCGCATGGATGAATGGCCAAACCAACTATTATCTGGAGCGAGAAAACACGACGGGGACTTATGGTGGTTACGTGCTAATGAACCTCGGTGCAATCTACAAGGTGACGCCGTCTGTGAGCGTCGATCTACAGTTAAAAAACCTTACAAACCGATATTATGAATACGTTTGGTACGATCCAGACGGTGCTCAGGCATCACTGCACTCTCCAGGTGATGGCCGCGCGCTTTACGCCGGAGTGACAGTGGATTTTTGATATGGAATATTGCTGAGGCCAATTTGGCCTCAGCAGATTCAGCACCGGATAGTTATAGTGTGGTTTTAGAGATACCTGCAATGTTGAATCCCGTACCGGCCATGACTTCGAATACATAAGCGCACTTAGTCCGAAAACACACTTATTCTTATTCATTATCGCACTCAAATACGATTTTACGGGATCTAGAAACCAACACTCCTACCAGATCTTGCAGTTGGCATGAGGAAAAATGAGCATGCATTGCTTGTCGGTCGTTCCAAAAACACTCAATTATCCAGCTGTTCGACTCGGCAACCCTTCTTAGCTCACACCTAGCGACACCTGAAAAATTTCGCTCCACCTGATTAAGGATATTAGAAATCCTGAATTCAAAATCATCGTCCATATCAACTTCGAATCCCATTGTGCTTTTCATAAGACCCGACATTTCATTAACTCCACGTTAATACTATTAGTAAAAATGCTCATTGCGCGCTTTCAGCAACACCTGTATCCACCAATGTCACACCGAGCGTTCCTGGAGCATTCAACATTAAAACTACAATAAGTTTACATTGACAAAAAAACAGGACAAAACGTTGACAATTTCTGCCAAACTCATCGTCATCCAGGAGGTGCTCTCCTGGGAGGAGTCATTTGAAATGCCAGCCAAGTCCATACAATTCATTACCTACCCTGAAGTTAGCCTGCTCGATTTAGCCGGGCCCTTAGATGTTTTTATGGCGGCTAACCATTTTGCGCACCCCGATCATCCGCCCTACTCTTTCTCTATTCTCGCGCTAAGCCCAACGACTGAAATACTCTCAAATCTTTCATTAAACGCTGAAGTTTTAGCCGCACACACCTCTCCCGCACATACTCTTATCGTCCCTGGTGGGCCGGGAATACATGCATTTTGTGAGCATCCTAAGTTCTTTACTCATTTTGTGAGTCACGCTGAAAAATCCAAGCGTCTCGTTTCCGTGTGCACTGGGATATTTGCACTAGCGACCGCTGGAAAGCTGAAGGGTCGAAGCGTTACCACCCATTGGTCTGCCTATGACAAGCTAGAGCATGACTTTCCCTCCGTCAGTGTAAAGCGCGGGCCTATATTCATTAACGATGGAGACCTATGGACTTCCGCTGGAGTTACCTCCGGAATCGACCTGGCTCTTGCAATGGTTGAAGTCGACTTGGGGCATTCGGCTGCACTTGAAGTTGCACGTCATTTGGTTGTTTTTTTGAAACGTCCCGGCGATCAAAATCAGTTCAGTTCATCCTTGACCCTACAATCCAAAAGCAGTCAATTTTCAGACCTTCACGCTTGGTTGAACAACAATCTCAGTGGCGACTTATCGGTCTCTACGTTAGCCAGTTTTATGAACATGAGTGACAGAACCTTTGCGAGAAAATACAGTGAAAGCACAGGCAGTACGCCGAGCAAAATGGTTGAACAGCTCCGTTTAGAAGCAGTTCGACACTTACTTGCCACGTCAAGCACCCCACTCAAAACAGTGGCTAGCAAGTGTGGCTTTCGTAATGAATCAACTTTAATCCGTAGCTTTATAAAAAACTATTCAGTCACACCCGGTGAGTATCGAGCACGTTTCAAGTCAAGTCCGACGACAAAGAACTAAACAATACATCATGATTCAATTTTTACACCCAACGACAATAAGCTCTCAATTTTCCCTGTAGCATCACGCATTAGGTTAGTTAGCTTCGGCAGGTCGCGCTCATCTCATGCGACGGCGGCACAGGTACCAATGGTCAGTCGTTGACTGATGGCATCGTCGTAGACCTGTGACGGCACATGAACACCATTCTTGAGATCAATGCCGAAGAGCGGTGGGTGCGCGTCCAAAGTGGCGTGATGAAAGATCAATTAAATACGGTGCTCAAACCTTATGGGCTGTTCTTCGCGCCTGAATCATCCACCTCCAACCGAGCAGCGATTGGCAGATGATCAACACTGATGCCAGTGGCCAAGGCAGCGGCACTTACGGCAAAACCCATGACCACGTGCTAGAGATTCCCACAGTGTTGCTGGGTGGTGAGTTACTCCACAGCTCGCCATCGGAAAAAGGCTCTTTGGAGCAAGAAACAGCGCGTCGCGATCGGATCGGTAAGGTATACCGCTGCGCAGTCGGTATTGCAGACAACCAAGCCTATCTTATTGCGCAAATCTTCCCAAACTTAACCGCTGCCTCACCGGCTATGACCTTGCACATCTCCGCGAGCAAGAGGATAGCTTCAACATTAACAGCGTATTGTGTGGTTCTAAGGGCTCGCTGAGCTTCAGTCGAGGCCAAGCTAAACGTCTTGCCTATCACGAAGTATTCGATCCTCGTAAACGTGCGCTATGCAGGTTTTATGGATGCTTTGCGCGACGCAAAAGCGCTGATGCAGCTCAAGCCTTTATAGATTGAGACAGTTGACTCCAAAGTCCTGATGCTTGCGATGAAGGACATCGACTGGCACTGCGTTGCTGAATACTTCCCCGAAATTCCAGAAACACCCACATCGGGCTTCAACCTCATTGGGTTCAGCGGGGACGATGAAGCCACTGTCCCGCAGAGTGTTCATGACTTTGTCTTGCACCTGCAACAAGACACCTCCATATTACGCTTGGGCCATACACTTTCCATACCTATGGATATGAGACTACGAATGCTGAGATGTCTAAAGTGATTTACAAACAACCCTGGGGCCCACTAGTAACAAAAATGAATGTTTCAGGCCGGCTATTAGCTTATGGCTATTCTTGCCGAAGCCAGGTAAGCAAAAAGAGAGTGTAACTGTTCTACATCCGCTGCAGGCGCTACTCGCGGTAGTCAGGAATGCTCCGGCCTGACCAGTAGCACATCGTTGAGCGTCAAACCTTGGTGCGAATAAGCGGTTAGGTCTAATGCTAGCTGCCGCTTGCCTTGCCGCCCGGTATCGTTTCGCGAGAGAACATTCGTCGATACTCTGAAGGTGACGTTCCAAGCTGAGCGCCAAATTGTTGCCTCAAGGACAAGGGGGTTCCAAAACCGGCCTCGCCGGCAACGCATTCAATAGGTAAATCAGTCGTTTCAAGCAGTTCTTGCGCCCTGACGACTCGCTGAGCATTCAACCATTTAGAGACGGTACTGCCAGTGGCCTCCCGAAACCGCCGGGTAAAAGTACGCCTGCTCATTTTCGCCCTGTCTGCCATGACGTCGAGCGATAGATCACTGGCCAGGTTCACTCGAGCCCACGCCAACACATCGGACAAATGAGTCTCGCTAGAGAGTTTCGGCACAGGATGCTCCACGTATTGAGCCTGACCTCCCTGCCTGTGCGGTGGGGTAACCAACATCTTCGCGGTGCGATTCGCCACATCAGCTCCGAGCCGCTGACGCACCAAATGCAGGCAACAATCGATTGCCGCCACCGTTCCAGCCGAGGTCATGATGTTGCCGTCACTGACATAGAGCACATCGGGCCTGAAGCCAACCTCAGGAAAGCGTCGCGAAAACTCGTCTCTGCCTGCCCAGTGAGTGGTCGCCTCTTTACCATCAAGCAGTCCGGCTTCTCCAAGTACGAATGCTCCCAAACATAACCCTACGATGAGCTTGCCTTGTGCATTCGCCTGCTGAAGGGCTCTCAAAAGCGGTGTCGAGGCCGCGACCAATTGTTCGCCCCACGATGGAATGACAATTAAATCAGATGCCTCCATGAGTTCCAGGCCATGAGCAACCGCTAAGTCGATGCCTTGGTCGCAGCTAACCATTCCAGGCGTCTCTGTGCAGTAGCTGACCTCGTATTGAGGTTCGCCAGGTTCGGATTGAGCCGTCCCCAATACCATTCCCGGCACCGAAAGATGGAACAGACTCACGCCGTTAAAAGCTAGAACAGCTACACGTATGGGTTTCATCTGGCAGCCTCGAACATTTGGCCCGATTATATCGAAATATGTCATTTAGGCCGCTATCAGGCTTTAGCGCTTTGGGCAAGAATGGTGTATTCGATGCATTTACTGGATTAACACTATGAATTTTACACCTCTTTCTCTCGCCCTCAGCATTGCTTGCGCTGTGGCCACCACACAGGCATTTGCGGGCTCAAACGCCCCTCAGACGGCTGATGCAACCCATAAAGTGGATCTGCAGCAAGTTCGCAATGCAACGGTGAAGATCACCTACGGTGGCACTACGTTCTTGATCGATCCCATGCTGGCTAAAAAAGGTGCCTACCCCGGGTTTGAAAATACCTACCGAAGCAACCTCCGCAATCCACTGGTTGATCTACCCGAAACCCCAGACAACGTTATCTCCGGTGTGGACGCTGTCATCGTCACGCACACACACCTTGACCACTGGGATGATGCGGCACAAAAAGCGCTGCCTAAAGACATCCCACTGTTCACTCAGCACGAAGACGATGCACAGCTGATTCGTTCCCAGGGGTTCAAGAATGTACGTGTGCTGACTGACGAAGCTGAGTTCGGCGGCGTCAAAATAACCAAGACCGGTGGGCAGCATGGCACTGACGAAATGTATGCCGTACCAGCCCTCGCAAAACCGCTAGGCGAAGCCATGGGTGTAGTGTTTCAAGCGCCAGGCTACAAAACTCTCTATCTCGCCGGTGACACCATCTGGCGTAAAGAGGTCGACCAAGCCATCGAGAAATACCACCCTGAAGTAATCGTGCTCAACGCAGGGAAAGCAAAAATGACGGGATTCGAGGGGGCGATCATCATGGGCGAGGAAGATGTCCTGCGTGCTACACAGACCGCGAAAGACGCAAAAATTGTCGCGGTGCACATGGACGCTGTGAACCATATGTCCCTGACCCGTGAAGAGTTACGCAATTACGTCAATAAGCAAGGTATCGAGGGTCGTGTCGATATACCGGAAGACGGCGCTTCGCTGGAGTACTGATACAAACCCTGCTGGACATGGGCAAAAGGCATCTTGCTTACCCAAATGCCGTCTCAGCCTTCACAACAACATTACATTGAAAAGTTGATTGGAGATCGTTCATGAAACAAGGTCTAGTAGTAATTGATCTGCAAAACGAATACTTGCCCACTGGCAAATTACCTTTGAGTGGCATCGAGGCAGCTGTTGCGAATGCTCGTCGGGTCATCGACCATGCGCGAAATAAAGGTATTCCTGTTTTTCACATACGGCACGAATCCGATGATGCGAATGTCCCGATTTTCGTCAAAGGATCCAGCGGCGCGCAGATTCAGCCAGAGGTAGCTCCTGAGGGTGACGAGCCCGTGATTGTTAAAAAACACATCAACGCCTTCAGAGACACTGACCTCAAGAAGCAACTGGATGCGTTCGATGTTCAGGATATCGTGGTGATAGGTGCTATGAGCCACATGTGCATCGACGCAGTAGTGCGTGCTGCAGCGGATATGGGTTATCCGGTTACTGTGGTGCATGATGCCTGCGCCACCTTAGATCTCTCATTTCACGGGGTGAACGTGCCTGCCGCTCAAGTGCATGCGGCGATGATGGCCGCATTTGAGTTTGGCTACGCCACCGTTAAATCTGTGGACGAATACCTCTCGGCATAAACGTGTAACGGTTAGTTTTTAGGAGCCCGAACGGGCTCCTTCTGGTTTCTGGTTATTCGTGGGTTAAACCTTCGCGGATGTCACCACTGCGCCTCACCTGATTTGGGTGAATGAGGCAGGCCTGGAATGTCCAACCGTGAGTAGTTCTCAGTTGTCTTCCTGCGGCCTTGAGATTCAGTAACGTTTTTTATCGCTTAGGTTCATCTGTGGTGAAAATACAATCAACCGCTAATCGAGACTGTGCCAGGCGATCACGCTGGGTGTTCCAAGTAATCTTGTGCCTGATGGCATTCGCGGCAAATTCAATTTTTTGCCGGCGGGCGCTGATGGAGGGTCAAATCGATCCCGAGTCATTCACCGTGATTCGTTTGTTCAGTGGCGGGTTATTTTTGCTGCTGTTGATCAGATTTCGCAATCCTCAAGCCGCTATCCGTGGAAGCTGGAAGGGAGGCCTTTCACTCTTTCTATACGCCTATCTCTTCTCTATCGCTTACGTTCAGTTAGGCGCAGGAATGGGAGCACTGATTTTATTCGGGGCGGTGCAGATCACAATGTTTATGTTTTCTTGGGCGCAAGGTGAGCGCTTTCAAAAGAAAGTGGTGATAGGCATGTTAGTGACAACAGGTGGTTTACTTACCTTATTGCTACCCAGCGCTAATTCGCCGCCCTTGAGTAGCGCAGTGCTGATGACAATTTCAGGGGTAGCGTGGGGAGTCTATTCGCTGCTCGGAAAAGCAGCTGTGAATCCGCTGACGGAAACCGCAGGCAACTTTGCGAGGTGTCTCCCTTTCTTACTTTTACTGGCTCCAGTAAAGTTTTTTGGAAGCGGCCTTCATATGAGCCCTACTGGGGCGATGTACGCGCTTGCATCAGGCGTGTTGGCATCAGGCTGCGGTTATGCGCTCTGGTACAGCACTGTCAGGCATATCAGTTCCCAGCAAGCCGCCACCCTTCAGTTGAGCGTTCCAATCATTGCTTCGCTCGCAGGCGTACTGATTCTGAACGAGCCTATATCACTGCACCTACTATTAATCTCAGGCATCGTATTGGGCGGTGTCGCGCTAGCAATGTTGCCGGGGAAATCTTCGACTGGCTGCTGACTGTAAGAGTAATGAAGGCTGGATCAATATCCATCTGGTTGATATTGGACGACACGCCCCCACTAAGGTGCGTGCCTTAGATAAAGGCTCTAACCTTTTGCCATCCCAGAAAGTGCTTCTGCCTGCTTCGTGAAGTCCACGGCCATTTGGATCATTGCATTCTTAACGTGCAGGGGAGCGGTCTGCATATAGCTATCTGACACTGCACCAATAGTCTGAGACGATGCTAGCGGGTGTATCATCACCGCGCATCACTAAGTGATTTGGCAATCCAATAGCATCGATGGCTGATCAAGGTTGCTAGGGCCCCGTTGAAGGCCATGACCAGTTGCCTAAAAAAGCAACTTTCCAATCAATCCAGTCACCTGCTTGCCGAATGCAACGCAGGAGAGATCACTATGTCATTGCGCGCGCTTCGTACCTTAATCGCTATCGCTCAGCACGGTTCGTTTGCGCGAGCCGCAGACACCGTTCATCTCACACAATCGGCAGTGAGCCTTCACATAAAGTCACTTGAAGAGGAGTTCAACGCTTCGTTGTTTGACCGCTCGCGTCGATTGCCCGTATTAACAGATGCAGGTCATTTGGCCGTGGAGCGGGCGCGCGAGATCGTTGCACTTTACGACAGCATTGCTTCGGACATTGGTGGTGAAAACGAGCTGCGCGGTCGACTGAAAATTGGAGCCATCCAGACTGCGCTGGCCAGTGCCTTGCCTTTGGCCCTGGCCGGCCTGGCCGCCGAGCACCCTCATCTAAGGATAAACGTAGCCTCGGGCATGTCTGCCGAATTGGCCACGCGCGTAGAGGCTGGAGAGCTGGATGTCGCAATCACCACAGAACCTGTGAAACCGCACCCTTATGGTCTGGTTAGTACAACACTCTACGAGGAAGGCTTTTGGATCATTGCTCCCGGTTCATGCGCAGGCTTAGATTTTCGACAGCTACTTCAACAACTACCGTTTATCCGCTTTGACCGCAGGGCTTGGGCCGGGCGCACCATAGATCGGGAGCTTCGCCGGCTGCGGCTGCATGTGCAAACCAGTATGGAGTTGGACAGCCAGGATGCGATTATTCAGATGGTTGCCAGCGGTTTGGGGGTGTCAGTGGTTCCGCTATCCAGCCAGAACCTTGAACAACTCAAGCACCTAGAAGTCCAGCCATTCGGATCACCGCAAAGAACGCGTCGTGTTGTGCTTCTGGAGCAAGAAGAAAGGCCACTTGCACGGCTAGCAACCGCCCTGGCGGAGGCTGTCAAAAAGCACGCCCCCACGTAACGACCGATGAGTAAAACTTGTTGAACAACCAATTTTAAATCGTTTTTACTTTAGGTATCGACTCCTTATCGTGGTGCCCATCCAAACGCATTCTGAAGGGCACCATGCACAACAACGAAACTCCAACTAGTGCTTTCCAATCGCCCATTCTGCTTATGGCCAAACTTGCTGCCACCATGCGCGCTGAGGGGCGGGATGTAATTGACTTAACGCTCGGCGAACCTGATTTCAATGCCCCTGAGCATGTCCTCGACGCTGCGCATCTAGCGTTAGGCAGCCGTCTGACGTATTCCCCATCGAACGGTATCGAGCCCCTCCGCAGTGCTATCCGTATGCGAGTAAGGGAAGACCGGGGATTAGATTTCGGCGATGATCAAATCGCGGTTGGATGTGGCGCAAAACAGATCATCTTTAACGCCTTCCAAGCGACCCTTAAGCCCGGTGATGACGTTATCGTCCCGGCGCCTTACTGGGCCAGCTATCCCGCCATGATTAAGATGTGCGGTGCCCAACCGATCATTCTGCCGACCACCGCTTCGGAAGGATTCAGATTGACAGCGGAGCACTTGGCAGCAGGTCTGCGCCTGGCAAAATCGCCCAAGTGGGTGATTCTCAATGCACCAGGTAATCCCTCCGGCTCTTTGTACTCAGAAACCGATTTGCAAGCGTTGGCTGAAGTTCTGCGCCAGTATCCGGATGTGATGGTGCTGTCCGACGATATTTACGCGGAAATCCGATTCACTCAAGGCCCTTGTCTGACATTGGCGTCGGTAGCGCCAGACCTGGCAGAACGTATCCTCATCGTCGACGGCGTATCCAAAGCCTACGCCATGACAGGTTGGCGCGTAGGCTGGGGTTGCGGATCGAGGTCGCTGATTTCGGCAATCACTACCGTGCAATCTCAAAACTGTACGCAGACCAGCACCTTGAGCCAGCTCGCTGCGGTCGCTGCGCTTGAAGGGCCACGAGGTTTTCTTGCTGAGCGCAACGCGATCTATCGTCAGCGCCGAGACGCCGCACTTCAAGTCCTCCAAGCGAGCGATAAACTGGAGGTATCATGCCCCGAGGGTGCGTTCTATCTGCTTCCTCAGTTCAAAACGAGCATTGACGATCAATCTCTCGCGTTAGATCTGCTCGAAGTCGGCGTTGCAACGGTTCCCGGAAGTGCTTTTGGACTACCGGGACATCTACGCCTTTCCTTCGCCACCGACGAAGCTACCCTGGTTGAAGGATGCAAGCGGTTGGTTCGTGCGTTAGAGGCATACTCGTGACCGCCGAACTTTTGATTGCGCTTGCGCCCATAGCAGTGCTGATTGTGATGGGCGCCTGGCTCAAGCGCAGCCGGTTTCTGGAAGACAGTTTCTGGGCACAGGCCGAGCGCCTAGGCTACTACGTTCTTCTGCCCGCGCTGTTTTTGCATGGTCTGGCAACCGCCAAGTTGGACAACGTGCCAGTCCAAGGGATGATCATGGCGCTTGTACTCTCGACGGTCATGGTCGCTGTGCTGATGGTCGGCGCCCGTCGGATCATTAAGGGTAACGACGCGGCGTTCACTTCCGTCTTCCAAGGAGGGGTGCGCTTTAATAATTATGTGGGCGTCTCAGTGGTGGCCGGTTTGTTCGGTGCTCAGGGCATCGCTCTGGCTGCCGTAGCCAATGCTGCAATAGTGCCGACCGTAAACATCCTTTGCGTATTGGTGTTCGCACGCTATGGCACAGGTGGCAGGATGTCTTTGGGCAAGGTTGCCAAGCAGTTGGCACTTAACCCTCTAGTACTCGCCTGTTTCGGAGGGATATTGCTTCAGGCATTAGGATTGGGCCTGCCTGCTGGCATTGAGCCGGTGATCAAGGCTTTAGGACAAGCATCCTTACCACTTGGCTTACTGTGTGTAGGGGCAGCACTTGAGCTGGGCTCTGTGCACAGCTGGGTTCGACCCGTCGCGTATTCATCGGTGGTCAAGTTCATGATCATGCCGCTGACCACGCTGTGCGCATGTCATGTGTTTGGATTGGACGGCAAAGCAGCAATCGCGGCATTGCTTTTCCAGGCACTGCCTACAGCTTCGTCGTCCTACATCATGGCGCGACAGCTAGGCGGGGATGCACCACTGATGGCAGGGATAATTGCCAGTCAAACGTTGCTTGCAGCGGTGGCACTTCCCATTGCAGTGGTCGTTTTGATTCCTTGGATCTGATATTCATGGTCTTCACCCTGGAAGGCTGGAGTTGATGCGAAGACTCACCTACACATTTAACAGATCCGGTAAATTTGTAACGCTTGAATCGGAGTAGTCGTGGTGAAGATATAGCCATTCGCTAGTGGCATCGGCACCCTGACATTGAACGGAATAATGCCTACTCAACACAGACCGATACCATCCTCTCGAATGCCAGAAAGCAAAGGGGGGTTCACTGGACGCTAACTAATAATGCCCCGCTCTCCAATGCTCTGATGCCTGGGCAAACGACTGGATAACAACTATGAGCATGAAAACGAATTTGTAGATAAGTAACAGCTATTTTTGCGCTTTTTTATGATGTGAAAGCGATTAATGTCGACCTATCGACTTAAGACGATAGTGAATAAAAATCATGTCCAATGTTCTCATCATCGAAAGCAGCATCCGTCAAGAAGAGTCAGTTTCTCGCCAACTGACCCTGAAATTTATTAGTCAGTGGCGAGTCGCCCATCCTACAGATCAAATAATCATTCGTGACGTGGCTCTCAACCCCATACCCCACATGGATGCAAACTTGCTAGGTAGTTGGATGAAGCCTGCTGGACAGCGCAGTGAAAGTGAACAGGCTTGTTTGGAGCGCTCCAACGAATTGGTTAACGAGCTAGTAAAGGCTGACGTATTGTTCATCGCATCACCCATGTACAACTTCACTCTTCCCAGCACTCTTAAAGCTTGTTTAGACCATGAGATCCGAGCTGGCGTGGCTTTCAAATACACACCCGCGCGCGCCCAAGGTTTGTTAACCGGTAAACGCGCAATCATCCTAACCGTCCAAGGCGGAATTCATGCTGATGACAGCTCGGATTACCAAGAACCTTATCTACGTCAGGTGCTTTTGTTTCTTGGCATACACGGCCTAACCTTTATCCACGCCGAGGGAATTAATGTCAGCAGCATTTTCCGTGAAAAAGCTATTAGGCATGCCACTGCATTACTGGCACGGGTATTTGAGCCGCTACCTCCAGAATCTATCACCGACTGATCTTAGTGTTGAATCTTGCAACTAGCGTCTCCTCTCAAAACACTCGTTGTAAATGAAGGCTCACGGCGCGCCCCAGCAATGGAACGCGCTGTAGGCCTTGGGAGGCTTTAGCTTTTCGTTATGCCAGCAAGCGCTTCTGCCTGTTTGGTGAAGTCCATAGCCATCTGGATCGTTGCGTTCTTCACGTATGGGGGAGCCGTCTTCATGGAGCCTGCGTTGAACGGAGGTTCAGGATCATATTCGCTCATCAGTTGGGTGCACTCGGCATAGGTCTGGTCGCGTAGCTCAGCGACCATACTTAGGCCAAAATCCAGCCCTGCTGTTACACCCGCCCCCGTGATCCGGTTACGGTCGCGCACAACGCGAGCTTCAGTCGGAATTGCACCGAACCCGGCCAAAGCATCCCGGCACGCCCAGTGCGAGGTAGCCTTGTAGCCCTTTAACAATCCCGCAGCACCAAGTATCAGCGAGCCAGAGCAGACACTGGTGACGTATTTGGCACGTGACCCTCGATCAGCCATGAAGGCCAGGGTATCGGCATCAGAGGCTGCTGCTAGGGTGCCGTCCGTACCACCGGGGGTGAAAAGTACAGTCAGGTCGCGAGGACAGGTATCAAAGGTGTCGGTCGGGACAATCGTTAACCCTGCATCGCTCGTGACTGGATCCAGCGATTTGGCGACGATATAAATCTTGGCCCCCATGAGTGAACCAAACATGCAGTGCGGCCCGACGAGATCCATCACCGTCATGCCTGGGTAGATCAACATTGCGATTTGTTCTTCGCCCATCCAAGGCACTTTATCCATGTCGGGGCCCATGTCAGGCATCTTATGCTCATGCATGGATTTGTCAGCAGCCGAAGCCTTGAGGTGAATACTGGCAGCCAATGGAGCCAGGAGCGCACCAATCACCAAGTTACGTCGTTGGTTATCGATCATGATGGTTTCCTTAGAAGCTGGCTGTCAGCGTTAAGTAAGCTGAGCGTGGTTGTGTGGGTAATACCACTGGAGACCCCAGATATTGATAGGTCTCGAAGACTTTACGGCCTGTCAGATTGACCGCAGATACAGAGATCGTGTAACAGTCGAAATCATACGAAGTCTGCGCATCGAGCAATGCGTAGCCCGGCACGGAGACCGTATTAGGCAATGTCAGCTCGCGAGCGCTGAGCGCGGTAATTCCGGCACCAAATCCCAGTCCCTTTACCGCGCCATCCAGTATCCGATAGCGGGCCGCGAGGCGGCCGCTATGCCGAGGTACGCGCGCTAGGACATCACCCATCGGAATCGTATTGTCTTCTGTCACTTGTGCCTGTGTGTAGGCGTAGTTGCCCAGCAATGAAAGAGCCGGGGTTGGTTCCCAGACCAGATCTGCTTCTATTCCGCGAGCGCGTTGTTCACCGCTCTGGACTGAATACCCCAGAATCGCTTTAGCAGGGTCGGGATCTGGGGTGGATACGTTGCGGCGCGTCTGCTCGAACACCGCGAGAGTGCCGGACAGGCCGAGATCTAGGTATGCCAGCTTGACGCCCGCCTCGTAGTTACGAGAAAGCTCAGGCTTGGGTGTTTCCTGGCCGTTATAGTTGAACTCGCCCCTGAAACCGGTGGAATACGCTGCATACAGTGCAAGACTCTCGGTCAGGTCATAAGTGATGCCCAGTCGTGGTGTCACACGATGATAAGAGGTATCAACGCCCTGCTCTTGCTGCTTGAGGTTGAGCTGGGTAAGCCGCAACGACCCCAACAGATGGAACCGGCCATAAGTCGCCTGATCCTGAAGATAAACAGCTTTCGTTTCGTAGCGGTTGGTCTGAGACACAATGGTTTGCGGCGTCGCTCCGTAGGAAATCCCATAACTGGGATTGGCCAGATCAAGCTCGCCAATCAACTCGGCATTAGAGACACCCGAGGTGAAGTCGGTACGGTCGTAGCTCGCGCCCACCATCAGTTCGTGGCTGCCGCCAAGCGATTCGATTCTGGAGCTCAAGTTGGTATCCAGCGTGCTTTCCCGAATGCTTGTTGGCAGGTAAAGCTTGAATATTGGATAAACCGTGGGTGTTGCAGGATCCGCCCCAAGCAGCTCCGGAAATATGAAGCCGCCGTTGTCGCGTATCTTGCCTTCGTAATACTGGGCGGAAACGCTCAACCTCGTATCGTCGTTAACCTCGTGCCTGAGTTCGGCAGTGGTCGTGCGATTCTCGATGGTGGTGTGAGGCTGCCCGCTGCTGGCACCCGGGAAAGCGTTGCGGTCAATCTGCCCACTCAATGCCTGAGCGGCGGGCAGGCCGGAAAATTCGAGCTGGCTGCGATCCTCATACTGGCCACGCAGCAAGAGCTCGGTCTCAGGCGATAGCTGGAACGCAACGCTGGGCTGTATCGACCATTGATGACCGTTTACGTGATCAATCCAGCTGTCGTTTTCCTGGTAGTCGGCGGAAATCCGCGCGGCCACCTTGTCGCCAATGGGTGTATTGATATCCATCGAAGGATTCACCGTGCCGAAGCTACCGGCGCGCATCGACAGGAACGCGCTAGGCTCGGCCTCTGGCCGCTTCGAAATCACGTTGATCAGGCCACCCAGTGGCGCGCCGATACCGCCGCCGTACAGCGCTGACGTAGGGCCTTTAAGCACTTCGATGCGCTCAGTACCGATCAGGCTCGTCGGGTCAATGCTTGCCGCAGTCCCTCCGAAGGCTGGCAGCCCATTCATGTAAATTTCTGCCGGAAAACCGCGCACGATTGGTTGAGCGAACAGCGCTTCCTGAGGCTTGGTTGCTCTTACCCCGGAAACGTTAACCAGCGCATCGGAAAGAAAGCGACTGCCCTGTTCCTTAAGCATCGATTGGGTGACAACTTGCACCGACTGCGGGACTTCGACCAGGGGCGTATCGGTGCGCGTGGCTGACTCAGAAGTGGGTGCAGTATAGCCGTGACCTGCTCCAGAAACGGTTGTAGGTGCCAATGTCCAGGACTGTAAGCTTTTTGCACCCTCCTCAGGCTGCGCGGCTTGGACAATAACGGGTAATGCCAACCCCAGAAACATACAAAAGGCTCGGCGCCAGCGCAGATGCGATGGGGCAGTGTGAAAAAATGGCTCGTTCTTGGTCAAGTACATGGGATCTACCGTTGAAAGACAGGTGCTGGCAAAGCGCACTTGAACAATAAGCATCAGCGGGTGCGTGGCCCCGGCAACGCAGATCCAGCCATGTGCGCCTAGCAGAAAATGAAGAGAACATTCAACGGTCGAGTAGGCGGAGCTCGGCTTCGTGCGCCAGGGAACACCGGTGGTACAGCTTGCCGAGGGATAAAGCGGGCAGATAGACACTTTGACAGTGGAACATGGCGCCGAATGCTCGGCAGGCTTGACTCAGTGAGCGCAGGGTGCTGGAACAGAAGAGAACAATATCCGCACTTTTCCCACACGATCAGATCATGGTGCTTGTCCACAGAGCCATGGTGAGACATCTGGCTCATGCCAGGCATGTCGTGGCACTCCATGACAGCCATGCTCATTGCTTGGCTTTTGTCTTGGGCAAGACTGATCCCCTGACTGATCAGCGGGCCGGCAAAGATCATCAGCATGGCGAACAGACTGAGCCAGGCTGCGATAATTTGACGTCTACGCACTAGCAGGTGCTCTACTTATCACGCACAGGCTTGGATAACTGTGTTTGACCTTCATATCCGGGAATAGGCAACCACCGTCGGAATCCGCTGCCGCCCTTCCCTGTCAAGGGACACCAAGCAAAGTCCCACGGCGCAGGAGGAAACTCTTCATGCTCAGGATCGTTACCTGGAACGCTGCGAGGCTCTACTTTCCAGTCAAACACCCTCATGGGTGAGCCTTGCCAAACGAGTACCATCCCACGCGCTTGGCTATCGTCGGTGTTTACCCATCGGGCTGCCGCTGCAGCCATGAATGAGTCGATGTAATCCTCAGTAATTTGAGATCGATAGTTTGACGTGAGTAACCAGCGGCAGACGCTCAGGTAGTACGTCCAATTCAGCGGTGGGTGATTGCGATATGCCCAGATCATGAAACTACGGAAGATGTTCAAACCGTCTGGAGGATCAAGCTTGAGTAGCCCGGGGCACACATCAAATAGCGTGTGCCAGTAAGGCAACAACCGGGTATCAAGATGAACAAAACAGCGTGCATTGCCGGGGTAATCAGGAAACGGCAACAGGAAATCGCCACGACTGCTTAGGCGCGAAGTTTTAGTGGCTAGCCGTGAAACCCCTGAAGGAATAACTACAGAGCGCATGCCAGCCACCCCACAATCGTTCGTTGCGGATTATCTGATGTAGCAGATGTAAAACTTAAGCTTTCGAATAAGCTGAACTTGCAACCTGAATGATCAATAACGCGAGACATAGGACTACCTCCTCATGACGATTGAACGACGTCCACCTGCGGTCGCGTCAGCGACAATCAGGCGTAAAAATAACGTCGTAATAAAGCAGTGACGGCCGAGTTTGACCGGTCACATGCAAGCGTCAGTTTTGAGGGGGAGCGCGGGGATTAGCCGATGGCCAAGAGTATCGAGGAGGCGCCCTGGAACCCAATTCACGGCTTGGGCGCAGCTTTTGCCCTACCCGCAATAACCAGGTCAGACAAAATAAGAAAGCGATGCTCAACGTCACCGCAGAACAGATCGGACAGGTAAAGCTTCCAACCCAACCGCTAACTGACTGGTCGGTGTAGTCCGTGCTTTGTACCGGACTCTTGTTGCCCGACGCAGAACAGAACTGACCGCCGACGCCATTAAGCTCGAACCCGGTCATCTGCCCATGCCCCAAACCGCAGGCGTACACGTTGAGCAGGACGCAAAAACACAGCATCCAGGCAACGAGTGAGCGGTCTGCAAGGGACAGTTTCATGTGAGCGGCATTACTACTAATTAAGGGCATGAAGAAGTCGGTCAAACCCACAGCCCAGAAATAACTGGACGATGGAGGTACAACTCAATTACACGACTTTCAGAGAGTTCACCCAAGTGAAATTCTAACCGAAGACGTTGCCAGAATTACGCTGTGAGGCAGGTCTTCGCGCTGGTAGCCCGATAGCTTCCGGTACCTTCCCAGTAGAAATGGCCCAAGAGAGCTAGGCGTTCACACTTGGTGGAACAGTGTGGTAAAGGCATACCTACTCCCCTATTACTTCAACAGCCGGTGAAACCACAAATCGCTAATAGATTAAGGCTTTTATGTGTTGTTCGCACGAGCCAGGAAGCCTTTTTCAAGCAGGGTTCCACGAAGCCTCATGCGACAGACTGTCACATGTCTTTTGACGAGCATGTTATAGCGAGCCAAGGCCTATGACTGCGTCGGAGTGTCGCAGCTTATGCGGGCGACTGGCATCGGCAGATTTTTCGCATTTCCTGTGGCCGATCAAAACAAATACTCAATAGGCATTGCTCGGATAAGGCCTAAAACTTTAGTGATCAAATAGTCCCGGACACGACGTTAATTATTTCCCCGGCCTGCAAGCGGGCGTTGGCCAGCAATTGAGTTGATGAGGTAGCATCCACATTTGTAACCGAGCATCAATTATTGACTAATGTCCAGTTGGGCCTGCTGAACCGAAATGTAATGCACCCTGGGAAGACACCTGATCGCGGCCCCAACTTCCTGCAAGGCTGGAAGGGCAAGCTGGTCTGTGATGATTTTGGCGGTTACAAGGCCAGCTTCGAACTCGGCGTGACGGAGATCGGTTGCATGGCCCATGCGCGGCGTAAGTTCTTCGAATTGCATGCCACCAACAAGAGCATGCTCGCCGAGCAAGCCCTGCGCTATATCCAGTTGCTGTACGAAATCGAAAGTGAAGTCCGTGACCTGGATCCGGATTTACTGCGCCGAATACGGCAAGAAAAAGCAGTACCGGTGATGGATAGGCTGCATGCCTGGATGATCGCGCAGCGCGATCTCGTGCCCGAAGGTTCGGCTATCAGCAGAGCATTGGATTACAGTCTGAAACGCTGGGCAGCGCTGTCGCGCTACCTCGATGACGGAACTGTTCCCATTGACAATAATTGGGCAGAGAACCAGATCCGGCCTTGGGCTCTTGGACGCAAGAACTGGCTCTTCGCAGGGTCGCTACGCAGCGGTAAACGGGCGGCGGCGATCATGGGTTTGATCCAATCTGCGCGGCTCAACGGGCATGATCCGTATGCTTATTTGAAGGACGTTCTCACGCGTCTGCCGACGCAGCGTGCGAGTGAAATTGATCAGCTCCTGCCGTATAGGTGGACGTCGGGCTTACCCAGAACGCTCAAGAATGACGGATAAGGATCTTAAACTTCAAATAACCGACGCACCTGCACGGAATCGGCGCTTCCGCTTTGTTCAAGAGGAAGGAAGTATTGTAGTTGCCATTGTTGTGTCCTAACGGCCTCTTTGGCGACTGGTTTGACCCAAGGTGGATAAACGCGGATGGCGCGCTTACCGCCTTTACCGTTAATCGCCATGATGCCCTTTGATGCCAGTATTTTCTGGTCGAAAACAAACTGTCCGCGATGAGTTGCATCGAACACACTCACTACAACAAAGGCTACGCCATCATCGACATCGAGAGGTGCAATGATGCTGCCTGACGTCGGGCGCTTCCATATTGTGACGAACTGTCCAATCTTCGTCGGCGTTGTTTTAGCCACACGGAAGGCAATGGTGTGTCCGTCGAGGCCAAAGCGGGAGGCACCATACTCGACACTCTCAGCCTCGCGTAGAGCCAGATCCGTCAATTGCATTCCCGCCGGCTTGTACACATCCTGGATAGCAGCTATCAGATCGTTCGGAATATGGCCGAGGGCCGGGTCTGCCGCGCCTGCATATTTTGTGTGTAGTTCAGTTAAATCGAATTTCAACGGGAACAACTCCTAAACGACTCATTGACCATACGACCCATTCCAGAACATATGCTACGCCCTTCGACATGCAGAAGCGGGCTGCGTGCGGTTACGTCTTGTAATTGCGCAAGGTGGGATAGCCAGCCGCTTACGCTTTACCCACGCATAAAGGCTGTGAGTCGATACGCCAAAACGTGCTGCCACATAAGCGACAGGCAGCTTTTTTTTCGATCATTTGATTGATCGCTTGGATTTTGAATTCTTCGGCATAACGTGGATTGCTCATGGCACCTCCTGAATGGCCTAATTTTAAGGTATGAAGATGTCTACGAAACTAGGGGCTATTCAAATATCGTGCTCTACTTTGTGCTGTAAAGCCACAGACGCTGACGCTGACGCTGACGCTGACGCTGACGCTGACGACTAGCGTATTGCGACCCCTGATCGAAATGAAGCAGCAGCAGTTCTGAAGCTTCTCTCTTTGATTGTAGGCCATATCAAAAGCATTGATCATCAAGTCTACATCAGGCTTTCCTGACAACACCCTGCCCACTATTCAGCACGCATCTAGATCCATGACCATCTCTATGCTATGCCATTTCCCTTACGGGCTGATGTGAGGGATTTCACCTCTCCACATCCCTAACGCCCTGCCCTTCAGTCCGCTCGATCCATACTCTACTCAAAAACGCTCGCAAAGCGGTCACAAACATTGCAAACCTACCTACTGGATGGTAGTCTTGCTTCGTAATGGCCACCGCATCCTTAGAAAGGCCGTGGCAAAAAATGCTTCTCGGTCAAGTCTCGATCTTTTGCTGAACCAATAGCTGATCTGTGGAAAAATCATGAGCAAACAACAGATAATATTTAAAAATTCTGAATCAGTAAGCTTATCCGGCCTTCTTCAAACGCCAGAAGCACCTAGCGCTTACGCTCTATTCGCCCACTGCTTCACTTGCGGTAAAGACATCAAAGCGGCTGCGAGAATTGCAAAAGCCCTGGTTGACAACAATATTGCTGTTCTCAGATTTGATTTTACAGGCCTTGGCAATAGTGAAGGTGATTTCTCCAACAGCAATTTCTCATCCAATGTTGCTGACTTGGTAGCAGCAGCAGACTATTTGCGAGAAACACATGAAGCTCCAGCTATCCTAATAGGCCATAGTTTAGGAGGGGCTGCAGTCATAGCAGCGGCCAAATATATCCCAGAAGTAAAAGGAGTTGTGACCATAGGTGCTCCTGCTGAGGCGTCCCATGTAATAAAACAGTTCAAAAGCGAGGTAGCTAACATAAGAGATCATGGAGAATTTAAAGTCATGTTAGCAGGTAGAGAGTTCAACATAAAAAAACAGTTCCTTGATGATATTGAGACACATCAACAGGACAAAAATATTGCAAGCCTACGTAGGGCGCTGCTAGTTTTCCACTCCCCAGTAGATACCGTTGTTTCAATAGAACAAGCTCAAAAAATTTACCAGACCGCGAAGCATCCTAAAAGTTTTATTTCACTAGACTCTGCCGACCACTTGTTAACCAATAGCAAGGACGCTGACTATGTTGCCTCATGCATTACCGCATGGAGTTCAAGATATTTGTACACTTCGGAAAAATCACATTCAATATAAATTAATCTAGGGATATTTACATGCGATACTGCTCAATATTAGCTCTTAAGAGAGCGAGGGAACAAGGGCGAAATAGTTCACTTTGTTGCGATAGTGAGTCTGCCAAAAGAGGCGATCAAAGGAAACCAACAAAAAACTCATGGGGCATTGTTTTTTTGTTGATTATATTAGTCACATTTCTATGTGCAGCTGTGATAGGAGCAATTTGACCTAGAGTCCCGCCTGGCAGCTCACTCAATCGCAAAAATTAGCTGCTTTACATTTTGAATAAAGTACATCGCCAGTTGGTTGAGTTTTAGCACAATAAAATTATCATCTATCATTGATGCATTTAAAAAATATAACGATAGCTCTTCGATCATGAAACATCTAAATCTGACCCAATTAAGTGGAAGACTACTTCATGAGTGCCAGCTTTACTCAAAAAATCATGAGCAAGCGATCACGACGCATAATTTTACTAACAACCATCGCAATGGTCGCTTTCGCAGCGAACTCCGTACTTTGTCGGCTGGCACTGCGAGACAGTGCTATCGACCCCATCAGTTTTAGTGTTATACGTTTAGTCAGTGGTGCGTTTGTTTTATGGATAATTCTTAAGCTTAGGCGGTCTACTCCAAATTGCACAGGAACTTGGAGAGGAGGCTTATCACTCTACGTCTATGCATTCGCTTTTTCCTATTCATACCTGAATCTGGACACTGGCATCGGCGCACTTATTTTGTTCGGAGCAGTACAACTCACGATGCTTGGGTTCGGTTTCTTCAAAGGAGAGCGAATGGGGCCTTTAACATTACTGGGCTTAGTTTTCGCTATTTCTGGATTAGTTGTGATTCTTGTTCCAGGTACGAATGCCCCCCCTCTGATAAGCGCAGCAATAATGATCACTTCAGGAGTAGCCTGGGGGATATATTCAATTCTTGGCAAAGCTTCGACTGACCCGTTGGCGACGACAAGTGGCAACTTCATGAGGTCTGTACCGCTCATCATGCTTACGGCCCTACCCTTCATTAAGTCTTTTCATGCGGACGTTATTGGCATAGCGGCAGCATTTGCGTCAGGCACCATTGCATCTGGCATTGGATACGCAATTTGGTACGCGGCAATGCGACAGCTTTCATCGTTCCACGCAGCGACCGTCCAGCTCAGTGTCCCTGTTATTGCATCACTTGCCGGAGTTTTATTACTGGGAGAAATCTATACTGCACGTCTTGGTCTTAGCTCTCTCGCGGTGCTTGGAGGAATTACTCTAATCCTATTATCTAAACAATCATCCATACATAAGTTAAACACTGAAGACTAGCCTTATACGTCTAGCTGGATTTCTGAGCCAATTGTATAGGCCACTAACTATCGACAAGATAGCCTAACTCAAAAACCAAGCCTTAGCTCCTTAATAATCAACAACCCAACTTGACCAGCATTACCATCAATCATACAAGAGTAGATGAGCTATCCACTTCAGGATATAAGTTAATCTCAACAATACACAAGAGCAGGTGAACACCGAAACCCTTGATATCAGGCATCGGTGTCATTAACCATGTAAGAATTAACAGATAACATTTATAATATCTGCTCCAACATAACCCCTATTAAATCTGTAACTATTAATATATTCAACGCCGCACCTCAAATCGAAGTGGTTCGCTGCAATAACCCTATCTCAACTGCGGAAGGTACGTTTTTTGGTAGCAAGAAGCATTACCAATGCCCCTAACAGGGTTAGTGCTGACAAAAAATACCAAGCGGCATCTGTTGAGTGAGTCGTATCTTTGATCCAGCCAACGAAATATGGACTAGCAAAACCCGCAACTTGACCTATCGAATTGATTACTGCAACGCCTCCTACTGCGGCAGCCGTACTAAGGAACGAACTCGACAGTGGCCAAAACATTGGGAGTGCTGTAAAAGCGCCCATAGTTGCAATAGTAAGTCCTAACAGAGCAGTTGTAGATGAGCCCCCTGCACTGGCAGTAACTGCTAGACCTACAGCACTCATAATCATCGGAACTGCCAAGTGCCAACGCCGCTCACCACTGGCATCGGCAGATCTTCCCATGAAAAGCATGAACAAGGCAGCTGCAGCATATGGGATGGCAGTGATTGAACCAACCATAAACATCCCACCCCAATTCCCAGATTTAATTACTGTTGGAAGCCAAAAGCTAATAGCGTAAACGCCACCTTGAAATGAGAAGTAAATAAGACCCAGAATCCAAACCCACTTGTTTTTCAGGACTTGCTTCATGCCCTCCGCCTTGCAGGAAGGCTTTTTGGCTTCGTCAGCGGCCAAGTCAGATATAATTACATTTTTTTCTTCTTGAGTTAACCAACGCGCATCCTGTACTCGATCATCCAAAATAAAATATACACCTGCACCTAACAGAATAGTAGGCACCCCTTCAATAACGAATAACCATTGCCATGCAGCCATACCACCAACGGGGCTGGACGAAAATGCTTCAAGGATCCACCCAGAAAGCGGCCCGCCCAGAACGCCAGAGAGTGGAATAGCAGACATAAACAAAGCCATCACACGTCCACGTATTGAAGCAGGAAACCACTGCGTAAAGTACAAAATCAGACCAGGAAAAAAACCTGCTTCAGCGGCACCTGTGAGAAACCTGAGTACGTAAAATGTTTCCGCTGTTTTTACGAACATTAATGAGGTTGAGAGAATCCCCCACAGCACCATGATAATCGCTACCCAGCGCCTAGCGCCGATCCGTTGCAGCATCAGATTACTTGGCAAGCCAAACACCAAGTATCCAATGAAAAATATACCCGCCCCTAATCCGTACGCGGCCTCGCTCATACCTATATCTTGAAGCATGTGCAGCTTAGCAAAACCAACATTCACGCGATCGAGATAATTAAATAAATAACAAACAAACATGTACGGTATTATTCTTCTAATCACCTTTCCATAAAGAGCTTTTGAGCTTGAGCTCTCATTAGAAAAAGCTGCTATGTTCGTTTCCATTTTATACTCCCAGGGTGTAACAAAGCACTGACCTGAAACAAGACCAGTGCTAAGTTCACAATGCTTTATTATTTTATTGTTGCTACCAAGTACTGATGAACAACTTCATCGTTCAGTTCTTGACCAAGCCCAGGCAACTCAGGAACTGTAAAAAAGCCATTCTTTGGTTGATAGTCATACTTGCAAAGATCGATAATATCTTTTTTCAAAGCAATTGTGTGGTGTTCATGAATAATGAAATTGGGTATTGCAGTCTCAATATGCAGTGCTGCTGCGGTAGAAACCGGCCCACCGCACACATGCACTTGAACAGTAGCATGATATATATTTGCATAATCGCAAATTTTCTTAGCTTCAGTAATCCCTCCCACCAAGCAAGCATCTGGTTGAATTACAGCTACCGCCTGTTTCTCTAAAAGCTCACGATAACCCCAGCGCGTATAATTCCGCTCCCCTGTGGACACGGGCATACTCACGCTATTTGTAACCCTTGCAAATGCGTCAGTATTCATCGGGTTTGTTGGTTCCTCATAGTAGTAAATACCTATGTCTTCAACAGCGCGGGCTAACTGAATAGCGGAGTTTGCCCCGAGCAGAGAGTGAATCTCCAAGATAATATCAACATCTTTACCCACGGCATCCCGCATAGCTTTCAGGCGATCGTATGCTCGATTGATATCTTCGTTACGTAGAAGTCCATAGTAACTTTGCTTAGGGTTGCTCAGCGCATTTTCTTCTTTGGTGGTACCATAAAACTGAATTGGATCGACTTTAATACAATCATAGCCTTCTGCAACCGCCTTTAAGGCTGCATCCGCGTAGTCTTTAGGATCGAAAAGGGCTGTTTGTTCATCTCCCCAACCAAATTGAAGCTGACTGGCATAGGTTCTAAGCTTTTCATTGGTTTTCCCCCCGATCAGCTCGTAAATAGGGGCATTATATTTTTTACCCTTGATGTCCCACAATGCGATATCAATCGCACTCATGCCGGCATAAAATACTGGCCCTCCTCCCATCCCCCAGAAAGTGCCACGGTAAAAGTCTTCCCAGATGGACTCAATCCGCATGGGGTCTTTACCAATGAGGCGCGGAGCAAGATCCTTGATTATGCCAACAGCTGCATTTGAACCTGATCCATATGCAAGTCCAGCCTCTCCTATTCCAGAGACACCTTCATCAGTGTTAATACGGATCAGAATTGGATTAAAATAACTAAGCGCAGGATCTTTCTCACGGACATTGCAATCAAATACTTCGACACTTGTAATTCTCATACCAACCAGCCTCAATTATTATTTTGTCTATCATGAAAAACGTGGACTTTTCATTCACACAACCTAATAAAAGCAGCTTCCCAAATAGCTTTCAACCCCTGCAAAAATCTCAAAAAATTAAACTCGTGAAATTTCACTGCACTACAATTATTTATTTTAAATATTAGTATTCACATGCGCCAACCTAGAGCATCTCCACCTGCCACAGTGAAATATCAGCCGCGCAAAAAAAAACTGTGAAATTTCACAAAAATCTCTAGACCGTTGTGAACAGCGCTCTTACGGCGCTCATCGTGCAGTCATGCTGCTGGCAGCAGTTATGCGTAACGCCTCCTCCAAAACGCGAAAACACTTTAATTATCTAAAAGCATATATAGATCCTTAGCGAGGGAACCGCTCACACTTATCAATAATAAACACCCACAACCAATACATCAGATAGAAATCCTTCTTGGCAAACTTGGCTTCACAAAAAAACATAGCGACCAACTTCGAAGCGCTCAACTACAGAAACTCTCACTCACTCCAAACTTCACAATAGTCAATACGCAAACAAGCAACAACACAGATAAAAAACCATAACCACCTGAGGACGTACGGAGCATGTCCGTCCTCGCAAATGAACAAAAACACTTACTCCTCCCTGGAAAATATATCTTCCAAGCGTTTCAAATGCAAAGATAAGATCTTACATGCTTGATCAATCTCGCCAACAACAACCTTCTCATAAATAGCTTGATGATCACCAAAAGATAGCAGCATATCGCCAACTGTATACTTATCAAGAATACTCAAATACCACAACACCATTACTTTTATGGTAATCGCGCTAGATGCCATAACGAGAAATTCATTCTCTGAATACTTATAGAAAACATCATGGAACTCAGCATCATACTTTAAATACCCTGTTAGATCTCCCTGCCTTACAGACTCCTCCATTTTTGAAATCACCCTAGAAAGCTCCAAACTAAATCGGGTAGAGCTATTTACATGAGCTTGCCGCAGCGCCTCGCTTTCAATGGCGTAACGCGCAAGCGTCATTTTACATATGTCTTCCTTGGTAAAAGTAAATATATACGTTCCTTTCCGTGGCTTTATAATGACCACACCAAGCCTGTTCAAAGCCTGCAGCGCTTGATGTACAGGAGCAGTGCTTATTGATAGTTTCTCTGCAAGTTCAGCCTCAGTGACTCTGGAGCCCAGCTTGAGGTGCCCTGCTATGATCATGTTCACGATCTTAAATTCAGCAATCTCTGCAAGCGACTCGAGTTTTTTTGCCATGCTCTAATACCCTTAAAAATCACAAACCAGATTATCAAAAAAACAATATAAAATACCACTTCACTAAATGCTTTCCAACTAATCTCAAAGAGGTAGCGTTGTACTCCGCTTAACTTCTCGCAACGAAAACCCTGTGTACATCTCTTTGATATTGCCCAACCTACGAATCTTAAACATGGCCAACTTATGAAACTCATCCATGTCCTCTACAACAACCTGCAACAAGTAATCATATTTCCCAGATATGTTATGACACGCCAACACATTAGGCAGCGCATCAACACCTCGCTCAAAATTATCCATCGCCTCTTCTGAGTGGCTATCAAGCGTAATACTAATAAACGCAAAGACATTTAAGCCAAGAGCCTTTCTGTTAAGGGTTGCATAATAACCATCAATAACTTCTTCCTCGAGTCGCTTAAGACGCTTCCAGCTTGCTGGTGGCGAGAGAGATACGCGCGCGGCAATTTCCGCGTTAGTCAATCGGCCATTCATCTGAATAATGCTGAGAATCGTCCGATCTACTTTGTCTAACTCAATCATGATTTTCCCTCATAGGCGAATTTAGGCATCCTCGCACAACTTTTGAAAAACTTCCATAGCATCATTTTCAGCTAATAAAATTAACCAGAATGGCTATAAATGACAAACAATCGAAAGATAGTTTCCTTCACATAAAAATATACTTAAGGTCTCGCCAATAGACTCATCGATGGGAAAATCTATGAAAAATAAAAAGGTAATACACTCTCCCTCAACTGTACTTACGCACACGGGAAGTCACCCCGAAGAACATTATGGCTTCGTAAATCCTCCAATATACCGTGGTTCAACTGTAATATTCCCCAATGTCGACTCTATGCAGCACGGTAGTCAAAGGTATCAATACGGCCGCTGGAACAACCCATCCACCGAGGCTCTCTGCGAAGCGATCACAGCACTTGAAGGAGCAACTGGAACTGTTCTCTGTCCATCAGGACTGTCAGCCTGCGTCACGGCGATACTTTCCGTCGTTGGCTCAGGCGAGCACATTTTGGTACCTGATACCGTTTATGCCCCAACACGTCACTTTTTGGAAACGGCTGGAAAACGGTTCGGGATCGAAACCACTTACTATGACCCACAGATTGGGCATGACATAAAAACCCTCTTTCAATCCAATACGAAGGCAGTGTTTACTGAGTCTCCTGGATCCCACACCTTTGAAATACAGGATATACCTGCGATTGCCGAAGCGGCCCATGACTGCGGTGCCCTAGTGCTGCTGGATAACACTTGGGCTACACCTATGTACTTCAAAGCGATCAAACACGGTGTTGACCTGTCGATCATGGCAGCCACGAAGTATATTGTGGGGCACTCAGATGCATTGATTGGCACCATCGCGGCTTCACCGCTCGCCTGGCCTCAATTAAAGGCCTACCATTTTGAATGCGGCATCTACGTTAGCCCAGATGATACAAACTTGGCTCTCCGAGGACTTCGCACGCTCGACGTTCGTTTGGAGAGACATCAACGGAATGCAACCAAAATTGCACAATGGCTCGAAGATCAAAAGCAGGTTGCACGCGTTATTTATCCTGGGCTTCCATCCCATACAAATCATGCCCTATGGCTAAGGGATTTCACTGGCGCTACTGGCCTACTGTCATTTGTAACCAAACCCGCACCTTTCGAGGCTGTCAAGGCACTACTCGACAATCTCAACTTATTCGGCCTGGGTTACTCTTGGGGTGGGTTTGAAAGTTTGGCTATCACTGTAGACCCTCGCAATATCAGAAGTGCAACACAATGGAGTGATGAGGGCCACTTGGTACGGCTGCACATCGGCTTGGAAAATCCAGATGATCTAATTGCTGACCTAGCACTGGGTTTTGAACGATTTGATCAAATGAAAAACCATATTATGCTCTAGGCATGTTTTAAAATTAATCTTTATAGCCAAATAAAAAAGCCCGATACTTGGTATCGGGCTTAACTTTATTTAGCAAAAAACATAACATTACTAACAGCACCGAGGTTGACAGTTGCCACCCCCGTAGCGAGCCTCTTGTCGCTCTCTGAAAAATCCCTCATATGACATCATCGTCTTATCAGGGTGCTTAGTCTGCATATGCTCAACGTACGTATCGTAATCGGGCATACCAACCATCAGGCGCGCTGCTTGACCTAGATACTTACCGAAACGACTCAGGTCATTGAACACGTTGAAGTCCTCTATTACGCATTGGGAATTGCTACATATAGTGCTGAAATCGCGCAAAAACTACTTCTTGACGATGGTAACTCGAACGAGCCACCCCCACGGGAAAACCAAGTTCTATATAAAATAGCTCAAGGGTTGAACAATAAGGAAATGGCTCGCGAATTGGATATTAGTGTCAGAACCGTTAAGACTCATCGTCCGGCGCAAGCTTAATATCGACAAGCCCACTGCTTTGATAAATTATGGAATAGACCATGGAATAATTCCAAGATGAGGTTATCCCTAAAATCCAACTAAGCTACTGAAAAGCCTAACCTGTTAGGCAAATAAGCTCACTGAGGTGTCTTTGATGCACCTAAACCGGCTTGTGCGTACTGCCACAACACTGGATAGAATTCCTGAAAATCTTCACTCAGCGGCTCATATAGCGCTGACAGCTCCTCGTAGACGCCAAACATGCCTTCTGGTTGGGATAAGCGCTGTGAGATGACTTTGAGTCCATGACCAATCATTGGAAAATCTTTATATGCACCAAGCCAATCTTCTCTGATTATGGACGGAACGATCTGAGCCAGACGTTCCGGTAAGGCAGGCTCGTTTTTTAAAATGACATAGACCTTTTTTGCGAAAGCCTCCAGAGGCTCATCAGCAAAGTGCTCCCAGTCGCGAGCCAAGCAATGATCAAAAAACATGTCTAGTGCAATTCCTGCATAACGACGCCTTGCCACTCGAAATCGTCCTAACGCCCTTTTGACCAATGGATGGGAGTCAGTGAACACATCAATTTGGCGATGCAACCTGATTGCCTCTTCAGTCTGTAAAGGAAAATGGCCTGCAAGCGTTCCCTTTACAAAATCCCCATAGAGACTCCCCAGGAGCTGCTGCGGCTCCTGACCGCCCAAATGCAAGTGCGCTAGGTAATTCATCAATAACCTCGTCTAACTGCATGATTTTAATAACGCTTAACACTCAAAGCCCGTCCTGCTGTCGAGCGTAAAAAACTACCATCTACTAGGATTGTAATAAATACAATCTAAAACCGTATTCGTAGAGGCTCTAGGCATCGATCTGAGCATTGAACCATCAGTGACAACATCTCTAGGGTGCCAAATTCTATCACGCCCCTTGCAAGCCTACCAACTGGATGGTAGATTTGATCCAGTTCCACATTTCCTCGCGCCACTAACCGGGCTGAACGCCCAAGTGAGAATCAAATGCAAGACTGGAAGCAGACCCGTAAAGACATCAACACTCGTTTGGTAGAACTCAACGGCTTGTCCCCGGAGACCATGAAGGGCATGGCTGCACTCGGCGCTGCCGGTAGCAAAACAAACCATCTGGATGCGAAGACTCGCGAGCTAATTTCCTTAGCAGTAGCCGTTACGACTCGATGCGATGGTTGCATTGCTTTCCACGCAGCGGAAGCCAAGAAGCTCGGTATTACAAGCGAGGAAGTTGCTGAGGCACTGAGTGTTGCCATCAACATGAACGCCGGTGCAGCACTGGTGTATAGCACCCACGTACTCGACGCGTTCGACAAGTCATAAATCAAACGCGACCTTGCTCCCTCACACGACGTCGAGAGTAATCATGAATAAGCTGTTCACACCTTACGATCTGGCCGGAACATCTCTGAAGAACCGCGTTGTCATGGCCCCAATGACTCGCACAAGGACGCTGAACAACATTCCAAATGAATCCAACGCGCTGTACTACGCGCAGCGTGCTTCTGCTGGACTGCTGATCACTGAAGGGCTGCCAATTTCCGACGAGGCTCGTGGCTATCTATATACCCCTGGGATTTATGCTAAAGAGCACTTGCCAGGCTGGCGTACAGTCACAGATGCAGTGCATGCCAAAGGGGGGAAGATTTTTGCGCAACTCTGGCACGTTGGCCGCATGTCCCATGTTTCGGTGCACGGCATAATACCAGTCTCCTCGGGTACTATCCCTGCGGTAGATACCACGGTATATGCTTGGATAGAGCCTGAAAAATCTGGCCCGGTTCAACCCTCCGCACCACGCGCATTGACAACTGACGAAGTGAAACGCGTTGTTGCGGATTTCGTGAAATCGGCTCGCATGGCTATTGACGCTGGTTTTGACGGTATCGAAATCATGGCTGCCAATGGCTTCCTGTTCGATCAATTCCTGAGCAGCGCCCTGAATACTCGTACCGACCAGTACGGCGGCTCTATCGCCAATCGCCAGCGTTTCCTGCTTGAAACCATTGACGCAATTGCTGCTGAAATCGGCGGTTCCAAGATAGGTGTACGGTTCTCGCCATTTGGCCGCCTGTATGACTTCGGCGTATACGAGGGCGAAGCAGAAACTTGGATGAGCATGGCTGATGCACTTAATGATCGCGAGCTTGCATTCGTTCACCTGAATTACCAGCCAACCATCCTAGTCGCGCAAACCCCTCCAGGGTTTGGTGCCGCATTCCGCGAAGCTTACAAAGGCACTTTGATGGCAGCCGGCGGCTTCACCAAAGATATTGCTGAGTCTGAACTAGCCAAAGGCGAACTCGACCTGATCGCCTTCGGTACTGCTTACATTGCCAACCCAGATCTGGTGGAGCGTATGCAGAACGGCTGGCCACTATCGGAAGGCGATCGCACAACCTACTACGGTGTCAGTGGTTCGATTGACAAGGGTTATACCGACTATCCGAATTACGGTAACGCGACTCAACCTGCTCCAGCTAAAGCGTAATTGCTTAAAGGCCTAGCCCACATTCATTTCTGCGTGGGCTGTCCTGTCGTAATCCGGAACCTGCCTGTCATGTCTGTTGTATCGACGGGAAAAATCCGTACCCCGAAGGTCGCGAAGATGTGGGCGTCTTCGACACTGACCCTAAGCCCTTGCATAAATGGAGCACACCATGCCGTTAGTCATCATTAAAGGTATCGAAGGCGTTTTCACGGAAGAACAGAAAGCCGAGGCGATTCACAAAGTTACGGAAGCCATGGTTTCAGTCGAAGGTGAAAACATGCGAGCTCTCACTTGGGTTCTTTTCGAAGAAGTAAAAAGCGGTAGTTGGGGAATTGCAGGAGAGCCAATAACCGCAGAAAAGGTGCTCAAGATACAAGCTGGCGAGTAAAGCGCTGCTCTGACAATCAAGCCTTTTCTGGATTTGGTGTATCTCGTTCCTTGGGACTTGGCATCTTCTCCAGGAAGGGCTTTTTCGTTCACAAAAATTAATTGGCCTCAAAGTACTGAATTTAAACCATCCTTTATGAGGGTGGGTTCTATCGCTCATCGACTAACGGACCTCCTGGAGGTCATCTTGATTCTTATCATTTATGCTCATCCCTACCCCGAAAAATCACTTGTTAATCAAGCAATGCTCGAGCGCGTATCAAGCAATCCGGACGTTGTCGTACGCTCCTTGTACGACCTTTATCCGGACTTCAATATCGACGTTGAGGCTGAACAGAGAGCAGTCGATCAAGCTCAACTGCTCGTATTGCAACATCCGATGTATTGGTACAGCTCCCCGCCGCTTTTGAAATTATGGATAGATAAAGTATTCACCCACGGATGGGCATACGGCAAAGGCTCTGTCGGCCTAAAAGATAAGAGTCTGATGTGGGCCGTCACGACGGGTGGCGAGCACGATCATTTCCAAATTGGCGACCATCCAGGTTTTTCGGTGTTGGCTCAACCCCTCCACGCAACAGCAATCTATTGCAACATGCGCTGGCTGAATCCTGTGGTGGTACACGGTGCGTATGCAGATGAACCTGACTTCATACACTCACAAATCGAGCATTATTACTCGCGGTTGGCCTCCTGGAAGGAATATTAAGATGGAGACTCACAGTCTGATTGAGATGCTCATTTACTTGGGCTCTGCTGCATTGATAGTCCCGATAGCCGTTCGATTAGGACTTGGCCCAGTTCTGGGCTATCTATTGGCCGGCTGCCTGATTGGCCCCTGGGGCCTGAAGCTTGTTACGGATGTGGAATCCATTCTGCACTTTGCTGAAATCGGCGTAGTTTTGATGTTGTTTATCATTGGTCTCGAACTTGATCCCAAACGTCTTTGGGCCATGCGCCGAATGGTCTTCGGTGGCGGTGCATTGCAGATGCTGGTCTGCGGCGCTGCAATTGCCGTGTTTTGTGCCGCACTTGGCTTGAACTGGTCAGCAGCACTATTGGTGGGGTTGACGCTAAGTCTATCGTCGACCGCCATCGCCATGCAGGCCATGAACGAGCGAAATATGACACCCACTGCCGTGGGCCGCAGCAGCTTTGCCGTGTTGTTATTCCAGGACATTGCAGCGATTCCGCTGGTCGCGATGATTCCATTGTTAGCGGCAAATGGTGGTACGCCCTCCGGCGCGGAGCTCGCGTTGTCCATTGCAAAAATCGTCGGCGCGATCGGCGCGGTGGTGCTCTTGGGTCAGTACGTCTCACGACCCGTTCTGCGCTTTGTTGCGCGCTCAGGCTTGCGCGAAATCTTCAGTGCCGTGGCGCTCTTCCTAGTGTTTGGATTTGGGTTGTTGCTAGAAGAGGCAGGATTGTCCATGGCTATGGGGGCATTTCTCGCCGGTGTCCTATTAGCAAGCTCAGAGTACCGGCATGCGCTGGAAAGCGACATTGAGCCATTCAAGGGGCTACTGCTTGGTTTATTCTTTATCGGCGTCGGTATGTCGATCGACTTTGGCACGCTGATTGATGCACCACTGAAAGTTTTAACACTGACCTTAGGTTTTATCCTGATCAAGCTGCTGGTGATCAAACTTCTTGGCCGCTTCCTGAACGTTCCTACTCAACAGCGCTCTTGGCAGGCGGTATTTCTCGGTCAGGGCAGTGAGTTCGCCTTTGTGGTATTTGGCGCAGCAACGGTTGCGGGCATCCTGGTCGACCCTTGGGGTAAAAGTCTAACCTTGGCGGTAGCACTTTCCATGTGTGTGACTCCTCTGCTGATTCTAGTGCTCAATCGCTTGGAATCAGCGCGCAAACAGGACAATCAGGAAGCTGACACCATCGACCAACGCAATCCTCGGGTAATCATCGCTGGCTTCGGTAGATTCGGCCAAATTGCAGGCCGTCTATTAATGTCCTGTGGTTTTGAAGTGGTGGTGCTAGATCACGACCCCGATCATATCAAAACGTTACGCAAGTTCGGAGTCAAGGTGTTCTACGGCGACGCGACCCGTCTTGATTTGCTGCACGCCGCTGGTGCAGCTCAAGCAGTGGTTCTGATCAACGCCATCGACAACCAGGAAGACAACTTGGCACTGACACGGCTGGCCCAAGAGCATTTCCCCGCCATGAAACTGGTAGTGCGCGCTCGTGATATGGGACACATCATTACCCTACGCCAAATGGGTATAGAGGAAGCCGAGCGGGAGACTTTTGAAAGCGCTTTGTCCCTTGGACGCAAAGCCTTGGAACAACTTGGTGTTGGGCGCTATGAAGCCCGTGAACGCGCGGATCGCTTCCGCCGATTGAACCAGGAAATGCTTGAAGAAATGGCCCGACAGCCCGAGGAGGACACTGAATTCAAGTACGACGCATACAAGCGGGCAAACGCCCTTCTAACAGAAATATTCAACGAAGACCGAGCTCATACTATCAACAACTGGCCTGATAAAAGTCGCGCCAAGCCGGAAGAGAAAGATAGCTAATCCAAGGCAGAAAAATCTAAAGCCACTTTAAGGTAGCTTTACAAGACGTCCTTTAACTCAGCCAGGATTGCTTTCTTCAACGCGGCAACAGAACGAGAGCCGGCCAAGACTAAGCGCAACCGCCCTTCGTGAAAAATCGCCAAGGATGGCACTGACCGGATCCCATACATTTGGGAAATCGTCGGCGAAACAGCTACATCGATCCTTGCAAAGGATGCGCGAGAATGCATCTTGTCTGCAAGGTCGTGAAAGACCGGCTTCATCTCTTGGCATGGTTTGCACCAAGACGCCGAAAACAGCACGACACTGTTCCCCTTTGCAACGAATCGAGTGAACTGTTCGGCTTTCAAGTCTACGATACGGTTCATTTTCACCTCACCCACGATGCAATTTCAGACACAGAAATTGCAGCACCATCAGGTGCCGCAATCTCTCTAACATCAATTACAACCATCAAGACCGCAGACTTGGCCATTAAACGACTCATCCTCACCCTTTGATTCCAAATACATTTGGTTCAGTGCTTGAAGAAAAGCTTCTTGAGACTGAGCACCCGAAACAGAGAACGAATTATTGAAAACAAAAAAAGGAACGCCTGACCCAAATTGAGCCGCCGCGCGCTCGTCGCTCTGCATCTGAAGGCGCAGATCAGGGGATGACCACGCGAGTCGAATCGACTCATCAGATACCCCAACAGACTTTGCTATCGCCTCTAGACTTGTTCTGTCAAACAGCGATTTACCTTGGGTGGTACTTTGCTCATAGAGCGCTTCCATAAGGTTTTTCTTCACGACTTCATCTTCGACTGCTTTGACTAATACGTGAGCATCCGCTGTATCACCAAACATCATGGTTTCAAAATGGTAATCAAGCCCCGTAGATGCGCCATATTGCTTAACTGTATTCATCATGGTTACAGCAGCGGCTGGACTACCCAACTTACGCTTGAGGGCTCCGACCATAGGTTCAGCAACATGGTTCGGGGCAAGACGGTAAGCTCTGACGTTAACTTGAACGCTGTCCTTGTGAGGAAAGCTTTCAAGCGCTTTCTCAAAACGACGCTTAGCGACCCAGCACCAAGGACAGACATAATCAGACCAAATATCAACTACGAATTTCTTCGGAATACCGCTCATAAATCTCTCTCTAGTGAAGGGAATAAAGGCGTCGCTATTAAGGAAAACTAAAAGCGACTATTAACAACTCGGCTGCTTGCTTTTGGTGTGTCTGATCTGACGAGCAGGCATCACGACTGATTGCTCCAGGGATTCGAGTATGTAGTCGAATCCTGCTAAGGGATCAGCTGATCTACCTAATGTCCAATCAATAAGGCACTCCCCCTCTAACACACTCAAGAGCATGAATGCATAGGATTTAGCTGGCTTGGAAAGTATCCATCCTTTCTGAATGGCTACCTCGCTAATGGTTCTCTGTAGCCAGTCAAGTTGTGTCTCAAAAAAAACTCGAGTCAGCACTTGAAGTGATAAGGGTAGCGCTGCCATTTCTGCCGCCAGTGCACCACACAACGGTAGAAGCCCTTCATTCCCACTATCGACGAATAGACGGGAGAAGGCTCGAAGCCGCAACATAGAGTCTTCATCAGCGTCTTCAATTGACAGAATAGTCGCATCAAAGCGAATGATAGAGTCTTTAATCAACTCTTGACCAAGACACTCTTTGGTCGGAAAGTGGTGATGAATGCTGGCTTTTCTAATGCCAATCGTCGTGGCTAGATCTGCATAGCTAAATGCTGAGTAGCCCTTAGACCTCATCTGATTTTCCGCGACTTTTAACAGCGCTGCTCTTGTCGAACCTGACATTGAAAAACTCCTGCGCCCAGAACTAAGCCGCCCTACACCAAAAGCTGGTAGTTGAAGCCAGCTGGGCCAGTCAGATAGCCGTGAATAATCACTCGAGCCATTACACCTCCCAGCACTCTTGGTGATGGAATGGGAGTCGATTTTGGCAGCTCCCATCAGACAGCGTTAGCTGAAATCAGGCACGAACGGCCATGATTCCCGCATCCACGTCCCAGATAGCACCGGTCACCCAGGATGTCTTATCCGACAACAGGAACACGATAGTGTTGGCCACATCTTCCGGAACGCCAACTCGGCCCAGTGGGTGAAAATCGTTCAGAGACTTCATCGCTTCTGGGATTGCCTCTTTGTCCATGAAGCCCTCATAGATAGATGTGTGAACAATTCCTGGAGAGACGGCGTTTACGCGGATGCCCGAGTGAGCCAATTCAATCGCAAGGTTGCGGGTCAGCGCATGCAGACCTGCTTTAGCCATGGAATAGGCAGAGGACGGCGAACCTGCCAAAGCAGCCTGTGCGCCGATGGAGCCAACGTTGACAATTGACCCTTCCCGCTTGGCGGCGAGCATGTTCTTGACCACCGCTTGGGTGATGAAGAACGTTGCACGATTAATAGACAGGTACATATCGTACTCAGCCTCGTCGTGCTCAGTGAAAGCTTTGGGAATGAAAATACCAGCGGAGTTAACCATCAGGCTGATATCGCTATGATTTGTGTTGATTTCGTTACGAACGAAATTCATACCCTCTTCTGTCATGAGGTTTGCGACTATCACTGAAACCGGGCCAAGCGGGCTCAATTCGCTACGGACGGCGTCTGCCTTGTCTTGCTTGCTACCCGTCAGCACCACGCTGCCACCCGCTTTCAGCACCATACGAGCAGTTTCCAAGCCCATTCCGCTGGTACCACCGACGACAAGCAGTTTCTTACCTTTGAAAAAATCGTTCATTTCATGCTCCCGGTAACTAGATTACGAAAACCGTAGCGCCAGAGAAAACTCCTCAACTGGCGCTTTTAGGGTTCAGCAGGTGTCAAACCCTAAAAATCAGTCTTCTAGAACTTCGAGCGTTGGCACCATACGAATGGCTTTAGAAAAGTTGGCATAGTTGACCGATGTCTTGATCACATTCTTATGCAGCTCTTCCACACGCTCACGGGATGCGTCGGTGTGCAAACGAATTACAACACTTACTTCGTCGTAGCCTGGGTTAACGTTCTCGTCCAAACCCAGAAAACCACGTAGATCGAGGGTACCGTCAGTCTCAATTTCCAGACTGTGGATCTTGATACCCATCATTGCAGCGTTGGCCGCGTAGCCTACTGACATACAGGCATTGAGGGCCGCCATCAGCAGTTCCTGAGGGTTCGGCGCAGTATTCTGGCCAAGCAACTCATTTGGCTCATCGGCGACGATTTCGAAATCACGTGAATAGGTCTCACCGGCGAGGCTGTAGCGGCTGACTTTTGCCACAGAGCGTGTTTGGCCTTTCCACTGAGTCTTGACGTTAAAGCTGGCGTGCCGCTTGGAAGCATCCTCAGCAACGCCTTGGGCAAACTGCTGCAGTGCGGCTACATCAATACCATTCAGATTATTTGTCATTTGGTAAATCCTCTGTGGAGCGCATTGTTTCGTGTGGGTTTGTTTGCGACAAAACAATCCTACCAACTGGTAGGTTGGCTTGCAACAGAGTTTTTGGAAAAATAATCCCTGCGCTAGAGATCTTGATGACACCAATGCCTCCAAAGCCCTATGAAACAAGGCGCGCATCGATACGCTACCTGTCAGAACAGACAGGCAGATACGGAGCTTCACCAGGCTAAAACGCCATGAGCTTTGTATTCGAGCGGGAAGATTCAACCTATGCAGAGAAAATCTACAGAGTATCGGAGACGTTACGAGATGGGGCCCATCTAAAAGATGGGCAAAAACAATGACTTAAGAAGAAATCCGGAAAGGGATCATCAAATCGTATTCTAGATAGAAATTACGAAACGATAATTTTCTGCAAAATAAAATCAAACCCAGATTGGTCGACAACCTTATCGTTGAACGCCCAAGAAACGAAGCTACTACCTTCAAGCAAGCTCAAAATAGCACGTGAAATTTCTTTAGGATTAAGGTCTGCCTTTATAACGCTCTCACCCTGCCCCTTCGCAATATTTTCCTCCAACCATGAGATATGTATTTCGAAAAACTTTCTAGTCAGTTCTTTGAGACTATCAGGCAAAGCAGACAGCTCAGCTGCAAGTGCACCGCACAGAGGTAGCATCCCATTTTTCGAGCTATCAACAAACAGAGATGAAAATGCTTTCAACCGGATGATGGTATCGGAACTCTCCTCGTTAATCAGATCTAAATTTTTAGTAAATCTAAAAAGATAGCTCTCAATAACTGCAATACCCAACCCTTCTTTTGTAGGAAAGTGATGATGGATACTGGCTTTTTTAATACCAATTTCTTGAGCTAAATCAGCATAGCTAAATGCAGAGTAGCCTTTGGTACGTAGCAATAATTCGGCAGCAGTTAAAAGGTCTGAACGCGTGCTCATAAGCTTACCTAAATGTTTGATACAGGCATATTAGCCGTCTTAGCACTATGGTTCAACTCAAAGCGATGAGAGAACGCCGCGAGACGTGCTCTCATCGCTAATAAGCTAGGCCCCTACGTGACTAGGTGTACCCGCTCCTTCTAAGTCCTTTTCTTTTGAGCGAACTGCCCTCGACCAACCAAGCATCAATGCTCCTGCGACTAAAGGTATAGAGAGGACAGTATAAGTACCATTTGGATAGTCGAGCGCCAAGAGAACCAATACTACGAGTAAAAAACCGAGCGTCAGCCATGAAGTAAACGGCGCTCCAGGCATTTTGAATGAGACCATTTCCACCTCGCCCCTCTTCACTGCACGGCGATACATAATTTGAGAAAGAACTATGAAGGCCCACGTAGAAAGTATCCCCAGAGAGACCAAATTCAGTAAAAGCTCAAACAATTGAGAGGGAATGAGGAAATTCAAAATAACACCAAATACGTTAATGCCCATGGTAACCAAAATCCCCATATAGGGCACACCTTGAGTACTCATGCGCTTAAACATTTTGGGTGCAGATCCGCCCATAGCAAGTGATCTCAACACACGACCCGTAGCATACAATCCTGAATTGAGACTAGAAAGTGCTGCCGTCATTACAACAATGTTCATGACGGAACCAATTCCTGGGATACCAAGTGCCTCAAAAAACGTGACAAACGGGCTAACATTTGCACTGTAGGCAGTCCAAGGTAATACCGTAACAAGCAAGAATACGGAACCAACATAAAAAAGGCTAATCCTCCAAATCACACCATTAATTGCTTTTGGAATCACTTTTCTTGGATCTGCCGTTTCTCCAGCTGCTGTTCCGACCAACTCTATGCTTGCATAAGCAAAAATGACACCTTGCACGATGATAATCGCTGGTAATATTCCATGAGGAAAGACCCCACCGTTATCTGTTATCAAATGAAAGCCTGGGATATGACCAGCCACTTCATGACCCGTTGCAAAAAAATACGATCCAACTATCAAAAATATGCTAATTGCAGCTACTTTTATCACAGCAAACCAAAATTCCATTTCACCAAACCATTTGACACCAACCATATTCATTAGCGTCACTACGCCTAAAGCACTCAATGCAAATAGCCACTGAGGTACATCCGAGAACACACTCCAGTATTTCATGTATATAGCAATAGCAGTAATATCAACCACACCAGTTAATGCCCATACAACAAAATACATCCAACCCGCAACGAAGGATGCACGTTCCCCCATAAACTCTCTGGTATAGGACACAAAACTTCCACTACTTGGGCGATGCATAACCAGTTCGCCAAGGGCCCTTAGTATAAAGAACGCAAATATGCCACAAATTAGATACACAACTGCAAGTGCTGGCCCCGCAATTTGCAACCTAGCACCAGCACCTAAGAACAAGCCAGTTCCGATCGCACCTCCCAAGGCCATCATTTGCACATGCCGTTTTTTTAAATGCTTCGAATACCCACTATCTTGAGAATCGAGCCAGTTCGATGCATCATTTTTTTTGTCACTGCACTGAGTTGCTGTTAGGGATTCTATTTTTTGTTTTTTCATACTTCACCCAAGCGATTTATCTGCAGTTTTTATTATCCATAGCAATTCTTAACTTCTAATCCTTTTACCAACGAGATACGGAAATCGGCGTGTACTTGCGTAGCAGCAATAGCACGAAGCCATCCACTCCCAATTCAAAATCCTACACCGAGCGTCGATGCGATACCGACCAGATAGTAGAGTTTTGAGTCGCAAAAAATCTACCATCCACATGGTTGGCGTGTAAACTCTATTTTTTAAAATATCCTAAGACCATGTTCTATATGACATTTATTTATAGGCCAACCTAGTAGTAGACATTTAATAAAAATAGCTTTTTAATCCTAACCCTGCGTCACTTCTGTCCGCACCAAGCCACCAACCGCTGCAGGAATTGGATGCCCGTATGAAAAAATATAAAAACGTTCAAACCTTACTCGCCCACGCGTCTATCGAGCCTGAGCAGCATCATGGATTCGTAAATGTGCCGGTTTACCGAGGCTCAACCGTGGCTTTCCCTTCGAGCGCATCTATGCGCGAGGGGCGCCAAAAATACATCTACGGCCGATGGAACAACCCCTCCACGGAGGCACTTACTCAGGCCCTTAAGCAGTTAGAGCATGCTGAAGGCACAGTGCTTTGCCCATCAGGGCTATCTGCCTGTACGACTGCCATACTGTCGGCAGTTGGAGCAGGGGATCACCTGCTAATCGCCGACAACGTATATGCACCAATTAGAGCCTTTTGTGAACAAGTGGGTAATCGCCTTGGAATAGAGGTATCGTTTTACGATCCTACAATAGGTGCCGGTGTAGTAGATTTTTTTAAGCCAAATACAAAAGCCATCTATACGGAATCCCCAGGCTCATTGACTCTAGAAATACAGGACATACCAGCCATCGCTAAGGTTGCCCATGAGCATAATATTTTGGTCATTGCTGACAACACGTGGGGAACTCCCCTTTACTTTCCATCGCTCGAACTAGGTGTCGATCTTTCCATCATGGCCGCCACCAAATATATCGTCGGCCACTCTGATGCCGTTCTCGGTACTGTATCAGCCTCCAAGCGTGCATGGGAAAGCCTCAAAAAATTCCACTTCAACATGGGATTGTTTGTTAGCCCTGATGATGTAACCTTGGCACTTCGGGGAATGAGAACGTTAGATATTAGGCTTGAACGCCACTATAAAAATGCGACAACAGTAGCCAAATGGTTGGAAACACGCGATGAAGTTGAAGTAGTCTATTATCCAGCATTAGAGTCTCATCCTCAGCATCAATTATGGAAAAGAGACTTTAGAGGAGCCTCGGGCTTGCTGTCCTTCGTGACCAAACCTTCTTCACAAGCTGCGGCAGACGCGTTATTGGATAGCTTATCGTTATTTTCAATTGGCTACTCTTGGGGTGGATTTGAAAGTTTGGCTATGATTGCAGATCCCAAAGCCATCCGAAGTGCGACATCCTGGGAGATTGATGGGCACCTTGTACGACTTCATATCGGCCTTGAAGATCCATTTGACCTGATCGAAGATCTCGAAAAAGGTTTTGAAGAATTTAATTCTCTACGCAACAAACCATAATCCACTAATTGCTAGGTTAACCCTTTACAGGGTTTTCCTAGTTTGCCGGATGCAAAATTTCAGTCTTTGAAATTAGTCTTTGTCGCTGCCTGTCAACCCAAGTGGCGTAAGCCTCCGGCCAACTCACCTTCCTGACCACGACGCCAAAGGCGATGGCGCCCAACTAATTTTAGTGGACACCATTTCTAGTCTTTTAAGCTGGTCTTTCATGCAGCCACAACGCCTTTAGTACTTCAAATCCTTCAAAGCCGGATTCATTCAAGAGAGCTCCGAACCTGGCGCCTCGATTGCCATCGTCGCGCTGGGCCACAATCTCAACGCAAATCTCGTCCATAATTGGATTCGGCTGCAATCGCAAAAACCATTGCCCTGCAGCCTGCCTTGATTCCCCTGAAATTACCGTCGTCGAAGTCACGAACGGATATTACTGGAGCAACCATCTGCTTCGAAATCCCATATCCACGCGGTGCCTTCAAAATTAACTGATCAACCGAAAGCGCGGCGGCCTATGCGACCTTTCTGCGAGACTTGTAGAGATGATCCCCGACGCCATAAGGCTCGCCACCGAGCCTATCAGCAGAGCCTTGGATTACAGCCTGAAGCGCTGGACAACGCTGTAGCCCTACCTCAATGACGGGGCCGTACACATTGACAATAATTGGGCCGAGAACCAGATTCGACCGTGGGCCTTGAGTCGTCAATACTGGCTCTTCGCAGGGTCACTACGCAGCGGCAAACGGGCGGCGGTGATCATATGCCTGATCCAGTCGGAGCGACTCCACGAGCATGATCCGTATGCTTATTTGAAGGACGTCCTCACTCGCCTGCCTACGCAACGGGTCAGTGAGATTATGGAACTGCTACCTCGTCGCTAGGTGCTTGCTCAATGAGTCCGTTTTTTAATGGACTTTTCGAAAACTATCCCAGGAGGGAGCAATGGTAGATAAAGCGCACGAGTACGAAGTCCAGGTAACTTGGGCCGGCAACAACGGGACAGGAACGTCATCTTATCGGGGTTACAGCCGGGCGCACTTAATCGCAGTTAACGGCAAAACTCCAATCGAGGGCTCATCCGATCCCAGTTTTCGAGGAGACCCTACGCGCTGGAATCCCGAGGAATTGCTCTTGGCATCCTTATCTGCGTGCCACAAGCTTTGGTACCTTGGCCTTTGCGCTGAGGCCGGGGTCGTTGTAGTGGCCTACGAGGACAACGCTCAAGGAACAATGGTCGAGGAGAGCAACGGCGCTGGTCAGTTCACCTCAGTTATTTTGAGGCCCAAAGTGATCCTGGCATCGGGGTCTGAGATCGAAAAAGCTCAGATGCTGCACAAAATAGCTCATGAAAAATGCTTCATTGCTCGTTCGGTAAACTTTCCAGTCAGCCACGCTCCCGAAATATCGATAAGGCCAGCCACTTAGTTAACCAGAGATGGTGTCCGCATAGTCGAGCACCATCTCATAGTCTACGTAACTGCTTAGAGGAAATTGCCGGACGCTTACGACTCGGATTCTTAGCTCTACACTGCAAAAAAGGCCCTTAAAGGGCCCTTTTGCACTCAAACCAGAATCACTTGGCTAACCAAGACTCAACGGTGTCCGAGCCGTACTCTGCTTTCCATTCCTTCAACCCTTTGTGATTCCCACCTTTGGTTTCGATGACTTCACCAGTGTGAGGGTTTTTGTAGACCTTAACCTGACGAGGCTTACGAGAGCCGGATTTAGATTCGGCTACTGGAGCGCTACGGCCAGCCTGAGGATCCAGCAAGTTGATTACGTTAGACAAGCTGTAACCGTACTCAGCAAGCAGAGCGCGCAGCTTCGTTTCGAACTCTATTTCCTTTTTGAGGCCTGCATCCCCTTTCAGGGTTTCTAGGGCTTGTAGTTGCTCGGCTAGGTGTTTTTCGAGCTGGCGAAATTCGGCGAGTTTTGACATGCTTAGTCTCTACGTAGTTAGTCCCCTAACAATACACCAAACTCTAGAGTTAACCGTAAATCGTTTAGTTATAAGATTCATGAATGAGCGATCACAAAGACCCGCACTGAGGAGTCTAGGTTCGCAACTTTAATTTATTCGTGTCCTGTCAAAAGCGAAGTATTGAGACCAACCTTTTGAGGCATGGCGGTGTCTACGGAACCTGGCGCGATTCACCGGGTGGCGTGATCTAACTCCGCTAACCAGTCACGAAAATGCGTTCGTGACTGATCGTTCTAGGTAAACATAAGGACTTAGAACATGGGATCTACTGCTCATCTGCAATCACGGATACGCCTAGCTTAAGCACTTTCTTCCTCAGCCTGGAAGACCTCGATAAGTTTTTGATTGTAGTCATCCAGATAACTCTGAAGCCCATCTCGGTCGACCAACCGTACACCGGCTGCGCTTGCCAACTCCTTCGCTGACTTCGTGTAGTAGGAGTTGGTAACTACCATAGCCTCGTCACACCCGTAGAAGGCTTTAGCAGAAATGGCCTGCTGCACAGCCGCATTGCCTACAGAGCCAGAGTAATTCTTAGCTTGAATGACCATGTTTTTACCGAACCTAGTAACGAAAAGGTCTGCGCCCTGATCAGCAGTCTTCTTGGTCTCTTTAACGTCATAGCCAATGGTTTGAAAGATCTCGACCAGGAAGGCTTCGAACTGAAAACCGTCCATCGCATCCACCAGGTACATAGTGATGAACTGGTTCGGATTGAAATGCTCGAGCTGTGATCCCAGCCGCTCAACGAGGATATCGAAATAAATCTCCTCGCACAGGCTCAAGCCATTCCGAAAAGACTGTAGCGGAAGCAGCGGTACGCCAGATGTGGAGGCTGCTTGGGGATTGAATTGGACATTGGGAAATGGAACGTCATTTTCCCAGAGGTGGTAGTAGAACAAGGCCAGGTCAGACCTGAACGTTGTCCCGGCCTCTTCAATCCAGGAACGTAAGGTGTCGGCAAGATCAGCTCGGATGTGGCGGGTCAACTCTCTCGAGAAGCCCAGGTAGGCAGAGTTGAATGCTGTGGTTTGCAGCAGCTTGTCCAAAAGAGATGGAAGCCCTTCAAGCTCGTCAAAACCTTTGCGAATCAAGACCTCCCTGAATAGCTCTCTCTCGCTGTACACACCATCCAAACGTGGGCCGGGCACGCCTGCGTCATCGCTGCTACCTGCGCTTTCGCGAGTCGTGTGAATGAAGTTCGTAAAGTATGGCTGCTTCAGCTCCGCGTATTTTCTCAATACGTTGTTCAGAAGATCGTTCAGTTGGGCTTGCTCTTTCTTCTTACCGAAGAAATCTTGAATCAAGCCTTTGGATCTGTATTGAAAGTCGGGATAAAACGAAGGATCCAGTGGAGTGAGGTGCCGCAACGTGAGCTCTGATGACGGCGAAACTTGGGAGCTCATGCACCACGGGCATGCTGTCTCGAAGGTAGTCCTGTTGCATCCGTTGCATTGGTAAATCATCGTTTCCGTTCCTTCCCAAGTCATCGCGCGCCTTCACGCACATCATGCTAGCGACCATAGCTCAGTGCCATCACTCAGTCCACGAGCTTGTTTCCACTGCACGCAGACGCACCAATGATGGCGAAATACCACCACGGCGATTGGAGTGCCGGGCCGGCTAAGCTAGAGTTCCAGCATCTATCAGCCGGACGCTCCGTTGTTGAGCAGTCATCAGGGAAGAGACTATGCAAATTCAGCATCTGGAAATCGCGAACTTCCGCAAGCTCCTATCCGTACGAGTCGACCTCGCAGCCGAGACCACACTCCTCGTTGGAGCCAACAACAGTGGCAAATCATCTGCGATGCTGGCCTTGCGCAAGTTCCTACTTTCGAAAGCGTCGATTTTCAGATTGCAAGATCTTACTCTGAGCCATCTCGCCACAATCGATGCCATTGGTGAAGCTTGGGAGGCTGCAGATGATAGCTTCCCCATCCCAGTCGCAAATGAATGGGCTGATTGGTTGCCAACGCTAGATATTTGGCTTGAAGCAGCTCAGGGCGAGCTTCATCACATCCGAGATCTCATACCGAACTTCGCCTGGAAAGGCGGCCATGTCGGTATGCGGTTCCGGCTGGAACCAGATGATATGCCAACGCTGTTTGTCGATTACCGCAAAGAGCGGGCACGAGTGAGGGAGCTTCAGCAGGAAATTCAAAAACAGGCAGCGCTAGGTACGCAGCCACCATCGCTTCCGCTCTGGCCGCAGAGCTTGCATGATTACCTGAATCGGCGAATCGGTAAAACCTTCAAGATCCGATGGTACCGACTTGATCCAGGCCAGCTAAAAGCTCCAGATCCTGCAACTCGTAAAGCTAACCCGCAACCGCTTGCGGCCACTGCAACGCCACTCGAGCGCAATCCCCTAACAGACCTGATTCGAGTCCACGAGATCAATGCTCAACGCGGCTTTGGTGACAGCGCTGACGAAGGCGTCCTAGAGGGAGGACATGGATCGGGCAGGAAGCTCTCGGAACAATTGCGAGCGTACTACAGCAGGCATCTCGATCCAGGCGATAGCCCAGATATTTCAGATTTGGAGGCACTCAGAGCAATTGAGGCAGCTCAAACCGCCTTTGACACTCGCTTGAGCACGAGCTTCGCGCCTGCGCTCAAGGAAGTCGCCGGCTTGGGCTATCCGAATAATTCCGACCCATCCATCCGAGTTTCCACCCGCCTCGCCCCTACGGACGGGATGAACCACGAAGCAGCGGTGCTGTTTGAATTGGATTCCGTTGGAGGAGCCCCTGGAGCACCGCCTCTTAGGCTTCCGGAGACGTCCAACGGGCTCGGCTACCAGAACCTCATCTCAATGATATTCCGATTGATGGCATTTCGAGATGAATGGCTGAAGAAGTACAGAAGCCCTGAAGAGCAAAGCGCTACTGGTGTTGAGCCTATACATTTGGTTCTAATCGAAGAACCGGAGGCCCACCTACACGTCCAGGTTCAGCAAGCATTCATAAAACACGCCTACCATGTGCTGTGCAGCGACCCATTGCTAGTGAAGTATCCGAACCTCAGGACACAGCTGATGGTGAGTTCCCATTCCAGCCACGTAGCTCATGAGATTGACTACGAAAACTTGAGATACTTCCGCAGACTTCCGTCCGGCATGGCCGGGATATCAATCCCAGTCTCTACCGTTTCGAACCTAAGTACAGTGTTCGGCGAGTCCAATCAAACGAAGGAATTCGTTACCCGTTACCTTCGGGCCCAACATGCCGACCTGTTCTTTGCGGATGCGGTGATCCTTGTTGAGGGGGCCGCTGAGCGCATGATGCTTCCACATTTTTTGAGGCAGCACTTTCGTTTCCTAGACCAGTGCTACATCACCATTTTGGATATTGGGGGAAGCCACGCGCATCGGCTCCGGCCCCTGATCGATGCGTTGGGTATTGTCACTCTGGTGATAACTGACTTGGACGCGGGTCTCCTACAGATCGGCAAACCTGTCGAGCGGAAGAAAGGCCAAACCACTAACAACCCAACCGTGCGCCATTGGATGCGAGCAGCAGGCCTTGGACATGATGTGGACTCATTACTGGATCTGACCTCCGACAGTAAAGCTCAGCAAATTGACGAGCTGTTTTCGATCAGGATCGCTTATCAGACGCCCATTACTGTCCGCTTACCCAAAACTGGGCTAGAGGTCGAAGCATTACCAAATACCTTTGAAGACAGCCTTGTCTTGAGCAACACAGAGCATTTTGCTAACAAAGCGGGACGCGGGCTGATGCGATCTTTCGCCAAGGCGCTACGTGAAGCAGAAACATCCTTAGAGCTTGGCACAGAGCTGTTCACCAAACTCAAGGATGGTGATAAGGCAGAGTTCGCACTACACGTTCTCGGCGATTCTGATTTCGCCAAGTTGACGGTGCCTACTTACATCCATGAAGGCTTGGCGTGGTTGCAGTCCAAGCTCGAAAGAAAAAGCAAAGAGCTACTGGTCATCCCTTCAGCGATTGTCGAGGTGACACCATGAGCCGGCAGCCGGAAGCTACTATGGATGATGTTCCAGATGCCGATCAGATCATTCAGGACTGTCTGAATCTCGACCATCCGAAGAGTTTTTTCCTATACGCCGGCGCTGGCTCTGGAAAAACCCATTCGTTAGTCGAAGCCGTGAAAATTCTAAAGAATAGGGAACGGCAACGACTGACTTTTGAAGGACGCCAAATCGCGATCATCACCTATACCAAAGCGGCGTCCGAGGAAATTACCCGCCGTCTTGAACACGACCCACTGGTGGTTGTGTCAACCATTCACGCCTTCTCTTGGCGGATGATTCAGGGCTTCAATGATGACATTCGTGAGTGGCTTCGGGTCAAGCTCACCCAAGACATTGGTGAGCTCAATGAGAAGCTTGGAAAGGCTCGAGGGCAAAACAAGACATTTCTAGCAAATCAAGCTTCAAGGGATAGCAAAGCTCGTCGCCTCGATTCCCTGGATGAGATATCCACATTCATTTACAGCCCTACCGGCGACAATCGCGGTAGGCAAGCCCTAAACCATAGTGAAGTCATTCAAATGGCAGCTGCTTTTATCCAGTTGCCTCCATTGCTGAATATTATGGCGGATTTGCACCCTGTACTCTTGATCGATGAGAGCCAGGATACCTATGGGCCTCTCATGGATGCTTTTCTGCGAGCACAATCCCTCATCCCTGACCGTTTCTGTCTCGGGCTTCTCGGCGATACCATGCAACGCATCTACAACGATGGGAAGGTGCGCTTGGAGGAAGCGATCCCTCCAGATTGGGCGGTGCCCGAAAAACGTATGAACCGTCGCTGCCCAACAAGGGTTGTTGATCTTATCAATGTAATCCGTGCGGGCGCAGACAATCATCAGCAGAAGCCAAAGCCGGACGCCATAGAAGGCACGGTTCGAATGTTTTGCACCCAACAGACACCAGGTCAAAGCTTCGGGTTGGAGGAAGACATAGCACAGCGCATGGCAGCCATCACCGGCGATACTCAGTGGGCAGCTGGTAAGGATGGAAGAAAGACCCTCATCCTTGAACACAAGATGGCCGGACGTCGAATGGGGTTCGAGGGTGTGTTCACACCTTTGTATGGGGTTGAGCACCTACGAACCGGGCTGTTGGACGGAACACTGCCAATCTTGAAACTGTTTTTCGAACGGGTGGCCCCTATTCTTCAAGCTACCAAAATGAACGATTTCAGTCTCATGGAAGCTGTGCGGCTTCAGTCGCCGCTTCTCGACCCTAAATCCATGAAAGAGGTGCCTGACCAGTTAGCCTTGCTTGAGAAAGCAGGAGACGCTACTGAAACGCTGTGTGAACTATTCAATGACAACGACCCCCTGATAGGAGACGTCGCTCAAGTCCTACTCCAAACAGGCCTGCTGGATCTCCCAGACCGACTTGTAGCAGCTCTATCGCTGGGCGCTACGACTGATGCCCCTCCAGACACATCGGATCGTGATGCATTAGAAACCCATGCATACCAGACTCTACTAGGGCGTCCCTTCTCGGAAATGGCTGCGTTCGCTGGTTATACCGATGGGCTTTCCCCCTTCGACACGCACCAGGGTGTAAAGGGGCTGGAGTTCCCCAGAGTCATGGTCATCCTCAATGACGAAGAGGCAGGTGGTTTCCTTTTCAGTTACGACAAGCTCTTGGGTGTCAAACCAGCTTCTGACAGCGACGTAAAAAATCAACACGAGGGCAAAGATGATTCCTTGGCTCGCACTCGTCGCCTGCTGTATGTCACGTGCAGCCGGGCCGAAGAAAGTCTCGCGATTGTGGTTTACACCGCTCAGCCTGGGATAGCTAAGCAGCGAGTAATCGAGGCAGGATGGCTCAAGCCCGACGAGGTCGATCTTCTGTGAAACTCACTACCAACGACATGAATTGTTTGACGGATGTACTGAAGAGACAAGTGGCACAGGGCATGGCTTCAGCTAGGTGATTAGGCGACGCAAACCTGCTTTCGGAAAGCTAGGCGCAGTCGAAGCATTCCAATGGATGTTTGACCTGCGCTGATCCAAAATCTGACAGTCTTCACAGCGTAATACGCTTACTACTTTTCAGGATTGAGACAGCGTTGATGCGATTTTTTTTGGATACAAACATCTGGAGTTACATCGCAAATGAGGATGCTGGCAGCGAACTTGCCATGCGCGCCCGGGCAGCAGGAGTTGAAATTGTCGTTTCTTCCGCTGTGGTGGATGAGGTACAGCAACTGCCGGTGCCGGACGCCCGCCGTAAGGTAATCCGGCTTCTTACAGAAAATGATTGGAAGCGCCTGATGCCGGAGGTGTTCAGCGAATGCTCTGAGGTCAAAGCAGAGATAATCAGGCTGCGGCCGGAATGGGTCATAGCCAAGCCGAACATGAGGGAGTTCAACCGAGTCAGATATGACTGGGTAAGGCGTACCGGTGGCTTCTGGGATCGTGCACGCAGGGAGATTGATTCCCCTCCAACGAATGAAAGCGTTCGACGGGAGCAAGAAGAGAACCTGGCTGTCGAGCAGTCATTCGCCATCAGAGAACGGCTGAAGAAAATCAGGCCTGGCAGTGAGACACATCTACAGCATGTCGGACACATCCCAGAAACCGGCACGCCAGGCTGGACGGGAAAGCCTGTGCACTACTGGCGCGTGCCCAGCCTGCATATGTTCAAGTCCGAACTGCAGATTTACGAGAGTGCGATCAGAGAGTGGCTCGACAGCGAGATTGACGTGCCCGCCATGCTTTCATCAACCGAGTCGATGAATCGGCTATGGCTGCATGAACTCGATCCCGCAGCGGTCCCGCGGCAATGGCTACGCGGGTCGTTCGAGTTTCTTCAAGCATGGCACAAGGTCACCACCGGCACGCCGGGCGACTCTCGTCTGGCGACGCACTTGGTTGACGCGGAAGTCATCATATCGGCGGATAAGAATTTCGTCCGGTTTGCAGAACGCTGTAGAGAAGAAGCGCCATTTAAGATTGGCAAGACTCTGCTTGCGAAGGCTAATCGCGCAGGTGTCGATGAGGTACTGCAATGGATTTCCAACGCAAACACACTATGACGTCCTGTCCCGAGCGTCCGGTGTAGATTTCTAGCTCTGCTGCGGGGATTCAGGCCCCGTCATCTTTCTAATCTGCTGTAATGAGGTAACCATTGTGACTGCCCCCCATGAACTGTCTGGCGACGAATATCAGCTTGAGGACTTTCTGCGAAGACAGCGTGCGGACTTCGACGAGCGCAGCTATTGGCTTCAACATTCGCTGGGCGCAGAAAGTCATTGGCTTTTCATCCAGGCGTATGACGCGCTGAAGCATGAGCTCTACCTGCCAGCTTGCACTGGATTTCTCACCGGAATCGAGGGCTCGCTTCGCAATACGATGGCTCAAGTGAAGATCCCTGCACGAATCGACAACGTTGACGATATCTCGCTGCTCAGTAACTCACTGCTGCGCCAAGCTAGGGCCAACGGCATGTCAATCGACGCCTTAGCATTTCCAGGTGAGCAAGATTTCGAAGCCAATCTGCCTACCCGCCAGAATGTTGAACTCGTCAGGGTTCGGCACACCCTGTGCCACGGCAACATTCTTGAGTATGTCCGTGCGCAAGATGATTTGCCGCCATTCTTCACACCTGAGTGCTGCCGTGACCTTGCCAATAAGCTTCACATGATCTCGCGTAACTGGGTGGCGAACCTTGGCGAGTACAGAAAGCAGATTGTCGGCCCGCAATGATTCATCTTCCAGGCCCGGCCTCTTTTGGCCCGAAGGAGCGACCTCTTCATTGACGCCACTCCACACCGCAACTTAGCGTTAGCAAGCAATGACTCAAGCTCAGAATGATTTGAACACAACCTCCCCTCTCACCGCCCGCAAGGTCTGCCAGATACTGACGGACGTCGCACTCGGTAAACGCATCATGACACGAAGATCCGTGCAGTCCTGGAGCGAGATCTATCACGGCCTCATGGCTGTGGAAATTGATGGCTGGCGACTCACACTCTTAAATGACTGTGACACCCTGGACTACTGCGAGTACTGCAGGTCGCCTGATGGTAGAGTCGGAACACTTGAACTCTGGCTGCGCGACGGATTTGATCCTGTCGAGCTAATGAGTTCCAGGGAGCGTGAACGGCTCGAACAGCTGCTCGCCGCGCTCTGAGCCTGCACGCAAAGCACGTTACCATTGCCGACTTTAAGCTATGGAGACCACACGTGAGAAAGCCACCGATAAAAATCATGATCGAAGAATGGGATGGTGACGGTGCAATCCGAATTCCCGATGAGGCGCTACAGGAATTGGAGCTAGACGTCGGCGACGCGGTGTATTTGATAGAGGAGTTTGTCGGCAATACACGCTGCCTTGTCCTATCAAAAACGCCTCAGATTGCAGATCGAATAGACGAGCTCACTGAAGCCTGGGATAGCGGACAGCTTGGTAAGGCCCAGGACAAATGAGACAGCCGTAATGTGCTTTCGAACTTCCAGCCCACGCATTGGAGTCTCGACGGAGAACAGTTGATCCTGGAGCCGATTCCAAAGCTGCGGTTCTCTTCGCTACTTATGGTTCGCGATGCGGCTATTGCCGGTGGTGGCGCCGCCCTCATTCCACAGTCCATTGCCTGGAACCAGCTTGCGCGTGGGGAGTTAGTTCAGTGGGGCACGGTGTTGGGTGTTGAACCAAGGCTTTGGGTCTTGCATACATCCAGGCGCCTTACTGCTCCCAAGGTTCGCGCATTCGTCGATTTCATGTGCGCTAAATATCCAGATATGTCCCTCATTCTAAAGGGATAGCTCTCTTTCACCCTGAGTCATACGCCCGCTTTTGGTCGGATAGGACTTGCTACGGCTATGAAAGAGCCAACCGCAGAATCGCAGGCATCGTAGTCAGTATCAAAATTATGGACATAGAGATGTTGAAGGCTAACGAATAACTGGGGTCGTCGGGGTAGATGTCCTCTAGGCTGAGGTATCCCATATCGAACTCCTAGCTAAGAATTTACTCGTTACATAGTACTGCCTGTACTCTCCACAAAGCTCAAAGACGCCACCGATAGCGTGTAACAACATTAAATTCGGCCCTTCGCGTCAGCGCCTACAAAAAACCAGCCAGCAGCAGGCGATATAGTGTGCGCATGATAACTTCAGCTCAGACATCACTGTTCTGAGAACCCAACTTGAGCACAGCCACCGTACACAACGATTTCAATACACTGATCAACGCCCCAAAATTTTCGGACGACCCGGTTGGTCGGCGTCAAATGAAGCGGTGGCAGATCATCGCGGAAGACATCTACAAAAGCACTTCAGCAGAGGCGTTGCTCGAAGCTAGAGGCAGAGCTGAAGGCTACATCCATGGCCTTGTGGACGCTGGGCACTTATCAACGAGAGACACCGATCGTGACCACCTCATTTTAAGCATTGTCCAACGGAGACGTGAGTTTTTGCAGAAACTGCTGAACGAGTTCGGTTACTGAAGAAGGGCTAACTGTGAATCCGTCCGATGAAAAAATGGGCTTCACTGGATAGCGGCAGTTTGAAGCGCTCCACACGTCTAACTCGGAGCGCTGCTGATCAAAACCGTAATAGCCATCCAGCGCTCATCAGCTGCCATGCAGTCATACCGCCACTACGCCAGAGATTAAGTATTCAATCTTCTGATTTGAGACGATCACCCCATCGAATCAATTCAAGAAAATTACGTCGCCCACCGCCGCGCTTGAAGCTACCAACAAGGTAATTTCCCTCCCCCGTTTCCAAAAGCCAGAAGCGTCCTTCTTTCCATGCCCTATGAATTTTTGTCGTGCAAATGATTCCGCCATTGGCTGTTCGATACACCTCGTCTTCCTGAAGGTGATCGAAGAACACGCCAAGGCACCTGTTGTCTATGATCACCGCATCGCTGATAAAAGCCGTAATGGCCACGGTGTATTTTCGAAGACTTGCCTGTACAAGACGGCTCAGCTGAAAATCACTGAGATACTTACTATGAAATTCAACTTCAATGATTTCAGGCATCCGGCCAAAGCTCCAAAAAGGGTCATTATGTATTTGTGCTGACCGTTGCCTACCCGGCCTTCATGGAAAAAGCAGCGCCAATGCTTGCCTCTTTTTTCAGACCTGAACCTAAAAGAAGGTAGACGGTACTGTTGGTTTCAAACATGCAGCCTTCAGTGAAGGATTTTCCGAAGTTACTGCGTACCCACATACCGGATTGAAAGCGACCTTTACTGTCAAGCACGACTTCGTGAGCGAAAAGCGTCATGGGAAATAGACCGAGGCTCGTAAGCTTTTCCCTTTCAACCGGCGTCACAGTGAGGTCGATCAAGATCCACTGTTTCACCACACAGAATGCTTTGCCTGGGAATGTCTTTGCAGCCAAAGAGATCAAGTCTTCTTGTGAGCCTTCCCAGCCGACAACCTCCTCTCCAGCGCCGTACAAGAGTTGCGAGACCTCTTCCAATGTCACCATCAAAAATCCTCCATCCCGTTGAGCTCGGCCAGCCACGCGAACGTGTCCAATAGCCAATCACTGACAATCAAAGCTTGATCAATAAATCAGGATCAAAGCCCGTATTCTGCCCCGGATAACCGCGTGGATTGGACACCACTCGACACCCTTCCTTTAAGAAGTCCGCCGCAACGTGGGTATGCCCATAAACCCAAAGATCAGGCTTACTAAGTAACTCTGACCAATCGTTCGCATACGCTGCAGCCAGATGTCCAGGGTGATCGTCACCCAGGTGATCCAACACTGGTGCATGGTGTGTGACCACCACTGTTTTGCCGTCGAAAGGTCTATTAAGCTCTTGGGTTAGCCATAGGTGAGCTCTCATTGACTTAGCGACTAGGTCGTCTGGACGCAAGCGCCTGTAATCCAAGTCGGCTCGAATAGTCAAGAAATCGTTCATCGAATCCCAAGCAATTCTCTTTGCCGCAACCACATCACCCGTAGACGAATAATCCGTCCAGGCAGTTGTGACCAAAAAGCGTGTGCCATCGAGAATGAGCATCTCGTTTTCGAGTACATGCACATGGGGCAATGTAGCGTCTTTCATCTTTCGCAGTGTGTGACCTATGTGCCCGCCGTAGTACTCATGATTACCGCATACATAGATCACTGGGCATTGAAAAACCTCGCTTGCCCATTTCACGCCCCGCGATTTGATATCAATGTCGCCGGCGAGAATTACTACGTCCGCGTCGCTTGGGGCGGGATCGAACCGAGCGAACTCGAGGTGCAGGTCTGAATAGATTTGTAGCTTCATGGATTAACCTGCTGCCGTTGTAGTGGCGGAGCGATTCGGGGTTTGATAGTTGGTGCAATGGAAATGCTTCCCGGCGGCAGTCATGGCGTCGTAGATCGTTCGAATATTTCTGAGCAGGCATGCGTCGATCACGCCGGGCGAGCTGCTGTAGATTGCTCCGCTATCGACTTTATGAAGCAGTACGCACTCACCGCTTCTGTCGTAGCCGACGATTGCACTGATCAACTTTTCCATACGCTCTAAAGGACTCCCATTCATGCAAGGGGGAGTCACAATCTGAACCACCTCAATCTTGTGCTCTGGGCTCTGCTGCGAGAGTAGGTGTGTCAGCATCGAAGGGTCTGATGGCATCATTTTTTTGAACCGAGGCTTTGCTCCTTCACAAATGCGAAAGCGCACGTGATACCAGAAATCCTCGGTGTCTCGTTCGATCATCCGCCAAGCCGTGCGGCCAGGCCCAGGGAAGCCCGGTAAGCCGACCATACAAGACTCATCTGAAATAAACATGATGCTGATTTCCTCGTTTGCGGTGCTGCAATTCGAAAGGCGGCGCCCAAGTTCGCAAGCAACCAACCTCAGCGATAATTCCTTTAAATTGACAAATATGGACTAAACCGCTGCTGACGACGGAGCCCAACCATCGGCGCCAGTGCAGTGCGGTGGTAGCTACTCACCTGAAATTCACAATTACGCACTATATTACATGGATATGAATTGTTCAATGTGGCCTTATCCTTCCCTTTACGGGAAGCACCCATGCCTTCGAGATCAACGCTGGCAGCGATCCTACGCTCGATCAGAACTGCTCGAGGTCTGTCTCAAGAGCAACTAGGTGGCGCAGTGGAAGCACGGCATTTGCACAATGTCGAGCACGCGAAGACCAACATCACACTCGACATGCTCGAGCGCATCAGCGCGCGACTGGAAGTCGACCCCATTGCTTTATTGGCGATGGCATCCATTTACGAGCGTCAAGAATCTCTCACTTCGTTCAATGCCCGTCTGCTGGCAGAGATGAACAAGCTTGAAGCGCTAGGGGTTCTCTCTGGTTTACCGAGCCATTTCGAAGGCGGTGGTTTAGTAACAGGCAAAGCCGGCAAGCGACCTATCCCGGCAGATAGAATTCAGGCTGTGCTTGCCTGCAAAGCTGAAGGAATGACGCAGAAGCAGACATCTTTAAAATTAGGGATGGCTGCTTCAACCGTTCATAAAATCTGGCATTCAGATTCTGGATCCGCCGCCAGTCAATGAGTCTAAGTACCTCGCGGTCTAGCTCTAGCGGTGGCTTCCACAGCCGGCCACTCTTAGGCAGCACTGTTGGATTCTACTCGATGAGGTCTCACGCATGCTCACCAAGGGGCAACTGTCGGGATGCGACATCCCATCCCCCAAGCCTCCCGCCGCGCATGCACGGAAAACTAGTAACCCTGTGCCCAAGGGCGGCTGCCACTTTCGCACCTCCGCGTGTGAATCAGAACCGGCTATCGCTCACTGCTTATGCGTCTTGAAGGGCTGCGCTCTTGGACAGGGTATAGACGTAGTCCTGGAAAGTACGGCGGTAAGCCAGCGGTCGCCGCACCCAGTTTGCTGAGGCGCCAGTTCGATGTCAGAGAACCCAACAAAGTTTGGGTCACCGACATCCGTACGTATGAGGGCTGGCTGTATTTGGCTGTGGTGCTGGATCTGTTTTCTCGTCAGGTTGTTAGCTGGTGAATGAAGTCGCAGATGACCGGTGATTTGGCAATTGATGCGTTATTGTTGGCGGTTTGGAGGCGTAAACCGAAACACAAGGTGATGGTTCACTCCATCCAAGGCAGCCAGTACAGCAGCTCGGATTGGCGCAGTTTTTTAAAAGCGAACCATTTGGTTGCCAGCATGAGTCGTCGAGGCAACTGTCATGACAACGCCGTGGCCGAGAGCTTTTTCCAGCTTCTAAAGCGGGAACGGATCAAGCGGAAAATCTACACCACGCGGGAAGATGCACGTAGTGATGTGTTTTATTACATCAAGATTTTCTACAACGCGAAACTTCGTCATGGTTTCAACAATCAGCTGTTGCCGGTAGAGTTTGAAAAGCGTTACGCAATGAGCTTTCAGGGGGTCTAAAGAACCCGGGGCGATTCAAACCGTCAAGATGAGTGCTGATTCAACCCCAGACATAGTCAACCTCATAACTTAATCATGGCGAGTTATCAAAAAACATTCCGGCAGCGCTTACCCGGGGGTTAAGAGTGTTCGCGGCATCCTCTACTCGCCATGCATAAATTGAATACTCACGGGGGGAGCACTATACCGCTGGCTCTCCTTGCCTGAATTATAAATACAGGATTCTTCGTCAAAAACCCTATCATTGCATCATGCCTTAACCCTCATTAAGGACTTCATATCAAATCAATATCATGCGAAACACACCCTGTTACAATTCAATAATCAGCCAATATCACATCCACTGCTCGGTAGATCACTAAAAACCCACAATACTGTCAAATTAGAATTAGAAATATATCATTTTGAGGCCTTGACAACTTTTTTAGCTGTTTTTAAAATACTTAAAAAGCAAACCATTCTTCTCTTTCTGAACGCACTTCAATATAAAACTGCAGAAATTATAGAAATCAACTTTCATCTTCCTTGTGCTTTTCCTAAAACTTGTACATGGGCTGGATTTCAGAGAATCGCTTATTCGGCCGCAGGCCGGCTAGCTTATCTTTTGATCTCAAATGAAAGCGGTAATTTTTTGGGATAATTACGTCTAGATTTTGGGAATCGGCACACCATCAAAATGTCTGGTTTGAGGACAGCCTCACTGGCGAACCTATGTTGAACAGATGTAGCGGTGCCCTCTGCCCCGGGACAATCGATTAGCGTATCAGCTGGTTGCTCCACTCTGCTCTACTGCACGTCAGTTTCAGGTTGAGTTTCAATATCGTTCTCACGGCCATCCAGTCAGCTACTCCAGTACATTCTGCCATCCATTCCAGATTCAGCCGGACACACTTAATGAAGGCCGTAGTTCAGGATTGATTCGCCACCATCGACCGTTTTTTTCGTCACCGCCTCCTCAGCCTCCCCTCATGATCTGCGGCAAAAACTGGCCTAATTAGCGTCAATCAAATACCCAGACTCTGCCAGCCTAACGCTGGGACTAGGAAGGTGACCTGTCTAGACGCTCACGGACAGCGCTGCACCCATAAACATTAGCGCGACCAAAATTGTTGAGGCCGCGGACACTTGGACGATCGAGCTAGATTTTCGTCGGGAGGCTACGTAGCGGAAAGCGGGCGATAGCGATCATGAGGTTGTCCAATAACCGCTTGAATGGGCATGATCCTTGCTTGGCTAGCCTACGCAAAGTGACGATAAAAAGGCTGTATTAAAATAAGCCATGCCAACTCACAGAGCCATGATCAAATCAAGGCAGCTAAAGGTTACCAGATAAAAACCGAAGCCCCGAAACGGGTGAAATGGAGCGTAGGTGGTGTCGAGCAACTCTACTGGCCGGCTCAAAAAGTCGAAAAAATCAGTTTACTGCTGTCGACATCAGCGCGCCAACTAACGGTGCTGGCCGGCTCACCATGATCCAAGACACTTTTTTTGAGAGTTTTTACGCTGCTGGATCTGCGGCTCAATGGAAGAAATCGTCTTTCGAACCAGTCGATGTCACGCGCTACGACATGATCGAAACCCCTGCAATCCTGACACCGCGCATCGTCGTACTTAAAGTCGGCGGTCTGGTGCGTGCTGCCAGCTTTTGTCTTCAACAAAAAGCTCACCTACGTTTTCCTAGATCTTGGATTGGTTGCGTTTGGATGTAGTCATCGCCACTTTGAAGGCTGAAAACGTACCCAGCAACGCGTTGACCGGGTACGCCATCACCAATAACGAACCGAGCATTATGGATGCAGTGAATCAAACTCGTACTCCATTGGCTTTTTGGCGGGTAGAACCAGAGGCTGGCCTGGGATGTACTCGACATAATACTTGGATGGCCTGTTGTTAGCGCCCTTTAAGGTCAGATCGATACCTAGCAGCATTTCCAGGGCTTCTAGGATCGCTTTGACGTCTCTGTCGAGTCTCCAGTTGTTTGATTTGACTTTGATCGGGATTCGTCGCGCGCCGCCTTCGAATAGGAGGTAGAAGTACCGGAGTCGCTCAGATCTTTGATGTTCGTCCTGATCTCTTCGAACAATTTCGACCTGAAGCTCTGAAATGGTTTCGGGGTCATAATGTATTCCTTCCTGTGTAGTTAGTTTGTGCCAAGTCAATCTTGAGCGCTTGAGCTGTCTACCACTGATGTGTTTGCCGTCAAATTCGAACGAGATCCCTTTGGGTTGGCCATCGTCGTTCAGCGTCAGTTTGATGTAGACCTTTTGCTTTCTCAGCGCCCGGACGAAGTCGAACATGTCGCCATCCTGGGCGTTCGTGGCTTCGATAGCTCCAGCGATCTTGGTGATCATCTTGTGCTTCAAAGGCAGGTCGTTGTCGCGAATCGATGCTTGGAGCTCGGCATGGGTGATCGAGACGCCCCAGGTGCCCTTCGGCTTAGGGGCTTTGCTCAGGTTGAAGCGGTCTTCGATACCCGACACTGACTCCAGGCTGATTGAGCGTTCGTTGCTGTCCCTGACCATGGAGAAGTCATCATTGAGCCGGATGCGATTTGCGACGATGTGGACGTGTTGATGATCCTTGTCCTGGTGCATTACAGCGACGTACTGGTTAGTCTCGTCAAAGCTCAGATCAGTCATGTATTTGGTGACCGCCTGACGCCATTGTGGAGTTGTCAGGGACTCTCCGGGGCGCAGGGACAGCATTGCGTGGAAGACCGGTTTGATGGCTTTCTCAGAGTCGATTGAGAAGCGGCGAAGGGTCTCAATCTGGTCGAACTCTTTGATAATCTCCGCGAGGTCTGCTTCGTTACCCTGAAGGACGCCTGGCAGTGGATCTTTGCTCATGGTGTTGAAGCTGATCGTACGGATTCCGCTGATCCCGTGGTCGTGCTTTGTGCAGCCGAAGATGTATCGAATGCGGTTCTTGAAAGAGCCTGCTGACTTCGGAAAAATCTTGCCGATCATTGAACACCCCCGAGGTTTACCTGGGCGATGTACTTCACTTTTTCAAGGAGCTCACTGCCGGGGCGGTCGGCGTTGATCAGCGATGCGAGATTCATGAGCTCCCTGGCGATCTGGACGACATCCTGGGTGACCTTGGGCTTTACATGACCGTTAGCAACGAAGTCACGGATAAAGGCACCTGCGGACTTGTAGCCTGCCTCGTTCATTTTGGAATTCAGGGTATCTAACTCAGACTTGTTAAGTCTAAAAGTTATCCGGGTTTCTTTATTTTGCTTCTCGATGTTCTTCATCTTGGCTTACCTATTATTGTTTTTATTGGTTAGCTTTTATCAACGCAACACCCGAAGGGATGTGAGTAGTCGCTTATTGCCTGCCACAGACACAACTGGCTATCTACTGATACAAGATTATTGTGCCGGTGGAGTTGTAGTAGGTGGAAGTATTTTCGAAAATATAGTGATGTATTTTCGGTTGTATGAATGTTCGCTGTGGGTGAGTGCAAAATCGCAGTATGGGAGTGCGGGTATTGGCTACCTCGCACTATATAAGAGTATTTTCGCAGTAAGTGAGTGCGGATTCACAGAGGGAGAGTGCGGACATGGTTGGATGTCGCAATATATGATTGCGGATTCGCAGTATGGCAGAGTGATTTAGCAACTGAGCGCGCGGAATAATCTAAGGCGTGACTAAGTTAGTCTAGATGGTTTTTTTAGGAGTGTGCTACCAGCTGATCCATTGCTTTTTGATCGAGCGGGGCCAAAGTTTCCAGCAATCCTCGGCAAACAACATCTTTTCCAATTTTAGACATTGTATGAATATCGCTTTCCACAAGTGTAATTGCGTTCCTGATTTCCGAGAGATAATCGGTTTTATACCCATCCGTCACATCCACGGATCGTCCCTTCCCACCATGGTTAGATAGAACCTTAGTATAATACTGACCAATACGAGCTTTTTGAGCTGTCGAGATAAAACTAGCTCGCATAATTTTCCGGGGTAGGCTTGTACCAACCTTTTTCTGAACTCTAATCAGAAAATCCCTGACACTGGATTCACTGATTTTTTCTTGCGAAACTCCGGAGAAGACGTATTCGCTTATTGAGTGCTTCATTGCATAAAGGAGTTGGCAATACGCACTGTCACTTAGTACCAAGTGAAATTCCTCTCCATTTTTCAGGGAGTCAAGTTCGTTGAGTTTTGTCCGCGCCGAAAAGATGATTGATCTAGTCGGGTGGTGTATATCCGTCTTGCGAATTTTTGCAATCTCCCCTGGCCGCACTCCGCTAAAAAGCATAAAGAGGACAGCGGCTGAAACGGTTTTAAAAGATGTTGGCACATCTCGCATCGGCTGCTGATCAGCAATAGCTAGGCACTCTGCAATAAACCCCCCAAGCTCATTAGGATTTATGCGTATCTTTGATCGCTTATTTTCGTGCCAGATTTTTAGCGTAGTCATGATGTCAACTGGATTGTATTCAACCAGCCTTTTTGAGCCGCTATCGTAAAAGGCTATGGCAAACGAAAAGATCGAGCCGAGCAGGGATAGTGTCTTGTTAGCCGTCCTCTCCCGTGGCGGGCCAAGTGTCCCATCCTTTTTTGGCAACGGTTTAGTCACCTTTGCGTGCAGGGCGGTCACATCTTTAGCGGCTATTGTGCGCAAAGGCCTGCCGGACAAATTTGGAGCAATGTGATTTTTAAAAGTCTTGCGATAGTCGTCGATGGTGCACTCAGTGAGCTTCGCTTTTGCGATCAGCATGTCCTCGAATGCGCTCTCGACAGTCACTTCCTCTTGCAAGTCTTTCGTGGTTTTTTCCTCCAGCATCGCTTCCAGGTTCGTGTACACCGACAGGGCTTCGTCGCGAATCATCGGAATTTTTGTAGTGCGTTTGTCGAAAGCACCCAGCTTAATCCTGTGGTCTCGCCCTTTGATTTTGCGCACCACAAAAAAAGTTTTACCGCCTGCTTTGGTGACCCGGATCGCCAGACCTTTGATTTCCGTGTCGTACACTAGGATGTCGGATTTGCCTTGCGGGCACGTCAGGTCGTCCAGCGTGGACTTAGTAAAATTAATTTTCAAGGCCATAACACGTCGTTTCCCTGGTTAAGTGATTGATTTTGACTTTGTTTTGGGGTTAAATCGTCGCCTGCTTTACCGCAACATCAGCCCCGATGGTGAAATTGGTAGACACACCGGACTTAAAATCCGTCGCAGAAATGTGTGCCGGTTCGACTCCGGCTCGGGGCACCATCTAGCTTCATCCCGCTCAATCAAAAAACACCCCTATTTGTCCCCAGCGTCTACCGAGACCTTGGTGTTTTTTGCTGTCTGCGATTTGGTATGCAGCACCTTAAAATTGGTAGCCGGCTTGGGAGCTATTTGGGAGCTGGCGTGGGAGCTCTGCTGGTAGCTTTCGCCATTCCAGGCCTGCCGAGCTCAGCTTTCACCCGCTCTTTAATGCAGCTAAGAATGTCCGTAAGTTACTGTTTTAACAAGTTTTTAAGCCTATAAGTACGGGCAAAAGCCGGCCTCAGCGCTCAACTGCTTTTGTATGCTGGCGACGGGTAAGATGACTTAAAATCCCCCGCTCGTAAGGGCGTCCCGGTTCGATTCCGGGTTCGGGCACCAAACAAATCAAGGGCTTGCATGAGATTCTTCGTGCAGGCCCTTTGTTTTTTGCACCGCAAAAATTCAGACCACTCCGCAATTCTCGATTTTCACCCCTTCCCCTGGCGTCCTGCCAACGTACCAAAGATCAAGACACCTCAAACGCAGCCAAACCCCTGCCCCCCCCATTCAAGCTGAACTTACTCAGCGCCAGAAAATACGGAACTCCAGCAACACGTGTTCGTGTAACGACGCCTAACACTGCTAGACAACGAGTAACGATGTCGCTTGAAACGTCACTCAGCCTTTTTGTTATTTCTCCAGCGTCTTACCGACCAGAAATATCCCCTTTATGTTCCGCTGCTAACATTGACCTGAACTGGGAAATTATCTCTGAAGAGAGCCCGGCACCTTCGAACACTGCGCAGGTGAAGCTAACGGGGGCAGGGCCTGGAGCAGTTATGATACGGTCTGCAACCACAGCGACTCGACTGTTTTGATAGCGCGCGTGCCCTTCATAACTTACGGCGTTTTCTTGTAAGAAGTCAGCGCTGTTCGAGGTATGAGGAATATCATCGAGAAGCCCGGCCCTCGCAAGTGCCAGCGTTCCCCCACAGATACCAGCAATCGTCGCGCCATCTGAACGACTAGCATGAAGAAAGTCTCGAATATCAGGTGCTTCTACACTTTCCCAAACCATTCCCCCAATGACGGCAACAACGTCCGGTTTCCAGTCCAGACATTGTTGCAAGTTACTATCGATAGTTACAGCCAGTCCCCCCTGCGAGTTGATTTGCCCCGTGGTCGGTGCAAAAAATCTGACGTCGATACCGTAAAATGGGGACGCTGTTCCAGCGATGAAAGCATATTCCCAGTCTGCAAAGCCGGGGGTCAGTATCAAACTTATACGTGCCATCAGTCAGAATCCTCCATGAATGCCAATAGCATAGGGTGACCACAAACAGACCTCAAGGGCTGTTCCGGGTCGATAGCGGCCTTTCCTGACCGGCAGAAATCGGCCAAAAGCAGCCGCTCAAAGGCGTCCAGGAAAGTCGGGGCAATTCATCCTGAGCGGATCCATCCGATTAAATGATGAGTAGCGCCCTCATCGCTGAAGGCTTTGTGTTGGCACTCCCGAACCGACTCGACCAGAGACTCAGCCTCTAGCCACAGACGTACCGCCTCTTCTGTGGAGACTTGAGAATTTCGCCCCCCATTTAGTTAGTCAAGGCCGTTTAGGTCGCTTCGCACACAGTACCTGCCGTGGAGATTTTGTCGACAGCCCGGAACAGGGAGTCGCGGAACTTATAGAACTTCATAAGCAGTATCGTCATTTTTAAATTTAGTGCGACAGACAGGAGTCTCCCACGGCGCACGACCTCATCAAAGTGCAAAGCGAAACTTCCTCACTCTCTCAAACAAGAAATAAATTGCAACAAAGGCCTATTGAAATATTCTAAACACCAAAAAACCAATATTTACCGACCAAAAATGAGAAGCCTTGCCTTTTATAGCTGGATGGAAACCCAGTTCAATAAAACCACACCCAATGGTAACGTATGCTTTCGCATTGCTCAGAACAAGAAAAAACATGAGCAAACTTGTTGATTGAATAAAGGATTAACGAATGACTATCGAGCGAGAGATTTTCTCGGCCCTTATCGCGCAGAACGCATTTCAAGGTGAAAAGCCAAGCGTACACAGCTTCGCCCAGCTAGCTGTAGACAAGGGGTTTAGAGCACTTTCGTCAAGGCAGCAAGCGGTGGTAAACCCCTTCCTGAAAAAACAATGCGAAGGGATAAAACAACCAAATGAAAAACATAACAACTGCCAAAATAGTATAGGCGGTCGTGATTTGGTTACAGCGCTTGAGAAATCCGAAAGTTATAAGGGATGGCGCTGCGAGAGCTGCCGAAGCGCAGTTTAAAAACAATAAAGCAACACAAGAGAGTAGCGACCCAGGACTCTACAAAAACAAAAAACACTATTGCCCTTGCTACTCCTGAATATTACTGCAGCAGGCCATCATGGCCTGCTCGCAGGTCTTTATTTTCTTTAAACCCTATCAGCCCACCATCAAAACGCTGCTCACTCGTCACTCATTTGAGCGCTTCGAAAAAATAGTGCACGATGCAGCCAAATTTTTCTGCGCGTCTAATTTTCCAGAGAGAAAATAGTGCCCATATATCAGAAGTCCGTCCCCTCTACCCAGCTTTGCGCAATGCATTGGCAACCAGCGTAAAGGCGGGTGATGGTTGTCGACGGCTGGGGTAATACAAATAGTAGCCAGAGAACGGTGGGCACCAATCTTCCAGCACCCGCTCCAGCCTCCCTTCGCGCAGGTGCGGATCAAACTCCTCTTCTGGCAGGTACGCAATGCCCAGCCCGGCCAAGGCCGCATCCACGATATGGCTCGACGTGTTGAAAATGAGCTGGCCGTCTACACGCACGTTTACCTGCTTGCCTCCCTGCTCAAAGTCCCACACATAGAGCCCGCCAGATGTCTGCATACGCTGGTTGATACAGCTATGGTTCATCAGGTCGCGCGGGTTTTCGGGAATGCCACGGCTGGAAAAGTACCCTGGCACCGCGACAGTAGCCATCCGCAATGGCGGGCCTATCGGGACTGCAATCATGTCTTTGTCGATGGTGTCACCCAGGCGCACGCCTGCATCAAAACGATCCGCCACAATGTCCCTGAATCCGTAACTCACGTCGAACTCAACGTTGATGTCCGGGTATTCGTGGAGCAGCGCAGTGAGCTTGGGTAGCAGCGTGGTGCGCAGAACATGATCGCCGCAGGTGATACGTACGGTGCCCGCAGGCTTGTCGCGCATTTGCGTCAGATTATCCAGCTCTGCCTCGATTTCATCGAAGCGATTACCGATCGCTTGCAGCAGTCGATCGCCCGCGACAGTCGGCGAGACGCTGCGGGTGGTGCGCGTCAGTAACCTGATTTGCAGACGCGCCTCCAGACCACTGATGGCCTGGCTCAGTGCCGACTGGGTAACGCCCAGTACCCCGGCGGCACGGGTGAAGCTGCCTTCGCGCGCCACTGTCACGAATGAAAGCAGATCGTTGAGGTTTCCTCTGACCATGATATGCAGAACCTTTTACAGCCATTAATTAGCTGATCTTATAGCCTCGTTAAGTATTCATTAGCTAGTCGCGTGAGTATTCGTTCGTCACCATCACCGGTATGAATACAATTAACCGCAAGGCCCCGATGGCCACTGTTTCAACCAGCAACGAGGCTCCTGCCTACTGGAGCGGTGTCTTTGCAATGACGCTGTGTGTTTTCGCCCTGATCGCTTCTGAGTTCATGCCTGTCAGCCTGCTGACGCCGATGGCCGTTGATCTTCAGGTTAGCGAAGGGATGGCCGGGCAAGGCATTGCGATTTCCGGGGCATTTGCCGTGCTGACCAGCCTGTCGATCTCGTGGCTTGCCAGAACCCTTGATCGCAAGCTGCTACTTTTGGCACTGGCCGGGTTGATGGCTGTCTCGGGCTTGATCGTCGGGCTGGCCCCCGACTATCAAACTTACATGGTCGGCCGTGCGCTCATCGGTGTGGTCATTGGCGGTTTCTGGGCGATGTCCGCGGCGACAGCCATGCGCTTGGTACCCGCCCCGCAGGTGCCGAAGGCGTTGGCCATCTTCAATGGCGGTAACGCGCTGGCTACCGTAGTTGCCGCACCGCTGGGCAGTTATCTGGGCTCCATTATCGGGTGGCGCGGGGCTTTTTTCTGTGTAGTGCCCGTCGCGGCAATTGCGCTCGTCTGGATGCTCATCAGCCTGCCGCCCATGCCGGTGGAGCCGCGCAAACCAGGCTCCGGGAATGTGTTCAAACTGTTCAAGAATCGATCAGTGGCACTGGGCATGGTCGGTTGTGGGGCCTTCTTCATGGGGCAGTTTGCGCTATTTACCTACCTTCGGCCCTTCCTTGAAACGGTAACGCGCGTCGATATATCCACGTTGTCGTTGATCTTGCTGGTGATCGGTGCGGCAGGCTTTATCGGCACCCTGATCATCGGCCGTGTTCTGAGGAGCGGCCTGTTCCAGACATTGATAGTCATTCCGGTCTTGATGGCCTTGATCGCTCTGGCTCTGATCCCTTTTGGCTACTCGATCATCGTTGTTGCTGCATTGCTGGGCTTATGGGGGCTGTTGGCGACTGCGGCCCCTGTGGGCTGGTGGAGCTGGATAGCACAAGCCATGCCAAATAATGCCGAGGCTGGCGGCGGCCTGATGGTAGCCGTGATTCAACTGTCCATTGCTCTGGGCTCAACCGTGGGTGGAATGCTGTTCGATAGTCACGGCTATCAGAGCACGTTTGTCGCTAGTGCATTAGTGCTGCTGCTGGGTGCAGCGGTGACCGTACTGACGTCACACGCTACTCCCTCTCGAACTGCTTGAACCACGCAACGATCCAGGAGACGGGTTATGACCGGGAGCATTCACCCCGCCGCAAATGCCGAGCAGCGCAAAGGCTGGGGCAAGCGGCCATTTCGTTGGCCTGGCGTGCTGTATTCAGCTCTCGTGCTTGGCAGTTACATCCTAATGAATGATGCCGCGTCGGCGTCCACGATCACGATCACGGAGAAATCTCGCATGTGGATGACAGTCGGCGAACAACGCTTCGCCATCACCTTGGCCGACAACGCAGCCGCTCGTACGTTTGTCACGCTTCTGCCACTAACGCTGGAGATGAGCGATCTCAACAGCAATGAAAAATACGCCAGCCTTCCTGGAGCTCTGCCTACCAATGCGAGCAAACCGGGAACGATACACGCGGGTGATCTGATGCTGTATGGCACGGATACCCTGGTTGTTTTCTATTCAACCTTTGAATCGACATACGCATACACCCGCCTTGGCCGTGTGGACGACAACGCGAGCCTGGAACAGGTTTTAGGTCGTCATGCGGTAAACGTGATGTTTTCCCAAAACTGACTGCTCTGCATCGATAGGAATTCCAATGAAAAAGATCATTGTTTTATTAACGCTTCTTGTCAGTTCACTCTCAGCAATAGGAGCCGATATGTCCAACGGCGCGGATAATTTTTATACCAGCGACAAAGTGACCGTGCAGAAGGTCAATTTCAAAAACCAGTATCAGATGAACGTGTCAGGTAATCTCTTTATCCCCAAAAACCTCGACGCCAACACTAAAAGTGCTGCGATTGTTGTTGGCCACCCGATGGGCGCGGTCAAGGAGCAAAGCGCTAATCTGTATGCCACGAAACTGGCAGAAAAGGGCTTTGTGACACTGTCACTGGATCTTTCATTCTGGGGTGAAAGCGAGGGGCTGCCACGCAATGCAGTTTCGCCGGATATTTATGCCGAAGACTTCAGTGCTGCGGTGGATTTTCTTGGCACCCGGCCTTTTATCGATAAAGAACGGATAGGCGCACTCGGCATCTGCGGGAGCGGCAGCTTTGTTATCAGCGCGGCTAAGATCGACCCACGCATGAAAGCCATCGCAACAGTCAGCATGTATGACATGGGCGCAGCCAATCGTAATGGCTTGAAGCATGGGCAGACGCTTGAGCAACGCAAAGAGACCATCGCGCAAGCCGCACAGCAGCGATATGTAGAGTTCACGGGCGGAGAAACCCTCTACACCAGCGGCACAGTGCACCAACTGGACGAAAACACGCATCCGATCCAGCGAGAATTCTATGACTTCTATCGCACGCCACGGGGTGAATACACGCCAGCCAGTTCGTCCAAAGATCTGACCACGCACCCGACGCTTACGAGCAATATCAAATTCATGAACTTCTACCCTTTCAATGACATTGAGACGATTTCACCTCGTCCAATTCTGTTCATTGCCGGAGCCGACGCGCACTCAAGAGAGTTCAGCGAAGAAGCTTACAAGCTTGCTGGCCAGCCCAAGGAGTTCGTTATCATTCCTGGCGCGGGCCATGTTGACCTTTATGATCGGGTCGACCTCATTCCTTTTGGCAAGCTGGCGAGCTTTTTCCAGAGTAATTTGAAGTGATGATAGTGAGATCGAATTAACCAATTCGGTTTAAACGGTGTTTTTTCAACGTCCGCTTCTGGCCGGAAGCAGCCCTTCGTGACAGGCTGCTTACGGCCAAAAGCGGACAGTCGTGACTGACAGTAGTTGTGTCTTATATGATCCAAGTGGAGGCGACGATAGGCCTAGCCTCATCGTGTAGAAACAGCCACCTCAGGCAACCCTTCTACAATAAATACGCGGTATTCTGCCCCCTTTAACCGGTGCTTCAGAGCCTCTTGGTACAAAGGACTGTCGTAGGCAGCCTTGGCATCCGCCAGGGTAGGAAATTGAAGGATAACGGCACCATCTACTGGAGGGCCTTCAAGTGTTTCTACTGCACCGTAGAAAGCTAGTGGTGTGACAGGATGGCCCGCCGACGCGCCCCCCGCGCTGTTCTCATACTTTTTGAACTCTTCTGGATCAGTGATCCGATCTCTGACGTAAACAACATAAGCGCTCATGGTCAATCCTCGATGGACTTGTGAGCCGCAGGTCGTTTCGACTGCGGCTCACAACGGGTGACGGGTCAGTTACCAGAGCAATTAAGCAGCAGGCAAATCGCCAAGTCGTTCGGCAAAGTTCAGCTCAAACTCACCGACTTTACCCAGCCCGGCGTCGAGCATTTTTGTGAATGCATTCTGAGCTTCAGGCCACAGATCTACACCCTGAAGGATATGGTTCGACATCCACAGATCGCCTTCAGAGGGAACGCCTGCACGAGCGTTTACCATTCTCTTGCCGGTCTCCAGAGCGCGTTTCTCGAAGCCTCCCATACGGTGTGCGAGCGCATCGACGAAAGCATCAAGTTCCGCGTCTGGGAGAGCCCTGTTCACGAAGCCATATCGCTCACCAATGTCAGCGTCGAAATCGTCAGCACTGCAAACGATTTCCAATGTACGTGAGCGTCCGACCAGTGCGGAGAGCCATTCGACACCGCCACCACCGGGGATTGACGAACCGCCAACCTCGATCAATGCGAACTGTGCGTGCTCCTTGGATGCGAAACGCATGTCGCAGGCCAATGCAAACTCAAAGCCCTGCGCACGAGCTCGGCCACGTACCTTTGCAATGCTAATCACGGAAGACTGCGCAAGGCGGGTGACCCACTTCGGCCAGTTACCAAAGAATGGCATTGCGCCTGGTTGATTGGGAACGGTCAGCCGATTTTCGACATCGTGGTGATTCATGAAGAAATCTGGGTCTCCGCTCTCGAACACAACGACTTTGAGGTGCTCGTCCTTCTCGATGTTGTCCATCAGGACGTTCAGTTCAGCAAACATCGTCGGATCAAACAGGTTGAGCGGTGGATTGTTGAAGATGACGCGCCAGTAGGCTTGGGATTCAGCAATTATGGTCAAGCGGTTAGCAGTGTTCATATGCGCTCTCGGCTGTTGCGACCTTGTGCTAGATCGCCGGTTTTCAAGAAAAGCCACCTGTTGAGGCGACGTGAACAAACGGATAAATGTAAAAAAGCCACCACCAATCGGGATGAAGTAGGTCGGTAATAGCCTCAAGCAACGGCGGCTAAATGATTCTTCCGCCATGCTTTGAAACTTTCCTTACTAGCCTTGGGCTGCCACCGAAACTTCACGCCAGTCGTTCCAAGTGGCGAGCCGGCTTTGATAGGCACCCTTTATCTCGTCAATGGCTGCCGCGCCTAATGCGATTCGAAGCGGTGGCTTGGGGCTATCCACGACCTTCAGAATCGCTCTCGCGGTTGCTTCTGGATCGCCAAAGGCATAGCCCTCGAATGCTTGGCTCAGGGCATCACGTACAGGCTGATAGGCTGCGATAGCTTCTGAATACTTGGCAGAGGAAGGGTTGTTAAAGTCTGTTGCATAGCCCGCTGGTTCGATAAGCGTAACGCTGACACCAAAGAAACTGGCTTCCTGGGACAGTGCTTCAAACAGCCCTTCCACCGCGAACTTGGATGCGCTGTAGACCCCAAAGGTGGGGGCTGAGAACACGCCCAAAACGCTCGACACCGCGAGCAAATGGCCAAAGCCCTGAGCACGAAAGATCGGCATTGACGCCTGGGCCAGCCACATTGTTCCAAAAAAGTTGGTATCCATCTGCGCCCTGGCCTCTGCTTCGGATATCTCCTCTACCGCTCCCTGATGCCCGTAGCCAGCATTGCTCAGCACAATGTCCACGCGACCGAAGTGTTCGCTGACCGTTGTCACGGCCTGGGACACACCCTCGCGGTCTGTAACATCAAGGTGCAGAGTCAGTACCGCATCCCCGTACTTTTCTACCAGTGGTTGAAGGGACGACACGTCGCGTGCGCTAACAGCAACTTTATCTCCACGCTCCAGCGCGGCAGAGGCCCAGATACGCCCAAAACCACGGGATGCCCCGGTGATGAACCATACTTTTTCGGCAGACTTTGAAGGATTCATATGATCTCCATTGCGTTACTCCAGCGAGTAACTGCGGGGAGAGACGGCCAAGCCCGAGATGACGTTGTGGTTAGCCACAACTGCGACATCGCTAGAAATGGGTGCTCTTTGAAAGAGAGCAACTGCCTCGTTGTGTTGACTATGGTATGCCGTTGACTGGCCTAGATTAAGGCAGGTAACGTACATAACACTGATGACAAAACAGTCACTAATCTGGAGGTGGTTTTGGAGACGTTGAGTGGCCTGGAGATTTTCGTCGAGACCGCGCAAAGCCAGAGCTTTGTTGCGACGGGCCGGAAAATCGGGATATCGGCGTCTGCCGTCAGTAAGAGCATCTCTAGGCTTGAGGAGCGTGTTGGAGTCAGGCTTTTCCAACGGAGTACCCGGACGGTCAGACTGACGTCTGAGGGTGAAGTGTTTCTGGAAAGGTGCAGGCGCATCCTCGGCGAGATCCAAGCCGCAGAAGATGATCTTTCGGCGATGACAACCTCCCCTCGCGGGCGTTTGCGAGTTGGCTTGGCCTTGGCTGCAGGATTGCCTTTGCCGGTTATCTCCGCATTCATGGAGCGCTATCCGGAGATACAGTTGGATCTGGACTTCACTGACCGCATGGTGGATGTGATCGACGAAGGATTCGATGTTGTTATCCGTGGAAGCGAACTCCAAGATTCGAGACTAATGTCCCGACCACTTGGGCCTTACCGGTCATGCCTTGTAGCGTCCCCTGCTTACCTTCAAAACCGAGGGATTCCCACCAAACCCGCCGATCTCTTAGATCATTGCTGCTTGCATTACCGGTGGCAGAATTCAGGCAAGCTCTATCAGTGGCCCTTCAAGAAACAACAGGCCATTCAAGCAGGCGAGTCTCTCCCGACCACTATGGTCTGTAGCAACGTAGAGGCTCTGATCTACCTTGCGCAGGCTGGGCGGGGGATCGCGTGCGTACCTGATTTCGCTGTCAAAGATCGCTTGGCTGATGGGCGTTTAGAAAAGGTACTCAGCAGTAGCCTGGTAGGAGGTAGTACCTTTCACGTCGTTTGGCCAAGCAGCAGGCAAATGGCACCCAAGGTACGTGCATTTGTGGACTTCGCCGTAGAGAATTTCTCCACCGGACTGGTCAGCTAAGCGCCAGTGCCACTAGGTGATCTGGATCCATAGCCCTCAGGGCCGCTTTTGGCTGACTTATGCCTTTCGCCACCGTTTGCTTTGGATCGAGTTCAGCCAGTCATAGAGCGTATGTGCGCTGGTCAAGTCCGATGCAAGCGATTGGTCAAGTCGAATGCAAATGGGTGGTCAAGTCCACGCAATTACCCACCGACGGACTGGTTAGCTAATTAATAGTGTAATTGGGATGATCTGGTTCCATAGATCCAGCGTCTGCTTTTGGCCGACTTCGGCCATTCATCAATGGCGGCTTTGGGTCGATAGCGGCCTTTCCTGACCGGCAGAAATCGGCCATAAGCGGCCTTTCACCTGTCCACAGAAAAACGCTTAACGTATCCTGCTGCAATAAAACAATGAAAAGGAGTTCGAATGAAAACTGATTGGCAACAATTTCAAGAAATGATGATGTTTTATCCATGACTAGCTGGGACGCTTTTTATGATGAGACCGAGCGTCAAGGCCCATCCCTTCTGCTAGCCCGAGCGATAAACCTTGCTGGTAATTTGTCAGTTGCTCGCCAGGCAGTAGATTTGGGGTGCGGCGCAGGAAAGGAAGCGCAGCAGCTTATGCAGTCGGGCTGGGACGTCTTGGCTGTCGATAATGAACCAGAGGCAATTACTCGTACGATAGCAAACTGCTCAGGGGGTCATGCAGGAATGCTGACTACCTGCCTCTCGGACTTTGAATGTTTGCCTGCACTACCTAGATCAAACCTGATCCATGCCGGATTGGCCTTGCCTTTTTGTCGACCGAAAAGTTTTAAACAACTCTGGAATCAGGTTCTGCATGCGCTGGAACCAGGGGGAGTTTTTGTCGGGCATTTTTTTGGTCCCCAGCATGGCTGGTCGACTTTTACTCATTTGACCTTCCACTCCGAGCTGGACATCCGTCGGATGTGCGAGGAGATGGAAGTAAATCTTCTTCGCGAGACGCAAATAATGACTCAAACACCCTCAGGCCCACTCAACTGGCACCGTTTTGATCTGATCACTCAAAAGCCTTAATAAATAGCAAGTGTTAGCTACGACGGGTAGAAAGCTGACGTTTACGAGTGACAGCTATAGACCCATAGCAGGCATTGGAGATAGCTTTTCTGCGCCCTGCTTGGCTAGGAGCCTAAATCCATGGAAGGAGTACGCACGATGGTTTCAATCCTGATTCCAGTTCACCGCAAAGTCTTAGCAATTAACATGATCAGTTTTGTGTTGTTGTTTTTATTTTTCCTCGTACTGGGCTGGTCAGTCGGAAGTCGCCAACAATTTACCTTAGCCGAATGTATCGCCCTGACCATGTTTGCGGCGTTGGTGGCGATCATAGGCTGGCAACTGAGGTGCAACCTAGCAACTTTTGACGGTGACGAGTTGGTGTTGCGAGCCGGCTTCTACAAACAACATTGGCCAGTAACTGTGCTAGAGGCACCTTGGAAAGAACGTAGGCTGGACGAGTTCGATCGCAAGAACGGTATTGGAGCTTACAAGTATTTTGCTGGACGCTTCTCATTTAGCGGCGTGGACGACTGTTTCATGCTGGCGATCAACTCAGATCTTGTCCGCTGTCTAAACATAAACGGTTATCCAGCTTTGTGCTTAGATGCAAATACTCATTCGCTAATTCTTGCAGCCAAACCTTAGATTACGCTATGTAGGCTTAAGGGAAATCATTTCCATCTACGTTACCGGGCCAAAAGCAATCAATGCTGACTTCAATGCGCGAATTGGCTGAACGTTTGGCCATGACATGGCCATGAAAAAAAAAGGCTCCAGCGGCAGATTTAAGGGTGGCGCAGCAAAGGACTGCAACGACCAATGATCGCATGACTGCTTATGGCCGATAGCAGCCTGTCACGAAGGGCTGCTTCCGGCCAGAAGCGGGCGCCCGCTTCAGATACATAAGTTGAGCGCGGCCTAGGTTGCGTTGTGCAGAACAAACTCAGCGATCTCTTGAGCCTTTGTCATGGTTATCCCATTCTCTTGATCATGGATCAGAGGATGATCATCAGTACCGCCTGAGTGTAACCGCAGTAGGGGGCGACCTCCGTCCGTTTGCAGGTAAACATTGGTGGCTAGATGTCTGGCCTCGGGATACCAAGGAATAGCGTTAGAGACCCATCCGAAGAAACCATCACCCTTTACTGGCGCGTCGAAGGTCTCAACACAGCGCTCATAGCTTTTTTGCGAAGCAGACACCCACACACCCCAAAGAAATGGCTCACTCACACCGTGAATGGGGACTTCAAGGATCACGCGAATGAAAAAATCTGTGTGTTCTTCAATGGTTACTTTGCATAAGTCATCATTGATCCATCCGTGCAGATCCTTCTGCTCATCAGTGAGACACGAATAGGCATCTGGGGCGTTAAAGCCAAACGATGGAGAACCTTCATGAATGTCGCCGCAACGTCTACACCGATAGGCAAAAATCCCTGCCATAACTAGTTCCTCCACTGACGGGGTAAGTGACGCGCAAAGCTTTACCAATTGTTCCTGCCCGCGCTTCGCGCGTATACCTTACCAAGCTCATGAAAAAACTGCATGAGGTTCGGCCAGGCATCTTTAACAGTACCTATCGAAAGTTAGTAATCGCCCCATTGCCTAAGTCGGAGAATATGAAGCGAAGGGTACGGTCGCATTTGGGGGTAGAGCAGACCTCCTGGAGATCTGCTGTAGAGGTCGGCGTGTGAGCCGACTACGAAGTGGATGGATCTCAATTAATCTTGGGCGCTTAATCATGACGATTAGTAGAAATCATAGTAAATAGCCCATGTGCCAGTGGTGTTATTTTTCCAGAACATCAGGCTGCCGCCGTCCACCACATTCAAGTTTATTTTTGGGTCAGACGATATCTGGAACACGAATTCAAAATCATCACCGGGGTCAACGCCAGACTGACAGAATGAGGGGTATCCACCGATCTTGTGTTCGTATGCGTGAGTTATAAGATCGTAATAGCTCTGTATCTCACCTGTCCGCTCAAGCCTGAGTATTTCGGCTTCAATGTCCTCCGGCATTCCGCCTCCATCCCATAGAGGAAAGTCCTCTGCCACCAATTCAGCCTTCAAGGGGAAGTGCTTGATGTACGAGCCGGCTACCGACAGTTCCTTGCGGATAAGCACATCGTCAGCTCCATACTCTCTGATAAGCCAATTGTTACCCATCGGCTCGAACTGCTCTGGAAAGGGATCAGAAACGAACAGTGTAAGTGTACGAACCCCTTTAAGAATCGGGCTGATAAAGGGCAGGCTTGGTAGGTGAAACTGTGCATACGGATGAAGCTCATCTCCGGCTTTGTTTCTTGGTATGACTTCATCAGGCCGGAAAAGGATTACTTTTCCAATCCAGCTTTCCTCAGTCTCTTTGGTAGGTCGAAATCCGCCAGCGACGAATTTTGTGGCCGGCCTGGCCAAGCGTTGTCTGATCTCTTGAATTTCCATATTGACGCGAAGCTCCATTGCTCAAGAGTTGGGTAAAAATGGGGGAAGTGAATGTTGCCTTCTTTTTTCGCGGAGTACACGCACGAATCTTGTTTCACTTTGACCAGGTGTGCGCATGACTGCTTTTGGCCGATAGCAGCCTGACACGAAGGGCAAGTTCCCGGCCAAAAGCAGACATTGCAAACGCAGATGCTAAACGTCCTTTCTCATACGCGCGAACACCTCATCACATGCGTCTCTCCAAGCCTGCATTGCGCCATTCTTTCGAAGCTTCTCTAACCCGGCGGAAGTGAACGTACCAGGTGTAGCAATACGACCGCCCAGAACTTCCATGCTGACGTGAGGTTGGTGCCGTGCACTGGTCAGACAATCCTGCATATTGCCCATCACCAACTCTGCTGCCTGTTCATGAGAGAGACCCTTCCCGGTAAACCACTCCTGAAGATCGCCCAGGAAGAAATAAAACCAGCCGTTCATGCACGCCGCCACGGTGGCGAGCTCAAACGCGTCCTCTTGGTCGACCACGATCAGTGATCCAAGGGCGCCGAGCAGGCTCTCATGAGGCTGGCCGCCTGGGGTCACGACAACTGTTGATTGGTTAATCTGAGCGGCATAGGACAGCATCGCCCGGACATGCCGCGCGTTGGGAAAGCTGTGTTCCAATTCGCCGATACTCATACCCGCTACGAGCGAAACCAGCGTCTGTTCGGGCTTGAGTCGTACCTCATTGGCAAGTTGCTCAACAGCTTCAGGTCGGACGCCCAGAAATAGCAGGTCGCAGTCATCGACCACACTTTGGTTGTTCTGCGCAATCTCACAGGCCCAGAGCCTGCCTAGCTCTCGGGCACGGTCATTGTTGCGCGGTGAAAGCAAAACCCTTCCCGAGAACCCGCTTCGGCGTAAGCCAATCACGATCTTCTCCGTCAGTTCGCCCACACCCAGAACTCCAATGTTCAGCACTCTGCCTTCTCCTGTATTGAGCAAATAGAGAGTGTCTCATGATAACTGGAGGGGCAGCCTGTCCCGAAGGGCCAATCAACCCTAAGCCTCCATCCTTGGCGAATCATGACCCGCTGCCCGGAGCACTTGGACAGTTTTAACCCTCTGCCGCTGAATGCATCAACTGTCCAACAGGGATGGATTCGACATCACCTTCACTGGGCTCCGCCTCGAAAGGAGCGTAACAGGTTGATAGGTAGCCATCGTAGTCAGCCATCACGCTACCTGGCCCGCAGCCTGTGTGTTCAGTCACGAAAGGCTGCTTCAGGCCAAAGCGGGCATTCAATCATTTACCATCGAACGCGAACATTGGGCCTGTTACTTAGCCCTTGCTCAGAGCGCCTAGGCGCCCCTAAAGACACCGTCGCCACCTCCCTTTCTGGAACTGATGAGCAAAATTCATGAACCCTTGCCGGTTTAACCGGCTAGTTCCCACTCGTTAGCTCGCTTACTGTTTTCCCAACGCCAACTGTCGGGAGATCCAAATGCACAAGCGCACACTCGGAAACAGTTCACTCGAAGTGTCAGCCCTGGGCTTGGGTTGCATGGGCTTGAGCCATGGCTACGGCCCGGCGACGGACACACAACAAGCCATTGCGCTGATCCGTTTGGCGGTTGACCGAGGCGTCACGTTCTTCGATACCGCCGAGGTTTACGGCCCTTACCTGAACGAACAAGTGGTAGGCGAAGCCCTGGCACCAGTGCGCGATCAAGTGGTCATCGCCACCAAGTTCGGCTTCACCTTCGGCGACGACAATAAACAGCAGATTCTCAACAGCCGCCCCAAGCACATCCGGGTCGCGGTCGAGGGTTCGTTGCGTCGACTGAAGACCGATTACATCGATCTGCTTTACCAGCACCGCGTCGATCCGGACGTGCCGATCGAGGACGTCGCCGGGGTGGTGAAGGACTTGATTGGCGAAGGCAAGGTTAAGCACTTCGGCCTGTCTGAGGCCGGTTCGCAGACCATTCGCCGTGCGCATGCGGTGCAGCCGGTCACAGCGCTGCAAAGCGAGTACTCGCTGTGGTGGCGCGAGCCTGAGCAGGAAATCTTGCCGACGCTCAAGGAGCTAGGGATCGGTTTCGTGCCGTTCAGTCCACTCGGCAAGGGTTTTCTCACCGGCACCGTGTCGGCAGAGACAACTTACGGTAGCGACGATTTTCGCAGCATCGTGCCGCGCTTCAGCCAGTTGGCACTGCAAGCCAATCAAGGGTTGGTGGTGTTGATCCGTGAGATCGCCGCGCAGAAAGAGGCCACACCCGCGCAGATCGCGCTGGCCTGGTTGCTCGCACAGGCACCGTGGATTGTACCGATTCCCGGGACGACCAAGTTGCATCGCCTAGAAGAAAACCTTGGCGGCGCGGACATCAAGCTCGACGCCGCCGAACTCAAAGCGATCGATACTGCATTGGCGCAGATCAGCATTGAAGGCGATCGCTATCCCGAGGCGCTCAAGGCGCGCGTAGGCCGATGAACAACGATCACGATCCGCTGCGGCGCACGGTGATCGCCGCACTGGCCAGCGCCCCGCTGCTGTCGCTCGCCGGCACGCAAGGCGCCAGTGAGATATCGCGTACAGGTTCGCGGATTCTGGTCGCTTACTTCTCGCGCTCGGGTAATACCCGTGTAGTTGCAGGGCTGATCCAGCGTGGGCTAGGTGCCGATCTCTTCGAGATTCGCCCGACCCACGCCTACCCTGAGGACTATCTGAAAACCGTAGAGCAGGCGCGTCAGGAGCGTGACAGCGGCTTCGAACCCGAGCTGCAAAACAAGGTTCATACCCTCAGCGACTACGACACGATCTATCTCGGTTTTCCGATTTGGGGTGAAACCTCCCCACCGATCGTGCGCGCCTTTCTCAGCGCCCACGACCTGACCGACAAGACCCTGATCCCCTTCAACACCCATGGCGGTTATGGCGTGGGCAACAGCCGCAGCGTGCTGGTCAAGCACGCACCGAAGGCTAAGGTTATGGACGGTTTTGTGATGGAGGGTGAGCAGGAGCGCAAGACCATGGAACGCGTGAACGGCTGGCTGAGCGATCACCCCCTCACGGGTTAATCGAATTCTGTACGGAGTGACATCATGAAAATCCGCACGTTGGGCAATGGCCTGGAGGTGTCTGCACTGGGCCTTGGCTGCATGAGCATGACCTCGGTCTATGGGCCGGCTGCCGACAAAGCCAGCATGATCAAGCTCATTCGTTCAGCCCACGAGCAAGGCATCACCTTGTTCGACACCGCCGAAGCGTATGGTCCGTTCGCCAATGAAGTACTACTGGGCGAGGCCTTGCAGCCGATCCGCGAGCAGGTCGTCATCGCCACCAAGTTCGGCTTCGATATAGACCTGATCACCGGCGCACGCGGCGGCGGAACCAACAGCCGCCCGGAACATATCCGCGCCGTGGCCGAGGCCTCGTTGAAGCGTCTGCGCACCGATTGCATCGATCTGTTTTATCAGCACCGCGTTGATCCCCAGGTGCCCATCGAAGACGTCGCCGGCACCGTCAAGGATCTGATCGCCGAGGGCAAGATCAAGCATTTCGGCCTGTCTGAGGCGGGTGTGGAAACCATTCGCCGGGCGCACGAGGTGCAAACGGTCACGGCGGTGCAGAGCGAATATTCGCTGTTCTGGCGCGGCCCGGAGCTGGAGCTACTGGCAGTGCTGGAAGAACTGGGGATCGGCTTCGTACCGTTTAGCCCGCTCGGCGCCGGTTTCCTCACCGGTCAGATCGACGAGCACACGCAGTTCGACGCCAGTGATTTCCGCAACTTCGTCCCGCGTTTTTCCCCTGAGGCGCGTAAGGCCAATCAGGCATTGGTCGATGTGGTAAAAGCCGTCGCGCAACGCAAACACGCCACCCCGGCGCAAGTGGCGCTGGCCTGGTTGCTCGCACAGAAACCGTGGATTGTACCGATCCCGGGCACGACCAAGCAGCATAGGCTGGAAGAGAACCTGGGCGCCGTCCAGCTGCAATTGACCTGCGACGATTTGCGCGTGATCAACGAGCAGATGGCGCAGATCCAGGTGCACGGTGAACGCCTGCCGGAATCGGTACTAAAGATGACAGGACTCTGAGTCTGCCAATACGACGCTGCTTTCACTGCCTGAACTGAGTTGATCCAATGAACCGATTGATCGCGCCACTCGTAGCGATGTCACTTATGACGGCAGAATCCCTGGCCGCCAGCGAAATCCGCGTTACCCCGAACGGCTCGCAGCCCTCGGTCATGGCGCCACGACCAGCAACGGCATGACCCACATCGCTATCGCTGAACCCAAGGACGGCAAGACCGTCACCTGTGAGGAGCAGGTCTCGGAGGCGCAATACGCCGGCCAATGAAGTTACTGAATGTGTCGAAGCTGTTAGCCCGGCATCTTTGTCACAAACAGTCATCCAACCTCCAGGCCCCGCACCAGCGGGTCGCGCTGGAATTGCAGCGGTTATGGCAATGTCGATTCATGAGTTCTGCTCAGGAGTCCATGCGCAATTTCGGGGTTAATCGCCACAACCATCCTCCGTACGATCCAGCAACACCTCAGTGACACGCAATGGATGGAGCCTTCTACGATGACCACTGTCCCACGCAACAGCACTGCCCTCCCCGCGATCATGGTGCTCTGTCTGGGCATCGGGGCGATGTTCAGCATTACCACTCAAGCAGCCGATGCATCGCAGAACATGACCAGCACGCCAACCCGCGCAACAACGCTGTCGAGCCAACAACAAACGATTCCCCTGATCGCCGCATTCATGGCGACCAGCGACATGCCTAACCTCAACACAGCACTCAACCAGGGACTCGATGCCGGTCTGACAATCAGCGAAACTCGCGAAATTCTGGTCCAGCTCTACGCCTACGTCGGCTTCCCGCGCAGTCTCAACGCCTTGAACGAGCTGATGACGGTGGTGCAGGCGCGTAAACAGAGCGGCATTGAAGATGCACCGGGGCGTGAGCCGAGCCGGGCGACCCCATTCGGAGATGAGCTGCTGGCCGCCGGCACCGCAAATCAAACCAAGATCTCGGGCGCACCGGTTAAAGGCCCGGTGTTCGACTTCGCCCCGGTAATCAACCGGTTCCTGCAAACCCACCTCTTCGGCGACATCTTCGAGCGCGACAACCTCGACTGGCAAAGCCGCGAATTGGCGACCGTCGGGGCGCTGGCGGCCACGCCAGGAGTCGAGCCGCAATTGCGCTCGCACATGGCGGCGAGCCTGCGCGTCGGTCTGAGCACTGCACAGTTGAGCGAGGTCACGGAACTGCTGAAAAAACACGGCGATGCACAGACGGCTGAACGTGCCAACACCGCGTTGACCCAGGCCCTCGCAGCCTCAAGAGAATGATATGAAACCGGCAAAGTACCTGCTGAGCATCTCGCTGTTGAGCCTCTTGGCGGCGTGCGCAAACCATCTCGAAGGCCCGCTGCTGATTCAACAACAAGGCAGCTTCGCCGCCGGCGGAACGATGATCACCGCACCGGGCACCTTCAACCCGCGTCAACCGATGACGCCCAACGGCCAGACCTACCACGGTGATCACGCCTACGCCTTTTACCAAATCCCGGTCGATGCACGGAAACTACCCATCGTCATGTGGCATGGCGCGGGTCAGTTTTCCAAGACCTGGGAAACCACCGCAGATGGTCGCGAAGGCTTTCAGAACATCTTTCTGCGACATCATTACGGCGTCTATCTGATCGATCAGCCACGGCGTGGCGATGCCGGGCGCAGCATGGTCGAGACCACAATCAAGCCTGTGCCTGACGAACAGCTGTGGTTCAACCAATTTCGCATCGGCCTGTGGCCCAACTACTTCAACGGCGTGCAAGTAGCAAAGGATGCCCAGACCCGCGGGCAGTTTTTCCGGGCGATGACGCCGAACACCGGACCGTTCGACGTGGGCGTGGTCTCTGATAGCGTGTCAGCACTGTTCGACAAAATCGGCCCGGGGATTTTGTTCACCCATTCGCAAGGTGGCGGGCCGGGCTGGTTGACGGCGATCAAGAACCACAAGGTCAACGCCATCGTGGCGTTCGAGCCAGGCAGCAGCTTCGTGTTCGCGCAAGGTGAAGTGCCGGCGCCCATTCCCAGCGCGTTCGATACGATGCAAGGCGCGGCGGTGCCGATGGAGCAATTCTTGGCCCTCACGCGCATTCCGATTCTGATCCTATACGGCGACAACATCCCGGAGCAGACGGTCGACCTGCCCGCTCAAGACAGTTGGCGCGCACGCCTGAAAATGGCGCGGCTCTGGCGTGACGCGGTCAATCGTCACGGCGGTGATGTGCGGCTGATCCACCTGCCGGAAATCGGCATTTACGGTAATACCCACTTCCTCATGTCGGATCTGAACAACGTGGAGATCGCTGACCTGGTCGCGAAATTTCTCAAAGAAAAACAGCTCGACTGACCCAAAAACTTTTGCAACTGCCGCCCTTTTGACTGCTCAGGAGCTTCACGTGAAAAACACTCTCAAAGCCACTTTCATGTCGGCACTGGTCGGCCTCTCGGCGGGCGAAGCCTTGGCCGGCGATTACAAAAAGAACCCGTTCACCCTCACCTATGATGACGCGATCAGCAAGAACGAACCTGGCAAGGTCAACATCCATCCGGTCAGCTACAAGCTTAATGGTCTGGACATCGCTGCTAACGTGTACACACCGGCCAACTACGATGCGAAGAAGACCTACCCGACCGTGGTCGTTGCACACCCTAATGGCGGCGTGAAAGAACAAGTCGCCGGTCTTTACGCACAGCGCCTGGCCGAACAGGGCTACATCACCATCACTGCCGATGCGGCCTATCAGGGCGGCAGCGGCGGGCAGCCGCGCAGCATCGATAAACCGGCATATCGCATCGAAGACATTCACGGCATGGCCGACTTCATCAGCCAATTTGCAGGCGTCGATAACAAGCGTCTTGGCCTGCTCGGGATCTGTGGTGGCGGTGGTTATTCGTTGGCTGCAGCGCAAACCGACAAACGCTTCAAATCGCTGGCAACGGTGAGCATGTTCAACTCGGGGCGGGTACGCCGCAACGGCTACAACGACTCGCAAATGGACAGCATCCAGCAACGCCTGCAACAGGCGTCAGCAGCCCGCGCTATAGAAGCTACCGGCGGCGCGGTGCTGTATTCAGGCGATGCCAACCTCACCGACGAACAGATTGCCAAACTGCCCTTCGAGCTGTACCGCCAAGGTTATGAGTACTACTGGAAGACCCACGCGCACCCGAACTCGACCTTCAAATACACCACCAGCAGCCTGATCGACTTGATGCGTTTCGACGCCACTGACCATATCGAGCTGATCAACCAACCGTTGTTGATGATCGCCGGCAGCAAAGCCGACAGCCTGTACATGACGCAGGATGCCTTCCCCAAAGCCACCGGCACCACCGACAAAGAAGTGTTTATCCTCGATGGTGCGACACACATCGAAACCTATTGGGTGCCGCGTTATGTTGATCCCGCGATTGGTAAATTGAATGCGTTTTACGCCCGCACCTTGTAATCAACTCTCTTTCGGGGCGCGCATCCGTGTGCAACCTGCTTTGATGGATTAATCCCGCGCCCCTAATGAGAGGTTCTCATCAATGTCCCGCGCCAATCTTAACGACCTGCAAGCCTTCGTGGTCATCACCCGCGAAGGCAGTTTCACCCGCGCGGCCGCCCAGCTCGGCGTCTCGCAGTCGGCGCTGAGCCACACCATGCGCGCGCTGGAAAGCCGATTGGGCGTGCGCCTGCTGACGCGTACCACGCGCAGCGTTTCACCGACCGAGGCGGGTCAGCGGCTGTATCAGTCGATGGCACCGCGGTTCGATGAGATCGAACTCGAACTGGCAGCGGTCAGCGAGTTTCGTGACACCCCGGCAGGCAATGTGCGGATTCAAGCATCCGAACATGCCGCCAACAATATTCTGTGGCCCAAGCTTTTAAAGGTGCTTCCCGACTATCCGGACATCAATGTCGAAATTACCGTCGACTACGCCCTATCCGACATCGTCGCGCAACGCTATGACGCCGGGGTACGGCTGGGAGATCAGGTGGCTAAGGACATGATCGCCGTTCCTATCGGGCCACCCTTGCGCATCGCAGTCGTGGGCTCACCCGAGTATTTCAAACAGCGGCCAATACCGAAGGTTCCCGGTGATCTGGCGGCGCAAAATTGCATCAATCTGCGCCTCCCTACCCATGGCAGCCTGATGCAGTGGGATTTTGAAAAGGATGGTCACCCATTAAAGGCCCGTGTCGAAGGGCAATGGACGTTCAACAGCAGCGTTCCGATCCTGCGTGCGGCCGTGGCAGGATGTGGCTTGGGTTTCCTGCCTGAGGACATGGTGGCGAAGGAGCTTGCCGGCGGTAGCCTTGTGCGGGTGTTGGAAGATTGGTGCCAACCCTTTGCCGGTTACCATCTCTACTACCCGAATCGACGTGAACATTCATCAGCGTTTGGCGTTGTAGTTGATGCGTTACTTTACAAGTGCTGAATCATCGACCTACACGACGTCTGGACTTTACCGCCCCGCAGCCCCGTTAATGAGCAGATGCTTTTGATCGATTGCGGTTGTACGCGACCGGCTGCAAAGGCTCGATTACAGTCGTTCAAGCAAGGCAGTATTCGGCCAACAGCAGCCCCAGAAGTCTATCTCTATGGTAGGCCCGATTCAGTCTCTCCTATCTGCTGCAGCCCATCCTCCCGAAGGCGGGCTTTAATTGTTCATCATCCAGAGTAAACGCATGGCCGCCCTTCCCGACGAGCCAACACCCGCCCTATTAACCCGATTGACCAAAACACAAACGCTCTGGGCTCTGCTATCGAATTGATTCGTGCAGTGCGTAACGGCTACAGAATTCAGCTACTGGGTTAACGCATAACTATCTTCAATGAGTTCGTGAATTTGCCTGGCGGCTACCGAGCCGTCCAACAGCACGCTGATCCAGTGCTCTTTATTCATATGGTAGCCCGGATAAACACCCTCAAGTTTACGCAGCGAGCCCGTTTTTTCCGGATGGCATTTCACATCCAAAATTTCAACTTCACCCTCGCCGGCCAGACCCAGTTTCTCCTTGGGCACGTTCATTATTATTCCAAACCATTTTTTAGAGCCCGAGTGCCTGAAAACCGCATAGCGGGGGAACTTCTCCCATAGATGTTCTGGCTCGACAGCAAACTCTTTCGCCACATAGTTCACAATGTCTTCTTTCAACGACATGGGTCCCTCCACAAGGTTTGATGAGTGAACAGCTGAATTATTTATCGGGTTTACAGCAGTGTAATCAACTCAAATGATGGTAAAAACCGGCTTCCCGATGGGCTTGTGATCTGCCATGCCTATGTACCCACCACACAGCAGTGGCTTAGCGGTTACCGGTGAGTTGCCGCCGTGTGTGAGACCAGAACGTAATGCCCTGACGTCGGGCGCTACAGGCTCGACTCGAAATCTGAACGCGTCAAAACCAACACCCGCAACACTCTGCTTTTTGCACTGATTAAAACAAAAGCTTCGGGCAGGCTGCATGATTGTGTTTGGCTATCATCCTCGTAAGTTATTAAAAAACATATACATTTAAAACGTTAGTTTCTGGCATAACATTTGCGAAAGCTATCAGGACGATTAACCCGCCCAGACAGAGCGGGAACCCTTCATCCGTGATAGTGAGGAATAATTCTAATGAACGCCATTGAGATTCTGTTAGCTGACCACGAAAAAGTTAAATCAATTCTGGCTCAGCTCAGCGCTTCGACAGACAAAGCGGTAAAAAAGCGCACAGAACTGCTGGATAAACTTGAGATGGAAATCACCATACACACGCAACTTGAAGAGGACATCCTCTATCCCGCTTTCAAGGAGGCTGGCGGCAAGGAACAAGCGCAAATGTACTACGAGGCTAAAGAAGAACACCGCACTGTTGACTCACTCGTCCTTCCCGATCTCAAGAAAACCGACCCGACCACACCCGAGTTCGCCGGGCGTTTCAAAGTCGTCAAAGAGCTACTTGAGCACCATATCGAGGAAGAAGAAACAGACATGTTTCCGCAGGTGAAAAAGCTGCTCGGGAAAGCCAAGCTGGATGAATTGGGTGAGCAAATGCTGGCGATGAAAGCCTCACTCAAGAAGTCCCTCAGTGCTTCGAAACTCGCGGCCTGATGAATGTGGGCGGGTTTGCTCAGCTACCAGAACCTGCTATCCGGTTCCTTGAGCATTACCCGTCCATGTTTTAACGATCAGAACACCATGTGTCATCAAGCGTGCAGCTCACCCGGGGTTAACCCATGTCATTGATGCAGACCACTTTGGGCTGGGTCATGTCTTCATAGGCAAATCGCACACCTTCCCGACCCAGGCTTCCGTATTTGAAGCCACCAAAAGGCATGGCATCGAAACGATAATCTGAAGAGTCATTGATCATCACACCCCCGGCTTCAATTTGGCGGGCCAGTTTCAATGCTTTGGACAAGTCACGTGTGAACAGGCCAGCATGCAGGCTGTATTCCGGGGCGTTGGCCAGTGCAACGGCATCCTCCAACTGATCGAAAGGCTCCAGAATCACCACCGGCGCGAAGACTTCCTGCTGCCAGATCCTGCTGTCATGGCTTACACCCTCCAGAACCGTCGGCGCATAACACCCCATTTGGCGACGATGTCCGCACAAAACAACAGCGCCTTCGGCCACTGCTTCATTCACCGATTGCTCCGTGCGACGAGCCGCCTGCTCCGTGATCATCGGGCCCACATCGGTGATTCGCAGATCCGGATCGCCAACGACCAATGCACGCGTCTTGCTGACAAATCGCTCCCGAAAATCTTCGTAGATCGAACGGTGCACGAAGATGCGCTGTGTTCCGATGCAGTTCTGCCCTGCTGCCCAGAAGGCACCGGACACACAAGACTCAACGGTCGGCTCAAGGTCACAGTCTTCGAGCACGAGGACCGGGGCGTTGCCTCCCAGATCCATGGCCAGTTTCTTCAAGCCTGCACTGCGGGCAATGGATTCGCCGGTTGCAAAGCCACCCGTGAAGGAAATCATCCGCACTTCGCGCAACTGCACCAATGCCTGGCCCAGGTCGACGCCGCCGGTAGCCGTAGTGACCACGGATGGCGGCAAACCTGCTTCCACCAGGCACTCAACCAGCTTAAGCGCAGACAAGGGGGCGAGTTCTGAAGGCTTAAGAATCACAGCATTACCACCGGCGATGGCTGGGCCCAGCTTGTGGGCCACCAGGTTCAGCGGGTCGTTGTAGGGCGTGATTGCGACGATCAGCCCCAGCGGCTCACGGGTAAACCAGCCTTGACGCGATTCGGAGCCTTCATAGGCTTCGAAGGGGATGACCTCTCCGGCGTTACGACGAGCTTCTTCGGCCGACAGCTTCAGCGTATTTACGCAGCGCTTCACTTCTTTCTCTGCTTGTCTCAGTGTCTTTCCCGACTCTGCAACGATGAGTCGGGCAAATGCTTCTGAGGCAAGCTCTACACGCCTCGCCGCATCCTCAAGGATGCGGGCACGCAAGTGTCGAGGCATCGCCGCACTCTCTCGCACGCCAATCCGTGCGCGCTCCAGCAAGCCAGGTACTGCAGTTGCATCGAGACAAGGTAGGCTTCCCACCAAGCGACCATCGAAAGGGCTGAACACATCAATCTGTTTGGCATCAACAAGCTGAATGCTGGCCATGCTGGATACGGTCATGACTTCTCTCCTGTTACTTGCTGTAGCGGTTATGAATGGCAATGATGTCTGACAGCAACGCAAAGGCGGTTTCGATTCGACCTGCGCCAGGGCCGCAGACAGTGACGGCACCCAGCAGTCCCGTGTTGAACGACACCGCGTTCAGGGCACCCGAAATACTTGCCAGGGGGTGTTCATTGGGCAGCAGTCGAGCCTCCACATTCGCCCGAACAGAGCCATCGGCTTCGCGATGTGCAGAACCGATCAGCTTCCAGCTAGCCCCGCTGGCCGTTGCCTGAGCGATGTCTTTCGGGCTGATACTGCTGATGCCAGAGCACGCCACATCACTGACGGTCAATCGAGCATTGAGCAGTTCATTGGCAAGGATCACCACCTTGAGCCGAACGTCATACCCCTCCACATCGGCAGTCGGGTCGGCCTCGGCATAGCCAAGCTGTTGAGCCTGGGCCACTGCGTCGTTAAACGTCAGACCGTCTTTCATGCGAGTCAGCACGTAATTGGACGTGCCGTTCAGGATCCCTTCAAAACCTTGAATATCTGCACCTGCCAGAGCCTGACTTGCCAGACGAATCACAGGCGTACCGCTCATGACCGAACCCTCGTATTCGAAGGCAACACCATTGCGACGTGCCACATCCTTGAGCTCGGCGCCGTGCAGTGCAATCGGCCCTTTATTGGTGGTCACAACATGAATGCCGCTTTCCAGTGCCCAGCGACAAAACGTGGTTGCGGGTTCACCATCAACAGGGTTGGTGAAGGTGGCCTCGGAAATCATGTCGGCACCGGAATGCTTGATGATGGTTTCGTTAAACGCCTCAGCGGTGCCTCCAGGCAACTGAGCGAATGCCCCCTGCTCGCCAGGCAGCGCAACCAGTTGCCTTGCATCCAGCCCCTCCCTGGCAACGATGGAGCCCAGAAACAGGTCTGTCACACCGACAATCTTGAGGCTGAAACCCAAAGTGGCTTTCCACTCGGCGTTACGCTCTGCGATCAGTTGAGCCAGGCCGCGATTGACGCCACCAAAACCTACCAGGGCAATTTTGTACTCAGTCATGAAGCTGTCCTCTTGCACGTTGTTGTTCGATAGCAACATCGTAAGAGTCGGGTTCTGGCAGTTGAATATGGCAGAGTGCTCTATTAATTGGCCGTTTTGCGCCTACCCACTACTGCTCAATGGACAGGGTCCAAATCAACCGTTGTGTGTGGTTTTGGGATGTTGAGGAGGCATGCACTCGGCACTGATGCGAGCACCAGGGCCGAGTCACAAAGAAGGGGTCAGCTAAGGATTGACAGCGAAAGAACCGCTTGTGTTTTCGCTGCTTAAAACACTGCCGAAAGGACAAATGAGGTGACGGTGTTTTCCACCCCGGGCATCGCCGAGATTTCCTTCCAGACAAGGTGGACACGCTCGGGGGACGCTGCATTGACTCGAAGCATCAGATCAAACTCGCCACTCAATACTTCGCACTGAACCACCTCGGGGAGCGAGCGCAGGGCGGCAAGTACTTCTTCTCCACGCATGCGGTCGTAGCGGTAGACAAAGATCACGGCACTGATCAGCGACGAAGGTCGCCGGGAATCACCGAGCAGCACCGTATACCCCTGGATGGCGCCGTCGCGCTCAAGGCGTTCAATGCGCTGGCGCACAGCGTTACGGGACAGATTGACCTTGGCACCCAGTTCGACATGGGCTATTCGGGCATTGGCGGTAAGTTCGGCAAGGATGCGCTCATCCAGCGGATCCAGAATGCGCTTCATGGGTACCTCTGCTGCGCTGACAAGAGCGCCCTTTTAAGACCGTCCAGATCGTCTTTGGCCAGACCTGGTGGCTGGGCACCCACCTCGGGGGTCGCGGGCACCTCTCCCTGCCACACACCCAGTTCGGCCAAGAGTGCCGCCGACTTGCCCGGTGCAATCTGCCCAAGGGTCACCATGGGAGCCCCCAGGCTGCGTCGGTGAATGCGGCCAGCCAGCACGCCCACAGCGGTATGCGGATCGACTGCGGCTCCCGTCTCACGGAACAGTTTGACCACCTCCTCGCGAACCTGTGCCTCGTTCACGGCATAGGAATCGAACAGAACCCGGGCCCGGAGCCATTGCTGGTTGCCGATGCTCAACTCGCCACACGCCTCAAAGTGTTCCATAAGTGCTTTCGTTGAGCGTCCGTCATGCTCATACAGCTCCCAGATGAAACGCTCCAGGTTTGAGTACAGAGAGAAATCCATCGACGGGGACAGCGTACGGTTGCTCACTTGAGTCGTGTAACGATTGCAATGAAAAAATTGGTGCAGCGCATCGTTACTGTTTGTGGAGATGATCACCTGATTGATGGGCAATCCCATTTTCTGCGCGACGTAGCCTGCATAAATCTCGGCAGAGCTGGCCGCGGGAACGCTGAAACCGACGGGTCGTGTCCCGCCCCCCAGTTGCAGGACCGCGTGAAAATAGAAAACGATCTGTGCAAGGACTCCAACCCAGTTAGTGGAGTTGAAACAGATTGGAATCATCCCTTCCAGCGGCCAGTCACGCATGAGCCGGGAGACCAGCGTCTGGCAGTCGTCGAAATTACCGTCAACCGGATACAGCTGAACGCGCTCAGGATCTGCCGCCAGTAGCACAGAAATTTGCTCGGCCGAGACTCCGCTGCGTGGGTAGAGTATTGCCATGCGTGTACACGGGCAGTCAGCAAACGCCTCAAGGGCCGCCAGCCCCGTATCGCCATTGGTTGCACCGATGATCAGCGCCTGACCACCGACCTCATCCAGAAAGTGCTCCACCAGGCGCGACTGCAATTGCGCAGCGAAATCCTTGGAAGAACGGGTCGGGCCATGAAACAGCTGGAGTATCCACTCGTTGTGGCCAACCTGCTCCAAGGGCGTAATGGCGCGGTGGTTGAAGTTTCGATAGCTGTCGCTCAGCAAGGTGCGCAGCGTGCTTTCGTCCATGGCAGCCCCTACAAACGGCGACACTACGCGCCATACGAGCTCGTCGAATGGCAGCCACGACCAACTGGCAATCTGCTTCTCGGTGAACACCGGCAAACTGGCCGGGACATAGAGACCGCCATCTTCGGCGAGCCCCGACAGCACCACACTTCGAAAGTCCGCCCTCACGTCACCGCCGCGTGTGCTTACGTAATGCATGATGACTCCAGATCAGAATGACAAAAGACGGTGGGATTGAGCCACCAGCCAGGTAGAAAATATCGCGGCATCAGGCGAAAGGACCTCGGCCTGCTCGCGCACCAGATAAAAAGACTCGCTGGCCTCGATTCGATGACTGAATGGAGCAACCAGATGCCCGCTTTTGAGCAAGTCTTCGACCACAGAAGACCGTGCCAGGGCAACGCCCTGCCCCAGTTCAGCCATGCGAAGGGTGGAGACCAGTGTGTCGAACTGAAGACCGCGGGAATAATCGACATCGTCAGCGCCCACCCGCTTCAACCAGTACCCCCACCCCTCCTCGTACCCCAGCACATGCAACAAGGAATGGTTCATCAAGTCGCGAGGCTCGCGTATGGGGGTGCGGGCCATGAGTTCAGGTGAGCACACGGGCTGGAGGATGTCCCAGGTCAAACGCTGAGAGTGCAATCCAGCCCACTCGCCGCAGCCCCAGCGAATCTCCAGGTCATCCTCGCCGTCTGGCTCCTTTACCCAGATGTTGCTGATATACCGGATGTCGATCTGGGGATAGTCTCGACAAAAATCCGCCAGCCGAGGGGCCAGCCAGTAGTGAAAAAAGGACAGGCTGCCACGCACCTTCACATGCCTTCGATTACGCTGGCCAAAAATCTCGTTTGTACCTACCGCAAGACGACTGATCGCGTCTTGCACCACTGGCAGGTAGGACTGCCCTTCTTCAGTCAGGCCAAGCCCTCGGGGCAGGCGTTTGAAGAGCGCGACACCCAGGTGACGCTCCAGCTGACGGAGCTGCTGGCTGACTGCACCCTGAGTCAGGTGCAGTTCCTGGGCTGCATGGGTGAAGTTCAGATACCGCGCCGACACTTCGAATGCCCTCAGCCAGTTCAAGGGCGGTAGTGATTTTTGACTCATCGGCGCAACCTCATCAGGACTTATTCTTGCTCAATCATCGCCCGAGCCATTCACGCTGCACCAGTGCAATGTGCAGCCGCTGCCAATGCCAGTCGCTCTTCACGCTTTTTACGGGTAACCCAGTAAACGAAGTAGCACCAGGCGATAAACGGCAGACCGAAGTACAGCGCGATTCGCTGCTCAGGATCAAAGGCAATACCGACGCAGGCCAGCAAGCAACACAGCAGAGCGCCGAGAGGTACCCAAGGGTAGCCGCGCACACGAAAATGCAGGTCCTCGACTCGCCCGCCATTGGCGACGTATTGGCGTCGGAAGGCTATTTGGCTCGCCGCGATGCTCATCCACACGACCACAACTGCAAGACCCGAGATCGACACCAGGGCCAGGTAGACCGTATCAGGGGCAACCACGCTGCTGAGCAGAGAGGCCATTGCGCCCACCATGCTCAAAACGATCGCGTTGACCGGCGTGCCCCGTTTCGAAAGTTTCACGTAGCGTTTAGGCATGTGGCCTTGGTCACTCAATGTCCAAAGCATGCGCGACGCGGCATAGAGCCCCGAGTTGGCAGCGGAGATCAAGGCGGTGAGAATCACAAAGTTCATGATGTCCGCTGAATAAGGGATGCCTATCAACTCGAACACCATGACAAACGGACTTTCAACGACTCCCGCCTGTTCGCGTGGCAACAAGGTCGCCAGGACGAAAATAGTACCTACGAAGAACAGCGCCAGACGCACTACCGTCGTACGGATGGCCTTGGGCACACTTTTCTGAGGATCTTTGGCTTCACCTGCCGCAATCCCGATAAGTTCAGTTCCGGAAAAGGCGAAGGAGACCGCTAGAAGTGTCATTGCAATGGGAAGGAATCCCGTAGGGAAAAGCCCTTCACGGGTAAAGTTCGAAAGCCCGGCACCCTGTAGATTCTGGACCTGGAAGAGACCGCAAATAGCACCGCCACCAATGACGATAAACGTAATCACGGTCAAGACTTTGATGAGCGAGAGCCAGAACTCGGTTTCTGCAAAAAGACGGACAGACACCACGTTGCTCAAGAACACCGCAATGGCAAACAGCGCGCTCCAGATCCACACGGGCGTGTCTGGAAACCAGCGAACCATCAGGATGCCCGCCGCCGTGAACTCCGAACCAATGGCGACTGCCCACGTGAGCCAGTACAGCCAGGCCACCGTATAGCCCGTACCCGGGCCGAGGTAGCGCGTTGCATAGCTACTGAACGATCCGGTTTCTGGCATCTGTACCGCCAGTTCGCCGAGACAGACCATTACCAGATACACCATCACCGCACCGATGATGTAGGCAATCACGGCGCCGAGGGGCCCGGCCTGATTAACCGTGTAGCCGGAGGTGAGGAATAATCCCGTACCAATGACGCCACCCAACGCCAACATGACAATGTGTCGGGTTTCCATTTCTTTCTTGAACTTCAAGCTTGGATCGGATTGATCACTATTTGCCTGGATAGTCATGGTTGTATTCTCATGAAATGCTCGGACAACAATCTCTTGCAACTGCCCCGTCGGCAGCACAATGAGAGTGTCGCTAGTTGTTATTGTTTTCACTATTCATGAAGGACTGTCCGGCCTTAACTCCGGAAGCCTTATCGTTTTCAGACGCCCACGTTAGTGAAACGCTCTCTCTTTCCGGCCGGCAGACTTTCATGGCGCTGTTTGTCGCGAACTGACGCACAGGCTTGTTTAAGATCCGCCACCAAGTCTTCCGTATCTTCAATCCCTACGGAGATCCTGACCAACCCCTCGGAAATCCCGAGCGCCTCGCGCTCTTCCAAGGTGTTTTCTACATGGCTAGTTGTCCGTGCCGGCCCATAGATGGTTTCAACGGCTCCCAAGTTACCCGCCCGATGGGCGTACTTGAGCAGCGGTAACAACTGAATCACTGTGCCCATGCCCCCTGCCAGCACGAAGCTGACAATTGCGCCAAATCCGCGCATCTGTGAGCGTGCAATCGCGTGACCTGGATGCTGAGGCAATCCCGGGTAGTTCACAGACTCCACCAACGGCTCGGAGCACAGGTATTCAGCCAATGCTTGCGCGCTTGCCTGTTGCTGGCGAAGACGCAAAGCCAGAGTCTTGATACCCCGAATAATCAGATACGCCGAGAATGGGTCCAGCGAGGCCCCATTGATTTCACGATAATGGCGAACCTGAGACATCAGCTGTTCGCTGCCGCAGACCACGCCTCCCAGTACATCGCCATGACCGGACAGGAACTTCGTAGCACTGTGCACGACGACATCGACCCCGAGAGCAAGCGGGTTCTGATTCAACGGTGTCGCGAACGTATTATCGGCGATGACCAGCGCCCCGACACTTTTCGCCGCCGCCACAAGACGTCGAATATCCAGAACTTTCAGCGTGGGGTTCGTCGGGGTTTCCAGATAAAGGACATTGCAGCCTTTAGCGATCTGATGCTCGATGGCGTCTATGTCGAGGGTATCGCAGAGCGTGACTTCTACGCCCATGCGCGGAAGAAACTCTTCAAAGATCTTGTTGGTCCCACCGTAACTGTCGCGGGTAGACACCACGCGCTGGCCACAGGCCAGAAAGGTATGCAGCACGCCACTGATTGCAGCCATCCCGGTACTGAAAGCGACAGCCGACTCGGCGCTTTCAAGCTCGCAGAGCTTGTCCTCCAGCACAGAGACCGTTGGGTTGCTCATGCGGCTGTAGATGAAGCCAGGCTGTTTACCCAGCGCCACGTCATACCACTCATCGATGTCATGGTAGCCATAAGCGGCACTGACCACGATGGGAGTCTGAGTAGCGTTGTAAGGATGCTGGACCTGTTCCCCTCCCCACACCACTCGCGTCCCCAAACCAGCGCCCTGGTTCAAGCCGGGCTTTAACTTGTCATCCATAAATCTATCTCGCATCGATGGAACACGGATGTTCCGATTGGGCTTGCGAGGACTATATGGAAGGGTTGAGTGTGTGAAAAATCATGTTATCTGGGGCTAAGGGCCTGTTTTTTTAATGGGTGGCCGCTATGCAGGGCTGCCGTCAATGCCGGACACAGGCATTGCGGGCAAGGTGTCGAGAAAGTCGTCGATCTGACGGGTCGTCCTCAAGTGAATGACAGGAATATGCGGCCCTGCGGTTTTGCGTACTGCTTCGATGCCCGGACGCGAGCCTTGGTCGAAATTCCATACGTACTTGAGGAACACCCAATCGAACTTTTCTCCACAGCCGGCTGGAAGGTCAGGTCGAACGCGGTTAGTTACGCTGCGCATAATCACCCGGGTGAAACACGTGAGGCGCGGCGTATCCAGCCAAATGATCACGTCGGCACGAGGCAGGCGAAGGTCGAAGGTACGCCGGGCATAATTGCCCTCACACACCCAGGCATCCGATGCGACGGCCTGGCTGACCCGCATGCGGAACTGTTCAGCGTCCGGTTCGGTCCAGCCGGGCTCCCAGAACAAAGGGTCCAGGTGCACGACGGGCAGGTTGAGGCGTTTGCCCAAGGCTCGGGCGAGGGTTGATTTACCGCTGCCGCCATTTCCCAGTATTACAATCCGTTGCATGGTGACTTCCTGTTGAAAAAAACAGGAAATCTTACCGATATGGATGGCCAGTTAACAGCGGAAAAGAATGGCTTTGTGCTTATATATTTCGTATGTTAACTATTATATTTCACATGCGAAACAATATCATGACCCCTACCCGGCACACCGTCATTGGCCCTGACGCAAACCCAGTACAACTCACCGTTCACGGGGCGATCGGTACCGCCCTGGCAGTCGTTCAGATCAATCCTGCTACTGCAGTCACCGAACGAATGTATTTTCCGTTTGCACAGTTTCTGGCAGAAAACGGCTTCACCGTGATCACCTACAACTACCGGGGAGTTGGCAGAGACGGCCCACACCCCAAGGATGTCAAATCCGGATTTACAACGTGGGCCGACAACGACGTCGAAGCCGTTACGCAGTGGGCATCCGAGCATTACCCGGGCCTGGCCCATATGGCTGTAGGCCACAGCTTTGGTGGCCATGCCATCGGTTTGTGCGCAAGCAGTCGCACGCTGAGCGCCGCGGTGACAATCTGCTCACAAGCAGGCTGCCTCAGGTTTATAAAGCCAGGCATGGAACGCTTGAAAGTATCAATCCTTCTCAAGCTCATAGGCCCTCTTGCCGCAAAGCTGCTCGGTTACGTTCCGGGGCGCAGGTTGGGCCTGGGAGAAGATCTTCCTGCGAATGTCATGCTCGAATGGTCCCGCTGGACCAGCCTGCGCCATTACTTTTTTGATGACCCGTCCGTCAACGCCGCCGCCAGATTTGCCCGACCCTCGATACCCATTCTGGCGCTGGGTTTCAATGACGATCCCTGGGCACCGGCGCAAGCCATCGACCTGATGATGGGGCACCTGACTGGATGCACTGTTGAGCGCCGCCAGCTAGGCCCTGAAGACAGCGACGGATCTGCTGTCGGTCATCTGGGGTTCTTTCGCAAGCGACACGCGAACGCGTTATGGCCGATAGTGGCCGATTGGCTGAAGACCCAATTGCCGGATATTCAAAAATGAAACATGACCGTCGCTACATTTACCTGCTCAACACCGCGCAAAAAAGCCTGTCCAGGCATATTGAGCGGCACATGACCCATACCGCGGGCATCAGTGCGACTCAAGCCGGCGCCCTGTTTGTGATCCGTGCCCACGATGGCGCTCTCAGTGGAGAAGTGGCATCCGCCCTGGATATTGCGCCCTCAGCCATGACGGGGCTGGCGGATCGAATGGTGAAATCAGGCCTGATTGATCGTCGGGTCGATGACCAGGACAGGCGCAGCTTCCGGCTCTGGCTTACAGACGCCGGGCGACAAGCAGCACTGCAGGCGATGACTGAGTTGGCTCCCTTGAACACACGGCTGACGCAAGGGTTTACCGACAACGAGCTGGAAGTTGTTTCACGCTGGCTAAGCGCTGTGCGGTCTATAGGCGAGCCCGTTTAATGACCATGGCTGCGCACGCTGTGCGTGATAACCCCCCAGATCGACAGGTCGTCTCCTTCCATAACGTACCTGTCCGGGTATTTGGAGTTTTCAGACTTGAGGATCACATCCTTGCCGCGCAAACACAGGCGCTTGCAGATGGGGTCATTGTTCAGCAGCGCCACCACAATATGGCCGTGAACCGGCTCAATTGAGCGGTCAATGACAGCCAGATCACCTGAAAAAATCCCGACCCCTTGCATGCTGTCGCCTTCAATCGATGCCAGATAGACATGCGGCGCACGCACATTGAGCACCTGATCCAGAGAGATCACTTTCTCGATGTGGTCTGCAGCGGGCGACGGGAATCCCGCCGGGATCTTGAACGAGCAAAGCGGCAAACCTGTCCCGCCCTCAGCAAGAGGTCCCAAAAATGTGAAGCTCATGACGCACGCCTTCGTTTAACTGTATGAATATACAGTTAACGATGTAGGACGATTCTGGTCAATATTTCTGTCAGAGATTTCGACGAGAGGAACGCCCTATTGCTCCAAGGCTTCAGTGATACCCGTATCGCTGCCTTCACTCGCCGTGCTTCACACACTGGTTTCGCCCAAGAGCCTTGGCGCTATACAGCGCCTGGTCTGCCGCTTCGATTAAACCCTGCACGTTATCCAGCTGCGCACCTGTGGCAGAACTGATCCCGATACTCACACTGACTCGTCCCAACGGGCTGGCGTTGTGGGGGATGTTCTCTTGCTTCAAGCGGTCGAGGATAAGTTGCGCCACCACTGCTGCACCCTCAATGTCGGTGTTGGGCATGATGACGCTTATCTCTTCACCGCCATAACGGGCCACTAGATCCGACGGTCGCCGAACGCACTCCTCTAAAATCCTGCCAACCGTCTGCAGGCAGGCGTCCCCGGCCACATGCCCAAGGGAATCGTTGTACAGCTTGAAATAGTCGAGATCGATCATCAGCAGTGCCAAGGGCGTCCCTTCCCGCTGCGCACGTCGCGCTTCTATGGCTAATGTCACATCAAAGCAGCGCCGGTTGGCCAAGCCAGTCAGGGCATCTTTCATCGCCAGTAGCTCAAGCTGGCGGTTCGACGAAAGCAATTGCTGCTGAGCCCCCCGTAACTGACCCTCTACCCGGGTTCGACGACGAATATCCAGGATCAAAAACCGACCGATCAGACCGGTGAGCCCCAGCAGAGCAGTCACCACCACGGCCGACAACAACGCCTCGATACGCCACGCCGCGAGGGCTTCGCGCTTTCCCAGTGCGACGGTCGTTATCAGCGGCAACTGATTACTCTTTCGAAAGGCGTAGAGCCGCTCCACGCCGTCAAGACTGGAGGTGAACGATGCGGTACCGACGGATCGATCTACCAGGTATTTTGCATAGATCGGCGACTTCGAAAAGTTGCGGCCCATGTCCTGCTCACGGAAGGGATAGCGAACCAGCAACGTACCGTCGGTATAGGACAACCCGATGGCCCCCTCCTGCCCCACGTCGATCTTGCCAAACAGACGCAGGAAGTTTTCCACCCCAAGGGTTACTGCTACCACCCCGGCAAACGCTCCGTGGGCATCATTGAAGCGCCGGCTGACAGTGACCACCCATTCATGATTGGCACGGCTCTGGATTGGCGGGCCGATAAAGGTCTCACGGGACGGATCGTCGCGATGGTGAATGAAATAGGCACGATCACTGCTGTTGGCCCCGGCCGGTATCGGCCGGTTGGAAGACATCAACCAGCGTCCGTGATTGTCGTAGATCGTGATCCCGCTGAGCTGTGGCATCAGGGGTTGCTGCCGGTCGACCAGCGCACTTAGCCGTTCGATCTGGAGGGAGCCGCTACCTTCAGTCTCCAGACGTTCCACGAGCCCGAGCAAAAGCAGCGAACTTTGCCGGACAATACCTTCGGAGTAAGTAGAAAGCGCCTGGGTGAGGTTCAAACCATGGACGTTCACATCCTCCAGCGCTCGATCTCGAGAGGCCAGTACTTTCCAGACAGTCAGCGAGGCCAGGGAACAGCCGATAACCAACAGCAAAAGAACAACCAGGTGGGTATCGCGCTTCACGTCATTACCTAATGGAAAGTCCACTTTTCCGTTCAAGCTACTGTTGGGGAAAGGCAATAACGGCAGCTGTTTGCCTTCACCTTGAGCAAGGATACAAGCAGTTACACATCGCTGCAGCAACAGATTGTCGCGTCACGGGACAGATGCACTTAGCCCCGTGGAATGAGAAACAATCCACAAAAAAGTTACACCGCCGGCCAGCGCCCAAAGCCATGGATGCCTTGCACTTTCGACCCGTTATTGGGATGGCGATAGAGGGTCACCCTTCTACGCTACGCTCGACCGTTTCTGTAGAAAGGGCTTCGAGCAGTACCTGCTCCAGAATGGCAAAAAAACACTTTATATGGGCCTGCTTCAAGGCCTGAGGTCGGGTCACCAGATAGACCTCCAGATCTGGAAGTTCAATGTCCTCGAACACCTCGATCAAATCCTTCGCCAGAACACGAGGCAGTACGCCAACCCCCAGACCTCGACGCACCGACTCGAGTTGCACGGTGAACGAGTTCACGCTGATTTGCGCACGGTCAAGACCAGCGGCTTTTGCTGCGCGCATTTGCGGCAACATGTCGAGCGGAGGAAGCAGGGCCACATTGACTGCAGTGGCCACCGTGACTCCTGGAAATCGCTTGAGGTACCCGGAATCCGCGAAGACACCGTAGGTGAAGCGACCAATGGGTCGATAAATCAGCGAGGGTTCGCCAAGGTGAAGGGTGCGTATCGCAATGTCTGCAACGCCGCGGACGATCTTGTGAAAATCGGCTGTGATCAGTAACTCCACCGAGCAACGCGGATGCAAAGTGGTGAAGCGACTCACGGCCTCCAGCACCCCAGAAGAAAACCCCTCCCCTGCACTGACCAGCACACTGCCGGACAGCTCTGTGTGCAAACCCGGGGTGTCAGCAACGGCTTGACGCCTCAAGCCTGCTTCAGCAGCCGTGGCCACGTCCACCAGGGATTGGCCACGCGAGGTTAACCGGCATCCTTCAACACCCCGCTCTACAAGGGGCTCGCCCAAGGCAGCTTCCAGATGAGTCAGGCGGCGGGACACGGTAGAGGCCGCAATACCCAGCAACTGGCCCGCCCGAAGAAAGCTGCCACGCCGCGATACCGCAAGCAGCAGTCGAAGATCGTCCCAATTCGCTTGCAACGCCATGCGTCATATCCTCCCTGGTCTGCATATGTGCAAAGCCATTATGCAGTACTCGCTGTTTTTCAGAAGCGCTCTAAACGGTATATCTACAGGCCTTCGAAACCACTGGATTGGATTGTATGCCTACCGGCCAAAAGGACTCTGCACAACACGCGCCGCGCAACGTATTTGTGACCGGCGCAACCGGCTTGCTGGGCAACAACCTGGTGCGAGAACTGCTCGCTCGCGGCTATACCGTCAAAGCGCTGGTCCGCTCAAGGGCCAAAGGCGAACAGCAGTTCAAGGACCTGGCAAATGTGCAGCTTGTCGTTGGAGACATGGCCGAGGTCGAAGCATTCGCCGCTTCACTGCAAGGCTGCGATACGGTGTTTCACACTGCGGCGTATTTTCGCGATAGCTACAAGGGCGGCAGCCACTGGAAGGCTCTCGAACAGATCAATGTCACCGGTACACGAGAACTGCTTCAGCAGGCATACCATGCAGGAGTACGACGATTCATCCATACATCGTCCATTGCTGTACTCAACGGCGCACCGGGCACGTCTATCGATGAGACGTGCCTGCGGGCCGAGACAGATGCCGATGACTACTACCGCAGCAAGATCCTCAGCGACCGGGAGGTGTTGTCGTTCCTGGAAACCCACCCCCAGATGCATGCCTGCATGGTGTTGCCCGGCTGGATGTGGGGGCCTGCCGACATGGGACCGACGTCCTCAGGACAGTTGGTCAACGATGTGGTGAACGGTAAGTTGCCCGGGCTGATCCCCGGCAGTTTCTCCGTTGTCGACGCCCGTGATGTGGCAGTCGCGCTGATTGCTGCTGCCAGACATGGCCGGCGAGGTGAGCGCTATCTGGCAGCAGGCCGTCACATGACGATGCGTCATCTGGTACCTGCTCTGGGACGCATCGCAGGCGTCAAGACACCCGTGCGACAAGTGCCCACGCCCGTTCTGTATGCCCTGGCGGCGGTGCAGGAGATCTATGCCCGCCTGACCGGCAAGCCCGTTCTATTGAGCATGGCCACCCTGCGCCTGTTGATACGAGAGGAGCACCGCACCCACTTCAACCACCATAAAAGTGAACAGGAACTGGGCCTGAGCTTCCGGGCGCCAGAACTGACAATCATGGATACTGTGGCGTGGTACCGTGATCACGGCTGGTTTGAAAGCCACGGGACGCGGGCCTCCAGGAAGAACCGCCCATCCGTCACCGCCGACAACTAACCTCCGGAACCCGACGGCCATCGCCTCCCAAACCGATGGCATGGGGCTTGTTACAAGTGAGCCTCCCCAAGCACAAGGACGTAAACACACTGTGAACAGGACAATAATCCTGATGCGCCATGGCCAGCCACAGCTGGACGAATTCGGCAAACTGTCAGCGCTCGACATGAAAGACTGGATCGAGCACTACAACCAATCCGGAATCACCCGCCAGCCGGCGCCCGATGCCAGCCTCGAACTCGCCGCAACCGCCACGGTGATCGTCTCAAGCAGCGCACCTCGAGCGCTGACCTCCGTCCGGGCGCTCGGCCTGAAACCTTCCTTGGTCGACGCGCTATTTTGTGAGGCCCAATTGCCTTATGGCCGCTGGAAGCTGCCACGCCTATCGCCGTTTACATGGGCATTTGTGCTGCGCCTCTTGTGGTTGTGCGGTTACTCACCCGGCGTTGAATCCGCTGCCACTGCCAAGGGCCGCGCCTGCGCCGGGGCGCAACAACTGCAGTCCATGGCCAGCGAAGGAACGGTCCTGCTGCTCGGCCATGGGTTAATGAATCGCATGATTGCCAGGCAACTGGCAGCAAATGGCTGGACTCGCGAAAAACCCAGTGGAAACCGGTACTGGAGTGCGCAGGTGTATCACTGCGACGGTGGTTGATCGGCCCCCACAGGGCGCAATCAAGAACGACTATTGGTTCACGACTTGTTGCGCGTTGATCAAAATGAGTATGCTGAGCGCCGGCTGATACTGCCTGCCGCTCGCGCCCCCAGGGACTGGTGAAAGTATTTTTGCACTCTCCAAATCCTGTCGATTTTCTTGCAGTCGAGGTTTGGCAACGCGAGCACCCGTCTGCCTCGACTCCAGGAGGAACGATGATTTCAATTGAACACGCCAAGCAAATGGCCAAACGACTGCGTACTGTGCTTGAAGCGCGCGGCCAAGAGGTTACGCATTCGACCGCGCTGGAACTGGTAGCACAGCAACTGGGCTACAAGAACTGGAACACTGCGTCAGCGCTGCTGCCCCAGGAAACCACCCCAAACGCGATAACGTTCGAAAGCCCCATCCCCATAGTCCGAATGTTCGATGAAGCCAAGGCACGCGAGTTTTACCTTGATTTTCTGGGTTTTCATGTCGAGTTCGAACACCGCTTCGAGGCCGGCATGCCTCTTTACCTGGGGATCAGCCGCAACGGGTTGAACATCCACCTTTCAGAACATCATGGCGATGCGAGCCCCGGGACAACGATTTTTGTCCCGACGCACAATATCGAACTGCTTCGCGATGAATTGCTGTCCAGGCAGTACGGGTACGGACGTCCCGACATTGTCCAGCAGGGTTGGGGGACGATACTGGAAGTCCATGACCCGTTCGGGAACCGGATCAGGTTCTGCGAAGACTGATTGAACCGTGCACGCGGGATAATCTGATCCAGGAGTGAACCCGCCCTGACGCGGGCTGGTTTGTTCCGGGATTCGCCACCACGCCGTAACAAAACCGGACCCCGCAGGTGCAGAAAACCTTACTGACCTGAAAGCCGACGTGTATTCATGGAGGAAAAAATGCGGATTTACATCACAGGTGCTTCGTGTGCGGGCGTGACCACTTTGGGTCAAAAGCTCGCAACATTGCTCCGCGTACGACATGTCGATGTCGATGATTTTTTCTGGATGCCCACCAACCCTCCTTTCACGACCAAGCGACCTGCCAGTGAGCGCGTGTCATTAATCCAGCAAAAACTGGGTCACGAAGACTGGGTGTTGACCGGTTCTTGTATGGACTGGGGAGATGCACTGGTGACCCGGGTCGACCTGATTGTATTTATCGTAACAGCAACACCTGTGCGCCTTGAGCGGCTGGCGGCGCGTGAAAAAAAGCTGTTTGGAAATCGGATAGCAGTCGGCGGTGACATGCACCAAATACATGGGGATTTTCGGGAGTGGGCCTCGCAGTACGACAACCCGAATTTCTCAGGGCGCAACCGGGCGAGGCACGAGTTGTGGCTATCAGAACAAATAGCCCCCGTCTTACGGATTGACGGGGCTGACAGTGTTGAAAAGTTGGCAGTGGAAGTCATTCAAGCGTTACCGCCAACCCCTCAATAGCTCGAAATCAGGAGGGTCTATTCACTCATTCCATTGATAAGCCGGATTAAGGCTCCCCCCCCATATCCCTTCTGGATCCGAGGTACCACTTCAAACGCAAGCCAACGACTTGTCTTCAGAGCCAAGTCACAGTAATCAAGTAACGCCCCGACTGCACTGGCTTGCCCGAACCATCCACCAACTCGAATCGTTGATTGTAATAGCGACCGTCTGGACTGCTGACAGCGAGCAATTTGACTTTGACGCTGGAATGCCCGGCAGCACTGACTGAGCGGGTCGATTCTACTGTGCGTACGTTAACCGCTGTACCCAGCATGGGCTGCGGGCATCTTTGAAGTTCAAAGCTCGAACTCATGTTTACGTGGGCAATACAGCTCGACTCCACAACACTGCCATGAAACTGGATAACCCCTTGGCCTAAAGGGACAGCAGCCTGGCTGCCACTGTTCAATGCAAAAAACAGACTTGCACCTATCGCCAATCGATTAATGCTCATGCTGATGCTCCTTTAGGTTGTAAGGAACGCATCGACAAGTCTGGCTGATATCTTGAATTTATTTTGGAAGCCGCTGTATTTTTCCTGAAAGTGAATCGCTAATCATTGTGTGGACTCATATTGAGTTCCACTTTGGCCGGCTGCTACCTCCCTCAATGGACTGCAACCTGACTCAAGCTGTCAGTCGACCTGAGGGCATTGTTTGGAAGGTGTGTACCAGTGGACTGCGGAGTCGGCATAAACGTGTTTTTGCTTTTGAGGCTTGAAGGGCGTGTCGAGCGTACCCAGTGCTATCGAAACCCAGTCGGCAAATTCGCCTTGTGATCGTGACCAGAATAACGTCGAACCACAGTGTGCGCAGAACTCGCGTAACACCGTCTCCGAGGAAGCATACGTTTTGATACTGCTGGCGCCGCCAAGTATCCGTAGCGCGCTGCGGGGAACGCTGGCGTACGAAGCGAATGCAGCCCCGTGGCCTTTACGACACTGGCTGCAATGGCAATGACTCACTGCTGTTGGTGGAGTGAGTAGTTCGTAGCGGACTGCTGCGCACAGGCAGCTTCCTTGATACACCTCTGTCATACGCTCAACCCTGCACGTGAAAAGATGCCAGCATAACCACCTCAACCAAGACCGTCGACCGACTGCTTTTGGCCCTGAGCGCTCAGTCATGACGAGGCATGGGTTCTGAATACCGGCCATGAAGGGGGGGTGAACGTACGGCCACCAACGCCAGATCTACATACTCAGAGGCCGCCATCAAGCCAATGGCGGCCTTGTGTACCGGTGACCCTGGCGCGACAAACGATTAAACTTGCGTGCTATCCAACGCGCTCTCAGGAAGAGGCCAAGCATGTTCGATCATCCAACCCAGCCCGAAATTGCTGAATGGTTCGCCAGGTTCGAAGTCCCCGAGGTGGCATACAGCGTCTGCTCCATCGACCTGAGCAACGAACCGCCCGAGCATTGGTTCTTTAAGCGCAACCGATTGCGGCCTGAAAGCTTGAAGCTCGACCTGTGCATACCCTCCAGCGGGAACTGGTGTGTCGACCTCTCGCGTCATGACAGACAGTTCAACATCCAGTGGCGCCAGAACGATGACTTGCGCATTGAGTCCCAGCAACTGCGCTACCGCAAGCTGATCAAGTGGCCTCGGCTGCACAGCCTCATGGACTTCCCATTGCTGGTCGGACAGCTGGAACAGTGCCTTGGTGTACGCTTTGTGCGCCATGCCAATTTAGGGGCGCGCTTGCTGGAGCCCGAGGCGCTGGCGTGCAATCCAAAAATCCGCCAATGGTTGGCCCCTTGTGCTGACACCTTCGGCTGGAACAGGCAAATGCAAGCAGAGTAGCGCGCAGGCAATCATTTGAGATTTCTGCCGCACTTTATACGTCGCGACCGAAACTGCACGTGTTGGCTGGACACACCTTCAGATAGCTGAACTGCCAAGGGCAGCCCGCCGCGCAAGCCATGACAAAAGCCTCAACCTAACGTTGCACTCTCCCGCGCGAAGGCGAATGGAATATCTTGCTGGCAAGTTAATCTGCTCAACCACACAAGGAAGTCAATGCTGAGCTCACTCGTATCAAATGGTCAGCCATCTGCGTCCGACCGATCAGAACTGGAAGTGCCTTGGTGGAGTTTTACCAAGACCCTCCTGGCCGCTACCGCGCTGTGTTTGGTGCGTGATGGACGGCTCGGACTAGACTCCTCGATTCTTGATCAACCTTTCACGTTACGCCAACTGCTTCGACATGAGGCAGGGCTCGCCGACTATGGTGAACTTGCGGATTATCACGCCGCCGTCGCTAACGATGAGGCCGCATGGTCAGTAGACGAAATGATGCAGCGCCTTGATGGTGCCCGGCTTCGATATAGCCCCGGAACCGGATGGCGTTACTCGAATGTGGGTTACCTGCTCATCGGCAGGCTAATTGAACAGGTGACCGATCTTTCGCTTGAAGAAGCCGTGGATCGATACGCACTGACGCCGTTGGGTCTTTCGAGCGTTCGCTTCGCCAAAACGCGAGCAGACTTACGAAATGCTCACCTTGGAAATAAATCAAATTATGACCCCGGCTGGGTATATCACGGCTTGCTGATAGGCCCCATTTCGCAATCAGCGCTATTCCTCGACCGACTTCTCGCGGGGCACCTCCTGCCTGCGGGTTTGCTCCAGGAAATGCAGGTAGCAAAAGCATTGGGGGGGCCGATTCCTGGACGCCCATGGCTTGCACCTGGGTACGGCCTGGGTTTGATGCAGGGTTCGATTGAAGGGGGTTTTACACTCTGCGGACACACCGGTTGCGGGCCCGGTGGTGTTATTGCCGTTTACCGTATCTGCGACGGCGGTGCATCGGCGTGTTGCGCTGTTTTTGACGCAGGCACCCCTGAAGGCGCCGTCGAAGTCCTCGTTGTCGAGAAACTGCTACAGGCTTTGCGATAAAGAATGGATTCGCCCAGGATCTTTGGACTACAGCCCCATAATCTGCGCACCACTGGTTTATGTCGATTGCAGCCCCTTGTGACAGGAAGCAATCGGCCAGAAGCGACCGAAAACAGAAGGCCGTCATCTGAGCGAGAGGGGCTTGTCGATCAAATGCCCACGCGCGCCCAAGACCTCGCCAAGAAAGACCAGGGCCCGACGAAAAACCGGGTGGCAATCGCCATAAGGCAAATGCTCGAACGAAGCCCAGAAAAACTCGAAAACATGACCATGGTCATCAAGCGTCTGATGTGACCATTGCTCAGGCAGTGGTCCAGTCACCTGACACAGTTGAAACGACCAGATCTGGCCCTGATGACCGGAATCCCAACATCCCAGATCGTCTTCGATTGTAGCGGTGCTTATCCCTGACTCTTCCACCAATTCACGCAGAGCCGCACGACAGGGTGCCTCCCCCTCCTCAACCGTTCCCTTCACCAGTTGCACCCCGGCCTGCGGATGACGGAACAAAAGGATCTTGAGGGGCTGTGCAGAAGACAGAACTACTGGGCAGACTTTCTGGGCAAGCATGGCGATGTCCGTATCGAAAAAACGAAAGCTCACCATCATACGCTTTCAGCGATCACGTAATGGCAGCGGCTGGAGCCTGTCGTTTTGTCCAGCAGTCGCCTCACTGCTGCGGTGCAACCATCCGTAAACGTATATCGATGTTGTCGGAAACAAGGCTGTCAGACCACTCGCCTGCGCCGACGTTGAAGTCACTGCGTTTAAGGACCAACTCTGCGTCGAAGATGCCAATGGTTTGATCTGATTTCAGAAGCACCGGCACTATGACCTCCCGGGTCAGCCCCCTGAGTGTAAGGTTGCCCGTGATCTGGTAGCGGTTGTTGCCCAGGTCTTTGATGAGGGTCGACTCAAAGGTCGCCACCGGATAAGCCGTGGTGTCGAACCAGGCGGGTTTTTGCAGCTCAGTGTTGGCCTCTTCGCTACCGGAGTCGATGCTGTTGAGGTCGATGGCCAGTTTGGCCTGGGCAGCCTCGGGGTGAGCGGTATCGAAGTCGAGGGTCCCGACAAACTTGCCAAATGTGCCATACACCCTTGATCCCATCTGGTTGTAGGTAAAACTGATGGTGCTGGCTGTGGGATTTAAGTGGCTGTATTGGGCCCCGTCAGCGCCAGGAAAAAAGCCGAGGCTGAGCGTGACAGCCAGTGCGGTCGAACGAAGAGATCGAGGGCTCATTGCATTCTCCAGGGCCGGCCCCTTATGGGTCGACGTGTCTAGCAGCAGGTGAACTGAAGCAAAGAATCACCGTTTGTTCCAGCCCGCACGCAGTTCACGACTCATGTTTTACCTGACCGTGTACAAAAGCGACTGATGACAGCTCCCGTCTAAACCCAGACGCTCACCCAGCACTTCTCTCAATCTGCAGCACCGTTGCCCTGCTCTAACAAAACCGCACCCTGGCCTTGCAGGCTTAAATGATCCCCTGGATTACGCAGGGGGCAGTCTTCCATCGACAGGCATCCGCAACCGATACAACCGTCAAGCTGATCACGAAGCCGGGTCAGGCTCAGAATCCGCTCAGTCAGCATGTCTCTCCACCCCGTGGAAAGGTACGCCCAGTCCTTTGAAGTCAAAGGTCTTCCCGTTGGAAGTTCGTCCAGCGCAGCCTTGATCGCGGCGAGCGGAATGCCCGCGCGTTTTGCAATCTTGATGATGGCAATGCGCCGAAGAGTGTCCCTGCCATAACGACGCTGATTACCTGCACTGCGCTGCCCGTGAATCAGCCCTTTGGCTTCATAGAAGTGGACGGTGGCTATCGTAACGCCGCATCGGCGGGCTAACTCTCCGACCGAAATAGGTACGCGCACATCAATCATGGATTCCGTTCCCCTCTTGACCTCATCTATACATGAGGTTTTATAAGGAGTGTCGGTTTGCATTTGCAAGCCTTCATTCGCAGCTGCGGATGATTTCTTGAAGTGGAGCCAACATGGACAAGCGTCACATCCCATCAGATCAATCCTCACAACACGGATCGAACCCATGGCCCTCAGAAGATAGCGCCCCTTCAAGCACAGGCTGGGGAGCCCTGCTCTCCGGCAGGAATGGCATGCGCTCTCTCGCACTTGCAGGCGGAGTCGTCCTTCACGCGGTCAATGTCTATATTTCCACGACGATTCTGCCCTCTGTCGTTAGGGACATCGGCGGTATCGACTATTACGCCTGGAACACCACACTGTTTGTCGCGGCATCGATTCTCGGGTCGGCGTTGTCGGCCAGGTTGCTCCAGAGCGCGGGGCCCCGCGGGGCCTACATGATCGCAACACTGGTGTTTGCGATCGGTACGCTGATTTGTGCGTTCGCGCCCTCAATGCCTTTGATGCTTGCCGGACGCATTATTCAGGGACTGGGTGGCGGGTTTTTGTTCGCGCTCTCCTACGCCATGATCAGGCTTGTTTTCAGTGAAGCCTTGTGGCCACGCGCAATGGCCTTGATCTCCGGAATGTGGGGGGTAGCAACGCTCATTGGCCCTGCGGTTGGCGGCGTGTTCGCAGAGCTCGGCATATGGCGGGCTGCATTTTGGTCGCTGATTCCAGTCGCTACGCTGTTCGCCCTGCTCGCGGTGGTCGTATTACCCAAACGCGGCTCGCAGAGCACTCCAGCCTCCCCGCTTGCTCTCACTCAACTCGTTCTCCTGACATCGGCTGTTCTCGTTATTTCGGCGGTCAGTGTCTCCTCAGTTTTCATCTTGAACATGGTCGGCCTGGGAGTCGCCGTCCTGCTGACGGCCTTGCTGATAACAACGGAAAGCCGCGCCCGGCACCGCTTGCTGCCAGAAGGTGCGTTGCGGATTACATCGGCCCTGGGGGCGCTTTATGCAACCATGTCGCTGCTTGCGATCGCCGTAACCAGTGGCGAAATATTTGTGCCGCTCTTCCTTCAGGTTCTCCACCACCAGTCACCTCTGGCTGCGGGCTACCTTGCAGCGCTTATGGCAGCCGGGTGGACGCTGGGATCAATCACAAGCGCCGGTGCCAATGGCAAAAACATCAGGCGCGCGATCCTCGCCGGCCCGATACTTGGATTGGCGGGTATGGTTGCGCTTGCCGTTTTGATGGGAACTGAAAGCGAAGGCAACTGGCTCGCACTTACCCCTATCTGCCTGGCGCTGGGCGCTATCGGGTTGGGCGTTGGACTGGCCTGGCCGCATCTGCTGACCCGGGTCTTCCAGGTATCCTCGGCAGGTGAACAGGACCTGGCAGCAGCATCGATCACAACCGTACAGCTGTTCGCCACTGCGCTCGGTGCGGCCCTGGCGGGAATGGTGGCCAACATTGCGGGCCTGACCGATCCCGGGGGTATCGTGGGCGCCTCAAGCGCAGCAACCTGGCTTTTTGGAGTGTTCGCACTGGCACCGATGCTAGGTGTTTTGACGGTCTATCGAGTGCTATTCCATCATCCGAGTGCGGGACAACGGGAGCAGGCTGCAGACACTCCATCATTCTGACTCAAGCGTTCGGATGCCTTCCATTGCACGGTTGTCTACAGAGGAAGACAACCGTTTGTGCCGAGCACCGACTCCAGACGCTCAAGGAACACACCAACTCTATGGGGCACGTGCTGTCGGGTGGGCAATATTGCGGTGATGTAGAGCTGTTCAGGGCTGACATCCTGCAACTCGATCAGGCGCAGGGTTCCGGCATCCAGATCATCACGGACATCCCAGTAGGTCAGCATCGCCACCCCTAAACCTTGCCTGCTCGCCGCTCGTACCGCCTCGACGCTGTTAGCCGAAAAAACGCCCTCCGCCCGTATGGCAACCGCGTCACCGTCACGCATGAAGGGCCAGTAAGGCATTCCGTGCAACGCTATGCGACGGTGGCCCGACAGTGCGTCCATCGTGGCCGGTATGCCGTGGTGTTTCAGATAGGCGGGGCTGGCGCACAGCACTCTGGGATTGGGGGCGAGGGGGCGCGCGATCAAAGCCGAATCCCGCAATGTCGCAATGCGGATAGCGACATCGATTCCGAGACCGACAATATCCACAATGCTATCCGAGAGTGTCAGATCAACCCGTAGCGCCGGGTGCTCAGCCAACAGATCGGGAATCAGGGGCATGATCACTGACTGTCCAAAAACGCTGGGAGCAGTGACCTTCAAGACACCACTGGCCGTACCGGCATTGGATTTGAGACTGACTCTAGCCCCTTCACTGGCTTCCAGCAGCGTGGTTGCAAAGGGTACAAATGTTTCGCCTTCGGCCGTTAGCGACACGGAGCGCGTTGTTCGATGAAACAACCGAACACCCAGTTCGCCTTCAAGAGTGGCCAGCCTGCGGGACACTGTCATGGGCGACAGGCCAAGCCGTCTGGCGGCTGCCGAGAGACTGCCACTTTCGGCAATGGCGCTGAAAACTTCCACATCTGAAATCTGCATCATTGCATCCGTTTCTGATAAAGCGGCTTATCGTTTTCGCTGGCTTCTAAACGTTCCCATCCAAGCTTACTGTCCTCTGCATCAATTTCTACCGGCATTTTTGTCAAAAGAGGACTGGACACATGAATGACTATAACCAGCAGATATTATCTCACTATGATATTGGCGACCTGAGATTGAGAAATCGTCTTGCCGTAGCCCCCATGACGCGAGTGAGTGCCACCGAAGCGGGGCTAGCGACCCCTGAGATGGCGCGTTACTACGAGCGATTTGCCAAAGGGGACTTTGGCCTGATCATTACCGAAGGGCTTTACACCGATCAGAAGTATGCCCAGGGCTACCCCTTCCAACCAGGGATTAGCGATGTTGAGCAGGCTCTGGCGTGGCGTGTTGTGACAGATCTCATTCATGCCCACAAAGGCGCTGCATTCGCACAACTCATGCACGCTGGAGCACTGAGCCAGGGCAACCGTTTTGAAACTGCAACCGCTGCGCCCTCCTCTGTGCGACCGAAAGGTACGCAAATGAAGTTCTATTACGGTGAGGGGCAATATCCGATTCCCCAAGCGATGACGGATGAAGACATCGCTGATGCCATCACCGGATTCGCACAAGCGGCGACTTTGGCAACCCGTGATGCGGGATTCGATGGTGTCGAAATTCATGGGGCGAACGGCTACCTGCTGGATCAATTCCTGAGCGACTACACCAATCAACGACAAGATCGCTGGGGCGGCAATGTCCGCGCGCGGATTGGACTGACACTGGAAGTCTTTAAGGCGGTCAGGGCTGCAGTCGGTGCGGGTGCGCCCGTCGGCGTGAGGATTTCCCAGAGCAAGGTGAACGACCATGCACACAAATGGGAGGGAGGCGAAGCCGCCGCCGAAGTGATTTTTGGTTCGCTCAAGGACGCTGGCGTGGACTTCATCCATGTGACGGAGTTTGAGGCATGGCAACCGGCATTCGCCGAAGGAAACTCAAGCCTGGTGGAGCTGGCTCGGCGATATGCTCCTAAGGTGGCAATCATTGCCAATGGCGGCCTGGATAAGTCGCAACGTGCTGGGCAAGTAGTGCGACACGGCGCCGATATGATCGCGCTGGGCAAGGCGGCTCTGGCCAATCCCGACCTTCCCCGCCGTCTGGCAACCCACACCGACCTCGCCCGGTTCGACACTTCGATTCTGGGGCCGATTGCCGATATCAAGGACAGTGAGTTGAATGTGGCGTGACCCCACTCACAGATTTTGCGCGCAGACCCTAGATAACCGTTTGTGCCTGTACAGCTGAAAGAACATGCTCGAAGGTCGCAAGCACGCCCGCCTGTTTGCGACCACGTGGGTGAGCGACCGCTTCACGGCCTCAATCTGCGCAGGCTTGCCTTGCCGGTCTTTGGCTTGATATCCCCTGCCCCGGCAGCTTTCAGCATTTTTTGAAACGTTGAGCATTCAATATGAAGAGCAGCCGGGCACGACGCCGCACGAAGAAGCTCATCGCGTACGGCACTGAGGCGCTCAATGGTGCGGTCCAGTTCATCAGCCTTTTGCGAAAGCCGCTGACGATCAATGGCTGGCTGACCGTCAACGTCCAGCATGGCGGCTATTTCGTCCAGTGAGAACGCCGCAGATTGCCCGAGCGCAATCAATGACAACTGCTGGAGCACGTCGGCCCGAAATACGCGGCTAAGGCCACGACGTCCTATCGAGCGGATAAGACCCTTTTCTTCGTAATACCGAAGGGTTGAAGACGGCAGGCCAGAATGTGCAGCCACTTCACCGATAGTCATCTCTTTCATGCTTGACCTCAAGTGGACTTGAACTTGCAGACTGCCCGGATAAAACCACCAAAGCGGGCTAAAGACAAAGGGAAATATGATGGAAACAAGTGAGACGATAATGCGCATTCTGTTTGTTGGAATGGCCGCCACGCTGATCATGGACGTATCGGCTTTGATTCAAGCACGGGTTCTGGGCGTTGCGTCAGCTGACTATGGACTGGTCGGTCGCTGGCTGGGCCACATGGTAGACGGGCAGTTTCGTCATGCCTCGATCAAGGCTGCGCCCAAGGTCAGGAATGAGCGCTTGGTTGGCTGGGTGTTTCATTACATTACGGGCTGCGTCTTCGCGATGGCGCTTGTCGGTGTCCAGGGCGTTGCCTGGCTCTGCAACCCCTCCTTGGTGCCTGCGCTGATGGCTGGTTTGATCAGTGTGACTGCACCCTTTTTAATCATGCAGCCCGCGTTTGGTTTCGGTATCGCTGCGTCCAAAACCCCGGCACCTAAGGTAGCAAGACGCAGGAGCGTGATTGCCCATCTGACGTTCGGGGTCGGGCTCTTTGGGGCCGGCTGGATGTTGGTGCTGCTCTTTCCTGCGCCGCAGTGCCTGGGGTGAACACCTGCGGGAGCATCGGCGCCAACTGAGCCTCCCGCTCCCGGCGGTATTCTGGCCGAAAGCGCAGGCTCAGTCCTCAACACTGAGGCATGTGAGCATGCACAATGGTTCGAGGGGTGCAGTGCTTAATCTACCCATGAATCATGCAAGCAACCAGCGTTCGACCTGATCTGCCCCGTGCTCCATTTTCCAGGCTTTAAGCGTCTTGTGATTACCGCCCTTTGTCTCGACGACTTCGTTGGTGAACGGGTTCAGATAACGCTTGAGAGTCCGGGCAGCCCGCTGAACCTTGCGCCCCTCCACCGTCCCGTCCATGGCACTGGCAAGATCCGGCTCAAGCAGAGCGACGATCTGATGCAGGTTGACACCGTACGCCTCCATCAGTTTATGCAGTTTGTTTTCAAATTCGGTTTCTGCCTGGAAGGACTTGTCGTTCTTTAGCGCTTCCAGAACCATCTGGTGTTCGATGATCTGGCGTTCGAGGTCCCGGTATTTAGCAACTTTAGACATGTGCTGATGCTCTCCAAGTAACGGCTGTGAAAAATAGACAGGTCATTGATAAGGATGACCAAAGGCCTGTCTGGATGCGGCAGGCGCTGATCGCTTTATAATGATCCGGTTTTGAGTGCCCCCCTAGTTGAGTCGTGAGGACCCAAGGGAGAAAAGTGCACCCTGAAACAAATAAAAACAGGTGACTACTTCAAAAAACACGCCCACCCACCTCACCTTCTCGAGTGACTGACAAGTCCCTCGATAAAAAACTCTATATGCCCTCGAGGACTGTTTGAAATTGGCCACGCATCGATCTTTTGAGCAATAGCCCTGAAAGCCTTTGCACTTTTGGAACGAGGGAAGCTTCGGTAAACAGCTCGTTGCATAAGCGCAGCCTTGCGCACATCCTGGTCGTACGGAATTGCCCCTACGTATTGCAAGGTGACACTTAAAAAACTATCCGTAATCTTGATTAACTTTGCGAACAGTCTTTGACCGTCCAGTGGCGTGTGCTGCATATTGGCCAACACCCGAAAACGGCTTATACCGTAGTCACGATTAAGCAACTTTATAAGTGCATACGCATTGGTAATTGAAGTGGGTTCATCACACACCACCAATAAAATATCCCGGGCGGCCCGAACAAAACTCACGACCGATTCACCAATACCGGAAGCGGTATCAATTACCAGGACATCAAGGGTGTCCGCTATATCGCTGAATACCTGAATCAAACCTGCGTACTGTGCCGCCGACAAATGCGCCATGTTCCGATCACCTGACGCTGCATGGGCTATGAGCACTCCGCCAGGTCCTCGCATCAGCACATCGGACAATTCGCAACGGCCTTCAATCAGATCGGCAAGCGTGTACTTCGGGTTTAAGCCCAGTAGAACACCAATATTCGACAACCCCAGGTCAGCCTCCAGCAACACGACCCGCTTACCGAGCTCAGCCAGCGCCAATGAGAGGTTAACCGCGACAACGGTCTTGCCTACGCCTCCCTTACCGCTTGTCACAGCGATAACTTGTACAAAATGTTCGCACTCCATACTCTCAACTCCTTCCCTGTGTGACGCGTGAACATTCTCGTAAAGCGAGGGATAACTAAATAAGCTTAACCACTACCCCTGATTAATCGGGCTCATGTTTAGTCGCTGATACGTTAAGTTCGACTGACGGTATGACACCGTCAAACCAACGATCCACCCACCTGTCCCAGACAGTCTGACGGACTAAATTGAACGCCGGCAGCATCGAACAGCCTGCCGTACAAGAGGGCCAGGTATTTAGCCACAAAAGTGGGTGAGCACTGAGGTTTTATTGTTAATGAACAGCCCGGAGCGCCCCAAAAGCAGCTCAATGACTCCTTAATTGACCCGCCAGGGAGGTTAAATCAGACGCCACACCGCTAATTTATAAAAAAATAAAACAAAAGAAAAGCCACACGGAATAAAACCCAACCTTGAATTAATAAATAAGCCAACCAAATGACGCCAATAACTCGTCAACTTCACACACTGAGATCATCATGGGTGCCTCCCTTATAAAGAAGAGGTCCCCCTTCAAGCCAGCACCCAGCCATTCAAATGGCGCCAGCAACCCGTCAACTTTATTGTTAAACTCAAAAAATAAACAGGGTGGCGGGTGACAGAAAAACAGCGTTGGCACTATGATCAACTCACTCCACACTTCAGCCCACACCCACAACTTAGACATCACTGTATAGCCTCCTACCCCTTCAACTTGACGAGTCAAAACAGCGCTCATGAAAAGCACATGATCCGTCATTAATTAACTTACCCTGCACGACCTCACCTGCAACAATAACTTTTTAATGATCTGACAGCACCAATGCACTTAAAGGCCTGCGCAGATGATTGCCATCAGCAAGAGCCGTCGCACAAACAACTCATCAATCTACAATCAAGGCAGGCCTATGACAAACGTATCTGGACGAGGTTGGATGTGGGCTTATCGCAAGATGCGCAGCCTGTTATGCCCCAGACTGTCATCTGCCTACCGAGCAACCCTGTATGTACTTAGAGGCGATACTGGCGTTTTTTATAACACCCTCACTCATCAAAAAATCCGCATCCGCAAATAACCGGTCCGCCTTCAATTTTCTGAATGCTGGATGACGACATTGCCGTCGCAACAGTTCGAGTCAACACGGTGCGTCCTTTCGTCCTCGCCGACATGCAAGCGGCCCGTGCCAGCTATTGACTGATTTAAGGCAAGCCCCCCTGTGACCCTTATCGCGCCCCGGGTTACTTCATGGCCGGGCCTTCAATAGCGACGCGACTGGTGCTCTTGACCTCACGCAACGCCAGGCTCGACTGGATGGAAGCTATACCCAACTGGCGCCTCAACACGCTTTCGACAAAATCACTGTAACTATCAAGATCCCGGGCCAACACTTGTAAAAGGTAGTCAGCATCACCCGTGATCTTGTGGCACGACAAAACCTCTGGGAGTTGCTTGATGACCGCCTCGAAGGCTTCCGGGGTCTGATCGGTGTGCGTGGCAAAACGGATGTGCACGAATGCCATGATGTCCAGCCCCAACATCCGCCGATCCAGGTTCGCCTGGTAGCCCTTGATCACGCCCTCCTCTTCCATTCTTTTACGCCGTCTCCAGCAGGGCGTAAGACTCAAGGAAAGTCGTTCGCTCAACTCAGCGTTGGAAATGCTGGCGTCCTCCTGCAGCAAGGCCAGGATGGCCAGGTCAGTGTCATCAAGCGCCACACGTTTGGTATTTTTTTTCATATTATTTCTTTTTAAAGGAAAATATTACCCAAGATACTAATCCCACCAACAATAAAAGCAAAGAAATCGCATCTAACCCCGAACAAAATAGATACCTGAACAAAAACAATGGATGCGAATAAATGTTTACAGTTTTTAGCGACTCTCATCGATTGCACCACGGCACCGAACTGAAGGACGGCGTGCTCAAGCCCTCTTTCGAGCAGCCAAGCCGTGCAGATACCGTGCGTGACAGGGTCAGGCATGTCGGGCTCGGCGAGATCATCGCTCCGCGAACATTCGACCGGGCGTGCTACGTCAACGCGCACACTGAGCGCTATGTTTCCTTTTTGGAAACGGCCTGGTCCGAATGGACGGCAACCGGCCGCACCCACGACGCCCTTCCCCTCGTATGGCCAGTGCGAGACTTGTCCAATGAACACGTCCCAGGTTTCATTGATGGCAAGCTGGGCTTCTTTGCAATGGATGCCGGTTCACCGATCACCAGCACCACGTGGGAAGCGGTCAAAACCAGTGCGGATATTGCACTCACCGGCCTGTCATTGATCAACGAAGGGCAAAACAGCGCCTTTGCCCTGTGCCGTCCGCCCGGCCACCATGCCGCACGTGAGTACATGGGAGGCTATTGCTACCTGAACAACGCTGCCATTGCCGCCCAGCAAGCAATTACTCAGGGGGCAAAACGTGTGGCGGTACTGGATGTTGACTTCCACCATGGCAACGGAACACAAAACATCTTCTATGACCGTCATGATGTGATGTTTGTCTCTTTGCATGGCGAACCCTCGGTTTCCTATCCGTACTACTCGGGCTTCAGTTCCGAATGCGGTGCCGGTGCCGGCGAAGGTTTTAACCTCAACTACCCGTTGCCAAAAAATACGACCTGGCAGCGTTATGAAAATGCCCTGATTCACGCCTGCAGAAAACTTAAGGACTTCGCACCTGAACTGTTGGTTATTTCGTTAGGCGTCGACACATTCAAAGATGACCCCATCAGCCACTTCCTTCTGGAAAGCCATGATTTTTTCGGCATGGGTGAAATCATCGCCACTGTTGGCGCCCCTACGCTCTTTGTCATGGAAGGCGGTTATATGGTCGATGAAATCGGGATCAATGCGGTCAACGTACTTCACGGGTATGAAAGTAAACAGCACTGAGCCTCCGTACCCGATATAACTTTTACGACTCGCCACTTCGAGATAACTGAAAATGACTCTGTTCATAAACGTTGATAACGCCGCCTCGCTGTTTGGAAAAATGGGTATTGGTAATGCCATCCAACAAATGGCTCTTTATATCAAGGCTGATTACTGCCGCTGGGCAGACTTTGATAAATCACCGCGTACAGCCAATCACTCCGAGTCCGGGGTCATCGAGTTGATGCCGACCGATGATGGCAAACAGTACTCATTCAAATACGTGAACGGCCATCCTGCCAATGCCATCAGAAACCTGCCGACAGTTATGGCATTTGGCGTCTTGGCCGATGTCCAGAGCGGATACCCCACCTTCCTCAGCGAACTGACCCTGACCACAGCGGTGCGAACCGCGGCAACGTCAGCACTGGTGGCGCAGTCCCTGGCACGCAAGAACTCAACATGCATGGCCCTTATCGGCAATGGCGCCCAGAGCGAATTCCAGGCCATTGCCTTTCATGAAATGCTGGGGATCAACGAGGTGCGGATCTTTGATATCGATCATGCTGCCTCGTTGAAGCTCAAGCGCAACCTGGAAGCTTACACAGGCATCACGGTCACCGTGGCCACCTCGGTGCATGAAGCGGTCAAAGGTGCCGATATCATCACCACTGTCACGGCGGACAAGGCATACGCGACCATTCTGACCCCCGACATGATCGAGCCTGGCATGCACATCAACGCGGTCGGCGGTGACTGTCCGGGGAAAACCGAACTTCATGCCGATATCCTGCGTAACGCCCGGATCATCGTCGAGTTCGAGCCCCAGACACGCATCGAAGGCGACATTCAGCAACTGGCCCCAGACTTTCCGGTCATCGAATTCTTCCGCATCGTCCGGGACAACGAACCCGGCCGCGAAAGTGACACTCAAGTCACAGTGTTCGATTCTGTTGGCTTTGCCCTCGAAGACTTTTCTTCGCTTCGTTACTTACATGACCTGGCTTGCAAGTATGGCCTGGGCGAAAAGATCCATTTGGTGCCCTCCCCGAAAAACATCAAGAACCTGTATCAGTTGATTGAAGGAACTTCTGGTCATTCACCTGTCTTGCGCAGTCAGAAGTCACAACTCACCTCAAGCTGAACGTGTTCACCCTTGGCGTTTCAGTCAGGTGCCAATCCACCTGACACTTCATTAATCAGGCGCACGCCCATCAGCCTCAACGTGCAAGACATGACCACACACTTTATAAAAATAAACCTGCACTCTTTTTCTGCCAAAACTCAAAAACATAAAATCAAGAGGTTTTGTGATGAAAACTGACACCCATGATTTAACTGAACGGCCCGCATTACAGCGCACGCTCAGCAATCGTCACATTCAACTAATGGCCATGGGGGGTGCTATTGGCACCGGCCTGTTTATGGGTTCCGGAAAGATAATCGCCCTGTCCGGAACCTCGATCATTCTTATCTACATGATCATTGGGCTCTTTGTTTACTTCGTCATGCGAGCCATGGGAGAGCTGCTTTTATCCAACCTCAACTTCAAGAGTTTCGCGGATTTTGCCGGTGCCTACCTAGGCCCTCGAGCAGCCTTCTTTCTGGGATGGTCGTACTGGCTGAGCTGGAGCGTTGCGGTGGTAGGGGACGCCGTGGTTGTCGGGGGGTTCTTTCAATACTGGTTCCCTGATGTACCAGCATGGATACCCGCTATCGGTATGATGTTTACCCTCTTTGCCCTGAATGTACTAACCGTCAGGCTGTTTGGTGAAGTTGAATTCTGGTTCGCAATCATCAAGATCATCGCCGTCGTTACGCTTATCGGCGTGAGTGCCGTGCTGATTGGCAGCTCCTTCGTATCCCCGACGGGGGTTACGGCTTCACTGACGCACTTGCTGGACAAACAAGCGGCCTTTCCTAACGGGCTATTCGGCTTTTTTGCCGGTTTTCAGATGGCGATCTTTTCCTTCGCGGGCACCGAATTGATCGGTACTGCGGCCGCTGAAACCAAGTCGCCAGAAAAGACGTTGCCCAAGGCTATCAACTCCATACCGCTCAGAATCATCCTTTTCTATGTGCTGGCACTGGCCTGCATCATCGCCGTAACCTCATGGCAACAAGTGTCCGCCAACAAAAGTCCTTTCGTTGAACTGTTCCTGATCGCGGGGTTTCCGGCGGCCGCCGGCATTGTAAACTTTGTCGTTCTGACCTCTGCAGCCTCCTCAGCCAACAGCGGTGTTTTTTCGTCCAGCCGGATGCTGTTCGGCCTTGCCGACCTGGGTAATGCACCCCGTATCTTTAAACGGCTTTCGAAAAACAGTGTTCCACTCACCAGCCTGGCGTTCACCACGTTCCTCATGCTGTTGGGGGTGCTGCTGCTGTTCATCATCCCTGAAGTCATGACGGCCTTTACGATCGTATCGACAGTCTCGGCCATCCTGGTGATTTTTACCTGGTCGACCATCCTGGCGTCCTACATCGCTTACCGCAAAACACGGCCCGACCTGCATGCGCAATCCAGGTACAAGATGCCAGGAGGGCTGCCCGTGGCATGGTTGTCCCTCGCTTTCCTGGCATTTGTGCTGTGTCTGCTTGCCCTTCGACCTGACACCCGCCTCGCCCTGTGCGTGATGCCTGCCTGGTTCATATGGCTGGCCATTGCCTATCAAGTAACGCAGTTCAGGAACAGGCCGTCAGCCAGTCACGTAGTCAGGCAACCCGGCTAAAGCTTCTGATGATTTATGGCCATGGATTGGCCATAAATTGAACATCGAAGAGGATCAGGCCTTGTAGCGCAATGCTTCCACCAGTAAGGCAAACGCAGGTGAAGCCTGGCGTCGACTCGGGTAGTAGAGGTGAAACCCGGCAAACCGTGGCGACCAGTCTTCCAGCACATGAATCAGGCGCCCTGCATTGAGGTGGGGCACGACCAGATCGTGGGGAATGTAACTCAGCCCAAAACCATCCAGCGCAGCTTGCAGCAGTTGATAAACACCGTTGTAGGTCACCTGGCCCGTCACCCGGACATTGAGGCTTTCACCCTCCTTGGCAAACTCCCAGGCATACAGACCGCCGTTCGTGGGCAACCGCAGGTTATTGCACAAATGCTCCGTAAGCGCCCGAGGTGTCGTGGGTAATGTTCGATGGGCAAAGTAGGCAGGCGAACCCACTACCGACATGCGCATGTCCGGCCCGATGCGGGTGGCAATCATGCCCTGCGCCACATCCTCGCCCAACCTGACACCGGCATCAAAGCCTTGAGCGGCAATATCGACAAAGCTGTAATCGCAGCAGACTTCCACCGAGATATCCGGATACCTGGGGAGAAAGTCCTTGAGCACCGGCCGAATGATCTGATCCAGCACATGGTCCATGGCATTGATACGGATTGTGCCCGCAGGGGTGTCGCGCAAATCACTCAGGCCGGCCAGTTCGATTTCGATTTCTTCGAAATGAGGCCCCACCCGCTTCATCAACCGCTCGCCCGCCTCGGTAGGCGAAACGCTGCGCGTGGTACGGGTCAACAGGCGCAGTCCCAATCGAGCTTCCAAACCACGAATCGTGTGACTGAGCGCTGATTGCGAGACCCCGAGTCTGGCAGCTGCCTTGGTAAAACTTCGCTCCCTCGCAACAGCGAGGAAGGCAAGCAGATCGCTGGCGTTTTCCCTAAGCATTAATGAGGCACTCACATAAGTGTTTTCGAATTCTAGCGGCTAATCATGATAATTCGCAGCTGATAGAGTGAACAACTTGCTCCAAATGAGCGCACCTCAGCCTAGGCAGAGCGTACTGGGCTTCTCAATTTTTCACGCCGCTCTCTATTAGTCGTCACCGGCGGCCATTGCCTTAAGGGAATCGTCATGAACAGCCTCGCAGCCACGGCGTTATCGCTGTCATTGCTCGCCCTTGAAGTACCCGCAGAGGAGAAATCAATGCTCATCATCCATCCCAACGGTTCTCAGCCATCGGCCAAGGGCCCAAGTGATTACTTCACCGGTACCGTTCGCGTCGATGCGCCTTTCAAGGGAACCCAGGACGCCCGTGTCAGCGGCGCTACAGTGACCTTCGAGCCTGGAGCCCGCACTGCCTGGCACACCCACCCGCTGGGCCAGACCTTGATCGTGACCGCCGGGTCCGGCCTGGTACAGGAACTGGGGCAGCCCGCCCGTTCAATCAAACCGGGGGACACCGTGTGGATCCCGCCTGATGTCAAACACTGGCATGGAGCGACTGCCACCACGGCGATGACTCATATCGCCATTGCCGAAGTGCTGGACGAAAAAGTGGTGGACTGGATGGAGCAGGTCAGCGACGAACAGTATGCCCAAGGCCTTTGATTCCTGTGCGTTCAACGCTCTCGCCAGTTGCGGCTACGATAACTGCGGCAAGTCACACTTAGTCGCTGCAAGCAGCACTCACTCGAGGTATTCATGAAGAACACCCGTAACGTCACCGTCGTCATAGGCGCAGGCTCCATTGGCCAGGCAATTGCCCGCCGTGTCAGCGCGGGCAAACACGTGGTACTGGCCGACCTGCGGCAGGAGAGCGCCGATACGGCGGCCAAGGTGTTGCTCGACGCAGGCTTCGAGGTCACCACGGCTGTCGTCGACGTTTCCTCCCGCGAGTCGGTCCAGGCCCTGGTTAAATTGGCAACCACCATTGGCGAGGTCACCGCGGTGATCCACGCTGCTGGTGTTTCTCCGTCCCAGGCGCCGGTATCGACCATCCTGCGCGTGGATCTGTATGGCACGGCACTGGTGCTGGAAGTGTTCGGCAACGTGATCGCCGAAGGTGGATCAGCAGTGGTCATCGCCTCGCAATCAGGCCATCGCCTGCCCGCCCTCACACCGGAGCAAAACAAGGCACTGGCCACCACCCCTGTCGAAGAGTTACTGGCACTGCCGATGCTTCAGGCAGACCAGGTGAGCGATCCATTGCACGCTTATCAGATTTCCAAACGCGGCAATTCGTTGCGCGTCATGGCCGAGGCGGTGCGTTGGGGCAAGCGCGGGGCACGGGTCAATACCATCAGCCCGGGCATCATCTTTACCCCATTGGCCAGAGATGAACTCAGCGGTCCACGCGGCGAAGGCTACCAGCGCATGATCGACCTCAGCGCCGCCGGCCGTGGCGGCACACCCGATGAAGTCGGTTCGGTCGCAGCACTGTTGATGGGGCCTGAAGGGACATTCATCACCGGCAGCGACTTCCTGATGGATGGCGGTGTCACCGCAGCCTACTGGTACGGCGACCTGGCGCCTAAGGAGTAGATGCCCCGCCTGCCGGGCGGAACAAAAACTCGGGTCCACCGCTGGTCACAAAAGACGAACCCCGCCTGAGCGTAAAGGTCAGACACGTTATGGCAAACAGCGCGGCATGCGCTGCGAAGCGTCGGCCATCTACAGCGGAGGTTCAGTGATGAGTGCCCTGACAATTGAAGGTTGGTGTAAAAACAGTCCCGACGACAGTCCTACCCCGGTAGGTGAGATCCATTTTTATGTCGACGGCCCCCTCCATCGACGTATGGAACAAGCTGAGGAACGGCTGCAGAAAACCCAGGAACCTGAAGTCATGGTCGACGTCGACATGACCACACTGGATCTGACCCTGCCCGAGGGGTATGGCCCATTGTCAGACTGCCAGATGCGGGTCTATTTACATCTGGATCGTGGGCAGTTTCATTTGGTCGGACATCAATCGAGCGACTCAAGCTTGATCTACACCAATGCGGTCCTGATTGACCAACTGCTTTAGGCGCAGCGGCGCAACGCCTCTAAAACGGACTCCGCACGTTTGGCCATGCACTGGATCAAGCAAGGCGAGCACTGCGCCTGGCATGATCCAGTCTGTCGAACCGATGACTCGGCATACCTACTGACCCACTGAATTCTGACGGCACGCTGTCAGAATTTCACGCCTTGCCTCTTAGAAGTCCACGGTGGCGGAAAGCTCAAAAGTTCGCGGTGCGCCCAAGCCAAGACTGGATAACAACGGCGTGCCCCAATAGGCTTTGTTGGTCACGTTGGTCACGCTGCCGCGCAATGTTACCGGGCGACTGGCGAACTGGGTTGTGTAGCGCGTGCCCAGATCGTAGATGGTGTGGCCAGGCAGCGACTGCGAGTTGTCGGAATTGATGTACTGCTTTGACACCGACGTCGCATTGGCAGTCAGCGTCAAGCGTTCCACGATCGAGGTGTCCCATTCCACACCCAGCTTGCCTTGCAGCTTGGGCAGTCCGGTAGCCGTCTTGCCTTCGTTGACACCGCCTGCGGCCTTGGTGATCTTGGGATCGACATGGGCAACACCACCCATCAGACGTACGTCATGCAGCGGCGAGCCGAAAAAGCCCCACTCGATGCCACGGTTACGTTGCTCGCCGCCAAAGGAAAAGATATTGGTGTCAGGGTCCGTATAGCTATTGGGACGCTCGATCTGATACAGGCTGATGGTGTGGGTAAAATCACCTAGATCCACCTTCACACCGACTTCCTTTTGCTTGGATTTGTAGGGTGCGAACACATCCCCGGCATTCGCCGCTGTCATCGGTGCTGTGGCCCCCTTGCTCAGGCCCTCAATATAGTTCGCGTATACGGAAACATTCTCGCTGAGCTTTACCAGCAACGCGGCAGCAGGTGTGGTTGCACTCTCGTCATAACGGTTGGTACGTGCCCCGGTGGTGGTGCTGAAGGTGTCGGTGAGCACTTGCTGGCGGCGTACACCTAGAGTCAATTGCACCCGGTCCTCCAGGATCGACAACGTGTCCGCCACACCGTAGCTGGTAAGGCGGGTTTGCGAGTGTGCAATGTACGGAAAATTCTTGGCTGCAGCCAAGCCCCATACCGGGTTGTAGATATTGGTAATCCAGTCCGCGCCGGGCACCTGACGGCGCCCATAGTCTTTTTGGGTATCGCCGTAGTGCGTGGCATTCACGGTCCAGCGATGCCCGATCGAGGCTGTATTGAAGCTACCCGTCAGGCCAGCCTCCCCCGAAGTTTTCTCAAGGTCCATTTTCAACTGCCCCATGGATGTCTTGAAGTCGCCCGCGTCATTGAACACCTCGGCCAGCATGGTGCCGCTGTATTCGTAATGGGTCCTGCTCACTCCGTAGGCGGCATAAGCCATCAGGGTGTCGGTCAGGTCGAACTCACCGCGAATGATCCCCCCCCTGTCCTTGGTCTGCACATAAGCCCAGTCTGGGTTTAACAGGGTATCTGCCTTGGGGGGCTTGGGCACTGCAAGGCCGGAGGCCAGGTTGATCCCGCGATTCTGCCCGCGTACCCGGTCTTCACTTTCATACAGATCGGCAGAGAGCCTGACGCGCTCACCACGCCAGTCCAGGCCAAGCGACGTCAACTCGGCTTTCTGCTCCTGATGATTAATCGCGCCGTCACCATCACGGTACACACCGTTGAAGCGCACGCCAAACTGCTGGTCTTCACCGAAACGCCGGCCCACATCGAGATGCCCGCCGAACTGAGCATCAGACATGTAGGTGCCCGTCAGACGAGTCAGCGGTTCGGCGCTCGCACGCTTTGGCACCAAGTTGACGGCACCGCCCACCGAGCCACCCGGTGGCATTCCATTGAGCAGTGCAGACGGGCCTTTGAGCACCTCGATGCGCTCGTACATTTCTGGCGAAATTCGATAGTAGGGGGCCACGCCATACAGGCCACCAATAGTCACATCGCTAATATTGCTGGCGAAGCCACGTATGGAGTAGTTCTCGCTGAAAGTACCGGTCAAGCCATTGCTGAACACTGACGGGTCAGTCGCGGCAATGACCTGAGTGATGTTCTGGGCCTGGCGGTCGGCGATGTATTTTTCCGTGTAGCTGATGGTACTGAAAGGCGTCTCCATGAAGTCCTTGTTACCCAGTAAACCAACCCGACTGCCATAAGCGACCTGATCGCCGGCATAGCTGGCTGGCAACTCGGCTGGCGATGCCATTTCGCCCTCAACCATCGTGGCAGGGAGCGTTGATACGCTCTTTTTTTCCTCATTGGCCGAACTCTCGGCGTAAGCCGGCAGCCCCGTCATGGACAACGCCATGCCAAACAACACGGTCTGCACGGCTACACAGGTACGATTCAAGGCAAAAACTGCTCGTGTTGACGCAATACGGTTTTGAAAATGGTGTTTGCTCACGCGATGGCTCCGTCAATTGAGAAGGCTTCCTCTGAATCTAAATACAAGGAATGTTTTTAATGAGAATTGTTAATTATGAAATATGCGGCTGGCACAGCCCCGCGAGGGTTCAGCCTTGATAGCCCTTTATGACGTCCTCGATTACGCGCTTCAGGGAGGCTGGACTGGCGCCGGTTACATACCAGGCCTGGGCATCGACGAAGATCACCCGGCCGTTTCTCCAGGCATTGGTCTGGCGCAGCAACGGATTGCCCATGCTCTGCACATCCATCACCGCCCGGCGCTCCATCACGGCCGTGCGGTCAACCACGTAGATGATGTCGGGATTGGCTTGCTGGATGAATTCACTTGAAACAGGTTGGCCATGCAGCCCCGCTTCGGCCATCGGACTAGCAGATTTAACGCCCAAGGCATTGAAGATGAATCCATAGCGAGACTGCACACCGAAGGAACTGAAAGCACCGTTGTTATGCAGCACTACCAGTGCTTTTTCCGGCCGCCCTTCAGTGATACGCCTTGCTTCCTCAACTTTCGCGTCGAGTTCCAGGGCTTTCTGTCCTGCAAGGTTTTCCTTGCCGAAGATCCGCCCCAGGGTCAGCAAGTGATCCCTGATGACCTCGATATGGCGCGTCTCGCTATCTCGATAGTCGACATCGAAATGAATCGTCGGAGCCATTTCGCTCAGTTCCCGATAGTGGTTGGCCTGCAGCGACGTGATCAATATCAGGTCAGGCCTCGCCCGATGAACCCGCTCAAGGTTGGGCTGGACAATAGCGCCCAGATCCTCGACCCCCGGCGCGTCCTTGTAGCTGGACAGAAAGTGCGGGATGAAATCCTTGGGCATACCGGCCACAGGAACACCCAACTGATCGAGAAAATCGACCTCATTCATGTCCAAAGCAACCACGCGCTGTGGAGCACGATCGATCACGGTTGTACCCAACTGATGCTGCACCGTGACCGGCGCAAACGCCTCCTGCCCTGATTGCGCCCTGGCGGTTTCCCGGGGCGATTCAAGCGGCTTCTCATTGCACCCTTGCACCGCGACAAACGCGCCGATAAGCAGGGCCAGCAGCCACAATCGAAATGTGAGATCAGTGCTCATTTAGCTTCTCTTTCTGGATTGAAGTAATTGCACAGGCGTCCACGTGGGCTGTGGGTGATCTCGAAGTCCAGCCCGTAAAGCTCACCAAGCCGCGATTCAGTGATCACCTCATCAACGCTGCCGGCGCAATACACTGCGCCCTCCTTCATCGCGACAATGTGATCGCAATAACTGGCGGCAAAATTGATGTCATGCACGACTAGGATCACGGTGCGTGCGTGTTCGTCGCAGAGTCGGCGCAATGCCCGCATGATCTGCACGGCGTGTTTGATATCAAGATTGTTCAGCGGCTCATCCAGCAGCAGGTAATCCGTCTGCTGGGCGATGGTCATGGCCAGAAATGCCATTTGTCGCTGCCCACCACTGAGTTCGTCGAGATAGGCATGGCGCAGCGCTTGGAGCGAGAGAAAATCAATGGCCTCGTCGATCACTCGCTGGTCTTCACGGGTCAACACTCCACGGCTGTAGGGAAAGCGCCCGAAGGCGACCACCTCCTCTACTGTCAGACGCAAATTGAAATCCGGCGCCTGACGCAAGGTGGCCACGCGTTTGGCGTATTCGCCGACACGAATGCCTGCAACTGCACGGCCCTCGATGCGGACTTCTCCGGATGTTGGCTCCATCAACCGTGCGATCATCATCAGCAAGGTGGTCTTGCCCGCGCCATTGGGGCCGATCAGCGAAGTCAGCTGCCGAGAGGGAAAATGGGCGTCAACACCGCGCAAGACCGTCTTGGCGCCATAGACCTTATGGATATCGTGGACGGTGATCATGAGGCTCCCCGGGTGCGCACCATCAGCAAAAGGAAATACCCGCCACACACCAGATTGACGAGAATTCCAACGGTGGTTTTGTAGTTGAAGACATGCTCGACCAGAAGTTGGGCGGCGATGAAAAGCCCAATGGCAATCACGCAGCCCAACGGCAAAGTAACTCGGTGCCTGAAGGTTCGGGCAAGCGCATAGGTCATGTTTGCCACGAAGATGCCCATAAACGCGGTGGGCCCGAGCAGGCTGGTTGAAATCGCGACCAGAGCGGCAATTAGCGCCAGATGCAGGCGCACGTTACGCCGGTAATCAACACCCAGGGAAATAGCCTGGTCACGCCCCAGAGAAAGCACATCGAGGGTCGGCAAGGTTCTGATGCCTACCAGGCAAACACCGGCAACCAGCAGTCCGGCATACAGCAACTGCTGCGGCTGTGCCCGATTGAACGAGGCCAGGCTAAAGCTCTGCAGAATCGAGAACTCGCCAGGGCTGACCTTGAGCTGGACAAACTGAGTAAATGTGCCGATGACCATCGTCAGTACCAGCCCGATCAGCAGCAGGAAATAAACGTTGCTCTTGCCATTACGCAGCAGCCAGCGATGGATAAGCCACGAGTAACCAAGCAACAGCAGTACAGACAGCAGGAAGTTGCCGTTACTGCCCAGCAACATCACGCTGCCGGCTCCCAGAAATAGCACCAGCAAGGCCTGCCACAACAAATAGACGGCTTCGTAGCCCATGATCGCCGGTGTCAGTATCCGGTTGCCCGTAATGGTCTGGAACGTGATCGACGACCAGCCGATACAGATCCCGCCAATCACCATTGCCGTCAGGCGGGCAATCCGCCTGGGAATGATGTAGTCGAAATCCAGCCCCGAACGCAGGAACACGAACCCCAGTGCCAACAGGAGCACTACGCCCCATATCCCATGCCTGGAAACGAGGCGCATCATCGGTGCCTCCAAATGATCAGCGCCAGGAACAGCACACCACCCATGCTGCCTGCTGTAAGACCAATCGGCACTTCAAACGGGTAGATAATCAGCCGTCCAAGAATGTCGCAGACCAACAGCAATGAGGCGCCACCCAGCGCAACCATAGGCAGCGTACGGGCCAGATTATCGCCATAACGCAGCGCCACCAGATTGGGAATGACCAGCCCTACAAAAGGAATGGCGCCGACCGTAATGACCGTGGCTGCCACCGTGATTGCCACCAATAACAAACCCAGCGCCACGGTTGCCGAATAGTTCAGGCCCAGGCTCATGGCCATACCCTCACCCATACCGACCACGGTAAAACGGTGCGCATACACATAAGTCAGGACTACGATCGGCAGAATCAGGTAAATGATTTCGTAGCTGCCCTGTACGACCCTGGAAAAGTCACCCAGCAACCAGCCCTGCATGCTTTGCATGATGTTGTTGTGATAGGCATAGAACTCGGCGATGGCGCTCAGCAAGCCGCCATACATCAGACCTATGACCGGAACCAGTACCGTGCTTTTGAACCTGATGCGGCGGATGATCGCCAAGAAGATCAAACCGGCGGCGAAACAGAACACCAACGCAAACAGCATGCGCCAGATAGTACCGGCCCCCGGTGCCAGTACGATCGACGCCAGAATGCCGAGCCTGGCCGCATCCAGCCCGCCCGAAGTGCCCGGTTCAACGAATTTGTTGCGCACAATGTGCTGCAAGATGACGCCGCACACGGCCAGGCCAACCCCCGTCAGTATCAACGCCGCCAAACGCGGCAGCCGGCTGGCCGTCAATGTCAGCCAGGCATCGCCTGACAGCGACAACAGCTGCGTCCACTCCATCTGCCGTGCGCCCACCGACAGCGACGCGCCGCAAAGCAGGGCAAACAACACACATACACGCACCCGCATCAGACCCGCTCACTGTTCAGCGGTGTGCCGACCCGCCAGCCTTTGGCGGTCCGGCGCTGATCCAGAAAATGTGCGTAATGGCCTGCGTTGGCAAGCAAAGCGCCAGGTTCGCCCTGTTCGACAATCCGGCCCTTATCCAGCACCACGATCTGGTCCGCCATCGACACGGTCGACAGCTGATGCGCAATCACCACCACGGTGCGACGCCCGCGAAGTCCGGCCAGTACCTCGGCAATCACAAGCTGATTCTCGGCATCCAGGGCAGCGGTGGCTTCGTCCACCAATAGAATGGGAGCGTCCTTGATTAACGCACGGGCAATTGCGATACGCTGACGCTCACCGCCCGACAGGCGTGTACCGCCCTCACCCACAGGCGTGTCAAGGCCTTGCGGTAAACGCTCGACAAGCTCACTTATCCCGGCTTGCTGCGCAGCGTCCAGGACTTCGGCTGCGCTGGCATCGGGCCTGCCGATACGAATGTTGTCGGCAATGCTGCCCAGGAACAGATAACTGTCCTGAAAAATCTGGCCGACATGGTCCGCCAGCTGGCGACTGGACATCTGACGTACATCCACGCCCCCCACCAGCACGCAACCCTCGTTTGCATCGAAGAACCGCGCAATCAGCCTGACCAGCGTGGTCTTGCCTGAGCCCGAAGCACCGATCAAGGCTGTCATGCTGCCTGGTGCAATACGCAGGTTGACGTTATGTAGTACATCTGGCTGATCAGGGGCATAGCGCATGCTCACCCTGCGCAATTCCACACTGCCATCACGTGGCGGCTGCGGTTGGTCCGGCTCCAACAAAGGCTTTACCGCGAAGATGCCCTGCACAGCTTCAAGCTGACCGCACGCACTGCGCAGGATCTCGGCATAGCTGGCCACGTCCAGCAACGGGTCGATATAGCGACTGGTCAAGAGCAGCGCGACCATCACCGCAACCACCGAATCTGTATCCAGCGTGCCGCCCAATTGGGCGTTGAGCCACAGAGCAGCCGTAATCATCAAGGCTGCAAAAATGGCCTGCACGACCCAGGCATTGAGTACAACCGAGAGCGAAGACTGATAAATCAACCGCAAGCCAGACTGGCGTTGCCGCTCGATGGCCTGTTCGAGTAACTGTGAACTCCCGCCCTCACTATTGAATGCGCGCAGCACTGACTGGGCCTGTGCAAACTCGACCATACGCTGGCTGGCATCGGCGAAATGACGATGGTAAGCCTGATCGGTACGCCGCCCCAGGCGCGCGGTCAACCACAAAGCGACGGCCAGAATCGGCAGCCCTAGAAGCGCGATAAGCCCCATTGGCCAATGCAAAGCCAACAACGCAACGACGATCGCCAAAGGCGTCACCGCCCCAGTGATTACCGGTGTAAATACGTGCGCTGGCAATTGGGCCACCGTCATCATCCCCTGGGTAATCACATGACCCAGATGGCTGGTGTTGTGGGCCGTGAACCAGCCCAAGGGCAAACGCGCAACATGATCGCCGATACGTTGGCGTGAACCCTGCAGGATAACCACACCCACTGCCACACCAGCCCTCTCCACCCTACGGCGCCAAGCCCAGCATACGGTCATTCCGGCAAGCGTCAGAATCAGCCACAGCGCCGCACCGCGCACATCTTCTGCCAGCAGATACCCCAGCACCGGTACCAGCGTGGTGAGGGTCAAGCCGCTGAGCAATCCATAAGACACCGTCATCAATACATAACGATGGAAAACAGGCGCATCGTCGCCCAGCAGCTCTATAAAGGCTTTCAGCATGACGACACCGCCGGTTCTTCGCAGTTATGGTAGTCACCCAACGCCCACAAATGGGCATATAGCCCCTGACGTGCCAGCAACTCGGCGTGGTTGCCTTGTTCATGGAGCGTGCCGTTATCGAGCACAATGATCTGGTCGGCATGCATCACGGTGTCGAGTCGGTGGGCGATGACCAGAAGTGTGCGGCCCTCGGCGAAGCGCGACAGGGCATCCTGGATTGCAACTTCACTTTCGGCATCCGCCGCCGCCGTGGCTTCGTCGAGCACCAGCACGGGCGGATCGAGCAAGACGGCGCGAGCAATACTCACTCGTTGCAACTCGCCGCCGGAAAACTGCGCATCCTCACCCACCACCGAGTCATAGCCGCGAGGCAACGCGAGAATGCGCTCATGGATATTGGCCATTCGCGCCGCCTCCTCTACCTGCTGCCGGGAGGCCGACGGCCTGCCCAGGGCAATGTTGTCGCACACACTGGCATGAATCAGCCGCACCTCCTGCAAGACGAAGCCGATATGCCGGTACAGCGTAGAAGTCTCAATGTGGCGCAGGTCCACGCCACCGAGGGTGATACGACCTTGGGTGGGGTCAAAAAAACGCAGCAGCAGGCGCGCCAGGGTTGATTTCCCGGCGCCGGAACGACCGACTATGGCCGTCGTTGTACCGGGCTGGAGTGCAAAGCTGATATCCAACACTCCCCTGCGCCCGGCGTCATAGGTGTAGCCGACGTGCTCCAGGCAGATTTCACTGCCCATAGGCAACAACTGCATGCCGGGCGCGGGTTGTTCAAGCACCGGGGTATCGAGCAGTGCCTGCACGCGGCCGGCAGCACCCGTGGCGTGGTTAAGGTCGTGAGTGACGTAGTGCAGCAATAGCAAGGGACCACATAAACCTGGAGTCACCAGGGCGAATGGCAGTACATCCAGCGGCACGATCCAGCCCAACGCAACGAAAGAAGTTCCAAATGCCAGCACCGTACCCAGTACAGCGACCGGAGATATCATCGCATTGGCGTTGGCCATTGAGCCCACCAGAGGGCGGGTGAAACCGATAAAAGCATGGGCGAAAGCGTCGATGGCCTCGCGGTAACTGTTATGCGCCTTGCCAATTGCCCCGAACGACTTGACGACCGGGATGCCATTGACGAACTCGACCACGGCATTGTCTATGCGCCCCATCCCCTCGACGAACGCCTGCATGTTGCGCTCGCTGGCCTTCATGGCGCGGGTGAAAAAGAGGAAGAATCCGGGAAACGGCAAGATCGACACGATCGCCATGCGCCAGTCCATCGCAAACAGGTAGACAAGCGAGATAACAATAGCGCCTACCGCGCGCCCCACCGTCGTATAGAAATGCGCGGTCAGGCTGTGCAGCGTATTGATGTCGTCCTGTATTGCCTGCTTGACCTCACCGGATGCACGACGTGTGAACCACCCCAGGGGCACGCGGCTCAGTCGCTGGATAATCGCCATACGCAGGTGATAAGTGATGCGATTATCAGCCAGGTGGGCGAGAAGTTCTGCGGCGGATATCAGCAGCATTCCCAGACACAGGCTGGCGATACCGGCGATCACCACCCACCACACTTCGTGGGAAACGATGCCCGAATCGCCGAGGGCCAGACTCGCTATATGCGCAATGCCTGCCAGCGGCACCAGCGTCAACATTGAACCGCAACCCGCGAGCGCGGCGGCAACAATCAGCCGCCCACGAATGGGGCTCAGGATCTGGCTGATGGGGCCACGCCCCTTGGGTTTGGCCGAGACCGTGTCAGGAGTGTCCATGTCAATCAAGCGTCCATAAATTCAGGAGGATGGAATGGCTTTCGCACTCCAGCGCAGGGCAAACAGAAGGGAGTCGGATCACATGGGATTGGCCCGGAAATCAGAATCTTAATTAGTTGCATGACTATAAACTAATTTGCGCAATGCTGACAAGACAGCTACAAGACACTCCTCACCGCTCAAGGAACAGCCATGAAAGCGTCACAACCACCCGCCTCCCGCGGGCGTCCGCGCACCATTACGCGGGAGCGCATCGTCGAAGCCGGTATTGAAATCGGCTTACCAAGCATTACTTTTGTCGGCGTAGCCGCTGCATTGGGGGTCAGCCACATGGCGCTTTACAAGCATGTTGCAAACCTTGAGGCGCTCAAGAATCTGGTAGCCGAAGAGATCTTCACTCGCTGGCAAATACCCCGGGCCGACGTAGAGCAACGCAGTGCGTTGAGGGAGTACCTGACGCTGTTCGCCACATCGGTACGGGTGTTTGTCAAAGCGCACCCCGGACTGACGCCCTACGTCATCCGCAGGCTGGCAGCGACACAACCCATGCTCGCCAAGATCGACGAGCATCAAGGCCATATCGCACAGGTCTATGGCCTCTCAAAGGAAAACGCACGCTGGCTGCTGGCGACAGTGGCATTCCACGGTATCGCCGTGGCCGATACGGTGTATTCGGTAACAAGCCGAGCGCCTGTTATCGAAGCAGATCGCTTGGCGGAAGAAACCGAAATGGAGGTGGAGCTGGACCAGGGCATGCGCGCGCTTATCGTCGGGGCACTGGTCCTGCTTGAGGAACAGGCTCAGAAGGATAGTCAGAAGTTCAGTACCAAGTCGTAGTACACAGGGCAAGTTCGGCAGCCCCAATGATCACTGCCGTTCAATCGCAGCTTCGCGAATCAACCTGTCAACGGCCTCTATGACGTTCATCATTGAGGCCGTTTTTTGCAGCGTTTTTTGAAACGACCCCTTAATCATGTCTTGCGCCACCTCTTGCGAACAAACGCAGCCCTGAATGACACGCCTGCAACACATACGCCGTCTATAGAAAGGGAACTACTGAGCCAGAGCCGGTCCAAACAGGTTCAAGTCATTTAAGTTGTAGAAATCAGGGGTCAGGTGATGAACAAGCAGGAAGAAGGATGAGCGCCAAGACGAGCCACGGCTGGATCTGGGCATACACCAAGATTCGCGGCCTGCAATGCTCCCGGCTGACTTCGGCCTACAGGGCCTCCCTCTACGTGATGCGCGGTGATACGGGAACGTTTCACAGCGATCTGAGCTGGCAAAAAAATCGCATCCGCCGCTGAACCGGCAACCAGCACCCTCTCCCTTCAAACCTGCACGTTGCCGTGCGACGGGTTTACTTGCGCCATCGAAACCTTTACATAATTGGTTCGACCCGCCAAACAATACATAGACAGGAACACGCCCGGGTCCAATGATGGACCGCTGCATCCGGATACAGACCTCTAATAAAAACAATCGAGTGTCGTGAGCCGCCATGAACATCCTTTACGATGAACGCGTCGATGGCATCCTGCCCGACGTGGATCTAGCCCTGCTTCTGCACACCTTGCAGGCACGTTTGCCGGGCCTTGAAGTCCTGCATCAGCGTGAAGAGTTGAAGCCGTACGAATGCGACGGCCTTAGCGCCTACCACACCACGCCCCTGCTGGTGGTGCTGCCACGTCACCTCGACGAGGTGCAGGGCGTGCTGCAGATTTGCCATGAGCTGCGCGTCCCGGTCGTCCCTCGCGGGGCTGGTACCGGTTTGTCCGGTGGTGCATTGCCGTTGGAAAAAGGCGTACTGCTGGTCATGGCCCGCTTCAACAATATCCTCCACATCGACGCCGCTGCCCGAACTGCACGGGTTCAGCCGGGGGTGCGCAATCTGGCGATTTCCCAGGCGGCGGCACCGTTCGGCCTTTATTACGCCCCCGATCCGTCCTCACAAATCGCCTGTTCGATCGGCGGCAACGTCGCGGAAAACGCCGGTGGCGTGCATTGCCTAAAGTACGGTCTGACCGTGCACAACCTGCTCAAGGTCGAGGTTCTTACCGTAGAAGGCGAGCACCTGACATTGGGCTCGGACGCACTCGACTCCCCTGGTTTTGATCTGTTGGCGCTGTTTACCGGCTCCGAAGGCATGCTCGGGGTGATCACCGAGGTCACGGTCAAACTGCTGCCCAAGCCTCAGACAGCCAAAGTGCTGCTGGCGGCATTCGATTGCGTTGAGAAAGCGGGTCGAGCCGTGGGCGACATCATTGCCGCAGGCATCATCCCCGGCGGCCTGGAGATGATGGACAACCTGGCCATCCGCGCTGCGGAAGACTTCATCCACGCAGGCTACCCCGTCGACGCCGAAGCCATTTTGCTGTGCGAACTCGACGGTGTTGAAGCCGATGTCCATGACGACTGCAACCGGGTACGTCAGGTCCTGGAGCAGGCCGGTGCCACCGAAGTGCGCCAGGCTAAAGACGAGGCTGAGCGGGTGCGCTTCTGGGCCGGGCGCAAGAACGCCTTCCCGGCTGTAGGTCGCCTCTCGCCTGATTACTACTGCATGGACGGCACCATCCCGCGCCGTGAGCTGCCGGGGGTTCTGCAAGCCATCGCCGCGTTGTCGACCGAGTACAAGCTGCGAGTAGCCAACGTGTTCCACGCCGGTGACGGCAATATGCACCCGTTGATTCTGTTCGATGCCAATCAGCCGGGCGAACTCGATCGCGCCGAAGCCTTGGGCGGCAAGATCCTTGAGTTGTGTGTAAAGGTCGGCGGCAGCATTACCGGCGAGCACGGCGTGGGTCGCGAAAAAATCAATCAGATGTGCGCGCAGTTCAACAGTGATGAACTAACCCTGTTCCACGCTGTAAAGGCTGCCTTCGATCCCGGTGGCCTGCTCAACCCCGGCAAAAACATTCCCACCCTGCATCGCTGTGCCGAGTTTGGCGCCATGCACGTTCACATGGGTCGATTGCCCTTCCCTGAACTGGAGCGTTTCTGATGCACAAAGAATCCGATCTGGATGACAGCGACCGCCTGCTGGAACAGGTCCGGCAGGCCCTTCAGTACGCTACCCCGCTACGTATTCAGGGTGCCAACAGCAAGATGTTCCTTGGCCGCCCCGTGGCGGGTGAAGTGCTCGACACCCGCTCCCACCGGGGCATCGTCAGCTATGACCCAACCGAACTGGTGATCACGGCCCGCTGCGGCACCCCCCTGTCGGAGTTGGCGCACGCTCTGGATCAAGCCCAACAAATACTGCCCTGCGAACCGCCCTCGTTCGCAGATGCCACGGTAGGGGGCATGATTGCCAGCGGGTTATCGGGACCTCGCAGGCCCTGGTCAGGCTCGGTCAGGGACTATGTCCTTGGAACACGGGTCATCACGGGGCACGGTAAACATTTGCGCTTTGGCGGCGAAGTCATGAAAAACGTCGCCGGCTACGATCTGTCCCGCTTGATGGCTGGCAGTTATGGCGTGCTTGGGGTGGTGACCGAAGTGTCCCTCAAGGTACTGCCCAAGCCTCGGCAATGCCTGAGTATCAGCCTGGAACTGGACCCCGAACGCGCCCTGCTGCGCCTTGCAGAGTGGGGCCAGCAACCGCTGCCGATCAGCGCTGCATGCCACGATGGCCAGCGCCTGCACATAAGACTTGAAGGCGGCGATGGCTCGGTGGCAGCGGCCCATGAACGGCTCGGTGGCGAGCTGCTGGATTCTTCTTACTGGACCGATCTCAACGAACATCAGCTGAGCTTCTTCGACGAGACCCAGCCCCTTTGGCGGCTGTCCTTGCCCAACAACACTCGCTGCCTGGCTTTGCCCGGTACTCAACTGATCGATTGGGGCGGTGCGCAGCGCTGGCTCAAGTCAGATGCCGATGAGGCGTTCATTCGCAACGTCATGGCAGAAGTCGGCGGGCATGCGACCTGCTATCGGCACGGCCTGGTCGACAGTCCGTTTCAGCCCCTGCCCGATGTGCTGATGCGCTACCACCGCAATCTGAAACAGCAACTCGATCCACGGGGCATCTTCAACCCCGGTCGCCTGTACGCGGAGTGTTGAGCCATGCAGACCACCCTGAGCGACAAAGCACGCCAGTTGCCCCGCGCCCTGGAAGCCGAAAGCATCCTGCGCAGTTGTGTGCACTGTGGTTTCTGCAACGCCACGTGCCCGACCTATCAGTTGCTTGGCGATGAACTGGATGGACCGAGAGGCCGTATTTACCTGATCAAGCAAGTGCTCGAAGGCAACGAGGCCACACAAAAGACCCAGCAACATCTGGACCGTTGCCTGTCGTGCCGCAATTGCGAAACCACCTGCCCTTCCGGCGTCGATTACCACAACTTGCTGGATATCGGCCGGGCCGTGGTCGACGCTCAAGTGCCCCGCTCGCTAGGGCAGCGCTTGTTGCGCGAAGGCTTGCGCAGTGTTGTCCCGAGTACCGGTCTGTTCAAAGGGCTGGTCAGCAGCGGTCAGGTTCTACGCCCATGGCTGCCGGGTCCCCTGCAAGCAAAATTGCCCCGCACGGTGCCTGCGGCAAAACCTCGACCGACCACTCACCATGCCCGACAGGTGCTGATGCTCGAAGGCTGCGTGCAACCGAGTCTGTCACCTAATACCAACGCGGCGGCCGCCAGAGTTCTGGACCGGCTGGGGATCAGTGTGAAGCCTGCCCGTGAAGCCGGTTGCTGCGGCGCCGTGGATTATCATCTCGACGCCCAGGCGACGGGACTTGATCGCGCCCGCCGTAACATCGATGCATGGTGGCCCGGCATTGAAGACGGAGCCGAGGCCATTGTGCAAACTGCCAGCGGTTGTGGCGCCTTCATCAAGGATTATGGCCACCTGCTCAGCAGCGATCCGGCTTATGCCCGCAAGGCAGCAAGGGTCAGCGCGCTGGCCAGGGACCTGGTTGAAGTACTGCACGATGAGCCCCTGGAAACGCTTGGCATACACAGCGATCAGCGCCTGGCGTTCCACTGCCCTTGCACCTTGCAACACGCCCAAAAGCTCACTGGGGCGGTTGAAGCCCTGCTGGCCCGAGTCGGGTTCAACCTGACAGCGGTTCCCGACAGCCACCTGTGCTGCGGTTCGGCGGGGACTTATTCGCTGACCCAGCCCGAGCTGTCCCGACAACTGCGCGACCAAAAACTCACTGCACTGGAGAGCGGCCACCCCGAGGTCATTGTGACGGCCAATATCGGTTGTCAGTCCCATCTCGACAGTGCAGGCAGAACCCCGGTCCGCCACTGGATCGAACTGTTCGAAGCCGCACTGCCCCAACCCGGAGAGCCACCATGCAAACCAAAGCCGTACTGAGTCAGAAAGAAGTCAGCCAAATCCTTGCCGTGGCCCGCAGCGAAGCACAGAACAACCAATGGGCCGTCACCATCGCCATTGTCGACGACGGCGGCCATCCGCTGGCCCTTGAACGCCTTGACGGTTGCCCGCCGATCAGCGCCTATATCGCCACTGAAAAGGCGCGCACCTCGGCGTTGGGTCGACGCGACTCCAAAGGCTATGAAGAGATGGTCAATGGCGGACGCTACGCCTTTTTGTCTGCCCCCCTGCTGACTTCCCTGGAAGGTGGCGTGCCGATCATCGTCGGTGGCCATGTGATCGGTGCCGTCGGTGTCTCCGGAGTCAAGGCCGAACATGATGCACAAGTGGCCAGGGCCGGCGCGCAATGCTTGAAATAAACAGGCCACGATGCACCCAAGCAAGCAGTTCCTCTGTGGGAGCGAGCCTGCTCCCACAATAAACCCTGCAAGGCTCGAGTTCTGTGGGTGCCGAAGTCCCAGTGGGAGCGAGCCTGCTCGCGAAGGCATTACTTCGGATTAACGGGCAAACCGCAGCGCACGCCTAAAGGCACTCACCACTGGCGTTTGTCCGGGCGCTCCAGGCCCAGTTTTTCTATCCGGTAGCGCAACATGTCCCGGCTCAACCCCAGCAGGCGGGCCGATTTGGTGACGTTCCAGTCGGTCTTGTCGAGCATCTTGCGCACCATGTCGCGCTCCACTTCCGGCAGGTTCATCGACTCCATACCGTTGTAAACCGCACGTGGCTCATGAAGCTGCGCCTCCAGTTGCATCTGGGGCTCATCCACCAGGCTCAGGCACACGTTCAATTGATTCGCAGCAATGGTGTCGCTTTGGGCCAGCAGCACGGTTTGCTCAAGCATGTTGCGCAGCTCACGCACATTGCCCGGCCAGCTGTAATTGAGCAGCAGTTCTTCAGCCTGATTGCTGAAATGCAGATGCTGCTTGCCATAGCGTTTGCCATGACTGGCGAGGAAGTGTCGCGCCAGCAACAGAATGTCCTGACCCCGGCTGTGCAGTCTCGGCACCTTGATCGAGATGATGCGCAGACGAAAAAACAGGTCGCGACGGAATTTACCCTGTTGAACCATCTGTTCCAGGTTGCAGTTGGTGGCGCTGATAACCCGCAGATCCACCTTGCGCTCCTTGACCGAACCGACACGGCGAATCGTCCGGTCTTCCAGCAACTTGAGCAGCTTGGCTTGCAGCAACAGGTCCATCTCTCCGACTTCGTCGAGAAACAGCGTGCCACCATCGGCGGCTTCCACCAGGCCCACACGCCGATCCTTTGCGTCAGTGAAGGCCCCTTTCTCGTGACCGAAGAGCTCAGATTCCACCAGATTGGACGGTATCGACGCGCAGTTGAATTCAATGAACGGGCCTTTGCTGCGTGGGCCGTCAAAGTGCAGCGCCCGCGCCACCAGCTCCTTACCAGTGCCGGTCTCGCCTTCCACCAGAACAGGCGGCAAGTCGGTGTTGGCCATCCGGCGCTCCGCGTCGAGCAACTGGGCAATGGTGCCCTTGAGGTATTGCATGGGCGCCGAATCGCCGATCAAGGCCTGAACCCCTGATTTCTGAGCCTCACGCTCCTGATAAAACGACAGGGTGCGCTCCATGCGATCAGTCGCCATGGCCTTGTCCAACAACAGCTTGAGCTCAGCCAGGGCTACCGGTTTGGTGACGTAGTGGAAGGCGCCCTCCTTCATCGCAATCACCGCATCTTCTACGTTGCCGTACCCGGTCATCATGATCACTTTCAAATCCGGCGCGCTGTCGCGCAGCTTCTGGATCAGGTCATGGCCACTCATGCCCGGCAGTGAGTTATCAGTCAACACCACGTCAGGGGTGAAGGCCGTCATTTTTTCAAGCGCCTCTTCAGCCGAATGGCAGATCGTCACCTCGAAGTTTTTACGCTCCAGATAAGTCTGAATATTCTCGGCTAAAAGCTCGTCATCCTCGACCAGCAGAATGCTGTGTTCCATATTCTTCTCCCGTTGCCACTTTAAAGTTGAGTCGCACGCGGGTTCCTTCCTGCTCTCGGCTGGTCAGTTCGACCGAACCTTCGAAGCGCTCCATGATTCTTTTAACCAACGCCAGGCCGACACCCAGGCCGCCTTGCTTGGTGGTGAAAAACGGTTTGAACACCATCTGTTGCTGCTGCGGGCTCATGCCTTTACCCGTATCGCTCAAGGTCATGCTCAATTGCCCCGGCTGCGAGGATTCGATGTCGATCATCAGCACGCCGCCCTTGGGCATGGCCTCCAGGGCATTGGCAAACAGGCTGTTGAGGATTTGCGTGAGCAGCACTTGCTGACTGACTACCGGCTCAAACGCCGGTGAATTGAATCGTACTTCCACGTTCGAACTGCGGATCAGGGGTTCGAAAGCGCTCAAGGTATCTTCAAGCGCCAGCACCAAATCCACGGCTTCGGACTCTTCAGTGGCCGGGCGCAAGGAAACAAGCAGCTCGCGGACCCAACGCGACATGCGGTCGACCTGATTGATAATGTCACCGATATTTTTCTGTGCACCTAGGCTGGCGAGGCCCTGGGACAGTTCGGCACTTGACCGTATGTTTGCCAGAGGGTTGCGCAAGCTGTGGGCAACGGCTGACGACATAGCTCCAAGGGCGACAAAGGTTTCGTTGGCAATCAGCTGCTTTTGCTGGCTTTCGAGCAGTCGGGCGGCGCGGCGCACGATCCAGAACAACGCCAGGTAAATCACCAGTCCGCCCAGTATCGTCGCCAGCCAGATGCTCTTGAAGCCGCGCTGTATGCGCGCTACCAGGTCCGCGGGCTCCTTGTAGATCTCCACCATGGCAATAACGTGACTTTTGTCGGCGTTAAACATCGGTATGTAGTTTTCAACAAACAGGTAATCGGGCTCACGCAGCAGTCGCTGTTCAGGGCGTTCATCGTTAATTTCGTGATAACTGGTGGAGACCGCTTCCTTCATTTCAAAGGACTGATCCAGTTCATCGTCATTTTCAATACGCACCCCGATCAGTTCAGGATTGGTTGACCAGACCACCGTGCGGTCAAGGGCATACACGGTAGCCAGAAGAAGGTCCGGCAGGTGCTCCACATGGTCCAGAAACTCAATGCGCGCCGTTGTCCGCGTCTCGGGTGCAACGTCTGGATAAGCCTTGTCCTGACGCGGATCGAGCATCTCACCCATGGTACGGTCGGGCGTGATAGCGGCATGCCGGATCTCTGCCGCACCAATGGCCTGGATAAATTGCGCGGTCAGGATCGAGTCCCGCTCAATGCTCTCTTCGACCAAAAAGCGCGTGGATATGTAGCCCAGCCCCAGGGCTACCGCGGCAATGATCAGAAAGCTGCCCAGAGAAAACCAGCGCAGCAGGTTGAACTGCCTGCGTTTGAGCAGTTGCGCATGGGGATCGGCTTCTGTTTTATCGGGTAACGGCATGGGTGTTCCCCGGTAGCTGATCTGAGTCCTTTCAGTCGAGTTCAGAGTCAGTGTAGGCGTCCGTTAACAAGACGGACGATACAATGATGCTATTTAGCCTCTACTGCACGTGCGCTGACAGAGACTGCTGGCGATCCGTTTCTTCCTGCAAGAAGTCCATGATTGCCTGCGCGGCGTTTTCATCCAGCCGCAGGTTGGGCATTGGAATCTTGCCGTATTGTTCGAACAGTGCCATCGCAACCGGATCCTTCTGCACCAGCATGCGATCCGGCTCACGTATCCAGCGGCTCAGCCAGACCGGATCGCGCTGCCGGGTCACCCCGATCAGATCGGGGCCGATACTGCGCATACCGATGCCTTGCCCGTCCTCCAGGCCCAGGCTGTGGCACGAGGCGCAACGCGTACGAAAAAGCTCTTCACCGTTGCTTGGTGGACGAATTTCAGGGGCATCTGCATAGCTTTGTTCGAGACTGGGCTGCTTCCAGTTTTGCAAGGTATTGGCCAGTTGATCAGCCAGAATCCAAGGATTTTCAAAGGGCGAAGCTTTCATCCAGCGACCGGTTTGCTGATTGCCTACGATCAGGCTGAGGTTGTGATCCTTGGTCCGGCCGTTGTCGACACCCTCAATGAACAACCCGAGTTTGTGCCGCAGTTCGGTGACGGCGTCGAACTCACCGGTGAGAAACTGCCAGCCGGGCCCTGCCTTGAAGCGTTGCGCGTAGGCCTTTAGCACCTGGGGTGTATCGCTCAATGGATCGATGCTGATGGAGTAAAAGAAAATATCTTTGCCGACCCGCTCCCCCAGCAGCTTTTGCACCTGGCGCAGACGCGCCGTTTCGAGGGGACACGAGTCACTGCACGAGGTGAAGATGAAATTGATCACCACCACCTTGCCCTTGATCATGTCATCGAAAAAACGCATCTGCCGACCGTCCTGATTGGTCAGCAGGGTGTTGGGAAAGTAGTCACCGCCCCAGGGCGATCCGGGTTCATTGACCGGGACCGGCTCGGCTTCATGGGCGACACACACCTGAGTCCCCAGCAGGCAGGTGACCAACAACACCAAATGCATGCGCAGCGCACGGCAAAGGGCCAATTGAGCACCCATGAGGTTCATTGGCTCACCTTCACTTGTGGGCCCAGGCCATCGCCCTTGCGGAAAGTAGGCAATGCGGCCGAATTTACATAGCGCACACCGTCCCAGCTGGGCAGCGGAGTCGGCATCAACTGGAATTGCCCCGGTTTCTCTATGTCCCAACGCAGCAGCATGGAGTTGTCTTCATGCTGGGTGTTGTGACAGTGCTCCATGTAGGTGCCAGCAAATTCGCGGAAGTTGATCGCCATTTCGACGCTGTCCAGCCCATCTTTTTCCGAGCCGATACGGTACACATCTTTGCGAGCCCACTTTTCCCATTCCGGAGGAGCCTTGCCACCCCGACTGAGAATGATCCCTTCCTCGAAGTGCACGTGCACCGGGTGACTCCAGCCCTTGCCGCCGGCCTTGATGTTCCACACCTCAAGCGTGCCGAACCCGGCAGTCCCTGCATCGGTTGGACCGCTGGCCAGCTGGGTGGCCGCATTCAGCCGTCTGGGGTCCATGTGGAAGCCAAAACCGCCATCGGTCTTGACCGTCCAGGGTGCTTCGTCAGTGCCGTCAGAGCGGCCGAAGATGAATGTACGGTGGCGAGCCTTGGCCAGCAGAGCCTTGTCTGCCGCATTGTCACGATGCAGCTTGAGCGGGATCATGACCAACCCTTCTGCCTTGCCCGGCTTCGCGGGTTCATAGGCAGCGGGGTCCATGGCCAGATCCTGCCCGGTGTAAGCCTTGACGTTGAACTGCAACACCATGCCGACTGCCGGGTCGCCCTTGTCCCATTGCGGACCTTTGCTCGACTGCTTGATCACTGCCAGGTATTTCTTCGACAGCACATCGCCCAACGCTACGGGTTCTTTAGGGCCCTTGCCGTCGTCATGCACCAGCAGGTTAACCATGAACAGCTTGTCCCCTGGCTTGATTCCGTTTTTCGCGAAATTAACGATGATGTCAAAGCGTTCGGCGATGCCCTGGGTCGGCAGGATTGCGTTGTGGTTTTGCTTGTCGCCGTCTGCATCCAGGTCCATGGAGCCGTCAAAAGGAACGCTGTGTTCCATGATGTTGCCGTCGTTGGCGATCATATGGAACGGCACCCGGGCATAGGAAACGCCAGAACCTTTTGGTCCCTGGAACTCGCCGCCAGTGCCTTTGATTTCACGCACCATGGCCAGTTTGAAGTAGCGCGATACCGAGCCATTGAGGATACGGAACCGATAGCTGCGAGCACGTACGTCCAGGGTCGGCTTCCATTGCCAGTTCACCAGCATCTGGTCACCGATAAAACCGTCGGTGTTGAACGGGTTGAACCACAGCTGACCATTTGCATCCCAGGCCTTGTCGGCGAGTACCAGATTGACGTCGTAGTCGCGATTGCCCCACGCCAGCGCGCTGCCACTGGGCAAGCGCAGGTTGACGCCGTCGTTCACTGATTCGTTGCCACGGTCCAGGGCGCTGTAGTAGTTCATCATGGCCGCGTTGCCCTTGTAGACATTCTGCGCGGTGAAATCGAGCATGTGATCGTGAAACCAGTGTGTGCTCATGGTTTCGCGCCAGTCGCCACGGATGTTGATCGTGCCGTTTTCGCAGGTCTTGCGGCTCGGCCTGAGATCGTTGGTCCACAGGGTTTCACCGGGCGCACACGGGAACGCTGCACGGGGGTCATGGGCGTCGGTGTTGATGCTGTCGTAGCCGGCCAGCTGGATCGGCCAGCGATAGTCGTAATACTGCCCAGGGAAGAAGAACGCGTTGGCATAGCCGTCGCTTTCAGCTGGCGCGTGGCCGTTGTGTTCGTGGGTGCTGATGGTGTGCAGGCCAAAGCCCATGTTGGCCGCCGGATCGATCGGCAAGCCGTTGTAATGCCGCATCAGTACCGGCTGACCGTAGCGCACCATCAACAGCTTCGGTGGCAAGGTGCCATCGAAGGTCCAGACCGAATTGTGGTTTTGCACCGGCATGTTGGGGTGAAAGCGCGCATCCACGCCCTTGGCTGTGCCATCGGTTGCCGCTACGCCCGCCACGTTGTGGTACAGGCCACCGGGGCCGAACTCGCCCAGCGCATAACCGTGCATCTGCCGACTGTCCCGCAGGCCGCCATTGGTCCGCGCCCCGGTCTGCACCGTCTTGTAGGCCAATTGCGGGTAAAATTCGTTCCAGCGCTGATGGGACCAACCCTTGCCTGGCGGACGCCCTTCGGCAGACGAGCCAATGCGGCGATTGAGAAAAAACTCGATTTGCGCCTGCCACGGGTTGCGATCCACCACATTCGAAAACTGGCTGGGAAACGGTGTCAGCCCCGGTTGACGCAAGAAAGCGTCGAGGGCCGCTCCCGGTGGCGCACTGCGGGCGACACTGGTGGGGTCCTGCTGCGGCAGCGGGCCAATCGCCGCTGCTGGAAACCCCAAGGGCGCTGCAGGTGTGGTCGGGTCAAGTTTTTCCGGGCCGAACTCTTCGAACAGTACCAACTGCTGGGTAAACGGTTGAGCGCCAAACAGCGGGCTGGGTTTACCGTTGGTGGGGTAGTTGAAGCTGGTCTGCACCGCCGGCGGCAAGATGTTCTCTTGACGCATGGTTGCACGGGTGCCTTTGACCCCATTGGGCAGGTCGAAGGAATCCAGGTTGGCTTCCGGCAAGGTCAGGATGGCGTTCAAGGCTGCCGGTTTGTCAGCCGGCTCATCATAAAAAGCGGACGGGTCTGAAGGTTCAGGCTGTCGTTCGTCATCGATGGGGCTGGCACGCAGAGGCGTGATGCCCAGGATCATTGTCAGCAGAACACTCAGCGGAGCTAGCACACCGAGCCATTTGGAAGGGAACCGCGCTTTTATGTCCATCACCAGCCGCCTCGAAATCATGAAGGGGGTAATGGAACAGGTGCAAGGAGCCCGCCACTTTTAAACAATTACTTACAAATAAAACAATCTGATAAAAAACAATTACCTGCATGCAACTATCTTCTGAAGCCTGCAATGTCTACCCGCAAGGCACCCGCTAGTGGGGAAAGCTCACACCCGCTTTCTGGGGTATTAACTTGAATGACAGTTGGACGCACGTCCCCTCTCCCTTGGAGCTTTGCAGGCTTGCCGAACCGCCGTAACGCTCCATGGTCCGCTTGACCAGTACCAGCCCCACCCCAAGCCCGCCTTGCTTTGTAGTAAAAAACGGGCGGAACGCCATGCTGCGTTGCTCCTCGTTCATGCCTTTGCCGTTATCGCTCAATACGACGCTGACACTGCACCCATCGTTTGCAACCAGCTTAATCGTCAGGGTTCCGCCCTTGTCCATGGCGTCCAGGGCATTGGACAACACACTGCTCAGAATATGGTTCAACTGCAGCTGCTGGCTAAGCACCATCGGTGTGGATTTCGGCTCGAACTCAACCCGGATCGCAGCCTTGGCAATCTGCTGCTCAAAAGCTGCCAGGCTGTCATGTAGCGCCGCCACCAGATTCACCGGCTCGGCATCGCCGCTGAGCGGGCGCAGTGATTGCAGCAGTTCGCGAACCCACTTCGACATCCGGTCAACCTGTAACACGATGTCGTTGATGTTCTTGTGGGCCGCGCCACTGTCGAACTCCAGCGCCAGTTCGGCACTGGAGCGAATGGTCGCCAACGGGTTGCGCAAACTGTGGGCGACCGCCGAGGACATCTCACCCAGCGCAACAAACGTTTCGTTGGTCACCAGTTGTCTTTGCTGGGCCTCAAGCAGCATGGCGGCCCTTCGTACGATCCAGTACAGCCCCAGGTAAATCAGCCCTCCACCCACAGCAGTGGCCAGCCAGATCAGCAGCAAACCACGAACCATACGATGGATCAGGTCGCTGGGTTCCTTGTAGATCTCGACCATCGCCGTAACCTTGTCGCCATCGGCATCGAATAACGGGATGTAGTTCTCGATGAAGATATATTTGGGCGGGACTAAAAATTTTTGCTCCATGCGCTCTTCATCGACACTGTGATATCGGGCCGACACGGGTGTTTTGGAGTTGAAGGCACGGTCCAGGTCTTCGTCAGCATGGATGGTGGTACCGATCAGCGCAGGGTTGGTCGACCAGATTATCGTGCGGTCAGGTGCATAGATGTTGGCAAGGATCACATCGGGCAAGTGCTCGATGTGATCCAGAAACTCGCCTCGCGCACTGGCGCGAGCCTTGGGGTCGACGTCGGGGAAGTCCTTGTCCTGACGCGGGTCGAGCAATTCACCCATGGTCCTGACGTTGGGTATCGAGACATGGCGAACCTCGGCCGAGGCAATCGCCTGGATAAACTGGGACGTCAGCAACGCATCGCGGTGCACGCTCTCGGCAATCACGAACTGGGTCGAGACCGCCCCCAGTGCTGCTGCCACTGTACCGATCACGGCGAAGCTGATCAGCGAGTACCAGCGCAACATATTGAACGCTGGCTTGCGTGAGCCCATGCGTTCATTGGCCTGGTCGACCCGAAGTGTTCTAGTCGGCACACTCATTGACGTTGCTTCCAACAATGCCCCTCTAGGGTTATAGCCCACTTACGGGCGTTTGCCCGATTCCGGGTGTCCCTCACCCTTCATTCCCCGCTACCCCCAACTGACCCCAGGTGTGGGGACTGATGCCCGTCCGGCACTGTCGGCTGGCAACCTGCCGAATGCCCCAAGGCTCTTGTAGCCGGGGCTTGCAGAGCTATCGCCAGCAGTTGGTATGGAACTTGCCAAAACCGTCCTAACTGGCCCACCTCCGAGGGGCAGGTCTCCATTAGAGGGAATACACATGCACCCTTTACTGTCCAAAACGGCGGCCGTCCTGGTCGTCAGCGCACTGGCCCAAGGAATCTCCCAGGCGGCGCTGTTTGCAGTCGACACCGGGCCATACATACCTGCCAACGGGGGCTTTGCCGCCTGGTACCAAGACAGCCATGGCCGGACCCTCGACTTGTGCCTGTCCAAAGCAGTGAGTTCCCGGGTACCCGGCACACCGGGTGCACCTACCTACATGTGCAACCTGCTGCCAACCCCCGGTGTGTTTGATGATGCGCAGCCCGTGGTGTTTCCCACCAACTTTCCTGACGAAGCTTTCTGGTTTACCGCAGACGCAGCCATCGTCGATGCAGCCCGTGGCATCGACCTGTCCTACGGCTCGGCCATCGAGGCGGCCTTCGCCGCAGAAGAACCCGTCGAGGGTGATCAGGTCAGTTTTGCCCGCGTGCGGATTCGCGTCGATGTGCCGGTTGCCGGTACGTACGTGATTACCCATCCCTACGGCATCGAAGTGTTCAATATCGATACCCCGGGGCGGCGGGCAATCAACATGACCCGGGACATCGGCATCGGGTCACCCAAAACCTATGATGGCGCCCTCAAGGGTGATGTCGGGCCATTCCTGCGCAGCGTCAACGGGCCCTACACCGAGACCAATCCAGTGAGCGGTGGCGCCGAGCAGTTCATCGGTGACCCCAATCTCAACGAAGCCGTAACCGGCAGCCCGTTCAACACCAATTACATTCGCATCGAAGGCCCTGGCGGGCTGGATTTACGCAGTACGGTGTTTGCCATCTCGGGCAAATTGTCGGCCGTGGTTCGCCCCACCCCCCTGATCACCCAGCGCAGCACCTACTCACGCAGACAGGGTGCCAGTGCCCCCATTGCACAGCAGGACGTATTTGTCCTGGCGCCACCGCCTCCGGCCACTGTCTCCCTCAGCAGCAGCACCCCGGCGCTAAAACTGACCGAGGCCGATACCACCGGAAACTGGTACGTCCAGAGCTCGATCAACCCGACCTTGCCAACCACCTTGCAAGTCACCGCCGACAACCATCTGGCGATCGCCAGCAGCACACCCACCACCCTGCCCATGGCCCTGACCGATCTGGTGGTAATCCAGCGTGCCGAGTACAGCCTGAGCTCCGGGCAACTGACGCTCGTGGCCTCGACCAGCGATGAAACGTCGCCGCCGGCCCTTACCGCAACGTCCGGCACCGGTGCTGCCATCGGCGCATTGAGTGGTAGCGCAGCGGTGAAAACGCTGACCACGGGCATCTCACCGATCCCGCCAGCCAAAGTCCGCGTGACGTCATCCAATGGCGGCAGCGATACCGAAGAAGTGGTCATTGTGCAATGAACGCTCACATGCCCAGACCCTCATCAGGAGGCATCATGAACAATTGGCCACGCCTGGCGCTCAACGCCCTGGGACTGACTCTATCGCTGTCCGGCAGCGCATTCGCTCAACTCGCTGCCGTCGACCCTGGCCCCTACACCTTCGCCACGGGTAAATTCCCCATGTGGTATCAGGACAACAATCTGCTGTCGATGGAGCTGTGTCAGTCCCGGGCGGCAAGCTCGCGGGTAGCGGTCAGCGTGCCGCCGGCGTACATGTGCACGTTGCTGCCGGAGCCGGGAGTTTACGACGACACACAACCGATGATTTTCCCGGATAACTGGCCTCCGGAAGCCTTCTGGTTCCTGGCCGAGGCCACCATTCCTGCGGTGGGTAACAGCGGCTTTGAACTGGATGCCTACGTGGCCGGGATCGAAGCCGCCTTCGCCTCGGAAAACCCGGTGGATGGCGACCAGCAAAGCTTCGCCCGAATTCGCATCCGGGTCTCGGTCCCCGTGGCGGGGGTCTACACCATCACCCACCCCTACGGCGTGGAAACCGTTAACGTGACGGCTCCGGGGCGCCGGGCTATCAACATTACCCGTGACGTCGGCATCGGTGCGCCAGGCAACTTCAGCGGTGCGGTAAACGGCGCCATTGGACCATTCCTGCGCAGCGTCAACGGGCCGTATACCGAAGTGAACCCGGACACCGGCGCGGTCGAAACCTTTGTCGGCGATCCCAATCTCACCGAGCTCGTCACCGGCAGCCCCAACAACACTAACTTCGTCCGCATTACCGGGCCGACGGGCAGTATCCAGACCAGTCTTTTCACTGTCGCGGGCAAGGTGCTCGATAACCGGGCGCAAACCCCGGTAGAGATTGCACGTGCGACCTACCGGCGGACCGCTGCCGGAGCCAGCAGTAACACTCGGGTCGAAGTGTTCGCCAAAGGCCTGAACAGCTCATCCGTGTGCTTTCGCGAATCCATTGCCCTGGTCGCCGGTCCACCCCTGTCGCCTTGCCAGACCAACCTGATTGGCGACAACAATGGCCTTTTCTTCGGGCAGCGCTTGCTCACCGGAGCCGTGCCGCCGGTCGTGGTGGTGACCGCCACCAACCCCACCGGCACGACACGCCCCACCTCAGTGTCGAGCAAACTGACTGACCTGGTGAAAATCCAGACCGCGCGCTACAGCTGGGACAACAAAAGCCTGCTGATCGAGGCGACTTCAACCGATGAAGTGGTGATTCCCGACATGGTTGCCCAAGGCTACGGGCGCCTGTCCAAAACCGGAACCTTGCAGAGAATTACCGTCGCTGGCCTGGTTCAGCCTCCCGCCAGTGTCACGGTCAAATCTGCAGCGGGTGGCAGTGATACCGAAGCCGTCGTGGTCGTCGGTACAGCCCCCGACATAGGCTCGAACCAGCCGCCGGTGGCCATTGCCGATACGGCCAGCACCAGCTTTGGCGTGCCGATTACCCTCAACGTGCTGGCTAACGACACTGACCCGGATGGCAATACACCGCTCAGTATCACCGCATTGACCCAACCACCTGCAGGACAAGGCACGGTGGCCCTGAGTGGCAGTACTGCGGTGATCTACACCCCACCGGCAGTGGTCAATGCACCGTTGACCGCCACCTTCACCTACAAGGCACAAGACATTAAAGGCCTCGCCTCGACCACCGCTGCCACCGTCAGCATTACCGTAGCGCCGAACCGGCCTCCGGTAGCGGTCAACGATGCCGTCGCGACCCTGGGTGTCGCCATCCCGATCAGTGTGCTGACCAACGACACCGACCCGGAAGGCAACCTGCCGCTGGCAGTCGCCAGCTTTACCCAACCGGCAGCGGGTCGCGGCACGGTCACCAGTAATGGCACCGTCCTCACTTATACCCCGCCAGCCACGGTGACAGCAGCCTTCACCGCTACCTTCACCTACCTCCCGCGGGACAGCCTGGGATCGGTCGCCACGGCACCCGCCACGGTTACCGTGCAAGTCTCGCCAAGACCTGCGGCGGAAACCTTTACCGTCACCACGGCAACCGTCTCGGCGCGTTCCAACAACCGCTTCACCTGGGACTTTGCCGGTACATCATCGGTGATCACCGGCAACACCATCACCGTCCAGGTCACTACCCCCACCGGGCTGGTCACCCTGGGCACTACCACGGTACCGGTGACCGGGCGCTGGCGGCTGACGGTGAGCAACATCACCACCGTGGTGCCTTCGGCGAACCCGACCGCGACCATAACCTCGTCCCAGGGCACCGTACGCACTGTGTCGGTTACCGCGAACTGAGCCTGCGCCCTATCAGCCTTGCGCTGATGGGGCGCATCTCCTGCCAGAGGACACCCCCCATGAACACTTCAACCGTCGCCCTGCTCTGCATGCTTGCGCTCAGTTGCAGCGTGGGTGCGCAGGCCGATGACTTGATGGAAAACGACGACCTCGGCGCCGCATCCGACCTGGGCGAGTTGCCCGCGCCGGTTGGCCAGCAGGCATTGATCCAGCAGTACGGACAGGCCAATACCGCCAACGTGCAACAGAACGGCCAGTCATTGCTGGGCACCATTGTGCAGTCCGGCAGCAATCAGGAAGCCTTCATCCTGCAACAGGGCAACGACCTGATGGCAATGATCACCCAGCAAGGCAGTGGCAATAGCGCTGACATCAGCCAGAGCGGCAGTCACAACCGTGCGCAGATATCCCAGAACGGCAACAACAACGACGCCACCATCAATCAGGCGGGAACGGGGCAACAAAGCGCCGTCAACCAGGCCGGGAATGGCATGAGCGTTTCAGTCAAACAATATCGTTAAAGCACTGCGCTACCTGGAGGTTTCATCATGTTTAAACTGACGCCCCTCACTGCCGCCATCCTGGTCATCGTCAGTGCCCAGGCCATGGCTGACGACAGCCTGTCCACCCAAAACCAGTACGGTACGGCCAATATCGCCGACGTGAAGCAAAGCCAGGCTCCCTTCAGCACCGCGAACCAGCAGCAGTCCGGCCAGGGCAACGACGCTGCCGCTGTGCAAGACCATGCAACCAGCCCCATAGAGCAGCATCAGGACGGTGATTACAACGCGGCTTACGCCGAGCAACTGTACGAAAACTCCAGCACCATCACTCAGCAACAGCTTGGATCCTTCAACGTCAGCCATGCCAGCCAGTCCATCGGCGAAGGAGGCAGCGTGGTGCTGCAACAGCAGCAAGGCGTCGGCAACTTTTCGTTTGTCTACCAGGACAGTCAGGACGGTACCACCGGCCAGACGCTGCAGTTCGGCGACGGCAACGAGGCCTATATCGAACAGATTTCTCCGGGCGTGGCCAACAACGCCCTGGTCATCCAGTACGGCAACACCAACTACGGCACGGCTGAGCAAGTGTTCCATACAGCGGGCCAGATCGACATCAACCAGGCAGGTGATGGCAACTACGCCTACGCCGATCAGCGTAACGGCCTGGGTGGTAACGTGACGGTCAACCAGTACGGTGATTACAACGGTACCGAAGTCTGGCAAGAGACCCAGGCCAGCAGCCAGACCACCATCAATCAATACGGTATGAGCAACGAAGCGATCGTCGACCAGAGCTTTGGCGAGAACAACTTCGCCCAGATCCTGCAGGTGGGTGACTTGAACGCCATTTACGCCGACCAGTTCGAATCAGTCAGCTCGACCCTGGCGCTGTACCAGGAGGGTACGGGTAACGTGCACTTCACCTATCAGGCCGGTGAAAACCAGGTACTCACGGCCACCTCGCTGGGTAACGACAACAAGGTCTACGCCAGCAACTGGAAAGGGCCGCAAGCGGGTGGCCAGTTTGGCAAGGACCAACGCGCCACGGTTAACCAGGTGGGCAGCGCCAACGTCGCCAGCTTCACTCAGGACGGCGTCGGCCACATCATGACGACCCATCAATCCGGCACTGGCAACGCAACCACCATCAGCCAGGCCGATAACTACAACGAGCTGTACTTCGATCAGAACGGCAGCGACAACATCCTGATCGCTGACCAGCGCGGCACCACCAACCTGGCTCAGGGTTTCTCCAGCGGCAACGGTAACAGCACCACGTTCGAACAGTCCGGCAGTGGCAACCAGGCGTTCACCGCACAGGTGTATGGCAGTGATAACCAGATCACTGTCAAACAGGCAGACACCCTGAACGTGGCGTATGTAACCCAGGGCGGGACTGGCAACATCGCCCGTGTCGACCAGAGTGGCGTGACGCAACTGGCGACCGTGCAGCAATCCGGCTCGGCCAACCAGGCCACCGTGTTTCAGCAATAAACCCGAGGCAAAAAAACCGCGGCCCCTTCATACAGGGCCGCGGTTTTTTTATGGCTGCGCAGACTGCGTGCCTGCCAGTCATCGCGAGCAGGCTCGCTCCCACGGGTGTGGTTTAAGGTGTTGCGAGCACTGCTGAACTTGTGGGAGCAGGCTGGCTCCCACACACATTGAGTACTGCAAAGCCTGTGGGAGCGAGCCTGCTCGCGATGACTGGCACACGTAGCAATTCGGTTATTCAGCGTCGGGGTCTATTTTGTTTTGGGACAAGTAACGGCCCAGTGTTTCATTCTGCACCGGGGTTGAGCTGTCTCCCGCCACTTGCCACATCTTGCGCTCAATACCCTGGGCCACCAGGTGCCCGACCGCTGATTCAATTGCCGATAACACACACAGCTGCGCAGGCTCGTTGGTGGTGTAGCCCACTTCGGCTTCAAGCAGTTTCTTGAACTCGATGAACTTGAATACCCCGGCACTGCGGCCCACCGAATAGATGGTCTTGCTGGTCATGACATTCGCCAGCACCTGGCCGCTGCGCACATCCACCGCCCGCAAATTTACCGACACCTGATCGACCCGATATTCCCGCGAAATGTCGATGCCCAGATACCGTGCGCCCTCCCCGCCGCTGCGCACGTTGGTGTCGTAGGCAATGATGCCGCCTTCGAGCATCAGGTTCGCCGCCTGGAGCGGAGGTAACTCGCCCTGGATATTGACCGGTGTGTCGGCCTTTTTCTGCGAGGCGCGAATGATCTTGCGCTCGGTCAACAAGTTCTGCAGGCCTTCACGTTCAAGCACCACGAACCAGCCGCTGGATTGCATGGCATCCATCAACATGCTTGCCGCACCCTGGGTGACGCTCGTGGAAAACGAGCTGGCCGGGGTCGGTTTGTATTGACCGGTCTGATCGCGAAAGTTGTACACCACGGCCATCAGGCGGCCTTTGGGCCGGGGCATTTTCAGCAAGTCGTAATAGGTCGACGCCCGAGGTGTCAGGGTCGGTGCCTCGGTGTCCTGTTCGGCCGACATCGTGTCGCGCAGGCTGCAACCCTGCAAGGCGGCACACAATAGCCCCAGCATCAGTATTGTCTTCATGTCCATCACTCCCCATCGCCCCAAAGCCCCGTCAGGGAGCGAGGCCATTAACCTGGATTTCAGAGATTTCACCGGTCGCCCGGTCGGTCACGACAATGGTCAGTGCCCCGGAATCATCGGTAACGTTCACGATAAAAGCGTCAGTGGACAGGCTCCCCGTGTTGCCGGTAGAGATGTTGTCCAGCAACTGGCCCAGCAACCGCGACTGCAATTGGCTGGTAAAACGTTCAAGGGCCGAGGTGCCGACAGGGGTAATGCGTGCCTTGATGTCGGGATCGTCAAAGTCATTCTGTGACTGGGCATTGTTCAGCAACCATGTGCCGTTCAACGGGTTGCCGCCAAACGAGGGGTTGATGGGCGTGTACACCAGTTCGGTGGCCTGTGCCAGGCCACAACCCCCCAGGCAAAACAGCCAGAGGCAGGCACGCTGCGCACGTTTTTTTGTTTTCATAGTTCGTCCCTCTCAAGGTCCGTGGTGTCTTGCAACAAGGTTTCCAGCTTGCGCTGGACAATCTGCCCGCGGACCAGGTCGGCAGCCTCGTAGGCTTCGTCCTTGAGTTCCACGGAGTTAGGGGCCAGGAAGCGCCGGTACACCAGGCGTTGCTGATATTCCACCGTGACCAGGCTGCCCCAGCGCGCAGAAGGTCGCTCACGGACCACCAGGTTGAAATCCATCGGGCTGGTGGCACGCAGGCGCTCACTGAACGCGTAGTAAAAGTCATGGCCAATGTGTGAAATCGTGTCATCGACGATAAAACCCAGCATTTCTTCGTCCCCCCTGGCCGCACCAAGCGGCATCAGCAGAACCATGGCCACCGCGGCCAACGTGCGACATTTCATGGTTGCACCCCCTGCAGGGCACCGGACTGCCCTTTGTTCCGCCCGGAAGTACCGTCGAGAAAGGCTTTCTCGGCAACAAACTGCCAGTCCTTGTAGCTGTCCATTGCGCTGAAGTCCGACCACTGACTGGGAAAGTCCGCCTGTTTGAGCGGCTTGTCGGTGGAGGGGCTGCTGACGCCCGTTATGCGACCGTCGAAACCGCGCTGCAGGGTCCACTCACCGCCCCCGATCGGGTCCGGGTAGAGCTGACGGATATGATGCTTGGCATCGGGAAAACGCTCGTCCTGCAACAGGTCTTCCAGGGCTTTGGGGTACTGGGCCAGGCCCGGAGAGACGCGGTAGTAGCTCCGCAATGCCTGGGCATATTGAGTGCCGACCCACAGCAATTGGCGTTCGCGATCGCGGCGCGCAGCGGTCGACCACAACTGGCCTGCACTGGCCAGCCCCATGCCCATGAGCATGATCAGGAACAGCACGCCCAAGTAAGTGAACCCTGCCTCACCGGACGGCCTACCACTCGGAATAAAGACTGCCATCACGCGCCCTCCCGGTAGCACCGCTCTTGATGTCTGCCACTCCACCCGCTACGCCTTCAGGAGGGGGGACCAGGACCCAGGTGTCCTTGCGTTCGGCAATCGGGTCCATGGGCGAATTGCGCAAGTAGCGTTGCTCCACCAATTGTTCAAGGGACTCGGGGTAGTGCCCTGTGTCGCCGTAGTAATGATCCAGCGCTTCGCGCATCGCCGACAGGCTCTGGCGCAAGGTGGTTTCCCTGGAGGCTTCCAGGCTGTTGAAGTAGCGCGGCAAGGCGATGGTCATCAACGTGGCAATGATTGCCATGACCACCATCAGCTCCAGCAGGGTAAAGCCTTGTTCCCGGCGCATAAGCTCACCACTCCCGGTACGCAATGCCGTTGAGCCCTTTGCCCCGGGCCTTGGAGTACACATCAAACACGTCTTCACCTTCACGCGGGCTTTGCGCCGAGCTGTCGTAGGAACGCAACCCCCATCCACCCTCGTCGTCCCGTTTAACTGACATCAACGGGTCGTGGGGCACTCGCCGCAAAAAGTAGAATTTGGCCCCCTTGGCGCTGCGCACATCCCGTACACCGTCCACCAGCACTTGCAGATTGGGCGGATAGCCGCTGCTGTTCAGGGACTTCTCGATGTAACCGGCGTCGAATGCGCGCTTGTAGGCGTCGATGGCATCGCGAATCTGGTAGAGGGAGGTGCGCAGATCCTGCTCCTTGCCCCGACGCACCACCGTCTCGGTCAGCGGCGCAGCCATACCGGCCAGCAGGCCGATCAGGGCCATCGTCACCACGACTTCGATCAAGGTAAAACCACGTTGCGAGGCGTTCATGATCAAGGCTTCTCTACGAAAACTTGGGTGGTGGCAGCCATCGGGGTGTTAATGATTTCGGTGCGGGTCGCCGGCTCCATCCCGCGATCAGGGGCCTGTATGTGCATGCTGGTTTCGGTGCCGGTCGGGAACTCCATGTCCGAGGGGCTCTGGTACGGCAGGTTGCGCACAATGCGCGGGGTGATCGACAGCACCAGCTCCGACTGGCCAACGGTGTCTTTGTTGCTCCCGAACAGCCGGCCCAGCCACGGGATGTCCCCCAGCCCCGGGATCTTGTTGCCGGTGGCGCCATGGTCGTTGCGCACCAGCCCGGCGAGAATCTGGGTTTCGCCGTCGTGCAGGCGCAGAGTGGTCTGGGCGTTGCGGGTGTCGACCTGGACCGGAATCGTGCCTTGGCGGGTGGGTTGCAGTGGCGTGGCGTTACTCACTTCCAGGGCGATCTTGATAGCCACTTCATTGTTCAGGTGCACGGTGGGCTGGACTTCGAGCTTGAGGCCGACATCAAGGTAGGTAACGCTTTCGGTGATCACCGGACCCTGAGTCGAGGGCACTGCAGTGGCGCTGATGATGGGTACGCGCTGACCGATATGGATGCGCGCCTGTTCGCGGTTGCTGACCCGAATCACCGGGCTGGCCAGGGTGTTGATGTCATTGTCCTGGGCGTTGATCTTGGCCTGGGGCGATGGCGAGATGCTGATCCTGCTGGAGGTGATGCCTTTGAGTTGATCCAGCACCGTCACGTCTCCGCCTGCACTGTTCAATACCCCGAAAGTGTTCGGCCATTGCAGGCCAAGGTCGAGAATGCGCTGGCGGGCGACTTCCATGACTTCCACTTCCAGCACCACTTCAGGGTTGGACTGGTCCTGGGATTGCAACAGTTTTTCCGCCATGCGCACGGCATCTTCGCTGTCGCGCATGGTCAGGGTGTTCAGGCGTTCGTCGACGAACACATCACGGGTTTTGAGCATGGTCTTGATCATGTTCAGCGCGGTATTGGCGTCGATGCTGGTCAAGTAGAAGGTGCGCATCACCAGCTCTTGATAGTCCTTGAGCTTCTGCGGCGAATCGGGGTAGATCAGCAGGGTGTTTTCGTTCACCACTTTCTGGTGCAACTGGTTCTGCTGCAGCAGCAAGGCCACAGCATCTTCGATGCGCACGTCACGCACGAAGATGGTGGCTTTCATGTCCGGGCGCAGGTCCTTGTCGAAGATGAAATTCAAACCGGCGACCTGGGACAGCACTTCGAAGATCGTCTTGAGGTTGGCATCGCGAAATTCCAGCGTCACCGGGCGATCAAGACGGGTGCGCAGTTGCGGGTACTGCACGACGTTGCGACTCTGAACCAGACGAATGCTGCCTTGCAGTTCGAGGGCACCGTCATTTTTCGGGTCCAGTTCCAGTATCTGCTTGACCTGGCGATCAGCACCGTAGATGTCACCGCGACGCAGGTCGCCACGGGCCAGCTCCAGCTTCTCATCCATGCTGCGCAGGTAGTCCAGCTGACGCAGGGAGTCCTGGGCACGCCGGTTGTTCGGCTCGATGGTCAACACCCGGCCGTATCCCATGCGGGCGGCGGCAAAACTGCGCTTGGCGCGGTCCTGATCGGCCTCGGTCATCAGTGCCGTAATCGAACGGGCGCGACCATGACTCAGGGCCAGGTGCAACTCGGTATCGCGGGGGTTCTCGCGCAGTCCGTCCTCGATCCGTGCCAGGCCGGCTTCATACTGGCCCGCCTCGATCAACTCTTTCGCTTCCTTTTGCGCGACCTTGGCGGTGCTGCACGCGACGAGCACGGCGCATAAGCCAAGGCTGATCATCAAACGGGATCGGTTCATTGCGAGCTCCCCACAGACAGTGTCTGAGACAAATGCAGCGGCAGGTAGACGAAGCTCAACTCCACATCGGAAATGCCCTCGATCCGCCACGTTTTGTCGATGACGTCGCCTTTGCGCACGACGTATATTTTTTCTCCGTCCTGCAAAAACACTTGCAGGTCGCGACGGTCATCAAGCCTGCCGACAAATTGGAAAGGCATGGGGGGTGCGGTCGGGGCTTGTTCGACCGGGGCCGCGCTGACGGGTTGCTCGATGACCGTGGCAAGGACCGCTGCAGCCTTCCAGCTGCGAGCGGAAAACAGATCGCCGACCGGGCTCAGGTCACGGATCGGACCGGCCTTGGCCGTGGTCGATACAGGAGGCAAGGCTCCCCGCAGGACGGATGCTTTTTTGCCCGCAGGGGCGACGACGGCAAGCGGGTCGTCGCTCTCCTCTACCGGTTGCAGGTATCCGGCGCCCCAGGTCAAAGCCGCAGCCACGCCAAAGAACGCGACCCAGCTCACCACGCGTTTGTTGTTCATCATGACCTCGACAGATAAAGGGTCATGCGGATCCGGCCGGTCAGGTCGGTGTCGGCGATCTTTTTACGTTGAAACTCCACGTCCTCCACCACCACCGCTGGCAACTGCCCCAGCAACGCGTGTAGAAAACGACGCAGTTGCGGATAACTGCCGCGTACCGGCAGCAAGATCTGATAGCGCGCCAGGTGGGTCTTAGGGTCGATACCCAGGGAGTATTCGCCACGAGCCAGGGTGATGTGTTCCAGGGCGGCCAGGGCATAGATCTTGTCGATAGCCACGGTGGCCTGGGGCTGGGACGGCAGCTTGCTGCGGAAATCGTCGAGCTGGCGTTGCGGGCCGGCCGGAGCCGCCACGCTGCCGTCTTCGACACGGGCCAGGTACTCGCTGGCTTCACGGGTCTGTTGATTGAGCTGCTGCAACGCTTGCCACTCGGGCATCAGCACGACCGGGCCATACACCAGCGCAATCAGCACCAGCGCCGCTCCGGCCAGACCGGGAACACCCAGTCCCTGGAGGTATTCGTGGACGATCAGTCTAGGGATTTGCATCGCCAATCTCCCACGTCGCCGACAGATTGAATTGCACCGGGTGTTCCGGCACGTTGGCAACGATTTCGTGACTGAGCAGGGACACATCGGACAGCTCGTCACTGGCCTCAAGGCGCCGGTGAAAATCGAGCATGGCCTCCAGATCGCGCGCTTCGGCACTGATGCGGACCTGACCCTTGCGTGCATCCGGGGTCAGGCTGAGCAAGGCGATGTTGTCCAGCGGCAGGCTTTCCAGGGTGGCAAACAGGCGCTCCCACGGGCGGCGCAATTGCTGAGAGACCTTGCGCATCTCCGCCAGGTTCTGTGCCTGCTCACGAGTTTGCGCCGCGGTCAGGCCGCCCTTGGCGCCGCTGTTGCCGGTCAGCACACGTTGGGTGGTTTGCAAGTCACCTTGCTGCTGCTGGGCCTGGGCGCTGAAATGCTGTTGCCCAACCAGGCAACCCGTTGCCAGCAGCACACCGGCCACCAGCAGGCTCCAGCCCAATGGGCTCGAACGGCGAGGCGGTTGAAAATCGAGCATGAGGGCGCGCATGTCAGGCCACCGCCCGGGACATGGCATACAGGCTGTCGCGTACGCCCGTGCGGTCCTCGTCCAGCGTACACAGCAGCACACCCGGCACCTGGGGCGGTGAGTCCAGGCGTGCCGGAGCGTGCAGGTAAATGCTCAAGGGTTGCTCGCTGCTATCCCCTTGCAGCTGGAGCTCGCGACTGATTAATGCCCTTAGAGCCGTATCGCTGTCGCTGCTGCCCACCGAGCGCACTGCAACCCAGCGCCCTTGCCGAGCCAGCAGCAAAACGCTGCGCACAGGCTCAGCCACGACGAAGAGAAAGTCGTCGCTATCCAGGTGTTTGTCGAAATGGTTGAACGCAGCCATCAAGTAAGGCTGGACCGAATTCAGGTGCAGGCCGCGCCCCTTGGCCAGGCTGCGCAAGCGCTCCAGCAGTGCCTGGGGGAGCGCGGCCGCGATCCGGTCGTAGCCTGACGGCTCGGCCGACAACACCAGGCTCCAGGCTTGGCTCGGGGCGCCGTAAAGGTCCTCGAAACACAATTTGGCGAACCCCTGCAGCTCATCGGGACGGTTGATCTGCTCGCTCCAGGGCACGAGGCAAAAGCGGCTGAAGTGCCCGGAAATCACTACCCGCAATTGGGCTCCAGTCGCTGTGTGCTCACCCAAAAGACGGTCCAGGGTTTCCAGGGCAACCGCCCACGCATGGAAGCCTTCGTCGATAAATCCGACGCTGCTCAGCCAGCGGGTTTCGCCGCCGTGGCACTGGCCAAGGCCCACACCACTGGCGCCGAGCACGGCCACATACTGATCACGAGATAAAAGTGACACGGTTGATCTCCTCGAGCGTGGTCCGCCCTTCCAGCACCAGTTCCAGGGCTGACTCGCGCAGCAGGCGCAAGCCACGGCTACAGGCCAGGGCCTTGATCTTTGCTACGGGCTGACGCTCGACAATCATCTGGCGCAGTTCATCGTCCAGGTGCAGCAACTCAGCAATGGCCGTGCGCCCGCGATAACCGGTGCCCCGGCAATGGCCGCAACCCTTGCCATGGACGAAGTGGTAGCCAGAGACCTTGTCTGGATCGAGACCTGAGAGGTGCAGCTCATCGACACTGGGCTGATACGGCGTGCTGCAGGTTGCACAGACCAGCCGGATCAACCGCTGGGCAAGCACTGCGTTCAGGGCCGAGACCAGGCTATAGGGGTCGATTTCCATTTGGGTAAACCGGCCAATCACGTCGAACACGTTGTTGGCGTGAATGGTGGTGAATACCAGGTGTCCGGTGAGGGCTGATTGCACGGCAATCTGCGCGGTGTCGGGGTCGCGAATTTCGCCGACCATGATCTTGTCCGGGTCATGACGCAAAATCGAACGCAGGCCCCGGGCGAAGGTCAGGCCTTTTTTCTCGTTGACCGGAATCTGCAAGACTCCCGGCAACTGGTATTCCACCGGGTCTTCAATGGTGATGATCTTGTCCACGCCGTGGTTGATCTCGGTGATCATCGCGTAGAGGGTGGTGGTCTTGCCGCTGCCGGTGGGGCCGGTGACCAGCACCATGCCGTAGGGTTCGGCTGCCAGGCGCCGCAGTTGGCGCAGGGTTTCATCGGCGAAGCCCAGGGCCTGCAACTGTACGCCGCTGACCTTGTCGGCCAGGTCCTGCTTGTCCAGTACCCGCAGCACGGCGTCTTCGCCAAATATGCTCGGCATGATCGACACCCGAAAGTCGATCTGACGACCGCTGATACCAATTTTGAAACGGCCATCCTGAGGCACGCGCTTCTCGCCGATATCCAGTTCGGCCATGACCTTGACCCGGGAGATCACCTGCTCGGCGAACTCGCTGCCCTGGATCTTGCTGATGTTGTTCAGCACACCGTCGATGCGGTACTTGATCACCAGGCCGCCACCGGTAGTGCCCAGGTGGATATCGCTGGCATGCATTTTCAGTGCGTCGTAGAGGGTTGAGTTGACCAGTTTGACGACGACGCTGGCATCTTCACTGATGCTGGTCAGGGACAAGCTTTGCAGGTTATCCCGCTCAACATGGGTATCGGCCTGGGCATTGAGCGATTCCACGGCATGAAAGCTCTCTTCATGACGGGCCAGGTAGGCCTTGAGGTCATCGGCATGCACCAGGTACAGCGGCGCACCATGCAGGCAGTCATCGATCCAGGCCAACCGCGCGGTATCAAAGGGATCGGCAAACACACCAATGACCATGTCGTCATGGCGCAGCAGCATGAATTCGCGTTTGAGGCATTGGGCCAGAGTGACCCGGTCGAATACCGGGGTGGCCTTGAACAGGGTATCGGTGTCCAGAACGGGGTAGTGCAGCGTGCGACCGAGGCATTCGATGAAAGGCATGGGGGCCAGTTCACAGAGTACCCCTAGTGCTTGAAGTACCCGTTCGCCTGAAGTGACAGCCAGTGCGCGGGCCTGGGCCAGTTGTTCACTGGAGAAAGGAGACGGTACGCAGTCCGGGAGCGCCGGTTCTACGGCAAGGGATAGACGGTCCATGGCTTGCTCTCCAACGCCGGGGGCTTGATGCCCTGTCGACGCGGCGAGCTATTGCGGCCTGAGCCGGAACGTCTTGTCGCGTCACTACTTCCCGGTGAGCAAGTGTTCGTCGTCAGGGGCATTGGATGCCGTTGTTCGTCGGCGATCCGCCAGCACCCAACTGCCGTCGTACAACTGCAGCGGGAAACTCTCGTTCCTGTTCTTGCGTCGTTCGACGAATCCTTCAGCGCGGTTGGGGCTTGTGCCCGATTCGCGGTTCACCCCTAAAAGGTCAAAAATTGCTCGTGCCAGTTCGGCCAATGGAAACGGCTTGAACAGGATATGACTGACCCCTCGCTTGCGGGCCCGATCACACACTTCTGTGGTGGGGTGCCCGGTAATCAGTACAAAGTGACACGTCCTGTTCTGGCGAACGGTATCGAGAACTTCAAAACCTTCCATATCGGGCAAGCGGTAATCGAACACCACCACATCGGGAGCAAAACCCTCGGCTACACCAATGGCTCTGGCACCTTCGTGCGCTATCTGGACTTCCAGCCCTTGCGCCTGCAGATAATCCTGCAGGTTTTGTGCAAGCAGCTGCTCGTCATCAACAACCAGTACTTTGTTCACCAAGGTGGACTCCTTGTAACCGCAGGTCCGAGTATCAAGCCTGACGGAGTGCTCACCTTACTTAGGCTTGAGCACACTTCATGCCAGGCAACGCAGCGGTCTTACTGCCGCTGCATCTCCTTGATACTCATGATAAAAAATTATCCCTGTTACTCCATCCCCCAAAGGCGGGGACGCGCACGGGTGTGGCTTGAAGCTTTTCCCCACTATTGGGGCCGGCTTCACTCAGTGTTAGTCCGTTCGATCCGGTTGCGCGACCTTAGCTGTTCCAGGACCTGAAGGCGCGCCTGAGACTGTTGCTGTTGGACGAGATAAGTGCGAACCATTGCAAATCCCTGTTCTTCTGTGACATCAACTTCATCCAAGTGGTTCTCCACATAAATCAGATGCCATCCCACCGCAGTGCGCACCGGCTGGCTGATTTCGCCCGGAGCCATGCTAAAGGCCACTTCATCAAACTCAGGCAACATGCGCCCCTTGGAAAAGTAGCCAAGATCCCCGCCGGCGCTGGCTGATGAACCTTCAGAACGGCTTTTGGCCACGCGGGAAAAATCGGCGGCCCCGATAATTTCCCGACGTACCTCTACCAAGCGTAGTCGCGCGGCTTCGATTGTGGCGGCACTCGCCCCCTGAGGGACCTTGATCAGGATATGCCGGGCCTGCACCTGCGCCGGACGGTTCATTTCACTGCGGTGTTCCTCGTAAAAGTCGCGCACCTGCTGCTCATCCGGCGGGGCGACCGCTGTCATTTCGGCAAACACCTTTTGCGCCGCCAGTTCGCGGCGGGTGTACTCGGTATAACTGGCCTCGTCGAAGCCGGCATCGTTGAGCTTGCGTGCAAACACATCGGCGCCACCCACTGCCTGGCGCGTTTTCTCGACTTGCTCAGTTACCACCGCATCGCTGATCACTACGTCTCGCTTGACGGCTTCTTGCCAGAGCAATTCCTTGTCAATCAAGGCATCCAGCGCCTTCAGCCGTAATTGCTGATAAGCCTTGGGATTGCGAATGTTGCCCACTGCCCGTCCCTGATCTTCCAGGTACTCGGCGAAATAGCGTTCCAGGCGAAAGGCGGGGATTTCGACGCCATTGACCCGTGCCACGACGGGCTCATTGCTGCACAACGCCACGGGACCCCAGAGGGTCAGCAGGATCAACCAATTATTGAGTTTCATAAGGGGTCTCCGGTCAGGGCATCGCAGCAACGGGTTTGTAGGGGGCTACCAGGTAAAAGCGCTGATCCGGCAGTTCCAGTGTGACGACATGGGCTCCATTGAGCCCCAGCCGACGACCGGGACCGAAGCTGATCTGCGGTGTCAGCCCGGTGGCAAAGTCATGCAGGCCTTCCAGGGCACTGACCAGTTTTTCACGACTGGCATCCCTTCCGGCCTGCTTCATGCCTTCGGCGAACAACAGCATCGAACTGAAGGCACCTACTTGCACAAAGGCGTACTGCCCGCCCAGGCCCGCGGACTCGCGAACCCGGGTCAGCGCCAGACGCCCGGCCGGTGTCCAGTCACTGGGTATAAAGGGGTAGGCAATAAACACTCGGCGGGAAAACTCAACGGGGACTTGAAACAGATCCCCTGCCACCTGCTGCGCCGTGGCAAACAGATACGGCGCCTGACCTGCCGCCTGCAAGCGGATGGCGAGACGACTGAAACCGCCGCTGCTACCCAGGTAAAATACCGAGCGGGAAGCAGGCGGGAGTAGCTCCTGCACCGGGTCGTAGGTCTGCACCTGGACGTTTTGCCAGGCATGAGCCTGTAAATAGAGGCCAAGTTCATCCGCGACCTTTTGCTGTCCGGGTGCGCCGGCGTACAGGATCAACGTGGGCCCCTGCAGCGCTTCAAGCTGCTGGCTGGCGAAGTCGGCCAACGCAATGAGTTGCTCGCGCAGCCCGGGCAAGGGTTCGAATATCAGTCTGCTGGACTGGCTCGTGCCGAGCAGTGACAACGCACCGATCAACGGAACGCCCGCCTGTTCCAGATGCTGTGCAAGCGATGTGTCCAGTGCAGGGGCCAGTGGCGCGATCATGGCGAATACCTGCTCCTGTTCGATCAGCCGGTCCAGTGCCTGCTCGGCGCTGGCGCGATCCGGGCCGGGATCGAGGATGGTCAGGCGCAGCTGCCGACCATGAATGCCTCCGGCCTGGTTGATTTGCGCCACGCTGCCATTGAGCACCGCAGCCAGGGTGGCGCCCTCTTCGGCCAGCGGTCCTTCGGCAGGCAACAAGGTGCCCAAGTGCAGGGTTTTGGCATCAAGGCCGGGATCACGATCATCGGTCACGCGCTTGAGATAAGCCGTGAGGTTGCGCTGGTCATTGATCGACAGCACGAACCGCGGCATGGCCGGGTCGAGCCGATTGCCGCCGGGATCACGGCCCTCCTGAACGGCCCGGGCCAACGCGCCGTCCGAGTACGCCGGGTAATTGCGGCCATTGACCTGCTGCTGGCCATGACGGCTGCTGAGCCGTGACCAGCTCAGGTCTGGCGGTCGTACCCCGCCCTCAGGGCGTCCGAGCCCATCGGTGCCGTGGCAGTTGGCACATGGCAGGCTGGTGGCGGGCAACAACATGCCGGCGACGCCGACCCTGGCCATGATGGGCTCACCGCTCGCCGACATACCCTCACGGTACAGGCGCTTGCCGGCACTTTCGTCGGGGGTCAGTGGCAATGCCTGGGCGCAGGCTATGACGCCTGAGAGCAGTAGCATTGCAGAGGCGAGTGAGGCGTTCATGGGACGCGCTCAACGCCCGACCACTGGCATTGTCAGCAGCTGCAAACGCTGGGCAATGGCAGCAGCCGGGGCATCGGGGCGTATCTTGCTCCAGCGTTTGTTGGCCACGTCGCCCACAATCAGCTGCGTGGAGTGTTGCTCGGGCGTTGGTACGATCTGGCCAATGCGCCCCAGCACCAGTTCCATCTGCGCCTTGTTGCCGGTCAAAAAAAGCCAGTGGGGATCATCGACCCCTTGTTTCAAGGTGTAAGCCTTGAGCACCGCCGGCGTGTCACGCAGCGGATCACTGGTAAGGGAAATAAAGGTAATGCCGTCGGCCTTGTCCCCCAGTACTTCACGCACTTCCTTGAGCTTGCGGGTGATCAACGGGCAGGCATCGGTGCAGCTGGTAAATATCACGTTCAGCAACACCACACGGTTTTGCAAGGCATCGCTGTAGAAGCGCAGTGTCTGACCATTCTGATCCAACAGCGGGGTGTCGGTGAACCAGGTTTTTGCGTCGCGGGTGCCGGTGGCCGGCGCTGCCACAGTCGCGGTGGTCGCAGGTTCTTCTGGTACCGACGGGTTATGCCCTTCGTGGGCGAGCGCCGCTGTGCTGAACAGGCAAAAACACACACTCAGAGCAATACGGTCCAGGGTTTTCATGGATGCTGCTCCATTGCAACGGCGGTGTGTTTGGCATGGGCCCCGCGCTGGCCGCTGAGTTTTTCCACTTCATGAATCAGCACCGCAGGGTCGGTGAAACCGTAATAACGGGTCCAGTTCCGACTGTTGCCATCCCCCACCAGAATCAGCGGAGCATGATTTTTCAAGTCGGCACTGAACGTCCCCAAGCCCTTGAGCGTGTCATTGACCGATTGGGTCGACCCCGTCAGCCAGCTCCAGCCCGGTCCGCTCTGAAAGCCACGGGCGTATTCATTCAGCCGACCGCTATCGTCACGCTGCGGGTCAATGCTGATGGAGACCAGTTGCACTTCGCTGCCGACCCGTGCACCCAGTTGTTTCTGCACCTTGCCCATGATGGAGGACACCACCGGGCAGACCGTGGTGCAGCTGGTGTAGATGAAGCTCATGACCACGATCTTGTTAGCCACCAGGTCAGGCTCCAGATGCACCGATTTGCCGTTCTGGTCGACCAGCGCGACGTTGGCAAAACTGACCGGGGCGCCCTGGGCGCTAGCGGGGGTTGCCGTCATGTCGTGGCCGGCATGTTCATCCGCCGAATGAGCCTGGGCCTGGCCAATACCGTAAGCCAACAGCCAGAAAGTCGTGAAAGCACACTGCGCAAATCGGTTCATGTCGATTTCCTCTTCAATGAGCAGCGCCGGGGGCAACCCGCACGCTGGCAAAAGTCTTGTCGTCGAAGCCCGCACCCAGGGACGCGGCACGTACATGCAAGTACCAGGCACCGGGCTGGTTGAGCGTCAGCGGAACTTCATAAACACCCTCACCCACCTCCAGCGCCGCCACCGATTGCGCTCGTGAGGACGGTGCGAGGAAGTAACGCACCTGGACATCCTTGACCCCGCTGCGTTGAGTGTTTTGCTTGCCCTGAACAATGCGAAAGCGCACCACATAGGGACTGCCAAGGGTCGCTGTGACGGTATCGAGCATGAACTCGACCTTGGGCACGCCCGCGACCCGGGTACTCTGTATGGCCGGCTCTACATCCGCCGTGAAGCAGTGAATGATGTTGGGTTGATTCAACAGGAAGGCCACATCGAAACGCCCGGCGGGAGGCAGCTTGATCCGCGCGCTGTAGAGCCCGGGCGAGACTTCCCGCAGGCTGCGGTCAATCACCATTGCTGCCCGCGCCACTTGGCCGCGGTTGGGGTAACCCGACATCGGGGCATTCATGCCCTCTGCATAGAAGTAAGTGGTGTTGTCCACCGGGTTGACCACGAACACCGCATTGTCGTCCCGCGACACCGCCAGACTTGAGGCCAGAGGCAAATCACCGGCAAGGCGCGGCGCCTGGGGACCGGCTTCGAAACCCTGACTGATCGGGGTGCGCCCTTCTCCCAGCGAGGCGAGGTTGATCATCGTGACCTTGGCCGACGCCAGGCCGCGTATGTAGGCATAAGCCTTGGTGAACACCACTTGATAAGGTTCGGCGGACACCGCCACGTCATGGATCAACGAGTCGTTGCTGGCGTCGATGACCGAAGCCTGATTTTCAAGGGTATTGAGCACGATGCCAAAGCGCCCGTCGGCACTGAAACCCATCGGCCCCAGGCCCTGCTTGAGCTTGATAACCCTGCGTACCGACAGGCTCACGGCGTCAACGACTGTTACCGTACCGTCCTGACCATCAGCAACGTACACGGCCTGGGACAGCGCAGAGAAGGCAATCGACAACGGGTGCGAACCGGTCTTGAGCTGCTTGCTCAGGGTCAGGCTGGCGATGTCGATGATGCTCACCGTGCCGTCATCGCGGTTGCTGACAAACGCCTGTCGGCTGTCCTTGCTGAAGGCGATTTCATGATGACCGGCACCGGTTGCCACATGTTTGAGTGGCTTGAGGCTCTGCGCATCGATCACCGTCACCCCGGACTGCTCGGGTGCCCTGGCATTGTTGCCCACCCACAACAGGCGCTCGTCCGGCTGCAAAGCCACCCGCACCGGATTGCTGCCCGCCGCGACCGAGTCAACCAGCTTGAATTGCTCGCTGTCGATGACCGCCACCGCATCGGCATTGGGCATGGAAACAAACACCCGTTTGTTGTCTGCGGGTGTGACCCAGTCCATGGGCGGCTGTTTCAGTTCGATGCGCGATAACGTACTGGTGATCCCCCCTACAGACACTTGCGGGTCTACCACTGAAACGCTCGCATCACGGTTCATGACCATCAGGTAGTAGCTGTTGAGATCAAGCAATGGACGCGCGCCGATGCTCGACTTCAGAAACACCCCGACCCGCGACTTGCAGCTGTGTTCACGCCCCTGAGCCAGGTCAGCGGCAACGGCCTGCGGGTCGAGCCAGGCACCTGGCGCAACCCCGGCCAGCGGCTGGCCGGAGGTTGTGTCCGTGACCCGGAAGCGAACATCGGCAAACTCACCTTCACGCAAGACGCCGTCTTTGGCCAAGGACTGTACCTGCAGGGCGACGGTTACACCGTCACGCACCAGTTTTTGTTCGCCCTCGGCCCGGGTTTCGGCCGCCCGGCACGCGCCTCCCGGGGCACTCAATGCTGTGGCGAGCAGCCACACACAAACACCGGTTCCAATGGCCTTGCTCATGGTATTTCTCCCCCTCAAATTCCCGCTTGCCGCTCCCCCCGTACGGCAGGAGCAGGCGTGCTCACTCCTGCCGATACCTGCGGCCCATCAAGGCGCGGGGGCCGGTTCGGGCTCATTGGAGACTCGCAACAGCCCCCACAACCCGGCGGTGTTGCCATAGGCCGCGTAATCCCGGAAGAGGTAGTCCCCCGGTATTGCATTGGTGCCCCCGGCGCTCGGGTGCATGAAACTGAAGTGAGCAGCCGGCAGGACGCTCTCGTGGGCGCCGATATACATCGACATCGGGTTGTAGCCGAACCGCACCGAGCCCACCCCGGGAGTCCACATCGGATAGCCACCGGGATCGCTTTTTTCCGACTGGAACGGGTTGACTGACCACACGTGTCCGTCCAGCTGGAACGTGCTGCCACGACTGCCGCCGGTAGGCATCAGGATGTGGGTACGGAACGGTTGCCCCGGTTTCACATAGAGCACCGGCGTTTGCGGATCGCCTCCCACCAGCGCGTTGCTGTAAGCCATGTGCGCATTGGGCACGTCAGCGTAGCCCGCACCGTCGGCATGGCCGAACGGTGCATCTGGCGCCAGCCCGAAGCGATACCACAGCGGTTCGGCCTTGTAATTGATCGCCATGCTGGAGTTGTCCTGCGGATCCGTCGGTACCCCCAGGCCTTCAGCCGCAATGCCTTCCACTGGCCGACCGCCGGCCCAGCGGATGTTCAGGGCTTTTTGCCAGACCATCGCAAAGTCGCGGTAAACCGCCTGCCCCGGCGCCGTAACGCTGGCATTGACCTTGCGGATATCGTCAACCCAGGTAGCCCCCACCGGCAGGATGCTCATGGCACCTCCCAGGCCTTTTTGCGGCTGCTTGATCACATCCGCCGGGGTGAAGTTCAGCCCGCCGAACTCCACGGCCGTAGCGTTGATGTTGTCGACGCTGCGACCCAGCTGAGTGATCGGTTTGCCTTCACGCTCAAGGTGACCGGCGTAGTACTGATAAGTACGGCTAGGGTACGCGCCGCTGTTGCCAAGCCGGGGAGCAACGGTCTGGACCGGGTTGGCACCGACGTTGGCACCATCAGACTTGGTGATGTCATACGCCAGCAGTTGCGCATGCAGGCCTACATGGCTGGAGGGCCGCATCAGGTTGTTGCTGAAGGTGCTCGAGCCGTCACTGCCATTTCGATCACGCTTGACTACACCTTGCATCACGGCGGTCTGGGCCAGGTCGGGCATGACGCTCGGCAGCCGATTTTCCAGTGTGATGTTGATGCAGTCCCCGGCCGTTGCACGCAACACCAGCGGCTCTACCGGCACGCCGGGTTTGAGCTTGCCACTGATCGGGTCCAGATCGGCCTTGCGTACATAGAGGATGGCCGTCGGATCGTGCAGCGGGCCGCTTTGCCCGCCGAGGGTCATGGTTACCCCGTCTTCAGGATCGGTCACGGTTACTTGGGCGATACTCACCGGCCGCGAGTTGTACACCAGGGTCCCGCCAGCGGGTTTCAACAGCCCGCCCACATGCTGGCCAATGCCTGCCGGATCGCCGAGGGTCAGCCCCAACGGATTGCCGAGGATGTCGTTGGCCAGTGCTGCGACCACTTCATAGTTGCGCTGCACAGTGGGACGGGTTCCGATGCCATTGGGGTTGGCGCTGATTCTTGGGCATGAGCCTTCGAAGGCCACGGTGTTGCGCATACCGGCCGGTTTCGGGTTATTGGGCAACGCAAACAGGTCGGCTCGTTGTGCGGTGTAGTTGCGCATCACACCCCAGATCCCGCTCCAGTAACCTTCAATCGAAGCGTCCATCGAATACAGATAATCGCCAGTGGTGGCAGCTGAACTGGACAGCATCGAGATAGGCGCGATAAAGCCCATCTGTTCCGAAATCCCGATCATCTGCGAGGCGCGCCAGCCGGAGTTGGAGCTGTTGCCGAAGCCAGAGCCGCTTTGCAACCACTTCACGCCGTGCAGGGTCACGTTGTGCTCTTCTTCATGGCCGCCGGCATGCACCCGCAGCCGCACATTATCACCCGTGTAGGTACGCAACATCGGCGTGAACGGATCGCCCGGTTCGGCGCCGCCACGGTTGATGTGCGGTGGAAACAGCGTGGTCCCGCCCGTTGGCCCGGTGGCGGCCGTGATCAGGTTAGGTGCCAGGTTCATGGCCGCAATAGCCCGGTCGGTGCGGCTTTGCAACGCATAGGCAAGGTCTCCACCAAGGCCGTCTGCCTGCATGCCACGTTTGCCGTCGGGGCCGACTTTGTTCGGGTCGTATACCCGCAGCGCCAGTGGTTCATTGCGGTAATTGATCACGAACATGCCAGGGTCATCGACAGAGATGGCCTGTGGGCATGGACGACTTGGGCAACCTGCAACCCGTCCGCCCTGCACTTCGACGATGCCTTCGAGCAAGTTACTGGCGTTGTTGCGCACCGGCGGGTTAATGGCGTAGCGAAAGCTGTCCGCCGTGGCCGGAAAGGCCTGGGGATTGGGCACTCCGTTGGGGCCCGCACCCACATAGACACCCGCTTCATAGGCGTGCTGAAAATCGCTGTATTCGAGGAAAAACTCACGGAAGCTGTCGTTCTTGCCATCGCCGTCCAGATCACCGGTGGACACCACGGCTTGCCACGAGGTCGGCCCGCCATCCTGGCGCGCGCCGCTGTACAGGGGCTCACCCGTTTCGGCGTGGAACCAGGTGGAACCGGCCGGTTCAGCCAGCACGGTGGCGTACAGGCCAATCTGCTGATGGGTCGACGGGCCCAGATGGTCGTGGGTAAAGATCGTCCCCAGCCCACGGTCTATGCCTTTGCTGTTAACCACAGGGTCGACAAACCAGCGCTGCATCGCGGTGCGTGCGCCCACCCAGTCAGCCCGGCCAAACTGGCCGAAGTACGGGTGATTCTTGGCTTTGGGACAGGCCGGAGTTCCATCGCGCACATCTGCCCCCGTGCACTGGTTGAAGGTGCGGATGGCATGGATGCGTTCCTGCACGGCGCCGGGCGATAGCACACCGTCTTCATAGTTCCAGCCGTTGGCCGAACCGTCTGCGGCAGTCAGGTCCCATTTAGGCAGGTGAATATGTTGGCCAATAACATCGGTTGGGGTGCGTACCTGATAATCGTCCATCTCATAGGTGGCCGGCACCAGGTTGGTCTGCTGGTACTGCACGCAGTCAAAGGTGTTCATGCGCATCACCAGTGGTTCAGGCGGCCGCTGCTTGGTGATCACCGGCCAGGCGTCTTCCCACAAGGCAAGAATGCGCGCCTGGGGAAAATGGTAGCCAACCTTGTTGTACACCGCGTCGAACTGGATATTGGCCGCTTTATAGATGCGTGGGCGATCCGCGGTAAAGGTCGAGGATCCTGTGAACGACATGCCATCCATCCGTTCGCCGCTGTTGAACTCGCCGGTTCCGGCGCCACTGGTCAGGCGTTTTTGCCGATCATCCATGCACGGCTCGTAATACGGCGCACCGGCGATTGGCAACGCGCCGTTGGTGCGGAAGTTGCGCGCGACAATCTGCTTGCCGGGTAACAGGGCATAGCTGGGGTGGTCTTTTTTGGCGTGGAAGGCCATGGCGGCCTGTTCGACCTCAGTGCCCTCTTCAGGCATGTAGATCGGCTTGGCCAGCGTCACCTCCTTGGAAAAATCCAGCGAGGTGGTAATGGTGTGAGCCTTGCCTCCGGAAGAAAATCCGGCCAGGGAGTGTCGTCCAAGGCCCCCATCCCAGCCGCCGGACTGAGCCGGGTCGAGGTTGGCCCACAGAGCCTTGCCGCTGGCTTTGAGTGCTTGAGCCTTGGTCGCGTCGAGCATATCCAGCGGCGGAGTGGGTGGACGTTGTCCGACCGAGCTTTCCATGCCGCCGATCCAGAACGGATAACCGGGGTTTTTCAGGCTGCCGTCAGCATTGCGGTTGGCTTCACTGCGATCCACCAGAGCCAGCGAACCAATGGCCCGGGCGCCACCACCTTGATGCTCGCCGTCGTCATCATCGTCCCCTGCTGCAATCAGGGTTTCACTCACTCTGGGCACCACAGCCACCTTGCCTGGCATCGGCGCCATGGCCTTGCCGGGCAGCGGTACGACTGCAGGAATCGGGGTGCCTGCGACGATTTCACCGTCGGGCAATGCCCGGGCGCCAGCGGCCGGTTTACCACTGCGCAAGGCAAAAGGCTCAGTGTGATAACCGTCGCTGCCCTGTTGTGACACCTCTAGCCGGGTGCCTTCTTCAAACACATCATGCACCCGCCACATGGCCCACATGCCTTGGGCAAAGTGCGGGTAGAAGTGGCAGTGATAGATTGCATCACCGGCTACACGGTTGCGGTTACCCGAACCGCCGTTGGCAATTTCGTAGGTGTACCCGGCCCCCGGACCAATCCCCTGGGCGTCCACATAATCGGAGTTGTCATCGTTGGGATTGAACAGCCATTGATGGCCATGCAAATGGAAGATGTGTTGCTCATGCCCGTTATGGGTATTGCGAAACTTGACGAAGTCACCGATGTAGCTGTGGTTGACGTTGGACGGCTCGGCCGGGTACAGCGCCATGCTTGCCTTGACCCCTGTTTGCTCGGCACGGGGCAGCTCGCCGGGGCGGATGCTCTCCAGCCCGACATTGGCCGGTACGTCCACCAGCATCGCTACGTCGCCAACCGTGTGCGAGCTCAGAAAAAACTCTTCATAGGCGCACGACAGGCAGTCATGCATTGGGCCAACCCCTAGGCGGTTGGCGACCACTTCGGCCCCCATGCCGCCTGAGCCATAGTTGATCATGAACGAATCGCGGGTCGGCTCAAGGACGTGAGCCATGACCGGGTCTGCCCAATACGCCGGAAAGGCCTGAGTGACAGCGGTTTCATCCTGGAACTGCGAGGCAAAATCACGGAAGGGTTCAAGACGATTGGGCAACGCCGGGTTGCGTTTGCCGATGGACTCCAGCGGATAAGTCGCAGGCGGGAAACTGCCGTCGGCGTTACTGCCCATCACAATCGCATCGCTTTCACTGGAGATGATTTCATTGCCGTCGACCATGTTGATGATCGGCGTACCGGCCTTGCCTTCCCGGATCCAGGGTTGACGCTGCGGGTAGCGGGCCTGGTAATCGACAATCGGCTGGCCTGTGGGTGTCCGGCCGCTGGAAGCCAGGCGCATCTCTTCTTCGGTCACTGTATTGCGATAGTGGCGACCGCCCTTGGGCATCACCACCACTTCACCGAACAGACCGTTGGCAACGTTGCCTGCATCCCCTTCTCCGCCGAATGTGGCACCACGGCTGCTGGCGGCGAATGCGCCTTCGCGCTCGGCATAGAGGGTATAGGAACGGGTCGCACCGGGGGCTACCAGAGTATTGGCGTTGCGCCCGGTGTACGAAGAAATATCGTCGATGCTGTTGACCGCTTGCAGACCGTTGACCTGAAACCCGACATGGCGGTCACTGACCTGCTCATCGACCTTGAAGTTGTTGTTATCGACCTGGACTTCGCCTTCTATCTCGCCCTCTTCCCCGTTTTCCTGGCTACCGGGGTTGGCCTGGTAGGCCAGCAGGTTCTGCAGGTTGATGGTCAGGCAGTCACCGGCAGCCACCCGCAACACCAGCGGCCGCGGGCGCTTGTCAGGCCGAAGCGTGACCTTGCCCGGCACCGCCGCACCCCCTGCGGACAATGGCTGGTCGTGGTCATCCACCACATCACGGCGCAAGGCGAACATCATGCCGTTGACGTTCTGCGCCCCCAGGCGGTTGAACATCAGCGGCTGGTCCAGGGCGACGATGTTCGCCACCAGATTGCGTTCGCAACGTGCGGCAGCCTGGGCCGTTTCAATACCGATCAGTGGCGTGACCATTAACAGCAGGTTTAACAAATGATGAGCGTGGGGGATGCCGTTCATGATCGCTGATCTCACTGTAGGTGCTCAGGGAGTGATTCTCGCTAAACCCAATACTGCATAGGCCATGCCATAAATATTTTTGCTTAAATTCAAATGCTTACACTTTGAATTCGTTAATACGGGGGATATTCCCCACCCTTTCCCCACTTTCTGAACTGCCTGCCATACCCAAAGATCGGCTAATCAGCCCCAGCACCGCGTTCACAGCGGCGCGTCTGCTGCCAGCCCCTGCAAACGCCGGTATTGGCGCAGGACGCTGGGTACATAACGCTGGGTTTCGGCGAACGGCGGGATCACGCCACCACGACTGAGCACCGCTTGCGGCCCGGCGTTATAGGCCGCCACGGCCAGGGCAATGTCGTTGTCGAACAGGGTCATCATGCGTTTGAGGTATTTGGCTCCGCCCTGAATGTTGGACTGGGGGTCGTAGACGTCCGTAACCCCCATTTCCCGAGCCGTGTCTGGCATCAATTGCATCAGCCCTCCCGCCCCCTTGGGTGATTTCGCTTTGGGGTCAAAGTTGGATTCGTGCTGAATCACCGCAGACAACAGCGCAGCCGGTAACTGATTGGCCGCCGCTGCCGCCAGAACCATCTCGGCATAGGGCTGTGCGGTGATCATCTGTGGCTGTTGATCGAGGCTGGCCTGCGCCTCTGCAGGCTCGCGAATCACACGTTCATAGTGTCGGCCGGGACGGTGCACATTGGACAATACGTAGCTGCCGCTGGCGTCCCGGGATACAAACACGTCGGCGTTTACGACAGCGCTCATCAGCAGTGCGCCAAACAGTGCCGTGGTCAGTGTCTTGGTCATTTTTGCCTCCCCCGACCTGCCCCTGAAAATGGGGGTAATGCCCCAGTGGACGGTCGCGGGTTAGCCCTATGCAAGCACCGAGCCGTATCGTATGAGGGCTGAATTACGGGGGTTCAGGCACGTCGAGGGGTCTTAGCATGGCAATTGCATAAGCCCTGCTGGCGACTGTGCTGCCCACTGTGTGAGGTCATCATGAATCAGCGTTTGCGTTGTGCACCGCGAATCCAAAACGGGTTCACCCTGCTCGAATTGTTGGTGGTACTGGTGGTCCTCGGGTTATTGGCCGGGATCGTCGCGCCCAAGTATTTCGCCCAGTTGGGCCGCTCCGAGGTCAAGGTGGCCAAGGCGCAAATCGAAGGGTTGGGCAAGGCGCTGGACTTGTACCGGCTGGAAGTCGGCCACTACCCCTCAACCGAACAAGGCTTGCAGGCATTGGTCACCGCGCCCAGCGACGAAACCCGCTGGACAGGCCCTTACCTTCAGAAAAAACTGCCCCAGGACCCCTGGGGGCGTAACTACACCTATCGCTATCCCGGCGAAAACGGTGAGTACGATCTGCTGTCCATGGGCAAGGACGGACAGCCCGGTGGCGATGGCGAAAACGCTGAAATCACCAGTTGGCAATGACGGGAGTCGCAACGATGCGCTTTCATCTCAAGGCAGTCGGCAAAACGGGCGTGGTCACCATGACCGTCGAGGCTCAGGGCGATGGCGAGGCCCGGCGCATGGTCGAAGATCAGGGCATGCGCGTGGTCAGTCTGCACGCCGAGCGCCGCTGGCGGGCATGGCATCTGCATCAGCGCGAGACCTTCAACCTGGTGTTGTTCAGCCAGGAACTGACAACCCTGCTCAACGCCGGCCTGCCATTGATCGATGCACTGGAAAGCCTGGCCGAAAAGGAAACCGCACCCCAGGCCCGAAAAACCTTGAGTGAACTGGTTCGCCTGCTGTACGAGGGCAAATCCTTCTCACAGGCTTTGGCCCAGTTGTCAGCCGTGTTCCCCCCGCTCTACGTTGCACTTGTGCAGTCCAGCGAGAAAACCGGGGCAGTGGGTGAGGCTCTGGGACGTTATGTCAGCTACCGGCAACGCATGGACGAGGTCCGGCAGAAAATCGTCAGCGCATCGATATACCCGCTGTTGTTGCTGGTGGTGGGCAGTGGCGTGGTGTTGTTCTTGATGGGTTACGTGGTGCCCCGCTTCAGCCTGGTGTTCGAAGGCCTGGGCGAGAATTTGCCTTGGCTGTCGCAGATGCTCATGCGCGGCGGGATGTTCCTTCACGCCCATCAGGGCGAGTTTTTTGGTGCTGTAGTGGCGAGCATCGTCGCCATCATCGTGCTGCAGCGCCGGCCGGCCTTTCGCCGGGCGGTTGGCCGGCTGATCGAAAAACTTCCGGCGGTCCATAAACGTATCGTCATGTATGAACTGGCGCGGTTTTACCGTTCCCTGGGCATTTTGCTGCAAGGCGGTATCCCGCTGGTCACTGCCATGGGAATGGTCCGTGGCCTGCTGACGGTGGCGTCCAGCCTGCGCCTCGATCAGGCCTGCGAACGGGTGCGCGAAGGCCAGTCACTGTCGACCGCGCTGGAGCTCAATCACTTGGTGACGCCGGTATCCCTGCGCCTGCTGAGGGCTGGCGAGCAGTCGGGTAATCTTGGGCAAATGATGGAGCGCAGTGCCGACTTCTATGACGAAGAGATTGGTCGCTGGATCGAATGGTTCGTGCGCCTGTTTGAACCCCTGCTGATGACTTTCATCGGCCTGCTGATCGGGGTCATCGTGATCCTGATGTACATCCCGATTTTCGAACTGGCTTCCAGTATTCATTGATCACTAGCAGACGCGTTGTATCTGTGGAATCTGACTACCCGGCTTAGCGCACGGACTGCGGTGAGGCCTTCGCGAGCAGGCTCGCTCCCACAGTGGGGTAGTGTCTAGCCCCAGATGTGGGGACACATTAATTGCTGTGGGAGGTTGCTGATAAGTTAAACCATTCACCCGTTCTTTCGTACTTGAACGCTAGAATATCAACAGTCATCTGACAACCTTAGCTAACAGCACTGTCGCGCAAGAGTTGCATGGGTGAAATAGAATGCTTATCGGTTACGCAGGTTGCTCATCGGATGATGTAACAACTCCCTTGCCCTAATAACAAAGCAGCGCTATTCCTTATGTCTGCCAACATATAAAAACAGGAATACCGTGATGCCTAGGTTCGTTGTTGTCCCTGCCGTTCCCAAGGAGACCGGATCAATGCGCATTGGATCGCGCTTCTACTGCACTACCGCCCCTATAGACTTCAATATCTATGACAGTGAGGCCCAGTGCAGGCTGCCAGACACCTTTCCCGACAGGGGGGACGCAGATAAAGCCTGTAAACAGCTCAATACTGCAAGCCTGCAACGCATGATCAATGAAAGTGTCTACGCCAGTTCACCCTGATACTCGGTTGCACTTGGGTATAACGTGCAAAAACAAAACCGTCTGCGCCCCTTAATCGAAAGTATCGATTCAAACGAATAGCCCAACTAACTTATAACATCCAACCAGGTGAAGAAAGTGCGGTTAGTTACGTACCGCACACCGCATTGTTTGTACTTTTATATGGGGATGACTTGCCAAAGGTTCCCATTCATCCATAAAGACAAAGCCTTGTTTCAGATAGAAGCTGGAGGCTCTTGCGTTGTCCGGGGATACGTCCAGATAAACGCATTCATGCCCATCTTGCAGGGCCTGGTGTTTAACAGCCCTCACCAGTTGAGCGGCAGCGCCAGAACCACGGAAATCAGGTGCGATCCACATGCCGATCAAGTTGTAGCGATGGGTTTGACTCAACGCGGCACCAATCATGCCGACCGGCTTGCCATCCTTGATCGCCAGCCAGAATTTCGTTCCGATTGCTGACGATGCACGCTCCTGCCACTGGGCATCGGTGTAGTTGGCCGCCGTTTCATGGCTCACACCAAACGCCGCAGGTGAGTCCAAAAGTGCTGCAAGACGGACGTGCTTCAACAGCATCCAGTCCTGTGTTTGCGTCAAACGAATGTCCATGTTCTTCTCTGCTCCAATGACTGAAATTACTCGTTCAGTGACTTTTCAAAACGCACATCACCCTCAGGCAACTGTTCCACCACTTGCCAGCCCAGGCTTCGATAGAAGCCGCTGGCACGACTGGTTTCAGCGGTTTCAAGCCAGATGGTGCGGTGGTGTTGAAACAGAAATTCCTCGGCCCTGGCCATCAGACGGCGGCCCACTCCGCGCCCTTCGAACTCTGGCCGAACAAAAGCGGCAAACACACAGCCATCTTCAGCGTCAGCCATTGAAAACCCGACCGGCACTCCCTCAACCTCTGCCACCCAAACGCATGGCGAAGCCGACATAGCTTGGCGTATGGCGTCGGGCGTAATGCCCATTTCGTTCAACTGATCATGGGAGAGGTGGTTCTCCGTGACACTGGTTCGAATATCAAAGATGGCGCTGATGTCTGCCTGATTGGCGATTCTGACTGTCGTTTCCATGAACGGCTCCTTGTCTATCATCCGCCAGAGGGTATCTGCCCGGGCGGGTACAGCACAACAAACGGCAAATCAGCCATACCCAAAAGAGATGGCTCCATCTGAAATCAGCACTACAAGTGTGTACCAATCGCTGCCTAAGATGAGTCATGACTCCTTACAAATGCCGCCAGCGTCACGCGGCGCACAAAAACCGGAGATTGCTCGATGACCCTTCCTGCCGCCTGCGAACACCCGCCCCTTCCCGACCTAGTGCGCGATGAACTGAGCGATTTGCTCGGCACACGATTTTCTACCTCGGCCAGCGTGCGCGAGCACCATGGCAGCGATATTTCCGCTCTCGATCCAATGCCACCGGATGCTGTGGCCTATGCCAACAGCCTCGAAGACATCGTCAACATTAGCGCCGCGTGCTATCGCCACAATGTGCCGATGATCGCCTATGGCAGCGGCACCTCTCTGGAGGGCTGGTTGCAGGCGTCCCACGGCGGCGTAAGCATTGATGTTTCAGGCATGAACCGGATTATCGATATTCGTGTCGATGACATGGATGCCACCGTACAGCCGGGAGTGACCCGCAAGCAGTTGAATGCCGCGCTGCATGGCACCGGTCTGTTCTTTCCCATCGATCCGGGTGCCGACGCGTCCTTGGGCGGCATGGCAGCCACCCGCGCGTCCGGAACCAACGCCGTGCGCTACGGCACCATGCGCGAAAACGTCCTGGCCATGACCGCCGTACTGGCCGATGGTCGCGTGATCAACACCGGTGGGCGTGCGCGCAAGTCTTCATCCGGATACGACTTGACCCATTTGTTGGTGGGTTCGGGCGGTACGCTGGCGACCATCGCCGAGCTGACCGTCAAGCTGCACCCGATTCCCGAAGCCATTTCGGCTGCCGTGTGCCGCTTTCCGAGTGTCGATCTGGCCGTACGCGCCGTCATTCAGACCATCCAGCTGGGCGTTCCAATTGCCCGTATCGAATTGCTAGACGCCTTGACCATGAGAGCCCTCAACGCCTACAGCAGCACCCAACTGCGCGAGGCACCCTCCTTGTTCTTTGAACTGCATGGCTCTGAAGCGGGAGTAAAGGAACAGATCGAGACGGTGCGCATGGTCGCCGACGAGCACCAGGGGCTGGACTTTGAATGGGCGGTCCATCCCGAAGATCGCAGCCGCTTGTGGCAAGCACGCCACGACGCTTATTTTGCCTCCCTGGCCCTGCGTCCCGGTTGCCGCTCCCTGACCACCGATGCCGTGGTGCCGATCTCACGACTGGCCGAGTGCATTGAGGCCACCGCTGCGGACCTTACTGAACATGGCTTGCTCGCCCCGATTTTCGGTCACGTGGGGGATGGCAACTTCCATGCCCTGATTCTGGTCGACCCCCATAACCCGGACGAAGTCGAACGTGCTGAAGCGGTGGCCCATCGACTGGCAGAGCGGGCAATTGCCATGCAAGGCAGTTGCACCGGCGAGCACGGCATAGGGCTGACCAAACAACACTTTATGGCGGTAGAACACGGAGCCAACGCGGTGAGCGTCATGCAGGCAATCAAGGCAGCGCTGGACCCCAAGCAACTGATGAACCCCGGGAAGATTTTCCCTCGCGGACACTCCACAGGCTGAGGCGCTGTACCATTATCGGCCCCCTTACATTCGAGTCCTGCAGGAAGCGCCTCAATGGAAATCCGCCAGATCAAATACTTTGTTGCAGTCATCGATTGCGGCAGTTTGTCCAGGGCCGCACGCCAGGTGCATGTGGCGCAATCGGCATTGAGCAAGCAGATGTCGGCGCTGGAGGAGGATCTGGGGGTGCAACTGTTCCATCGCAGCCACAACGGCGTGGTTGCCAGCGAAGCGGGCAAGGTTTTTTACGAATATGCCCAAGGCATGCTCAAACATTTGAGCGATGCCCGCGCTGCCGTCAACAGCAGCCAGGAGGAAGTCAGCGGGTCGATTACGGTGGCGTTGCCACAAAGTGTCGCAACCATTCTGGCCATGCCTCTCATGCGCGCAGTGGCTGCCCGTTACCCAAAGGTGGCGTTTCATCTCAACGAAGAGTTGACCGGAAACGTCATGGATCAACTGCTCCATGGCCGAGTTGATCTTGCTCTGTTCACCTCACTTGATTTGCCCCCGCAGGTGATGTTCAGCGCATTGATCGAAGAAGATTTTTATCTGATTCACCGGGCCCATGCACCCGACGCACCGCCCGCCGGCGAGGTTTCCCTGGAGCAGGCGCTGGCCAGGCCTTTGGTGTTCCCCAGCCAGGCCCATGGTCATTGCACCCGTACCGTCGTTGAGCACGCAGTAAAACAGCGTGGTTTGGCAACGGGCGAAATCGCCATGGAAGTCAACTCCGTACACATCCTCAAAAGTGCGGTCGAAGCAGGTATTGGTCACACCATCATGCCGCTCAACCTTGCCATGCGAGAAATCGAGGACGGGCGCTTGGTCGCCCATCGGATCGCAGCTGAGGGCGTGTCACGAATCCTGGGCATTTGCAGTTGCGCCTCAATGCCCGCCAGCCACCTTAAAACCCTGATCAGTGAACTGATCCGCGAGATCGTGGGGGGGATGTGTCAGAGCGGTGACTGGCCTGGAGGTCGCGCCCTCGATCCGTAAGCCCTGCCATTTCACAATCGCCCCTACAACAACAAGAAAGAGGCTCGAGATGAACACCTTATCGTCGCTCCCCGGTGACATGCCGGACCACGCACTGCATTCGGCCTATCGCAAAACCGCATGGCGGGTCATTCCGCTGCTGATGGTCTGTTATCTGGTCGCTTATCTGGACCGGGTCAATGTCGGCTTCGCCAAGCTGCAGATGCTCGATGACTTGAAATTCAGTGAAGCGGTCTACGGGTTGGGGGCCGGCGTGTTCTTTGTCGGTTACCTGATGTTCGAGATCCCCAGCAATATCGCGCTGCACAAGTTTGGAGCCCGACGCTGGATTGCCCGAATCATGATGACCTGGGGCCTGCTGTCGGCAGCCATGATGTTTGTCGAAACGCCCATGAGTTTCTACCTGCTGCGCTTTCTGATTGGCATCGCCGAAGCCGGCTTCTTCCCCGGGATCATCTTCTACCTCACCACCTGGTTCCCGAGCCATCGCCGCGGGGTGATGATTTCATTGTTCATCGCGGCCTTGCCGATCTCAAGCATGCTCGGCTCGCTGATTTCCGGCCTGATCATGCAAACACTCGATGGCGTGGCAGGTTACGCCGGCTGGCAGTGGTTGTTCGTGATCGAAGGATTACCGGCCGTGGCACTGGGTGGCGCGGTGTTCTTCCTGTTGCGCGATCGCATTGCAGATGCCCACTGGCTCAGTCACGATGAAAAACGCGGCATGCAGGCCGCACTGGACCGCGAAGCCAAGGCAAAATCTCACCATTCAGTGCGCGATGGTTTGCTGAACCCGAAAATCTGGTTGCTGGGCGCAGTCTACTTTTGCCTGGTGCTGGGCCAATACGTCATCAGCTTCTGGATGCCGACTATCATCCGCAACAACGGTGTTGCCGAACCCTGGGCGATCGGCGTACTGAGTGCTATTCCCTACTCCGTTGCGGCCGTGAGCATGGTGATGGTCGGGCGCAGCAGCGACCGTTTTCGTGAGTATCGCTGGCACCTCGCGATCTGCGCTTTCATCGGTGCCGGCGGCGTGGTGTTCGGCACCCTGTTCGGCGCCAGCCTGTGGTTGTCGATGATTGGCCTGACTGTCGGTACCGCGGCGATGATCAGCAGTTTGCCGGTGTTCTGGGGCATGCCCACTGCCGTGGTGGGTGGCGCAGCGGCGGCGGCCGGGATCGCGCTGATCAACTCGCTGGGTAACGTGGCCGGTTTTTTCAGCACGATCGTGGTCGGCTGGTTGACCCAACTGACCGGCAACACCCAGGCCGCCATGTATTTTATGGCCGGCGCTCTGGTGATAGGCGGGCTGCTGGGGTTGAGCGTGTCGCGCACGCGTGATGAGCCGATTGTGGCGATGAAAACAGCGCCCTGAGCAGGTACTGAGACGGGGCTGAACACCACACGTCCTGTGGGAGCGGGCATGCCTGCGATGCCATCGCGAGCAAGCCCGTTCCCACTTCAGCACGGCTCAGTTACCCCGCCCGCCCCCGAATGACCAGTCCTCGGCCTCTGTGGTGGTCACAACCACCATCACATCTTCAGGATCGAGGCCTGTGGCACGGTTCAGTTTCTTGACCAGGTCTTGATAAAAAACCTGCTTGGTCTGCGTAGAACGCGACCGCCCTGCCGTTATGGCAATCAACACAAAGTCATGGCTGCGCGGCCCGCCAAGGTAGTCACGATCGAAAATCAGCTCACCCGCCTCATGCTGGTCAATGACCTGAAAACGATCCGCCAGCGGCACCTCGAAACTTTCCACCAACGCATCGTGAACCCCCTGTGAAAGCGCCTGCAAATATTCGACAGACTTGCCCCGGTGCAGCGAAATTCGTGCAAACGGCATGGCGCATTGCTCCTTTGAAGTGGTGATCGTAAAAATCTATCAAGTCGCAACCCTTGCGAATATCAGATTAAATGACGCCCATCGTTCCAAAATTGTGGATGATCAAATGAGACGGCCTGCCTTCGACCTCGATGTACTGCGCACGTTTGTGACCGGCGTGGAGCTCAACAGTTTTGCCAGGGCGGCAGATCGCCTGGGCCGCTCGACGTCTGCCGTGAGTGCACAACTCAAGAAGCTTGAGCAACAGATTGGCACACCGGTATTGGCCAAATCCGGTCGGGGTCTGGCACTGACGCCAATGGGCGAATCCTTGCTGAGCCATGCCCGCCGACTGCTGGAACTCAACGACAGCATTTTCCAGACGTTGCATGAAAACCAGACGGCAGCAACCGTACGCCTGGGACTTCAGGAAGACTTCGGCGAGCACTTTCTCAGCGATATTTTGCGCAGATTCGTCACGACCTATCCGATGGTCAGCCTGGAAGTCAGGATCGCGCGCAACGCCGAACTGCTGACCCTGATGGACAACGGCGGGCTTGACCTGGCGCTTGCCTGGGACACCGGGCTGGCGTCCACCTGCGTAAAGCGTCTGGGTGAAACTCAACTGCACTGGATCGGGTCGCGAGACAGACCAACTGGTAACAGGCCTGCCGAGGCGCCACTGCCCCTGATCATGTTCGACGCCCCTTGCGTCATGCGCAGCGCGGCGATCAAGGCGCTGGATGAAGCACACATTGCCTGGCGAATTGCGCTGACCAGCCCAGGTGTGGGGGGAATTTGGGCAGCCGTAGCAGCCGGATTGGGGGTGACCCTGCGCACCCGCATCGGGCTGCCGAGTCATCTCTTCATTATTCGCGACTTACCTGCGCTGCCCACGTTGGCTTATGTGCTGCATCGCGTAAACGAGCACCTAACCCCTGCCGCCAGGCTGCTGGCCGAGCTGATAGAAACAAGCCTGCAAGAGCAGTCGATGACCAATGGGTTGGGCCCTGGCTGACCTCCCCTATTGGCTCTCTGACTTTGTTGCCCCCTGCATGAGCTTGCGTTTCACTTGCCTGAGGTAGCTATTGACGATGAGCTTGTGCGCCGGGCCCACCGGCACCATGTAGAGGCGACCGTAGGCGTTGTGGGTGACCACGGAGGATGTGACCACCAGCACATGATCGGTGGTTATCGAAAGGCAAATCATCACATCCAGATGCCGGTCACGCTCGGTCAGCACCAGCATCTGGGGAGCACTGTGCTCCACCAGGAAAAAATCCAGATAATCCCCCGCTTCCACGGTTTCTCGTCGGGTGCCGGAAAACCCACCAATGCGTTTCACGCCAAACAGGGAGGAGATTGCATCACGCGTCCGAAACGCCAGGCGCATGGGCATTCCCTGTTCGGCCGTCATGAGGTTCCAGGCTTCAAGCGCCGTGATTTGCGCTGGAAGCTGGACCGATCTGCTGTCGTGGTAATCGAGTTCAGACACTTTACGAAGCGTGCGAACTGGTGATGTGAAAGCCAAAGCCTACCTCCTGGATATTGACGAAAATTCCATTTTTTCAATCGCCCCGGGCAGATCCAAACAGCCTCAGCGCCCCGGCTGCCATTGCGGGTGCATCGCAAGGTGCTCATGGTTGAGCCATGGAGCATCATGCTCAACCCAAATGTGAAACTGCGCACGCACACCCGGGTCTTCGTCCAGAGTTGCGACGCGAACAATCACTGCCGGTGCTGCGGTTCGCTCTACCACAAGGTGAGAGCCGCACAGCGAGCAAAAGCGACGCAATTTCCCTGGGGAAGACTCGTAACTGCTCAGGTGTTCATGCCCCTTCGTCCAGCGAAAGTGCTCACGCAAAACACCCGCCGTGGTCACGAATGCTGCCGCATGGGTTTTGCGGCACGAGTGACAATGGCAGTGGCTCATCGGCATGTCGACACTGTCAATTTCATACCCGATTGTTCCACAGGCGCAGCTTCCTTTCATTGGATATTTCCTTGTTGATGAGGGGGATACGGTGACCATCAATAACCTAAAGCAGACGTGTATCGGTCACAACCTCAACGCGCCAGACCGGCTGAAGGCGTCAGCGGTCTCTTCTCGCTTTGCGCGTCTTCGATTAGGCTCGTGCGCTTAACCGAATTGCCATTTTGGAAACGGAGTCTGACGTGAACACAGGGATTGTGACATTTGCCACGTGTGGCTATGCCGTTATCAACGGGCTGATCGGGGAGCAGGAACTGGCCTGGGCGAGAAAGATGACTGACGCGCTGGTGGAACGCTATCGTTCAGGGGAACCGTCAGCACGGGCCGCCGGGGTGAGCATTGGGGACGCCAGTCGACAACATCCGCAGCGCAATCCCGATGTTGAACCGGGTCAATACAGTCACGAACCGTTTATCATCGGCGATCTTGTCCCGCTGGAACCCGGCTTTGCGCGGTTCCTTTGTCAGCAGTCGATCTGGACGTGCGCCGCCCGGCTGCTGGACTGCGCGCCAGCTGAGGTGCTGTTTCATTTCAGCAATATCACACGTAAACCCGGTGAGATCGGCCCTGCCGTGGGCTGGCATCGTGACGCTGACAATCGATACTTTGCCAGCGATGACGGGCGCACCCTGCGATTATTGATACCGCTTCAGCACATGAGCGCGGGCAATGGCGGCACAGCCGTGGTGCCAGGTTCACACCTGCATGCCGAGACCGCCATCGACACCGCGCTATCCCCCGACGTTCCGGCTGCGGGATGCCTGGCGTTGCACTCAGGCACACTGCACGGTGGTTTACCCAATCGCAGCCGGCAGAACCGGGATGTCATAGTCATCCAGTTCGGGGTGCGCTCATCACACCTCAGAGCCCACGCGAGCGAAGCAATGGCGCTATCGTCTCGCGAGGACTTCCTGAAGGTGGTCAATGCCTAGTTTTTCTTGCCCAGGTTGCCCAGGCCGCCGAGCAGGCCGCCAAGACCGCCCAAGCCACCCGTGGCAGTACTTCCACCCGTCGTGCCGGTGTTTACCTGACCGCCAGTTGAGGCCGTTGCCCCACCAAGACCGCCAAGCCCCCCAAGCAAGCCACCGTTGCCACCGTTGCCACCGTTGCCACCATTACCCCCCAGCCCCAGCAAACCGCCCAGTCCACCCAGCCCGCCGGTATTTGTACCGGTGCCTGCACCTGCTGGCGGATTGAGATAGCCACCGGATTTATCCAGCACACCGCCTACGCCGCCAAGCACTCCGCCCACCAGGTTAGTGACCGGGTTATTGCCTGTGTCTGCCACTTTGTCACCTAGCCCCCCTACCGCACCGCCAACCTGTTTGAGCAAACCGTCCACTGGTTTGCCCAAACCGGTTGTTGTACCCACCTTGCCCGTTACGTTCTCAACCAGTGAAATCACCGGCACCACAACTTTGTCATTCACGCCGCCAGTCGCCTTGCCCAGTTGACCACTGGTTACGTTGGTAGTCAGCGTATTGCCGAGCATGGTGACTGTGGTTCCGACCTTGTTCACCAGACCACCCGTGGTGTCGGTGACTTTGCCCACAACGCCCCCGACGAGAGGAATCTGGCTGATCGGCGTGTTATCGACCAACCCGCTGACGCCCGTTCCGAGTGACGAAACCCCTTTGCCGACGTCGCTGACCCCAGTGGTGACACCGGCCACGGTGATACCCAGCGAGTTTTTATCAGTGCCCAGGGACCCCAGACCGTTGGTCACGCCATCAGTAATGGAGGACACCGCGTTGCCGGTATTGACCACCAGCCCGCCTGCTGCGCCGACCACAGGAACTTTGGTCAGGGTCGTACCCACATCGCTGACCAGATCACCCACACCGCCCAGACCCTTGCCCAGTTCATTGGTGACCTGGCCTGTCACCAAAGGCGTCTGGGTAGTGGTTGTGACAGGAGGCGTCGTTGTGTTGCTGGTGCTGATGGTGGTCTTGGAGCCACCGCCGCCGCTGCTGCATCCCGCCAAAGCGGCGGTCATGACCAAACATAAAGCGGTGCTCTTTTTCAACCCTAGTTGAGTGCTCATAATCAACTCCCTTGAACGTGCCATGCCTAAGTTCGAAAGCCCCCTGTTCTGAGTTCAAGGGACATTCCATCCGTGAGTACATAACAACTCCATAGGCTTCAACACACAATTCACAACTTGGTATTAACACTCTATATAGCGCGGCCGCGACTCAACTAAAGGACTAATACGCTCGGATTAATAACCGCCAATAACGTCATCACCATCAACCCCAACGCGGGTTTCATCAGTGCCCTGCACGTGGGCCACTCCTTAAGTTATAAGCACAATTAACAGCCCCCCTGTTTTCTAAATAGACGTTCAGAACCGGCCACCGGCCTGAAATCAACAAGGGGTATTGCCCGCAAGGGATTCAATACCTGCCTCAACCGCTCAAATCTCCTTGAATTGATAGCGGGGAACCCCCGCAACGGGCACACGGATACTGTAGATATTTCCGGCTGCCGGGCAGTCAGCCAGCTCGGCTGGTGACATGCCGAACCTGGCACTGGTGATAAACAGTGTGCTCATGTCGGGGCCGCCGAAACAGCAACTGGTGGGGCGCGGGACCGGCACGTCGAGTACACGGGTCAGCTCACCGTGGCGGTCGTACCTGAGCAGACAGCCACCATTGAACTGGCATACCCAGATGCCCCCTTCACTGTCCATTGCCAACCCGTCAGGGCGTCCAAGGTCTGGCGGTGTAAGGGCAAACACTGACACGTCGTTCAGGCAGTTGCTGTGCGCTTGGTAACGAGCCCGAAAAAGGGTGCGGGCCACTGAATCGACAAAGAACACCTCACTGCCATCAGTCGACCACACCAGCCCGTTGGGCAATCCGAGACTGTCCAGGATCACCGAGGCATTCAGGCCTGGGTCGTAGCGATACAGCTTTCCTGAGTGTTGGCTGTGAGCTTCGTCCATCAACCCCGTGACAAACCGGCCCTGAGGGTCGCAAGCACCGTCATTGAAACGGTATGAAGAGTGCGTGCTGGCCGGTTGCGACTGGCGGGTAACCCGCAGGGTGTCACGGTCAAGGATGGCGATGCCGGCATCACGGGCAAATATCAGGTTACCGGCATTGGTCAGTGCCAACGCGCCGATCCGGGAGGGTGATTGGTAAAGCCGGGTAAGGTTGGCCTGGGTATCCAGGGCATTTATCTGCCCTCGGGAAATGTCCACGAACAACAGGCGATGACTGATTGCATCCCAGACCGGGCTTTCGCCAAGATCCGCCTGGCACGCAGAAAAAAGGCACAACGACTCCTGAACAGGCATCTCAACATTCCTTGATCTGGTCCCACAAGCGGGCAACCTGCTCGGCGCTGGAGGCCTTGACCCGAGCCAGATCGAGGGGATAGTCGACCCCCGGGTTCTCGACAAATCGCGTCGCGGTGAACTGGCCATTGCTGGCCCGTAGTATGTAGCCGGTGTCCTGGCACAACTCAGAAGCCAGAAAAATCACGCCGGGTGTAACCCATTGAGGTTTCAAATTGTCCGGCTCGCCACTCACGCCCCACATGCGGGTCTTGGCCACCGGCGATACGGCGTTGACCAGAATGCCATCGGCGGCGCCTTCCATGCTCAGTGCATTCATGATCCCAAGCTGGGCCATCTTGCCTGCGGCATAGGCCGTCAACCCCGGCTGCGCATAGTGCTGATACATGGCGCGGTCCGAAGATGTCAGCACCACCCGTGCAGCTTCTGAGCGCCGCAGGTATTTCCAGGCATGCTTGCAGAGCCAGATCGGGCTGTAGATGTTGATATCCAGCGCACGTTCAATAAACGTCGATTGCGCCTCTTCAATCGACTGATAACCGACCCAGCCCGCGTTGTTGATCACAATGTCCAGTTGTCCGAACGCGTCGATGGCCGTCTCGATCAATTGCTGACACACCTGCTCGCCAGCCAGATCACCATGATGGCCGATCACGTTGTATCCCTGGGCTTCAAGGGTGTGTGCCGCATCCAGAACAACGGAGTCGTCAGTGCCATCACCCATCTTGTCCGCGCCACTATCACTGATCACGACATTGGCACCCAACTTTGCCAATTCGCGTGCATAACTCAAACCCAGCCCACGGCCAGCACCCGTTACAACGGCGGTTTTTCCGGAAAAGTTCATGGATAGTTCCTCGTATTTATCACGTCACCTTAACAATCGGACGGGAAGTTGTTTAATACTAAACAGGAACTCAGTTGATACGCTGCGCCTATCACGCGGCCTATTTAAAGCCGTTGAGGAATCAAGCCTTCTCTATAATTAATTGTTACCCTGCTCCGGCAACAGTGATCTATTCAAATCAAGGAACACTGGAAATGATCGAAACCCGACTGCTCAGGCAGTTCATCGCGGTGGCTGAAGAGCTGCACTTTCATAAAGCTGCAATTCGCCTGCATATGGCCCAACCGCCCCTGAGCCAGGCCATTAATCGCCTGGAAGGTAAACTGGGTTTCAGCCTGTTCACCCGCAGCAAGCGCGAGGTAAAACTGACACCCGCAGGCACTGTCTTTTTGCAGGCCGCCTATCAAACACTCAACGCACTGGAACGGGGGATTGAACACGCTCGCCAGGTGTCCGAAGGCAGTGCGGGGACCCTCACGGTGACTGCCGTCTCCATCGCGTACTACGAGCCATTGCTCAGCACCCTCAGGCGGTTTCGCCAAACCTTTCCCAAGGTTCAACTGGTCATCAAGGAAATGCCATCCTCCAGCCAGGCCAAGGCGATTCTGGCCGCAGAAGCCGATATCGCCTTTATGCGCAAACTGCCCTTTTCGGCGCAAAACATCGAATCGCGCCTGTTGCTCGACGAAGCCATTGTCATGGCGCTGCCCCTGGACCATCCCAAGGCGCAGCCAGGTCCGGTCGAGCTTCGGGATTTCGCCGACGAGGACTTCGTGTTCACCCCCAAGGCCCTGGGCAGCGGCTATCACAGCCAATTGATTGCCTTGTGCGAAGCCGCCGGTTTTTACCCAAAAGTGGTACAGGAAGCCGCGCAGATCCATACCCTGATCGGCCTGGTGAGTTGCGGTTTTGGCGTGGCCCTTGTGCCTGAGTCCATTGCCAGCTCGAACATGCGCGACAAGGTTGTGTTTCGCCCGATACGCCCGGTGGCAGAGTCTGCCAACCCTGCCATCGGGCTCTACATGAGCTGGCATACCCACAACCCGTCACCGCTGATCAACCCTTTTATCTCCATGTTCGACAGCGCCAGCCAACAGCACGACTAGAACCTGGTCTGCAAGCCCACACGCAGGGTGCGCCCCGGAGCGGGCATGAAACTCTGGGCCAGCGGGTCGAGGTAATAACGGTCAGTCAGGTTCTGCAGCGAAACATTCAGCTGGGTGTGGTCCTTCCACTTGTAGTTGAGGAACAGATCAAACAGCGCCACTTGTTCATAGACCAGTTGCGGCGTGGTGGCGCCGGTTTGCCATTCATTGTCGGCCTTGACGGTCGGGCCGGAGGTATAAGTTCCACGGCCGCCGACGGTAAGCGTCTGGTCAAAAAAGCGCAGGCCCGTGGTCAGGTTTGCTGCAAAGCGTGGCGGGTTCTGGGTATTGGAATAAGAACCCATGAAGCTGCCCGGCGTGCAGTTGGGCGTTTTGCTCAAGTCCTGATAGGGATTGGAGCTCGCGCGCAAACGTGCTGCGAAAGTCGAGTCGCAGGTTTCGGTTTTCAGGTAGTAAGTGGACGATAAATCTGCAAACACCCGGCCCGCGTCGTAATGCGACTGCAACTCCAGGCCGCTGGTTTTGAAGCTGTCGGTATTGCTGAACTGCATCAGGCCCATCAGCCCCGGGCTTGGGTCGTAGTAGCGGGTGATGTAGTTCTTGATGTTGGTGTTGAAGTAGGCAACCTTGATGGCCGCCGAATCGTTGTCCACCAGCAGGCTTTTATGCAGGGTGCTGGCACCGATCTCCCAGTTGCTTGAGCGCTCGGGTTTCAGGCCCTTTCCGGGCATGGTCTGCAAGACGCCCTGACTGGTTTCGAACAGCGAGGGCATGCGCAGGCCCTGGGTGTAAGACGCATAAAAGAACGTGTCCGGCGCCAGCTCGACGTTGAAACCAATGGCAGGCGCAAAGGCACCGCCGCTGTCGCTTTGTTTACCGGAGTACGCGTAACCGCTGACCACCTCGCCAACCTGGGATGGATACACCGTAGATTCAGTTGCGCCGAAGTCGTTGTAGCGCGTGCCCTCGAAAGGGAAGTTGGTGTTGTTGAACACGATACCGTTGTTCAACCGCGGGTCCGTAGCGTCGGTGTACTGCCCGTTCTGATCCGGGAACCACATCATGTTGCCGTAGCTTTGCGGGCTAAAGACCCTCAGGTACCTCAACTCACGCTCCTCTCGCAGGGCCGTCGAGTGGGCAACGTGATCCTTGGTGCGGTAATAGGTGTAGCGACCACCACCCCACAGCGTCAGCCTGTCGACCGGCTGGTATTCCAGTTTGCTGTGCAGGCTGAACTCCTGCCGGGAACCGTCGCGCAGGCTGCGGTTGGCATTGATGTCGTCCTGATGGGTGACCACACCTTTTTGCGGGCGCAGTTCCTCGACCTGGAACGAGCCGCCCACATCCAGCTTAAGGTCGCCGAAGTTCGTATCAAACTGCGAGGTATTGGCCAGGTCGCCGCCAATGCGCCGGTCGGCCTGGCGGGTCCAGTTGCGATCCGAGCGATAACGTTGGGAAGCCGGCGCCAGCACCGAGGTCAGGTTGCTGGTTTGCGCATCCGTCATCCACAGGCTGGCTGTCAGGTCCACCAACGGGTTGGCGCTCGGGAGGTAGTTGTATCGGGCGGTATAGGTGTCGATTTTGGTGTGGCCCAGCGGGTACTGGTAGATGCCCCCGGTGCCGAAACGAAAAATGTCCGAGGGCATGATCTCGCCAATATGGCCGTCGTACCGTCTAAAGCCCAGCTCCAGCGTATGGTCATCGGCCGGGCGAATGGTGGTTTTGATCAGGTAGGAGTCGGTCTCTGACGATGAGTTGAGGACCTCTTCGCCGGGGTTATAAGTTGTGGCAACCGTCATGTCTTCGCGACCATAACGGTCAAAAGTGCGGTAACGGTCCTGGCCCTTTTTACCGGCGAAATAGTTGCCCTGATTTCGATGCGCGTAGGCGGCCACCACATCGAAATAGTCATGGGTGTAGGCAAACGCGGCACTGCCGGACTGCGCCTCTGAGCCGAACAGCCCGCCACGGTTGCGGTGCGGCTCGGAGTAAAGGGTCTCAGTGGCCGAATGGCCGTCACGGGAGGCGGGAGCAACGCCGTTGTTCCACACATCGCCCTTCAAGCGCAGGCCAACGGTGTGACCGTCACGCAAAATGTCGTCTACGCCGATGGTGCGCATCTTTACCGTGCCGCCAATGGCACTCGATGTCAGGCTCGGGCCCTTGTCGATGGTGATATCGCTGATCAGGTCAGGGTCAATGTAGCTGCGCTGCTGGGTACCGGCATAACCGCGATACACATCCAGCGCCTGTTGCGAGCCATCGACCGTGACGGCTACCCGGCTTTGCCCCTGGATGCCACGAATGTTCACATCCAGGCCACCGCCATTACGGCTGTCCCCCACCTGCACACCCGGCTGCCCCTTGAGCACATCACCCACCGAGATCACGCCAAATCGTTGCATGTCTTCGCTGGAGATATACACCGACGATCGCGGCGCCAGATAGACCTCTTCAATGGCCGGATCTTCCCCGGTGACCTTCTGCGAGGGCAGCACAACAGCCCCTCCCCCCTGAAACAACTCGACGCTCCCATCCAACCGGCGCTGATAACTCAGGCCGGTGCCTGACAACAGTCGCGTCAGGCCCGCCTCAGTACTGAAGTCGCCCTGCAGTCCCTTGCTGCTCTTGCCTGCCGTCAGCGTCGAACTCCCCGCCATGCTGATGCGCGCCTGCACGCCGAAACGCGAGAGCACCTGATCCAGCGGACCTGCATCGATGTTGAAGTGTTGACGCTCGTCAGCAGCGAAAACGGCTGCGCTGTAAAGCGGTTGCAGGCCCAGAATAAGCAGGCCGAAGGTACGGGCGCACAAAACACTTGCGGGGGATATCATGCAGGGCTCCTGAAGGTGAAGACCCACCTGTTTCGGTGGGTTATTCCTGAAGGCCCCGCCAGATTCAAAAAACTATCGCGCTGCACAAAAAATAATTTCAGACCGGTACCACGGTGACCCAATAGCGGGTCCGGCGCTCGATGCGTACCGGTAACGCATGGGCCACCAACGCCAGCGCCGCATCGGTGTCGTCGAGCTGAAAACTGCCAGTCACGCGCAAACCCGCAACCTGTTCGCTGCAGCGCAAAATTCCGGGCCTGTAGCGTGACAGTTCGGCCAGCAGAACATCCAGACGCATGCGCTCAGCCGGTAAAATGCCACGCAGCCACGCCTGGGCCATGAACACATCAGTGAGGCTTGCCGGGTGGAGACCCTGAGCATCCACCCGCGTTCGCCAACCGGCCTCAAGCAGTAAGGGTGTCCGGTTGTGACGCGAGTTCACCTGTACCAGGCCACGCAACACCGTGACCTGAGTGCCCAGGCGATCATGGCGCACCAGCAGATTAGCCCCACGGCCAAACAGCACGGCATCGGGGGTGACCAGTTGCACCGAACCTGACTTGGCCTCCACATTCAGAGCCAGTTCGCCTTCGATCAACTGCACATGGCGACGGTCTGCCTGCCAATCCACGTTGGCCGCACTGGCGGTGTTCAACCATAACGACGTGCCGTCGGCCAGCCGCCACTGACGACGCTCGCCGGTGGAGGTGCGGTAAGTGGCCAGAGCAGTTCGCATAACGGTGGACTGAGCGCCTTGCCAGGAAACCCCGCCAAACAGCCCCAGTGCCAACAAGCACTTGAGTACCTGCCTGCGGCGCCGAGGGTCTGTGCCGGCAGATTCAAGCGCCCTGCGCGCCGTTGCATCGGATAAAAGAGCGGCCCCGGGCTGCATCAACAGCGGCAGGCTACTGACACGTTGCCAGGCATGTTCATGCTCGGCGCTCGCCTGGCGCCATTGCTGCAACGCCAACTGATCAGTTGCACTCATGAGCCCGGACTGCATGCGGACGATCCAGTCGATGGCCGTATCACGGACACGGGGATTAACAGAAACACCGCTCATTCGAAACGGCTCGCGTAGCAGACACTGAACGCCTTGCCCATGGCCCTCTGCACTTGGGCCACGCTCAAGCTCAACTGCGCGGCGATCTGCGGATAGGTCAAGCCATCGAGTTGGGACAAAAAGAAAATCTGCCGGACCCGGGCAGTTAATCCGATCAGCAGCGAATCGAGTTGCAACAGGGTTTCGATCGTCAGGTAGCGGTCTTCGGGAGAAGGCTCCTCGCCTGCTGGCCGGGCAGCCAGGGCCTCAAGGTAAGCCCGCTCGATTGCCTGACGCCGCCAGCGGTTGATCAGCAGGCCATTGGCAATCGTTGCAAGAAACGCCATGGGTTGGCGCAGTGCCTGAGCATCGTGCTTTGAACGCAGTACACGGATAAACGTGTCGTGAGCCAGGTCCTCGGCATCGGCACTGTGCCTCAATCGCCGATGCAGCCAGCCCCGCAGCCAACCATGATGATTCGCATACAACTGCTCGACGGGCGAGACGATCCTGTCGTGAGACATGTGAGATTCGCTTGATCTAAATGATAATTCTTCTCATCTTATTATTTGTCACCGACTTTTGTACAGCTCCTGCGAAGATTCCTGGGATTCAGGCAGGTGAAAATAACCGTTTCAGGGAAAGACATTTCACCTGATCAGCGCACAACCGCGAGCAAGACTCCAAATCCCACCAGCAGCCCCCCGAAAGCGCGGTCGATCCAGTGACGCAGGGCGAGCAACCGCCCCTGTACCGACCCAGTAGAGAAACACAGTGCAACCAAAGCGAACCAAGCCACGTGCGCCACTGATATAAAAGCGCCATAGCCCATCTGCACCGCCAGCGATGTATCGGGCTGCACCACCTGCATAAACAAACTGACAGTAAACAGTGTGGTTTTCGGGTTGAGTGCATTGGTGAGAAAGCCCGTGCGCAGCGCCGCCAGATCCGACAGCGGTGCCGCCGGGCTTTCGGCTTGCCCGCCACGGGGCTTGGTCCGCAGCATCTTCACACCGAGATAAATCAAGTAAATCGCGCCCACCAGCTTGAGCGTGCTGAACAGCCAGGGCGACTTCTGGATCAGCAGGCCCACGCCCAGCAGGGTGTAGGTCACATGCACCAGCACCCCCAGACCTATGCCCAGTGCAGTCAGCACCCCGGCACGGCGCGACAGCAGCAAACTGTTACGTGTGACCATTGCAAAGTCCGGCCCCGGACTGATGATCGCAAGCAGGGTAATTGTGATTACAGCTATCAATTCGGTCATGACGTATCCTGTCGATAGTTAACGAACAGACGCCATGCTATTGGCACCGACTGCAGATTAATAACGATGATATCTGACAACAATAGTGAGCCTGACTCACCATTCACGCATGGGCGACTGCCATCCCTGCTGGCCTTGCGTTGTTTTGAGGCCGCAGCGCGTCAGGAGAATTTCAGCCGTGCCGCCAGCGAGCTACACCTGACCCCCGGCGCAGTCAGCCGCGCCGTACGCTTGCTCGAAGACGAGCTGGGTGTGGAGCTGTTCGAACGTCGCAGCCGCCGGGTGTTTCTCACGGATGCGGGCCGCTTGCTGGCGAAGGCTGTAGGCGATGGTCTGGGGCTGATGGCACAGGCCATCGACACGTTGCGCGCCAACGCGCGCCAGAAACGGGCCTGGGTGCTGTCCTGCGAGCCTACGCTGCTGATGCGCTGGCTGATTCCGCGCTGGCCTGACTTCCAGGCCCGGCATCCGGGCATCGACGTGCATCTGGTCGCTGGCGGAGGACCGTTCAGCTTCGCCAATGACATCGATCTGGCCATCCGCCGTGACGATTTCCCCTGGGCCGACGGATACCACGTAGAGCCATTGTTTGCGGAAAAAATCGGCCCCGTGTGCCGCCCGGACAAAGCAGCCCACTGGTTTTCTACGCAGAACGGTAGCCCGGAGCAGCGGGGCGAAGCCCCCCGGCTGCACACCCGCACACGGCCGGGCGCCTGGCAGGAATGGGCCACGGCTACAGGCCTGACCTTGCCTGAGGCACCGGGGCAGACTTTCGAACACTTCTATTTCAGCTTGCAGGCGGCCGTGGCTGGCCTGGGCGTGGCCATCGGCCCTTGGCATCTGGTGCGCGACGATCTGGACAGCGGTGTACTGACTGCGCCAGCGGGCTTCGTCGAGGACGGCTCACGTTACTGTCTGCTGTCGCCCCGGCCGTTGATTGCCGACAGCCCTCAAGCACAGTTGCTGGCATGGCTGCGAACGATGGTTTGAGCTCGACTGGCCGAGGCTATGCCAGCAACCGGGTAATCCAGCGGGCCTGCTGGTCGATTTCCTGCATCTTGTCTTCGGGTACGGCCTGCCGCGCCCGGGCAAAGCTGGCCAGCACCTTTTGCTTTTCGAGCAGCATGCGTTGCCACTTGCCCAGAAATACAGGACTGCGCGCCTGCATTTGCAAAGGTCCGAAGTACAGTTCTTCGGCGGTGTAAAGCACCGGCCCGGCGCGCTCGGCAACGATGATTTCGTAGTAGAAGCCGTTTTCCCGCAGCAGTTCTTCGCACAGGATGCGGTAGTTGTTTTCCATCAGCCACTGGCGCAAGGGTTGCTCGCCGCCATTAGGTTGCAGGATCAACCGCTCCCGGCCACTCAGGCGTGCCTTGCCACTCTCCAGGATGTCGCGAATGGTCTCGCCGCCCATGCCGCAAATACTGATCGCGGTGATTTCGTCTGCCGCCTCGATCGCCGCCAGACCGTTGGCCTGACGCACGGTGATCTGCTGCTCCAGACCGTTATCGCGCACCGTGCGTATTGCGGCGTGGAATGGGGTCTGCGCCACTTCCCCTGCCACTGCCGCCGCGATGGCTCGACGGCGCAACAACGCCACCGGCAGATACCCATGATCAGAGCCAATATCAGCCAGGCGTGCACCTGCCGGCATATGAGCCGCCACGCGCTCCAGGCGCATGGACAAAGTGTGTTCGTTCAACGTCAGTTCCTTTTAACCACAAATACCCGGCACCGTGGACATGGATGCTGGCGTCACATGATGCGTGGTGAGGCCGCCGGGGTAAAGCGCCTGCACCACCTCGGCAGGAGCAAAAGGTCGCACAATCGTTAATGACCCTCGCGAGCAGGCTCGCTCCAACAGTTAAGGTCACGCTTGCCATCACATATGGCTATCCGTATATTCGGATAACCATATGTATAGAGCCATCCCCCATGCTCAATCCCGCCGCACTGTTCAAATGCCTGTCCGATGAAACACGGGTACGGGCCACCTTGCTGATCGCCCGCGAGGGAGAGTTATGCGTCTGTGAACTGGTCTGCGCGCTGGATGACAGTCAGCCAAAAATCTCCCGCCATCTGGCTCAGCTGCGCGGTTGCGGGCTGCTGCTCGACCGTCGCCAGGGTCAGTGGGTGTATTACCGGCTCAACCCTGAACTGCCGGACTGGGTGCGCAGCGTTATTGATACAACCCTGACCGCCAACGCCCACTGGCTTGAACAAAACAGCGTTCGTCTTCATGCCATGGGCGACCGCCCGCTCAATACCACTGCTTGCTGCTGACCCGGCACCTGTCGAGATATCCCATGCTCATAGCATTCGCGATTTTTTTACTGACTCTGGTCCTGGTGATCTGGCAACCCAAAGGGCTGGGTGTCGGCTGGAGTGCATCCTTGGGCGCTGGACTGGCGCTGATTGCAGGGGCTGTAACGTTCCAGGACATTGCGCTGGTATGGGCCATTGTCTGGAATGCCACCGCTACGTTTATCGCAGTGATCATCATCAGCCTGCTGCTCGACGAGGCAGGTTTCTTTCAGTGGGCAGCACTGCATGTGGCGCGCTGGGCCAAAGGCGACGGTCGTCGCCTGTTCGTGTTTACCGTGCTGCTGGGCGCCGTGGTATCCGCCCTGTTTGCCAATGACGGGGCCGCCCTGATCCTGACCCCCATCGTCATTTCCATACTGCTCGCCTTACGCTTCTCTGCTGCCTCTACCCTGGCCTTTGTCATGGCTGCCGGGTTCATTGCCGATACGGCGAGCCTGCCGCTGGTGGTGTCGAACCTGGTCAACATCGTTTCGGCAGACTATTTCGGCCTTGGCTTCAGTGAATACGCATCGGTCATGGTGCCGGTCAACGTCGTCTCCGTGGCCTGCACGCTGTTGGTGCTGTACGGTTTTTTCCGGCGTGACATTCCTCGGCACTACGCCCTGGATGACCTGCCAGAGCCACGCGAGGCCATACGCGATCCGCTGACTTTTTATGTCGGCTGGGCCGTATTGGTCCTGCTGCTCACAGGCCTGTTTGCACTGGAGCCAATGGGCATTCCGGTCAGTGTAATTGCGGCCGTGTGCGCTGCCCTGCTGTTCGCTGTTGCTGCCCGGGGCCACATCATTTCCACCCGGCGCGTGCTGCGCGAAGCCCCTTGGCAGGTGGTGACGTTCTCCCTGGGTATGTACCTGGTGGTGTACGGGATGAAAAATGCAGGCCTCACTACTTACCTCACCATGGCCCTGAACCACATGGCCGAATTCGGCCTCTGGGGCGCGACTTTGGGTACCGGGCTGCTCGCGGCGTTATTGTCTTCGGTCATGAACAACATGCCTGCGGTATTGCTGGGTGCGCTCTCGATCCAAGACACGCAAGCCAGCGGCGTAATACGCGAGGCCATGATCTACGCCAACGTCATCGGCTCCGACCTGGGCCCTAAAATCACCCCCATTGGCAGCCTCGCCACGCTGCTCTGGCTGCATGTCCTGGCACGCAAGGGCATCCGCATTACCTGGGGTTATTACTTCAAGACCGGGGTGATCCTGACCCTGCCAATCCTGCTGGTCACCTTGTGTGCCCTGGCCTTGCGCCTGAGCGTTTAGTGCCGTTGAAAAGAGGGAATACCGTGCGCGTTCTGTTTATGTGTACCGCCAACAGCTGTCGCAGCATCTTGTCCGAAGCCATGTTCAACCATCTGGCACCGCAAGGCTTCCAGGCCGTCAGTGCAGGCAGCTTTCCCAAGGGCCAGGTTTTGCCCCGCAGCCTGACCACCTTGCTCGAAGCCGGAATCGCTATCGACGGTTTGAGTAGCAAAGGCAATGACGCCTTCCAGAACAACCCGCCGGACATTGTCATAACCGTCTGCGACAAGGCCGCCGGTGAGGCCTGCCCTGTGTACTTCGGGCCGGCCCTCAAAGCTCATTGGGGACTGGAAGACCCCTCCGAGGTCAAGGGCGACGACGCGGCCGTGACTGCTGCGTTTCACGCCACCCTGGCGCGTATCGAAACACGCTGCCGGGTATTCCTCGCCCTGCCCTTTGCCCAACTTGATGCCGCGACCCTGAAATACGAACTCGACCGCATCAGCACCCTGTAACCGGAGCCACCATGATCGACTCGCTGCCCAATCTCGACACCTCGTTGGTTGATGCCAAACCCAGTGACCACGACGGCCGGCATAAACCGCGCATCCTGCTGCTGTACGGTTCGACGCGCGAACGCTCATTCAGCCGCCTGCTTGTCGAAGAAGCCGCCAGGTTGCTCGAACATTTCGGCGCCCAGACACGGATCTTCAACCCCTCGGGCCTGCCACTGCCGGATGACGCGCCGAACGACCATCCAAAAGTCCAGGAACTGCTGGAGCTGATGCAGTGGTCTGAAGGACAGGTGTGGTGCTCGCCCGAGCGACATGGTGCGATGTCCGCCGTGTTCAAGGCGCAAATCGACTGGGTGCCGCTGGCCTTGGGGGCTGTTCGCCCGACCCAGGGCAAAACCCTCGCGGTGATGCAAGTCTGCGGGGGGTCGCAGTCGTTTAACGTGGTCAACCAACTGCGCGTGCTGGGACGCTGGATGCGGATGTTCACCATCCCCAATCAGTCTTCAGTGCCCAAGGCATATCTGGAGTTTGACGAACGCAACCGGATGAAACCGTCGGCGTTATATGACCGCGTCGTCGATGTCATGGAAGAGCTGGTGAAATTCACAGCGTTGCTGCGCGATCGCCCGGATCTGGTTGACCGCTACTCGGAGCGCAAAGAGTCGGCGCACGAACTTACCGAGCGCGTGAACCAGCGCTCAATTTAAAAGCGCCAGGATGAGGGCCGGGTGTTCTGAAAAGTCGACCCAACCCTCGGGTCGACTTTTTCATCCGGCCTTCAGAGATGCCTGAACACTGCCGCTGCTACAACGCCCGCCGCAATTGCGGGCAGTGGTTTCTTGAGCACCAGCATCACCACTCCAGTGGTGAGCAAGGCAAGTCGTGCGCCGTTGTCACCGTTAAGTGCCAGCGGCGCCAGCAGCGCGACCAACACTGAGCCCGACATGGCGCTGATAAACTGCTGCACACGGTAGTTGATGGGGACGAAGGACATCACGAAAACGCCCCCCAGGCGCGTGACCAAAGTGACCACGGCCATGATCAAAATGATGATGAATGTGCCGTAACCTGCGCTATCAATGCTCACTTTTTCTTCTCCATCCACACAGCGCCAAGAACGCCACCCGCCAGAGCCCCGACCACCACATGGCTATTTTCAGGCAAGTACCTGTGCGCCAGCAGTGACGAGGCGGCTGCCACACTCCAGATGACCAGCATGCGCAGGTTCTTTTGCCCTCCGACCACCATGGCCAGCAGAAAGCAGCCCATCACCATGTCCAGACCCAGACTGACCGGGTCCTTGATATCACTGCCAAAGTACACGCCCAGCCAACTGCCCAGCACCCATGCCGCCCACAGGGCAATACCGCCGCCCAGAATCAGGCCTATGCCTGACTTGCCGCTGTTGAATGCCTGCATCGACATCGCCCAGTTGGCGTCCGAGATCACCAGCATCACGCCGTAACGCTTGGCGGTGGGAAGCTCGCGCAGCCAGGGATACAAGGTCGCCCCCATCAAAAGGTGCCGCGCATTGATCGCAAACACCGTCACGATCAATGGCACAACGGGCACCTGCGCACCCCACAGGTCCAGTGCCGCGAACTGCGAGGCACCGGCAAACACGAGGGCGCTCATGAGCAGGCTCGCGCTGTCGTCCAGCCCTGTCTGCGCGGCAGCAAGACCAAACGCAACGCCAAAGACCACCACAAACAGAGAAATGGGCAATAGCTGTTTGAAGCCTCCCCAGACTTCATTCCAATTCAGCTCGACCGAGCTTTTATCACCACTCAACAAAACGTCACCTCATCTGTTCCACTGCATGCTTTTGTTATGCCAGCATTCTGCGGGTTTAAATTTAATCCAGACAAGGCTTAAGTGTTAAAAGCTACATTCGTTTCTCAATGGCCGGGCGAAACCCGTTAACCACGATGTACAGCAGTGGCCCCACGGACACGAAAACGGCCGTCACCACCATGTAAGGCAGCACAGCCCCCAACGATCGCCCTTTGGCGCGTGCATCCCGGTACATCCAGACACAGGCCAGGGCCGCGAGCACATAAAGATCAATCACCACCTGAGCCGTGTCAGGGCTAGACATCAGCCCCAGACCGAACTCGACAAGGGACTGATCCGCCTGCCACATCGTGTAGGCCGTGTAGGCAGAGAAGCCCAGTAAAGTGGCGAGTGCCAAATAAGGTCTGTTCATGTGGTTTTCCGGGATAACAGTGGGCGATAAGGTGTGCAGCCACGTTAGTGATACTTTTGCCTCACCCGCAATGACCTCGCAGGTCATGGACTCAGACCTTTACCAGTGCCAGAGTTGACGCATGAACAGCCAATCCTTTCCTCGCACCACTGCCCCGACAACCGCCGGCCCGCAGTTACGTTTGCTTCGTCGTCAAGCCAGGTTGAGCCAGCTGGAGCTGGCCTTGATCACGGGCATTTCCCAGCGCCATTTGAGTTGCATTGAAACCGGACGGGCCCGCCCCGGCCCCGGCACTCTGCACAACTTGCTGATGGCCCTGGAGGTCCCGCTGGAGCAGTGCAACAGCCTGTTCCTGGCGTCCGGTTACGCACCTCGCTACGAAACCACCCCGCTGTCCTCCCCGGCAATGGACGCCGTGCGCGACGCCATCACCCATGTGCTGCACGCCAATAATCCTGCTCCGGCGATTGTGCTGGGCAGCCACTGGGAAGTGCTGGCAGCCAATGCCAGCACCCAAGTGCTGTTCGATCTGCTGGGGCTGCCTACCGACGCTACGCAGGGCTTGAATCTGCTGACCACCCTGCTGCAACCCGGCGGCCTCGGCGACCACTTGATCAACCCCGAGCAAATCCGCAGCATTGCCTGGCAACGGGCAATCCGCGAGGCGCTGGACAACCCGCTCCTGGCCGAACTGCTGCAAAACCTCGATGCCCCGCCGTCCTGCTCAGCCGTGAGCAATGAGCTGCCACCGCTGGTGTTGACCCGTATCCGCTCCCCCCACGGCGAGCTGAATTTCATGTCAACGTTCACCACATTCGGCATGCCGCTCGACATCACGGTGACGTCTTTGCGCATCGAGCATCTGATTCCTGCCGATCCAAAAACCTGGCAGACCATGACGGCCGCATACGCCCGCTCACTGCTTGAGCAGCCTCCTGGCTAGAGGCTCAGCCCATCAACCCGACCACCCGGTGCCGCGACACATTGGCCTGGCATTGCACCAGTTGCGCCACTTTCAGGTAGTCACTGCCCTGCCCCCCTTCGCGCTCGAACACACGACCGGCAAAGTCGTGGGCCCAGCGCTTTTCGTCCTTGCTTTCGTGGCGACCGATCTGCTCCCTGACATGCCCCTGGCGCTGGTTGAGTTGCTCAATCACCCCGTTGACCCGCACCAGCCCTTTGTCCACCGTGGCCATCAACTGTCGCAGCTCGGCCCGGCCCGTACCTTTGGGCGCAATCAAGGGTGCGCCCAGCAGGTTTTCCTCCTTGCTGTGCACCGGGGTAAAACTGGCCCGGGCGAAGAGTTTGTCTTCACCCTGGATCGACATCTGGCCCTTGAGCTTGCCCCATTGCGACTCGGTGGCCGAGAAACGCAATTTCGCTTCGTCGTTGACCTCGGCATGCAGCCCGGCCTGGGCCAGGCTGGTGTTGAAGCGGCGCAGGATCTGGCGCTCGTTCATGTCATCGTCCAGCACCACGGCAATCGGACCCGGCATGTGCCGTCCGGCACTGAACAGCAGGGTTTCACTGCCCGAGGCCTGCACGGCGTTCAGCGATTCCAGCCGCTGAATGCTGAAACGGCTGCGCAGCGGCTGGTCCAGGTTAAGGCCCAACTGGGCATCGACACTGGAGGCCGATAACCGGCTGCGGTTCTCCAGCAGGTCGTTGAGGCGCTTGACTGAACGGGACAGGGTTTCGCCATCCAGTCCGCTCTTGGCCGGGCCATTAAGGCTGCGGCCAAGATCGCGCTTGAAACTGCTCAGGTGTTCGGTCACCTGGGTCAGGTACAGATGCGCGGTCTGAATCGAAGAAGACTGCTGGTTCAACTGCAGGCTCAGCCCGGCCATTTTCCCCGGCTGGCGCTGCACGCTGGCCAATTCGGGCGGCTTGGCATTGCGCACACGTTGCTGGGGCACGCTATCGCGCTGCTGGGCCTGAGTGCGCATGCCCAAGTCATAAGAGGCAATGGCCGTGCGTTCGTTTACAACTTTCATGTCGGGTGTTCCGGTTCTGGGTTACATCAGGTCAAACAAGGAAATGGCGGCCACGCGGGTGTAGACCTTCTGGCTGGCCTGCATTGAAAGCTCGTAGCCACTGACCTGCAGGAATGCAGCGCCCAGGTCCAGCTGCGACAGATCGCCCTGGACTTTCTGGTTGGCCAGCGACACATCGGCGTTGCCGTTGCCCAGCAGGGTCAGGGTGTTCTGGCGCCCGCCCAGTTCGGTCAGCCCGCCGAGCACGCGGCCGTGGGTCTGGTCCAGGGTGTCCAGCGTGTCCTTGAGTTGTTGGCGGGTGGCCGGGTCGTTGGGCGCGGTCTTGAGGCTGTCGACCAGGCTGTGCAGAGTGTTCAGCAGGTCGGCATTGGGGCCCAGTATTTCCCTGGCCGTCACGTTGTCATCGATCATCACGCCATTGCCCACGACCGCCTGACGGTGCTGGTCGTTGCCAGTGACGCTATAGATGCCGCTGGCCGGGTCAAAGGTCACCGCCTGGGTGTCGCTGAGCGTGCCGGAAAACATGTAGTTGCCCGCTTCATCCTTGGCGTTGAAGTAACTCATGATGCTGTGTTCCAGGCTCGACATTTCATCGGCGATAGCCGAGAGATCCTCGCCGCTGTTGCTGTCGTTACCCGCCCACAGCAGCAGATCGCGCACGCTGAGCATGGCGTCGGAGCCGGACTTCAAATAGGTCTCCTGCACCATCAGGTTGTCCGATACCCGGCCGATATTGAGGTTGTATTGCCCCAGGCTGGCCTGCTCGCGTTCGATGCGCATCAGTCGGGCGTTGGCAATCGGGTCGTCCGAGGGCCTCTGGATGCGCAGGCCGCTGCCGATTTGCGCCTGCAACTTGCCAATCGCCTCGGCGTTGCGGTTCATGTTGGCGTGCATCAGGGCAGAGGTTTGTACGTTGGTCACTCGCATGGTCGTGGGCCTTTACTCAAGTCGGGGTGCCGGGCTTCAAACAGCCGCCAGAATGGTGTCGAAAATACTGTTGGCGGTCTGAATGACCTTCATATTGGCCTGCAGGGCCTTGTTGTAATCCATCACTGCCTGGGCTTCCTCGGTATCACTCACCGCACTCACGCTGTCGCGCTGGCTCTGGGCCTGCTCGGTGACGGTGATAGCGGACTTGAGGTCGGCCTGGTTCTGTCGGCTGGCACTGGCCACATCCCCCAGCATGCCGCTGTAGGCTTCGCTCAAGGTCACCGAGTTGCCGCCCACTGTGACCTTGGTGTTTTTCAGTTCGATCAGGTCCAGCAGCACCTGGTTGTTGCCGCTCTCGCCCGCAACGCCAGACAGCGCCAGTTCCTCGGGCTTGACGTTATTCATTTGCAGCAGGCCGTTGCTGCTGTTGGGGTCGAACGTCAGCAGCGGGTTGCCCGGGTTGCCATTGAGGTCAAAACCGGTCGCAAGGGTGTCATTGACCAGGGTAGCCAGCGCCCCGGCCATTTCCTTGAGGCTTTCACGGGCCGGCAGCAAGTTGTTGTACTCGGCGTTGTAGAGCCCGCCGAACGCGCCGCCCAGGGTGTCCTGACGCAACGGGAAACGGGTACCAGAAAAATTCAGCGCCACTTCCTGTTCACCCGCAGCGTTGAGGGTGATCGACAACTGGCCCGCGGTTTTGCCGCTGACCAGCGGCTGGCCGTTGGCGAAGGAGACGGTCAGGGAGCCGTCGCTGCTTTCGCTGACACGCACATCTGCGTACTTGCTCAGCTCGCCCACCAGGGATTCGCGGTGATCACGCAGTGCAGAACTGTCGGCGCCGGTGGATTCGGCCTGCACGATTTTCTGGTTGAGCAGCGCCAGGTTATTGCTCAGGCCGTTGATTTCGGTGCCCATCGCCGAGCGTTGCTCATGCAGGGCCTTGAGCTGATTGTCGATAGTGCTGTTGAGCCCGTTGAAGCGCTGGGTGAGATTTTTCATCTCGGACAGGATCTGCTGGCGCAACGGGATATCGCCGGGGCTGCTGCTAGCGGCGCTCAGGGCGGCATAAAAGTTGTTGAGCCCGGTACTCAGGTTGGAGCCCTCGCCCGACATCACGCCTTCAAGCGAGCTGAAGTAGTCCTGACCGGCCTGGTAGTAGTTCATGTCGGTGGTGGCACGCCACAGCTGCTGAGTCTTGAAGTTGTCGCTTATGCGCTTGACGCCGATCACGTTGACCCCGCCACCCACCTCCTGGCCCTGCCCGCCGACCGAACCCGTCTGGACGGTCAAGCGGCTGTAGCCCGGGGTGCGGATGTTGGCAATGTTCTGCGCTGCCGCGTTCAGGGCGACTTGCGCCGCCGATACTCCGGAATATCCGATCTGGCCCATGAGGCTCATGTTTCAATCTCCTTGCGCGCAACCCGCATGTTCTGGGCAAAGGCCGGTGAACGAAGTTCGGCTGCACGGCTGACGGTGGAAGTGAGGTCCTGTGTGCTTGAGGCGACCGGAACGGCGCCCGGCTTAAATACCAGGTCATCAATAGGCCCGCTGCGCGAAGTAGCAGACGGCGCCCTCGGCGACACACCGGTCTGGCCAAGGTCGGCCAGAATCGAACGGGTGTAGTTGCGGGTTTCTTTGAATGGAATACGCTCGACCCACTGACTGACACTGATCGTGCCCTTGCGCGGGTCGCCATTGCTCTTGAGCCACTCATCCACACGCCCGGGCCCGGCGTTGTACGCCGCCACCGCCAGCGCCGTAGCGCCGTCATAGCGCTTGAGCAGTTTGTCCAGATACGCCGTACCCAATTGCTTGTTGTACTCGCCATCACGGGTCAGGCGCTGCTCGCTGTAGTGCAGGTTCAACTCCTGGGCCATTTCCCGGGCCGTTCCCGGCATCAGTTGCATCAAGCCACGGGCGCCCTTGGGCGAGACCACCGCAACCCGCCCGCCCGACTCGTGCTGAATGACTTTTTCCACCAGCGCCACCAACCCGGCAGCCCCCTTGCCAAGGCTGTCGATACCGCGCTGCCAGGTGTTGACGATGGGTGCCAGCAAGCTGTCGACCATCTGTGGTTTCGGGGCAGCAGACGGCAAATCATGGTGGGCTGCCCGCACATGGGTCAGCGCCTTGTTGGCTGCCATCAGGCCAGCCGGTGCCACAGGCGCGCCACATTGCCCGCTCTGGGCCGGGGCCGCGGGGGATGTGGACGGCATGCCCGGAGACAGCTGCTTGACCAGCATGTCGGCAATCCCGGTTTTGCGATGGCCGGCCAGCTTTTCGGCCAGCGCTTCGTCGTGGAACTCACGCAAGGTGTCGCCCTGGCGGCTGCGCAATGGGCTGCCCTCGGACAACACATCGCCCGCCTTGCGCATTTGCTTGAGGATCAGCTGCAAGAACATGGCCTCGAACTGCTCCGCCACATTTTCAAGACGTGCCTGGCGTGGGACGGCCACATCGGCAGAAGACTCCTGCCCCGATTTTCGGTGTTGCGAAATTTGGGTAATGCTCATGGTGAAAAGGGCCTTAAATCACGATCAATTCAGCGTTCAGGGCACCGGCCTGTTCCAGTGCCTGCAATATGCTCATCACATCATCCGGCGTCGCCCCGAGGCTGTTCACCGTCTTGATGATGCTGTCCAGGTCGGCACCGTCGGGCCAGGCGAACATGGGGTTGCGCTGCTGGCTGACATCAATGTCGGAGCGCGGGACAACGGCGGTCTGCCCGCCCGAAAACGCGCCCGGCTGGCTGACTTGCGGGGTTTCGCTGATGGTCACGGTCAAGGTGCCGTGAGCCACCGCCGCCGCCTTGACCCGCACCCCTTGCCCCACCACCACGGTGCCGGTGCGGCTGTTGAACACCACCTTGGGCCGGGTTCTGCCTTCCTGCACGTCCAGGGATTCAAGGATGGCCATGTAGCTGACGCGCTGGCTGGTAGCAATCGGCGCCGTGACCGACACCTTGGTGCCATTCAGGGCCGTGGCGCTGCCGGCGCCAAAACGTGCGTTGACCGCTTCGGCAACCCGGCTGGCCGTCTGGAAGCTGGGTTTGCGCAGGTTGAGCATCACATCGCTGCGTTCGTTGAAATCGCTGGGGATCATCCGCTCGACCGTCGCCCCGTTAGGGATCAGGCCCGAGTTGGAGCTGTTGACCGACACACTGGAGCCACTGCGCCCCGAAGCCTTGACCCCGCCCACCACCACGGCGCCCTGGGCCAGTGCATAGACTTCGCCGTCCACCCCCATCAGCGGGGTCAGCAACAGTTGACCGCCGCGCAGGCTTTTCGCATCGCCCAGGGACGAGACCGTCACGTCCAGGGACTGCCCGGGACTGTACGATGCCGGAATGCTCGCGGTGACGGTCACTGCGGCCACGTTTTTGAGCTTGGGATCGACATTGGGCGGCAGGTTGATGCCGAACTGCTTGATCAGGTTGGCCACTGACTGGTTGGTGAACTTGACCTGATTCTTGTCGCCGCTGCCGTCCAGCCCCACCACCAGGCCATAGCCAATCACCTGGTTGGAGCGGATCCCTTCAATATCCACCAGATCCATCAAGGGCGCCGTGTGTGCTGGCATGCCCAGCAACAGGGCCAGCGCCGCCAGCCCACTGTATAAAATGCTTCGCATAAAAAACTGTCCACTCACATCGGAAACAAGGGGCTGGCAAAGAAGCGCGTCAGCCAGCCTGCCGAGTTGCTGTCGTTCAGCACGCCTCGCCCGGCATAGGAGATACGGGCGTTGGCCACACTTTGGGACGACACCTGGTTGTAGCGGTTGATATCGTCCATGCGCACCAGTCCGGCCAGACGGATGAATTCGTCGCCCTGATTGAGGCGCAGCGCCTTCTCGCCCTTGACCAGCAAGGTGCCGTTGGGCAGCACCTTGTGCACCGTTACCGCAATCGAGCCTCGCAGGGTGTTCTGCTGCGAACTGTTGGAGGAACCGGAAAAGTCACGCCCCGCACCCAGCTTGGTTTCCAGGTTGGGATAGGCCTTGCCCAGAATGGTCGGCACATCAATGCCCACGCCGGATTTTTTGCCAAAGCTGGTGCCGGCACTTTTGCTCGACTGGGTCGACTCATCGAGCACGATGGTCAGAATATCCCCCACCCGTACCGCACGTTTGTCCTGGTACAGCGAGCCGCCGAAACCCGAACGGTACAGCCCGCCACTGCTGGTCGGTGGAACGCTGTAATCCAGCGGCGGCGGTTCAAAAGCACTGGAATCCTCGTCAGGCAGGATTTCGTTGAAGCTCTGGCAACCGCCGAGCACCAACAGCAGAGAGAACAGGATGAAAATACGCATAATCCTGCTCAGACGGTCTGGTTGAGGAACTGCAACATACCGGACGAGGCGTCCAGTACCTTGGCATTGGCTTCATAGGCACGCTGGATGGCCATCATCGAGACCATGGCTTCCACCACTTCGACGTTGGACCCTTCCAGTTGGCCCTGCTTGAGCACACCCAGGCCGTCCTGACCGGCAACATCTTCAACCGGCACACCGCTGGCGACGGTTTCCTGATACAGATTGCCGCCCAGGGCCTGCAAGCCTGACGGGTTGGCAAAGTTGACCAGGGTGATCTGCCCCAGCTGCACCGGCTCGGTGCCGCCCGGCAATACCGCTGTGACAATACCGTCGGTGCCCACCATAAAGTTCTTGTGCCCTACGGGCAGTTGGATCGCCGGGGTCAGCGGCAAGCCCTGGGTGTTGACCAGCATGCCTTCGGCATTGAGCTGCAATTGCCCGCTTTCGGTGTAGTACGTCTCACCGTTGGGGCCTTCTATCTGGAAGAAGCCCGGCCCACTGATGGCAAGGTCCATCGGCTGGCCGGTGGTCTGGATATTGCCTTCGGTAAAGACTTTTTGCGTGCCCACCACCCGCACGCCGCTGCCCAGTTGAATGCCAGAAGGCACGGTATTGACTTCATCGGCCTGGGCACCAGGCGGGACTTCGATGCTGTAGAACAAATCCTCGAACACCACGCGGTCGCTTTTGAAACCCACGGTGTTGACGTTGGCCAGGTTGTTGGCCACGGTGGCCATCGCCTTGTCTTGCGCGGCGAGGCCGGTCTTGCTGATCCAGAGTGCGGAGCTCATGTGTTAATTCCTGTCGGCCATCAATTGGCGCGAATCAAGCTGTTACCCGCCGTGGACAAATCCTCGGCGGCTTTCATCATCTTTACCTGGGTCTCGAACAACCGGCTCAGGCTCATGGTGCCCACCAGTTCATCAATGGCCGAGACGTTGCTGGCTTCCAGAAAACCCGAAGCCAGTTGCACGTTCTCGTCGGTGGCTGCAGGCATGCCATCGCGGGTTACCAGCAGCCCGGCGTTGTCCTTGCTCAGTTGGGCCGCGGGCACATCCACCAGCTTGATCTGGTCGACTTCGACCATCTGCGGCTCACCCCGGGGCAACACGGAAATACGTCCGTCGTTGGCAATACGGATGGAGTCGAACTGGGGCAGCACGATCGGCCCGCCCTCGCCCAGTACCGCACGGCCATTGATGGTCAGTTGCATGTCGGCGTCCACCTGCAAGCTGCCGTGACGGGTATAGGCTTCGCCGTCCTGCCCCTGTACCGCGATCAGGCCCGGGCCCTTGATCGCAAAATCCATGTCCCGGCCGGTGGCCATGAGCGCGCCAGCTGCCAGGTTCACGCCATTGCTCTGGGCCATTGCCAGATGGCGGCTGTCGTAGCCATAACCTTGCACCGGCACACTGACGGACTGTTCCAGATCACTGCGAAAGCCCGGGGTGTTGACGTTGGCCAGGTTATTGGAGCGCACGGCCAGGGCAGTCATCGTGCGGCTGGCGGCGGTCATTGCCGTGTATCCCAAACGATCCATGGGTCAGCCTCAAATGGAGTTGAAGAGCACTTGGGTCAGCTCTTTGTTGGTCGACAACACCTTGCTGTTGGCCTGGTAGTTACGCTGGCCTTCCATCAGGCCGACCAGTTGCTGGGTCATATCGACGTTGGAGTTCTCCAGCGCCCCCGCCGTCAGGTCGCCAAACAGGCCGGTGCCCGGGGTGCCTATCAACGGGTTGCCCGACTCGCCCGTAGCGCTCCAGCGCGTGGCGTTTTCGTTTTTCAGGCCGTTGGGGTTGATGAAGTTGGCCAACACCACCTGGCCTTGCAGCATCCGCTCACCGTTGCTGTAGGTGGCATAGACCTTGCCATCCTTCTCTACGGTGACACCGGTGTTTTCACCTGCGGGATAACCGTTCGGATTGTTGGTGGCCACCACGAAATCCGAGGCACTCTGGGTGCTGCGGGTGTAGTCGATATTGATGTTCATGGCATCCACGCCCGGCAGCGCGAAGTTGATATTGACCGGCCCCACCGGGGTGCTCAGTTGGCCCCTGGTATCGAAGGTCATCGGCTCGGGGCCGCCCACCTCAGTGTTGCCAACGTAGTAATGGACCTCCCAGGTGTTGTCCCCGGTCTTGACGAAATACTGCGTCAGCGAATGCTGTTTGCCCTGGGAGTCGTACACCGGCGTGGTTTGAGTGCTGGTGTAGCTGTTGAGGTTGGTCGGGTCGAACGGCGTGACTGTGACCACGTCCTTGTTGGCGTCCAGATTGACGGCAAAATCGATTTTGTCCGTGGCCTTGGCCCCCAGATTGCCGTTTTGCAGGCGCAGATCGCCCACCACACCGACCTGCAGATTGCCCGCAGCATCGACTGGGTAACCTTGCAAAAATTGCCCGCTGGCATCCACCAGATAGTTGTCGCGGTCTTTGCCAAAGGCACCGGCGCGGGTGTAGTTGATATCACCGCTTGAGCTGCGGGTTACGAAAAAACCGCTTTCGGAGATCGCCAGGTTCAAGTTGTTGCCTGTCGCAAAGTGCGAGCCGCCCAGGCCCATGCTTTGGGTCTGGCCCAGTACCCCGACGCCCATCGCCTGGGTGCCGGAGTACAGGCTGCCAAACTCGGTACGCGATGACTTGAAGCCCACGGTGCCGGAGTTGGCAATGTTGTTACTGATGCTGTTGAGTTGCTGGGACACGGCATTGAGGCCGGTCAGGGCAATGTTGAAACTCATGAACGTTGGCCTTGTGCAAATTGACTGAGAGAGCGCTGGAACGGGTTGGAACCACTGCGTGGCAGGAAGCTGGTTAACGGCGTGGGTTCACTGAACTCGGTGATCTTGTAGAACGGCACATCCCCCACGCCCTCAATGGCGAGCACCGGCCCGTCACCCCCAAGGCGCACGCTGCTGACCTTGCCCTTGACTTCAACCCTCAGGCTTTCACCGCTGCTGGATTTGACCTCGATATCGTATTTGCCCGGTTTGAGCCCCAGCGCCTGCGGGTCGATTTCGAAACCGACACGGCCAGGCTCACTGGGTGGCAGTGGAATTTCGGTCTTCACGCCGTTGGCATCGGTGAGCACTACCACCAGATCCGAAGCGCTGTGCTCCAGTTCCACCTCACCCTGGATCGGTTTGTCGGTGATGTTCAGTTCATCAACCGCCACCTTGACCACCTGCCCCACCAGCGTGGAGGCGCTCAGGTACTGCAGGTTTTCCAGTAGCACCATGTTGTTTTCAGTCAGTGCCGACATTTTTTCCAGGCTTTGTACCTGGGACATGGTGGCGAACTGGCTAAGGAACTCGCTGCTGTCCACCGGTTTGGTGGGGTCCTGGTTCTTGATTTGCGCAACCATCAACTGAATGAAGGTGTTCTGCATTTCGGCACCGTTGGATTTGGGGCCTTGCTGACCGCCCCCCCCCGGGGTGACGTTGTCATTGTTGACTGTACTCATCAGGCTTCTCCCAATTTCAGCAGGCCTTGCTGCATGCTCTTGATACGGTTGAGCACTTCCACCCCGGTTTCAAAACTGCGGGTGGCGGACATCATGTCGGTCATTTCTTCGATTTCGCTGATGTCCGGGTAGTACACATTGCCGGCGCGATCAGCCAAGGGATGGTCGGGTTCGTGACGCGTTTTCGCTTCGCGCCCCGCCGTCACCACATCCATGACCTGCACGTGGGCGCCGCCCATGCCGACGCCTCGGCTCAACTGGTTGTTTTCGTAAACTGCGGCGAATACCGGCTTGCGAGCCTGATAAACATCCTTGGCGGCGCCTGCAGCGGAATCCACGTTGGCCAGGTTGCTGGCCACGGTGTTCAGGCGCACGGTCTGGGCATTCATCGCAGAGCCGGCAATCTGGTAAATGGAGTCAAAAGCCATAGTGTTCAGCGTCCTTCGATGGCCTGTTTGAGGCCTCGAAATTTCATGTTGAGAAAGGTCAGGCTGGTCTGGTAGTCCGACGTGCTTTTGGCGAAGGCGGCCTGCTCCACACTCAACTCCACGGTGTTGCCGTCTTGTGCTGACTGCGCCGGTACGCGGTATTGCAGGCGGGCCTGCGTGCTCAGACCGGAAGATGACGCGTTGCGGCCCATTTCTGCGGCGAAGTCCAGATCCCGGGCCTTGAACCCCGGGGTGTCTTCGTTGGCCAGGTTGGCGGCCAGAATTTCGGTGCGTTTCATATGCAGCCCGAGCGCACGCGTATGCACACCGAGCGCGTCATCTATCCTTATACTCATTGCCTGTACCATTGATTGAAGTTGAGGTCATGCCTCTTGCCCGCAGGTAATTGCAGGAAGCGTGCCCACTTCAAAAAACAGGTTTAACTTGCTGATTTAAAAGAAATTAAATGAATACACGAAGAGTGTTAGCGGCCGCTTTGCTTCCGCTTCAGGCATCGAAGGGAGCACCAGGAGGAAGGCGCATTTCCTCTTGCGCGCCCATCGGCGCCCTACTGTTGCTGGCCTGCTCCGCGGCGGTGGCCGACGAGGCCCTTGACCGGCAAATCGATCAAGCCGTGGGGCAGTACTTCACCCTGCAGCTGATAGACAAAACCGCAGACCAGGGCTGGCAAGCGCCGCGCTTGACCCACAAGGTCTTTGCCCTGCCTGAAGGGGCGCCCACCGCCCCCTGCGAGCAGCCACTACAGATAGACAGCAGCGGGCATGACTGGCGGGGCTATGGCCGCGTGCGCCTGACCCTCACGTGCGCTGCACCTCAGTGGTCAGTTGACGTCACCAGCCAGGCCACGGTGTTTATCCGGGCGGTGGCCGCCGCGCAGATCATTGAGCGCGGGCAACTCATCACCCTGGCCATGCTCGGGTACCAGGAAGTACCGGTGACCCGCCAGAGCACCGGGCTCTTCAACAAGGTGGATGAGGTGGTCGGCCTGAGCGCCAAGCGACGCACCCGCAGCCAGCAAGTGCTGACCCGGGACATGCTGGTTGCGCCCTGGCTGGTCCGCCGTGGCGAACGCGTGACGGTGCTTGCCAACCACGGTGACATTCATGCCAGCACCCAGGGCGAGGCCCAGCAGGACGGACGCCTGGGCATGGTGATCAGGGTCAAGAACACCGCCAGCGGTAAAATCATCGAGGCCAAGGTGATCGGCAGCGGCAAGGTCAGCAGCACCTTTGAGCCGCCTGGAAAATAATTTGCCTAGGGATTTAAGTGTGTCGAATCATCGGTCGCCTTTTGAGTGTCAGCGGGCAGAACAAGCTGCACCGCGACAATTTCAACACTCAATGCTCACCAGGAATTTCGATCATGGCCCTGACTATCCACACCAACTACTCCTCGCTGCTGACCCAGACCAACCTGAACAAGACCAACAACGCCCTGGCCGTCAACCAGCAGCGCCTGGGCACTGGCCTGCGCATCAACTCTGCCGCTGACGACGCCGCTGGCCTGCAGATCGCTACCCGCATGAACGCTCAGTCCAAAGGCATGGCGGTGGCCCTGCGTAACGTCAGCGACGCGTCTTCGCTGCTGCAGACCGCTGATGGCTCGCTCAACGAATTGACCGACATCATGCAGCGCATGAAAGACCTCGCCACACAGTCTGCCAACGGAACGAACAGCGACGCCGACCGCACCTCGATGCAGGCCGAGTACGACGAGTTGGGCAAAGAAATGCACAACATCATGGAGAACACGGCTTACGCTGGCGAAAAACTGTTCGGCAGTGACGGCACCACCGGCAAATTCGGTTCGGCCGTGGCGTTCCAGATCGGCGCCAGCGCCGCAGAGACCCTCGACCTTGACCTGTCGGCACAAACCTCCGGCCTGGGCACTGAACTGGGCGGCTTGTCTAAGAGCTACGGCGCAGCCCCGGTATCCGGCACTGAAATCTCCACCAGCACCGCCGCCAACGCCCAGATCACCGCATTGAGCGCTGCGCTGGACAGCGTGGGCGAACTGCGCGGCCAGTTTGGTGCCAATATCAACCGCCTCAACCACACCGCCAACAACCTGTCCAACGTCAAGGACAACACCGAAATGGCCCGTGGGCGCATCATGGATGCCGACTTCGCCAGCGAAAGCGCGATGATGAGCAAGAACTCCATGCTGATGCAGTCGGGCATCTCCATGCTCAAGCAAACCGGGCAAATGCCGAGCATGGTTATGTCCTTGTTGGGCTAAAACCCAAGGCAGGACGCTTGAACAAAAACGCCCCCGAAGTGATTCGGGGGCGTTTTTTTATCCTGACGCACTGTGGTGTGAGAGGACGGAGGGGATGAAAACGCCTCCTGCTCCACCCATGCTTTTCTCGTCCCAATAAAAATGGCCCGCTGAGCGGGCCATGTTCACAGGTCTGTCAATCAGGCCTTGCGCCATTGCTCCATGCCGACCTCGTCGAGCATCCAGTCCCGGCTGGGTTGAATGGGGCAGCCCCAGACAGTCGTGCAGGGTGATCGCGGTGGCCGGTATCGGGTAATCAGGTGATTCCAAACCAGGGCATAGGCCGTGGCCGCAAAGGTATACGGCGTGGAGATCAACTCGCCTTAGATTTGCGGGGCCTGCAGGGCGGGCATCAAGGGGCGGGTCACATCTATGGGTTTGTCCATTGAAAATATCTTTGCAGAGGGCGGCGATCCGCAAGCAACACAGGGTCAAGCCCGCCACCCTTGTCGGCCAGACTCTGCATGCCTGCGGTCTTGGGTGGGCCATTGCATCACGATTATTACAAACAGTTCTCAGCCTCATTGCAGGGACCATGTCACCTCTTAGATATTTTCTATCTTGTTGTTTTATATGCACTTATTATAAATTTACGAGGCCCTCCAAAGCGTGTTTTTCCTCCTCTGTACCCTGGCTCTTCCGCCAGAGGGAAGCAGGCTTTCCGCTGTTTGGCATGATTCGTACAGGCATTACGCGAGTGTGAGCCATTTACTCAAGCGTCACGTTCGGACAGGCCCGACAGAGTGCTTTTGGATACCGGAAAGTAGAGCTGCACCTCGACAGGTTAACCCTCTGAAAGAACACTCTTTTTGTGAATATTAAGAGCGGGGACAGCCCGTCAAGGGCTTTGCTTTAGCCGGCTTCATTCAGGCTCAGTGCTGAGGGGGGGATTACGATTCGCCCTTAATTAAAATCAGAAATACCCTACATGAGTCGCCGAAGACTGAAGCGTAAGATTGCGCTCCCTAGCATGGTGACTCCTCTGAATGAACACTTTTGATGCGAATATGAAGACCGGTCACAGCCAGCAACATGCTTTATTCTGCCCGGTGCTATACACGCTGACATTGTTCAAGGATGAAGAAAAACGCACTGTCGAATTGGGGTTTTCCGGCGGTCGCCTGCTTGAACGTCTGTTGCAAGAGCCCGGGCAGGTGATCGACCGCGACACCCTCGTGGCCTATGCCTGGTCAGACCGTGTGGTCGGCCCCGGCAGTCTCAACCAGCAGGTCTATACCCTGCGCAAGATCCTGGGTGACGAGAAAAACCTGCAGATCATCCAGACCGTGCCGCGTCGCGGCTACCGCCTGAATCCAACCTACATCATTGAACAAAGCAGGCTGGCAAGCGCCACACCGCTGCCCCCTCTGGCAGCCGGGCAGGCAACCGCGCAGCCTTATGCAGCCCCTGCACGGGCGCCCTCCGGCATGGGCCGTCGGTTCATGGCCATCACCGCGATTACCGTGGCGGTTGCCGGCTACTTTTTCGCCCTGCCGTCTCCTGAGCTCTATGCAAGCATGCAGAGAGTAGGGACCAATACCGTGATGTATGTCGATCAGCAGGAACCCCAGGTCAAGGAGCTGATCAAAACGACCCGTACGCTCAGCGAGCGCATGATCCAGCTGAGTGATCAACCGATCGAGCTGGCGATCGTTGGCAGCGCCGATGGCGAGTACCAGATCTATTGCTCCCTGCACTCGGGCCAGCACCATGTGCTCAAGCTGCACCGTGACGACATTCAGAGCGTCAGTGATGCACGCCTGCGCGACTGCGTAAACTGAGCGCCCGCCAATAGAATCTGCGCGGCTACCTGCCGCGCAATACATTACCCTTCTAGTTAACCCCACGAGCCGCTGCTGGCTGGATGTAATCAACATCGCCCGGCGCATAACGCGCATGGCCGTCAGCAAACAGTTGGCGGTACAGCGCCTCCGCCTGACGCGTCAGCAACAGCAGTTCGATACGCCGGTTAACACCGCTTTGCGGCTCCTCAGGGCGCAGGGGCATGCCATCTGCCTGGGCCGAAACCTGCAACACGCCCTTGACCGGCAAGCCCGCGGCGACCATCACCCCCCTGGCCTGCAAGGCACGCTCGCCGGACAGGTTCCAGTTGTCATAGTCGCGCTTGCCGCGATAAGGCGTGGCATCGGTATGGCCGCTGATGATCAGCTTGTTGTCGATCTTGGCCAGTTCTTGCGCCAAAGCCCCCAGCAGGGTACGAAAGTGCGGATTGATGCGGGCGCTGCCCCGCTCGAACATAAAGCGCGTGGCATCATCCTTGATCAGAATTCGCAGCCCCTGAGGCACGACTTGCACCTCGATATTGGCCAGTGCATCCGTACGCTCGGCGAGCAGGCTCATCAGCCTGGCCAGTTCCTGCATATCAGCCTCGGATTCGTAGCGCTCGGCCTGCAGCGGTGCTGTGTCTGGCGCCAGTGGCTGTGCCAGGGATGCCACAGAATCGGCCTTTACGATCTCCTGGGCCACGGCGCTTTCAAGCGGCACGGCACTGACACCGTCGAAAATACCGGCACCCCCATCGAACACGGTGTCATAACCCTCCCCCCTGAGTGCCATACGCTCTGCATCGGCCTGGGGCTGAATGATCCACAGCACCATGAACAACGCCATCATGGCCAGAGTGAAGTCCGCAAACGCGACCTTCCAGGCGCCGCTGTGCAGCACTTCATGTCCGCGTTTGCTGCGGCGCTTGATAATGATTTGCTCGCCTGACTCGCTAGCTCGTCTCATTGACCCGGTCCTCGTAAGCCGTCACCCAGTCTTCAAGGCGCTTGAAGGTCGGTTTGACGTCCTGCTCAATCAGTTTGCGCCCGGCGTCTACGGCCAGCAGCGTCGGCTTGCCCGCCAGATGCGCCACCAGTGTGGTGCGCACGCACTCAAGGGCCGACATCTCGGTGCGGATACGCTGAGCCATCGCATTACTCAGGGGCTCCATCAGGCAGTAGCAGAAGAAGATCCCCAGGAAAGTGCCTACCAGCGCAGCCGCAACATGGGCACCAATTTCGGCGACCGAGCCGCCGATGCTGTCCATGGTGATAATGATGCCGAGGATGGCGGCCAGAATCCCGAAACCGGGCATGGCTTCACCCACCTTGAACAGCGAACGGGACGGCAGCAGCAGGGCTTCATGCATGGCGTCCAGTTCTTGCTCCAGAAAGCCTTCCATCTCATGGGCGCTGATCTTGCCCATCGCCATCAGGCGAAAGTTGTCGGCAATAAACGCCATCAGGTTTTTTTCCTGAAGGATCAACGGGTACTTGCTGAAAAGATCGCTTTGCTCAGGCTCCTCGATATGCGCATCCAGCGCCTTGAGCCCCCCTATTTCAACGGTTTCCATCAACTCGTAGAGCAACATCAACAGCTCGCGCTGGAACTGTTCGCCACGGCGGCGGAACGAAAAAACCCCCTTGGTCTGATGCCACATTTCAATCAGGACTTCCTTGGGGTTACCGATGATCAGGCTACCCAGCGCTGCGCCCACGACGATCAACAATTCGGAGGGCTGCCACAACACGTTCAGTGAGCCACCCGCCCAAGCGAACCCCCCCAGCACGCAGCTGAGGATGATGATTGCACCTAAAATTTTCTGCACGTCACATTACTCTTGGTTAAAAAATGATGAGCCTTCTCGATCGCCTGCTTGCTGATCTGGCAGACCCTGGCATCGCTGATGTCGAGTACCAGGCCGATTTCCTTGAGGCTCAACTCATGCTGGTAGTAAAGCGTCAGCACCAGGCGCTCGCGCTCGTTGAGCGGGTCCAGTGCCTGAGCCAACAGGCGCTCGTTGAGCACACGTTCCTCAACACCGCGACCTGAATGTTGAAAGTCCTGACTGCCATCACACAGCAAGGTATCGAGGCTTTCGATGGCTTCGGCCGCTTCTGCCTGCAAGTAGCCTTGATACTGTGTTTCGCTCAGCCCCGTGGCCTTGAGCACTTCTTCATCACGGGGTGCTCGACCCAATTGCCGGGTCAGGCTGCGCAGGGCGTCGCGCACTTTGTGCGCCTGCTGGCGCACTTGCCGGGGGCGCCAGTCCAGGCGACGCAGTTCATCCAGAATCGCCCCGCGAACACGCAGGGCGGCAAAGCGCCCAAACTGCTCATCCGGGGTGCCGTAGCGGCGCAACCCCTGCAGCAGGCCCATCAGGCCAATCTGCTCCATGTCCTCACGGTCCAGCACCTGGCTGGCCTGTAGCGACAGCTGATTGACAATGCGCTTGACCAGCGGCAAGTAGCTCAAGATCCAGTGCTGCTCAACATCCGGAGTCAGTGTTTGCGGGCAGTGATCTGCGCCACTCGAGCCGTGATCGACCAAACGATGATTGTTCATGGCGTTGTTACTGCACCAGCAACTTGCTGACCAGCGCACCGCTGAACGGTGCTGTCAGACCCTTGCTGGCAAAGTCCTGTCGCAACCGGGTCTCGATCCGGCCTTGCACCTGATCAATACCCAGTTGGCGCAACTCATCAAACGAAAGCTGAGACAACGAACTGATCACCGAATGGCGTACCAGCGGTTCGATCTGTTTGAGGGTGTCAGCTTTTAGACTGGTGTCCGCCTGCAGGGCCAGATCAAGCACCACATAGCGCTCACGCCCTTGCCCCGGCAGATTGACGATAATTTTTTCGATCGGGTAAAACGCCAGGTCACTACTCGGCTGTACCACCCCTGCGGTCGCACCCTTGATCATCGGGCGCAAATACAGATAACCACCCACCGCTGCACCCACGGTGATCACCGTGTTGAGCCCCACTATTAATAAAATGACGCGTGACATCGACATGTAAAAGTTCAATCCACTTGGAGTTCAGTTTCGGTTTGGCCGTACAACGGCGCCAGGGAGGTCAAACGGTCACCAGCACGCCGTTGTCGCGCTGCGTGGGTAAATCTGCGGGCGCCTGCCCATCCTGTACGGCATCGGCATCGGCAATGGCCGATTCACGGGCTGACCGGCCCTGATCACGGGAGGAATGCCCTCGCGAATCGCTGGACACCTGCACGTTCACTTGCAGGCTGTTCTGCTCCACCAGTTCCTGGCGCAAGCGTTCGCTGGTGGCCGCCAGCAAACGCGCAACATCGGTCTGGGCAGCGGAGATATGCACGCTCAGGCGGCCGGATTCATGACTGATGAAAATTTCCAGGCTGCCCAGTTCAGGCGGGTCCAGGCGAATCGTGGCTTGCTGAAAACGTTGCTGGACCTGCACCTCGACGGTTTCACGCAGGGCATGGAGCATTTGCTCCCCCCAGCGGGCCTGCGGTTCTGCCAACTTGAGCCCGCGTTCCAGCACCGGACCTGAAGTCTGGGGGGCCGGCGTCAATGGCGCAGGCGCAGCAGCCCCCTCTGTGCCCGACAGCGCCTCGAGCGTGGCGGCCACTGCCAGCGGCACGCCTTCACTGGCGGCACTCATAACGGGCATGACCATTCGCACTGCCGGTGCATCGCGCTTGTCCAGCATCATTGCCAACCCGTCGACGGGCAGCTCGCTGGGGGTTCGGGCCTGCCCGGATACCGGCGCCATTCGGTTTGAATCACGGGCGGCAACCGGCTCCTGGGCGGTGTGTGACGCCATGCGGGCCAGCAGCCGTTCACCGGACACGGCTTGCACCGCCGGTGCAGCAACTTCACGGGCCTGAACCTGGGCGTTTTGCTGGCTCAGCATCATGTTCAACCACTGCTGCGGGTCCACGACAGGATCCTGTTGCAGCTCGGCTGCCGGCCCGGACTGCGCCTCGGCTTCAGCCTCGGGCAGTGGCTCGGTGGCGGTCAGCTCCACAGGCAATTCAGCCAACGGCAAGGGCGGATCGAGTTCGGGCTGCGGCGCCACGTACAACAGCGGCGCCAGATCGCCCATCACCAGGGCATCCTCGACAGGCAGGTTACGGGGATCAAAAGCGGCACCGATTCCGCCGAGCAGCGACAAAGACATGTCCATGACTAGACCTCCCCCTGCACACTATCGAGCAGGGAGTAGGCGCGACGCCCTTCCACATGTTCGGTGTGACGGCCCAACAGGCCGCCAACACGCTGGCATTCTCGCGTGCAGCCCTGCAACGCCCGGGCATGCAGGGCTTTGAGAGGCTCCAGGCGCGCCTGCAGCTCTGCGCCCAGCTCACCGGTGATTCTCAAACGCTGCAGGCCCTGGCGGATCAGCGCGTCGATTTCGCCAATGCGCGCCCAGTCCTCTGCGGCCAGCGCGGCACTGAGCAATTGCCCCAGATGATCCAGGCGGCGCAAATCAATGGTGTGAGGCATTGACACCTTCCCAGCCGTCACGAATCTGCCCCAACAGATGCACAACTTCATCAATACCGGTAACCGACAGGGACACACTGACGTCCACCAGACGGTGCAGGCAGTAGTCGTAAAGCCGTGACAGGTCCTGCACCAGCTCACCGCCCTCTTCATAATCGAGTGTGCTGTTGAGTGCGGTGAGAATATTCATGCACTTTTCCAGCGATTGGCCCTTGAGTTCGTAATGGCTGGCCTCGATGTGCCCGCGTGCCCTGCTCAGTTCATCGAGCAGACCATCGAACATCACCAGCACCAGTTCATACGGCGAAGCGGCACACACACGGACTTCAAGGTCGACTGCGCGGTACCCGTCATAGCTATCATTCATTTTTCAAAATCATCCAAACATGCTGAAGGTTTGCTCCATCGACGCCATGACCTGCGCCAATTGGGTGTATTGCTTGAGGTAACGCTGGTAGTGGTTCTGGTACTTGTTCTCCAGTTCGTCGAACTTGACTTCGACTTTCTGCAGCATGCTGTTGAGGTTGTCCTTGCGGGCCTTCATCGCTCCGGTGCTGGAGCTGGTGTAAACCGCCAGGCTCTTGTCCATGCTGTCGATCATGTTTCCCTTGCCGGAAAAGAGCTGTTCAAAAGCATCCGGGTTGGCGTCGAGCATCTTTTCAAACGCCTTGGTATCGACTTTCAACTTGCCGCTGGAATCCGCCAAAATGCCGAATTCCATCAGGGTGATGCCGTTGAACTGGGTACGCAGCACGTTGTTGACCATCGACTCGACCGCACGGATGCCCGAGTCGCCAGCCAGAGGCCCGCGTCCGCCCTTTTCTCCCCCCGCCGAAGTCAGCGTGTCGAAGGTGGCGAACAACGTATTGATCGCCGAGATAAATTCATTGAGCTTGCTGTTGGTGGCGCTCTGGTCACGGCTGATGTTCACGGTCAGCGGCTCGTCACCGGCCTGATGCACCTTGCTGAAAGTCAGACTGACGCCGTCGATCATGTCCTTGAATGTGTTGGAGCCCTGTTGCAACTTCATGCCGCTGGCGTCAGCACCCAGGTACACAATCGCGTCCTGGCCCTTGGACAGTTCCTGCCGGTTGCCCAGGCTGGCTTCCAGGGCACTGCCAGTGGCATCGGTGCGTAATTCAATGCGGTTGGCTTCGCCGGTTTCCTCGGCGCTCAGTACCATCGTCACTTCGCCGCCGCTGCGTACCAGCGTGGCCTTTACGCCCTTGTTGTCAGGGTGGGCATTGATAGCCGCCGCCAGCTCTTCCTGGGACAGGCTGCCGTCGCCATTGCTGTCGCCCGCGCTCAGGTCCACGGCAAATTCCTCGCCGTTCTGCTTGATGTAGAACGTGCCGCTGGATGCCGCATCGGTACCCAGGCCTCCGAGTGCAACCTGATGACGGCTGGCCAGTTGCTCGACAAAAAACTGGTAGCTGCCTTCCTTGGCGCTGGGGCCGAGGGTGGCACTGGCCATGCCTTCCTTGCTGAACACCGCCTGGTTGATCAGCATGCTCTTGTCGGTGCCCTTGAGCCCCTTGACCGCTGAACCGAGCGCCTTGAGCGCAGTATCCAGAGTCGTCACGGCCGCCAGCTGTGCCTTGTATTTGGTCTCGTTGCGCTGGGCCTGGGCCAGTTCACGCTGAACTTCATATTCAGCAAGAATCTTGGCCTGGGTCTGGATGTAGTTGGTATCAATTGCCATGTCTAATCTCTCCTATCCAAGGTAGTTAGCAAAGCCTATGCCAACATTTAACCTATTGATTTATAATGGTTTTTATAAAATTACCGAGAAACTCACCTTCCCCATCGCGGGTTTTCTCAGCCCCGGGTGGAAGGTGCGTTTCCGCCCTGTCGCCCACACTTAATCGTCAGGGCCTGTTTGTTGAAGGCGACCTGAACGGACAGTTGATTAATCCCTTGAGGGCAACGTGGCGGTAAACGATTGGGGGGCAGGCACCCGGTGTTGGCTGTGCACGCACCGGGTCAAAGCGAAGGGGAATACACCTGGGCACTGTCGTGACGGGCCAACTGCTGAAAAATCTCGCTGTGCATGGCCAGCAACTTGCCGTTGCGCTCATTGAGGTCTCGGCAACGCTCGACACTGACGATCAGGGTTTTCCAGGCGCGCACCAGGGTCGCGCGCCGATCGGGGGGGTACAGGTCGATCAGGCTTTGCATCGCATGGGTGTCGGTGCCCAGGTGAAACACCTCAAGCACCCGGCTGCGGCGCCGGGCACGGGCACCGGCGGCATCCATCAACGCCGAGATCTGCTCATTGGCCGTGGTGATGGCGTCACACTCGCGGGCCATCAAGGCCACTTGCAGATGGCTCATGCACCCGTGCAGCCGTGTAAACCCAGTCAGATCATCGTGCACATCCTGCTCGATAACCTTGAGCAACTGCTCGCGCTGGCTCACCGCTCGCCCCGGTGATAGGTCAGCATGGCCCCGGCCAGCGTGGCGCTGTCGCTGCTCAGCTCACCGGCGGCCAGGGCGGCCTTGAGTTGCGCGACTTTGTCCAGGTCCACTTGCGGCAATTGCCCCAGCGCCGACTGGATGCGTTCCAGGCCCGGCTTGACCGGCGCCGGTGCGCTGATCGGGGCCACAGGACCGCCCGTGCTGCGCTCGCTGCTGCCGGACGCGGCGAGCTCGGATGGCTGGCTGATGCTGATAACAGGCTGTCGAGTGATTTCCATGATGGGTTCCAGAACGGGTAATACGGTGTAAAGGCGACCCTTTGGCGAACCGCTTAAGGACAAAAGGCAAAAAATCAGCCAAACACTTCCTGCGCCTTGTTGCGCCACCAGGTCTGGCTCGCCAGACCGTCCTGGATTTTCTGCTCCTGTTGCGCCAGGGTCGCCTGCCACTGGCGCATCTTGTCCTCGATAACCTGGACCAGCACCTGCTCCTGGCGCACCACGTGCTGCAACTCGTCCTGGATGCGTTTGAGGGTCTGCTCGGCCAGTTTCAGCTCGCGCACCTGCAAATTGATCATGGCATGCAACGTCGCCTTGTACTGTTGCTGGTTGTGGCGCTGCAAGGGTGTGGTCGTGGCGCTGGTAAAGCCGCACAGTCGGGTCAACCCGGCAATGTTGTTGCGATAGCGGTCGCACAGGTTCTGCTGGTATCCGACCCGGCCCATGACCTGGCGCGCCTGGACTCCGCGCAATTGGGCCAGGCGGTTGAGCATGTTGATGCGGTTTTTCATGGCTGCATGCCCCGTTCACTCAAGCGATTTTTGCTTCTGTGGGAGCGGGCTTGCTCGCGATGATCGTCAACGATGACGCGTACTGGCTGAGTCAATGCGGCGCCCTGAAGACCATCGCGAGCAAGCCCGCTCCCACACACAAGCAGCGTTGTTTCACGACCGGTCATTTGACGATGCTCTGCAACGTGTCGATGCACAGGTTCAACGGTGCGCCGACCCCGACATCCTGACGCAGGAACCGCTCGATATTGGGTGCCAGCTTGACTGCACGATCCGTCACCGGGTCCATACCCGGGGTGTAGCCACCCAGCGGGATCAGGTCCTTGATACCCTCATAGGTGCTGCTGTACTCCTTGAACGTACGGGCCGCCCCCAGGTGTTGGCGCCCGGCCACCTGACTCATGCAGCGACTCACCGAGGCCGCCACGTCGATCGCCGGGTAGTGCCCCACATCCGCAAGCTTGCGCGACAACACGATATGGCCGTCGAGAATGGCCCGGGCACAGTCCACGATCGGATCCTGTTGGTCATCGCCTTCGGCCAGCACGGTGTAGATCGCACTCAGGCTGCCACTGCTGCTTTCCCCGTTGCCCGCACTCTCGACCAGCTCCGGCAGCATGCCGAAGACCGAAGGCGGATAGCCCTTGGTGGCAGGGGGTTCGCCCAGAGCCAGGGCGATTTCACGCTGGGCCATGGCATAGCGGGTCAGGGAGTCGATCAACAGCAGCACATGCTTGCCCTGGTCGCGGTAATACGCCGCAATGCTGTGGCACAACTCGGCGGCCTTGAGTCGCATCAACGGCGATTCGTTGGCCGGGGCCACCACCACCACGGCCTTGCGCAGGCCTTCAGGACCCAGGGAGTGCTGGATAAACTCCTGCACCTCGCGGCCCCGCTCGCCAATCAGGCCAACCACTACCACCTGTGCCTCGGTCTGGCGCGTGATCATGCCCAGCAACACACTCTTGCCCACCCCGCTGCCGGCAAACAGCCCTACGCGCTGGCCCTTACCCAGGGTCAGCAGGCCATTGATCGCCCGTACGCCCACATCCAGCGGCTCGCTCACCGGTTGGCGCTTGAGCGGGTTGACCCTGGGCAACTCGACTTGCAGGGTGTCGCGCCCGCTGAGCTTGCCCAGATCGTCCATCGGTTCGCCCAGACCATTGATCACTCGCCCTAACCACGACTCGTCGATGTGCAAGGCCTCTTCCTGCCTGGCGGCAAACACCCGCGACCCCGAACTCAGCCCCACCGGTTTTTTGAACGGCATCAAGTAGGTGATATCCCGATTGAAGCCCACCACCTGGGCATCGAGCATCTCCCCGTCAGCCTGCTCCACATAACACCGCTGCCCGGTCACCCGATGGCAACCCAGGCTTTCGAGCAAAATGCCGGACATGCGCACCAGCCGCCCGCTGACCTTGGCCAGTTGCACGGTATCCAGTGAACGCAGCGCCTCATCCAGTACAAAAGGTTTGTACACGCCTTACTCCTCGCTCAGGTTCATATGCTCGGACAGGGTCGCGACGCAGGCATCCAGACGCTGCTGGCAGCCCACGTCCACTTCGGCCTGGGGCGTCACGATGCGGCACTCCCCCAGCGCCAGCGTTTCGTTCGCCACCAGCCGCCAGCTTGCGGCGCGCTCGGGCACCAGATCCTTGATCCGTGCAAACTCCTGGGGATGCAGGTTGATGTGCACATTCACCGCCTCCAGCGGCATGGTCGACAGAGCCTCTTCCGCCAGGGTCAGCAATTGGGTGGGGTTCAGGGTCAGTTCGCAGCGAATCACTTGCTCCGAGACCTTTTTGACCAAGGCCAGCAGCTCCTGGCGACGGCTGTTTTCAAAGCTCGCCAAAAAGCTTTGCAGTTGCCGGTTGACGGCTTCCAGCGGCGCACTGGCCAGGTCAAAAGACGCTCGCCCCTGCTGGCGGCCCTGCTCCTGGCCTTCCTCTAAGCCCTGCTCACGGCCAGCGTCATAACCTTGCTGGCGGCCATGCTCCTCGCCCTGGACAAGGCCTTCCAGATAGCCCTTTTCATTGCCTTCCTGAAAGCCGTCCGCGATGGCGCGTTGCAGGGCAATCGGATCGTTTTTCCACTCCGGCGCCAAAGCCTCCGGTAACGGTGGAAAACGGTAGGGGCGCCAGTCTCGGGTCTTGCCCTTCAGTACGTTGATCGACACAGCGCACTCCTCACTCTACGGTCTGTTCACGGAACAGCTGTACCGCAAGGCCGCCTTCGGTTGCCAACTCCCGCACCACCGCCATGATTTCTTTGCGTACCTGCTCGACCCGGCTCATGGGCACCGGGCCCTGTCGACGGTTCAATGCTTCCATCTGCTGCATCTGGCGACGGGGCATGGCGCCCTGGATCGCCTTGACCAGGGCAGGTTCCGCGCCCTTGAGCGCTACCACCCACTCACTCAGGGGGATGGCCTCCAACAATGCCTGCAACACTTCCTCACTCTGGCGCGAGAGGATAAAGAAGTCATACATCTCATCTTCAATGCGCTCCACCAGGGAGGTGTCCTGGGCACGCAACAGCTCGAACATCTGGTCGCGGTTGCCCTTGTAACGATTGAGGATGTCGGCCGCCTGCTTGACCCCGCGCACTTGCGAACCCTGGGTCGAGAGCACTGACAGGCTGCGGTCGATCAGTTGCTCCAGCTCCTTGATCACATCACCGTTGATCTCACTGAGGTTGGCAATGCGGTACAGCAACTCGTCCTGACGCCAGGTCGGCATGCTCTCCAGCACTTCACCGGCCATGCCCGGAGGCAGGAAGGCCAGGAACACCGCTTGCATCTGCGCATGCTCCTTGGCAATCAGCGTGGCGAACTGCTTGGGGTCGACCCATTCGAGCTTGACCATCTTGGCGCGGATTTCCTCGCCGTAGATGCTGTCCAGCAGGCTACGGGTAATGTCACTGCCCAAGGCCTTGCCCAGCATGCCCGACAGGTAGCTGCGTGAAGCGCCCTTGATGCTGCTTTGCTCTTTGTAATCGTCGAAAAAGCGGCTTATCACCTCGGAAACCATCGGCTGCTTGACGTTGCTCAGGCGCGCCATTGCCTGGCTGATCAGCACGATTTCCTCACGTGAAAAGTGACGCAGCACCCCTGCCGAAACACTGTCACCCATACTCAGCATCAGGATCGAGGCTTGCTCAAGGGAGTTCATGGTGCGGCTCTGCGCCGTACGGGCATTAACTCCCTGCAGGGCATCAGAGGGAGGTGTTGAGATGGTTTTCATTGCGGCCTATCCACTGTTTGATCACTTCCGACACGCGTTCGGGGTCGTTTTTAGCCAACATCTGCAAATGCTCGATTTGCAGTTCCAGTCCCGAGCCCGGTGCCGGGAGACAAATTTCAGACAGCGGATTCAATCCGCCCAGTACCGACACCCGGCCTGAGTCCTCATTGCTCTCGGCGATCTTCGTCAAGGCATGCTCATTGCCCAGTGCCAGCTCGGCATCGGCCATCGGCACCAGCCCCTGCTCCTTGCGACCCATAAGGCGAGACAGTGCCGGGCGCACCACCATCAGCAGCAACAACAGGCTGATCAGGCCAAACAGGCCTATTTTGACCAGCTCATGCAGCTTGTCGTCCTGCCACCACAGCGGTTGCTCGATTGACATGTCGGCTGCGGCAAACGGGAACACACTCAGGGTCAGCACGTCGCCGCGACTGCTGTTAAAGCCCACCGCGCTCTTGAGCATGGTTTCCAGGTCGGCGCGGGCTTGCGGCGACCAGCCGCCATCTGCCTCGGCGGTGCCGTTCAACACCACGGCAATGCTCTGGCTGCGCAGACTGAACGGCGAGTATTTGACGTGGGTGACGCTCTGGTCGTAATCGAGCTTGCGATTGGATTCCTTGCGGATCGACGTCGCCCCCTTGTCGGTGCTCGTGTTGGCGGTGTTGGCCGTAGTGCCCGGCGCCGGTTTGGCGGGTGGTGCCAGCGGGCGATTGCTCAGCGAACCCGGAACCCCCAGGGCCAACTGGTCCAGAACGCTTTCATCCTGCAACACCTCATTGCGCAGGCGCGGGGTGTCGCCAAAAGCTTGAACGGTTTCTTCTTTCTGACTGAAGTCGATATCAGCCGTGACGCTGATTCGGTAGTTGCCGTGGCCCAGGATGGGGGCAAGCACCTGTTCAACATTGCCCGAGGTTTTTTGCTGGTACTCCTCGACCAACTGCCAACTCTGCGCCGGGGCGCCACTGGTGTTGAGCCCGCGGGACAACAGCGCGCCGTACTGGTCGACAACGCTCACATCCTTGCCTTGCAGCTTGGGCACACTGTTGGCCACCAGGTTGACGATGGCGCCCACCTGCTCCGGCGTCAGTTTGGCTCCCGGGCTCATCTGCAACATCACCGAAGCCTTGGCCGGCTCACGGTTGCTCACCACAAACGAGCTGCTTTCCTGCAGGGCCAGGTGTACCCGGGCATTGTCGATACCCTTGAGGGCCATGATGGTACGGGCCAGTTCGCCTTCCAGGCTGCGCTTGAGGCGCACGTCCTGGACAAACTGGCTGGTGCCCAGCGGCTCGTCCTTGTCGAACAGGTCGTACCCGGCGGGCACGGCGACCTGCACGCCCTTGGCACTGAGCAGCATGCGCGCGCGGCCCAGGTCGGCTTCGCGTACCAGAATCTGCCCGCTCTGGGGGTGCAGCTGATAGGCGATCTTGTCGGCATCGAGCACCTGCATCACGTCGGCGGCGGGGTACGCTTCCCCGGCACCGTACAGCGAGCGCATGGCGCCTTGATCGCGCCACAGGTAAAACACCACGGCGAGGGCCAGCAGGCCTGCCAGCCCGGCCATAAGCCCCAGCCCCAGACGCGGGTCAAGCTTGACCCCGCCCAGCAGCGGCTTGAGTTTATCGTTGATTGTTTGCAGCACGTTCAGCACTCACTGGTCGGTTACAGCGGCATTCTCATCACGTCATCAAATGCCGTGGTCAATTTGTTGCGCACTTGCAGCAAGGCACTGAATGCCACACTGGCTTTCTGACTTTCGATCATCGCCCCGGCCAGATCATCGCTCTGGCCACTGTCGACGGCGGCCATCGCCTTGCCCGCCACATGTTGCTGGGCGTCTACCGAGCGCATGGCCTGTTCGAACGCCGTACCGATACCGCCGCTGGCCGTTTGCTCGAACAGGACTGCGGGCTGGATCATCGGGTTTTGCACCAGGCCTTTGGCCTGCTCCATCTGGCCCAGCATGTTTTGCTGGACACTCAAAATCGAACTCATGGGTATTGCTCCACTGGGGGTTGGAATATCGGGTGAAGGTGAACGGACAGACTCAGAAAGCCGGCATCGATATTCCTTGTTCGCGCATGGCACTCAGTCGATAGCGCAAGGCGCGGGGGGTCATGCCCAGGCTGTGCGCCGCCTTACTTTTATGGCCGTCGAATTTGCGGATGGTGTCCAGCACATGCTGGTACTCGGCCCACTTGCCGGTGGCCCGCAACGCGGCCTTGCCGTCACTGGGCTCGACTTCGAGCAGCGGCAGCGGGCTGGCGCAGGCAGCCGTGGCGGCCAGCCCCAGGTCCTGCGGCTGGATGAACAGCCCTTTGCGCAGGATCAGCGCCCGTTGCAGGGTGTTTTCCAGTTCGCGCACATTGCCCGGCCAGTCATGCTGCAAGAGCGCCTGGCAGGCCTGTTCGGTAAGCAGGCAATCGGCATCTTCCTGGGGGGCGTAGCGCCTGATAAACCGCCGGGCAAGGGCCAGCACATCGTCCTGGCGCTCGCGCAACGGGCTGATGTGCAAAGGCAGCACGTCCAGACGAAACATCAGGTCGGCGCGAAAGCGCCCCTGGGCCACCTCTTCGCTCAGGTCACGGTTGGTCGCGGCAATAATGCGTACGTCCAGGGCGATTTCCTTGTGCCCGCCCAGACGCTCCACCTTTTGTTCCTGCAACACGCGCAACAGTTTGGCCTGCAGTCCCAGGGGCAGCTCGCCGATTTCGTCCAGCAGCAAGGTGCCGCCATTGGCCATTTCAAACTTGCCGCACTGGGCCGTCACTGCGCCGGTAAAGGCGCCGCGTTCATGACCGAACAACAGGGATTCGAGCATCTGCTCGGGGATGGCAGCACAATTGACCGCCACAAACGGGGCATTGTCGCCGGAGGCAAAACGGTGAATGTAGCGCGCCATCATTTCTTTGCCGGTGCCGGTTTCACCGGTAATCAGGATCGGCGCGCGGGTCACGGCCACCCGCTGGGCCATCGCCAGCAGACGGCGCCCCGCAGCCGAACACGACACAAAGCTTTCCTGGGCAGTGGCAGCCGCCGCATGGCGTTGCAGCAACGCCTTGATCTGGGTGGCACTGAACGGCGCCAGCAGGTAGTCCACGCACCCTCTTTCAAGCAGCGCGGTTGCACGTTCCTGCTCGGCGTACTCCACGACCGGAACCACACTTATATGGCGCGCATGACGAATGAAGTTTTCAGTCTCGGCATTTAGCAGTTGAACTGAAAAACCGCTGACACATACAAACACCAGGGTGGCTTGATTGAACACATGCGCTTGCAACTGGGTATAACTTTCAACACAGATTACAGGGCAGCGCTGTTCAGACAAACTGTCCACTAATATTGAATACCCTTTATTGTCCGGATGACCCACCACAATAACCGGGGGCTGTTCGGTGCGGGTTTCAAACAAAGCAGAAGTTGTATGACTGTACGAATTAATAACCGGTCTCACCGTGTATACCTGCGGTTTGGATCGCGAGTGTCTGTCGACATGAACCCTGGCACCCGGCGTGGGGAAGTGTTCATGACGGTGCGATACCTGTGCGTGTTCGTTTCGGGTGCTGGCTGCACTCAAGCGGCCTGTAAAGACTCACGTTCCTGTGACCGGTCGAACTGTAGGCAAGGCCGCGACAAAACTGAAATCATTAACCATCAAATCGCCATGATCCCTGTCAAACGCCGATTTGACAGTTTTTGATTTAGGAATTTTAAGGCGGATTCCTATACTCGCCACCAGCCAGGCGCTCCCCGACCCCAGCAGGCAGTGGAGGTCTGCTTCTCGATTCCAGGAAACGAATCACCTGCCCCCCGGCAGGCACGAGATACAAAAGGATGCGCGCTACAACTTCCAGGAACGATCTTTTCACTATGACTGGTTATAGAAAAGTCCAACATCAGGTGCCTGCAGACGACCTGTTGTTTTTAAAGCCCGAGAAACTGGGCCGGTACTATCACAAAGTACCTATTTATATAAAAGAGCTGGCCGGTAAATACCCGAAGGCACTGAGCGATTATTTTTTAAGTACCTATCGAATCAACAGTGACCTGTGCGAAGTGATTGTCCATGAAACACAACAACCGGACCCGCAATGCAGGTTCATGACCGCTATCGGCAAAATCGGTTTCAGTATCGACCGCCCGTTATTAAGCGAGTTGCTGGAAAGTTACTACGGTGGATCCACGCCCCCCGCACAGGATGAGCCGCCGGTCAGCTCGTCGGAACACCGCATGCGGACGCGGCTGGGTGTCGATGTGTCGACCATTTGCGCACGCATTCTGATGGGGGATGTCCCGCTGGGCACGATCAACAGTTCGGTGAGCACCTATGAAGAGATTCACTGGGCCTACTGCATCGAGTTCGTGTTTTGCAGCACCGCCACCCAGTGGGTGTCGTCGGTGTTCCTGTCTCTGGATGCCCAGGCCGTCGATGAGCTGACCCGCCGCCTGAGCGACGATCAACCCTTGCCCCAGGCCGAGGGCGCCGGGTACCGCATCGTCGAACTGCCGGTACACCTGGACTGCGTGCTGGCCCGGACACAATTGCCACTGAGCAATGTGCTTGCGTTGCAAGTGGACGACATCCTGATGGTGCGTTTGCTGGACCGCTGTGAAGTTCATATCAAGCAGCAAAAACTGTTTCACGGGGCCATTTCCGAAGATGACGGCGCCTTGTTTTTAACCTCTCTGGACAGTGTTAACAGCCAATGAACAACTCCATTTCCGATTCCGACTTCGACCACCTTCTCAATGACACGCTGCCCGCCTTTGACGACGACCTTGCGCCAGAGGCCAGCCCCCCCGAAGCCGCTCCCCTGCCACAACAGGACTTGAAGTTTTTCGGCAAGATCCCGGTCACCGTCACCCTGGAAGTGGCTTCAACCGAAATTTCCCTGCGCGAGCTGATGGACGTTAATGCCAGCAGTGTGATTGCCTTGGACAAACTGGCTGGCGCGCCGCTGGACGTCAAGGTCAACGGCGCCCTGTTTGCCAAAGCCGAAGTGGTTGTGGTGCATGGCAACTACGGCCTGCGCATTGTGGAACTCAGCGGTTCCAGCCTGAGTGACCTGGCGTTATGAAACTGATCAAGCCAGCCGTTTTCTGCATGCTGGTCGCGCTCGTGGCGTGTGTGCCGCAATGGGCCTTGGCGGCCAACGGCGAGATCTCGCTGTTTAGCCTCAATGACGGTGAAAACGGCCAGGAACTGAGCATCAAGCTGCAAATCCTGGTGATGATGACGATGCTGGGTTTCTTGCCGGCCATGTTGATGATGATGACCAGCTTTACGCGCTTCATCATCGTGCTGGCCATCTTGCGCCAGGCCCTGGGCCTGCAGCAGAGCCCGCCCAACCAGATACTGATCGGCATCGCGCTGTGCCTGACCATGCTGGTTATGCGCCCGGTGTGGCAAGAGGTCTACCAGGATGCCTACCAGCCTTTCCAGAACGATCAGATCACCATGGATCAGGGCCTGGACGTGGCCAAAAAGAGCATCAGCGGTTTTATGCTCGCACAAACCAACAAGGCCTCGCTGGAGACCATGGTGGCGCTGGCCAACGAAACATTGCCCGAGAACCTTGAAGATCTCGACTTCTCCCTGCTGCTGCCGTCTTTTGTGCTCAGTGAGGTGAAAGCCGCGTTCCAGCTGGGGTTCATGATCTTTCTGCCCTTTCTGGTGATTGACCTGGTGGTCGCCAGTGTCTTGATGGCAATGGGCATGATGATGCTGTCACCCATGATGATCTCACTGCCCTTCAAGCTCATGGTGTTTGTGTTGGTGGACGGCTGGGCCTTGTTGATGGGCACCCTGGCCAGCAGCATCCAGCCCTTTGGAGGTTCGTGATGATGACTCCCGAAGTCGCCGTGGGCCTGGTGGGCCACGCCGTATTGGTCACGGGCCTGATTGTCTGCGTACTGGTGGTGCCCAGCCTGCTCGGTGGCCTGCTGGTGAGCGTGTTTCAGGCCGCGACCCAGATCAACGAACAGATGCTCAGCTTTCTGCCGCGCCTGCTCATCACCCTGGGCATGTTGATGTTTGCCGGCCACTGGATCTTGCGCAAACTCAGTGACCTGTTTATCGAAACCTTCAAAATCGCCGGGTCCCTGGTGGGCTGAACCGATGAACGCGACCGAACCCCTGATGAACGCCACCCAGTACTTGCACACACTGCAAGGCTACTGGTGGCCGTTTTGCCGGCTGCTGGCAGTGTTCAGCATGGCCCCGCTGTTCAACCACAAGGCCATGTCGAAGAAGGTCCGGGTACTGCTGGCCCTGGTGGTCACCGCAGCCATTGGCGGCGCCCTGCCCCCGGTACCGGATATCAACCCGCTGTCGGCCCAGGGTGCGCTGCTGGCCCTTGAACAGATCGCCTTCGGCCTGATCCTGGGGCTGTGCCTGCAACTGGTGTTCACCGTGTTCAGCGTGGTCGGCGAAGTCGTGTCGGCGCAGATGGGCATGACGATGGCGCGCTACAACGATCCGGTCAACGGGGTGTCGTCGTCATCGATCGTTTACCAGCTGTATTTCGTGTTGCTGGCGTTCTTGTTTTTGTCCATCGACGGGCACCTGGTGACCCTTAGCGTACTGTTCAAAAGCTTCAGCCACTGGCCGGTTGGCAGCGGGCTCAACTACCAGAGCTACACCGTGTTCATCCAGGCCGTCGCCTGGGTATTCAGCGCCGCCGTGCTGCTGACCCTGCCCATGGTGTTCTGCGTAGTGCTGGTGCAGTTCTGCTTTGGCCTGCTCAACCGTATTTCACCTTCGATGAACCTGTTTTCCCTGGGGTTCCCGATCACCATTCTGGTGGGCCTGCTGTGCATCTACATGACCTTGCCCAACCTGCCGGAAAACTACCTGCACCTGACCCGCGACCTGCTGGACAACATCGGTGCCATGCTCGAAGGAGGGCCGGATGTCTAACAACAGCGCCCAGGAAAAAACCGAAGACGCCACGCCCCAGAAGCTGCGCAAAAGTCGCGAAGACGGTGAGGTCACCCGTTCCAAGGACCTGTCCACCACCGTGTCGCTGATTGCCACCCTGTTGATCCTCAAAATGGTGTTTTCCAGCTATTACCACGGCCTTGAGGAAAGCTTCCGGATCTCGTTCCTGGACTTTCATTCCAGCGAAATCACCCAGGAGGACCTGGGCCTGATTCTGAGCCACAACATGGCCCTGTTCGTGAAGATACTCGCCCCCCTGCTGCTCACCAGCATTCTGGTGGTGGTGTTTTCACTGATCCCGGGGGGCTGGGTGTTTGTGGCCAAGAACTTCTACCCCAAATTCAGCAAGCTCAACCCGATCACGGGCCTGGGGCGCATCGTTTCGAAACAGAACTGGGTCGAACTGTTCAAGTCGATGGCCAAAATTGCCGTACTGATCGGTGTGGCCTGGATGTTGATCAGCGACGCTGTCCCTCAACTGATCGCCTTGCAGCGCACCAGCCTGCCCACGGCCATCGGTACGGCGTTCACCATGACGTTCAACATCCTGATCGCGCTGATGGGCATATTTGTGGTGTTTGCAGCCATCGACATTCCGATCCAGCGCTACTTCTTCCTGAAAAAACTGCGCATGACCAAACAGGAACGCAAGGAAGAGCATAAAAACCAGGAAGGACGCCCCGAGGTCAAGGCCCGGATCAAGCAGATCCAGCGCCAGATTTCCCAGCGCCAGATCAGCAAGGTGATCCAGGACGCCGATGCTGTGATCGTCAACCCGCAGCACTACGCCGTGGCCATCAAGTACGACACCAACAAGGCCCAGGCGCCCTTCGTGATCGCCAAGGGCGTCGATGACATGGCCCTGTATATCCGCAAAATGGCCATCGCCCACAAGCTCGAAGTGCTTGAGATACCGCCCCTGGCCCGGGCCATTTACTTCACCACCCAGGTCAACCAGCAGATCCCGGCGCCGCTGTATGCAGCCGTCGCCCATGTGCTGACCTACATCCTGCAACTCAAGGCATACAAGAGCGGTATGCGGGTCAAGCCGCAGTTTCCGGACAACCTACCGATACCCGAAAGCATGGCGAACAAGGCATAAACATGAACGTATTGCACAACCTCCTCCCGACGCTGCGCAGTGGCCGGATCGGGATCCCGCTGGTGATTCTGTCGATCCTGGCGATGATCATCCTGCCCTTGCCGCCGTTGCTGCTGGATATTCTGTTCACCTTCAACATCGCCATGGCCGTGCTGGTGCTGATGGTCAGCGTGTCGTCAAAAAGCCCGCTGGACTTTTCCCTGTTCCCCACGGTGATCCTGATCACCACCCTGCTGCGCCTGACCCTGAACGTGGCCTCGACCCGGATCGTACTGCTCGAAGGTCATAACGGCACGGGGGCCGCGGGCAAGGTCATCGAGTCGTTCGGTGAAGTGGTGATCGGCGGCAACTTTATCGTCGGGATGATCGTGTTCGTGATCCTGATGATCATCAACTTCATGGTAGTCACCAAGGGCGGCGAGCGGATTTCCGAGGTCACGGCGCGCTTCACCCTGGATGCCCTGCCCGGCAAACAGATGGCCATCGATGCCGACCTCAATGCCGGCCTGATCACCCAGGATCAGGCCAAGCAGAGGCGCCAGACCATCTCCAAGGAAGCCGACTTTTACGGCGCCATGGACGGTGCGTCGAAGTTTGTGCGCGGCGATGCGATTGCCGGGATCCTGATCCTGATCATCAACCTGTTCGGTGGTTTCGCCATCGGCCTGTTTGTGTACGACTTGCCGGCCGGGCTGGCCTTTAAGCAATACGCCCTGCTAACTATCGGTGACGGTCTGGTGGCCCAGATCCCTGCGCTGTTGCTGTCCACCGCCGCGGCTTTGATCGTGACGCGGATCAACGAATCCGCCGAAATCACCACCCAGGTGCGCCGCCAGTTGCTGGCATCGCCGAGCCTGCTCTACACCGTGGCCGGGATCCTGCTGGTACTGGGCCTGGTGCCCGGCATGCCGCATATCGCATTCCTGGGTTTTGCCGCGGTTGTCGGTGGCGTGGCCTGGAGCGTCTCGCGCTTTCAGCCACCGGCCGAGGCCGTTGAACTTGAAGCGGTCAGCGCACTCAGCGCGGCCATGCAAAACGAGCGCAGCCAAAGCCTGGCGTGGGATGACATCCCCCACGTGGAACGGCTTTCGGTGTCACTGGGCTACAAACTGGTGGGGCTGGTCAATGAAGCGGCGGGCGCGCCCCTGACACAACGCGTGCGCGGTTTACGCCAGACCCTATCGGAAAACCTGGGTTTCCTGCTGCCCGAAATCCAGATCCGCGACAGCCTGCGGCTCAAGGCGGCGCACTACTCCATCCATATCAACGGCGAGCAGATCGAAGGCGCCGAAATCCATGCCGATCACCTGATGGCCATCCCTTCGGCCGACCTGTATGGCGAAGTGGACGGGATCCTGGGCATCGACCCGGCCTACAAAATGCCGGTGGTATGGATCAAGCCGGTCGACAAGAGCCGGGCCCTGAACCTGGGTTATCAAGTGGTTGACTGTGCCGGAGTGATTGCCACGCACCTGAACAAGGTGATCCGCGACAACCTGGCGGACATCTTCAAGCACGATGACGTCGACAACCTGATGCAACGCCTGACCGAACTGGCGCCCAAACTGACCGAGAACCTCAAGGGCCAACTGTCCTATACCCAGCAGCACCGGGTGTACCGCCAGTTGCTGGTGGAGAACATCTCGTTGCGCGACATCGTCACCGTGGCCACGGCACTGGTGGAAAGCAGCGAAAGCACCAAAGACCCGGTCCTGCTGGCTTCCGATGTACGCTATGCCTTGCGCCGCAACATCGTCTCGAGCATTACCGGGCGACGCGATGAAGTCAGTGTGTTCGTGCTCGACAATGCCCTGGAAAACACCCTGCTGGGGGCCTTGAGCATTGCTCAGCAAGCGGGCCCGGTGAGTCTGGACAACATTCCCGTGGAGCCCAACCTGCTCAACCAACTGCAAAACGCCATGCCGGTGGTCAAGGAAAAACTGCGCAAGGACGGTCATCCTCCGGTGCTGACGGTCATGCCGCAACTGCGTCCGTTGCTGGCGCGCTATGCGCGGGTATTCAGCCCGGGGTTGCATGTGCTGTCGCAGAACGAAATCCCGGAGAACGTCAGCGTCAATATTGTCGGGACGCTGGGGTAAACACCCGGCCATGCGGGCTTGCTGTTTGCGGATGGAGGTCAAATCCGATGCACCACAACAACAAAAAACGACTCACGGAGACGCTATGACCGAGACACCGGAAATACCTCAGGTTTACACCCGCCGCCTCTTGCTCAGACCCTTCACGGAGCAAGACTTCACGGCTTTTCTGGGCTACCACTCACTGCCTGAAACCTACCGCTACCTGTTTAAAGTGCAACCTGACCTACAGGCCATCCGGGAGCGCTTCGAGCGCGCCTTGAACCCCCAGGCTGAACATGACGGAGATGAAATCCGTTGGGCCGTAATCAAACATCCGGAAGGAATCCTGACCGGTGAAGTGATGATTCGACTGACCTGCAAGGCGTCCCGACAGGCAGAGATCGGTTGCATTTTCGCCCCGTCGTTTCACCGGCAAGGCATCGCATCGGAAGCGCTGACGGCGCTGATTGGTGTGGCTTTCAAACGCTACGATTTGCATCGCTTGTTTGCGTCCATCGATATCCGCAATACCGGCTCATACACCCTGTTCAGCAAACTGGGATGGAAACAGGAGGGTTGTCTTATTGAAAGCATGTGGGTCAACGGCGAATGGACCAGCCGGTATATCTACGCCATGTTGGCTCGCAACTGGCAGACCTAACGGGTTTAGTGCTTTTGAAGAACTCATACCGCTCCGTAGCAGTTGACGAGTAGAACGAGGCTACGTTCGATCGCGAAGCGGTCGCAAATCCGCAACACGCGGGGGGTGGGCGTGGCGCCGATAAGCCTGACACGACACTTTCAGACAGATCCGCGGCCCAGGGAGTGACATTTCCTACAGGCCGATTCTAGTATGGCCGCGCATCACTCCCCGCCCCATAAAAAAAACGTATGGAAACTCTGAAAATGCCCTTCACCCGTACCCTTCTTGCCCTCTCTTTGGGCATGGCTTTACTGCAAAACCCGGCCTTCGCTGCACCGCCACTGTCGATGGCCGACGGCGTCGCCCGCGTCAGTACACAGGACAGCAATGCCTGGGTCGAGATCAACAAGGCCGCGTTCGAAAACAACATCCGCGTGCTGCAAACCACCCTCGCCGGCAAGTCGAAAATCTGCGCAGTGCTCAAGGCTGATGCCTACGGCCACGGGATTGGCCTGCTGATGCCGTCGATCATCGCCATGGGTGTGCCTTGCGTCGGTGTTGCAAGTAATGAAGAAGCACGTGTAGTGCGTGAAAGCGGCTTCAAGGGCCAACTGATCCGCGTGCGCACGGCGGCACTGAGCGAGCTGGAAGCAGCATTGCCGTACAACATGGAAGAATTGGTGGGTAACCTCGATTTCGCCGTCAAAGCCAGCCTAATCGCCGAACAACACGGTCGTCCGCTGGTGGTTCACCTGGGTCTGAACTCAAGTGGCATGAGCCGTAACGGTGTTGAAATGACCACGGCTGAAGGCCGTCGCGATGCAGTGGCTATCACCAAGGTACCGAACCTTGAAGTGCGGGCGATCATGACCCACTTCGCAGTCGAGGATGCCGATGACGTGCGCGCCGGTCTCAAGGCGTTCAACCAGCAAGCCCAATGGTTGATCGACACGGCTCAACTGGATCGCAGCAAAATCACCCTGCACGCGGCCAACTCGTTCGCCACCCTTGAAGTGCCAGAGTCGCACCTGGACATGGTGCGCCCTGGCGGCGCGCTGTTCGGTGATACCGTGCCGTCCCACACCGACTACAAGCGCGTGATGCAATTCAAATCCCACGTGGCCTCGGTCAACCGCTACCCCAAGGGCAACACCGTCGGTTACGACCGTACCTACACCCTGGGCCGCGACTCGAAACTGGCCAACATCACCGTTGGTTATTCCGACGGCTACCGTCGCGCCTTCACCAACAAAGGCATCGTGCTGATCAACGGGCACCGTGTGCCAGTGGTGGGCAAGGTCTCGATGAACACCCTGATGGTCGACGTCACCGACGCGCCGGATGTGAAGAGTGGCGATGAAGTGGTGCTGTTCGGGCATCAAGGCAAAGCCGAAATCACCCAGGCAGAAGTTGAAGACATCAACGGCGCACTGCTGGCCGACCTGTATACGGTGTGGGGCAATTCCAACCCCAAGATCCTGACCGACAAATAAGCCGATCTGTAGCCCCTGTAACCCTGACAAGCTGGGCGAGGCTGCGGTTACAGGGGTTCAGCCCGTCATTGGAAACACCAGGCAACATTCCTGAGCATGCGTTAATGAGAAGCGCTATCATTGCGATCCTTGTCAGTGTCTGCTCTGGAATTGCAATCGATGCTCACGTCCTCTTCTTCCACACGCTGTGCCTTGGGTGAACTCTACGTTCAACACCATGGCTGGGTGGTGCAGTTGCTGCGCCGCAAACTGGGCAATCATGAGCAGGCGCTGGATCTGGCCCAGGACACCTTTTTGCGGATGCTGCGCACTGACACGCAACCGGTGTTACGAGAACCGCGAGCCTATCTGACGACCATTGCCAGCCGCCTGTGCGGCCAGTATTTCCGCCGTCAGGCACTGGAGCGGGCGTACATGGAGTCGCTGGCGACCCTTGAGCCAGAGCATATGCCTTCCCCGGAGGCGCGCCTGCTGGTGCTTGAAGCACTGGACGCTGTCGGCCAGGTTCTCGATGGCCTGGGCGCCAAAGTGCGGGAAATCTTCCTGCTGTCGCAACTGGACGGACTGACCTACCCGCAAATTGCCGCGCGCATGGGCCTGACAGTCAACGTCGTACAAAAAGCCATGCTCAAGGCTTATCGTCACTGCTATAGCGCGGTCTACACCGGGTGAGCCTGTTCGAGCCCGGCAACGCTCAGCGCCTGGACCAGGACGTGGTCGAGCAGGCCCTGCAGTGGATGGTCATTGTGCAATCGGGGGTCAGTACCGAAGCCGAACGTCAGGCCTGCCAGCATTGGCGCACGCAATCCCCGCAGCATGAAATGGCCTGGCTGCGGTTAACCGGGCTAAACGCCGATTTTCGCGACAGCACCCGCATGCTCCCCGCCGCAGGAGCGCGCACCTTGTTGCGCTCACGCAACGTCACTTCGCGACGCACCCTGCTCAAGGGCTTTGCCGGTCTAGGAGTAGCGCTGGCCACGGGCTACAGCGTTCGTGAGCGGATACTGCTGCCAGAGCTGTTCAGTGACTACCGCACCGCGACCGGTGAACGCAGGCAGGTGTCGCTGGCCCAGAATACCGATCTGACACTGGACACCCATACCGCCCTCGATGCCCGGACCACGGGCTCGGCTACCGACCTGACGCTGAGCCTGGGCCGTGTACTGATCACCGGGGCCAACATCAGCCTGAGCACCGCCTACGGCCGGGTGCAGCCCACGGGCTACTCACGATTAGTGATCAGTCAGAACCTGCCCGGAGTCGATGGCACACGAGTGCAAGTTTTGACCGGCAGCGCGTCGATCGAGCTGGCATGGGGCGACAGCTTCAGCCTTGGTGCCGGTCAACAGGTGACGTTTGACAGCAGCGCTGCCGGACCTCGTGGCCAGGTCATGACCGGAGCCGATGCCTGGGTCAACGGCCTGCTGATCGCCGAACGCATGCCGCTGTCCCAGGTCATTGCCCAGCTCAACCGCTATCGTCCAGGCGTGGTGCGCTGCGACCCGGCAGTGGCCGCATTGCAGGTATCGGGCTCGTTCTCCATCGACCGTCCGGATGCCAGCCTTGACCTGCTTGCCCGCGTGCTGCCGATTCGTGTGCAGCGTGTATTCGGCTACTGGGCCAACGTGGTCGCCGCCTGAAGAACATTTATTTTCAGTACAGGCGGCAGTTTTTTTCATCTGGTGCATCAAGTTCAGGGAAGACGCTGATTAACAGCGCAATGCCGACCCTTTTCACACATGGACAGTCTTTATGCACAGCCCACTTACCCCCCTTGCCGGTGCATTGCGCACCGTTGTACTCGGTTTATCCATCGCCACGGCCAGCCACCCAGCATTCGCAGCAACGGGCGACGAGCACGCCTACCACATCGCTGCGGGCAATCTGGACTCGGTATTGGGCAGCTTTGGCCAGCAATCGGGCGTGATGATCGCCGTTGATTCGACGCTGACCACCGGCATCCACAGCAGCGGTTTAAGCGGCAACTTTGCCGTCAGCGAAGGCCTGCAGCGACTCCTTGAGCCGCTGGGCCTGCAAGCGGTGAGCGAAGGCGACGGTTTCAGGGTTATTGCACGACCGACCCAGAACAACGGGCAACTGGAGTTGCAGGCCACTCAGGTCATGTCCAACCAGCTCGGCACCATCACCGAAGGCAGCGGCTCATACACCCCCGGCACCATCGCCACGGCCACCCGCATGGTGCTCTCGCCACGTGAAACACCGCAGTCGATCACGGTGATTACCCGTCAGCACATGGATGATTTTGGCCTCAATTCCATCGACGAAGTGATGCGCCACACCCCGGGGATCACCGTGTCGACTTTTGACAGCGAACGCACCAATTACTACGCCCGCGGTTTCTCAGTCGAGAACTTCCAGTACGACGGCATTCCCACCCTGCGCAACTCGGCGTACTCGTCGGGGCAAACCCTGAGCGACATGGCCATCTATGACCGGGTGGAAATCCTCAAGGGAGCAACCGGCCTGCTGACCGGTGCCGGCGCGCCCGGTGCGACGATCAACCTGATCCGCAAAAAACCGACCCGCGACTTCAAGGCCAGCGTCGAGGTAGGGGCTGGCAGCTGGGACAATTACCGCACCCAAGTCGACGTCAGCGGCCCGCTCACCGACAGCGGCAACGTGCGCGGCCGCGCCGTGGCGGCCTATCAGGACAAAAACTCGTTCATGGAACGTTACGAGCGCAAGACCGGTGTCTATTTCGGTACCCTGGAAGCCGATCTAAGCGATGACACCCTGCTGACCGTGGGCTTCGACTATCAGAACAACGACCCTCATGCCTCGGGCTGGTCAGGCAGTCGCCCATTATTCGACCGCACGGGCGAACCTATCGATGTAAAGCGCTCGTATAACAATGGTGCCAACTGGAGCCGCTGGGAGCAGACCACCCAGAGCGTATTCGCCACTCTGGAGCACAGCTTCGCCAACGCCTGGGTCGGCAAGGCGCAGCTCACCCATCAGGTCAACAGCTACGATGCACCCCTGGGCTCGGTCATGAGCGGCCCCTCTCCCGCCACCGGCCTGTCATCGATCTATGCCAACAAATTTACCGGCAACACCCGCACCGATGCTGCCGACGCCTACTTCAGCGGCCCCTTCAGCCTGGCCGGCCGCGAACATGAACTGGTCATCGGTGCCTCAGCGTCCAGCGCCCACTGGCGAGGCAAGGACTACGGCAACCCGACCTTTTTAAGTGCCAACGTGGTTGATTTCTGGAACTTCGATGGCAAGACCACTGAGCCGAACTGGGGCGCACCGACCCAATACAATGACACCACCACGCGACAAACCGCAGGCTACCTCAGCGCCCGCTTCAACCTGACCGATGAGCTGAACCTGTTGCTCGGTACACGGGTCGCCAACTACTGGCTGACTGGCGATTACGACACCACCGAAACTGGCCGTCTGGTGCCATATGTGGGGGCCACCTACGACCTGAACGACAACTTCACGGCGTATGCCAGCTACACCGACATCTTCATGCCGCAGACCTACAACCGTGATCGCAACAACAAAGTGCTTGAGCCGGATGAAGGCAAAAACTACGAAGTGGGGATCAAGGGCGAGTTCTATGGTGGCAGGCTGAACACCAGCCTGGCCTACTTCGAGGTGCATGAAACCAACCGTGCCGAACCGGATGCCGAATACAACGCGGACCCGACCAACCCGTCGATTCTTTATGCGTCGATCGGCACCAAAGCCAAGGCCAAGGGCTTCGAAGCCGAAATGTCCGGTGAACTGGCACCGGGCTGGCAAGCGCAGGCTGGTTTTACCCACAAAATCATTCGCGACAGCGAAGATAAAAAAATCTCCACCTGGGAGCCTGAGGACCAATTGAGCGTTTACACCACCTACAAATTCAAGGGGCCGCTGGACCGTTTGACCATCGGCGGCGGTGCGCGGTGGCAGAGCCGCAGCTGGCAGAACATCTACAACCGCGCCAGGGACCAGTACCAGGACTTTAGCCAGGATGCCTACTGGCTGGTCGATGCGATGGCCCGCTATCAAGTCAACGAGCACCTGTCCACCACACTCAACGTCAACAACCTGTTCGACAAGCTGTACTACACCAACATCGGCTTCTATAACACCGCCTATTACGGCGACCCGCGCAACGTGATGCTCAATACCCGCTGGGATTTCTAGGGCGTACGTCAGCAGCCAAAGAGTCCTGCCACAGCCCCTTGTAGTCGCTGACGAGGAACGAAGGCTGCGTTCGGCGGCAAAGCCGTCGTAAACCCGGATGTTGCGGTGAATCAGGAAAAACCGGGGGGCAGTTTTTGCGGTCGCTACGTCGCAGTGGCGCACCAAACCGGACGCAGCCTTCGTTCCTCGTCAGCGACTACAGACTCCATGTAATTACAGAATCTGCCCGTAGCCATTCTGCAACCGAAAACGGTAAGCCGTGCGGGCTCGCGAATGCGAATAGTAAAGATTGGTAAATAGAATTGATTATCATTGGTGTAGATGTAAAACTTTGTAACCAATTCTCGTTTACGCAGTTCCAGTCCGGAGTATTCGCAGATCATGCGCCCACTGTTCACCCTCCCCACGTCAGCACTCACGCTGGTTGCCCTGGGTATTTTCAATCACGCCCTGGCCGATGAAAACACCCTGAATCTACCGTCCACAAGCATCACCTCCACGGCCGACAGCGATGAAGCGCCACAGGGTTATCAGGCCAAGCCGAATGCAACGACTACACGGTTGAACCTCACGGCAGGTCAAACGCCACAGGGCATTACCAGCATCAAGCGTGAACAACTGGATGACTTCAAACTCAACAGCATTCGCGATGTGCTGGAGAGTACTCCGGGGGTGAACGTGCAAAAGGTCGAGACCGACCGCACCTACTTCACTGCTCGCGGTTTTGATATCACCAATTTCCAGTACGACGGCATGGGCATGGGGCTGACTGGCGGTGTACTGGTGGGCGATATCGACACGGCCCCCTATGAGCAAGTCGATATTCTGCACGGTGCCAACGGCCTGATGACGGGCACCGGCAACCCTTCGGCCACGGTTAATTTCATCCGCAAACGGCCCACGTATGAACCTGAAGCCAAGGTCAGCGTCAGCGCCGGGTCCTGGGACAAGCGCCGCGTCGACCTGGATGTGTCCGGGCCGCTGACGGACTCAGGCAATGTGCGCGGGCGAGTGATCTATGCCAACGAAGTGGGCAATTCCTATCTGGATCGTTACTCCCGGGAAAAGAACATTTTCAGTGGCATGCTGGCCTTCGACCTGACTGACGACGACACCCTGACCGTGGGTTACGAAGACCAGAAGAGCGACGCCAACGGTGCCAGTTGGGGGGCATTGCCATTGACCGACAGCAACGGCAATGCGTTGCACTACAGCAGCACCCGCTCCAACATTGCCCAGCCCTGGGTGTACTGGGACGTACGCACCACCCGCGCCTTTGCCGAGTGGCAGCACAGTTTCGCCAATGACTGGAAGTCGACGCTGACCCTGACCGCCATGGAGCACCGCGAAGACACCGACATGTTCTACATTTATGGCGATAAAGCCTCGGCTACCGGTTACACGGGCCTGGCCTCCAACTACAAGGGCAAAACCCGCGAGCTGGATGGCGACCTTTCGTTCAGCGGCCCTTTCAGCCTGGGCGGTCGCGAACACCAACTGACGTTCGGCGCCAATGTGGCGCGCTCACGCACCCATGAAACGTCGCTGTACGGCACCTCGTCGTATTACACCCCGGTGTCGCTGGAAGACGCCCTCAATGGTTCCATCCCCAAGCCCACTTACAGCAATACTGCCCTTGCAGACGCGACATCGAACTATACCGACCGCCAGAAAAGCCTCTATGCCGGCGCCCGTTTCAGCCTGACCGACGACCTGCACCTGATCACCGGTGCGCGCATGCTCAGTGCCGACAGCGACGGTGACAACTACGGCTCGCGCCGCGACGTAAGGGTTCATGGCAAGATCACGCCGTACGCAGGCGTGGTTTACGACCTCACGCCGAAATACTCGCTGTATGCCAGCTACACCAAAATCTTCAATCCGCAGTACTACCTCAACACTCAGGGCCAGGTACTGGAACCCCTGGAAGGCAAAAGCTACGAGGCCGGCATTAAGGGGCACCTGCTGGACAAGCGACTGGACGTTTCGGCTGCGGTGTTCCACACCAAGCAAGACAACGTCGCCACTTATGTTGGCTTTGACTCTGCCCTGGGCGGTTACCTGTATGACGGCATGTCGTATAAAAGCAGCGGCCTGGAACTCGAAGCCTCGGGGGAACTGGCACCAGGTCTGCAAATCAGCGGCGGCTACACCTATGTCTACATAACCGATGCCGACAACAACCGCGGGCGCAAATTTATCCCGCGCAATGCACTGACCTCATCCATGACCTACAGATTGCCGATGGCGCCTAAGGTCAAAGTGGGTGGCAGCCTCAAATGGCAGAGCAAAATCGAGAACGACGACGCTCCGGCCGCGAACCAGGCCGCTTATGCGCTGGTGGGCCTGATGACCAGCTATGACATTGATCCGCACTGGAGCACCCAGCTCAACCTAGACAACCTGACCAACGAGAAGTACCTGCAAAGCGTTCGATACGGCCAGAGCAACTACGGTGCACCGCGCAACGTGACGGCGTCGGTCAGCTGGAAGTTCTAAACCTGGAACGTGACCAGTTGCAGCCTGCTCGCGAACGACCTTCGCGAGCAGGCTCGCTCCCACCATAGTCCCTGCAAGGCTCAAAATCTGTAGGCGCCGGGGTTCCTGCGGGAGCGAGCCCGCTCGCGAAGGCAGCACAGTGATTGTTCGGACCCACCGTGTGGCGCATGAATCGCGAGCAGGCTCGCTCCCACACTTGAATGACCTGCCACACTGGTGTAACAGGACCCCTACGCCACGCAGGTATGCCATGAACTATCCTCGCATTACATGGGTTGCGCTCAGTCTGAGCCTTGCATTCACCGCACAGGCCAGCGATACACCTGTCCACAAGGCTCTGCTGATAGGCGTGGACGGCATGCAATACCAGAAGCTGCAAAAAGCCATTCAACAGAATATGGCCCCCACTATCGCCAGCCTGAAACTGCATAAAAGCTACACCGGCGGCGTGCTAGGTACCTCCACGGAGCAACTCACGGTCAGTGGCCCCGGCTGGACAACCATTCTGACCGGCAGCTGGGTTGACCGGCATCAGGTCAGTGCCAATGACGAGGCGTTGCGCAATCAGGCGCCCAGCCTGTTCAAACAGTTCAAGCTGGCATTCCCTGACCGCAAGACTGCCAGTATCGTCAGCTGGAATGTGATCAACGCACACTTCGCCGAGGATATTACCCAGGGTTACATTGACCTGGCCGTCAAGTGCTCGGGGGTCGATCCGTGCGTCGTCGACAACGTCAGTCATGAACTGGAAACCGGCCAGACCGATCTGTTGTTTGCCCACTTCGATGAACCCGATATCACCGGCCACCGACTCGGCTTTACCCCCGAGTATCAACAGGCGATTCAGACCGTAGATGCCCAGCTCGGGCAGATACTCCTGGCGCTGCAACGCCGTGAAAAAGCCCATCCCGAAGAAGACTGGCTGGTGATCGTATTGCCCGATCACGGCAGGCACTTGCCTGAAGGCAAGGACCACGGCCAGCAAACCCTGAGCGAAAAAACCACTTTTATTGCCATGAACAAGACGGGCAACGCACACTTGCGCGCCCCCATCGTTAATCCGTCAAATCCCGACTTCAAAGGCCTGTATGGTTTTGCCAGCCAGGCAGACATTAGTCCGACCGTGCTGGCCTGGCTTGGGGTAAAACCGGATCTGACCCGTTACACGATGGATGGCCTGCCCCTGATTGGGCCCGTGGGTGTCAGACAGCTCACTGCGCAGCAACTACCAGATCGCGCCCAGGTCAACCTGTCCTGGCGTACAGAGACCCCGACGGGCAAGCCCGTACAGATTTACCGAGACGGCCAGCCCATCGCCCGGCTCACCGACCATGAACATTCCTATGTCGATAACGATATCCAAGCGTTGAAGGGGCCCATCAACTACACGCTGGTGTTTAACGGGGTACCTGTATCGCGTCTGGTAACCCTGCATGAGCAAACGTCGACGCCATAAAAAAGGCGCTACCCGATCACTCGGGCAGCGCCTTTTTCAAGACCACTGTTGTTCACTTAAGCGATTTGCGCCTCTGTGGGAGCGGGCTTGCTCGCGATGGACTCCAGAACACCGTATTTACTCAGCCAATACGCGTCTTCGTTAACGACCATCGCGAGCAAGCCCGCTCCCACATTTGAAAGTGAACAGGTTTACACCAGGCTTTTGCTTACCACTTCAAACACGTCGCTGGACAGATCGCCCGAATTGCGGATGCGTTCCAGTTCAGCCTTCATCAACGCCTGACGGGCAGCATCGTATTTGCGCCAGCGGGTCAACGGCGCCAGCTGCCGCGAAGCAATCTGCGGGTTAAAGCCGTTGAGCTGGATCACCAGGTCCGCCAGGAAACGATAGCCGGAGCCATCCGCTGCATGGAAGTTGATCAGGTTTTGTCCGGCAAACGCACCGACCAGAGCCCGAACCTTGTTCGGATTCTTGAGGTTGAATGCCGGGTGTTCCATCAACTGACGCACACGCTGCAGACCACCGGGCAGTGTGCTGCCTGCCTGCACGCTGAACCACTGATCCATGACCAGCGGATTGTCCTTGAAGTGCTCAGCAAAACTGGCCAGCGCCGCGGCTTTTTCAGCCTCGTATGGCGAATTGACCAGCACCGCCAGCGCAGTCAGGCGCTCGGTCATGTTGTCGCTGTGTTCGAACTGCTCCAGAGCCGCCGCCAGCACTTGCGGCTTACCGGCAAGCATCAAATAAGACAGCGCGATATTTTGCAGTGCACGACGGGCGAAGTGTTCGGCTTCGGCCACGTATGGAGTGACTTTCGACACTTCCCGGTTAGCCTGGTAGCGTGCCCATAAACCATCAAACAGGCTGTCTGCCAACTGCTTGCGGGCACATTCGCGGGCGATGTGAATGGCCTCGACATCGGCCACGTCACTGATTTCAGTCAGGTAGGCTTCGCCTGGCAACGACAGCATTTCGGCCACCATGGCCTGATCCAGCGCCTGATTGCCCAGCACACTGCGCAAGGCTTCAATCAAACGCGGGTCCATGACCAGTGCTTCACCGCGCTGATGCTGCCCTATCAGCTCCTGCAGCACCTGCACCGACAGTTGCTGGCCTGCATCCCAGCGGTTAAAGCCGTCGGTATCGTGTTGCATCAAAAACATCAGTTGGTCGCGGCTGTAGGCAAAGCTCAGTTTCACCGGTGCCGAGAAACCGCGCAGCAGCGAAGGCAACGGCTTTTCGTTGACGCCCACGAAGGTGAAGGTCTGTTGGGCTTCGGTTACAGACAAGACACGGCTGGTGCCCTGGGCCACGGACTCACCCGCCAGTTGCAGGGCGATTTCAGTCCCTTGGGCGCTCAACAGGCCCAGCTCCACCGGAATCACGAACGGCAGTTTTTCGACCTTGTCCGGGGTTTCCGGGCAGCTTTGGGCAAAGGTCAGGCTGTAGGTTTTCTGTGCGGCATCATAGTGCTCGCTGACGGCCAGACGCGGCGTGCCTGCCTGGCTGTACCAGCGCTTGAACTGGGTCAGATCGGCACCATTGGCGTCTTCCATGGCCTTGATGAAGTCATCGCAGGTCACTGCCTGACCATCATGACGCTCGAAGTACAGATCGCTGCCTTTACGGAAGCCCTCGGGCCCCAGCAAGGTGTGGATCATGCGCACCACTTCCGAACCCTTTTCGTAAACGGTCAGGGTGTAGAAGTTGGAGATTTCGATAAAGCTGTCTGGACGCACCGCGTGGGCCATGGGGCCCGCGTCTTCAGCGAACTGGTGGGTACGCAGATAGGCCACGTCCTGAATGCGCTTGACGGTGCGCGAGTTCATGTCTGCCGAGAACTGAGAGTCACGGAACACCGTGAAGCCTTCCTTGAGCGACAGCTGGAACCAGTCACGGCAGGTCACGCGGTTGCCCGTCCAGTTGTGGAAGTATTCGTGGGCAACGATGGCCTCGACCCGCTGGTGAGCGGCATCGGTCGCGGTTTCGGCACGGGCCAGCACGGCGCTGGAGTTGAAGATGTTGAGGCCCTTGTTCTCCATCGCGCCCATGTTGAAGTCGTTTACGGCCACGATCATGAAGATATCCAGATCGTATTCACGACCGTAGGTCTCTTCATCCCAGCGCATGGACTTTTTCAGGCTGACCATGGCGTGCTGGCATTTATCGATGTTTTCGGGCTCGACATAAATGCGCAGCGCCACGTCACGATTGCTCATGGTGGTGAAGCTGTCTTCGACGCACCACAGATCACCGGCCACCAGCGCAAACAGGTAGGCCGGCTTCATGAACGGATCTTCCCAGGTTGCCCAGTGTCGACCGTCTTCGTCGGGACCACTGGCAATCGGGTTGCCGTTGGACAACAGGATCGGGTAGCTGTGTTGCTCGGCCACCACGGTGGTGGTGAATTTGCTCATCACATCCGGGCGGTCGAGGTAATAGGTGATCTTGCGAAAGCCTTCGGCCTCGCACTGGGTGCAGAACATCCCGCCGGACTTGTACAGCCCTTCCAGCGCGGTATTGGATTCGGGGTGGATCCTGACGCTGGTATCGACCACAAATTGCTCGGCGGTCGGGTGCAGGATCAGATGGCTGTCGCCGAGTTGATAGTCGTCAGCCGCGAGTTCGATGTCGTCCATGCTGACCGACAGCAACTCAAGCTGCTGGCCGTCCAGCACCAACGCCGGCAACCCAGCGCCACGGGCCGGGTTGCGACGCATCACCAGTTGCGCATGGACCAGCGTGTGGTCTTCGAACAACTCAAAGGTCAGGTGCGTTTCGTCGATCAGGTACTCGGGCGCCTGGTAGTCCTTCAGGTAGATCATTTGCGGTTGTTCGGTGCGCATGCTGGAGTCCTTTTACTGATGCACGGCCAGTTGATAGGCCGTGTATTTGCGAATGTTGATTACGCCGGTGTCAAAGATCAGGTACTGGCCCTTGATCCCCATCAGCGTGCCTTCTACGATCGGGTCCTTGTCCAGATTGAAGCTGACGATTTTGCTCGGGTACTGCTCGACCGGGTAGCGAATCTCGATGGGCTCAACGTTTGACAAAGGTTGGACCGCTTGCAGGCCAAAACGCTCCTGCAGGGTTTTCATACCTTCGGCGCAGCTCTCGAACAGTTGTTCACGCACCGCGGCAAGGTCAACAGGTTCGGCATCGCCCTTGAGCAGTGCACGCCAGTTGGTGCGGTCGCCCACTTGCGAGCGGAACAGGTCTTCGACAAAGCCCGATTGCTGACGGGTTGCCACCCGCACAATCGGCAGTGCCTGGCTGGCGCCCTGGTCGAGCCAGCGTGTCGGCAACTGGGTGGCACGGGTGATGCCCACCTTGATCCCGGAGGAGTTGGCCAGATACACCACGTGGTCGGTCATGCAAAACTGCTCGCCCCACGACGGATCACGGCAGGTGCCTGCCTCGTAGTGGCAACGCTCCGGGCTCATGATGCATACATCGCATTGCGCCAGCTTGGTCATGCACGGGTAGCAGTAGCCCTGACTGAAGCTCTTTTTGGTCTTGCGTCCGCAGTGAGTGCAGTTGATCTCACCCAGGTATTCCAGACGCAGTTTGGTGCCGATCAATGGATTGACCGGCACCTCGATATCGCCCAAACGAAACGCATACTGAACAGTCGGCGTTTCAAGGCTTGCCGACATCTTGCTGATTGCACCGCGACCAATCTCAATCAATGGATAGCATCCGACTTGAACAGGATGTTAGGCACTGGCGCCGATTTGGAGCTGCACTCTTGCGGCCCCATGTAACCGGTGCGCTGATCTTCAGGCAGGTTGTGTACTTCCCAGGCAATCATCGCCTGCAACGACAGCTCGCGCTGTTCAGGGGTGAGTTTGTTGCCGTCTGCCCATTTGCCGATTTCAACGGCCAGTTTCAGGCTCTGATAGATCTCGGGGGTGATGTTTTGAATCATTTCGTTGAAAGAGGACATGGTTCTGTTTCCGCTCTAAAAAGTAAACCTGTAGTCGCTGCCGCAGGCTGCGATAAGGTCCAAAGGACCTTCAAAAAAATAGGGCCGCTGCGCAGCCCATCGCAGCCTGCGGCAGCGACTACAGAGTTAAGCCATCTGTTTGCGCCGCGCCCACAGACCGCCCAGCAAACCGGTCAGGCACCCAATCACCAAACCGCCCACATGGGCCGCGTTGGCGATCTGGCCAAAGCCGATCATCGACACCAGCCCGGACATGCATAGCGCCAGCCACACCAGCATCATCACCAGGACCCCGCGAGGCAGGTGATACAGGGGGTTTGGCGCCATCATCTGGTAAATCCAGATATGCCCCAGCAGCCCGTACAACACTCCCGACAACCCGCCAAACAGGCTCGGGCCACCAAACAGGTACTGGGCGAAGTTGGATACCAGGCTGAACAACAGGCTCAAGCCAATCAGGTTGATGCTGCCCTGACGCACTTCAATGCGTCGCCCCAGCTCCCAGAACCACATGCCGTTCATGGCAATGTGCAGAAAGCCGAAGTGGATCAACATCGGGGTGAACAATCGCCACCACTGCCCCGACGCCAGGCTGTCGGACAACGGGACAAACTGGATGTACTGGCCTCGAATGCTGAAATCGAGAAACGTCAGCCCGCTCAGGGCCGACAAGTTGTCCCCCAGTTGGGTCACTGCAGCGACGATTACACACAGCAGCAAGATGATCCCGGTGGCCGGGCTGGCACGCAGTTGCTGGGCGAAACCGGGCCGGGGCATGGCTGCCGGGCGCTCAACGATGGGCAATTCGTGCTCGGGGTCACCCACAGGAAAACGCTGGTACAAACTGCGCACATCGTCGGCGATGTTCTCTGGCGCCCACAACACTTGCTCGCCCGCCTCTTCGCTGACCCGATGCGGTACTTGCATGCGCCTGAGCAACGCGACAAAACCGCTCAGGTCGACGGACAGCGGCAAACGTAAAACAGCTACAGCACTCATTGAATGGCCTCTGGGCGATCTACATTCACCCATACAAATTTGTTCGGATCGAGCCGGGTTTCCTGATCCAGGCGGTAAGCCACCAGCTTGCCGTACAACACCGCGCTGTAATCCAGGCACGCTAGGTTCGGCCGGATTGGCGCAGGCCGACCGCTGCGCCAGTAGTGGCCGACAAACAACAGCGGCTCATCAATGCCGTAGCGCAACAAGGCACTTTTCTCAGTGGAGGACAGCGGTTGTTGCGCCACCCGATCGGGCAATGCGTCAGGCTGGAACACGATATCGCCGTAGGTCTTGGGGTCGTCTTCCCAGAATTTGGTGCGAAAGAACGCCCTCGTCAGACCGTCACCACCTGTCAGGGTCATGCCGCCCGGCAAACGCATGTCAGTGCCGCGCAACAATCGATTGAAGCTCAGGTCGGCAAAGCTGCCCGACACCCCGGCCGCCGTCAAAAAAGCCTCATCAATGCAGCCTTCGGGGTATTGCTCGCGCAGGGTCGCAATCACTTCGGCGTCCCAGCATGCGTGCACGACCCGGAAGCGCCCGGCGTCGACAAACAGCGGCATGTCGTAAAACCACTGCACGAACTCGCGCCATTCGCCGGGATACTTGTCGAACTGCTCCAGTGTTTCGTGAATCAGTCGGGCATGGCGCGGGGTGTGCTCACGCACAAACTGCTTGCCACTGCCGGCAGGCGCGGGTGTGCACCAGCCCAATGCGTTGAATTCATGGTTGCCCATCAGGCACAGGGCCTGACCGGCCTTGACCATGTCGTAAACAATATGCAGCGACTCGCGAATACGCGGGCCGCGGTCAATGATGTCACCCAGGAACACCGCCATCCGTTGCGGGTGTCGCCAAATACCGGCGAGTTTTCGATAGCCAAGACGCTCCAGCAGGTGCTCAAGGGTATGAGCACAGCCATGCACGTCACCGATCAGATCGTAACTGCGCGCTGGATCGAGCATCAGTCAGCCCTACCGCCCAGTCGGCTACCCCAGCCAAGTTTGGTCCGACACACCTCATAGTAGTTGTGGTCCAAGGGGTGAATCAGGCGCAGCTTTTGCGCTTTTTTGCTGACGGTGATGGTGTCGCCCGGAGCACAGGTGAAATGGTTCTGACCGTCGCACGAGACTTGCGGGTAGATCTGCATGTCCTTGGCCACCACGATTTTCAGCTCACTGTTGCCATCGACCACAATCGGGCGACTGCTGAGGGTATGTGGGTACATGGGCACGATCACAATGGCGTCGAGTTTGGGGTGCATGATCGGGCCGCCCGCAGACATCGCGTAGGCCGTAGAGCCGGTTGGCGTGGCCACGATCAGGCCGTCGGCCTTTTGGCTGCACACAAACTGGCCGTCGATATGCAGTTCGAACTCGATCATGCGCGTGGACTTGCCGGGGTGCAGCACCACGTCATTCAGGGCGTCGCCCTGACCAATGGCTTCGCCATGACGTCGAACCTCGGCTTGCAGCAGAAAGCGGTTTTCAACCAGATAGTGACCGTCGAGCACTTCAGCCACTTTGACTTCCAGCTCATCGGGACGGATATCCGTCAAGAAGCCCAGGCTGCCACGGTTGATGCCCAGCACCGGGACGTTGTGTCGGGCCAACGCGCGGGCGGCGCCCAACAAACTGCCATCGCCGCCGACCACAATCACCATGTCGCAGACTTCGCCGAGCATTTTGCGCGACGAGGTTTGCAAGCCATGACCGGGCAACACCTCGGCGATGGTGTCTTCGAGGATCACGTGCATGTGCCGCTCAAGCAGGAATTTTTTCAGTCGGCGAACCGTGTCGAGCACTTGCGAGCTGCCCAGACGACCTATGATGCCGATATTACGAAATTGCTCCATGGGGCTCCTGCGGGATTCAATGCGTGCGAAAACAACGATTATGGGCGAAAGACGACGATAGACAAAACCCTTTCAGCCCCCGGCGTCTGGCAAACAGCTATGCTCGCACAATGACACTCTTCCCCGACTTGCTTGACCTGCCCCATCAATTGCGCCACCCCGAGGTGCGCGATCTGGCGTGGGTGATTCTCGCCCCGCCAATGCTGAGTCGCACTCCCTGGCCACAGCGTCATCCACTGGCAGGCAGCGACTGGGTAAACGCTCCGCAGCAACTTGAACACTGGCTGCGTGAACTGGACCAGTGCAGCGAGCCGCTGCAGCACTGGCTGGCACTGGCAACCACCCGGCGCCTGGGGCGCTACTACGAACGTCTATGGCAATTTGCGGTGCAGCACGCCCCGGGTGTTGAGTTGATTGCTGCCAACCTGCCAATCCGTCTGGGCGGGCACACCTTGGGGGAACTGGACCTGTTGCTGCGGGACCGCGACGGCGTGCATCACCTGGAACTGGCAATCAAGCTCTACCTCGGCCCCCAGGACGGAGACGGCACAGACCACGGCCAATGGCTCGGCCCCGGCAGCAATGACCGGCTGGACCGCAAGCTCAAGCACTTCAGCCAGCATCAGCTACCCATGTCCAGCCGCCCCGAAAGCCGCGAAGTCCTCGCCAGCCTCGATATCCAGACGTTTAGCGCACACCTGTGGCTCGGTGGCTATCTGCTTTACCCGTGGCCGGGGCAGTCACAGCCTCCGGCTGGCGCCAACCCGCAGCACCTGCGCGGAAGCTGGCTGCATCAGCGCGACTGGCCGGCGTTTGTGCGCCAGAGTCCTGCCGGGTGCTGGCAACCCTTGCCCCGGCATGCCTGGCTTGCCCCGGCACACTATGGCCCTGAAGGTATCTGGACGGCGCAGCAGCTGGACGTGTGGCTTGCCGAACTGCATCCCCAGGCACCGGCCCAGCTGTTGGTCCGTCTAGTGCCAAACAATGACGGCGACTGGGAAGAAGCCGAACGTTTATTTTTAGTGTCCGACCTTTGGCCAAATGTGCCGGGCAACCCTGAAAGCTGACGTATCTCAGTGCGAAATTACCCAACTCGCTTAAAGTAAAGGTACTCCGTCGCACAAGAACGGAGGCTTCAGACCTGAACTGTGAGGAAACACCATGTCCTGGAAAAGCACCGCCCACCACTACAGTCGAATGTCCATCGCCCTGCACTGGCTTATGGTGCTGTTGTTTGTACTGATTTACGCCGCCATTGAGTTTCGCGGGATCTTTCCCAAGGACAGCGATGGCCGCAACCTGATGAAAGACGCGCATTTCATGCTCGGCCTGACGGTGTTCGCGCTGGTCTGGCTGCGCCTGCTGGCCCGAACGCTGGGCGTTGCACCGAAAATCACCCCCACCCCGCCCGCCTGGCAAACCGCGTTGGCCACACTGATGCACTGGGCGCTGTACCTGTTCATGATCGCCATGCCGGTACTGGGCTATCTGGTGTTGAGTTACAACGACAAACCGGTGTTTTTCTACGGCTTCGACATCCTGCCACTGACCGCCAAGGACCCGGACTTCGCCAAGCAGATCAAGAGCTGGCACGAACTGGGCGGCACCATCGGTTATTGGCTGATCGGTTTACACGCAGTTGCAGGGCTGGCGCACCACTACCTGATCAAGGACAACACCCTGCTGCGCATGCTGCCTGGACGCGGTTAAACCTGCAGGAGCGGGCTTGCGCGGCTAAACGCAGCGCGAGCAAGCCCGCTCCCACATTGATCCTGCATTCCGGGTGATTACGCAAACCCCCGGCGGCCTTGCAAGCCGCCGGTGTGGACAAACACCAGACGCATCCCCCGCGCAACGACCCCTTCCTTGACTGCCTGCTTCAGGGCCATCAACGCCTTGGCTGTATACAATGGCTCCAGCGGCAACCTACTGGCCGCTTCGCTGTCATGAATAAACCCCAGCAAATCGTCATCGACCCTGGCAAAACCACCGCGACTGGCCTCTATCAACTGAAAATTGCGCTCCGTTGCCCCGCCCGCCTGTAAAATTGCCTCCACCTGCGGCGCGACACCGTGATCCAGTGGCACCGCCAACGCGCCATACACACACCGCACGCCCTCCTCGCCCAGCACCAGCCCGGCCAGAGTCGTACCCGTGCCAGCCGCCAACCACCAGCCGTCGTAATCATCCCAGCCCACATCCGCCAGTTGACGGCGCACCATGTCCACCAGGGGCCGGCATCCCGAGGCTCCCGCCAGCCCGCCACCGCCCTCCGGCACCTGATGCAACTTCGGGTACATGACCTGCCAGGGCTGCCAGAAGCCGGGCTCGTGCCGGGCCCGATAACCGGCAAAACCCAGCCAGTGCAACTGCATGCCATAACGCTCAAGGTCCATCGTGGTGGGGGTTTGCTGAGGATGACCGCGCAACAGCCCCACGGTGGCAAAGCCAAAACGCTTACCGGCTGCCGCCAGGGCATGCAAATGATTGGAATGGGCGCCCCCCAGGCTGATCAACCCCTCAGCCCCTGCTGCATGGGCCGCCAGCAAGTGCTCGGTGAGCTTGAACCACTTGTTGCCGCTGATCAGCGGATCGATCAGGTCCAGACGCAGCACCGCCACCTCCACCCCTGCCTGTTCCAGCCAGTCAAGGTGCAGGCGCTGCAAGGGCGCATGGGGGTGCCAGTTGATCAAGGGCAGCATTAATGGGGGCTCCGTTTGAAAAAGTGCAGTTTACAGCCACAACAGCCCGTCGGCTTTCATATACAAGCCACCCAATAAACTGACTCGACATCAGGCTTCTTGGTAAGGTGTGCGCCGAATTTTGTAGCCTGGCTGGCTGCTGCTATCTGTTGACTTAAGCGAGACACCCCACTCATGCCCGAACCGATCCCTCTTAAAGATCACGAAAGCGAAAAACGCCTGGTCAATAAAAGACTGATCGCCTGCGCGGGGCTAGTAATGGCTATCAGCTGCGCGCTGATCGGCCGTATGTATTTTTTGCAGGTCACCGAGTTTGACTACAACTCGACGGTCTCCGAGAACAACCGGGTACACGTGCTGCCCATCCCCCCTGAACGCGGTTTTATCTACGACCGCAATGGCGTGCTGCTGGCCGATAACCAACCCAGCTTCAATATGACCATCACCCGCGAACGGGCCGGCGATACCGCCAAAGTGCTGGACTCAGTGATCAGCATCCTGCATTTGCCTGAAGAAGACCGTGCGGTATTTGCCAAGGCCATGAAGCAGGCGCGCCACCCGTTTGATCCCTCCACCCTGCTGTACGAGCTGAGTGAAGACCAAATCGCCCTGCTGGCCGTGAATCAATTCCGCCTGCCGGGTATCGATGTCGAGGCACAGTTCGTGCGCCATTACCCCCAGGGCGATCACTTTGCCCATTCGGTCGGGTATGTGGGGCGAATCAACGAAAAAGAAGCCAAGCAACTGGATGCCACCCAGTACCGGGGCACGCAGTCCATTGGCAAGACCGGCATCGAACGCTTTTATGAAAATGAACTGCACGGCAAGGTCGGCTTTGAAGAAGTCGAAACCAACGCCCAGGGCCGGGTCATGCGCGTACTGCGCCACACCGATGCCGTGGCCGGTAAAAACATCGTACTGAGCCTGGACATCAAGCTGCAGGAAGCTGCCGAAGAAGCCCTGGGCGATCGTCGTGGCTCGATCATTGCCCTGGACCCGAAAACGGGCGAAGTGCTGGCCATGGTCAGCAAACCCAGCTTCGACCCCAACCTCTTTGTGACCGGCATCAGCTCCAGGGACTATTCGAGCCTGCGTGATTCCATCGACAAGCCGCTGTTTAACCGGGCCTTGCGTGGCCTGTATGCACCCGGCTCGACGATCAAGCCCGAAGTGGCGATTGCGGGTCTGGATAGCGGCGTAATTTCCGCCTCCACGCGGGTGTTTGACCCCGGCTATTTCCAGTTGCCCAATGTCGATCACAAATACCGCAACTGGAACCACAGCGGCGATGGCTGGGTGGACTTGAACGCGGCGATCATGCGCTCCAACGACACCTACTTTTATGACCTGGCCTCCAAACTGGGCATCGACCGCATGCATGACTACATGGCGGAGTTCGGGCTTGGGCAGAAGGTGTCCCTGGACATGTTTGAAGAGTCGTCCGGCCTGATGCCGTCCCGTGAGTGGAAGCGCAGCACCCGTCGCCAGGCCTGGTTCCCCGGTGAGACTGTCATTCTGGGGATCGGCCAGGGCTACATGCAGGTCACCCCCCTGCAACTGGCCCAGGCCACCGCACTGATTGCCAACAAAGGGGTATGGAATCGTCCGCACTTGGCCAAAACCGTTGACGGCACGCCGCCAGTGGATGAGCACCCGATCCCCAATCTGGTGCTGCGTGATCCCCGGGATTGGGATCAGGTTAACCACGCCATGCAACTGGTGATGCACGACCCGCGCGGCATCGCCCGGGCAGCGGCCCAGGGTGTGCAATACCGGATTGCCGGCAAAAGTGGTACTGCGCAGGTGGTGGCGATCAAACAAGGCGAGCGTTACAACCGCCTGAAAACCGCCGAGCGCAATCGCGACAACGCCTTGTTTGTGGGCTTTGCGCCGGCGGAAGATCCCCAGATTGTGATTTCAGTGATGATCGAAAACGGCGAAGCCGGTGGCCGGGTGGCGGGTCCCGTGGTGCGCAAGGTGATGGACGCCTGGCTGCTGGACAACCAGGGCGTGCTAAAACCGCAATACGCCAGCCCCCAGGTCAAGGCGCACACCACACCGCATGTTTGAACAGCGGCCCTCACCACGCCTCTCCTTCCGGGAGAGGCGTGGTGAGAGGCTTTTGCTATTGCTCTAGCTCTTAATACCGTGCATCTACCGGTTTTCCGCCTTTGGGCCAATCCTTGGCCTTGTCGACAAAGTCAGGCCGTGGCTGATGGGAGAAGTACTCAGCCACATCCACCGCTTCCTGATCCGATAACCCGCCCTGCCCCAACGGGAATTTTTCGTGGAAACCGATCGGCATGTTGCGTTTGACGAACGCCGCCGCCGTGTACGTGCGTGCCATACCCGCGCCGATATTGAACGACTCGTCCCCCCACAACGGCGGGTACACAAAGCTGCCGTCGGCATGCTTCAGGCCCTGACCGTTGTCACCGTGGCACACCGCACATTGCTGCGCATAAATCACCTTGCCGTTTTCAGGATCGGGCTTGATGTTGGGATCAACCTTACCCACGCCCCGACCTGCCACCTTGTCGCCCGCGACGGTGTTCATTTTCATCCAGTCAAAATACGCCACCATCGCCTGCATATCAGGTGAGGCCACCGGCAACGGCTTGCCATCCATCGAACGGCGAAAACACCCATTGATCCGTTCTTCCAGCGTGACCTCCTTGCCCGCACGCGGCGCATAGCTTGGGAAAAAAGCCGAAACGCCCACAAACGGCGAACCATCAGCCACGGTGCCCGCGTTCAAGTGGCAACTGGTGCAATTAAGCGCATTGCCGACGTTGTCCGGCAGCAGCGCTTTGGTTTGCAAGTGCAAGCGCATGCCGCGCACCACCTGATCGGCATTGGCGGCGCTGAGCAAGTTGGCCAGTCGCGGCGTCACAAATGCGCTCTCGTCAGTGGTTTGGGGGTTGAGCTGCTTGCGCATCCTGGCCACTTGCGCGGGTTTGATCGCCGGGGCGTCATTACCCCAACTGCTGCGCACAAAACTCAAAATTTCAGCCATTTCATCATCCGCCAGCCGCGCGAACCCTGGCATGGTGTAAACCCGTGGGTGCGTCGCGGTTTGCGGGGTTTTCCAGCCGGTCAGGGTAATGTGCAGCAGCGTAGTGGGGTTGGCCGCCACGATCCCCGGATTGCCGTTCAACGGCGGGAACATGCCTTTGACACCGCCTCCATCCGGGCGATGGCAATCGGCGCAGAACTGCGTGTAGCCCAAGCCGCCACGGCTGGTAAATAGCGTGTCCGGCGCCTTGACCGATTCGATCGCCACAGCGGGCATCGGCAAATCATCCTTGCCCGGTGGCAGCGACTTCAAGTAACTGGCGATGGCGGTCAAATCCGCGTCGGTGAAGTGCTGGGTACTGTGATGAATGACGTCGGCCATGTTGCCCGAGACCGTGGCAAACCGGTTTTGCCCGGTTTTGAGCAACTGCACCGTGTCCTCTACCGTCCACAGGTTGCGCAGACTCAAGGCGCGCCACTCTTCCACGGTTTCACCCGCCAGGTAGTGCTTGCCACGACTGCCCTCATCGTCCATAGCCTTTTCCTGGAAGGCGATACCCCGAGGCGTGTGGCAGGAACCGCAATGCCCCAGCCCCTGCACCAGATAAGCACCCCGGTTCAGCTCGGCACTTTTACCGGGGTCGGCAACGAACGGCTGATGATCGACAAACGCCCAGTTCCACAGCGCCAGGCCCCAGCGCTGATTGAACGGAAAGCCCATGTCCGCTTCAATATTCGCCATTTTTACTGGCGTTACGTCCTGCATCAAATAGGCGTAAAGCGCGCGCATATCCTCTTCGCTCATCTTGGCGTAGGACGGATACGGCATGGCCGGGTAGAGGTTCTGCCCCGCAGGTGTCACGCCTTCGCGCATGGTCCGGTCAAATTGCTCAAAGCTGTACTGACCGATACCGGTCTCGGGGTCTGGCGTGATGTTGCTCGAATAGATCTTGCCCATCGGCGTTTTCAGCTCCAGCCCACCTGCCATCACAGCCCCTCCCTGGGCGGTGTGACAGGCTATGCAGTCGCCAAGCCTGGCCACGTACTGGCCCCGCTCGATCAGGGATTTTTCGGGGACAGGGGCCGTTGTCGGCTCACCGGCCTGCACCTGAACAGTGCAAAACAACGTCAGGCCGACCAGCGCCAGACGTGGGAAAGTAGAAGCATCGCGTTATTCCTTTAAGGCGTCGATCTGGGGTGATCCCCTCGAAACGGGCCGTGCTGGTATTGTTATTGACTCCTCACACAGGGGTTGTACTGGCTTTTAAAGGCGGGGCGTTTGACCAGGGTCATGGCCGTGGCAACAAGGTCGCGCGAGCGCTGGTGGCACGTATCACAAGCGCCGCCAGAGCGACTGGCCCGCAGGCCTTGATCGCCACTGGGCCTGTATCGGCAATAAATTTTTGCCGTAATAACAAGCTGTTATCTGCTGGCACAACAAATGCTTTCTTACCCCCAAAGCACAGAACCTTGTATCGCCAGCCCCGGCCTGGAGATGCAACAACCTGCGTGAACCCCGACGCTAAACGCGTCCGGGGTCATCTAGAGGAGCGTAAGGATGGCAACGCCTGTTACAGCGTCACCGATCAACATGCCCACGGTAAAAACCGTGGGCTTTCTGGTGATACCAAACTTCACCACCATCGGTTTTGCCTCAGCCATCGAAACCCTGCGAATGGCCAACATGGCCGCTCGCTGTGAAATGTTTCGCACCGTGATCATCGCCCCTACCCTGGACCCGGTCACTGCCAGCAATGGCATGCGCATCCTGCCCGACCATGTGGTGGGTGAGACGCCAAAACTGGACATTTTGCTGGTGGTGGGCTCAAACCCCATCGTGTCCCATCTCAGTAGCCGGCCGGTGCTCAACTGGTTGCGCAAGCTGGCCCACGAAGGAGTTGCGCTGGGCGGAATTTGCACCGGAAGCTACTGGCTTGCCCGCGCGGGTTTGCTCAAGGGGTATCGCTGCACCATTCACTGGGAAGACATCGAAACCCTCAAGGACCATTTCCCGGGGATCATTATTTCCAATCAGCTATTTGAACTGGATCGCGACCGCTACACCTGCTCGGGCGGCGTGGCGTCGATGGACATGACCCTGCAACTGATCGCTCGCGAGCCGGGTGGCCGGGAAATCGCGGCCCATGCTGCCGAACTGCTGCTGTGTGACCGGGCGCGGGGAGCGCAGGAGCAGCAACGGGTGCCGCTGCGCCAGAAGCTGGGGACCTCCCAACCCAAGCTCAGCCAGGTGGTAGCCATCATGGAAGCCAACCTTGAAGAGCCGGTCAGCCTTGAAGACCTGGCGCGCTTGAACGAGGTGTCGGTGCGTCAACTGGAGCGTCTGTTTCACAAACACTTGCAGCGCACACCGAGCCAGTATTACCTGGAACTGCGCCTGGCCAGAGCGCGAAGCCTGTTGCTGCGCAGCGAGTCGCAAGTACGCGATATCGCCCTCGCCTGCGGCTTTGTCTCGGCGGCACATTTTTCGAAATGTTATAGCCGGTTGTTTGGGGTTTCGCCGATTGGCGAGCGCAAGCAAGTGGCGTTGCACTGAGCCCTGCCCACAGGCCAAAAACCTGTGGGAGCGGGCTTGCTCGCGATGGCTTTGACGCGGTCTGACAATCAGTACGCATCGATGCAATCGCGAGCAAAACCGCTCCCACAGGCGTATTTCAGCGGTGTATTTTAGTCTTGCAACGCGGTGTGCGCTGTTTCGCGACTGGCCAGCATCGCAACCAGCGCCACCGCAGCCGCTGCCAGCAAATACCAGGCCGGGGCCATTTTGTTGCCGGTCATATGAATCAGCCAGGTGGCAATAAACGGGGCAGTCCCGCCGAACACCGCGTTGGCCACGTTAAAACTGAAGGCAAATCCGCTGAAACGGACCCGGGTCGGGAAAATCTCAGCCAGGAAACACGGCAAGGTGCCGTCGTTCATGGCCAACATCGCGCCGAAGGCAATCTGAATCATCAGAATCACCAGCAGCGACGGGTTGCCAAGCATCCCGAACAGCGGAAATGTCAGCAGCAAAAACAGCACCGACGCGGTGACCAGCATGGTCTTTCGGCCATAACGGTCAGACAGCGTGCCCATCAGGAAAATCAGGCCGATATAGGTCGCCAGCGACACTGTCGAGGCGATAAACGAATCACTCTCGCTCATGCCCATTTCAGTCGACAGATAGGTCGGCATGTAGCTGAGCAACAGGTAGAACGCCACGGCGTTCAGGCAGGTCACGCCAATCCCGATCATCACTGCCCGACGATGCACGGTCAGCAATTCACGGACCGGTGCATGGGTCGCACACTCCTTGGCTTCAAGCCGCTGCTCCATTTCCAGGAACTTGGGTGAGTCCTGCAGGTGCACCCTGATATAGCGCCCTACCAGACCAAAGGGGGCCGCCAGTAAAAACGGCAAACGCCAGCCCCAGTCATGAAGGTTTTCGGCAGTCATCAAAGCGTGCATTCCGGCAACAAACATCGCGCCAAACAGCAATCCTGCTGCAGTGCTCGCGGGCACAATGCTGGTGTAAAAACCACGCTTGCCCTCGGGCGCGTATTCGGCCAGGAACGCCGAGGCCCCCGCATACTCCCCCGACGCTGAAAACCCCTGCATCAGGCGAATCAACAGCAGCAACGCCGGGGCCCACAATCCGATTTGGTTGTAGGTAGGCAGAATGCCGATGCAAAAGGTCGAGAGGGTCATGATCAGAATCGACCAGGACAAGGCACTGCGCCGTCCGTACTTGTCGCCAAAATGACCCCAGACCAGACCACCGATGGGGCGCACGATAAACGACAGGGCAAACACCGCGAACGTCGCCAGCAGTCCTGTTGTGGTATCGGTTTGGGGAAAGAAGGTCAGCGCAATGACAGTAGCCAGGTAGCCATAGGCTGCGTAGTCAAACCACTCGACAAAGTTGCCCATGAAGCTGGCCGTCGCAGCACGTCGCAAGGCCTTGCGCTCGCTGAGGCGCTCCGTTTTCTGCTCGAGGGTCAGAGGTAAAGAAAGGCTTGGACTTGGGATACTCATTGAGCACCTCCGGAGAAAGAGATGCTGGGTTGGAAAACGGCAAGCGACGTCGGGACGCGGGACATGACAGATACCCTCATTGTGTTCTTTTTGGCAGGGGTAAACAGGTCAGAAAACGCTGCGTAATCTGCGTACGCATGCGCTGGTATCGGGCTTGGCAATTTTGTGGGAGCGGGCTGGCCCACTCCCACAGGGGCAACGCAACTCTACTTCTTGATGATGTTGTGCTGCGGGCCGTACGGGAAATGAGTAATGTTCTCCCCGCCCTGTTCGTTGACGATCAGGATGTCATGCTCGCGATACCCGCCCGCACCCGGACGACCTTCGGGAATCATGATCATCGGCTCGATGGACACCACCATGCCCGGCTCCAGCACCGTGTCGATGTCTTCACGCAGCTCCAGCCCGGCTTCGCGGCCATAGTAATGGCTGAGAGTGCCAAACGAGTGGCCATAGCCAAAAGTGCGGTATTGCAGCAGGTCATGCTCCAGGAAGATTTCATTGAGTTGCAAGGCGATGTCCGAGCAACGCATGCCGGGCTTGATCAGTTTCAGACCGGCCTCATGCACCTGGACGTTAACTTCCCACAGCCGTAAATGTTCGTCCGAGCAATGATCGAGAAACAGGGTGCGCTCCAGCGCCGTGTAGTAACCGGCAATCATCGGAAAGCAGTTGAGACTCAGAATGTCGCCCTTGTTCACTTTGCGGCTGGTCACCGGGTTGTGCGCACCATCGGTATTGATCCCCGACTGGAACCAGGTCCAGGTGTCCATTAGCTCGGAATCGGGAAAGGTACGGGCAATTTCCCGCACCATGGCCTGGGTCGCGTGCAGCGCCACTTCATATTCGGGCACCTGATCACGCAGCGCTTCCACGATGGCCGCGCCGCCAATATCGGCGATCCGTGCACCGTGGCGAATAATGGCGTGTTCTTCGGCTGACTTGATCATGCGCATGCGCATGCACGGCGCGCCAATATCCACCAGCTCGGCCTGGGGGTAACGGCTGGCGAGCTTGTCGCGATTGAGCAGGTTCATGTGATCGAACTCGATCCCGATGCGACCGGCCTTGGGCAGCGCCTGCTGGATCGCGACAAAGTAGTTATCGCGCTGCCAGTCGGTATACACAATGTTGTCGGTGCCCATGGTCCGTCGCCACGGCTGGCCGCCATCAATATTGGCGCTGATGGTCACCGCACTGTCCTGAGTCACCACCAGCGCATAGTTGCGGCCAAACGAGCAGTACAGGAAATCGCTGTAATAGTTGAGGTTGTGATAGGACGTGAAGACCGCAGCGTCGATATTGTTCTGCGCCATATAGACTCGCAGCTTCGCCTGACGGTTGGCGTACTCCTGGGCCGAGAACGTGGGAGAGACCTTTTCACCGTTTTTGATCTGAATGGTTTTCGGCATTTGCATGTCTTGGGTCCTTGTCTGTGATCGAGCATCAGAAGCCGCCAGAGGGCGAGTCGTTGAGGATCATTCGAACAGATACAAGAACGATTTTTTTGTGCGAATCCGACCTGTAGTTGATCAGATCCGCTCTGAGGCAAGGACAGGCATGAAGATCAAATCCAAACAACTGCCTCCTCCTTTGCCGGATGACCTTGCGAGCAATATCAAATAGCCATACCCTAGAAAAGCGTTACCGTGAATACACGGAAAACCTCCAGGGATATTTGAACAAGGATGATTGCTTTGCCTTCAGCTAAGGCCCGCAGCACCCTGAGTCGCCAATGGGAGCTGCTGCAACAACTGCCCAAGAGCGCACCCGGAATAACGGTCAGCGAACTGCTGATACGCCTCAACAATGCGGGCTACAGTATTGGTCGGCGCAGTGTCGAGCGTGACCTGAACGACCTTTCGCTTACATTTCCGCTGCAGTGCAATAGCGCGGGAACCCCTCAGGGCTGGTACTGGAAACCCGGTGTCAGCGTTGAACTGCAAGGAGTGAGTCTGACCGAAGCGATCAGCCTCGCACTGGTCGAAGACGCTGTTCGACCTCTTTTGCCTGCCAGCATGTTGAGTGTTCTGCAGCCTCGCTTTGCCCATGCACGCAGTAAACTCAAGGAGCTGAGTGACGATAACCCGGCTGCGCGCTGGCTGGATAAAATAGCCAGCATCCCCCCGGCCCTGAACCTTCAGGCGCCACACATCTGTCCCCGGATCCTCGAAACACTGCAGAGCGCCTTGCTTGGCGAACAGCAATTGCAGTGCAGTTACTACGCAGTGCATGCCGACAAGACCAGTGATTTGACGTTAAACCCTCTGGCGATGGTTCAACGTGGCCAAGTGACCTACCTGATTGCCACAGCGCCGCCCTACACGGATATCCGGCAGTACGCGGCACATCGTTTTCTGGGCGCCACCACGCTCGAAACTTCGACTCAGGGGGCACAAGCGTTCGACTTGAAAGCGTATCTGGACAGCGATGCACTGCAATTTGGCTCACCGCAAAAAATCAATTTCAAGGCATGGCTCAGTCAGCAACAAGGCCGCCTGATTCGCGAAACACCTCTGGCCCCCGACATGCGCATGATCGAAGTCGATGACGGCTACGAGGTGTTCGCCACCTTGAACAATACATGGCAATTGCACTGGTGGATCTTGTCCCTGGGCGAGCAACTGGTCGTGCATGAGCCTGCATCACTGCGCCAACACATAGGCAACATGTTACGCCGTGCCGCAGCGGCCTATGAGGAAACGCCAATCTATCGCTGATCACTCGCGACCCATTCTGTCGCCCCCCTGTGGGAAAGTCGCCAAAAGGATCAACGGATAAACGTTGCCAGCAGTATTTACGGATTAGCACGCGTTTGTGCGGGCATCAGGGATTACCCAGTGAAGACATCGAAAAACGCCAGACGCATGCGCAAAACCCCGAGTCATACCCCTAAGCCCTCGAAACACAGCACCTTTGATGTACTGGTACTGGCGACCATGAGTGCAGGCAAGAGCTCATTTATCAATGCCCTGATCGGCCAGGAACTGCTGCATGCGGCCAATGAAGCTACCACCGCATGCATCACCAGTGTCAGCCACAATCCAGATGCAGAGCACTTCAGCGGTGCCTGTTTTTCCTATACCAACCGTGAGTTGTTTCGCCATGAACATGCCAGCGCGCAATTGTTGCGCGACTGGAATGCCAACCAGAACGTCAAGCGCATTAACTTGAACGGCAACTTCAGCATTGTACCGCCCCCGCCCAAAGGGCTGGTCCTGCACGATACCCCTGGCCCCAATAACAGCCAGGACGATCAACATGCACAACTGATGCTTGAAGCGGTTCGCACCATTGATTTCAATGCGCTGTGCTATGTGCTCAATGCCAGTCAATTGGCCACCCAGGACGATCGCGCCTTTTTGCAGCAACTGCAAAAAGAGTTGCAGGGCAAATCGCAACCGATTTATTTCATCCTGAATAAAGTCGACCTGCTCGATCCTGATCGCGGCGAAAGCGTTGAGCGCTATGTCGACAGTGCTCATCGATACCTGAGCAGCCTGGGTTTTGCGGCGCCCATGATCATACCAACCACAGCCATTACAGCTCTGTATGCGCGCAAGTCACTGCGCCAGGAGCCCCTGAGTTTCAAGCAGCGACTATGGCTTGAACAAGCCCTGGATGAACTCGAAGAAAACAAGCGCGCCCTGCTCCATGCCGCGGCCGTGCCGCAGACCGTCAAGCGCCATGGGTTGCAGGCCTTGAGCACGCTCGAAGCCATGCACTCGAATACGGCACTTGATCAGTGCGCACGGGAGCGCAACGCCTTACTGCAACTGGTGGCCGCCAGCGGCCTCAACACAGTTGAAACCCTACTAAAACGCCAATCCGGTGGCCACGCTATGAATACGATTCTCATCAAGCACAACCCCTTCACCGTCGATACCAGCTTCCTGATCAACGATCAACCACCGGCCGAAGGCTGCAAGCTGTCGAGCTACAAAGAATCTCGCCTGCAAGTATGGGTTGAAACCCTGTTCGATGAACTGGACTACCTGTTCAACGGTGACAACCGTTACACCATTACCTTCCACGGAGTGGAGTCGGATTACCTCGACATTGTCGAAGCCGCAGGCATTGCCCGCGACAAAGGCATGCAGATCGAACTGACCTGGGCTCCAACCCAGGAGACCGAAAATCGCCTGTTGCAAATACGCCAACTGATGGACGAAGCCCGTCAGCACCCGCAGTTCGAACGCTTTATCAACAGTAATGATGAGATCAGCAGATCTTTTGAAGAGGCCTTCAACCGCGATTTCGACGTGTACGTCGTGGCCACCATGTCTTCCGGCAAGTCGACCCTGATCAACGCCATGCTCGGCCGCGACCTGTTGCCGGCTGCAAACGAAGCCACCACCGCGACCATTGCCCGGATCACGGATAACACCACAACGGGCTCGAGCTTTACGGCGCGTCGCTTGACCGACAAGGAAATCATTGTCGACAGCGACGATGATGTGTCACTCGATACGCTCAAAGCCTGGAACGCGCAACCCGATACCTTTCGCATCGATCTTGAGGGCAATATCCAGGCCTTTGAGTCGCGAGACAGTGTTCGCCTGGTATTGACCGATACCCCCGGCCCCAATAACAGCCAGGACGCAGAACATCAGCGCACCACCATGGGTTTTATTCAGGACTCCACGCGCAACCCGCTGATCCTGTACGTGCTCAATGCGGGCCAACTGGCGACCTGTGATGACAGGAACCTGCTGGGCCTGGTTGCCGAAAGCATGTGCAAAGGCGGCAAGCAAAGTAAGGATCGCTTTATTTTCGTGATCAACAAGGTTGACGACTACGATCCGGAAAAAGAAGACCTGCCAGGCATGCTCAACCGGGTAAGCACTTACCTGAGCAAAAATGGTATTAAAAACCCGCTGGTGTACCCGATCTCGGCCGAACTGGCACGCCTGATCCGAAAACCCCAGGACACCCATACCGCAAAAGAGCGCAGCCGCTACAAGGGCATGGCCGACTTCTTCACCGAAGAGGCCAGCATGAACCTGCTGCAATACATGCCGGTTACATCCCGGGTCAAACAGGCGCTGCACGCCAAAAGACTGTCACCGTTACTGCAAAGCAGTGGCTTGCCGGCGGTGGAGACCATGATTGATGAGTACATCGACAAGTACAACTTCCCTCACCGCTTAAAGCGCGCCTACGACGCCATGTCCAAGGCGATTGAAGTGGGCCTCAATGAAGCCGAACTGATCGAGCAATTGCAGGTGGACGAGCGTGCGCTACGCCATACCAATGAAGAAATAGAAGCGCTCACCCAGCGTCAACAGAAGGGTTTTGACACCGCAGCTTACAAGGACAAGGTGACCCGCGAAGGCAAAGCGCTGCCAGAAGCCACCGAAGTTGAACTCAAAGAGCTTGAACGCTCCATCGACCAATTCCTGAAAAAACAGGCGTTAGCTTTCGGCCACGGTCAGACCACAGTGAGCGCCGCCAAGGGAAAAATTGAAGATTTGGAAAAGGAGCTTCACTTCCAGCACAACAAACTGATCAATGCCTATGAGAACGTGTTTGTCTCCAGTCAGAACGCTATTCGCCAGGACCTTGAGCAGGAATACAAGCGCTATATCCTCGACCTGTTCAACGGCACGGAACATATGCATCTGCCTATTCTGGAAGGCATCAAGAAAACCGTGGGCGATATTTCGTTCAACCTCGGCGTCAAAGGCAACGAAATCAAACAGCGCGACATCGTCATCGGCTCTTATGAAGTCAGCGACAGCACATGGTACAACCCCTTCTCCTGGGGCTCGACCCGCACCGTGAAACAGTACGCCACTGAAGACTATGTGAACCTGGGGGAACTGTGGAAAGAACGCGCCACGATTGTCGAAACCCAATTGTCCAGGCTGGTGGACAGTGCCCGCGATCATATAGAAACCGGGAAAAACCGCCTTATCGACCAATTCCTCGCCTTTATGAACCAGGAGTTCGATACCCGGTTCAATGAACTAATGACTTCGCTGCAAGAAAAAATGCAGGACAAGCACGCCCGCGAACTCGCCATCGAACAAGCCAAGCACCTGCATGCCTGGATCAGTGCATTCAAAGCCAAACTCGACAACACCTTGGCGGTGTAACTGGAGCGCTTATGACACCTGTATCAAAAAGGCTGGAAGACGTGCGCCTGGCGTTGCTGAGTGCTCTCAATGACCCCCGGACCAACGTTCGCCTGCTGCGCGAGCTGCTGGCCCAGGCGCATTCGCAAACCCCGGAGTTGTTCGTCCCCCATCAAGTAGACACCATCTTCCCAGGAATTGAGAGCAACCAGCACAAATGGGGCGCGGACTATTTGAGCCGCCACTCCACCATCGCACCGTTCAACTTTTCCAGAGAGCGACTGGAACACATCATTGAAGTGTTCGATTACTGCCAGAAAAATGGCCACAAAGACTTTGCGGCGCCTGCGGGCACCCCTCAAATCAGCGATATGCGCACTGCGCAGAAGGTACCCATGAACGGCTCTTTTACCCCCTCATCAAACCTTGAAAAATTTGTCGCTGAAGGTGACCTCCTGACGATCCGTACCGCGTTACGGCTGGAGTTGAACGACAACCGTCTGAGCGGGCAAACGCTCAAGGCAGCCCTGACCTGGACCCAGGCCAAAACCCCGAATCTGTGTGAACCTCTGGCTGAAAAAGCCTTTGCCCGCGGTATCAACCCCGACCCTGGGCAGTGGGACGTCGACTACTATGGCGATCAGGTGGTGTACCTCAAAACCAACTTTGCCAAGGAACGCTTCGAGCATCTGATCGAAGTTCGCGAGCACCTGCGCGAGCGCCGCGTCGATGGCTTTGAGCCGATCAGTACAGCCGCCGCGCAAGAGCCGCCCCGAGCTTCAGCCCCGCCATCATCTCCACAACCTGCCAGCACCCACACCCATCGCGCCCAGCCTGCTCCCCCAAGCCAGGAACTGAGCCCGGCATTTAAAAAGGCATTGTTGATCGGCGGTGCGCTTGCAGCGTTCGTGATCCTGCTTGTCACCCTGGTGAAATGAGCCATGACCAAGACCACCCTGAACCCTTCAGCCGTACGCGAAATCCGTGAAAAAGCCGCCATTACCCTAGAGGCCGGGCGCGCGCTGATCAATCGCAGCTACTTGTCAGATATGGGACGCTATCCGGTCCATGCCTTTGCCCAACAAGGCGCGGTGTTTAACCCGGCCAGTGATATGCGGATTTTTCGCATTGAACGCATCGTTCAGGAAAACAAGCAGTCGGTGCTCGAAAGCACAACTGCGGCCTATACCGCCCTGGGAGCCGCCGGTTACTCCGTGTTCCTGTACCTGCGCTGCGATGGCATCGAAACCCATCTGTACATCGGCACGCGGGGCGAACCTGGCAAAATGCTCGGCCACAACTCCGGCGAACTGTTGCGCGAAACCTTCAAGGGGCATTTTTCGGGCAGCGCTCTGTGCCCGCTCAAAGCACAAGACGTCGACGCGCTGCTCAATGGTCTCAAGGCAGAAAAAGCCAACCCATCCGCCAGTATCACTGCGGTTACCGGCGTTCCGGCATTATCCACCGACAACCGCGAACACTTTATGCAGGGCCTCGAGCGCTTTATAGACGCGGCCGAGAGCCGTAAATACCAGGCCTTGATTCTGGCCGAGCCCGTGTCGGCGCAAAATCTGGACCTGATACGCGCAGGCTACGAACAAGTGGCGACGCAACTCTGGCCATTGCTCAAGCAGCAACTCGCGTTTGGCGAACAAGAAAGCGACAGCGTCGGCCTCAGTTTCAGCCAGGGCCTGAGTGAATCCCTGGGGCAAAGCCTGGGCCTGACCGAAACCAAAGGCACCTCGCACACTACGGGGACCTCTACAACCGAGACCCAGGGGACTTCGGAGTCCGAAGTGGCACAAAGCACCACTGCAAAAATGGCAGGGCTATTTGACAAGTCTCTGGGCGCGCTACTCAGCGAACAACGCACCACTGGCACCAGCCAGTCCACCTCCCAGGGCACCAGTGACAGCCACGCCACCTCCTGGAGCGAGTCCTCGGCCCGTACGACCTCAAGTACTAACGGCACCAGCACCACCGATACCCAGTCGCTGAACAGAACCCTGGGCGCCAACCGGCAAATATCCATTGAAACGGTCGACAAGACCATCGAACAACTGCTTGGCAAGATCGACCATCACCTGGAGCGCATCGACGAAGCCAAAACCTACGGGGGCTGGAACTCGGCGGCCTACTTTATCGGCGACAGTTCTGCATCCTCGGTGTCGTTGGCAAGCATTTTTCTGGGACTGACCCGTGGCAGCAAGTCGAGCCATGAAGACTTCGCCCTCACCACCTGGAACTCCAGTCCCAAGTCGGCGGTGCTGGACTGGCTCACCACCTTCACCCATCCCCGGTTGAAGCCGGACTTCTCCAGCAGCGTACCGATCAGCTACCTGACTCCCGCCACCTTGATCTCCGGCAAGGAGATGGCGATCCAGTTGAGCCTGCCGCGGCGCTCGACGTCCACGGTGGCGGTGGTTGAAACCCAGGCCTTTGGCCGCAAGGTGCAACGTCTGGATGGCACTTCCCATGCTCAAGGCGAAGCCAGAACCCTGACCCTGGGCCACATTCGCCATTTGTGGGAAAATCTGCCGCAAAGCATTTCCCTGAGCCTGGACCAACTGTCGAGCCACGTGTTTGTTAGCGGTTCAACTGGTGCCGGCAAAAGCAATACCTTGTATGAAATGCTCAACCAGATCAGCGCGGCGAAGATTCCGTTTTTGGTCATAGAACCCGCAAAAGGTGAATACAAACACGTATTCGGTCAGCGCAGCGATGTCCATGTACTGGGCACCCATGCGGGCCACAGCGAGCTACTGAGGATCAACCCGTTCTGCTTTCCTGATGCGATCCATGTTCTGGAGCACGTTGACCGCCTGGTAGAAATTTTCAACGTTTGCTGGCCCATGTATGCAGCGATGCCGGCCGTGCTCAAAGACGCCATTTTGCAGGCCTATGAGACCTGCGGCTGGGATCTGGACACCTCAACCAATAACATCAACGACCAACTGTTCCCGACCTTCACCGATGTGCTCGCTACTCTTGAAACCGTCATCGAGGCCTCAGCTTACTCCCAGGAGCTCAAGGGCAATTACATCGGCTCATTGGCGACGCGCATCAAATCACTGACTAACGGGATCAACGGGCAGATTTTCAGCGCCAATGAAATCGACAGTCGTGTGTTGTTCGACAGCAATGTGATCGTGGACCTGAGTCGAGTCGGCTCTGCCGAGACCAAATCGCTGATTATGGGCATCCTGATCATGCGCCTGAGTGAGTACCGCCTGGCCACTGGCGGCATGAACCAGCCCTTGCGCCATGTGACCGTCCTCGAAGAGGCCCATAACATCCTCAAGCGCAGTACCGGCGAAGGTTCGGCGCAAGGCTCGAGTGTCGGCGCCAAGTCCGTTGAAATGCTGACCAATGCCATTGCAGAAATGCGCACCTATGGCGAAGGTTTTATCATCGTCGACCAATCGCCACATGCGGTCGACATTGCGGCAATACGCAATACCAACACCAAAATCATCATGCGCCTGCCCGATGAAATGGACCGCCGTCTGATCGGCAAATCGGTGGCCCTGCGTGATGACCAACTGGACGAGATCGCCAAACTGCCCAAAGGGGTGGCCATCGTTTATCAAAACGACTGGCTGGAGCCGGTCTTGTGCCAGATCAAAAAGTTTTCCGGCAGCGAACAACCCTACGTCTTTCAGCCCAAGGCACAGAGTCGTTCAGACACCAAGAGGTTCAACCTGAACGTGCTCAAACTGCTGTTGGCACGTCGTATTCGCCAGCGCGTAGAGGTGGATCTGGCGCTGTTGGAAAACACACTGCTACATTCCCCATTGTTGGCTCGGAGCAAGATCGCCCTGTTTTCGGCCATCAAACAACAGCGTAATGGGCAACCCCTTACCCTCGACAAACCCGAGGCCTTCGCGTCTTGCGCACAGATTATCGTTGACGTTCTCGGCTGCCGGCGCGCCGTTCAACAAATCATTGAGCACGCCAGCGATTATCAGGACCTGAGTGATCAACTCAACAGCCTGCTGATGGCCTGTACCACGGACCTCTGTGCTGAATTGGCCCTGGCGGCTCAACAGTGCCTGATGAAAGATTACAGCCTGCAACACCCCAGCCATCTGCAGATTTACGCCGCCTGGCATAAACACCTTGAAACCGGATGTGTGGCATGAAACTGGAAAACTTTGCGAGCACCCCTGTAGAAGTACCTTCGGCCCTGGCCTTGCTCGCCCGCGAAATGCCCGACAAGTGCATCATCATTGCTGAACTTGATCTTCCGATTGTCCTCACACAGGACAACCGCCTCGAGTTACCGCCTATCAGTGCAGAAAACCGGGAACGGCTCAAGGACATGGGCATCCCGACAAGCGTTCTGGATGCCATGGGCAGCGAAGCGGAAGCCAGGATCTATGAAGATGCCAACCTTGAACCAGCGGTGGTTAACGGTAGGGATGTACTGATACGTACCGATATTGACTACGAACAAGAGGATTTCGACGGCAACACCAATCTGGAACGCATGAAAATGGGCAAGGCACCGCTCGACGCAACCAACAGACCCATAGAATTGCATCATATCGGCCAGCAGCAGGATTCACCCCTGGCGGAGTTAACGTGCAAAGAACACAGTGCCAACGGCAATGACAATGTGCTGCACAACAAGCAAAAAGAATCTGAAATAAACCGCGAAGACTTCTCCAAAGAACGAAAAGAACATTGGAAGGCACGAGCCGAGCAAGTAGAAACCCAGCGTCAGGAGGCCCCACAGCCATGAAAAAGTTAGCGCAACTGGTTGCACAACACCACGCCACTATCCGCCCGGCTGACGAGGCCAGTATCGAAGCTCTACAGAAAAACCTGGGATTTGATCTTTCCAACGAGTACATCACCTACCTGAAGACGTTCGGCAGCATTGACCATGATGGGGATGAAACCTATGGCCTGGGGGTTCCTGAAGACTATTACTTGAATGTCTTGAACATTTACCAGGAGCTTGAGCCCGAGCTCAACTACCCCAAACAAGCCCTACCGCTGCTCGAAATCGGTGACGGTCACTACTATCTGTACGACAACCAATCGCACAAGGTTCTGGTTTGGGCAAAGCCCAATGGCGGTGTAGTCAGGGTCTGTGATGAGAGTCTTGAAGACTTTTTGTCGAAAAAGTTATTCGGCCAATAATCTGATGGCGACGTCGACTGCAACCGCTTCGATGGAATGAGCCAGAGCCAAACCCCGGCTGCATCGCTGCACCGGGTGTTGCAATGACAAAACCCAGCACCTGTAACCGAAGGCTGCAACAAGGGCCGCCTGACCACACTTTTGCGCGAGCAACTGTCCTCGCTCCCACAACACAAGGCCGGCGCCCATCACTCGTGGAAGTTCGCGTGTTTGAATTAACCAGCTATTTCGTCCTGTTCCTGGTGGCATTCGATGCTGTTAATTCTTCCCCACACACCACATTCTCTTCAGAATAAAAAAAGGACTGTCGAGTTAAGTTACCTGTCAAGGTTGTAGGATCGACTATCAAAAACGAGGACGTTAGAGTTGGCCAGCCTTAGTTACATGAGCATTACAGGCAAACGTCAAAGATTTATTTAAGCGGTCGGTTGTTACCTTGGTACCAGACATTTTATTGATGGTTGCCTCCTACGGTATTCAAGCTATACAAGCCGTTGATGAGGGAATGGGCTACAAGAGATCGGGACCGAGCGCGCAGAGCTGGAGTCCAAGGCAAAATTCCATGCTCAAAACAGTATTGGGGTCTTAGCAGGCTGGATGAAAATTGAAGCGGAAATAGTGTTACAGAAGCGACTGGCGGAACACTGAGCTCACTTGCTGACGTTGTACTTGGCGCGAGAGAAAACTAAGCAACACGATTTAATTTTGGTATGTAAACACGCAAGCCAACCAAGACCAACACACTATAGGTTGACGCGTAGGCAATGTATAAGGCTCGTCCTTCGAGGGGGAAAACTTCGGTTATTCCCCAGACAACTATTCCCATGATGGGTATTGAGCAGCCTAATACCAGGCAGCACACTGATAGACAATAACGAATTTTTTGAATATTCATCTGCTCATGCCTGCGCGGCGGAAATTTAGAGACTAATGTATTGGCGGGTTTCTGACTTGGCTTTTTAGTGCGAATCCGACCTCTAGTTGATCAGATCCTCTGGGGGAACCGGCCCCCCTCACAGCACCACCTGCAGGCATCACAAAACTTGTAGTCGCTGCAAAAGGCTGCGATAAGGGCCGCCTGACCACGCCTTTGCGCGAGCAACTGTCCTCGATTCCTGTGGGAGCGGGCTTGCTCGCGATAGCATCGGCCCGGTTTGCCAGAAAGACCACAGCGCCTGCATCGCGAGCAAGCCCGCTCCCACAACACAAGGCCGGCGCCCATCACTCGTGGAAGTTCGCGTGTTTGAATTAACCAGCTATTTCGGCCTGTTCCTGGCGGCATTCGGGGCCGCGTCACTCCTGCCCATGCAATCGGAAGCCGTGCTGGTCGGCATGCTCCTGTCCGGCAAGTACGTCGCCCTGACACTGCTGGTCGTGGCCACCCTCGGCAATGTCCTAGGTTCAGTGTTGAATTGGGTATTGGGCCGCTCGGTCGAGCGCTTTCGGCACAGGCGCTGGTTCCCGGTCAGCGAGCAAAAACTCGACAAGGCCCGCGCGTTCTATCTGCGCTATGGCCGATGGTCGCTGCTGCTGAGCTGGGTGCCGATAATCGGCGACCCGCTCACCATGATTGCCGGCATCATGCGCGAACCGCTATGGAGTTTCGTTCTGATCGTCACCCTGGCCAAGGGCGCCAGGTATCTGCTGTTGACGGCAGTCACGCTGGGCTGGACGTAAGCGACCAGCCCGCACTCACTCAAACCGGGCTTGCAGTGATGCGTTGCTCCATCACAGGCGGGTATTCAGGCAGCCAGGATAGCGGCATCAGTTGATTGTATTTTTGATAGAACGAGGACTGAATCCGGCCGCGAATCTGCTCCAGCTGTTCAATCAGATCCACTAGCGCTTGCTGCTGCGAGGCCAGACGAATTTCATCCTCAGCCACATCGCTGTCGGGCAATGTAATTGCCTGCAGCGCAATACGTTCACTGAAGTAAGCAGGCACTCGTCGACCATTGCGATGCAATTGGTTTTCGGCGCGATAGCATTGAACCAGCCCGGCCAAAATCATTTCGGCCTTGTTCAAACCGCTGGCCATCCGCGGCTTTACATTGCGCTTTTCGTCCAGGGCCGACTGGTAGCTGACCAGTTGCTCATTGCACGCCAGAACATCCGACTCAAGCTTTTCAAGAAACTGCTGCTTGAGCGCCATCAGTTCATTGCGCACGTCGGCAATCTCGTCCTGATAGATCCCCAACGCTTGATTGCGGCGCTTTTGATGTTTTTCGAATCCCGAGTGATGCTCTGCCTTGTAGGCACACAATTCAGCCTCGCGCTCGCGCACGCTGTACTCCAGGCGCTGCAGCCGTATCGCGTAATCGCTCACCAGGCTGTCTATGGCACGTTCGAAATCCTGGTCAACCTGTATACAACGGCTCACCGTAGCGCCGATATCCAGTGCATCCAGCCGGTTTTGAACCGCAGTGAGCCGCGATTCGGCCCATGCCAGAACCTTTTCTCGCTCCAACTCAAGGGTCACACGGATGGTCTCTTCAGTCGCCGTCAGCCGGGTTGCTTCCTCAGGGGGATAGCCCTGCTCACCGTGGCACCGGGCTTGCTCAACGATGTTGAGATCCCGTTTCAGGTGTTCAAACTCAGGCGGGACAAATAAAGGATTGCCAGTACGCTCGCGACTGCGATCAGCCTGCTCCAGAATGTTCATCAGTTTTTTGAATAACTGCATGGCGTTCGCTCCGAAAAAGAGGTCGTGAAGCCAAATCACCGATTTGAACGTAACGGCCGAGCTTGAAACTCGCCGCAATCGTCAGTGCCATCAAGCGATTCCGGGAAAATTCAGGAGATACATCAAGGAAGCAGCGAGGTGAGGATGATGCCTGCATCAAGCAGAGCGTGATCCGTGATCCCGACAGCAAACACTTAGGGAATAACCTTAGTGTCAAAATCATGCCAACGCCTGCCATGAATGACAAGCAATAAGTAGCACATAGCCATCAATCACGGGCATACGCTTGAAAAACGGGGATTTTTTGCGTTTAAACGACAACGTTTTTGCCGCAAGAACGGGCCAGAAAGTACAAAGGCCTGAAGAATCAGGCCGGCGGTAAATAATCCCGGAGCGCCTTCAAGCGCTCCGGGTTTTGCACATCAGCGCTGCATGCCCCAGCGCTTGACCGTGACCCGCTCAAGGGTAGCGAACACCAGGTTCTCCACCAGCAAGCCGATCAGAATCACCACCGCCAGCCCGGCAAACACCTTGTCGGTGTACAGCTCGTTGCGGTTCTGGAAGATATACCAGCCCAGGCCGCCCTTGCCGCTGGTGGCGCCGAACACCAGCTCGGCAGCAATCAGCGTGCGCCAGGCAAATGCCCAACCGATTTTCAGACCGGCGAGGATCGATGGCAGCGCTGCAGGAATCAGGATAAACAGCACGAAGCGAATGCCTTTCAACCCATAGTTGCGCCCGGCCATGCGCAGGGTTTCCGAGACGCCGAGAAAACCCGCATACGTGTTCAGGGCCAACGCCCAGAGCACCGAATGTACCAGCACGAAAATCAGGCTGTTCTGCCCCAGCCCGAACCACAGCAATGCCAGTGGCAACAGGGCAATGGCCGGCAACGGGTTGAACATCGACGTCAGGGTGCTCAGCAAATCACGACCCAACTGGGTCGAAACCGCCAGCGTGGTGAGCGCAAACGCCAGAATGATCCCGATCAAGTAGCCCTTGAGCAGCACCACCATGGAAATGCCCACTTTGCTCAACAACTCGCCGCTGATCAAACCGCTATACAGGGCACTGCTGGTTTGCAGGAACGTGGGTAACAGCAGATCGTTGTTCTGGTAACGCGCAACCAGCTCCCAGAGCACGGCCAGGACTATCAGAATCAGGCTTTTACGTAACCAGCCCTGCTGCCAGAGCCGCTGCCCGAGGGGCAGTTCGCGCTCCAGAGGTACCGTCAGCAACGGCTCCAGGACCACTTCATACTCCTGGCGTACAGATGATGATTGGCTCATCGGGCAATCCTCCACGGCTCAATAAGCGATACGGATATCAGCGAAATTCAGGGGTTGTTCGTCAGTGCCTGCATCGGTTTCATCGAACAGCAGCCGATGAATGCGCCGCGCCGTGTGCTGGAACCCCGTACCGCCCAGGCTGTGCAGGTCGTACTGATGGCTGTTGATTTCAGCGCGCACACGCCCCGGGTGCGGCGACAGCAGCAAGATCCGGTTACCGACTACCAGCGCCTCTTCGATGGAGTGCGTGACAAACAATAAGGTAAAGCGCACCTCCTCCCAAAGCAGCAGCAACTCTTCCTGCATCTTGCGTCGGGTCAGGGCGTCGAGTGCGGCAAAGGGCTCGTCCATCAACAGGATTTTCGGCTGCATCGCCAAGGCCCGGGCGATCGCCACGCGAGCCTTCATGCCACCGGACAAGGTGTGCGGGTAAGCTTCGGCAAATGCAGCCAGGCCGACCTTGTCCAGATAATGCAGTGCCCGTTCCTCGGCTTCGCGCCGTGGCAGGGTTTTGGAGGCCAGCAAAGGGAACATCACGTTTTGCTTGACCGTCTTCCAGGGCGGCAGTTGATCGAACTCCTGGAACACCACCATACGGTCCGGCCCCGGCGCGGTGACGGCCTGGCCCTGGAGGCGGATCTGCCCCTCGCACGGTGTGTGAAACCCGGCGACTGCCTTGAGCAACGTCGACTTGCCGCAGCCCGAAGGGCCAAGCAGGATAAAACGGTCCGCCGGATCGATTTCAAAACTGACCTGATGGGTTGCCCTCACCACACGTTGCGGCGTGCGGTACTCAAGGCTTACCTGATCGACCGACAACAGGGCAGGCCCTGTTGCGTTCAAGTGGCTGGCCGTGTGGCCTTGCACGGAGGCGTTCATGGCTGTCAGCTCCCCTGCAGCGGTTTGGCGTCCTGGAAGAAGTAATCTTTCCAGGAGTCGGGTTTGTTTTTGATCGCGCCAACGCGGTACAGAAACTCAGCCAGTGGGTAAGTGTTTTTCGGCGTCACGCTGAACTCGTACTCCGGGGTGTCGATGATCTTCAGCAACTCGTCGCGATCGACTTTGGACTTGGTTACACGAATGTATGTGTCAGCGGCAGCAGCCTTGTCGTTCTGGGCAAACTCGGCCGCCTCGGTCAACGCCTCGACGAAGGCCTTGTAGGTTTTAGGGTTGTCGTTACGAAACTTCTCGGTGGCAAACAGCACGGTCGGTGAGTTGGGGCCGAGCAAGTCGTAGGTATTGAGCACCACGTGTACGTTGGGGTTTTTCAGCGCCTGATCCTGGAACGGCGGGTTGGAAAAATGCCCGCTCAGCTCTGTACCACCGGCAATCAGCGCAGCCGTGGCATCAGGATGGGGAACGGCGATGGTGTACTTGTCCAGCCGGTTGAATTCCTTGTCGCCCCATTGCTTGGCAGCCGCGTATTGCAAGAAGCGTGACTGCACGGAAACACCCACAGCAGGCACGGCAATGCGGTCCTTCTCGGAGAAGTCGGCAATGGTTTTGACGTTCGGGTTATTGCTCAGCAGGTAGTACGGAAAATTGCCCAGCGATGCCACGGCCTTGACGTTCTGCTTGCCGTGGGTGCGGTCCCAGATTGTCAACAGCGGGCCAACCCCGGCGCCGGCAATGTCAATGGAGCCGGAGAGCAAGGCATCGTTGACCGCCGCTCCGCCGGACAATTGAGTCCAGTCGACCTTGATGTGGATGCCCTCCTCCTTGCCGTGTTTCTCGATCAGGTTTTGATCGCGCACCACGTTGAGCAGCAGGTAGACAATGCCGAACTGTTCGGCAATACGGATCTCGCCTTCGGCATGGGCCACGGTGGGTGCGACCAGGCTGCTGGCAAGCAGACTCAAGCCCAGGCCTACACTGGCAGCGACGGTTTTGAATGATTTGGGCATGGCTATGCTCCTTGAAATAGGGACGATCAGTAAGGGGCATTGCCCTGAATGGTGGTGCGATAGAGCTTGCGCCGCAGATGGCTTGGGCATCCGGCAGCGAGATGGATCAGCGAACGGTTATCCCAGAACACCAGGTCATGGGGCTGCCATTGATGGCGGTAGATGTTTTCAGGCAGCACGCTGTGGGCGAATAGCTCTGCCAGCAACTGGCGGCTTTCATCCTCGGGCAGGCCCACGATACGGGTCGTGAAACCCTCGCTGACAAACAGGGCCTTGCGGCCGTTTTCCGGGTGGGTCCGTACCACCGGATGCACCACCTCGCTGACCTGGGCCAGTTGCTCTGGGGTCAGGGTCGGGCGCCAGTTGCCTTCAAATTTGGTTTCGCTGTAGCGCGCCGTATACGAATGCGCGGCCGAGCGGCCCTCCACGGCGCTGCGCAAGGCTTGCGGCAGGCCGTCCCAGGCTTTGTGCATGTCAGCGAACAGCGTATCCCCGCCTTCGCTCGGCAGCTCCTGGGCATGCAGCATCGAGCCCAGGCTCGGCAGCTCTTTATAGGAAAGATCGGAGTGCCAGAACTTACCCGCATCCCCCAGGCCGATGGATTGGCCGTTCTCGATAATATTGGAGACGATCAGAATTTCCGGGTGGCCGGTGAGCAGAAACTGCTTGAGCACATGAATCTGCAAGATGCCAAAACGACGACTGAAGGCGATCTGTTGCTGCGGGGTAATGCGCTGATCGCGAAACACCACCACGTGATGCTCCAGATGCGCGCGGTGAATGCGCGCAAAATCCTGGTCATTGACCGGCAACGCCAGATCAAGCCCGATGATTTCGGCACCCACGGCACCGCTGAACGGGCGGATTTCAAAAGACTGGGGGGCGATGCTTACAGCAATCGCAGAGGCAGACGGTGCAGACATAAATCACTCCCACGCAGAGCACACCCAATGGCGCGCTGATCGATCAGAAACTCACGGAGGTCCCGTGTTGGTTCATTTCGTGCGGCGCGTCGATTGGTCGACCTGTACGCAGGGGTATGACTTTATAGGTATAAGAAATTTAATTTAAATACCGTTAGGGAATAAGCATATGACCTGTGATCCGGCTTATTTCGCTCCACGGGCTAAAGCACTGACGCGCCCTGCCGATGGACTTGAATGGCATAAGGTTTAAAGGACGAATCGACATGGTCGGCAGCATCAATCCCTTGGCATCCAGCCTGAATATCCAGAGCGTGGCCAGCACTGCATCCAGCAAGGCGCCGGACAGCAGCGCCGTGAGTGACGCCAGCGCCACGGCCACCGAACAGGTCAAGCCGCGAGCGTCCAGGGGCGCCAATGCAGCACCTGCGCCAGACAGCAATGACGACAGTTCAGACACGGTCAAGCAGCTGAAAAAACAGATCGCGCAACTGCAAAAACAGCTCCAGCAGCAGATGCAGGCACTGCAAAGCATTCAGGCCAGCGACCAGAGCCCGGACGCCAAGGCCGCTGCCGTTGCCGGGGCCCAGGCACAAGTGACGGCGACCACTGCGGCGCTGCAAGCGGCCACGGCCGCATTGCTGCAGGCACTGACAGCCCAGGGCAGCAGCGGCTCGGGGTCAATGGTCAGCACCAAGGCGTGAGCTTTAGGGCAGGCGCGCAGAGCGCCTTATAGATACTTAGGTGGGAGTGAGCCTGCTCGTGAATGGTTATAGCGAGCGGCTTGCCCCCACGGGTGAAGCCACTCTGCAGCCGCTGAACCTCAGGTCGGTAAACCGCTACGCTGTAGCCGGTATACGGTCCAGGCGTAGAACACCAGCGCCAGGCCCGCCAGCGAGCCCCCCGCCAGCCCGATCCAGGCAAAGCCAAAATGGCTGCCAACCGAACTGCCCAGCAGTGCACCGCCGCCGATCCCGATGTTGTAAATCCCCGAGAACATTGCCATCGCCACATCGGTTGCATCGGGCGCCAGCGTCAAAACTTTGGACTGCATCGCCAATCCAAAACCCATGATCGCCATCCCCCAAATGATGCTCAGCACACCCAGGGACTCAATCCAGTTGCTGGCCGGCAACATCAACAACAGGCTAAGCGCGATCAAGCCCACTGCCGTCAGCAGAAAGCCTTGGGGGTTGTACTTGTGGAACCAGCTGAAACACAGGGAGCCGATAATCCCTGCCCCACCGAACAGCAGCAGGATCAAGGTCACAGTGCTGCCGCTCATGCCGGCCACCCCTTGCACAAAGGGCTCAACGTAGCTGTAAGCCGTAAACTGAGCAGTAATCACCACAGCGGTCAACACATAGACCGCCACCAGCGCAGGTCGCTTGAACAGCACCGGCAGGCTTCTGAGTGAGCCCGAGTTCTGGCTCGGCAACAATGGCAGGGTTTTGGCCAGCCAAAACACCAGCAACGCGGCCAGCCCGGCAATGACAACAAAGGTGGTGCGCCAGCCCATGGCTTCACCCAGCAAGCGACCCAAAGGGACGCCCATGACCATCGCCAGCGACGTACCGGTTGCCAACAAACCCAGCGCCTGTACCTGCTTGCCCTCTGGGGCCAGCCTTACCGCCAGTGACGCGGTAATCGACCAGAACAGGGCATGAGACAACGCTACCCCGATCCGGCTTAACAGCAGGATGCCAAAGTTTGTCGCCAGGCTCGATAACACATGACTGGCGATAAACAACCCGAACAGCACGAGCAACAACTTGCGTCGCTCGACGTTGCGGGTCAGCAGCATGATCGGCAGCGATGCCAGTGAAACCACCCACGCATAGATGGTCAGCATCAGTCCGACCTTGGCAGTGGACAGATCAAAACTGCTGCCAATCGCACTCAACAACCCCACAGGTACAAATTCGGTGGTGTTGAACACGAAAGCGGCCAGCGCAAGCGCGATGACCGGTTGCCAGTTGGCAGTGGAGGTAGAAGTGGGGTTGGTCATTTAAAGAATGCACTACTCGCTATCGATGATCTAACAAGCCCATGACACGACCGCCCTTGCAGACCCTTCGAGCCAGAACCACGCAGACGGTAGTTTATAGCCTTCTCAAGGGGCTGTTGATGAACATCTGCTCTTGCTCTGAAAATTTTTAATGGATCCACTGAAGTAACTCATATTTTTATTTTGTGTTCGGTAATCGCCAAAACAAGCCATAAAACCCAATAAGCCATCAATGTGAAATTGACTTGAAAGATCTGGATACCGCCTAATGGATCCATAAAAGCAATAACACCTGATCTGGAGATTGGTCATGTACCCAAAAAACACCTGGTATGTCGCATGCACCCCCGATGAAATCACTGACAAGCCTTTGGGCCGGCAGATTTGCGGCGAGAAAATGGTTTTCTATCGCGGCCACGAAAACAAAGTCGCCGCTGTCGAGAACTTTTGCCCGCATCGCGGTGCTCCCCTGTCACTGGGGTATGTCGAGAACGGCAACCTGGTGTGCGGCTATCACGGACTGGTCATGGGCTGCGACGGCAAAACCGTCGAGATGCCCGGACAGCGGGTACGCGGTTTCCCGTGCAACAAGACCTATGCCGTGGTCGAACGCTACGGCTTTATCTGGGTATGGCCCGGCGATCAGGATCAAGCCGACCCTGCCTTGATCCACCACCTGGAGTGGGCGGTGAGCGATGAATGGGCCTATGGCGGCGGCCTGTTTCATATCGGTTGCGACTATCGCCTGATGATCGACAACCTGATGGACCTGACCCACGAAACCTACGTACACGCCTCCAGCATTGGCCAAAAAGAAATCGACGAAGTCGCCCCGACCACCACGGTTGAAGGCAACGAAGTCGTCACGGCGCGGCACATGGAAAACATCATGGCCCCGCCGTTCTGGCGCATGGCATTGCGCGGCAACAACCTGGCCGACGATGTGCCGGTGGACCGCTGGCAGATTTGCCGCTTTTCTCCACCCAGTCATGTGTTGATTGAAGTCGGGGTCGCCCACGCGGGCAAAGGTGGCTACCACGCAGCCCCCGAGTTCAAGGCATCGAGCATCGTGGTCGATTTCATCACCCCTGAAACAGACACCTCAATCTGGTACTTCTGGGGCATGGCGCGCAACTTCAACCCTCAGGATCAGGCACTCACCGCTACGATCCGTGAAGGTCAGGGCAAGATTTTCAGCGAAGACCTGGAGATGCTCGAACAACAGCAACAAAACCTGCTGGACCACCCGCAACGCGCATTGCTCAAGCTCAATATCGACTCGGGCGGCGTGCAGTCACGCCGCGTCCTGGACCGCATCATCGCCAGCGAACGCACACCCGAGCCACACCTGATCGCCACTGCGCAGTAATTCCCGGACGGGGGCGAGCGCACGTGGGCCAGCCCCCTCAATGGCAACGCTTTGAGGAAGCAGCATGATTGATGTGGTGGTGGTATCTCGCAACAACGAAGCGCAGGGCATTTGCACCTATGAACTGGCCAACGTCGATGGCAGCGCCCTGCCCGCGTTCAGTGCCGGTTCGCACATTGATGTGCACCTGCCCGGCGGGCTGATCCGCCAATACTCCCTGTGCAACCATCCTGACGAACAGCATCGCTACCTGATTGGCGTGCTCAAGGACCCAGCTTCACGGGGCGGCTCGCAAAGCCTGCATGAACACATCAAGGGTGGCGATCGTCTGCGCATCAGTGAACCGCGCAACCTATTCCCGCTGGTCCACGAAGCCCGCCGCAGCTTGCTGTTTGCAGGCGGGATAGGGATTACCCCGATTTTGTGCATGGCAGAACGACTCGCCCACAGTGGCGCAGATTTCGAAATGCATTACTGTGCCCGCTCCAGCGAGCGAGCGGCTTTTGTCGAGCGCATCCGCAACTCGCCTTTTGCTGACCGGGTGTTTTTGCATTTCGACGAGCAGCCAGAAACCGCCATGAATACCGCTCAGGTACTGGCCAACCCGCAGCCCGACACCCATTTGTATGTGTGCGGGCCCGGTGGTTTCATGCAGCATGTTTTAGACAGCGCACGCGCTCAGGACTGGCAGGAAAACGCCCTGCACCGCGAGTACTTCGCCGCCGCCCCGGTTGACAGCAGCAACGATGGCAGCTTCTCGGTCAAGGTGGGCAGCACCGGCCAGGTCTTCGACATTCCGCCCGACAAAACCGTGGTTCAGGTCCTGGAAAGTCACGGCATCGATATTCCCATGTCGTGCGAACAAGGGGTCTGCGGCACATGCCTGACCCGCGTACTTGAAGGTGTGCCGGATCACCGCGACATGTTTCTCACCGAAGAGGAGCAAGCCTGCAACGATCAGTTCACCCCGTGCTGTTCGCGCTCGAAATCGCCCATGCTGGTGCTGGATATCTGAACCTCAATCGGAGCGGTGAATCACTTTCATCCGCTCATTGGCGGTGGCCGAGCCGAAGATTTCGGCATAGCGCAACGTCGCGTTGGCGTGCTCGCGCATGATCGCTTCGGCGCGGGCACCCTGGCGACTGACCAGCGCATCGAACACCGAATGATGCTGCATATGGGCATAGTTGAAGCGCCGGTATTCACGGGCCATGTCTTTTCGATCAACCGCCAGCGCCGTCACTGAAGCAAACGGCAAATGATCATTGCGGGCCAGGGCATCGGCAATGGCCGGGTTGTGACTGCCTTCAACGATGACCTGATGGAAACGCATATTGAGGTCGTGATAGACCTCAAGATCGTCCTCGGTGACGAAGCCTTTATCGAACAGCTCGTCCCCTTGCAACAGGCATAACTCAAGGGCGGCCCGCGCCTCTGGCGACAGCCCGCGCTCGGCAGTCAACCGTGCCGCCAGACCTTCGAGCACCCCGCGCACTTCCACCGCCCCCGCGATGTCATTGGCACTGACCGAGCGCACCTGAAAACCGCGCCCGCCGAAACGCACCAGCAAGCCTTCCTGCTCAAGCGTGCGAAAGGCCATGCGTACCGGCATGCGGGAGACGCCGAACAACTCGGCAGTGGGAATTTCCATGAGGCGTTCGCCAGCGGCAAGCTCGCCAGAGGCAATCATCTTGCGCAGTGCAATCAGCACCAATTGACCGGGTTTGCTCATCCAGGCAGCATCCAGAAAACGTGAGCGGCCATAGTAACGCATGAGCGGCTATAGAGACTGAGCGGCGCGCACACTCCTCAGCATCCACCGCCTGGCACACCTCCTTGTGGGAGCGGGCTTGCTCGCGATGGTATCGACGCTGTTCGGCAGACACACCGCACGGCCTGCATCGCAGGCGCCCCTACATCGACAACGGATAACTCACGATCACACGGGTCTGGTCGAAGTCGCTGTTGAAGCTGCGACGGTTGGTGGCGTTGTTGACGCGCAAGCTGAGGTTCTTCAGCGTGCCGCTCTGGAACGTATAGCCGACCTCGGTATCGCGCTCCCATTCCTTGCCGTTAGCCCCCTGTTTGGTAGTGGCGTTGTCGCCATGACCATAGCGAACCATCGCCAGCAATCCAGGCACCCCGAGCGCGGCAAAGTTGTAGTCGTAGCGCGCCTGCCAGGAGCGCTCGTCGGCATTGCTGAAGTTACCGTTGAACATGTCGTTGCCCAGCGTGCGCCCGCTGCTGCCGTACACCGACATCCAGCCGCTGTCCCCGCTGACCCGCTGCAACCCCAGGTACAACGTGTGCCCGCCCGTAGCCGCGGAGAACAATCCGTACGCCGTGCGGCTGCTGACCCGACCGATACGCGCGCTGCCATCGTCCTTGTCGATGAAGTAACCCAGATTGGCGCCCAGCACCCAGTCACCCACCGGCTGTTTGTGCAGCAGATTGAAATAGCTCTGCTGGTAGATATCCGCCAACTGCGAATGCCACGCCCCCACCTGGGTACGCTGCTCATTGAAACGGTACTCAGCCCCCGCGTAGTTGAATCGGTCGGAGGTCACGCCCGGCGCAGCCCAGGCCGCCAGATCCTGCATGTCTGAAGAATTGCGCAGGCTCACGGCCCGGTATTGCCCCGCCTGCAGCCCCAGGCCTTCAATCTCCCTGGACACCAGCATGGCGCCACGGAAGGTCTGCGGCAGCAGTCGCCCATCGTCGTAGCGCAGCACCGGAACATCCGGCAGCAGTTCGCCAACCTTCACTTCCGTTTCCGAAAAACGCGCCTTGGCCGCCAGTCCTGCCCGGCCAAAGTTATCGGCCGCGCGACCATCGCTGTTCACCGGCAGCAGTTCGGAACCACTGGCCACGCGACTGCTGTCGAGCTTGACCCCAAGCATGGCAATCCCTTCCAGGCCAAAACCCACAGGCCCCGGGGTGTAGCCTGAGCTGAATTTCAGAATAAAGCCCTGCGCCCATTCATCCACCTTGCTTTTGCCGGCGCTGTGGTCACGAAAATCACGATTGAAGTAGTAGTTGCGCAGCATCAAATCGGCCTTCGCGCCGTCAAAAAAACCTTCATCCTGGGCCATTGCCGAGGCACACACCGACAACGACAGCAAACCTGTAAGCATCTTCATTATTATTGTTCTCCGATTGTTGGGCGCAGCCGCTCCCCGCAGCTGATACAGCCCGCCCAGACAGATAGATAGATAGATAGATAAGGGTATTCGCCCGGCCAGGCCGGGCATTGATCAGAAAGTTGAATCAGGCCTGGGCGAACGCCGGTTGTGCCTGCGAAGTCGACGGCTTGAGCAGCAGCAAGCAACCGGCCGCGATCACGAAGACGATGGCAAACACGCCATACAGGTGCAAGGGCTGCCAGCCGGCATCCAGCAGAAAACCGGCCACAATGGGCGACAGGATCGCGCCGATACGACCAATGCCGATCCCCCAGCCCACGCCCGTCGCTCGTACGGATGCGTCATACACCACTGGCGACAATGCATAGAGCCCGGCAACGCAACCGTTGGAAAACAGCCCAATCAGCAATCCAAGCCCAAGCGCGGCCATGACCGAAGACCCTGAGCCGACAAACAGCACCAGCAACCCTGCGGTAATCAACATGAACAGCGACAACACCCGGGTCAGCGGCCAGCGCGATGACAAGCCGCCGATCAGCGCCGCGCCAAAAATCCCGCCCACGCTCAACAGCACGCCGCCGGTAATGCCCTGTTGCGCCGAAAGCCCGGCCGACACCAGCAGTTTTGGCGTCCAGCTCATCACAAAGTAAAAGCCGAACATCACCAGGAAGAACAACAACCAGATCAGCAGCGTGGTGCGGCGCATGGCAGGCGCCAACAGCTTGGTCAGGCTTGAACTGGATCCTGCCGTGCTCGCCACGACAGGGGGCATTTGGCTCAAGACCGGCTGACCCAGGCGCCGGGCCAGGTTATTGATGCGCTGTAAGGCCGTGGCCGGGCGGCGCGCAAGCAAAAAGTCCAGCGACTCGGGCAGCCACAGCAACACCAGCGGGATCACCGCAAAGGTCACAACCCCGCCGAAGACAAACACCGAACGCCAGCCCCAATGCGTCAACAACCAGACCGCCAGCAAGCCGCCCAGTGTCGCGCCCAAAGCATAGCCGGTGGATTGCAGACTCACTGCCAGGCCGCGCCAGCGCTTGCTGGCGTACTCGCTGGCAATCACGTTGCTGCTGGCCAGAATCCCGCCAATCCCCAGCCCCGTAAGCCCGCGCAACAGCGCCAGCTGCAATGGGGTCTGGCTCAGCGCCGAAAGCAGCATGCCCGTGCCGCTCACCACCAGGCACAACAGGATCAATGGGCGTCGACCGATGCGGTCCGCCCAGGGCGCAAGAAACAGTGAACCCGCCGCCATGCCAAACAGCCCGGCACTGAGCAACATGCCGATTTGCGCTCCACTTAGGGCCCACTCCGCCGACACTGAAGCCGCCGTGAACGCCATTACCAACACATCAAAGCCATCGATCATGTTCAACACGATGCAGATCCCGATGGCGAGCCACTGGAAGCGCACCATCGGACCGTTATCCACGCGAGCTTTCAGATCGATATCCATCATTGCACCTGCCTGTCGCAAGCGACCCGGACAAGGCAAACGCAAAACACGGCAGTGCGCGCAGACATAAAGCGGACAGAACCCTGACAGTTCTGTGCTCTGGATAAGCCTTTCATGACGAGACCCTTTTTTTGTAATTTTTATGGGCGACGGTCAGGAAGGAATCCAGCCATCGCCAGGGCGCTAGTCAACCCGTTAATGGATCCACAGGCAATATGATGGATTGTCACAATCTCAAGAACCCCTGCCCTCAGATCCTGAAACCGGCGCAGGGATAATATTTTTTTCCTTTAAATACAATACCTTGGATTAAAAAGACCCTCTACACTTTAGCGTTCGATTATCGACCAATCTCGTAGCCAGAAATCCTGTCTGGCCACGAACCCAGTATTAGTCACTTGAAAATCGATTTATTGGATCCACTGAAGCAGTGTTTTCCGGGTATCACTCGACAAACGCCAGGCTCGCCTGTGCGCCACGAATGGAGGCGATTCGGTAGTCGGCTTCTGGCAATAGATAGGCAAAAAAGAACTGCGCAGTTTGTAGCTTGCCGGCGCGTACAGGGTCGCTGTCGGGCAGCAAACGGGACACCCGCGCCCCTCGTACCCAGGCAAACCCCAGCAGGGCCACCCCGCACAACCGCAAAAAGTCCCCGGCAACCCGATAGGGGTACTCGACCTCTTCGCCAGCGCGCTCACGAACTGCGCCCACCAACGCTTCAAGCTTGTCGCACAGTCGCTCCAGCTCAGTGCCAAAACCGGCACACTCCGAGACCTCCAAAGCCAGCGCGGACTCCTGGCGCATCACCGCCAGCAACTCGGCAAACGCCCGGCCGTCATCGCCCAGTACTTTGCGCAACAGCAAGTCATTGGCCTGGATCTCGTTGCTGCCTTCATAAATCATCGCGATCCGGCTGTCGCGCAGGGTTTGCTCGATCGCGAACTCGCTGACATAGCCGTAACCGCCGAACACCTGCAAAGCGTTGCTGGCCTGGCGAAACCCCTGGTCGGTGAAAAATGCCTTGATCACGGGCGTCAGCAGTTCTGCCAGTTGCAGGGCGCGCTGTCGCTCGGCCGGACTCTCTTGGTGCTCAGCCTCATCGAGCAGATGCGCCACCCAATAGCCCACGGCCCGCATCCCCTCGGTGCAGGCGCGCAACTCCAGCAAGGTGCGGCGCATGGCCGGGTGAAAATGGATCGGGTCGGCGGCGTCGGCACTGACGCCTACAGGCCGCACCGGCGCACGCATCTGCTTGCGTTCCAGGGCATAGTCACGCGCGTTCTGCCACGCCGCTTCGGCGTGCCCCAGCCCCTGCAGACCCACGTGCAGCCGCGCCGAGTTCATCATCACGAACATCGCCGCCAGGCCGCGATTAGCCTCGCCAATCAGCCAGCCTTGTGCCTGCTCGAACACCAGCGAACAGGTCGCGCTGCCCTTGATCCCCATTTTGTGTTCGATACCATCGCAACGCACGGTGTTGACCTGATGGTGGTCCAGCAGCTTGGGCACCAGAAACAGCGAAATGCCCCGGCTGCCAACAGGCGCACCGGGCAGTCGTGCCAACACCAGATGCAGGATATTTGCGCTCAGGTCGTGTTCGCCGCCAGAAATAAACAGTTTGCTGCCGCTCACACGATAACTGCCGTCGTCTTGCGGCTCGGCACGACAGCGCAGCAGGCCGACGTCGCTGCCTGCCTGCGGCTCGGTCAGGCACATGGTGGGCAAGACTTCACCGCTGACAATCTGCGGCAAATAACGCGCCTTGATCCACTGCGGGGCATGGGCCTTGAGGCACAGGTAGGCACCATGGGCGATGCCGGTGTACATGGCCCAGCCATGATTGCTGGCATAGAGCATTTCCTGCAGCGCCGCGTCGAGCAGCTGCGGCAAGCCCTGCCCGCCGTAGGCCTCATCGCACGCCAGGGCTGACCACCCGCCTTCGGTGTAGGCGCGATACGCCTCGACAAATCCGGCGGGCGTCGTCACCCGGCCCGCGTCGAAACTACATCCCTGGCGGTCGCCACTGCTGTTGATCGGCGCAAGCACCTGGGCGCTGAACCGCCCGGCTTCTTCGAGCACCTGGCGGGCCAGCGCCAGGTCCAGCCCCTGGAACCGCTCTGTCTGCGCCCAGGCCTGCGGGGCCTCAAGCCAGTGTTCAATCACAAATTGCATGTCGCGCAGCGGCGCCTGGTATTGCCACATGGGAAAACCTCAAATCGTGGAAAAATGCGGATTCTCGATCAGTACCGCCATGCCCTGGCCACCCCCGACACACGCAGCGGCAATGCCATAACGCAGGTTCTGTTCGCGCAGTTGCCGCGCCAGGGTCAACACCAGACGCAATCCGGTGGCGGCCAAGGGATGCCCCAGGGCAATGGAGCCGCCACGGCAATTGAGTTTTTGCAGGTCGAGTTCCAGCACCTGAGCCACGGCCAGAACCTGTGCACCCTGCGCCTCGTTGATTTCAAACAGATCGATCGCGTCCAGTGCCAAACCGCTGCGCTGCAGCAACAACTGGATCGCAGGCACCGGACCTATCCCCATCAATTGCGGCGCTACGCCGACCACCGCCGTCGCCAGCAGAGTGGCCAGGGCCGGCTGCCCCACCGATGCACGGGCGACCAGCGCAGCAGCGGCGCCATCCACCACTGCGCAACTATTACCCGCCGTCTGCACACCACCCGGGTGAATGGCCCCAAGCCTGGCCAGGGCTGCGGCGTCGGTGGAACGCGGATGACTGTCGAGGCTGACCGACTCACATCCACGCGGCAGGCTGATACCCCTCGGCTGGTAGCCCTCCAGCTCAAACACTTCATTGCGCAGGGTGACGATCTCACCTGCCAGCCAGCCGCTGATCTGTGCGTGAAGTGCCTGCTGGTGACTGTTCAGGGCATATCGGTCCACCGCCTCACGGCTCAGGCCGTACTCCGTGGCCAGGTTTTCCGCCGTGGCGATCATGTCCACGCCGGGAGCCGGGTCGTACAGTGCCTCCCAGAGAAAATCCTTGAACTCGACCGGCGCCCCCAGGCGGAATCCACCGCGATGGGTGTAGCCGGCAATCGGGTTACGGGACATGGACTCAGTGCCCACGCACAGCGCCAGTTCCATGCCGTCCTGCAGCTGCCCGGCAGCCTGGCGCAGCAGTTCAAACCCGGTGGCGCAAATCCGTTGTACCGCCAGGGCAGGCACCTGTTGTGCCACGCCACTGTAAAGGCCCATATGGCGCGGCAACATGTACGCATCGAAACTGGCCTGGGCCATTGAACCCGCCAGTACCGAGTCCACTGCCCCCCCGTCCAGCCCGGCGCGGGCCAGTACTTCACGGGCGACCTTGATCCCCATGTCGATCGGTGAAACCTGGGCCAATGCCCCGCGCAGGTCGACCCACGGTGTACGAACCGCCTCAAGAATGGCGACATCGGTGAATGCCGAGTACTGCCCCCCAGGGCTCACGACGGCTTGCCAGCACGCAGGATCGAAGGCGCCTGCCCGCGATATAGCGCTTCCACATGCGCCGCTCGCCATTGCAGCACTGCACGCTGATTGATCGAACCCTTGTCGGTGATTTCACCGCGATCGATCGACGCAGCCTCATCCTGCAGCGCGATCCATTCCAGACGACTGGCATTGCCACTGGCCTGAAGATTGAGCCGCTGCAACCAGTCCGCAAACCACTGGCGCACCGGCTCACTGGCCAACACTTGCGCCTCACTGGCATCGGCGGGCAAACCCGATAACTGTCGGCACTCATACATTCGCGCAAACACCAGGGCCCCCAGGCATTCGCGATCCGGCGCTGCAATCACCAGATCCTGAACATAGGGCGAACCTTCGAGCACGGCCCGGTTGCGCAGCGGCCCCACGCTGACAAACACCCCGGATGACAATTTGAAGTCCTCGGCCAGTCGTCCATCGAACATCAACCCCCATTGCGGGTTGCAAGGATCGGCCAGCTTGATGGCGTCACCGGAGCGGTAAAAGCCTTCATCATCAAACGCCTCGGCACTCTGCTCGGGGGCGCGCCAGTAACCGGGCATGATGTGCGGGCCGCGAAAGCGCCCTTCCAGCTTGCCATCCACCGGTACCAGACGGACCTCACAGCCCGGCGCCGGCAGACCGATGTAACCGGCCATCGACAACGGTCCGGTGGTGAAGGTGCATGAAGGCGAGGCTTCGGTCATGCCCAGCCCGGCCATCATCCGGATGCGTTCGCCACAGTGTTGCTCGGCAACCCGGTCGAGGCGGTCCCAGATACTTTGCGAAAGGCCCGCCGCGGCGAAAAAGAACAGTTTGATGCGGGCAAAAAAACGCTCGCGCAACTCGCTGTCGGTTTCCAGCGCCGTGACCAGTTCTTCCCAGCCTTTAGGCACGGTGAGGTAGGCAGTAGGCGAGATTTCCTTGAGGTTGCGCAGGGTTTCGGCAAAGCCCTGAGCCGTTGGTTTACCGCCATCCAGGTACAGCGTACCGCCGTTGTACAGGACGATCCCGAGGTTATGGCTGCCGCCAAACGTGTGGTTCCAGGGCAGCCAGTCCACCAGCACCGGGGGTTCTTCGGCAAATACCGGAAAGGTCTGCAACAGCATTTGTTGATTGGCACAAAGCATGCGCTGGGTGGTAATCACCGCTTTGGGCAGCTTGGTCGAGCCTGAAGTGAAGAGAAATTTGGCGATGCTGTCCGGGCCTGACGCCATGAACGCAGCCTGGGCCTCGGCGCCGCCCGGCTGCTCCAGCAAACTGGCAAAGCTCACCTGGGGCCGCTCCGCCATCTCGCCGCGTACCGCTACCAATGGCGTGTCTGCGGGCAATACCGCGTCCACGGCACGCTGATAAACCGCCGCGTCACTGACAAAGATCAGGCCCGGCTGCAACAGGTCGCAGACATGGCGCAATTTGGCAAAATCCTGGGACAGCAACGAATAGGCAGGCGAAACCGGACAGTAAGGAATACCGGCGTACATCGCCCCCAACGCCATCTGCAAATGCTCAATATCGTTGCCCGACAGGATCGCCAGCGGACGCTCTGCTCCCAGGCCATAGGCCAGCAGGCTTTGTGCAATGGCGCGAACGTCTTCCAGCATCTGGGCATAGCTGATGCGACGCCATTGGCCGTCACTGTCCCGTGCGGCGATAAAGGTCTGCTCGGGACGGATTCGCGCCCAATGCTCAAGGCGATCAAGCAAGCGTTCGGGCATCGGCTCCAGGGTTTCCAGGGAGCGCATGTGCAAGATGCCGCCGACCTCCAGCACTTCGACCGCCGGGTGACCGATGGCCACCTCGCGATAACGTGGCGTCGGTGTAGGGGACTTGGCCGGGGAATTGAATTCGAAACTCACGTCATGCTCCTCCATCAAGGCATGCGCTGCCCGTCCGACACTTAAGCGGCATGGCGCAGGCATGGCTCCTTGTTATTGTTATGCCTTGTGCAGACGATCAGATCGGGTAGTGGCGCGGCCCGTTCTGCAAGGTGATCCATCGCAACTGGGTGAATTGCTCGATCGACGCCTTGCCGCCAAAACTGCCGTATCCGCTGGACTTGACCCCACCGAAAGGCATTTGTGCTTCGTCGTGAACCGTAGGGCCGTTGATATGGCAAATGCCCGATTCGACCCGCTGGGCCAGCGCCAGGGCACGCCCGGTGTCGCGACTGAAAATCGCCGCCGACAAACCGAACTCCGAATCGTTGGCCAGGCTCAGCAAGGCCTCATCACCGTCACCGCGCAGCAGCACGGCAACCGGGCCAAAGGACTCTTCGCGGTACAGGCGCATGCTCGGGGTTACGCCATCGAGCAACGCCGGTTGCATGATGCTGCCCTCGACCTGACCGCCCACCACCAGCCGCGCGCCTTTGCCGACCGCATCGTCGATCAGTGCCTTGATCCGCACACCGGCGCTGGCATCCACCAGAGAGCCGAGTACCGAGCCGTCCGCCTGAGGGTTACCTGCGCGCAAGGTGGCAACCTTGGCCGCCAGCTTGTCGATAAAGGCATCAGCCACCTTGTTGTCCACGATCAGCCGCTCGGTGGACATGCAGATCTGGCCCTGATTGAAGTAAGCGCCAAAGGCTGCGGCGTCGACTGCGGCGTCAAGGTCAGCGTCGTCCAGCACCAGAAACGGCGCCTTGCCCCCCAGCTCCAGAAGGGCCGGCTTGAGGTGACGGGCTGCCAGTTCGGCAACAATGCGCCCCACGTGGGTTGAGCCGGTAAAGTTGACCCGGCGCACCGCCGGATTGGCGATCAGTCGCTCCACAATCGCCGGTGCATCTGCCGGAGCATTGCTGATGACGTTGACCACGCCATCGCCCAGTCCCGCATCCTGCAACACCTGGCCAATCAACCGGTGAACGGCCGGGCTCAGCTCGGAAGCCTTGAGCACCACGGTGTTGCCGCACGCCAGCGGCATGGCCAGCGCACGGGTGGCAAGAATCACCGGGGCATTCCAGGGCGCGATGCCCAGGATCACGCCACAGGGTTGACGCAAGGCCATCGCAAAACTGCCGGGCACATCGGAAGGGATCACTTCGCCGTTGATCTGGGTGGTCATGGAGGCGGCCTCACGAAGCATGCCGGCCGCCAGCTTGACGTTGAACCCATACCAGTTGGCCATAGCCCCGGTTTCGCCCGCCGCCTCGATAAACTCGCTCGCCCGTGCCTGCATCAACTCGGCAGCAGCGAGCAGCCGCGTACGTCGTTCATTGGGCGCCAGCGCAGCCCAGGCAGGAAAAGCAGCCTGAGCCGCGGCAACTGCGGCATCGGCATCTTCCAGAGTGGCGGCGGCCACGCGTGACACCACCTCACCCGTCACCGGGTTGCAGCGCTCGAACGTTCGGCCATCACGGGCCGGGCACGACTTTCCGCCGATGAGCAGGGGCACGTCCAACATGGTGATTCCTCTTTATTGTCTTTATCGGGAATTCATTTACAGGGTGCGACCGGCGCACCCTGAACAGCGAGATTAGCGCTTGTAGGCTTGCAGGCCTGGCTTGATGCTCTTGTCATCGAGGAATTGCTTCATGCCCTGCTCACGCCCGCCTTCGGTGTCCAGCAGTCGCGACTGGTCGAGTTTGGCGTACAGGTAATCTTCGTTCTGCTCCCAGGTCAGTTCGCGGCAGCGCTTGAAGCCATGCTTGGCCGCACGCAGAACAACCGGGTTTTTCTCCAGCAGATTGCGCGCCAGCTCAATGGTGACTTCACGCAGCTGCGCCAGCGGCACGCTCTCATTGACCAGGCCCATCTCGGCGGCTTTACGCCCGTCGAAGGTCTTGCCGGTCATGATGTAGTACAGCGACTGGCGGTGGCCTACGGTGTCTGCCATTGCCTTGCTGACCAGGTTGCCCGGTGGAATGCCCCAGTTAATCTCCGACAGGCCAAACGTAGCCTCGTCGGCGCAGATGGCCAGGTCGCACGCCACCAGCGGGCTGAAGCCGCCACCAAAGCACCAGCCATTGACCATGGCAATCGTTGGCTTGGCGTACATGCGCAGCAACTTCCATTGCCACTGCGACGCTTCACGGCGGATTTTCTCCTGAAGAATCTCGGGACCGGCGTCCACTTCGCGAAAGTACTCTTTCAAGTCCATGCCCGCCGTCCAGGCATCGCCCGCACCGGTCAACACCAACACGCCAGCTTGCGGGTCCTGCTCCAGGGTTTCCAGCACGTCGATCATTTCACGGTTCAGGGTCGGGCTCATGGCATTGCGTTTTTCCGGACGATTGAGAATCACCCAGGCGATGCTGTCTTCGATTTCGACTTTGACGGTTTTCCAGCGGCCTTCGTATTGGCTCATAGCGATTGCTCTCTTGTTGTTCGCATGAAGATGAGTAAAAACTAACCGGCAAAATTAGTTATGTCAATTAACCATTAATTAAATTAATCAAATTTTTTGGCAGCAAACGCTCGTAAAATAACGCAGCGGTGGCTATCAACCTTCAACCGCGGCAAACTAGATAGGTTTATTAACTTCATTCGAGCAAGGACCCCTCTATTTATGGCCAAGTCAGCCACCCCTGTCGTCGCCCAAGAGGCCCTGCCTGAAAGCCCGGACGTACAGCCCCCCCTGGACACCGCGCTGGACGAACTGATCGGCTATGCCATGCGTCGCGCCCAGCTCAAGCTGTTCCAGAACCTGATCAGCCGACTGTCGGCCCATGACCTGCGCCCGGCGCAGTTTTCGGCAATGGCGATCATTGACCAGCATCCCGGCCTGATGCAGGCAGACCTGGCCCGTGCGCTGGCGATTGAGCCTCCGCAGGTGGTGCCATTGCTCAACAAGCTGGAGAGTCGGGCGTTGGCGGTACGGGTTCGTTGCAAACCCGACAAGCGCTCCTACGGCATATTCCTGAGCAAGACAGGCGAAGCCCTGCTCAAAGAGCTCAAGGCCATCGCTGCCCAAAGCGACATCGACGCGACCTCGGCGCTGGATAGCGCCGAGCGTGAAGAACTGCTGCGCCTGCTGAAAAAGGTGTATCAGGAGTAAGCCGGGGCTGTAGCCACTGCGTAGCAGTTGACGAGTAGAACGAGGCTACGTTCGAGCGCGCAGCGGTCGCAAAACCTCAACACGCGCAGTGCCTGATTAACCGTGCAAGCCGGTTTCACGACTGCTTCGCACGGCTCGTCAGCTGCTACGAACGCTGCGTAGCAGTTGACGAGTAGAACGAGGCTACGATCGAGCGCGCAGCGGTCGCAAAACCGCCCCTACCAGATCGGCAAGGTATAGATGGCCAGAAAGCGGGTCTGGTTTTCATCGCGAAAGGCCGCACCTGTCGGGAAGTCGTTTCGGTAAATAGACTCCCTCGCCAAAAGACCCAGGTTTTTCAGCGGCCCGCTCTGGATCACGTACCCCAGCTCCATCTGAAACTCGCGCTCCTTGCGATCATCCGCATTCAAGGACGCTAGTTCGATATTGTCACCGCGCACATAACGCAACCGCCCTTTCAATCCCACCACCCCCACCGCCGTGAAGTCGTAGTCGTAAATGGCCTGCCAGGTGCGCTCCTTGGCATTGAGAAAGTCCGAACTCATGGTCATTTCGCTCATGCCCATCAGCTCTGTGCCGGAGATATATGGCGTTGCCGTATCACCGCTGGAATGCATATAGCCCACGCTTAAACGATGCCCCCCCAATCGATAACCCAAGAGCGCCGATGCGTTGATGTTGTCGACCTTGCCTGCTTTGGCACTGCCCGCCTCATCACTGAAAAAACTGCGCAGGTCGGTGGTCAGCACGCCGTCACCCAAGGGCAGGTCATGCAGCAATGCCAAGGTGCTTTGCTTGTACAAATCCGCCACCTCGACATGGTAGGCACGCAGGCTCAGGTTTTTGTTGACCTGATAATCACCGCCGCCGTAAGCCAGGTGCGAGGTTTCGGCCGAGCCCTTGAATCGGCCATTGGGGGACGCGATGGTCATGGCCTGGTAGTTGGTGGAGTCACGTTTGTTGATCGCGTCGATATAACCGGTGTTGAAGGTCAGGCCGTCAATCTCCTTCGAGCTGACGATGGTTCCGCGAAAAGTCTGGGGTAATAGCCGCGACGGGCTGGCAAAGGCAAACGGCAGAAAGATCGAGACATCACCGGTCTTGAGCGTGGTCTGGCTCACACGCAACTTGCCGGTGAAAGCCAGTCGCGAGTACTCATCCGCCGCCTGTTTGTCGCTGTTGACCGGCAGCAGTTCGGTGCCGCTGCGGTCAGGCGACGAGTGCAGACCGCGCACATCAAGTCCGAAGCCAACCGTCCCTTCGGTAAAGCCCGACTCCATGTTGGCAATGAAGCCCTGAGCCCATTCCCGCGCAGCGGTCTTGGCGCCATCGTCCTTGTAATCACGGTCCATGTAGTAATTGCGCAGGGTCAGGGTGCCGTGGCTGTCTTCGATAAATCCCTGAGCCCACACCTGGGGCGTGAGCAGGCACAGGGCAATGCACGAAAGCGGGAACAAGCGCAGGGCGCCTTGGTTGAGCGTATGCATATTGAATGTCCATTTATTGTTTTTTTTGACAGAACCAGAACGCTCTCATGGCGTTTCCTGAGCCAGAGAATGGAAACAACTCAAAGCAACGTCAATCATAAATGACCGATAATCGAACATTATGTTTCTTATCTAGTTTTGATTATCACTGGCAGATACGGGCTAAAAGCCTGTCTTAAACACCTTAAATCTCATCTTGAAGCCAATAACAATCTCAGCTTCTTTTTTTAGTTATCTTTGTTAATCTTTATTTGGCTCGCAGAAAGCCCCCCTACAAAAACAATAACGAGGTTCGTCCATGAACACTCCACAGCATCGCTCGACGCTGACAATCGCTTTGTGCTTTATCGTTGCGCTTATCGAAGGGTTCGACCTGCAAGCCGCCGGCACTGCCGCCGCAGGCCTGCGCCAAACCTTTGCCCTGGACCCGAAAATGATGGGCTGGGTGTTCAGTGCCGGGATCATCGGCCTGCTGCCCGGCGCCTTCTTCGGCGGCTGGATTGCCGACCGCATTGGTCGTAAAAAAATCCTGATCGGCGCGGTCATCCTGTTTGGCGTCTTCTCCTTGTTGACCGCCTATGTAGACAGCTACTCCCATTTGCTGCTGGTGCGATTCATGACGGGCCTTGGTCTGGGCGCCGCCCTGCCCAACCTGATCGCTTTATGTGCCGAAGCGGTTGACGAACGCCGTCGTGGCACAGCGATCAGCATCATGTATTGCGGCGTGCCACTGGGCGGCGCATTGGCAGCGGTAGTGGCGATGTTCTCCCATGACCACTGGCAAACCACTTTTATCATCGGCGGACTGGCCCCGTTGCTGGTGGTGCCGCTGATGATCATGCTGCTGCCCGAGTCCCGGGTTTTCCGCCAGGACGTCAGCCAGGCCTTGCGCGTGTCCACGGGCCAGGCACTGTTTGGTGAAGGTCGTGGCCGTTCGACCCTGGCGTTGTGGCTCAGTTACTTCTTTACCCTGACCGTGATGTACATGCTGCTGAACTGGCTGCCCACGTTGCTGCTCGCCCAGGGCTTTACCAAGCCGCAGGCGGGCATGGTGCAAATGCTGTTCAACATAGGCGGTGCTTTGGGCTCCTTGCTCGGTGGCCTGCTGCTGGACCGCTGCAACCCGATCAAGGTGGTTCTGGGCGTCTATGCCGGGCTACTGGCATCACTGGCCGGGATCGGCTTTTCGGTAGGGATTGTGCCCGTGGCCACCGCAGGCTTTGCCGTGGGCCTGTTCGTCATGGCGGCGCAGCTGGTGCTGTATGCAATGGCTCCGCCGCTGTACCCGACCGCCGTACGAGCAACCGGTGTCGGCGCTGCGGTCGCTATTGGGCGCCTGGGTTCGGTTGCAGGTCCCTTGGCCGCAGGTCAGATCCTCGCCGCCGGGGCAGGTACGGCCGGGGTGCTGCTAGCGACCTCTCCGGGACTGGTGATTGCGGCATTGGCGGTGATCACGGTGATTAACCGCGCCAATCAAAGTGCGAGCCTGAAACCGGGCTTTGTGGCCGCTGACCAGTAACCCAAGGCTGCGCTCTGTGGCTTGGAGCGCCTCGACAGCGTGTTTGTTTAGGTTCTGCCGATCTCAGGATTCAAAGGTTTGAATCCTGAGATAACCGGTTGTCTGTTATTAACGTTCGATGCACCGCACAACCATAATCGAACCTCAAGGACGACCCGCAATGCCATCCACTCCTCCCCAACAGGCCAAGGGCGTCTTCGGGCTCTTCTGCCTCGCCAGTTACCTGTTGTCGTTGTCTTATGGCACCACTTTTTTACTGGCCATGATGCTCAGTGCCCACGGCGGCAGTGAGTCGGATGCGGGTACGATCATCTCGGTCGCCATGCTCAGCACCTTCATGGCCGTGATTTTTTCCGGCCATCTGACCGACCTGTTCGGCGCTCCCAGGGCCATAGCCTGCGGGGCTCTGCTGCTCGCCGCGGCCTGCCTGGGTTTCGCCACCTTGCCGGGTCATGGCACCGCAGTACTGATCTTTGGCTTGGTGCTGGGGTTGGGCTGGGGAGTGTTTTACACCCTGGGGCCGATCGTCGTGGCCATGCTCATCGAGCCCGCGCAACGGGTGAAACACTTCGCCTTGCTCTCGGGCAGCATGATGACCGGCATCGGCACCGGGCCCTTGCTCGGCCGGGCCGCCCAGGCATTGGGTTATCCAGTGGAGTCGGCGTTCCTGGTGGCGGCCTTTGCCAGCCTGCTGGGTGGTCTGGTGTTTGTGGTCATCGGCCCTGAAATCAAGCGTCAGCACAGCACCCTAGGCCCTGTCATAGCCTGCAAAATAACGTTGCCGGCCACTGGGCGCGTACTGCGTTCCAAGGCCGTGTTCGCGATCATGATGGTTGGCCTGGGCGGTGCCATCTTCGGAGGGTTGTCCAGTTTTCAAACCTCCTACGCGACGCTCAATCAGCTGGACTATTCACTTTTCTTCCTGGGCTTCATGGGTGCCGCAATCACCTGTCGCCTGCTGGTTGCGGGGTTGATTGTCAGGCGCGACCCCTATGTCATGTCCTGCTTGCTGACGGCCTTGATGGTGGTTTCGGTGTTGATGCTGATGTTCTTTGTCAGCTCCGGGTTCACCTATTTATTGGCTGCCATTGTGCTTGGGGTCGGCTACGGCCTGACGTACTCGGTAATCAACGGCCTGGCTGCCAACGAAGCACCTGCCGGGCTGACGCCACAGTCGCTGGTGCTGTTCAGCCTGGCGTATTTTGTCGGAGTATTTGGTTTCCCCTGGCTGGCCGGGCAGATCATCGTTAACTACGGAATGCACACCCTGCTCTGGATAATCCTGGGGATTGCCTTGTGCAACTGGTCCATTACCCTGGGCCGCCTGGTATGGCGGCTGCCTCTGTTCCAGAACACCCCCCCACCCCGGACCTTCGCGAGCAGGCTCGCTCCCACGGTTAAAGTCCCTCCGGTCACTCAGCCAGGGAGCCTGCCTTCACCCCCCCACACTCCAACGGAATAATCTGCGCAGTGCCATGCCGAACCCCGCGTTCGGCCATCACATGACGCGCCAACTCCGTCACCTCCCCCACTGTGCCCTTGAGCACCGAGACTTCCATGCACTTGCCCTGATCCAGGTGCACATGCAGCGTCGACAGCGTCAGGTCATGGTGCTCATGAAAGGCCGTATTCAGACGCTTGGACAACTCCCGCGTAGCGTGGTCATACACGTAGCTCAAGGTCGCGACACAGGCACTTTGCGGGTCACCCTGCTCCGGTTCCAGCAACCCGGCACGCAACAAATCACGTATGGCCTCGGAGCGCCCCTGATAGCCGTGGGTACCCACACGCGCATCAATGGCAGCCAACAAATCATCGTCCAGCGAAATAGTGACCCTCTGCATCCAATCAGCCTCGCAGTTATGAACTTTTGACATAGACTTCATACCCAGCATCTGATCAGGCCAATAGCCATCAATTGAGGGAGAAGCAGTGTGAAGCAGTCACGGACTAAAAAACAGCTGGCTTTATGGATGATTGGAGCCTGCCTGAGCGCAGGCATCTCGACTGCCTGGGCCGCCGCCCCGGCACCCACGCTGACCTATTCATGGCCGACCAATGCTGGTCCGCTAGACCCCCGAGGCTATTCGCCCAACCAGATGTATGCCCAGGCAATGGTCTATGAACCCCTGGTGCGGTACACGGCACAGGGCACTCTGGAACCCTGGCTCGCAACTCACTGGACCGTGTCGCCGGACGGCAAGACCTACACCTTCACCCTGCGCGACAACGTAACCTTCAGTGATGGCAGCCCCTTCAACGCGAGTGCCGCCAAAACCAACCTTGATGCGGTGCTGGCCAACAGTAAGCGCCACCAGTGGATGGAGCTGGTCTCCACCCTTGAGCGCGTCGAAGCGCCGGACGAGCACACGTTGGTGCTGGTGCTGAAACATCCTTATTACCCGACCCTGATGGAGCTGGCACAAGTACGCCCGTTGCGTTTTGCCGCGCCAGACGCCAAGCCAGGCACGCCGGTGGGTACCGGGCCTTGGGTGCTTGCCCAAACCCGGCGCGGCGAATACGACCGCTTCGACCGCAACGAGCACTACTGGGGGCCGAAACCGGCCTATGACTCGGTACTGGTCAAGGTCATCTCCGACCCGGACAGCCGTGCCATCGCGTTGCAAACAGGTGAAATCGATCTGATCCAGGGCGCCGACGGCGAAATTTCTCCGGGGACCTTTGTGCGCCTGCGCGATTCGGGCTTCAAGGCTGCCATTTCCGCACCGCTGGCCACTCGCACCGTGGCCATGAACACCGGCCTGGCACCGACCAATGAGCTGGCGGTACGCCAGGCGATCAATCAAGCCGTGGACAAGGACACCATCATCGCCAAGGTGCTGCATGGCCAGGAACCCCGTGCCGATGCGCTGTTCGCCAGCAACATGCCCTATGCCGATCTTGGCCTCAAGGCATTGCCCTATGATCCCGAGCAGGCGAAAAAAACCCTTGAGGCCGCAGGCTGGAAAGTCCCTGCGGGCAAGAGCATTCGCGAAAAAGACGGCAAACCCCTGAGCACCGAGCTGGTATTTCTGGGCCCCAGCGCCCTGCAAAAAAGCCTGGCTGAAATCATTCAGGGAGAGTTGGCCAAAGTCGGTATCGAGGTCAAATTGCGCGCTGAAGAAGACGGCGCACTGGTCCAGCGCCAGCGTGAGGGCAAGTTCGGCATGATCTTCGCCGACACTTGGGGCGCGCCCTACGACCCGCACTCATTCGTCAGTTCCATGCGCTACGCAGGTCACGCGGATTACATGGCCCAGCGCGGCCTGCCGATGAAGGACGCCATCGACCATAAAATCGCCGAGGTACTGGGCGAAAAGGATGAAAAAAAACGCGCCGAAGATTACCGCGAAATTCTCACCACCCTGCACGATCAGGCCGTGTACCTGCCGATCTCGCACCTTACGGCCATCAGTGTCAGCGGTAAAAACGTCGACAACGTGCAGTTCGGCAGCACGTTGTTTGACGTGCCGTTCGAGGTCATGCACCCAACCACCGGGAAGCCATAAATCATGCTGCGCTATATCATCCTGCGGCTTGTGCTGCTGATCCCGGTGCTACTGGGGGTGTCGCTGATCGTCTTTGTCCTGCTGCATCTGGGCAACGGCGACCCGGCACTGGATTACCTGCGCCTGTCGCAGATCCCGCCGACCGACACCGCGCTGGCCGAGGCCCGCCACGCACTGGGCCTTGACCGCCCCCTGCCCGAGCAATACTTCACCTGGCTATGGAATGCCCTGCATCTTGATTTCGGCATTTCCTATATCACCGGGCGTCCGGTGCTCGACGACATTCTCTATTACCTGCCTGCCACCCTGCAGCTGGGCGGGCTTGCTTTGCTCACCACCCTGGTGATGAGCATTCCGCTGGGCCTGGCGGCGGCTCGCTGGAAAGGTCGCTGGCCCGATCAGGTGGTGCGTTTCATCACTTTTATCGGGGTGTCGATGCCCAACTTCTGGCTGGCATTTCTGTTGATCGCCTTGTTCTCTCTGTGGCTGGGCTGGTTACCACCGATGGGCCGTGGTGGCCCGCAGCATCTGCTGATGCCGGTACTGGCCATTGCATTAATGTCAATGTCGATCAACGCCCGTCTGCTGCGCGCCAGCCTGCTCGACGTGCGCCAGCACCGTCATGTGTTCTACGCCCGGGCCCGCGGCCTGAATGAGAAACGGGTGTGGCGGGACCATATCCTGCGCAATGCCTGGATGCCGCTGGTAACCGCAACGGGCATGCATATCGGCGAATTGCTGGGCGGCGCACTGGTGATCGAAACCATCTTCGCCTGGCCCGGTGTCGGGCGCTTCGCGGTCAGCGCGGTGCTCAATCGCGACTTTCCGGTGATGCAGTGCTTCACCCTGCTGCTGACCACGCTGCTGGTGGTGTGCAATCTGGTGGTGGACATCTGCTACGCCTGGCTCGATCCACGTACGCGTTTGTCGGGGGTGATGGCATGAGCGAAATAGCTGCGGCTTATACAAGCAAAAAACACGGCCTGCGCATCGGTTATGTACTGGTGGCCCTGCTGCTGGTGATGGCGTTGCTCGGCCCATGGCTGGCGCCTTATGACTCGACACTGGTGAATCTCGACGACCGTCTGCTGCCCGCCAGCGCCAGTCACTGGCTGGGTACCGACCATCTGGGGCGCGACGTACTCTCGCGCCTCATCGTCGGAACGCAACTGTCCCTGGGCAGCGTAGTACTGGTGCTTGGCCTGGTTCTGGTGCTGGGCGTGGTTATTGGCGGTATCGCGGGCATCGTCGGCGGCAAGGTCGACATGTTCCTGATGCGTCTTTGCGACATGTTCCTGACCTTCCCTACACTGGTGCTGGCGTTCTTTCTGATTGCCTTGCTGGGTACCGGCCTGACCAACGTCATCATCGCTATCGCCCTGTCCCACTGGGCCTGGTATGCGCGGATGGTGCGCGGCATGGTCCTGGCGCAGCGCAATCGCGACTATGTGCTGGCTTCGCAACTGGCCGGCGCTTCACGCCTGACCCGCCTGCGCCAGCACGTGATGCCCAACGTCGTGGGGCAACTGCTGGTCCTGGCGTCGATGGACATCGGCCATATGATGCTGCACGTCTCGGGACTGTCCTTTCTCGGTTTGGGCGTCAGCCCGCCGACGCCTGAATGGGGGGTAATGATCAACGACGCCAAGGAGTTTATCTGGACCCAACCGCAGCTTCTGCTCTGGCCCGGCCTGATGATTTTTATCTCGGTCATGGCCTTCAACCTGCTGGGCGATGCATTGCGTGACCGGCTCGACCCAAGCGTACTGGCGGAGATCAAGGAATGAAGCACACATTGACCATTCGCGACCTGACCCTCAAACACCAGCAACGCACCCTGGTTGACCGGGTGGAACTGACCCTCAAGGCTGGCCAGGTGCATGCGCTGGTGGGCGCCAGCGGTTCCGGCAAGTCTCTGACCAGCCTGGGCATCCTCGATTTATTGCCCCCCGGTGTACACAGCAGCGGCGCAACCTTGTTGCTGGACGGCATTCCGGTTGAAGCCGCGCACCTGCGCGGCCGCGAAGTGGCGCTGGTGTTGCAAAACCCGCGCAGCGCCTTCAACCCCGTGCGTTCATTACGCCAGCACGCACTCGAAACCTTGCAGACCCGCGGCCTGGGAGGCGCAGAGGCCGAGCAACTGATCCAGACCACCTTGCACGAGGTCGGCCTGCACGATGATCAACGGGTGCTCGACTCATTCGCCTTTCAACTGAGCGGCGGCATGCTGCAACGAATGATGATTGCCCTTGCGCTGCTGGCCGACAGCCGTTTTTTGCTGGCCGACGAACCCACCAGTGATCTGGATGTAGTGGCCCAGGCCCGCTTTCTCGACCTGCTCGAGCGGCTGGTGGAACAACGCAACCTGGGCGTGCTGCTGATCACCCATGACATGGGGGTGGTCGCGCGCTGCGCCGACCGGGTGAGCGTCATGGCCAACGGGCGGATTGTCGAGCATGCCGGTGTGCATGAGCTGTTCAACGCACCGCACAGCAAGGAAGCGCGCACGCTGCTGGCGGCGCATCACTCATTGACCCTGGAGGGCTGCGCGCCATGAGCTTTATTCAAGTACGCGACCTGAGTCACGGTTACAACGCTGGCGGTTTTTTCAGCAAACGGCATCGAGTGCACGTGCTCGACGGATTGAATCTGGACCTGGAACAAGGCCAGAGCCTTGGCCTGCTGGGGGGCAGCGGCAGCGGCAAAAGCACATTGGCGCGCCTGCTGATGGGCCTGGAAAACGCCGATCAGGGCAGCATCGTGTTCAATGGCCAGCCGCCGTTTTTGCAAAGCGTGCAGATGGTATTCCAGGACGCCCTCAGCGCCTTCAACCCCCAGCGCAGCATTGGCTGGAGCATTGCCGAGCCTCTGCGCCATCTCAGCACAATGTCTACCGAGTCGTGCAAGGCCCGGGTTGAACACCTGTTGCAGCAGGTCCAGCTGGAAGCCAGGGACATCGACAAACTCCCCGCGCAACTGAGCGGCGGCCAACTGCAGCGCGCCGGTATCGCCCGAGCCATGGCGATCGGGCCGCAACTGATTATTCTCGACGAAGCCCTGTCCAACCTTGATCGGGTGCTGCAAGTGCAAATTCTGGATTTGCTGGCACAAATACGGCGTGATTCGGGCACAGGCTTTTTGCTGATCACCCATGATTTGAGCCTGGTGCAGCGTTTTTGCCAGCGGGTGGTGGTATTGGCCGAAGGCAAGCTGGTGGAGGACATGCCCGTTACCCCGCAGATGCGCTTTACCCACCCGGCAGCACGGACCTTGCAAGAAGCAGTGCTGCCGGCAATGCCGAGGGCGAGCAAAGTCTATCGCGAGACGGCGATCCTGTAGCACTCCTGTGGGAGCGGGCTTGCTCGCTCCCACCGTGATGATGAAGCTCTGGTTTTGTGAGGCTCACGTCCCGCTTTTAACCTTGCTCCATACCCGTGTCCGTACCCGCTCAAGTTTCAGGGGCAGCGGCTCAAGCGGGAACAGCGTCTGCATGACGTCCTTGCCGGGGTAAATCTCCGGATTGTCGCGGATCTTTTCGTCTATCAGTGCCCTGGAGTCCTGATTGGCATTCGGGTATTTGAGATAGGTAGTGGTCTGCGCAATGACTTGCGGGCGCAGCATGTAATTGATAAATGCCAGGCCCTGTTCGGGGTTGGGAGTTTCCTTGAGCAGGACCATGCTTTCGACCCAGATCGGCGCGCCTTCACGGGGGATGCTGTAACGGATGTTTCGACCATTGCCGGCCACTTGGGAGGCGGTCTTGGCGTCCTGCACCCCGCCTGCCCAACCCACCACCACACACACGTTGCCATTGGCCAGGTCGGTAATGAATTTGGACGAGTCAAAATAGCGAATGTATGGGCGCAACGTCAGCAGCAATGCCTCCGCTTTCTGGTAGTCCTCAGGGTTGGTGCTGTTGTAGGGCAGCCCCAGGTAATGCAGGGCGATTGGGATGATTTCACTGGGAGCGTCCAGCATCGCCACGCCACACTGGCTGAGCTTGCTCAGGTTCTCGGGCTTGAAGATCAGGTCCCAGGAATCGACCGGCGCATCCGCCCCCAGTACGGCCCTGACCTTGTCGACGTCATAGCCCACCCCCGTGGTGCCCCACAGGTAAGGCACGGCGTAGCGATTACCCGGATCGTTACTCTGCATCTTGGCCAGGATGTCCGGGTCCAGGTGTGAGCGATTGGGCAACTGCGCAGGGTCCAGCTCCTTGAGCACCCCGGCCTTGATCAGGTTGGGCAGCAGATCCCCGGTGGCCACGACAACGTCATAGCCACTGCGCCCGGCCATCAGCTTGCTTTGCATCACATCGCTGTTATCGAACACGTCGTACATCGAGCCGATTCCAGTTTCGGCCTTAAAGTTTTTCATCGTGTCGGGGGCAATAAAGTCGTACCAGTTGTAGATGTTCACCTGCTGTTCAGCCGCAACCGCGCTCGCGAGGCTACAACTCAACACCGCGGCCAGGGCCAGGCGCATACCGTTTTTATTTTTCATGTTCAGGCTCCGATCAACAGTTCGCGACGACCGTCTGCATGTTCGAGCTGTGTGCCCGACAGCAACAAACGGCGATCCTTGAGGTAGTCGTAATCACGGCGGGCAGCCTTCAGCTGATCAAAATCCAGCGCCACCACCTGGCGATTTTCTTCGCGCCCGGCTTCAACCAGCACCCGCCCAAACGGGTCGACCGCCATACTGCCACCCGCAAACACCAGCCCGTCGTCCCCAGCTCCTACGCGGTTGACCATCACGGCGAATGCCTGGTTTTCCTGGGCGCGGGCCATGATTGCCGTGCGGTGCACAGGGCCATAGGGATCCATGTTGCCGTTGGTGACGATGATCAGTTCGGCCCCCAGTTGCGCCAGGGCCCGGCTGGTTTCCGGCAGTTCGATGTCGTAACAGATCAGCAGACCAATCCGAACGCCCTGCCACACAACGGTGGTAAAACGGTCGCCGGGGCAGAAGTCGCCACGCTCCGAGGGCCAAAGATGGGTCTTGCGGTACTGCAGCGTGATCCCCTCGGGCGTCACCAGTACCGAGGTGTTGTAGAACGTGCCCTCATGGACCTCGGCAATCCCGACCACCACACCGACACCACGCTCCCGTACGGCCTGCAGCACAGCGTGCAGAGTCGGACCGTCCAGGGGCTCGGCCACCTGCGCCAGCTGTTGGCCGCCGACAAATCCGGTCAAGTGGGTCTCGGGAAATACCAGCAAATCCGTATCGCCAGCGCAGGTGGCGATGGCATTCAGTGTGCGCGTCAGGTTATAAGCGGTGTCGCCGTCACGGCCAGCCAGTTGCACCAATTCAATGTTCATCTCGGATCCTTGTACCCAGGGATGAGCCGAGTATGGTGCGCGGCACAGCGCCAATAAATGACTTCGATGGGGTAACACCCGGTGGGTAGTGAGATGAATCTGACGTTGCAGGATGTGGCTTGGCACGACGCAATGGGCCGGGTGATCGAAACCCTCGACCAGTCCAACTTCTGGACGGGGCTGGTGCGTTTGCTGGGCCGTTATGTGCCCGTGGACAACTGGGTGGTGCTTGTTTACAGCGCGGGCAAGCCGCAGGTTCTGGCCGAATCCCCCGGGGAAGACGGCGGCATGGACTCGTTGTTCCAGGACTACCTCAAGGGCCTGTACCTGCTGGACCCGTTCTATATTGCCAACCGCGAATCACCGAAAAGCGGGTTGTTCCGCTTGCAGGACGTGGCTCCGGAATGCTTTGAGCAGACCGATTACTATCAGCGTTACTTTCGCCTGAACATCGTCACTGACGAAGTGCATATCAATGTGCAACTCGACAACGAACGCACCCTGAGCCTGTCACTGGGCAGCCAGTGCCGGTTCAGCCTTGAGCAGACCGCGTTGCTGGGGCTGGTGCAGCCTTGGGTGGCCGCACTGATGCGCCAGCGTCTGATCTTTGAACGCGAGCCGCGGGAGGCGCCCGAGCTGACTCCCAACTGGCAAAGCCGCCTGGAAGCCGCTACTGAACAGTTGAGTACACCCCTGACCGCGCGAGAAATGGAGGTGGGCCTGCTGCTGCTCAGCGGCTGCTCGAACAAGGAAATCGCCCGAAAACTGGCAATTTCTGCAGAGACGGTGAAGGTGCATCGCAAGCACATGTACAGCAAGCTGGGAATCAAGTCACAGTCCGAACTGTTCTCGCTGTTTTTACAGGCGCAGGAATAAAAAGCACCTACCGTTGCACTTCCTTGCAGTGTAAGTTTAGAAATGTTTTGTTTCATTCATCCCACATTTCTACCCAACTGACTGCAAAGGAATGCCCAGCACAATGGATTTTTCACTTAAGCATCTGGCCGTCGCAACCATGATGATGGCCAGCCTGTCTGCGTTCAGCAACGCTGCACACGCCGCCATCACACCGCAACAGAGCGCGGTTATTCTCAAGACATTCAGTGGCACTTCAGCCACTGATTTCAGGGAGTTCCTGAGCGGTCTGGCCAAGAGCGATCTGGCCAGGACCGACAACCTTGAGCAAACCATCAACGCCTACCTCGATAACCAGGCCCTGGCACCTGAACAACAGAACGAAATCTATCGCCTGCTGGGCCTCTACACGCGGTTGAAGTATGGCAGTGAAGCCACGCAAACCCTGCGTGAGCTGGTTGCGATCCCGACCGTCAACGTGGACGGTGTGCCCACGTACGAGAACCCTCAGTTCATCAAGATTGCCGACAAGATCAAGGGCCTTGCCCAGGCCTTCAACCTGAACTTTCGCAATGTCGACAACCGCGTTTACGAAATTACCCTGCAAGGCAGTGGCGATGAAGTCGTCGGTATTCACGCCCACGCCGACGTAGTGCCCGTGACCCCGGAAAACTGGGTGTTGAAGGACGGAACCCGACTCGATCCGTTCAAGGTCACCCTGATCGGTGATCGCATGTACGGTCGCGGCACCGAGGATGACAAAAACGGCATCGTGGTGGCCATGTACGCCATGAAAGTGATCAAGGAAGAGAAGCTGCCACTGGCGAGGAACTTCAAGCTGCTGATCGACACCACCGAGGAAACCTCCGGTGATGCCATCCCCTATTACTTCGAAAAAAACCCGGTCCCCAATTACAACCTGGCGCTGGATGGCGGCTATCCGGTAGTGATTGCCGAGAAAGGTTACGGCACCGTCATGGCCAGCTTTGCACGGCGTAACGCCGAGGGTCAGGGCGCTGAAATCATCTCGCTCACGGGCGGCATGGCAACCAACCAGATCCCTTCGACCTCGGTCGCCACCCTGATCACGGACAAGCCTGCAGAACTGGCCGCTGAATTGAATAAGGCCGGGGCGCAATACGCTAAGCGCAACGGCGGTAATTTCGAAGTGAATGCCAAGGTGGTCGGCAAGGATGTAGTGCTGACCGTCACGGGCGTGTCTGCGCACTCCTCTGAGCCCGAGTCCGGGGTGAACCCAGTGGCAAGGATGCTGGATTTCATCAGCAGCGTTGACGGCCAGATCGCCCTTAAACACAACCACATTACCGACGCGGCTCACTATGGCGCCGAGAACTGGGGGCTGGACTACGAGGGTGGCAAGTTGGGGATTGGCTTTGCCGATGCGTTCATGGGCCCGATGACCACTTCACTGACGTTTGTCGGGCTGGACGACAAGGCCCTCAAGCTTGCCGTCAACCTGCGCGTGCCCAAGGGCAAGTCCCCGCAAGAACTCAAGGCGCAAATTGCCGAGAAGCTGGATGCCTGGAGCAAAAGCAAGCACGTTCCGGTGACGTTCGACTACAGCATCGCCGAACCCATGTACCGCAACCCCGAAGGTGAATGGGTCAAGGCGCTGCTGGCCGTAGCCAGCGAAAACCTGGGCATGGAACACACCTTCGGCACCTCGGCGGGTGCTACATCGGTTCATGAACTGCCTAACGGCGTGCAATTCGGTCTGGCCATGCCCAACGTCAAATACACCGGGCATACCGACAACGAGTTCAAGACGGTCGAGCAGTTCATGCTGGACTTGCAGATCGTCACCGAGATGATGGCTCGCGTCGGGCAATTGCCCAAGCTGTAAGGGAAACGCCACAAAACCTGTGAGAGCTGGCTTGCCTGCGATGCATATGACGCGGTTTATTTGAACGATCGCGGTGATGCCTTCGCGAGCAGGCTCGCTCCCACAGAATCTTCAGCACCTACAGAATCCGAGCCTTGCAGGGATTTTTGTGGGAGTGAGCCTGCTCGCGATGCAGGCGACGCGATCTGTCTGGGCTACTGCGGCGATACCATCGCGATCAAGTCGAATAGTCGCACTGCCGCTCCTACAGGTTGGATTCGAGTCAATCCGCAGGCTTCCAACCCACCTGCTGCAACGCCGCAAGCAATCGCTCAGGCTTGAGCGCCAGCACCGTGTTGCCACAGCCTGTCAGGTCATCAGCGCCGAGCATGGCATTGAGAATGGCTTCTTCCACTGCATCGGCCGCTGCCACAAACAGTGGCGAGATGTAGTCGTTATTGACCATCTGCAATGCCGTTGTCGGCTCACCCGGATGACCGAAATTGGCCGCCGGCAAGTTGTTGTTGCCCACCGCAAAGGCAATGAAAATATCGCCGCTGGAGTCCTCGGTTCCTCCCCCCACCCGCGCCAAGCCGACACTGGCACGCTGTGCAAGACGGGTGCACTGATGGGGCAACAAGGGCGCGTCGGTAGCAATGGTAATCACGATCGACCCCATGCCCGGCACGCCGACATTGACCCCGCTTTTGAAGGGCGATGGCACGTCATCCAGCACCGTGCCGACCGGGTAGCCGCCCACCCGCAAGGCTTCACGCACGCCGTAGTTGGCCTGCACCAGTGCCCCTACCGTCCAGCCCCCCTGCTCCGGGCTCAATACCCGTGATGACGTGCCGATCCCGCCCTTGAATTCGTGGCAGATCATTCCGGTACCGCCCCCGACGTTGCCCTCTGCCACAGGCCCGGACTCGGCCGCTTGCAGGGCAAGTTGCAGATGCTCGGCAGTCACGTGCTGGCCCCAGATATCGTTCAACGTTCCGTCGTAGGTCTCCAGCACCACGGGCATGCACCAGTAGGTATGTTGCTTGCCCATCTCCCGCTCGGCAGCCACCAGCGCATCGCGAACCACGCCCACACTGTGGGTGTTGGTATAGGCGATGGGCGAGGTCAGCAAACCCGCCTCGCGAATCCACTCCAGCCCCGTGGCGTCGCCATTGCCATTGAGCACATGCACACCCGCAAAACACGGCTGCAAATGGGTGGCTCCGGCCCGCGGCTCAATCACGGTGACACCGGAATGGATGGAAACCCCATCGGTTTCAACATTGAGGGTGTGATGCCCCACTCGCACACCCGGTACGTCGGTGATGGCGTTGTACACGCCCGGGGTACCTGAACCGATAGTGATGCCAAGCTCTCGGATACGCATGGTGCTGTTCTCGTCATTCGATTAAGTGCCCCCAGTTTAGGAACCCGGCAGGCACTTGACGATAACCCCCATTCACTACCCCTGAGGGGTTACTTGTCCGACTTGATGCTGGTCCAGACCCGGGTGCGCACCCGTTCCATTTTTTGCGGCAGCGGTTGCACCACATACAGAGACTTCAACGCCTCGCTGGTCGGGGTCAGGTTCGGGTTGCCGGTGATGTCCTTGTTGATCAGCCCCAGCGAGTCCTTGTTGGCATTGGGATAACCAAGAAAGTCGCTGATCCCGGCGATAACCTTGGGCTCCAGCAGGTTATTGAGAAACTCGTGGGCTTCTTCGACATTTTTCGCGCTTTTAGGGATGGCGAAGGTGTCAAACCAGATCGGCGCGCCCTCTTTGGGCAAGCGCCAGTCGACCACTACACCGTTACCCGACTCTTTGGCGCGATTGCCGAACTGGTAGAAGCTCCCTGAATAACCGATGGCCACGCAGATGTCGCCATTGGCGATATCAGTCATGTACTTGGCCGAGTTGAAGTAGGTCACGTAGGGACGGATCTTGAGCATCAGCTCCTTGGCTTTTTCATAATCGGCCGGATTCTGGCTGTTGGGGTCCAGGCCCAGATAGTGCAGCGCCAGCGGCAGGATTTCCGACGGTGAATCGAGCATGGCCACGCCGCAGGATTTCAGCTTGGCCATATTCTCGGGCTTGAACACCAGATCCCAGCTGTCCACCGGGGCATTTTCGCCCAGCGCGGCCTTGACCTTGGCCGGGTTAAAGCCGATCAGCACCGTGCCGTACATGTAAGGCACTGCGTACTGGTTGCCGGGGTCGTTGGTGTCCAGCAACTTGAGCAGGGCCGGGTCCTGATGCTGCCAGTTGGGCAGTTTGGACTTGTCCAGTTTCTGAAATACGCCAGCTTTGATCTGGGTATCGAGGAACTGGTTGGACGGCACCACCAGGTCATACCCCGAGTTGCCTGTCAGCAGTTTGGCTTCAAGGGCTTCGTTGGTGTCGAAAGAGTCCCAGGTCACCTTGATGCCCGTCTGTTTGGCGAAGTCCTTGGGTACGGACGGCAAGATATAGTCCGCCCAGTTGTAAACCCGCAACTCGCGCTGCTCGGCATGTACGCCGCCGGCCAGCAGCGTCAGCCCGCAAACAGTGGCGCCCAGTAAGCATTTCAGAGTGTCCATGGATCAGTTCCCCAGGTTCGGCGTGAGATCGATAGTTGTTATGTTCTGTACACGGCAGAGGCCTGCAGAAGGCCGAGGGTAATGACGAAAGGATTTGTTGTTATTTGAGTGGTGGGGTTGATTCTTGCCGACAGCCAGAACCGATCACAGAGGGAGGCAGGCCAAAAGGGGATTTATATGGCCATTGTGCGTGTCCGATTCTATGTCCGGGACGCAGATTCAGGGGCTAACACTAGATCTGTAGGGGCTTGCTTGCCTGCGATGCTGACGACGCGGTCTTTGCGCCGTACCGGGTAGATGCCATCGCGAGCAAGCCCGCTCCCACAGGGATTTGTGCCAGACAGCGGATGCAGCCGACGCGGTCTGTCAGGTCAAAACTCTACAGCCAACCGATTGGCCAATGCCTTGGCTTGTAGTGCAACGTCCGTCACCGCAGTGCTTTCCCACCACATGCCACGCAACGGCGGGCCCATCGCAAACAGCTTTTGTCCCGGCTCGCCGTCGGCATTCAAAACCGCTCCGCCCGCGTCAGCGGCAATGCCCAGCCCCAGGTTGCCGGGCCGTATCAACCCGCGCTGCAGCAGTTGCCGGGGCAAGGCTTTATCCACCCGGCGCCAGTCATACTCAATGCCGGTGGAGTTGATCAGCCCATCCCCTTCTACCCACACCGCTTCAGTTTGCCCACGGTAACGCAGACGAATTCGAAGGCCGGCACTGTCTACACCTTGCATGGACGCGGCACGCACCGTCAGCCGACCTTCCTTGAGCAACCGCTCCAGCAAGGCATTGCCCTGGGGCGGCGAGCGATGGTGATGGCTTTCCCACCAGGGCCGCACATGACGCACAAACTGTCGGCGCTGTGCGTCGCTGGCCTGGCTCCACAGCCGGGCGATATGCACCCGCACAGTGTCCAGCGGCGCCTGCCAGTCGATGCCCTGCTCCAGGGCCAGCGCACATTGGCGACGCAGTTCGCGCAGCAGTTGCAAGGGGCTGCGCAGATCCGGCGCCAGGGACAAAAAATCCTCCCAGGCTGGCGGCTGGCGGCGTACATGGGGCAGTAGTCCGTGACGCGAATAGACCTCAATAGGCCCGCGATGCCCGGCCTGATTCAAGGACTCCAGGGCATCGACCATAGTCAGCCCCGAGCCGATGATCAGCACCCGGGCATCCGTGGGCAGCGCTCGTAGTGCGTCGACATTCCAGGGGTCCAGTGCTGCTGCGTTAAGGCCGCTGGACTCGCGCTGGGCAGTTCGGGCCGCCGGGAACATGCCCGTGGCCAGTACGGCCGCAGCGGCCTGCCACTGGGCACCGTCCTTGAGCGTTGCCCTCACCCCCTGTTGGAGGGTTTGCAGGTCGATCACTTCATCACGCACATGGATCAGGCTTGAGCCATTGGCCTGACCGATGATCAGTGCTTGCGCCAGGCGCTGCTGGGTATACAAACCAAACAGCCCCCGGGGCGGGAATAATTCACTGACCGGCACATCCTGGGTACCGGACTCGGGCCAGCCGCCCTCATCAAGATGGGCCTGCAGCCAGCGTGTCAGGTCATCGGCATCGTCCGGTTCGATACTCATGCGCGCCGCATTACCGTTCAGGGTATGCCCCAGTTCGGTGGCGCTATAGGCTTCGCCCCGGCCCAGTTCGGGCCTGGGCTCCACCAGCACGATGCGCCGGGCGCCGGGTAAACGCAGCAGTTGCATGGCTAACAAGGTGCCGCTCAGGCCACCTCCGACAATCAAAACATCGGCCTCACGGATGGCAGGAGTTGCCTGTCCGGTTTGCGGCTCACTCATGGTTACTCACTCATTCTTGGATTTATTAAGCGCTGAACGCAGGATCGATCGCCAATCCTGCGTTCAGCTCCCCCGCTGTGTCCAGCACCGGGGTTCAGGCCCGTTGTTTTTCCTGGGCGCGATTAAGCTCTCCCAGGTTGCGGTAGCCAGGCCAATGAGCTTTTACCAACTGTTGCTGGGCTAGCAGCTCTCCTGCAACGCCCGCGGGCGATGGCTGCGCAACTCGGCTGCGGGGGCGGCGGCCTGCTGCAGCTGGAAGTCGAATGCAAGCTCGGCATAGCGCCCCGTCACATCACGGGCGCCATCGTCGCGAAACTGCACCTCGCCGACCAGACCTTCACGGGTGGCATAGGCAAAGTCATCCCACAGGTACTTTTCGCCCGACAGGTTGATCTGCGTGGTCAGATGCCGGTGGCCAGGGGCCGAGATAAAGAAGTGCACATGGGCCGGACGCTGGCCGTGGCGCCCCAGCAGATCCAGGCATTCCTGGGTCGGCCCCTGTGGATCGCAGCCGTAGCCCGATGGCACGATACTGCGGGCGCGATAGCGACCTTCGGCATCCGTGATGATGCGCCGACGCAGGTTGTACTCAGACTGGCTCTGGTCGAAAAACGAATAGGTGCCCTTGGTGTTGGCGTGCCACAGGTCGACCGTGGCGCCAGCCAGCGGCTTGCCCTGGGTGTCGAACACCTGACCTTCAAGGAACATCACGGTGGCAACACCCTCTTCACTGCCGTCGTCCATCCGTGCGTGCCCTTCGGACAGCGGCGCACCGGCCACGTACAGCGGGCCTTCGATGGTACGCGGAGTGCCGCCGACCTGACCGGCCTGCTCATCCTTGGCGTCCTGCAACAGGTCGATAAAGTGCTCGATGCCCAGGCCTGCTACCAACAGACCGGCTTCCGAGCGGCCGCCCAGACGGTTGAGGTAGTCCACGGACTTCCAGAATTCGTCCTCGGTGATTTCAAGGTCTTCGATGATTTTTGCGCTGTCCTGCAGCACACGCAAAATGATGCTTTTGAGGCGCGGGCTGCCGTTGTCGCTGCCAAAGCCGGCGGCTTCTTTGAAGAAGCTCTGGATACCGTCAGTGTGGGAAATTTTCACGGTCATGGGGCTCACCTTATCTTGTTCTTGTGCGAGGGAATGAAGGGGTTAGCGGTCGTCGTCATGGATCGAGGACGGGTGGCGGCACAGCCCTTCGATCTCGATGTCCATGTACGGAAAAAGCGGCAATTGCAGCAGGGTGTCGTGCAATGCCTCGACGCTGGCCACGTCGAATACGCTGTAGTTGGCGTAATGCCCGGCAATGCGCCACAGGTGGCGCCACGTGCCTTCCTGTTGCAGGCGCTGGGCCAGTTCCTTTTCGTCGGCCTTGAGCGTCGCGGCCTTGGCCGGGTCTATGTCGAGTGGCAGGTTTACGGTCATTTTTACGTGGAAAAGCATGGGGTTCTCCTTGAAGAAATAGGGGAAGAGGCTGTGGGAGCGAGCCTGCTCGCGAAGACGTCGAGGCGCCTGCATCGCGAGCAGGCTCGCTCCCACAAGGTTTGGTTCAGCGGCTGAAGCGCGCCAGGCGCTCTTCGTCCAGCGTCAAGCCCAGGCCCGGGGTACGCGGGATGTGCAGTTCAAAATCGCGGTACTGAGGTGCCTCTGTCACGATGTCTTCGGTCAACAACAGTGGCCCGAACAGCTCGGTGCCCCAGGTCAGTTGCTTGAGGGTGAGGAACGCATGGGCCGAGGCCAGCGTGCCTACCGAGCCTTCAAGCATGGTGCCGCCGTACAGGGCGATCCCCGCTGCCTCGGCAATCTGCGCAGTACGCAGCACGGCGCGTGGGCCGCCGTTTTTGGCGATCTTGAGGGCGAATACGCTGGCCGCGCCGTCAGCCGCGAGGCTGAAGGCGTCCTCGACACTTTCGATGGATTCGTCGGCCATGATCGGCGCCGGACTGCGCTGGTTCAGGCGCATCTGGCCCGAGCGGTTGACCCGTGAAATCGGCTGTTCAATCAGGTCGATACCGTTGTCACCCAGCACCTGACAGCCTCGGATGGCCTGGGACTCGTCCCAGTACTGGTTGACGTCGACGCGCACGCTGGCCCGGTCGCCCAGGGCCTTTTTAATGGCGAGCACATGCTTGAGATCCTGCTCCAGCGGGTTGGCGCCAATCTTCAGCTTGAAGATCCGGTGACGGCGCACATCCAGCATCTGCTCGGCTTCGGCGATATCGCGGGCGGTGTCGCCACTGGCCAGGGTCCAGGCCACTTCCAGGCTGTCACGTACCCGACCGCCCAGCAGCTCGCTGACCGGCAGCCCCAGGCGCTTGCCCTGAGCGTCCAGCAACGCGCTTTCGATCCCGGACTTGGCAAACGTATTGCCTTTGGCAATCTTGTCCAGGGTCTGCATGGCGGCATTGATATTGTCCGCAGGCTTGCCCACCAGCATTGGTGCCAGGTGCGCATCAATGTTGGCCTTGATGCTTTCCGGGCTCTCGTACCCGTAGGCCAGGCCGCCGATGGTGGTGGCTTCGCCGATGCCTTCGATACCGTCGCTGCAACGCAGGCGCAGGATCACCAGGGTCTGCTTGCGCATGGTATGCATCGCCAGCGTGTGCGGGCGGATGGTGGGCAGGTCGACGATCAGGGTCGTCAGGCTTTCAATCAGGACTTGGTTCATTTCAGTGTTCCCGTCAGGTACTTGATACCGGCCCTTCAGCCGAGGTCGCCGCCGCCGACCGGCAGGGTTACGCCGGTGATATAGGAGGCTTCGTCGCTGGCCAGAAACAGGATCGCGCCGACCTGTTCATCGAGGCTGGCGTAGCGTTTCATCAGGCTGCTGTCCAGGGTCTGGTCGACGATTTGCTGGTACCAGATTTTCTCGTCGGGCGTCGGCTGGGCTTCATTGCGCGCAATCCGGCGCGGCGGTGCCTCGGTACCGCCCGGTGCGGTGGCGTTGACCCGAATGCCGCGCTCGGCGTTCTCGAACGCCAGGCAGGCGGTCAGTGCATTCACCCCGCCCTTGGCCGCGCCGTAAGGCACGCGGTTGACACTGCGGGTGGCGATTGAAGACACGTTCACGATCGCACCATGGCCCTGTTCCAGCATGTAGGGCAGCGCCGCATGGCAGCACCACAGGGTGGGGAACAGCGAACGGCGTACTTCGGCCTCGATTTCTTCGACCTGGTAGTGCTCGAACGGCTTGGCCCAAATGGTGCCGCCCACGTTATTGATCAGAATGTCGAGACGGCCGAAGGTTTTTACCGCCTCAGCCATCACCCGAGCGCAGTCGGTGTATTGCTCAAGGTCGGCTGTCAGGGTCAGCACGCCCTCGCCCTGCAGCTCGAACACCAGCTCGGAGCGGTCCACCGCGATGACCCGTGCGCCTTCAGCCAGCAAGCGTTCACACACACGGCGGCCGATGCCTTGGGCAGCGCCGGTGACCAGCGCGACCTTATTGTCGAATCTGTTGTTCATGGCAACCTCGTATAAAAAGGAATCAAGCGGCAGCGGCGAATTTTTCGTAATAGAAATTGGCCGGTGTAATGCCTTGTTCGCGGATATAGAGGTTGACCGCCTCAACCATCGGCGGCGGGCCGCACAGGTATACGTCGACATCGCCCTGGTTCAGGTGGCATGGCTCGATATGCTGGGTGACGTAGCCCTTGAGCGGGTGCTGGCTCTGCGGGTTGGCCACGCAGGCACTGAAGCTGAAGTTGGCAATGCGGGCGCTCAAGGCCTGCAGCCGATCCAGTTCAACCAGATCAAAGTCGTTGCTCACGCCATAGATCAGATGCACCGGGTGCGGGCTGCCCTGCTCGGCGATTTTTTCCAGCATTGCGGTAAACGGTGCCAACCCCGTGCCTCCGGCCAGCAGCAACAGCGGGCGCTGGATCTGGCGCAGATAGAAGCTGCCCAGCGGCCCGGCCAGGGTCATGCTGTCACCTGCCTTGGCAATGCCGGTCAAGAAGGTGCTCATCAAACCGCCCGGCACATTGCGAATCAGAAAGCTGACCTCGCCATCCTTTTGCAGCGTGCTGAAGGAGTAAGCCCGCGACTGATCGCTGCCCGGTACGTTCAAGTTGACGTACTGACCCGGCAAGAAAGCCAGGCTGCTCAGAGACTCGCCCTTGATCGACAACGCGATCGTGCTCTCGGACAGCTGGCGCACATCACTGATGCTGGCTTCAAAACTGGCCTGCTGGGTCTTGCACACCGTCGAAGATGCGGGCACACGCAATACGCAGTCGCTGGCGGCACGCATCTGACAGGTCAGCACGTAGCCCTGCTCAACTTCATCTTCGCTCAGCGCGTCTTCGATGTATTCGTCGCCCAGCTCGTAGGTTCCGGCTTCGGCAAAGCACTTGCAGGTACCGCAGGCACCGTCGCGGCAGTCCAGCGGGATATTGATGCCCTGGCGGTAAGCCGCGTCGGCGACGGTTTCGTGGCTGTTGGCTTCGATAAAACGGGTAACGCCGTCTTCGAAATTGAGCGCAATTTGAAAGCTCATAATGTACCTCGCAGGCAATGCCGGGCCGCAGGTGCCCGCAGGCACCTTCAAGCACGCATCACAGCGTTGATCAGATGTGGTAGATGTCGATGACCTGACGCACGTAGTCGTTCTTGAGCACTACTTTTTTGGCCTTGATCAGCGGCTGGGCGCCGCGCAGGTCGAGGGTGTAAAAGCTGGTGCCGAAGTAGCTGTCGGTGGTCTTGTAGCGAAAGCTCAGGGTGTGCCAGTTGAAGCGCACTTGGCACAGCCCGTCGGCCTCTTCGACGATCTCGATATTGCTCAGATTGTGCGAGGTGCGGGTGTCGGGCATGGTCGCACTGGAGCGCTCGGTCTTGATCCGGAACACCCGGTCTTCCAGGCCGCCACGGCTGCCGTACCAGATCAGCGAAATTTCGCTTTGCGGGTCTTCGGTCAGGGTGTCGTTGTCGTCCCAGCACGGCATCCAGAAGCTCGCATCGGCGGCGTACAGTTCCAGCCATTGATCCCACTGGCCGTCGTCCAGGTAACGCGCTTCGCGGTACAAAAATTCGCACACCATCCCATAGAGGCTATTCATTACACGGCCTCCAGAGGAATCAGCTCAGGCTCGCACGCCGTGGCCTTGAGCATGGTTTCCTGCCAGTACTTGTGTTGCAGCACAAACAGGCCTTCGTCTTCGGTACGAACACCGGACAGCAGGGGCTTGAGGTCGATTTCTTCGGCGCCGGCATCGGCACCTTCGATCCAGTGCTCGGCGCCGCGTGACATATCGTTCCAGCCACGACCCGCGCCGTAGCCGGTCTGGCAGGAGCGGAACTCTTCCAGGTCATCCGGGGTGGCCATGCCGCTGACGTTGAAGAAGTCTTCGTACTGGCGAATACGTTTGGTGCGCGCCTCGCTGCTCTCGCCCTTGGGCGCGATGCAGTAAATGGTGATCTCGGTCTTGTCGACGGAAATGGGCCGGGCGATGCGGATTTGCGAACTGAACTGATCCATCAGGTAGACGTTGGGATACAGGCACAGGTTGCGCGAGTTTTCGATCATCCAGTCGGCGCGGGCCTGGCCGAAGTCGCGGGACAGTTCGTCGCGGCGCTCGTAGGCCGGGCGATCCTCGGGGTTGGCCCAGCGGGTCCAGAGCAGCAAATGGCCGTGGTCGAAAGAATAGAAACCGCCACCGCTCTTGGCCCAGCTACCGGCGCTCATGGTTTTGATTTCTTCGCCGGCTTCACGCAGGGTGCGCTGGTTTTGGGTGGCAGCGTAGTTCCAGTGCACAGAACTGACGTGGTAGCCATCGGCGCCGTTTTCGGCGGCGAGCTTCCAGTTACCTTCGTAGATATAGGAACTGGCGCCGCGCAGTACTTCCAGGCCATCGGCGGACTGGTCGACGATCATGTCGATGATCTTGGCCGACTCACCCAGGTGTTCGGCCAGGGATTTGACGTCGGGATTGAGGCTGCCAAACAAAAAGCCGCGATAGGACTCGAAACGGGCAACTTTGGCCAGGTCGTGGGAGCCTTCGCAATTGAAACCTTCGGGGTAGCCGGCCGCGCTCGGGTCCTTGACCTTGAGCAGCTTGCCGCTGTTGTTGAAGGTCCAGCCGTGGAACGGGCAGGTGTAGCTGGCACGATTGCCGGTCTTGTGCCGGCACAGCATGGCGCCGCGATGGCTGCAGGCGTTGAGAAAAGCATTGAGCTCACCGGCCTTGTTGCGCGCGATAAAAATCGGCTGGCGCCCCATGGTGGTGGTCAGGAAGTCGTTAATGTTGGGGATCTGGCTCTCGTGGGCAAGGTAGATCCAGTTGCCCTCGAAGATGTGGGTCATTTCGACTTCGAAGAGATCAGGGTCGGTGAACATCTCGCGCTTGCAGCGGTAGATGCCCTTCTCCTTGTCGTCTTCAAGCATGGCATTCAAGTAATCGATTCCCAGGGACATGGCCGGGGCCTCCGTTGTTATTATCCAGGCCCGGTCAGGTTAGAGCGTCGATTCAAGGAGCAATATCCGTTTACTGCGGATCGCTATCCGATTACTGCGCAAAGGGGATGTTTCAATCGTGGGAGCGAGCCTGCTCGCGAAGCGCATTCACGAGCAGGCTTGCTCCCACAGTGGGGAGGGGGTATTTCAATGCCGGCGCTTGAAGGTGCTCGAAGGCAGCTCGCCGAACTGCAAACGGTAGCTTTCGGAAAAACGCCCCAAATGTAGAAAACCGTAATCGAGTGCCAGTTCGGTGAGGCTGCGGACCCTGCAACTCGGGTCGCTCAGGCAGGCGTGGATACGCTCAAGCTTGCGTTGGCGGATGTACTGCAAGGGGGTGACGCCCAACTGGCGTTCGAACAGGGTGTACAGCGAGCGCGGACTCATGCGCGCCTGCGCAGCCAGGTCCTCAGCACTGAGCTCCTGCTTCAGGTTGCGTTCGATGTAATCGAGGATGCGCTCGATGCTGGCATTGGGTGAAGTCAGGGATTCACGGGTGATGTTGGTCTGCATCAGCGTCAGCAACTTGCTGCCGACAATCTGGGTGTAGTGCTCTTGTACCCGCAGTAACGGGTCACTGGCCTCCGACTCCAGGCACACCATCCCCAGCAAGCCGAGAAACCCTTCCAGCTCATCGAGCCGGTAGTGATTGCGCATGAAGCGCACACCGCCCGCAGGTCGTCCCCAACGCTGCTCGTCGCAAATGGATTCGAGCACGTTGACCGGTAATTTCAGGATGAATTTTTCACAGTCCTGGGAGTACGTCAGGTCGACCGGGTCGTCGGGATTGATCAGCAACAATTCCCCCGGTACCAGATGGTGTTCACGGGTCGGACCACGCCACAGGCAATTGCCGCTCAGCAGCACCTGCAGGTGAAAGATGGTCTCCAGCGCAGGCGAAGTCACGCGAACACTCCCGCCATAACTGATGCGACACAGATCAAGTTCGGCGAATTTTCGGTGATTGAGGCTCGCCAGTGGTCGTGTGGTTCTGGAGAGACCAATACAGTGCTGGCCAACATGCTGGTTCACATAATCGGAAACGGCATGTGGGTCTGCATGTCTGAACACACTACTGCGCTCACTCAGCAGGTGGCTATCCATCGGCAAGGTACTCGGTGTTGTCATTTTTATGGGTGTCACGTACGCCAGAGTAGGCACGGTCATGATTGCAGATCAATTGGACCCTTGACTAATGTTCGATAATCGAACGGTTTTAGCCGACCGGCTGAGCCACTTCGGTTGACGACGACATAACCTGTGCGGCTTAGACCAACAATATAGAGAAGATCAATGTTCCCCCGCCTAAGCCCTGCCCCTTTGTACCTCGCGCTGGTCAGCGCACTGACTGCCACCGCCAGCCAGGCCGCTGACCTGAGCTGGGTCGATCCCGCCGTCGCCTCGGTCAACTCACAGGTTATTTCGCTGCGCCATACCATTCACCAGAACCCGGAGATGGGCAATCAGGAGTTCAAGACCGCTGCATTGGTCGCTGAACAGCTCAAGAGCCTGGGTCTGGAGGTGCGCACCCAAGTGGGTAAAACGGGGGTGGTGGCCGTGCTCAAGGGCGCACTGCCCGGCCCGGTCATGGCCCTGCGCGCGGACATGGACGCGTTGCCGGTCAAGGAGATGACCGGCCTGCCGTACGCCAGCAAAGCCACCGGTACGCGTCTGGGCAAGACCGTGCCGGTCATGCACGCCTGCGGCCATGACACTCACACCGCCATGCTGCTGGGCGCCGCCAGGGTGCTGGCCGAACACCGCGATCAGGTCGCGGGCACGGTGGTCTTTGTGTTCCAGCCCGCAGAAGAAGGCGCGGCGGACGTGGACGAGTTCGAGTCAGATACCTTGATTGGCGCCCAGGCAATGATTCGCGACGGCGCACTGGACTCGCCCAAGGTCGAAGCCATCTTCGGCGTTCACGTCATGGCGGGTTATCCCACCGGACACCTGTATTACAAGGCAGGCACCGTACTCAACAGCAGCGACGGCTTTCGCATCATCGTCAAGGGCAAGCAGACTCACGGCTCAGCACCCTGGAGCGGCGTTGATCCCGTGGTGGCCAGTGCAGGCATCATCAACGGCCTGCAGACCCTGGTCAGCCGGCGCGCCGACCTCACCCAGGGGATGGGCGTGATCAGCGTCGGCACTGTCAATGCAGGTTCGGCGGCCAACATCATTCCCGAAACCGTGGAAATGACCGGCACCATCCGCAGTAACAGCGCTGCGGTGCGCGACACCCTGCTGCAAAAAATGCCGCCACTGGTACAAGGCATCGCCAGCGCCTATGAGACCGAAGCCAACCTGCTGCTGGTCAACCATGCACCGGTCACTACCAACAATCCGCAACTGACGGCCGCCATGATCCCGGCACTCGAACTGGCAGCCCCGGGCAAGGTGCAACGGCTGGAGGCATCCCTGTCCCCAAGCGAGGACTTCTCGTATTACGCCGAAAAAGTGCCAGGTTTGTTCGTCTTTTTGGGGGCCACGCCTGAAGGACAGGACATGAGCAAAGTGCCGAATAACCATAGCCCCTACTTCACCGCCGACGACGCGACCCTGGCTACGGGTGTGAAGGCGCATGTGCAGTTTGTAATGAATTATCCGGGCCGGGATCGCAGCAGCCTCTAACCCCCCGCTAGATCTCTGACTGACCGCACTGATCGGGCCGACTCCCACCGCACCTCGTCGGGAGTCAGGCCGCATGTGCCCGCGCCTGCGGGCTCCTTGTGATCCAGACACTCCGCCACCGCGCCATGCTCGCCCGAACCCGAAAGTGCCTGAGGGGGATGACCGGCATACTGAAAACCGACCTGCCAGTCACATATGTAGTGCGCAAAAATAATCACTACATATGTATTGACGACACGATTTTCCCCCAGCATTATGCAGACGTCTTCCCCACCGGAAGCGCTGGAAAGGGTTGTTGCAAGCATGTCCGACGAGCTGTCGGGCTGTTCCGGGATAGGTACTGCCCACAAGGCAGAATTGATGAAGCTGACCTGGCTTGATCGTCCGCGTCAAAGACGACAGAGGGGCTTCAAGAAGCTTGTGGTTGATGCGTCATGTCACCCTGGCATCCTGGTTTACGCTGCTCTCCCTCGCTTTACGCTCTTTATGTAGTGTTATGTTTTACGACTACATATGACGAACTCAAGACAGATCTGCTTTAGATGGACACTACGTAGCGCTGCAAATGCAGTTGCGCGAATCAATTAGACAGATCAACGAGTGGTCAAGGAGTTAGCTATGAACCTGAATAACCAACCGACTGTTAATGAGCTGGCTCGACTCTTCGCCGCCCAGAAAGACACGCTGAACGACCACATTCTGTGGATCAGTGACGCCGGTGATGTTCGTATCGATGCAGTGACTTCGTGCAAGGAAGAAACCAGTTTCGAGGAGGACCGTCCACAGATGCGAGCCCACCTCAAAATGTACCGCCGTGGCCAAGGCTACGTGGGCAAGAAGGCTGCCGCCGATAACGACTACATGGCGCGTGTCCTGCAAACCTTGACCCTGACTTGGGAAAAGGCTCAAACCGAGCCAGCACTGGTCAAAGTTAACAGCTACAGCTGATAACCTGCTGCTGTAACAAAAAGCCCCGGACAATCTCCGGGGCTTTTATGTTTCTGGCACATCGGTGGTTAGCTTCAGCGTCCCATTGTGGGAGCGGGCTTGCTAGCGATGGCATCGCCCCGACCTGTCTGCCAGACCGCATCGTCAACATCACAGGCAAGCCAGTTCCCACAGAATGGGGTCAACCCCAGCTTTCAGCTCGGCTTCAGATCGCCCGCTCCAGTTCAGGCACTGCTTCGAACAAGTCCGCTACCAGGCCGTAATCAGCCACCTGGAAGATCGGTGCTTCTTCGTCCTTGTTGATCGCAACGATCACCTTGGAGTCTTTCATGCCGGCCAGATGCTGGATCGCGCCGGAAATCCCCACCGCGATGTACAGCTGTGGCGCAACGATCTTGCCGGTCTGACCGACCTGCATGTCGTTAGGCACAAAACCTGCGTCAACGGCTGCGCGAGAAGCGCCAACAGCAGCGCCCAGCTTGTCAGCCAGGGTGTAAAGCAGTTTGAAATTGTCGCCGTTCTGCATGCCGCGACCGCCCGAAACGACGATTTTGGCTGCGGTCAGCTCAGGACGGTCCGACTTGGCCAGTTCTTCACCCACGAACGACGAAGTCCCTGCATCGTGAACCGCTGCAACCGCTTCAACCGCTGCCGAACCACCTTCTGCAGCCACCGGGTCGAAACCGGTCGCACGTACGGTGATCACTTTTACCGGCGCAGTGGACTGCACGGTAGCAATGGCGTTACCGGCATAGATCGGGCGCGTGAAGGTGTCAGCGCTGATGACCGAAACGATCTCGGAGATCTGATCCACGTCCAACTGCGCAGCAACGCGCGGCAGGATATTTTTGCCGTTGGAGGTAGCGGCCGCCAGGATGTGGCTGTAACCGGCACCCAGCTCAGCGACAAGAGGCGCCACGTTTTCAGGCAACTGATGGGCGTAAGCCGCGTTGTCGGCGACCAGCACTTTAGCCACGCCAGCGATTTTAGCGGCGGCTTCGGCTACTGCGCCAATGCCCTGGCCTGCAACCAGAACGTGGATGTCGCCACCGATTTTAGCGGCAGCAGCCACGGTATTCAGCGTGGCCGGGGCCAGTGCTTTGCCGTCGTGTTCTGCGATTACCAAGATAGTCATGTTTAGATTACCTTCGCTTCGTTTTTCAGTTTCTCGACCAGTTCAGCCACCGACTTGACCTTGATACCCGCGCTGCGAGCAGCCGGTGCTTCAACTTTCAGGGTCTTGTTGGTCGAAGCTGTCGAAACGCCCAACGCATCTGGCGTCAGCACTTCAAGCGGCTTCTTTTTGGCCTTCATGATGTTTGGCAGGGACGCATAACGCGGCTCGTTCAAACGCAGGTCGGTGGTGATGATCGCCGGCAAGCTCAGCGAAACAGTTTGCGCACCGCCGTCTACTTCACGGGTCACTGCAACCTTGTCGCCTGCCACTTCAACTTTGGAAGCGAAGGTGCCCTGACCGAAACCGGTCAGCGCGGCCAGCATCTGGCCAGTCTGGTTGTTGTCGCTGTCGATGGCCTGTTTGCCCAGGATCACCAGCTGAGGCTGTTCCTTGTCGACAACGGCCTTGAGCAGCTTGGCCACGGCCAGCGAGGTCAGATCTTCGGCGGACTCGACGAGAATGGCGCGATCTGCACCCAGTGCCAGCGCGGTACGCAGCTGTTCCTGAGCAGTGGTCGGGCCGATGGAGACGACGACGATTTCAGTCGCAACCCCCTTTTCCTTAAGGCGTACGGCTTCTTCCACAGCGATTTCGCAGAAGGGGTTCATCGACATCTTGACGTTGGCGAGGTCAACGCCGGAGTTGTCCGCCTTGACGCGAACTTTAACGTTGTAATCGACCACGCGCTTGATACAGGCCAGCACCTTCATAGTTTCTCCCTCTATGGCTACAGGAGCAGTACCGACAAAAAACAGCACTGCGTACCTGTGTTGATTGGAAAGCCCTTAAACCGTTGCGGGTTCGACGGGCAAAATCAGTTGATCCGGCACCGACTGCCCCGACGTGCGTGCCACGAAGTAATACACCAGCGCTGGCAGCGTCAGGCCGATGATCCACGAGATATCAGTCCCGCCCAGTTGTTCCACCAGAGGCCCGGTATAGAAGCTGGTAGCAATAAACGGCAATTGAACCACCACCCCAAAGGCGTACACCAGAATACCGCGCAGGTTCCAGCGCCCGTATCGGCCATTCGGGTTAGACAAGGCAGGCACGTCGTAGCGCTCTTTGCTGATCAGGTAGAAGTCCACCAGGTTGATCGCGCTCCACGGAGTGAAAAACGCCAGCAAAAACAGGATAAATGCCGAGAAGTCCTTGAGAAACGAATGCTGCCCCAGTAACGCCAGTGCGGTGGCAAAGCCCACCATCAGCAGGATGTAAAACAGGCGCAAGGGTTTGGAGATGTCGTGGTTACCGCGAAAGCCGCTGACAATGGTCGCCAACGACATGAAACTGCCGTAGGCATTGAGTGTGGTGATGGTTACCTTGCCGAACACCACGCAGAAATACAGCAGCGCCGCCATTGCACCGCTCGCGCCCATACCAACGATGTACGACACCTCATGCCCGGCAAACTTGCTCCCTGCCAGCGCCGCCACGAACACACCGAAGACCATCGAGATTTGCGAGCCGACGACCGAGCCCAAGCCTACCGCCAAAAAGGTTTTCAACGAAGAGGTGTTCGATGGCAAGTAGCGCGAGTAGTCCGCTACATAAGGCCCGAAGGCAATCTGCCAGGAGGCGGACAACGAAATCGCCAGTAAAAAACTGCTCAGCGAAAAGTGTTTATTACTGAGTAGCAGGCCAATGTCGTTTTGTGAAATCAAGGTGTAGAACAGGTAGAAAAACGCCAACACCCCGACCACGCTCGCCACGCGTCCGATCATATGAATGGTGCGATACCCCAGAACGGTCAGCAGCACGATCAGCGCCGCAAAAATCAAAATCCCCCACGAATCGCTCACCCCGACCAGTTGCCCGACCGCCTGCCCGGCCAGTACCGAACCGCTGGCTGAAAAGCCCACATACATCAGGCACACCAGCACAATCGGGATCACGGCGCCGTAGACACCGAACTGCACCCGGCTGGAGATCATCTGTGGCAATCCCAGTTTTGGGCCCTGCGCTGCGTGCAACGCCATGATGGTGCCACCCAGCACTTGGCCGATCAGCAGGCCGATCAACGACCAGAACACATCGCCGCCCAGCACCACGGCCAGGGCCCCGGTGACGATCGCGGTCACTTGCAGGTTGGCCCCGAACCACAGGGTGAACTGACTGAACAGGCGCCCGTGGCGCTCCGACTCAGGGATGTAATCAATAGAGCGTTGTTCGACCAGTGAGGCCCGTTGTGAATCCTGGTTGTGCGTGGACATAAGCAGTTCCTTCAGGCTGGCACCCAAGGTGCGCCGTGTTGTTTTGGGAAAGACTTTTCCAATCCTTGACCGAACCTCAGTGCATCCATGCAACAACGGGCAGGCTCTATTACGAACCTGCCGCAAACCGATTATTTGGCTGCGTCGAGCAAGGCGCGGGAGATGATGATTTTCTGCACCTCGGAAGTGCCTTCAAAAATCCGCAAAATCCGTGCATCACGCACGTAACGCTCCAACGGCAAGTCCCGGCTGTAACCATATCCGCCGTGCAATTGCAGAGCGGCATCGGTGATAAACCCGGCACACTCGGCGGCGACCAGTTTGGCGGTGGCCGAGTCCAGGCTGAAGCGCTCGCCGCTGTCACGCCGCGCGGCAGCTTTCATGGTCAACATGCGTGCGCTTTCAAGCTGTGCGTACATGTCTGCCAGCCGCCATTGGGTACCTTGATAAGCCGCCAGCGGCTTGGGCCCGATCTGACGTTCGCGCACCCAACTCAGGCTGGCTTGCAGTGCGGCATTGGCAATGCCAAGCGACATGGCCGCCACTTCCACCCGTCCGCGATCCAGCACCGCCATTGCCGTGTTGAAGCCCTGACCCTCAACACCGAGCAGCGCCGACTCCGGCAGCCAGCAGTCCAGCGACAGCTCATAGATGGTACTGCCACGCAGGCCCATGGTTTTTTCCGGGCTTGAGAAGCTGATACCCGCCGTTCCACGGGGCACTATAAATGCACTGATGCCTTTATGACCGGCGTCTGGGTCCGTCTTGACATAGAGGACGATGAAATCCGCTTCCTTGGCATTGGTGATGTAGTGCTTGCTGCCCCGCACACGCCAGCCGCCCTCTTCTCGCACTGCGCGGCTGCGCATGTCGGCCGGATTGGAACCCGCCGCAGGTTCAGTCAGGGCAAACGCTGCCAGCAACTCGCCGCTGGCCGCCCGTGGCAACCATTCCTGCTTTTGTTCTTCTGTACCGCCAAGCAGGATCGAGTCAGTGGCCAAAAAGTGCGCGGTCATGGCCGATGCCGTGGATGCACAGGCGCCCGCCACCGCTTCTACCACACGGCTCATGGCAAGACTGCCGATGCCCAGGCCGCCATATTCTTCTGGCAGGTTAATGCCCATGCAGCCCAAATCCCCCAGGGCCCTGATGCTCGCCAGACAGAAGGTTTCCGTTTCGTCGTAGTGCTGGGCCAGTGGTTGAATGACCTCGCGGGCGACTTGTTCGGCACTGTCGATCACTGCCAATTCTTCTGCAGTCATTTCGAAGTTCATGCGTGTGCTCCTGCTTTGTTCAAGCCAAATGCGGCGTTGTCTGCGCCCAAACGTGGGGCAATGGTGGACGCGTGGGGTTTGTGGCCGTTGAAGAACACCGGTTGCGGTACCAGCGGCAGCGCTGCGCCCTCTGGCTGAAACTGCAACTGGCGGACGCGGGCGTGTTCGCTGCCTGCGGCTTCGGCCAGATCCCACACTGGAGAGGACGGCACACCAGCATCGAGCAGGCCATCGCACAAGTGCTCAACGCTGTGTTGCGCGGTCCAGGATTCAATGGTGGCGCGTAACGCAGGCTCGTTCAGGGTGCGCTGAGTGTCATTGATAAAACGCGCATCCGTCGCCAGCTCCGGTTGGCCCATGCACTGGCACAAACGTTCAAACAAGCGATTGCTCGCCACCGCAATTACCACCAGGCCATCCGCTGCACGGTATGTGTCGAAAGGCGTCGATACCGGGTGCCGATTACCGACCAGCCCGGGCGCCACACCGTTGGCGTAAAGGTTGGACAAGCCCGTCACTTGCAGGCTGAACAACACGTCAAACATGGCCACATCGATGTACTGCGCCCCCGGCGCATGCCGTTCGCGGGCAAACAGTGCCGAGCTGATTGCCCAGGCGGCATAGACGCCAGCGCACAGATCACCGAGGGCCTCACCGCTGCGAGTCGGGCCGGTCGCGGCAAAGCCGGTCACACTCATCAGGCCGGACATGGCCTGCGCCACGATGTCGTAGGCTGGACGCCTGGACAGCGGGCCTTCCTGGCCAAAGCCGGAAATACTGGCGTAGATCAGGCGCGGGTTGTGCTGCTTGAGGCTATCGAAATCAATGCCCAGGCGCTGAGTGACACCGGGGCGGAAGTTCTCCACCACTACATCGGCATCGGCTACCAGCTCATAGAAGCGCTGACGGTCCGCAGGGTTTTTAAAATCGATTTCAACGCTTCGCTTGCCGCGGTTTATCAAGCCGAAGTAAACACTTTCACCGTCCAGGAACGGCCCCAGATGACGGGCATCATCGCCCTCCTCGGGTACTTCAAACTTGATGACATCGGCCCCTAGGTCAGCGAGCATCGCGGTGCAATGCGGTCCGGCCAGTACGCGGCTGATGTCCAGCACACGAACGCCTTGCAGTTGTTGGGTAAACGGACTGTTGTTCATGCTCACACCCTCTAGATATCCGCAAACAAACCCGTCCTGTGTCGCCGGGCCTGCCTGCAATTGAATCGCCTCGTATCGCCTGAAGCACCGAGGCGTCTGCATCGAGCAAGCCCGCTCCCACAGGATTCGTACCCGTGGGTCAGCCGTTAATCATCGGCAGGTTCAGGCCCTGCTCGTTCGCACAGTCGATGGCGATGTCATAGCCCGCATCCGCGTGGCGCATCACGCCGGTTGCCGGATCGTTGTGCAGGACACGGGCGATGCGCTCAGCCGCTTCGTCGGTACCGTCACACACGATCACCATCCCCGAATGCTGCGAGAAGCCCATGCCTACGCCGCCGCCGTGGTGCAGCGACACCCAGGTCGCGCCGCTCGCGGTATTGAGCAAAGCGTTGAGCAATGGCCAGTCGGACACAGCGTCCGAGCCGTCTTTCATTGACTCGGTTTCGCGGTTCGGGCTCGATACCGACCCGGAGTCCAGGTGGTCGCGGCCGATCACGATCGGGGCTTTCAGCTCGCCACTGCGGACCATTTCGTTGAAGGCCAGGCCCAGCTTGGCGCGTTGACCCAGGCCTACCCAGCAGATACGGGCCGGCAGACCCTGGAAGCTGATGCGCTCGCGGGCCATGTCCAGCCAGTTGTGCAGGTGCGCGTCGTCGGCAATCAGTTCCTTGACCTTGGCGTCGGTTTTGTAGATGTCTTCGGCATCACCCGACAGCGCGACCCAACGGAACGGGCCTACACCACGGCAGAACAATGGGCGGATATAAGCCGGTACAAAGCCCGGGAAGTCGAAGGCGTTTTCTACGCCTACTTCTTTTGCCATCTGACGAATGTTGTTGCCGTAGTCGAAGGTCGGCACGCCCGCTTTCTGGAAGGCCAGCATGGCTTCAACGTGCTCGCCCATCGAGGCTTTGGCGGCTTTGACCACGGCTGCCGGATCGGTCACGGCGCGGTCGCGGTACTGCTCCCAGGTCCAGCCTTTTGGCAGGTAGCCGTTCAGTGGATCGTGGGCGCTGGTCTGGTCAGTGACCATGTCCGGGCGTACACCACGACGAACCATTTCTGGCAGCAATTCAGCAGCGTTCCCGCACAGGGCGATGGAAATTGCTTTGCCTTCGGCGGTGTATTTGGCGATACGGGCCAGCGCGTCATCCAGGTCCGCGGCTTGCTCGTCGACATAGCGAGTGGCCAGGCGGAAATCGATGCGGCTTTGCTGGCATTCGATGTTCAGCGAGCAGGCGCCGGCCAGGGTGGCGGCCAGAGGCTGGGCACCGCCCATGCCGCCCAAACCGGCCGTCAGCACCCATTTACCGACCAGGCTGCCGTTATAGTGCTGGCGACCGGCCTCGACGAAGGTTTCGTAGGTGCCCTGGACGATGCCCTGGCTGCCGATGTAGATCCAGCTGCCGGCGGTCATCTGGCCGTACATGGCCAGGCCTTTGGCGTCGAGTTCGTTGAAGTGCTCCCACGTGGCCCAGTGCGGCACCAGGTTGGAGTTGGCGATCAGGACCCGTGGCGCGTTGCTGTGGGTTTTGAACACGCCGACCGGCTTGCCCGACTGCACCAGCAGGGTTTCGTCATCGTTGAGGTTGGTCAGGCTTTCGACGATTTTGTCGTAGCACTCCCAGTTACGCGCTGCCCGTCCAATACCGCCATACACCACCAGCTCGGTCGGGTTCTCGGCCACTTGCGGGTCGAGGTTGTTCATCAACATCCGCAGCGGCGCTTCGGTCATCCAGCTTTTAGCAGTGAGCTGGGTGCCACGGGCGGCGCGGATTTCACCATCACGGTGACGGGTGTGAGCAGTGGTCATGGGGCAGTCCTTCATCAAATGGCATCAACGTCATACGGTGAAGTGCGATAGGTGCGCACTTATACCAACCTGTATGTACAAGTGAATGCAAGTGAAGGGCCAACACGCAAACACCCGCGCGCGAAAAGGTGTCTGAATCGATATAAATATTTTTTAAATCAATGAGTTAAAAAAATTACGTTTTTTAATGAAAGAACATCACGCACGGAAAAGCTGCAAAAAAAGTGCCGCAACTTTGTGCATAAACAGGCGGGAAGGTAACAAAAACGCACCAAAAGTAACGCGAGTAACACATCGTTACCCGCTACGAGGGGCCACTCAGTTGCCGCACTGACCCTGCAGGCGATAGCGCGTTCCCGGGTACACCAGCCGGGCGCACCCCACCATCCCTTGAGCCGCCCAGGTGCGGCGGCGAATCAGCAGGCACGGCTCGTTTCGCTTGACGTGCAACAGGCGACACTCTGCAGATTTTGCATGGATCGCTTCCACCACATGCTCGCCGCCGGTCAATGGCGCTAGGTTCATCAGGTAGGCATAGGCCGTGGTGCGAGTGAAATCCTGCTGCAAGTACTCAGGGGCAATCTCGGCATTCACGTAGCGCTCTTCAATTTGCACGGGCACTTCGTTTTCGTAATGCACCATCACCGAGTGGAAGAACCGCTTGATGCCGTCCAGGGCGAACGGCATGACAGGCGTGACCTTGGCCGGGACCTCTTCGAGCACGATGACTTCACAGCGATGCACGTGGCCACGGTCAGCGATTTCCTGGGCAATGTTATGGATTTCAAATAACGCCGCATTGCCTTTGGGCACCGCAACAAACGTCCCCACCCCTTGCATGCGCACCAGCAGCCCTTCGATTGTCAGTTCACGCAGTGCGCGGTTGATCGTCATGCGACTCACGCCCAACAGGGCAAGCAACTCACTCTCGGAGGGCAGCTTGGAGTTGGGCAGCCAGGCACCTGAACGAATTTTTTGCGCAATGGCCTGCTTTACGCGCGCGTACAGCGGCGCAGGACTCTCGATGGAAAATGACTCAAGGGATGAATTGTCATCGACTGACTTGGACACAACGACTCCTGTTCGTGGGGGTGGGCATGCCAGGGGGGCTTGATCAGTTTGCACGCCGTGAGCAAACGGATTGAAAACACACCCTCGTGCGCCGGAGCAGTTTACGCGCAGCGTGAGCGAAGCAAAACGGGCGTTTAACGCGGCATGTAATCGCGCTGCCAGCGGCGCGGGATTCTCAACGAAAGCAGCCCGAGGACGGCGGCAAAACCGGCACTGAAGAGCATGGCCTTGAGCCCGAACTGTGCCTCCAGCAGTGCGCCCATGACCGCGCCCAGCAGCATTCCCGTCCATGGCACCAACTGCACGCGCCAGCCACTGCGACGCTCGCCCAGCACCCATCGGCCAAGGCCCCGGCCAAAACGTGACAACGCCCCGGTTACATAGGTCAGGCCCACCGGCAGTCCATTGACCTGTTCCACCGCCGCATTGAGCATGCCCATGGCCACAATGGCGGCCAGCAACGCCGGCACTTGGGTGGCGAACGGCAGTAGTGCCGCTGTGCACAGCAGACCCGCAATCACCAGCATCAACGGCAGTGCGCGCCGCCCTCCCCAGCGCGCCAGCAAAACCCCCAGGGCGTTGCCGACAATAAACGCCAGCACCGCGAATAACAGGCGCACCACCAGGCTCAAGTCGCCCTCGCCAATGGCTACCGCCAGGCGGGTGGTGTTACCGCTCATGAATGAAACGAAATCACCGGTGGCCAGAAAGCCAATGGCGTCAGTCATGCCCGCCAGCACCGACAGGCTGGCAACCATTGCCAGCCCCACTCGCCCGCGCCAGGCACGAACACGCAGATGCACGGGATTGCTCGGTTTTCTGAGGGGGGCTGGAAGCATGGTGTAAGCCTCTGAAGAGTGACTCGACTAAAGAGAGAACGATTTTGTCATACAAAAAAGCCACCATAGCACTCGACCTGTAGGACCATTCCCAATCTAGCGCAGGTAAAATCGAACCAAATTTGAAAATGCCATCTAATGATTGCTTGGAACAAGGATGAGAAACACAGGTTGTGTAGTAATGACAGGGATAAACACACGCGCGATGTGCTCGATGTGCCAGGCCAGTCAGCCTTAATGCTGTATGTAGAAGAGCCCCATGACTCAGTCTGTTTGGAATAAATTCCGACTCAAAACCTACGCACTGGCGGCAGCCCCGCTGTTACTGATTGCAGGCGCCGTGACGCTGGCCGTGCATGCAGATGATGTGTTTGCCCAGCCGGTTGATGGCGTACAAACCCTGGTATTTATGCGTCACGCCGAAAAACCGGCCGACGGCCTTGGCCAGCTCACCTGCCAGGGACTTAACCGCGCAATTGATCTGGCCACCCTGCTGCCGCAACGCTATGGCAAGGCCGACTACGTGTTTGCCGCCAACCCTTCACGGCAAGTGGAAGAAGGCGCTGATGACGATGCCTACAGCTACGTGCGCCCGATGATGACCATCAACCCCAGCGCCATCAAACTGGGCTTGCCGATCAATCTGGAGTACTCAGCCAACGACACCCGCGCACTGGCCAAGGAACTGACCGACGACCAGTATCACAACTCCACCATCTACACCGCGTGGTCGCACGGCTATTTGCCGGAGCTGATCAACAACGTCGCCAGCCAGGCCCTGGGCAAGAAGACTTCACTGACCGAAGACTGGCCCGGCAGTGATTTCGACTCGTTGTACGTGCTGACCCTGACCTGGAAAGATGGCAAGGCCACCCTGCTCAGTCGCGCCGAAAAACAGGACCTCAACAATGGGGCTCATACCTGCCCTAGCTGATTGGCCCGCACATGGATCACGGCGCGAGCATTGTCCGCGCCGGGGCATGGCGGCGCACCGCCCAACTCACGCCCCCAAGCAGCAATACAACCGCCACGGCTTCGGTCAAAGTCGGCCAGCGCTGCAAGTAAACAAAGCCATAGAACAACGCAAACACCGTTTCGAACACAATCAACTGCCCGCTCAGGGTCAGCGGCAGGCGGCGGGACGAAGCATTCCACATGCGATTGCCAAACCATGAACCGAGCACCGCACACGCCAGATTAACCATCCAGAACATCTGCCAGCGCTGATCACTGACCTCGACCGTCACTGCGTCCAGGGACAATACATGGGCCATACCCCAGATCATCAGACCCAGCACACCCGTGGTGACGCCCCACAGTGTCGACCACTCACCACTGTCAAACTGGCTGTGTTTCAAATACCGCGCATTCTCGATCGCAAACCAGCTCCAGCACAGCAAGGCGCCGAGCCCGCACAGCACGCCCAGAACCTTGTCCCCCAGCGGCTGCTGCGAAGTGCCGCCGAACAAGGCTTCAAGATTGATGCAAAGCACGCCGCCCAGCACCAGAAGCAGCGGCCAGGCCAGCCTCGCCAGTGGCACCGCTCCGGCATCGCGGCGCCCCAGCCAGGTAATGCTCAGGGGCAACACCCCCACAATCAGAGAGGCGGCCGCAATGCCTACCCACTGAATCGATGCCGCCAGCAGCATGTAGTAAACCAGGTTGCCCAGCAGTGCGAACTTGACCAGTGTGAGCACATCGCGCCGGGTGAGCTGGCCCAGCAAACGCCGCGCATGGGGCAGCAACAAAAGCAGCGATACGGCCCCGTACACAATAAAACGCCCGCAGCTGAGCAACAGCGGGCTGAATTCCGGCAACAGCTTGGGCACCAGAAACACCAGCCCCCACACTGCACCTGCCATGCCTGCATAGACTATTCCGCGCTTCATTCAACACTCTCAAACAGTTCAGTATCGAGTGAGCGTAAGCGGCCCTGCGATTTGTCACAAAAGATCATTTGGCATGCTGGTATTCCGTGCAGGAATGCCTTATACCGTCACCCCGCGGCAGGATAGCCGTGCCGGACAGGTATCCGGTCGGCCAGCAAAACCAGATTCTCAGCAGCTACAGGGCCTGAAGGAAACTTCAACTGTGGGAGGGTTGACTGGCAACAGAGTAACTACAGCATTTGCGCGGCATTCCAGTGACGAAGAGGCAACATGAATCGCTATTCGAAAAACCTGCCACCTCTGGACAGCCTGATCACCTTCGAAGCGGTCGCACGCAATGGCAGCTTTACCCGTGCGGCAAGCGAGCTGTGCTTGACCCAAAGCGCGATCAGCAAACAAATCCGGGCCCTGGAAGACAACCTCAAACTGACCTTGTTTGAACGCCAGGCGCGGGGCATTTGCCTGACGCAGGCCGGAGCAAGTCTGCTCAGCGAAGTCACTACTCTGCTTGAACGCCTGCTGCACGGCGTCAACCGGATCAAGACGGCCCATGCCCCCAACTCGGTCACGGTGCTCTGCACCCATGCCGTGGCGCAGTTCTGGCTGTTTGGGCGATTGCTCGCGTTCAATACCGAGCATCCGTCCATCACGGTGAATATTCACGCCAGCAACGACATCCACGAATCCAGCGTCGCAGATTACGATTTCACGATTTTATACGGCGCCGGTCACTGGTCATCCCTGAATGCTGAGCCATTGTTTGCCGAAAGGGTCTACCCTGTTGCCCGACCTGATTTGAAATTGAACCGCGTCAATGAGCCCTCAGACCTTCAGGACTTGCCCCTGATTGAACTGGACGCCTCGCAATGGAACTGCATGGACTGGCGCGACTGGTTCGCGCATTTCGGCCTGGAGCACAAGCCCGATGCGAAGCGGCCGACCTTCAATCAGGTCACCCTCGCCTATCAGGCAATCGTGCAAGGCATGGGCGTGGGGCTGGGATGGGACTTTATGGTCAAGGACAAAATCGACAAGGGCGAACTGCGCCGCGTGGGTCCATTTGAATTTTTCAGCTCTAACGCGGACTATCTGGCGCACTCTCGCCATAAAACGCTGTCAGATGCAGCACTAACTTTCCAGCGCTGGCTGCTCGACGACGCCCGGCGCGAACACTCTCCACATTGCCAAGAGCTCAAGGTACACCCATGAAAATCAACGCTATCGGTTTACCCCTGCTTGTGGTTGCCTTGCTGGGACTGGCAGGTTGCGCGACCCCGAGCGTTGTAACCCTGCAAAACGGCACGCAGTACCTGACCAAAGACCTGCCAAAGACCACGAACAAGGACGGTCTCTATGAGTTTGTGGACATTGCAGGCAAACACATCAAAGTCAGGGCAGCGGATGTCTCGACAATCAAGTCTGATTGAAGGTTAGCGCCAGGTACCAGGCCAGCCGTCACCCATGCAAGGCATCCAGCAACCGGTAGTAGCTGATGCCCGCTGCCACGTACAAACGCTGCAAGCTATGAAAGGGAATTCTGCGAATCGGCGTCACCGGGAACGGGAAGTCATCGCTGGTTCCCAAGATGCGGGCCGCGAGGTGTTTGCCCAGGGTGGTGGACATCGCAATGCCGCGCCCGTTGTAGCCCATCAGGATTGACAGGCCCGGTTGCGGTTCGTGCAGTTGCGGCAGCACGCTGTGGTTGAGTGCCACGCGACCGCTCCAGCGGTACTCAATCGCAACGCCTGCCAACTGCGGGAACACGTTGATCAGCGAGCGCTCCAGATGCGCCCAGTCTTCGTTGCGGCCCGGCTCGGAAAACGGCCCACGGCCACCCAACAGCACTCGCCCTTGAGCATCCTGCTTGAAGTACAGCAACAGGCGCCGTGCATCCGAACACACTTCTCCACCCGGCAAAATCGTTTTGCGCAGTTCCGGCGAGAGCGGTCGAGTCGCGATCATAAAGCTGTTGGCCGCCAGCACGGTTTGCCGCAAACCGGGCCATAAACCATCGGTATAGCCATTGGTGGCCAACACCACCCGCTCGGCCGTCACGGTGTGACCTTGTGCAGTGCTCAGTTGCCACTGCGTACCGATGCGCCGCAAATCGGTCACCCGGCTATCGCTGTGAATCATCGCCCCACGGCCCAACGCCGACCGGGCCAGTCCACGGGCATAATTGAGCGGGTGCAGGCTCCCGGCACGAGGGTCAACCCAGCCGCCCACATAGTTTTGCGTGCCGATGCGCTGGCAAACGGCATTGCCGTCCAGCAACTCAGCAGCCACACCACGCTGCTGCCATTGCCGGGCGCGGTGCTCCAGGGTTTTCATCGTGGCACTGGAGTACGCGGGTTGAATCCAGCCCTTGCGTGTTGCATCGCAGGCGATTCCGTACTCACGAACCAGCGAAAACACTTCGTCAGCCGCCCCGCCGCACGCCTCGATAATCTTTTCACCGCGCGCCGCGCCAAAACGTTCGATCAACTGGTCAGGATCGTATTTGAGCCCGGGAATCACCTGCCCGCCGTTGCGCCCCGAAGCACCCCAGCCAGGCTCTCCTGCATCCAGCACGCACACGCTGACACCCGACTCGGCCAGGCGCAGTGCAGTCACAAGCCCCGTGTACCCGGCGCCGACAATTGCCACGTCCACCCGCTTGTTTTGCGCGAGTGGCTGGGTCATCGCAGCGGTGCGAGCCGTGGCGGACCAGAGCGAAGGCGGCAAGGTGAGTTTCGACGTTGCTTTCATGTACGCCTCCGCAGCGCAAAACGGCCTTCCAGACGACGCAAGCCATAAGACAGCGGCAAACTCATCGACAGATAGAGCAAGGCAACCAGGGTGTAGACCGTCATGTTTTCAAAGGTCGAGGAAGCGATCAGTTGCCCTTGGCGCGTCATCTCGGCCACGGTGATGGTCGACACCAGCGAGGAGTCCTTGAGCATCATTACCAGCGTGTTGCCATAGGGCGGCAAGGCAATGCGAAACGCCTGGGGCAGCACAATGCGGCGCATGATCATCAGGCCACGCATGCCAAAGGATTCGGCGGCCTCGATCTGGCCAATGTCGATGGCCTGAATCCCGGCCCGGAAGTTCTCGGCCTGATAGGCCGAATAGGCAATCCCTAGACCAATCACACCGGCCTGCATGGCGCTGAGCTGGATGCCGAAGTCGGGCAAGACAAAATAGATGTAGAACAGTTGCACGATGATCGGCAACCCGCGAATCACATTGACCACGCCAATGGCGAACAATGCGATGGCGCGGATTTTTGAAACCATCATCAGCGCGAACATCAGGCCAATCACTGAACTGAGCAGGAACGAACCCGCCGTGACCTGCACAGTGACCACTGCCCCTTTGAGCAGAATAGGAAGAAAGTCCAACGCGTCCTGGAGAAACATAAACTACCTGCACACCGCTACAAGAAGTGGCCCACCGCAGAGCGGGGGCCACAGAATCATCAGTTCAGCTTCCACTTCTCGATGATGCGCTGCAGCGAGCCGTCAGCCTTGATGGCTGCAATGCCCTTGTTGACCTGTGCCAGTTTCTCGGCGTCGCCCTGACGCATGACCAGGCACACATCACCCATCACTACCGGCACATAGGTGCTCGACAGTTTCACATCCGGGTTTTTACCCTGGGCCAACTGGTAGGCGATGATCGGGCGATCGCCGAAAGCAGCCTTGATGCGACCCAGTTTCAGGTCACGCATCAGGTCAGGAATAGAGTCGTAGCTGCGCACTTCCTTGAAGCCGCCGTGCTTGTTCAGGGCGTCGAGGAATACCGTGCCCACTTGAGCACCGACCACTTCACCGGCCAGGTCATCCATGGTCTTGTATTCTTTGGGATCGTCAGTCTGGACGATCAGGCCTTCGCCATAGCTGAAAATCGGATCGGAATACTGCACAACCTTTTCACGCTCAGGGGTTTTGAGCATGGCGGCGGAGATCAGGTCAATTTTGTTGGTGGTCAGCGAAGGGATCAGCGCGGCAAACGTGGTTTGCTGGATCTCGGTGTCAAACCCCCCTGCTTTGCCGACGGCTTCAGCGGCGTCGACCATCATGCCCTGGATTTTTCCGCTCTTGATATCGAGGAAGGTGAACGGGATACCTGTCGCCGTTGCACCGACTTTATAGACAGGCTCTGCAACAGCACTGGCTGATCCAATCAGTCCGGCTGCCATTGCGCATACAAGCGTCAGTACTTGAAAAGGTTTGTGCATAGCGAATCTCCCTGTGGTCGCTTTTATTGTTGCGGGGCAGCATTTAACACCCTTGCACCCTCTGGTACAAAATGCCGCCATCGACTATAACCAATTTACTTAAATCGTAAAGAGATTTATAAATATCGCATATCGATATTCATGACTCTAAAAAAAGCCAAGGATGCGCCATGAGCGATAGCAACAACCCTCTTTTCAACCAGTCACTGGAAAAGGGCCTGGCCGTACTTCGCGGCTTCGGGGCAGCGCGGCGCACCATGACTCTGGCGGATATCGCGCAGGTTGCGGGCATCAGCAAAAGCTCGGCCCAGCGCATGGTGCATACCCTTGAAGAACTCGGCTATGTGCGTAAGCACCCGCAAAGCCGACGCTTCCAGTTAACGCCCAAGGTTATGGAAATCGGCTACAACTATTTAGCCGCCGACATATTGGTCGATGTCGCAAACCTCTACCTCGCCGAGCTCAACCAGCTCACGGGCGAGACGGTCAACCTGACGGAGCCGGACGGCCTGGACATGGTCTATGTCTCGCGTTTTGTGGCACCCAAATTTATCCCGATCCACATGCCCATCGGCAGTCGAATCCCGATGTATTGCACCGGGGGCGGTCGAGCCTATCTGAGTGGCCTGGGGGATGACGAAATTCGCCGTGTGCTGCAAGACAGCACGCTGGCTGAGCTGACCCGCTACACCCTGACTGATGCCACCGCCATTTTTGAGCGTGTGATCACCAGCCGCAATCAGGGCTATGCCACCAACAAGGAAGAAATGTTCCTGGGCGATATGACCATTGCCGCACCGATATTCAACAGCAACGGCCTGCCGGTTGCGGCCGTGCATGTGGTAGTGCCGAGCAGTCGCTGGAGCATGGAAGAAGCCGAAGATAAATTGGCCTCGACCGTTATCCAGTGTGCCCGTGGGATCAGCAATTCGATCAGAACCTTGTAGCGGTCCCCGGTGGGAGCTAGCCTGCTCGCGATGCAGCCGGACGTAGCCTCGCACAGCTCGTCAACTGCTACGTATTCCTTGTAGATGCTCTGTTGCCAACCGGCCTGTTTAGAGAAATGTGCTTCGCTAAACAGGTCGGCCTGTAGGCCGCCTCGGCGGGCCGTTGATCTTGTTTTTGCACTGGTTTTTGATCTGCCTGCCCTTCGGGAGGCCGTACGCGGGGGCGAAAGCGCTTTGGTTACTTTGCCGCTTTTGCAAAGTGACTCGCTGTAAGAGCGAAACCATCATTTCAGTTAACTGCGGATGCCGGATATGTACCCCGTGTGCCCGTTGTTTTGCGAAGCGCCCGCACCTATGTCGAGTACATATCCATTCGATGTGTCACGGTTCTCTACGGGTTCCGCCCTTACGGCGGGTCACTTTTTCCAGACGCCGAAAAATTAACCAAAAAGGCTTGCCCTACCATTCGGCCGCCTCGCCCAGGCTCGGTGGTTCCCTCACTCCTGCACTGTCATGGGGGCACGCCGCGACGGGCCATCCATGGCCCATCGCGGCTGGCGCGGCGTCCTGCCGCGCCACCCCCATAACAGCACCTGCGTTCGGCCTTCTGTCATGGGCATTCGCGTCGTCTGGACATTCGTATGGCTCCAGCAAAAGCAAAAAGCATCGCAGACGACACTGAACCCTACGAAAAACGGTTTAGCGCCAACATACAAGTAGCCACCGAAGGAACGAGGCTGCGTCAGGTTTGATGCGCCACTGCGACGTAGCAGTCGTGGAATCGGTGATCGTGGTCGCCCTGAATCACCACAGCCGCTGTCGTTGCATGGCAACAAAACCCCCTCCCACAATAGGTAGCATCCTCATATAAAGCCCGTGCTAGAGCAGTCAATTAAGGTTCAGTTAAGTTTCGGGCGCTAACGTGACCGACGAGTCACAAATGACTCGCATTAGCTTTTCCCCTGCTCTACCACAGAGGATGAACGATGGATATCAAGGTCACACAGCGCTCGGCTGCAGCTACTGCCCCTCCTGAAACGGAACAGGCTGGCGCAGCACTGCAGCTCATTGTTGAAGGTTTTCTGCACTTCCATCGTGAGGTCTTTCCACAACAGAAAGACCTGTTCAAAAAACTGGCCACCGCTCAACGCCCAAGGGCAATGTTTATCGCTTGCGCCGATTCTCGAATCGTCCCCGAATTGATTACCCAAAGCGCTCCTGGCGATTTGTTCGTCACCCGTAACGTCGGCAACGTCGTACCGCCTTATGGCGAGATGAATGGCGGGGTCAGCACGGCGATCGAATACGCCAACCTGGCACTGGGCGTACAGCACATCATCGTCTGTGGGCACTCAGACTGTGGTGCCATGCGCGCAGTACTTAACCCGCAAAGCCTTGAGAAAATGCCCACGGTCAAAGCCTGGCTGCGCCATGCCGAAGTGGCCAAAAGCATGGTTCAGGAAAACTGTTCCTGCGCCAATGAAGCTGAAAGCATGCACGTGCTCACCGAAGAAAACGTGATTGCTCAGTTGCAGCACTTGCGTACCCATCCCTCAGTCGCTTCGCGCATGGCCAGCGGCCAGTTGTTTATCCATGGTTGGGTCTACAACATCGAAACCAGCCAAATCAAAGCCTACGACGCAGAGTCTGGCAGTTTCCTGCCATTGGACAATCTCCAGACAATCCCTTGCGCGACACCTAAAGCGCGCTTCTAAACCTGTCCCAATGAGGTAGCAGTGGCGGCCAGGCATGACGCCAGGCCTTGCCACGCCCCAAGCCCCCCCCAGGGAGAATCATCATGCGTGCTGCGCAATTAAAAGCAGTCCTGCCACGGGAGCTTTTGGCCTCTGTGGTTGTGTTTCTGGTCGCCCTGCCTTTGTGCATGGGCATCGCGATCGCCTCCGGGATGCCACCGGCCAAAGGCTTGATCACCGGCATTATCGGTGGCCTGGTCGTAGGCTGGCTGGCGGGATCGCCGCTACAAGTCAGTGGCCCGGCAGCCGGTCTGGCCGTGCTGGTCTTTGAAGTGGTGCGCCAGCATGGTATGGCCATGCTGGGGCCGATCCTGCTCCTGGCAGGATTTTTACAACTGGTGGCCGGACGTTTGCGCTTGGGCTGCTGGTTCCGTGTTACCGCCCCGGCAGTGGTCTACGGCATGCTTGCCGGGATCGGGGTGCTGATTGTGCTGTCGCAAATACATGTGATGCTCGACGGCGCGCCAAAGCCCTCAGGCCTCGATAACCTTGCAGGCTTCCCGCAGGCGGTGGCGCAAGCCATTCCAACCCTTGGCTGGCAGGCTGGCCTGCTGGGCCTGGCAACCATTGTGGTGATGTGGTCGTGGGATAAGCTGCGCCCGCAAAAATTGCGTTTCGTCCCCGGCGCCCTGCTCGGTGTGGGCCTGACCACGGCGGTCAGCCTGGTCATGGCCTTGCAGGTCAAGCGCGTCGAAGTCCCGGAAAACCTGGCGGATGCCATCGACTGGTTGCGCCCGGCCGATTTGCTGAGCTTTGCCGATCCCAATCTGTTGATCGCGGCGTTTGCGGTAGCCTTTATTGCCAGCGCAGAAACCTTGCTGTCCGCAGCGGCCGTTGACCGCATGCACAACGGCCAACGTTCCGACTTTGACAAGGAGCTGACGGCCCAAGGGGTCGGCAACATGCTCTGTGGTGTGGTGGGTGCGCTGCCAATGACCGGCGTGATCGTGCGCAGTTCGGCCAACGTTCAGGCAGGTGCCACCACGCGGCTTTCGGCAATGTTCCATGGCCTTTGGCTGCTGGCTTTTGTGCTATTGCTGTCCAGCGTGCTGCAAAGCATTCCGGTGGCGAGCCTGGCGGGCGTACTGGTGTATACCGGCATCAAGCTGGTAGACATCAAGGCTTTTCGCGGCCTGGCGCGCTATGGCCGCATCCCGATGCTGACCTATGCGGCGACCGCCCTCTCAATCATCTTCACGGACTTACTGACCGGTGTACTGCTGGGTTTCGGCCTGACCCTGGCCAATCTGGCCTGGAAGGCAGCACGCCTGAAAATCAGCCTGATTGATCTGCCCCAAAACGGCGAAATGGAGTTGCGGCTCAATGGCTCGGCGACCTTTCTCAAAGTACCGGCATTGACTCAAGTGCTGGCTCGCGTACCGGCAGGTAGCATCGTGCATGTGCCCCTCAATAACCTGAGCTATATCGATCACTCCTGCCTGGAGTTGTTTGAAGAATGGGGGCGGGCCAATGCCGCCAAGGGTTCGAAGCTGATCATTGAACCTCAGGGGTTGAAGCGACGCCTGGAAGGCCGACTGCGCACCACCCGTGGCCTGGGTTCAGCCACCGCCTAAAATCAAACCCCGGTAATGCCCGGGATTGGTTCCCGACCATTTGCGAAAGGCTTTGTAAAACGAGCTGGTGTCGGCAAAGCCCAAGCGCAGGGCGATGTCGGCATAGCTATGGTCGGGTTCGGCCAGCCAGCCAATTGCCAGTTCCTTGCGCACGCCGTCCTTTATCCCCTGGAAGGTTTGCCCTTCTTCCGCCAACCGACGGCGCAGGGTCGATGCCGACATGCACAGGCTTTGCGCCATCCCCGGGGTTTCAGGCCACTGCACGGCAGGCAGTTGGCGCAAGTCCTGTTTGATCTGGCTGGCCAGGCTCTCAGGATCCCGGTATTTGACCAGAATATTGGCAGGCGCTTCGGCCAGAAAACGCTTCAGCTCCTGAGCGTTGCGCTTGATCGGTGCATCCAGGCAGTCGGCGGCAAAAATCATCCGCGTGCGTGGCCGCTCAAAGCGCAGATTCTCGGAGAACATCACCTCGTAGTCTTCGCAATAGTCGGGCGCTGCACAGCGCAACTCAATGGCCAGAATCGGTATTCGCCGCCCGGCCAGCCAGCAGGCAATACCGTGCACGATCATCCAGTAGGTGAAGTAGGTAAAACCACGGTTCGCCGGTTGCTCAGGCTCCTGCAAGACGATTTCCGCCAGGCTTTGCTGGCGCACTAATTGCGCCGGCAAACGCTCAAGCATCAAGGACAGGAAACCCAGCACCACCTCCAGCCCCTGCGCCAGGGTGGGCTGAGCCATGGCCGTGCGGCACATGAACTCCAGGCTGCCAGACCGCAGCTTGCGCGGATCCATGGCAAAAAACTCGTCATCCAGACGTCGCGCCAACAGACGCCACATCCGCGCATAAACCATCGCAGGTACCCGGGCATCCGGCTCGTTGAGCAACTGCGGGGCAATGCCGACCTTGTGCAGCACTTCATCCGTGGCACTACCTGGCGCACAGCTCTGCAGCAGCGCCTCTCGCACCAGATGAATGGAGATGGTGTCCTTGTTCAACATTGGCCGTGTTCCAAGCCCGATGACGTGTCGTTGACGGCCATCTTAAGCAGCACGGATCAAAAAGCCAGCAGTACCTTAGGCTTATACGGGCAACGCCAGCGGCGGTGATGACAGGCGTCTGGCCAATAGCCCGGCAAAGGCCACCACCGGCACCACAGCCGTGGCCAGTGCCAGCCACAGCAGTCCGGCAAAACCGTCTGCCACCAGTTGTCCCGCCAGCGCTGGCCCCACCATTGAGCTCAAGGCAAACGCGGCAGGAATCAGCATGATCGAGCGACCGCTCGGATCGAGCCGGGCCACGGCGGCGGTCTGGTAGATGCACCCCCAGCAGAAACCCACTTCCCAGATCCAGGCACCCAGGGCATACATCACAAATCCCTGGGCATAGGCCAACAGCAACAAGCCCGTACCGATGACAGCCAGCACCAGCAGATGCGGCCAGCGCGAACCGAGGCGATCGCCAACCAGCGCCAGGGTCAGGGCCGCCCCACCGCCCAGCAGTTTAAGCACCGCAAAAACCACGCCCATCTGCGCCGGGGCCACGTCCAGCCCGTGCCCGAGACGTTCAAGAAACGCCCATAGACCAATCTGTCCGGCACCAAATACGAAAAAAAACCCCAGCGCCCAATAGGCGGGCACCGGGAAGCGAAAACGCCCTTGAAGGGAGCTGTCTTTAGCCAAATCTGCATGCACCGCGAAGTCACTGCGCCGAGGCAACGCGAAGGCGCTCAGGCTCAGTAACAGAATCATTGCCGCCAGCACCAGCGCGCCACCGGCGTAGTGAAAATTGCTGATCACCAGCGATGGCAGCACAAACAACACCAACGCCACCAACCCCAGCTCAATCCCCTGACGCATACCGAACGCCCGCTCCTTGTTGGGCATCTCGGCCATTATTCGCAACCCGAGACACGTCATGAGCGCGGCAAAAAAACCGATCAGGGCCCACAACGGCAACTGTGCAGGCGCCGGCAGTTGTGATGATGCCAGCAACGCCAGTGCCGCACCCAACGCACAACCAAAGGTCAGGGCGCGCCAGTTGCAGCGGTCAATAAAGCCCACCGCTACCAGCGTTCCTGCAAGATAGCCAGTGAAGCAAACAGAGCCGAGCAAACCGATTTGCGTCGGTGCGAAACCGAAACTGTCCGCCAGTGAGCCCAGCAAAATAGGCAGCGTATTGAAGGGCAAGCCGCCAATGGTTGAGGCCAGGCTCGCAGCCAACATAAAAGTCAGGGTTTTACGTTGGTTCAGCAACATTGGCAGTACCCTTCGTTCAAGCAATCAATCAGCGGTTATCAACGGTGGTGAATTCACGGCGCTCGGCCATACTCGCCGGCACACCGGCTTCGTCCGTAAAGAACTGCTGATACCACTCGCGCAGTTGATACACAGGGCCATCACCTTCAGCCAATACCGGATTGTTGACCCGAACCTTGTGGGTCCAGATATCAACGTCCTGATAGAAGGAATCCCGGTTACGTTGCACGTAATCCACCGCCAGCGCTTCGTTCTGCTCCTCTGTCCAGCCCGGTACTTTTTTGACCATACAGCCAAAACGCAGCTCAAAGCTGTTGGGTCCGATCGGCACGTGGCAGTTAAGAAGGATGGACTTGATTTCCAGCCCTTCGAACACCGCGCGCATGCGGGTCAGGTGAGTCGCAGGGCCGTAATAGGCCGACTCTGCCACCAGATCACCCCCCAGGCGCTCAGAGTCGCCATGGAAGATCTGTTGAGCGATATGCCCTTCAAATACGTTATGGAAATACTTGGTCGGTGTGCCATGCACCGGGCCGAAATGCTGGGCATCCACCAGGTTGTCGACCAGTTCGCGGGGGTTGGTGTTGATGATCAGCTTGTCCATGTGCCAGCTGTGCAGCCACTCATCGCTGTCCATTTCGGGCAGATGGGGAATCACCACGTCTTCGGCAGGCGGCTTGCCTTCGGGGTTGTTCCACACGAACAGCAGCTTGTTCACTTCACAGGTCTGCCAGGCACGGGTTTTGGCCTTTGGCGGTATGCGTTTGCAGTACGGGATCTCGACACACTTGCCGCTGGCATCGTACTGCCAGTGGTGGAAGGGGCAAACCACGCGGTCATTCTCGATCGTGCCCTGGGACAGGTCGGCGCCCATATGCGGACAATGGGCGTCCAGCACGCTGATCTCGCCCTTGGACGTGGCAAACGCCAGCAGTCGCGAGCCAAACACATTCAGGGTATGCAGCTTGCCATCACGGAACTCATCCGCTTCGCCCAGACAATGCCAACCACGGCCAAAGCGCGGCGACAAAGCGTTCTCGACGTGAATTTCAGCGAGTTTAGTCATTTTTATTATTCCTCAGGTTAAGGGCCAGGGCGCTTTACTGAGAGATCTTCACCGAGGTGAGAAACAGGCTCATCGTTCAGATGGACTAGAACACAGAGGTGTTGTAGTCGCTGCCGAGGCACGAGGCTGCGATAAGGGCCGCAGGACCTTCAAAAAACCGGGGCCGCTGCGCAGCCCATCGCAGCCTCGTGCCTCGACAGCGACTACAGGATTTGAGTGTTCAAAATCCTTGTTAACGCCAATCCTCAACAATCCCGTGTTCCCGGGCAAACGGCTGGCATTGAATGGTCTTGCGCTGATGATCGACTGCAGCCTCATTGGTTGCCAGCCACAGCATCACCGCTGCCGGCACCTCGGGCGGTGCAGAGCCTGCACGCAAGGCAATCACGCCCTTGTCACCGATGGTGGCGCGCAAGGCATCGGTGGTCACCACGCCCGGGTTCAGGGTGTAGGCGCGAATCCCCTGATCGCCGAACTCCACCGACAAAATCCCCGACAGCCGCGACACCGCAGCCTTGCCCGCACCATAGGCATAACCCCAGCCGCCCTTGCCTGCCGCCACCGGCGGATCGGTTTCACCCGCTCCGGAGGTGACATTGATCACTACCCCGCCGCCCTGCTCCAGCATCTGGCTGACCACGGCCCGGGTCAGCAGGAACGGGGTCATCATGTAGCCTTGAAACACCCGCTCCAGGGTCTCTGGCTGCAACTCCATAAAGGGCGCGTTCAGATCGCTGCCCTGATAAATCGCGTTATTGACCAGTACATCCACCCGGCCATATTCCGCAAACACCGCCTGACTGGCCGCAAGCACCGACTCACTGTCGAGCAGGTCCATGCGCACCACCAAGGCCTTGCGGCCCAGTTCGCGAATGGCTGCGGCGGTTGCGTTCAAACTGCCGGGCAACGCCGTGCCGTCAGGGTTGCGCAAACCGTGGGTGTGGTTTTCACCTTCTTCCAGGCTGCGGGCGCTGATGGCCAGATCAAAACCTGCACGGGCAAACGCCAACGCTGTTTCACGACCAATACCGCGACTGGCGCCCGTAATAAATGCCACTTTGTTCATAAGGACTCCTTTAAGGTCAGAAGCGCTGCGCACGCACCATTGCGTCCATACCACCATCGACGAACACTACGCTGCCGGTCACAAAACTGGCCTGGCTCGATTGCAGAAAAGCAACCACCCGGGCGATTTCTTCAGGCGTACCCGCACGGCCCAATGGCGCCACAAATTCACGCACCGCCTTGCCGAACCGCTCATCTTCCTTGGCTGCCTGGTGCAGCGGGGTTTCTACTGCGCCCGGCGCAACCACGTTCAGGCGAATACCTTGCGCCGCCCACTGCACCGACTTGCGCCGCGCTTCACAGGTCACCGCGTACTTGGAGCTGGCATAGGCGATGTGGGGCTGGCCCAGTGCATTGGCCAACTCCAGCGCCAGGGTCTCGTCACCGCCCAGCAAGGCTGCGACCATCGGTTGTTGATCCGCGCCGGGCTGGGTGGCGGCCACCGAGCCAATGACCAGCGCGGCCGGGTGTTGCCCCTTGGCCAGCGCATCGGCCAGGCCATCAAGCAATTCGCTGACGCCAAAGTAGTTCACCGCCAGCACCAGGCTGCTGGAAGACGCCGTCACCCCGAGCCCGGCGCAACACACCAGGCCGTCGAGCACACCGCCCGACTGTTCAAGCACCTGCGCCACGGCGGCCTCGCGCCCGGCACGGGTGGACAGGTCGGCGACCACCTCGGCATTGGCCCGGTCAATCCCGATAATGCGGTGCCCCGCAGCCCGTAATACCGCGCACACGGCGGCGCCGATCCCGGAAGCGGAACCACTGACAGCTGTAACTGGCATAAGACTTTCCTTGATGATTCAGGCGCTGGTTGGCCTGACTGAAGGGCAACTGGCAGTGGCGCTCAATCGCTACTGCCAGCCTGTATTCATTCCTTAAGCGCTTTTGCGAACGGGTCGCGCCAACTGGGGTGCTGGCACCACCACGGACTCAGCCGCTCGCAAGGCGCACTTGGGCTTTCCCAAGGCGACCACGCTGTTCAGCAAAATCCTTACCAGTTCGGTCTGACGGCGCACCCCCGTCTTGGAGAAGATCGAACGCAGGTGCGCCCGTGCGGTGTTGCGTCTGATATTCAGGTTTTCGGCGGCTTCTTCCAGTGACAAGCCGTTCGCCAACTCCATCGCCAGCGCCGTTTCGGCTTTAGTCAGGTTGAACAGCTGCTTGGTCACCACTTCACTGGCCAGCGACTTGCCGACCGAATCACGGATATAGATCACCGCCGCAGGCTTGCTTTTGCCTTCCGCCCATTCGAGCGAAGGAATCGCCTCGACCACCAGGCCCAGGCTGACCTGCCCCGATGGCCGAGTAACGGACATTGCATCGGCCGTCACCCCGCCGTCGCGCACTTCCTGGCTAAAGGCGTGCTTGACCAGACGCTGCAGCTCACGGTTATCGCTGGGGTAAGTGGCCTCCAGCCGACCGCCCACCAGTTTCAAGCCATCAGCATTCTTGAGGATTTCTTCAGCAACCGGGTTAAGGCGCAGTACCTTGCCGGTTTCGTCGAGCACGATGGTGGCCACGGACAGGCGGCTGATGGCCTGCGCGTAAAGTTCGCTCATGGACTCGCTGCGATCGAGCAGGTTGTGCAGGTGCAGGGCCCGGCGCAGATGCGGCAAGAAACTGCTGCACAATGCTCGCTCGGCACTGGAGAATTTGGGAGACGTTTTGGGGCGGGTAAGACGAAAGCGCAGCTTGCCGCCGTCGGGAGTCGAAATATCGGCGCCCATCACATGATAGACATCCTGCTTGGCACAGTAGGCTTTGAAATACGGCGACTGCACCCACTCGGACTCGCTCATCAGGTCCTCAACCGTAAACACCTGATCAAGCGCCTGCCCGGCGAACGGAGTGTTGGCTTGCGGGTAGGTCTGATACGTCAACTCACCCTCGCCTTCGATATCACCAGCCACAATCATCAAGCCCAGATCGGGCTGATCCGGCACCCGCAGAATCAGGGTCGCGTAGTTGGCCTTGAACATGCTGCGAACGGCACACAAGGTACGACCCATCACTTTCGGGTCCAGCGCACCGTCGTAGAAGTTACCGACCATTTGATCGTAATCGGCCAGTTCGAGCCCCAGACTGGCCAGGGTTTGGTGGTTCAGGGTCACTGTATCCACGGACGTATCCTCGCATTGGGTCAGGTTCAAGACCTGCCCTTTTTATTGTTCTTATTACTAGCGGTTGTCTCTGCGCAGCCACTGCAACCGCAGCTGCGCAAAAACGCCTCAGTGTCTCTTTATGTTCACCGTCATACAAGCCCGGCAAGCTGTCTGTTTCAGCGGTTTGAAGCGTCCTTGGCGGCAACGCTCTGCTTGAGCGGGTAATGCCCTGCAGGTACGTCCCGGACGTGGGTTTTAACCCTGACCAACGGGCGACCCAAATTGAACCAGGCGGCCAGCGCTGGCAGCAGAAAGATGGCTCCGAGCACGTTGACCAGGAACATGAAGGACAGCAGCACGCCCATGTCAGCCTGGAACTTCAACGGTGCAAAAGCCCAGGTACAGACCCCGATGGACATGGTCAAAGCGGTAAACACCGCCGCCGTTCCGCGTTGGCACATGGCCTGGTAAAACGCGTTGCGCAGGTCTTTGCCGTCGGCCATCTCATGGGCAATACGCTCGTAAAGATAGATCCCGTAATCGACCCCGACCCCCACACCCAACGCCATCACCGGCAGCGTGGCAACCTTCAGGCCGATGCCCAGGGTGGCCATCAAGGCGTTGCACAGAATGGCGACAATCGCCAATGGCACCAGAATGCACAGCACTGCCCGCAATGAGCCGAAGGTCAGCCAGCAGAACAGCGCCACCGAACCGAACAGGGCTGCCAGCATCACCACCTCGGCCTGTTTGACCGCTTCGTTGGACGCAGCCATCACGCCCACGTTGCCGCCCGCCATCAGAAACTCCACATTCGGCCCTTGCAAACCGGCAATGATGCGCTGGGTTTCGTCGACCACATGACTCACCGTCGCCCCCTCGTGGTCGGTGAGGAACACCAGGATCTGCATCCGCTGGCAGCCTTCGGTCACCAATCCGTCGTCCGGCATATACGCCCGGGAGCCCTGACTCAAACCACGTTCGGAACCCGGGATCGCCGACCAGCGCGGGTTGCCTTCGTTATTCCCGGCAATCACGGTTTTGCCCATGCCCGCCACACTCTGTACCGACTGCACGCCCTCGACGCTACGGATCTGAAAGTCGAACGACTCGATCGCGCGCATCACTTGAGGCGCCAGGCAACCCTCTTCAATGCCTTTGACCCGCACAAACACCGACATCACATCCAGTCCGATGGAATAGCTGTTGATGATCTTCTGGTTGTCCTGGTTGTAGCGCGAGTCTGCCCGCAGTTCCGGCGCGCCGACGCCAATATCGCCCACCGCCAGGTCCCGGGCCTTCCAGGCGCCCACGCCGAGCAGCAACAGGCTGACCACGAACACGGCCAGCGCCGGTTTCGGCTCGGCCAGTGCCGACAGGCGCCACCACAATGCGTGCTTGCCCTGAACCTTGAGGCCTTGAGCCAAAGCGCTCGGTTCGAGTTTCAAGTACGACAGGATGATCGGCAGCATCAGCTTGTTGGTGATGATCATCAGCATCACACCAATACAGGCGGTCACACCCAGTTCATGCACAATGGGAATGTCGATCAGCATGATCACGCCAAAGCCCAGGGCGTTCATCAGCAAGGCCAGGGAGCCCGGAATGAATATCTTGCAAAAGGCCCCCTGCGCCGCCTGCACCGAAGAGCTGCCGCCCAGCACGTCCTGTTTCCAGGCATTGGTCATCTGCACGGCATGGGACACGCCAATCGAGAAAATCAAAAACGGCACCAGAATCGACATCGGGTCGATCCCGAGCCCCAGCAAAGGCAGCAGCCCCAGCAGCCAGACGACCGGCAGCAGCGCCACAGCCAGAGCGACAATCGTCAGGCGCCATGAGCGTGAATACACCCACAGCATCAGGGCCGTAATGACAAAGGCAATCACAAAGAAGCCGATCACCGTGGTCAGCCCTTCGACCACATCCCCTACCAACTTGGCAAAGCCGACGATATTGATTTCGATGTCATCGTTGCTGTATTTGGCGCGGATATCCTCAAGCCGTTGGGCCACCTCTGCATACGACACCGACTTGCCGGTTTGCGGGTCCATATCCTGCAAGTCGGCGCGCACCATCGACGAAGTCAGGTCATTGGCCACCAGGCGTCCGATCTGCCCCGACCGGGCAACGTTATTGCGCACCTGGGACAGATCTTCGCCCGAGCCGATAAAGCGCGGCGGCACGACCACATCGCCAAAAAAGCCGTCTTCGGTGATTTCGATGTACCGCACATTGGCAGTAAACAACGAGGTCACACTGGCGCGGCTGACACCATTGATGAAGAACACGTCATCCGTGACCTTGCTCAAGGTATCGAGGTACTGGCGGTTATAGATATCGCCCTCGCCCTTCCACTTCACGCTGACCAGAAAGCGGTTGGCGCCGGTGAAGTACTGGCTGAAGTTGAGGAAGTTGACCATGAACGCATTGCGCACCGGGATCTGCTTGTTAAAACCCGGATCCAGCTGGGTGTGCGTGGCGCTGTAACCCAGGGCCAGCGTCAGCAATACAAACAGCGCCAGCAAGCTTTTGCGCCATTTGATCAACAGATCGGCAACGTGCTCGACCGCGCGATTTACTGCACTTTTTTCGCTACTCACTGGGCACCTCCGAGCGCAGCAACGCCGTCATCGGCCCCCTGAAACACACCGCGCTCCCCCCCCACCAGCAAGCGCTGGGCGCCGATCAATACAGCTGAAGTCAACGTACCCAGCCCTGGCAGGCGTGTGGCACTGACCAGACGACCATTGCCGTCCAGGCGAACCACAGAACTGCCCGCACCCACAATCAGCAGACCGCCGCCATTGGGCAAGAGTGCATGCCCGTAGAGCGGCAACTGATTGCCCACCTTCACAGGTTCCCAGGTCTGGCCAAAGTTCTGGCTGACGAACACATGCCCGCGCATGCCGTAAGTGACCCAACGGTCGGGGGTCAGGCGCACCACACCGAACAATGAGCCGTTGTAGAACGGTTCCAGTTTCTTCCAGCTGAGGCCTGCGTCGTCACTGCGCAACACCAGCCCCTGCTCACCCACCACCATCCGCCGACCATCGGCACCGCCGTCCATGCCATTGAGGTGAGCACTGTCCACCTCCAGCGGCTGGGCTTGCCAGGTGCGACCGTCATCATCGGACTGGTAAAACTTGCCAAAGCTGCCGAACGCCAGCACGCGATTACCGCCAGCACTCCAGACACCCAGCAAAGGCTCGGCGATGTCGCCATCAAAGCGGACCTCGGACCAGTTTGAGCCTTCATCTTCGGAGCGCAGGATCCAGCCATCATGACCCACCGCCAGCAGGCTCTTGTCTTCAAGGGCTACCAGGGCGGTGAGGGTCAGATCACGTTGTGGCTTGACCGCGGCGGCCTTCCAGGACTGCCCCTGATCATCGCTGAGCAAAATATTGCCGCGCTCACCCACCGCTACCACACGCTTGTCGAGGTACAGCATGCCGTTGATTTGCAGGCGGTCAGGCCGCAACTGAGCAGAAGCGACGGTCGATGCAGGGCGGGGGGAGAAGGTAAACGCGATGGTTGCAGCGACAATCAGGCAAACCAGATAGCCGATCATTGAGCGCATGGTTGATGCCTCGCTGCACGATTCAGTTGCTGGGCAGAGTTCATGCAGCCAGTCCTCTTTTTTATTATCTTGGATGCTCTGGATTGCTCCTCGCAGAGGTATCCAGAACCTGGCTTCGATCATCGGACTGGTCAGTCACAGACACATCGTCCAAATGGCCTAGCCCGGATGGAGGGGGGGATAGTTAAAACGCTTGTCGCCGCTGACGAGGAACGAAGGCTGCGGTGGGGGCGGTGAGGTGTTTGCTGTGATGCCTTAGCGCACCGCTCGACAGCGGCTACAGACTCACGCTTACCCCCCCCCGCCGTAGCAGTTGACGAGTAGAACGAGGCTACGTTCGATCGCGAAGCGGTCTCAAAACCGGTACACGCGGTGTGCCTGATTAACCGTGAAAGCCGACTTCACGACTGCTACGCAGCCGGACGCAGCCTCGTGCTACTCGTCAGCTGCTACGGGTCGTGAGTACAACCCACCAACCAGGTCGGACGCCACGGGGTGCAATGCTTTTGATCTGACCGCACCTGCGCGGGGGACTCCTGAGCGAAGCGAATGCCGGATATGTACCCGGTACACCCGTTATCTCCCGAAAACCCAAACGCAGCATCACACACTCAAACCAGTCGCTGAATCTGCTTATGCCGCCACACAAACCGGTAATACGCGGCTTGCAACCCCAGCATGGCGATATAGGTCACAGGGAACGCCATCCACACCCCTTCGAGACCAAAGTGCGCATTGAGTGCATAAGCCACCGGCAACTCGATGCACAACACGCAGAAAATCGTGATCCCCATAGGCACCAACACCACCCCGCTGGCTCGCATGATCCCGCCAATCACCGCCTGGAAACCAAACACCAGAACGCTCCACAGCATGATATGCAGCAGGTGCTCAGCCCGGACCCGTGCGTCAACGTCAGTAATAAACAGCCCCAGCAACCAGTGGGAAAGCACATAGCCCAGCACAATCAGGAAACCGGTCAGGCACAGGTTGATCAGCAGCCCGGTGCGCAGGATGGGCCCGATGCGCTCAATGCGCCCGGCGCCAATGGCCTGGGCGCCAAGGATCGAGGCGGTGATTGCAATCGACAACGCCGGAAACTGCACGTAGTTGACGATCTGGGTCACGGCCCCGTAGGCCGCGGTCGCCTGGGAGCCGTGACTGTTGACCAGCGCCAGAATCACCAGCTCCGACAGTGACAACACCACCATCTGCACGCCCGTCGGCAGGCCGATGCGCAACACCTTGCCCAGAATTTCCCGGTTCAGGCGCAGTGCAAGCCAGAGCTCGCGATCTGGTGCCATCACATGGTTTTTGTGGCGCAGGCGCAGCACCAAAAACAGCATGGCCAGCACGTTGCCCACCAGCCCCGCATAGGCAGCACTTTGAATACCCATGGGTGGCAGACCGGTCCAGCCCAGGATCAGCGCCGGGGTCAACAGTAAACCCACCGCCGTTGAGACCATCAGTGCCAGCAATGGCGAAACCGTATCACTGACCCCGCGCAGAATTTGCGTGAACAAAATAAATACCAGCAGCAATGGCATGATCAACATCATCACCCGGGCATAACCGACGGCCTCTTCCAGCACGTCAACCGGCGTGCCCAGCGCCTGCAAGGCGGGGCGCGCCAACAGGCTGCCCAGCACCGCAGCAAGCAGCCCGATCAGCGCCCCAAGGGTCAAGGTGGCCCCGGTGATCTGCTTGACCATCGTGGTTTCCCGCGCGCCCCAGGCCTGGCCGATCAGCACCGAAGCCCCCGCCCCCAGACCAATGACCAGCGCGATAAAAAAGAACACGATGGGAAACATCCCCGATACCGCGGCCAGCGCCTGAGTACCCAGCAGTTGCCCGACATAAATCCCGTTCAGGGTACCGGAGAAGCTCTGAAGGAAGTTGGACAGCACCATGGGCGCGAGAAAGATCAGGTAGATCCGCCACAGCGGCTGTTGCGAAGGGGTTTGCATGAACACAGCGCCTGAAAAAATGAACAACGGGAGTTATACCGCAAATGTATCCAGATATTCCTGAAGAGCAGGATCAACGACCCGGCTTGAGGGTCTCATCAGGGGCATTTGGACTACGCTTTCTGACGACTTGCTGAACATGAAGAAATATTCAGAAACGTTTCAGCTTTTTGCGGGCAAAATGTGCTCAACGCTGAAAGAGCCCATCAGGTGACGGTATGACCCGTATTTTGACCATTGAAGACGATGCCGTAACGGCGAAAGAAATCGTGGCTGAATTGACCAGCCACGGCCTTGAGGTCGATTGGGTAGCCAATGGTCGCGAAGGTTTGGTGCGCGCAGTCAGTGGTGACTACGACCTGATCACACTGGACCGCATGCTCCCCGAACTGGATGGCCTGGCGATTGTGACCACCCTGCGCACCATTGGCGTGAGTACACCGATTCTGATGATCAGCGCCCTGTCCGATGTCGACGAGCGTGTACGCGGCCTTCGCGCAGGGGGTGATGACTACCTGACCAAACCTTTTGCCAGCGACGAAATGGCGGCCCGGGTTGAAGTCCTGTTGCGGCGCAAAAGCCCGGTCGACAAATACGAAACGTCATTGCGCGTCGCGGACCTTGAACTCAACCTGATCACCCGTGAGGCCAGTCGCTGCGAACAACAGCTGAGCCTGCTGCCCACCGAGTACAAGTTGCTGGAGTTCCTGATGCGCAACACCGGGCAAATCCTCTCGCGCATGATGATTTTCGAAGAGGTCTGGGGCTATCACTTCGACCCTGGCACCAACCTGATCGACGTGCATATCGGTCGCCTGCGCAAAAAAATCGATCCTGCGGGCCAGGTGCCTCTGATTCGCACTGTCCGAGGCTCGGGTTATGTCATTGCCGAACCCCTCTAAGGGCTGGCGTTCTTCCAGCAGCCGACTGCTGGCGCTGTACAGTTTTCTGTTCGTAGCCTGGAGCTGCATCCTGATGGGGGTGCTTTATTACGAGGTGTCGGATTACCTGGGCAATCTGGCCAAGCACTCGCTCATGCAACGCCAGCATTTGTTTGCCCGCTTTGAAGGCGAACAACTGGACGAAGCGCTTGCCACCAGCATGACCTTCGACATGCGCGCAGTGGATGCCTATGGCCTGTTCGATGCCCACCACAAGCCCCTGAGTGGCCCCATTCGATCACTCCCTGCGGGTTTGCCGCTGGATGGCCAGATCCATGCCCTGAGCACCTGCATCGACTCTGACAACCCCGACCTGCCCCAGGACAGTTGCGATGCCATCGCCACACAGACCAACGACGGCCGCTGGCTGGTACTGGTACGCGACAACGGTTCGCTGTTTGCCGTCACCCGGATCATTTTGCACGCGCTGCTCTGGGGCTTGTCGCTGACCATCATCCCGGGCATTGCCGGTTGGCATTTGCTGCGCCGACGCCCCTTGCAACGCATTCGGGCGATTCAGGCCAGTGCCGAAGCGATTATCGCGGGGGATTTAACCTGCCGCCTGCCGTTGTCCAATCGACGTGACGAGCTGGACATGCTGGCCGCCATCGTCAACGCCATGCTCGATCGCATCGAACTGTTGATGCACGAGGTCAAAGGGGTGTGCGACAACATTGCCCACGACCTGCGTACCCCCCTCACCCGCTTGCGGGCCCAGCTGTACCGGATGCGCCAGCATGCTGTCGAGGGCTCCGCCGAGGCGCTGCAACTGGACGAAGTGATCGGCGAAACCGACACCTTGATGGCACGTTTTCGCGGATTGCTGCGCATATCCGAGCTGGAAGACCATCAACGACGCTCGGGCTTCCTGCAGCTCGATCCGCTGCCCTTGCTGCAGGAGCTGTACGATTTTTACCTGCCTCTGGCTGAAGAAGGCCAGGTCACCCTGATTCTCGACACGGAGCCGACATTGCCCAGCCTGACGGGCGATCGCGCATTGCTGTTTGAGGCACTGGCCAATCTGCTGAGCAATTCGATCAAATTCACCCCCCCCGGCGGCGAAGTGACCCTGCGAGCCACAGACGATAACGGGAGCCCGCGCATTGAAGTGCTAGACACAGGCCCCGGGATCCCCGAGGCCGAGCGGGAGGCAGTGTTCAAGCGTTTTTACCGCTGCGATGACACGCACGGCGGTTTTGGCCTGGGCCTGTCCATCGTAGCCGCCATCGTCAACCTGCACGGCTTTAGCCTGGACGTCAGCAACCGCGAAAGCGGCGGCGCGTGGTTGACCCTGCACTGTCGACAAAGGCTGATTAACCCCGGGTAATCCTTTATTTAATTAGCAATAGTGTGGGAGCCAGCTTGCTCGCGAAGGCAGCACCGCGATCGTTCGGATAAACCGCATCGCCTGCATCGCGAGCAGGCTCGCTCCCACAGTAACCCCTGCAAGCTCAACTCTTCAGGGCGCCAAAGTTGAAGTGGGAGCGAGCCCGCTCGCGAAGGCAGCACCGCGATGGTTCGGATAAACTGCATCGCCTGCATCGCGAGCAGGCTCGCTCCCACAGTAACCCCTGCAAGCTCAACTCTTCAGGGCGCCAAAGTTGAAGTGGGAGCGAGCCCGCTCGCGAAGGCAGCACCGCGATCGTTCGGATAAACCACATCGCCTGCATCGCGAGCAGGCTCGCTCCCACAGTAACCCCTGCAAGCTCAACTCTTCAGGGCGCCAAAGTTGAAGTGGGAGCGAGCCCGCTCGCGAAGGCATCACCGCGATCATTCGGATAAACCGCGTCGCCTGCATCGCGAGCAGGCTCGCTCCCACAATAATCCCTGCAAACTCAACTCTTCAGGGCGCCAAAGTTGAAGTGGGAGCGAGCCCGCTCGCGAAGGCAGCACCCCGATCGTTCGGATAAACTGCGTCGCCTGCATCGCGAGCAGGCTCGCTCCCACAGTAACCCCTGCAAGCTCAACTCTTCAGGGCGCCAAAGTTGAAGTGGGAGCCAGCTTGCTCGCGAAGGCAGCACCGCGATCGTTCGGATAAACCGCATCGCCTGCATCGCGAGCAGGCTCGCTCCCACAAAAACACCGCTCGTTTAAATGAACAGCATTGGCTGTGCGGGTGTGGGGGTTTTCAACGCGCGGCACAAGGATCTCCCGGCATGCCTTTACGATTCCTGCCCCTGCTCCGCTCCATGCTGGCGCCCGTACTGGCCTGCATGTGCCTGAACGTAAGTGCAGCACCCAGCGAGGCCATGACCGTCTATGGCGAAGCGCCCAAATACCCGGCCAGCTTCCAGCACTTCGACTTTGTAAATCCGAACGCCCCCAAAGGCGGCTCCCTGAGCCGGGCGGCCATGGAAATCGGCCAGTTCAACTACATCACGCCCTACGTCGATCAAGGCACCGGGGTCGCTCAAGTAAACGACTGGGTCTACTCGCCACTGGCCTTTCGTTCACTGGATGAGCCCTACACCGTATACGGCCTTGTAGCGCAAAAAATGGAGCGCGACCCCGAAGGACTGTGGGTACGGTTTTACTTGGACCCCAAGGCACGTTTCGCAGACGACACACCGATCACCGCCCGGGACGTCGCCTACACCTACAACCTGCTGATGACCAAGGGCAGCCTGGGCTTTCGCATGCTCTATGGCGAGGTCAAGGGCATGGAGGTCGAAGGCCCGCTGCAAGTGCGCTTCGACTTCAAGAGCAACCAGAACCGAACCTTGGCGCTGGATCTGGCGAGCATGCGCATCCTGCCGCAACACTGGTGGGAAACCCGTGACTTCAGCAACGGTGGCGGTTTTGAGCCCCCTTTGGGCAGCGGCCCGTATTCGGTGTCCCAGGTCGATCCTGGGCGCAGCATCAGCTTTGAGCGCAACAAACACTGGTGGGCCAGGGACTTGCCGGTCAGCAAGGGGCTTTACAACTTTGACCGCCTGACCGTGAATTTTTACGGTGACACGGACGTGGCCCGCGAACTGCTCAAGGGTGGAGCCTTCGATTACAACCGCGAATTCTCGGCCACCGGGTTCAGCATCGGCTACGACAGCCCCAAGCTGACCGATGGCCGCCTGCAAAAAGGGGTATTCGCCAAGCAAAAGCCGGGGGCGGCACAGGGCTTTGCCTTCAACCTGCAAAATCCGTTTTTCCAGGACCGCCGGGTACGCCAGGCGCTCAGCCTGTTATGGGATTTTGAATGGACCAACAAGCAGATGATGCGCAGTTTTTATGTGCGCCAGCAGAGCTACTTCCCGAAAAGCGAAATGGCTGCCACTGCCCTGCCCGACGCCCGCGAACGGGAGATCCTTGAACCCCTGCGCGGCAAGGTTCCAGATGAGGTGTTCACGCAGGTCTACCAGGCGCCGAAAACCGATGGCAGCGGTTACATCCGCGACAAGCAACTGCAAGCCCTGGCGCTGCTCAAGGAGGCGGGCTGGAGCGCGAAAAACAACACCTTGGTCAATGCACAGGGCGAGCCGCTGAGCTTCACATTCCTCGATGGACAGGGCGGATTCGACCGCATGATCCTGCCGTACAAACGGACCCTGGCGCAGATCGGGATCAACATGGAAATCCGCAAGATAGACTCGGCGCAATACGTCAACCGGCTCAATGCCCGTGACTACGACATGATCGTGGTGGGCTTTCCGCGCAGCGGCGACCCCATTGTCTCCCCGGGCCGGGAGCTTTACGACATGTATGGCTCGCGCAGCGCCACCCAGCCCGGTGCCTCCAACGCCTTCGTGCTGCGCGACCCGGCAGTGGACACGCTGCTCGACGGATTGGTACAAGCCAACACCCGTGACGAAATGGTGCATTACGCCCGCGCCCTCGATCGCGTCCTGCAGTGGGGCTATTACATGATTCCCAACTATTACTCGGTGGGCACCCCGACCGTGTACCAGAACCGCTTCGCCCGTCCGGCGCTGGAGCCCAAGTATGACGAGGGGCTGAACACCTGGTGGGAAGTCAGCAAAACCGCACAAACCAACGCCGCCATGAACGCTACGGGCACAGCGTCGGAGGGGCATTGAAATGCTGCATTACATCAGTCGACGCTTACTGCTGATCATCCCCACCCTGCTGTGCATTCTGGTGGTCAACTTTATGATCGTGCAGGCCGCCCCCGGTGGTCCGGTGGAGCAGGCCATTGCCCGCTTGCAGGGCTTTAGCAGCACTGCCGTCGCCGGTGGAGCCCGTGACATGGCAGGCGGCACCGGCCTTGCCAGCCGTAGCAGCCGGGGCCTGGACCCGGCGCTTGTCGAAGAAATCACCCGGCACTACGGCTTCGACAAACCCATGCACGAGCGGTTATGGCTGATGCTCAAGAACTACGCGCAACTGGACTTCGGCAACAGTTTCTTTCGAGGCGCCAAGGTTACAGACCTGATCCTGCAAAAACTGCCGGTGACTATTTCACTGGGGCTGTGGGCGACGCTGATTACTTACCTGATCTCGATCCCGCTGGGCATACGCAAGGCCATCCACCACGGCAGCGCGTTCGATGTGTGGACCAGCACCGCGATCATCATCGGCTACGCCATGCCAGCGTTTCTGTTTGCCATTTTGTTGATTGTGGTATTTGCCGGTGGTAGCTACGTGAGCTGGTTTCCGGTGCAAGGGATGGTCTCGGAGAACTTCGACAGCCTGGGCTTTTTTGCCAGAATCGGTGATTACCTGTGGCACATGGTGCTGCCGGTCTCGGCGTTGGTGATCGGCGGTTTTGCCACCCTGACCATTCTTACCAAAAACAGCTTTCTCAATGAAATCAGCCGCCAGTACGTGGTCACGGCACGGGCCAAGGGCCTGACCGAGCGGCGGGTGCTGTACGGTCACGTCATGCGCAACGCCATGCTGCTGGTGGTCGCAGGGATTCCCCAGGCCCTGATCGAAGTGTTCTTTGCCGGCTCACTGTTGATTGAGACCATCTTCAACCTCGACGGCATCGGGCGCATGAGCTACGAAGCGGCCGTTTCGCGGGACTACCCGGTGGTGTTCGGCACGCTGTTTCTGTTTACCCTTTTTGGCCTGCTGATCAAGCTGATCGGCGATCTTTGCTACACGCTCCTCGATCCCCGCATCGACTTCTCGGGGAGGGAAGTTTGATGCTCAATCTTTCCCCCTTGGGCCGTCGGCGTCTTGCCCGTTTCAAGGCCAACCGCCGTGGCTGGTGGTCGCTGTGGATTTTTATCGCGCTGTTCGTCCTGTGCCTGTGCGGCGAGCTGATCGCCAATGACAAACCGCTGGCCATTCACTTCAAGGACCGCTGGTACTTCCCGGTGGTGTCCAGCTACGTTGAAACCGAGTTTGGCGGCGAGCTGCCCTTCGAGCCCGACTACAGAAGCGATTACGTGCGCAAGCTGATTACCGATCAGGATGGCTGGATGCTCTTCGCGCCGATCCCGTTCAGCTTCGACACGGTCAATTACGACCTTCAGGAACCCGCCCCGAGCCCGCCCAGCAGTCAAAACTGGCTGGGCACCGACGATCAGGCACGGGATGTACTGGCGCGGGTGATTTTCGGTGCCCGGATTTCGATTCTGTTCGCCTTGATCCTGACTGCCATCAGCGTAGTGGTGGGCATCAGCGCCGGTGCCCTGCAAGGGTATTACGGCGGGCTGGTGGACTTGCTCGGCCAGCGCCTGCAAGAGGTGTGGTCAGGGCTGCCGGTGCTGTACCTGCTGATCATCCTGTCAGGCTTTGTGGCGCCCAGCTTCTGGTGGTTACTGGGGATCATGGCGCTGTTCAGCTGGCTGGCGCTGGTGGACGTGGTGCGCGCCGAGTTCATGCGCGGGCGCAACCTGGAATACGTCAAGGCTGCGCGGGCACTGGGCCTCAGCGATATGGAACTGATGCGACGGCACATCCTGCCCAACGCCATGACCTCCACCCTCACCTACCTGCCCTTTATAGTGACCGGCGCGATTGCCACCCTCACCGCCCTGGATTTTCTGGGGTTTGGCATGCCGCCGGGCACCGCGTCCCTGGGTGAACTGATCGGCCAGGCCAAGCGCAACCTGCAAGCTCCCTGGCTGGGCCTGACTGCGTTCTGTGCCCTGGCGCTGATTCTGTCGCTGTTGGTGTTCATCGGCGAAGCCTGCCGTGATGCTTTTGATCCACGGGCGTGAACCTGGGCGCAGCCTCGCACACCGTTGCGTAGCAGTTGACGAGTAGAACGAGGCTACGTTTGAGAGAGTGCGCCACTGCGACGCAGCGGCGCAGCGGTCGTAAAACCGGTACGCATGGCATATCTGATAAACCGTGGAAGCAGACGAGAACATATCCATTCGATGTGTCACGACTTTCTACGGGTTCCGCCCTTACGGCGGGTCACTTTTTCCAAACGCCGAAAAAGTAACCAAAAAGGCTTGCCCTACCATACGGCCGCTTCGCCAAGGCTCGGCGGTGCCCTCGCGAGCAAGCCCGCTCCCACAGCGATCAGCGCAACGTCATATTCCTTAAAGGCATATTCAAATCATTTTATATTCTTTTTTAAAAGTTAAATTTCCTGCAAGACTCTCGTCATAACTCTTCCAACTCATGATGAGAACGAAATGAAAAAAATCACTGCCCTCACCGCTTTGACCCTGGCTGTCTTGTCTGGCCTGGCCCACGCCGATCGTCTGGACGACATCAAAAAGTCCGGTGTGCTGCGCGTGGCGTCTTTTGACAGCAATCCGCCGTTTGGCTTTGTTGATGCCAAGAGCAAGCAGATTGAAGGCCTGGACGTGGACTACGCCAAGGCCATTGCCGATAAGCTGGGCGTGAAATTGCAGTTGCAACCGACCAACCCGGCCAACCGTGTGCCGTTGCTGGTCGCGAACAAGGTGGATCTGGTGCTGGCCAACTTCACCATCACCCCTGAGCGCGCCGAGCAAGTGAACTTCAGCATTCCGTACTTCGCATCGGGTCAGCAATTTATCGTCAAGAAAGGCACGCTTAAATCCCCGGAGGAACTGAACAAGTGGCGTGTCGGGGTGGACAAGGGCACTGTCAATGAAGGTGTGCTGCGCGAGAAATTCCCCGGTGCCAAAGTGGTTGCCTACGATGACACCCCTTTCGCCTTCACCGCCTTGCGCAACGGCAACGTCCAGGCCATCACCCAGGACGGCCCGAAGCTGATCGGCCTGCTGGCCAATGTGCCGGACAAGGACAAATACGAAGTGCCGCCGTTCACCATTTCCAATGACCTGATCGGTGTGGGCATTCCAAAAGGAGAAGCGCGCCTGACCGAAGTGGTCAACCAGACCCTCACCGACCTGGAAGCCCAGGGCAAGGCACAAGGCATTTATGACGCCTGGTTCGGTCCGACCACCAAGACCCCGCTGACTCGCCTGTACAAAATCGGCGACAAGAGCTGAGCCACTGCCTGTGTGAGGGCGAGCCTGCTCGCGAAGGCTTTTCGCGAGCAGGCTCGCTCCCACGGCTCCTGCCTCCTTCAGCCCGTCCCGGATAACCGGACGGGTTTGTTCGTTTATAGATGGACGCTGTTTTTATGTTTGGTGAACTGCTTGCCCCGCACTACCTGCACTGGCTGCTCGACGGTTTTGTCCTCACCCTGATCCTCTCGCTTCTGACCTGCCTGGTAGCCACCGGGCTGGGTTTTTTGCTGTGCCTGGCGCGCATTTCACCTTCGCGCGTGTGGTCGTGGCCAGCACGGGCTTATCTCGCCCTGTTTCGCAATACGCCGCTGCTGGTGCAATTGTTTTTCTGGTACTTCGCAGTGACGGCGATGCTGCCCGAAGAGTTGGTGATGTGGCTCAACCAGCCGCGCAGCCTGTCAGTGGGCCTGTTTGAAATTGAATGGCCGTCCTTTGAGTTCATTGCCGGGTTCTGGGGCCTGATGTTGTATACCGCAGCCTTTATTTGCGAAGAGTTTCGCGCGGGCATCAGCTCGGTGCGTATTGAACAACGGGCGGCCGGTCTGGCGCTGGGCTTCAAGCCTGCACAGGTGTGGCGCTATATCGTCTTTCCACAGGCACTGCGCACGGCTTTGGGGCCGTTGCTGGGGCAATACATGAATGCCCTGAAAAATTCGTCGCTGACCATGGCCATTGGCCTGGCCGAATTGTCTTACGCTTCGCGCCAGGTCGAGACTGAAACCTTCAAGACGTTTCAGGCCTTTGGCTTTGCCACCTTGCTGTATGTGGCCAGCATTGCGCTGATCGAAGTGATCGGCCAACTGATTGCACGCAGCAAGTGGTATCGCCAGGGAGTGGTGTAAGACATGGACTTTTCGGTGATTAGCGATAATTTTTCGTACTTTATGCTCGGCGCCTGGCCCAACGGACCTCTGGGCGGAGCGGCACTGACGCTGGTGCTGAGTCTGCTGTCGGGGATCATCTCGGCACTGCTGGGGCTGGTGCTGGGTATTGCGCTGGTGATGATTCGCGGCAAAGTGCGCTGGCTGTTGCTTGGCGTACTGGGCTTTTTACGGGCGATCCCGGTGGTGATGCTGATTTTCTGGAGTTACTTCCTGCTGCCCATTGTGTTCAAGGTCGATGTTCCCGCACTGGCCACCGTGGTGTGCGCGTTGTCGTTGATTGGTGGCGCGTACCTGGCGCACTCGGTGTATGCCGGGATCAGCAGCTTGCCGGCCGGGCAATGGGCTGCAGGCAAGGCGCTGGGCCTGGGCACCTGGCAAGTGCTGCGCCTGATCATCCTTCCTCAGGCCTTGCCCATGATGTTGCCCTCCTTTCTCAATCAATGGATTTCACTGATCAAGGACACCTCGTTGGCGTATGTGATCGGGGTTGGCGAGCTCTCGTTCGTCGCCACCCAGGTCAGCAATCGGGTGATGGTGCACCCGACTGAAATATTCCTGTTCGTCGCCTTGGTGTATTTCGTGTTTTGCAGCAGTCTGGATGTAATTGCCAATCGCTGGGTTCGAAAACCTGCATAAAGCTTGTAGCAGCTGCCGAAGGAACGAGGCAGCTGCTACGGGTTCACGTCAGGGTTTCGATCACCGCCCAAACCGGCACAAATCCCATCGGCAACCACACGGCCAGGCGAGGCCTGTACGGCAACAGCATCAGCAGCCCAAAACCGCTCAACGAAAGCATGCCGAGCCAGCCCACCGGCCCCATCGCCCAGCCCCAGGCCAGCCCGCAAAAATAGAAGCTCAGCCCCAGGCTCACCCAGCCTGAAACCCGCAGCAAGCGGCTCAGACGAGGCGATGGGGGTTTGCCCCACACCTGTTTGTAATGGCGGTCCAGCCCCTGACACAGAGCAAGCATGCCGAGGTAGGCGAACGCCAGCGCAGCAAAAAAATGAGCCAGCATCTCAATTCACCTCAGCCATGACAGCGGTCTTTTTGCGCGGCACGCGCTCAACCGCCGGTTGCGATACCTTCCAGCACGCCCACAACAACAAGGCACCTAGTGCCATCGCAGTCAGTTCCACGCCCATGCTGGTAGGCAGCGCCCAAGGCCGACTGACCGTGAGCATGCTCAGCAGTGGCAAGGCCAGGCACATCAACCCCGCTAACCCAAGCTGCTCGCGCCAGGCCTGCATGCGTGGCCGGATCAACGCATGAACCAGACTCAGGGCCCACACACCGAAGAACACGTTCAGTTCAGCGTCGGCACGTTCTGCCAGCCCTGAGGGCAACAAGCGATTGCCCCACAGCAAGCTGATGCAGGCCAGGCTCAGACCAGCCATGGCGGTGATATTAAGCGCTTCAACCACACGGTAGAGGACCTGCGCGACGCGGCTTTCGCTGGCGTATTTACGTCGCCGCTTGACGGTGAACAACACCAGGCCACTGGCGATCATGGCGCTGCTGATCAGACCGCAAACGAAGTACAGCCAGCGCATCGGATACCCCCCGAACTGGGCAAAGTGCAGCCCTGAAATCACCCGATGGGTCAGCACTGTAGGACGCATTTCTGTCGGCCCGGAAATCTGCTCACCCGTTACCCCGTCGAAGCGCATGCCTTGCCCTTTGGTCAGGGCGATGCGGTTACCCAGAATCGGTCGAACCTGGATTTCGGCATTGCTCTGCCCGGGGTTGCTGATGTTTACCCCGCTCAACGGCCCCATCACCTCACGGGCCTTGGTCAGCAACGGCCCAAGTGCCACCAGCGGCGCCGGTTCGACCGTCGCCGGGCGCTTGACCTCAAGCGCGGGTGGCGCGGCGTCCTGGGCTTTGAAAAAGGCCTCGCGGTTGCCATCGAACAACGCATCCATCGCCGCTGGCATGTAGATCACCAGAAATATAGCCAGCCCGCTGTAGGTGATCATCAAGTGAAACGGCAACAACAGCACGGCACTGGCGTTGTGAGCGTCCAACCATGAACGCTGGCCCTTGGCAGGACGAAAGGTAAAGAATTCCTTGAAGAACTTTTTGTGAATCACGATCCCGCTGACCAGCGCTGCAAGCATGCCCATGGCCAGTGCGCCAACCAGATAGATCCCGATCATGCGCGGCATATGCAGGGTGAAGTGAAACAGGAAGAAAAACCGTCCACCCACCGATTCGCGCACCGGTATCACCTCGCCGGTATCGGGGTCGAGTGTCACCGACACCCCGTCACGGCGCCCGCCGGTCGAGGCCTGCAGCTGCGGCGAACGTTCATAAGGCAGGCGGATACCCCACTGCTTGGTGTCGGCCTTGTGTGCTTGCAAGTAATCCAGCGCACGTTGCGCGGCTTGCTCATCCGTCAAGTGGTGCGCAGGCAGTTCGGGGGTCATCCAGTTGTCGATCTCTTGATCGAACACCGCCAGGCTGCCGGTCAAAAAGATCACGAACAACAACCAGCCGACGATCAGGCCGCCCCAAGTATGCAGCCAGGCCATGGATTGGGTCAGGGTCTGTTTCATCCCAGTTGCTCCAGCAGTTGTGGCCAAAAGCCGATGGCGGCCAAAGGGACGGCGAGTACCGCGCCCATCCAGGCCGACCACTGATGACGGGCAGCAAACGCCCACAGGATGGCGAAGGTGTAGATCACAAACGACAGCAAACTGGCGACGATCATCGAGTCCACATTGTCCAGCGGCAGCAGCCGCGCCAATGCAGCGGTAAAGGCATAGGTAAAGACATAACCGCCGACCAGTGCAGCCAGGGTGCGGGACACAATCGGCGCCCAGGCCGACGTAGCGAGTTTCATGTTTTCAATTCCTCATCGAGCTCTGCGTTTTGCCTGCACCAGATGCGACAACGGCGCGGCACCCGTTATTCACGGATGTCGCGCCTGGATGTGCCTGCACCGGTAACAGCGATCAGGCCCGGGTTATTTATCAGAAGGAGCTGGTCACCGACGCAAAGTAGGCACGGCCTGCTTCGTTATAGGTTTGCGCGCCCGCTTCGTCAGAGTTGCCCTTGCGGTACAACTGCTTGTCGAACAGGTTGTTGATGCCGACCCGCACGCTGAAGTTCTTATTGAACTCATAACCACTGCTCAGGCCCACGAGACCGTAAGGGTCAACCGGCTGTTGTACCGATTTGTCGAGTTCTTCGTTGGCGCGGTTATTACGCTTGGGCGCTTCCTGCTTGCCGTAATAAGTACCGCTGACCTGGAATGACAGTTTTTCAGTGGCGTACCAGTCCAGCATGGTGTTGAGGGTGTACTTGGGAATGATGCTCAGCGGATCACCGGTTTCCTTGTCCTTGCTTTCGATCATGTAGGTCAGGTTGGTGTTCCAGTCAAGATCGTCGCGCAAGCTGACGAACAGATTACCCTCAATCCCTTGCACGATGGCTTTGCCGCTGTTTTCCCATTGCAGCACGCGACGGCCGTTTGGCAGGCGGAATGCCGATTCGTTGCTGGCATTGATCTTGTTTTGGTAGTCGTTGCGGAAATACGTACCGCTGGTGCGCCATGTGCCTTTGTCGTACGCCAGGCCGATCTCTTTGTTGACGCTGATTTCAGGCTTGAGGTCCGGGTTACCCACCAGGTAGCAACCGCCCAGATTCACTTCTACTGAACTGCAACCGTTACCACGGCTGTACAGCAGGTAGTTGGGGTTGGACTGGTACAGGTTCGGGGTTTTGTAGGCCCGGGCAATACCGCCCTTGATGCTCAGCTCATCGGTGATCTGGTGCGAAGCGTTGAGGCTCGGGCTCCAGTTGGCACCAAACTCGCTGTGGTGATCGAAACGTACGCCGGGGGTCACGATGGTCTTGGCGCCGACTTCGATATTGTCTTCAACATAGAACGCATAGCTGTTGGCCGTGGTTTTGGTTTGCGTACGGTCCGTGCCCGGCAGCCCTGGAGTACCGTCAGTGCCTGGGTCCCAGCTTTGCGGCCGCAACGAACCCGGGTCATTGAGCGATTCGTACAGGTACTCGCCGCCCAGCGTCAGCACTTGTGCGGTGCCCAGGGTCAACGGCAGGTTTACTTCGCCGGTGGCTCGGGTGTTGCGCAACCGCGATTCAAATCTGCCCGCGCTTTCAGACGGCGCACCTTCACCATAACCGGCCAGGCCTTCGTTGAGGCGAGCGTTACGGGTCAGGTCGTGGGTCAGAGAGGCCATGGTGGAGCCCCAGTCGAACGAGCCATTATGGGTCGCCGAAAAGCTGCTGCGCTGCAGTACGCTGGTTTCTTTACCGGTCAGGCTGTTAACGAAATCACCACCGCTGTTGAGCATGGTGTCACCGGCAAAAATATTGCCCTGACGGCTGTAACTGGCTTCCAGGTCCAGTGACTGCTCCGGGGTGAACTGCCAGCTGAGCAAGCCGTTGACGTCTTTGTTGCGCACGCCTTCACGACCAGCCACTACGCTGTCAGGAGACGCCTGAGCGGCGGTGTTGATGCCCGGATCATCGGCATCGGTCTTGTTCAGGCCGCCATATACACGAAACACCAGATCGTCCGTGATCGGCCCGCTGAGGTTGAAGTTGGTGCGTTTGCTGACGCCCTCAGAATCGTCTTCAGGGGACATGTAGTACGCAGTGACCGAGCCGCTGAGTTTGTCCGAAGGGCGCTTGGTGATGATATTGACCACCCCGCCCATTGCGCCGGAACCGTAACGAGCAGCTGCCGGGCCACGCAGGATCTCGATGCGCTCGACTTCTTCGGCCGGCACCCAGTTGGTTTCGCCACGGGTATCACGGTCGCCGCTCCAGCCATAGCGCTGGGCGTTGCGTGAAGAGGATGGTTTGCCGTCAATCAGGATCAGGGTGTTTTCCGGGCCCATGCCACGCAGGTCGATCTGGCGATTGTTGCCGCGAGCGCCGCTGGAGCTGTTGCCCGTCAGGTTGACCCCCGGCTCCCGACGAATGATGTCGGAGAGGTCGTTGGCTGGCGGCCGTTTTTTAATATCTTCGGCGGTGATGATCGACACACCCGGTGCCTGCTTCAGTTCCTGGGCTGCGGTGCCCAGTACGCGGGTTTCTTCAAGTTGCAGCGCCTGTCGGGTGCCATCCACCGGCAAATCGGCGGCCTCTACCGGTACTTCGTCACGCTCACGCTCAAGTGCATCGGCGAGCAGGGTTGGCGAAGCCAGTGCGGCCATGAGAGCCAGTGAAAGATGACTGCGGTTGAATCGAGACGACATGTCCAGTTGATCCCTTAACAATGGAGTGTGCTCAGCAGGCCAAGGGCTGGAAATTGCTGACGCACGACCTTGAAAGGACCTACGTGTTTAGCGTTCCCCGGCACTGCCAGGGCTGCAATGATAAACATTCTCAGTTGAGAGTAAAGCGCAATTGACAATGATCCTCATTGCAAAGTTCCCCGATCCCTTTGTTTTAGAGCCTTTTCCTACATAAAAAGAATCAAAAACAATTGCAAAACCGCCTTCAAATTGAGAAAAACCCTGCCCGGAACAATCGTTCACCCTACTTTTTGAGTCCCACCACCATGACAGACGAACTGCAAATCACTGACCTCTTGCCGGGCGACGGCAAGGCCGTGGCCAAAGGTGCATTGATCACTACGCACTACACCGGCTGGCTCGAAGATGGCACGGTATTCGACTCATCGTTTGAGCGCGGTAAGCCGTTCCAGTGCGTTATCGGCACAGGGCGCGTGATTAAAGGCTGGGATATCGGTCTGATGGGCATGAAGGTCGGAGGCAAACGCGCACTGCAGGTACCAGCACACCTGGCCTATGGTGAAAGAAGCATGGGCGCGCACATCACACCGAACTCCAACCTCCGGTTTGAGATCGAACTGCTGGAAGTGCTCACGCGCGACGATTGATTGGCAGGGCATATTTAAAGGAGTTGTATCGGGTGAATCGATTCTTCAGGTGTTTTTTATCGGTGATGCCCCTGGTGGTAGTGGCGGGTTGCGGTACCCAGGGGTCGCGGACAAACCCGGATATCACCCCCGACCAGGCACGGGCACGCATTGTGCAATTGCTCCCGGTGAAAACCGCGGACCGCCAGGGCTGGGCGGCGGATATCCAGGTCGCGTTTACCGCTCAGGGGCTGGCCCCCACCGATGAGAACCTGTGCTCCGTGCTAGCGGTGACCGAGCAGGAGTCGACCTTTCAAGCTGATCCGCCGGTGCCTGGGCTGGCCACCATCGCCCGCTCGGAAATCAACCGCCGCGCCAGCACACTGCATATCCCCGAGTTTTTGGTGCGCAGCGCCCTGAGCATCACCTCGCCCAATGGCAAGACCTACAATCAACGACTGGACACGGCCCGCACCGAAGGCCAGCTGAGCGCCATTTTTGATGACTTTATCGGCATGGTGCCATTAGGCAAAAGCCTGTTTGGCGGCTTGAACCCGGTGCACACCGCAGGCCCTATGCAGGTCAGCATCGCCTTCGCCGAGCAACGGGCGCGGGACTACCCTTACCCCGTTGCACACTCGATCCGTCAGGAAGTCTTCACCCGACGCGGCGGCATGTACTTTGGTATCGCCCACTTGCTGGGCTACCCGGTGGACTACACACAATCGCTGTACCGTTTTGCCGACTTTAATGCGGGCTGGTATGCCAGTCGCAATGCCGCTTTTCAGAATGCTGTTAGCCGCGCGTCCGGCATTCCGCTGGCACTGGATGGCGACTTGACCATCCCGGGGTCCTACAAACTTGGCTCCACCGAATTGGCGGTGCGCGCCCTTGGCAAACAGGTGGGCTTAAGCAACAACGCCATCCGCCGCCAACTCGAAAAAGGTGACAGCCTGGAATTTAACGACACGGACCTTTACCAGAGCGTCTTCGCCCTCGCCGACCGCCAGCAAGGCAAACCCCTGCCCCGCGCCGTGCTGCCGGGCATCACTCTGCAAAGTCCCAAGATCACCCGCAACCTGACCACCGCCTGGTTTGCCAAGCGGGTGGATGAACGGCGGGCGCGGTGCATGAACCGGGCAAAGGCCTTGCCAATGGGCTGAGTGGTAGTTCTGTGCTGCCATCGCGAGCAGGCTCGCTCCCACAATCATCCCTGCAAGGCACACATTCTGTAGGCGCCGAAGTCCCTGTGGGAGCGAGCCCGCTCGCGAAGGCATCACCGCGATCATTCGGATAAACCGCGTCCCCGGCATCGCGAGCAGGCTCACTCCCACAATCATCCCTGCAAGGCACACATTCTGTGGGCGCCGAAGTCCCTGTGGGAGCGAGCCCGCTCGCGAAGGCATCACCGCGATCATTCGGATAAACCGCGTCCCCTGCATCGTGAGCAGGCTCACTCCCACAATAATTCCTGCAAGGCTCGAATTCTGTGGGCACCGAAGTCCCTGTGGGAGCGAGCCCGCTCGCGAAGGCATCACCGCGATCATTCGGATAAACCGCGTCGCCTGCATCGCGAGCAGGCTCGCTCCCACAACAATTCCTGCAAGACACACATTCTGCGGGCACCGAAGTTGAAGTGGGAGCGAGCCCGCTCGCGAAGGCATCACCGCGATCATTCGGATAAACCGCGTCCCCGGCATCGCGAGCAGGCTCACTCCCACAATCATCCCTGCAAGGCACACATTCTGTGGGCGCCAAAGTCCCTGTGGGAGCGAGCCCGCTCGCGAAGGCATCACCGCGATCATTCGGATAAACCGCGTCGCCTGCATCGCGAGCAGGCTCGCTCCCACAACAATCCCTGCAAGACACACATTCTGCGGGCACCGAAGTTGAAGTGGGAGCGAGCCCGCTCGCGAAGGCATCACCGCGATCGTTCTCATAAACAGCGTCCCCGGCACTTGTAAGACCATGCAGTCATATTTTCATAATTCATATGTGAACTAATTTATTGAAAATAGTCGTATCCGGAGTAAGCTGGCCATATCAACTTTCTGGAGGCGGCCATGCACCTGGTAGCCAAACACCCCGAACCCGATATCACCAGCGGCGATGCTGGCCGGGTTGCACTGACTTTTTTCTTCAGCTTGATGGAGCATTGGGGCTGTACCAAGGATCAGCAGTGCACCCTGCTCGGCTCCATCGGCAATACCACTTACTTCAAGTACAAAAAGCTGCCAAACGTACGCTTGCCCCATGACACTCTGGAGCGCATTTCGTACCTGATGGGCGTGCACAAGGCTTTGCGCATCCTGTTCAGCAATAAACCTGAACGTGCCTATGAGTGGGTTCATAAACCCAACACTGCTGCGCCATTCAATGGTCAGAGCGCCTTGAGCTACATGCTCGCAGGTCAGGTCGTCGACCTGGCGGATGTGCGCCGCTACCTCGATGGAGTACGCGGCTGATGCCAGATGCAATGCTGCCTGAGTGGAACAAGGCTTATCGCATCGTCAACAGCGCCTTCCCGCCCATTTCAGTGTTTGAAGACACCCTGGACCCGGCCGATCTGGAGATCGCCTTCGCCCTCGAAAGCCTGACCAATGACAGGTTGCGTGATCAGGCGGGAGTGCTGAACAGGGTCCGGCCTGAAGACCGCCTGTGTGGAGAAGGCTCAACGCCCGTGATGGCGGCTTTTACCCATATTGGCCGTGCCAGCCGTTTTACCGATGGCAGCTACGGCGTGTACTACTGCGCCAACAGCGTTGACGCGGCAATCGCAGAAACCTGTTTTCATCAGGAGCAATTCTGGCGGGCGACACAGGAGCCCAGTATCGAAATCACCATGCGTACCTATATCAACCGCGTGGTGCAGCCGATGATCGATGTGCGTGGCGACCCGCAGCTGCATCAACCGTCACCGTGCGCATATGGTCTGTCTCAGGCATTCGCCCGGCCTTTGCGGGAAAACGGCGCCTGGGGGCTGCTCTACAAGAGCGTGCGCCTTGAGGGACACGAATGCGTGGCCGCGTTCCGTCCACCTGCGCTGTCGGTACCGGTGCAAGGCCAGCATTTTCGGTATGTGTGGGATGACAAGACGCAGGCGATTGCCTGGGTGTTGCAGGTCAGTGAAGTGGTGAGATAAGAGCAGGGCAATGTCAACGACACCACCCTGCCCTCGCTCAGGTGTTACAAACCATCGGTTGGCTTGAGCGTACGCTCGGCAACTGCGTCAGCACTTTTTTCCTGCCAGACCGGCCAGTATTCAGCGCGTTTTTTCTCGACGCTGGCTTTGACTCGCTCATACCAGGCCAGAGACTTCGGCGAGTTGGTCACCATCTCCGTGTCTTCAACCCATTCTTTGAAGTTCTTGGACTTCAGGCTGTGTGACGCTTCGGGGTCATTGCTGATCGGCCACAGTGAAAAGCGAGCTTTCCACAAACCCATGCGCGGCGTTACCAGCGCGTAATAGGTTTTGCCTGCCACAAGGTCGGCTTCCATAAAGTCAGCCGCTTCGGACACCACCATGTAGGTGTGTTTGCCTGGGGTGGCGGGATGAACGATTTTCGTGCCGTTGGCCATTACACCAATGAATTGGGTCTTGCCATCGGTCACGTCATACAGCGAGGAAACAATGGCTTTGCCGGTGTAGGCATCGCGCATGAACACGACTTGTGACATGCCTGGCGCAGGTGGCTGCACCGTCTGGTCAGCTACCGGGTCCATGGGGTTGCTTGCGCAACCGGCCAACAACAAGGTGCCCAACAGGGTAAAGATATAAAACACGCGCATCTACAGCTCCTTTGAATTGCAACTTCCTGACCCGGCACCTGCCGGGCCCGCGGCATTATCGACACATCTTGCCCTGGCCTCAAACCAGATCATTGATCGCGACCCCACTCAGAGGGTGTATTGCTTGAACAGTTCCTCTTTGATGATCAACAACGCATCTTCGTAATAGCGCTCACCCCGGGCTTCGCTGAGCAACACCGAACGGACGCTGCCCTCGCCTTCCCGGGGCGTGTGTTCGCAGGTGAGGTAGAACTCGGCGGTTTCGGGCTTGAATTCCAGGTAATAGAACAACTCGCGACCTTCTCGGTGCCAGTAGCCAATTTCTCTGCGCATGAGGGTTCCTTGGACAGTTCGGGCGGTAAAGGATACACAAGACCTTTGGGCGCAGCGGTCACAAGATAAGCCTCTTCGGTTTATCAGGCAGAGGGGTGGGCGAGGGTTTTTGCTGTTTATCGCCTTTGCCTTTGCTGTAGCCATTCGATTACCTGAACGCCACAAATGCCCATCACAGAAGGTCGAACGCAGGTGCTGCTACGGATCGCGAGTACCCTTTAGCACTTACCCGCAATCCGCTCCAGCGCCACCTTCAGAACCTGGATACTCGCAGCCGCTGTCAGGCTGATGCGCACTGCATTGGTCGCGGTGGGTTTGACCGTAAATACGTCCGCAGGCACCACGTCAACCCCCGCGGCGCGGCAAGCCTCGGCGAGCGGAATCTCACTGTCGGGCACCGTCAGCCAGATATGAGGCGATGGCGTTTGTGTCTGGTACATCCCGGGGCCAAGGATCTTTTTTGCCAGCCGCCAGCGCCGGGCGACTTCCCCGGTTTGCCACTGCACACGCGCTTGCGCAGTGCCGTCGCCAATCCATTGGCAAGCAATGGCCATGCACAGGGGCGATACCCCCCAGTGCGCGGACTGCGCATAGGGATCAATGCGGGCCAGCAATTCAGGACTTGCGACAATCCACCCCAAACGCACGCCTGCCGCAACGGTCTTGGACAAGCTGCTGACCAGCACCGATAGCTCGGGTAAAAACCGGTACAACGGCGGGCTGTCGGTGAGAGCCCCGTACACGTCATCCTCAATGATCAGTACACCGTGACGCCGGGCGACATGGGCAATGGCCTGTTTGCGCTCAATGCTCATGACTGCCGATGTAGGGTTTTGCAGGGTCGGCGTCAGTACGGCAATCCGCGCCCCCGTCGCTCGAATCATCCGGTCGAAGTCCTCCGCCACGATGCCTTCCCGGTCAAGCGCTACACCGTGCATGGGCAGGCGCAGTTGTGCGCAGGCAGCCTTGATCCCGGGAGCGGTAAACGCCTCGACCAGCACCGGCTCGCCTGCCTGGCACAACGACAAGAGCACCGTGAACAGCCCTTGCTGGGCGCCGGTACACGGCATGATGTGATCCACGTTCAGGTCCAGCCCGCGCCCCTTGAACCAGGCCGCGCCCTGCACCCGTGCCAGCAGTAAATCCGCCGCGCTCAAGTAACCCTGCAAACGGATTGCCTGGCGACTGTCGAGTAGCCATGACAACGCCTGTGCATCATGCTCACCGAGGTGATCAATGGCCGGCACGTTGGTTCGCAGGTCGATGCGCGCGGCGTTTTCATCGGCCTGTTGCAACCTGAACAGGGTCGCTTCCTGGCTGCTGGCCAATACATAAGTGCCACGGCCCACCTCGCCCGAGACCAGATGCCGGCGTGCCGCCTCGCGATAGGCCTGCATGGTCGTGCTGGGGTTCCAGCCCAGCGCCCAGGCCAGACGCCGCTGTGGCGGCAAACGTGCGCCGGGTTGCAGCTCGCCACAGGCTATGGCCTTCGTGATGGCATCGACCAGCGCCAAATAGCGCGGCTGGTCCTTTTCGCTGAGCGTCGGTATCCACATTTATTGTTGGCCATGCAATATAAGGATCGGCCCATACAATGCGTTGTGCCTAGAATCGAGTCAAACCCCTCGATGACGGTGCGCCATGTTTGACTTGAATGCCCTTCGCCTTGCAGCACAAACCGTTTACCAGACCCTGGCGCCAACACCGCAACTGGCCTGGCCTTTGCTGACTCAGCGCCTGGGCTGCACGGTGTGGGTCAAGCATGAAAACCACTTGCCCACCGGTGCGTTCAAAGTGCGCGGCGGGTTGTTGTATGTCCAGGGCTTGCTGGCACGGGAACCGAATACCAGAGGCCTGGTCACCGCAACCCGCGGTAATCACGGGCAAAGCCTGGCGCTGGCGGCTCGGCGCATGGGGCTGCCGATCCGTATCGTGGTGCCTGTAGGTAATTCTCAGGAAAAAAATGCGGCCATGCGGGCGCTGGGCGCAACCGTCATTGAATGCGGCAAGGACTTCGACGAAGCGCGGGCCGAAGCCGCCACACTGGCCGCCACCCATCAATGGCATATGGTGCCCGCGTTCCATCACGACCTGATCCGCGGGGTCGCCACTTATGCTCTGGAGTTGTTGGAAGCGGTGGAGGAACTGGACACGGTGTATGTGCCCATCGGCATGGGCTCCGGGATTTGCGGGCTGATTCAGGCCCGTGATCTGCTGGGCCTGGATACAGATATCGTGGGTGTCGTGTCATCCCATGCCGATGCCTTTGCTCAAAGCTTCGAACAAGGCCGCGTGGTGTGCACGGACTCGGCCCACACCTTCGCCGACGGCCTGGCCTGTCGTCAGCCGCTGCCCGAGGCATTGGACATTATCGCCAAAGGTGCGGCACGGGTGATTCGGGTCTGCGATCAACAGATCTCCCACGCCATTCGGGTCTACCATGAAACCACCCACAACACCGCCGAAGGTGCGGGTGCTGCGGCACTGGCCGGGTTGATCAGCGAGCAGTCAAGCCAGCAAGGCCGTCGGGTGGCGCTCATTCTGAGCGGTGCCAATATTGACCGTCAGCTGTATGCCGGGATTCTGGCCGAAGGCCCTGACCCCGCAGCCTGACCCTGGAAAAACAAGGAGCCTGTGTGCAGTGTCAGATTCGCCGCGCCCTGCCGGTCGATGCCCAAGCCATCAGCAAGGTGGTGATTGCCGCCTTGCAGGAATCCAACGCCCGGGACTATTCCCCCGAGGTGATCGCCCAGGTAGAGCAGAACTTCTGCCCGACTTCGATCATGGCGCTGATGAAACAACGCCAAATGTATGTGGCAGTGGTTGAACAGCATGTGGTGGGTACGGCCAGCCTCGATCAGGCGGTGGTGCGCAGCGTTTTTGTCAGCCCGCGCCATCAGGGGCGCGGTATTGGTCAGCAATTGATGGCCCGCCTTATGGAGGCAGCCATTGCCGCGCAGGTCGAAGAGCTGAGGGTGCCCTCCTCGCTGACCGCTGAATCGTTCTACGCACAACTGGGTTTTCACACCGTGCGCGATGAGTTTCACGGTGCCGAACGCACCGTGATTATGGCGCTGCGGCTGGACGCTTAAATCGTCGCGCAGCTATGCTGAGCCCCATGACTCCCATAGCAGCGACTCGCTCACCCTGCCCACCCGGCGCCTGCATCTGCGAGCGGGAACAACTGTTGGCGACACCGGATACCGACCTGCGCATTTTCAGCCTGACCCGCCAGGCCGAAAAGGTGCTGCTGGAGCGACTGGAGAATATTCAAAGCCTCAGCGATCTGGAACACATGCAGCGCCGCATGCACGAGCAACTGGGGATTGAAGTACAGATTGACCCGGGGTTTAACGAAGTTCGCACCATGCGCGGTATTTCAATCCGCCTTGTCGAGCAGCCGGGGTTGTGCCGAAAAACCCGGCAGGCCATTCCCGCCGCCATTCGCCGAGCCCTGGAGAAACGCCCGGAAATTGCCTACAAGTTGCTGGACGGTCACGACTTGCTGCGCGACACCTGAATCGGTTCAGATAAGGACTTTTAGCCATTAAAAGGCCATAATATGCAGCCTATGAACAAATTTGCTTGCCATAACCCGAATCGCTGCCCTATAAGCGCGTCTTTTATATTACAAGAGTCTTATCAATGAGTGCCGGATTCACCGAGGACGACATGCGCAGAGCGCTCGGCCTTGATATACCTGCTGCCCCTGTTCAACCTGAAGTTGAACCTGCCCCTGCAAAAACCACCCCAATCCCGAAGAAAGCTCCGGCACCTGCCAAGGCTCAGTCACCTGTGCCGAAAAAGCGCAGTGGCCCGGTTCTTCGCGTCACCATGCGTGTGACGAAGGTCTTTGACGGCGAAGAAACCAAGTTTGTGCACGACTCCAAGGATTTGAGCCGATTCAACGCTGAGCAAGAGGCCAAAAAAGCCCTGGCCAAAGCCGGCTTCAAATACTTCGAGCTTGAGTCTATCGTTTCAGTGGACTGACTTCGCACTGGCGGTCAGCCATCGACCGCCCGCTCTAGCGCCCCATCCAAGGAGCCCGAACATGCAATCGCAACCCCTGAACGCCAGCGACTTTGACGTGCTCGAAAACACGCTGCTCAAATACGGCGACGATCACTCTGTGCTCAACCCTTCGGAGCTGGACGGCTACTTCACGGCTCTGGTGTCGAGCCCGACTCGAGTGGATATCGCCGAATGGTTCCCGGCGATCTGGGGCGGCCAGAATCCGGCCTGGCAAACCCCGGAAGAAGCCAAGCAGTTCATCGAGTTGAGCGTTCGCCACATCAATACCCTTGCACGGCAACTGGCCGAGGACAGCGCTGCATTTTCACCGCGCTTCGAGCAGACCGAGCATCTGGGTCAAGACGTGACGCTGGCTGAAGAATGGTGCTTCGGTTACACCCGTGCAGTCGCTATCTGCAACTGGCCGGCATTGCCTCTGCCGCAAGCGAACCTTCTGCAAGCCATTGCCGAATGCGCCGAGCAGGACAACTTTGAACTGCCTGAAGACCTGGACGTAGCGGCTCATCAGCACAGTGTTGCCGCCATTGCACCAGCGGCACGTGCACTGCATGACTTCTGGTTGAGCCAGCGCTGATCACCCGATCAAACTCAGATCCAGTGTGGGAGCGGGCTTGCTCGCGATGGCGCCACTTCGGTTTATCTAAAAACCGAGGTGATGCTATCGCGAGCAAGCCCGCTCCCACAGAGATTCACCTCTCCCTCGCGGACAAAGCCCCATGACCACCCTTGCCCACTTCGATACTCCGGTCAGCGAGCCGATCAACAGCCAGATTCTGCAGATCGTCGTCGACCACCTCACCGACATCAGCGCCATGGAAATCGCGCCGAGCAATCTGCTGTACAGCATCTACCAATATGCAATTGGTTTTGAAGTGCACCTTTATCTGCAAGCACTCGACGGCTCCAAGGGGATTGCGGTTGAGCTGATTGTGGCGACCGACGCTCAAGACCCGGAAAAAGTGACCGGCTTCGCCCTCTATCTGCCCGTCAAGGATGATCCGCATGCTTGCGGCATCGCGTACATGGCCGAACTGGCCAGCCATCGTCATTTGGGTGTAACCCAGGCAATGGTGCAGGAAGTGGTGCGCCGTTACCCCCATACCGAACTGACCTGCAGCGTGACCAAAGTGCCGGCATTTGAAGCCATGGGCCTGCAAGTCATCGGTACCCGTGGCCCCCAAGTGTTGATGAACACCCGTGATCACAGCACCGACGGCCTGACGGGCGTACTCGATGTCGCAGCGATCTACAACTCCACCGAAGTGCGCCAGATCCATACCTACCTGCTGCAACGCAACGGCAAGAAGGCAATGCTCGACGCCGAGAAAAAGCGCGACCGCCAGATCGATCAGCTGACCGCCAGGGCAAAAGCCTTTGTGGCCCAGGCAAAAGACTAACAAGCCGAAATAACGCATCATGGGGGTATTACGTTTAGAGGGAACCTATATGCGTACTCACTTAACCCTGGCCCGTCTTGGTGCCTTGACCCTGGGGCTGGCGTTCAGCGTTCCGGCCCTCGCCAGCGAAGAGTCGCAATTGATCGATTCGATCAACGCGTATCGCAGCCAGATCCAGTTGTGCGCAGGCCAGGCTTCGCAAGAGTTGCCGCCGCTGTCCGCTGATACCCGGCTGATACTGCCCGCCAGCAGCTTCGGCGACTTGCAGCAAGCCCTTGGCCGGGCGGCATACCCGATGGTAAACGTACAGGCGATCAATCTCTCCGGCCCCCGTGATGCGCAGGCCGCCATGAAAGCGGTGCAGGAAAGCTTCTGCCGCGTGGTGCTGGACCCGCAGTTCGTCGATATCGGCGTCAGCCATGACCAGCGCGAATGGCGCATCGTCCTGGCCCGCCCTCTGCTGGCGGCACGCTTGGGTGACTGGCAGGCCGAAGGCCAGAAAGTCCTTGAGATGCTCAACAGCGCCCGCAACCAGCCCCGTCAATGCGGCACACAGGCCTTTGCCCCGGCCGGACCGCTGACCTGGAATGCCACCCTGGCAACCTCCGCTGAAGCCCATTCACGGGATATGGCCAATAACAACTATTTTGACCACAAGGGGCGCGACGGCTCGACACCAGGCGACCGTGCTGAACTGGCGGGCTATATCGCCCAGCAGATCGGCGAAAATATCGCGGCCGGGCAAGACACCACGCGCAAACTGGTCGACGGCTGGCTGGCCAGTCCTGGCCACTGCGCCAACGTAATGAACCCTGAGTTTCGCGAGCTCGGCGCAGCCTACGCGGTAGACCCCAAAAGTGACGCAGGCATTTACTGGACGGCCTTGTTCGGCACGCAGTAAGGGCCGATACCCGGTGCGTATGGTGCGAGGCGAATGTAGGAGGGGGTAGTGCGAGGTAAAGCAGCCCCACCCGAACAGCGTCGGGTGGGGCCGTTTTTTTACAGCGCCATGTCAGCCGCTGGGTTGCTTGGCGCAGGCTTGGCCGGCGCGGCAGCAGGGGCTGCAGTGTGAGTTGCAGCCGGGATCGCCGGCGGCGGAGTCAATTGCAGGACTTCAGCTGTGTAGGCCCACTCTTGAGCAACGCGATCAGGATCACCGTTCAGCTTGGTGCCATAGCTCGGCACGATCTGGTGCAGCTTGGCTTGCCACTCTGGCGTCGCAACCTTGTCCTTGAACACGGTTTCGAGCACGGTCAGCATGATCGGTGCAGCGGTGGATGCACCAGGCGATGCGCCCAACAGACCTGCGATGCTGCCGTCTTTGGCGCTGACAATCTCGGTACCGAGTTTCAGCACGCCGCCCTTCTCTTCATCACGCTTGATGATCTGAACACGCTGACCGGCTTGCCACAGGCGCCAGTCTTCAGATTTAGCGTTCGGGAAGTACTCTTTCAAAGCATTGAAGCGATCTTCGTCAGACAGCATCAGTTGGCCAGCCAGGTATTCAACCAGTGGGTACTGTTCGATGCCGACTTTGGTCATTGGCCAGATGTTGTGGGTCGTGGTGCTGGTCAGCAGGTCGAAGTACGAGCCTTCCTTGAGGAACTTGGTAGAGAAGGTCGCGAACGGGCCAAACAGGATTACGCGCTTGCCATCCAGCACGCGGGTGTCCAGGTGAGGAACCGACATCGGCGGTGCGCCAACCGATGCTTTACCGTAGGCCTTGGCCAGGTGCTGCTGAGCAACGGTAGGGTTTTCGGTGACCAGGAACGAGCCGCCAACCGGGAAGCCTGCGTATTCCTTGGCTTCAGGAATGCCGGACTTCTGCAGCAAGTGCAGAGCACCACCGCCTGCGCCAATGAATACGAACTTGGCATCAGTCTCGGTTTTGGTGCCGTCTTTCAGGTTTTTGTACACCACACGCCATGAACCATCTTCATTGCGCTTGATGTCTTCAACTTCGCTCGACAGTTTGAGCGAGAATTGAGGCTTGGTTTGCAGGTAAGCCACGAACTGGCGCGTGATTTCGCCGAAGTTCACGTCAGTACCGATCGGAGACCAGGTGGCCGCGACTTTTTGAGCCGGGTCACGCCCTTCCATCATCAGCGGAACCCACTTCTTGATCTGCACCGGGTCTTCGGAGTATTCCATGCCCGCGAACAGAGGGCTGGCCTGCAGGGCCTCGTAGCGCTTCTTCAGGAACTTGATGTTGTCATCGCCCCACACAAAGCTCATGTGCGGAGTGGAGTTGATGAACGAACGCGGGTCTTTCAGAACGCCGTTCTTGACCTGCCAGGACCAGAACTGACGCGACACCTGGAAAGCTTCATTGATTTCAATGGCCTTCGGGATTTCAACGTTGCCGTTCTTGTCTTCTGGCGTGTAGTTCAACTCGGCCAGGGCCGAGTGACCGGTACCGGCGTTGTTCCAGCCGTTGGAGCTTTCCTGGGCAACGCCATCGAGACGTTCAATCATCTCCATGGACATGCCAGGTTCCAGCTCATTGAGCCAGACACCCAGAGTAGCGCTCATGATGCCGCCGCCAATCAGCAGTACATCCACCTGTTTAGGCTCGGCAGCGTGCACGGAGGTAATCCCCATGGTCAGCGCCAGACCCAGTAGCCCCTTGTTCACTTTTTTAAACATGTTGTAGTACCTAAGATAAAACGCCATCCACCCGACACGCAGAGCATGAAATTCTTCGACTCACCACAGGCTTGTCGCCTGCGATCGAACCGATCCTCAAACCTTGAACGGGCAGATATATAAGGCCTGTGCACGTTACAGACCTCACTTTATGCACCTTGGGCGCTGATCTCTTGTTGGTTTTGGCTTCAGCTGCTTGGGTAACATTTTTTGTGCAGCACTTGCGGCTCCTTGATGCCCGGCCTGCTCACAGCTCCTTCCGGGGAACGTGTGTGGATACGACGATCCAGGGCGGCCAGCCGACTTGCTGCGTCATTCTACCTCAGGTGGCACTTTGGGCGAAGCGGCAGTCGCTGCAGTGACCGAGCCCCGAGGTCAGGTATAATCGCGCTTTTGCTCCGCCCATCAACAGGATTCACCCATGTCTTTAAGCAAGCGCACCCAGGCACAGATCGAACGTCGTCTGATCACCACCCTGACCGAGGCCTGTGAAACAGCCAAATCACAGATTCCGGGGTTTGTCTGGCTGACTCATGTGGTCGACTACGAGGCCTTCCCGGCCAGCCTCAAGGTGGTCTGGGTGTTCGATACACAAGCCAGTAAAGACTTCGCCCTGGCCGATGGCGAGGCCAGTTATATGGGTGAACTGACGGCCCGGGCATTGGCTGATGCCCAGGTGAAGGTGCGTAATGGCTCGGCCCACGTATTTTTCGATTCTGAAGAAGAATGCCAGCGCAGCTGTGGCGGCAACTGGCCAAAGCGTCTGGCCCAAAAGCAGACGGGGCGCAACTGATTGGCTAAAGACATTGAAAATCCGTGCATAGCCGTGTGCCAGTTGAGTGGCGATCTCTGCGTGAGTTGCGGGCGTACCAAGGAAGACATCCGCAAGTGGCGGAGCATGAAACGTCCGGAAAAAATGGCCGCCGTGCAACGCGCCAGCGCCCGACTCAAGAGCTTGCGCAAAAAGAACAGCTAAGCCTTTACGCCAGATACTTGCCGAACCAATCCAGCGTCCTGCTCCAGGCCAATGTCGCCGCGGCCTCATCGTAGCGGGGCGTTGAATCGTTATGAAAGCCGTGGTTTACCCCCGGGTAGACATGCCCTGCATAATTTTTGCCATTGGCCTTAAGCGCCTGTTCGAAGACCGGCCACCCTTCGTTGATTCGCGTGTCCAGCCCGGCGTACTGAAGCATGAGTGGCGCCTGGATGCGGCTGACCTCATCGGCAGCGGCCTGGCGCCCGTAAAACGATACCGCCGCCCCCAGCTCCGGATAGGCCACCGCAGCCGCGTTGGCCACCCCACCGCCATAGCAGAACCCGGTAATCCCTACTTTTCCGGTCGTCGCGTCGTGCTGCATCAGCCATTCCACTGCGGCAAAAAAGTCGTTCATCAACTTGGTGGGATCGACCGTTTGTTGCAATGCCAACCCTTGCGCGTCATTGCCCGGGTAGCCGCCCACTGAGGTCAGACCATCGGGTGCGAGGGCGATATACCCCGCTTTGGCCAGCCGCCTGGCGACATCTTCGATATAGGGGTTGAGCCCGCGATTTTCATGAACCACCACCACAGCTGGCAACTTGCCCTGCGCCTTGGCAGGACGCACGAGATAGCCGCGAACCTGGCCGTTGCCCTTCGGAGATGGATACATGACGTACTCGGCCACGATATCCGGGTCGGTAAAAGAGACCTGTTCGGCGAGCGCGTAATCAGGGCTTAGCGCAGCCAGCACGCTAAGCGCTGAACCACCCAGGGTGAACAACGCGGCACGATCCAGGAACTCGCGACGGTTGATCTTGCCGTGGGCGTAGTAGTCATAGAGCTCAAGCAACTCAGGGGCAAAGTCTTTCGCGGTAAGACGAGTCATCAGTGCACTTCCTATGGCCGGTTGCGTTTAACCATAGAGCAATTTGTAGCTAAATGCGTCTCAGAACTTTTACCTGATCCTGTGGGATACCATACGCGCCATGCCCGATGCATGTCGGGCTCCAACGCTTCGACTACACAACCTGAAGGGGTATCAAACGGTGAGAATTGCACTTGTGCTGCTGTTGAGCGCGCTGTCCATGCAGGCCTTCGCGGCGAATATCGGCGAGCGCCTGACGCCCTGGACCCTGCAGGACCAGCATGACCAACCCTACACCCTGGACACTCAAACCCGGGTTCTGCTGGTAGCACGCAACATGGACGGTTCCAAACTGGTCAAGGCTGCACTGGAAAACGAGGCCAAGGGCTATCTGGAAGCGCGCAACGTGGTGTTCCTGGCCGATGTACAGCGCATGCCCTCGCTGATCGGCAAGTTCATCGCCATCCCGGCCATGCGTGACTACAGCTATCGTGTGGTCCTGGACCGCGATGGCAGTATTGCCGCCAACTACCCGGGCGCCGAAGAGAAGGTGCTGTGGCTGCAACTGGACAATGGCACGCTGGTTTCCCAGCAAGAGTTCGCGACCGCTGAGGAGTTGCGTGGGGCGCTGGAAAAACTCCCGGTTCAATAAAGTTTCGGGGCTCAGCCGTCTCGGCTTGGAGCCCCCTCCTCCCGCCTCACTCTTGAGCGCTGTTCACCACCACCAGCAGTTGGGCCTGCTGCTCGCCCACCGAACGAATACGGTGCGGTTTCTGCGCGTTGAAATGCAAGGCATCCCCGCGATTGAGCAACACACGCTCGTTCATGAAGTCCACTTCGACCTGCCCCTCGTGGACAAACAGAAACTCCTCGCCCATGTGCTCCTTGAAGGCTTTGTCAATGAAATCGGCCGGCGGATAAATCATGAACGGCAGCATGCTGCGCTCCCCCACCTGATGGGCCAGCACGGCGTACCCCAAGCTCTGGTCATTGGCTGCCAATGACTGACGCTCATCGCTGCGTATCAGGCTGTAGCTGTCGAGCTGGACGTTTTCTTCGCTGAACAACTCTTCGACCTTCACATTCAGCGCTTTGGCCAGCTTCAAGGCTGCCGCAATCGACGGCGTATTAAGGCCGCGCTCGATTTTCGACAGATAACTCTTGGTCATGCCGGATTTTTCAGCCAAGGACTCCAGGCTCATCCCCAGTTTTTTTCTTAGCAATTTCAATCGGATAGACATAAAAAACGGTCAGCTCACAAAAAAGGAAACGACTCATGCTTGCCAATGACACAATGTGTCATATAGGATCTTTCGTGTCATTTGTATTCACCCATGCCCTCCCCAGAGATGAGTGACAGCGAACTCGACGCTTAATGAACGCATCAGAGGACACCTCTATGAGCAAGACACTAGCACTCCCCAAAGACCAATTGGTCAAGCAGGCACTGCAACAGATGCAACAAACCCTGGCGGATAATACGTGGACTGACCGGCAAAAGCTGGCACTGACCTGCCGTATTTTGTTCGAGAACGGTCATGACTCGGGCCTGGCCGGGCAAATTACCGCTCGTGGCCCGCAACCCGGCACTTACTACACCCAGCAGTTAGGGCTCGGTTTCGATGAGATCAGCGCAGGCAACCTGTTGTTGGTCAATGAGGACCTGGAAGTGCTCGAAGGCCACGGCATGCCCAATCCGGCCAACCGTTTCCACAGTTGGGTGTACCGCGCCCGTCCGGACGTAAACTGCATCATTCACACCCATCCCACCCATGTCAGTGCGTTGTCGATGCTGGAGGTTCCACTGCAGATTTCGCACATGGATCTGTGCCCCCTGTATGACGATTGCGCGTTTCTCGAAGGCTGGCCGGGTGTTCCGGTGGGCAATGAAGAAGGCGAACTGATTGCCGGTGCGCTGGGCAAAAAACGGGCGGTGCTGCTTTCCCATCACGGCCAATTGTCGACCGGCGCCAGCATTGAAGAAGCGTGCGTGATTGCGCAGTTGATCGAGCGGGCCGCCAAACTGCAATTGCTGGCCATGGCCGCAGGTGAAATCAAGCCGATCCAGCCTGAACTGGGCCGCGAAGCCCACGACTGGATTGCCAGGCCCAAACGCCACACTGCCGCCTTCAACTATTACGTCCGGCAAAACCTTCGTCGTCATGCCGATTGCCTGAACTGACCCCCCCTTTTCTCAAGGACATCGACATGTCGACCCCTGATATCCACGGCATCATCGGCTACACCATCACCCCATTTTCCGCTGACGGCGAACACTTGGACCTGGATGCTCTGGGGCAATCCATAGACCGCCTCGTCGACAGCGGCGTACATGCCATCGCGCCATTGGGCAGCACGGGCGAAGGCGCCTACCTGAGTGACCTTGAATGGGACCGGGTGTGCGAATTCAGCATCCAGCACGTGGCCAGACGAGTCCCGACCGTCGTCAGCGTTTCAGATTTGACCACCGCCAAAGCCGTACGCCGTGCGCGCTTTGCCCAGGCCCAGGGTGCCGATGTGGTCATGGTGCTGCCTGCGTCTTACTGGAGACTCAGCGAAGCGGAAATTCTTGCCCACTACCAGGCCATCGGCAGCAGTATCCAGGTGCCGATCATGCTCTATAACAACCCGGCCACCAGCGGCACGGACATGTCGCCCGAGCTGATCCTGCGGATCTTCAACGCCGTTGAGAACGTCACCATGGTCAAGGAGAGCACGGGGGACATCCAGCGCATGCACCGCCTGCACGTGCTGGGCGAGGGGCAGGTGCCGTTTTACAACGGCTGCAATCCTCTGGCACTGGAAGCCTTTGCCGCAGGCGCAAAGGGCTGGTGCACCGCAGCCCCCAACTTGATAGCGCCCCTTAACCTTGAGTTGTACGCGGCCATTCTGGCCAATGATCTGGAGCGGGCACGGGCGTTGTTTTACCGCCAGTTACCCCTGCTGGATTTCATCCTCAAGGGCGGCTTACCAGCAACCATCAAGGCCGGCTTGCGCAACACCGGACTGGAAGTCGGCAACCCGCGCTTGCCGGTATCGCCACTGGACGATGGCGCCTGCAAACAGCTTGAACGTCTGATCGCCGCCTTGAGCTAATGAGTCCGGTATTTTTCTGAGTTTATGTAGTGTCCGTTCGCCGCCTCGCTCCGCGAGGCGGCGGCTACTAAATCTCTTCCAGCACTTGCAGGGTTGATGGCACACAACATCCAACACCAGCGGCACCGCTCTTTTGGTGATCACGATCCGTGATCACGGCATCACCATATACGATTGGCACTCAAGGGCGGGAGGGGTTGAAAGTGGCGGCATTGCCCCACTCATAAATCCAATTCAAGGAGGCACCCATGCCCCAATCCCTGCCAACCCTGTGCGGTTCGATCATGGGGTCGCCGTTTTCCCTCTCCGCAAAAATTCACAATGCGGCCTATGCCGCGCTCGGTCTGGACTACACCTTTGTGTGCTTTGGCGTTGAAGACCCGGTGGCCGCCGTCGCGGCCATCCGGGCCTTGGGTATACGCGGCATGAACGTGTCCATGCCTTACAAAACCGCCGTGATGGCTCATCTGGATGTGATTGACGAGTCCGCCCACGTGATTGGCGCAGTCAACACCATCAATAACATCGACGGCGTGCTTACTGGCTACAACACCGACTATCTGGGCGCAGTGCGTGCCCTGCAGGAAGTCAGCGAACTGAACAGCAGGCGCATTGCCGTGATCGGTGCCGGTGGCGCTGCCCGGGCCGTGGTTTACGGCTGCCTGCAAGCAGCGGCCCGGGTCACGGTGTTTAACCGCAGCCGCGAGCGCGGCAAGGCATTGACCGAGGATTTGGGGGCTCGATGGGGCGGCAGCGTCGATGCATTTGCAGCCCAGGATTTCGACATCGTCATCAACGCGACGTCCGTGGGGTTCAAGCAACCGGACAGCAACCCGCTGGACGGCCTGCTGGCCAGCCACCTGATTGTCATGGACGTGGCGTTCATGCCCGTGCAGACCGCCCTGCTGCTGCAAGCGGCAGGGCTGGGCTGCCGCACGGTTAGCGGCACACGCATGCTGGTGCACCAGGCATGTCGGCAAATCGAGTTGTACACCGAACACGATGCACCCATCGACGTTATGGAGCAGGCCATGCTCCATGAAATACAGAGACTGAAATTGTAAGTAACCCTGCTGCCTATCGATAACAAGATGCCGTAAAGGCACCTACCAGAAGGTACCAACATGACTCATGATCATTCTCCATCTGACATTGACCTGGTCCCCGAACCGCAAGAACACAAGAAAGACTTGCACCGCGCTGCCTGGGCCTGCTCCTTGGGCAGTGCTCTGGAATATTACGACTTTGCCCTCTATACGTTGGCCGCCGCACTGATTTTCGGGCCGCTGTTCTTTCCTGAACAGACCCGTACCATGAGCCTCATCGCCAGCTTCGGTACTTACTTCCTGGGTTTTGCCATTCGCCCCCTCGGCGGCGTGCTGTTCGGCATGATCGGAGACCGCGTAGGGCGCAAATTCGTGCTGACATCCACCGTGCTGCTGATGGGTGTTTCCAGCACCCTGATTGGCGCCCTGCCCACTTTTGAACAGGTCGGTTATCTGGCACCGGTCCTGCTGGTGGTTCTGCGTCTGCTCCAGGGCCTGGGCGCAGGTGCCGAGCAGGCAGGCGCAGCCGTCATGATGACCGAGTACGCCCCCGAAGGCAGACGCGGTTTCTATGCCGCCCTGCCATTCCTTGGCATCCAGCTGGGCACCATCCTTGCGGCGCTGGTGTACTTTTTGGTGATCAGCAGCAGTGACAACGTGCTGGAGAGCGGGCTTTGGCGCATACCGTTTTTCAGCAGCGTGGTGATCGTTGCCCTGGGCCTGTACATGCGTTTGTCGCTCAAGGAATCGCCGACATTTATCCGCCTCAAGGCACTCAAGCGCGTCTGCGACAACCCGCTTAAAAGTTCCATGAAGCACTCCAAGCCCACCCTGCTGCTCGGCATCGGCCTGCGCCTGGGAGAAAACGGCGGTTCTTCGATTTATCAAGCCCTGGCGGTGAGCTACATCGTTGGCGTAGTTGGCCTGCAAGGCCCGGTGGGTGTGCTGACATTGATCTGCGCTGCCAGTCTCGGCGCGCTGACCGTACCGATTGCCGGCAAACTCAGCGACCGCTTTGGTCGTGTGGTGGTCTACCGGGCTTTTGCCATGCTGCAACTGGTATTGGCTTTTCCGGTGTGGTGGGTACTGAGTCAGGGCAATGTGGTGGCGAGCATCATTGCCATCTCCATCGCGCTGGGCATCGGTACCTGGGGGATGTTCGGTACGCAAGCGGCGCTTATGCCCGAGCTGTTTGGTTCGCGTCACCGTTACATGGGCGTTTCCATCGCCAGGGAAGCCTCGGCCGTGATCGCGGGTGGCATTGCGCCCTTGATCGGCGCAGGCCTTATCGCCCTGGTCGTGGCCAGCCACGATGGCGACGCCAGCGCGGGCATTGGCGCCTGGCTGCCGATTGCCTGCTACCTGTCGCTACTGACGCTGATCACCCTTTACACCACCTTCAAAACTCCGGAAACACTCAACCGCGATCTGGACGAACCCCGTGATGCCTGGGAGATGATGCCCGCCCACAACGTCTCGAACATAACACCGCAGCCAGTCGTGCCGTGATGATCACCCGCTGCGGGAGCGAGCCTGCTCGCTCCCGCAGCGGTACTGCTCAGCCTCAACCCTCGATAAACACCTTCAGTGGCGGCTCGTGCATCAGGAAGTTCTGATGCGAGATGTTCCAGGCATAAGCCCCCGCCAGCGTGAACACCAGCAAATCACCCATCGCCAGTTGCGCCACGGGTTGCCGTCTGGCCAGCACATCCTTTGGCGTACATAACTGCCCCACCAGCGTGACCTCCTGATCACTGATCTGAGCTGGCTGAGTGCCTCGTACTACCGTGAACGGATGGTCATGGCCTTGAGCAGCAGGCGTGCGGAAGTGATGCGTACCGCCGCGGCCAATGGCAAAAAACTCGCCATGACTGCTTTTTATGTCCAGTACCTGCATGACGTAGTAGCCACAGGCAGCACTGATAAATCGGCCAATCTCGAAACGAATGCAGGTGGCGCCCATGTCGTACTCATCGATCAAACCCTGCAGGCCCTGACAGAACCGTGGCCAGTCGAACGACTGCGCCGAGTCCTGATAGTGGATGCCCATGCCTCCGCCGACATTCAGGATCGGCAGTTGCAGGCCGTTGTCGGCGCACAGCTTGCGGAATGTCAGGAAGTAGCTGCGAATCAACTCCAGGTGCGCGTCCACATCCAGCTGGTGTGACAGAAGATGGAAGTGCAGCCCCTTTAGCTCCAGAGACGGCTCTTCACGCAGTAGGTGCAGGGCACTGGCGAGCCCCTCTTCATCCAGACCGAATGGCGTGGGTTTGCCTCCCATGACCAATCGGCTTTGCGGTGCCTGGGCCAGCTTCAGATTCAATCGCAGCATGACCGGTGCCTGCACGCCACGCTCACGGGCGATGCGTGCCAGGCTGCGCAATTCAGTCACGCTCTCCACATGAAACGCCGATATCCGGTACTGCAGGGCGAGATCCAGCTCGCGATCAAGCTTGCCGGGGCCGCCAAAAATCAGCGGCTGGTCGGGGCACTGGTCATGCAGCCACGTCAGTTCGCCGCCTGAAGCAGCTTCAAAGCCATCGACCCAAGGGGCAAGGGATTTCAGCACCCGGGCTTCCGGATTGGCCTTGGCGGCGTAGAACAGTTCACAGCTTTTGGGCAGTACCTGGCGCATTGCCTTTACGTGCCGTTCAAGGGCAGGCAGGTCGTAAACGTAGGCACATAATGGCCCGTCGTGCTCAGCCTTGAGCTGCTCGATGCAGTGGGTGACGGATGCAGGAAGGCTCATGCGCATTGGCTCTTTTCAATGATAGCCAGCGGACTGGGCAACAGGGTGTAACCGGCTTCACGGTCGGCGCGCATCATCAGGCGTGTCATGAAGTTCTCTTTGCTCGGCAATGGTGCACCGGCGCACAACGCTCGCAGGGGCTCGGGGTGGCCAAGCCGCTCTGATTGCACCTGCAGCAGGTCGCCGATACGTGCCCACAGTTGTTGCTCCAGGGCAGTGCTACCGCTGGCCAGATGGAACACTGCCTCGCCCAGATTGTTCACCAGGGCGCAGTAGCCCACCCGCTGCCAGGCCTTTTGTGCGCTGTAGTACACCGAGCTGCGGGTGCGCTCATCCAGTGCGCTGAGGCGTTCAGCGGGCCAGATTTCAGGGACCAGCTTGGTGCCTTCAAGGTCTCGAATCCACACCTGGCTTGGCAGCCCATCCTCGGCGAAACCGATGACCGTATTCTGCAAGTGCGGCTCCAGCGCTACGCCCTCACGGAACAGGCAATACAGTACGCCGCCAAGCATCTGGGCAGCATAGGCATCCAGCCAGTTCAGGGTGGCGAGCTCAATGCCCAGACCGGCGCGGTCGGCATAGCGCTGTACCTGTTCGCGGCACACGCTGCGACCCTGTTGATCCCAGGTGAACAGCGCCATTGCCACTTGCGGCTGATACCGCTCGCGGTCTTCGGCGCAGAGGTTTTCCCGGTACACGATACCGAAGCATTCAGTGACTTCCCGGGCCTGTTCAAGGGTGCCAAAAGCACTGAGGTCCAGGCTGGTGGCACTGGGTTCGGGCATCAGCCTGAAACCAGGTTGCTGCATCGCCAGCTCGTTCATGACAGGGCCGAGCAGCCGGGTCAGAGCGACGGCACTGTCAAGCTCATACCAGGCGTTCTTGCGCACGCAGTTGGTCAGGCGCACGTGCATCGAGAACTTCATGAAATAGGGCAACTGCGGATGGTAAAGCGTGCGCACCGACGACGTCGGGTACATGGACTGTCCCAAAGCACCGAGGTATGTAATCAAGCCCTGCTGCTGTGCGCGCTGCACCAGCGGGTCGGCCAGTATACGGGCGACTTCCCAGGGGTGGCACGGGTAAGCGTCGTCGCGCCCCGATAGGTCGCGCAAGGTGCTGCGCGGGTCATCGCCCTGATGCCGTATCAGCGCCGGGTCGACCTTGAACCAGTGCAATTGAAAGCGCGCCCCGACTTCCGGCGAGCAGGCCAGCAAATCGTCATGGGAAATACCTTCTCGACTCTTCGGAGTCGGATGCAGGGCGTGACCCCACAGCTGATGTTGCTCGGACGCCAGCAGGCTATCGGCAACTTCATTGGCAGGACGGGAGTGGCGCAGAAAGGTACGGGTGATCAGCAGGCTGTTGGCGACTTGCTGCAGCATCTCGCCGACGCGCTCGGCGCCACTGAGCGGCGTACACAGCAGGCGTGCCAGCTCATGGGCGTCCAGCGGCCGCCAGCTCTGTTGGTTGCCCTTGAAATAAGGTGCGCTGAGATAATGGCATCGTCCCAGAAGGCTGGCGCGATCGATGCGTACCACCAACCGGCCGCCGGGCAGGCGAATGCTGATGCAACGGCCGTTGGCCTGGCGCAGGCTCATTGGCAAGTCCTGAGCCTGATAGTTCAGGTTGGCCTCATTGCGCGGCAATGCATATTCACGCAAATAGCAATTGAGCAGGCACTCGATGGCATGTCGCTGCGCTTCGCCATCAAGGGCATGGTCCTGCAGGGATACGGTGTTCAAGGATGGGGTATTGCTAGCGAACGTCATGCCGGAATCTCCCGGGAAGTGATCAATAGAGGTCGCGCCAGGACCATGGCCGCCATGGCCGCCAGGCACGCAACAAGAAACGGAGAGGCAATGCCGCAGGTCTGGCTGACCACGGCGGCGGTGACACCGGCAGCGGTTCCGGCCCATTTGCCGCTGGAGTCGAACCAACCGAACAGGCGCCCTGCACTGCCCTGGCGGCTGCGCTGGCTCAGGCAGCGGTGCAACCCGACAAAACTGAGCAACATGCCCGCCCCGCTGAGCAGGCGCAGGGCGAATAAAGGCTCGGCCTGCACACTCCAGAACTGCAGCGCGTTACTGATTGCCAGCAGCGCCAACCCCGGCAACAGCAGGTTGCCCTGATGCTTGTGCACCCAGGGCAAGGCCAGCAGGTACACCAGATGCGGCAGGCTGTAGAGCACGCCGATCAAGGTGTCGCTGCCGACTCCCAATTGCTCGCCGAACGGCATGAAATAGGGAAAGGTGACGACCATGGCGAAGCTGAATAAAAACTGCACCGCCAGCAGCCGCGCCATATCTGGCGGCAGCTCACCCAATGCCTGGTTTTTTTTGCTGTCCAGAGCATGCCTGGGCTTGTCGTTGGGCAACGCCAGGACGAGCACAAAGGCCAGTAGCGGCAACCAGGCCAGATAGCTGTACAGGCTTAACCCCAGACCTTTGGAAGTCATCAGCCCCAGCAGGATCGGACCAGTGATCATCGCCAGCCGCGCCGAATACTGTGTCCAGTTCAGGGCTCGGGACAGGTCCCCGCCCTTGAACTGGGTCGACAGATAGGCGTTGGACGCCGCCATCGCACCACCGAAAGTGCCCTGGATGATTAACGCCAGAACGAACACCGTCAGATTGGGGCTAAAGCCTGCCAGCAGAAAACCCGCGAACAGCCCGGCATGAGCGCGCAGCAATGACAGGCGACAGCCGTTGCGATCGGCCCAGCGCCCCCAGATCGGCGCTGCCAGCGCGGTGCACAGTGTCGGCAATACAAACAGCACACCAATGGCCCACCCAGGGGTACCGGGCGCCAGATCGGCCAGGATGCGCGGCAGGTACAGCGGAATCCCCAGCGCCGTGAAAGCCGACAGGAAATGCCCCAGCAGGACGCTGGTGATCAGACGGCGTTGCATGCCCCCTCCTCCAGCAGGAAGTTCGTCGCGCTGTAGCCGTAGAACTTGTTGATATCACTGGCACCGGAATGCGCCTTGCTCAACAGGCTGCCTGCACTGAGCAGGTACTTGACCGGCAGTTTCGGGCTGTCGAGAAGCCACAGGCGTGCGTCGTCACAGTTGATGCCGTCTGTTTCGAGCTGCTCCAGACAAAGCATCAGGCGCTGACGCAACGTACCGTACAGGCTGGATCGGGAGGACAGCCCCGCGACCGCAATGGCCTCAACAATGGCCACGATGTTCAGTTGCAAGGTGATGGTGCAGAACATCTCGGCCAAGGGCTGGGTGCTGTCGACACGAATGCGCTCATCCTGCAGCGCTGTCGGCAAATCGGCGAGATCCGGGCAGGCAGCAGCGAAGCGCTGAGGCCACAAACGAGCGGCGTCGTTGTCCTTCATCAACAGTCGCAATGGTTGCCCGGGTTCGAAAATCAGTACGGCGTTCTGCTGGTTGGCCTCCAATGCGATGCCGTAATGCAGCCAAAGCCGCAGATGCACCTGCAGCAGCAGGTCGAGATAGTCGTTGAGCCAGTGTTGCAATGAACCTGCGTAGAAGCGCTCGACCAATTGCTCAAGGAACAGCCGCCCATCGGTAAGCGGGCTGGCCAGCGCTGCGACGGGCACCAGCGTGGTGTTTTCAAGACCTGAGGGATAACGACGCACGATGTAAGCCAGATGACGACTCTGGTCCGCATGACCGCCATGTTTTTCATCGACGTGCAGATACCGGGATGCCAGGGCCGTATCGCGCTCGGCCAAAGCCATCAAGGTGGTTTGAAACCAGTGACCGTCATACAGAGTGCTCGGTTTGATCAGGCGTAAATTGCGCGCCCCGAGGGTGCTGACCAGCAACGGCAGTTTGAGGTGCCACTGCGGTTGGTCGATGCACACCACCGTTCGCACGGACAGCGTGGGCTCGACCTGCATGGCGGTACGTGGAGCCCTGAGTGTGCCTTCGGGCAAGCCATAGTGCTCAAGTTCGTTCCAGGTCAGCGGATGAACCGGCAACAATGAATGGCTGTTGTGCAAGGTCGGCGACAGGCCGACTTCTTCAAAGTCCGGCCAATGCGGCGGCGGCGGGCTGGTCAGGGTCAGCGCCTGGCTGGGAATCGCCAGCCAGTTGAGTTCAAAGCGCGGTGCAAACTCCGGGGCGTAGCCTTTAAGCGCCGCCGCATCGAAACCGCTTTTAGCCCGCGCCGTGGGGTAGAACGGGTGATCCAGATAGCTCGCCAACTGGTCTATTTTCAACAACCGCTGTGACCAGTCCTTGAGCGCAATGACATCACCGAGACCGGGGGCACAGTGGTGATAGGCCTGATTGCACAGGGTCCGGTGTTCAGTGGCGCAATCCGCTTCTTTCAGATACGCCGCGAACAGCGCCAGGCTTTCTTCATCCAGGCCCTGACTCAAGTGGCCCAGCCATTGCGAATAGCCGCGCTGGACCTCGACCGGTTGTTGCGACGAAACCTTGATCCAGGCGTCGCCTGTACCGATCCAGTCCTGCAACGGATAGGCCCTGACAACGGGCAGCCATAGCTCGTCGGCGCCCAAATGGGCGATACGGAGCCAGTGGGCGCCGGGCTGCTGATGCAGATAGGGGCTCAACGCTTCGGGCAGCGGGCCAAGCTGCCCCTGGCTGACAACCCCGCGAATGTCTTCGCGCAGGCAACAATCGATGATGCGCCGGGTGATGAAGCCCTGATCGGCGACCTCTGGTTGCAGGCTCATGCCACCACCCATTTCAGGTCGTTCAGGGTCGAACTCAGTTGCGCATCAAGGCTGACATCATCCGGCGCGATCAGGCGCAGCACACCGACATAGTCTTTGTTGGAGTGGCTGATAGTCACCGTATCCCCCGCATGCTGCAACGCCCGATAATCGCACCAGTGCCCTTCTCGCTCGACGTTGAAACTGGCGCTGGCCTGGTCCAGGCGCCCGCTGCGGTCGGCTACCAGGTAATGCACGGTGGCCTGGGCTTGCGCCGGTTGCGCAGCGCTCAGGGCGTGCCCCAAATGCACCGCGACAATACGATCGAACCACCCTTGCGGCAGCAGGCGGTCAAGCAGGAACTCCCGGCCATCCCCGATACTGCGATAGTTGATTTCAACCAGTACCGGGCCTTGGGCGGTCAGAATGAACTCGCTGTGGCACACACCGAAATTGACCCCGAATGCAGCGACTTGTGCCAGCGCCGCAGAACGCTGCGCGCAACTGAGGTGGCCGTTCCAGCGTGCGGCGAGTTCCACAAAATGCGGCGGCGCAGACAGGGTCACGTCGAAGCCGCCAATGGCTTGCAGGGTCCGTCCGTCCCCCAGGGTTTCGAGGGTGAACAACGGGCCTTCCATATAAGCTTCGAGCAACAGTGCCCGATCAGGTTGCTGCTGCCAGAACTGCTCGCAGTAAGTGCCCAGGTCGTCCGCGTTGTGACATAGCCTGACGTCCAGGCTGGCAACGCCTTCACGAGGCTTGGCCACCACCGGCCATGGCGCATCGGCCGGCAATGGGCTCTTCGATGTGAGTACCTGAAACCACGGCCCAGGCAAACCCAGTCGTTGCATGCGCTCGCGCATGGCCGCCTTGTTCTTCGCCGCGTAACACAGTCGCCAGTCCTTGCCTGGACACTCGAATGTCTCGGCCACCATCGCCGTGGCGGTTTGCAGGTGGTCGCTGTTGGAGAACACAGCCACGGGGCGCAAGCCCTGGGCGTTGAGCGTCTCGATAACTGCCAGCGGATTGAACACATCACATTCGATAACGTGCAGCTGGTCGGGCGAAATGTGCGAGGTGGCGAGCAGACGCCGGTGCTCCTGGGCGTGATCAGTAATCACCACAACCGGCACCCCGCGCGCGTGTGCTGCAGGCAAGAAGCCCTCGAGAATGGCTGGATGTGCGACGTGTGCAAGGATGACAAATGGACGTTGCATGGCAGTTTCCTGGGGGCAGCAGTTGCCCGTCCCTGAGGATCGGGCAACTGGTTCACGTAGGCGCGTGTGCGCGGGTTAGAAGCGGTAGTTGACGCCTAGGGTGAGCGAACGCTCGGGCGCGGCTTGACGACCCCAAGGGGCGGTGTCGATACCGCGGAAATAGTATTCGCGGTTGAACAGGTTGCTGATGCCCGCCGATGCGGTCAGGACGCTCTTGTCTGCCAGCGGGAACTCACGTTCCACGGCCGTGTTCCAGACCCAGTACGCAGGCAGCTCACCCACACTGGCCGAGGCATTTTCATCGCGGGTATTCGCGGCATCGGTGTAGGCCTTGCTGATGTACAGGCCGTCAAGGTTGTAGGTCCAGTGCTCGGCAAAACGATAACGGGCGTCAACCATGAACTGGTTGCGCGAGGAGTACGGCACCTCGTTGTCTGTGTATGTGCCATTGCGTTGCTTGGCATCGAGGTAGGCATAACCGGCATGCAGGTCCAGATCACGCATGGCTTGCGGCGTCCAGAAGATATCGGTCTCGAAACCCTGGTGACGCGTGCTGCCAAGGTTGTCGAAGCGGTCGGTCGTGGCGTTATATGAAATCTGGTCGTCGAAGTCGATGCGGTACAGATTGAAGTCGACGCGCATGCCGTCCCACGGGGTGTAGCGCACACCGGTCTCGTAGTTCCACGCCAGCTCGGCCCCCACAGCGCCCTCCTTGACGATCTGCGTAACTTGGGGCGGACGCAGGGACTTCTGGGCGTTGGCGTAGACATACCAGGCATCGTTCGCCTGATAACCCACAGTCAGGCCCGGCAGCCACTCCTCGGATTTGTTTTCGCGCTTGAACCCGGTGATGCCGTCGCTGTAATTCATGCGGGCGTTTTCATAGCGCACGCCCGGCGTGATGGTCAGGCGGTGATCGAGCAGACTGATGGCGTTGCTGATGTAGAAGGCACGGGCGTTGTCATCGAACTTCCAGTCGCGGAACGGCGCCGTCACGCCGGTCGCGAGGCTCTGGCGATTGACCTTGTAATCGATGTCTTCGCTGACATAGCGGGCACCGAGCAGCCAGGTCTGGCCAACGTTGTCGCCATCGACCGTGGCACTGATGCGCGGCTCCGTCCCCCATACTTTGAAATCACGAGGGCCGTCCTGTTTGGTGACTGCCGTTCCGTCCGGTGTGAACGGCAAGCCGACCACGAAGTTGCGGTAACTGTTGTGGGCGAAGTTGGTCCAGCTGAACTCCACCGAGTCGAAAGGCCCCATGGCGCCCAGGCGCTGGGTGTAGGTGCCCCAGACGCGATTGGTGTCGCCCTCGAAGCGGTCCAGCGGGCGCGTAGACTGGCGCGGATCATCCTTGTAGTCCTTCACGCTGAGCGCCCCGGCTAGGTCCATGTCGGCCTTGTAGTGCTGCACACCGAAGCTCAGATCACGATCGTCGTCGATGTTCCACTGACCCCGCAGGCGGTAGTTCTGAACATCGGTGTCGGAGTGCTCGCGACCGTATTCACCGCTCAGGGTGTTGATATCCAGTTGCAAGCCGAAGTTGTCGGTCAGGTAACCACCGGTGCCCAGATAGGTGTCCCACAACTGGCGCCCGCCAGGGTTGAATGTAGTCCTCTCCTGCAAAGTGGTCTCCCACTCACGCGGAATCGGCTTGCTGATGAAGTTGATGACCCCGCCTACGTTATTCGGACCATATTGCACCGCTGCGCCCCCGCGCACGATATCAATACGATCGACCGTGGCCATGGTCATTGGAAACAGCGACAGGCCCGTCTGGCCGTAGGGTGCCAATGCCAGAGGGATGCCATCGGACAAAGCCTGGATCCGGCCGCTGCGGCTCTCATAGAGCCCGCGTACAGAAATCTGCGGCAAGGCGCCGGTGCCGGTTTCGTCAAAAATCTTGATCCCGGGGACCCGCTGCAAAGCGTCGTCCAGACCGCGGACGCTGGCTTTTTTCAGATCGCTGGAATCGACGACACTACGACTACCGGCGTAAGTACGCACGTCCTGATCGCTGGCTGCGCCGAGAACGTCCCCCTGAATCGTCATGGGTGCCAGTTCCAGACTGCTGACGGGGGGTTGCTCAGCAGCCAGGGCGGCATGGCAAATGCCCAGTGTGATGAGACTGAGTGAAAAGTGTAGGTATGTTGTTGTTTTCATTTATCTACGTCGACTCGTTATTGCTGTTGGAGAGAATGCAGGCGGGCTTTCAATGCGTTATGCAGCAAGCCACGGTCTTCACCGGCCAGAAAACTGCGCACACCCCGAGCTCGCCAAAACGCGTTCTGTTCAGCGGTGCGGGGATTGGCGCAAAAAGGCACTTCAGCGGCGAGGCAGGCGTCGGCCATGCCTTGCAGCATTTGCCAGACGTGAGGGCTGAGCGGGTCAGGCCCCAGATCGAGATCAAGGGCCAGATCCAGGGCGCCCTCCATGATCATGCCGACTCCCGGCAGTAGCAGGATTTCGCTCAGAGCGTCGACCCCTGCGCGGCTTTCAATCATGGGAACAATCGGTGTCTGACGGTTGGCCAGCTCGATGTATTCGGGTAATGGCACACGACCGAATCCGGTGATGCGCCCCCCTGTTATTCCGCGGTTCCCCATGGGCGGGAAACGAGTGGCTTCGATGGCGCGCTGAACCTGCGCGGCACTTTCGGTACGTGACAGGACAATGCCTTCGATACCGGCATCCAGTGCCCTGCCGATCAGCTTTTCGTCAACGTGGGGCAGGCGCAGCCAGGGAGAAATGCCGGCAGCCTCACAGGCCCGAATGCAATGCATGAGGTCTTCTTCGGAGCGCAGCAAGTGCTCAAGATCGAGGATTACAAAGTCATACCCGGCAAACGCGAGCATTTCACAGAGCATGGGTGAAGGCAGGGAATTGAGCATGCCGTAAACGCTTTTCCCGTTTTGTAGCAGGGAAAATACCGGAGAGGTTCTGATCACTGACACAGGTCCTTTGAGCGAGGAAACACTGAAGCCAATAATAATCATTCTCAGATAGGAGTAAACGATTTTTATTATCGAATAGCGATATTCGTGATGGAGTGCATAAAAAAACGTTGCTGCCCGTAAATGGCTGGCTAAACGCCAGTGCTTTCTTGAACTTCAGACGCTGAGCTGTGGAGTGCTGAGGTGGGTGGCTGCTAGAAAAATAAGGTCGTTCTGGATCCTTGCGATCCAAAAGCCCTGCTGGCGGATATTGAGGACGTGCACGAGAACAACGGGCCGTGCTCAGCCTGAGCGGTATCTGGCCCCCCGCACGCCAAATTTCAGGCAAAAAAAAGCCGCTATCGCTAGCGGCTTTTTTACTATCTGGCTCCACGACCTGGACTCGAACCAGGGACCCAATGATTAACAGTCATTTGCTCTACCAACTGAGCTATCGCGGAATTGCGTCTATCTTACTGATATAAAAAGAGAAGTCAACACTTTCGATGACTTCTCAGTGCATTATTCAGATGACCTGAACAATAGCGTCGGTTACCGCTTCAATGTTGCGCTGATTCAAAGAAGCCACGCAGATTCGGCCGGTGTCCAGGGCGTAGATGCCGAACTCGGTACGCAGGCGCGTCACTTGCTCAACGGTCAGGCCGGAGTACGAGAACATGCCGCGCTGACGCGCAACAAAGCTGAAATCATGCCCCGGAGCCTTTTTCGACAGCAGCTCTACCATTTGCAGGCGCATACCGCGAATGCGCAGTCGCATTTCAGCCAGTTCTTCTTCCCACATGGCACGCAGCTCAGGGCTGTTGAGCACAGCGGCGGCGATGGTTGCACCGTGGGTCGGCGGGTTGGAGTAGTTGGTGCGGATCACACGCTTAACCTGGGACAGAACGCGAGCGCTCTCATCCGCAGACTCGGTGATGATTGACAGTGCCCCTACACGCTCGCCGTACAGCGAGAACGACTTGGAGAACGAGCTGGAAACAAAGAAGCTCAGCCCCGACTCAGCAAACAGGCGCACTGCCGCGGCGTCTTCGTCGATGCCGTCGCCAAAGCCCTGGTAGGCCATGTCCAGGAACGGAATCAGGCCTTTGGCCTTGACCACGTCCAGCACGTTCTGCCAGTCAGCCGGGGTCAGATCGACACCGGTCGGGTTGTGGCAGCACGCGTGCAGCACAACGATGGAGCCGGCTGGCAGGGCATTGAGATCTTCGAGCATGCCGGCACGGTTTACGTCGTGGCTGGCGGCGTCGTAGTAGCGGTAGTTCTGAACCGGGAAACCCGCGGTTTCGAACAGAGCACGGTGGTTTTCCCAGCTTGGATCGCTGATGGCGACAACAGCATTTGGCTGCAGTTGCTTGAGGAAGTCAGCACCGATTTTCAGCGCGCCAGTACCGCCCACGGCTTGAGTGGTGATTACTCGACCAGCAGCCAACAGGGGTGAGTCAGCACCGAACAGCAGTTTCTGAACAGCTTGGTCGTAGGCAGCAATACCATCGATCGGCAAGTAGCCGCGCGACGCATGCTGAGCAACCCGAATCGTTTCGGCTTCGACAACGGCACGCAAGAGCGGAATTCGTCCCTCTTCGTTGCAGTAAACACCGACCCCCAGATTCACTTTGCTGGTACGGGTATCGGCGTTAAATGCTTCGTTGAGGCCCAGGATAGGATCGCGTGGTGCCATTTCGACAGCGGAGAACAGGCTCATTATTACGGCGGCTCTGAATGGAGAATGGAGGGGGTGACAACGCTCCAGCCGATTGCACTAGAGCGGTGCACAAACGGGGAGCAAGTATAAGGCCGATCACGATTCGGGCAACAGGCTATTACCGGTTTTGGCTAAGTATTTGAGTTTATTTTCAGGCCACTGGTCGAATTGCAATCTTTGCCAAGATCACCGTGTCAGAGCAGCGCCTTGAAACAGTCAGACATGACCTCCATATTTACCCGTATCCTGTTTTTTTCCTGCGGCTTGAGTCGCATGCACTTATAAGGGTCAACGCCTTTATAGAAGCAAACCCCGAGGTCCTTCATGCCCGATTTCCAGCTTGTTACCCGCTTCGAGCCTGCGGGTGATCAACCCGAAGCCATTCGCCAGATGATCGAAGGCATCGAAGCCGGCCTGTCGCACCAGACCCTGCTCGGGGTAACGGGTTCGGGCAAGACCTTCAGTATCGCCAACGTGATCGCCCATGTGAATCGTCCCACACTGGTACTCGCGCCAAACAAGACCCTGGCCGCGCAGTTGTATGGCGAGTTCAAGTCGTTCTTCCCAAACAACGCGGTGGAGTACTTCGTTTCGTACTACGACTACTACCAGCCCGAAGCCTACGTGCCCTCCTCCGACACCTTCATCGAGAAAGACGCCTCGATCAACGACCACATCGAACAGATGCGTCTGTCCGCGACCAAGGCGCTGCTGGAGCGCAAGGACGCGATTATCGTCACCACGGTGTCGTGCATTTATGGTTTGGGCAGCCCGGAAACCTATTTGAAGATGGTGTTGCACGTCGATCGCGGGGACAAGCTCGACCAGCGCGAGCTGTTGCGCCGCCTGGCCGACCTGCAATACACCCGCAACGACATGGATTTCGCCCGTTCGACATTCCGGGTGCGTGGCGATGTGATCGACATTTACCCGGCAGAGTCGGACCTTGAGGCCGTGCGCATCGAGCTGTTCGATGATGAAGTCGAGAGCATCAGCGCCTTTGACCCATTGACCGGCGAAGTCATCCGCAAGATGCCGCGCTTTACTTTCTACCCAAAAAGCCACTATGTGACCCCGCGCGAAACCCTGCTGGACGCCGTCGAAGGCATCAAGGAGGAACTCAAGGAGCGTCTTGAGTACCTGCGCGCCAATAACAAACTGGTCGAGGCACAGCGACTGGAGCAGCGCACCCGTTTCGATCTGGAAATGATCATGGAGCTGGGCTACTGCAACGGCATCGAAAACTACTCGCGCTACCTTTCGGGCCGCGAGTCCGGTGCGCCGCCACCGACTTTGTTCGACTACCTGCCGGCGGATGCCTTGCTGGTGATCGACGAGTCTCACGTCAGCGTGCCGCAGGTAGGCGCCATGTACAAAGGCGACCGCTCCCGCAAAGAGACCCTGGTGGAGTACGGCTTCCGTCTGCCTTCGGCACTGGACAACCGGCCGATGCGCTTTGATGAATGGGAGCGCATCAGCCCGCAAACGATTTTCGTCTCGGCCACGCCGGGTAACTACGAGGCCGAACATGCGGGCCGTGTGGTCGAGCAAGTGGTGCGTCCGACCGGCCTGGTCGACCCGCAAATCGAGATTCGCCCGGCACTGACCCAGGTCGACGACTTGCTGTCCGAGATCGCCAAGCGCGTCGCGCTGGAAGAACGGGTGCTGGTCACTACGCTGACCAAACGCATGTCCGAAGACCTGACCGACTACCTGGCCGACCACGGCGTACGCGTGCGTTACTTGCACTCGGACATCGACACCGTGGAACGGGTCGAGATCATTCGTGACCTGCGTCTGGGGGTGTTTGATGTGCTGGTGGGCATCAACTTGCTGCGGGAAGGCCTGGACATGCCCGAAGTGTCGCTGGTGGCAATTCTCGATGCCGACAAGGAAGGCTTCCTGCGTTCGGAGCGCTCACTGATCCAGACCATTGGCCGTGCGGCCCGTAACCTTAATGGCCGGGCAATTCTCTATGCAGACCGGATCACCGGCTCGATGGAACGGGCCATTGGCGAAACCGAGCGTCGTCGCGAGAAACAGATCGCGTTCAACCTCGCCAACGGCATCACCCCCAAAGGGGTGTTCAAGGACGTTGCCGACATTATGGAAGGCGCAGTAGTACCGGGTTCGCGCAGTAAAAAGCGCAAAGGGATGGCCAAAGCCGCCGAAGAGAACGCCAAGTACGAAAACGAACTGCGCTCGCCGAGCGAGATCAGCAAGCGCATTCGCCAGCTGGAAGAAAAAATGTACGCCCTGGCCCGCGACCTGGAGTTCGAGGCCGCCGCGCAAATGCGCGACGAAATCGGCAAGCTCAGGGAGCGGTTGTTGCAGGTTTAACCGTTCACGAGCAGGCTCGCTCCCACAGGGGCACAGAAAAAAATTCAATTAAGTGGGAGCGAGCCTGCTCGCGAAGTCTTCCAGGCAGCGCGGTTTATCCAGTAACTGCGCGTTAACGGCGGGTTCAGACTCCCACTTACACAGCCACTGCCGCCACCGCCTCTACCTCAAACAGCATCTCATCCAGCGCCAGTCGCGGTACCGGGATCAATGTGCAGGCCGGTGCTGGCAGTTCACCCCACACCCGCGAGATCTCGGCACCCAAAATCTGCAGACGCTCCATGCTGTGATCTACGATCAATACGGTGATCTTGGCGACGTCCTTGATCTGCGCATCCGCTGCTGCCAGGGCAATCTGCACGTTGGCAAATGCCTGGCGCACCTGCTCGGCGAAGTCGGGTGACAACTGGCTTTCGGCGTTTTCACCGCCCTGGCCTGCGGTGTACACCAGGCGCACATTGGGCGCCAGACGGGCGACATGGGAATAGCCGTTGGGCGCAGGGTCATACAAGCCTGCCGGGTTGAGTAATTGCACTGCAGGGTTAGAGTTCTTATCCATAAAATACGCACCATAGGCAGTTGAGTAAGCAAGCGCGCTATTCAACCACTCTCGCAAACCCGTATGCCAGCGCCCTCGCGACACCTGCCGCAAATATGTAAGGATGTCCCGCCGCATCGCACCAGAGCCCGTTTTCCAAGGATGACCATGACCGCCATCAACACCCAAATGCCCCTTGTGCCGGGGCGTCTTGAACAAATGTCGACCCGCATTGCCTTTTTTATCGCCGGTTTTGGGCTCGCGGCCTGGGCGCCACTGGTGCCCTATGCCAAAGCGCGGGCCGGACTGGATGAGGCGACCTTGGGGCTTTTGCTGCTGTGTCTGGGCGCAGGGTCGATCCTGGCGATGCCTATCGCAGGGGTTCTGGCCACACGCTTTGGCTGTCGGCGGGTATTGATCGGCGGGACGCTACTGATCTGCCTCGCACTGCCGCTGTTGGCGACTGCCAGCTCCATGTCGCTGTTGATCGCGACGCTCTTTGTATTTGGTGCAGGGCTGGGCGCCGTCGACTCCACCGTCAACCTGCAGGCCGTGATCGTTGAGCGCGCCAGCGGACGCAACATGATGTCGGGCTTTCATGGTTTGTTCAGTGTGGGCGGGATTGCCGGGGCAGCCGGTGTCAGCGCATTGCTTGCGCTGGGCCTGTCACCACTGTGGGCAATTGTGGTGGTGATTATGCTGATCCTTGCGGCCCTGATTAAAGCCGCTCCCCATCTGCTGCCCTATGGCAGCGAAAGCAGCGGCCCGGCGTTTGCCGTGCCTCACGGCGTGGTGCTGTTCATCGGGCTGCTGTGCTTTACGGTGTTTCTGGCCGAAGGCGCGATGCTCGACTGGAGTGCGGTGTTCCTGACCACCGAAAAAAACATCGGTGAAGCCTACGCCGGGCTTGGCTATGCCGCGTTCGCACTGACCATGACCGCAGGTCGTTTGATGGGCGATACCATCGTCAAGCGCTTGGGTGCCCGGCGGGTGATTGTCGTGGGAGGGCTGTTTGCCGCTGCCGGCATGGCCCTGGCAACACTGGGGACGGGTTGGGAAGTTTCGCTGCTCGGGTATGCATTGGTGGGCGCGGGGTGTTCAAACATCGTTCCGGTGCTGTACACCGCCGTAGGCAAACAAACCGTGATGCCGGAAAACATCGCCGTGCCGGCCATCACCACCCTGGGTTATGCGGGGATTCTGGCAGGGCCTGCGGCCATCGGCTTTATCGCCCATGCCAGCAGCCTGAGCATCGCCTTTTTGCTGATCACCGCCATGCTGATGGCCGTGGCCATCAGCGGGCGGATCTTGCGCGTCTAGGTAACACAACACCCTGTGAGGGGGGCCAGTGCTGCGCCTCGCAGGCAAACCCGCACCCACAGGTCCGGCAGTACCTGTGTTGAGGCGCTTAGAAACCTACACTCGCCTGCACAAAGAACGTACGCGGCTCACCCAGGTAAATCCCTGAGTTGTTGTCGCTGGAACGGGTGTAGTACTCCTGGTTCAGCAGGTTCTTGATCCCCGCCCCCACCTTCAAATTCGACGCTTCAGGGCCGAAATCGTAGCCAACACGGGTGCTCCAGGTCGCATAGCCCGGTATGTCCCCATACTGGCCATCCGGTGTCGGATCAGTGATGTACACACCGCCAGTGCCGGGCGCGTGCTGCTGGGACTGGGCAAACATGTCCAGGTTATAGGTCCAGCGATTGACCACATAACGCGCACCCAGGTTTACCACCTGGCGGGAATACAGCGGCAGGTCACGCCCCTTGAAGTTCGGAATGTCACCCTCGGAAGTCGCCTTGGTGTAAGTGAAGCCCGCATTCACCGACAAGCCTTCAAGGCGTGCGTCCAGAGCCGACAGGTCGTAATGAACCGAAGTTTCCAGGCCCTGGTGCTTGGTTGCCCCCAGGTTGGTCCAGCCCACGTCATTACTCACGTATTGCAGCTCATCGGCAAAATCGATGTAGAACAGCGTCACTTCACCGCCCCACACGCCATTGTCGTAGCGCGTACCCAGCTCGTAGGTTTTGGCCTTTTCAGGGCGCAGGCCTGCCGCTGTCGCATCGCCGACACCGCCCTGCCCCAGCTGGAAGTATTGCAGGCTGCCGAACGAGGTTTCGTAGTTGGCAAACAGCTTCCAGGCGCCCGAGAGGTGATACATCACGCTCAGGGCCGGCAGGGCTTCGCTGCTGTCGATGCTGCGCTTCTTCTCAAGCACCGGCACACCGTTGTTTCCCAGTACCGGGCGGTCATGCCATTGGGTGCTGATGCGCTCGAAACGAATCCCCGGAGTCACCGTCCAGTTACCTACATCGATCTTGTCATCGATATAGAACGCGTTGGCCTCAGTGCCGCCCGTGCGATCCTGATACACATGACCATCGGCTCCTGGCCCCGGCACTGGCACGTTATTGACCAGCAAGACCTGGCTGGCCTCCTCGTGCATCGCTTCTTTGAGATAGCGATAGCCCACACCCACTTCCTGCGTCACGGGCCCCAGCGTAAACACATGGGACACCCGTGGCTCGATGCCAAACGTGTGATAACTGCGCGGATACGAGGCCAGGGTCTGCAAGTTACGTGCGGCAATAGTGCTGCCACGAAAGCTGTCGGTGTAATACGTCAGGACTTCAAACTGGGTCTGGTCGTCAATCTGGCGCAGGTACTTGAAAGACACGTCCTTGCGCCGCCCGGTGAAGCTGTCGTAGTCGCGCACCGACTGATACGGATCGGCATCGAACTGCTTCTGGGTCAGGCCACCGGGCATGTCCGCTGTGGCATCGTAATAATGAAAGTTGAGGGTGAAGTCATCCTGATCGGTGGGCGCCCAGTGGGTTTTAAGCAACACGTCATCAATATTGTTGTCATTGTTGCGCGCCCGATAGCCATCCCCCTTGACCCCCGAGTACAGCAGCGCGGCACCGATGCCGTTGTCTGCCGTGCCGCCCAGAAACGCCGATTCAATGTGCTTCCAGCCACCGCGTTCGGAGGTCTCCAGGGTAGTACCCACTTCGCCCTGGAAGGTTTCAGGAATGGCCCGGGTGACGAAATTGATCACCCCGCCCACGTTTTGCGGCCCATAGCGCACCGAACCGGCACCGCGTACCACGTCAATGCTGTCCAGGTTGCCCGACGAAATCGGAGCCATCGACAATTGTGGCTGGCCGTAGGGCGCGAACGCCGCAGGGATGCCGTCGATCAATACGGTGGAGCGCGGCGACAGCCGTGAAGTCAAACCGCGTACGCCTACGTTCAGCGAAATATCGCTGCCGCCAGTGCCGTTGGACTCCTGCACCTGCACCCCGGGAATGCGCTTGAGCGCGTCACTGACGTTCATGGTGCCCTGCTCGACCATGGCCTCGCGGCGTACCACCGTCCGGGCGCCCGGATGATTCTGCACCACCGCGTCATTGGCATCGCTCAGCCAGTTACCGACCACTTTCACATCCACCGGTCCCAGTTCCAGGGGTCCGGAAGGTGCGGCACTGACGGTGGGCGCAGCACTCAGGGTCACGGCATCGCCGTCCAGCGTGTAGCTCAGGCCACTGCCTTGCAGCAACTGCGCCAGGGCTTGCTCGGGTGACAGGTTGCCGTCGACCGCAAGCGCCAGTTTGCCCGCCACAAGTTGCGGGCTGAAAAACACCTGCAACGAGGTCTGTTGAGCCAACTGGCTCAGTGCGGCACCCAAGGGCTGCGACTGAATATGGACAGCACTCGACGGGGATTGTGCGGCAAACGCACAGGGCATCGCCGCATTGACCGCCAGGGCCAACGCCAGCGGCAACAAGCGCGTGCGGGGAAGAGAAGCTGGAGTGCTCAAAGGTGTTTCAAGCGAGGAAAGTCGCCCACGATGATTGTTGTTTTTCACGTCGAGTCTTGCCCTGTGGATCGCACTTGAGTGCGACTGTTAATGCAAACCAGTTGCAGTTGATCAAGAAGACGAAGAACTCGAAAAAAACCTGAATTGATTACCCAATTATTTTCTGGCGATGATTTCCTGACTGCCGTCTGACCGTGCCCGGACAGCGACTGGAAGGATCTGTGGCAAGGCCTTGAGCAGCGCATCGGTGTCATCGGTTTTAAACACGCTGGACAGCCGCAGCCGGGCGATCGCAGGCGAGGTCACGTGCACAGGCTTGTCGCGATAACGGGACACTTGTGCCGCCACTTCACCCAGGGTGGCATCCTCGAACACCAGTTGTCCCTTGCGCCAGGCGGTCAACACCCGGGTGTTGACCGCCTGCACGGCAGCCACCTGCCCCTGCGCGTCCACAACAGTCCCCTGCCCCGCCGTCAGGTTGGCCACTGCGTGCGGGTTGGCACCTTGCACCCGAACATGCCCGGACTCCACCGCAACCCGTGCCTGATCGCCCTCGCGCAACACGTCAAAACGCGTACCGGTCACTGTCACCTGTCCGGCACCGGCCTGAACCACAAACGGCCTGTCAGCGTCGCGGGCCACGCTGAACATTCCCTCGCCCTGCTGCAACTCGACATTGCGCTGGCCACGCTCGAAATTGATTCGTACGCGGCTGCGGCCGTTGAGTTCAATGGATGATCCATCGGGCAGGTTCACTGTGCGCCGCTCACCTGTCGCCGTGGCAAACTCGGCCTGGTAGCCCGCTGACGATTGCAGCTGCATCCACAGGCCCGCCCCGGCCGCTATTGCCACAACACTCGCAGCCAGCCCGTAAGCCAGAAACGAGCGACGCCCCAACCTTGGCGCAGGCACTTCGCACAACGCCTGCAATCGCGCCTTGGGCAACAGGTCTGCGGCCGACCACATGCTGGCCAACCACTGGTATTCCGCCTCATGGCTGGCGTGTTGCGTACGCCACGCCTCAAATTCGGCCTGCTCGACCACGCTCAGGGTGTGCGCTTGCACCCGCGCAAACCAGGTTGCGGCGGCGGCGCGCACATTCGCGCTGCCACATGCACAGTCAGGCGTATCCATCACGCAATCCTTTACCGATGTCATCACGCAGACCCCACACGTTCACGCAGATGGCGCAGGGTGCGGATCATATACTTTTCCACCATGTTCTTGGACAGCCCCAGGCGCTCTGCAATCTCTGCCTGGGTGAGGCCTTCGATCTTCTGCCAGACAAAGACCCTGCGACAATTGAGCGGTAGCTCCAGCAATGCCCTTTCAACCGACTCAGCCAACTGCAGAGCACGCATGTACTGCTCCGGATCACCGGTTTCGGACGAGCCTGAAGGAACGCCCGCCTGCTCCTTGGCAGCGCGCAGTTCTTCACGGCGAAAACCGTCCACCGCGATATTGCGGGCTGTCTGGTGCAAATACGCACGCGGCTGCTCGACCGCATCCACATTGGATTCGAGCACGCGGACAAAAGTGTCATGGGCGAGGTCTTGAGCCTGCTGTCGGTTGCGCAGGCGCCGGGTCCAGGTTCCGATCAACTCTTCGTAATGGTCAAAGAAGCCCGTTTTACGGGGCACTTTCTGAGTCATCGCAGGGGACTACACAGGTGGGGCGCGAATAGTAATGCTTCCTATTAAAGCCAGCAATCACTGCGATGACAGATGGTCAAACCCTTACATCTCGGCCTTGGCTAACAAGCGTTTCTCGACTTGAGTGGCACCGCTGGAACCATAGCGCCGGGCCGTGAGCAACCCGACCACTCCCATCACCCCGCAGAACGCCACGCACACCCACGGACTCCACGGCATCAACGCGATCAGCAGCAACGGCGTGGTGCTGGCCCAGAGTGCGTAGGCGATGTTGTAGGTAAACGAAATGCCCGAGACGCGGATCGGCGCAGGAAACAGGCCAACCATCACCGAAGGCACCACCCCGACAATCCCGCAGGTCAAACCGGCGAATGCGTACGCCAGCCCGGGCAATGCCCACTCCCCTACCAGACTGGCGTACAACAGGCCGATACCCAGTGGCAGCAAAACGCTGTACAGCGCAATGCTGCGCCAGACGCCGATACGGTCGACGATCAGACCGGCCAGCACACAACCGATATTCAAAAACACGATGCCCAGGCTGCTCAACGCAAAGGTGTGACTGGCAGTCATGCCAAAGCGTTGCTGCATCACGGTCGGCGTAATCACCACAAACACCACCACGGCGCTAGTAAGAACGCAGGTCAGCAACGCAGCCGGCAGCAAAGACCCACGGTGATCACGCAAAACCGTGCGCAACGGGAACTCTGCGCGGCCTTCCTTGCGCTCGCGCAAGGCCAAAAACACCGGGGTTTCACTGAGCCAGCGACGCAGCCACACGCCAATCACACCGAACACGCCACCGAGCAGGAACGGAAAGCGCCAGGCGTAATCAAGGATTTCTGCTGGTGTGAACATCTGGGCGAGCAGCGTCGCGGTCAAGGCCCCGATCAAGTAGCCGAAGGTCAGCCCGGCTTGCAAGAAGCCCAGGGCAAAGCCCCTGCGACCGGCCGGTGCATGCTCGGCCACAAATACCCAGGCACTGGGCACCTCCCCCCCTACCGCCGCGCCCTGAAGGATGCGCAGGGCCAACAGAATCAGCGGCGCGAAATAACCGATATCGGCGTAAGTGGGCATGATCCCGATCAGCAGACAAGGCAGCGCCATCATCAGGATGCTCAGGCTGAACACCCGCTTGCGCCCCAGGTGGTCGGCAAAATGCGCCATCAGAATCCCGCCCAATGGGCGGGCCAGATAACCCGTCACAAAAATCCCGAAGCTCTGCAGCAAGCGCAGCCATTCGGGCATGTCCGGCGGAAAAAACAGCTGGCTGAGGGTCAGGGCAAAGAATACGAAAATGATGAAATCGTAAATTTCCAGCGCCCCGCCCAGGGCCGCAAGGCCCAGGGTTCTATAGTCGGAACGGGAAAAACGCACCGTTGTGGCTTGAGTATCAGCAGACATAAATAGGCTCAATGTTAACTGGACACGCCTATGTTGGCGCTTGCGGTCGAGGGCGCGAGCATAGCAAATCCTGTAGAAACCACTGGCATAACCTGTGGGAGCGGGCTGGCTTGGGATGCGAACTGCTCGGTGTGACTGAGTCACCAAAGCGCGGCCATCGCGAGCAAGCCCGCTCCCACATAGGCCCCCGCCCCCAGGCAACTACCCCTGCCACCCTCCACCCAATGCCCCAAACACATCCACCAGCGACAGCGACACCTGGGCGGTGCTGTCGACCAGCGCTGCTTCGTTGGCCAGCAGCACGTTTTGAACGGTCAATACGTTCAGAAAGTCCACCGTACCCTGGGTGTACTGTTGATGGACGCTATCCAGCGCACGCTGGCTATGCACCACCGCCTGCTGCAGGCTGTCACGACGACGCTGGTTGGCCTGATACGCCACCAGTGCATCGTCCACCTCATGCCAGGCCCGCAATACGGTTTTTTGATAGGCAATGCCGGCCTCTTGCTGACGCCCTTCCTGCAATTGCAACGCACCCTGCAAACGTCCACCCTCAAACACCGGCACGCTCAACCCCGGCCCGAACGCAAAACTGCGCGAGCCCCAGCTGCCCAGATCTGACAGTTGCATGGCTTGCATCCCCAGGCTTCCAGACAAGGTAATACGTGGATAAAAGTCCGCCTTGGCCATACCGATAGCAGCCGTGGCTGCATGCAATTGTGCCTCGGCACGGCGGATATCGGGGCGTCGCTGCGCCAACTCGCTCGGCAAGCCAATCGGTACATCCGCGCCATAGGCCGGCACGGGCGCCGCTACGTTCAATTGCTGCTGCAAGGCCCTTGGTTCACGAGCCACCAGCATGCTCAGAGCATTGATCAATTGCGCACTACGCTGCTGCAACGGCGCCATGCGCGCTTCGATCTCGGCTACCTGAGCGGCGGCTTCCGACACTTGCAAGTCAGTGGCTACGCCCTCTTTGAGCTGCAATTGAGTCAGCTCCAGACTACGGCGGGCGATCTGCAGGTTTTGCTCCACCACCGCCAGTGCCTGCTGCGTACCACGCAGCTGAATATAGTGCTGCGCGGTCTGCACGATCACCAGCAACTGCACCCCGTGACGATCCTCTGCCGCCACTTGCACTGATGCATCAGCCGCTTCCACCGAACGCTTGACCCTGCCCCACAAGTCCGCTTCCCAGCTAAAACCCAGGCCACCATTCCACAGATTGAACGCCTGCTTGCCGCTGTGCCCCGAAGGGTCATTCAAGCCCACCTGACTGTTACGGCTGCGACTGTAACTGGCCGTACCGTCCACCTCAGGCAAGGTGTCGGCGTTTATTTGACGGCGTATCGCAAGGCTTTGCTCCAGGCGACTGGCCGCCAGTTGCACATCAAAGTTGCTCTGCTGCGCCTCGCGCACCAATGCCGACAGCTGACGATCGCCAAAAGTGTCCCACCAACGCGGGTCGATTGCTGACTCGAGCGTCCCGCTATGCCCCGCTTCGGTGGCCACGGGCGCCCAGTTTTTTGCAATCTTGGGCACGGGCGCCTGGAAGTCCGGACCTACCACGCAACCACTCAGACTCAACACGCTGTAACAGGCCACAGCCCAGATCAATGCAGTGTTTTTCATCGTGCGCTGACCTGTTGATCGTGCGCTGTGGCCGTGTCGATAGATGCATCTACCGACATCCCGAGGCGCAATTGGCTGGCCAGTAACTGCCCTTGATCCAGGGTGACTTTCACCGCTATGCGCTGCGCCACCTTGGTGAAGTTGCCCGTTGCGTTATCCGGGGCAATGGCCGAGAACGTCACACCGGTAGCCGGAGCAATACTGTCGACGGTGCCTTGCAGGGTCTGGCCGGGGAAACTGTCAACCTTGATCGTCACACGTTGCCCGGCCTGCATGTGGGTCAGCTGATGCTCTAGAAAGTTGGCAACGACAAAGGCGTCCGCCAACGGTACAACCGCCAGCACGGTATCCCCGGGCTTGACGTAAGCGCCAAGACGCACGCTGCGCCGCCCTACAACGCCGTCAAAAGGTGCCGTCAGTTGGGTGTGGGACAAGTCCAGCTCGGCCCGTGCTTGCAAGGCCTCGGCATAGTCCACCGACGCTTGCGCCGCGGTGGCCTGGGCGGCCAGCACACGGGTTTGCTGACGGGCAGCTTCCATGGCGGCCTTGTGCTGGGCCAACTCGGCCCGGGCGGTCAGCGAACGATTTTTCGCCTGCTGGGAGTTCTGCAATGTTCCCGCCCCCTGCCCCGCCAGATGTTGATAGCGCTGCAACTCATGTTCGGCAAACTCCACCTGCGCCAGGTCCGCATCGACCGTGGCCTTGGCCTGTTCGATCAGCGAGCGTTGACGCTCAAGCATCGCCAGTGCATTGGCCTGCTGCGCCCGAGCGCTTGCCACGCTGGCTTGCGCCGCTTGCACGGCAGCCTGATAGTCCTGAGGATCGATCCGCGCCAACAACTGCCCGGCCTTGACCGGCTGGTTGTCCTGCACCAGCACTTCGTCGATAAACCCTGCGACTTTAGGCGCGATCAAAGTGTAATCGGCGCTGACAAACGCATCATTGGTGCTCTGCACTGCACCCGATCCGAAAACCAGCCGCCACAACCCGTACAGCACAATAACTGCCACCAGACCCACGCCGACCATGACCAAAGGCTTGCGCCCGCTTGTTGTACTCATTTCACTGCTCCAACAGGTGTGCCCGGCGCGTAGATCCGCGTGGGGCCAAAAGGGATTAACACAATCAATAGAAGCGCCAAGGCGGCCATGTACAGATAGAGGTCGGCAGACGTCAGCACCACCGCCTGCTGATGAACCCGATGCGCCAGATCTGCCCCGGTACTGACCAGCGGCGAGTTACCCAGGCGATCGAGCAACATCGTTGAATGGAAGTGCTCGCGGTTGAGCGTCAACACACCCAGCACACTGCCCGCGGCAACCGCTGAAAAGCCTTTGACAGTGTTGAACCAGGCCGATGCAAACGGGCCGTCAGCCGGGTTCAGGCCGCCCGTGGCGAGCATCAACAACGGAATTACTGCCATGGGCTGTGCGATGATTTGAATCGCCTGCAACCCGTAGAAATTCTCGCGACTCCACATTGAGGTCACCTGCGAACCGAGGCCGCACGCCAGCGCCAACAGCGCCAGACCAATGGCCAGTACCCAGCGGCAGTCAACCCAGCGCAGGTTGCACAGCGCGACCACCAGCGGCAGCGCAATCAACTGTGGCAACGCCACCAGCAACATGACCGGAGCGGTTTCAAGGGGACGGTAACCCTGCACCTGAGCCAGATAACTGGAAGGGATCTTGATCACCGCCAACAACACAAACAGCACCCCGCCCAACGTCAGCAGGGCATGAGCCAGGTTGCGGATTTTCAACAGTTGCAACTTGAAAAACGGCAGCGGATGCGACCATTCATTAATAAAAAACAACACCATCAGCGCGGTGCCGCCGACAATAAAAAACTGAATCATCGGCGACTCGAACCAGTTCAGCCGCTGGCCCAGTTCCAGGCCCAGCACCAGCATGATCAGGCCCGGCAAGCCAAGCAGCAGACCTCGCCAGTCAAACTGCTTGAAACGCTCCAGCCGCAATGGGTCCTGGGGCAAACCCCAGGCCACACAAGCCATCGACAACAGACCCAGCGGGATGATTTGCCAGAACGCCCACTGCCACCCGGCGTACTCCACCCACCAGGCAGACAGCGGCGTACCAAAACTGGGGCCAAAGGTCGCGGTCAGCGCATAACTGCCCAGCCCGTATAGACGAATGCCCGGCGGCAAAAACCGTAGTGCCACCGACATCAGCATTGGCGGCAGGGCGCCACCGGCAAACCCTTGCAAAGTGCGCAGCAACATCAGCACATCGACATTAGGCGCAAACGGGCAGAGGATGCCCAACAGCAAAAAAGCACCGATGGCACACAAGGTAAATCGTCGCAAAGAGAAGGTTGCCGCGCACCAGGGCGCGAAAGCCATGGCACTGATGGACGTGGCCGAATACACCGCCAGCAACCAGGTACTTTCGTCAAAACCGATGCCCATTGCCCCACGAATATCGGGCATGGCCACCTTGGTTACATTCTCGTTGAAACCCGATACCAGCACCGCCAGCAACACGCCCAGCAGACCCGTAAAAATCCGCAGCCCAAATGCCGTGCTGATGGCGGGTGCCGGGGTGGTTGCACCTGCAACCAGCGCAGTCACACCCCTGCTCCAGACGCCAGACTGCGCCCATGATCAAACCGCCAGTACATGGCTGACTCCGTCGTCTTTATAGATGACAGAAAGTTTAATCAGCTTGCATTGCTATAAAAATTGATAAATAGCTAACTGTGGAGTGCGTCAGACGCAATTATTGCGGATGCCAACTTTTGCCGGTATTCGCTGACGAAGGGATGAGCGCTCAAACCACTGCGTTATCGCAGAAAGTCTTGAGGGTTCGACGCAGCCAGCGGTGGGCATGGTCGTTGTCCAGGCGCGGGTGCCAGGCCTGAACGATTTCAACCGGCTGCAACTGGATCGGCAACTCGAACGGACGCAATTTAAGGCCCAGTGGTTCAAGGGTTTTAAGCAGCACCTGGGGCATCAACGGCAGAATCAGGTCGGCGCCAGCCAGCGCAAAGATCGCCGAGTAGAAGGTCGGCGTAGTGAATGACACCCGACGCTCCAGCCCCTGTTCAGCCAGCACCACATCAATCGGCCCCCGGGCATGGCCCCGGCGGGACACACTGATATGGTCATACCCGGCAAAGCGTCGGGGTGTAATGGGCTGGTCGAAGATGGGATGACCTTCCCGTGCCAGCCCTACAAACGGGCAAGTGAACAGCTTTTGAACCTTGATATCCGAGCTGAAGCGGTTAGTGGCGCAGATGGTGAGGTCAATACGCCCTTCATTAAGCGCTTCATCATCGGTAAAACCTTCCGGCACGACCCGCAAGGTGGCCTTGGGCATTTCCAGGGCTATTTGCTGGCGTAAAGCGGCACCATACACGCCAAAAAATACGTCGTTGGCGCGAATGCTGAACGTGCGCTCCAGCTCACGCAAATCACTGTTCTGGCTTTGAGTGAAGATCCCGTGGGCCAACTCAACCACACCGCGTACCTGTTCACGCAATTCCAGCGCCCTGGGTGTGGGCACAAGCCCACGGCCGGAACGCACCAAAATAGGGTCATTCAAGACTTCACGGATTCGGGTCAAGGTGCGGCTCATGGCCGGAGCGCTCAGGTTCATGCGCCGGGCAGCGCCCACCACAGAGCCCTCTTCGAGCAAGACATTCAAGGCAACCAGCAGATTCAAGTCAGGTATTTGCATGCCTTAAAGGGTATCGGGTAACGCATGTCATGCCTAGCCGGCTCGTAATGCACCATTATTGCGCATCAGGTAAAACAGTTTCGCTCACACTTAGCTAGCTAACTAAGAGTGACATTGATACATTGCCGCCCGTCAGGTTGATGCCTGACGCTCTCTTTGGTTGAGATTTTTGGCCATTACCGGATCCCCATGATGGTAATGGCCTTTTTTACGCCTGCCATTTCTCCCCCGCCCCAAAGTAGAGCCATCCTGAGTGGTGGAGCCACCCATCCTGAACTACGCTGGCAGCCCAATCCATTACAACGATTGGGGACTCTATGCAGCTGGGCAAAAAGATTTCAAATCTGGAAAAACTGGCCTGCAAATACAACCACTGGATCCATGCCACCCGTATCAGTCTGGCGTTCCTGATTACCTTCGTTGTCATTCGTTACTTCAAGCTCGACGGCGCCTCCTATGCCCTGATCACCATGCTCATCGTGATGGGGCCGCAGCCTTATTGGGGTAATGTCTCGTCACGAGCCGTGCAACGTACCGGTGGCACCATCATTGGTGCGCTGTCGGGGCTCGTGGGTTTGTACCTGGAAACCTACTCGTTTTCCCTCATGCTGTTGTGGTCCGGCGTCCTGATGTTCATCGCAGGCTACCTGACGCTGGGCAAGCATCCTTATATGGCCCTGCTGATCGGCGCAACGCTGGCAGTGGTCAGTTGCGCGCCGCCCAATGACATGGAGTCCGCACTCACCCGCAGTGGTTACGTACTGGCAGGTTCGATACTGGCCATGCTTTACACCAGCATTTACCCGTTAAGGGCCTACACCGATCTGCGGATCAAACTCAGTGCAAGTCTGGGCAAGATCAACGAACTGTATTCGGCGTACTTTTCCCCCCGGATCGCCGAGCGGCCCGATCTGGAGGATGAGCTGAAGGATGAGTTGGACACGATCATCAAGTTGCGCAGCTATATCGCTCCCGCCAGCAAAGAGACCAAACTCAAGCCACACGTGTTCGAGGCAGTGCAAACCCTGCACCGCAACATGCTGGCGACCATGAGCCTGATGATCGATGCATACTGGTCTTCACGCGAAAGCCATCTGCTGATTGAGAGCGAACCGGCATTGAGCGACCTCCACCACCTGATCCCGCAAGCGCTCGAATCACTCCAGAACAAGCTGACCCTGGGCATTTCAAACAACCAGATCAGTGGCGAACTGCGGCAAAAAACCCACGACCTGCATGAACTTGTGCTCAAGAGTCTTGATGGCAAGATCAGCGAAACACCCTTTTATGCCTATGTGTGGCTGAGCCTGGAAATGCTCAGGCAACTGACCGAACTCAATGATCAACTGCACAGCGCACTCTATCCGAACCCCCACAAGCACTTGTTTAAAAACGACAAGCTGGCGGATCAGAAATAACCTCATGGCAGCTGCCTGAATGGTGAATTCGCAGGGTCTCATGCAAGAATTATGACGCTTGCATAAGGCCCTATTAATCCAATGCTCTTGACCCATTTAGATGACTTAACGCACAAAAGATGAGGATTTTTCGGACTCTAAAAATGCGTATTTAGCTATAAACACCAGCCAAAAAAGCAAATAAAAAATATGTAATTTATTGTTTTAAAACAATAAAAATAAAAATCAGCCAATTCCAGACTCTGTCAACACCCTGTTACCACCCTACAGCCTCACCTGGCCTGCCGAGAATTATGGTCTAGGCTCTGCTCGCACCCGTATTAATGGATTTGAACGGTTGAGCCCATGAAACGACCACCTGCACCCAAAAACCACTCAAACCTCAACCAGCCTTTGCACGGTCCCGACGTGTGGAGTGTTTTGCATGCGCGCACGCCTGACACGCACTCCAGAACTTTAATTCTTACCGCACTGTAGATAGGAGGGCTTATGCAGCTCACCCCCAGAGAAGTCGAAAAGCTGATGGTTTACACCCTCTCGGACGTCGCATTCCGGCGCAAGGCTCGCGGCTTGAAATTGAACTATCCAGAGGCTGTTTCAATTATCACCGTGACCGCACTGGAAGGCGCGCGAGACGGCAAGTCAGTTGAAGATGTGATGACCGAGGCCAGCAAAGTGCTGACCAAAGATGACGTGATGGAAGGTGTCAGCGACCTGATTCCCAACGTTCAGGTCGAAGCGATTTTCACCGACGGCAGCCGTCTGGTCACGGTCCATGACCCGATCAAGTAACCGCCTGTTCCAAACCCGGTTAACGCAAAACTTTCACGTTTTGAGGAGTCAGTCATGAGCACTAAAGAGACCGCAGGGCCGCACCAGGACACCCACCCGAAGCACAACATCCCTCACGCCAAAAACCCTGGCGGCGTACACAAGGGCAATGAAGCTGACGTGCCTCTGGGCGGGACCATCTTCGCCAGCACCCCGATCACATTCAACGAAGACCGTCCCGTCACCAAAGTCAAAGTGCGCAACACCGGCGATCGCCCGATCCAGATCGGCTCACACTTTCATTTTTTCGAAGTCAATCGTGCCCTTGAGTTCGATCGTGCCGCAGCCTTTGGCAAGCGCCTGAACATCTCGGCTACCACCGCCATCCGCTTCGAGCCGGGCGATGAAATTGAAGTGCCGCTGATTCCGTACGGTGGCAAGCAAACCCTTTACGGCTTCAACAACCTGGTCGATGGCTGGGCACCGGACAAAATGACCAGCAACCATGAACGCCCGGAAAAACTCCAGGCCATTCAGCGCGCGGTCGATCACGGCTTCAAATTTTCCAAGCCGGCCAAGCCCACCAACGACAAGTAACCACAGCATTTTCATATTTTGCACTCGCGCCGTTTAGTCATTGACGCCCGCGCGGCATTAGAAAAGGAGCCACCGATGCCAACCATTTCACGCAAAGAATATGCAGGCCTGTTCGGCCCAACCACGGGCGACAAAATCCGCCTGGGTGATACCAACCTGTTTGTCGAGATTGAAAAGGACTTACGTGGTTACGGCGAAGAATCCGTCTACGGCGGCGGCAAATCCCTGCGCGACGGCATGGGGGCTGACAACACCCTGACCCGGGACAATGGCGTACTGGACCTGGTGATCACCAACGTCACCATCATCGACGCGATCCAGGGCGTGATCAAAGCCGACGTGGGCGTGCGTGACGGCAAGATTGTCGGTATCGGCAAAAGCGGTAACCCGGGCACCATGAGCGGTGTGACCCCCGGTCTGGTGGTGGGTGTGAGCACCGACGCCATCTCCGGTGAGCATTTGATCCTGACCGCAGCCGGGATCGACACCCACGTTCACCTGATCTCGCCACAACAGGCCTATCACGCGCTGTCCAACGGCGTGACCACCTTCTTCGGCGGCGGCATCGGCCCTACCGACGGGACCAACGGCACCACCGTGACCGCGGGCCCGTGGAACATCCGCCAGATGCTGCGCTCGCTGGAAGGTCTGCCGATCAACGTCGGCATGCTGGGCAAGGGCAACTCCTTCGGCCGCGATCCGCTGGTCGAACAAATCATCGCCGGTGTAGCCGGTCTTAAGGTTCACGAGGACTGGGGCGCAACTTCAAACGCCATACGCCATGCGCTGCGTACTGCCGATGAGATGGACGTCCAGGTGTCGGTGCATACCGACAGCTTGAACGAATGTGGTTACGTCGAAGACACCATTGATGCCTTCGAGGGTCGCACCATTCACACCTTCCATACCGAAGGCGCCGGCGGCGGTCACGCCCCCGACATCATCAAGGTGGCGAGCCAGAGCAACGTGCTGCCGAGTTCGACTAACCCGACCCTGCCCTACGGCGTCAACAGCCAGGCCGAGTTGTTCGACATGATCATGGTCTGTCACAACCTTAACCCCAACGTGCCGGCTGACGTATCGTTTGCCGAAAGCCGGGTACGCCCGGAAACCATTGCCGCCGAAAACGTGCTGCAGGACATGGGCGTGATTTCCATGTTCTCCAGTGACTCTCAGGCCATGGGCCGGGTCGGTGAAAACTGGTTGCGCGTGATCCAGACCGCCCATGCGATGAAGGCTTCACGCGGCAAACTGCCGGAAGACAGTGCCGACAACGACAACTTCCGTGTACTGCGGTACGTGGCCAAGATCACCATCAACCCGGCGCTCGCCCAAGGTATCAGCCATGTGCTGGGCTCGGTCGAAGTCGGCAAGATGGCCGACCTGGTGCTCTGGGACCCGCGTTTCTTCGGTGCCAAGCCGAAGATGGTCATCAAGGGCGGCATGATCAACTGGGCGGCAATGGGTGATCCGAACGCCTCCCTGCCAACTCCGCAGCCCGTGTTCTACCGTCCGATGTTTGGCGCGTACGGTAAAACCGTGCAAGACACCTGCGTCACGTTTGTTTCGCAAGCGGCGCTTGAAGACGGCGTGAAAGAAAAAGCCGGGCTTGAACGTCAGGTCGTGGCAGTCCGGGGCTGTCGCACCGTGTCCAAAAAAGACCTGGTGCGCAACGACCAGACACCGAATATCGAAGTTGACCCTGAAACCTTCGCCGTAAAAGTCGACGGTGTGCACGCCACGTGCAAACCCATCGATGTGGCCACCATGAACCAGCGTTATTTCTTTGGCTAAAGTCTGAACGGGCAGCCGCCGGGAGCGCATTCATCCCCGGCGGCAAACGCCCGGCAAATGATTCGGGGAAGGAGTTTGCGACGTGATTTTGATTGAACACATTCTGGGTAACGCCAAGAAAGACACGCTCTGGAAACAGAAACTGGAAGGCGCCAATGTCGACCTGCTGGTGCTGGACCAGCGTGAAGCGCAAAAAAGCCGCTGCCGGCGCACCAGTCTCGGCGGTCTGGACCTGGGTATCTCGCTGGAGCGCAACGTCGTGTTGTCCGACGGTGATGTGCTGCTGTGGGACGACGCCACCAACACTGCGGTGGTGGTGCAACTGAATCTGCGTGACGTGATGGTGATTGACCTCAAGGAACTTAAACAGCAACCCCTGGACGTTTTGATCAAAACCAGCTTTGAACTGGGCCATGCCCTGGGCAACCAACACTGGAAAGCCGTGACCAAAAACAACGAGGTGTACATCCCTCTCACGGTCGAAACCAAAATGATGGACTCGGTGATGCGCACCCACGGTTTTCAACATTTGCCGTATGCCTTTGTCGGCGGCGCTGAAATCCTGCCGCTGCTGACTACTTCAGAAGCACGTCTGCTGTTTGGCGGCGCCGAAGAAACCGACACCCACGTTCACGTGGCCAGCCCGCAAGACAAGCTGGACGCCGCAGCCCTAAAGATCCAGGGCCTGCACAGCAAAGACTCGCACAGTCACAGCCACGACAATGGCCATACGTTTCACAGCCATAAGCACTGAATCCGGCAAGAAGGCGCTTTGATGAACGCATCAGATCTAATTCGCATCATGCAGTTTGGCGATTCCGTATTGCCAGTCGGTGCCTTTTCGTTCTCGAACGGCGTGGAATCCGCCATTCAGAAAGGCATCGTTCACGATGTCGCGACCCTCAAGGGTTTTGTCCTCACGGCTCTCAAACAAGCGGCCAGTTGTGACGGCATGGGCGTCGTCGCAGCCCACCGGGCCTGCGTCGCCGACGACCGCGACGCAATTTTGCGCGCTGATTGGGCGGTTAATAACCGTAAGCTCAACGAAGAAAGTCGGCTGATGGCCACCCGCATGGGTAAAAAACTGGCCGAAATGTCGATCCATGTCGTCGAAAAACCCTTGGTCCGCTGGTGGCTGGAGCAGATCAAGGCCGGCAATGCGGCGGGTACTTACCCCGTCACCCAGGCCGTAGTGATGTCGACCCAGGGCATTGGCGCCAGGGAAGTGGTGGTGATGCACCAGTACGGTGTCGCCATGACCATTCTCAGCGCCGCCATGCGCTTGATGCGGGTCACGCACCTGGACACCCAGCACATTCTGTTCGAACTCAACCATGACATTGAAGCCTTCTGCGATATCGCTGAAATCGGCGATATCGATCAAATGTCCTCCTATGTACCCATCGTCGATGTGCTTGCCGCCGTACACGTCAAAGCCCACGTACGACTATTCATGAACTGACACCCGTGGCCTGCGTTGACAGGGTCAACGCTCAATCAGCTCCCCTATCTGGTAAGGAAATAACCGTGAAAAAGATTACTCGTATTGGTATTGGCGGCCCGGTCGGTTCAGGTAAAACCGCGATCATCGAAGTGATCACTCCGATTCTGATCAACCGTGGCTACAAACCACTGATCATCACCAACGACATCGTCACCACCGAAGACGCCAAGCAGGTAAAACGCACCCTCAAGGGGATCCTGGACGAAGACAAAATCCTGGGCGTGGAGACCGGTGCCTGCCCGCACACGGCAGTGCGTGAGGACCCGAGCATGAACATTGCGGCGGTCGAAGAAATGGAAGAAAAGTTCCCCGACAGCGACCTGATCATGATCGAGAGCGGCGGCGACAACCTGACCCTGACCTTCAGCCCTGCCCTGGCCGACTTCTACATCTACGTGATCGACGTGGCCGAAGGCGAAAAAATCCCGCGCAAAAACGGCCCGGGTCTGGTGCAGGCCGACATTCTGATCATTAACAAGATCGACCTTGCCCCTTATGTCGGCGCCAGCCTGGATGTCATGGAGAGTGACACTAAAGTGGTGCGCGGCAACCGCCCGTACATTCTCACCAACTGCAAAACCGGCCACGGCATTGAAGAGCTGGTGGACATGATCGAACACATGTTCCTGTTCGCACAAAAACCGGCGGTCAAGAGCGAGGTCACTGCATGACAGCGCAGAGCCAGATCGTGAACACCCCGTCACGGCTTCGCGCTCACTCATTAGGCAATGATGCGCCGGAGCTGTCCCAGTACCAGGACGAACCACCGCAAATGCAAAGCGGTGCCGCAGGTAAAAGCGGCTACCTGCGACTGGGTTTTGAAAAACGCGGCAATCGCAGTGTGCTGGCGGATATGGAGCGGCGGGTACCGTCGCTGGTACAGCGGGCCCTGTATTGGGACGAGGTGATGCCCCAACTGCCCTGCGTGACCATGATTTCAACTTCAGGCTGCGTGCTGCAGGGCGATCGCCTGGCCACTGACGTCACGGTGGGGGTGGGTGCCTGCGGGCACGTCACCACCCAGTCAGCGACCAAAGTGCATTCGATGGATGCCAACTACGCCACGCAAATCCAGCACTTGCGGATCGAGGAAGACGGCTATCTGGAGTTCATGCCAGATCCGCTCATACCCCATCGCAATGCGCGGTTTATCACCAACACCCAGATCAAGATCCATCCCACGGCGACGGCGATCTACTGCGAAGTGTTGATGTCGGGGCGCAAATACCACCACATCGATGAGCGCTTCGGTTTTGACGTGTACTCCTCGCGAGTGAGCGCTGAAAACCTTGAGGGCCGTGAGTTGTTTGTCGAGAAGTACATTCTTGAACCGAAAAAGGAGAGCCTGGACGCCATTGGCGTCATGCAAACCTTCGACGTGTTCGGCAACGTGGTGTTGCTCACGCCCAAAGAGCATCACAACCGGATTGTGGAGCGCATCCCGGCGCTCTTCGACATGACTGCAGGGCTGGCCAGCGGCGTCACCCGCCTGCCGAACGACTGCGGCCTGATTTTCAAGGTGCTGGGCAATGACAGCGGTGAGGTCAAGGCGCAAATCCGCGAGTTCTGGAAAGTTGCCCGCGAAGAGATTCTGGGTTTGACACTGCAACCGCAGTTTCTGTGGAAGTAGCTGTGTAGCTTCGCGTTGTTCGTCAGAGGCTACAGAAAGGTCAACTGTGGGAGCGAGCCTGCTCGCGAAGGTTGTTCGCGAGCAGGCTCGCTCCCACAGGGGGACATAGCATTACCAGGGCGGCTCTTGGCCGAATGCATAATTGGGAGAGTCAATATGGAAACTGCATCCAAGTGGTCAAAAGTGGCGGATGGCAACGTCGTCCTTGAGTTTATCGACGTCACCCTGCGCGGTTGCGCTCAGGTCATGTTCCAGAACAATCCGCTGACCGGATTGTTTTTTTTCGCTGCGATCTTTGTCGGGGCTTTTGCCGAAGGTAATCCGGCCGTGGCCTACGGCAGCGTACTGGGCACCGTAGTGGCAACCCTCACCGGCATGCACCTCAAGGACCACACGTCCTGGAAAGCCGGTCTGTACGGCTATAACGGCTGCCTGGTGGGTGTTGCCTTGCCGACCTTTCTCGCCGTCACCCCCATCCTGTGGCTGTGCATCATCCTGGGCAGCGCAGTCTCGGTAATCGTCACCATCTGCATTGCCGACATCCTGAAAACCTGGAAAGTCGCCGCACTGACCGCCCCCTTCGTACTCGTAACCTGGACCATGCTGCTGGCCAGCTATGCCTTTGGCGGACTGGAAAACAGCTCACTGCCCGTCCCCAACCTGCCCCACGACCTGATCGCCTATAACAGCAATCTGTTCGACGGCATCGACCTGTTCAAAAGTACGTTTTACGGCGTCTCTGAAGTGTTTCTGATTAGCACGGTGATTGGTAGCGTGCTGTTTCTGGCAGGGCTGGCGGTGTCATCGTTATGGGCAGCCGTGTTCGGCCTTCTGGGCTCGCTGCTGGCCGTGCTGACCGCGGTGGTCCTGCAGGCCGAACACACCAGCATCAATAACGGCCTGTATGCATTCAGCGCTGTACTGACGGCCATCGCCCTCGGGTCAACGTTCAACAAACCCAGCTGGCGAGTGCTGATCTACACCCTGGTGGGCGTAATCTTCACTGTATTTGTACAAGGTGCCTTGAATACAGTATTGGGCCCGGCAGGTATCCCGACACTGACCATGCCCTTTGTGCTGGCTTCATGGTTATTTCTGGTACCTAACAAAGACGTCATGCCGGCCCACCGCCAATAACTTTCGATGCCTTGCCGGAGTCTTCCCATGACCGTGATTGCCCGACCCCTTGCCGGTGCCGAACCGTCGAACACCACGCGTCGTGCCATTTACCTGCTGGCCGGTTTGGTCCTGGCCAACCTCCTTGCCTGGGCCTGGGCCTTTATCGAGTTCGGCAACAACCCGATACTGATGGGCACCGCATTACTGGCGTACGGCTTCGGCCTGCGCCACGCCGTGGATGCCGACCACATCGCAGCCATCGACAATGTCACCCGCAAACTGATGCAGCAGGGCAAACGACCGATTGCCGTAGGCACCTGGTTCTCCCTGGGGCATTCCACCATCGTGGTCCTGGCATCCTTTGCCATCGCCGTCACGGCGTTGGCTTTCAAGGACGACATGGAGTGGTTCCATGAAACCGGCGGATTGATCGGCACCCTGGTGTCATCGGTGTTCCTGCTGCTGTTCGGCGTGCTCAACCTGGTGATCCTGATCTCGGTGTACAAGAAGTTCAGGCTGGTCAAGGCTGGCCACAGCCTGCCCCCCGAAGAGCTGGACCTGATCTCCACCAACAAGGGTGGCCTGATGGCGCGGATCTTTGGCCGGGTGTTCAACCTGGTGGATAAAAGCTGGCACATGTACCCGGTGGGTTTTCTGTTTGGCCTGGGTTTTGACACCGCCACCGAAATCGGCCTGCTGGGCATCAGCGCCACCAGTGCCTCGCACGGCATCAGCCTGTGGTCGATCATGGTCTTCCCGATACTGTTCGCGGTGGGCATGGCCCTGATCGACTCACTGGACAACTTCGTGATGATCGGTGCCTACGGCTGGGCGTTTTCCAAACCGGTGCGCAAGCTCTATTACAACATCACCATTACTGCCGCCTCGGTGGTGGTTGCGTTGTTCATCGGCGGCATCGAGGCATTGGGACTGATTGCCGACAAGCTGGAGCTAACAGGGGGAATATGGACACCGATCAATGCCATCAGTGAAAACTTCGGCGAAATTGGCTACTGGATCATCGGCATGTTTGTGCTGTGCTGGTTAATTTCGGCCCTCAACTACTACCTCCGCGGTTATGACCAACTGGCTGCCAATACCTGATAAAGGCCAAGCACTCGGCCCCCCGTGTGGCAGGCATAAAAACCTGACCTACACTCCCTTCACCCCTCAACAGACGCGTCGTAGGTGCCATGACTTTATTACAGGACGTAAAAAATCGGATCTCCTTTGCCTATGGAGTCGCCTTGTTGGTGGCGATCAATGGCTTTCTTTTATTTTTGCCGGTGTTGCAGCGTGGTATTGCTCACGCCAATACAGTCTCTGGCTCATTTGACTCCTGGAAGGAGGCCTTAAGATTTTTAGATTTACTCGAAATACCCGGATTTGTGGTGGGATTTGTACTGGTACTGATGTCACTGGGGCTGCTGATCAAGTCGCGCATCAGTTGGTTTTTCGCATTATTGCTCTTAGTGGCCACCGTCTGCGTTGATGTCTTTATCCTTAAGAAACCCGACGGCGTGACCTTCTTTTCACTCTTCACCCTTGCGGTACTGGCCTTCTATTGGCGCCGGTTCGACCACTACAGTCTGGCCACAGGCAGCTTCTTTGCGGTGGTCAGCATTGCCTCGCTGATCGTCTACAGCACGCTGGGCACGCTCTACATCGGTGAAGGATTCGCACCCCCCGTTACCGACCTGCCGTCAGCTTTCTACTTCGCCATTGTGGTGATGTCGACCGTGGGGTTTGGCGACATCGTCCCGCACACCACCGATGCGCGGTTTTTCACCCTGACGGTGATCATTCTGGGCATCACCATCTTCGCGATCTCGGTGGCGTCCATTGCCGGCCCGCTGATCAGCAACAACATCCAACGAATCGTTAAAGGCAGGATTACCCACATGGCCCGTAAAAATCACTACATCCTCGTTGGCGTCGGCTCACTGGCACAAAACGTCTACAAAGGCCTGACTGATCGCGGCGAGCACGTCACGGTCGTGTGCACCACCGGCAGCCAGCACGACTTGCCCGAAAAAGCTGACATCATTGAGGGTGACCCATCGGCAGCTGCAACCCTGAAAATGGCCGGTGCCGAGGACGCCAAATACATCGTGACCCTGTGCGACAGCGACGCCGAAAACGTGTTCACCATTCTGGCGGCCAAGGAAGTCGCCGGAGATGACACCCAGATCATCGCGCTGGTCAACGAAACGCGGAACATGCCCAAGGTCAAACGCGTCAACCCGACCATGGTGCTGTCGTTGCCATTGCTGGGCAGTGAGCTGCTGGTGCGGACCCTGCAGGGCGATCAAATCAATAATGACCTGATCACCGAGATGTTCTTCGGCAAGCGTACGTCCCTGGCATAAACACGAGCGGTGTTCTGTGGAAGCGAGCCTGCTCGCGAAGATCATTCGCGAGCAGGCTCGCTCCCACAGTTGAGGGCTTTATCATGTTTTATTGCGAGGTATCGGGGGCAGGCGTGCCCTTGGCCCCGGCCACCAGGCCGAACTCAACGGCGGCAAAACCGATCACCAGACTGAGCACCAGATAGCAGATGGAGACAAATACACCGCTCGGGTCTTTCATCATCTCAACGGCACCGAACACAAAACTGGAGAACGTGGACAGCCCGCCCATGATCCCTGTGCCGACCATGACGTGTACGTATTGATTGATCCGGTTGCTCTTGAACAGCGACGTGGCCACCCCCAGCAGGAAGGCGGCGACGATATTGACGACAAAAATATCCATGGGAAAGCCGTCGGCCAGGCGCGGCACCGACAGCATGACAAATTCGCGGCACATGGCACCAAACGCACCGCCGACGAAAATCAGAATAATCATGTTCAACATGGTGTTTGCTCCTGTGTCAGCGCGCCAGCCAGGCGCCGAATGCGGCGGCGGCCAGACCGACCAGTACCGAGATGATCAGATAACCTGCCGCCCATGCACGATCCTTCGCCTTGGCCAGTTTGGAAGCATCCAGCTGCATGCTACTGAACGTTGTGTAGCCGCCAAGAATACCAGTCAGCACGGCAGCACTCAGGAAGTCGCCGTAGCGGTCACGCCAGTCCACGGTAAACAGAATGCTCAAGTAACCGATCACAAAGGCGCCACTGACGTTGATCAAAAACGTGCCCAGCGGGAATGATCCCTTATAGAACTGCCCCACCCGCAGTCCGATCCACCAGCGCAGCAAAGACCCCAGCCCGCCCCCCAATCCGACCCAAAAAACATCCAGCGCAGTCATGAAGTTCCCTCTCGTGCCTGTTGATTAGTGAGAGGAACTCTAGTTCAGAAATACCAGGAGGCACGTGATTTGGAGCATAAGGGGCGCCACACACTTTCTTGAAGTTTGTGTCTGGTATTAACGAGGAGGACTTGGTAATTGAATAGCCGCTTAGAAATGGAAGTCACTTGCTAAAGTCCCACTATGGGACTAGGATCATTCTATGAGAATTGTTGCGACCAGTCAGCTTAAAAAATTTTGGCAACAGCACCCGGGCTCGAAACAGTCTTTCCTTTGCTGGATAGATGAGGCCAGGCAGGCCGACTGGCAAACACCCGCCGACATCAAGGCCCAGTTTCGCCATGCCAGCATTCTCAAAAGCAGCAGAGTCGTTTTCAACATCAAAGGTAATGAGTATCGACTCGTGGTCGCCGTGGCTTACCGCTTCAGCGCCCTTTACATCAAGTTCGTCGGCACCCACAAACAGTACGACGCCATTGATGCCGATACCGTTGAAATGGAGTAACCCATGAATATTCGCCCAATCCGTACTGAACAAGATTACCAGGACGCCCTGAAGGCTGTTTCCCCTCTGTTCGACAATGAGCCGGAACCAGGCACCCCGCAAGGCGACTACCTCGATGTCATGATCACCTTGATTGAAGCCTATGAAGCGAAGCACTTCCCGATGGACCTGCCCAGCCCGATAGAGGCCATACGCTTCAGGATGGAGCAGTCCGGACTGTCACCTGCCGACCTGGTGCCCGCTATCGGCAGGCAGAACCGGGTTTACGAGGTGCTTAATGGCAAGCGGGCGCTGACACTGCCCATGATCTGGAAACTGCATGAGATGTTTGGCATCCCGGCTGAAAGCTTGATCAGGCCGGCAAAACCTTAGCCGCCAGGTATCCCGTCAGCCCGGCGGTTTAAATACAGGCGATTGCGATGAAAAGGAGTACCCTGCCCTCCGGCTTTATCCCCACGCTTATGGACCCCCTATGTTTCCCAACGCTGAACGCTACAACCACTCCACCGAATACGCCAACAAACTGGTCGACCGCATCGGCCAGACCCCGGCCTGGATTGCCCAGCGCATCGGCGTGACCGAAAAGCGCATGCGCTACATCCTCGCGGGCTCGCGCACGATCAAGGGTGATACCACAGAAATCATCATGAGCTACGCCGAGCAGTTCTGCCTGGAATGCCTGGCCGCTGAAGCCAAGGCCGCCAAGGATCGCGCCAAGTCCAAGGCAACTGCCCCCGGCAGCGACGTTTAAAACAACCCCATCTGCCCGCCCACCAGCGCGCTGAAGTCGTCGTCGACAAACACCAGAATCGCGTCCGCCACCGGTTGTAGCTGACGCGTCAGGTAATGGTCGTAATCCACTTCTGCGGTGCGATTTTCCAAGGGCTGGGGGCCGGCCACGGTAATCACATAGCTGATAGTGCCGCCGTTCTGGTACTGCCGGGGCCGCCCCTGCTGGTCGTTGTACTCATCGGCCAGCCGCGCCGCCCGCACATGGGGCGGTACGTTACGTTCGTAATCACTGAGTTGACGACGCAGACGCTTGCGGTAAATCAACAGTTCGTCATGCTCGCCCGCAAGAGTGCTGCGCACAAAATCCCGCACATAGTCCTGATAGGGCTGGCGATTGAAAATGCGCAGGTACAACGCTTGCTGAAACTGCTGGGCCAGCGGTGACCAGTCGCTGCGCACAGTCTCAAGCCCCTTGTAGACCATCTCCCGACGCCCGTCCGCATGGGCCACCAATCCCGCATAGCGCTTTTTACTGCCCTCTTCGGCGCCGCGAATCGTGGGCATCAGGAACCGGCTGTAGTGGGTTTCGAACTGTAGCTCCAACGCACTGGTGAGCCCGTATTCTTCACGCACATGGGCCTGCCACCACTGGTTGACGTGCTGCACCAGCTCGCGACCGATACGGGCGGCGTCGTCTTCGCTGTGCTCGCTACGCAACCAGACGAAGGTGGAGTCGGTGTCGCCATAGATCACGCTGTAACCCTTGGCCTCGATCAATGCCCGGGTCTTGAGCATGATTTCATGCCCCCGCAAGGTGATCGACGACGCCAGCCGCGTATCGAAAAAACGGCAGCCACTGGAACCCAGCACCCCATAAAACGCATTCATGATGATTTTCAGGGCTTGGGACAAGGGTGCGTTTTTTTCGCGCTTGGCGACTTCGCGACCATTGGCCACCCGTTCGACAATGGCAGGCAAGCAATGCCGGGTTCGCGAAAAGCGCGCCCCGCGAAAGCCTGGCACCGAGGCCTCGTCACTCGGGTCGCGCAACCCTTCTACCAGCCCCAGCGGGTCGATCAGAAAGGTGCGGATAATCGACGGATAAAGGCTTTTGTAATCGAGCACCAGCACCGACTCATAAAGCCCCGGCTGGGACTCCATGACAAAGCCGCCGGGGCTGGCCTGGGGTGGTTTGTCGCCGAGATTGGGGGCGACAAAGCCCTGGCGGTGCATCAACGGCATGTACAAATGGTAAAACGCCGCCACTGAACCACCGCTGCGATCTGCTTCCAGGCCCGTGACCGAAGCCCGTTCCAGCAGAAAGGTCAGCAACTCGGTTTTCGCGAAGATCCGCGTCACCAGCTCGCAATCCTTGAGGTTGTAACGCGCCAGCGCAGGCTTGTCTTCGGCAAACATGCGGTTGATTTCGTCCATGCGCTGATACGGCGTGCTGATGTCCTTGCCTTCACCGAGCAGGGTCTGGGCGACATTTTCCAGGCTAAACGAGGAAAACGACCAGGTTGCCGAGCGCAACGACTCAATACCGTCGATGATCAATCGCCCCGCCGCACTGGCGAAGAAATGATTATTGCGGGTGCCGTGTTCGCGCCACTGCATTTCACTGCCCGCACGCCCCAGCAGCAGCGGGATACCCAGGCGCCGGGCATGCTCGTGCAACACCCGCAGGTCAAATTGCACGACGTTCCAACCGATGATCGCATCGGGGTCATGCTGTGCCATCCACTGGTTCAGGCGCAGCAGCAAGTCGCCGCGGGTAGCGCAGAACTCAAGATCGAAATCGACCGCAGTGTCCGCCTCGGTGGCTTTGCCCAGCATGTACACCTGACGCTGGCCACAGCCCTCTAGGGCAATGGAATACAGATCACCCTGGGCACTGGTTTCAATATCCAGCGAGACCAGTTTCAAGCGCGGCCGATAATCGGGATGCGGCTTCATCCTGGCATCCAGTAGCGATCCATCGCCCTGAGCCCGTCCGCCAAAACTCACCGGGGCGGTGATGAAACGCTCCATCAGAAAACGTTCCGGCGGGCGCACATCGGCCTCGAACACATCGACCCCGGCGCGCCGCAGACGCTGGGCGACGTCCATCAACTGGGCATGCTGACGGCAGTAAAGGCCCATGACCGGTCGCGATTGAAAATCGCAGAGCTGCAGCTCACGAAACTCCACGCCACGCTCATCCTGCAACAGGGCCTGCGCCTGAGCGAGCTGCACCGTCGGGATAAACGCGGTTGAGGTCTGATAAGGCAGGCGTACGTGCTGCGGCCCGTCATCGGTGGCCAGCCAGAAGTCGACTTCGATCCCCGACGGCGTATCGCGCCAATGCCGGGTCAGGACAAACCCCTGCTTCAACTCCACCGCAGCACCCTCAAGAACTTACAAACATGTCGCCAGCATCGCCAAACGGCGCATGGCTGCAGCGTCGCCCGGTTGCTTGGCGTAGTAGCTCACCGCAGTGCCCGTACCTTGCGGCACCAGATCGGCAAAGGATTCTGCGCCACGGGTATACACCGTCTGCTGACCAGCCTTGTCGCTGTTGAGATAGGCACTGGCATCTACCCCGAAAACGCTTTCGTCTTCCCACGAAAACTTGATGCATTCGGCGACCAGCGCCGTGGCTTTATCTGACGCCAGCACCCGGACCGGGGCTTTGCTGCGGGCAGTGTCCATCGCAGGAGACACACAACCGGCCAGCAAGGCCAGGCTCAAAACGCCAATCAGCATTCGCATTGGAAATCCCCTCAATAAAGGTCAACACGATAGCACGCGGCCAGCGCTAACCGGTGGCTAAATATCCAGTAGTCGCCATTAGAATCAGTGCCTTCAGAGGATTCACGTCAGATAACCGCTCGTCTTTTATCAGTGACCCAGGCCACAGAATCAGCAGTTTTTCATCCGCCAGCCAGCGAAGTCCGGGGTTACTGCTAGCTTCAATTAACAATAAATTCGCCGGGCATCGGACGATAGACCGCCAAAGGGCAATTGAAGGAGCAATACGATGGGATCAAGCACCGTCCGTAAAGCCAGTGTCACGGCACTCACTTTGGTCCTGACGCCGCTGGCGAGCTGGGCCGATAACGCCCGCGATTGGCAAAATACACCCACCGACCTCAACATGCTGTTCGGCTATTACAACCGCGTCGACAGTAACACCCCCATCGACACGGCCTTGCCCATCAAAGGCCTGTCGCTCAATGCTGATGTTTACATCCTGCGCTATGCCCGCTCGTTCTCCGTAGAGGGCCGCAACACTGCGATCCAGCTCCTGCAGCCCTATGCCGACCTGTCGGCGTCTTTTGACAATGCGCGCTATTTCACTGGCACCAAGCACAACGGCGGCATGGGCGACACCCAAGTGGTGCTGGCTCATAACATCTTCGGCGGCCCTGCCCTGAGCAAAGAGGAGTTTGCCAAATGGACTCCCGAGACCTTTCTCACTGGCGCTATGGGTGACTACGCCTACCGGGGACTACGACAAAAACCGGGTGATCAATATCGGCGCCAACCGCTGGGTATTCAAACCGGAAATAGGCTTTGGCACGCCCATTGGCCCTACCTGGCTTGAACTGAACACCTGGGTTTCGCTGTTCGGTGACAACGACGAATACCAAGGCGACAGCAAGCTTGAGCAAAAGCCGCTGTATGCCATTGAGGGCCATTACAGCTACACCATTAATCGCGCCCTCTGGGCCTCACTGGACGCCACCTATACACGCGGCGGCGAGACCAAAATCGACGGCGACTGGCAGGACAACAAACAGGAGAGCACCCTGGCAGGCGCCAGCGTGGGCTTTATGCTCACACCCCAGTTTGGCGGCCTGCTGGCCTACACCGACACTGTGGCCGAGCGCAAAGGGTCACCAGATATCGCCACCTGGACCCTGCGCATGCAGTACGTCTGGTAGAGGCCGCCATCATGCTCGCCTTGCGTCCTGCCTTGCTCGGCCTGCTCCTGGTCTTTACCGGACAGGTCCATGCCGCTGGGAACATAGCCATTGAACCCGCAGCCGTGCAGGCACTGGAGCGGATGGGCAGTTACTTGCGCAGCCTCAGGCAGTTTGGCATCGAGGCCAGCAGCCTGACTGACCAAGTGCTGGAAAACGGCCAGACTGTCGAGTTTCGTCATACCACCCAACTGCTGGCCCAACAGCCGGACAAGCTGATGGTCTCGGTCGACAATCAAGGCGTGCGGCGCACGCTCTATTACAACGGAAAGCGCTTTACTCTCTACCAGAGCCCCAGCGCCTACTACGCCAGCGCTCCTGCGCCAGCGAGCATCAATGCACTTATCGACCTGCTCAACACCCGTTACGGTATTGAATTGCCACTGGCCGATCTGTTTCGCTGGAACGCCAACACCTCGGAACAAGCCGGCTTGCGCTCCGCCGTGCTGATTGGCAGTGACACTCTGGAAGGTCAGCGCTGCGATCACTACGCCTTGCGCCAGGACGATATCGACTGGCAACTATGGCTACGCCAAGGCGAACAACCTCTACCCTGCCGCCTGATCATCAGCCGCCGCGATATCCCCGAACATCCGCGCCACAGCGTGGATTTTACCTGGCAACTTAAACCGGCGATCAGCGCCAGCAGTTTCGAATTCGAACCACCCCAAGGCGCCCAGGAAGTGCCATTGCAATGGGCCCCCAGCAAGTACAGCCCGGAGGCGCAACCATGAAGCGCCTACACTGGATGCTCTGTGGCGTACTCGGCGCCAGCCTGTTGCACACCTCGGTGGTCATGGCCTGGCAAATACGCAGTGGTGGCGGAGCACGCACCTTTGTTGTGCCCCACAATGGGGGGTATCCGCCCTCTCCACACCCCATGCCACAACCACACCCTCAGTCAGGTCAGCATCCGCATCCACAACCGGGGCCGCCCCCTTATCCGCAACCGCACCCCTACCCGGCGCCCCGGCCCATGCCGCCTCCACGCCCCATGCCTCCTCCACCGCCCCCGCCTCCTGATAACTGGTATCACCCTTGGGCCGCAGCAGCTGTGGTAGGTGCAACCACGGCCATAGCCATCGGCTCGCAGGTAACCAGCGTACCTCCTGACTGCGTGTCGGTGATGGCCAACAATGTGGCGTATCAGCACTGCGGACCCACCTGGTACCAACCGCGTTACGTAGGCGGCAACGTGCAGTTTGTAGTGGTCCCCGCGCCCTGGTAATCATGCTTAAGCAAGGAATGCTTTATGACAACGCTCAACGATCTTAACGCCCTGCAAGCCAGCATCGCCGAATCGGTACTGGGGCAGGATGAGGTTATCCGACAGATTATTGTCGGCCTGCTGGCCAACGGGCATCTGTTGCTGGAAAGCCTGCCGGGGCTGGCCAAGACCCGTACCGTCAAGGCGCTGGCCAAACACCTGGACGCCAAAATGAGCCGCATCCAGTTCACCCCCGACCTGTTGCCTTCGGACATCACCGGTGCCGAGGTGCTGCATCAGGTCGACGGCCAGAACCAGATCATGTTCCAGCCCGGCCCGCTGTTCGGCAACCTTATCCTGGCGGACGAAATCAACCGCGCCCCGGCCAAGGTGCAGGCCGCCTTGCTGGAAGCCATGGAAGAACGCCAGATCACCGTGGCCGGCAACAGCCATCAATTGCCCGAGCTGTTTATTGTGTTGGCCACCCAAAACCCCATCGAGCAAGAAGGCACCTACCCGCTGCCCGAGGCGCAGATGGACCGCTTTCTGATGAAGGTATTGCTCGACTACCCCAACCCTGCGCACGAGTCGCAAGTGTTGCGCATGCTGCGGGCCGAGGAACAGGCGCAAGGCGCCAGCGCCGACACTGCGCCGGGGTTCGCCCTTGGCCAGGAGGCCATTTTTGCTGCCCGCCGTGAAGTCAGTGCGGTGACCGTCTCGCCCGCCATCGACTGCTACCTGATCGACCTGATCAACGCCACCCGGCACCCCGCCGACTACGACCCCGACCTGGCGCGCTGGATCGCCATCGGCGCCAGCCCCCGGGGCGGCATCGGCCTGGACCGTTGTGCCCGGGCCGACGCCTGGTTGCGCGGTCAGGCATTCGTTTCGCCCGATAACGTGCGCGCGGTGGTGCATCCGGTGCTGCGTCATCGCCTGCAACTGAGTTACGACGCAGTGGCCGATGGCGTCAGCGCCGATCAAGTGCTCCACCGACTGCTCGAAAAAGTCGCAATACCGGCCTGAGGAACTTGCCGATGTACGCTCCACAGCAGGACGCCGATGGATTGGTGTATGTGTGTCTGGCGCAATTGATGGCGCTGGAATTCAAGGCGCGTGCGTTGAGTTTTGTCGCCCGCCAACCCCAGGGCAGCATCCTTTCGGGCAACCATGCTTCGCGCTTGCGGGGCCGTGGATTGAATTTCGACGAACTGCGCCGCTACCAGCCCGGTGACGACCTGCGTCACCTCGACTGGCGGGCCTCGTTGCGCACCGGCAAACCGGTGGTACGCACCTTTACCGAAGAGCGCGACCGCCCGGCGCTGATCCTGGTTGATCAGCGCATGTCGATGTTTTTTGGCTCCAGCCACAGCTTCAAATCCGCCACCGCCGCCGAGCTAGGCGCATTGGCCGCGTGGATGGTTTTCAACGCCGGCGACCGGGTTGGCGGGCTGGTGTTCAACGACCAGCGCATCGACAGCATCGCCCCGCTGCGCAGCCGCAAACGGGTCGAAGCGCTGTGCAGCAAAATCGTGCAGCAAAACCAGCTGCTCAATGCCACGCAACCCGACTGCGAAGACGCCGACCAACTGGACAAGGTGCTGCAACACTGCCTTGCCGTAGCCGGCCATGACCACCTGATTTGCCTGATCAGCGATTTCGCCGGTGCAGGCCCGCGCACCCTGCAGCTGATGCGCCAACTGGCGGTGCACAACGATGTGATCGCGATGCAGGTCTACGATCCCTTGGCGCTGGACCTGCCCAAAAACGGCCGCTTGCTGGTGACCCAGGGTCAACTGCAAGTGGAGCTGGCGGTGCAGCACCCCCACATTCGCCAACCCCTGGGAGACTTTCTCAGCGGCCGCTTCAAGGACATCGCCAGCCTGCTGCGCCGCAGCCAGGTGCCGTTGATGATGTTCAGCACCGAGCTGGATGCCCACAGCCAACTGCGCACTGAACTGGGCAAACTGGGCGGGCCGCGTCGATGACCACTCCCATCCCCAGCATTGATCAACTGCAAAACTTGGCCTTGCCTGCGCCCGTCAGTTACATGCCGCAGACCTGGGGCTGGTGGGCGTTGCTGGGGGTTGTACTGGCCGGGCTGGCGGTCTGGGCCGCACGCACTTACTGGCTTTGGCGGCGTAACCGCTACCGGCGCGAGGCCTTGCAGCGTTTGGCCCAGCTGCGCGCGGCCAACGACCCGATCGCCACCTTGCGCGAGCTGCCCACGCTGCTCAAGCGCGTGGCCCTGTCCATGCCGGCCCCACAGGCTGTTGGCCCGTTGCAGGGGGCGGCCTGGCAAGACTTTTTGCGCGGCCACAGCCCGCAACCGCTGCCAGACGATTTCAGCGAGCAACTGGCGTTCCTGGCCTATGCCCCGGATGACCAGTTGCTGGCATTGCCTGACACGCAGCGCCAGTACCTGTTCGAGACCTGCACACGCTGGGTGGAGCTACACCATGTGGCAGTTTGATTACCCCTGGTTGCTGCTGTTGCTGCCTTTGCCGTGGTTCGGCTACCGCTGGCTGCCCGCGTACCGCGAGGCCTGCAGCGCGGTGCGAGTGCCGTTTTTCAACGCCATGAGCCGCGCCATCGACCAGGCGCCACAGGCCGCCGGCACGCGGCATAACCTCTGGCAACTGCTGCTCAATCTGCTGGTGTGGGCGTTGCTGGTGGTGGCCGTGGCCAGACCGGTGTGGGTCGAAAAGCCCATCGAACGCCAGCAACCGGTGCGCGATCTGATGCTGGCCATCGACATCTCACAATCGATGGAAACCACGGATTTTACGGACGCCAACGGGCAAAAGATCAACCGCCTGGCCGCCGTCAAACAGGTGGTGCAGGACTTTATCCAGCGCCGCAAGGACGACCGCATCGGCCTGATCGTGTTCGGCAGCGGCGCCTACCCCCAGGCGCCGCTGACCCTTGACCACGCCAGCCTGTCGTTGCTGCTCGAAGACACGGGAATCGGCATGGCCGGGCCCAACACCGCCATCGGCGATGCCATTGGCCTGAGCCTCAAACTGCTCGACCAGGCCCACGAGCCGGAAAAGGTGCTGATCCTGCTCACCGATGGCAACGATACCCACAGCGCCATCCCCCCGACCCGTGCCGCCGCAATGGCAGCGGCCAAAGGCGTGGTGATTCACACCATCGGCATTGGCGACCCGAATGCCGAAGGCGAAGCCAAGGTCAACCTCACCGCCCTGCAAAGCATCGCCAAAAGCACCGGCGGCCAGTACTTTCGCGCCGAAGACCGTGACAGCCTGAACCAGGTGTACGCCACCCTCGACCGCATCACCCCGCACCAGGTCAAAACCCTGAGCCATCAACCCAAGCGGGACCTGTTCTGGTTGCCGCTGGCGGCGGCCATCAACCTGTTGGCGCTGTATCACCTGGGCGCGCTGCTGGCCTCGCGGCTGCATCAACGTCCGACCCGGCAGGAGGTCTGAAATGGAGATCAACCTCAGCGACTTCCACTTTCTGCGCCCGTACTGGCTGCTGCTGGCTTTGTTCGGCGCCCTGCTGCCATTGCTGTGGCGCCGCAGCCATGACCAGCAGCGCCGCTTGCGGGCGATCATTGCCCCGCATCTGCTGCCCCACTTGCTGATCACCCCGCAAGACCCTCACCGCCTGCGCCCGGTGCACTTGACGGCCGCCCTGCTGATCCTTGGCGCCATCGCGGCGGCCGGGCCCACCTGGGAACAGGATCGCCCGGCGTTCCTGCAAAACCGTGCCCCGCTGATCATCGCCCTGGATTTGTCACCGTCGATGGACGCCAGCGATGTGCAACCGACGCGCCTGGAAGCCGCCAAACACAAACTCCACGACCTGATAGCCCGGCGCAGCGGCGCACGCACGGCCTTGATTGCCTATGCAGGCAGCGCGCATCTGGTATTGCCCGCCACCGACGACCCGGCGTTACTGGACAGTTTCATCCAGGCCTTGGGCACTGACCTGATCGCCCTCCCCGGCAAAAATGTGGCGGCAGTGATCGAACAGGCCAAGCGTCTGCTGCAAGCCGAGAAAGCCCCCGGCACTTTGCTGCTAATCACCGACGGCGCCGACACCGCGCAGCTGGACAGCCTCAAACCACTGCTGCAAGGCAGCGCCCTGCAAGTGCTGGTACTGGCCGTGGGCAGCGCCAATGGCGGGATCATCCGCGATGCCAGCGGCCAGCCGCGCACCGACAGCAATGGCCGCCCCGAGCTGGGCAGCTTCGACAGCGCCGCACTCAAGCAACTGGCCGCCGCCACCGATGCGCCGCTGGGCAGCCTGACCATCAATGATGACGATCTGGACTGGATAGAGGGCCACGCCCGGCAGCACTTTCAGGCCGCCAGCGATGAACAGCGCGAACTGCAATGGAAAGACGCAGGCTACTGGCTGTGCGGGCCACTGCTGTTGATCGCGTTTTTCTCGGTGCGCCGTGGCTGGAGCCTGAACTGGAACGCCGTGCTGGTGCTGGGCGCAGGCCTGGCCCTGCAGCCGGCACCCGCTGAGGCCAACGCCCTGACCGATGCCTTTTTCACCCGTGACCAGCAAGGGCGCTGGGCCTTTGAACATCAGCATTACCCGGCAGCGGCCGAGCTGTTCGTCGACCCTTACTGGAAAGGCATCGCCGCCTACAACGCTGCCGATTTCGACCTGGCACTGGCCAGCTTTGCGCAACTGGACACCCCCCAGGCGTACTTCTATCTGGGCAATATCTACGTGCGCCGCTTCAAGTTCGAGCAAGCGATTGCCGCCTACCGCCAGGCGTTGGCCCTGCAACCACAGTTCCCCGAAGCCAGTGCCAATCTGGCCCTGGCACTGGCCCTGTTGAAAGACACCGACAGCGCCGAGCAAAACACCCCCGAGGTCAAACCCGACGCGATCAAATTCGACAAGCAACCGGGCAAGGGCCAAAGCAAGCCGCTGCAAACCCTGCAAGCGGCCAGCGACGAACAATGGCTGCAAAACCTCACCACGTCCCCGGCCAACTTCCTGCGCCAGAAATTCAGCCTGCAGGACCAGACCGCACAGCAACCGAAGGTGGCGCCATGAAGCGCCTGGGCTTGACCTTGCTGCTGTTCAGCGCTCTGGCCTGGGCTGATGAGCCGCAGTTGCTGGTGCAAACCCGCCTCGTGCCGGGTGACGCGGTGGTGGTCGGCGAACCCTTGCAGCTGCAAGTCGATGTGCTGACCAACACCTGGTTCACCAGCGCCGCGACGCTGCCGGAGCTGTCGATCAGCGGCACCGATATCTTGCCGCCCAATGCCGAAGCCCAGCACCTCACACAAACCCTGCACGGCCAGACCTTGACCGGTCTGCGCTACACCTACCGCATCACCGCGAATCTGGCGCAGGGCTTTGCCATCCCCCCTTTCACCGTGCGGGCAACCCCGGCCCAGGCCAGCCATGAGCTGTCGGCGCAAACACCGGCGATGCAGTTCCGCGCCAGCCTGCCGAGCGGCTTCAGCCCCGGCGAGCCGGTGCTGGTGGCCAGTGCACTGCGTTTTAGCCAAACCATCAGCCCCAATGCCGGCCCGTTCAAGGTCGGTGACAGCCTCAGTCGCACACTGACGCTACAAGCCGACAACACCCCCGGCCTGTCCTTGCCAACGCCTGCGCTGGGCACCCTCCAAGGGCTCAGTGCTTACCCGAAAACCCCGCAAGTGCGCAATCTGGACGACGGCCGTGGCAGCTTTATCGGCGGGCAACGCATCGACCGCGTGAGTTATCGCATCGAGCGCGAAGGCGACTTCACCCTGCCGGCGATCAGCGTCAAATGGTGGGACAGCGTGAACCGCAAGGTGCAGGTCAGCCAGGTACCCGGGTTCAGCTTCAAGGCCACAGCCAACAGCGGCGACAGCCCGGTGTTTTCCATCACCCGCGACCTTGAACAGCTGGGGCAACCGACCCGGCTGCACATCCCCGGATCGCTGTTGTTCCTGGGCTCAATCCTGCTGCTGACAGGCATCGGCTATATGAGCCGCCGCCGGTTGCAGCACGGTTTCAGCCAGGTCAACCACTGGCTACGCACGCGACCTCCACGCAAAACCTATGGTTTGCGCCCACTTAATCCTGGTCATGAAAAGGACTTCCAAGAATGAATACATCAAAACCAGTAGCCGTGAGAGCGAGCCTGCTCGCGAACGACCTTAGCGAGCAGGCTCGCTCCCACCGGGGCTGCTACAAGAGGCCCTTGACCGGCAACAGGGTATTTACAAAAGCGCTGACGGCCTTGCTGTTTGCCCTGCCCCCTGTTCGCGCAAGCGGCAGATCCGCTGCCGTCCTGGAACGACGGCCCGGCGAAAAAAAGCATCATCGAGTTTGTGCAGACGGTCACCGCTCCGAACAACAAAGGCTTTGTACAACCCGAAGCGCGGATTGCCGTATTCGACAACGACGGCACGTTGTGGAGCGAGCAACCGGGTTACTTCGAAGAGCTTTTCGCCTTCGACGAAATCAAGCGCATGGCCGCCCAGCACCCGGAGTGGAAAGACCAGCAACCATTCAAGGCGGTGATCGAGAATGACCACAAAGCCCTGGCAGAAGGCGGCATGGAGGGCCTGCTGAAAATCTTCATGGCCACCCACGCCGGGCTCACCACCGATGAATTTCGCGACAACGTCCAGCGCTGGCTGAGCACGGCCCGTCACCCCACCACCGGCAAGCCCTACACCGAGATGGTCTACCAGCCGATGCTGGAAGTGCTCGCTTACTTGCGCAGCCAGGGTTTCAAACCGTACATCGTGTCCGGCGGTGATACCGGCTTTATGCGCGTGTTCGCCGAAGAGGTCTACGGCATCCCGCCTGAGCACGTGATCGGCTCCACATTCGTAACGGAGTACCAGGACAAGGACGGCAAACCTTCAATCCTGCGCACCGCCAAAATCGCCCACAACGATGACGGCCCCGGCAAACCGGTAAGCATCGATAGCGTGATTGGTCGTCGGCCGATCCTGGCGTTTGGTAACTCGGACGGCGACCTGCAAATGCTCCAGTGGACTGCCGCAGAATCAGGTCCACGCTTTATGGGCCTGGTTCACCACACCGACGCCAAACGCGAATGGGCCTATGACAAGGACTCAAAAATAGGTCGCCTGGACAAGGCGCTGGATCAGGCAAAACAACAGAACTGGGCTATCGTCGATATGGCGTCGCAGTGGCGGCAAATCTATCCATTCGAGTCCGGCGTAACGGAGCAACAGCAATAAGAATAAGCCGTCAGCAATGCATCAAACAGGTCAACAAGGAGCAAGTTGCATGACTCGAATAGCCAAGTGGTTACCTCAGCTAGCCTTAGTGGCGGCTTCAGTGATGGCGTTGTCTGCCACTGCTGTTGCCGCTGAAAAACCCAACATCCTGGTGATTTTTGGCGATGACATTGGCCAATCCAATATCAGCGCCTACTCCATGGGTGTGGTGGGTTACAAAACGCCCAATATCGACCGGATTGCCAAAGAAGGCATGATGTTCACCGACTATTACGCGGAGAACAGCTGCACTGCCGGTCGATCATCGTTTATCACCGGTCAGACACCACTACGAACCGGCCTATCCAAGGTCGGTGTTCCAGGCGCACCGGTGGGCCTGCAAAAACGTGACATCACCATCGCCCAGGCGCTCAAGTCGCAAGGCTACGCCACGGGGCAATTTGGCAAGAACCACTTGGGTGACCGCGACGAATACTTGCCGACCAATCATGGTTTTGACGAGTTCTTCGGCAACCTGTATCACCTCAATGCCGAAGAGGAACCCGAGCGTCCGTACTGGCCCAAGGATGACCCCGAGTTCGTCAAAACAGCCTCACCACGGGGTGTGATCCACAGTTTTGCCGATGGCAAGATTGAGGACACCGGCGCTTTGACCGCCAAGCGCATGGAAACCATCGACGACGAAACCACCGCGGCTGCACAGGCGTTTATCGAAAAGCAGGCAAAGGCCGACAAGCCTTTTTTCGTTTGGATGAACACCACGCGCATGCACTTGTTTACCCACGTGCGCGACTCCATGAAGGGCCAGAGTGGTATGCCCGGCAACGAATATGCCGATGGCATGCTTGAGCACGATGGCGACGTCGGAAAACTGCTCAAAACCCTGGACGACCTGAAGCTCACTGACAACACCATCGTGGTGTACACCACCGACAACGGACCGAACCAGTTCTCCTGGCCAGACGCGGCGACCACTCCGTTTCGTAATGAGAAAGACTCCAACTGGGAAGGTGCCTACCGCGTCCCTGCCATTGTGCGCTGGCCAGGCAAGATCAAGGCCGGCGAAGTGAGCAACGAAATGTTCTCAGGGCTGGACTGGTTCCCGACCTTGCTGGCCGCGGCAGGTGATACTGAGGTCAAGGACAAGCTGCTCAAAGGTTGGGCACCGGTGGCAGGCGGCACCGACTTCAAGGTGCATCTGGACGGCTACAACCAACTGCCCTACTTGACCGGTCAACAACCCAAGGGAGATCGTAGCGAGTTCTATTACTTCAACGATGACGGCATGCTGGTATCGATGCGTTTCGACAACTGGAAAGTCGTGTTCTGCGAGCAACGTGAACCGGGCGGATTCAAGGTTTGGAGCGAACCTTTCGTTTGCTTGCGAGTGCCCAAGATCTTCAACTTGCGCATGGATCCGTTCGAGCGGGCAGACATTGTGTCCGATCAGTATTACGACTGGACCACCAAAAACGTTTACCTGGGTGAAGTCGCAACCATGAAGGCTGCCAAGTTTTTACAAACTTTTGTAGATTTCCCGCCAAGCCAAAAACCGGCCAGCTTCAGTATCGATCAGGTAAGGGCTGAAGTAGACGCCAAAATCGCCGAGAAAATGAAGCAACACCCAGCGCAGTAACCCTCCGCAAACCTGCCCTCTCCCTGCGGGAGAGGGCTTAAGCTCTTTATGTAGGCATCCGAATTCTTTCCGCACAAGGCTCCCGCGCAATGCCGTCATCCTACCCGACCAGTCGTAAGACGCTGTTAATGCCCGCCTTGCTGCTCTTTATCTCCGGAACTGCAGCCCTGATTTATCAGGTGCTATGGATCAAACAACTGTCGCTGGTGATCGGTGTCGAGGTGTATGCCATCACCACCGGCATCAGTGCCTTTTTCGCAGGCCTGGCTTTAGGTGGACTGCTGTTTGGGCGATTTGCCGACAGGCTGGTCAAACCTTTGCTGCTGTATGCAGGGCTTGAGGTTGGCGTGGCAGTTCTGGGTGTTGCTACTACCCTGGGCCTGAGCCTTAGTGCAGCCCCGTTCGCCTGGCTTGAGCAAAAGGTTGGCCTGCTGGCCTGGTTGCTGCCTCTGCTGCTGGTGGGCCTGCCTGCATTGCTGATGGGCGGCACGCTGCCGGTACTGGTCCGCGCGCTGGCAGCTGACCCTCGGCAACTGGGCCAGGCCGGTGGCCGCCTGTACGCCGCCAATACCGCCGGGGCAATTGCCGGTACGCTGCTCACCGCCTTTGTGCTGATTGCCACCCTTGGCGTGCGCGGCAGTGCCTATGCCGCAGCCTTGCTGAACGTTGTCGCGGCCATTGGCGCATTAATCGTACAGCGTCGCTATCCGACACCCCTTGCCACTCCTTCTTCGACGCCACCGTCGCCGGCCCGTTTGGCCATGGTGCTGTACGCCATTGCAGGCGGTGTGGCGCTGGGTTACGAAGTGGTCTGGTCGCAATCGATCGTGCAATTCATGAGTACACGTACCTACGCCTTTGCGGTGGTGCTGGCGACCTATCTCACCGGTTTGTTTATCGGCAGCAGCCTGATGGCGCGCCGGGTTGATCGCCTGCGCGATCCCTGGGGCATCTTTGCGTTGCTGATCGCTGCTGCAGGCCTGGTCGCCTTGCTGGAAGTCGCCCTGCTCGGGCGCTGGCTGGTCCTGCTGCAAACCCGGGGCGAAACCCTGGTACTGGCTTTAGGCACCTCTGCACTGGTGGGCATGAGCACCCGTTTTGCGGTGGCGGCGCTGTGCATCGTATTTATTCCCACACTGCTATTAGGCGCAGCTTTCCCGGTGGCGTTGCGACTGTGTGTAGGCCCGGATCGGGTCGGGCGTGATGTCGGCGCAGTCGTTGCATTCAATACGCTGGGCGGCATAGTCGGCGTTGCCCTCTGCGGCTTCGTGCTGATCCCGTTGCTGGGTCTGGTTCGCACCCTGGGCCTATTGGCAATCATCGCTGCAGGGGTTGGTTTTGTCGCGGTGCGTCAGGGACACGGGGTCAAAAAAGGCCATCGCCAAGGGGTCATTGCGCTAAGCCTGGCAGCGCTGCTGGTGGCCTGGCTGACCCCGGTTGAGCGCATCGCCGACTTGCTGCCGGGGGCTCGCAACGCCGAGCTGGCGTTCTATGAAGAAGGCCGTGGCGGCACCGTGGCCGTGGTGACCCAAGGTAAAGGCGAGCGCACCTTCCACCGCCTTTATATTCAGGGTGTATCGAACACCGGCGATGCCATGCCGTCGCTGCGTTACATGCGTATTCAAGCCCTTCTGCCGTTGCTGATCCACAACGGCGAACCACGTTCGGCGATGGTAATCGGTTTCGGCACAGGGATAACCGCCGGGGCATTGTTGAGTTATCCGGGGCTGGAACAAAGGGTGGTGGCCGAGTTGCTGCCCTCGGTAGTCAAGGCCTCTTCACTGTTCAAAGGCAACTTCGATGCCGCTGCCAACCCCGGCTTGCAAGTGCGCTTGCGCGACGGTCGCCAGGAGCTCCTGCGCAGCGACCAGCGTTATGATCTGATCACCCTGGAGCCGCCACCGCCTTCCGCCGCTGGGGTGGTCAACCTGTATTCGCGGGACTTTTATCAACTGGCCGCGCAGCGCCTGGAGCCCTTGGGGATAGTCGCGCAATGGCTCCCGCTGCCAACCCAGAACATAGACGACTCGCGCTCTCTGGTGCGCAGCTTTCTAGACGTGTTCCCCTACGCGACGTTATGGACCAGCGAGTTTCACGAAATGCTGCTGGTCGGCTCCTTGCAACCGATTGAACTGGACGCAGCGCGCATCAACGCACGCTTCGAACAACCAGGTGTACGCAGCGCCCTGCAGGATGTAGGCGTCGCTTCGGCGGCGGCCCTGCTGGCAACCTGGGTGACAGATCGTCAGGGGCTTGAACGTTTTGCTGCAGATGCGCCGGCCGTCACGGACGATCAACCACGTATCGAGTACGCTCCCTGGGTACGCTCCAAGGAAATCAGCCGGGTACTCCCGGCGTTGCTCGATCTGCGTCGCCCCGCACTTTTGCTCAACGCCGACCCCGGGTTTGTCGCGCGCATGAATGACCATCAGCAACGTCTGATGCAGTTTTACCGCTCAAGCCTGCATGCCTACGATGGCGACCGTGAGGCATGGGCCAGGGACATCCGCGAAGTGATGCGCGGTGATGGCGCCAACCCCTATTACCGCTGGTTTGTCGGTGAACGCTAAAGCTATTTGGATACGGAAGTCGCAATGCCCAAAACTAAAACTATAAAAGCTGCAAACCAACCTGATTCGCGCCCTACCCTGATGAACCGTTATCTATTACCCGTCAGCGCTGTCATGTTGCTGTTGGTGCTGGGCGGGCTGTGGTTTTATCTCAACCGCCCGGCCCCGGTCGTGACGCCGGTGCTTGAGTCCAAGGCGGTGGCCACCGCACCCGTAGTCAGGCACATGCCCCCTGCGCAGATGGTCGACGAACAACAGTGCCTGGGCTGTCACAGCGCCCAGGCCAATGACTGGCAAGGCTCCCATCACCAGCTGGCCATGCAGGGGGCCGACCAGCAGACCGTGCTGGCCGATTTCAACAATGCCACGTTCAAGGGCGAAGGCGAAAACACCCGGTTCTTTCGCAAGGGCGATGAGTTCTGGGTCAATACGCCGGGACCTGAAGGCAAGGCTGGCGACTTCAAGGTCGCCTACACCTTCGGCATTGCGCCGTTGCAGCAATATTTGATCGAAGTCGGCGACGGCAGGTTGCAAGCCCTGGGCGTGGCCTGGGATACCGAGAAAAACCGCTGGTTTCACCTTTATCCGGGCCAGGGGGTGGACTTCAAGAATCCATTGCACTGGAGCAAGCCCAGCCAGAACGCCAATTTTATGTGCGTGGAGTGCCACACCACCGGCTACAAGCGCAATTTTGACGCCGCGACCAACCGCTTCAACAGCCAGTGGAACAGCCTCGGAGTCGGTTGCCAGGCCTGCCACGGACCGGCCTCCAGTCACCTGCTGGCAGTGACTGACAACACCAAACTGCCCCACAGCGGGTTTGTCGTCGACCTTAAAAACAAGGACGCCACCAGCGAGATCGAAACCTGCGCCCGCTGCCACGCCCGACGCGCCCCGCTGGGTGACGGCTTTACCGTCGGCAAACGCCTGATGGATGACTACCTGCCCAGCGTGCTCAGCCGTGAACTGTATGCACTGGACGGCAAGATCAAGGATGAAGTGTTTGAACACGGCTCCTTCGCGCAAAGCAAAATGTTCGACAAGGGAGTGCGTTGCAGCAATTGCCACAATCCGCACAGTACTCAATTGAAAGCACCCGGCAATGGCGTGTGCCTGCAATGCCATAACAGCGCAGGCAAAGCGGCGGTTACGGGTATTGACGGCAAGGGGCTGCAAGCCAAGGACTACGATTCGATCGAACACCACCGTCATACCGAAGGCCAGCCGGGCTCGCAGTGCGTGGATTGTCATATGCCCGGCAAGCTCTACATGGGCAACGATTTCAGGCATGACCACAGCTTCAGCATCCCCAACCCGGTACGGGCCAAAACCCTCGGCACCCCGGACGCCTGCCTGACCTGCCATCAGGGCAAGACGGGGGACAAGGTGACTGAACAGTTCAAGCTCTGGACCTCACATCAAGGCCCCCAGGCAGCCCGTTACGACGAAAGCTTGTGGTTGATTCGCAGCGGTCAGCCCGGCGCGGCGCAGGCGTTGTACGAGCAATTGCGACGCAGCAACCTGCCGGCAATTCAACGCGCAACGTTATTGGCCGAGCTGGCGAACTACCCCAGTGAATCCGCCATGAAACTGGCCAGCAAGGACTTGAACAACCCTGCACCGCAAGTACGTGAAAGCGCGGTGCGGGCAGTAAGCACGTTTTTGCCTGCGGCTGAACGTATCACCTTGCTCGGCCCGTTATTGAATGACAGCGTGCGCGCGATACGCATCATCGCCGCCCGTAATTTGCTGGGGGCTGCGCGCAATGGTCTAGGGGCACATCAAGGTGCCTGGGACGCAGCCATCGGTGAGTACGAAACAGTGCAACTGGGTCTGGCCGAACGGGCCGAGTCCAACCTCAACCTGGCTATGTTGTATCAGGCCAGTGGTCGTAATACCGAGGTTGAACCAAAACTGCGGGCCGCTTTACTCCGCGACCCGGAGTTCTTCCCGGCGCTGGTCACGCTGATCCAGTGGCTGGAAGCCAGTGGCCGCAGTGCCGAGGCTATGTCCTTGCTTAACGACACGATCAAAACGCACCCACAAACAGCGCTGTTGCAACACAGCCAGGGGTTGGCGTTGATTCGTGCAGGCCAGCCCAAACACGCCATGACAGCTTTGCAGCAAGCGGTGAAACTGGAACCTGACAATGCCCAATACCGTTATGTGCTGGCAGTGGCGTTGCACCAGAGCGGTCAGGTAGAGCCGGCCTGTGCGCAAATGGAAGAACTGCTTAAACGCCAACCGGCATTTCGCGATGCACGGCTGGCGTTGATCCAGTTTTACCTCGACAGCGGCCAGGAGCCCAAGGCACAGGCGGTACTGCAGGCATGGAAAAAGATCAACCCTGAGGACGTGGCGTTGAAGTGAGTCGTCGTAAACTCAGGCGTTAAACCTGGCTATGCTCCTCAGCGGCTACAGTGCGCCCATCCTGTAGATACTCTGTTGCCAGCCGACCTATTCAGAGAAATGTGCTTCGCTAAAGAGGTCGGCCTGCAGGCCGCCTCGGCGGGCAGTTGATCTTGTTTTTGCACTGGTTTTTTGATCTGCCTGCCCTTCTTGGCGTCCGCTGCAAGGAGACAGGTCCAGTTTTAGCGCCAACATACAAGATGGTTGTGACATGTTGAATGTGTTGGGTTGGCGATTGCAGCCTGCATAGAAAAACACCCCAGTGCAGGGCTTTACGGCGGCTGCGTCTACAGGATTCGTCGTCTATCCCTCTACGTAGCAGTTGACGAGTAGAACGAGGCTACGTTCGAGCGCGCAGCGGTCGCAAAACAGTTACACGCGCAGTGCCTGATTAACCGTGCAAGCCGATTTCACGACTGCTGCGTCGCAGTGGCGCACCAAGCCGAACGCAGCCTCGCACGGCTCGTCAGTTGCTACGGATCGTGAATGCAACCCACCAACCAGGCCGGTCGGTCGGCCGCCTCGGCGGGCAGTGCTTTTGATCTGCCCGCCCCTTCGGGAGGCCGAGAGGAGGTTCTGCGTAGTGGGTCGACCGGCATGGATGCCGGGAGAGCCGTGTTGGGCCAGGGATGGCCCGTCACGGCGGGGCCACGGAGCGGGACCGGAATGAGGGAACCTGAGCGCAGCGAGGGCCGTACGCGGGGGCGAAAGCGCTTTGGTTACTTTGCCGCTTTTGCAAAGTGACTCGCTGTAAGAGCGAAACCATCATTTCAGTTAACTGCGGATGCCGGATATGTACCCCGTGTGCCCGTTGTTTTGCGAAGCGCCCGCACCTATACCGAGTACATATCCATTCAATATGTCACAACTTTCTACGGGTTCCGCCCTCACTCCGGCACTGTCATGAGGGCACGCCGCGAAGGCTACAGCATGTATGCATGATTCACCTCCCCGCCATGCGCTCCAGGCTGTTGCTCAAGTGCAGCAGCATGGCGGCGCGGGCGGCATCGGGGTCCTGTCGGCGAATGGCACGCAAGATCGCTTCGTGTTCCAGCACTGCCATTTGCCCCAGTTTCATCAAGTCGGCATCGCCGCGCTCGTCAGCGTCAATCCGCGTGCGGGGGATCACCGAACGACCCAGCTGCGAAATGATGTCAGTGAAGTAGGTATTGCCAGTGGCCTGGGCTATCAGGTTATGAAACCGCTGATCGGGCTCGACGCTGCTGTCGTTGTTGGCCAGTGAACTCTGATAGTCATCCAGCGCCTGGCGCATTTGCAGCAATTGCCCTTCTGTTCGACGCCTGGCGGCCAACGCTGCCGCTTGTGTCTCAAGGCCCATGCGCAATTCGATGATGCCACGTACGCTGGCAGCGGTATCGCGCTTGAGGTGAATGCCCTGCTGCTGATCGCGCTCAAGCACGAAGGTGCCAATCCCGTGCCGGGTTTCGACCAGCCCCGAGGCCTGCAATTTGGAGATGGCCTCGCGCACTACGGTACGGCTCACTCCATGCTCACGCACGATGGTCGATTCGGAAGGCAGCTTCTCTCCGGGAGCCAGTTGGCCCAACAGGATTCGCTGCGTGAGCTCAGCCACGATGTCGTGGGCCAGGCCAGGAGAACGCTTGCGGGTCGATGGGCTTTGCGGGTCTTGCATGGGAAACCCCTTCAGTTAAGGCGGCGTAATACTAGCATCTGAATCGCCCCCAACATGTATGACAACCTATCTTCAGACCAAAAAATGCAGGTCTTGAAAAATTTTAACCTGCCCGCGACAGAACCTCTAAACAACCTAAAAACTGCGAAAAAAAGCTTTATAAGGGCATAAAATCCATTAAAGGCATTTTAAATCTGTTTTATATAACTTATCGGTTTGTGTCTGGGCATTGCGATGACAAAAGTCAACTCGTATGATGTCCGTCAACCGAAGGCGCATCCTCCGGCACATATCACCCGCATAACAATAATCAGTGGGGCTTCGAATTGTGAACACTTCCAGCAATCCGTCTGCTGCGCACGCCAACGACCCCGTCCTGGCGCGCGCGATTCAAAAAGTTAAGAGGCATGTGCTGCCGCTCTTCGTCATCATGTTTATCGTTAACTACATTGACCGCGTAAACATCGGGTTTGTGCGCACCCACATGGAGCACGACCTGGGCATTGGTGCAGCCGCTTATGGCTTCGGGGCCGGACTTTTTTTCATCGGCTACGCGCTGTTTGAAGTGCCCTCCAACATGCTGCTGCAAAAAGTCGGCGCCCGTATCTGGCTGACCCGGATCATGTTCACCTGGGGCATCACCGCTACCCTGATGGCCTTTATCCAGAACGAAACCCACTTTTATATCCTGCGCTTTTTACTCGGTGTGGCCGAAGCGGGGTTCTTTCCCGGAGTGATCTACTACTTCACCCGCTGGCTGCCTGGCGCCGAGCGCGGCAAGGCGATTGCCATCTTCCTCAGCGGTTCGGCACTGGCGTCCCTGATCTCGGGCCCGTTGTCCGGCCTGCTGTTACAAATCACCGGCATGGGCCTGCATGGCTGGCAGTGGATGTACATCATCGAAGGCATGGCCTCGGTGTTTTTGTGCGGCTTTGTATGGTACTGGCTGGACTCAAAACCCCATGACGCCAAATGGCTCAGCCGTGAGGAACAAGATGCACTGGTGAATGAAATTGACCGCGAGCAGCGCGAGCGAGACGCCGTCAACACCGTTAAACCGAGCATGCTCAAGCTGCTGAAGGACCGCCAGATCATGCTGTTCTGCGCGATCTATTTCTGCATCCAGTTGACCATTTATGCCGCGACTTTCTGGCTGCCCAGCATCATCAAGAAAATGGGCGACCTGAGCGACATGCAGGTGGGCTTTTTCAACTCGATTCCGTGGTTGATTTCGATTATTGCCATGTATGCATTTGCTTCACTGGCCAGCCGCTTCAAATACCAGCAAGCCTGGATTGCCACAGCCCTGTTGATTGCCGCGCTGGGCATGTTCCTGTCGACCACCGGCGGCCCGATCTTTGCCTTCATTGCCATCTGCTTCGCCGCGATCGGTTTCAAATCGGCATCGGCGCTGTTCTGGCCCATTCCCCAAGGCTATCTGGATGCACGCATCGCGGCAGCCGTGATCGCACTGATCAACTCCGTCGGCAACCTGGGCGGATTCGTCGCGCCCACCACCTTCGGCTTTCTGGAACAAACCACGGGTTCGATCCAGGGCGGGCTCTATGGCCTGGCCGGCACATCGATCATCGCGGCAATCATCGTGTTCTTTGCCAAGACCAAACCCACCCCCGCCGCTGCGATCCCCGCCGCCCTGCAACCAGCCTGACAAGGAACAGACCATGAACGCCGAACATCAACATCACGCCACCAAAGCCCCGGTCGTCACCAGCCTGCAGGTTATTCCGGTAGCGGGTCATGACAGCATGCTGCTCAACCTCAGCGGCGCCCACGGCCCTTTCTTTACCCGCAATATCGTTATCCTCAAAGACAGCAGCGGCAATATCGGCGTCGGCGAAGTGCCTGGCGGTGAACGCATCCGCGAGACCCTGGAAGACGCACGCAACCTGGTCGTGGGCCAGCCCATCGGCAATTACCAGAGCATTCTCAACGCCATGCGCACCACCTTCGCCGCCCGTGACTCGGCTGGCCGTGGCCTGCAGACCTTTGATCTGCGCATCACCATCCACGCCGTCACGGCAATGGAAGCCGCCCTGCTCGACTTGCTCGGTCAGTTTCTGGAGGTACCAGTGGCGGCCTTGCTTGGCGAAGGCCAGCAACGGGATGCGGTGAAGATGCTCGGCTACCTGTTCTACATTGGTGACCGCCAACAGACCGATCTGGCCTACCGCGATGAAGCCGAGGCCGATGACTGGTTCCGTCTGCGCCATGAAAAGGCACTGACCCCGCAAGCCATCGTCCGCCTGGCAGAAGCCGCACAAGCCAAATACGGCTTCAACGACTTCAAGCTTAAAGGCGGCGTTTTTAGCGGTGCCGAAGAAATCGAAGCCGTCACCGCTCTGGCCGAGCGCTTCCCCAACGCCCGTATCACACTGGACCCTAACGGTGCCTGGTCACTCAAGGAAGCTGTCGCCCTGTGCCGCGATCAACATCGCGTACTGGCCTATGCCGAAGACCCCTGCGGTGCTGAAAACGGTTATTCGGGACGCGAAGTAATGGCTGAATTTCGCCGCGCCACCGGCCTGCGCACTGCCACCAACATGATTGCCACGGACTGGCGCGAAATGGGTCACGCCATTCAATCCCAAGCCGTGGACATACCACTGGCCGACCCGCACTTCTGGACCATGCAAGGTTCGGTACGCGTCGCGCAAATGTGCCACGAGTGGGGCCTGACCTGGGGCTCGCACTCCAACAACCACTTTGATATTTCCCTGGCCATGTTCACCCAGGTCGCGGCCGCCGCACCGGGCGAAATTACCGCCATCGATACCCACTGGATCTGGCAGGACGGCCAGCGCCTGACCCGCGAGCCGCTGAAAATTGTCGACGGTCACATCAAGGTTCCGACCAGAGCCGGACTGGGCGTGGACATCGACATGGACGCCGTGGCCAAGGCCCACGAACTGTACAAAGGCATGGGCCTGGGCGCACGGGACGATAGCGTCGCCATGCAGTACATTGTTCCGGGCTGGAAATACGACAACAAAAAACCCTGTCTTGTGCGCTGAGCTCCCCACTGCGCCCTTAACACTCTAGCGAGGATCGAACGATGTCGACCGTAACTGGCCACAACTTTATCGGTGGCAGCCGCAGCGCTGCCGGTACCGTCACAGTGCAAAGCCTTGATGCCAGCACCGGAGAGGCGCTGCCTCTGCACTTTTATCAGGCTACGCCTGAAGAAGTGGACCGCGCCGCCTACGCCGCCGAAGAGGCCTTTTTACCGTTCCGCCAACTTTCCCCTGAACGCCGCGCCGAATTTCTGGACGCCATTGCCGACGAAATCGATCAGTTGGGTGACGATTTTGTGACCCTGGTGTGCCGAGAAACCGCGCTTCCAGCAGCGCGCATTCAAGGTGAGCGTGGCCGTACCAGCGGGCAAATGCGCCTGTTTGCAAAAGTACTGCGTCGCGGCGACTTTTTGGGGGCGCGGATCGATCTGGCCCTGCCGGATCGCAAGCCTCTGCCTCGGGTGGACCTGCGTCAGTACCGCATCGGCGTCGGACCTGTGGCCGTCTTCGGTGCCAGCAACTTTCCGCTGGCCTTTTCTACTGCTGGTGGCGACACCGCAGCCGCCTTTGCAGCGGGCTGCCCGGTGGTTTTCAAGGCACACAGCGGGCACATGGCAACCGCCGACCAGGTGGGCTGCGCAATTATTCGTGCGGCTGAAAAGACCGGCATGCCCAAGGGCGTGTTCAACATGATCTTCGGCTCTGGCGTCGGTGAACTGCTGGTCAAGCACCCGGCCATCCAGGCCGTGGGCTTTACCGGGTCGCTGCACGGCGGCAACGCACTGAGCAAAATGGCCGCCGAACGCGAGCAACCCATCCCGGTATTCGCCGAGATGTCGAGCATCAACCCGGTGATCCTGCTGCCTCAGGCCCTGGCCTCACGCAGCGAGGCTGTCGCCAAAGACCTGTCGGCATCGGTCACTCAGGGCGGCGGACAGTTCTGCACCAACCCCGGCCTGGTGATCGGCCTGCGTAGCGCCCAGTTCTCTGCCTTTGTCGAGCAACTGACCCGGCACATGGCCGAACAGGCGCCGCACACCCTGCTCAACGCAGGCGGGCTGCGCAACTACGCCAAGGGCGTGGAGCATCTGCTCAGCCATCCGGGCATCAGCCACCTGGCCGGCCACACCCAGTCGGGATCGCAAGCACAACCTCAGTTGTTCAAGGCAGATGTCAGCCTGCTACTGGACAAGGATCCACTGCTGCAAGAGGAAGTGTTTGGCCCGACGACCATCCTTATCGAAGTCGAGAGCGATGCGCAGTTAAAGGCCGCCTTGCTGGCCTTGCGCGGCCAGTTGACCGCCACCTTGATCGGCGAGCCGGATGACCTGGTGAAGTATCAATGGCTGGTGCCGATCCTTGAGCAAAAGGTCGGGCGGATTCTGGTCAATGGCTACCCTACCGGCGTCGAAGTGTGCGACGCCATGGTTCACGGCGGCCCTTACCCAGCGACTTCGGACTCACGCGGCACGTCGGTTGGCTCATTGGCCATTGACCGCTTCCTGCGTCCGGTCTGCTACCAGAACTATCCCGATGCCCAACTGCCCGAAGCGTTGCAAAACAGCAACCCGTTGGGTTTGAAGCGTCTGGTGAACGGCGAGTGGAGTTCGCAGGCGATTAAATAAGGCGGGGGTTTGCCTGGAGGCGCCAGCATGTGGCGCCTTTTTTATGCCTGCAAATTGGATCCAATATCAAATTTCAGGCAAAAAAAAGCCCAAGTAGCTGATGGAAACTTGGGGCTTAAAAATGCATAAACCGTGGTAGGTGAACGCAGGGCGATCTTACCCTATCGTAACAATCAGTAACAAGTGATTCTGCACAATTTATTTCAAACCAATACTGACCTAAGTCATTAAATAGCCACGTTTTTTAATTGTTTTTTGGATCCAGTCTTATTCCAAATTGCTATCACCGCGATATTTATGGGTATTTTTTACCCATATCTCGCAGCCCTGTGCTCAACCTGGAAAATTGCTTCGCAGCGCCGTCAGCCCGCCCTGATAGATGCCTGAAAACAGCTCCTGCGCCTCTTCATCGCTTACCCCATTCGGGGTAAAGCGCCCCGACCAGGTCACACGGGCGCCATCGCCGTGCGCTTCCACGCGCAAGGTTGCCAGGTAATCCGTCACCGGGAACGGCGCCTGAGTAATGGAGTAGCTGTAGGTCTTGCTCGCGTTGTCGAAGCTTTCAAGCCGTTCGACGATCACCGTACCGTCTTCGGTATGCAAAGTACGCAAGCGCCCGCCTTCGCTCTGGTCGCTTTTTACAATAAACGCCAGCCAGTCCGGCAGCGAGTTAAAGCCACCAACCAATTGCCAGACCTGATCGGCCGAAGCGGGGATATCGATAACTGCGGATGCTGTTGCCATGTGAAATTTCTCTGTAAGTCAGTGATCTGTCGTTAGCACTCAGTTTACGGGTTGAACAAAACCGAAAATACGTGTGCCAACAGCAACGGCCCCTGTGAGCCCCGCTCGGGTTACTCGAAAACCGGCCTGAAGAAGCTTCGCTCGTAGCTCAGAATGCAACGATTGTCTTCAGCCAGTTTGAAGGCGGCAATGCACTCGGCATCGGTTTTTGAGCGCTCGCGGTAGTCTTCATAGGCCGCAAGGCTGGGGAAGGTAAACATGGCCAGGGCGATGTTGTTGGCACCTTCCGAGGGCAGGAAGTAGCCATGGTGCTGACCGCCGAACTTCTCAACCAGCGGTATCCAGATTCGCCCGTACGCTTCGAATTCGGCCAGCTTGTAAGGGTCAATCACATAACGCAGATAGCACGTGATCATTGGTTCACTCCATGAGGCGAAAGGAGATCGAGACTAGTCTCCAGCCGCCCCACGGGTCAACAGACTCAAAGAGGATGCAGACGATCATCCTCGGCATAAATCGCCGTGTGCAAACCGCCTTCGGTATCGCGCCAGGCGCGGTACATGCCCGGCGTATTAAAGCTCAGGACGGTCTCGCCGGACGGTGACACCGCCACTACTCCGCCGTTGCCTCCCAAGTCCTTGAGTTCGCCCTGCACGACCTGCTCGCAGGCATGCGCCAGGCTCGATCCCACCAACCGAATCCGCGACGCAATATTGTGTGCTACCACCGTGCGCATGAAGAACTCGCCGTGACCGGTCGCCGAAATCGCGGCACTGCGGTCATCGGCCCAGGTGCCGCAACCAATCAGCGGCGAGTCACCCACGCGTCCGTAGCGTTTGTTGGTAATGCCGCCTGTAGAGGTGGCCGCCGCAACATGACCCTGTTGGTCCAGCGCCACAGCCCCCACAGTGCCGAATTTTTTCTCGACGCCACCCGGCTCCAGCAACACGGTCTGCGGCTGTTGTTGCTGGGCAGCCCACTGTCGGCGACGCAAGGGGGTGTCGTACCAGTCGTTGCTGACGTGCTCCAGATCGGGTTGTTCGGACAGAAACAGATCCGCACCCTCGCCTGCCAGCAACACATGTTCGCTGTGCTCCAGTACCGCCCGTGCACCACAAATCGGGTTACGCACGTGATGTACGCCAGCCACCGCTCCAGCTTCGAGGTTGGCGCCGTTCATGATCGCCGCGTCCAGTTCGTGGTCACCCTTGTGGGTAAACACCGCGCCCTTGCCGGCGTTGAACCATGGGCACTCTTCGAGTTCTACAACGCTTGCCTGCACGGCGTCCAGGCTGCTGCCGCCCTGTTCCAGCACCTCAACACCGGCCCTGAGCGCCTGCAACAACGCTGCGTGAATCGCCTGTTCGTCATCGTGCGTCAGCACGCCGGGCATCAGCACCCCGGCTCCGCCATGCAGGGCCATCGCTATGGATTGAGTCATTGCGCATGCACTCCGTGATTAATTATCTGGCTCAAAAAACGTTGGGTCCAAGGTGATTCCGGGGCCGAAAAAAAACGCTCGGGGGGCGCTTCTTCGACGATTTCGCCCTGGTCCATGAATACGATCCTGTCTGCGACCTTTCGGGCAAAACCCATTTCATGGGTCACGCAGATCATGGTCATGCCTTCCTGGGCCAGGCTGGTCATCACATCCAGCACTTCGGCGATCATTTCCGGGTCCAGCGCCGAGGTCGGCTCGTCGAACAGCATGACCTTGGGTTGCATGCACAATGCCCGGGCAATAGCGATACGCTGCTGCTGCCCACCGGACAACTGCGAGGGAAACTTGTTGGCGTGATCGCGCATCTTGACCTTGTCCAGCAAGGCCAGTGCACGTTCGATGGCTTCAGCCTCAGGCACACCCAGATTGGACGTCTGGGGCAAGGTACAGTTTTTCAGTACCGTCAGGTGCGGGAACAGATTGAAGTGCTGAAAACACATGCCCACCTGCCGACGGATTCGCTCCAGGCCCTTGACGCTGCCATTGAGCTCCTCGCCCAGCACCTCGACCAACCCTTGCTGATGCTGTTCCAGCTGATTGATGCAGCGGATCAGGGTCGACTTGCCGGAACCGGAAGGCCCGCAGATCACCACTTTCTCCCCGGCATGGACATTCAGGGAGATGTTTTTCAACACGTGGGCATTGCCGAACCACTTGTTCAATTGTTCGATACGCACCATCTCGGCGGCATCTGCCTTGGGTTTCATGATCATGAGCGGCTTTGCTCCATACGAAGTTCAAGATGTCGGGCATAGCGCGACAGTGCAAAACAGATGACAAAGAAATAGATCGCCAGGAAGACGTAAATTTCGTGGCCGTACTCAACCCACTCCGGCGCGACGGCGGTGCTCATGGCGATACCGACGATGTCCAGCACGCCGACAATCATCACCAGCGTGGTTTCCTTGAACAGGCCGATAAATTGTGTGAGCAAGGGCGCAATGGATTGCTTGAGCACTTGCGGCAGGATGATCTGGCCCATGGTTTTCCAGTAGCCAAAACCCAGCGCCATGGCCGCTTCGTACTGCCCCTTGGGCAGGTTCTGCAAACCGCCGCGCAGGGTCTCGGCCATATAGGCGGCGGTAAACAGGATCAGCACCAGTTGCACCCGAAGCAGGATGTCGAAGGCCGAGTCCGGCGGCAGAAACAGCTGAATCATCAGCGAAGCCATAAACAGCAGAGAGATCACCGGCACCGAGCGCACCAGCTCGATATAGAGCACGCACAGCATGCGGATAACCGGCAACTTTGAGCGTCGACCCAAGGCCAGCAAAATCCCCAGGGGCAAGGCGAAAATCATCCCTGCGGTACCCAGAAAGACCGTCACCAGCATCCCGGCAAACTTGGTCGAAGACACCTCGGGCAAACCGGCCCCGCCCTTGAGCAGCCACCACATCACGATCGGCAGCAAGGCCAGGTACGCCAGCAGCACGCGGCGGTCCAGACGTTTGAAAAACAGCAAAACAAACGCCGCGCCCGCCAGTATCAGCGACAGGGTCACTCGCCACTGCTCGGCTTGCGGGTAAAAGCCATACACAAACAGGTTCCAGCGTTGGGTGATCGGCAGCCAGCATGCCCCGGCGGGGTTGCAGTCCTTGGCGCTGTCGCCCACGAACGTCGCGTCGAACACTAGCCAGTTGAGTGCCGCAGGAATGCACCAGCACAACAGTGCAATCACGCCGAGCGTCAGCAGGCTGTGGCCAATACTGGGGAACAGCTGACTACGGCTCCAGGCCAGCGCCCGCTGAGCCCAGGGCAATTTTGGAGGTGCCAGCGCGATAGCCAGTGATTGATTCATGGCAGTCATGTTCAGTGCCCCCTCTGGCCAATACGATGGTTATAGATGTTCATCCCCAGAGAGATCACCAGACTGATTGCACAGTAAGTCCCCATGACCAGCGCGATGCACTCAATGGCCTGGCCCGTCTGGTTCAGGGTGGTACCGCCGGTAGACGACACCAGCTCCATAAAGCCGATGACCACACCCAATGAGGAGTTCTTGACGATGTTCAGGTATGTGTTGGTGATCTGCGGAATCATCGGATAGATCGCTTGTGGCACGATCAGTTGGCGCATGGTTGAGCCGGATTTGAAGCCGAGCGCTTTGGCTGCTTCGTACTGACCGCGATGCACCGACTCAATGGCGCCCCTGACGATTTCTGCGATGTAGCTGGCGCTGTAGAACGACAAGGCGAGGCACAGGGCAAGCATCTCCGGCACCAGGGTGATTCCGCCCTTGAACCCGAATCCACGCTGCACAGGCACTTCCCATTGCAAATGGGCATCGCTCAAGACGTACACCAGCAACGGCAGCAATACCGCACCGGCCAACAGCACTGGCCATCGGCGGGAGGCAAATCCGCGCCACGGTGTACGGGCTTCCTTGACGCGACAAAACACATAACCCAGCAACGTACCCAATACCATCAGGGTCAGGCCCCAGCCGACCTGACTGCCTTGCGCAAGCCAGGGCAGGTTCAGACCGTTGTTGTTCAAAAACACCACGCCAAACAACGAAGCCGAATGCTTGACCCCTGGCAACGCCAGTACCAGGCCGTACCACCAGACCAGATGCACCACCAGCGGCACGTTGCGCAGAAACTCAATGCACGTCCCGCTCAGGCGCTTGATCAGCCAGTTGTCCGAGACGCGGGCCATGCCCAGTGCGCCCCCCAGGAGGGTTGCCAGCACAATGCTCAATACCGACACCAGCAAGGTGTTGAGCAACCCCACCAGATAGGCCCGGGCATAGCTCGCGTCCGGGGTGTAATCAATCAGCGAAAAACTGATGTCGTAGCCAGCGCGCTGAGATAAAAACCCGAAGCCCGAGGCAATATTCAGATTTTTCAGGTTCAGCGCAGCGTTACTGGAAAGCAGGTAAAAGACCGCCGCAACCAGAGCCAGTACCAGCCCTTGCTGCAACACACTCGACAGGCGCAGGTTGTGCGAACGATAAGTCGACATGACAGTAATTCCCTTAACGAATCGGCGGCGCGTACATCAAGCCATTGTCTTTCCAGCTGCGGTTCAGACCGCGCGGGATGTTCAGTGCCGTCTGCTGGCCGAGGTTGCGGTCATAGATCTGCGCGTAGTTGCCGACTTGCTTGAGAGCGCGGTACGCCCAGTCACTGTCCAGGCCAAAGGACTTGCCGATCGTGCCTTCAGTGCCCAGCAAACGGGCGATATCGGTCGACGCCGTTTTATCACTGTGCAGTTGGTCGACGTTTTCAGATGTCACCCCCAGTTCTTCACCTGTCATCAGGGCATAGGCGGTCCAGGTCACGATATTGCGCCAGGTGGTGTCCCCTTGGGCGACGAAGGCGCCGAGGGGCTCCTTGGAAATGACTTCCGGCAACAGCACGTAGTCTTGAGGGTTGTTCATCAGCGCCAATCGGGCAGCCAGGCCGGAGGAGTCATTGGAGATGGCGTTGCAGCGCCCGCGCTGAAACGCGGCGTACAGTTCGGGGCTTTTCTCGATGACCACCGTCTTGTACGTCAGGCCGCGCCGACCGAAATAGTCCTCGAGGTTCTGCTCCGACGTAGTGCCCGGCGACAGGCAGAACGTTGCTCCGTCCAGATCCGTCAGCTTTTTAATGCCATCCGCGGCGTGGGTCATGAAACCCTGGCCGTCGTAAAACCAGACCGTGGTGAAGTCCACACCCAGATTGGCCACCCGTTCGGCGGTCCAGGATGCGGCCCGCGACAGAATGTCGATTTCCCCGGAAGCCAGGGCGGTAAAGCGGTTTTTTGCAGTGGTGGTCAGGTACTCGACCTTGTCCGCATCGCCCAGCACGGCGGCGGCAACGGCACGGCACAGGTCAACGTCCATGCCGGTCCAGCGACCTTTGTCGTCAATCAGGGAAAACCCCGGTTTGTCGCCGGCCACCCCGCAGCGCACGCTGCCATGGGCCTTGACCTTGTCCAGCACACCTGCCTGGGCAACTTGAGCACCGGTCACCAGCATCGCCAGCAGTGGTGCCCCAAGTAAAAGCTTCACCCTATTCAATTTGTGCATATCATTGCCCCTTCAAAATTCTTCTTGTTATGCCTGACAACCACAATCCAACGGCAGGTGGCGGTTAAGACGCACAATAAAGACAGAGGCATGGGCCGGATAGCGACTATTGATCCACTAAGCTGGACGCGCTATCGAATATTGGAATAACTCTATGAACATCGACTGGTATGAAGACTTTCTCGCCCTGGCCGATACCGGCAAGTTCACGGCGGCGGCCAGCATGCGCGGCTCTTCGCAATCGGCGCTGAGCCGGCGAATTCAATTGCTGGAAGCGCACCTGGGTGCGACCCTGATCGACCGCGAACGCAACCCCGTGCGACTGACGGCCGCCGGTGAAGCCTTGCTGCCCAATGCCGTGGAACTGGTGCGTATGGCCCGCGACTGCGAACAGAGCGTGAAGGTGCTGAATCGGCCCCTGACCTTTGCCTCGTTGCACACCCTGGCGTGCAACTTTTTCCCGGACTGGATCAGCCAGTTGAACAACCCGCAAGCGCCCCTGTTCACCCGTATCGATACCGGCTATCGCAGCACCGATGACTACTACATGGCGCTGATGTCCGGACGTTGTGATTTCATCCTGTTCTACCGTGATACCAAGACCGCGCCCTACTCCCGGCAAAGTGAGTTCGAGGTCAAGTCCTTGGGCCATGACGAGCTGTACTGGGTCGCCACCCCGGCACTGGCGGTGCATTGCGCCCAGACCGATGAACCGATCCCGCTGCTCAGTTATTCGCGCAGTGCGCAACTGCATGAATTGTCCCGTACCCAGATCAACCGTCACCCCCAGCCCCACCGCCTGCTTCAGGTGTTTGAGGCCACAGTGTCCGAAGCCCTCAAACCGATGGTCGCCAGCGGCCAGGGCGTGGCGTGCATGCCACACAGCATGGTTGCACCGCTGATCGAGCGCGGGGAGCTGGTGCGCTTGTATCCGGACATGGAGTCCGACCACCTGGAAGTCATTCTGGTGCGGTGGAGGGACAACCGTAACCCCCAGGCTGATGCGCTCTGGCAGCGGTTGTAGACAAAGAAAGTGTAAAGATCCCGGGACCGCTGCGCACCGGCGACAGGCGTACGCAGGGGCGAAAGCGCTTTGGTTACTTTGCCGCTTTTGCAAAGTGGCTCGCTGTAAGAGCGAAACCCCTATTCCAGTTAGACATGCATGCCGGATATGTACCCGGCCTGCCAGCTATCACCAAAGCCCCCAATCGCGGCCCCGCACATCACCAGCCCCACTACGAACTTTCAGGATTTTTCGCACAGGTTTGCCAATTGCTGAGGTATCGGCACGACGCCTATAGTCAGCCCTCGCCGATAAGGCGACCGGGTTTGGCGACCTGGCAGTATCCAGTTAACGTGTGGTTGTTAAATATGGCTAAGCGTGTATTTTGCTCGCACTGCTTTATGGCAGCTGTACGTGGGAGATCTTCGGGTCTGCCGGGTTTCCTGGATCACCGGTTCGCCAACCCGCGTACAGCGGCCACCTGTTTTCGTTTGGCGACGAAATAAGCTGGCTCAAATACCCTTCCAGGAGCATCACTTATGACTCAACATCCATTTATTCCGCTAACCGCCATCGACTGCACCATCCCCGCCTTATTTATCGACCGCAATACGCCCCTCGATGTGCTTCACGCCAACGCCGTGGCCCGCATGCTGGCGGCAACCCAACTTATGGAAACACTCTCCAGCCGCGAATTGCAGCAGGCAGATTCGGTTGATCTCAAACATCTTGCCACGGCGGCTGCGCTGCTACTGCGAGATGGTTGTGACGTATTGAATGTGTTGGGTTGGCGATTGCAGCCTGCATAGAAAAACACCCCAGTGCAGGGTTATACGACGGCTGCGTCTACAGGATTCGTCGTCTATCCCTCTACGTAGCAGTTGACGAGTAGAACGAGGCTACGTTCGATCGCGCAGCGGTCGCAAAACAGTTATACGCGCAGTGCCTGATTAACCGTGCAAGCCGATTTCACGACTGCTGCGTCGCAGTGGCGCACCAAGCCGAACGCAGCCTCGCACGGCTCGTCAGCTGCTACGGATCGTGAATGCAACCCACCAACCAGGCCGGCCGGTCGGCCGCCTCGGGGTGCAGTGCTTTTGATCTGCCCGTCCCTTCGGGAGGCCGAGAGGAGGTTCTGCGCAGTGGGTCGACCGGCATGGATGCCGGGTGAGCCGTGTTGGGCCAGGGATGGCCCGTCACGGCGTGCCCACGGAGCGGGACCGGAATGAGGGAACCTGAGCGCAGCGAGGGCCGTACGCGGGGGCGAAAGCGCTTTGGTTACTTTGCCGCTTTTGCAAAGTGACTCGCTGTAAAAGCGAAACCATCATTTCAGTTAACCGCAAATGCCGGATATGTACCCCGTGTGCCCGTTGTTTTGCGAAGCGCCCGCACCTATGCCGAGTACATATCCATTCGATGTATCACGGTTCTCTACGGGTTCCGCCCTTACGGCGGGTCACTTTTTCCAGACGCCGAAAAGTAACCAAAAAGGCTTGCCCTACCATACGGCCGCCTCGCCCAGGCTCGGTGGTTCCCTCACTCCGGCACTGTCATGGGGGCACGCCGCGACGGGCCATCCATGGCCCATCGCGGCTGGCGCGGCGTCCTGCCGCGCCACCCCCATAACAGCACCTGCGTTCGGCCTTCTGTGATGGGCATTCGCGTCGTCTGGACATTCGTGTGGTTCCAGCAAAAGCAAAATCCATCGCAGACGCCACAGAACCCTGCGCAAAACGTTTTAGCACCCACATACAAGCCGCTGACGAGTAGAACGAGGCTGCGTTCGATCACGCAGCGGTCGCAAAACCGGAATACGCGGTTTACCTGATAAACCTGGGAGGCTGATTTTACGACGGCTACGCCGCAGTGGCGCACCAAGCCGAACGCAGCCTCGCACGGCTCGTCAGCGACTACAGATCGTGAATGCACCCCACCAATCAGGCCGGCCGGTCGGCCGCCTCGGCGGGCAGTGCTTTTGATCTGCCCGCCCCTTCGGGAGGCCGAGAGGAGGTTCTGCGCAGTGGGTCGACCGGCATGGATGCCGGGTGAGCCGTGTTGGGCCAGGGATGGCCCGTCACGGCGTGCCCACGGAGCGGGACCGGAATGAGGGAACCTGAGCGCAGCGAAGGCCGTACGCGGGGGCGAAAGCGCTTTGGTTACTTTGCCGCTTTTGCAAAGTGACTCGCTGTAAGAGCGAAACCATCATTTCAGTTAACTGCGGATGCCGGATATGTACCCCGTGTGCCCGTTGTTTTGCGAAGCGCCCGCAGCTATGCCGAGTCCATATCCATTCGATGTGTCACGGTTCTCTACGGGTTCCGCCCTTACGGCGGGTCACTTTTTCCAAACGCCGAAAAAGTAACCATGGCCCTGTCCCGTGACAACGGACGCCTCGCCCAGGCTCGGTGGTTCCCTCACTCCGGCACTGTCGTGGGGGCACGCCGCGCTCGCAAACCCTGCACACCCGGTCTGTCTGAGAATGCGAGGGCTGCCCATCGCAGCCTCGCTGCGCTCCTCAGCGGCTACAGTTTGTCTGCGCCCAGCCCCGCCTGAATTTTTCCCACCATCTCCTGCATCGCCGGTAAGAAGCGGCGGGCAGCTTCTTCAACTGGCATGGCCTTGGCGATATACACCAGGTTCAGGCAACCCATGACCCGCTCCTCATGCATCACCGGGATCGCAATCGCCGCTATCTTGCGCTCTTCGCCCCAGTGCGAGTTGTTTTCGCCATAACCCTTGCTGCGGGTGTGCTCCACCAGTCGCTCGACGAATCGTCGATCCGCCGCCAGCGGTGATTGCACGTCGTCTCGACTGATCATCAATTCGATCAATTCTTCTCGCTCGGCAGGTGGGCAAAACGCGAAATATGCCCGCCCGGTTGCGGTCATCAGCAAGGGTAAGCGGCGACCCACCATCGAACGGTGAAACGACAGGCGACTGAAACGGTGAGTGGTTTCGCGAATCACCATGGCGTCGCCGTCCAGGGTGCACAGGTCGGTGGGCCACGCCACTTGCTGGAGCAACTGGCCGAGCAAGGGCGCGGCAATCGAGGAAATCCACTGCTCATCGCGAAAGCCTTCACTCAGTTCTCGTACCTTCAGCGTCAACCGGTAGCTGTCATCGGATTCACTGCGGCGCACGTAGCCTTCAGCCTGCAATGTCTCCAGCAAACGACGCACGGTCGTGCGGTGCAAGCCACTCTGCTCAGCCAGTTGAGCCGTACTGGCGCCCCCGTCAAAACGGTTGAGACCGTTGATCAGTAACAGCCCGCGCATCAAGCCCCGCACGGCCTTATATTCGGTTTCGCTCATGTGTTTCCCATTATTTTTATCGGTAAATCAACGATGTGCACTGAGTGCACCCTAGCAAGGGTTGTCGTTGTTCACCAGCTTCGTGATTTCCATACTGCGCCCAACAAGAAATCCAAAAAAAGCGCTGTACGGAGATACCCATGAGTTCTGCACCCACTGCTTCCCCCTTGGACCTGAGTACCGATGTCGCCATTGTCGGGGCTGGCCCTGTCGGGCTGATGATCGCCAATTACCTGGGCCAATGTGGTGTAAACGTCACCTTGGTGGAAAAGCTCGACAGCCTGATCGACTACCCACGCGCCATTGGCCTGGATGACGAAAGCCTGCGCACATTCCAGGCCGTCGGCCTTGCCGAAAACGTGCTGCCGCACACCACGCCCTGGCATGCGATGCGTTTCATGACGCCCAAGGGTCGCTGCTTTGCAGACATCCAGCCCAAGACCGATGAGTTCGGCTGGTCCCGGCGCAACGCCTTTATCCAGCCCTTGGCAGACCGGGTCCTGTTCGAAGGGCTGGAACGCTTTGACAACGTCAAGGTGCTGTTCGGCCGCGAACTCGAAGGCTTCGAGCAAAGCGACAGCGGCGTGCAACTCACACTGAAAAACGCCGAGGGCCGCAGCGAGCGCTTGCAGGCCAAATACCTGATTGGCTGCGATGGCGGCAACAGCCTGGTGCGCCGCAGCCTGGACATCAGTTTTGAGGGCAAGACCGCGCCCAATCAGTGGATCGTGGTGGATATCGCCAACGACCCCCTGAGCACGCCCCATGTGTACCTGTGCTGCGACCCGGTGCGCCCTTACGTGTCCGCCGCCCTGCCCCACGGCGTGCGCCGCTTTGAGTTTATGGTGATGCCCGGCGAGACCGAAGCTGAACTGAGCAAGCCCGAAAACATGCGCAAGCTGCTGGCCAAGGTGCTGCCGGACCCGGACCGCATCGAGCTGATTCGCAGCCGCGTCTATACCCACAACGCCCGCCTCGCAGGCCGCTTCCGTCAGGGCCGGGTACTGCTGGCCGGGGATGCCGCGCATATCATGCCGGTCTGGCAGGGCCAGGGTTACAACAGCGGCATGCGCGATGCCTCCAACCTGGCCTGGAAACTGTCACTGGTGATCAAGGGCCTGGCCAGTGACCGCCTGCTCGACAGCTATGAGCTGGAACGCCGGGATCACGCCAAGGCCATGATCGACCTCTCGGTACTGGCCGGCCACGTACTGGCGCCCCCCAAGCGCTGGCAGGGCACCCTGCGCGATGGTGTGTCGTGGCTGCTCAACTATGTGCCGCCGGTCAAACGCTACTTCGTCGAAATGCGCTTCAAGCCCATGCCGCAATACACCCGTGGCGCCCTGATCGTGCCGAGTGAAAAAGGCTCGCCAGTGGGCAAGATGTTCATTCAGCCCAAGGTGCTGACCGACGCGGGTGCAACCGTATTGCTCGATGAAGTGATCGGCGAGAATTTCGCGATTATCGCCTGGGGCTGCGACCCGACCTGGGGCCTGACGGCGGCGCAGATTGCGCAATGGAAAGCACTGGGCACACGGTTTATTCAAGTGCTGCCGGATGTCCAGCTCAGGGCCCCGAGCGACGCCGGCAACGACGTGATTCGCGTCGGCGACAGCAGCGGCCGCCTGCGCGAGTGGTTCGCTCGCGGCTCATCGTCCATTGCCCTGTTGCGCCCTGACCGCTTCCTCGCCGGGCTGGCCACACCGCAAACCCTCGGCAAGGCCTGCAATGAACTGGCCCTGGCGCTCAACGCGCAGCCACACATCCAGGTGACGCCAGCCGTCAGCAAGGTGGCTTGAGATGAGCGCCTATTTGCACTGTTTGTCACACACGCCGCTGGTGGGCTACGTCGACCCGACACCTGACGTGCTGGCCGAAGTGGACAGCATGATCCGCGATGCCCGCGAACGCATCGCCCGCTTCGACCCGCAGCTGATCGTGCTCCTGGGGCCCGATCACTACAACGGCTTTTTCTACGACGTCATGCCGCCCTTTTGCATTGGCATGGCTGCCGATGCCATCGGTGATTTCGACACGGCCGCCGGCCCCCTCGACGTGCCCAAAGCGCTGGCCGAAGCCTGCGCACAAGCGGTTATGGATGCCGGGATAGACACCGCCGTGTCCTACCGCATGCAAGTCGATCATGCCTTTGCCCAACCCCTGGAGCTGCTGCTGGGCGGGTTGCGCACCTGCCCGGTGATTCCGGTCTTCATCAATTCGGTGGCGGTGCCCCTGCCCGGTTTCAAGCGTGCGCGCTTGCTGGGTGAGGCCATCGGCCAATGGGCCAAGTCACTGGACCTGCGCGTGCTGTTTCTGGCGTCCGGAGGACTGTCTCATCAGCCTCCAGTGCCCGAACTGGCCAAGGTCGATGCGCGCATGGCCGACCGCTTGATGGGCAGCGGCCGCCAGTTGCCCGCCGATGAGCGCGCCGCACGCCAGCAGCGAGTCATCGAGGCCGCACGGCACTTCGTCGAAGATCAGAACAGCCTGCATCCGCTCAACCCGGTTTGGGACCAACAGTTTCTCGACACGCTGGAGCAGGGTCGCTTGAGCGACCTCGATGCGCTGGGCAATGACGCGCTGTCGGCGCTGGCCGGCAAGTCGACCCACGAGGTGAAAACCTGGGTCGCCGCGTTCGCAGCACTGTCCGCCTTTGGCCCTTACCAAACCGAAGGCCGCTACTACCGCCCGATTCCCGAATGGATCGCAGGCTTCGGCGCCCTTGGCGCACAGCCGCTGAACACCACCCTTTGAATTCAAGGAACACTGCCATGACTGCCAGCGTATTCACTGAAGCCTCGACCAGCCGCTTTGCCCGTATCAAGGAAGGCGACCTGGACCTGCAATTGCACTACAACGACGTCGGCCAGGGTGCCGAAACTGTGGTCATGCTCCACGGTTCCGGGCCTGGCGCCAGCGGCTGGGCCAACTTCAACCGCAATATCGAACCGTTGGTGACTGCCGGTTACCGGGTGATCCTGCTCGACTGCCCGGGCTGGAGCAAAAGCGATCCGGTGGTCAGCGAAGGCTCACGTTCCAACCTCAATGCGTCGGCGCTCAAGGGGCTGCTCGATGTGCTGGACCTTGACCGGGTGCACATCATCGGCAACTCGATGGGTGCCCACAGCACCGTGGCCTTCGCTCTGGAAAACCCCGAGCGCATCGGCAAACTGATCCTCATGGGCGGCGGCACCGGCGGCCCGAGCGCGTTTGTGCCCCAGCCCACCGAAGGCATCAAGCTGATCGGTGCGCTGTACCGCGAGCCGACCATCGAGAACCTGAAGAAGATGATGAGCGTCTTCGTTTTCGATACCAGCAGCCTGACCGAAGAACTGTTCCAGACCCGTCTGGATAACCTCCTGGCGCGCCGCGACCATCTGGAAAACTTCGTCAAAAGCAGCACCCTCAATCCCAAGCAGTTCCCCGACTTCAGCCATCGCCTGCACGAAATCAGCGCCGAAACCCTGCTGGTCTGGGGGCGCGAAGACCGCTTTGTGCCGATGGACACCGGCTTGCGCCTGCTGGCAGGGCTGCCCAAGGCTCAGTTGCACGTGTTCAACCGCTGCGGCCACTGGGCGCAGTGGGAGCACGCCGACACCTTCAACCGCATGGTGCTGGACTTCCTGACCCACTGATGACCGAGACCGCCATGAACCCGACTCCCGAAACACTGGCCCAACTGGCCGCCGACCTGCGTCACGCCGAAACTCACGGCAACGCCATCGCACCGCTGCGCGAGCTGATCGGTGAAGACAACGCGACAGCCGCCTACACCATCCAGCAGCTCAATGTCGCCCACGGCGTCGCCAACGGGCGCCGGGTAGTGGGCCGAAAAATCGGCCTGACCAACCCCAAGGTGCAGGCGCAGCTGGGCGTGGACCAACCGGACTTCGGCACCCTGTTCGCCGACATGTGCTACGGCGACAACCAGACCGTGCCCATCGATCGCGTGTTGCAACCCAAGATCGAGGCGGAAATCGCCTTGATCCTCAAACATGACCTGCCCCACTCCGACACCACCTTCGACGAAGTCATGGCCGCCACCGGCTGGGTGGTCCCGGCCCTGGAAATCGTCGGCAGCCGTGTGCAGCAGTGGAACATCCGCTTTGTCGACACGGTGGCCGATAACGCCTCCAGCGGCTGCTACGTACTCGGCGGCCCGGCCCGCAGCCTCGAGGGGCTGGACTTGCGCAATGCGGGCATGCGCATGACCCGCAATGGTGAAGAGGTTTCCAGTGGCAGCGGCGCGCAATGCTTGGGCCATCCGCTCAATGCGGCCGTGTGGCTGGCTTGCACCATGGCGCGCCTGGGCAATCCGCTGCAAGCGGGCGACATCATCCTGACCGGCGCACTGGGGCCGATGGTGGCCGTGGCCGCCGGTGATCGTTTCGAGGCGCATATCGAAGGCATCGGCAGTGTCGGTGTGGACTTCTCGCAACACAGCAGCGCCGAGTAATCGGCGACTTGCGTGCAAATGAGGCAACAATAATGAACAAGAAACTCAAGGTCGCCATCATCGGCTCCGGCAATATCGGCACCGACCTGATGATTAAAATCCTGCGCAATGCCAAGCACCTGGAAATGGGCGCCATGGTCGGTATCGACCCCGCCTCCGACGGTCTGGCCCGTGCTGCCCGCATGGGTGTTGCAATCACTCACGAAGGGGTTGAAGGCCTGACGCGCATGGACGTGTTCAAGGACATCGACTTCGTGTTCGATGCCACCTCCGCCGGTGCCCATGTCAAGAACGACGCCTTTCTGCGGGCCATCAAACCCGGCATCCGCCTGATTGACCTCACCCCGGCCGCCATCGGTCCGTACTGTGTGCCGGTGGTCAACCTGGAACAGAACCTCGACCAGCTCAACGTCAACATGGTGACCTGCGGCGGGCAGGCGACCATTCCGATGGTCGCTGCCGTGTCTCGAGTGGCCAAGGTGCATTACGCCGAAATCGTCGCGTCGATTGCCAGCAAATCTGCCGGCCCCGGCACCCGCGCCAATATCGACGAGTTCACCGAAACCACCTCCAAGGCCCTCGAAGTGATTGGCGGTGCAACCAAGGGCAAAGCGATCATCGTGATGAACCCGGCCGAGCCGCCGCTGATGATGCGCGACACCGTTTTTGTGCTCAGCGAAGCCGCAGACCAAGCGCTGGTCGAGGCCTCTATCGTCGAAATGGCCGCCGCTGTGAACGCCTATGTGCCGGGCTATCGCCTCAAGCAGAGCGTGCAATTCGACGTCATCCCTGAAGACGCACCGTTGACCATTCCCGGCCTGGGCAGGTTTTCCGGCCTCAAGACGTCGGTGTTTCTTGAAGTTGAAGGCGCCGCCCACTACCTGCCGGCCTACGCCGGAAATCTCGACATCATGACCTCCGCAGCCTTGGCCACCGCCGAGCGCATGGCGCTGTCGATGCTCAACGCCTGAGGGGAAAACCATGAACGGTAAAAAGATCTACATCAGCGACGTCACCCTGCGCGACGGCAGCCACGCGGTACGCCACCAGTATTCGTTGCAGAACGTGCAAGACATCGCCCGCGCGCTGGACAAGGCCCGCGTCGACGCCATCGAAGTGGCCCACGGCGACGGTCTGCAAGGTTCGAGCTTTAACTACGGTTTTGCCTCCCATACCGATCTGGAGTGGATCGAAGCGGCGGCGGACGTGATCAGCCACGCAAAAATCACCACCCTGCTGCTACCCGGCATCGGTACGGTTCACGACCTCAAGGCCGCGTACAACGCCGGGGCCCGGGTGGTGCGCATTGCCACCCATTGCACCGAAGCCGACGTATCGAAGCAGCACATCGAATATGCCCGCGAACTGGGCATGGACACCGTGGGCTTTCTGATGATGAGCCACATGATCCCGGCCGAGCAGCTGGCGGCCCAGGCCAAGCTGATGGAGAGCTACGGCGCGACCTGCGTGTACATGGCCGACTCGGGCGGGGCGATGAATATGCAGGACATTCGCGATCGCTTCCGCGCGTTCAAGGCCGTGCTCAAGCCTGAAACCGAAACCGGCATGCATGCTCATCACAACCTGTCGCTGGGCGTGGCCAACTCGATTACAGCGGTTGAAGAAGGCTGCGACCGGATCGACGGCAGCCTCGCGGGCATGGGGGCCGGGGCCGGTAATGCCCCGCTGGAAGTGTTTATCGCCGCCGCCGAGCGCCTGGGCTGGAACCACGGTACGGACCTTTACACGCTGATGGATGCGGCGGATGACATTGTTCGACCGTTGCAGGATCGCCCGGTGCGGGTCGACCGCGAGACCTTGGCGCTGGGTTATGCCGGCGTGTATTCGAGCTTCTTGCGCCACGCCGAAATCGCTGCGGCCAAGTACGGGCTCAAGACCCTGGACATCCTGGTCGAGCTGGGCAAACGGCGGATGGTGGGCGGTCAAGAAGACATGATCGTCGACGTGGCGCTGGACCTGCTCAAACGCTAAGGCCTTCCTTACCCCCCTTGTGGGAGCGGGCGTGCTCGCGATGCAGATAACGCGGTTTACCTGACGAACCGCATTGATCCAGTCGCGAGCAAGCCCGCTCCCACAGAAACAGGGGTTATCGCTGCTTCATCCATAACAACAATAAAACGGGTACAGCCCATGACTTCACTCAATCTGCAAATGGCCCGCACCATCGGCCTGTGTTTTCTCGTTGCCCTCATGGAAGGCCTCGATCTACAGGCCGCAGGGATCGCTGCTCAAGGCATGGCTGCCGCGTTCGAATTGGATAAATTACACATGAGCTGGGTGTTCAGCGCCGGCATTTTCGGCCTGTTGCCCGGTGCGTTCGCGGGTGGATGGCTGGCTGACCGCATTGGTCGCAAACGCGTGCTGATGGCCTCGGTGGTGCTGTTCGGGGTGTTTTCACTTGCCACCGCATTGGCCTGGGACTTTAACAGCCTGCTGGTCGCACGTTGCCTGACCGGTGTTGGCCTTGGCGCCGCCCTGCCCAACCTGATCGCCCTCACCAGCGAAGTGGCTGGCCCGCGCTTGCGCGGTACGGCGGTAAGCCTGATGTATTGCGGCGTGCCTTTGGGCGCTGCGCTGGCCGCCATTATCGGCATCGCCGACCTGACCGGTGGCTGGCAGGTGGTGTTCTACGTCGGCGGCGTGGTGCCGCTGTTGATCGTGCCGCTGCTGGGGCTCTACCTTCCCGAGTCGCAGCAGTTTCGCAACGCTCAGGGCGAGATGCCTGTCGGTGTGGTTCAGGGCTTGTTTCGCGATGGCGCGGCACTGCCGACTGCGCTGATCTGGGTCAGTTATTTCTTCACCCTGATGGTGGTTTACATCCTGATCAACTGGCTGCCCAGCCTGGTGATCGGCCAGGGTTTCACCGGGCGTCAAGCCAGCTGGGTGATGCTCGCCCTGCAAATTGGCGCAGCCATCGGCACCCTGTTTCTGGGTTGGGTGATGGACCGCCTGCCCGCCTGGGCACTGTCTGTACTGATCTATCTGGGCATCCTCGTGTCCCTGAGCGCCCTCGGGTTGGCCAGTCATCTGCCGGGCATGCTGGCCGCAGGCTTTATCGCCGGTTTCTTTGCCACCGGTGGCCAATGCGTGCTCTACGCCCTGGCGCCCCATTTCTATCGCCCTTCGATACGCGCCACGGGCGTGGGCAGCGCGGTGGCCATTGGTCGTCTCGGTGCCATGAGCGGCCCATTGGTAGCCGGCAAGATGCTCGCGCTGGGTACCGGTACCGCCGGGGTGATGCTGGCGTCGGCGCCGGGCATCGTGATCGCGGCCGTGGCCATGTTTTACCTGTCGGTGCGGCGCAACGCAGCAGCGCCGGACTGACAACCTGCGCGTCGAAAGGCGCGCAGTGCTCCACCCCCAATAACAATAAAAGTGAAACCGCCATGCTCAAGACTGTTCTTCGGGCGCTCAGCGCCTGCACCTGCGTTTTATCCATTGGCCCTGCCCTGGCCAGCGGCTTTATCGATGACAGCCACGCAGACCTGGTGATGCGCAACTATTACTTCGATCGCAACTACGTCAATGCAACACCCCAGGCCGCTGCCCGGGAATGGGCACAGGGGTTTATCCTCAACCTGCGCTCGGGCTACACCGAAGGTCCGGTCGGGTTTGGCCTGGACGCCCAAGGTTTGCTCGGCGTGCGCCTGGACTCCTCACGCGCACGCACCGGCACCGGCCTGTTGCCTTACAACGCCACCACCCGCGAACCTGCCGATGAGTACTCGGAGCTGGGGCTGACAGCCAAGGCCCGCGCCTCCAAAAGCGAGCTGCAACTGGGCACCATCAGCACCTTTTTGCCGATCGCATTCGCCAGCCCTACCCGCCTGCTGCCGCAAACGTTTCGCGGCGCGTATCTGAAGTCTCAGGACATTGACCAACTGACGCTGCATGTCGGCTGGCTGGACCGCATCAACCTGCGCGACTCGACCGACTACCAGAAAATGTCGGTCGGCTCGCCCAATGGCCGCTTCAATGGCGCGGTCGAGTCAAACCGCTTCATGTTTATCGGCGGTGACTACGCCTGGTCACCGCACCTGACCCTCAAGTACTACCACGCTGAACTGGCGCAACTGTACCGCAAGGATTTTTACGGCCTTGTCGATAATCGGCCGATGGGCCCCGGCAGCCTGAAAAGCGATTTCCGCCTTTTTGTCACTGGCGAAGACGGCGCAGCCAAAGCCGGAACGGTGGACAACCGCAATGCGGCGCTGATGCTGACCTACAGCCTGGGCGCCCATAAAATCGGCGCCGGCTACATGCAACTGACCGGCAAGACCGGCATGCCGTATCTGTTTGGTACCGAACCGCTGGTGATCACCGAAGGCACCCTGAGCTCGGAGTTCCTCAACCCCAAGGAGCGCAGTTGGCAGGTGCGCTATGACTACAATTTCGCCGCAATGGGTGCGCCAGGCCTCAACGGTATGCTGCGCTACGTGAGCGGCGACAATATCGAGCTGGCCAGATTCGGCGGCTCGAACCTGAGCGAGAGCGAAAAGGACATCGAGGTGTCATACGTGCTGCAGAGCGGACCGCTCAAGGACCTCTCCCTGCGGTTGCGCAACGCCTGGTACCGCAACGATTTCACGGCACAGGCCAGCCATCGGGATGACAACGAACTGCGGGTCAATATCGATTACACCTGGAAGCTGTGGTGACGATTTACGACAACAATTGCGACATGGGCTGGCTGAGCAGGCAGGACTTTAGATAAGCTCTGCCACCCCCATCAGCAACCAGCGGTAAGCGCATGATTGAAGTCACCGAGGTTTCCATAGCCCAACTGCGCGCCGCGCTAGAATCCGGCCAAACCACGGCGGTCGAGCTGGTGCAGGCCTATCTCGCACGGATCGACGCCTACGACACCCCGGACACCCCTACCGCGCTCAATGCGGTGGTGGTGCGCAACCCGCAAGTGCTGATCGAGGCTCAGGCATCCGATGCCCGCCGAGCCAAGGGCCAGACCCTTGGCCCGCTGGATGGCATCCCCTATACCGCCAAGGACAGTTATCTGGTCAAGGGCCTGACCGCAGCGTCAGGCAGCCCGGCCTTCAAGGACCTGGTGGCGTATCGCGATGCGTTCACCATCGAGCGGCTGCGCGCCGCCGGTGCCATCTGTCTGGGCAAGACCAACATGCCGCCCATGGCCAACGGCGGGATGCAGCGCGGCGTTTATGGCCGTGCCGAAAGCCCGTACAACGCCGACTACCTCACGGCCCCCTTCGCTTCCGGTTCGTCCAACGGCGCAGGCACGGCCACGGCGGCCAGCTTCTCGGCATTCGGCCTGGCGGAAGAAACCTGGTCGAGCGGACGCGGCCCGGCTTCCAACAATGGTTTGTGCGCCTACACCCCGTCACGGGGTGTGATCTCGGTGCGCGGCAACTGGCCGCTGACGCCGACCATGGACGTGGTGGTGCCGTTTACCCGAACCATGGCCGACCTTCTGGAAGTGCTCGATGTGGTGGTGGCTGAAGACCCGGACACCCGTGGCGATTTGTGGCGCCTGCAACCCTGGGTGCCCATCCCGAGTGTCGCTTCGGTGCGTCCGGCTTCTTATGCCGAGCTCAATGCCAATGGCGCCGCCCTGGCGGGCAAACGCTTTGGTGTGCCGCGCATGTACATCAATGCCGACCCAGAGGCGGGTACCAGTGAAGCACCGGGTATCGGCGGCCCTACGGGGCAGCGCATCATCACCCGCGCCTCGGTGATTGACCTGTGGCAAGCCGCGCGCAAAGCCATCGAAGCCCAGGGCGGCGAAGTGATCGAAGTCGACTTCCCGCTGGTATCCAACTGCGAAGGCGACCGCCCTGGTGCCCCGACGGTGTTTACCCGTGGGCTGGTGTCCAAAGCGTTTTTGCATGATGAACTGTGGGAGCTGTCGGCCTGGGCGTTTGACGACTTCCTGCGGGCCAACGGCGATCCAAAACTGAACCGTTTGGCCGATGTCGATGGCCCGCAGATATTCCCTCACGACCCGGGCACCCTGCCCAATCGCGAAGACGAACTGGCGGCGGGCATGGACGAATACGTGCGCATGGCCGAGCGCGGGATTACCCCGTGGGACCAGATCAGCACCGTCCCGGACGGCCTGCGCGGCCTTGAGCAGACGCGTCGAATCGACCTGGAAGACTGGATGGACCGGTTGAGGCTCGATGCCGTGCTGTTCCCGACTGTGGCCGACGTGGGTCCGGCGGATGCGGATGTCAATCCGGCCTCGGCGGACATCGCCTGGAGCAATGGCGTGTGGGTGGCCAACGGCAACCTGGCGATTCGGCATTTGGGCGTGCCTACGGTTACGGTGCCAATGGGCGTGATGGCGGATATCGGCATGCCGGTGGGGCTGACCTTTGCGGGCCGTGCGTATGACGATTCGGCGTTACTGCGTTTTGCATCGGCGTTTGAGGCTACGGGCTCCAAACGAGTGATCCCGCCGCGTACGCCGCCGTTGTCGGGTCGTTAACAGGAGAGTCTCGTCAGCGGTTGTAAATCCGTGCTGACTTTACGACGGCTGCGTCGGGGATCGCAGCCTCGCACGGCTCGTCAGCGGCTACAGATTCACGTTTACCCCGCTGTAGTCGTTGACGAGTAGAACGAGGCTACGTTCGATCGCGAAGCGGTCGCAAATCCGGTACACGCGGTATGCCTGACTAACCGTGGAAGCTGACTTTACGACTGCTGCGCAGCCGGTCGCAGCCTCGCACGGCTCGTCAGCTGCTACGGGCCGTGATTGTCGCCCGAAAGTCGAAACCGCTTTATCGCTGCAAATGCGAAATCAATAGGCCGTGTATCAGCCCTTCGCAGCCATCGCCGTCACTTCTACCCGCATCCCTTCAACCGCCAACGAGGCCACGCCCACCGCGGCACGCACCGGCCACGGCTTGGCAAAGAATCGTTTGTACACTTCGTTAAACGCCGCACGATCAGCCATGTCGGTCAGGTAGATAGTCAGGTGCAACACCCGGTCCATCGAGCTGCCCGCCTTCTCCAGCGCTACCTTGAGCGCCTGCAGGGTGCATTCGCTCTGCTCGACAATCCCGCCCAGCTCAAGGCTGCCGTCAGCACGGGTCGGGATCTGGGTGGACATCAGGATGCCGCCGAAACCGGCAACATCCGATGAGATGGAGTCAGCATCAGGATCGGGAACAAACGTCAGGTCGTGATTACTCATGGGAGTCTCTTGTTTGAGTTAAACAAGGATTGTCGCGTGTGCCAGCACCGTCGACAACCCTTGCCAGGATCACACTACCCCAACGCTACAACGGCCCGGGTTCCACACCCTTGAAGCTCAACCCCTGGCTGTCGCTCACTTGCCAGGGGTTGGTCCCGCCCGTATCGGTAAACACCACCTCTGCGAACTGCGAGTCTTTCAAGCCGTCAATCCGCGCTTTGGCCGGGCCGCTGAAACGCACCCGCTCGAAAACCAACCCTTCGTGATAAGCGCTGTTTTTACTGTCGCCCTTGACCTCAATTGACGCTCCCCGGGCGTTCTCGACACTCACGTCGGAGACGCGAATATCACGGAACTGCCCCGGCACCGTGGAGCGCCGGTAGTCGAGTTTGGCGTTCGGGTCGTTGTAGTCGAGGGTGAAAATAAACGCCTGTTTGACCGTGTTGCGAATCGCAGAATCGCGGAAGGTGACGTTGCGCGCACCGCCATCCATGAAGTTGGTGCTCTTCATGCGCAGCCCCGCATCGGTGCCGTCCGAGACGTTGTCTTCTGCAAGGATGTTTTGAATCCAGGCGCCTGTATGGCTGCCGGCCACAACCATGCCGTGGCCCTTGCGGAAGAAGTTGTTGAAGATCCAGGCATCTTCCTGGGGCTTCTGATGCACCGCATCGGCCCCGGTGCCCGCGGCGAAGTTGACGCAGTCATCACCGGTGTCGAAAAAGTTGTTGAACACCATGGCGCCCTTGCTGTTCGCAAACTCGATGCCATCGCCATTGTTGGCGTCGTAGGTCTTGTGCGTGGTGTTGGCCAGCACCACGTTTTCGGTCTCCAGGTTCATGATTCCGTGGTAGGCCGGATTGAGCACGGTGAAGCCGCCATAAAACACATTCTTCACGTCACGCAAGGTGATCAATGAGGAACGCATCTGCCCATACGCATCCTTGACGTTCATGCCGCGGGCAACGGCTTGCTCCACCTGGGCCTTGGCCAAAACGCCGTCCAGCATGTAGCGGGTGTTATCGCTGGGCAGGTAGAACGGCAGCGCCTGACCCGTCTCGTCCAGCACATCGGCCTGGCGCTTCCAGCCATTGCCGTCGATGGTGCCCGGGCCGACGATACGAATATTTTCGAAGCGCTGGTGCTGCTTCGGATCTCTGGGCAACGCGTTAATCAAGGATGCCGGCCGCACGGTGGTGGAATACGGATACTGGATATAACCCGCCAGCGGATAGTCTTCGGCCCGCTCTGAGCCCAGCAACGTGGCACCTTCAGCCATTTGCAGGGTCATGTTGCTCTTGAGGTAAAGCGCCCCGCTTTTGTAGATGCCCTTGGGCAGCAGCACTTTGCAGCCGACGGTACAGGCGTCGATGGCGCTCTGGATGGCCTGCGTATCGAGGCTGCTGCCGTCGCCCTTGGCGCCGTACTGCATGACGTCAAAGACCGCAGGCACAGGGGTGGTGCGTTGCTCCACGGCCGGGCTGTCGACCGATTCCTGGCCATCAGCCCCTACCGAACGCACGGTAAAACGGTACGGGGTGTCCGGCTTGAGGCCCTGTGCGGTGTAGCTGTGGATGCCGATGCGATGGTGAAAGTTGGCCTTGTCCTGCTCGTAGAAGCGGTTGATGTAAGGCTTGGCGGGCGACACCCGGTCGTTGTTGGCGTTGCTGCTGCCCAGCAGCACGCCATTGGTGTAAACCCGATAATCCTTGACCGCAGCATGGTCTGCCGGTTTTTCCCAGACCAGAATGATCTCCTGATCATCAAAGGCCAGGGTCGGCACTTGCACCTTCACTGGCGCCTGCAACGCGGCCCACAGCGGCAGGCTGAACCCCAGCGCCAGGGTGGCCACCGCCGACCGAGTCAGCACCCGCCGGGGTAAAGCAGTCGTCGTGTTTTGATCCAACATGTTGTCTTCCTTATTGTTGTGAATCGTCACGCCAGAGCCGTTTAAGCCGATGCCTGACTGAAATCGCGACTGGCCTGCACCAGCATTTGGGTATAGGCGTGGACCGCCGAGTCCTGACTCAGGGCCTTGCTGTCCAGCAGTTCAACGATTTTGCCCTGCTGCATCACGGCCACCCGATCACACAGGTGCGTCACCACCCCCAGGTCGTGGGTCACCATCAAGTACGTGAGTTTTTCCCGTTCACGCAGGTCCGTGAGCAGATTGAGAATCTCGGCCTGCACCGAAACATCCAGGGCCGAGGTAGGTTCATCCAGCAGCAGCACCCGTGGCTCCAGAATCAGGGCCCGGGCAATGGCCACCCGCTGACGCTGACCACCGGACAGTTGATGGGGATAGCGATAACGGAAACTGTCATTCAGACCGACCTTGAGCAGGATTTCATTGATCCGGTCATCCTTGTCCCCAACCCCGTGAATGATCAGCGGTTCGCGCAGGGCGGTGTCGATGGTGTGGCGCGGATGCAGGGAGCCGTAGGGGTCCTGGAAGACCATCTGCACCTTGCGAAAATGCTCCTTGGACAGTTTGTGCTGCAACGGCACGCCAGCAATGCTCAGCTCGCCACTCCAGTGCCGGTACTGTCCGGCCAGGCAGCGCAGGACCGTGGTCTTGCCGGAGCCGGACTCCCCCACCAGACCAAAGGATTCGCCATCGGCGACACTCAGATTGACATCCTGCAACACGTGGTTATGAGCCGCGCCTGCACCAAAGCTCAGGTTCAGCGAACGGGCTTGAATCATGGACATGACGGGTTTCCTCAGTGGGTCAGCCAAAGCGGGTCACGCTGCAGCACCGGCAGGCGCACACGGCGATTATCCATGCTGGGCAGCGCAGCCAGCAGGCCACGGGTATAGGGGTGCTGGGCATTTTGCAGGTCGCAGGCAGCAAGAGACTCCACCACCCGCCCGGCATACATCACCAGCACACGGTCGCAGTAGTTGCGCACCAGATTCAGGTCGTGGCTGACAAAGATCAGCCCCATCTCCTGCTCCTCGACCAGCTCCTCGAGCACGCTGAGTACCTGCTGGCGAACGGAAACATCAAGGGCAGAAGTCGGCTCGTCGGCGATGATCACTTCCGGCCGCGTGATGACCATCATCGCGATCATGATGCGTTGCCCCATGCCCCCGGACACTTCGTGGGGGTACAGGCCGTAGACCCTTTTTGGATCACGAATATGCACTTTTTCGAGCATTTCCATGACCCGTTCCCGGGCCTCGCTGCGGCTGGCCTTGTGATGGGCCAGGTAGGCTTCGGCGATCTGGTCGCCGACTTTGACCACCGGGTTCAACGAGTACTTGGGGTCTTGCATGACCATGGAAATGCGCTGCCCGCGAATCTTCTGCATGGCCTTTTCACTGGCACTGAGCAGGTCGACTTCGCAAAATTGCAGGGTGTTGGCGGTGATCCGGGTGCTGCTCGGGTGCAACTTGAGCAGGCTGCGCCCGACCGTCGACTTGCCCGAACCGGACTCGCCGACAATGGCCAGCTTTTCCCGACCCAGGGTGAAGGACACATCGCGCACGGCATGGGTTTCTTTCTGGCCGTTGACGAAGCGCACATTGAGCCCTTCGACGACCAGTTTATGGGTGGACACGGTATTCGCAGACATAGGGCCTCCAGTTACTCGCTACGCGGATCGAGAATGTCCCGCAGGCCATCGCCCAACAGGTTGAATGCCAGGCTGACCAGCATGATCGCGGCCCCTGGAACTGCGACCAGCCACCAGCACTCGAGCATGTAGCGCCGACCCGTGGAGATCATCGCGCCCCACTCCGGCGACGGTGCCTGGGCCCCAAGCCCAAGGAAGCCCAGGGCGGCGGCAGTGAGGATGATCCCGGCCATGTTCATGGTCAGGCGGATGATCACCGACGACAGGCACATCGGCACGATGTGACGCAGGATGATCCGCGCAGGCGAGGCGCCTTGCAGCTCGACGGCGACCACAAAGTCGGCCTTGCGCAGGGACAGGGTTTCGGCCCGAGCCAGTCGTGCGATAGGCGGCCAGGACGTCAGTGCAATAGCGACCACCGCATGCTCCAGGCCAGGGCCCAGTGCTGCGATAAAGGCCAGCGCCAGTACCAGGCTTGGAAAGGAGATGAAAATATCGGTCAGGCGCATGAACACCGTGTCGACGATGCCGCCGAAATAACCGGAGACGGTGCCGATAAACAGGCCGATGGGCCCGACGATCACCGTCACCAGGGTGATGATGTACAGGGTGATGCGCGAACCGTAGACCAGCCGACTGAACACATCGCGGCCGTATTCATCGGTGCCGAACCAGTGGGCGGCACCCGGCGGCTGCAGGGCGTCGGCCAGGTTCTGCGCGACGGGGTCATGGGTGGCAATCCAGGGTGCGAACGTCGCCACCACAATCAGCAACAGGGCGACCAGCAGCCCGGCCAATGTCATGGGGTTGCGCAGCAGATGGCGCAGCACCCGCAGACCGTTCTTGCACAGGGCATCGAAACTGGATGCCGGAGCATGGTGCAACGGCTGTTTGAGGCTGGAATCGGTAGAAGACATGGTGGGAATCATCGGCATGTTCTCGGATTGAAATCAGGTTCACCGGATACGCCCGCAGGCGCGTCCGGCAGCACTTCGCGGGTGAACACTCAGCGTTCCTTGTAGACCCCCAGATAACGGGTGGCCTCGGCGTCATCACCCGTAAACCCCTTGATATCGGAAGCGCTCACGACGGTGTCGGTCATTTGCGAAATCATCATGATCGGGCCCACTTCCTGGTCGTAGAGGTTCTGCGCCTGGTGGTACAGGCTCACCCGCTGGCTGGCGTCACGCTCCACCCCGGCCTTGTCGATCAGGCTATTGATCTGCGGGCTAGAAAACGAAGCACGCCAGCCCTGGAAATTTGGCAAGCCTGCGTCATCGCTGTTGTCGGGGTTGTAGACGAAGGTGCGCAAGCTGAAGTACGGATGCGGGTAACGTTCGGCGCCACGGGCGACGATGATGTCGAAGTTGCGCGCACGCATCGCGCCATACACCTGGTTACCCGTACCGGTGACGATGCTGGCCTTGATCCCGCCTTCGGCCAGGGTTGATTGCAGGCGCGCAGCGATGTCAATAAAGGGTGGCTCGGACAAGGTGCGGATGGTGGTGGTGAAACCCTGCGGGTAACCGGCTTCGGCCAGCAGTTTTTTCGCCTCCGCCACGTCCATGTGATACCCAGGATCCGGCAAGCGTGCTTCCAGGCTCAATTGCATCGGTTGCTGGTTGAGCTTGCCGTAGTAGGGCATCACCTGCTCATCCAGGCCCTTGTAGTCGATGAGGTTGCGCACCGCTTCACGGACCTTGGGTTTGGCAAACTCGGGCTGCTTCATGCTCATGGCCACGTAGTACATGGTGCCCCGGGGTAACGATTGCACCTGAAGCTTCGGTGAACCGTCGATGGCGCGAATGTCCGGCGCCGCCATGCCGTAGGCCAGGTCCAGATCCCCACGCTCAAGCATCAGGCGCAGGGACTGGGACTCGGTCATGTGCCGCACCACCACACGCTTGAGCTTGGCCGCGCCACCCCAGTAGCCATCAAAGCGGGTCAATAACAGCGAGTCATTGGCGCTCCACTTGGTCAGCACGAAAGGACCGCTGCCCGCTTCGTTGGTCACCAGCCAGCCTGCGCCAAGATCACCGTTCTTTTCATGGGCCAGGGCCGTCACGCGGTCCACCACCACGGCACTGGGCGAGATCGCCAGGGAGTCCACCAACAGCAGTGGATCCATGACCTGCGGCAGGTCAATGACCAGGGTGTGGTCATCTGTGGCGCGGATCAGCGACTGAATATTGTCGACGTTGTAGCCGTAAGCCTTCCAGGTCGTGGCCAGGCCAAAGTTGAGTTTCATCACCCGGTACAGCGACCAGGCCACGTCTTCGGCGGTCAGCGAATTGCCGGAGTGGAACTTCACGTCCTGGCGCAAATGAAAGGTCACCTGCTTGCCGTCTTCACTGACCTCCCAGCGCTCGGCCAACTGCGGCACGTGACGCTCGGGGTTGCCCTGGTCACGCTTGATCAGGGTGTCGTAGAGGTTGGCATTGACGCCCGAGGCGTCAAGACCGGGCGCATTGGCCGGGTCTATGGAGAACAAATTAACCATGCTCATGCCGACAATCAGCTGGTCGGCCGGGGTCTTGGCATTGACCGCGCCCGTCGCGCCCAACGCCAGAACAGCTGCCAGCAGACTCATATGCACTGTCGAAAATGCAGTCTTCATTCAAAAATCCTTCTTCTTATAGTTATTAAGGTGCTGCAGTCGGACTAGCGGGTGCGCGGATCAAACACCTTGTACAAGGCATCACTGATCAGGTTGAGCGCGACGAAGATCAAGCCGATTACCAGTACGCATCCCATCACGGCATTCATGTCGCCGAGCATCAGGCTGCTGGTCAGGTACTGGCCGAAACCGGGCCAGGCAAATACCATCTCGATCAATACCGCGCCTTCGAGCAGCGACCCGTAAGCCAGGGCCACGACCGTCAGCAGTTGCACCAGGATGTTGCGAAAGGCATGCCCCCAGACCACCTGGCGCCGGGACAGACCCTTGACCCGCGCCGTAATGATGTATTCCTGGGAGAGTTGTTCGAGCATGAAGCTGCGTGTCATGCGACTGATGTAGGCCACCGAGTTGAGGCCCAGAATCAGTGCAGGCAACAGGATGTGGCGCATGGCGCTGGCAAACGCATCCCAGTCCCGGGCCAGGCTGGTGTCGATGAGCAGCAACCCGGTCACTTCGGGCACCATGCCGTCGTAGGCCAGGTCGATGCGTCCTGCCCCACCCGCCCATCCAAGCCAGGCGTAGAACACCAGAAGGCCCATCATGCCCAGCCAGAAGATCGGCGTGGAGTAACCGAACAGTGTGATGACCCGGGCAATATGGTCACCCATGCGCCCCTGGTTACTGGCAGCGCAGACCCCCAACGGCAACCCGATGAGCACCCCGAACAGGATCGCCAGCGTTGCCAGTTCGATGGTTGCCGGGAAGACCCGCAGAATGTCTTCAAGCACCGGATGACCGGTTAACAGCGCGTTACCGAAATTGCCGTGCAGCAGGTCATTGAGGTACAGGCCGAACTGGGTCCAGATCGGCTTGTCCAGGCCCATTGCCCGGTAGACCTGGTCATAGGTGGAACTGTCCGCGTCCGGCCCGACCACCGCCAGGACCGGGTCCAGCGGCATGACCCGGCCAATCACGAACGTCAGAGCCAGCAGGCCGAGCAAGGTCACCAGGACCGTGCTGACCCGCCGGGCGGCGTTGGAAGTACGCGCTCCCAACACAGAGGCTGTCGAAACAAACATAGTGAACTCCTGATCTATCGGGCACCGGTGCACCAAGGACGCGGGCGTTTACCCGCGCCACTTTCAGCGATTTTTGTAGACGTCTTTGTAGCGCGTGGTCGCCGCCGTATGGCCCTGGAAATCAACCACATCGCCGTATACCAGCACCGTGTCAGTCATCTGCGAGACAGGCAGGATGGCCCCGACCTGCTGGTCGAGTTGCTCCTGAATCTCGCGGTACTGGGCCAGTTGCTTGGCGGCATCGGGCTCCACTTCGGCGCTTTCGATCAGGGTGTTCAGTTCCGGGCTGTAGAACGATGTGCGCCAGCCCTGGAAGTTGCTGAGCTTGGCTTCATCGCGGTTGTCGGGGTTATAGACCAGGGTGCGCAGGCTGGAATGGGGATGGCGTTCAGCACCGCCGCCGCCACGGCCGACGATGATGTCAAAGGACCTGTCGCGCATGGCGCCGTAAACTTGGTTGCCGGTGCCGGTGATGATGCTGGCCTCGATCCCGGCCTGGGCCAGAGTCGATTGAAGGCTGGAGGCGATGTTGATAAACGGCGGCTCGGTCAGCACCCGGATAGAAGTCTTGAAACCGTTGGGATAGCCCGCTTCGGCCAGGAGCTTTTTGGCTTGATCGACGTTCAACTGGTAGCCCGGATCGGGCAGCCGTGCGGGTAGCCCCAAGGGCAAAGGCCGCTGATTGATCACGCCGTAGTGCGGCATCACGGTCTGGTTGATGCCCTGATAATCGATCAGCGAACGCACGGCCTGGCGAACCCGGGCATCGGCAAACATCGGCTGCTTCACGCTCAAGGCCACGTAGTAAAGGGTGCCGCGCTGCAGGCTTTGGGTACGTATATCGGGATTTTTTTGCAGGGCCTGGATATCCGGGGCAGACATGCCTTTGGCGATATCCAGATCACCGCGCTCGATCATCAGCCGCAAGGACTGCGACTCCGTCATGTTGCGCATGACGATACGCTTGAGCTTGGCCGGGCCACCCCAATAGCCATCGAAACGGGTCATCAGAATCACGTCATTGGCGCGCCAGTCGTTCAGCACGAATGCCCCGCTGCCAGCCGCATGGGTCACCAGCCAGGCGGCACCCAAATCATTGTTCTTTTCGTGCTCCAGGACTTTTTTACGGTCCAGGATAAAGGCACTGGGGGACGTCGCCAGCGTATTGAGCACCAGCATCGGGTCGGTGGGCCGGGCCAGTTCAATCACAACGGTGTTGGGGTCAGTGGCGCGGATCAGGCGGTCAACATTGTCGGCACTGAATCCGTAAGCCTTCCAGGTCGAAGCCAGAGCCAGGTTGAGTTTGAGTACCCGTTGCAACGACCAGACAACATCGTCGGCGCTCAAAGGATTGCCTGACTGGAACTTCACATCGGAGCGCAGGTTAAAGGTCAGGGTCTTGCGGTCATCACTGACCTGCCAGCGTTCAGCCAGCGCGGGCAACAGACGATCGGGCTGTGCCACATCCTGCACCAGCAGCATGTCGTACAGATTGGCATTGATCTCCGACACATCCAGGCCAGTGGCTGCCGCCGGATCCAGGGATAACAGGTTGATCATGCTCATGCCGACAATCAGCTGGTCGGCCGGAGTCTTGGCATACGTCACAGGTACTGCAGTGACCGCCAGGGCCATCGCCAATACCCGCGCCCAAAGCAAAGGGGAAATGCTCATGGTGAGAGTGCCTTTCTTATAGTTATAGGGCGCTCGGACAACCCGGTTTTTACCGGGTTAGCCGGGTACACATCAGAAGCTTTTGAGCGTGTTGGTCTCGATGAAATCGAAATCGATTTCTTCACCCAGCCCTGGCAAATCGGACAGATGAACAAACCCGTCACTGTCCATCGGGTCGACCAGGCGCTTGAGATACGCGGGTACTTCGTCGTAATCCAGGTACGGGTGCAGCAAGCCGCGCTCATACCAGGTGCAGTTCTTGATGGCCCCGACCACCGCCAGGTTGGCGGCACCGTTGCCGTGGATCTCGCAATCCATGCCGAACGACTCCGCCATGTGCGCGACCTTCAGGCACGGCGCAATTCCACCGACCCCGGCAACGCCTGCGCGCAAAATATCGCACACGTCGTTCTTGACCCAACTGGCACGACTCAGGTGCTTGCCACCCAGGCTTTCCGGGCCCAGCACCGGAATATCCAGCTGCCCCGCCAACCAGGCATAGGACTCGGCGGAGTCTTCCATCATGGGCTCTTCAAACCAGGCAAAATTGAGTTTTTCCAATTCGCGACCGATGTACAGCGCGTCAGTGCGGCTGTACCAGTGATAACCATCGAGCATCAGGGCGATGTCCGGCCCCACTGCCTCGCGCACGGCGGCGCAGGCTTTGACATCCATGCGCGGGCTCGGGGCGAAGGACACCGGCGGCATCCAGGTATGCAGCTTGATCGCCTTATAGCCTCGCTCGACCAGCGTCTGGGCAAACCGGCCATAATCTTCTGGCGTCGCCAGACCACCCGGTAATTCATCACCGCACATGGTTGACCCATACGCAGGCACCTTGTCGCGGAAACCACCAATGAGTTTGTGCACCGGCACGCCCAGCTTGCGGCCTGCCCAATCCCACAACGCCTGCTCGACCAGTGCCAGTGCGCGGTCGGTCAACTGGCTGGCGCTGCCACGTTGCCAGTGCGCCAGCTCATGCCAGATCTTTTCGCGATCAAATGCGTTTTGCCCCACCAGCACTTTGCGCACAAAGCCATCGAGCACATACGGCCTGATCAATTCGGGAGCTCCGAAGGCATACCCCTCGTTGCCGTCTTCGGTCTGGATCCGCAGCAGCGCCATTTGTGCCTGGGCGACATCACCGGGATGGGCATGGCCGGCGCTGTCTACTGCGCGGCGAGTGGGATAGGAAAAAACCTGGACGTTGACTGCGGTAATTCTCATGGACGTGGTTCGCCTTTTTATTGGGTGTGTATCAGAGCAATCGCCTGTCGACATGATCATAAGTCATCGTACAACTATTGAAAAGACACTGATAAACATCCTTTAAAAATGCACACCGCTCCTGAAAATCGCATCAAAGCCCCAATTTACTGGGGCTTAAAGGACAACATCGAGATAACTCATCCATCACCACGGCTGAGTAAAACATCAACATATGTAACAAGATGTTACCAAAGCACCTATAACCCATAGACTCGTTACATGTCGTACGATAACGTATATCGGCGCGCAACATTTGATCCGCCCGTAACAACTGATTGGTAGCAGCCGTTTCAAACGAACCCCAAAAAAAACAATAAAAGAAGGCCGTATGAACAACCCTCTACGTACGCTCGTTACTGTCGCGACCCTGTGCCTGCCCTTCTACGTCAGTGCCGATTCCGCCAGCATCAATTACCGGCACCAGATGACTGAGGAAGACAGCGCCCACGCCGACAGAATCAAGCTGGGCTACCGCTTGGACAGTGGTCTGGGCTTTGAAGCAGAAATGAAATACCGCACGGCCGGCGATCGCAAAGACGTCGCCTACGACAACATGGTCAACAACGGCCATGAGTTCACCGTCAGCTACAACCACAAGTTGAGCCCGCAATCGACGTTGACACCGGCGTTTCAGATGGACAGTTCGAAGGACTCGACCTCTTACAAGTTCGGCCTCAAGTACACCTACAAAATCAACGACACCTTCTACGTCGCGACCCGCTATCGCATGGACATGAAGAAACTCGACCGTGACCAGGTCAACAGCGACCTGCCCGATCACATCAAGGATGACCAGGACACTCACCGTATCGAAGGTTGGGTGGGCTACACCCCGGCCGGTAAGTGGGCTTTTGAATACCAGGCCATCTATTTCAAAACCAACTACATCCGCTACGACAACAAGAAGAGCGATTACGAGCAGAACCTGATCGTGAAGTACAAGATCAACAAGCAGTGGGCTCCGTTCATGGAGATCGGCGACGTCAAGGTCAACTCAACCTCCGACGACCGTCAGGCCCGCTGGCGTCTTGGCGTCCAGTACAACTTCATGTAATGCGCGTGCTGCCTGGCGTACGCGCATCGTGCGCCAGGCAGGCCTGTGCCACCCGGACCTGAATCCCCATCAAAGGACGACCTGACCATGACAACACCGCTCTCTTCTAACAAACCCTTCAACCGCATTCTGCTCACCGGCGCCGCCGGTGGCCTGGGCCAGATACTCAGAGAAACCCTGCAGGCTCACGCCACCATCGTTCGAATCTCGGATATCAGCCCGATGGCGCCCAGTCAGGGTGAACATGAGGAAGTCATCACCTGCAACCTGGTCGACAAAGCCGCCATTACGGCACTTGCCAAGGATGTGGACACCATCGTTCATTTGGGCGGGATTTCAGTTGAGCGCCCCTTTGAAGAAATTCTCGAGGCCAATATTCGCGGCACCTTTCACATTTATGAGGCTGCGCGCATCCACGGGATCAAGCGGATCGTCTTTGCCAGCTCCAACCACGTGACAGGTTTCTATCCCCAGGACACGCCGCTGGATGCCCACTCCCAACGTCGTCCCGATGGCTATTACGCGCTGTCCAAGTCTTACGGCGAAGACATGGCAACCTTCTACTTGCACCGGTATGGCATCGAGACGGTGAGCCTGCGTATTGGTTCTTCGTTTACCGCACCCCGCAATACCCGAATGCTGTCGACCTGGCTGAGCTACTCCGACCTTGAACACTTGGTAGAGCGCGCCTTGCTGGCACACGACGTCGGCCATAGTGTGGTCTACGGTGTTTCCGATAACAGGGATGTGTGGTGGAGCAACCGCCATGCCTCGCACCTGGGCTTTGCGCCGCAGGACACTTCAGAACCGTTTCGCCCACAGTTCGAACAACAGCCCGAACTGGCGGCTGATGACCCAAACCGGCTGTATCAGGGCGGGGCCTTTGCGGTTGCCGGGCCTTTCGGCGAGTGAAGCGCCAGCACTCATCCCTTCAGGCTTGACTCATACGCCTTGCGCATCCGCTCACGGCTGTTGGAGAGGTGCAAACGCATCGCCGCACGGGCTGCATCGGAGTCGCGCCGGGCAATGGCCTTGTAAATGTCCTCATGCTCGCGGCTCAACCGCTCCAGATAAGGGCCCGCATCACTGGTATGGCGCGTTGAATGCAGCCGGGTGCGCGGGATGATGCTGAGCCCGAGGTGCAACATGATGTCGGTGAAGTAACGATTACCCGTGGCCAACGCGATCTGCTGGTGAAACTGGAAGTCCGCAGACACGGCGTAATCGACACTGACTGCCGGTGAATTCAGGGCATCCAGCGAGTCGCGCATCAGTTGCAGCTGTTGATCCGTTCGCCGCGAGCACGCCAGGCCTGCAGCCTCTACTTCCAGGCTGATGCGCAACTCAAGCACAGCCAGCACGTCATGCAGCGTCACAATGCTGTCAGGGTCGATATAAAAACCGCTGGCGCTCGGGATGTCCCGCACAAAGGTGCCAATGCCATGCCGGGTTTCTACAAGCCCGCTGGCCTGCAATCGGGAAATAGCCTCGCGCACCACCGTACGGCTGACACCGTGCTCCTGCATGACCTGCGACTCGGTCGGCAGTTTTGCAGCACGTGCCAACTCACCCTCTCGGATCCGCCGGGAAAGCTCAGTAACCAGATCCTCGGCCAGGCTGCGATGCTTTTGGCGAGCTCGGGGTTGGACGTTCGGATTGTCCATCAAGTGCCTTTACTTCTGCTGGCGAATGAACTGCCATCATAGCTCAAGCAGTTGTACGACAACATGCCTAAGCACTGAGACCTGCTCCATCCGTGTCTTGCGCGGCCTTTTTTCCGCTGATAGGGTCTGCTGACAATACCTGCCCAAGCAGGAACACGAGGAAGCAAGCCATGCAGATTCAATCCCACAACACGGCGGACGTGGATCAGCAACTGGTGATTGCAGGCTGGCAGGAACACTACCAACAAATGTCGGCGGGGTATTTCCAGGGCAAGGTGGTGCACCTGCAACTCAACGGCATCGAGGTGTTTGAGGAGCAGATGAACACCCGCATCGAGCAGCATTTTCATGCACCCGCTGCCTCGCTGGTGTTCAGTTTTGACACGCAAAACGGCTCGCTCTATCTGCTCAACGAAGAAACCCAGAACACCTGGATCACCCCGGAAAACTACAAGGAAGTCTCGGTCGTCATCGGCCCCCGCTACCTCAGGCAACTGGAAAACCTGAGCAACCTCGATGGCCTGTTCCTCACGCCGCTGGTGTCCCAGCAAAGCCGCATTTTTGGTCGCTGGTTAAGCAGCACCTTGCAGCAACTGGCCGTCGATGATTCGCCCCTGCCCGACGAAAGCCTGGCCCAGCAACTGGTCGACGATTGCCTGTATATCCTCGACTGCCCGCGCCAGACCCTCGATCACAGCCAGCAAAAACACCTGGCCCATGACCGACGCCTGATCCAGCGCGTATTCGACCTGGTCATGACCGCCCCCCAGGAACACTTCAACGTGCTGCAACTGGCCAATGCCGCCGGGGTATCCGTGCGTCAGTTGCAACACAGTTTCACGTCCTTTACCGGCGTCTCGCCCAGCCAGTGGCAACGTTTGCGCCGACTGAATTTTGCCCGCCGCGACTTGCTGCGCCTTTGTCCCGCCCAAACCACCGTGGCAGAAATCGCCATGCGCTGGTCGTTCTGGCACCTGGGCCGGTTCTCGGAAACCTACCGCACACTGTTCGGCGAACTGCCCAGCAGCACCCTGTTGCGCCCCCGCTAGCGCACCAAAACAGGGCATTAATTAAAACGCAAATCGGATAGAAGCCTGCCGTCCCACGATTGCACTATCACCTCGCGACACGGAACTGAGCAGCCAGGGGGCGCTCAGGCATTTCCCTGCAAGAGGCGTTATGAAAGGCAATCTGGATCGACTGAGTCACTGGCTTAAAGAAAACAAAATCACTGAAGTCGAGTGCCTGATCTCTGATCTGAGCGGCATCGCCCGGGGCAAAATCTCTCCCACCAACAAGTTCCTCAACGAGCAAGGCATGCGCCTGCCGGAGAGTGTCTTGTTGCAGACAGTGACCGGCGATTACGTAGAAGACGATATCTACTACGAACTGCTGGACGCAGCGGATATCGACATGCACTGCCGTCCCGATCAGGACGCCGTGTTTATCGTGCCCTGGGCAACAGAGCCCACGGCACAGGTCATTCACGACACCTATGACAAACGGGGCAATGCGATTGAACTGTCGCCACGCAACTTGCTGAAGAAGGTGTTGAGCCTGTACACGGCGCGCGGATGGAAGCCCATTGTTGCCCCCGAAATGGAGTTCTACCTGACCCAGCGCAGCCCCGACCCGGACTACCCGCTTAAGCCGCCAGTGGGTCGCTCCGGCCGCCAGGAAACCGGACGCCAGTCGTATTCAATCGAGGCCACCAACGAATTCGACCCGTTGTTTGAAGACATGTACGACTGGAGCGAAGCTCAGGGGCTGGATCTGGATACCCTGATTCACGAAGAAGGCACGGCGCAGATGGAGATCAACTTCCGTCATGGCGCGGCGCTGTCCCTGGCTGACCAGATCATTATTTTCAAGCGCACCATGCGTGAGGCAGCGCTCAAGCATGACGTGAACGCAACGTTCATGGCCAAGCCCATGACCGGCGAGCCCGGCAGCGCGATGCATGTACATCAGAGCGTGGTGGATCTTGAGACAGGCAAGTCGGTGTTCTCCAACCCCGATGGCAGCATGAGCGAGCTGTTTATGCACCACATTGGCGGCCTGCAAAAGTACATCCCCGAAACCCTGCCGCTGTTCGCCCCAAACGTGAACTCGTTCCGCCGTTTCCTTCCCGACACCTCGGCCCCGGTCAACGTCGAGTGGGGCGAAGAAAACCGCACCGTGGGCCTGCGCGTCCCTGACTCGGACCCGCAAAACCGTCGCGTTGAAAACCGTCTGGCCGGTGCCGATGCCAACCCCTACCTGGCCCTGGCCGCCAGCCTGCTCTGCGGTTACGCCGGGATGGTCGAGGGCATTGAGCCGAGCGCTGCAGTCGTTGGCCGTGGTTATGAGCGCCGTAACCTGCGCCTACCACTGACTCTGGAGGCTGCGCTGGAATGCATGGAACAGTCGGACATGGCCAAAAAGTACCTCGGCGAGCGCTTTACCAAGGGCTTTGTGGCCGTCAAACGGGTCGAGCACGAGAACTACAAGCAGGTCATCAGTTCCTGGGAGCGCGAGTTCCTGTTGTTTAGCGTGTAGCGCTTAACGCCTTCCAAAATGGACTCACAGAATGGACATGTGGATGAAACGTATTGCTAAAAAAATGATGTTCATAAGCTGCTTCGCCCTCGCCGGCCAGGCCTCGGCGCAAGACACGGTCAATATCTATAACTGGACGGACTACATCGCCGAAGACACTCTGGTCAACTTCCAGCGCGACACCGGCATCAAACCGATTTATGACGTGTTTGATTCCAACGAAACCCTTGAGGGCAAGTTGCTCGCCGGGCGTACCGGGTATGACGTGGTGGTGCCCAGCAACCACTTCCTGGGACGACAGATCAAGGCCGGGGTGTTTCAGAAGCTCGACAAGTCGCAGATCCCCAACTGGAAGAATCTAGACCCGACCTTGTTGGCCAGGCTGCAAGCCAACGACCCGGGCAATGAGTACGCAGTGCCCTACCTGTGGGGCACCAACGGCATTGGCTACAACGTCGATAAAGTCAAACAGGTGCTGGGCATCGACAAAATCGACTCTTGGAGCGTGCTGTTCGAGCCTGAAAACCTCAAGAAGCTGAAAAGCTGCGGCGTTGCCTTCATGGATTCTGCGGACGAAATAATGCCCTCGATGCTCAACTATCTGGGGCTCAACCCCCGTAGCCTGGAGCTCAAGGACTACAAGATCGCCGAGAAAAAACTGGAGCCGCTGCGCCCTTACATCAGCTACTTCCACTCCTCCAAGTACGTAACGGACCTGGCCAACGGCGACATCTGCATTGCCTTCGGTTATTCGGGTGATGTGTATCAGGCGATCCATCGTGCGCAAGAGGCCGGTAACGGCGTAAACGTTGCCTACGTGGTGCCCAAGGAAGGCGGCAACCTGTGGTTCGACATGCTGACCATCCCGGCCGATGCCAAGAACCCTGAACAAGCCCACGCTTTTATCAATTACATGCTCAAGCCCGAAGTGATTGCCGGTATCAGCGAGTACGTGGGTTACGCCAACGCCAACACCGCGGCCACGGCCTTGATGAAAGACGAAATCACCCACAACCCGTCGATTTATCCGCCCGAGTCAGTGCAGGCCAAGCTCTATGTGTCATCGGAGCTGCCGCCAGACCTTATGCGCTGGATGACCCGTTCGTGGAATAAGTTCAAGTCCGGTCGTTAATCCTGTGCAGGGCATCAATGGGTGCCCTTCAACTCAGTAGGCAGTTTTTTATGACGCCCATGATGTCTTTACCGCACACCTATTACAGCGCCACGCGCAACCAGCAGCTCGACTGCCCGCCCCTTGCAGGCCATGTGCAGGCCGACGTCTGCATTATTGGGGCAGGCTTTACCGGTTTGAACACAGCCATTGAGCTGGCGGAACGGGGGCATTCAGTGATTGTGCTTGAGGCGCGGCAAATCGCTTGGGGGGCCACAGGCCGAAACGGCGGTCAACTGATCCGCGGGGTTGGCCACGACCTGGATGCCCACGAAAAAACCATCGGCCGCGAAGGCGTCACGGTACTCGAGCGATTGGGGCTGGACGCGGTGGATCTGGTGCGCCAGCGCGTAGAAAAACACGGCATTGATTGTGATTTGCGCTGGGGCTTTTGCGAGCTGGCCAATACCCCGGGCCATGTTGAAAATCTCGTGGCAGAGCAGGCGTCCCTGCAACGACTGGGGTATCAGCACAAGGTGGAACTGGTCGAGCGCGCGGACATGCATCGCGTTGTCGCTTCAGACCGCTACCTCGGCGGGCTGATCGATCAAGGCTCGGGGCATTTGCACCCGCTCAACCTGGCTCTGGGCGAAGCCAGAGTCGCTCAGCAGCTTGGGGTCCGGATTTACGAGAACAGCGCCGCGACCCGTATCGACTATGGCAGTCAAGTTCGTGTGCACACGGCCAACGGCGTGGTGCAGGCAAAGACTCTGGTACTCGCTGGCAACGCCCATCTCGGTGATCTGGAACCTGCGCTCAGCGGCAAAATTTTGCCCGCAGGCAGTTACGTGATTGCCACTGAGCCCTTAAACGAGGACTTGGCGCAAACCCTGATTCCCGAGAACCGGGCACTGTGCGATCAACGTGTGGGGCTTGATTACTATCGTTTGTCGGCTGACCGGCGCTTGCTGTTTGGCGGTGCGTGTCACTACTCCGGGCGTACGCCCAAGGATATTGCGGGGTATATGCGCCCCAAAATGCTTGACGTGTTTCCGCAGCTGGCCGGCAAAACCATCGACTTTCAGTGGAGCGGCATGATCGGCATTGGCGCCAACCGGCTGCCACAGATTGGCCGGTTGCAGGCCCATCCCAACGTGTTTTATGCCCAGGCCTATGCCGGGCATGGCATCAACACCACCCATATGGCGGCGCGGCTGGTTGCACAGGCCATCAGCCTTGAACACAGCCAGGGTTTTGACCTGTTCGCCCGCGTACCGCACCTGACATTCCCCGGGGGCAAGCACCTGCGCTCACCTTTGTTGGCGCTGGGCATGCTCTGGTACCGACTCAAGGAAATCGCGGGGCATTGATGCATCCATGGTCACCAATAAGCCTGTGATCCATTACCATGAGCCTCGCCATGACGTCGTTACGTAGCCTGGAGTGCTCAGTGGAAATCAAACACCTGCGATCATTTGTGACCCTGGCGGAGGAGCTGCACTTCGGCCGCGCTGCGCAACGGTTGTCCATCGTGCAGCCGGCCCTGAGCATGCAGATCAAGCTGCTGGAGGAGGAGCTCGGGGTACGCCTGTTTGAGCGCAACCGGCACTCGGTCACGCTGACTGAAGTGGGCACCCTCTTCCTGCCCGAGGCCCAGGCGACGCTGTATCAGTGCGCCCATGCAGCAGATGTGGCCAAAGCCTGCGGACGTGGAGAAATCGGTCGCGTACGTTTGGGGTTTGTCTCATCGGTGCTGCCTGAACTGCTGCCTTCACTGATCCGCTCGCTGCATGCACGATTCCCGCGTATCGAGCTGGAGCTCAAGGACATGCCTGGCCCGGACCAGGCAGTGGCACTCAAAAACGGCCAGCTCGATTTCGGCCTGATGCGCCTGCCAGCCGCTATCCCCGGCATCCAGACCCGCGAGGTGCTGCAGGAAACCTTTATTGTTGCCCTGCCCGGCGATCACCCGCTGGTTGCCTGCGACACCCTGCACCCGACCACCCTCGACCAACTGCCCGTCTTTATCCTGGCCAGACGTTACGCTCCCGGTTTTTACGATGAACTGATGCAATCAATCACACGTCAGGGCGTGCAGCTTCAAATTGCGGCGGAGCTGGGCGAGTTCACCACCATGCTCGCGCTGGTGTCGGCCGGGTTAGGCGTTGGCTTGCTGCCCGCCAATGCCGGACGCGCATTACCCGCCAACGTCATCTCCAGACCTCTTGAGCTGGGAACCTACCGCGCAACCACAGGGTTGGCATGGACGGATTTGAACAGCGCCGTCAAAAGCACCGTGTTCAACTTGATGAGCGAGTTGCTGCCGTTTGGGCCACAGGTGCTTAAAGAATGACGTGCGGGCTTTGACGTGGTGGATCCCTTACTGACCCCAGCACGTCCTTAACAGGATTGCCTTATGCACGACGGGTTTAATGCTCAATCGATGAACAAAGCACCCAATCAAAGCGAATGAGACTGGATACCGATAATACAATGACAAGGGATGTTCATCGCTTTTAGCTCAAATTAAAGATCCAGTTGGCAAAACATTCATTTAAACAACGACAATGCTGATCCGCTGGCTATAATCGAATCTTTCCTCGTATGGCCTTTTGCTATGCTCCACTCAATTCAATTATTAAGAGCCGTGGCTGCCTGGCTTGTGGTACTTCATCACTATATTCAGATTGTGCATGGCAACCAGCTAAACGGCCCCATATCTAAAGCACTCCATATGTATGGCGCCATAGGCGTGGATTTATTTTTTATTATCAGCGGCTTTGTTATTTACCTATCAGTCGTTGGGAGAAACGTTACACTTGGCGTTTTTGCAGTCCATCGTCTGGCACGAGTAGTACCCGCTTATTGGGTTTTTACTTTTATTAGCGCCGCTACCTTCATCATTGCACCAACGTTCTTGCCACTGACCGCCTTTGAACCGATGTTCTTTTTACAAAGCCTATTGTTTATACCGGCTCAAAACCCATCAGGCATTGGTCCGTATCCACTGATTACGGTGGGCTGGACGCTGAATTATGAAATGGCATTTTATGCTGTTTTTTTGCTGAGCTTTTATTTTCCCAAGAAAATGCAACTACTCATGGTTGCGCTCGGGCTTTTTCTGCTTTGCAAATTTGTATCCCGTCTTGGTGGCGATTGGTCCTTCTATGGCAACAAAATCATCTATGAGTTTTTATTCGGGATCATTACGGCCATCGCCTATAAGAAAAGATGGATGCACAAGCTACCGACACTGGGGGCTGTCGTCATGGTTCTTGTCGCAACTGGAATGATTATCTATTACGGACAAGTCGTTCACAGTCCGATAAAGTCAGGTCTTCCTTGCGCAATGATCTTTTTTGCGGCCGTTTCGCTGGAACGCTTTAGCCCTAAATCAGGATTGATGAGCCGATTAGGGGATTGGTCATATTCAACTTACTTGTGCCACATCTTGGTTATGTGCTGCATGATGAACGTCCAGGAACAATTGAATCTGAGTGATGCCGTGACATTTATCTTGATCATCATGGGTATTGTGGCCGTGTCCTATTCGAGTTTTCGGTGGATCGAAAAACCGATTTCAGATCTCGTGAAAAAGAACTTCAAGACGTCCTCAGTAGCGACAGTCGCCGTTTAGTTTAATTTCATAATCTCATGCATTGCTAACATGCAGAACGCGCCACTGCGCACGAAAATGATTGCTCTTTGTGCGGGCACATCGCCCTGCTCCACAGCTTCGTTTTGTACTCCACACCCAAAGTAAATGATAAACATTCCTGCTGCTGATACGATTCAGCACTGCTGACGCGCCTGAAACGCCCGTAATAGACGTTTCACCCGGAATACCTGGAACCTTGTCCCGCGTGTGTCCGGTGCTCGGCAGCGAATTCAGTTATCTGCCGTCAATGGTGTGGAGTGTTACGGATGTTGCAAAGGAAGCAGGGATTAAAACGGGCCGGCATTGTGCCGCTGGGTGTGTGCACCAGTCTGATGATCAGTTGCACGGTGCTGGCGAACGAAGCCGCCCCCATACAACTGCCGAGCATTCAGGTCGACGGTGTGCAGTCCAGCGGGGACGATACGGACTACCGTGCAGGCTACAGTTCGACAGCAGACAAGACCGAAACGCCCTACCTCCAGCAGTCACAAACTGTGGATACGGTGACGCCCCAACAGCTCAAGGATCAAGCGCCTCAAACCCTCGAAGACGTGATCAAGTTTATGCCAGGGGTCGTGGTCAGCAATAATTTTGGTGGCACCCAGGACAGTTTCATCAAGCGCGGTTTCGGCAACTCCGACGATGGCGGCGTGTTACGCGATGGTGTACGCATGCCCATCGGCCGTAACTTCCAGCGTGTCACCACTGAACGCGTTGAGATGCTCAAAGGCCCTGCCTCATTGCTTTACGGCATGCAGGAGCCGGGCGGTGTGATCAACGTGATCACCAAAAAGCCGCAGTACCAATGGAACAGCGCACTGGGCGGTACTCTGAGTGACCAGGGCGGTGGCGATGGCTGGTTCGATGTGACCGGGCCCCTGGGTGAGACAGGGTTTGCGTTTCGACTGATCGGGCAAAATCGGGACGAAAATTACTGGCGCAACTTTGGCCAGAACACCTCCAAGCTGGTCGCCCCCTCGTTGTCCTATGAGTCTGACGATCTGTCATTTCTGGCCGCCTATGAATACAACGATTACAGCAACACCCTTGACCGCGGAGCAGTGTTTTACAACGGTCATCACGTGGGCAGCCGCGACAAGCGTCTGGACGAAAAATGGACCCGCGCCCAAGGCCAGCGCCAGTCGTTCAACACCACCACCGAGTACCGTCTGGCCCCGGATTCACGGGTACGCCTTACGACCGGCTGGGTGTATGACCACTACAACGATTATCAGGCCGACCCCAGCGAATACCGCCCCGCCACCGGCGAGTTGACCCGACGCTTTCGACGCAATGTGGGCGCCAATCGCGAGAACGCTTACCTGTCTCTGGACTGGATCGGCAACAAGACCTGGTACGACATCGACCATGATCTGGTCACGGGTGTCGACTATGAAACCCGTCGCGAAGCCAACGGGGATTTCCTGCAAAGTCGTAACGTGGGCGGCTTTTACCCGGCCAATCCGCAGTATGGCTTGTTGCCTGCGACAGGCACGGTCAACCCGTCGAACACCAACGGCAAAAGCCACATCAAGGGCCAGTCGCTGTACGTCAAAGACACTATTCACTTGGGCGAAAAATGGATCCTGGCGCCAGGCCTGCGCTATCAGCACTACTCGATAGACGCTGGAGCGGGTCTGGACTTCAAGCAAACCACTGATGAGGGCGAGTCCAAGCTCCTGCCGTTTCTGGGGCTGGTGTATCAGATGCGCGATGACCTCTCTGTCTATGCCAATTACAGCCAGTCGTTCGCACCCAATGAGATGGAATCCGGCACCACCTTCGAAGGCACTTACAAGTCGGAGACCGGCCGCCAGTACGAGGTGGGCCTCAAGTATGACAACGGCGACTGGACCAGCCAGCTGGCGCTTTACGACATCCTGAAAAAGAACGTGCAGCAGAACACCGGCGAGCTGGACGAGTTCGGCAACATGGTGCAGCGCTTGGCGGGTGAAGTGCAGTCTCGTGGACTGGAATGGAGCATGACCGGACGCCTGAACGCGCAATGGAGCGTGATTGGCAACTATGCCTACACCGACGCCCGGATCAAAAAAGACACCGAACAAACCGAAGGCAATCGGTTGTTCAACGTGGCACGTCATGTGGGCGGTGCTTACCTCACCTACGAAGTCCCGGCCGATATTTTCGCGGGTCGATTGCGCCTGGGTTCCGGTGCTCGCTATGTGGGTAAACGCGCAGGCGATATCAGCAACTCTTTCGAGCTGCCGGACTACACCACGCTGGACGCTTTCGCATCCTGGAATTCTAGCCATCTGCTGGGCAAGGAGACTTCGCTGCAACTCAATGCCAGCAACCTGACCGATCGCAGCTACTTTGTGGCTTCAGGTGGCAACACCCGGCGAGTGAGCTGGGGAGAAGGACGTACGTTGCGCCTGTCTGCGCAAGTCAGCTTCTGATGAGACGTGCGGGCGCCAGGATGACTGGGCATGACGCCCATACATTGACGGTTCAGCAACGTGTGAGGATCACGTCAGCTGCGCTGATCCGGCGCCAGTGCAATGAATACTTGATGCAGCGTTGCCTGGGTTTCACAATCTTGAATTGCGCCTTGCAGTCACTCAGGCGCTGAGCTATTACGCTGTTTCAAAACCCTTCACGGAATTGGGTTGAACCCGAAAATAACTGACCAAAAAGGACTTTACGGATGTCATTTTCACTGGAAGAAAGAATCGCTCTGTTAGGGCTAAAGGGTATAGGGCCAACCGTCATCACTCGGCTTGAGCAAATGGGCATCGAGTCCCTGGCTGACCTGAGTAAGGCGAGTGTCAGTGACATCCTCACCCAAGCATCCGCGGCAACCGGATCGACTTGCTGGAAAAACAGCCCTCAAGCCCGAGCGTCCATCACTGCAGCTTTTGAATTTGCCAGAGCCTCAACAGAGACTGTTTCAGTCCAGTAGGCACCTTCCATACGTCCTTGGCGAACAGCTTGATTGTCATGAATCGTCCAAGGTCGCACAGCCCCCTGAGCACTGAACTTATTGGACAGGCGCTCGGTCACACTTCAACCAATACCCTGTGTGAATATCTGCATGCTTAACCTTACAGATAGCAATAGAACGTTTTTAAAGAAGATTTATTCGCTCTCCACCGACCTGAATGACAGAGAGGTTTTGGTGGGGCTCACCCATGAAGAGTCCAGACGATACCTTGCTCTAAGCGAGCCGATGAGAAACGCGACACCTGAAGAAAAGAACGAGCACTCCGAGCTTAAGGACAGGCACAGCCTGACTCGCGTGCAAGTTTTGGAGGCGGAGCTTTACCTGCGGACCGAGAACCCTTCTGTGCACTGAGAATGTTCATTCGGTGCAGTCGGAAAAATCCGGCAGAATGATCCACCGTGATACACATTCTCAGGAGAGCTCATGAGACGAATCCAGCCCAATCAGGAGCTTAGTCGCAAGCTCGAAATAATAGGTAGCAAGCTTGAGCTGGCCGCAAATGATGCGCTTGGCCAAGCGAAGGAATATCAGGGCGCAGAACTCATAGAAGTTCTCAAGCTGATCACAAAGCTTTACGAAGACGTTGCCCGGCTTAAGGTGATTTCAGAAGAGCTCAAGCAGAGAGATTGCGAAGACTAAAGCTGAGTGCGTGGCGCGACTTCGATTTACTGGCGTTCATCTGATGTATGCGTCGTTTTGGCGATTGCCCAGCCCGTGCTGCGAACTTGATACGCCACTCAACCTGTCGAGAAGCCAATCTTCAACCGAAAAGCGCGGACGGCTAGCGACCTTGGTAGCATGACCGTCCGCCTCCCCTCGACTACTGACCTTTTTGTGAGTTGACAACATCCTGCAGGGCTTTATTCGTGAGGCTGATGCACTTCTGCGTGTCACCTTCAGCCTGCGCTTTTTCAGCCTCAACTCTCGCGTCGTGGATTTGCCCAAGCAGCGGCTGGCCAAGAGTGCTGGCAGTGGCCTTGTAGTCAGACAGTTTCTGCAGATTGATGGTGCATAAATCATCGGCAGCAAAAATAGGCGTTGCTACCAGGCCCGCTAGAACAAACAAAACTGATCGTTTCATAACGCTCTCTCTTATTGAGGCAGTGGGCTTTCACTATAGCTATAAACAAGCAATCTGCCGCCTGCACTGGGCATCTCCCCTACCGTGCCTGCTGGCACCTGTAAATCCGGCATTGCTTGAGATGCCCTGCACATCACACACGAAGTCCTCATCGAGGTGTTTGTGGCACCGAAGGACAGGGGCCGCATGCAAATAATTATGCTGAAAACAGTGCAGATTCACGTAATCAAGCTTCACTTGAATATAAAGGTTTGCAGTGAACAACCAGCGCCAACGACAGCCTGTCGGTAACTGCCCGATCCCTCACGGGAGGTCGCATCGGAGTGTGATCTGAATGCCGCCCGCCAGCGCGAGAGCAACGTCGGACAAGCATCAGGTAGATCCCACTCCCATGCAGAATACTTGGGCACCGCGCAAAGCGTGCCATCTGAATCAAATCCGTTTAATAACACTCTTCCCTTCAGCCTACCGGACGTTGGTTGTTGCTTAGCTATCCGAAGTGGAATGTCACCCCTCCACCGATGGCAGCGCTTGCCCGGGCAAACGATCCGTGGCGCGCGATTGAGCATCAGGCGGTTGCAGCATGACCGCCCTTAGCCGAATCGTAATATTTCGACGCCCCCCCATGCGGCCGCTGGATCTGCACACCATCTGTTATAAACGCGGCAAATCACCCGCGCACGGGAGAAGTGATGACTCACCCTCCCAAAGATGAAGGCCCCAAAGGCAGGGTTTTGTGAATTGCGGTTATAGCTCAACCACCCGCTACAGCGCAGCCCACATTCCTTTCGCGACCATGCGTCCAGACGGATGCGAAGTCGAAGGTCTCTCCCGACATTGTATCGACACAGGGCGTTTGGATGATGAGCAAGGTAAAGTCGCTATCACCGTCGACACCGACGTATTTAACGTTATCTGCCGAAATAACCTTGTCAACTTTGAGCTGACTACCCTGTAAGTTTTCAGGCGTTATCCAGGTCAATGTGGCTCCGTTGGATTTGATCGTCCAGAACGGTTCATTACCTCTTGCAACGAACTCTCTAACAAGTCCGCTTGACTCAATTTTCTGAGATGAACTTGCCTTGGATGCTTGGAATTCAGCTACATCACCAACAGGCTGAGACTGTTTACATGCCGTTAACACCGACAATAAAAAAGCACCCCCGAGGAACAAAAACATTCTCTGAATCATGGTTTTACATTCCTTATAGGAGTTGTGATCCAACCTAACAAAATACATGCGTATTACCAGCTATACCAGTTCGCCCGCCCTCAATTCAAAGCCAGCCGCTACAGCGACAAGGACGAAGTCATGCCTGAAGAAACAGTATTGATCCAGCCGGTTTGCGTCGAACGTGACAACGACGGACGGTGGGTTAACTCAACATGCCAGATATCGATGGTCTTCACCCGTATGACGACGGCGAGTGTCACTGCCTCGACTGGAACCCGTTCGCATCTGCTCATGAGCAGTTCCTGATCGGGATTTTCGATACCGTAGACCCTGGCCCTGTTTAACGAAAAAGTCCGCCCTACTTCAGTGAGTTTCTTATTGGCGAGCGCGGCCTTGGCTTTGACCGGCTGGAGCTTGATGAGTGGGCCTATTCTTACGTCGAAACCTGGGCAATTGATATAAAAGGCGCATCGGAGTAACAACATGGCGCGCAAAACAATCACAGGCCTTCCCCAATGGAACGGGCTCGGCATATCGACAAGAAAATCAACGGCGAACGAATTTGCGAAAGTACTGGAGCTAGTCAACAGTAAGCAGCAGAGCGGTACCTGATCCACAGGCTGAAGCAAATCCGGCAGCAAAAGGTGTATGGCGTCAAGCAGGTGAGAACGTGGCGGGACGCAGCCATGCGTTTCCTTCTGGAGATTCGCGACCAGCCATCGATCAAGTTGTCAGCTCACCACCTTTCGCAGCTCGATCCGTATATCGGTGGCATGCCTTTGATCAATTTCGGCGGGCGATGTGATGAGCGCCCGGTGGTGCTCAACACCGTGGCCAAGTCGATCATTGAGAAGCAGCGTGGTATCAGCAAGGAATGGGTATTTCCTTACAACGGGACCGCGATGCACCGAATGAACGATTCAGCCTGGAGAAAGCGCGAGTGAGAGCGGCGAAACTCTGGCAGGAGAAAAACCTTCGCCGTGCTCACCCTGGCTACCAGTCGATCAGGATTCACGACTTGAAGCACACGTTTGGCCGACGGCTACGAGCAGCAGGTGTAACCGAGGAAGACCGCAAGGCATTGCTCGGACACAAGAACGGCAGCATCACCAGTCACTACTCCGGCGCTGAACTGGGGCATCTTCTCAGCAGCTGACTCGCGTGGGCCGGTGCTGACGATTTTGAAGAGAAGGCAGGCGTCAACTGTGAAGAAGTCACGCACATGAAAAAGCCCAACTCGTGAAAGTTGGGCTAAGTCATTGAATAATATGGTCGGGACGGAGTGATTCGAACACTCGACCCCTAGCACCCCATGCGGGCTAAGACCCTACAACCCCTTATATATCAAGTGTTTACGTGGGCACCCACTGCAATCGATGCCCAACGCTGCACAGCTAAGTTTTACGATTCCCCGCAAAATCCCCTGTGGTGCTTCTGTACCTTCCTACGGCGTCCTGCCGAACGAACACAACCATTAACGTATGAAAAATCACTCCCCTCAATGGAGCACACAACTCGCTCCGACTATCAATCGATAAGTAGAGCTCTGGCCTCATCAACAGATAAGCCCAGGTCGTACTTATCTACCAGCATAATTACGGCAAACTCATTGCTGGCATAGCCTCCAGTTTCAATCTGCTTGCGGTAGGCCTGCACCTCACACCAGCGCCGGTACGGCCGGGTAAACTTGTACAGCAGCTGATGAAGGAGCGGTGCCAGGCCAAACAGAGGCCAGAGGGACGGCGAGACCAGCAGTGTCAGTAGCGTGCCGATCAGCAGCCCCAGGGCAAGCCAGGCATACCACTGACGCACATGCACTTTTTCATGCTCAAGCAGGCCGATGTCATCTTTGTACTTCGGCAGTATTTTGATGAGCGGGCCTTGAGCGGTGCCACCAAATCCGTTGGGCAGTTCTTTTGCGTACTTAATCAGGTAGAACTTCACTCTTTCCTCCATACGGAAAAAAGCCCGCACAGTGGCGGGCATGCTTGGCTATAGGATCAGGCCTGAGCTCCGACTACTGTGCCGTCCGTTTCGCTGGTCGGATCTCCGTTCTTGATACGCGACCTCCCGGACGATTCAATCCAGCGGGTGTACCCACCACGTAACAGCTCAACATTTCGCCAAAGTCCAACAGGATTCTCAGCCCGCTCGTTAACCGAGTAATTAACCCCATTTCCGGTGTAGTGCAGGACGTCTACGTCCCCCTCAGAGGTATTCCCGGATGAGCGGATACCGTTCAGACCGTTCGTGCTTACTGCCGGGCCTTTATCATCATGCCGGTGGCAATTGAACGCGGTGGACTTGCTGCCTGAACCTGACAAGTAAATTGCCCCGCGAGCAAAGATATCTGCCGGAACACCGATAGACAGAGGGTTTTCCATTTCCAGTCCTTCCACGTCAATACGCACTGTCGAGCGTACTGGGTGTCTCCCTGTGTCCGCGAAGCGCATGCCCTTGATAGACGAGCGTCCGCCCAGGCAGACGATGCTGTCGATTGCAGCTTTAGTGGAATAACCGCCGCTTACTTGAACAGGGTAGTTCGCTTGAATATCAGCATTCAGAGAGTACGCAAACCCGCAATCAACAAGGGCGAATCCGTCTGTAGGTGCTGTTACACGTACGTGCTGCTGCGTCGGATCCATACCCGCGCCAGCTATATCGCCCTTAAAGTTAACGCCAATAGCCTTGATGCGAGAGTTCTTTTTCACTGTGCCGGTGTACAGGCCATAGAACGGGACGAAGTTTAAGAACCCCCCGATGATGAGCACGTCGGATACGCCGTCTACCTTAATGCCGCCATAGCGTGTCTTAAAGGCGCCGCAGTTCTGAACTACCGTTGACTGCCCTGTGTGGTAACCGTCGCCAGTACCCTCAAAAATAGCTAAGTGCCCGCTACCGTTGTCAGCAACACAGTTGAGCATAAATCCATCATTGGTAATGCCCACGGTGCGTACACCACAGTCGGCAAAAAACCAGCAGTCCCGGACGTCCCAGCCTGAAATACCGTCCAAAAATATTGCGTTAACGCCACCGACAGTCTCGGCAAGGCAAATGCCTGTAATCTTTGGTATCAGACCCCCAGGGTCTTTGGTAAGAATTCCGTCAACTAAAGCCCACCCGACATAGATTAGCTGGCCTATGCCGACCTGATTCGAGAAAATACGAGTTGCTGTATACCCGCCACCTTCCAGCCAGTCACCTTTGCGCTGGTAGATCGGCGCAGTAATCCTGTAGTTGCCCCCAGGTCGCAGGATTATTTTTCGGCCTCCAGGTTTCAGGAAGGTGTAGCCATAATCGTTGTCATACGGAACCTCTGACCGGAACGCCAAGCGAAGCTCCGCAGTGTCATCGGCCACCCCGTCACCGACAGCGCCGTACCACTCGACATTGACAGAGGTAATGTCAGCAATTCGCAAAAGGCGACCTCCGGGAACTTCGAAGATAGCGCCTCCCTCAGCCGGGATAGTAGAGCCTTCCAAAAACTTAAAGTCTCCGCCCCCCAGTGGGCCAAGGTACGCAGTGGTTAGACTCCATTTGTGATAGGACTCGACCCTGTAGATCACGTCACTTTTGTGTGTTGCGGTCAGCAGATCGGCGATTGTTGCTATTGCGACAACACCGCGCCCCAGCATGGCCGAGCCCTTGTTCGGGTCGATGGAGTTGGCCAAGTCAATCGCCAGCTCCGTCCCTGATCCACTGGCTGGCAACAAACCTATAGGCTGACCAGCAGCATCAAATCCCATAACCTTGTTGGCGCGGGATGAGGCTGACGGCAGCTGAGAGAGTGTCTCCCCGTTTGCCGTTCTTACCGTGCGAAGCATTTGTGTATCGGTGTACTGAGTCGTATCGAGCGTCAGCTCATCTGCATATTTTTTTGTTACTGCATCCTGAGGGTTAACGGGGTCATGCAGGTCGCGAATCCCATTCCCCTTCGCCCGATACCAGCCTCTCCCATCAACGTCAAAATAACCGAGGCGCAGCGAGCGGCCTGCCCAGCGCAAGAGCTGCTTAAGCGCCTGCCAAATCCTATCGAAGTCTCGATTAACCGTGGATGAAAGGAAGTCGCCATTTTCCTGATAGTCATTCAGGCGCTCAAACGGAACGTCTAGCTGCAGATAGATATCAGCTTGATCAGCTGGAGCTACAGCGAATGTAAGGGTGCTGGTGGGGTAACCCACGCTGGTAACGGTAAACCCCGAAATGACCTCTATCCCGTCAATGAAAACATCTAGATCGGTCGCAGCCAGCAACAAGAAGGGGATGGTGAATGTCTTTGTCACACCGTTGCCGATGTAACGTTTGTCGGTTGGTCCTTCTGGAACTGCCATGGTCTGCCCCTGTGTATTGCCGGGCTAGTAGTCCACTTGAACTTCATGTACGCCCGCATCTGGACGCCAATCGTCGCGCCGCGCCTCTGTCGGTTTCCCGACTATTCGCCCAATGCGTACGGGGGTTTGACTGATTGCACCGGCGCCGGAGTCGATGTAGTCATCATCCTGGTTAGCCAATGCAGGATTGAAGTCGCGCATCTGATCCCACACGGGGCCCCGCAACACGTCGACGTGTGCCCACAGGAAGCGGGCCGACAATGGCGACTCGAATGCATCAAGGATTCGCTTCTGTTTGTTGGTGCTGGAATGCTCCTCCCCTACCCCGCACCCGGTGCCCTTGAGCGCCTGTTTCAGAATCGTTGGAACGAATCCACCCGGCCCGTTGGTTTCAACGATGACGCGGGGGATCTGGTACTTGATGACCAGTTCTCGCACCTGGTGCACCTGCCCGCCGATAATTCGGTCACGGCTATCAAACTCGGCGATTTCACCGGTTAGGCCTTCGGCGACGTGCCAGTAGAGCTGGCCGCGCGCGTCAGTCAGCAGCAACGTGAAGGCTGAGGCATCTGACTTGATCTTGCCCAGCGAGCAGTCCCAATACGCCACGGCACCGACGATCTGGGTCGAGCCCAAGAACATGGCCACGGCGTTGTTGGCGTGCCGCATGGTGGGCTGTACGTCGTAAGGAATGATACGAGCCGGGTCCAATCGAACCTCCGTAATGGGTTTCGAGTGGAGCTGGTACTGCGAATCCCATTCGTTGATGGTGCGGGTTTTCTTACGGCGGTCGGCCAGTTCTGCAGCGTTGAAGCGCTCAGGCCATGCGCTACCGGCGTAGCAATCGACCAACGTACCGGGCGGTGTTAAGAAGGCAATGCCGGTTTTCGTCAGTAGATAATCAACGCCCAGCACCAACAACCGGGCATGTTTGCCAATACCGGAAAACACCACGTCCGGGACAAACGGCACGTCGTAAGCGTTGAGCTTGGCATCATCAATGCGGTACTCCTGGCCAAACATCCGAATGGTTAGGCAGTCAGCCCCCAAGCCCTCTACCTCGTCATACAGGCTGTCATGGGTGTGCGGGGTGCCGATGAACAGCTGGCGTGCACCTGGCACCATGATGTGGATCTGTTCACCCAGCCGGTACCGCATCTTTTCTCGCGCTTCGGGCGTGCCGATGTTGCGGGGCACCTCAACATCATCGTTCTGACATTCATCCGCCCGGGCAGAGGTGACGTTGGACAGGATGCCTTTGGCGAACATGCTGCCGTTTCGGCTATCCACTGCACCCAGAACCCACCACTGTTCAACTGTGCCCTGGTTATGGGGCAGCAGGTGGCGAGTCAGTGGATGATTGCGAATGACGTTCTGAGTATCCCGGCTGGTCTTGTAAGCCGTCGGGTCAGACTCCGACTGGTGCAGGATTCGATAGGTCGGGTCGCAGTAGTACCGCCAGGCGTTGTAAACGGCCAGCAGTGTGGACTTACCAAACCCACGGAAACAGCGAAGCACCGCAAGGTTGCCGCGGTGCTCCAGCCAGTAGCATGCCCGGACGTGAATGTCCGGTACCGCCCAACGCATGCGCTTCGCCCACATTAGGAAGAAGACCAGCAGCGACACCTTAGTGGACATTGGCGCCCTTGCTCGCTCGCTCCAGCAGCGCCATAGCCTGGCGTTCGGCCTGGGCTACCTCTTCATCCAGTTCATCTTCGCCCTTGCCGGTGCCTGCAGTTGTCGCGGTGTGCGTGACTACCAGGTTGTTGACCTTAGTCAGTAGGGCAATGGACGCAGCCGCCAGCTTACGACACCAGTAAGCATCCCCCCGCTCTTTCTGAGTCATGTCCACCGCGACTTTTCCTGAGCCAATCCAATTTGACGGATCAGCATCTAGAAGCGCGGTATCTAAAAGGCGGTCCCGCAGTATCTCAAGCCTTTCTCGTTGATCGGGCCTCATACTCGCGCTGCCGGTCCAGACCGCTCACCCAATGCGCATTGCTCTTCTCGACACCATAAGTAATCGAGCTGAGTACAGTCATTTTTCTTGGGGCGATATTGGGACATGTGCCGGTGAGGGTGCCATGGTGAACTAGCTTGTGTAAGCGCATTTGCCGTGATCTTGTACATATCGTGCACCTGCTCCCTAGAAAGGAGTACAGGCACGAACGATGGGAGCACGATTGGCGTTCGTTTTCGGGAGCGACCCTAGCCTGTCATCACCACTCCATAAAAGTGGTGATAACAGAAGAATCGAACGCGCAGGGTGTCGGTTTCCCGACTCTTTGAGTTAATAGACTTGATAGTAATTACTAAAGCGTTGGGGCTAAGGCATTTCCAGCACAGTTGTTCACAATCAACTTGTCGTAAACCCCTACTAGTTCGGCATTTTTATTGTAATAAGCCGTCATGGCGTCTGCGTTTTCCGCAGATTGAGCATCATATGGTGATGGACACTCACTGACTGCCGATAAGAAACTGGATCTGGAAGACTTGTACCTCTTCGCAGCCAAATATGCTCCCATTCTCGTATCCTGCGCTGCAGTGCAAATCTCCGTATTGGTCGCATCAGTTTTTATCATATCTTGCATTTGGTTTAGCTTCTCTATAGAGCGAGCCGCATAAGCGTTACCTTTTTTCAGGGCTGCGTGTGCCTCAGTTAGAGTTGATTCGCAATCAGCGATTGCAAAATTGGCGAAAAATAAACAGATGACAGCGGCGACTCTATTCATAGACCACCTCATGTTTTCGCAATTAGTAGCGATCACGAAATGTCAGTCTAGCCACCTCCTTGTAAAAGCACGCGAGAGCTAGAAAATATTTCCTACACCCTTTGAGTATTGGCAAAGGTGCCGATCACCTGATCCACCTCATCGGCTGGCTCCCACAGCTGCACCAAGGTTTGGTGCGCGATCGGGAGTTGCTTCGCCCGGCTCCCACCAGAACGATTGCCCGAAGTCTTTTTGTGCACGGCGCGTCATCCGGCGCAGGTACCCCGGGGACAGCAGCTCTTGCATGTCATGGAAAACGGCATGCTCAAACGCCGCTTTGGTGTACCAACTGCGAATAAATGGAGTGTTCTGGTAACCGATACGAAGAAGGTTCGCTCCCACGTCCGCAGGTTCTGTGCCCTTCTTGAAGACGCTGCCGGCCGTCAGGCCAACATCAGCGGCTGTGCCGTACACAGGGCCAAGCAAGCCCGTAAGGTTTGACTGACCGCCACGGTTGTCGCCACCGAGGCCGGTATTCAAAATGTCGCCGAAGATGCCGACACCACCGCCACGCAAGGCAGCCTGCACCCAGAACTTAGGGTCATTGATGTTTCGCGGGTCACGCCCGTTCATGATGTCCATCAATTGGTTGGTCATCGCGCCAGCCATCAGCAAGCCAGTGAACACCGACGCGGAGTAGGCGAGTTTGCCTGCGGTCGTTTCGATCTGTGAGGCGCGCTTCCAGTGGCGTTCAAACATTGCTACGCCAAAGGATTTGAATAGGGTCAGGTGGCGCAAAGACTCGCCGCCGATGCTGCCTGATTGCGTACCTTGGCGCAGGGTTGCCCGGGTCATCAGGCCCGGAAGGATTGATGTGAATTCAGCCTCGTTCTGGATGTATCCCAACAACTTACCGACGGCATCATTCTTCTGCTTCGCACTGAATCCTTGCAGGCTGGCAATGGATTCAGGAGTGAGCATGTTCTGCCCACGCCAGTTCTCGGGCGCTGCTGCCTGCCAGACCGCCCAATCTTCCTGGTTGATGCCATAGCGCTCGAGCCGGGCCTGTAGTTTCGGGTCGGAACCCCAAGCGCTGCGGGTGTCGCTGGCCATGCGCGACATGATCTCAACCGAGAATCCGCGACGCATCGCAGTGGTCCACCCCTCCAGCAAGGTGACCTTCATAGTTGCGTTGGCAAGCTTCGAGGTCCAACCAGCGGACAGGTTGTCAGTGTGGAAGGTGACCATGTCCGAAGTGATGCTATCCATGCCTATGGCCATGCGCGCAGCTTCGGCGCGGTACTCTGGAGAAACACTCTTAAGGGCGCTGACCAGCGTCTTACCAATGGGCAGCCCGTGGTAAGCGCTTGTGATAGCCAGGGACTGCATGTCGCCGACCATAGATGTGATCAAAGTCGCCTGCAGTTTGGCCGCCACCATGAAGTTACGGATACCCTGGTTGAACTCAGCAAAGCGAGCGTTGACCGGGACGCCCAGGCTGCCATTCAGCACGTTCCATACCATGTCCGGCGTTGCACCAAACTCGGTACCGGAAAAGAAGCCGTCACCCTTCCCGTCTTTCATCTTGGCCGTGTCATGCAGCAGGCGATAAGTCTGAGCAGAGTTCGGCCCGAGCTGCTCGATCATGACCGTGTCCTTGATTTGGGCATGCACGGAGCCCTGCATCGCTTCAAATACTGAAGTTGGCCCGAAGTCCCGCATGTACTCGAGGTATGAGTCACCGTCTTTAAAGTGGATTTGCCGGTGGGCATCGTCGTGTTTGGCCGCGCGGCTTGCGCCACCTGCAGCGCCCGGCGTCATTTTGTTGAGGCCGTCTGTCTTCAAGGTTTCGTGGGCAGCCAGCAAGAAGTCAGTAACGGCCGCATCATTCATCTGCGTGCCGTCCTCGTTCAAATAGCGCTTGCGATCCAGCCGGTTCAACACAAAAGCAGCCCAGGCATCCGGCGTCGCTGCGCGCACCTTCACCAGGCTATGGGGCTGCGGTAGCCAGCCGTAGTCGAGTCGCCCAATATTCGCACCAGCGGCGTTCTGCCGTTCACGGATGGCATCCATCTGTTCACGCCATACCTTGGCGCCCTTCGCGGCCAACTGGTTGCCTGTGTCGCGCCCGAACACCTCGTGCACAAAGTCACGCTCAGCGGCCTTGTTGGTGATCATGCCCAAGAACTTGGGAGCGGCAGCATCGATGGTTTCCATGATCGAACCAAACGCCCGGTTGCGCTCCCCCTTGATACGGCTGTCCACCTGGCGCAGGCGCTCGAACAAAGCAGAGGTAAAAGGCTGCTTACCTCCAATTACCGCAGCTCGGGTCTCTTGGTTGGCCAGCTCGCGGGTTTGCGCCAGCAGGTTCTGCCCCTTGCGCTGCGCTGCCTTATCGACGCTGGCCAAGTGATCGACCATAGCGGCCTGAGCGGCGGTCAACTGGCGCTGCTGCTCGGTCATGGAGTTGAATTTGGCAGGATCGGTGCGGGCCAGGTCACGGATGTGAAAGCTGATCTTGTCCTCGATCGCTTGGGCCTCGGCCTTTTTGAGCGGACGGCCAATGGCCTGTTCAACTTCTTTGATGCAATCAGCGCGCATCGCCATGGGCTTGCCTCCAGTGGGAATGGAAGCAAGCCTATGAGGGAGAGGTAGACGGTTTCCCGACTATTTGGGTTGCCATAACAAAGGGCGTTTCAATCAGAATTTCTTAGGCATGAACCAAGATATAACAAAGCAGATGATCGTCAGCCCCCCACTTATTTGCCAGAACTGCAGTTCGCCCCAAGGACCTCTCACTGTGAGCTCGATTGATAGAGCGAGCGAAGCTATGAAAACCACAATAGATACGCCCCACACGAGATAAAATATAACGGAAGGGATTTGGCTTGTTTTGTAGGACGCAGACTCGCGAGCAAGACTTGCTACTTGTTTTATGAAAAAGCATGCAATTAACAAGAGAAAAACGACTACAGCCCCGTATACAAGAGACTTATCCATGATCACCTCAACAAGCAACTAATTGCCGCAAGATAAGACTGCGACTCCCTGACCCCGGCTCTGTGCTCAGCCTCAATATCCGCAAGAACATCAGCAGCTTTTGCCTGTAGTGGCATACCGTCAGCATCGAAACCGGAATTTACCACGGTGTCCGGGTTTCGGTTCACCGAGTCGCGCAACAGCTGCAGCTCGACGGGCTCAGCCCTGGTAGCTGGTTTCCCTTCGCCATCTGGTTTACCACCTCCGCTTACCACCTCAGGGCCCGATTTATCAGGAGTGGTAACTTTCGTGGCTGCTGGTTTACCACCTGGTGGTAAGTCGGGTTTCGGCGCCGAAGCCTCTACCGGCTCACGCGGCAAGGTGGCCTCGTACTCACGCACCAGCACGTCCAGCTCATCCCTGGCAGCGCGCTCGTTGATCTGGCGCGGGGTCATTGTTCGTTTGGCCGCAGCAACACCATCCGCCAATGGCTTGCGCTGGAAGCCTTGGATGATTTCATCTGATCGAGCATTGAAGCGCTCATCAAAGCGCGCAGGCAGCTCGCCGCGATCAAGGGCGTTCAAGTCTGCCCGGGCCTGCTCGGCGGAGCGGTTGCCGGCCAATCTGTCATTCAGTTCAGATTGACGGCCAACCAACTGCGATCGTTCTTCGGCAATGGCCTTGCGCGCAGACTGCTCGGCCTTTTTGCGGCCAAGGCCCTGCCCCTGAAATTCTTTCGCTTTGGCGCGGAAGGTGCTGTCCAGGTCATCAAGGGTTTTACTGACGGTGGCCAGCTCCGCGCGAATATCACGAACGTTTGCCAGGCTACCGGCTGCAGCCTGCTCAGCCTCGGCACGCACTACCGGCAACAATTCCTCCCTGGCGCTGGCCAACGCTTGATCACGACTTGGCGCAATCACTGGAGACTCATCACCGGCCCGCAAGAAGCTGGCCGACTGGATGTTGTCCGGCAATACCACAGCCTCACCGCGGTTGATCGAATTGATGGCCGCGCGCAAAGCATCTTGGTGGGCAACGGCTGATCGAGGATCTATCGGCAATCCCGGCGCAGTGTCGATATCGGCGTGCTGGGAGTTGCGCTCAGCAAGCACAGCATCTATTTGTTCTGTGGTGGGTCTGCGCATCGCGACCCGACCAATACCAAAAAAACCAAGCCCCATGAATAGATCTGTTAGAACAGCTGTTCTATCGAAGACTTTGTATTGTGCGGCTTGAGCATGATATCCATTAGTTTCTAGCAGTGCCGCGGCTGAACCTCGGTGAGCCATTCCAAGACCAACAACGGCGCTCACAGAAAGGCCCGCATCCCCTATAAGCGTTTTCGCAAAACCAGCAGCCGGAAGTGCGGCTCCTACCCCAGTGACCACACCTTCCGTGACACCCAGCCAAGTAGCCGTTGACTCGTCAATTCCCTCCTCCATAGCTGTTCGCTTGCGCGAGTAGCCAGCAGGGCCGCCCGCAGCGACAGCAGCGCCAGCTGGCCCCGCAACAACAGCACCTACCAATGTACGCGGGAGGATCGCGGCAGCTTCACCGATGATCTGACCGGCAATGCCGACCTCAGTAGGGTCAGGTCGGTATGCCTTGGCCATCTCACCAACGCCTTGGCCCAGCGCTTCCTGGCTGGACTCTTCGGCGCTGGTGACGTTAGGTGTCCCGCCGAACTTAGGCTCCGGCAGCAACAGGCTGGCGGCAGCATTAAGCCCGCCCTGCCAGACCGTGCTAAGTCCCGACTCAACACTAGTTACCCCTTCAAGTACCCCGCGATAAGTATTTGGCCCCAAAGGATCTAGGGCACCAGTGAAGAACCCCGGTTTGAGTTTTTCGTTTGTGCGGTCAAGGCGCTGGTCTTGGCTCAGCGCCTCGTTGTCTTCGACCAATCCATCGAACCAGCTCATTTGACTTTCACCACCATGGGTTGATTAGTCGCCGGATCAACCTGCACCCGGCCCGCATTCATCAAGTAATACGAACCTTCCTTGCCCGGTACCGGAGATAGAGGCATGTCCTCCAGTTGGCTGATAGGGAGTTTGCTGTGCATGGATAGGCCTTCAAGCTGCATATCTACAAGCGCGTTGAAAGTCCCTTCCTCCATTTCGTATGGCTTGATCACCTTGGCCCCACCCCTTTCCATGATGCCGCCAGTAGACATTTCTGCAGCCTGATCAGCCAAGTCACGATCCAGCTCCGGAGCGGGCCCATCGTGTTTGATCCCCTTGGGCCCCGACATACCGGCATACAACGACTTGAATGCCAGATAGGCCTGCTCCCGCTGCGGTGTACCAGGTACCAATGCATTGCCCACGGCTTTGTCGAAGGACTCCCGAAACACAGCATCCTTGGGCATGGGCGTTGATTTGTCCGTAAGTACCTTGGCGCCAGACAGCAGGGTCCGGGGAACGTCAGTACCATCAGCCCCCTTAAGCCCACGGAACTGAGCCATACCCGCGAGCATGGTGATGGGCTGGTCAGCAATAAGCGGTTTGATGGCTGCGGCGTACTCCGCGCCCGAAGGGGATGAGCTGGCAATAACACCCAGCACCTGCAATTTAGTGCCGTCATCCGCCTGTTCAAGTAGCGATTTCAGCATGGTCTGCTCTTCGGGCTTCCATGGGTTGCGAGCAACCTCCGGACCGTATGCCTTGCGCACAGAGTTGACTACGTCGAAACGATCAGCGATCTGTTCGCCCAGCTTCTGCTGGCCTTCTTGGGTCATAACTCCAGAAACGTCGAGCGGCTCCACATCGGCACCGGTTCGCATTGCGTTGAAGGTCAGCGGGTTCTCACGCAGCATCTTGGTGTTGTAATCGACAGCAGTTTGCAATCGGGTGACGTTGGCCTGCTGGGCAACGCTGGCACCATTGACCTGCATCTGCTGACGTTTACGGTCGATGTACTGCTGTTGCTCGGGCAGTGGTGCCCGCAGTAATGTCTGAACCTCGTTCATCTCCTGCATACGAGTATTGAATTCGCCTGCGACGGAGGTGCCAGATAACACAGACTTCCAACGCTGCTGGAGCGCTGGTGGTGGTGGCACCCCGGTAGCTGCCTGCTGGTCCATCTGGGTGAGTACCCGCTCGGCTTTCATCTCACGCATTTCTGCCTGGCGCTGCTGGTGTTCCTTCACCTGGAAGATCCGGCCACTGACAGTGTTCAGCAACTGGTTACGCTTCTCCGGATCAAGCTTTTTGGAATAGAAACCGTCCTCGGCCGTGAGGTCATGCTCTACCTTTTGCAGGCTGGCCAAGCTCTCACGCGACTCAATAACGCGCTGGGTGGCATGCGTAGACCAGTTGCCATCCTTAAATTCCTGCTTCTTACTGGTCCACCCCTCACCGAACGCCAAGCGCCCTGCTGTATCAATGTCTTCGGCATCCATCCGCGCGTTGATCTGTTCGACATTTGCCCCGGGCATGGCAGCATCTTTTCCCAGCATATCCATGCGCGATGTCAGATCACTCTGGGCCGACAGGATGCGCCCCTTAGCAGAGGCCGCGCGCACGTTCTCCAGCCCGCCCAGCTGGATGCGCTTCAGTGAGTTGCCAATTGCGCCCTGCTCAGCTTCGTTAAGACCGGGGGTTTGCAGAGGCTCCAGCTGCGCCACAGCGGTGTTGTAGGCCTCCTCTGATTTTTCATAACTCAACTGACCTGTACGCATCTGCTCATCAAGATCAGTAGCAATGGTCTTGATTTGCGACTCCCGGTCGATCACTGCGTTGCTGGCTTTTACTCGAGCAAGGGCCTGATCCTCTTTGGCCCGCTCATCAATGATATTGAGGCCGATATTGACCAGCGTGCTGGCAACTTGCTGCGCACCCCGGTTCTGCAGGCCAGGATCAGGGGTTATGACGCGGTTCTGTACAACATCCTGCTGCACATTGACCTGGCCAAAATTACCAAGGGGGATCTGTGCCATTAGCCGTTCCCCCCAACTCTTGGCGCTGTGCCGTTAACTGATGCCTTCCAGCCCATCATGGCGAGCGATGAACCAGTGTTAAGCACGCTGCCCACGGCCTGAGAGTTTGCCGCCGACTGAGCCTGGCTGCCTGCCAGCTTGTAATTGCTGGAATCAACGTAACCGCGGGCCTTTTGGTTTTGCCCGTTGAAGATGGTCAGCGCAGCGTCTTCCTCGCCGTTGCCGATAATTTCCTCGTTGATGTTGATTGCGGTACCGGCGCCAGTCTCAACACCCGAGGCAGCCAGTGCGGCATTGGCCTCACTGGACTGGTTGCGGGCCAAGCGACGTATGCGGTCAGCTTGCACCGCCGAAGCGCTTGCAGCGGCATCAGCGTCTTTCTGAGCCTGTTCTGACTGCGCGTCAGCGTTGAGACCTGCCTGCTTGGCCGTCTGATTGCCCGAGTAAACCGAGTACGCGGTGCCCGCAACAGCTGCCGCAGCAGCAATGTACCCACCATATGCAGCCATAAATGCAGCGCCAGCGGCCATTAGATAAGCTCCTTTTGAAAGAGGGGCGCGAACAACTCAAGCCCCAATGATTGGTACAGCCGGGATGTGCCCTCGACGTTTACGCCGGTTCCTATACCCATTTGCATATGCTTGGCGCCCTTGATCCGGGCCCAGGATTCGAAAGCACGGATCAAGCGAATAGCCGTGACACCATGACGCTTGGTGGGCTCGATGAACAGGGAGTAGTCATAAGCCACCAGGTCATCGTTGAACCACTGATCAACCACCGCCCCTGCCATGCCGCCGACCACAAGGCCTTCGACCTCAGCCACAAACACCACGCCGTTCGGCCCATTAATCAGCTCATGCAGGAAGTTGCCCGATTTGGCCGCGTTGAAAGCCATCGTTGAATAGCTGCTGGTGGCATGCAGCAACGTGCCCAGCTCAATAAGGCGGGGAACATCGGAGTGTTTGGCAGGCCTGATCATGGTGTCCCCTCAGTCGTTGAATGTTGCTTTTTTGATGATGCACAGCAGATGGAACGGCAACGGTTGGTCCTGGGAGATTTCTAAAGTGGCTTGGCCACGATCCCACCCGAGGTTCTCCATGCGGTGAACCCCTGTGAACAAAGCTGGTGGTTTGTCGAGCACCTGAGCCCCGAGGTTGCGGAACGCCACGGTTTGGCCATTGATCTTGCAACCGATGGTTTCGAGGAATCGCAGCGACACCTCGCCGATGCGCATGCTGTTGCCCTGCACGCTGCCGGTATTGCCGGAAACCTCAGGGGTTAGCGTTTTGATCCGAGTCTTGAAGTTGAGACCGATCGAAGTGGTGAGTGCGTTACGGGGAATGGTGACTTGGCCACCGGTGACCAGCTGCTGTTGCATGACAACGCCGTCAGCAACGATATCCACCATCTTGCCTTCCAGGTGTGAGAGCCCGCCCCATACGGCCTGACCCTCAGCGCTCACAGCATTCACGCCTGAGTCGACGCGAACATTCGCGGTGAAGCGCTCGATGTAGCGCACGTTCTGACCATTCACGTTACGGCGCACCACCACCCATACCTGATCACCATCGGCAGTAGGGATGGATGCCGCAGACTCAAAAGCCCCGTCAGTGATCTGGCGGGCCCAACCAACAACGTCCTGGTCACGATCCACGGTCATGGTGGCCATCACGCCATCGGCACGCACCATGTAGAGAATTGATTCAGGCTCCTGTTGATACGCCATGTCGATGATGCCGGACTTGGTGGCGTGCTCAGACAGCACGGACATGTCAGGCGAACCAAAGGTGTCGGAATCGTACTTATAGGCCATGGCCCGTAGCCTGCGGTTGGAGCGCTGGATGAAATACAGCTCGTTGCCAATTCGCACAGGGCGTACACGGTTGCAGCCATACACGGAGGGGTTTTTCGCACGGATGTTGGTCGGGGTGATTGCCTTCTCTACCCCGCCACTGACCGTGAACTCACCGCCGTAGGTCAATGGAATCAGGGCGTTGATCTGGCCTATGTGCAAAATCGGGTTGATCTGGTCAGACGACAAGTTGTAGGAAATAGCGTCATCGTCTTTGGTCCCCAACTCGAAGTTCAGGTACTCCCCGGTGCGCGACTCCCATATGGTTTGGGGGAAATTCGGCGATCCGCCCAAGGCAAGGCGTTGCTCGTACAGAGTGCCTGCACCTGGGTAACCGTCCACATCGTTCCAGACCGAAGCCTCAAGCGACCAGGCATTGGCAGGTGACGCAACAACGGACGTGGGAGCTGATCGGATGATGCCCGACACCACTGTGGGACTGGTGTAAGCACTGACCTCGAGCAGGCCACCGTTGATCTTCACGAACTTACCAATGTCGTTGGCACGCCAGCCGGCAAGCCCCAGTGTCATCGTGACCGTCCCACCCACAGGGGTGAAAGCGCTCAAGGTATTGGTAGTTTGCGGAGATCCTTTCAAAGACCAGGTGGGGCGTGTGGTTGCACTGAATGCGTTGAGCACTTCAACGGTGGCCACTGTCGGACTGGTGATTGCCGTAATACGAGCGATGCCACCACCAGCCCAGATTTCACGGCCAACATCAGCAGCCAGAAAGGCAGCCTCTGAGGCTGTTGCTGTGCGACCGAGACCAACAGCCGGATCGCTGAGGGTGATCAGGGTTAGAAAGTCGATGCCCTTCTCGTCAAAGGGTTTGGTTACGAACGGTGCAGGGGCAAGGGTCCATTCAGCATTGGTGATGCGGCGTAGCCTCTGCACAGGCACGGCATTGTTGAAAATGAACATAGTGTCAGCACCCTGCACGTAATCCATGCGCTCAAGCATGTCATGGCTATAAGGGCTGACTAGCTCGATACCGCTGTAGCTGCCATCGGCAAAGAAGATCCTCACGTAAAAATCACCAAACTCAACCATGTACGCCTGCGAGGCGTTGAAGACGTAAGGGATCAGTCGGCACTTCTTGTCAGGAAACTTGGCGGGGGCGCACATCAACGTGCCGTCACGACGAACACAGCCGCCATGAATGACCGGCCAAGCGTTCTCAATGATTTCGGCGCCGTTCTGGTACCGGGCAAGATCGACCCGGCCCAGCATGCGCGGGGAGACTTCACCGGCAGTGAAATTGGTTTGGATCAGTGTCAGACGAGGCATTACCAGCCACCTCCGAAACGAGCCCGCAGCAGTCGCTCATCACCAAGGGTTTGTGGCGGATCCTCTTGACCGTCAACGGCGCGCGCACGCTTGAGTGTCATTTCAAGCTTTTGCTCGAAGGACTGCTGCAAGGCGGAGGACTGGGTCACCGGATATGCCAATGCCGCAGCCATGCCCAGCGTCACCAGCTTAACCAGGTGCGCATCCCATGTGTTTTCAACCTCGTTGCGGAACACGTAACGCAGCTCGAGCACGGTGGTGTCCGCCTGGATCGTGTGGCCTTCAACCAGGTAATCAATCTGGGAACCGTTGGTACCCACCTCGAGCACGCGCATGAAGTCAGCAGGCAACTCAAAGGAATGCGTGTATCCAAACACAGGGGCTACCGCATCAGGGGCCAGAACGGCCCGTTTGATAGCGCAGTTCCATGGGTGAGAGCGCAGCATGTCGTCGCGCACTGTTGGATACAGGTTGGCGCAAAGCTTGGCCCGGTCCAGGTTCAACTGGTCTGCAAAGTCGTTAATGGTCTGCGCACCCAACATCAGCAGCGCGTTGGAGCAGATTGATACACCGGTGGCCATGCTCATCCTCAAAACCTCCAGATAAAAAGACCGGGGCACGCGGCCCCGGTAAGTTATTGCCATCCATGGCCGCCGCGAATCAGTTCTGTCCGGCGTACTGCGCAACCAACGTGATTACTTGGCCTGCCTGCAACGCTGCACCTGCAACAGTGGAGAGCAGCTCACTTTGGTCAGTGGCCAGGCCTTGCTGGGCCACGGCCACTTCAAACAACCCACCGTTGGCAAACTGAGCCTCAGCCACAGCGTTACCAGCAGCAGCAACAGACGTGGCAGCGAGGTAGCGAGCCTGCGAAACCGAATCGCCCAAGTTGATGGTTGAGGACGCAGCGCCAGCCCCGAAGTACAACTTGGTGCCAGGCATCAGGCGAGCACCGAACGGGATAAAGCCCCAGGAGATTTTGTCGCCAATGGCAACGCCACCAGCAGGAACGGTGTAGGTGCTGACCAAAATCTGAATGTCAGCGCCTTGCAGATTTGGCTTAACCAACTGCTGTGGGAGCGCCGCACGGGCTGCGGCTACGAATGCGTTTACGGTTGCCATGGTGTGGCTCCTAAATCTGGACTGAGAGGAAAAGCCAAAGCCGCTTAAGCGGCCTCGGTTACAGCGATTTCAACCACCTTCTCTTCCTCAGTCCGTACAGCACCGATGGACTGCTTGGCATAGATCCGGACGTTGAAGCCCTTGCCTGGATCCTCGCCGACCTTGGTGGTGATATCGGCGCCCTTGCCCAGCGTTACGCCAGACTTGGCCCAGGCGTACAGGCGTCGAGTAGCGCCGTCGTAAGGGGTGCGTTCAGATGGAATCCAGGTGAAACCCATCCACTTGCCTTCCACATCGCCTTCCTGCAGGAACTTGCCGGCCATGTAGTCAGCGCTGGTCAAGGTGGCGTCCGCGAGAATGTCGGCAGCCGCAGCAGCCGTGTAGGTGATGAACAGCTCTTCACCGTTGTGGTTGTCCGCTTCGTTACGGCGGAACAATTTGCGGGCCTGAATGATCTTGGCCTTGGTCAAGCCAGTGCCGCCCACAACGATTTTCTGGGCAACTGGCAAGATGACGTTGCCGGTGGTCGAGCGCGAGTTGCCGCCCATTGAGGCGATGATCACGTCGTCTTTCGCACGATTGAGCGCTGCAACCATTGCCTTGACGTAGTCCGATGTTGGGTCAACCAACATACGAATCTTGTCCTGGTCGTCGATCATGTCGCCGTCATCCCAGTCGAACAGATCCACAAAGCGCGTGCTGTGTGGCTGATCATTGATCGGGGTGTCTGCGTGTCGCTGGGTGCGGCGCTGTGCAGTGCGTTGACCCAGGCGGTTCACAGACTTGGACATGCCGACAATGTTCGGCTCGATGGAAACCCGCGTTTCAAAGCGCGAGGTCATTTGCTGCGCCAGATGGCGGAAGTTGTCCGCAAACTGCTGAACAAAGGCTTCGGTGATTTGTTGGGACATAAGATGCACTCCAATGCAGATAAGGGATTGCCTGCCGGGTATCCGCATCGCGGGCCGGTATTCCTGGCGTGCATCGGCTTTGCTGCGCCTCGGGGCTTTCTGGGTATCTGCGTGCCATCGCAGGCCAGCCCATTACTGGGATGCCTGCGATGTTTGTGCATGGAGGGTGTCGGTTTCCCGACTATTTGCGGGGGGAGTCAGAAGCGGGTTTTAGGCTGGTTGTATTTCTGGTTGTACATTCCGTCGAGCTGAGCCTGGATGCCTTTGCGCTTCGGGTCGTGGGCCGGTAGGTCCTGCAGCTGTTGGCGCAACTCAGCTGTCTTGACTGCGAAATCTGCCTCGCTGACCTGGGCACCACCATTGATGGCACGGTCTTCCTTGAGCTCTTTGCCGATGTTGGCAGTGAACGCAATGAAGTCCGGGTCGTTGCCATACTTGGTCATCAGGGCGTTGAAGTTGCCTGGCGCATCGCCCTGGCTGGCGAATGCCTCGGCCGCGCGGTAGGACGCGGAAACATTGGCGCGGATCGACTGGTCATCGCCCCAGACGGCTTTGAGGGCTGCGGTGCAATCCTGCTGGGTCAATACTGCCGCGCCACCAATCAGGCCCGGGGCCGCTTTCAAGTACTCGCCAATCACATACTCAACCTGGTCATTGTTCAGGCCTTTGGCATGTGCGCCCTTCAAAAACGATTGGGTGCTCTCGTCGGCCTTGAACTCATCCCAGTTGAAGCCCTCCACTTCAATCTTGGGGGCGTACTCCTCGTGAGTCTTTGGCGGTGCATCACCCGAACCCATGCGGGTTTCAAGGTGTTTGTAGGCCTCGGCAACCTTGCGCGACGATGCTTCCAGATCAAGGCTGCCATCCTCTTTGTTGGTCCGGTACTTCTCGGGAATGAAGTCGGTGCCGGTGTTGCCGGTGGAAAGCACAGAGCCTGGTGCAGGCTCAGCTGCTGGGGCTGCCAGGGTGGATGGGTCTCCACCCTCCCCAGCTTCAGCCATGTAAAAGTGGCCCAGTCGGCCATGAATAAACCAGTTCATCGTTAACCCTCTTGGTCGTTGGCGTCTTCTTGAACGCCGTTGGCACGGTTGATACGGAGTACAACGTGATCCAGGACCTCACGGGCCCCGGCCTGCTTGTAAGTGGTGAGGACGGCATCGATGCCGCCGACGGTGCAGGCGTTCTTGGCAAAGCGCTGGATCAGCAGCTCAAGCACAATCCGGCCTTCGTTGTGATCTTCGAAAACGCGTTTGAACATGTCGTCGACTTGTTCCGGGGTCATGCTCATGCTGCGGCTCCCTGTTGTTTGAGTGCGGCCTCACCGGCCTGCTGCTGCATCACTTGTTGCTGTGCCTGCTCCTGCTGCGCCTGCAGGGCTTGGGCTCGATCCTCACGAATCTTGTCCCGGTCGGCCTTGCTCCGGATGACAGCGGACGGAACGCCCAAGGCTTCACCCTTGAAGCGCTGCGCCTCGTCCATATCGATGTTGTCCATAACGGTGGGATCGACCGCGACAAGCGCTGCAGCACCGGCAACGAACTGGTCAATGGCGGTTACCTCCTCGAGCTTCTGAGACCTGGCCAGCGGCGACAGATAGCGCACGGTGAAGTTGCGTCCCGCCAGTGACTCGGGCGCCGCGCCGAGAATCCCCGCGCGGTAAGCCAGGCCGAAACAACGCTCGATCATGGGTTGCAGGTATTCGGTCTGCAGGCGGCCATACACCGGACCGAGCAGCTGACGAATTAAGTTCACACGGACGTGCACCTCGGTGGCTGTCATCGCCGGACCGTCCTGTGCCTGGAGCTGATCGGCCATCAGGATCTTGCGGATAGAGCCCTGCAGGCGTGCGATCTTGGTCTCGGCATATTGGAAGTTCGACCCGCTCTGCAGCGGCTTCATGCTGTCCACAGAGTTGGCCACAATGATCTTGCGCGGCCCGACCTTGACCGTGCGTGGGTTCAGCACGCCATCGTCTTCGGCAATCCACATGCCCGCGATGGCCAGATCACCCGCCGCCAAGTCCATGCGGCAAAGCTCGTTGAGGGTGCGTGAATCCGGCAGCGCATCGAACACCGGGCCTACGGCGTAAACGCTGTCAGGGATCATCATCCAGCGCGGAACAACCACCGGCATTTCGTGGTAGCCCGACTCGCTCACCAGCTTCTTGGCTTCTACCTCGACCTTGCAGGACGCAATGGGCATGTTCTTGGCCAGCCTGGCCCCGACCATATGCGTGGTACGCGGATAGATCGCATGGACGAAGCGCACCATTTCCTGAGGCTTGTCCTTGGCCAGCTTGCGGGTGTTCTCGCTGAGGTTATGCTCCCCGAACTCATTGACCGCCTGCTCAGCCGTGAGCTTGTACTCTCGATAAACCGTATCGATCTTGCCGCCAGCCTTGGATGCCGAGCAGTACACGCTCGCAATTGGCCACAGGTCGAAGGTGAAACCACCCTTTTCCATGTCCTGGTCGATGTACAGGGCAAACCAACCGGCGCACACAACGTCAATCAGCCCCTCAAAGGCGGCAGCATCGAAGTTGGATGCGTGGATGTTCTGCCAGAGAATGTCGGCGGAGTCGTCCAGCCAGCGACGCTCGTCTTCGCTCTCCTGCCCGACGTCCATGCCGAACCACAGGGAGTTGGCCGGGGTCAGGCCCGACATGATCCCGGACGACAGGATCCGCGCCGCGTCTGTGGTGGTGCCATCGATCATCCTGGCCTTGCGCATCTGCGCCTCCATGGCCGTGATCTGTTCAGTACAAAACCCGCTCCCACGAATGGGGTAGCTGTGGTCGAAGCAATCGCGCCAGACCGACTCATGCGGCGAGCGGAGAGACTTCAAGGTGCTCAGCGTTTTGGCGATCTGGTCGGCTGTCATGATCCGAGGGTTCTCTTACCTTGCTCAAGGACGCTGCCACCGGCGCCAGCGGACGACAGCAAGCTGCTCTCGGCCTTGCGCTTCTTGCGGGTGGCGGTTTCTTCGTTGGCCTTCTGCGCAGCCGTATCAGCGGCTTTTTGGGCCTCAACTGCTGGATCAGGCACATCAACCACTTTCGGCTTGCTTGGCTTGCTTCCCATGGCCTTAACCCTTAACTGTTGGCTCAGGGCACAACCAGCCTTCACTGGTCATGACTGGCTGTTTGAGGGTGGTGGCGTCGATGGCGCCGGTGCTGGTGACGGGACGGGCCTGAGCTGCGGCCTCGTTGAGATGCTGCGGATCAAGTACCAGGGGCTCGCCACCCTCGGTCAGGCGCAAGGCTTCGGCCTCGGCCTGGGCTTTGGCACCATCACCAGCGGCCATGAAGTCGCTGAACCAATCGGCATCGCCTTCGGATGGTGTTAGCCAGACCTTCCAGCGCCCGCCACCGTTGTGCTTGGCGGTGTACGTAGGTGCGGATGGGGTTTGAGTAATGGCGCCGGTGCTGGTGACGGGCGCAATGGTTGAGAGCGGTTCACCCGGCATCTGCGGGGTAAGGTCTGGTGCTGACATGCTGGAGGCCTCGGTGATGGTTGTGATCAACGAAGGCCAGCATCTGAGAGGTGAGCTGTCGGTTTCCCGACTATCGCGAGGCGCTGCGCGTGCAGCTGGTGATGATGAACTGCTGCAGCCCTGTCACCTGGGCAGTCACTTTGCTGTTGGCGGCAACGAGGTCGGCATAATCCTGTCGAGCATCAGCTGCAAGTTGGGGGGTGGCTGCATCAGTGCTGCCGGTGGCGTTGGGATTGGCGGGCACACAGGCGGCGCGGACGTACACGACGCGAGCGCCAGAGTTGAGGTCAGCAACAAGCTGAGGTTTCGAATCTTCGGCATTGCGGATTGCCTCCTGATACTGGCGGTCGATTGAATCGCGGACGGTGATGGCCTGCTCGTATGCCTTGGCTTCGCCTTCCAGCACGCCTACACGGCTCGTTGCAGTGGTGAGGCTGGTGCTGGCATGGTCGAGACGCCACAACGCCAGCAGCAGACCAATGACGAGCGCGACACAGATACCTGCAAGAGTCTTCATTGGGCTGCCTTGCACTTGGCGTTGCGCTCGAGCTGCCGAGACCAAACGCCCCAGCACTGCTTGTTGCCCGGCGTGGAGCAGTCGAAACCAGCGGCATAGCGATACTTGAGCAGATCGGTGCATGCCCGGGCGTACTCACCTGCGATCAGATCCCGGCGCATCGATGACGAGCGCCAGTTGCCAATGCCGTACTGCCCGGTGAAGTCCATGTACAGGTCGAACTCCACCTGGTGCAGCTTCACGCCCGGGAGCGATGCTGCAAATTGCTTCTCGGTTTGGCTGTTCAGATTGCGAGCCAGTAGCTCGGCGTGCGGACGGGTAATGGTGTCGCCCATCTTCACGGGCTTGCCATCCTCGTAGCGTGTCGAGCCGTGGCCTATGGTGGGCACGTCGCCTTTGGTGGGGATGACGGCAGTATCCGTGAAACCTTCGCTGGCCTTCCAAGCGCCAAAACCGGCAAGGCTCACGGTCAATAGCCCGACGGCTATGCGCTGTCGTAGCTGGCTCATGCTCAAGGCCTCAGCCAGTCACGGAACTGCGACCAGTACCGCGGAATCAGCAGCCCAATCTGCAGCAACAGGTACAGCACCGTCAGCGCGGTGATCCATTCCGCTGGCGTCATACCGAACAGCATGGCGCCTGAAACAATGACCGGAGGGGTGGCCTTCATGGCCTCAAGGGTTACGTCTTGGGTTGCCGTCAATTTGATATCTCCCTGCACAAAGAAAAGCCCAGCGCGGTGGCTGGGCTGCGATGAAGGCAAGGATCATCGGGGCGGGGTGTCGGAATCCTGACTATTTCGGCTCCCGTTTTAGATACCTGAGCAGGAGTTCATCGGAAACTTCCACCTCCTCAGCAATGAAAACGCTGGACTCAGACCAGCCATCGAGCACATGCCTGGTGTAAAGAACGTTTGCTGACGGCCTCGAATAAGGCGTCCCAAAAGGCTCAACACTTGCTTGCGGCAGCTCAAAGCTATCCTCTTCGTAATCCGGAAAACGGTCTCCATCGTGAGGACCGCCGATAAGCAAAACATCATCCATTTGAAGCCCATCCATTCGTCAAAGGAAAACGGACTATACGACAGCGTTTCCACGCCCAAAAGCCCTCAGGCCTTGGAGTGGTAAGCCCACCAGTCACCTGCGGCGACCATGGGCAGTTTGTCGCGGCTTTCGCCTGATATCTGGCACCAGAGCAGTACCAGGCGTTCGCCTTCGCTGTAGCGGGGCTCGGCGCCCTGCTTCCAGCCAATGAGCGTTGTGCGGGCCACATCGATGGCATCGGCGGCACTCTGGATCGAGTGCCCACCGCGCAACACCTCCGTGATCACCCGAAACCAGTCGATGCGCTTTGGTCCTGAGCGGACAGGCGCAGGCGTGTGCAGAACATGCTGCGCGATCGATACGCGAGCTGGCTCTGCAAACAGGGGTATCTGCTCAAGCACGGGGGGCTTCATCACAAGCACCAAACGCGCGCGCACGCGAGGCAGACAAGGTATGAACCTCCACCCCAAGCCCCCTGCCCATCACGTAAGTCATTTCGGATATAACCCGTTTGAAATCCATAACCGGATCGTTTGACTCATCAAAGTGGAAGGGATGCACAGCGCGGCGGTACCCAAGCAAAGCCTCTGGCTCTCCCGGCAGTTCAAGGCTTGCGTCAACGCAGAGCAGCACCCAGCCGTCGGCGAGCTTGTGTGTGGTCCAGATCAGGGTTGGCAGGCTCATGATGATTTCCCCACAAGCGGCACAACACGCACTGACACGCCCGGTGTTTCGCTGAAACGCTTGCTGAGTGAGACGTTGACCACTTGCACGTCATCCTTGAAAACGATGCCGTTGATACCGTCACAGATGGCCTTGAGCACGTTGTCAGCGTCTGGTTTCTTGGTGGGCATCACATCACCCGCCAGGGCTTCTGCCGTTTTCTTCTTCGACCAGGACGCAGCGACGGAAACCAAAATTTTCATTTCGACCAGTACGGGGCCCCCAATCAGCTCGCGCCCTGCCATGGCCTGCTGTGCTGCCATAGCGATCAAGGTTTCGTAGTTGGCAGTTTTCGGTGGCGTGAACATGCGAGCGTGACCACCGATGGTGCTGACACGCGGCCTGCCCTTCCCCACGGCTTCACCTGGTACAACGAACGAAACGGGTTTCAGGTCAGACATGCGTGTCTCTCCGGATATTGAGCTTGGCCAGCAGCATTGCCCTGGCGGATTGGCCGTTTGATGGGATGCCCTGGGCGATGACCAGCGCTTCGGCTTCCTTGCGGGAGTGCTCGAGCTGGATCTGTTCGCGTGGCCGGCTGCTGTCGTGGCCAATGCCGTGGGCAATACGCCCTTCCAGTGGCTGGCCGGTCTGTGCACGGCGCATGACGATGGCGTAGTTACGTTCAAAGCGTTGTTTGAGCGCCTTGTCGTTGTTCTTGCCTGAGTGCAGGTCGAACGTGCTCGTGGCTTCAGCCGCGATCTTCACGGCATTGTGGCTGTACTTGCCTGAACGGGCTTCGTCCCATGCTTGCGCTTCGGATGGCAGTCCAGGTACTTGCAGGCACATGGCGCGAAAAACGTTTGCCGGAGGTGGCCAGCTGAACTCATCCGCCTTGTCCACCAGTGCATTCAAACCGTTAGCGATCTGCTTACCAGTGATGCCCTTGAGCACCGTGGCCCACGAATGACTCAGATCAGCAGATACGCCGAAATTCGACGTCCAGCGGTGGCCGTACATCTCGCTCATCTTGATCCAAAGGTTGTCCATCAACGCCTGCGACAGCTTCTCTGGCTTGTCGCTCTGCAATGGCTGCTCGCACTTGGTCTGGAACTGGCAATGAGCCTTTTCGAGCATTGCGTTGGCCTGACTTGGCACCCTGGCCTTGACGGTTTTGGGCAGCGTTTTCGGGTCGAGCGTTTCCATTGGCGGTGCTCCCGCTGGCTTTGGCGAATTGGATTTGGGTGTTCAGGTAGGCGACCAGCTGGTATTCCCACTGGGCCTGGGACTGCTCTTTCTCTGGCCTGACGAACCAGTACGAGCAGAACGCGTCGAGCAGCTCGGGGGTGGCCGCGCTGACAGGGATCTGGTTTTTGAAGGCAATGGCTTTGAAGGTTTTGGGGTCTGGCTCCCAGCCTTCGAGCGGCATCGGGAAGTAAGTCCCGCGCTCTAATAATTTAATAGGATTAACGGATATCGGAGGTAGGTTGTTGATCAGGGGTTCGCCTGATTCTGATCCGGTTGTTGATCCTTGGTCGGGGTCGACAAAAGCACCGGGTTCATTGATGTTTTCCGGTATGTCTTCTGGTTGTTGATGTGGTTGCTGATCGGGTTGTTCATCGGTTGCTGATGATTTGGACGAACCATCCCAATCCGCATTTGGCAGCTGGTAAACAAGGGGTCCAACAGGGGTTATTGCACCTAGGGTGATCAGGCGATCAACCAGCGATCTGACCTTTTGCCTGGTAGGGGATCCAGACTCATGACGGCCACGCGTGGGGGCAATATACAGCTCTTCGCGGAACATTTGTTCGCTCAGTCGCCGCTTCTGTCCAGACACGCCTGTCCTGTAATCCATAAACCGGCGAATGGCGCAGTACAGCTTGAACACGTCCGCTGGCTCATCAGCCAGGGCGCCCCACTCTGCGTCATTGATCTGGAAGGAAGGCACAGTCAGTCCTCCTCGAGCTGATCAACGTGCTGGACGTGTTCCATCCAGCGCTTGGCCTGGTGAAAGATCGCTTCAATATCCCGCTGGTTGAAGCAACGCATCTCACCGGGAACGATCTTCAAATCAAGCACGGCCAGAATTTGAGCGAACTGCTCGAACTTCTCCGGCTTCATACGGCTGATCGTCGCCTCGTCGCAACCGACTGCAAGCGCGACAGGGCCGTTACCGATCGATGCAAGGCGCTGCATGAGAACGGAGTAGTTCTTGCGAGCCCTTACGGTCTGCTCTTGGTTCAATGGGCTCGTCGACATAATCAAGCCGCTACTTCGGCGGAACCCTTGAAGCGCTCCGGGTACAAGATGTGAATTTCGGTTATTTCGTGATCGAAAACCCGGCACAAGTTTTCGGCCAAGGATGTTGATGCGCGTTGAGCGCCCCGCTCAATCCTGGAAAGGTTTCCGGTATCGACTGTCTCGCCGACCTGGGCAAGCCGCGCCGAAACCTCGGCGAGTGTCCAGCGGCGCAAGGTGCGCGCTTGTTTTAAGGGAGTCATGGCAAGGCCCTGAGTTGATTTCAGGGAACATTCTGCGCAGCGCGCAGATTTAACGCAAGCCAAATCTGCGCTGGACGCTTTGCGTGTAACGCAGTAAGTCTCGAGAATTGCTGAATGGATATCGGACAAAGCATTAGAAAAGCGCGTAAAGCCAAGGGCTTGACGCTAGAAGCTCTCGCCAACCAGGTCGACACCGACACGGGCAACCTGTCACGCCTTGAGCGTGGCTTGCAGGGTGCGAGTCAGGAGTTACTGAAAAAGATCATGGCTGCTCTCGATATGACTATCGGGCATAGCCAGCCGCTCGATGATGGGCATTCAAATGTGCAGGTGGCTTTACAGCCAAACAGAGCACCTAAGGAGTACCCGCTGATTAGCTGGGTTATTGCTGGATCGTGGGCAGAATCCCCCGAGAATTTTCAGCCAGGTGACGCAGACGAGTGGATTTCCTCAACCGAAAATGCCGGTGATCATGGTTTTTGGCTTGATGTGAAAGGTGACTCGATGACCTGTTTTGGAAACCCAAGCTTTCCAGAGGGGTCCAGAATCTTAATCAGGCCAGAATCAGACTTAGTCAGTGGCAAGTATTATGTCGTACGGCTGCTGGATAGCGGCGAACAGACCTTCAAGCAATACGTTGAGGACGCTGGACATAAGTATCTTCGCCCGCTAAATCCGAGTTATAGAACCATAGAAATCAACGGAAACTGCCATTTTATTGGGCGCGTTGTTGACGCCAAAATGACCGGACTTTGAAGGCATGAAAGGTTTTTTATCATTGGCCATGGCGACCATTGCCGCATGCCCGGCCGTGTCGTTCGCACTATCTGGTAATACCCTGTATCCATCGGGAGTTCAGTTCGAAAAGGAAAACCCAAACTTCGAATCTGCTATCAGCTATGCGTTCATAGGGTACGTTTCAGGGGTTATCGACTCTCTAGACAATACTGCGTTCTGTCTGCCGATAACTGTCACCTATCCGCAGGCGGGATCTATCGTGATGAAGTACCTAAGAAACAACCCCGAGCAGCGCGATAGGATGGCTTCAAAGCTTGTTGTAGAAGCATTGAAAAAACCATTCCCATGCTCTGAATAGAACCTCCTCCCTCTAAGAGAGCCCGCCATTGCGCGGGTTTTTTTTCGTCCACAAAAAATAATCTGCGCTTGACGCAGAAAACAATCTGCGCATAATGCAATCCATGTTCTGCGTTGTACGCAGATATTGCCGAAGGTCACCGCTCTTTAAAAACCAATCGCTACACAGCATCGGCCGGGAAAGGCTTTGACGCATCGAGGGTGGGCGACTCCCACGTTGATGCGCCGTATAGACCTCGGTAAGTCGGTGCGCAATACGGAAATTTTCACCAGATGCACCTGGGTAACCGGGTGCATTGGGAAACCTACCGGAGAAGTGCAATGAACCACTACCAAGCAATCAGCAAGTTTTCTGGCCGCGTGTACGCCTCGGGCTCTACGGCGGCAGAAGTGAACGGGGCGTGCAAGGCGATGGGCGTACCTCGCTCGGAATACACGCTCAAGGGCAGCAAATGAATAACGGAGCTTTTCGCTTCTGCCACTGGATCGGTGGCAGTGGGAAAACAACCAAACCGCCACTTTGGAGGCGACCATGACTTATGAAGTGATTGTTGAAGGGTTCGTCCTCCAGGTGGAGGTTACGAACTGCGAGAACACCCCGCCCAACCCAGGTAGCTGGGCCAGTGACTGGGATTTTCAAGGCAGCCGCGAACTTGAGTTCGTTGTTGTCTCGGGCATCACCTATGACGATGACGGCGTGCCTATGGATGTACCTGGTTACGAGTGCTACCAGGTTGGCCAGCTGTACGAAAAGCAGATCGAGGCCGAGATTTGGCGCCAGATCGACAGCCACACGCAGCGGCAACGGTGGGCAGCATGAGCCGTTATCACAGCATCGCAGTTGGGATGATCGACTCTCGAATTGATCAGCTGGCTGCAGGCAGCACGTCGGCACAACTGCACGCGGAAGTGGGTATGGCCATTGAAATGGCTCACTCACTGGGTGCGATCGATATCAGTGAGTACTCCCACTACGTCGCTCGGCAGAACCGGATTATTGAGGGCCAGCATCAAGACCTGCTGGCCAAGCTGGAGGGGCTCAGCGCATGACCATCCTCTGCCGAACTTCTGCCCAACTTGTACAAGCCCTGCATCGACAGGGCTTTTTTCTGGTCAGCGTATTGCCCCGCCCGCTTCGCATTGAAGTTCGGCGCGGCATGTTGATTGCGAGGTTGTTATGACCAATCGCCAACGCCAGCGCCGCTATCTCCTGTGGCGCGGCTCATTCCCTGCCCTCGCCGTCTTCACAGTCCTGATGCTGCTCAGCGCTTTCGCTGATCGGATCACTCAATAACCCTCCCCCCCTTTCAATGCTGCGCACGTCGCGGCAAGGAAACTCTTGTGTCCGAATTAGCCATCAAGCCCACGTTCAGCCTGGCACCGCAAAACCTCGACGAGGCATTGAAGTTCGCCGACTACCTCGCGAACTCCGACATTGTCCCGAAGGACTTTCAGAAAAAGCCCGCCAACATCCTGGTGGCCGTGCAATGGGGTATGGAACTGGGCTTGCAGCCCATGCAGGCCATGCAAAGCATCGCGGTCATCAACGGGCGCCCATCGCTCTGGGGTGACGCGGTAATCGCTCTGGTCCGCAGCTCGCCGCTGTGTGAGTACGTGTACGAGACCGACGACGGCGAGACGGCTTCCTGCCGGGTGAAGCGTGTCGGAGAGGACGAGCAGACCCGCACGTTCAGCATGAACGATGCCCAGCAGGCCGGCCTCAAGGGCAAGCAAGGCCCCTGGGCGCAGTACCCGAAACGAATGCGCCAGATGCGCGCCCGGTCCTTTGCCCTGCGAGACGTGTTCCCCGACGTGCTGCGCGGCATGCCGATGGCCGAGGAAGTCCAGGACATCCCAACCGAGCGCGAGCTCAACCAGACCCACGCCCGTAAAGCCGAAGAGCCGAAGGTGCTGCCGGCCTACCCCGACAGCAAGCTGGAGGAAAACGCGGAGAAATGGCGCGGGATGATCGCGCAGAACCGCACAAGCCCCGAACACCTGCTGGCGAACCTCACCAGTAAATACGTCGTTACCCCTGAGCAAGAAGAGCGCATCCGCGCCCTTACCCCTATCGAAGGAGAAGCCACCGATGAAAGTGCATAACGTTCAGCAAGGCACGCCCGAGTGGCATGCCCTTCGTTCCAGCTATTTCACCGCTTCGGAGGCGCCCGCGATGATGGGCGCTTCGAAGTTCCAGACCCGCAACGATCTGCTGACCATGAAGAAAACCGGCATTGTTCCGGACGTCACCCCGCAGCAACAGGCCGCGTTTGACCGTGGCCACACCACTGAGGAAATGGCGCGCCCCCTGGTCGAGGAAATGATCGGCGAGGAGCTTTACCCCATCGTCGGTACCAGCGGCAACCTGCTGGCCTCCATGGACGGCGCCACGATGCTGGGTGACGTACTGTTTGAGCACAAGCTGTGGAACGAGAAGGTCGTCACGCAGATCCGCGCCGGCGAGCTGGATCCCCACTACTACTGGCAGTTGGAACAGCAGCTGCTGGTGAGTGGCGCCGAACGCGTGATTTTCGTCTGTTCGGACGGCACCAAAGACAGGTTCGCGCACCTGGAATACAGCCCGGTTGCCGGTCGTCGTGAGCAACTGGTCGCTGGCTGGGCCCAGTTCGAACAGGACCTTGGCGAATTTGTGGTCAAGGAAGCCAAGGTCGAGGCGATTGGCGCTGCCCCCGATCAACTGCCGGCGCTGCGAATCGACGTAACCGGCATGGTCACCGCCAGCAACTTGGACGCGTTCAAGTCCCACGCCCTGGCTGTAATTGGCGATATCAACACCGATCTGTCGACCGACAAGGACTTCGCCGATGCGGACGCCACTGTGAAGTGGTGCGGCGAGGTTGAAGACAAGTTGAAGGCAGCCAAAGAGCACGCCCTGAGCCAAACCGAGAGCATCGACGTGCTGTTCAAGGCCATCGACGACATCACAGCAGAGACTCGACGCAAGCGCCTCGAGCTGGAAAAGCTGATCAAAGCGCGCAAGGACATAATCCGTAGCGATATGGTCATGGATGCAGCGAAGGCCTTGCAGGCGCACATCGACCAGATCAACGAGACGCTGAACAGCCGGATCCGGATGCCGAGAGTGCCGGCGGATTTCGCAGGCGCCATCAAGGGCAAACGCACCATCGACAGCCTTAAGGAAGCCGCCGACGCCGAGCTGACCCGCGCCAAGATCGAGGCCAGCCGCATTGCTGACCTGATTCGAGCGAACCTGAAAAGCCTGAACGAACTGGCCATCAAACACGGCTTCCTGTTTCACGATGCGCAGGAACTGGTGCTCAAGACCAACGATGACCTGGTAGCGCTGATCAAGGTCCGGATCAACGAGCACGAACTGCAGCAGGCGGAGCTCAAGCGCCAGGAAGAGGAAAAGGCGCAGCAGCTCGCAGCCCAACAGCGACAGAAGGCCGCTGAACCGGTTGTTGAACAGCCAGTGAAAGCCCCGCAAGAGCCGGAGCTGGTCGCCGCCACTCCGATCAAGACGACTGCAGCAGCTCAGCAGCCCGTCGATGATGGTCAGCGCATCAAGCTTGGCGATATCAGCACTCGCCTGGGCTTCACATTGTCCGCCGAGTTCCTGCGCTCTTTGGGGTTCGAAGCGGTGGAGCGCAAGCAAGGCGCCCAGCTGTACCGCGCCAGTGACTTCCCACGCATCTGCGTCGCCCTGGTCCACCACATCCAGGCAGTACAGGCCAATCAGGTCGCAGCCTGATCATGGCTGTCCAATCCATCCTCGACATCTACGACAGTGTTGAGGAGTTCACCGGCATCCTGGTCTCCGCCGAGCTTCACGCCAGCGGGACCTGGGAGTTGGAGTTCGTCGAAAGCATGCGCGCCAGCTTCAAGCGTTACGGCGCCCATACCAACCTGAGCCCGGCTCAACAATCGAAGCTTGAGCGCATCGCCAAGCACTGAGGATCCTTATGAAAATTGAACACATGGAAGTCATCGAGCGCGCCAAGATGCACGGCGTAATGCCTTCGGTGCTGGCTCATGAGCTGCTGGTGCGCGACCTGGTCAAAGCTGCAATGTTCGAATGGCAGAACATCGCGGCACCGTTCAGCAAGCTGAACGAAGGCCAGCGCCAGGAAGTCACCGACCGTGTCACCGAGAAAGTCACTACAGCGGTTTACACGGCTGTCGGCATCATTTCTTCGCGTAGCGTCGACACCATCCCGCTGACGGTGGCAGACGCCAAGTTCAAGGCCAAGAGCATCACGGTCACCGCGACCATTGATGCTCAAGATCCGAATCGTCATGGACTCATCGATGTTGCCGGCAAGCTGTGTTTGCTGGTCTTGGCTCCAAACGATTACGCCGAAGGCCTAGACAGCCTCCAGGTTGAGCGTGATCAGCGCGAAATGCCGCTGCACGTCAGCGACCTGACCGGCAGCCTGTTCGAACACAGGGCGACAGGATCGGGCGAACCGGACGGTGGACACCCACTTGGCAGCGCCACTGAACTGGCCGAGCGCACCGATGGTGCTAGCGGCGCCGACCTGGACAAAGAGTTCGGTGAGTTCACCTACGACGATGCCAAGCAGTTGATCGTGCTCAAGTCCAACAACAAGCCGTTCAAGGGTCACTGGGTGCAAAGCCGACTGGCCATCGATAGCGACAAGACCGCCACCCTGCTGCTGCGGCTGCTCGATGACAAAGTGGTCGAGATCGAAACCGAGGGTGAATCGGCGTTTGACCACAGCTTCAAGGTCATCGCCGCGCTGGAAGACGTCGTCTGACTCTCCCGCCACAACACCAGGCGCCAACACGGCGCCTTCTTTTTGCCTATAGGAAATGCCCCATGAACCTGATCACCCCTTACGACACTGAAACCACCGGTCTGCCGCTGTTCCGCGATCCAAGCGACGATCCACGTCAGCCGCACCTGGTGGACATTTGCATTCTTGCCTTCAACGCCGACGGGACTCTGGTCGATTCCTTCGAAGCGATGATCCGTCCGGATGGCTGGGTGATCCCTGCCGAAGTGACGGCGATCCACGGCATCACCAACGAAATGGCGATGGACCTGGGTATCCCTGAGTCGGAAGCGCTGGATGGTTTCATGGCCATTCATGACCGTGCGGGCCAGCGGGTTGCCCATAACATCAGCTTTGACGACCGGATAATGCGCATTGCTCTGTCGCGGTACCGGGGCAAGGAAGCGGCCGACGCATTCAAAACCACCCCGGGTTACTGCACCTGCCAGAACAGCAAGAACCTGGTGCAGTGCCCGCCGACCGCCAAGATGATCGCCGCGGGCTTAGGTCGACAGTTCAAGGTTCCGACCGTTGCCGAGGCGCTGCGCCACTTCACTGGCGAAGAGTTGGTCGGTGGCCACCGTGCGCGGCCTGATGCTGAGGCTTGCGCTCGTGTTTATTGGGCAATGAACTCTTCTGTCTAGCCATTTAGTCATGAGCGGGCGGCATACGCCGCTCTATTTGAACATATGGATTTTCGGACTTAATAAGATACGTAAAACTTTCATTAATTCTTTTTCCATCTAAACGAATATATTCGATCAAACAGTCGCCAGAAAAATCCTCATCGGGACAAATAAACTCGAACCTAATCTGCCTAGTCTTATCCCCTCCCCCGAGCCTTCCAAACTCCTCGATACATACTTCACCAATCGGCGGATTAAAACTTACTTTCAACGATCTAGCTTCAGGACCAGAATTCAAAAAAGACACATACGTTATTATCTTTACCCCAGGCCCATTACTACCATGCTTAATCCCTGACTCAGCTGAAATATTCGGAGATAGTGAGCGTTCTACCTCGAGCTCTTGAAGCCTCAATACTGCACGCTGAGACTCAATCTGCTGTATAGCAGCCTGAGCCATGATGGTTTGCTGCTCAACTGAGTTCTTCAGCTCTTTCGCCTGTAGCTGCAAGGCTTCAGAGCTTAATTTAAGTTCGCGACCTTGCTGGAGAAAACCCAATACCAACCATAAAAACGCTATCGGGCCGAATGCACCGGCCAAAAAATCACCGAGTTCATTAAGGCTTAGAACTACAAAATTTGAAAACTTAAATGCTACGGTTGAAGCAATAACTAGCAGATATATTGCTGTACCCACCACCCCCCAAAACTCTAACTTCTTATGCATAGCTAAACTCCATCTACTGCCGAAACGGCATCTGGCCATTATTTCATAGTAAGAGGTTTTAAATGAACCCAATCGCACAGCGGGCGCTTGATCGTGCCCGCGAAACGTCTGCATCAAAGCTTCTCCCGCCGATCCAATCCAACGAACCGCTACCTGACCTGGTCATCACTGGCCCCATCAACCGCGTCATGGAGTTGGAAGCAAAGCGCTGGGCCCTCGACTTCGTGCAGGACCTGGGCGCATCAATCCGACGCGAGCCCGTGCGGACCAAGGCCATCGCAGACCTGACCCGGTACGCCGTTGCCCAGCCACCCAGCGTGGCGAGCGGCGTGAAGATTGTCATTGATCTGTTGAAGGAGGCCGTGTGATCGCCCTCCGCCGAACAGTTCGGATACGCGGCGCTCCCATGGGCCAACTGGATCTGCAAACGATCAGTGACAAATGCAATAAGTCACACGCCCACAGTAACTATGCAAAATGGATTAAACTGCGCAAAGCAAAAACGAATGAGCGGCGCGCATTGGAGCATACGGCAACAAATTTAAGTCGAACCTCACTCACTCCGAGTACTACACAGCAAACAAATGATAGTTCAAACATACAGATCTATACACCGTTCATATACTCATAAAACAAATCCCCATACCCCCAAACCACTGCTCCAGCAACGGCAGTAAAAAGGCACAGCCTATTTAGCTGCACCACAACTTTTTTCAAGTTGTTAGATACTTTTTGCACCCCAGGGGAAGCCGCTTCTCCATAAGTTTTATGGTAAGGCATCACTAAGTGATCCAGCCTATATGCAGCCCACAAGCCGAGGAGAGTAGCAACTGCACCTACTCGCATGAAGGCATCTGACTGGCTTCTGCCAGGAAAATAGGAAGCAAAAAAATATGCAAGCACGACGCTAACAATTGTCAGCATACAAATATAAAAAACCATACACAGCTGATATCCAATATTTACATCACGCCCATTAAAGCTCCATCCAAGTAATTTCACCGGAAGAGACACCAGCACTTTCAACAACAATTTTAAAACATCCATAAAAGGTCCTAACAAATAAATTCGACACATCTCAATATAGCTTGTGAAGCATCATACTTCTAATCCTCCTCTACTCAAATAAACAAAAGCCATCACATGGCGAGGTACTCCTATGGGCGCTAAAAAAACACAGACAATTTTGCTTATAGTATTTCCCGATTTCCACCTTGATAGTCACTCCGCACACTGGGTCAAAGCCGAGGTGTTGCAATGGCTCAACGAACAAATGGCAGCGTGCAGAATGTCGCCGCTGGCACGGGGGTAACTTATGGCAAACGCAGCAGCCAGCGCCAATCAATGCCAACCACGAATTCTCCGCGCCGGTAAAGCCCCCGCATACCTCGGCATGTCGAGAGGCGCTTTCACTGAAATGGTACGCCCCTATGTCCAGGAAATTCGCATTGGTACACAAGGCGTTGGGTTCGACAGATACGAGTTGGACCAGTGGGCAGACAACTACATCAAGACCAAATCGGTTGATAAAGCATCGCCGCAGGACAACAATCCGCCCTGCAGTGGGCGCCCGGGAGAGAAACAATGGCGCGAAAAACGATCTCCGGCCTCTACGAGAGGAACGGTATCTGGCACATCGACAAGGTCGTCCGAGGTACTCGACTTCAAGAAAGCACTGGAACAAGCGAAAGGGAAGAAGCGGAGCAGTACCTGATTTTTCGGCTTGAGAAACTCAGGCAGGAGAAAGTTTACGGCGTGCGCCAGGTGCGAACTTGGCGCGAGGCGGCAACAAGGTTTTTGGTTGAATACCAGCATCAGCCATCAATTGCCCTGTCTGCATTGCACATCGAACAGCTTGATCCTTACCTTGGCGATCTGCCCATAACCCACGTCGATGACGGGACACTGGCGCAGTACATCAAGGACAGGCAAACGCCGGGGCTGACAAAGACCGGCAAGGTCAAACCCGGCGTATCGAACAGGACGGTCAACATCGCCCTGCAACGAGTCGTCAGGGTGCTGAACTTGTGCGCAAGGAAATGGCGGGACGCTGAGAAAAGGCCCTGGCTTGAGTCAGTGCCGATGATCAGCATGCTGGACGAGAAGACAGAAAGCCGAAAGCCCTACCCACTTTCTTGGGAGGAGCAATCGGTGTTGTTTGCTGAGCTGCCGGCTCACTTGCAGCACATGGCCATGTTCAAGGTGAATACAGGGTGTCGCGAGCAAGAGGTCTGCAAGCTGCGTTGGGATTGGGAGATTTGCGTGCCCGAATTGGATACCAGCGTGTTTCTGATTCCAGCAGGGTTTGGCGGGCGACGGGAAACCTCAGGCGTGAAAAACGGCGAAGATCGTCTTGTCGTTCTGAACGGAGTGGCTAAGTCAGTTATCGAGAAGCAACGCGGTCTGAGTAAGGAATGGGTTTTCCCTTATGACGGTACCGGGATGCATCGGATGAACGATTCGGCCTGGAAGAAAGCGCGGGTACGCGCAGCGAAGATATGGCAGGAGAAATACCTGCGCCCTGCTTTGCCGGGTTTCGCATCGATCCGGGTTCACGACCTGAAGCACACCTTTGGCAGAAGGCTACGTGCAGCAGGCGTGACACTGGAAGATCGAAAGGCATTGCTTGGGCATAAGAACGGAAGCATTACGAGCCACTATTCTACCGCAGAGCTTGGGCAACTGATCGAAGCGGCAAACAAAGCGTCGTCAACTGATTCGCGGGGGCCCGCACTGACGATCTTGAGGAGGAAAACCGGGTGATCCCCCGCAAAAGTCCCTGAGCATGAAAAAGCCCAACTCGCGAAAGTTGGGCTAAGTCATTGAATAATATGGTCGGGACGGAGTGATTCGAACACTCGACCCCTAGCACCCCATGCTAGTGCGCTACCGGACTGCGCTACGCCCCGACTAGGCGTTACAACTTTCTAGAACGTCGAGAAATATACCCTAAGCTTTTGAAATACGAAAGTATTTTAAACGCCGAAGTTACTTTCTAAGGACTAGCAGAACATCCTCCAACTCGGAGATCGTTTGGCGAATCAGTTGCTTGTACTGTGTGGTGTCATCTTTGGCTTCATCACCAGAAAGTCGCAAACGCGCTCCTCCAATGGTGAATCCTTGATCATAAAGCAGTGCACGAATTTGCCGGATCATCAGCACATCTTGACGCTGATAATACCGGCGATTTCCGCGACGTTTCACAGGGTTGAGTTGAGGAAACTCTTGCTCCCAATAGCGCAGCACGTGCGGTTTTACCGCACAGAGCTCGCTGACTTCGCCAATGGCGAAGTAGCGTTTGCCTGGGATCGGCGGGAGCTCGTCGTTATGACTTGGTTCCAGCATAAGCCTCTACTCGGGCCTTCAACTTCTGCCCTGGACGAAAAGTGACTACACGGCGAGCCGTGATCGGGATTTCTTCTCCCGTTTTCGGATTGCGGCCTGGCCGCTGTCGCTTGTCACGCAGATCAAAATTGCCAAAACCTGACAATTTGACTTGCTCGTTGTCTTCAAGAGCGTGCCTGATTTCTTCGAAAAACAATTCCACCAATTCTTTGGCTTCACGTTTATTCAGGCCCAACTCTTCATAAAGACGTTCCGCCATTTCAGCTTTCGTCAGAGCCCCCATACGTCACTTCCTTAACGTGGCGTTCAACCTTTTTTCGAGCGAGGTGAGAATATTTTGCGTCGTGGCGTTCACCTCATCGTCATTAAGAGTGCGCGATGGATGCTGCCAGGTCAAGCCAACTGCAAGGCTTTTTCTATGCGGATCAATACCTTTACCCTGGTAAACGTCAAATAACCTTAGGTCCGTGAGCCACTCGCCTGCATTTTCACGAATCACATCCAGTACAGCACTGGCTGCAACGTCACGGTCGGCCAACAAGGCCAAGTCACGACGCACTTCAGGAAAGCGCGATAACTCATGGAATTTAGGCATTTTACCCAGCGCCACTTCAGCCAAAACCAGCTCAAAAACAAACACTGGTCGGTCAAGACCCAGATTTTTTGACAGTTCCGGGTGAATTGCACCGACATAGCCGACTTCTCGACCATCACGTTCGATACGGGCGGTTTGACCAGGGTGCAGCGCAGGATGTTTACCTGGCACGAAGCTGAATGCATCCAGAGCACCAGCAAAACCCAACACTGCCTCTACATCGGCTTTGACGTCGAAGAAGTCAACGACGTCGCGGCCTTGCGCCCAACCCTCAGGAAGACGACTGCCGCAAACCACACCTGCCAGCATGGGCTCTTGCTTAAGTCCTTCCAGCTGACCTACAAAACGCAGACCACTTTCGAATAGGCGAACGCGGTCTTGCTGACGGTTCAGGTTGTGCTGCAATGCCTTGACCAGTCCTGGCCACAACGAGGCACGCATAGCGGCCATGTCGTTGGAGATCGGGTTAGCCAGCAGCAGTGGCTCAACACCCGGGCTGAACAGTTCGAACTGTTTCGGGTCGATGAAGCTGTAGGTGATCGCTTCCTGATAACCACGCGCTACCAGTAAACGACGCAGCTCAGGCAGGTCGCTACGGGCTTCAGCCTTGGCTTGCGGTGCCAGGCGGGCCTGCGGATAACGAACCGGCAAACGGTTGTAGCCGTACAGACGGGCCAGTTCCTCGATAAGGTCAACTTCCAGACTGATATCGAAGCGATGACTAGGCACTTCTACACGCCACTGCCCTGCCCCTTCAGCGGTAATGGTCAGACCCAGCGCACTGAGCAAGCGCTCAATTTCTGCCGAATCCATTTCCAAACCCAACATCTGACTGATACGAGCTGCACGCAAAGTGATCGGTGCAATCGATGGCAGATACTGCTCGCTGACAGTTTCGATGATCGGGCCGGCTTCGCCGCCAGTGATGTCCAGCAGCAGGCCAGTGGCGCGCTCCATCGCTTCACGGGCCAGCTTCCAGTCAACGCCACGCTCATAGCGGTGCGAAGCGTCAGTATGCAGACCATATGAACGTGCTTTGCCAGCGACAGCAATCTGATCAAAGAAGGCACTTTCAAGAAATATATCGCGGGTCTTGGTGGTTACACCGCTGTGCTCGCCACCCATTACGCCAGCAATCGCCAAGGCCCGGGTGTGGTCAGCAATCACCAGTGTATCGCTACGCAGGGAAACTTCCTGACCGTCGAGCAACACCAGCTTTTCGCCATCTTCGGCCATGCGTACGCGGATACCGCCATTGATTTCGGCGAGGTCAAACGCGTGCAACGGCTGACCCAGCTCCAGCATCACATAATTGGTGATGTCGACAGCTGCATCGATACTACGTACATCGGCACGACGCAAACGCTCAACCATCCACAACGGCGTGGGCCGGGACAGATCAACATTGCGGATTACACGGCCCAGGTAACGCGGGCATGCGGCAGGAGCAAGTACTTCGACAGAACGGACTTCGTCATGTACAGCCGGTACAACAGCCACAACAGGGCGAGTCACCGGCGCCGCGTACAAAGCACCCACTTCCCGGGCAAGACCTGCAAGCGACAGGCAGTCACCGCGGTTAGGGGTCAGGTCCACTTCGATACTAGCGTCTTCGAGGCTCAGGTAAACGCGGATATCTTCGCCAACCGGCGCATCAGCCGGCAGCTCCATCAGACCGTCGTTACCTTCACCCACCTGCAGCTCTGCCTGGGAGCACAACATGCCGTTGGACTCGACACCACGCAGTTTGGCTTTCTTGATTTTGAAGTCGCCCGGTAGTTCGGCGCCGATCATGGCGAACGGAATCTTCAGGCCTTGACGCACGTTAGGCGCGCCGCAAACTACCTGAAAAGTCTCAGAACCATTACTGACCTGGCAAACACGAAGCTTATCGGCATCAGGGTGTTGCTCAGTGCTCAGCACCTCGCCCACGACCACACCACTGAATACACCGGCGGCCGGCGTAACACTGTCGACCTCAAGACCGGCCATCGACAGACGAGCAACCAGCTCGTCGCGACCTACCTGCGGGTTTACCCAACCACGCAGCCATTGTTCACTGAATTTCATCCTGCTCTCCTAAGAATTAGTTACGACTAGCGAAATTGCGCGAGGAACCGCAAGTCGTTGTCGAAGAACAGACGCAAGTCATTCACGCCGTAACGCAGCATGGCCAGACGCTCAACGCCCATACCGAAGGCAAAGCCCGAAAATTCTTCTGGATCAATTCCGGACATGCGCAGCACGTTCGGGTGAACCATGCCGCAGCCCATAACTTCCAGCCAGCCCGTCTGTTTGCAGACACGGCAGCCTTTACCGCTGCACATCACGCATTCCATATCCACTTCAGCTGAAGGCTCAGTAAACGGGAAGTACGAGGGACGGAAGCGCACGGCCAGTTCTTTTTCGAAGAACACCCGCAGGAACTCTTCGATGGTCCCTTTCAGGTCCGCGAAGTTGATATCGCGATCTACCAGTAGGCCTTCAACCTGATGAAACATCGGCGAGTGGGTGATATCGGAGTCGCTACGGTACACACGGCCCGGGCAGACGATGCGGATCGGCGGTTGCTGCGATTCCATGGTGCGGACCTGTACCGGCGAGGTATGGGTGCGCAACAACATGTTTGCATTGAAGTAGAAGGTGTCATGCATCGACCGGGCCGGGTGATGGCCTGGGATGTTGAGCGCTTCAAAGTTGTGATAGTCGTCTTCAACCTCAGGGCCTTCGGCAATGCCGTAGCCAATGTGGGTAAAGAACTGCTCGATACGTTCCAGAGTCCGGGTAACCGGATGCAGACCGCCGGAGGTCTGGCCACGGCCAGGCAGGGTCACATCAATGGACTCGGCAGACAGTTTGGCGGCCAGGTCAGCCTCTTCAAACAGTGCCTTGCGCGCATTGAGAACCTCTGTGACACGCTCCTTGGCAACGTTGATCAGAGCACCTACTTGCGGACGCTCATCTGCCGGCAGATTGCCCAGGGTCTTCATCACCTGAGTCAATTCACCTTTTTTGCCAAGGTATTGAACCCGGATTTGCTCCAGGGCATTGATATCTTCAGCGCTTTGCACAGCCTCTAGTGCTTGAGAGACCAGCGCATCCAGGTTTTCCATGTACAGACTCCAGATACAAAATAGGGGAAGAGCTTGAAGGCTCTTCCCCTATTTAAGACGTTTAGCACCTGGGCTCACACAGGCAAGCCCAAGTGAATGTCGGGGGTACTTAAGCCAGAGTGGCTTTAGCTTTCTCGACAATCGCAGCAAACGCCGCTTTTTCGTTCACTGCCAGATCAGACAGAACCTTACGGTCGATCTCAATGGAAGCTTTTTTCAGGCCGGCGATGAAACGGCTGTAGGACAGACCGTTAATACGTGCACCAGCGTTGATACGAGCGATCCACAGAGCGCGGAACTGACGTTTTTTCTGACGACGGTCACGGTAGGCGTATTGGCCTGCCTTGATTACCGCTTGCTTGGCAACACGGAATACGCGTGAGCGTGCGCCGTAGTAGCCTTTAGCCAGTTTCAGAATTTTTTTGTGACGTTTACGGGCGACAACGCCACGCTTTACACGAGCCATGAGTTACTTCCTCTATTCTTGACCGAAATTAGCAAAGGCGCAGCATGCGCTTCACTTTTGCCACGTCAGACGGATGCAGCAAGCTGCTACCGCGCAATTGACGCTTACGCTTAGTCGACATTTTGGTCAGGATGTGGCTCTTGAAAGCGTGCTTGTGCTTGATGCCGTTAGCAGTTTTCAGAAACCGCTTAGCAGCACCACTTTTAGTTTTCATCTTTGGCATGTTCGGTACTCCGCATTCAGTTGATAAACATAATCAAAAGGCCTGCCGTGCCCTAGTGATTACTTCTTCTTTTTCGGGGCGATGACCATAATCAGTTGGCGTCCTTCCATCTTAGGATGCTGTTCGACGGTCCCGTATTCAAGCAGGTCACCTTCAACCCGCTTCAACAGTTCCATACCCAGCTCCTGGTGGGCCATCTCACGGCCGCGGAATCTTAACGATACCTTGGCCCTGTCCCCATCACTCAGGAAACGTACCAGGTTGCGCAGTTTTACCTGGTAATCCCCTTCCTCCGTCCCTGGACGAAACTTGATTTCTTTAACCTGGATCTGTTTCTGGTTTTTCTTTGCAGCGGCAACCTGTTTCTTCTTTTCGAAGATAGATTTGCCGTAGTCCATCAGCTTACAAACTGGGGGTACTGCATCAGCGGAAATTTCCACCAAATCCAGTTTGGCCTCTTCAGCTTTAAGAAGCGCGTCTTCAATTGACACAATCCCAAGCTGCTCGCCTTCAGCCCCAATTAACCGAACCTCGCGTGCAGAGATATTCTCGTTGATCGGGGCTTTCGGTGCAGCTCGTTTATCTTGTCTCATTTCACGCTTAATAATAATTACTCCGAATCATGGCGACCACGCCGGGAAACCGCTTGTGCGAGGAATTCAGCGAATTGCGCGACGGGCATCGAGCCCAGGTCAGCACCTTCACGTGTACGCACAGCGACAGTCTGCATCTCGACTTCCCGATCTCCGATAACCAAGAGATAAGGAACCTTGAGCAAAGTATGCTCTCGGATTTTAAAGCCGATCTTTTCATTTCTCAAGTCAGACTTGGCACGAAATCCGCTCTGATTGAGAGTTTTTTCAACTTCAGCAGCAAAATCTGCCTGTTTATCAGTGATATTCATGATCACTGCCTGAGTCGGCGCTAGCCACGCAGGGAACGCACCTTCGTAATGCTCAATCAGAATTCCGATGAAGCGTTCGAACGATCCAAGGATCGCGCGGTGCAGCATAACGGGTTGCTTTCGACTGTTGTCTTCGGACACATATTCTGCGCCAAGACGGATCGGCAGGTTGAAATCGAGCTGCAGGGTACCACATTGCCAGACACGACCCAGACAATCTTTCAGAGAAAATTCAATCTTGGGTCCGTAAAAGGCACCCTCGCCCGGCTGCAAATCATAAGCCAGGCCAGCGCTATCAAGGGCTGAAGCCAGTGCGCTCTCAGCGCGATCCCACAGCTCATCAGACCCAACACGCTTTTCAGGACGTGTCGACAGCTTGAGCTCAATGTCTTTGAACCCGAAGTCAGCGTAGACATCCAGCGTCAGCTTGATAAAGGCTGCAGACTCGGCCTGCATCTGTTCTTCGGTGCAGAAAATATGCGCATCGTCCTGCGTGAAGCCTCGAACACGCATGATGCCGTGCAAGGCACCCGACGGCTCGTTACGATGGCAAGCGCCGAACTCTGCCAGACGCAGCGGCAGCTCACGGTAGCTCTTCAGGCCTTGATTGAACACTTGCACGTGGCAAGGGCAGTTCATCGGCTTGATTGCGTAATCGCGGCTTTCCGACTGAGTCGTAAACATGTTGTCGGCGTAGTTGGCCCAGTGCCCGGACTTTTCCCACAAGCTACGATCCACTACCTGGGGAGTTTTGATCTCCAGATAGCCATTCTCGCGCTGTACTTTGCGCATGTACTGCTCAAGCACCTGGTAAAGCGTCCAGCCATTAGGGTGCCAAAACACCATGCCCGGGGCTTCTTCCTGAGTATGAAACAAGCCAAGACGCTTGCCGATTTTACGGTGATCGCGTTTTTCAGCTTCTTCAATACGCAGAACGTAGGCCGCCAGCTGCTTCTTGTCAGCCCATGCCGTGCCGTAAATACGCTGCAACTGCTCGTTTTTGGCATCGCCACGCCAGTAGGCGCCCGACAGCTTGGTCAGCTTGAACGACTTCAGGAAGCGAGTGTTCGGGACGTGAGGCCCGCGGCACATGTCGACGTACTCTTCGTGAAAGTACAAACCCATGGCCTGCTCGTTCGGCATGTCTTCAATAAGACGCAGCTTGTAGTCTTCACCACGAGCGGCAAACAGATCGATCACTTCGGCACGCGGAGTGACTTTCTTGATGACGTCGTAATCTTTTTCGATCAACTGCTGCATACGCTTTTCGATAGCGGCCATGTCATCCGGAGTAAACGGACGCTCATAAGCGATATCGTAATAAAAACCTTCGTCGATCACCGGCCCGATCACCATTTTGGCTGTCGGAAACAGTTGTTTGACTGCATGACCGACCAAGTGAGCGCAAGAGTGGCGAATAATCTCCAGCCCCTCTTCATCCTTGGGCGTGATGATTTGCAGGGTGGCGTCGTTTTCAATCAGATCACAGGCATCTACCAGCTTGCCGTTGACCTTGCCGGCCACGGTGGCTTTAGCCAGGCCCGCGCCAATTGAAGCGGCGACCTCAGCAACAGATACAGGATGATCGAAAGAGCGTTGACTGCCGTCGGGAAGAGTAATAGTTGGCATGGCGCCTCCTCTCCTAGTGGTGACCCCTACCAAAGGTCACGTGGGTTGGGATGAGCCAGTACGCGATTCGGTGGTATGCCTGCCTCACAGTGGCAGGAGCCTTGCGGCCAACCAAAAACCGAACCAGAGTGACTGGAGTTCAAATCAATAAGGTTAATGGCACTGCCCTGCAACTCAGAGAGCATGCAAACACACAAAATAGCCAAGGGCGGCATGCTAGCACAGATGCATGATCACTGTTGTGCGCCCGGCCCTGCATCTAAAAGAAAGGCAGCTTTTTTACATATTGGTGAACTTGAGCTGCACTAACCTCTCAGATACTCAGTGATACACACTCGGTTTTAATGCTTACAAGGAGCATCTTATGCGCAAGATCCGCTTACTCGCCTTCGCAGCACCTTTGGCAATGCTGCTACCCCTCACCGCCCAGGCCGACAACTGGCCAGCCGGAGCAAAAAAAGACTACATGAAGGACTGCGTAGCGGCGGCAAGCCAAAGCGTCGACCTGAAGACCGCTCAACAACATTGCGCGTGCGGTGCGGACAAACTGTCCGAGAAGTTTTCGACTGCAGAGATCCAGCAGTTGATGAGTAAGACGACGCAGCCGAGTGCAGAGCTTAGAACCAAAGCTCTGGATGCAATACAGGCCTGCAGAGCTACAAAATAGACCTCACCCCCAAGGCTGATTGGGTCCTGATTCAGGGCGAAACAGGCCTAAAAACCTATTTTGCGTAAAAAACATGTATTCGCGACTGCTTTTTTTCTAAGTGTTTTTAACCCTCAAACCCCCGTAAACCGGGGTCCTTGAGTGTTGCCACTCACAAAAAAGAGCGAACATTGCAGCAATCTGTGACTCAGGGGGGCTCCCAAAGCGCACATTTCGACTATGATAGCTCGGTGTGCCCAGTTGGCCTGAGCAGCACAGTACTACTGAAAATATAAGTTTCTTGGAGATACACCATGTCTAATCGCCAAACCGGCACCGTAAAATGGTTCAACGATGAAAAAGGCTTCGGCTTCATCACTCCTCAAGGTGGCGGTGACGACCTGTTCGTACACTTCAAAGCTATCGAAAGCGACGGTTTCAAAAGCCTGAAAGAAGGCCAAACCGTTTCCTTCGTGGCTGAGAAAGGCCAAAAGGGTATGCAAGCTGCACAGGTTCGTCCGGAGTAAATCTCCCTCGAACAAAAAAACCCCGTCCATGTGACGGGGTTTTTTATGCCTGATACAAAGCCAGGCCTGCTGCTTAGCCGCAGTTCACGCGGGTGATGACTGCATTGTCATCCGTATTAAGATTCAAGCGATCCGACCGATACTCGAGGGTCATGACGTCGTGTGGCGACAGGAGGCGTGCATTCTGCGCACCGGCCTTGACGCGGGCTTGCTCCAGAAGCTGCGCCGACGCTTTCTGACCAATCACAAATGATGCTGCTTTAGCATCACAGCGGCTATGCCCTGCCTCCACGGCGGGTTCTTTATCCGAATTTGAGGTGGTGCACCCTGATAGCGCTACGACCGCCAACAACGAACCCAATGACACTAGCTTCCAAGACATGAAGCCTCCTTAAAATAAAAAGTCCGAACCCTTGCGACAGCTTTTTCGCAATTAGGTTGCATGGTGCCTGACAGCATCTTCTCTTAGATCAATGCGCGAACAAGTGTGCCCGAGCCGGCCTCTATAGCACTCACCCAATCATTGCCAAATATGTGTAGGAATCAGTACACATCAATGTAGTCAAAGGGCGGATTGGGCCAGTTGTCTTTGAGGGCATTGGAAATCTGCATAACCCAGACCTCATCACTTGCCGCAACCTTTCCGACATAGCCGGAACCTGCCGCCCAGGTCTCCAGCCTGAAAAGCAGCCCGTCGATATCTACTCCGCCGACTACACCTGATGAAATGTAGGCAATACCTGCCTTGGTAACACGCAATTGGGTATGCGCATCATCACTGGCTGAAGCCAGCAGTTGACGTACAGCCGCAAGGGTTAAAGCTTCTGGGTCGTTTAGATCAATTTGCATGGCCTGCCCCACTTTCAAAAAGTGCAAGTGTGGCATGCAGCATGGGTCTCATGGGAAAGTTGAGGCCCCGAAATATCATTCACACGATTTACGGTGGTCTCTTGATAGCTTCGAGACGACTTTTTGCTAAAATCCCTGTTTCACGCCCCCTTATCATGAGCAGCCAATGACAACAGTCAGCATCGATGCAGATATCAAGGCCAAATGGCATCAAGGACAATGCTCCTACAGCCCTGGCAGCCCTGAAGAGCTGGCCATCATCGGCATCGACCTTTTAGTCAAGGAGCTCGGGACAGAGGCTGCCCGAGCGTTTGTCAGCCAGGTTTTCGAAAAGTACAAACCGACTGAACTGTCCAAGCTGACTTGACTCTGCGCGACATCAAATCACTTCAACCGGCCCAGCCGCGCCGTCAATAAATCGAAGAAACCTTGTGCGTCGCCGTTTTCGACCCAAAAAGCGTTTTTGGGCTGGCTCAAGGTGTTGTACCAGTCAGGAATTGTCTGGCCAAAGGTCGGCCCTTCACGGGTATCCACTACCAAATTGACCTCACGCCCGGAAAACAGACCCGGATTCAGCAAGTAGGCAATGACACTGGCATCGTGTACGGGCCCACCCGGTAATCCGTAGTGCGCCATATCGCCTTTGACATATTCATTGAGAATATCGCCGACCAGCTTTCCGGCCGTATTGCCCAACGCTGCGATCTGCTTGAGACGCTCCTCGCTGGTCAGGATTTTATGCGTAACATCCAGCGGCACATAAGTCAGCTTGACGCCGCTTTTCAACACCACATCGGCTGCATGGGGATCCGCATAGAGGTTGAATTCGGCGACCGGAGTGATATTGCCCCCATTGAAGTGAGCGCCGCCCATGACCACGACTTCCTTGATGCCCTGAGTAATATCAGGTGCCTGGATCAATGCCAGCGCCAGGTTTGTCTGTGGGCCGAGCATGGCAATCGTCACGCTGCCAGGCTTCGCCGCACGCAATGTCTCGATCAGATAGTTAACGGCATTGGTCGATTCAAGTCCTTTTGCAGGCTCATGGACAGGCACACCTGTCACACCTTCCTGACCATGAATATTCTCGGCATAAATCGGGGTGCGCACCAAAGGCTTTGGCGCTCCTGCATAAACAGGAACCTCCTCACGACCTGCCCACTCCCGCGCCAAACGGGCATTACGAGAAGTCTTGTCCAACCGCACATTGCCCGCCACGGTGGTGATCGCCCGCACATTCAATTGCTCGGGTGAAGCCAGCGCCAACAGCAGCGCAACAACATCATCGGCACCGGGGTCGGTATCGATAATCAAATCAATCTTGTCTGCGGCTTGAACACTCGAGATCGTAATGGCGGACAAGAAGAGGACACTCCTTAGCAATGGCTGAAAAACCTGTGTAAAACGCGACATGACCAACTCCCTGGATTATTTCGTTAAAAGGTTACGCCTGAGACCAAGGCAATGTTGCAGTAAGGACGACACTCTCCAGTACGAACAATCACCTTTGCCTGTAGGCACAGCTCCTTGAAAGCACTGTGGGTGAGCAGAAGCCTCGACCCCAACTCACCGCTACCGGCTAGCTCCTCGATGCACGAGAGTGCAGGACACGGTGCATGCAGCAGCTCGTTGGCCAGTACATGACTTTGCACCTGCATCTCGCTGAGCAACGTACGCAAGGTACTGGCGACATCCGGAATGCCCTGGGTCAGCGCCAGATCAATCAGCTCCACTCCCTTGGGCACCGGCAATCCTGCATCCGCGATAACCACAATGTCGCCATGCCCAAGCGAAGCAACAAGCCGCGACAGGGCAATATTAAGCAGAGGTGTTTTTTTCATGGTGTGGCAAAGCCCTGGACATCACGCAATGAAGGAATCGAAGGCTGAGCACCTGCATGGGTTACCGACAACGCGGCAGCTACTTGAGCAAAGCGAATCGCATCGTCCTGATCCATACCCGCCGCCAGTGCAGCAGAAAAGCCCCCGACAAAGGTATCCCCTGCCGCTGTGGCATCTACCGCCTCAACCCTGGGCGCAGCAAAGTGCTCTACACGCTGGGCACTGACAAACAGGGCGCCCTTGGCACCCAGGGTCACAATCACCTTGCGCGCTCCAAACTCGATCAACTGGCGAGCTGCCAGCTCTGCCGATTCAAGGGAGTCGACTGTCACACCGCTAAGCGCCCAGGCTTCACTTTCATTCGGAATTAAATAGTCGATGGCGCCGTACCAGTGCCCGGGCAAAGGACCACTCGCCGGGGCGGGATTTAGAATCACGATCTTATCCAGTTCACGCCCACGGCCGAGCACGTAGCCTACAGTCTCCATCGGCACTTCAAGCTGGCAGACAATCACGTCTGCGTCTTGCAAAACCTGATCACACGCCTTGAGATCTTCAGGCTCGAGACAACCATTGGCACCAGCCACGACCACAATGGTGTTCTGGCTGTTGGCATCGACGGTGATGAGCGCCACACCGCTTGCACTCTCGGGCACGGTGCGCACTGCCAGGCAATCAATCCGATCAGCCAGCAGCCCTTCGCGCAGTTGCACTCCATAGGCGTCACTGCCGACACACCCAACCATGGCCACGCGGGCCCCCAGGCGCGAAGCCGCCACCGCCTGATTAGCCCCCTTGCCTCCGTGCACTGTGCCAAAGGACTGCCCAAAAACCGTTTCTCCCGGGCGAGGCAATCTCTCCGTGCGGGTGACCAGGTCCATGTTCAGACTGCCAACCACTACTACGTTTGCTTGCATGTATCGGCACTCATCCATTGATATTTTGGGGGGACTTGAAAGGGGCCTCGACATAGGCTCTGGTGGACTCTCGCAACACGATGTCAGGCTTCACGATCCGCTGCTCTATCGCTCGCTCCGGCGAGGCAATGCGGCGCAACAACAGTTGTGCTGCCATTTCACCTAATTGCAAAATCGACTGCCCCACCGTCGTCAGGGAGGGATAGACGTAACGACTCATCTGCACATCATCAAAGCCGATGACCGACAACTGCTCCGGTACTCGAATGTTGCGCTCCGCCGCCGCCCGCAATACACCGATACCCATCATGTCGTTGCAGGCAAAAATAGCCGAGGGCCGGTTGTGCTCGAGCAGGCCGACAGCAGCCTGATAGCCGCCCACGCTGCTGAAGTCGCTTTCGACCAGCCAGCGTTCATCCGCCATAACGCCCGCCTCGGCCAACGCCCGCAGATACCCGGCCATGCGCAGCTGTGCAACGCGAGTGATTGCCGGCCCTGCGATACAGGCAATGTCACGGTGCCCCAAATCGAGCAAGTGACGGGTCGCCAAATAAGCGCCAAGCTCGTGATCGATTCGCACCAGATCAGCCTCCACGCCCTCAAGGCTACGGTCGACGATGACCATCGGCGTTCGAACCCCGACCAGGCCGCTGGCCATCCCCAGATCGCCACCGGCCGAAGCAACCACCAGCCCGTCCACCCGCTTTTCAAGCAGTACCCGTAAGTAATTGCGTTGTTTGTCTGGGTCATCGTCGCAATTGCACAAAATCACGCAGTAATTGTTGCGCTCGCAATAGTCCTCAATCCCCCGCGCCAACTCGGCAAAGTACGGGTTCAGGCTATTGGCAACCAACAGACCGATAGTCGCCGTGGTCTTGGCTTTCAACGAGCGCGCTACAGCGCTGGGGACATAATCGAGGCGCGCGATGGCTTCCTCAACTTTCAAGCGAACCGGCTCGCTCACTGGGCGGGTTTTATTCAGAACATGGGAAACCGTCGTATATGAAATGCCCGCCATTGCCGCGACATCTTTAATAGTTGCCATCGCTTAGTTCCGTCGCTGTGCACGTTGACTGCGGTATGTGTCCAATACCACTGCTATCACTATGACAGCACCGGTAATAATACGCTTTGTAGGCTCTGTCGCGCCGATCTGGGCAAGCCCTGCGGCCAATACCGAGATAATCAGCACACCAAAAAAGGTACTGATTACCGAGCCGCGCCCGCCCATCAGGCTCGTACCGCCAATCACCACTGCGGCAATCACCTGCAGCTCAAGACCCGAACCGGCATTGGGGTCGGCAGCTTCAAGGCGAGAGATCTGGAACAGGGCCGCAACTCCTGCCAGCAACCCCATCATGCTGAAGACCACTATCTTGTAGGGCTTGGGATTGATACCGGCCAGACGTACTGCTTCTTCGTTGGTACCAATACCGATCAGGTAGCGGCCAAACACCGTGCGCGTCAGTACCGCTTGAGCGATAACAATGATCAGCAATGCGATGATGAAAGAGGGTGAAATACCGAAGGCAACCGGGTTTGAAAGCCAGGCGAACGCATCACCGATATAGGCCGTGCGCGAGCCGGTCATTTGGTAGGCCGCACCCCGGGCCATCTCCAGAACCCCCAGCGACACAATAAAAGAGGGGATTTTCCAGGCCACTGTGATTGAGCCTGTAATCGTACCCGCAAGGGCTGCACACCCCATGCCCAGCAAGGCGGCAGGCATCACACTCCAGCCCCAGCCCAGAATCGCGACACTGACCGCTGACGCAGCCAGGGCCAATACCGATCCAACCGACAGGTCGATGCCGCCGATAATCAGTACAAACGTCATACCGACAGAGAGCACCATCAAATCCGGAATCTGGTTGGCCAGCGTGCTCAACGTGTCATAAGAGAAAAAGTGATCACTGAGGCTTGAGAACAGCACAATCATGGCCAGCAAGGCGCCCGCCAACCCCAGATAAGTGCCCATTCCGTAGTAGTTGTGTGCATTTTTTTGCGGCACGAGGGTGGCTTTCATGAGGCTTCCTTTGGCGCGGCTTCTGTAAGCAACGCATCTCTTTTTTGATAACCGGCAAACGCTGCTGCCAGCAATTGTTCTTGGCTCCAGCTGTCACGCTCGAACGTATCGATCAAACGCCCCGCAGACAGCACGCCAATGCGGTCACAGATCAACATCAACTCACGAAGGTCGCTCGACACCACCACCAGCGCCTTGCCCTTGCGCGTCAGTTCACCCAACAGTCGGTAAATATCGAACTTGGCACCGATGTCGATACCGCGAGTGGGTTCATCAAACAGCAGGACCGTACAGTCGCGCTCCAGCCAACGGCCGATGACGACTTTCTGCTGGTTCCCGCCGGACAGTTGCGACACCACTTGATCAGGACCGCTGCTGCGGATCCCCATTGCGTCTATCTGGCGTCGGGCCAGCGCGGCTTCCTGCTGGCCATTCACCACCCCCGTGCTGGAGATACGGTGCATATTGCCCAGGCCGATGTTGGCACTGATCGACTGAGTCAAAAGCAACCCCTCGCCCTTGCGATCCTCCGTAATCAGGGCAATACCCTGCTTTACCGCATCGGCTGGCGAGCGAATGCTCACCACTTGCGCCGGCGTGCCCACCGCAACGCTGCCGGTATCGGGTAGATCGGCGCCATAGATCAATCGTAAAAGCTCGGTGCGCCCTGCTCCGATCAGCCCCGAAATGCCAAATATTTCGCCCTGCCGCACTTCAAACGAGACATCTTGCACCTTGTTCGAACGACCGATCCCACAGACTTTGAGCGCCGTGTCACCCAAAGTACGCGGCCCTAAATCCAGCTGGTCGCCCAACTCACGGCCCACCATCAGATTGACCAGTTGCTCACTGCTGTAATCCGCAATGGGCTCGACACACACCAGGCAACCATCACGCAGCACGGCAATCCGCTGCGCCACACGCGCCAACTCTTCAAGTCGATGGGAGATATACACAATTGCCACGCCACGGGCCTGAAGCCGTTCGATTTGCACAAACAGCATTTCAACTTCACGGGCCGTGAGCATCGCAGTAGGCTCATCCAGGATCAGCACATGACAGTCACCAATCAGGTTGCGAGCGATCTCGACCATTTGCTGATGACCAATCCCAAGCTCTCCGACCAGGGTGTCAGGGTCTATCGCCTCCAGCCCCACCTGGGCCATGGCTTCAATGGCTGACTTGCGCAATTGTTTACGGCTGATCCAGCCCATGCGGCTGGGCAGGTTATCCAGAAACAGGTTTTCAGCCACTGTCAGGGTGGGCAGCAGGTTCAGCTCCTGCATGACCATGCGCACGCCCTGCTTCTCAGCGTGTGAGCGACTGCTCGGGGCATAGGCCTGGCCATTGAATTGCATCTGCCCCAGAGTCGGCACTTCCAGGCCGCCGATAATTTTCGACAGGGTGCTCTTTCCGGCGCCATTTTCACCCGTCAAGGCCAGCACTTCGCCGCGATACAGCGACAGATCAATGCCTGCCAGCACTGCCTGTTGAGTGTACGTTTTACCAATCCCGCTGACCGTGAGGACCACGCCGGCATCAGGAGCAGACATATTATTTCTCCCGGCACCCGCCCAAACGGGCGGATGCCTGCAACACCGAAGGGGGTTACTTGTTGATGACCAGTTCGACTGGGGTGTCGATGACACCGTCCTTCAGGTTTTCAACCGGCTCTTTCTTGACCAGCTTGAGGGCGGTTTCAATGCCAAAAACCGCCTGCTTGGCTGCTGCCTGGTCTGCAGTGGCCAGTACCCGGCCATCTTTGAGCATCGGTTTTATCGCATCGATATTGTCATAGCCCACGACCTGGACCTTACCGACCTTGCCTGCTGCACGGATGGCCGACACAGCGCCAAGAGCCATGCTGTCGTTGCCTGCAAGAATGGCCTTGAGATTGGGGTACTCGCTGAGCATGCCCGCCGCAACCTTGTTGCCGCCGTCGATTTCCCAATTACCCGACTGCACGGGCACAATTTTCATGCCGGCTGCGGTCATGGCGTCCTTGAAACCTGCGGTGCGCATTTGAGCATTGGTGGTGGTCGACACGCCCTCAATGATCCCCACTTCATCGCCTGCCTGAAGTTTTGTCGCCAGGTACTCACCTACTTCACGGGCGCCTTGGCGATTGTTAGGCCCCACAAACGGCACCTCGATACCTTTGCTTTTCAGCACGTCGGGGTCCAGCTGGTTGTCGATGTTGACCACCACGATCCCGCGGTCCTTGGCTTTCTTGATCGCCGACACCAAGGCTTTGGAGTCCGCCGGTGCAATCACCAGCGCATCGACCTTGGCGATGATCATCTGATTGATGATGTCGATTTGGCCTGCGGTGTCGGTTTCATTTTTGATCCCGTTAGAGACCAGGTCGAAACTGGCCGCATGGGCTTTTTGATAGTCCTCGCCACCCTTTTGCATGGTGACAAAGAACTCGTTTGCCAACGACTTCATCACCAGGCCGACTTTGGGTTTTTCAGGGGTATCTGCATGAGCAACAGGGAGGGTAAGGGATGCCGCAGCCAGCATGGCGACAGCAAGAAGGCGTCCAGCGAATGGCAGCTTCATGGAAGTAACTCCGATCTTATGATTATTGTGAGCAACGTCCTGCTCGCGCCAAGCCTGAGTGCCAACAGCCGTGTTCTGGCAATAGGTCATGATTCAGAAACTGCCGGGGCAGGTTCAAAAAACGCCGCGCAAACGTTTGCTTGAACCTCACTATGGAAAGCCGCTTGTTATTTGTCAATGTGAAAAAAAGACCGCGTAAAACGGACTGGCATTCGAATCTCCGAACGGAAAAAGCTTTTTTGTTCGGGAAACCGGCCAATTTCAATACAAGAAATTTCAAATTATATTTTTATACTTATAAATCAATAACTTACATATCGACACAAGGGCCGCGCGCACTGGCATAAATAATGCTCTCCCATACACCGCTCACGGCCAATGAATCGCTTGTGCCGTGTTTGGTGTGCGTACACCGGCACACTCACTAATAAGAGAAAAAACAATGAAAAATGCTGTGTTGAAAACCTTCGTTCCGGGCGCTCTGGCCCTTCTGCTTGCACTGCCAACTGCTGTACAAGCCGAAGAAGCCGCCACCAAGCCCAATGTTGTCATTCTGGCTACAGGCGGCACCATCGCCGGTGCAGGCGCAAGCGCTGCAAACAGTGCAACTTACACAGCAGCCAAGGTCGGTATCGACAAACTGATTGCCGGTGTACCCGAGTTGAGCCAGCTGGCTAACGTTCGTGGCGAGCAAGTGATGCAAATTGCATCCGAGAGCATCACCAACGACAACCTGCTGCAATTGGGCCGCCGGGTAGCCGAGTTGGCTGACAGCAAGGATGTCGACGGCATCGTGATCACCCACGGCACCGACACCCTGGAAGAAACCGCTTACTTCCTGAACCTGGTCGAAAAAACAGACAAGCCAATCGTTGTTGTCGGCTCCATGCGTCCGGGCACCGCCATGTCGGCTGACGGCATGTTGAACCTCTACAACGCCGTTGCCGTTGCCGGCAGCAAAGACGCCCGCGGTAAAGGCGTGCTGGTCACCATGAACGACGAGATCCAGTCCGGCCGTGACGTCAGCAAATCCATCAACATCAAGACCGAAGCATTCAAAAGCCCATGGGGCCCACTGGGTATGGTCGTTGAAGGCAAATCCTACTGGTTCCGCTTGCCAGCCAAGCGTCACACCATGGATTCCGAGTTCGACATTAAAGACATCAAGAGCCTGCCAAACGTAGGCATCGCCTACTCCTACGGCAACGTCGATGACACAGCCTACAAGGCATTGGCACAATCCGGCGCCAAAGCCATCATCCACGCGGGCACAGGCAACGGTTCGGTGTCTTCACGTGTTGTTCCGGCCCTGCAAGCTCTGCGTAAGGATGGCGTACAAATCATTCGCTCTTCCCACGTAAATAACGGCGGGTTCGTACTGCGTAACGCAGAACAACCTGACGACAAAAATGACTGGGTTGTAGCCCACGACCTGAACCCTCAGAAAGCTCGCATCCTGGCCATGGTCGCACTGACCAAAACCCAAGACAGCAAAGAGCTGCAACGGATCTTCTGGGAATACTAAGTCGCACGCGTTAACGCCTGCGGTTGAACTCGAAAAGGCCGCCTCCCTCAGGGAGGCGGCCTTTTTATTGGGGCCTGAATAACCGCCGGATGCGCTCCCCCGTGCACCAAACAGTTGCCAAATCTGACACAGTTAAATACTGTATGCGCATACAGCACACCAAGGATCGCATCATGGCTAAAAAAGTGGCGAAAGCGCCTACCCCACCGAGCCCCTACGAAATTTTCGGCACACGCATACAAAAAATCATCAGTTCGCCCAAAGCTCAAAAAGACAAAATGGCGGTGCTTGAGCGACTCGAAGGCGACAATCCTGAGTTCTGGGAACGCCTGCTGGAAGAAATTGGTGAAAACGACAACGTAACCGTTGCCCATCGCGATGATGGCAGCGTCAATATTTTCTGGACTGTGCCCGAGGAAGACTGAGTCGATGAGGTTTTGTTTACTGGCACTGGTCAGTCTTTTTACCGTTGTAAGCGCACACGCTGCAGCCCCGCAAACCTTCAGTGAAGCCAAGAAGGTCGCCTGGAAACTCTACGCACCGCAGTCCACCGAGTTCTACTGCGGCTGCAAATACAGCGGCAACCGCATCGACCTGAAAGCCTGTGGCTACATCCCACGCAAAAATGCCAATCGGGCCGCTCGCATCGAGTGGGAACACATCGTTCCGGCCTGGCAAATCGGTCATCAGCGCCAATGCTGGCAAAGTGGCGGGCGGAAAAACTGCACCCGTAACGACCCGGTATACAAAGTGGCCGAAGCAGACCTGCACAACCTCGTGCCCAGCATTGGTGAGGTCAACGGGGACAGAAGCAACTTCAGCTTTGGCTGGCTACCCGAGAAAAAGGGCCAATATGGCTCGTGCCTGACACAGGTCGACTTCAAATCCAAAAAGGTCATGCCCCGCCCCAACATTCGCGGCATGATCGCCCGCACCTACTTTTACATGAGCAAGCGCTACAACTTGCGCCTTTCCAAGCAAGACCGTCAGCTCTACGAGGCCTGGGACAAGTCCTATCCCGTTCAAGCCTGGGAGCGTCAGCGCAATCAGGCGGTCGCCTGCGTGATGGGTCGCGGCAACGAGTTTGTTGGCCCGGTCAACCTCAAGGCCTGTGGCTGAAACCCCTCTGCTCGACTGCAACAGCCTTGAGCCCTGATGTCAGCGCAGGCTCAAGGCGTTTCTCCTGCCATTGAATGTCCACCAACAGCCAATGAATTATGGCTTTTTCAGGGGGGCTCACATTGCTGAACCTGCATTGCTGAGCTATTACTTGCGGGATGATTAAACAGGTTCGATTCACTAAAAAACAACGCGTGGTCGACGAGCTCGTCCACCGTATCGAAAGCGGGCTTCTGGCAGATGGACATCTGCTGCCGGGAGAAGACCAATTAGCTCAAGAACTGCGTGTGAGCCACAGTACGTTGCGCGCAGCACTGACTGAACTGGAAAGGCGAAAATATATCGCTACGCGGACCGAAGGCGGCGCCATCGTCACGTATGACGGTATTACGCTCGACCAACATAACGGCTGGACCCAGGCGTTGGCCAATACGGGCGCCCGCATCCACACAGAGCTGCTTCGACTAGAGGCCATTGAGCGCCCGGATCTGCTCCATCAATTCGGTTTGAGTCAATTTGTCATGCTGGAGCGACGCCGCCGGCGCGACGATGGCACCGCGATTTCGCTGGAGCGCTCCCTCATGCCCGCAACTGGCGGCCTTGAAGGCCTGCCAAGAGTAGGTCTGATCGACGACTCACTCACCATCACCCTCGCGGCGTACGGCTTTGTCGGCGACCGGGGCGATCAATGGATTGGCGCCGAACCTCTCAACGAGGAAGACGCACTGTTGCTTGGGCGTCCTGCCGGAACCGTTTTTCTCAAGGCGCTACGTACCACTTACGACCGCCACGGACGCTTTATGGAGCTGGTCGAAAGCTGGCTTGATCCCGTGCACTTTCGCATGTACCACTCGTTTGGAACGCCCACATGACGGCGACGGATCGTGCGCTGGGTGCGTTTTATGGCCTGGCTTTGGGTGACGCATTGGGCATGCCGACCCAGTCATTGAGCCGAAGGCAAATTGTGGCCCGCTTCGGGCACATTACGACGCTTGAAGGCGCCCCGGCCGACCAGCCCATTGCCCCGAACATGGTCGCAGGCTCAGTCACCGATGACACCGAGCAAGCCATTCTGGTTGGGCAACTACTGGTCGAAGGCAAAGGCAACATTGACCCCAACCAGCTTGCCCAGCGCCTGATCAGTTGGGAATCCGGCATGCAGGCAAAAGGCTCTCAAGATCTGCTTGGGCCATCCACCAAGCGCGCGATCGAGATGATCCTCGCTGGCCACAGCCCCGAGGAGTCAGGCCGCTACGGCACCACCAACGGCGCCGCAATGCGCATTGCCCCGGTGGGTATCGCCAGCGACATTTCCCATCCGGAACATTTTATCAATACCGTGATTCAGGCGTGCCAGGTCACTCACAACACCAGCCTGGGGATCGCCAGTGCAGCGGCGGTCGCCGCCGTGGTCTCCAGCGGGATCAATGGCAAAAAACTGGAACACGCCCTTAATGCGGGCACCGAAATGGCATTCATTGCGGAGCATCACGGCCACTGGGTTGCGGGCGGGCGCATGGGCCCGCGCATTCGCTGGGCCAGACAGGCAAGCACCGAGTGCAACCCTGACAACCTTGGCGACTTGCTGTATGACGTGATCGGTACGTCCGTCGCGTCCCAGGAATCTGTCGTCGCAGCGTTCGCCATCGCCCAGCGAGTGGCAACCGCCAACCTCAGCAGTTTCGACGCCCTGTGCATGGCCGCCAGCCTTGGCGGCGACACCGACACCATTGCCGCCATTCTCGGCGCCATGCTGGGCGCCTGTGCTGGGCTGGATCAATGGCCGGCTGAGCTGATCGAACAGATCACTGCGGTCAACAGCCTGCAACTGGAGCCGTTGGTGCACCAACTGCTGGCCCTTCGTAACCTGTAAAAAATCTGCCATGGACAGCAAACGATCGGCCTCGCTTCTGAGGCCCGTCCTGGACGCACGCGGCTTACAACGAGAACACAGCATCAGGAGCCACTTTCCATGACATCGCCTAACGCCGGGCACAGCGCCGGGCAACTGGAAACACGCGGCATTGAGCCCGTCCCCGAAAACGAGTGCAACGGCGATCCCCTGCAACTGTTCTGGGTCTGGTTTGCAGCCAATATCAGCATTCTCGGTCTGCCATTGGGGGCAACCCTGGTGGCCTTTCATCAATTGGCCATTTGGCAAGTCGTCATCGTCGCCCTGATCGGTGCTGCCGGCTCGTTTGCCGTGGTCGGTGTCATCTCGATTGCTGGACGACGTGGCCGCGCGCCAAGCCTGACGCTGTCGCGAGCCATCTTCGGCGTACGGGGCAATATTGGCCCCACACTGGTTTCACTGATTTCACGTGTAGGGTGGGAAACAGTGAACACCACCACCGCCGCATTCGTGCTGCTCGCACTGTCCTCAATCGTCTTCAACACCCCTGCCGAAGCCAAACACGCACCGTGGCTTACCCTGCTGTGTATCGGCATTTTTACAGTGCTTACCCTCTGCGTTTCCGGCCTGGGGCATGCAACCCTACTGCTTATTCAGAAATGGGCAACCTACGTGTTTGGCGCGCTCAACCTGCTGGTAGGCGGCTTCCTGTGCGCCACCATCGACTGGCAAACCGTGTTCAGCGCCAGCCCTGCGCCCCTGAGCGCGGTGATTATCGGGATCGGCATCATGGCTGCAGGCACCGGCATTGGCTGGGCCAACGCCGGCGCCGACATGTCGCGGTACCAGAAGCGCAGCGTCAGGGCCTCGCAACTGATCGCGAGCGCGGCCTGGGGTGCCGGGATTCCTCTGGTCTTGTTGATCAGCCTTGGCGGCTTGCTGTCTGTCGGCAACCACGACCTGGCCTCCGCCACCGACCCTATCGCCGCGATCCGTAACATGCTGCCCTCCTGGATGGCTGTTCCCTACCTGCTCAGCGCCTTTGGCGGCCTGTTACTGTCCAACCATCTGTCAGTCTATTCCGCAGGCCTGACCACCTTGACCCTAGGGGTGAACATCAAACGGGTACAGGCCGTCGTCGTCGATATCGTGGCAATTTTTTGTGGCTCGATTTACTTCATGCTGTTTGCTGGCAGCTTTTATGGCCCCTTCATCACCTTTATCTCACTCACCGCCATTCCGATTACCGCCTGGGTGGCCATCTTTGTCGTCGACCTTGCTCACCGCCAGTACTACAGCCCCAAAGACCTGCTGGACGTCAGCGCAAGCAGCGCCTACTGGTACAACGGCGGCATCGAATGGAGAGCATTGGGTGCTTGGGCACTGGCCCTGGTGCTGGGGTTTTGCTTTACCCGTGTGGGCAGCAGTGACGCGGACTGGTTTGTCGGACCACTGGCCGACTCCTGGTTGGGCCATAACGGCTTGAGTTGGGTGGTGACATTCGTCGTGGCAGGTGGCTTGCACGCACTGCTGGGCGGTGCCAAAGACCGCCGTCAGTCTGCTCCGGATACCGCCCATGTCTAGGTTGCTGCATACCGGCCAGGTCATCGTCGACCTGGCAATGACCCTCGACACGCTGCCCCGTTCCGGTGGCGATACATTGGCCCACAGCGCCCGCTTTCATGCAGGTGGTGGTTTCAACGTGATGGCCGCTGCCCAGCGCAATGGACTACCAACGTTGTATTTGGGACGCCACGGCCAGGGGCAGTTCGGTGATTTGGCCCGGCAGGCCATGAATGCCGAGGGCATCCAGATGACCTTGCCCATCGACCCGCACAAGGACACCGGACTGTGCGTCGCCCTCACGGAAGCCAGTGCTGAGCGCACGTTTATTTCCTGTATCGGTGCCGAAGGCGGGTTATCCGCCCAGGATCTGGCGAACGTCACCGTCCAGCCTGACGACTACGTCTATGTCAGCGGTTACAGCCTGCTCCATGTCGACAAGGCTCTGGCGCTAATGAACTGGATACAGAGCCTGCCGTCGAGCGTACATGTGTCGTTCGACCCCGGTCCGTTAGTGGCCGACATCGATCCGCACCTTCTCGACCTTCTGTTACCGCGTCTTGACCTCTGGACCAGCAATCGCAGTGAAGCACAGACCTTCACCTCCAGCACTACGCTGGCAGGCGCCCTGTCCCTCCTGCCTGCACGCTTGCCCCACCACTGCCTCACGATTGTGCGCGACGGACCGCAGGGGTGCTGGATCAGCGATTGCCAAGGTCCGCAGCACATGGCCGGGTTCAAGGTACACGCCGTCGACAGCAACGGTGCCGGAGACACGCATGCCGGAGTGATGATTGCCTCGTTGGCGGCGGGCTATAGCTCGGCGCAAGCAGCTACGCGCGCCAATGCCGCAGCGGCGCTGACCGTCACCCGCCACGGCCCCGCCACGTCGCCAGGTGCCGACGAAGTAGATGCTTTACTGAGGGAAATAGAAAATCCCCACCCGCAACACGACCAAAGACTGTAAGCAAATATGTTCAAAAACATCATGAAAAGCTGGAAAATGCCTAAAGTGCTGCACTAACCTTACGCCTTGGCTCCCATCAAGCGACACCAGCGCCCGATAACTCCTACAGGATATCGGGCTATTTGCGTGTATGCAGGGCTGCGTTTCTCCTGACTTGTGACGATACTTTTGAAACTCATCATTATTGCTGTCTATGTTTTGTCCATTGCCTATGTCCACCTGCGGGGCACTGTGCGCCATAAACTTGGACGTCAACTGAGCGACCATTCCACCTTTCTGGCCCCCATCAACTGCTTTCTGTACCTCTTTTCCAAAGTACCGAGCCAGCCCTACCTGAAACCTTCAGATTTCCCCGAGCTACAGCCTCTGCAAGCGCATTGGCAGGAGATCCGCGAAGAAGCACGAAACCTGATGCAAGCGGGCGAAATCAAACGCTCCGAACAGCCGAACGACGTGGGGTTCAACTCGTTTTTCAAAAGCGGCTGGAAGCGCTTTTATCTGAAGTGGTATGGCGACAACCACCCGTCAGCGGTCGAACTGTGCCCAAGAACCATTGAGTTGCTCAACGGCATCGGCACCATCAAGGCCGCCATGTTTGCCGAGTTGCCACCCGGCTCGAAACTGGTGCGTCACCGCGACCCTTATGCAGGCTCGCTGCGCTTTCACTTGGGGCTGGATACGCCTAATGATCCGGGCTGCTACATCAATGTCGACGGCCAGAACTACGCGTGGCGTGACGGCGAAGCGGTGATGTTTGACGAAACCTTTATTCATTACGCTGAAAACACCACCGACAAGAACCGCATCATCTTGTTCTGTGATGTAGAGCGGCCCATGAAATATCGCTGGGCCAGCGCCTTCAACCAGTGGTTCAGCCGAACGGTCATGGCTTCTGCCAGCTCACCCAACGGCAGCAGTGATAAGACCGGTGGTCTGAACCGCGCATTTACCAAGCTGTACAAGATTCGCCTGCGCGGCAAGGAGCTGAAAAAGCGCAACCGCGCGCGCTACTACCTGGAAAAGTGGCTGGTGTTTGGCGGTTTGCTGGGCGTTTTTTTACTGATCTAGACTTCTCCCTGGGGAGCCTGCTCGCGAAGATCATTCGCGAGCAGGCTCGCTCCCACAATAATCCCTGCAAGCTCGACTCTTCAGGGCGCCAAAGTTGAAGTGGGAGCGAGCCTGCTCGCGAAGGCATCACCGCGATCATTCGGATAAACCGCATCGCCGGCATCGCGAGCAGGCTCGCTCCCACAATAATCCCTGCAAGCTCGACTCTTCAGGGCGCCGCGAAAGTTGAAGTGGGAGCGAGCCTGCTCGCGAAGGCATCACCGCGATCATTCGGATAAACCGCGTCGCCTGCATCGCGAGCAGGCTCGCTCCCACAATAATCCCTGCAAGCTCGACTCTTCAGGGCGCCAAAGTTGAAGTGGGAGCGAGCCCGCTCGCGAAGGCAGCACCGCGATCATTCGGGTAAACCGCGTCGCCTGCATCGCGAGCAGGCTCGCTCCCACGAGGCAGTGCAGGCATTAAAAACAGTTAGCCCACCACCAGCGGCGGCAAAGTGCCCAGCAACGAAACCGCAGCCACTGCCGCCAATCCGAAAAACCATTCAAGGGCAACACTGCTGCGTAACAGTGCGATGCGGCCCAAACGGCTCATGACCAGATTGAGCAGTGCCAGCAGTAACATCACCCCCACCAGCGTCACTTTGATCAACAGAATCAGTGCGAACCCTTCAAACAACGGTGTAGGCCAGAGCGCCCCCGTTAGCACCCGGGTATTGATGAGCCCGGTCAGCATGATCCCGGCAACCAGCACAAAACCCAGATTGCTGAAGCGCTGTAAAACCGCACTCACGGCATGCCCCGCAGGACGCCCAAGGATCAGCAGCAACCCCATCAGACCGCCAAGCCAGGTGGCGACACACACCAGATGAATCAGTTGGTTGAGCATCAACAGTTGCCCACGCCAGCCATCCAGCATCGCACCGTGACCAACCGGCGCCAATGTGGCCAGCAACAAAAAGCTCAACAGCCAGATGACGTAAAAACGGGCCGGGGCGTACAAAGTGATCAGTAACAGAACGCAGAACAACAGATGGAAGGCCCAGACCTGACCGAAAAAAGTGCTGCCCAGCACCAGCCACAATGTGCCGAGGTCAAGTGTTTCTGGCCAACTGCCGGCCATCGAATGGGTGGTCAACACCAGCCACGCCACCCCGCTGCCAAGCCCAACCCATGCCAGAACGCGATTGACCTTGCGCAGCTGTCGATCAATCTCGACGCAAGGCCAGACACCCAGCAGCAGAGGCCTGAATGCACAGGCCCCGAACATCAGCAGCACAACGCAAAAATGCACAAAACGGCAGATGACCATTGCACTGACAATCAACTCAGTTGCTCACCGTAAAACTGTAATCGCCAGCACTCTTGTGAGTATCCACAGACACTGCGTTCCACTTCACCTGGTAGGTACCTGCAGGCAACGGTTGGGCCGGGGTCACAATCAGGACTTTCTTGTTGGCAGGCTCGGTCTTGATGCTGCTCACAGTAACCGGCGCCTGGTCACGGGTCAGCACGACCTTGGTGAACGCCTGCTCCACGCCTTCGGTGAACACCAGTCGCAGTTCATTGGCACTCGTGACGGTGCTACCGGCAGCGGGTGTCGACTGTTCCAGATGGGCATGGGCGAACGCCGCACTGGCACCGGCCATCAGTGTCAGTAATGCAGCGGTATTAAGGACTTTTTTCAACAGAGCAGCAGCCATTGCACAGTACCTTGAGAGTGAAATACGCGGTCATAATACTCGCCTAAACTGATTCAAGGGCGAGCGCACGCAGTCTCCCGGCACCCAACACGACGCCTCCCCCGCAAGGACCCCAGCATGCCCACCCGCCTCAGCTTTATTTGTCATGCCCGCACTGAAGCCCAGCGTCTGGGACGCTTTGCACTGGATGAACCGGCTGAACCAAAGGGTTTGCTGCTGGCAGCTGAACTGAGGGCGCGGCTGAAAAAGCCGGTGCGCATACTCTGCGGGCCCGAAACCCGAACCTTGCAAACCGCTCAGGCACTGGGCGGCGAGATTGAAATTGTACCCGCCCTGGGGGACTACGATGTCGGCGACTGGCAGGGGTTGCGCCTGTCGGACTTGCAGCAAAGCATGCCGCAAGTGCTCACAAGCTGGATCAACAACCCGTATTCAGCGCCCCACGGCGGCGAGTCCGTGCAGGACCATTGCCTGCGAGTCAGCGCCTGGCTCGATGAGTTTCGAGAAGAAGGTCATTTTGCCGTAGTGACTCACCCCTTTGTCATCCGTGCCGCCATATTGCATGCGCTTGCTGCAAATACGGTGTCCTTCAACCTGATTGACGTTGAGCCGCTGTCGGTGGTTGACCTGCGCTTCACTGAGCGCTGGCGGCTGCGGGTGTGAATCACTCCTCCAGCATTAGCCCACCCGGAGGCAGCGGCAACGCGGTTTTGTAGCGCACCTGTTTGAGAGCGAAGCTTGAACGGATGTTGGCCACCCCTGGAACCTTGGTCAGAAAGTCCATCATGAAACGCTCAAGTGCCTGAATACTCGGCACCAGCACCCGAATCAGGTAGTCCGGGTCGCCCGCCATCAAATAGCACTCCATGACTTCATGGCGATCGGAAATTGCCGCTTCAAAATGTTGCAGGGCTTCTTCGACCTGTTTCTCCAAGCTGACATGGATGAACACATTGACGTGCAGCCCCAGCATGTCGGCGTCGAGCAAGGTCACCTGCTCACGGATCAGGCCACGCTCTTCCATCGCCTTGACCCGGTTAAAACACGGCGTCGGTGACAGGTTTACCGAGCGCGCAAGGTCCGCATTGGTGATGCGCGCATTCTGCTGAAGGCTGTTGAGAATCCCGATATCCGTTCGATCTAGCTTACGCATGAGATAAAAACACCTGTTTTTTATGTTTATAAAGAATTCTTATCCTTAAATGCTGCAAAGCACAATGAACTACAGAGAAATATTCTTCAGCGTCAGGAATATGATTGTTGTAGGACAAGATCTTGGTCTTATATCAGACAGATCTTCGACGTTTTACCTAGCTCCCGCGCCTAATAATCACGACAAGATCGAGCGTAGAGAAAGCCATGAATGAATATGCACCGTTGCGCCTGCACGTTCCCGAACCGTCTGGCCGCCCAGGCTGCAAGACCGACTTCAGTTACCTGCGCCTGACCGATGCCGGTCTGGTACGCAAACCGCCAATCGATGTAGAACCTGCCGACACGGCTGATTTGGCCAAGGGCCTGATTCGCGTGCTCGATGATCAGGGCCAGGCCCTTGGCCCGTGGGCCGAAGGCGTATCCACCGAGGTGTTGCGTGCAGGCATGCGCGCCATGCTCAAAACCCGCATTTTCGACACCCGCATGGTGGTCGCCCAGCGCCAGAAGAAAATGTCGTTCTACATGCAGAGCCTTGGCGAAGAGGCCATCGGCAGCGCCCAGGCCCTGGCCTTGAATATCGACGACATGTGCTTCCCGACCTACCGTCAGCAAAGTATTTTGATGGCCCGCGACGTCCCTCTGGTCGACCTGATCTGCCAATTGCTGTCCAACGAACGCGATCCGCTCAAGGGCCGGCAATTGCCGATCATGTATTCGGTTCGCGATTACGGCTTTTTTAGTATTTCCGGCAACCTCGCCACCCAATTCATGCAAGCCGTCGGCTGGGGTATGGCCTCGGCGATCAAGGGCGACACCAAAATCGCCTCGGCCTGGATTGGCGACGGTGCCACTGCCGAGTCCGACTTTCACACCGCCCTCACCTTCGCCCACGTCTACCGCGCCCCTGTGATCCTCAACGTGGTCAACAACCAGTGGGCGATTTCGACGTTCCAGGCCATTGCCGGCGGCGAATCCACCACCTTCGCCGGACGTGGCGTAGGTTGCGGTATCGCTTCGCTGCGGGTTGATGGCAACGACTTTATCGCGGTGTACGCCGCCTCGGCCTGGGCCGCCGAGCGGGCCCGCCGCAATCTGGGACCGACCCTGATCGAGTGGGTCACCTATCGCGCAGGCCCGCACTCCACGTCTGACGATCCATCCAAGTACCGTCCTGCCGATGACTGGAGCCACTTCCCGCTGGGTGATCCGATTATTCGTCTCAAGCAGCACCTGATTGCCACTGGCAACTGGTCGGAAGAAGAGCACGTCGCGGTCAGCGCTGAACTCGAAGCTGAAATCATTGGCGCGCAAAAGGAAGCCGAGCGTTTCGGCACCCTGGCCGGTGGGCAAATACCCAGCGCTGCCTCGATGTTTGAAGACGTGTACAAGGAAATGCCCGAGCATTTGCGCCGGCAACGTCAGGAATTGGGGTTATAACCAGATGAACGACAACAATAAAATTCAGATGGAGAACGCCGTGAGTACCAGCACCATGACGATGATCCAGGCCCTGCGCTCGGCCATGGATGTGATGCTTGAGCGCGACGATAACGTGGTGGTATTTGGCCAGGACGTGGGCTACTTCGGCGGCGTGTTTCGCTGCACCGAAGGCCTGCAGGCCAAGTACGGCAGCTCGCGGGTGTTCGACGCCCCCATCTCCGAAAGCGGCATCGTCGGCGCTGCAGTGGGCATGGGTGCTTACGGCCTGCGCCCTGTGGCCGAAATCCAGTTTGCCGACTACTTCTACCCGGCTTCCGATCAGATCGTTTCCGAAGCGGCGCGCCTGCGCTACCGCTCGGCCGGTGAATTTATCGCCCCGATGACCATCCGCATGCCCTGCGGTGGCGGGATCTACGGCGGCCAGACCCACAGCCAGAGCCCGGAGGCCATGTTCACCCAGGTCTGCGGCCTGCGTACCGTGATGCCGTCCAACCCCTACGACGCCAAGGGCCTGCTGATTGCCGCCATCGAGAACGATGACCCGGTCATCTTCCTTGAGCCAAAACGCCTGTACAACGGTCCGTTCGACGGCCATCACGATCGCCCTGTCACCCCGTGGTCGAAACACCCGGCCAGCGCCGTACCCGACGGTTATTACACCGTGCCGCTGGACTGCGCCGCCATTGTGCGCCCCGGCACTGAAGTCACCATCCTGACCTACGGCACCACCGTCTATGTCGCCCAAGTGGCCGCTGAAGAAACCGGCATCGATGCTGAAGTCATCGACCTGCGCAGCCTGTGGCCGCTGGATCTGGACGCCATCGTCACCTCCGTGAAGAAGACCCGCCGTTGCGTTGTCGTGCACGAAGCCACCCGCACCTGCGGTTTCGGCGCCGAGCTGATCGCACTGGTTCAAGAGCACTGCTTCCACTACCTGGAAGCACCAATCGAGCGTGTAACCGGCTGGGATACGCCGTATCCCCATGCTCAGGAGTGGGCCTACTTCCCCGGCCCGGCGCGAGTGGGTGCTGCTTTACAACGGGTTATGGAGGTCTGAATGGGTACGCACGTTATCAAGATGCCGGACATTGGCGAAGGCATTGCTCAAGTTGAACTGGTGGAGTGGTTTGTCAAAGTCGGCGACATGGTCAGCGAAGACCAGGTCGTGGCCGATGTGATGACCGACAAGGCCACCGTGGACATTCCCTCCCCCGTGGCCGGTAGAGTCCTGGCTCTGGGTGGCCAGCCCGGTGAAGTCATGGCCGTGGGCAGTGAATTGATCCGCATCGAAGTCGAAGGCGCGGGCAACCTGCGTGAAAGTGCCCAGCCTGCCGCGGCGCCAGCCCCTGCGGTCGCCGCCCCTAAAGCTGCGCCCCAGGCCCGGGTCGAAGTCGCCGTGGTGTCATCGCCTACGGTGAAAACCGCAGCAATGCAGCGTGTGGCGCCTGTCGCCCGCGAAGCCAATGAACGCCCGCTGGCCTCCCCGGCCGTGCGCAAGCGTGCCTGGGATGCCGGGATCGAGCTGCGCTTTGTGGTGGGCAGCGGCCCTGCGGGTCGTGTGCTGCATGACGACCTGGATGCTTATCTGGCACAAGACTCCAGCACCAGCGTTGCGCCTGCCAGTGGTTACGCCAAACGCAACGACGAGCAGCAGATCCCGGTGATCGGCCTGCGCCGCAAGATCGCCCAGCGCATGCAGGACGCCAAGCGCCGCGCTGCACACTTCAGCTATGTCGAGGAAGTGGACGTCACAGCGCTCGAAGAACTGCGCGCCCAGCTCAATCAAAAATGGGGCGACAGCCGAGGCAAGCTGACCTTGCTGCCATTCTTGGTACGGGCGATGGTCGTCGCCTTGCGCGATTTCCCGCAGATCAACGTGCGTTATGACGACGAAGCACAAATCATTACCCGCTTTGGCGCCGCCCACATCGGCGTTGCCGCGCAGAGCGACGCCGGCTTGATGGTGCCCGTGGTTCGTCACGCCGAAACCCTGAACCTGTGGGGTGCCGCCGATGAAATCGCTCGCCTGGCCAACGCCGTGCGCACCGGCAAAGCCACCCGCGAAGAACTCTCCGGTTCAACCATTACCCTGACCAGCCTGGGCGCGCTGGGCGGCATTGTCAGCACCCCGGTGGTCAACCTGCCTGAAGTGGCGATTATTGGGGTTAACCGCATCGTCGAGCGTCCGGTCGTGGTCAAAGGCCAGATCGTGGTGCGAAAAATGATGAACCTTTCCAGCTCCTTCGACCATCGCGTGGTCGATGGCATGGACGCGGCGCAATTTATCCAGGCCATGCGTGGCTTGCTCGAACAACCTGCCACCCTGTTTCTGGAGTGAACATGCAGCCAACACAACACACCACGCTGCTGATTATCGGTGGCGGCCCTGGCGGCTATGTCGCGGCGATCCGCGCCGGCCAGCTGGGGATCCCGACGGTCCTGATCGAAGGCCAGTCCCTGGGCGGTACCTGCCTTAACGTGGGCTGCATTCCGTCCAAGGCGCTGATTCACGTTGCCGAGCAGTTCCACACGACTCAACGCTACAGCACTAACCATTCACCGCTGGGGATCAAGACCCAGGCCCCGAGCCTGGATATCGGCCAAAGCGTGCAATGGAAAAACGGCATCGTTGACCGCCTGACCACCGGCGTCGGCGCACTCCTGAAAAAACATGGCGTGAAGGTCATTCATGGCTGGGCCAAGATCCTCGACGGCAAGGCCGTTGAAGTCGACGGACAGCGCATCGAATGCGAACACCTGTTGCTGGCTACCGGCTCGCAGACCGTCGACCTGCCGATTCTGCCCATTGGCGGCGCGATCATTTCGTCTACCGAAGCCCTGCAGCCAACCGCCATTCCCAAGCGCCTGACCGTGGTCGGAGCCGGGTATATCGGTCTGGAGCTGGGTATCGCCTACCGCAAGCTCGGCGCCGAAGTGACCGTGGTTGAAGCACGTGACCGGATCTTGCCAACGTACGACAAGGATCTCACGCTGCCGGTGGCCGAATCCCTCAAGGCGCTGGGCATTACTCTGTACCTGTCCCACAGCGTCGAAGGCTTCCAGGCCAGCACCAAAACCCTCTCCATGCGCAACGCCATGGGCGAGAGCCAAACCCTGGAAACCGATCAGGTGCTGGTGGCGGTCGGTCGCCGCCCCCGCACTCAAGGCTTCAACCTTGAAACCCTGGCTCTGGCCATGAACGGCCCGGCCATTCGCGTCGATAACCGCTGCCACACCAGCATGCGCAACGTGTGGGCGATTGGTGACCTGACGGGTGAGCCGATGCTGGCACATCGAGCCATGGCCCAGGGCGAGATGGTTGCCGAGATCATTGCCGGTAAACAGCGCGAGTTCAGCCCCACGGCCATTGCTGCGGTGTGTTTTACCGATCCGGAAATTGTCGTGGTGGGCAAAACCCCGGCCGAGGCAGAAGCGGCCGGGCTGGACTTTATCAGCGCCAGCTTCCCGTTCTCGGCCAATGGCCGGGCCATGACCCTGGAATCCAAAACCGGATTTGTGCGGGTTGTGGCGCGCCGCGACAACCACCTGATCGTCGGTTGGCAAGCCGTGGGCGCGGGTGTTTCGGAGTTGTCGACCGCCTTTGGCCAGTCAATGGAAATGGGCGCCTGCCTGGAGGACATTGCCGGCACCATTCACGCCCACCCCACACTGGGTGAAGCCGTACAGGAAGCCGCCCTGCGCGCATTGGGGCATGCCTTGCATCTGTAATGTCTGATGTGGGAGCGAGCCTGCTCGCGAAGGTCGCGTGCAGGCATTCGCGAGCAGGCTCGCTCCCACCGAAGTGAGTCGCGGCGTCAATAACCAACCAACACTGGGCGTAATGGCCCAAGACCAGTAGAATCGCGCTCTTTTTTCCAGGGCGCTCGCCATGACCTCTCTCAACACACCGCCTGAAGCCGAGTCCCAGACCAGCGAGCTGGTCTTCGGTCTTGAAGACCGGCCCAAGCCGTGGATCGGCTTTCTGGCAGCTCTGCAACATCTGCTGGCGATCATCGTGCCAATCGTCACCCCCGGCCTGCTGATCTGCCAGGCACTGGGTGTGTCCAGCCGCGATACCAACCTGATTGTCTCCATGTCGCTGGTCATCTCCGGCATCGCCACCTTCGTTCAGTGCAAGCGCTTTGGTCCTTTCGGCGCCGGGCTGCTGATCGTGCAAGGCACCAGCTTCAACTTTGTCGGGCCGCTGATTGCGGGCGGCGCGCTGATGGTCAAGCAAGGCACGCCGGTTGAAGCTGTGATGGCTGCGATCTTTGGCGTGGTCATTGCCGGTTCGTTTGTCGAAATGGGTATCTCCCGGGTTTTGCCCTTCGTAAAACGCATGATCACCCCGCTGGTCACCGGCATTGTGGTGCTGATGATTGGCCTGACCCTGATTAAAGTCGGTCTGATCAGCATGGGCGGCGGCTTTACCGCGATGGGCAACGGTACGTTCGCCAACGGCGAAAACCTGATGCTGTCGGGCGTAGTGCTGGCAATCATCGTGATCCTTAACCGCATCCCGCTGGTGTGGATGCGCAGCTGCGCCATCGTCATCGCCCTGGCAGTGGGCTATGCGCTGGCGGGTTATCTGGGGCGTCTGGATTTCACCGGCATGCACGAAGCAGAACTGTTCCAGGTGCCAATGCCGTTGCACTTCGGCCTGGGCTTCTCCTGGTCGCTGTTTATTCCGATGCTGGTGATTTACCTCGTCACCTCGCTGGAAGCCATTGGTGACGTGACCGCCACCAGCAAAGTGTCGCGCCAGCCGGTCGAAGGCCCAATCTGGATGCAACGCATCAAGGGCGGCGTTCTGGTCAACGGTGCCAACTCGTTCCTGGCGGGCATTTTCAACACGTTCCCCAGCTCGATTTTTGCCCAGAACAATGGCGTGATTCAGCTCACCGGCATTGCCAGCCGCCACATTGGCGTATGGATTGCAGGCATGTTGATCCTGTTGGGCCTGTTCCCAAGCGTGGCCGGTGCCATTCAGGCCGTGCCCGAGCCGGTACTGGGCGGTGCAGCCATGGTGATGTTCGGTGCCGTAGCGGCGTCGGGGATCAATATTCTGGCCAGCATCAACCTGGACCGTCGCGCCCTGTTGATCATTGCCGTCTCCCTGGCCTTGGGTCTGGGTGTGTCTCAGGTACCTGAGTTCCTCGCCCACATGCCCGCTGCCCTGCGCAACGTGCTGGAATCCGGCGTGGCCACAGGCGGTATCTGCGCCCTGCTGCTGAACTGGTTCCTGCCGGAAGCCGAGAAAAAGCCGGCGCTGTAGGCAAAATAAAAGAGGCAGGAACGCTTGGCGCTTTCCTGCCTCTTTTTGTCTGAAATCACACAACCTGCAGAGACTATTGACGACCGCCCTTTCCCTCTTTCACCGCTTGAATTAATCTTTGCATGACACCCATGCTCCTATCAGGTTACGCACATGAGTACCTACGGAAAACGCCTCAGAGAAGAGCGCCTGCGCCTTAGCCTGACGCAGCAGCAAATGGCTCTGGCCGGAGGTATCGGTCGCAACGCGCAAAGCCTGTATGAGCGGGACCTTAGCCTTCCCCGAGCCGACTATCTGGCGTTGATCACCCTGCTCGGCACCGATGTGCTCTATATCCTTAACGGTCGCCACACCTTGTATCGATCGCCCTCTGTCATCGTGCCTACCGGCAATGGACAACTCACCAAAAACTGATCTCCATCCCGCGATGCAGCCAACACGACTACACCGTTGAATGGCCAGACCCCGGGTGCAAACGACACGAGCGGCGTCGAACGCGTCTACGCTATGTTCTCGCCCTTTTTCAATCTGGAGACTTGTGTGACCGAACCCGGAACCAATCATCAAAAAGCCCTTGATCGCTTTCTCGACGAACACCCTGATCTGGCTGCAGAACTTGAAACGTTAAACCCCCTGGCTGCCCGCGCTGTTGGCCAGTCCATGAAGGAATATCGCCAGGAACGCTTGAATGAAGCCTTTGAGGCCGAGGCCGAACGCCTGGGCTTTTTTGCCTGGGAGCTGACGCTGCAATTGACCAGTGCCGATGCTGAAGAATTTCAGGCCCAGCGCCTGGAAGTTCACCGTGAAGTGGCGCAAATGGCGGGCATGGACTGGGCAGAATACTGCGAATTGCATGGCCTTGAGGGGCGCTGATTACATACGCTCCACACGTCATCAGAATCACCGCAGCGTCTGCATCGCGAGCAGGCTCGCTCCCACAGTGGATTTGCGGTGGTTCCCACACAAATTGCAACGCCTGCACCTGCCTGATCCCTTTCCCTCGACACGCTCGAAACCACAGCCCATCCGGGCACGCCACTCTTCAGCATCAACCCGGTATCAACGCCCACGACGCCTTGCTGCCTATTTCGCTGTTGCTCAAGGGGGCAGAAACCACTGCCGGCGACATCCGCTCCCCCCTCAGGGGTTTTGACGCCGAGCCGCTGTGGAACGTGATACACGGTGTCGAAATGGCACGCGGCGTGGTGGATTCACTGCTGGCAGTGCGTAGCAGCATTCACACCCAGCGCCCGCTGCGGCATCCAGATACTCGAACACACCTTCTCCAGCAGGGCCTTGTTATGGCTGAACACTATCAGCCCCAACTCACGATGCCGGGCTTCTTCCAGCAGGACATGCCAAACCTGCGCCTGAATATGCGGGTCCAGCTGGGCCGTCACTTCGTCTGCGATCAGGTAACGGGTGCGCGGATCAAGCGCTCTGAGCAAGGCGATACGTGCCAACTCACCGCCCGACAATTCATCCGGGCGTCGCGCCAGCCAGTCGGGTTTCACGGCCAGACGCTCCAGCCAGGCGGCATCCGGGGACCAGGCATCGCGCAGGCTTTCGCCCGTGGTGCGATAAGGGTTGAAGGTCTGCTCGGGATGTTGCGGCACTAACTGAACCGGGCAATAACCCTTTTGTGAAAGCGGTTTGCCGCCCACGGTGACCTTGCCCGACGTTGCTGACTGCCATTGCGCCAGCACCCGGCCCAGGGTGGTTTTACCGTAGCCGCTGGGCGCCGAGATGCCCTGGCGCTCACCGGGCCGGACCTGGAACGACACCGAATCCCAGAGCCGGCGTCCATCCTGTACGATACTCAACTGCTGGACTTCAAGCATATTCAGGCACCCTGCGCGCCAGAAACTGCTGTTCGGGCAACGCCGCCCACAGCGACTGCAACCACGGGCTGCCACCGTTCTCGCGCAACTCTGCAGCACTCAGGGTTTCGTGCAGCTCGCCTTGATGCAGTACGGCTATGCGGTCGGCAAAACGTGCCGCCAGCGCCAGGTCATGGGTCACCCACAAGATCCCGCGCCCCTGTTGGCAAAAACCTTTCAGGTGCGTCAGCAACTGGCTGGCATGCTCGTCATCCAGCCACGACGTGATCTCGTCAGCGAGGATATAGCGCGCACGGGTCAGGGCCGCGCAACTGGCCAGTACGCGCTTGGCCATCCCGCCCGACAGGGTGCGCGGGAACTCATCCACCAACTGCGGCTGCAAGTTGTAGTGTTTGAGTTGATCAGCCACCTCCTCCATTCCCAACTTGACCCCGCTCAGGCGCGCGGCACGCATCAATTGCGGCCCGACCTTGATCAGCGGGTTCAGGGCGCTGACGCCCTGAGGCACGTAACACACCGTTTTGCCGCGTTGATCGACCTTGCTGGTATCGCCCAGCACCTGCCCGTCGAGCACAATGTCACCGCGACAGCGCATGTTCTCGGGCAGCAAGCCCAGGATGCTTTGCAGCAGCAGGCTTTTACCCTCGCCGCTGGAGCCCACCAGCGCCACCAGCTCTCCGGGTTTGACCTCAAGGGAGATAGTGCTCAACAGCGGATGCCAGGTTTTGAGGCCCAGCCAGTGGTAGTGAGCAACATCGATCGAAAACTGGTCGAATTTCAGCATCAGGTAATCCTTATCCAGAGCTGCTGCAATGCCCGTGCAAATTGGTCAAAAACCAACACCAGACTTACCAGAATCAAACCCGGGAAAAACGCCAGCCACCAGGCGCCGCTGCTCAAGTACCTTAGCGCATCGGCCAGCAACAGGCCCAGAGACGGGTCATGGGGTGCCAGGCCAAAGCCCAGAAAGCTCAACGCAGCTGAGTGCAGCACCGCGTGGGGGAACATCAACAAGGTGCCGATGATCCACTGCGGCAACAGCAAGGGCAGCAAGTGATGGCGCCAGCGGTAGAAACTGCTGTTGCCCAGGCGGTGCGAGAGCATCACGAAATCCGTCTCACGGATACGCAGGATCTCGCCACGCAGGATCAGTGCCAGCCGCGGCCAGTGAGTCAGCGCCACCGCCAGGATCACCCCCTGTTTACCGCCACCCAGAGTGAAACAAATCAGCACCAGCAGCAGTAAATGCGGCAACGCCAGCATGCTGTCGATCAGGCCGCGAATCAGGTAGTCCAGGGTTTTGTTCAGCGAACACAAACTGGCGGCCAGCATCGCCAGAAAACCGCTGCTAAAAGCCGCGGTCAGGCCGATCTGCAAGCTGGTGGTCATCCCCTGAAAGCAGCGCAACCAAAGATCGCGCCCCAGGCTGTCAGTACCAAACCAGTACTCGGCCGACGGCGGCAGACGTCGCGCCAGCAGGTCCATGGAGACATCGACATTGATGATCGAAACGCCATAGGCGATCAACACCAGCAACATCAACAGCGAAAGGCAGAGCCTTAGCAAGGCGCGATTCGGATCGTACGTCATGACTGGCGCGCCGCCCCACGGTTGAGGCGCAATAACAGCGCGTTGGCAATGCTGTTTCCGGTAAAGACCAGCACCGCGCAAAACATTACGATCCCCATCAGCAACGGAATATCACCGCGCAATCCTGCATCAATCGTGGCCTGCCCCAGGCCTGGATAAGCGAATACTTTTTCAGCCAGCAACGAGCCGCCAATCAGCTCTCCTACCGAAGCAAACTGCAGGCACAAGGCAGGCGTCAGGGCATGGCGCACGATATGGAAGTTGATCAACGGCCAGCCTTTATCGCCCTGAGCACGGGCGTAACGAATGAACTCGCTGTTCATCACCTCCGCCACCCGGGAGCGGGTATGCAGGGCGATATTGCCTACGCCCAGCATGCCTAGCGCCAACATGGGCAGAATCAGATGCCTGAGTTTGTCACCCCACGTGGCCGTTTCGGCATTGCTGCCGGGGGTCCAGGCGCAGCAGATCGGCGCCCAGTTGAGGGTCACGGCAAACAACGACAGCAACAGCAGGCCAATCCAGAAGGTTGGCATGGAGGCGAGCACATAAGACAAGGTCGAAATCAGTCGGTCAGGCCAGCGATTCAAGTAGCGCCCTGCCGTCAGCCCCATGGCCAGGCCGACAATGCCGGAAAACAGCCACGCCGAAAACAACAGGGCAAATGAGGTGGCGAAACGCTCGCCGATCACCTGCGAAACCGGCGCGTTATAAAGCATCGAGTAGCCAAAGTCTCCTTGCAGCATTTGGCCAAACCAGCGCAAAAAGCGCTCCCACAACGGCAGGTCGAGCCCCCAGCGCGCAGCAATCAACGGGTATTGCTCGGGCGGCACGTGCAGCAAGTCGTTGCCTATATAGGCGCGAATCGGGTCCACCGGAGAAAAACTGAGCAAGGCAAAGGTGCCTGCTGCTGTCACCAGCAGCAGGCCCATCAAACGCACAACGAAGAACGAGAGCCCTCGTATCACTTGCAGGTCCACTTCCAGCCATCAACGCTGTTGAGCAGCGACCAGGACCCGTGAATTTCCGGTGCTCCCTTGCCCAGATCAACACATTCATCGGTCAAATAGGTGTGCTGCACGTTCAGGAGCCAGGCCCAGGCCGCATCACCTTTAACGCCAACACCGGTCTTGCCGTCCCACTCCACTTGCTGCCAGAACGGCACCGCCTGCTGCCAGGTCGGGGCATCCAGCGCTTGCTGGAGATGCTGGTCGACGACCGGATTTTTGTAATAGCCAGGGTTGTAGTACTCAACGCCTGCGGCCTTGCTGCTGTAGTGATGGTAAAGCTCCATCGGGTCGAGGCTGCCCCAACCAAACAGGGTCGGGTTGGCGTGCATGTTGCGCTCGACGGTCTCCCAACTGCCGGACTTGAGGTCCACGTCGATGCCGACGGGCTTGAGCATTGAGCGCACGGCCTGGGCCAGATCACGACGAGTCACATCGCCACTGGCGTACCACAGGGTGATTTTGGCCGGCAGGCCATTTTTCTCCCGGATACCGCTCGGGGTTTCTACCCAGCCGCCTTCATCCAGAATCTGCTTGGCCTTGGCGATATCGCCATCCTTGAAGGCTGCATCCGGATTAGCCCACGGCAAGCCCTGGACGCCGGAATACGCCGGGACCGCATGCCCTTCGAGAATCTGATCGGCGAGCAGTTGGCGATTGATTGCGTAGTTGATGGCTTTGCGGATGGCGACATCTGCTGTCACATCATTGCCAATGGGATAGCCGTTGGCGTCTTTTTTACCGGAGGCGATGGTCGGCATCACGATGCCGCGGTTTTCAACGCTGGGCCGCACCCACAGCTTCATGCCCGCGGCCGGGGTCACCGCCAACGAAGGGGCAATGCGCACAATGCCCAGCTGCTTGCTTTGAGCGGCAGCAAAAGCGCTGTCTTCATCCAGGAAAACGAACACCAGTTTATTGAAATCGTTTTTTTGCCCTGCGTAGTACGGGTTGGCCTCAACAATCAACTGCTGGCCCGGCTGATAGCTGACCAGTCGGTAGGGCCCTGCACCGATCGGCTTTTGCGCGTAGGTTTTGGCATCGTATTTATCCGCTGAAACAATACCCAGCGAGCCGAGCACATTGACGAACGTGCTTTGTGGCGCCTTTAACTCAATACGCACCGTGAGCGGATCAACCGCCTCGGCCTTGAGGAAGTTGCCCATGTCGACCTTGCCACCGCTGGCCGCTGCATTGTTGTAGGTGTAGGCCACGTCCTTGGCTGTGAGCGGTGAACCGTCAGAGAACTTGAGTTCGGGCTTGAGCTTCAAGGTCCAGGTCTTGCCATCGTCGCTGGTCTGATAATCGCTCAGCAGAAAACTGCTCCAGGACAAGTCCTCGTTTTGCTTGAGCAATGGGCTGTGCAACAGCAGGTAACTGCCATGGCTCCAACCCAACATAGGATCAAAGCCCTCGGTCGGCTCATCACCAATAGCCAGTTGCAGAGTGCGGTCCTGCGACGAATAAGCCGGCGCTGCCATGACACTGAGCAAAGCAGCCGCCACCAGGGTGTTACGCATCCATGCAGTCTTTGACATCTATCCTCCCGATCATAAATAGGCTGGCCAGAAGGCCTGATAAGCGGCTGTACACGCGTTATCGCGCCCAACAGTAATAGCAGTCTGACTCTAAATAGCCAGTTATCCATCTGATTTTTTAGGGGTTTTCCGGCCTGCCAGCATCACTTTGTAACAATTGCTGCAGGTCAGGTTTCATGCGTGTGACTGTGCTATACCAATGGGGAAGATTATTCCGTCACGGGATACAGACTCAACTGACAGAGGTTCGCATGTTTAAAGGATTAGCCGGTCACCTCAAAGATAAAAACGTCCACTCGATCAACGCCCTGCCGTCCAACAACATTGAATTGTTCGACTGCTATACCGGCTTGATCCTGGGCCATTTGTACCGCAACTTTCCCTTGCCGATCACCCTCACCGCAGAAAGCTTTATCGACTACAAAACGCTCGGCGACAGCAACCGCGAAGCGTTGGAAAAGGAAGAAAACCTGTTTTTGGCCACCGTCAAATGGCTGGCCGATATCGGCTACATCCACTTCGACGGTATGTCTGGCGTAGCGTTCTACGAAGTCGTGCTGACCAATAGCGGGCTACTGATCTTGCGCGCCTACCCTGAAGGCACAGACACCGCCCCGACCCTGGGTGAAAGGCTGGCGCAGTGCATCAAGGACGAAAACACCACGGACCTCAGAGCCCTGGTAACACAAGCGCTTAGCTTGGGAGTCCGGATGATCAGCCCGATGAGTCGGTCGGGGATTTAAGCCAAGTACAATGGTCCGCATGCCACTGCAATGCTTTAAGACTCGCCATCGCTGAAGGCGATGCTGGTGTATTCAGTGGCATGCCTTCGTATTGGGCATAGTCCGATTGACTGAGCGCTGGGGCCAGACGAATAAGCCGAGTACCTGGCTCAATGGCGATCAAGTACAAATCGAACAATGTATGAAGATCGGCGCGAAGCAATAAGCCGTTGGAAACGGAGTGGGTTTGCTGCCCCATATAAGGATGAATATGCGCTGCCTCTAGCACTTCGACTTGGTCGCAACCTGTGATGGCGCATTTACCATAGGCTGCCAATAGTTCCTTACGAAACGCAGCTTGTCCGCGACGACGGACAATACTCGCTACTACTCGGTTTCTAGCATCTTCAATGTTTATGGGGTCGAACGCGTCATCTTGATCTGCTTGGGCTTCGGCTAACGCAAGCTCTTGAGCTGCAGGGCTGAGATCAGAGCGTGAGTTAATCATTTCAATCAGCCTGCCTTGATCGCTGTGCCGATATTTCTTTGCGGTTTTAGCCCTTTAACCCACTCCTGGCCGCTGGCTTCATAAATCGCCGAAATGTTTTGCATCCGACGCTCAAAAGCACCCTCATCGCGCCCAAACCGCTCAGCTAAGCCACGATAAATATGAGATTTTACAAAGGTTTGTTCTTTAGCCTGTTTCTTCAACATCTCACGGTATGCCTCAACCGAGGCCGCAAGTTCCTTGTCACTCCAACCGTCCGACATCACCTTATCCCTATGAACCTATGCGTAGGCACTCAAGGTAGGGAAATTTACTGGCAACGTAAGCAGAAAGTAACTGCTGTAGGAAAGAGCCGAGATGCTAAAACTAAAATCGAGACCCTAACCCATTACTAAATCACCACCCGCCGCCCTCCCACTCGCCACCCCAGTTGAATCCCGGCCGCAGCGATCAAAATCGCCGCAACGCCGATCCATTGCAAAAGCTCAAGGCGATGGCCAAAGGCAAACCAGTCCACAAATATCGCGGCGATGGGGTAGATAAAACTCAGGGCACCGATCAATGCCGTGGGCAATTTCTGGATTGCTCCGTAGAGAAGCACGTACATCAGGCCGGTATGGACCACGCCAAGCGTCAGCAAAGTACTCCAGGCCTGTGTGCCAGTGGGCAGTTCCGTGATGTTGGCCATCGGAGCCAGCAGCAGTATGCCGGTACTGACCTGAATCAGCGCGATCAGGTGCGGGGGGACTGCGCGCAGACGCTTGATGATCAACACGGCCACGGCATACATCAACGCCGCACTCAAGGCCAAGGCAATCCCCAGCAAATATTCAGTCCCGCTCTCCCCTTTGCCGTGATGGGCGCTGACGATAGCCAGCATTCCTGCGAATGACACCGCAAGCCAGGCCAGTTTTTGCAGGGTGATTTTTTCGCCGAGAAACAACGCTGCCAGCCCAAGCAAAATAAACGGTTGGACGTTATAGACGGCAGTGCCAATGGCAATTGAGGCCCGCGAGTAAGAGGCAAACAACAGTACCCAGTTGGCGACGATGGCCACCCCGCTCAGCACAATCATTAAAAAACTATGGCGATTCAATACGCCGGGGCGCAGGAACCCCATCAGCGCACAAATCACCAGCAACGTGGCCGCACCGAACACACATCGCCAGAACACAACGTCCAGTACCGCTTGCCCGGAGAGCATGACCAGCCAGCCGATGGTGCCGGAAAGCAGCATGGCGGCGACCATTTCCAGCGAACCGCGTTGCGTTGTTTTGTCCATAATTGCCTCCCTCAAAGTAGGAAACAGTATGGCAATCTCGACGCTCGCAGCTCCATAATCCAAAAAAGGTAAATCGACCTATTTGCCTTTAGTGTTGAGGCATTCTGCTGGTTTCGCCTAAGGAGCAAAAATGAACGACGAGATAGATCAGCTATTGATTAGCGCCTTGATGCAAGACTCCCGCAGCTCCCTGAAAACGCTTGCCCGCATCAGCGGACTGTCATCACCCAGTGTGGCGCAGCGCATACATAAACTGGAGGAGCGCAAAGTCATCACCGGTTATACCGTGGACGTCGACCCCAAAGCATTTGGCTATCAACTCCAGGCCATCATCCGCATTCGCCCGCTGCCCGGTCAGTTGCAGGAGGTAGAACGCCAGATCCAGAACACGCCCCAGTTCACTGAATGCGACAAGGTCACGGGGGATGACTGTTTTATCGCTCGACTGCATGTGCGTTCCATCGAACAGTTGGACAGTCTGCTCGATGGCTTGAATGCCTATGCCGAAACCAATACCGCAATTATCAAGAAAAGCCCGGTTAAACGCCGCCTGCCACCCATGGGGTGATCTCCCACGGTTGAGGTCATGGCCGGCCCCTAAGCATGGGCTTGAACCACCCATTTCACTTTGGCCAGCCCCTCTCGCAACGCGTTCATGTCCACCGAACCCAGCGCCAGCCGGATCGCACGGGGCACGTGGGCTGAGGTGGCAAACGGCTGAGCGGTGGAGACCGAGACTTGCTCACGCAACAAGGCCGCCGCCACCTGATCGGCTCTGGCGTCCTCCGACAGAGGCAACCAGACAAAGTAGGAGGATGGATGACGAACTGTGTGCAGTCCGGCCAGGCGTTCGTCAGCGATCAATTGCCTTGCTTGTGCGTCCTTACGCTTTTGCGCCTCCAGTCGGCTAACGGTGCCATCGTCAAGCCAGGCGCTGGTGATGGCGGTCATCACGCCGGGGGCGTTCCAGGCTGTAACCCGGATGATTCGCTCCAAAGCACCAATTTTGTGTGCGGGCGCAACGATAAACCCAACCCGCAGACCCGCCGCAACACTTTTGGAAAACCCGGAAACGTAGACCGTCCTCTCAGGTGCTAACTCAGCCAACGGCTTAGGTGGGTTTTCAACCAAAAAAGCGTAGGCCGCGTCTTCAATAATATGCAGATCATGCTTGCGTGCGATCGCTACCAACTGCTCGCGCTGCTCAAGACCCATCACCCAGCCCAACGGGTTGTGCAAAGTGGGCATGCTGTAGATCGCGCGCACTGAGCGGCTACAACAGAGCTTTGCAAGGGCATCAAGATCGGGCCCGTGGTCTGTTGTCGGGATGGGCAGGATTTCAAGATGCAGTGCGAGCGCCAGCGCCTTGAACCCCGGGTAGGTCAAGGCATCGACCGCAATGACATCACCCGGTTGCAGCAAGGCCATCAGGACCACGGTCAATCCGTGTTGCGCGCCATTGACGATTAGCACCTGTTCGGCAGGCACGTTCAGGCCGCTCATGGCCAGATGCCGCGCCACCGACGCCCGCTCATGCAGGCGTCCTCCATGGGGCTGGTAGCGCAACAACGATTCGAGATCACCGGACAACGCAAGCTGACGCAACGCGGTGCGCAGCATATCGGCCTGGCCCGGCAAGGAGGGATAGTTGTAGTTGAGGTCCAGCATCCCGGCCGTCACGTCGGGCTGGTCAATGCCGTGACCGGGTGGCAGCGAGGTTTCCCTGACGAACGTGCCACGCCCGGTTTCGCCACTCACCAGCCCCATAGCCTCCAGTTCTGCATAGACCCGACTTGCGGTGACCAGGGCCAGCCCTTCACTGGCCGCCAATTGACGGTGCGTAGGCAGGCGTGTTCCCGGAGGCAAGCATCCTGAACGAATATCGACTGCAAAAGTGTCAACCAGCGACTTGTACCGGGATCGAGACATCGACTTGTATCCATGACAATATTTTGATTGTCATTAATCATCAGCCCTAGGATGCGTTGCATGCAATCCCGCGATTAGACCTGAGCGTGAGACTCGATGGAACGTACCTCCAACCTGCAAAACCCCGGCGCTGAAAAAAACCTGAGTGGCTGGATCAACGGGTTTATTGGCGTGGTCATTTTCAGTGCTTCACTGCCCGCAACCAAGGTAGCGGTACTGGAGTTTGACCCGGTGTTTCTGACCCTGGCCCGCGCCAGCATTGCCGGCGTAATCGCACTGGCCCTGCTTGGGGTGCTCAAGGCCAAGCGACCGGAGCGTCGCCATCTCTTCTCGCTGTTGCTCGTGGCAACCGGCGTTGTCGTCGGCTTCCCCTTGTTGACCGCACTGGCTTTGCAGCATGTGACCTCGGCCCACACCATTGTCTTTCTCGGCCTGTTGCCTCTTTCCACGGCAGCCTTCGCCGTCGTACGTGGCGGTGAGCACCCTCGACCGGCGTTCTGGATTTTTTCAATGCTGGGCAGCGCGATCGTGGTGGCGTATGCCCTGTCACAAGGCCTGACAGTCGCTCCCGAAGGCGACATCCTGATGCTTCTGGCAGTCCTGATGTGTGGCCTGGGGTATGCCGAAGGAGCAAAGCTGTCCCGCACGCTAGGCGGCTGGCAGGTGATCTCATGGGCGCTGGTACTTTCGCTCCCCGTCATGGCTCCACTTGCAGGGTTGAGTGCCCCGTCTTCATTTGCAGGCATCAGCCCCCCCGCCTGGTTTGGACTGGCATACATATCCGTTTTCAGCATGTTGATCGGTTTCATATTCTGGTACCGGGGGCTGGCCCAGGGCGGAATTGCAGCCGTCGGGCAACTACAGTTGTTACAGCCTTTTTTCGGGTTGGCACTGGCAGCTACCTTGTTGCATGAAACGGTTAGCATGGGCATGTTTGGCGTGACAGCAGCGGTGATTCTGTGTGTGATTTCGGCCAGGAAATTTGCCAACTAAGACACCTTGTTAATTGACAAGGTGCGAGGAGTTTAATGCTAAATGTTCTCTTGCGCTGACCGTTCGACAGCCACTTTTCCGTCACGGATCGCGCTTAAACTGTACACGGAGTGTTTATTTATAATAATGACACTCCAACAAACGGACACACCTGTTATATCTAAACTCCCCAACCGCACCCCCACACACTACCCGATTAAAAATAAAGACTTCAGTATAAACACTCTCGCGACGCAACACCTCACCCGACCTTACTCATACATCACTTTAATCTTAATCAATCTTACTTACCCCCAAACTCACCCCATTACCACCTCGAACAATCCAGCAAAGGGTAAAAATAGGAATTTTCCTACATCCATACTTGACTCATAACGCCTCACCATGGTGTAGTTGCACAAGACTATATCAAAGGTAAGTAAGATGCAGGGTGACCGTGAAACGCCAACACCATTACACACGGCCAAATGCACCTATGATCACGATAAGTTGTTACTGAGTTACCCTCCCCTGCAAACAACCCTCACCAGCAATGAAGGCCATTTATTATTAGCCCTGATTGAGGGGGTTACCGACAAGGAAGATTTAATTAGCCGTGTCTGGGGCGACCGGGGGCTCATTGTATCGGACAGCAGTTATTATAAAGCGCTCCACACCCTCAGGCATTACCTCTCCGAAGTGGGGCTCGACAGGTCCATCTTAAAAACACTGCCACGACGAGGCGTTGTTTTATTGCAGCACATAGAACGTGTTTGCGGCGATAACAGCAACCACGACGTACCCGGCGACCTGAAGCCCGCACGCCCCGACAGTCAAACCTTTGAAATCGCTACGCCTCCCTCAGAAGTAGCCACCCCGTTACTCGCCATCAGTGACCCACTTGAAAACAGTGAAACACCCTTGGCCGCCACACTCGAAGAACAGAGCCCCCCCGCCCTTCCACGTTCAAGTGCCGTGTTCAGGAAGTATTTCTATAAAGCATTTTTTTACGCGACGTTTTTCCTCGGCATTACGTTGCCTGTTTATTATGCCTATATGCTTTTCAACAAGCCGGTCCAACTGGAAGGGTGGCGACTGTTATGGGAAACCCCCCAAGCGAAACTGTATGTCGAACGGGGAGAGAAAAAAACCAAGGACAGCATTCTTTCAACCATGGCCAGGTTTGGTTCTTCTGTGGGTGCAACGGGAACAAATTACTATGTCCATAAAACATTATCCGAACTGTTAGTTAACTGCGAAAAACCAGAAAGCAAAGGAGAGGCGCTGTGCACAAACCACCTCATTATCGAACAAAAAAATTAATACTGCTCCTGAGCCTTGCCTCCACTCTCGTGTTCGGAACCCTCATCGCCCTGCAAGCCTACACCTACCATGAGGACACGCCTCAGGCACCGTGCTACGCCGCCATTGATTTCATCTACACGCTAGACAACGGCCAGCGCTGGACGGGCAAAGGAGACATGTCGATCAACATGGAGGCGCAAGAAATCTATCTTTACTTCAACCTCAAAGATCCTGAGCAGCAAGAGTTTCTATATAACCGCAGGCTCGACGTGCAGTTTGACACGCTGGACAGTTCACGTTTTTTGTTTAAAACCCTGAACGCCACGGTATTCGAAAGTGACAACAGCCTTAAACATGCGCTCTTCATGCGTCGCGGGCTGGAGGGCGGACTTATTACCTTCTCACGTTTCTCGGACGTTGAATATTATTACAACATCAATAATGTTCTGACGGGTGTATGCCACGTCCCCACTTGAGCACTGCAGGGTAAGTGCAACCCTTCAAACCCGCCCATTCTTTTCTAGTTGATACGCGGATGCCTTGCAGACATTCGCGCTGAACAAATACGGATAAACAGGTGCTCTCCCCATGCTCGTACAACGGCACGCGTGCTCTCTTTGCTTTGGCGAGCACCGACAACAAGTGCCGGACAGTACTTGCAGCCCTGGGGACATCAGTACTTGATCCATGCACAAACTTCACCACGCTCGTTAGCGCACTGCTGTACTGCGTAAAGGAGACCAAGGGAGGGTACTTCCCGCACTGACAAATATGCGCAGCAATCGTGTTAGCGATATGTTCAATCTCCTGCTCGCTAGCCAGGCAGCCTTGGCGAATCAATACATCAAGAAAGCGCAAGGCATTTCTAACATCGATATTCCTGACGGTATTTTCATCCTGAATGGCCAAGGCGGCTTTAAATCCGAAGTTTCTGCCCACGATGGGAATTGATAGACGTGAATGCATGCTGCCCTGCCCAGGAAGAGTTCTAACGCCATGCTCCCACAGCGCTACGCCCTTAACCCGGCATCGCTCTTATATAGACTTTCCGGACCTTACTTCTTCTTACTGCATCGGAAATACACAGTGCACGGGTATTATTCAAGGCCCGATGCGCTTAACATTGCAGCCTGAAACTGCCATTTATCATGTTCGCCCTCTCTTACCTTACCCGTATTCTATCCGACTGAATTTCGCAGGAATGATCCATGAATCGAGCACTACGTTATTCCTCGAAGAAGGTTTTTTTAATAGCGCTTGTCATCGGCATTCTTCCACTGGCCCTGGGCATTCCTCTGGTCTACCTGAAATCTGTCTCGGATTTATCTCGCACATCAAACACTGCGGCGCATGAGGCATTCAGGCAGATAAATGTGATGCTCAGCGAAGCAGAGGCGGCCGCCAAAGAACTGTCAGACATAACCGGGTTGCCCTGCTCGCAAGCGGCCAAGCCACTTCGGGAAGCCGTTGCCACCTATCGTTTCTTGCGGGCAACAAGTCTGGCCACTGACAACAAGGTTTATTGCAGTTCGCTGTATGGGTCCGATGTAAACATTACCGTGAACCCACACGATTATTTGCGTGGCCGTCTGCGACTGATTGACCAGACAGCCTCAGGCTCCAAAACCGCAGCCCTCATTCTAAGAACCCAGCAAGCACATAAAAGCGCCTTGGTCAGCATTGATGGCCGCCATATTCAGGACGCCCTTCACCTCATCGATAAAAAAAGTAATTTGTCACTCAAGGTCGGTAACCACTGGATGACCCAAAACGGGGTAGTGGATAACCCTCCGTTCGAAAACGAACCGACGGCACCCCGCTCCGTAGTGTCCAACGAATATGGGTTTACAGTCTCTGCGGCCTATCCGGCAGGCACCCTTTTCAGCCATACACTTGAGACCTATTCGATTATTCTTGGCCTATTGCTGGCCTTGGGCATGTTTTCCGGCCTGCTCACCTACTGGATGCTGGGGCGCGTGCTGGCCCCCAGCATTGAGCTTCAGCGGGCTTTGTCCGCCGATGAGTTCGTTCCTTTTTTACAACCTGTCTTCTCTTCAACCTCTGGCAAATGTATCGGGGCCGAAGTACTGGTCAGGTGGAACCACCCTCATGAAGGGATTATTACGCCCAATAGTTTTATCCCGCTGGCCGAGCGCTCCAATCTGATCATTGCCATCACCCGGCGCCTTATGCACAAGACTGCACAACAACTCGCGCCACACGCGTCGAGACTGGAGCAGCCCTTTCACATCGGATTCAATGTGTGCGCAAAACACTTTGAGAACTTTGACCTGGTGGATGAATGCATTTTATTTTTGAAAGCGTTCAAACCCGGCACTGTGATCCTGGTGCTGGAAATGACCGAGCGCGAACTTGTAAAACCGACACCCACCGCACTTGAACTCATTGAAAGGCTCCATGAGCTTGGCGTAAAAATTGCGCTGGATGATTTTGGCACCGGTCATTCGAGCCTGAGCTATTTGCAGCGTTTCAAAGTCGACTTCATCAAGATCGATCAGAGCTTTATCTCGATGATCGGAGCGGATGCCCTGTCCGTGCACATCCTTGATTCGATTTTAGACCTGGCACTTAAACTGGACCTGCAAGTGCTGGCCGAAGGCATTGAAACGGAAGAACAACGCGACTACCTGGGTGCCTGCGGCGTGGATTACATGCAAGGCTATTTCTTCGCCAAACCCATGCCCGTCAGTGAGTTTCTGAAGACGATACTCAACCACCCGGATTTCTCGAACAAAACAGCCTGGACTGACAGCCACAGTCAAACCGGTAAACGTTTAACGTCCCCGGTGCGGTGATTCTGTCAGTTCGCAGACCTGCCCTACAGGTATTAACCGAAGGATCGTCGGTGCTGAATATGCCGATGACACTTTTGGAGCGAATCACCTCCAGCGCTGCCTCGATAATCACGACTTACTGATGACAGGTCGAGGTTCAGCATGACGAGCGTATCCACAGAGCAGGTCAGCCCGAAAGCGCTGAGAAAAGTGATTGCCGCCGCCACCATCGGTAATTTCGTCGAGTGGTTCGACTTCGCAGTGTATGGGTTTCTGGCCACAACCATCGCCCAGCAGTTTTTCCCCAGTGGCGATACCAGCGCCGCGTTGCTCAAGACGTTTGCCGTGTTTGCAGTGGCTTTCGCCTTCAGGCCATTGGGCGGCATTTTCTTCGGCATGCTGGGGGACAGAATCGGCCGCAAGCGCACGCTTGCGATGACCATCCTGCTGATGGCCGGTGCCACGACCTTGATCGGTGTGCTGCCCAGTTATGCCGCTATCGGGGTTATGGCACCGATCCTTCTGACCCTGATCCGATGCGCCCAAGGGTTTTCGGCCGGAGGCGAATATGCGGGAGCCTGCGCCTATCTGATGGAGCACTCGCCCAACGATAAAAGGGCTTGGTATGGAAGTTTTCTGCCGGTATCGACATTTTCCGCTTTTGCCGCTGCTGCCGTGGTGGCCTATGCGCTCGAGGCGTCATTATCGGCCGAGGCCATGGGTAGCTGGGGCTGGCGCCTGCCGTTCCTGATTGCCGCACCTCTGGGCCTGGTGGGTCTTTACATGCGCTGGAGGCTGGACGAGACCCCGGCGTTTCAGGCGGTGACAGAGGAACACGCGGTTGCCCACTCCCCGCTCAAGGAAACGTTGCGCAATCATGGCGCAGCCATCTGCTGTCTGGGGGCTTTTGTATCGCTGACGGCGCTGTCGTTCTATATGTTCACCACCTACTTCGCAACCTATCTGCAAGTCGCAGGAGGATTGAGTCGTGCAACCGCGCTGCTGGTGTCGTTGATAGCGCTGATCTTCGCCGCCGCAATATGCCCACTGGCCGGGCTCTATTCGGATCGGGTCGGGCGTCGGGCTACAGTGGTGACGGCGTGCGGTCTGCTGATTATCGCGGTGTATCCGTCGTTCATGATGGCCAGTTCCGGGGGGTTCGCAGCGTCCATCATCGGCGTGATGCTCCTGGCCATTGGCGCAGTGTTATGTGGCGTGGTGACCGCAGCGTTGCTTTCGGAAACCTTTCCTACACGTACTCGCTATACGGCGTCGGCTATCACCTACAACATGGCCTACACCCTCTTCGGCGGCACGGCACCGCTGGTAGCCACTTGGCTGATCAGCTCTACCGGCAGCAATCTGTCGCCTGCGTTTTACCTGATGGCTGTGGCATTGCTGGCTCTGGTCGGTGGCCTGGCATTGCCCGAGACTTCGCGGATTTCGCTACATGATGTGGCGACGCCAGCAAAAGGGACGACTGTGCCTGCATCGGTCTGAGGTGCTGACCGGTTGGACTGAAAGAGGATGCCGCCGAGCTTGAGCTCGGCGGCAGTTGGATCAGGACGCGGCGTCCAGGGCGGCTTTTTGCGCCTTGGCGATTGAGCGACCACGCAGCCAGTTGAAACAGATAGCGAGGATCAGGGCGAAACCCACGTAGCCCAGCAGCGGATAGACGGTACCTACCAGCTTGCTGAAACCGCCCAGGCTCAAGCCCAGACCCACGCATACGGTCACGGCACTGACGATTTTGAAGCGACTTGTTTCAGGTTTGGAGAATCGTGCACTGAAAGCAAAGAACATCCCCACCGCAGTGCTGTAGACCATGCACACCAACGCCACCGACATCACCACCGAGAGGATTGGCGAGATGCGGCCTGCGAGTGCCAGGGATGGCATTTCGATGCCTTGCAGTTGGTTAATGTTGGCAAACAGGCCGATGTTCAACAGCAGGATCAGCGCACCCAGACCCAGACCGCCAAGTACGCCGCCGATTGCAGCAGCCTTGGGCTGTTTGGTCATGCCGCCAATCACAGCCAGCATCGGGAAGCCTACGGCGATATTGAACGATGCGTACAGCAATGCACCGACAAACCAGTTACCCGTAACGGTCTCGTTGTTTTCACGAGCAACAGCATCGAGGGTTTCGATCGGGGCGTTGTAGCTGAAAATCGAGTAGGTGGTGATGATGAGTACCATCGCCAACAGGAAAGGCATCACCGCGCTGATCAGGTCAATGATGCGCTTGACGTTCATGCACAGGGTCGCGATCACCAGTACAGTCATCAGCACACCGCCGACCAACGGATCCAGACCGTACTGCTGGGAAAAGATCGAACCGCTACCGGCCAGCATCACCACACCGACGCCGTACAGGAAGAAGGACAGCACCACGTCAACTACCAAGCCGAGACGAGCGCCGAACAGAATATAAAGAACGTCCTTGTGGGACTTCGCCTGCATCTTCGAGCTCATTCGAGCGATCTGCATACCGAGGAAAGCGAACATCAAACCGCTCACCAGAGTGCCTACGATGCCTATCAGCCCATAGCCGGTGAAAAACTGTAGCACCTCCTGCCCGGAGGCGAAGCCACCGCCAATGACGACAGACATGTATGCAAGAGCAATCTGGATCGACTGTTTATTCATTACACTTTTCTCATTCTTAGACTTATTAGGTGCACGGGAAAAGTGAGGCCATCTACGCCTTAACATTTCCGCAGAGCGACTATCTCCATAGCAGTCCAAAAAAACATCGTGCTTTTTCGAACTGTGCAGGTACGCAGACGCCGAGCGCAGTATAGGAAGTGTTGAGCAGTTATTTTCACCATAAAAATCACAAATAACAGCTTAAACATGGCGCACTTCATGATTTAACAGCAAATAGATACCGAACATGGCAATATTCACCGCAAAATCAATTGAAACATTATGAAACAAGTAGGCTTTTACAAATCAAGCACTTAGCCGATATCGGCAAAAACGCCAGACGCTCAGACCCATGGATACAGTCCTGAGGCACCCCCCTCACAGGGTCAAGCCAGATGCAAAAAATCGGGGTATTAGCTGAGCGTCCCGTGCAAAAATAACTGACAATCGTCTTTACAGAGCGCAACTCCATGACGCCCATCAACTTTTGTGCGCACTAGGGACTCAAAACCTGCGAACGCTTGGCGGCTCAAGGGGGGGGACGGGGTGATGGATGACCTTTGGAACCGTAAGTCGAGCGGCTCCCTTCAATGTGGCGGCACACTCTCGAAGACACGGTCAGGCAAAAATCAAGAACATACATGCTGAGTAGAAAACATGAATCGTCGCAAGAAAATAACGCAGCTATTGAAGGCTCACGCCAAAAAAGCCAGTGCCAAGCTGGCACCGAAAAACAAGACCAAATACATCAGCAAAGCTGACCGACTTAAGCTGGCAGCCGAGACCAGTCAGGAACCGACCACGCCTTGCGAAAGTTGATTTACAGGCCACTCGTGTTAACGCTGCCCTGGCGTCAGCAAGGACGCCCATGTCGACCGTTTGCTCGACACTGATATTCCCTTGCCACAGGCTAAAGGCCTTGACCACCTACCCGGTACTTCGCGACCTGAGTCGCTTGTCCGTAGGTGGCGGTCTTTATTGCCAGAACACCCGCCTCAATCAGGCAGCAGCAACCAGGCCTCGACGACCAGCTCCCGTATCGAGCTGATAAACAGCTAACAAACCACGGAACATATCCAAATGCGTATGGCCAAGCGCTTAAATACGCCCATGAGGCCGAACGTCTGTGACCGTCAACGCATCAGGTGCGCCTGCGAACTTGAGGCAAGTCATAATGACTGATCCCAGTTAGTCATTAAAAAACTGAACACAGCAAACACAACCAGCGCAATTACAAATATGTGTTTCTTGTGGATTTTAGTTTTCATAACGTTCCCTTTTTTCTAAAGTTTCCAAGCCGCCAACGCCGCTCGAAGTTCAATGTCAGGTTGTGAAGATAATCAAGTGCGATTCAGTGATGGCCGATCACGCAGGTCACGCCTCACCGCCTCGATCGTCCAAATCCAAAAAGCCGTGCCTACAAATTCCGAAATCAGTGCCTGAGGACCAGCACTCCATAACCACCCTGACAGCCCCAGAAGAGGAACAACCAACCCATGGGCAAAAACAGAAACACCCACGCCAAATACAATACCGTGAAGAATATTGGCCCTTGGTAAAAACTCAACAACGACACAATAGATGACGGCAATCACCATAGAGAAGATTATATGAACCCCATTGCCGCCCCAATTAATGCTGTATCCCATCCAGTCATAAGTCAGGACGTCTACGTTAACGCCAAGCTTTTCCAGAAGCACTACAGGGGGCGGTGGTGTATTGAGGGTTCTGGGTGGAATCAATGTCTCAACGCCTGATTTCACGAGCGCAGATAGGATACCGGCAACTACCCCCACCCGAATAGCCGCTGTTATATTTCGTTCTTTTTTTGATCGCATGGTTAATAACGCTAACATCCAATCACCCCATATACCTAGCCAGCAAGTGCTATGGCATTTGTAAAAAAACAGACCCGCGAGTTGTTCGGATCTTACTCTAGTACATTTTTATTTTTTTGACAGAGGCTAAAGTACTGATGTGTTGTATCGACCCTGGAATGCGCGCTGAGCCTGATTTTTCCGGCGTTAATGCGGGTATGCCTTAGCCAAAAAGACCTTTAAGCAGACGAACCGCCGACAGTTGTTTTTGCGCCTCGTGCGCGCTGAGAGGTCTTTCGCAGCATTCTCGACTGAGAAAGACAATTGCGTCATTACCGTCAGGATTTGCGGAATAACCGGGGTGACTGGATATCGCTGCCAGCAAGTCTTGCGTGACAGGTGCAACATGAAAATGGACATTAAAACCAGGCGAGAACCCTAATTTGTAGAACATCACTTTGTAGGGGGAATACGCCATTATTAGTACACGCTCCACCGTTTTCATTACCCACCCTAAAGACGAAAGGGCTTCACAACTCAACTCACCGAGATCCGATGCTGTTTCTTCAGATGAAATGATCAAGTACCCGTCGTGACGTGCGTCTCTGCGATGGCTCACCACCCAGTGGGAATTCCTGAAAACCCTTAGCTCGTCCATATAGCCCCCAGTTGAGCGACGTCGTTAGATGTTTGCTGGCCGGGGCTGATCGTGCATAACGTCAGCCATGACCGCAATATTTAATAGATGCAATGGGCAAAAAGACTGTCCCGCCCCCGCTGCGTTATCACTGATCTGACCTGAGCTGAGGCCCAATGCTCAGTCCCTTTATCAAGTCATCGACTCTGTCCTTGGGGCCAGACTCGTCAGCCCGCCACCAACGACTAGATATGCGCATGGTGTAGCGACGGCGATATTCTGAAGGCGTGACTCCCGTTGCGCGACGGAACAGGCGCCGGAAAGCGCTGGCATCCTGATAGCCGCAGTACTCCATCACTTCAGTCAGATCTACCAGGGTGACTTCCAATAATTGCTTGGCTCGTTCCACCCGCAGTCGGTGCAGATAGTCGAGCGGCGTCATGCCTTCTACTTCTTTGAAATGACGCAGCAAGGTGCGAGGACTCGCTGCCGCTTCCTGAGCGACGCGTTCCAGGCTGTAAGGCGTCTGGATGTGCTGCTGAATCCAGTGCTTGGCACGGAACACCACGCTGTCACGGGTCTTTACCGAAATGCCAGGGAAATTAAGGCTCGAATGCTCAAAACGCATTGGGTGATAGAGCAGCCCATTGGTCGCAATCTGCGCCATTTCTTCGCCTGCAAAATGACGAATCAACTCCACCATCAAATCGCATACGGCTGCCGGGGCACCTGCGGTAAAGACCAACCCGTCAACCACCACCGGGCCTTCCATTGCCAACTGCACCGCAGGAAAGCTGGAGGCAAACCAATTGGCAATCATCCAGGTGACCGTCGCACGCCTGCCGTCCAGCACACCCGCTCGAGCCAGCATCACCGGGCCGTTAAAGCTGGCTGCAACGACACGTCCTTGAGAGTGATAACGCGCGATGCAATTCAGTTCCTCGGTGCATTGATCGAGCACATGCTTAAGATCCGGCACGCTTTTCATCTGCACCCCTGGCACAAACAGCGCGGTCTGCGAAGGCCGCAACGCTTTGCGCCCTCCGGCAGGCGATTGCATCCCTGACAACCAGTCCGGAAGCGGCAGTTCATGGCCCGCTGCATCAATCAATCGCCAGTGAAAAAAGGCCCCTCGCTTATCCGGATTACGCATCTGCCACAGGTTATTAAAGGTGCGCAGAATGTCGATCACACTGAACAGCGTCCCGGCCATGCCATGGGGGCTGTGCAATAAATCTATTCGGACGTTCATCGGTCCACCTGGCGTTATTGGATTTATTTTTGGCGATATTAGCCCTACTTCCAAATGCTGTCTGCCTACGGCTCGTACTCGCTGCCCTGCCCTATTCCCCCTCCCTGCCAGAACACTGGATATCAAAGCGTATGAGTAGGCTGACTCAGGGGTGGGCTCGCTTCTTTTGAGCGCTCAAATAAGGGGCCTTAATGCCTGTTTTCTGCTGGCGATATTGACACCATCGCTGTCGGTATTCGCCGTATTAAGAAAAATAGTTCAGCGCTAGACTGAAAAACGCCTGGCATTCACAAGAGAAACAAAAACAAAGGTATTAGTCAGTGACAACAACAATAAGAAAACAGTGGGCAGCGACCCGAAACCCCGTATTTGCAGGGCTGGCCACGTCTTTATTGACCGTTGGCATGACGGCATCCGCTGTGGCTGGAGAGCTTGTTTTCGGCGATCTCAAGTCAGGATTGGGCAAAGGTATCGAATGGCAGCAGGACGACACTCGCCTGAACGTGAAAGGTGCTTTTTCACTGGGCTCCGTGTGGCGCATGGACAAACCGAGCCATCGATTGACCAGCACCGAGTACGGCATGAATTTGTTCAATGACGGCAACCTCAACTACAAGCGCGGCGATGCGGTTTCTACTTCCACCGAGGCTTACCTGCAAGCGGATTTGAGCCACCGAAACCTTGGCATGTTTCTGAGCGCCAAAGGCTGGTACGACTACACCCAAAAACACCAGAACGTGGACTACGGCAGCGTTCCGAACGGCTATCAATCCGGTGAGCCGCTGAGCGATGCAGGGTTTGATTCGCTGGCGCGGTTTTCCAATGCAGTCATCAACGACGCGTATGTTTACGGCACGTTCCAGCCTGGCGGGCACAACCTGCTGGTGCGACTCGGCGATCAGGCGATCCCCTGGGTCACGCCAACCACCATCGGCGGCGGCTTACAGGCAGTGAACGCTTTTGATTGGGCCGCGGCACGTCGAGCCACTTCAATTGCAGAAGCTCGCACCGTGGCGATGCCGACCCTTTACGCCAAGTTGGCGCTGACTGAAAACCTGTCGGTCGATGCGTTCAACCAGTTTGAGTTCCGTCCCAGCGCTTATCCGGGTTGCGGTACCTTTCTATCGACCAGCGATTACGCTCAACCGGGGTGCGATCAGTTTCTTCTCAATGGCAGTATTTTGAGCTCCCTGGCCGGGCGCCCGATTTACACCACCGACGGCCAGGCCTTGAACAACCCTCTGGATTACGTGTCCCGTGGCCCGGACCATCGCCCCAGTAACAATCAGTTCGGCGCCAGCCTGCAATATTTATGGCAAGACGTCGGCATGTTCGGGCTGTATTTCGCTGACTACACCAGCCGCGAAGCAGTCACCCAGGCGGTACGTACCGGCCCCGGCGTTCTGACGCCGCCCGCCGCTAACCTCGGCCAGGCCAAACCCTCGGGGATTGCCGCTTATTATCAACGCGCCTTCCCGACCAGCATCCGGATGTACGCCCTTAATTTCAAAACGCGACTGCCAGGTGGCACAGGCATCTACGCTGAATACAGCTATCGTCCCAATCAACCGATCGCCTGGAACGGTTCCGATTTCATTGCTGGCCTGTTAGGAGGCAACGGGCCCATGGGCTACCTGTCCAAAACGCCCACAGGCTATGTGGCCAGCGGTTTCGACCGGTTTCGAGTGAGCCAGCTTAATCTCGGCGCCAGCCATCCTTTTGGCACTGTATTGGGCGGCGAGATGAAGTTGTCAGCCGAGGCGGGATTCAAATATGTCCACGACCTGCCCGACACTGACGACATCCGTTACGGACGCCCCGGCTTCGGCAGCGCGCCTTACGGCAACAGTTCGAAATGCACAGGCCCGGCGGCAAAATGTGCAATCGATGGTTTCGTCACACCTTTCTCGTGGGGAACCCGTTCCAAAGGAGAGATTCGTTATAGAAACGTTTTGCCCGGACTTGACCTGACGCCTTCGTTAACCCTGGTGTATGACGTCAAAGGGCACGCCTATGACGGCGTGTTTTCCGAAGGGCGTTATGCACAAATTTTCGGACTGCAGGGTGAGTACAAAAGCGACTACAACTTTGAGCTCAACTACCTGAACACCGGGGGTGGCGATTACAACATGGTTGCAGACCGAAGCATGTTAGAAGCCAGTGTCGGCATGCGCTTCTAAAAAAGCTCCTCAATTAAAGGCCATACCCATGCATTTACTTCCCGATAAAAGACGTCCGTTCGTTGTTGCTTTGCTGATGACTGTGGTGATTATCAGCGTGCTGGATAAAACCATTTTTGCCTTCGCCGGCCCGCAGATTATTGACGAGCTGAAACTGACGCCCGAGCAGTTCGGTTTTATCAGCAGCGCGTTCTTTTTTCTGTATTCCATCTCTGGGGTACTGGTGGGCTTTCTGGCCAACCGCATGCCAAGCCGCTGGATCCTTTCGGGCATGGCCTTGGTCTGGATGGCCGCGCAATTGCTCGCCGCCCTGTCCAGCAGCTTCGTCACCCTGCTCATCAGCCGCGTCATGCTGGGCGCCGGTTGCGGCCCTGGTACAGCCGTCACCCAGCACGCCTGTTTCAAATGGTATGCCACCCGCGAGCGGGTGCTGCCAGCGGCGCTGATTCAAGTCGCAATCATGTTAGGTGCCATCGCAGGCGCCCTGTCCCTGCCAACCTTGATTGAGCATTACGGCTGGCGTACGGGGTATGTGCTGCTGGCAGGTGTTGGCCTGGTGTGGCTGCTGCTGTGGCAGCTGTTTGGCCGCGAAGGCCAGCATGACGATACAAAAACCGCCAATGGCAGCCTGTTGCCCACACTGCCCTACAGCCGACTGCTGCTCAATCGCACGTTTGTCTGCATTACTCTGGTCGCTTTCTGTAGCTATCTGCCCAATGCTCTGCTTTACAGCTGGCTGCCCACCTACCTGCAAAGAGGGCTGGGGATGACGCCGATGCAGTCCGGTTATCTGGTGCTCGCCACCACGCTGGGGGTGATCTTCATGAACTTGCTGGTGTCCAGCCTGGCCCAACGAGCGATGAAGCGTGGCGCCAGCATCCGCAAAGCGATGGTTATTCCGCCCCTCGTGGCATGCCTTATCGCAGCCGTGGCTTACATCATCATGGGCTTTAGCTCGACATCGCTGACGGTCACGCTGGGGCTGTTTCTTCTGGGCAGTATCCTTCTTAACTTGCTGTCAGCCTTTGGTTTTAGCATCGTCGCCCACATCGCACCGGCCCGCCAACGCGGAAGTATGCTGGCCATCCACATCGCCTTGCTGACCACCGCAGGCATGCTCGCGCCTCTTCTGGTGGGTCAGGCCATCGGCTGGCAGGGGGGGGATTTAGTCACCGGTTTCGAACTGGCGATTGGCCTGTTCGGGATCGCACTTTTAGTGTTCACCGTACTTGGCCTGGTGCTCATCGACCCTGAGCGCAGTCGTCGCGAACTTAACGCCAACCTTCCCGAGCCCGCCCCTTCAACTGCCTGCCCGGCCCACATCGCGCAGTGATTACCCCCACTCCCTGATCGCCAAATTTGGCACGACTGTTAATAGGACATCCTTGATGGACGTATCCTGCTTTTCACAAAGCTACGCCGAAGCTCGGCAAAAATTCCTGCAGGCTTGCGCCTATGCCCATCTGGAAGTTGAATCCCGCGCTCACCCGTTACCCGGTCGCGATGGAGAAGAGCTGGCAATTGATGTCGCACTTCTTGGTTCACCCACAGCAGCCAACCTGCTGGTAGTGAGTAGCGGCGTGCATGGCGTTGAAGGCTTTTGCGGCTCGGCTGTTCAGGTGGATCATCTGCGCAATCATGATTGGAGCAGGCAGTGCCGGGATCAGAATATGGCCGTGCTTTATGTGCATGCGGTCAACCCTTATGGCTTCTCCTGGCTGCGTCGCGTCAACGAAGACAATGTCGATATCAATCGCAACTTCATGGACTTCGACCGGCCATTGCCCGGTAACCCCGAATACACCTCGATCGCCCCGTTACTGGTGCCCCGGCGTCAACCGCCCACGCTGCTCAGTACCCTCGGGCTCCTTGGGTACGCGTTACGCCACGGCACCAAAGCCTTACAGTCAGCCATCACCCGAGGTCAACACAACGACCCTGACGGCTTGTTTTTTGCGGGCACCCAGCCCACCTGGAGCAACGTACAGGTTCGCCAGATCATTCGACGTTATGGCAGCCAATGTCGGCGCATAGGCTGGATCGATGTGCATACAGGGCTTGGTCCCAGTGGCGTGGGAGAGCGTATTTATAAAGGACACGATACCCCGGACGCGATTGCACGGGCACGAAGCTGGTGGGGTGAACAGGTCACCCTCAGCACACAAGGTACTTCTTCATCAGCCGTTTTAAACGGCACCCTTGATTTAGCCGTGATGCAGGAATGCCCCGACGCGCAATACAACGGATTGACCCTGGAGTACGGCACCAAACCCGGACCAATGGTGCTCAAAGCGCTGCGTGCCGATCAGTGGTTGCACAACCAAGCCGCTGTCCCAGCAGAACGGTTAATGCAGATCAAACGCCAACTGCGCGATGCCTTCTATATTGATACCGACCCATGGAAACGCCGGGTGCTGCAGCAGGCGCAAGACGTGCTTGAACTCACCCGGCTCGGGCTGGCCGGCACCCCGAAAGTACGTAGTTAAAATCGACTTGCGCTGTAATCACCAAGCAAACCCAGAGGATATTCAGGATGAATGCTTATATGTTTGAAGCATTAAAGGAGCTTGTACGGTCAATCAAATGCTGCCTGGATGGGCACGAAGCCGAGACCATCGACATACTGCGGCGCGTCGCTGATGGCGACCTGGAAATGGTCGAGACCATCAGCCCCGAGGAAGAGGCTTACGCGCGGGCGTTGTTCGGCTGGATTGCACAACAGGGCCCGAAGCGGGTCTGGGAGAGGCTTGAGCCGGTGCTCGCCGATCCATCTCAATTACTCAAGGCAGAGATCTTGCTCGAGGAATTCCTTGATGATCCCGGATTTGGAGTACTCCCCCCTGCCCTCAAGGACCCGATACACCAGCGCACCCTGCTCAGACTTGGTGTTTTGCTGATGAGTTACATCTGCTATGAGCAGTTTCATTACCCGCAGCCCGAAACAGGCGTGTATGACATCTCGGGCAATACTTTCCAGAAGACCAAGTGGCTCTACCGCTACTGGCTTAATCAACTTGAAGTTGCCGAAAAAGAGTCGGGGCTCGAAGGATTCTTCGCTGACCAGACCTTGAAGTTCCGTAACCTGAGTGACCCCTCAATTGAACAAGGGGGTGTATTCCCGGTTATTCCCGTCCTCTCAGTTTCATGTGCGGGTGACTTGCTTGCGGTGGATGTGCTGACGCCTGAAAACACACCGCACCTGTTCGACGACATCACAGATTTTTACAGCACCGCTGACATCGTTAGTGCCAACCTGGAGTCGACCGTTGATGAGAGCAAGCCTATAGGGCGCCACCAGCAAACTGGCAAGCCGGCGCAAATGAACACCTCTGAAGCGATGTTCAACAAGTTCCGCCATGAAGCGAAGATCAACTTCTTCAGCACAGCGACCAACCACGCGATGGACTGGGGTAAGGAAGGCGTGGAGGCCACACTCAAAGTACTTGAGAAGTCAGGGGCCTACTATTCCGGCACTGCCCGCAGTCAGGCCGAGCAGGATGATGTCGTCGTGGTGGAAAAAAACGGCATCAAAGTCGCTCTCCTGTCTTACACATTTGACCTCAACGGTCACTCACGGGATGGGGAGCTTTACCTGGCCAACGAAGTGCGATTCAACGACGTTGACCCGCCTCCGGATTACGCCCTGATCAAAAAACAGGTCGCTGCCGCCAAGGCCAAGGGCGCTGACTGGATCATCGCCTACTGCCATTGGGGGTGGGAGTTCGAAATGTACCCCCATGCAAAAATTGTTGATGCCGCGCACAAGGTTATCGAGTGCGGCGTGGACACCATCCTCGGCAACCACGCGCACGTCAGCCAGCCAGCGCAAATGATTCCACGGCATGGCAAACAGGATGCGTTGGTCATCTACGCTTTCGGCGACTTTGTGAGCTTCCATCCAGAGAGTCGCAACTCAAAACTTGCCTACTCCGTAAAGTTCGACATTGGCAAAACCCTTGGGGTGACTCGGCTGTATAACCTAAAGGTACTGCCCATCTATATCGTTAACGAAAAACGGGACACGACCGACTACAACTGCCGCATCGTCAAGTTCGAAAATGTCCTGAGCAACCCAGACCACTACGGCCTGACCGAGCTGGAAAAGAGTCAACTGCCTCATCTGCGTGACAAGGTGTGGAAGGAGATCCTGTCACCTCTTTCGAGCCTCTATTCAGACCTCTAGAGAATGATTTGAGAGAAACACCCGCCCCTTGCAGGACTCAACTTCGGAATTGTTGGCCGGGCTGGATATAGACGCATCCAGTTGCGGCCGCTTTTTTACGCGCCCGATGCGATAGAGAAGCTACTTTCCAGAGCGCTGGATCGGGCTCTAAAACTGCTCGGGGTGAGCAAGGGATGGGGCAAACGCTGAGTTCCCCCACCCCCCAGAAACGACAAAGCCCGCCAAAAGGCGGGCTCTGCGGTGTAGCAATATGGCGGAGGCGATGGGATTCGAACTCATGGACCTGTTACAGTCGACGGTTTTCAAGACCCCCATGTATGCATATACAGCATATGGCCTGCAGGGCGTTTTGGGTACCAATACTTTGAGAGTGGTGATTGGCTGCAGGCCACGTCCTGCAAGGGGGGATTTTTTGGTTCTGGTACCAAATTTTGCCCCTTCATTTTCCATAAAGCAGTTCACGGATGTTTGGCTAGACAGCAGTCATGCCATTGAAAGTTAGAGCCAATTTAACAGCTCAGGATACATCCATTCCCATCTAGCGGCTGGCTCGCCAATGAGCATCAGCTGTCTTCCTCAGCCATTGACGAAATCGTGCAAACCATCCGCCAGTGGAGCGTGATGGCGCACGCCAATCAAAGCCTTACCTCACCCACACCCCCAGGAGCTCGCCACCTGCTGCGCAGAAATTTTATCCCCACAAACCAGTCGCCAACCAGTAACAAACCAAGCATATAAAATAAATTTCAATGTTTATTGAATGAAACACGCATACTCGAAATCAACCCGAAAACAATCAGTAGACATTTACAGCTCAAGGAATTAGCTTAATAAGCACTAGCCCATCACATCGCAGGCAAACCAATGATCGTTCCTCCTTGCCCTTTTGAGCACACCGCCACGTCTCTGGACGATATCCGCGAACTCCTTAAACATATGGGCGCGGACATGGCGATGCTGAAGTTCCTGCCAAAGAACGCCAACGACAAAAACCAGGTGTACTGGCTTCGGGAAATAGGGCCGCTCCCGACTCACTTTGCCCTGAAGTTCAGCGAGCGCGGCATCAGCACAAGCAAGGACCGTGTGAATCCAGGGGACAGCATCACAGAGGCAGTATTTGAAGATTTTCAATGGCTGGAACAGGACGGGGAAAAAGTACCGGTAAAGAATGCGAAAGTGATCATCTACCCGCAGTACCCGGAAACCAGGCTCTCAGGCTTTGCCACAACCAAAAACACGATGCCTAGAATGCTGTCAGCCACATTCACCAAGGCAAATCCTCACGCCATCAGACTGATGGTCCTCGGACGCATCCCGGGCGGAGCTTGTGTTGGAGTAATGTTCATTGACCTGTCGCAATCTGTTGTCGATGAAATTAATGCCCTGCCAGGTGTTGAAGGATCTCGGGCCTGCAAATTGCTCATCATCTCCCAGGACCATAGCAAGCGACTTTTCGGCCGGCTCCGGGAAGTGGTCGATCAACCTCACAGAGGCTGCCGACTGGATGTACAAGGAAACACAATCCCTTTTACTGGAACTCAAGTCTGCGGTTACACCCTGGAGCAACAATTCGGCATCACGCCCAATGCAGATATGGACGGCGACTTTCACGGCATAGAGCTCAAGGTACATACGGCGCGTAAAGTCACGCTGTGCACCACCGAGCCGGATTTCGGAATGTACGCTGAAAATTTCGAAAGCTTCATGACCACTTATGGTTATGAGTCTGCCCCCGGCGAATGGAGAGTGACCGGGCTTCACCGGGCCAATGCACCCTGCGCAAAATCCGGACTTACGCTACGGGTCCGGGAATTCCGTACAGTCGACCCGCACAACCCTAAATCTGACTGGATTCGCAACGAACAAGGTGAACGGGAAAGCTTTGCTTACGATCCGAAGACATCTCTAACCGCAAAAATCAATGCCGTCGAAGTAGTGCTACAGGATGACGCGGGTACAGTTGCCGCCGGATGGAGTCTCGGCCGCCTGATGAACAACTGGGGTGCAAAACATAACGAGGTGGTCTACATCTCAGCCAATAAAGAAGACAATACAAACGTCATTGATGCGGAAATGGGATTCAAATATGAAATCACCTTTTCTCCCAAAATCATCTGGTGTCGTGAAACCTCCGCCGAGCGCTTGCTGGAAGCAATCTGTGTCGGCACCATTTTCCTGGACCCTGCTCCAAAATTTCTGGCCAACGACCGCTCCAAGAACAAGCGCCGCTGCCAATGGCGCGTGAACGACATCTACAAGTCGGCTAGCTCCCTTTATGAAAACGTCATCTTCAGGGATCTCAGCGATCAGCACTCCTATACGCTTGCCCCAGCCCCCTGACAGGTGAAGCATCTTTGCGCCTGAGCATCAGTCTTGGGCCATCGACACAACCAGTGGATCCAAAGACCAGCAGAATTTTGCCCCTGATTGAAACTGCCAATCATGAAGCCCCTGCAGCTAGCCTTAAAAAGGCAACACAAACTGGTCTCATTGCAGGGGCAAGCCCCGCCGCCTCCCCCCACCTCAAAAACTTGACGCGCCCTCTTGCGCACTGGTTGGATATACAGCAACCTACCCGCAACATATCCCCGACTTGCTTCGCTCCGATGCGGTGGCTGATTTCGCCCTTCCGGAAAGATATTAATTTACATCACAAGCTACAGGGATAGAATGGTGACATTACGTCACAGATTTTACCCAGAGGAAAACAGGACTCATGAACCATTTTGATAGCGCAGCTCTTGAGTCTGCCCAACTGGGACTTCCGATCTCTCAACCGCACCTCGCAGAAGATCTCGAGCTGATAAACAAGCTACTCGAGATCTACGACCAGGGGCAGCTTGCCGCGAAGCTTAATGAGGTAGGCTCCCTGCATTGTCGCGAGACGGTAAACCGTTGGGTTAAAGGCAAGGCAACGCCTCGTCTTACCTACGCAGAGCACATGCATCTGAAGTCCCTGCTTCCACCCAAGCCTACAAAAAAGACCTCTTTCACCTTTATCGACCTGTTTGCAGGAATCGGTGGAATCCGGAAGGGGTTTGAAGCCATCGGAGGTGAGTGCGTATTCACATCCGAGTGGAACCCCTTCGCCGTCCGCACCTACAAGGCAAACCACTACTGCGACCCGGAGCGTCACCGCTTCAATCAGGACATCCGCACAGTTACCTTGTCCGACAAGCTAGACGTTAGCGAAGAAGAGGCCTACCAGAATATCGATCGTGAAATTCCTGATCATGACGTCCTGCTAGCCGGCTTCCCGTGCCAACCGTTCTCCCTGGCAGGTGTTTCCAAGAAAAACTCTTTGGGCCGCAAGCATGGGTTCGAGTGCGAAACTCAGGGCACCCTGTTCTTTGACGTCGCTAGGATCATCAAAGCCAAACGCCCGGCTGCCTTCCTGCTGGAGAACGTCAAGAACCTTAAAAGCCACGACAAGGGCAATACATTCCGCATCATTTGCGAAGCACTGGATGAGCTCGGTTATGAAGTCGCAGACGTCAATGCGCCAAAGGGTTCAGACCCAAAGGTGATAGACGCCAAAAACTTCGTGCCGCAGCATCGGGAACGTATCGTACTGGTGGGCTTCCGTCGCGACCTTGGTATCCATAATGGCTTCACATTGCGGGATATCGACAAGCTGATACCCAAACAACGCCCGACCTTTGGCGACATTCTGGAGCCTAAGGACCAAGTCGACAGCAAGTACATCCTCACGCCGAAACTTTGGGATTACCTTTACAGGTACGCCGAGAAGCACCGCCAGAAAGGCAACGGCTTCGGGTTTGGCTTGACGGGGCCGAATGACGTAGCACGTACCCTCTCGGCCAGATACCACAAAGACGGATCAGAGATCCTGGTTGACCGCGGCTTTTCAGAGAAGCTTGATTTTAACAGCGAACTGAATCAGCTCAACCGCCCGCGCAGACTTACACCTCACGAATGCTCACGATTGATGGGCTTTGATAAGCCGGGAGAAAGTAAATTCGTGATTCCGGTCTCTGACACGCAGGCATATCGCCAATTTGGTAACTCAGTTGCCGTTCCTGTGTTCGAGGCTGTAGCACAATTAATGAAGAGCCGAATTTTAGCCGCTAAGACGAAGGCTACCGACTCAGAGAGATAGTAGATAGAAAAAGCACTTGCCAACTGAGCGTCCCTTGGAGATATTCGAGCCTTTTGCAATATGTCGTAGCATTACGCATTTGCAGCAGGACGGTATCTCAAGGAGTAGCAGGTGTCTGATCAAGAGCGATCACCGCTGGAGTTTGCAAGTGATGTAATGCAGCGTCATGGGGCGACTAGAATTGTCTTCAAGCTGCTGGCCAATAATGACAACTCCAAGCAACAGGTGTATTTCGGGGGGGATTTTGACGTTTTACGTCTGATCCCTCACGGCGATCTTGTTTCTGAAATATCCTCTCGAGACGGCCCTATATTCAAAGCCAGTCTCAACTTAAGCTGGATTGACGTTTTTTCCGATGCCGATCCGGCGCCTGCTCCTGGGGCTCAACTAATTTTCTACCCCCGATACCCTGAAGTCAGGTTTTCCGGTTTTTTGAAAAATTGCTCACGGGCCCCCAACCTGTTGATGAAGGCCCCCACTTCCCAGCAACGACAAGAACGAGAACTCACACCTCGCTGCCTTGTGCTTGGACTAGTTCCGAACGGAAGTGTTCTAGCCTATGTTGCAGCATGGGGCAGCGACATGGCATTGGATGCAACTCATTGCATCAACGCGGGCCAAGTCGAAAATATAGCCTCCGTTTTTCATGAGCTAAAACTTCAAACAGCCGACAGTCGCTCGCGCTTGCTTCAACGTCTCACCGAAATTTACCAAGGCGGTGAGGTCCAATCCTGCAGATTGGGTCGTGACGGTAAATGGCAGGCTTACACGGCAAGAAATGCCGCAGGTTATACACTCGAAAGTCTTTTCGGAATAATCCCCAATGGTATCGCAGAGCCTGACTTCCTAGGCTGGGAACTCAAATGTCATGGCAGAGGCCCTGTAACTCTCATGACGCCGGAACCGGACTCTGGTTCATATCGAGATGACCTCGGGCAGTTCCTGCAAACCTATGGCAAATGCGGCGTTGAGCGCAGAGACTTCACTGGCAGGCACTTGATTGGAGTTCGAAATACTAAAACAGGGCTTACCCTTCGGATGGAAGGTTATGATCCAGCTAAAAATGAAGTTACGGATACCTCCGGCGGACTAGTCCTTCGAGATGATCAAGGGAATATTGCCGCAGGATGGACATTCAATAAGCTGTTGACCCATTGGTCAAAAAAGCATGCCGAGACAGCGTACATCAGGTATACCGCCATTGAAGCCAACGGTTTCAAACACTTCACATTTGGGCCTGAGATCCAGTTATGCCAAGGTGCAGGAGTAGGGTCGTTCCTGAGAGCCATGTACACCTGCGAAATCTACTATGATCCCGGCATCAACATGAAACGGATCAATGAGCACTGGACCCCTAAAAAACGAAATCAATTCCGTGTGGCATGGAAGAATATCGGCGCACTTTATGCGAAGACCGACAATATCCTTTTACCTACAATCTGAGTTCAGGCAGTATGGATATTGTCGATGCAAATACTCGATCTCGGATGATGGCAAACATCGGAAGTAAAAATACCCTTCCTGAAATTACAGTGCGCCGGTATCTGCACGGCTTGGGATATCGCTTCAGATTGCACCGTACTGACCTGCCAGGAAGGCCAGATCTTGCACTGCCCAAATACAAGCTTGCCATATTTGTTAATGGCTGTTTTTGGCATAGACATAATAATTGCTTCTACGCAACTTCACCTGCGACGCGCAAGGAGTACTGGCAGGAAAAACTCAATCGAAATACAGAGCGCGACACTCTACATATAAAACTTCTTATTGAGTCTGGCTGGAGAGTCCTCACCGTCTGGGAGTGCGGACTGAAACACAATATGGACTCAATTGATTCGCTACCAGAAATGATCGAGTCAAAACTACCTATATGTGAGTGGCCAGCCACTCCTCCCCGCCTCCGAAGTGATTACTGAAAGCACTCATTAATATGCCTTGATGAAAAATATTTCGTGCATTTCCGCACAAAACCTCAGTCAATTACTGATTGATAGAAACGTGCCGATCTAAATAATCAATAAAATGGTTACACCTGCCCGGCACGGATGGCAAAATGCGACTATTACCAACCGAACTGCAAAAAAATGACCATTTCAAAAGCTCAGCTAATAATCGCCATACATCAAGTTGAGAAGGGATATCACACCCGGATTTCCAGCCTGATCACTGAATGCTATCTGATGCGACAATTCAAAATCAGCTTTGCCCAAGGGAAGTACAGCGATGTGCAGTCTGGCTGGGTCATTTTGAGAAATCCCTCACTACACCACGGTGAAGAAACTTGGTACCGGTTAAGCTCCACCAGTACGTCTATTTCAACCGTTGACATGGAGCTTATGAATAAATTCGCTCGACCGGGTCGACGTTTTTTTCTGTGAGCTACAAATTTTCTTTAGATTTCTCACTGCCTAAAAGCTTAATCCTATCCACGCAAAAAATGGGGACAGACTGTCTTCCTCTTTCTTCTGATAGACAGGAACAAAGCAATATATTAATGGATCGCCTTAATTAATTTTTCTCTCGAGTAAATGAAACTAAATCCAGCCTAACCGAGCCATCTGCGCCATGGCTTCAGAATTTGGATCGGCACGAGTTTGAATTAGCTTTGGCTCAGCGGTGCCTCATGAACGCCATAGGTATATGCCTTGATATTGACGCCATAGCTTTAAGAAGCGCCGACAATAAGCTTGTGCTTTTTGAATTCAAACGCAAGTATCCTACCGTAGGCGACAATGCTTTGAATGAGGCTTTCGACAAAAACCTTAACAACCTGATCGAGTTATATCCGCCCTAACTAGCGGCATGCCGATATTGTATAAAAAATTAAAATTACGTTTTACGCAACCCAAAACCTTGTAAAACATTCGAGCAAATTTGTAACGACAATTTAGTAGACGCCTACCGTCAGCACCCTGACGCCAAGTACTGCGGCCTTGACCGGGATCTCGCTCATAACGTATCCATGTGCGAGAAAGTAAATATAGAATATAGATATTTAGTATGGAGCTATAAACCAGAGAATGATCTATCAATGGTTAACCTACCAAAAATAACACAGCACTCCAAAATAAAAACACTTGAAAGACTTCTACCCCTAAACTTGCAAGCAATCCAAGGCAATAGAAACTTCCTGGCTGCCACTCTTACTTGCAAGAATGCTGCCGCCTTGTCTTTTACGGAGGGTGCTGACTCAGGGATTTTTAATGGCGGCGTCAGGGTTCAGGTTCTTTTCAGTATGCCCGAGGTAAAAACCGATCACCTCTCCCCCATCACTACCCAAACGCTCCCAAGATGAGCCTACAGCGCGATCAGCCCTTGATTGCCATCTCTGATGGTTGCGATGAACATCTGCTGGACAAGGCATAGTTCCGCAAGCTCCATGAGCCAAACTGCCGGGCTGGGCAGAAGCTTGAGTTCAAGTTTAAAAAAGCAGGAGCTGAGTCTTGAATCGACCTTCAGTACTTCGTGAAAGCCGTTTAATAACCGCCCTACATGTGGCAGGATGCCATTACTCATGATTATTTTAATCATAAAAAAATGAAGCTCATCTTTAGCCAGGGAAGCCTATGTCAGCCATCATGACGGAACCACAGTACGACCGATGCAGGGACTACATTGACCTATGCCGGCAGCAGAACCAAGAATGGGACGAGCTGAAAACCCTAGGGATGAATGAAGAAGACCTAGATCAGTGGCTCTCCCATCAAGTCAAGTTCCAATTCTGGCCCTCGTTTGGGAACACACTGGCTGAAAGGCGCCAGTGCTGGCAAGATCTTGTGACGGGCAAGCAAGCGGCCGATCAACGGGCAATCGAGACCAGTCGACCACTGGTAGTGGTGGGGATTGAGGAAACTGAGCCGGGAATCAAAGTTCCTGCATCTGCGAAAACATCTTGGCAACTGTACAAAAAACATCTCCTTGACCAGAGCTGGAAAAAGACAGCCGTCAGTAATATCGAAACGTCTGCATTAAAAACGCTACGGCATATGCGCTTGAAGAGCTCTATCCCTGTTAAAGGGCTTATTGTGGGGCACGTTCAATCCGGTAAAACGGCAAGTATGGCCGGGTTGATTGCAATGGCTGCCGATCATGGGTGGAACCTGTTTATTGTGCTGACCGGAACATTGGAAAACCTCCGCGTACAGACACGGGATAGGCTCTTTGATGACCTTGTTCGTCCAGGCAATCTGAGCTGGCGTCTGATCAATCAACCTAGCCACAACAGCCCACCGGAATACCAAGCCAGAAACATGAATTTCACTGACGGTAGCAATGATCGCCACCTGATCGTCTGCCTGAAAAATCCCACGCGCCTCGCTGGCCTGATCCGCTGGATCAAGGAGCTTCAAGCAGGCATGGACAATTTGCGAATTGTGATAATCGATGACGAAGCTGATCAGGCCGGCATCAATACTGCAGACGTATCCTCAGACGACCGCACACGAATCAACGGGCTTATCGTCGAGCTTGCGAATTTATCTACTCAAAGCGTGAACTACATCGCTTACACCGCAACACCGGCAGCGAACTTCCTCAATGAAGGTCCTGGGGAAGGTCTTTATCCAGAAAATTTCATCATTGCCCTGAAACAGTCCGACGAACATTTCGGCCCGGTCCAAATTTTTGGTAATTCCGATTCAGGACAAGAGCCACTCGGCATCGTGCGCAAAGTCAGCACAACCGACGTTGATCTGGTCAATGCGGTGTACGAAGGCGATATAAGCTCGATACCTAAAAGCCTCGAAGATAGTGTGTTGTGGTTCCTTTGCTGCGTCGCCGCCATGAGATACAGAGGCTTCTCTCGTCCGGTTAGCATGCTGGTTCATACCAGCTCAAGACAATCGCACCATAGCGGCGTAGATGATGCTATCAAGTCGCTGCTGGAACGCTACGCGACTCAGTACGGAGCTACACCCAAGAGTTTCAAACGTCATGCTAAGGAGTGCTGGGAGAGAGTCACCTCAAATCTTAATATCGCGGATTTCGAGACTCGATTCCCGATGTATGGCCGGCTTGAAGAGATCGAAGCTTATCCAGACTTTGATGATATTTATCCAGAATTCGAATCCTTGCTTGCTGAGGTAACAGCCATCCAGCTGGATAAGGAAGGCGCTCTCAGCTACCACCGAGGGGTTCATATTTGCGTTGATAACTGTGCCAATAATGGCATCAATGACGAAAATGAAATACGACGGCTTTTTTACCCTCGCTCTGCAGCTAAAGGCGGCCCCAATTTTGCTACTGCATTTATTGTCATTGGGGGAGGCACGTTATCCCGGGGACTGACTATTGAGAACCTTGTGAGCACCTTTTTCTTGCGCGGTTCAGCCCAAGCGGACTCATTAATGCAGATGGGGCGCTGGTTCGGCTATCGGAAGGGTTACGAACTTCTACCGCGCATTTGGATGCCGGACGAGACACTCGAGAAATTCGAATTTATGGCGCAAGCAGAGGAGGATCTTCGAGATGAGTTGGAACGTTGTGAGCACCAAGGTACCAAGCCATCAGAATTTGGTCCACGGGTAAGGGTTAATCCTCGTATCAATTGGTTACGTCCTACGGCCGCAAACAGAATGCAGCTCGCCATCGGCGCAAATTATGATTTTTCGGGAGTTAATCGGCAAACAACCTTGTTCCACAACGGTGCTGGATCTGGCGATATTCACCGTAGGAACTTTGAGTTCACTAACGGTTTCTTGCGTACGTGTGGCAAGAGCACCAGAGGTGGATTTGGTAGCCAGGTATGGAGACACGTGCCGGTCGGTGATGTCTCTGAGTTTCTACGCAACTTCACATTCCACCCAAGCAGTCAATTCTTCTCGGATGTTTCGCCATTTTTAGCGTGGCTTAAAGAACACGCAAAAGCAGCAGGATTCGATAAATGGAATGTTGTTGTCGCAGGGACCCATGACAAGAAAGACGATGGCTGGAGCTTGCCTACAGGGAGTGTCGGTCGGGTGACTCGAACCCGCCTAGGCCCAATGCGTAGTGATGGCGCCGTTTCGATCGGTGCATTGAGAGACCCACGCGACTTGTTGGCAGATCTGGCCGGTGAAGTTGTAAAGGCGCCCTCGGGCCAACCGTTTACAAACAAATACATTGAAAAAACCAGGAAAGATCACGGGGTGGGTCACTTGCCCCAGCTGTTGCTTTATCTAATTGACAAGAACAGCAAGCCGCAAACTCAAGCGACCGACAAAGCACCTGACGGTAGTGAATTACCGATATCAGAAAAAGCACGCCAGCCACTGGAGGCCCAAGAAGACATAGTCGGAGTCAGTATTTGGTTGCCAGGCGCCAGCAACGGCAAACAGCAGAGTTTTGTCACTCATGTCACCGTAAACATTCCGGCGGCGGGCATATATGACAAGTTCGAGCAGGCATCTGAAGACGTAGAGGGAAACTGAGCGTGAAGTATCACGGATTAACCTTGCGGCCTATGCAGGAGTCTGGCGCCTTTTTATTGCGGGCAATGCAGAATGAGGACATGCCACGTCTCGACTTGCTGGTAAGAGAGTCGGTTCAGAACTCACTGGATGCTGCCATAGACAAGCTGTCCGGCGGTCATGTTCGTGTAGATTTTTCTTTCCGTGAACATAGCACTGCTGCGGTGACAAACTGGTTCCATGATGGTATTGACGTCCCAATGCTAAATGAGCGCTACCCAGTGGGTGGGCGTTTGCTAGAGATTCGCGACACATATACAGAAGGCTTGGGAGGACCACTTACATTCTCACACGTAAACGGCGCAAGCCCCCATGGCAACTTACTCAAACTGGTGTTCGAAATTGGCCGCACCAGGGATGACGAGGGTGCTGGTGGCTCCTGGGGACTGGGCAAAACCTGTTACTTCAGGATGGGGCTTGGTTTTGTTTTGTATTACTCACGAATTCACACCGAGAATGGCTATCAAGAACGCTTGGTGGCAAGTATCGTTGAAAACGAGGCCAGCCAATCGAAAGTCCAGTGTCGTACGCAAACCGGAATTGCTTGGTGGGGTGACGATAACAGTCAGGAGTCAATCCCTGTAACAGACTCCTCAAAAATTGCCCCAGTGCTGGCTGCACTGGGCGTGAGCCATTTTCATGGAGATGAAACTGGGACTGTGATCGTAATTCCGTTCCTCAGAGACGACCTGATTATCGAAGAGGAACCTGGTGAAGATGGTCAAAAGACACGGCAACCTTGGTGGTGTAGCAATTACGAAGCATATACAGAGATCTCTCTACAGCGTTGGTTCGCTGCCAGACTGGACAACCCGTTGTTCCCAAATGGACCTTGGCTGGATGCCCGGGTAAACGGAAACCAGGTACGCCGTTCCGAGATGCTTCCTGTTTTCCAGGTGATGCAGTCGCTTTATAACCGTGCCGCAGCCGATCAAGTTCTTGACGACGACTACCTGAAAAGGCGCGCGGTGAGTGAGCCTGATTTGACGTGCAGGTACGTGAACGTTCGAAATGAGTTCGAGAATGGTGGCCAGGCCGGCAAACTGGCCGCAGTTATTCTCAATAGTGGTCAGCTCGGAATGGGGGCGCCGGATAACGAACCAAGCCCGGCAACATGCATTTTCGGACGTATGGACACCTCCCCACCATATAGTCCAATAGTTACTTACGTAAGAAAGCCTGGCATGAACATTTGCTGGAACGACGGTACTGAAAGCCGAGGATGGTCTGGTGGCCTGGTTTCTGCTACTGGCGAGGGGCATCTGATTGCTGTGTTCGTCCCGCACCATGAACAGGTGCTGGTGAAAAGAAAGCTTCTACCGGTAGCCGAAGGACGCTCACTCACCCTAGAGGCATACCTTCGCAGTTGCGAGCGCTCAGACCACACTGAGTGGGTCGATAAGAACGGCGTGCGAATAGTTGATAAAATCCGTACCAACACCGGACGAGCGCTTAAAGATTTTGGTGGAAAGCCTGCTCCGGCCTCGAATGTGAAACCAGCTGTGCGAATGGCACGTAACCTGGCTGATCTGGTAATGCCCAAACGCGGCTTTGGCCAGGACGGTAGATCTGGTCGTCCTGCAAAACAGAACAGACCACGAGCCGAGGGGCTCCCGAGAACTTCAAACCCGACTCTCTATATAGAGCGCATTGAGCACATCAGTGGCAGTATCCTTGTCCACTGGTCCCTTGCATGGGGAGCAGCCAACCCAACGAGCTCCCGCGTAATTGATCTGCGCGTCGACTCCGAGACAGGCTCCATTACAAACGGCGACTGGGCATATGACCTGGGGGATTTTCCATTCCGAATTGGAAATTGCATGGTTGAATCACAGGGTGTCGCAGTGAAGGTTACGGTTGATAATCTTATTCAGATTCAGGCAACTGCAGCGGTTCCGCCGTCCTCAGTGACAGGCCAACTTCGTATAGATATCGTCACTTCATCAGGAGGTACTTTACGCCCCGCACTGCATGCGAGTCTTATGAAAACTGCAGAGGCTGAGCTGTGAGCGGCCTAATCATGCCGTATCGGACACTGCCTACTGACTTTCATCTGGATGTCCGATATAGCTTCACCTCGAGCGGGCCGGACCCTAAAGCAGAAATAATTTGTGGCATCCAATACTCTCTTGGAAATGACAGCGATTGGAGTGCAGATGAGCATGACCTAGAAGTTCACTGCCACTTGGGTAACATCCATCTATTGACTGCCCTGTTTGATGAAGCGGGAATAGCTGCGCCCGACGCTGAAGTGGTAATTGCGTTAGAGTGGACTTCCGCAAATTCGGGATGGCGGCAGTTTGGCGCGCCCCTTTACCTGACCCGCTACCAGTGTATGTCGATGGAAGTTCCCCGAGTCATAAAGCTACAGATGGAGCGGGCGACATTGCGTGGCTACGGACATTTAACTCTGCAGCTCATACTCGGACACCCCGGCAGCGCTGAAACCAACTCCGCTTGGGCTCAAGTAGCCGGCTCTCATTTGGGCTCCTTGACAGAGCGCTTGGAAGTTGTAATTGATGGTGACGGCTCAATATTTCCGGTTCTAGAAGAGGCTCGGACTGCCGAAGGCCCATTATGGGAATTGAGCGCCAACTGGACTGATGCATTTGAGGAGCCTTTCTCAAGTGAATACATCGCCCTGCTGCTAAACCGTGACCATGAGCTGTTTAGCGCACTTTATGAGCGCAAACCTGAATCAGGCAAGCAGACGCCCTTGATGAGAATGGTCCTGTCGTCATGGATTGCCCTGTTTGTGTGCAAAGTCAAAGATGAGATAGGTGATGAATTAGAAGCACTCGTCAGTCGCCCTAATATCACAGATGAACTAGGAAGCGTTGCAGATGCCGCGGCTTCTTTTGTCCGACTTGGGGCACTGGATACAACATCACCAGAGAAACTGTTTGCGTCGGCACAATGCTGGCTCGACCGGCGAATAGAACCGGAGGCTGTGCAATGAAATGGCCCACACTTAGTGTAACCATGTCTCAGCGGCGGTTTAGCGAGATGCAAGATATCGGTATTTTTGAATCGACCGGGCTTACCAAAGAACTTGAGGCGTTCCGTGATGAGTTTCTGCGTGAATTGGCCCCCTTTGAAGAACTGATGAAACAAAATGTCGGCGCATTCGATGTCGCGTGTGGCCTTGTATTGTACCGAGTTCTAAGTCAGTCCGGATTTGACGTGCGAACGGCAGCAGACAACGGCGTATGGCGTTTTTTTTCTATAAAGCTGTTGCCTGACCTAGTTGCAAAACGATGGAAACAAGTGCCTGAAAGCCGCTTCTTCAGCGGTCGAAGCCGCATCTGGTTGCGCGCTATCTGGTGGACGGTACACCTGACCTGGCAGGGTACAGAAGCTCGTACACGTGAGATTCTCGCCACGGTAACGACGGACACCATCGTACAGCTCGTAGAACGGCCCGGTAGAGCTGGGTTCAGGGTTGAACTTACGCGGCGGTTGTTTTCGGAGCGTAACCTGCATAACCCTTCACAAGAGCAGTTCCGGGCAATTATGAAGCTCAATACTGCCAAAATCCTGATCCTTGAACCTTCATTTCACGAAGGGGGTATGGTCGGCTATGTGCGGCGCCTGTTCAAAGAGGCAGGCTGCGACAATGCTCTAAACGCTCCAGCATCCATCAAAGGTGAACCCATCCATGAATCTAATTGATGAGATCCGTTTTGGATTCGCCAATCTTGGGAAAAATAACTTGATGCTACCAATCAATCTCCTCCCCAGCAGCGCACCCGCTTGGGTATTCAGCGAGGGCTCGGTGTTTGGTGTGGCTGTAGAGCTGAATGATGATCGACTAGTAGCTGAAGCTTTTACCGGTTCGCAATTGGTATCTGTCGATCGAATCGTTGGTGGGGTGCCTCGCCATTTATTACGCCTTGAATCCAACATGCATTCATTGCGAAACGAATTTGCAGTCATTTGTGCGCACATGATTACGCCGGGCGAAAATGACTGTTCGCGAAATGAACTGCTTGCCGAGCCCTCGACGTGGTGGAAAAAGTGGCGACACTTATTGGGTAACTCACTGGCAACAAAGAGCAGCTTCGGGGTGCTAGCCGAGATGCTCACCATTGAAAAGCTGATGGCACAAAAGACTGAAATCCAGTGGCTAGGACCCTGCGGCGGGGTAGTCGACTTGAGAACATCCACAGCTGCATACGAAGTGAAAGCCACAGTAAGCCGTTACGATTCTTGTATTCATGTGGCCGGGCAATTCCAGCTGGCGCTGGCTACTGAAATGCCGTTGAATTTAGTCCACTACCGCTTCGAAGCCTCCGCATCCGGGGACTCCATAGATACAGTAGCGCACCGTTTGATCAAATCTGGGTACGATGCCGAAGAACTGACCCAGTCCTTGGCACGTGTCGGCTTTCATCCCGGCAACTCCGCAAGGAGTGAAGCTTTCATTGTGTTGGAGTCTCGAATATTTTCGGTGGACGCCAATTTTCCGAGAATTACTCCAGAGAGTTTTATAAGCGGAGGTTTACCTCAAGGAGTAGTTTGTATTGAGTACCAAGTGGACCTTGCCGGGCTGCCTAACCAACCTTTCTGATACATGCTAAAAACCACAGCGGCAACTAACATGAATCGGTCATAACAACGGGCAGCCTCAGTGGAAAAACCAGAGTTCCTTTGCAGAACTTGCTGGTGGATCCTGAAGGGCCGGTGACTGGACTCGATGTTGACTTACTCAGTGCCGGCCGCTCCTTTTACTTTGTGCCAAATGCTCCTTTGGCGTAGGCCTGACAGGCCTGCAGCGCGATCAGTCCTTGATCGCCGTCGCTTGTGATTCCGATAATTCGTTGAGCATGCGCTGGGTCAAGTTGGGCTCTATGGGCGCCATAAACCACGCCGCCGGCGCCGGTGGTGGCTTGCACTGCATCACAACCAGTTGCGACGATGGCGCCGAGTTGGACTGACAGCCGCAGGTCAGCAGTAGCAAGGCGATCACGCAGGCGGGTTTGTTTGATTTTCTCATCGGTCAGGGCTCGGTAATGGGATTGGTCACTGGCTGCCAGCCATTGCTCCAGGGCGAGGCGCTTGCCCTGCTCTGCCAGAATCTGTGCGGCGTTGACATTGGCCAGATCGGTATGTTCGGTTTGGTAGGCGGCTTCCTTAGCGGCCAATTGCTGGCCGTAGGCGTTGGCCTGCCACTCCCATGCGGCCCACGCGCTGCCCGCCATCAGGGCCAGGATGATCAGCAGCACCCCGCCACACTTCACCGCATCGATGTTCACGCCAGCACCTTGAGCGCCCGGGCGTACAGTGCCTGCCGATCGGCAGCGCCATTCTGGCCACCGTTGATGCGCCGGGTGATCTTGTCGAACTGATCAGCCTCAGCAAGCGTGTTTAGGCCTTTGGTCGCCCAGAACCATGCTGCCGACTTGCAGGCATGCTGCGGCTTCTCCAGCAGCTCGGGCTTCTTGATCAGGTCAAGGTCCAGCGCTTCGCCGCACGCCATGTAGTTGGCACGGCCGGTGATCTGGATCAGGCCACGCCCCCGGTACTTGGAGCCGTCGCCGGCCACGGTGTTGCCCAGGTCTTTGCGGCCTTCGTATCTGGCTTGGGCGGCCGTTGGGCCCCAGATTTCCTTGACGTATTTGAGCTGGCCAGACTCATGGCCAATTTGGGCGATAAACGCAGCTACGCGCTTGGTACCAACAATCTGGTACCGGTTCATTGCGGTGTTCAAGACAGGCACAAAAACGCCGGCAACTTGGCCGGCGTTCGGGAGGATCAGCAGCAGTTGCTGCGCGGTGATGGGCATAAATTTCTCCAGATAATAAAAAACCCGCACTCGGCGGGTTTCTTTGAATCGGTGCAGGTATTTACTGTGGCTGGATGCCTTTGATTTTCTCCAGGCGCATTGGATAGCCATTGGCTGGCTGAACCACAGTTTCGCTTTCAACCGCTTGAATGATCTTGCCGTTAGCATCTTTCGTCACTGAAATAGTCTTGCTATAGGTGCTCTGCACCACGCAGCCATTCATCAACAATGCCGCGCCGACTACAGCCAAAAAATGGATGCCATTCACTTGGTACTTCCTTACCTGGATAATTTCGGCGCCGACTGTAGCAGGCTTTATGCCATCATTTCCAACGACATGGGCTGAAGTCTTGCTTCGCTTGAAGGCATGCCTATCTCGAGACAAAAAAAACCCGCACTTGGCGGGGTTCGGTACTGCAGTCTCACTTCATTAAGACATCACTTGTTCAGCCGTTCCGCCAGTCGCGTCATCAGGTCCATGCGCTCATGCAATATCGCCACGATCAAAGCAGGTGCACCCTCACGCGGCAGGGCAAATGCGTAGTGGTGTTCGCAGTGCGCTATCAGCAACGTCGGGTAGAGGTCGCTCATGTCCCTGTATGCGCCTTGACGGGCGGCAAGGCGCGCAATCCCGCGTTCAAGTCTGCTGATATACACGCGCACCTGCTGGTCACTCCACTGTTGGCGCGTATAGCGGATGATCCCGCGCAAGTCGGCTTCAGCCTCAAGCGTAAGAACGTAGGCGCCGCTCAAACCCGGCTTTCCCCGGACAGTTCTTCGTCGAGGATGTCACCAATGCTCCTGTCTGAAACCTTGCCCGCCAGGCCATCATTGATGCGGGCGGTTAGTACGCCTTTCAGCTCTTGCCATGCCGGATCATTGTCGATATTGCCCGGGAACAGGCGCTCAATAGCGTATTGCTTGATCGTCTTGCCCTGCAAGGCGGCCAACGCTTTCAGGCTCTGATGCTGCTGCTCGGATATGTCGATGGTCAGGCGGCTCATGTGGCAACTCCATACGTGATCTACGCCCTAATCTTCGCACAAATGTGGGAATGTGGGTCATCTGCTGGACGACCGGGACTTCTGTCCGATTAGCTTGGTCGTGCTGGCCGCTGACTTGAATCGGGATAGCCCTCTGCATCGAGCTTCCAGGCTCGAACCTGAGTACGGTAATCACGCCACAGGCGCTCCGTACACGCTACCTGCTCGCCATCCTCGATGGCCTCCAATTGCTCAGCCACGAACTTGCGCTCCTGCTCGGCCCACTGGACTTCGACAGCAATCAAAGGCGCCAAGCGTGCAGTCTCGGCCTCAGCTTTGATATCTGCTGCCTTGCGCAGCTCTGACAAGTCAATATTGCTCATGGGCTCCTGCGCGGACACTTGGCTGATCTTGCTCGCCAGCGCGGAGCTGACATCCGCCGAGGCTTTGGCCACGTCGATAATGCTCGCCGCGTTCTCACCGACTTGGGCCTCAACCTTGTCGGTACGCACAGCCTGGGCAAAATCTCGCTCGGCTATCACCGACACCAGCGACTCTGCGCCAGCCGATGCACGCTCATCCCCTGCGCTGCCGTTTTCATCACCGGCAGAGCCGGAGTCGATATAGGCATACACGCCATCGACTCTCTCGGCCGTTGCCGTGACCTTGCCGTCGAGGGTTTCCACGGTGCTGGTGAGTGAACTCAAGCCGCTGGCAGTGGCCTCTAACCCTGTTTCAGGGTCAGTGACCTTGGCGTTGATTGCGTTGAGTTGCTCGGCCTGCGCCGTGATCTTGCCGTCGTGTTCGATGATGCTGGCCGAGTTCTTTTGTACCTGCAGCACCAAGGCATTGGTGGTTTCGGCCAGGGTGCCCATATCGAGCCAATACGTGGCGTCAGGCGGTGGATGGCCAGTGGTGGCTGCAATCGCCTGAAATAGGCGATTGCCCAAGCGCACGACTTCGCCCGATGCATAGGCCTTAGTGTTGTCGTACTCCAGCGCATCTGTGATTTCGTCGATCAGGCCTTCCAGTTCCTTTTTGGCCTGGTTGAGACGGTCATTTACGGAGCCTGACCCATCGCCATCAATCAGCTCGATCCGATCCAGCAACTCCTTGCCCAGCTCGGTTTCGCCAATCTGCCCGGCGATCAATTCCAGCACTGGCCCGGCCTCGGCGCTGGCCTGCCCCATCACCCCGTTTTTCTCCGGGAAGAACGGCCCGATATTGCCGGTGCGATCCACCAGCCGCGCCCAGAAGAAAAACTGCGCACCAGCTGCCAGGCTTTGCAGACGGTGATCGTTCTGCGGATAGGCCAGATCCGACAGTTTGACGGCGCTCTCCAGGCTATTGGTTTGGCTGAACCAGATCTCGGTGCGCTGGGTGTCTTCCGCCCCTTCCGGGAAGCCCCACTTGAGGCCGATTTCAAACAACCGACTTTGGCTGGTCAAGTAGCTGACTGCAGGGGGCACGCCTTCCTTACCGTTCAGTTGGGTCAGCTCCGAGGACTTCCAGACGGAAGAAATATCAAACGCACTGACCGCTCTCACCCGAGCCAGATAGGCGCCGGCGTAGATGCCGGTGATGTCCACGCTGGACGAGCCAGTACGTTGCACCTTGATCCAGTTGCCGCTGTCCTTGCACCACTCCACGTCATAGGCGACAGCGCCGGGCACCGACTCCTAGGCGATGGTCATGGTGGTCACCGCCAGGCCTTGGGCAATCGACGAATTCGACGTCAGCACCACGCTGGCCGGCGCCGGCACCACAGTAATCGGGATCACGCTGATGGGGCGCTCTTCCAGCCGGGCGCCGGTGTCGATATGCGCAAACTTGCTCGGGTCGTACTGCACGGCCGAGATTTCGAATACACCGGCCTCCGGCCGCGACACGCTGGTGACCCGGTAAAGCGGTACCGCCAGATCGTCAGCGTCCAAGCACCACACCAGTTCGGGCTCAGGTGCAACGGAGTACGCCGTGGTCACCGTCAACTTGCGCCCGCTGACCTGCTGGATCGTTCGCCCCTCGCACTTGCCGTCGGGCAGGTTGAGAATCAGGCGATCGCCCGGCTTGGCCGATGTCTCGCGGTCCAGGGTAATGACCTTGCCGCCAACCCCCGCCACCAGCCCGCCCACTGGCCGCCCAGCGATTAACTCGTCAGCAATAGGGATCACATACCCCGGCAAGGGGATACGCCCGGCCAGACCCGTTCTGAAGGTCACCGCCCGATCCTTGGCATTGGTCAGCAACGCCCACTTTCCCCGGCGCTGCCCTCTGATTCGCGGGTGCAGCCAATCGCGCTGATCTCCAACGGGTTGTCGCCATAGCGGCGCTGCAACTTGCTGTCGGTTACCGCGGTGACATCGGTGTCGTAGTTATTGGCCGGGTTGTCGTAGCTGATCAGTGCCCGGCTGTAACGGGTGCGCTCAGAGGCACTGGCATAGGTGAACTTGCCGTCGATGACATTGGCGCGGGTGTAGGCAAAATCAAAATCGGTCGAGCGCGGCATATCCGACAGCGAGAACACCTGGCCCTGCGCCCAGTAGGTCATGCCGCGTTAAATCGCCGAAATATCCCGCAGCAACGTCCAGGCATCCGCCTTGCCCTGCAGGTTCAGGTTGCAGATAAAGCGCGGCTCCATGCCCCCCCTGCCGTCCGGTACCAACTGATCGCAGTATTAGGCGATGCGATACAGCTCCCACTTGTCGACCTGCCAGGGCTTGATGCGCCGGCCTAGGCCGAAGCGGTCGTTGACCGTAATGTCGTAGGTCATCCATACCGGGTTGTCAGTCCAGGCCTGCTTGAAGGTGCCGTCCCAGATACCCGTGTACGATCGACTCCGCGGATCGTAATTGCTGGTCACGGCGATTTTGCGCGCGTCACACTCAACCGTGATCGCGGGGATATTGCGGAACTGCTCAGCAGAGAACTCAATGTAGAGCAGCGCGGTGTTCGGATACCGGCATGGTCACCGCCAGCAACCTGAAGGTATTTGAAGATTCGGCTCTGGCTGTCATCGACTCGGTGAAAACCAAACTCTCCACCGACCAGGACTTCGCCGACGCGAAGAAGGCGGTCAAGTGATGCGGCGATGTTGAAGAGGCTGTCGCGGCCGCCAAGAAACAGGCTCTGCCGCAGACACAAAGTATCGACGAGCTGTTTTCGTCACTGGATCGCATCAGCGGCCATGCCCGCGAAACTCGCTTGAAGGTCGACAAGCTAGTGAAGGCTCAAGAGTTGTTGGTGAAGACCAATATCAAGCACAAAGCCGAGCTCGCCCTAGCGGGACATATAGAGGGGATAAACAAAACCTTAGGCAAGGTGGCGCTACCTCATGTGCACGTCGATTTCGCCGGCGCCATGAAGAACAAGCGCACCATCGCCAGCCTTCAGGATGCAGTTGATACAGAACTGGCCCGGGCGAAGATCGATGCAAGTCAGGCTGCCGACGGCATTCGCTTGAACCTGACTAGCCTGGCGGAGCTCGCTGTTGATTACGCCTTCCTGTTCAGCGACGTGCAGCAGTTGGTGGCCAAGGCCAATGATGACCTGGTGACGCTGATCAAATTTCGGATCGCAGAACACCAGAAGGACGAGCAGGCAAAGGCCGACGCGAAGCGCATCACCGAAGAGCAGGAAGCCCAGCGCCTGGCTGCCATCAAGCCAGAGCCGGTCGTGGAGAAAGTGCCGACACCAGAGCCTGTCCGCGCGGCACCGGTCCAGACGGAGGCACCCGTCATCCAGACCACAAAGCCATTAACGAGCCAAGCGGTCGAACAGGCAGCGCTACAGGCTAGCGTGACAGACTTCGAGGCCCTGGTGAAAGCCGTGGCATATTGTCAGGCGCCAATTACCGTCCTCCTGGTTAACTGGGAAGCGCTCGACGCAATGGTCGCGGCGCAGGGATCAACCTTCAGCATGGCTGGGGTGATGCTGGCCAAGGCCGCCGCATGATCAGCAACCACATCAGCCTGGTCGAGGCACTTCGCCCGGCCTCGGATGAACTAGCGGCCTAGGTCGCCCAGTTTCTTGCCAGAGGCGGCCAGATCGAAGAAGCGGAGCCCATCGGCTACAAGCCCAAGCCCATCACCTAAAGCAACCAGATGCCGCCTGCACCGAAGCCGTTTGTTCGGAGGCGGGCTGAGGCGACTCCCCTGCCCATGGCGCGATCCGATGTTCGTGACCAAGAGCGCCTGAAGCTGGTTGAGCACATTCGCGGCCTAGCCGTTAATCACTCAAAGATTGAGGTCGCGGCAGAACTCGGCATCGACCGGCGTACAGTCTCCAAGATCGGCAAGGAGTTCGGTATAACCTTCAAAGCTCCAACCCGCGGCGGCGCCCGGAACCTGGCACCAAAGAAGATGGATGAAGCTAAGGATGCGCGCCTCCCCCAACGGATCAAGGCATTCATGGCGCTGGGCATCACCCGCCGGCGTTGCTGCGGCAAGCTAGCAATCGGCGCCAAGGCCTTCGAGCGGATCATCGCCGCCCACAGCATCGACTACCCCAAAGCGCGCCAAGGCAGTACTTCATGCGCCGCATAGCCCGCATCCAACAACGCAAACGTCAAACTTGGCCCGCACTGCCAGCCAGTGGAATAGAAGAGGTAGGCCATGGCTGCCCAGCAGAAATAACTATCAGCAAAGACTGCGGCGAAGCGAATATCTCGAGGCGAGGAAGAAATCCGGCTGCATTGCATGGCCGGCACCCGGCAGGCTCTAGCTGAGCTGATGGGCTGGAGCGGCATCGAGGAATAGGGCGAAGCGTGTCATGACAGTTGCTGATGGCAAACCAATCATCAACCCTAAGACCAAATTGCCCAAGGTTGAGTTATGCGAATGGCAGCCTAAGTCGCAAACTCAGGCGGCCTAACTCTCCGGCCAAGCTCAGGTAACTGGTACTTGCTCGGCCTGAATCTGTCGCAATATCGCCCTCATTCCCACATGAGTGCACGACCTGCCTGGCGCAGTGCATTCAATCGTGCGATTGATCTCACGGCTTGTGATGCTTGGATCCAAGGCCGCAGGATAAAGAGCGCGGACATGGCTCTCATCAAGCCATTTATTACTTCTTTTGTTAAATCAAATGCTAAGTCCTGGTCGGCGTTTCCTGACAGGCAAAGTGGCACTGGTTATTTCAAAAAAACGATTAACAAAGCTATGAATTGTCATCGCCCCACTCCCTGATCCGGCACAGCGCCAGTATTTCGTAAGACTCCATATCAACGAGCCACGCTAGCTCAGGCCGCGCCAAAGGCTGGCCAGAGATAACCCATGAGCACATTTGCAGTGCTTCGAATGACCCTCGACTTTACCAAGAGCTAGACTCGAAAGAAAACGACCGGTACCAAGAAGAACCCTAAAGCGTCTGGCGGCGTCGAGACGACTCCTGAAGCTGAATGGCTGAAAGTGGTCGCCAAGCAATCCGGAAAGATCAGGGGGCACGGCGCCCTCACCATTAAACACATCGAGCTTACAGATGCAGTTGACTATGTGCTCGCCGACCAGCGAAAGCCCATCAGCATTATCGTCTGGGAGAGCATCCCCGGCGTCCTCAGTGACCAAGGAGGAAGCTATCCATATCGACCAAGGTATAACCTTGTCAGCTAATTTTCGGCTTCGTGGTGACTTGATCGATGCGCTCGTCCTCCCACAGTATATCTCCATTTGGAAGATTAAAGTGCCAAGCCTCAAGACCAACGCTATTCGCATCACCTTCAAAGTAGGTCAGTTCAACAATAACTTCTAAAACCTTTATATAACGCTCCTCCCACCTATGAATTTCAACATGCTGCCCACCACCTGCAATTGATGTTGAAGGTTCAGTACGGAAGTATATCGTTTGGACTACAAATTCGTAATCAACAGCATATTTAGCGCTCGTCCTATCGGCATATAGAACACGTCTATTCGCAGGCGTCACTTTCAAAACTTCGGAAGGATTGTAGCGATAATTAGACTCTCCATCCTCAAGAATACCGAAATCTTGGTCATTCAAGTATTCCACAACGAGAGATAAAATATCTTTTCCAACAACAACAAATGCTTTATCTGCAAAAGCAGCTGGATCAACATGCTCTAAATGAACCGCAGCATTTACAAATACTCCAAGCCTATCCGAAAAATAAAAATTTGGATCACTGTCGCAGTAGGCTCGCATATCCTCATCAGCACTAAGGATATGTATGCGAACTCCGTTATCAACAGCATAGGCTTTTAGAGCCTCTAGGACGAAGGCATCTCGAAACTCTTCGGGTTTCTTTTCAGAAAATGGTGGTAAAACGGAAAAATATTTTTCGAAAACCTCCTCAGCAGATGCAAGATCAAGTGAAACAACCTCGACATTCTTTGCCGACATGAAAGTATCAAACATAGCGACTAAATCATCTTCAACGGCTTTGCGATCGACCTTCTGAAAAACAAAAGTACTCGAGAACTCCGGCAAGTTTCGTAAAATCTTACCTTTGTCTCGAAGAGATTGAACTGCGTTTGCAGCTTCATTTGCTTTTATTTTAATATGCCGCTTAATTTCAGAAATTGTGATTGTGGTAATCAATAATGTCAGCTTACCGGACTCCAAAAGCCTGGTAATACTTTCCAGATCCGACTTGAGGAATTGATAATTACTAGCATGATAAATACTTGTATCTATAAACAAATACCTTGATTTTATAGCGAACACATCAACTTTTTCTTCCACAACATATACTCACATCCCAGTCCATGACAAATCATATCGCTTTTTATGACCTAGAACCATGGCGAATGGCTTTTACTCAATCTACCTTCGGCTCAGCTTCTTAGACAGACCACGTCGATCCACTTTAAGCGATATCCTCGAACTGTAGACTCTGGACAAACCTGTTGTACGCCTGCATATGCCTACTGAGTCGCTCCCATAGCACTATTGCTAACACCAATGATCCATGGCTTTTGAATCCACATAGTTCAAATCCATGGCAGCTGCGATGCTAACGATGGATATGGTGAGGGTGACCCTGAGTAGGCCGTGGGATGGAGCACTACTTCTGATAGAGGGCAACGCCCAGGCGCCATACGACTAAACAGTAACACTGACCTCAACAGCCACCCAGCCATGCAGCTCACGCTGGATGCTTTCCTCAATTTTTAGACTTCTGCGACCAGCCGACAACCCTGAATACGCTCCTAGGTACCCAAATCCCGGGTATTGAAGTGGAAAGACCGATAGCAAATAGCGACATCCCTACTACGAACAATAGCTGTTTGAATGCGCTGCCTGTAACACAAACCTCCTTTAAGAGTTAATCCCATATAACAATAACCCCAGCCGCTGTAGCGGCAAGGATTCCCTGTGCCTCTAATTCATACCATCACCACCAAACAGCTATGCCTGTTCGCACTGATCGTGACCTTGTTCCTGATTACCAGCGTTGCATGGTTCTTTCTTGCCATACCAAAGCTGATGGAACACGGCTCAGAAGCCTGCTTAATCCTGGCCTTTTCCGGCACCTCGCTCTGGGTTGTCGCCGGGTTTTCGCTTGTCATTTATATAGTCCTCCCCACCAGGAGCTGAACATGGAAACTGAAATCCTCTCAGAGAAAGAACTGGCCGACCTGACTGGCTATAAACAACGCAGTTTCCAGCGCCAATGGCTAAAAAAACGCGATTGGGTCTTTGTCGAAAGCCGCGGAGGCCGTCCGCTTGTAGGTCGAATGTTCGCCCGCATGAAACTGGGAAGAGCCCCACCTAGCCTTTCAGCACCAACTCCGCCATCAGCACCACCCACCTGGACCCCTGACTTTTCCCGAGTAAGTTGACATGCGCCCACGTAAAACCGAAAACCAGAATCTGCCACCACACATGTACCGGCGCACGCGCCAACGCAAATATGGAAAAGTGTGGGTTGCTTACTACTACCGCGACGCCCAGGGCAAAGACATACCACTGGGCAGCGACCTCGATCAGGCGCGAATCAAATGGGCGCAGTTGGAGGCCAAGGAAAAGCCCCTGGATCTGCTGACTATGAAAGGCATCTTTGATCGTTACATCCGCGACATCATTCCGAAGAAGGCGCCGCGCACGCAAAAGGACAACCTGGCCGAGATAAAAAGGCTACGTGAACTATTCGATGATGCCCCCATCGACTCCATCACGCCGTCATCGATCGCGGGATACCGGGACGCCAGGACTGCCAAGGTTCGGGCCAACCGCGAGATCGCCACGCTGTCCCATGTATTCAACATGGCCAGAGAGTGGGGCATCACCACAAAAGAGAATCCGTGCCAGGGCGTGCGAAAGAACCGCGGAAAGCCGCGCGACTACTACGCCAATGATGTGGTGTGGGCCGCTGTGTACAGCAAAGCGCCCCAGGAACTCAAAGACGCAATGGATCTGGCGTATCTGACGGGCCAGCGCCCTGCTGACGTGCTGATGATGCGCAAGGACGATGTAGAGGGTGGGTATTTGCTGGTCCAGCAGAACAAGACCGGAAAGCGTCTCAGAATTCGCGTGAACTCTGACGGGGAAGTTAACAGCCTTGGCAAGTTGCTCAACCAGATTGCCGCACGCAACTCCAAACTAGTTACAAGCTACTTGATTGTAAGCAAAACAGGCCGGCGTATGACCGCGGCTATGTTGCGCAAGCGTTGGGATGAAGCGAGAGAGTCAGCCAGGACAAATGCACTACTGGAAAAGGATTCTGTACTGGCAGACAAGATAGCCGCATTCCAGTTCAGGGATATCCGCCCCAAGGCAGCCTCTGAAATCACGGACATTGGCGAGGCAAGTCTGCTGCTGGGGCATACCGAGGGAGATATTACGCAGCGGGTTTACAGGCGCATCGGAGCGACCGCCAACCCGTCAAAATAAGCTGAGTTATGGAACACATGCTAAAAAGTTTTGGAACACATCACCCAAAACCACCCTTCAGCAGCACCCTTCCCCAACCCCCAGAAACGACAAAGCCCGCCAAAAGGCGGGCTCTGCGGTGTAGCAATATGGCGGAGGCGATGGGATTCGAACTCATGGACCTGTTACAGTCGACGGTTTTCAAGACCGTTGCCTTAAACCACTCGGCCACACCTCCTAACGTTGTTTCGGGCGCCATAATACCTGAATGAAACACGTTGTCAAACTCTCTTGATCGCTTGTTTCAGAGCCTCTGCTATGATCTTTGCTACTTAACATTTCAGACCACAGGAGTATCGCCATGCGCGAACAGGATTACGCAGTTAATAACAGCGTGCAGGCCGAGCAGCTAGAGGTTAGCCGCGTCCTGCGCAACACATACGGTTTGCTGGCTCTTACCCTGGCTTTCAGCGGTGTGATGGCTTACGTCTCGCAGCAGATGCGAGTCGGCTACCCTAATATTTTTGTCGTCCTCATCGGTTTCTACGGCCTGTTCTTCTTGACGAACAAGCTGCGTGATTCGGCATGGGGCCTGGTGTCTGCTTTTGCCCTGACCGGTTTTATGGGGTTCCTGCTGGGCCCTATTCTTAATCGTTTTCTGGGCATGCAGGGCGGCGCTGAAGTTGTCAGTTCTGCATTTGCAATGACCGCTCTGGTTTTTGGTGGCCTGTCCGCCTATGTGCTGATCACCCGCAAGGACATGAGCTTCCTGGGCGGCTTCATCACTGCCGGCTTCTTTGTGCTGCTGGGCGCGACGCTGGCTAGCTTCTTCTTCCAGGTCAGTGGCCTGCAACTGGCGATCAGCGCAGGTTTTGTACTGTTCTCGTCGGTGTGCATCCTGTTCCAGACCAGCGCCATCATTCATGGCGGCGAGCGCAACTACATCATGGCTACCATCAGCCTGTATGTTTCGATCTACAACCTGTTCATCAGCCTGCTGCAAATTTTCGGCATCATGAGCCGCGACGACTGATCAACAACCGCTACACAAAAGCCCGCTTCGGCGGGCTTTTTGTTGTCTGCTGCAAGCATCTTTGGGCTTCTGGCTTTATCATTACCGCAGATTTGCTGACAGAGCCCACCATGAAATTTGCCATTGCCCTTTATTCGGCAGCCCATGCGCCCTCTTCCCGTCGCGCCCTGCGTTTTGCCGAGGCAGCGCTGGCGGGCGGCCATGAAATTGTAAGGCTGTTCTTTTATCAAGACGGTGTTCACAGCGCTTCGAGCAATATCGTGACGCCGCAAGACGAGCAGGATATCGCGCAACAATGGACGACCTTCATAAGTCAGCATCAGCTTGATGGCGTGGTGTGTATTGCCGCTGCCTTGCGCCGAGGCGTGCTTAATGAAGACGAAGCAGCGCGCTATCAACGTCCCGGGGTCAACCTGAAAGCTCCGTGGGAATTGTCGGGGCTGGGGCAGTTACACGATGCCATTCAATCGGCAGATAGACTGATCTGCTTCGGAGGGCCTTGAAATGACCAAATCGCTTTTGATAATTAGCCGCCAGGCGCCATGGTCTGGCCCCGGGGCCAAAGAAGCGCTGGATATCGTTCTGGCTGGCGGTGCTTTCGATTTGCCGATTGGCCTGCTGTTTATGGATGACGGTACTTTTCAGCTCGTGCCCGAACAAAACGCTGCCGCCCTTCAACAAAAAAACCTCACTGCCAATCTGCAAGCCTTGGCCATGTTTGGTGTTGAAGATCTGTATGCTTGCCGTCACAGCCTCAACGAACGCGGCATCTCGCCCGCAGGCCTTGCGGTAGCAGATGTGCAGCCACTGTCCGCAGAGGAAGTCCGTGCAGTTATTGACCGTTATGACCAAGTGATTACCCTCTGATGTCGACCCTACACGTTGTGAGCCACTCACCTTTTTCTGACACCCGCCTGGGTAGCTGCCTGCGCTTGCTGGGCAGTGAAGATGCCCTGCTGCTTTGCGGCGATGCGGTATACGCCCTGCAGCTTCAAGGCAGCGCTCTCACATCCCTGGAAGACAAAAACGTTTTTATCCTTGAAGAGGACTTGCTGGTGCGCAACCTTGAGTGCCCGATATGGGCGACTGGAGTTGATTACCCGGCCTTTGTCGAGCTGTCGATTCATTATGACAAGGTCAACACCTGGCTATGAATGTGCTTACGCTGAGCGGTAAAAGCATCGAACTGGACAAAGACGGCTACCTGCTTGATCTCAACGACTGGTCTACTGAAGTTGCCCAGGCACTGGCCGCTCAAGCAGGTATCGAGCTAAGTCCCGAACACTGGGAAATCCTTGAGTTGTTGCGCCGCTTTTATCAGGAGTTTGAGCTGTCTCCCGCCACGCGCCCATTGATCAAGTACACCGCTCTCAAACTGGGGCCTGAAAAAGGCAACAGCTTGCACCTCAACCGACTGTTTAATGGCACCCCAGCCAAACTCGCCGCCAAGCTGGCGGGCCTGCCCAAGCCGACCAATTGCCTATGAACACTCCCGCTGCGCTGACGCTCGAAACCCCGGCCGAACACCCTTTTGCGCAATTTGTACGCATCCTGGGCAAAGGTAAACGTGGTGCTCGCAACCTGACCCGCGAAGAAGCTCGCGAGGCCATGGGCATGCTTCTTGACGAGAAGGCAGAAGACACCCAATTGGGTGCCTTCCTGATGCTGTTACGTCACAAGGAAGAAAGCTCCGAAGAAATGGCAGGTTTCACTGAGGCTGTGAGGGAGCGTCTGACAGCGCCCGCGATCAAGGTCGACATCGACTGGCCGACTTACGCAGGTAAAAAGCGTCACTTGCCTTGGTATCTGCTGGCTGCCAAGTGCCTGGCCCAGAACGGCGTGCGCATTTTCATGCATGGTGGTGGCGCCCATACGGCGGGCCGAATGTACAGTGAACAGCTTCTGGAGACGCTTGGCATTCCACTGTGCCGCAACTGGCAGAGCGTTAACGAAGCCCTGGATGCAGGCAACCCGGCGTTTATGCCGCTACAGGACTGGGCGCCACAATTGCAGCGCATGATCGACCTGCGCAACACCTTGGGCCTGCGCTCGCCGATTCACTCTCTGGCACGCATTCTTAATCCCCTTAGTGCACGCTGCGGCCTGCAAAGCATTTTCCATCCGGGCTATCAAAGTGTGCACCGCGAAGCCAGTGGCTTACTGGGAGACACCAGCATCGTGATCAAGGGTGATGGCGGCGAGGTCGAAATCAACCCCGACACGCTGAGCCATCTCTACGGCACAACGGCAGGTGTGAACTGGGATGAAGAGTGGCCCGCTTTGTCTGCACAACGCCATGTCAAACCCGCATCGCTGGAGCCGGAGCACCTTAAGGCGCTATGGCGTGGCGAAGTCGAAGACAGCTACCCCCAACTGGCTCTGCTTTCAACCATCGCCTTGGCACTGAGAGGGTTGGGCACGCCCCGAGAGCAAGCCTTTGAGCTGGCCCAGCGCTATTGGGATAATCGTGACAAATCGATTTGATGCTGTAACTGGCCGCCCAATTCTGCCTTTTTGCGAGACCGCACCATGCTAATTCCCTACGACCAGCTTGAACCCGACACCCTCACGAGTCTGATCGAAGATTTCGTCAGCCGTGATGGTACTGACAACGGCGATGACACACCCCAGGAAACCCGCGTGCTGCGTGTCCGGCATGCGCTGAGCAAAGGGCAAGCCGTCATTTTTTTCGACCTCGAAAGCCAGCAGTGCCAGCTGATGCCCAAGCACGCCGTGCCAAAAGAGTTCTTTGATTAATCCTTTGCAAGCGCGCCACCTGCCAGGTGCCCGGCATTGCCATCTTTTATCCGCTTATAGATTTCAGCGCGATGAACACTGATGGCCTTGGGGGCCTCAACCCCCAAGCGCACGTTAGTACCGTTTACGGCAATAACGCTCAGCGTTATTTCTGATCCGATTGAAATACGCTCGCCTGCGGCACGGGTGAGTATCTGCATGGCTGTCATCCTAGGATCTGAGTAGGCATAAAGACTGCACTGCGTAAAACACCCCATCAATCCCTACAAATGAATTCAGCGCACGCCTACTGCTTCCTCAGATACCTCCTACAGACTAACTGACAAACAAGCCTTTTACGGGCTTGAAAAGCGCGGCCCCAGCAAGATGATAGTTGCGCCGATCACACACAACCCTACGCCAATCCAGTCGGACCCCAGCGGCCGAATACGTTCCACGACCGCCAGCCAGGCGATGGACGTAACAATGTAAATACCGCCATAGGCGGCATAGGCTCGCCCGGCATAAGCCGCTTCGACTTTGGTCAAGAGCAAGGCAAATAGCACCAGGCTCACGATCGCCGGCAATGCCCACCATGCACTTTTGCCTTGGCGCAACCACATCCAAAATCCGTAACAGCCTGCAATTTCAAACAAGGCTGCCAAAAAAAACCATACGTAGTTGAGCATGCGTGTGTCTCCAGATAGGCAGCGCGCACCCTACCTGCGGGTCTGCTGCCGATCAAGGTGGAAGTGTTTTTCAACTGAAGCGAATAAAAGTTGAATTATTCGCCTGTCAGTTGAGTCGGATTTTATAAGCACTGCCCATCCTTGCTCCTCAAGCGGCGCCCCAAAACCTGCATATTGGTGCAACACAACAAGAAGGAAATGCTCATGACCACGATTCTTCTGATCGTTCTTATTTTGCTGTTGGTCGGTGGACTGCCGGTATTCCCACACTCAAAAAGCTGGGGATATGGTCCGTCGGGGATTATCGGGACAGTACTGGTTGTGCTGTTGATATTGCTGTTGCTCGGCAAGATCTGACGCCAGCAACACAATAAAAAAGAGGCCCTGAGGCCTCTTTTTTATTTACCCGGCTGATTACTTCGGATCAGCCACGCCTGCGGTGTTGTCCAGCAGGCTCTTGGTAGCGGTTTGCAGGAAGGATTCGAGCTTTTGCTTGAGCTCGGTCGCTTCAGGCGAATCGGTTACCACTTTTGCTTCGGCATTGGCGCCCAGCTTGTACTGCCAAACCTTGGCCGGCATATCCTTGGGCTGAACCAGCAAATGGTCGCCGCTGATGATCGCCACGGTCTGGTCACTGCCAGACGGCTTGATCACACCGCTGCCCTTGTCGCCTTCCGGCAGGGTCAGCAGGTCACGCCCCCAACACTGCTGACGGAACTCGCCACCCAGACGACCCATGATGGTCGGAACGATATCGACCTGAGTACCCACCGTGTCATTGCGGGCACCAAACTTCTCTTGAATACCAGGCCCGATCAGCAGCAGGGGTACGTTAAAGCGCCCTAGGTCCATCTCGGAAATTTGCTGTTCGTTGCCGAAGCCGTGGTCACCGACCACAACAAACAGGGTTTCCTTGAAGTACGGCTCTTTACGCGCTTTTTCGAAGAACTGGCCCAATGCCCAGTCCGAGTAACGCATCGCAGTCAAATGCTCGTTGAGCGAACCGCGATCAGTCACCGGCTCAACCGGCAACGGCGTAGGCAAGGCATACGGCGTGTGGTTGGACAGGGTTTGCAACAGCGCATAGAAAGGCTCTTTACCTTCACGCTTTTTCAGCTCTTCGAGGCCACGATTGAACATGTCCTGGTCGGACACGCCCCAGGTAGGGTCCGAGAACACCGGGTCAACGAAATCGTTACGACCCACAAAAGTAGTCATGCCCTGGTTGCTGAAGAAACCTGACTGGTTGTCCCAGGCAAAATCACCGTTGTAGACATACACGTCATCGAACTTACGGGCACTCAGCAATTCCGGCAGGCCGGACAGCTTGTGGCTGCCTTCGGGCGTCTGCATCAGGTATTCGAAACCCGGCAGGTTCGGGAAGCAGGCCATGGTGGCGAACATACCTTGGTGGGTATGGGTACCGTTGGAGAAGAAACGTTCGAACAGCAAACCTTCCTTCGCCAGGTTGTCGAAGTACGGTGTGATATTGCCCGGACGACCCAAGGCACCCACCGAGTGACCGGCGAAGCTTTCCATCAGGATCACGACGACGTTCTTGATCGGCAGGGTTTTTTCCGCAGGCGGCGTGGTATCACGGCGCACAGGAGCAGTATCCGGGTCGACCAGCTTGTCGTTCTCGGTCAGCAGCATGTCGCGTACGGTCTGCTGAGCGACCGGTTGCTCCAGCGTAGCCTTCCAGATATTGGTGCGATCGTCACCGAAGCGGCTTTTGGCAGCAGCAATCAACGACAGAGAGCCGTTGAGCCCCAATTGGTTAGCGAAGTTGGAATCAGTTGTGTAGGCATCACCCCAGCGCAGCGGAGGACCCTGGCGCAGGGTGCCACGGGCCGCGACCACGCACACCAGCAACAACACCATAAACACGGCTACACGGCCATACCACGGCGCAACAGCGCGGGAGGCGCCCGAGGCAGTGCTTGAACGGGTGATGCGGTCTGCGCCACGGAATGCGAAATACAAAATGACAGTGCCAACGGCCCAGGCCAACAGGTAGCGCACTACCGGGAAGCCGTACCAAAGCATGCTCATGACGGTTTTCGGGTCTTCTTTAACGTACTGGAAAACCAGGCCGTTAAGGCGTTGATGGAATTCACGGTAGAAATCCATCTCCATCAGGCCCAAAAACAGCGCCAGACTGGAAGCAGCAAGCAGCCAGAAGCGCAATACACCGCGCATGGTCATTGCCTTGGCACTGAGCAGCGCCAACAGCAATGGAATGCTGAAGTAAACGACAATACGCAAGTCAAAACGCAGGCCGTTGGCGAACGCTTCGAGGAAAGTCGAGGCCGGGGTATCGAGGATCATTTCCCGGTTATAAACCAGCAATGCCACCCGCAGCAGGGTGAACATCACCATCATGATCAAGGCACAGAGCAGCGTAAACGCCAGATGCGATTTGACGGTCGGTTGCAACACACGCGTAGCAGCATGTTGTTGACTTGGGGCGTCCGGGTTTGCCATGTCGTTTTAGGACCCATTGGTTCATGTTGAAGTGGCTTTATTGAGCATTGCCCTACCCTTGGCACCCGTGCGCGTTGGCACAGGCAGAGAGGTCACGCATTGGGGGGGCAAATGTTGCATGATCACCGGTGGATTTCCACTGGTACATCGCTCTTCTTTAAGCAGGATTTGGCCCGACACTCACCGCAAAACACCGCGCTAGAGGTGTTTGCAAGTTATGTAGCCGATAATTTGCGTGCGAATTGTCTTAAAGATTCCGTGAAAATTTCGTTCAAAGCACATCTTGAAACATAAGAAAGGGCCATCAGGCCCTTTCCAGTCTTTGCACAGCCGTTGAGTGTCGGCACCGCGGCTTGATAACCCAGTTGCTTAAATGCGCACATTCCCCCGCGGCCCGGCGATGGCCCAAATGACCAGCCCCAACACCGGCAGCAACAGAATCAGCAAGATCCAAAGGATTTTTGCCCCGGTCCCGGCACCACTTTTAAGCACGTTGATAATGGCCCAGATATCCAGGGCCAAAATAATCAAACCGATCAGTCCATTAAACGTTGAACCCATGATGACGCTCCTGAGTGAGTACGTGTGCACATAGGATAGTCACCCGCAGCCAGGGTTCCGCTTTTTATTGCACCGGCACAGCTTCAGACGTGCACGGCAACCTTCAAGGCTTCGAGCGAAGGTGCTGCCGCGATACCCGCTTCGGCACACAACTCCAGCACGCGAGGCACGTCATTGCCATACACCAGCACCACTTGAATCTCATCATCGAGCGGCTGGCTCAGGTTTAACAACACATAACCACCCTTCTCGGCGCTCATGCTGCCCATCTGGATCTGGATGCGGTTCAGCGCCGTCAGCGGCTCGGTCTTGGCCAACTGCTTGGGTTTGATGTTGAACGCGACGTCCGGACCAAACGAAGCAACGATCTGGGCAAACAGGTCCATGTAGGTATCTGCCTGGAACAAAACAGTGTCCGGCAAGCTACCCACAATTACCCACTCACCCAGAGGGATAGGGAAGCTGTCGTCGTAGTTGATGTCCGGATTGGCAGCCAGAAACGCATCCTGATCAGCGTAAGCTTGAGCCGCCTCGTCAGCGATTGTGGCGATTTCGTCGTCGCCCATGCACCCAGAGCTGATTTTGCTGATGAGTTCAACGAGAGTGGTTTTCATGGGCGAGGCCTGTCACTGGGAAATTTAAGGGCGCGAAGGATATAACAATTGCGCCCTTCACGGGCATTCAGCCCAACAGCTTCTCAAGTTTAGCCACGGCGTCGGTTGCGCCCATGGTCTTGGCGGCATCCAGCGCAGTAATGCCGTTGGCATCCTTGGCTTTAGGGTCAGCGCCCTTGCTGATCAGGTAATCGATGATCTCGGTGCGATTGAACATGGCGGCCATCATCAGTGCGGTTCGGCCATCAAACGAAGCACCTTCAACTTGTGCGCCGCCCTCGACCAAGGTTTTGACCATCTGCAGATCTCCCTTGAAAGCTGCACCGGCAATCGGGCTTTGGCCGTTGTCATTGCGGATTTCGGGGTCGGCATTGTGTTCAAGCAACACCTTGACCGCCTCTGCGTGCCCGTGATAGCTGGCCAGCATCAGCAAAGTATCGCCTTTATGGTTGCGCAAGTTAGCCGGCAAACCCTTGCTCAGCAAGGCGGCCAACATTGCAGCATCGCCGTCGCGCGCTTTGTTGAACACCTGCTCGGCAAAGTCGGCGGCCTCTTCCGGGGTCATCTGCCGGGCTTGATCTGCTGGCTTGTTGTCTGACATGTAAGGCTCCACCTTCGCTACAAAAAAACCTAGTTTCCTGAGACAGAGCAAAGGTGTCATCCCTTTTTTTCTCAACATGGCCATAGAAGCAATCAATCGCAGATTCAGGCCTCATATCAACTGGGCAAAATGCAGGATGCACGATGGCCCTTCATGCAAATTGCACGACACCTTCACTTTTAATAAATTTTATGTCATTGATTAATAAGGGTTTTTTAAAACCAAAATAGTGGCACAATCACTGCAACTACCCCTCCATAGAAGCCTTTCAAGAGCTATGGAGCCAAACACATGAGCCTGATTCAGGAAAAATTCGCATCGTTGTTCTCCAACTACACAGTTACCGTCAAACCCCGTCCAGATGGCGGCGTGTTGTTGACCCTGTGTGACAGCGACGGGAAACAGACTCAGCGCACGATTTCATACGCGCAATTGCACACCGCCGAACAACTGACGTGGGCCATCAGCGCCATTCGCCGCGATCTAGCCGGCACCGCCAGTGAACTGCCGACGATTTCGCTGCTGCAAAGCCAGCATCGCTTCGCACTGCCGACTTATCACACGCGCTAGTCAGAACGACTGATGCAAAAAAGCCAGCGATTGCTGGCTTTTTGTTGTGTCCGGCAGGTGCACGATCTAATCGTCAAGACCTGGGAAGTGGCTGGCGATGTCTGCCCCAGTCGGATTCACAACCATGCCCTGCGTGCTGCTGTACATCCTGATGGCAACAAGGTGCGGGTGCTCACCCATATCAAACCATTGCGCAGTGCCGGCAGGCACCGAGACCACATCGTTCCGCTCGCACAGCACCGCATACAGGTAATCGCCGATGTGCAGCGCAAGCAGTCCGCGTCCGGCGGCAAAAAAACGTACCTCATCAGCGCCATGTCGATGCTCGTTCATAAACCCTGCGCGCAACTCGGCTTTTTGCGGGTGTTCGCTGTTGACGCTGACAACCTCTATACAGACGCTACCGTGTTCACTCATAAGCCGATCAATCGATTCACGGCAGGCCTGGACCACTTCGTCCTCGCTGGCTCCCGGCCGGATCGGTGTCGTGGTTTGCAAACGATCAAAACGCACACCCTGCTCGGCCAGCGTAGAAACGATGTCTTCAAAGTGGGTCAGCACTTTGTTGGGTAATTCAGGGCTCGATACGTGATAAACGGACAGGCTGCTCATGGGATGTGGTTCCTTGACTTGGGCGTGCATTCGGCTGTTACGGACAGTGATTAACGCCTGTCCTCTTGCAATCGAGTGGCAATGATAACGGCTGCGGTCAGCGCTGCGACGCTTGCCATACTAAAGGTGAACGTGGGACCCAGGGTGTTCCAGCTGTAGCCGGAATACAGCGCACCCACTGCGCCGCCAATCCCGGCCAGGGTGGCGTACAAAGCCTGTCCTTGCCCTTGCTGGCCCGGCCCGAAACTGCGCTGTACAAAGGTCATGGCCGAGGCATGAAAACTGCCGAACGTGGCAGCATGCAGCAGTTGCGCCAACAGCAATACCCACAAGTGCTCCGCAAAAGAGCCCAACAACAGCCAGCGCAATGCGGCCAGCAAGAAACTGAACATCAACACACGACGCACCGAGAACCTGAGCAGGATGCGGCGCATGCCCAAAAACATCAGGACTTCGGCGACGACTCCCAGGGCCCAGAGCAAACCGATCACTCCCCGACTGTAACCCAGGTCTTCAAGGTGCAGGGTCAGGAAGGTGTAATACGGTCCGTGGCTCATTTGCATCAACGCGACACAGGCATAAAACGCCAGGACACCGGGGCTGCACAATTGCTTTAAAAAGCCGCCGACGATGGCTGCACGACCCTGACTCGAAGGTTGCGCGTTCGGCACCCAGAGGCTGCACAACACGATGCCGCCCATGATCACGATCAGCGCTACCGGGTAAATATCCAGGCTCAGCCACTCAAACAGACGTCCCAAAATCACCACGATGAGGATAAAACCGATCGAACCCCATAGGCGAATCTGACTGTAACGTTCGGGCTGCTCGCGTAGATGGGCAAAGGTGATGACTTCGAACTGCGGCAGTACGGCATGCCAGAAGAAAGCGTGAAGCGCCATCACCAGCGCCAGCCAGGCGTAGCTCTGGCTGACAAAAATCAGGGCAAAGCTGAGCAAGGTAAAGAGCGCACCCAACCGCACGATCAACAGGCGCTGGCCAGTGTAGTCCCCCAGCCAGCCCCACAAATTGGGGGCCACGCAGCGCATCAGCATCGGGATGGCCACCAGTTCGCCTATTCGCGCACTGGAGAAGCCCAAATGATGGAAGTACAGCGCCAGAAACGGCGCTGTCGCACCGAGCAAGGCGAAATAGAAGAGATAGAACCCTGACAGTCGCCAGTAAGGAAGAGTCGCCACGGTCGTCAGACCATGGCGCTCAGCAGCCCCTGCATTACAGCTGGCCCAGCACAGGCGTGCTTACGCGCACGTCGGCATTTTGGCCTCGATGACGCAGCAGATGGTCCATCAGCACGATGGCCATCATCGCTTCGGCAATCGGCGTGGCACGAATGCCGACACACGGGTCATGACGGCCCTTTGTGATCACGTCCACCGGGTTGCCATGCACGTCAATCGAGCGGCCCGGGGTGGTAATACTCGATGTTGGTTTGAGAGCCAAATGCGCAACGATCGGCTGACCCGACGAAATACCGCCCAAAATGCCGCCCGCGTTGTTGCTGAGGAAGCCTTCGGGAGTCATCTCGTCGCGGTGCTCGGTGCCACGCTGGGCAACGCTGGCAAAGCCCGCACCAATCTCGATGCCCTTGACTGCGTTGATGCTCATCAGTGCATGGGCCAGTTCGGCGTCAAGGCGATCGAAAATCGGCTCGCCCAGACCGGGAATCACACCCTCGGCGACCACGGTGATTTTTGCACCGACCGAGTCCTGGTCACGACGCAGTTGGTCCATGTAGGCCTCAAGCTCCGGCACTTTGTCTGGATCAGGACTGAAAAAGGCGTTTTCTTCGACCGAGTCCCAGGTCTTGAACGGGATTTCGATCGGGCCCAGCTGGCTCATGTAGCCACGAATCACGATGCCCTGGGTGGCCAGATACTTTTTGGCAATTGCACCTGCGGCCACACGCATCGCCGTTTCACGGGCCGAACTGCGACCGCCACCGCGGTAATCGCGTTCGCCGTACTTATGGTGGTAGGTGTAATCGGCGTGGGCCGGGCGGAACAGATCCTTGATCGCCGAGTAGTCCTTGGACTTCTGGTCAGTGTTGCGGATCAACAGGCCGATGGCGCAACCCGTGGTGCGGCCTTCAAACACACCGGAAAGGATTTCGACTTCGTCGGCTTCCTGACGCTGGGTGGTATGACGGCTGGTGCCGGGCTTGCGTCGATCCAGATCTCGCTGCAGGTCTTCAAGGGACAGCTCCAGCCCTGGCGGGCAGCCATCAACAATGGCGACCAACGCCGGACCATGGCTTTCGCCAGCGGTGGTGACAGTGAACAGCTTGCCGTAGGTATTGCCGGACATGCAGGGCGCTCCGCGAAAATCAGCCGATAAAATTCAGCCCGGAATCCGTTCAAATCTTGTTGCAGCCACAACAGAAGTTGAACAGATCCCAGATAACCAAATGCGCCAGTATACGCAGGCTACCTCCGTAGTTCATCCTCGAACCTTACTCATCCGGGTTTGTCCAACCGGCACACTAGACAATGATGGCGCTATGATGCTGCGAATACTCTTTTTTGCACTGACCCTGCTTGGCTTTGGCTCCCAGGCCCTGGCAGCCCCCCCCTCCAATGTCTTGCTGCGACCCATTGAGCTGGATACCGGCTCCGGCACGCTGTATGGCTCGCTGGTGTTGCCCAAGAGCGACAAACCTGTCCCCGTGGTATTGATCATCGCAGGCTCCGGCCCCACTGACCGCGACGGCAACAACCCCCTAGGCGGGCGCAATGACGCCCTGAAAAAACTGGCATGGCGCCTGGCCCAGAGCAATATCGCCAGCGTGCGTTTCGACAAGCGTGGCATTGCTCAAAGCCGACCAGCCGGGCCTGACGAACGACAGTTGAACCTTGATCAATATGTCACCGACGCGGTGGCCTGGGGCGAGAAGCTCAAAAGCGATCCGCGCTTTGGCAAGGTGTTTGTGCTCGGACACAGTGAGGGCGCGCTGATCGCAAGCCTGGCAGCCCCCAGAATTGGCGCCGCCGGGGTGATTTCCATTGCGGGGACGGGACGCCCGGTGGGCGTATTGTTGCGCGAACAGTTGCAACGCAATCACCTGCCACCTGCGCTGCTCAAACGCAGTTTTGAGTTGATCAGTACACTTGAAGCCGGTCGCACCGACGACAATGTACCCAACGACCTGCAACTGGTGTTTCGTCCCAGCGTCCAGCCTTACATGATCAGCCTTCTGCGCTACAACCCTGCGACTGCCTTTGCTGCACTGAAAATGCCGGCACTGATCATTCAAGGCACTCACGATATTCAGGTCGAGGTCAAGGATGCACGCCTGCTCAAGGCGGCCAAGCCCGATGCCGTCCTCACGCTGATCAATGGCATGAACCACGTGATGCGCATCGTACCGATGGACATGAAGCGCCAGATACAATCCTACAACGACCCCAATCAGCGTCTGGCTGGCGAACTGGGGGATCGAACTGTGCGCTTTATCACGAAAGTGAACGCTGGCCAGCCCTACAGTCCTGCGCATAACGGCCGATAAACCGGTGTCGGCCGCCTTTGCTTTGCTGACATTTCGGGCTAGCACAGGACTGAGCCGCTATGAGCGACACCCCATCACACCCCGCCGGGCCTGAAGCACCGGCAGTGCCCGAGGCACCGCCCCTGCCTTGGGCTGACGTGCAGCCCGAGCATTTCAGGATGCTGCGCCTCGCCCCCCTGCAAACTGACCGCAGCACCGGGGCGCGGCCCCTGCGTTTTGTGCAGTTCGGGTATGCCGAGCGCAGCAGCAAAGAACTCAGCCTCCTGCGCCTGACTGTCACCTTGCCCGGCCAACGGGTGCGCAATGAGCAAAACCATCTCGACGTGTGGGTCGACCACGTCACTCACCGTGTGCGTTTGAGCCCCGAACGCGGCCTGCAGGTTGAACCCTTGAACCGCGGTATTGGCCGTTTTCTGCTGGCTCAAGCCGCTCAATGGGTGCAAAAAAAGTGGTCACACTACCGCATTGACGGGACCGACCTGCCCAGCAGGGATGCCCTGAACGAAGACAGCCGCCTGCGCCGCGACCATTTTTTGCGCGTGCATGGGTTTGATGTGGTGTATGCCGACGCCCAGTTTCTGAAAGCGCGCATCGAAGACGTCCAGGCAGGCGAAATACTGGACAGCTGGAACGTCGAGAAACTTCAGTTCCTGGAAGTGCTCGATGCCGCACACATGCTGCAGCAGGCCGAACAGAATCTGCAGGAGCAGGACGTCAAGTTGCGGGACAAGGATGAAAAGCTCAGCAGGTTCCGGCGCGAAGAGACCGGGTTGCGCTTTACCATTACCTGCCTGGTGGCCTTTTCAGTGTTCCAGGCAGGCTTGTTGATCTGGATTGCGACACACCGTTAACACAACGGCTACAGAAAGACTTCAACCATGGGAGCGAGCAGGGTCGCTCCCACGCTGCGTATCTGCATCAGCCATCAGATCCGCGAAGCAAACAGCGCCTGATGCTCGCGGCACTGCTCGGCGGTCAGCATGAACACGCCGTGCCCCCCACGCTCGAACTCTAGCCAGGCAAAATCGACTTCCGGGTACAGCGACTCAACGTGAACCTGGCTATTGCCCACTTCAACAATCAGCAGGCCTTTTTCGGTCAGGTGGTCACCCGCCTCGGCCAGCATCCGACGTACCAGGTTCAGACCATCGTCGCCGCAGGCCAGACCCAGCTCAGGTTCATGCTGATATTCGGCAGGCATGTCGGCAAAATCTTCAGCATCGACATACGGCGGGTTGGACACGATCAAGTCGAAGCGTTGCCCCGGCAAGCCATCAAAGCCATCGCCCTGAACGGTATAGACGCGCTCGTCAACGCCGTGACGCTCAATATTCTGATTAGCCACTTCAAGGGCTTCAAAGGACAAGTCAGCCAACACCACTTCGGCGTTCTGGAACTCATAGGCACACGCGATGCCGATACACCCCGACCCGGTGCACAGGTCAAGAATGCGCGCAGGCTCTTGTGCCAGCCATGGCTCAAAACGTTTTTCGATCAGCTCGCCAATGGGCGAGCGCGGAATCAGTACACGCTCATCCACGATGAACGACATGCCGCAGAACCACGCCTCGCCCAACAAATAGGCCGTCGGCACGCGCTCTTCGATACGGCGCTTGAGCAAGTGTTGCAGGTTGACCAGCTCATCGTCTTCAAGACGGCAATCGAGGTAACTGTCCGCAATTTCCCAGGGCAGGTTCAACGCACCCAACACCAATTGACGGGCTTCGTCCCACGCGTTGTCGGTGCCATGACCAAAGAACAGCTCTTCCCCATGAAAGTGGCTAACGGCCCAGCGAATATGGTCGCGCAAAGTGCGCAGGCGGGAAGTGATCAATGGTCTTACTCCTCAAAATCGATTGGCGATTCTAACAGCCAAACTCCGACGCGCCAAAGTTGTGCCTTACGCTTACACGCAACGCTGTTTTAAAACGTCAGAACGCGTCCCGGAAAAACATGAAATCGCTCCAATTTGTACATTTTCCGGTTCTTGCCTTACCCCTTGACATCGCTACAGGCCAGCAACCACACCGCTTACACGACAGGCCATTCACATAAACGCTCCGCCAGTGGAGAATGTCGCAAAAGCCCCATTCAAAGGAGCCCCCGAATGCCCGCTTTAAAGACGATGTTTCAACTCACTGGACGTGGTTATGCCGCGGCCAATCTGAGCAATGCCAGCCTGCTGATCATCGATGCGCAAAATGAATACCTGAACGGGCCATTGGCCTTGTCCGGGATGGACGCTGCCACCGCCAACATCGCACTTTTGCTGGAGGCTGCCCGCAAGGCCAAGCGCCCGGTGATTCATATCCGTCACCTGGGCACCGTTGGCGGCATGTTCGACCCTCAGGGCGAGCGCGGCGCGTTCATCAAGGGCCTGGAGCCCCAGGGCGATGAACTGATTATCGAAAAGCGCATGCCTAACGCCTTCAATGACACGGGTCTGCAAAAGGCACTGGAAAACCTGGGTTCTCTGGATGTGATCGTCTGCGGCTTCATGAGCCATTCCAGCGTCAGCACCACCGTGCGTGCAGCCAAGGACTATGGCCTGCGCTGCACCCTGGTCGAAGATGCCTGCGCCACCCGAGACCTGCCTACCCCGGACGGCATTATCAGTGCAGAGCTCGTTCAGAAAGCCGAGATGGCGATCATGAACGACAACTTCGCCACCCTGACCCTGACCAAAAACCTGATTTGATCTGAATCGGCTTCTGACGGGCGGTCTCTCCAACCGCCCATCAATAAACGCCTTCCACCTGCACGCAGCTTCCTATTTCACCCCTCCCAGGAACAACCTGCCCAAGTCCCTGTCGAAGGGCCGATACCCTTTAAGGAAAGATCGGAATGAAGATCTCCGATGGTTTTGATGCTCGACGCTTACGCCCCAAGGCCCACAGTGATTGGCGCTCGCGCCTGGTTCTGATGTTTGCGGCGCTGCTGGCGCTGCTTGGCGCACTAATGTTTGTGGCGGGGGCTACCAGCCTGATTGGCCATCCAGATGCCTTGGGCGAGCTCAATGCCAGCCCCGCTGGTGCATCGCTGGTGCTGGTGACGGGCATGCTGATCTGCTGGCTAGGGATCTGGATGTGGCGTCGCCGTCGGCGCCTGATGCGAAAACCGTTTGGGCTGAACATGGCTCCACACCTCATGAAAAAGCACGACTGAAGCATATCCGCCGCCCGATGGTCGTCGACTTGGGTAAACTAGCCGCCCTTCACGGAGGCTGACATGCAAGACGACGACTTTTCCCTGTTCAAAAACGAGATCCGCGGCGTTAAACCGATCAAGCATGATCGAGCGGACACCGGTAAACCCAAAGCTGATCGTGCACAGCTGGCAAAACTGCGTCAGTCAGCCACTGTGCGAACCAATGCGACCATCATCGACGGCCTGTCAGACCAATTCGTGATTGATGTCGGCCCCGAAGATCAACTGAGCTGGGCCCGTGACGGCGTGCAAGAAAGCCAGATGCGCAAGCTCAAGCTGGGCCAGATCAGCTTTGAGGGCAGCCTTGACCTGCATGGCATGACTGTCGAAAAAGCCCGCGAAACCCTTTGGGAGTTCCTCAGCGAAGCCACCCGGCTAGAAGTACGTTGCGTGCGCGTCACCCACGGCAAGGCTGTGCGTCTGGACGGCAAGCGCCCGATGATCAAAAGTCACGTCAATACGTGGCTGCGTCAACACTCACAGGTGCTAGGGTTCTGCTCCTGCCAGGCCAAGCATGGGGGTGCCGGCGCGGTGTATGTCATGCTCAAACGCACCATGATGGAAGGCCGCGACGAGCAATAAACCCGGCATGGGTGTAGAACCCGCTTCGCTCCAGGCAAAGCCGTCATATCGAGCAGCCCTCCAACTGCTCAATAACCCCTTAGTTCAGTGGCACTCTCCTCGCACACACTAAAACTTCGTGAGCTCGTGGTCGAGGCTGGCTGTAGCGTTTTACGGCACCCTTAAGTTACCCGCTTAACTTTATGGGTTTCAAACTAACTAACTATACAAAAAGTATGGCTACCCTCCCCTTTAAACCTGCTGGATAATACGGGGTATTCGGCGCTGCTTTAGCCCTCCACACATGGATAACTTTTTGTGACTCCACGACCTCCCAAAACACGCATATTAGTTGTCGACGACCAGCCGCTTATCGTTGAAGAGATGTGTGAGTTTCTTGAGAGTAATGGTTTCGCCTGTATTCCCAGCTACAGCAGCCGCCAAGCCATTGACCTGTTCAACGAGGACCCGTCGATCGCCTTGGTGGTGTGCGACTTGTTGATGCCCGGTTTCGATGGAATAGAGCTCATCCAGAAGCTCAAGCAATACTCCAAGAAGCATCGCGTCTTCGATGCCGTCCTGCTGAGTGCCCAGGGCGAAAAACAGGATTTGGTCCGCGCTCTGCGGGAAGGTTTCTCCGACTACCATCAAAAACCTGTCAACCCCGACTCGCTGCTTCAAACGCTAAAAAAACTGGAAGAAAAGCAAACAGAAAGCGCCACACATAATCAAAGCACCGACGCCTTGAGCAGGCGCTTGCAAGGCTTGATAAATTCCATAAGCGACATACACAGCGATATAAAAAAAACACACCCCACCCGTGTAAAGAACACTAAAAGCTCATCAAATACCGAACAAGCTGATTATAAAAAATTTCTATTCAGCAAGTTATCCCCTCGCCAACTGCAAGCGGCACACCTTGTCAGCGAAGGTAAAACAAACTACGAAATCGCCTGCGACATGGGCATTACGCCAAATACCGTAAAGCTCTATATCTCACAAATACTGAACTTAACAGGCGCCTCCAACAGAACACAGTTAGCGCTGGCTTTAAAATCACATGGATTGAGTCTCTAAAGCGATGAACATACGCTACAGCAAAGGTTTTGGCTCCTTTATCACTATTTGCATGCCGGACGCGGTGAGGGTCGGTTTACACCGTCAACTAAAGGCTATCAATAGCGCCCGGAACAGCCTGCAAGTACGCTTGGCAAGTGAGCGCGCAGAAGGCTTTAGCGAAGCGCTCAAAACCCTCGATATATTAAGCAATGAGGATATGGCCAGTGTTTCCCAGGTGATACACGCCGTGGTCCAGGCCAGGACCCACGCCCTGACGCTGTAAAGGCGGCTGGATGAACACGCCCTCGCAGGCCTCCAGCGGGGTCAGCCCTCGATTCGCGCAGGCCTGATCCCGATAATGTATTGAGCCTGCACTCGACCGAATCACGCTTATTTTTCAAGAAGCGCCATCAAAACTGACCATCAGAGTGCGCTGACAATACAACTGCCGCCATTCCTACGCTACCATGTGCCTCATGGCAGGCATGAACCCTGCGTTTATCGCCAATCAGCTAAGTCACAGCGTACAAATGTTGCATTCAACGTATGCTAAATGGCTCATTTCCAGCACAGACTGGAGCGAGCTCGGGAAACTCGAAAACAGCAAGATTGGTACAAAATTGGCACGACCCGACGAGGTGCCACTATGAAACCCGCATGGAATATAGCCCTGTGACATTGGAACAAAACTACACCGCCATCCTCGGTCAACTCGGCGAAGACGTTTCCCGTGAAGGCCTGCTGGATACGCCAAAGCGTGCAGCCAAAGCCATGCAGTACCTGTGCCGTGGCTATGAACAAACTCTCGAAGAAGTCACCAATGGTGCCTTGTTCAGCTCTGACAACAGCGAAATGGTGCTGGTGAAAGACATCGAGTTGTACTCGCTGTGTGAACACCACCTGCTGCCGTTTATCGGCAAGGCCCACGTTGCTTACATTCCGAGCGGCAAAGTGCTGGGGCTGTCTAAAGTGGCGCGCATTGTCGACATGTACGCCCGCCGCCTGCAGATCCAGGAAAACCTGAGCCGCCAGATCGCCGACGCAGTGATGCAAGTCACCGGCGCCCTGGGCGTTGCCGTGGTGATTGAAGCCAAACACATGTGCATGATGATGCGCGGTGTCGAGAAGCAAAACTCGTCGATGATCACATCGGTGATGCTGGGTGAGTTCCGCGAAAACGCCGCCACCCGTAGCGAGTTTCTCAGCTTGATCAAGTAACTGGCGTCCCGAAAAAGACCGGCGTTTATCGCCGGTTTTTTTTCGTCTGCCTGTTTTCAGGTAAGCTGCGCCCCTTCTTACTTGCCCATGAGGCTTTTACTGTGTTTATCAAAGCGCTTCGCGTAGGCCTGGGTCAGCTCATCATCGCTGGCGATTTTGTTACCCGCCCCAGCAAAAAGCAGCGCCCTGCAGCCGCACAGGCGCAGGTCGATCACGCTGCCAAAAGCCTGACCCTGTACCAGTTCCACGCGTGCCCGTTCTGCGTAAAAACCCGCCGCACCTTGCGTCGCCTGAATGTGCCGGTAGCCCTGCGTGACGCGAAAAACAACGAGCAGGACCGTCAAACCCTGCTGGAGCAAGGCGGCAAGATCAAAGTCCCGTGCCTGCGCATCGAAGAAGATGGCAAGACCACTTGGATGTACGACTCCAAGGTGATCATTGCGTACTTGAACCAACGCTTTGCCAACGTTTAAACATCACGCTCCACTTACAAAAAAAACCGGCACTAGGCCGGTTTTTTTGTGTGCGCAATCAACTCAATCGAGCATGCCCACATGCCGCGGATGGCTGGCCACTCGTTGCAGCCACGCTTGAATACCCGGGTAACCGCTGAGATCAAAGCCACCCTGATCCGCCACGTGGGTGTAGGCGTACAGGGTCACGTCTGCAATCGAGTACTGATCACCCACCAGATACGGTGTGCGGTTGAGCTGTTGCTCCATCACGTCCAGCGCTTTGTAGCCCCGCTTCTGCAGTGTGCGGTACTCCTCCAGACGCTCTTGAGGCAAGCCCAGGTAAAACTGGATAAACCTCGCCACCGCAATGTAAGGCTCATGGCTGTACTGTTCGAAAAACTGCCATTGCAGCACCTGGGTGCGCAAGCGCGGCTCGGTCGGCAAGAACTCACTGCCGTCGGCCAGATAGTTGAGAATCGCGTTGGACTCCCACAGGCACGTACCGTCTTCCAGCTCCAGCACCGGCACTTTGCCGTTCGGGTTTTTCGCCAGGAAATCCGGGGTTTCTGTTTCACCCTTGAGGATGTCCACCGCGAACCACTGATAATCAAGGCCCAGCAAATGCAGCATCAGCTTGATCTTGTAGCAGTTGCCCGAATTGTAATCGCCATAAACCTTGAGCATCGCGCCTCCTTTAGGCCGCTTGGGCAGCCTGTGCCTGACGAATAACGTTAGCCAGGCGCTTGAGGCCTTCGTGCAGACGCGCAGGGTCGATGTGGCTGAAGTTCAGGCGCAGGCTGCCAACGTTCTGGTCCGGGTTGGCGAAGAACGGCTCACCCGGCATGAATGCCACGTTCTGCTCCAGCGCAGGCTTGAGCAACGTACGGGTATCGAACGGCTGCTTGAGGGTCAGCCAGAAGAACAAACCGCCCTGCGGTACATGCCAGTCAGCCAGGTCCGAGAAGTGCTCTTCGAGCGCCAGCTGAAAGCCGTCACGACGCACACGGTAGAAGTCACGCAATTCGGCCAGGTGGTTGCTCATTTTCTCGGTGCCGATCCACTGCAATGCCTGCCATTGGCCAACACGGTTGGTGTGCAGGTCCGCCGATTGCTTGAGGCGCAGCAGGTGCGGGAACAGATCAGGGCTGGCAATCAGGAAGCCAACGCGCAAACCCGGCAACAGGGTTTTGGACACGGTGCCGGTGTAGATCCAGCTGGCTTTTTTCAGGCGGCTGACAATCGGCGTGGCGCTGCCGCCGTCAAAATTCAGTTCGCGGTACGGCTCATCTTCAATCAGGGTTACGCCGAACTCGTCCAGCAAGGCCGCAACGGCGTCGCGCTTGGTTTCGCTGTAACGCACGGCAGACGGGTTCTGGAACGTCGGGATCAGGTAGATGAAAGCGGGACTGTGTTTTTCCAGTTGCACACGCAACGCGGCCAGGTCCGGGCCATCGGCTTGCAGCGGGAACGTCAGGCACTCGGCACCGAACAGTTGGAATATTTGCAGCGCGGCCAGATAGGTCGGCGCTTCAAGCATGATCTCAGTGCCTTTGTCGATGTACAGCTTGGCAGCCAGATCCAGTGCCTGCTGCGAGCCGCTCAGTACCATGACCTGGCTCGCGTCGCAATCAACGCCCAATGCACGGGCCTCGGCAGCCAGTACTTCACGCAATGCCGGCTCGCCTTCACTCATGCCGTATTGCCCCATCGAGGCCGGCATATCGGTCCAGTCGACCTTGGGCAGCATGGCTTCGGCCGGTAGCCCGCCAGCGAAAGACATGACTTCCGGACGTTGGGCTGCAGCCAGAATTTCACGAATCAAAGAGCTTTTCAGGCGGGAAACACGTTCGGAGAAGGCCATACAGATCACCGGTAGCGGAAGTAATTGGAAATAAGTCAAACTGGTTGACCGAAACTACGCCGCGAAGCCTAGATACGTCAATATGCTTGACCTTAAAAATCCGACCACTCAGCGTGCCGCCATGGAAGCCTTCTTCTTTGGCTATCAAGCATTTACCGCCAAGGCGGACGAAATGCTGGCACGTCGTGGGCTAAGTCGGGTGCATCAGCGCATCGTTTTCTTTATCGCCCACCATCCCGGTGTAAGCGTCAAGGAACTGCTGACGCTGCTGGGTGTAAGTAAACAAGCCCTTAACACGCCTTTACGCCAGTTGATCGAAATGGACCTGGTGCGCAGCGTCGCCCCCGAGACCGACAAGCGCAAACGCCTGCTGGAGTTGACCGCTGACGGCGTCACCTTCGAGAAAAACCTGCGTCGCGAGCAGGTCAAGCTATTGCAGCGGGTGTTCGCCCAAGCGGGTGACGACGCCGTCAATGGCTGGCTGGCAATCAACCATGCCTTGGGCCAAAGCCGCCAGCCCTAGCCTGCCCCCACCTTAACGTCCTCATGCACCCTGCATTTCGTCTACAACCTCGAAAACATTAATTGCTTTTTTTGTATACAAAAGCATAATTCATCTCGCCTGCATTCTTGACCCAAAGGTCAGAAAACTGCCGCTCGCCTCACCAGTGCCCTTAAAAACAATAAAAGCCTGAGGAAATAACCGTGGACAGCCAAAAGTCAGAAATCCCCGCCGTTGAACTTTCCCCTCCCACCTCCCGCGGGTGGCTGGAGCGCCTGTTCAAACTGTCGCTGCATGGCACCACGGTCAAAACCGAGCTGATCGCCGGGCTGACCACCTTTATCACCATGGCCTACATCATCTTCGTCAACCCCAACATCATGGCTGACGCAGGCATTAATCATGGCGCGGCCTTTGTGGCGACCTGCATCGCCGCCGCGCTAGGCAGCCTGCTGATGGGGCTTTACGCCAACTGGCCAGTAGGCCTGGCGCCAGGCATGGGCCTGAATGCGTTCTTCACTTACACAGTGGTCGGAACCATGGGTTACAGCTGGGAAACGGCCCTGGGTGCGGTATTTGTGTCTGGCGTGCTGTTCCTGTTTCTGACCCTGTCGCGGATACGCGAATGGCTGCTCAACAGCATTCCTGTCAGCCTGCGCCATGCGATGGGTGCGGGGGTCGGCTTGTTTTTGGGGGTTATTGGCCTGAAAACCTCGGGCATTATCGTCGACAGCCCGGCCACCTTGATCAAGCTGGGATCGCTGCATGATCCTGCTCCGCTGCTGGCCGCCGTGTGTTTCTTGATGATTGCGATTCTTAGCTATCACCGTGTATTCGGCGCGATCCTGATCAGCATCATTGCCGTCACCCTGGCTGGCTGGAGCCTGGACCTGGTCCACTACAACGGCATTATGTCTGCGCCGCCTAGCCTGGCTCCCACCTGGATGGCCATGGACCTCAAGGGTGTGTTCAATATCAGCATGATCAGCGTGGTATTTGCCTTTCTGTTTGTACACATGTTCGACACTGCCGGAACCCTGATGGGCGTGGCCCAGCGTGCCGGCCTGGTCAAGGCTGACGGCAAGATCGAAAATCTGTCCCGGGCACTCAAGGCTGACAGCGCTTCGAGCGTATTCGGCGCCGTGGTGGGCGTGCCGCCCGTAACCAGCTATGTCGAAAGCGCCGCGGGTGTTGCCGCCGGCGGTCGAACCGGACTCACCGCAGTCACCGTGGGCGTATTGTTTGTAGCCGCGATGTTCTTTGCCCCCCTGGCTGGCATGATCCCCGCTTACGCGACTGCTGGCGCACTGATTTACGTGGCCATGCTGATGATGGGTGGCATGGCCCACATCAACTGGGACGAACCCACTGACTGCATCCCTGCCATTGTGACCATGATCATGATGCCGTTGACCTTCTCGGTCGCCGACGGGATTGCTCTGGGCTTTATCACCTATGTCGCACTCAAGGCGGGCACCGGCAAATACAGCGAAATTTCTGTCAGCTTGTGGGTGCTCTGCGCTATTTTCATCGCCAAGTTTATTTACCTGTAGACCGGGCGATATCAACCGGCCCCGCCAATGATGCGGGGTCTTTGTGTTATGGGAGGAAGTGATGAGTCTGGAAACCTGGCTGCTGTTCAGCAGCGCGGCATTGGTGGTAATCCTGATTCCGGGGCCTTTGTCGTTATTGATGATCAGCAACAGTTTGAACTACGGTTTGCGCCGTTCGTATCCGGCATTTCTGGGGGGAGTGTTTGCCTCGATTTGCCTGCTTAGCGCTTCAGCTCTCGGCCTGGGTGCCTTGCTGCTGGCTTCGGAAAAACTCTTTAGCGCCCTGAAAATCGTCGGTGCGCTGTACCTGTTTTACCTTGCCTGGCAAAGCTGGAAGCAATCGCGCCAGCCGGCCACGGTCACCAACGTGCCTGAAGCCGCACCAAAACCACGCTTCAGCGCCCTGTTCGGGCGCGCGTTTGTACTGGGCGCCAGCAATCCAAAAGATATTTTGTTCTTTGCCGCCTTCCTGCCACAGTTCCTCAACCCCGACTTGCCGTTCCTTAACCAGTTGCTGGTGATGATCGCCACCTGGACCGTACTCGACCTGCTGTGCAAGCTGGCCTACGGCCTTGGTGCCCATGGCGCGGCGGGTTATCTGCGCAGCGGCAAGGGCCAGAGCTGGTTCAACCGCATCAGCGCCGGGTTGTTTGGTGTAGCGGGAACGGCGTCACTGCTAAGCCGCTGATAAAGCACCGCCTGTGTGGGAGCGGGCTTGCTCGCGATTCAAGCGCCGCCGTGTGTCTGGATGACCGCGTCGATGCCATCGCGAGCAAGCCCGCTCCCACAGGTCATGTATAGACAGGCAAAAAAAAGCCCGCAGTGTGAGCGGGCAAATAACCACATGCGCAGATCGAAAGCTTCTAGCTACCGCGATAGGTCGAGTAGCTGTAGGGCGAAATCAGTAGCGGTACATGGTAGTGATCCTGCTCGGAACTGATCCCGAAACGCAGCACCACTACGTCCAGGAACGCCGGCTCAGGCAATTTCACACCCTTTGCGCGGTAGTAGTCACCGGCACTGAACTGCACCTGGTAAACCCCCGAACGGTACGTATCCCCTTCCAGCAGCGGCGCGTCGCACCGGCCATCGCTGTTGGTCAGTGCTGTAGCGACCAACTCCAGCCCCGAACCTTCAACCCGATACAGCTCGACCTTGATCGAGCTGCCCGGACAGCCATGTGCGGCATCCAAAACGTGCGTAGTCAAACGTCCCATAGATTGTGCGACCTCCCGAATCGGTAAAAAAATGGCCACTGCACCCCTTTGGCGCACCAAAAGCATCAGCGAGAACACGATTAAGACATTTATCAAAAAAATTGTACACAATTAAAAAGCACAATTTCAGCCAACCCTTGAGCCACGCCGCCTGCACGGTATTTACTGTCAAAGCCGCAGGGTTAGCAGACTTCTTATCCATAAGCTGACCAATCAGGCAGGTTTCTTGCAAGTACCCTTTAGGCGCGAAGCATGGTAGAAATAGATAAAATCAGGGTTACAAATAGATTATAAAGTTGTATACAATCAGGCCATCGCAGTGACGCCAGGTCTGGCCAATCGACTGTTAACACGAACAATAAGGAAGACTGTAGTGAGCGCTGACTACCCACGCGACCTGATTGGTTACGGTCCCAACCCCCCGCATCCGCATTGGCCGGACAACGCCCGTATCGCCCTGTCTTTCGTACTCAACTACGAAGAAGGCGGCGAGCGCAACATTCTCCACGGCGACAAGGAGTCTGAAGCTTTCCTGTCCGAAATGGTCTCGGCGCAGCCGCTGCAAGGCGAGCGCAACATGAGCATGGAGTCTCTCTACGAGTACGGCAGCCGCGCAGGCGTATGGCGTGTACTCAAGCTGTTTCGCGAGTTTGATATCCCGCTGACTGTATTTGCAGTCGCGATGGCCGCCCAGCGCCATCCGGATGTGATCCGCGCCATGGTGGCCGCCGGGCATGAGATTTGCAGCCATGGGTATCGCTGGATCGACTACCAGTACATGGATGAAGCCCTTGAGCGTGAACACATGCTCGAAGCCATCCGCATCCTCACCGACATCAGCGGTGAACGCCCGCTGGGTTGGTACACCGGACGCACCGGCCCCAATACACGGCGCCTGGTGATGGAAGAAGGCGGTTTCCTGTACGACTGCGACACCTATGACGACGACCTGCCTTACTGGGAGCCCAACAACCCTACCGGCAAGCCGCATCTGGTGATCCCTTACACCCTGGACACCAATGACATGCGATTCACCCAGGTGCAGGGTTTCAACACCGGCGAGCAATTCTTCCAGTACCTCAAGGATGCTTTCGATGTGCTGTACGCCGAAGGCGCAGAGTCGCCGAAAATGCTATCCATCGGCCTGCATTGCCGCCTCATTGGCCGCCCTGCGCGTCTCGCCGCCCTCAAGCGCTTCATTGAATACGCCAAGGGTCATGAACAGGTCTGGTTCACCCGCCGCGTGGACATCGCCCGCCACTGGCACGCCACCCACCCTTTTGTTGCAGAGACAGCCAAATGAGCGCCTTCAAGACCCTCAAGCCTTCACAACTGAGCCGTGAAGCGTTCGTGGCAGCCTTTGCCGATATCTACGAACACTCGCCCTGGGTAGCCGAAAAAGCTTATGACCTGGGCCTGGACAGCAGCGTCGATCAAATCGAAACCCTGCACCAGCGCATGAGTGACCTGTTGTTGAGCGCCGATCACGCCAGCCAGCTGGCACTGATCAATGCTCACCCGGACCTGGCCGGCAAAGCAGCCGTCCAGGGCCAACTCACCGAAGCCAGCACCCATGAACAAGCTGGCGCCGGTATTCACCAATGCACGGCCGAAGAGTTTCAACGCTTCACCGAGCTGAACGAGGCCTACAAAGCCAAGTTCAAGTTTCCCTTCATCATGGCGGTAAAAGGCAGCGACCGGCACCAGATCCTCGCCGCGTTCGAGACCCGCATCCACAACCCGGCAGATGTCGAGTTCAAATGCGCGTTGGCAGAAATCAACAAAATTGCCCTGTTCCGATTACTCCAGCTCTAAGCCGAATCGGCACCTGCCGATGACGCATCTCCAGCCACTTATTTAAAGGCAGACAAGAAGAATGAAAGCTTACGCCGTACCTTTCGAGAAGTTCGTCAACCTGGCCGATGCCCGCCTGGGCACCAAAATCGTTTCGGTCACCGATGACTGGTTCGCCGACGCCAACCGCCTGTTCCAGCCTACCCCGGCCGTATGGAAGGAGGGCGTTTTCGATGACAACGGCAAGTGGATGGACGGCTGGGAGTCCCGTCGCAAGCGCTTCGAAGGCTATGACAGCGCAGTGATCCGCCTTGGCGTTCCGGGCTCGATCAAGGGTGTAGACATCGACACTTCATTCTTCACCGGCAACTTTCCGCCGTCTGCCTCGCTGGAAGCCTGTTTCCTGGCCTCGGGCGAACCCAACGAAAACACCCAGTGGGTTGAAGTGCTGTCGGCTGTCGAGCTGCAAGGCAACAGCCATCACTACCACGAAATCAGCAATGACCAGGCCTTCAGCCACCTGCGCTTCAACATCTACCCGGATGGCGGCGTAGCACGTCTGCGTGTGTATGGCGTGCCGTTCCGTGACTGGTCGGCGGTGGGCGACAACGAGCAGATTGACCTGGCAGCTGCCTTGAATGGCGGTCGCGCCCTGGCCTGCTCCGACGAACACTTCGGTCGCATGAGCAACATCCTTAACCCGGGTCGCGGCATCAACATGGGCGACGGTTGGGAAACCGCACGCCGTCGTACTCCGGGCAATGACTGGGTCATCGTGGCTCTGGGCCATGCCGGCGAGATTGAAAAAATCATCGTTGATACCCTGCACTTCAAAGGCAACTACCCGGACAGCTGCTCGATCCAGGGCGCGTTCGTCAAGGGCGGTACCGACAGCCAGATCGAAACCCAGTCGCTGTTCTGGCGTGAGCTGCTGCCGAGCCAAAAAATGGAGATGCACGCTGAGCACACCTACAGCGAGCAACTCAAAAACCTCGGCCCCATTACCCATATTCGCCTGAACCTGTTCCCGGACGGTGGTGTAAGCCGCATTCGCGTACTGGGTAAAGTCGCCAAATAAGCGCTGAACCCATCGCGGGCAGGCCCGCTCCCACATTTGAAATGCATTCACCCGGTGGGAGCGGGCTTGCCCGCGATAGCGACAAAAACTGACACCACAGAAACCCGAATAAGAAGACCACCATGCGCACATTGATGATTGAACCGCTGACCAAAGAAGCCTTCGCCCCTTTTGGCGATGTGATTGAAACCGATGGCAGCGACCACTTCATGATCAATAACGGTTCGACCATGCGCTTTCACCGTCTGGCAGAGGTCGAAACGGCTACGCCAGAAGACAAGGCGATCATCAGCATTTTCCGCGCCCAAGCGCAGGACATGCCGTTTACCGTACGCATGCTGGAGCGCCATCCGCTGGGCAGCCAGGCTTTTATACCGCTGCTCGGCAACCCCTTTCTGATCGTGGTCGCGCCAGTTGGCGATGAACCTGTATCAGGCTTGGTCCGCGCCTTTGTCAGTAATGGCAGGCAGGGCATTAATTACCATCGCGGCGTTTGGCACCATCCGGTGCTGACGATCGAAAAGCGGGATGACTTCCTGGTGGTTGATCGCAGTGGCACAGGCAATAACTGCGATGAGCATTTCTTCAAAGAGGATCAGTTGTTGTTCCTCGCCCCCCACCAATAAGAGAAGGTCCAACACTCATAAAAGAGTGACGGGCAAGAGGTAAAGACTGTGGAAGCACATCTAATGGAATGGCTGAATCTGAGCGTGCGCTGGATTCATATGATCACGGGTGTGGCCTGGATCGGCGCATCGTTTTATTTCGTCTGGCTGGAGAACAACCTCAACCGGGCCAACCCCAAGGATGGCCTGGCCGGCGATCTATGGGCGATTCACGGCGGCGGCATTTACCACCTCGAAAAATACAAGTTGGCTCCTCCCACCATGCCGGAAAACCTGCACTGGTTTAAATGGGAAGCCTATTTCACCTGGATGTCAGGCATCGCCCTGCTCTGCCTGGTCTTCTACTTCAACCCCGCGCTGTACCTGATTGCTCCAGGCTCCAGCCTGAGCGGTCCAGAAGCCGTTGCCATCGGTATCGGTTCGCTGATTGCCGGCTGGTTCATTTATGACTTTCTGTGCGACTCCGCCCTGGGCAAACGCCCGGCGTTGCTCGGCTTCGTCCTGTTTGTGTTGCTGGTTGCGGCAGCGTTCGGCCTGAGCAAGGTGTTCAGCGGGCGCGGTGCATACCTGCACGTGGGCGCCATTATCGGCACCATCATGGTCGGTAACGTGTTCCGCACCATCATGCCCGCGCAACGCGCTCTGGTCGCCGCGATCAAGGAAGGCCGCACACCCGACCCGGCGTTGCCGGCCAAAGGCCTGCTGCGTTCGCGTCACAACAACTACTTCACCTTGCCGGTGCTGTTCATCATGATCAGCAACCACTTCCCGAGCACTTACGGCAGCCAGTACAACTGGCTGATCCTGGCCGGGATTGCGGTGTTCGCGGTGTTGGTGCGTCACTACTTCAACACCCGTCACGACAGCCACAAATATGCCTGGACACTGCCTGTCGCGGCACTGGGCATGATCTGCCTGGCGTACGTCACCGGTCCAAAGCCGGTGTCGACTGCACCTGAAACAGCCAAGGTAATCAAATACCAACCGCTCCCGGAAACCGCTCTGGGCGGTGTCAGGGCGCAGGATGCTCCACCGTCTGCACCCGCAGCACCTGCAACACCCGCAGCACCAGTGGCCAGCGTTGACTTCGAAAAAGTCCATGTAGTGATTCAGGAGCGCTGCACGGTTTGTCATTCCGCCACCCCCACCAGCCCGCTGTTCAGTGCGGCCCCGGCAGGCGTGATGTTCGACACCGCGCAACAGATCAAGCTCATGGCTCCCCGCATACAGGCCCAGGCCGTCGCCACCCCGATCATGCCGTTGGGCAACATCACCCAGATGACCCAGCAGGAACGTGATCTGGTCGGCGCCTGGATCAGTGCAGGAGCCCAGACCAACTGACGCACGCGCTATGCGGTCGCAGCCATGCTGCGACCGCATGAACACACCACTAGCTCACAACAATAAAAAATGACCGAGGTGTTGCATGTCCGATTTATCCGAACCGCGCATACCCGCCATAACCGCGCCGCCCCCGCTGGCGCGGCTACCCATGCTGCAACTGATCCTGGTCGGTTTGCAGCATGTACTGCTGATGTACGGCGGCGCGGTTGCAGTGCCGTTGATCATCGGACAAGCCGCAGGCCTGAGTCGGGAAGAAATCGCCTTTTTGATCAACGCTGACCTGCTGGTAGCGGGTGTCGCCACCATCGTGCAATCGATGGGTATCGGCCCCATGGGTATTCGCATGCCGGTCATGATGGGGGCCAGTTTTGCCGCCGTCGGCAGCATGGTGGCTATGGCCGGGATGCCGGGTATCGGCCTGACCGGGATTTTCGGCGCCACCATCGCTGCAGGCTTTTTCGGGATGATCATTGCGCCGTTCATGTCCAAGGTGGTTCGTTTCTTTCCACCGCTGGTCACCGGCACCGTGATTACTTCGATCGGTTTGTCCCTGTTCCCCGTTGCCGTCAACTGGGCCGGTGGTGGCAGTACTGCTGCGCAGTTCGGTTCCCCGACGTATCTGGCCATTGCTGCACTGGTGCTGGGAACCATCCTGCTGATCAACCGCTTCATGCGTGGCTTTTGGGTCAACATTTCGGTATTGATCGGCATGGCCCTGGGCTATGTACTGTCAGGCGCCATTGGCATGGTCGACCTCTCCGGCCTGGACAACACTCCCTGGTTCCAGATCGTCACCCCGCTGCACTTCGGCATGCCTGAGTTTCACCTGGCCCCGATCCTTTCGATGTGCCTGGTGGTGGTGATCATCTTTGTCGAGTCCACCGGAATGTTCCTGGCGCTGGGCAAAATCACCGATCAGGAAGTCACTCCACGCATGCTGCGTCGTGGCTTGCTGTGTGATGCCGGGGCGTCGTTTATTGCCGGTTTCTTCAACACTTTCACCCATTCCTCATTCGCCCAGAACATTGGTCTGGTGCAAATGACCGGCGTACGTTGCCGCTCGGTGACGATCATGGCCGGTGTATTTTTGATCACCCTGAGCCTGCTGCCAAAGGCCGCGTATCTGGTGGCCTCCATTCCGCCTGCGGTATTGGGCGGCGCCGCCATCGCCATGTTCGGCATGGTCGCGGCCACAGGGATCAAGATTCTTCAGGAAGCCGACATTGCCGACCGCCGCAATCAATTGCTGGTGGCTGTGAGCATCGGCATGGGCCTGATCCCGGTGGTACGCCCCGAGTTCTTCGCCCACCTGCCACTGTGGATGGACCCCATCACCCACAGCGGCATCGCCATGGCCGCCGTCAGCGCGGTCTGCCTGAACTTGATGTTCAACGTACTGGGCGGCGCCGAGCGCGCAGCCATGAGCGGGCACGTGCATCAGCACTGATCCGACTACCCCCCTTGTGGGAGCGAGCCTGCTCGCGATGCAAACGATGCGGTATTTCTGAACGACCGCATTGATGCCATCGCGAGCAGGCTCGCTCCCACAGATTCACCCGCTTCTGGTTAAGAAAACAACAATAAAAAAGGAGTTACCCATGAACTGCAAACACTGGGGCGTCACGCTCGCGGGTGGGTTTTTGGCTGCCGGTCAGGCCCTGGCAGGTGATCTGTTTTTGTGGCAAACCAACAGCCTGACTTACCTCTACGGCAAGAATTTCGCGATCAACCCCTCGATCCAGCAAACCGTCACCTTCGAGCATGCCGACAAGTGGAAATACGGTGACAACTTCCTGTTTGTCGACCGCATTTTCTACAACGGCAAGGATGATCCCAACAAAGGCCCGCACACCTACTACGGCGAGTTCAGCCCACGCCTGTCGTTTGGCAAGATCTTCGACCAGAAGCTTGAGTACGGCCCTATCAAGGACGTGTTGCTGGCCATGACTTATGAGTACGGCGAAGGTGACAGCGAAGCGTATCTGATCGGCCCGGGCTTTGATCTGGCAGTGCCGGGTTTTAACTACTTCACCCTTAATTTCTACCGTCGCCACACCGAGGGGCCACGCCCTGGCACCGGGGTCTGGCAGATCACTCCGTCGTTTTCCTACACCATCCCCTTGGGGCGCTCCAACCTGCTGATCGATGGCTACATGGACTGGGTGGTCGACAACGACCAGAACTCACGCGGCACCTATCACGCCAACCTGCACTTCAACCCTCAGATCAAATATGACCTGGGCAAAGCCCTGAACCTGGGTGAGAAACAGCTGTATGTGGGGATTGAATACAGTTACTGGAAAGACAAGTACGGCATCGAAAGCAGCAGCCGCCTGGACACCAACCAGAACACGGCCAGTGCCCTGATCAAAGTCCACTTCTAAGTTAAAGGCTGTGCACGCTCTGTTATCGCTCGACCCGGGTGATAACAGAGCGCTTGAGTGCAAACGTCTGAGCCAGTATTCTCCGCGGCCGCTCAAACGCGAGTGCTGTTTTAAAGCTGACTTCAAAGCCAACTTAATGCCTTTAAATCAAAGGTTTAGTGCCTGTATCAATCACCTTTCACGCGATTGTCAGATGACTGCCGGGGGATTCTTTTGGCCCCCAAACAGGTATGGCCCCGTACTTGCTTTAAACAATAAAGCTGACCGTAAGGGCAAGTTTTATAAAGACGGACCAAGGCGCCAAAACAGAGCGCCACGTTCTCACTACTGCACACCTTTTTACTTTTTTGGAGCTAACCGAATGAAGCGCACTCTTACCAGCCTGATGCTTGCGGGGAGCATGTTGGGCGGGGCTCCGGCAGTCGCCGGCGACCTGCTGCAATGGCAAACCAACAGCCTGACTTACTTGTATGGCAAAGACTTCCAGGTCAATCCAAAGATTCAGCAAACCCTCACCTTCGAGCACGCTGACAGCTGGAAGTACGGCGATAACTTTTTCTTCCTCGACCGTATTTTCTATAACGGTAAAGAAGACGGTAACGTTGGCCCGAACACCTATTACGGCGAATTCACCCCACGCTTGTCGTTCGGCAAAATCTTCGACCAGAAGTTTGAGTTTGGCCCGATCAAAGACGTACTGCTGGCCATGACTTACGAGTTTGGCGAAGGCGACACCGAGGCCTACCTGATCGGCCCGGGTTTCGACCTGAACGTGCCGGGCTTTGACTACTTCCAGTTGAACTTCTACCAGCGTTTCCCTGAAGGCAACCGTGCTGGCAAAGGCGTCTGGCAGATCACCCCGGTGTGGTCCTACACCCTGCCCGTGGGCAATTCCGATGTGCTGATCGACGGCTACATGGACTGGGTGGTCGACAACGACCAGAATTCCCGCGGCACCTACCACGCCAACCTGCACTTCAACCCACAGATCAAATATGACCTGGGCAAGGCGTTGAGCTGGGGCGCCAAGCAGTTGTACGTAGGTGTTGAGTACGACTACTGGAAAAACAAATACGGTATCGAAGACAGCGGTTCATTCAAAACCAACCAGGACACTGCAAGCCTGCTGGTCAAGTACCACTTCTGATGCCTGGGCCTCAGTCGCGTCAGCGCGCCTGAGGCACCTGCAACAAACCCCGCAACATCAGGTCAAGGCTGTCCAGCGCAGCCGCCAGACGCTGCGGCGGGTTGTCAGCCTCGGCAATCCAGAACGATGCATCCATCAAGCCGCCCTGGATCAGGCGTGCCAACGCCTCGGGATCGGTGCGTTTAATCACGTGGGTGTCCATCAAGCCTTGCAGCATCGCCGCCATGGACAGGCAGCACACTGACTGAGTGTTCTGCACGTATTGCGACCCCAGCACCGAGGGCGCATCACGCAACAAAATGCGCTGCACTTCGATTTGCAGGGCCATCTCCAGATACAGCCGGCACTGATCCTGAAACCCTTGCCACTGGCTTTCGGCTAGCTCAAGCACCTGCGCCAGCTGCGCATCCAGCTCGGCGTCGATTTGCTGGGCCACCGCTTGAAACAACCCCTTCTTGTCACCGAAATGGTGATACAACGCGCCGCGCGTCAAGCCCACCGAAGCCGTCAACTCATCCATCGAGGTCTGGGCATAGCCCACCGTACCGAAAGCCAGCCGTGCTGCTTCAATCAGCTTGCCACGGGTTTCTTCGATCATTTGCGACCGCGCTTTGGGCGCCATGTCTGCCACCTTTTTTTGGGATACACGGCGTATGTTAATTGACATACGCCATGTATGCGTATATTTCTACATACGCCACGTATGTGACATTCGGCAATTACACATTTCCCGTAGCCGCTGCCGAAGGCTGGGTCCGGTTGCGAAGCAACCGTAAAATCAGTGAATGCCGTTTTCCTGAAGAACCGCATTCACTGGTTTTACGTCGACTGCGTCGCCGGACGCAGCCTGCGGCAGCTGCTACGTAAGCGCCCCCAATACCGTTCCGGAGCTTGTATGTCTAACCCTTACCGCGAGATTTTCAGTACCCCTGGCACCAAGGCTTTCAGTGGCGCGGGGCTGATCGCACGGATGCCGATTTCCATGGTCGGCATCGGCATCATCACGATGCTTGCACAACTGCACGGCTCCTATTGGTTAGCCGGCGCCGTCGCAGCCACCTTTGCCCTGGCCATGGCCTTGTTGGCCCCGCAAATCTCGCGCTGGGTCGACCGTTACGGTCAAAGCCGGGTATTACCCGGCGTCACTGCCGTTGGCGTTAGCGCCATGCTGGCCTTGTTGCTGTGTAGCCATTTTGCGGCGCCTGACTGGACACTGTTTGTGTTCGCTGCGTTGTCGGGCTGCATCCCGAGCATGCCGGCCATGGTGCGGGCACGCTGGACCGAGCTGTATCGCGGCTCCCCCAAACTGCACACGGCGTTCTCGTTCGAGTCAGTACTTGATGAGGTGAGTTTTATTGTCGGCCCGCCGATTTCCGTGGGGCTGAGCGTGGCGCTGTTTCCGCAAGCCGGGCCACTGGTCGCTGCCATCCTGCTGGCTATCGGCGTTACCGCATTTGTGCTGCAACGCAAAACCGAACCACCGGTACACCCACGCAGCAGCGAACACGGCGGCAGCGTATTGCGTCAGGGCGCCGTGCTGATTTTGCTCATGGCTCTGCTGGGCCTGGGAACGATTGTGGGGACTGTGGACGTGGTCAGCGTGGCCTTCGCTCAACATCAGGGCCAACCCGCCGCTGCAAGCATTGTGCTGTCGGTGTATGCCCTGGGTTCGTGCGTCGCCGGGCTGGTGTTCGGCACACTCAAGTTGAACATGCCACTGCCAAAATTGTTTGTGCTGGGCGCGCTGGCCACTGCGATCACCATGGTGCCGCTGATGTGGGTCGACAGCATCGCCACGCTGGCCGTGGGAATGTTGTTCGCCGGGCTGTTTTTCGCCCCTACCCTGATTACTGCGATGGGTCTGGTGGAAAACATAGTCCCGCCCGCCAAACTGACCGAAGGACTGACCTGGATGATTACCGGTCTGGGCATGGGAGTTGCCCTGGGCGCAGTCGTTGGCGGCTGGGTGATTGACGCCTACGGCCCCCAGACCGGGTTCACAGTGTCGCTGGCGGCCGGGGGCGCCATGCTGCTGTTTGCCGTTCTGGGTTATCGCCTGCTGCAGGACAGCACCTCACCGCGTGCCGTAGCGACCTGACAGCTTAGCTTTTGACCGCGCGCCAGACCTTGCTCACACCAGACACCACCGCCAACACCACCGCGCCGGCAATAATGCCGGCCACGGCGTTGAGCAAAGTCGGCACGATTGCCGAGACCACGCCCAGCCATTGCGCGCTGCTTTGCGCCACGCCTTCAACCCAATGATGCAGCGCCGGTACGCCGTGGGTCAGGATGCCGCCGCCGACCATGAACATCGCCGCCGTGCCAATCACCGACAGGCTTTTCATCATGTAAGGGGCCGTGTTCAGCACCCCGCGACCGAAACTGCGCTGAAAACGGGGCCACACGCCTTCGCCGGTCTTCTTGCTCAAGTACAGGCCAGCGTCGTCGAGTTTGACGATACCCCCTACCAGGCCATACACCCCGATGGTCATCACAATGGCGATCCCCGACAACACCACCACTTGCTGCATCAGCGGTGACTCGGACACGATCCCCAGGGTGATGGCGATGATTTCGGCTGACAAGATGAAGTCCGTGCGCACGGCACCCTTGACCTTGTCCTTTTCATACGCCGCCAGATCGACGTCAGCACCGGCCAATGTGTCATGCAGCGCCTGACGTTCGCCCTGGGCGTCGGCCTTGCTGTGCATAAAGGTGTGAGCGAGCTTCTCGAAGCCCTCGAAACACAGATAAGCACCGCCCACCATCAACAGCGGCGTGACCGCCCACGGCGCAAATGCGCTGATGGCCAGTGCTGCGGGAACCAGGATCAGCTTGTTGCGAAACGAGCCCTTGGCCACGGCCCACACCACCGGTAACTCCCGGTCAGCCCGCACGCCAGAGACCTGCTGGGCATTAAGCGCAAGGTCGTCGCCCAGCACCCCGGCGGTTTTTTTGGCGGCCACTTTGGTCATCAGTGCGACGTCATCGAGTACAGCGGCGATATCGTCGAGCAACATCAGCAAGCTACTGCCAGCCATAGAAAAACGTCCTTTAAGATTGAATGGCCACAAGCATAGCGCGTGCCAGCCCGAAAGCTGCAATCTTGAGCCACTTGCAAGCCCGGTGCTACCATGCCCGACCGCCCCAGCAGGCAAGGACATATCGGGTTTATGAGCAGTATCCGCGAGCGTAATAAAGAACTGATTTTGCGTGCCGCCAGCGAAGAGTTCGCTGACAAGGGTTTCGCCGCCAGCAAAACCAGCGATATCGCGGCCAAGGCAGGCGTGCCCAAGCCCAACGTCTACTACTACTTCAAATCCAAGGAAAACCTCTATCGCGAGGTACTTGAGAGCATTATCGACCCGATTCTGCGGGCTTCGACACCGTTCAATGCCGATGGCGAACCGAACGAAGTGCTGAGCAACTACATCCGCTCAAAAATCCTCATTTCCCGCGACTTGCCGTTTGCCTCCAAGGTGTTTGCCAGCGAGATCATGCACGGCGCCCCGCACCTGAGCGAAAAACAGGTCGAACAGCTCAACGTCCAGGCCAAGCACAACATCGACTGCATCCAGATCTGGATCGACCGTGGCCAGATTGCCCCGATCGACCCCCATCACCTGATGTTCAGCATCTGGGCGGCGACCCAGACCTACGCCGACTTTGACTGGCAGATCACCGCCATCACCGGCAAGGCCAAACTCGAAGACAGCGACTACGAAGCCGCGACCCAGACCATCATCCGGCTGGTGCTCAAGGGTTGTACTCCAGACTGAGCCCCCTTCAAAACCTGTGGGAGCGGGCTTGCTCGCGATGGCATCACCGCGCACTCCTGAGGGACCGCGCCGTTTGCATCGCGAGCAAGCCCGCTCCCACAAGGCCCGCCCCACCTCACTACGGTCTCTGCGTTTAGACCACCACCCCCGCATCCGCCCTCAAGCCCAGTGCCTCGACCGCGTTGATCGCGCACTGCTCGTCGATATCCGAGGTGTCGCCGCTGATGCCGATCGCACCGATCACCTGCCCCGACTCATCACGGATCAACACCCCACCCGGCGCTGGCACCACGTCGCTCTGCCCCATCCCGTTAAGGGCGGCATAAAACGCCGGGCGCTGCTGTGCGTCCAGCGCCAGCAAACGCGAGCCCTTGCCCAGGGCAATCGCGCCCCAGGCTTTGCCAATCGCGATGCTGGGGCGCAGCAAGCTCGCACCATCCTCGCGCTGCAGCGCCAACAGATGCCCGCCACAGTCGAGCACCGCCACCGTTAACGGTGCCGCGCTGATCTGGCGCCCTGTGCTCAAGGCCTGAGCAGTAAGTTCTAAAGCGACTTTCAAGGTTAAAGCACTCATGGTTGCCGTCCTTATCTTGTTATGGAAAGCCTTTCGCGCGTTTTTTCAGGCGCATTCAATACAATCAATAGAACACAATACAAATCTGTTTTGTATACAATTTTTATTGGGCATTAAATCAAAAATCAAACCAAAGACCAGAATGCAGGGCTCCAGAGCCATCAATCACTGAATCAACAAAAGCCATTGACCTGCACGCCGGAGGATGAATACACTCGCTCAACAGCCACTTGTATACAATTACAAAACGTAAGAGGCACAAAAAATGAGCAAAATGAGAGCAATCGAAGCCGCCGTTCTGGTGATGCGTCGCGAAGGTGTCGATACCGCATTCGGTATCCCGGGTGCCGCCATCAACCCGTTGTACTCGGCCCTGCAAAAGGTCGGTGGCATCGATCACGTCCTTGCTCGCCACGTAGAAGGCGCCTCGCACATGGCCGAGGGTTACACCCGCACCAAGGCCGGCAATATTGGCGTGTGCATCGGCACTTCCGGCCCGGCAGGCACCGACATGGTGACGGGCCTCTACAGTGCCTCAGCCGACTCGATCCCTATTCTGTGCATCACCGGCCAAGCACCACGGGCACGGATGCACAAAGAAGACTTCCAGGCCGTCGACATCACCACCATCGTCAAACCCGTCACCAAGTGGTCGACCACCGTGATGGAGCCGGGCCAGGTGCCCTACGCCTTCCAGAAAGCCTTTTACGAAATGCGCTCCGGCCGCCCAGGTCCCGTGCTGATCGACTTGCCGTTCGACGTGCAAATGGCCGAGATTGAATTCGACATCGATGCCTACGAACCGCTGCCACTGGCCAAACCATCGGCAACCCGGCTCCAGGCCGAAAAAGCCCTGGCCTTGCTCGATCAGGCCGAACGTCCGCTGCTGGTCAGCGGCGGAGGCGTGATCAACGCTGACGCCAGTGATCTGCTGGTGGAGTTCGCCGAGTTGACCGGCATCCCGGTCATACCGACGCTGATGGGCTGGGGCACGATTGCTGACGATCACCCGCTGATGGTGGGCATGGTCGGCCTGCAAACGTCCCACCGTTACGGCAACGCCACCCTGCTCAAGTCCGACGTGGTACTGGGCATCGGTAACCGCTGGGCCAACCGCCACACCGGCTCGGTCGACGTTTACACCGAAGGTCGCAAGTTCATACACGTTGATATCGAGCCCACCCAGATCGGCCGCGTCTTCAACCCGGATCTGGGCATCGTTTCCGACGCAGGTTCCGCGCTCAAGGTATTCCTCGAAGTGGCCCGCGAATGGAAAGCCGCCGGCAAGCTGAAAAACCGCAGCGCCTGGCTGCAAGACTGTCAGCAACGCAAAGCCACGATGCAGCGTAAGACTCACTTCGACAACGTGCCGGTCAAGCCCCAGCGCGTGTACGAAGAGATGAACCAGGTGTTCGGCAAAGACACGTGCTACGTCAGCACCATCGGCTTGTCGCAGATCGCCGGCGCGCAGTTCCTGCACGTTTACAAGCCGCGTCACTGGATCAACTGCGGCCAGGCCGGCCCACTGGGCTGGACCATTCCTGCAGCGCTGGGCGTGGTCAAGGCCGACCCGACCCGCAACGTCGTAGCGCTGTCCGGTGACTATGACTTCCAGTTCATGATCGAAGAACTGGCGGTGGGCGCACAGTTCAACCTGCCGTATATCCACGTAGTGGTAAACAACTCCTACCTTGGGCTGATTCGTCAGGCGCAACGCGGTTTCGAAATGGACTACTGCGTGCAGTTGGCTTTCGACAACCTCAACGCACCCGAGCTCAACGGTTATGGCGTAGACCACGTGGCCGTCGTTCAAGGCCTGGGCTGCAAGGCCTTGCGCGTGTTCGAACCCAGTGAAATCCAGCCTGCACTGCGCAAGGCCCAGGAGCTGATCAAGGAGTTCCGTGTGCCCGTGATGGTGGAAATCATCCTGGAGCGCGTGACCAACATTTCGATGGGCACCGAAATTAACGCCGTGAATGAATTTGAAGACTTGGCGCTGGTGGGTAACGATGCACCGACCGCCATTTCGATGCTGGATTAATTGACTGCCCCTCTCTCAGGGAGAGGGGCCACCTATTTGCAGGAGTTCACCATGCCGCGTTTTGCCGCCAACCTGTCCATGCTGTTCACCGAACAGGATTTCCTTGTCCGTTTTCAAGCGGCTGCCAACGCTGGTTTCCATGGCGTTGAATACCTGTTCCCTTACGACTACAGCTCTGCCGAGATCAAGGCGCAGCTCGATGCCAACAAGCTGACCCAAGTGCTGTTCAACCTGCCGGCCGGTGATTGGGCCAAGGGCGAACGCGGGATTGCCTGCCACCCGGATCGGGTTGAGGAGTTCCGTGCCGGGGTCGACCTCGCCATTGCTTACGCGCAAGTACTGGGCAATGACCAGATCAACTGTCTGGCGGGGATTCGCCCACAAGGCGCAGACGAGGTCCTGATCGAAAAAACCTTCGTCAGCAACCTCAAGTACGCCGCCGACAAGCTGCAAGCGGTGGGCATCAAGCTGGTGATGGAGTCGATCAACACCCTCGACATTCCCGGCTTTTACCTGAACAACACGAAGCAGGCCCTGGCCATTCAGGACAAGGTCGGTAGCGCCAACCTGTTCCTGCAATACGACATCTACCACATGCAAATCATGGAGGGCGACCTGGCCCGCACCATGCAAACGCATCTGCCGCAGATCAACCATATCCAGCTGGCCGACAACCCCGGCCGCCACGAACCGGGTACCGGCGAAATCAACTACCGCTTCCTGTTCGATCACCTGGACCGCATTGGCTATCAGGGCTGGGTGGGTTGCGAATACAAGCCACTGACCAGCACCGAAGCCGGTCTGGCGTGGCTCAAGACTCATAACGCGGTGTAACTCTGTGGGAGCGGGCTTGCTCGCGATGGCAACGACGCGGTGTACCTGTCACTCCACAGCGCTCCCCTCGCGAGCAAGCCCGCTCCCACATCAGCCCACCTACTCTGAATCGCCTTAAGAAAAACAAGAGGATTTGTCATGGCTAAAATCGGATTTATCGGCACAGGCATCATGGGTTCGCCTATGGCCAGCAACCTGCAAAAGGCCGGGCACAGCCTGTTTCTATCGACCCATCACGGCGCCGCACCGGCCGATCTGGTCGCCGCCGGCGCAATCGCCCTGGCCAGCCCTCGTGAAGTCGCCCAGGAAGCCGAGTTCATCATCGTGATGGTGCCGGACACCCCTCAGGTCGAAGACGTACTGTTCCGTGAAGACGGTATCGCGGCAGGTCTGAGCCCGAACAAGGTCGTGATCGACATGAGCTCGATCTCGCCGACAGCAACCAAAGCCTTCGCTGAAAAAATCAACGCCAAGGGCGCGCAGTACCTGGACGCGCCAGTGTCTGGCGGTGAAGTCGGCGCCAAGGCCGGCAGCCTGAGCATCATGGTCGGCGGTGACGAAAAAACCTTCGCCCGCGCCCTGCCCCTGCTCCAGAGCATGGGTAAAAACATCACCCTGGTCGGCGGCAATGGTGACGGTCAAACCGCCAAGGTAGCGAATCAGATCATCGTTGCCCTGAACATTCAGGCAGTGGCAGAAGCGCTGGTGTTTGCCGCAAAAAACGGGGCTGACCCGGCCAAGGTTCGCGAAGCACTGATGGGGGGGTTTGCTTCGTCAAAAATCCTTGAAGTCCACGGCGAGCGCATGATCAAGGGCACCTTTGATCCGGGTTTCCGCATCAGCCTGCACCAGAAGGACCTCAACCTGGCCCTGGCGGGCGCCCGCGAACTGGGGATCAACCTGCCCAACACCGCCAACGCCCAGCAAGTGTTCAGCACCTGCGCCGCCATCGGTGGCAGCAACTGGGACCACTCGGCGCTGATCAAGGGCCTGGAACACATGGCCAACTTCTCGATTCGCGACAAGTAATCTGCACGACTTCTGCAGAGAAACTTCAGTCGTGGGAGTGAGCCTGCTCGCGAAGGACGTTCGCGAGCAGGCTCGCTCCCACCCATAGTTTCTACAGGGTTTACGGGTTCCAACCGCCACACTGCGTAGCCATCACCATGAGCTCACATCCCTGTCCCGACTGGGCGACTGCCCTGTGCGCCGGTTTCAGCCAAATCTTCCTTCAACGCCATCCACTGTGCGGGGTGATGTGCCTGCTGGCGATTTTGCTCAGTGCGCCCACCCTGCTCGGTGGCGCCTTGCTGGGCGGTGTTGCGGGGCTCCTTACCGCGCAACGCCGCGACTACCCCAAAGCCGAACGCCAGGCAGGCCTCTACAGTTACAACGGCATCTTGCTGGGGTTGCTATTGAGCCATCAACTGGAATGGTCGGCCCTGCTGCCTTTGCTGATTATCGCGAGCGCCGGGTTGAGCACCATGCTCGTCCACCAATGGTTAAAACGCGCCGCCCATGGGCAAAGCCTGATGGCCTATACCGCGCCGTTCGTGGCTATTGGCTGGATTTTGCTGCACGTCAACAACGCCTCTGCCACTGCCTTGAACCACGATCAGACCGTCAACAGCCTGACGCTGATACAAGGCCTGTTCAAAGGCGTAGCCCAAGTCATGCTGTTGCAGCATCCAATTGCCGGGCTGCTGATTGTCCTCGGCGTGTGGCTGAGCAGCACGCGGGCAGCACTCTGGGCCATCACGGGGTCTTTGGCGGGTCTGGCATTCGGCCTGTATCAACAGGATACGGCTGGCGCATTGAGCGGTCTGGCGGGTTATAACCCGGCACTCGCCGCATTGGCCCTGAGCCAGCAACGACGGCGGCCCTGGCTTCCACTGGTCGGCATCATCGCCACCCTGTTGCTCACACCCGGATTTATCGCCCTGGGGCTGGCGCCATTAACCGCACCGTTTATTCTCAGTTGCTGGCTGGTGCATGCCAGCATTCGGATACTCAGCCCCCAGGCGCCCGATGCAGAAGAACAATGCAGGTTGCGCATTGAGCGTTAATACTCGAACCTTCTGACATTTGGGCATCGAGCAACCTGCATGGATAACAAGGATTGGCGTCAACGCCTGTACGTCATGGTCTTCCAGGCCGACACCCCCGCGGGCCGACGTTTTGATACCGCGCTGCTGCTGATCATCATGTGCAGCCTGGTGGTGGTGGTGCTCGACAGCATCAACAGCATTCACCGCGACTACGCCAACCTGCTGGCCTATATCGAGTGGGGCTTTACCTTTGTATTTGCCATCGAGTATGGCCTGCGCCTGTACTGCTCACCCAAACCACTGCGTTACGCCTTCAGTTTTTACGGGCTGGTGGATTTGCTGGCCATCGTGCCGGGGATTCTGGCGATCTATTACAGCGACGCGCAGTACCTGCTGATCATTCGTATCATCCGCATGCTGCGTATTTTCCGCATCCTCAAACTGCGACCCTACCTGAGCCAGGCCAACTACCTGCTCTCGGCCCTGCGTGGCAGCAAGCAAAAGATCATCGTGTTTCTGGTCAGCGTCTCGACTCTGGTGACGGTGTTTGGCAGCCTGATGTACGTGGTCGAAGGCCCGGAAAACGGTTTTACCAGCATCCCGGTCAGCATTTACTGGGCCATCGTTACCCTGACCACAGTCGGCTTTGGTGACATCGTGCCCAAAACCGTACTGGGGCAAATCATCTCGGCCATGGTCATGATCACGGGCTACTCGATCATTGCCGTGCCCACCGGCATCTTTACCGCAGAACTGGCCAACGCCATGCGCGGCGAACAGCTCAAGCACGACTGCCCCACCTGCAAGAAGAACAACCACGAACCCTCGGCTTCTTTTTGTTCACGCTGTGGCAATGCTCTCTTTACTAAAAATGCATAACCACAGCACTTTTTAATCTTTTAAGGACTATGCGCCAACCGCTATAGTTGCTGGCAAATTGCCCTTATTGCTCCCTATAACAAGGAATTCGCAGTGAAAAAACTCTTTGGTGCTTCAATTCTGGCCGTAGGCCTGGCCCTGGGCAGCGTTGCTCACGCAGCCACCCCTCCGCCGTTGCTGAACGTGTCCTACGACGTGATGCGTGACTTCTACAAGGACTACAACGCGGCCTTCCAGAAGCACTGGGCACAAGAGCACAACGGCGAAAAGCTCAACATACAAATGTCCTTCGGCGGCTCCAGCAAACAGGCCCGTTCGGTAATCGATGGCCTGCCGGCAGACGTGATCACCATGAATATGGCCACCGACATCAACGCGCTGGCGGACAACGGCAAACTGGTCCCGGAAAACTGGGTCACACGCCTGCCTGACAACAGCGCGCCGTTCACCTCGGCCACTGTGTTTATCGTGCGCAAAGGCAACCCAAAAGCCCTGAACGACTGGCCTGACCTGCTCAAGGACGGTGTTCAGGTGATCGTGCCCAACCCGAAAACCTCGGGCAACGGCCGCTACACCTTCCTTTCGGCGTGGGGTTATGTGCTGAAAAACGGCGGTGACGAAACCAAGGCCAAGGACTTTGTCGCCAAGCTGTTCAAGCAAGCTCCGGTACTCGACACCGGCGGCCGTGCAGCTACCACCACCTTCATGACCAACCAGATCGGTGACGTGCTGGTGACCTTCGAAAACGAAGCTGAAATGATCGCCCGTGAATTTGGCCGCGACCAGTTCGAAGTGATCTACCCAAGCGTATCGGCCGAAGCCGAACCGCCAGTGACCGTGGTCGACAAAGTGGTCGACAAAAAAGGCACCCGCGCAACAGCCGAAGCCTACCTGAAGTACCTGTGGTCGCCTGAAGGCCAGGAAATCGCTGCCAACAACTACCTGCGCCCACGGGACAAGGCAGTGCTGGACAAGTACAACGACCGCTTCCCGAAAGTCGACTTCCTGTCGGTTGAGAAAACCTTCGGTGACTGGCGCGACGTGCAGAAAAAGTACTTCAACGACGGTGGCGTTTTCGATCAGATCTATAACGGTCAATAATCCCCGCCTCCTGTGGGAGCAACTGTCTTGCTCCCACAGGATTTACTCGTAGCATCTGCCGTAGGGACGAGGCTGCGTTCGACGACGCAGTCGTCGCAGAATCAGGCACTGGGGTGTACCCGTTACATCCAATTCTCAGAATTTACGATCGCTTCGCAATCGAACGTAGCCTCGTCCCTTCGGCAACGGCTACTCAACAATTAAACCTGTACATATCAACAGTAAAAACACTTGCCCTCGCGCCCGTCTCTGCCCATGCTGTGCGTCTTCTGCGCACCCTGAATGAGTTGAGCGATGCGGTTGTTTTTGTGTGAAAAACCCTCCCAGGCCAAAGATATCGCTGCCGTACTCGGTGCCAGCCGACGCGGAGACGGCTGCTGGGTCGGGCCCAATGCCACCGTCACCTGGTGCATCGGCCACCTGCTCGAAACCGCCCCGCCCGACGCCTACGACGAGCGCTACAAGCGCTGGGTACTGGCCGACCTGCCGATCATTCCCGACAAATGGAAAATGCGCGTCAAGCCCAAGACCGCCAGTCAGTTCAAGGCCGTCAAGCGCCTGCTGGGTGAAGCCAGCGAACTGGTGATCGCCACCGACGCCGACCGTGAAGGCGAGATGATCGCCCGCGAACTGATCGAGCACTGCCGCTATCGCGGCCCGATCCAGCGCCTGTGGCTGTCAGCCCTGGACGACGCCTCCATTCGCAAGGCCCTGGCCGCACTCAAACCGGGGGCCGAAACCTTCAACCTCTACCATTCGGCACTGGGCCGCTCGCGGGCCGACTGGTTGATCGGCATGAACATGAGCCGCCTGTTCACCCTGCTCGGGCGCCAGTCCGGCTATCAGGGCGTGTTGCCAGTGGGCCGGGTGCAAACCCCGACGCTGCGGCTGGTGGTCGACCGGGATCGCAGCATCAGCGACTTCATCCCCGTGGCCTACTGGGCCATTGATGTGCAACTAAAACACGAGGGGCAGTTGTTCACCGCGCAATGGCGCGCTGATCCCGACACGTGCGACGACCAGGACCGTTGCCTCAACCAGGCCCATGCGCAGCAGGCTGCCGCGGCGATCAACAGCGCCAGCAGCGCCCGGGTGACCACGCTGCGAACCGAGCGCATGCGTGAAGTGGCGCCGTTGCCGTTCGACCTCGGCACCCTGCAAGAGGTGTGTTCAAAAAAACTCGGCCTCGGCGCTCAGGAAACCCTCGACGTCGCCCAGGCACTGTACGAAACCTACAAAGTGATCACCTACCCGCGCAGCGATTGTGGCTACCTGCCGCAAAGCCAGCACAGCGAAGCACCGTCGATCCTGGCGGCATTGCAGCAGGCAGACCCGACACTGGGAGCGCTAGCCGGGTATCTGGACCCTCAGCGCCGCTCACGGGCCTGGAACGACGCCAAAGTCAGCGCCCACCACGGCATCATTCCTACCGCGGCAGCGAAAAACCTTGAGCGTCTGAGCGGCAAACACCGCGCCGTGTATACGCTGATTCGCGCACGCTACCTGGCGCAATTTCTGCCCAATCACGAGTACGACCGCACCCAGGCCGACTTCGATTGTGCAGGTCAGCACTTGCGTGCCGTGGGCAAACAGATCGTTGAACCCGGCTGGAAGCGCGCGCTGCCCGAAGCCCTGGCTCCGGCAAAAGGCCGCGAAGCCCCAGCGCCACAACCTTTACCGATAATGCGCGAAGGCCTGGACTGCGCAATTTCGGCGGTCAACCTCAAAGACCTGTGGACCCAGCCACCCAAGCCTTTCACTGAAGGCGATCTGATCAAGGCGATGAAAAACGTCGCCAAGCTGGTGCAAGATCCGCTGCTCAAGCAAAAGCTCAAGGACACCACGGGCATCGGCACCGAAGCCACCCGGGCCGGAATCATCCAGGGCTTGCTGGACCGCGGCTACCTGATCAAAAACGGCAAGGCCCTGGCTGCCACGGCGCCCGCCTTCAGCCTGATCGACGCCGTGCCCCGCGCCATCGCCGACCCCGGCACCACGGCCATCTGGGAACAGGCACTGGACATGGTGCAAAGCGGCGAGATGACCCTCGACGTATTCGTCGCCAAGCAGGCGGCCTGGATGAGCAAGCACATCGAGCGCTGCAGCGCCCTGACGCTGACCATCAGCGGCCCTGCCAGCCCGGCGGGTGCAGCACCTGCCTGGAAAAAGAAGCGCAAGGCCGCAACCGGCAAGGCCAAGCCAAAACGCGCGGTGAAAGCCAAAGGGGCATGAATGTTAAAGCGTGAGTTGCCCCGAAATACAGGTCACGGCTGAACCGCCCACCCAGATATCATCGCCAACCTGTTCGATGGAGACGCGCCCCGCTCGCCCCATGGCCGTGCCCTGACTGGCCACATAGTGTGCCGGCGCAAGGCCGTCGCCGATCAGCCACTGGGCCAGCCCGGCGTTCAGACTGCCAGTGACCGGGTCTTCGGGCATGCCTTCACCGGCACAAAACGCACGCACTTCAAACTGAGCTTCATCCCCATGGCGCTCGACGCTCCAGGGAGCGACCACGCCAATGGACAGGCCAAGCAATTGTGCATAATCAGGGTTTAAAGCCAGTACCTGCTCACGGTCGTGCAGCATCAGCGCTACCCAGCCCGGGCCGTTGTCGACCCAACGCGCCAGCGCCACAGCCTTGGACTGTATGCCCAGGCCACCGCAGATACGTTGCAACAACTCATCCTCGACAGCGCCATCACGCAACAAAGGCGGTGCTGTAAAGGCCAGTTGCTCCCCGTCGCGGCGGATTCTGATCAAGCCCGCGCTGCATTCCTGAATGATTTCTTCACCCTTGGGCTCGCCCCCGGTTTCCAGCCAGGCATGACAACTACCCAGCGTCGGGTGCCCGGCAAACGGCAGTTCGTGAAGGGTGGTGAAAATGCGCAGGCGGTAATCCGCTTCAGGATTTTGCGGTTTCAGTACGAAGGTGGTTTCACTCAGATTGGTCCAGCGCGCAAAGTCGGCCATCTGCCCGTCGGTCAGACTGTCAGCGTTCAACACCACAGCGACCGGATTGCCCTTGAGTGCAACCGTACTGAAGACATCAACTTGCTTGAATTCAAATAGGCTCATGGCCAGCTCCTGATAACGACCAGAAGCACCCTACACAATCCGGGGAAATATCGCGCGTTTTGTAACTGCTGCAGAAACACAAAAGCCGCGATCGGCTTTACAAGCAGATCGCGGCTTCCTCGTTTCAAACGCTGTTACACGGGTTAAACCAGATCCGTACCGTCACGCTTCGCCTTGCGCATGTCGCGCCACAGGCTGACGCACAGTGTCACCATCACCGTGGCCGCGATGGCCGGCCAGATCAATACGTAAGCAGTCAAAGCGAAACTGGACATGGGGAGGCTCCGTTTACAGTGTCAGGTTCAGCGTCGTGGTGAAACGCCACCACCCGCTCGTTGATGCAGTCAAAATCAAATGTCTGGTTGGAACGTAAACTCACCAGCACACACACCACCGTACTGACGCCATAGGCCGTCAGTGAGCTGAGCAGTACCGGGTAATCACGTAAAAAACCAAACGCAAAGGGCGCAAACACCATAAAGGCCAGCGCACCCAGCACAAACCCGGCGCGCTTACCCAAAAAGCCGAATGCCATCAGTCCGATCACCACCCCGCCGCCAATCGAAGCGCAGAGTTCGAAAAACAGTGCCACCACCCCTTGCATCTCCAGCAGCTCGAACCGCGCCACCAAAAACATCACAAAGCCTGCGATTGCCGCACTGGTAAACGCTGCATTGGTGATCCGTTCCCAATACAGACTGGCGATGACAGGGAACACGATGGCACCCCACAGCGCACCGACAAAAATCAGCATGGTTAATATGTCGAGTTTCATACTGGCAAAAATCATTGCCAGCATTGTCGCCAGCACCATGGTCAGGCGCCCGACAAACAACATGGTTTTGGGGTTTGGCTTGCCCTTGGCGATGTTCTTGCCATACACGTCGGTCATGACCAGCGCCGACAATGCGGACAGATCCGAATCGGCAGTGGATGACAGCGAACCAATCACCATGATGAAAAACAGCCCCACCGCAAACGGCGGCAAGTAGGTCGACGCCATTTGCGGGATCAAGTTATTGAGGTCGCCATCCAGCGGTTCGATACCGGCCAGCAACGCCAGAAAGCCCAGCATGCCGAGCCCGATCACGATCGAGGCATAACCGATGGTGGCCGTGACAAAGGTCGACTTCATCAAGTCCTCACGCACCGCAAACAGGCGCTGGGCGATGGTCTGGTTACCGATGGCGTAGGCCAGCACGGCCACGAAGTACGGTGCACCCTGTTCAAGAATCGCGGTTTTGGAATAGAAACTGGCTTGCTCGGGCGTGATTTTCGGCATGCCCTGGGTGAAGATTTCCGGCCCGCCCAGCTGGAAGAAAATAATCGGAATAATCACCACGGCAGCGAAGATCATGGCGAACAACTGACCGAAATCCGTGAGTACCGACGAGCGAAACCCCGACCAGATGGTGTAGGTAAGAATCCCGACACCCGCAATCAAAACCCCGTGGGTGAAACTCAGTGGCGAGAGTACTGCCACCAACGCCCCGGCGGCGGTGAAGTTGACCATCAGGCTGATGAGGCTGCCTACAATATTGGAACCCGCCAGAATCATCTGGCTCGAGCGCCCGTGCCGGGCATGCATGATTTCAGCAAGCGTGTGAGCCTTGGGTGCCAGTTGCCGAAATCGCCGGCCAAAAGGGTAAATGAACAAGATCATCAGCGCGCCCCAGAAGCCGTAGTGCAGCGCCCCCGAGATCCCGAATTTGTAACCCGCAGTGGCGGCGGCATAAAACGATGCCGCCCAGATCCAGGTCGCCGTCATGCTGGCGGCTGACATGCCAAAACCGATGGAGTTATTGGAAACCATATAACCGTCGACATTTTCTTCCTTGCGACCCACGCGCAAAGAGACCAGAAACGTCAGGCCATAAAAGCAGAACATAAGCAGCAACACAGTGAGGGTGGAAAGTTGAAACATTCCTTTCTCCTTTTTATGTGCGCGCAATCGCCACTGACGCAACGAAAGGCCAAAAAACGGCAAGCGCAACAACCCGGAATTCCTGACAGGCAGGCGATAACAGACAGAGGTCCGTGGGTTGTCAGAGTGATGGCTGGCAAGTGACGGAACGCAAGAGGCGTCCCACGTCAAAAGGTAAAGCGTGCGCTAGCACGTTGAACCCGGTGCTTGCAGCAATGGCCGGCGTGTGCCGGAAGATAAGTCCTACATCAGAAGCGTAAAGCCCTGACGCGAACGGATAGGAAGTATACAGATTTGGGCGTGAAACTGTTCGTTCAAACTAAACCGTGGGAGCGAGCCTGCTCGCGAAGGCAGTAAGCACTGGCTTTTGTTAACGCCCTTCGCGAGCAGGCTCGCTCCCACAGAGGTCGCCGTTTTGCGTTACTTGAACTGCCGGCTCAGCCCTGGCGGTACGCCGCTGATGTCAGTCTCTTCCCAAGGCCCGTTGGCGGTAGAAGACGTATTTGGGCGTGAAACTGTTCGTTCAAACTAAACCGTGGGAGCGAGCCTGCTCGCGAAGGCAGTAAGGACTGGCTTTTGTTAACGCCTTTCGCGAGCAGGCTCGCTCCCACAGAGGTCGCCGTTTTGCGTTACTTGAACTGCCGACTCAAACCCGGCGGTACGCCGCTGATGTCAGTCTCTTCCCACGGCCCGTTGGCGGTAGAAGACGTATTTGGGCGTGAAACTGTCCGTTCAAACTAAACCGTGGGAGCGAGCCTGCTCGCGAAGGCAGTAAGCACTGGCTTTTGTTAACACCCTTCGCGAGCAGGCTCGCTCCCACAGAGGTCGCCGTTTTGGGTTACTTGAACTGCCGACTCAGCCCCGGTGGTACACCGCTGATGTCGGTCTCTTCCCACGGCCCGTTGGCGGTAGAAGACGTATTTGGGCGTGAAACTGTCCGTTCAAACTAAACCGTGGGAGCGAGCCTGCTCGCTAAGGCAGTAAGCACTGGCTTTTGTTAACGCCTTTCGCGAGCAGGCTCGCTCCCACAGAGGTCGCCGTTTTGCGTTACTTGAACTGCCGGCTCAGTCCTGGCGGTACGCCGCTGATGTCAGTCTCTTCCCAAGGCCCGCTGGCGGTAGAAGACGTATTTGGGCGTGAAACTGTCCGTTCAAACTAAACCGTGGGAGCGAGCCTGCTCGCGAAGGCAGTAAGCACTGGCTTTTGTTAACGCCTTTCGCGAGCAGGCTCGCTCCCACAGAGGTCGCCGTTTTGCGTTACTTGAACTGCCGACTCAAACCCGGCGGTACGCCGCTGATGTCAGTCTCTTCCCAAGGCCCGTTGGGGCTTACCGAACGGCTCCAGCCGTTGTCCCAGCGGTAGTAGGCACGCTGGCGGTAGAAGATGTTGGTCTGGTTATCCAGCACGTACACGCCCATGCGCGCATCCCAATGGCTCGGGCCACCCGGCGGCGGCGCAAAGGTGGCCGAAGTACGCGGCAACGGTTTTGGCGGCTTGGGGATGGGCATGTCCGGCAGGGGTTTGCCGGAGGGCTGGGGCGACGGTTGCGGCATCGGCATCGGTGTTGAAGGCGCTGTCGGTTCGTAAGGCTGATTTACCGCACAGGCGCTCAGGCCTAAAGCCAGTGTGAGCAAGGTGATGCGTGCAAGTGGATGCATTTCTATTTATCCGGGCTGTCGATGGTCAGTTGTTGCAGCTCTTTGGTGCTGCTGGACAACGGCTGGCTACGCCCTACCCACTCGCCCGCCGTCGGCTGACCAGCACGGGAGATGCGTGCCATCAATTGGACTTCAGGAAAGTTGGACAGTTTCAATTGCGGCATCATTGCGTCCACGTCCCCCAGTTCAACGGTGATCGGCAGGTCCGCCACAGTCACACGCTTGACCGCCAGAGGGGCCGGAGGGCCGGACACGGCACGGGCAAAAATGAAGACGCTATCACCCGGCAGCGCGCTGGCTTTCACCGCGTCGGCCAAGTCAACGTTCACCTTGATCGAGGCCTGGGCCTTGGCGACAGGCGCCGCTTCAACCTTGCCACCGCTGGCCAGCAACTGCTCACGGGCTTTGGCAATACCGCCTTCGAGGGCAGAACGTGAAGCATCGCCTTCGGGCAGCTCGTCCATCAAACGCTGCCAGTAGCCAATGGCCTCCTGGTAGCGCTGATCTTCAAAAGCGGCAATGCCCAACAGGCCAAGGCTGGTGACTTCTTTCGGGTCAGCCTTCAAGGCTTCGTCGGTCAGCGCCTGAACCTTGTCGCTCCATTTTTTATCGTCGGCAAAGTACTGCGCCTGAGCCCACTGGCCCAGCAGTTCGGGCTGACGCCCGGCCAGGTTGGCAGCGCGCTCAAACACTTTGGCCGCATCGCCCGGACGGTTTTGCGCCATATAGGCACGGCCCAGGAAGTACAGGCCTTCGGCCGACTCCGGTTGCGCCACGGCGGCACGCTCAAGGCGCGCAACCATTTCTTCAAGGGATTGCGGCGGCTGCGAGAACTCGCGGGTCAGTTCGACCTTGTCGCTGGAGCCAAAGTGCAGGTACAGCCCCAAACCCAATACCGGCACCAGCACGGCTGCCAGTAATGGAATGGCCTTGCCGAGACTGGACACCCGTCCCGGAGCAACGCCTTCAGTGTCAGCCAGCAATTCGCGGGCAGCTTCGGCGCGACCGGTTTCAAATTGCTCGGGGGTCAAAGCACCCTCTTCGCGCTGCAACTGCAACTCGGCGACGCGCTCCTGGTACAGCGCGACATTCAGTGCGGTGCGGTCTTCTTCGCGCTGGGCGCGACGACCACGCAATACCGGGATCAATAAAAAGCTGAGGGCGATCAGTAGCAGCAAGCCGGCTGCGAGCCAGAAATCAATCATCTTTGGTTTTATCCAGCAAAGTGTCGAGGCGCTTGCGCTCATCGACAGAAAGTGTGTCCGGGCCGTCGGTCTGCTCTGTGCGACGACGGCGCCCTACGATGACGCCAATCACCACCATACCTCCCACCAGCAGGGCTAGCGGGCCAAACCAGAGCACTGCCGTCTTGCTGGTCAGGGCCGGTTTATAGAGCACGAAATCGCCGTAGCGGGCGACCATGAAATCGAGGATCTGCTGGTTGTCCTTGCCCTCGCCCAGCATGCGGAAGATCTCGCGGCGCAGGTCAGTGGCAATCGGTGCGTTGGAATCGGCAATGTCCTGATTCTGGCACTTGGGGCAGCGCAGTTCCTTGGTCAGTTCGCGAAAACGTTCGCGCTCGGCGTCGTTGGCAAACTCATAGGTGTCGATGGCGGCATGGGCAACACCCGTCAACGTCAACCCGAATACCACAGCGGCTAACCAGCGCTTCATGGTTTGGCCTCGTCAACCAGTGCCTGATATTTACCCGCAAGCTGCTCGCGCCACACGGTTTCGTCGATCACACCGACAAATTTGTGACGAATGATGCCCTGGCTGTCGATCAGGAATGTCTCGGGGGCACCGTACACACCGAGGTTCAAGCCCAGGGAGCCGTCAGCATCGTTGATGTCCAGCAGGTATGGGTTGTGGAATTCCTTGAGCCACTTTTTCGCGTCTGCGTTGACGTCCTTGTAGTTCACGCCATAGATCACCACACCCTGCTCGGCCAGCTTGGTCAACATCGGGTGTTCGACCCGGCACGAAATGCACCAGGTGGCCCACACGTTAACCAGCGCGGGCTTGCCCTTGAGGTCAGCTTCGGTCAGGACTTTGTCGCCCTCGACTGCAGGCAGACTGAATGCCGGGAACGGCTTGTCGATCATCGCCGACGGCAACTCGGTCGGGTCCAGGTACAAGCCTTTGTAGAGAAACCACGCCATGCCCAAAAAAGCGGCCAGCGGGACCAGCATTAACCAACGTCTCATGCCGTGGCTCCTGTCATGCCCAATGCTTCACGCACGCGGCTTTTAACCTTGACCCGGTAGCGACGGTCCATCGCTGCCAGCAACCCACCAAAACCTGTGAGCAGACCGCCGAACCAGATCCAGCGCACAAACGGCTTCACATGCACCCGCACCGCCCAGGCGCCATCGCCCAAAGGCTCGCCCAGCGCGACGTAAAGGTCACGAGTGAAACCGGCGTCGATCCCGGCTTCGGTCATCATCGAGTTCTGCACCGTGTAAAGTCGTTTTTCCGGGTGCAGCACGCTGACTTCCTTGCCGTTGCGGATAACCCGCACGGTGCCTTTGTCTGACGTGAAGTTAGGGCCCTGGAAGTGCTTGGCACCTTCAAAGATGAACTGATAACCGCCCAACTCCATCGACTGGCCTGGCGCCAGGCGCAAGTCACGTTCGGCACTGTTCTGGCTCGACAAGACCACACCCAGGGCGCACACCGCGATACCCAGGTGGGCGATCTGCATGCCCCAGTAACTGCGGGTCAGGCTGCGAACGCCTTTGACCAGGCCTTTGTGCCGGGTTTTATCCCCGATGTCGCGAACCCCGGCCAGCAGCACCCAGGCCGCCAGCATGAAGGTGGTAATCACCGCCCAGTTGAAGTCGCCATAGGCAACACCCGCAATCGCCGCCAGCGCTGCGCTGCCCAGCAATACCGGGGTCAGCATGCCCAGCAGCCATTTGACCGGGGTGTCTTTCCAGCGCACCAGCATGCCCACTGCCATCACCACCATCAGCAGCCCCATCAACGGAATGAACAATGCGTTGAAGTACGGCGGGCCCACCGACATTTTGGCGCCACTGATGGCATCCAGAATCAGCGGGTACAACGTGCCGAGCAGAATCATCGACGCGGCCACCACCAACACCAGGTTATTGCCCAGCAGCAAGGTTTCACGCGACCACAGCTTGAAGCTGACGTGGCTCTTGACCACCGGCGCACGTAACGCGAACAGGGTCAGCGAACCGCCCACCACAAACAGCAGGAAGATCAGGATAAACACGCCGCGCTCAGGGTCGGAGGCGAACGCATGCACCGAGGTCAGCACGCCGGAACGTACCAGGAAGGTGCCCAGCAGACTCAGCGAAAACGCGGCAATGGCCAGCAACACGGTCCAGCTTTTGAACACACCGCGTTTTTCGGTTACAGCCAGCGAGTGAATCAGTGCAGTACCCACCAGCCACGGCATGAACGAGGCGTTCTCCACCGGGTCCCAGAACCACCAGCCGCCCCAGCCAAGTTCGTAGTAAGCCCACCACGAACCCAGGGTGATGCCGATACCCAGGAAGGCCCACGCCACGATGGTCCACGGACGGGACCAACGCGCCCATGCGGCGTCCAGTCGACCACCGAGCAAGGCGGCAATGGCGAAGGCAAACGCCACGGAGAAACCGACATAACCCATGTACAGCATCGGCGGGTGAACAATCAGGCCGATATCCTGCAGCAGCGGGTTAAGGTCATTACCGTCCGAAGGAATCTGTGGCAGCAAACGTACGAAAGGGTCTGAGGTCAGGATCAAAAACAGCAGGAAGCCCACGCTGATCATGCCCATGATCGCCAACACCCGCGCCAGCATCACCTGCGGCAATTGCCGGGAGAAGATCGAAACGGCGAAGGTCCAGCCACCCAGAATCATGGCCCACAACAGCAGCGAACCTTCGTGGGCGCCCCACACGGCACTGAACTTGTAATACCACGGCAGCGCACTGTTGGAGTTGCTCGCCACGTACGCCACCGAGAAATCATCGGCCATAAAGGCATAGGTCAGGCAGGCGAACGAGAACAACAAGAAAGCGAACTGCCCCCAGGCGGCGGGTTGCGCCAGGCTCATCCACAATTTGTCGCCGCGCCAGGCGCCCAGCAGCGGCACGATGGCCTGCACAATGGCAAAGCACAGCGCCAGAATCATGGCCAGATGGCCCAATTCAGGAATATAGAGTCCAGACATCAGTACTTAACCTCTTTCGCCGGTGCTGAGTTGCCCGGTACAGGCGCGGACAGGCCACTTTCATTCAGCGCCTTGGTCACTTCAGGTGGCATGTATTTTTCGTCGTGCTTGGCCAGCACTTCATCGGCCACCACCACGCCCTGGGCATTGAGCTTGCCCAGCGCGACGATGCCCTGCCCTTCACGGAACAGATCCGGCAGGATGCCGCGATACGTGATGGTCACGGATTTGTTGAAATCGGTGACCACAAACTGCACGTCCAGCGAATCACCCGTGCGCTTGAGCGATCCGGCTTCAACCATGCCGCCGGCACGAATACGGGTATCCAGTGGCGCTTCGCCATTAGCGATTTGAGTCGGGGTGTAGAACAGGTTGATGTTCTGCTGCAAGGCGCTCAGGGCAAGGGCCACGGCAGCACCCACCCCCACCAGAATCGCCAGGATGATGATCAAACGTTTTTTACGCAGCGGATTCACTTCACATTCTCCCGACGCAAACGACGCGCCTCTTGTTGCAAATAACGTCGACGCGCCATGATCGGCAACGCCACGTTCAACGCCAGTACCGCCAGGCAAATGCCGTAGGCCGACCAGACATACACCCCGTGATGGCCCATGGCGATGAACTCACCAAAAGAAGCAAAACTCATCGCGCGCCCTCCAGTGCCTTCAACACCTCAGCCTTGACCCAACTGCTGCGAGCCTCGCGCTTGAGCACTTCCAGGCGCATGCGCAACAGCAGCACCGCGCCAAAGAAGCAATAAAAGCCCACCACTGTCAGCAGCAGCGGCATCCACATTTCCATGGGCATGGCCGGCTTTTCGGTGAGGGTGAACGTCGCACCTTGATGCAGGGTGTTCCACCACTCCACCGAGTACTTGATGATCGGAATATTGATCACGCCAACAATCGCCAACACCGCACAGGCCTTGGCCGCGCTGTCGCGGTTGGTGATGGCATTGCCCAGGGCAATCAAGCCGAAGTACAGAAACAGCAGGATCAGCATCGAGGTCAGGCGCGCATCCCAGACCCACCACGAGCCCCAGGTCGGCTTGCCCCAAACGGCGCCGGTGACCAGCGCCACGGCGGTCATCCAGGCACCGATGGGCGCAGCCGCCTGTAGCGCAACGTCGGCGATCTTCATCTTCCAGACCAGACCCACCACGCCGCACACCGCCAACATCACATAGCAGGACTGCGCCAGCATGGCGGCCGGAACATGGATATAAATGATCCGGAAACTGTTGCCTTGCTGGTAGTCCGGCGGTGCAAACGCCAGGCCCCAGACCACCCCGCAGGTGATCAGCAACACGGCGGCAATGCTTAACCACGGCAACAGCCGCCCACTGATGGCATAGAACCATTTGGGCGAGCCGAGTTTGTGAAACCAAGTCCAGTTCATCACGCTGTTTCCATCACGGTGCCGGTCACGACGGGTTGAGTGTCATGCCAGCCAGGGTCTTTACTGGTCCACGGGGACCAGACCTCATTATTCGCCGACGCTGATTTTCAGCCCGGCGGCTATAGCAAAAGGTGTCAGGGTTACTGCCAGGGCGGTCAGGCTACCAAGCCACAGCAGATAACCGGTTGCGGGCATGCCTTGCAATGCCGCCTGCAAGGCGCCACTGCCAAGAATCAGCACCGGGATATACAAAGGCAAAATCAGTAGCGCCAGCAGCAGGCCGCCACGCTTGAGGCCGACGGTCAGCGCAGCCCCCACGGCCCCAAGCAGGCTTAACACCGGCGTCCCGAGCAACAATGTCATCAGCAACACCGGCAGGCAGGCTACCGGTAGCCCCAACATCATGGCCAGCAGCGGCGACAGGATGACCAGTGCCAGTCCGGAAAACAGCCAGTGTGCCAGCACTTTGGCCAAGACCAGTAGTGGCAAGGGGTGCGACGAAAGGACCCACTGTTCCAGCGATCCATCCTCAAAATCACTGCGAAAAAGCCCGTCCAGCGAGAGCAAAACCGCTAAAAGTGCTGCGACCCAGAGCAGCCCCGGAGACAAGGTTTGCAACAATTGAGTCTCGGGGCCGACCGCCAAGGGGAACATGGCGATCACGATTGCAAAAAATACCAGCGGATTGGCCAACTCGGCCGGACGGCGAAACAGCAAACGCGCCTCACGCGCCACCAACGTTCCAAACACACTCATACAGCCCACTGCCCCAGGTCGATATTGCGATAACCGGCCGGCATCCGGAGCAACGTATGGTGCGTGGTAAGCACCACCATGCCGCCGCCTTCGCAATGGCGGGCCAGGTGTTCTTCAAGTTGCGCGACCCCTTGTTTGTCGAGCGCGGTAAACGGCTCGTCGAGAATCCACAACGGCGGGCTGTCCAGATACAACCGGGCCAGCGCCACACGCCGCTGCTGACCGGCCGACAAGGTGTGGCACGGTACATCTTCAAAACCCTTGAGCCCTACCGCAGCCAGTGCTGTCCAGATCGCTTCGCGGGTTGCCGGTCGATGCAGGGCGCACAGCCAGCCGAGGTTTTCTTCGGCGGTGAGCAAATCCTTGATCCCGGCAGCATGGCCGATCCACAGCAGGTTAGTGGTCAGTTCATGGTGCTGGCTGCTCAAGGCCTGGCCGTTGAGTCGTACTTCGCCCGCCGTCGGCTGCATCAGGCCCGCCAACAATCGCAGCAGGCTGGTTTTACCGCTGCCGTTGGGGCCGCTGATTTGCAGCATGTCACCGCTGGCCAGACGCAATTCGAGGTTCTCGAACAACATCCGCCAGTCACGCTCGCAGGCGAGCGATACGGCTTCTAAAAGAGGGCTGGTCACGTAATTGAGGCCTTCACGGTTCAAGTCGGCTCAGGCGCGGCCGTTAAAGTGATGCAGAATAAATGCATTTGCGGCCGGTTTCAGAGAGCTGGATCAAACAATTGCAATGTTTTCATGCCCTCTGAACGACGGGGCAGCATTATACATGCCATGTCCTACGCTAAAGAGGGCAATTTCGACAGGTTGTAACGATGAAAGGCGACATGAATATTCCACCCATCCCGCAAGCCACCCCCAGCAGTGTGCGCCCTGGTCTTGTGGGCGGTGAAGTACTCAAGTTGTTGCAGCCTGCCGAAGGTCTGATAAGACCCGGCCAAAGTGCCCAGGCAGAAGTGATATCGCTCAAGCAAAACGACCTGGCGTTCCAGTTGCTACTCAAGTTGACCCTGGCCGGTGGCCGGGAAACCAACGTGCAGGCCAGCAGTAACTTTCCCTTGCCGTTGGGGACACAACTGGCCGTGACCCAGCCTTCTGCAGGCAATCTTGCGATCAGTCTGCAACAGGCCCTGAGCAGCAGCGTCGCCACCCTGACTCGCCTTGATACTCAGCAAGTGCCGGTGGGCACCCTGCTCCAGGGCAAGGTTCTGACGACTCAGGCATTGGCGCAGCCAGCGGGCCAACCGGGGATCTATCGTTCATTGGTGACCCTGCTCAACAGCACCCTGAGCGGTAGCACCCTGACCCTGGACAGCCCGCAGCCCTTGCGTATCGGCAGCTTGTTGAGCGCACAGGTCCTCGATGCGCAACGTTTGAGTTTCGTCCCGCTCAGCGGACGCCAGGAACAACTGGCCGTCGCGCAGCAATTGGCCACACAACTAAGCCGCCAAGGCTCACTGGAGGGACTGCTCAACGCCCTGCAAAAACTGCCGCCCAACGCACAGATACCTCCTGAACTACGTGCCTCTATCGACACGCTGTTGGCTCAATTGCCTACACCCTCGCAACTGAGCAACCCCAAAGCCCTGGGCACTGCCTTGCTCAACAGCGGCGCATTCCTGGAAGCCAAGTTGCTCAGCGGTCAGGCACACGCAATGGCCCCGGACATGAAAGCCTCACTACTACGGCTGATTGCGCAGATTCTGCCCGGCGTGCCGGCCAGCACCAGCTTCAACCCCGGCATGGCCGCCAGCACTCAGGCCCAGGCGCTGCCGACTTTTGTGCGTAATGCCTTGGGAATGCTCGGTCAGGTCAGCGCCAAGCCGCCACCCACAGGCTTTCCACTGCCCCAGCGCTCGGTGCAAAACGGCGAAAGTGAAGACAGCCTGGAAAACTTGCTGAAACTGGCCGCGGCGGCCATTTCACGACTGCAAAGCCACCAGCTCTCGAGCCTGGAACAAAGCGGGCGAACCGCCGATGGCGGCGTGCTAACCACTTGGCAACTGGAAATCCCCATGCGCAATGCCCACGACATCGTGCCTTTACAGGTCAAGTTTCAGCGAGAAGACCCGCCCGAAAAAGAGCCACACGATCCGCCCGAATCCCGGGAAATCAAGGACCCACTGTGGCGGGTAGAACTGGCCTTCGACCTCACGCCCTTAGGCCCGCTGCATGTCCAGGCGCAACTGCTGCGCGGCAGCCTGTCAGGCCAGCTGTGGGCCGAACGGGCCTCTACGGCGCACTTGATTGAGAGCCAGCTGGGCGACTTGCGCCAGCGTTTAAACGACGCGGGGTTGAGCGTGACCGATCTGGACTGCCACCAGGGCACCCCGCCACACAGTGGCCCTGCCCGACTTGAACAACGCTGGGTCGATGAAACCGCATGAAGACAGAGCCCGCACCACGCCAGGCGATCGCCCTCAAATATGACGGCAAACAAGCGCCCACTCTTACCGCCAAAGGCGACGATGAATTGGCTGAAGCCATCCTTAGTCTGGCCCGCGAGCATGAGGTGCCGATTTATGAAAATGCCGAGTTGGTCAACCTACTGGCGCGCATGGAGCTGGGCGACAGCATCCCGCAAGAGTTGTATCGAACCCTGGCTGAAATCATTGCATTTGCCTGGCAGCTCAAAGGCAAATTCCCGGAAGGGTTTGATCCGGATGCGGGGCCAGGAGAGTCGTGATGAGCGTTCGCGTTGTTTGAACATTCCCGTGGCTACAGCAAAGGCAATAAGCAGATTTTAAACAGCACCTTTGAAGTGGGAGCGAGCCTGCTCGCGAAGCAGGCGACGCGATCTTTCCGGCAAACCGCAGTGATGCCTTCGCGAGCAGGCTCGCTCCCACACAAGCAACTAACCCCGCAACGCCAAATCTACTTGCCCGGCCGCGTCCAGCAGCACACTGTCCTGACGAAAACCACCAATCAGTTGCAACCCCACCGGCAGTTCACCCGGCTGTCTGGGTAAGGGAATGTTGATTTGCGGCAGCCCGAATGCCATCCAGCATTTGCAAAAGTCCGATGGACCCGTCGTTTCCAGACCCAGGGGCGCAACCATGCCGCAGGTGACGCTCAGCATCGCATCGAAGGGTGCAAAAATCGCTTGCAGTCTCGGTGCCTGCGCAGCCAGGCGCGCCTTGGCCGCTGACTCCTGCTCCCATGTTGTGCCCTTGGCCCGCTCGATCATGGCCACGACGGACGGGCTCAGCAGTTCAGGGCTGGATTGCCACTCTTTTGACAGCGACCGTGCGCCCTCGCAGTCATTGATCAACAGGTGGTCGTCAAACACCTGCGCAAAATCATCCGGCAGGTCCACCATGGTCACGCTGTGCCCTGCGGCTTTTAATCTATCGACCGCCGCCAGCAACGCATCAGCCACAAGAGGTTCAACCTGATCCCAGCGCGCGGTGCGGCAAAAACCAAACGTGCGCGGGCCGCTGGGGCGCGTGGCATGTGGCAAACCGGGAATCAGCACCTGTGCGACCAGCCCCAGGTCACGAACTGAGCGCCCGTACCAACCCATCGTGTCGAAACTCGGCGCCAGGGGTTTGACCCCTTCCAGGGACACCAGCCCGTATGACGGCTTGAACGCATACAGACCGCAATAAGCCGCAGGCTTGAGCAATGAACCGGCTGTTTGCGTGCCCAACGCAACGGGGAAAAACCCTGCAGCCATACCCGCAGCAGAACCGGCGCTGGAGCTGCCCGGGGTCCGGCTCAGGTCCACGGGGTTGCGGGTCGGCCCGGTGTGCATATAGGCAAATTCGGTGGTGTGGGTCTTGCCCATGATCACCGCCCCCGCCTGACGCAGCAGCGCAACCACATGGGCATCGCGCGATGGCCAATTGTTGTCGTAGATCGGGGAGTAAAAACCCGTGGGGTGGTCGCGGGTATCAATGATGTCCTTGACCCCTATCGGCACTCCGGCCAGCAAGCCGTTGATCCCTGGGCTGCTCAGCCCCTGTGCCTGTTTGCGCACGACCTGCGGGTCGAGGGCGACAAACGCCTGGATCGCTGACTCACGGGCGCTTGCTTGGGTCAGGAAATGCTCGGCCACTCTGCCGGGGCTCAGGCGTGCAGTGCGGACCTGTTCGGCAATCGAGTGGGCATCCGCTGTGTCGAGAAAACTCATGCTGTTTTCAACCTCGGTTCATGAATACGTTACTGGGCATAAACCGCCGCCCACTCTGCAAACCCCTTGATCTCGACAGGGTTGCCTGACGGATCGAGGAAAAACATCGTCGCCTGCTCACCCGGGGTCCCGACAAAGCGAAAGGTCGGCTCCAGAACAAAGTTCACGCCGCGCTCCACCAGTCGCTCCTTTAAGGCCAACCAATCAGGCATGCTCAGCACCACCCCGAAATGCGGCATGGGTACCCAGTGGTCACCCACTTTCCCGGTGTTGCTGACAGAAAATGGCTCACCCAGGTGCAATGACAATTGGTGACCGAAAAAATCGATATCCAGCCACGTGTCGGTACTGCGACCTTCTGCGCAGCCCAGCACATCACAGTAAAAGCTGCGCGCCGACACCAGATCATGAACGTGGTAAGCAAAATGAAAGAGCGATTGCACAGTAACCTCCTGAACCCGGACCTGGCCAAATGACCAGGCGGGAAATCATGCTACGGCCGGTTCAAAAGAGATAACCTGTTATTTTTTCCATCAACGAAAGAAATTCTTATGGATACGCGCTATCTCAGAAGCCTGATCGCCGTGGTGGAATGCGGGTCAATCGCCAAGGCAGCCCGCCTGGAAAACCTGACGGCTGCGGCGGTCAGCCAGCGTATTGTGGCGCTCGAACGACAGCTGGGGCTCGAACTTCTGGTGCGGGTTGGCCACGAAGCCAAACCCAGCCTGGCCTGCATGGACCTGCTGCCAAGGGCCAGAGCCATCGTCAATGAAGTGGCGCTTCTGGCAGGTGACGTCGACACACAAGGCCTGACCGGCCCCTTGCGCATCGGTGCTGTTTCAACGGTCCTCACGGGCCTTCTGCCACAGGCCTTGCGCAGCTTGACCCGATCAACTCCGCAACTGAAACCGGTGATAGTCCCAGGGACGTCACGTTCGCTGTATCAGGCGCTTGAAGCCAACGAGCTGGATGCCGCCCTAGTGGTCGCGCCGCCATTTGCGCTTCCCAGAACGTTCGATGCCGTATTGCTGCGCAAGGAGCCCTTGGTGTTTCTCTCCAATGAGCACTCGACGCAGACTATCGACGCCCGCCTGCAACGCTGTCCGTATATTCAATATGACCCCGATGCCTGGGGTGGCCGCCATGCCGTGCAGTACCTGCAAGACCATGGCCTGACACCTGCCGCCCTGCTGGATCTGGATGCACTGGAAACCATCGCCCTGCTGACCTCGCAAGGGCTGGGGGTCAGTCTGGTGCCTTGCTGGTCGGGGATTGAGCGCTGGACAGAAAGTTGTGTGGTGGAGGATGTGGGTGATGAACGCTATGACCGCAAGATTGTGCTGATCAGCCATGCACAAGGTGCAAGGCTACGAATGGTTGAGGCGTTGAAGCAGGCGCTGCAGGAGAAGACGCCATGACCCGCTCCCACAGGATTAGCCTCAGCCCTTGTGCATCTTGCTCATCAACTCGGCCTCGGCCTGAGTCAACCCGCAAGACTGGGTTAATTCGTCAACGCTGGCGCCCATGCTGACCAGGCGTGCTGCCTGGTTGAACGACAGGCTGGTAGGGTCGCGCTGTTCGAGCTGGGTCAGCTTCTCGGGCAGCGGCGCTACCACCGCCCGCAGTTCGTGCAGGTCTTCCCCCATCTGCACATTGCCGTTCTGATAGGTGTCCAGTCGCCGCGCCAGCTCCCTGAGGCGCCGGTCACGCTGTTCATCGCCCGCGACCTGCTGCGCCGCCAGCACGCGCTGGCGGCGAACATGGCTTACGAACAGCCACAGGGTCACGGCCCACAACAGGCCCAGGACGATTACCGCCACCTCAAGGATCAATCAGATGTTCTCCAGATCCGACCATTCTTCTTCGGTCATCATTTTGTCCAGCTCAACCAGAATCAGCAGTTCGCCATTCTTGTTGCATACGCCCTGGATAAACTTGGCCGACTCGTCGTTGCCCACATTGGGCGCCGTTTCGATTTCAGACTGACGCAGGTAAACCACTTCCGCCACGCTGTCGACCAGAATCCCGACCACTTGCTTGTCCGCTTCGATAATCACGATGCGCGAATTGTCGGTGATTTCTGCGTTGTACAAGCCAAAACGCTGACGCGTGTCGATGACCGTCACCACGTTGCCGCGCAGGTTGATAATGCCCAATACGTAGGAAGGTGCGCCGGGGACCGGGGCGATTTCGGTGTAACGCAGCACCTCCTGCACTTGCATCACATTGATGCCGTAGGTCTCGTTATCGAGCTTGAAGGTAACCCATTGCAGGATCGGATCTTCCAAACCCTGTGCCGCTGACTGTTTCATACCCCAAACCCCTGACTGAAATACCGCTGAATGCTGATAACTGGCGGCTCACCCTTGCAGATGAGCATCAACCACACGTGTTCTTATGCTTTGCCCTTGGCGATCAATTCGGCCAGCTGCGCCACGTCCAGCAATGCGCACATGTGCTCAATCACTGTGCCTGCCAGCCACGGCCGCTGCCCACGCTGGGACCGCCATTTGATTTCGTTCGGGTGCAGGCGCAATGAGCGGCTGACTTGATGCACCGCCAACCCCCACTCGTAGCCCTGTACGGAAATAACGTATTGCAGGCCTTCGCGAAAATCATCGCGATAGCGCTCGGGCATCACCCAGCGCGCGGTGTCCAGCACGTTGAGCTTGCCGCTCTGGCTCGGGAGTATCCCCAGAAACCAGTCCGGCTGACCAAACAGCGGAGTCAGTTCACGCCCGGCCAGCGAATAGATTGAGCCCAAGCACACCAATGGCACTGCCAGGGTCAACCCGGCCACGTCGAACAACAGGCACTCGAAGGGTTCTGCGGCCCACGCGGGGCGGCCATCATCGGGTATCGGTAAATGCGCACCGGGCGCACTTGGCCGATGAACCTCAACCAGCGGATGGGCCAGCGCCTCAGCGGGCACGCCCACTTGCGAGAGCTCCACCGGCATCGCCACCTGCGCCTCAACAGGCGCCTCAACGGCCTGCTCCTGCTCCAGCGCAACGGGCTCAACCGACTCCAGCGCCTGCGTTGCATCAAACAGCAGGTCGTCGAGATACGACTGCAACGCCACTTGCGATCGATTGGAAAGTGCTATCGGCTGCGTCATAAAGTGCCCCACTCAACAGCCTCGCGACAGAGACTTGTAGACGTTATCGGCCACACGCGACCGATACTTGAATAACCGTCCACCTCAAGCGACCTGAGGTGCAAGCTGGCGGGTCAGTACATGTTTGAGCAACGCACGATAGGCGATGACCCCCCGGGTTTTGTCATCGAACTGCGAAGGCGTCTGCCCTGCCCGGCTGGCATCGCGCAAGCGGGTGTCGACCGGGACAAAGCCCTGCCACAAGGTGTCGGGATACACATCGCGCAAGACCCGCAAGGTGCTCATCGAGGCTTGGGTGCGGCGGTCAAACAAGGTCGGCACGATGCAGAACGGCAACGCTTGCGCTCGCGAGCGATTGATCATGCGCAGAGTGTGAACCATGCGCTCCAGGCCCTTGAGCGCCAGATGCTCGGTTTGCACCGGAATGATCAATTGCTGGCTGGCCGCCAATGCGTTGACCATCAGTACGCCCAGGATCGGCGGGCTGTCGATGATTGCGTAGTCGTAGTCCTGCCACAGTTGCGCCAGGCTGCGCGCAATCACCAGGCCCAGCCCACTTTGCCCCGGCGCCTGACGCTCCAGGGTCGCCAGCGCGGTGGTTGCCGGCAGCAAGGCAATCTTTTCGTGGCTGGTGGGCAACAGCAACTGTGCAGCCAGACCTTCCGGTACCTGGCCCTGATGCAGAAACAGGTCGTAGACGCTGTGTTCCAGACCGTCGGGGTCATACCCGAAGTAACTGGTCATGGAGCCGTGCGGGTCAAGATCGACTATCACCACGCGCTTGCCCGCCTCTGCCAGCAAACCGGCCAGAGCGATGGATGTGGTGGTCTTGCCGACCCCACCTTTTTGATTGGCTACTGCCCAGACTCTCATTCAGTTGTTCCTCCCGGCTGCATGCGTGCCGGCCGAGACTATAGGGTGGGTGACGGGGAATTGACGGCATCCCCACGAACCAGTGGCTGTGTCTGTGGCGGTGCAGTTTGTGTGCCAGCACGCTTGAGGGCCGCATCCGGTGTGGCGTTGGCGGTCCCCGTACCGGTCAGGCTGCGACGCACTTCCAGGTTGCGCGACACCACCAGCACCACCCGGCGATTGAGCGCGCGCCCTTCTGGCGTAGCGTTATTGGCCACCGGCTGGAACTCGCCATACCCCACCGACGCCATACGCCCGGGGTTCACGCCCTGCATCGCCAGCATCCGCACGATGCTCGCCGAACGCGCCGACGACAGCTCCCAGTTGGTAGGGTATTGCGCAGTGCGGATCGGCAGATCGTCGGTAAAACCCTCGACGTGAATCGGGTTTTCGAACGGTTTCAGGATCGCCGCCACCTTGTCGATAATGTTGAACGCTGCATTGCTGGGCATCGCGTCGCCACTGCCGAACAGCAGGCTCGAATTGAGTTCGATCTCGACCCACAACTCATTGCCACGCACAGTCAATTGTTTGGTCGCGATCAAGTCGCCAAACGCATGGGTGATGTCATTGGCAATGGTCTTGAGCGGGTCATCGGGTACTTGCCCAAGGCCGGCGTCGGTATGTTCACTGTCTTTGATCAACGGTTCGGCAGGCGGAATCGTCAGCGGGCGCTCTTCACCTATGGGTACCGGCTTGATGCTGCGCTCGGTGTCACTGAACACCCCGACCAGCGCCTGGGAGATGACCCGATACTTGCCTTCGTTGATCGAAGAAATCGAGTACATGACCACGAAAAAAGCAAACAGCAAGGTGATGAAATCCGCGTAGGACACCAGCCAACGTTCGTGATTGACGTGTTCATCCGCAGGGCGACGGCGCCGGCTCATAGTTAACCCGTAAAGCCTTGAAGCTTGAGTTCGATAGACCGTGGGTTCTCACCTTCGGCAATCGACAGGATGCCTTCGAGCAGCATCTCGCGGTACAACGACTGGCGCATGGCTATGGCCTTGAGCTTGCTGGCGATGGGCAGCAACACCAGGTTGGCACTGGCCACCCCGTAAATGGTCGCTACGAACGCCACCGCAATACCGCTGCCCAGTTGCCCCGGATCGGCCAGATTGCCCATGACATGGATCAGGCCCATGACCGCGCCGATAATGCCGATGGTCGGCGCATAACCGCCCATGCTTTCAAATACTTTCGCGGCCTCGATATCGCGGCTTTCCTGGGTCATGTAATCGACTTCCAGCACGCTGCGAATCGTTTCTGGCTCCACACCGTCGACCAGCAATTGCAGGCCTTTGCGCGAATAATTGTCGGGCTCGGTGTCGGCCACGCCTTCCAGGCCCAGCAAGCCTTCCTTGCGCGCCGTCAGGCTCCAGTTGACGACACGGTCAATACCGCCCGCCATGTCGATACGCGGCGGGAACAGGATCCAGACCACGGTCTGCATCGCCCGCTTGAACGCACTCATGGGCGACTGCAACAGCGCCGCGCCCACCGTCCCGCCCAGCACGATCAGGGCTGCCGGACCATTGGCCAGGGCGCCCAAATGACCGCCCTCCAGGTAGTTGCCGCCGATAATCGCGACAAACGCCATGATGATGCCAATCAGGCTGAGCACATCCATCAGTGGCAGGCCTCCACCAGGTGTTTGCCAATGTCATCAAGGCTGTACACCGCATCGGCCAGGTTGGCTTTGACGATGGCCATCGGCATGCCATAAATCACGCAACTGGCTTCGTCCTGTGCCCAGACCTGACTGCCGCCCTGCTTGAGCATCCGGGCACCTTCACGGCCATCCGCGCCCATGCCGGTCAGGACCACCGCCAAAACTTTGTCACCAAAGGACTTGGCGGCAGAGCCGAAAGTGATGTCCACACACGGTTTGTAGTTCAAGCGTTCGTCGCCCGGCAGGATGCGTACCGCACCACGACCATCAATCATCATCTGCTTGCCACCCGGCGCCAACAGGGCCAGGCCGGGGCGCAGGATATCGCCGTCTTCGGCTTCCTTGACGCTGATACGGCATAGCTTGTCCAGACGCTCGGCAAACGCCTTGGTAAACGCCGCCGGCATGTGCTGCACCAGCACGATCGGCGCCGGAAAATTGCCCGGCAACTGGGTCAGTACCCGCTGCAAGGCCACCGGCCCACCAGTCGAAGTACCGATGGCTACCAGCTTGTAAGCTTTGCGCTTGGGAGCCCCGGACGTGGATGACGGCGCAGGCGCGCCACGGCTGGCAATCGGCGTGGTGCGCACTGAAGCCGTCGGAGCGGATGACACAAAACCGCCGGGCGCAGGCCGAGGCACCGGGGCAGGAGCTGAAACCACTGGTGCTGGCGCACTGTAGCTGGACAGTCGACGGTTGCTGCGCGAGATGCTGTGAACCTTTTCGCACAGCATTTGCTTGACCTTCTCGGGGTTGCGCGAGATGTCTTCAAAGTTTTTCGGTAAAAAATCCACTGCCCCGGCATCCAGCGCATCGAGAGTAACGCGGGCGCCCTCATGGGTCAGCGAGGAAAACATCAAAACCGGGGTCGGGCAGCGTTGCATGATATGGCGCACAGCCGTGATGCCATCCATCAACGGCATCTCGTAATCCATGGTGATCACGTCCGGCTTTAGCGCCAGCGCCTGATCAATCGCTTCCTTGCCATTGGTGGCGGTGCCGATCACTTGAATCGTCGGGTCAGCCGACAGAATTTCCGAGACGCGGCGGCGGAAAAAACCGGAATCATCCACCACCAGGACCTTGACTACCATAAACACTCCGTTAGGCGGTGCGGGGCGTAAAAGCCCCGGCTCACCAGAATCAAATACGCCGTGATGCGTAATGCTTGAGCATGCTCGGAACATCCAGAATCAAGGCAATACGGCCATCACCGGTAATGGTGGCGCCCGACATGCCTGGCGTACCCTGGAGCATTTTCCCCAACGGTTTGATCACCACTTCTTCCTGGCCGACCAACTGATCGACCACAAAGCCGATGCGCTGGGTCCCGACCGACAGAATCACCACATGCCCTTCGCGCTGCTCTTCATGGGCGGCAGACGCCACCAGCCAGCGCTTGAGATAGAACAGGGGCAACGCCTTGTCGCGCACGATCACCACTTCCTGACCGTCAACCACGTTGGTGCGCGACAGGTCGAGATGGAAAATTTCGTTGACGTTGACCAGCGGGAAGGCAAACGCCTGGTTGCCCAGCATCACCATCAGGGTCGGCATGATGGCCAGGGTCAGGGGTACCTTGATGACGATTTTAGAGCCACGCCCCAGGACCGACTCGATGCTCAGCGAGCCATTGAGCTGGGCGATCTTGGTTTTCACCACGTCCATGCCCACGCCACGTCCGGACACATCGCTGATCTCGGTCTTGGTCGAAAAACCCGGCGCAAAAATCAGGTTGTAGCAGTCGCTTTCGCTCAGGCGATCGGCTGCATCCTTGTCCATCAGGCCTTTTTTCACCGCCAGGGAGCGCAGGAAGTTGGCATCCATGCCTTTGCCGTCATCGGAGATCGACAGCAAGATATGGTCGCCTTCCTGCTCGGCCGACAGAATGACCCGGCCGCAGCTTGGCTTGCCCGCAGCCGCACGTTCTTCCGGTGTTTCGCAACCGTGGTCGACTGCGTTGCGCACCAAGTGGACCAGCGGATCGGCCAGGGCCTCGACGAGGTTTTTGTCCAGATCGGTTTCTTCGCCCACCAGTTCCAGGCTGATTTCTTTTTTCAGCTGACGCGCCAGATCCCGCACCAGACGCGGGAAGCGCCCGAATACTTTTTTGATCGGTTGCATGCGGGTCTTCATCACGGCGGTTTGCAGGTCGGCGGTGACCACGTCGAGATTGGACAGGGCCTTGGCCATATCTTCGTCATGACTGTTCAGGCCCAGGCGCACCAGACGGTTACGCACCAGCACCAGCTCGCCGACCATGTTCATGATGTCGTCAAGGCGTGCGGTATCGACCCGTACGGTGGTTTCCGCCTCAGAAGCAACCGGTTTTTCCGAAGGTGCAGCTGCCGCCCGTGCCGGTGCCGGACGCGCCGCTGCAACCGGCTTGGCGGGTACAGCCGCAGCGACTACCGCTGCCGAGTCGGGGCTGAACTTGCCTTTGCCGTGCATCTCATCGAGCAGGGCTTCGAATTCGTGATCGCTGATCAGGTTCGGGTCGCCAGCCGGCTCCTGGGCAGTGGCTACGGTCTCGGCGACCGCAGCGCCCAGCGCTTCGGTGTTGAACGCCCCCTTGCCATGCAACTGATCCAGCAAGGCCTCGAATTCGTCGTCGGTGATTTCATTGCTGACTTCGGCTGCAGCTGCAGGCACTTCGTCAGGCACCGGGGCAACCACTGCGGTATCCGCAGAAAACTGGCCCTTGCCGTGCAACTGATCAAGTAGCAACTCGAACTCGGCGTCGCTGATTTCGTCACTGGCCGAGATGTCTGCCACCGCCACCGGTTCCGGGTCAGGCTCGACCGCAGCGGCCTTGACCGCATCGAGGGACTCCAGCAGCTGCTCAAACTCGCTGTCGGTGATATCGGTCACCGGGGCTACAGCCGCAGCCGCAGACACCGGCGCAGGCTCAGGTGCACCAACTGCTTGCGCGGCTGCAGGCTCGGCAAGACGTGCCAGCGCCGCCAGCAACTCGGGAGTCGCTGCAGTGATCGGGCTACGCTCGCGCACTTCGCTGAACATGCCGTTGACCGCATCCAGGGCTTCAAGCACCACGTCCATCAGCTCCGCGTCGACGCCGCGTTCACCCTTGCGCAGGATGTCGAAGACGTTTTCGGCGATGTGACAGCACTCCACCAACTCATGGAGCTGCAGGAAGCCGGCGCCCCCTTTTACAGTATGAAAACCGCGAAAAATTGCATTGAGCAGATCCGCATCATCCGGTCGGCTTTCCAGCTCGACCAGTTGTTCGGACAGCAACTCCAGAATTTCGCCGGCTTCAACCAGGAAATCCTGAAGGATTTCTTCATCGGCGCCGAAGCTCATGTACGTGCTCCTTGATATAGGCCCGCGACGCCAGGCAACAGCGCCCGCACGTCTATCGAGTCCTAAAAACCTAAACTGGACAGCAAATCGTCAACATCATCCTGACCGGATACGACGTCATTACGTGTATCGGCATGAATCTGCGGACCTTCACCCTTGGCCTGGTTTTTTTGCGAATTATTTTCAGCGCGCAGTGCATCACGGTCGTGTTCGATGCCGGCAAAGCGGTCCACCTGGCTGGCCATCAGCACCAGCTTGAGCAAGTTGCTTTCAACGTCGGTGACCAGTTGCGTCACACGCTTGATAACCTGACCGGTCAGGTCCTGATAATCCTGAGCCAGCAAAATGTCAGTGAGGTTGGCAGACACGACCTGGTTTTGCTCTTCACTACGCGTCAAAAAACTGTCAACTCGACGCGCCAGCTCACGAAACTCCTCGGCACCGATTTCACGGCGCATGAAGCGACCCCAGTCGGCACTCAAGGCCTTGGCGTCCTGCCCCAGGCCGTTGACCAGCGGCGTGCTGTTTTCCACCAGATCCATGGTGCGATTGGCTGCCGCTTCGGTGAGTTTCACAACATAAGCCAAGCGTTCAGTGGCGTCTGTGATCTGCGACACTTCTTCGGCTTGCGGCATGCTCGGGTCAATATGAAAATTGACAATCGCACTGTGCAGTTCACGGGTCAGTTTGCCGACTTCGCGATACAACCCGCGATCACGGGTCTGGTTAAGTTCGTGAATCAGCTGCACTGCATCGCCAAACTGACCTCTTTCAAGGCTTTCGACCAATTCGTGAGCATGTTTTTTCAGGGTCGACTCAAAATCGCCCTGTGTGGATTCTTTATGCTCCATAGCGCCCCCAAGGCAACCGATCAACCGATGCGATCAAAGATCTTCTCGATCTTGTCTTTGAGTGCGATAGCCGTGAACGGCTTGACCACATAACCGTTAACACCGGCCTGGGCCGCTTCGATGATCTGCTCACGCTTGGCTTCAGCGGTCACCATCAGCACCGGCAAGTGCTTGAGTTTTTCGTCTGCACGCACGTGGCGCAGCAGCTCGATACCGGTCATGCCGGGCATGTTCCAGTCGGTCACCAAAAAGTCGATGTGACCCAGATTGAGGATCGGCAACGCCGTGATGCCGTCATCCGCCTCGACCGTGTTGGTGAAACCAAGGTCACGCAACAGGTTTTTGATGATCCGCCGCATCGTTGAAAAATCATCAACGATGAGGATTTTCATGTTCTTGTCCAATTCGACCTCCAAGCAGTCTTAAACGCGTCCGGTCTGGGGACACGCCATTCAATCAATTCGTTTTCAAACACCGCCAGAATCGACTGTGGGAGCGAGCTTGCTCGCGATGCTGGCGGCGCGGTTTTTCTGATTCACCGTGTCGATCCCATCGCGAGCAAGCCCGCTCCCACAATAAGTACGCGTGTTCCCGTCAGTGCGCTCGCCACTGGCTCAAGCGTGCACGCAGTCGTGCGGCGCACTGGCTGTGCAACTGGCTCACACGGGACTCGCTGACCCCCAGCACTTCGCCGATTTCCTTGAGGTTCAATTCCTCGTCGTAATACAGCGCCAACACCAGTCGCTCACGCTCGGGCAGATGGGCAATTGCATCGGCCAGTGCGCCCTGGAAGCGCTCGTCTTCAAGGTCACGCGACGGCTCCGGGTGAGCACTTGCGCCATCCTCATGCAGCCCTTCGTGTTCACCGTCCTGCAACAAGTCGTCAAAACTGAACAGGCGGCTGCCCAGGGTGTCATTCAAGATGGCGTAATAATCATCAAGGCTTAACTGGAGTTCGGCCGCAACTTCATGATCTTTAGCGTCACAACCGGTTTTTGCTTCAATTACCCGAATTGCGTCACTGACCATCCGTGTATTGCGGTGGACAGAACGCGGGGCCCAGTCGCCTTTTCGCACTTCATCGAGCATTGCGCCACGAATGCGAATCCCGGCATAGGTCTCAAAACTCGCGCCCTTGGTCGCGTCGTATTTGCCCGACACCTCAAGCAATCCGATCATTCCGGCCTGGATCAGATCGTCCACCTGCACGCTGGCGGGCAAGCGCGCCAACAGGTGATAGGCGATGCGCTTGACCAAGGGGGCGTAGCGCTCGATCAGCTCGTACTGGCTGTCACGCGACGCCTTGCTGTACATGCGATAGCCGCTGGCGGTCATTAAAAGCGCCCCCCTGCTTGCTGCACCAGACGCTCGACAAAGAACTCCAGATGCCCGCGGGGGTTGGCGGGCAACGGCCAGGTGTCAACTTTCTGTGCGATGGCTTTAAACGCAAGGGAGCACTTGGAGCGCGGGAACGCTTCGTAGACGGCCCGCTGTTTTTGTACGGCCTTGCGCACGCATTCGTCATACGGGACGGCGCCCACGTACTGCAGGGCCACATCCAGAAAACGATCGGTGACCTTGGTCAGCTTGGCGAACAGATTGCGCCCTTCCTGCGGGCTCTGGGCCATGTTGGCCAATACGCGAAAGCGGTTCATGCCGTAATCGCGGTTGAGCAACTTGATCAGCGCATAGGCATCGGTGATCGACGTCGGCTCGTCGCAGACCACCAGCAGCACTTCCTGGGCGGCGCGCACAAAGCTGACCACCGACTCGCCAATCCCGGCCGCGGTGTCGATCACCAGCACATCCAGATTGTCGCCGAGGTCACTGAATGCCTGGATCAGTCCGGCATGTTGCGCCGGGCTCAAGTGCACCATGCTCTGGGTGCCCGAGGCCGCGGGCACGATACGAATCCCGCCCGGGCCCTGGAGCAAGACATCGCGCAGCTCGCAACGCCCCTCGACCACATCGGCCAGGGTAAATTTTGGGGTCAAGCCCAACAGGACATCGACGTTCGCCAGCCCAAGGTCCGCGTCCATCAACAGAACGCGCCTGCCCAGCTCGGCCAAGGCGATGGACAAGTTGACTGACACGTTAGTTTTACCGACGCCACCCTTGCCGCCGGTCACTGCGATCACCTGTACGGGATGCATGCTGCCCATGATCTTTTTTTACCTTGTCTTACTTAGACGCGGCTACATGCGTTGGCTGCCCGTTCCCGAATGGAACAAAACCTTCAGACCATCAGATGTAGGTACATTGCAACGTAATCTTGACTACCTCAACCTACCCGCTTGGGAGGGCTGTGGTAGATATCAGCGAACATATCGGCCATGGCTTCTTCGCTGGGTTCTTCCTGCATTTGCACACTCACTGCGCGACTCACCAACTGGTGACGACGCGGCAGGTGAAGGTCGTCCGGAATCCGTGGACCATCGGTGAGGTATGCCACCGGCAGCGCGTTACTGATCGCCAGGCTCAACACTTCGCCCAGGCTCGCCGTTTCATCCAGTTTGGTCAGGATGCAACCGGCCAGCCCGCAACGCTTGTAACTGAGGTACGCCGCCGTCAGCACCTGTTTCTGGCTGGTGGTGGCCAATACCAGAAAATTTCTGGCCTTGATCCCGCGCCCCGCGAGGCTTTCCAGCTGCAGGCGCAACGCCGGATCGCTGGCTTGCAAGCCAGCAGTATCCACCAGCACCACACGCTTGCGCACCAGCGGCTCAAGGGTCTGGCCCAACGACTGACCGGGGGCCACGTGGGTCACCGGGACGTTAAGAATCCGGCCCAGGGTCTTGAGTTGCTCCTGAGCGCCAATACGAAAGCTGTCCATGCTCACCAGCGCGATATTCTGCGCGCCGTACTTGAGCACATAACGCGCCGCCAGCTTGGCCAGCGTGGTGGTCTTACCCATCCCGGCAGGACCGACCATCGCGATCACACCGCCCTCTTCCAGCGGCTCCAGCTCAGGTGTGGCAATCATGCGCGCCAAGTGCGCCAGCAACATCCGCCACGCCTGACGCGGCTCTTCGATACCGGCCACTTGCGCCAGCAGATCTCGGGACAGCGGTCCGGACAGGCCGATACGCTGCAGGCGACGCCACAGATTGGCTTGTGCAGGCTTGGCATCCTGCAACTGGCTCCAGGCCAGCGAGCCCAGCTGCACTTCGAGCAACTCGCGCAAACCGTTGAGCTCATGACGCATGTTGTCGAACGCGCGCTGATCAATCGTCGGGGCGGCCGGCGCAGGCGCAGGGCGCGGTGGCTCTTCGAGCGTCGGTTCAATCAATGGCTCGGCGGCGGTCAGCGGCAGACCGGCAAACAGCTGACGGTTATCGCCCGCCTCGCCCTCACCGCGCAGACTCAACTCGGCCTGGGCCGAGACAATCCGCGACTGGGTCTTGCGCAGCTCTTCTTCGAGCTCAATGTTCGGTACACGGGGTGCCAGCGCGGACAGCTTGTAGTCCAGGGCCGCGGTCAACTCAACGCCCCCGGCAATCCGGCGGTTGCCAATGATGGCGGCGTCAGCCCCCAGCTCATCACGGATCAGCTTCATGGCCTGACGCATATCGGCGGCGAAAAATCGCTTCACTTGCATAAACCAAACCCTCAGCCGTTAGGGCCTACTGTCGCAACGATCGTGACCTGCTTGTTGTCAGGGATTTCCTGGTAAGCCAGTACATGCAGGTTGGGCACCGCCAGACGGCCAAAGCGCGAAAGCATCGCGCGTACCGGGCCTGCCACCAACAGGATCACTGGATTACCTTGCATCTCCTGACGCTGAGCCGCGTCAATCAACGAGCGCTGGAGCTTTTCTGCCATGCTTGGCTCGAGCAAAACGCCCTCTTCCTGGCCTTGTCCGGCCTTCTGCAAACTATTGAGCAATATTTGTTCCAACCTTGGCTCCAAGGTGATCACAGGCAGCTCAGACTCAACTCCTACAATGCTTTGCACAATGGCGCGCGACAAGCCGACCCGTACAGCGGCAACCAAAGCGGCAGTATCTTGACTCTTATGGGCATTATTCGCGACGGCTTCGGCAATACTGCGGATATCGCGCACCGGTACCTGCTCAGCCAGCAAGGCCTGCAATACTTTGAGCAGTTGGGACAGGCTCAGCACGCCCGGCACCAGTTCTTCGGCCAGCTTGGGCGAAGACTTGGCCAACAACTGCATCAACTGCTGCACTTCTTCATGACCGATAAGCTCATGGGAGTGTTTGTACAGAATCTGGTTAAGGTGAGTCGCCACTACGGTGCTGGCGTCCACTACGGTATAGCCCAGCGATTGCGCCTGGCTGCGCTGACTGACCTCAATCCACACGGCTTCCAGACCAAAGGCCGGGTCTTTGGTGGTAATGCCGTTAAGCGTGCCGAATACCTGCCCCGGGTTGATCGCCATTTCGCGGTCCGGGTAGATCTCGGCCTCGGCCAGAATAACCCCCATCAACGTCAGCCTATAAGCACTGGGAGCCAAGTCGAGGTTGTCGCGGATATGCACGGTGGGCATCAGAAAGCCCAGGTCCTGGGACAGCTTTTTGCGCACGCCCTTGATCCGCGCCAACAGTTGGCCACCCTGATTGCGGTCAACCAGCGGGATCAACCGATATCCAACTTCCAGGCCGATCATGTCGATGGGCGTCACGTCATCCCAGCCCAGCTCCTTGGTCTCTTGGGCGCGGGCAGGCGATGGCAACAGTTCCTGCTGGCGCTTGACCTCTTGCAGGGCCTGAACCTTGACCACGTTCTGCTTTTTCCACATCAGGTACGCCACGCCACCGGCCACTGCGGCCAGGCTGAGGAAGGAGAAGTGCGGCATGCCCGGCACCATCCCCATCACGGCCATCAGGCCTGCCGACACAGCCAGCGCCTTGGGCGATGCGAACATCTGACGATTGATCTGCTTGCCCATGTCTTCTGAGCCAGAGGCGCGGGTCACCATGATCGCGGCGGCAGTGGACAGCAGCAGAGAGGGCAGCTGCGCCACCAAACCGTCACCGATGGTCAGCAAGGCGTAGACCTTGCCGGCTTCGCCGAAGGTCATGCCGTGCTGGAAGATACCCACGGCCATACCGCCGATCAGGTTGATAAACAGAATCAACAGACCGGCGATGGCATCACCGCGTACGAATTTGCTGGCACCGTCCATCGAGCCGTAGAACTCGGCTTCCTGGGCAACTTCCTGACGGCGCATCTTGGCCTGGTTCTGATCGATCAGGCCGGCGTTGAGATCAGCATCGATGGCCATTTGTTTACCGGGCATGGCGTCGAGGGTGAAACGCGCGCTCACCTCGGAAATACGCCCGGCACCTTTGGTCACCACCACGAAGTTGATGATCATCAAAATCGCAAAGACCACGATACCGACCACGTAGTTACCGCCGATCACCACTTCACCGAAGGCCTGGATCACCTTGCCTGCGGCCGCGTGGCCTTCATGACCGTGGAGCATCACCACCCGGGTGGAAGCCACGTTCAGGGCAAGGCGCATCAGGGTCGCGACCAGCAAAATGGTGGGGAAAACAGCAAAATCCAGTGGCCGCAGCGCATAGACACAGACCAGTAGCACCACAATCGACAGCGCGATGTTGAAGGTGAAGAACACATCCAGCAAAAACGGCGGAACGGGCAACATCATCATCGCCAGCATCACCAGCAACAACAACGGCACACCTAACTGCCCCTGACCCAAACCGGCCAGACCGCTGCGCGCGGTGTTGATTAACTGAGAGCGATCCAAGGACATTGCGTCAAACCTTTAGCAAACTTTTGACGCCATGCGCGCCGTAGAGCCTGCCTCTGCAAGAAACCTTCCAACTTTGGCCACTTGTTCACGCATGGCCGATTTGGCCAAGGGTTTCGGAGTGGGCCATGAGTCACGCTCAGCGTGACGCACAGCTAATTGACTCGGCTTTGGCTCAGCCTGTACTGCGGCCGATCGTTCAATTACCTGCAGTTGTGGGGGTGAGATCCTGGTAACACGGCGCATGAACGGATCGTTTAATCGAACGTGTTTCCAGGTTAAATCCGACTGTCGGGGTACGGCATTTCTAGTGCACTGCCTCACAAGTACTGATCCTTTTTTGACGAGTGGCTGTTGTTGCCAGGCAAGGCGCCGCGACGACTCATAGCTAACTATGGGCAGGAGCGGCAACGCAGCATGGCAACAACAGATGCCGTTAAAAGAGGATCAGTATTTGCGAGATAAAACACTAGGTTCAAGGTAGGCCCATTATCAGCGTCGCACTGCCCGTAAAAGGCCCTGCGGCAGGCAAGCTGCCGGGTTTGCGAATAAGTGCAAAAGTCACACCGTCCCTTCCCGAGCTATTGGTGATAGTCCCTGCGAATGAGCCGCCCGGAGGTACTAGCGCACGGGTACTGGTACGGTACATGACAGTCGCGAGATCAGGATTACTCATCACAAGGCCACCTGAGAAGAACGAAGAGGCACTGCCCATCAATGTGATTTTGATGGGTGAGGAAATCCCCGCATCAGGGCATGAATAGATCAGTACGAAATTTTTATTATTTGGCGTAGCCAGTGGATTCGTCCCGACCGCCAAGGGATCCACCGAACCGAAGTCCACATTAATAGGCGCATTATTATTAATCGTGCAGGTGGACGGGTTCAAATTAAGTGAATGACGCGCATACACATTCACAAAAGTCACAAAGTTCCGGAGTGTCGAGCCGTTCAAATAAGTGCGCACCCTTAATCTTACGGTAGCGACAAGCGCCCCGGACGAGATTCTAACGTATCTGCCCGGCGCTCTTACAATATTGAGATATGGCCGCCCCAGCACACTCACGAGGGGCTCATTTCGCTGCACGGAGAGAACAATACCGGCCCTCACAGGTGTCGGATAATAAGTACCCGTCACATTCAATCCACCCTCAGCAAAATAACCAGGTTGCGGATACAGCATCATCGTATCGGGGTCGGTCAGCACTTGCTCGTAAGGATCAAAAGGAAAAGTCGTTTGCAATCCATGCCTGCATTCAAACGTGTAACCATCCAGAAAAACTTTTGCAGCTGCAAGGTTCGGCACAAGATTGACATACGCGTTAAATCCATGCCTTTCAGGATTTACCCAGTTGCCACCATTCAATCGGCATTCCGTTGCACTGACGGCTTGCATCAGCAGTAAAAAAAGCAGCCCCATCAGATACTTCATATACATCCCTCCGCTATAAAACAGCCCTTGCAGCTGTGCATATTTATGGGCGTAGCCCGATGCAAAAACCGAACTACAGCAAATACCTCAGGCTTTATTATTTGATTAACAACGATCCGTGGCTTAACTTTGGTCGATACCTTAAATGCAATCATGTAGCCTGATATTTAATAAAACAGCACCCTAAAATCACTACTCTTTTAAGGGTAGGCTAATGTAAATGTCGAAACGGCCGTAAAGTGTCCGGCCACTATCGTTTGATTAATAATGGCTTGCGGCTCCCCCTGCAAAAACACTTTAAAAGCAATGACATTGGCGCCATTACTCAATGCCTGCTTACCACTGGCGATATTTAACGGCAACGGTGAGCCCGCAAGTGTTTCTAGCCCCAGCGCCACTCCTTTCTCAGGGCTTGCGTCCAGCGCCAGCAAGCCCGGCAGCTTGGTGTTCTCGATGCCGCTAAAGGTAGTCGTCACAGCGTCACTGATACTGGTGTCGCACTCTTCAAGGCGGATCTGAAAAGTCTTGCCGACCGTCCGGGTATTTAGATAAAGCTCTGCGTTAGTGACCGCCTCCAGATCAATCGCCAACGCCTCGTCGCCCGCCTTGATCCTGCAGGCTGCCGCAACCAATGCGCCCTTGAGCGTCAAGTTGCTCGCCGCCACGCCATCATCTGACCGCATCAAGGACACACCCAGCAGCAGCACGATCACAGCAGGTTGCCAGCGCTTACTCATGCTCCCGGCTCGCATGGGATGCCCTCCTTACTCGTAAAATGCCAGCAGAACTGCTGTGGCCGTAAAATCGCCTTCACTCAGCGTTGAGCCCGACCTCTTGACTGGAACCACCTCCAGTACCGGTGGACTTGACAGGCTAATTGAAAGCTTAGTGTTGAGCACAAATGCCAGGTTATTTCGCAGTACCTTGATGCCAAGATCAGGAACACTGGACTGCACGGCTGAAGAGTCAAAACTCGTTGCCGTACCCGTCAACATCAAGTTCAGCCCCCACGGCAGAGTGCTGGAAGTGCAAGTAATGGTGTAATTCAGCCCTTTGCGGTTCTTGACCCCATCGACACTTTTGACACTTATATCCCCAAAGTCGACAGCAATAGTGGAACCACTGTTTATGGTGCAGGGCGGCGGCTCTACCAGGGTGCCACTAAACGTGAGGTTGGCCATTGCGTTAGTGCAAAAGCCAAGCATGGACACTGTTAAAAGGGCAAATCGTTGCTTGAATCTCATCAATATGTCTCTCTTATCGCAGTGCAACCACTAAGGTAGCCGCTGCAGAAAATGACCCGCCCGTGAGCGTGCTACCGGTTTTTTTGACGAGATAAGCCTTCACAACCGGCAGGGCGGGATAGGTGAAGTTCACGGTTTTATTGAGGGGCCAGGTAACACCCCCAACAGTAAAACTGATGCCGAGATCACTTTTACTGGTACCCAGGAACGCACTGTTAAACCCGGCGCCAGTTCCCTTTAATTCCAGGGTCATAAAGTTGGTTGGCTGCGGTCCGCATGTGACGGTATAAGCCACTGTTTGGCTGTAATTAACGCCGTTGATCCTGGTGGTCAGAAGGCCGGCTCCAAAAGGTACATTCAACGTGCCCCCTGCGTTGACCTTGCAGGGTGGAGGCATAAGGACGACCCCCTTGATGCTCACACTGACGTCCCCCCATGCAACCTGACAGCACATCGACAACAGGCCGCCCACCGCAATGAGTGCCCGCCAATGCTTTAACTGACTCATCGTTGCGCTTTCATTCATAGACAAGCCTGAAATCAACGGCCGCCCGAAAGGCGCCATTGCCCAGCGCAGCCGAAGTGCGCACAGGCTGCACGTGCCAGGTCTGTGTGTCGTTGCCATGCTGCATAAACAAAGGCTCGCCGCGACTGCCCAAAGCTACGTTCCGGCCAAGGGCATCGGTCAGGAGTAGCCCCATCCCGGTTACCCCCCTCACCTTGACCAGCCTTGAGTCATCCGCATCGGCTGGCGCCACAAAGGCAACCGATACCACCGGCTGATAGGCACTCCACACCAGATTGCCAGTGCGCTCACTCTGAATACTGCCCGAAGCGCGCTGGCAGTCGACAAAGCGCAACTGGAAAGCCACAGGCGTTCCCTGATCGCCAGGGCGCAGCAGCTGGCTGCGAGAGACAGTCCCCAGGTTTACCTCTTGATAGGCCGAAGGCATGTCCACGGCACAGGGGGTGTTGTGCAATTCGCCAATAACATCCAGCACTCCACTCATGCCGTCGACCGCCTCGGCCCGGGCCTGGTGGATACTCGACGCCAGTAGCCAGCACGACAGGGTCGTGACCGTGCACACACCTCGCGCACTACTCATTGACTGAGGACGCCGCCACGTCCACCTTGCAGGTATTGCCTTCGCAACTGAAAACCAGAGGTGGGCGACCGCCGTAATCATTTACATAGGTCAGTCGTGGTTTAGTACCAAGCGCAGCCACACTCCCGCCCAGCTTTAGCGATTCTTTTGGTGACAGCATAAGGGGCTCGAAACCCGTCACGGTTTCTGCCTCTTTACTGCGGCGGGCATCAATCAGGGTGACGTAGTACGGAGTGGGGTTGTTGACTTGATACTGATCCCCCACAAGGGTGAGGGTCAGTTCCTCCTGCCAAGGTGCAGACCGCTCTTGTCGGCTCTGAACTAACGCGGCAGGACGGTAAAACAACTTGATTCGGGTTTGCAGGGCAATCTGCAGGCTGTTGGTCTTTTCACTGCGCGGAGGAATTTCGCGCAGGTTGAAGTAATACACCGACTCCCTGTCCTGAGGGAGCGACTGGACTGCAGGTAACGACTGGACTTTTACCTGACTGTTTTTACCCGGCTCCAGACGCTGGACGGGTGGAAGCACGATCAGCGGCGAGGTGATCTTGTTGCCCTGTTCATCTTCTATCCAGCCCTGGGCCAGATAAGGCAACTGTGTGTTGTTATTGGTGATGCTCATGCTGACGGCTTCTTTGTTGCCATCAAACACAACCCGGGTGCGATCAAGACCAATGGCTGCATTGGCGTTGTTGATCAGGCACATGGCCACAAGGGCAGGAACCGAGAGTGCAAAGCTGACTGTCTTGATCATGAAGGTGTGATCTCTGTGTTGGTAAGCCGGATCCCCGATGCAGGTGCAGCGTTGTCAGGTATCAGCATCTGGCAGGGCAGATCCAGGGTGGTGGCCAAACCGTCGTCCGGTAAATTGGCAGGCATCACCAGCGTGCAACGCTCTGCCCCCCCCCCAAGAGACAACCATCATTCCCCCAGGCCGGATGCCGCTTAGATAGACACTGCCACCGTCATTGATGATGCCGGTCTCCTGCTGTTTTTCATTCTTCACCGTGCCACCGAACGGCGGCACGCGGCCATCGGACAGGCGCAGCACAACCATGGCCTTGTAGCCGGCAATCACATCCAGCGTGCGATAGCCAATGGCCCCGTCCGTCAGGGTCAATTGAGTCACGGACTGAGTCGCCTCGACATTGGCCGGCAGACTTTCAAGGTCAATACTGGCCGCTGTACGCAAGTAGCTGTTGACGTCAGGGATCACTGCTTTGCCGAAGGCATTGCTGCGCGTTGGGCTGCCATAACCGCGAACGGGCACTCCCGGAACACCGCTGGTATCGACCATCAGTCGAGTGCCGCCCGCTCCTGCGCTTCGATGCCCTGCGCCCCCATACGGTGTGAGTGTGGCGCCGCCTCGCGCAGACATGCCAAGGCTGGTGTGGTTGTTTTCTTGTCGACTGGCGCTCAAGGTCAGATCAGCTTGATCTGCGGTATGGCTTAGATAACCGCCAATGGAGGTGTTACTGACTGCCAACTGATAGTGGTTGCGTTCATCCAGCTGATCGCTGAAGCGTGCCGAATACGTACTTTTATTCTGCGAATTGTTGGCACTGGTGGTTAAAGTGCCGGATCTGCCAAGGGGAAGAGTGAGTGACAGATACATCCCGGAATTATTATTTTGCGTACGAGTACGCTGGTTTTGTTCCTGATTTCGAAACAGGTTCAATGAGAGATTGATGTTCTTGACCGACCCCGCATTGAAATAGCGCGCCAACGACACGTTCCAGCGGTTGCTGCTCGGGCGATCCCAGTAGGACTGGTCGGTGTAGGTCACATAAGCGGAGAGGCCAGCCTCTCGAAAATGCTTGTTGAACGTTGCGGTGTAGAGCGATTTGCTCCCGCCCACACGCTCGCCGTAGCGTCGCGCATCCAGGTATTCGCTCATGCTCAGGTAGTTTTTCTCGGAAAACCGGTATCCCGCGAAGGTGACCTGGCTGTCGTATTCTTCAAATTTTTTCGAATAACTCAGGCGGTAGGAGGCGCCGGACAACGTATCGTCCTGCAGGGTGGCGCTGGCTCGCGAAGCATCGAATGAAAGGGCACCAAACGCCAGCAGATCGCGGCCTACCCCGAGGGAAAAAGCCTTGTAGTAGCTGTCACTGATACCCCCTCCATATACTGACCAACCATTGCTCACACCCCAGGAAAACTCCCCCGCACCAAAGACACTGCCCTGCCCTCCATCATGCAGATAGGACGGCCGACCGGTGGCCAGCTTGTAGCGCACAGTGCCGGGGCGTGTCAGATAGGGAATACTGGACGACTCGACCTTGAACGTATTGACACTGCCGTCCTGCTCTTCCACGCGGACATCCAGAGTGCCGGTGACGGCATCGTTCAGATCCTGGATGCGGTAGGGGCCGGCCGCGACCAATGCCTCATACAGCACACGGCCTTGCTGGCTGATGATGACCTTGGCATTGGTTTTAGCTACCCCGACGACTTCTGGGGCATAGCCTCGCAAGTTGGGAGGTAGCTGACTGTCATCCGAGTTGAGTGCGGCGCCGGTGAAACGGAAGCTGTCGAACAGGTCCGAATACAGGTAGTTTTGCCCCAGCGACAGACGTGCCCCGAGTGAGGGAACAGCGCGATAGGCGTAAAAGCGGCTCCACTCAAGGTTCTTTCTGCTATTGACGGCCTCATCTTCAATACGACCCTGCCAATCAGCCCTCAGCCGCCAAGGGCCTGCGTTGGCACCGAAAGTACCATTGCCGGTCAGGTCGGTTCGGCTGGCAGTGTTTCTTTGATTGATGGACTGTGCCGTAAGGTTGTAATCAACCAGCAGGCCAGGCACGCCGTCATCCCAACGTGAGGGCGGGTCCCAGTTCTGAGCGTTGTACTCCAGATAGGCCTGGGGCACAGAAATGTAGAGCGTAGATGTACCCAGATCGCCGCTCACTTCCATCCCCGCAAGGCTGCGAATATCCAGGCACGTTCCCTCCTTCCACCAGGAGAGTTCCGTCAACTTGTTTTCCTTTAAGCCCAACTGGCTTGCCAGATCGGATGACAAGCAGGCCTGGCTGCCTTTGGGATCATCGTCCGGAGGATAAAAAGTGATGCGCTGTTCAGGCAGCACCAGCGTGTTCACCTGTACTTGCATTGGATAAGTACCCGGCAAGATAAAGCCGCTGCGCGAGAACTGAGACAAGTCAATATTGGTGCGATCGTTCAGGTCGAGAATATCGGTATTGAACTGGATGTCTTCTGCGGCCGACACTTCACAGGCAATCGACATCAAACTACTTAATACACTGGTATGCAGAATTGTCTTCGCAGTTGAAAAATCTCGTAATGCAAGCAACCCATGCATTCAAAAATACTCCAGTCTGAATCGCAACGCTGTGCGGTGAGATCCAACAACCATGGGGCGGCCATTGCCAACCAATTGCAGGGAGTAACGTAATTCTTGGTGGTTTTCGGTCAGGGCGATGAGTGACATCGGGACGCCCGGTATACTTTCCTGCCCTTGCACATCGGTTATGCGCAGGGCCATACCACTTGAAGTACCTAATGCTGCAAAGTGACGCCCGCTAATGTCAGTCAACCCGTCAAAGGTCACTCTTACATGCTGCCAATCGGGCAAGTAGGCACCAGGACGATGAGGATCGGGACGCGTTAATGAACATTTGACCAGGCGCAATGAAAACACACTGGGCTCACCCGCGTTATGGCGAATAAGGCCGCCCACTGACAAAGGGGTCATATCAATGACTTGATAAGCGCTGCTCGCATCCAGTGCACAAGCAGAATCCAGTATTTCTCCGGCCATGTTGATACGGCCATTACCTTGATTTTCACGCGCTGCAGCAATAGACATCAACGAACTTGTTAACATACCGATAAAACCAGTCATGACTAACATCGTGAGCACTCTCACACTCGACCCCGCTGAAACTTGCCCCGCCACTGAACCGACTGCAACGGGGCAAATAACTTACTTGTAAGTCAAGGAGAAATTGGTCACTGCAGCGAACGCGCCCGGGGTGATGGTTCCCGTGCCCTTACCTCTGAGAAAGGCACTAAAACTCAGGGTGTTATCACCGGCTTGAATAAGTTGCGTCTTGGTTGGCGTCCCCAGTGTTACAGCCGTGCCGGAGCCATCGACCATCATGACGCCCGCCCCACTTGCCGTCCCGATAATGCCCAACGCACCGGGCACATCGACGGATTCGGCACCTGTAAAGGTGGTCGATACGGTTTTATCGGTAAGGCTCGAGGGAGAGCATCCGGTCAATTCAATTTCAAAGACTTTAGGAGTACTTGCACCGCCCGTTTCCAGTTGAGACTTGGCAACTTCACCCAGTGGAACGGTCTGGTCGCTATTGCCCGGCTTGATGGAGCAGGCAGCTTCCAGAATCTCGCCCTCAAACGTGATTGTTCCTGACCCGGCTCCCGCCGCATGAACAACCGATACAGAAGCAGCCAGCAACGCCATGGAAGCCATGGCCTTTTTAATTACAGCATTCATTAAAGATCCCCTGCACATAAGTATTTGACTCAACATGAAACCTGTAGGGGCCTTCATGTCTATTAAGAGTCCAGAGCATATTAAGTTTGGCAAACGCTCCAAAAAGAGCATTGGAAAACTAACAATTTAACACTCAAGAATATGCAGGAAATTGCCTATTAATCCGAATGGATTTTATTGAAAAATTGAAGGAGCACTCTAGATTCACAGTAGGAAGTTGCTGGTCTCGATAAAACAACCGCCCCGACAACCCCCTACGGGCCACTCACTTAAAAACATATCGCAAGCAACTGATTATAGTTAACAACACCCACCTCAACACAGACTTGAATATACACTTCATGTCTATCTTTAAAACAACAACACACTATTATCTTAACACCCACTTCCAGTAAGAATCTAAAGACCTATCACCCCAACCTTATCCACATCACTCATCACGCCTTAAATCCGGCGGAATCGGCAGGTCCTTGAGCGGATCCGGGCGCTTGCCCTTGCCCGCCTGGTGCTGACGGATCTGATACACGTAAGCAAGCACCTGGGCCACGGCCAGATACAGCCCGGCAGGGATCTCTTGTTCCAGCTCTGTGGAGTGGTAGATCGAACGCGCCAGCGCAGGGGATTCAAGCAGCAGGATGTTGTGCTTTTCACCAATCTCGCGAATCTTCAGCGCCAGAAAATCACTGCCCTTGGCCAGCAACATCGGCGCCCCGCCCTTCTCCGCATCGTACTTGAGGGCCACGGCGTAATGCGTCGGGTTGGTGATGATGACATCAGCATCCGGGATCGCGGCCATCATCCGCCGCTGGGACATGTCGCGCTGCAACTGGCGAATCCGCTGTTTGACCTCAGGGCGCCCCTCCTGGTCCTTGTGCTCGTCGCGCACTTCCTGCTTGGTCATCAGCAGTTTCTGATGGCTTTCCCACAGCTGCACCGGCACGTCCACCGCAGCGATCAAGATCAACCCGCAGGCCATCCACAAGGCGCTCCAGGCCACCACTTGCAGGCTGTGAATCACCGCCAGCTCCAGCGGCTCATGGGCGATGCGCAGCAGGTCGTCGATGTCAGACTGCAACACCAGCAAGGCCACAATCAGGATGATGAAGAACTTGGCCAGGGCCTTGAGCAGCTCGACCAGTGCCTTGGCCGAGAACATGCGCTTGATCCCCGCAGCGGGGTTCATACGGCTGAATTTAGGGGCCAGGCTGCCAGCGGCGAACAGCCAGCCGCCAAGGGAAATCGGGCCGACCAGAGCGGCGATCAGCAAGGTGACCAATACCGGTTGCAGGGCGAGCAGTGCGATTTTGCCCGAATGCAGTAAAAACAGGCCCATGGAGTCAGGATTGAGCAGCACCTCGCGGCTCAGGCTGAAGTTGTAGCGCATCAGCTCCATCATGTCCTGCGCCAGCGCACCGCCAAAAATCAGCAAGCCCGCAGACCCGGCCAACATGATGGCCAAGGTATTCAGCTCTTTTGAGCGTGCGATCTCGCCCTTTTCCCTGGAGTCCTTTTTGCGTTTCTCCGTGGGGTCTTCTGTTTTATCGGCACCACTTTCACTCTCTGCCATAGCGGTCTACTTCGCCTGTGCCAGTTCACGTAGAAACTGCAGGGCCTCGGAGGCCAGCGGTTGATACTGGTTGAGAATGTCCGCCATGCTGATCCACAGAATCACCATGCCCAGCACCAGGGTCAGCGGAAAGCCGATGGCAAAAATATTCAGTTGTGGTGCAGCCCGGGTCATGACGCCAAACGCGATGTTGACCACCAGCAACGCCGTGATGGCTGGCAGCACCAGCAGCAGCGCAGCTCCCAGGACCCAGCCCAGTTTGTTGGCGATTTCCCAGTAGTGATTGGTCAGCAACCCACCGCCTACCGGCAATGTGGTGAAGCTCTCGGTGAGCACCTCAAACACCACCAGATGGCCGTTCATGGACAGAAACAACAGGGTCACAAGCATGGTGAAGAACTGCCCGATAACCGCCACGTTCACGCCGTTGGCCGGATCGACCATGGACGCAAAGCCCATGCCCATCTGAATCGCGACAATTTGCCCGGCCACCACGAACGCCTGGAAAAACAGCTGCAACGAAAACCCCAGTAGCGCGCCAATGATGATCTGTTCGGCAATCAGCATCAGGCCGCTCAGATCAAGCGGGTTGACAGTGGGCAGCGGCGGCAGGCTGGGCATGATCGCCAGGGTGATCGCCAATGACAGAAACAGCTTGATGCGCTTCGGCACCAGGGTCGTGCCGATGATCGGCATGGTAGTCAGCAGTGCACCCACCCGAAATAGCGGCAGCATAAAGCTGGCGACCCAGGTACTGATCTGCGCGTCTGTCAGAGCGAGCAGAGACATTTAGCCGATCAACTGCGGAATGCTGCCGTACAACTGCAGGATGTATTCCATAAAGGTCTGCACCAGCCAGGGCCCTGCCACGATCAGGGTGATCAGCATCACCAGCAATCGCGGGAGGAAGCTCAGGGTTTGCTCGTTAATCTGGGTCGCGGCCTGAAACATCGCCACCAGCAACCCGACCAGCAAACTGGGGATTACCAGTACGGCGACCATCAGTGTGGTCAGCCACAACGCACTGCGAAACAGGTCAACCGCAACTTCTGGGGTCATGACTCACACTCCGCCAAAACTGCTGGCCAGGGTGCCGATAATCAGCGCCCAGCCATCCACCAGCACAAACAGCATGATTTTGAATGGCAACGAAATGATCAGCGGCGAGAGCATCATCATGCCCATGGCCATCAGCACACTGGCCACTACCAGGTCGATGATCAAAAACGGGATAAAAATCATGAAACCGATCTGGAATGCAGTTTTCAGTTCTGACGTGACAAATGCAGGGACCAGAATGGTCAGGGGTGCAGCATCCGGTGTGGCGATGTCGGTGCGCTTGGACAGGCGCATAAACAGTTCAAGGTCGCTGGTGCGTGTCTGGGCCAGCATAAAATCCTTGATCGGCACTTCAGCCTTGAGAATCGCATCCTGGGCCGAGAGCTTTTCAGCAAGATAGGGCTGCAGGGCGTCGTTGTTCACCCGATCGAACACCGGGGCCATGATGAACATCGTCAGAAACAACGCCATGCCCGTCAGGATCTGGTTGGACGGGGTCTGCTGCAAACCCAAGGCCTGACGCAGGATCGAGAACACAATGATGATCCGCGTAAAACTGGTCATCAGCATGACGAACGCCGGAATAAAACTTAGCGCGGTCATGATCAGCAAAATTTGCAGGCTGACCGAATATTCCTGCTGGCCGTTGGCCCCGGTGCCCAGGGTGATGGCCGGAATCGACAGTGGATCAGCCCCTAACGCCAACGGCGCGACAAGCGCCAACAACAGCGCGACAACTAAACGCATTACGGCTTGTCCTTTTGCTGGCCCAGTATTTCCATCAGCCGCTTGGCAAATTCGGGGGTTGCCTGCGTTGAAGTACCCGGCACTTGCACGGGCTCCTTGAGCACATGCAACGGTGTAATACGGCCCGGCGTCAGGCCAAGCAGGATCTGTTCATTGCCGACCTGCACCAGCACCAGCCGATCCCGCGCCCCCAGGGCCCGGGAGCTGATCAGCTCGATCACTTGCCCCTGGCGCGGCCCCGTTTGCTGGACACGGCGCAGCAACCAGGCCAGGGCAAAGATCAGACCCAGCACCAACAGCAAACCCAGTACCAACTGTGTCAATTGCCCGCCGATGCTGCTGCCCACAACCGGCGCGGCCGCCGCCGTGGCGCCAGCCAGCGGTTCAGCCGCCAGCACGCTTACGGGGAACGCGAGTAAACCGCCTAGAACCCGCTTCACTTAACGCAGCTTCTTGATGCGTTCGCTTGGGCTGATCACGTCCGTCAGGCGGATGCCGAACTTTTCGTTGACCACCACCACTTCGCCGTGAGCAATCAGGGTGCCGTTCACCAGCACGTCCAGCGGTTCGCCCGCCAGGCGATCCAGCTCTATCACCGAGCCCTGATTGAGTTGCAGCAGGTTGCGGATATTGATGTCGGTGCTGCCCACTTCCATGGAAATCGATACCGGAATATCCAGAATCACGTCCAGGTTAGGGCCATCCAGCGTCACTGGCTGGTTGTTGCGCGGCACACTGCCGAACTCTTCCATTGGCAGACGGTTGGGTGCCGGTTTGGTGACCGCATCAGCCGCCAGCAAAGCGTCGATATCTGCCTGGCCAACATCGCCGGTTTCTTCCAGCGCCGCTGCCCATTCATCAGCCAGCGCCTGGTCTGCAGCAGTTGTATCGTGTTCGTTAGCCATGGGGTGTCCTCGGCGAGCATTTCAATCATTAGCACAGCAAATTCGTGTGGCCTGACGCCTAGCGTCGACCGATAGGCTCAACCACTTGCAAGGCAAGATTGCCTTTGTGCGAGCCCAGTTTGACCTTGAACGAAGGCACGCCATTGGCGCGCATTACCAGTTCATCTTCCAGCTCGATCGGGATCACGTCCCCGGGCTGCATGTGCAAAATGTCCCGCAGTCGCAATTGACGACGGGCCACCGTGGCACTGAGCGGCACGCTGACATCGAGTACGTCTTCGCGCAGAGCCTTGCTCCAGCGCTCGTCCTGATCGTCGAGGTCGGACTGGAAACCGGCGTCGAGCATTTCCCGTACTGGCTCGATCATCGAGTACGGCATGGTCACGTGCAGGTCGCCGCCGCCCCCATCGAGTTCGATGTGGAACGTAGAAACCACAATGGCTTCGCTGGGGCCGACGATATTGGCCATGGCGGGGTTAACTTCCGAGTTGATGTACTCGAAATTGACTTCCATGATCGCCTGCCAGGCTTCCTTCAAATCGATGAAGGCTTGCTCCAGCACCATGCGCACCACGCGCAATTCGGTGGGGGTGAATTCGCGGCCTTCGATCTTGGCGTGACGGCCGTCACCGCCAAAGAAGTTGTCTACCAACTTGAACACCAGTTTGGCGTCGAGGATGAACAGTGCCGTGCCGCGCAACGGCTTGATCTTGACCAGGTTCAGGCTGGTAGGCACATACAGCGAATGCACGTACTCGCCGAACTTCATGACCTGCACCCCGCCCACCGCCACGTCCGCCGAGCGGCGCAGCAGGTTGAACATGCTGATACGGGTGTAGCGGGCGAAACGCTCGTTGATCATTTCCAGGGTCGGCATGCGGCCCCGGACAATACGGTCCTGACTGGTCAGGTCGTAGCTTTTGACACTGCCGGGCTCGGCAGCTGTTTCGGCCTGTACCAGACCGTCATCCACGCCATGCAACAGCGCGTCGATCTCATCCTGGGACAGCAGGTCTTGCACGGCCATGTCGTGATCCTACTGCAATACAAAGTTAGTAAAGAGCACCTGATCGATAACCACTTTTCCGAGTTCTTTCTGTGCGACTTCCTGCACGCTGGCTGTCGTTTTCTGGCGCAGTATTTCTTGACCCACTGGCGTTGCGAGGTCGTCAAAGGCCTGCCCGGAAAACAGCATTACCAGATTGTTGCGAATGACCGGCATGTGCACCATGAGGGCTTTCAGATCGCCAGCATCGCGAGCCTGCAAGGTCACGCTCACTTGCATGTAACGCTGACGGCCATTGGCGGTGTAGTTGACGACAAAGGCCGGGGCCATGGGCTCATAGAGCGCGGGTAATTTGACGGTGCTATCCACTTGCGGCACAGGCTCGCTCTTGGGGCTGTGCATGAAATACCAGGTGGCACCTACGGAAAGACCAATCGCCAGCAGCACAGCCACGACGATCAGGATAATCAGCTTGAGTTTGCCTTTGCCGGCCGGTTCACTTACCGCGTCGCTCGTCGCCATGCCAATAATCCGTCACTATTTGGTTTTCACAGATGCTGGGGTAGGCACAGCAAGTGTTATGCCAGAAGCAGGACGGTGGGTGACTTTGTGGGAGCGGGCTTGCTCGCGATACAGGCTATGGGGCGCTACCGTTACACCGCGCAGCCCGCTCCCACAGGATTTGTACTCAGGCGTAGTAATCCACTGCACTGGAGCCCAGAACTACGCTTGGCGTTACCGCCGCGACCTTCGCTGGCTCGTCATCAATGACGCTGCCCAGCCGCTGGCCATCGCTCCTCCTGCGGTCCTGTTGCTCCTGACCCTGCTGCCCCTGCCAGTTGCGCGGCTGGTCGGACACGTTAACGTCCACCTGCCCCATGCCCTGCTGCGCCAGCATGTCGCGCAAACGGTGCATCTGGCTGTCCAGCGCTTCGCGCACTCCCGCATGACCACTGACAAAATTGACCTGCGCCGACTGATCGGCGGCAATGTTGACCCGGATATCCAGGCGCCCCAGTTCCACCGGTTCCAGCTGGATATCGGCGGATTTGAGGTTGGCACTGGACAAGTACATCACACGATTGACCACTTCTTCAGACCAGCCACCCTGGTGCATGGCCAAGGGCTGATTGACCGGCAGCGCATTCACGGTTTTGGGCACTGCAGCCTGGGTGAGTGCCGCCAGGCGGTTGGCGAAGTCATCGACCCGCGTATCGCTGGACGTGCTTTTCAGATCCTTGAGGCCGTCTTCGAGCAACCCTTTAAAGGCCTTCTCGCCGCCCTCGCCGGTGGCCGGCTCGTCGGCCTCCCCATCGACCAGCATAGCGATGCCGCTGGCTTGCCCCTGAGCCACGGCAGGCGTGCTTTCACTCGGCTGGTTTTTGACCGGGCTCTGGCTGCTGGCCGATACATGCCCACCCTGCTCCATCGCCAGGCGCACAGCAGGCATCGCGTCGAGAGGGTCTGCCTCGGGGTCGAAGGTGTCGTCGGCGGCCGGCTGCAACTGGGGCTGTGCTTGAATAACCTGTTGTTGTGCGGCTTGTATCTGTGCAGTAACCGGCAACTCAGGTGCGGCCTCAACAACCGGCACGGAAGCTGCCGTCACAGGCTGCGGGGCAAGCGGATCGACCACTGCCATGTCATCGCCCGACTGGCCAGCACTGTCATCCTGATCGGTGATGGCTGCATCCTTGGGCTTGCCGCCAGGCAAGGTGTTGCCGCTATCGGCAACCGAGAGCGCCGGGTCAGACGCCTTGGCATACACCTTGGCAAAGGGCTGAGCCTCAGGCCTGGCAGGTTGCGCAGGGTTGCCCGCCGCTGCTTTGGGGGCAGCGGCGGCAGTTGTCTGAAGCAGAGGTTGGGCGGCAACGGGCATTAACGGGTCTCCGCTGTACGGCTGGCATGGGTACAGGTCAGAGAGTCAGAGCAAGGTTCGGGCCAGCTTTTGAAGAATCAGCTGACCGCGAAATGCGACGGCCCGGAGCGATGGCGCTCGGCGCGATAAAGTCGCCGTACCATCTGGTATTCGTCATCGATCTTGATCACCAGCTCCTGGATACCGGCCAGTTGCCTCTTTTGCGCACGCTCTTCAAGCAGGCCGCACAAGTGCGCCAAACGAATGGCACCCATGTTGCTGCTGCTGCCTTTAAAGCTGTGGGCTACCAGTGTCAGATCGCCGGCTTCGCGAGTGTTGTGCAGTTGGCCAATGCGCTCTTCGGAGTCAGATAGGAAGGTATCCAGCAAGTCCACAAAACCTCCCTCCATCACGTCGCGCAATGCATTGACCACTTTCGGGTCCATATGAATGTCAGACACTTGTTCACTCCTTGATCAAGAATGGCCGGATTATGCCAGACCCCCCCATGAAAACTCTACGGTCGCACTACGACCATCAGGGGCCCAGCGGGCTGCAGGGCACAGTTGACGTACCAGACTCACGCCACGCCCCGACAGACGGTCTGCATCAAGGGGTCTGGCCATCACTTTGATGACATCAAAGCCGGCACCACTGTCTTCAACCTGGATAAGAACCCGCCCGCTCTCCCCGATCGGTTCGACCTGCAACGACACCCGCACAAATCCGCTTTTAAGTGTCGCCAGACGCTCCCTGCGCTGCTGGTAGTAATGGGCAAATCCTTCTGTATCGCGCTTGAGCCGAGAATCGAGCCCCAGCACACCGTGTTCCAGCGCATTACTGTAAAGCTCGGACAGCACGGCATGGATCACCGCCCCCTGGGTACGCAACCCATGAACTTCCATTAGCAACTGCAGCAGGAAAGGCAGTGGATTGAACTGCTTGAGGGTTGATGCCCGAAACTCGAAACTGGATGACCAGTCCCGCGGGCTGCATTGGCCGCTGTCTGAATAGACGATGGCCGGCACGCCCAAAAACTGCGGCAGCTGGGAGGTGATCTGCACCATGCTCACGTCATCCCGGGCCTGCCCCTGAAAGTCGCGCAAGGCCTGTTCGACCTCTGCAATCAGTTGCAACGGATGACGATTGGCATCGAGCACCCGCTCCAGACGCTCGACCCCGAACAACTGCTGATCCGGACCACAGGTATCGATCACACCATCGGTTAATAGAAACACCTGATCGCCCGGCTGCATCGGCCACACTTGGGTGGCATGGTCAAACGCGTCAGCACGCAACACACCCAATGGCAGGTGTTGCGAGGTCAATGCCATACGCTTCCCGCCAGCCTGCAAGTAGCCGTCGGGCATCCCGCCATTCCACACCTCGACACTGCGGCGCTGGGCGCTGATACACAGCAACGTGGCACAGCAATACATATCGACGGGCAGGATACGCTTAAGTTTGGCGTTCATTTCACGGAGGATTTCGGCCAGGCCATAGCCTTTGGCCGTCATGCTGTAAAACACTTCGGCCAGCGGCATTGCGCCAATGGCTGCCGGTAAACCATGGCCGGTGAAATCAGCGAGCAGCAGGTGGGTATCCCCTGCGGGAGTGTAAGCCGCCAATAGCAGGTCGCCATTGAACAAGGCATACGGCGATTGCAGAAAGCGGATATTGGGTGCATCCAGGCAGCCCGAGTGCGCCACCCGATCAAAAACAGCCTTGGCTACCCGCTGCTCATTGAGCAGGTAGTCGTTGTGCTCGGCTATCAAGTCACGCTGCTGCAGCACGGTTTGCTGCAACCGCCGCAAGCGCTCCATTGAACGGCTCAATTGATATCGAACAGCTTGTCAAAATTGGAAATACCGAGAATCTTGCGCACATCCGGACTGCTGTTGACCACGCGGATATCGGAATCATCACCGCCCACATGTTCACGCAACAGCAACAACATGCCCAGCGCCGAACTGTCGAGGTAGGTCGCATCTTTCAAATCCACGATCACGCAGACGGGCCGCGGTCTCAGCTCCTCGTAGGCACTGCGGAATTCCTGGTGTTTGGCGAAGTCAAAACGGCCCTTGATTGCGATTGTCAGCTTGCTGCCATCTGCGGAGACTTCAGACGTCACTGCCATATGGATACTCCCGTGGTTGACCCAGCAACTATAGACGCTTTGCGTGGGAGCGGGACTGGGGGTCAGTACACGTCTTTACGCGGCAGCCGCTGGGACAACTCGTCCATCAGTTTTTGCTCGCGCTTGTCTTCGAGCTGGCGGGCTTCGTCAGCGTAGCGCTGGACCAACTTGCGCAGCCCCTCAACCCGCGCATACGCCTGCTGCCACGTTTCGCGGGCCTTATTGAGGTTGTTCTGGTGCCACACCAGGCTTTGGCGCTGCTGGCCGACGGCCGTCTCCAGCTGGCTGAGGAAGTATTGGTAGTTGCGCAACCATTGACCCGATACGCCCTGGCTGCCGCGATCAACCCATTGCGACTGGTACTCGCCACGGAAGTTTTCCAAGTCGCCCAGTTTGCTGTTGGCCAGGTTGACCTGCCCTTGAAAGTGCCCCAATCGCTGGGCCGCAGCCTTCTCGGTCTTTTCGGCCATATCTACCACGGGCGCCAGGCGCGCCGCTCTTGAATCTGCGCCCATCGTCGATTAACCGCCCGCTGCCGGAGCGAAGATGCTGCCCAGATGGCCGCCACTCTCGGCCAGGCTGATATTGTCGTTCAGCCCTTGGCGCAGATACGCCACCATCGCCGGCTGCAAGGCAATCGCAGTGTCGGTTTCACGGTCGCCACCCGGCACGTAGGCGCCCACGCTGATCAAGTCCCGTGCCTGCTGGAAGCGCGACCACAGCTGTTTGAATTGCTGCGCCCGGCGCATGTGTTCTTCCGTCACCACCGACGGCATGACCCGGCTGATGGACGCTTCAATGTCGATGGCTGGGTAATGGCCTTCTTCGGCCAAACGCCGAGACAGCACGATATGACCATCAAGTACGCCTCGGGCCGAGTCGGCAATCGGGTCTTGCTGGTCATCGCCTTCAGACAACACGGTATAAAACGCGGTGATCGAACCGCCACCCGCTTCAGCATTACCGGCCCGCTCCACCAGTTTGGGCAGCTTGGCGAACACCGAAGGCGGATAACCCTTGGTGGCAGGCGGCTCACCAATGGCCAGGGCGATTTCTCGCTGGGCCTGGGCGAATCGGGTCAGGGAATCCATCAGCAACAGGACATTCTTGCCCTTGTCGCGAAAGTATTCGGCAATCCGCGTGCAGTACATGGCCGCACGCAACCGCATCAGTGGCGCGTCATCGGCAGGCGATGCCACCACCACCGAACGCTTGAGGCCTTCGGTGCCGAGGATATGCTCGATAAATTCCTTGACCTCACGACCCCGCTCACCAATCAGGCCCACCACGATAATGTCGGCCTCGGTAAAGCGGGTCATCATCCCCAGCAGCACACTCTTGCCCACGCCCGTACCGGCAAACAGGCCCAGACGCTGACCGCGACCCACCGTCAACAACCCGTTGATACTGCGAATGCCCACGTCCAGCGGCACGCTAATGGGGTCACGTTTGAGGGGGTTGATGGTGGGGCCGTCCATCGGCACCCAGTCTTCGGCCTTCATCGGGCCTTTGCCGTCCAGTGCACGCCCGGCGCCGTCGAGAACCCGCCCCAGCATGCTCATGCCCATCGGCAAGCGGCCATTATCGGCCAGGGGCACCACACGGGCGCCCGGCGCGATCCCGGCGACGCTGCCCACGGGCATCAGGAAGATTTTGCCACCGGAAAACCCCATCACCTCGGCTTCGACCTCCACCGGATGAAAGCTGTCGTCGTTGATCACCAGGCAGCGGCTGCCCATGGCGGCGCGCAGGCCTTCAGCCTCAAGGGTCAGGCCGACCATGCGCAGCAAGCGGCCTTCAACCACCGGTTGCACGGGCAAAGTCACGGCCGGGGCATAGGTGCTCAGGCGCTTGGCAAAGCTGGTGCGCTTAAGGTGCATCGAGGTCGATGTCGATATCAGGCGCCGCCGGGTGCAGTGCCTGCTCGTGGAGCTGATCGAGCAACTGGCTCATGGCCTGCTTGATGCGGGTTTCGATACTGGCATCGATCCGGCTGTGCTCGGTTTCAATGCGGCAACCGCCGGGCTGCAGGGTGTCATCTTCAACAATTCGCCAGTGCTCGTCGTGGCGCTCACGCAAGGCTTTGATCTGATCGAAATCCTGTGGATTGATAAACAGCCGAATGTTCTCGGCGCCCATCGGCAAGAGCTTCAAGCCCTCGCGCAGCACTTTCTCGATCTGGGTCGAATCGGTTTTCAGTTCACGCTGAATCACTTGCCGGGTCATGTGCTCGACCAGCCCGACCATGGCTTTTTCAAGCTGCTGGTCCTGCTCGGCAAGGGGCGCCAGCAGGCTACTCATCAACCGTTCAAGGCTGGCAACCTTGGCGCTCAAGGCGACTTCGGCTTCCTGGCGAACCTTGAGCTGAGTGCTGTGAAAGCCTTCTTTCTCACCCGTGGCGAAGCCTTCGTTCCAGGCCTCCTGACGAATGCTTTCGAGCTCTTCAAGGGTCAGCGGCTGGACTTCATCCAGCGGCACTTCTTCGCTCTCCACCGGCAGCTCTTCGACCGGTTCGGGCTCAGGTTCTTCGGGCTCGCGCCAAGGGTCAAAGCTGGGCAACCCCCATACATCGAAGGCACCTACATCCTTGGCACGGATCACATCACCGGGAGACTCGCCGCTGCTCACTTAGATCATCTCTTCGCCGCCCTTCCCGCCGAGAACAATGTCTCCGGCTTCGGCCATTCGGCGGGCGATGGTAAGGATTTCTTTCTGCGCGGTCTCAACATCGCTGACGCGAACCGGGCCTTTGGCTTCCAGGTCGTCACGCAACAGTTCGGCAGCCCGTTTGGACATGTTCTTGAAGATTTTTTCCTGCACGTTTTCGTCGGAGCCCTTGAGCGCCAGTACCAGCACGTCCGAAGACACCTCGCGCAACAGCGCCTGGATGCCCCGATCGTCGACGTCGGCCAGGTTGTTGAACACGAACATCAGGTCTTCGATCTGACCGGACAGGTCCTCGTCGATATCGCGAATGGAATCCATCAACTGGGCTTCCATCGAACTGTCGAGGAAGTTCATGATGTCGGCCGCCCGCTTGACGCCACCCAGAGAGGTGCGCGCCGCATTGGAGTTGCCGGAAAACTGCTTTTCGAGGATCTGGTTCAGCTCTTTGAGCGCCGCCGGCTGCACGGTATTGAGCGACGAAACCCGCAGGATGATGTCCAGACGGGCCTTCTGGTCAAAATGACCCAGTACTTCACCCGCCTGGTCCGGGTCCAGATACGCCACCACAATGGCCTGGATTTGTGGATGCTCGAAGCGGATCACATCGGCCACTGCACGGGGCTCCATCCACTTCAGGCTGTCGAGGCCACTGGTGTTGCCGCCCAACAGGATGCGGTCGATCAGGCCATTGGCCTTGTCTTCGCCCAGGGCCGAAGTGAGCATTTTGCGGATGTAGCTGTCCGAGCCCACACCAAGGCTGGTCTGGTCGCCGACGATTTCGACGAACTCGCTCATCACCTGCTCGACCTGCTCACGGTGCACATTGCGCATTTGCGCCATCGCCACACCCACCCGCTGGACCTCTTTAGGGCCCATGTGGCGCAGAACCTGGGCCGCGTCGGACTCACCGAGGGACAGCAGTAAAATTGCCGCCTTGTCGACACGGGTCAACTTGGCGTTGGCAGCGGCGCGGTTATCACTCATCGGCATTGATCCACTCTTTTACTACCTGGGCCACACGACCCGGATCTTCTGCGACCAGACTTTTGATGGCGTTCAACTGAGCGTCATAGCCTTCGCTCGGGCTTGGCAACATGATGCTTTGCGGACCGCTGAGGCTGACACGGTCGTTGGCCAACTCACGATCCAGTCCCCCCAGGCTGCCCATCTCGGCATCGCTGCCAATGCCTGCCACTTGCTTGTTGCGACCGTTGCCGGTGAGGTTGTTGAGCACCGGGCGCAACACACCAAACACCAGCACCAGAATAAACAGCACGCCCAGTACTTGTTTGACCACATCCCAGAACCAGGGCTGCGAATAGAACGGGATGTCGGCGATCACTTCGGCGCGCTCGGTGGAGAACGGCACGTTGATCACGCTCACACTGTCGCCACGGCTGGCATCAAAACCCACGGCGTCCTGCACCAGACGGGTAAAGCGCGCCAACTGATCAGTGGTCCACGGCACCTGGGTGATTTCACCGTTGGCCGGGTTGACGCTGATCTTGTCGTCGATCACCACGGCCACCGACAGACGATTGACCCTGCCCTGCTGCTGCTTGGTATGGCTGATGGAGCGGTCCAGCTCGAAGTTGCGGGTCGACTGCGAGCGCTTGTCTGCCGGGTACGGAGCCAGCATCGGCTGGCCCGTGCCCGGGTCCATGATTTGCTGACCGTTGGCATCGAGCAAAGGCTGACCCGGCTGGATCATGCCCGCTGCGGCTGCACCCTGACCGGCTTGCTGCGGGGCCGTGGCCGGGCTCGGCGGCTGATTGCTCAAGGCACCGGGCACGCCTTGCGGGCCGTTGCTGGCAGTGCGCTGCTCGCTGGTGGATTGTTCGCTGCGCAGCGCCGGTTGATCGGGGTTGAACTGCTCGGAGGTGGACTCCACTGCACTGAAATCCACGTCGGCCGACACTTCAGCCTTGTAGCGGTCATTACCCAGCACCGGCTGCAGGATGTTGTGCACACGCTGGGTCAACATGCCTTCCATGCGGCGGCTGTAGTCGAACTGCTTGCCAGCCATGGTCAGTTCGGAGTTTTCACCCTGATCCGAGAGCAGGTTGCCCTTTTGATCGACCACGGTGATCTGGGACTTGCTCAGTTCAGGCACGCTGGTGGCGATCAGATTGACAATCGCCAGCACCTGACCCGGCTCCAGCGAGCGGCCCGCATAGAGCTCAACCAGTACCGAAGCGCTGGGCTTGCGCTCATCACGCACGAACACCGAGCTTTTCGGGATTGCCAGATGAACCCGCGCGCCCTTGACGTTGTTGAGGCTGGAAATGGTGCGCGCCAGCTCCCCTTCCAGACCGCGACGATAGCGCGTGGCTTCCATAAACTGACTGGTGCCCAGGCCCTGGTCCTTGTCGAGAATCTCGAAACCGATATTGCTGTCGGTAGGCGAAACACCTGCGGCGGCCAACTTAAGGCGGGCACGGGAGATGTCGTCGGCCTTGACCAGCAAGGCACCCGAGTTGGGCTCAACGGTGTAGGCAATGTCGGCGGCGGCCAGGGTTTCCATGACCTGTTTGGCATCCATACCGGCCAGGCTGCCATACAGCGGCCGGTAATCAGGTTGCTGGGACCACAACACAACGGCAAAACCAATCGCCACGCTCGCCGCCAGACCGACCATCAGGCCGACCTGACGCAGCATGGTCATGTCGGCCAGGTTGTCCATAAAAGACAAGCCAAACAGCGGCGACTTGCCGCCGGCTGAGCCTGCTTGGGCCGGAACGTTATCCGGGAGTGCATCTGCCATGACTTGATATCGCCCTTAAACCGGCATCTGCATGATGTCTTGGTATGCCTGAACCAGCTTGTTACGGACTTGGGTCAACGCCTGGAAAGAAACGCTGGCCTTCTGGGAAGCGATCATCACATCCGTCAGGTCTACACCGGTTTTGCCGATCTCGAATGCGTTCGACAACTGGCTCGATGCCTGCTGCGTATCGCTGACTTTATTGATTGCGTTGCCGAGCATGTCGGAAAAACTGCTGGCACCCGCTTCAGGAACGGCCTGCACAGCCGATTTAGGCTGAGCCATTGCGTCCATCTGCATGGCCCGCATGTCCAACATCAATCGATTAAATTCAATACCTTGGCTCATGGACAACTGCCTCCGACGACCCGCATTTTTTTGACACTTTCACAGCGCTTACCGAGGTATAGCAACAAGAGTGCCAGCTCTTTGTCGTTCTATAACTATTAACGTTACAAAACGTCGCAGGTAAAACGTCACTCAACCCTGTGGGAGCGAGCCTGCTCGCGAAGGCATCACCGTATGCACCTGGTAAACGCTTCGCGAGCAGGCTCGCTCCCACAAAACAGGAGGCGACCTGTCAACCTGAAGCAAACAGATAAGCCTCAACATCCATCCCCGCATCGCGCATCTGCGCCAGCTTGTAGCGCAGGGTGCGCGGACTGATGCCCAGGCGCTCGGAGGCTTCCTTGCGCCGACCACGCTCGGCACGCAAGGTGTCGATGATCATCTGGAACTCACGCCGGCGCAGATCATCGCCCAAGGCCCCTGCCGGCTCCATGGCATCGACCGGCAACGGTTCAATACGCGACAAAGACGGCAAGGGCGCGCAAGCCACCGGCCCGGCCAGGCAAAAATCTGCCGCCTGGATCATGCCGCCCTGCTGCAAAATCAACGCCCGCTGAATCGCGTTATCGAGCTCGCGCACATTACCGGGCCACGAGTAAGCGCTCAGGCACGCCTGTGCATCCGCCGAAAACCTTACTGCGGTGTGCTTCATTTTACTGATGTACTTGGCCAGCAGCCGCTCAGCCAAGGGCAGGATGTCGGCGGTACGTTCGCGCAGCGGGCTCCAGGCCAGCGGAAACACTGAAAGGCGATAGAACAGATCCTCGCGAAACCGCCCAGCCGCCACTTCGCCCGCCAGATCACGGTTGGTGGTGGCGACTACGCGGATATCCAGCACAATCGGCTTGCGCCCCCCCACTCGTTCCACTTCACGCTCTTGCAGCACACGCAGCAGTTTGGCCTGCAGACCCAAGGGCATCTCGGAAATTTCATCGAGCAGCAAGGTGCCGCCATCCGCCTGCTCAAACTTGCCGGCCTGGGCCGCAATGGCACCGGTAAACGCGCCTTTTTCATGACCAAACAGCGTGGCTTCGAGCATGTTGTCGGGGATGGCCGCGCAGTTGATCGCCACAAACGGCTGATCAATTCGACGGGAATGCTGGTGGATGTATCGCGCCAGGACCTCCTTACCGGTACCTGACTCACCCGAGATCAGCACCGTGGCATCACTGCGCGCCACCCGCGCCGCCAACTCCAATAGCTGCACACTGGCCGGCTCAACCGCCACCGGACCTTCTGTGTCCGCCACACCGAGACTGCCCAGGGCATGGCGGGCCACCAGATCGAGCAAGGCCCTGGGCTCAAACGGCTTGACCAGATAATCCACCGCCCCTTGGCGCATGGCGTCCACCGCTCGCTCAACGGCGCCGTGGGCCGTCATCAGCAACACCGGCAATTGCGGCTGACTGGTGCGCAGGCGGGCGAGCAACTGATGGCCATCCATGCCCGGCATATTGACGTCACTGATCACCAGACTGAACGCTTGCGACGTGACCGCCGCCAGTGCTTCTTCCCCCGAGTTGACCGCCAGAAAGCCGTGACCGGCCAGCAATAGCGTGTCCGCCAGCGCTTCGCGCAAGGCATGATCGTCTTCGACCAACAGCACGTTAATTCGCATCACCATCAGTTTGCCTCCGCCACACCGGGAATCAGCGGCAAGCTGAGCAAGGCGCACGTGCCACGCCCCAGCCGCGAACGTAATTGCAATTGGCCCTGATGGGCCCGCACCACCGCGTTGACCACCGCCAACCCAAGGCCGGTGCCGGTCGCTTTGGTGGTGAAAAACGGCTCGCCCAAACGTGCCAGGACTCGAGGTTCAATACCCGTGCCACTGTCGCTCACACACAGCCTCAGGCTGTTATCGCGACGGTATAAATGGACTTTAAGCCGCACCTGCACGGCCCCGGTTTGCAGGGCGTTTTCGATCAGGTTCAGCAGCGCGCCGACCAGGGTGTCGCGATTGCACAGCAACTGGCCGGTATACGCGTCGCACTGCCAGCGGATTGGCACGCCCTGAACATGGGTTTGGGCGGCGGCCTGCAGGGTTTGCATCAGGACTTTGGGGCTGACCTTATCTGTGAGCGGCAACTCACCCCGGGCAAACACCAGCATGTCGCGTACTTGGTGCTCAAGCTCATGCAGACGCTCCTTGAGGCGCCCGGCAAAACGCTGCTGGGTTTCCAGCGGCAGCGCCTGCTCAGTCAAATGACTGGCGTAAATCAGGGCCGCCGAAAGCGGTGTACGAATCTGGTGGGCCAAGGAGGCCACCATCCGTCCCAAAGACGACAAACGCTCATGGCGGGCCAGTTGATCTTGCAGGCGCCGGGTTTCTGTCAGGTCGTTGAGCAATACCAACTGCCCCGGCTCGGCATCCAGCGAGCGGGTGGCAATCGACAGGCGCCGGCCGTCCTTCAGGGAGACTTCGTGACCATCGTCTTCGCGGGGTGCAAAGCAGCGGGCAATCACATGGCGCCACAACTCGCCTTCCAGCGGCAGGCCCAATAGCTCGCAAGCCGCGGGATTAGCCTCGCGCACCCGTCCGCGATCATCGATAACGATGACTCCACCCGGCAGCAGATCAAGAAGGTTTTGCAAGCGATTGGCCAGCCGCTCTTTTTCCGCGAGTTCGGCCATGCGCTGCGCGCTGACCACCGCCAGCTCACCGGTAAGCTCCGAGACGCGGGCCTGGAGCAGGCTGTAGGGATCAGCAGCGGAGGATAACTGGAGGGCGGCTTGAGACATGGTGCGTTCTCGCTTGGCTGACCGTCATAAAACGGTTCGTTGAACCAAGCGAAGCAATACCCGTGCCTGATAGGGGTGAATGGCAGAGGTAAGCGCTCCGTAGCAGCTGACGAACTCCGCGAGGCTGCGTCCGGCGGCGAAGCCGTCGTAATCACGAGCACTGCTTGCAGCCAGGGAAATCTCGAATTCAGATTTTACGGTTGCTTCGCAACCGAACGCAGCCTCGTTCCTTCGGCAGCTGCTACAAGGATTAGCGTCAATCGTCAGCCTGTTCTTCGCCTTCACGACGGCTCATGCCGTACTTGCGCATTTTTTCCACCAGGGTGGTGCGACGAATCCGCAGGCGCTCTGCCGCGCGGGCGACGATGCCATTGGCGTCGTCGAGCGCCTGCTGGATCAGGCCTTGCTCCAGACCACCAAGGTAGTCCTTGAGGTCCAGCCCTTCGGGCGGCAGCATCGCGTTGGCGCTGGCGACGAAGTCGGTACTGACATTGTTGATTGCCACGCGCTCTTCCAAGTCGCTGCGCAGGCTGTCGACCATCTGCTCGTCTTCGTCGTCCACATAGCGGAATTTCTTGGGCAGTTCAACGACACCAATCACGCCATACGGGTGCATGATCGCCATGCGCTCCACCAGGTTGGCCAGCTCGCGAACGTTGCCCGGCCAAGCATGACGGCACAGCGACATGATGGCGGCAGAATTGAAGCGGATAGAGCCGCGCTTTTCGTGCTCCATGCGCGAAATCAGCTCGTTCATCAACAACGGAATGTCTTCGACCCGCTCGCGCAGGGGCGCCATTTCGATCGGGAACACGTTGAGGCGGTAGTACAAGTCTTCGCGAAAAGCGCCGACTTCAATCATGCTTTCGAGGTTTTTGTGGGTCGCGGCAATGATCCGCACATCGGCGGACTGGGTCTTGTTACTGCCTACACGCTCAAAGGTCCGTTCCTGCAACACCCGCAGTAGCTTGACCTGCATGGGCAGCGGCATGTCGCCGATTTCATCGAGGAACAGCGTGCCGCCATTGGCCAGTTCAAAACGCCCGGCGCGGCTGGTAATTGCCCCGGTGAAGGCGCCCTTCTCATGCCCGAACAGCTCGCTTTCGAGCAGCTCGGCAGGAATCGCCCCACAGTTAACGGGTACAAATGGCGCGTCACGGCGCTTGGAGTGGTAATGCAGGTTGCGTGCAACCACTTCCTTACCGGTCCCGGACTCGCCGAGGATCAAGACGCTGGCATCAGTGTCGGCCACTTGTTGCATCATCTGGCGCACGTGCTGAATCGCCCGGCTGGTACCGACCAGACTGCGAAACAGGTTGGGCTCACGATGGCGGCCGCGCTCACGGGCCTGGTCATACATCTCGCGATAGACCTGGGCACGGTGCAGGGAATCAAGCAATTTGCTGTAGCTGGGGGGCATTTCGAGGCTGGACAACACCCGGCGGCGTTGGTCGTCAGGCAGGTCGACCGAAGAAACTTCACCTAAAAGCATGATCGGCAGGAACTCATCCCACACAGCCAGTGTCTTAAGCAAGCCAGAAAGACCACCCGCAGTGCTCACGGTGCCTACAAGCACGCAGAGCACTTCACGGCTGGACGGCAAGACTTTGACGGCTTGCTCCCACTCGTGGCTAGGGCTGGCCAAATTTTCTTCGCCAAGAAAATTCAGAATCACCGCCAGGTCGCGGCGGCGGACGCTATCGTCATCGATCAGCAGAATTTTGGTTTCACGCCACATGCAATAGCAACTTCCCTAGTCAACTCAATGCCCCGGATGGCAGGACATATGTAGACGCCCTAACCCTGTTGGATATCTAAGACGACTGAATACAGAATAACGTGCTAGTTAAGTCAAAAAACTGTGCAGAGTCAAATTTATGGCGGTTTAAAACGCAATTAACCACATAATCTTTAGGCCTTAACCGAATAGATGGTAAACCTTTGACGCATTTTTTGCTTGATTGATCTGCCCCATTTGCTCAACGACTGACTGACGCTCATCAGTCGCGGCTTCCAGCAGCATGCGATACACCACCAACAGCCCTTCCAGATTCTCGCGCAACACCGCCTCATCCAGCGGCGCCTCATCCAGAACACTCTCGACACATACCCGACACGCCGAGTCCAGCTCGCCGATGGCATCCCAATTGCGCTCGGCCAGAGCGTCAATCAGCGCTACGCGGGTTTCTTGAATTCGTTGCAGTTGGCTCATGGCGCACTCCTCGGGCTTATTGCGGGGCAATGGCATCCCAACCACTTTTTACAGTGATCAGCAGGCGAGCCACTTCATCGATGATTTCAGGGTCGTTCTTGGCATTGGCCTGGGTCAAACGCACCGTCATGAATTCATACAGGCTGTCCAGCTGCTGCAGCGCTTCCTTGTCATCGGTCTTGTCTTCATCCAGACCCTGACGCAGGCCGGTGATGATGTCGATGGCCTTGGTGATCAACATGGCCTTCTGCGGGATATCCCCACGGCTCATCGCGCCTTTGGCCTGGGCCATACGATCCAGACCGCCTTCCATCAGCATTTGAATCAAGCGATGGGGGCTGGCTTCGGAGATTTGAGCGTGGGAATTAACCTTCTGGTACTGACGAAGGGCGCGCATCGGGTTCATGTTTCGACCTCATTACGGTGACAGGCAAAAATGGCGGGTTCTTGATCTTTTTATCGACAGAAGCGGCCAAAGCTTTAGTGCCAAGGCCGGGCAAAATCAGTCGGATTTAGGATTATTCAAGGAGTTGAGCGTGGTCATGATGCTGGAGCTGCTGGCGTTGATTTTGGCGATCAGACCGTCCATGGCCGTGTATTTGGCGGTCAGGGTGCTTTTCATGGATTCCATACGCCGGTCCAGATCCGCTTGCTGAGTGGTCAGGGTGGTCAGCTTGGTGTTCAGATCCGTGGCCCGCGCCGCCAGCAACCCGCTGCTGCCGACATAGCTTTCGGTGGCCTTGGTCATACGGGTTATCAGGCCGGTATCGCCGGTAAACACCTTGGCAATCTCGATTGCACCATTGGGCGTTGCAACCGCTGCTTTCCACTTGGTGTCATCCAGGGTCAACAGCCCGGTTTTCTGATCGGTACTGATGCCCATCTGGGACAGGTTGCCGACACTCGACGTACCCGAGTTTTGCAGCAGCTCGCCGCGCAAACCGTTGACCAGCTGACGCATCGACGCGTCACCCGTCAAGGCACCTGCAGTGGTGGTCGCGGCATCACCGGTGGCGGTGACCTTGGTCTGGGTGTTGATGCTGGTCAGCAGCGCGTTGTAGGCCGTGACAAACGACTGTACGGAGGTTTTCAGAGTGTCGGTGTTGGAGGCCACGGTGATGGTGGACGCCTTGGTATCGAGCAACTCAAGGGTCACGCCACTGATGGCCGAAGTGATCTTGTTGCTCGACGACTCCATGACGATGTCATCGATGGTGTACTCGGCATTCACCGGCGCTTTACCGGCGTCATATCCGGTGGCCAGCTCCGAATCACCGCTGACGGTGATATCGGTGCCCTTGCCCGTGGTCTGCGAGCCGATCACCAGCCGCGAGCCGTTGGCATCGGTCAGAACGTTGGCGCTGATGCCCTTGGACTGCAGCTGCGTGTTGATCGCTTCACGGGTCTGCTGCAGGGTCGCGCCAGCCTGGATCTTGACGTCATAGCTGTCACCGGACTGGGAGATGGTCAGGGTCTGGTCTTGCTCGCTGGAGTTAACCGACGCCGATGCGCCCCCTTCAAACACCTTGCTGGTGATTTTTGATGCGGTCGCCAACTGAGTGACGTTCAGCGCGTACTTGCCGCTGGACGCCTTGTCATCGATGGTGACTTTAGAAATTTTTTCGTCATTGGACGAAGCGGTCAAACCGTTGAAGCTGGAAACGCTGTTGAGCTTGGCAATGGCCGTGCGATAGGTTTCGAGCGAAGCTTTTACCGTGCCCACAGCGGACAGCTGAATCGTGGTGTCTTTTTGTTGCGCAGTAATCTGGCTTTGCTTGGGCGCTTTTTCAGCATCCACCAAGGCTTTCACAATCCCGATGGTGTCAAAACCCGAGCCGACACCGGTAATCGTTGAACTGGCCATCTGTATTCTCCTTGTACGGTGGCTATCGCTTTATTGACGAAGCAAGTGCCAAGGCTGCAGGCAGCTTCACATTTCGTGCCACCTTCAAGTACCAAACGCTGAAAAAACAAAAGGGCACGTAAACGCGCCCTTTTGTTCTCAACCAAACGCTGAAATTACTGAAGCAATTTCATGACAGCGGAAGGCAGCTGGTTAGCCTGGGACAGGATCGCGGTGGAAGCCTGTTGCAGGGTTTGTTGCTTGGTCAGCTCGGCAGCTTCGGAAGCGAAGTCAGTGTCCTGAACGCGACCCAGTGCAGCGGTAGAGTTCTCGGAAATGCTTTGCAGGTTGGCCACGGTGCTGGTGAAACGGTTTTGTACTGCACCCAGGGCGGAACGTTGGGTGTCGATCTGCTGGATCGCGTCAGACAGGGCCTGGACGGTACGCTGGGAGTCAGCGGCGGTCAGGACGCTCAGGTTGGATACGGTGGTTTCTACGGTGGTGGCCTTGTTGGAACCGGTGGACAACCCAAGAGCGTCCAAGCCTGAACCTGCAGCGCCGTCCTTGATAGTAATGTCCTTGTTGGAGAACAATTTCAAAGTACCATCAGTGTTTTTGCTTGCAGTTACGCCAGTGCTGGCACTGTTAATCGAGGACACGATGGTATCAGTGGTATCACCCTTCTTGAACTTGACTTCAACGCCGTTCAGTTCGATAGAAGTGTCATCCTTCAACTTCGCTTGGGAAGTACCAGCCGACAAACCTAGCTGAGCTAGCGAGCCACCTGGAGTCGCGTTGGCCAGCTTAATATCCTTGCCGGCACCCGAAGTAATTGTGACACGGCCGCCAGTTATTTCAGCTTTAGCTCCCGTACCTGCCTCGGCTTTGATCTTGTCCAGCACAGCAGACATCTGATCACCCGCATTCCATGCCACTGCCTTACCATTTACAGAAATTCCACCAGCAGCAGCCATAGGAGTGGTAAGTGTAGGGGATGCAGCCGGTGTAGCAGGCGTATTTGCCGCAAGGCCACCCAAAGCAGCCATAGGAGTGCCTGCATTGTTGGCAAGAACAATCGCACTATCCGACTTTAAAACCAACTTCCCTGAGTCTACAGAAGCAGTAACGCCTGTATTAACAGTTTGATCATTAATCGCTCTCAGGGCTTCTGTGAGTACATTTGCACCGCCAGTAGAGGCAGTAGCTGCGCCAAACGAGATTGTTACATTATTGATTGTTAGCTTGTCAGTAGCTGCAAGCACAGCAGTATCAGTTACAGCAGCAGTCGCTGTTACTTTAGCCTGCGCTGGCGTAATCAAAGATGAACCAGTAGTAGTTGCAGCTAAACCTGTTAGCGCAGTACCGCTGGTACTTGCTTCACTGTAAGAACCCTTCAAAGCAGTAGCACTGATATCGCTCATACCAAACGAAATGGTCTGGTTGGCATCAGCACCCACCTGGAACGCCTGGTTCTGGAACGAACCGTCCAGGATGTTACGACCACCGTAGGTAGTGGTTTGTGCGATACGGGTCAGTTCACCGGTTTTCGCAGTAAATTCTTGTTGCAGGGACGCACGGTCGGCGTCGCTTTTATCACCGTTCGCGGACTGCAGGGCCAGTTCACGCAAACGTTGCAGAATGTTGGTCGACTCTTGCATCGCGCCTTCAGCGGTCTGCGCGATCGAGGTGCCGTTGTTGGCGTTGGCGATGGCAACGGTCATGCCTTTGGTCTGAGAGGTCAGACGGTTGGCCATCTGCATGCCAGCAGCATCGTCTTTGGCGCTGTTGATTTTCAGGCCGGAAGACAGACGAGTCATCGAGGTGCTCAGTGCATCGCCGGCTTTGTTCAGGTTCTTCTGAACGGTCTGGGACGTGATGTTAGTGTTTACTGATAAAGCCATGACGAAATCCTCATTGGATGAATACTGCGGCTTCCGGCCCTGGCAACCGCCGGGTGTGGCCTAGAGAACCTTCGTAATAGTTATCGTCGTCAAAGCGGGTTGCTTGAGGGTTTTTTTGAATTTTTTTACTGGCAGGAGGCCATCCCTTGTATTTCAGGGGGTTAGCGAGGGATGACCTGCCAGGCATCCCCCGCTCCCACAGATGGCATCAGCCCCTATCAGAACGCAAAACGCCCGTGGCTTTTTGGGCCACGGGCGTTTTGTGTGTCGGCTTGAAGCTTATGGGCGATAGATGATCGCCGAGCCCCACGACAGGCCCACGCCGAAGCCGCTCAGCGCTACGCGCTTCCAGCTGGCTTCCATGACGTGTTTTTCCAGCAGCAGAGGAATGCTCGACGACACGGTGTTGCCGGTCTCGACCATGTCCTTGATGAACTTCTCGGGCTCGCCTTCAAAACGGCGGGCCACGGCGTCGACAATGGCCGCACTGCCCTGGTGGATGCAGAAGGCGTCGATGTCTTTGGAGGTCAGTTCGGACTCTTCCAGCAGCTCGTTCAGGTGCGCAGGCACTTTGAGCAGCGCGAAGTTGAAGACCTGGCGACCGTTCATGAAGAACACGCCATCACTGACTTTAAGGTGCGGAGCGCCGGAACCGTCGGTGCCGAACTTGGCCTTGCCCAACTGCCAGGGAGCGTCTTCGCCCATCCAGGTGGCGGTGGCCGCATCGCCGAAGAGCATGGTGGTGTTGCGGTCTTCAGGGTCGACGATTTTCGAATACGGGTCTGCGGTGATCAGCAGGCCGTTTTTCAGGCCCGTGGCCTCCATAAAGCCTTTCATCGCGTAGATGCCGTAGACATAACCCGAGCACCCCAGGGAAATATCAAAGGCAGCCACGTGGGTCGGCAGACCGAGCTTGTCCTGAACGATAGCGGCCGTGTGCGGCAGGCCTTCGGCGTCGCCGTTCTGGGTGACGACGATCAGTGCGTCAATGGATTCGCGTTTAAGCTGCGGATTGTTGGCGAACAGCGCGTTGACCGCTTCGACACACAGGTCCGAGGTTTCCTGGTCAGCGTCTTTGCGCGGCAGAAAGGCCGAACCGATCTTGCCCAGAATGAATTCTTCGTCCTTGGAGAACTTCGCGCCTTGCGCGTAGTTGTCTACACCGCTTGCTGGCACGTAACTGGCGATGCTTTTAATGCCAATCATTGTGGCTTCCCAATACTGAATAGCTGGAGATCACCCGCTCGTACAACCGAGGGGCGTTGACAATAAAAGGGCTTTATCGCGCAGGAATGCGGCGAATGTGGGTGCATGAAAATAGACAAAACAGCCTGAAAAAGGCCCGGCACCCGCCCGTACGTTTCACACGATACAGTGAAGATGCGCGTAATGACTCATAGGTCACGCTATTTTGTGTGGTTTTATACAAAACATTACGAGAACACAGGGATTCCCTGTGGGAGCGAGCCTGCTCGCGATAGCCATAACGCGGTATGCCTGAATCACCGCGTTATGGCTATCGCGAGCAGGCTCGCTCCCACATAGAGGTCTCTGCGCAGCTGTTTAAAGCTGGTTAAACAGGCTCAGCTGGGAGATTTTGACAAACGCCAGTTGCGAGGCTTCGAGCATGGCCTTCTGGAACGCCAGTTCGATGGAGGCCCCGGCCATGTCGGTGTTGCCAATCGCCGCCGTGGTGGAGTCGTTGGCCAGGCCCAGGCTGATGTTTTCGTCAGCCTGGATGTCCACCGCCTTCAAGCGCGCACCAATCGAACCCCGGGCGCTGTCGACCCCCGCACTGGCGTTTTTCAGGTTGCCGATCGCCGAGTTGATCGCGTCTTTTTGCGTTTGCTGGGCCAGCGGATCTTTGTCGCTCGGGATCACCAGCGCCTTGCGCAGCTCACTGATGGTGTCCAGCGCGCTTTGGCTCTGGTGGTTGTTGCGGTTGATCGAGAACTGGTCACCCGCCTGTGCCGTGCCGGCAAAATCGAACGTGATCCCGAGCGCACCGTCGGCAACGTTCCCTTGGGCAATCGACTTGCTGTCGGCCGTCAGCGGCTGGGCATAGACGTCGTACTCCGTGGCGCTGGTGAATTTGATCACCGCGCCATTGCTCGGAAAGCTGTCGCCGTAGACCCCGGGGTCGGTCACGGTCGCGTTGGTGATCTGCGCTGTCGAGCCGTTGCTCGGCGTGCGCGAGGCATTGAACGAGTCCGGCTTGGCCTCAAGGGTAAAGGTACGCCCCGCCACTGCTGCATCCCGGTCCGCTGCCGGAACGTCTTTGAGGTTGGGGGTGATGTCAAAGGACACGCCACGCAGGCTGATGCTCTGTGCGCCATCCTTGGTCGGGTCGAACACGCCATTGCCCGCCATTTGCGAGGTCAGGTCGTTGCCGTCGCGGTCGGTCACGGTGTACTGGGTGCTGCTGCTGAATGTCAGCGTGTACGGCTGGCCTTCGGCAAAGCTCTTGTTGAACACAGGACTTGAAGTGACCAGGCCGGCAGAGACGGAGAGCTTGCCATCATTGACCGTAGGCTCGCCATTGGCGTCCACCCCCGGCACAAAGGTGGCCTGGGTACGCCCGGTATTGACCGAGTTCTCCATAAAGCTTTTGGCCGTGTCGCTGCTGGCCAGGGTCAGGGTGTCCGAGACTTTCAGGTTGAGCTGGGTGTCGTCGCCCTGATAGCTGTAGGTGCCGTCATTGTTTCGGGTATAGGGCGGGGTATCGGTCCTGGAGCCCGAGAACATGTAGTTGCCTGCGACGTCCTTGCTGTTGAGCAGGCTGAACACCTGCTCTTCAATGCTGCCCAGTTCGTTGGCGATTGCAGTGCGGTCCGCGTCGCTTTTACCGCTGCCCGCCCCAAGCGCCAGTTCACCGGCCTTTTGCAAGGCGGTGTTGATGCTGTCGAGCACCGCTTCCTGAGCCCCCAGCGACGCCTTGATGCTGTTCATGTTGGTGCTGTACTGGCCCAGCATGTCTTTTTGCTGTTGCAGTTGCAGCAAACGCGCAGCGCCCACCGGATCATCCGCGGCCGTCTGGATACGCACGCCGGAGTCGATCTGGCCCTGGGTCTTGATCACCGACGAGAAGTTGTTCTGGTAGGTGGCACTGGTCGATTCAAAAAACTGCGAGGTAGAAATACGCATCGTCGCGGGCTCCCTTAAAGACTGTTGATCAGCGTGCTGAAGGTTGCTTGCGCCGCTTTGATGATCTGCGACGAGGCGGTGTAGTACTGCTGGAACTTGACCAGGTTGGACGCTTCTTCATCCAGGTTGACCTGTGACACCGAGTTGCGCACTTCCTTGGCATAGGCCAGTGCCGCGCCGTTTGCAGTGCCGTCGACAGCCGCCTGGCTGGCCTTGCCGCCCACCTTTGACACAAGCTGGCTGTAGGAGGTCGCCATGCTGACACCGCCAGTGCCGTCCTTGCCTACACCGACTGTGGCTTTGGTTTGCAGGGCCAACAGTTCGTTGCCGTTGCGGTTGTCGGCCTTGCCGTCCTTGTTGAACTTGATATCGAAGCTGTCGCCCTTGCCCGGCGAGCCGCTGATAACAGTGTCAAAACCGACGTTGGTCGTGGTGCCGTCCGCGTTGGTGACGGGCACATTGATCGTGACCTTGTTGTCCTGCCCCGGCACGATGCTGCCTTTGCCGATTTCCTTGCCCGCTTCGTTCAGCACCCGATAAGTCTGGGTGCCGTCGGCGCCGGCTTCGTCAAAGGCAATCCGTACCGGCATTGCGCCTTCAATATCACTTTGCGACTTGCCCAGATCGACGCCGCCGTAAATATCCAGCACCGAGGACAGGCTCAGGCCACCCACCGCGCCCGTACCACTGTTGGAACCGCCCGCCCCCGCCACCAAAGGCCCGGCAAACGCCAACTTATTGGCATCGCTCATTTGCACGCCGATAGCGCTGGCGCCGGTGCGGGTGGGGCTGACCTTGAAGCTGTCGCCCGCAGCTACCGCGCCGCCCTGGGGGAGTTGGAGGGTAAAACCGTCAATCTCCTGCTTGTCACCGAGCTTGAACGGGCCCTTGGCATCCTGGCCGTCAGAGCGCTGGACCGTGTATTCGGTGGCACTGGTAAACGTCACCTTGTAGTCATAGGCCGTCAGTTGGCTACTGTCGCTGATGCTTACGTTCAGGTTGCTCGAACCGGCACTGTTGCCCGTCGCCGCCAGGCTGCGCTGGGTGATGGCTTTTTCGCTGTTGATGCTGTTGAACATCGACGAGCCGAACTCGCCATTGGCATCCAGGCCCTGCCCCAACTGCTTGTTGATCGCATCGGCAACCACAATCGCAGTACGCCCCAAGTCGTTGATCGCGGGCGCAAGCACATCATCGCGATAACGCAGCAGGCCGCCGATCTTGCCGCCGCTGAGCACCGAGGTCACATCGGAGCTGGACTGCTGGTAATTGATCTGGATGCTGAACTGGCTTTTATCGACTTGGCCCGGCACCGCCGACAAGGTATTGGAGGTAGAGCCTTGCACCAGGGTCTGACCGGTGCCCAGCGTAATGTCGTAAACGTTGTCGTGTTCCTGAACCGTTACCCCGACCAGCTCATTGAGCGTGCGCACCGCTTCGTTGCGCGCATCCAGCAGGTTGTTCGGGATATTGCCCGCCGTGGTGGCCTGGGCGATCTGCTTGTTCAGCGAAGCAATGGTCGCCGTGTGCTGGTTGACCATCGAGGTCAGGGTGTCCAGCTGGCTGTTGATGCCTTCGTTCTGCTGATTGAGCTGGGACGAAATCGAGTTGAAACGGTTGCTCAGGGTTTGCGCGCTGGTGAGTAGCAACTGGCGCGCCGACATATCACCGGGGGCAGCGGCGGAAGTCTGCAACGAGCTGAAAAAGCTGCTGAGGGCGGCCGAAACGCCGGTGTTTTTATCCGACAGCAGTTTGTCGACCGTACCGATCTGATCGAGGTAGGCCTGAGCATCGCCGTTGAGCGAGGTGGTGGTTTGCAACTGGGCGTCGAGGTATGAGTTGTACACGCGGCGCACGTCGGCCAGGGTGGTGCCGGTGCCGATAAACACCCCGCCCACCTGCTGCGAAGCGCCACTGCCCTGGACAATTTGCTGACGCGAATAGCCCGAGGTATTGGCGTTGGCAATGTTGTTGCCCACGGTGGCCAATGCGCCCTGGCTGGCGTTTAGCCCCGACATCCCGATGTTGATCAAACTCGCCATGGTTCAAACCTTATAAATTCGTGAGAGAACCCGTCGAGGCGTAGCTCTGGTAGGTTTTCATTTGCTTGGCTATCTGAGAAATCTTGCTCGCGTATTCAGGATCGGTTGCGTAACCGGCCTTCTGCAACTCACGTACAAACTGCTCCGGTTTATCGGCCGCGTTGAGTACTTCTTTATAACGATTGTTGCTCTGCAACAGCGTGACCAGATCGTGGAAGCTGTCCTGATAGGAATCGTAGGAGCGGAAGTCCGCCGTCTCCTTGACCCTCTGCCCGCCCTTGAACTCACTGGTGATGGCCCGCGCTTGCGCACCCTGCCAGTTGCCGGTGGCCTTGATGCCGAACAGGTTATGGCTGCTGCTGCCGTCCTGCTGGCGCATCACCGACTTGCCCCAGCCGGTTTCCAGTGCCGCTTGCGCCACCAGATACAGCGGATCGACACCAATGCGGTCGGCAGCCTGCTGCGCCATCGGCAACATCGTCGCGACGAACGCATCGGGGGAGCTGAACGCCTGCTTGGCCGGGGCCAATGGCGGCTGCGCCACGGCACGGCCATAAATCTGCATCCGCCCATGCGCACCACTGGCACTGAGCATCGGCTGGCGGCCGCCCTTGAGCACAGCATCAAGCCCCGGCGAAGTGCGCTCCGGCACTGCGCCTGTATTGAGGGTTGAACGCGCCGGGTCGGCGGAAGGTACGATCCCGGCCAACAAGCGGTCGGTCAGCTTGGTCGGCAACGCCAGGCGTCGCTGATTGAGCATGGCCATGTCATTTTTGTGCCCGCCCGCTGCCGCATCCGGCGCGATAGCAACCCGCGAAGCCCACAACGGGCGCTGGCCACTGGAACGGACAAAAGGACTGTCCACCGCAGGGGTGGCCGCAGGAGTTTTAACTTCAGCGGTCAGCGCCGTGGTCACCGCAGACTCCCCCGGCACGGCGGACTTGTTTTTCGACATCTGGCGCATCAGCACGTCTGCCAGGCCGATACCACCGCCCTGCCGGGACAGCGTCACCGACAGTTGCTGGTCGTACATTTCCTGATACTGCTTGGCCGCAGGGGTGTTGAGCGGATTGTCCTTGCCCAGCACTTCGTTTGCCGAGCGCATGGACTTGAGCATTTCGTTGAGGAACAGCGACTCGAATTCCTGCGCCACCTTGCGCATATTGGCGTCGCTTTCGCGGTCGCCGACCTTCAGGTTGTTCAGCCGATTAAGGTCGGTAAACGCTCCCGAATCGCTGCCACTGACCACCCCGCTCTTATGCATGTCCATAACGTCGGCCTCAGATCACGATCAGGTCGGCTTGCAAGGCGCCGGCCTGTTTCAGCGCTTCGAGAATCGCCATCAAGTCCCCTGGCGCCGCGCCGACCTGGTTCACCGCCCTTACGATCTCGTCCAGGGTGGTGCCCGGGCCGAACTTGAACATGGGCTTGGCTTCTTGCTGGGCATTGAGGCGCGAGCGCGGCACTACCACGGTTTCGCCGTTGGACAGCGGGCCGGGCTGGCTGACAATCGGGTCTTCGGTGATGGTCACGGTCAGGCTGCCGTGGGTCACGGCGGCAGGCGAGACCTTGACGTTCTGGCCAATCACGATGGTGCCGGTGCGCGAGTTGATGATGACTTTGGCCACCGCCTGCCCCGGATCGACTTCGAGGTTTTCCAGGATCGACAGGTAATCCACCCGCTGGCTTGGGTCCAGCGGCGCGGTCACACGGATCGAGCCACCGTCAATTGCCTGCGCCACACCCGGGCCGAGCAGGTCGTTGATCTTGTCCACTACGCGCTTGGCCGTGGTGAAGTCAGAACGGTTGAGGTTCAGGGTCAGGCTGTTGCCCTGGTTGAAGCCACTGGGCACCGCACGCTCCACCGAGGCGCCGCCCGGAATGCGTCCGGCTGACGGAACGTTGACGGTGATCTTCGAGCCGTCACGGCCTTCTGCATCAAAACCGCCTACCACCAGGTTGCCCTGGGCGATCGCATACACGTTGCCATCGATGCCCTTGAGCGGCGTCAGCAACAGCGTACCGCCGCGCAGGCTTTTGGAGTTGCCGATGGACGAAACGGTGATGTCGATCACCTGCCCCGGCTTGGCGAACGCTGGCAAGTCGGCACTGATGGACACCGCGGCCACGTTTTTAAGCTGCACATTGCCCGAGCCCGGCGGTACCTTGATGCCGAACTGGGACAGCATATTGTTGAACGTTTGCAGGGTGAACGGGGTTTGCGTGGTCTGGTCGCCCGTGCCATTCAACCCGACCACTAGGCCGTAACCAATCAATTGGTTGGAGCGCACGCCAGAAATGCTGGCGATGTCTTTCAACCGCTCGGCGTGAACGCCCAGGGAGGTCGACAACAGCAACACGGCTGCCAGCAAATGCTTGAGGTTGGGCATGGCTCGATTCACTTGGAAAGACTCGGTTAAAAAGGGAATAACGGACTAAGGAAGAATCGGTCAAACCAGCCTGGCTGACTCGCATCGGCAAACGAGCCGGTCCCCGAATAGGTAATGCGCGCATCGGCCACGCGAGTCGAAGACACGGTGTTGTCGGTGGCGATGTCATCCGCCCGCACCAGACCGGCAATGCGTACCAGTTCGTCGCCCGTGTTCAGGGTCATCCACTTCTCACCACGCACGGCGATGATGCCGTTGGGTAGCACGTCGGCCACGGTCACGGTGATCGAGCCGGTAAGGCTGTTGCCCTGCCCCGCCTTGCTGTCGCCCTTGGTGGCACGGCTGCCGCTGTAACCGGCATTGAGGCTCAGGTCACCACTGCCCAGCGGGTTGTTGGTGGTCAGGCCGCTGCCGAACAACGAGGTCAGGCCGATGCTGGTATTGCTGTTTTTACCGATCGCCGAGTTGGCGTTTTTGCTCGCCTGCGTCCGCTCGTTCAGAGTGATGGTAATGATGTCGCCAATGCGGAACGCCTTGCGGTCGCTGTACAGGTTCTGCTCGAAGCCAGCCTGGTAAATCGAACCGTTATTGGCCGCAGCCGGCAGCGGCGTGCGCGGCAGGACAGGGGCGTAGTACGGGTCGTTGGCCCGCGGAGGCGGACTGACGCACCCCGCCACAAAGGTAATGGCGCCCAGTGCCAGAACAGAAAACAAGCGCTTCATGAGCTCTCCCGCTATTTCACGTAATTACAGGTTTTGCGTGACAAACGACAACATCTGGTCAGCGGTGGAGATCACTTTCGAGTTCATCTCGTAGGCGCGCTGAGTGGTGATCATGTTGACCATTTCTTCCACGGTGCTGACGTTCGAAGTCTCAAGCATGCTCTGCATGGTCAGACCGAAACCGTTGAGGCCCGGGGTGCCAATCTGCGGCGCGCCGCTGGAGGCGGTTTCCAGGAACAGGTTGCCGCCCTGGGACTGCAAACCGGCCGGGTTGATGAAGTCGGCGGTCTGCACGTTGCCGATCACTTGGGCGGCCGGGTTGCCGGCGATGGTCACCGACACGGTACCGTCCTGGCCGACGGTGAAGGTCTGGGCATCGGCGGGCACCACAATCGCCGGTTCCAGGGCAAAGCCGCTGGCGGTGACGATCTGGCCGTTGGCATCCAGGTGGAAAGTACCGTCGCGGCTGTAGGCCGTGGTCCCGTCGGGCTGCATGATCTGGAAGAAACCACGGCCATTGATTGCCATGTCCAGCGGCTGGTCGGTGGTCTGCAGGCTACCGGCGGCGAAGTTCTTTTGCGTGCCCACGATGCGCACCCCGGTGCCCACTTGCAGGCCCGACGGCAGTTCGCTGTCCTGGGTCGACTGGGCACCTGGCTGGCGCTTGATCTGGTAGAGCAAGTCCTGAAACTCGGCGCGATCACGTTTGAAACCGGTGGTCGACACGTTGGCCAGGTTGTTGGAAATGGTGGTCAGGTTGGTGTCTTGTGCAGCCAAACCTGTTTTTGCAACCCACAGTGCCGGAAGCATGGTGCTCTCCTCGCGCGCCGATTTTTCGGCGCTGCGTTCAAGTAATTAGCTGATGGACAAGACGCGAGTCATGGCCTGGTCGTCTTCTTTGGCGGTGTTCATCATTTTGATGTGCAACTCGAACTGCTTGGACAGGGCCAGCACCGAGGTCATTTCATCGACGGCATTGACGTTGCTCGCCTCCAGAAACCCCGAAACCACCTGCACGTTGGCATCGGCTGGCGCCGGCTGACCGTCGTTGGTGTGGATCAGGCCGTCCAGGCCCTTGCTCATGGTTTTCAGGTCGGGCTGGACCAGCTTGATGCGGTCCACTTGCGCCATCACCCGCGGGCCTTCGCCCTGGGCACGAATGCTGATGGTGCCGTCCTGGCCGACTTCGATCTGTTGCTGGGGCGGTACCGCGATCGGCCCGCCGTTGCCCATGATCGGCATCCCGTTGCCAGCACGCAGAATGCCCAGGGCATCCACATTCATGCTCGCGGTACGCACATAGGCTTCACTGCCGTCAGGTGCCTGCACGGCCAGCCAGCCATCGCCGGACACGGCCACGTCCAGATCGCGCCCTGTTTCAACCAGAGCGCCGGGAGTGAAGTCGGTCGCGGGGCGTTCGCTCAGAGCAAAGGCACGCGCCGGAAAGCTGTCACCAAACACCGGCATCGAGCGGGCCTGTTCCAGGTCACGCTGAAAACCGTTGGTCGAGATGTTCGCCAAATTGTTGGCATGGGCCTTTTGCGCCAGTGCGTTCTGACTGGCGCCGGTCATTGCCACATAAAGGTACTTGTCCACAGTCTTTCCTCTGTCTGACGGACGCTTGCCGCCCACCGCTGTACTGCGATGGCTAAAGCAATTTGCGCACCAACTATTTTTTGACGCCATGCAGCGCGGGTTTGCGAGGGGGTGGGGTGAGGTACGGGGCAAGATCAGCGGGATGAAAACGGCGGGGTTATGCCGGTTGCGGCAATGCATGGCCAGAAACGTGTCGCTGACGAGGCAAAATCCGGAAAACCTTGCACTTCCCTTGCCCCAACCTGCCTCTGAAAATCCTGGCGCCGACAATTCACGCAAATGCTCGGTATTAACCAGTGCGCAAGAAGTTGCACACTTATTACAAGAACAAACTGGCGAACAGTTATCTGCAGACTAAAACACAAGAAACCGACCAACACTGTGCAACTTCTTGCGCACTTTTATAAGTTTCGTTTATTTGTTTATACACTTCAGCCGCCCCTGCATTGGCAAACTTTTATGAACACCATAAAGAGCATTTGATTTTGCCAACACTAGACTTGATAGTTATAAGACGCCTGAACTCCAGCCACCCTCACGGGCGTTTCAATAATCTCACTAACACTTTAAAGGCACTTAGCAAACACCCACTGGCATTGCACTGGGTGCTCTTCTTTCAATAAGCCTGACAAGAGACAAGACCCACTTATGAACTGCTTGCCCCTTTTGATATTAATCAGCGCCCTCTCACTGCAGGGCTGCGCCGACGCCATACCTGACCGGTTAGGCGCGCCCATCGAGGGGTACAGCCATACCTCGGCAGCGATTAACCGGTTTTCGGTGAATAAGAATGGCGGGCCCAATTTGGCGCCCTACGGATACGGCGGCGGGCAAATGTGCTGCGCGACGCTTCCCGTGAAATGGCACCCCGGTTTGACGGTAGTGGTCGAGTGGGAGAAAGACCCCAATCCGTTTGATTCCGCCAACTGGCCCAAACCCCGCTATTCCGATGCTTGGTCCAAGGCCGCCCGAGAGCACGAAGCCAAGTACACCCGCCATCGTGCCGTTGTGGCGGTTGCGCCGTATGAACGCTTAGGTGTCGTCAATGTTCACTTTCTACCCTGCAACCAAGTCGCTGTTACGGCAGGTCTGATGATGCCCCGCTCACCCAACTACCCCTATAAATTCCCTCAAAAAATGCAGGAGCCTGCCACATGTCCGACGCCGTGATCCGTGGACTGTTGGTGATGTTAATCAGCGCCCTCTCGCTGCAGGGCTGCGCCGACGCCATACCTGACCGGTTAGGCGCGCCCATCGAGGGGTACAGCCATACCTCGGCGGCGATTAACCGGTTTTCGGTGAATAAGAATGGCGGGCCCAATTTGGCGCCCTACGGATACGGCGGCGGGCAAATGTGCTGCGCGACGCTTCCCGTGAAATGGCACCCCGGTTTGACGGTAGTGGTCGAGTGGGAGAAAGACCCCAATCCACATGCATATGCCGACTGGCCCAAACCCCGCTATTCCGATGCTTGGTCCAAGGCCGCCCGAGAGCACGAAGCCAAGTACACCCGCCATCGTGCCGTTGTGGCGGTGGCGCCGTATGAACGCTTAGGTGTCGTCAATGTTCACTTTCTACCCTGCAACCAAGTCGCTGTTACGGCAGGTCTAATGATGCCCCGCTCACCCAACTACCCCTATAAATTCCCTCAAAAAATGCAGGAGCCTGCCACATGCCCGACGCCATAATCCCACCATTCAAAAAGCCTGATCCGGAGTTCCTCAGCCTGACCCCCGACTTCAAAACGAGTGGGTTATTGCCGCAAACACCAGGGGATGTATTGCGTAATTATCGGGAGCAACTGAAGGCTTTCCACCCGTTTGAACAGCAGGCGATGGACGCAGAGCGTGCTGCCGGTAGGGTTTACGCGGGGGCACCGTGCATGAAGATGGTGACCATCACGCTTTGCTTTGACGGTACTAATAACCATGAGCCTTCGGACAGCCTGGCGTTACCGTCGACCACGACCAATGTGGCACGTCTGTTTCATGCGAGCTTGGGAGGCTCTGAACATGAAGCAGAACAGAGAGAGGGGTTTTATCGTTATTACCTGCAAGGCGTCGGCACCGAATTCAAGGAAATAGGCGAGTTCAAACCCGATGGTGCAGGGTTGATGGCTTCCGTTGGTGGCGAGAACCGAATCAATTGGGGGTTGACCCGTTTGATTGACGCACTGAAAAGGGCCTCTGGCGATACTTATCTTGATAATGGAGATGCCTACGCCCTCGTACATAAAATGGGCACCAGCCTCACCGAAGATGCCCTCGGGGTCTCACTCTTCAAAAACAGCTATGACCGTCGCAAAGAAGTCTTGGATCAACCGCTGGCCGAACTCAAAGCCCAGATCGACGCGGCCCATACCGGCAAGACCATCGCTGAGATCAAGGCCATACGCCTGTTCGTGTACGGCTTTTCACGGGGGGCAGCCCAGGCGCGGGCATTTGCCAACTGGCTGGAAGCCCTGACCAAGGTCGAGGTGGAAGGCACCACCTGCTACCTGTTTGCCGGGTTGCCGATCAAAATTGTGTTTATGGGCTTGTTCGACACCGTTGCCTCAGTGGGCATCCCTTACCTGGCGCCGTTTGCCGCAGGCCATATGGGCTGGGCCGACGGCACGCTGCGCCTGTCAGACTCCGAAGCGTTTCTTGAGCACTGCGTGCACATGGTGGCCGCCCACGAGCAGCGCAGTTGCTTCCCGCTGGATTCGATCCGGCGCAAAGCCAACCCCGACGATCCGAATTGCCCTTCGACCTACCGCAACGGCACGGCGGAGTACCTCTACCCCGGCATGCACTCCGACGTGGGTGGCGGTTACCCGCCCGGCGATCAGGGCAAAGCTGCAGCAGGGGGAAAAGAGGTGCTATCGCAGATTGCCCTGCACCATATGTATGACGAGGCCTACAAAGTTGGCGCTCCGCTGCAGGCACCCAAAGATGCTCTCGAAAACGAATTGGAAAGGCGCTGGCCATGGCGTGTGATGGATGGTGCGACGGCGGTTGAATTCCAGGTCGCCCCCACCCTGATCGAACGTTTCAACACCTGGCTCGACAACATGGACAACGGCCCGCTGGAAGAGGTCATGGCCCGCGAAGCCGGGTTGATTACCGGTTGGCGCATCAGCCGCTACGCCATGGACCGGATCAATTGGACGAATATCTATGGGCGGGTACTGCAAAACGGCCCCGCGAGCGATATGGACGGCGACGAAGTCGACGCGTTCATGGCCTTGCACGCCAGGCAACTCGAAGAAGACGCCGCCATGCGCGCCGGCTCTCAAGCGCCGGTATGGTCCGAAGCCGAGCTGGCATCGCAAAAAAAACATCAAGCCACAAAAGTGGCTTATGAAAAGCGCACCGGCACCCAGCCTGCCGACTCGTTCAACACTAGCAAGATGTATGAGCCCAACCTGGATTACCGCCAGTTGCGCAACGCCATGGCCGATTTTCGGCGTGACTACGTGCCGGAGTGGAACTTGACCTTCAGCGAGATGATCAGTTTAGGCACCCTCTTCAACACCCTGGTGGGCGGACTGGTGTATATGACCAACGGCCAGGATGAGGCCGAGCACTATGTCGAACTGCGCCAGGCCGGTGAAGCGAATTACGCCCTGCTGTTCGGCGCCAACGGCAAGCCGGTGAACGACAAAGCCTGGGCGATCGTGGGCCTGTTTGACGAGCATGTGCATGATTCCCGCGCCTGGTTCATGAACGCGGCCTTGAACGAGCGGGAGGTGTTCAGCGACTACTTTCGATACCGCGGGATCTTCTTCGACACTCAATCCAACAACGAACTGTCGCTACTGGTGAACGCCGGACGCGTGGTGGGTGTCGCCCTGGCGGTGGCCAGTGTCGGCCTGACGATCAGGCGCCAGGACCCGCGCTTTTTGGTGGGGCTGATTCTGCCAAGCCTGGGCACCCCGGTGCTTCGCGGCAAGGTGGGGTTCCCGCAGATCAGTGCTTTTGACACCGTGACAGGCCTGGCATTGCCGATGATCGAAGGCATAGAAGCCGTATGCGCTTTTACCAAAAACACCGGCGACGCCGTGAAAGCGGCCCAGGCGCTGCCCGTGCCACCTGCGCTGACCGAAAAAACCGCCACTACGGCTGACTTGATCGCGATTCTCAAAGCCTCTCAAGCGCTTGAAACCAACAGCCTGTTGGAGCAAGCGCTGCAAACACAAACGCCCCAGGCTGAGCCGACCAAGGGCTGGCTGGATCAGGCGAGGGGCGTGGCGCAGAGCTTAAAGGGCTAGTTGCCGAGCTGTACTTGGGGCTACACCTCAGGTCACAGAAATCTAGGCCGGTTTGATAATGTCGTACTCGCGCAGTTTGTTGGCGATGGTGGTGTGGGAAACCCCCAGCCGCTTGCCCAGCAATCGGCTGCTCGGGTGCTCGGAATACAGCTGCTCCAGCACCGCCTTTTCGAAACGGCCGACAATGTGGTCCAACCCGCCTTCCAGGGAGAACTCGCCCAACGGCTGGCGCACGCCGTAGTCCGGCAGGCGGATATGCTCGGCTTTGACCACCCCGCCATCACACAGCGACACTGCCTGAAACAGCACGTTTTCCAGTTGGCGCACGTTGCCCGGCCAGTGGTAGTGGCTCAACCGGTCCTTCGCGGCAGGCGCCAGGCGGGGCAGCGGGCAACCGATCTGTCGGCTGGCCTGATCCAGAAAGTGCTCGACCAAAGGCTCCAACCCGTCCAGGCAATCGCGCAACGGCGGGATATGCAGCGACAACACGTTAAGCCGGTGGTACAGGTCCTGGCGGAACTCGCCCCGGGCGCACAACTCGGACAGGTCGACCTGGGTGGCACACATCACCCGCACATCGAGGTAGACCTCTTCATCGCTGCCGACCCGCCGGAAGCAACCGTCCTGCAAAAAGCGCAGCAGCTTGACCTGCAAACGCGGGCTCATTTCGCCTACGCCATCGAGAAACAACGTACCGCCCGCTGTCAGCTCCAGCAGGCCGAGTTTGCCTTCGGCCCGCGCGCCTTCAAACGCCCCCGGGCCGTACCCGAACAGCTCGGTTTCAGCCATCGACTCCGGCAGCCCTGCACAGTTGAGCGCCATCAGTGGCGACTGGCCACGGGGGCTGGCCAGGTGACAGGCGCGGGCCAACAGTTCTTTGCCAGTGCCGGTTTCGCCTTCTATCAAGAGCGGCGCATCCAGGGGCGCCATGCGCCGGGCTTCACGCACCACGGCGGCCATGACTTTAGAGCTCTGGAAGATGCTGTCAAAACCGCGCAACTCTTGCTTGCGCACGTTGTAGATCTGCTCGCCCACGCGGTCGGCGCGGTGCAGGGTCAGGACGGCGCCGGCCATGGCCTCGCTTTCATCATGTTCCAGTTGCAGCGGCGCGATATCGGCCAGGTAAACCAGCCCCTTGATCGTGACTCGCAAGCCATTGATCCGCGACTTGTTGGCCCGCACCAGCTCGGGCAGGTCGAAGTCTTCGGCATAACGGGACAGGGAAATCCCCGGCACCTCGTCGACCCGCACCCCGAGCAACTGTGCAGCCGCACGGTTGGCGGCAACGATGCAGCCCCCCATGTCGATGGACAACACCGGAAACTCCAGCGCCCCGAGCAAGGCATTGAGCTCCATATGCCTGCGCTCGCTGGGCATCAAGCCTACGCGCTTGACCCCAAACACCCCGGCGATGGTTTCAAACTTCGGGCGCAAGGCCTGGAATTGCAGGTTGATCAAATTCGGGCAGTACAGATAAATCGCGTTGCCCTGATCCCCCCCGACCTCCCCACGCTTCACGTTGATGCCGTAGGCAACCAACAGGTTAAGAATGTCGCGAAGGATGCCAATCCGGTTTTGGCAGTGGACTTTGATACGCATGGGCAAGGCTCGGAGATAACTAACAATGGAGATCCAGTGTGGGAGCGAGCCTGCTCGCGAAGGCCTCAAGAGCGCCTTTCGCAAGCAGGCTCGCTCCCACAGAGAAGTTTTCATACTTCAGGGGCATTTCATCGTCACGATTTTGTGACAGTTGTGCTGTCGCACACTCAATAATGACAGCCCGGAGCGCACATCGTAACGAATACTTTACGAATAACCCGCATCATCCCAGCATTACTGGCTTTAGGCTAGCTGCACGGAGCAATCACTTGGGGTATCACTAAGGCATCGCAACAACACCGAATAATAAAAACGATTTCCTTGCGGAGAGCCCCATGAAGCAAACGAAATACGTCGCCCGTGAGCCGGATGCCAGTGGCTTTATCGACTACACACCAGCCGAACACGCGGTGTGGAATACGCTGATCACCCGCCAGCTGAAACTGCTGGAAGGCCGCGCCTGCCCAGAGTACATGGAAGGCATCGAAAAGCTGGACCTGCCCCACGACCGCATCCCGCAACTGAGCGAAATCAATCAGGTACTGGGTGCCACCACTGGCTGGCAAGTAGCCCGCGTTCCCGCGCTGATCCCCTTCCAGACCTTCTTTGAGTTGCTCGCCACTAAGCAATTCCCGGTAGCGACCTTTATTCGTACCCCCGAAGAGCTGGATTACCTGCAAGAGCCGGATATTTTCCACGAAATTTTCGGCCACTGCCCGCTGCTGACCAACCCGTGGTTTGCCGAGTTCACCCACACCTACGGCAAGCTGGGGTTGCAAGCGAGCAAGGAGCAACGGGTGTATCTGGCGCGCCTGTACTGGATGACCATCGAGTTCGGCCTGGTGGACACGCCAGAAGGCAAACGCATTTATGGCGGCGGGATTCTTTCGTCGCCCAAAGAAACGGTTTACAGCCTGTCGTCAGAACCGGAACATCAGGTCTTCGATCCGCTGGAAGCCATGCGCACGCCGTATCGCATCGATATTTTGCAGCCGCTGTATTTTGTCCTCCCGGACTTGAAGCGACTGTTTGACCTGGCCCACGAAGACATCATGGGCATGGTCGAAAAAGGCATGACAATGGGCCTGCACGCGCCCAAATTTGCGCCTAAACCGAAAGCGGCATAACACGTCTTTTTACCTATCAATAAAAAATGAATTCAGGAATCCACCATGAACGCTCTGAACCAAGCCCATTGCGAAGCCTGCCGCGCCGATGCTCCTCAAGTCAGCGATGAAGAACTGCCGGTACTGATCAAGCAGATTCCAGACTGGAACATCGAAGTTCGCGACGGCGTCATGCAGCTGGAAAAGGTGTTTCTGTTCAAGAATTTCAAGTTCGCACTGGCCTTTACCAATGCCGTGGGCGAAATCGCCGAAGCCGAAGGCCATCACCCGGGCCTGCTGACCGAGTGGGGCTCGGTGACCGTGACCTGGTGGAGCCACTCGATCAAAGGCCTGCACCGCAACGATTTCATCATGGCCGCGCGCACTGACGACGTCGCAAAAACTGCAGAAGGCCGCAAATAATGCACTTCGACGCCATAGGTCGGGTGCCGGGCGACCCGATTCTCGGTTTGATGGATGCCTACCAGCAGGACAGCAACCCGGACAAGTTCGACTTGGGCGTGGGCGTCTACAAGGACGCGAACGGCCTGACGCCGATCTTGCAGTCGGTCAAAAAGGCCGAACAGCGCCTGGTGGACCAGCAACTGACCAAAACGTACATCGGCGGTCATGGCGACAGCCGCTTTGGGCAATTGATCACCGAGCTGGTATTGGGCGAGGATTCGCCGCTGCTGGCGGGCAAACGTGCTGGAGCCACCCAAACCCCGGGCGGCACCGGTGCGTTGCGCCTGAGCGCCGACTTTATCGCGCAATGCCTGCCGGGCCGCGGTATCTGGCTGAGCGATCCGACGTGGCCGATCCATGAAACCATCTTTGCCGCTGCCGGGCTGAAGATCAGCCACTACCCCTACGTGGGCCGCGACAACAAGCTCAACGTGGCGGCAATGCTCGAAGCGCTGGAACACGCGCCAAAAGGCGATGTGGTGCTGCTTCACGCCTGCTGCCACAACCCGACCGGTTTCGACCTGTCCCAAGCTGACTGGCTAAACGTGCTGGACGTGGTTCGCCGTCGCGAACTGCTGCCGCTGATCGATTTCGCTTACCAGGGGTTCGGTGACGGCTTGCAGGAGGATGCCTGGTCAACTCGTCTGTTCGTCAGCGAGTTGCCGGAAGTACTGATCACCAGTTCATGCTCGAAGAACTTCGGTCTGTACCGCGAACGGGTTGGTGCCTTGATCGTGTGTGCCAATGACAGCGAAAAGCTGACGGATATCCGCAGCCAGCTGGCGTACCTGGCTCGCAACCTGTGGTCAAACCCGCCGGATCATGGCGCGGCAGTGGTGGCGACCATCCTCGGCGATGCAGAGCTTAAAAACCTGTGGATCGACGAAGTCGAAGCCATGCGCAGCCGTATCGCGCACTTGCGCAGTGGCCTGGTCGAAGCACTGGCGCCGTTCGGGCTGGCGGAACACTTCGCTCATATCAATGAGCAACGCGGGATGTTTTCCTACACCGGCCTGACCCAAGAACAAGTCCAGTTATTACGCGAGAAGCACAGCGTGTACATGGTCGGTTCTGGCCGCGCCAACATGGCCGGCGTGGACGGCACGCGCCTGAGCCTGCTGGCCAAGGCGATTGCGCAGGTGTGTACCCGCTGATTTTGTACTGATCCTGTACCTGTACCTGTAGTCGCTGCCGAAGGCTGCGAAGGGTTGCGGAGCAACCCGTTCTCTCAAGCTCACCGCAGACTTCACGCAGCCTTCGGCAGCGACTACAGGGTTCTTACGCCGCCAGATGAAAATTTCGATACAATTCCCCCCAGACGCAATAAAAAGACAAATTGTCACACTCCCTCCTGTATCCTTAGCAAGCTACTTAAAACACACCTTGCGAGGAGCGCGACGATGCACGAGATCCCAAACCTCCCCTTCCCAAGCCTGCACGAAACCGAGCAGCCAATCCCGCAACACACCAGTGGCGAAAACAGCGCTCTGGATGAGGCTTCAGAAAGCCTCCAGGCCGACAGCGAAGACTGACGGCATACACTCAGACGGTGCGAAAAGCAGCTTGTTTTTCACACCGTCTGACACAATCGCTCCACCCCCCTATTCCGGATTAATGCGTGACTGACACTTTCAGCGAAACCCAAGCCAGCGTTCTGATCGGCACCGCCGAAAAAATGATCGACCTCTGGGAGCGTCTCAGCCCCGAGAAGCAGGCGACCCTGCTCAAGCGTTTCGGCACTCAGGAAAACGCCTTGGCCGCTTTAATCGCGACACAATTGGTTGCACCACTGTAATCTGCCTCAACCGTACCCCGCAGGACCCCTACCCCATGCCCGAAACACAGCGTCCTATGGCGATCACTCTGCAAGTGGTTTCCATCGTTCTGTTTACCTTTATCGGCTATCTGAATATCGGCATACCGCTGGCCGTGCTCCCCGGTTACGTACACAACCACCTTGGCTATGGCACCGTCATCGCCGGGCTGGTGATCAGTGTGCAATATCTGGCCACGCTACTGAGCCGCCCTTATGCCAGCCGTATCATCGACAACCTGGGCAGCAAGCACGCGGTGATGTACGGCCTGGCGGGCTGCGGCCTGAGCGGCGTATTGATGCTCGCATCGAGCTGGACAGCATCGATGCCGGCCGTAAGCCTTACCTGCCTGCTGATCGGGCGACTGGTGCTGGGCAGCGCTGAAAGCCTGGTGGGCTCCGGCTCCATCGGCTGGGGTATTGGCCGGGTCGGTGCGGCCAATACCGCCAAAGTAATTTCATGGAACGGCATTGCCAGTTACGGCGCAATTGCCATTGGCGCGCCATTGGGCGTGGTGATGGTCAGCCACTTGGGCATGTGGAGCATGGGCGTGAGCATTATTTTGCTGGCGCTGGTGGGCTTGCTGCTGGCATGGCCCAAGCGCGCGGCGCCCATCGTCAGTGGTGCGCGCCTGCCGTTCCTGCATGTGCTGGGGCGTGTATTCCCCCACGGTGCCGGGCTGGCGTTGGGCTCGATTGGTTTTGGCACCATTGCGACCTTTATCACCCTGTACTACGCGACCAATCACTGGGAAAACGCGGTGCTGTGCCTGAGCCTGTTCGGCGCCAGCTTTATTGGTGCACGGCTGATATTCGGCAACTTTATCAACCGTATCGGCGGTTTCAGGGTGGCGATTGCCTGCCTGAGCGTCGAAACCCTGGGCTTGCTGCTCCTCTGGCTGGCACCGAACCCTGAACTGGCGCTGGCGGGCGCAGCCTTGAGCGGTTTCGGCTTCTCGCTGGTATTCCCGGCGCTGGGCGTTGAAGCGGTCAACCTGGTTCCCGCCTCCAGCCGGGGGGCGGCAGTGGGCGCGTACTCGCTGTTTATCGACCTGTCACTGGGCATCACCGGCCCGCTGGTGGGTGCCGTGGCGGCAGGCTTCGGCTTTGCTTCGATCTTTCTGTTCGCGGCACTGGCGGCATTTAGCGGGTTGTTGCTGAGTGTTTACCTGTATCGCCAGGCGCAGAGAGCGAGAGTCACTTAATGCCCTTTGGGGGTATTGGAGGACTCTCTAGAAGTCCACCTTGCCTCGCCCGGCCTTGATGCTGCCGCGCTTGGTCTTGGATTCCAGGCGACGCTTTTTTGAGCCCAGGGTCGGCTTGGTAGGACGGCGCTTTTTCTCGACTTTGGTCGCGCTGACGATCAACTCGACCAGGCGCTCCAGCGCATCCGCCCGATTTTGCTCCTGGGTGCGATATTGCTGAGCCTTGATGATCAGCACACCATCGCTGGTGATCCGACTGTCACGCAGCGCCAGCAGCCGCTCCTTGTAAAACGGCGGCAACGAAGAGTTGGGTATATCGAAGCGCAAGTGCATGGCGCTCGACACCTTGTTGACGTTCTGCCCGCCCGCACCTTGGGCGCGAATTGCCGTCAGCTCGATCTCGGCATCGGGGATATGCACGTTGTTGGAAATCACCAGCATCAAAAATGGGTCCGTCTTCGGGGCGTGCAGGATACCCCACAAACAACAAACCCGGCTCAATGGCCGGGCTTGTTGCATTAACCGCTCAGCTTATTTGGCAGAGCTGTAGGCCGCAGCCGATGCCTGCACCGCGCGCTTGTTTTTGATCAGGTAGCACACCCACATAAAGACCACCCACACCGGAATCGCGTACACCGACACGCGAATGCCCGGGATCAACAACATGATCACCAGAATGAACGCGACAAATGCCAGGCAGATGTAGTTGCCGTAGGGATACCACAGGGCCTTGAACAGCGGCGTCTGTGCTGTTTTGTCCATGTGCTGGCGGAACTTGACGTGGGAGAAGCTGATCATCGCCCAGTTGATCACCAGGGTGGCCACTACCAGCGACATCAGCAGCTCCAGCGCATCGTGGGGCATCAGGTAGTTGAGCAGGACCGCAATCACCGTGACCGCTGCCGAAGCCAGGATCGAGTTGACCGGCACACCGCGCTTGTCGATTTTGGCCAGCACTTTGGGTGCATCACCCTGCTGCGCCATCCCCAACAGCATACGGCTGTTGCAGTAGGTGCCGCTGTTGTACACCGACAGCGCTGCGGTCAGAACCACAAAGTTGAGGATATGCGCAGCCGGGTTGCTGCCCAGCATCGAGAACACTTGCACGAACGGGCTACTGCTGTAGCTGTCGCCACCGGCGTTCAGGGTTTCGAGCAACGAGTCCCACGGCGTCAGAGACAGCAGAACCACCAGGGCACCGATGTAGAAAATCAGGATGCGGTAGATCACCTGATTGATCGCCTTGGGGATCACGGTGCGTGGTTTGTCGGCTTCTGCTGCGGTGAAACCGAGCATTTCCAGACCGCCGAAGGAGAACATGATAAAGGCCATGGCCATGATCAGACCGGTCGTCCCGTTCGGGAAGAAGCCGCCGTGCTCCCACAAGTTGCTGACCGATGCCTGAGGACCGCCGCTGCCGCTGACCAGCAGGTAGCTGCCCAGGGCAATCATGCCGACGATCGCCACGACCTTGATGATCGCGAACCAGAACTCGGCCTCGCCAAACACTTTGACGTTGGTCAGGTTAATCAGGTTGATCAGGACGAAGAACGCTGCCGCCGAGGCCCAGGTTGGAATCTCCGGCCACCAGTAGTGCACGTACTTGCCGACGGCGGTCAGTTCCGACATGCCCACCAGGATGTACAGCACCCAGCAGTTCCAGCCCGACATGAAGCCGGCAAAACCGCCCCAGTACTTGTGGGCAAAGTGACTGAAGGAACCGGCGACCGGCTCTTCGACGATCATTTCGCCGAGCTGGCGCATGATCATGAAGGCAATGAAGCCGCAGATCGCATAGCCCAGAATCATCGATGGACCGGCTGACTTCAGCACCCCGGCCGAACCGAGGAACAGGCCAGTACCAATCGCGCCACCGAGGGCGATCAGCTGGATATGACGATTTTTCAGGCCGCGTTTAAGCTCGCCCGAATGCGAGGTATTTCCACTCATTGAAAAGGTCCCACACAAGGTTTGATGTGATTCAGTGCGTTGTAGCTTGAGCACCAGAGGCAGTGATCGAAGGGTCTACAACACAAATCAAACCCCAGCGCAGGCGCCAGGAATCCAAGGTTGTTTCACGAGTCATGCGTCACCTGTTTGTTTTTATCTGTGACGGAATCGAACCCGCAACGCTTGTGGCATTGCGGAATTATCAAGGCGTACGGCCTTGGCAAAATGCGCGGGTACGCAATTGAGTCACAGTTAAAACGCGGCGCATTGTACACCCGCACGAAGGCAAGATCCCATCACACAGCCGATAGCAAGACGAAACAAGCCGCCATATCGGTAGGAAGTGTCCTAAATCTATAAAACTCGGAAGATTTTCATTACAGCGAGGTGATTTCAGCGGTTTAAGGTCGGTAAGTGGCTGAATTCGTATGGATTTATTGACGCGGCGTAACGAAAAATTGCCACTTAAAAAACAACCGCACAACCTGTACAAGGCCCCTTGTGGGAGCGAGCCTGCTCGCGAATGCTCTTCGCGAGCAGGCTCGCTCCCACGGTCGAAGTATCTCTGCAGCCGTTCATGACCAAAATGGCATCAATCCGTCAGGCATAAAAAAACGCCAACCCCGAGGGGTTGGCGTTTTTTGTACAGCGCTTAAAGCTTACTGCGGCTTGCGACGGCCGAAGCCTGGACGCTGGCCGGAACCGGCCGGGGCGCCACGACGCTTGCCCGACGGTGCATCTTCAACCAGCTTGGGGCCTGAGCGGCTTGGCTTGGTTGGACGCTTGTTGACTTCGCTCGGACGCTCGGCCACTGGCGCGCCACGACCCGCAGGTACGCGGTCAGTGCGACCCGCTGGCTTGCGTGCCGGACGAGCAGCCTCATCGCGGGCAGGACGCGCCGGGCGCTCGCCTTCGATGTGCGGCTGACGCGCCGGGCGCGGAGCCAGCGGAGCACCTTCGGCAGGACGCAGAACGCGGGCAACACGATCGCCACGAGCCACAGGGCGCGAGGATTTACGTTGCATACGCTCAAGCTTGTCTTTGCTTTTGGCGTTCATTTGCGGCATGGCAACCGGCGTGAGGCCAACTTCAGCGCTGAGGATATCAACCTCAAACTGGCTCATTTCGCGCCAGCGACCCATCGGCAGGTCAGAGTTGAGGAACACCGGACCGAAACGCACGCGCTTCAGGCGGCTGACCACCAGGCCCTGGGATTCCCACAAGCGACGTACTTCACGGTTACGGCCTTCCATCACTACGCAGTGGTACCAATGGTTGAAGCCTTCGCCGCCCGGAGCCTGCTTGATGTCGGTGAAACGCGCCGGGCCGTCTTCCAGCACAACGCCGGCCTTGAGGCGCTCGATCATCTCGTCGTCCACTTCGCCACGCACACGTACCGCGTATTCACGGTCCATCTCGTAGGAAGGGTGCATCAGGCGGTTAGCCAGCTCACCGTCGGTGGTGAACATCAGCAAGCCGGTGGTGTTGATGTCCAGACGACCGATATTGATCCAGCGGCCTTCTTTTGGACGCGGCAATTTGTCGAACACGGTCGGACGGCCTTCAGGGTCGTCACGGGTGCAGATTTCGCCGTCTGGTTTGTTGTACATGATCACGCGGCGAACCGATTCGGCTGCCTCTTCACGCTTGATCACCTTGCCATCGATGGAGATGGCGTCGTGCAGGTCTACGCGCAGACCCAGGGTTGCATCTTTGCCATTGACCTTGATGCGGCCCTGGCTGATCCAACTCTCTACGTCGCGACGCGAGCCAACGCCAATACGGGCGAGGACTTTTTGCAGTTTTTCGCCTGCTGGGCCAATTTCCTGGCTGTCTTTAGGGTCTAGATCACTCATCTGGGCACCTCCCGGTGTGTCAATTCAGGCGAACGCCTGAAGTGTAAAAAATGGGCCTTGGGGCTCTATCGAGCGCCAGAGGGTCGCGAATCATACGCTGATGTTGGCCATTGCGCATCAAAGGCTAGTCACGAAGTGGCTGACTTACTTCTTTTTCCGCCGGCCGGTGGCTTCAAATGCCAGCAAACGCAGAGCCGACTCGGCCAGCACCGCACGCTTTTCGTCCTTGTCGAGCTTCTTCCAGGCCTTGATTTCACGCTTGGTGCGACCGCAACCGATGCACATGTCATCGGTGAATTTGCAGACGCCTATGCAGGGGTCTTTGGGTGAACTCATGGTTAAACCTCTCAATCAGAAGCTGGCCAAGGTCCGTAGCAGCTGCCGAAGGAACGAGGCTGCGTTCGGGCGCGAAGCGGTCGTAATAATGAAAATCCGGCGTATCTGACATACCGCACCCACTGAATTCACGACTGCTTCGCAGCCGAACGCAGCCTCGTTCCTTCGGCAGCTGCTACAAGAGCGTGTCAGTCCTCCAGCTCGCGGCGCTCTTGCTCGATGGCTTCAGCCAGTGCCTGGGCCTCAAGCTCTTCGTCGCTCATGGTCGATCGCTGCTCAAGGGCTGCAACGGCAGCGCGCAATCGCTCGCGGGCCAGTTCGGCGGCAGAGGGTTGCTGCGGTTGTGGTTGCGCTTCTACCTCTACTTCTACCTCTACTTCCGGCTCCGGAACATCAACGGGCGCAACGTCACGCAACAGGTCATCAAAGTCGGTTTTAAGACCTTCTTCCATGGTGTCCAGTTCCGTCAGCAGGGTGCGGAAGCTGGTTTCATCCTTGGGTTCTTCCGGCTCGGCACTTTCGTCGGCCAAGGCCTGAAGATGCGCAGGCACCGGAGCGTCGTCGAAATCGAGGATCGGATCAGGTTCCAGCTCACGCAACTCCGCCAGCGGCGGCAGTTCGTCGAGGCTCTTGAGGTTGAAGTGATCGAGAAACCCCTTGGTGGTTGCGAACATCGCGGGTTTGCCCGGCACGTCGCGATAGCCCACCACGCGGATCCATTCGCGCTCAAGCAGGGTTTTGACGATATGGCTGTTGACCGCCACACCTCGCACATCTTCAATTTCGCCCCGAGTAATGGGCTGGCGATAGGCAATCAGCGCCATGGTTTCAAGCATGGCTCGCGAGTAGCGTTGCGGACGCTCTTCCCACAAGCGCCCGACCCACGGCGAGTACTTTTCGCGGATCTGCAGGCGATAGCCTGAGGCAACTTCCTTGAGCTCAAACGCGCGGCCGTCACAGGATTTGCGCAGCAGCTCCAGGGCCTTTTTGAATACGGGCGGTTCCGGGCGTTCGACCTCTTCAAACAGTTCAAACAGGCGTTCAAGGCTTTGCGGCTTTCCCGAGGCCAACAGAAAGGCCTCAAGCAAGGAGGCCAGCTCGCGGGGTTCAGTCAAATTCATGGTTTCAGCTCTTTATTCGGCTCTTGCCCGCACGTGGATCGGCGCGAAGGGTTCATTTTGCACCAGCTCGACCAGCGACTCCTTGACCAGTTCAAGAACGGCCATAAAAGTCACCACCACGCCCAACTTGCCTTCTTCGGCGGTAAACAGCTCGACAAACGGCACAAAGCCACCGCCCTTGAGGCGTTCGAGGACATCGCTCATGCGTTCGCGGGTCGACAGAGCCTCACGGCTGACCTGATGACTTTCAAACATGTCGGTTCGGCGCAGCACTTCAGCCATGGACATCAGCAACTCTTCCAGGGCTACATCCGGCACCAGCTTGCGGGCCCGCGCTTCAGGGGCATCGAGTTTGGGCACGAAGACCTCGCGCCCTACCCGGCTCAATCCTTCAATCCCTTCAGCAGCAGCCTTGAAACGCTCGTATTGCTGCAAGCGGCGAATCAGTTCGGCGCGTGGGTCGCCTTCGTCCTCTTCGATCTCGACCGAACGAGGCAGCAGCATCCGGGATTTGATCTCGGCCAGCATGGCGGCCATAACCAGGTACTCGGCGGCCAGTTCCAGGCGCACGGTTTTCATCAGCTCGACATACCCCATGTATTGGCGGGTGATCTCCGCCACAGGAATGTCGAGGATGTCGATGTTTTGCTTGCGGATCAGGTAGAGCAGCAGGTCGAGCGGGCCTTCAAAGGCATCAAGAAACACCTCCAGTGCATCCGGCGGGATGTACAGGTCTTGCGGCATTTCGATGACCGCCTGGCCATAGACCATAGCGAGGGACAGTTCTTGCTGGGCACCGGCCTGGGCCTCTACCGCCTCAGGGGCTTGAACTTCAGACATCAGGCCTCGACCATAAACGGTTCAGGGTCGCCGCAACCTACCCGGACAATCTCGGGATCTCCGCTGTCTACCAAGCTGATCACGGTCGACGCCTTGTTGCCGCCAAAACCGCCATCAATAATCAGGTCGACCTGTTTTTCGAGGGCATCGCGGATCTCGTACGGGTCTTCCATCGGCTCGCTCTCACCCGGCAGAATCAGCGTCACGCTCATCAGCGGTTCGCCCAGCTCTTCAAGCAGTGCCAGCGCAATCGGATGGCTCGGCACCCGCAGGCCGATGGTACGACGCTTGGGATGCAGCAGCAGGCGCGGTACTTCGCGGGTGGCGTTGAGAATGAAAGTGTAAGGACCCGGCGTATGGGCCTTGAGTAAACGAAACGTGCCGGTGTCAACCTTGGCGAACAGCCCCAGCTGCGAAAGGTCGCAGCACATCAGGGTGAAGTTGTGCTTGTCGTCCAGGTTTCGCAGGCGCTTGATCCGCTCGATCGCACTCTTGTCACCCATCTGGCAACCCACGGCGTAGGACGAATCGGTGGGGTAAATCACCACCCCACCCTTTTTAATGATCTCGACGGCCTGCTTGATCAGGCGCGCCTGAGGGTTTTCCGGATGAATCTGGAAAAATTGACTCACAGTGTTTACCTGTTCAGACGTTAGCAGTGGGCTGTTCATATTTGAATCGACACCACAATGGCGGCAGATCTTCCGGGACTGGGCGGTATTCGCCTATCTCGGACCAACCTCCCGGACCATGAAAATCACTGCCGGCACTGACCAGCAGACCGAACTCACGCGCAAGGATCGCCAGGCTGCCCACCTGATCGGCTGGCTGATACCCGTTGACCACTTCAATAGCGTGACCCCCAGCTTGAATATAGTCGCCAATCAGACGTCGGCGCTTGCTGCGGGTGAAATCGTAGTGCGACGGGTGCGCCAGGCTGACCCAGGCCCCGGCTGCACGCAGGGTGGCAACCGTGTCTTCAAGGGTTGGCCAATGCAGTTTGACGTCACCCAACTTGCCAGCGCCCAGCCATTTGCGAAACGCCTCGGCGCGGTCCTTGACGTAACCGGCCTCGACCAGGAAGTCGGCAAAGTGCGGGCGGGCCGGAGCATTACCGCTGTCACCCAGCCCTTGCTGGATGGCCCTTGCGCCTTCAAGCGCGCCGGGCATGCCCTTAAGCGCCAGTTTGCGGCTGATCTCCTCGGCCCGCAGCCAGCGCCCCTCATGAAGCTTGGCAATGGCCTCGACCAACGCCGGGGCATGGACATCAAAGCCGTAGCCAAGCACATGGATCGTGGCACCGCCCCAAGTACACGACAATTCGACGCCATTGATCAGGGTCATGTTCAACGCCTGCGCCGCTGTGCGGGCTTCGTCGAGGCCTTCAAGTGTGTCGTGATCGGTCAGGGCCAGGACTCGCACACCTTTCTCGAACGCACGCGCGACCAGTACCGCAGGCGCCAGGGCGCCATCGGAAGCTGTGCTATGGCAATGCAAGTCAATTTCCACGGGGATTTAATAACCTCTAGCTGACACTTTCGCTGTCATTGATGTTTGTTATTATGCCGCCACATCCTGCTTCTGGCTGCCACTGTGAAACAATTCATCGACTTCATCCCGCTGTTACTGTTTTTCATCGTTTACAAAACCGACCCACGCGTCATCGAAATCGGCGGGCACAGCCTGTCGGTAGGGGGTATCTACAGCGCTACGGCGATGTTGATTGCCAGTTCGCTGGTGGTGTACGGGATTCTGTTTTTTAAACAGCGCAAACTCGAAAAAAGCCAATGGCTGACCCTGGTTGCCTGCCTGGTGTTCGGCAGCCTGACCCTCGCCTTCCACAGCGAAACCTTCCTTAAATGGAAAGCTCCAGTGGTGAACTGGCTGTTTGCGCTGGCGTTTGCCGGCAGTCATTTCATTGGTGACAAGCTGCTGATCAAACGCATCATGGGCCACGCACTGACCCTTCCGGACGCCGTTTGGGCCCGCCTGAACCTGGCCTGGATCGCGTTTTTCCTGTTCTGCGGTGCCGCCAACCTGTTCGTTGCGTTCACCTATCAAAGCATCTGGGTCGACTTTAAAGTGTTCGGCAGCCTGGGCATGACCGTGCTGTTCCTGATTGCCCAAGGTATCTACTTGTCGCGCCATCTGCATGACACCGATCCAACCACCCCCAAGACCAAGGACTGACATGCTCTACGCCATCATTGCAACTGACGTCGCCAATTCGCTCGAAGCTCGCCTGGCTGCTCGCCCAGCGCACCTTGAGCGCTTGCAACAACTGAAAGCCGAAGGACGCATGGTGCTGGCCGGCCCGCACCCGGCCATCGACAGCAATGATCCGGGCGCAGCCGGTTTCACCGGTAGCCTGATCGTGGCAGAGTTCGAGTCTCTGACCCTCGCTCAGGCCTGGGCCGATGCCGACCCGTACATTGCTGCTGGCGTGTATGCCAATGTCAGCGTCAAGCCGTTCAAGCAAGTCCTGCCATAACCTGCCTGCCTGCGGTATCTTTGCCGGTGGCCGACGTAGACAGCGTCGGCACTGGTTAAATCGAGTAAGTCATGAGCGACCTGTTACTGATAGATGATGACGAGGAGCTGTGTGAGCTTCTGGTCAGTTGGCTGAGCCAGGAAGGCTTTCAGGTTCGCGCTTGCCACGACGGTTCAAGCGCCCGCAAGGCGTTGAACGAATCCAGCCCCGATGCCGTGGTACTGGATGTCATGCTTCCAGATGGCAGTGGTCTTGAGCTGCTCAAACAACTGCGCAACGATCATCCGGACCTGCCCGTGCTGATGCTGTCGGCCCGTGGCGAACCGCTGGACCGCATTCTGGGGCTCGAACTGGGCGCCGATGACTACCTGGCCAAACCGTGCGACCCCCGAGAGCTGACGGCCCGCCTGCGCGCTGTATTGCGCCGCAGCCACCCGGCAGCGGTATCCAGCCAGATGGAGCTGGGGGATTTGTGCTTCAGCCCCATGCGCGGCGTGGTCACGATCGACCAGCGCGACATCACGCTGACGGTGTCTGAAAGCCGGATTCTTGAAGCCCTGCTGCGTCAACCGGGCGAGCCGCTGGACAAGCAGGAACTGGCGCAGATAGCCCTGGGCCGCAAGCTGACCCTGTACGACCGCAGCCTGGACATGCACATCAGCAACCTGCGCAAGAAGATTGGCCCCCACCCCGACGGCAGCCCCCGTATTGTGGCCCTGCGCAGCCGTGGTTACTTTTACAGCGCATAACCCCTTTTTGCCGGCAGCGTATGTAAAGACCCCGAAAAACCCTCTTTACCAAAGCTTTACGCAGGGCTGACAGCGCTTGACCTTGATCTCCCTAAACTGGGCGCATCCGGATTCACCGGAACCGTAATCGAAGGAGACACACCATGCGTAAGACTCTAATTGCTTTGATGTTTGCTGCAGCACTGCCAACCGTCGCAATGGCCATGCCTGGTGGCGACGGCTCAATGGGCCCACGTCACGGTGGCGAACACCACGGTCGCGGCGATGCTCCCTACAGCCAACTGGACCTGAGCCGCGAACAGCGCCAGCAGATTGGCAAGTTGATGGGCGAGCAAATGCATGATCGCAAGCAGTTGGTCGAGAAGTACCTGGAAAAACTGCCAGCCGCTGATCAAAAAGCGCTGAAAGACGAGATCAAGGCCAAGAAGGACAAGACCCAGAGCGATATCCGCGCCGTGCTCAAGCCTGATCAGCAGAAACGTTTCGACGAGATGCAAAAGAAACGTGCCGACCGTCAGGCCGAGTGGAAGCAGTTCAAGGAATGGAAAGCACAGCAAGCTACTAAAGCGCAATAAACCGCGCGTGCATCAAGCCCAACGGCCCCTGGCCGTTGGGCTTTACTCGTTTTAAACCACAACTCGTGAGGAATTACCGTGCGATCACTGTTTTGGCGCATTCTTGCCAGCTTTTGGCTGGCAATTGCCTTGGTCGCAGGGCTGTCGATCCTGCTGGGGCATATGCTCAATCAGGACGCGTGGATTCTTTCCCGCCACCCAGGGATCGCCAACCTGGCGCAACAATGGACTGAACGCTACGAAACTCAGGGCGCCGACGCGGCGCAAGACTTCCTCGAAAAACGCAAACGTCGTTACCACATCGACGTGCAGGTACTTAACGAAAGTGGCGACCCCGTAGTACGCGGCACCTTCCCGCGCCGGGCAGCCGCCTGGGAAGCTCGCCAGCACCCGGGCGAAGAGCAGTTGCCGTGGCGCCGCCTGACGGTCGAATACACCAGCCCGAAAACCGCCGAAACTTACCTGCTGATTTATCGCATTCCGCACCCGGAACTGGATGCCTGGCATCGCCAGAGCCTGCTCTGGCCGCTGAGCGCATTGGGAATTGCCCTGGTGGTGCTGACCCTGTTCAGCCTGATGGTCACGTTGTCGATCACCCGGCCACTTAGCCGCCTGCGGGTGGCGGTGCACGATCTGGGGCAAACCACCTATCAACAGAACAGCTTGGCGCGCCTGGCCTCGCGCCGCGATGAGTTTGGCGTCCTGGCCACCGACTTCAACCGCATGGGTGCCCGCCTGCAGAGTTTGATCAGCAGTCAGCGCCAGCTGCTGCGCGACGTGTCTCACGAACTGCGCTCGCCACTGGCCCGCCTTAAAATCGCCCTGGCACTGGCTGAGCGCGCCGGACCTGAAGAGCGGGAAAAACTGTGGCCGCGGCTGACCCGCGAATGCGATCGGCTGGAGTCATTGATCAGCGAGATCCTGACCCTGGCCCGGGTTGATGCCGATCAGGCGAGCGCGGAGCACGTCGAGCTCAATGCCCTGCTCTGCGCAGTGCAAAAGGATGCGTCGATGGCGGTCCCTGAGCAACCCGTGCAATTGCATGCCGAGCCGGATTTGAGCCTCAATGGCTGGCCTTTGATGATCGAGCGTGCGGTGGATAATCTGCTGCGCAATGCGCAACGTTTCAACCCGCCCGGCCAGCCGATCGAGTTGAGTGCGGCGCGCGAGGGCGAGCACATCACCATCAAGGTTCGCGACCACGGACCTGGAGCGGCTGAAGAGCATTTGACGCAGCTTGGCGAACCGTTCTTCCGCGCACCCGGCCAGACAGCCGCCGGGCACGGATTGGGACTGGCGATTGCACGCCGTGCGGCGGAACGTCATGGCGGCCGCCTGGTACTGGGCAATCACCCGGACGGCGGGTTTATCGCCACCCTGGAGTTACCGCTGGAGCCCAACGGCAATCTGTGAAGGTTGCGCTTTCACTCAATGCGTAGCAGCTGTCGAGCTCCGCGAGGCAGCTGCTACGAGTATGTGTGCTTCTTAATTGACCGACCACGCCTTCACGAACTCGGCGCTATCCACTTTCGGCGCGGTACGCAGTTCGTTCTGCGGTGTCCCAAGATACAAAAACGCCACTACTTCTTCGCCTTCGCCCAAGCCCAAACCTTTGGCGACGTGCGGTGCATAGGATAACTCGCCCGTGCGCCATACCGCGCCAACGCCCTGGGCATAAGCCGCCAGTTCAATGGCATGGGCCGCGCAGCCTGCAGTAATCAACTGCTCAGACTTCGGTACTTTGAAGTGATCCTGCAAACGGGCAATCACCACTACCACCAAAGGTGCACGCAAAGGCATGGCGCGAGCCTTGTCCAACGCCGCTTGTGTCACCTCGCCACCCTGGGCCTGCACGGCCTCGGCAAGTATTTCACCCAATTGATTGCGCGCTTCGCCTTCAACCGTCAAAAAACGGTAAGGACGCAACTGGCCGTGATCCGGCGCACGCAGTGCGGCCGCAAAAAGTACTTCACGTTGCTCAGCCGTTGGCGCCGGATCAAGCAAGCGCGGGGCAGAAACACGGTTGAGCAAAGCGTCGAGAGCCTCCATTGGCCACCTCCTGAAGAAAATGTGCAGCTATTCTAACGGTATCTCCCTAAGGCCTGGCGGTTTACATAGCCCAGACCACAGGTAGAATGGCGCCCCTCTTTCATGCCCGAGCTGACTTCATGGCGTTGCCGACCTTACGCATCATCGGTTTTATTATCGGCATCTTCCTGATTACGCTCGCGATCAGCATGGCTGTGCCCATGCTGACCCTGGTGATTTACGACCACTTGGGCGACTTGCCGTCTTTCCTGTGGGCCAGCCTGATTACCTTTATTGCCGGTTTGGCGCTGGTGGTACCTGGACGCCCCGAGCAGGTTCACCTGCGCCCCCGGGACATGTACCTGCTGACAGTGTCCAGCTGGGTCATCGTGTGTATCTTCGCCGCGCTGCCATTTTTGCTGACGCAGCACATCAGCTACACCGACTCTTTTTTCGAAAGCATGTCCGGCATTACCGCCACCGGTTCCACGGTATTGAGCGGGCTGGACACCATGTCCCCCGGCATTTTGATGTGGCGCTCAATGCTCCACTGGCTCGGGGGCATTGGCTTTATCGGTATGGCGGTAGCGATTTTGCCCTTGCTGCGAATCGGTGGCATGCGCCTGTTCCAGACCGAATCTTCTGACCGTTCGGAAAAGGTCATGCCCCGCTCGCACATGGTGGCCAGACTGATAGTGGCCGCCTATGTCGGCATCACCATCATCGGTAGCCTGGCGTTCTGGTGGGCGGGCATGAGTGTGTTTGACGCGATCAACCACGCCATGTCGGCCATTTCCACCGGTGGATTCTCGACCTCTGACCAGTCGCTGGCCAAATGGTCACAACCGGCGGTGCACTGGGTAGCCATTGCCGTAATGATCATGGGCAGCTTGCCGTTTACCCTGTATGTCGCCACCCTGCGCGGCCATCGCAAGGCGCTGATCAAGGACCAACAGGTACAAGGCTTGCTCGGTTTGCTGCTGGTGACCTGGATCGTACTCAGCGCCTGGCTGTGGTGGACCACCAACATGCCCTACTGGGACGCCTTTCGCCATGTGGCGCTGAACGTAACTTCGGTTGTTACGACCACAGGCTTTGCGCTGGGCGACTACAGCCTGTGGGGCAATTTCTCGCTTATGCTGTTTTTCTATCTGGGCTTTATTGGCGGGTGTTCGGGCTCGACCGCAGGCGGAATCAAGATTTTCCGCTTTCAAGTGGCCTATATCCTGCTCAAGGCCAACCTTAATCAGCTGATCCACCCCCGCGCGGTGATCAAGCAGAAGTACAACGGCCACCGCCTCGACGAAGAAATCGTACGCTCGATTTTGACCTTTTCGTTCTTCTTTGCCATCACCATTTGCGTGATCGCCCTGGCCCTTTCGTTGCTGGGGCTGGACTGGATGACCGCCCTCACCGGCGCTGCCAGTACCGTGTCCGGCGTTGGACCGGGGCTGGGCGAAACCATTGGCCCCTCCGGCAACTTCGCGAGCCTGCCGGATGCAGCCAAGTGGATTCTGTCCCTGGGCATGTTGCTGGGGCGCCTTGAGATCATTACCGTGTTCGTACTGTGCATTCCGGCATTCTGGCGGCACTGATCCACACATGAGGTCGCCATGGACCAAATCCTGTCACTGCGTCATTACCGCCAAGAGGTGATTGCTCACAGCCATGAGCACGCGCAGGTGGTGATCAGTCTGTCCGGCAAACTCGATTTCGAAGTGGACGGGCGCGCCAGCCTGTTGCGCCAGCAACACCTGATCATTATTCCCGCAGGTGCCCACCACACCTGCGGCAGCCCGCAAGGCAGCCACTGCCTGGTGCTCGATGTTCCGGGGCAAAACTGGCTCGGGCAAACCCTGGGCGAGCACGCCGATGCCAGCCGTCGCTTGCTCGACACGACCGGTCACTTGATCCTGGACCCCAGGCAACATCAATTGGTGAGCTGGCTGGCCAGCAGTCCTGTGAGTGATCCGCTGATTGCCCGCCAGGGTGCGATCCTGCTGTTGGCCAGTTTGAACCAGCTTGCACCCGAACAGGTTCAACCCAAACGCCTGCCCTATGCCGCCATGGATGCCTACATCGAGCAAAACGCCGCCTACCCGCTGCAGGTCGCGGACCTGGCACACATCGCTGGCCTATCCTGCGCCCGCTTGCACAGTCGTTTTGTCAGCGAGAGCGGGCAGACTCCCATGGACTACATTCGCCAACGCCGCCTGTACAGCGGCTTGACGCTGTTACGCCACAGCGCTCTGCCCATTGGCGAAGTCGCCAGCCGTGTCGGTTACAGTTCACAAAGCGCTTTTGCAGCCGCCATGCTCCGGGAATTCGGCGCCTCGCCTTCGGTGCTGCGCCGCGAGTCTGGCGACAACTGACGCCAGTCTCACGACAGACAGCCCCCCGCCCTGCCCCTTAGACTGCACGTCTTGCCCGTATTGATTTAAGGAATGCAATGACTCCGCGTACCGCCTTGGGCGCTCTGCATATCGGCGCCTTGCTGTTTGGCATGACTGGCGTTTTCGGCAAGCTTGCGGCCGCTTCAGCTTCGGTCATCGTTTTTGGTCGCGCCGCATTTGCGGTGCTGGCGCTGGTCTGTTTCGCCGGGCTGGCCAAAGGCTGCTGGTACAAACTGACCCTGCGCGATGCCCGCAATCTGCTGTTAAGCGGTTTGCTGCTGGCCGGGCACTGGGTGAGTTTTTTTGTTTCGGTCAAGATCGCCGGGGTCGCGATTGCGACCTTGGGCTTTGCCAGTTTTCCGGCGTTTACGGTGATTCTCGAAGGATTGATTTTTCGCGAACGCATCCGGCTCAACGAAATCATTCTGGTGGTTCTGGTCAGCGTCGGGCTGATTCTCGTCACCCCCAGTTTCGATCTGGCCAGCCAGGCCACCGAAGGGCTGCTGTGGTCAATCGCCTCGGGGCTGCTGTTCTCTTTGCTGTCGCTGAACAACCGCGCCAACGCGGGACGAGTTCCGGCCGTGCAGGCAGCCATGTGGCAAAACGTGGTAGTCGCCTTTTGCCTGCTGCCATTTGCCGCCCCGCAGCTGAACGATGTTCGCCCGCTGGACTGGCTGTGGATCTGCCTGCTCGGCGTACTTTGCACCGGGCTGGCTCACAGCCTGTTCGTCGCAAGCCTGGCAGTGATCAAAGCGCGCACAGCTGCCGTGGTCTTTGCCTTGGAGCCGGTCTACGGCATCACTCTGGCATGGCTGCTGTTCCACGAAACACCTTCGCTGCGCATGCTACTGGGCGGGGTGCTGATTATTGTTGCGATTGTGGTGTCGAGCCGCATGGCCAGCGGCCCCGCTACGGGCAAGTCAACACTGGACGCCGCCGCTCACTGAACCCGATCGTTATGCCCGAGGTCGCGCTGTGGATCGATCTGGTCGCGAACGCGCTGCTTGAGCACCTTGGCCTCGGGAAAGCCGCCATCGGCCTTGCGCTCCCAGATCTGTACGCCATCGCAAGTGATGCGAAACACCCCACCGGTGCCCGGCTCCAGCGCGACCCTGCCAAGGTCTTCGGCAAACGTGCTGAGCAACTCCTGGGCCAGCCAGGCAGCGCGCAACAGCCACTGGCATTGGGTGCAGTAGGTGATGACAATTTCGGGTTTGTTTGACGACATGATTTCAAAGGCTCTTGAAGGAAAGGCGCCGCTATAATAGCCGCCTTTGTCGCTTGCCCAGAGATTCATGATGCGCCGCCTGCTGAGCTGTTTACTCCTGTGTTTATGCCCCTTGGTGCTGTTTGCTGCCGAAGCGGCCAAGCCAAAAATCGGCCTGGTACTGTCCGGAGGGGCGGCCCGTGGCCTGGCCCACGTCGGCGTACTCAAGGCGCTCGAAGAGCAAGGCATTCATATCGATGCCATCGCGGGCACCAGCATGGGGGCAGTGATCGGCGGGCTGTATGCCTCGGGCTACAAGATCGATGAGCTGGAAAAACTCGCGCTGGGCATCGACTGGCAGGAAGCCCTGTCAGACGCTCCGGCCCGCGAAGACATACCGTTCCGGCGCAAGCAGGATGACCGTGATTTTCTGGTCAAACAAAAACTCAGTTTTCGCGATGATGGCAGTCTGGGCTTGCCATTGGGCGTGATCCAGGGCCAGAACCTGTCGTTGCTGCTCGAAAGTTTGCTAGCTCATAGCAGCGACATCCGTGATTTCGACAAGCTGCCGATCCCGTTTCGTGCCGTGGCCACCGATATCGTCAATGGCGAAAAGGTGGTGTTTCGCAAGGGCCATCTGCCCCAGGTGATCCGCGCGAGTATGTCGATCCCGGCGGTATTCGCCCCGGTTGAGATCAACGGGCAACTGCTGGTTGACGGGGGCATGGTCGACAATATTCCCGTGGATGTAGCCCGCGAGATGGGCGTGGACATGGTCATCGTGGTGGACATCGGCACCCCGCTTCGGGGGCGCAAAGAACTCAACACCGTGTTCGATATCCTCAACCAGTCCATTACCCTGATGACCCGCAGCAACTCCGAAGTGCAGCTGGCGTCGCTCAAACCGGACGACATCCTGATCCAGCCCGCGCTGGCCAGTTATGGCGCCACCGATTTTGGTCGCTCGCAAGACATCATCAACGCCGGCTACCGCGCCACGCAGATACTCGAAAAGCGCCTGGCCAGCTTGCACCATGACTCCAATACTCAGTTGGCTGAGGCCCGAACTCCCGAAGAACGCACCCCGGTCATTACCGCGATCAAGATCGAAAACGATTCGAAAATCGGCGACTCGGTGATCCGCTATTACATTCGCCAGCCCATAGGCGAACCGCTGGACCTGGGCCGTTTGCAACGGGATATGGGCACGCTGTACGGGCTGGACTACTTCGATCAGGTGCAGTACCGCGTGGTGCACAAAGGCCAGGACCGCACGCTGGTCATCAGCGCCCGTGGCAAACGCAGCGGTACTGACTATCTTCGCCTGGGGCTGAACCTGTCTGACGATATGCGCGGCGACAGCGCGTTCAATATCGGCGCCAGTTACCGCATCAACGGCATCAACACCCTGGGTGCCGAGTGGCTGACCCGGGTACAGATTGGCGACAAGCAAGAGCTGTACAGCGAGTTTTATCAGCCGCTGGATGCGGGCTCGAGGTACTTTGTAGCGCCCTACATCAACGCCCAGTCACAAAACGTGGAAGCCATCCTCGATAACGACCCTATTGCCGAGTACCGACTTGAGCGTTACGGCTTTGGCCTGAATTTTGGTCGCCAAATCGGCAACAGCGGCGAGATCCGCCTGGGGGTGGGCGAGGCATGGGGCAAGGCCGACGTGCGAATTGGCGAGCGTGACTTGCCAAGCACCAGCTTCAATGAAGGCTTCTACGACCTGAAATACTCCTTCGACTCTCTGGATAACGTGTACTTCCCCCACTCCGGTGAAGACATCAACCTGAGCGTGCGTCAATTCGATCCGGGCATCGGTTCGGACGAGCGTTATCGTCAATGGGAGTTCAATCTGGACAAGGCCCTGAGTTCGGGACCCGACACCTGGATTTTGGGCGGACGCTACGGGCGCACGCTGGACAAGGCCAATGTGGTGACATCGAGCTTCCTGCTCGGCGGCGCACGGCAGTTGTCGGGGTTCAGGGAAGACGGGATTTCGGGACAGAACATCAGCCTGATGCGTGCCGTGTACTATCGCCGCCTCACGCCGCGCTCATACTTGCCGTTTGATTTCCCGCTGTATGCCGGTGCCTCGCTGGAACGCGGGCGCGCCTGGAACAACGACAACGAGTTCGACAGCGGCTATATCAATGCGGCGAGTATTTTTATCGGTTTCGACACACCGCTGGGCCCGCTGAACTTCAGCTATGGCTTTAACGATGATGACCAAAAGGCGCTGTATTTGAATTTGGGGCAGACGTTCTGACGATTCAAACCAATGTGGGAGCGAGCCTGCTCGCGATGCTGGCAGCACGGTCTTCCAAAGAGACCGCAGTGATGCCATCGCGAGCAGGCTCGCTCCCACAAGGGGAAATGTGCAGGGATCAGTGCTTTTCGAGGTTATCCAGAATGCGCTTGTGAACGCGCAGGCAAATACGCTGCTCTTCTTCGTCGACGCCCACAAACAACTCTTGGCGCAAGGCCGTGGCGATGGCTTCGATCTGCTCGATCAACGGGCGGGCGGAGTCACTCAGGACGATTTTCTTGGCGCGGCGGTCTTCGACCACCGAGTGACGCTGAACCAGGCCCTGGGCTTCAAGGCTGTCGAGCAAACGAGCAAGGGTCGGGCCTTCAACGCCAACGCTTTGGGCCAGTTCGCGCTGAGTAGGCGCCTCGTCAAAACGGGCCAGATGCAAGAGCACCAACCAGCGCGCCTGGGACAACCCCAGACCGGCAAGACGACGATCCAGCTCGGCACGCCAGCCACGGGACATTTGGGCCAGTTGCATACCAAAACGGTGCTGATCGGTTAACGGCATAAAAAACTCGATGATTAGACTGAAAATAGAGTGAAGCTAATTATTAGTCAGCTAAGCATGCCGCTTGCTCATAGGCAAGAGGTGCAAGTCAATCAATCGTTACATAATCAGCTACATGGTCACATTTCAAACTCAGATTGCAGGGCTGCACGCACGCAATACAGCACACCTTCCGGGACACGCCCCTTGAACTGCTCGGCGATACTGGCAACGCTCGGCAGTTCGCCTTCACCATCCAGGAACGCATCCTGTACTTCTTCCATCAGGTCTTCAGGCAAGTCCAGCGCCTGTTCCAGCGATAGCTCCTGACGACCAATGGCTTCGGCCAGCATTGTGTAAACGTTCTTTTCCGAACACTGCAATTGTCCGCTGATCTGCATTGGGGTCATGCCGGCACGGGCCAGGCTGATCAGCTCGTGGCGAATATCGGCCACCACTTTGGGCGTTTCGGCTTGCCCGCCCAACACTTCGAGGAACGCCTCGCCGTACCGCTCCAGCTTGCGCGCACCCACACCACTGACCGTTGCCATCTCGGACAGGGAGGTGGGTTGGCTACGCAACATTTCGAGCAAGGTTGAGTCGGGAAAGATGACGTAAGGCGGCACACCGTGCTCTTCGGCCAACTTGCGCCGCAACGCGCGCAGGGCTTCCCACTGTTCTCGCTCTTCGCCACGCACCAATTGACTGGCCGGGCTGGCAGAGCTGCTCTTGACTGTGGTTTGCGGCTTGAGCTCGCGGCGCAGCTCCAGGGTCACTTCGCCACGCAGCAAAGGCCGGCAGCTGTCGCTCAGACGCAAACCGCCAAAGCCTTCGATATCAATATCGGCCAGACCACGGGCCACCAACTGGCGGAACAGCGTGCGCCATTCGCCTTCGCTACGGTCTTTGCCGACACCGAACACGGCCAGGTGCTGATGCCCCATGCTGCGGGTCTTTTCGTTTTCTCGCCCCAGCAGCACGTCGATCAAATGCCCGGTGCCATAACGCTGACCCGTGCGATAAATCGTCGAGAGTGCCTGACGTGCAGGCTCGGTGGCATCCCAGGTTTGAACGCCATCCATGCAGTTATCGCAATGCCCGCAAGGCTGTGGCATATCTTCATCAAAATACGCGAGCAGGGTCTGACGGCGGCAGCGGGTTTCTTCGCACAACGACAACATCGCATCGAGCTTGTGGTGCTCAAGACGCTTATGGCGCTCGTCGCCTTCGGAGTTTTGCAGCATTTGCTTGAGCATCACCACGTCTTGCAGACCGTAGGCCATCCAGGCATCAGCCGGCAGGCCATCGCGCCCTGCACGACCGGTCTCCTGGTAATAAGCCTCAAGGGACTTGGGCAGATCCAGATGCGCGACAAAACGTACGTTGGATTTATCGATACCCATGCCGAACGCGATGGTCGCTACCATGATCAGCCCTTCCTCATTGAGGAAGCGCTTTTGGTTGGCGGCGCGGGTTTCACTCGGCAAACCGGCGTGATACGGCAAGGCCGGGAAGCCCTGCTCGCACAGAAACTTCGCCACCTCATCGACCTTTTTGCGCGACAGGCAGTACACAATGCCTGCGTCGCTGCGGCGCTCCGAGAGAAATGCCAGCAACTGCTTGCGCGGCTGTTCTTTAGGCACAATGCGGTAAAAGATGTTGGGACGGTCAAAGCTCGACAAAAAACGTTCTGCGTTCTGCAAATGCAGGCGGGTGACGATTTCTTCGCGAGTACGCTTGTCTGCCGTGGCGGTCAGGGCGATACGCGGCACATTGGGGAACACTTCGGCCAACTGGCCCAATTGCAGGTATTCCGGGCGGAAGTCGTGACCCCACTGCGATACGCAATGGGCTTCGTCGATGGCAAACAGGGCGATATCCAGGCTCTGCAAAAACGCCATCATGCGCGGTTGCACCAGACGTTCGGGGGCCAGGTAAAGCATTTTGACTTCACCGCGCTTGATGCGGTTGGCCAGATCACGCTGTTGTTCGGCGCTGAGGGTCGAATTCAAGGCCGCAGCTGCCACCCCGAGTTCTTCAAGGGTTGCCACCTGATCGTCCATCAAGGCGATCAATGGCGAGACCACTACCGCCAGACCATCGCGCAGCAGTGCCGGCACCTGGAAGCACAAGGATTTGCCGCCGCCGGTCGGCATCAGCACCAAGGCGTCACCACCACTGGCCACGCGCTCAATGATGTCACCCTGACGACCACGGAAACTGTCGTAGCCGAAGATGTCTTTGAGTACGCGTTGAGCCTGTTCGAGCATAGAAACTCCAGAAATCGCCGAAACACCCCTGCGCCAGCGCGATCCGGCACGGCCGCAAGCCTTTTAAAGGCTCGGGCACAAGGCGCCGGTGCGCTACATTCATCGCAGGGCATCACAAAACGCGGCAGTATACCCGAGCACTCCCCCGCTGCGGGTTGTGTAATTGCAACACTGATAACCGGGAACTGATGGCAAATGTGCCCTGCGACTGGCTTGGGAGCTCAAGAAAGCCTAGAATTCACTATCGTTTATTTACTAGGTAGCACATTAATGTCCTTCGCTGAGCAACTAACCCGCCTGCAAGTCTTCCTCGACGCCGACGAGCTGCATGACGAGGCGCTGGACTACGTGGCCACCCACGGCTATCTGACTGCCCTGTCCATCTGCTCTGAAGAGGTTCCTGAGCGTGAATGGATCGATGCGATCTTCTCTGAAGCCCCGCATTACAAGGACGACGCCCAGCGCGCAGAGATCGAAGGCACGCTGATTCAACTCAAGGCCCACATCGCTCGCCAACTGGCGTCCGACGAAGAGTTCGAACTGCCTTGCGACCTGGATCTGGGTGACGAGCCGGATGACTCCGACCTGCGCGGTTGGTGCGTAGGCTTCATGGAAGGCGTATTTATGCGCGAAGCCGCCTGGTTCGAAACCGCCGAAGAAGAAGTCAGCGAAATGCTGCTGCCAATCATGGTGGGTTCGGGTCTGTTCGATGACCAGCCTGAGTTCGAAGACATCGCCAAGGATGCCAACTTGATGGACGACATGATCGTCCAGATCCCGGAAGCGCTGACTGCCCTGTACCTGCTGTGCCAGGCGCCAGACGAAAAGCCTGCGATCCTCAAGCCACGTCACCACTGATTCAGTGACACCTCCCGATTTCAGCAACCGCTCGCGGTTGCTGCGCCACGTTCTGTTTGCCATCGGCTGGCTGAGCGTGGCCCTGGGAGTGATCGGCATCTTCCTCCCTGTTCTGCCCACGACTCCCTTTCTGCTATTGGCTGCCGCGTGCTTTGCTCGCAGTTCGCCGCGCTTTTATCAATGGTTGGTCGAGCACCCTCGACTTGGGCCATGGATCCGCGATTACCTTGATGGCAACGGCATTCCGCTCAAAGGCAAGGTCTACGCCATTGGCCTGATGTGGCTGAGTATCGGGGTGTCCTGTTACCTGGTGCCTTTGCCCTGGGCAAGGGGGTTCATGTTGACCAGCGCGGTGCTGGTGAGCATTTACATCCTGCGTCAAAAAACCCTCGAAAAACCCTGAACCCTTTGTGGGAGCGGGCTTGCTCGCGATCGCATCAACCCGGCCTCCCTGACATACCCCGCTGCCTGCATCGCGAGCAAGCCCGCTCCCACACGTTACGACTTGTCCCCGTGATTTTTCAGATAGGTGTCGGCACCCATTGCCTCGATCTGCCCCTCAATCAACGCCTCAAACGGACGCAGCAAGGGCGCAAACGAAGTGGCCGGCTCAAGGATTTCAAGCGCCTGCACGATGGCTTCCAGGGTCGACAGGGCTCCCGGCCCCGGCGCTTTGCGCAGGCGGTAACGGGACACCGCACCTTCAGGCAGCGTGACCCGGGGCAACTGTGCCAGCAAGGGATTCAGGTGCAATAGCTTGCGGGCCTTGCGCCACGTGCCATCGGGCACCACCAGCAGCACTGGCAAGTTTTCGCCTGACGCAGCGCTTGCCTGCAGCAACTGCGCATCAGCCCCCGGAAACAGCAACCGCGCCTGGTACCCCGGCGGGCTGAGCAACCTGTCCAGATCCTCAAACACTTCGCCCACCAGCAGCTCGGCATTGATCAACCCCAGCGCTGCCAACCGCGCGGTGTTCAGCGCATGATTGACCTCGCTGGGATGCTGTAACAGCAACACCCGGGTGCGGCTGTCCAGGTGCGTAATCAACTCGCATAAACAGTGAGATTGCGGGCGCATGCAGCGAGGGCATTGGGCTCGTGACATGAAATTAAAGCTCTCGTTCAAGGTTGATTAAGCTGTGCTTTGAGCAGGTCGCGAAAGGTTTGAATCAGCGGTTCACGGCTGCGACCACGGCGCACGATCATCGAAAACGGTGCCTGATAACCAAAGGTCGCAGGGAGCAGCACACGCAGGTCGCCCTTCTCTACCCAGGGCTCTGCGTAATGCTCTGGCAAGTAACCAATGTAAGCACCCGAAAGCACCAGGATCAGCTGCGCCTCCATGCTGTCCACCGTCGCCGCGCTGTGTTTGAAGCCGTGGCGCGCCAGCTCTGCTTGGCTCCAATAACCGCGACCGACCATCCTCTGCTGAGTAATCACCTGCTCGGGAATACGACGCTCGCTGAACAGGGGATGCCGTGTGCTGCAGTACAACCAGTGTTGCTCACGATACAACGGCTGATAGACCAACCCGCTCATGCGTGTCGAAAACGCACCGATGGCCAGATCCAGGCGATTGTCTTGCACGCCTAGCTGCAATTCATAAGGGCTCATCACTGATAAATGCAGGTGCACCGCCGGGTGTTCCTGACTATAGGCACCAATCGCCTCGGCAAAGGGCAAGGCCTTGTCGCTGACCGTGGAGTCGATAACGCCCAGGTTCAAAGTGCCGCGCAATTCACCCTTGAGCGCAGCAGCGTACTGCTCAAAACCTTCCAGCTCACCCAACAGGCGCAGAGTTTCCTGATGAAACAGCTCGCCTTTGCTGGTCAAGCTGAACCCACCGCGCCCGCGATGGCACAGCACCAGGCCGAGATTGGCTTCGAGCTGGCTCATATAGGTGCTGATGGCCGATGTAGAAAGGTTTAGCGCCTGCTGCGCATTGGCAAACCCCTGATGCCTGACCACGCTGGCAAATATTCGTAATAGTTTCAGATCAGGTAAAGCGTTGGCCATCAAACTCTCACTTGCCACTGCGGGAGCGGGCTTGCTCGCGATACAGGCGGTCTTGGGCATCAGAGTCTACCGCCATTAGTTTAGAAAAACCTGAACTAAGTATTTGCCTACAGCGATTCTTCCCGCCGCGCACCTTTCGCAGAATCGAACGCCATAACCACAACAAACGACGAGGCCTTACCCGTGGACAAAATTCTTCATCAACCACTGGGCGGTAATGAAATGCCGCGCTTCGCCGGCATCGCCACCATGTTGCGCCTGCCACACCTGCCATCGGCCAAGGGCCTGGACGCAGCCTTTATCGGGGTGCCTCTGGACATCGGCACCTCGCTGCGCCCCGGCACCCGCTTCGGGCCTCGCGAAATTCGCGCTGAATCGGTGATGATCCGCCCCTACAACATGGCCACCGGCGCTGCGCCGTTCGACTCGCTGTCAGTGGCCGATATTGGCGACGTGGCAATCAATACCTTTAATCTGCTGGATGCCGTGCGCATCATCGAAGAGTCTTACGACGAAATCCTAGAGCACGATGTAATCCCCCTGACCCTGGGTGGCGATCACACCATCACCCTGCCGATTCTGCGGGCCATTCACAAAAAACACGGCAAGGTCGGGCTGGTGCATATCGATGCTCACGCTGATGTGAACGACCATATGTTCGGCGAGAAAATTGCCCATGGCACTACTTTCCGCCGCGCCGTGGAAGAAGGACTGCTGGACTGTGACCGCGTAGTTCAGATCGGCCTGCGCGCCCAGGGCTACACCGCCGATGACTTCAACTGGAGTCGTAACCAGGGTTTTCGCGTGGTGCAGGCAGAAGAATGCTGGCACAAGTCCCTGGAACCGCTGATGGCACAGGTGCGCGAAAAAGTCGGCAATGGCCCGGTGTATCTGAGCTTTGATATCGATGGCATTGATCCCGCCTGGGCACCCGGTACCGGAACGCCGGAAATCGGCGGCCTGACCACCATTCAGGCGATTGAAATCATCCGCGGCTGCCAGGGCCTCGACCTGGTCGGCTGCGATCTGGTAGAAGTCTCGCCGCCGTACGACACCACCGGCAACACCTCGTTATTGGGCGCCAACCTGCTGTACGAAATGCTCTGCGTGCTACCCGGCGTAGTGCACCGATAAGGACATCTTTGCGGTGCCATCAAGCCTTGCGCTTAACGGCACCAAGCCACCGAGCCTGCTGCATCCATAAAAAAAATAATCGGAGATTCGCCATCATGGCTTTAGATCTACTGGTCGTCCTTATCTACGCTGCGGCAATGTTGGTGCTGGGTTACTACGGCATGCGCAAGGCTAAAACCCACGAAGATTATCTAGTCGCAGGCCGCAACCTGGGCCCTACGCTCTACATGGGCACCATGGCTGCTACGGTTCTGGGCGGCGCTTCCACCGTCGGTACCGTGCGCCTGGGTTATGTGCACGGGATTTCTGGATTCTGGCTGTGCGCCGCCCTCGGTTGCGGGATCATCGCGCTCAACCTGTTCCTGGCCAAGCCGCTGCTCAAGCTGAAAATATTCACCGTGACCCAGGTCCTGGAGAAGCGTTACAACCCCATGGCCCGCCAGGCCAGCGCGGTGATCATGCTGGCTTACGCACTGATGATCGGCGTGACCTCGATTCTGGCCATTGGTACCGTACTGGAAGTTCTGTTCGACCTTCCTTTCTGGATCTCTGTGTTGCTCGGCGGTGGCGTGGTGGTGGTTTACTCGACCATTGGCGGCATGTGGTCGCTGACGCTGACAGATATCGTGCAATTTGCGATCAAGACCATCGGCCTGATGTTCGTGCTGCTGCCGATATGCCTGTACCGCGTCGGCGGCTGGGACGAACTGGTCAGCAAGCTGCCGGCATCGAACTTCAGCTTCACCAGCATCGGCTGGGACACGATCGTCACCTACTTCATGATCTACTTCTTCGGCATCCTGATCGGCCAGGACATCTGGCAGCGCGTATTTACCGCCAAAACCGCCCGGGTGGCGAAGTACGCCGGTACATTCGCAGGCTTGTACTGCATCCTCTACGGCCTGACGTGCGCGCTGATCGGTATGGCGGCGCATGTATTGCTCCCTGATCTGGACAACGTCAACAACGCCTTCGCCGCAATCGTGAAAGTCTCGCTGCCTGACGGCATTCGCGGCCTGGTGATTGCTGCTGCCCTGGCCGCCATGATGTCGACCGCCAGCGCGGGCTTGCTGGCGGCCTCCACGGTACTGACCGAGGACCTGCTGCCTAGGCTGCGCGGGGGCAAGCAATCAAGCCTCAGTATCAATCGCCTGTTTACCTTGCTGACCGGTTTTGCCGTGTTGGGAATCGCACTGGTGGTCTCTGATGTCATCAGCGCTCTCACCCTGGCCTACAACTTGTTGGTCGGTGGCATGCTGGTGCCATTGATCGGGGCGATTTTCTGGAAGCGCGCCACCACAGCAGGCGCCATTACCAGCATGAGCCTGGGGTTTGTCACCGCACTGGTATTCATGTTCAAGGATGGGCTGGAAGCCAACACGCCCATTTATTACAGCCTGGCCGTGGCGCTGATCAGTTTTATCGTGGTCAGCCTGCTGGATCGACGCCCCGCTACAGTAGTGAGCGTCGCCTGATCAACGCTTTATAAGACGGGTACGACGTGGCAGGTCGTATCCGCTTTTAACCCTGCCCCTTTCACACAGCCCCGAACACCAATACCTCGTCCATACAGCGCCTTATCGCTGCCAGCCCATTAATGAGTCCAACTACGCTTGAAAAGCGGCCACATGGGATGTAGCCGCACACCCTCAAGCCACTTCGACTCACTAAATGGACTTAACGACATGACCCACGTAAATAAATATCTGGCCACTGCGGTAATGGCTATCAGCCTGGCGCTCACCGGCGTCAACGCTCAAGCTGATGTCACCACGCTGACATTCGAAATCGTCAATAACACCTCCGAACCGCTCAAGCTCAATCGTTCGAGCTGGGACCTCTCACTGGCCGCCCCCGGTTTCTTTGATGTCGATCCGTATAGCGAGCATTCATATGAAGCGAACTATAAAACCAGCTTTGGCTACCCGCGAAAAACACCCGCGACACTGCGCGAAGTCATTTCATATGCCACTGGCAATCGGGAATGCACCTTTACCACGGCGCTGAGAGTTACCCAGTCATTCGGTGTATTCAAGCCGGCACTGAGCTCAACGCGGTCAGCCAGTGCAACCTCGACGGGTATAGACGATGTGAAGTGTGAAGCGCGGGTTACGGAGAAAACAGACAAAGTGCCACTGGATTACAGCGTGCGCTTCACCATGGGCTAACACAGCCCTGGAGGGAGGGGCAGCTCGCACTGCCCTTTTCTTTTTCCAGCCCGACACCCTTCCGGCGATCCAGGACCGAAAAAAACATGGCCAGACAACCGGCGTAACGTGCAGCTGCGCCCTTAACGGCGACGTTGTGGACGGCGGCGCGTGTCATCGACAGGGATCGGCACAGGCTGCAGTGGCGGCTCGATCAGGCCAAGCGCAACACCAACGTCATGAAGCCAGGTTTGCAGTTTGTCTTTCATATATCCCCCTTGGGGTCACTCTGGCGACGGGAATTCTGTGGTCGCTTCACACAGATAATAGTCCTAAGTCCTACGCAATGCTTGCCTAAGGTCAATGAACTTTAGGCTAATGCCCTACACATCTGACTCAATGTTCCACCTTGAGTTGCGACGACGCTGCTCCATTTGACAACGGCGCCGTCTGCTGCAGCTCTATCCATGCATTCAAGTTGGCGCCCATCATGCCTTTTCGCCACATCAGCCATGTTGTGGCGCTTGCAAAAGGTTGTTTCAAGGGATGTATGCTGACATTTTCTCGCCCTGGCAAGCTGCCCAGCATCGAGGCAGGCATCAGCGCCACACCCGAACCCGCCACCACACACGCCAGCATGCCTTGATAGGACTCGATTTCCATCACCCTCCCCATCGTGGCGCGGTCGCTGGCATACCAGGCTTCGAGTCGGGTGCGATACGAGCAGCCTTGACGAAAGGTGAATACCGCCCTGCCCTGCACGTCCCGGGCACGATCAATCGGCGGATGATCCAGGTCGCTGATCAGCACCAGGCTTTCTTCGCAGAACTCCACACCGTCCAGCCCGGCCAGCTCCAGCGGACCATCTACCAGCGCGGCATCCAGACGCCCCGTCAACAGCCCCTCAAGCAACTCGCCGCTGGGGGCCGATTGAACGTGCAGATTCACCGCCGGATAGGTGCGGTGATAGTGCGCAAGCAAACCCGGCAAATGGATCGCCGCCGTGCTGTACATGGTACCCAGCGTGAACTTGCCCGAAGGCACGCCACCTTGCACGGCACTCAGGGCTTCATCGTGCAGTGCAAACAGCCGCGCGGTGTAGTCCAGCAACACTTGCCCCGCGGGAGATAACTGCAAGCGCTGGCGCTCTCGGACGAACAACTCGACGCCCATCTGCTCCTCAAGCTGCTTGAGCCGGGTCGACAGGTTCGATGGCACGCGATGCAGGCGCTCAGCGGCACGGGTGATCGATCCTTCCTGGGCCACGGCCTGAAAAATCCGTAGTTGGCTAAACTCCACGCCTTTCTCCAAAACTGAACAAGTTACTCACTATTATTCATTTTTGAAGAAAGTCAATCCGCATTAGCCTGACGGTCATTGCCTTCACCCTGGAACCTGCAGCATGTCGCCCCTGATCCGCTTACTCGCCAGCTTTATCGCGCTCATGATGGCCATGGGCATTGGCCGCTTCTCCCTGACTCCGCAACTGCCGCACCTGATCAGCGAGGGGCAGATTGACCTGACCGGCGCCGGACTGATTGCTGCCGCCAACTATCTTGGCTATCTGATCGGCGCACTGGATGCCATGCGCGCCAGACGCCCAGAACAGGTTCGAGGCCGTTTGCACACGGGCCTGTGGCTATGCGTGCTGCTGACACTGGTTTCGTACTGGGCCTACGGTTTTTGGCCGCATCTGCTCTTGCGATTTGGTTCCGGTGTCGCCAGTGCTTGGGTGATGGTGATGATTACCGCGCTCAGCCAGCACATAGCTATCACTGACAATCGCCCACGCCTGGGCGCCCTAGTGTTTGCCGGGCCCGGCCTTGGCGTGATGCTCACCGGTTTATTGGCACTGGCAGCCAATGTAACCGGGCAAGGTTCGGCCACCCTCTGGATGATTTATGCCGTGGCGGCGCTGTTGATGCTGCTTGTGATTTGGCCGGCCCTGCCACAACCGGCCGCGGCCGCCGCCCAGACTCACACTGCGCCAACTGGCAGCCGCCAACCCGGAATCGCGCGCCTGGGGGCGATTTATGGGCTGTATGGTCTGGGTTACATCATTCCTGCGACATTTTTGTCACAAATGGCCAATGCCCGTTTTCACGGCCAGTGGCAGGCCGATCTGTTTTGGCCGGCTTTCGGGCTATGCGCCGCGATTGGCGTAGTACTGATCAGTTTTCGTCGACCCCGCCCTGCCACTACGCGCTTCTGGCTAATGGGCGGGCTATGGGTTCAAGCCCTTGGCGTACTGGCATGCCTGCTGCCGAGCAGTACGGGCCTGGCACTTGGCGTGATCCTGTGCGGCACGCCGTTTCTGGCCTGCATGCCACTGGTCATGCAGCGCTCACGGGATCTGGTGCCCCACGCCACCGCTCGAAACGCCGCCCTGCTGACCGCCTGCTTTGCCGTGGGCCAGTTGTCCGGGCCGTTACTGGCAGCACTCAGCAGCTATTTCAGCGGCGGCCTGCAACCGGCGCTGATCATTGCCGCCAGCGGGCTGCTGCTGGCTGGCATGCTTGCCTGGACGTCGGTCAGTTCCCCAGCAGAGCGCGCACTTTGCGACGCACCCACTGTTCAGCGCTGACAAATGTGATGCCGCACAACACAAAAATCGCGCCCACCACAAAGTTGACGCTTAAAGGTTCGTTAAGCACCAGCACACCGAAGGTCACGCCAAACAGGGGCGTCATAAATGAGAACACCGCCAGATTGGAGGCCATATAGCGCTTGAGCAGCCAGAACCACACCAGGTAGCTAAAAAACGACACCACCAGCCCCTGAAACAGCACGCTGGCCACTGCGACGGTGGTCAGGCTGACATGGGTGATCTGGCCGCTGAAAGCTGCAATTACCAGCAACCCGAGAAAGCCTACGACAAGCTGGTAGAACAGAGTCAGGGTGACTGGTGCTTCCGACAATCGGGAGCCGCGTACCACCACAGTGGTTGCGCCCCAGGCCATGCCTGCAAGAATCCCGTAGACGTCGCCCAGCAGCATGTTGCGATCCATATCGGAAAACGAAATACCGCCAGCAAAGGAAAAGGCGATCCCGACGAACGCGAGAATGATCCCCAGCCATTGCAATGGCCGCAAACGCTCGCTGGGTAACAACCAGTTGATCCCCAGGGCGGTAAAAATGGGCGCGGTATAGAGGAACACTGACATATGCGCAGCGCTGGTCAGTTGCAGGCCTTCGGCTATAAAGAAGAACTCCAGACCAAAGAGGCTACCGGCCAGCACGCCGCCACGCCACGTGGCGGGCACCTGGTTCCAGCCACCCTTCCAGCAGATCAACAAACCCACCAGCAGCGCCGATATACCGGAGCGCAACGCGGCTTGCATGACGGGCGCGATGTCGGGTGCTGCAACTTTGATGATGACCTGTTGCACGCCCCAGATCAGGCATAACCCCAACATGACCTGCAGTGCAAAGGCATCCGTTGCACGTCGAGAAACACTCATAGTCCACCCGAAAAAAAGCCACGCCCTCACAGGTTCAAAACAGCACAGTGTTTAACGTGTAAGAAGAAAGGAATCAGGACGCCAGCTTGCGGGCCGCCCAGTAACCCGACAATGATGCAAGACAGGTCAACAACCCGCCCCACGCCATGTCCATCAATGCCAATTGGGCAGACCAGCCTTGCAGCGTCGCCCAATTGGTCATGTCATAGGTGCCATAGGCCACCAATCCGAAGAACGCGCCGGTCAGTGCAGCCCTGCGCGCACTGGCCCGGGCCAGGGCCGGCAGCACGACAAAGAACACTACGCCCAGCACGTACGCCAGATAAAACACGATGGCCGGACCCCACTTGGGCTGTGCCAGCATCAACGAGCCCAACAGCTCTTTGTAGGTAGAGGTCATGAGCACGCCGAGCCAAAGGCCGTCGAGCACCAGAAAAGCCAGTAACGCACCGATATACGCCCACACTGCCTTGCTCATGTCGTCAGCCCTCCTGGGTCAGTTCAGATCAATTCGATGCGGTCCGGGTGGATCGCAATCTTGCCTTCCTTGTACAGCGCGCCAATGGCTTTTTTGAAGTTGCCCTTGCTGACGCCAAAATGGTTGCTGATCACTTCTGGAGCACTTTTATCGCTAACCGCCAGCACGCCGTTGTTGTCGCGCAACTTGCTGAGGATTTTCGAGTTCAGGCTGCTGGCGGCTTCCTGACCGACGGGTTGCAGGCTCAGGCTGATTTTGCCGTCAGCACGAATTTCCTTGATATAGCCTTTTTCTTGCTTGCCCGCACGCATGAACTTGAAGATTTCATTCTTGTGGATCAAGCCCCAATGCTTGTTGTTGATCACGGCCTTGAAGCCCATGTCCGTGGCCTCGGCCACCAACAGATCAACTTCCTGACCTACTTCATAGTTGGCCGGGGTCTTGTCCAGATAACGATCCAGACGCGCAGTCGCGGTGATACGGCGAGTGTGCTTGTCGAGATAGACGTGCACGACGACATATTCGCCGGCGGTCATCTGGCGTTTTTCTTCGGAATACGGCAGCAGCAAATCTTTTGGCAGACCCCAATCGAGGAATACACCAATGCTGTTAACTTCAACCACTTTAAGACTGGCGAACTCACCGACCTGAACTTTTGGTTTTTCAGTGGTGGCAATTAACTTGTCAGCGCTGTCCAAATAAACAAATACGTTGAGCCAGTCTTCATCTTCACTGGGAATATCTTTGGGAATATAACGATTGGGCAACAGGATTTCGCCGTCCGCCCCACCGTCGAGATACAAACCAAAACTTGTATGTTTAACCACTTGCAAACTGTTGTAGCGACCGATTAAAGCCATGTCCAATACCCTCATTACGTAGGCGGCATTCTACCCGAGTTTAGGGGGGCGAATTGGAGCGCCGCGAGCCGGTATTCAAAAAATCTGCGAAAGGTTTGATTTATCAGGATTTTCTGGAGCACCTTGGCTGCCACTCGTCAGCCTGCGAGGGGCTGACCTCCCATCCATCAGCGTCTGAACATGTATAAGATCCCTCCCGTGATATGAATTAAAACAGCGAGTTAGCGGACAATTAGACGCGTGTATATGTCATCGAGCACAGCGCCTCTATTATTTTACGAAGATATTTAACAAGCAATTGTCAAGTATTTCAGGTACTATCGCTGGCCAAGTTATTTTCTACAGGTCAATAGCCGCCATGCGTGTAAAAGCATCCGCCAGCAAAGCAAAGCCAGCTCCCGCAGTTGAAACCAGTGATTCCATCAATGCTCAAATCGAAGCATTCCTGAAATCGGGCGGCGAGATCCAGCAAATCAACAAAGGCGTCAGCGGCCAAACTTTTGGCCCGTCCAAGCAAATCACGCTGGGCAAGAAGTAATACCCCTCGCCTCATCTGGTCCTTATGCGCTTTGCCTTCCAAGGCGCTAGGACTATCGATTCATCCCTGGTTCCCTCGCTATACCTCTGATTCGAATCGATAAATCGACGAACGGCACTTTATTGCCGGTATTCCTGCGTATGCTCCAAAGGCTCTGAATCAAGCCTTTGAGCCCATATAGGGAGCCGATTATGCTCACACGGGCTGTACTGCTGACTAGCACGTTGCTGGCCAGCACGATTGTAGATGCACAGGTCTTTTCCCGCGAACTGGGCAGCTTCGACCTTAAACTGGCCACACAGCCAAGCCGCAGCATGGCTCAAGGCCTGGTCAAGCCTACAAGCCCCGGCTCGACCTTTCATGGCGGCCTGGACCTGGCCCATGACAGTGGCTGGTATGCCGGCCAATGGGCACCGACCATGGGTATCAAGCCAGGCAGCAATCTGGAAGTAGACTCCTACCTCGGCTACAAGCACCCCTTCGACCAAACCCTGAGCTATGAGCTGGGGGTAATCCATTACAGCTACCCCAAACTCAGCTCACTGGACAGCCAGCAGATCTTTGCCGGCCTGACCATACTGGGCACACGCTTTGGCGCCGCCTTCAGTAACGACCCGGACCGACGCGACAGCACCCTGTTTGCCGACCTGGGGGTCAACCAGCCCTTCGGTATCGGAGTGAGCATGAAATACACCACTCACCAACTCGGCTCGCCCGTGTCCATTGTCGATGGTGGCAGCGTGAGCGCTTTCAATGACTGGTCGATAAAGCTCTCCCGCCCCTGGATGGGCATCGACCTGGATCTGATCTACAGCGACTCAAGCCTGGACGGTACCGACTGTTCAGCCTACTCAGGGCAAAACACCCAGTGCGATGGCCTGCTGACATTCAAGGCTGAGCGAGCCTTTTACTGACCCGTAATTTTTTGTGGGAGCGGGTCTTCTCGCGGTGGCAGCCCGCGGTTTTGCAGGCAACAAAAAACCCGGCACTGGCCGGGTTTTTTGTGAGTTACACCTGCGCTTTATTCAGCAGCCGGCGCTTCTGGCTTACGGCGCTTGAGCGGAGCCATACCGTCCTTGCTGACCAGCGACAGGGCGTCGGTCTTCGGGCGGTTGGCTATTTTGCGCTTGGTCGGTGCCTTGGCGCCCGACTTCTTCTTGACACCCTTGGCGTCAGTTTTCTTCTTCTTCACACCAACAGCTTTACCCGAGGCCTTAACGTTTTTCGGACCGCCGTAAACGCCTTTGACTTCCTTGATGGTGCGGCGCTCGAAGCTTTGCTTCAGGTAGCGCTCAACGCTGGACATCAGGTTCCAGTCGCCGTGGCAGATCAACGAAATCGCCAGGCCTTCGTTACCCGCACGACCCGTACGACCAATACGGTGTACGTATTCGTCGCCGCTGCGTGGCATATCGAAGTTGATCACCAGATCCAGGCCTTCAACGTCCAGACCACGGGCTGCAACATCAGTAGCCACCAGAATCTTGACGCCGCCCTGCTTCAGGCGATCGATGGCCAATTTGCGATCTTTCTGGTCTTTCTCACCATGCAAGACAAACGCCTTGTAGTCCTGAGCGACCAAACGACCGTAGATACGGTCTGCCATGGCGCGGGTATTGGTGAAAACAATAGCTTTTTGATACGTCTCGTTAGCCAGCAACCAGTTAACGATTTGCTCTTTGTGCTGGTTGTGGTCGGCCGTGATGATTTGCTGACGCGTCGTTGCGTTCAGCTGGCTGACCTGATTGAGCTGCAAGTGCTCGGCATTGTTCAGCACCTTGCCGATCATCTCGCGCAGACCCGAACCACCGGTGGTGGCCGAGAACAGCATGGTCTGCTGGCGATTAGGGCACTCGTCGACCAGACGCTGAACGTCTTCGGAGAAGCCCATGTCGAGCATGCGGTCGGCTTCGTCGAGTACCAGCACTTCAACTTCTTTCAAGTCGAGGTTGCCGGCGTTCAGTTGCTCCAGCAAACGACCCGGGGTGCCGATCAGGATATCCGGCACCTTGCGCAGCATGGCGGCCTGGACCTTGAAGTCTTCACCGCCGGTGATCAGGCCGGACTTGATGAACGTGAACTGCGAAAAGCGCTCAACTTCCTTGAGCGTTTGTTGTGCCAGCTCGCGGGTCGGCAGCAAAATCAACGCTTTGATACTTACGCGGATTTTGGCTGGACCAATCAGACGATTCAGAATCGGCAGTACGAAAGCGGCAGTTTTACCACTCCCGGTTTGAGCTGTAACCCGCAGGTCACGCCCTTCGAGCGCGAGCGGGATGGCCGCTGCTTGCACAGGCGTAGGCTCGACAAATTTAAGCTCGGCCACAGCTTTAAGCAGGCGTTCGTGCAGGGCGAAATCGGAAAACACGGGTGCTACCTCGAAGAAATACAAAAAATCAGCGGCATAGAGTAACGGTTTCGAGCGCCAAGGCCGAGTTACTTTGCACGAACGGCATGAAACAAATGGTTTTTTAAGGTCTTTAGTCCAACCAGGGCCCATAAATTGCTCTGAAGTGCTCTAATCCCATGGCCATTTATTACTGGGATATCGTTTTAGCTTATGGAAACTCAACCACTCTGGACCCAAATCCAGACCCTGTGGGCCAACCTGGATCAACATCCCTGGGTCAGCGCCATGTTGGGTCTGATCGTTCTGGTGGGCATTGCCCTGCTTGCCGGTCATATCGCACGCATCATCGTGTTGCGCGTGACCAAAATCCTGGGCCGTCAGCCGGCCTTGCACTGGATCAACGATTTACGCGAACACAAAGTGTTTCATCGTCTGGCGCAACTGACCCCCTCCCTGATGGTGCAGTTCGGGCGCAATCTGGTGCCGGACATGAGCGACAACGGTCGCCACTTCCTCGGCAACCTGGCGCTGGCCATTACCATTTTTGTGCTCACCCGGGTGATCAGCTCACTACTGGATGCCTTGCTCGATATTTACTCGCGTACCAACTACGCAAAGACCCGACCGATCAAGGGCTACATTCAGCTGACTAAAATGCTGCTGTATGTGTTTTCCGCAATCATCATCGTTGCAACACTGATTGATCGCTCACCGATGCTGTTGCTCTCCGGTCTGGGCGCGATGTCTGCGGTCATTTTGCTGGTCTACAAAGACACACTGCTGTCGTTCGTAGCCAGCGTGCAGCTGACCAGCAATGACTTGCTGCGCGTGGGCGACTGGATCGAGATGCCGCAGGTCGGCGCCGATGGCGATGTGATCGACATCACCTTGCACACCGTCAAGGTGCAGAACTTCGACAAAACCATTGTGTCGATCCCGACCTGGCGCCTGATGTCCGAATCGTTTAAAAACTGGCGCGGCATGCAGCAGTCCGGCGGGCGCAGAATCAAGCGCAGCCTGTTTATTGACGCCTCTGAAATTGCTTTCTTGACCGATGAGCAGGAACAGCGTCTGGAACAGGTACACCTGCTGAACGATTACCTTCATCGCAAGAAAGCAGAGCTCAAAAGCTGGAACGAAGCCCAAGGCAATGTTGCGGCAATGTCTGCCAACCGTCGCCGCATGACCAACATCGGGACTTTCCGCGCCTATGCCTTGGCCTACCTGAAAAGCCATGCCGACATTCAGCCCAACATGACCTGCATGGTTCGCCAAATGCAAGCCACGCCACAGGGCGTGCCACTTGAGGTGTACTGTTTTACCCGGACCACGGTCTGGAGTGATTACGAGCAGATCCAGGGCGATATTTTTGACTATCTGCTGTCAGTACTCCCCGAATTCGGACTCAGCATGTACCAGCAACCGAGCGGCAATGACCTGCGCAAAGGGCTGCTGAGCAAGCTGCAAACTCCGCTGGCGCTGCCCGAAGACGACTGAACCTGGTGGGGGCGGGCCTTCTAGCGATTCGGGCAACACGATGCTCCAGAGAAACAGGGTGATGCCATCGCGAGCAAGCCCGCTCCCACAGATCCCGTCAACCCAAGCGGCCACAGCATGAGTTCAGGCTTGCTTGAACTGAGGGTCGCCAGTGAGCTTGAACAGCAACTCGATCCCCTGCGGCCAGTTGCCATAGCCCCCTTCACCATTGATGTGCCCGGCATTTTCCAGCCACACCAGTTCACTGCCCCAGGCATCGCTGAAGGCGCTGGCGCGTTCCTGAGTCACATACGGGTCGTTGGTGCTGGCGACAGTGATTGCATCAAAAGGTAGGGTGTTGAGCGGCATCGGACTAAAACCCGTTGTGCCGGCCGGGTAACTGTCGGCTTCGGTGTCGCTGGGCGCGACCAACAGCGCCCCGCGTACACGCCTTGCCTCTTTGGGGTACTGCAGCGCCCAACGGGCAATCAGCGTACACGCCAAGCTGTGGCCCACCAGCACGACGGGCCGCTCGCTTTTGGTGATCTTTTTCTGCAGGTTCTGCACCCAATCCGTACAAACGGGGGTCTCCCAGTTTTCCTGCTTGACCCGGTGCAGCCCGCTGTAGTGCTGTTCCCAGTGAGATTGCCAATGCTCTGTTCCTGAATTGAACAGGCCCGGCAAGATCAACACCCTGACTGTCATTCCGACTCTCCCTTAAGGCGCTAGATGGACTGTGATTGACCTTAGACCGTCACAGCCCTGCGGTCTAGCCGGCTTATCCAGACGGCCAGGACAATCACCAGCCCGCCGATGAACAGTCGCCCCAGAGGCTCATGCTGGTTCCAGATCAACAGGTTGAGCAACAGGCCCACCGGCACATGGAGATTATTCATCACCGCCAGAGTGCCTCCACTGACCATGCAGGCGCCTTTGTTCCACCAGTACAGGCCAAGGGCCGTCGACACCAGGCCCAGAAACACCAGCACGCCCCACTGCAAGGGCGCTTCAGGCAGGAAGTTGGCTTTGCCAAACAGCATGAATGCCGGCAACACCACCGCCAGAGCGCCAAGATAAAAGAAACCAAAGCGCCGGTAATGGGGCAAATCACTCGGGTAACGGGCCACCAGACGACGATACAAGACCTGCCCGGCTGCATAGGTGAAGTTGGCCAGTTGCAGCAACAAGAATCCCTTGAAGAAATCCGGGCTGATGCTGTCAAAGCGAATCACCCCGGCACCCGCCACGGCCACCAGTGCCGCCACCAGCGCCCAGGGGTTAAAACGCCGGTTCAGAGCGTCTTCGATCAATGTCACGTGCAACGGTGTCAGGATGGTGAATAGCAACACCTCAGGCACCGTCAGCACCCGAAAGCTCAGGTACAGACACACGTAGGTGATGCCGAACTGCAAGGCCCCGATCAGTAACATGCCGCGCATGAAGCCGGGTTCGACCTGTCGCCAGCGCGTCAGCGGAATAAACACCAGCCCCGCCAGGACTACGCGTACCAGTACCGCAAAGTAACTGTCGACGTGCCCCGCCAGATACTCACCAATCAGGCTGAAGGAAAACGCCTGAATCAAGGTGACAAACAACAGATAGCCCATGAATCTCTCGCTCAGAAAGTCGAAATAGCTTCGCGGTAAAACGCCCGTGAACCCATAAGAATGTGCGCGACCTTAGCGGTTTTTCATCAGCCTTGACCATCACCCCGCAAAAAGCGGGCAAAAAAAAACCCGATCCGGCGCAAGGGCTGATCGGGTACGAGCACTCAAAAAAGTGCAAAGGGAGGTTCGATGCGCGAACCGCATGCTTGAAGGAGCAATGAAACGATTAAGCCATCCTGCGATTATCTGTCGATTAACAGCCTATGCAATTGCAGACAGTCTTGCCTTGGCCTGGTTTAAACCTTTTTCCTGGAAGTCACCGCCCAGGTTCATGCCCTCTGCATGAATGAAGGTCACATCGTGAATGCCGATAAAAGCCATGACCTGACGCAGATAGGGTTCCTGATGGTCCGAGGTGCTACCCGCATATAGCCCGCCCCGCGCAGTCAAAACGTATGCTTTCTTGCCGACCAGCAGTCCTTGAGGACCGGTTTCGGTGTATTTAAAGGTCACCCCAGCCCGCAATACATGATCAAGCCAGGCCTTGAGCGTGCTCGGGATCGCAAAGTTGTACATGGGGGCCGCCAGCACCAGCACATCAGCTGCCAGCAGCTCATCAGTGAGCTCGTTGGAACGTTGCAGGGAAATCTGTTCGTCAGCATTGCGTTGCCCTTCTGGCTTCATCCAGCCGCCCAACAGACTGGCGTCAAGATGCGGCACCGGGGCCAGGGCCAGGTCACGAACGGTCACTTGATCAGCCGGATGCGCCGCTTGCCACTGACTGATGAACTGCCGGGTCAACTGTCGTGAGAATGAGTCCTGCTGGCGGGCGCTGCTTTCAATGATCAGAACGTTGGACATGGCGGATAAGACTCCATCTGTAAATACGGTAAGGCGATGGAGTAAAGAATAGAGAGCATCAACTCGATAAAAAAGCGCATTAATTTGCTACAACCTATCTATAAACCTGTTGTTTAACGGTATCCTGCAACCACTCCAATTCAGAGGAATTCATCGTGAAAGCGCCCCGCGTGACCCTTGATCAATGGCGCACCCTGCAAGCGGTGGTCGACCACGGCGGTTTTGCTCAAGCCGCAGAAGTACTCCATCGTTCGCAGTCGTCTGTCAGCTACACCGTGGCCCGCATGCAGGATCAACTCGGCGTGCCGCTGCTGCGGATCGATGGGCGCAAGGCGGTGCTTACCGAGGCGGGCGGCGTGTTGCTGCGCCGTTCACGGCAACTGGTCAAGCAGGCCAGTCAGCTCGAAGACCTCGCCCACCATATGGAGCAAGGCTGGGAAGCCGAGGTCCGGCTGGTCGTCGACGCGGCCTACCCCAATGCACGACTGGTGCGCGCCTTGACCGCCTTCATGCCGCAAAGTCGTGGTTGCCGCGTGCGCCTGCGCGAAGAGGTATTGTCCGGCGTCGAAGAAGTCCTGCTCGAAGGCGTGGCTGACCTGGCCATCAGCAGCTTCAATATTCCCGGCTACCTGGGCACCGAGTTGAGCACCGTCGAATTTGTGGCCGTGGCCCACCCCGAGCACCCCTTGCATCGCCTGCAACGCGAACTGCATTTCCAGGACCTCGAAAGCCAGTTGCAAGTGGTGATTCGTGACTCCGGCCGCCAACAACCCCGTGACGTGGGCTGGCTCGGCTCAGAACAGCGCTGGACCGTCGGCAGCCTGGCGACGGCGGCCGCCTTTGTGGGCAGCGGGCTGGGCTTTGCCTGGTTGCCACGGCACATGATCGAGCGAGAACTCAAGGAAGGTGTCCTGAAGCCGTTGCCCCTCAACCAGGGTGGTAACCGTCATCCGGTGTTTTTCCTGTACGCCAACAAGGACAAACCGCTGGGCCCGGCGACACAAATCCTGGTCGAACTGCTGCAAACTTTTGACACGGCACCGCTGGATGCGCCGTTTGCCGCGCCACAGCAAGCGTGAAGATCAGTGGGCAGGAACCCGATTCGAGAATATCCTGTCCAACACCCGCCGCCCGTGAGCATCCGCCACTAACGGATGTGGCACGGGCATTGGTTCAACGCACCTGGCGTTACTGCCTGTGTGGCATTGAACAGTCACCCCACTTTTCAGGATCACTGAGCCATGCTTAAAAAAATTGCACTTGCCGCTGGCGCCATGCTGTTCGCTGCCAACCTAATGGCTGCCGACACGTCCAAGGCACCTCATGTCGTACTGGACACCAGCTTCGGCAAGATTGAAATCGAACTGGACCCGGTCAAGGCTCCGATCAGCACTGACAACTTTCTCAAGTATGTGGACAGCGGCTTCTATAACAACACCATTTTTCACCGTGTGATCCCGGGCTTTATGGTGCAAGGCGGCGGTTTCACTTCGCAGATGGCGCAAAAGCCGACCCGCGACCCGATCAAGAACGAAGCCAGCAACGGCCTGCATAACGTGCGCGGCACGCTGTCGATGGCCCGCACTTCCAACCCTAACTCTGCCACCAGCCAGTTCTTCATCAACGTGGCAGACAACGCGTTCCTGGACCCGGGCCGTGACGCCGGCTACGCCGTATTCGCCAAGGTGGTGAATGGCATGGACGTGGTTGACCAGATCGTCAACTCGCAAACCACCACCAAACAAGGCATGCAGAATGTGCCAATCGACCCGGTGCTGATAAAGTCGGCCAAACGTATCGACTGACAGGCTGCACACTGCAGGGAGCTTTGACCTGTGCCCCGTAGCAGTTGCCGAAGGAACGAAGCAACTGCTACGGGAGGGGTAACGTCAACTAAAGGAGAGCCCGCGCTGCGGGCGTCAGTGCCCATGCTTTACCGCCGTTTCGAACAACTGATCGATATATTCCGCGAAGCCCCCTCTGCCGCTCCTCCCAGCACCGTCTGGGCGTTTTACTTCTACTACCTGCGTCAAGTCTGGCCCATGTTTGCCGCCTTGCTGGTGATCGGCCTGATAGCGGCACTGATCGAAGTTTCGCTGTTCAGCTATCTGAGCACGCTGATTGACCTGACCCAGGGCACACCCAACACCGAATTCTTCAAGGTCCATAGCGGCGAACTGATCTGGATGGCCGTAGTCGCGCTGATCATCCGCCCGGTGTTCTTCGGCCTCCATGACCTGCTGGTGCACCAGACCCTGAGCCCGAGCATGACCAGCATGATCCGCTGGCAGAACCACAGCTACGTGCTCAAGCAAAGCCTCAACTTCTTCCAGAACGACTTCGCCGGGCGCATTGCCCAGCGCATCATGCAAACCGGCAACTCGCTGCGCGACTCGGCCGTGCAGGCGGTCGATGCCCTGTGGCACGTGTTGATCTACGCCATCAGCTCACTGGTGCTGTTTGCCGAAGCCGACTGGCGCCTGATGATTCCGTTGCTGACCTGGATCCTTTGCTACATCGGCGCCCTTTACTACTTCGTCCCCCGGGTCAAAGAGCGCTCGGTGGTGTCTTCCGATGCGCGCTCAAAATTGATGGGCCGTATTGTCGACGGCTACACCAACATCACGACCCTGAAGCTGTTTGCCCACACCCATTTTGAGCAGCAGTACGCCCGCGAAGCCATTATCGAGCAAACCGAAAAAACCCGGTTGGCCAGCCGCGTAGTCACCAGCATGGACGTGACGATCACCACCATGAACGGCCTGTTGATCGTCAGCACAAGCGGCCTGGCGTTGTGGTTGTGGAGCCAGTCGCTTATCAGCGTCGGTGCCATCGCCCTGACCACCGGTCTGGTCATCCGTATCGTCAACATGTCCGGCTGGATCATGTGGGTGGTCAACGGCATTTTTGAAAACATCGGCATGGTGCAAGATGGCCTGCAAACCATTGCACAACCCATCGCCGTCCAAGACCGCGAACAGGCACCCCGCCTTACGGTCAGCCGTGGCGAAGTGCGCTTTGAGCACGTCGATTTCCATTATGGAAAACGCAGCGGCATCATCAGCGACCTCAATCTGGTGATCAAACCCGGTGAAAAAATCGGCCTGATCGGACCTTCCGGTGCGGGCAAGTCGACGCTGGTCAACCTCTTGTTGCGCCTGTATGACCTGCAAGGCGGTCGTATCCTGATCGACGATCAAAACGTCGCTGAAGTAACCCAGGAGAGCCTGCGCGAACAGATCGGAATGATTACCCAGGACACCTCGCTGTTGCATCGTTCGATCCGCGACAACTTGCTCTATGGCAAACCGGACGCTACCGACGAAGAACTGTGGGCAGCCGTGCGCAAAGCCCGGGCCGATGAATTTATTGCGCTGCTGTCCGATGCTCAGGGCCGCACCGGGTTTGACGCCCACGTGGGCGAGCGCGGGGTCAAACTGTCTGGCGGTCAACGCCAGCGGATCGCCATTGCACGGGTCCTGCTCAAAAATGCACCGATCCTGATCATGGACGAAGCCACCTCGGCACTGGACTCCGAAGTCGAGTCTGCGATTCAGGAAAGCCTCGAAACCCTGATGCAAGGCAAGACCGTGATTGCAATCGCTCACCGCCTTTCAACCATCGCCCGCATGGACCGTCTGGTGGTGCTGGAAAACGGCCATATCGCTCAAACCGGAACCCACAGCGAACTTCTCGCCCAGGGAGGTCTGTACGCCCGCCTTTGGCAACATCAAACAGGTGGTTTTGTAGGCATCGACTGAAGCCTACAACCGGCACCTGTAAAGCCCGTGAAACACAACGCCAGCGCCCGGTTTTAAAGGGCTCTGGCGTTTTTTATGGCGCTGGAAAAAACCCGGGCGAGTGCTGTACTTAAATCAGGGCTCGGGAGAGCTCTGTTGTTAATCGCAGGACGCTACGCCGCTTCAATTGCTCGATAGATTTATCTATCCGGGACCTTCACATGACCTTGCTCAAACGTTCAGCAACCGAGTTGGTAGGCACCTTCTGGTTGGTTCTTGGCGGCTGTGGCAGCGCAGTACTCGCTGCGGCTTTCCCCAACGTTGGTATTGGACTGCTGGGGGTCGCACTGGCTTTTGGCCTTACCGTACTGACCATGGCATTCGCGATCGGCCATATATCCGGCTGTCATCTGAACCCCGCCGTGTCGTTCGGGCTGTGGGTGGGCGGCAGATTCCCTGCAAAAGAGCTACCCGCTTACATCGTGGCCCAGGTACTGGGGGGCATCATTGCCGCCACACTGCTGTACTTCATTGCCAGCGGCAAACCCGGGTTTGATCTGGCTGCCAGCGGCCTGGCAGCCAATGGCTATGGCGACCATTCCCCCGGTGGCTACTCGATGATTTCAGGGCTGGTATGCGAAGTGGTAATGACGGCCATGTTCATCCTCATCATCATGGGTGCCACTGACAAGCGAGTCCCGGCAGGTTTCGCCCCGATCGCCATAGGTTTGGCGCTCACGCTCATCCACCTGATCGCTATCCCGGTCACCAACACCTCGGTCAACCCGGCTCGCAGCACAGGCCCGGCCCTGATCGTGGGCGGCTGGGCACTTCAACAGCTGTGGATGTTCTGGTTGGCCCCCCTGGTGGGCGCAACCCTTGGCGCACTGACCTATCGATGGCTGGGCAAGCAGGACGACTGACAACCGAAATGGCGAGGATCAGGCCTGACGATAGGGCAGCGCCGACCTCGCCTCTTCTGCATACGCCAGCACCCCGACCCGCTCACGCTGCAGAAAGTCACTGACGGCGGATTTCAGGCCCTGATGGCGCAGGTAATGCCATGAGTGAGTGATCACCGGTTCAAAACCGCGGATCAGTTTGTGCTCGCCCTGAGCGCCGGCATCAAAACGCTTGATACCCTGAGCAATGGCGTAATCCATACCCTGATAGAAGCACGTCTCGAAATGCAGGCGATCAAACTCGGCCAGGCATCCCCAGTAACGCCCATACAAGCTGTCGCCACCGATAAGACTGAACGCCATCGCTACCGGGGTCGGCCCCTGCCTGGCCAGCACGACACGAATCGACTCGGGCATGCGCTCGGCCAGCAAGCTGAAAAACGCTCGCGTCAGGTAGGGTGTTTGTCGCCGTACGGCGTAGGTGTTGGCGTAGCAGGCGTAGACAAAATCCCATTGCGCCTCAGTGACCTGCTGGCCTTCCAGCCATTCGAACTCGAACCCCTGCCCGGCCACTTGCTCGCGTTCTTTGCGCATCTGCTTGCGCTTGCGGGAACTCAAGGCATCCAGAAAGTCCTGAAAGTCGCGGTACTCACGGTTCTGCCAATGAAACTGGCAACCGAGCCGCTGCATCCAGCCGGGCTGTTGCGCCAGGGCCGTATCGGCCAGGGTGTCGGTGAAATTGATGTGCGCGCTGGACAGCCCTTCTATCTCCAGATAGCCGGGCAAAGCGGCCAGCAACTCAAGCCCGTCCTGGGCACTGGCGGCCAATAAACGGGGACCGCTGACCGGGCTGAACGGGATTGCCGTCAACAGCTTGGGGTAGTACTCGATACCCGCCCGCTCGCAGGCCTGCGCCCACTCGTGATCGAACACGTACTCACCGTAGGAATGCCACTTGCGGTAGCTCGGCAACGCCGCCTGCAACCGCCCGTTTTCATAGTGCAGCAAGTGCTCGGGCTGCCAACCGGAATGCGGGCCCAGGCAGGCACTGTCTTCCAGACTACTGAGAAAGGCATGCCGCAAGAACGGCTGCTCCACCGGCACCAACGCATCCCATTCCTGAGCGGTGATAGCGGACAGGCTGTCCAGTCGTTGTAACGGCATTGAGAGTCCCCGGAGCGTGGCATGTGAGCCGCGATGGTAGCACCGCAACCCAGGTGGGTGCTGGCTTGCCGGCGATACAGGCGCAACGGTTTGCCGCGCATCTTGCGGTGAGGTCTTTGAGAGCAAACCCGGCTCCAACAGGTTTTCTGGCCTCTGCAGCGCGGTCAGCGAGTGTCACGGACTTGCTATCAGACTGCCACTTTTCTGTCATATCCAGCCGCGATACTGGCGCCGCTTCTTAGATCACGAGGTTATGAGTGACCTGTTTGCCAACACGCTCATGACACACCCAAGCCTCGTTAACGTGAGCCCGCTAAGGGCCGATTTTTATTGGGGTGGCTAGGGCCATCTCAGCACTGGGAGATTCACAATGCGTTTTGTTTCTACACGGGTTGCGGCTGGACTGTGTGGTGGCCTGGTACTGGCCATGAGCGTTCCGGCCAGCGCTGCGGTCGATGCCAAACTGCTCGAAATGCTTAAAGCCAACGGTTCCATTTCGCCGGCCCAATACTCCGAACTGCAAACCGAACTCGCCAGTGAGAATCAAGCCAAGCAAGAAGCTGCTGCCAATCAGGTCAAAAAATCCGACCTCACCGCCTTTGAACAAAAAGTCGCCTGGGCAGCCAAAACCGAACTCAAGGGGGATGTCCGGGTTCGTCACGAAAACATCAAGATCGACGGCGAGTCCGATGGCAAGAACAAGGACCGTCAGCGCATTCGTGCCCGTCTGGGCGCCTACACCGAAATCAATCCGCAAGTGAACACCGGTATCCGTATCGCCACAGGCGGCGGCGACGATGCGCGCTCCACCAACCAGGATCTGGACAACTACTTCGACAAGAAGCAGCTGTGGCTGGACATGGCCTTCATCGACTACCACCCGACCGCCGTCAAGGACCTGCACTTGATCGCCGGCAAGATGGCACAGCCCTGGGTCAGCATGGGTGATGTGATCTGGGATAGTGATATCAACCCGGAAGGCCTGGCTGCCACTTACAAGCACAATCTGGGTAACAGCGGCGTCGAAATGTTCGGTAGCGCCGGTTACTACACCCTCAAGGACAACGTCGACGGCGACGGCGTGCAATTTCGTCATGACTTGCGTCTATACGCAGGTCAGTTGGGTGCAAAATTCGCACCCACCGACAGCCTGAAAGTTACCTTGGGCGGTAGCGTTTACAGCTACGACAATGACAAGGACAGCGCCTGCCCTGCCACCGGGACCAAGACGACCCCTTGCGCCCTGGCCGTTAACGGCAACAGCACCAGCGAGTTCCGCCTGTACGAAGGTTTCGGCCAGGTCGATATCGCCAACCTGCCGCTGCCTCTGTCGCTGTACGGCCAGTACGTACACAACGCAGCCACCGACAGCGACCAGGACGACGCCTGGCTGGTGGGTTTCAAGAGCAAGCTCAACGCCTTCAGCCTGGACTACAACTACCGCGACCTTCAGCGTAACGCAGTGGTCGGCGCCTTCACCGACTCTGACTTCGCCAACGGTACTACTGGTTCGCGCGGTCACAAGTTCAAAGTGGGTTACGAAATCGACAAGAACTTTGGTGTCGGCCTGACTTACTTCCTGACCAAGGCTGACTACGTAACGTCCACGCAAAAAGATGCCAAGGCCAACACCTTGCAGCTGGACCTGGAAGCCAAGTTCTAAGATCCAATGACAAAGCGTTTCACGTAACAAACAGGACGCCGAACTTATTCGGCGTCTTGTGTCTGAAAGCAAAGCGAGGTTGGCGTCGGCCCCCCTGACATCCACCGACGGCAGCCTCGCTCTTGCCCCTTCTTTAGCGCGATTGCTCGCGCATCATCCGCTCAACTGTTTGCTCAAGGTCTGCGGGCAACGGTTCGGGAAGCTTTTTCAACGTGACGCTCATCAAGCGCATGTGCTTGATAAAACGTCGGCAGTTCGCACAAAACATCAGGTGATGACGCACCAACAGCCGCTCACGGAAACTCAGCTGGCCATCCAGATAGTCGCTTGAGCGTGCTACTTGCTGTTTGCAGGTCAACATTCGCCGGTTTCCTCGAAATGCTCCACAGTGGCAAAGACTTTAAGCCGGGCTCGATGCACCAGCACTCGAGCATTAGAGAGCGATATCTCCAGTAAATTACAAATCTCCTCCAGCTCCAGCCCCTGGCGCTCGCGCAACAGCAGCACACTGCTTTGTAACTGCGGCAGGCTGAGCATCGTGTGCTCCAGGCATTCACGCAATTCATCTTCTGTGAGCAAGGCTTCAGGCGTGTCTTGATGCCAGGCAAACGGCGCCAGCAACCAGTGGCCATCGCCGCTGAACCGGTCGTCATCGATGGTGCCGTGGGGCGAGGGTAGATCGTCGAGCAACACTTCGCGGCGATTTTGCTTGTAGCGGTTTTTCGCCGAGTTGGCGGTGATGGTCAGCAGCCAGGTCTTGAGGCTGGAGCGACCTTCGAATCCGGCCAGATTGCGTACAACTGACAGCCACGCATCTTGCACGGCTTCATCGGCATGACGGCTGCCGACGATGGCATAAGCCACTGCACGCATGGCACTTTGGTAGGTAGTGACCAACTCGCGAAAAGCCGATTGCTCGCCCGCCAACAGACGCTTGAGCAGTTGAGAGTCGTCAGCAACTGACATGGATACCTCGTCTGCCTGGAGTCTGTGGGAGCGGGGAGTTGTCGATTAACGCTTGCGCAAAATCACACTGCCGATCGAATAACCTGCACCGAACGAGCTGAGTACCGCCAGCGCACCGCTTGGCAGATCATCCTGATACGTGTGAAAAGCAATAACAGAACCGGCCGAACTGGTGTTGGCGTAGGTGTCGAGAATGACCGGTGCTTCTTCGATCGAAGCTTCGCGCCCCAGCAGCTTGCGCACGATCAAGTGGTTCATGCTCAGGTTGGCCTGGTGCAGCCAAAACCGCTTCACCTGTTCCACGTCCAGCTGGTTTTCTTGCAGATGCTGACCGATCAGTTCAGCCACCATCGGGCACACGTCGCGGAATACCTTGCGGCCTTCTTGAACGAACAGTTTGTCCGGGCTGTCGGCAGGCTCGTCAGAAGCACGGTTAAGGAAACCGAAGTTGTTGCGGATGTTGTTGGAGAACGTGGTCAGCAATTTGGTGCTGACGATATCGAACTGATGCTCGGACGTCGCCAGATCTGCGCGCTCGACAACCACCGCAGTCGCCGCATCACCAAAGATGAAGTGGCTGTCACGGTCACGGAAGTTCAAGTGGCCGGTGCACACTTCAGGGCTGATCAGCAGCACTGCGCGGGCTTGCCCCAACTGGACGCTGTTGCTGGCGGTCTGGATGCCGAAGGTTGCCGAAGAACAGGCCACGTTCATGTCAAAACCAAAACCCTGGATACCCAGCGCGTGTTGCACTTCAATGGCAATCGCAGGGTACGGACGTTGCAGGTTAGAGCACGCCACAATCACGCCGTCGATGTCGGCAGCTGTTTTGCCCGCTCGTTCCAGCGCCTGTTTGGCGGCGCCAACGGCCATTTCGCAGAGCACGGACATTTCGTCGTTGCTGCGGGCCGACAAGTGCGGGCGCATGCGTTGTGGGTCGAGGATGCCGTCCTTGTCCATCACAAACCGGCTTTTGATGCCCGATGCTTTTTCAATAAATGCAGCGCTCGATTCGGCCAGAGGCTGGATTTCACCGGCCTCGATAGCCGCGGCGTTGTCCGCATTGAACTGTTGCACGTAGGTATTGAAAGACTGCACCAGCTCTTCGTTGGAGATGCTGTTGGCCGGGGTATACAGGCCGGTGCCGCTGATGACGACGTTATGCACGGTCGTTCCTCTATAGGTATTCAGGTTCGATAGCCGCGAAGTTTGCCATAAACGCCAGCATTTGGCGTCATTTGCACGCGCGATGAGCGCCACTGCAGAAACTTAAACTGTGGGAGCGAGCCTGCTCGCGAAGATCTTTCGCGAGCAGGCTCGCTCCCACAGGGGGCCTTGGCCGGTAACAAGGCATCCCGCTATCAGTGGCCTCTATGCGTCCACCGCACTCCACTGCTTGCTCAGGCGCTTGTCCGAAATAGGCACCTTGGTGCCCAGTTGCTGGCCGAACAACGATACGCGGTATTCCTCCAGCCACCAGCGGTACAGCTCAAGCTGCGGGTCGCGTTTGCCTTCCTGGGCATGCTTGGTGGCACGGGCTTGATACTGCGCCCACAACCCGCTGAGCTCACCACTCCAGACCCGGTCTTTCTGCACCTGGCCCGGCAGTTTTTCGAGGCGCATTTCTATCGCCTTGAGGTAGCGCGGCAGCTCCTTGAGCCACAGGGCCGGAGTTTCGCGGACAAACCCCGGATACACCAGGTGGCTCAACTGCTGCTTGATGTCATTCAGGGCAACGGCCTGGGCCAGATCGATCTTGCCCTTGAAACGCTTTTGCAGACCGTGCCAAAGCTTGAGGATATCCAGCGTCAGTCTGGCCAGTTTTTCCGCATGCTCGGTCCAGGCACCACGCTTGCGCTCGGCAAGCGATGCCAGCCCGGCGCCATCACGGGGCAATACCGCTTCGCCTTCAAGGATGCAGCTGTCGAGGCTGGCCAGCAGAATGTCCTCAACCAGGCTTTCAACCCGGCCCAGTTCGCGGTATAGCAAGCCCAGCTCGGTCAGCCCCGGCAATTTGCCGCGCAGGAACTTCGCGGGTTCAGCCAGTTGTTGCATCAACAAACGCTGCAACGCACGGCGATGCTGATACTCAGCCTCGGCCGGGGTCGAAAAGCGTCCTTCCTTGACCGTGTTGCCCTCTTCCACCAGCGCCGGGTAAACCGTCATCGACAGGCCCGCGATCTTCTGCTGGGTCTTTTCGGCAACCGGGGCGAACACCTTGGCCTCGACCGGCAGCTGGTTCTTGGCTGTTTGCGGTACGGCCAGTGCCGCCTGGCTGGCCTGGGCGAAGCGCGCCGTCAACTCGGCCAGATCACGGCCTTCGCCCAGGAACTTGCCGTCCGCGTCGACCACTTCAATGTTCATCTTCAGGTGATTCTCGACCTGCAGCGCGGCTTCTGCCCACGCCTCGTCACTCACCCGTGCGCCCGTCATGCGCAGCAGTTCTCGGCCCAGGGTCTGCGGCAGTGAACCTTGAGCAAACTCCATGCGCTCCAGGGCCGCCTTGATGAAGTCAGGCACCGGTACAAAGTTTTTGCGCAACGCCTTGGGCAAACTGCGCACCAGAGCAATGCACTTGGCTTCGATCATGCCGGGCACCAGCCATTCCAGGCGCTCGGGCGGCAATACCGGCAGCAGCGGCGCAGGCACCTTGACCGTCACCCCGTCACGGGGGTGGTTGGGCTCAAAGTGATAGCTCAGCTCAAGGGTCAAATCACCCAAGTGCAGAGTGTCCGGATAATGCCTGGCGGTGATTTCAGTGGCTTCGCGGGCCAGCACGTCTTCTTCGCGCATGATCAACAGCTGCGGGTCTTTCTGACTGTTAACCCGGTACCAGCTGTCAAAGGTCGCGGTTTGATGAATCTCGGCGGGCAGACGGGCGTCATAGAACGCATACAGGGTTTCTTCGTCGGCCAGGATATCCCGACGACGGGCCTTGGCCTCCAGCTCGTCGAGCTGCTCCAGCAACTGCGCATTGGCAGTCAGGCACTTGGCACGGGACTGAATCTCGCCTCGCACCAGCCCTTCTCGGATAAACAGCTCACGGGACAACACGGGGTCAATCGGCCCGTAGTGCACGGCACGGCGGCCGACCACGATCAGGCCGAACAACGTGATTTGCTCGTAAGCCACCACTTGCCCGCGTTTCTTCTCCCAATGGGGTTCGAAATAATTCTTTTTGATCAAATGCCCGGCCAGCGGCTCGATCCAGTCAGGTTCGATCTTGGCCACCATGCGCGCATACAGCTTGGTGGTTTCTACCAGTTCAGCAGTCATCAACCACTGCGGGCGTTTTTTACCCAGGCCAGAGGAAGGATGAATCCAGAACCGGCGCTGACGCGCGCCCAGGTAATCGCCGTCTTCGGTTTTTTGACCGATCTGGCTCAGCAAACCGGACAGCACCGCCTTGTGCAATTTCGGGTAGTCGGCCGGCTCTTGGTTGACCGTGAGCTGCATGTCACGGCAGATCAGGCTCAACTGACGGTGGGAATCGCGCCACTCGCGCAACCGCAGGTAATTGAGGAAGTTCTTGCGACACCAGTTGCGCAACGGGCTGGCTGTCAGGGCCTGGCGTTGCTCTTCAAAACCACGCCAGACGTTGATCAAACCAGCGAAATCGGAGTCAACATCTTTCCATTGTGCGCGGGCCTGATCCGCCGCTTGTTGACGCTCAGGAGGACGTTCACGCGGGTCTTGCACCGACATCGCACTGGCGACAATCAACACTTCCTGCAAGCTGCCCAGCTTGGCGGCTTCGAGCAGCATGCGACCCATGCGCGGGTCCACCGGCAAGCGCGCCAGCTGGCGTCCCAGCGGGGTCAGCTGATTTTCACGGTTCACTGCCGACAACTCTTGCAGCAGGTTGAATCCGTCGGTGATCGCCTTGCCATCTGGCGGCTCGATAAACGGAAACGCCGTAATCTCGCCCAGACGCAAGTGCAGCATCTGCAGGATTACTGCCGCAAGGTTGGTACGCAAAATCTCCGGATCGGTAAACTCCGGGCGACCGTTAAAGTCTTCTTCAGCGTACAAACGTACGCAAATCCCGGGCTCGACTCGACCACAACGGCCTTTGCGCTGGTTGGCACTGGCCTGGGAGATCGCCTCGATCGGCAAACGCTGCACTTTGGCCCGATAGCTGTAACGGCTGATACGTGCAGTACCACTGTCGATCACATAGCGAATACCAGGCACCGTCAGCGACGTTTCGGCCACGTTGGTGGCCAGCACCACACGGCGCCCCGGGTGGGACTGGAAAATCCGCTGTTGTTCGGCAGGTGACAGCCGCGCATACAAAGGCAGGATTTCGGTGTGCTTGAGCTGGGCCTTGCGCAGCATGTCGGCGGCATCGCGAATCTCGCGCTCTCCGGGCAGAAACACCAGCACGTCGCCCGGGCTTTTGCGCTCGCTGCGTTCGAAGGCTGCAATCTCGTCCAGGGTGGCAATGATGGCCTGATCGACACTCAGGTCTTCTTCGACGTTGTTGCCCTCTTCGTCCTGCTCGGAGGTCAGCGGGCGATACCAGGTTTCGACCGGGAAGGTACGGCCCGACACTTCGACGATGGGTGCGTCATTGAAGTGTTTGGAGAAGCGCTCCAGATCGATGGTCGCCGAAGTGATGATGACTTTCAGGTCTGGACGGCGCGGCAGCAGAATCTTCAGATAGCCCAGCAGGAAGTCGATGTTCAGGCTGCGTTCGTGGGCTTCGTCGACGATGATCGTGTCATAGCGTTCGAGATAGCGGTCGTGCTGGGTTTCGGCCAGCAGGATACCGTCGGTCATCAGCTTGACCAGGGTATTGGAGTCGCTCTGATCCTCAAACCGTACCTGATAGCCGACCAACGCACCCAGGGGCGTACCCAGTTCTTCGGCCACACGGCTCGCGACACTGCGCGCAGCAATCCGGCGTGGCTGGGTGTGGCCGATCAGGCCGTGCTGACCACGGCCGATTTCAAGGCAGATTTTCGGCAACTGGGTGGTTTTGCCCGAACCGGTCTCACCCGCCAGAATCAGCACCTGATGCTTGAGCAATGCGGCCTTGATCTCATCGCGCTTGGCGGCAATCGGCAGGTTTTCGTCATAGCGAATCAACGGCACACTGGCCGCCCGCGCGGTCACCTGCGCACAGGACGCCTGCACCCGCTCGGCCCAGACGGCCAGCTTGGCCTCGTCAGGCTTTTTGCGCAGCTCATGCAGTTGCCGCCGCAGCTTATGGCGATCGGCAATCATGGCTTGATCAAGGTTTTTCAACAGTTGGTCGATAGCAGGCGATTCGTCAGTCATCAGGTACGCAGAATTCTTCGTAAATGCAGGGGGCGGATTGTCGCAGATTTGGGCTCTACAGACACGGGGATAACGGTGGGCGCGGGCATGCCCGCGCCCACACAATCATCAGGCTGCGTCCAGTCCCTTGCGCCTGTAGGGAAACACATCAATCACCTTGCCCTCCAAAATCGCCGCTTGCAGGCTTTTCCAGTAATCGGCGTCGTAGATTTCGCCGTGCAGCTCGTTAAACAGGCGGCGCTGCCCTGCATCGGCGAACAGGAACGGCGGAAACTCTTCGGGGAACACGTCCAACGGGCCGATGGAGTACCAGGGCTCACTGGCCATTTCGTCTTCAGGGGTCCGCGGCTGCGGGATATGTCGGAAGTTGGCCTCGGTCAGGTAACAGATTTCGTCGTAGTCATAGAACACCACGCGCCCATGGCGGGTGACACCGAAGTTTTTCAGCAGCATGTCACCGGGAAAAATGTTGGCCGCAGCCAGTTGCTTGATCGCCAGCCCGTAATCGTCCAGCGCTTCGCGGATTTGCGCGCTGTTGGCGTTTTCCAGATACAGATTGAGCGGAGTCATGCGTCGCTCGGTCCAGCAGTGGCGAATCAATACGTTATCGCCTTCAACCACCACGGTTGAAGGCGCGACTTCCAGCAACTCGGCCAAGCACTCGGGCTCGAATTTGCTCAACGGGAAGCGAAAGTCGGCGAACTCCTGGGTATCGGCCATGCGCCCTACCCGGTCGACACTTTTTACCAGTCGGTACTTTTCAATCACCGTGGCGCGACTGACGTTTTTCGACGGTGAAAAGCGGTCCTTGATCAGTTTGAACACCGTGTTGAACCCTGGCAGGGTGAACACCGTCATGACCATGCCGCGCACCCCGGGCGCCATGACAAAGCGGTCGTCGGTGGTCGCCAGGTGATTGATAAGCGCCCGGTAAAACTCGGACTTGCCGTGTTTGTAAAAGCCGATCGAGGTGTACAGCTCCGCCACATGCTTGCCGGGCAGGATGCGCTTGAGAAAGCCGATGAACTCTGCAGGCACCGGCACATCCACCATGAAATACGAGCGGGTGAACGAAAAGATGATCGACACTTCGGCCTCGTCGGTGATCAGCGCATCGATCTGGACCCCCTGACCTTCACGGTGCAGCAAAGCGATCGCCAACGGCCATTGCTCGTCGCGTGTATATAGACGCCCCACCAGATACGCACCCTTGTTGCGGTAAAGCACTGACGAAAACAGCTCGATGCTCAACTGCGGGTCTTTACACACCCAATCCGGCAGGTTTTCGCGCAAGAGGGTTTCGAGCCGGTGCAGGTCGCCCGGCAAGTTGGCGTAAGGCTCATCGAAGGCAAAGTCGGAAAAAATTTGCGCCAGCGCCTGATTCAATTGCCCGGCAGGCCGATAGGTGCGGGTTTGCGCGGCGCGGGCCTGACGCAAAGCGGGTCGGGTGGTGTGAATAAACATACAGCCATCGCTGATCAGGTCATGACTGAACAGGCTGCAAAAGGTCGAGTTGTACCAGGTCTCGGCCAGCTCATCGTCAAAGCGCAAATCTATAAGCCGGATATAAGCACTTTTGACCCGCGGCCATTGATCAGCATCCAGCAAATCCTGACCGGCAAAGGTGCTGCGCAAAGCCTGGCTGATTTCACTGACTTTATGCTCGTACAGATTGATCCGTGCGGCCGAGGCAAGCTGTGCGGCTTGCCACAACGCCCCTTCAAACCGGGCACGGGCGCCTTCGGTGATCTGGCGAAAGTGCTCGCGGTAATCATCGAAGCCATCGAGGATCATCTGAGCAATAGCGGCCGCCGGCCAGGAGTGGGGCATGGTGGAACCTCTGCACAGCTGTCGGTGAGGGTTTTATTACACGCCTGAGCTTAGTGGCCAATTGTTAGCAGGCGCAACCATTGCCTTGCGCGCAGCATCCCCTACACTGCGCGGCTTAAACCTTGTAAGGAAAATCCCGTGAGACTTGTCGATTTGGTGCGCATGCTGTCGCTGGCAGGCATTTGGGGCGCCAGCTTTCTGTTTATGCGGATCATTGCACCAGTACTGGGGACTATTCCTACCGCATTCTTTCGGGTCTCCATCGCCGCTACCGGCCTGGTGGTTATTCTGGCGCTGATGCGCGTGCGCTGGGATTTCGGTGGCAAGCTCAAGGTCATTCTGATTCTGGGGGTGATCAACTCCGGGGTTCCGGCCACCCTCTATTCAGTGGCGGCTCAGGTATTGCCTGCCGGTTACTCGTCCATTTTCAACGCGACCACCCCGTTGATGGGCGTGTTGATTGGCGGGCTGTTTTTCAGCGAAAAACTGACCCTGACCAAAATGGCCGGGGTATTTCTGGGGTTGCTCGGTGTCGGTATTTTGACCCGGGCCGGGCCAGTTGCTTTCAATATGGACTTGCTGATGGGCGCCCTCGCCTGCCTGCTGGCTACCACCTTTTATGGCTTTGCCGGCTTTCTGGCGCGCCGCTGGCTGGATCAGCAAGGCGGTCTTGACCCACGGCTTTCGGCGCTGGGCAGCATGCTGGGTGCAACCCTGTTCCTGTTGCCGCTGTTTGGGCTGAGCGTGATGAATCAGCCACCCGTGAGCTGGGGCGGAATGAGTGTGTGGTTATCGTTGCTGGGGCTGGGCCTGGTGTGTACGGCGTTTGCCTACATCCTGTACTTCCGTTTACTGACCAGCATTGGCCCGGTCAAATCCATGACCGTGACGTTTATGATCCCGCCGTTTGGCGTGCTATGGGGCGCGCTGTTCCTGGGTGAGCCGCTGTCGATGGCCCACCTGTATGGCGGGCTGCTGATCGCTGTGGCGCTGTGGCTGGTGCTCAAGCCAACGGCCAGACAGCCAGCCTGAGCCTTTCCACCCGTAGCAGCTGCCGAGGTACGAAGGCTGCTACGGGTCTTGGTTTACTCAGCGGGTTTTACGGAACACAAACATCAGCCCGACGATAATCATGGCCATCCCGAGCACACTTAACGCTGCCAGTTTATTGCCGAAAAACAGGTAGTCCATGATCGCGGTCACGGCGGGAACCAGATAGAACAGGCTGGTGACGTTGACCAGATTGCCCCTGGCAATCATCCGGTACAGCAGCAAGGTTGCCAGCACCGACACCACCAGCCCCATCCACAACACCGGCACCACAAAGCCGGCACTGTGTTCGAAGTGAAACGGCTGGAACGGCACAAACACCGCGCACACCAGCAAACCGGCAAGGTATTGCAACGGCAGCGTGCCCAGCGGGTTCTGGGTGATGCGTTTTTGCATCAAAGTCCCTGCCGTCATGCTGGCAAGTGCCAACAGGGCAAACAACATCCCGGCCCACGACAACCCCGCCAGACCGATGCTCTGGTACACCACCAGAACCAGCCCGGCAAGCCCCAGCAACAACCCGAGGGAACGGCTGAAGGAGTGTTTACGCTCCATGATCACAGCCGTGAGAATCGGCTGCACGCCCATAACGGTGGCCATCACTCCGGGGGTTACTTTCAGGTCCAGCGCCAGCAGATAAAAGATCTGGTAAGCGGCCAGCAACACCACACCCGTAGCCATGGCATAACTGATCGCCCTGACGCCACGGGGCATCTGAAACTTCATCAACGGAATGATCAGCACCAATGCCATCAGGGCGATGGCGAAACGCATCAACAAAAAGGCAAAGGGCGAGGCGTGAGCCAGCCCCCACTTGGAGAAAATCGCACCGCTGCTCCACAGCAGTACGAACAGACACGTGGAAGCAGCCGCCATCGCGGACTCTTTAGAAATCAAAAACATGGAAAGCACCTGTCATCAGGCAAAAAAAGCCGACTCAGCCGAAGCTGAAGTTCAATGGTTTTTTAGACGGGTACGGGCAGCCGAACGATCAGCTCAGCCCGCAACAACACCCGGTGGCGATACGGCGACGTACGCCACAGTGCGGCTGACAGGAGGGGGGTAGTGACTGATCTGCGCAGGCTGTTGGTTCCCGCACGGCACGACGCCAGCAGTGACTGCTGAATCGACGACGCAATGTGCAAAGGAAACCGGCATGGGCTGATCTTTTTGAAGAGGATTAACGAGCGCCGACTATAACCAGCGCCCGATACAAATTGCAACGACTTAACCGAACAACCACCGCCATAGCACTACCAGCACCAGCACGGCCAGGATCGGGCGGGCGATGCGGTACAGCTTGGGATTACGGCGCTTCCACTGCTTGACCACGCCGCTGAAGCGGTCGCTGAAGGTTTTGCTCCAGGCATAGGCCTTGTTGATCCCGCCTACGCGCTCGTCATCGAGGTTCTGCGGCGCCGTGGCTTTGCCCAGTTGTGCGCTGACCCAGCGGTTGACGCGGGTCATGAAGGGGCTGGAGAGCGGTCGTTCGATATCGCAAAACAGGATGACCCGAGTGATGTCGGTTTCATTCTTGACCCAATGCACATAGGTCTCGTCGAACATCACGTCTTCACCATCGCGCCATGCGTACTCCTCGCCATCGACGAAAATACGGCAGGCATCCGAGTTGGGAGTCGACAGCCCCAGGTGATAACGCAGCGATCCGGCAAACGGGTCACGGTGCGGATTGAGGTGACTGCCGCCCGGCAGCAAGGCAAACATTGCGCCTTTGACATTGGGGATGCTGTTGACCAGCTCAACGGTTTTTGGGCACAGCAACTCGGCCGATGGCAGCGCTTTGTCGTACCACTTGAGGTAAAAACGCTTCCAGCCTTTTTTGAAGAACGAGCCAAAGCCGGCGTCGTTGTTTTTTTCTGCGGCGCGAATATAGCCTTCATCGAACAGATGCATGGCTTCTTCGCGGATCGCTTGCCAGTTGTCCTTGAGGACATCCAGCTCGGGAAACTTGCTGCGGTCCAGGTACGGCTTGGACGGCACGCCGGAGAACAGGTACATCAAGGCGTTGTAGGGTGCAAAGAACGCTGAGTGGTTGACGAACTGACGTAACACCGGCAACCGTGCCTTGCCGCGAAAATGCACGTAAAGGATGCTGCCGACAAACAGCAGTATGAGCCCGGCCTTGATGGCGAAGGATAAGGTCATGCAACAACTCCTCGAAAATACCGTGCGGCACCAATAGCCCGACGTGGCAGCCGGCCATGATAAACACTACCGGCGCAGGACAAAACCCGCGTATTCCAACAATCAGTCTTAAGTAATACGTAACAGCGCTTTTTTAGCATAAGCCGTGAGAAAGAGGCTTGATGTGGGTCAGCCAAAAACTGTAGCCGCTGGCGCAAGCGGCTACAGCGTAGTGTGTTACTGGTGCAGCTCCTGCTCGCTGAACATGTCGCTGAACAGAAAGCTCGACAAGTAGCGCTCACCCGAGTCGGGGAGGATCACGACGATGGTTTTGCCTTGCATTTCCGGGGTCTCTGCCAGACGTACCGCCACGGCCATGGCCGCGCCACTGGAGATACCGCACAAAATGCCCTCTTCCTGCATCAGGCGCAGGGCCATGGCCTTGGACTCGTCATCGCTGACCAGTTCAACTTTGTCGAGGATCGACAGGTCGAGGTTTTTCGGTACAAAACCGGCGCCGATGCCCTGGATCTTGTGGGGAGAAGGTTTGATTTCTTCCCCTGCCAGCGACTGAGTGATCACCGGCGAGGTGATAGGCTCGACCGCAACCGACAGGATCGGCTTGCCCTGGGTGTGTTTGATATAGCGCGAAACGCCGGTAATCGTACCGCCGGTACCGACGCCAGAAACCAGCACATCAACCCCGCCATCGGTGTCGTTCCAGATTTCCGGGCCGGTGGTCTTCTCGTGAATCGCCGGGTTGGCCGGGTTTTCGAATTGTTGTGGCATATAGTATTGCGCGGGATCGCTGGCCTGGATCTCGGTGGCCTTTTCGATGGCGCCTTTCATGCCCTTCGCGGGCTCCGTCAGCACCAACTCGGCGCCCAGCGCCTTGAGCACTTTGCGCCGCTCGATGCTCATCGACGAAGGCATGGTCAACACCATTTTATAACCCCGCGCCGCCGCCACAAACGCCAGGCCGATACCGGTGTTGCCCGAGGTCGGCTCGATGATGGTCATACCCGGTTTGAGCAAGCCCCGGCTTTCGGCATCCCAGATCATGTTGGCGCCGATCCGGCACTTCACCGAATAGCCCGGGTTACGGCCTTCGATCTTGGCCAGGATAGTCACGCCACGGGGTGCAATGCTGTTGATCTGCACTAAAGGCGTGTTACCGATGGATTGGGCGTTATCTGCAAAAATGCGGCTCATGGCGGGGTCCTTATGCACCTTTTGGGAAGATCCCAAGGGTAGGCCTCACGTTCCCGTGCGTCCAGTCATGACGTGACGCTTCATTCAGAGACTGAATGGTGCGTCTGCGTTCAAGTTCGGCGGGCGGCGCGTTATAGTCGGGCATACTTTTCAGTTCTCCCGCCCTGCCCCTTGCAGGGCCCGGGTCATGGTTTGAGGAATAGCAAATGAAGTTTGAAGGCACTCGCGCCTATGTGGCCACCGATGACCTGAAGCTGGCGGTCAACGCAGCTATCACCCTGGAGCGCCCGCTGTTGGTCAAGGGCGAGCCTGGTACCGGCAAGACCATGCTGGCCGAGCAACTGGCTGAATCCTTTGGCTGCAAGCTGATCACCTGGCATATCAAGTCCACGACCAAGGCCCATCAGGGCCTGTATGAGTACGATGCTGTCAGCCGCCTGCGCGACTCGCAACTGGGCGTCGACAAGGTGCACGATGTTCGCAATTACCTGAAAAAGGGCAAGTTGTGGGAAGCCTTCGAGGCCCAAGAGCGGGTCATCCTGCTGATCGACGAAATCGACAAGGCCGACATCGAGTTCCCCAACGACTTGCTGCAAGAACTCGACAAGATGGAGTTCTACGTTTACGAGACGGATGAAACGATCAAGGCCAAGGTGCGCCCGATCATCATCATTACCTCCAATAATGAAAAAGAGCTGCCGGACGCTTTCTTGCGTCGCTGCTTCTTCCACTACATCAACTTCCCGGATCGCACCACGCTGCAAAAAATCGTCGATGTTCACTTCCCGAACATCAAGAAAGAGCTGGTCAGCGAAGCCCTGGACGTCTTTTTCGACGTACGCAAAGTGCCTGGCTTGAAGAAAAAACCTTCGACCTCAGAGCTGGTGGATTGGCTCAAGTTGCTGATGGCCGACAATATCGGCGAAGCGGTATTACGCGAACGCGATCCGACCAAGGCCATTCCGCCCCTGGCCGGTGCGCTGGTGAAAAACGAGCAGGACGTGCAATTGCTTGAGCGCCTGGCGTTTATGAGCCGTCGCCCCAATCGCTGATTTTTCAAGAAGGCGATAAGCATGCTGCTTAATCTGTTCAATGAAATGCGTGCGGCCAAGGTGCCGGTTTCAGTGCGTGAGCTGCTGGACCTGATCAACGCCCTGAAAAACCGCGTGACCTTCGCCGACATGGACGAGTTTTATTACCTGACGCGTACGATTCTGGTGAAGGACGAACGCCATTTCGACAAGTTCGACCGGGCCTTTGGCGCCTACTTCAATGGCTTGCAAAACCTCAACGAGCACCTTGAGGCCCTGATCCCCGAAGACTGGCTGCGCAAGGAGTTCGAGCGCTCGCTGAGCGACGAAGACCGCGCGCAACTCCAGTCCCTGGGCGGGCTGGACAAGCTGATCGAGGCATTCAAGCAACGTCTTGAAGAACAAAAGGAACGCCATGCCGGTGGCAACAAATGGATCGGCACGGGCGGCACCAGCCCGTTCGGTTCGGGTGGCTATCACCCTGAGGGCATACGCGTGGGGGATGCGGGGGCGCGACAGGGCAAGGCCGCCAAAGTCTGGGAACAGCGCGAGTACAAGAACCTCGACGATCAGGTCGAGCTGGGCACGCGCAATATCAAGGTCGCGTTGCGGCGCCTGCGCAAGTTTGCCCGCCAGGGCGCGGCGCAGGAGCTGGATATCGACAGCACCATCGACCACACCGCACGGGACGCTGGCCTGCTGAACATTCAGATGCGCCCCGAACGGCGCAACAACATCAAGCTGCTGTTGCTGTTCGACATCGGCGGCTCGATGGACTCCCATGTGAAGATCTGCGAAGAGTTGTTTTCGGCCTGCAAGACCGAGTTCAAGCATCTGGAGTACTACTACTTTCACAACTTCATTTATGAGTCGGTGTGGAAGAACAACCAGCGCCGCCAGGTTGAGCGCATCTCGACCCAGGATCTGCTGAACAAGTACGGGGCCGATTACAAAGTGATTTTTATCGGCGACGCAGCGATGGGGCCATACGAAATCACCCACGCCGGGGGCAGTGTCGAGCACTGGAACGAAGAGCCGGGTTACAAGTGGATGCAGCGTTTTATGGAGAAGTACAAAAAACTGGTCTGGATCAACCCGTATCCCAAGGACACGTGGAACTACACGGCCTCGATCGGGATCGTGCGTGACCTGATAGAAGACCGCATGTACCCGCTGACCCTTGAGGGGCTGGGAGACGGGATGCGGTTTTTGGCGAAGTAATGAACCTTGTAGATACTCTGTTGCCAACCGGCCTGTTTAGAGAAATGTGCTTCGCTAAACAGGTCGGCCTGTAGGCCGCCTCGCCCAGGCTCGGTGGTTCCCTCACTCCGGCACTGTCTTGGGCATTCGCGTCGTCTGGACATTCGTGTGGCTCCAGCAAAAGCAAAATGCATCGCAGACGTCACAGAACCCTACGAAAAACGGTTTAGCGCCAACATACAAGCCGCTGCCGCAGGCTGGGCAGCGCAGCGCAGCGCAGCGGCTACAGAGATACTTCAAGCGTGGGAGCGAGCCTGCTCGCGAAGATCATTCGCGAGCAGGCTCGCTCCCACTGGGGCTTGACCTGGAACAGAGTATCTACAAAGTGATTCAGCCGAACCGTTGCATAAACCCCACCATCTGACGCTGCGCAGCCTCTTGCGTGGTCGGGCGCAGGGCCACGCCCTCCCCCGGCAAGCACTGGGCCAGTCGCGCCAGCGCCAATGGCGTCAATGCCCCCAGTCGCGGATAACCCCCAATGGTCTGGCGATCGTTGAGCAGCACAATCGGCTGACCATCGGGCGGTACTTGAATCGCGCCCAGCGGTATCCCTTCTGAAATCATCGGTGCACCTTGATAGACCAGTGCGGGGCCCAGTAAACGGATGCCCATGCGATCGGCACGGGTGTCCAGTGTCCACGGGCTGTTGAAGGCATCAAACGTACTTTGGCCACTGAAGGCACCGACTTGCGCCCCCAATACCACGTCCAGCCCGGGGTTGGGACTGAACACGGGTTGCTGCTCACTGGCCAGTTCGCGCAACGGCTGCGCATGCCCGTCAAAACTCAGTTCATCGCCTGCCGCCAACCCACGGCCAAAGCCGTCCGGTCCGCCCAGTTGTTCGCGGGCCACAGTGGCGCAGCTGCCCAATACTTGAGGCGCTGCAATCCCCCCAGGAGCGGCCAGATAAGCCCGGGCACCGAGCAGCGGCTGGCTTAATGTCAGGGTCTGGCCTTGTTTCAGGGCAAAACTGCGCCAAGGCTTCAGCACCTGACCGTCCACAGTGGCCGCAAGGTCGGCGCCCGCCAGTGCCAGAGTGCAATCGTCTTGCGCGACAAGGCTCAAGCCACCCAGGGTGATTTCGATCACAGCCGCATCCGGCGAATTACCCAATAGCCAGTTTGCCCACGCCATCGACAGCCAGTCCGCGGCACCGCCCTGGGTCACGCCCAAATGCCGCACGCCAAACCGCCCGCAGTCTTGCAACAGACACAACGGGGTGCTGGCCTTAATCAGTAAACGGCTCATGCCAGTGCCTCCTGAGGGGTGTCATCGCCGCCCAGACGGATGAATTCAGCGCGGGACACAGGCTCAAACCGAACCGTGTCGCCGGGTTGCATCAGGCTGTAGCCATCCCGCTCGCGGTCAAACAGTGCGCTGGGTGTACGCCCCACCAGGTTCCAGCCACCGGGGGATTGCGCCGGATAGGCCGCGGTCTGGCGCTCGGCAATGCCGACGCTTCCGCTGGCGACGCGTTTTCGCGGAGTATTCAGGCGCGGCGCGGCCAGGGCTTCTTCGACCAGGCCCATAAAGGCGAAACCCGGGGCAAAACCCAGCGCAAACACCTGATACTCATGCGCGCTGTGACGACGGATAACTTCACTTACCGGGCAACTTGCGCGCTGGGCCAGTAACGTAAGCTCCGGGCCCACGCTCAAGTCGTACCACACCGGCAGAACATGGCACTGGCCAAGGTTTTGGGTTTGCGGGCGCAGGTCCGTCAGCGCCTGGGCGATCAACTCGCGAGCCTCAACCGGGCTCAGCGCCAGCCCGTCGTAATGCACCATCAGGGTGGTGTAGGACGGCACCAGATCGATCAGGTTTCCGGCAAAGCTGGCCCGCAGGCGCTCGCTGGCCGCCAGCATCCAGGGCATGTTGGCTTCGGCAATCTCATCGAACAAACGCAGCATCAAGCAATCGATCGCCACCACTTCGATACGCGGCTTCATGCCTGCGCCTGCTGACTCAAGGCATCGCGAATACGCTGCACCGCAGCCACTGAACTGGCGTTATCGCCATGTACACACAGAGTATTGGCGTGCAGGTGCAAGGCGCTGCCATCACTGGCAACCAGAGCCTTGCCCGCCGCGATGGTCAGGGCCTGCTGCACGATGACATCGGCTTCGTGGTGCACGGCACCCGGCAACTGTCGGGAGACCAAACGCCCGGCGCTGTCGTAAGCCCGGTCGGCAAAAGCTTCGAACCACAGGGTCACGCCGAACTCATCACCGATGGCCTGCGCGGCGCTGTTATCCCGCGTGGCCATCAGCATCAGCGGCAACGTTGAGTCATAAGCGGCCAGGGCCTGAATCACTGCCCGCAGTTGCGCGGGATTGGTCATCATGTCGTTGTACATCGCGCCATGCGGTTTGACGTAGCTGACCCGCGCGCCCTGAGCACGGCAAATACCGTCCAGTGCACCGATCTGATAGTGCAGAAGGTCCTGCAGCTCTTGCGGCGAGTAGGCCATCGAGCGGCGACCGAAGCCGGCCAGGTCCTGATACGCCGGGTGGGCACCGATTTTCACGTTGTGCGCCAGGGCCAGCGCTACGGTTTTGCGCATGATGCTCGGATCGCCGGCGTGAAAACCGCAAGCAATGTTGGCGCAATCGATAAACGGCATGACGTCGGCATCCAGGCCCATGGTCCAGCTGCCGAAACTCTCACCAATGTCGCAATTCAATAACAGGCGGCTCACGATGATGCTCCTGTGGTCTTTTTATAGTTTAGGTGTGGGCCATTTTTCGACAGGCGCACGCCGGTCGTCCAACTAATAAAAGCCGGACTCGGGCATAAAAAAAAGTTGATTGCTTCTGTGGGAGCGAGCTTGCTCGCGAAAGTCGCCGGGGATTTTCGCGAGCAGGCTCGCTCCCACAACGCCTAAAAGCTGCGCTCGCGGCGGGCAATGCGTTCGCGCTGGCGTTTGCCGCCCAGCACGACCCAATCCACGAGCCGCACGAACCCTTCAATGATGAAGGAGAACAACAAGGCGCCCGCCATGGCCCAGCCGATAGCACTCGGGGACAGCAAAACCTGATAGGTGTAACTGTCGGCGGTTTCCTGGCGGATGGCCGGGTCGGCGGCATAGGCCACCTGCAGGGCGCGCATGTACCACGGGCCTTGCATGGCCTGGAACTGTTCATCAAGCAGACGCTGGCGGTTCAGCAAGGTGCCCAGGCTGGTGGCATCGCTGCGAAAGACCGGGTCGTCGCTGGCCTGGTAATGCGCCACCAACGCGTGCAGGTCGCCCTTGAAAAACTGGTTGGCGGTGTTCTGGAAACCCACCAGCCCGGTCTGGGCCTCGATCAGATGAGCTTCGACGCGATTGGCGTAGTCATTGATAAAGCCTGGCACTTGCACACCCATCAACAAACCAATGGTAAACAACACCAACCGCAGGTAGCTCAAGAACATGTGTGCCCATCCTTATTCGGTTGTGCCCTGGCTGACGCATTCGCCGCGTCGCCACAGGCTCCATTGACCCGGCTCATAGCGCGTCCAGGTTTCGTTTTCGGTCAAAGGCTCGGTGGCGATCACGGTGACCACATCGTTGGGCGTGGTTTCGGCCTGAAAATCGACGATCACGTCGACGTCTTTCAGGCGCGCCGGACCAAACGGGGCACGGCGGGTAATGTGCGCCAGCTTGGTCGAGCAGTAGCAAAACAACCAGTCACCGTCGCTGAGCAGGCAGTTGAACACGCCCTTGCTGCGAAACTCGGCGCAGGCTGCTACCAGCACCGGCAGGATGCGTTCGACATCAACCGGCTCGGGGAATGCTTCGCGCACACGGTTGAGCAGATCACAGAACGCCGCTTCGCTGTCGGTGTCGCCAATGGGTCGATAAAAGCGGGTGCTCGGCGACAAATCGGCCAGTTGGCCATTGTGCGCAAAACACCAGTTGCGACCCCACAGCTCGCGAACAAACGGATGAGTATTGGACAGACACACCTTACCCACGTTGGCCTGACGGATATGCCCGATGACCACCTCGCTTTTGATCGGGTAACGCTGCACCAGCAAGGCGACTTCAGAGTCGCAACTGGCGGCCGGGTCCTGGAACAGGCGCAGGCCACGGCCCTCATAGAAGGCAATGCCCCAGCCATCGCGGTGCGGGCCGGTACGCCCGCCACGCTGCATCAGCCCGGTAAAACTGAACACAATATCGGTCGGGACGTTGGCGCTCATGCCCAATAATTCACACACGCTCGCACTCTCGCATTCAGGCTCGACGAAATAGGATTACAACCGCGGCTCGACCCGGGACGGGGCCGATGTTCGCGACGCGCTTTGTGGCACATAACGATCATTGCCCGCCGAGCCGAACGGCTGGTCGTCTTCAGGATCGTGTTTATCGGCGCGTGCTGCTGCGTCGGCTTGCGCCTTGCGGGCCGTGCTGGCGCGCTCGATGGGCCAGCGGATCAGCGCAAATACGGCGTACACACAAAATGCGATGATGGCGTACATCAACAAATCAGAGACGGCACGCCAGGCGTTGTTGCCAACCTTAAAGGCCAGGTCCAGGGCGGTAATCGCCACCGCGGGTGCAAACTGCTCCTTGACCGGATCAATGATGGTGGGACTGAACAGCAGCACGGCCATTAGCACACGCAGCGGTTCGCGCAACCAGCGCCACATGAAGCGGGTCATTCGGCACCACACGAGCAGGCAGCCCAAAGCGGCAAAGGCGTAAAGGCCCCATGCGATCAGATAGTCGTTCTCGGTCATGGTATCCATGGTCGGCAGGCAATGAGACGCTATGATAACGGCTTTTAGACAGTGCGGCTGCAACGCCGTCAGCCCCTCTTCTTTTTCATGCAGGTTTCAGAGAACACTCAATGACCGAATCAGCCTACGCAAATAGCGCCCCTATCGCACATAAAGCAGAGGGTTCAGACCCCTACTCGTGGTTGCAAAATCGCGATAGCGAAGAGGTTCTAGACTACCTAAAAGCTGAAAACAGCTATCAGGAAGTGCAGTTGGCCGACCAGGCCACATTGCGTGAGACGCTGTTTCAAGAGATCAAGGGCCGAATTCGCGAGACTGATCTGTCGCTGCCCTCCCCTTGGGGGCCGTATCTGTATTACACCCGCACCAACGCCGGTGACGAATACCCTCGCCATTACCGCTGCCCGCGCCCGGCCGATGACAGCCAGCAGGTCGACGAAAACGCCGAGCACTTGCTGCTGGACCCGAACGCCTTGGCCGAGGGCGGTTTTATTTCTCTGGGTGCCTTCAGTATCAGCCCGGATCACCAGCGCCTTGCCTATAGCCTGGACACCAGTGGCGAAGAAACCTATCGCCTGTTTGTCAAAGAACTGAGCACCGGCGCAGTCACCGAGCTGCCGTTTGAAGAATGTGATGGCAGCATGACGTGGGCCAACGACAGCCAGACACTGTTTTTTACCGAACTGGACGACACCCATCGCCCGCACAAACTGTTGCGCCATACCTTGGGCGAGGCAGACGTCCACGAGGTGTTTAATGAGCCGGATGGACGTTTTTTCCTGCATTGCTATCGTTCGAGTTCTGAGCGCCAGCTGATTCTGCTGCTCAACAGCAAAACTACCAGTGAGAGCTGGGTGCTGGACGCCAATCAGCCGCAGCAGGCTTTTAGCTGCCTGGCGCAAAGGGTTGAGGGGCACGACTACAGCGTCGATCACGGCCTGTACGAGGGGCAATGGTCGTGGTTTATTCGCACCAATCAGGACGGAATCAACTTTGCGCTGTACTACGCCTTTGGCGAGGTGCCGACACGCAATGACTGGCAGCGATTGATCGCCCATAGCGACAGCGTGATGCTGGAAGGCTTGAGTTTGAACGCCCAGGCCCTGTGCCTGAGCCTGCGCGAAGGTGGCCTGCCGATCATCGAAGTCCGCCCCAACGGTTTGCCGTCATATCGCGTGCAATTGCCGGACGCTGCCTACAGCCTGTATGTGCAAGACAGCCTGGAATTTGACAGCACGCACATCCGCCTGCGCTATGAGGCGCTGAATCGTCCTGCGCAAGTACGGCAACTGACGCTGAACACTGGCGAACAAGTCGTACTCAAGGAAACCCCGGTGCTGGGGACATTTAATGCCGATGACTATGTCAGCCATCGCCTGTGGGCCACCGCTCCCGATGGCACTCAGGTGCCGATCAGCCTGGTGGTCAAGCGCGACGTGCTGGGCAAGCCTGTGCCGCTTTACCTGTATGGCTACGGCGCCTACGGCGAGAGCCTAGATCCGTGGTTTTCCCACGCCCGCCTGAGCCTGCTGGATCGCGGCGTAGCCTTTGCCATCGCCCACGTACGCGGAGGCGGTGAGCTGGGTGAAGCCTGGTACCGCGCCGGCAAGCAAGAACACAAGCACAATACATTCAGCGACTTTATCGCCTGCGCCGAACACCTGATCGACCAGGGCCTGACCCGTAGCGAACAGCTGGTGATCAGTGGTGGCAGTGCTGGCGGCCTGCTGATTGGCGCAGTGCTCAATCAGCGCCCGGAGCTGTTCAAGGCGGCGATTGCCGAAGTGCCGTTTGTGGATGTGCTCAACACCATGCTCGACCCGGACTTGCCGCTGACCGTCACCGAATACGACGAGTGGGGCAACCCGCAAGAGCCCGAAGTGTATGAACGGATCAAGGCTTACGCACCCTACGAAAACGTCACGGCGCAAGCGTATCCGGCGATGCTGGTGATTGCCGGCTACAACGACAGCCGCGTGCAGTATTGGGAAGCGGCCAAGTGGGTGGCCAAGCTTCGCGCCACCAAGACTGACGACAATCTGCTGCTGCTCAAGACTGAGCTGGAGGCTGGCCATGGCGGCATGAGCGGGCGTTATCAGGGTTTGCGCGACGTAGCACTGGAATATGCGTTTGTGTTCAAGGTACTGGGGATTTGACAGCCCCGCGATAACTCCCCTTTTCGGCGGCTAGAGATACTTCAACCGTGGGAGCGAGCCTGCTCGCGAAGATCATTCGCGAGCAGGCTCGCTCCCACGGGGGGCTTGAAGCATCCACAGCAAGGATGAACGATCAATCCTGGGGGATTTTGCCCTTCAAGTCTTTAACCTCAAGCCCCGGCAGCGGCTGGTCTTTGGGCGGTTGCGGCAGATCAATCGGTGGCAGCGGGATCAAGCTGCCACTTCCGGCAACCGGCTTGGGCACTGCTCTCGGAGTGATTTGCGGGTACGGGGTTGGCGTGGCAGTGCCCGGCGAACCCGGTGCGGCTGTCACGGGGGCACTCGGAACAGTCGTCAATTCCGTTGCCTGGGCTGCACTTATCAAGAGCGCGCTCCCTACAATGGCCGTTAGAATAGTGCGTTTCATCAATCACTCCGTTGCCAGACCGGCTTGTCTGCCCTCAGGCTACTCGTAACCTGCGGTTTTTGCCCCCTTCAATGAGATTTCCATGAAACGTTTTGTTTTGCTCGACACCACTCCGATCCCCGAAAACGGCGGTGCCTTGTGCCTGTTCGAGTATGGCGAAGACTTCGTGATCAAGATTCAGGGCGGTGATGGCGGCCAGTTGATGAACACCCGCATGCACGGCTCGGAAGACGCGCTGGCAGAAATCCCCTGCCGGAAAGTCGCCGGCCGGCCGCAGTCGCGGGTACTGATCGGCGGTCTGGGCATGGGGTTCACCCTGGCCTCGGCACTCAAGCACTTGGGCAAGACGGCCGAAGTGGTGGTCGCAGAGCTGGTACCCGGCGTGGTGGAATGGAATCGCGGACCGCTGGGCGAAAAATCCGGTAACCCGCTGCAAGACCCGCGTACCGTGATCCGCATGGAAGACGTGGCCAAGGTGTTGCAAGTCGAACCCAACGGGTTTGATGCGATCATGCTCGACGTCGACAACGGCCCCGAAGGCCTGACCCAAAAAGCCAATAGCTGGTTGTATTCGGCGGGAGGCCTGAGTGCATGTGCCAAGGCCCTGCGCCCCAAAGGCGTGCTGGCCGTGTGGTCTGCCAGCGCCGACAAACAGTTTTCGGACAAGTTGCGCAAAGCCGGTTTCAAGGCTGAAGAAGTCCAGGTGTTTGCCCACGGCAACAAGGGCACCCGACACACCATCTGGATTGCAGAAAAAATCAAAGGCTGATCAACAGCTAAACTTAACGACATAACCGTCATTTGTCTTACAAGGTGAACCCATGAGTTCGGTGAATCCACCCTCCCACACCGCCAAACTGGACCGCATTCTGGCTGATGCCCAGCGTGACCGTGAAATGGGCTATCGCGACAAGGCCCTGAAAATGTACCCCCACGTGTGCGGCCGTTGCACCCGTGAATTTGCCGGCAAGCGCTTGAGCGAGCTGACCGTTCACCACCGCGACCACAACCACGACAATAACCCGCAAGACGGCTCAAACTGGGAGCTGCTGTGCCTGTACTGCCACGACAACGAGCACTCGCGCTACACCGACCAGCAGTACTTTGCGGAAGGCTCTACCAGCAGCCCGAAAATTGCCAAGGCCACCCACAACCCGTTCGCGGCACTGGCCGGCTTGATGAAGAAAGACGAGTAGCGCCTCGCTGTCGTAGCAGTTGCCGAAGGCTGCGTCCGATTGCGAAGCGATCGTAAAATCAGAGCACGCGACTTCACTCTTAGGCCGCATGGCTCAGGTTTTACGACGACTACGTCGCCGGACGCAGCCTGCGGCAGCTGCTACGGAGTTAGGGACAACACAGGTATACTCGCGTCTTTTTTTCGCAAGGGCTCGGGCAAGTGGCAAACAAACGGTACAGCTGCATTGGTTTGTATAACCCAAAATCGCCGGAAAACGTCGGCTCGGTGATGCGTGCGGCTGGTTGCTACAGCGTTGCCTCGGTGTTTTACACCGGCAAGCGTTACGAACGGGCTCGCGACTTTGTCACCGACACCAAGAAAGTCCATCAGGACATCCCTCTGATCGGCATTGACGACCTGAAGAAGATCATTCCGCTGGGCTGTATTCCGGTCGCGGTAGAAATGGTCGAGGGCGCACGTTCCTTGCCTGAGTACACGCATCCGGACCGGGCGATCTATATTTTCGGCCCAGAAGACGGCTCGCTGGGCAAAGACGTGCTGGAGTGGTGCGAAGACGTGATTTACATCCCGACCAATGGCTGCATGAACCTCGCAGCCACGGTCAATGTGGTGCTTTACGACCGACTGGCCAAGGGCAATAACACCCGCTCCGGCCCCAAGTTCGGCTAGACCTTGCCTTTGTTCTGCTGGCTGGAGCTCCAGTCCACCAGCAGGCTGTAGGCAATGGCGAGCAAGGTAGGTCCGATAAACAAGCCGATAAAACCAAAGGCTATCAACCCGCCAAACACGCCGAGCAGAACAATCACCAGTGGCAGGTTGCCGCCTCGGCTGATCAAGTAAGGCTTGAGCACGTTGTCGACACCGCTGATGATCACCGTGCCCCAGATACCTAGGAAGACCGCCATCCCGTAGTCGCCTTTCCAGGCCAGCCAGGCCGTGGCCGGGACCCAGATAAGCGGCGGCCCCATCGGGATCAGGCTGAGCAGGAACGTCGCCAGCCCCAGCACCAGTGCGCCGGGGACTCCCGCGATCAGGAAGCCGATCAACGCCAGCAGCGCCTGAGCGGCAGCGGTACCAATCACCCCGTTGACCACACGCTGTACGGTGCCCGCCACCAGTTCCTGATAGTAATCGGCACGGTCGCCAATCAGCCGCTCAAGCAGGCCATGGACGAAGCTCGCTAGCCGCGGCCCGTCACGGTAGAAAAAGAACACAAAGACAATACTCAGTGTCAGTTCAAGGATGCCGCCACCAATCTGCGCACTGCGGGCCAAAAACCAGTTCCCCACCTGCCCCAGGTAAGGCTTGACTGCCAGCAGCAGCGCAGCGCCCTGCTCGTCGATAGTGTTCCAGATGCCGACCAAACGCTCGCCGACGATAGGGATACCGGCCAGCCAGGTCGGCGCATCAGGCAAACCTTCGAGCTGAACATCTTTGACGAAGGTAGTGGCATCGCGCACATGGTCTGCCAGGTTGAGCCCCAGCCACACCAGGGGCGCGGCGACCAGCAGCATCCAGCCCAGGGTCAGGATGCCCGCAGCCAGCGACTCGCGCCCTCTGAGCACGCGTGTCAGCAGGCGCATCAGGGGCCAACTGGCGAATGCCAGCACCGCGCCCCAGAACAAGGCCGACCAAAATGGTGCCATCACCCACAGACTGGCACCGAACAACACCAGGAGCAGAATCTGCACCAGCAGGCGATCGTTATTGAGCATGTGTGTTCCACAGAAAGTTCAGAAATCAAAGAAGGACGACGACTACGCAGAGTGTAGCCGTCGTTTACAAGATGCTAGCGCAGTAACTCGATACGCAGCCCTTTGGCATCGCTGTCACCCAGCTCCAGTCGGGCGGCCCGTACACCCTTGCTGATCAACCCATCGCGCCAGGCAGAAGCCTTGGCACCGGTCAAACTGACTCGGGAAGTTGAATCAAGGTTCAATGCCCTGGAGATTAACGTCAGCCACTGTGCATCCGGCTCATCTGCAAGCTTGGGAAAGTCCAGCTCACCCGTGCTTTTCAACTGGCGTTGCAAGGTAGCCGAAGTAGGCAACAGTTCACCCAGATCGGCGCTCGCCTGGAGTTGCTCGACGTGCAGGTAGCCTTTGCGACTGCCCCGATTGATCCCGTACAGGGCAACCAGCTGGTTCTCCCGGGGTGCTGCCCGACGCAACAGCAAATAGGTTTGTTGCTCATCGGAGCCGACCAGCTTGGCGTTGCCGAAAACCTCATTGGCCCACAGGCTGCTTTCGCCACAGTCACGGGCCTGGCACCAGAACAGCAGCTCTGCGCCCTGCTCCTGTAATGCCTCACGGGCAGCGGTAAAGGCTTCAGTCGCCGAGTGTTCGGCGGGTAACTCGTAGGTGATGGCCGTGGTTTGACCACGGGTGTTGACCTGCCCCTCAAATCGCAAGCGGCCGCTGATCTTGCGGATCGAGCCCATCGGATAGATACGTTCGACGTCAGGCTTGACGGCGTAGTCGACAATTTGCGCATCCGCGAGACGCGGTACGTCAGGCAAATCCTGGCTACCGGGCACATCGCTGGCCCAGAGTAACGGGCTAAAACAACTGAGGCTCAAGGCCAGGATATAACGATTGGGTATTTTCATCGGCGTACTTCACCGAGAGATAGCGTGTGGCTCAGCATCCTCACGATAGAGACCGGATGGCCTTTCGGGGTCGCAGCGGTGTAGAGATCTATCATGGTCGTCTCCCATTTCAACCCGCCAAGCCTCGACAGTTGGTCGCCGCAAGTCAAGGAACGGCGAAGAACCGATTGAAACAGTCTGCAACAAGGATCGCTCCCGCTTCGTCATTCAGGTGCAAATGATGGCCACCCGGCAACCGCTCCAGGTGGAAGGGTAGTCGATCCAGTAGCTCCGGATGGCTGGCCAGCATGCCCTGTTCCGCCACAACCAACGTTGTCGGGCAACTCACCCGGCGAATGAAAGACATGGCCTGCTCGTCATTCATGCGCAACGGCGTCGGCAATGTCAGTCGGCTGTCGCTACGCCAGCTGTAACCACCGGGGACCGGCATCAAGCCACGCTGAGCCAGCAGTTCTGCGGCCTCCCGACTGACGGCGACCAGGCCTTTCATCCGCGCTTCCACGGCGCGGTCGAGGGTCGGATGCACCGATTTACGCTTATGCGTCAGGTCGAGTTGCGCCTGCAAGGCCTGGCCCATGCGCTCAGCCACATCCCCTTCGGGGCCACTGCGCGCTACGATGCCGTCAATCAACGCCAACCGGGTCACTCGCTCCGGGAACGATCCGGCGATGACCACTGACACAATCGCCCCCAGCGAATGCCCCAGCAGCGCAAATCGCTCCCAGCCTAATTGCTCGGCCACACACAACACATCGAAGGCATAGTCCGCCAACCCATACCCTGCCCCTCGTGGGCGGTGATCCGAATGGCCATGTCCGGCGAGATCCAGTGCCACGATGCGCAACCCGGCAAGCTTTGGCGCCAGCCGGGCGAAGCTATTGGCGTTGTCCAGCCAACCGTGCAGCGCTATCACGGGCAGGCCGTCCTCTGGACCAAAAATGTGCGCAGCCAGCTCGATATGCGGCAGGCTCAGGCGAATTTCTTCAACCACAGGACTCATGCAAAGTGCTCTTTAAAGGCCGGAATGACGAAGCTCCCAGCGGGCAAAAATCTGTTTGAGCAGGCGGGCGGTGTCCTGCGGTCGCTCCAGCGGAAACATGTGCCCGCCCGGTACGCTCAGGGACTCTCCGTTGGGCATGCGCGAAACGGCCTTGGCATGATGGTTCATGACCACTCGACTGTCGCGCCCACGCACGACGGTCAGCGGTACCTGCAACTGAAAGGCCTTGCCGGGACTGGTGTGGGGCACGCCGCGATAGATATCGATCTCGGTCGCCGGATCAAAGCTCAACCGCAAACGGTCATTAACCGGTTGTAATCCGTGCTCCAGATAAGCCTCAAAGCAGTCAGGGTCAAAACTGCGAAACAGCGACTTGCCCGCAAAGTAGGCGCGCGCCGACTCACGGTCCGCAAATTCTTCGCGCCGCCCCAGCGTGCGACCCGCCGGGGTCAGGCGATCAATCAGGCCAAAACGCTTGGCCGCACGAATCACCCACTGATCGGTACGTGTCAGCACCGGCGAATCCAGCATGACCACGCCCCTGTACAGGTGCGGGCAACGGATGGCGGCATGCAGGTGCAGCATCCCGCCCAGGGAATGGCCAACACCCAGTACGGGCCCAGCTTGTTGTTGCAGGTGGAAAATCAGTTCATCGACGAGGTTATGCCAGTTGTTGTCCACCGGGTAACGGGGGTCATGACCGTGCTTCGGCAGGTGAGTCACGCTGAAGTCCGGGGCAAGGGCACTGAACAACTTGCCATACGTGGCTGAAGGGAAGCCGTTGGCATGGGCGAAAAAAATCTGCCGAGACATACAAGGCGTCCAGATGCGGGAGGTATGCCGTATTGTCTGCAGGAAGATTCTTCATATCAATGACCGTATGCGCCATGAGTGGCGACAATACGGCCATTATCTGGCCGTTTGATCACCGGGCCGGCGGTGTTTCGCCCAGGGGCACAACGGCGATGGTCAGGCGGGAAATGCAACTGAGTTTGCCGCTGTCATCGCTCAGGCGGATATCCCAGACGTGGGTCGTGCGACCCATGTGCACCGGGCGGGCCACAGCGCTCACCCGGCCGCTGCGTACGCCACGCAGGTGATTGGCGTTGACCTCAAGGCCCACGCAATAAAATTTTTGGGTATCGACACACATAAAACTGGCCATCGAGCCGAGGGTTTCGGCCAGCACCACTGACGCCCCGCCATGCAGCAGGCCGAAAGGTTGGTGGGTACGATGATCGACCACCATGCTCGCCGTGATGGAGTGGTCATCGAAGGCATCGAAAGTGATGTCCAGGACGTCGCAAATGGTGTTTTTGCGCAGCTCATTAAGGCGCGCCAGGTCGGGCGGTGTGATCCACGAAATCATGCAGTCATTCCTTGGTCTGTGAGTGTTGGTGGCGGCGTCATTGACGTGCAATGCAGCCGCAAAAATGCCATTGATCCGCCCCAACTATCTTTCACTACGACCGGAATGCGCAACCGCTGCAATGATCAGGGGTGATGAACACCGAGCAGGGTCATGCTGCCAGCCAGCGGCCACTCACCTTCGAGCTCCACCAGGCTGGCCGTCTGCATCGGCTGGGGCTGACGCACATGACCATGCACCAGCAGACTGATCAACTCGCCCACAAACGGCTGATGACTGACCAGCAGTACATTACCGCTGTCCGGCAGTTTGCTGACCGCAAACTTGGGCTCACTTTCGGGTGTCAGCCAGGGCACGGTGATGAGGCCGGATGTAAAACCAAGTGCCTTGCGCACCAGCTCGGCGGTTTGCTGCGCCCGCACGTAAGGGCTGACCAGAATGCTGTCCAGCGGCTGGCCAATCAACAGGGCTGCACTGTGCAGCACCTGCTCACGACCATGGGCTGTGAGCTCGCGTTCGGCATCACGCCGGGCGTGAGGCTCGGCTTCGCCGTGACGCAGAATCCAGATTTTCATGGCTTGGTCTCTTCGCCCTTGGCGGTTTGCGCGTAGGGAGCTTCACCTTCTGGTGCACGCGGGGCCGGCCAATCGGCAAACGGCCAGGGTTTTTGCTCGGTGTGAAAGCTGCCAAATCGACCTATTTGTGCGAGGTAAAGGCTCAGGCTATCCCCAAAGTTCATCAGGCCGCCATTGGGAGCACCGTAAACCACACGGTATATCAGTTGCACCAGCACCAGCCCGCCAAGCACCAATTGCGCAACCTGCCAGACCAGCAAGAAAACCAGCATCCACAGCACGCGCAAAACGAGGGACTCGTACTTGGGTGCGTTTTTAGTGTCGTTCATGTGCTGCTCCTGTCGTGCTTAGTTGAAACCGCTGGTGGAGATAAAATCGACATCCGTCTTGGGCTCGCCGCGCATCAGCTGCCCGATGACCTGATCCAGGGTGTAACCCTCGAACAAGATCGCGTGCAGGCCAGCCACCAGCGGCATGTACACGTTCAGCTCTTGCGCCTTGGCCTTGAGCACCTTGAGGGTGTTAACGCCTTCGGCGACCTCCCCCAGTCGAGTGACGGCCTCTTCCAGACTGAGCCCCTGCCCCAGGGCGAACCCCACCTGGTAGTTGCGGCTTTTGGCCGATGAGCAGGTAACGATCAAATCACCTACACCTGCCAAGCCGAGGAACGTCATCGGGTTTGCGCCCTGGCTCACGGCAAATCGGGTCATTTCAGCCAGGGCACGGGTAATCAGCATGCTCTTGGTGTTTTCACCCATGCCCAGCGCCACGGCCATGCCGGCGATGATTGCGTAAACGTTTTTCAACGCCCCGCCCAGCTCTACCCCAAACCGGTCAGCACTGGCATAGACCCGGAATGTACGACCATGCAGTGCCGCCTGAACGCGGTTGCAGAGGTCTTCATCGGCGCTGGCGACCACGGTGGCAGTCAACGCATGCTCAGCGACCTCGCGGGCAAGGTTGGGCCCTGACAAGACGCCAATACGCGCTTGAGGGGCTATTTCTTCGAGAATTTCGCTCATCAGCTTGAAACTGTGGGCTTCGATCCCTTTGGTCAGGCTGACCAGCATTTTGCCGCTCAAACGCTCGGCGTGTTCGGCCAGAACGCTGCGCAAGGCGCTGGACGGCAAGGCTACAAAACACAGCTCGCAGGCATCGAGCGTCGCTTGCAGGTCAGTGACCGGCTCAACTGCGGGGTGGATTTTGATGCCCTTGAGGTAACGCGGGTTTTCGCGATTGAGGCGAATGGCCTCGGCTTGCTCGGGGTCGCGCATCCACTGATGCACACGATGACCGTTTTCTGCCAGCAAGTTGGCCACGGCGGTGCCAAAGCTTCCGCCTCCCAAGACCGCAATAGCGTGCTGTTCAGTCATATGCAATCCCGTTTTCCATCTAGCAGTGGCAATGGCGGCATTATACGGAGCACATCCCCCGCGACCAGCCCTATGGCATATAGATGGCTTTGACTGAAAAAGTGCAAGACCTCAGTTAACATGCCGCTCAGGTACTCACCTTCAAGAGGCAGCTTCGCTGCACTTCAAAATGAACGACTGCAGGTCAAGGATGACAACGTATATGGGAGATGTATTCGCTGGGCGCAGAGTTTCTGTCGGAGACACGTTCCCATGATGACTCGCAGCCGGTGGGATATTCACACCCGTACACAAATGATGAGTCTTGGCCCGGCCTTGTTGTTGACCTTGCTGTTGATCAGTTTTTTCACGTTCGTACGCATTCAGGATTTACGTCAGGAACTCAAGCACACCGGCCAATTGATCGCCAACCAATTGGCACCCGCTACCGAGTACGGGCTCATCACGGGGAATACCCACGTCCTGGAACCCCTGATCAACGCCTCGCTGAACATCCCACACGTACAGTTTGTGCAGGTACAGAATCGTACCAATGAAGTGCTGGCACAGGCCGAGCACTCCCCGCCCGGCAATGAGCAGGGCTCGCAGGTTGAAGTGTTCCAGGCTTCCGTCAGATTGCAGAAGAACCCTTCGGGGGATTATTTTTTGCTCAGCAGTAACCAGACGCCTGCACCGACAGAAGACTATCTGGGACGGGTACTGGTTGGCATGTCCGGTGAGGCGTTCAGCACCCGCCAGCAAGAAATCCTGCTCAAGGCGGTGATTCTCGCCTTGTTTGCCCTGGGCTTCACTTACCTGCTGGCCAGACGCCTGGCATCCAACCTGTCCAAGCCCATCAGTGATATGAGCAATGCGGTCAAGGCCATCCAGCAGGGCGACTACACAACGCCCCTGCCGGTCGTCGACGATGGCGAACTGGGCAGTTTGGCCCAGCACATCAACAATCTGGCCGATGGCCTTGAACAGGCCAGCCGGGAGCAACATGCCGCCATCGCCCAACTGATTCAGACACGTGAAGAAGCCGAACGGGCCAACCGTGCCAAAACCGACTTTTTGGCCATGATGAGCCACGAGCTTCGTACGCCGATGAATGGCGTGCTAGGCATGCTGCAACTGCTGGAAACCACGGAAATGACTGAAGAGCAGGCTGAATATGCCGCTTTAGCGTCTGAGTCCACCGAGCATTTGCTCAAAGTCATTAACGATATCCTCGACTTCTCGCGCATCGAACGGTCAGCCCTTGAACTGGAGCGCATCCCCTTCAACCTCGCAGAGCTGGTCAGCAATTGCGCCCAGGCTTTCCAGCACAGCGCCGTGCAACGCGGCCTGCACTTGCAACTGACAATCCCCGAGGGCTTGCAGGACTTGCACGTGCTGGGGGACCCGACACGGATCAGGCAAATTCTGGTCAACCTGATCGGCAATGCCTTGAAATTTACCGAGCATGGCCAGATCAGCATCGAACCGCTTTGGCAAAGGCTGGATCATGAGTTGATCTGGTTTACTTGTGTCGTGCGCGACAGCGGTATAGGTATCAGCAGCGAAAAACTGGATTCCATGTTCACCGCTTTCCAGCAGGCCGACAGCTCGATTTCGCGGCGCTACGGTGGCACAGGGCTGGGCCTGCCCATCGCCCGCACGCTGGCTGAACGCATGGGCGGCACGTTGCATGCCACCAGCGAAGAGACCCTGGGCTCAGTGTTCACCCTGGAAATCCCGTTGGAACTGCATCAGCCCGCAGAGCACAGTCAAAGACCTGCACTGGAGCCGGAAACGACGTGCGCGCCAGGGCGTAAAATTCTGTTGGTGGAAGATAATCAGGTCAATCAGACCGTCATTGAAGCCATGTTGAGCAGCCTGGGATATGAAGTGAGCATGGTCAGTGATGGCGCACAGGCCATTCACTTCGCCAACACCGAGCGCTTTGCCGCGATCCTGATGGACTGTCGCTTGCCGATCATCAACGGCTACGAAGCCACCCGGCAAATTCGTCAACTGCCCGGGTGCATGACCCTGCCCATTATTGCCCTGACCGCCAATGCGTTGCAGGGTGATCGGGAAACCTGTCTGCAAGCCGGAATGAACGATTACCTTGCCAAGCCGTTCAAACGAGCTGATCTGGAACAAATTCTGCTGCGCTGGGTCCAGTAACTTATGGCTAAAAGGCCACCTGCGACTGGCGTTAAACACAAAAGTGCGGCAGTCTTAGGCACCCGAATGGGCCACTGAACCGGCCCGATTTAAATTTTCAGTGCACAAGTGTACATTCTTGCCCTTTGCGCTGTGACTTTCACTACAACGCAATAGTCTATGTGTAGGCTGGCGAACTGGAACTCGTATGTTTCAGTTGGTCGGGAAGATTTGCCCCACCCTGCCGCATGGGATTATTGAGGAGCTCGCATGACCAAACAAAACGCCTTTACTCGGGAAGATTTGCTGCGCTGTAGCCGTGGCGAGCTGTTCGGCCCAGGTAACGCGCAACTGCCCGCCCCTAACATGCTGATGGTTGATCGCATCACCCATATCAGCGATGAGGGTGGCAAGTACGGCAAAGGTGAATTGGTCGCCGAGCTGGATATCACCCCTGACCTGTGGTTTTTCGCCTGCCATTTCGAAGGCGATCCGGTGATGCCAGGTTGCCTGGGCCTCGACGCCATGTGGCAGCTGGTCGGCTTCTATCTGGGCTGGCAAGGTCTGCCAGGCCGCGGTCGTGCCCTGGGTTCCGGCGAAGTGAAGTTCTTCGGCCAGGTCTTGCCGACCGCCAAGAAAGTCACCTATAACATTCAAATCAAGCGCGTCCTCAAGGGCAAGCTGAACCTGGCCATTGCCGATGGTTCGGTCACTGTCGACGGTCGCGAGATTTATACTGCCGAAGGCCTTCGGGTCGGCGTATTTACTTCCACTGACAACTTTTAAGGGTTATCCGCATGCGCCGCGTCGTTATCACTGGTCTGGGCATCGTTTCGTGCCTGGGCAATGACAAAGAGACCGTCTCCGCTAACCTGCGTGCAAGTCGCCCTGGCATCCGATTCAACCCGGAATATGCCGAAATGGGTCTGCGTAGCCAGGTTTCCGGCTCCATTGACCTGCCTCTCGAAGAGCTGATCGATCGCAAGATCTATCGCTTCGTCGGCCACGCAGCGGCTTACGCCTACCTGGCCATGAAAGACGCCATCACTGATTCGGGCCTGACCGAGGAGCAAGTCTCCAACCCGCGTACCGGCCTCATCGCCGGCTCGGGTGGCGCGTCGACCTTGAACCAGATGGAAGCGCTGGACATCCTGCGCGAAAAAGGCGTCAAGCGCGTTGGCCCGTACCGCGTTACGCGGACCATGGGCAGCACCGTTTCTGCCTGCCTGGCTACTCCCTTCAAGATCAAGGGCGTGAACTACTCGATTTCCTCTGCCTGCGCCACCAGTGCTCACTGCATCGGTACTGCGGTCGAGCAGATTCAGTTGGGCAAGCAAGACATCGTTTTCGCGGGCGGTGGTGAAGAAGAACACTGGAGCCAATCGTTCCTGTTCGACGCCATGGGCGCGCTTTCCACTCAATACAACGACACGCCTGAAAAAGCGTCCCGTGCCTACGACAAAAACCGTGATGGCTTCGTCATCGCCGGTGGTGGTGGCATGGTTGTGGTTGAAGAGCTGGAGCACGCTCTGGCTCGTGGCGCCAAAATCTACGCTGAGATTGTCGGCTATGGTGCGACATCCGACGGCTACGACATGGTTGCTCCAAGCGGCGAAGGCGCCATCCGCTGCATGCAGATGGCAATGTCTACCGTTGACGGCCCGATCGACTACCTCAACACCCATGGCACCTCTACTCCAGTAGGCGACGCCAAGGAAATGGAAGGTGTTCGCGCGGTGTTCGGCGACAAGGCGCCAGCCATCAGCTCTACCAAGAGCCTGTCGGGTCACTCTCTGGGCGCCGCCGGCGTTCACGAAGCGATCTACTGCTTGCTGATGATGGAAGGTAACTTTATCGCTGGTTCGGCCAATATCGATGAAATCGATCCGGTCGTTGCCGACATGCCGATCCTGACCAAGACCCGCGAGAACGTCACGCTGAACAATGTGATGAGCAACAGCTTCGGCTTCGGTGGCACTAACGCCACTCTGGTACTGAAGCGCTGGGCTGAATAAGCCTGCTGCTCGCAGGATAAAAAATGCCCCGGACATCCGGGGCATTTTTTTGTCCTGAATAAAGCGTCATGGCTGCTTTTTCGGCAATACCGCCAAAAAGTTGTCCTTGGCGACTTGGCGCGCCACGCTGAGGGGCAATGCATCCAGGAACGGATCAAAGCTGCGCAATTCCTGACCCAAATTGTCGAAACGCCCCACTACATCCGAGCCCAGCATAAAACGCCCGGGGAAGCGCTCTACCAACGCAACCCACTCAGGCCTTGCCAAGCCCTGCTCATCCAGCAGATACGGCCTGAGCATGCTCCAGGATAGGTCTACGTACAGATTCGGGTAAGTGGCCAGCAACCGTTCCAGGGTCGGCAACAAAAATGGCATTTGGGTTTGATGCCGATGAATCTCGGCGCTGGTGCCAGCGTGGGCCCAGATAAAGCGGGTGTCGGGATGCCGAGCCAGGGGTTCCTCCAGCTCGGCCAGATACAGCGGGTTCCTCTCACGTTTCGACGTGATGTTGGAATGCAGCAAGACTGGCAAATCATGTGCGCCAGCCAAGGTGTAAATCTTGTTCATGGCTTCATTGTTGGCTCGCGGCGTATCCCCGGCGATCAGAGCTGTCAGATCATCATGCCGGGTAAACACCTCGCCGATGCCTTGCCACAGCCCGGGGTCGAGATCGAGCATGCGCTGGATATGTGCTGCCGAGTTTTTGTCATTGGGATTAAACCCTGACAGAAACGGATGAAAGTGCCGACGCTGCTCTGCAGTCAAACCTTTGACCGCCGCAGCCACCCATACATCCGTGGCACTGAACCAATAGGCATCCGCATCATCACCCGCGTAGTAGCGTGGCCGCTTGGGCTCGTCTTCATGCCACTTCTTGGCAACCGGAATACCGGAGATCATGACGTGCTCGATACGGTTTTGCGCCATAGCCGCCAGCAACTTGTCCATTCCCGCCGTTTCCTGGAAGAAATCGACGTAATGCAGATGTGCATCGCTGTAGGCGTAGTCACGGGACTGGGCCCAAGCACCGGAAGTCGCCAGGGCCAACGCCAGAACGCAGTGTTTCAATCGCACCTGCCACCTCCTGTTTTATTGACTCCAGTAGACCTGCGAGGCCACGCAAGGTTTCAGCTTGGGATCAAAGGGAACGCATAACTCGCCGTATGCTCTATAAAGATCAGGACCTTTATCACTGCCACTCCGAGGTTTGCCATGACTGTTACCGTTAATACCGAGTCCAACGAAGGTTTTCGTCACAGCATCAAAATCGACGATCACGAGGTGTTTACTGACTTGCCTAAATCCATGGGAGGCGAAAGCTCCGCTCCCTCCCCCCATGATTACTTCGATGCGGCCCTAGGCGCCTGCAAGGCGCTGACACTCAAGCTCTATGCGCAAAAAAAGGACATCCCGCTCACCGGCGTGACCGTCGAAGTCAAGCACGACGCCAGCGAAGAGCAGAAAGGTAAATACGCCCTGCACGTCAAACTGACGCTCAAAGGCGTACTGACCGATGCCCAGCGCGATGAACTGCACAATGTGGCCGACAAGTGCCCGGTGCATAAATTGATGACCACCGCCGAGGTCACCATCGAAACCCATTTGTCTGAAGGTGCCTTCAGCCAGTAACGCACCGGTTCTACCTGCAGGCCTGCGAAGCGTTGGGTTATGCTCAACGCTTCTCCATTGCAGGGACCTTCAAATGCTCACACTGACCATGATTCGGCCACGCGCCGAGGATGTCGAAGGCCAGCCGATCTTGCGCCCCCTGCCCTCGGCCAAATGCCGCAGCGTCGGGCCTTTTGTATTTTTCGACCACATGCTGCCTACCCACTATCCACCCGGCCACGGGATGAATATCCGACAGCATCCGCACATCGGTCTGTCCACTCTGACCTATTTGTTCGAAGGGCAACTGCAACACAAGGACAGCCTGGGTTCTGACCAGCAGGTTGGCCCTGGAGACGTCAGCTGGATGACCGCAGGCGCGGCCATTGCTCACGTTGAACGTACACCCGCCTCAATACTGGCGCACGGTTCTAGCCTGCACGGGCTGCAAGTGTGGCTGGCTTCGCCCAAGGAGCATGAACAAGGTGCAAGCCACTACAGCCATCATGATGCGGACAGCCTGCCGGTCAGTGAGGGTCTGGGCGTGATGATTCGCCTGATTGCGGGCACGGGTTTTTGCTTGGTCTCACCGGTACCGGTGCTCTCACCGACCCTGTATGCCGAAGTGCAGATGCAGACAGCCACTACGCTGCTGGTTCCTGCTGAACACCCGGAGCGCGCACTGTATGTGCTCGAAGGTGAAGTGCAACTGGAAGGTCAGACGATCGAGCCCCGCTGCCTGGTACTGTTGCCGCCCGGCGAAGCCATGACCCTGTGTGCCATGAGTGACAGCCATATGGTGATAATCGGCGGGACGGCGCTCGATGGTCCGCGCCGCATGAACTGGAACTTCGTCGCCAGCGATCCCGCCCTGATCGAGCAGGCCCGATCTCGCTGGGCCGCAGGACATTGGCCGACAGTACCTGGAGAAACCGGTCGTATCGAACTGCCTTGAAGCCCAGCCCGCAGATGCCTTACAACACCATTGCCGCCACCCAGCCAAAGGCCAGCAACGGCAAATTGTAATGCAGGAACGTGGGCACTACGGTGTCCCAGATATGGTGATGCTGGCCGTCAATATTCAGACCGGACGTTGGCCCCAGCGTGGAGTCGGACGCAGGAGAGCCCGCATCACCCAGGGCGCCCGCTGTACCGACGATACAGACGATGGCCATTGGGCTGAAACCCAGCTGTACACAAAGCGGCACAAAAATAGCCGCCAGAATCGGCACAGTGGAAAATGACGAACCTATACCCATGGTCACCAGCAATCCAACCAGCAGCATCAGCAGCGCGCCGACGCCCTTACTGTGGTTGATCCAGCCAGCAGAGGCTTCAACCAGTGATTTGACTTCGCCCGTGGCTTTCAGGACCTCAGCAAATCCCGACGCTGCGATCATGATGAAACCAATCATGGCCATCATCTTCATGCCTTCGGTGAACAAATCATCAGTCTCGCGCCAACGCACGATCCCCGAGGCCGAAAAAATCAGAAAACCTGCCAGCGCACCAATGATCATGGAGCCCAGCCATAGCTGAATGATAAACGCCGAGGCAATGGCGGCACCGGCTACCAGCAGTGTGCGCGGGTTATAACTGACGGCAACCTGCTCAACCTGTTCTATCTTGGCCAGGTCATATTCGCGTTTTTTACGGTAACTGATAAAAACTGCCACCAACAAACCGAACAACATCCCTAATGCCGGGATTGCCATTGCGTGGGTGACATTGACCTGGCTGATGTCCACGCCGCTTTTGCTGACGTTGGCGAGCAATATCTGATTAAGAAAGATATTGCCAAAGCCCACCGGCAAAAACATGTACGGCGTGATCAAACCAAAGGTCATGACACAAGCGATCAAGCGCCGGTCAATTTTCAGCTTGGTCAGCACATACAACAGGGGGGGAACCAGCAAAGGAATAAAAGCGATATGAATCGGCACAATGTTTTGCGAAGAAACAGCCACAACCAACAACAGACCGATCAGTAACCATTTAACGCTGTTGCCACCGACCGCATGCTGCTTGTTGACCATCATCAACGCTTTGTCCGCCAGGGCATGGGCCATGCCCGACTTGGCTATTGCTACGGCAAATGCACCCAACATGGCATAGGACAACGCCACCTGAGCACCACCGCCCAATCCACCGTTGAAAGCATTGAGCGTTGCCTCGATGCCCAGCCCGCCAACGAGACCGCCCACAACGGCCCCCACTATCAGTGCAATTACCACGTGCACACGGGACAAACTGAGCACCAGCATGATGCCGACCGCGGCAATTACTGCATTCATCATTACAACCTCATAGCGCGCACCACGATAAAACACCGTAAAGCGGAAAATTTCGGGCAAAAGACGACTGTTCCAATCGCCGGATCTGGAAGGGTGGACCTTTTTGAGGGCGCACACTTTGCAGCACCTCCCGCGCCTTGTCAAAGCGCAGGCCCAAGGCATCCAGACAATCTTCCCCAACCGGCCTTATCCCTAGTATTTAAAGGGCTAAATAAGCTTTTTAAAGACCGGGCAAAACACTAAAAACTCCGGTTTTTACGTAAAGAAAAAAGCCGCGTGGCCGCTAACGATGAAAGCCCCTTTTAAGGATGTATCCATGTCGCTCAGACAGCTTTCCATCCAATGGAAAATCACCCTCCTCGCCGGACTTTGCCTGCTGGGCGTTGTTACCTTGCTGGTGGGGCTTTCTCTCTATCGCATGGATCACACCGCCGACATGGTGGAGGCTTCAAGCTCACAGATGCTAAATGAGTCTGCGCAAGCCCGCATTGAGGCTCAGGGTGAAGCCCAGGCACTGGCAATCAGTCGCCAGTTTATGGACGCCTATCAGTACGGCAACGGGTTCGCCCGACAAGTCCTGTTTTTACGTGAGCAATCCGAGAAACGCTTCCTGGATGCTTTCGACCTGCGCGAAGACCTGACACGACAGGTAAAAGCGGCATTGCAGGCCAATCCGGATTTGCTGGGGCTGTCGCTGGTATTTGAAGCCAACGCACTGGATGGCAAGGATTCACTCTTCGACCATCAAAAAGAGCTGGGCAGCAATGATAAAGGGCGTTTTGCCCTTTACTGGTCGCAACCGACACCGGGCAAGCTGAGCTCGATGGCCCTGCCCGAATCGGATATGGCCGACACCAGTACTGGCCCCAGCGGCCAGGCCAATAACGCGTGGTTTACCTGCCCTCGCACCACGCGCAAACCGTGCATTATTGAACCCTACTTTTATGAAATCGACGGGCAAAACATACTACTGACCAGTATCGTTTTCCCGCTGATTGTTGACGGAAAGGTCATTGCTTCACTGTCGGTTGATATCAACCTCAACAGCTTGCAAGCCATCACCGTCCAAGCCAGTCAGAAGCTGTACGACGGGCAAACACGCGTCGGCATTATCAGCTCAGCCGCCATTCTGGCCGGTTTCAGCGCTGACGCCAGCAAACTTGCCCAGCGCCTTGATCAGGTAGACGCCAGCGATGGCGCTGAACTGATCCGCATAATGGCCACAGGCAATCAGGCGCAGAGCATTCGCAGCCAGCAACGCCTGAAAATCCTGACGCCTTTCCAGCCGATCCCGGGCAGCAAGCCCTGGGGCGTATTGCTCGACGTGCCTGAAGCCGTACTGGTCGGGCCTGCCCAGGCCCTGCAGGCAGAACTGGACGAACGCAATAAAGCCGGAGCCTTGACCGAGCTGGCCTGGGGCTCTCTGGCCGCCATTATCGGGCTTCTGCTGGTGTGGTTGATGGCCCGCAGTGTCACGCGCCCGATCCTGGGCGTGGCCAACATGCTTGAAGACATTGCCAGTGGAGAAGGTGATCTGACCCGTCGCCTGGCGTATGACAAACAAGACGAACTGGGACAGCTCGCCAGCTGGTTCAACCGGTTTCTCGACAAGCTGCAACCGACCATCGCCGAGGTCAAACGCTCGGTGCAGGACGCCCGCAGTACGGCCGATCAATCGGCGGCCATTGCTACCCAGACTAGCGCGGGCATGGAGCAGCAGTACCGTCAAGTCGACCAGGCGGCCACAGCCTCCCATGAAATGAGTGCAACGGCGCAGGATGTCGCTCGCAGCGCTGCACAGGCCGCTCAAGCCGCTCGTGATGCTGATCAGGCGACGCGCCAGGGACTCACGATCATAGACCGTACGACTGCCAGCATTGATCATCTGGCTGCCGATATGAGTGTGGCCATGGCGCAAGTTGAAGGGCTGGCTGCCAATAGCGAAAAAATCGGCTCCGTACTGGAAGTCATTCGTGCCATTGCCGAACAGACCAACCTCCTCGCCTTGAATGCGGCGATTGAAGCGGCGCGGGCAGGCGAAGCCGGGCGCGGGTTTGCCGTGGTTGCTGACGAGGTGCGCAACCTGGCACGCCGGACTCAGGAATCGGTTGAGGAAACCCGCCAGGTCATCGAACACCTGCAAGCGGGAACTCAGGAAGTGGTGAGCTCCATGAGCAACAGCCATCGCCAGGCTCAGGGCAGCGTGGAGCAGGTAGGACAAGCGGTGACGGCCTTGCAGCAAATCGGTGATGCCGTGACGGTAATTACTGACATGAACTTGCAGATTGCCAGCGCGGCTGAAGAACAGAGTGCCGTGGCAGAAGAGATCAACAACAATGTTTCGACTATTCGTGATGTCACAGAGTCTTTGTCTGAACAGGCCAATGAGTCTGCCAGGGTGAGCCAGGCCCTGAACTCACTGGCTAACCAGCAGCAAAAATTGATGGATCAATTTAGGGTTTGATCCGTCGTGCGATGACGGCTTTACGCCGTCGTCGCCTTTTGCGTACGCCCGGGGAGCTTGATTCTTACCATCAGCCCACCCAATGAGCCCGTTTCAAGCGCCATCTCACCACCCCAGACATCAACAATGTCTCGCACGATGCCCAAGCCAAGGCCATGGCCACTGGTTTGTTCATCCAGACGCGTGCCCCGGCTGAACACCTGATCACGTTTAGCCTCAGGAATACCGGGACCATCGTCCTGTACCTCAATCAGAAATCCGTCTGGAGTTTGGCTCACGCTCAGGTCTACCTGGGCGTCGGCCCATTTACAGGCGTTATCCAATAGATTGCCGAGCAATTCGAGCATGTCTTCCCGATCCCAAGGCAGATGCAGCCCCGGTGAAGCATTGAGCGACAGCTCCAGATGCTCACCATGAATCATCCCAAGAGTCGCCAGTAGCCCCGGCAACTCGGCATCAACGTCAAATTGCGCACCTGGCAAGGCATCACCTGCCAGCCGGGCACGATTGAGTTCCCGACTCATGCGCTGCTGAATGTGCTCCAACTGTTCGCGGAGTGTTTTTTGTATCTCGGGATAGGCCGCAAGTCGCGAGTCACTGGCAAGACTGATTAAAACTGCCAGCGGTGTTTTTAATGCATGCCCCAAATTACCCAACGCATTACGCGAGCGTTTAAGGTTGTCTTCGGTATGGGCCAGCAAGTGGTTTATTTGCGTGACCAGGGGTTCAAGCTCAAGGGGGACTCTCGAATCAAGCTGCGAGCGCTGACCTGATTGCAACTGAGCGATTTGTTTACGCGCCGTCTCCAATGGCCGTAGAGCACGGCGAACAGTAACGCGCTGCAACAGTAAAATAACTACCAGGGCAAAGACGCCCATTCCCAGGCCAATCTGCTGAACCTGTTTAAAGCTTTCACGTATGGGGGTGTAGTCCTGGGCAACACTGATGGAGACCGCTTGGCCCAGGCGCTGGTAGTCACTGCGCATGACCAGCAACATCTGCCCTTCTGGACCAGGTTGCAGTTCGCTGCTCAACCCGGGCTGGCTGGGGCGCGGTAATTGAGCGTCCCATAGCGAACGAGAGCGCCAATGAGTATCGCCAAACTCGATACTGAAGTAATGCCCGGAAAATGGCCGCTGATAAGCAGGCGACAACCGTCGTTCATCCAGCTGCAAGCCTTGAGGGCCGCGACTTAACGCTATCAGCAAGTTCTCGCTATCGTTTTTCAGGCCTGATTCCAGATAACGCTGGAGGCCATTTTCAAACAGCCAGAGGCTGACTTGACCTACCACCAGACCCGCGACCAACAGAACACTGACCAAACCCAGGCTCAAACGCCTCTGAATGGATCTCACTGACCGACAGCGCCGAAAATATAGCCTTGACCGCGACGAGTTTCGACCACTGCACGCCCCAGTTTGCGACGTAAGTGGTTCACGTGAACCTCTAAAACATTAGAGTCACGTTCGGTTTCGCCGTCGTAAAGATGTTCGGCCAGATGGCTCTTGGAGAGGATCTGTTGGGGATGCAACATGAAATACCGCAGGAGGCGAAACTCGGCTGCGGTCAACTGCACCTCGGTTCCCTCTCTGATTACACATTGACGTGCTTCATCCAAATGAAGCCCAGCAGATTTCAATAAAGGCTGATTCGCTTGACCGTGAGAACGACGCAACAGCGCCTGCACCCGCAATTGCAGTTCTTCAGGATGAAAAGGCTTGGTCACATAATCATCTGCACCGGCTTTAAGACCATCTATGCGTTCGGACCAAGAGCTGCGGGCCGTCAAAATCAGAACAGGCGTCGCCAGCCCTTGTGTGCGCCATTGTTTGAGAACATCGATGCCGGACATCCCCGGTAACCCCAGATCAAGAATAATCAGGTCATACGGTTCACTTTGTCCTTGATAAAGGGCATCGCGGCCATCGGCAAGCCAATCAACTGCATAACCAAGGCGTGTTAATCCGGCCATCAGTTCATCGGCCAAAGGAACGTGATCTTCTACCAGCAGCAACCGCATTAATCATCTACCTCATCTTTAAGCAATTGACCATTGTTGGCGTTCAGCTTGATCTCGCGCACAACGCCGCTGGTCGTCAGCAACTCAACCTCGTAAACATAAACGTCGTCATCTTCCTCCAGCTCTACCTCCAGCAACTTTGCACCAGGGTGACGCTCAAGGGCTTTTTGAAGCAGCTGCTCCAGCGGCTGGATCAAGCCTTGCTCACGCAAACGCAGGGCCTCGTCCGGGCCCAAGTCTCGCGCAATAGCCATAGAACAGAAAGCAGAGAACACCAGCACGATAAATCCACTTACTCGTAGGTTCACTGTCATCACTTGCCTTTGCGGCCTCCGTTCAATGTCATTTTTGCGATATCAAAAACAGGGAGCATAAACGTATTGGCTTAATTGAAACTGAATCAGCTAACCCTCGCCCTCTGATTGCGGGAGGTATACACCTGCGCTGGGCGTTAACTGCTAAACTGCCGCCCTGTATTCATCGCTCAGGCGATAGTCACCTTTCAAGAGCTATAAATATTGTGGAAATTTTCAAAGAGTTTACCTTCGAATCTGCGCATCGCCTGCCTTACGTTCCTGAAGGCCATAAATGCGGCCGCTTGCATGGTCACTCATTCAAGGTGGCAATCCATTTAAGCGGTGATATCGATCCGGCAACCGGCTGGATTCGTGACTTCTCAGAAATCAAAGCGATTTTCAAACCACTTTATGAGCTGCTTGATCACAACTATCTGAATGATATTCCGGGCCTGGAGAATCCAACCAGCGAAGTGCTGGCCAAGTGGATCTGGCAACAGCTTAAGCCTTTGCTTCCAGAATTATCCGCGATCCGAATCCATGAAACCTGCACCAGTGGTTGCATCTACTACGGTGACTGAGTCAATTGCGCCAAAAAACCACCTGAATGGGTGGTTTTTTTTGCCTTGAAAAAAGCTACAGGCAGGATGCAAGCGGTTTAAACCTGCCAATACTTTTCTCGCCACAAAAACAAACCCCCTGTCTGCGTTAGCAGACAGGGGGTTTGGAATTTAATCTTGACGATGACCTACTCTCACATGGGGAAACCCCACACTACCATCGGCGATGCATCGTTTCACTGCTGAGTTCGGGATGGGATCAGGTGGTTCCAATGCTCTATGGTCGTCAAGAAATTCGGTAGCCAGGTCGTTTACCTTTCGGTTTACGCTCCAGCGAATGGGTATGTAATAGTTGGTGTTTTGTGAGTCGCAAACTTTCGGTTTGTATCGTCTTCACACACCGCAATCTGGTCTCTTCGACGCAAATTGCTTGGGTGTTATATGGTCAAGCCTCACGGGCAATTAGTATTGGTTAGCTCAACGCCTCACAGCGCTTACACACCCAACCTATCAACGTCGTAGTCTTCGACGGCCCTTTAGGGAACTCAAGGTTCCAGTGAGATCTCATCTTGAGGCAAGTTTCCCGCTTAGATGCTTTCAGCGGTTATCTTTCCCGAACATAGCTACCCGGCAATGCCACTGGCGTGACAACCGGAACACCAGAGGTTCGTCCACTCCGGTCCTCTCGTACTAGGAGCAGCCCCTCTCAAATCTCAAACGTCCACGGCAGATAGGGACCGAACTGTCTCACGACGTTCTAAACCCAGCTCGCGTACCACTTTAAATGGCGAACAGCCATACCCTTGGGACCGGCTTCAGCCCCAGGATGTGATGAGCCGACATCGAGGTGCCAAACACCGCCGTCGATATGAACTCTTGGGCGGTATCAGCCTGTTATCCCCGGAGTACCTTTTATCCGTTGAGCGATGGCCCTTCCATACAGAACCACCGGATCACTAAGACCTACTTTCGTACCTGCTCGACGTGTCTGTCTCGCAGTCAAGCGCGCTTTTGCCTTTATACTCTACGACCGATTTCCGACCGGTCTGAGCGCACCTTCGTACTCCTCCGTTACTCTTTAGGAGGAGACCGCCCCAGTCAAACTACCCACCATACACTGTCCTCGATCCGGATAACGGACCTGAGTTAGAACCTCAAAGTTGCCAGGGTGGTATTTCAAGGTTGGCTCCATGCAGACTGGCGTCCACACTTCAAAGCCTCCCACCTATCCTACACAAGCAAATTCAAAGTCCAGTGCAAAGCTATAGTAAAGGTTCACGGGGTCTTTCCGTCTAGCCGCGGATACACTGCATCTTCACAGCGATTTCAATTTCACTGAGTCTCGGGTGGAGACAGCGCCGCCATCGTTACGCCATTCGTGCAGGTCGGAACTTACCCGACAAGGAATTTCGCTACCTTAGGACCGTTATAGTTACGGCCGCCGTTTACCGGGGCTTCGATCAAGAGCTTCGCGTTAGCTAACCCCATCAATTAACCTTCCGGCACCGGGCAGGCGTCACACCCTATACGTCCACTTTCGTGTTTGCAGAGTGCTGTGTTTTTAATAAACAGTCGCAGCGGCCTGGTATCTTCGACCGGCATGGGCTTACGCAGTAAATGCTTCACCCTCACCGGCGCACCTTCTCCCGAAGTTACGGTGCCATTTTGCCTAGTTCCTTCACCCGAGTTCTCTCAAGCGCCTTGGTATTCTCTACCCAACCACCTGTGTCGGTTTGGGGTACGGTTCCTGGTTACCTGAAGCTTAGAAGCTTTTCTTGGAAGCATGGCATCAACCACTTCGTTGTCTAAAAGACAACTCGTCATCAGCTCTCGGCCTTAGAATCCCGGATTTACCTAAGATTCCAGCCTACCACCTTAAACTTGGACAACCAACGCCAAGCTGGCCTAGCCTTCTCCGTCCCTCCATCGCAATAACCAGAAGTACAGGAATATTAACCTGTTTTCCATCGACTACGCTTTTCAGCCTCGCCTTAGGGACCGACTAACCCTGCGTCGATTAACGTTGCGCAGGAAACCTTGGTCTTTCGGCGTGGGTGTTTTTCACACCCATTATCGTTACTCATGTCAGCATTCGCACTTCTGATACCTCCAGCAAGCTTCTCAACTCACCTTCACAGGCTTACAGAACGCTCCTCTACCGCATCACCTAAGTGATACCCGTAGCTTCGGTGTATGGTTTGAGCCCCGTTAAATCTTCCGCGCAGGCCGACTCGACTAGTGAGCTATTACGCTTTCTTTAAAGGGTGGCTGCTTCTAAGCCAACCTCCTAGCTGTCTAAGCCTTCCCACATCGTTTCCCACTTAACCATAACTTTGGGACCTTAGCTGACGGTCTGGGTTGTTTCCCTTTTCACGACGGACGTTAGCACCCGCCGTGTGTCTCCCATGCTCGGCACTTGTAGGTATTCGGAGTTTGCATCGGTTTGGTAAGTCGGGATGACCCCCTAGCCGAAACAGTGCTCTACCCCCTACAGTGATACATGAGGCGCTACCTAAATAGCTTTCGAGGAGAACCAGCTATCTCCGAGCTTGATTAGCCTTTCACTCCGATCCACAGGTCATCCGCTAACTTTTCAACGGTAGTCGGTTCGGTCCTCCAGTTAGTGTTACCCAACCTTCAACCTGCCCATGGATAGATCGCCCGGTTTCGGGTCTATTCCCAGCGACTAGACGCCCTATTAAGACTCGCTTTCGCTACGCCTCCCCTATTCGGTTAAGCTTGCCACTGAAAATAAGTCGCTGACCCATTATACAAAAGGTACGCAGTCACCCAACAAAGTGGGCTCCCACTGCTTGTACGCATACGGTTTCAGGATCTATTTCACTCCCCTCTCCGGGGTTCTTTTCGCCTTTCCCTCACGGTACTAGTTCACTATCGGTCAGTCAGTAGTATTTAGCCTTGGAGGATGGTCCCCCCATATTCAGACAAAGTTTCTCGTGCTCCGTCCTACTCGATTTCACTGCAAAGATGTTTTCGCGTACAGGGCTATCACCCACTATGGCCGCACTTTCCAGAGCGTTCCGCTAACATCAATACAGCTTAAGGGCTGGTCCCCGTTCGCTCGCCACTACTAAGGGAATCTCGGTTGATTTCTTTTCCTCAGGGTACTTAGATGTTTCAGTTCCCCTGGTTCGCTTCTTAAGCCTATGTATTCAGCTTAAGATACCTAACTTATGTTAGGTGGGTTCCCCCATTCAGACATCTCCGGATCAAAGTCTGTTTGCCGACTCCCCGAAGCTTTTCGCAGGCTACCACGTCTTTCATCGCCTCTGACTGCCAAGGCATCCACCGTATGCGCTTCTTCACTTGACCATATAACCCCAAGCAATCTGGTTATACTATGAAGACGACATTCGCCGAAAATTCGCATGTTCAATTAAGAACGTTCACAAATTTTACCTTAGCCTGAATAAACACCAGTGAAAGTGTTATCCAGTCTAACTTTCTATTACATACCCAAATTTTTAAAGAACGATCTAATCAAAAGATCAGAAATCAACATTCACCATCGTTTGATGGAATGCTCATTTCTAAGCTTTACGACACAGAAGCAAGTTATGGTGGAGCCAAACGGGATCGAACCGTTGACCTCCTGCGTGCAAGGCAGGCGCTCTCCCAGCTGAGCTATGGCCCCATATTTCTACAGGCTTTTTACACAAAATTGGTGGGTCTGGGCAGATTCGAACTGCCGACCTCACCCTTATCAGGGGTGCGCTCTAACCAACTGAGCTACAGACCCAATTTTGGTCTGCTTCTATCGTCTTCTTCAATGAATCAAGCAATTCGTGTGGGAACTTATGGAGCAGCTGATGTCGTCGATTAAGGAGGTGATCCAGCCGCAGGTTCCCCTACGGCTACCTTGTTACGACTTCACCCCAGTCATGAATCACACCGTGGTAACCGTCCTCCCGAAGGTTAGACTAGCTACTTCTGGTGCAACCCACTCCCATGGTGTGACGGGCGGTGTGTACAAGGCCCGGGAACGTATTCACCGTGACATTCTGATTCACGATTACTAGCGATTCCGACTTCACGCAGTCGAGTTGCAGACTGCGATCCGGACTACGATCGGTTTTATGGGATTAGCTCCACCTCGCGGCTTGGCAACCCTTTGTACCGACCATTGTAGCACGTGTGTAGCCCAGGCCGTAAGGGCCATGATGACTTGACGTCATCCCCACCTTCCTCCGGTTTGTCACCGGCAGTCTCCTTAGAGTGCCCACCATTACGTGCTGGTAACTAAGGACAAGGGTTGCGCTCGTTACGGGACTTAACCCAACATCTCACGACACGAGCTGACGACAGCCATGCAGCACCTGTCTCAATGTTCCCGAAGGCACCAATCTATCTCTAGAAAGTTCATTGGATGTCAAGGCCTGGTAAGGTTCTTCGCGTTGCTTCGAATTAAACCACATGCTCCACCGCTTGTGCGGGCCCCCGTCAATTCATTTGAGTTTTAACCTTGCGGCCGTACTCCCCAGGCGGTCAACTTAATGCGTTAGCTGCGCCACTAAGAGTTCAAGACTCCCAACGGCTAGTTGACATCGTTTACGGCGTGGACTACCAGGGTATCTAATCCTGTTTGCTCCCCACGCTTTCGCACCTCAGTGTCAGTATCAGTCCAGGTAGTCGCCTTCGCCACTGGTGTTCCTTCCTATATCTACGCATTTCACCGCTACACAGGAAATTCCACTACCCTCTACCATACTCTAGCTTGCCAGTTTTGGATGCAGTTCCCAGGTTGAGCCCGGGGATTTCACATTCAACTTAACAAACCACCTACGCGCGCTTTACGCCCAGTAATTCCGATTAACGCTTGCACCCTCTGTATTACCGCGGCTGCTGGCACAGAGTTAGCCGGTGCTTATTCTGTCGGTAACGTCAAAACACTAACGTATTAGGTTAATGCCCTTCCTCCCAACTTAAAGTGCTTTACAATCCGAAGACCTTCTTCACACACGCGGCATGGCTGGATCAGGCTTTCGCCCATTGTCCAATATTCCCCACTGCTGCCTCCCGTAGGAGTCTGGACCGTGTCTCAGTTCCAGTGTGACTGATCATCCTCTCAGACCAGTTACGGATCGTAGCCTTGGTGAGCCATTACCTCACCAACTAGCTAATCCGACCTAGGCTCATCTGATAGCGCAAGGCCCGAAGGTCCCCTGCTTTCTCCCGTAGGACGTATGCGGTATTAGCGTCCGTTTCCGAACGTTATCCCCCACTATCAGGCAGATTCCTAGGTATTACTCACCCGTCCGCCGCTCTCAAGAGAAGCAAGCTTCTCTCTACCGCTCGACTTGCATGTGTTAGGCCTGCCGCCAGCGTTCAATCTGAGCCATGATCAAACTCTTCAGTTCAAACATCTTTGGGTTTTTAAGAAACCCTAAACTTGGCTCAGCAATCGTTGGTTACATCTTTGATTTCTCGCGGAGTAACTTGTGATGCTGATAATCTTGTTGACTATCAGTCTGACTCCACAAGCACCCACACGAATTGCTTGATTCAGTTGTTAAAGAGCGGTTGGTTTAGCTTTCGCTGAACCGAGGCGCGCATTCTACAGCAGCCTCTGTTGCTGTCAAGCGGTTATTTTAAGATGTTTTCAAAGTTTCCTCTGTAACATCAACCACTTGCGCTTTCGATCTCTCGTTAGCGGGAGGAGAATTTTACAGCGTTACACGCTGCTGTCAACACCTCATTTCCTGCTTCGATGACTTGAAGCTGACACTGCCGAAAACCAATCCAACTCATTGAAACTCAAGGAGTTTTCCGTTTCGACTGCGCCGGAAGTGGGTGAATTATAGGCCGCTGTGTATTTGAGTCAAGCATTAATCGAAACTATCGAAAACCAATGTTTAATAGACAGAAAACCGCACAAATTGCGCACTATATTGCACATTTTAAATTACCCAAGCATGATACCTGCCTTTAAACACCCTCCTCAGGTTCACTCTGCAATGATCAAACACCCCCAGCGCCTCATAGCAACGCTATTCCCTGTCGGGTTGCTACTCATTGCCATGGCTTCGATACAATCCGGCGCTTCTCTGGCTAAAAGCATGTTCCCGGTTATTGGTGCACAAGGAACAACCAGCCTACGCCTGATATTCGCCAGCCTGATCATGTTCCTGATACTGCGACCATGGAGAGCCAAGTTCACCACTCAGTCCTTGAAGACCGTCATTGTTTACGGGATCGCGTTGGGCGGGATGAATTTCCTCTTTTATATGTCTCTACGTAGTGTTCCGCTGGGCATTGCAGTCGCCCTGGAGTTCACCGGACCTTTGGCGGTGGCTATTTATACCTCCCGCAGACCCATCGACTTTATATGGATTGGCCTGGCCATAACGGGACTCCTGTTACTCATACCTTTTGGAGAGAGCGCTCAAGGAATCGACCCGCTAGGTGCTGGTTACGCGCTCAGTGCCGGGGTGTGCTGGGCGCTATACATCCTCTATGGGCAGCGGGCTGGTGCAGATAACGGCGTTCAGACAGCCGCTTTAGGCGTAATTATTGCTGCCCTGTTTTTTGCGCCTATCGGGATTTACCACGCAGGGGGGGCATTGCTGACCCCTGGCCTGATCCCTATAGCCATAGGCGTAGCACTCTTATCGACAGCTTTGCCCTACACACTAGAGATGATCGCACTTACACGTATGCCCACTCGCACATTCGGTACTTTGATGAGCATAGAACCTGCATTCGGTGCGCTGTCGGGGCTGCTGTTCCTGAATGAGGTCTTGTCGTTTACACAATGGATGGCCATCTCTTGCATCATAATGGCCTCCATCGGTGCAACCTTGACGATGCGCAATCACTCTAAACCCATCGTTGCCGATAATAAGTCCGCCAACTAACACAGTTCTGGTAATTGACTCTCATTTAAGGGATGTTTGTCTCTTGAGAATCACATGAGCCGATTCCGGATAAGGATATCCATAAGAGCCATTGGGAGATGGTCACCGATTCTCGCATCCCGTAAATCCGACGCAAACGCTTAAGGACAGGAATGAAACGAATTTTGGTAGCTTTAGCCGTACTCGCTGTAACCGGCTGCGCTGCAACCTCAGAAACCGCCGTAAAGCATGGAAAAAGAGGCTTGCATATCAATTGCTCTGGATTGTCCTCATCGTGGAACAAGTGCTACGCCGAAGCCGTCAAGTCCTGTGGAAGCAAGGGATACCGAGTGGTTGCCAAATCTGGCGATACCGCAGAAGAGCCTGGAGATTACCCGTTCGGTTTGAACCCGGCGGGCTATACCAGCCGCAGCATGATTGTTATCTGCAAGTAACGACCCGCTCTGCCATGCCGTCGAGCGAGTCGACAGCATGGCAGGGAAATCAGGCAGATATCGAAAGTGGTACCGTACGCTCCAGCAGCCACTCAAGAGCAGCCCCAACAAGCAGCGGGCTCAAGCGCTCGCGAACCATCGCGTGATAAGCATCAAACCACTGCAGCTCTTCCAGGGTCAGCAATGAAGGCTCCAGACAGCGAGTGTCAATCGGGCACAACGTCAGGGTTTCAAACTTCAGGAATGTTCCAAACTCCGAAGTCCCCGCCTCACGATTCAACACCAGGTTCTCGATTCGCACCCCCCAGCGACCCGGACGATATGTGCCCGGCTCAATCGAGGTAATCATCCCTGGCTGCATCGCTGTATGGGGTGCAGGAGCTGCCTGATAGGCAATGACCTGCGGCCCCTCATGCACATTCAGGAAATACCCGACTCCATGACCTGTCCCGTGCCCGTAATCGACGCACTCAGCCCAGATCGGCGCCCTTGCGATTGAGTCCAGCAAGGGTGACAGGATCCCTTTTGGAAATTGAGCCCTGGACAAAGCGATCACACCTTTTAGCACACGGGTACAGTCTTGCTTCTGCTCGCGGGTTGGTGTGCCAACAGGGACCATGCGGGTGATATCGGTTGTGCCACCCAGGTACTGCCCTCCCGAGTCGATCAGCAACAAACCATCACCTTCAATCACAGCATGCTCTTGCTCCGTTGCATGGTAATGAGGCATGGCACCATTGGCATTAAAAGCGGCAATGGTGTTAAAGCTCAAAGATACGAAGTCAGGGCGGCGGGCTCGAGCAGCGGTCAACTGTTCATCAATAGTCAACTCGGTGATGCGCTCACGTCCAAGGGCTGTTTCCAGCCACGCAAAGAACTCGCAGAGAGCAGCACCATCCTGCTCCATAGCCTTACGGATATGGACCGCGTCATCAAGGCTCTTCTGCGACTTGGCCAAGGTAGTTGGATTCAAGCCTTCAACCAGCTTCACTTCTGCCTGTAAATGACCGAGCAGCCCACAGGTCACCCGCGCAGGGTCCACCAACAGACGAGTTGAAACCGGCAATGACGCCAGCGCCGCATTGATCTCAACGTAATCACGCAGTTCAACACCATCCTTCTCAAGGATCTCGCGCAGGCCGGGGTTGATTTTATCCAAGTCCAGAAACAAGGTAGCCCGCGAGGCATCGACCAACGCAAACGAAACGAATACGGGGTTAAAAGAGACATCTGAACCACGCAGGTTAAACAACCAGGCGATGTCATCCAGCGTCGCAATAAAATGAGCATCTGCCTGACGCTGCTGAAGTGTTTCGCGTAACTGCGCCAGTTTTTCGACCCGGCTGACAGTCGCTTGCGGTGGCAGATGCTCATAAACAGGCTGTACTGGAAGGAGTGGGCGATCATCCCAAACCTGATCCAGCAGATCGATATCCGTACGTAAAACGGCACCACGCTCTTTAAGTTTGCTCTCGAGTGTTCGTGCAGAAGCCAGCGCAAGTACTGCCCCATCAACCGAAACCGTTGCACCTTCAGGTGTCAGCTCTGCCAGCCACTCCAGAGGGCCGGGTTGTCCGGGCAACAACTTGACGAGTTCAATGGTACTGCCACTCAGTTCTTTGGTCGCTTGCTCCCAGTAACGACTGTCGGCCCACACACCGGCAAAGGTTGGGGTCACAATCAATGTCCCAACAGAACCGTAAAAACCCGACAGCCACTGACGGCCTTGCCAATACGCAGGCAGATACTCCGAAAGATGGGGGTCAGCCGAAGGCACCAGCAGCGCATAGATACCGTTCTGGCTCATCAAGGCCCGGGTACGCGCCAAACGCTGCGTAACCGTTCCTGGATTCAACGACTGAGTACTCATTCTGTCTCCTGCTAATCACTGGGATTTATTATTCGTTAACAAACGCTTTAGCTATAGATGATGGATCAGCTACCAAGGTTGGGCAACCGCCCAAAAAGGTGCCGGTGCGGCTACAGCAGCTTTAATCGCTCCGACTGCGGCATCTATATCCTGCTCGCGGGTGAAGCGCCCAAGACTCAGGCGAATTGTTCGACTGGCCTTGTCAGCATCGTGCCCCAGAGCCAGCAGTACATGGGAAGGTGCATTGCTTGCCGAATTGCATGCTGAGGTTGCCGAATACGCCAGAGAGGCACTCAGAACCGCGCTATCGAAGCGCCCTTCGCTGAAAGTCAGGCTCAGGGTATGGGGAATACGCTGCGTCGGACAGCCATTACACTGCAGCCCAGGCACGTCGGCCAGTTGCTCAAGCAAACGCTGACGTAGTTCACCTATGTGAGCCAGCTCCTGAGCAAATGATTCACTTGCCACCGCAAAAGCAGCGCCCATGCCCGCAATTTGATGAGTTGCCAGAGTTCCCGAGCGCAGACCGGACTCATGCCCGCCACCATGAATCTGTGCCTGTAGCCGATCCTGCGCGCGCGGCCCCACATACAAGGCGCCGATACCCTTGGGACCATAAATCTTGTGGCCCGAGAACGACATCAAGTCTACCTCCCACTCATCAAGGTCGATGACTACCTTACCCGCTCCTTGCGCTGCGTCCACGTGGAACAGCGCACCATGCTCGCGCACCCGACGCCCGATACCTGGAATGTCATTGACCGTGCCCAGCTCATTGTTGACCAGCATCAACGACACCAGCAGCGTGTCATCGCGCAAGGCGGCATCTACCTGCCCGACACTTATAAGGCCATTGGCATCAGGGGCCAGATACGTCACCTCAAAGCCCGAACCCTCCAAAAAGCGTGCAGTGTCCAACACCGCCTTGTGCTCGATCTGGCTGGTGATGATATGTCCGCGGGACTGACCACCGCCCAGGGCCACGCCTTTCAACGCCAGGTTATTGGACTCGGTGGCACCCGAGGTCCAGATGATCTGCTCAGGCCGGGCTTTAATCAGCTGCGCGACCTGTGCTCGAGCCAGTTCTACCGTCTGCCGGGCTTGCTGACCAAAGACATGGGAACCCGAGGCCGGATTGCCAAAATTGCCTTCAAAGCCCAGGCAATCGACCATCACCTGAATGACACGAGCGTCCACAGGAGTGGTGGCCGCGTAATCGAAATAAATAGGTCGTTTGTTCATTGTTCAAACCCACTGAGCGCATTCCGGCAACAGGCAGTACTTGATGCCGGTGAGTGAAGCCACGAAAAAAGCGGCCGTTAGAGATAACCGATAGAGCCAAGCGAAAAAAGGTGCATTTGGCAGAGAGCCCGTAGGATAAGTCTCAAACTTGGGCTATCTGGAAAGCAGGGTCTTATAAAGCGCTAAAAGCAGGCCATCACGCAAGTCAGATATGCGATATCGATATATAAATATGGAATTAGGCTAGTTTACGGAATAACAAAATGACTTTATAAAGCAGCCTTCGGCTTTCCTTTTGTGGGCAGAGCCCCTGTTAAAAGGAGCTGTCAATGCAGCTTTTAACATTACCTGCCACCCCCGCACTGGCCACGTCCATACGAGCCACGGCCCAAGTGTTCGAGGACCCCGCGTCGAAAGCCCTGTTGGCACATTTGCAACAAATAGCACCCAGCGATGCCAGCGTACTGATCATTGGGGAAACCGGCACCGGCAAAGAACTGGTCGCCCGGCATATTCATCAACTCAGCCACCGCCAGAATCAGCCGTTTGTGGCGGTCAACTGCGGAGCCTTTGCCGAATCATTGGTGGAGGCAGAACTGTTTGGCCATGAAAAAGGGGCGTTCACAGGCGCGCTGACTTCTAAAGCCGGCTGGTTCGAAGAGGCCGATGGCGGCACATTATTTCTGGATGAAATCGGCGACTTGCCACTGACCATCCAGGTAAAGCTGCTGCGCGTCCTGCAGGAACAAGAGGTCGTGCGGCTGGGCTCGCGTAAAAGCACACCGATCAACGTGCGCGTACTGGCTGCCACCAACGTCAACGTGGAGCAGGCCATAGACGCCGGTCATTTTCGAGAAGACCTGTACTACCGTCTGAATGTCGTCAGCCTTGGGCTGCTGCCGCTGCGCGAGCGCCCGGGAGATATCCTGCCGCTGGCCAGACACTTCCTCAAAACCTATCGCCAACGGCTGCCCCACGGACCAACGTCACTGAGTGAGTGCGCCGAACAAGTGCTCATCCACCACCCGTGGCAGGGCAATATTCGCGAGCTGGAAAATGTCGTGCATCACAGCTTGCTGCTGTGCCGCAATCAGACCATCACGGTGCAAGACCTGCGCTTGTCACAATCACGTAGCAGACGTCAGGATTTCTCGCTGCAGCAACCCGCCACACACACCACCCGGGACTTGTTGCAACGCGCCTTTCGAAAACTGTTCGAAGAGGAGCCGGGCGCCTTGCATGAAGCCGTTGAAGACACCCTGTTGCGCACGGCCTATGAGTTTTGCCATCACAACCAGGTACACACTGCAAAATTGCTGGGTTTGAGTCGAAATGTCACCCGCACGCGCCTGATCAAACTCGGAGCCCTGTCCGTCAATGTTCGAAGAGCGCAGGCCGACGCCCTCGCCTACTGAAAAAGCCAGCACCTCGCAGTTGCCTGACGACGCTCCAAACGGTTCGCAGCATCGTTCGAAGCAGTGTCGGGCGACCAGCGCTGTTTCTATGTTCCTATCGCACCACAAAAGGCCTATCGCCGCTGTTCACGCTTATCGGTAAGATGACGTCCTTCCTGCGCGCTTGAGCGCTGTACGTCCCGCCGAATTAAGTCGATCCCATGCCTTTTGAACTCAGCGTAGATTTGACCACCCTCGCCATTCTGGCCGCCGTTGCCTTTGTTGCCGGATTCATCGACGCCATTGCCGGTGGCGGTGGCCTGCTCACCACCCCTGCCCTGCTGACCGCAGGTTTGCCCCCCCATCTGGTGCTGGGCACTAACAAGCTCAGCTCCACGTTCGGCGCAGCCACGGCAAGTTTTACTTTTTACCGGCGCAAACTGTTCCACCCCCGTGAATGGAAGCTGGCCATTTTCGGCACCCTCGCCGGCGCCCTGATCGGAGCAGTCGTCGCCCATTACATGCCCGCCGAATGGCTCAACAAAATGCTGCCGGTGATTGTTTTTGGCTGCGGGATCTACCTGCTGTTTGGCGGCACGCCCAAAACCCCCATCGATAACGATGCCCCGATCAAAAAGAAATGGCAGTTGCCGCAAGGCTTTGGCCTGGGCTTCTATGATGGCGTGGCAGGACCGGGAACAGGTGCTTTCTGGACCGTCAGCACCATGCTGATGTACCCGGTCGATCTGGTTAAAGCCAGCGGTGTGGCGCGCAGCATGAATTTCGTCAGCAACATTGCGGCGCTGTCGGTGTTCATATTCTCCGGCCATGTGGACTGGGTGATCGGCCTGACCATGGGTTTTGCAGTCATGATCGGCGCGTTCTTCGGCGCCCGCAGCGCAATCAGCGGCGGGGCCAAATTCATTCGCCCCGTATTTATCACTGTGGTGCTGGGTTTGACCGTGCGCCTAGCCTGGCAGCACTGGTTCGGCATGGCCTAAGCGCCGGGCCACATACAGGTCGATGAGATAGCGCGCAATCGAGCGCGATGCCGGCAACGGCGGTAGCTGATGCACATTGAACCACTGCGCATCTTCTATCTCGTCGGCCTGAGGCACGATATCGCCTCCTGCGTATTCAGCGTGAAACCCCAGCATCATCGAGTGCGGGAACGGCCAGCACTGGCTGCCCACATACTGGATGTTCTTGACCTCTAGCTGCACTTCTTCGCGCACTTCGCGGATCAGGCAATCCTCGGCCGACTCCCCGGGCTCGGCGAAACCCGCCAAGGTGCTGTATACCCCTGGCACAAAGCGCGGCGAACGGGCCAGAAGCACTTCGTCGCCCCGGGTAATCAATACAATCATGCTGGGCGAAATACGCGGATAGCTGCGTAAATCGCAGGTGGGGCAATGCATTGCACGCTCCCTTGGCACCTGCGTCATGGCCTGCCCGCAGCTACCGCAAAAGCGATGTTCACGAGCCCAGGTGCCGATTTGCGCGGCATAACCCAGTACCTTGTACAACGTGTGGTCATCGCCCAGCATAAAGGCGCGCAAGCCCTGCCACTCACAGCCTTCAACCTGGGCTGCACCTGACAGCTCAAGGAGATACACCGGCTCGCCGTCCAGGTGTCCGATGCCATGCTCCGCCAGCACCGGCAGGTCCTGGCGCTTGAGCCACTCCCGGGGAAACAGCGGGCCATTACCATCGATCAAGAACCCGTCGGGGCCGCGCGCCACGGCCCAGCCGCCAGGTAGGTCTGTATCCAGTACTGCCGTGATCCAACGCGGTGTCATTAAATGATCCTTGTTCAGGTTACAAAAACGTCAATCCAGAAACTCGGGTTTTTGCTTGGTCATATGCGCCGTCATCGCGACCCGCAAGTCACTGGACTGAAGCATCGCCGCGTTCCAGGTGGCCACATACTCCAGACCGTCGTCCACGCGGTGATCGCGCATATAGCTGATCATCTGCTTGGTACCGGCGATGGCGACGGGCGATTTGCTGGCGATGTCCAGGGCAATTTCCATCACCCCTTCCAGCAACGCCTGATGATCGCTGTAGACGCGGTTGACTAGGCCAATCGCTCGGGCTTCATCCGCCGCGACCATCCGCCCGGTGTAAGCCAGTTCACGGAGCATGCCATCACCGATGATGCGCGGCAGACGTTGCAGTGTGCCTACGTCAGCGGCCATCCCCATGTCGATTTCCTTGATCGAGAACTGCGCGTCTTCGGCGGCGTAGCGCATATCGCAGGCCGCAATCAGGTCAATCGCCCCGCCCAGGCAGTAACCATGAACAGCCGCCAATACGGGTTTGCGGCACTGGTCAACGGCATTGAATGAGGCCTGCATTTGCAGGATTTTACGCCGTAGCATGCGGGCATTGCGGCCCACATCCTTGCCCATCTCGTTGGCCACCGAAGCCAGCAGCATCAAGTCGATACCGGCAGAAAAGTGCTTGCCTGCACCACTAAGCACCACCACCCGCACGGCGTCGGTTTCATCAATCCACTGGAAGATCTCGATGATTTCTGTCCAGAACGCCGCATTCATCGCATTGACCTTTTCAGGCCGATTGATCTGAACGTGGGCAATGTTGCCTGTTAACTCAACCTGAAAAGCCTGGTAGTCGGACATAACCTGAATCCTTTATGGGGGCACTGTCGCCGCTCAATGAGCGGCGGACTATAACAAGCCTGGCAGGCCCCAAGCAGGCCGCGATGACGCCAAAATACGGACAGAATGACCTGCCTGAATAACGTCAACGCTGCAGGATAAAACGCTCAATGACCTGGGCAACACCGTCATCAACGTTGCTGCCGGTGACCTGCATCGCCTGCTCGCGAACCTGCGCTTCGGCCTGCCCCATGGCTATCGACAGGCCGGCACGATGGAACATCGCCGGATCATTGCCGCCATCACCGATCGCTGCCGTACGTTCAAGAGGGACCCCCAAATGTTCGGCCAGAGCTGCAAGGGCATCACCTTTATTGGCCTGGCGTGCGGTGATATCCAGATATCGGGCCTGGGAGCGGCTGGCCGATGCCTCACCACTCAACACCTGTTGCAAGCGCTGCTCAAGCGCCACCAGCAGTGGCGCATTACTGGTAGTGGCCACAATCTTGTCCACACGATGCAAATAAGGCTCAAAACTCTCAACTACCTGCGGCGCGTAACCGAGGCCCTGTTGTTCGTGGGCGACCATCGGACCAAGCGGATCGCGCAACAGCCACTCATCGTCGGCAAATACCCAGATCTCGACATCATGCTCGGCCAACAGGGCCAGGGTCTTCAACACGGCCTCGTACGGCACATGATGCGACTGCAAGTAGCTGCCATCGGCATTAACCAGAACGCCGCCGTTGAATCCTGCGGTGGGCAATTCAATGCCCAACTGCCGGATATATTCGCGCATGGCCCTGGGCGGGCGGCCTGTAGCCAGGGTGAAATGAATGCCTGCGGCCTGTAACGCCTTGACCGCCGCCAGATTGCGCGGGCTGATCGTGTGATCGGGCAGTAGCAAGGTGCCATCCATGTCACACAGTACCAATTGAATGTAGTCTTGCTTCACGTCACTCATCCTATGTTGAGCCAGACGCGACCATCGCGAGCCAGCAACTCTTTGGCCGCCTCAGGGCCGTCTTCCCCAGCCTTGTAAGGCTGAACCTCGCTGTGTTCACGCCATGCGTCCAGAAAAGGCTGCACACCGCGCCAGCCGTTTTCAATATTGTCCGCACGCTGGAACAAGGTCTGGTCGCCGGTGAGGCAGTCGTAAATCAACGTCTCGTAGCCTGTTGAAGGCTGCATTTCGAAGAAATCCTTGTACGCAAAGCCCAACTCTATATTGGCCATTCTCAGACCCGGCCCTGGCCGTTTGGCTTGAAGGTCAAACCACATTCCCTCATTGGGCTGGATCTGAATACGCAAATAGTTGGGCTGCAGCCGGTCAACTTCGGTGTCGCGGAACTGCGCATAAGGTGCAGGCTTGAAGCAGATGGCGATCTCAGTGTCACGCGCACTCATGCGTTTGCCGGTGCGCAGGTAAAACGGCACACCGACCCAGCGCCAGTTGTCGATCATCACCTTGAGCGCCACAAACGTCTCAGTGCTGCTGTCGGCAGCCACATTGTTCTCTTCGCGATATCCCACGACCGGCTTACCGCCGGACTCACCCTGGGTGTACTGCCCGCGTACCGAGTTTTTCAGCGCATCTTCTTTCGACCAGGGGCGGATCGCTCCTATCACCTTGGCCTTTTCACCGCGCACCGCATCAGCCCCAAAGGCTGCGGGCGGCTCCATCGCCACCATCGCCAGCAGTTGAAACAAATGGTTGGGCAACATGTCGCGCAAGGCGCCGGTGTGTTCGTAAAAACTGCCACGTGTCTCGACCCCGACGGTTTCGGCCGCAGTGATCTGCACATGGTCAATGTAATGATTGTTCCAGAAGGCTTCGAAGAGCCCGTTGGAGAAACGGCTGACCAAAATGTTCTGGACAGTTTCCTTGCCCAGGTAATGGTCAATCCGGTAGATCTGCTTCTCGCTCATGACACTCAGCAGGCACTCATTCAATGCTTGAGCTGTCTGCACGTCAGAACCAAAAGGTTTTTCAATGACGACCCGGCGAAATGCATCGGGGGTTTCCTGGAGCAACCCGCTGGCGCCCAGCCGCTGCACGACTTCGCTGAAAAAGCGGGGTGCAGTGGCCAGGTAGAACACCGCATTGCCCGTGCCGCTGGCGATGATTTTCTGCTCGAGCGCCCCGTAGGTGCTGTCATCCAGAAAGTCGCCCTGCACGTAACTGATGTTCTTCGCCAGCGAGGCCCACAAATCGGCATTCAAGCCATGCCCGTCAGGATGATCCACTTTGCTGGAGGCTTCATTGCGAATGAAGTCCTCCAGCTTTTTGGCAAAACCCTCATCGCTGATCGCATTGTGGTCGACGCCCACAATGCGCAGGCCATCGTCCAGTAAACCGTCACGACTCAAGTTGTACAGCGCCGGCATCAGCAAGCGCTTTACCAGATCACCGTGGGCACCAAACAAAAACAGTGTGGTGGGCGGCGCAGGCTTGGCATCTGGTTTACTGGACAGATCAATCATTTTTTAGACGTCTCCACATGGCCACCGAAACCAAAGCGCATGGCCGATAGCATTTTGTCGCCATACAGGCTTTGCTGGCGCGAACTGTAGCGGGCAAACAGGGCTTGCGACAACACCGGTACAGGTGTCGACTGCTCCATTGCAGCTTCGATGGTCCAGCGGCCTTCACCACTGTCCGCAACGGCGCCGGAGTAGCCATCCAGAGGCTCGTCAGTGGCCAGTGCATCTGCGGTCAAATCCAGCAACCAGGACGAAACAACGCTACCACGACGCCACACTTCAGCGATGTCGCCCAGGTTCAGGTCAAAACGCTGATCTTCAGGCAGGTTCTCACCGCCTTTCATTTTCATCAGGTTGAAGCCTTCGGCGTAGGCCTGCATGAGGCCGTATTCGATACCGTTGTGCACCATTTTCACGAAATGACCTGCACCGGCCGGGCCCGCATGAATGTAACCACGCTCGGCACGATCATCGTCAGATTTACGGTCCTTGGTACGCGGAATGTCGCCCATGCCCGGTGCCAGAGCAGCGAACAGCGGGTCCAGGTGTTTTACCACGGCGGTATCACCGCCAATCATCATGCAGTAACCGCGCTCCAGACCCCAAACGCCGCCCGATGTACCGACGTCAACGTACTGGATGCCCTTTTCAGCCAGAGACTGCGAACGACGAATGTCATCTTTATAGAAGGTGTTACCGCCATCGATGATGATGTCATCGGCGTCCAGCAGCTGGCTCAGGGTCTCGATGGTGTCTTCGGTCGGAGCACCGGAAGGCAGCATGACCCAGACAGCACGGGGTTTGGCCAGGCCTGCGACCAGCGCTGGCAAATCGGCAACGCCTGTGGCGCCTTCCTGTTCCAGAGCACTGACAAAGTCGGTATTGCGGTCAAAAACCACGGTTGTATGCCCATTGAGCATCAGACGCCGTGCGATATTCCCGCCCATACGGCCCAATCCAATAATTCCCAACTGCATGTACTGTTGCTCCCAACGACAAATAAATAGGTGTACAGCACCTTAGTGCAGCATTGCCCAAGGTGCCCGGTCAGGATCAGTCCTGACACATGGTGCATAGTTTCGCACAAGGTGAAGGCCAGATTCCCGATTCAATACACTCAACAGACGGACGAAGCAGCAAAGACTGCAAAACTTATAAACATTAAGGTCGCCGAATACGCCGACAACCCCCTGCAAGCGCGGCCATTGGCGACAAAGTTTTCACATGCACTTGGAGATACTTGAACACTTTGTGGCTGCTCATTCGTGAGACAGCCCCCATGTGTTGTGCCTCGATACCCGGCATTAACCCTTCAAGTTAGTTATCAGCTGGAGCGCTGTATGGGGATGTTTAAACGCAGCAACACGTCTGCGAAAGGATTTGACTGGGCGGGCCTTGGCTGGCTGTTCCTGTTCTTTTGGTATTTTTCCGGCATCACCCAGCTACTGATCCAACTGACCGGCACCTCCGGGTTTTCGGGGTTTCGCCAGGCCTTTGTGATGAGTGCCATTTGGTTGGCCCCGATGCTGATGTTTCCAAGACACACCCGGGTAATGGCAGCCGTTATTGGTGTCGTGCTGTGGGCTTGCTCGATGGCAAGCCTGGGCTACTTCTTTATCTATCAGCAAGAATTCTCGCAAAGCGTCATCTTCATCATGTTCGAATCGAACATCTCCGAAGCTGGCGAATACATGACCCAGTACTTCGCTTGGTGGATGGTGCTGGCATTCCTGGCCCATACCGCTTTCGCCGTGTTCCTGTGGTCGCGCCTGCGTCCGGTATACCTGCCCCCTGCGCAGGCCTGGGCCGCAGCAGTCGCCATTCTGGTAGCGGTTATTGGTTACCCGCTGATCAAGCAAACGATCAAGCACGATACCCTCGCCTCGGCCATGGAAAGCTTCGAAAGCCGAGTAGAACCCGCTGTGCCGTGGCAGATGGTCGTCGCGTATCGCCGTTACCTCGAGCAACTGGATAACATGCAAGGCATGCTGGCCAGCGCCAGCAAGATTCCGCCACTGACCAACCTCAAGGACAACGAAGCCGGAAGGCCGACCACATTGGTTCTGGTCATTGGCGAGTCGACCAACCGCCAGCGCATGAGCCTCTATGGCTACCCGCGCGAAACCACACCCAACCTCGATAAGCTGCGCGATCAACTGGCGATTTTCGACAACGTTATCACTCCGCGGCCTTACACCATCGAGGCCCTGCAACAAGTGCTGACGTTTGCTGACGAAGAAAACCCGGACCTGTACCTCAGCACGCCGTCACTGGTCAGCGTCATGAAGCAAGCCGGTTACAAGACCTTCTGGGTCACCAACCAGCAGACCATGACCAAGCGCAACACCATGCTTACCACCTTCTCCGAACAGGCTGATGAGCAGGTCTATCTCAACAACAACCGCAACCAGAACGCCCGCCAGTACGACGGGGATGTCATTGAACCGTTCAACAAGATCCTGGCCGACAGCGCACCGCGCAAACTGATCGTGATTCACCTGCTCGGCACTCATATGAGCTACCAGTACCGCTACCCGCCGACCTTCGACAAATTTGTCGACCGTACCGGCGTGCCCGTCGGGCTGACCGATGACCAGGTACCGACCTACAACAGCTATGACAACGCCGTCCTGTACAACGACTTTGTGGTGTCGAGCTTGATCAAGGACTTCGCAAAGACCGATCCCAACGGCTTTCTGCTGTACCTGTCCGACCACGGCGAGGATGTTTTCGACTCGGTCGGGCACAACACCCTGGGCCGGAACGAAGCCAAGCCGACAGCACCGATGTACACCATTCCGTTCATGGCATGGGCCTCGCCAAAATGGCGTGAAAGCCACACCTGGAATTTCGCCAGCGACCTTGGCCGCCCTTACAGCAGCTCGCAGTTTATCCATACCTGGGCCGATCTCGCGGGCTTGAGTGCCGACGAACTGGACGACAAAAAGAGCCTGGTCAGCGATCAGTTTGTCGCCCGCCCGCTGCTGATTGGCGATCCGTACTCGCGCCCACAAAAGGCCTTGATCGACTTCAGCCTGATCAAGCCGAAACCCCCGGCCGTAGGCAATGTTGCCAAGCAATAAACAACCCGCAGGGCGCCAATGGCGCCCTGCTCGTTTCCAGGCACACAGAAATAAATAATTCTCATTATCCTTAAAGCGCCGCCTTGTCATTCGTTTGAAGCACTAGACAACTTCATAACAACGACAAGGAGTCGGCAGCGATGTTCGCGCCATTTACCCGTTCCATGACCTTGACCCTAGGTCTTATCGGCACTGCAGTCAGCCCATCATTGTGGGCTGACACCGAGCAGGATGACGTAGAGAAAACCTCCCGTTCACTGGAACTGGGCAGTACCAGTGTCACCGCCCAGGGCCTGGGAGCCACCACCGAAAATACCGGTGCCTATACCACGGGCTCGACCAGTACCGCGACCAAACTCAACCTGAGCATTCGCGAAACCCCGCAGTCGATCTCCGTCGTCACTCGCCAGGAGATGGACGATTTCAACCTCAATACCCTGACCGAGGCCATGCGCCATACCACGGGGATTGTGGTTCAGCACAATGACTCGGACCGAGTCAGTTACTCGTCTCGCGGCTACACCATCTCCAATTTCCAGATTGACGGGATGCTCAATACGTTCAGTTTTATGAAAACTGATGCCGACACCATCATTTACGACCGCATTGAAGTAGTGCGTGGTGCCACCGGTCTGACCACCGGCGCAGGCGATCCGTCAGGCACCATTAACATGATCCGCAAACGCCCGACCCACGAATTGCAAGCCAAGGCCAGCGCCACGGGCGGCAGTTACGATGACTACTACAGCTATGTCGATGTGGGCGGCCCGCTGGCTTTCGACGGTCGCTTGCGCGGACGCACCGTACTGTCTTATCGCGACAGCAAATCGTTTCGCGATAACTACGCACTGAAGCGAGAAGTGGCCTACGGCATCCTGGAAGCCGACCTGACCGACACTACCATCCTGGCCGTAGGTTACGACTACCAGGACAAGCAGGTGCAAGGTTCGTCCTGGGGGACTACCCCCTATTGGACCGGCTCGGGCGAAAAAGCCAATTTTGGCCGTTCGACCAACCTGGCCACCTCCTGGAGTTCGTGGCCGATGAAGGACAAAACCGCCTTCGCCACCCTCGACCAGCAGCTGTCCAATGACTGGCACCTCAAAGCGGCCTACACCCATCGCACCAGTGATGCCGAAGGCAAGGTCTATTACGCAGGGGGCGGCTTCCCCAATGCCGATGGCACGGGCATGTCAGCCTATAGCAGCCATTTTATCGGCGAAGAAAAAATGACCGCCGTCGACGTCAACATCTCGGGCACTTACCCTTTGTTCGGGCGTGATCATGAGTTGATGGTGGGTTACGGCCAGGCCAAGAACGACAATACGTCGCCCTTGATGATTAACCTCAACTCAAAAACCTACGACACAATCGCGAACTGGCAGGACATGAGTTCGATTCCCAAGTATCAGGACTTTAATACCGGCATTGAAGGCAGCCAAAGCATCGTCAAACAAAAGTCAGGCTATCTGGCCACACGCTTTAACCTGACGGATGAATGGCATGCAGTGCTCGGTACCCGCTATGGCAGCTGGAAAAGCTCCAATGCCAACTCCGAGTTTGTTGAAGGCAATTCAGGCCCTCTCAACCACACGAAAGTCACCCAAACACAAAATGACATCATCACGCCATACGCGGGCTTGCTGTATGACTTCACTGAAGAATTGACGCTCTACGCGAGCTACACGGATATTTTCAAACCGACGACCAACAAGGGCGCAGGCGATGTGTATCTTGAGCCGGTGGTGGGCAGTAATTATGAGTTGGGTTTGAAGGGAAGCTTCCTGCAAGAGCGCCTTAATCTGTCGTCAGCCGTGTTCTGGAGCAAACAGGACAACGTGCCGGAAATCGACGATTCAGTCCCTCGCGGTCCCAAGGGCGAGGAATATTACAAATCAGGCGGCAAGGGTAACAAGATCAATGGCTTTGAGGTCGAATTAGCCGGTGAAGTCATGGATGATTGGAACATGGTCGCCGGTTACACCTACACCCATTCACGCAACGCCGCAGGGCAACGCATGAATACTGCGTCGCCTTTGAACCTGGTCAAGATCTCGAGCACTTACCGCCTGCCGGGTGAATGGAGTGCCATGACCGTGGGTGCCGCTGTCAACTGGCAAAGCGATATCTATCGCGCTGGCAACCGCCCTACCGGCGAGAAAAATGATAAAGGCAACCCGATCACCTTCAAGGAAGACATCACCCAAAAGTCCTACACCCTCGTCGACCTGATGGCCCGATATAAATTCGACGAACACGTGTCGGCGTCCTTGAACGTCAAGAACCTGTTCGATCAGAAGTATTACGAAAACGTCGGCTTCTATAACGGCGTGTTCTGGGGCGATCCGCGAACAGTGAGCGTCGGTCTGGAGTGGACGCTCTGAAGCGGGGTTTTATCCAGCAGTGTGGCGTGCCTGTGACGCTGATAACCCCGATTATTTGAAAGCCCGCGCTGATGCCATCGCGGGCAAGCCCGACTCCCACAGCGCTGGATGTCGCACTTGAGGCGTGTGCACGACAGAAACCCTGTGGGGCTCGCCGCCCTTACAAATACTTGTTCCAGAACATCATGCGTCCGTGAGCAGGGTCGAGTTGCCCATCGCTGAAACCAAACTTGCGATAGGACCCTTGTGCCACCGGGTTGCCCTCAAGCACTTCAAGGGTGATCTTGCAGCAGCCGCGCTCGCGGGCGATGTCTTCAACCTTGAGCAGCATTTTCTGGCTCAGGCCCAAACCACGAAACGAGTCCACCACCGACACATCATGTACGTTGACCAGCGGTTTGCCGGCAAAGGTCGAAAAACCTTCAAAACAGTTCACCAGACCTGCCGCCTCGCCATTGACGAACGCTAGCACGCTAAACGCATGAGGACGCCTCGCAAGCTCTGCTGGCAACTGCGCCAATACGTCCTGTGACAATGCTTCACCGCCCCCCATGGGGTCCTGGGCGTAGTGGTTCAACACGTCTCTCAGCGCCTGTGCATGAACCGGGTTTGTATAATCAGCTTGAACTACCACGACATCCGACATTACGCGCATCCCTCGACCCATCCTGGTGGCTGTTTATGAGAACGCCTGACCTTAGCGCGGCCCATGTTCAGCACACAAGTACCCACTTCAGGGTTGGAGCGATGAATCCAGCATCGACATCTGCGTGGCGAGCTGATTTGCAAAACTGTCGGCATCCGCATAGATCAGTACGTGGCGAAACTGCGAGTTGTCCATTCGAAACTCAGCTTCACCCACGATGCCCCCTCCGGCCATTTCCTGGCTGATCAGCAGCACGTCATACTCGTTGGTCCGGGCTGCTCTCAAGCTCACCAAGGCCTCAGGGCTGTACAAAGGTGCGATCCGGTAATAACCCAGAAGGTTGAGGGCCCTTTCCATTTTCAGAGCCTGATCAGGGTCAGTATCGGCAATCAATATGCGTAATGTTTTTGTTGGCATTTTGGCCTCGTCATTAATGAGACTCATCGGCTTGAGCATAACGATCCAGTTCGTCGGCCAATTGCTCCATGCTGTGGTGCAGCGCATCGACAGCAGCGGCAAGATCGTGTGGCTCTCCCGTCTTGCAAACCTCTTCCAATTGCTCGCAACACTCAATCAGTTTCGTGGCTTGAATGAGCCGGCCACCTCCTTTGATGCCATGTGCCAGAGCAGCCAGGCCCTCATAGTCATCCGTTACAAACAGCTCGATCAGGGCACCGAGGTCCTGGCGATTACTGATGGCCAGTTCAGAGAGCAACTTGTGAATCACCCCATCGTCACCCTGGCTCAGCTGTTTAAGATAAGTCAGATCAATCTCACCATCAGCCCCATCGACATAATTGTCTGACTCTCCCTGCGGTACACCTGCTGCCAGGCAGGCACTCAAATCCTTCAGGCTGATGGGTTTGAACAAACATTGATCCATCCCTGCTTCCCGGCAACGCTCAGCCTCTTCCGGTTGGGCGTTAGCCGTAAAACCAAAAATCTGACAGGGCGTGCGCCCCGACACGGCCTCCTCATACCGAACCGTCCGGGCCAGCTCATAGCCATCCATGACCGGCATGGAGCAATCTGTGATGACCACGTCAAAGTACCCCATTCGCCACGCCTTCAGTCCCAGCGACCCATTCTCGGCGTCGGTCACGCGGTGGCCCAGATAACTGAGTTGCTGGGCCAGCAGCATCCGGTTCGCCGGATAATCATCCACCACCAGCACATTCAACGAGCGTGTATTCCCGACTTCTTGCTGTTCGTCGTCGACAGCGATTTCTGCAGGTTCGAGTAATGGCACCGCCATCGTGATCTCAACCTGAGTACCGGTCCCGTCAACACTACTGAGGCGCAACTGCCCCCCCATCATTTCGCAGAGTTCACGGCTGATAACCAGGCCCAAACCTGAACCCGAACGCGCAGACTGGGTGTTGTTGCTGGCCTGAACAAAAGGGCTGAACAGTCGACGCTGGTCTTCGTCAGAAATGCCCACCCCCGTGTCCTCCACGCGCAAACAGACCGATGCATATTGCCCATCGTGATCGGGATGCAGGTTTAGCTTCAGGCGGACTGAGCCCTTGTTCGTGAACTTGATGGCATTGCTCAACACATTGGAGACGATTTGCTTGAAACGCATCGGATCGATCAACACATCAGTGTCCGACGCCACGCTCAACTGACACTCCAGGCTCAAGTGTTTCTGCCGCGCAAGACCATCGAACATCCGCGCTACAGCCTCAACCAGCGACTTGAGATTGCAACGCTTGGGACTCAAAGACAAATGACCGGATTCAATACGCGCGATATCCAGAATATCGCCAATCAAATCGAGCAGTTCGCGGGCTGAGACCGAAGCCACTTCAATTGCAAAACGATCCGTGATCCCCTGATCGGCTTTTTTCATGGCCAATTCAAGCATGCCGATGACAGCATTCATGGGGGTACGGATTTCGTGACTCATGGTGGCCAGGAATGTGGTCTTCGCCCGATTAGCCTCATCGGCACTTTGTTTGGCGACATTCAACTCGTTCATTAGCTGTTGGCGCTTGGCGATAACTCGCTGCAAATAGGTAATCCAGGCAATCGCCACCAGCAGCAAGGCCGCCGCAATGACGAATCCTTGAATAATTGCAGCACGATTTCGCAGCCAGTAACTCTCAACTACCGGTGTATCAGTGCGCCATCGGCTGGTCAGTTCACTCATTTCTCCAGGGGTAATACTCAACAACGCCTTACCCAGAATGGAGCTCAACTGCGGATCATTGCTGGCGGTGGCAAAACCGATCTGCTCGGGTTGCGTGCCCACTGTGCTGGTGATTTGCAGCTGTTGATTGAAGCGCCTCGAGACCAGATAACGGGCACTGACCAACGCACAGACCGCGGCTTCAGCCCGCCCCTGCGCCACCATGTTCAGGGCCGCAGGAGGGTTGTCAGCCTCCACCACCTGGATACCCGGATAGTTGCGTTCAATAAACTCGCGCAGTACGTTACCTCGCACCAATGCCACCCGCCGGCCCGACATTTCATCCAGGGTTTGCGGCACGTCAGAACCAATTCGGGTGATCAGCACAAAGGGGGTTGTGAGGTAAGGTCTGGTAAAGCGCAGTTGATTTTCTCGGGCGGTACCGCTCGTGATCCCTCCCAGCATCTGCGCCTTGCCCGAACTGACCAGCTCAATCCCCTCGGCCACCGTGCTCTCGCGAACCGCTTCGAACTCAAGCCCTGTGCGCGCACTGACATTGGTTAACAGATCAGCTATCAAACCTTTGAACGTGCCTTGCTCATCAAAGAATGACAACGGCACAAACTGATCATTGATCGCCACTTTTATTCTGGGGTGCATCGCCATCCAGCGTTGCTCGCCGGGACTGGGATTAAAGCGCCAGGGATTAGAGATTTGCGGCCCGTCGGAGCTCCAGCGCCGCAGGATTGTCATGCGCTCACTGGGCGGGATCACCGCCAGCGCCGCATTCACAACGCGCAGTAATCCGGGGTTATCGCGGCGTACTGCAAAAGAGAACGGGTTGTCTTCCAGCCGGGAGAAATCGGCCAGTTGCACGTTGTTCAGGTAGTTCTTGTGAATCAGGTAATTAGCACTAATAAAATCCCCGAGGTAGACGTCGGCCTGACCAAACGCCACGGCGCCGATCGCAGTCAGGGTTGAGGGATACAGCTGCAAGGTTGCCTTGGGGTAAAAATCCTTGACCTTTTGAGGCGGTAAATAGTGATCCAGCATGGCCACCCGCAACCCAGCCAGATCCACCGGCGGACGCTCGCGATTACTGATGCGCGTCACCAGCGCAGGCGAATCGTCTGCGTAGGCACGGCTTAGCACCAGCGCGGGATCTTGCGCCTCAAAACCATTGGAACTGCTCAACAAGTCCAGCTCGCCACGCTTGAGTGCGTCTATTGCCAGCGGTCTTGAGGGATAGCGTTTGACTTCAATCTCGACGTGAAGCAACTGCGACAACAACCCCGCATAATCGGCAGTCAAACCTTCAAAATCCTGGCCATTGACGGCCAGATCAAAAGGACCGTAGTCGGGAGCCGAGATACCAAGACGCAAGGGACCGTTTTGCCTGAGCCATTGCACGTCGGATGGCTCAAGTACCGCGCTGTACGCTTCAACACTCGAACGTCCCAGCAGGCGCAAGGTCTGCACCGATGTTTCAGCGGATGCATTGTGTTGACCGAGGACAAGCAGCAGCCCGACAAGTCCCAGACATACAAGGCTTTTCAATTAAATCAAATCATTGCGCTTGGCAAAATCTGCCAAATAAACGACTGACTTTATATTCAATTTTTCTATCAACCTCGCCTTGTAAGTACTGATGGTCTTACTGCTCAGGATCATGTCTTCAGCAATCTTCTTGTTACTCAAGCCACGGGCGAGCTGTTGCAATATGTAAAGTTCTCGAGCCGACAAATGCTGAATCAACTCTACATCGCTCATGTTTGCATCGCTGCTGCGTACCGAACTGGCCGCCAGATACGGAAAAAAGGTGTAACCATCCATGATTATTTTGACGGCCCTCAACAACTCCGTGAGGTCCTGGCTTTTAGTGATGAACCCTGCCGCACCGGCTTTCATGCACCGCTGGGAATAAAACAGCGGCGACTGGGACGTGAGCACCAGAATACGAGTGTCCAGCCCTGAAGCCCTGATTCGATTGATCACCTCCAGGCCATCAAGTCCTGGCATGGTGATATCCAGGACAATCAGGTCCACCTGATGCATACGCGCCAGTTGAACCGTGTCGGTTCCATTGGCCGCCTCAGCCACGACGTCATAACCCTGGCTTTCCATCAGTACTTTCATCGCTGACCGAATAAGTGAGTGATCATCCGCAATCAACACTTTCATACATGTAATCCTCCGCCAGTAAGCCGAGCATCCGCGTATATCAGGCACAAACATATCGTTTTGAATAGGTACAACAGGCGAAAGCCTGAAAAAAACGACCTAATGAATGATAGTGAAAGTATAGGACAGTTCTTACAGGCAACATCCCCAAAGTCCACAATATCTATGCGCAACATACCGAACCCCGTTCAAAATCGAGCCGGGGATGATCGTCAATCGAATTCGATCTACAAGAAGGGAAAACACCATCTGAGTTGTAGGTTTTTTCCCAAGATACGGATCCAAAAGCTGAATAAGCTTTTGGATCCTGTTACATGACGAAGTTAATACTTATTGCCATCCAAACTTGCGGATGTAAAACCCTTTTACTGCCTGGGTCAGCGCCATGTATGCCAGCAAAATCATGGGCAGGAACACAAAGTACAACCCCGGCAATGCCTCCAACTTGAAGTAGCCAGCCAACGGTCCCATAGGCAAGAAGATACCAACGGCCATGATGACCCCCGTCATCACCATCAACGGCATCGCTGCGCGGCTTTGAAGGAACGGGATTTTAGGCGTGCGAATCATGTGCACGATCAGGGTTTGGGTCAGCAGCCCGACCACGAACCAGCCCGACTGGAAAAGGGTCTGGTGCTCAGGTGTGTTGGCTTTGAACACGTACCACATCAGGGCAAACGTCAGGATGTCGAAGACAGAGCTTATCGGCCCGAAAAACAACATGAAACGCCCTACATCGGCAGGTTGCCAGCGCTGAGGTTTTTTCAGCATTTCCTCATCGACGTTATCGAAAGGGATGGCAATTTGTGACACATCGTAAAGCAGGTTCTGTACCAGCAAGTGCATCGGCAACATCGGCAAGAACGGAATAAACGCACTGGCGACCAACACCGAAAACACATTGCCGAAGTTCGAGCTGGCAGTCATTTTTATGTACTTGAGCATGTTGGCAAAGGTGCGGCGCCCCTCCAGCACGCCCTCCTCCAGCACCATCAGGCTTTTTTCCAACAGGATGATGTCAGCAGCCTCCTTGGCGATGTCTACCGCACTGTCCACCGAGATACCGATATCTGCCGTGCGCAACGCTGGGGCATCGTTGATCCCGTCGCCCATGAAGCCGACCACGTGACCATTGGCCTTGAGCAAACGCACGATACGTTCCTTGTGCGTAGGCGTGAGTCTGGCAAATACGTTGGTGGTTTCTACTGCCACCGCCAATTCGGCATCGCTCATGCGCTCAATGTCGTTGCCCATCAGCAGGCCTTGCTGCTCAAGACCCACCTCACGGCAGATTTTGGCCGTGACCAGTTCGTTATCACCGGTCAGAACCTTTACCGCAACGCCATGCTCGGCCAACGCTTTAAGCGCCGGCGCGGTGCTTTCCTTGGGAGGATCCAGGAATGCCACATAGCCAATGAGCGTCAGTGCCTGTTCGTCTGCCAGGCTATACGTGTCGCGCCCTGCGCTCATTGGCCGCGCCGCCACTGCCACGACCCGCAGCCCTTCCTCATTGAATTCGGCGGTGACCTGACGAATACGCGCCAGCAGTTCGTCACTCAGGGCTTCCTCCTGATCGCCATGGCGCACGGTGTTACACACTGCCAGCACTTCTTCGACGGCCCCCTTGCAGATCAACAGATGAGGCTGATCCTGCTGGGCCACCACCACCGACATGCGACGACGGGTAAAGTCGAACGGGATTTCATCAACCTTGCGCAAAGCCGTCCCCACGTTCAGCTCTCGATGAACCTCAACATGCTCAAGCACCGCAACGTCCAGCAGGTTCTTCAAGCCGGTCTGGTAGTAGCTATTGAGATAGGCCATTTCCAGCACATCGTCAGACTCTTGCCCCCATACATCAACGTGCCGGGCCAGGAAAATCCTGTCTTGGGTCAGGGTGCCGGTTTTGTCGGTACACAGCACATCCATCGCACCAAAGTTCTGAATCGCATCCAGGCGTTTGACGATGACTTTTTTACGCGACAGAAATACTGCGCCCTTGGCCAGGGTCGAGGTCACAATCATCGGCAGCATTTCCGGGGTCAACCCCACGGCCACCGACAACGCGAACAGCAAGGCTTCGGTCCAGTCCCCCTTGGTAAAACCATTGATGAACAGCACCAGTGGCGCCATCACAAACATGAAGCGGATCAGCAACCAACTGATGTTGTTGACCCCGGTCTGAAACGAAGTCGGACCACGGTCCGTGGCTCCGACACGCTGCGCCAGCGCGCCAAAGTAGGTGCTGTTACCGGTGGCCAGCACCACCGCCGTCGCCGCACCGGAAACCACGTTAGTGCCCATGAACACGATATTTTCCAGCTCCAGCGGGTTGCTGGTCTGGTTGTCAAACTGGCGGGAGAATTTCTCCACCGGCATGGACTCGCCCGTCATGGCGGCCTGGCTGACAAACAAGTCCTTGGCGCTGAGCACCCGGCAATCAGCCGGAATCATGTCCCCTGCCGACAACACAATCAGATCACCCGGCACCAGTTGCCTGATCGGTAACTCGATACGCTGCGCCCCCCGGATTTGCCGAGCCGCGCCAGAGAATTTGCCAAACATAGGCGAGGTGTCGGCACCGAAGTCACGGCGCATCACGGTGGCGGTATTACTCACCATTTCCTTGAGCCCATCAGCCGCCTTGTTGGATTTTGCCTCCTGCCAAAAACGCAGCACTGTCGACAACACCACCATGGTGCTGATCACCACAGCGGCCTGAACATCATCGGTGGCCAGAGACACCCCTGCGAGCAGGGTCAGCAGCAGGTTGAACGGGTTTTTGTAGCAATGCCATAAGTGCACCCAGCGACTGAGCGGCTGCTCGTGTTCAACTTCATTGAGGCCGTGTTGCTGACGCAGCGCATCAACCTCGGCATCACTCAGGCCGTCAGTGTGGGTACCCAGGTTGTCGATCAGTACCGCACTGTCACTGTTCGCGGCAGCCACCAGCGTCTGCGCCAGCGTGGGGGGAACTTCGCGACTGACCGTGGTGTTGGTCATGCTGTCGAGCAAGGCAAGGCGCCGAAAGTGCCGACCAAAGTGGCGGGTGCGCAGAAAGCCTGCGAAGAATTCCTTCAGGGAGAGTTTCATGGTGCTACTCCTGTATCGCCCGTGCTCACACCTGATCGTTGATTACGCAGGCGACCTTGATCTCGAACCGCACGGCAATGCGGGCCGATGCTGGCGCCAGAGCAAACACACATTTGAGAGTCCCGCAAAAGGCTTCACGATTGAGGTCAGAACTGACCGAATCAAAACGCCGGCAACTTACGCCCGACGTTTTAAAGAGTAAACCGTCGGGAAACTTCTATCTTGTGTATCGGAAAGTTCTTCAGGAATGGTTCAGTCAACGCACTGACGCGACTACAAATCCCCGGGCAGCTGTAACCTGCAAATCAACACATCACCGCCGCGCGTGACCGAGACCAACAGTTTGTACAACCGATGCCGTTCATGCGCGGCGCGCACTATTTTGGCAACCTTGCTGTCCGGATGGGCGAACAACTCTTTAGCAAGCTCCGACTCAACCCAGCTATCACCAAAGTGCAAACCTTTTTGGGTGTTATGCACTGCAATACTCTTCAGGGCGCCGCCCGGCCCCCGATAAGCGCTGAGCCTGGTCGCCGCCACATACACTTCACCGTTGGGGCCTGTGAATACCAGACCGAGTAATCCTCGGCTCAACACCGTCTCACGGCCTAAAAATGTATACCCTTTGCGGTTCAAGACAGTGCTCAGAAACGGGGTCATGGCCCCCGCTGCGGATAGCACTATGCTTTTGGGATTGCTCAGTATGGTTTTTACCTTCGTATGCATCTCGCTCTCCTCGGCAGTCAGAGGCATGAAGTGCAGGTAATTACCCGACACAAGCGCAGCATTGATGTTGAAACTATTGCCGCCCAACACCGACAGCGGAATCAACCCCTGTAGCTCATCGTAAATCGGCAACCCATCCGGGATCGGCAGCCCGTTGATTTTCGCTTCGACGATCCGTATCAGCGTTTCAACCGGCAACCCGTGGCGGTAGACATACTGCCTGGTCAATGTATCCAGCTCTACCAAACCGCGAGCCAAGAGAAGTTCAGGCACCGTATATTTGAGGATCTGATGCCCATAATTCGAAATATAACTCGAGACCTGCTGATCAGTAGCCGGTAGCGGCATTAACTGGCGTACCAAGGCGTCGAGCCTTGCCGAGAGATCCTTTTGCAGCACCTGGGCCGATAACAAACGCCATTCACCCATAAATTGAAAGGGGCCAGCCGGTTCCACCATCAATCCATCCTGCGTGCTGCCATCGGTTTTGATGATAGTGAAGCGATTTAGCGTCTGGTTGAACCGGGTCTCGTAAAAGTACCCGCCAATCGAAATATAGTCCCTCTCTACGGGGTGTTGGATGTGATAAATACCTTCAGGCGACAGTCTTCCGCAGACCTCGAGCGCCCCTTGTTCAAGAGCATTGGGTCGATACAGCGAGTTAAAACCGTCACCATCCGTGCCTGCCGCTACCAACAGATCGTTCTCTCCAATCACCACTCGATGCATCAACTCACTACCGCTGATCATGGCTGGGGTAACGGCAGGCTGTACCACATAGTCTTCCAGCCCCAAAGTGACTGGCACGCAAGCGGACAGGCAACGTGAAGAACCTGCCATGGGTTCGGCGGTAACGGCGCGAAACTTGTTAGCCCACTCGGGCTTGATGCCATCTCTTTGCACGTTCTTGGCAAACAGCTTATCGAGACCTGAGTTGACCGGAAAGTCGTAGTCCGCCAGTAATCCTTGCGCTATCTCCAGCGACATACCGCAATTGATCAGTATGGTCTCGGCCGTTTTCCCGCCGCCTGGTAGTCCGTAACCCGCAGCATAGAACCACTCACCGGCCTCGCTTCTGCGAACAGGCAGCCCCAGACGTTGCGTGAAAGGGTCTTGCAGATGCAATGCCTGGGCATTTTTGGGACGTGCGACACGATAGCTTTGGCCTTTTTGCACAATAAATTGCACGCCATCCTTGCGATAACTGCCCAGGTCGTACTTTCCAGTTAGCGCGCAACCCTCATGCGCAGTGAACGGGACCTCATAACCGCTGAAGTCCGGTGCCAGCATTGGTTTAGGTTCAGGATTGATAACCCGGGCCCCCCTGCCTTCATGACTCAGGGCTTGTCGAGCCTTCAAGGGCTGCATCAACCACTTGGTTTGCTCGTGATCCTGAGGCGCCACTCTTTCCCAGGGACTTGCTTTAACGCCGTCCTCACCAAACGAAGCGACGGTAACAAGCATGTCGGTCATGCACATTCCGATTTGCAATACCTGCTGCGCCACTTCATAAGCAGAGTGGGCAGTGTGCAGTGCCTTAAATGCCTGAACGATGTAATAAATATCAGCCGCCATGTTCAAACCCGGGACAAATGCCAACCAGGTGAAGAGCTTGGCAATCCTTTGCTGATGGTTGCGTTCGTTGCGCAGGCGTTCGCGCTTGGCGTTTGACTGAGACATCAAGCGCAGCACCTGGATAATGCGATCAGAGCGAGCGGTGCTCAGGCCTCTGCCCATATCGATTTCGCCTGCAAACGTTGCGCCGATCCAATCCTGCGGTGCATAGCCCGCGCCGTCCGCCAGATGTTCTTGTATATGCGCTGCTTGCTCTTCAGGCTCCGTGCGTTGCGCAAGATAGGCCAACCACTGCGGCTTGCTTCCCATCTCTGCCAATGCCGCGTTGGCCAACTCCAGACTGGGGTACATGACCAGGCTATTGCCGCCCGGGATACCGGGCAGATAGATCAGGGTCATATCCGAAAGCGTGTCACGAATGACCCGTACACCCGCGACCGAGGTCAAGCCATAACGTTCGACGACACTGCTGTAGGTGACATTTCCAACGGCGATATCCATGCCGCCCACCTTCAGGTCAGCCGCCTTGCGCGCCCCTATAGCGCGGCTGAACAAGGTTAGGGCCGATGGGTCCATTGATTGCTGGCGGGCCATCCAGAGCTCCAGCTCCAGCGTTTGGCGAAATGGCCGAACCATAAGTTGAATCCGCAAATCGCTGCCGGGGGCCTCGCTGACCTGGTTTTCCTCCAGGCAGGGCTTGCCGTAAAACACCTGGTTGATCTGCTGTTCGTACGCCCCGCTGATATCCAGGGCCGACATTACCCTCGTCAAGTACCCAACACTCAGGCGAGTCTTCCACTCAGGTTTCAAAACCTGCAGATGTTTGAGGCGCAGCGCTATTGATGGGTCATCCGGGTCCATATTTTCCAGGGCAAATTGCACCAGATTATAGGTGCGCACTCCTTGAGGGACTTGTGCCAGTTCAATCTGCGGCACGATGTTAGCGAAGGTAGGTAAATTCGCAGTCGGCAACGTGCTGATGATGTCCACATGATCCGGGAGGCTGAGCATGTCTGCCAACGGGTCCAATTCATCGTCAAAACCATCGTGTTTGAACTGCTCGCGTAGTTTCTGCGCAGCAAACTCATCGAGCGACGGCAAATGCTTGAACAGATAACGTTCAATAGCCAGCAGGTTTTCATTGATCTGCCTGGTCCGACGCGCGTAGTCGACCTGAACCTCGTTAGTCTCTAAAAGTAGCCACGGCGCAAGTTGCTGCTTAAGCAATTGAGCCTGGCGCATTAATAGAATGTGATCAAATGCCTGTTTGCGTGCCGCGTGCTCGTGTACTTGCAATACCAACGCACTGGTCTGGCCCAATATGCCCAGCGTTGCCTGCCGGTCGGCGCCAGCAATCACCAGCACATTGTTTTTTATCGCCTGCATGCTTTTCTTGTGGGCCTTGATTTGCGCTTTAACGCTGAACTCAATAATACCGAGGGTGATTTCGCTCAATTGCAGCTCAACTCGGACTGACTCAGGCACCGTTTCAATCCATGCGCGTGCTGCAGCCTGCTCCTCCAGCGCAACCGTCGACCACAGCGAACAATCGGAACATCGGAACAGGGTCTGGCCCACATGCTCCTGTAATTGCGCCAATGATCTGAACTTGACCAAACCGCCGTCCTGACCTGGAACAAACAACAGTGCTGGCCCTGCGAGCGATGGCGTGAGCAATCCCTGGCGAGAGGTAATGGCGAAACTCCCGACCAAGGCAAATGGCTGCTGTGCGGTACCTATGGCAATCGCCACCACACGCAGATCTGTAGCGCTGTCATGTCCCACGATATTAAGTTTCAACGCTTGAGTCAGTAGGGTGAAGTCCGCAGCGCCCAGCTGTTTGTGCAGGACTTGCAGCTGACCTTCAATCAGCAAGGCCTGACTGCGACTGGCAATCAAGCGACTCTGCGGCGAACCCTGACCTGCATCGCTGGTCAACAGATCGGCATTATCACGTTGCGTCACTGTTAATAAATCCTTCAAGCACGTTAACGACAGGGCGCGCTCGGCCTGCAATGCGGTTTGATACTTCACAAAAGCAATGAATGCCGCAGTATCTTCAGCCAATTGACCAGGCCTCAACAGCTGCAAAATACTGTGCTCGTAGAGCTCGATTTTTTCTTGGCGAATACGCAATGCCAGCTCAGGCGCCAAGCTGCCAAACGAAATATCGTCCTCATGCCAACGTGCGTGACCGCGCGCAAGCTCGGCCAGCACCTCAGTTAAATCAGCCGGCAGGCTTTTACCTGCCACTTCGCGGCGCCACTGCTCAGTGGTCTGGGCGTAACTCAAGGCAACACCACTAAGGTCTGTCGCCAACAGAATCGCCTCCCCGGTTTGCAATGCAGGACTAAGGGTTACCGCACAGATGAGCTCGTTGGTGTGCTGGGTGAACACGCTCGCGCGGGCGCTGTGTTCGAAAATATCACCTGCAACCGCTTTATAGTCGAGATGCTCAAGCGGTAGCCGGGCGCCCGAGCCATACAGCGTTGAGCGACTGTGATAGGGCAGCAGCTGCCATAACAACCAGCCTGGCTGCGCACCGCTGTCGATCCAGCGCACCATCTGCGCCCATAACCGAGAGCGCGAAGTGAATTCGAATAGCTCCGTGCCCATACCCGGCACAAACAGCAGCTCGCGGGAGTTCTGCTCAGCGTCACGTCCATGGATCACAAATGCCCCCTTAAACACCACACCACCGCCATTGCCATGGGTCTGGCCATTGGCCCAAGCAATTTCACTGACCTGCAAATTACTGACTTCACCCCCCGCATCCATACGCTTCTGATCGGTTGGCGCATCGACTACCTGTAACCACGTTTCAAGCCCCTCTTCGCTCAACTGCCCAGACGCCTGAGCCAACAGCGCGCGGGTTTTGATCGAGACGCGGCGTAACTCGGCCACATGCTCGCAACAACTCACGCTTTGGCCTTGAGCAAGACCCTGCCAATAGTCGCGAACCGTCAGGTTGAAGCGGTCTTTAAGGTTGAGTGAGTCGAGTTGGTTCAAGATCTGAGCAGGACTCAGAGCAACAGGCTTGCTCGACGCGCCCGAGTCGTCGTTCAGACTGACTGCCTGATTGATATCGCCAGTAATGAAGTCGTCGCGCAGGCTCTCGACGGCAATCTGAGTCAAGGTCAACGTAACCGGTGCATCCGGTTGCAACGCACTGGTCCAGGTCAGTTTATCGGGATCACAATTTAAGGCCTGCGACACCTGTGCATGCACGACCTGATACAGCGTTGGCGCTGCGCTAAATAGGGCCTGGGACTCGGCCAGCGCGTGCTGGTTCAAGGTAACTGCCGCTTGCAGTTGATTGAGCAGCTCGCCTGGATACGCCGCCTCCTCAATCGCCCTCCCCAATTCGATCGATAACCGCTCGCGACGGGTCAGTTTGGCGGGCAAAGCAGAAGGCAGATAAGTCGTAAAAGACGTGTTGGGAAAAGTCATGACGCTCACTTTCTAAAGAAAAGAGCGCCCAGTACAACAGCGGGGCATTGGCCAAACGTGTTACTTAGTTAGGTCTTAGTGCACGACTCAGGCGTTGTCCCACTGCCGAATCCGAATCCGGCAGTGCTTCATGGCGTTGACGATGTGCTTCTCGACCACGCTGCGCGACACCCCCAGGCGCTCGGCAATTTCAAGGTGAGACAAGCCCTCCAGCTTGCGCAGCAAAAAACATTCACGGCACGGCGCAGGCAGTTCGGCCAACGCTTTCTGGATCATATCCAGTCGCTGGCTCTGGTCCATCAGGACCTGCGGCGAGGGACTGAAAAAACGCTCTTCTCCGTCGAGCACTTCCAGCGGCTCGGACTGGCGCAGGGTGCTGCGCCGATGTCCATCAATCACCAGGTTGAGTGCCGTGCGATACAAAAATGCACGCGGCTGTTCAATCGGCTCGCCACTGGAGCGCTCCAGCACTCGCACATAAGCGTCATGCACCACATCTTCGGCCGCCTGGGCATTACCCAGCCTGGCACTCAAAAAGCCCACCAGTTCTCGATAGTAGTTTTCCAACAGGACTCCAGGCCGCGACGGCAGCGGCAACACTCCATGAGCGCAGAAACAGATCTAATGGGATAGCGGCATGATGATGGCATTTGTGCGGATGTAATTTATAGTAATTCTCATATAGATTTAAAGCCCGCACGCTTAAACATTTCCGAAATATTCAGTTACAGACGCTCCAACCATTACCTAAATCCCTCGCCAAATCATTCGTTTACTCAACAGCTCCCCGTCTCTGTAGCGCTGGCGACAGCGTTTGTCTCTGGGTATTGGACCCTGACGGCATGACGACGGGTCGATATTCATTGCTCGGAACCCCGTATGAAACGCCCTCGACAGACCCGCCGTGCGCTGCTTGTCACCTTGTGCTTATTGCTTGTCGCGACCGTCACAGCCTGGGCTTTGCTGACCCCGGGACGGGACGCGTATGACACCGTTCCTGTCACCCGGGGCGATATTGAAAGCAGCGTGACCGCGCTTGGTACCTTGCAACCCCGGCAATACGTCGACGTGGGCGCGCAGGCTTCGGGGCAAATTCATAAAATCCACGTGGACGTTGGCACTGAAGTCAAAGAGGGACAGCTGCTGGTGGAGATCGACCCTTCCACCCAAACCGCCAAGCTCGATGCCAGCCGCTTTGCCATCGAAAATCTCAAGGCTCAGTTGCAGGAACAACGGGCCCTGCATGACCTGGCAAAGCAAAAACTCCAGCGCCAGCTACATCTGGCCAAAGGCGGCGCCACCCGCGAAGAGGATGTTCAAGCCGCCCGTGCTGAAGTTCGTACCACCCAGGCCCGGATCAACATGTTCGAGGCTCAGATCAGTCAAGCCCGGGCCAGCTTGCGCAGTGACGAAGCCGAGCTGGGATACACGCGCATCTATGCGCCCATGTCCGGCACGGTGGTGGCACTGGATGCCCGAGAAGGTCAGACCCTGAATGCCCAACAACAAACACCGCTGATACTGCGCATCGCCAAACTCTCCCCCATGACGGTCTGGGCCGAAGTATCGGAAGCTGATATCGGCCACGTCAAACCCGGCATGCCCGCCTGGTTCACCACCTTGAGTGGTGGTAACAGGCGCTGGAGCAGCACTGTGCGACAAGTCTTGCCCGTACCGCCAAAACCCCTCAACGAGACCAGCCAGGGCGGCGGCAGCCCCGCCAGTAAAAGCGGCAGCGCCCGCGTGGTGCTGTACACCGTGCTGCTGGATGTCGACAACAATGATCAGGCACTGATGCCCGAGATGACCACCCAGGTATTTTTCGTCGCCGATCAGGTCAGGGATGTGCTGCTGGCCCCTATCGTCGCGTTGCAGGGCACCCCTGAAGACAACCGCCAGACCGCTCACATCGTGACCCAAAACGGCAAAGTCGAGCCGCGCGAAATCCGTACCGGCCTCAGCGACCGTTTGCGCGTGGAGATCATCGACGGTTTGAATGAAGGCGATCACCTGCTGATCGGCCCCGCCACCGGGAACGGAGGTTAAATGCCCACTCCCCTGATTGACCTGCAGGATATCCGCAAGGTCTACGGCGGTACCGATACTCCCGAAGTTCACGTGCTCAAGGGCATCAACCTGTCGATCCATGCCGGTGAGTTTGTCGCCATCGTCGGCGCTTCGGGCTCAGGCAAGTCAACCCTGATGAACATCCTGGGCTGCCTCGACCGCCCGACCTCGGGTCGCTACCTGTTTGCGGGCGAAGACGTCGCCCACCTCGACAGTGACGAACTGGCCTGGCTGCGCCGCGAAGCCTTTGGTTTTGTGTTCCAGGGCTACCACTTGATCCCCTCGGCCTCGGCCCAGGAAAACGTCGAAATGCCGGCCATCTATGCCGGTACCCCGGCCGCCGAACGCCACGCCCGAGCCGCCGCCCTGCTCGACCGCCTGGGCCTGGCCGAGCGCACCGCCAACCGCCCGCATCAATTGTCCGGGGGCCAGCAACAGCGGGTGTCGATAGCGCGCGCCTTGATGAACGGCGGGCACATCATTCTCGCTGACGAACCCACCGGCGCGCTCGACAGCCACAGTGGCGCCGAGGTCATGACCTTGCTCGACGAACTGGCGAACCAGGGTCATGTCGTCATCCTGATTACCCATGATCGTGAGGTGGCTGCACGGGCCAACCGGATCATCGAGGTACGCGATGGCGAAGTGATCAGCGACAGCGCCAACGGCAAGCAATCACCCGCTACCGAGAACCCCGACGCCTTGCAGGCCATCGACTTGCGCAAGCGCCTGAGCGAAGGCAGCGAAGCACGCGGGGCCTGGAAGGGTGAACTGGTGGATGCGGTTCACGCCGCTTGGCGGGTGATGTGGATCAACCGTTTTCGCACTGCCCTGACCCTGCTCGGCATCGTCATCGGCGTGGCTTCTGTGGTGGTCATGCTGGCGGTCGGTGAAGGCAGTAAACGCCAGGTGATGGCTGAAATGGGCGCCTTCGGTTCAAACATTATTTACCTCAGCGGCATGCCACCCGGACCGAGGGCGCCGCTGGGCATCATCACCCTCAATGACGTGGCCGCCCTGTCGACCTTGCCGCAGGTCAAGATGATCATGCCTATCAATGGCGCCGAAATTGGCGTGCGTTACGGCAACGTCGATCACACCCTGTACACCGGTGGCAATGGCATCGACTTTTCGGCCATTTTCAACTGGCCGGTCGTGCAAGGCAGCTTCTTCACCCAGGCCGATGAAAACGCTGCGGCCGCCGTGGCCGTCATCGGAAAAAAGGTGCGCGATAAAGTCCTCAAGGATGTGCCCAACCCGATCGGCCAGTACATCCTGCTCGAAAACGTACCGTTTCGCGTGGTCGGCGTCCTGGCCGAAAAAGGTGCCAGCTCCGGTGACTCGGACAGTGACGCGCGCATCGTGGTGCCGTACTCAGCTGCCAGCGTGCGCCTGTTCGGCAGCCACAATCCGGAATACGTCGTTATCGCGGCGGCGGATGCCAGCAGGGTTCAGCAAGCCGAAAAGGCCATTGAGCAGCTGATGCTCACGCTGCACCACGGTATCCGTGACTTCGAAATCACCAACAATGCAGCGATGATCCAGGCAGAAGCCAAAACCCGTAACACCCTGTCGTTGATGCTGGGTTCAATTGCCGCCATCTCGCTACTGGTCGGCGGCATCGGCGTGATGAACATCATGCTCATGACGGTGCGCGAGCGTACCCGCGAAATCGGGATTCGCATGGCCACCGGCGCCCGCCAGCGCGACATCCTGCGCCAGTTTTTGACCGAGGCCCTGATGCTGTCGGTGGTGGGCGGCCTGGCCGGTATCACCCTGGCCTTTATCGTCGGCGGGATGCTGTTGCTGTGCGATGTAGCCGTGGCGTTCTCCCTGACCGCCGTACTCGGTGCTTTTGGTTGCGCACTGGTAACCGGCGTTATTTTCGGCTTTATGCCGGCCCGCAAAGCTGCCCGGCTAGACCCGGTCACGGCCCTTACCAGTGAATGATCTATTGATGAAGCCGTCCTTGAGCCTGTTGACCCTGTGCCTGCTGTTGGGCGCGTGCAGCCACTCCACTCCTGATGACCACAACGACGTGATTGCCCCAGCGACCTGGCAGTCGGCACCGGGGCAAGCCCGCCATCAGATCAACCAGCAATGGTGGCAACAGTTTGGCAGCACCGACCTGGAGCATCTGGTCAACCAGGCGCGGCTCGGTAGTTACGATTTGGCCGCTGCAATGGCGCGGGTGCAGCAAGCCCGGGCTTCTGCTGTCATTGCCGGCGCACCGTTACTGCCCGAAGTCACCTTGGGCAGCAACGCCAATCGCGAAAAACTCCTGCGCGGCAAAGGCTACAGCCAACTGGAGGCTCGCGACGACAACCAGGCGGCGGACTATTTCGACACCCGCCTGAGCGCCAGTTATGAGGTGGATTTCTGGGGTGGCAAAGCGGCGGCCCACGACAGCACACTGCAGACCCTCAAGGCCAGCGAGTTTGACCGGGACACCGTCGAACTGACCCTGCTCAGCAGCGTCGCCAACAGCTACGTCCAAGCCCTGGCACTTGATGAGCAACTGCGCATTGCCCGACTCAATCTGGCCAATGCGCACAGCGTATTGCACGTCGTGCAGACCCGTCATGATGCGGGTTCGGCAACGGCCCTGGAACTGGCCCAACAAAAAAGCCTGGTTGCCAGTCAGCAGCGGCAAGTCCCACGGGTTGAGCAACAGACCCGGGAAGCGCGAATCACCCTCGCCGTCCTGCTTGGCCAACCTGTACAAAATCTGACACTGGGCGATACGCCTTTCACACGGTTGCATTGGCCTGCCATTGGCGGCGGATTGCCCAGTGAATTACTGAGCCGGCGCCCGGACATCGCGAGCGCCGAAGCCAAGCTGGTCGCAGCACGGGCCGATATCACCGTTGCCCGTGCGGCCATGTTGCCAAACCTGACCCTGAGCGCCAGCCTGGGCTCCGGGGCAGATCACTTTAGCGATGTCCTGCGCAGCCCGTTCTACACCCTCACCGCCGGACTGATAGCGCCGATTTTCAACAATGGTCGCCTCGGCGCCGAGCGCGACAAAGCCACCGCCCGCCAACAAGAACTGCTGCAAACCTATAGGGCTAGCATCATCAGCGCGTTTGCCGACGTCGAAAAAGCCCTCAACAGCGCCAACGGCCTGGACCAGCAACGCCAATGGCAGGATGAAGAACTCAAGCAGGCACAACGGGCCTTCGACATTGCGCAAGACCGCTACAAGGCCGGTGCCGAGATGCTGCTTACGGTACTGGAAACCCAGCGCACGCTGTATCAGGCCCAAGACCAGTACGTACAACTGCGCCTTGCGCGACTGCAAGCCAGTATTGCGTTGTACAAGGCACTCGGGGGCGGCTGGGGCACTTATGCACTGGACAACAGCCATGCTACTGCACCCGTAGCAGCTGCCGTAGGAACGAGGCTGCGTCCGAGCGCGAAGCGGTCGTAAAATCTAAGTCCGTAGGCGTATCCAGTGCAACGCATTTACTGATTTTACGATTGCTGCGCAGCCGGACGCAGCCTCGTTCCTACGGCAGCTGCTACGCAAGGTGTTTAAAGGCCAAAGCGCTGCAACTGCATTTCCTGTAGACGGCTCAAGGTCCGGCGGAAGGCGAACTCCAGGTAGCCCTGGGTGTAGAGCTGATCCATTGGTACTTGAGCTTCAATGCAAACAGGCACTTTGCGGTCGTAACACTCGTCGATCAGCGCAATGAAACGCCGCACGCTGTCATCGTATTTGGACAGCTGCGGCAGTTCGCGATCACCTGCCTCGACTTTCACCGCAGCGTCTTCCGTACCGCGGGCAATTTTGCCCTCGCGCTGCTCGGCACTCAGGCAAGGCACGCCGCTGAGTAATATCACCGTGTAGCGATCACAGATTTCCATGAATTCAGTAGCGGCCAGCGGTTGCTCGCACAGTTCGTGAAAGTCGCACCACAGCACGGCATCACTGGCCTGCACTACATTCAGCGAACGGTACCCCACGCCTATGGGCTGATCTGACACCACCTGCCCTTGGGTTAAATCCTTGAACACCGGCTCAATTGCACTTGGCTGACCCGGACCCGTTACCCAATACCGTTGATGAGCAATGCCGGGGTGCAGGCGATGGTCCTCAACCCCGTTCACCGAGACCACCTCCATATGCTTGAGAATCGCAGTGATCCCGGGCGCAAAGCGATCCCGGTTGAAACCGTGACCGTAGAGATCTTCGGGTGGCTGGTTAGAGGTGCACACCAGCACCACGCCTTCATCGAACATGACCTGAAACAAGCGGCCAAGAATGATCGCATCGGCAATGTCATTGACGAACAGTTCGTCAAAACACAGCACGTTGACTTCCTCACTCAAGCCTTTGGCCAGGGCCTTGAGCGGGTCCGCCGTCCCGGTCAGCTGGAACAGGCGCTGATGCACCCATTGCATGAAATGATGGAAATGCTGACGCCGGGCCGGCACCTGCAGGCTTTGGTAGAAGCGATCCATCAACCAGGTTTTGCCCCGGCCTACCGGGCCCCACAAATACACGCCCTTAGCCGACTGTGCTCCTGAATGCACTGCCTCATGGCAACTTTGCAGTGCTTGCACAGCCCTCCATTGGGCAGGGTCATGGACAAAACCCTGCTGCTCAATGGCTTGTTGATAGGCACTGAGGGGGGACTCGATATTCATTCGGATGACTGACTCCTGAATCAGGAGTGCCAGTATGCCAGCAAGGACACACTCCGAGCACTTGAAAATAGCCACAACGCCACCACATTGTTACCCGAGCGGTAACAGAGCCTTTTGCCATCCCGTCTTTTTACTTGGGTGGATCGGCGTAACATTGTTCATATGCTTCACACATAGATTGACACGGATACACGGTACTTCGTACGCACCTGACAACGTTGGCAGGTGCCGTAACTTCTTCCCGCCTCATCGGCAAATGAAGTCAGTCAATTTAAACTCTTGATTACTTTAGAGGCACTACCATGAAAAACTTGATCGCACTCTTTCTTGCCGGCTTTGCAACGCTGGCCGTTGCAGGTGAAACTTCCGCTGTCCAGACCCCAACGGTCGAATCGTACAGTTATGGAACTAAGCTGGATATTGCACGGGTCATCAGCCTGTCGACCATTCCCGATGTATGTGAAGTTGTACCCGCCACCATGACCTACGAAGACTCCCAGGGTCAGCGTCACATCCTTGAATACAAGGCCATGGGTGACGGTTGCAGTTCGCACTAATTTTGAGTGGTTGCACCCACTGTTACGACCCCGGCCCCCTCTTGCGAGGGGGCTTTTTGTTGTGTGTCGATCAAGCCCAAGGATTGTTACTGATTCGGAAAGACTGCTTGGCGATCTTTTGACTTTAATCAATACGCGCGGGGCGTATTCTATGTTCATCCCTCAACGCAACATTGAAACAGGGCACGGTACTTCGTGTTACGTCACTTCCCTACAGGGCGTAACAACTTCTCCCGCCAACAGGGCAATTGAAGTCAGTGATTCGTGATTGTTTTAAGGTCTTAATAATGAAACGTTTGATTGCTCTTGCACTGGTTGCTTTTTCAACACTGGCTGTTGCTGACGAAGTTCAAGTACCCCAACAACAACCTGCGGTTGAACAGTACACTTACGCCACCGATCTCGATATTGCCAACGTGATCAGCGTGACGCCGATTGCAGATGTCTGTGAAGTCGTACCCGCACAGATGACCTACGAAGACCATCAGGGTCAGCGTCATATTCTTGAATACCGTGTGATGGGCAATGGTTGCAGCAACGGCTAATACCCGCTCCAGACGCAATGATCTAGCGGGTTTGCTCCCGCACCGGATCAAATCCAAGCCTCCGTTTAACGGGGGCTTTTTTATGAGCGCCATTGGGAGGTACTCTCGACTCAAATTACTGGCAAGGAGCCACCTCCCATGCAGACCCCACCAACACTTCAGACCCGACGACTCTTACTGCAGCCACTGCACTTGAGTGACGCGCCCGCGATCCAGCAACGCTTCGCCCATTGGGAGGTCGTGCGCTACTTGAACGCGCTCGTGCCCTGGCCCTATCCCGCCGATGGGGCTCTGGGTTATTTACGCGATGTGGCGTTGCCCGCCGTTGCACGCGGCGAAGAATGGCACTGGACTATTCGCTTGCTCTCGCAGCCGGACGAACTGATTGGCAGCATCAGCTTGATGGATACCGTCGATAACAACCGGGGCTTCTGGCTGGCACCGCAATGGCAAGGCCAGGGGCTGATGAGCGAAGCGTGCGGGACAGTTGACGCCTTCTGGTTCGAGACCTTGGGCCGCGAACGCATGCGGGTGCCAAAAGCCTCCCCAAACGTGGCATCGCGACGAATTTCCGAACGGGCCGGAATGCAGTGGGTCAGCAGCGAAGAAAAAGATTTTGTCAGCGGCAGGTTTGCTTGCGACCTGTGGGAAATGACTCGGGAACAATGGCTGTTGCGGCATAGGCGCAATGATTGAAGCGGCAAGTTCAAAACACCCGGCCCTGTCAAAAGTTACGATCAGGGCCGGGTTAAAACGCTCAGCGGGGGATTCGTCTCAGGTGAGGAGAATCAGTCTTTCTTCTCGGAAATCACCTTGCCGGTCGAATCGAAGATAATTTCATATTCCAGGCCATCGACCTTCTTGATCCCTTCTGCTTTCCAGATGCCAGCAGCCGGGTCTTGAGCTTCAATTTTCTTGATCACGGTGTAGCCGTTCTTGTTCTTGAGCACTTCTACCAACTCTTTGGAGAATGCCCAGTTCGGGTCAACAGGCTGAGCCATCGCTGCACCGGCACTCAACAAAGCAGCAGTAGTGATTACAGCAGCAAAGGTTTTCTTCAACATTGTCTTAACTCCATTAATTGATGTTGCGTCTGGTACTCAATGTGACTGGAACAACCGTAGCAGAGAAAAACGCGGCCATACGGCTAATTGACATGCTTTTGACATGGCTCATGTTCTCGTTACCTCCAGTGCGGGGTTAGAATGCGCAAAACCGGGAAAAGCCAATGAGTGAAACACGCCCCACAGAAGCCGAAAACGATGTCATCACTGAAGCTGCGGCCCAGTGGTGCATGCGCTTGCACGAGCCCGATTGCACACTCCAGGAACGTGACGCTTTTGCGGTGTGGTTAAACACTGATCCCCGGCACGCTGTTGAATATGAGGCAATGCTGGACATTTGGGATGTCAGTGAACACCTGTCGCGCCCCGCGCCCGCCGAAGCCCGGGTGATTGCATTGCCTGCACCACGTCGCACGACCTTGCAGCGTTTTGCCGTGGCCGCAGCCGTGACTCTCCTCGCCGCCCCTGTAGCGGCCTACAGCGGCTGGCAACTGGGCTGGATTCCTGATGCCCATGAACGCTTTACGGCCGATACCCGTGCGAAGACGGTGACACTGCCCGATGGCAGTCAAGTCGAGCTCAATCTGGGTACGCAACTGACTTTCAGCAACTACAAGGACGAACGCCGGGTAACCCTGGGCAAGGGCGAAGCATTTTTCAAGGTCAGTCACGATGTCTCGCACCCGTTTCTGGTCCAGGCCGCAGAGGGACAGGTTCGGGTCACAGGCACCCAGTTCAATGTGTGGATGTACGAAGATCAGGTGCGGGTCACGCTGCTGGAGGGCTCAGTGCTGGTCACCAGCAACAAGCACCTGAGTGGCGACGGCTTGCGTCTGGAACCGGGGATGCAGGCGCGCTACAAGGCTGGCGACTACGCCGCACAAATCAGCCAGACCTCAACTGGCATGCCGGATCTGGCGTGGCGCAACGGCAAGCTGGTGCTCGATAACCTGTCACTGGCCGACGCCCTGCCCCTGATCAACCGCTACCTCGACAGCCCGCTTTCTGTGGCCGACAGCGCCACTGGCAAGCTGCGCATTGGTGGCGTATTCAACACCCGCGAAATCGACCATCTGGTGACATCCCTGCCCAAGGTCTTGCCGGTGTACCTGAGCCGCACTACGGACGGCAGGCCCGTGCTGAACGCCCGCACAAGCCTTTAAAAGAGCCGTGTAGATACTTGCTTCAGGTCAAGGCCCCCTTGCTCGCGAATGACCTTCGCGAGCAGGCTCGCTCCCACGGTTGAAGGCTGCGACGTCATTTCACACGTTTGCACGGCTGACCGTCCGGTTCCGAAACCTCAGTGCACAGGTGAAAGACCGCACAGATTAAAAAAATTTAATAATCAGTCCAAACCCCCGTCCCCATTGGGCGAGAACGCGACTGAGACGAATTCACGACAAAATTTCTACATTCCAGTGTTCATGATTTAAGCCGCTCATTCGTCTAGTTAACCAAGAGCGCTTTTTTATTTTTTCCTGATCAGGCTCTGAAAAGGAGTTTTTTGCATGCACAACCAGCAAATACCAACGGATGGTAGCAACCAGCATCGCGACGCAGCTTTCCAGCCCGATTCAGGGTTGCTGGAAGCGCTGACTCCCTTGCAGGGCAACGAACGGATCCGCCACTTACTCAAGTGCTTCGGGCTACGTACCAGCCTGGTGAGACTCAAAGTCATTGATGCATTGCTGACGGCGGCCGGCAATGATCGCAGGTTGGGGGTACGCGGCATGCACAGCCACTTGCAGGCACTGGATATTCCACTGTCATTTCTGAGTGTGCGCGAGGTGCTCAAGCGTCTGTGCAGCGAAGGGGTGGTGGTACTCAACAGCGACAAGAGCTACAGCCTGCATCCACAGGCTGAAGCCGTTTTGGTCGGGCAAATCGAGGCTTAAATCTTGGTTTTGCGGCGCATCACACCATTGATCACAACCACGATCACTGCCACGCCGATGGCGACGTACTGGAACATTTTTTCAGTGATCATGCCGGCGTTTTGCATGTACGAAAGACCAAACATGATTCCCAGAACCACCAATGAAATCAAAATCGAGTATTTCAAGCGCTGCGAAGGGGTCATAACCTGTTCCTGAAAGTAAGTCTGAAAGCGAAAACCGGAAATTAACAAAAACGTTCGGCTTTCGAAAATGAATTGAAATATTCAAGGCCATATCTTACAGCCGGAACAGTTTTTTAGCTGCCACGGCTCCAATGGCGTGACGGCCTCTCGGGTACATCGCACCGATATTCTCGCGGGCCTCCCACACAGAGTGTGGGAGGCATTTCATCGCAGGTTAGAAGTCCCGTTTGTAAAAGATATCCAGCGAGCTCGCAAAGCCGCTCGCCACTTCCACATACACCCGCTTGCTCAGCTTGTAACGCAGGGCAATGGTGCTGGCAGGTTCAAACACCCCAACCCCGTAACGCACGCTCAGGCGCTCGTTGATCTTGCCGCTGGCCACGACTGATGTGTTATTGCCGCTGCCTTCGGTGTCGAGTTCAAACTCCTTGAGCCCCAAATGATTCGCCAGGCTGGTGGTGATCCCCGAGCTGCCCAGCAGCCCCAGGCCCAAGGCTGCTTGCGCCAGCAGGTTTTCATCTTCGCCGGTGCCCGTCAGCGGACGCCCCAGAATCAGGTATGACAACGCCTGCTCCTGACTCATGGCCGGTTCCGAGAATATTTGCGTGGTGGGCTGTTCAGCACTGCCTGTCAGGCGAATGCCGGCAATCACGTCGTCGGTCTGGCGAACCGCTTCGATATCCAGATACGGCTGATCGATTGGTCCTGCAAACAACAGACGTGCCCGGCGAATGGTCAGCTTCTGGCCATAGGCGCGGTAGCGACCATTGTTAAGGCGCAACTCGCCGCGGGTCTCCAGGTTGTTGCCAATATGAACCTGCCCCGCCAGATCGGCGCTCAGGCCAAAGCCCGAGAACGTCAGCAGTTCCTGGCCCACCACTACGTTGATGTCCATGTCGATCTGCATCGGCGACGCCTCATCGGTCGTCTGCTGGCCCACGACGACCGTGTCATCCGAAACCTTGACCGTCGACGGCGGCAATTCGCGAACAACAATTTCACCTTTGGGTACATTGACCCGGCCCGCGATCAACAACGTGTTGTCGGGGTTGAGGGATATTTTCAGATCCGGGGCGACTTCAAGCTTGGCGTAAGGCTCGACGGTCACCGGCAGGTTGTTACCCTTGATCAACACGTCGACCACCATGGCCCGACCCCAGGCGACATTACCGCTGATACTGCCCTGCCCTTGCTGGCCGCTGGTCCAGCCGCCATTGATCAACGCCGTCTCGCCGTTAATAGCCATCGACAACTGGACATTTTCGAAGTTGGTCGGCAACTGCGGTCCCGAAATTTCGCCATCGCTCAGGGCCACATTGCCGATGATATGGGGCGACAGTAAAACCCCCGAAATCGTACCCGAGCCATTCAACTGACCGGTGAGTTTCTCAACCATTGGCGCGAACGGACGGATCATCGACACGTCCAGCCCGGTCAGTTGGAACTCTCCGCTGATAGGTTTGCTTTTAGGCAAAGGATTGATTCGCGCCGACAGCATCAGTTGCCCCAGCTTGCCGCCGTCGAAATCAAGACGGGATTCGACCCGGTTTGGGGTCAGGTTGCTGGTCAGCTTGAAGGCCTCATAGGGGAAGTCTACCCACTGGCCCTTGTCTTTGAAGAGCAGTGTGCCACCGCTGGCATCGACCACGATCTGACCTTTGGGCCCGCTGGCTGGCAAGTCCAGCACCAGGTCGGCATTGAGGTCGCCTTGCCATTGAAAGTCCTTGGGCAGCCACTCGGCCAGGCTGTCGAGGGGGAACTGTTTGAGGTGCAGACGCAGTCTTGGATCAGGCATCAAACGCTGTTCTTCACTGCACAAGCTGGCCGGGCCTGAAATCCAGCACTGCGAACCCATATTGATTCGGCCATCGGCCAGACGCTCCAGCCTTGCCGGATTTTGCAGTACCCAGGCCTGCCCACCGGCCTTGACGTCACCGCTGACCAGTCGACCGCGCCAATTGTCTTTATCCAGGCCGCCATCCAGGGCCAGGGCCAGTTGCAGCATCGGCCCTTGCAAACCCAGCTTGAGCTGCTGACGCTTGATATCGCCACTGGCGTTGGCGGTCAGAACGCCGAGCTGAGTCTCCCCGGCCTGAATTCCGCTGCCCTTGAGGTCAAGGCGGCCACGTTGATTGCGATCGAGACTGGCATCCAGGGTCAGGTTTTGCAGGCGATTATCGGCGAAAGCCAACTGTTGGCCATTGAGCTTAACCGTGCCTTGCGGCGCCTTGAGGGTGCCACCCAGATCGACACGGCCTTTTAGCTGGCCGCGCAGCTCTGGCCAGAGCTGGCCCAGACGCGGCATGTTGAGGTCAAGTTGGGCCTTGATCTGCTGCTGTAACGTGGCGGTGCCGTTGATGCGGTTGTCACCCAGGCGAATATCCAGCGCGCTGACCGTCCAGGTTTCACCCGCGCCGTTGGCCTTGGCTTGCAACACCGCAGGCAGGCCGCGCAAACGACCCTTGAGGTCAAGGTTGGCATCCAGTTCCAGGCGCTCAGTTTTGAATGAGCCTTTGCTGCGCAGTGGGCCAGCCAGCGTACCCGGCAGTTCGGCCACCCAGTACGCGGGGTTGATCGCACTCAGGTCCAGTGCCGTGTCCCAGGCCACGCCATCGGCAAACTGCACATTAACGTGCCCCTCGGCCTTGCCTTGACCGGCGACCAGTTTCAATTGCGGCAAAAATATCTTGCCCAGATCGCCACTGAAGGGGCTGCTGAGGCTGAACTTGCCTGCTGGGCCATCGAGGTTTGCCTGGAAGTTACCCAGGTAATTGCCATCGCGGTAGGAGACTTCACCGACAAAGGTGCGCACATCCACATCGGGCTTGTCGATCAACGGGTACAGGTTGTGCCACGGGAACTCCAGCCAGTCGATTTTGGCTTCGGCACTCAAGCCTTCCTGCCAGTCCACTTGCCCCGACAGTTTCAGGTGCTGCTTGGGGTTGGCTGTCAGGTCCAGGGCTGCGATTTGCGCGCCCTTGGCATCCACCCGGCCTTTGAGCAGCAGACTTACCGGCTCTTGTTCAGCGGGCAATGTGGCACTGCCATTCAATTCATAACCGTCTTTCAGATCGCCCTTGGCCGTCAGCAACAGCTGGTTGAGCACCAGGGTATCCGGCAGATCAGGGCTGGCCTTGAACGGCTCGGCGGTAATTTTCAACTGCGCCGGCAGATTGTCCGCCAACGGCTGGATCTCTCCCGTCAGGTGTGCAGTGAGATACCCGCTGGTGTCGGCCGCAAGGTTGAGGGTGGTGCGCAGATTGCCTTCAACCTTGAGCGCTACCGCCAGCGGTTTGTCACCCGGCGCTGGCAGGCTGACGTTGCCCTGCAAGGTCAACGGCCAGTCGCCATTGGGTTGCAGCAAGCCAGACAACTCAACATTCAGGTCTTCACGCTCGACCTTCACCGAATCGATCTGCAAACCTTTGGCTGTCCACTGCGCCGACATTTGCATGCCCTTGAGCTGCTCGATGCCGTTGAACAGCACATTGCCTACCTTGATTACCCCCACCTCAATCGCCAGTGGCAATTTCAGTTCCGGCAGGCTGATCGGACCGCTGCTGCTGTCTTCGCTTGGCGGGAATTGCAGGCTGACTTTCTCTGCTTGCAATTGATCGATACACAAGGTCATGCGGGTCAGGCAGCCCGGCGACCAGGCAAAGATCGGCCTGTCCACTTCTACGCGACTGGTGCCTTGCTCCCACAACAGGTGATCGGCACCCCACTGACCGCCCAGACGCCCGGCAAAATTATCAACCTGCAAGCCTGGCACCTGCCCCAGCACCCAACGGCTGCCCGTTTGCGTGCCGAGCATGACGCCCACGCTCACAACCACCAGCAGCACCAACGCCAACACCACCAGACCCGCTATTTTCAAACCACGAATCACAGTTCTGGCCCCATCGAAAAGTGCAAACGAACACCGCCATCGTCATCCAGCGCATGGGCCAGATCCAGACGAATCGGGCCTACCGGCGAGATCCAGCGAATACCCACGCCGACCCCGGTTTTCAAACTCGGGAAGTCCAGCGTATTGAACGCATTGCCCTGATCCACAAAGGTCGCCCAACGCCATTTTTCAGCGAACTGATATTGATATTCGAGACTGCCGGCCAGCATGTAGCGCCCACCGATCCGATCACCTTCAGCGTTCTTGGGCGACAGGCTCTGGTAGTCATAGCCACGTACGCTTTGGTCACCACCGGCAAAAAAGCGCAAGGACGGAGGAATCGATTTGTAGCCGTTGGTGGCGCTGCCGCCAAACTGAATCCGCCCCAAAAAGCGGTGCTTGTCCCACAAGGTGGTCAAGGCCTTGAATTTCACATCGCCGTGAAAGAGGTTGGTATCGGACAGCAGCCCTTCCTTGGCTACTTGCATCTCAGTGTTCACGCTGTAGCCGTGACTGGGATCGATACGGTTGTCGCTGCGCAAGACCGAGTAGCTGACACCGGGCATCAGCAAGGTGCTGAGCCCCGAGTCATCGCCCAGTCGGTATTCTTCGTGCTGCCATCTGAGCGACACGATTCGCGTCCAGCCGTTGTCCAGTTTGCTGTGCCACTCGGGGCCGACCGTGAGCAGTTTGCTCAAGGTATCGGTGTTGGCGATTTCTTCGTTTTGATAACCCGCGGCAAGACGCAGTTTGTCAGTCAACGGAGGGTCCAGCGGGATGTCATACCAGGCGCCGACGTTTTGCTTGGGCTGGGAAATTTCGGATTCAAACCCATAGCTGTCGCCGCGCGGATTGCCCCAATGGCGCATCCAGCTGGCTTTGCCACGGGCACCGGTGTCGGTCGAATAACCAAGGCCCAACGTCATGGTGCGCGGCTTGCGGGTTTCCAGATCAACATCAACCGGAATCACCTGCCCCACTGCTGTGCTGGGGGCGGCATCGACGCGCACGACTTCAAAATAACCACTGCTTTGCAGGTTTTGGTTGAGCTCAGCGACCAGTTCGGAGTCGTAAGGGGTGTCCGGTTTAAAAGGCACCATGCGGTCCAGCAGGGTTTGGTCAAAGGGTGCATCGCCTGCAAAAGTGACTTTGCCAAGCAAAAAACGCGGCCCGCTTTCGTAGACCAGATTGATATCTGCAAACCCGCCTTTGGGGTCGACCAGAATTTCGTGCTGAGTAAATTTACCGTTGAAAAAACCGTAACGCAGGGCACGGTTCTGGATCAATCGCTTGGCGTCTTCGTAGTTGCCCTGATTGAGCACCGCGCCGGGTTTCAGATCATCACTGGCCGGCACTTGAAAGGCCTTCAGTGAGGCGGCTGGACCTTCGACGCGCACGTTGACGTTGCGCAGATGCACCGGTTCGCCGGGATCGATGCTCAACACCAGACGCGGCGGGTCACCGGGTTTGACCTCGGCTTCTATAGAGGGATGGTAGTAACCCAAGGCCTGGGAAGCTTTGAGGGCTTGCTCCTGCGCGCCACGCTGAAAGCGCAATAACGCTTTTTCGTCACGATCGCCGAGACTGCCTATATAGCCTTCCACGTTGGCCTTGAGGGCATCGTTTGCCGGTTTGACCTTAACCACCAACTCGCTTTGGGCAGACACCGCAAAGCTGCTGAGCAGCAGGACAACACCACTGGTAAATCTTCCTGAGAACTTCATAGGCGCGGATGCTATCACGGGCTGGGGGGCTCATAGAGCGCGCCAACGGGCAAAAATTTCGTCTTCAGGCCGTTGCTGTGTGCGACACCTGTGGATTGGCATGGAAGAACACATGTTCCACCACTGGCCCAACGGCCACTTCACCGATTTCCACATAGCCCTGGCGTTTGTAGAACTCCAGGTAATGCGGGTTGCCGGTGTCGAGTACCACGCCTTCGGAATGCTCATCCTCCGCGCACCAGTTATGCACGGCCTCAAGCAATTGCTCGCCGTAATGCTTGCCCTGAAATTCGGGATGGATCCCCAGCAACGGCAGCATATGCACCGCATCACCCGGAACGCAGGCCTGTACCGCCTGGTGATAGGCCAGATAGCGCCGTGTACAGCTCAGGCCAGTACTGAGCACCATGCGCAACTGCCACGCCCAGCTTTCGGTGATACCCAGGCGCCGCTGTGGTGGCGCGATCAGGGCAATGCCCAATAGCCGGTCATCAACCAGCAATCCCAATGCTGGCAAATCCTGCAGAAAATGCTGTTTGACCAGTTCGCGCACAGTGGCCCGAACCCGTTGCTCGTAACCACTGCGCTGCGCGTTGAATAGAAAACGAAACGTCGGCTCATGACGATAGGCCTGATACAACAAGGAACGCGCTTCTCTTGAATAGCCACTGTCGAGCAACTGTATCTGACAGGTGGCGTTCGACGTTTGCGTCATGCGATCAATCTCCCCGGCGCGGCCTCAATAGCGGCGCTTCTAATGCGTACGAACCCCCGAGGGCCACAACAGTTCAATCATGGCCAAGTGCATCCTACGTTAGCAGTGCATTTGCCCTACTGCACGCTGGCAGCTAGCATCGCAGTTTTGCTCAGGACTGCCCGCCCATGAAAATCGTTTCATTCAACATCAATGGCCTGCGCGCTCGGCCGCATCAGCTGGCAGCGCTGATCGAGAAACATCAGCCAGACGTGATCGGCCTGCAAGAAACCAAAGTCCATGACGACCAGTTCCCCCTCGCCGACATCGAAGCGCTGGGTTACCACGTTCACTACCATGGGCAAAAAGGCCACTACGGTGTTGCACTGCTCTCGCGCCAGGCACCTCTGGAACTGCACAAAGGCTTTGCCAGCGATGAAGAAGACGCACAACGGCGCTTTATCTGGGGCACTTACGCTGACGAAAACGGCCAGCCCGTCACCATCATGAATGGCTACTTCCCACAGGGCGAAAGCCGTGATCACCCCACCAAGTTCCCCGCCAAACAGCGCTTCTACAGCGACCTTCAGCAGTTACTCGAAAGCCGGTTCAGCAACGAACAGCCGCTGGTGGTGATGGGTGATATCAATATTTCCCCGCAAGACTGCGACATCGGCATAGGTGCGGACAACGCCAAACGCTGGTTGAAGACCGGCAAGTGCAGTTTTTTGCCGGAAGAACGCGAGTGGCTGGAGCGCCTCAAGGGCTGGGGGTTGGTGGACAGCTTCCGTTACCTGCACCCGGACGTGGCCGATCGCTTCAGCTGGTTCGACTACCGCAGCCGCGGTTTTGAAGACGAGCCCAAGCGTGGCCTGCGCATTGACGTAATCCTGGCCTCCCAGGGGCTGGTACCGCGCATCAAGGCGGCCGGAGTCGACTACGACCTGCGCAGCATGGAAAAACCTTCGGACCATGCGCCCATCTGGCTGGAACTGAGCTGATCTCCCTGTCATCGGCTTGAAACGTTTCTGACTTAAATTGCAGACATTTCTATGGCTCCAGGAAGGTGCCCACACATGCTGCGCTTTATGTCGGTGACCCTGTTATGCACGATGGCCAGCCTGGCCATCGCTGCAGACTTGCGGATCCAGGGTTCCAACACCATCGGCGCCAATCTGGGTCCCGCGCTGGTGGCCGCCATGCTGGCAGAGCAGGGCTTGCACGACATTCACAGCGTCCCGGTCATTCCTCCCAACGAGCACAGCATTGTCGGCTTCAACGCCCAGGGTAAGCAGGTGCGGGTGGATGTCGCGGCCCACGGCTCAGGCACCGGTTTCTCTGCACTTTCCGCCGGGCAAGCGGACATGGTGGCTTCATCGCGGCCGATCAAGGACCGCGAACTGGTCGATCTCGAACGCCTCGGCGATCTTAAAAGTCCTGACGCCGAGCAAGTCATCGCCATCGATGGGCTGGCGATTATTCTTCATCCGCACAACCCGCTTAATCAACTCAATACCGAGCAACTGGCCCAGGTTTTCAGTGGCCAGGTCAGCAGATGGGAACAACTGGGCGGCATTGGTGGCACGATCCATTTGTATGCCCGTGATGAACAGTCCGGCACCTGGGACACGTTTAAAGAGCTGGTCTTGAACCGGAGCAAACTCGCTCTTAGCAGCACCGCGCAACGCTTCGAATCCAGCGAGCAACTCTCGGATGCCGTCAGCCACGACCCTCAGGCCATCGGGTTTATCGGCCTGCCTTACATCCGTGAGGCCAAAGCCGTGGCCATCGTCGACGGCGCATCACAACCCATGTTGCCGCTCACCGGGCTGATCGCCAGCGAGGACTATCCGTTATCGCGACGGTTGTTCTTTTACTTGCCGCCCTCTTCCCGCAACCCTTGGGCCAAGGCGCTGGTGACCTTCACCCAAAGCCCTCAAGGCCAGGCCATCGTCGCGCTGAACGGCTTTGTCGCCCAAACCGTACAGGCCGGCAATGTCCTGCCCGGGGCGCATATGCCCGCGCAGTACCAGACACTGACCCAACAGGCTAAGCGCCTGTCGGTCAATTTTCGCTTTGAAGAAGGCAGTGCTTCACTGGACAACAAGGCGCGTCAGGACTTACTGCGGGTCATTGATTACTTGAAGGCCACCCACAAGCTGATCAATCAAGTGACGCTGGTGGGGTTTGGCGATGCCAAGGACGATCCCGAGCGGGCGCAACTGCTGTCAAAGTTACGGGCGATGGCCGTACGGCGCGAGCTGGTTAAAAGCGGCGTGGTGCTTCGCGAAATTCGCGGCTACGGCGCACAAATGCCGGTGGCGGCCAACACCGAAGATGAAGGCCGTATCAAGAATCGTCGGGTTGAGGTGTGGGTGCATTGACCAATGACTCTCACCTCAATCTGCTTGCCACTTATCCAGCTCAAACTTGCCCACCGCTGCCCGGTGGACTTCATCCGGGCCATCGGCCAGACGTAACGTGCGCTGCATGGCGTACATGTAGGCCAGCGGAAAGTCCCCCGAAACCCCCGCCCCGCCGTGAATCTGAATGGCCCTGTCGATTACTTTCAATGCAACATTCGGGGCGACGACCTTGATCTGGGCGATTTCGCTTTTCGCCACCTTGTTACCTACTGTGTCCATCATGTACGCGGCTTTAAGGGTCAAAAGCCGTGCCATGTCGATTTCCATGCGCGAGTCGGCGATCTTGTCGATAGTGGCGCCCAAGCGTGCCAGCGGCTTACCAAACGCGGTGCGTGCCAGCGAACGCTTGCACATCAACTCCAGTGCCCGCTCGGCCATGCCGATGGAGCGCATGCAGTGATGAATACGCCCGGGGCCCAGGCGTCCCTGAGCAATTTCAAAACCCCGGCCTTCACCCAACAAGACGTTTTCGTAAGGCACTCGCACGTTTTCGAACAGCACTTCAGCGTGCCCGTGGGGCGCATCGTCGTAACCGAACACCGGCAGCGGTCGCAGGATTTTCACCCCCGGCGTGTCGACGGGTACCAGGATCATGGAGTGCTGCTGATGACGCGGATTCTCAGGGTTGCTCAAGCCCATGAAAATCATGATTTTGCAGCGCGGGTCACAGGCGCCGGAAGTCCACCATTTGCGGCCACTGATCACCCACTCATTACCCTCGCGCACAGCAGTGGCCGCCATGTTGGTTGCATCCGATGACGCCACATCTGGCTCGGTCATGGCAAACGCCGAACGAATTTCGCCGCGCAACAGCGGATCCAGCCACTGTTTTTTTTGCGTATCACTGGCATAGCGCACCAGCACTTCCATATTGCCGGTGTCGGGCGCCGAGCAATTGAACGGCTCTGAGCCCAGCATCGAGCGGCCCATGATTTCAGCCAAAGGTGCGTATTCCAGGTTGGTCAAACCGGCGCCCCGCTCGGACTCGGGCAGAAACAGGTTCCACAGTCCTTCGGCCCGGGCCTTGTGCTTCAACGCCTCCATGATTGCGGTCGGCTGCCAGCGGTCACCTGTAGCCACCTGCTGCTCGAAAATCGCCTCCGCCGGATAGACATGGGCGTCCATAAACGCTGTCACTCGCTCGCGCAGTGCCTGAACTTTTGGGGAGTAAGCGAAATCCATGGAGGGCTACCTTCTACCGGGAATGACGAAAAGTGTTGCCCGATGCTAGAGCAGCCACCCTTAATTTGCGCTGCCTATTAGCGGTGTGTATTACCATTCATAAGCAATATATGGCTAGCCCGCATCACTGCCCCTACAACAAGAGCCCTGCGCCATGAATCTGAACAAGGTCGACCTCAATCTGTTTATCGTCTTCGACGCCATCTACACCGAAGCCAACCTGACCCGCGCCGGGCAGATCATCGGTATCACTCAGCCTGCCGTGTCCAACGCGCTGGCGCGACTGCGCGAAAGTTTCAACGACCCGCTGTTCGTCCGTACTGCCCAAGGCATGGTGCCTACTCCAATGGCGCAGAACATCATCAGCCCGGTGCGCAGTGCCCTGGCGCTGTTGCGCGTGTCCGTGCAAGAAAGCCGCACCTTTAACCCGCTACAAGCCAACAAGACCTACCGCATCAGCATGACGGATCTGACCGAGGCAGTAATTTTGCCGTCTTTGTTTCAGCGTCTGAGGCGTCAGGCACCATCGGTGGTGATCGAGAGTTTTCTCTCCCATCGACGCGAGACAACCAGCGATCTTGCGGCCGGACGTCTGGATTTTGCCGTGGATGCACCACTCAATACCGATCCACAGGTGCGCCACGTCAAGTTGATGGAAGACCGATATGTGTGCGCCATGCGCCAAGGACATCCACTCGCCAGCAAGATCTCACTGTCCCTGGATGAGTACCTGGCCATGACTCATATTCATATCTCGACCCGTCGCAATGGCCTGGGAGAAGTAGACCTGGCGCTGGGGAAAATGGGCCTGCAACGTAAAATCACCTTGCGCTCGCAGCATTACCTGATGGCGTCCAATGTGCTGCAACAGACCGACATGGTGATGACCGTGCCCGAGCGCTTTGCCCGGCGCCATGCCTTGCATTTTGTACCCTTGCCACTCAGCGAGTTGCCCAACGTTGAAACCCATTTGTACTGGCACGAAAGCACCGAACAAGACCCGGCAAACCGCTGGATGCGTGAGCAACTGATCGAACTGTGCCAACAACAAGTCGCACAGGAAAATAAATCAGACACGGCCAGCTTGCTTGACGTATACGTCAAGCAGCCATTAGTTTAAGCCCACGAACTCTCCAGAGCCCGCCCATGAGCAGCCAGACGTACAGTATTTCCGACCTTGCCCGCGAGCTCGACATCACCACCCGTGCCATTCGTTTTTATGAAGAACAAGGGTTGCTCGCCCCCGAGCGACGCGGCCAGGAACGAGTCTACTCAGCGCGGGACAAAGTCAGCCTGAAATTGATTCTGCGCGGCAAGCGCATTGGTTTTTCCCTGGCCGAATGTCGCGAGCTGATTGAGCTTTACGACCCCACCAGTGGCAATCAAAAGCAACTCAACAGCATGCTGGCCAAAATCGCCGAGCGCCGCGAGCAGCTTGAACAACAGTTATTGGATATCCAGCAGATGCAACTGGAGCTCGATACCGCTGAAGAACGGTGTATCCAGGCGCTGGAACAGACCATAAAAAACCAGACGACTAAAAGCCCCTCACCCTAGCCCTCTCCCAAAGGTAGAGGGTTGGGGTGAGGGCTTGGCAAGACACACATTTCTACAGACACGGTGACCCCCATGACACTTCCAACCCATGTGCGCCTGATCGAAGTTGGCCCGCGTGACGGTTTGCAAAATGAAGCGCTGCCCATCAGCGTCGCAGACAAGGTGCAACTGGTTGATGCCCTGACCGACGCCGGACTGGGCTATATCGAAGTCGGCAGTTTTGTATCGCCCAAGTGGGTGCCGCAAATGGCGGGCTCGGCCGAAGTCTTTGCGCAAATCCGTCGCAAGCCAGGAGTGGTCTACGGAGCGCTGGCGCCCAACATGCGCGGGTTCGAAGATGCGGTAGCAGCAGGCGTAAAAGAAGTCGCAGTGTTTGCTGCTGCCTCCGAGGCGTTCTCCCAGCGCAATATCAATTGCTCGATCAGCGAAAGCCTGGCGCGCTTTGTACCCATCATCGAGGCCGCCCAACAACACGGCATCAGCGTGCGAGGCTATGTGTCCTGCGTGCTCGGGTGCCCTTATGAAGGCCAGGTCAGCCCGCAACAGGTCGCACAAGTGGCCAAAGAGTTGTTCGCCATGGGCTGTTACGAGGTCTCTCTGGGCGACACCATCGGCACCGGAACCCCAACAGCCACGCGTACCCTGTTTGAGGCCGTAACGGCATACGTACCACGGGAAAAACTCGCCGGGCATTTTCATGACACCTACGGCCAGGCGCTGGTCAATATCTACGCCAGCCTGCAAGAAGGTATCGCCGTATTCGACAGTTCCATCGCCGGGCTCGGCGGCTGCCCATATGCCAAGGGCGCCAGCGGTAACGTGGCCACGGAAGATGTGGTGTACATGCTCAACGGCATGGGCATCGAGACCGGCGTCGACATGGACAAGCTGCTTCTGGCAGGCGAACACATCTGCAACGTGCTGGGACGTGTTACCGGGTCACGGGTAGCAAAGGCCCGGCAGGGCTAAAAAGTGTTCCATGGTGTTACCTCGCCTCCCCACAAACGAGTAACACGGAAACAAACCGGCCTTTCCAAGGGCCGGTTTTTTATTGCCTAAAAACTCAAACCATTGATTTATAAGGATTTTAAAAAGTTGGCACGGCTCCTGCTATCTCTATGGCATAACAAGAATAAAAACCGCAGCAACATAATAAAAACAATACGAAACGACTCTGACATAACAAAAACAACACGGCAGAGACGCAGCTAACAGATTTTTTTGGAGAAGGTTTACTTTTCCGAGGCGCCTAAAAGCCACCTCGCAACCGGGCAGAGAAGAATAAAACTACCTTCAGGTAGCACCCGCACAGGTTGGATCACAGGTTTGATAGCCCGTGATAAAAGTGGATCAGCGCTCAAAAAAATACGTTTGCTCTTGATCCCGCATGGGGATCGCAAAAAAACGCAGCAAAGGGTGAGTTCCAAAAACAACAATAAACCGCCCTTCAATAATAAAAAAAAAGCATGCACGACATATTAAAGGGGAGCCTCGGCTCCCCTTTGTGTTGTCTGCGATTCAAGATTACGCCCGCGTGGGAGCGAGCAGGCTCGCTCCCACAAAAGCCGGTCATTTTTGTTCGCATTCCTGAATGCTGATCTCGCGCATTTTGAATTTCTGGATCTTGCCGGTTACGGTCATTGGGAACACTTCAACAAATTTGAAGTAACGCGGCGTTTTAAAGTGCGCAATACGCGACTTGCACCAGGTTTGCAGCTCGAGTTCATTGGCCGTGTGGCCGGGATGAAACTTGATCCAGGCGACGATTTCCTCGCCATACCTGGCGTCCGGAATACCCACTATCTGAACGTCTGCTACCGCCGGATGAGTGAAAAAGAACTCCTCCAGCTCGCGCGGGTAAATGTTTTCGCCACCGCGAATGATCATGTCCTTGTTGCGCCCCACAATGCGCACGTATCCCTGCTCATCCATCTGCGCCAGATCACCGGTATGCATCCAGCCTTCGCTGTCGATGGCATCGCTGGTCGCCTGCGGATTGTTCCAGTAACCCAGCATCACGCTGTAGCCCCGAGTACACAGTTCGCCAATGTCACCGCGAGCAACAGTGTTGCCCTCAGCGTCGATCAGCTTGCTCTCAAGCTGCGGCTGAGTACGCCCCACTGTGGTAACACGTAATTCAAGCTCGTCTGCCGGACCTGTCTGAATCGAGACCGGACTGGTCTCAGTCATGCCGTATGCAATTTGCACTTCACCCATGTGCATTTCGCTGATGACCCGACGCATCACCTCTATCGGGCAAGTGGCGCCTGCCATGATCCCCGTGCGCAGGCTCGACAGATCAAATCCCGCACGCTGCGGGTGATCAAGCATGGCGATAAACATGGTCGGTACGCCGTACAACGCAGTGGCACGCTCATCCGTCACCGCTTGCAGAGTCAGGCCCGGGTCAAAGGCCTCACTGGGATAGATCATCGTGGTCCCATGAGTTACACACCCCAGATTACCCATGACCATGCCGAAGCAGTGATAGAGCGGCACCGGGATGACCAGACGATCACTGGCCGTCAAACCCAGGCTTTCGCCGACCATGTAGCCGTTGTTGAGAATATTGTGGTGGCTGAGGGTCGCCCCTTTGGGGAAGCCCGTCGTACCTGAGGTGTACTGAATGTTTACCGGCTGGTCGAAGTGCAGGCTGGCCTGGCGGGCATGGAGTTGATCCGCCGTAACCCCGGCACCCAATGTGGCAAGTTGCGACCAGGGGAGAAAGCCTGCGGGGGGTTCAGAATCGAGACTGATGACGCCACGCAACTCGTTGAAACGCGCACAATCCAGAGCTCCGACCGATTGCTCGGTCAGCTCCGGAATCAGCTCCAGGAGCATGGCGTGATAGTTGGAGGTCTTGAACGCGCCCGCACACACAAGCCACTGACACGCCGATTGCGTGAGTACGTATTCCAGCTCCGAGAGCCGATACGCCGGGTTGATATTGACCAGAATCACGCCGATCTTGGCGCTGGCAAACTGACTGATAAACCATTCGGCGCCATTGGGCGCCCACACTCCCAGCCGGTCCCCTGCCTTCAAACCCAAAGCCAGCAGAGCCCTGGCATGCAGATCAACTGCCCGGGCCAATTGCGCCCAGTTGTAGCGTTGCTGTTGATGACGCACCACCAGCGCTTCTCCCTCTGGATAGAGCGCGGCGGTGTGATCGAAGGCCTGGCCGATGGTCATGGCCAGCAATGGCTTATCCAGCGAACCCTGGGTGTAACTGGGGACGGATTGCTGCTTCATGACAACTCCTCTTGTGATTGTTTTGGGAGCATGAGCAAGGCGTGCAGGTGCGCCCTCTCATTTGAAGAACTGCAATTACTCTGGCCTAAGTTGACGTTAACGTAAAGGTCGTTGACAGTTTTAAGCACCAAGTTTACGTTAACGTCAAGGCTATCCATGGCGACGCTGTTAACGCCTCCACAAGAACAACGATCAAGGTGCCACATGAGCTACCCGACTTTGAACTTCGCCCTGGGCGAAACCATCGACATGCTGCGCGATCAGGTGCAGGCCTTCGTCGCCGCCGAACTGGCGCCACGAGCGGCGCAAATCGACAAGGACAACCTGTTCCCGGCAGACATGTGGCGCAAGTTCGGTGACATGGGTTTGCTCGGCATCACAGTCCCTGAAGAGTACGGCGGCACCGGCCTGAGCTACTTGGCGCACGTGGTGGCGATGGAAGAAATCAGCCGCGGTTCGGCGTCAGTCGCCCTCTCCTACGGCGCCCACTCCAATTTGTGCGTCAACCAGATCAACCGCAACGGCACCCACGAACAAAAACTCAAGTACCTGCCCAAACTGATCAGCGGCGAACACGTCGGCGCACTGGCCATGAGCGAGCCGAACGCCGGTTCCGACGTGGTATCGATGAAGCTGCGCGCCGACAAGCGCGGCGACCACTTTGTGCTTAATGGCAGCAAGACCTGGATCACCAACGGTCCGGATGCCAGCACCTACGTAATCTATGCAAAGACTGATCTGGAAAAGGGCCCACACGGGATCAGTGCATTTATCGTCGAGCGTGACTGGAAAGGCTTCAGCCGAAGCAGCCATTTCGACAAGCTCGGCATGCGCGGGTCCAATACCAGCGAACTGTTCTTCGACGATGTTGAAGTGCCGGAAGAAAACCTGCTGGGCACCCTCAACACTGGGGTCAAGGTATTGATGAGCGGCCTGGACTACGAACGCGTTGTGCTTTCGGGTGGGCCTACCGGGATCATGCAGGCGTGCATGGACCTGATCGTGCCGTACATCCACGACCGCAAACAGTTCGGCCAGAGCATCGGCGAGTTTCAGCTGATCCAGGGCAAGGTCGCGGACATGTACACCCAGCTCAATGCCAGCCGCGCCTACCTGTATGCCGTCGCAGCTGCGTGCGAACGGGGTGAAACCACACGCAAGGATGCCGCCGGGGTGATTTTGTACAGCGCCGAACGCGCCACACAAATGGCCCTCGATGCGATCCAGATTCTGGGCGGCAACGGTTACATCAACGAGTTTCCTGCAGGGCGCCTGCTGCGTGACGCCAAGCTGTATGAAATCGGCGCTGGCACCAGCGAAATCCGACGCATGCTGATTGGTCGTGAACTCTTCAACGAAACTCGATAAGGAGCGTAGGCATGTCCATCTTGCATACGACGATCAACCCGCGCTCGGCCGAGTTCAGTATCAACCGTGACGCCATGCTCAAGCAGGTCAATGCCTTGCATGCCCTGCTTGAGCAGGTGCAACAGGGGGCGGGGCCAAGGCGCAGGAACGGCACACTTCACGGGGCAAGTTGCTGCCACGCGAGCGTATAGATCGCCTGCTGGACAGCGGTTCGCCCTTTCTGGAGCTGAGTCAGTTGGCGGCTTACAACGTGTACGGCGAAGACGTCCCGGCTGCCGGAATAATCGCCGGTATTGGTCGGGTAGAAGGCGTGGAATGCATGATTGTGGCCAACGATGCCACTGTCAAAGGCGGCTCGTACTATCCGCTGACGGTCAAAAAACACCTGCGGGCGCAAACCATCGCCGAGCAGAACCGCTTGCCCTGCATTTATCTGGTGGACTCCGGTGGTGCCAACCTGCCGCGCCAGGATGAAGTGTTCCCGGACCGCGAGCACTTTGGACGCATCTTTTTCAATCAGGCGAACATGAGCGCGGCGGGTATCCCGCAAATTGCCGTAGTCATGGGCTCGTGCACGGCTGGGGGGGCTTATGTGCCCGCCATGGCCGACGAAGCCATCATGGTACGTCAGCAGGCGACCATCTTTCTGGCCGGCCCGCCGTTGGTTAAGGCTGCCACGGGTGAAGTCGTCAGCGCCGAAGATTTGGGCGGCGCCGATGTGCATTGCAAGATTTCAGGGGTCGCCGATCATTACGCCGACAGCGACGAACATGCGCTGGCGCTGGCCAGGCGCAGCGTCGCCAACCTCAACTGGCGCAAGCTGGGCCAACTGCAACAGCGAACTGCGCTAGCCCCGCTGTATGGCCGTGACGAGTTGTACGGCATCGTTCCGGCCGATGCCAAACAGCCTTTTGATGTGCGTGAAGTGATTGCCCGACTGGTGGACGGGTCGGTGCTCGATGAATTCAAGGCCCTGTTCGGCACCACGCTGGTGTGCGGCTTTGCGCATTTGCACGGCTATCCGGTGGCGATTCTGGCCAACAACGGGATTCTGTTTGCAGAGGCCGCACAAAAAGGCGCGCACTTTATTGAGCTGGCGTGCCAGCGCGGTATTCCGTTGATCTTTCTGCAAAACATTACAGGCTTTATGGTCGGTCAAAAGTACGAAGCCGGGGGCATTGCCAAGCACGGGGCCAAATTGGTCACTGCCGTCGCATGCGCCAAGGTACCGAAGTTCACCGTGATCATCGGCGGCAGTTTCGGGGCCGGTAACTACGGGATGTGTGGCCGCGCCTACGATCCGCGCTTTCTGTGGATGTGGCCAAACGCCCGAATTGGCGTGATGGGTGCCGAACAGGCGGCGGGCGTGCTGGTACAGGTCAAACGTGAACAGGCTGAGCGCAATGGTGTGGCGTTCTCGGCACTGGACGAGGCCGAGATCAAACAGCCGATTCTTGACCAGTACGAACACCAGGGCCACCCCTACTACTCCAGCGCTCGGTTGTGGGATGACGGCGTGATCGACCCGGCGCAAACCCGCGACGTCTTGGCGCTGGGCTTGTCGGCGGCACTCAATGCTCCGATTGATGCCACACGCTTTGGCGTGTTCCGGATGTAAGCCCTCGCCTCTTAAAGGACTGACAAACATGATCGATTTCAACACGCTCGAACTGCACACCGATCCCCGGGGTTTTGCCACCCTGTGGTTGAGCCGTGAGCAAAAGAACAACGCTTTCAACGCCGAGATGATCCGTGAGCTGATTCTTGCTCTGGATGCCGTGCAATCGGATCCGACCCTGCGCTTTTTGGTTCTGCGCGGGCGTGGCAAACATTTCAGCGCAGGCGCCGATCTGGCCTGGATGCAGCAATCGGCCGAGCTCGACTATCACACCAATCTCGACGACGCCCGCCATCTGGCCGAATTGATGTACAACCTTGCCAAACTGAAAATGCCCACCCTGGCCGTTGTGCAAGGTGCGGCCTACGGCGGAGCGCTGGGCCTGATCAGCGCCTGCGACATGGCCATCGGCGCGGATGACGCGCAGTTCTGTTTGTCTGAAGTACGCATCGGCCTGGCGCCTGCCGTGATCAGTCCCTTTGTGGTGCAAGCCATCGGTGAACGTGCGGCGCGGCGCTACGCCCTGACCGCCGAACGCTTCAGTGGCCATCGTGCCCGCGAGCTGGGCTTGCTGTCAGAATGCTACCCCATCGCCGAGCTTGAGCAGCACATCGACCACTGGATCGAAAACCTGCTGCTTAACAGTCCGCACGCCATGCGTTCCTGCAAGGACCTGCTGCGCGAAGTCAGTCATGGCGCACCGACTCTAGCCATTCGCCGCTACTGCGAAAACGCCATTGCACGGATTCGGGTCAGCCCTGAAGGCCAGGAAGGCTTGCGTGCCTTTCTGCAAAAGCGTGCTCCCAGTTGGCAAGCCAATCCAACGACTCAGGAGCCGCGCCCATGACCGCCTCTGGTATTACCTCTGTGCTGGTCGCCAACCGTGGCGAGATCGCCTGTCGGGTCATGCGCACGGCCAAAGCGATGGGCCTCACAACCGTCGCCGTCCACAGCACTACCGACCTCGATGCGCGGCATTGCCGCGAAGCTGATATCTGTGTGGACCTGGGGGGGAGCAAAGCCGCCGACAGCTACCTGAAAATCGACAAGATCATCGCAGCGGCGAAGACCAGCGGGGCTCAGGCCATTCACCCCGGCTACGGTTTTTTGTCGGAAAACGCAGGCTTTGCCCGCGCCATTGAAGCGGCCGGACTGATTTTTCTCGGCCCGCCGGCCAGTGCCATTGATGCGATGGGCAGCAAGTCTGCGGCCAAGGCCTTGATGGAAGTCGCAGGCGTACCCTTGGTGCCGGGCTATCACGGCGCAGATCAGGACCTGGAAACCTTTCGTGTGGCGGCAGAGCGCATCGGCTATCCAGTGCTGCTCAAAGCCACGGCGGGGGGTGGCGGCAAAGGCATGAAAGTCGTCGAGGAGGTCAGCCAGCTGGCGCAGGCACTGGCCTCGGCGCAGCGTGAAGCACTGTCATCTTTTGGCGATGCGCGGATGCTGGTTGAAAAGTACGTGCTCAAACCCCGTCATGTGGAAATACAGATTTTTGCCGACCAACACGGCAACTGCCTGTATCTCAATGAGCGTGACTGCTCGATTCAGCGTCGCCACCAGAAGGTCGTGGAAGAAGCGCCAGCACCGGGCCTGAGCGTCGAGCAGCGCCAGGCCATGGGTGAGTCTGCCGTGAGAGCGGCACAGGCTATCGGCTATGTGGGTGCAGGCACCGTAGAGTTTTTGCTGGATGCGCGAGGCGAGTTCTTCTTTATGGAGATGAACACGCGCTTGCAGGTTGAGCATCCGGTCACCGAAGCCATTACCGGGCTGGATCTGGTGGCCTGGCAAATCCGTGTGGCCCGTGGTGAAGCGCTGCCCATGACCCAGGCGCAAGTGCCTTTACACGGCCACGCCATCGAGGTGCGCCTGTACGCGGAAGACCCAAGCAATGACTTTCTTCCGCAAACCGGACGCCTTGAGGTGTATCGCGAGTCGGCTGCCGGCCCGGGAAGACGCGTGGACAGTGGCGTCAGCGAGGGTGACGAGGTTTCACCGTTTTACGACCCGATGCTGGGCAAACTGATTGCCTGGGGAGAAGACAGGGAGCAGGCCCGCTTACGGTTGCTGGCGATGCTCGATGAATTTGCCATAGGTGGCCTGAAAACCAACCTGAGCTTTTTGCGTCGTATCATTGCTCATCCCGCCTTCGCCGCAGCTGAACTCGATACCGGGTTTATCCCGCGCTACGAGGATCAATTGCTGCCTGCTGCACAGCCGCTGCCTGCAGCCTTCTGGTCGGCAGCCGCTGAAGCCTTTAATCAGAGTCAGCCCCCACGAGTACGCGACGATGACCCGGCGTCACCCTGGTCCGCACGCAACGGCTTTCGTACCGGCCTACCCGCCCAAACCTTGCTGGCATTGGCCTGTAATGGCGAGCAACAGGTCATCCATCCAAGTGGTAACGCCGCCACCTTGTGTAATGAACAGCTAGTCATCGAAGCGGGCGGAGTAAGGCGTCAGCACTTGGCCGTTCGCCGGGCAGATGCGCTTTACCTGCGGTGGAACGGTGAGCTGCACTGCGTGCGCCTGCACGACCCGATCAGTGCCGTGGATGCCAGTCACACGGCCCAGGGCGGCCTCACAGCGCCCATGAATGGCAGTATCGTGCGAGTGCTGGTTGAAATCGGACAAACCGTCGAGGCTGGCGCTCAACTGGTGGTTCTTGAAGCCATGAAGATGGAACACAGTCTGCGGGCGCCCCATGCGGGCGTGGTGAAAGCCTTGTTCTTCCAGGAAGGCGAAATGGTCAGTGAAGGGGCTGCGCTGGTCGAACTTGAATGAAAAAAGGCGGATACCGACATCGGTATCCGCCTTTACTACAGCATTTGAAATACACCTCTAAAACTTGACTGTCGCCTGTACCACTACCCCGATGATCCGGCAGTTTTCATCAAACAGGGTCTTAGGATAGGTCGGGTTAAGTGGCTTCAGGTAACGTTGACCGCTCTCTTCGATCAATTGCCGAAATGTGCTCGCCTCTGACTCCGGTGTCAGGGCTATGACCATTTTGCCTGGCGTGGCCTCAATGTCCGGGTCGACCAGAATCATCATCCCTTGCGCGATGCTGACCCCCACCGGAGCGGTCATGGCATCACCCGTCACCTGCAACCAGAACGCAGCCCCTTTGGCGTAGTGATCACTCACCTCAAATATCGTGCCGGGCGGTGCAGCATAGCCAGCCTGCAGCTTCTCGCTGACCTGACCTGCCGTGACCCAGTCTCTCACCGGATAGCGGAATGCCGAGGTGATCTCGTAGGTGTATTCGTCAGCGCCAGGCTTGTCGCCTGCGTCACTGCGCTCACGAATTACCAGCGCGACTTCAAGGTGCTCGAGCCCAAGGGCATGCAACACGTTGTTCATCGTCGGCAAGTCGGGTTGGCGGCGTTTATTGAGCCAATGGCCGACTCCGCCCTGGGAAGCCCCGACGCGTTCGGCTAGTTTTTCTTGCGTGAGTTTTAGTTCGCGCAATTTGGTTCTGACTAAAGCGATCCATTTATCCATCTGCCGAACAATACGGATTGAATTCGACTCAACAATACACACATTGTATTATTTAACTTGAATATGAAAATACTTACTGTACTAATATTGGTTGGCTGATTCGATAAATTCCTGAAACGCAGGCAAACCATGACTCCAATTACAAAAACCCCGCAGAAAAACGAGTCCGATTCCGAGCTCGAATCCTTAAAGGACACCGTCGCGACTCAACGTGCGCTGGACTATTATTTGAAACCATCTGTTTCTCAGCACACGGTTGAAAAAAAAGTGTTCCTGGTGAGCAGTGACGTGAGCCAGGAAGAAGCCTTGGTCCATGCGTCAGATTATCTGCGATGTGCAATTGCCAGCGCTCAAGGCGCCGCCGAACATCAGCAAGGACCTCAGCGTGACCTGCTGATGAGCCTCCTGTTCTTCATCGAATCATCCAAGCAACTGGTGGACAGGGCGATCGATGTGCAGCAACTGGCGGCCCATTGATGCAAGAGCAGGCGCCGGCTGCCCGATACTGACACCCGCGCCTTTCTCATCAAGCGTTGAGACGTTCGTGTGCGAGGCTATCGGCGATGCGCGTGGTGTTCTGATCCTCGGCTTTGGCCCTTAGAAAGATCTGACGCAGAGTTTCTCCAATGCCTTCCACGTGCTGACGAACCTGCTCGGGCGTGCCTCCGTTGTACTCGTAGGACACGTCAATAATACCGCCCGCGTTGATCGCATAATCCGGTGCATGCAGACAGCCCCGACGCCACAGCTCATCGGCATGTGAGGCTTTGGCCAGTTGATTGTTGGCAGCACCGGCAATGACTGGCGCACGCAGTAACTGCAAGGTTTCATCATTGATGATTGCGCCCAGCGCGCAAGGCGAGAACACATCGACGTCCAGCCCGTAAATGTCTTGTGCTGTCACTGCGTGAGCGCCCAGCTCGTCAACTGCGCGACGCACGTTGGCCTCCTGAATATCGTGGACCCACAGCTCAGCCCCCGCCTCCTTCAATTGCCGGGCGAGGTTGAAGCCCACTTGCCCAAGCCCCTGTACGGCCACACGCAGCCCCGTCAGGTCACTGCGGCCAAGACGTTGCAAGACCGCTTCACGCAAACCGATAAACACCCCGAGCGCCGTTGCAGGAGACGGATCACCGCTACGGGTACCGCCCCCCAGCTGCTCACGCGTGCCAGCACCCACTACATGACGAGTGCGCTGGCCCATAAGAGCCATTTCGGTGACCCCGGTGCCCGAGTCAGCAGCCGTGATGTAACGCCCACCCATGCTTTCGACAAAACCACCCATGGCCTGGAACAGCGCTTCGTTCTTGTCCTTGCGCGGATCACCAATGATCACCGCCTTGCCCCCGCCCAACGGCAACCCGGCCAGCGCCGATTTGTAAGTCATGCCACGGGACAGGCGCAATACATCGTTCAAGGCTTGCTGCTCATCGGCGTAGGGCCACATGCGGCACCCGCCCAGAGCAGGGCCAAGACGGGTGTTGTGCACCGCAATGATGGCTTTGAGGCCAGTGGCCTTGTCATGGCAGAACTGGACCTGTTCGTGATGATCGAATTCGGGGTGAGTAAAAATCGGCATTGCATTCTCTCTCTTGTTATTAGCCTGGGAAACGAGTCAGACCGAGAAGTCAGTATCTGACCCAACGCAGGGGTGCGAAGCAAAAGAGTGAAGGTTTTGCCTAGGATTTTTCTTTCTAATTTGTAGGATTTCTTCTGCTAATCTGCATGAATCGTTCAAAAAAAATAAGAAATCAGATCAATTCATGCAGATTAAATTAAGCGCTATTGACCGTAAGATTCTTCGCCTGCTGCAACACAACGCCGACCTGTCTGCCGCCGAAGTGGCGGAACACGTGGAGTTGTCGCAATCGCCCTGTTGGCGTCGCATCCATCGATTGCAAGAGGAAGGCGTAATCGAGCGAAAGGTCGCCCTGCTCAATCCGAAAAAGCTTGGGCTCAATGTGGTGGTGTTCGTCAATGTGCGGCTATCCGGACATGGACGACGTCACCTGACCGAGTTTGAAGAAGCGATCACCGATTACCCCGAGGTGATCGAGTGCTACACGATGGCAGGCGACATGGACTATTTGCTGAAAGTGGTTACCCACGACATAGACAGTTATGAACGTTTTTTGCGCGATCACTTGTTACAGAAGCCGCACGTCCAGGAAGCCCACTCGAATATCGCCATGAGTGAAGTCAAACGCACCACTGAATTGCTGCTGGACTAGGGGTAAAGGTCGCGAGATAGAGCCTTGGGATGGGATAAGGAAATTTAATTTCCAAAAAGCGCGGGAAAATACTTGCTTTGCAAATGATAATGATTACTATTGCATGCAGCTGGTCGCGAGATCAGTCGATAATTCAAAGGACCTTAGGTCGGTCTTTTGAATTACCTCCTCATCAGGCTAATCACGGTTATTTGACCCGGCTTCTAGCCGGGTCTTTTTTTTGCGGCCAGTTATCTGGCTCTGCGTGCTTCAGGCTAATGAAGTCTTGTGTGCGGCCGGTTTTTTCGGTGACCGCTACGATGCCGACGATGATAGCAAAAGAACATCGGGAAACGGAAGCCTGAAGTCCTGGACTATGGCCGTAATGGCAATCTAGCACTTGAGAATCAATCGCAAAAACCCTACACTTGCGCAGCGTCAAGGACGACGCCCCCCTTCGCTTTTTCCTTCAACTTATTGTCCAAAATTCCGTATTGGCCTATAGCCATAGCGATGTACAGTAACGCCCACAATTATCAGATTTCGGGATTTTGACGATGACTGTGGCGCCCTCTTCACTTCATATCAGCAGCGACTTCGACAGCGGCAATATCCAGGTGCTGGATGCCAGCAACCCGCTGCAGGTAAAACTGGCCATCAGGCCGGATACCAAGAGCCCACACTTTCAGTGGTTCCACTTCAAGGCCGATGGCCTGACCCCGGGGCACACTCACCACTTTCAATTGAGCAATGCCGGCCAGTCTTCCTACAACAAGGCATGGGATGGCTATCAAGCGGTGGCTTCATACGATCAAGAAAACTGGTTCCGGGTCCCGAGCGAATTCGACGGTACATCGCTGAACGTTCACCTTGCCGCCGAACAGCCTCAAGCCTGGTTTGCCTACTTCGAACCCTATAGCCGCGAACGCCACGATCAGTTGATCAAAAACGCCTTACAGTGGTCAGGTTGCCAATTGCTGGCCACCGGCAAAAGTGCCGAGGGTCGCGATATCCAGTTGCTGCGCAAAGGCAACGGCGCCAGCCACAAGCGCAAGATCTGGATCATCGCCCAGCAGCACCCGGGCGAACACATGGCCGAATGGTTTATGGAAGGAATCTTCGAACGCCTGGAACAGGGCAGCGATCCACAGATGCGCAAGCTACTGGACTTTGCCGACTTGTACCTGATCCCGAACATGAACCCGGACGGCGCGTTTCACGGGCACTTGCGCACCAATGCCAACGGCCAGGACCTGAACCGGGCCTGGCAAAACACCAGCCCCCAGATCAGTCCTGAAGTGTTCTTTGCCCTGGAGCAAATGACTCACTACGGCGTTGACCTGTTTCTGGATATCCACGGCGACGAAGAAATCCCCTATGTGTTCACGGCAGGCTGCGAAGGCAATCCTGGCTACACCCCACGCCTGGCGACCCTAGATGAGCGTTTTCGTAGTCACCTCAGCGGCCTGACCAAAGATTTTCAGACCACCCATGGCTACACCCGTGACGAACCCGGACAAGCCAATATGACCCTGGCCTGTAACAGCGTCGGCCAGCGCTTTGACTGCTTGTCATTGACCCTTGAGATGCCGTTCAAGGACAACGACGATGCGCCGAACCCCCAGACCGGCTGGGATGGTAAACGCTCAAAGCAGTTGGCCAAGGACGTGCTGACCACCCTGTCGGCCATGGTCAAGGAACTGCGTTAAAAACTCACGTCCAGCACCACGCTGTCGGAGTAGTTACCGGCTGGCGGCGTGGCCTGATCGGTATAGATCCTGGCGTTGTAGTTGAAAATCTGACTGCCGCTGCCCAAGCCGGTTCCGGGATTGACCTCGGCAGTCGTACTTGCACGCCGGGCAGCGCCAACGCTGCCCCAGCGGGTAGTGCCGGCACTCTGAAAAATGTCGTAGGCCAAATAGTTGCCGCCGGACATCATCTGCCGCCTCCCTCCCACGCTGACGGGGTGCGTGCCATCGCCCAAACCGACCGTATAGGCACTGCCCTTGGTGCAGTTGACACTGACGGTCTGGCTTACTGTTGAAAACGCGCTGACCACCGGTGCGCTGCCAAAACTGATCGAGGGTGCGCTGATGGTGCAGTCGTTGGCCACCGTCATGCTCACTGTCAGGGTGCTGATCTTGTTGGAGCCCGTGTCATATCCCAGGCAAATCCCCAACACTCCCAGCCCGGTGCAGTAGGACCAGTCCCAGCGAACATTCAGGGTTTCGGTGTAGACGCCAGCCGCCACGTTGTTGGCTGCGGTGGTGAAGTACAACGGGATCATACTGGGGGCCGTAGCACCCAGTAGACCATTGCTGGAAAAGTCGAATGCCTGGCCACGGGTGATGGGCTTCGCGATGCTGTTACTCGCATAAATGGTGTAAGCAATAACATCCCCGGTGGGGCCAACCATGCCGGAGTTGGAGGACGTGATCGTGGCCTTGAAATACGCTTCACCGAGCAGCGAAATCCCCCCGGCGGTGCAGGTCAGGCCCGCATTGGAGGATGACGTGCTTTGAGCCGCAGTGCGTACCAGAGTCGAGCTGATCGGGCCATAACTGGCCGGGCTGGCGACCCCCGCAACAGTGCAGCCGGCTTTGGCTTCGAACGCTGCCAAACAGCACAACAGTCCCAACCCGATTGCACACTTCATTGGCACACCACTCCCTCAATCAAGGGTACCTGGTCCGTCTCTGGCGGCAATCCAAACTGCGCCTTGCACGACTGGCCGTCGGGCATGATCACCTGCAGCGAGTTCTGCGCCGCCAGGTTTTCCAGGTACACCAGCCCGTCCCAGCCCACGACCGCACGAGAGCCGTTTTGCTCGTTCAATACCGCACTGCCCAGCGCCAGATCCTGTTGCCGGGCATCAACCAGATGCACGCTGGCAGCCGCCACCCGGCTCAACTGGAACTCCAGTAAATAACCGCTGCCCCGGCGTACAGCCACGCGCTGCTCAACATTGGGGCTGAGGATATTGGCTGCCAGGTTCAGCGGATCAATCTCGTATTTACCGCGGTAATAAGCGCTGCTCCAGGGCACCAGCAAGTGACCGTTCTTGTCGGTATTGCCGATCCACTGGTTTTCGTAACGCACGCCTACATCGGGAAAACCGCCGGTACTGACGACCACAAAAGCATCGTCGATGCGGTTGGCGGCGAATGTTTGTCCGTCCATCCATACCAGCGAGCCGCTGGCATCTGCCCAGCGTGTCTGCTGATCCGACGTGCCATACACTCCTGCCTGCAACTGCACCGATTGCAGCCGCCAGGTCAGATCGGCCTGGCGGTACGCCGGCGCATCACCCTGGGCATAGCCCAGATTGAAACCAACACCCCCCTGGGTCGGGACGCTACGGCTGTAGTTGACCCGTTGTTGCGTCACCCCCGAACTGCTGCGCTCGGTGCCAAAACTGAAGTTGCCGCGCAGATCAAAGGGCACCACGATCTGCGCCTGCATCGCCCAGTTGCTGTCGCCCAATTCACGGTTGGCCGAGACATACAAGCTGCTGCTGAACCACAGCGGCGTGCTCCAGCTCAAGTTGAGCAGGCGCGTGCGTGTAGCATCGGCGGCCACCACATCGAAATACCCGGCCCCCAGACTCCCGAAACGATCCAGATCCACGGCCAGAGTTACTTGCTCGCTGCGTCGGCTGAGGCTGATGTAGTCAGTGTCGATGACCGTCAGGTCGGCGTAGTCGTCAAACCGTTGCAAGCGTTGATAGGCAAAGCTCACACCTTGCGAGCTGTACTGATAGCCCAGGCTCACCTGTCGGCCGCTGCGACCATCGAGCTGGCTTTGACTCACAGCGCTGTTGAGCACACCAAAGTTGCCCAGCTTGAGGTTGCCCCCCACCCCGCCCAGGGTCAGCGAGTCCGAGGCTTCAAGATGGCTTTCAAGCGTCACATTGTTGGTCAGGCCATAACGCAAGCTACCCGATGACACAGCAGGGCCGTAGGCAAAATTTTCAATCCCGTAGCCCCGACGCACACTGCCCGCCGAGACACTAAAGTCACTCAAGCCTTGCTGCAGCAAGGTACTGGTCACATAAAACGGTACGCTGGTAGAAACCTGCCGCCCCAGCGCATCAGTGGTCACCACCACCGCCTCACCGGCACCATTGATAAAAGGGACGTTAGTCAGGGTGTAGGGCCCCGGCTGCAAGTTTTCACTGGAAGACTTGTAGCCATTGATAAACAGATCTACCGACGACGGCACCGCCGCCTCTCCGGAAAACTGCGGCAATGGATAAGTCACCAGATCGGGGCGCACACCAAAATCCCGGGACAGCTGCACACCGCCCATGCGTAGGGCACTGGTCCAGGGCAAGGCGCCACTGATCAGGTCGCCAGCCTCGTAGGTGAGCATTCGTTCATCGTCAGAAAAGCGCCAGGTGGTGTCATAGCGCAGATAGCCGCTGTCCAGCGAGGTTTGCCCTGAGGTAACGATATTGCGCCGGTATTGCCCGGTACTGGACAACGTGCCCCAACTGTCAAACACCCGAACTTCGTTCCAGACGGCCAGATAAGAGCCCGCATCATCGGTGTCATTGAGGTAGGCATCGTAGTTGAACAACGCACCAAAGCTGCTGACGGCCTCGCTGTGCGGCAAGGTCGAGCGCCCCAGCACTTGCTCGGGCAACCAGTCGGGCGGCACATCCAGCAACAGGCGCTGGCCCTGTATGTCGTACTCACTGTGCAAGCCCGGCACACTGTCCAGGCCTACTTCCTCTGGTGGTGTGAGGGGCAGGTGTATCCCGGCCTCCTGTAGCACACTCGCTTGCAGATACAGTTGACCTGCACGCTGCTGCACCTGCACCAGGCGTCCTGTGTTCATTTGGTTAACCACCAGTTCCAGATAGAGCTGGGCATCGGCAACAGCCTCCATGCTGGCGGGAGGTGGCGGCAATTCACCTGCCTCAGTCGATGGACCCCAGAGCGCACTGCACAGACCGATGCAGACGCACACCAGGGACCTCCTCACTTCCACGCCCAAGCTTTCAATGGCCGCTCCTTGCTACCACTTCCCCCCTGCGCAACAACCTTGAATGCCGGGCGAGCATGCCAAGGGCGATTGCCGAAGGTGACTTGCGAAAACGGGTCGATGCCCGGGTTATTGGCTTAAAGGCACAGTCTGCAACTGCGCTTGGCCATTGACACGGACCTGCAACGCATCGCCCTGAGCCGGTGCCGGCCAGCGCATCGTTGCCCCTGGCAACACGTAACCCAGCAACCCGTCCACGACCGGTTTGGACTGAGCACCCGACTTGAGCGCGGCCTCGGTCAATCGCGCATGTACCGCCCCGCGATTAACCACCTCGACATAAGGCTTGCCGTCGACCTTGACGGCGCGTCCGCTCAATTGCGGCAAGCCCGCACCGCTCGGGTCCCGAGGGCGGCTGGCATCCGGCTTGCTCCACAGCCCCGCGCCATAGGCAAACAACGGCACCGAATAGCGCATCTGCAAGCGGACAGCTGCCGCAGCCTTGTTGCTGCCGGCCTCTGAGGGAGGCAGCGGCATCGGGATCTCGTCAATGATGATGCGGTAAGCGTGCTCCTCGCCCGCCGGAAAAGTCTTGGCCCGGGTCAGGCGAATCAGTTGCTTTTGTCCGGGCTGGATGGTGGCTACAGGGGGGCTGCCAACCACATCGCGCTGGTTCTGGTACTTGTCGTCAAAGCCTTCCTGATTCCAGGCGAATACCCGTATCTGCAAGTTGGCGGGCGTGTCACCACGGTTTTCCAACCACAGGGCACTGGCCTGTTGGTCCGCTTCCAATACCGGATCGATAGGCCAGATCAAAATCGAACTGGCTGCCTGTGCAGACTGGGCCATGCCCAATACCAGCAAGCAAAAGGCCAGCCCCTGAAGTGGCCGTAAAAATGAATGCATAAACAGGCTCCTGATCCTTGGGCATCAATAAGAAATTTGCACCTGCAGCGTGTCGCTGTAGGTGCCCGCCGGCTGGTTGCCCGGCAACACCACATAGCCGTAAATCGGCAGGCTTATAGCGTTGGCATTGGTGTACGGCACGTTGACCGATTGCGCGATACCCAGGCTCTGGGTACGCGCTGCGTCTTGAAACAACTGATAAGCAATCTGCGCAGTACCGCTGCCCATCTTTAAATGCCGTCCGCTGACGTTATTCAAACCGCCATTGACTTGCATGCTTACACTGACCCCCGGCGTGCATTGCAGCGTCACACCACCTGCCAGCGCCACCGTCACTGGCGCGGTGGATAATGCGGAATACGTCCCGAAGCTCAAGGTGCCGTACAGCCCCCCCGTGCTGTTCACCAGACAACCCGCCACGATGCTGGCGCTGACCGGTAGCGCCGCTGTCAAAGCTGCATTCACCGTTGCACTGCCGGTGCACAGCAGCACCAGTGATAGAGCACGCAGCCATGCCACAAGGCTTAAAAAGTCAACACAACAGTAATGGTGTCGCTGTAAGTCCCGGCCGGCAGCCCGGACTTGCCGGTCGCTTTGCCGTAAATATTGACTGTTTGCTCCACACCCGTGCTCAGGGGCAGCGTGACGTTGCCACCGATAGCTACCAGCGTGGTATGGCCCGAGTCGCTGTACAGGTCATAGCCCACGTAATTGCTGCCATTGGCCAATGCCCGCGTGCCTTGTGCCGCCGCTAACCCGTCATGGGCACCCGTGCCGAGAGTGATCGCGGGAGTGGTCCCGGCCGAACACAGCACCTTCAGGGCTCCAGCCCCGCTCATTACCTGAGCGTTCGCGGTGTCGAACAGCGTCGTGGTCGTACCGAAGTCCAGCGCCCCGAACACCGCCCCACCAGCACCCACCACCCCGTTGATCAGGCAACTGCTCGTCAGCACCAACGAGGCATTTACAGTGCCACTCACGGTAGTGACTGCTTGCACCGGGCCGGTCAACATCAAGCCCAACAATGAGAAACCCAGCGTTGATTTAAGTCCGCGCATCTTGCACCCCACTTTTGTTTACCAATCCAGCGTCACCCGCAGCGTGTCGCGATAGACGCCAGCCGGTAGCGCCACAGGATTTGCCATCACCATGCCATACACCGGGATCGGTACATGACCGCCACTTGCCACCACAAAATTGTGTTGCTGCCCGATGCTGTAGCTGTTGCTGCCAGCAGCATCGAGATACAAGCGATAAGGGATCATTTGCCGGCCATTACTCAGTCGGCGGTCTACGCCATTACCGTGATTGCCACCATCGATCGAAACCGTAAAACCTCGCACTGCAGGGTTACAGGTCACCCTCAAGTTGCTCTCGCTGCCATCTAGCAACACCTCGACCGGTGTATCCCAGGTCGGGCCTTTTGAGCCGAAATTAAGCGTTCCGAGATCATCGAGACGGTTTTCCTCTCCAGTCCCCACTCCACTGCTCACCTGGCAACTGGCCATAATCACCAGACGCGCCTGAATCTGCCCGCTGACCATGGCCGCCTGTGCACCGCTGACCAAAAGCCCGCAGGCTGCAAGCAAGGCTGACAACTGAGCAGGGCCGGCCATATTCATACTCCTGGCACTACCACGTGAGAGTGACTTTCAACAGGTCCGCATACAGTCCTGCTGGGGGGATCTGACGCAACGGCTCGATCCGGCCATATAACGGCAACTCAACTGAACCGCTCTCAGGCACTGTGCCGCTGACAGGCACATTGACCGACAACGGGATCTGGCGGGCCGGATCGCTAAACAGTCGATAAGGAATGGGCGGGCTATCCGGCCCCAGGGCCAAATAGCGAACATCTGCGGTGCCACCATGCTGGCCACCGTCGACCTGAATTTGATAGGTGGTATCGGGATTGCATTCCAGGCGCGGTAAACGCGGGTTTATCAGCGATGCACCCAAGGGCGCCGAAGGACCGTCCAGCCGCGCAGTACGGCCGAAATCAAGGAGGCCCAAGGACTCAACGCCAGCGTCGCGGGTTATACCCACCAGTTGGCAGCCTCGTTCGACGATGACTCGAACCTGAACCTCGTACTGCGCAGACCAGGCACAGGTACTGAACAAGGAGCCTATGATGACTATCCCTAGACGGCACTCCATGACCTTTCCTTGTGTGCATTTATAGGATGAAGGCTAGCATCGAAGGACGATACGTCCAGCTGTGTAAGAAATTAAACAAAGTTAAACGAAACCTAACTCTTAACTCACAGCCCCTACACGCAAATACTCGGCCCCACGCTGATTAATCGTTATCATGCGCGACACTTTTGCCCCACCCACGAGTACCCGACCCTGCTTATGGATACCCTCGCCAAACTGCGCGCCGGCCAACTGGCGGGCCTCAAACGCCTTGATCTGTCGTGTGGGCTGACCGAGTTCCCGCCCGAAATTTTCCAGCTGGCCGACTCGCTGGAAATTCTTAACCTGAGCGGTAACGCCCTAAGCAGCCTGCCCGATGACCTGCATCGCCTGACCCGTTTGCGCATTCTGTTTTGCTCGGACAATCAGTTCACCGAACTGCCAGCTTGTTTGGGCCAGTGCGCACAGTTGAGCATGATTGGCTTCAAAGCCAACCAGATCCAAAGCGTGCCGTCTGCTGCGCTGCCACCTTTGCTGCGGTGGCTGATCCTGACCGACAACTGCATCGAGCAATTACCCGAAGCACTGGGCCAGCGCCCCCTACTGCAAAAGCTGATGCTGGCCGGTAACCGTCTCCAGCAACTGCCCCGCAGCCTGGCCGGCTGTGAGCGTCTGGAACTGATCCGCCTGGCGGCCAACCAATTCAGCGAGCTGCCTGACATGCTGCTGGCACTGCCAGGCCTGAGCTGGCTGGCATACGCCGGTAACCCGTTGCAAGAAGATGCCAGCGCCCGTCGCCAGCCCGACAACACCCCGAATATCGATTGGTCGCACCTTGAGCTTGAGCACAAACTGGGCGAAGGCGCCTCCGGCATCATTTATCAAGCACGGTGGAGCCGCCCCGGTCAGGCTGACCAGTCAGTTGCCGTCAAGCTGTACAAGGGCAGCATCACCAGCGACGGCTCGCCACTCAATGAAATGAACGCCTGTATCGCCGCAGGCCGGCACCCCAACCTGATCAAAGTATTAGGACGTGTCGCCGGGCATCCTGAGAATCAGGCCGGTCTGGTCATGGAGCTGATCGACCCGTCGTTCATCAACCTGGCGGCCCTCCCCAGTTTCGATACCTGCAGCCGTGATGTGTATGCCGACAGCACCCGCTTTACCGGCGACAGCGCTTTGCGTATCGCTCGCGGCATCGCCTCGGCGGCAGGTCATTTGCACGCGCAGGGCATCTGTCATGGCGACTTGTACGGGCACAACATTTTGTTCAATGCACAAGGCGAATGCCTGCTGGGGGATTTTGGTGCAGCGTGCTTCCACGCCATCGACGACAGCCCGCGCAGCCGTGCGCTGCAACGTATTGAAGTACGTGCCTTCGGGATTTTACTGGGGGAGTTGCTGGAGCGGATCGATTCAGGCCTGAGTGATCAACGGCGCAGTGCGTTACAAGGCTTGCAACAGCGTTGCATCCAGCCGGAGGTGTTGGCACGACCCGGGTTTGCTGAGGTTAACCAGATACTGGGATAAGTGCGTAGCAGCTGCCGAGGAACGAAGGCTGCGTTCGAACGCGAAGCGGTCGTAATGTCATAGTTCACGGTGTGTCGAATACACCTAAGACTCAGGTTTTACGACCGCTTCGCGCTCGAACGCAGCCTCGTTCCTACGGCAGCTGCTACGGAGTCAGGGCAGACTCAGGCCAGCGCTACAAACATGTCCTGCACGTCGTCCTGCTCTTCCAGCTTGGCCAGAAACTCCTGGACTTCAGCCATTTGCTCGTCAGTCAAACCACTGACCGGGTTTTTCGGCTGGTAGCCCAATTTGGCCGATAACACGGTGAAGCCTTGCTCCGGCAGTGCTTTTTGCACGGAGTCCAGGTCAGTCGGCTCAGTGATGAACAAAGTCGTGCCTTCGTCTTCACCTTCTTCGAAGTCCTGGGCACCCGCTTCAATCGCGGCCATTTCAGGGTCTGCATCCGGGGTATCAGGCTTGGCTTCGATCATGCCGACGTGGTTGAAGTCCCATGCCACCGAACCCGAAGCGCCCAGTTGGCCTTTGCGGAAAGCAACGCGGATTTCAGCCACGGTGCGGTTGATGTTGTCCGTCAGGCACTCAATGATCAGCGGTACCTGATGAGGTGCAAAGCCTTCATAGGTCACACGATGGTATTGCACGGCTTCAGTACCGATACCGGCACCTTTGTTGATCGCACGCTTGATGGTGTCAGCCGGCATCGAAGCCTTTTTGGCCTGTTCGTAGACCAGACGCAAGTGCGAGTTCATGTCCGGATCTGCGCCGTTGCGAGCAGCAACTGTCAGTTCCTTGGCCAACTTGCCAAAAATCTTGCCGCGGCTGTTGGCGGCGTCCGCTTTATGTTTAACCTTCCACTGTGCGCCCATAACTCACTCTCTCAATCTGGTGTGTCGCGGCCTGTCGGCCGTCGAATGGGCGCAAGTTTATACGGCAAGAAGTCGGCAATCGACCAAAAAATCCAATCGTTGCCTGCTTAACCCTTGTCGGCCTTGCCCGCAGCCGCTGCAAATCTGGCCAGACGCACATCCAGATGCCGGGGCCGGTGGCCATGGTCTTCGGCACGCTCCTTGCGCCGAATCGCATTGCGCACCATCAACGAGCCCAGGTAACGAATGGGTTCGGGCGGAAAATAACCCAACGGTCCGTTGACCAGCGGCGAACGTGTCCAGTCATTAGCCAGCCCCTGCACCAGTGACGCCAGGATCTGCCCGCCCATGTGGCACGGACCTACCCCGCTACCTGAATAACCAAAGCCATAAAACACATTGCCGTGGCTGCTCATCTGACCGAAAAACGGCAAACCGGTGACCGAACGATCAGAAGGCCCGTTCCAGGTAGCCTCCACTCCAACCCCCGCAAATGCCGGAAAGAACTGCTCAAGGCTTTTGCTCAGTAGCCCGGCGTAGGGTGAAGGCTGATCGAATACCGGCAACATGCGCCCGCCATAGGCAAAGGTGTTGCCGCCCTTGCCCAGCATGATTCGCCCGTCCGGGGTGTTGTGGTAGTAGTGCACGAAAATTCGTGAGTCGAGCACGGTGACACCGCTGGTCAGGCCGATTTCCTGCAGCAAGTCAGGACGGGGTTCGGTAATCAGCATATCGCTGGACACAATCGCCACGCTGCGTTCGAACTGTGGAAACGCCCGGGCCATCCACGCATTCATCGCCAGCACCACACGGTCGGCGCGAATGCTCCCCGCCGGGGTGCGGATCACTGCCGGGGCGCCTTCCTCCAGCCCGGTCATTGGAGTGTTCTCATAAATTTTCACGCCTAGCTGCAAGGCAACCCGGCGCAACCCGCGCACCAGCTTGCCCGGTTGCACGCTGGCCGCTGCGGGAGAAAACCAGCCCTCCACATGCTGAGCCGATCCGGCCCGGCGCTGGACCTCGTCAACGGGCAACTTGCTGAACGAGTTGATGGATTGACGCTCCAGCGCGGCAATCACGCCGTCTGTGGAGCCAACCTGCGCCTGATTGGTCGCGGTATACAGCGTGCCATCGAGGCGGTAATCCGCGTCCACTGCGTACTTTTCACAAAACGCGCCAATCGCATAAATGCTTTGTTCTGACGCTTTGACCAGTCGCACCGCCTCCTCCACCCCGAACAAGCGTTCAAGGGTGAAGTACTTGGCCGACCAGGACAGCGCGCAGCCTCCGTTACGCCCGCTGGCACCTGCCCCGCAGATGTCAGCCTCAATCAGCACCACGTCCAGTTCGGGGCTCTGCTCCTTGAGCATGATCGCGGACCACAGCCCTGTGTAACCGCCGCCCACAATGCACACTTGAGCCCGTGTTTCACCCTGCAGCGCCGTGCAGGGTTCTATATTTTCCTGGGCAAGTGCCTGTTCCAGCCAAAAAGGTCGCATGGGTCGTTCTCCTGCTCAGGTACGCAAAGGTTTGATCAACAACGGGTGATTGGGTACAAACGCGCAGCCGGCGTTGAGCCCTGCAGGCCTGCTGTTCCAGTGCGGGATCAGCACCAGGGAGGAAAAAAGCGCGCAGCAGGCAAATACAATAAACACCGTGACCGTGTCGAAATAGCCAGGCAACAAACCGCCAAGAATCGCCCCGACTGAACCGCAGCCATTCACAAAACCCGCCGCGGTGGCACCGGCTTTGGCGGTGCCAAAATCAATGGCGGCAGCGCCGCTGATCATGGAGTCGGGCCCGTACAGGGTCAGCCCCATTACAAACAACAAGGCCACCACCAGCGTTACGCTGCCGGAATGCAATGCCCCCATAAAGAATGCAAGGGAAACGGTCAGCGCCAGCAGACTCAAAATGCAGGCTGGCATTCGCCGGGCGCCGAATAGCTTGTCGGAGGCCAGGCCTATCATGATCGGCCCCAACAAACCCGCCAGCTCAAAGGCCGTGGGAATAATGGCCGCACCAACCTTACCCACTTGGGGCATTTGTTCAAAAACGATGACCGGCCCCCACAACAGAATTGCGTAACGCGCCGGCTTCAACATGAAGTACGCCAGCCCCAGGGTCAGTACCGTGCGATTGCGCATGATCTCGCGCAGCGGGGCCAATACACTGATGCGTTTTTCGGCAGCAATCTCCTCAGCGCTCATTTCCGGCTCCGGCTCGACCGCAGGTAGACCGACATCTTCAGGAGTGTTGCGCTGGAATATAAAGAACAGCCCCGCCACCAATGCCACCACCACTGCACTGGAAATAAACGCCGCGTGCCAGGTACCCATCAGCGTGTATGCCCACCACCCGGCAAAGGGTGAAGCCACCAGCCCGCCAAAGGCGTAACACGAACTCCACAGCCCCAGCACCCGACCACGCTGCTCGGACGGGAAGAAACTTCCGATGTTTTTGCACAGGCCCGACCAGCCCGTCGATTGCGCCAACCCCTGGATCAGCATGCAAGTAGCAAAAATCGGCAAAGTGGCGTAAGTGCCCATAACCAGTGCCGCCAGCGCCGAAATGATCAAGCCGCCCAACACCACAACCCTGGGTCCAAAGCGGTCCGCAAGGATCCCCCAAGTGAATTGCCCGACGGCATACGCGGCGAGGTAGATGCCGTCAAGGTTGGCCATGGCCATCTTGTCCAGATGAAAGCTTGGGTCTTCGCTGATGCCCAGTTTGGCAACGGAGAAGGCTTTTCGTGTGAAGTAAAAGGCCGCGTAGGCCAGCCAAGTGATGGCAAAAATCTGCACGCGCCAGCGCTGGATGGTGGCAATGGACTTATTCATGTTGGGTCTGACCTCAGGTGTGAAATGTGCCGGCAGAATCAGAAAAGAACGCCTGTTTTTTTATTATGTTGAGCACTTCAATACCGCCCCGAGAAAGCAGACCGGCATCTATCAGACACACCCTGATGTCCATTTTATTGGGTTTGCAGGTCTTTTCAGGGAGTGTCACAACCCGGCGCTATCGAGGACATAACGCCGGGCCGAGGTCGATCAAAGCAATTACTGACTAATAGGTAAAATCGATTTATCGTATTTCACTCATAAGCTCAGCTTGTAACAGGTTATCCAATGCCGATTTCACATGCGCAGTTGAAAGCCTTTCACGCGGTCGCCGTCCACGGCAGTTTTACCCGCGCCGCCGAACGGTTGTTTTTGAGCCAGCCGGCCATCTCCGATCAGGTCAGAAAACTTGAGGAACGTTTTGGCGTGCTGCTTTTTCACCGCAACAAACGCTCGGTACGCCTGACGGATCTGGGTGAGCGCTTGCTCAGCATCACTCAGCGTCTTTTCGTGGTGCAGGCCGAGGCACAGGAGCTGTTGCAAGACTCCCGCGCCCTGCAAACCGGGAGCCTGATTCTGGCCGTCGACGCGCCGGTTCATGTACTGCCCCAAATAGCCCGTTTCTGTGAACGCTACCCGGGGATCACAGTAAAAATCGAAACAGGAAACACCGACGAATCCCTGACACGCTTGTTCAACTACCAAGCGGACTTGGCATTGCTGGGGCGCGATGTCAGCGATGAGCGACTGCTGAGCGTGCCCTTGCGCAGCGATCCAATGGTGGCGTTTGTGGCCCGTACCCACCCGTGGGCCAGTCGCAGTTCCATCTGCCTGGCCGACCTGGATGACACCCCCTTGGTGCTGCGCGAAGTAGGCTCGGTGACCCGACAAACCCTTGAAGAAGAAATGAGCCAGGCTGGCCTGCGTATTCGCGCCGCGATCCAGGTGGAAGGCCGCGAAGCTGCACGTGAAGCGGTGGTTGTCGGCATTGGCGTAGGGGTGGTATCGGCGGCAGAATTCGGGTCGGACTCACGGGTATGCGCCCTGCCCATTACCGACTGCAAAAGACGCCTGACTGAAACCCTGGTCTGCCTGCGCGAGCAGAGTTCACGGCGTGTGGTGGCGACGTTTCTGGAAATTGTGAAGGAGAGTTTGTAAGCCCATGGACAGTCTAGTGTGGGAGTGAGCCAGCTCCCACAGGATTAAAGCGCCTTTACGGCGCCAGCTCCATGAATGCCTTGATCAGCCGCAACTCGGCACGCCGCTCCATACAACCGAGCATATGCAGATTGACCAACCCAGCACCGTTGATCGGCACCGCGCGTACACGCGGGTCATGGCTGACTTCTACCGAAGACACGATTCCCACCCCGAGCTGAGCAGCTACCGCCTCGGTGACGGCTTCGCGGCTGTCCAATTCCAGCAACACCCGCGGGTTAACTGCGGCCAGCTCACAGGCAGTGTCGAAGGTGCGACGGGTGATCGATGTCGGTTCACGCAACACCATGATCACCTGATCCAGTTGCGCAATCTCGACACCATCCGGCAGCGCCAGCCACGGGTGATTGGCCGGCACCAAGGCGCATATCCTGGACTGATCCAGCGCGCGCAAGGTCAACCCTTTGCGCGGTTCGACCTCTGTCAGCACAGCCACATCGGCATGCTCCGACAACAACGCCGCCAGGGTTTCCTGGGCATTGCCCAAACGCAAGTTCACGGTGATCCCCGGATAACGCGCCCGCAAGCTGGCCAGCATCGGCATCACCAAATGCGGACCGTCGGCCGCCACCTCAAGCCGTCCGGTGAGCAGTTGGCGATTGGCCTCCAGCATGACCTGTGCCTCATCCACCAAACCAAACATGGCGCGGGTGATGGCAGCAAGCCTGGTGCCTTCTTCGGTCAACTCTACACGCCGTGCAGTACGCCGCAGCAAGGTGATTTGATAGTGCTCTTCAAGAGCCTTGATGTGCCCGGTTACGGCCGGCTGACTGATAAAAAGTCGCGCCGCAGCGCGGGTAAAACTGCCTTCACGGGCCACGGCGTCAAAGGCACGAAGCTGGAATAAATTCATGCATAACCCTCACTGATGGCTGGCATAACAACAAACAATTTGATTGATATCAACTCAAACTGCAATTTATGCCCTGTACCAAGTAGCCATCCAATGCTTGTGAGGACTTCAGAATGAGTACTGCCGCGCCGATCCTGCTGACCCCCGGCCCACTGACAACGTCGGCGCGTACCCGCCAGGCGATGATGGTCGACTGGGGTTCCTGGGATGACAGCTTCAACCAGTTGACTGCCAGCCTCTGCGACCAACTGCTGACCATCGTCAATGGCAAGAGCAGCCATCACTGTGTGCCTCTGCAAGGCAGCGGCACCTTCGCCGTCGAGGCCGCCATCGGCACCCTGGTGCCACGAGATGGCAATGTGCTGGTGCTGATCAACGGTGCCTATGGCAAACGACTGGCCAAGATCTGCGAAGTGCTGGGGCGTCGCTTCAGCACCTTTGAAACAGCTGAAGATGAACCCACCACTGCTGCCGACGTAGAGCGTCTGCTGAGTGCCGACCCGAGCATCACCCATGTGGCTCTGATTCACTGCGAAACCAGTACCGGAATTCTTAATCCGCTGCCCGAAATTGCAACGGTCATTGCTCAACACGGGAAACGTCTGATCATCGACGCCATGAGTTCTTTCGGCGCTCTGCCCATTGATGCGCAGCAAGTCCCTTTCGACGCGCTGATCGCCGCCTCCGGAAAATGCCTGGAAGGCGTTCCGGGCATGGGTTTTGTTTTCGCCCGCAAAGAGGCACTGGCGAACGCCGCAGGCAACAGTCACTCACTGGCGATGGACCTGTTTGATCAGCACGCCTATATGGCCAAGACAGGCCAATGGCGCTTCACTCCGCCCACCCACGTGGTCGCGGCCTTGCACGAAGCCCTGCTGCAGTACAACGAAGAAGGCGGTTTGCCGGCACGCCACCAGCGTTATGCCAACAACTGCCAGACGCTGCTCGACGGCATGGCCGGGCTGGGTATCCGTAGCTTCCTGCCTGACGCCATTCAAGCGCCGATTATCGTCACCTTCCATGCCCCCAAAGATCCGCGCTACCAGTTCAAGGAGTTCTATCAACGCGTCAAAGCCAAGGGTTTCATCTTGTATCCGGGCAAATTGACCCAGGTCGAAACCTTCCGCGTGGGCTGCATCGGTCACGTCAATAAGGCTGAGATGCAGGCTGCCGTCAATGCGGTAGGCCAGGTGCTGCAAGAGATGGAAGTCTTCGAGATCTGATGATGTGGGGGCGAGGCGCTCCCACCTGCTTGAACAACCCAAATTACTTCGTGCGGCACAGCCCGCTCATACAGGATTGACAGACATGAATTACACCAACCCGAGCAAACTCCAGGCAGCCATTCTCGATTGGGCAGGCACCGTGGTCGACTTTGGCTCGTTCGCACCGACGCAAATTTTTGTCGAAGCCTTCGCCGAGTTCGACGTACAGGTTTCCATCGAAGAAGCACGCGGCCCGATGGGCATGGGCAAGTGGGACCACATCCGCACCTTGTGTGACCAACCACAAATCACCGAGCGCTATACAAACGTGTTTGGCCGCGCGCCGACTGACGAAGACGTAACCGCCATTTACCAACGTTTTATGCCGCTGCAAATCGAAAAAATTGCCGAGCACTCGGCCCTGATCCCCGGCGCATTGGAAACCATCGCCAAACTGCGTGAACAAGGCATCAAAATCGGATCATGCTCGGGCTACCCGGCGCAGGTGATGGCCAAAGTCGTTGAGCTGGCGGCCACCAATGGCTACGTCGCGGATCACGTAGTGGCCACCGACGAAGTGCCCAATGGCCGCCCGTGGCCCGCTCAAGCACTGGCCAACGTGATCGCGCTGGGCATCGATGATGTAGGCGCCTGCGTGAAAATCGACGACACCGTGCCGGGCATCCTCGAAGGCCGCCGTGCAGGCATGTGGACGGTCGCGCTGGTGTGCTCCGGCAACGCGCTGGGCTTGACCTACGCGCAATACAAGGCGCTGGATGCCGCGACACTGGACAGTGAGCGCACCCGCATTCATGCCTTGTTTGCAGGCTCACGCCCCCACTACCTGATAGACACCATCAGCGACCTGCCGAACGTCATTGCCGATATCAACCAGCGCCTGGCCAATGGCGAAATGCCACAAAGCAGCTAAGTGAGATAAAAAAACGCGGCTGCCCTGAGTCAGGCCTGCCGCGTTTTTTATGAGAAAGACTCAGCGTTTGTGTTGCTGCTCGACCCAATTGGCAAAGTCGTCGATGAATTTCTGCAAAAACGGTCGAGTTTTGTCTGACAGCTTTCCAGACGCATCAAATGCATCCCCCGCCCCGCCCAGGTACGCTTCAGGCTGCTGCATGCACGGCACATTGAGGAAAACCAGTGACTGGCGCAAATGCTGGTTTGCCCCAAAGCCGCCAATGGCTCCCGGAGAAACACTGATCACGGCACCCGGCTTGCCACTGAACACGCTTTGACCATAGGGACGCGAGCCGACATCAATCGCGTTTTTCAATACACCCGGCACCGAGCGGTTGTATTCAGGGGTCACGAACAGCACAGCATCGGCCGGGCGTACCTGATCGCGAAACGTGCTGTAAGACGCAGGTGGCGGCGTGACATCAATGTCTTCGTTATAAAGCGCCAGGTCACCGATTTCGACAATATCCAGCTTCAGACTTGCCGGAGACAGTTCTGCCAGAGCAAGGGCGACTTTTCGATTGAGAGAATCTTTCCTCAGACTACCGACCAACACCGCAACGCTGTAGACCTTGCTCATAGAAAAACCCCGAGTCTGTAGTTGTAGGAAGAGTAGTTATAGATGATCGGACGCCTTTCTTGCACCCCAGTTCACCCTATCTGCCTGCAAGCCTGTAAAGTAGCAGGACTATTTTTTTCACATTGCTAAACTTCCCCTACTGATCAACGGTCTACAGAACCGCAAATTGGGTGTTTATCTCCAGAGGTTCTCTACAAATGGCGGCAGTTCTCGTTGGGCAATTTCATGCAAGGGATGCGGAAGGTCGCGTCTATTCCGTGCATGAGTTTGAAGATACACAAGCGGCAGACGACCAACCGGTAAAAACGTACAAACTGGCCATTGGCGATCGCGTCAAAAAGAACGACGACAATACCTTCGAGCTAGTACAGTCGGGCGTCATACTGGTTCGAGATCCTTCTCCGGTTGTCGCCGCCTAACCTGCTGCCCGCGGCATATCGCTGAAGTCAAAGGATGAGACTTGGGTCAGGCTTCATAACGCTGAAACCTCATCTGCCGGACATGGACTTCACGCATGCGTTTACGCCACATCGAAGTGATTCAAGCCATCTTGCAAACCGGCAATCTCGGCCATGCTGCCGAGTTGCTGCAATTGCCCGCGGCAACCCTCAGCGCCACGCTGCAGGAAGCCGAGCAGCAATTGGGCTTTATGCTGTTTGCCAGTGTTCGCGGGCGGCTTAAAGCCACCCGCGACACCCTTGTGCTCCAACCCCATATCAACCAGCTGTACCAGGCACTTGAGCCGCTACGCCAGCTTGGCAACGACTTGCGCCAGCATCAGGAGCCGGCCTTGCGCGTGGCCTGCAGCGAAACCCTGGCACACCCTCTTCTGCCTCACTGCATAGGTGCCCTCAGGCGCCGTTTCCCCGATACGCCGACCACCTTGACCAGCCAGCCTTGCGCCGAAATTGTGCGCCGCCTGTTAATGGACGAATGCGATATCGGCCTGAGTTTGCAGGCATCTGAACAACCCGGGATCGACTGCCAGCCGCTGATTCAAGGCAAAGTGCAGTTCCTGGCACCCCACGGCTGGTTATCCCCCAAGCACAAATACATCGCACTGCAAGAGTTGGCTGGACAGGCAATGATTGGCCTGCAGCAGCACGACCCTTTGAGCCGCCTGCTCGATGACAAGCTTCAAGCCTTGCGCCCGGTGCCTGTGGTACAGATTCAGGTTCAGAGTTACCAGATGATGCGCAGCATGGTGGAAGCTGGCGAAGGGTTGGCGCTGGTCGATCCGTTCACGGCAGTGGGAGCCAAAACCAGCGGGCTGGATGTGTGCCCACTGTCACCGGCTATCCCGGTAACACTCTACGGGCTGACCCGCAAAGACGCACAGCCCGGGCCTGCGCTTAAGGCACTGCTCGATATCGTGCGTCAAAAGGCCGAGGCATTACTCGCGGATCAGGGGTTGGTGGTGCTGTAACAACCGCCCCATGACCTTCAAAGTACTGCGTCGCGATTCTCAAACATCAAATACCAGAAGATCGCCACTTCGCTGGTCTGCGGGTCTATGCCGCGATAGCGCAGGTAATCGATGCCACCGACCTGATACCCGCAACGTTCATACAACCGGCATGCGCCAAGGTTGTTGTTTTGGGTTTCCAGCATGATTCCCGGCAGGTTTTTTTTGTGGCTCCAGAACTTGACCACATCCAGCAATGACTTGGCCACGCCATGGCGACGGGCGCTGGCGACGACGGCTAGCTCATCCACGTGGGCGAAGCCATTCCAGTTGGTGCTCACCACCACATGCCCGACCGGCTGATTGTCCAGGTACGCCATGAAGATGTCGCTGTCCTTGCCACCCCGATAGCTGGCAAATTCATCAGGGTCGATGCCGTAGCATTTGCGATAAGGCGTGATCAGGTCCAGCGGCCAGTGCTCGACCCTTTTATGGCGGTCGGCGCGAGCGTAAGCGCGAACTTCAAAGCTGAAGTCATTGCACCACACGTACGGCGCAAAACCTTCGTCGGCCAAACGTACAGAGACTTGAGGGTCTTTGGGGTTCATAACCAGATGCATGAAAAATCCTTCTTTCTTGTCGTCGATGCTGACAATGGGCTGCTGTGCAACCCATTGCAGCCTGCGGCAGCGACTACAAGGTTAGCGCAAGGCTATTGCAGCGTCTGTCCCTTAGCGTCGAGAAGCTGGGCCCACAACGACGGGCTGCCTGCCGATTTGGCAATTGCTTCAAGACGAGCCGCATGCTCGGCCAAGTCGCTTTCACTTGCACGAATAATCCGACCCGGCTGACGGTCGGCCGACAAGCGGCGGATTTCGCTGGCCTGGTTGCCTGAGCCTTCGCCAGAACCATTTCCGTCGGAAGCATTACCGGCCAACGACAGGCTGGTCTGACCTCCGGTCATGGTCAGGTAAACGTCTGCCAGGATCTCGGAGTCGAGCAATGCGCCGTGGAGTTCACGGCCCGAGTTGTCGACACCATAGCGTTTGCACAAGGCATCAAGACTGTTGCGCTGCCCCGGGTGACGGGCCCGCGCCATGGCCAGGGTATCGAGGATGGAGCAGTGACGGGTTATGTCCGCCCGGTCCGCCTGCCCGATCAGGGCAAATTCGTTATTCAAAAAGCCCACGTCAAACGCGGCGTTATGAATGATCAACTGAGCGCCCTTGATGAAATCAAAAAACTCATCGGCCACTTCAGCAAAGCGGGGCTTGCCCACCAGAAATTCGTTGGTAATACCGTGAACGCCGATGGCGCCCTCGTCACTTTCACGGTCGGGCTGCAGGTATACGTGAAAATGCCGGCCGGTCAAACGACGCCCCATCAACTCGACGCAACCGATCTCGATCACGCGGTGGCCGTCAGTGACCGGCATACCGGTGGTTTCGGTATCGAGTACCACACTACGCATGCTTGATTCCCCGCACCTGATCTACTCCGCGGTTGGCCAACTGGTCGGCGCGTTCGTTGCCAGGATGACCGATGTGCCCACGTACCCACTGCCACTTCACGGTATGACGGTTGACCTGCTCATCGAGCAGCTTCCATAGATCGGCGTTTTTCACCGGCTCTTTGGAAGCGGTTTTCCAGCCACGCTTTTTCCAGTTGACCATCCATTCGGTGATGCCTTTCATCACGTACTGGGAGTCAGTCACCAGCAACACTTCACACGGGCGTTTAAGCTCTTCAAGACCGCGAATGGCGGCCATCAGCTCCATGCGGTTATTGGTGGTATTGGCTTCGCCACCCCAGAGTTCTTTTTCAACGCCCTGGCAGACCAGCAAGGCACCCCAGCCACCCGGGCCAGGATTGCCCTTGCAGGCACCATCGGTGAACATTTCAACGCTATCGGTCATTACAAACTATCCAGAAAAAGGCTGCTTATGGCCTGACCATCAGCAATGGTCAGTGCCTGAGCCGGGCAAACCCGGCCCAACAAAAATTAAGGTTCAGTGTGGCGCCGATTGACCTTGGCCATCTGCAGGGGAATCAGCTTGCCCATCGGTTCCCGACGCAAAGGATTGACGGGGCGCAAGCCCACCACCATTTTGCGTGCAACCAATATATAGAAGCCGCCACCGGCCAATTGCCAGCTGCCAGCCTTGCGCTCCCAGCCTGAGAAACGGCTTTGCCACGCCTTGGATGCAAGCGGCGGACGATAGCACCCGAAGCGGCGTTTCTCCAGCGCAAAGCCCAGCAGATTCAGCCAGTCGGCGACCCGTGAAGGTGAAATGCAACGCGCTTTGCGCAGGGCATCCTTGGCGAACACATGGCGCAAGCCCCAACTGCTCCAGGGGTTGATCCCGACAATCAACAAATGACCGCCAGGACGCACGCTGCTGGCTGCTTCGCGCAACAAACCATGGGGCGAGAGGCAAAAATCCAGGCCATGTTGCAACACCACCACATCCGCTGCGTGCTCACACAGCGGCCACGCCTGCTCTTCACAAATGATCTCAACACCCGGCAGGGGGGCTCCAAGACGCACACTGCGGCGTACTTGCGCAGCCTCTGGAGGGGGTTCGGCGCCAGGGCCGTAATGCACCAGATAGCCGCCGAAAAAGCGTCCCAGCTCATCCTCAAGCACACGCTGCTCATCTTCGAGCAACAACTGCCCAAGGGGGCCGGACAGCCATTCACGCGCTGAACTGATCAGCGCCAGCCACTCAGGGTCTGCCTGAGCCAATTCTTTATCGGTCATCGCTCCTCCAACTCGCCGTCTACCAATCACAAGCCTTAAGGTTTGCTGACGTTTCTTTGCGGCCGCGACCATAGCACACGTGGTGCCGGGCGAGGCGCGAGCAGCGCAGTCAGGTTGTACCGAACAGGCTGGACGCAACGTCGTCCTGCGACGCGGCTCGCAATGGAACATCAACAGACCCTAAGATGCGCCATTGTTTCGCACTTGGGAATTGCACCATGTTACAGATCGACGCCCTGCCCGCCTTCAGCGACAACTACATATGGTTGTTGCAAGACACCGCTCACAAACGCTGCGCCGTGGTCGATCCGGGTGACGCCGCGCCCGTCATGGCCTGGCTGGAGCAGCACCCGGGCTGGGTGCTCAGTGACATATTGATCACCCATCACCACTTCGATCATGTGGGCGGTGTTGCGCAACTGCATGAGCACACTAACGCGAAGGTCTGGGGCCCGGCACTTGAGACCATTCCAGCCCGACAAGTGGCGCTTAACGACGCCGACCGTATCGAAGTGCTGGGCCTTGAATTTAAGGTCATGCTAGTGCCCGGACACACGCTGGGGCACATTGCCTTCTATCATGACGACCCATCGGCTCCCCTGCTGTTCTGCGGTGACACCCTCTTCGCCGCTGGCTGTGGCCGACTGTTCGAGGGCAGCCCTGAACAAATGCACCAGTCACTGAGCCGACTCGCTGCGCTGCCAGCCCTCACTGGCGTGTACTGCACCCACGAATACACCCTTAGCAATTTGCGCTTCGCCCAGGCGGTCGAGCCCACCAATGCGGATATTGCAGCGCGGGTAGCGCAAGTCACCCAATGGCGCGCCGAAGGCCGCATCAGCTTGCCATCCTCCATAGGTCTCGAATTACGCACAAATCCCTTTTTAAGGGTTAAAGAAACATCTGTTAAAGAAAAAGCTGACGAGTGGAACTCCCTCGACAACGACTCGCCCGGTGCTGTCTTTGCCAGCCTGCGCAGCTGGAAAGATACGTTCTAAAACGGGCTGCGGTTAGCACAGAAATTCTCAACAGTTGACCGCACCCCCCCTGCTTTCTAGAATCCCCCGACATTTTTTCCTGAAACTATCATCAGCCAATGTCGTCATTTAAAGGTTACTCCATCAATTCAGACGCATTGACGCGCTTGGTTAAAGCCATCGCGGTGGCTGTGTCCGCCACTCTTGCGGGCTGCCAATCCATGGATCATTCGGCGCAAACCACCGAACGGGCCAGCCTGAAAATCGCCAAGCGCATCCCTCAAGAGCCGCTCTGGCTCAGCGAAAAACCTAGCCCCGTTGCCCCGCAAGATGTCTGGGAGCGGATGCGCCAAGGGTTCAAGTTGCAGGACGGCCAGAACGTTAACCCCCGCATTGAACAACAGCGCTTGTGGTTTGCCAGCAATCCGTCATTCCTCGAGAACGCAGGGGAGCGTGGCAGTCTTTACATCCACTACATCGTCGAACGCCTCGAAGAGCGCAACATGCCGCTGGAACTGGCCCTGTTGCCAGCCATCGAAAGCGCCTACAACCCAATGGCGTACTCCCACGCCAATGCGGTCGGTCTCTGGCAATTTATCCCTTCGACGGGCCGCTATTTCAATTTGCGTCAAACCCGCGCTTACGACGGTCGCCGTGACATTACCGCCTCGACCCTGGCAGCCCTGAACTACCTGAACCGTCTGCACGACATGTTCAACGGTGACTGGCTGCTGGCCCTGGCGGCTTACAACGCAGGCGAAGGTACTGTTAGCCGGGCCATCGAGCGCAATGAAAAACTCGGCTTGCCGACCGATTACTGGAACCTGCCACTGCCGCAGGAAACCAAAGACTACGTTCCAAAACTGCTGGCACTGTCCCAAGTGGTTCTGGCCCCTGAAGCCTATGGCATCAACCTGAATCCGATCGCCAACGAACCCTACTTCGAAATGGTCGAAATCAAGCAGTCCATGGATCTGTCCCGCGTTGCAGCCCTGGCCGAGATCGACGAAGACGAGATGTTTCAGCTGAATCCGGCTTACAAGCAGCGCGCCACAACCGATGGCCCGCAACACCTGCTTGTGCCCACCTCCAAAGCGCAGTTGCTGACCGCCAGCCTTTCCAACCTCAAGCCCGAAGAACTCGTCAGTCTGCGCCCTAAAAAGCCTGTGTTTGACAGCATTGCGAGCAATCAACCGGCACGGCTTAACCGCAAGTACCGGGTTAAAAGTGGCGACAACCTGACCCTGATTGCCAAAGCCAACAAGGTTGATGTCAAAGACCTGCAGCATTGGAACAAACTAAGCGGCAACAACCTCAAGGCCGGTCAGATCCTGGTCATGCAGGACACCCGCAAGTCCACGGGCAGAAAGCCTACGCAATACAAGGTCAAAAAAGGCGACTCGCTGTACATCGTTGCCAAGCGTTTCAACGTTGAAATGCAACATCTCAAGCGCTGGAACCCAAGCAGCGTAAAAGCCCTGAAACCCGGGCAGATGCTGACAGTTTCAAAACCGCGTTAAAGCATAATGCTGGCACTATTGCGGGCAAGTTGATTCCTACACAAAAGTAGGGCGCAACTTGCCCGCAGTGCTTTCCAGCGTGGCCTTTTTCCTACAGATACAAGCTGTTACTGTACGGAAACCTAAGCCCAATGCCTGGATCGGATCTCTGACTTGATGCGTCCCCTCCTCACGCTATTTATCAGCCTGGCCTTGAGCTTCCCCGTAAGCGCATCCTTGAGCGAAAGCCACGGTTATGCGCAGTTCGGCACACTCAAGTACCCGGCCACGTTCACCCATTTCGATTGGGTAAACCCTGACGCGCCCAAAGGCGGGACCTTGAAGGTCATGGCGTTCGGCACCTTCGACACGCTAAACCCCTATACCTTCAAAGGCACCAGCCCGGTATCGACGCCAAATTTTTTGCAATACGGGGTCAACGAGCTCAACGAAACCCTGATGGCCGGCACTGGCCAATACGCGCCATCCGGCGATGAGCCAACATCCAGCTATGGCTTGATCGCACAATCGGTGGAGTACAACGAAGACCGCAGCTGGGTGGTATTCAACCTTCGACCCGAAGCCCGTTTTCACGATGGCAAACCGATCACTGCCTACGACGTTGCGTTCTCTTACAACCTGTTGCTCAAAGAGGGCCATCCGCAGTACCGGACCAATCTTCAGGAAGTCCAGCGCGTCGACATTCTGGGGCCCAAGCGCATTCGCTTTGTGTTCAAGCGTGCAAACAACCCTTTGCTGATTTTGCGTCTGGGTGAGTTGCCAGTCCTGCCCCAACATTACTGGGCAAAACGCGATTTTAAAGCCACCACCTTTGAACCACCGCTGGGCAGCGGGCCATACCGCATCACCAAGGTCACTCCGGGTCGCCAACTGGTCTTCGAGCATGTGAAGAACTGGTGGGGCACCAACTTGCCGGTCAATCGCGGCAAATATAATTTCGACCGGGTTGAAGTGGAGTTCTACCGCGACAGCGATGTCGCCTTCGAAGCCTTCAAAGCACGCGAATTCGATATCTATATCGAACACCAGGCCAAGAACTGGGCCAATGGCTATAACTTCCCGGCGGTCCGTCGGGGAGATGTGGTTAAGGCTGAAATCGCCCACCAGATTCCGACGCAAACCCAGGGGCTGTTCATGAACAGCCGCCGCGCCACCTTTGAGCAAACCAGAGTCCGTGAGGCCCTGGGCTTGATGTTCGACTTTGAATGGACCAACCGCACACTGTTCAACGGTGCCTACAAGCGCGCTTCGAGTTTTTATCCCAACAGCGAGTTTTCGGCCAGCGGCATTCCCCAAGGGCATGAATGGCTGATGCTTTCACCGTGGCGCAACCAACTGCCTCCCGAACTGTTCAGCCAGGCCTTTGCCCTGCCCCAAACCGACGGCCGCGGCATCCCCCGTGAAACGATGCGCCAGGCGCTGGGCTTGCTGGCCGAAAGCGGCTGGAAGCTGTCCGGTCAACGCTTGCTCAACAGCGAAGGCAAGCCGCTGCGCTTCGAGATATTGCTGGTCAATCCCAACCTTGAGCGCATCCTGCAGCCTTATGTGGAAAACCTCGCCAGCATCGGCGTCGACGCCCGACTACGCACGGTAGATCGCGCGCAATACAAACAACGACTGGATCAATTCGACTTCGACATGATCCTCATGACCCTTGACCAGACCCTGAGTCCCGGCCTTGAACAGTGGCAGTACTTCCACTCCAGCCAGGCGAACGTCAAGGGCAGCAAAAACTATGCAGGCGTTTCCAGCCCGCTCGTGGATCAGTTGCTCGAACGCTTGCTGGCCGCCCAGAACCGTGACGAGCAATTGTCGGCCGGGCGAGCCCTTGACCGTGTGTTGCTATGGCAGCACTACATCATTCCTAACTGGTATCTGAACTATCACCGCCTGGCGTACCGCAACCGGTTCGTCTTTGTGACTACGCCGCCCTACACCCTGGGCCTTAGCGCGTGGTGGCTTAAGCCTACGGAGAAAAAACAATGATGCCTTTGCGTACGTTGCTCAACCCCCTCGCTGGCTTACTGTTGACCGGTTTTGCCTGCATGGCGCTGGCCGCCCCTCAACATGCGTTGACCCTCTACGACGAGCCTCCGAAATACCCGGCCAATTTCAAGCATGTTGATTACGTCAACCCGGACGCTCCCAAGGGCGGGACATTTCGCAAGTCCTCGCTGGGCAGTTTTGACAGCCTCAACCCCTTTATCAACAAAGGCGTTCCGGCCGACGACATTGACCTGACCTTCGATACCCTGGCCCGGCAAACCCTCGATGAGCCCTTCACTTCCTACGGCCTCATCGCCGAGAAAATCGAAAAAGCCCCAGACAACAGCTGGGTGCGCTTTTACCTGCGCCCCCAGGCAAAATTCAGTGACGGTCATCCGATTCGTGCCGAAGACGTGGTGTTCAGCTTCGATACCCTGATGAAAAACGGTTCACCGCTTTACAAGGGCTATTACAGCGATGTCGACCAGGCGATCGCAGAAAACCCGTTGCAAGTGAAGTTCACCTTCAAGCACAACAAGAATCGCGAGCTACCGCTGATACTTGGCCAGCTCCCGGTTTTGCCCAAGCACTGGTGGGAAACACGAGAGTTCGGCAAGGGCAACCTGGAAGTGCCGCCCGGCAGCGGGCCTTACACCATCACCGAAATCAAGCCCGGGCGCTCAATCCGTTACGAGCGCAACAAGGACTACTGGGGCAAAGACCTGCCGATCAACAAGGGCCTGTACAACTTCGACACGATTACCGTCGATTACTTTCGCGACAACAGCGTAGCGTTCGAAGCCCTCAAGGCCGGGCAATTTGATTACTGGCTGGAAATCAGCGCCAAGAACTGGGCCGGTGCCTACAACGCCCCCGCCTTCACTCAGGGCCGGTTGAAAAAAGAAGAAATCCGCAACCACAACCCGACAGGCATGCAGGGTTTTGTCTTCAACCTGCGCAAACCCATGTTCCAGGATGTTCGTGTTCGTGAAGCCATCAGCCTGCTGTTTGACTTCGAGTGGGCCAACAAGCAGCTGTTCAGCGGCGCTTATGCACGTACGGGCAGTTATTTCGAAAACTCAGAAATGGCTGCCAAAGCACCGCCCACCGAAGAAGAACTGGCCATTCTGGAACCCTTGCGCGGCCAGGTTCCGGACAAGGTATTCACTGAAGTCTTCAAGCCTAACGTCACTGATGCCAGCGGCATGATTCGCGAGCAGCAACGCCGCGCCTATCAACTGCTGCAAGAAGCAGGCTGGCGTATCGTCGACGACAAGATGGTCGACGCACAGGGAAAGCCGGTCACCATCGAATTTCTGCTGGCACAAACCGAATTCGAGCGAATCCTCCTGCCTTTCAAACGCAACCTGAGCGATCTGGGTATCGACTTGCAGATACGTCGGGTCGATACCTCCCAATACCTGAACCGTCTGCGCTCGCGCGATTACGACATGATCGTCGGCAGCTTCCCGCAGTCCAGCTCACCTGGTAGCGAACAGCGGGAATACTGGGAATCGCTCAGTATCGATAAGCCCGGCAGCCGTAACTTTATCGGCCTCAAGGACCCGGCTATTGATCAACTGACGGAGGGCCTGATCAATGCCGAGTCCCGAAAAAGCCTGATCAACCATGCCCGGGCCTTGGACCGAGTCTTGCAGTGGGGCTTCTACGTGATTCCGAACTGGCACATCAAAACCTGGCGCGTTGCGTATTCGAGTCACATCGGCCACCCCGAAGTGACCCCGAAATACGACATTGGCACCTCGACCTGGTGGGCAAAGCCTGACGCCAAAACTGAGACCCCGATTAAACCTGCAAGCGCGAGCCAGGAGCCTTAAATGCTGGCTTATATATTCAGGCGACTGCTGCTTATTATTCCGACGCTATTCGGGATACTGCTGATTAACTTCATCATCATCCAGGCCGCACCCGGCGGCCCGGTTGAACAGATGATCGCCAAGCTGGAGGGTTTTGATGGTGCCACCAGCCGTATCGCGGGAGGGGGTTCGGAGGTGTCCGTGGCCGGCTCCAACTATCGCGGCGCGCAAGGGCTGGACCCGGAGCTGATCAAGGAAATCGAAAAGATGTACGGCTTCGACAAGTCGGCGCCGGAACGTTTGTGGATCATGATCAAGAACTACGCACAACTGGACTTCGGCGAGAGTTTCTTTCGAGACGCCAAGGTCATCGACCTGATCAAGGAGAAGATGCCGGTTTCGATTTCACTGGGGTTATGGAGCACCCTGATCATGTACCTGGTGTCGATTCCGCTGGGAATCGCCAAGGCTACGCGGCACGGCAGCCATTTCGACGTCTGGACCAGTTCGTTGATCATTATCGGTTATGCGATCCCCGCCTTTTTGTTTGCCATCCTGCTGATCGTGCTGTTTGCCGGGGGCAGCTATTTTGACTGGTTCCCGTTGCGCGGCCTGACCTCCAACAACTTCGACGAGCTGAGTGTGGGCGGCAAGATCCTTGATTACTTCTGGCATCTGGCATTGCCGGTCACCGCGCTGGTAATCGGCAACTTCGCCACCATGACCTTGCTGACTAAAAACAGCTTCCTGGATGAGATCAACAAACAGTACGTGGTCACCGCAAAAGCCAAAGGGCTGACCAACCATCGCGTGCTTTATGGCCATGTGTTTCGCAATGCCATGCTGCTGGTGATCGCGGGTTTCCCGTCCGCATTCATAGGAATTTTCTTTACCGGCGCCTTGTTGGTCGAAGTAATTTTCTCCCTCGACGGCCTGGGCCTGATGAGCTTTGAAGCGGCGATCAATCGCGATTACCCCGTGGTCTTCGGCACCCTGTTTATTTTCACGCTGGTCGGGCTGGTGGTGAAGCTGATCGGTGACCTCTCATACACCCTGGTTGATCCACGCATCGACTTTGAAAGCCGGGAGCATTGAGATGAAATTATCGCCTCTGAATCGACGCCGCTTTGCGCGCTTCAAAGCCAACAAGCGTGGCTGGTGGTCGCTGTGGATTTTTCTGGTGCTGTTCGGGCTTAGCCTGAATGCCGAATTGATCGCCAATGACAAACCACTGGTGATCAATTACGACGGGGAACTGTATTTCCCGGCGCTCAAGCGCTACCCGGAGACTGACTTTGGCGGTGAGTTCCCCCTCGAAGCCAATTACAAAAGCCCGTATATCCGTGAACTGCTGGCCAAGAAAGACGCCTGGGTGCTGTGGCCACTCATCCCGTACAGCTATCAGAGCATTAACTACGACCTGAAAGTCCCCGCTCCTGCGCCGCCGTCAGCGGAAAACTGGCTAGGCACCGATGACCAGGGGCGCGATGTGCTTGCCCGAGTGATTTACGGCTTTCGGATTTCGGTGCTGTTCGCGCTGACCCTGACCGTTTTAAGTTCGATCATTGGCGTCATCGCCGGAGCACTCCAAGGCTTTTATGGGGGTTGGGTGGACCTTGCCGGCCAGCGCTTTCTGGAAATCTGGTCAGGCTTGCCTGTGTTGTATCTGCTGATCATTCTCGCCAGCTTTGTGCAGCCCAATTTCTGGTGGCTGCTGGGGATCATGCTGCTGTTCTCGTGGATGAGCCTGGTCGACGTCGTACGCGCCGAATTCCTGCGTGGGCGAAATCTGGAATATGTGCGCGCCGCACGCGCCCTCGGCATGCAGGACATGGCCATCATGTACCGCCATATTCTGCCTAACGCCATGGTCTCCACCATGACGTTTATGCCGTTTATCCTGACCGGAGCCATTGGCACGCTCACCGCGCTGGACTTTTTGGGCTTCGGCCTGCCGCCAGGCGCGCCGTCACTCGGTGAACTGGTCGCTCAGGGCAAGTCCAACCTGCAAGCTCCTTGGTTGGGTATCAGTGCATTCGCGGTACTGGCCATTATGCTCAGCCTGCTGGTGTTTATCGGTGAGTCCGCTCGCGATGCCTTCGACCCGAGGAAATGAGATGACGCAAGACAACCTGATCGAAGTGCGCGACCTCTCCGTCGAGTTCACCGCCGGTGAAACACCGCAGCGTGTGGTACAAGGCATCAATTTTGATATCAAGCGCGGGGAAACCCTGGCCCTGGTCGGTGAAAGCGGGTCTGGCAAGTCAGTGACCGCGCACTCGATCCTCAGGCTTCTGCCCTACCCGCTTGCACGCCATCCAAGCGGCAGCATTACCTATGGCGGGCAAGATTTACTGAGTCTGGACGAGAAAAAGCTGCGTCACATTCGTGGCAATCGCATTGCAATGATTTTTCAGGAGCCCATGACTTCATTGAATCCGCTGCACAGCATTGAAAAACAAATCAATGAAGTGCTAGGCATTCATAAGGGGCTAACAGGCAAGGCGGCCACACAGCGTACGCTGGAGCTTCTGGACCTGGTTGGCATCCCCGAGCCTCACAAGCGTCTCAAGGCTCTGCCTCACGAGCTCTCGGGTGGGCAGAGGCAGCGGGTGATGATCGCCATGGCCCTGGCCAATGAACCCGAGTTGCTGATCGCCGATGAGCCCACCACGGCGCTGGACGTCACGGTGCAGCTTAAAATTCTTGATCTGCTCAAGGATCTGCAAGCCCGCCTGGGCATGTCTCTGTTACTGATCAGTCACGATTTGAACCTTGTTCGACGAATTGCGCATCGAGTATGTGTCATGCAGCGCGGTTTAATCGTCGAACAAGCATCGTGCGAGCAGCTGTTCCGTTCGCCGCAGCATCCATACACTCGGGAACTGCTCAGTGCAGAGCCTAGCGGAGGCCCGGCCAACACCGTTGCCGGCCCGCCATTGCTGGAAGTCGAGGACCTGAAAGTATGGTTCCCGATCAAAAAAGGGCTGTTGCGCAAGACCGTTGACCACGTGAAAGCAGTCGATGGAATCAACTTCAGCCTGGCGCAGGGACAGACACTGGGCATTGTGGGTGAAAGTGGATCGGGCAAGTCGACGCTGGGCCTGGCCATTTTGCGCCTGATTGCCAGCAAGGGTTTGATCAGTTTTGAAGGCAAACGGCTAGACTGTCTGTCGCAGAAAGAAGTCAGGCCGCTGCGCCGCGAAATGCAGGTGGTGTTCCAGGATCCGTTTGGCAGTCTCAGCCCGCGCATGAGCGTCAGCGAGATTGTCGGTGAAGGGCTGCGCATCCACCGCATGGGCACAGAGGCAGAGCAGGAAATAGCAATTATTGAAGCCTTGCGAGAAGTAGGTCTGGATCCGGAAACCCGGCACCGTTACCCTCACGAGTTTTCGGGCGGACAACGGCAAAGAATCGCCATTGCCCGGGCACTGGTTTTGAAGCCGGAGTTGATTTTGCTGGACGAACCCACCTCAGCGTTGGATCGGACAGTGCAACGCCAGGTCGTTGAGCTGCTGCGCTCACTTCAAACCAGGCACAACCTGACATATTTGTTTATCAGCCATGACCTGGCTGTCGTCAAAGCGCTAAGCCACCAGTTGATGGTGGTCAAGCATGGCCAAGTGGTCGAACAGGGTGATGCGCAAAGTATCTTTGCCTCACCGCAACATCCATATACACAGCAGCTGCTGGAAGCCGCCTTTTTGGCACCAGTGGCTGTCGATTAACCTGATAGAGGAACAACACATGGGTTTTCTCACCGGTAAGCGCGTACTGATCGTTGGTGTCGCTAGCAAATTGTCCATCGCTTCTGGCATTGCTGCCGCCATGCATCGTGAAGGCGCTGAACTGGCTTTCACTTATCAGAACGAAAAGCTGAAAGGTCGTGTTGAAGAGTTCGCAGCAGGCTGGGGTTCCAACCCTGAACTGTGCTTCCCTTGCGACGTTGCCAGCGATGAAGAAATCGCCAAGGTATTCGAGGACCTGAGCAAGAAGTGGGACGGTCTGGACTGCATCGTTCACTCAGTAGGTTTCGCTCCTGGCGACCAACTGGATGGCGACTTCACTGACGCTACTACGCGTGAAGGCTTCCGCATCGCTCACGACATCAGCGCCTACAGCTTCGTAGCCCTGGCAAAAGCCGGTCGCCCGATGATGAAAGGCCGCAACGGCAGCCTGCTGACCCTGTCTTACCTGGGTGCAGAACGCACCATGCCTAACTACAACGTGATGGGTATGGCCAAAGCCAGCCTGGAAGCGGGCGTACGTTACCTGGCTGGCAGCCTCGGTCCGGAAGGCACTCGTGTTAACTGCGTATCGGCAGGTCCGATCCGCACCCTGGCCGCTTCGGGCATCAAGAACTTCCGCAAAATGCTGGCGGCCAACGAAGCACAGACTCCTCTGCGTCGTAACGTCACCATCGACGAAGTCGGCAATGCCGGCGCCTTCCTGTGCTCCGACCTGGCGTCGGGCATCAGCGGTGAAATCATGTACGTGGACGGTGGTTTCAACACTACCGCCATGGGCAGCCTCGAAGAGTAAATACTTCGTTGTAGCCGTTACTCAAAACGCCCGATGCATTGAATGCATCGGGCGTTTTTCATTTCGTGCACAGCCTTTAAAAACTGATGCCGAAACGGGTGGCCAATTCCTTTCGCCCATTGGGAGTCAACCCAAGTGCTCGACTGTCCAGATCCTGGACAACCCAATTGCGGGCAATGGACATTTGCAGGAAGGCGGCGCCCAGCGTGCCAGCCAGATGAGGACTGCGCATGCTCCAGTCCAGGCACCCGCAGGCAAAGCGACGACGCTGCGCCCGCAGCGCATCGATCTTTATACCAAGCCCCGTCATCGCCCTTTCACCGTCAGGCGTGAGTTGATACAGGCCGTCGTTGGACGCGGTCGATACAAGCCAGGCCGACTCGATGAAAAAGTCATGCAGGCGAACCGCCAGCGTCCCAGCCATGTGGTCGTAACAGGTTCTGGCAAACTGCAAACGATCGGGTGCCGTAGGCACAAACCGTGGAGTGGCTATCTTGCTGATAACCATCAGGGCTTCAATGGCCCGAGCCACATGGGCATCGGCCAGGCTGTAATAACGATGCCGCCCCTGCACATGCAGCTTGACCAGCCCGTCCTCTCTCAGCCGAGCCAAATGCGCACTGGCCGTGGATGTTCCCACCCCCGCAATCACAGCCAGCTCGGTACTGGTGCGCGCATGGCCATCCATCAGCGCGCAGAGCATCCTCGTCCTTGCCGGCTCAGCAATGGCCGCCGCAACCTGGGAGATATCGGAGTCATGACCTGGAACATCCATATTTCGCTCCTGAGCGAATTGCAGGAAGAGTGGATGCGAGAGATTACCCGTTCTTACTGACAAGGACGCTCTTAATGACTCCCTTCGAGGCTGCTACACACGCCGCCCCCTACCCTTATTACTCGCACTTGCGAGAAAAAACGGATCTTTTTTTCGATCCTGATCTTGGCCTGTGGGTCGCCTGCGGAGCTGCAGCAGTGGAGGCAATCCTGCAACAGCCGGATTGCCGGGTACGGCCCGAGCATGAGCCGGTTCCGCGAGCCATCGCCCAAGGTCCGGCCGGGGACGTATTCGCCAGATTGATGCGCATGAACGAGGGAGCGCGCCAGCAATGCCCAAGAGCCGCGATCGAGCCTGCTCTGATGGCAGTGCCTGTACAGAACGTCGAAACACTCGTGTGCAGCCTTGTAGGCCGTGCAGACCTCGGCGCCGAGAGCCTGAACGGCTTAATGTTCAGCCTGCCAGTTTCAGTGCTCGCAGCCATGATGGGGTTTCAAGCCGCCCAGCTACCCAGCGTCGCCAGCCTGACCAGGGATTTTGTCGCTTGCCTTTCGCCATTGAGCAATGCCTGCCAACTGCGCAGCGCGGACGATGCCGCCACCCGGTTAAGCCAGATGCTGAACGCGCTGCTCAACGGCCAACAGCCTAAAAGCGACTTCCTTGCAGATATATGCCGGGCCTGCACAGCCAGCAACTGGCAAGACCAAGATGCACTGATCGCCAACCTGATCGGTGTGCTATCCCAGACTTGCGAAGCAGGCGCCGGATTGATCGGCAACACGCTTGTTGCACTTCAACAACAACCCGGGTTGCTCGAGGAGGTAACCCGCACTCCGACACAGATTAACGAGCTGGTTGCAGAGGTTGCGCGCTTCGACTCTCCAGTACAGAACACTCGGCGCTTCGTGACCAGGCAATGCACCATTGGCGATAGCGTCTTGCACGCCGGGGATACGGTTCTGCTGTTGCTGGCCTCGGCCAACAGGGACCCACACTCGAATCCAGACCCCGACCGCTTTTTGCTCAGGCGAACTCATCGAAAAATCTACAGTTTTGGCCACGCAAGACATCAGTGCCCCGGTCAGCAATTAGCGCTGACTATTGCGGCTCAAAGCATTTTGGCATTGCTGCAACAACCGGCTACCTCACTGATACCGCAATTGCGCTGGAGTTACCTCCCTTCGCTCAATGGCCGAATCCCCGCATGGAGCAATCCCTTGGAGCCTGAACAATGATTGCCGTGATTTTTGAAGCCTGGCCGCACGACCAGCACTACCAGCGTTACCTCAACCTTGCAGGAGAACTCAAACCCCTGCTTGCAGAGTTGGAGGGTTTTATTTCCATTGAGCGTTACCAAAGCCTGAGCGAACCGGGAAAACTGCTGTCATTGTCATTCTGGCGCGACGAAGAGGCTATCCAGAAGTGGCGTACGCTGGAGCAGCATCGAATGGCCCAATCCGAAGGTCGGGTACAGGTATTCAACGACTATCACGTGCGTATCGCCCATGTAGTGCGCGATTACACCCTTGACCAGCGATCCCAGGCTCCAGTCGATAGTCAACACGCCCACCCTGAGTGAATCCTTACGACAATCGCCAATCACCGCCCATAAAAAATGGCCACTCACTGAGCGGCCATTTTTAGTGAAGCGGGATAAACGCCTAGTAGCGCTCTACCTTGGCTTCGTTTTCCAACTGCTTGCGGTAGGCAGCAAAGTCTTGCTGGCCAACACGGGAAGCGAGGAAGCGACGGTACGACGCCTTCTCTTCTTCAGTCGGTGCAACAGCATCGTTAACACCATTCAAACGCAAGACCATGACACCACCATCAGCCAAGGTCACGCTGCCAAACGTCGGCTTGTCCTTAGATGCTGGCTTGGGCATGCGGAACACAGCTTGCAACACGGCCGGATCAATACCTTCCTGGCCACGGGCAACAGCTTCCTGAACCTTCCAGGACTGACCATCAATTGGCTGGTTCAACGGCAGTTTGCCATCGCGCAGTTCCTTGATGATTTCTTCAGCTCTGGTTTTGGCAGCAGCGCTGGCGTGTTCTTTCACCAATTGCGCGCGAATGCTTGAAGCAACAGCTTCAAGAGGCAACTGCTCTGGCTTGCGGTGCTCCTTGACGCGCAACACAACTACGGTCTCAGGATCGAGTTCGATAGCCGTGCTGTTCGCACCTTCATCCATCACTTCGGTACTGAATGCGGCTTGAATCACAGCACGATTGGCTGCTATGCCTTCGCCACCCTCACGACCAAATGGCGCAGAGGTATGCACAGTCAGCTTCAGCTCTTGAGCAGGCTGAACCAAATCGGAGGCTTCAAACGCAGAGTCTTCCAATTGCTTGGTCGCATCTACAAAGCGGCGCTCGACCTGCTGGGTTTTCAAGTCATGGGTCAGCTTGTCTTTCAGGCTGGCAAAGCTCGGCACTTCAGGTGCTTCGACGCCCAGCAGCTTGATCAGGTGATAACCAAAAGTGGTCCGCACCGGTTCCGAAACCTGGTCTTGCTTCAATGCATAAACTGCAGTTTCAAACACAGGATCGTAGACACCTTGACCTGCAAAGCCCAGATCACCGCCATTGGCGGCCGAACCCGGATCCTGGGAAAACTCCTTGGCCAGAGCCTCAAAGCTTTCACCTTTGGCCAGACGCTTCTGAATATCGGCGATCTTGGCTTTGGCCTGCTCGTCGCTGACCTTGTCGTTGACTTCGATCAGGATATGCGCAGCTCGACGCTGCTCAGCCAGGTTGGCGATTTCTTTTTGATACAGCGCTTGCAGCTCATCGTCTTTAACGGCTACCTGGTCAAAGAAAGAGGATTTCTTCAACTCGATGTAATCGATTACGACCTGATCAGGCGTCATGAACTCTTTGGCGTGCTCGTCGTAGTAAGCCTTGATTTCGTCATCGCTCAATTTCACCGCAGCCGGGTCGGCCTTGATGTTCAGAGAAGCGAAATCACGGGTTTGTTTTTCGAGACGGGCAAAAGCGTTCACCTGTTCATCGGTCACAAAACCGCTACCTGCCAAACCGGCACGCAGCTGACCAATCAACATTTCCTGGCCCAGCATGTCGCGGAACTGAAGACGGCCGTAACCCAGTTGACGAATGACCTGATCGAAACGCTCAGGACTGAATTTGCCATCTTCCTGAAACTCAGGGGTCATCAGGATGACTTGATCCAGGGCAGCTTCAGAGAACGAAAACTTCGCTTCTTTAGCGCCTTGAAGCAACAGCTTGCGATCGATCAGCCCTTTGAGGGCCGCTTCACGCAGCATTTTTTCATCCAGCAACGAAGAGTCGAAATCCTTGCCCAACTGCTGCAGCAGCTGACGACGTTGCATGTCGACGGCTTGGCTCAGCTCAACTTGAGTGACTTCTTCACCGTTAACCTTGGCGGCATCCTGGCTGGTAGAGGTGGCTTGAAAAATGGCATCGAAACCGGTCAACGCCATCAACGCGACGATGACACCGATGATGGTCTTGGCAATCCAGCCTTGTGAATTGTCCCTGATATTTTGCAGCATGCTTCCCCCAGAAACGGTCTTGCATAATGAGCAACCGTGGAGCGTGGGTAGAGTCCGGATAGAAGAAAGGCGCATCCGAGGATGCGCCTTCTCGTAACTGGCGGAGCGGACCGGGCTCGAACCCGCGACCCCCGGCGTGACAAGACGATGTTGCCATCGATTGCACTACCGCTCCGCTGCCAAGCCTGGCGTGCGCCTGACCCGGTTGGGTAAAAAGTGTTACAGAAACTTAGTTAACCGCTTCTTTCAGTGCTTTACCGGCTTTGAAGCCTGGTTTTTTAGCAGCAGGAATTTCCAGCGTTTTACCGGTCTGTGGGTTACGACCAATACGAGCAGGACGATCGGTTACAGAGAAAGTACCAAAACCAACCAGTACCACAGAGTCGCCAGCCTTAAGAGCGCCAGTGACGGATTCGATTACTGCGTCCAGCGCACGGCCAGCTGCAGCTTTCGGGATATCAGCAGATGCAGCGATAGCATCAATCAGTTCCGACTTGTTCACTCTAAGTCCCCTTATATCTATCTGAGTATGTTTCTAAAGTTTTTTGGTAAAAGCAAAACGACTGCTGAAGCACTTACGGACACTTATAGAGCCGCTTTATAACAAGGGCTCTAAAAAGCGTCAAGAAAGCCCATCAGGCGAATCCGTATTAATGCGTGCTAATTCTTTCCTTAGAGTCAGACTCTCGTTTGTCGTCCTTGGCAACAATCTCGGGAGCCACATCCGGCAAGGGCTCCGGGGCGTATTGCAGCGCAATTTGCAGGACCTCGTCAATCCATTTAACTGGTTTAATCTGAAGATCCTGTTTGATGTTGTCAGGAATTTCCTTCAAATCACGTACGTTTTCTTCAGGAATAATTACAGTTTTGATCCCACCACGGTGAGCTGCAAGTAATTTTTCTTTCAGACCGCCAATCGCCAGCACCTGACCACGAAGGGTAATTTCACCCGTCATTGCAACATCGGCACGTACCGGAATCAGGGTCAATGCAGAGACAAGAGCCGTACACATTCCTACACCGGCACTAGGACCATCTTTAGGCGTAGCGCCTTCCGGCATGTGAATGTGAATATCGCGTTTTTCGTGGAAATCCAACGGGATACCCAGGCTTTTAGCACGGCTACGCACTACCGTAAGTGCAGCCGTGATCGACTCAACCATCACATCGCCCAGCGAACCCGTTTTGATCAGTTGACCCTTGCCAGGAACAACTGCCGCTTCAATAGTCAACAACTCGCCACCAACCTGCGTCCAAGCCAGACCGGTCACTTGACCAATTTGATCCTGAACTTCAGCCAAACCGTAGCTGAATTTTCTTACACCCAAAAAGTGCTCAAGCAGCTCTGGAGTCACAGTGACAGCAAAGCGTTTTTCCATTGCATGCTCTTTGACCGCCTTGCGGCAGATCTTCGCAATTTGACGCTCCAGGCCCCGCACACCGGCTTCACGAGTGTAGTAACGAATAATGTCGCGGATAGCTTCGTTATCGAACGCCAGCTCGCCTTTCTTCAAACCGTTGGCTTCGATCTGTTTCGGGGCCAGATATTTGACAGCGATGTTGATCTTTTCGTCTTCGGTGTAGCCAGGCAGACGAATGACTTCCATCCGGTCCAGCAAAGCTGGCGGGATATTCATCGAGTTGGACGTACACAGGAACATCACATCGGACAGGTCGTAATCGACTTCGAGGTAATGATCGTTGAAATTATGGTTTTGCTCCGGGTCTAGCACCTCAAGCAAAGCCGAAGCCGGATCGCCGCGCATGTCACTGCCCATCTTGTCGATTTCATCGAGCAGGAACAGAGGGTTGCGCACGCCAACCTTGGTCATCTTTTGAATCAATCTTCCTGGCATCGAACCGATATAAGTACGGCGATGACCACGAATTTCCGCCTCGTCACGCACACCACCCAAGGCCATACGTACGAATTTACGGTTTGTCGCGTGGGCGATGGACTCAGCAAGTGAGGTTTTACCTACACCTGGAGGACCCACCAGACATAGAACGGGACCACGAATTTTTTTCACACGCTTTTGCACGGCGAGATATTCGAGGATCCGCTCTTTGACTTCGTCCAGACCGTAGTGGTCTGCGTCCAAAATGTCTTCAGCGCGCTTCAGGTCAAGACGCACCTTGCTCTGAGCCTTCCACGGCACCTGTACCAGCCAGTCGATGTAGGAGCGCACTACAGTGGCTTCAGCAGACATTGGCGACATTTGCTTGAGCTTGTTCAGCTCAGCCTGAGCCTTGGCCATTGCATCTTTGGGCAAGCCGGCAGCATCGATACGCTTTTTAAGCTCTTCAATTTCATTGTGACCTTCGTCACCATCACCCAGCTCTTTTTGAATGGCCTTCATCTGCTCATTCAGGTAGTACTCGCGCTGGCTGCGCTCCATCTGCTTTTTGACACGGCCACGGATGCGTTTTTCAACTTGCAGCAAGTCGATCTCGGCATCCAGCAACGCAAGAACGTGCTCAACCCGGGCCTGAAGGTCGACAATTTCAAGAATCTCCTGCTTCTGTTCGATCTTGAGCGCCATGTGGGCGGCCATCGTATCGACCAGACGGCTTGGTTCATCAATGCTGTTAAGCGATGACAGAACCTCAGCCGGGACCTTTTTGCCCAACTGCACATATTGTTCAAACTGCGAGAGCAGGCTGCGAACAAAAACCTCGGATTCACGATCCGGGGCAGCCACTTCATCAATCAAGGAGACTTCAGCGCTCAGATAACCATCTGCCTGGCCGAAATGCTCAACAGCACCGCGCTGCTCACCTTCCACTAGCACCTTGACAGTACCGTCCGGAAGCTTGAGCAGTTGCAGAACGGTAGCAATGGTACCGACACGATAGAGAGCATCTTCGCCCGGATCATCGTCAGCAGGGTTTTTTTGAGCTAACAGCAAAATCTGCTTGTCGCCCGTCATCGCAGCCTCAAGGGCCTCGATCGATTTCTCGCGTCCCACGAACAGTGGGATCACCATGTGCGGATAAACCACAACATCGCGCAATGGCAGGAGAGGCAATTCGATGGTTGTCTTCATGATTTCGCCTCTACGGCGGCCATAAGGCCGTAATCAGATGGAAGTAAGCTTGAAGCCAAGATGGGGGCAGTCTTGAAAAAAAACAAGCGTTGAACAACAGGAAAAACAAAGGGGCCCGCAGGCCCCTTTTTTAACACGCTATGTGTAATGCCCAGCATTACCTTTACGCGTCAGGTGCAACCTTGGCAGTCGCTTCGTTGTTTTCATAAATCAACAACGGCTTGGACTTGCCTTCTATAACGCTTTCATCGATCACCACTTTACTCACCTCAGATTGCGAGGGGATTTCGTACATGGTGTCGAGCAGTACGCCTTCAAGAATCGAACGCAGGCCACGGGCGCCAGTCTTGCGCTCAAGCGCGCGCTTGGCCACAGCTTTTAAGGCATCAGCACGGAACTCGAGATCAACACCTTCCATCTCGAACAGCTTCGCGTACTGCTTGGTCAATGCGTTCTTGGGCTCGGTCAGAATCTGCATCAAAGCAGTTTCGTCCAGTTCATCAAGTGTCGCCAGAACAGGCAGACGACCCACGAATTCCGGGATCAGACCAAACTTGACCAAATCATCAGGTTCGACTTCACGCAGGGATTCGCCAACCTTCTTGCCCTCTTCCTTGCTGCGAACTTCAGCGCTGAAGCCGATGCCGCCACGAGTCGAGCGAGCCTGTACAACCTTTTCCAGACCCGAGAATGCACCACCACAGATGAACAGGATATTGCGGGTATCAACCTGCAAGAACTCTTGCTGTGGGTGCTTACGACCACCTTGAGGGGGAACGGAAGCCACAGTGCCTTCAATTAGCTTGAGCAAGGCCTGCTGGACACCTTCACCGGAAACATCACGGGTAATCGAAGGGTTGTCAGATTTGCGCGAAATCTTGTCGATTTCATCGATGTAGACAATACCCATTTGGGCTTTCTCTACGTCGTAATCGCATTTCTGCAGCAGCTTCTGAATGATGTTCTCAACGTCTTCACCCACGTAACCAGCTTCAGTCAGCGTGGTCGCGTCAGCAATAGTGAAAGGCACATTCAGCAGACGAGCCAAGGTTTCTGCCAGCAAGGTTTTACCCGAGCCGGTTGGGCCGATCAGCAAAATGTTGCTCTTGCCGAGTTCGACGTCGTCGTTCTTTTTGTCACGCTGGTTAAGGCGCTTGTAGTGGTTGTAAACCGCTACAGCCAAAACCTTTTTGGCACGTTCCTGACCAATAACGTATTGATCAAGGATGCCGCTGATTTCTTTTGGCGAAGGTAATTTATGCGCGCTGCTCTCGGCCTGGGCTTCCTGCACCTCCTCACGGATGATGTCATTGCACAGGTCAACGCATTCGTCGCAGATAAAGACCGAGGGGCCGGCAATCAATTTGCGCACTTCATGCTGGCTTTTGCCACAGAAGGAGCAATAGAGCAATTTGCCGTTGTCCTCGCCGTTGCGGGTGTCAGTCATTCGATCGATCCAAATCCGATAGGCTTGCAACACAAGATGAAGGCAACTGCGGGCTTTTTCAAGCCCGCAGGTGGTCGGTTAACCCAACCACCCACATTTGAGCTGCTTAAGCGGGCATTTGACGCTTGCTGAACACAGAGTCGATCAAACCGTATTCGGTTGCACGCTCGGCGCTCATGAAGTTGTCACGCTCAGTGTCACGCTCGATGGTTTCGAGAGTCTGACCCGTGTGGTGAGCCAGTAGCGAGTTCAAACGATGACGGATGTTAAGGATTTCCTTGGCATGAATGTCGATATCCGACGCCTGCCCCTGGAAACCGCCCAGTGGCTGGTGAATCATCATGCGCGAGTTAGGCAGGCAGTGACGCTTACCCGGTGCGCCACCGGCCAACAGGAAGGCACCCATGCTGCAGGCCTGACCGATGCAGATGGTCGACACATCAGGTTTGATGAATTGCATGGTGTCGTAGATCGACATGCCTGCAGTCACTGAACCACCTGGGGAGTTGATGTAAAGATGGATGTCCTTGTCCGGGTTCTCGGCTTCAAGGAAAAGCAGCTGCGCAGCTACCAGGTTGGCCATGTAGTCTTCTACAGGACCGACGAGGAAGATGATTCGCTCCTTGAGCAGGCGCGAGTAGATGTCATAGGCGCGCTCGCCACGGGCGGACTGCTCGACAACCATCGGGACCAGGCCGCCAGCGGCGTGGATATCAGAGTTCTGCTGAATATAAGAATTGCGGGACATGTCCGGCAGTCACTCCCAAATAGTCTTGTCTGGATACGCATAAGCCAGCTCGAGGCTGGCTTATGGTTGTGTTTTCTAACGAGTCAGAAATCAGTCGGCTTGTGGAGCTTCCACCGGCTTGACAGCTTCTTCGTAAGAGACCGCTTTATCGGTCACCTTAGCCTTCTGCAGAACAGTATCCACAACTTGCTCTTCCAGCACAACCGAACGAACCTCGTTCAATTGAGCGTCATTTTTGTAGTACCAAGCTACAACCTGCTCTGGCTCCTGGTAGGCGGAAGCCATTTCCTGAATCATTTCGCGAACGCGATCTTCGTCAGGCTTGAGGTCGAACTGCTTGACCACTTCAGCCACGATCAGACCCAGAACTACGCGACGGCTGGCTTGCTCTTCGAACAGCTCAGCTGGCAGTTGATCAGGCTTGATGTTGCCGCCGAACTGCTGAACAGCCTGCACACGCAGACGATCAACTTCGTTGGACAGCAGGGATTTAGGCACTTCGATCGGGTTGGCAGCCAACAGACCGTCCATTACCTGATTCTTGACCTTGGACTTGATAGCCTGACGCAGCTCACGCTCCATGTTCTTGCGAACTTCGGCGCGGAAACCTTCCAGACCTGTTTCCTTGATACCGAATTGAGCGAAGAACTCTTCGTTCAGCTCAGGCAGCTTAGGCTCGGAAACAGTGTTCACAGTCACGGTGAACTCAGCTTCTTTGCCGGCCAGGTCCAGGTTTTGGTAGTCAGCAGGGAAAGTCAGCTTCAGAACGCGCTCTTCGCCAGCTTTAGCGCCAACCAGGCCTTCTTCGAAGCCAGGAATCATGCGACCCGAACCTAGAACCAGCTGAGTACCGGTGGCGGAACCACCAGCGAATACTTCGCCGTCAACCTTGCCAACGAAATCGATGTTCAGTTGATCATCGTTCTGGGCAGCACGGTCAGTCACTTCAAAACGGGTGTTCTGCTTGCGCAGCACGTCCAGCATTTTGTCCAGGTCGGCATCAGCCACTTCGGCGCTCAGGCGCTCGATAGCGATAGTGTCCAGACCAGTTACTTCGAATTCAGGGAACACTTCGAAAGTAGCAACGTATTCCAGATCCTTGCCTTTTTCGAAGACTTTAGGCTCAACCGAAGGTGCGCCAGCCGGGTTTAGCTTCTGCTCAACCACTGCTTCGTAGAAAGAAGCCTGGATCACATTACCCAGAGCTTCTTGACGCGCATCAGCTTCGTAACGCTGACGGATCACGCTCATTGGCACTTTGCCTGGACGGAAGCCCGGGATCTTGGCCTTTTGGGCAGTCTGTTGCAGACGCTTGTTGACTTCAGCCTCAATACGCTCAGCTGGCACGCCAATGGTCATGCGACGCTCAAGAGCGGAAGTATTTTCAACAGAAACTTGCATGGATATTCCTCGTTGCACAGACGTTAGCCGGCCGTTTCCGACCCCATAATCAAGGGCATGCATTCTAGTGGGTCAAACTCAAGAAGTCACCCTACCGCAAACACCCTTGGAAACAGCCGGCAGAAATTAAGTAAATACGGCCATCTGCTTCGCCTTCTATATAGATAGAAGCGCGCATCAGGCAGGACCCAATGCTTCACCGAAGGCACTTTTCGCAGACGACCACACAGTTCGACAAAAGCCGGGTGCAAACAACACACAGCCCTTGCTGAGTAACTGGCGATATCGGACACCCTTTGGAGCCGCCCCAATCTGCGCGCATTGTCACACAAATTGCAGAGGACGCTAAGCATGCGGGAAATGAGGCGCTACAGGGGACCCACACATCCGTTTCTCAAACTGCAGATACAAAAAAACGCCAGACTATTAATCTGGCGTTTTCTTTAAATATGGGGTGGACGAAGGGGATCGAACCCTCGACAACGGGAGTCACAATCCCGTGCTCTACCAACTGAGCTACGCCCACCATATTGCGTTACAGCACTGCCAGCCCTAAAGAACAAGCAGTCAAACAAAAGAAAAAAGCCGCTACAAGCGGCTTTGTTCAAATTTGGTGCGGACGGAGAGACTCGAACTCTCACACCTTGCGGCGCTGGAACCTAAATCCAGTGTGTCTACCAATTCCACCACATCCGCATTTCAAACTTTTAAAGCAAAGACGCCAGACGATTAATCTGGCGGCTTTCTAAATATGGGGTGGACGAAGGGGATCGAACCCTCGACAACGGGAGTCACAATCCCGTGCTCTACCAACTGAGCTACGCCCACCATATTGCCTGTACTGCTTACTTGTGCCAAAGCTGCCTAATGGCGCACCCGGCAGGACTCGAACCTGCGACCATCCGCTTAGAAGGCGGATGCTCTATCCAGCTGAGCTACGGGCGCCTTGTTAGCCTGTATTCTTTGACGACTACAAACCAAGTGCTTTCAGTATCACCAAGCTGAACAACAACTTCGCTCTACCTTCTTAACCAGTGCTAGGCTGTGCCCGACAAGTGCGACGAATGTTATAGGTGAGCCTGAAAGTCGTCAACTCTTTTTTAAAAAAAGTTTAGAAATATAAAGGAGTTAGGGCAATAAACAGACCAGGCGCCTTTGCCCTCGAGCCACGGCATGCGAGAATGCACGTCCTTTTTCCACCCTTTACGATGGTTAATCACGCGTAATGACTGCACAACTAATCGACGGTAAAGCGATTGCCGCCAGCCTGCGCCAGCAGATTGCCAAACGTGTCGCCGAGCGTCACGAGCAAGGCCTGCGCACCCCTGGTCTGGCGGTGATCCTGGTCGGCAGCGATCCTGCTTCCCAGGTTTATGTTTCGCACAAGCGTAAAGACTGCGAAGAGGTAGGCTTTCTTTCCCAAGCCTATGACCTGCCTTCTGACACTACCCAGCAAGCGCTGACCGATCTGATCGACCGTCTTAATGACGACGCGAACATCGACGGCATTCTGCTGCAACTGCCTCTACCTGCCCACTTGGATGCATCCAAGCTGCTGGAGCGCATTCGCCCGGACAAAGATGTCGACGGTTTCCACCCTTATAACGTCGGTCGCCTGGCCCAACGGATCCCACTGCTGCGCCCATGCACCCCCAAAGGCATCATGGCCCTGCTCGAAAGCACCGGCCAGGATCTGTACGGAATGGACGCCGTGATTGTCGGAGCATCCAACATCGTTGGCCGCCCAATGGCCATGGAGCTGTTGCTGGCTGGCTGCACCGTGACCGTGACCCACCGCTTCACCAAGGATCTGGCCGGCCACGTTGGCCGTGCTGACCTGGTGGTCGTGGCTGCCGGTAAACCTGGCCTGGTCAAGGGCGAGTGGATCAAGGAAGGCGCCATCGTGATCGACGTTGGCATCAACCGCCAGGCGGATGGCAAACTGGTTGGTGATGTAGTTTACGAGACCGCCCTACCCCGCGCTGGCTGGATCACCCCAGTCCCAGGGGGCGTAGGCCCGATGACTCGCGCCTGCCTGCTTGAAAACACTCTGTACGCAGCTGAAACATTGCACAGCTAAATGTTCAACCTGCTACAAAAACAACGGCACCTTCGGGTGCCGTTGTTATTGGCGCCACCAAACGCCGGACAAACAAAAGCCCGCACGAGGCGGGCCTTTGTTCACACAACAAGCAACCTAGTCAGCCAAGCGCCAGGTCGTCCCGCCTTTACCGTCTTCCAGCACAACACCCATTGCAGCGAGCTGATCACGAATCCGATCCGACTCTGCCCAGTCCTTACCGGCACGGGCCGCCAAACGCGCGGCGATCAAGGCATCCACCTGGGCTGCATCGACCTTGCCTTCAGCGCCAGCCTGCAAGAAATCATCAGCCTCGAGCTGCAAGACACCCAGCACATCAGCCAACTGCTTGAGGCGCGCCGCCAAACCAGCCGCAGCTTGCAGATCGGTTTCGCGCAACCGGTTGATCTCGCGAACCATCTCGAACAGCACCGCACAGGCTTCCGGCGTACCGAAGTCGTCGTTCATCACCTGGGTAAAGCGCTCAACGAATGCCTCACCACCGGCCGGAGCCACCTTCGGCAAGCCTTTGAGCGCATTATAGAAACGATCAAGGGCTGCTTTCGCATCCTTTAGGTTGTCTTCGGAATAGTTGATCGAGCTACGGTAATGGCTCGATACCAACAGATAACGCACCACTTCTGGATGATATTTCTCCAGGACGTCGCGAATGGTGAAGAAGTTGTTCAAGGATTTGGACATCTTCTCGCCATTAATGCGAATCATCCCGCAGTGCATCCAGGCATTGGCGTAGGTCTTGCCGGTTGCCGCTTCGCTTTGGGCAATTTCGTTTTCATGGTGCGGAAACTCAAGGTCGCTGCCGCCGCCATGAATATCGAAGGTCTCACCCAGGCAGCAGGTGGACATCACCGAGCACTCGATGTGCCAGCCCGGACGACCCGCCCCCCACGGCGACTCCCAGCTCGGCTCGCCAGGCTTGACGCCTTTCCAGAGCACGAAGTCCAGCGGATCATCCTTGGCTTCGTCGACTTCGATACGCGCACCGATGCGCAGGTCTTCGATTTTCTTGCGCGACAGCTTGCCGTACCCCATGAACTTGGCGACGCGGTAATACACATCGCCATTGCCCGGGGCGTAGGCGTAGCCCTTGTCAATCAAGGTCTGGATCATTGCATGCATGCCAGGGATGTGATCCGTGGCCCGGGGCTCCATATCCGGCTTGAGGATATTGAGCCGCGCTTCATCTTCATGCATCGCCTGGATCATGCGCTCGGTCAGCGCCTCAAACGGCTCGCCGTTTTCACGAGCACGATTGATGATCTTGTCTTCAATGTCCGTGATGTTGCGCACATAGGTCAGGTTGTAGCCGCTGAAACGCAACCAGCGGGTCACCAGATCGAAGGCGATCATGCTGCGGCCATGACCAATGTGGCAGTAGTCGTACACGGTCATACCGCACACGTACATGCGCACATTGTTGCCGTCCAGCGGCTTGAAAACTTCTTTGCTCTTGGTGAGCGTGTTGTAGATCGTAAGCACGGCTTATTCCTTCAAAACTTGATCACTGGCCCCACGAATCACGCAAGGTCACGGTACGGTTGAATACCGGGCGACCAGGTTTCGAGTCCTTGATATCCGCGCAGAAGTAACCTTCGCGCTCGAACTGGAAACGGTCTTCCGGCTGTGCATTGCCCAGCGAGGGTTCAGCACGACAACCGGTAAGCACCTGCAGCGAGTCAGGGTTGATGTTTTCCAGGAAGCCGGCACCGTCTTCAGCCTTTTCAGGGTTTGGCGAGCGGAACAGACGATCATACAAACGCACTTCACATTCGACACTGGCTGCCGCCGGCACCCAATGCACAACACCTTTGACCTTGCGACCTTCCGGGTTTTTACCCAGGGTTTCAGGGTCGTACGAGCAATGCAGTTCGACGATGTTGCCATCGGCGTCCTTGATTGCTTCGTCAGCACGAATCACATAGCTGCCGCGCAAACGTACTTCGCCCGCGGGCTCAAGACGCTTGTAGCCTTTTGGCGGTTCTTCCATGAAGTCATCACGATCGATGTAGATCTCACGGGCGAAAGGCAGTACCCGCACACCCATGTCTTCTTTCGGGTGGCAAGGCAGCTCAAGGTTTTCGACCTTGTCTTGCGGGTAGTTGGTGATGATGACTTTCAGCGGACGCAATACACACATGGCACGCGGTGCGCTGTGGTCCAGGTCGTCACGGATGCTGAACTCCAGCATGCCGAAGTCAACCACGCCGTCAGAACGGTTGGTGCCGACCATGTCGCAGAAGTTGCGGATCGATTTAGGCGTGTAACCACGACGACGGAAACCCGACAGCGTGGACATGCGCGGGTCATCCCAGCCATTGACGTGCTTTTCATCAACCAGTTGCTTGAGCTTGCGCTTGCTGGTGATGGTGTAGTTCAGGTTCAGACGGCTGAACTCGTACTGACGCGGGCGCGCAGGCACTGGCAGGCTGTCGAGGAACCACTCATACAACGGGCGATGGCTTTCGAATTCCAGGGTGCAAATCGAATGGGTGATCCCTTCGATGGCGTCCGACTGACCGTGGGTGAAGTCATAGTTCGGGTAGATGCACCACTTGTCACCGGTCTGGTGGTGATGGGCGTGACGGATGCGGTACATGATCGGGTCGCGCAAGTTCATGTTCGGCGAAGCCATGTCGATCTTGGCTCGCAGTACGCACTTGCCGTCCTCGAACTCACCGGCCGTCATGCGGGCGAACAGGTCCAGGTTCTCTTCGACGCTGCGGTCGCGGAACGGGCTGTTCTTGCCCGGCTCGGTCAGGCTGCCGCGGTATTCCTTGGCCTGCTCTGGCGTCAGGTCGCAGACGTAGGCCTTACCTTCTTTAATCAGGTAAATCGCCCACTCGTGCAACTGATCGAAATATTGCGAGGCATAGCGCACTTCGCCGGACCATTCAAAGCCCAGCCACTTCACGTCGCTTTCGATCGCGTCGATGTATTCCTGGTCTTCCTTGGCCGGGTTGGTGTCGTCAAAACGCAAATGCGTAACGCCACCGAACTCCTGAGCCAGCCCAAAGTTCACACAAATGGACTTGGCGTGACCAATGTGCAGATAGCCGTTGGGCTCCGGCGGGAAGCGGGTCACGATCTGTGTGCATTTACCCGAGTCAAGGTCCGCCTGAACGATTGGACGCAGGAAATTGGCCGGGACAGCAGGGCCAGCCTTTGGATTCAGAGTGGGGTCGACAGTGGGCTTGCTCATAGGATCCTTGAACGTAACAGGGTGCGCGGCCTGGGTCGGCCGACTAAATCAAAGCGCCTATCATAGCCGATGCCGTCAAGTCACCGACAGAGCAGGTGCTCAATCAAACCGATTGAAATGCCGGCTTTTAGTCCCCATATGGGAAAAACACCATCGAAATGCCGCGTGAGCACGCTAAACTCCGCCCGCGGCTGTATCTACCCAGCCAGCCTGGGGGATTGAGGTGTGTCACCGCGCCCGGGCCCGACGAATTCTCTGATAGAGCGATAACGACCATGACCAAAGTAAAACTGAGTACCAACCACGGCGACATCGTGATCGAGCTGAACGCTGAAAAAGCACCGATCACCGTTGCTAACTTCATCGAATACGTTAAAGCCGGCCACTACGAAAACACTGTGTTCCACCGTGTAATCGGCAACTTCATGGTCCAGGGCGGCGGTTTCGAGCCCGGCATGAAAGAAAAGAAAGACAAGCGCCCAAGCATCCAGAACGAAGCTGATAACGGCCTGCCAAACGAGAAGTACACCGTGGCCATGGCTCGCACCATGGAGCCGCATTCGGCTTCCGCCCAGTTCTTCATCAACGTGGCTGATAACAGCTTCCTGAACCACAGCGGCAAAACCGCTCAGGGTTGGGGCTATGCCGTATTCGGTAAAGTCGTTGAAGGCCAGGACGTTGTAGACAAGATCAAAGGTGTTGCCACCACTTCCAAAGCCGGTCATCAAGACGTGCCTAAAGAAGACGTGATCGTCGAGAAAGCAGAGATCATTGAGTGATACTGCTGATTTCAGACTTGCATCTGGAAGAGGAGCGCCCGGACATAACCCGGGCGTTTCTGGATTTCCTGACCGGGCGTGCGCGCTCGGCTCAGGCGCTATACATTCTGGGTGATTTTTTCGAAGCCTGGATTGGCGACGATGCGATGACACCTTATCAGCGCTCGATCTGTGAAGCGCTGCGAACACTGAGCGATACCGGCACCAAGATTTTTCTGATGCACGGCAACCGCGACTTTTTGCTTGGCCAGGCCTTTTGTAAAGCGGCTGGCTGCACCCTGATCAAAGACCCCAGCGTTGTCGACTTTTATGGCGAGCCGGTTTTATTGATGCACGGCGACAGCCTGTGCACTCGCGACGAAGCCTACATGCGCCTGCGACGCTACCTGCGCAACCCCATCACCTTATGGGTCCTGCGCCATCTGCCCTTGGGCACGCGGCATAAACTGGCACGCAAGCTGCGCAGCGAGAGCCGCGCCCAAACCCGCATGAAAGCCAATGACATCGTCGACGTGACCGCCGAAGAAATCCCCCGGATCATGGCGCACTTTGGCGTACATACCTTGATTCACGGCCATACCCACCGCCCCGCGATCCACAAACTGCTGGTCAACGAACACGCAGCCAAACGCATCGTGCTCGGTGACTGGGATCGCCAGGGCTGGGTTCTGCAAGTGGACGAGCAAGGCATGCAACTGTCGCCGTTTGATTTTGCACCGCCTCCCTCACAATAAACCCGTGGGAGCGAGCCTGCTCGCGAAGGTTTCTGCGCAGTATCACAGATAAAACGCATGGCAACTCTCGCGAGCAGGCTCATTCCCACAAGGGGTTTGCAGGGCTCCAGATTTAATGCCCGCTCGTCGCCGGCCCCGCCTTGGCCGCAAACGGCGGCTTGGCCAGCCATACCAGCAAAATCAACCCCATAAACAGCCAGCCCATCATGGTGAAGTAGTCCACGGTGGAGAACATATACGCCTGACTGGTCAGAATCTGATCCATCTGAGCGTAGGCCGGTGTACTGGCGCCCCCCAGGCTTTCCAGGGTATGCCGTGTCACCGGATCATAGGCACTAATGCTTTCACTCATGTAGGCATGATGCTGATCCGCCCTGCGAATCCAGATCCATGTGGTCAAGGAAGCGGCAAAGCTGCCCCCCAGGGTCCGCAAGAACGTCGCCAGCCCGGCTCCGTCGGCGATCTGATGCGGTGGTAAATCCGACATCAAAATGGTCAACGTCGGCATAAAGAACAACGCCACGCCAATCCCCATGAACAACTGCACCATCGCGATATGCTGGAAGTCCACCTCATTGGTGAAGTCAGCACGCATAAAGCAACTCAGCCCGATGGCCAGAAACGCCAGGCCGGCCAGCAAGCGCAAGTCGAATTTATTCGCATACTTGCCCACGAACGGCGACATCAACACCGGCAAGATCCCGATCGGTGCCACCGCCAACCCCGCCCAGGTCGCTGTATAGCCCATCTGCGTCTGCAGCCATTGCGGCAAAATCAAGTTGATACCGAAGAACCCGGCATACCCCAACACCAGCACAATGGTGCCGATGCGAAAGTTACGGTGGGCAAACAGGCGCAAGTTGACGATCGGATGCTTGTCCGTCATTTCCCAAATAATGAAAGCCGCCAGCGCCACCACTGATAACGCACTACCCAACAGGATGAAATTGGACTCGAACCAGTCCAGATCATTGCCTTTGTCGAGCACGATCTGCAGCGCACCCACACCAATGATCAGGGTAATCAACCCTACATAGTCCATCGGCTGGCGGGTGATCACCACCGGGCGCGCCTTCAGTTGCTGGCGAACCACCATCACCGCAAAAATGCCGATCGGTATATTAATGAAGAAAATCCACGGCCAACTGTAACTGTCCGTGATCCAGCCACCCAAAATGGGACCCGCAATGGGCGCGACCACCGTGACCATCGCCAGCAATGCCAATGCCATCCCCCGTTTCGCAGGCGGATACACCGCAATCAACAGGGTTTGAGTCATGGGATACAGCGGCCCGGCCACCAGCCCTTGCAACACGCGAAACCCGACCAGCTCAGGCATCGAAGTCGAAATACCGCACAAAAACGAGGCCAGCACGAACAGGATTGTGGCCCACAAAAACAGCTTCACTTCGCCAAAACGGCGGCTCAGCCAGCCAGTGAGGGGCAAGGCAATCGCGTTACTGACTGCGAAGGACGTAATCACCCACGTGCCCTGCTCCGAACTCACCCCAAGGTTGCCGGAGATGGTGGGCAAGGCAACGTTGGCGATGGTGGTGTCGAGCACCTGCATAAAGGTCGCCAGCGATAGACCAATAGTGGCCATTACCAGGCTGGGAGGGGTAAAAGACGCGTTTGTACTCATCGCAAATCCTTTAAAACCGGGGATGCAGCCCCGCCACTTCGGCGAGGCTCATGGATTGGCGAATCAACGCTGAGCGGCCATATCGGCTGTCGCAGCGCTGTTGCTGTTAATCAAACGCGTAATCAGTGCTTCAGCATCTGCCAACTGCTGCGCATACACATTGGTACTGAACGAGGCTTTTTGCGGTGGTTGCTGAGCCAGTACCGGGCCGGTCTGGTCACGCAGGTCCACATCAACGGTTGTAGACAAACCGACGCGCAATGGATGCTCAGCCAGCTCATCGGCATTGATATGGATACGCACTGGTACACGCTGCACGATCTTGATCCAGTTACCCGTCGCATTTTGCGCGGGCAACAGGGCGAATGCGCTGCCAGTACCGGCACCAATGCTGTCGATGGTGCCGCTGTATTTCACGCTGCTGCCATAGATATCAGATTCAATATCCACCGGCTGACCGATGCGCATTTTATGCAACTGGGTTTCCTTGAAGTTGGCATCAATCCACAGCTGATTGAGCGGAATGACCGCCATTAGCGCAGTGCCCGGCTGAACCCGCTGGCCCAACTGAACCGTACGCTTGGCCACATATCCGGTGACCGGAGCAATCAAGGTGGAGCGGGCGTTTGCCAGGTAAGCCTGACGCAACTGCGCAGCAGCAGCCTTCACATCCGGGTGGTTGGCCACCGATGTGTTATCGACCAACGCACTCGTGGTATCGAGTTTTTGCTCAGCATTGCGCAAGGCGCTTTGTGCCGAAGACAGATCATCCCGGGCATGGGACAGCTCTTCCTGGGAGATGGCCCCGCCAGCCGCAAGACTTTTACGACGGTTGTAGTTGTCCTGGTTCTTTTGCACTTCGACTTTCTGCGCAGCCACCTGGGCCTTCATGCCCTTCACATCACTGAACAGACCACGCACCTGACGTACGGTACGAGCCAGATTGGCCTCGGCGCTCTGCAGCCCAACCTGCGCGTCGCTTGGGTCGAAGTTCAGCAAGACCTGGCCCTCATGAACCAGATCGCCATCGTCGGCACCAATACTCACCACCGTACCGGTGACAAGAGGCGTGATCTCAACCACATTGCCGTTTACATAGGCATCGTCGGTGCTTTCACTCCAGCGACCGTACAGCTCTTCCCAGGCCCAGACGCCCAACCCGACCAAGATGACCAGAACCGCCAGGCCACTCAGCAAGAGCTTGCGTTTACGCTGATTGCCAGCGTCCTGGGTGTGTTGCGTTTCATTCGGTGTTTGCACAGTGGCCATGACGATTACCTAAATTATTCTGCCGACGAGGACTTGAGAGGGAACGGCTTCAGCCGTATTGCCGGGCTCAAATCCACCGCCCAGGGCTTGCATCAATTGGATCGAAAGATCGATCTGCTCGGCATTCAGGTCCGCCAGCTGGCGCTGGGCCTGAAGCAATTGCTGCTCAATGCTGAGCACGTCCAGGTAGTTACCGACACCCGAGCCATAGCGCTGCAACACGGTGTTGAACGAGTCCTGGGCGATATCGGTTGCCCGTTGCTGGGCGTTGATTTGCTGCCCAACGGCACCTAGCTGAACGAGGGTGTCACTGACATCGCCCAGGGCGCCCACCAATATTTTGTTGTACTGCGCGACAGCCAGATCGTACTTGGCGTCCTCGCTATCCAGCCCTGCACGCAGGCGGCCACCATCAAAGATCGGCAGCGAAATGGCCGGTGCGATAGTGAGGAAGCGACTGGCAGACCCGAACAACGCTTCACCCAACAGCGACTGAGTACCTGCCGCCGCACTCAAGTTGAGATTGGGATAAAAGCGCGTCTTGGCCGCAGCAATATTCTTGCTCGCCGCCTCCACTCGCCAGCGCGCCGCCACCAGATCCGGACGACGACCCAGCAACTCAGCAGGCAGGGCACTTGGCAACGCCACAGCGCTCGGCGCCAGAATTTTCGGACGCGCGATATCAATGCCGCGATCCGGCCCCTTGCCTAACAACACCGCCAGCGCGATGCGCGCGCTTTTGAGTTGTTTTTCAGCGCTGATCAACTGCTCTTGAGAACTGGCCTCGAGGCTTTCGGTTTGCTGAAACTGGTAATGGCTGTCGATGCCGGCTTGCAGACGACGCTTGCTCAGGTCGAGCAATTTCCCGGTACGCTCCAGGTCATCCTTGGCCAAGTCACGGACGATAAAGGCATGCCCGAGGCTGCTGTAACCCCGGGCTACATCGGCGGCCAGGGTCAGGCTCGCGGCCCGGCTGTCAACTTCGGCCGCACGGGCCTCGCCCAACGCTGCTTCCCAGGCGTCACGCTGACCGCCCCACAAATCGAACGTGTAATTAAACGTCAGACTGGCATCACGCAGGGTGTCGTATCGACCGCCCTGCCCACTCGGATCTTGAGAGCGCGACAGGCGTGAACGCGAGACATCGGCTTCGGCATCCAGCGTCGGCATACGTGCGGCATTGGCCGCACCGGCCGCGGCAGTCGCCTGATGCGCACGGGCGCTGGCTATTTGCATGTCCGGGCTGTCGCGCAAGGCTTCCTGAATCAAGCCGTCCAGCTGAACGTCCCCCAGACGCTTCCACCAGTCTTTTTCAGGCCAGGCTGCCGGGGTAACCGTGACGCCATTGAGCGATTGAGCAGCCTTGAGGTTTTTCGCTTCCTCACTCACGCCCACGGTGTTTAAGCCGCTATAGCTGGCGCAACCGGCCAACACCATCGACGTAAATACCAGGCTAAGGCCTGTACGCAGCGTTTTGTGGCTCATTTTTCACCTAAGCGCATGACAGTGATCGGATCACCAGCTGCCAAGAGTATTTTCTTGAGGATCTGTTCCAGACTTTGCAGCTCTTGCGGGCTAATGGCGCTTGCCAGCTGATTCATTGCATCGGCGCCAATCTTCGGCAATTGGTTGGCCAGGGCCTGGCCGTCGTCGGTCAACACCAACCTGACCTGTCGCCGATCGGCTTCGGAGCGCTGGCGCATCAACAGCTTTTTTTGCTCGAGGCGATCAAGCATGCGAGTCATGGACCCACTGTCCAGCGACAGATGGCGGCAGAGCTCGGCCGGGGTATCAACGTCGAACTGGGCCATGATAATCAGCACCTTGAACTGCGCCGCCGTAATGCCATATGGCTCCATATGACGATCGATGATCCGGTCCTTGAGCATGGCCGTACGCCCGAGGAGCATGCCCAGGGTGCAATTTTGGAAGTTATCGGGATGGAAATGTTTCATCAAGGCACCAGGAAGCTGCCTAGGCAGTAATGTTTCTAAATATTACTGTCTAGGCAGCTAATGTCAAGACGACAATTAGGTACCTATCTATCTGGCTGTTTGTACCGTTAAGATTTTCGTAGCAGCTGCCGAAGGAACGAGGCTGCGTCCGGCGTAATGCGGCACCCCGACGTAGCCGTCGTAAAACATGAAATCGCGGCCTTTCAGTTAAATCGCGGACTCAGATTTTACGACCGCTTCGCAATCGAACGCAGCCTCGTTCCTTCGGCAGCTGCTACAGGGGATTTAAGCGGCGCTTGGCACACCACTGTGGAAGCGGAATTCAACATCCGGTGATTCGATCAGCTCTTGCTCTGCCGCCCTCACCCGCTCGATCACCTGGGCAATATCCTTGGCATCGCCATACTGATAGGCCAGTTTCAGATAACCCTGAAAATGCCGTGCTTCGCTCTTGAGCAGGCCAAAGTAGAACTTGCCGAGTTCTTCGTCCAAATGCGGGACCAATGCCTCGAAACGCTCGCAACTGCGGGCTTCGATAAACGCCCCAACCACCAGGGTGTCCACCAGTTTGACCGGCTCGTGGTTACGTACCACCTTGCGCAGACCCGAGGCGTAGCGCCCGGCCGACAGCTGACGCAGCTCGATCTTGCGCTTTTTCATCAGGCGCATGACTTGCTCGTGATGCACCAACTCTTCCCGGGCCAGACGCGACATCATATTGATCAGGTCAACATGGGAGTGGTACTTGGCAATCAGACTAAGCGCCGTGCTGGCGGCCTTGAATTCACAGTTTTTGTGATCAATCAGCAAGGTTTCCTGATCGGCCAATGCCGCTGCGATCCAGCCGTCAGGCGTGCGGCAGCCCAGGAACTCATGAATTTCAGGAAGAATCACGCGCACGCTCCCGACCGTTGGGGATTGCACAGAAGACCGGCAGTGTTTTGAAAAATCGCTGACATGAGGCTCACAAAGACTGAATTGAGGCGAGCCGGCGATTATACGGGCCACGGAGCGCAGCACCAACGGCGCAACTTGATATGCATCAACACAGGGGCAACCGCTGAGCAACTATAGTGATTACACGCCGCTTTTATAACTTGTGGAGTTACCGGTCATGCACAGCATTAACAGCCTGTTGGTCGTCATCGAGCCCCATCTGATGGAAAGTCTCGCACTCAAGCGCGCCAAACACATCGCCAGCCACACGAAAGCGCATTTACATCTATTGATCTGCGATAAAAAGCATGACCATTCAGCCCTGCTGAGCGTGCTTGAAAGCAGCCTCAAAAGCGAAGCCTACAGCGTCACCAGCGAGCAGAACTGGCATGAGAGCCAGCACGCAACCATCATCAAGGTGCAGCAAGCCCACAACTGCGGGCTGGTGATCAAGCAGCACGTACCCGATAACCCGCTGAAAAAAGTACTGCTCACACCCGAAGACTGGAAACTGCTGCGCTATTGCCCCAGCCCGGTACTGCTGGCCAAAACCACAGCGTCGTGGGAGCACGGTGTAATACTGGCCGCCGTCGACGTGGGCAACAACGACCCTGAGCATATGGCCCTGCACTCAAGCATCGTTGACCATGGTTTTCGCATCGCAAGCATGGCCCATGCACAATTTCATGTCGTCAGCGCTCACCCTGCCCCCATGCTGGCAGCTGTAGACGCAGCCTACCCACTGGACAACCAGCTGCAAGAAACCTACCGGGCCGAGTGTCAGGTGTTTCAGCAACAGTGTGAAATAGACGACAGCCGCCTGCATATAGAAGAAGGCCCGGCAGACGTGATCATCCCACGGGTGGCCAAGGCCTTGGGCGCAATAGTGACCGTCATGGGTACCGTGGCGCGTACCGGGCTCTCGGGAGCATTGATTGGCAACACGGCCGAGGTGGTGATCGACAAGCTGGAAAGCGACATTCTGGTGCTCAAGCCCGAGGACATGATCGAGCATCTGGAAGAGCTGGCAAACAAAGGCTGATCGGCTGACGCCTTACTCGCCAAACGCCTCTTTCAGAAACCCCGGGGCGATATAGCGCTGATAATGGGCTTCGGACAGCAGGAAAAATTCCCGATCAATGGCGTCACGCAACTCTGGCAGCGCCCAACCGCGAAACTCCGGCAGCAGCACCATGCCATAGAGCTCCAGCTGATTGATCACCCGAGCCCCGCGGGCAATCAGCTGATACGCCCAGCAATATTCGGATTGGTTGGGCACAAAGCGGATCTTGCGCGCCACCAGTTGGTCGCGCAGCGTAGCCCGATCGAATACTTCGACCTTGCCGGCCATTACCTGCACCAAAAGCTGCTCAAGCCGACGCCACACGGCGCGCTTTTCTTCCTCGTTGTAACCGTTCCAATTGATCACTTCGTGGTGGAAACGCTTGCAACCACGGCACACGAGGTCGCCGTAAACCGTTGAGCACAGGCCTATGCAGGGGGTCTTGATGGTTTGATTGGACATGGCGAAATAGAGCACTGCAGAACGAAACAGGGGCCCATGTTAGCCCTTTGTCTAACGCAGATCACCCCTCAACCTTCAGGGGCTAACTTACCTTTAACAAGTTTTTCCCGTAGAATCGGCCTGCCTTTTAAGGCGCCAATGTCCGTTAGAAGCTGTTTTCAAAGCGTCACGAGCACAGTTGATCCCGAAGAACGGTGTTGGTGAGGGGTATTTGCACTGCAGATACCCGCACCAACATTCATCATCTCCCCCGTTCGGAAGGCGTAAAACTTTGAAAACAGCTTCTGTTGGGAATCCTTGCAACTCTGGCTAAGCGGCTCAAAAAGCCCCCATGCGCATGAGTGCTCGGCATTCCTGGATGAGCGTCCCGGACACCCATTTGGGACCAATGATGAGGGTAATAACTGTGCTTGAAGCCTACCGCAAACATATCGAAGAGCGCGCAGCACTGGGTATCGTTCCCCAGCCGCTTAACGCCGAACAAACTGCAGGCCTGGTTGAGCTGCTGAAGAACCCGCCTGCCGGCGAAGAAGAATTCCTCGTTGACCTGATCACCAACCGCATTCCGCCGGGTGTTGACGAAGCGGCCTATGTAAAAGCCGGCTTCCTGTCCGCCATCGCCAAAGGTGAAGCGACTTCCCCACTGATCAGCAAAAAGCGCGCTGTAGAACTGCTTGGCACCATGCAAGGCGGCTACAACATCGTGACGCTGGTCGAGATGCTGGATGACGCAGAGCTGGCACCGGTTGCCGCCGAGCAACTCAAGCACACCCTGTTGATGTTTGACGCCTTCCACGACGTCGCTGAAAAAGCCAAGAACGGTAATCCCCACGCCAAAGCCGTGGTGCAATCCTGGGCTGACGGCGAGTGGTTCAAGAACCGCCCTGTACTGGCTGACAAAATCAGCCTGCGCGTGTTCAAGGTAACCGGCGAAACCAACACCGATGACCTGTCGCCTGCACCGGACGCCTGGTCGCGCCCTGACATCCCGCTGCACGCCCTGGCCATGCTGAAAATGGCTCGCGACGGCATCGTGCCGGACGTTCAAGGCTCCATCGGTCCGATGAAGCAAATCGAAGAAATGCGCAACGCGGGCTTCCCTATTGCCTACGTCGGCGACGTGGTCGGTACCGGTTCGTCGCGTAAATCGGCCACCAACTCCGTACTGTGGTTCTTCGGCGACGACGTTCCTTACGTACCGAACAAGCGTGCCGGTGGTTTCTGCTTCGGCAGCAAAATCGCTCCAATCTTCTACAACACCATGGAAGATGCTGGCGCACTGCCAATCGAGTTCGATGTTTCCAACATCAACATGGGCGACGTGATCGACCTGTACCCGCACGCAGGCAAAGTCTGCAAGCACGGTACCGACGAAGTCATCACCACCTTCGAAATGAAGACCCCGGTTCTGTTGGACGAAGTCCGTGCTGGCGGCCGTATCCCACTGATCATTGGCCGTGGCCTGACCGAGAAGGCTCGCGCCGAACTGGGCCTGGCTCCATCCGATCTGTTCAAGAAGCCTGAAGCTCCTATTGAAAGCACCAAGGGTTTCACCCTGGCGCAAAAAATGGTCGGCAAGGCTTGCGGCGTGACTGGCGTTCGTCCAGGCACTTACTGCGAACCGAAGATGACCACCGTAGGTTCTCAGGACACCACCGGTCCCATGACCCGTGACGAACTGAAAGACCTGGCGTGCCTGGGCTTCTCCGCTGATCTGGTAATGCAGTCCTTCTGCCATACCGCTGCTTATCCAAAGCCGATCGACGTGACCACCCACCACACCCTGCCAGACTTCATCATGACCCGCGGCGGCGTGTCCCTGCGTCCGGGCGACGGCATCATCCACAGCTGGCTGAACCGTATGCTGCTGCCGGATACCGTCGGCACCGGCGGCGACTCCCACACCCGCTTCCCGATGGGCATTTCGTTCCCGGCCGGTTCCGGTCTGGTAGCGTTCGCCGCAGCCACTGGCGTAATGCCACTGGACATGCCGGAATCGATTCTGGTTCGTTTCAAAGGCGAAATGCAGCCGGGCATCACCCTGCGTGACCTGGTACACGCCATTCCTTACGTCGCAATCCAGAAAGGCCTGCTGACCGTAGAGAAGAAAGGCAAGATCAACGAATTCTCGGGTCGTATCCTGGAAATCGAAGGTCTGGACAACCTGAGCATCGAGCAAGCATTCGAACTGTCCGACGCTTCGGCAGAGCGTTCGGCTGCTGGCTGCACCATCAAGCTGTCCAAAGAGTCCATTACCGAATACCTGAACTCCAACATCACCCTGCTGCGCTGGATGATCGGTGAAGGTTACGGCGATGCTCGTACCCTTGAGCGTCGCGCTCAAGCGATGGAAGCCTGGGTAGCCAACCCTGAGCTGATGGAAGCCGATGCTGACGCCGAATACGCTGAGATCATCGAAATCGATCTGGCTGACATCAAGGAGCCTGTGCTCTGCGCGCCAAACGACCCTGATGACGCCCGCCTGCTGTCCACCGTTGCCGGTGAGAAGATCGACGAAGTGTTCATCGGTTCGTGCATGACCAACATCGGCCACTTCCGCGCTGCGGGCAAGTTGCTGGACAAGGTCAAAGGCCAGCTGCCAACTCGTCTGTGGCTGTCGCCTCCGACCAAAATGGACGCGCACCAACTGACCGAAGAAGGCTACTACGGCATCTACGGCAAAGCTGGCGCACGCATGGAAATGCCGGGCTGCTCGTTGTGCATGGGTAACCAGGCACGCGTAGAACCGAACTCGACTGTTGTGTCGACTTCGACCCGTAACTTCCCGAACCGTTTGGGTGATGGCGCGAACGTTTACCTGGCTTCGGCTGAGTTGGCGTCGGTAGCCTCGATCCTGGGTCGCCTGCCTTCCGTTGAGGAATACATGGCCTACGCGGCTGAGATCAACACCATGGCAGCGGACGTATACCGCTACCTGAGCTTTGATCAGATCGCCGAATTCCGTGAAGCGGCTGCAAACGCCAATATCCCGGTTATTCAAGCGTAAGTTGATGCAGTAACGAAAAAGCCCCGACTCTCACAAGAGCCGGGGCTTTTTCATGTTCGCGATTCGGTTATTTATAGAAGTGGAGCCACCACTTGCTGCTCTCTCGGCCAGGCATCAAGTACGGCCTTGAACAGCGTCGCCAGCGGGATTGCAAAAAACACCCCCCAGAAACCCCACAACCCGCCAAACAACAGCACGGCACAAATGATTGCCACCGGGTGCAGGCTCACAGCCTCAGAGAACAGCAGCGGTACCAGCACGTTACCGTCCAGGGTCTGGATGATCCCGTAGACCGCCATCAGGTAGATAAACTGGTCGCTCCAGCCCCACTGGAACAACGCGATCAACAGCACCGGTACCGTCACCACCACGGCTCCCACATAGGGCACCACCACCGAAATCCCCACTAGCAGCGCCAGCAAAGCCGAGTAGTTAAGATCCATGGCGACAAATGCGATGTAAGTCACGCCGCCGCAAATAATGATCTCGATGACTTTGCCGCGAATGTAGTTGGCGATCTGGCGGTTCATTTCCTCGGCCACACGGGTAATCAATGCCCGTTCACGGGGCAGGTAACCGCGCACCCAACGCCCAATCAGCGCCCGGTCCTTGAGAAAGAAAAACACCAGAATCGGTACCAGCACCAGATAAATCATGATGTTGACCAACAACGGCAAACTGGACAGCGAAAAGGTCAACGCCAGTTGCCCGAACTTGCCGATTTCACCCCGCGCCACTTCAATGGCTTGCAGCACTTGCTCATCCGACACCAGGTGCGGGTAACGCTCTGGCAACAGCAACAACAGCGACTGCCATTTTGCGAGCATGCCCGGCAGCTCATTGAACAGCGTGATCAGTTGATGCCATAGCAATGGCACCACCACCACAAGAAATACCAGCAACAACCCCATGAACAGTGCAAACACCAGCCCGACCGCTGCGGCGGCCGGTACTCGCAGGCGCTCCAGAGCAACCACCAGGCCCTGCATCAGATACGCCAGCACCATGCCCGCCAACACGGGCGCCAACATGCCGCCCAATGTCAGCACAGCGGTAAATGCCAGCACCAACAAAACCGCCAGTACCACCGCTTCTTCATCAGAGAAATAGCGCTGCACCCAACCGCGTAAAACCTTGAACATCGATATTCCTTAGAAAAAAGTGCAGTGCTTCTGTGGGAGCGAGCCTGCTCGCGAAGATCTTGATACTTATTGCGATTCTTTCACGAGCAGATTCGCTCCCACAGTGAGGTCAAGCAAGACTCAAGCCTTGCGTAACCAGTAGCGATAAGTGCCCGCATTGTCTTCTTCATGCAGCAACTCATGCCCTGCCAAGCGTGCGAAGGTACGAAAGTCACGTTGTGAACCCGCATCCGTGGCGATCACCTTGAGGACCTGACCACTGCTCATCTTGTTCAACGCCATCTTGGCCTTGAGCAGTGGCAACGGACAGTTAAGGCCCGCTGCATCCAGTTCGGTATCGTGGGCCAACGCGTCAGTCATTACGTACATCTCCAGAGATGGCATTTTTATGCCGGCTAGAATACCCCAAGCAGACCCGCCACTGGTCGCCAGCCGAGTGTCCAGCTACAGTAAGCGCTTTACCGACTAGAGCTCTGTGAATGACTTTTCTGCGCCCTACCCTGTTGACGCTCGCTTGCCTGCTCGCCTCGCCGAGCTTCGCCGACGATTTACCGTCCCTGGGTGACGCCAGTTCGTCCATCGTCTCTCCACAACAAGAGTACCAACTGGGCCGCGCCTGGTTGAGCATGCTGCGCAGCCAGGTGTCGCAACTCAACGACCCGCAGCTTAAGGATTACGTCGAAACCAGCGTCTACAAACTGGTCGAAACCAGCCAGGTACAGGACCGCCGACTGGAATTCATCCTGATCAACAGCCCGCAACTCAACGCCTTCGCCGCTCCCGGCGGTATCATCGGGGTCAACGGCGGCCTGTTCCTCAACGCCCAGACCGAGGGCGAATACGCTTCGGTAATGGCTCACGAACTGGCTCACTTGTCCCAACGCCACTTCGCTCGTGGCGTAGAGGCGCAGCAGCGCATGCAACTGCCGATGATGGCTGCACTGCTCGCAGGAATCATCGTTGCGGCTTCTGGCGCGGGCGACGCCGGCATTGCTGCTATCGCAGGGACACAGGCCGCAGCCATGCAAGAACAGCGGCGCTTTTCGCGACAGAATGAGCAGGAGGCTGACCGGATTGGCATTCTCAACCTGGAGAAAGCAGGCTATGACCCGCGCTCCATGCCCACCATGTTCGAGCGCCTGATGCGCCAATATCGCTTTGACGGTCGGCCACCCGAGTTTTTGCTGACTCACCCGGTCACTGAATCGCGTATTGCCGACACCCGCAACCGCGCCGAACAGGCCCGAGTGGGCGGCACCGAAGACAGCTTGCGCTATCAACTGATCCGCGCCCGAGTGCAGCTCAACTACGAAGAAACCCCTGGCCTGGCTGCCAAGCGCTTTCGCCAGCAGTTGGATGAGAACCCGAAAAACGACGTAGCCCGTTATGGTCTGGCGATTGCCTACATGAAAGGCAGCCAGTTCAACGAAGCCCGCGACACGCTCAAGCCGTTACTGGAAAAGTCGCCGAACGACATCACCTACAACCTGGCGCAAATCGAGCTGGACATGGACAGCAATCGCCTGGCCGAAGCCCAACAGCGAATCGACAGAATGCGCACCCTGTATCCGGGCAACTACCCGCTCAATCAGGCGCGAGTCGACCTGCTGCTCAAGCAAAACAAACCCAAAGAAGCCGACAAAGCACTTGAGGCCCTGCTCAAGAGTCGTCCCGACGACCCGGATGTCTGGTACTCGGTTGCAGAGACCCGAGGCTTGTCTGGCAACATCATCGGCCTGCATCAAGCCCGTGCGGAGTACTTTGCGCTGGTGGGTGACTACCGTCAGGCCATCCAGCAACTGGACTTTGCCCAGAAGCTCACCAACAACTTCCAGCTGTCAGCACGCCTGGATGCCCGCAAGCGGGAATTGATGGATCAGGAGCGGGCGCTCAAAGAGATGATGAACTGACCCCAAGAGCAAAAGCCCACCCCAGCCCTCTCCCGCAGGGAGAGGGAGCTGATTGTCGGTGATATCCAGTCAGTGTGCGGTCAGTCCCCTAACCCTCTGGGAGAGGGTGAGGGCCCAAACAACAACTCGATCTATCAGGCATTCCCCGCCAGCTTCAAACGCGCAGCCTGGGTGAAATCCAGCATGCGCTTGAGCGGGCGAATGGCGTGGGGCACCAGTGCCGGGTCGACGAAAATTTCGTTGGTCCCCTGCTGTAAACACTCCAGCGTACGCTCCAGAGTGTTCATGGCCATCCACGGGCAATGGGCGCAGCTACGGCACGCCGCACCGTTACCCGCTGTCGGCGCCTCGATAAAGACCTTGTCCGGGCACAGCTGCTGCATTTTGTAGAAAATGCCGCGGTCTGTGGCCACGATAAAGGTCTTGTTCGGGAGGTTTTGCGCCGCGGCGATCAGTTGACTGGTAGAACCCACCGCGTCAGCCAAATCGATCACCGACTCCGGCGACTCAGGGTGAACCAGAATCGCCGCGTCCGGATACAACGCCTTCATGTCTTCAAGCTGCTTGGACTTGAACTCTTCGTGCACGATGCAGGCACCGTCCCACAACAGCATGTCGGCACCGGTCTGGCGCTGGATGTAACGGCCCAGATGCTTGTCCGGCCCCCAGATAATGGTTTCGCCGTTATCCATCAGGCTTTCGACGATTTCCAGCGCGCAGCTTGAGGTCACCACCCAGTCAGCCCGGGCCTTGACCGCCGCCGAGGTGTTGGCATACACCACCACCGTGCGCTCGGGGTGCTTGTCGCAAAACGCCGAGAACTCTTCAACCGGGCAGCCCAGATCAAGAGAACAGGTGGCCTCCAACGTCGGCATGAGCACGCGTTTTTCAGGGGTCAGGATTTTCGCCGTCTCGCCCATAAAACGCACACCGGCCACCAGAATGGTTTTGGCCGGGTGGGCCGCGCCAAAGCGGGCCATCTCAAGGGAGTCGGACACACAGCCACCGGTTTCTTCGGCCAGGGCCTGAATCACCGGATCACAGTAGAAATGCGCCACCAGCACCGCGTCACGGGCTTTAAGCTCAGCCGCGATCTGCGCACGCAGGCTGAGGGATTGTGCCTCAGTCAACGGTTTTGGCTGCTTGGCATCAAGGTGGGCTTGAACCAGAAGTCGTTCAGAAATTTGCGTCATGTTCGCAAGACCTGCAAGCGCGTTGCGCGAAAGTCGAGTGTACCACCAGCTCCGGACCGTCAAGTCCCGCTGGGAGAATGTGTGTATCAGGCACGGACAAGCACTGAAGCGCGACAAGGCTACAGAATATCCTTGGGATTCAAAAGTTTAATGTTGCTCTTGCGACGGCGGGCGGGTGATCGGCAGTTTATTGGGGGAAAGGGGCGCTGCGTGCGCCCCTCACTTAGATCTTCCCGAAGACCTTGAACACACTAATGATCGCCGGACCGATGGCCACCAGGAAAAAACTTGGCCACAGACAAAAGATCAGCGGAAACACCAGTTTGGTACCGACTTTGGCCGCTTTCTCCTCGGCCATTTGCGTACGCCGATCGCGAAACTCTTCGGCATAAACCCGCAAAGTGGTCCCCACACTGGTACCAAAGCGAATGCTCTGCGCCAGCAAACTCACCAGTCCGCGTATGTCTTCCAGCCCGGTACGCTCGGCCAGGTGCTTGAGGGCCTCGGTACTGGGAACACCCGCACGCACCTCGGCGTTCACCAACGCAAGCTCCAGGGCCAGATCAGGCTGGCTGACCGCCATTTCCTCGGCGACCCGCTCGATAGCCTGGGGCAAGGCAAGCCCTGATTCCACGCACACCACCATCAGGTCCAGGGCATCCGGAAAGGCAATCAGCAGACGCGACATCCTCGCCTCCTTGCGTGCGCCGACATAGACCGCCGGGGCCAGCCACCCCACACCCAGCACCACCATTAACAACCCGACCCCCAACAGCAGCGACAGGTTGGGAATAAACGGCAGCGCCATAAGCGTAATCCCCACCAGCAACAGTGGCAGTAACAGTCGGATCGCCCAGTACACCTGCACCGCCGACGGCGATCGGTAACCGGCATGGGTCAGCAAACTCCGGGTGGCCGAAGATTGACCCGGCTCACCGCTGTTAAAACGCTGACCGACCTGTTCCAGCATCATCTGCAGGTTGCTCGGCGGTGCCCGCAGGTCGACGCCGTGACCACGCTTGATCAACATCAGTCGACGCTGCACAGGGCTTTGCAACCCCTTGACCAGTATCGCCAGGGTGGCCACCACCAGCACCACACTCAGACCGATCAGTGCGGCAAACAACAACCGGGTCAGTTGCTCATCACCCACCGCCCGATTGATCAGACCCAATAAATAGTTCATGCCCATACCCTCCGGGTTACCCCGTGTTCAAACCTGAATCCGGATGATTTTGCGAATCCAGAAAATACCGATCAGCATGGCCACAAAAGCCCCCATGATCAGCTTCTGCCCCAAGGGCTCCTTGAACAGCAAAGGCATGTAAGTCGGGCTTGAAATCAAGATGGCCACCGCCAGTACAAAGGGCATCGACACCAGGATCCAGCCGGACATCCGCCCCTCGGCCGAAAGGGTCTTGACCTTGCGATGAAAGCGAAAGCGTCCACGGATCAGGCTACTCAAACGGGTCAGCACCTCAGTCAGGTTGCCACCGGTTTCGCGGTGGATCAGCACCGTGGTCACCAGCATCATCACCGTCATGCTGGGCACACGTTCAAGCAGGCCCAGCATGGCCCGGCGCACATCATTGCCATAATTGATATCGGCGAAGGCCAGGCCAAATTCGTAAGCCACGGGCCCGTGGTGCTCATCAGCAACCAGTTGCAGGGTTTCATTGAACGGATGCCCGGCACGCAGGGCGCGGCACATGGCATCCAGAGCATCGGGCAAGCCCTCCTCAAACTGGGCGAAGCGCTGGGTGCGATCGTGGGAAATCTTCCACACAGGCAACCAGAAACTGACAAGTGCAGCCGGTACCGCCACCCACCACAGTTGCAGGAACGACCACAGCACCAGCCCCACTGCTGTCGCCAGCACCAGCCCCAGCAACAGGACCCGATAGGCCCGGTACTCATGGCCGGCCTGCTCGATCATCTGGGCCAGGGTTTCCATCATCGGCAACTGCTCCAGGCGAGCCTCGAGCGGCGGCAGGCGACGCAAATATTTCTGGCGCAGAATCGATTGCATGTTGGGCACGTTATTGGCCCGCTCCAGCAGGTTAAGACGACCACGAATGCGCTTGCGCACCTGGTTGGCCTCGCCGAACACCGGAATTGTCAGCCCCTGACTGAGAAGGAACATGGCCGAGAACACCATGCCCAGGAACGCCAGGATAAATTCACCAGGAATCTGGTTCATCGCTACCCCTCCATCCATTCCGGCCGGAACAGGCTGAGCGGCAGCTCAATACCTCGTTTGGCCAGCACATCACGAAATGCCGGCACCATACCGGTTGAGCGAAACTCGCCCAGAACCTCCCCTTTCTCACCCATGCCATTGCGCACAAAAGCGAAGATCTCGGTCATGGTGATGACATCGCCTTCCATGCCATTGATCTCCTGGACACTGACCAAACGCCGCGTACCGTCCTCCTGACGCTCCAACTGGATAACCACGCCGATGGCCGAGGCAATTTGCTGACGCATGGCCTTGATCGGAAACGTAGCTCCGCTCATGGACACCATATTCTCGATCCGCCCCAATGCATCGCGGGCAGTGTTGGCGTGAATGGTGGTCAATGAACCATCGTGACCCGTGTTCATTGCCGTCAACATATCCAGCGCCTCGGCGCCACGCACTTCACCGATCACGATGCGATCCGGGCGCATCCGCAGACTGTTGCGCACCAGTTCACGCTGGCCCACCTCGCCACGGCCCTCGATATTGGCCGGGCGGGTTTCCAGGCGCACCACGTGAGGTTGCTGCAATTGCAGTTCGGCGGAGTCTTCGATGGTGACGATCCGCTCGTTGTGCGGGATAAAGCTGGACAGCACATTGAGCATGGTGGTCTTGCCGCTGCCCGTACCGCCGGAGATCAGCACATTGAGCCGCCCGCGCACGATTGCCTTGAGCATCAGGGCGATCGCCGGCGTAAGGGTGCCCATCTGCACCAGGCTTTGGGTATTGAGCAAATCCACGGCAAAGCGACGGATCGACATGCTCGGCCCGTCGATGGCCAGCGGCGGGATGATCGCGTTGACCCGCGAGCCGTCCTTGAGCCGTGCGTCCACCAGCGGCGAGGATTCATCGATGCGGCGTCCCAGACTGGACACGATCCGGTCGATGATATTGAGCAAATGCTGATCATCGCGAAAGCGCACATCGGTTCTCTGCAACTTGCCAAAGCGCTCCACGTACACCGAGTTGAATCCATTGACCAGAATGTCGGACACGCTGTTGTCACCCAGCAACGGCTCAAGCGGCCCGAGCCCCAGTACCTCGTCGGTGATCTGCTTGATAATCAACTGGCGGCTGCTGGCACTGACCGGCGCCGAGTACTCGTCCAGCAGACGCAGGCTGATTTCGCGGATCTGGCGTCCGGCGTCGGCCAGCTCCAGAGTATCGAGCAAGGACAGGTCCATGACCTTGAGCAACTGCTGATAGATCTTCTCCCGCCACTCGGCCTCCATGGAGCTGAGCTTGGTTCGGGTTTCATAGACGACATCCGGCGCACTGGCTTCCCACGCCATCATGACACTGGAGCAATCGGCACCCTCGATGGGGATTACCAGGGCATCTGCCGGAGCCGGTTGGCCGGCTTGCTGACGCAGGCGGTTACGAAAGTCGCTGAGCATGGCTTATCCTCCGAACAGACGGTTGAACGTACGTTTTAGCAAGCCCGCGTCATGGGCTTCGATCCCGATCAGGCTCTGGCTCAATTCACGCAAACTCAAGGTGATGCTGGCACGTGGTGCATGCAGCTCCAGTGGCACCCCGGTGTTCTGGCTTTCACTGACCACTGCATAGTCATTGGGCAACTTGTGCAGCTCGTTGCAGCGCAGTGCATCGCTGATGTCCTTGGGCTTGAACGGCGAAGACTTGTCGAAGCGGTTGACCACCACATGCAGACGGTTACTTTGCACGCCCAGGTCATCACGCAGAATGCGCACCAGCCGGTTGGCATCCTGCAGATGGCTCAGGCTCTGTTGCAGCACGATGTAGACCCGGTCCGACTGCTCAAGCGTGATTCCGGTGAGGTGATCAATGTGCCGCGGTAAATCCACCACCACCCAGTCATAGGTGTTGCGCGACAGCCGCAGCAAGCTGTCCAGTTGCTCCAGACGTATCTCCTGGGACAGGCACAGCTCATCGGTGCGCCCACCCAGCACATGCAGGGAGGGGCTGAAATGGCTGCAAAAACCGCGCAATGCAACGCTGTCCAGGGTATCGATCTGTTGCAGCACATCCGTATGACTGTGTGTAGGCAGCACATCCAGACTGTGGGCCAGGCTGCCGAACTGCAGGTCCAGGTCCAGCAACAGGGTTCTACCGCCCTGAACACTCAGTTGATGAGCCAGATTGCAGGCCAGCATCGAGGCCCCCGATCCGCCCTTGGCATTCATCACAGCCACCAGCTTGCCCTTGGCCCCAAGATCGGAATGCAGCTCCATCTGCATACGGTCGAGTGCCGACTGCAAATCCTCTGCTGAAACAGGCTCAGGCAAAAAGTCACGGGCTCCGGCCTGCATGGCCATGCGCATGCCTTCGCGCTCATCCATGGGCCCGCATACCAACAGCGGTGGACGCTCCTTGAGCGGATGCAGCAACAGGGCCGCCAGCTCTTCGCGCCATAAATGGCTGACACGCAACAGCAGGAAATCAGGCATCTGCTCCAGGCCGTACAACGGATCGGTATGGCCATTGCTCACCAATCGCGTGCTCACCAGCAGGTTGGGTACGCCCTGACTCAAACCTTTGAGATGGTTCAAGGCCGCTGCATCACGCCCACTGATCAACAAGCGCATGCCCTGACGGTCAGATGACGCTGCCGCCGTCACTTCTCGGACACTTAACATGGCGTAATCCCCGGTGTAACCGTCGGATCAGGCTGGCGGCCAAGGCTTTCACGCGGGGCGGTCGACCTGAACGTGGGCAGGATGAATACCCCGCTGAATCCGGGGATCAACAAATTGAAACTGAAGTTGGTCACCTGTAACTGCACATAACGAATGGCCGCAAAACCGGTGGCATTCACCAGGTCATTGGGACTGGCAATCACCGCTCCGTTGGCGTCCATGTAGATCAGGTTCAGGTTGGCCGTGCTCAGGCTGGCAATCAGGCTGCTCGGCCCGTTATTGGCGGCTGTGTTGAACATCGCACGACGCAGGATGACCGGGTCCTGGATGTTGCATACCGCCGCCAGACGCGCACCTCGGCGCACCGACTCGCTGAGCACGTTGACCGTGAAATACAAGCGGCCCATTTCCAGCGCGCCGAACAGCAGGGTGAACAACACCAGAGCCGTGATGGCGAACTCCACGACATACACACCGCCCATGCGCTTGCTGTTCATCACAAGGCCCTCATGACGACGGTTGAAGTCAACAGCAAACCCAGTGGCACGCTGCTGCCAAACAGGGCGGGGATCGAACTGCCGATCACCGGGACAAAGGTGTAGGCAATGCTGACCCGAACATGGTCTGTGCCCACCGCGCTCACCGTGACATTACCGGTGGTGAGGCCGGGTGCTGCCGCCGGGTAGCCATTGGGGTTGGCCGGAACACCGTAAACCGCAACGTTCCTGGTCTGCGCAATCAGCGCAGTGCTTAACTGCACCGTACCCAGGGTTGAATTCCACGCCTGGCTGGCCACATAGCGCCCGGCATCGCGACTGGCTTGCTCCATGCTGTTGTACTGGAACAGCATGCGACCGAACTCGGCGAAGGTGAGCATCAGCAACACCAGCAACGGCAATGTCAGCGCCAGCTCGACCATTGCCAGGCCACGTTGTGCGCGTACCGACTTGAATCCACAGCGTCCCATAAGACCTCCTAGGAGTCGGTGCTCGGCGTCTGGTTGTTGTCGATGTAGGTTTTGTACAACTGAATGATCTGCGGACCGACGTTACCCGCCGGGTTAGGCCCGGGCACATTGTCGCCTTCACACACACTCACGAACTGGCCGAATATCTGGGCCGAATTACCTTGTTGATCTGCCGGCTGCATCACGAAATAGCAACCAAAGCCCAGCACCGGTATCGAGGACGCACCGTCGTTCTTGCCTGAGCAATCGCCAATCACGATTTTCAGGATCCGCCGTTCAAAGACACCATTGCTCTGACAGCCACCCGCGCCCCCCACACAGGCTGCTTCATCCTGTGCCCAGTTGTTGTAGTCGTACAAAGCACCGCCGGAAGTGGACAAGTTGCCGCTGCTGGAGGTGATCGTTTGACCGTTGTACAAAATCGGCGCGGGTGATCCGGCGTAGGTAAATGACTTGGGATTGACTGTAATCACAAGGTCCGGCGGATAGTCCGCAGCGCTGAGGCCACCCTTGTATTCGTTAAAGCGCGTATTGAGCCCTTGGGAGGCTGGCCCCACGGTATTGCCCGGTTTCGTCAGGACGGTCGAGCCGACGACATTGCACTGGTTGATCCCCCCCGCCAGCCCTTCCCTGACGGTTTTGCCGCCTGAGCCAAAGTCCAGTAGCTGAAAATTTCCGGGGCCAATGGCAGAGCTGTTATTGGCTGCGGTTTTCAACACCTGTAAATCACCGAACCTGAAGCCCCAGAACATCCCCGCCGTCGGGTTGTTTTGCGCAGGGTCGCCACATACCAGCAGCGGGGTCAGATCACATGGGCTGCTGGTCGGACTGGGGCCAGCAGTGGCGACTGCAGCAACGGCCTTGCTCGTGGCATTGCCGTTGTCCAGCGCCTGAAATACCCCCCAGAAAAAACTGCTCAGGGGGTAGTTGGTCACCGTTACCCGGACAAAAGTCGCACTCGCAGGGCCAGGAAAAGAGAACGGCCCGTATACGCTGGTTGCCAGTTCCACCTTGGCGAAGCCTGCTGCATTGGCGGCCATCGCAGTGGCCAGCTCCTGGTTACCCGCCGCATTGGCGTTCAGGGTCAGGGTATTGAGTGCAGCGGTTTGGCTCAGGCTCGCAGACCCGCTCGTACCTGCCACCATGCTGAGTGTCTTGGCCCCGCTCAGCGCCGCCGCGTCCACTGCATTTTGCAGGCGAGTCTTGTTCAGCAGCATATGACTGCCGTCTAGCGCCAGGGCCCCCATCAGCAAAAGCGAAGCCATGGCAATCACGACCAGGACAAGCATGGCTCCGCGCTGCTGTTGAGCAAACGCGGTGTGGGGCTGTTGGATACGCGCGTTCATGATGTTCCACCTTTCTGTTCTGCCGTTGCGGCGGCCCGACCCTCTACATCGCTTTTTCGACCGTGGCCACGACACCACGAATCACGATGACGCTCCCGTTGCTGGCAGGTGCGCGACGACGCACCACTGGCTTGGTCATGACGGGTGCCAGTGCAGGCGCCGCCACTGCAACGGGCTCAGTCATCACCGGGGCCTTGTGGTTATCCAGCGGATTACGCAAGGCCAGTTGCACCTTGCCTGCGGCCATCCCCTTGACCAGCACTTCTGCCTGAGGGGGCGTCATCTCCAGGGTCACCGCACGCACCACCACCGGTTGGGTCTTGTCGGTACTGGCTGTCTGGTCCACCGCCAGCACACGCAAATCTTCCAGAATGGTCTTGGACTCGGCATCACCCGCGTTACCGGTCTGCCGGGTTGCCAGCACGTCGACTCGATTGCCAGGCAGCAGGAACCCGCCGACACCGACCACATCGTCCACCCGCACCGATATGGCGCGTTTGCTGGGCTCAATCAGTGAGGCCAGGGTGCTGCCGCCCATATGCTCAGCCAACCGCGCACCCCGCAGAATGTCGCCGCGAAGCAAGGAAAACGTGGCGATTTTGCCGACCACTTTTTCCGTAGAGTCGAATGCATCATCCGGCGCTGCATCCTTGGGCATGCGTACCACAGCCACCTGCTGGGGCTCGATCATTTGCCCGAAAGCGATTTCCACCGTGGCAATCACCACGTTTTGCTGGTTATCGTCGGGGCTGGTATTGAGCCTTGCCGTCAGCCAGTTATTGGCCATCCATGTCGCGCCCAGCCCGAGAATCACGGACAGGACAATCAAAGCAAGCGTGCGCGAGTTCATGACAGTGACTCCTTACCCAAGAAAATCGAGTTGGACGAAATAGTTGTGCCACGCCCACTCAAGCTCCTGAGTAGTCAGTGGCCCTGCCCCCTCCTGATAACGCTGGCGATCACAGGCCATGTTCAAGAGATCTCTCGGATGGCAAGGCACCAGGGGCATGTTTTCGGCGCCATAGAGTTCTCGCAACACAAAGCTGAGCAACGCGGGGTCATAGGGGATGCCCAGTCGCTGCGTCTCTTGAATCCAGATACGTTCGTACTCGCCTGGCTTGAGGTAGCCGAATTGCAGCTTGTAGCCAATGCGTCGCAAAAACGCTTCGTCGGCCAGCTCCAGCGGATTGAGGTTGGTGGAAAACACCAGGATCAGGTCAAAGGGCAGCTCGCAGTGGCGGCCGCCCCCCAGGTTGAGGAAATCCCGCCTCTCCTCCATGGGCACAATCCAGCGGTTCAACAGCACCTCTGGCGTCATGCGCTGACGCCCAAGGTCGTCGATGACAAGCAAGCCGTTGCTGGCCTTCAGTTGCAACGGTGCCTGGTACTGACGCGAGAAAGGCTCATAACGGACGTCCAGTTGCTCCATCGTCAACTCGCCACCGGTAATGACAATCGGCCGTTCACAGCGCAGCAGCCGGCGATCTATGCCTTCATTGAGCATCAAGGCATTTTGCTGTTCGTCATCATCCAGACGCTTGTGCACCTGGGGATCATAAATTTCGATGACCGCTTCGTTGATCGCGATTGCATGGGGCACCCATATTGACTCAGCAAACAACCGGATCAGCCGACTGCTGACATAGGTCTTGCCGGTACCTGCAGGCCCGTAAATCATGATGGCGCGCCCCGAGTTCAGGGCAACACCCAGTTGGTCGAGCATGTTTTGCGCCAGCACCATCGAGCCGAAACAGGTGTGCATGTCATGGGCACTGATACGGCCATGATGAATGGTCTGCAACTTGAGGAGTGCGCGGTACGCACTCACCGGATAGGGCGCAGCGCCAATGTAGCCACTGCGTGCGAGGGCATCGCGGGCACTGTTGCGACCGCGCTCCGTCAAGCCATAACGCAAGGCCTGGCCCCCTGACTGACCAAGCACCTCCACACGACGATCCTTGCGCAGGAACGTCAGCACTTCTTCAAGAACCGCTCCGGTCAACGCCAGTCGTGCTACCAGCTGCACCATGTCCAGCACACCCGCATCGTATAAATGCTTGCACACCAGATCACCGAGAAAGCTGTCTGCCAATCCGGTCTCAAGGATCGTGCGCGGCTGTGGAGCCAGTTGCTGGACCGCTTCGCGTTCATGCAGGGAAACACGAGTGCTGTTGATAGCGAACATAGTGTTCTCCTGAACTAATGGCCAAAGGGCAGCCAAAAGACGCTGGTCAAGGTGCCAAGCAAAACTGCAATTGAATAAGGAAAAGGTTTGCCGGCCACTTCATCCGCTGCGGGTGAAAAATAGGCCCGGGCCCTGAGCATCAACCAGTACCGACCCAGGGTTTGCAGGGCCTGACCACGCAGCAGCACAATCAATAATCCACATGCACCGCCGGCAATGAGGCTGAAAAAAGCAGCCCATAGGGCGTCGTACGGTGTGAGAAAAGCGCCAACCATGGCCATTAACTTCACATCACCGGCAGCCATGCCCCCGACCGCGTACATCGGCAGGAAAATCGCGAAACCGACTAGCATGCCCAGCAGCGCATGGCCCAATCCGATCAATCCTGAGGCATAGCTCTGGCCCACGACTCCCAGCACCACCCCCAACAAAACAAGAAGGTTGGGAATCCGGTGATTTCGAAGATCGTTCACCACCGCAATTCCCAGCAGCCCCAGTAGCAATGCAACAGCAAACATCTGTACCCCGCCCATGGCTGCACCCTCAACAAGACACATCGCGCTAGCAGGTCTGGCCTTTGACGGCACATCCCAGACTGGTAATTGCCGTTTTCACATTGGTGCCCAGCGTGATAAACGCAGCGACAGCGTCCAGCGTGATCAGGCCACCGGCCACGGCATATTCCACAATGGTCAGGCCATCTTCATCGTTGATAAACTTCACCACGGAAGTTTTGATTTTTTGCAGTTTCATTTTGTCCACCTCACTCAATGTTTAATATTAAGCAGCAGGGCAAACTGCACTGCTTAATTAAATCCTAGTCAGCGTGATAATTGAGGGTTAGGAGTTTTTTGCTGACTGATAGGACTTTATTGCCCAGACCGTAAATATTTAAATCCTGAAATAAACAAATAACACAACAAACAACTGCAGCATCGACACAAATACATGTCGACCGTACTACAATACGCATACTGCTCGTTGTACAGCAGACCATTTCAGTGCCTGCCGACAGAATAAAAACCGGCCTGGAACTGTCAGCTAGAGGGGACGTATAGCGCGACAGACTAAGCCGGGGGTTTCATATCAGAATTTAATCTTCTCAGCGTTAATGCAACGGCAATACTTGTCTACACACCCGTACTATTAGCGCTGCGCCAGGCAGCGGGCAGCTGCCATGAGGAGCCTGGATCCAATGAAGAGTCTTGCGTCAGCAGGTTTGCCCCTTGACCGCGCACCCCAGGCTGGTGATGGCTGTGCTGACATTTCCCCCCAGGGTTATAAACGCTGCAACTGCACCCAGGGTTATCAAGCCACCGGCAACGGCATATTCAACAATCGTCAGGCCATCTTCATCGTCAATAAAGGCAAGCACGTAAGCTCTAATAGATTGAAAGTTCATTTTATTCACCTCATTCGAGTGATTTACCGAAAGCGATTACTTAATGCACCGCCTGATTAAAGGCGAGCCAGAGGCCGCAGAAAAAGTTAGGAGTTTATTGTCGAACAGCAGGATTTTTTTGCAGAGGCAAAGCAGAACAAGAAACACTCTCAGCCGTATTTTAAATAGCGCTGCACACACTGAACATTCACCAAGAAGACAGCAGACAACACCAAAAGGATTAAGTGAATGAAGTTCGACGCTGTCAAAAAACCTCACCTTTTATGGTTTGACCTGACGCGCAATCAATCGACTGAAGCGTTGATGGTGCCTTTTCGTTCAGCCTGCCACTGCCAACTGGAAAAACCCGGGGGATGGTTCGACAAACTCCGTGACTCCGCGCCCGACATGGTCTGCATACATTTCGACTGCCCCGACCTGTCAGGGCTCAACCTGTTGCAGGAGATCAAATTCAAGGCACCCTCCATCCCTGTGACCATGTTCACCGTGCAGCACTCCGAAGAGCTCGCCATCTGGGCCATGCGTTCAGGGGTCTGGGAGTATGTGGTGCTCCCCCTGTGTGGGACCGAGATCAACCGTTACCTGCATGCCCTTGAGCAATTGTGCGAACTGCGACGCAACGTCGGTAACAGCAAGACGCTACCGATCGAACATGGCCCCTCCCTGCCTGACAGCATCCGGCTTACCACTGACCACCAAAAACACAAGGCTCTGCACAACGTGCTGCAGTACATCGATCAGAACTACTGCGAAAGCATCGATCAAAAACAACTGGCCAAGCGCTGTGGCATGACAACCTTTCGCTTCAGCCGCCTGTTCAAGGAAGTCTATGGGTTGGGGTTTATGGACTACGTACTGGGCAAACGCATGGACCACGCCAAGGACCTGCTCGACAACAGCCAGATGCCCATCACCAGCATCGGCTATGACGTGGGATTCAAGGATCCTTCCTACTTCGCCCGGGCATTCAAACATTACGCCGGCTGCACCCCCAGCGAGTATCGCCAGGCACGACGCAATGACGTGCCGGTGTCCAATGACGTTCTTACGCACGTCATCGAAAGCCTGGCCCACAGCGCCGAGGGTTGAACTGAGGGCTATTGGCCGGCCAAGCGTGCGAGTTGCTCGCGGGCATCCTTGAGGGCTACGGCCACCGCTTCTTCGCCAAACACCAGGCCCTGCAAATAGACAAAGTGAATGTCAAACAGCCCAAGCGTGTTAAGGGCATAACGCAGGTAGTCCGTCAAAAAATCGGGTTGCCGCGCCCTCTCCCCCTGATGAAAGCCACCTGACCCCACCAGTACAAACACCGGCCGATCGGCAAGCAAACCGATTTTACCTTCAGGGCCTGCGCTGAACGTGCGATGAATGCGCAGCACGTAATCGATCCACAGCTTGAGAGCTGCCGGAATAGTGAAATTGTGCATGGGCGTGGCGATCACCAGCATGTCGCTGCTTTCCAGCTCACGTATCAGCGCCTCGGACACATCGAACGCAGGAGACTCGAACGGCGTGGGTGCGGCTAAAGCTGCGCCGTAATCGCTGCCCAGTGGCGGCAACGGCTGTTCGCTCAAATCCCGCCCCACCCAGGCAAGATCCGGATAGCGCTGGCGCAGGGTTGCCAACCATTCGCGAGCCAGGCGACTGGCATGGGAAAAGTGCCCGTGGGGACTGGCATTGATCAGCAAGGCGTTGTTCATGGTTGCTCCCCGGTCAGCTTCTGAGTGAAGTGCATGCCCTGCGCCAGCAAGCCCTGACGGAAGTAGAAACGCTGAGCCAGCGCCATGTGCAGCCCTGTATCCAGCACCAGATGATCGCACTGGCGGCGCACGGCTTCGTCACGCACGCAGCTCAGGAGACGGCTACCCAAACCTGAGCGCTGCATGTCGGGGCTCACAACCAAGTCATCGACATAGATAAAGCGCGAATAGATCAGGTTTTCCATCTCGCGGTACCCCGCCAGCCCGACCAGCCTGTGCCCCTGCCAGGCGGCAAGCAGGCGATAGCCCTGAGCCATCTGACGTAGCAGTTGCGCCGAATAGGCCCCGGGATCGCGCAGATGTGGGCGCAAAACGCCCATCAGGTCAAAACTGACACGCAGCGCCGACTCGTCCCCAAGATGTTGCAGTGTGAAATCCATGATGGTCAGCCCTTAGGAAAGATGGCCCCACTTTAGAACTGCGACGGCATACCACCTAGAGCCACAAAATGACTAAATGACCAGGCCATGATTATCACTGAGCGCCCAGCCCCCCCGCCACCTGGAGGCATTAACATCCTACAGTCCGCATTCCCTAAAACGCTTTTTTAATACGACCAGTGCTGTTCGTCGGGATCAGATTAATACCGTAATCCATGTAGGAATAGCCTCACATACCCGCTTAAGCCGCACTTTTAGACTTCAAGAACCCCCATCAATCGGAAGGTTACTTGTGTCTAAATTCATCTCTCTTGTCTTACTGTTCACCCTCGCCGGCTCTAGCATTGCGTGCGCTGCCGACCTGCGAAAACCCTACGCCTGGGCCATTCAAACCGTTAAACAAGACGCCTCACCCGTTCACGTCAAGAAGGTCATCAAGCGCGCCCACTCCTTGCTGGGCATTCCTTATCTGTGGGGGGGCATGTCACTGGACAAGGGTTTCGATTGCAGCGGCATGCTGGTCTATCTGTTCAAGAACGAAGCCAATATCCATATACCAAGAACCACCTCAGCCATGCTGAATGCGGACTTGCCCATAGTCGCCCGGCATAAACTGAAACCCGGCGATGCCGTGTTTTTCCGTACCCAAGGGAGCACCCGAAGCAATCACGTAGGCTTGTACATCGGCGATAACCGTTTTATCCATGCACCCCGTAAGGGCAAGACGATTCGTATCGATTCGATGGATAACTCGTACTGGAAGAAAAACTACACCACTGCACGCCGCTTCTAAGGCGGGACACAAGGATTAAACCGCTCATAGAAGCGGACACATTGATGGATCTACCCGTACTGAATGACCAGCGAGGGGTTTAGGGGTAAGCCCCTCGCGTTGTAGTCATCAGCCAAATTGCTTCAAGCCCAGATGACCGCGCAACGTCGGGTGTTCGTACGCCGTGCGCAAATAACCGCGACGTTGCAGGATCGGCACCACCGATTCGGTAAATTCCGTAAACGTGCCAGGCAGGTAGGCAGGCGACACCACATAACCGTCACAAGCACCCAGCTCCAGCCAGTCGATCAGTTGCTGTGCCACGCTTTGCGCAGTGCCCGTCAATTGCGGCACCCGGATACTGGCCGCCATGATGGCGCCGTATTCGCCAAGAGTGATGTCGCGCTCCAGGCGCAGCTTTTGTGCAATCACATCCGGCGTCGCCGAATGCCTGGCGATATCGAGCAAGCGGGTGTCCAGCGGGAACTGGGTAAAGTCGAAATTCGACTGGGTCGACAGCGTAATAACTCCCAGCTCAGGGTTGGCCAGCGCATTGTGTTCATCACGCTTTTTGATCGCTTCAGCCTCAGTGCCGCCAATGAAGGGCATGACGGCAGTAAGGACTTTGCACTCATCCGGGTTACGACCAATGGCGCGCATTTGCTGGTGGATGTCCTGACGGAATTCAAGCATGCGCTCTACCCGACTGTTGATACTGAAAATAACCTCTGCCCAACGTGAACCAAACTGCCGGCCACGGCCCGAAGCCCCCGCTTGAATCAATACCGGCTGGCCCTGGGGTACTCGGGGGATATTCAGCGGCCCCTCGCATTCAAAGAAAGCCCCGCTGTGCTTAAAGGCATCGATTTTGTTCGGGTCCGCGAGAATGCCGCGTACCTTGTCCAGCACCAGCGCATCAGGCTGCCAGCTGTTCCACAGCTTGAGCACCAGCTCGACAAACTCATCGGCACGGGCATAACGCTGGTCATGGGCCAGATGCTGCGCATGACCAAACAGACGTGCTTCGCTGTCGTTCATGGACGTGACGATGTTCCACGCACTGCGCCCCCTGGAAATATGATCCAGAGAGGCAATCGCCCGCGCCACATGGGGCGGTTGGTAGTAGGTGGTGGAGCGCGTCAGTCCCAGGCCGATATGTTTGGTGTGGCCGGCCAGCAGGCTCAGAATCGGCAACGGGTCCAGCCGCGCCGCATCCTGGGCCCCCAGCTCAAAAGAGCGCGCACGTGATTGCCCGGCTTGATCGCCAACCGCCAGCCGATCGGCAAAAAACAGCAGGTCAAAGCAGCCGTCTTCGAGGGTTTTGGCAATGTCGATGTAGTAGTCGGGGTCGAGAAAGTGGCTATGGGTCTGCGGGTGACGCCACACCGCGTGGCTATGTACCACGGGGCCCGAAAGCATGAACCCCGCCAATGCCATTTGCTTGGCCATAAGGTTTTCCTCGGTTATCAGAGTGCGCGGTCAAACATTGGGGTGACGTCATACGGCTTTTTAAGCAGCTTGGCGTCATAGAGAAAATCAGAGGTAGCCTGGGCTTCGCTGACAATGGTGGGCGAGATCGGCAATACGGTAATGGCGTCGCGCTTGAACCAGGCCTTGGCGATCTCCGGAGAGGACTGGTTGGCCTTGGACCAGGCATCGGCGTATTCGTCGACATGGCTTTGGCTCCAGACCCGGGCGCGGGTCAGGCGCGCAACAAAGTCCTTGATGATCTCGCCCTTTTGCGCCAGCACCGGTTCATACGCAACTACATAAGTCGGCGCGCTCATCAACCCCTTGGCATTGCGGATCAGCGTGCTGCCCTCTTTCTCCTGCAAGGAAACATAGGGTTCCCATGTACCAAAAGCGTCGATGTCACCCTGGCTCAAGGCCATACTCGCTTCAGCTGGCAACAGGAACTTATAGTTCACGCTGTCGCGCGGGACGCCCGCTTCATCCAGAGCCTTGAACATCATCTGCTGGCTCCACGAGCCGTTCCAGATCGCGACGGTTTTGCCTTTGAGGTCTGCCACCGATTGGATGCCCGGGCGGGCCACGATTCCTACACCGTTGAGACTGGTCTGGGTACTGGCCACGACTTTGACCGGGGCCCCGTTGGCCGCCAGGCTGATCACTGGAGTGTCACCCACCACACCAATATCCAGCGCGCCGCTGGCCACTGCCGATGCCACAGGCGACCCGGTATTGAAACGCTTGAAGTCGATGGTGTAAGGCAAGTCCTTGAGCTCACCCGAGAGCTCCAGAACGATACGATTGGAAAAGAACTGATCCCCTACTACCAGAGTCAGCGGTGCAGCGGCGTAAGTGGGTGCGCCATGCAGCACCAGCGAGGCCAGACCCAACAGGGTTAGCAGTTTTCGACGTGTTGTCATTCAGAAATCCTACAGAGTTAACGGATAACTCAACCATCTGTAGGCATGCAGTCTGGCATTGAGAAAAGAGGCTTCAGGGGGTCGCCAAGCGTGGCGTTTTTAGAAGCTAGCGCAATAAAGACATAAGCATCTAATACTTTTAATGCATATATATAGAACCCTGTCCGGGTATTTGGTTAGCTGTTTTTGGTATTAAGCATTTAACCAATCTAGGATTAGGGTGACCTCACCAGACCACTGGGCCTAAACGCATTTACTTCACTTATTACAGCGCCAGCGCGCCTTTGAGCGCAGGCCCGGCAAGGTCAGATTGCATGCCTAATCCAGAATTGAACATTTGGGGCACCACCCCTTCCGCCCGTTACGAACAACTGGCCGCACCCTTTCGCCCGCTGTTTGAACGCATCAGTGCGCAAGCTGCAGAGGCTGACGGATCACGCAGCAGCCTGGCCACGGTGATCCAGCAATTGAATGCGCTCGGCTTGCCGCGCTGGCGCTTGCCCGCCGCGTATGGCGGACAAGACGCCACGCTGGTTGAGTTGCTTACCCTGTTGAGCGAGTTGTCTGCGGCCGACTCAAACATCACCCAGGCCCTGCGCGGGCATTTTGGTTTTTGCGAAGAAGTGCTGGTTTCCAAGAGTCCCGACTGGCAGGCAAAGTGGCTGGACAAGCTCAGCCAGGGCGCGCTGCTCTCACCGGGCAGCACCGAGGTGGGCACACAGACCCGTGGCGAGTTTGAAACACGTATTCATCGGTCTGAAGATGGCTCGCTGCGTATCAGCGGGAAAAAGTTCTACACCACCGGGGCGCTTTACAGCGACCTGATCAACACAATCGGTACCGGTGAGGACGGCACGCTCTACAGCGTAGTGGTCGACCTTAAAGCGGCGGGAGTACAGGTCATTGATGACTGGAACGGTTTTGGCCAACGCCTGACGGCGAGCGGCACCTGCATCTTTGACAAGGTGCGGCTGGATGATGAGCCGCGTCCCACTGATCAGCGTTTTGCCTATGGGCAATCGTTCTTTCAGATTTATCACCTGAGCACTCTCGCAGGCATTGCCCGTCGCGCAACCTTGAGTGGCGCCGAGGAGTTGAGCAACCGATCCAGAACCTTTTCCACGGGCAATGCCGATGTCGCAGCCCAAGACGTGCAACTGCTGCAAGTGATCGGCGAAGTGGCCAGCCAGGCCTACGCGGCACACGCCATTACCCGACAGGCTGCGCAGCGTCTGGAACAGACCGCGCAGTACACGATCGCCAGTGACCAGCCTCTTGCCCATGACGACCCGCAGGTCGCACTGGCAGAGCTGGAAGTGTGCCTGGCAGTCAATCCCGTGGTGGATGCCACGCTCGCCGCCACCACAGCGCTGTTCGATGCCCTGGGGGCCAGCGCTACCGCCAGCAACAAGGCGCTGGATCGACTCTGGCGCAACGCACGCACCCTGGCCAACCACAACCCCCGCGTGTACAAGTCGCGCATCGTGGGCAACTACCTGGTCAACGGCCTGGTGCCACCTTCGCAATGGCGGGTGGGCGTCGCCAAGGTCTGAGTATTGCCGGGGTGGTGTGATTGGATGTCAGTTCAGTGCCTGACAGCGTGATGCATTGGCAATGCTGCTCAGCGCCGCTTTCAGTTCACTGCCCCCTTTGACGGCAACCACGCGCCCGGCGCCAGACACCTGAAACTCTTTTGGCGTCGAATACACGCCGGTTACGGTGATGACGGCGCTGTGACCATTGTTGAACGTCACCTGAACATCAGAGGCAGTGGCGCTGACACTTTGAGTCTGAAAAGAATGCTGGATTTTTGTCGGTAACGTAGCGAGCAGCGCCTCAATATCTGAATCCATTTCGGCCATGAACCTGGACCTCTGGTGCTCGCGATGTTGCGTGGCTTGCGGGGTTTCGCCACGGGAACCACAAGCACAGCTGTAACTGGCAAACATCCCGCTGGTATGGTCACAATACATTTTGTCACACCAGCAATTCATGACAGTGCCGAACGCACTGGCCTCATTCCCGCAACCGGGGCACGTGATAGTACTCATCTTAATCCTTTGAATGTAGGGACACCGGTTTGTTGCCATTGGGTACTTATCGAGTAGCTAATAATAAGTACGGTGGCGCCCTGCAAAACTGGCACTGAACATCCCCCTACACAATTCAGGTGGGCGAAATCGAGCCAATAAAGACCAAACCTTCTAATACATACGAAATCTCCTACAGCTCTTCTCCCGTAATTAACACCTTATGGCGTGGCCTGCTAAAGCGCCCCGTGTACTTACGCACACGGGGCGGCAATGCCGGGCACCCTGAAGCAGGGCCACTCACCCGACCGGACAATCAGCCAATTTTGATAACGACCTTGCCGAAGGCGCCTCTCGCCAAGTGCTCGTAGGCGTGTCGTGCTTCTTCAAATGGATAGACCTTGTCGATGACGGGGGTGATCTCGTTCTCGTTGAGGAAGGCATTCATTCGATCAAACGAGGAGCGTGGCGCGACCGCGATGCCGCGTATGGTCGTCTGCCGGAAGATCAGCGGCATAAGGCTCAGGGCGGTGGTTTGCCCCGTCAGGAAGCCGATTTGTGCAATTTTGCCTGCGGCCTTAGTGGCAGCAATTGACTGATTCAAACCATTGCCACCGGCAACGTCCAGAAGCAGGTCCACCCCTTTACCGTCGGTGAGACGCAGCACTTCTTCTTCCCACTTCGGATGGGTCCGGTAGTTCACGCCTGCAACGGCGCCAAGCTTCATTGCAGCTTCCAGATTACGGTCGTTGCTGGACGTCACGATGACGTTGGCACCGAGCGCTGTGGCCAGTTGAATCGCAAAGATCGACACGCCGCCCGTACCTTGTACAAGCACGGTTTCACCTGCCTTGATCTGACCGTAGTCCACCAGTGAGTACCACGCCGTGAGCGCGGCAATCGGCAGTGTCGACGCTTCTTCGTCCGACATGTTGTCGGGTGCGCGGACGGCGCTTTCTTCGTGGATGATCATGTACTCAGCCAAGCCGCCTGGAAGGGGTGAACCGAAGCAGTAATCGGGTTCATCGGGGCCAGGAGCACCATCAAGCCAGCGCGAGTACAAGTGCGAGTTCACCCGGTCGCCGACCTTGAATCGGCTGACGCCTTCGCCCACTGCCACCACGGTTCCTGCGGCATCGCTCACGGGAATCAGGGGTTTAGGCACCATGTGTGGCTCGTAGATGCCGTCGACGATCGCTTTGTCTCGAAAGTTGAGCGAAACGGCGCCCACTTTGACAAGCAACTCGCCAGCCTTGGGTTGCGGGGCAGGTGTTTCACCCAGGACTAAATTATCGAGACCAAAATCTTCAAGAAGCCAGGCTTTCATTTTGTTTCTCCGTAAGGTCACCAGCGATCTCTGGTTAAGTACGGCTATTGTTTCCTTTAAATCGGCAACGATAAATGCACCAGCCATCACAGGACTGTTATCTTAAAAGACAACAATCACTTGCCATTAGTGATGACCAACAGCAACAAAAACCGTCGAGGGCGTATGGAACTGCTTCAATCAATGCAGGTTTTTGCTCGCGTTGCAGAGCTTGGCAGCTTCACGAAAGCGGCGGATGCCATTCAGGTGGGACGCCCTCAAGTAACCCGGGCGATACAGGAGCTGGAGGCAACGCTTGGGGTAAGGCTTTTTCAGCGCACGACCCGTCACGTTCGCCTTACCACCGAGGGTGAGCAGTTTTACGAACGGGTTTTGGACGTTCTGGGGCGCGTAGCCGAGACGACAACCATGTTCGATACCACGGGAGCATCCCTTCGGGGAAAACTGCGTGTTGATATCCCTTCTGCGTTTTCCCAGCCTGCATTTATCACCAGCCTGAAGGAGTTCACCGACAGCCATCCGGAAATCGAAATGGCTTTAGGGGTTACCGACCGTACGGTGGATTTGGTCGCAGAAGGAGTAGATTGCGTGCTCAGGATTGGAGAGTTGCCGGACTCCAGCCTGGTGGCCCGACGCATTGGCATGGCCACCATGGTGACGTGCGCTGCGCCTGGGTATATCAAGGAGTTTGGGGCTCCGGACACTCTGGAAGCGCTCAAGGCTCATCGTGGCATCAGCTTTTTGTCCGGGCAGAACCAGCGCCCCCTCCCCTGGCAGTTTTCCCAGGATGGCATCGACAGGAGTTACATCAGTCGCCACGGCATCGTCGTCAATGAGTCAAACGCCTATGTGCAATGTGGCGTGGCTGGCTTTGGCATTCTTCAGGCACCGGGAATAACCTTGGGCCAGTACCTGGCTGATGGCTCTTTGGTTGAAGTGCTCGAGCACTTTCGTCCACGTCCACGCCCGGTGTCAGTGTTGTATCCGAGCAGATCACACCTCGCCCCGCAGGTTCATGCTTTTGTCGACTGGGTGAGTCAGCGGTTTGCCGTCCTTCATCACTCCTGGTTGGAGTAAAAGCCTGCGAGGGCCTGGATTTAATCCTGGTCCTTTGAAGGGTGAGGCTACTTTGTTTGCGGGGCTATCGCTCACAGCTCCGGGATGGAAAGGTTTTGAAGAGCCATTACCCGTCACTTTCAATGTCCCAGCGAACGCTCTGCCACCACGAAAGTGAAAAGCTACGCCTGGTCCCTCCACACCACTAATCGACAATGAACAACTTGGCGCCGGTACGGGTAAATGACCGATGCCCCTCAGCATCATTAGCCACCTGATAGCTCATCCCCGCATCAAGCGTGTACTGGCGGCCATCTTCCAGTTCCGTGTGTAACTGACCTTCCAGGCACAGCAGAATATGCCCCCTCCAGCACCAGTGATCGGCCGAGTATCCCGGGCTGTATTCGACCATGCGCACACGCATCGAACCCACCTGCAGGGTTCGCCAATAGGCTGTACCTGTCTGACCGGCATGCGCTACCGGTTCAATGGTTGACCAGTCAGTAATGCCGAACGGGATGGCGGTGAGTTCCATTTTAGCCTCATCAAAATACGGTTAACCCGGACCCTATCAACCCCGCAATACTGCCGATAGACACAGATGGCGCGCATTAATGAAATACAGCGAAACAGGAAAAATGGTGCTGACACCGTCGGACCTTGGCGACCCTGCAATGCGTATCAACCAACAGGGCCCCGCAAGGCCCTGTTGGTGTATCGGGAGGGATAAATCAAACGTCTCTGACGCATAAACTCAGGGGTTACCCGTTTACGCCGAGAGGTAATCGTCCACAGATTTAACGGTGCCGTACCCAAACTCAAACGCGGCCATCATCGCGGCATGCACTTGAGCGGCCGGCACATTGACGCCATTAAAGGTGAGGTCCAGGGTGGCGCAGGCGTCATGCAGCACCGTAACCGGATAACCCATGTCCGCCGCAGCACGTACGACGGCGTCGATACACATGTGGCTCATTGCACCTACCACCACGATATCCTGAACATCGAAAGCATCCAGCTGCTTCTTGAGGTCAGTGTCTCTGAAGGCGTTGATGTGTTTTTTAACAATCACCGGCTCTTCACCCTCAGGAGCTACCGCAGGCTGAATGTGCGCGCCGCTGGATCCCTTGACGAAAATGGGGGCAGCCGCATTATCGGATTCGTGCCGTATGTGAAAAACGGGAATACCTGTATGTCGCGCATGGTCGATGACCCGGCGGGCATTCGCCACTGCCGCCTCGATGCCGCTCAAAGGCAACTTGCCAGTGGGCAGGTATTCGTTTTGCAAATCAACTACTACAAGACCTTGTTTCATGAGCGATCTCCGATCAAATCAAAGTGATGTTGCCCTGAGGGTCGAGAGGGTTGGCGGGTTAGAAACCTGCCCGCTACCACGCCCAACACGGTTTTAAATCAGTACTCCAGCGCAGCGCCGTCTTCCGGTATATCAACGCGACTTTCGATACCTTGCTTCTTGACGTAATTGCGCAACTCTTCACGGCTCAGGGACATGTGGTTAACCGCGTCCATGTGCACCGCGACAATTTTTGCGTCTTTGGCGGTCTGTGCGGCACGCAGGACGTCCTCCTCACCCATGATGATCGCCCCCTCGAACCCCGTCATTTTTGCTTTACCAGCGTTCAGCACGATGACTTCAGGGTGATATTTCTCGATGGCTTGGTCGACCTCTTTGCGCCAGATGGTGTCGCCGGCAAGGTAGAGAGTCTTGTAGCCTGGCGCTTGAAACACCACACCCATGGCTTCGCCCAGCGGTTTTGCGAGGGCTGGCACGGCATACATTTCGTCGGTGCCATGCTGACCACCGGTTTTGGTGATTTTGACGCCGCCGAACTCAGCTTCGTCAGTCAGTACACGTACATTTTTGAAACCCTGGGAACGAATCAGCTGCGCATCGTCTTCGTGCTGGGTGAACAGCGGGATGTCTTTAGGCAGCGCTTTTTGTGCCGCATCATCCCAGTGGTCAAGGTGTGTATGGGTGACGATGACTGCGTCGACACCCGAGATAACCTTGTCAGGGGATTCGGGTAGATCGACCAGCGGATTGCGAAGGTTGCTTCGGTAGGTATTTTCGAACCCCGGGTAAGCCCCTTTTTTAGCCAGCATGGGATCGATCAAGAACGTAGTGTCACCGTAAGTGATTTTTACCGTGGCGTTGCGAACCTGCTGCAGATCCACTTTGTGGGAGGTGTCAGGTGCCTGGGTGGCGTTTGTGTCCGCTAACGCCGCAGTAGCGAGTGCACCGCAGGCAATGCCAAGGGCGAGAGGAAGCGCAATGAATTTCATGAAATTAATCCTGTTGGTACATCGAGGAGAGCATTCTGGCCCAGTGTCTTGGAGCCCAACAGTGGCCTGAATGACATATTTCGATATAATCGGGCCAACCAATCGGTGTTGCCGCAGAGGGTCAAGGGTAGTTGACGCACCTCATGGCGTGAAAAAACTCCCGCTCTGTGTGGGCCGTTACAGGATCAATCTGAGGCTGCCTGATGCAAGCCATACGTGTTGCAGTTCTAGCGTTCAACGGCGTGAGTCTTTTTCACCTTTCTGTTCCCGGTGTTGTATTGGGGACCGCTCAAACCGCGCCGGGTGAGCCAGAATACGAGGTCAATTTCTGCGCAGAGGTGCCGGGCATGCTGAGCAGTGACCAAGGCATTGGGCTGTCTGTCACCCACGGCCTGGAACTGATGGAGGCAAGTGACGTAATAGTCATTCCCGCGTGGACTGATCCGGCGGTCGCCGCATCCGCACAGCTTGTGCAGGCGCTGCAACTCGCCCACTCCAAAGACAAGTTGATCGTCGGGTTATGCCTTGGAGCATTTGTGCTCGGCGATGCCGGGCTGCTTGACGGGAAAGAGGCGACGACTCACTGGGTGGCCCGCGATGAATTTGCGCGGCGGTTTCCAGAGGTCAGTTTTCGGCCTGAAGTGCTCTATGTCAGTGACGGCAACATCATGACCTCGGCTGGAACCGTGGCCGCCATCGATTGTTGCCTGCATCTTGTACGCCAGCGTCTCGGGGCTGATGTTGCCAATCGCACCGCCAAACTGCTGGTGACACCACCCCACAGGCAGGGGGGCCAGGCTCAATACGTAGAGCATCCTGTACCACAGCTCTCCAGCGAAACTCATTTATCTGATGTATTGGCGTGGGCTCGCATGAATCTGGCCAGCCATCTGTCACTCGATGTCCTGGCAGACATGGCAAAAATGAGCAGGCGCACCTTTACCCGTCGGTTCAAAGAGGCCACCGGCACCACCGTATCCAAATGGTTAAACGCGCAACGCGTGGTCAGAGCTCAGGAGCTACTGGAAACGACCGAGTTATCGATTGAATGCATCGCGGGTGAAGTAGGCTTTGGAACGCCCCTGTCTTTAAGGCAACAATTTGGTGCTCATCTGGGCACATCACCCTCTGAATACCGGAAAATGTTTTGCCTCGGAGTGCATCTAAAAAATGAGCAGAGAAGTGACAGCGCCCTGCCATGACGTTCGATAGTGGCCAAGGGAGATGCCGACGCTTCAAAGCATGGGTTTACCCCATTTCATTCGGTGCCACCTCTTATATCCGGTGATGTTCCAGCAAAAAGTCCACAAACAATCGCACCCGAGCCGGCATTGTCGATCCTCCGACGAACACCGCATGAATCGGCTCCTGGTCGCCTGGATTCCAGGCTTCCAGCAGCGGTATCAGGGCACCGCGCTGCAGATCCTCGCTCACGCTGAACTCGCCGATACGGGCAATCCCAGCCCCTACGCGCGCAAGTTGTGCCAGCGCTTCACCACTGCTGCATTCGATGTTGCCGCTGACCTTCAGGGAAAACTCTCTTGCATCGCGGATAAATGGCCAGTTGGGTTCGGCCCGCCGGAAATTAAAGCGCAGGCAGTTGTGCCGTAGCAGGTCTTCCGGTTCGAGGGGGATGCCGTGGCGCTGCAGGTACTCGGGGGATGCCACCACGACCTGGCCGGTGGCACCGATCCTGCGCGCGGTCAGCGGGCTGTCCGGCAAATGACCAAAACGTACCGCCACGTCAGCCTGGCCGCCGAGAATGTCGACGACTTCGTCACCCAGTGTGAGGTCGACGACGATATTCGGATAACGGGCGCTGAATGCTGCCACCAAGGGAACGATGGCCAGCCGCCCATGGCCCAGGGCGGCGCTGACCCGCAATCGGCCCCTTGGTACGCCTTGGTCGGCGATGGCTTCTTCGACCTCGGCCATGTCGGCCAGGATGCGCCGGGCACCGCGCAGGAAAGCTTCACCCTCGGCGGTGAAGGTGATCGCCCGGGTGGTGCGCAACAGCAGGCGGGTACCCAGACGCTGCTCGGTACGCGCAATGATCCGACTGACCGCAGAGGGTGTCAGCCCCAATGCACGCGCGGCGGCCGACAGGCTGCCTTCCTGCGCCACAGTAACGAACACGCTCATTTCACCCGACCTGCCGTTGAAGTCCATTTGTGCTCACTACGCAAAGGTGATTGCCAAAATTGCTATCTACCGCCTTTAAAGGCTGGATCGTAGCATTGGCGGCATAGATAAGGAGCTTTCCATGCGTATCAATCCACCACTTGTAGCACTCGCCATTGGTGCCTTTGCCATTGGCGTTACCGAGTTCGCGCCTATGGGTATGTTGCCGGGCATCGCTGCGGATCTCGGCGTATCTATTCCCGCCGCAGGTCTGTTGGTCAGTGCTTACGCCCTGGGCGTACTCCTCGGCGCGCCGCTGATGACCCTGACCACCGGCAGAATTCCACGACGCTATCTGCTGATCGGACTCATGGCGATTTTCACCTTGGGCAATCTGATGTCAGCCCTGGCTACCGATTACTACAGCCTCATGGTCGCCAGGGTGGTGACCTCACTGAACCACGGTGCGTTCTTTGGCGTCGGCTCCATCGTCGCCGCCAGCGTGGTCGCCCCGCAGAAACGTGCGGGGGCGGTTGCGGCCATGTTCATGGGCCTGACCCTGGCGACCATTGGTGGTGTTCCACTGGCCGCCTGGTTTGGCGAGCTGCTGGGCTGGCGCACGGCATTCTGGGGCATTACCGGCCTCGGCGTGGTGGCCATGGTCGCGTTATGGTTCGCCCTGCCCAACCTGCCGGCGCCGAAAAGCGTCGGTGTACTGGCCGAAATCAAGGTACTGGGCCGTGGCCCGGTGCTGGGGGCCTTGGCCCTGACCGTTGTCGGCTCGGGAGCCATGTTTACCGTCTTCACCTACATCGCACCGATCCTCAGCAGTGAGACCCACGCATCCACCGCTTACATCACCGCCATGCTGGTACTGTTCGGTGTGGGTTTGACGCTGGGCAACATGTGGGGCGGCAAGGCCGCCGACCGCTCGATAGATCGCACCCTGATCGTTTCGTTGAGCGTGCTGATTCTGGTCTTGCTGGCGTTCACTGTACTGATGCGCTGGCCGCTGCCAGCCGCGGTTGCCATCCTGATATGGGGTATCGCCAGCTTCGCCCTTGTGCCGCCGCTGCAGATGCGCGTTATGGAAGCGGCCAAGGACGCGCCCAATCTGGCCTCGGCGGTAAACATCGGTGCCTTCAACTTCGGCAACGCGATTGGTGCGGCGCTGGGCGGAGCGGTGATCAATGCCGGGCTGGGTTATCCGGCGATCTCCCTGGCCGGAGCGGCAATGGCGGGTCTGGGGCTGCTGATGGTGCTGGCTTTTGCCTGGCGTTCCAGAACGATTGCAGGTGCGGTTGCGTGACGTCGAGGTGATTGGGCTGCTGGTCGCCATTGATGAGTGACGGCTAGCAACCTTGGGGTGGGGGGTTGCCTTCAAGGCGAGGACGACTCAGATTACGCACCAAGCTGTAATATCTGACTTTCCAGGATGGAATCTATTTTGAATAAAGCCCTGAAACGCAACACGATCATCACCCTTCTCGCGGCTGCTCTAGCACCTGCTGTCATGGCTGATACACCTGAAATGCCTCAGGGAATGACGGTCAAAGAGCTAATGCCTACCGAACCGTTTCCATCGACTTACCCCGGATTTGAAAGCTACAAGAGCAAGTTCCCGGCTCAACTTGAAGGCAGCGCAGAGTTCAAGGTCACACGAGTGGCAAGCGTCTGCTCCGACCCAACCAACCCGATTAACTTCGCGATGGAGGCAGAGAACTTCATCCGTATGGGGAACAAGCCGGTGGCTGCCGTGCTGGAGAAACGCAACATCGATTGGGAGATGTGCGACGCCTCGGTCGTTGGGCAAAAACTCAAGGTTGTTCGCCTGCAGCTCTTGGCCATGGGGTGTGGCTTTCCCTTTGTGACCCAGAAAAACATGCCTGTCGACCAGATCAGCCAACATGCCTGCTTCTACCTGCCTGTTGTTGAATACAACGGCAAGGAACAAGCGATTGCCAGCGATGCACTGGATGGTTTCGAGGCTTTTGCTGTAGAGCGTCTGAGTGCCTACCTGAAGAAGTAAGTGCTTATCGTCAGTGGCGCCCGCGGGTAGACCCTCACTGACACGAAACCCGCCACAACTGATCCAGCCTCGTCGTATAGCTTTGACTCATCATCTCCCGCCGCATGCTCCAATCCGGCTTGCTCGGCACACTGGCGGCGCGCAGCGTGCCCCTGCCCCAGCGCCCGTTGATCTGATCCAGAACCGCCATCACCCTGGACGCTTCTGCAGGCTGATTGATGGCAAACAGGTCATCGGAAAACTCGCCGGGCTGGCGAAGGTCCAGCAGCAATACCTCGGCCTTGCTGTACTTGAACCCGGGCTGAAAGACATGCTCCAGCGCATCGACTGCCGCCTTGGTGAGCAACCGTACATCGTCCGTCGGGTATGGCAGGGTCACGACGACTCCTTTCGCGTATTTCGCTTCATCCGGGTTAAACATGCCTGTGCGGATACTGACCCTGACTTTCTTGCAGTAGGACTTTTGCGCTCGCAGCTTTTCCGAAGCACGCATCATGTACGTGGCCACAGCCTCTTTGATCGGGGCCAGTTCAGTCAGCCGCTTGCCAAACATCCGGCTGCAGCAGATTGCCTGCTTGGGTGGATCAGGTTCGTCCAGCTCAAGGCATGGGGTACCCGACAGCTCGCGAGCCGTTTTTTCGATCACCACGCTGAATTTTTTACGCAGTGTCCACGGGTCGGCTTTGGCCAGGTCCATTGCGGTCTTGATGCCCATCCCTTCAAGGTGAGCGGTCATACGGCGCCCTACTCCCCATACTTCAGATGCGGCGGTATTACGCAGCACCCAGTCGCGCTCAAAATCACCACACAGATTCACCACACCTCCAGTGCGTGTCTGGAGGCGCTTGGCGGTGTGGTTGGCGAGTTTGGCCAGGGTTTTGGTGTGACCGATACCGACACCCACAGGTATGCCGGTGCACTTGAGGATTCTGGCCCGCAACTGCCTGCCCATGGCACTGACATCCGCAATACCGGTCAGGTCGGCAAAGGACTCATCAATGCTGTAGACCTCCACCGCTGGCACCATGGACTCGATCAGGCTCATGACGCGCTCGCTCATGTCGCCATACAGCGCATAGTTCGATGAGAACGCGACGATCCCCTCCTGCTGGAGGCGCTGTTTGATCTGGAAATAGGGTTCACCCATTTTCACAAAGGGCTTGGCGTCGTAACTGCGCGCGATCACACAGCCGTCATTGTTGCTCAGCACCACAATAGGGACTTTCGCGAGGTCAGGTCGAAATACCCTCTCGCAGCTGGCATAGAAGCTGTTGCAGTCAATCAGTGCGAACACCGGCTTGGGCTTAGTGACCATGGCTGCGCACGCTATGGGTCACCATCCCCCGGATCAAGCGAGCGATGACCGCCACATCCACTGAGATCAGTGTCTCGATAGGGTCGCCAGCAAGTGACGGACCGTCTTCAGGAGTCTTGAACGAGCAAAGGGGTGAGCGGACGCCACCTTCAGCCAAGTGACTCAGGAGTGTGAAACTCATGACGCGCGCCCTCAATAAACTGTATATGTATACAGTAAACGTTGTGAGACGCATCAGGTCAATATTTCTGTAAGAGGTTCTGACAGGAGGAGCGCATGACCTGAAGAAGCTACACGTCTGACCCGCACCTCGCCAAATCGCAGGCACAAAAAAGCCGGTTAATCCTGAGGATTAGACCGGCTGTTTTGGTGTTGCATATGGTGGGTCGTGTGGGATTCGAACCTACGACCAATTGGTTAAAAGCCAACTGCTCTACCAACTGAGCTAACGACCCGCTTCGTTGTGGGACGTATAATACTGATTTCTAACGAGAATTCAACACCTTGTTCGAAATAAATTCGAAATAATTCAAAAATAACGGGTTGGGTCACTAATTCCGGCGGCTGCGAAGCCTTCAGCACGCAAGCGGCAGCTATCGCACTTGCCACACGCACGGCCTTGGGCGTCCGCTTGGTAGCAAGAAACTGTCAACGCGTAGTCCACACCCAGCTTTGTACCTGCCTGGACGATTTGAGCCTTGCTCATATTTTGCAAAGGCGCCTGAATTCGAAAACCCTGGCCCTCTACCCCGGCCTTTGTCGCCAGGTTTGCCATGACTTCAAATGCTTCAACAAACTCCGGACGGCAATCCGGGTAGCCCGAGTAATCAACAGCATTGACGCCGATAAAGATATCGCGCGCTTGAAGCACTTCAGCCCAGCCCAACGCCAAAGACAGGAACACGGTGTTACGTGCGGGGACGTAGGTGACCGGGATGCCTTCACTCGGAGCTTCTGGCACGTCAATTGATGAGTCGGTCAGTGCCGAGCCGCCAATGCCGTCCAGGTTCAGGCCAATGACTTTATGCTCGACTGCACCCAGATCCCGTGCAACACGGGCCGCAGCATCGAGCTCGGCACGGTGACGCTGACCGTAATCAAAGCTCATGGTGTAGCAGCTATAGCCTTCAGCACGAGCCATAGCCACGACAGTTGCTGAGTCGAGGCCGCCGGACAGCAAAATCACGGCTCTTTTTTCAGTGACAACAGTTTGTTCGGTCATTTCAGCGCCCCGGCTCGTCATTCCACAGATATTTGTGCAGTTGCATTTGTAAACGTACTGGCAAGTTGTCCGCCACGATCCAGTCAGCCAGATCACGGGCCGGCAAGTCATGGTGACTCGGCGAAAACAGCACTTCGCCCGCCCGTCGCTCCAAACCATACTCAATCAACTTGGATACCGCCCAGTCGTAGTCCTCCCGCGAACAGATCACGAACTTGACCTGATCATTGGGCGTCAACAAGGCGATGTTTTCGTAGAGGTTGCGATGGGACTCTTTGGAGCCCGGCGTTTTCAAGTCAAGAACACGGCTCACGCGCGGATCGACTGCCGAGATGTCCAGCGCACCGCTGGTCTCGATAGAAACTTCATAGCCCGCATCGCAAAGCTGCTTGAGCAGAGAAATGGCATTGGGCTGGGCCAGCGGTTCGCCACCTGTCACGCATACATAACGCGGACGAAAGTCGGCAACTTGCTGAAGGATATCGTCCAGAGGGCGCACGGTTCCGCCGCTGAAGGCGTAGGCGCTGTCACAGTAACCGCAGCGCAAAGGGCAACCGGTCAGGCGTACAAAAACGGTGGGCAGGCCAGCCGTTCGCGTTTCACCCTGCAACGAGTAAAAAACTTCGGTAATTCTCAATGTGTCTTGCATATTCGCCACGGGCGTAACAGCTAAACAGGCTGTCCGCCTCCGTCAGGCACTCCAAAGAATCTGCTTATGCAGGATTAAGAGGAGCGTATTTCATAAAAGGGCGTGGATTCTAACGAAAAAACCCGCGATAGGCGCGGGTTTCTCGATTAAAGCCGGTTATTGCTTACATGCGCTGCAAATCGCGCTGAGCCAGCTGAGCAGCCGACGTGCCCGGATACTGGGCTACAACCTGCTGCAAGATGCCTTTGACCTTGTCTGTATGACCCAGGCGGCGCTCTACATCAGCAAGCTTATAGAGTGAGTCCGGTACTTTTGCATGCTTGGGATACAGCTGACTGACTTTGGCAAATGCTTGGCCAGCGGCCTGCAAATCGCCTTTGGCCAGATTCACTTCACCCAGCCAGTATTGGGCATTGCCCGCATATTGGCTGTTTGGGTATTTGCGCAGAAAGGCTGTAAATGCCTGACTGGCCTTGTCGAAATCCTTAGCCTTGATCAAATCGAAAGCAGCATCGTAATAGAGCTTTTCTTTCGCCGGATCAGCCGGTTCCGAGCTGGCAGCAGCCTGAGTTGCAGGCGCTGCTGTATTACCGGTGGCATTAGCACCACTGGCAGAAGAATTATCAGGTGTGGCAGCAGGAGCAATGCCAGCACCAATACGCCGATCAAGTTCCTGGTATCGCTCCAGGCTTTCTTGTTTCATGCGCGAGACATCATTTTGCAGAACTTCAATCACACCCTGTTGGCGTGCAATCTGTTCCTGCATTTGTTGCAGCTGGTTGAACAGCTCGCCCTGTGCCGAGACAGGGGCCGAAACCCCTCCCCCGGCATAGGCGCCGCTCGCACCATAACCCGGTGATGGATAACTCCCCCCGCTATTGTTATAGCCAGAGTTGTCATCGACCACAGGAACCGCAGCCCATGCCGCTAGCGGCATGAGGCTGAGAGTCAGAATAGTTACAGCACGGCGGCACGTTCGCATGACGAATTACTTACGCAGTTCGACGCGACGGTTTTGAGCCCACGACTGTTCGTCGTTGCCAGTAGCGATTGGACGCTCTTTACCGTAGGACACCAGCTCCAGCTGTGCTGGAGAAACGCCTTGCAGTACCAGGTAGCGTTGAACGGCTTTCGCACGACGCTCGCCCAGTGCCATGTTGTACTCACGAGTACCACGGGCGTCAGTGTTACCTTCCAGAACAACGCGAGCGCCGTTAGCTTTCAGGTCTTTAGCGTGAACATCCAGAGCGCGCATTGCTTCTGGTTTCAGGTCCGAAGAATCGTATTCGAAGTAGAAAACAGTGATAGCGCGCAGAGCAGCTTCTTCGCTCAGGGAACCATCAACAGCGCCTGTGTTTGCGCCGTAACCAGCGTTTGGATCAACAGCAGCGCCTTCACCGGCATTGTCGCCGCCTTTGGACGAGCAACCTACAGCTACAGCCATGGCCAGTGCCAGCGCAGCAAATTTACCAAACTTCAGCATTTCCATCGTAAAACTCCTAATGAACCCCAAATGTTATGTGAAACGTACAGCACCACGTCAGTTCAGGTAAGGGGACCAGGAAGGTTCTCTGACTTCGCCTTGAGCGGTAGGAAGAGGGAGCCTTACGCGTCCATTGATAGACACGAGCATCAAGACTCCCCGGCCCTGCTGGCGGGTGGCGTAGATTACCATGGTGCCGTTGGGTGCAACAGTAGCAGACTCATCAAGGTTGGTATCTGTGAGGATTTTCACGCTTCCACGCTGCAAATCTTGCGCCGCAACACGGAAATTGGTGAAACCGTCCTGACGATGGATCATTACCAGGGTCTTTTCGTCAGCCGAAAGCTTGGGACTGGCGTTGTAGTTCCCGATAAACGTCACGCGCTCTGCGTTACCGCTGCCTACATTGGTTTTGTAAATCTGCGGTTTGCCACCACGGTCAGAGGTGAAGTAGATGGTAGAACCATCTTTACCCCAGAACGGTTCAGTATCAATGGCTGGGTTATTGGTGACGCGAGTCAACCCACGGGAAGCCAGATCCATCACGTAGATCTCGGCGTTACCGTCCTTGGACAGTACGAACGCCAGCTTGGAGCCATCTGGCGACCATGCAGGCGCACCGTTCAAACCTTCAAAGTTGGTGATTTGCTCACGACGACCGGTATCAATGTTCTGAACAAAGATACGAGGACGCTTCTGTTCAAACGATACATAAGCGATGCGCTTGCCATCGGGTGCAAAACGCGGCGACAGGATCGGCTCACGCGACTGCAGCAATGTAACGGCACGGGCACCATCGTAGTCCGAACGCTGCAAGGTGTAGCGGGTGTTGGTTGCACTTGCACGCTCTGCCGTTACATAAAGCAGACGGGTTGAGAACGCACCTTTAATACCCGTCAGTTTTTCAAACGACTGATCGGAGATGTAATGCGCCATGTCCCGCAACTGCTCGGCGGTCCCAGACACGCTGCCAGTCAATACTGGCTGCTCGGTGGTAACGTTGAACAAGGCATATTGCACCTGCAAGCGACCGCCTGCTGGCACGATATTACCGACCATTACGTACTGGGCACCCAGGGCTTTCCAGTCGCGAAAAATGACTTCACTGGCCTGAGTCGGCAAGCCGATCATGTTCTGCTTTGGAATCGGTGCGTAATAACCCGAGTTACGCAGGTCGTTACCGATGATTTCAGCCATGTCATCCGGCAACACGGTGCCGCCTTGCCAGCCGAAAGGTACTACCGCAATAGGCGTCGCCCGATCACTACCACTGGTGACCAGAATGTTCTTTTCATCTGCTACAGCCATCCCTGCCAGGCAGCAGACGACGACCAGCAGTCCTCGAAAAAGTTTAATCACAAGGCTAGATCCTCAGGTGTGAATGTCATCTTGAATGATCGATAAGGATTAAAATCGCTGGGCTTCATACCCTGCATTTCCGTTAAACGACCAATGTTCTTGACCGCTGCCACAGCCGAGCTGTCGAACGGACCGTCACCGCTGGACTTGGCAACCGTCACAGACGTCACCGTGCCATCTGGCAACATGCCAATTTGCAGCACCACTGTCATGTTCTTGCGCGCCGACGGCGGACGAGCCCACCCTTCTGCTGCACGAGCACGAATCAGGTCATCAAAACTGCCGGCGACCTCATCACCTTGCTCATCTGCCAGAGCTTGCTGGCGTTGCGGCGTATCGGAAAGCAAATCAGCCAAGGCTTGCGCCTTTTTCTCTTCGGTCGATTTACGTGCTGCTTCTACGGCCTTTTTCTTGGCTGCATCAGCAGCGGCCTTTTTCTTGGCATCTTCGGCGGTTTTCTTCTTCGCCTCGTCTGCTACGGCCTTTTTCTTGGCGTCTTCAGCTGCTTTTTTCTTCGCATCTTCAGCCGCTTTTTTCTTGGCGTCTTCAGCGGCCTTTTTCTTGGCCTCTTCTTCCGCGGCCTTCTTGGCCTCTTCCTCGGATTTTTTCTTGGCTATGTCAGCCAATTTTTTCTCTTCGGCTTTTTTAGCTTCCGTCGCCTTTTTAGCATCGTCGGCTTTCTTGGCGTCATCAGACTTCTTGGCCTCGTCTGCCTTTTTGGCTTCGCTTGCTTTGGCTTCGTCAGCTTTCTTGGCGTCAGCAGCCTTTTCGGCAGCTTCTTCCTTCTTTTGTTCCGCGGCTTTCACAGCCTCCTGCTCAACCTTCTTCTGTTCCATCTGTTCGACTTCGGTCTGACGCGCGGCAGATTTCTTCGCCTCACCCGCAATCTTTTGATTGGTTTGAGTAGTTGCCTGACTTTTTGACTTCAGTTGATACAAGGTCGCCTGGACAATCGGTTTCGAAGGCGGCAAATCCGGGGTCATGGCAAAACTTACGAACAGCATGCCAAAAATCAGAACGTGCAGCCCTATCGCCCAGACTGCAGGCCAAAAATAATTTTCAGAGGCGGACGGCTCCCGCTGTTCGCGCATCAGGGAGCCTCGGTTATCAAGCCAACGTTACCGACCCCGGCCTTCTGAAGACCACCCATGGCACCCATTACCGCGCCGTAATCAACGGTTTTGTCACCACGGATAAAGACCTGGGTGTGTTTGCCGCCTTCATTGCCTGCACGAATGATTTTAGTCACGGCGTCAGTCATTTGAGGCAAGGTCATTGCCTTGTCCATCTGCTTCTCGGTATCAACTTCACTGCCAAGATTCCAGAAATAGGTCTTGTCAGCCTTGATCGAAATAGTCAGAACCTGAGTGTTGTTGTCTTGCGGCAAGGCCTCGCTGGAGACCTTGGGCAAATCAACCTTCACACCCTGATTGAGCATCGGAGCGGTCACCATGAAGATAACCAGCAGCACCAGCATCACATCGATGTAAGGCACCACGTTCATCTCGGCAACCGGCTTGCGCTTCTTGCGAGCTCGAGCGATTAAAGCCATTGGAAATTACCTGCTTATTCTTCGCTGGTGTGCACTTTGCGGTGCAGGATCGCCTGGAATTCGTCGGCGAAGGTGTAGTAGCGGCTGATCAGGGTTTCACTGCGAGCTGCAAAACGGTTGTAAGCGATAACCGCCGGGATAGCAGCGAACAAGCCAATAGCCGTTGCAATCAGTGCTTCAGCAATACCGGGCGCTACGGTCGCCAGCGTTGCTTGCTGGGCAGTTGCCAGGCCACGGAAGGAGTTCATGATGCCCCACACCGTACCAAACAGACCGATATACGGGCTAACAGAACCCACGGTCGCCAGGAACGGCAGGCCTTGCTCCAGCTTTTCTTCTTCACGGGAAATGGCTACACGCATGGCACGCGCCACACCTTCCATTACCGCTTCAGGATCGACACCCGGCTGCTGACGCAGACGCGAGAACTCCTTGAAACCGGCACGGAAAATTTGTTCAACACCGGAGTCCGGATCAGGATTGCTGCCCGCCTGACGATACAGCTTCGACAAGTCGATACCTGACCAGAAGCGCTCTTCAAAGCTTTCAAGGGCACGTCGACCGGCGCGCAGCATTGTGCTGCGCTGAAAAATCATGACCCACGAGGTAACCGATGCGGCCAGCAGGGTCAACATTACCAACTGCACAACAATGCTGGCATTGCTGACCAAGCTCCACATGGAGGAATGGTCGACGACGTTAGCTTCCACGCTTTATCTCCTGCTCTAAATGTTTACCCGCGCCGCTCACGTCGGCAAAGGCCGTACGTAAAGCTTCGGGAATGGCCCGGGGTTTGAAACTATCGGCGCGCACACAGGCCACCAAAAATTGCCCTTCACAGAGCAACGTTGCATCTGCAGCCCGCCAGACCTGCTGCTTGAAACGCAGGCTGGCACGGTTGAGCTCTATTACTTGCGCACTTACCAACAGTTCGTCGTCCAGTCGCGCCGGTGCGTGGTAACGCGCCTCGCTGGAATGCACGACAAATAACAGGTTCTCCCCCACAAGCTCGGATTGGGCAAAGCCCATCTCCCGCAGCCTTTCGGTTCGAGCCCGCTCCATAAACTTTAGATAATTTACGTAATACACGACGCCACCCGCATCGGTGTCCTCGTAATAAACGCGACAGCGATGTGCGAACGGCTCTAGCCTGTTTTGCGCGCGCATACTCTAGTGCTTACTCCTCAGGTTGCCAATCCGCCTAACAACTGTTTTTTACGCTTCAGGGGCTTTATGGCCCAAGATTTTCAACGCCAGCCCTTAAGACAGCAAAAACCTTAAAAAAATCGGCCGCTAATGGCTTATTAATCGTCCAGGGCATTCAAAAATTCGTCTACCACAGGCATATCACCCAAACGGGACGGAATGTTCAAACCGAAGTGCAGATACGCATGACGCGTCACAACACGCCCACGCGGTGTGCGCATGATGTAACCCTGCTGAATCAGGTATGGCTCCAGCACGTCTTCAATGGTGTGCCGCTCTTCGCTAATCGCTGCGGCCAAGCTGTCCACACCCACCGGCCCACCATCGAACTTCTCGATCATGGTCAGCAGTAAACGCCGGTCTTGATGATCGAAACCATGTTCATCAACGTCCAACAGGTTCAATGCCAGGTCTGCCACCGGTTTGGTGATATGCCCTTTGGCCCGTACTTCGGCAAAATCTCGCACACGACGCAACAAGCGATTGGCTATCCGCGGCGTACCACGAGCCCGCCGGGCAATTTCGTATGCCCCCTCAGGATCGAGTGGCAGACCAAAAATACCTGCGGAGCGACTGACGATCGTCGCCAGGTCGTCAGTACTATAGAACTCCAGTCGCTGAACAATCCCGAAACGATCGCGCAAAGGGTTGGTCAGCATCCCGGCGCGGGTCGTCGCACCCACCAGAGTAAAAGGCGGCAGGTCGAGCTTGATGGAGCGCGCAGCTGGCCCTTCGCCAATCATGATATCGAGCTGAAAGTCTTCCATTGCCGGGTAGAGCACTTCCTCGACGATGGGTGACAGACGATGGATTTCATCAATAAACAGCACGTCATGGGGCTCAAGATTGGTCAACAAAGCAGCCAAGTCACCCGGACGCTCCAAGACGGGACCTGAGGTGCTTTTAATGGACACCCCCATTTCCTGGGCAATGATGTTCGCCAACGTGGTTTTACCCAGCCCGGGCGGACCAAAGATCAACGTGTGATCCAACGACTCCGAACGCCCGCGCGCCGCCTGGATAAACAGCTCCATCTGCTCACGCACGGTTGGCTGACCAATATAGTCGGCCAGGCTCAGGGGACGAATCGCCCGGTCCTGAACCTCTTCGCGGTCTCGCCCGCCCGAGGCCGTTATCAAACGATCAGCTTCAATCACTTAAATCATCCCCTTAAGGGCGCGACGAATCATATCTTCACTGCTCAACGTTTTATCCTTGATTGCCGAAACGGCCTTGCTCGCTTCCTGGGGCTTGTAGCCCAGGGAAATCAAGGCACTGACCGCATCACTTTCAGCACTGGCCACCTGCACCGGGGCATCAGGCTGATTGGGGACCAGTGCAAACATACTTGGCACCTGCTCCCACGCCTTGAAGCGATCTTTCAACTCAACCAGCAGTCGCTCGGCTGTCTTTTTCCCGACACCCGGAACCTTGGTTAAGGCCGAGGTATCCTGAGCCTGCACACACCTAACAAGCTCATCGACCTCAAGGCTGGACATTAGAGCCAAGGCCAGCTTGGGACCAACACCGTTGAGGCGGATCAGCTCACGAAAGAAATCGCGCTCGCGCTTGCCTATGAAACCATAGAGCAACTGGGCGTCTTCGCGAACTACCAGGTGAGTATGAAGAGTCAGAGGCTCGCCTATGGACGGCAGCCGATAGAGCGTAGTCATGGGTACTTCCAGCTCGTAACCCAGGCCATTTACATCAAGAATCAGGTGCGGCGGCTGTTTTTCAGCCAGAGTGCCGCGCAAGCGTCCAATCACGTTTCAGATCCTTTTCTCTGGCCAGATCAATGGCTGACAAGTAGAACGGCAAAGCCGCATCATTAAAGATGACACCCTGCCAACAAGCAAAATCAGGTTACAAATCACATCTCAGAGCCGCAAACGGCCACCACGGCTACGCGCCGCACCCAAACCATGGGGCAGCAGGCTGGAGCGAGTGTGGGCATGACACAAGGCAATTGCCAGCGCATCCGACGCATCGATTTGCGGCTTGCTGGTCAGCTTGAGCAGGTGCATGACCATCATCATCACTTGCTCCTTGTTGGCACCACCGGTGCCGGCTACGGCTTGCTTGACCTGGGTTGCCGAATACTCTGCGATCTCCAGGTTTTCCTCGGCGCCGGCAACAATCGCCGCGCCCCTGGCCTGGCCCAGCTTGAGTGCCGAATCGGCATTGCGCGCCATGAACACCTTTTCGATGCCCATGGTAACGGGACCATACGTCTGAATAACTTCGCGCACCCCACGATAGACGATCAACAACCGCTCATGCAGCTCGCCGCTACCCGTGCGAATACACCCTGAAGCCACGTACACACAGCCACGCCCAGTGTCTCGCACTACGCCATAACCGGTGATTCGCGAACCAGGATCGATACCAAGAATAAGAGTCATAACGCCTACAGCTTATGAAGTGACGCCTACCGGCCTATGCCCGGACAGCTTAAAGGCAGAAGCCGGAGGTGCCCAGCGCCGCTATCGTCGCGACGGTGCACCTCCGGCCTCTTGACTGACGCAACCCGTGGATCAGGCCAACTGCTCCAGGACAGCGTCAGGAATCTCAGCGTTGGAATACACGTTCTGCACGTCATCCAGGTCTTCAAGCATATCGATCAGTTTGAGCACCTTTTCAGCGCCCTCCAGGTCCAGCTCGGCACTGGTGGTGGGCAACATCACGATTTCTGCGTCAGTCGGAGCGAAGCCTGCGGCTTCCAGAGCGTTGCGAACCGCGTAAAAGCTCGAGAACGACGTAAACACGTCAATGGAACCGTCTTCGTTGGTGACTACGTCGTCGGCATCAGCCTCCATCGCAGCTTCCATCAAGGCATCTTCATCAACGCCAGCCACATAGGAAATCTGACCCTTGCGCTCAAACAGGTACGCAACTGAACCGTCAGTACCAAGGTTCCCGCCGCACTTGCTGAACGCATGCCTCACAGCGGCTGCGGTGCGATTACGGTTGTCGGTCATGCACTCGACCATCACGGCAACGCCGCCAGGACCGTAACCTTCATAGCTCAGCTCGACCATATCGTCGGTATCAGCTGCACCAGCACCACGGGCAACCGCACGATCAATGATGTCGCGGCTCATGTTAGCGCCAAGTGCCTTGTCCAACGCCAGACGCAGGCGCGGGTTGGAGCCCGGATCACCACCGCCCTGACGGGCAGCAACGGTCAGCTCACGTATCCACTTGGTGAAAATCTTGCCTTTTTTGGCATCCTGACGCTCTTTGCGGTGCTTGATGTTCGCCCACTTAGAATGACCTGCCATAACGCACTCCGAATCCTTTATGAAACATTGCCCGGCCTTGACCCGGCAATAAAAATTCTCGACCCAAATAACAAAGGCGCATCCGGAGATGCGCCTTTGAGGGCCAGTTTTACTCAGCCTTTGGTTGTTCGCGCAAACGAATATGCAATTCGCTCAACGCTTTGTTATCAACTACGCCCGGGGCCTGAGTCATGACGCAGGCAGCACTCTGGGTTTTCGGGAAGGCAATCACTTCACGAATCGACTGAGCGCCAGTCATCAGCATCACCAGACGGTCCAGACCGAATGCCAAACCACCATGGGGCGGTGCACCGTATTTCAGCGCATCGAGCAGGAAGCCGAATTTCTCTTCCTGTTCGGCTTCATTGATACCCAACAGACGGAAGACCGCCTGTTGCATTTCTTTGCGGTGGATACGGATCGAACCACCACCCAACTCAGTACCGTTCAACACCATGTCATAGGCACGGGACAACGCGGTAGCCGGGTTGGCCTCGAGCTCTTCAGGCGAGCACTTTGGCGCAGTGAACGGGTGATGCAAGGCGCTGAAGCTGCCGTCTGTGTTCTCTTCGAACATAGGGAAGTCAACAACCCACATCGGTGCCCACTCGCACGTCAGCAGGTTCAGGTCGTTACCAACCTTGATACGCAGTGCACCCAGAGCTTCGCTGACGATCTTGGCCTTGTCGGCACCGAAGAACACGATGTCGCCATCAACCGCACCAACGCGATCCAGGATCACATTGAGGTTGGCTTCAGGGATGTTCTTGACGATCGGCGATTGCAGACCCTCAACACCCTTGGCGCGCTCGTTAACCTTGATGTATGCCAAGCCACGTGCGCCGTAGATGCCAACAAACTTGGTGTATTCGTCGATTTTGCTGCGCGGCATGCTCGCACCGCCCGGAACACGCAAGGCGGCAACGCGGCTTTTAGGGTCATTGGCAGGGCCGCTGAACACCTTGAATTCGACTTCCTTGAGCTGATCGGCAACGTCAACCAGTTCCAGCGGGTTACGCAGGTCAGGCTTGTCGGACCCGTAACGGCGCATGGCCTCTTCCCAGGTCATGTGCGGGAACTCACCGAACTCCAGACCCAGGACTTCCTTGAACAGGTTGCGGATCATTTCTTCAGTCAGACCCATGATCTCGGCTTCGTTCATGAAGCTGGTTTCGATGTCGATCTGAGTGAACTCAGGCTGACGATCGGCACGCAGGTCTTCGTCACGGAAGCACTTGGCGATCTGGTAGTAACGGTCAAAACCGGCAACCATCAGCAGCTGTTTGAACAGCTGTGGCGATTGCGGCAAGGCAAAGAAGGAACCTGCGTGAGTACGGCTTGGCACCAGATAGTCACGTGCGCCTTCTGGCGTGGCACGGGTCAGGATTGGAGTTTCAACGTCCAGGAAGCCGTTTTCGTCCAGGAAGCGACGGATGCTGGTGGTCATGCGCGAACGCAGACGCAGCTTCTCAAGCATTTCAGGACGACGCAGATCGATAAAACGATAGCGCAGACGCGTTTCTTCGCCGACGTCAGAGAACTCGTTGAGCGGGAACGGCGGAGTTTCGGCTTCGTTCAGAACCTCGAGCTCGTACCCCAGTACTTCGATCATGCCCGACGCCATGTTGGCGTTGCCTGCACCGGCTGGACGCAGACGTACCTTGCCGGTGACCTTGACCACATATTCACTGCGCACGCGATCGGCGGCTGCAAAAGTCTCGGCGCGATCCGGGTCAAACACCACCTGGGCCAGACCATCACGATCACGGATATCGAGGAAAATCACCCCACCGTGGTCACGGCGACGATGGACCCATCCGCAAAGGGTAATTTCCTGGCCTTCCAGGCTTTCGTTCAGTTGGCCGCAATAATGGCTGCGCATCATGGTAGTGGTTTCACTTCTCGTAATTCGAAATTCGGTGGAGGTCTTGCGCACCGTCGGTGCTGGTAACCATGCAAGAGCCCGCTAGTGTTCTGACTGCTTTCGCTCAGCCTCAGTCGGATTTATCGCCGCCTGCCAGATTCTTTTTCGAGCCTGTCTTGAAGTCTGTTTCATACCAGCCTGTACCGCTGAGGCGGAAACCTGGCATGGACAGCATTTTTTTCAGTTCAGGGGCCTGACAGGCTGGACAATCAACCAACGGCGAGGCGCTGATCTTTTGAATGGCTTCCAACTGATGACCACAGGAAGCGCACTGGTAATCGTACATGGGCATTGGCGTGTCTCGACAATCCGTTAGCGGCAACCCTTAAAGAGGGCCACACAGCAAAGGGCGAGATTATATCTGGTAAATCGAGCCATTGCAGCCGCATGAGCAGCAAGAAGCCCCTAAATGCATCATAAATTTCGAGCGATTACAAGACACCGAACGCCCTCCTCCAGCCAACCGCACCGTATCACCCCATGAACACCTGCTTTTGCACTCCCTCCGCGGAATCGCGTGCCATCCTCAATAAATGCATCACACAGACAACCCGGATGAGCCCGCTGAAATTTCTTACCCCCCCATAACGCAAATGCACCTCACGATCGACATAAGACAACAGCGTATTTATTGAGCAGTTATTAAGTCGCGAAATATCAGACAACACTTCCCAGTACACTTCCTCAAGTCGCAAGCAGGTGGCAAAACCATTCAATCTGACTGACCGCGAAAGTGGTTGAGCCAACGTCATGCCAAAATCAAGAATATCGGGATCAACCCCAACTCTTTGCAGTAATTTTCCTCTGGCGCTTTCTTGCCGAATCAATCGCCTCATGTCCAAAGCACTCCATTGCGTAACACTAGAATTAATGAATGATTTTTAAAAAACACACCCCATCAAACGATATGTAAAAATTCTTATCCAGCGGACCAAACCCTCAAGCCTGTAGGAGCCCTCTCGGTCCGAGCGGCGAATACGGTGGCCTTCGCACCTTGAACCATGACCGCGAGGCTATTAGGTTAAACGGACAGGAACGCGAACAGCCAAGCGACTTAATCCAGTGAGAGCGTTTAACTTAGAGACTCATTAAGCTCCCGACATTCCTGTCCTAACGAACAGTTATACATACGTACAAAACATGCATTATCGTGATTAAGTTTTGCCTGTACTTATTCAGACTCTAGTTTGATCGCCATTAAACTGGAGTATTTCCGGCCCGGCAAATAAACCGACCGCATATACGGCCCAAGACTACACGCCCCCCCCCTTGAACTGCACGCAAGCAGGAATACTGATGCCATGCACATTGCCTACTCCAAAGAACATAAAAATTAACGACCAACGGTCATCAGCACAGCGACCTGAACAATTTCGGGCCTATCACGCATCATAGGGCACCACATCAGCCCCCCTACTGGAAAGAGGACTACATGTGTCTAGGACAAGGTTTTCACTACAAACAGATTTGGCCGAGACTTCCTCAGGTAGCCTCGCTCGTAGATAGCGCCATACGCTTAATTTGAGTAGGCCCAAGCTTTGCTGTTAAATTGGCAACGTGTCGCCCTCTTCCAGCCTCTATCGAGGGCGCATAGGCTGATATATGCACGTGTCCAGCGCCTCCTCTTTTTTCTGAAGCGAACCGTGTGCAATCAGCTCTTCCTTGCGATCCATCTTAATGTGAGTCATTGAAATGTTGAAAATCGTCCACCTGCTAACGGGTGCAGCGGCTTTGCTGCTGTCCTTTATTCCCAGCCTGCAATCCGAAGCGTTACCTTACCTCCAACACCCCGATGCCCTTTACCTGGCTTTTCTTGGCCTGCTGAACCTGACACTGGCTCCAGTCATTCCATTCTGGAACAAAGGCCCGCGTCATCAACTGCAAAATCTGGTCAGCGCCCTGCTGGTGCTTTCCGTTGTTCTACAAACACTGACCCTGTTCGGCCTTCTGCTGCCGATCGGTGATCAACCTGCGGTACTGCTCGGCCTTACTCCTGCAGTCATTGCCGTACTGCTTCATTTGATCGTCAGCTTCTATAAATCATCACCTTCACCCTCCTCACAAAGCTATGACATGACCAACCGCGATACCGGGACGGTCAAGTGGTTCAATACCTCTAAGGGTTTCGGCTTTATCTCCCGAGATTCCGGCGATGATATTTTTGTGCACTTTCGCGCCATTCGCGGCGAAGGCCACCGTGTACTGGTGGAAGGCCAGCGCGTTGAGTTCTCGGTCATGAACCGTGACAAAGGCCTGCAAGCTGAAGATGTGATCGCAGCGCTGCCGCGTCGCTGATTCAAACTTAAAAAAAACCGCGATCAGCCAGGCTGTATCGCGGTTTTTTTTGCCTGCGCAAAAAGACTTAATAGTGCGGCGGCGGAGCTTCCTCTTCAAACGACTCGAACTGTCCGCCCATTTCTTCCTGGCGCTTGAGCAAGGCAGCCATTTGCATTTGCAAACGATCCACCGCGTTCTGCTGCATTACCAGCACATCATTCAATGCCTGGATGGTGTCATCCTGAAAGGCCAAACGACTCTCAAGATCCATCACTCGCGCTTCAAGTGTCACAATTAACCCTCCGAAAAAGTAAAACCCGCATCAAGAACCGACGCAAGCCTGTCCCGGACAGCATCTACATCTGCCTGCGTGTAAGGTTTGGCTGGATGCTTGCCCCACACCGGCCCTGGCCAAGCCACGTCAGCCTGATAACGAACAATCACGTGCATGTGCATTTGGCTGACCACGTTACCCAATGTGGCGACATTCATTTTGTCCGCACCGAACAACCCTTTCAGCACTCGCGCCAGAGCGGTCGTCTCAGCCCATATCAACTGCTGATCCGAGTCATCCAATTGAAACAATTCGGTTATACCCTCGCGCCGTGGCACCAGAATAAACCAGGGGTAATTCGAATCGTTGGATAGCAGCAAGCGGCACAAGGGGAAATCCCCTATGAGCCAGGTATCCTCTTGAAGACGTGTATCCAAAGCGAACACTGGGAGCTCTCCTCTTTACCGTTCTTTAAACTCAGCGTGCGATGAGACTCAGCGCCAGCCATGTGACAGAAGTGAAGGATACCCTTGATCGGCTCCTGCATCACGCCGACAACCGCGGATGCACACGTGAATGACAGCAAGACACGCTCAATCAACAGTACTCAGACACTTGTGCACCAAAACTGCACAAAACGAATGCTTTTAGTGCGCCAAAACGTCACTAACCACCCCATAAGGTGTTAACCGGTAACGCTTTAATCACGCTTTTCTGAGAAAAATGCTTCCTTGCAACGAAAAAGAACACGCCAAGGGCGGCGTTATCGCCGTTTGACCCAAGCAAGATCAGGCCTGATCGCTCGGAAACGCACAAAAAAATTTATTTTCCATCTCTGCTGCCTTTTGAGCATGCTTGTTGCATAGAGCATTTACATAGTCGCCAGGCTGCAGCCGGAATGCAGTGGCCTGACGATAAATAACAATAGCGGGATCGTAGGAATTTGGAGTTTTCATTGTAGGCAGTGCGGACTCCCCCATATGCCAAACGCTGAAAACAGCAGTAATTACATGCCTAAACATGGCATTAGGCTGCGCGTTTGCGACATGTAGGGTGCTATTTGCGACATGCCTGTAAAGAAGCCGAAAGCTTATGAGAGCAAGTATCGCCAACATTGTCGGCGTGATATAAGTTTGCGCCGACACAAAAAGAAAGAGCCGCCCAGATAATAATTTCAGGTGGGACGGCAGTACTCTTCCTAAAAACCAAAGGAGCAAATCACGATGCGCGTGATGAAGTGGAGCATAATCGCCCTGGCTGTTTCAGCCGGTACTACCCAGTTCGCAATGGCCTCCTCCCAGGACGACGCCAAAGGTTTCATCGAAGACAGCACTCTGACTTCTAAAACCCGCATGCTGTACATGAACCGTGATTTCCGTAACGGCGCTGGCAACATTGCCAAGCCAACCGGCGGCTTTAAGAGCGGCTACCGTGAAGACTGGGGCCTGAGCGAACTGCTTAACTACCAGTCCGGCTTCACCCAAGGCACCATCGGTGTCGGTGTTGACGCTTTCGCCATGGGCACAGCACGCCTGGACGGCGGCGCTGGTCGTCAAGGCAACGGCCTGTTCGCCACCAAGAGCGACGGTTCTCCGGAAGATACCCAGTCGAAAATGGGCGGCGCTGTTAAATTCCGCATTTCCGATACTGAGCTGAAATACGGCAACCAGTTCGTAGCCAGCCCGGTTTTCTCCACCGACGATAGCCGTCTGCTGCCAGAGGTTGCTACCGGCACCCTGATCACCAGCAAGGAAATCAAAGGCCTGGAGCTGAGCGCAGGTCGCTTCACCGCACTGAGCTCGCAGACTGGCATGGCACGCGACAGCATCAATGGTAAAGGCCAGCCAGGCCTGACCTCCGCCAACATTGCCGGCGCGACCTACCAGTTCACCGACAACTTTGTTGGTGGCGTGGCAGCGTCCGACGTTGAAGACTACTTCAAGAAGCAGTACATCAACCTGAACTACACCCTGCCTATCGCAGAGTCTCAGGCCCTGAACTTCGACTTCAACGGCTACAGAACCACCAGCGACGGCAAGGAACTGCTGGGCGACGTGGACAACAAAATCTGGAGCTTGGCAGCTGCTTACAGCCTCGGCGCTCACAAGTTCACCGTGGCTCACCAGCGCTCTACCGGTGACAGTGGTTACAACTACGGCATCGACGGCGGCGGCAGTATCTTCCTCGCCAACTCCGTGCAGTACTCCGACTTTAACCAACGTGACGAACGTTCTTGGCAGGGTCGCTACGACCTGAACATGACCAGCTACGGCGTTCCTGGCCTGAGCTTCATGGCTCGCTACGTTAAAGGCGATAACATCTCCACGACTGACGGTGAAGGCAAAGAGCACGAATTCGACTTCGAAACCAAGTACGTATTGCAGGAAGGCCCGGCCAAAGACCTGTCTTTCCGTCTGCGTAGCGCGATCTATCGCACTACCAGCAACAACGGCAACGATGTCAACGACTTCCGCCTGATTGCTGAATACCCACTGAACATCTTGTAATCATGGCCTCCGGGCGATAATTACACTCACTGTTTAGTGAAAGCCACGCTCCTGTCTCAGGGCGTGGCTTTTTATTTGCCTGAATAAAAGAGCCGTTATATAGCAAGCTAACTAATAAATATAAATGCAATTAATTATCAATAGTAAAGTTGGCTTGCCTAAACATCTGCAACTGCCTGTCCCAAGGTACAAAAACAATTAAAGGGGCCTTTAGCCCCTTTAATTGTTTACACACGGTCGACTCAAGAATCAGACGCCGCCTTTAGTCTTACTGCGCAGCTACTTCCTGAACCACACGAACCACTCGCTGTGGGAAAGGAATATCAACGCCCTGCGCCTTCAAGCGATCGCGTGAATGTTCGTTGAGCATAAACAGGACATCCCAGTAGTCAGGGGTGTTGACCCATACACGCAACGACATGGTGATTGCACTATCACCCAAGGCAGTGACCACGACGACTGGAGCCGGTTCTTTCAGAACACGAGGGTCATCGGCCAAAGCCAGCAGCACTTCACGGACCTTTTGAAGGTCAGCCTCATAGTCCACGCCGACATCAAACACCACCTTGCGCGTCGGTTGACGGTTGTAGTTGGTGATGATGCCGTTGGACAGGTTACCGTTTGGCACGATGACGGTTTTATTGTCACCAGTACGCAACACGGTGTGGAAGATCTGAATGCTGTCGACCGTTCCGCTCACGCCTTGCGCTTCGATCCAGTCACCGATCTTGAACGGACGGAACAACAAAATCAGTACCCCGCCCGCAAAGTTCGCCAGACTGCCCTGCAACGCCAGACCAATGGCCAGACCTGCCGCACCAATGGCCGCGACAAACGACGTGGTCTGGATACCGATCATTGACGCGACACTGACGACCAGCAATATCTTGAGAATGATGTTGGCAAGATTGCTGATAAAGCCCTGTAACGCCAGATCAGCCTTTCTCAGCGCCAGCAACTGACCAATTTTAGTAGTCAGACGGTTGATCAGCCACCAGCCCACCGCCAGCGTAACCACTGCCAGCAGCACGCGGCTACCGTACTCCATGATCATCGGGATCCAGGCCTGCGAGGCCTTGATCAATTGATCCACTTCAGTGTTCAAATCCATTTACATCTCCTCGCGACAATACCCGACGCCGTCATTTTTTCAGCAACACGATAAGGCGACCGTGGCCGCCAAACCGTTCATGCAGCCCCCAGGAAAAATCGGACGGCTATAAGCACCATAGGTTCCCTGGACTCGTAATTAGTCGCGGAAGTTATTGAACTGCAGTGGCATGTCGAACGTCTTTGCGCGCAGCGCTGCAATTGCATCCTGCAGGTCATCGCGTTTCTTGCCGGTGATGCGCACTTGCTCGCCCTGAATGGCGGCCTGAACCTTGAGCTTGGCATCCTTGACGTGAGCAACGATTTTCTTCGCCAGCTCTTTATCAATGCCTTCCTTGAGCACCGCTTCCTGCTTCATCAGTTTGCCCGAAGCATATGCATCCTTGACCTCAAGGCACTGAACGTCGATCTTGCGCTTGACCAGCGCCAGCTTGAGGATCTCGATCATTGCTTCCAGCTGGAAGTCGGCTTCTGCGGTCAGATTGACCGTCAGATCCTTCTCCTTGAACTCAAAAGTACCTTTGCCCTTGAGGTCATAACGACGGTCCAGTTCCTTGACGGCGTTCTCTACGGCGTTGGTGACTTCGTGCTTGTCCAGTTCGGATACCACGTCGAACGACGGCATGTAATTTTCTCCAATAATAAAGGGCGCGCTCAACACAGATGGAGCACGCCTGACCTGACAGTTAAAATGCGCGGGCATTATAGCGGTTCTTCGACTTCATTCACTTGCGAGCTCACATGCGAAATTCGGCCCTGTCCCACCCCCACTCCGATGCACCAGCCCTGACTTCGGCCACCTGGTACGTACTTGGTGCTGGAAGCATGGGCATGCTGTGGGCAACTCGCCTGGCGCGAGCAGGCTTGCCAGTGAAACTCATCGTGCGTAACTGCGACCGCCTGCAAGCGTACAAAGCAGCCCAAGGATTGACTCTGATTGAAGGCGAAGATTCGCAAAAGTGGGACATCAGTGCGCAAACCCCTGAAACCGAAGAGCCTATCCAGCGCCTGCTGGTCGCGTGCAAAGCCTATGACGCACAGCAGGCCGTTGCGCAAATCGCCGGGCGGCTCAGCCCGGATGCAGAGCTGATCCTGCTGCAAAACGGCCTAGGCAGCCAACAGGCCGTCGCCGCCCTTGTGCCCCACATTCGCTGCATATTCGCTTCCAGCACCGAAGGCGCCTTTCGCGATGGCGATTGGCGGGTCGTGTTTGCCGGCCTTGGTCACACCTGGCTGGGCGATGCCGATCAAGGCCCGCCCCCACACTGGCTTGGAGAGCTTCAGCGCAGCGGGATTACTCACGAATGGAGCCCGAATATCCTGAGCCGTCTGTGGCGCAAACTGGCACTTAACTGTGCAATCAACCCTCTGACGGTTCTCTACGACTGCCGTAATGGCGGCCTGCAAGCACACAGCGCTGAAGTGAACACCCTGTGCACAGAACTCAGCGCACTACTGAAATGTTGCGGGCAAGCAGGTGCAGCGGTCGATTTGGCCACAGAGGTTCATCGCGTAATCCAGGCCACCGCCAACAACTACTCGTCCATGCACCAGGATGTCGCCCACGGTCGTCGCACTGAAATCAGCTACCTGCTGGGATATGCCTGCGAAGCAGCCCGCAGCCGACAGTTCGTCGCGCCACACCTGCAGCGCCTGCACCAGCGATTAACTGAACACCTGCTGCGGCGCGGATTGCCCTGTAACTGAGGGCCGCGCTACCCTGCCAGCATGTTCCTCTCTATGCGGCCACCCCATGCCCTTGCGCCAGCGCCTTGAAAACCTCCCGGTAGGCCAGAAGTTATTAGCCGCCCTGCTCGTCTTACTGGCGACCGTAATGCTGGTAGCCAATTTGACGTTTATCAGTGTGGCGTACTGGATTTCCCACGAGAGTACGGCGCCACAAGCCTTGCAGACTCTAGGACAGCTGACCTCAAATCCTGACCTGATCGCTCATGCGCTGGATTCGCCTGAGAACGCGAAATCTCTACTCAATGAAATCGGCAGCTACGCACCCCTTCGCGCCGCCGCGATCTATGACAGCGCGGGCAATCTGCTGGTGCAGTTGCAACACGGTGAACCTCTTCCGCTCCCTGAGCACTATCGCCACATAGAAGCCTGGAGCCTGACCGAACTGCGCAGCCATCAAGTCACACGCCTGCACCACGGCGACCAGCCGCCCGGGCACCTGCTGCTGATCGCCAGCAGCGAGCTGCCCATGGCCTTTTACACCGGCACGCTGACGGCCAGCTTGGGTATTCTGGTGTTTAGCGTTTTACTCTGGTTCGTGGTGGCACGGCAGATCAAGCGCCTGATCACCCAACCCATTCACCGCCTTGAAGAGCTGTCTCGCCAGGTCAGCCGCGAAGAAAATTACGCATTACGCGCAGCACCCGGCAACAACGACGAGATCGGCAGCTTGGCCAAAGCCTTCAACACCATGCTGTCGCGCATTGAAGTGCGTGACCAGGAACTCAAGCGCGCCCGGGACGAAGCCCGGGAAGCTTACGACCAGGCCCAGGCACTGGCCGAAGAAACCCGTCACGCCAATCGCAAGTTGGAGCTCGAAGTCCAAGTTCGAAGCAAGATAGAAAAAAAACTCACCGGCTTTCAGAATTACCTCAATTGCATCATCGACTCCATGCCTTCGGCCCTGATCGCGCTGGACGAAGAGCTGTATGTCACCCAATGGAACCAGGAGGCTAGTGCTCTGTCGGGCACACCCTTGGACGATGCCATGAGCAAGCCCATCTACCTGGCCTTCGAACCCCTGAAGCCCTTCCTGCCTCAGCTCAAAGACACTATTGAGCATCACAGGGTGGCAAAAATTGAGCGCGTTACCTGGGGCCAGGGCGAGGACGCCCGCCACTACGCCCTGACCTTTTATCCGCTGATGGGCGGCGCCGGTCGTGGCGTCGTGATCCGCATTGATGACATTACGCAGCGACTGTCACTGGAAGACATGATGGTGCAGTCGGAGAAGATGCTCTCCGTAGGCGGGCTGGCCGCCGGCATGGCCCACGAGATCAACAATCCCCTGGGCGCCATCCTGCATAACGTGCAGAACATTCGCAGACGCCTGTCGAGCGACCTGCCAAAGAATATCGAGCAAGCCGAACAAACCGGCATCGACCTGGATGTGGTCAATCACTACCTGCAAGCACGCGAGATCCCGCAGTTGCTTGACGGCATCCAGCAGGCCGGGGCGCGCGCAGCAAAAATCGTCACCCACATGCTCAGTTTCAGCCGACGCAGCAATCGACAAATGAGCCCCTGCGATTTATCGGCATTGATTGATCAGGCTCTGGACATTGCCAGCAATGATTTTGATCTGGCCATTGGCTTTGACTTCAAGGGCCAGGCCATCATCCGCCAGTTCGACCCGCAGCTGGGCCCGGTGCCCGGCATCCCCAACGAACTGGAGCAGGTGCTGCTCAACTTGCTGAAAAACGCTGCCCAGGCCATTCATCAACGCACTGACAAGAGCGAGCCCGGACGTATCATCCTGCGCACGAGGCTGAACCCGCCGTGGGCCGAAATACAGATTGAAGACAATGGCATCGGCATGCCGGAGCCTGTGCGCAAACGGATTTTCGAACCGTTTTTCACTACCAAGGAAGTTGGCCAGGGCACAGGACTGGGTCTTTCCGTGTCGTATTTCATCATTACCAACAACCACAAGGGTCAAATGGAAGTGCATTCAACCCAGGGTCAAGGTACCTGCTTTACCCTGCGCCTGCCTTTGGCCGGCAACCCGATGACCTCCCCCGAATCAACCAAGGTGGAACTGTAAACATGGGCTTTCGCTTATCGAAAATTTACACCCGCACCGGCGACAAGGGCGAAACCGGGCTCGGCGATGGTCGCCGGGTACCCAAGGACCACCCCCGCATCGAAGCCATTGGCGAGGTCGACACCTTAAACAGCCAGGTCGGCCTGCTCCTGGCCGGGCTCATGGAGCACAGCGAACAGACCCCAGGTCTCAACGAGTTGATTGAAGTACTTGAGCCCTGCCAGCATCGATTGTTTGACCTGGGAGGGGAATTGGCGATGCCGGAGTATCAAGCCCTGAACACGGCCGAAATCGAGCGGCTTGAAGCTGCGATTGATCGCTGGAATGAAGAGCTGGGCCCGCTTGAGAACTTTATCTTGCCCGGGGGTTCGAGCCTGATCGCCCAAGCCCATGTTTGCCGCAGCCTGGCGCGCAGCGCCGAACGCCGCTGCCAACAGCTCAATGCACTGGAACCCCTGGCTGGCGTTGGGCTGGCTTACATCAATCGTTTATCTGACTTGCTGTTTGTAGCGGCACGCTTGATTGCCAAGCGCCAGGGCATAGCAGAAATTCTGTGGCAGGCGGCAGCAAAGCCTGAGGTTTAACCATCATGCACAGCACTTGTGGGAGCGGCGCTCCCACAGGGTCGTGCGTATTTTTAAGCCTGCGGCCAAAACGCCCTGATTCCGGCAACGCCCTGCCCACCAATGCTCCACACCTGCTGACGATCGTCAGGGCCCAAGCCTCCCAGTAAAAACACCGGTTTACTAAAGTTGGCGATCAATCGTTGTGCCTGATCCCAACCCAAAGGCTGCGTATCAGGATGAGTCTGTGTCGGCAGAACCGGCGACAGGGTCACGAAGTCCACATCCATCTGTTCGGCCAATGCCAACTCTTCGGCGTTATGGCATGACGCCGCCAACCAGCGGTCTTTCGGCAGCGGCCTGCCCTTGGCAGCGTACTTGCGCAATTGCGCAGCGGTCAGGTGCCAGCCAGCCGAAGGGAAGTCACCCAGCCATTCCAGCGGCCCCTTGAGCATCAGTTGTGCCTTGCCTGCACACAAACCGGTCGCATCTACCGCCAAATCGCGGTACTTGGGGTCATAGCCATTGGGCGCCCGCAGCGAAACCAGCTTGATACCACCGGCGATTGCCTTCTGGATGCCACGCAACAATTCAGGGGTCTCCAGGCCATCCGGAGTAATCAGGTATTGATCGGGCAAACGGGCTGCCGTCACGATCGGCTGGTTAGCCTCTGGAAATGCATAGTCCGCCAATTCGCGGGGGCTTACCCACGCCAATGGCTGACCTTCTGCACCGTGAGGCTCTCCGGTGAAAGCCGAAACCTCCCACACATCCAGCAGAACATGCTTATCCGGGTAGTCATGTTGAACCTTGATCAAAGGTCGAGCGGCCTGAACCACAATGCCCAACTCCTCCTTCAACTCGCGACCCAGCGCAGCCTCGACCGACTCCCCTGCCTCAACCTTGCCGCCGGGAAACTCCCACAGGCCGCCTTGATGCTGAGAATCAGCGCGACGAGCGATCAGAATCTTGCCGTCTGTGCCTCGGATAACGGCCGCAGCCACATGAACTCGTTTCACCCTTGTACTTCCTCTAATCCGGCCTGTTGCCAGGCTTTGAACGCAGGCCATTGGTAAATGGCATCGATATAAGCTTCATCTTCGGCTGACAGCGCAACGCGGTACGTACGCAAACGAACAGCCACCGGTGCAAAAAAAGCATCAGCCACACTAAGTCGTCCAAACAGATAGGGCCCGTTTTCGGTCGCCACTGCCCGGCACTCTGCCCACAGCGCACTTATCCTGTCGATATCGGCCTGGGCCTCCGCCGGCATGGGTATCAGCGCCTGATCACGACTCAAGTCAAAAGGCAGATTGCCCCGCAACCCAAAAAAGCCGCTGTGCATTTGCGCGCACGCCGAGCGAGCCTGAGCTCGCGCAGCAATATCGGCAGGCCACAGTTGAGCGGCCGGAAAACACTCATTCAGGTATTCCGCGATAGCCAACGAATCAGCGATGGTGCCGTGTACAGTCTTCAGCAACGGCACTTTGCCTGTTGCCGAATGTTGGAGAATAAGTGCCCGGGTATCAGGCTGACCCAGCTTGATCAGCGTCTCGGTATACGGGGCACTCGCCAGATCCAGCGCCAGCGCGGCGCGCAGGGACCACGATGAGTGCAACTTGTCGCCAATGATCAGGTGAAAGTTCATACATAGGCACCTTGGGAAGGGAGCGCTGATGAAGCGGGGGGGTATCACGGGCCCATCCGTGCAGAGTCGACTGACAGGCCCATGATGTCGAAACGAATCAGGTGCGGTATTCGGCGTTGATTTTCACGTACTCGTGGGACAAGTCCGTCGTCCAGATAGTCTCGCTGCAAGCACCACGACCCAACTCGATACGAATGGTGATTTCTTCACGAGCCATCACGGCCGAACCCTGCTCTTCGGTGTAAGTGGCCGAGCGTGCGCCACCGCTGGCAATACACACCTCACCCAAGAACACATCAATCTTGCTTACGTCCAGATCCGGCACGCCAGCACGGCCCACAGCAGCCAGGATGCGACCCCAGTTCGGGTCAGAGGCAAACAGCGCGGTCTTGATCAACGGCGAGTGGGCGACGGTGTAACCCACGTCCAGGCATTCTTGATGATTGCCACCGCCGTTTACTTCGACAGTGACGAACTTGGTTGCGCCTTCGCCGTCACGCACGATGGCCTGCGCCACTTCCATGCAGACTTCCAGCACGGCCTGTTTCAACGCAGCAAACAGCGGACCGCTGGCTTCGGTAATTTCAGGCAAGGCCGCTTTACCGGTAGCAATCAACATGCAGCAATCGTTGGTCGAGGTATCACCATCGATGGTAATGCGGTTGAACGACTTGTTCGCGCCATCGAGCAGCAGGTTTTGCAGCACATCGCGGGCTACTTTGGCGTCGGTCGCGATGTAGCCCAGCATGGTGGCCATGTTGGGACGAATCATCCCTGCGCCTTTGCTGATACCCGTTACAGTGATGGTTACACCTTCGTGTTCAAACTGACGGCTGGCACCTTTGGGCAGGGTGTCAGTGGTCATGATACCGGTGGCAGCCTCTGCCCAATTATTCTCGGACAGATCGTCCAGAGCGGCTTGCAATGCACCTTCGATTTTCTCAACCGGTAGTGGCTCACCGATGACACCGGTGGAGTACGGCAGCACGGCACTGGCTTGCACGCCTGCCAGCTCCGCCAGCTTGGCGCAGGTGCGGGTTGCAGCAATCAGACCCAGCTCACCGGTACCCGCATTGGCATTGCCGGTGTTGGTCAACAAGTAACGAACCGGACCTTGCACACGCTGCTTGGCCAGGATCACAGGGGCTGCGCAAAACGCATTAAGGGTGAAGACACCCGCCACGCTGGAACCTTCGGCGCAGCGCATAACCACCACATCCTTGCGTCCTGGACGCTTGATACCGGCGCAAGCTATACCCAGTTCAAAACCGGCCACCGGATGCAAAGTAGGCAAAGGACCAAGACCAACAGCCATGACGCGCTCCTAAATAAGTGATGTGCACCGCCGCAAAGGGACGGGAATTCAATGGTAAAACGCCGCGACGGCTAATGCCGGTCGCGGCGCAGGTGTTTCAGCAGTTGAAGCGGGCTTTAGTTGATTTGCCCGTGGCAGTGCTTATATTTCTTACCCGAGCCGCAGTAGCAGAGTTCGTTGCGACCCAGCTTTGGCTCGTTACGAGCAGGCTCGGCGACCACGTCAGCCACATCGGCACCTTCCAGCACCTTGGCCAATGCGTCTGGCTGATCAAGGCCCGGCGCTTCGGCATGCTGGAATTGCAGGCGGGAGGCCAGATCTTCAGCTTCCTGACGCAGACGTGCTTCTTCAGCTTCCGGGTCTTCGCGACGAACCTGTACATGCGACAACACACGGATCGAATCGCGCTTGATCGAATCAAGCAGCTCGGAGAACAGGTTGAACGACTCGCGCTTGTACTCCTGCTTCGGGTTCTTCTGCGCATAGCCGCGCAAGTGGATACCGTGGCGCAGGTGGTCCATGGTCGACAGGTGGTCTTTCCACAAGTCATCCAGTACACGCAGGACAATCTGCTTCTCGAAGGTGCGCAGCGCATCAGCGCCGGCCTGATCTTCTTTCTCGCTATAGGCCGCAATCAGCTCGCTCAGCAGCTTGTCGCGCAGGGTTTCTTCGTACAGGTGATCGTCTTCGTCAAGCCATTGCTGGATCGGCAACTTCACACCAAAGCCGCTTTCGATGGCCGCTTCCAGTCCTTTGACGTCCCACTGCTCCGGCAACGATTGTGGCGGAATGTGAGCGTTGATGGTGCTGTCCAGAACGTCCTTGCGGAAGTCCGCAATGGTTTCACCGATGTTGTCGGCGGCCAGCAACGTGTTACGCATGTGATAAATCACTTTACGCTGTTCGTTGTTGACGTCATCGAACTCCAGCAATTGCTTACGAATGTCGAAGTTGCGGCCTTCAACCTTGCGCTGAGCCTTTTCGATTGCGTTGGTCACCATGCGGTGCTCAATCGCTTCGCCAGATTGCATGCCCAGGGCTTTCATGAAGTTCTTCACCCGATCAGAGGCAAAGATGCGCATCAGGCTGTCTTCAAGCGACAGATAGAAACGGCTGGAACCCGCGTCACCCTGACGACCGGCACGACCACGCAACTGGTTGTCGATACGGCGCGACTCGTGACGCTCGGAAGCGATCACATGCAGGCCGCCCGACTCCAGCACTTGCTGGTGGCGTTTTTGCCAATCGGCCTTGATCTGTGCGATCTGCTCAGGCGTCGGATCTTCAAGAGAAGCGACTTCCACTTCCCAGTTGCCGCCCAACAGGATGTCAGTACCACGACCCGCCATGTTGGTAGCGATGGTCAGCGCACCCGGACGACCGGCCTGGGCAATAATTTCGGCTTCTTTTTCGTGGAACTTGGCGTTCAGAACCTTGTGCTCAATGCCTTCCTTGTTCAACAGGTTAGACATGTGCTCGGAGGTTTCGATGGTCGCAGTACCCACCAGCACTGGACGGCCTTTGGCCATGCAGTCCTTGATGTCAGCCACAATCGCCGCGTACTTCTCATCGGCGGTGAGGAACACCAGGTCGTTGAAGTCTTTACGCGCCAGAGGCTTGTTCGGCGGGATAACCATCACCGACAGACCATAGATCTGGTGGAATTCAAACGCTTCGGTGTCCGCAGTACCGGTCATGCCCGAGAGCTTGTTGTACAGACGGAAGTAGTTCTGGAAGGTGGTCGTGGCCAGGGTCTGGCTCTCTGCCTGAATATTCAGGCCTTCCTTCGCTTCGATAGCCTGGTGCAGGCCTTCGGACAAACGACGACCCGGCATGGTACGGCCAGTGTGTTCGTCGACCAGCAATACCTGACCGTCTTCAACGATGTATTCAATGTTGCGGTTGAACAGCTTGTGAGCGCGTAGTGCAGCGTACACATGGGTCAACAGGCCCAGGTTGTGTGCCGAGTACAGGCTCTCGCCTTCAGCGAGCAAACCGATCTGGGTCAGCATGTCTTCAACAAACTGGTGACCGGCTTCGTTCAGTTCTACCTGGCGAGTCTTTTCATCAATGGTGAAATGACCGGCCTTGGTAACTTCACCTTCGACTTCCTCGACGTGCATCTCAAGGCGCGGGATCAGTTTGTTGATTTCGGTGTACAGCTTGGAACTGTCTTCGGCCTGGCCGGAGATGATCAGCGGAGTACGGGCTTCATCGATCAGGATGGAGTCGACTTCGTCGATCACTGCGAAATTAAGCTCGCGCTGGAATTTTTCTTCCATGCTGAAAGCCATGTTGTCGCGCAGGTAATCGAAGCCAAACTCGTTGTTGGTACCGTAAGTGATGTCGGCGGCGTAGGCTTCACGCTTTTCTTGAGGCGGCTGGAACGGCGTTACAACACCGACCGTCAGGCCCAGGAATTCGTAGAGCGGACGCATCCAGTTGGCATCACGGCGAGCCAGATAGTCGTTCACGGTAATCACGTGAACGCCTTTACCCGACAGCGCGTTGAGGTAAACCCCAAGGGTCGCTACCAAGGTCTTGCCTTCACCAGTACGCATTTCAGCGATCTTGCCTTCATGCAAGGTCATGCCGCCAATCAACTGAACGTCGAAGTGGCGCATGCCCATGACACGCTTGCCTGCCTCACGGCAGACCGCGAAAGCTTCTGGCAACAGTTGGTCGAGGGTCTCACCTTTGGCTATGCGGGCCTTGAACTCTTGGGTCTTGGCGCGCAATTGCTCATCGGTAAGAGCAACCATTTGCTCTTCGAAGGAATTGACCACCTGTACCGTCTTGAGCATGCGTTTAACTTCGCGCTCGTTCTTGCTTCCAAAAAGTTTCTTTAACAAAGGCGCAAACATATCGGCAGGATCTTCCACACATAGGGATGGAGGGCGGCCCCGTGAGTCGCCCGAGCAGCCCTGATGGCCGCATGCGAACGAGCATTCTACCCGGAAACGTCGGTGAGGAAAGTGGCGTTATTCCACGATACTGGTGCAGCGTTGTGACGGGGCCTCCCTAAAATAAGGGCTTTTTGCTGAACTTCAAGCCATAAGCATAAGAAGTTAATCATTGATTTCATAAATAAATGTTGATGAAACTTGATCTGGACGAGTGAAACCGGAGGTTTCTGCTAAGATTGCGGCTCTGTTTTCTCAGGTGTTTGAACATGGCATTTCGCCCACACCCAGCACGGGCACCCTCCGTTCTGCTCCGCGAGGCCAAGCCCCTAAAAGCCATTTTTGGTCATGCAAAGCGCCTTGGGCACCTGCAACGTTTGCTTGAAAGCCAGCTCCAGCCAGCCGCACGCGAGCATTGCCACGTCGCGTCATGGCGAGAAGGCAGCCTGTTGCTCATCGTGACTGATGGCCACTGGGCCACTCGCCTGCGCTATCAGCAAAAACGCCTGCTGCGCCAATTGCAGGCGTTTGACGAGTTCGCCAGCCTGACCCGAATTCTCTTCAAGGTACAACCACCCACCGTGCAGGCTAAAGTTGTGGGGCACACGCTGGATTTGTCCGAGGATGCCGCCCAGACCATTCAGGCAACGGCCGACGGCATTACCGACCCGGCCTTGCGCGCTGCCCTTGAGCGCCTGGCGAGCCACGCACGACCAAAGCCCTGACCTGAAACTGTGGGCGGGCTTTACTTGCGCTTGCTGCCCCCCAACAGCGACCCCAATAACCCCCGAACCAACTGACGACCCATCTGGCCTGCGGCCTGGCGCGCCATTGACTGCAACGCCTTGCCTGCAGTCGAGCCCAGAAAATCACCCGCCTGATCCAGAAAACCAGGCTCATGGGGCGCCGCCTCTTGCTGTGCCTGCCCCTGCTCTTGGGGCACTCCCCCTTTACGGGCCATTAGAATCTCGTAAGCCGACTCCCTATCGACAGGCTTGTCGTAACGCCCCTGCAACGCAGAACCGCGAATCAACGCCGCCCGCTCGGCTTCAGTCAGCGGGCCAATGCGCGATTGTGGTGGCGCAATCAGTACACGCTGGACCATGGCTGGTGTGCCTTTCTCCTCCAGCATGCCCACCAGAGCTTCGCCCGTACCCAACTCGGTCAGTACCGCCAGCGCATTGAACGCCGGGTTCGGACGAAACCCGTCAGCCACGGCCTTCAAGGACTTCTGCTCTTTGGCCGTAAAGGCCCGCAAACCGTGCTGGACACGTAACCCCAGCTGTGCGAGCACCGTATCCGGCAAGTCCGCAGGCGATTGAGTGACGAAATACACCCCCACGCCCTTGGAACGGATCAGACGTACGACTTGCTCAAGGCGGTCCTGCAACGCTTTTGGCGTGTCGGCAAACAGCAAATGTGCTTCGTCAAAAAACAGCGCCAGCAGAGGTTTGTCCGCGTCACCGCGCTCGGGCAACTGCTCGAACAGCTCCGCCAACAACCACAGCAGGAAAGTTGCGTACACCTTCGGCGCTTCATGCACCAAACGACTGGCATCAAGCAGATGAATTTGCCCGCGACCATCGCTGGCCGGCTGCAAAATATCTTCGAGTTGCAGTGCCGGCTCGCCGAACAGGGCCTCGGCACCCTGCTGCTCAAGGGTTGCCAGGCGACGCAACAATGCCTGACTGGATCCCGTGGTCATCAGGGCCGCGTCATCACCCAGCACTTGGGGGTTATCGCGCAAGTGGTTGAGCAGCGCTTTCAGGTCTTTTAGATCGAGCAGTAACAGCCCTTCACGATCTGCCACCTTAAAAGCTGCATAGAGCGCCGACTGCTGACTGTCGGTCAGTTCCAGCAAGCTGCCTAACAGCAACGGCCCCATTTCACTCAAGGTCGTACGCAGCGGATGACCGGTCTTGCCCTGGATATCCCATAAGGTCACCGGATACGCCTTGGGCTGGTAATTGAGCCACGGCATTCCCGCAATCCGTTCCGCGATTTTCCCCTGGGGATTGCCGGCCGCGCCCAAGCCGCACAAATCGCCCTTTATGTCTGCGGCAAAGACTGCAACCCCGGCATCGCTGAACTGTTCAGCCAGGCGCTGAAGCGTGACGGTTTTACCCGTCCCCGTGGCCCCCGCCACCAGCCCGTGCCGATTGGCAAGGCGCAAGGACTGAGCGATAGGCTGACCCGATAGGTCGGCACCGAGTACTAGAGCTGAAGAGTCAGGCATTTTGCCACCTTTGATTAATCTTTCGCGATCGCGGGTCGATACACCCTGAATGCTAGACCAGAAAAAACCGGATTTAGCGTCGTAAAGCGCCTTGATGAACACTCAACTTGCCCGTTAATGGCAGTGATGTGTAGAGCGCGCGTTTTACCAGAGTGTATGCCTCACACTTTTAGACCTTAGCGGACCCTTCAAGTCATGAATAAAAACCTGCGTTTCAGCCATAAAATCCTGCTTGCCGCGTCCCTGATCGTAATAGCCGCCTTCTCGCTATTTACGCTGTACAACGACTACTTGCAACGCAACGCCATCCGTCACAACCTGGACAACTACCTTCACGAAATGGGCAGTGTCACAGCCAATAACATACACACTTGGCTGGGGGGCCGGATTCTGCTGGCGCAAAATCTCGCCGAATCCATCGCACTGACTCCAGAGTCCGCACAGGTGGCAAATCTGCTGGAGCAAAAAACCCTCAGCAGTACATTTATGGCCGTTTATTTTGGTGATAGCCAAGGTGGCTTCACCATTCGTCCGAACAGCAAAATGCCTGACGGTTACGACCCACGTACCCGCCCCTGGTACAAGGATGCGCTGAACAGTGCAGCCTCAAGCCTGACCGAACCCTATATAGATGCAGCCACCGGTCAGATGGTCATTTCCATCGGCGCCCCGGTCAGAATAGCCGGGCAAACCCTTGGCGTGGTCGGCGCCGACCTGACACTGCAAACCATCACCGACAGTATCAATGCCCTGAACTTCAATGGCATGGGCTACGCCTTTCTGATCAGCGCCGACGGCAAGATCCTGGTCCATCCGGACAAAACGCTGGTGACCAAAAACCTGAAGGATATTTATCCCCAGGACACGCCTTCGATCAACGCCGGGTTCAGCGAGATTCAGGTCGACGGTAAAACCCGCATTGTGACGTTTGCCCCGGTCAAAGGGCTGGGTTCAGTCAACTGGTACATCGGCCTGTCCGTTGATAAAGAACAGGCTTTCGCTGCACTCAGCGAATTTCGCACCTCAGCCATCATTGCCACAGTGATAGCTGTGGTTTCGATCATCGCCCTCCTCGGCTTGCTGATTCGCCTGCTGATGCAGCCACTGCACGTGATGACTCGCGCCATGCAGAACATTGCTGAAGGTGAAGGAGATCTGACGCGCCGTCTGGTGGTTGAATCCCAGGATGAGTTCGGCATGCTGGGCAGTGCGTTCAACCGCTTTGTGGAGCGCATTCACTCTTCGATCAGCGAAGTGGCCTCGGCCACCGAACAGGTCAACGAAGTGGCCCTGCGTGTGGTCAGCGCCTCCAACTCATCGATGCTCAACTCTGACGAGCAAGCGAGTCGCACCAACAGCGTCGCGGCTGCAATCAACGAGCTGGGCGCTGCTGCGCAAGAGATCGCCCGTAATGCTGCCCAGGCCTCACACCAAGCCAGCGATGCACGCGGCCTGGCCGAAGAAGGCCAGCAAGTGGTCGAGCGCAGTATCAGCTCGATGCAGCAGCTGTCGAAAATGCTCGGCACATCCAGCGGTCATATCGAGTCGCTGAACGACAAGACCGTGAACATCGGTCAAATTCTGGAAGTGATCACCAGCATTTCTCAGCAAACCAACTTGCTGGCACTGAACGCAGCCATTGAAGCGGCCCGTGCTGGTGAGGCCGGGCGAGGCTTTGCCGTGGTGGCCGATGAAGTTCGCAACCTGGCGCACCGCACCCAGGAATCGGCGCAGCAAGTACAAAAAATGATCGAGGAGTTGCAGGTCAGTGCCCGCGGGTCAGTGAGCACCATGGAAGAAAGCCAGCGTCACAGCCAGGACAGCGTAGAAATTGCCAATCGCGCAGGTGAGCGCCTGATCAGCGTGACCGAGCGCATTGGTGAGATCGACGGGATGAACCAATCCGTCGCCACCGCAACCGAAGAGCAAACGTCGGTGGTCGAATCGATCAATATGGACATTACCGAAATCAATACGCTCAACCAGGAAGGCGTCGAAAACCTTCAGTCAACGCTTCGCGCCTGTTCCGACCTGGAACAGCAGGCTGCGCGCCTGAAGCAACTGGTGGGCAGCTTCCGTATCTGATTGGCCGTCAGCAGCTTCAAGCCTGTTGCTTGAAGCTTGCTGCAACTGCTCCCAAAGCCTGGCGGCGTCAGGAAAGTCCGTACCGTCCTCGACGCTCAGCGCCTCTGGGTCATAACGACTCAAACAGCCTTCGCCCAAGGTTGCCGGCGCACGAGATGTGGCTTTGTCGAGTGGATCGCTCATGACATCACCCTCGAAATGCTGTGGGAGCAGGCTTGCCTGCAGTACAGACGCGGTGGTCAGTCAGGCAAACCAAGTTGATACCATCGCGAGCAAGCCCGCTCCTGCAGCGTTTATCACGACCAGCTTAGAACACGACCGTTTTGTTGCCATGGACCAGCACGCGGTCTTCAAGGTGATAGCGCAAGCCACGGGCCAACACCATCTTCTCGACATCACGACCGAAACGAACCATGTCTTCGATGCTGTCACTGTGGCTGACACGTACTACGTCCTGCTCGATGATAGGACCTGCGTCCAGCTCTTCAGTCACGTAATGGCACGTTGCGCCGATCAGTTTCACCCCACGCATGGATGCCTGGTGATAAGGCTTGGCCCCCACAAACGACGGCAGGAAACTGTGGTGAATGTTGATGACCTGGCCCGCATATTCACGGCACAGATCTGGTGGCAGGATTTGCATGTAACGCGCCAGCACCACCACTTCAGCATCATGATGCTTGACCAGACGCGAGACCTCGGCAAATGCCGGCTCTTTGTTCTTCGGGTCAACGGGTACGTGATAGAACGGGATGCCATGCCACTCGACCATGCTGCGCAAGTCATCGTGGTTGGAAATCACGCAAGAGATCTCGCAGTCCAACTCATCGCTGTGCCAGCGGTGCAGCAAATCTGCCAGGCAGTGAGATTCGCGACTCGCCATCAACACCACGCGTTTTTTCTGCGCTGTATCGGTAATGCGCCACTCCATCGAAAACTCTTCGGCAATAGGGGCAAATGCCTCGCGAAATGCCTCAAGTCCGAAGGGCAGAGAATCGGCACGAATCTCGTGACGCATAAAGAACCAACCACTCTGGTCGTCCGAGTGATGGCTCGCTTCAGTGATCCAGCCATTGTGGGAGGCAAGGAAATTGCTGACCTTGGCGACAATGCCGACGCCGTCGGGGCACGCAATCACCAACCGAAAAGTGCGCATGAGGAAAAAACTCCAAAACTTTACTAAGGCCGCCATTCTAGCGAGTGCGCGGCAAAACTACAGTATTCGTTACGTCCTGCCGCCTGCGCCATGGGGTCGCGCCGCCTGTTCCACACGCCAGCACTGCCGTGGCCTGCACTGCAATTGACCCGTAACTGACAGGCCTTATTAATCACCGTTGTTAAGCCTATTGCACCAGTCATTATTTAATAGTGCGCATATAGGCAACCGCGAAGTTAATGAATAAAAATTTAAATTAATCGCCTGTTACAGGTTTACTTGCAGTAACTGTCTGACTACTATTGCGCCACTGTCTCCCTGTTACCCCTTTTCAACATAAGGTTATCCTCATGTCCTTGATCAACGAATACCGTGCAACAGAAGAAGCCATCAAAGAATTGCAAGCCCGCCTGAAGAACCTGTCCGAAGACGACAAACTTCAAACCGAGCTGGAATTTGAAGGCAAACTGCGCACGCTGATGGGCGAATACCAGAAATCGCTACGCGATATCATCGCGCTTCTGGACCCAGAATCCAAAGTTAGCAAAGCACCACGCGGTGTTGTTAAAACTACCGGCACCAAACGTGCCCGCAAGGTTAAACAATACAAAAACCCGCACAACGGCGAAGTGATTGAAACCAAAGGTGGCAACCACAAAACTCTGAAAGAGTGGAAAGCCAAGTGGGGCAGCGACGTGGTTGAAGGCTGGGCTACTTTGCTCGACTAAGTGACACCCGGCGCGCGCACGTTTTGCGCCGCTCATAAAAAACGCCAGCTTGCTGGCGTTTTTTATTATCTGTTTTTTAATCCACACTGTCGCCGTGGTTGTTCAACCCCATACGACGACTCAACTCCCGCGCATAATGCTGCCACTCCCCCAGCAGCTTTAGCTGGGCCGTCGTGGCGCTACGGGACACTTCGTCCGCTGCCTGCATGAAGTTATCCAGGGTCATGGGGGCTCCCATGGCCGGATCGGACAAACGCTGTTGGCAGAACGCTTGCCAACGTTCAAGTTCATGCGCACTCAAGGTATGAGGAAAGTTTCGGGCGCGGTAGCGAAATAATAATTCCGGTAAACGCTCATCATCAAAAGCCCATGTATCGTTGGCCAACTGCTCCGGATCACTGAGTCTGACTTGCTCACACAACCGACGGTCTCGATCACCGAGAAAACCGTCATACAGTTGCTGCTCCGGATCTTCGCTGGGCGTAAAGTCTTCGCGCGCATAAAGGATCGACAACTTATCCTTCCAAACTTCCTGCGCCTCGGTAAGGCGGTGGGCTCGCGCTTGATAGAGTGGCATATCCAATTGCAAGCGTTCTTGATCCTGTGCACGCACTACATTCAAGGGCGCGACCACCGGACAACGATTAATTTGAATCAGCTTTAGCGGAACCGGCAATTGTCCTTCGGGCAAATCTTCGCGACGGGTGTACAGCAGTGTGCGCAAAGTTTCTGCATCCATGTCCAATAATGGCTGAGGATCGAAGTGCAGATCGCACACAATCAGCGCATTACGATTCTTTGGATGCCAGGCCAGCGGCAATACCACGCCCACATAATGTCTGGCCGCAGAAAAGCGCCCCGAAATATGCACCATCGGTTGCAACAGACGAACTTGATCACGCACGCGCTGCTTACTGCGCAACTGGAATAACCAGTCATATAACTTGGGTTGTTTGTCACGGATCAGCCGGGCCAGTGCGATGGTTGCCCGCACATCGGACAACGCATCATGGGCCTGACCATGATCAATCCCGTTGGCTGCCGTCAAACGCTCCAGCTTGAGCGTCACCCGCCCATCTTCTTGCGGCCAGACGATCCCTTCCGGGCGAAGGGCATAGGCTGTTCGCACGACATCAATCAAGTCCCAGCGGCTGTTGCCGCCCTGCCATTCACGGGCATAAGGATCGAAGAAGTTTCTATACAGGCTGTAGCGCGTGACCTCGTCATCAAAACGCAACGAGTTGTACCCCGCGCCACATGTGCCGGGTAACGCCAGCTGGGCATGAGTACGGGTGATGAACTCGGCTTCGCCCAAGCCTTTATCTTCAAGGCGACTGGGGGTAATACCCGTGATCAGACAGGCCATCGGATGAGGAAGGATATCGTCGCTGGGCTGGCAGTAGAGATTGATCGGCTGATCAATCTCGTTGAGCTCCAGGTCGGTGCGGATACCGGCCACTTGCACGGCTCGATCGCAGCGCGGGTTGATGCCGGTCGTTTCGTAGTCGTACCAAAAAATAGAGGTCACGGGGTGTTCCTGAGCAGTAGACCTCAACAGTCTAGGCGCTCAAGCCCGGGCAAGACCAGCCCTAGGCAGAAGCCTGCAAGGGTTGAAAACTGAAGTAACGCTGCAAGGCGGTGATCAATGCTGCATATTCGGCGGGCGGCTGGTACAGGATAAAGCCGGAGTCATAATAATGAGGGGTTACATCCTCATGACACCACATGCAACGCGCCGTCAGGTCAATAAATTGCGGGCATCCATCGGTATCAGGCAGCTTGAGCCGAAACTCGAAGTTGGCGTCCACCAGCATCGGCAGCTGACTGATCAACATCAGGCCGCCATCGGATACATTGCCCAAATAACCAATGGGCTTGTCGGTGAACCGATTGAACACGTTCAAGTAAAACGTCAGTTGATGCCGCTGGATAAGCCGTTCGATAACCATGATCAATATCACTGTAAAAGGCCATTCAGCATGGCCGCGCTAGCGCTTCGAATTACTCTGCTTGCACACTTGATCTTAAAGCCCCGCCAACAGCTGCCCCCCTGCGTTCCACCTGAGGCATGGCACAAAAACGCACCTCCAAGCACCACACCTTTTTGGATGTGCCAACAAACAGAACAAACTCAAACGAATTAAATAGTAGTCAAGCGACTACAAATGACCAATTTAAATTCCGACCATCATGGAATGACTGCTGGCAGCGCCTGGCCTGTTGCCCCGGGGCCGGGGATGAACTTGAGTATGCGCAGGGTCTCAATCCGCGCCTTGGCCCGATAGGCATATTCGCTCTTGGGAAACTCATTGATGATGTACTGATAGGTCTGGGCTGCATCCAGGTAAAACTTCGTACGTTCGAGGCACAGCCCACGAAGCATAGCTGTTTGTGGCCAGATGTAGGGCCGACTGCGACTGTCGCGGTCAACCTCGGACAACTCGAGCATCACCGCTTCGCAGTTGCCACGGTCATAAGCCCGGTAGGCATTGTTCAAATGGTGATTCATCGACCAACGGGTACAGCCGGCCACACTGGCGACCAACAGTAAAACGAGCACAATTCGCATGGGGATCTCCTGTTCACAACAGTGTATCGACCCCACAGCCAAATTCTTCAGACAACAGACCCGATGCACCACAACTTAAGCAGAAAGTAGTGCAGAGGAACAATGACTACAGCTAAAGACCATAGTAGCCTTTGGCAGCGCTTGAACTCAGGAGTCTTTGCATGTCTGTTCGTCGAACCAAAATTGTTGCCACACTTGGCCCTGCCAGCAATTCACCAGAAATGCTGGAGCAGCTGATCCTCGCGGGCCTGGACGTTGCCCGTCTGAACTTCTCCCACGGCACTCCCGACGAGCACAAGGCTCGCGCCAAGCTGGTCCGTGAGATCGCTGCCAAGCATGGTCGCTTCGTAGCCCTGCTGGGTGACCTGCAAGGCCCGAAAATCCGTATCGCCAAATTCGCCAACAAAAAGATCGAGCTGAAGATCGGTGATCAATTCACCTTCTCCACCAGCCATCCGTTGACCGAAGGCAACCAGCAAGTGGTCGGCATCGACTACCCGGACCTGGTCAAAGACTGCGGCGTTGGCGATGAGCTGCTGCTCGACGACGGCCGTGTCGTCATGCGTGTAGACACCGCCACCGACGACGCTCTGCACTGCACCGTGCTGATCGGCGGCCCGCTGTCCGACCATAAAGGCATCAACCGTCGCGGCGGCGGTCTGACCGCTCCGGCCCTGACTGAAAAAGACAAGGCCGACATCAAGCTGGCTGCCGAAATGGAAGTCGACTACCTGGCCGTTTCGTTCCCGCGCGACGCTGCGGACATGGAGTACGCCCGTCAACTGCGTGACGAAGCCGGCGGTACTGCCTGGCTGGTGGCCAAGATTGAACGCGCTGAAGCCGTAGCTGACGACGAAACCCTCGACGGCCTGATCAAGGCCAGCGACGCGGTAATGGTTGCCCGTGGCGACCTGGGCGTTGAAATCGGCGATGCCGAGCTGGTGGGCATTCAGAAGAAAATCATTCTGCACGCACGTCGCCACAACAAAGCGGTGATCGTAGCTACCCAGATGATGGAGTCGATGATCCAGAACCCGATGCCAACTCGTGCCGAAGTGTCCGACGTTGCCAACGCCGTTCTCGACTACACCGATGCCGTGATGCTCTCGGCTGAAAGTGCTGCTGGCGCCTACCCACTGGAAGCCGTGCAAGCCATGGCGCGTATTTGCGTCGGCGCTGAAAAGCACCCGACCAGCAAAACCTCCAGCCACCGCATCGGTAAAACCTTCGAAAGCTGCGATCAGAGCATCGCGCTGGCGGCCATGTACACCGCCAACCACTTCCCGGGTGTCAAAGCGATCATCGCCCTGACCGAGAGCGGGTATACGCCGTTGATCATGTCGCGCATCCGTTCTTCGGTGCCGATTTACGCGTTCTCCCCGCACCGTGAAACCCAGGCCCGCGCCGCGATGTTCCGTGGCGTGTACACCGTACCGTTCGACCCGGCTTCGCTGCCGCCAGAACAGGTCAGCCAGGCTGCCATCGACGAACTGCTCAAGCTGGGCGCGGTTCAAAATGGCGATTGGGTCATCCTGACCAAGGGCGACAGCTACCACACTATCGGTGGCACCAACGGCATGAAGATTCTGCATGTCGGCGACAAAATGGTTTAAGCCCTACAAGGCTCTAGCCCAAAGCCCCGCCTGAGTGATCAGGCGGGGCTTTTTTATGACCGCATACACCTAACTGCGAGTCAAAAAGGCATCCGCCAGCAGTTGATTGCGCGGTAATCCGGCCAGAAACAGACGCTTGGCAAACGCGTCAACACTGTCGGGATGCCCGCAGACCAGCGCGTGGGTCTGGCGCGAAACAATGCGCATCTCAAGCAAGTACTCCGGCAACTGATGACGCTCCAGGTGCTCGACCACAAGGTTGGGCCAAGTGCCCACCAAGGCGGACAATATGTCCTTGAGGTAATACTCGCTTTCATCGCGCGCCACATGCACCAGCAAAATCGGCCCTTGATGGTCCTGGCGCAACGCCTCGCGCAACACGCCATACAGCGGCCCCAAACCCGTGCCCGAGGCCAGCAGCCAGAGCGGCTGCTCCTGCCAGTCCGGGTCGTAACGCAGGGCGCCACCGCGCAACTCTCCCAGTCGTACACAATCGCCGATATTGAGTAGGCGGGCAGCACTGGCGAACTCACCGGGGTGAGCGCAATCGAGGTGAAACTCCAGAAAGCGGTCTTCTTCGGGCAGACTGGCCAGCGAGTAAGGACGAGCGATACCACTGGCGGTCCACAACACCACATGCTGGCCTGCGCGATAACGCAAAGGGCGCTGCGGCAAAAGACGCAGACGCAATACCGTCGGGCTTAGCCAGTCGAGCGCCGCCACCTCGGCAGGCAAGCCGTCGCGCACGGGATCAAACGCTTCAACCTCCAGATCTTCGACTACCTGGCACTGACACGCCAGGCGCCAGCCCTGCTCACGTTGCGCCCGGACCAACGCGTCGGGCTTGAGATCCACGGGTTCACCCCTCACGCAGCGCACCAGACACGCATGGCAACTGCCCGCCCGGCAGCTGTAGGGCACAGCCACACCGGCCTGATTCAAGGCGTCAAGCAGGTTGGTGCCATCGGCAACCGACCAATGCCGGTCGGCAACGTGTAATTCGGGCACTCAGGCCTCCGCAGGGTAATTCTGTGGGAGCGGGCTTGCTCGCGATTGCATCACCGCGGTGTACCAGGTTCACCGTGCAGCCTGCATCGCGAGCAAGCCCGCTCCCACATGGGGTATGGGTTGATTGATAGATCTTTATCGCAGCCTTCGCCAGCGGCTACAAGTTTTGCCCGTGCGGGTGTATCAAGGAGTGTACCGGGTTATACTGCCGCGCCGTTTTTGTACCGGTCATGCGTGCCCGGTATGCCTAGTAAAGATGTTTTCGACAGACCGATACACCAAGGTCGCAAACACCTTAATTGAATGTTCCCGTCTTATAGAGGAGCGCGACCCATGACCGTGATCAAGCAAGACGACCTGATTCAGAGCGTTGCTGACGCCCTGCAATTCATTTCCTACTACCACCCCGTGGACTTCATCCAGGCGATGCACGAGGCCTACCTGCGCGAAGAATCGCCAGCGGCCCGTGACTCGATGGCGCAAATCCTGATCAACTCGCGCATGTGTGCCACTGGCCACCGCCCGATTTGCCAGGACACCGGCATCGTCACCGTTTTCGTGCGCGTGGGCATGGATGTGCGCTGGACCGGCGCCACCATGGGCCTGGACGACATGATCAACGAAGGCGTGCGTCGCGCTTACAACCTGCCGGAAAACGTCCTGCGAGCTTCGATCCTGGCCGACCCGGCAGGCGCTCGTCGCAACACCAAGGACAACACCCCTGCGGTCATTCACTACTCCATCGTTCCGGGTAACACCGTGGAAGTGGATGTAGCGGCCAAGGGCGGCGGTTCCGAGAACAAGTCGAAAATGGCCATGCTCAACCCGTCCGACTCGATCGTTGACTGGGTGCTCAAGACGGTTCCAACCATGGGTGCGGGCTGGTGCCCTCCGGGCATGCTCGGCATCGGCATTGGCGGCACTGCTGAAAAAGCGGCAGTGATGGCCAAGGAAGTGTTGATGGAGTCCATCGACATTCACGACCTGATCAAGCGCGGCCCGTCCAACCGTATCGAAGAGATGCGCATCGAGCTGTTCGAGAAGGTCAACCAACTGGGCATCGGCGCCCAGGGCCTGGGCGGCCTGACCACCGTTCTTGACGTTAAAATCATGGACTACCCGACCCACGCAGCGTCCCTGCCGGTGTGCATGATCCCGAACTGCGCTGCCACCCGTCACGCCCACTTCGTACTGGACGGCTCAGGCCCTGCATCTCTCGAAGCGCCACCGCTGGACGCCTACCCGGAAATCGTTTGGGAAGCAGGCCCGTCGGCTCGCCGTGTCAACCTCGACACCCTGACCCCGGAAGATGTGCAGAGCTGGAAGCCGGGTGAAACCGTCCTGCTGAACGGCAAAATGCTGACCGGTCGTGACGCGGCGCACAAGCGCATGGTCGAAATGCTGAACAAGGGTGAAACCTTGCCGGTAGACCTCAAGGGTCGCTTCATCTACTACGTGGGCCCGGTTGATCCGGTGCGCGACGAAGTGGTTGGCCCTGCCGGCCCGACCACCGCCACGCGGATGGACAAGTTCACACGTCAGATCCTCGATCAAACCGGCCTGCTGGGCATGATCGGTAAATCCGAGCGCGGCCCGACCGCCATCGAAGCCATCAAGGAACACAAAGCCGTGTACCTGATGGCCGTCGGCGGTGCTGCGTACCTGGTAGCCCAGGCGATCAAGAAATCGCGCGTGGTGGCATTTGCCGAACTGGGTATGGAAGCGATCTACGAGTTCGACGTCAAAGACATGCCCGTCACCGTGGCAGTCGACAGCAACGGCGAGTCGGTCCACATCACCGGCCCGGCGATCTGGCAGAAAAAAATCAGCGACAGCCTGGCCGTTGAAGTGCAATAAGCGCTTTTAAAGCCAGACATAAAAACGGCCGGGTTAATAACCCGGCCGTTTTTTTATGCCCTCAAACCAGCCAGCTTAAAACGCGTTACGAAAGATTTCCTCAATCTGCCCCTGATCTGCCTTGCGCGGATTGGTCAAACCACACGCATCTTTCAAGGCATTGGTGGCCAGGATCGGGATGTCATCCAGCTTGGCCCCCAGATCACGCAGCCCCGCCGGAATCTCGACGTCCCTGGCCAGCGTACGAATCGCCGCGATTGCTGCCTGAGCCCCCTCCTCCGGGCTCAAGCCGCGGACATCGGCACCGAGTGCGTGAGCCACGTCAGTCAAACGAGCCGCACACACGCTGGCGTTGAAGGTTTGCACATGAGGCAGCAATACCGCGTTACACACACCATGGGGCAAGTCATAGAAACCGCCCAACTGGTGGGCCATCGCATGCACAAAACCCAAGGATGCGTTGTTAAAGGCCATACCCGCCATGAACTGCGCATAAGCCATATTTTCGCGCGCCGTCAGGTCCTTGCCGTCATTCACCGCCTGGCGCAGGTTCTGACTGATCAGCTCCATCGCCTTGATCGCGCACGCATCGGTAATCGGGTTGGCGGCGGTCGACACATAAGCCTCAATGGCATGGGTCAGTGCGTCCATACCAGTGGCTGCAGTCAGCCCTTTGGGCATTGCCACCATCAGTTCAGGGTCGTTGACCGACAGCAGCGGTGTGACGTTGCGGTCAACAATGGCCATTTTTACGTGACGTTCTTCGTCGGTGATGATGCAAAAACGCGTCATCTCACTGGCCGTACCGGCCGTGGTATTGATCGACACCAGTGGCATTTGCGGCTTGGCGGAGCGATCGACACCTTCGTAATCACGGATATGCCCGCCATTGGTGGCGCACAGCGCAATACCCTTGGCGCAGTCATGGGGCGAGCCGCCGCCCAGCGACACGATAAAGTCGCAGTGATGCTCCTTGAGCACCCGCAAACCCGCCTCTACGTTAGCAATACTGGGGTTAGGTTTGGCACCGTCAAAAATCACCGAATCAATGTCTTGCAGCGCGAGCTTTTCAGCGATCAACGTCGCAACCCCCGCCTTGGCCAGCCCCGCATCGGTCACAATCAATGCCTTTCGAAAACCATAATTGCGGATCGCAGTCATGGCCTCGTCCAGACAACCGTTACCCATAATGTTGACGGCGGGAATAAAGAAAGTGCTGGTCATGTCGAGTCCTCTTGGCGGGTCATTGGCTAAGTCGGTTTTCTACAGCTTCCCCCAATCACAATGCAGCAATGTTGATCTGGCTCAACACTTGAGCATGATAAAGTCCGCTACCGCCCACGCCTTGAGACGATATTTGCGATGACCCCCTTCCAGGAATTTGATGCCGAACTAGAAGACTGGAACACGTTACGCACCAGCACACCGTGCAGCGGGCTACTGATCGGTAATGGCGCGAGCATGGCCGTGTGGCATGACTTCTATTACGACTCGTTGTTTGAAAAAGCCAAGAGCGTCGCCGAAAAGCCGCTGAGCCAGACCGAACTCAGCGTGTTCGAAGCCCTTGGCACCCGCAATTTCGAACACGTACTGAGCGCCCTTAAAACCGCGAGCAAGGTCAACAAAGCCCTGGCAATCAACTCGGCCTCGCCGCGCAAACGCTATTACGCCATTAAGGAAGCGCTGATCAATTGCACTCAGGACATCCATATTCCCTGGCGCCTGATGCAGCCCGAGACCCTGGCGTGCTGGCACGAAGAACTGGCGCGCTACAGCACCGTGTATTGCTCCAATTACGATCTGCTGGCGCCATGGGCTGTCATGCAGGCGCCAAAACAGTTCAACGATTTGTTCAACACTCCAGGCGCAACCTTTGACTTGAGCGCCAGCGCGGCCAAGGGTAAAACCACCCGCATGCTCTACCTGCACGGCGCCTTGCACCTGGTCAGGAACCAGGAAGGCAAGGCTCGCAGAGTCACAGCCAACGAGCACACCTTGTTAAGCAACTTCGCCATTAACCATTCGATCAGCGCACTGGACGATGTACCGTTGTTTGTCAGCGAAACCAGCAGTGACGACAAACGAAAATCCATCCGCCAGTCCGACTACCTGTCTTTTTGCCATGAACAATTAATGGCTCATAAAGACGCGCTGTGCATCTTCGGCCACAGCTTGGGCGAGCAGGATCAGCACCTGATCGATGCCTTGCGTCAGGCACCGCTCAAAACCCTGTGCATCGCCATCTACCCGCGTAGTGAAGCGTTTATCCGCTTTCAGAAAAACCATTACACGGCGCTGTTTGCTGACAAGAAGCTTGCGTTGCGCTTCTTCAATTCAAAAACTCACCCGCTGGGCCTCAGCCGACACTCCGTGCCAGTAGAGGCTTGACCCAAACCGCACGCCTCAGAGTTTTTCTTTGATCACCGTCGTCGGGCCGTTGTGTTTGACACTGGCAATGCCTTTGTCTCGCGCGGCTTCGGCGGAGTACAACTCGCTGGTGCCAATGATCTGATGATTGGCGGCCTTAAGGTTGAAGTACGGCTTGCCATCCTTGGCTACTTTTTTCTCGTAGCGCTCATCCAGCGGACTATTGGCCTGGACCGAGGCGATACCGCCCTTGGCCGCCGGCAGCGTGGTGTACTGCTCACTGACCAATATCGTTTCGGCATTCGCCGCTTTTAATACAAAGCGAAACTGACCGCCGCTGGTCTTGCTCAATTCATACCAACCCGACATAGCCTTTCTCCTGAAAATTAGGGTACCTGCATTAATTCAGTAAAGACCCCGTGGGCTATTTATCCATTTATCAGCAGCAATGAGCGAAAGGCGAATATTCAACGAGACAAATAGCAATGGTTATCGATACCATTCGCAAACTATTTGCATCGCTGTGTTCTCAAGGATATTCATGTCTGGCCTTAAACCCGACCCACCTGCGGCCGATCACTTTCGCGAGTTCTACACGCAAATTTTGCACTTTCTGCGCAAGCGCACCGACAACACCAGCGATGCAGCGGACATGACCCAGGATGTTTTCACCCAATGGCTCGGCTATCAGGACCGGGCCAAAGTCGAACAACCTCGGGCGTTTTTATTCCAGATGGCGCGCAATTTGTTGCGCGATCACTGGCGTCGTCAGCAGGTACGACTTGCCGTGCACGGCGATCACGCCGCGAGTGACCCCGAACCATTAAGTGATGAAAGGGATGACCCGATGGCTGCAGCCCAGCGCCAGCAGCGCCTTGAGCAACTCAAACATGTCCTCGCAGAACTCTCGCCCAGACGCCGCGAAGCTCTTATGCTGCACCGTTTTGAAGGCTTGAGTCAGACACAGATTGCCGAACGCATGGGGATCTCCGTCAGCATGGTTGAAAAACACATTGCCCTAGCTTTGCTGCACTGCAAGCAACATCTACAACGGGACAGCGGCAAGGAGCAGCCAGAATGAGCCCTTTTCATGAAGCCGGGCACAGCAGCATCGATGAACAGGCGGCCAACTGGTTTTCGCGCAACCGTAACGGGCGCGACCCGTCCAGCCGTGAGCAATTCAATATCTGGTTCGCAAACCCGGCCCATGCTCGGGCTTATAGCGAGTTCGAGTCTTTGTGGGCTGACCTGGGCGAGCTTGAGCAGATCAACCGCCCCGTCGCGCTCCCCGTGCGCCGACGGCGCTTCAACCCTGTACTGGCCACCGCTGCCGCCGTGCTGTGCGCCGTATTTGCGTTGAACCTGGGTGCTCCCGTGGCACTGCACCAGCAACACGTCAGCACGTTGGCCCAAAGCGGGCGCACGCTGTTACTGCCCGACGGCAGCACCTTGAGTGTCAATGCCAACACAAGGGTTCGCCTGGAATTCAGCGCACAGCAGCGCGATATTTATCTGGATCAGGGCCAACTCTACATAGACGTAACGGCCAATAAAGAACAGCCATTGGTGGTGCATGCAGGCGATGCACGCATCCGCGTAGTCGGCACCGGGTTTGATGTGAGGCGCAGCCCACGCCAATTGGTGGTCAGTGTCGCTCACGGCCAGGTCGCGTTTACCCCCGACGCCCACTCTTCAATCCTGCTGGGCGCGCAACAACGTGCCACTTACGACTACGTCAGGCGCTCGTTACAGGAGCAAACCCTGGGATCTGGTGAAGTGGCGGACTGGCGCAGCGGGCACCTGTCATTTCGCAATCGCGAACTGGCCAGCCTGGTGGATGAACTTGACCTGTACCGCCCCGGCGTCATCCAGCTTGCCGATGGCCCCCTCGCTCGCTACAAGGTCTCGGGTAATCTGAACATCAGCGATCCACTGGCACTGGTCAAGGCCCTTCCCGCGTTGATCCCGGTAAAAAACGTGCTGCTGGACAACGGAACAATCCGCATCGAACCCCGCTAAAAAAACATATGCGAATATTTTACATTCGCATATGTGGATTTTTCATTCTGTCGCGTCTTCCTCCGGTCTGCGTTGCTAACGCATGTCTTTTTGGCCTTTGTTGCCACACCGGGGGATTTCATGTTTCGCACACCACATCACTTCTCGCACGTTTACGCGCGCCCGACACTGATGGCGGCTTGCCTGTCGATTAGCCTGCAAGCTCACGCCGAGTCGTTCCAGTTGCAGCTACCGGCCCAATCGCTAGCCAGCTCGCTGAGTGAGGTGGCACAGCAGGCAAAAATCCAGCTGCTGTTCGACGAAGCCCTGTTGCGCAACATAAAAGTCCCCGCACTCAAGGGCGACTACACCCCCCAACAGGCTATCCAGTTACTGCTCAAGGGCACCGATTTCAGCCTGATCCAGGTCGATCGCACCTACGTTGTGCGACCTCGGGAAGACGGCACCACCACCAGCAACAGCCTTGAACTCGGTGCAGTCAGCGTCGTGGGCAATGGCGGCGAGGTGGACTCCAGCAACGTCGGTAAATCGACGATGACGCAAACCCAGATCAATCAATATCAAGCCAACAACATCCCCAGCCTGCTGGCCACACTGCCCGGTATCAATCTCGGCGGATCGCTAAAGCCCGGTGGTCAGACCATCAATATTTGGGGGATGGGCGAAGCCGAAGACGTTCAGATGACAGTTGATGGCGCGACTAAAAGTGGCTTTGAGCGCTACAAGCAGGGCACGATTTTTATCGAGCCCGAGCTGATCAAGCGCCTTGAAGTTGAAAAAGGCCCCCATGACATACACACCGGCAATGGTGGTTTTGCCGGCGTCGTACACATGGAAACCAAAGATGCCCCGGACTTGCTCGAAGACGGCAAAGACGTTGGCGCCATGCTCAAGTACGGCTACAGCAGCAATGACCATCAACAGGTTTACAGCGGTGCCGCCTACGGTCGTACCGAAGATGGCCGCGCCGATGTACTGGTGTATTACACCAAGCGCGACGGCGACGACATGAAGCTGGCCGACACGATGCCCGATCCGAAAAACCTGTACCCGGTCAACCCCAAGCGCCTGCCCAACACCGCCCAGGACCTGGACGCTCAACTGTTAAAACTCAACCTGCACCTCGACGATGAACACAGCGTAGGGATGTCTTACTCGCGGGCGAACAATTACCTGTGGGTGCCCTTCTCGGCAGTCAGTTATCCGGAGCCGCCCAGCAAGGCCAACATTGCCAAATATGGATATGACATTGCCTCCCAACGATACCTGTCCAACCGCTCAACCATCGACACCACCTGGTCGGCCAAATACAAATACGAGCCTCTGGACAACCCCCTGGTAGACCTTGAGGTCAAGTACTCGCACTCCAACACCGAACAGACCGACAAGCGTAGCGAACACGCCTTCACCCAGCCCACCAGTGGCGGGCGCAAGATGGAAACCGGCTACACCGATGACATGCTCCAGATCGAAAACATCAGCCTGTTTGCCACCGGCCCGCTGGACCATGCGGTGACCACCGGCGTGCAATTTCGCAAACATCAGCGTGATGTGGACATGTGGATGCCAGGCGGTAATTACGAAACAGAGAAGTACAACTACGGCCACTATCAGCCCAACTTCATGCCACGGGGCAAGGTCAATACCAACAGCGTCTACATTCAGGACGCCATCACTTGGGGCGACTTCACCTTGACCCCGTCCATGCGTTACGACCATGTGCGCAATCGCGGCCAGGAAAACGACGCGCCCTTTTACAACCATCCGGAACTGGGTCACGACTACAGCGACAAAACCTACACTGGCTGGTCGCCTCGCCTGTCGGCCTTCTGGACAATTACCCCGAAAACCGCCTTATTCCTTAACTACAGCAAGACCTGGCGCGCCCCGGTGATCGACGAGCAATACGAAGTCCAGGGCACTGGTAGCCGCACCTCCAGCAGCCGGAGCCTGGATCCGGAGCGCATCACCGGCTGGCGCGGGGGCAACATCACCACGTTCGATCAGATTTTCGGCGACAGTGACCACGCTCTGGTGCGCACCACCCTGTTTCACAACACCGTCGACGATGAGATTTTCAAAGCCACAGGTGTTGGCTGCGCCGCACAAACCGTCGATGTCAGCATGAGCACAGCGTGCGGCCCCAACATGCCCAACTACCGCAATATTGGCAGCGTGACCATCAAGGGCTTTGAGGTTGAAAGCTTCTACGAGTCCACCTACGTGTTCGGCTCACTGTCGTACGCATGGATGACGGGTAAACACGAAGGCGCCTACACCAACCCGTGGGGCCCCAACGTCTGGGCCCGAGATGTGCCTGCACCAAAATGGATTGCCGTACTGGGCACCAAAATACCGAGCCTGGATGCTCGCGTTGGCTGGAAGGGAGAATGGGTGCGTAAAACAGACCGCAGACCGAGCGACGATTACTACAGCAGCCCGATCAGCGTCCTGGGTGACCGTTACTGGGATCACTACAACAACGACGGCTACAACGTGCAGGGCCTGTTTGCCAACTGGAAGCCACAACAGCCGTACCTCAAGGGCACCGAGGTCAATTTCACCGTGGACAACCTCTTCAACAATAGCTTTCGACCGATGCTCAGCGGCGATAACGCCTACAGCCAGGGCCGCAATGCCAAGGTCAGCGTAACGCGGTTCTTCTGAGTTGGCTGATCCGGCAAACCCTCTGTGGGAGCGGGCTTGCTCGCGATTCGGCCTGCTCGGTGTATCTGGCCAACCGCGCCGACGCCATCGCGGGCAAGCCCGGCTCCCACAGGTGTATGCCGCTCACACCCACAAGCGCTATTGCGGGAGAGAGCGGCTACTGTGACGAGCTACCACACTCAACTCCGGCGCCTGAACCCGGCGCTGGCTCAGGTAGCGGGTGCAGCTCACACGCAGGAACGAGGCAAAGTTGACCACTTCGCCGCGATAATCCATCACCTCTTCATACAACTTGGCCACCAATTGGTTGGTGGTCATGCCGTCTGCTTCGGCGATGTCGCTGAGAATGTCCCAGAACTGGTTTTCCAGGCGCAACGTCGTGACCACGCCACAAATACGCAATGAGCGCGAACGTGACTCGTAAAGAATCGGATCGGCTTTTACATACAGTTCACACATGGTCACGCCTCCTTCCTACAAAGTGATCTTGGTGCCCAGCAAGCCCAGAAACGCCGCAAGCCAGGCAGGATGTGCCGGCCAGGCAGGAGCGGTAGCCAGGTTGCCCTGTACATGGGCCTTGGTCACGTCGATGTCGATATACGTACCGCCCGCCAGACGCACTTCCGGTGCACACGCCGGATAAGCGCTGCATTCACGTCCTTCAAGCGTGCCCGCCGCCGCCAGCAGTTGCGCGCCGTGGCACACCGCCGCAATCGGCTTGCCCGCCTTGTCGAAATCACGCACCAGTTCAAGAACCTTTTCGTTCAAGCGCAGGTACTCCGGCGCACGACCACCCGGCACGAGCAGAGCGTCGTAATCGCTGGCTTTAACCTTGTCGAAATCGAAATTCAGGGCAAACAGGTGGCCGGGCTTTTCGCTGTAGGTCTGGTCGCCCTCGAAGTCGTGAATGGCGGTACGCACGGTTTGGCCAGAGGTCTTACCCGGGCACACGGCGTGCACTTGATGACCGACCATCAACAGCGCCTGAAACGGCACCATCACCTCGTAGTCTTCGACGTAATCGCCGACCAGCATCAGAATTTTTTTCGCTGCCATGGTACGCGCTCCTGTGGGGTAAGACCTTGGGCCAGTAAGAGTAGCCAAAGTAACCCCTCAGCGCCCAAGCGGGTAATAGCCAAGTACTACGTACCCGCCAGACGCAACTCACAGGCTTATTTCAGCAAGCCATCGGCCTGCAGCAGCGTTTCAAGGCAGTGTTCCTGGATGTTGTAGAACGCCTTGAGCGCCTGGATTTTCACCAACAGCTGAGCCGGATCAAGCGGCTCGGCGCGCTTGACCGCGAGGATCATCTTGTTTTTGTTGGTGTGCTCCAGGGAGATGAACTCAAACACCTTGGTTTCATAACCGCAGGCTTCCAGGAACAGTGCGCGCAAGCTGTCAGTGACCATTTCGGCCTGCTGGCCCAGGTGCAGGCCGTATTGCAGCATCGGCTTGAGCAATGCCGGGCTCTGGATTTGCAGGCGGATCTGCTTATGGCAGCACGGCGAACACATGATGATCGCAGCCCCGGAACGAATCCCCATATGGATGGCGTAGTCGGTGGCAATGTCGCAGGCATGCAGCGCGATCATCACGTCGATCGGGGTCGGCGCAAAGCTGCGCACATCACCGTGCTGGAACGTCAGGCCCGGATGTTCGAGGCGCTGAGCGGCGTTGTTGCACAGCGTGACCATGTCTTCGCGCAACTCAACCCCGGTCACCAGGCCTTCGGCTTGCAGGCTGTGGCGCAGGTAATCGTGGATCGCAAAGGTCAGGTAGCCCTTGCCCGAACCGAAATCCACCACTTTGATCGGCTGGTCGAGCTTGAGCGGCGAGTTGCTCAGGGCGTGGGAAAACACTTCGATAAATTTGTTGATCTGCTTCCACTTGCGCGACATCGCCGGGATCAGCTCTTGCTGCTTGTTGGTGACCCCCAGGTCCGCGAGAAATGGACGCGTCAGTTCCAAAAAGCGATTTTTCTCACGGTTGTGCTCGGCCGACGGCACTTCCCGCTCTTGCTGGCTTTTGCCTTTGAACAGCGAGCTTTTGCCTTTTTTGCTGTATTCCAGCTGCACTTCGTCGGTCAGGGTCAACAAATGTGCGTTCTTGAACGCGTCCGGCAGCAGCTCGGCAATGTTGGCCACGCCCTCTTGCAGCGGGAAGTTCTTGGTGATGTCACGGGTTTTGTAGCGATACACAAACGAGAGGCAGGCCTGATCCTTGACCGTGACCTGCTTGATGATGATCCGCTGCAGCTCGGCTTCAGCACCCACGTACTTGGCCAGGACCAGCTTGATAAAGGAGTTCTGGGCCAGGCCGGTCTCCAGCAGGCTCAAAAATTGCGCACGATGATCCGGCACAGACGCGGCGGTGGTAGCAGTCACTGACATTGAAAAAGGTGCCTCGGGGGTGCAGGAGGAGAAATCAAAAAAAGAATGGCGGCCATTTTAGGCGTGTTGGTCGCCGGGGGCACGGAGTTATTTCAGACAGCGGCAATTACAACATCACCAACCGATTCGGTAATTGGTTACGCGGCTGAGTTTTAGGTATGTGCTGCGCAAGCACTTCGGCACAGGCATCGATGCAGGTAATAAAGCCTTCAGCCGTATGCCCCAGCGCCACGCGGCGAACGAAGTCGTTGACGATAGTGCCCCAATCGCTGTCGTCCAGATGACGGGATATCCCTTCATCCACCAGAATTTCGACATAACGCTCGGCCTCACTGACAAAAATCAGTACGCCGGTGCGCCCTTCGGTGTGGTGCAGTTTTTGTTCAAGAAACTGGCGCCGGGCCAGGTTGCTGGCGCGCCAATGCCGCACACGGGGCGGGATCAGGCGGGTGGTGATCGCAGGGATGCGAAAAATCAAACTGAGGAATACAAAACTGGCCCACTGCAGCATCAGCAGCGTGTACGTCGCCAGCCCGCTGTTTAAAAAATGCACCACGGCAGGCACCACCAGAGCGATGAGGCTGGCCCACAGCAAGGGGATATAACTGTAGTCGTCGGACCGCGGTGCCAGCACGGTAACTATTTCGGCGTCGGTGCGCTGTTCGGCGCGGGTGACGGCCTCTGCGACCTGCTGTTGTTGCTCTGTAGTTAATAAAGCCATAAGTATCGATACTCGTTGAAAAGTGAATTACCAGCCGCCTGAGGCCCCGCCGCCGCCAAAGCTGCCACCGCCGCCGCGAAAACCTCCGCCACCGCCTCCTCCGAACCCGCCACCCCCAAAGCCGCCCGAGCGCGAACCACCTCCACCGCCCGAGTGGCAGATGCCCAGGAACTGGCAGGCAGCGACAATCAGCACAAACAGTATAAATAGCAGTACAACCACGCCCGGGTGCTCAGCCATGAAGTCACTGCCGTCGCCCTGCCCGGTGGCGTAGGCCGGTTCGGCCAAGGGAACGCCGCCCAGTACCTGCAGGATGGCGCCAACACCGTCGCTGATCCCCTGGTTGTAGTTCCCTGCCTTGAAGGCCGGAGTGATGACCTGATTGATGATCACCGAGGACTGGGCGTCAGTGAGCCGATCTTCCAGGCCATAGCCGACCTCAATGCGCAACTTGCGGTCGTCCCGGGCAATGATCAGCAGTGCCCCGTTGTTCTTGTCCTTTTGGCCGATACCCCAGGCCCGGCCCAATTGGTAACCGAAGTCTTCAATCGGGGTACCTTGCAGGTCGGGCACGGTGACCACGACCACTTGCTCGCCAGTGGCTTTTTCGTGGGCTTGCAGGGTTTGTGTCAATTGCTCGCGCGTAGCGGGATCAAGCATTTGCCCGTCATCCACCACCCGCCCGCTGAGCGCAGGAAAGGTCAGCGCCTGGGCCGTGGCTATAAAGAGCCACAGCAGCAGACCCAACCCCGGTTTTAATACGCGCATCGGCACCTCGTTAGTTGAAGAAAATACCCCAGCTGCGTGGGAGCGAGCCTGCTCGCGATGCAGTCCACGCGGAGTGTCTGATCGAACGTGGTGATGCCATCGCGAGCAGGCTCACTCCCACAATGGTCAGAACTTCACTTCAGGCGCTTTGTCGGCGTCCGGGGTGGTGGCTTCAAAGGTCGGGCGGACCGGCAGGTCGCTGTACATCACCGCATGCCACAAACGCCCCGGGAAGGTGCGAATTTCAGTGTTGTAACGCTCCACGGCGAGGATAAAGTCGCGGCGGGCCACGCTGATGCGGTTTTCCGTGCCTTCAAGTTGTGACTGCAGCGAGAGGAAGTTCTGGTTCGACTTGAGGTCCGGGTAACGCTCGGACACCACCATCAATCGACTCAAGGCTCCCGTCAGCTGGTTCTGCGCTTCCTGGAACTGCTTGAGTTTTTCAGGATTGTTCAGGGTGCTGGCGTCGACCTGGATCGAGGTCGCCTTGGCCCGCGCTTCAATCACTGCGGTCAGGGTTGCCTGCTCCTGTTTGGCCGCGCCTTTGACCGTTTCGACCAGATTGGGTATCAGATCAGAGCGACGCTGATACTGGTTTTGTACTTGCGACCAGGCCGCCTTGACCTGCTCGTCGAGGGTCGGAATGGTGTTGATCCCGCACCCCGCCAGCACACTGCTCATGGCCAGCAGTGCGATCACTTTCCAGCCCACGACTCTAACGCTTTGTATTTCCATGCTTGTGACGCTCCGAAATAACGACATTAGGATTATTGACCACACACCACGCCTAAAAACTCCCGGCAATACTGGATTGCGCGCGATGAATCAGCTAAAAGACTGCCTACCAGTCAGGAATACTCTGTTCTAAAGGTAGGTCAATTCTTTAATCCGAGTACTCCTGATACCTCCCCAGAACAATATCGCTGCACAAGCGTGGGCTTCCCTCGCTTCACGTGAGCGGCTGCGCAGAAGAATCCAATGAGAAAAATGTGTTTGCTGGGCATCGTCATCAGCCTGGCCAGTCACACCGCGTGGGCTCAAACCCCGGCGGCCCCGCTCCCTCCCAAAGACGAGTTCGTCGCCCAACTGCTGAAACAAATGACCGTCGATGAAAAAATCGGCCAACTGCGCCTGATCAGCATCGGCCCGGAAATGACCCGCGAGATGATCCGCAAGGAAATCGCCGCAGGCCACATCGGTGGCACATTCAACTCCATCAGCCGCGACGAAAACCGCCCTATGCAAGACGCCGCCATGCGCAGCCGTCTTAAGATCCCGATGTTTTTTGCGTACGACGTGATCCATGGCCATCGCACCATTTTCCCGATCAGCCTGGCTCTGGCCTCCAGCTGGGACATGGATGCCATCGGCCTCAGCGGTCGCGTGGCCGCCAAGGAAGCCAGCGCCGACAGTATCGACCTGACGTTCGCGCCCATGGTGGACATCGCTCGTGACCCGCGCTGGGGCCGTACCTCAGAGGGTTTTGGTGAAGATACCTATCTGGTCTCGCGCATCGCCAAGGTAATGGTCCACGCCTATCAGGGCGCGTCACCGGCCCTGCCCGGCAACGTGATGGCCAGCGTCAAACACTTCGCCCTGTATGGCGCAGTGGAAGGGGGGCGTGACTACAACACTGTGGATATGAGCTCTACACGCATGTTCCAGGACTATCTGCCGCCCTATCACGCGGCGATTGAAGCTGGCGCAGGCAGCGTCATGGTGGCCCTGAACTCGATCAATGGCATACCGGCCACCTCGAACATGTGGCTGATGCAGGACTTGCTGCGCAAGGACTGGGGCTTTAAAGGCGTCGCCGTCAGTGACCACGGCGCGATCATCGAGCTGATCAAGCACGGCGTGGCCAAGGACAGCCGGGAGGCCGCCAAACTGGCGATCAAGGCCGGCATCGACATGAGCATGAACGACAAGGCCTACGGCGAAGAGCTGCCTGGCCTGCTCAAGTCCGGCGAAGTGCCGCAAAGCGATCTGGATAACGCGGTGCGTGAAGTGCTGGGCGCCAAATATGACATGGGCCTGTTTGCCGACCCGTACCTGCGTATTGGCAAGGCTGAAGATGATCCGGTCGACACCAAGGCCGACAGCCGCCTGCATCGCAGCGAGGCCCGTGAAGTGGCGCGCAAGAGCCTGGTGCTGCTGAAAAACCAGTCTGAAACCCTGCCGCTGAATAAGCAGGCGCGCATCGCTCTGGTTGGCCCGCTGGCCAAGGCTCCCATCGATATTTTGGGCAGTTGGGCGGCAGCCGGTCTGCCGGCACAAGCTGTAACCGTCTACGACGGCATGCGCAATGCACTCGGCAAGCAAGGCAACTTGATCTACGCCCGTGGCGCCAACATCACTGACGACCAGAAAATCGTCGATTACCTCAACTTCCTCAACTTCGATGCGCCCGAAGTGGTCAATGACCCGCGTCCGGCACAGGTGATGATTGACGAGGCGGTCAAGGCGGCGCAGCAGTCGGATGTGGTGGTCGCCGTGGTGGGCGAATCGCGGGGCATGTCCCACGAATCATCAAGCCGCACCAACCTCGACATTCCTGCCAGCCAGCGCGCCCTGATTACAGCGCTCAAGGCTACGGGCAAGCCGTTGGTGCTGGTGTTTATGAACGGCCGGCCGCTGTCGATCGACGTGCAACAGCAACAGGCAGACGCAGTGCTGGAAACATGGTTCAGCGGCACTGAAGGTGGCAATGCGATTGCTGACGTACTGTTCGGCGATTACAACCCGTCTGGCAAATTGCCGATCACCTTCCCACGCTCTGTTGGCCAGATCCCGACTTACTACAGCCATCTGAGCATTGGCCGGCCGTTCACGCCGGGCAAACCGGGCAACTACACCTCGCAGTATTTCGATGAGTCCAACAGCCCGTTGTACCCGTTTGGTTATGGCCTGAGCTACACCGACTTCAGCGTGTCGGATGTCAGCCTGTCGAGCAAAACCTTGAAGCCGGGTGCCACCCTGACGGCCAGTGTGACCGTCAAAAACACCGGCAAGCGTGCTGGCGAAACAGTGGTTCAGCTGTACATCCAGGACGTCACAGCGTCCATGAGCCGTCCGGTCAAGGAGCTGAAAAACTTCCAGAAGATCATGCTCCAGCCCGGCGAGGAAAAGATCGTGCAGTTCAACATCGACGAGGACGCCCTGAAGTTCTACAACACACAATTGAAGTACGCCGCAGAACCGGGTGAATTCAACGTGCAGATCGGCCTCGACTCGCAAAACGTCCAGCAAAACAGCTTCCAATTGCTGTAATTTCGCTCAATGACCGGGAAGGTCTGCCCTGACCTTCCCGGTGCTTCTTCGTAGCAATATCCCCTTGACCTTTCCTATCTTTGCACCCGCCTGAAAATGCGTTCGGACAGCGCTGTTTTTTATGGTAGGGTTCGCGCCCTCAAAATTCAGCACGCACAGTTTAATCCGGTAAAAATTGGTGACAAACGGTCTGATGCAGAGCCTGTGGGGCCTACGCCGTTTTTTATACTTTCATACACAAATCGAGCATGGATTCAAGCCAAGATCCTACGTTGCAGAGACTCGGCAAAACGCATATCTTGTATCTATCCAGCCAAAAAACCCCATATGTAGGGTTTTAAGCAAAAAGACCAAGCACAACTCAGACGAGAATTTCAAGCCCTTTTCTCGCGCCTGCCTGGTGAACCAAACACGATTTTAAAGACCAAACCGCTCATGCGGATGGCAACCGCTTTCCAACGTAAATGTCGGAAAGCGGCCCGGGTGTTGCAGTAAAAATACTGTCATCCAACAGGAATACGGTTTCACGCGGTCTGCGTGAATCAAGACTTCGGCACGGAAGCGGCTTAACCCCCCTTCTGTACGTCCCGAAGTTGTTATGCCCGGCTCATCACCGGTTGTAGTGCTTCAGGACGTAACGGTGGGCACCCAAAAGGCGCCCAAACAAACATAGAGAATGTGGAGACACCCCCCATGCAAACCGATACAACTCGCGAGAACTCGCAGGGTTCTGATTCAAATCTGGATCTGTCTGCGACCGCGCCAGGCCAACTGCGCGTGATCAAACGTAACGGGGCTGTGGTTCCTTACACCGATGACAAGATCACCGTTGCCATCACCAAGGCGTTTCTCGCAGTTGAGGGCGGCAACGCTGCCGCCTCGTCCCGCATTCACGACACTGTTGCGCGCCTGACCGAACAGGTCACTGCAACCTTCAAGCGTCGTATGCCATCGGGTGGCACCATCCACATCGAAGAAATCCAGGACCAGGTTGAACTGGCCCTGATGCGCGCCGGTGAGCAAAAAGTGGCTCGCGACTATGTGATCTACCGTGACGCACGCTCCAAGGAACGCGCCATCCGCGCTCCTGCCCAAGACGCGGTGCAAGCTCACCCGTCAATTCGCATCACCCTCGCTGACGGCACGTTCGCGCCGCTGGACATGGGCCGCCTGAACACCATCGTCACCGAAGCCTGCGAAGGCCTGGAAGAAGTTGACGGCGACCTGATCCAGCGCGAAACCCTGAAAAACCTCTACGACGGCGTAGCGCTGAGCGACGTCAACACCGCCCTGGTGATGACCGCCCGCACCCTGGTAGAGCGTGAGCCCAACTACTCGTTCGTGACCGCTCGCCTGCTGATGGACACCCTGCGTGCCGAAGGCCTGAGCTTCCTGAAAGTCGCTGACAGCGCCACCCACCACGAGATGGCTGACCTGTACGCCAAGGCCCTGCCGGCCTATATCGCCAAGGGTATCGAGTTCGATTTGCTGAACCCGATTCTGGCCACCTTCGACCTGGAAAAACTGGGCAAGGCGATCAACCACGAGCGCGATCAGCAGTTCACCTACCTGGGCCTGCAAACCCTGTACGACCGCTACTTCATCCACCACGATGGCGTGCGTTTCGAACTGCCGCAGATCTTCTTCATGCGCGTGGCCATGGGCCTGGCAATCGAAGAGAAGCAAAAAGAAGACCGCGCCATCGAGTTCTACAACTTGCTGTCGTCCTTCGACTACATGTCGTCGACCCCTACCCTGTTCAACGCCGGTACTCAGCGTCCGCAGCTGTCCAGCTGCTACCTGACCACCGTGCCGGATGACCTGTCGGGCATTTACCACGCGATCCACGACAACGCCATGTTGTCCAAATTCGCCGGTGGCCTGGGCAACGACTGGACGCCAGTACGTGCACTGGGTTCGTGGATCAAGGGCACCAACGGCAAATCCCAGGGCGTGGTTCCGTTCCTCAAGGTCGTGAACGACACCGCTGTGGCCGTTAACCAGGGTGGCAAGCGCAAAGGCGCTGTGTGCGCTTACCTGGAAACCTGGCACATGGACATCGAAGAGTTCATCGAGCTGCGCAAGAACACCGGTGATGACCGTCGTCGTACCCACGACATGAACACCGCCAACTGGATCCCTGACCTGTTCATGAAGCGCGTCTTCGATGACGGCCCGTGGACCCTGTTCTCGCCATCCGAAGTACCGGACCTGCACGACCTGACCGGCAAGGCCTTCGAAGAGCGTTACGAGTACTACGAAGCACTGTCCCAGTACCCGGGCAAGATCAAGCTGTTCAAGACCATTCAGGCAAAAGACCTGTGGCGCAAAATGCTGTCCATGCTGTTTGAAACCGGCCACCCATGGCTGACGTTCAAAGACCCGTGCAACCTGCGCAGCCCGCAGCAGCACGTGGGCGTGGTCCACAGCTCGAACCTGTGCACCGAGATCACCTTGAACACCAACAAGGACGAAATCGCTGTTTGCAACCTGGGCTCGATCAACCTGCCGAACCACATCGTCAACGGCAAACTGGACACCGACAAGCTCAAGCGCACCATCGACGTAGCCGTTCGCATGCTCGATAACGTGATCGACATCAACTACTACTCGGTGCCGCAAGCACGCAACTCGAACTTCAAGCACCGCCCAGTGGGTCTGGGGATCATGGGCTTCCAGGACGCTCTGTACCTGCAGCACATTCCGTACGCCTCCCAGGCTGCCGTTGAGTTTGCCGACAAGTCGATGGAAGCGGTCAGCTACTACGCGATCCAGGCTTCTTGCGACCTGGCAGACGAGCGCGGCGCTTACGAGACGTTCCCGGGTTCCCTGTGGTCCAAAGGCATCCTGCCGCTGGATTCGCAACAGATCCTGATCGAGCAGCGCGGCCAGAAGTACATCGACGTTGACCTGAACGAATCCCTGGACTGGGCACCGGTTCGTGCCCGCGTACAAAAAGGCATTCGTAACTCCAACATCATGGCCATCGCACCGACCGCGACCATCGCCAACATCACTGGCGTATCGCAGTCGATCGAACCGACCTACCAGAACCTCTACGTGAAATCGAACCTCTCGGGCGAATTCACCGTGATCAACCCGTACCTGGTTCGCGACCTCAAGGCGCGCGATCTGTGGGACTCGGTCATGATCAACGACCTGAAGTACTACGACGGTTCCGTGCAGCAGATCGAACGCATCCCGCAAGAGCTCAAAGAGCTGTATGCCACCGCGTTTGAAGTCGACACCAAGTGGATCGTTGACGCCGCCAGCCGCCGTCAGAAGTGGATCGACCAGGCTCAGTCGCTGAACCTGTACATCGCTGGCGCTTCGGGCAAGAAGCTGGACGTGACCTACCGCATGGCCTGGTACCGTGGTCTGAAAACCACTTACTACCTCCGTGCCCTGGCCGCGACCAGCACCGAGAAATCCACCGTCAACACGGGCAAGCTCAACGCCGTGTCGAACGGCAACAACAGCGAAGACGTCGTCGCAGCCCCTGCCGGTCCAGCACCGGTACCAAAGGCTTGCGCGATTGACGAGCCGGATTGCGAAGCTTGCCAATAAGCTGAGCTGGCAGGCGGGTCAAACCGCCTGACCAAAAACCCCCGTTAAACCCTGGCAACAGTTGGGTTTAACGGGGGTTTTGTTTTTGCGCGATTAAACGACGGGAGCACCCTTCTTGCTTCGTCAGCGACTACATTGCAGGTTGCAGAATTCAACAACAGGACGCCCCATGAAGATCATCAATGCCACGCTGCGAAAAACTCCCGGCCTGCACACCGTCATGTGTGAGGGTGAGCACATCAGTGCCATCACCCTGCAGTCGGCTCATGTACCGCCTCAGGCAGGCGATATCGACGCCCAGGGCCAGTTGTTGATCGCACCGTTTGTGGAGCCGCATATTCATCTGGACGCGGCCCTGACCGCAGGTCAGCCCGAGTGGAACTTGAGCGGCACCCTGTTCGAAGGCATCGAGCGCTGGGCGCAGCGCAAGGAAACCATCACCCATGAGGACACCAAGCAGCGTGCCCACACCACCCTGCGCATGCTGGCCGAGCATGGCATTCAACACGTGCGTACCCATGTCGATGTCACCGATCCGACGCTGGCCGCGCTGCGGGCGATGATTGAAGTGCGTGAGGAAACCCGCCACCTGATTGACCTGCAAATCGTTGCGTTTCCGCAGGAAGGTATCGAGTCCTACGCCGGTGGGCGCGAGCTGATGACCCTGGCAGTGGAGCTGGGAGCGGATGTAGTCGGCGGTATTCCGCACTTTGAAAACACCCGGGAGCAAGGGGTCAGTTCAATCAAGTTTCTGATGGACCTGGCTGAGCGCACTGGCTGCCTGGTGGATGTGCACTGCGACGAGACCGACGACCCGCATTCGCGCTTTCTTGAAGTGCTGGCCGAAGAGGCCCGCGTACGCGGCATGGGCAGCCGGGTCACCGCCAGCCACACCACGGCCATGGGTTCTTATGACAATGCCTACTGCTCGAAATTGTTCCGCCTGCTCAAGGCTTCGGGTATCAACTTTGTCTCGTGCCCGACCGAAAGCATCCACTTGCAGGGGCGCTTCGACACCTTCCCGAAACGTCGCGGTGTGACACGGGTTGCAGAGCTGGACCGAGCCGGGATGAACGTGTGCTTCGGTCAGGACTCGATCAAGGACCCTTGGTACCCACTGGGCAACGGCAACATTCTGCGGGTGCTGGATGCCGGTTTGCATATCTGCCACATGATGGGTTTTGAAGACCTGGCACGCAGCCTGGACCTCGTCACCGACAACAGCGCACGCACCCTCGACCTTGGCGAGCGCTACGGCATTGCCGTTGGCCGCCCGGCGAATATGCTGGTGCTGGATGCCGAGAGCGACTACGAAGCGGTGCGCCGCCAGGCCAAGGCGCGGGTATCGATTCGTGGCGGCAAGGTATTGATGACACGGGTGCCAGAGCGGGTTGAGTTCAGCTGAGCGAAGCGAGGCTGCGACTAAAACAATCGTGGGAGCGAGCCTGCTCGCGAAGGTCATTCGCGAGCAGGCTCGCTCCCACAGGAAGGCTTTATCGACAACAGAGTCTCTACAGAAGGCCTGGATGACCGATAACACCCATCACGTCATCTGAATAATGGTCTGCATGATGGTGCTTTGGGTCGAGATAGTTTTAGCGTTGGCCTGGTAGTTGCTCTGGGCCTTGATCAAGTCCACCAGCTCACTGGTCAGGTTGACGTTGGAGTCTTCCAGGGAGTTGGACTGGATGGCGCCCAAGCTGCCAATTTTCGGCGCATCGTAGCCCGCCATGCCCGAGGAGTAGGTTTCTTTCCAGGCGGTACCACCCACCGGCTGCAGGCCTTGCTCGTTGGTAAAGCTGGCCAGGGAAATCTGGCCGATGGCACGGCTCTGGTTGTTGCTGAAGTTGGCGAACATCACGCCCGAACCATCAATGGTCAGGTTGTTGATCTGGCCCGTAGCGTAACCGTCCTGAGTGGGTGGGTTACGAGAAGAGTCGGTGTTGTACTGGGTGGTTTTGGCCATGTTAATGACGATGCCACCCGCTTTGGACGTTGCACCGTTTTCTTTCCATTCGCCATTGATCATGGCACCCGGCTTCCATCCAGTGACGACCAGCGTGTTTTCAGCTTGATCATCCAACGGATCTGGCTGCGTAACCTTGGTCAACGCACCGGCCGAATCAAACGCCATGGTTGAAGGCACTGGTGGCGTAGCACCTTCTCCTGACGGCAAGCTGCCATCCGGGTTGCGGCCATCGATCAGGGTATAGACACTCCAACTGTTGCCACCGGTCTTGACCATGTACTGATCCATCGGGTGCGCGTTGCCCTGGGTGTCGTAGACCATGGTGCTGAATTTTTTGGTGTAGCTGGTGGACACGGTCGGATCGAACGGGACCTTGGTCTGATCGATCGCATCAGAGCTGGAATTCAGGTTGATCTCGGACGTTACCGACCCTGTAGGCTTGGGCGCCAGGTTTGAGGTGTCGATACGCAGGTCGGTCAGCACGCCATTGACGATATTGCCGTTGGCATCCACGCCATAACCCTGCAAACGCGCAGTCCCATCAGAACTGGTCACGTAGCCGTCTTTATCAGACTTGAACGTACCGGCACGGGTATAGCTCAAGGAACCGTTGTCGCTCAGCACGAAGAAGCCGCTGCCCTGAATGCCCATGTCCAGCAGGTTGCCGGTGTTGTTGACGGCACCTTGACCAAAGTTTTGCGAGACCGCTGCCAGGTTCACGCCACTGCCGATGGTCTTGCTGCCGGTACCCAGTTTGTTGGCCGAGTAGATATCGGCGAACTCTGCGCGCGATGATTTGAAGCCGGTGGTTGCAGCGTTGGCGATGTTGTTGCCGGTCACGTCGAGCTGCTTGTTCGCCGCATAGAGGCCGCTAAGGCCGATATTGAATGACATGTTTCTCTCCTTGAGGCGTATGAGTCGGCTTAGAGGCCAATGGTCTGGACTTTGGATATGCCAATGCTGCCCAGGCCTGCGAGGTTGAGCATGATTTCGCCACCCGTCTTGCTCAGGGTCACGCTGTTAACCGTGGCAGGCAGGTAGGTGGTGAGCGCCGTCGTACCGGTGTCGGTTTTGCTCGATGCGGTGAAGGTGTACGAACCCTTGTCCAGCAGCACGCCGTCGTCGTCCTTGCCATCCCAGGTAAAGCCCGCGTTACCGGCCTTCTGGGTGCCCATGTCGATCGTGCGAACCACTTCACCGTCCGCATTGGTAATGCTGATCACGGGATTGGAGTTGGCGTCCTGGACCACCACGGTGCCGTTGAATGGTTTTTCGCTGGCAGGGTCTACGTAAGCTTCACCGGTTTGCACAATCACCGAGCGACCCACCAGGGACGAGGCCTGCAAGGCTTGCGAAGACTGGAAATTGCCCGAGAGAGAAGTCACCGTATCGTTAAGCGTGGTGATGCCTTCCAGGCTACTGAACTGGGCCAGTTGCGCGACGAACGCAGTGTTGTCCTGCGGGTCCAGCGGGTTCTGGTTTTTCAGTTGGGTAACCAGCAGTTGCAGGAACGCATCCTTGCCCAGCGCCGTGTTCCCGGACGCAGCCTTGGAGGCCGCCGCCAGACTGGTATCGGTGGTCTTGGCCTGGGCTGAGTTGGCAAGCACCTGGTTAAGGGTCATGCCGCTGGTGGAATCGGTCACACTCATTTGCGTCGCCCCTTATCACTGACCGAGGGTCAGGACCTTCTGCATCATGGTTTTGGCGGTATTCATCAACTCGGCGTTGGTTTGGAACGAACGGCTGGCAGAAATCATGTCAGCCATTTCTTCAACCACATTGACGTTGGGGTAGTACACATAGCCCTTGGCGTCTGCAGAAGGATGATTAGGCTCGTAACGGGCCTGAAGCTCGCTTTGGTCTTCAACCACACCCAGCACTTGTACACCTTGGCCTGCAGCGTCCTGGTTCTGGAACAGCGAGCCGCCGGTGGTGCTTTGCGCGCCTTCAAACACGGTGGCGAACACCGGATGACGGGCACGGTAGGTCTGGTCGATGCTCGAAGACACGGTGTCAGCGTTGGCGATGTTGCTGGCCACGGTGTTCAGACGCGTGGTCTGGGCGCTCATGCCACTACCGGCAATATTGAAAACACTGGATAGAGACATGAATTACTCCCCGCGCAGGGCCGACATCAGCCCTTTGAATTTGCTGTTGAGCAGGGTGAAGCTGGCCTGGAAGTTGACCGCATTCTCTGCGTAGTTCGATTGCTCCAACTGAGCATCCACGGTGTTCTGGTCGATCGAGGGTTGCATCGGGGTGCGGTACAGCAGCGACTCGTCGCCACTGCTCAGGCCCTGCGCTTCGATATGGCGAGTGTTGGTCTTGTTCAACGCAAAAGCGCCGCTCTGGTTTTTGTCGCTCTGTGCGGCGAGCACCGAGGCAAAGTCCAGATCCCGAGCTTTGTAGTTCGGTGTATCGGCGTTGGCGATATTGTTGGCCAGTACTTCAGCGCGCTGAGCGCGAAAGCCCAGGGCTTGCTCATGGATACCAAGCGCTTTATCGAAGCTGATGCTCATGTCGGAAAACCTTTGTGGGCTGACCTGAGAATGTGATTCAGGCTTTACATGACAGGGATAGAGCAAACCCCGTGCCAGTTTTTACAGCCCCGTATTTCAAGGGTTTGCCGGGATGCGGACAGCGGCAATGCCAGAAAAGCGGCAACGGCTGACCGCTGACTGCCGCTTTTCTGCCGCTTTTTATCGGACAACGCAAAACCGGTGGGAGCGAGCCTGCTCGCGAAGGCCGTTCGCGAGCAGGCTCGCTCCCACGGAGGTTACTTGGCCTGGTAGATGATGCCCGGGCTACATTGGACCATCTGGTAGTGATCCGGCAAGCCGTTGAGGGCTTCAGAGGCTCCCAAAAACAGGTAGCCGCCCGGCTTCAAGGTGCTGTGAATACGCAGCAGGATGTCTTTTTTCACTTCTGCCGAGAAGTAGATCAACACGTTGCGGCAAAACACGATGTCGAACTTGCCAAACCCTGCGTAGCTGTCCAGCAGGTTGAAGGAGCGGAACTCTACCCGGCTCTTGATCGGCGCCTTGAGCACCCAGCGCCCCGGCCCCTTGGGGTCGAAATAGCGCTGCAGGCGTTCGGGCGACAGACCACGGCCAATCGCCAGGTTGTCGTACTCGCCGGTTCTGCAAGTATTGAGCATCTGGGCCGACAGGTCGGTGGCAAAAATCTGCACCCCCGCTTTCAACTGCCCAAGATTGCTGCGCTCAAACTCGTCAATCGCCATCGACAACGAGTACGGCTCCTGCCCCGAAGAACAGGCCGCCGACCAGATGCGCAACCGCTGGCCCGGACTGGCCTTGATTTGCTCAGGCAGCACCTTGTTCTTCAATACTTCGAAGGGGTAGGTATCGCGAAACCACAGGGTTTCGTTGGTGGTCATGGCATCGACCACCTGTTCGCGCAGCCCGCTGCGCGGCTGGCTCTGGATACGCTGAATCAGCTCGCCCAAGGACTTGATACCTTGCTGCTCCATCAGCTTGTTGAGCCGACTGGAGACAAGGTACTGCTTGTTATCACCCAGCAAAATGCCACAGGCTTTTTCCAGGAAGACCCGGAACTGTTCAAAATCCAAATTAGCCGTCGACAAATGTCCTGCCTCTTAAATCGTTTTGACAGCCAGGGATGAGCCCTGGCTGTGGTCTGCTGCTTTGATCCGGTCAACTACCCGGGATGCCAGGTCATCTGGCCGGAACTTGGCCAAAAAGTCATCGGCACCGACTTTTTTCACCATCGCCTGGTTGAATACCCCGGACAACGAAGTATGCAGAATGATGTGCAACTTTTGCATCCGCGGATCGTTACGGATTTCAGCGGTCAGGGTGTAGCCGTCCATTTCCGGCATCTCGATATCCGAGATCATCATCAGAAACTCTTCAGACGGGTCCTTGCCCTCCTCCACCAGCTTGCGCAGGTAGTCCAGCGCCTGACGGCCGTCGTTCAGCGACACCACTTCAACACCGACCGTTTGCAGGCAACGGGCAACCTGCTTGCGCGCCACCGACGAATCGTCGACGGTCAGCACCCGCAATGACAGTGCCTTGCTTCGGGTTTCGACATCCACCACGCCATGGGTGATGGTTTCAGGTGATGGCGAGACTTCTGCCAGGACCTTTTCAACATCGATGATTTCAACCAGTTGGTCGTCCAGCCGGGTGACGGCCGTCAAGTAATGGTCGTTACCCGTGCCCTTGGGCGGCGGGTGAATATCTTCCCAGTTCATGTTAACGATGCGTTCGACCGAGCGAACCAGAAAACCCTGAGTCTTGGTGTTGTACTCGGTGATGATCACAAACGGGCTGCTTTGATCTTTCAGGGGGCCCGCCCCGGTGGCCATGGCCAGATCAAGAATCGGGATGGTCGCGCCTCGAATGCTCGCCACACCACAGACCACGGGATGGGATTTGGGAATCAAGGTCAGTTTCGGGCATTGAAGCACCTCCCTGACCTTGAACACATTGATCCCGTAAAGCTGTGGCCCATCCAGACGAAACAACAACAGTTCCAGGCGGTTTTGCCCGACCAGTTGAGTGCGCTGGTTAACCGCATCCATCATCCCGGCCATAGTCAGCTCCTCTTAAAAACTTCAAGTTTCATCACGCAGTTCCCGGTAAACGGCACGGGGCTTGCTTTTTTATCGGCCATGAACGCAAAAACGACAATTTCCTGCCACCGGCCCTTCCTTCAGACCCTGCGTCGCAGCTGTCTGAGTGTCCTGGCGGCTGGCACCCTGCTTGGCACAGGCACTTATAGCAAGGCTGATGCGTTTACGTCGCCTGAACAGCTTATCGGCGTGACCCAGGGCTTTCTTGAATTCACCGTTGAAGACTACCTGGCCACCAGCCAGACCGAAGGTCGATATCAGATCCAGGTCAACAACCTGGACCCCCGTCTGCGACTGGCCCACTGCGACAAGGAATTGACAGCCACCCTCGAAAGCCCGGCCCAACCCATGGGCCGGGTGATCGTGCGCGTACGCTGCGAAGGGCTCTCACCGTGGACCATCTTCGTTCCCGCTCAGGTCAAACTGTTCCGGGACGTGGTCACCGTCAATCACCCCCTCCAGCGTGGCAGGGTGATCGACTATGCCGATGTGACCTTGCGCGAGCGGGATATCAGCCTGATCAATCAGGGATACCTGACTGCCACTGAACTGGCGGTGGGTCAAAAGCTGCTGAGGCCCATGGTCACCGATCAAGTGCTGACCCTCACGCACCTGGAACAGGTTGCCGCCGTACGCAAGGGCGATCACGTGGTCATCAGCGCGCGTAGCGGTACATTAAGTGTCAAAATGCCCGGCGAAGCCCTGTCAGACGGTGGGCTCAGCGAACAGATACGAGTAAAAAACCTGAATTCCAAGCGTGTGATCCGGGCCCGAGTGACAGCACCCGGTCAAGTTGAAGTGGCATTGTAGGAAAGTTGGCATCAGTCTCTCTACTTTCCTACACTGTGGTTTGACGCAGATCAGTACAGTTCTGTGTGAAGCTATGATTAATCGAGCCTAAAGTTTTTCCGGGTATGGCCGAAAACATGGCAAGCGTCCAAATACCCCGAGGTTTTTCGTTATGGTCATCGACTTCAGTCGTCTTAACAGCGCCCCGCCCTTAACCGGCAGTACGCGCAGTAATGCAAATCAGGAAGCAGGCAGCGCCACGCAAGCGGCCCCGGCAAAAAACCCTGAACAAACCAGCGCCAGCGCCCCAAGCGGGGAGTCTGTACACCTCAGCCAAGAGGCTCAGCAGTTGCAGAAGATCAGCGACTCGTTGCGTGACCAACCTGCGGTCGACAAAAATCGGGTGGCAGAGCTCAAACAAGCCATCGCCGAAGGCAGCTATAAAGTCGACAGCAACCGGGTCGCCAGCAAACTGCTTAACATGGAAGCCCAGCGCTAGGCCCACACGGCCAGTGCCAGGCTTTTGGACGCTTAACTCCCAGAGCCGACTATGCACGACGAAAATTTACTGCAACTGATCAATGATGACCTCGCCCCCGCCGAGCAATTGCTCGGTCTGTTGCAGGACGAGTCCATCGCCCTCAAAGGCCGCGACATGCAGGTGCTGGAAAACATTCTGGCGCGCAAACAGTCGCTGATCATTTTGCTGGAGCAACATGGCCGCAAACGCAGCGAGATTCTGGCGGGCCTTGGTCTGGCCACCAACCGCAGCGGCCTCGAAAGCCTGGCCAGCCACTCCAGTGTGGGTGCGCAACTGCTCAGCCAGAGCGATGTGCTGAACCAGTTACTGGCCCAATGCCAGGCCGCCAACCTGATCAATGGACAGTCGATCCAGACCCAGCAGGCGATCACCGCCAACCAGCTGCGCATTCTCCATGGCGGCGAAGCCCCATCGCTGTATGACGCACGCGGCACCACCTCGATGCTCAACAAGCACCGCGCCTACAGCCAGGCTTGAACCTGTACATCCGCAGCCTGTAGCGAGACACGCACCATAATGGCAGAATGCCTCTTTTTTGCGTGTCGCTGTATTTTGTCTGGAGATTGACCAAACGTGTTCGACGCCCAAGATGCTCCGCAACCACCAAAGGTGCTGACCACCCCTTTGGAAATTGCCTCCAACCTGCGGATGCTGTTAGAGAGCCATGACCCGCTGATTATCACTTTTCAGGACCGTACCCAGCGCTTCCAAAGCTATGTGGTGGATGTGGACCGTGAGCGCAATACCATGGCTCTGGACGAAATGATCCCCCGTGACGGCGAGCGCTTTCTTGAGGCGGGCATACCGTTTCGGGTTGAGGGTTTCCACGACGGCGTGCGCATTGCCTGGGAATGCACCACGTTGCTGACCATTGATGATGCCAATCATCATCGCTGCTATCGCGGCGCGTTACCCCAGGAAGTGGTCTACCACCAGCGGCGCAATGCGTTTCGTGCAGCGTTGCGGCTGGCCAACCTGGTCAGCGTGGAAGTCGGAGGTGAAAAGCTCAATTCCCCGCTCAAAGGCAAGTTGCTGGACGTTTCAGCAACAGGCTGCAAATTGCGCTTTGAGGGTGACATCAGCCAGGGCATGCAACTGGGCCAGGTGTATGAGCGATTCAGCGCAGACCTGCCGTTCGGCTTGATGTCCACACCGGTCGAGCTGCGGTACCTGCACTTTGAAGAGCGGCTGAACATTACCTTTGCCGGCATGCGCTTTCACAACATCAGCGGCGCCGTTCAGCGTCAGGTCGAGCGTTTTGTGTATCAACTGCAGCGCGAAGCGCGCCAGTTTGATAAAGACGACGATTATTGAACTTGAGTGAACACTGCACATCCTGTGGGAGCTGCCTTCGCGAGCAAGCCCGCTCCCACAGGGAAAGTGTCTAGGGCTTGGGTTCCGTCTCTGGTTCCGGCTCCGGCTCCGGCTCCGGCTCAACGTTATCCACCATCTGATCCTGCACCACCTGCTCATCGACCCTAGGGTCAAGCGCCGCTACCAGCGGCGAGCTGGACATGCTGTCAGGCATTGCCACGTGATGCAGCGGCGCATCATCGACCTGGTGCAGGTTGGTCACTGCATTCGGACGAATTCGCCATACCAGGATCAAGCCGGCCACGCTGAAAAACGCGTAAAGCATCTGGCTGCCAAGCACCTTCATCAGCACCCCTGCCACCAGCGGTCCAACGCTTGCTCCAATGCCGTAGGTCACCAATAGCATCGCGGTCAGCGACACGCGACGCTCGGGCTCGATGTGGTCATTGGCAAACGCCACGGCCAGCGGATAAATACAGAACTGCATCAGTGCCGCCATGCCCCCGGCCACAAACAGCACCTCCAGAGGCACCGACGGCAGGATCGCCAGCGGCAATGCCGCCACCGCCAGCAAGAAGGCGAAGATGCGAATCAGCAATGGCCGGTCATAGCGGTCGGACAGCCAGCCCAGCGGCCACTGCACCAGCAACCCGGCAAAAATACAGCTACCCATGTACAGACCGACCAGCTCGGTCGACAGCCCCTGCTGCGAGGCATAAAGCGGCGCCAGACCGTAGAACGAACCCACCAGCAGGCCTGCGCCCATCACCGCGATCAATGACTGGGGTACACGTTTGATAAAAAACTTGGGGTCCATCGGTGCGGGGTGCAGGGGCGCCGGGTGAATGCGCCGGGTCATGGCCACGGGCACCAGGCACAGGGCAAAGCACAACGCCACAACCATCAGCAATTCAAGCCCCAGGTCCGGATGGATCACCAGGATCAATTGGCCGAGCACCAGGCCCAGATAGGAGGCGATCATGTACAGACTGAACACCACCCCACGCTGCTTGGCATCGGCCTGCTCATTGAGCCAGCTTTCGATGACCATGTACTGGCACATCATGCCCAGACCCACGATCACCCGCAGCAGCAACCATACCGGCAACCAGTCCGTCAGCCCGTGACACAGCACTGCCGCACCGACAATGCCGGCACAGGTGGCGTAGGCACGAATATGCCCCACCCTGGCAATCAGCCGGTGGCCAATCTTGCCGCCCAGTACCAGGCCAAAATAGTTGGCCGCCATCAACGCGCCGATCCACAGACCGTCAACGTTGTCGGCCGCCAGACGCAGCGCCAGATAGGTACTCAACAGGCCTGAGCCGATCAGCATCATCAGCGAGGCAAAGTACAACGCTCGAAAAGACTTCCAGATTTGGTGCATTGGCTTTCCGTGCGGCTCCTTGTATCTGCAGCCGGGACGAGGGCCCGGCGCCACAGATTTAAACGCTTAAGCCTGAGCCGCCAGAACGCGACGTTCCCAGGGAGTTATTTCGTCATGGAAGCTGGTAAGTTCCAGCGTCTTGGACGCAACGTAACCTTCGATGAACTCAGTGCCGAACAGTTCAATCGCCAATTGACTGCGCTTGAGGCGATCAAGGGCTGCATGCAAGGTACAGGGCAATGACAGCGCCTGGGGCACTTCGAACTCACCCTGAATCGCGGCGCTCGGTTCCAGCTCATGCTCAATGCCATATAACCCTGCCGCCAGGCTGGCGGCAATGGCCAGATACGGATTGGCGTCGGCGCCCGGCAAACGGTTTTCGACCCGCCGCGCCACCGGCGAGCTGGCCGGAATGCGCAGGCCTGCGGCACGGTTGTCGTGGGACCAGCACGCATTGTTCGGCGACGCATAGGGGTGAAACAAACGCTGATAGGAGTTGACGTTCGGGGCAAACAACGCCGTAAAGTCAGCCATCCCCGCCTGCTGGCCGCCGATAAAGTGGCAAAAGGTGGCTGTCGGCTGCCCCTCCTCGTCACTGAATACGTTGCGACCGCTGCACAGCTCCACAACGCTCTGGTGGATGTGCATCGAGCTGCCAGCGGTGTGTGCCAGTGGCTTGGCCATACACACAACGGTCAGGCCATGCTTGAGGGCAACTTCCTTGAGCAAGTGCTTGAACAGAAAAGTCTGGTCGGCGAGCAACAGGGGATCACCATGCAGCAAGTTTATTTCAAACTGACTGACACCCATCTCGTGCATAAAGGTATCGCGCGGCAAACCCAGTGCCGCCATGCACTCGTAGACTTCGCTGAAAAAAGGCCGCAAACCGTTATTGGAGCTGATGCTGAACGCCGAAAAGCCATCTTCGCGACGACCATCCAGCCCCACAGGCGGGCGGAACGGCTGAGTCGGATCGGGGTTGGGCGCAAACACAAAGAACTCAAGCTCGGTGGCTACCACCGGCGCCAGACCACGGGCCGCGTAGCGAGCGATAACCGCCTTCAACTGACCACGCGTCGACAACCGCGAGCTTTCACCGCTGAATTCATCGGCGTCACAAATGACCAGGGCTCTGGGTTGTTGGCTCCAGGGCAGGCGATGGAGTTGGGCCGGGTCTGGCACCAATGCCAGATCCCCATCATCGCTGCCGTAGAAGCGCGACTCCGGGTAGCCACCCATGATGCATTGCAACAGCACGCCACGAGCCATCTGCAAGCGCCGGCCTTCGAGAAAGCCCGCCGCAGTCATCACCTTGCCGCGCGGTACGCCATTGAGATCGGGAGTGACGCATTCAACCTCATCGATACCCGCCAATCGCTGTGCGAGTGAGCCCTGGCCGTCGCTCGTCATGACACTTTCCTTGCTGTGCAGGCCACTGAGGGCAATGTGTACAAAATACGCACCTGTTCCAGGTTTGTGTAGTCGCTGATGATGGACCGTATTGGCATTGTGGGAGCGGGCTTGCTCGCGATTCAGGCGGCGCGGTCCACCAGGTAAACCGCGTCGATACTATCGCGAGCAAGCCCGCTCCCACAGAGCCGATACGCCAGGTTGTGCGGTGTTTACCCGATAACTGTCTAAGCTCTTTGCCCACCGTGTCAGGAAGACCAAAAGGAAGAACGATGAAGACGCTGCTCCCTCTTTATACCGGTCTGCTACTGGCCAGCATGCTCAGCCCTGCGGCCTTGGCCCAAACCCCCACAAGCGATGGTTATGCGCTGGATAAAGTCGTGCAAGTCAGCCGTCATGGCGTGCGTCCTCCTACCAAGTCCAATGAAAAACTGCTCACCGCCGTCACCCAACGCCAATGGCCGACCTGGCTGGTGCCCTTCGGCAACTTGACCGGCCATGGCTACACCGGTGCTGTCGAATTGGGACGCTACCGTGGCGAAGTACTGCGCACCGCCGGGCTGATCCCCAAGGGTTGCCCGGATGCCAGCCAGTTACTGGTACACGCCAGCCCCCTGCAGCGCACCAAGGCCACCGCGCAAGCCTTGCTCGACGGCATGTTCCCGGGCTGCGGCCTGCAACCGACCTATGTCAGCGGCGACCAGGACGCCTTGTTCCAGGCCAATGAAATGCCCTTTGCCGCCCTCGACCCAGTGAAAGCCAAAGCCGACATTCTCAAAGCCCTGGGTGGCAGCGTCGAGGCCGCTCAGGCCCGTTACAAACCCTTTGAAGAAAAACTCAGAGAAATCGCCTGCCTGCCCGCGGCCGACTGCCCCTATGGCAAACAAGCCTGGACCCTTGAACAAAACGCCAAGGGCCGCTTCGCGATCAAGGGCCTGAGCGCGGGCGCCAACATGGGTGAAGTGTTCCGTCTGGAATACAGCCAGGGCTTGCCGGTGGATAAAGTCGCGTTCGGCAATGGTCGCACCGCAGCCGAAGTGTCGAGCCTGATGGTGCTGACCAAAGCCAAATACGATTACCTCAACGACATCCCCTACATCGCCAGCCGCGGTGCGTCCGAGCTGATGAACCAGATCTCGCTGCAACTCAAGCAAGGCACCCCACTGGCGCCAAAAGACGCGCAAAGCATCCCGCCCGATGTCCCGCTGATGCTGCTGGTGGCCCACGACACCAATATTTCTTACCTGCGCACCATGCTCGGCTTCGGCTGGAAGCAAGGTGACTACATCGAGAACAATATCCCGCCCGTGGGTACGCTGCAGTTTGAGCGCTACAAGGAAGTCAAAACCGGCGAGTTCTTTCTGCGTATTGCGTTTGAGGCACAGTCGATGGATCAGATCCGCAACCTGACCCAACTGACCGCAGGCCAAAAACCGCTCAAGACTGATTTCAACAGTGCCAAGGACTGCCGTAACACCAGCGTCGGCCTGCTCTGCCCGCTCAAAGGTGCGATGGCCACCGTCGATCAGAACATCGACCCGACAGCACTGACACCGTACTCCTTCGAGTGATCAGCCACGGTTGAACCATCAGCGCCAGGACCGGTTTCACGTCGCTGCAACCAGTGCAGCAAGTCCTGTCCGCTCATGGGGCGTGCAAACCAGTAGCCCTGCCCTTCAACGCAGCCCATTGCCAGCAAGCGTTGAAACTGGGCCTCGGTTTCAACCCCCTCGATGACCACCGACATGCCCAGGGTTTTACCCAGGGCCAGGGTGTTGCTGATCACGGCTTCGCAACGGGGCTCATGCTCCAGGTGACGGACAAACTCGGCGTCGAGCTTGATCTCGTTGAACGGCAACTGACACAGCCGTTGCAACGAGGAGAACCCGGCACCAAAGTCGTCGATCGATAACCGGCAGCCCATCATTCGCAGGCGCACCAGATTCTCCAGGCTGGCAGCCGGAGCTTGCAGCAGTCCGCTTTCTGTCAGCTCGAAGGTCAGCCGGGAGCCTGGCGTCACATGGCGAGCCAGAATCCCCTTGAGGGTATAAGTCAGCTGAGTATTGGCCAGTTGAGCCGTTTGCAGGTTGAAGGCCATATTCAGGGCAAATCCCTGAATTCTGGCCTGCTCTTGCAGGCTCAACGCTTGATTCAGTTGGGCAAACAACAACTCATCCATCAACCCGCAACGCTCCAGCACCGGGATGAACACAGCCGGGGGCAACACCCCTTTACTCGGATGCAGCCAGCGACACAGCACCTCGGCGCCACACACCTCGCCGGTCTGCAGGTTGAACTTGGGCTGATACCAGGCCTGCAATTGCTGCAAGGCCAGGGCTTGGCGAACCTCGTCTTCACAGGCCAGTTGCACAACACTGCCCGGCATTTTCTCGGGGGTGCAGGCGCCCTGATACCTTGCCAGCAAAGGCCCGAGCACGTCCGCGTGCAACGGCTTGCCGACATCACCCAGCAACTCCAGCCCCAAAAGGGCAATGATCTGATGCGCCGCCCGGCGCAAGTCAGCCGACAGGGCGCTGCTGATGATGATGGATTTTACCTGCCCCGACAGCCCCACCCGACGCATGAACGCTAGCCCGTCCATACCCTCCATCTGCAAATCGCAGACGGCGATATCCACCGCCCCCACCTGCTCAAGTACCGCCAGCGCTTGGCCACCGTCAGCGGCCTCAAACACCTGATGACAGCCCAGCGAACGAAACAGGCTCACCGCCACGGCACGCTGAAAGCGGTCATCTTCAAGAATCAGGATACGCAGGGAGTTGCCAGGCATTGAGATCGACCCATCGTGAACGGTGTAGGTCAATTGTCTCGGGAACGGCAAGGTATTTACCTAGGAAACATCCCTGTAAATGTAGGAATTATCCCAATCCTGCCGAGCGTCCATTGAGGATCAGCGAGCGCTCCGGCTGAAGATGCGGATCACTTCATCCAGATGCTCGGCCATTGCCTGACGTGCAGCGGCCGGGTCGTGCTGCTCCAGTGCTTGCAGCACTCGACGGTGTTCATTTTCCGAACGATGAATCATGTCATCCGGGGTGTAGTGACTTTGCAAACGCTGGAACATGCTGCCGTAACGATGACCCAGCAAATGCTGGATCATCAGCGCATAGGCCGGGTTATCCGAAGCCTGGGCAATGCGGATATGGAACAGGCGGTCGCCCGGGTGGGTATGGGAGTCGTTGCGGTTGTCCTGCACGTTGCGCTCGAACGCCTCACGAATACCCGCCAATTCTTCGTCACTGGCATTCACCGCTGCCAGTGCCGCGGCCTCGGGCTCGATCAGGCGCCGAGCCTGAAGCAAGGCGAACGGCGGGATCTCAGCGCTGAAATCAACTTCGATGCCCAACTCAGGGTCCAGCTCTTTCCACTGATTTCGCGTGGCCTGGGCCATCACTGGTTCGTCGGACACCGCTTGCACCGGCGGCTCACAGACCAGAACCCCGTTACCCACGCGCACATCCACCAGACCGATGACTTCCAGGGCAATCATCGCCTCGCGCACCGAGGCGCGACTCACACCCAGCAACTTGGCCAGTTCGCGCTCGGCCGGCAAACGGCTGCCCGGCGGGAATTCACCGCTGTCGATCAAGGCACGTAGTTGATCAGCGATTTGCCGATAAAGTCTTTGATTATCAATAACTTGAAATGGCATCAGGAAATAAGCTCTGGAATGGACAGCCTTCGACGAGCACTTTTGGCAAAAAAAGACGCTTGTTGAAGCTTGAGGTGCATGCTACAAAAGGACCAATGGCCTGACCATTGGATGGATAACGTAAAGCGATCATAGCAAACCTTATCCCTGCACTTGAGTCGTTTTGCCATTTGCTACGCCCACAATGGCCTGACCATTAGGCCATTTACGACAAAAACAAAAAAACGTAATGGAGCACCCATGGATCTTTCCGGCAAACGCGTGCTGATCACTGCGGCCGCTCAGGGCATTGGCCAGGCCAGTGTCCAGGCATACCTCGCCGCTGGCGCCGAAGTCTTCGCCGCCGACATCAATGCCGCAGCCCTCAACACCCTTGAAGGCGCGCACACACATATTCTGGACGTTACCGATGCCGCTGCAATCGAGCGCCTGGCCAAGGAACTTGGCCCGCTGGATGTGCTGTTCAACTGCGCTGGCGTTGTGCACAGCGGCAACATTCTGGAATGCAGCGAACAGGACTGGAGCTTCGCCCTGGACCTCAACGTGACCGCCATGTACCGCATGATCCGCGCCTTCTTGCCGGGCATGCTGAGCAACGGTGGCGGCTCGATCATCAATATGGCGTCGGTGGCCTCCAGCGTTAAAGGTGTGCCCAACCGCTTTGCCTACTGCGCCAGCAAAGGCGCGGTCATTGGCCTGACCCGTTCGGTGGCGGCTGATTTTGTAAGCCAGAACATTCGCTGCAATGCCATCTGCCCCGGCACCGTCGACTCCCCTTCCCTGCGCCAGCGCATCAGCGAACAAGCCGAGCGTGAAGGCCGCAGCACCGACGAGGTGTACGCCGCCTTTGCCGCTCGCCAACCCATGGGCCGCATCGGCACCGCCGAAGAAATCGCCCAGCTGGCGCTCTACCTCGGTTCCAGTGCCAGCGGCTTTACCACCGGCACAGCACAAATCATTGATGGCGGCTGGAGTAACTGACTCCATCGCTTTTGACTTTGCTCTTGTGGGAGCGGGCTTGCTCGCGATTGGATCGCTGCGGTGTATCAGGATAATCGCGCTGATGCCATCGCGAGCAAGCCCGCTCCCACAACAAGCCAGCTCCCACAGGGCCCTGCCCCTTCCAAAAAGGATTGTTTATGAAACTGCTGCGCTACGGTGACAAAGGCCAGGAACGCCCTGCTCTGCTCGATAACAACGGTCAACTGCGCGACTTGTCCGCAGTGGTCACGGATATCGCAGGCGAAACCCTGAGCCCGCAAAGCATTGCCCGCTTGCAAGATATCGACCCGTCGACCCTGCCACTGGTTGAAGGCTCGCCACGTATCGGTGCCTGCGTCGGCCAGGTCGGCAAGTTCATCTGCATCGGCCTCAACTACGCCGACCATGCTGCCGAAACCGGCGCCGCCATCCCCGCCGAGCCTGTGGTGTTCAGCAAATGGACCAGCGCCATTGTCGGCCCCAACGACAACGTAGAAATCCCGCGAAACTCGCGCAAAACCGACTGGGAAGTCGAACTGGGCGTGGTCATCGGCAAGGGCGGTCGTTACATCAGCGAAAGTGATGCCCTTGAGCACGTGGCCGGTTATTGCGTGATCAACGACGTCTCCGAGCGCGAGTTCCAGCTCGAGCTGGGCGGCACCTGGGACAAAGGCAAAGGCTGCGACACCTTCGGCCCGCTTGGCCCGTGGCTGGTGACCCGCGATGAAATCGCCGACCCGCACCAACTCGACCTGTGGCTGGAAGTAGACGGCAAGCGCTACCAGAACGGCAACACGCGAACGATGATTTTCCAGATCCCGAAAATCGTCAGTTACCTCAGCCAGTTCATGAGCCTGCAACCGGGCGACGTGATTTCCACCGGCACGCCGCCGGGCGTCGGTCTGGGCATCAAGCCCGAACCCGTGTACCTGCGCGCCGGCCAGACCATGCGTCTGGGCATCAGCGGCCTGGGTGAACAACAACAACGCACCGTGAACGCCGACTGACAGGGAGTTGAACCATGACCACGATTACCGCCGTACGGGTTGAAGACATTCGCTTCCCCACTTCGCAATCCCTGGATGGTTCGGATGCGATGAATCCGGACCCGGATTACTCAGCCGCCTATGTCATTCTTGAAACCGACACCCCGGGCCTTGAAGGTCACGGCCTGACCTTTACCATCGGCCGCGGCAACGAGATTTGCTGCGCCTCGATCAAGGCGCTGTCCAGCTTGCTGGTGGGTTTGAAACTGCAATGGATCGCCGAAGACATGGGCCGCTTCTGGCGCCACGTGACCAGCGATAGCCAACTGCGCTGGATCGGCCCGGACAAGGGCGCCATTCACCTGGCTACCGGTGCAGTGGTCAACGCGGCCTGGGACTTGTGGGCCAAGGCAGAAGGCAAACCCGTGTGGCGCCTGGTGGCCGACATGAGCCCCGAAGAACTGGTGCGTTGCATTGATTTTCGCTACATCACCGACTGCATCACGCCGGCACAAGCTTTGACCTTGCTGCGCGAACGCGCCCAGGGCAAGGCCGAGCGCCTGGCTTCACTGGAAGCTGACGGTTACCCCTGCTACACCACCTCGGCCGGATGGCTCGGTTATGCCGATGACAAACTGCGCAGGCTTTGCCAGGAAGCGGTGGATGCAGGTTTCTCCCACGTCAAACTGAAAGTCGGCCACGACCTGCAAGACGACATCCGCCGCGTGCGCATCGCCCGCGAGGTGCTGGGGCCGGATCGCCAATTGATGATCGACGCCAATCAGGTATGGGAAGTCGACGCCGCCATTGACTGGGTGCGCGAGCTGTCGTTTGCCAACCCGTGGTTTATCGAAGAACCCACCAGCCCGGACGACGTGGAAGGTCATCGCAAAATCCGTCTGGACGTCGCCCCGGTCAAGGTCGCAACCGGCGAGATGTGCCAGAACCGTATCGTGTTCAAGCAACTGATCATGCGCGAAGCCATTGATGTGGTGCAGATCGATGCCTGCCGTCTCGGCGGGGTCAACGAAGTGCTGGCCGTGATGCTGATGGCAGCCAAGTACAACTTGCCGGTATGCCCGCATGCCGGCGGTGTTGGCTTGTGCGAGTACGTGCAGCACCTGTCGATGATCGATTACCTGTGCATCGCCGGGACTCACGAAGGCCGGGTGGTGGAGTTTGTCGACCACCTGCACGAGCATTTTGAAGACCCGTGCGTGATTCGCAATGCGGCCTATATGCCCCCACAGGCGCCGGGCTTTTCGATCCAGATGAAAGCAGCGTCCCGCGAGCAGTATCGGTACCGGGGCTGAACCAAGGGCGGAGCACAATAATAATGTCGTCCTCACACTCACTGCGACTCGATGCACACCAGCACTTCTGGCGCTATGACGCCACGGACTATCCCTGGATAGGTCCCGACATGAGCGGCTTGCGCCGGGACTTTCAACCCGATGGCTTGCGGCCCTTGCTTGATGCGGCCGGTCTTGACGGCTGCATCGCCGTGCAGGCCCGGGCCTGCGCCAGTGAAACCGATGCGTTATTGCTGCTGGCTGAACGTTACCCGTGGATTCGCGCCGTGGTGGGTTGGGTCGACCTGTGCGCCAGCGATCTTGAACAGTCGCTGGAACGCTGGGGGCAAAATCCGGTTTTGCGTGGCTTTCGTCATCAGTTGCAGGACGAACCTTCACCCGGTGACTTCATGCTAAGCCATAAATTTCAGCGCGGCCTCACAACGTTGCAGCGCCAGGGACTGGTCTATGAAGTGCTGGTCAAGGCAAGAGATTTGGGGGCGGTCACCAAACTGTGCCAGCAGCATGACCAGCATCATCTGGTGCTCGATCACCTGGGAAAGCCCGATGTGCAAGCCGGTGATTTAACCGCCTGGGCCAAACAGCTCGCGCCGTTGGCCGCCCTGCCCCATGTCAGTTGCAAGTTGTCGGGGTTGATCACCGAAGCCCATTGGCAGCATTGGCACAGCGCCCAACTGACGCCTTATTTGCACACCGCACTGGAACTGTTCGGCGCCGATCGTCTGATGTTTGGCTCCGACTGGCCGGTGTGCCTGTTGGCCAGCGACTACACAGCCACCTGCACTTTGCTCGACAGCCTGTCGTCCAGCCTCAGCACGTCGCAACACGCGGCTATCTGGGGCGGTACGGCGTGCCGCGTCTACACCATTGAGGGAGCGACTCCATGAATTTGTACCTGCAAGACAAGGTCTTTATCGTCACTGGCGGCGGTTCGGGGATTGGCGCAGCCATCTCTCTGGGGCTGGCTGACGAAGGCGCGATCCCGGTGATTTTCGGCCACAGCCCGCTGTCCGATGAGCTGGCACGGCAACTGGACCAGCGCGGCTCGCAGAGCCTGTTTATCCAGGTCGAACTGCGTGACGAAGACGCCTGCCGGGCAGCGGTCGCCACTGTACTGCAACGCTTTGGACGCATCGACGGGCTGGTCAACAACGCCGGAGTCAACGACAGCGTAGGCCTTGAGGCCGGGCGCTCGGCCTTCGTCGAGTCCCTGGAAAAAAACCTGATCCATTACTACGTGATGACCCACCTGTGCGTGGACGCGCTCAAGGCCACTCGCGGCTCCATCGTCAATATCAGCTCCAAAACAGCCCTCACCGGCCAAGGCGGCACCAGCGGTTATACCGCTGCCAAAGGCGCGCAACTGTCCCTGACGCGCGAATGGGCCACCTCATTGCTAGAGGACGGGATCCGGGTTAACGCAGTGATCCCGGCAGAAGTCATGACCCCGCTGTATGAGCGCTGGATCGACACCTTTGCAGACCCGAAAGCCAAGCTTTCGAGCATCGTCGAAAAAATCCCTTTCGGCCAACGCATGACCACGGCCTCGGAAATCGCCGACAGCGTGCTGTTTCTGTTGTCCTCCCGCGCCTCTCACACCACCGGGCAATGGCTGGTGGTCGATGGTGGCTACACCCACCTGGACCGGGCGCTGACATGACCCGCCAGTGCCTGGCGCTGGACCTCAAGGACGATCCGGTATTGATCGCCGAGTACGAGCGCTTGCACCAACACATCTGGCCGCAGATCAGCGCCCACCTGCGCCAGCACGGGGTGCTGGACATGCAGATCTGGCGCTTGGGGACGCGGCTGTTCATGGTCATGGACACCGCCCCCGGCTTCAGCGCCGAGGGTTTTGAGCGTGCCAGCGCCAGCGACCCCAAGGTGCAGGAATGGGAAGCGCTGATGTGGCGCTTTCAACAGCCCACACCCTGGACCTTGCCCCATGAAAAATGGGCGCCGATGAGCCCGATATTCAGCCTGTAGCCGTAACCCTGTGGGAGCGAGCCTGCTCGCGAAGCAGGCTTTGATGCCTTCGCGAGCAGGCTCGCTCCCACAAATCGATCCAGATCCATGCAAGTCGCCAACAACAATAAGAAGGAGATGCGTCATGTCACTCAAGCACTCGAACGTCGCAGAGCCACCTTTTACCCGGGCGGTTACGTCCTATCGCTGGGCACTGATTCTGGTGACCTGCCTGTTCTTCCTGTGGGGCCTGTCCTATGGCCTGCTCGATGTACTGAACAAACACTTTCAGGAAACCCTGCACGTGAGCAAGGCCCAGTCGGGCCTGCTGCAAAGCGCGTACTTCGGGGCGTACTTTCTGATTGCCCTGCCTGCCGGGTTCATCATGGACAGATACGGCTACAAGGCCGGCATTTTGCTGGGCTTGTGCCTCTACGCCACGGGCGCCCTGCTGTTCATGCCCGCCGCTGCCGCACAGAGCTTTCAGTTCTTTCTGTTCGCCCTGTTTGTAATCGCCTGCGGCCTGGGTTGCCTGGAAACCGCCGCCAACCCGTATGCCACGGTGCTGGGTGAGCCTGCCGGTGCTGAACGACGCTTGAACCTGGCACAGTCATTCAACGGACTGGGGCAGTTTTTTGGACCATTGATTGGCGGCGCACTGTTTTTCAGTGGCGCCAACAGCACCGACACCACGCAATCGCTGCAAATGACCTACCTGGTAATTGCCGCACTGGTGTTGCTGGTGGCCATCCTGATCGCCCGCACCCCCTTCCCTGATCTGCGCGAACAGGAAGTACAAGCCGGCCAGCATGACCACAAAACCCTGTGGCAGCACCGCGAGTTCGTCACCGGCGTCATCACCCAGTTCTTCTATGTGGGCGCACAAGTCGGCGTGGGTGCGTTTTTCATCAACTACGTGACCGAGCATTGGGCGCAGATGAGCAGCCAGCAGGCCGCGTATCTGCTCTCGGTGGCGATGCTCAGCTTCATGTTCGGCCGGTTCTTCAGCACCTGGCTGATGGGCCGCGTCAACGCCCAGCGTCTGCTGCTGATCTACGCATTGATCAACGTCGGGCTGTGCGCGGTTGTGGTGACGGGGATTGAAGGCCTGTCGGTGGTGGCGCTGGTGGCGACGTTCTTCTTCATGTCGATCATGTTTCCGACCTTGTTTGCCATGGGCGTGAAAAACCTCGGCCCGCATACCAAGCGCGGCAGCTCGTTCATGATCATGGCCATTGTCGGCGGCGCACTGTTGCCCTACGTGATGGGCCTGGTGGCCGACCATTCCTCCACGGCCGTGGCCTACCTGTTACCGATGGGTTGCTTTGTGATCGTGGCGGCTTATGCCCGCGGCGCCCTCAAAGCCAAACCAGCCCGTTAAGTGTCGTTGTACTCCACAAAAAAAATAACCGGAGCACCTCATGTCCAATCCCGTTTTGCAACAGGCGCTAAGTAAAATCCGCTGGCGCATCCTGCCCTTTGTCGCGTTGATGTTCGCGATGGCCATCATCGACCGTTCCAACATCGGCTTTGCCAAACACGCCTTTCAGGCGGACACCGGCCTGAGCAACGCGGCGTTTGCCTTGGGCGCAGGGATTTTCTTTATCGGCTATGCGGTATTTGAAGTCCCGAGCAACCTGATGCTGCACAAGATCGGTGCCCGTATCTGGCTGAGCCGGATCATGGTCACCTGGGGCCTGGTGTCGGCGGCGATGATGTTTGCCCACGACGAAACCAGCTTTTACATCCTGCGTTTTTTGCTGGGCGTGGCCGAAGCCGGCCTGTCGCCGGGAGTGGTGCTGTACCTGACCTACTGGTTCCCGCAGAACCAGCGCGGCTCGGCCTATGGCATCTACTACTTTGGCGTACCGGTGTCGCTGATGGTAGGCGGGCCGGTGTCGGGCTGGTTGCTGGAAACCGCGCAGTTCGGCCTTACCGGCTGGCAATGGATGTTTGTGACTGAAGGTCTGGCGGCTTCGATCATCGGCGTGTTTGCGTTCTTTTATCTGACCGACAAGCCCCGGGATGCCAAGTGGCTGAGCCGTGAAGAAAAGGCAGCCATCGAGCACGAGCTTGAAAAGGAACACCTGCTCAAGGCCAACAAGGGGCCTTCGTCGTGGCGCGCGGCACTGATCAACCCGATGGTGCTGTACTTCACCCTGATCTACTTCACGATTCAGGTCAGCGTGTATGGGGTGCTGTTTTACCTGCCGACGCGGATCGCCGAATTGCTGGGCACCGGCATTGGCTTGAAGGTTGGCGCACTGACTTCAATCCCGTGGATTGCCACCGTGTGCATGCTGTATATCGTGACCCGCTACGCCGACCGCAAAGGTCAGCAAACCCGCTTCGCCGCGCTAATGCTGGCCTTGGCCGCAGTGGGCATGGTCGGCTCGACATTAAGTGGCAGCCTGCCGCTGGTGATATTGGCGTTCTGCATCGCGGCCGCCGGATTCATCACTGTGCAACCGCTGTTCTGGACCCTGCCTACCCGCTTTCTGGGGGGCGCGGCAGCTGCCAGCGGGATTGCCGTGATTGGCGCGCTGGGTAATCTGGGCGGGTTCCTGGCACCAACGGTCAAAACCTGGGCCGAGGGCTACTTCAACAATCCGCACGCGGGCATGTACTTTTTGGCCGGGACGGCGTTGTTGGGCGCACTGATGTTGATTCGCAGCGCAAGAGCCGGACATGAGCCAGGCAAACAGGTCGATTCACCGTCCGTGACAGCACCCGCGTCACACTGACCGGGCAGCGGGTATTAACACGGGTCACATGTGAGCTACATTGGGAAACAGTTGGAATCAAAACAACAGCCCGTAATCTCACAAAGGGTGACCCGTGAATACCAATCAAAAACTGCGAACCTTCGACCTGATTCGAGAAGCGGTACTGCCCGAGTACCGCGACCGGGTGGACGAATATCTGAGCCTTTATGAAGAGGCGCTGCACAACCAAAACACCCGCACTGCCGACATTCACGCCAGCGCTCATCAACTGCGCGGCTACCTGCGCGGCCTGAACACCACCCGGGTGCTGGGCATGGCTGACTGGGAAGAGCTGGACCGACGCATTACCGAGTCGTGGTTATAAGCGCCTCATCATTCCCGTAGCAGCTGCCGAAGGAACGAGGCTGCGTCCGGCGGCGCAGCCGTCGTTAGTCAGGTGCCTCGTTGTGTCAGGCGAAAACGGAATTCAGGTTTCACGACGGCTGCGCAGCCGGACGCAGCCTCGCTCCGCTCGTCAGCTGCTACAAAGCCTGCGCCTCGCGAAGCTGCAGGGGTGACGATGCATTCCCGCCCGGCTCCTTGAGCAACGCAAAGTAGGCAAAGGCTGAACACGCAGCGACCACCGCACTGATCACGAATGCCGAAGAAAACGAGCCGCTCTGCTGCACGCTGAACCCCGTCAGGATCGGGGCAATGGAGCCCGCCAAATAACCGCCAAAGTTCTGGATCGAACCAAACGAAGCGACACGCTCCGACGGCACGATGGTGTTGACGATCATCCAGGCCGTGGCGCTGGAGATGTTGATGAAGAACATGGTCAGGCACAGCAGGATCACGCAGGCCACCACGTTGGTGGTAAACGCCACGATCAGGGTAAACAGCGCCCCGCCCAGCAGGCCCAGAATCACCATCAGTTTGCGGCTGGCCAGTACCCGCATGCCGCGTGCCACCAGACGGTCACAGCACTTGCCCGCGACGATGGTGCCCAGGGCGCCGAACAGATAAGCCAGCGATACCACCCAGGCCGTGCGATACAGGTCCAGGCCATGCTCGCGTTCAAAGTAGCCGGGCAGCCAGGTGAGGTTGAGCCAGATCATGTAGATCACGCCCATGAACCCGAGAAAGGCCCCCCATGTATTGCGATCCTTGAACAACGAGGTCCAGCGCACTTTCGGTGCCTTGGCCTGTTGCACCGGCACCGGTTCTGCACGGCCTGTCTCGGCCATGTATTGCGCTTTGCTTTTGTAGAACTTGAACCAGCACACCGCCAATAACAGGCCCATCACACCGGTCAGGATGAACATACCGCGCCAGCCCAGATGCACCATGAATACGGTCAACAAAGGCGGCGCCAGGCACGGCCCGATGCAGGTCGAGGACCACACCCAGCCGGTTGCCGTGCCCCGCTCCTGGGTGTCGAACCACTCCGACAAGGCCTTGGCCGCCGAAGGAAAGACCGGTGCCTCGCCAATCCCCAGCAATACCCTCAGCCCGACCAGATGGCCGTAGCTGCTGAACAGCCCGAAAGCCGCTTGCGCCACCGACCACACCACCAGCGATCCACCCAGCGCCAACTTGCTGCCCAGCTTGTCGATCAGGGCACCGAGGGGCAATTGGGAGAAGGCGTAGGCCACGGAAAAGGCAGAGAGCATCACGCCCATTTGCATCGGGCTGATGGCAAGGTCTTTCTGGATGGTGGTGTTGGCGATGGACAGTGCACTTCGGTCGAGGTAATTGACCACGCCAATCAGGAACAGGAAGAAGATTGTCAGCGTCTTGTAGCTTTTTATTGTTCTCATTCGCGCCTCTCATGAGCGGTTGCGCCCCTACCCGGCAGGTGGGGCGTCGATCACTTTAGAGGGCGATGCGGCCGCTGCCCAATCACATGATTGGATCAGTTAATAACTGCGAGTTATCAAGGTGTCTGGCGAGCACCGCGCAGAGCATCGGGCCCGCTCAATAGCGCATCGATAAAAGCTTTTGCAGACCACTGCGGCTCTTCGTTGCGCCGGGTGATGACGCCGTAATCCGCCAAGACCAGCGGAAACGGTAAGGCTAGACGGGTCAGGCGTCCGGCCTGGATTTCTGGCTCGACCATCGATTCAGCCAGCATCGCCACCGCCGGGGTTGTTTGCAGCAGTTGCATGGTGGTTTGCAGGGACACGGTTTCGACGGTGTTTTCCGGGGTCTGCATGCCGGCTTCGACAAAGGCTTTTTCTACCCGCGCACGCATCGGTGTGCCTGTGGGGTAGATCACCCATGGCCAGCTGCCGAGTTCAGCCAAGGGGACTTCACTGGCTCCAGCCAAGGGATGCTGACTGCCGGTGACCAGACACAACGGCTCCGGCGCCAGCGCCTGGAACTCGAACAACTCACGATGACGGTCGAGGGTAAACCGGGCCACCACCAGGTCCAGCTCCTTGTGTTCGAGCAAGGTCAGCATGTTGGCGCTGGTGCCTTCAAGCACTTGCACGGTAAGCAATGGCCACTGCTGCTTGACCCGCACAATTGCCGCGGGCACGGCCAAAGCCGTCGCGGCATAGATCGTGCCGACCTTCAGCAGGCCATGTCCGCCCTGGCGCAGATGATTGATCTGGCTGACAAACTGGCCGGTGTCGTTCAGCGCGATCTGGGCGAACCGGGCCACGTGGGTGCCCAGGTCGGTCAGCGTCATGCTGCGCGGCAAGCGGGCGAAAACTTCGAAGCCCAACTGGTGCTCGATTTCACGCAGCATCTTGCTAACAGCCGGCTGGCTGATGCTCATTTCCTGTGCCGTGGCATGCATGTTTTGCGTGCGCGCCAGGGTGTCGATCAGCACCAAATGGCGAAACCTCAGCCAGTTGCACAGCTGGTTAAACCCGACATCCGCCATCCGATAACCTCCGGTTATTAAGTCCTGAGAATATCTCATTGGCGATTATCGCAAAGCAACATTAGTGTGCAGTGGTTGCGCCAAATAATAACAACGGACACTTGTCATGAACCTAGCCAATAAACGCGTTCTGATCACCGCTGCAGCGCAAGGCATAGGCCGCGCATCGGTACTGGCTTTTCGGGATGCCGGCGCTCAGGTCATCGCCACCGACCTGAATATCGAAGCCTTGCACGACATCCCCGGCATTCAAACCCTCTCTCTGGACGTGACCCGTGCGTCGGACATTGACGCTATCAGCCAGCAAGTGGGCAACGTGGACGTGCTGTTCAACTGCGCAGGTTATGTGCACAGCGGCGCTGTGCTGGACTGCGACGAACAGGCCTGGCAATTCTCATTCGACCTCAACGTAACGGCCATGTACCGGATGATCCGTGCCTTCTTGCCGGGCATGTTGAGCAACGGGGGCGGTTCGATCATCAACATGGCCTCGGTGGCCTCCAGCGTTAAAGGCGTGCCCAACCGTTTTGCCTACACCGCCAGCAAGGCCGCCGTGATTGGCCTGACCAAATCCGTGGCCGCCGATTACGTGCGCCAGGGCATTCGCTGCAACGCCATTTGCCCCGGCACCGTGGACTCCCCGTCGCTGCGCCAGCGCATCGCCCAGCAGGCACTTGAGCAAGGACGTTCCGAAGCTGAGGTGTATCAAGCTTTTGTTGACCGCCAGCCCATGGGCCGCATCGGCCACGCTGAAGAAATCGCCCAGTTGGCGTTGTACCTGGCCAGCGATGCCAGCAGCTACACCACCGGCACCACCCAAGTGATTGATGGCGGGATGAGCAACTGAAACCTGACTGTGGGAGCGAGCCTGCTCGCGAAGGCATCAGCGCCTGTTTCGCGAGCAGGCTCGCTCCCACAGAACATATTTAAATATAGGAGTGCTTATGAAACTGCTGCGCTACGGCGATAAAGGTCAGGAAAAACCCGGTCTGCTGGATGCTCAAGGCAATATCCGTGATGTGTCGGCGCACATCGCTGATGTCGCAGGCTCCGCGCTCAATCCCGAAAGCCTGGCCGCACTCAGCAAAATCGACCCCGCCACCCTGCCTCTGGTCAGCGGCTCGCCTCGAATCGGCGCCTGCGTCGGCCAGGTCGGCAAGTTCATCTGCATCGGTCTGAACTATGCGGACCACGCCGCAGAATCCGGCCTGGCCGTGCCGTCGGAGCCGGTGGTGTTCAGTAAATGGACCAGCGCCATCTGCGGCCCCAACGATAACGTCGAAATCCCCCGCGACTCGACCAAGACCGACTGGGAAGTCGAGTTGGGCGTGGTGATCGGCAAGGGCGGACGCAATATCGACGAACACAACGCACTGGAACACGTGGCCGGTTACTGCGTGATCAACGATGTGTCCGAACGCGAATGGCAGCTGGAGCGTGGCGGCACCTGGGACAAGGGCAAGGGCTTCGACACCTTCGGCCCCCTCGGCCCGTGGCTGGTGACCCGTGATGAAATCACCGATCCACACCAGCTCGACCTGTGGCTTGAGGTCGACGGACAGCGCTACCAGAACGGCAATACCCGCACCATGGTGTTCCAGATCCCGGCATTGATTGCCTACCTGAGCCGCTGCATGTCACTGCAACCGGGCGATGTGATTTCCACCGGTACGCCGCCGGGTGTGGGCCTGGGCGTCAAGCCGTCGCCGGTCTATCTGCGCCCGGATCAGGAAATGCGCCTGGGCATCAGCGGCCTTGGCGAACAGCGCCAGCGCACCGTGCAGGCCGACTGATTCACCGCTCAAACAACTATAAGAAACAGGGGCTGTACATGAGAATTCTAATCACCGGCGGTACCGGCTTTATCGGCAAGCAACTGGCTCAGCGCCTGCTTGACCTGAACACCCTGACCCTCGAAGGCCAGGCGCCTCGTGCCATTGAACGCATCGTGCTGTTTGACGCCTTTGCTGGGGAAGACCTGCCCGATGACCCGCGCATCGAACTGGTGACCGGCGATGTGGCTGACCCGCACGTTATCGCCCGAGTGACTGACGGCGTGGATCTGGTCTGGCACCTGGCAGCAGTGGTCAGTTCGGCCGCCGAGGCGGATTTCGACCTCGGCATGCAGGTCAACCTGCACGGCCTGATGCTGCTGCTCGAAACCCTGCGCAAACAGGGCAACACACCGCGCTTTGTGTATGCCAGCGGCTTCGCCGTATTTGGTGGCGCGCTGCCGCCTGTGGTCGATGACAATACCGTGCTCACGCCGCAGTCCTCCTACGGCATGCAAAAAGCCGTGGGCGAACTGCTGGTGGCTGACTATGCCCGCAAGGGTTTTGTCGATGGTCGCGTGCTGCGCCTGCCAACGGTGGCTGTGCGCCCCGGCAAGCCGAACAAGGCCGCATCAACCTTCTTCAGCTCGATCATTCGCGAGCCGCTGGTGGGTCTGCCTGCCGTGTGCCCGGTGCGCCCGGACACCCAGGTGTACCTCACGTCTCCGCGGCGGATTATTGAGTCGATGCTGCTGGGCATGACCCTGTCACCGCAAACCCTGGGCAACGAACGCATCATCCCGCTGCCGGGTGTGACCACCACCGTGGCGGACATGGTCTCGGCGCTGCAACGGGTGGCAGGAGAGGACGTGACAAAGCTGATTCGCTGGGAGCCGGACGCTACCATCCAGCGCATCGTGGAAAGCTGGCCGAGCAAGGTCCAGGCTCCACGCGCCCGAGCCCTGGGCTTTACCGCCGACCCGGACTTCGACGCCATCGTGCGGGCCCATATCGAGGATACGGCCCCCAAATAACCCCACACCTCTGTGGGAGCGGGCTTGCTCGCGACGGGATCGATGCGGTTGTTCAGTGACACCGCGTCGCCTTTATCGCGAGCAAGCCCGCTCCCACAAAAAGCAAAAAAGCTCGCGTTACACACAACAATAAAAACTGAGGCCGTGCGATATGACCACAACGCCACTTCCCGATGTCTCCGACATCGAACAACAGACGATCAAGCGCGTTACCCAGCGCATGATCCCCTTTCTCATCCTGCTGTTTGTGGTCGCCTTTCTGGACCGTAACAACGTCGGGTTCGCCGCACTGCGGATGAACGAAGACATCGGCATCAGCCAGACCATTTATGGCCTGGGCGCGGGTATTTTCTTCCTCGGCTACTTCATGTTCGAAGTGCCGAGCAACATTCTGCTGCACCGCTACGGCGCCCGGGTCTGGATTGCGCGGATCATGGTGACCTGGGGCATCATCGCAGGCGCCATGGGCTTTCTGCAGACGCCCGTACACTTCGTTTCCCTGCGCGTACTGCTGGGTATTGCCGAAGCCGGGTTCTTCCCCGGGGTGATTTACCTGCTGTCGCTGTGGTTCCCGAGCCGTTACCGCGCCCGCATGATCGCCACCTTTTACCTGGGCGTACCCATCGCACAAATCATCGGCGCACCGTTGTCGGTAGGCCTGATGGAGCTGGGCGATGCCTGGGGCTTCGTCGGCTGGCGCCTGATGTACATCGTCGAGGCCGTACCGGCCGTGATCCTCGGTGTGGTGTGCTACTTCTACCTCACTGACCACCCGGCCGACGCGCACTGGCTGACCGACAAACAGCGTAACTGGCTGATCAATACCCTGGCCCAGGAAGAGCGCAACAAACCGCTGGTGGTGGGCATTCAACCGACCAAAGGCCAGATGATCCGCAAGGCTCTGTGCAACCGCCAGGTATGGCTGTTGGCATTGGTGTATTTCGGCATCACCTCGGGCTCCAACGCGATGAACTTCTTCATGCCCACCGTACTGGCCTCGTTCCGTGGCTCGTTCGGGCTTGAAATCGGCCTGATGCAAAATGGTCTGATCACCGCCATCCCTTACGCCGTTGCCGCTGTAGCGATGATCTGGTGGAGCCGTCGCTCTGATCGTCTGCAAGAGCGTCACTGGCATGCGGGCGGCGCTGCCATGCTCGCGGCGGTGTCCATAGCCGTCGCGTTATGGCTCAACCAGCCGTGGATCATCGTCGTCGGCTTTATCCTTCTGGCGATGGGTGTGTACAGCGCAATCAACGTGTTCTGGGCCGTACCGGGGCAAGTGCTGACCGGCGTTGGCGCTGCCGTGGGGATTGGCCTGATCAACTCCATCGGTAACCTCAGCGGCTTTATCGGCCCTTACCTGACAGGCTATCTGTTCACCGTAACCGGCAGCTACACCCCGGGCTTTATGGTGATTGCAGCGCTGGTCGGCCTGGGTGGCCTGGGCATGGTGCTGATGCCACGCAACAAGGTGTCGCAGATTGGCGCAGAAATGGCCCCGGCTGTTGGAGGCAAAGCATGAGCCTGCCTGCCGTAGCCTTTATCGGAACCGGGATCATGGGCCAGCCCATGGCCCGCAACCTGCTGCACGCAGGCTTTGCGGTACGGGCATGGAACCGTTCGCCGGCCAAGGTGCAGGAACTCTCGGCACAAGGTGCTGAGGTTTTCCAGACCCCGGCTCAAGCAGCACACGGCGCGCAAGTGCTGATCTGCATGCTCAGCGATGGCCCGACTTGCGACGAGATTCTGTTTGGCGACAACGGCGCGGCCCTGGCCTTGGCACAGGGTGCGCTGGTGATTGTGATGAGTTCGATCCCCGTCGACACCGCTGCCGAGCAAGCGCGGTTGTGTGCCGAACGCGGCCTGCGCTACCTCGACGCCCCGGTGTCGGGGGGCGAGCGCGGCGCGCGGGAAGCCAGCCTGGCGATCATGGTCGGCGGTGAAGCTGAGGCCTTCGAACAGGGCCGCGAGGTGCTGGCTGCCATGGGCCGCCCGGTACACGTAGGCCCGGCGGGCACTGGCGAACTGTCCAAGCTGGTCAACCAGTTGATCGTCGCCAGCACCATCGCCACCGTCGCCGAAGGCCTGCTGCTGGCCGAGCGCGGCGGCGCGGACCCGTCAAAAGTCCACGAAGCGCTGATGGGAGGCTTTGTCGATTCGCCGATCTGGCGTCAACACGGTCAACGCATGCTCAACAACGACTTCACTCCCGGCGGCCCTGCCAAGTGGCAGCTCAAGGACACCCGAACCGCCCTCGCTCAGGCGCAAAAGCTGGGCCTTAACCTGCCCGTGGGCAGCCTGGTGGACAGTCTGTTTGCAGCCATGGTCGAGGCCGGAGATGGCGAACTCGACCACGCCGGACTGATCCGTCAGTTGCGCCGTAACAACCCATTACCCGAATAATTTGCTGGAGCCTGCCATGACCGATTCAACCCCACGCCGCCTGCGCAGCCAGCTGTGGTTCGATGATCCAAGCCACGCTGACCTTACCGCGCTGTACGTTGAACGCTACATGAACCAGGGCCTGACCCGCGCCGAACTGCAATCGGGGCGGCCCATTATCGGCATCGCCCAGACCGGCAGCGACCTGACGCCCTGCAACCGCCATCACATCGAACTGGCCAAGCGGGTCAAGGACGGCATTCGCGACGCGGGTGGCATTCCGATGGAATTCCCGGTGCACCCGATCGCCGAGCAGTCACGCCGGCCCACCGCCGCGCTGGATCGCAACCTCGCCTATCTAGGTCTGGTGGAAGTGCTTCATGGCTACCCGCTGGACGGTGTGGTGCTGACCACTGGCTGCGATAAAACCACCCCGGCGTGCCTGATGGCGGCGGCCACCACTGACCTGCCCTCCATTGTATTGTCCGGTGGGCCGATGCTCGACGGTTGGCACAAAGGCCAGCGCATCGGCTCCGGCACAGTGTTGTGGCATGCGCGCAATCTGCTCAGCGCAGGCGAGATCGATTACGAAGGGTTCATGACCCTGACCACCGCCTCTTCGCCTTCGGTTGGGCACTGCAACACCATGGGCACCGCCCTGTCGATGAACGCCCTGGCCGAAGCGCTGGGTATGTCGCTGCCCGGCTGCGCCAGTATCCCGGCGCCGTACCGCGAACGCGGGCAGATGGCCTATGCCACCGGCATGCGGATTGTCGATCTGGTTCGCGAGGACGTACGCCCATCGCAGATCATGACCCATGCTGCATTCGAAAACGCCATTGCCGTGGCCTCGGCACTGGGCGCGTCCACCAACTGCCCGCCGCACTTGATTGCCATAGCCCGCCACAGCGGCATTGATCTGTCGCTCGAAGATTGGCAGCGCGTGGGCGAAGACGTGCCGCTGCTGGTCAACTGCATGCCGGCCGGCGAATACCTGGGCGAAAGTTTCCACCGTGCAGGCGGCGTACCGGCGGTGATGCATGAACTGGACAAGGTTGGCCTCCTGCACCGCGACTGCCTCACGGTGAGTGGCCGCACCATGGGCGAGGTGGTCGCCGACACCGTCACCGGCGATCGCGATGTGATCCGCGCCTTCGAAGACCCGCTGATGCACCGTGCCGGTTTTATCGTGCTCAGCGGCAACTTCTTCGACAGCGCCATCATGAAAATGTCGGTGGTGGGTGAAGCCTTCCGCAAGACCTACCTCAGCGACCCGTTGCAACCCAACAGCTTCGAAGCGCGGGCCATTGTGTTCGAGGGACCCGAAGACTATCAGGCACGGATCAACGACCCGACGCTGGATATCGATGAGCGCTGCATCCTGGTGATTCGCGGCTGCGGCACCGTGGGTTTCCCCGGCAGTGGCGAGGTGGTGAACATGGCCCCGCCTTCCAACCTGATCAAGGCCGGGATCGACTCACTGCCGTGCATGGGCGATGGCCGCCAAAGCGGTACGTCGGCCAGCCCGTCGATCCTCAACATGTCCCCGGAATCTGCCGTAGGTGGCGGCCTGTCACTGCTGCGCACGGGAGATCGCCTGCGCGTCGACCTGAATGCGCGCAGCGTCAATTTGCTGGTGGACGAAACCGTACTCAACGAGCGTCGCCAGGAACCGCTGCCGCCGCTGGCCCCGTCGCAAACACCGTGGCAGGAACTGTATCGCCAACTGGTCGGCCAGTTGTCCACCGGCGGCTGCCTGGAACCGGCAACGTTGTACTGGCGCGTAATCCCGGAAAACGGCCCGCCCCGCCACTCTCACTAGAAACCACAGACACATGACTTGTGGGAGCGAGCCTGCTCGCGAAGCAGACGCTGCGGATGCTCAGGCAAACCGCAGTGACTCGATCGCGAGCAGGCTCGCTCCCACGAATCTCGATGTACCTTTTTCAAGGATCAGGCCTATGCAAACGCTGCAATTGACCGTAGAAAACTCCCTGCCCAATGACTGGCAACGCGCGACACTGGTCGGTCGCGTATGGCTGCCCGGCGAGCGTGGTGGCCCGGCCGTGGTAGTGGTTCGAGACGGCGAAGTGATCGACTGCACTGCGCACTTCCCCACCCTGAGCTCGCTGCTGGAAAACGCCAAACCGCTGCAAAGCCTGCGTGAAATCAGCGGTTCTTCAGTGGGTACGATTCAAGCGTTGCTGGCCAACAGTGGCGAGCAACGTGACATTGCCAAACCCTACCTGCTGGCCCCTGCAGACCTGCAAGTGATCAAGGCGGCAGGCGTGACATTTGCCGCCAGCATGATCGAGCGGGTCATCGAAGAAAAAGCAGGCGGCGATGCACTGCGCGCCCAAGAGATCCGCGCATTGGTGCAAGAAGTCATTGGCGACAACCTGCGCGATCTGCGTCCCGGCTCACCTGAAGCCATGCGCCTCAAGCAGGTGCTGATCGAACAGAACATGTGGTCCCAGTACCTGGAAGTCGGTATCGGCCCGGACGCCGAGATCTTCACCAAGGCCCCGATTCTGGCGGCGGTGGGCAGCGGTAATGCCATCGGCATTCACCCGGGTTCAAGCTGGAACAACCCCGAACCGGAAGTCGTACTGGCGGTGGACAGCCAGGGCCGGATTCACGGCGCAACCCTGGGCAACGACGTCAACCTGCGCGACTTCGAAGGCCGCAGTGCGCTGCTGCTGAGCAAGGCCAAGGACAACAACGCATCCTGCGCACTGGGACCGTTTATTCGCCTGTTCGACGAACACTTCAGTCTCGATGACGTGCGCCACTGCGAAGTGACCTTGCGCGTCGAAGGCACGGACGGCTATGTACTGGACGGCAAGAGTTCCATGAACCAGATCAGCCGCGACCCGGCCGACCTGGCAGAGCAGACGCTCAATGCCAACCACCAGTACCCGGACGGCTTTGTACTGTTTCTCGGCACCCTGTTCGCGCCCACCGAAGACCGCGACCACCCGGGTCAGGGTTTCACCCACAAAGCGGACGATATCGTGAGCATTTCATCACCCACACTGGGCGCCCTGCACAACCGCGTGACGGGTAGCGACCAGGCGCCGCAATGGGCGTTTGGGGTGGGTGCATTGATGAAGAACCTGGCACAACGGGGGTTACTCCGCCAGGCTTGAATGACGGGCTAAGCCACAAAAAAGGCCCCGCCTGTTAAACAGTGCGGGGCCTTTGCGTATCTGGTGTCCCAGGCGGGGTTCGAACCTGCAACCTTCCCCTTAGGAGGGGGATGCTCTATCCAATTGAGCTACTGAGACAAATGACGGCGAGCATGGTAACGGCCATGCCTTTATTTGTCATGTCGTGCGTGGCCTTTTTCACGGTAAGACTCACTCCCCGTAGCCGTTACTGCAGTGCAACCGGCAGACCTGACGCTCAATGTTCACGACCTATCGCTGCCCCGCGCAGCGCGGCAGCGATTACAGGTGCCTACAGCGCCTATTAATCGTATACAAAACGTCACATAACGGTGCACTCAAACTTTTCAAAAAGGTTTTCTGCATCAAAAGGTAACATCTCACTCTTTGGTCAGAATCCACCTCGCTTCACCCTCCTTTCTATTGGCTTGTTTTTAAGCAGTCGCGAAAAAATTAAAAATTCTTTTATTTTCAAATAGATAAAAAAACACAAAGCGGTCTGTGAACACCGTTATCGGTTCTGATGTTTTTGCTGGCATGAATATCGCTTACACCCACGCGACACTTGTATACAAAACAAACAAAAACTAAGTACACATTGTTTCGTAGCCTGCCACATAAAAGCAGGCATACCGCGAACTCTCACAACCAGTGATTTCCGCTGTCGTGACGAAGATTTGTCGAGCCAACGCTCATGAACAGTCATCACGCCAGCGGGCATCAGGAGCTTGCCAGAATGCGTTCAAGACTCTCCGATACCATCGCTCTGGATTTACCTTCACCGGTTTCAACTCCCCTCCCCGATTCTCTGGACGCTAGCGCATTACCTTTGGCGCTCAGTCCACGCCTGCACAACCGTGACCTTGCTCCCACTAAAACCGAAGGCCGCCGCTGGGGCCGCTACAGTATTTTTGCCCTGTGGACCAACGATGTGCACAACATCGCCAACTACTCGTTCGCCATCGGGCTCTACGCATTGGGCCTGAACGGCTGGCAGATCCTGCTTTCACTCGGGATCGGCGCAATGCTGGTGTTCAATTTTATGAACCTGTCGGGCTATATGGGCCAGCGCACCGGTGTGCCCTTCCCCGTGATCAGCCGGATAAGTTTCGGCATTCATGGAGCGCAAATTCCTGCGCTGATACGCGCAGTAATCGCTATCGCCTGGTTTGGTATTCAGACGTATCTGGCCTCGGTGGTTCTGCGGGTGCTGCTGGTGGCCGTACACCCTGGTTTCGACGCTTACGACCATGACTCGATCCTTGGCCTGTCGAGTCTGGGCTGGGTGTGTTTTGTCGCGATCTGGCTGGTGCAACTGACAATCCTGGCCTACGGCATGGAAATGGTTCGCCGCTACGAAGCCTTTGCCGGGCCGGTGATTTTGCTGACGGTATTGTGTCTGGCGGGGTGGATGTACTTTCAGGCTAACGGCACCATTGCCTGGTCCGACCGCGTGCCCTTGAGCACCGCGGAGGTGTGGCGCAACGTGTTTGCCGGTGCCGCGCTGTGGTTGGCGATCTACGGCACGCTGATCCTCAACTTCAGTGATTTCTCACGCTCATCGCCGTGCTGCAAAACCATCAAGGTTGGAAATTTCTGGGGCCTGCCAGTAAATATTCTGGTGTTTGCCGGTATCACCGTCCTGCTGTGTGGCGCTCAGTTTCAAATCAACGGAACCGTTATCGAGAGCCCAACGCAAATTATTGCCACGATCCCAAATACCTTCTTTCTGGTGCTGGGCTGCCTGGCGTTTCTGATTGTGACGGTGGCGGTGAATATCATGGCCAACTTCGTCGCACCAGCGTTCGTGCTGAGCAACCTGGCACCCAAGCACCTGACGTTCAAACGCGCCGGACTGATCAGCGCGACCCTCGCGGTGCTGATCCTGCCATGGAATCTCTATAACAGCCCGCTGGTGATCGTCTACTTCCTGTCCGGCCTGGGTGCCCTGCTTGGCCCGCTGTACGGGGTGATCATGGTCGACTACTGGCTTGTACGAAAAGGCCGTATTGATGTGCCGGCTTTGTACAGCGAAGACCCGAGCGGAGCTTACTACTACAGCCGTGGCGTCAATTTACGCGCTGTCGCGGCGTTTATTCCTGCCGCATTGATCGCCATCGTGCTGGCCCTGGTGCCGGGCTTCCACGCGGTTTCGCCGTTCTCCTGGATGATCGGGGCCAGCATCGCGGCGATGCTTTACCTGATCATCGCCATACGCCAACCCCACTACGCCCAGGTCAGCGGCGAGTCGATCGCGGTCGACAACGCCGGCCATTGATACCCTTGCGGTCTGGCCAGGTCAGACCGCCCACCCTTGATTTGAAGGAACGTCCATGCGAATTCTCGTGGTCAACGTCAACACCACCGACAGCATCACCCAGGCCATTGCGCGTCAGGCGCAGTCCGTTGCCGCACCAGGCACCGAGATCATCGGGCTGACGCCCAGCTTCGGCGCCGAGTCGGTTGAAGGTAATTTTGAGAGTTATCTGGCCGCCATCGCGGTAATGGACTGCGTCATGTCCTACGACCAGCCCTTCGATGCGGTGATTCAGGCCGGGTATGGCGAGCATGGCCGAGAAGGATTGCAGGAGTTGCTCAACGTACCCGTGGTGGATATCACTGACGCTGCGGCCAGCACCGCCATGTTTTTGGGGCGCGCCTATTCGGTTGTCACCACACTGGATCGTACCGTACCGCTGATTGAGGATCGCCTGAAACTGTCCGGGCTCTGGTATCGCTGTGCATCGGTACGGGCCAGCGGCCTGGCGGTTCTGGAGCTCGAATCGTCACCGCAAAGAGCGGTCGAGGCCATTGTTCGTCAGGCTGAACTGGCCGTGAGCGAAGACAAGGCCGAGGTCATTTGCCTGGGCTGTGGAGGCATGGCGGGGCTGGATGAGCAGATTCGCCAGCGCACCGGCGTGCCAGTGGTCGATGGCGTTACCGCTGCGGTAACCGTTGCCGAGTCGCTGGTTCGTCTGGGGCTGTCGACGTCAAAAGTACGCACCTACGCAACCCCGCGCCCCAAGGTTATTCACGGATGGGCCGAACGTTTCGCACGCTGACGGGTCATCTGTTGGCGATATCCACTGAATCTTTCCCAAGCCCGCTCCCGCGGGCTCTGGACCTGATCGTGCAATTTGCACTACATCAAAAAGCCATCATTGCAAATTGCAATCAAATCCTCTTGAATACATACCTCAACCAGCTGTTTTATAAGGGTTTTTAGACCTTTAACAGTTGGCACGAAGACTGCTCTATTAACAGTATCCCGTCCATGCTCTCAGAGATGACCGCCATGAACAGCACCCTTTTACTGTTAAACGCCCTGGCGCTGGCTGTGTTAGTGATTTTTCACTTTCAACCCGAGCCCGCTGCCGCAGAGCAACATGTCCAAATTTACAACAAGCCCCTCGCGCCGCAGCCACAAGTGGCAGTCATGAATAGCGTCAGCAGCGTGACACCTCACCTGACCACCGAACACCCTGCCGCCAATCTGGCATCTGAGGGTGAGCGCTGGGTCTTTTGAAGAGCACCTTGAGAGGTTGGTAGGAAATCATGTCCAAAATTGCTTTGAGTTTGTTAATGCTGGCGTTGTCGAGCCTCGCACTCGATGTATTTGCCCGTGACGAATTCGGAAATCTGCCATTAATTGCTGCCGGAGTGTTTTTCAGCTGCTGGCTGGTGGCGCTGATCATCGGCCGCAGGTTCAAATTTGACCCGCAATTGCGTTGAGACCGCTCAACGTCGGGGGCGGAGCATTTGGGGTAAGTGGTGGATGTCGATGCTATTAATGCGGATGCCTATTTTTTAGCAATCACTACTGGCATAACGCCTTTATCCGGTTCAATATTTGTCACAGAATTGACGCCAGGGAAGTGGCAGATTTGAGGCATGATGCGCGCCTCCTAGCAATTCAGGTTGAACTTTGGCTATAAGGACGGTCTTAATCACATCCTGCGGCCAATTCCCGAGAACCGCTCCCCTGAACTAACCGGTTAACTAAAATGCGCCCATTGAAACAGGCAATTTACTCCAGCCGTACGGCTGACAAGTTCGTCGTACGCCTGCCAGACGGAATGCGCGAGCGCATCGCCGAGGTGGCTCGCAATCATCACCGCAGCATGAACTCAGAAATCATTGCTCGCCTTGAGCAAAGCCTCATTCAAGAAGGCGTACTGGGTGACGAACTCAGCATGCGCCTGGACAGCCCTGAGCTCTCCCTCCACGAGCGCGAGCTGCTGCAACGCTTCCGCCAACTGTCCCATCGCCAACAAAACGCCCTGGTTTCACTGATTGCTCACGACGCTGAGGCAGCTTCGGAGTAATCCTGATTTAATTCAGGCGACAAAAAAGCCAGCGTTTAGCTGGCTTTTTTATGGGCGCGATTTGCGCCAGGTACAAAACGACCTGGCGTGACAGTTGTCAGACCAGGCCGCCAGCCCTCAGAGCAGGAAGATGGTTGCCAGTCCCAGGAAGATGAAGAACCCGCCGCTGTCCGTCATGGCGGTGATCATCACACTCGCACCCATGGCCGGATCACGCCCCAGCCGGGCAAGGGTCATGGGGATCAATACCCCCATCAGCGCTGCCAACAGCAGGTTGAGCGTCATGGCCGCGGTCATCACCACACCCAGTGACCAGCTGCCGTACAGCAGATACGCCACAACACCGATCACCCCACCCCACACCAGGCCATTGATCAAGCCCACGGCCAGCTCCTTGCGCATCAGACGCGAGGTGCTACCGGTATTGACCTGATCGAGCGCCATCGCCCGTACGATCATGGTGATGGTCTGGTTGCCGGAGTTACCACCAATACCGGCCACGATGGGCATCAGTGCTGCCAGTGCCACCAGTTTTTCAATCGAACCTTCGAACAGGCCGATCACCCGCGACGCAATAAACGCGGTGACCAGGTTGACTGCCAGCCAGGCCCAACGGTTACGCAGGGATTTCCAGACGGAGGCGAAGATGTCTTCTTCTTCACGCAGACCGGCCATGTTGAGAACTTCGTTCTCGCTCTCTTCACGGATCAGATCGACCATTTCATCGATGGTCAGACGACCGATCAGCTTGCCGTTTTTGTCGACCACAGGGGCCGAAATCAAGTCGTAACGCTCAAACGCCTGTGCGGCATCGTAAGCATCCTCATCCGGATGAAAACTCACCGGATCGTTGGCCATGACCTCGGACACTTGCTTCTCGGGGTCATTGACCAACAAGCGCTTGATCGGCAACACGCCTTTAAGCGCACCGTCGTAATCGACCACGAACAGCTTGTCGGTATGGCCCGGCAGTTCTTTGAGGCGACGCAGGTAACGCAAGACGACTTCAAGACTGACATCCTCGCGGATCGTCACCATCTCGAAGTCCATCAGTGCGCCAACTTGATCCTCGTTGTAGGACAGCGCGGAGCGGACGCGCTCACGCTGCTGACCATCAAGGGTCTCCATCAACTCATGGACGACGTCTCGCGGCAGCTCGGGGGCAAGGTCAGCAAGTTCGTCGGCGTCCATCTCCTTGGCGGCTGCCAGGAGCTCGTGATCGTCCATGTCGGCGATCAGGGTTTCACGTACCGAATCGGATACTTCAAGCAGGATGTCGCCGTCGCGATCGGCCTTGACCAACTGCCAGACCGTCAGACGGTCATCCAGCGGCAATGCTTCGAGGATGTAGGCAACGTCTGCGGAGTGCAGGTCTTCCAGCTTGCGCTGGAGCTCAACCAGATTCTGCCGATGAACCAGGTTTTCAACCCGGTCATGGTGATGGCCTTCCTGACGATGAGTCAGGTCTTCGACCACACGCTGGCGATTAAGCAGCTCAATAACTTGAGCGAGGCGGCTTTGCAGGCTTTCTTGTGTTTTCTTTACTTCAACTTCGGTCATAGGCGAACTCCACTCCCAGCAGCAGGGCACGCCGGAAGGATCAATCAGTCAATTCATGATTGGAAAAACGGGATGCTGAGTTACTACTGGGTAAGTCCATGGAGGTATTCCACAAGCCCCGGCGGGGCTGACGGGCGCAATCATACACGGCTTAAAAATTATTGACGCAAAAATCTCGGAGATAACAAATGCTTGCGGGTAACACCTGCTTTGACAGTGCGACGCAAGATGATTCACGCAGGGCACAACCCATGTGTGAAATTTCAGGTTGCAGGCGCTGCTGGGGAACGAGGGCTGCGAGCGGCTGCACCACGATCGCGAATCAGACGACTCGGTTCTGGACATCTGGGATTTAGACATGCCGCGCACGCATTCGTTGCCTTCGTTCTTCGGCAGCATCTACGCAGCAATCAGGATAAACAGGAAAGAAGTCTGCAGGATGACAGAATGCCCAAATCCCAGATAGCAAAAAGCCCGCATACAATGCGGGCTTTTTGGTGTTTGGTGCACTCGACAGGATTCGAACCTGTGACCGCTCGGTTCGTAGCCGAGTACTCTATCCAGCTGAGCTACGAGTGCAAGTTGTGTTTGATAGACCAGACCACCCTGGTTGAAGCCAAGTTAGCTGCCGAAGCAACTGACTCTTAAATGGTGCACTCGACAGGATTCGAACCTGTGACCGCTCGGTTCGTAGCCGAGTACTCTATCCAGCTGAGCTACGAGTGCAAGTTGTGCTTGTTAGACCAGACCACCCTGGTTGAAGCCAAGTTAGCTGCCGAAGCAACTGACTCTTAAATGGTGCACTCGACAGGATTCGAACCTGTGACCGCTCGGTTCGTAGCCGAGTACTCTATCCAGCTGAGCTACGAGTGCATTTGAAGCTGCGCATTATAGACCGTTAAATCTCTCTGACAAGCTTTTTTTTCAGTATTTTCAACAACTTACCGAAACTGTCCAGATCCAACGTGCTACATGAATAATGGCGGAGAAGGGGGGATTCGAACCCCCGACACCCTTTTGAGATGTACTCCCTTAGCAGGGGAGCGCCTTCGGCCACTCGGCCACCTCTCCGCAACACGGGGCGTATAATAACCAGCCTTTTCCCCGCTTGCAACTAAAAACTTAAATAAAATTAAAGACTTGGTTCTTCATCCTTTTCTTTCTTGATCCGCAGGTAGATCTCCTCACGGTGCACCGCCACTTCCTTGGGAGCGTTCACACCGATGCGTACTTGGTTTCCTTTGACGCCGAGCACGGTCACAGTAATTTCGCCATCGCCTATGATCAGGCTTTCCGCACAACGGCGAGTCAGAATCAGCATACTTTTCTCCTCACACTTTTCATTTCAGTGGCCACAGTCTGCAAAAAAAAAGGGCTTCGGACTACTAGCTAAACAGCTATAGCCCGCAGCTCCTTAGTATTGACCAACATGACGAAACTGGAGGTCTTCGTTCATGCCCGCCAAAAAACAAAGGGCGCGGATTAACCGCGCCCTCCGGACAACGCCTTACTCGCCCTGTCGGGCTGGCGCATCGAGGTCAAAAGCGGTGTGCAGGGAACGCACAGCCAGCTCCAGGTACTTCTCTTCGATCACCACCGACACTTTGATTTCGGAGGTCGAGATCATCAGGATATTGATGTTCTCTTTAGCCAATGACTCAAACATGCGACTGGCAACGCCTGCGTGAGAGCGCATGCCCACACCGACGATCGAAACCTTGGCAATGTTGGTGTCGCCGACCACTTCACGGGCACCGATCTCACGAGCCGTGTTTTCCAGCACGCTTTGGGCAGCACTGTAGTCATTGCGGTGCACGGTGAAGGTGAAGTCGGTGGTGTTATCGTGCGCAACGTTCTGCACGATCATGTCGACTTCAATATTGGTCGCACTGATCGGGCCCAAAATCTTGAACGCCACGCCCGGGGTGTCTGGCACGCCACGGATGGTCAGCTTGGCTTCATCGCGATTGAACGCAATACCAGAAATGATCGGCTGTTCCATGGATTCCTCTTCATCAATAGTAATGAGGGTACCTGGACCCTCCTTGAAGCTGTGCAGAACGCGCAGCGGTACGTTGTACTTGCCTGCGAACTCGACAGCCCGGATCTGCAGCACCTTGGAGCCCAGGCTGGCCATTTCCAGCATTTCTTCGAAGGTGATCTTTTCCAGACGCTGAGCTTTTGCCACAACCCGCGGGTCAGTGGTGTAAACGCCGTCGACATCCGTGTAGATCTGGCACTCATCAGCCTTGAGGGCCGCTGCCAGCGCCACGCCGGTGGTGTCAGAGCCGCCACGACCCAACGTAGTGATGTTGCCGTGCTCATCAACGCCCTGGAAACCTGCAACCACAACCACACGCCCGGCCTTAAGGTCGGCGCGAATCTTCTGGTCGTCAATTTTCAGGATGCGGGCTTTGGTGTGCGAACTGTCCGTCAGGATGCGCACCTGGCTGCCGGTGTAGGACACCGCTGGCACACCACGCTTGTTCAGCGCCATTGCCAGCAGACCAATCGTCACCTGCTCGCCCGTGGACACAATGACATCCAGCTCACGGGGTAACGGCTGATCGCTGATCTGCTTGGCCAGTTCGATCAGGCGGTTGGTTTCGCCGCTCATTGCAGATAGCACGATCACCAGATCATTGCCGGCTTCGCGGAACTTCTTAACTTTATCGGCGACCTGCTCGATTCTCTCGACAGTGCCGACCGAGGTGCCTCCGAATTTCTGTACGATCAAAGCCATTTCAAAGCAGCCTCAGCCCATAAAGGGCGCCCATTTATCATTCAAACGACGTGCTGCCACTAGACGACAGCACGTACTGGACCTCAGATACCTTGCTCGACAAATGGCACAGTCAGGGCCAGCGCGGCGTCCAGGGCTGCAGCATCAACACCGCCGCCTTGCGCCATGTCCGGACGACCACCGCCCTTCCCGCCCACTGCCGCAGCGGCCTGCTTCATCAAATCACCGGCTTTGAGTTGGCCAGTCAGGTCTTTGGTTACGCCTGCAACCAGTACAACCTTGTCTTCATGAACACTGCCGAGCAGGATCACTGCACGGCCGAGCTTGTTCTTCAGCTGATCTACCAGCGCCAGTAGCGCCTTGCCATCTTGACCGTCCAGGCGGGCGGTCAATACGTTCACGCCTTTTACGTCCACAGCCGACGATGACAGATCGTCACCGGCTGCGCTTGCTGCCTTGGCCTGCAATTGCTCAAGTTGTTTTTCCAACTGGCGATTGCGCTCAAGTACCGCAGACAGTTTGTCGACCAGGTTCTCGCGCGAGCCCTTGACCAGGCTTGCGGCTTCCTTGAGCTGTTCTTCGGCTGCGTTCAGGTAAGCCAGTGCGGCTGCACCCGTAACCGCTTCGATACGACGGATACCCGAGGCTACGCCGCCTTCGCTGGTGATTTTCATCAGGCCGATATCACCGGTTCGCTGGGCGTGAATACCGCCACACAGCTCCACAGAGAAATCACCGCCCATGCTCAGTACTCGCACGTTGTCGCCGTACTTCTCACCAAACAGCGCCATAGCGCCTTTTTGCTTGGCGGTTTCGATGTCGGTTTCTTCCGTCTCGACCGGCGTGTTATTGCGAATCTGGGCGTTGACAATATCTTCCAGGGCCTTGATCTGCTCAGGCTTGATCGACTCGAAATGGCTGAAGTCGAAGCGCATGCGCTGGCTGTCTACCAACGAGCCTTTCTGCTGAACGTGCTCGCCCAGTACCTGGCGCAAAGCCGCGTGCAGCAAGTGAGTCGCCGAGTGGTTCAGCGCCGTGGCGTGACGCACATCGGCATCAACCCGGGCTTCAACGGTTTCGCCAACGTTCAGGCCGCCCGCTGCAACCACGCCGTGGTGCAGGAATGCGCCGCCGGTCTTGGTCGTGTCGCGCACGTCGAAACGCGCCGCGCCAGCTTGCAGGAAACCGCAATCGCCGACCTGGCCGCCCGACTCGGCGTAAAACGGGGTCTGATCAAGAATGACAACGCCCTCGTCGCCTTCGCTCAGGCTGGCAACCGACTGACCGTCTTTATACAGAGCAACGACCTTGGCCGAAGCCTGGGTAGCGTTGTAACCGATAAACTCGGTAGGCACATCGACTTTAACCAGCGTGTTGTAGTCCAGGCCAAAAGAACTGGCCGAACGCGCACGAACACGCTGAGCTTCCATCTCGCGCTCAAAACCTGCTTCGTCCACGGTCAGGTTGCGCTCACGGGCGATATCGGCCGTGAGGTCCATCGGGAAGCCATAGGTATCGTAGAGTTTGAACACTACGTCGCCAGGAACCACGGTGCCCTTGAGTTCAGCCAGATCCAGCTCGAGGATTTTCAGGCCCTGCTCCAGGGTCTTGGAGAACTGCTCTTCTTCAGCCTTGAGCACACGCTCGATGTTGGCTTGCTCGCGAACCAGCTCCGGGAAGCTTTCGCCCATCTCGGCAACCAGTGCCGCGACGATCTTGTAGAAGAAGTTGCCCGTAGCGCCCAGCTTGTTGCCGTGACGGCAGGCGCGACGAATGATGCGGCGCAGCACATAGCCGCGACCTTCATTCGATGGCAGTACACCATCGGCGATCAGGAAGCTGCACGAACGGATGTGGTCAGCCACAACCTTGAGCGATGCCTGGCCGTCGTTGGTGCAACCGATCGCGGCGGCCGCTGCCGTCAACAGGCTCTGGAACAGGTCAATGTCGTAGTTGGAGTTAACGTGCTGCATCACCGCACTGATCCGCTCCAGGCCCATGCCGGTGTCTACCGACGGCGCTGGCAACGGATGCAACACGCCATCGGCGGTGCGGTTGAACTGCATGAATACGTTGTTCCAGATTTCGATGTAGCGGTCACCGTCTTCGTCTGGCGAACCTGGCGGGCCACCCCAGATTTCAGGACCGTGATCGTAGAAAATCTCGGTGCACGGACCGCAAGGACCGGTATCGCCCATGGTCCAGAAGTTATCCGACGCGTACGGAGCACCCTTGTTGTCGCCAATCCGGATCATGCGCTCGGCAGGTACGCCGACGTCCTTGGTCCAGATGTCATAGGCTTCGTCATCGCTGGCGTAGACGGTTACCCAGAGCTTGTCTTTAGGCAGATTGAGTACGCCGGTCAGGAAGGTCCAGGCGAAGTTGATCGCGTCTTTCTTGAAATAATCGCCAAAGCTGAAGTTGCCGAGCATTTCAAAAAAGGTGTGGTGACGGGCGGTGTAACCGACGTTTTCCAGGTCGCTGTTCTTGCCGCCGGCGCGCACGCACTTCTGGCTGCTGGTCGCTCGGGTGTAGGCACGTTTTTCTTGACCCAGGAAACAGTCCTTGAACTGGTTCATCCCCGCGTTGGTGAACAGCAGGGTCGGGTCGTTATTAGGGACCAAGGAGCTGGAAGGGACACGGGTGTGACCTTGCTCCTCGAAGAAGCGAAGGAAGGCTTCACGGATTTCTGCGCTTTTCATAGGTTCTTCCACGGAGGCTGCGGCCAGAGGCAAGTAAATCACGTCAATCGACAGTGCGACTCGCAAAGGGCCGCATTATATCGGCCCTTCGCCCCGGGTACAGCGTGTTTATACGATAGCGACAAGCAATTGGACGGATCGCAAGCTTATTGGCGGGAAAACTCGGAAAAAACGGCTACTACCTGTTCGATCTGACTGCGACTGACATCCATGTGCGTCACCATTCTCAAACGCGGCGCGGCGCTGAGCATGATCCCCTCCTCGGCTGCAAAGGCCTTGAGAGCTTGAGCCCGCTCATCGATCTGAACGTACACCATATTGGTCTGCACCGGTTCGACCTCATAACCGGCCGCACGCAAGCCTTCAGCCAGTAACTGGGCGTTGGCATGGTCATCGGCCAGACGCTCGACCTGATGATCCAGCGCATACAAACCGGCTGCCGCCAGTTGACCGGCCTGGCGCATGCCGCCACCGACCATTTTGCGCAAGCGCCGGGCCTTGGCGATCAAGTCAGTGGTGCCGCACAGTACGGAACCCACCGGCGCGCCCAGACCCTTGGACAGGCACACGGATACCGAATCGAAATGCCGAGTGATCTCTCCAGCGTCCACACCCAGCTTGACAGCGGCGTTGTACAGTCGCGCGCCATCAAGGTGCAGCGCCAGGCCATGCTCACGGGTCAGGCGACTGGCCGCTGCCAGATACTCAAGTGCCAGCACCTTGCCCTGCATGGTGTTTTCCAGGGCGAGCAAGCGCGTGCGGGCAAAATGAAAGTCGTCAGGCTTGATTGCGGCCGCAACCTGCCCCAAGTCCAGCGAACCATCCGCCTGAACCTCCAGCGGTTGTGGCTGAATGGAGCCCAATACCGCTGCCCCGCCGCCTTCGTATTTATAGGTGTGGGCCTGCTGGCCCACAATGTATTCATCCCCTCGCCCGCAATGCGCCATCAGAGCCAGCAGGTTGCTCATCGTGCCAGTGGGCACGAACAATGCTTTGGCAAAGCCCAAACGCAAGGCCAGTTCGGACTCCAGCTTGTTCACCGACGGATCTTCGCCATACACATCATCGCCCATCGGCGCATTCGCCATGGCCTCGCGCATGCCATTGCTGGGTTGGGTCACAGTGTCACTACGAAGATCAATAACAGTCATGGGAGCGGCCTCGGCAATAAGTGATCAGCTCTGGATGCTAATCGGGGAATTCCCTTTCGGACAAGAGTACTGCAGGAAGGATTCGTCATATTCAACGGCTTGCCCAGGATCGCACTGATAACGCAGCAAAAAATTTGATAGCTATTAGCAAAAAGCAGCCATGCATTTGCGAAAAAATTATGATACAAAATGTCCGCCGCCAGAAAGGCTGGCGGCAACGTTCTCAGGGCGGGGTGCAACTCCCCACCGGCGGTAATTGCGCGCAATGCGCATAGCCCGCGAGCGCTTGGCAGATCCACCCGTGAGGGTTGAGGATAGCCAAGGTCAGCAGACCCGGTGTGATCCCGGGGCCGACGGTCATAGTCCGGATGAAGAGAGAACGGGATTGGCGCCAAAGGGCCGTCAATCAGGTGGGCAAGTGGCGATGCCGAAAGGCCGTGCGCTGCCCTCCTGAACGTACCCTTTAATCCCATTCGATTCATATGCCCTGTTTTTCACACAAACAGGAATCTGAACATGCAACCCACCGCAATCGACAGCAAAAGCAAAAGCCACCACAACGAGCGCGTAGCGTTTATCCAGGCCTGCTGGCACAAAGATATTGTCGACCAGAGCCGTAAAGGCTTTCTGGCCGAAATGCTGGTACAGGGATATCAGGAAAGCGACATCGACTTCTTTGAAGTCGGCGGCGCCTTTGAAATCCCGTTGCACGCCAAGCTGCTGGCAAAGACCGGCCGTTATGCCGGCATCGTCGGTGCAGCACTGGTAGTGGATGGTGGCATCTATCGTCACGATTTCGTGGCCCAGACCGTGGTCAGCGCCTTGATGCAAGTGCAGCTGGAAACCGAAGTTCCGGTTTTCTCGGTCAGCCTGACACCGCACCACTTCCATGCGGGTGAAGAGCACCAGAAGTTCTTCTTCGACCACTTCGAACACAAAGGCCAAGAGGCCGCGAAAACCTGCGCCGATACCCTGCAAAAAATCCGCACCATCAAGCGCATGGACACCCAGCAAAAACGCGCGGTGTAAAGCCAGCTTTTGTAGGAGCGGGCTTGCTCGCGATTGGAGCGGCGCGGTTTGACTCTCTGACCGCGTCGCCTGCATCGCGAGCAAGCCCGCTCCCACAGCTCTCCTTAACTGACAGGCACTGCCCTGGCTACGCTAACGCCAAAGCGCGAGCCGGCTCAATAATGATCCCGGCGCGCAGGCCATTCTTCACCTTCGGGTTGGGAAAGATAATCCGCGCACCCTCTTCTTCGATAATCCAGCGGGTCTTGCCCGCGTCTTGCGCCAGCAAATAGCCCTTGGGCAACTCACAGAAATTTTCGACATCCGCAGGCAAGTGCAGGATAAAAGTATCGCTGTGCTTGATCACCTCACGCGCCACGCTGAACAGCTGCAAACCTTCAAGCGATTCATCGGCCAACGGCGGCTCGGTGCCTTCGATCATCTGCTGCAGACGCAGCTCAAGACGCTCCACATTGACGCCGTCGTTCTGCCCAAAAGGCCTGGCCTTGCCCAGCTCAAGGGTAAACGCCTCGGCGCCCAACTGGTCGTAGGTGTAAGCACTGAACACAATCGATGGTTTGTTCTGCAACAAGACCGCTTCCATGCCGGCTGCGCGCAAGCGAGCGAGTTCATCGCGAGAGTGAGCACGCCCCTCTTTATAAGGGTAGAGCGCGAACTGCTCGATCTTCGATCCACGAATGGCTGTGTGCAAATCGTAATGAAGGCGGGAGCGCTCAGGGAGGCTGAAAAATGTTTCGGCCAGGTGTTCAAGTTCGCACGCGCGCAGCGCCTCGGGGCCACTGCTGCTTTCGTGGCGACCGTTGAACAGCCGGTTAAGGTCTTCTTCGACAAATCGCGCGCCGGTGCGCATGGCGCCCGGGTTGCCGAACAAGAAAAGAATTCGTGCGCGGGGTTTGATAACGCCCCGGGCAATGTCATGCAACAGGCGATCGAGCAACTCGATCGGCGCCGTTTCATTACCGTGGATGCCGGCTGACAACAACAGATCCATACCGTTGTCACGAGCCTCGGGCGGGCGTACTTCAAGCGCGCCTTCGGTCAGCCAGCGCATCCGCACGCCGTCGACAGTCAGTTGAGTTTTCTCGGCCGGTTCACGTCCGGCCAAGGTCAGTTCAAGCAGTTTGCCGAGAGCGAGCATAGTGCATCCTTAATCAGTGGTTGCAGTCTGGGCCGTGTACGTGGCCATCTTCACCGTCTTCTTCAATGTCTGCCGGTTCCATTTCCAGTTGCAGACTGACAAGGTTAGTCGCCAATGGACGCAGCAGCAGGTTGGCGTATTCAGCATCGCCTTCTTCAACGTCAACGCCGATCAGCAGTTGGCCACGGCCGTCATGCTGGATCCACAATTCCTTGCCCTGCCACATCACGGCAACGCGGGTGCAAGAGGTTTCCAACTGAGTGCCATCAGTGTCTTCAAGGATCAGTTTCAGGGTGTCGGTCATTATTTAGCTCTCATGTGGAGGTGAAGGTGCGTGCCGCAGATGAATATTCGCTCAGGCACGCAGCTGTTCAATTGATCTGGAAGGGGTAAACCGAGCCCAGTTTAAGGATTTGCGTCAGTTCATCCAATGCCGTGCGGCATTCAAGCAACAATTGCGGGTCGGCCAGGTCGCTTTCACGCAAGGCGTCGCGGTAGTGCCTGTTTACCCACTGGGTCAGCGTGTCGTACAACGACGCGGTCATGATAACCCCCGGATTGACCGCCGCCAGCTCAGTTTCATTGAGCGCGACACGTAAGCGCAGGCACGCCGGGCCACCACCGTTCTGCATGCTTTGCTTGAGATCAAACACCTTGACCTCGCGAATCGGCCCGCCCGCAGCGGTCAGCCCTTGCAGGTACTGCCAGACGCGCGGGTTGGAGCGGCACTCTTCAGGTACGATCAACAACATCGAACCATCGGCACGGCTCAGCAACTGGCTGTTGAACAGGTACGAACGCACTGCGTCCTCTACCGCCACCTGATCGCGAGGCACGCTGATCGACTGGAAATTACCGCCACGTGCAGCCAGCTTTCCCTGTAGCTCGGCCAGCATTTGCTCGGTATTGAGGAAAGCGTCCTGGTGGTGGAACAACAGCTCGCCATTGCCCACCGCAATCACGTCGTTATGGAACACGCCCTGGTCAATGACCGACGGGTTTTGCTGAGCGAACACCACACCCTCTTCGCTCAAGCCGTGCAAACGCGCCACCGCTTGTGAAGCTTCGAGGGTCTGGCGGGCCGGATACTTTTGCGGCGCCGGGTAGCGGCTGTCGAACGCGCTGCGACCGAATACAAAAAACTCGACACCCGCCTCGCCATATTCACGGCAAAAACGCGTGTGGTTGGCAGCACCTTCGTCGCCAAACTGAGCCACAGCCGGCAACGCCGCATGGTGCGCAAAGTGTTGCTGGTCGGCGAACATCGCGCCCAGCACGCGACTGGTGGTCGGGTGCTCGATGCTGCGGTGGTATTTACAGTTGAGGTTGGCGGCGGTGAAGTGCACGCGACCATCTGCGGTGTCAGCACTTGGGCTGACAGTCGCGGCGTTGGCCACCCACATGCTCGATGCCGAGCAACTGGCCACCAGCAATGGCATGGCTTCTTTGGCGGCGCGCTCGATGACCTGAGCGTCAGTGCCGGAGAAACCCAGACTGCGCAAACCGGCAACGTCCGGGCGCTCTTGCGGCGCCAGCACGCCCTGGACAAACCCCATGTCCATCAGCGCTTTCATTTTTTCCAGGCCCTGCAGTGCTGCTTCCTTGGGATTGGAAGCCTGCTGGCTATTGCTCTGGGAGGCGACGTTGCCAAACGACAAACCGCCGTAGTTATGGGTCGGCCCCACTAAACCGTCAAAATTGACTTCAAAGGACTTCATCGGTGAGGCTCCGGCAAACGGTTATAAGTCATACATCCCTTGTGGTAGCGAGCCTGCTCGCGAAAGCCTCAAAGGCCGTTCGCGAGCAGGCTCGCTCCCACAGGGATGAGCGAAGCGTTACGACAAGCGCACGCCCGGGGTCAGCGCCGCAGGCAACGACAGGGTCGGCGTTTCCAGGGAAGCCACCGGGTACGCGCAATAATCAGCCGCGTAATAGGCACTGGCGCGATGGTTGCCCGAGGCCCCGACGCCACCAAACGGCGCACTGCTTGCCGCGCCCGTCAGCTGCTTGTTCCAGTTCACGATCCCGGCACGGCTCTCCAGCCAGAACTGCTGATACCGCGCCTCGGAGTCCGACAACAAACCTGCTGCCAGACCAAACGCGGTGTTGTTCGCTTCAGCAATGGCCGCCTCGAAACCGTCGTAACGAATCACCTGCAGCAGCGGCCCGAACAATTCTTCGTCCGAACGATCGTGAACGTCGGTCACGTCGATAATGCCCGGCGTGAGCAAGGCCGCCTTGCTGTCTGGCTGATGCATGTGCAGCAAGGCAACAGCGCCCGAGCCCAACAGGACTTCTTGTGCATCCATCAAGGCGCGCGCTGCGCCCAGAGAAATCACCGAACCCATAAAAGGCGCCGGCTGCTGATCGAAAGCACCCACTTCGATGGTTTGGCTGACCTCAACCAGACGCGCCAGCAGGCTGTCGCCCCACGCGCCTTGTGGCACCAGCAAACGACGGGCGCAGGTGCAGCGCTGCCCGGCGGAGATAAACGCCGATTGAATGATGGTGTAAACCGCCGCATCCAGGTCTGCGACCTGATCGACCACCAGCGGGTTATTACCGCCCATTTCCAGAGCCAGGATCTTGTCCGGGCGCCCGGCAAACTGCTGATGCAGCGCATTGCCAGTGCGGCTCGAACCGGTGAAGAACAAGCCGTCGATACCTGTGTGTGCCGCAAGTGCGATACCGGTTTCACGGCCGCCCTGCAGCAGGTTCAGTACCCCGGCTGGCAACCCGGCTTCGATCCAGCACTTGACCGTCAGCTCAGCGACTTTTGGGGTTAGCTCACTGGGTTTGAACACCACGCTGTTACCGGCCAGCAACGCCGGGACAATGTGCCCGTTGGGCAAATGCCCCGGAAAATTGTACGGGCCAAACACGGCGACCACGCCATGTGGCTTGTGGCGCAAAACGGCCGTGGCATCGCCCAGCGGGCCGCTTTTTTCACCGGTGCGCTCGCGATAGCTTTGTACCGAAATCGCCACCTTGTTAATCATGCTGGTGACTTCGGTGGCCGACTCCCACAGGGGCTTGCCGGTCTCTTCACCGATACAACGGGACAGCTCGTCCGCGTGTTTTTTAAGGCTTGCGGCGAACGCTTCGAGCACGCTCAGGCGATCTTCAAAGGTGCGCTTGGCCCACGCCGGGAAAGCTTGACGTGCAGCCTTGACGGCGGCATCTGCCTGCTCGGCATTGGCGCCATTGCCTGCCCACAGCACATGCTGCGTCACAGGGTTCAACGACTCAAAGGCTTCGCCCTGCCCGTTCTGCCAGGCGCCTGCGATGTACAACGTGCTCATTATTTCGACTCCCGGGAGGCCACTGGCTGGGCGGATAGCGCAACGGCACGCACTTGATCGCCCGCTGTCAGCTGCAAACGCTTGGCGGTCAATGGATCGACCACCAGAGTGCCCGCAGCCAGGCGCGCAGGGGCAGCCGTGATGCGGCAATCTTCGCGTTTACGGTTGTGGATCAGATAAGGCGTGGCATCGTCACCTGGAGTGCCGATCGCCAGTACCAGCGCTTCACTGTCGCGTACCGCGCGGATTTTGCTGGTTTCACATTCAACCGCCGGGCCCGCATCAAAAATATCGACGTAACCCTGATAGCTGAAACCTTCGCTTTTAAGCATGTTCAAGGCAGGTTCGGTGTGGGTATGCACCTTGCCGATCACCCCACGGGCATCTTCAGACAAGAAGCAGGTGTACACCGGGAATTTGGGCATCAACTCGGCAATAAAAGCCTTGTTGCCCACGCCGGTCAGGTAGTCCGCCTGGCTGAACTCCATTTTGAAGAAGTGTCGGCCCAGGCTTTCCCAGAACGGCGAGCGCCCGGCTTCATCGGACATGCCGCGCATTTCAGCAATGATCTTGTTGCCGAACAGCTCCGGGAACTCGGCGATAAACAACATCCGCGCCTTGGCCAGCATGCGGCCATTAAGCCCGGTGCGGTAATCGGCACTGAGGAACAACGAACACAGCTCCGAATTTCCGGTCAGGTCGTTGGCCAGAAACAAGGTCGGGATTTCGCGATAAATACTCAGCTCCTGGGAGGCGCTGACAGTCAGTCCCACCCGGAAGTTGTACCAGGGCTCACGCAGGCCTACGGCGCCGGCAATGGCGGAAATACCCACCACCTTGCCGTCATCATTTTCGAGCACAAACAGGTAATCCGCATCGCCGCGCTCGGCTTCGCCACGGAAGGTTTTTTCAGCCCAGGTCACACGATGAAGCAAGCGCTCTTCGTTGGCCGGCAAGGTGGTGAGGCCGGTTCCGGTGCTGCGTGCCAGCTCAATCAGGGCCGGTAAATCACTGTTGCGTACAGGACGAACGATCATGCTATCTCCTCAGACAGGGCTCGCTGACGAACCCCGCGAAACTCGCTCAAACGCGTTAAACCGCCACCACTCGTACGCTGGCACCTTCGCCAACGCCAAGTGCTTCGGCCGCTTCCAGATCCAGCGTGACCGGTTTGCCCGGCGCCCAATCAAGCTCCAGCAATACGGCGCGGTAATCCTGCAACTGAGCATTGGCCACCAGGTACTGGCGACCACCGCCCTTGCTCAGCTCACCGAGCTTGACCGGCACCACGCGGCTTTGGGCGATTGAGCGAATACCCGAAACCCGTGCATGCAGGGTTGGGCCGCCGTCGAAAATATCGATGTAATGATCGGTCTCGAAGCCTTCGCGCATCAGGATGTCGAAGGTGATCTGCGCCCGCGGATGAACTTGCCCCATGGCTTCCTGGGCAGTGTCTGGCAGCAACGGCACGTAAATCGGGTAATGCGGCATCAACTCGGCGAGGAAGGTGCGGCTTTTAAGCCCGCACAGACGCTCGGCGGCGGCGTAGTTCAAGTCGAAGAAGTTGCGGCCAATGGCGTCCCAGAACGGCGAGTCGCCATTTTCATCGCTGTAACCAACGATCTCGGTCACGACAGAATCGGCGAAGCGTTCCGGATGATTGGCCACAAACAGCAGGCGGCCACGGGAATTGAGCTCAGACCAGGCCGACCCCACCAACTCCGGAACCACATAAAAACTGGTCAGCAGGCTATTACCCGTCAGGTCATGGCACTGCGAGAGGACGTGGATCTTGTTGTGGATCTTCAGCTCGCGGGAGGCATGCACGAAGGTCTCGTTACGGAAGCTGTAAAACGGCTCCGAGTAACCGGCCGAGGCCACGATTGCCGAACAGCCCACCAGCTTGGCGGTGGTGGTGTCCTCAAGGACAAAGAAGTAGCTTTCTTCGCCGTTGAAACTGACTTCGGCGGCAAACGAGGTTTCAGACGCAGCGATCTTGTCGCGCAGGCGTTCGATATCGTCCGGCAATGAAGTGACACCAATCGGGCTGTCCGCAGCCAGACGCTGTACCTCGCCCAGATCAGCCATTTGCGCAGGGCGCATCACCAGCATGGTGTCACTCCTTAAATCCTTGAACTACATAGAGAGGGTGGGACCGGGCTTGCTGCAATCGCGAGCAAGCCCGGTCCACATTAATTCGGTTCGACGCCTGATGAATCAGGCGTCGAGGCCAGACTCAGGCTTGGGTCAGTGTTTTCACTGCACGCTCAAAGCGATCCAGACCTTCCTTGATGTCTGACTCTTCAACCACCAGGCTCGGCGCAAAACGCACCACGTCGGGGCCAGCCTGCAAAATCATCAGATTTTCTTTTTCAGCGGCATTGAAAATGTCTTTGGCGCGACCTTTCCAGGCATCGCTCAACACACACCCCAGCAACAGGCCCATGCCACGCACTTCAGTGAACAGGCCGTATTGCTGGCCGATTTGCTCAAGGCGGGTTTTGAACTGATCGTGCTTGGTTTTGACACCTGCCAGCACTTCAGGGGTGTTAATCACATCAATCACCGCATTACCTACCGCACAGGCCAGCGGGTTACCGCCATAAGTGGTGCCGTGAGTGCCGACGACCAGATGTTTGGCCAGCGCTTCGGTGGTCAGCATGGCGGCGATCGGGAAACCGCCGCCCAGGCTCTTGGCGCTGGTCAGGATGTCCGGAGTCACGCCGTAATGCATGTAGGCAAACAGCTGGCCGGTACGGCCCATACCGGTTTGCACTTCGTCGAACACCAGCAGCGCCTTGTGTTCGTCACACAGGTCGCGAGCGCCTTGCAGGTAAGCCTGTTCGGCTGGCAGCACACCGCCTTCGCCTTGAATCGGTTCCAGCACCACCGCGCAGGTCTTGTCCGAAATGGCCGCTTTCAGGGCGTCAAGATCGTTGAACGGGACGTGGGTAATACCGGTGATTTTCGGACCAAAGCCGTCGGAGTACTTCGACTGCCCGCCGACGTTCACGGTAAACAGCGTACGGCCGTGGAAACTGTTGAGGGCGGCAATGATTTCGTACTTCTCGCTGCCGAAACGATCAAAGGCAACGCGACGGGCCAGCTTGAAAGCGGCTTCGTTGGCTTCGGCACCGGAGTTGCAGAAGAACACGCGCTCGGCAAAGGTCGAATCCACCAGCTTTTTGGCCAGGCGCAGCGCCGGCTCGTTGGTGAAGACGTTGGATACGTGCCACAGGGTATTGGCCTGTTCGGTCAGCGCGCCAACCAGTGCCGGATGCGCATGCCCCAACACGTTAACGGCGATGCCGCCAGCGAAGTCGATCAATTCACGACCGGCCTGGTCCCACACTCGGGAACCGGCGCCGCGCACAGGGATAAAGGCTGCAGGCGCGTAGTTGGGAACCATGACCTGATCGAAATCGGCGCGTTGCACCGGGGCTTGCTCAACGGACATCGGAGTCTCCTGAAGAGGAACGCCTGCCTAAACTGGCGAGCGATGGGAGGATTGTAGGGACACACGGGGGGCACGCCTTGTCGCCAAGCGACAACTTCTTATAGCGCCCAACCATGATTTTCCAAGGCATTACGACAATGCGACATATTCCGTCACAAAGGCGCAGTTTAAACGCTGGGCCACTTTTACGGCAGCACTCTGGCGTTTTGTTTGCGCTAAAAGCATGGGCGTTTCCAGAACGGCTTAGGCGGGTTGTTTTCAGGTGCCACATGTATATCGGCTGAACGCTGTTTATTGATCAGAACCCCAGTGGGTTGAACAGGTATTTGCGCTTTTTTTTAGCCTCGGGCTGGCCGATCTTGATGGCCAATCATCGAGGCCACTGAACGGTGTCGACTTGGGCCAGAGCCTGGGTAACGACGCCAGGCTGACGCGCACCCTCTTGTTCCACTCTCTCTATATGGATTGATCATGAGCCGCATTCCCGACAACCCGCCGTCCCCCGAACAGCTGTTTAGATTCAGCCCTCACTTCACCCATGTGAACAAGGCGCTTGCAAGCTGGACGCCACGCTTGACCTCCCCCGTCTTGCAGCGACTGAAAACAGTGAAACCCACCTTGCACCGTTCGCTGGCAACCATCACCCCCACTCAAAACCGCACATTCAAAAACACACTGACCGAGCGCTGGGCCGCGCACGGCGAAGTGGACAAGCAACTGGAGAACATCCTCGATGTACGCGCGTTCGCCGAACCGTTACTCAAACGGCTGATCCAGCAACGTCATGGCCTGGACCTTGACGTCAACGCCCTCTGGATCAACCTTTACATCCCCAGGTACCTGCCGGTGATCGGCCTTCAAGACAGTGGTTCCACGGCGTGGCGCGTGTCGTTGCTGGACGCCGCCCTGCACAACTTTGAACTGCATGAAACCCTGCCCTATGCCTACGGCCCTGACTCGGGCTATATCACTCGCCCCGATGAGCTGGGCCATTACACACTCAGGGACGATATCGCCGAAAAAATGCCGGTGCTGGCCTTCACCGCCTTGTGCCGCGCACTCAACCTTGGGGCCCGCTATGACGCTCATCTAAGAGCGCATCTGGGGCTCAATGACCGTGCCAGGCAATTACGGATTAAAACCACCCTGCGCGAATGTCATCAGGCCGACCTAAAGGCTGACCTGCTCCACGGGACCCTCACCCGGCAAATGCACGCACCCTTGTGCGAGTCATTGAATGGCTTTATTAGCGGCATGAGCGACAAATGGCTGATCTACACCCTCTCTGTAAGTGGACTGGCGGCAGAGGGACCGCTGATTTTCATTCCCGAAGATCAGCGCTCCGTTGTGGTGTACATCCCCCACGACCCGCTGCACCCGGCAAAAGAATACTCATCCACCGGCCGCTTTATTGAGCACCTGACCGCGCGCCTGAGCGCAGACGACTATCAGCACTTCTTCAGTCGCTTCATCCCTCACGAGCATCTGGCGACTTACTTTTCAGCGCTGAAAAAAACTTACTTCCACGTCATCAATGACACTCCCAACGCCCCTGATCTGGAAGACCGCGAGTTCGGGGTCAGCCAAACCCTGATCCCGATTGAAGCCCCCTTGCTCGAGTACTCGCTAGAGCCGATTACCGATGACCTGTGGGAAACCCTCTACAGCACAAAGCTGGCCAGGATTTTCAGCGACGCCAAGAGCATTGCGATTTCCACCGACGCAGAAGACCGCAAAACCCGCCAGGATCGGCTGGAGCGCTGGAAGCGCATTGGAATGGCCCTTTTCAATGCGGCAACCTTTGTCATCGCCCCGCTGGTGCCGGTGGTCGGTGAGCTGATGCTGCTTCAAATGGCCTATCAACTTCTGGATGACGTCTACGAGGGCGTTCACGACTGGGTAGAAGGTCAAACAACCGAGGCCTTTGAGCATTTGATTGCTGTGCTGGAAAGCGGTGTGCAGGCCGGACTGTTTGCGGCGGGAGGACAAATCGTCAGCGACCTGCTGCCCAAATCGTCAGCCTTTGTAGAAGGCATGGCCCCCGTCACCGGCAGTGACGGTAACACGCGGCTATGGAACCCTGACATCAGCACCTACAGCCATCCATTGAGCGTGCCTGACAGCGTGCTCCCTGACCGACTGGGCCTGCGCCATCAGGACGATCAAATGCTGCTGACGCTCAACAGCACTCCTCTGGCTGAACACACGCTGGTAGTTGAGAAGACCGAAGGCTCTGAACGCTTCACCCTGCTCCACCCCACTCGCCCGCACGCCTATCGGCCCAAAATGCTGCATAACGGCGAAGGGACCTGGCTGATGGAAGGCGAGCGTCCGCAGACCTGGGACGATGAGACCCTGATGCGGCGACTGGGTCACACCACCGATGGGCTCAGCAACACTGAACTTCAAAACCTGCGACGTATCAGCGCCACGTCCACAGGCGTCCTGCGTCGGGTATACCTGAACAACGAACCCATCCCCCCCCTGCTCAATGACAGCCTGACGCGTCTCAAGCTGCACAAACAGAACATCAAGGACATCGAGCTCGTGCGCAACGGCCTGACCTCGTCAGAGAGGAGCCATTGGCTTGAAAGCCTGCCCACCGAGCTGCAAGGCTGGCCAGAGGACAAGGCGGTGGCCATCTACTCGGATCACACACTGTCCGGCTCGCCCCATGTGTACGGCAACCCGGATGCCGCACCTGAAGGCACGCTGAAAATTTCAAGGGGCGAGGTCAAGCAGGGCAAGCTTTGGCCACTGATTATCGACAACTTGGACTCAACACAACTCGACACCTTGCTGGGCGCCAAAACCGTTAAGACGCAGGCAGTGAGAGCACTGCAAACCAAGGTGGCCGACTATGCCTATCAGCGCCGGGAAGACATTTTCAACTACACATACGCCAAAGAGCGACTCACAAACCGCCCGCAGGCCGCCTTGATTGAAACGGGCTTTACACAGCTTCCAGCCCCGGTGACGCAGGCCCTGCTTGATACCGCCAGCACCCTTGAAAAAACAGACTTGCTGGCAGGCAACAACTTGCCGTTGCGAATCAGGCATCTGGCTACGGAGCTACACACTCAGACACGGATCGCGCACGCACAGGAAGGCCTGCTTGAAGAGGACCTGATCAGCCCCGATGCCGAGAAACTCGCCATCAACACACTGAAAATGCACACCGATGCCATCAGCAGCCTGAAGCTGGAAGTACGCGAATCGGTAGTGGACGGGCCTTTGCGGCACGCCCATCACCCCGAGGGAGCCAGCCACACGCGAACAATCGTGCGCCTGGGGCCGGGCAACTACGAAGTTTATGATGAACACGGGGCCTTGACTCACCCGGCTTCGCGCTTCCACACCGCCCTTCAGCATTCACTGCCAGACGCCAGCCTTGAACACATGAGGGCCCACCTCAAGCCCGGGCAAACTCTCAAGCAATGGCTCCTCGAAAAATACCAGTCTGGCAATCAGGTCCGAACCGCCCTGGAGCTCCCTGCCCCCAAAAGCTCCGTGGCCATGGAGGCTGAAACGCTGCTGCGGGGCATCGGCAGCAGCCATATGGATCCCAATGCTGCGACCAGTACGCTGAAAAACCAGGTCAAGGCCCTGTACCCGATGCGCGATGATGCCGAAATAGAAATGATCACCGCGCGCATCAACACCGAACAGGCCTTGACCCACCTCAATGCCCTCGAGGACGAAAAAAACCTGTTGTTCCGCGAACTGGATGAGTGGGTGCAGACGCCAGCAGCCCCCTCAGCATCAGGTACCGACAGTCGCGGCATTTATCAAATCCGCAACTATGTCAGTGCCAGAATCAAAGATTCTTGGCACACCGCAGATAAACCGCACATCAACAAGGCCGGCAGAATTGAAATCAGTGCGGTACTCGACTTCAGCCACGCGGCACTGGGTGCCATCGAACTCGAAAGCTTGAATGTGAGCAAACCGCTGCGCCATGTCGCCGGGCTATTTCTCGATGACTGTCAGTTGTCGTCCGCCAGTGAAGGGTTCCTGGATCACTTTCCCAACCTGCGGGTGTTGTCTCTGGCGTCCAATACGCTGGAGCGCTTTCCACCGGCCCTCACACGGCTGCGCCGCCTCAGGCAACTGACGTTTTCCCATAACAGATTGGCGATGACGCCTGAGGCACAGGATCATCTCAACGGGCTGACCCGGCTTCTGCACCTGGACCTGAGCAACAACCCGCTAGGGCTACCTCCTGCCATTGGCCATTTGCCTGAGCTCATGACATTGATGCTTAACAGAACCGATATTACGCAGTGGCCAGAAGGCCTGTTCTCGATACCCAGGCCCAAAGCCTTCAATTTGAACCTGCTGGGCAACGAAATATCAGCGGTACCTGACTATTTGCCCGAGTCTGCAGAGGCTTGGGTGGTGTCCAATGCCCGCCTTGAGCGGCAAAAACTTGATCTGGATAACCAGGAGCGGGTTATTCAGTACCGCCGCGCGCAAGGGTTGGACCCTCATCGCACGTACCCGCCCCGAGGCCCGGAAGGGAGTAGTTTTTGGCTCGACGGCACTCTCGAAGAGCGGGCCTTTCTGCAAAACAGCTGGGATAGCGTCGAAAGAGAGCACGGCTCCCAGGGATTTTTTGAAGTCATTTCCAGAATGGAAATTCCACCGGAGGCGTTTGAGACTCAAGGTGACAGGATCGACTACGACGACGCCTGGGAGGATCTGGCCACCAAGGTGTGGCGCCTGATCGATGCTGCACATGGCGATACCCGGATGCGCGAAAAACTTTTCACCCTGGCCAGCGCCCCCACGCATTGCGCGGATGCCGGCGCGCAGATTTTCAATGCCATGGGCCTTGAGGTTATGGCCTATGAATACTACGAAGCCGCAAGCCCTTCACGAGAGCTGAGAAACAACCTGATCACATTGGCACGGGGCAAGGCCCGGCTGACGAAAATCCATGACATCGCCCGCGCCGATGTCGCTCAGCGGGTAAAGCCTGTCAGCGAAGGCGGCCTGGGGTTGAGGTTCAGCTCTGAAGTCATCGACGGGGTCCCCGGCACCGTCGATGAAGTCGAAGTGCACACGGGTTATCAGGTTCGCCTGAGCTCCAGCCTTGAACTGCCCTGGATTCCCAATTACATGGTGTACCGCCTCACTGCGGGAGTCGGGGATACAGAATTTACGCGGGCCTACAGCCTGATCAAGGAGAGCGAAAAAGGCGATGGCCTGGTTAACCAGATACTGGCAGAGGCGCCTTTTTGGGAGACCTACCTGACCACAACCTATCCAGGCAGGCTTGAAGACAATGCACGGGTTTTCGACGAGCGAGTGGACTGGCTAAATCAGTTGGTCGAGCAGCAAAACGCCTGGGTCAAGTCACAGGTCCAACTGCAAAGTCGTGATCCGGCGTTGAGGGCTTCGCTAGTAGACATCGCCGCCAAACTGCGGATCACGGCCCCTGAAGTACTGACTCAAGAGCCCCTCAGTGACAACCTGTATAACCGGGTTTACTTGCAACTCGCCGATGAGCGCATGGAAGTCAGCCGGCAATTGACCCGAGAGGCCATCGCCGAGGCCAAACTGCTCTGAGGTCAGCCCCGCTCTGCAGGCGCCGAAGACAACTCGAACGGGCTGCTGCTACGGCGCTGATTTCGGTCTTCACGAGGGGTGGCGCCAAAAAAGTTGCGATACGCACTGGAGAAATGCGGCCCCGATGAAAAACCGCAGGACAAGCCGATCTGGATGATCGATTTGCTGGTTTGCATCAGCATTTGCCGGGCCTTGTTCAGACGCAGCTCCAGGTAATACTGGCTGGGCACGCGGTTGAGGTATTGCTTGAAAATCCGCTCCAGCTGCCGACGGGATACGCACACATGCTGGGCGATTTCGTCGGTAGTCAGCGGCTCTTCGATGTTGGCCTCCATCAGCAACACGGCCTGGGTCAGCTTGGGATGGCTGGAACCCAAACGGTTTTGCAGCGGAATACGCTGACGCTCGCCACCTTCGCGGATGCGCTCCACCACCAGCTCTTCGGACACCGCACCGGCCAGTTCAGCCCCATGATCGCGAGCCAGAACGGCCAGCAACAAATCGAGTACCGACAACCCGCCACAAGCGCTCAGGCGATCACGGTCCCAGTCAAACAAGTGACTGGTGGCGATCACCTTGGGAAAACGCTCGGCAAAATCGTCCTGCCAGCGCCAATGCACTGCAGCACGATAACCATCGAGCAGACCGAGTTGCGCCAGCGGATACACCCCGGCCGACAACCCGCCGATCACACACCCTGCCCGCACCAGTTGCTTGAGCGCACTGCTCAAGGCCGGAGCCAGGGTGGTCGGGGGCTCGTCAGCCAACAGGAACAGCTTTTGGCAGCCTTCAAGCTTGCCGTTCCACGGCTCGCCAGGCAATTGCCAGGCCCCCTCGGGTTGAGGCTCGGCCTGCAGGAACGACAACTCGTAGACAACTTCAGGGTGCACGCGCTGAGCAACACGCAACGCTTCCTCAGCCAGCGCCAGAGTCAGGGCTTTGGTGCTGGGCCAAATAAGGAAGCCAATTCGATGGGCGGTCATAGCGTGCTATCCGGAACGAAACGGGAATAAAAACGGAAGGAGCCGAGCACTGAGCCTAGGTCAGCTTCGCGGGATGCGGAGCATGACCTATTTTGGTGCACAGCGGCAGTCTAAAAATGGCAGTTACTTCAAGCTGCCAGACAGAAATTGCTGCAACCGCTCGCACTGAGGGTTAACCAGCACTTCCCGCGGGTTACCGCTTTCTTCAACAATACCTTTGTGCAGGAATACCAACTGGTTCGACACTTCACGGGCGAAGCCCATTTCGTGAGTCACCACAACCATGGTCCGGCCTTCCAGAGCCAGGTCCTGCATCACCTTCAGCACATCACCCACAAGCTCGGGGTCGAGAGCTGAAGTCGGTTCATCAAACAGCATGACCTCGGGCTCCATCGCCAGGGCACGAGCAATCGCGACCCGCTGCTGCTCGCCACCGGACATGTGTCCAGGGTAGGCATCCTTGCGATGGGACACGCCGACCTTGTTGAGGTAGTGCTCGGCTTTTTCACGGGCTTCGGATTTGGTCATCCCCAGCACATGCACCGGCGCTTCCATGATGTTTTCCAGCGCGGTCATGTGCGACCACAGGTTGAAATGCTGAAACACCATCGACAAACGCGAACGCATGCGCTGCAACTGCTTGGGATCAGCAGCCTTGAGGGCGCCGTCCTTGTTGGCAATCAGCTTGAGCTCTTCGCCATTGAGCAGGATCTTGCCTGCATGGGGCTGCTCAAGCAGGTTGATGCAACGCAAAAAGGTACTTTTGCCGGAGCCACTGGAGCCGATGATGCTGATCACATCGCCTGCCTTGGCGGCCAGTGAAACGCCTTTGAGCACTTCATGACTGCCATAGCGTTTATGCAGGTCTTGGACTTCAAGTTTGTACATGCTGTCGGTTCTCACAAAAACAGTCAGTCGTTGAGCAAGCGCCCGTGACGCAAAGGCTCGCGCCCCGCCACTTTAGCCAGCCAGAAACCGGGTTGGGCATAACGCAGTCGCTCAACGGCAAATAACACGCCGGATGTTCCTGCGCATACCGTACTGACCCGGTCAGATAAAGGATCAATCACTTCGAACAGCGGCTCGCCAGTCTCAACCCAGGCGCCCACCGGACGTAAAAAACTCACCACACCGGGGTGCGGTGCAAATAACAATTCAGTGCCTTCAAACGGCATGCCTTCGCACGTTTCGTACTGCGCAGCAGGCCAGTCGCCCGTGATCAGCCCCTGCTCGGCCAGGAACGCCAGAATACCCTCGGCATAGGCTTCGGCTTGTGGGCGCCCGGTGTCGGCCTGCCCTCCCAGCTCCAGCGTGGTGGACATGCAGGCCAATGCAATCTGCGCGTCGCTGAACTGGCGCTGCAAACGTAACCAGGGCACCGAACAGGCTTCATCGAATGAGCTGCCGCCCGAGTCTTCGGCCAACAGACCTACGCGCACATCCAGCCGCGCGGCCAGTGAACGCCACTGGGGCCAATGCTGAGGCAAGGCGTACATATGCAGTGCGGCATCGGTCTCGCAGTGCAAGTCCAGCACAATGTCAGCCGTGCAGGCATGACTAAGCAACACACGCTGCATACCTTGCAACTGACTGGCCGCAGGGGGGAGCTCGGACAACACATCAAGCATCGTCTGACGGATGAGTCGGGTGTTGGCATGGGGATCATCCCCCAGGCACCCAACCAGTCGCTGCGCCACCGGGTCGCTCAACTCAACGAAGTCCCGGTTGAAGTTCTTGCCGCTACCAAACTCAAAGCGCCCCTGGTGGCTGCCTTGCAGCAATTGACCAAGCCCTAGCGGGTTGGCCACAGGCACCAGTTCGATCACACCGTTCAAGGCACCTTGCGCCTCAAGTTCGGCGAGACGCTTTTTCAGCTCCCAGGCACACCGCATGCCTGGTAGTTCGTCTGCATGCAAGCTGGCCTGAATGTAGGCCTTGCGCTCGCCCGCGCCGAAACGAAACACCGTCAAGTGGCGTTCAGAACCCAGGGTGCTCCAGGGCAACACGTGATCTATGCGTTCCATGGGTCAGGCCTTGCGCGGGGCCATGTAGCCCAGCCAGCGGCGCTCGGCCAGTTTGAACAGACGCACCAGAATGAAGGTCAGGCAGAGGTAGAAAGCACCTGCCGTGATGTAGGCCTCAAACGGCAAGTAATACTGCGCATTGACGGTACGTGCAGCACCCGTAATGTCGATCAGGGTCACGATCGAAGCCAGACTGGTGGTCTGCAACATCATGATCACTTCGTTGCTATATTGCGGCAGCGCCCGGCGCATGGCCGACGGCAGCAAAATACGGCGGTACATTTTGGACCGCGACATACCCATGGCCTTGGCCGCTTCAATCTCGCCATTAGGTGTGGCCCGCAGGCTACCGGCAATGATTTCGGCAGTGTAGGCACTGGTATTGATCGCGAACGCCAGGCATGCACAGAAGGTTGCACTGGAAAGCAGTGGCCACATGAAACTGTCACGAACAGCCTCGAACTGGGCCAGTCCGTAGTAGATCAAAAACAGCTGTACCAGCATCGGCGTGCCGCGAATCACGTAGGTAAACAGCCAGGCCGGGAAGTTGACCCAGGCCTGCTTGGAGACTCGCATCAGCCCCAGCGGCACTGCCGCCAGCAAGCCAAAAAAGAGTGAAATACCCAGCAATTTCACGGTTTCCAGCAGCCCGCTCAAGTACAGCGGCATGCTGGCCCAGATGACGTTGTAGTCAAAGATCATAGCTCAGCCGTCCTAACGCCTACCGAGTAGCGCTTCTCAAGTTGTCGCAACGCCAGCAGCGAAACACTGGTCAACACCAGATACAACGCGGCAACGGCCAGGAAGAAGGTGAACGGCTCGCGGGTGGCATCAGCCGCCTGCTTGGCCTTGAACATCATGTCTTGCAAGCCGACCACCGAAATCAGGGCCGTGGCTTTGGTCAATACCAGCCAGTTATTGGTAAAGCCCGGAATCGCCAGGCGAATCATCTGTGGAACCAATACCCGGAAAAACACCTGAAACGAACTCATGCCATACGCCATGCCGGCTTCAGCCTGGCCCTTGGGGATGGCCATGAAGGCACCACGGAAGGTTTCAGACAGATAGGCGCCGAAAATGAAGCCCAGGGTGCCGATACCGGCAGCCAGCGGGTTCAAGTCAATATAGTCGTCGTAGCCCAGCATCGGCGCCACGCGGTTGAGCAAGTCCTGGCCGCCGTAAAAAATCAGCAAAATCAGCACCAGATCGGGAATTCCGCGGATTACCGTGGAATACAGATCGCCCATCCAGGCCAGCCAACGTACCGGCGACAAGCGTAACGAAACACCGATCAGACCTAGAACAATGGCCAGGGCCATGGACGACAAGGCGAGCTGAAGCGTCAGCCAAGCGCCATCGAGGATGACAGCCCCGTAGCCTTTCAACATGATTCAGGTCCTCAGAAATGGGGATGAAAAAATGGCGCAAACTTCAGAGAATCTGTTGCTTGCGCCATTTCGGACTTACCGCAGCGATGTATTACTGACCGTAAATATCGAAGTTGAAGTATTTGTCCTGGATTTGCTTGTACTTGCCGTTTTCACGCAGAGCCGTGATAGCAGTGTTGATCTTGTCTTTGAGGGCGTCGCCCTTGCGCACTGCGATCCCCACGCCGTCACCAAAGTATTTCACGTCGGTGAAAGCCGGGCCTGCGAAGGCATAACCTTTGCCAGCCGGGGTTTTCAGGAAACCGTCTTCCAGCAGGGTGGCGTCTGCAACGGTGCCATCCAGACGGCCCGCTTCTACGTCCAGGTAGATTTCATTCTGTGAACCGTAAGGAACGACGGTTGCACCTTTAGGTGCCAGAACTTCCTTGGCGAAACGGTCGTGGATCGAACCGCGCTGTACGCCGATTTTCTTGCCCTTGAGCTCCTCAAGGTTATCGCCGACCACAGTGCCTTCCTTCATCACCAGACGTGCCGGAGTGAGGTAGTACTTGTTGGTGAAATCAACCGACTTCTTACGGTCTTCGGTGATGGACATCGAGGACAGGATCGCATCGATTTTGCGTACTTTAAGCGCAGGGATCAGACCATCGAATTCTTGCTCGACCCACACACACTTGACCTGCATCTGCTCACACAGAGCATTACCGATGTCGTAGTCAAAACCCACGATACTGCCATCCGGGGCCTTGGAGGCGAACGGAGGGTACGCCGCTTCAATACCAATCTTCAGAGGTTTATCAGCAGCAAAAGCCTGCAGGGACAGCACGGACAGTGCCAGGGCGCCAAGAAGCACGAGTTTCTTCATCTTAGGACTCCATCGGTAAAGGGCAATAAATGCAGAGTGAGCCTAGGCCCAATATGCGGAGGTTAAACCGGGAATGCGGCGCCACGTCCTACTGGCGTTGCACTGAGATCAGCACAACAACGACGAGCGAGTGATCGGCATTCTAACGACAGGCTTCAAGCCGTAATTTCTTCAATGCGACAACTAATTACAGATGCACCGAAAAAGGCGACCCTAGGCATTGACAGCTCTCCAAAATAATGCAAGAGCAAAAGATGTAGAACCTATATGAGTTGCAAATAGCGGGCCTATTATTCGCAAACCCTTCTATTCCGGCAAGTGTAGCGTTTCATCTTATTTTATGACGGGCCACAAACGGCTCTAAATCAGTGCTTTTAGTATCGCAAAGCCCCACCTTGGCGCAGTCGGTTACACATTCGGTAACACCGACGTCCTGCACATACAGCAGCAAATGCCCTACAGGTCCTACATACCCTTGCAGAATCGGGCTCGCTATAAAAAAAGCCCCGCCAGGCAACGCCGGACGGGGCTCGATGACACTCAGGACGTGTTATGCGACTTTCATGCCTTTGTGGGTCTCAATCAAGTGCTGCACCACACCCGGGTCGGCCAAGGTAGAAATATCACCCAGACCATCGTATTCACCGGTGGCTATCTTGCGCAGAATGCGGCGCATGATCTTGCCCGAGCGAGTTTTCGGCAGGCCCGGCGCCCACTGGATTACATCCGGCGAGGCGATTGGACCGATCTCCTTGCGCACCCAGTTTTTCAATTCAAGGCGCAGCGCTTCACTCGGCTCTTCGCCACCATTGAGGGTGACGTAGACATAGATCCCCTGCCCCTTGATGTCATGCGGAACGCCAACCACTGCAGCTTCAGCGACTTTAGGATGCGCCACCATCGCGCTTTCGATTTCAGCCGTACCCATCCGGTGGCCGGACACGTTGAGCACGTCATCCACGCGACCCGTGATCCAGTAGTAGCCGTCTTCGTCGCGACGCGCGCCGTCACCGGTGAAGTACATGCCACGGAAGGTCTTGAAGTAGGTATCGACGAAACGGTCGTGATCGCCATACAGGGTCCGCGCCTGCCCCGGCCACGAATCCAGAATCACCAGATTGCCTTCGGCTGCGCCCTCTATCAGGTTGCCCAGGTTATCCACCAGCCCCGGCACCACACCGAAAAACGGACGCGCAGCTGACCCCGGCTTGAGTGCGTGCGCACCCGGCAACGGGCTCATCATGCAAGCACCGGTTTCGGTCTGCCACCAGGTATCCACGATCGGGCAGCGCTCCTTGCCTACCGTTGTGTAGTACCAGTTCCAGGCTTCAGGGTTAATCGGCTCGCCCACCGAGCCCAGCAAACGCAAGCTGGAACCATCGGCCCCTTTAACCGCAGCCTGGCCTTCAGCCATCATGGCGCGAATGGCGGTTGGTGCGGTGTAGAGAATGTTGACCTTGTGCTTGTCGACAATTTTCGACACCCGGGTGATGTCCGGATAGTTCGGCACACCTTCAAACAGCAAGGTGGTCGCGCCATTGGCCAACGGCCCGTAAACAATATAAGTGTGACCGGTCACCCAGCCCACATCGGCGGTGCACCAGTACACTTCGCCTGGACGGTAATCGAACACACGCTCATGGGTCAGCGCCGCATAGAGCAGATAGCCGCCAGTGGTGTGCTGCACGCCTTTGGGCTTGCCGGTTGAGCCAGAGGTATAAAGGATGAACAGGGCTTCTTCGGCCCCCATCTCTTTCGGGGCGCAGTGCTTCGAAGCAACGGCCATCAAGTCGTGGTACCAGATATCACGGTGCTTGTACCAGGCGATGTCGCCACCGGTGCGCTTGAACACGATGATCTTCTGCACACTCGAGGTGTCAGGGTTGGTCAGTGCCACATCGACATTGGCCTTGAGCGCTGTGCGCTTGCCGCCACGCAGACCTTCGTCGGCGGTGATGACCACCTTGGATTTGCAATCGATGATCCGCCCGGCCAGTGCCTCGGGGGAGAAACCGCCAAACACCACGGAGTGAATCGCGCCGATCCGGGTACAGGCCAGCATGGCGACCACGGCTTCCGGCACCATCGGCATATAGATAGTAACGACGTCACCACGGTGCACATCCTGACCGCGCAGGGCGTTGGCCAGCTTGCACACTTCTTCGTGCAGTTCGCGGTAGGTAATGTTGCGCTGTTCGGAAGGGTCATCGCCTTCCCAGATGATGGCTATCTGGTCGCCGCGCTCAGCAAGGTGGCGATCCAGGCAGTTGTAGGAAACGTTGAGCGTGCCATCTGCAAACCACTTGATATCGACATGGTGATCGTCGAAGGAGGTCTGCTTGACGGTAGTAAAAGGCTTGATCCAGTCGAGACGCTTTGCTTGTTCGCGCCAGAAGCCATCCGGGTTGACGACGGACTGCTGGTACATCGCCTTGTAGGTCGCCTCGTCAGTCAGCGTATTGGCAGCGACTTCAGGGCGTACGGGATACAGGGAAGCGGCACTCATGTTTCATACCTCAATGCTTGTAGTTGTTGTTTTATGACCCTGTTTTAGCCGGGCCAAGCCGTGAGATCCATTCGACGTTGGTAGTAAGAAACACGCAGAAAAACCATGGTTTTTCTGCGCAAGGCTCAAGAACAGTACTTACAGCGCTTTACTGTTGGATGCACGCCTTGCAAACGTCAAAAATGAACCCTGTTTTCGACGATTGTTGCAGAAACTGTCAACAGTCTTTATCAAAACCCCCTCTATATGCCCGTGCAGCGCAGGCCTAAAATTCATCTCGCCAACCAAGGCACCGCGATTAACCCAAGTTACAGCCCCCACGAAGGCAAGTTTAGTCGCTCTTACTTACTCAGTTTCACACACAGCCTCACAAGGGCTGTGTGACCCCACTCGACCTAAAACAGGTAAATTTGAAATGAAAGCGTTGTTAGTTCTGGCTCTGAGCAGTGTGTGTTTGACCGCCATGGCGGATGAAACAAACACACAGGCTGCGCACCAGCAACCGGCCGTTGAACAGTATTCCTACTCTTCCGAACTGGACATCGCCAAGGTGATTTCCATGAGCGAAATTCCCAGCGTCTGCGAAGTCGTGCCGGCACAAATGGTCTACGAAGACTCGCAAGGCATGCAGCACACCCTTGAATACCGCGTGATGGGCAACGGCTGCTCCAACGGCTGATTCATCGCAACCGCTTTATGACACCGCTAATTAACTTACTTATATAAGCGATCCCACGCGGCACTTAATCGCCACTTTCAATGCAACTTTATTGCCGTTGAACAGTTGCCTGCCTGCGCCTGTATCGCCCGGGAATTATTAAATGAAACGTTCATGGATAATGGCTTTGAGTCTGTCCGTTCTGGCCAGTACCGCATTTGCCGCTGACGGCTACGACCGCACTCACGCAGCCGGTTTTGCAGAAGACGGTTACGACAACACCCGTTCGGCCAGCTTTGCAGAAGATGGTTATGACAACACCCGCTCGGCAGGCTTTGCCGAAGATGGCTACGACCGTACCAACGGCCATCGCCTCAGCTGACACCGCATCGACTGACGCCCGGTTTCGGCCGGGCTTGATCCTTCCTCGCACCAAAGCCCTCTTCATTCGCGCTTAAGCCACAGGTCATTCGACCTCTTGGGCCGATGAAAAAAAACTTCTGCTCCCGTAAACCCTCGCTCAGCCGCAGCCCTACTTAAGCCCAGGATAAATTTAGGGCGTTTCGTCGCATCCCCTGAAAAAAAACTGGCTGAAATACCTTGTGCAAAAGCCGTATACTGCGGCCATCAAAAAGGCTTGATATATCCCCTTCGCGGGCTATAAATCCACGCTGCTACGGCCTCAAGGCCCAGGGTGAGTGCAGGTACAACCTCCTCCCCTGAGCGACAGCGATACAAGCCAACGTACACATTCATGTTTTTGCGTGAGCACAACGCTACTGCAAGCAACATTTCTTAGATCCAAGTGGCCTATGGCCGTGTAAAAACCAAACCATAAGTGTTTTCACACGGCCATTGGCCCTCACGCAGGAGACGATACGTCATGCTGAGCTGGGACGAATTCGACAAAGAAGACGAAGGCGAAGTCGCTGTTAAAGGCGCCAACGCGGGTCACGCAACCGAAGCCAACATGGACCGCCTGGACGCCGCCGGTGGTGTTGCCGCCCAAGAAGCCCGCGCAGTGACGGCCAGCGACTCTGCCGCCATCATTCGCGCCAAGGCCGCACTGGATAACCTTGACGTCGCCGAAGGTCTGGCCGAACTCGAAGGCGCTTCCGCCCGAGTTGCGGTTGACGAAAAGATGATGATCAACTGCCGCGCCGACCTCAACCAGCTCGTACCGTTCAAGTACGACTGGGCCTGGCAGAAGTACCTGGACGGCTGCGCAAACCACTGGATGCCGCAAGAAGTCAACATGACCGCCGACATCGCCCTATGGAAAAACCCGGAAGGCCTGACTGACGACGAGCGCCGCATCGTGATGCGTAACCTGGGCTTCTTCTCTACCGCCGACTCCCTGGTTGCCAACAACCTGGTGCTGGCCGTATACCGCCTGATCACCAACCCGGAATGCCGCCAGTACATCCTGCGCCAGGCATTCGAAGAGGCGATCCACACCCACGCCTACCAGTACTGCATCGAATCGCTGGCCATGGATGAAGGCGAGATCTTCAACATGTACCACGAGATCCCGTCGGTCGCTAAAAAAGCCACCTGGGGCCTGAAGTACACCCGCTCGATCTCCGATCCGAAGTTCGAAACCGGCACTGTTGAAACCGACAAAGAGCTGCTGCGCAACCTGATCGCCTACTACTGCGTTCTGGAAGGTATCTTCTTCTACTGTGGCTTCACGCAGATCCTGTCGATGGGCCGTCGCAACAAGATGACCGGCGTCGCCGAGCAGTTCCAGTACATCCTGCGCGACGAATCCATGCACTTGAACTTCGGCATCGACGTGATCAACCAGATCAAAATCGAAAACCCGCATCTGTGGGACGCTGAAATGAAGGAAGAAGCTTCGCAGATGATCCTGCAAGGCACCCAGCTGGAAATCGAATACGCTCGCGACACCATGCCGCGCGGAGTACTGGGCATGAACGCCGCGATGATGGAGGACTACCTCAAGTTCATCGCCAACCGTCGCCTGTCGCAAATCGGCCTGAAAGAAGAATACCCGGGCACGACCAACCCGTTCCCATGGATGAGCGAAATCATGGACTTGAAGAAAGAGAAAAACTTCTTCGAAACGCGGGTTATTGAATACCAAACCGGCGGTGCATTGAGCTGGGATTGATACGGGGCTTGATATAAGTCGTAAGTAGCAAACAAAAAGGGCCAACAATTGTTGGCCCTTTTTTTGTGCAAAACCGTATAAGCCCGCGCAAATAAAAGTTAGGGCGGTACTGAAGCGGCATATATCTGTCATTAACAACCGAGCGCTTTTACAGGACGGCGGGCGAGTGAAGTAAATAAAATACAGATCTAGATGATTGTAATAACCATTAATATTATTTGACTTGTGTTCCAATCTTCAATGTTTCCTGCCTTGCAATGCACTCGCATCTTGGGAATAATGCCGCGCCTCGTCATTGGGGAGTAGCTATCTTCAGCCACACGGCTGAGGAAATCATGTCAACACACTTGAAGTCTCTTACTTCATGGCATGATTGGCACATTCGGAACCAGCCGATGTTGCCCAGCAAGACCTTTGGCCACTGCGTGTTTACCGACCGGGTAAGCCACGTCGTGTGCCATTGGATTTTTGCTTGCCCGGTCTGTGTCTCCCATGCTCCTAACCTTGGTTCTCTTTTTTCTCTCCGCTATTACCATCTATCTGTCATGCGAATATTTCGTTAACGGTATTGAATGGTGTGGCCGTCACATGAATCTCGGCGCCACAGCTGTTGGCACCGTACTGGCCGCATTTGGTACAGCCCTGCCTGAAACCGCAGTGACGTTTACAGCCGTCGTGTTTGGATCAACCCCCGAGCAGAAAGACATCGGTGTAGGCGCTGCCATGGGCGGCCCGTTGGTTCTCGCGACAGTCGCTTATGGCGTCGTGGGCTTTGCGCTATGGATGAATCGCCGCAAACTGAATCGAGACGACTCAGTCATTCGCGTGGATCACAAAGGCCTGGCGAAAGATCAGTTGGCGTTTTTGGCTGTGTTCGTCGTAAAAGTAGGCTTGGGTCTCGTAGCCTTTGCCATCAAGCCCTGGCTTGGGATCTTGTTCCTGGCGACCTACGGCCTCTACGTCTGGCGCGAGATCGTCAGCGCGGATACAGCCCCCGAAGAGGAGGAGCTGGAACCCCTCAAGCTGAGGCCGAAAAATGCATCGATGGGCTGAGCCGGGCTACAAACGGTTATAGCGCTCTGCGTGATTGGCGCAGCGTCACATGTATTTGTTTCCCAACTGGAGAGCATAGGCATTCTCTTCGGCCTGTCCCCCAACATGGTCGCGCTGCTGCTTAGCCCCGTAGCGACCGAACTTCCTGAGATCATGAATGCCTTGATCTGGGTTCGCCAGGGTAAAGAGCGATTGGCCTTGGCCAATATTTCTGGAGCGATGATGATCCAGGCGACCATCCCCAGTTCGCTCGGTTTGTTCTTCACTCCTTGGATGTTAGACACCCCTCTGCTGATTGCCGGCGCCATAACGGCATTTGCTGTACTCATGCTCTGGCTACTATTTCGTCGCGGCAATATTGAAGCCAAAAGTTTGATGGCAATCGCTCTCCTGTACTGCGGTTTCGCGGGTTACGTGGCATGGCACTTCATGCATTGATGCCTTTCATTTTCCATGTGGGACAACAAGCCAGCTGAGGGCAAAAGCCTGAGAGCCTCCGCGGATAGCGTGAGTAACGGGTGCCAGTTCTCCGGTCGGGACTCATCAAAAAACGAGTTTGATCCACGCCAAAAATAACTGTATAAAAACACAGTATATTTTCAAGCACTGACTCAGCCCTGGAGAACCCCCATGCCTCATTCAGCCATGCGCAGTACGTTTGAACGCATCGTCATTAATCAATTTACCCCGCTGCACTGCGCGCAAGCCCGTGAAATGCTTGGCTGGAGCCTCGACTACCTGAGTGAGCAGTCCGGGGTTTCGGTCCCGGCGATCGAACGCTTCGAAGCCCAAGCCCCTGTGCGCGACGTTACCCGGCTGGCCCTCGCTTACAGCCTGGAGGCGCAAGGGTTGGTGTTCTTTCCCGGGTTTGCGCCCGGTCGCGGGGGCAATATTCGCGGCACCACGCCAGACCCGATGGGCCGCGAAGACTTTGCCATGATCGAGTAAACCCCGGCCCTACTGCCCCGGGGTTTGTACTTCAAGCCACCAGGCACGCCCTTTGTGGGGCTGCATCAGGTTGAATACTTCCCCCATTTGTGGCGTTGTAATGAGTACATTGCGTTGCTCTGCCAACGCCACAATGCGATCAAACGGCTCGGACCAGGCATGGAAAGCCAGATCAAAAGTGCCGTTGTGAATCGGCATTAACCAGCGCCCATTGAGGTCGATATGAGCTTGGAGGCTATGCTCGGGCTGCATGTGCACATGGGGCCAGTCGACGTTGTAGGCACCCGTCTCCATCAGCGTCAGGTCGAATGGCCCAAACTGCTCACCAATCAGCTTGAATCCATCGAAGTACCCTGAATCTCCACTGAAGAAAATCCGAACCTCACCAATGATTAACACCCAGGATGCCCAAAGCGTCTGGTTGTGATCAAACAGGCCGCGGCCTGAAAAGTGCTGGGATGGAGTGGCGATAAAACGAATGCCTGCAACATGGGTGTCTTGCCACCAATCCAGTTGCTGGACTTTGCTGGCCTGTACTCCCCACTTGATCAACAGGTCGCCGACACCCAGCGGCGCCAAAAAATGCTGTGTTTTGGCCGCCAGCTGCAACACGGTTTTTTGGTCCAGGTGGTCGTAGTGGTTATGGGACAGAATCACGGCCTCCAACGGTGGAAGCTCTTGAAGGCTGATGGGGGGAGCATGGAAACGCTTGGGGCCAATCCACTGCAGCGGTGAGGCGCGCTGCGCGTAGACAGGATCGGTCAGCCAGTATTTGCCATTGAGCTTGAGCAGCAAGGTCGAGTGTCCCAATCGATAGACACTGAAATCAGGTGCCGCAGCCAACTGTTCACACGTTAACGCCTTGACCGGAATCACACCTGCAGGACGCGTACTCGCCGGCTTTTGAAAAAGCATTCTCCAAAAAATACCCAAGGTCTTGCCAAGACTGGAGGACGGCCGGGCGCCATGATTTCGAAATGCACCTTGATAACGCTCAGCGGGTTTAGGCCGCTCAGCACTGCGTGAGTCGAGTGCCATGGCATGAAGCCTCCAGTGAAAAAATGAGTATTATCTTGCTTTCCGGCCTGTTAGAGGTTGATCGTCATTCTATAAGAACTAACAGTGGCCACAGACATTGTCACCAACGCCGACTCGCCTTCGACTTAATAGAGCTAGTCTGCATCCATAACCGTTCCAAAAATGTGCGGAATATGTGCGATGTATTCTCGACAACCGATATCAGCAAGCAATCGACGGTCCGGGTACCCAGCGGTATCCGGGTTCATAGTCCAAACATCTCGCGCAGATAACCATGGACAATAAAAGAGGCAAAGGTTTGTCGTTTGCCAAGCGTATTTATACGCCACGTGCCATAGGTTCAGGGTTTGGCGGTCTGAGTTTGGTAGCAGCCCTGTACCCACTCGACAAGCCCATCTGGCTATGGGGACTGCTGCTGTTCAATGCACTCGTATGGCCACACCTGGCATTTCAATTGTCTTCACGTGCGACCTATCCGTATCGGACTGAGCGGCGCAACATCTTGATTGACTCGCTGTGCGGGGGGTTCTGGGCAGCAACCATCCAGTTCAACGCGCTGCCGACAGTCATTATTGTGTCCATGATGATGATGCATAACGTCGCGGCAGGAGGGCCAAGATTTCTCTTGTACGGTGTGTTGGCGCAGTTGGCAGGGGGCCTGATTTCGATTCTGTTTCTGGGAGCTGCCTTCACGCCCGAAACCAACAGCCTGCAAGTCTATGCCTGCATACCGGTGCTGATTCTTTACCCGTTTTCTGTAGGCATGGTCAGCTATCGGCTGGCGATAACCTTGGCCGAGCATAAACGCGCACTAAGTACCCTGAGCCGCACCGACAGCCTGACCGGGCTGCTCAATCACGGTTCATGGAAAGACCTGCTGCACCTGAGCTTCCTGCAAAGCAGGGAGAGTCATTCACCCGCCACCCTGGCCCTGATTGATATCGACCATTTCAAGCAGATCAATGATACCTACGGGCATATCGTCGGTGATTGTGTACTGCGCCAGCTCAGCAAGGAGCTCAAGGACAACTTGCGCGTTCAAGACCTGGCTGGTCGGTATGGCGGTGATGAATTCTGCATCATCCTGCCCAACCGCTCTTTGCATCAGGCCCAGGAGATCATGGAGCGGTTGCGTCAGGTATTTTGCAACTACCAACACGCGGACGAGCCTGAACTACGGATAAGCGTGAGCCTGAGCATTGGGCTTGCTTCGTGCCGCCCTGAGTTTCAAAACGCCTCCATCTGGCTGAACGAAGCCGATAAAGCGCTGTATATCGCAAAGAACACTGGCCGAAACAAAATCTGTGTCGGCGCCGCAGACACTTTTTCAGAACCTTCTTGAATAGCAGCCCGGGAGATACAGAGTGTCCTGGGCTGCTGCACTCAGTTAACGCAACGGCGTACAGCCGAAATTTCAGGCACGTCCAGACGCCGCATATACACGTGCAGTGGTTCGGTGATGTTAAGGCGGTCATCGATATTTTGATCCAGTAATAACTGAATCAGCTCGCGCTTCAGGGTCATGTTGTCTGCGCCATCGGCCTGCCAGACAAACTCGCTGGTGGGCGTGATGTTGTCGTCAGCAACATCCATCCCGAAGGAATCCTCACTGAAACGGACAATGTGCTGGCCTGTCTTGCGATTGAAACCAACAAAGCCATTAAGCAGGTCGGCGGCTTGGCAGATAAGTTGCGAAGTGATGCGCATGGTAAACCTCACTGACGAGCCAGAAGGCTCTGGAACAATGGTTTACACGCAAGATGTAACGCTTGTCCCTCTGCCGGGGACGTTGGTGTGGTCAAGAATACTGCACATTTGTAAGAAAAAACGCTTAAAAACAAGCAAGACACTCATTTGTGTCAGGTTCTCGATAGCCTCCATGACTGTCTTGTTGTTAAAAAGGCGGTCTCTATTTTTCTGATTGAAAGGAATTCAACCAATGCCTGACACTTTTGGCAAAAGCGCCCTGCTTCTAAGCCTGATTCTGGGCATCGGCGGCGCACAGGCCGCCAGCGCACCCAACGCTACCGAGGCGGCACTGGCCAACGCTCATGGCATCCCGCACCCGGCCGTAATTGCACATCGCGGTGCATCCTTCGATGCCCCGGAATCAACTGCAGCAGCCTATACCCTCGCCCGTGATCTGGGCGCCGACTACCTGGAAATGGACCTTCAACGCAGCAAGGACGGGGTTCTGTTTGCGCTTCACGACAACAGCCTGTTACGCACCACTGACGTGGCCAAAAAGTTCCCGGACCGCAAGGACAGTCCCGCCAGCGCCTTCACCCTGGCCGAGCTTAAAACCCTGGATGCCGGTAGCTGGTTCAATCAGGCTTACCCTGATCGCGCGCGCCCATCCTATGCAGGGCTACCGATTCTGACCCTGGACGAAATAATCGATATTGCCCAAGGCAATCCACACTACAAACCGGGCCTGTACATCGAAACCAAAGAACCCAAGCAGTTCCCGGGACTTGAGCACGACCTGAAAAACAAGCTGAGCGAGCGTGGCTGGCTTGAACCTGCAACTACAACAGAGTCAAAAGTCGGCCAGGGTAAAGGTCGGGTCATGCTGCAAACCTTTGAGAAAAGCAGCCTTGAGCTGCTGCAAAAAGAAATGCCCGATACTCCGAAAATCCTGCTGCTGTGGGTGGGCGAAGGCGGCATGACACCCAACACCAGCAAGAGCTTTACAGACTCGGGCGAGAAGGACAAAGCTGCGTATTACGCCAAACAGCAGCCCAAGGACAAAGCCGAGTTCATCCAGTGGCTCGACTTTGCCAAGGCCAACGGCGCTATCGGCACAGGCCCTTCGGCGGCATTGACCCACGGCGGAGACCAAAGCTACTTCGACCTGATCAAGCCGTGGATGAACAAGGCTACCCACGACAAGGGCATGCTGGTGCACGTGTACACCCTCGACGAACCGGTTGATTTCAAGAAAGCGATGGAAGCAGGGGTCGACGGCATTTTTACGAACCGCGCCAGCGAGTTGCTCAAATTCTATCAGCGCCCCGCCCCACACAGCGTCAACCAACTGTTGGAAAAGAATGGCTATTAAGTCCGTGACTCCGTAGCCAGGTGAAAATTAAGGATGAGTTAAGTTGCGCCGGGTAATCTGATCCCACTTAAACACCTCAACCCCAAGGGATTAAACATGAAAGCACTTAATGTAGTATTCGCCACTGTTGCCCTGGCTCTGACTGCCGGTATTGCCCAGGCTGATGTACGCCCGGACCATATTCCAGGCCTGATCAAATCGGGTGAAATCACCTCATTTGAAAAGTTGAATCAAGCGGCGCTGGATAAACACCCAGGCGCAACCATTCTCGATACCGAGCTTGATCACTCTTACGGCAAACTGGTTTATGAAGTTGAATTGCGCGATAGCAAAGGTGTTAAGTGGGACGTCGATCTCGACGCTAAAACAGCCGAAGTCCTGCAAGACAAACAAGACACTTAAGTCGACTTAATAAAAAGGCCGCGCCGTTCAATATGAATGGCGCGGCCTTTTTTATTGGCTCCGCTCGGGCTTTTATAGATATTGCCCCTGCGTTTGTGCCACGCTCAGTGTTCTGGCTGGAATCAAATCTTTAAACAAGAGCATTTACCATGGCGCAAGGCGCGATTGAAGATATCGCAACGATTAACCGGATCAGTGCAGTTCCCGCGATCCTTAAGGTCATTACTGAAATGACCGGTATGCGCTTTGCCGCCGTTGCCCGTGTCACCCAAACCACCTGGACCGCCTGCGCGGTGCTCGACAATCTGAACTTTGGTTTACAGCCGGGCGGAGAACTGGACCTGGTCAGCACCCTGTGCTTTGAAAGTATGAACTCGCACCTGCCGATCATCATCGACAACGCCAGCGCAGACCCGCTCTACCAGCACCACCAAACGCCAAAGATGTATCGTTTCGAAAGTTACATCACGATCCCGGTATGGCGTACCGACGGCAGCTTCTTCGGTACCTTGTGCGCGCTTGACCCCAAGCCTGCAAGCCTCAGAAGCAGCAACATCCAGTCCACAATGGAGTCCTTTTCACGCCTGCTGTCGCTGCAAATAGAAGCAGAAGAAAACCTGCAACGCACTGAAACAGCGCTGCTGCAAGAACGTGAGAATGCAGAGTTGCGTGAACAATTCATCGCCGTTATCGGCCATGACTTGCGCAATCCGCTATTCGCCATCACTGCCGCCGCCGAGCGCTTGCTACGCAAGCACTCCAACCCGCTAAGCGATGTTCTGGTGCAGCACATCCTGGCCTCTGGCCATCGGGCATCTCAGTTGGTAGATGACGTGCTGGATTTTGCCCGGGGCCGTCTCGGTAGTGGAATTCCTGTAACTTTGAGCGAATGCTCTGATCTCAATCAAGTATTCAACCACGTGATTTCAGAGATACAGAACGTGCATCCCCAGCGTTTGATCCTGTCCGATATAGGGCAACTCATAGGTATTCGATGTGACCGTGGCCGCTTGGCACAACTGCTCTCCAACCTGCTGATCAATGCGATTACCCATGGTTGCAGCACCGGTACGGTGCGCGTCACAGCCTTGATCCAGGACGGAGTGTTCAGCATCAGGGTAGCCAACCAGGGCAAGCCCATCCCGCATGACGTGCTGCCGCACCTGTTCAAACCCTACTCACGTCCGGCCAACCATACTCCGCAAGCAGGTCTTGGTCTTGGGTTGTACATTGCCAGCCAGATCGCCCTGTCCCACGGAGGCCAACTGGAAGTCGCCTCGGATGAAGAAAACGGTACAGTTTTCACCTTTAGCTTGCCGGTAGCCTGAGCCTGCATACGAATAACTCTGTATTTGGCCTCCTGATGGGTAGAAACTGACGCGATGCTCAGCCGTAACTGACTTAACGCGTCAGTTACCCCCTATTGCGCCTCGACAGAATCTAGACATGAACACCCGCCTCTGCGCCCATGAAGACCTGACCCTCCTGCAGCGCGAGCAACTGCGCAAGATTGAGGTAGGACCTGATCAAATCGTATTTTGCGGCGACATAGCGTCGGCCTTGCACTCGCTGCCTGCTCAGCCACACGAGGGAATCAAAGGATTGGTGCTGCTCTGTGAGGAGTTGCCGGTTGCCTTTTTATTACTTAAGCGTGAGCCACTGTTGGCCCATTGGGCCGAGGCTGGCAGCGCCACCTTGCATGCGTTTCAGGTCGACAGCCGCGTTCAGGGGCTGGGGCTGGGTAAAGCCTGTCTGCGCGAACTCCCCCGAGCCATTCAGCAGTTCTGGCCCGAAATCAGCCAATTGATGCTATCGGTAAGCCCGTTTAACGCCAGCGCCCTGGCCTTTTATCTGAGCCAGGGATGGACCGAACAGGGTGAAGCCTATCGTGGCGAGCGACGCTTGGTCCTTTCTCTGATGTCACCCGCTCAGCCCCAACTGCGAGCAAGCTAAACGGGTTTCTTAACTGGCAACCAGATCTCTAGCAGCCCTGTGCCGGTGTCCGGATTAAAATCTGCGCTGTAACGTTCAAACTCGGGCGCATCCACTGCTTCGTAGCCCGACTGAGGCAGCCAGTCTTTCCAGATCGCCTGAAACGTCTGCGCAAGGGTGTCCAATGGGCCGTGATGCTCAAAGACCGCATACGACTGCTCTTGCAACTCAATCCAGCGATAGCGCTCGGGCAAATCGTCCAGCTTGCTGATAGCCACGCCAGCAATGTATTCAAAGCCCCCCTCGCCATCAGGATTGCAACAAACGCCGTAGGTTTCCTCGCCAATTTGACTTGGTACCTTTCCGATTTCCGGAATGAATTTTTCCCACAGTTGTGGAATTCGGCTAGCAGTCTCCTGAGTGAAACGGCCACCCAATCCCGCGATCAATTGAAACTGACCTTTGGTAAATCGCGGCGCCGACAGTTCGAACTTTTTTATTTGATCCATGGGGCATACTCGATGGAGTAAGTAGGAAACCTAGCAGCAGAGTATAGGAACAAAAATACAGCCCAGTCGGATCGGCGAGAAAATAGGTCCTGACAGCATCTAGACAAAAGGCCATCACCGCCCGTATTGTTCCGCCCAGACCACCGCAGTGGTCAACGTCGCTCGGACGGTTCCGGGCGCTTACGTATCAGAGGCACACATGGCAGACCAAGGTTCGCCGCGCCGCTTTGCGCGCATAGATCGACTCCCCCCTTATGTTTTCAACATCACTGCTGAACTGAAGATGGCCGCCCGACGTCGTGGCGAAGACATCATCGACTTCAGCATGGGTAACCCTGACGGCCCGACACCTCCTCATATCGTTGAAAAACTCTGCACCGTCGCACAGCGTGAGGACACTCACGGCTACTCGACATCGCGTGGCATTCCTCGCCTGCGTCGTGCTATTTCTCGCTGGTATGCCGACCGTTACAACGTTGAGATTGATCCGGAACACGAAGCCATCGTCACCATCGGTTCCAAGGAAGGTCTGGCGCACTTGATGCTCGCCACCCTGGATCAGGGCGACACCGTGCTGGTGCCTAACCCCAGCTACCCGATTCACATTTACGGTGCCGTGATCGCCGGCGCCCAAGTGCGTTCGGTGCCGCTGATTCCTGGCGTGGACTTTTTTGCCGAGCTGGAAAAAGCCATTCGCGGCTCGATCCCCAAGCCAAAAATGATGATCCTGGGCTTCCCGTCCAACCCGACGGCGCAATGCGTTGAACTGGATTTTTTCGAGCGCGTAGTGGCGCTGGCCAAACAGTACGATGTACTGGTGGTTCACGACCTGGCTTACGCCGACATTGTCTATGATGGCTGGAAAGCGCCCTCGATCATGCAAGTACCGGGCGCCAAGGACGTAGCCGTGGAGTTCTTCACCCTGTCCAAAAGCTACAACATGGCAGGCTGGCGGATTGGTTTTATGGTGGGTAATCCGGAGCTGGTCAATGCCCTGGCACGGATCAAGAGCTACCACGACTATGGCACCTTCACCCCGCTGCAAGTCGCGGCCATCGCTGCGCTCGAAGGCGACCAGCAGTGCGTCAAGGATATTGCCGAGCAGTACCGCCAGCGCCGTAACGTGATCGTCAAAGGGTTGCACGAACTGGGATGGATGGTCGAAAACCCGAAAGCTTCGATGTATGTCTGGGCCAAGATTCCCGAGGCTTATGCACACATGGGTTCACTGGAGTTCGCCAAAAAGCTGCTGTCGGACGCCAAGGTCTGTGTGTCGCCAGGAGTAGGATTTGGTGAGTATGGCGACGACCATGTGCGTTTTGCCCTGATTGAAAATCAGGACCGCATTCGTCAGGCGCTACGTGGCATTCGCGCCATGTTTCGCGCAGATGGCTTTAACGCTGGCTAAAGCCCGGCGCAAACCAAACCTGTAGATGCTCTATGTGGGAGCGAGCCTGCTCGCGAAAGACCTTCGCGAGCAGGCTCGCTCCCACATTGGCAGTTTTCCTGTAGCCGCTGCCGCAGGCTGCGACTACAAAATGTTGATGGCTTAAACCACCAGCGACAGCAGCAGAATAAAGATCAAACCTACAATCGACAGAATGGTTTCCATCGCGGTCCAGGTCTTGAACGTTTCAGCCACGGTCATGTTGAAGTACTGCTTCACCAGCCAGAAACCTGCATCGTTGACGTGAGACAGAATCAACGAGCCAGCCCCTGTCGCCAGGACCAGCAGTTCGCGGTTTACACCTGGAATCATGTCTACCACCGGCAACACAATCCCCGCCCCGGTAATCGTCGCCACAGTCGCAGAACCTGTTGCGATACGAATCACCGCGGCCACCAGCCAGGCCAGCAGGATTGGCGAAATTTGTGCGTTCACCGCCATATGGCCGATCACATCACCCACACCGCTCGCTACCAGCATTTGCTTGAAACCGCCGCCCGCACCAATGATCAGAATGATCGCTGCGGTAGGGGCCAGGCTCGCGTCGAGCAGTTTGAGAATGCGCTTGGAGTCGATCCCCTGGCGCGCGCCAAAGGTGTAGAGCGCCAGCAGCAATGCCAACAACAGAGCGCTGATCGGGTGGCCGATCATGTCCATCCAGACACGGAAGAAGTTGCCATCAGGCAGCGCGACGTCAGCAAACGTCTTGAGCAACATCAGGAACACCGGCAGCAGCACAGTGATCAGGGTGATGGAGAAGCTCGGCAGCGTGCTGGATTCCGGCTCGCTCGCCAGCTGGTCCATCAGCTCCTGGGATGCGTGACCCGGGATGTACTTAGAGATAAACGTGCCATAAATCGGACCGGCAATGATCGCGGTAGGCAGTGCAACGATCAGACCGTACAAAATAGTCTTACCGATATCGGCACCAAATACCCCGATGGCCAGCAGGGGGCCCGGGTGCGGTGGCACCAGGCCGTGTACCGCCGACAAACCTGCGAGCAATGGAATACCGATTTTGATGATCGACACGCCGGTACGACGCGCAACGATGAACACCAAAGGAATCAGCAGTACAAAGCCGATTTCGAAGAACAGCGGAATACCGACCAGGAAAGCGGCAAACATCATCGCCCACTGCACTTTTTCCTTGCCGAAGGCACGGATCAAGGTACGGGCAATTTGGTCAGCACCACCGGAGTCAGCCATCATTTTGCCAAGCATGGTGCCCAGTGCCAGGATGATCCCGACAAAGCCCAACACACCACCAAAGCCGTCCTGGAACGATTTGATGATCAGGTTGGCAGGCATGCCGGCGGTCAAGCCCAGAAACGCGGAGGCGATGATCAGAGCAATGAATGGGTGCAGCTTGAATCGGGTGATCAGTACGATCAGCCCGATGATGGTGACCACTGCATCGAGCAGCAGAAACGTATTGTGGGACATGCCTAGCATGGGGCGTCTCCTGCCTTTTTGTTCTTATCAAGTACGTGTGTGCCGCTACAGCCGAGGCAGGTAGCGCTATCTGATTGAAACAACATCATGAGGTTGCCATTACCGTCTGCTCGCACCACCAATCCTGGGCAGCGCTCGCTAATTGCTTAATGTTCATCTCGGCTGCATTCAGGGTCAGCACCAATGACTCATTGGTGGGTGACTCAAGCGCAGCGAACTGACTGTCGATCAGGGTCTTGGGCATGAAATGCCCCGGACGATCGGCCACTCGCGCTGCGGCAACCTCGGGGGTCAGCTCCAGAAACACAAAACCCAAACCGTCGACCGCACCACGCAAGCGTTCGCGATAGCGCAGCTTTAGCGCCGAGCAGGTCAAGACCGGACGCTGGCCGCTGGCAACCGCACGACGCAATTCATCGCACAGGCTGTCTAACCAGCCGGCACGGTCTTCATCGGTCAGGGGAATACCGGCACTCATTTTGTCAATGTTGGCCGCAGGGTGAAACGCATCGCCTTCAATCGGGGTCGCGCCATTGAGCTGGCACAGTGCCTGGCTAACGCTGGACTTGCCGCAGCCGGCAACGCCCATGATGACCAGAGCAGTGATAGGTTGACTCATGAAACACCTCAGTCCGTAGACAGCGCTGTCTTTGTTCATGCGTTCAATACTTGAAAGCAAAGCACAAAGCCTAGGCTACCGACGTCTATTTCTCATTTTTATGGGGAGACGCGGTGACGCTCTCGACATACAAAGCTGGGGTAACTGATTTACACACAATCAGGCAATTGCGGGCACGTCAGGACAGCGCTACCTTAGTGACTTGTTTTTTGTTTGGCAAGCCGCCCCGATGACCACCTCTAAAAACGATAAAAACACCCGAACCACGGGTCGCCCCACCCTTAACGAAGTTGCCCGCCTTGCAGGGGTCAGCCCTATCACGGCCTCCCGTGCCTTGCGCGGTATCAGCAGCGTCGCGACGGACCTTGCCGAAAAGGTGCGAATCGCAGCAGACGAGCTGAACTACGTGGTTAACCCGGCTGCTCGGGCACTGGCTTCGGCACAGAGTCACTCCGTTGTGGTACTGGTCCCTTCATTGTCCAATCTGTTGTTCATCGACACCCTCGAAGCCATCCATGACGTATTGCGTCCCCGGGGGTTTGAGGTGCTGATCGGTAACTTTCACTACTCGCGCGATGAAGAAGAGAACCTGCTGCGCAACTACATGTCCTACCAGCCACGAGGTCTTTTGCTGACCGGCTTTGACCGCTCCGAAAGCTCACGCCGGATGATTGAAAGCAGCAATGTACCCTGCGTGTACATGATGGAGCTGGATGCCGCCGAGGGCCTGAACTGCGTCGGTTTCTCCCAGTTAAAAGCCGGTGAAACCGCTGCCCGCCATTTGATCTCCCGTGGTCGCAAGCGTCTGGCCTATATAGGCGCTCAACTCGATCAGCGCACGCTGCTGCGTGGCGAGGGCTATCGCCGCGCTTTGCAGGAAGCCGGCTTGTACAATCCGGAGCTTGAACTGCTGACGCCGCGCCCGTCCTCTGTTGGCCTTGGTGGCGAACTGTTCCTGCAGTTGCTGGCCAGCCATCCGCAGGTAGATGCGATCTTTTTCGGCAACGATGACCTTGCCCAGGGCGCACTGCTGGAAGCCGCACGCACCGGCATTAAAATCCCGGAGCAGATCGCCATATTAGGTTTTAACGACCTTCCGTCCTCGGAATTTATGGTGCCGCGCTTAAGCAGTATTCGCACCCCCCGAGAAGCCATCGGCCGTCGTGCGGCCGAGCAGATGCTCACACTGATGGCCGGCAATAAAGTCGCTAATCCAGTGCAGGACATGGGATTTGAACTGATGGTGCGTGAGAGCAGCTAAAGCCCGTAGCAGCTGCCGAAGGAACGAGGCTGCGTCCGGCTGCGCAGCAGTCGTAAACCCGGTGTACGCAATGTCACTGAAATACCCCGACTGAATGGTTTTACGAGCGCTACGCACTCGGACGTAGCCTCGCACGACTCGTCAACTGCTACCGGGTTTTGCTCACCCAGTCGAGAATGTGTTGCGGCCTTTAATGCAGTTGCAACGTTGAGTTGAACTGGCTGATGGCATCGACCACATGCCTGGAGCCTTGCTGGATTTCCAGAATCGCCTCCCCTGCCTCATTCGCCAGTTCAACGCCCAAGCCGGTTCGACTCAGGCTCGACTGCATGCTGGTCACCGCACTCAGCGAGAGGTCGTGGTTTCTGCGCACCACTTCAACAATTTCCAGAGTGGCCGCACTCGTGCGAGCCGCCAGGGTTCTGACTTCATCCGCCACCACGGCAAATCCGCGTCCATGCTCGCCTGCCCTCGCCGCCTCTATCGCGGCATTGAGCGCCAACAAATTGGTTTGATCGGCAATCCCGCGAATGGTCTGCACAATCTTGCCTATGTTGTCTGACTGCCTGCTCACCGCATCAATACTTTGTGCAGCTTCATTGAGGTCTTTGGAGATAGCTTCAATGATTTGCACCGTCTGCTGAACCACCTGCGAACCTTTCTGCGCACAGGCGTCGTTTTGCACAGATGTGCTGTGGGCTGATTCCGCGGCGGTTTGCAGGTTCGTGACTTGAGCGGTGATATCACTGGCGAACTTCACCACTTTGTATAAACGGCCCTTGGCGTCAAAAATCGGGTTGTAGGACGCCTCGAGGTAAACCGTATGACCGTATTTATCGACCCGTTCAAATCGCCTGGAGTGGTATTCGCCACGATTAAGCGAAGCCCAAAAAGCTTTATACCCGGCAGACTCTGCCTCACTTCTGCGACAGAACATGCCGTGGTGCTGGCCGACGATTTCACTCAACGAATAATGCATGGTGTCGAGAAAATTCTGATTGGCATTCATCACCCGACCATCAGGAGAAAACTCGATCACGGCCATCGAGCGGCTCAACGCATTCACGATGCTCTGATTTTCGTGTTCTTTGTTGATTCGAGCGGTGATGTCAGAAGCCACCTTGATCACACGGGTGACGTGCATGTCTGCATCGACAATGGGCATGTAACTGGCTTCCAGCCACACCTCGCGCCCTGCCTTGTCGAGACGTGAAAAGGTGCCATTCAAGGGGTCGCCGTGCGCCAGATCGCTCCAGAAGTGACTGTAGTCGCTGGATCGTGCGTAAGCGTTTTCGCAAAAAAGTCGGTGGTGCTTACCGCGGATTTCGTCAGCGGAATAACCCATTACCCTGCAGAAGTTCTCGTTGGCCTCCAGAATGGTGCCATCAGGAGCAAATTCAATGATTGCCATGGACCGACTGATTGCTTGCACTTTGGCTAATGTTTCATTTAACGAGCCGTTTAGACGTTTGTTCTCAAGCAGGTCGGCTTTGCTATGCAAATTAAACATGGCTCAATCCCTGGAGGTGCTGTCTATTGATAATTCAAAAGTTTGAAGGCACGGCAAATCACCCGACTTTTAACTTTTAACGTTAGAGCTGTACGCACTTCGAGGGTTTAAGCATTTACCGCTCAGGCCCCGTCACGATGGAGCATAGCTAGCCAAATGATACGTGCAAGCATATGGCCATCAACCTGCGACGGAACGCTCAAGCTTTAGAAAATCACCGAATGGAGGATGCGCGATTAAAACTGGCAGGGGCTCAAACACCGAGCCCCCGGCAAATGGCTTAATGCCCAAACAATCCTGTATCGGATTTCTTGGATTTTTTATCAGCGCGTTTTTCATCGGCTGTTTTGGCGGGCTTTTTCTTCGCCGCTTTCTTTGAATCCATGCCTTTAGCCATGTTGTGCGCTCCAGTGTTCAGGGATGTGAACTCAGGTATAACACTGATCCGCTGCAAACTTTTATTTAAACGCTGTTATTCAAAAAAGAATGAGCGGTCTCGTGTTTTAATTTCGAATAAACCTTTAAAAGTTTCTTCGATTACCGCGCAAATCCAACCTGTTGATTGTTTATACTGCGCGACCTCTCCTTAAGCCTCGACTTATGACTGCCCTAGTTTATGCCCCACTTGAAGCGCCTTTATGGCCGTTAATGAACAAGTTTTACCGTGCCCATCAATCGTCGATGAAAGCGGTCAAGGACGCACAGCTGTGGGTCGCCCGCCAAGAAGACATCATTGCGGGGCTGTGCCTGCGACCACTGGCTCACGGCCACTGGCTGACTGGATTGTTTGTCGCACCGGCACTGCGCGGGAAAGGCGTGGCAGGTGAACTGGTCAGGCATGCTGTGAGCAGCTGTGAGGGGCCAGTCTGGTTGTTCTGCGATCCCGAACTGCAAGGATTCTATGAAAAACTGGGGTTCTGCCTGGACGTGGAATTGCCCCACGCCCTGCACGAGCGGCTGGTTCGCTATCAACGCAACAAGGCGATGATAGCGATGGGGGTAACTACTCCTTCGTACCCGGCTCCAGATCAGGAAACAGTACCTCGATAAAACCGAACTTGCTGAAGTCCTTGATCCGAGACGGATACAGCCGACCTATCAGGTGATCGCACTCATGCTGGACTACCCGCGCATGAAAACCTTCAGCCACCCGTACGATCGGCTCACCTTTGGGGGTGAAGCCCTCGTAACGGATCTTGTGAAAACGCTCAACGACCCCGCGCAGACCTGGTACTGACAGGCAACCCTCCCAATCCTCCTCAAGCGCCGGGCTCAAAGGTGTGATCAGCGGGTTGATCAAGATGGTCTGAGGCACGGCCTCGGCATCCGGGTAACGTTCGCTGTGCTCGAAACCGAAGATGATCAATTGCAGGTCAACCCCGATTTGCGGAGCCGCAAGACCCACGCCACCAGCGTGCTCCATGGTCTGCAGCATGTCGTCGATCAATTGCCAGAGTTCTGGAGTATCAAACATTTCATCCGGGACTGGCTGGGCTACACGTAATAGACGCTCATCGCCCATTTTCAAGATTTCACGAATCATGGTCAGTATTCATCAGAAGTGGGTTTAAGGGAGTGGTCACGCCCAAGGCCGGAGACATGTTGCTTGGGATCAGGGTCGTCAGATTCATCGAATGTCTTCTCACCCGGATTCTTGCCTTCAGCCGACATGTGTTCAATCACAGCATTCATTTCAGCACCCAGCAACAGCACTGCGGACGAAATGTAGAAGTACAGCAACAGGACGATGATTGCGCCGATACTGCCATACATGGCGTTGTAGTCCGCGAAGGTTTTGACATAAAAGGCAAACCCCAAGGACGCAATGATCCAGACCACCACCGCCAGCACCGAGCCCGGCGTGATAAAGCGAAACTTCTGCTCCACATCCGGCATGACGTAATACATCAACGCCACGGCCACCATCATCAACAGGATAACCACCGGCCAGCGCAGGATGGTCCACAGAGTCACCACAAAGTCTTCAAGGCCTACCTGCCCCGCCAGCCAGCTCATCACCTGCGGCCCTAGCACCATCAATGCCGCGGCAACCAGCAGCATCCCGGCAATGCCGATGGTGTAAAAAATCGACAGCGGAAAACGCTTCCAGATGGGACGACCTTCGACCACGTCATATGCGGCGTTCATTGCACTCATCATCAGCCTTACGCCTGCAGAAGCCGTCCATAAGGCAATCACGATACCCACTGACAGTAATCCGCCCTTGGATTGCTGTAACTGATCGATCACCGGATTGACCTGCTCCAGCGCTTGCGGTGGCAGTACCAGCTCGGACTGCAGGCGCAGCCACGAAAAGAAGTCGGGAAGATGCAAAAAGCCGATCAGGGCAATCAGAAACAGAATGAAGGGGAATAATGAAAACAGCATTTGATAGGCCAACGCCGAGGCATAAGTCGACATCTCATCGTCGATAAACTCCTTGACCGTACGGATCAAGACTTTGCCCAAAGGCAGGCCGTTCAAGCCTGGAAAAAACATAGCGTCTCCTTTCGCCGCTGAGTTATTGAGATCACACGCCTCCAAGCGAAGGGTTGTACCTAAAAGTAGTCCAATTGGCGACGTTAAAAGCACTGGATTGCCAAACCCGTGAAAGGACCACTGCAAGTGTTGACCTGCCTGCCCCGTAGCGAGTTTCATTTATTTCTGCCGATCATTTCGTCGATCAGAGCAGGTTGGGCTTTATGTTTGCCCGCTAACCCCCGAGAATACGCGACGTATTCAGGCTATGGCGCTGAAGATCCGCAATTGTAGGAAGTTTATGAAACTCGATAAAAAGCTGGCTATTGCCCGCAGAAACCAGGAACTCGGCGGCGCGGTACTCGGCGTCAACAACTGCCATTTCGCCGCACTGAACACCAACAAGAACATCTGGTGGTTCGATATTCCGCTGGCCCGCCTGGCCATCGGTCAATACGAATGGGTGCACCTGCTGCTGCACACCCCAAGCACCGACGAACTGCTGCACCTGAAGGTTACCACTGCTTTCCTGCGTGAAAAACGCGAAGGCATGGTTGTTCGCGCGACGCACAAGCGTACGCCGACCATGAGCCTTGAGCTGAGCGCAGACAAGGACTCCTACTTGCAGGACGTTCGTCCGACAGGTACTGGTGTTAACTTCTCGCAGTTCTTGCAGAAATAAACCCAAAGGCCACAACCTGTGGCCGTCCTGTAGCAGCTGCCGAAGGAACGAGGCTGCGTTCGAGCGCGAAGCGGTCGTAAATCAGGCGAGCGCGGTGTATCTGGCACACTACATCGAATGGTTTTACGACGGCTGTGCCGGGGTGCCGCATCACGCCGAACGCAGCCTCGTTCCTTCGCCAGCTGCTACAACAGATCTTCGCCGTTTCAAAACGAAAAAGCCCCGCATTGCGGGGCTTTTTCGTATCCGGGCGAGTTACTTTTTAAGGCCCAGCTTTTTCAGTTCTTCGTCACGCAGCTCACGACGCAGAATTTTGCCGACGTTGGTAGTCGGCAAGCTGTCGCGGAACTCGACGAATTTCGGTGCCTTGTAAGCCGTCAGATTGGCGCGCATGTGCGCCATGACCTGATCCTTGGTCAGGGTCATGCCCGGCTTGACCACGATAAACACCTTGATCAATTCCCCGGTTTTTTCATCCGGTATGCCGATTGCTGCTGACTGCAGTACGCCAGGCAATGAAGCCATCACGTCTTCCAGTTCGTTCGGGTAAACATTGAACCCCGATACAAGGATCATGTCCTTCTTACGATCGACAATACGCATGTAACCATCAGGCTGAATGATCGCGATATCACCGGACTTCAACCAACCGTCGCTGTCCATGATCTCGGCGGTCGCGTCAGGGCGCAGCCAATAACCTTTCATGACCTGCGGGCCCTTGATGCACAGCTCGCCAATTTCGCCCAGCGGCAGTTCTTCACCGGCATCGTTGATCACTTTGCACAGGGTCGAAGGCATCGGAATGCCGATAGTGCCAATCTGGATGTTCTGGATCGGGTTCACCGAAGCCACTGGGCTGGTTTCAGTCATGCCATAACCTTCGCAGATCGGGCTGCCCGTCACGGTTTTCCAGCGTTCGGCTACCGACAGTTGCAAGGCCATGCCGCCCGACAACGTCATCTTGAGCGCTGAAAAGTCCAGCTTGCGGAACGCCTCGTTATTGCACAACGCTACAAACAGGGTGTTAAGACCGACAAACCCGGTGAACTTCCACTTGGAAAGCTCTTTAACCATCGCCGGCAAGTCACGGGGGTTGCTGATCAGCACGTTGTGGTTGCCAAGCAACATCATTGCCATGCAGTGAAAGGTAAAGGCATAGATGTGATACAGCGGCAATGGCGTAATCAGGATTTCACTGCCCTCATTGAGGTTGGAAGCCATCAACGCCTTGCACTGCAACATGTTGGCGATCAAGTTGCGATGGCTGAGCATCGCGCCCTTGGCCACACCGGTGGTGCCACCCGTGTATTGCAACACGGCAACTTCACTGTTCACCGGGCTTGCTTCCTTGACCGGCTGGCCCCGCCCTTTGCTCAGTACGTCATTGAACTTGATGGCCTGAGGCAAGTAATAGGCCGGCACCATCTTTTTCACATACTTGATGACCGCATTGATCAGCACACGCTTGAAGGGTGACAGCATGTCAGCCACTTCGGTGACGATCACATATTTGACCGAGGTCTGTGGAACGACCTTTTCGGCCAGATGCGCCATGTTTGCCAGGCATACCAGCGCTTTGGCACCGGAATCCTTGAACTGGTGTTCCATTTCCCGCGCGGTGTACAGCGGGTTGGTGTTGACCACGATCAAGCCGGCGCGGATGGCTCCGAACACAGCGATCGGGTACTGCAACAGGTTGGGCAATTGCACGGCGATGCGATCGCCGGGTTGCAGGTCGGTGTGCTGCTGCAACCAGGCAGCAAATGCGCCGGACTGCTCGTATAGCTCACCGTAAGTGATGGTTTTGCCGAGGTTACTGAACGCCGGTTTATCAGCGAAACGCTGGCAAGACTCCCGCAGTACCGTCTGAATATTTGGGTATTCATCTGGATTGATTTCAGCAGCAATCCCAGTTGGGTACTTATCCTTCCAAAAGCCTTCAATCATGGAAGCCCACTCCTCAGCGTCGCGAATTCTTCACCGCATCGGGTGCGGTTCTTATTTGTTTGATTTTTATAATGGACAGTTCTGGCTTTTAGTTACCTAGAAGTCACAAAGCGCGCCGAGAGTAGCAGCTTTGCCAAAGGCCGCCTAGAGCCAAAAACAGGGTTGAGAGTCACCAACCTGACTGTAGGACAATCCTAAGTCATCATTAGTGCAAAAACTCTATTACTGACAAAACCCCTCTATACCGGGCCTTTTGGATCACTCATCTGACACCTTCAGTAACGACAGGTCATTTTCACGGATGAAAAAAACGCCCACTCCCTCAAGGCAAGCGGGCGTCTGTCGCCAGGCTGAACGAATCAGGCGATATCACGTAACTCGCGACGCAGGATTTTGCCCACCGGTGTCATGGGCAAAGAATCGCGCAAAACGATTTGCTTGGGCACCTTGTAACCGGTGAAGTTGTCCTTGCAGTAGGCCTTGAGCTCTTCAACGGTCACCCCGCCAGCGCGAGGAACAACAAACAGTTTGACCGCCTCCCCGGTGCGCTCGTCCGGTACGCCAATGACCGCGCAATTGGCCACTTTTGGATGGGCCATCACGATGTCTTCAATTTCGTTGGGGTACACGTTGAAACCGGAGACGATGATCAGGTCTTTTTTGCGATCGACAATACGGACAAAGCCATCCGGATCAATCACCGCAATATCACCGGTCTTGAACCAGCCCTCGGCATCCAGTACTTCGGCTGTGGCTTCTGGGTTTTGCCAGTAGCCTTTCATCACTTGCGGACCTTTGACGCAGAGTTCGCCTCTCTCGCCCAGGCCCAAGTCGACACCTTCGTCGCTGATTACTTTCATGGCTGTACCGGGAACCGGCATCCCCACCGTCCCCAGCCTTGCCAGTGACCCGCAGGGGTTGGCACTGGCCACGGGCGAGGTTTCAGTCAGGCCGTAACCTTCGACAATGCGGCACCCAGTGAGTTTTTCCCAACGTTCAGCGGTGGCCTTGACCAGCGCCGTACCGCCCGAGTTGGTGATTTTAAGCGCGGAGAAATCCACCGTCTTGAAATCAGGGTGATCCATGAGCGCGACAAACAAGGTGTTGAGACCCAGAAAACCGGTGAATTTCCAGTTCTTGAGTTCCTTGATAAAACCTTTTATGTCACGCGGATTGGTGATCAGGACGTTGTGGTTGCCGGTGACCATCATGCCCATGCAGTTAACGGTGAATGCATAGATATGGTAGAGCGGCAGCGGGCCAATCATGATCTCGCGACCGTCCTTGAGCATCGGCTGCCCGTCAGCATCATGCTGGGAGAGGCAGGCACGCAATTGCTGCATATTGGCGATCAGATTGCCATGGGTCAGCATTGCCCCCTTGGGCAGACCGGTTGTACCGCCGGTGTATTGCAGCACTGCGGTGTCATCCAGCGTTACGGTCAGTGGCCGGATAACCTGGCCAGCACCACGGCGCAAAACACTTTTAAAAGGGATCGCCTGAGGTAACTGATAAGCCGGCACCAGCTTTTTAACCTTGTCGACCACCAGGTTTGTGATCCAGCCTTTTACGGCGGGCATCATGTCGCCCATTTTGGCTTCGATCAGGTAGTCGATCTCGATCTCTTGCAGTACTTCCTGAACGCGCTTGCCGAACATGTTCAAGTACACCAGCGCACGAATGCCCGCGCTCTTGAACTGATGGTGCATCTCGCGCGAGGTGTAGAGCGGGTTGGTGTTGACCACCACCAGCCCAGCCCGCATGGCACCAAAGACCGCAATCGGGTACTGCAGGGTATTGGGCATTTGTACGGCGATACGATCACCGGGCTTGAGATCGGTGTGTTCCTGCAGATAACCGGCAAAGGCGGCACTGTAGCGCTCAAGCTCGGCGTAGCTGATGGTCACACCCAAATTGCTGAAGGCAGGGCGATCCGCGAATTTTTTGCAGGAGCGCTCAAACACGTCAACGACCGACTTGTAGGTCGTCATGTCGATATCCAGCGGAACACCGGTTGGACGTTTGTCATTCCAGAAATCAGGTTGCATTATTTTTATCCTCGTACCTGAGCGTGTCTGGCCGCAATTTTCACTTGATGAAAAGCGGAACCTGCGGACGGTATCAGTTATCAAGTTGTAGGCAAATACAGCGATCTTCGCCATTTACATCTTGAATCTTATTACAACACGACGCCTTGATAAGTGGCTGCAGTGCAAATGCGCTATACACTGCTACGACAACAAATAAAGGAAACGCCATGATCCCTGAGACTTTTTGGCTTGGCGCGAATGACCGCAGTGGTCTTTTCGTTAACCAGTGGCTGCCTGCAGGCACGCCCAAGGCCATAGTCCTGCTGGCTCATGGCATGGCTGAACACAGTGGCCGCTATGCCCACCTGGGCAAAACCCTGTGTGATGCCGGCTTTGGACTGTATGCCCACGACCAGCGCGGTCATGGCAAAACGGCCGAACATGGGACTCTGGGGTATTTCGCCGACAACGATGGCTGGTGCGCAGTCGTCAGCGATGTCGCCAGCCTTGCTCAGCACATCGGCCAGACTCATCCAGGGGTGCCGATTTTCCTGCTCGGCCACAGCATGGGTAGTTATATCGCCCAGGCCTACATGATGCATCACGGTGCCAGTCTGCAAGGTGCCATTCTCAGTGCCTCAAATTTCCAGCCGATAGCGCTTTATCGTGCCGCCAGCCTGATCGCCCGCCTCGAGCGTTTACGCCAGGGCCCCAAGGGCCGGAGTGCGCTGATCGAGTGGCTGTCTTTCGGCTCGTTCAATAAAGCCTTCAAGCCCAATCGCACGCCATATGACTGGCTCAGTCGTGACCCGGCGCAAGTCGATGCCTATGCCAGCGACCCTTTATGCGGCTTTCGTTGCACCAACCAGCTGTGGATCGATCTGCTTGGCGGGTTGCAGCAAATCAGCAAAGCGTCCAATCTCGCTCAGATCGATCCGGGCCTGCCTTTGCTGATAATGGGCGGTGCATGTGATCCGGTAAGTGAAGGCAAGCGTCTCACTGATCTGGCCAAGGCTTTGAGAACGGCCGGAAATCGTCAGTTGCAACTGAATTTGTATCCGCAAGCGCGACACGAACTTTTCAACGAAACAAATCGCGACGAAGTGATGGCGGATGTGATCGATTGGCTCAATCAGGCATTGAGCCACGCCCGCCCCCAGCGCAGCGAATGAGTAACACCTTTTTTGTAAAAAAGTATTTTAAAATCAATATCTTAAAACCGAACACTTGTCACAGGACATGCGCTAGATGACCCAGGTTACCAACACCCCGTACGAAGCCCTCGAAGTCGGCCAGACTGCCAGCTACAGCAAAACCGTCGGAGAGCGCGATATTCAGCTTTTTGCGGCCATGTCCGGCGACCACAACCCCGTGCACCTCGATCCTGAATTCGCGGCCGCTACCATGTTTAAAGAGCGCATTGCCCATGGCATGTTCAGCGGCGCTTTGATCAGTGCTGCCGTGGCCTGTGAACTCCCAGGGCCGGGCACCATTTATGTCGGCCAGCAAATGAGCTTTCAGAAACCGGTAAAAATCGGTGACACCCTCACCGTGCGTCTGGAAATTCTGGAAAAGCTGCCAAAATTTCGCGTGCGCATTGCCACCCGAGTATTCAATCAGCGCGATGAAATCGTCGTTGATGGCGAAGCCGAGATCATCGCGCCGCGCAAGCAACAAACCGTGACCTTGCCAGTACTCCCGGCGATCAGCATCGGTTAAACGCATGCATGCAAAAGCGGGCTTGCTGGCGATGCAGTTCACTCGGTACAGGTCACATACCGGGTTACTGCTATCGCGAGCAAGCCCGCTCTCACTGTAGATCTAAAGTCGATCTACCCGCCCTGGGCTAATTAAGCCCGGGCACGTGCCTCGTTGCGCAAAGCCTTGACCTGATCGTGGTTGCGTTGCACGCCATGCAACTGACGCTCTACCAGATCACGGATACCTACCAGGTTGTGCTTGCTGATTTTTTCCAGCGCTTCCTTGTAGGCTTTCAGAGCATGGTCTTCGCCGCGCTCAGCTTCGTTGAGCACCGCTTCTTCATCCTTGCCTGTAAACACGGATTTAACGTCTACCCAGCGGCGATGCAAGTCACCGGACACGCTGGTGCTGGTTTCAGGATCGCCACCCAAGGCGCGTACCTGAGCCTGCAACTCGGCCGCAGCAGCGGCACATTCAGCCGAGCGCTTGGCAAACAGCGCTTTGAGTTCAGGGTGTTTGATATCTTCGGCGCAGGTTTTAAACCCTTCCTGACCGTCTTTGCTGGTTTCGATCAAATCGTTCAGGACGCTAATGGCTTCTTTATTGAGGTCAGTCATTGTTCAATTCCTTACAAGGTTGAGGATCGTGCAATAGAGATTGCAGGGCTCGTGCCAGTTTTTGAATTAAAAAAAACCTATAAATATCAATAAGTTATCAAAACAAGGGAAATCTGTATCCGGTTTATATGCATGATCTGTCAATTGGCCTTCATGCAAATTGCCTGTATTTTCCCCCCATAGCATTACGCACCTGAAGGCCGCTGCATGAACCCCGAAAAACTTGAACTCCTGATCACTCGCGAGATGCCTTTCGGCAAATACAAGGGCCGAATCATCGCAGACCTGCCCGGCCAATACCTGAACTGGTTTGCCCGCCAGGGCTTCCCCCATGGCGAACTGGGCGGCTTGCTGGCCCTGATGCAAGAGATCGATCACAACGGCCTGTCAGATCTGCTCGACCCGCTACGCGCAAAACACTCAAAACCCAAACCTCGCCACTAATCGAGTTGCCCATGCCAAGGATTGAAGATAACGCCCGTGACGAACACTTCTGGCACGCCATCGCCGAGCGCTACGACGTGGCACCCGGCCCGATCAATCTGGAAAATGGCTACTTCGGTCGCATGACCCGCGACGTGGCGCAGGACTACCAGCGCAATATCGACTTTATTAACCGCAACAACTCGCTGCCGGTGCGCCAGCACTTCGATGAGATTCAGAGCATTGAGATCCGCGACCGGGTTGCGGGCCTGCTGGGCGTTGCCCCGGCCAGTGTTGCACTGACTTCGCGGGCGTCCGACGCCCTGCAATCGTTGATTCGTAACTACAACGGCCTGCAACCCGGCGATCAATTGCTGATCTGCGACCTGGAATACCACAGCGTCGCATACGCGATGCGCTGGGTTGCCCAGCAGCGCGGGCTTGAGGTTATCGAAATATCCCATAAGCACCCCGCCACCCATGAAAGCGTGGTGACCCGCTATCGCGAGGCCTTTGAGCGTTACCCACGCCTCAAACTGATGGCGCTCACCCATGTCACCCACCGCACCGGACTGGTATTGCCCGTGCAGGACATTGTTGCAGCGGCCAAAGAACACGGGGTCGATGTGATCCTTGACGGTGCTCACGCGCTGGGCCAGATCGAATTCGACCTGCAGGCACTGGGCGTCTCTTTTGCGGGATACAACCTGCACAAATGGATCGGCGGACCGCTGACTCTGGGTTTTATGTACATCGACCCGCAGCGCCTGACCGATATTGATCCCGACATGGGCAACCAGCATTATCCCGAGCCGGATATTCGCAACCGCGCGCCCTATGGCACGACCAACATACCGGCATGGCTGACCCTGCCCAGAGTATTGCAAGAGCATCTGGACATGGGCGGCACACAGGCCAAGGGGGCACGGCTGAACTACCTGCGGGATCTGTGGGTAAGTGAAGCGCGAAAAATGCCGGGGATTGAAGTGCTGATCGAGGATGATCAGCGACTGCGATGCGCGATTACCTCGTTGCGCTTTACCCATCTGCAGGACCAGCAACCGATGGTTGAGCGCCTGCTCAAGGACTACAACCTGTTCACCGTCGCGCGCGATGGCTCGGCGTGTGGCAGTTGCATCCGGATAACTGTTGGGTTCACTACCACCCTGGATGACATCAATCAGCTGGTCAACGCGTTGCGCGAGCTGTCTCAGGGTAATTAGTCGATCCTGTGGGAGCGGGCTTGCTCGCGATGCTGACGACGCGGCTTTTCAAATAGAGCGCAGCGATATCATCGCGAGCAAGCCCGCTCCCACACCACCGACCCTGTGTTTTTCAGGCAAAAAAAAGGTGCGCCGACCAAGCGCACCAAAAAACCGTAGAACACACAACAAATTCGGAACTAAAACATCAATCCAGCAGCGCAAGCGCCTCAGCGGTACATTCCTGGATCCGGGCCCAATCGCCGTTTTTGATCCACTCGCTGTCCAGCATCCAGCTCCCACCTACACACATCACGTTTTTCAACGCCATGTAGTTGCGGATATTGGCCGGGCCTACACCGCCAGTCGGGCAGAATTTCACTTCACCGAACGGACCGCCCAATGCCTTGATCGCGGCCACACCACCACTGACCTCAGCCGGGAACAGTTTGAAACGACGGTAGCCCAACCCGTAACCTTCCATGATCCCGGATGCATTGCTGATACCCGGCAGCAGCGGAATATCGCTGGCAACGCTGGCCTGGAGCAAGTCACGGGTGATACCAGGCGTGACAATAAATTGCGAACCGGCTTCTTCAGCCGCCGCCAGCATGTGCCGATCCAGTACGGTACCGGCACCTGTTACCAGCTCAGGGCGCTGATCACGCAGAATGCGGATCGCCTTAAGACCGAACGAGGAGCGCAGAGTCACCTCAAGGGCAGTCAGACCACCTGCCGCCAGCGCATCTGCCAACGGCAGGATGTCTTGTTCGCGGGCGATGGTAATCACCGGCAGAATTCGGGCACGGTCACAGAGGCTGTCGATCAGGGCGACTTTATCCGCCATCGATACGTTCGCAATTGTTGTTGTCATGGCAGCTGATCCTTGGCTCATGGGCACCAGTAAATCTCTAACGTAGGTTGCAGAAAGGCACGAATCGGCAAGGCGGCAACATCGTTACCCCCCAGCGCTTCGTTGAGGGTGTTCAATTTGGACTGCCCCTGAATCGACAGCACCTTGTGCTTTGCGCTCGCCAACAGGCTGCGGCTCATGCTCAGGCGCTGATGCGGCACGGTAGGCGCCAGCATCGCCCAGCAACGGCGCGGGTTATCCAGTTGCAGGGCTTCGCTCAGGTTCGGGCTGTTGGGGAACAACGAGGCGGTATGCCCGTCATCGCCCATGCCCAGAATCAGCACATCAATCGGCGGCAACTCGGCCAGGCCCTGATCCGCTTCCAGTGCAGCCTTTTCAACTGTCGAAGCAGCATTGTACAAACCGACAAAACGGGCCTTGGCAGCCGGGCCTTGCAGCAAGTGTTTCTTGAGCAGGCCAGCGTTGCTGTCAGCGTGTTCAACCGGCACCCAGCGTTCATCGGCAAGGCTGACGACCACTTTCGACCAGTCGATCGGCTGTTTGATCAGGCTCTCGAAAAACACCACCGGGCTACGACCGCCAGACACCACCAGCGTCGCAACGCCCTGACTGGCAATGGCCTGGTTCAATTGCCCGGCAACGTTTGCTGCCAGCCCCTCGGCCATTGTTGCCGAGTTCTTGAAGGTGTGCGCGTTGACACCCTCAGGCAGTTTCAAATCAGATATCGCCATACCAAGACCTCCCGTCCCGCGTAATCAATGCAATGGAACTCATCGGTCCCCAGGAGCCCGCCGCGTAAGGCTTGGGCGCATCACCAGACTTTTTCCAGCCCGCGATCAACTGGTCGCACCATTTCCATGCAGCTTCAATTTCATCTTTGCGTACAAACAGATTCTGGTTGCCACGCATGACTTCGAGTAACAGACGCTCGTAGGCATCCGGAATCCGTGCACTGCGATAAGTGTCGGAAAAATTCAATTGCAACGGACCGCTGCGCAGTTGCATGCCCTTGTCCAGACCCTGCTCCTTGGTCATCACACGCAAGGAAATACCTTCGTCCGGCTGCAGGCGAATGATCAGCTTGTTGCCGATTTGCAGACGCTGCTCCGGAGCGAATATGTAGTGCGACGGTTCCTTGAAGTGGATCACGATCTGCGACAGCTTTTGTGGCATGCGTTTACCGGTGCGCAGGTAAAACGGCACACCCGCCCAACGCCAGTTGCGGATGTCGGCACGCAGGGCAACAAATGTTTCGGTGTCGCTCTGGGTGTTGGAGTTTTCCTCCTCCAGATAACCCGGCACCGACTGGCCTTCGCTGTAACCGGCGATGTACTGGCCGCGCACCACTTGGGTGGTCAGGCCTTCGGCACTGATAGGGGCCAGTGCCTTGAGCACTTTTACCTTCTCGTCGCGAATGCTGTCAGCCGACAGGTCCGCAGGCGGGTCCATCGCAATCAGGCACAGCAACTGCAACAAGTGGTTTTGAATCATGTCGCGCAGCTGACCGGCCTTGTCGAAATAGCCCCAACGACCTTCGATACCCACTTTCTCGGCCACGGTGATTTCAACGTGGGAGATATAGCGCTGGTTCCACTGGGTTTCGAACAGGCTGTTGGCGAAGCGCAACGCGATCAGGTTTTGTACGGTTTCTTTGCCCAGGTAGTGGTCGATCCGGTAGGTGCGGTTCTCGGGGAAGTACTGCGCGACGGAGTCGTTTACCTTGCGCGACGATTCGAGGTCCGAGCCGATGGGTTTTTCCAGCACCACGCGGGTATTTTCAGCCAGACCGACTTTCGACAGGTTCTCGCAAATAGCGCCGTACACCGCAGCCGGTGTGGCGAAGTAGGCAATCAGGCGCTGTTCTGTTCCGGCAAGTTCTGCCAGAGACACGTAATCTTCAGTCTTGAAAAAATCCACATGCAGATAGCTCAATCGAGCCAGGAAGCGTGTTAACGCCTCTACTTCAATTTCCTTCTCGCCCAGATACTGGCGCAACTGGCTGTCGATATGCGCCAAATGCGTAGTGGCGTCACCCGGTTCACGAGCCAGCGCGAGAATGCGCGTATCTGCGTGAAGCAGACCGGCGCGGTCCAGTTGATATAACGCAGGAAACAGCTTGCGCAAGGCCAAATCGCCAAGGGCGCCGAACAAGGCAAAGGTGCACGGTTCAACCGTAATCGAAGACATGATGTTTGTTCTTTTATCAAGTTAAGCTACAAATACCTTTTTTCAAGGCATCACTCAAGGAAAAATGTAGTAATAAACACAACATTTTCTCAAAATACAGATTCCTGCTAGTGGTCATCTCAGGCCACCAGTAGGATAGGCCACCTTCCAGAACCGCTTTTGAGCGGTTCTTGCATCGCTGACCCAAGGATCATAAATGGACCGCGTGCGAAATTTACTCGAACAGATCAAGGGCCGCCTCGAAGACCTGAACAAGGCCGAGCGCAAAGTGGCTGAAATCATTTTGCAGAACCCGCAGCAAGCGACCCGCTTCAGCATCGCGGCCCTGGCTCAGGCGGCCTCGGTCAGCGAGCCTACAGTCAACCGTTTCTGCCGTTCATTTGGCGTCAGCGGTTATCCGGAATTAAAGCTGCAACTGGCACAGAGCCTGGCCAGTGGTGCCGCGTATGTCAGCCGTGCGGTCGAGGCCGACGATAATCCCGAAGCCTACACCCAAAAGATTTTCGGCAGCGCCATTGCCTCCCTGGACAGCGCTTGCCAGGCATTGGACCCGAACCTTATCAGCCGCGCCGTCGACTTGCTGATCCAGGCTCGGCAAATCCACTTTTTCGGCCTGGGCGCTTCGGCTCCAGTGGCGCTGGATGCGCAACACAAGTTCTTCCGTTTCAACCTGGCGGTCACCGCCCATGCCGACGTATTAATGCAACGCATGATCGCGTCCGTGGCCCACACCGGTGAGTTGTTCGTCATTATTTCCTATACAGGTCGCACCCGTGAGCTGGTGGAAGTGGCTCGTATTGCGCGAGCCAACGGTGCCTCGGTACTGGGCCTGACAGCAGAAAACTCGCCACTGGCCAAAGCCAGCACCTTGAGCCTGAATATTCCGCTGCCTGAAGACACCGACATCTATATGCCGATGACCTCGCGCATCATCCAGCTCACCGTGCTCGACGTACTCGCCACCGGCATGACCCTACGCCGGGGGGTGGACTTCCAGCCGCACCTGCGCAAAATCAAGGAAAGCCTCAACGCCAGCCGGTACCCGGTAGGCGATGAATTCAACTGATCGTCTTGCACCACAACCCGTACCCGTAGCAGATGGCGTCAGCACCGCTGACCCTGCCCGACAAGCGGCTGAACCATGCCGCTCCCCCCCTCTCCTGCCCAGCCCCTGTTTTCTAAGGCAATCGCTCTCTTACCGCCTTTAAAGCTGTAGCCCCCATGACGTTTAACTGTCAGATGTGACAGGTTACAGCTGTCGAAAACAGTCATAACGTGAATACCTCGGGGTTATTTTTTGCAACGGGGTTCAGGCCTTTTACGCCTGCTGCTCCTGCCCCTAAATCTTCAGATCGGTCTATCTGAAAAAGCCCTGTGGCAGGAGCTCATGATCATGGCCCAAGAACCGCTCAGTATTTCTGCACCTTCACTGCCAAAAGGCGGTGGCGCCATTCAGAGCATTGGCGAGGGCTGGGGAGCTGTAGGCTTGACCGGTGCTGCGTCACTGGCAATTCCGCTGCCCATTACGCCTGGCCGCGGCTATGCCCCCGCACTGGGCCTGAGCTACAGCAGTGGCGCAGGTCGTACCGAGTTCGGTCAGGGCTGGTCAATCAACCGCCCCTCCATCAGCCGGCAAACCAGCCTGCAAACACCTCAGTTCGAACCCGATTCCAATGGCCAGCTGGCCGAGCCGGTCTACCTCTCCCCCAGTGGCGATGTGTTGCTGGCGCAACGCGACGCCAGCGGCCAGATCAACACCCGTGACACCTCGTTTTTTCGCGACCGGCAGCTGTCTGAACTCTATCGAGTGACCGCCTACCACCCACGGGTAGAAGGCGACTTCAGCACTTACCAACACTATGTCGGCACCACCGATTCGTTCTGGCTGATCCAGATTGCGGACGGCAGTGTCCATGTGTACGGCCACAGTGACAACGCCCGCCTGCAACACGTGCGGAGTACCTCGACCTGGGTGGCCGAGTGGCTCCTTGAGGAGTCGGTCGCTGCCAATGGCGAGCATGTGCTGTACGAATATGTGCCTGAGAATGATGCCTCACTGAACACACTGACCGGGCCTGCAGCAGATGCCTGGCGAGACCGCGACACCAGCACTCATCGTTACCTGCAACGCGTGCGCTACGGCAATCTGACGGGCGATCGGGTGCCGTTCGTGATGCAAGATCCGGCGGTGCGCACCTGGCTATTTGATCTGGTTTTCGACTATGGCGAAGCTGATGCCCGACTGGTGGATTGCCCCCAGTACCCCAAGACGCCAGGCACACAGTGGCCCCTGCGCGCCGATCCGGTCAGCAGTTACCGCTACGGGTTCGAGGAGCGCACGCTGCGGCTGTGCCACCAGGTACTGATGTTCCATTGGTGCGCCGATGGCCCGGACAATAGCGGCCCCGTGCTGCTCCAGGGCGAGCCGGCGCTGGTACAGCGCCTGCAACTGGAGTACAGCCAGCAACCGGCCGTGTCCTTGCTGACCGCCGCGCACGTCATCGGCTATGTGGGGCAAAAAGCGCAATTCAACCCGCCACAGGAGTTCGACTACACCCCGTTCACGTTCACCCCGGAATCCGCAAGGTTCTCACCATTTTTTACAGAGCAGACGCCCGTGCAAAGCCCGGGTATCGATGCCGACAACTACCAATTGGTGGATCTGTTCGGCGATGGGTTGGCCGGGATTCTCTATCGCCTGCAAAACGCCTGGTACTACCGACGGCCCATTCGTCATCCGATGCCCGGCCTGAATAAAAATGCGGTGGGTTACGCGGCGCAGGAGCTGCTCAAACAGATTCCTGTCGCCAACAACAACTCGCCAACGCTGCAAGTCCTCACGGACGTCAATGGCGACGGCAAGCTCGACTGGCTGGTGGCCCAACCTTCGATTGCAGGTTTTTTCACCCTGAACACTGACCAGCAATGGAGCCACTTCACGCCCTACGCGGCCTTCCCCTCGGAGTTTTTTCATCCCCGAGCGCAGTTGGCCAGCCTGATGGGTAACGGCTTGTCGGACCTGGCTATGATCGGGACCCGCAGCGTGCGGTTGTATGTCAATTTGAAAAACCAGGGCTTCGACACGCCTGTCGAGGTCCACCGCCTGGGCACTGAAACTGCCTTGCCAGCGGTCATTGACGAACGCTGCGAACTGGTTGCGTTCAGTGACCTGCTGGGGTCCGGGCAGCAGCATTTAGTCCACATCACCGGGCAGGCCGTACGCTGCTTTCCGAACCTGGGCCGGGGTCGATTTGGCGAGCCGGTCAACTTTGGCAGGCTGGACTTTGCGGGTGAATTCAACCCTGCCCATATCCGCCTCGCTGACCTGGACGGGTCAGGCGCGGTGGACATCCTGTACTGGCAAAGCAGTTCGGTGCAGATTTTCATGAACCTCAGCGGTCACGGTTTCGCCGCCCCCGTCACGATCACGCTGCCTGAAGGGCTGAGGTACGACTCGCTGACCCGAGTCAGCGTGGCCGACCTGCAAGGGCTGGGCTGCACAAGCCTGGTAGTGACCAGCCATACGAACACCCCTGCACTCGTGCCCGCTCATTGGCGCTGCGACTTTGTTACCGACAACAAACCGTATTTGCTGTGCGCCACGGACAACAATAGGGGGGCTGCAGGCGAGGTGGTGTATCGCTCTTCGGCACAGGAATGGCTGGACGAGAAAAACCTGCTTCCAGACCCGTCGCAGGCCGTGTCTGAAATGCCCTTCGCGATGCATGTGGTCAGCGAGCAGCGCCAGTTGGATCAGATTACCGGAAATCATTTGTCCCAGTTCTTTACCTATCGCCACGGCTATTACGATGGCGTGGAACGGGAATTTCGCGGCTTTGGACTGCTGCTGCAAACCGACACCGAGGCTGACAACAGCGATACCCAGGGTTTTAGCGCCCCCGTAATGAGCAAGACCTGGTTCCACACCGGCAAAACCCTGCATATGGACGTGCCTGATGCTTGGGCCGGTGATATCCAACTGGCGCCGCTGGGCAACACCCTGTGTACCCAACACATTGATGGCACCGAACAAACGCACACTGACTGGGATGCCCCGACACTGCGCGACGCGGCCCGCACCTTGAGCGGCTCGGTGTTGCGCGCCGAAACCCTGGGCGTCGATGGCAACGCCGTGCCTTACAGCGTCACGCAAAGCCGGTTTGGCGTTCGCCTGCTGCAAGCGCGCTCCAATGTCAGCCCCTACAGCGTCATGCTGCCTTTTGTCATTGAGCAACGCAGCCTGCAATACGAGCGTCAGATCAATGATCCGCTCTGCCAGCACCAACTCAATCTGGCCATCGATGACTATGGCACCGTCAGCCATGGTGTCGGTGTCGCATACGCTCGACGCGCCGACGCACAACCGCCCTATCCCGACGATGAAGAGCACGCCCATTTGCGGCGCTGGTGGATGGATGCCAAGGATGATGCCCAGCAGTGCTTCTACCTGAGCGAGACGCGCGAGCGGATCCTGCATATCAACCAGACCGATTACCTGCGCCTGGGCCTGCCGTACCGCCGTCAAGAGACCGCCTATGCAGTGGACGCAGGCGACCCGTCGATCGTGGCCATCAGCTACGAAGCCTTTATTGGCGCGAACTCACCCTTGGGCAAGGACCCGCTCAACGGCCAACGCATGCTGGCAGGCCAGAGCCGCGTGCACTATCAGGGGTGCCCTGACGGGACGGTGAACTTCGATGCACTCCCCGAGTATGGCGAGCAGGCCGAACTCGATACCGCTGCCTTGCAAGCCTATCGGGTGACGGATGATCAGGGCGTCGAAAAAAACCTGTTGGGTAACACGCCCGACGAAGTCAAAGCCCGACTCGAATCGGCCGGCTATATCGATGTCGGTCTGTGGCGGCCAACGAGTAATACCGTCGACACCTCCATCAGCCTGTGGGCGACACGCACGGGGTACTCAACCTTCGCCGGAGTCGAGCATTTCAACACCGTGCTCGAGCAAAAACCGGTCGCCTGGGTCAAGCCATCAAAAGTCAGCTACGACGGCCTTTGGCTACTGCCTGACACCTTCACGGCACCTGACGAAGGGATCACCAAAACGGTCTACGACTACCGCTCGCTGCAGGCCAAATGGATACGCGACCCCAATCAGAATGTCAGTGAAGCCTGCTACGACGCGATGGGTCGAGTGGTGCTGACAACCTTCTGGGGCACCGAATGGGACGACGACACCCAGGCCGTTAAAAATGTGGGTTTTGGCAACATGGCCAGTCATGCGTGGCAACCCGTGAGCGCCGCGCAAGCCATTGCCGACAGCTCGGTCATGGGCGACCTGGCAACTGCCCTCTTTTACGAAAGCAGTAGCTGGATGGGCCTGGCCCCGCCGGAGCTGCTACCCAACGGAGTTGAGCTGGGCGTGCTGATGCCCACCGGACACTTGCGCGCCAGCGCGCGCAAACGCCTGGCCAAGGGTGATTACCCTGTAAACCAGATTCCGGCCCAGACCTGTTCAGCCTTGCTGGCCCTGCCTCGCGAACCGGCACACAGCGCCGTTCTGCAATCTGACCGCTATCCGGGCGATCCCGATAAGCAGGTGAGAATGTCGCTGAGCGCCTCGGATGGTTTTGGCCGTGCCTTGCAAAGCAAACAGAAAGTCGAACCGGGTCAGGCTTACGCCGTCGACGACAATGGCAACCTGATAATCAGCAACGGGGAACCGGAACAGGTGCAGGCCACCGAGCGCTGGCGCGTCAGTGAACGCGTGGAATACAACAACAAAGGGTTGGCGATTCGCGTCTACCGGCCTTACTTCGCGAACCAGTACCGCTACATCAACGATGAGTCCTTTCGCCAGTTCGGCTACAGCGACCAGCAGTTCTATGATCCGTTGGGCCGCCCCACCAAAACCATTACTGCCAGTAGCTATTGGCGCCGCCAGACGTATATGAACTGGTACACCATCGTCGAGGATGAAAACGACCTGTATCAAGAGGCACTGGAACACCCTAGAGCTGCCACCGTGCTGCAAGCGCGGGGCAATCGGCTTGATCCGATGCAAGCCCTTGCAGGCGCAACGGTGCGGGTTGAATACCCGGGCATGCTGACCACCGACAGCATCACGGTTAGCTGGAGCGGTGTAACCGGCGTCGGCTCTCCTGTGCTGGCATCCAAACAGGGCGACCTGAAAGGTCGGGTGCTGTTTGATATTCCAGCGACAGCCGTGGGCGCCAACCTCGGCAGAACGGTCCTGGTGACTTATACGGTGACACGCACAACCGCAGAGCTGCATTCAGAAGTACTGAACCTGACTATCGCCACCCTCCCCGCGTCGCATCTAAGCAGCTTGCTGACGGTTGAAAAAGAGAGCAGCGGCAAACTGGACGTAAACCGCGCCCCCAATGGCGTGAACATTGATATCCGCACCTGGCCTTTCGTCGTCGCCGGGCAGAGGATCTGGATGCGCCTTGAGGGTCAAAAGGCGGATGGCACGTTGCACGAGCTCGCAATATGGGTCGCAGCATCCGTGCATTCGGTCGAGGTAAACCAGGGGTTTATACGCAAGCTCGTCAAGCCCGATTACCTGGCGCTACTGGCTGACGGCTGTACGCTCACCGTGATAATCAAAGTCGCATTCACTGGCAACGATGAAACCCAGGCGTTGGTGTTCCCTTTGAAAAAAATGGTGATTATCAACAATGCCAACGCTTCCTGATGGGTGGCAAGCGTTCATAGCGAACTGAGCAATGAGGCATTGCAAAGATGAACAGTCTAATGAACCAGAAAACGCCCGTACTGACCTCGATCGACGGGCGCGCGGCTCTGCTTCGGACAGTGATTTACCACCGTACCGATGCAAGCCAAGCATCATCGACCCGGGTGACCCGACAGCGGTATGACGCGCTCGGGCATCTGACTGAACAATGGGACCCGCGACTGAATGACCTTGCCGCCACTGACCCCAGTGTCACGGCCAATCAGCAAACTCGTTTCAGCCTGTCGGGGCAGGAGTTGCGCAGTGATTCGGAGGATGCAGGCTGGCGCGTCAGTTTCTACAACGCGGCCGCACAGGCCGTGCACAGTTGGGACGGGCGTGAAAGCTTTATGCGCCTGGACTACGATGAGCAACAGCGCCCTGTCGCACTGTTTGAAAAAGGGGCTGACGAAAACGTAGAGCAGTGCGTCGAACGCTTTATCTATGCCGCAAATAATACTGAAGATGCTCAGCGCAACCGGTGTGGCCGCATGCTGCGTCACGACGATCCAGCCGGCAGTTTGTGGTATGAAGCATTCGCCGTAACCGGCCAGACGCTGATTGAGACCCGGCGATTTTGCGTCTCACTGAGCGCTCCCCACTGGCCGGATGCCCCGCTCCAGACCGCCAGCTACAGCACCCACTGGCAGTACGACGCACTGGGCGCGGTGAAGGCGCAAACCGATGCTGTAGGCCACATCCAGACGTTTAACCTCGACATTGCCAGTCACCCTCGTGCCTCGCAACTGGATGGTATGCCCCTGCTCAAAAGCTGCGAATACAACGCTTTCGATCAGGTGGACACCGAACAAGCTGGCAACAATGTGCAGACCATCGCCCGCTATTCAGCGCTCGATGGCCGGTTGATAAGCCTCAAGGCCAGTACTTCGACAGGCCATTTACTGCAAGACCTGCACTACCAGTACGACCCGTTGGGCAATATCGAGCGCATCCAAGACCTGGCCCAGCCCGTACAGTGGTTTGCCCAACAACAGGTTGAGGCAGTCAGCACCTACCGCTACGACACCCTGTATCAACTGATCGAAGCCACGGGCCGGGAAAACGCCAGCCAACGTATCGGCCCTGAACTGCCGGGGCTGGAGGTTTTCGGCGCCAGGGACGACAGCCACTGGCGCAACTACACCCAGACCTACACCTATGACAGCGGCGCCAATCTGACTTCGCTAAAACATGATGCTGGCGCCGGTAACGCCTACCTGCGCCAGATGGTGGTGGCAGAGCACAGCAACCGCAGCCTGTTCAAGGGCGAAGTACCCGTGGACTTTGCCAGTAGCTTTGATGCCAACGGCAATCAACAGGTACTGGCACCGGGGCAGCTCATGAGCTGGAATGCCCGCAACCAACTGCATCAGGTCACGCAAGTGGTGCGCGAGGAGCCTGACGGCCAGGACGACGATGTCGAGACCTATATCTATGACGGCGCGGGCCAACGCGTGCGCAAGGTACGCCGGGCCAAGACCGGCGGTGGTGAACAGGTCCTTGAGGTGCTGTATTTGCACGGTCTTGAAATTCGCACATCCACCACGGGCGAGCAGCTACATGTCGTGACCACCCAGGCCGGTCGCAACCATATCCGGGTGCTGCATTGGCAGGCTGAGCCCGATCAGTGGCGCTACAGCCTGGGGGATCATCTGGGCAGCAGCACCCTGGAGCTGGATCAGGCAGGCGAACTGATCAGCCAGGAAACTTACTATCCGTACGGCGGAACTTCATGGTGGGCGGCACGCAATGCGGTGCAGGCCAAATACAAGGCCCTGCGTTATTCCGGCAAAGAGCGGGATGCCACGGGGCTGTATTACTACGGCGCACGGTTTTACGCACCTTGGTTGCAACGGTGGATCAATCCAGATCCAGCGGGAACTCTGGATGGTTTGAATCGCTATCGGATGCTGCGCAATAACCCGCTGCGCTTCATTGATGAGAGCGGCAACATCCCCATCGAAGTAGAAGACGCGTATGAACATATGATCAGTCGCGGATATGTCTGGGAACCTTTAAGGAAACGGGGAAATGGTTACATCGCACTAAAAGAACTCTCGGGCGAAAAGACAGTACGCCTTATAGAAGACCTTAATTTGTCAGCGGCGGACATGCAGTTTTTAAACAGCTTCACGGAGAATGAATTTAACCTGGTGCACTTTTCAGATAAAGATTTTCGTGCCAGAGATAAATCGCTGACACTGCTATCGAGCACGCAATTGAAAAAAAATAAAATCACGTTCAATACATCAAACACCGAAATGGTCGATCTGGACGCTTTCGCAACCAATGATTTTGTATTTTTTTCACTCGAGGCAGGGGCCGAACCTAAAAAAGAATACAGCCGATTCGGCGAGCACCGATACAGGGCCCCCCTGGACGCTTTGCAAGCACGACATGAGTATGCTCATACAGAATTGACGGATCTTGCCCTGGTGGACAAAAGGCCCGGGGATCTAAAACCTGCATGGGTCACGGCTTCGGATGAGGAAATTTATTTCAGTTCAGCCGAGTACAATACCATCCTGTCTTCCGTTTTTGTGGGACCCAATATGATTAAAGGGCTGGCATTAAGAATAGTGAGTGATTTACAACACTTTGACAGTGACACCAAACACAACGCTTATGAACTTCAGGCTTCCGGGCAGGCGGATGAACTCATGAACAGTTTGTTTCGACCTCAAATCGTTGTCCCCCACAGCATCTCTTTTTCACATTCAAACATGTCGTATAGAGGCCCTGCACATGCGCCCTACCCCTAAACTTAAGGCGCTGGCACAAAAAACCGAAAGCAAACCCGAGAACCGTAAAACAACACTCGGAAAAATACGCAGGCTGTTTAAATAGCGTCACGTCCGATAGAACATCCAGTGGCTCAATACTGCAAGGTTCAAGGAGCGACTCAATCATGAATGCTTTTTTGCATCACAGAACTCCCGTACTGCTGGCAGTCGACGGACGTAATGCGGCAGTGCGTACCGTGATCTACCACCGCACTGAGGAAGACCAAGCCTCATCAAGCCGAATCACCTCACAACGGTTTGATGCGAGGGGGTTTGTGGTTGAGCAATGGGACCCACGGCTGTCATCGCTGGCCGCGACCAATGCCAGTGTGATGGCTAATCAGCAAACCCGCTTCAGCCTGTCGGGGCGGGAGTTGCGCAGTGATTCAGTGGATGCAGGCTGGCGCGTCAGTTTATTCAACGCGGCCACACAGGCTGTGACCCTATGGGACGGCCGCGAAACACGTATTCGCTCCGACTACGATGATCAATTGCGCCCTGTAGCACTGTTTGAAACAGTCTCCGATGGAGCCAGCGAGCGTTGCGTCGAACGCTTTACCTATGCCGCAAACACTACTGAAGATGCTCAGCGCAACCGTTGTAGCCGCGTGCTGCGTCACGACGATCCCGCAGGCAGCCTGTGGCATGAAACCTTTGCCGTGACAGGTCAGCCTGGGATTGAAACCCGACGGTTTTGCCTATCGTTGACAACTCCCGACTGGCCGAATACCTCGCTCGATACTCAAAGTTACTCCACACGCTGGCGGTACGACGCATTGGGAGCGGTGATGGCGCACACGGATGCAGTGGGCCACGTCCGTACATTTAGCGTCGACATCGCCGGGCGCCCTCGCGCTTCCCAACTGGACGGCTTAGACCTGCTCAAACGTTGTGAGTACAACGCCTTCGATCAAGTGGAAGTCGAGCAGGCAGGCAACGATGTGCTGACTATCACCCGCTATTCACCGGCAACCGGTTGGTTGCAGCGCCTCCAGGCCAACACCCTGGCCGGTCATCTGCTGCAAGACCTGCACTACCAATACGACCCGGTGGGCAATGTCGAACAAATCGAAGATCTGGCCCAACCCGTTCAATGGTTTGCCCAGCAACGGGTTGAAGCGCTCAGCACCTATCGTTACGACACCCTGTACCAACTGGTCGAAGCCACGGGCCGGGAAAGCATCAACCAAATGATCGGGCCCGATCTGCCGGGGCTGGAAACCTTCGGCATGCCGGACGACAGTCGCTGGCGCAACTACACCCAGACCTACACCTACGACAGCGGCAACAACCTGACCCAACTCAAGCATGACGCGGGGGCCGGTCACACCTATTTGCGCCAGATGGTGGTGGACGCACACAGTAACCGCAGCCTGCTCAAGGAAGAGAACCCCGCTGACTTCACGACCCGTTTCGATGCCAACGGCAATCACCTGGCATTGGCGCCGGGCCAACTGATGCACTGGAATGCGCGCAACCAACTGCATCAGGTGACGCAGGTGGTGCGCGCGCAACCTGACGGCCAGGACAACGATCTTGAAACCTATCTCTACGATGGCGAAGGTCAGCGCGTGCGCAAGGTACGACGAGCCAAGACGGGGGGTGGCGAGCAGATCAGTCAGACCCTGTATTTACCGGGGCTCGAAGTGCGTGAATCCACCTCGGGTGAGCGACTGCATGTGATGACAACCCAGGCGGGGCGCAACAATGTACAGGTACTGCATTGGGAGGCCGGACGACCCGACGAAATCGATCAGGATCAGTGGCGCTATAGCCTGGGGGATCATCTGGGCAGCAGCACCCTGGAGCTGGATCAGGCAGGCGAACTGATCAGCCAGGAAACTTACTATCCGTACGGCGGAACTTCATGGTGGGCGGCACGCAATGCGGTGCAGGCCAAATACAAGACCCTGCGTTATTCCGGCAAAGAGCGGGATGCCACGGGGCTGTATTACTACGGCGCACGGTTTTACGCACCTTGGTTACAACGGTGGATCAATCCAGATCCAGCGGGGACTCTGGATGGATTGAATCTCTATCGGATGCTGCGCAATAACCCGCTGCGCTTCATTGATGAAGAGGGTAATCAGCCTAAAGAGGTAACCGATGCTTATAACCACATGGTCAATCACGGAGAGGCTTGGGAGGATTTAAGGAGCCGGGGCGAGCCCTTCTCTGCGGTCAGGGCGTTATCCGGCGAGAAACTAATGAATCTCAGGCAAGACCTTGAATTGTCACCTGCAGAAAGCCAATTCGTGCAGGGATTTCAAGACGAGCTGTTTGACATCGTACACTTTTCAAACAAGGACTTTCGTGACAGCGAAGGCTCGCTCACGCTGCTCTCGAGCAAACAATTGACGAAAAATAAAATCAGCTTCAACAGAAACAATACCGACATTCTCGACTTGGACAGTTTCGCAACCAATGACTTTGTGTTCTTTTCACTTGAGGCCGGAGTCACGGGTCGCAAAGAAAAAAGCCGATTTGGGGAACACCGGTTCAGAGCGCCAATGGGGTCATTGAAAGAGCGGCACCCGTACACGCATATGGAGTTGATGGATCTTGCTCAAGTGGATCAACGGCCTGGATCGGACAAACCCGGCTGGGTTGCACACGAAGATAAAGACACTTTCTTCAGGTCCGCTGAATCAAATGAAATCCTATCATCCGTTTTTGTGGGAAAAGACATGATTGAAGGGCTGGCATTAAGAATAGTGGGCGAGTTACAACATTTCGGCAGCGATACAAAAGACAGCGCTTTTACGTTGCAAGCCTCCGGGCAAGTCAGTGAAGTCATGAACAGTCTGTTTCGACCACAAATAGTCGTGCCTCACAGCCTTACAATTCCAAAAACACACTTGTCTTACAAAGGACCCGCGCCAAAAGCGGCTAGCAGCGGACTGTCCTATAACCCGCCAAATTTTTATATTTAGCGCTGAAGACCGGGGGGCGGCGTACCGAATGACTGAGGTACGCCGCCCTTTATCAGCGCCCTCTCAACCAAAGTACTTGCGTAATTCAACCGGCGTCTTGATCTGTTCTCGACCCCGCTGATACTGAAGTTCCAAACCTGTAGCGGATTGCTTTACATACTTGACGCGTCCGACATGAACACGGGTCATACCCAATGCCGTCAAGGCGTTGTCAAAGGGCGCACCGGCCTGAGGGTGACGATTAACCTTCATCGACCTCATGTCATTGTCACCTTGGGCATCAAAGCCAACGGTATGGGCATCGACATCCGTCAGTTTGTCCAAAAAACCGACAGCAGGATTGAACGAGTCCATAAACCCGCTAAAGCAGGTATACAGAGACACCGTTTTGACCGTGTCCTTGCTCTGCAACTTGGCAATGGCATCTTTATCCAAAAGCTCACTGGTACTTCCCAGAGTGACCACGCTCTGCTGCCCTCGTTTAGGGCTGATGGAACCGTGATAATCAAGAATCACCTTGTCGATACCCGCCAGTTGCCCCGTACCGATTGCATTCCAGGTGTCCGTCAGTTCCTTCACTGAACTGGCATAAGCACCGGTTACCTGATGGCCTTTATGAGTGAGGTAACTCATCTTCTTGCTGGCAAACTCAGCCGTTGCTTTCTCGGTCATGTCAATTGAGAACGGATTGGGCTTGGCGCTGATATAGAGGATGTTGTGCTTGGGTGTGTCTTTGGTGAGCTCACGTTTCGCAGCGAGTGTCTCGATCAAAGCAAAGGGCACTTTAAACACTTCAGGCTTGAACACGTTACCCGGCACGTTTGGTGCGGCGGCCCCTTCATTCTCGTTTTCTACCATTAAGCCCAATGCATCTTTAAAGGTAATGGGATTGTTCCTGACCATCAGGTACAGGTTCAGGCCATCAACCGCTCCTGCAGGGTCGGCACTCAACCATCGGCCTGCCCAACTCTGGTAATAGCGGTGGCCGTAGTAATACAGCCCCGTTGCATCCCGCTCCCGGCCTGAATAACGGATGGTTTTGTTGTTCGCCTGCGCCTCACTGCGAACCGTCCAGAGCGCGGTCCCGGCGAACGGAAAATATTCTTCCAGGCTGATAATTTCACCGTTTGCGTCCAGCTCCAGCCCGCTGCTCCCGATCAGATCGTCATAGCTGTAGCGCATCTGATTATTGCTGGCCACAAGCCCGACCTCCCAGTGCAGCGACCTTACCTGTGAGCGGCCGGCTTCACCTACCGTGATCGTGTGCAGATCCTCTTTCAAGGTGTCGCCACTGTGGGTGCTGCGCCGCTCCAGCCCCGGCAGGTAAGTCACCCGCTGCACTAAAGAGTTGTTGCCACTGAACTGAGTAGTGATTTTTTCGATACGCAGGCCGTCGCTGGCGTAACGATACTGCTCACTGTCCGATGATGCGCCCTCGCGCCTCACCGGGTTGACCTGCTGCAACTCACCCCGCGCATTCCAGCTCAGGTACTGCCCCGGGAACAATTGCAATTGATGCCCCCCACTGTCGAACCCTGCGTCAACCGTATCGCAAGCGGACGTCAACGAGGTCAGCACTGCGCGGTTACTGCGCGAAGACACCGTTAAATCGCGGGTGAAATTATTGCCTGTGGACGGGGTGCTGTGGCGGATGCGCTTCAGATTGTCACCACGGTCATAGGTATAGGTGCGGGTGTAGCGGGTATAGGCACTGTCATCGACGGGAAGCGGGATAAGCGGGGAAGGATGGGGACTGCTTTGTTGTCCGATACTGGCCATCTGACGTCCAGTCGCATGTACCAGTTGATACAGGCTGTCGTAGAGGTAGGTATTTTGCGGCACTATTTTTTGATTACGCCAGAACCGGGTGGCTTCGGCATCATTGTGTACCCGTAACACATTGCCCACCGAGTCATAGTCATAACGCAAGTCTTGCAGGAGCCGGGCACCGCTGGCATGCCCTGCTGGACGCTCGGTTTTAATGCCAACCAACCGCTCGCTCGCCCCGTCATGCGATAGGTAGTCACCACGCCATTGCCGTGTTCTTCACGCAGTTTCTTGCCTTGGGCAGAGTACGTCAGCGATGCCACGACCACGTGTTCGGGTAGCCCCTTGAGCGTCAGCCAACTGCCTTTGAGTTGCCCGCCAATATCGTATGCCTGGCGTTGAACGTTGCCATAGGCGTCGGTCCGGATCAGGGAGCTGCCCGCCGCATCAAAGGTAGTGCGGGTAGTGAATAGAATGGGGGCCAACAGGTTTTCCCAGGCGGGTTCGTCAGCGGCCTGCCAGTCAGCGTGATGATGCGCTTTCATCAGTTGACGGCTAACCGATGCAGCATACCCGTCAGGGCGATGCTGTTGATCTGATCAAGCCCGGCGGTATCGTAATGGCGCACACATTGCCCGACAAGATTGCGATCCTGCTGCGTCTGAGTGTTGTCCGCCCACAAAAAACGCTCTGTCACTCGGGCCGTTTCGCCCTTCCCCTGCTCGGTAATATCCAGCAGGCGACCCGACAGACCATTGCCCTCATATCCAAAAATGCGCTTGAGCCCCGTAGCAGAAAGGCTCAACAACGGACGCCCGGCAGCGTCGTTGAACATGACGGTGGTCCCGGCATCCACACTGTCAGTGCGCAGTACATTGCCACCCAGTGACGACACATAAACAATGTTGGGATTAACCCTTGTATCGGCTTGCCGCAAGGCAAACAGTCGCGGATCAATGCTCTGCACACGTTCTCCACGGGCAGCGTATTGGTGTCGAATGATTCTCTCATCGGTCAGGGGCAGCGTATCGGGGTGACGGTGGTAGCGGACATTGCGGATAACCAAACTGCGATTATCCTTGACCGTAAGTTGCGGTGTATTGCGATGTAAGGCGCCATGAGTGTTGAACATGGGATATCTCCTATGTAGCACATAGAACGTTGATAACCAGAGGTCTAACTCTTTTTGAATGTAGCCTTTTCAGCCTAGCCCCATGTCGTTGCGCCCACCTCAACAGAGAGTACCGCCGGGCATAAAGTCAATGCCTGACGGCTTGCTCAATCAACCTGGCAACCTGAACGATTGCAGCCTCAAGCCCCCACCAGCCTCGCCCGCGCTTGCAAACTCAAATGCGCCTGTTCGCCCGGCGCCAGGGTTTGGTTGTGGATGCCTCCGCTGGTGGACTCCACGCACACAAAGCCCATGACCTCACTCCAGCTCACACCCAGCAACGGCCGCTTGCCCGGATGCCAAACCACGGTGTTGGCTTGATCACCCGTATCAATGCTTAACGCCCTTTGCCAGGCGTGGTCATTGAGCTGCATTTCGCCGTCATGCTGAAACACCCGCTGACAACCACCCTCCACCCGCAATTCACCCTTCTGCTGGCAAACCTTACGGTTCAACTGATCGTAGCCGTGAACACCATCCAGACCGGACAGCGCTACCTCCGCGACATCTCCGATACGCCAGTAAGCCCGTAAAGCTTGGCTGACCTGGCAAGGCTCGTCGTCCTGATGTTCGGTGCTCAAGCGCAATTCCATGTCTTCGCCCAACCGCGCATGCAAATCGACCTGCCAGTCGCACAATTGCAAACGCCAGTGCAGGGTCACACCGTCTTCGTCAGTGCTGCTGTCGAGCAGTTTCCAGTCAATCAACCGCGCCCAACCATGGGATGGCCACGCGTTTTCACTGGGATGGCGGCCATACCACGGCCAGCAAATCGGTACCCCGCCGCGTATCGCGCCCACCTGCGGCCATTTGGCTGCGCACCACAGCCACGGCTTTTGCCCGGTCGGCTGAAAGTGCAGCAGTTGCGCACCCTGACGACTGAACACCGCCTGGCAATGGGGGTGATCGATCACCAGCACATCGCGCAGTTGAAAGCGCTCCCACTGGAAAATCGGCTGTTCGCGTTTGGATTTGAAAAAACGGTGAAGCGGATGCTCATGCATGTGCCGCAGTCCTGAAAATCATGCGCTGGGGTGTGCAGCCCCGAAAAAAAGCGGATAGCCAAGGCTATCCGCTAGAAAAGCAAGGAGCTTAGCGCAAGAGGACTAAAACACAGACTGAATTTTCAGCCCGGCTACCAATGCGTTGTCTACCTGGTCCACACCACCCGGGTGAGTGATGTATTGCAAGTTAGGACGCACGGTAAGCCAGTTGGTCACGTGGAAACCGTAGTTGATTTCATAGTTGTACTCGGTGGTGCGCAGCGGCGAGTACAGCGGATCGTTGTAATCGGTGACACCCAGCGAAGCATTAATCTGCTCGGCGCTTTTCTTCACGTCATCGTTGACGTGGATACGGGCGGCGCCAATACCGATGTCATCCTTGGGACGAGCATCGAATGGGCCCTTGTACACAAACATCAGCGACTGGTAGTTGTCGACGATGTTGGTGGCCTTGTCATGAAAAGTAGCGTTGGCCGCAATATTCAAACCGCGCGAAGCGTCTCCGTTGTGGCTGGTGAGCTGCTGTTGCACGACAAACCAGTAACCGTGCTTGCTGTCGCGTACGCGGTAGTCTTCACCATCATTGGTGATATTGACCTTCACGTCATCGGCAGGCGCCGTGCTCTTGTAGTAACCGACACGGTATTCACCCGGCAGGTTATTAAGCTTCGGCGACCAGACCAGTTCAACCGGCAGCACGGTACCCTTGGTGCCACTGCCGCTGAGTTTGAAGCCGTTGCCGTGCTCCAGCTGCGACGGGTTCTGGTTGTACGCGCCGATCTGGGCATACAGTTCAGGGGTGATGTTGTATTTCACCCGCAATGCAGCCTGACTGACCGGCCAGTTGTACCAGACGTTGGTGGCCCAGTTACCCACCTGGGAGCCACAGAACGCCAGGTTCTGGAATTCGCACGGGAAGGTGTTGAAGTCTTCGCCTTCACCGAAGTAACCGGCCTTGACGTCCAGCTTGCCGTCGAGGAACTGGTGCTGAATCCACAATTGGGTCAAACGCACCATGTGGCCACGGCCATAGACTTCCTGCGAGGAACTCAAGGTACCGGCACGCGGGTCGCCGATACGGTCATTGGAGATGTTCTGACCATTACGGTTGGTGAGCTGGATCTTGGCCTGGGTATTGTCCCAGCCCCACAGCTTTTGCAGATCCAGCGCTACGCCCAGGCCAAACTGGTCGCTGTAACGCGCCGTCTTGCTGTCGTTGTAACCGCCATGCAGGTTGGCGCCGACTTCACCGACGTAATCGGCCTTGATGTCGATACCCTGCTCGATCAGTTTGGTCCGCTCACCGCCCCAGTCGCCGGTCATCCATTTCGAGTCAGCGCTGAACGCTTCGTCAGCGTAGACACTGCTTGCACCCAGGCTTAGCGCGACAATCGCCGATAGCTGGCAGGCCAGACGGGTACGGGTCATTCTGTTAGTCATCCCTTTAATCCTCGTTGTTTTCTTATTGGCTTTCTATAACGCGGCACCACCCAAGGAGGCCCGGTAACAGGCTCCCTGTTGACTTAACGACCCTTGAATTGCGCCACGTTATCAGCCCGGCCGTGGGCCTGGGGCGAACTCATCGCACCCAGACGCTCGCCCGTGTTCGCATCAAACAGTAGCACTTTGGCTGGATCGAACTGCAAATTGAGGCTCTGGCCGACCTGAGGCGCATCATCAGGGGCCATTCGGCAGCAGACCTTGCTCCCGTTCAGGTTCACAAAAACCAGGGTGTCCGGGCCGGTAGGCTCAATGACTTGCACTTCGGCACGAATGACCGGCAGGCCATTGGGTTCCGAGGGTGCCAGTACAATCTGCTCGGCGCGAATGCCCACAATCACGTCACGATCCTCAAGCCCCGCGTCCTGCATGCTCAGCGGCAACTCGCAGCGCGCCTGGCCGCTGTCGAGCAAGGCCGACAAGCGACCTTCGTTGCGCTGCAACCGCAGGGGGATAAAGTTCATCGGCGGCGAGCCAATAAAGCTGGCCACGAACAGGTTGGCCGGGTCGTTGTAGATCTGCTTGGGCGTACCGAACTGCTGAATGATCCCGTCTTTCATCACGGCCACTTTGTCGCCCAGGGTCATGGCTTCGATCTGGTCATGGGTGACGTAGACGGTGGTGGTTTTCAGACGCTGGTGCATCAGTTTCATTTCGGTGCGCATCTCGACTCGCAGCTTGGCATCGAGGTTGGACAGCGGCTCGTCAAACAGGTAGATCTTGGGCCGACGCGCCAGTGCCCGGCCCATGGCCACGCGCTGTTGCTGACCACCGGACAACTGCCCGGGCTTGCGGGTCAGCAAGTGTTCGATTTGCAGCAGCTTGGACACCCGCGCCACTTCTTCATCGATTGCCGCAGCGCTCATTTTGCGGATCTTGAGGCCGAAGGCGATGTTGTCCCGCACATTCATCGTCGGGTACAGCGCGTAGGACTGAAACACCATGGCGATATCACGGTCCTTGGGGCTCATGCCGCTGATGTCGGCATCGTCCACCAGAATCGCCCCGCCGCTGATGGTTTCAAGACCGGCGATGCAATTCATCAAGGTCGATTTACCGCAGCCCGAAGGCCCCACCAAAATCAGGAACTCGCCATCATCGATTTTCAGCTCGATGTTTTTCAGCGTGTCGGGCAAACCCTTGCCGTAGGACTTGTTAACGTTGCGTAATTCGAGAGTAGCCATGCCTTACCCCTTGACCGCGCCGGACGTCAGCCCGCGCAGAAAATACTTGCCCGCAAAGATGTAAACCAGCAGCGTCGGCAGCCCCGCGATCATGGCCGCAGCCATATCAACGTTGTATTCCTTGGCGCCGGTGCTGGTATTGACCAGGTTGTTGAGCGCCACCGTAATCGGCTGCGCATCACCACTGGCAAACACCACACCAAACAGAAAGTCGTTCCAGATCTGAGTGAACTGCCAGATCAGGCAGACCATCACAATCGGCACCGACATCGGCAGCAGAATCCGCCCGAAAATAGTGAAGAAACCCGCGCCATCCAGCCGTGCTGCCTTGACCAGCGCATCCGGGATGCTCACGTAGTAGTTGCGGAAAAACAGCGTGGTGAAGGCCAGGCCATAAACCACGTGCACCAACACCAGGCCGGTGGTGGTGTTCGCCAGCCCAAGCTTGCCGATGGTGAACGAGGCAGGGAGCAACACCGTTTGGAACGGCAGGAAGCAGCCGAACAGCAGTAAGCCAAAAAACAGCTGTGAGCCGCGAAAACGCCACATCGACAGCACGTATCCGTTCATGGCCCCGATAAAGGTCGAGATCAAAACCGCAGGCACGGTGATCTTGACCGAGTTCCAGAAATACCCGCCCACAGTGTCCCAGGCCTTGATCCAGCCAATGCCGTCAATCACTTGCGGCCAGCTCAACAGGTTGCCGGTGCGGATGTCTTCCGGGCTTTTAAAGCTGGTGAGCAGCATCACCACCAAAGGGATCAAGTAGACCGCTGCAGCGAGAATCAAGGTGGCGTAAATGGTCACGCGGCTGATGGTGAATCGGGACGCGCCGATGCCGCTTGTCATATTAGTCATGGCGTTTATTCCTCAGCTCGGAATACAGATACGGCACGAGGATGGCCAGAATCGCTCCCAGCATCATGATCGCACTGGCAGAACCAATGCCCATTTGCCCACGACTGAAGGTGAAGGAATACATGAACATGGCTGGCAAGTCGGAGGAATATCCCGGGCCACCGGCGGTCATTGCCGACACCAGATCGAAGCTCTTGATGGCAATGTGCGCAAGGATCATGAAGGCGCTGAAAAACACTGGACGCAGGCTCGGCAACACGATGCGCAGGTAGATGGTCGGCAAGCTCGCACCGTCCACCTGGGCAGCACGAATGATCGACTGGTCGACCCCGCGCAATCCGGCCAGAAACATCGCCATCACAAACCCCGAAGCCTGCCACACCGCTGCGATCACCAGGCAGTACACCACCCGATCCTGATCCAGCAGCCAGTCAAAGCGAAAGCCTTCCCAGCCCCAGTCACGGAGCATTTTGTCCAGACCCAGGCCCGGGTTGAGCAGCCATTTCCAGGCCGTACCGGTAACGATCATCGACAGCGCCATCGGGTACAGATAAATCGTGCGGATGAAGCCTTCCTTACGAATCCGCTGGTCGAGCAGGATGGCCAGGAACACGCCGATCACCAGGCTGATGACAATGAACATCCCGCCAAAAACCGCCAGGTTTTTGCTGGCGACCCACCAGCGGTCGTTGTCCATCAGTCGTGCGTATTGCTGCAAACCAACCCATTTGTAGCTGGGCATAAAACTCGAGTTGGTGAACGAGAGCAGAAACGTCCAAAAAATGTAGCCATAAAAGCCAACCAATACGATCAGCATGCTCGGTGCCAGGACCAGCTTGGGCAACCAGCGTTGCAGCGCATCAAACGGCGAGGCCTTGCTGAACACAGCCACGGAACTCATCGAAATACTCCCGATAGGGTATGCCGGCATCTGCAAACGCAGATGCCGCACAACCAGGGGCAAGGGGGAGCCACGCGTGAGCGTGGCAGGTCAGATCAACGAATTACTGTGCGGACTTGATGGCCGAGTAAAGTTTTTTACCGGCTGTGGCCGGATCAGCATTCTTGTCGCTCATGAAGTTGCTGACCGTGTCGAAAATCGCGCCTTGTACGGCCAGAGAAGTGGCCATGTTGTGCGCCATGCTTGGCAGTTGGCTGTTGGCCTTGCCCGCGTCGGCGAAGTCTTTGGCAGACGCCTGGCCACAACTGTCGAACTTGCTCATGTCCAGGTCACTGCGTACCGGGATCGAGCCTTTGTTCTGGTTGAACACGTACTGGAACTCAGGCTCAAGCGCGACTTTGGCCACGTCGTTTTGCGCGGCGATGTTGCCAGGTGTGTTGTTTTTGGCGGACAGCTTGAACATCGCCAGCGAGTCGATGTTGTAGGTAAAACTGCCCTTGGTGCCCGGGAACGGCACGCACTCGAAATCAGTGCCCGCCTTTTTGCCCGCAGCAGCCCATTCGCTTTTCGCCCAGTCACCCATGATCTGCATACCGGCCTTGCCGCTGATCACCTTGGCGGCTTCCAGGTTCCAGTCCTGACCGGTGCCATCCGGGTCCATGTAGCCCTGCAGTTTTTTCAGGTGAGTAAAGACTTCAGCCATTTGCGGGCCGGTCAGGGTTTTCTCGTCAAGATCGACGAAGGCTTTCTTGTAGCCTTCTGGCCCCATGACGCTGAGCACCAGGTCTTCAAAGACCGTGCTGTCCTGCCACGGCTGACCACCGTGGGCCAGAGGGATAAAGCCCGCGGCCTTGAGTTTGTCGCCTGCCGCGTAGAGTTCATCAAGGGTGGCTGGCGCCTTGTCGATGCCTGCCTTTTTGAACACTTCGGGGTTGATCCACAACCAGTTAACCCGGTGAATGTTCACCGGTACAGCCACGTAATGACCGTCATATTTCATGGTATCGGACACGGTTTTTGACAGCAGGGTGTCCCAGTGATTGGCCTTGGAAACCTCATCGAGGTTAGTCAACAAACCGAGTGCGCCCCACTCTTGCAAGTCAGGGCCTTTGATTTGTGCTGCGGAAGGCGGATTGCCGGAGACGGCTCGGGTTTTAAGCACGGTCATGGCGGCGGCACCGCCACCGCCTGCCACGGCACTGTCCTGCCAGGTGTAACCGTCTTTTTCAATCAGCTTTTTAAGCACATCAACCGCTTTGGCCTCACCACCGGAGGTCCACCAATGCACCACTTCAACCGTGCCTTTGGAATCGGCAGGGGCGGCGGCATAAGCACCCAGGGGGAATAATGTAGCTAGAGAAATGACAACGGCGAGGCGATTGAATGAATTCATGTCTAGACCTTTCTTGTTGTTATAGCTGTGCAAGTCTTTTTGCTTGCGCTGCTAAAGAGTGTATCCATCACCGCCTGCTCGCACGTAACGAAGAGACGCTCAAATGTCACAGCCTGGTGACATTGGACCGGAAGGATCGTTGGTGCCGACGATTTTTCAACTATGTCTGACTCTGCTTTCCTGTAAGCCCTAAACAGGGCCTTACAGACAAGTAAGGTATTTTCCGCGTTGCTTGTAGGACGCATCCCGAAGTCGTTTTCCCACGTTGAACCTGTAAAAAACTTCAGCGAGTCTGCAACACATCGCCACGATTCAAGAACGGATGCCGGCCCCCATCAGGAGATGAGACTCATGCAAAAATATCGCAAAACGGCCCAGAACCACTGCTTCATTTGCGTGCTTGAATACCCGGACGGCTGCCGCTACGCCTGGAAGCTGGATATCCGGCGCTCAGGCAAGGTACATGTCCACCACTTCGACTTCGCGGAGTATGGCGGCGAGGCTGCTGCATTGAAGGCGGCCGAAAACGTGCGCGACCAGTTGGTGCTGACAATGCCCCAGGCCATCACCTATGAAAATCGCCAGCGCCTGACTTCCCACAACACCAGCGGGCACCCCGGGGTCTATCGGGTGCACGCCAACCATATCCATTACTGGCGCGCGACATCCCGCATTCACGGTTACAACCTGAGCAAGAGTTTTCGTGTTGATCGGTATGGCGATGACGAAGCCAAGCGGTTGGCGCTGCAAGAGCGCGAGAGGCAGTTAACCCTGTGCAACGAGCCCTATGACATCGCCATGGAAAAACTGCAGCAGCACTTCAGCCAGACCAGCAGGCGGGTGCGCGAAAACCGTATTAACGCTGCGATGAGCAGTCACCGACTGCCCAAACCCCTGATTGAAGAGACACCCGAGCGCCCTTTGGAACCCTTGCTGCCCATCAGTGCCGAACAGGCGAGCCAGTCGATCAGTCGCCATTTCGCGGCAAGTACAAAGTGACCCGCAGACCGCCTACACGCAGGTTTTGCAAGCTCACTTCACCGCCGTGGCTATGGGCAATGCTGCGGGCAATTCCAAGCCCCAGCCCGTAACCCTGCTGCTGCCCGGCCAGGCGGAAGTGAGGCTCAAACACTTGCTCCAGACGCTGTTCAGGTACGCCCGGCCCCTCGTCATCGACGGTGAGCACAAAGGCCTGGTCATTGTCATCGATACGCAAGTGGGCGTTGTTGCCGTATTTGAGCGCGTTGTCGATCAGGTTGCCCATGCAGCGGCGCAGCGCCAGTGGCTTGCCCGGGTAAGGCCTGAGGGCCCGCCCCTGCAGCGTTACACGACCGTTACCTTGGGGGAGCAAATAGGGTTCGATCAAACAATCGAGCAGATGATTCAAGTCCACCGCCTCGATGTTTTCGTGAATATCTGTATCTTTCACGCATTGCAGAGCGCCTTTGACCAGCATCTCCAGCTCATCCAGATCGCGGCCGAACTTGTGCTGCAATTGCTCGTCTTCCAACAGTTCGACCCGCAGGCGCAAGCGGGTGATGGGCGTGCGCAAGTCATGGGAAATGGCGCTGAACAATTGACTGCGCTCGGTCAGGTAACGGCTGATGCGAGCACGCATGCTATTGAAGGCACGCCCCACCTCGACCACCTCACTGCCACCCCCGATCTCGACCGGTTTGACCTCTTCTTCACCCAGAGACATATCTCGCGCCGCTCTGGCCAGACGCTTGAGTGGCCGGCTTTGCCAGTGCACCAGCAAGCCGATGAACAACAATAAAAAAACGCTGCTAAGCACGATAAACCACACCTGCAATGCCGGCAGCCCTTCTTCCTCAAGGCTGGTGTAGGGCTGCGGCAACAGGGACGCGATATACAGCCACTCGCCGGGCACCATCTGAATTTGTGTAACCAGCACCGGCGGATTGACCGGTTCAAGTGTCAACGCAAAATGCGCCCAAGAGCGCGGCAACTCATCGAGCTTCAGGCCCGCATTGAAAATGCGCAGGTCTTGGGGGCTGACGAATGTCACCGACATGTCGACATTGGGCCCCACCGCCTCGCGCAGCACTTTGTCCACAGCGTCCAGCACGGCCTGCTTGCGCTGGGTCGGTGGCAATACCGGCATGTCCAGGGGCTTGTCATTGAGGCTCACGACAAACCGTGTTCCGCCCATGCTGCGCAATTGATCCAGTACCAGTGGTCGATAGGCCAGCGGCAAGGAACGCAGGTAGGTCACGGTCGCATTCATCGAGTGCGCCATGCTGCGCGCACTGTTGACCAGCCCTTCAAGTTGGGTGGTGCGCAACTGCGACAACCAGATCGCACTCGACAGGGTTTGCGCCAGCAAAATGGCCAGCAACGTCAGCAGCAACATGCGCCCCAGCAACGAGCGGGGCATGTGCAATTTGCGCAGAAAATTAAAGGTCATTGCCGGACGAAACCTGAGCCGCCAATTGATAGCCGCTGCCACGAACGGTGCGAATCAACCGGGGGGGTTTGTCGGTGTCGCGCAGACGCTGGCGCAAGCGACTGACAGCCATGTCGACAATTCGGTCCAGGGGCATCAGGTCTCGGCCCCGGGTCGCATTGCCGATGGTGTCACGATCAAGAATCTGTTGCGGGTTATCCAGAAACAGCTTGAGCAACGCGAAATCGGCCCCGGACAAAATCACCTCTTCGCCATCGGTATGAAACAGTCGATGGGTCACGGTGTTCAATCGCCACTCCTCAAAAGCGAGCACTTCGTTGCCCCAACTTGTATTGGCAAATTGCGCTCGACGAAGTAATGCCTTGATTCGTGCCAGCAGTTCGCGGGGGCTGAAGGGTTTACCCAGGTAGTCGTCGGCGCCCAGTTCAAGGCCAATGATGCGGTCCGCTTCATCTGAACTGGCGGTGAGCATGATGATCGGGATCTGGGCAAAACGTGGATGCTGACGCACCCATCGGCACAGGCTGAAGCCATCTTCGTCGGGCAACATGACATCGAGGATCAGCAGGTCACTTGCGTCCCCATCAAGTGCTTCACGAAAGCCCGCCCCATCGCCCACGGTACGCACCTGAAAACCGGCGCGGGTGAGATAGATATCAAGCAGTTCTCGAATTTCCTGGTCATCATCGACCAGCAAAATGGATTTGCCGGGAGTGCTCACAGTGATGTTCCTTATTGTTTTTATCACGTCTGTGGGAGCGGACTTGTTCGCGATGCAAGCGACTCTATGCCTGCGCTATCGCGAGCAAGCCCGCTCCCACAGTGTGTGCATGGCTTTTAGCCAAATGCCTGTTGCAACGCCACTCCCGCGCCGATCAATCCCGGATACGGCGCTGTCACCAGCCACACCGGGATCCCCTTGAGGTAGTCGCTCATGCACCCTTTGTCGGCAAAACTGCGGGCAAAGCCGCTGGCCAGGAAAATATCGGCAAAGCGCGGGATGACACCGCCCACGATATACACCCCGCCACGCCCACCGATGGTCAGCACATTGTTACCCGCCACACGCCCCAGCCAGCAGCTGAAGTGCTCCAGCACCTGCAGGGCAACCGGATCACCGGCCAGGGCCGCTGCCGTGATTGCACGGTCGCTGTCCAGCACCGGCGTATGGCCATCCACCGCGCAAATCGCCCGATAGACCCGCGGCAAACCGTTGCCGCTCAAAATGCTTTCAGCACTCACATGCCCGATTTCGTTGTAGATGTGCTGCCACAACTGCACTTCACGGGGGTTGCTCATGGGCAGGTCAACGTGACCACCCTCCCCCGGCAAGGCCATCCACTGTGCCTCACCCAGGTTCAGCAAGGTGCCCACGCCCAGCCCAGTTCCCGGCCCGATAACCACGGCGGGTCGTGTCGGATCCGGGATGCCAGGGCACACCTGGCGTACGTCTTCAGGTTGCAGCCGGGTCATGCCCAGGGCCATCGCGCTGAAGTCGTTGATCAACAGAAGATTGTCGACCTGCAGGTCCTTACAGAACCCCGACCGGCTCAAGCGCCAGTGGTTGTTGGTAAAGCGAAACTCATCGCCACTCACGGGACCTGCCACTGACAGGCACACCGAACCTACAGCACCCAAGGCCAGATCCAGGTCGCTCAGATAAAGCTTGATGGCTTCTTGCGGGCAGGCGAAATCAGCTGTTGCCAGCACACGAACCGAGCGCAGCTGGTCGTTATCCCACAACGCAAACCGGGCGTTGGTTCCGCCAATGTCACCGACCAGTGCGAGCTTCATTTCAGATTTTCCAGAGACGAGGTAAAGGTACTCGCGCCCTGCTCGGCCGAACTGAAAGCCTGACGCATGAACGCAAACAACTCACGCCCGGACCCAACGGCATTATCCAGAGTGCCGATTGCCGGGGTGCGCGCCGCGAATTCTGCCTCATCCACCAACAGTTGCAATGTTCCTTTTACGCCGTCCACGCGAATCATGTCGCCGTCCTGAACCCGCGCCAGGGCGCCGCCGATCGAAGCTTCCGGACTGACATGAATCGCTGCCGGGATCTTGCCCGAGGCGCCTGACATGCGTCCGTCAGTGATCAGTGCCACTTTAAAGCCCCGATCCTGCAGTACACCCAGGAACGGCGTCATCTTGTGCAGCTCGGGCATGCCATTGGAACGCGGGCCCTGAAAACGCATCACGGCCACAAAGTCGTGTTCCAGCTCACCTGCCTTGAACGCGTCGGCCAGTTGTTGCTGATCCTGGAACACCCGTGCCGGGGCTTCGACGATTTGATGCTCAATCGCTACCGCCGAGACTTTCATCACGCCGCGGCCAAGATTGCCTTCCATCACCCGCAAGCCACCCTCGGCCGAGAACGCACGTGCAACCGGACGCAAGATCGTCTCGTCGAGGCTTTCGATCGGGCCTTCGCGCCAGACCAGTTCACCGTCTACCAGGAACGGTTCACGGGTGTAACGGCTCAGACCGAAGCCCGCTACCGTGTTGACATTTTCGTGGAGCAAACCGGCTTCCAGCAGTTCACGAATCAGGAACGCCATACCGCCTGCGGCCTGGAAGTGGTTGATATCGGCCTTGCCGTTTGGATACACGTGGGACAGGGTCGGCACCACTTCGGACAGGTCCGCCATGTCTTGCCAGGTCAGCTGAATGCCCGCGGCCATCGCAATCGCCGGCATATGCAAGGTGTGGTTGGTCGAGCCGCCGGTGGCATGCAGCGCAACAATGGAGTTCACCAGGGAGCGCTCGTCGACGATTTCGCCCAACGGGGTGAAGTCGCCATTTTGCTTGGTCAGGCGAGTGACCTGATGAGCGGCTTCGCGGGTCAGCGCATCACGCAATGGCGTGTAGGGATTGACGAAAGAAGCGCCCGGCAAGTGCAGGCCCATGACCTCCATCAGCAACTGGTTGGTGTTAGCGGTGCCGTAGAACGTACAGGTGCCCGGGCTGTGATAGGACTTCATCTCCGACTCAAGCAGCTCTTCGCGGCTGGCCTTGCCTTCAGCGTAACGCTGACGCACGTCGGCCTTTTCCTTGTTGGAAATACCCGACGGCATCGGCCCGCCCGGCACAAAGATGGTAGGCAGATGACCAAAGCGCAGTGCGCCCATCAACAGGCCCGGCACAATCTTGTCGCAGATCCCCAGCATCATTGCTGCATCGAACATGTTGTGGGACAGCGACACGGCCGTCGACAGCGCAATCACTTCACGGCTCAGCAGGCTGAGCTCCATGCCCGGCTCGCCCTGGGTCACGCCATCGCACATGGCCGGCGTGCCGCCTGCGAACTGGCCCACCGAGCCAATTTCGCGCAACGCTTTTTTGATTTGTTCAGGAAAGTGCTCGTAGGGCTGATGCGCCGACAACATGTCGTTATATGACGAAACAATTGCGACGTTGGCGGCGTTCATCATCCGCAGGCTGTTTTTATCTTCAGTGCCACACCCTGCCACGCCGTGGGCGAAGTTGGCACATTGCAACTTGCCGCGTTGCGGGCCGTCACTGGCGGCGCCGCGAATAAGCGTCAGATACGCCTCACGGGTTGCGCGACTGCGGGCAATAAGACGCTCGGTGACTTCAAGAACGCGGGGATGCATGTGTTGAACTCCAGGCTAACGGATGTGGCGACCTGTACGTGTCCTATGCTGACCGAAGGGCTTTTAGGAGCGACTTCAATCATTCGGACCCGTTGATTCAGGTCACTCGTTGTAGATAAAACAAAATATTGCCACTTAAATGGCTTGTTTTCTATTTTTATGCGAATAATCTTGTAATTCCAACAACAAATCGATGGCAGGCGCTTTCCATGACTCTACGAATCGCAATCAATGGTTTTGGCCGAATCGGCCGTAACGTCCTGCGCGCACTGTATACCCAAGGCTACCGTCAGGACCTGCAGATCGTCGCTATCAACGATCTGGGTGACAGTTCGATCAATGCTCATCTGCTGAAGTACGACACGGTTCACGGCACGTTCGACGCGACGGTCGAGCATGACCAGGAGAGCCTGACGGTCAATGGCGACCGCATTAGCGTGACCGCTATTCGCAACCCGGCTGAACTGCCATGGGCGGCACTTAAAGTCGATGTGGTGTTTGAATGCACAGGTTTGTTCACAGATCGCAGCAAAGCTGAAGCGCATATTAGCGCTGGTGCCCGTAAGGTGATTATCTCTGCGCCTGGTAAAAATGCCGATGCGACTGTGGTCTATGGTGTTAACCACGACATTCTGCGCCAATCCCACCAAATTATTTCCAATGCTTCCTGCACCACCAACTGCCTGGCACCTGTGGCGCAAATCCTGCACCGCGAGTTCGGCATTGAAAACGGCCTGATGACCACCATCCACGCCTACACCAATGACCAGAACCTGACCGACGTTTATCACTCGGACCCGTACCGTGCGCGCTCGGCCACCCAGAACATGATCCCGAGCAAAACCGGTGCAGCCGAAGCGGTTGGCCTGGTATTGCCTGAGCTGGCCGGCAAGTTGACCGGCATGGCCGTGCGGGTTCCAGTGATCAATGTATCGCTGGTTGACCTGACTATTGAACTCAAGCGCGAAACCACCGCAGCTGAAGTCAACGCGCTGTTCAAGGAAGCCAGCCAGCATTCCAAGGTACTGGGTTACAACACCCTGCCGCTGGTATCGAGCGACTTCAACCACAACCCGCTTTCGTCGATCTTCGACGCCAATCACACCAAGGTCAGCGGCAAACTGCTGAAAGTACTGGCCTGGTATGACAACGAGTGGGGCTTCTCCAACCGCATGCTCGATAACTGCCTGGCGCTGTGCAACGCGGAGTAACGCGATGATCGGTATCAGCTTCACTACAGCCACCCTGGCAGCGCGCAAGCGTATCGCCCTGGTGGCTCATGATCATTGCAAGGGATTCTTGCTGGATTGGGCCGAGCGACACACCTCGGCACTCAGCCAGCACAACCTGTGCGCCACTGGCACCACGGGCCTGTTACTGAGTCAGCGCCTTGGACTGCCGATCGAAAGCATGATCAGCGGCCCGCTGGGCGGCGATCAGCAGGTCGGTGCCCAGATCGCCGAGCAGCGGGTCGACATGCTGGTGTTTTTCTGGGACCCGTTCGAACCCCAGCCCCACGACCCGGACATCAAGGCGTTGTTGCGGGTGGCTGCGGTTTGGAACATTCCAGTGGCCTGCAATGAATGCAGCGCCGACTTCATGCTCAGCAGCCCGCTGATGAGCCAGCCCCATGAACACCGCATCCCGGACTACAACGCGTACTTGAAGGGCCGAGTTTAGGTTTTTGGTGGGAGCGAGCCTGCTCGCGAAGACGCGCTATCGTCTACAACCTTCGCGAGCTGGCTCGCTCCCACCAGAACGATTTCACGTCATTTCAAAACAGCGCTTGACCAACAGTACAGATGATAAGCATTATCATTCGCTCAAAACCGGTCGGGTAGCACTGTGAGTCAGTCCCACTTCAATCAAGTCTTCCTGACCCAGCGGGTCACCTTGCTGCGCACGCTGGAGCGGATGGTCAATAACCACAGCACCGCTGAAGACCTGCTGCAAGAGACCTACCTGCGCGTGACGCGCGCCTTGAGCGAGCGTTCCGTCGAACACCTGGAACCCTTTGTTTTCCAGACCGCACGCAACCTGGCGCTTGATCATCTGCGCGCCCGGCGCATTCAGTCACGCACAGTGGTCGAAGATGTGCCACTGGACGTCATTGAAGGCGTCGCCTCCCCTCTCAGCACCCCGGAAGAAGACCATCAAGCCGCGCAATTACTGGAGCGTTTGAGTGTGAGCCTGAGCCAGCTAAGCGCCCGTCAACAGCGGATTTTCATCCTGAGCCGTCTCCACGGCTGCAGTTATCAAGAGATTGCCGAAGAGCTTGACGTTTCATTGAGCACGGTTCAAAAGGAACTCAAATTAATCATGGCAATCTGCATCGGGGTAGCCGACAGACTTAATCGCCCTTAACCTTGACTGGCGACGCCTGTACGAACGCTCTGAAACTGCCAAGGAACATCCGTGACGGACACTCACCAATCAGCTGCGCCTGAAGAGGCGCAAAACATGCTGCAAGACAGCGCCATGGATCAGGCACTGGACTGGCTGATTACCCTTGAGTGTGCGAGCAACGAACAAAAAGCCGCCTTCGATAACTGGCTCAATGCCGACCCTGCCCACGCCCATGCCTTTGCCAAAGCCAACGCAATCTGGAATGGAGAACCGGTGCTGGCTGCTGCGCAAACCCTGCAAACCCGGCGCGCCCCCAGCCTGTTGCGTCGCATCGGGCGGCACTGGAAACACCTGGCAACAGCGGCGGTGGTGATTATCTGTGTCGGCAGTTACAGCAACGTGCCCTTGCGACTGCAAGCCGATCATCTGACCGTGGTCGGCGAGCGCCAGCGCCTGCAGCTCGAAGACGGTTCAAAAGTGCTGCTTAACACCAACTCTGCGTTCTCCAGCAAAGTGGTCAACGCCCAGGCCAGCGCCCGCCTGTACCAAGGCGAGGCGTACTTCGAAATCCCGGCCGACCTGGAACTCCCTATGGTGCTCGATGCAGGCCCCGTGCGTGTCAGCGTGCGCGATACCGACTTTGCAGTGAGCTACCTCAATGGCGAAGCGCAAGTGCGGGTGCAACGCGGCGATGTTGATTTACGGGTAAGCAGTGCTGGCACGCAAATGCGCTTGTCAGCCGGTAACAGCGTGCGCATTGGCCCCAACGGATTCAGCAAGACCGCCAGGCTCAACCCCCAGACCGATCTGGCCTGGGTTCAGGGGCGTCTGGTGTTTGAAAACTGCCCGATGGGCAAAGTACTGGATGAAGTGCGACGCTATTACCCCGGATGGATCGTGAGCAACAACGACAAACTCGCCAGCATTGCAGTGACCGGAAATTACCGGCTCGATCAACCGCTGGATATCCTGCGCTCACTCGCCCACATCACCTCGAGCAACATCTCGGAATTCCCCGCGCTGGTCATTCTCAATTAGTTGTAAGTTTTTTTACGCGATAGCCACAGGTCGTTCGTCTCGTTGTAGTCAATGCAACTGATTCGCATTTTGAATCAGCTTCGCAACTATAAGATTCGTTCACCACGGAGCGCTATCAATGCCCACTCGTTTCAACAGCCGGTCCTCATCCAACGTCCGCACGGGCGGTTTGCAACAGTGCACGTTGTCGTTGTTGACCGCTGCCATGCTCCTGGCCGGTGTACAGGCGACTCCCGTCCTGGCAGCGACCGATGAGCAGCCGGCCACCCGCTCCGTGGGCAATTACAAATTTGCGATTTCCCAGCAGCCGCTGGCGTCTGCCCTGAACGACTTCAGCGCCGTCACTGGCTGGCAGGTCGGCTTGCCGGCAGAGCTTGCGCAGAATGTTTCCTCGCCCGGCGTACGCGGCTCCCTGCCTCCGGAAAAAGCCCTTGAACGCCTGCTCATCGGTACCAACCTGGGCTACCGCAAACTGGGCAGCAACAACATTGTCCTGGAAAAGCGCAGCAGCTCCACCGGCACCCTGGCCTTGCAACAAGTGACCATCAGCGCCACTCGCCAGGAACAGGACGTGAACTCGGTGCCCAGCACCGTCACCGTCCATGACCGCCAGGAGCTGGACCGCGATAACGTCAATAACATCAAGGATCTGGTGCGTTATGAGCCGGGTGTGTCGGTAGGTGGCGCCGGTCAGCGCGGCGGCATCAGCAACTTCAACATCCGCGGCATCGACGGCGACCGGATCCTGACCCAGATTGATGGCGTTGAAATCCCCAGCTCGTTCTTCAACGGCCCTTATGCCAAGACCCAGCGCAACTACGTCGACCCGGAGATCATCAAGCGCGTCGAGATCCTGCGTGGCCCGGCGTCGGTGCTGTACGGCAGCAACGCCATCGGCGGTGCCGTCAGCTACTTCACCCTGGACCCGGATGACATTATCAAGCCGGGCCAGGATGTCGGTGCCCGCCTGAAAACAGGCTACAGCTCGGCCGATCGCAGCTGGCTCAAATCCGGTACCGTGGCCGGTCGTTCGGGTGAGTTCGATGGCCTGCTGCACCTGAGCCAGCGCGACGGGCATGAAACCAAGTCTTACGGCGATCACGGCGGCACCGGCCTGTCCCGTACCGCGGCCAACCCTGAAGACGTGAAAACCACCAACGTGCTGGCCAAGGCAGGTTGGAACTATAACGATGACGATCGCCTGGCCTTTACCTACGAGAAGTACAAGGACCGCTCGGATATCGATTTGAAAAGTGCTGTCGGCGGCCCGTTCAACAATGGCCAACCCCTGGGCATGTATCGCTCCCGAACAGGTCAGGACACCATTACTCGCGAACGTTTCGGTGTGGAAAACAGCATGGTTCTGGATACCGTGCTGACCGATCACTTTAAGTGGAGCCTGAACTACCAGATCGCCAAGACCGACCAAAACACCCTGGAAAATTACTTCCCGTTCACCCGCAATGTGATGCGCTCGCGCAACACCAAATATGAAGAAAAAATGTGGGTCCTGGACGCCCAGGCGGATAAAGCTTTCCAGATTGCCGACACCGATCACTTGCTGACCTACGGCGCCACCGTCAAGCACCAGAACGTCACCGGTTCACGCAGCGGTTCAGGTACTTGCCTGGCAGTAGGCAGAGGGTGCACGGCTGTCGGGGCCAATAGCCCGAGCGATTATCTGGTCAAGTCCAGTGACTTCCCCGATCCAACCATCAACACCTACAGCCTGTTCGCCCAGGATCAGATCAGCTGGAACGACTGGACCTTTATGCCGGGCCTGCGCTACGACTACACCAAGCTGACGCCGCACATCACCCAGGAATTTCTCAATACCGTCAACAGCGACCAGCGAGGCACTGTGAACGATGACGACAAAGTCTGGCATCGTCTGTCGCCCAAATTTGGCGTGACCTACGCGTTCAACGACAACTACACGTGGTACGGCCAATACAGCGAAGGCTTCCGCACCCCAAGCGCCAAAGCCTTGTATGGCCGCTATGACAACCTGCAGGCGGGTTACACGGTAGAGCCAAACCCTGATCTGGAACCGGAAAAAAGCAAAAGCTACGAGACTGGCCTGCGCGGCAACTTTGATGCCGGCTCATTCGACGTCGCGGTTTTCTATAACAAATACCGTGATTTCATCAATGAAGACGCCATCACCCCCGGCTACAACGAACTTGCGTTCCAGACCAACAACATCAAGCACGCCACCATCAAGGGGGCTGAAGTCAAAGGCCGCTTGAATCTGGACGCCTTCGGCGCGCCGCAGGGTCTCTACACCCGCGGTTCGATGGCTTATGCCCACGGTCGTAATAACGACACCGGTCAACCGATCAACAGCGTCAACCCGCTGACCGCCGTCATGGGTCTGGGCTACGAGCAACAGAACTACGGTGGCCTGGTGAGCTGGACACTGGTCAAGAGCAAAAATCAGGTCGACGACAGCACCTTCTTTACCCCGGACGGCACCAGCAAACAGTTCAAATCGCCGGGCTATGGCGTGCTGGATCTGACCGGTTTCTACAAGGTCAGCCAGGACGTCACCGTCAACGCTGGCCTGTACAACCTGACCGACAAGAAATACTGGAACTGGGATGACGTACGCGGTTACGACAGTGTGGGTGAAGCCGGTGTGCTGAACCCGGCCAATATGGAGCGTTTGACCGCTCCGGGCCGCAACTTCGCGATCAATCTGGTCTGGGATATCTGACCGCGCGCCTCACTGCGCAGACTTTTGTACTGCGCAGTGAGGATTTTTTACTGTGATCCGTCTTCCTGATCGTCTAGTTACAAAGTGCATCTCATTCTCAAGGATATTGGCATGACCACTCCAGATTCCGCACCGCGTCCTTCCGAGCGCTCCAAGCGCCTGACCCTCGCCACCCGTGAGACTCACGACACCCTGGGCGAGAAGGTCATGGGCCGCGATCCCTTTGGCAGCCTCGAAAACTACACCCACTTTGCGACCGCCCAGTATCTGTTCCTGACCGAGCTGGCAGCGCTGCATACCGATCCACGCCTCACTCAGCACATCCCTAACTTGCCTGAGCGCTGCCGCGCAGCTCAAATCAAGGCAGACCTGATCGACCTGGGCGTAGAACTGCCGGCACCTGTTACCGGCGCGGTTAATGCACCGAGCAAGGCACAGGCACTGGGTTGGGTGTTTGTGTCCGAAGGCTCCAAACTGGGCGCGGGCGTACTGATCAAGCAAGCCCGTCTGCTGGGCCTCAGCGAAACCCACGGTGCCCGTCACATGGGCGAACCTGCCGAAGGCCGTGGTCGTAACTGGAAGAGCTTTATCGAAATGCTCGACAGCGTCGAACTCACCCCAGAGGAAGATGCCGAGCTGGAACAAGCCGCCAACGATGCTTTCAGCCGCTTTACCTTCCTGCTGGAACAGACCTACGTGAAACAGCCAGAACTGGCTTAAGCTTGTTGCCCGGCCAGCACTCGCTGACCGGGCGTCCTTTACGCGTCTTGAGCTTATGACCCGCCAAACCCAATCCTCGTCGAAAATCGCGCGTATCCTGTTCGGCTTGCTGGCCTACGTGAGCCTGGGCATTGGCTTGATCGCGATTGTGATTCCCGGCCTGCCGACCACTGAATTCATTTTACTCGCCGCCTGGGCCGCGACCAAAAGCTCCCCACGCCTGAGTGCCTGGTTAGAAAACCATCGATTATTTGGCCCGATTCTGACCCATTGGCGCAACGGTAAAATCATCCAGCGCAAAGCCAAAGTGAGCGCCACCCTCAGCATGCTGCTCTGTGCAGGATTGATGCTGTACGTGCTCGATCACGACTGGCCTGTGTTCCTTGCCATTGCCGGCATGAGCATGGGTAACCTGTGGATCTGGTCGAGGCCGGAAAGCTTGCCAAGTACTTCGTAGCAGCTGCCGAGCCTGCGAGGCTGCGTCCGGCGGCGAAGCCGTCGTAAAACCAGAATCCCGTTTTAACCTGACACAACGAAGTTGCCTGACTTTACGACGGCTACACCGCCGAACGCAGCCTCGTTCCTTCGGCAGCTGCTACCAAAGACAAATCATAAGGATATTGCTCCGCTGTAGAGCGCATACGCCGCCCCCAGTGCTGCGATCAACACCGCCGCAAAAATGACTTTTTCCCAGGACTTGAACAGCACTTCGCCCTGCTCACGCTTGGCCTTGGCAAAGAAGATTATCCCCGGGGCATACAACAATGCCGACAGCAGCAGGTACTTGGGCCCGGCGGCATACAGAAGCCACATCGCATAGATCAGCGCTATCCCCCCCACCACCATGTCCTTGATGCGCCGGCGGCTCGCCTGCTCGTAAGTCTCCCCCCGCACGCACAGCAGCACCGCATAGGCTGCCGACCACAGATAAGGCACCAGAATCATCGACGACGCGAGGTAGATCAGGCTGGTGTAGGTCCCCGCTGACACCAGGGTAATCACCAGAAAAATCTGGATCATGGAATTGGTCAACCACAGGGCATTGACCGGCACATGGTTGACGTTTTCTTTTTTCAGGAACGCCGGCATGGTTTTGTCCCGGGCCGTGGCATACAGAATTTCAGCGCACAACAATGCCCACGACAACAACGCGCCCAGCAGCGAAATCGCCAGCCCGATGCTGATCAGGATCGCGCCCCACTCCCCCACCACATGCTTGAGCACACCGGCCATCGACGGATTCTGCAGGTTCGCCAGCTCTGGCTGACTCATGATCCCCAGCGACAGCACGTTCACCAGTACCAGCAAAGCCAGTACCCCAAGAAAACCTACTACCGTAGCCTTGCCGACATCCGAGCGTTTTTCCGCACGACCCGAGTAGACACTGGCGCCTTCGATACCGATAAAGACAAACACCGTGACCAGCATCATGTTGCGCACCTGGTCCATCACGCTGCCCAGGCTGGGCGTTTCAGTGCCCCAAAAGTCCCGGGTAAAAATATCCGCCTTGAAGGCCACGGCGGTGAGCACGATAAACATGACAATCGGCACGATCTTGGCAACTGTGGTCAGCTGGTTGATAAACGCTGCCTCCTTGATCCCGCGCAGCACCAGAAAGTGCACGCCCCACAGCAACAGCGACGCACAGCCGATGGCAACAGGCGTGTTGCCCTGACCAAACACCGGAAAAAAATACCCCAGGGTGCTGAACAGCAACACGAAGTAGCCCACATTCCCCATCCAGGCACTGATCCAGTAGCCCCAGGCGGATGAGAAGCCCATGTAGTCACCAAACCCGGCCTTGGCGTAGGCATACACCCCCGAATCGAGTTCCGGCTTGCGATTGGCAAGGGTCTGAAACACGAAGGCCAGCGCCAGCATCCCTACCGCAGTGATCGTCCAGCCGATCAATACGGCACCACCCGCAGCACGCTCGGCGATATTTTGTGGCAGCGAAAAAATCCCGCCGCCGATCATCGAACCCACCACCAATGCGATCAAGGCGTTTAGCCGAAGCTTCTGCGTCTGTTGCGACATCGCCACCTCTGAGTGTGCTGTTTATTTAAACTCATCATTATCGGAATTAAAGCGTTCACCGACTAATTATAGGTACCCGCCGAACGTTCAATAGGGTTGCGCAATAAGCCAGCCGTTACTAATAACGTTCTTTTCTATTGAAGCCTAAAAAACAGTTCACATATAGATGACGATTTAATTTCATCGACCGTTTCATGAAACATGGACGTGACATTTGCAAATCTGAAAATACTGGCTAGCTTCAATCTCCACGACAACGCGATTAACCGACCTATTAATACCTGAAAACACCTCTGGCGTAAGGCTTTCAGGAAGCGTCATAAAAATACGTCATCGCGACCTTCCCCGCTCTACTAACAATGGAATGTAGTAATGCCCTGATCTATGTCAAATGGCTTGATTATCAATGGACTTAACTTCGAAGCCTCACTTCTCCTAGATTGGAGTCACTACAAATGTCTGATACTCCTGGAAAACTGCGACTGGGTGCGCTGGTTGCTCTGGTAGTCGGCTCAATGATTGGCGGCGGTATTTTTTCATTGCCGCAAAACATGGCCGCCAGTGCCGATGTAGGTGCAATCCTGATCGGCTGGGCAATCACCGCAGTCGGTATGCTGACCCTCGCTTTTGTGTTCCAAACCCTCGCCAATCGCAAACCTGACCTGGACGGTGGTGTCTACGCCTACGCCAAGGCCGGCTTCGGCGATTACATGGGTTTCTCATCCGCCTGGGGCTACTGGATCAGTGCCTGGCTGGGTAACGTCGGCTACTTCGTGTTGCTGTTCAGTACCTTGGGCTACTTCTTCCCGATCTTCGGCGAAGGCAACACCCCCGCCGCCATCATCGGCGCGTCAATCCTGCTCTGGGCCGTGCATTTCCTAGTACTGCGCGGGATCAAGGAAGCTGCGTTCATCAACCTGGTCACGACCGTTGCCAAGATCGTACCGCTGGTGCTGTTTATCCTGATTGCCATCTTCGCGTTCAAACTGGACATCTTCACCAGTGACATCTGGGGCGTAAAAAACCCGGACCTGGGCAGCGTGATGGACCAGGTGCGCAACATGATGCTGGTCACCGTGTGGGTGTTCATCGGCATCGAAGGCGCAAGCATCTTCTCTTCCCGTGCCGAGAAACGCTCCGACGTGGGCCGCGCAACCGTGATCGGTTTTATCACCGTGCTGCTGTTGCTCGTACTGGTGAACGTGCTCTCGCTGGGCATCATGACTCAGCCTGAGCTGGCAAAACTGCAGAACCCGTCGATGGCGGCCGTGCTTGAGCATGTTGTCGGTCACTGGGGTGCGGTGCTGATCAGCGTCGGTTTGATCATCTCTCTGCTGGGTGCCCTGCTGTCCTGGGTGCTGCTGTGCGCCGAGATCATGTTCTCGGCCGCTAAAGACCACACCATGCCGGCCTTCCTGAAAAAGGAAAACGCCAACCATGTACCGGTCAACGCCCTGTGGCTGACCAACGCCATGGTGCAACTGTTCCTGATCATCACACTGTTCTCGGCCAGTACTTATCTGTCGCTGATTTACCTGGCGACCTCGATGATCCTGGTGCCTTACCTCTGGTCTGCGGCCTACGGCTTCCTGCTGGCGGTGCGCGCCGAGACTTACGAGAACGCCCTGGCTGAACGCAAGAAAGACCTGATCATTGGTGGCATCGCGCTGATCTACGCCATCTGGCTGATCTATGCCGGCGGCCTCAAGTACCTGCTGCTCTCGGCCTTGCTGTACGCACCTGGCGCCATTCTGTTCGCCAAGGCCAAGCGAGAAAGCGGCCAACCTGTTTTCACCAACATCGAGAAAGTGATTTTTGCCGCAGTAGTGATCGGCGCCCTGGTGGCTGCCTATGGTCTCTACGACGGTTTCCTGACCCTGTAACAACCTGTTTGTGTACTTTGGAGGATGACTGTAATGACCACGGAAAAAGTGAAGTACGGCGTGCATTCCGAAGCCGGTAAGCTGCATAAGGTTATGGTGTGTTCCCCAGGCCTGGCTCACCAGCGCCTGACCCCAAGCAACTGCGATGAACTGCTGTTCGATGACGTGCTGTGGGTCAACCAGGCCAAGCGTGACCACTTCGACTTCGTCACCAAGATGCGCGACCGCGGCATTGATGTGCTGGAAATGCACAACCTGCTGACCGATATCGTCGCCCTTCCAGAAGCATTGGACTGGATCCTGGACCACAAAGTGACCCCCAATCAGGTGGGCGTGGGCCTGGTCAACGAAGTCAAATCCTGGATCAAGAGCCTTGAGCCACGCCAGGCGGCCGAATACCTGATCGGCGGCGTGTCGGCAGACGATCTGCCGGACAGCTTCGGTGGCAAGACCATCCAGATGTTCCGGGACTTCCTGGGGCACACCAGTTTTATCCTGCCACCACTGCCCAACACCCAGTTCACCCGTGACACCACCTGCTGGATTTACGGTGGCGTAACGCTGAACCCGATGTACTGGCCTGCGCGTCGTCAAGAAACCCTGTTGACCACCGCGATCTACAAGTTCCACCCCGAGTTCACCAACGCCGAATTCCAGATCTGGTACGGCGACCCGACTGTCGACCATGGCAACGCCAGCCTTGAAGGCGGCGACGTAATGCCGGTCGGTAACGGTGTGGTACTGATCGGTATGGGCGAGCGTACTTCGCGTCAGGCCATCGGCCAACTGGCGCTGAACCTGTTCAAGAACAAAGCCGTAGAACGCATCATCGTGGCCGGCATGCCCCGCTCCCGCGCCGCGATGCACCTGGACACCGTGTTCAGCTTCTGCGACCGCGACCTGGTGACCATCTTCCCTGAAGTCGTGAAGCAGATCGTTGCCTTCTCCCTTTACCCGGATGACAAGAAACAAGGCGGCATCGACGTGCGACGCGAAGAAGGCAGCTTCCTCGAAGTCGTTGCGCACGCCCTGGGCCTGAAAAAACTGCGTGTCGTCGAAACCGGCGGCAACTCCTTCGCGGCAGAACGCGAGCAGTGGGACGACGGCAACAACGTGGTGGCGCTGGAACCTGGCGTGGTGATCGGTTACGACCGCAACACCTACACCAACACCCTGCTGCGCAAGGCTGGCGTTGAAGTGATCACCATCAGCGCTTCCGAGCTGGGACGCGGCCGTGGCGGCGGTCACTGCATGACCTGCCCGATCGTACGTGACCCAATCGACTATTAATTCACTCAAATGATTGCTTGCGGCGGCCCCCACAAGGGGCGGCGCAAGCCGGTTATCGAAAAACCCAGGAGATCCCCATGGCGTTTAACATGAAAAACCGCAGCTTGCTGAGCCTTGTGCACCACACTCCACGTGAGCTGCACTTTCTGCTGGATCTGTCCCGCGATCTCAAGCGCGCCAAGTACACCGGTACTGAAGAGCCGCACTTGAAAGGCAAAAATATTGCGCTGATCTTCGAAAAAACCTCGACCCGCACCCGTTGCGCATTCGAAGTGGCGGCCCACGACCAGGGCGCACACGTGACGTACATCGACCCGGTTTCCTCGCAAATCGGTCACAAAGAAAGCATGAAAGACACCGCCCGCGTTCTGGGCCGCATGTTTGATGCCATCGAATACCGTGGTTTTGAACAAGCCATTGTTGAAGAACTGGCCAAGTACGCTGGTGTACCGGTTTTCAACGGCCTGACCGCTGAATTCCACCCGACGCAAATGATCGCCGACGTATTGACCATGCGTGAACACAGCGACAAGCCGCTGCATAACATTAGCTATGCGTACCTGGGCGACGCCCGCAACAACATGGGTAACTCGCTGCTGCTGATCGGCGCCAAACTGGGCATGGACGTGCGCATCGCGGCCCCCAAAAGCCTGTGGCCAGAAGAGTCGTTCGTGAAGCAGTGCCAGGAATTCGCCAAGGAAAGCGGTGCCAAAATCACCCTGACGGAAGACCCTAAAGCTGCCGTCAAAGGCGTGGACTTTATCCACACCGACGTATGGGTATCGATGGGCGAGCCGGTCGAAGCCTGGAACGATCGCATCAAACTGCTGCTGCCTTATCAGGTCAACAGCGACATGATCAAGGCTGCAGAAAACCCGCGCGTGAAGTTCATGCACTGTCTGCCTGCGTTCCACAACTGTGAAACCAAAGTCGGCAAGGACGTGGCCGAGCACCATCCAAACCTGAAAAACGGTATTGAAGTGACCGAGGAAGTGTTTGAGTCCCCCGTCAACATCGCCTTTGAGCAAGCTGAAAACCGCATGCACACGATCAAGGCGATTCTGGTAGCGGCACTGGCTGATATCTAAGCCTGGCCCACCGTAGTTATGTGCACGCATAACTACGGTGGGAGTGAGCCAGCTCGCGAACGAGCTTCGCGAGCTGACTCGCTCCCACACAAGGCCCTCTCACACTTCAATAAGGATATTTTTTATGCGTATCGTCGTTGCACTGGGCGGTAACGCCCTCTTGCGTCGCGGCCAGCCCATGACCGCAGAGAACCAGCGCGAAAACATCCAGACCGCTACCGCCCAAATCGCCCGCATTGCCCACGGCAACGAGCTGGTAGTGGCCCACGGCAATGGTCCCCAGGTTGGCCTTCTATCGCTGCAAGCCGCCGCCTACACTGCCGTCGCTCCTTATCCGCTAGATGTGTTGGGAGCTGAAACCGAAGGCATGATCGGCTACATGATCGAGCAAGAACTGGGCAACCTGCTGCCACCAGAGGCGCCTTTCGCCACGCTGCTGACCCAGGTTGAAGTCGATCCTAAAGATCCTGCGTTCCAGAATCCGACCAAACCGATCGGGCCGGTCTATAGCGAAACCGAAGCCAAGAGCCTGGCCGCTGAAAAAGGCTGGAGCATTGCTCCTGACGGCGACAAGTTCCGTCGCGTGGTCGCCAGCCCGAAACCCAAGCGCATCTTCGAAATTCGTCCGATCAAATGGCTGCTGGAAAAAGGCACCATCGTGATCTGTGCCGGCGGTGGCGGTATCCCTACCATGTACGGCGAAGACGGTAAGCTGCGGGGCATTGAGGCGGTGATCGACAAGGACCTGGCGTCCTCGCTGCTGGCCCAACAGCTGGGCAGCGACCTGCTGGTGATCGCCACCGACGTGAATGCGGCCTTTATCGACTGGGGCAAGCCAACCCAGAAGGGCATTGCCCAGGCTCACCCCGACGAACTGGAAAAGCTCGGGTTTGCATCGGGCTCAATGGGGCCCAAAGTCGAAGCTGCTTGCGAGTTCGCCCGCAAAACCGGCAAGACCGCAGTGATTGGCGCACTGGCGGATATCGAAGCAATCGTTCAAGGTAAGGCCGGTACTCGCGTCAGTACGGAAAAATCGGGTATCACTTACTACTGAGTCCCAGGGCAGGCCCTGGGCCTGCCCTTTCCCATAGCATCAAGGAGTAACCCTATGGCCTCGTTCGAACCCGGTCACCTGCATATCCACCGTGAACCGCTGCAGCCGGGCGACTTTGGGTATGACATCAAGATTGATTACCAGGTCGTTCAGGATCCCAAGGAAGGCAAGTCGATGCAGTTCGACATGCATGGCCAGATCAACAAGAAGGACTTCAAAGAGTCGTTCACCCTGCCCAAGGACATGGCTTTCAATTTTGCCCATGACGCATTCCAGATTGCCGTAAAGCACGGCATTCCAAGAACCGCAGACATCCGAGCGATGCACGGTTACTACGACAAGATGTTTTCAGACGTATTGGCCCAGCTCAACCACAAGCCGGGTGACCCGATCAAACCAGAACATCTGGAGTAATTCAGCCGCTTGATGGTGGCTGCGCTTTTGTGGGAGCGGGCTTGCTCGCGATGCAGGCAACGGGGTTTTATCGCCAGACCGCGCTGATGCCATCGCGGGCAAGCCCGCTCCCACGGAATTTCACCTATCTCCCCCACCAAGGCATACTGGCCATCCCCGCTGGCCAGAAGTGTCTGTAGTTCCCATGCGTATCCATGTCAGTTTCATCGACCGTGTCGGCATTACCCAGGAAGTCCTGGCACTGCTGGGCGGGCGTAACCTCAATCTGGATGCGGTGGAGATGGTCCCGCCCAACGTATATATCGACGCCCCGACCCTGAGTCCGCAAGTGCTCGACGAACTGCGAGAAGCGCTGTTCGGGGTCAAGGGTGTGCAGACCGTGACCGTGGTCGATATCCTTCCCGGCCAACGCCGCCACCTGCAACTCGATGCCCTGCTCGCCGCCATGACTGATCCGGTACTGGCACTGGACAGCGAGGGCCATGTGCTGCTGGCCAACCCGGCACTGGTGGCGCTGTATGGCCATGAACCCACCGGCGAAAGTATCGGCGAGCTGTTCACCGACCCCGGGTTGCTGGACGTGTTGCTGGAAAACGGCTTTCGCCTGCCATTGCGCGAAGTCACGCTTAACGGCCACCCGTTGATGCTCGATGCCACTCCCATCACCGATGCGGGTGCCCTGCTGACCCTGTATCAACCCAGTCGCATCGGCGAGCGCCTGGCAGCGCTGCACCATGATCACGCTGAAGGCTTTGATGCACTGCTTGGCGACTCACCTGCCATTCGCACGCTTAAGGCCCGGGCACAACGCGTGGCGGCCCTGGACGCGCCCTTGTTGATCCAGGGTGAAACCGGCACCGGCAAAGAACTGGTCGCCCGCGCCTGCCATGCCATCAGTGATCGATTCGCCGCACCGTTCCTGGCCCTCAACTGTGCCGCACTCCCAGAAAATCTGGCCGAAAGCGAACTGTTCGGCTATGCCCCCGGTGCCTTCACCGGCGCACAGCGTGGCGGCAAGCCCGGGCTGATGGAACTGGCCAACCACGGCACGGTGTTCCTCGACGAAATCGCTGAAATGTCACCCTACCTGCAAGCCAAGTTGCTGCGTTTTCTCAATGATGGCAGCTTCCGCCGGGTGGGAGGCGAGCGCGAGGTCAAGGTCAATGTGCGTATCCTCAGCGCCACTCACCGCAACCTCGAAAAAATGGTCAACGAGGGTACGTTTCGCGAAGACCTGTTTTACCGCTTGAACGTGCTCAACATCGAAGTGCCGCCCCTGCGCGAGCGTGGTCAGGATATTTTGCTGCTGGCGCGCACCTTCATGCAGCAGGCCTGCACCCAGATTCAGCGTCCGGTGTGCCGTCTGGCACCGGGCACCTACCCGGCCCTGCTGGGCAATCGCTGGCCCGGCAACGTGCGCCAACTGCAGAACGTGATCTTTCGTGCAGCGGCCATTTGTGAAAGCAACCTCGTCGACATTGGCGACCTGGACATCGCCGGCACCTCGGTTGCACGGCAAAGCGATGGCGAGGTAGAAACCCTGGAGCACGCCGTCGAAACCTTCGAAAAAGCGCTGCTGGAAAAGCTCTACGTCAGCTACCCCTCGACCCGACAACTGGCCACTCGCCTGCAAACCAGCCACACCGCCATTGCCCACCGGCTGCGCAAATACGGGATACCGGGTAAGGCCTGAGCATTCCCAGCCCCTGCTAGTGGGAGCGAGCCTGCTCGCGATTGAATCGACACGGCTTCGTTGAAAGAACGCGTCGCCTGCATCGCGAGCAGGCTCGCTCCCACGAATGCCCCCATCGACTGTATTGATATCACTCCAGTGGAGCGATATCGATACACGCCCTCTAAACCTCAGCTATGCAAGGCTTTGATCCCCTTGGATTTTTTTAGGGTCTTGCGGCTGTATCGATATCGCTACAGCGCCTTTCCCCAAATAACACCAAATAACTACCAAGCAATTGATAAATAACGATATTTTTAAACTGGCAACTATCTTGCAGAGAACTCCTCCATAAGCTCGAGCTGCACGAGCATTTACCTGTGACCACCAGACATGTCTGGCCCTGAGGAGTTTCCATGAGCGAATTGCGTTTTACTGAAGACCACGAATGGCTGCGCGCCGAAGCCGATGGCAGCGTAACTGTGGGGATTACCGCGTTTGCGCAAAACGCTCTGGGTGATGTGGTGTTTGTGCAATTGCCTGAGTTGCAGTCCTACGACAAGGGCGCAGAAGCCGCTACCGTTGAGTCGGTCAAGGCTGCCAGCGGCGTGTACATGCCGCTGGACGGTAAAGTGCTCGAAGTAAACCCGGCCCTGGACAGCAGCCCGGAACTGGTCAACGAAGACCCGCTGGGTCAAGGCTGGTTCTTCCGCTTCAAGCCCGCCGATGCCGACGCTGTAGGCCAACTGCTCGATCAGGATGCCTACGACCGCCTGATCAAAGCCCAAGACGACAACTGAGAAGCCTGCCATGACCATCAACCTCAGCACTGCCAATGAATTTATCGCGCGCCACATCGGCCCGCGCCAGGCCGATGAGCAGGCCATGCTCGCCACCCTCGGTTTTGATTCCCTTGAAGGCCTCAGCGCCAGCGTAATCCCGGAAAGCATCAAGGGCACCAGCGTGCTCAACTTGCCGGCCGGTCAAAGCGAAGCCGACGCACTGGCCTCGATCAAGGCCATCGCCGCCAAGAACCAACTGTGCAAAACCTATATCGGCCAGGGCTATTACAACTGCCACACGCCTTCGCCAATCTTGCGCAACCTGCTGGAAAACCCGGCCTGGTACACCGCCTACACACCGTATCAGCCTGAAATCTCCCAGGGTCGTCTCGAAGCCCTGCTGAACTTCCAGACCCTGATCAGCGACCTTAGCGGCCTGCCGATTGCCAACGCCTCGCTGCTCGACGAAGCCACCGCCGCTGCCGAAGCGATGACCTTCTGCAAACGCCTGAGCAAAAACAAAACCAGCCACCGTTTCTTTGCTTCCAGCCACTGCCATCCCCAAACCCTCGACGTGCTGCGCACCCGTGCCGAGCCGCTGGGCATTGAGGTTGTGGTTGCCGACGAGCGCGAACTGACAGACGTGTCGGCTTTCTTCGGTGCCCTGTTGCAATACCCAGCCAGCAACGGCGACGTGTTTGATTATCGCGAACTGGTTGAGCGCTTCCATACCGCCAATGCACTGGTGGCTGTTGCCGCCGACCTGCTGGCCCTGACCCTGCTGACGCCTCCGGGCGAGTTCGGCGCGGATGTGGCCATCGGCAGCGCACAACGCTTTGGCGTACCACTGGGCTTCGGTGGCCCGCATGCTGCCTACTTCGCCACCCGTGACGCCTACAAGCGCGACATGCCGGGTCGTCTGGTCGGTGTTTCGGTTGACCGTCACGGCAAACCGGCATTGCGTCTGGCCATGCAAACCCGCGAGCAACACATCCGCCGCGAGAAGGCCACGAGCAACATCTGCACCGCCCAAGTACTGCTGGCCAACATTGCCAGTATGTACGCCGTGTACCACGGCCCAAAAGGCCTGATTCAGATCGCTCAGCGCATTCACCAACTGACCGCGATTCTGGCCCAGGGCCTGAGCGCGCTGGGGCTGACTGTCGAGCAAGAACAGTACTTCGACACCCTGACCCTCAACACCGGCAACACCACCGCAGCCCTGCACGCCAAAGCCCACGCACAGCGCATTAACCTGCGCGTGATCGACGGCCAGCGTCTGGGCCTGTCGCTGGATGAAACCAGCAGCCAGTGCGACGTGATTGCTCTCTGGACCCTGCTCGCCGCCGATGGCCAGACCCTGCCTGACTTCGACGCTCTGGCCGCGAGTGTAACGGGCACCCTGCCAGTTGCACTGCTGCGCCAGTCGCCAATCCTCAGCCACCCGGTGTTCAACCGTTACCACTCCGAAACAGAGCTGATGCGTTACCTGCGCAAGTTGGCAGACAAGGATCTGGCGCTGGACCGCACCATGATTCCGCTGGGCTCGTGCACCATGAAACTCAACGCTGCCAGCGAAATGATCCCGGTCACCTGGGCCGAGTTCGGCAGCCTGCATCCGTTTGCACCTGCCGAGCAGAGCGAGGGTTATCAGCAATTGACCACTGAACTGGAAGCCATGCTCTGCGCGGCAACCGGTTACGACGCCATCTCCTTGCAACCAAACGCCGGTTCCCAAGGTGAGTACGCCGGGTTGCTGGCCATTCGTGCCTACCACCAGAGCCGTGGCGAAGAGCGCCGCGATATCTGCCTGATCCCGTCCTCGGCCCACGGCACCAACCCGGCAACCGCCAACATGGCCGGCATGCGCGTTGTGGTGACCGCCTGTGACGCACGAGGCAACGTCGACATTGAAGACCTGCGCGCCAAGGCCCTGGAGCACCGCGACCATCTCGCCGCGCTGATGATCACCTACCCGTCGACCCACGGCGTGTTCGAAGAAGGCATTCGCGAAATCTGCGGCATCATTCATGACAACGGCGGTCAGGTGTACATCGACGGCGCCAACATGAACGCGATGGTGGGCCTGTGTGCACCGGGCAAGTTCGGCGGCGACGTGTCCCACCTCAACCTGCACAAGACTTTCTGCATTCCCCACGGCGGTGGCGGTCCAGGCGTTGGTCCGATTGGCGTCAAATCGCACCTTACGCCGTTTCTGCCGGGTCACGCGGCAATGGAGCGCAAGGAAGGCGCGGTATGCGCGGCTCCATTTGGCAGCGCAAGCATTCTGCCCATCACCTGGATGTACATCCGCATGATGGGCGGCGAAGGCCTCAAGCGTGCTTCGCAGCTAGCGATCCTGAACGCCAACTACATCGCCCGCCGTCTCGAAGAGCATTACCCGGTGCTGTACTCGGGCAGCAACGGCCTGGTGGCTCACGAATGCATCCTCGACCTGCGCCCGCTCAAGGAAACCAGCGGGATCAGCGTCGACGACGTGGCCAAGCGCCTGATCGATTTCGGCTTCCACGCCCCGACCATGTCGTTCCCGGTTGCGGGCACGTTGATGATCGAGCCGACCGAAAGCGAATCCAAGGAAGAACTGGACCGCTTCTGCAACGCCATGATCTGCATTCGCGAAGAAATTCGCGAAGTCGAAAGCGGCGGTCTGGACAAGGAAGACAACCCGCTGAAAAACGCGCCGCACACGGCTGCTGAAATGGTGGGTGAATGGACCCATCCTTACAGCCGCGAGCAAGCGGTGTACCCGGTTGCATCCTTGATCGAAGGCAAGTACTGGCCACCGGTCGGTCGTGTCGACAACGTGTTCGGCGACCGTAACCTGGTGTGCGCGTGCCCGTCGATCGAGAGCTATCAGGAGGCGTAAGCATCCAGATCATGGAGATTTAATGTGGGAGCGGGCTTGCTCGCGATGCTAACGGCGCGGTTTTCATGCAAGACCGGGTTGATACCATCGCGAGCGAGCCCGCTCCCACAGGGATGGCTAGTTTCGCCACACAACAAGAAACCGGAGAACCCTATGTCGTTAAGCGTGTTCGACCTGTTCAAGATTGGCATCGGCCCCTCCAGTTCCCATACCGTCGGCCCCATGCGTGCGGCTGCGCGTTTTGTCGAAGGTTTGCGCCGTGATGAACTGCTGCAAAATACCGCCTGCGTAAAAGTTGAACTCTACGGCTCCCTCGGTGCCACCGGCAAAGGACACGGCAGCGACAAAGCCGTATTGCTGGGGCTTGAAGGCGAGCACCCGGACACCGTCAACACCGATACCGTGGCCGAACGTCTGGCCGCGATTCGCAGCAGCGGGCGCTTGAACCTGCTGGGCGAACACCCCATCGATTTCAACGAAAAATCGCACTTGGCGATGATTCGCAAACCCCTGCCCTACCACCCCAACGGCATGATTTTCAGGGCTCTGGATGCCGCTGGTATTCAGATCCGCAGCCGCGAGTATTACTCGGTCGGCGGCGGCTTTGTGGTGGATGAAGGCGCCGCTGGCGCTGACCGTATCGTCGAAGACAGCACCGCGCTGAAATACCCGTTCAAAACCGCCAAGGACTTGCTGCGCCATTGCGTCACTCACACTCTTTCGATCAGTGAAGTGATGATGGCCAACGAAAGCGCCTGGCGCCCCGAGGCAGAGACCCGTTCCGGTTTGCTGAATATCTGGCAAGTGATGCAGGACTGCGTGAGTGCGGGCTGTCGCAATGAAGGCATTTTACCCGGCGGCTTGAAGGTCAAGCGGCGGGCGGCTGCGCTGCACCGTCAACTGTGCAGCAACCCTGAGGCCGCCTTGCGCGATGCGCTGTCTGTGCTCGACTGGGTCAATCTGTACGCACTGGCCGTCAATGAAGAAAACGCCAACGGCGGACGCGTGGTCACTGCCCCTACCAACGGCGCGGCCGGGATCATTCCAGCCGTTTTGCATTACTACATGCGCTTTATCGGCGGGGCCAATGAAGACGGCGTGGTGCGCTTTCTGCTGACCGCCGCCGCCATTGGCATCTTGTACAAGGAAAACGCCTCGATTTCCGGCGCCGAAGTTGGCTGTCAGGGAGAGGTGGGCGTGGCTTGCTCAATGGCAGCGGGCGCGTTGTGTGAAGTGCTGGGCGGCACCGTGCAACAAGTCGAGAACGCCGCCGAAATCGGCATGGAACACAACCTGGGCCTGACCTGTGACCCGATTGGCGGCCTGGTGCAAGTGCCCTGCATCGAACGCAACGCGATGGGCTCGGTCAAGGCGATCAACGCCGTACGTATGGCCCTGCGCGGCGACGGGCAGCACTTTGTGTCTCTGGACAAGGTGATCCGCACCATGCGCCAGACCGGCGCCGACATGAAAAGCAAATACAAGGAGACCGCTCGCGGCGGTCTGGCTGTCAACATTATTGAGTGCTGATTTTCAAGGAGTCTCGAATGTCCACCGAACAACTGCTTCACACCCCGCTGCACGCACTGCACCTTGAGCTCGGTGCCCGCATGGTGCCATTTGCCGGCTATGACATGCCCGTGCAGTACCCGCTGGGAGTCATGAAAGAACACCAGCACACCCGTGAACAGGCCGGGTTGTTTGATGTATCCCACATGGGCCAGATTCGGCTGATCGGCGCTGACGCGGCCAAGGCGCTGGAAGCCCTGGTGCCGGTCGATATCATCGACCTGCCAGTGGGCATGCAGCGCTATGCCATGTTCACCAATGAACAGGGCGGCATCCTCGATGACCTGATGGTTGCCAATCTGGGTAATGACGAGCTGTTTCTGGTGGTTAACGCCGCCTGCAAGGATCAGGACCTGGCCCATCTGCGCAAGCACTTGAGCGCCCACTGCCAGATCCAGCCGCTGTTTGAAGAACGTGCCCTGCTCGCACTGCAAGGCCCGGCCGCCGTCAACGTGTTGCAACGCCTGGCACCGGAAGTGGCAAAAATGACCTTTATGCAATTTGCCCCGCTGACGTTGCTGGGCGCGGAGTGCTACGTCAGCCGCTCGGGATATACCGGTGAAGACGGCTTTGAGATTTCAGTACCCGCAGATCGTGCCGAAGAGCTGGCACGTCGCCTGCTGGCTGAGCCCGAAGTGCAGGCAATCGGCCTGGGCGCACGAGATTCGCTGCGCCTTGAAGCCGGGTTGTGCCTGTACGGCCATGACATGAACGACACCACCACGCCGATTGAAGCCAGCCTGCTCTGGGCCATTTCCAAGGCCCGTCGTGCAGACGGACCGCGTGCCGGTGGCTTCCCCGGCGCCGAAACTGTCTTCGCCCAGCAGCAAAATGGTGTCGCGCGCAAACGCGTGGGCTTGTTGCCTCAAGAGCGCACACCGGTGCGTGAAGGTGCTGAAATTGTCGATGCTGACGGCACAGTAATCGGCACCGTTTGCAGCGGCGGTTTCGGTCCGACCCTGGGCTCGCCTCTGGCAATGGGTTACCTGGATATCGCGTTCACGCCTGTGGATACTGAAGTCTGGGCGATCGTTCGAGGCAAGCGTGTACCGATGAAAGTGTCGAAGATGCCTTTTGTCGCGCAGCGTTATTACAGAGGTTAAACCCTCACGTAAGACAGTTGCATGTTCCTGATACTTACAGGGCATGCAACTGCTGCAACAGCCTCTAACTTTCGATAGTGAAAACACTGTTTTAAGCACGAAAACAATTGAACACACCTATCAAACACCTGCACTTATAACTTCTTCAGCGATGCTAATAACCCGGCCTTACGGGCTTATTCGAGGGGCTTGTTTTTTCAATTCCAGTTTCGTAGAGTTTGCCCACTGTGTTTGCATGGGTCGCTGGAATCGTGACCTGGGCAGTAGCTCTAAGTTTGCTACACCCGTTCTGCGTCTCTTACTTTCCTGCAACCCAGCACCCGAACTCTTTCCTTTGAAAGAGGCTGTCATTAATTGTTAGCGTCAAGGAATTAAGAAATGTCCCAACGTCAGAGCGGTACCGTTAAGTGGTTCAACGACGAGAAAGGGTTTGGCTTTATCACCCCGGAAAGTGGCCCTGACCTGTTTGTGCACTTCCGTGCCATTCAAGGCAACGGCTTTAAAAGCCTGAAAGAAGGCCAGAAAGTGACCTTCATCTCGGTTCAAGGCCAAAAAGGCTTGCAGGCTGACGAAGTTCAAGCAGAAGGCTGATCTCGTACACAAAAGCCTCTGATGGTGACATCAGAGGCTTTTTTATGGCTGTTATTCCGTAAGATGGCGTTTTTCCTTCACGAGACCCTGCCATGTCGAAACAACCACTTAGACCTCAAGGCGATTTTCCCGCCGTTGGCCTGGGGCGCCGCCTGGCAGCCATGTTCTATGACTTTCTGCTGTGTACCGCCCTGCTGATCGTCACGACCTTTATCTACAAGCTGATCATGATGAGTTTTATCGGTGAAGCCAAAATGAGGGCGCTTTCAGAGGCAGGCGCTCTGGATGGTGATCCGCTGCTCTCCACCCTTCTGTTTTTTGTCCTGTTCGGTTTTTTTGCCAAGTTCTGGACTCACTCCGGGCAAACCCTGGGCATGCAGGTCTGGGGCATACGCGTACAGAACGCTGATGGCACCGCAATCAGCCTGTGGCAGGCGTTGCTGCGCTTTATCGTCTCCATCGCTTCATGGCTGTGCCTGGGACTGGGATTCATTTGGTCTGTATTCGACAAACACAAACGTACCTGGCATGACCTGTATTCCAATACTCAACTGGTGCGCATCCCCAAACCAAAAAAATAAAAAAAGCCCGTATCTCACGATACGGGCTTGGTGATGACGGTTAGCTCTTTGTGGGAGCGAGCAGGCTCGCTCCCACCCAGGTCAACCTGCTTACTCCGCCAGTTTGAAGGTAATGAAGCTGGCGCGACCTTGACGCAGAACCCGCATCGACACCGAACGATTCTTCGGCAATGCCTTGGCAATTTCGGTGAATTCCTTGCCGTTGTTAATGGCCTGATTGTTCAGGTGAGTGATCACGTCACCAGGTTGCAGGCCGATCAGGGCAGCAGGACCGTCCTGAACGTCAGTGATGATCACGCCACCCTTGATGTCATTGGCTTTCTTCTGCTCTTCACTCAGGTCCGCCACGGACACGCCAAGACGGTTGCTGCTTTGCTCAGCACCTGCGCCAGAAGCAATGTCTTTTGCGTCATCAGGGATGGCACCGACCGTCAGGTCCAGATTTTTGCGCTTGCCGTCACGAATCACTTCAAGCGTTGCCTTGCTGCCAGCCTTGAGTGCGCCAACCAGATGCGGCAAATCTGCCGACATGACGATCGGCTGACCATTCATGCTCAGAATCACGTCGCCGACTTGCAGACCGCCTTTGGCAGCCGGGCCGTTATCAAGTACCTGGGCCACCAGCGCACCTGCCGGTTTTTCCAGACCAAAGGATTCGGCCAGGTCTTTGTTGACCTCTTGAATCACCACACCCAACCAGCCACGGCTGACTTTGCCGCCAGCCTTGAGCTGATTGGCAACGTCCATCGCCACATCGATAGGGATTGCGAAAGACACGCCCATGAAACCGCCCGAGCGGGTGTAGATTTGCGAGTTGATACCCACCACTTCGCCCGCCAGGTTGAACAGCGGACCACCCGAGTTGCCCGGGTTGATCGGTACGTCAGTCTGGATAAAAGGCACGTAGCTTTCATTTGGAAGGCTGCGACCGATGGCGCTGATAATGCCTTGGGTTACGGTGTGGTCAAACCCAAACGGTGACCCTATGGCAACTACCCACTGACCGGCCTTGAGGTCCTGGGACTTGCCCAGCTTAAGGACAGGCAGGTTCTTGCCTTCGATTTTCAGCAACGCAACATCGGAACGTGGATCCGTGCCTACGAGCTTGGCTTTCATTTCACTGCGATCAGACAAGCGCACGATGATTTCATCGGCGTCTGCTACCACGTGGTTATTGGTCAGGATGAAGCCATCGGGCGAGATGATGAAACCCGAACCCAGTGACTGGGCCTCGCGCTGACGACCACCTTTACCACTGGGCGGAATGCTGCGCTCAAAAAAGTCACGCAGGCCAGGTGGCAAACCTTCCAGATCGGGCATTTGGCCCAAGCTTGAGGCGCGGCGCTCAGGGAGCTTTTGCGTGGTGCTGATATTCACTACAGCTGGCGAAGCCTGCTCAACCAATTGCGTGAAGTCAGGTAACTGCGCTTCAGCCATGACCGGCACTGCCTGCCCGAGCATCAGCACGGCTGCAAAAATGGGTAGATAAGATTTCAATCGAGGCATCGACATACAGCTCCCGTTAATAACTGCAGAGTTAAGCGACAGGCACCAAAAAACAAGACCAAAGCATAGACCGTTTTTTAGGCCCCGGAAAACAAACAAGGCCAGAGCCCGCTAGGGCCCTGACCTTCATAAAAAGACAAGAAAATGGCAAATCGAAATGTGTCACCCGCCATGTCGGAGCAACCCTATGGTTTGGCCTGCGCATCGTCTTTACCGACACGCATCGAGAGCGCTATACGCTCTGCGGTACCCAACGGGATTTCACCCACCACAGTGGCCATCATGTCTCCCTGAGGGGTACTCAGGTGCCGTGTAACCGCAGCTGTAGGCCCCAGTTGAACGCGTGCATCAGGAACTGCGGCCCCCTGCAACGGTTCGAGAAACACTGAGAAACGCGTCAGGCCATCGTCATATAAGAGACTGGTGACTTCAGACTTGGTCCGGGGATCACGGTGCACGGTGTTGCTGACTTGCTCGAAACCGGGCGGCAGCCAGTCGGAGTGCCAGGCATGAGCCGTGTCAGCGACAGGTGCTGCAGTATCAGCCACCGTAACCGGGCGGCATGTGCCTGCAGGCGTCAGCTGGTTTTCATCAGGGGGCGTGGTGACCAGGCTTGTAAACTGGTAACGCTCAAGCAACTGACCCTTGTCATTGAGCAACAATGACTTGAGGGGCAATCCGGTTTCACGATCCAGATACAGTTCAAACCCATAACGGTGCTGGTCGCGAGGGGCAAGTGAGATCACCACCACCGGTCGACCTGCAACCCTGGAGTCACCTTGCTTGGTTACCGAGTACCAGTCATTGAGCTTCTGGGCATCGAACTGTCTTGCCGAAACGGCGGTGACATCACCTAACCCCGAAGCCAACTTTCCAGTAACGCATTCAGTGCGCCCATCCGTACGAATGACCTCTTGAGCAGAGCCATCCAATTGCATCAAACGCTCACGAACTTTCCCATCTTGCACGCGGTGCCAGATGCTATGGGTAGAAAAACTACCGTTACGCTCATAAACGAATGTGCCCTGATAGCTGTGCTGTTGCTCAGCCTGCCCAAGACGTTTTAGCCAGTCCTGGGCTTCATCGGCGTGGGCCGGTACTGCAAACCAGCCACTCAGCAGAAGAGGTAGCAAAGGTAGGACGCGCATGGTGGTCCTTAACGGTTTTCAAGGCTCGCGGCACGAGCGTATGGCAGAGGGCTTTCTGCCCCTTTCAACGCTGCTTGCTGTGCATGCTGACGCAGGTAGCCTGGCAAACGCTGATCCTGCCAGCCTGGCTGGCCTTGCAGAACACCGTTGGCCATAGGACCAGTCGCCTTGTCGGAGCTTTCGCTGTAGTTAGCCAGTACCGCCGGGCCTTTAGCCATCGGTGCACTCAGGCTCTGCGCAGCGTTCTGCTGGGCAAGCTGATTACCGACGATGTCATCCTGGTTGTACATTCTGACACCCGCCAGAACAGCAACGGTCACCGATGCAGCAACGGCCAGACGGCCGATGCTGCGCCATGGGCCACGTACGACCTTGACCGGGGTTTGCTCTTCGGCCAGCGCGGCCGAAACGGCAGATGCGATGTCCAGGCGCGGAATCAACAGGTCCTTGTGCATCACAGCACGGGCCACCTGATAACGGGACCAGGTGTCACGTGTATGTGTGTCGTCAAAGGCATTCAATACCCGACGTAGTTCCAGTTCGTCCGCTTCGTTATCCATCACCGCGGACAGCGATTCCTGCAGGGCTTCACGACTCATGGCGGTTCCTCTCTTGGCTGTCGCCGCTGTCTCAGTTTTCCTGCAACAACGGCTGCAGGGCTTTATCAATGGCTTCCCGAGCGCGGAAAATCCGGGAGCGCACGGTACCCACTGGACACTGCATGACGCTCGCAATGTCCTCATAACTCAGACCATCAAATTCACGTAAAGTTAACGCCGTACGCAAATCTTCTGGCAGTAACTGAATAGTGCGATGAACGGTGGTTTCGATCTCGTCGCGGAGCAAAGCACGCTCCGGCGACTCGAGATCCTTAAGACCATGATCACCATCGTAAAACTCGGCATCTTCCGAGCTCACGTCACTATCAGGCGGACGTCGACCGCGTGACACCAGGTAGTTTTTCGCCGTATTGATGGCGATGCGATACAGCCATGTGTAAAAGGCGCTGTCTCCGCGAAAATTACCGAGTGCCCGGTAAGCCTTGATAAAGGCTTCCTGAGCGACGTCCTGGGCTTCATGGGTGTCGTGCACAAAACGCACGATCAACCCGAGAATTTTGTGTTGATACTTCAACACGAGCAGATCGAATGCGCGCTTATCGCCACGCTGTACGCGCTCGACCAGCTGCTGATCCTCTTCCTGGGCTAGCATGAATACTCCTCATAAGACCGGGAGGAAGATTGCTGTGCTAATTGATCAGGCTTGCAAACATAGACTCGGGCTTTACACAAAAGTTCTCTCCCCCCTGGCAAGTTTCCTGCGTGCTCGGATTTGGCACACACGAAAACGCAGCTCGGGCCTGGCCGGCTGCGTCAATAATCTTGTCGTCAAATTCCGCTGTCAGATCGAAACACAGACCCCGCATCAATTTGGACGCCGTTCCCCTGCATCAAGGGCAGCCCTCTATGGAACCCCGGACCGTACGAAAAGTTCAATAACTTCGTACGCCACCGATAGCACCACACAAGCGCATCAGCCCTGGAGCAAGCCCCCAGCCCTGATCCCCTTTGCAGATTTATTGTGCAAATCAACATGCAGACCCTTCCAGTCTGAGGCACACTTTGCGCCCGCTGTAATTTCACAATGCCATAAAGGCCCGGCCATTGTGCCGATCCCCCCCTCTATATACTAGTGGGCGCTTTTTTGCGGATGTCAGAAGAATGAGCCAACATTTTCAACATGATGTGCTGGTGATTGGCAGCGGCGCTGCCGGTTTGAGCCTTGCGCTCACGTTACCCAGCCATATGCGTATTGCGGTCCTCAGTAAAGGCGACCTGGCCAATGGCTCGACATTCTGGGCACAAGGCGGTGTAGCCGCAGTGCTGGATGATACCGACACGGTGCAGTCTCACGTCGAAGACACCCTCAATGCTGGCGGCGGGCTATGTCATGAAGACGCCGTGCGCTTTACCGTCGAGCACAGCCGCGAAGCCATTCAGTGGTTAATCGATCAAGGCGTTCCCTTCACCCGCGATGACGCCGTTGACCCTGAGCAGCCCGGTTTTGAATTTCACCTCACCCGTGAAGGCGGCCACAGCCACCGACGCATCATCCATGCGGCAGATGCCACCGGCGCCGCCATCTTCAAGACGTTGCTCGAACAGGCGCGCCAGCGACCCAATATCGAACTGCTCGAACAGCGCGTTGCCGTTGATCTGATTACCGAGCGCCGATTGGGACTGGAAGGCGATCGCTGCCTGGGCGCCTATGTGCTGAACCGCGCAACGGGCGAAGTCGACACCTTTGGCTCGCGCTTCACGATTCTGGCCACGGGTGGCGCGGCCAAGGTGTATCTCTACACCAGCAACCCGGACGGCGCCTGCGGTGACGGCATCGCCATGGCCTGGCGTTCAGGGTGCCGCGTGGCAAACCTGGAGTTCAATCAGTTCCACCCTACCTGCCTGTATCACCCGCAGGCCAAAAGCTTTCTGATCACTGAAGCGCTGCGCGGTGAAGGTGCTCACTTGAAACTGCCCAACGGTGAGCGTTTCATGCAGCGCTTCGACGCCCGGGGAGAACTGGCCCCTCGAGATATCGTGGCTCGCGCTATCGACCATGAAATGAAGCGCCTGGGTATCGATTGCGTGTACCTGGATATCAGCCATGAGCCCGAAACCTTTATCAAGGCTCACTTCCCGACGGTTTATGAACGCTGCCTGACATTCGGCATCGACATCACCAAGCAGGCTATCCCGGTGGTGCCTGCAGCGCATTACACCTGTGGCGGAGTCATGGTCGACGAACATGGCCACACTGACGTGCCAGGCCTGTACGCCATTGGCGAAACCAGCTTCACCGGCCTGCACGGCGCCAACCGCATGGCCAGCAACTCATTGCTGGAGTGCTTTGTGTACGCCAAGTCGGCTGCGGCCGACATTCTCGCCCAACTGCCCGAAATCGCCGCCCCTGCTGCCCTGCCGAGCTGGGATGCAAGCCAGGTTACCGACTCCGATGAAGATGTGATCATCGCTCACAACTGGGATGAGCTACGGCGTTTTATGTGGGACTACGTCGGAATCGTGCGCACCAACAAGCGCCTGCAACGCGCGCAACACCGCGTGCGCCTGCTGCTGGACGAAATTGACGAGTTTTATAGCAACTATAAAGTCAGCCGCGACCTGATCGAACTGCGCAACCTGGCACAAGTTGCCGAACTGATGATCAGGTCTGCCATGGAACGCAAGGAATCTCGCGGCCTGCACTACACGCTGGACTATCCAGAGATGCTGCCAGAGGCGAAGGATACGATTCTGACCCCAACCCGGTGAGGCACGTCAGGTACGAGAACCCGGCACCGCTTGAAACAGCGTTGCCGGTTTTTTTTCACGGTGAACAACACTCCCACCTGCAGCCAGGACCAGCGCGCCTGAGCGCAAACAGTCTGGCAACGCCCTCTCAAGCAGCTCCCTGAATCAGCGACGATTCAGGCAAGAACTAGGATAAGTCCTACATATTTAACATCTAAACCTTGCTAGCTTTTTCGGTTTTAGCTTTCCACGCGCACTACGGGCTAATCGTTCGCCTGCTCAGTGCCTGTGGTCCGCGCCCTAAAACTGAAAAAGGAACACTGGATGTTCAACCCACGCCCTCAAACCCGTTTCAACCTGACCGAAAGTGTCTTCAAGCCCCCTTCCTTCACTCACCAAAAATCCTTTAGCGCACCCTCTTGTTTTGATCTGGAACAGGTCAGCGGACGTCCTGATCTGACTATCGAAAGCCCGCGACCTCAGGTTCTTGAAAAGGACCTCGCCAGCAAAAAAGGTGTTTGCCTGATTGAAGGGACCGCAGCATGACCCTGGTTGCGGCTCAACAATGGATGGCCGAACAACGCCACCTCGGGTGCTCTGTATGTTTGATTCTGGACTCACTGGACGAACTCACCGCCCGTAACGGCCTGTTAAACAACAGGGCACCTGAGCTGTATTGCAGCATTTACCGCGAAACGCCGGCAGCCGATATGGCAGACAAGGGGCCTTTTCTGTTCCTTATCGACAACCCTGAAGACGAGCACTTGAGCGAGTTGCTCAAAGCGCCTGAAAGGAACTGGGGCTGGCTTGCCAGTGTTGCACCTGAGGCAGGGCTACAGGCGCTGGTCAAACATTGGCGCGACCGCATGATTTTCGGCGTCCGGCCCCATCGCGGGATTTATCGTTTCCATGACAACCGGGTGCTGGCCCGCGCACTGAAGCACTTAACCACTGCAACGGTTGCGGGGTATTTAGGGCCTGCGATCAGCGTCTGCTACTGGCAAGGGGAGCACTGGGAAACACTCGGCAACCCGGCACCGGGTAACTATCCAGTTCCTGAAAGCCCTGTCTGGAATGACTTTCCCATGGAGGCCGATCAGCGCGCTAGCACGCGCGAGGCCAATGCCCACCGCTACCTGCTGGCCAGGCATCTTGAAGCCTATGCCCGAATGGCCGAACAACAAGACCCGGAACTATGGCTCAGCACTCTATTAGCCCAAGCCAACACCTGGGGTTGGCAGGCGGCTGAGCAGTTGGAGTTTTTGCTCGTTCAACGCTTAAAGGCTACCACTGACCCACTTACACAGCGCTGGCAGGCGCGCCCTGGTGAAAGTCCTGATGCTCATTTCCAGCGGGTTTTTCAGGAAATGCAGTTTTGGCAAGGCGATGGCCTTTTATGAAAGTCATAGTTAAAACGCTGCTCCTGTGGGCCTGCGCACTGTCGACGACTGGGTGTTTTACTGGCGAGTCAGACAGTTTTATTTTTACGGCTGATCTGCCTGCAAATTTTGCTTATTACGCAGTGGCCAAGTATGCGCCCGCCAAGGGAGAAACTTGTACGGTCACCCTTGATGACAATCCATACCTCGGCTTTAACAGAGAGTGGCGCACAGCATATAAACCAGAATCTGAAATACCGATTTACCGCACCGTCAAAGGCTGCCGACTGGCCATCTATAAAATCGATCTGGAAATCAATGCCATTTATGGAGCTGACTATGGAGACTTCAGCGGAGACACAACCGCAGTTATTATCAGGGAGGAACTAAAAACTCAATACAAAGGAACTTTTGATACTAATGGCGAAAGCGCCATAAAGGGTCAATGCCAATGGCTGTTTCGTACAGTAGGCCCCAAGCGATATATAAGAAAACTCCTCGACTGCAAAAAAATTGACGATCAAGGCTTAGTGACTAAAGGACGACCCGTCGGGGCTTACACCCTGGATCAACTACCGGGTAAAACTGTGAGACTGAAGATCAAGTTGGCCGATGAGGAAAGACCCGGCTGGGGAGATACATGGGTCAAGTTTCCCAATGGCTGGAAACGCTGTATGGGGGAAGGCCTAGAAGATCAGCGCGGTTACTGTCATGGAAATTATACGGACTTCAGCAGTTTTTTGATGCCTGACGGGCGTAGCTGCTCTATTTATCCTGGCTGCACTGAATAAGGAAATAACTCTATGACACGAATATTTAAAGGCGGGGTTTTGGGTTCTTGTATGGCCCTGGTAGCAGGGTGCGTTATGGGCAAATCGGAAAGCTTTACCTTTACAGCTGATCTACCTCCAAACTTTGCTTATTACGCAGTGGCCAAGTATGCACCCGCCAACGGAGAAACTTGTACGGTCACCCTTGATGACAATCCATACCTCGGTTTTAACAGAGAGTGGCGAACAGCATACAAACCAGAATCTGAAATACCGATTTACCGCACCGTCAAAGGCTGCCGACTGGCCATCTATAAAATCGATCTGGAAATCAATGCCATTTATGGAGCTGACTATGGAGACTTCAGCGGAGACACAACCGCAGTTATTATCAGGGAGGAACTAAAAACTCAATACAAAGGAACTTTTGATACTAATGGCGAAAGCGCCATAAAGGGTCAATGCCAATGGCTATTTCGCACCCAAGGGCCAAAACGTCGATTATCCAAGGGGCTCGACTGCAAAAAAATTGACGATCAAGGGGTGGTGACTAAAGGACGTCCCGTCGGGGCTTACACCTTGGATCAGCTGCCGGGTAAAACCGTGATATTGAAGATCAAGCTGGCCGATGAGGAAAGACCCGGCTGGGGAGATACATGGGTCAAGTTTCCCAATGGTTGGAAACGCTGTATGGGGGAAGGCCTAGAAGATCAGCGCGGTTACTGTCATGGAAATTATACGGACTTCAGCAGTTTTTTGATGCCTGACGGGCGTAGCTGCTCTATTTATCCTGGCTGCACTGAATAAGGAAACTAAAAAAATGACCACTTTTGATGAAGAGGTTAAACACCCGCTGAACAGTCGTATGTTCGCCTGCCCTGCCCAAGGAAATTGGACCAGCTTCAAGTTTGTTGATGAACTAGGTGAGGGACTGTCTTATGCGGGGCTGAACTACAGCGTTATTGATTCAGAAGGCCAAGTATATAAAGGCACGCTAGACCGCTCAGGTATAGGAAAAGTAGACAACCATTTTTCCGGCCCAATCTCCATAATTCTTGTACAGAAATATACCGGCAAGGCCCTACCCTATAAGGACTTAATACAACGGGACCACTACCCTCTCCCCATAACAGAGCTGCAAGTTCGCGCCGAACAAACCCGTTACGTCAACGAAGACGGCTCACGCACTCAAAGCAACCCAGCACAAGCTTGTGCCGATTATTTCTGCCAAGTTGAAGTTCGTCATTTGGTCAAACCTGCCAAGATTCATTTTCTGGATGACCGCGGCCAGAAAAATGATACCGACACCCAGGCTTTTATCACCCATAACGACGAGTTAGTGCTGATTTCTGTGCGTGGCACCAGTGAATTACTCGCAGATGCGCTTCGAGACGCCGATGCTTTCCAAACCCCTTTTGGAAAAGAAGGCCTGGGCAAGGTCCACCGTGGGTTCTATGACGCTGCGCTGAAAGTCTATGAGCTTTCGATCAACTATCTCGAAAAATTCTACACCGGCCAGAAACTGATTATTTGTGGCCATAGCTTGGGTGGTGCGATCACCTTGCTTCTATCGGAAATGCTGCGTCGTCGAACTGGCTACGAATACAAGATCGTGCTGTACACCTACGGCGCCCCAAGAGCAGCAGACAGCACTTTTGTAAAAGGCGCTGCCGACCTGGTGCATTACCGCATGGTCAACCATAACGACCCGGTACCCAGCGTGCCGGCAACCTGGATGAACACCAAGCCCAGGGTGTACCTCCCGGGAGCGGCACTCACTTTCTTTAACGCGCCCCTGGGCATCGCCGGGTTTGTTGCGGGCATTACCAACTTGACCGGCGAGCCTTACGAGCATCACGGCACCTTGCAACACTTTATGCCGGTAGCGTTCGGCGCAATCAAAAAGTCCTCGATTATGTGGGAACCCGGCTGCGACACCATTACCGAGCATGCGGCCTGTACCTTGGCTATTCATCAGAACAATGGGCTACCTGAAAGGGAGGGGTTTATTGCCCAGATTTTTGACGCGGACAACCATTCAATGACCGGTGGCTATATCCCCGGTTGCTGGGCTGCCCTGCGGCGTTGGCAAGAAGCGCTGACACTCAAACACTCTCTGGTGACCGACGAGGAGTTCGAGCACATCAGCCGTGCTCTGGCAACAATCATTGAACAACTACGCTTCAAGCGCCGCATGCTCGGCGACTCCCCTACCCCCTACAGCCGGGCCCACGAATTGACCATCAATGCGCTCAATCGCGAGGTCGACAAGGTACACATGACCTTCGAGCGCTTGAAACGCCTGCGGCAAAGCACAATCAACGAGAACCGTGTTTACGGCTCGTTTTCAACACAACCCGACCTGCTATCTGAGTGCCTGCTGCGCTGGGATGCTCATCCGGAAAACAAGGTGCCCGAACAACTGGCCATGACCCCAGCCCCAGACGTTGATGATGATTTGTTGGCCTCGATCAACGGGCACGCCGTGGGTGCGCCCTATACCTTTGATATTGATTCACTGTTCTAGGCCCTGGACACTATTCGGGTGCCAGCCACCTACGCCGACTGAACTTCAGTCGCACGCGCAAGCGTCGGTGCTGATCCGGCGCCAGCGCGCCTGCGAGGATGCACACCGCCCGCACCCGCCATTCGCCGCGCAAACTGAAACGTACGATCACCACCCAGGGCAGCGCCAGGCTGTCACGGCGCAGCTGCACGGCCTGCCAACCCTTGTCACGACTCCACAACTGCCAGCCATCGGCATCATGGCGCAATCGTGTAAGCGCACTGGCGTGGGTCAGTCGAATATGACGGGGCAGCGCCCAAGCCCCATGGGCCAGGCACCACAAAGCGCCAAGCACACGTGCCCAGGCAGGAATTGAAAGAAAGCAGATTGAGATCAGCGCCAGAGCCTGGGCTGCAAGATAAGCCGCCAGCAATTGCCCGCAGGCATGCCAGCGGCATTCAAAGCAATTACTTGGGCTGGACACGATCCAGAATCATGCGAACCATGCGCTGCAGCTCAGGGTCTTCAGACTCGGCGCGCTCCATGAACCAGCCAAACATGTCCTGGTCTTCACATTCCAGCAGCTTGCGATAGCATTCGCGGTCCACGTCATTCAGGGTGGCGTACACCTCCTTGACGAACGGCACCAGCAGCACGTCCAGTTCAAGCATGCCGCGACGGCTGTGCCAGTAGAGACGATTGAGTTCAACATCTTCGACCATGGAGCGCTCCTCAAATAGAGCGCAAGTATACAGGCCGATCCGTCATAGAACAGTCGGCTTTGGTCGGCCCCTGGAACTACCCATTTGCAGGGCGCACCTCTATGATGTGTCCCAGACATTTTTTACCTGCGATGACCCATGGCCGACTCTGCTTTTTTCTGCACCCTGAACCACGAAGGCATTCTTGCTGTGATCGGCAACGACGCCAGCAAGTTTCTGCAAGGCCAGTTGACCTGCAACCTCAACTACCTGAGTGAAACCCGCTCGAGCCTGGGTGCCCGCTGCACGCAAAAAGGCCGCATGCAGTCCAGTTTTCGCATCGTGCTGCAGGACAACGGCTGCCTGCTGGCGATGGCTCGCGAGCTGGTTGAGCCACAGTTGGCAGACCTGAAAAAATACGCCGTGTTTTCCAAGTCAACCCTCACAGACGATAGCGCCAACTGGGTTCGCTTTGGTCTGAACCAGGCAGACGCGGTGCTGCAAAGCCTGGGCCTGAACCTGCCCGCCGAAACCGACAGCGTTGCACGTGCCAGCGGTTTGATCGCCGTTCGCGCCTCTGAAGGCCGTGCAGAACTGTGGGCTCCTGTGGAGCAGACCGAAAGCCTTGTCCAGCATTTGAAAGCGCAACTGGTTGAGGCCGACCTCAATCAATGGTTGCTGGGCCAGGTACGCGCAGGCATCGGTCAGGTCATGCCCCAGACCCGCGAGCTGTTCATCCCGCAGATGATCAACCTGCAAGCCGTGGGCGGTGTCAGCTTCAAAAAAGGTTGCTACACCGGCCAGGAAATCGTCGCCCGCATGCAATACCTTGGCAAACTCAAACGCCATCTTTACCGTTTGTCGCTGGAGGCGGGTCATGACGTACCGGCTCCCGGCACCCCTCTGTTTTCCCCTACCCACAACAGCTCCGTAGGCGAAGTCGTGCTTGGCGCAAAAGCAGAGAACGGTATCGAGTTGCTGGCCGTCCTGACCTCTGATGCCGCGCAAGCGGGCGATATTCACGTGGGCGACTTGCAAGGCCCCAGCCTTTCGCTGCTTGAGCTGCCGTATCAACTGGACCGTGATCGCGAAATCCAGCGTTGATTGCCACACATCGAAACGCCCCCTAGAGAAATGAGCATGCTGGCGCACAGAGTCCAAATGGACTTGATTAAGGCCATTGATAGAGATGATCTGGTTTTACCAACGCTGCCTGAAGTGGCGTTAAACATCCGCAAGGCAGCAGAAAACCCTGAAATCAGCGTCAGTCACTTGAGCAAGGTCATCGGTCGCGATACCGCGCTGTCTGCACGCCTGATCAAAGTGGTCAACAGCCCGATGCTGCGCGCCACCCGGGAGGTCACCGACCTGCATACCGCTATCACGCGCCTGGGTGTCAACTACAGCAGTAACCTGGCGATCGGGCTGGTCATGGAGCAAATCTTCCATGCCCGCTCGGAAGTCGTTGAGCAGAAAATGCGCGATGTATGGCGTCAAAGCCTGGAAGTGGCCGGTATTTGCTACACCCTGTGCCGCCGCCATACTTCACTCAAGCCCGACCAGGCAGCTTTGGGCGGTCTGGTGCATCAGATTGGCGTGCTGCCCATCCTGACCTACGCCGAAGAGAACAATGAACTGCTCTCCGATCCCGTTTCACTCAATCACGTCATTGAAAGCATTCATCCGTTGATTGGCGACAAACTGCTGGCTGGATGGGAGTTCCCGGAAATGCTGTTGAAGATTCCTGGGCAATATCAGGACTTTTATCGTCAGTCCAAAAAAATCGACTACATCGACTTCGTGCAAATCGCGACCGTGTTCATGCAACAGGACATCGAGAAGCTGAACGCCCTGCCCGCTTTCAGGTACCTGGGGCTGGATGCAGACGATGCAAAATTCGAACAGCAACTCAATGACGCACGCGGGATGTTTATCTAAGGCCCTGAATTCCTAGTGGGAGCGTGCCAGGTCGCGATGTCGGGCCGACGCAATTTCACTTCCTGAAATTTTCGCGAGCAGGCTCGCTCTCACAAAAATCGGCCCCGCATCAAGACAGCTACTGCACCCGCCCGCCATTGGCTGGCACAAAGCTGACCCTCACTTTCAACCCGCCCTGGGCACCGTCGTGCAAGCTGATATGGGCAAGGTGAGCGCGGCAGATGTCACCGACGATCGCCAGGCCCAACCCCGACCCGGCTACGTGTGAATTGCGTCGATAGAAACGCTCGAATACCCGCTCACGGTCTTCATGGGGAATACCCGGCCCATCGTCTTCGACTTCCAGTATCGCGGGCCAATTGACACGCAAAATAATATTGCCACCGGCTGGCGAGTGAGCCATGGCGTTGTCCACCAGATTGCTCAGCAACTCATGCAGCAACGTCGGCTCACCGTACAGCCACACAGGTTGGTCGGCCTCAAGCGCCAGCGCAAAACCCCGGGCATGGGCCAATGGAGCCATGGCCATACCCAGCTCGCGAGCCAACTGACTGAGGTCGAGCAACTGCGCGCCCCCTTCGGCGATCGCTCGCGCACCATTTTCGATGCGCGCCAGCGATAGCAGCTGATTGGCCATGTGGGTCAAGCGGTCAGTGCCCTGTGTAGCCTGCTCAAGCGTATTGCGCCAGATCTGCGGATCATTGGCGCGCAAACCCAATTCAAGCTGGGCCTTGAGTACTGCCAAGGGTGTACGCAGCTCATGGGCGGCATCTGCAATAAACTGCGCCTGACGCTTGAACTGGCCACGCAAGCGCTCGGTGAAGTGATTGAGCGCCTGAACCAATGGCCGCAACTCTCGCTGCACGGAGACCAGTGGCAAGGGTCGCAAGTCATCCGGCTCACGCTCCTCCACAGCAGTGCGCAAACGCTCCAGCGGGCGCAAGGCGGCACTGACAGCAAACCATACGACCAACAATGCCCCCAGCCCCAACATTCCCAGGCGCAACAGCGTGTCAGCCATCAAGCTGCGGGCCATGGCTACGCGCGCCTCATCGGTTTCAGCCACACGGATTTCCGCCATGCCATTCATGCTGGGCTCGGTCACGGCTTTGAGCAAGCTCACGACCCGCACGTTCTGCCCCAGATACGTGCCGTTATAGAAACGCGCCAACGCCGGGTAATCATCGGTCCGCGGCGTGCCTGGTGGCGGTGCAGGCAAGTTCTCATAGCCGGAAATCAGCTTCTGATGGATATCGTTGACCTGATAGTAAATACGTCCGGCGCTGTCGTAGGCAAACGTATCAAGCGCAACGTAGGGCACATCGGCACTTAAACTGCCATCACGCTGAGAGAGGCCTGCGGAAATGGTTCGTGCCGAGGCCAGCAAGGTACGGTCGTAGGCCGTGTCGGCCGCCTCACGACCATTGAAATAGGCGCTCAGCCCGCTGGCCAGCATCAAGACAACCATTAACAGCGTCAGGTGCCAGAGCAGGCTCCAGCGCAAGCTGTCGAGCTTAAACATCGCGGCCTTCCAGCAGGTACCCCAAGCCTCTGAAGGTGACAATCGCTACCGCCTGGCCGTCGAGTTTTTTGCGTAATCGGTGAATATAAATTTCGATGGCGTCAGGGCTCGCTTCTTCGTCCAGGCCAAACACCTGAGCCGCCAACTGTTCCTTGCTCATGACCCGGCCCGGCCGCGCAATCAGCGCTTCGAGCACTGCCTGCTCGCGAGAGGTCAAGGTGAGCAAATCATCCCCCAGGGTAAAGCGCCGGGTGCCAAGGTCGTACACCAGGGATCCGCATTGCTGCTGGCGCTCACCCCCCAACACGCTACGGCGCAACAGTGCTTTGACACGTGCCTCCAGCTCAGTCAGCTCGAAGGGCTTGGCCAGGTAATCATCGGCCCCAAGATTGAGCCCATGAACCCGGTCCTTTACGTCGCTGCGCGCCGTCAGCATCAACACCGGCAAGGTTTTGCCACGGGCACGCAAACGCGCCAGCACTTCAAAACCATTCATGCGCGGCAATCCCACATCCAGGATCGCCACTGCATACTCCTCAGAACTCAAGGCCAGGTCAGCGGCCACGCCATCGTGCAATACATCCACGGTCAGGCCTGTGCCTTTCAAGGCCTGGGCAACACTCTCGGCCAGCTGAAGCTGATCTTCGACCAAAAGCACACGCATCGTGTTTACCTCGATATTTTTTGTCCGGGCCGCAGCCTTTTGTGCCCGGAGTGTACAGACGACAGAAGTGCTGTGAAGCCCAAAAACAGGGAATGTCTATTGAAAGGTTAGCGAAAGGTTGGCGGGCTAGCATCGCGAGACTGACAGGAATCTCTGTTGCCGTTATGCACAGCACGACGGCCCGAAAAACGCCTTGAAGCGTTTTCGCCAATAAGAACAATAATGGAGCACCCCCATGCTGACTTATCAGTCCAAGACCCCTCGCCCCTGTATTTCTTACGTGTCCAATGCCTCCCTCGCGCCGCCTGCGAGTAGCCATGTGCTGTGCGCACGTTGCACGTAATACGGATTGAGCACGGCTGCGCACCAGCGATTTTGAGCAACAAAAACTGCCCTATAAAAACAAAAACTCCTGAGGAGACGACATGAAACTTCCCCTGCGCACCCTGGCACTCGCTGCTGGCTGCCTGCTGTTCACTGGCCAACTCATGGCTGAGCCAAAACGTCCGGAATGTATTGCCCCAGCCTCCCCAGGCGGTGGCTTTGACCTGACCTGCAAACTGGTGCAAAGCGCGCTGGTGAACGAAAAGCTGCTCAGCAAACCCATGCGAGTGACCTACATGCCCGGTGGCGTTGGCGCCGTTGCCTATAACGCTGTGGTCGCCCAGCGCCCGGCCGATGGCGGCACCCTGGTAGCCTGGTCCAGTGGTTCATTGCTAAACCTAGCGCAAGGCAAGTTCGGTCGTTTCGATGAAAGCGCCGTGCGCTGGCTGGCTGCAGTCGGCACCAGCTATGGCGCCATTGCGGTGAAGAGCGATTCGCCCTACAAAAACCTCGATGATCTGGTTCAGGCGCTGAAAAAAGACCCCAGCAAAGTAGTGATTGGCTCAGGCGGCACTGTGGGCAGCCAGGACTGGATGCAAACCGCACTGATCGCCAAGGCCGCCGGCATCAACCCCCGTGACCTGCGCTACGTAGCACTTGAGGGTGGTGGTGAGATCGCCACGGCGTTGCTGGGTGGTCATATTCAGGTCGGCAGCACAGACATTTCCGACTCCATGCCGCATATCCAGAGTGGCGACATGCGCCTCCTGGCGGTGTTCGCCAACGAACGCCTGGACGAGCCTGAGATGAAGGACATTCCAACCGCCAAAGAGCAGGGCTATGACATTGTCTGGCCAGTGGTGCGCGGTTTCTACCTGGGGCCGAAAGTCAGCGACGAAGATTACGCATGGTGGAAAGAGGCGTTCGACAAGCTGCTGATTTCCGAGGAGTTCAACACATTGCGCGACCAGCGTGAGCTCTTCCCGTTTGCCATGACCGGTCCGGAGCTGGACACCTACGTCAAAAAACAGGTGGCTGATTACAAAATTCTGGCCCAGGAATTTGGCCTCATTCAGTAATCCTTGCTGACCGGCAACCGGGCCACGAACCTTCGCAGGCCCGGTTCAGGAGTGAACCATGCTCTTACAACGCATTTTTGCCTCAGTGCTGCTGCTCGCGTGCGCCGCACTGGCGCTGATGGCCTGGCCCTATCAGGCACAGTTTTCCTACGAACCCGTTGGCCCGCGAGCCTTCCCGCTGCTGATGCTCGGCCTGATGGGACTGGGTCTGATCTACATGATTTTTCGTCCCACGCCCGTCGTCCACAGTGAAGAAGACCCACAACTGGACCGCGAAACCCTGACCAAGATCGCGCTGTGCATCGTGTTGCTGCTGATCTTCGCCGGTACGTTCGAGCCCCTGGGTTTCATCCTTAGCAGCATCCTGATCGGTATCCCGATGGCACGTCTGTATGGCGGACGCTGGCTACCCAGTTGCGTGATCGTCAGCCTGATGAGCGTCGGCCTTTATCTATTGTTCGATAAAGCGATGGACGTTCCACTGCCGCTTGGCTTGCTCGAAGTTCTGGAGAACTGACATGGATACTTTTGGCTATTTGGGTCAGGGCTTCGGCGTCGCGCTCAGCCCGTACAACCTGATCACTGCTTTGTGCGGAACACTGATCGGCACCGTGGTCGGCCTGCTGCCGGGGCTTGGCCCGATCAACGGGGTCGCACTGCTGATTCCGATCGCCTTTGCCCTGGGCCTGCCACCGGAGTCTGCGTTGATTCTGCTGGCGGCGGTGTACCTGGGCTGTGAATACGGCGGCCGTATCAGCTCTATCCTGCTGAACATTCCGGGCGAAGCTTCGACCGTGATGACCACCCTCGACGGCTACCCTATGGCGCGCAAGGGCCTGGCAGGCGTCGCGCTGTCGCTGTCCGCCTGGAGTTCGTTCATCGGCGCCTTTATTGCCACCTGCGGCATGGTGCTGTTCGCCCCGCTGCTGGCCAAGTGGGCAATTGCCTTCGGCCCCGCGGAATATTTTGTATTGATGGTGTTCGCCATCGTTTGCCTGGGCGGCATGGCCGGGGATCGTCCGCTCAAGACCTTTATCGCCGCACTTATCGGCCTGTTTCTCTCCAGCGTGGGGATTGATGCCAACAGCGGTGTTTATCGATTCACCGGGGACAACATCCACCTGACTGACGGCATTCAGTTCGTCGTGCTGGTGCTTGGGCTGTTCTCCATCAGCGAGATATTGCTGCTGCTGGAAAAAACCCACCGCGGTCAGGAAGCCGTGAAGGCCACGGGCCGCATGATGTTCAACTTCAAGGAAGCGTCTGCGGTGTTTGTAGTAAACATCCGTTGCGGCTTGCTCGGTTTCATCATGGGCGTACTTCCGGGTGCCGGCGCAACATTGGCCAGCGCCGTGGCCTACATGACAGAAAAACGTCTGGCAGGCACGACCGGCAAATTCGGTCAGGGAGACATGCGCGGTCTGGCCGCACCTGAAACGGCCATCGGCGCATCGGCCTGCGGCGCACTGGTCCCCATGCTGACACTGGGCGTCCCTGGCTCAGGCACCACAGCGGTGATGATCGGCGCGCTGTCGCTGTACAACATCACCCCAGGTCCTCTGCTGTTTCAACAGCAACCCGATATCGTCTGGGGCCTGATTGCGTCGCTGTTTATCGCCAACATCATGCTGGTGATCCTCAATATCCCGATGATCCGCATCTTCACCCGCATTCTGTCGGTACCCAACTGGGCGCTGGTGCCGGTGATCGCAATCATTACCGCAATCGGTGTCTATGCCGTGCACGCCACTACTTTCGATCTGTTCCTGATGATCGGTATCGGCATCTTCGGCTACATCCTGCGCAAGCTCGACTTCCCCCTCTCGCCAGTCCTCCTGGGCTTCATTCTGGGCGGGCTGATGGAGCAAAACTTGCGCCGCGCACTGTCGATCTCCAACGGCGCGCTGGACATCCTGTGGGCAAGCCCGATCACCCTGGGTGTCTGGGTACTGACGGCAATCATGTTGCTGATGCCTGTGCTGCGCATCTGGCGCAAGCGTAGCGCTCAACGTCGCGCCTTGGCCGATGCTTGATTCAGGACTCAGGCAATGGTGGGGCACGCCACTGGTCGGTCTGGCCGGTGGCTACCTCGCCAGCCTGATCGGCTGGCCGTTGCCGTGGATGGTCGGCTCATTGCTGGCCATCATCCTGGTGCGTTGCCTGACACCCTGGCAGTTGGCCGAGATTCCTGGCGGACGTAAATGCGGTCAGTGGATTGTGGGCATCGGTATCGGCCTGCACTTCACGCCCGTGGTCATGGAACAGGTGCTGGCGCACTTCTGGCTGATCCTGGCCGGCGCCCTGCTCACCAGTGTGTCGAGCGTGATCGGCGTGTGGCTTATGCGCCGCAGTGGGGAAGATCGCGCCACTGCGTTTTTCTCCAGCATGCCCGGTGGCTCGGGTGAGATGGTTAACCTCGGCGCACGCAATGGTGCCGTGTTGAGCCGCGTCGCTGCAGGTCAAAGCCTTCGGGTACTGACGGTTGTGTTATGCGTTCCGGCAGCGTTCAAGTACCTGCTGGGCGAAGGCACACCCGCCTTGCACCCCGCCGCCATAAACATTTACTGGCTGGCGGTGCTGTTTCCGGCAGGCGCTTTGCTGGCCTGGATCTGGCAACGCTTGCGTCAGCCCAATCCATGGCTGTTCGGGCCACTGCTGGTGAGTGCCAGCGTCAGTATTGTTTGGGATCTGCACATTGGCCTGCCCGACGGCAGTAGCCAGACGGGGCAGTGGCTGATTGGTAGCGGGCTGGGTTGTCACTTCAATCGTGCGTTCTTTCGCCGGGCACCTTCGTTCATCGGCAAAACACTGCTGGGTACCGCCCTGACCATGCTGATCGCCAGCCTGTGCGCATTGGGCTTGAGCGCCCTCACTCAACTTGATTTGCGCTCCATGACACTGGGGATGATGCCAGGGGGCATTGCAGAAATGAGCCTCACGGCAGAAACGCTGCAACTCTCCGTGCCGTTAGTCACGGCCTTGCAGGTCATGCGCCTGATCTTCGTGCTGTTTTTGGCCGAGCCCCTGTTTCGTTACTGGGTTCACCAGGACCGAACCGACGCGTCTTTATAGGGACCGGCACACCAGTAACGTTGCCCGGCGTGCCTGATCAATCGCTTAAACCGGTGGCAGTTTCCAGTCGATCGGAGTTAAACCGTTTTGCTCGAGAAACTTGTTGGTTCGACTGAAGTGGCCGTTACCGATGAACCCGCGATAGGCCGATAACGGTGAGGGGTGTACCGACGTCAGCACCAGATGCTTGGTCGCATCGATCAGTTTTTGCTTGCTCTGTGCATGGGCGCCCCACAGCAGGAAAACGAGCTTGGGTTGCTGCTCACTCACCACCTCGATAATCCGGTCGGTAAAGTGTTCCCAGCCTTTTTTGGCATGGGATGCCGCATTCGCACGCTCAACCGTCATCGTCGTATTGAGTAGCAAAACGCCCTGCTCGGCCCAATGTTGCAAGCAACCGTGGGGCGCAATGTCGATATTCAGGTCGCGCTTGAGCTCTTTGTAAATATTGACCAGCGAGGGTGGTGTCGGGATGCCGGGCTGTACCGAGAAGCACAAGCCATGGGCTTGCCCCGGTCCGTGATAAGGGTCCTGGCCAAGAATCACCACCTTGATCTTGTCCAGCGGAGTCAGGTTCAACGCGTTGAAGATAAGCGGGCCTGGCGGGTAAATCTCTTTCCCGGCCGCATGCTCCTGGCGCAAGAACTCGCGCAGGGAGTCCATGTAAGGTTTATCGAACTCCTCACGCAAGGCCTGCTTCCAGACAGGTTCAAGTTTTATACGGTCATCGGGTGTCATGGCTACATCCTGAAAAACAATGGGGCGGACACTAGAAAAGCCCGCCCCTGTTGTCAACTTCCCTATCGGCCACGCCAACCGTTTCCGGGACCGGGACCATAACCGGGCCTGTGATCGGGACGGTAACCTCGATCCCGGTGATAGCCTCGTGGGGGCTGATAGTAGCGCGGCCCCTGATAAGCCTGCTGAGACGGGTAGTAGCGCGGGCCGTGATAATAACGAGGGGGCGGGGCATAGACTGCCCGCGGGTAGACATAATAAGGACGGTAGCCACCACCATAGTACTCAGGCGCTGGCGCGGAATAGACCTCGGAGCGGTAATAGCCTGAGCTGCCCGAGTAATAAGGCACACAAGCAGATACGGACAAGCCTATTGCAATGATAGAGAGTAGGCGACGATACATGGCGGCCTCCTGGACCGCGAAAGAGCACACCCAGCGACGCTGGGTGGCGACAAACAGCTAATGCTGCCCGACACCTGTTAAGACCACAAAAAGGATATTCGGTGCCGTAGACACAAAGCTTCAGACCGACGGATCAGCAGATAGATAATCCTCCCTGGCATACAAGAGATCGACGCGCTCAACCTAAAAAAACCTGAGCCACCAACAGCGTTACCATAGAACGATTGAACACCAGCCCCACCACGGACGCATCGACATGACCACCTCCGACATTTGCCCCGCTTGCGGCGCCCGCAACGACTGCTCCATGGCAAACCCTGACACGGTGGAGCAACCCTGCTGGTGCTATGGCGTCACCATTGATCCCGAAATCATCCGGGCCCTGCCCCTTACTCAGCGCGATCTGACCTGCCTTTGCCCTCGCTGCGCGAAGGTGCAAAACCAATTGCAATCAGCGCAATCAGAATCCCTCACGTAAGATACTCGGCTGTTTCCTTGTGATTGATCGCTTATGCGCGTAGACCGTTTTCTAAGCAACCTGCCCCAATTCAGCCGCCAACACGTGCGCTTGCTCCTGATAGAGAAGCGTATCCAGGTTGATGGGCAGGTCATCAGCGATCCACACCACGAAGTCCGCGCATTCAGTCGTATCGAACTTGACGGGGAAATCTTGCAGGCCGGTAAACCGGCGCGGTACTTCATGCTGCACAAGCCGCCTGGCTGTGTCAGCGCCACCCAAGACCCGGAACACCCGACGGTGCTCGACCTGCTCGATGAGCCGGACATGGACGAACTGCACATCGCGGGCCGGCTGGACTTCAATACCAGCGGGCTGATGCTGATCACCAACGATGGGCACTGGTCGCGCCATGTCACTCAGCCACAGACCAAAATGCCCAAGGTGTATTACGTCGAGACCGAGCAGGAAATAACCGCCGCATATGTCAGTAAATTCAAGGAAGGCGTCTATTTCGCCTACGAAGATCTGACAACACTGCCCGCCGAACTGGAACTGCTCGGCCCTTGCTCTGCCCGCTTGAGCATCGTTGAAGGTCGTTATCATCAGGTAAAGCGCATGTTTGGCTTCTTCAACAACAAGGTCATACGCCTGCACCGCGAAAGCATCGGGTCTCTGATGCTCGACACCCAACTGGCTCCCGGGGAATACCGGGCTTTGCTCGACCTTGAAATCAACCTGTTCCAGGCCACGGCTGGGCACAAGGCCACCTGCCTGTAACAATCGCGGCGCAGCATCAGTCAGACCGACGCTCGATTCACTGGAGTCTGACGCCATGATAAAGCCCGAAATCGCTGTGCTCGATATTCAAGGTCACTATCGAATTCACACCGAGTTCTATCGCTGCGACACCGCAGAAAACACCATTATTCTGGTCAATGGCTCGATGGCCACGACCGCATCGTTTGGCCAAACCCTGAAAAACCTGCACCCGCATCTGAACGTAGTTCTTTACGACCAGCCGTATGCGGGTCAGTCAAAACCCCATAACCCGCATCAAAAGATGCTGACAAGAGAACTGGAAGCACAGGTTCTTCTTGAGCTGATAGAACACTTTAACGCCAATTATCTGCTGTCATTCTCATGGGGCGGCACTGCGGCACTCACCGCGCTGGCGTGCACACCCCGGCGTATCGAGAAAGCGGTGATCAGTTCGTTTTCACCGCTGATCAACGAAGCCATGCGCGATTACCTGGAACGTGGCCGCAGCTGCCTGGCAGCCTGCAATCGCACCCAGGTGGGTAATCTGGTCAACGACACGCTAGGCAAACACTTGCCGCCCCTGTTCAAGCGCTTCAATTTTCGCCATGTCAGCAACCTGGCCGACCACGAATACGCACAAATGCACTTTCACATAAACCACGTTCTCAACAGCGACCAGCCGTGCTTTCTCAGTGCAACCCGGGGTATCGAGATTCCAGTGCTGTTTATCAATGGCGCATGGGACGAGTACACCGTGGCCAGCGACGCCAGGCACTTTGCGCAACCCATTGCACACAGCCAGTTCATCAGCCTGGAAAACACCGGGCATTTTCTGGACATGGAACACAAATCTGCCAGCCACATCAGTAAAACTGCGCTGCTCAATTTTTTACAACCGGCACACACAGAACACCGGCAACACTCTCGGTGAGACGCAGGAAGCTGACAGCTCATTGAAAAAACGCTGCAAAATGACGTATTTGAAGAATAAAACTTCTCATCAAGGCCGACTTCTGGTACAAAGTCAGCCGCTCTGAGCGGGTGTCGTATAATGGTATTACTCCAGCTTCCCAAGCTGATCACGCGGGTTCGATTCCCGCCACCCGCTCCACTTCTTTAAGGCTTTCACCCCACTGAAAGCCTGGCCTGTACAGCAACAAAATCCCCTTCCCGTTTTACTGCTTGCACACGCTGTTTAGCCACGCCCCCTCTTTTTGACTCGATACATCGCCGTATCCGCATGGTGCAGCAATTGCTGGGCCTGTTCGCCGTGCTCGGGATAAACCGCAATGCCAATGCTGGGGATGATGTTGAGCGTGTGATTACCAACGAAGACAGGCTGGCTGAGATTGAGGCGAATTTTTTCGGCCACGATCAGCGCATGCTCTGGCAGCTTGAGCCTTTCCAGCACCAGCACAAACTCATCCCCGCTCATCCTGGAGACCGTATCGCTTTCACGCACGCACAGCGTCAGGCGCCGCGCAGTCTGCTGCAACAGGTCATCACCGACAGCATGCCCATAGTTGTCGTTGACGAGTTTGAAGTGGTCCAGATCGACATACAGCACGGCCAGGCATTCATTGTCGCGCTTCGCAGAGGCCAGGGCGCGGTGCAGGCGATCGTAGAGCAGGTCTCGATTGGGCAAATGAGTCAAGGCGTCGTACTGCGCCAGATACTGCAAGCGGGCATGCAACTGCTTGCGTTCAATGGCCGTTGCCACTTGGGTCGACACGTACTGCAGCAGGTCTTTGTGCTGTTCGGTGTAGCGCTCTTCGCCCAGCAGGCTCTTGACCACCAGCGCACCAATGTTGCCGTTCTGGGTGGTCAGCGGAACACCCAGCCATGACGGCGCATGGTCAGCAACACGCATCACGCACTGGCCACTGAGAATGACCTCCTCACTCAGATGGCGAACGGGGGAATGCTGCTCTAGCGGATGATCGTCGACGTGGTAGGGGAAAGTCAGCGCACCTTGTTCCCGAAGTGCGACCGAAAAACTCACGGCAGGCAGCCACTGCCCGATGAGCTGGTGAACACACCTGAACAGCGCCAGCAAATCTTCGGCCCCATGGGCGGCCTCCGAAATCGCAAACAGGGCCGCTTGCCGTGACTCCGCCAGTTTGCGCTCGGTGATATCACGGGCCACGGCAACGCGCATTTCATGGGTTTCAGACCAGCACGCAGACCATTGGATATGCACCACATGCCCGGCCTTGTGCACATAGCGGTTCTCGAAATTGAGCGTGGGTTCACCCGCCATGATCTCATTGGCCGCGAGCAGGGTTCGCTCACGGTCAGCGGGAAACACCAGATCGATCATCGACTGGCCTTTAAGCTCGTGGGGCTCATAGCCCAGAATACGTTTGCAGGCTGCACTGACGTAAACAAAGCGACCATTGCGGTCCACCACACAGACTGCGTCTAGCAACAGGTCAATAAAACCTGCCTGAAGCAGGTAGTTCTTGATGTCCATAGGGCAACTCGATGCCTCAGGGTTAAATGTCAACATTCATCCCTGACTCGCCCACCGCACTGCATTCCCTGCCACCTACTTCAAACGATAGTTCGTAACAGCCCGGGCAGTGCATGCATCAAAGCACTGATGGCAAAACCGATAAACATGACCCCGCACAGCCGGGTAATCAGCAGCTCATGACGCTGATAGAGTGCCCTGACATGCCCAGCGCCGACAATACCCACCAAAATCGCGTAGGCCAGCGCCCCGCCCACAAAGCTCAAAGCGATCAACCAGGGCAGCATCTCCCAGGTCAGCAGTTCTGCACGGCTGGACAGCAGCGCCGTGAACGTCGCGACGGCTACGGGGTACGCCTTGGGATTGGTCAGGCCGAAGAAAATTCCATGAGCAAATGGCTGCCGCGCCGGCCCTTGCTGGGCCACGCTGCTACGCTGAGCGCGAACGGCGCGCAATCCCAGCCAAAACAGGTAAAGCCCGCTGATCAAGCCCAACACATTAAACGCCGTGCTGCCAAACTCACGTGCGCCCACAATGGCAATCAGCGCCGTGCTGCACCAGATCACATCACCCAGCAAGTGCCCGCACAGGAACCCGGCTCCGGCGCGCCGGCCACGGGCTGCGCCAATACCGAAAACAGCGAGCACACCTGGCCCCGGGGTGATGCCATAGATAAAGCCAGAAGCCAGAACAGCCAGTAACAACGAAGGTGTCATGCAATAACGCTCCAGGAAATCATGCCCCACGCTCTTGCGTTACCGTGAGGTGGCTCGATTTTGCACGTTCTCAACGATTCTGTAACCGCGTGCCAGGCAAAATCTAGTGTCGACGCCCCAGCACATTGACCACCAGCCGATCGACCCAACCCCAAATACGTTGTTTTACCCGTTTCCAGAGTGGCCGTGACTGCCAGTCTTGCAAGCTGACAGGCTGGCTTTGGGCGAAGTCCGTGATAAAACTTGCAACCACCGCTTGAGTCAGCGCCGGGTCGAGCGCTTCAAGGTTGGCTTCAAGGTTGAAACGCAGGTTCCAGTGGTCGAAATTGCACGAGCCAATGCTGACCCAATCGTCGGCCAGCACCATTTTCAAGTGCAGAAAGCAGGGCTGGTATTCCAGTATCTGTACACCGGATTTCAGCAAGCGCGGGTAATAACGATGACCGGCGTAACGCACGGAAGGATGGTCAGTACGGGGGCCAGTCAGCAGCAACCGCACGTCTACGCCCCTGGCCGCCGCGCGGCGCAGAGAACGGCGCACACTCCAGGTGGGCAAGAAATAAGGCGTGGCCAGCCAGATACGCTGCTTGGAGCTGTTGATCACCCGCACCAGCGATTGCAGGATATCGCGATGTTGATGAGCGTCTGCGTAGGCGACACGGCCCATGCCTTCACCCTTCTCGGGTAGACCCGGCAAGCGTGCCAAACCGAAGTGAGTCGCGGGTTTCCACGCTTTGCGGCTGATATTGGCGCGCCATTGACGATCAAACAGCATCTGCCAGTCCATCACCAAAGGGCCTTGAATGTTGACCATGACTTCATGCCATTCGCAGATGTCGTCACTGGGGCGCCAAAACTCATCCGTTACGCCAGTGCCCCCGACCACGGCCAGTTGCTGATCCACCAACAACAGTTTGCGATGATCGCGATACAGGTTGTTCAGGCCTCGCCGCCAGCTAAGCGGGTTATAAAACCTGAGTTCAACCCCGGCATCCGTGAGCCTGCGACGCAAGCCCAAACCCAGGCCCAGACTGCCATAACCGTCAAACAGGCAGCGTACTCGCACCTCGCGCCAAGCCGCTTGCTCCAGGGCTTGCACGATGGCTTCAGCGCAGCCTCCAGCCTCAACCAGATATAACTCCAGATCAATCTGCTCTTGAGCCTGCTCAATGGCAGCCAGAATTCGTGGGAAAAACCGGGAGCCATCGATCAGCAACTCGAACTGATTGTCGCTGCGCCAGCCAAACACCGCGCCGGCCATCTTAGCGAGCCGTGAAAATCAGTACCGCACCCACCGGCACTGAAAAACTGATGGTCGAAAGCCCGGCCAATTTACGCAAGGTTTCAAGCTCCGGCTGCAGGCCAAAATCTTCGGCTTGCAGCATCAGCGGTTCCAGGGTCACGACCTGAAAGCGCCGCTCATCAAGGCGCGTGGCCAACAGTTCGGCCTCATAGGTGTGTTGCTTACCGCGCAAGCTGACCGTGACGGGCAAGTGCAACTCCAGTTGCGCACCGGGGGCAAGATCATTGATGGGCTGCAAGTCTATCTGCGCAGTGATCTGCGCTTCGGGGAAATGCTTGAAATCAAACAGCACGTCGCGCATGCGCTCATCACGCAATGGTACGTCGCTGTTGACCGAGTCCATTTCAATGCGCAATTGCGCCTGACCTTTACGGTCGACCTTGCCGTGCAGGACCAAAAAGCGATGCACGTTCGCGATATTGGCATTTTGCGTGGTGATAAATGAAAGCCGTGACGACTCACCGTCCAGGTACCAGTTGGCCTGGGCAGGCAGGCTCACACCAACGGTCAACAACAAGGCGCAGGCAGAAGAAAACAACGCTTTAAGCATAAAAACTCATCGACAAATAAACGTGGGTGAACATTAAACCTGGCGAGCGGTTTTGGCTGGACTTTTTTACACAGTGTTAGGACGCCTCCCGAGACCGACAGTTCCTCCGGGGCGGCTGTCATACAAGCATCACCCAAACGTCACAGGGGTGACATTGCACCTGCCTAGCCTGAAGTTGCACACCTCAGTCGATTGGCAGAAACCCAAGGCGGGCACAGTGCCTGCACGGAGATTCGCAATGTCCCAGATCGCCCGTATCCGCGACACCGCTCCAGAACGCCGCCTGCAGGCAGAACGCCTGATCGGATCCGGCGCTTTGCGCGAGGCTCAAGCCCTGCGTTTTCGTGTGTTCAGCGGCGAAATGAAGGCCAAACTCAAAGGCGCCGAACACGGTCTGGACGAGGACGGTTACGACGCGTATTGCGAACATATCGGGGTGCGCGACCTCAATAACGGCCAACTGGTAGCCACCACTCGCTTGCTGGATCACAGCGCCGCTCAACGCATCGGCCACTTTTACAGCGAAGAAGAGTTCAACCTCCACGGCCTGGTCAACCTTCAAGGGCCGGTACTGGAAATCGGACGAACCTGTGTCGACCCTGCGTACCGTAATGGCGGCACCATCGCCGTGCTCTGGGGCGAACTGGCGGAAGTGCTCAACCACGGTAACTACCGCTACCTGATGGGTTGCGCGAGCATCCCCATGCAGGACGGAGGCATCCAGGCTCGGGCAATCATGCAGCGCCTGCGCGAACGCTATTTGTGTACCGAGCATTTGCGCGCCGAACCAAAAAAGCCATTACCGGCTCAAGAAGTACCTGCCAACGTCATCGCCGAAATGCCGCCGTTGCTCAAGGCTTACATGCGCCTGGGCGCCAAGATTTGCGGTGAACCTTGCTGGGATGAAGACTTTCAGGTGGCTGACGTGTTTATTTTGCTCAAGCGCGACGAACTGTGCCCGCGTTATGCACGTCACTTCAAGGCGGCCATGTAATGAGCCGCTTGCGCCAATATGGCCGAGTGGCTCGTGTGTTGGTGGTAGTCAGCCTGGGATTGGGCATGGCCGCAGTGTTCGGGGTGCTTGAGCGCTTGCGCCTGAGCAACGCGATGGACCGTCGCCAACGCTGGTCGCAATTTTTTATGTCTCGCCTGAGCAACGCCCTGCCCTTTCGCATCACCGTCGTCGGCCAGTTGCCTGCAACGCCCATGCTGTGGGTCAGCAATCACGTGTCATGGACCGACATTGCTCTGCTGGGGCAACTCACCCCGCTTTCATTCCTGTCCAAATCCGAAGTACGCGGCTGGCCGGTTGCTGGCTGGCTGGCGGCCAAGGCGGGCAGTCTGTTTATTCGCCGGGGCGCGGGTGACAGCCAGTTGATTCGTGAGCAAATGGCCCACCACTTGCAGCACCCCCTCTCTCTGCTGATGTTTCCCGAGGGCACCACCACTGATGGGCGTTCGGTACGTACCTTTCATGGTCGGCTGTTATCGGCGGCAATAGACAGCCATGTACCTCTGCAGCCTGTGGCCATTCGCTATTTACGCAATGGAGAGATCGACACGATCGCACCGTTTATTGGCGACGATGACTTGCTGTCACATCTACTGCGCCTGTTTAGCCATGAACAGGCCGAGGTCGAGATACACCTGCTTGAGCCCATTGCCAGCCAGGCGCAGGAGCGCGCCGTGCTGGCGTTCAGGGCCCAGGAGGCCATACGGCGGGTGGTGACAGCGCCAGTGGCGCAAACAGATCCACTGGGGGCGATGGTCTGAGCTGCCCTGTGTAACTGGAATAAAGGTTCCGCCCTCACTCCGGCACTGTTATGGGCATTCGTGGCGTTCAGGTAATCGCGTGGCGACAGCAAAAGCAAAAGAACCTTGCGCAGATCCCTGTAGCAGCTGACGAGCCGTGCGAGGCTGCGTTCGGTTTGGTGCGCCACTGCGACGTAGCAGTCGTAAAACCGGATACTGCGGTCGTTCAGGTAAATCCCGGACTCAGGTTTTACGGTCGCTTCGCAACCGGACGCAGCCTCGCACGGCTCGTCAGCTGCTACGGATCGTGAGTGCAACTCACCAACCAGGCCGGCCGGTCGGCCGCCTCTGGGCGCAATGCTTTTGATCTGCCCGCCCCTTCGGGAGGCCGAGAGGAGGTTTTGCGCAGTGGGCATCCCGGCATGGATGCCGGGATAGCCGTGTTGGGCCAAGGATGGCCCGTCACGGCGGGCCCACGGAGCTGGACCGGAGCGAGGGACACCTGAGCGAAGCGAGGGCCGTACGCTGGGGCGAGGACTTTTTGGTTCCTTTTTGGTCCTTCAAAAAGGGACTCGCTGTAAGAGCGAAACCAATATTCCAGTTAAACGCTGATGCCGGATATGTACTCAATACATCAGTAATAAAAACGGTATCAAACAGGCCGCAAGCGCCAGCCCAAGACATCCAGCAGATCACAACCGTCGCGCAGCAATTGCGCCGAAACCGTGGCCAGGTGTTTGAGGTCGACAGAATCGGCCTGCTGCACTTCGCGGCAGGAGAACATTTCCATCAACTGGGTTACGGCCAGCACGCGGGCGACGGCGTTGGCGTGGAGCACATCGAGAGGAGCGTTGCGGTCGATCAATAAGGCGGGGATGGTGCAGTCGATAGCGGTAAGAGGAACAAACGTGGAGTTAGTCATAAGTAAACCTCTGGTGCTCTAAAGTTCTAGCCATCCGTTTTCGTCGCCAAACAAAAACAGGTGGCCGCTGTACGCGGGTTGGCGAACCGGTTAGAGCCCAGAAAACCCGGCAGATCCGAAGATCTCCCACGTACAGCTGCCATAAAACACAGCGAGCAAAATACACGCTCCGGTATTTATAGCAATTGCGTATTTTCTAGGCTGTTCCCGGATCGCCAAATCCGGTCGCTATATCGGCGAGCACCGACTATAGGCCGCGCACCAAGCCCCAGCAATTGCCAACCCTGTGCGAAAAATCCTGAAGAAACGTGAGCGTTAAGCAACGCGAGCAATCCCATGTCCATGGGAAATCGAGTCCACATCGATGCACGTATCAACAGAGGTTTTTTGCTGCTGCTTCGCAGCAGATCGCAGCCTTCGGCAGCGACTACAGATATCCCTGCCGGTAGCAGCCCGCCGCAAACGCCTGCAACTGCGGATAAAACGCTCGAAAATCCTCACTGAGCGGTTCGTACAAGGCCTTCAAATCCTGCATCGCCCCGGCCAGTTCTTCGGGGCGCGACAAACGTCGGGCTATGCCGTTAAACACCTGCTCCAGCACGTCAAAATCCCGGTACGAACCCAACCAGTCATGGGCCGCCATGTGCGGTGCGATGCTGGCCAGCCTGCGCGGCAACTGCTGCTCAGCCACCAGCACACGGTAAAAATCGGAAGTAAAACGCTCCAGCGGCCCTTCGGCATACTGCATCCAGTCCCGCGCCAGGCAGTGGTCGAAAAACACATCCAGCACGATGCCCGCATAGCGCCTGCGGGTCCGGGTGAATCGCGACAGCGACTGATCAACCAGAGGGTGGTTGTCAGTAAACACATCAATACTGCGGTGCAGTTGAATGCCCTGTTCAATCTGAGGGCTGTACTGACCATGCAGCCGCCCTTTGACGAAATCGCCATACAGGCTACCGAGTAATTCTTCCGGACGCTGACCGCCCAAGTGCAGATGTGCGAGATAATTCATGGCGCGCAGTTTAGCACTGCCCCACTCATATCGTTATAACCCGATATACCGATTTGAACTGAACTAAGATCAAATTCATATTTGTATATCGCGATATAACGATTTAAGGTTCGCCTCATCGCGATATAACGCTACACCTCATTGAGCACTGCCATCATGCCGATTGACCTCGACGAAATAATAAAAGCCCTGGCACACCCAGTACGCCGAGAAATTCTCAACGCACTCAAAAACCCCGATGCTTCGTTCCCTGACCAAATCCACTCAACCGAACATGGCGTGTGCGCCGGGCAGTTTGATCAGCTCTGCGGCCTGTCGCAGTCGACGGTCTCTGCCCACCTGGCAACGCTGCAACGAGCGGGTCTGATTACCAGCCAAAAGCATGGCCAGTGGCACTTCTTCAAACGTAATGAGGAAACCATCAAGGTCTTCCTCGAAAAAATCAGCCAAGAGCTTTAACAAGGACCTTCATGCCCCTCTCACTCCTCATTCTGGCGCTCAGCGCTTTCGCCATCGGGACCACCGAGTTCGTGATCATGGGTTTGTTGCCCGATGTAGCGGCCGATCTTGGTGTATCAATCCCGGGCGCTGGCTGGCTGGTGACCGGTTACGCGCTGGGGGTGGCCATCGGTGCTCCGTTCATGGCAATGGCCACGGCCAAGTTGCCGCGCAAAGCCGCGCTGGTCGCGTTGATGGTGATCTTTATCATCGGCAACCTGCTCTGTGCCCTCGCCAGCGATTACAACGTGCTGATGTTTGCCCGGGTCGTTACAGCCTTGTGTCACGGCGCTTTCTTCGGCATTGGCTCGGTAGTGGCTGCAGGCCTGGTACCCGCCAACAAGCGCGCTTCGGCGGTGGCACTGATGTTTACCGGCCTGACCCTGGCCAATGTGCTGGGCGTGCCCTTGGGCACCGCTTTGGGGCAAGCCGCAGGATGGCGCTCGACGTTTTTTGCAGTCACCGTGATTGGAGTCGTGGCCCTGATCGGTCTGATCCGCTATTTGCCCGCCAAGCGCGATGAAGAAAAGCTCGATATGCGTGCCGAACTTGCCGCACTCAAAGGCGCCGGGATCTGGTTGTCCCTGAGCATGACTGCGCTGTTTTCCGCCTCCATGTTCACCCTGTTCACGTATGTCGCGCCCCTGCTAGGTGATGTCACCGGCGTATCGCCCAGCGGCGTGACCTGGACCTTGCTGCTGATCGGCCTTGGCCTGACCGTGGGCAATATCATCGGTGGCAAGCTGGCAGACAAGCGTCTGGCCGCTACATTGATCGGTGTTTTTATCGCGATGGCCGTGCTGTCGACCGTACTGACCTGGACCAGCGTCGCCGTGATCCCGACCGAAATAACCCTGTTCCTGTGGGCAGCCGCCTCATTTGCCGCCGTACCGGCGCTGCAAATCAATGTCGTGACCTTCGGCAAGGCCGCACCCAACCTGGTGTCAACCTTGAACATCGGCGCTTTCAACGTCGGCAATGCGCTGGGCGCCTGGGTGGGCGGCAGCGTCATCGCCCACGGCTTCGGCCTGACCAGCGTTCCGCTGGCCGCTGCAGCGCTGGCGATTCTGGCGCTGCTGGTCACCCTGATTACTTTTCGCCAGAACGGCAATGCCGAACTGGCCACTGCCACACACTGATCCTTGAGAGGGCTGCATAAATGACCACGATTTTTGATCCGATCAAGCTGGGCGATCTCGAACTGCCCAACCGCATCATCATGGCTCCGCTAACACGCTGCCGCGCCGATGAAGGTCGGGTTCCCAATGCGCTGATGGCTGAATACTACGTTCAGCGCGCTTCAGCGGGTCTGATCCTGAGCGAAGCCACTTCGGTGACGCCGATGGGCGTCGGCTACCCTGACACCCCGGGCATCTGGTCCAACGATCAGGTGCGCGGCTGGACCAACATCACCAAGGCAGTACACGCTGCCGGTGGCCGGATCGCGTTGCAGTTGTGGCATGTCGGACGCATCTCGCACCCGATGTACCTGAACGGCGAAGCGCCGGTCGCCCCAAGCGCCATTGCCGCCAAAGGCCATGTCAGCCTGGTTCGTCCAAAGGTTGAGTACCCGACACCTCGCGCACTGGAAACGGCCGAAATCGCGGATGTCGTCGAGGCCTACCGCACCGGCGCAGAAAACGCCAAGGCTGCCGGTTTTGACGGCGTAGAAATTCATGGCGCGAATGGTTACCTGCTCGATCAGTTCCTGCAAAGCAGCACCAACAAGCGCACCGACCAGTACGGTGGCAGCGTAGAGAACCGCGCGCGCCTGTTGCTTGAAGTCACCGACGCAGCCATCGACGTCTGGGGTGCTGGCCGGGTTGGCGTGCATTTGTCGCCACGGGCCGACCTGCACGATATGGGTGACGACAATCTGGCTGAAACCTTTGGCTATGTAGCCCGTGAACTGGGCAAGCGTGGCATTGCGTATATCTGCTCCCGTGAGCATGAAGCGCCAGACAGCCTCGGCCCACAGCTCAAACAAGCCTTTGGCGGCCCGTACATCGCCAATGAGAGTTTCACCAAGGACAGCGCCAATGCATGGCTGGCTGCGGGCAAGGCAGATGCCATAGCCTTTGGCGTACCGTTTATCGCCAACCCGGACCTGCCTGCACGCCTGAAGGTCGATGCGCCGCTCAATGAAACGCACCCAGAAACCTTCTATGTAAAAGGTCCCGTGGGTTATATCGACTATCCGGTGCTGTAAGCACTGAAAAGGCTGTTTGATACCCCAACGCAAAACGCCCGAGGTTAATGACCTTGGGCGTTTTGCGTTGAACGATTCGGTGACACGCTTTATGAGAACCTGCAGAAGATAAAACGCTGCTCTCTTGAGTTTTTTCGGGCAAAAAAAAGGGGCGGTTTGACCCGCCCACATTTTTTCCCTAGTCCCTTTTTTCCTTCTCATCATCCTGATGAATCGCATCCCGCGATGTCCGTCTGCGTTCTTCCTTGAGCGTGGTGTCGATCCGTCGACACAATTCAAATACTAGAGTTTTATAGGATTGCTGCAAGCGCAGCAGTTATAGATTTTTATTACATGGTCACTTTATGAAAAAAATATAAAACCTTATTTTTCATGGACTTATGAACAAACCAAAGTAAGAAAAAGGCACTTGCCTGACCTATTTTCGCACTTGGCTTACATGAAAGGTAAGTAAAGGCTTACAGCACTACGCAGGTAATAATCAATCTTGTCAGTGACATTCCATTTCAGAGCCAAACCAATCAGACACAGGCTAAAACTGCAGCCGAAACAATTTTCCATGACCCACAAAAAACCCCGAACAGCTCGGGGTTTAAAGTCAGCCTGTTGTGAACTACTGGAACAGCGACTCGCTCGACAGACCGTTGCGCTCAAGGATTTCACGCAAGCGCTTGAGCCCCTCGACCTGGATCTGGCGCACGCGTTCACGTGTCAGACCGATTTCCAAACCTACATCTTCAAGGGTACTGCTCTCATGACCGCGTAGCCCGAAACGGCGAATGACGACCTCGCGCTGCTTGTCGGTGAGTTCAGACAACCATTGATCGATACTCTGCGACAAATCATCGTCCTGAAGCAGCTCGCAAGGATCTGTAGGGCGATCATCGGTGAGGGTATCAAGGAGGGTTTTGTCTGAGTCCGGGCCTAAAGAAACGTCTACCGAAGACACCCGTTCATTGAGCCCAAGCATGCGCTTGACCTCTGCGACAGGTTTTTCGAGGAGATTGGCGATTTCTTCAGGGGAAGGTTCATGATCGAGCTTTTGCGTGAGTTCGCGCGCTGCTCGCAGATAGACATTGAGTTCTTTAACGACATGGATCGGTAAACGGATGGTACGGGTCTGGTTCATGATCGCCCGTTCAATCGTTTGGCGGATCCACCAGGTAGCGTAAGTCGAGAAGCGAAACCCTCGTTCCGGGTCAAATTTCTCGACGGCCCGAATCAGTCCCAGGTTGCCCTCTTCAATCAGGTCAAGCAACGACAACCCACGATTGACATAACGGCGTGCGATTTTCACCACCAGCCGCAAGTTGCTTTCAATCATGCGTTTGCGCCCGGCTGGATCGCCACTTTGCGACAAGCGTGCAAAGTGAACTTCTTCTGCTGGGGAGAGCAACGGGGAGAAGCCAATTTCATTGAGATACAACTGGGTCGCATCAAGCGCCCGTGTGTAGTCAATGTACTTGTGCTGTTTTGTAACGGGTGCTTTTTTGGACTTGGTTCGAGCTGTAGGGGTTGAATCGTCTTCTTCTGACATCAAGTCGCTGTCGATGTTGGAGTCCATAAGGAGCACCTCATCGTCGATGTCAAACCCCGGCGCTTCTTTGTTGAGAGCCATTGCTATAGTCCTTTGATGAGTTCGACCTCAAGCTCTAGCATCGCCCAAGTCCTTGGCAACGCTGGAGCCTGTTCCTTATCCACATCAGGAACAGGCTGGTAACCGATCAACGGCGAGGAAGGAATTGCAATGGATCTACAGGTTTACCTTGACGGCGAATCTCAAAGTGAAGTTTCACCCGGTCTGTACCAGTTGACCCCATTTCGGCAATTGTCTGTCCGACCTTGACCTGCTGCCCCTCCCGAACCAACAGCCTACGGTTATGTCCGTAAGCACTGACGTAGGTATCGCTGTGTTTGATGATGATCAGTTCGCCGTAGCCCCTCAATCCACTGCCAGCGTATACAACCGACCCATCAGACGCAGCTAAAACAGGCTGTCCCAAATCACCGGCGATATCAATACCTTTATTCAAACTACCGTTTGAAGAGAATTTGCCGATCAAAATCCCGTTTGAAGGCCATCCCCAGCCCTTGGGCGCGGGACCTGCTGGCAGCGGCGCAGCAGCTACAGGTGCAGTGGCGGAACGCTTGATTACCGTGGTCTTGCTGCCTGCAGAGGACGACACTACTGTTCTTGTCGTGCCGCCCGCTGGCTGGGTACCGGAGCGCCCGTCAAAACGAATGACCTGGCCAGGGACAATGGTGAACGGGGCGCCGATGTTGTTACGGGCAGCCAGCGCCTTCCAGTCCCAGCCGTACCGAAAAGCAATGGAGAACAAGGTATCGCCACGACGCACGGCGTATTGGCCTGTGGTCACTGCCGGACGTTGGGCTACCCCGTTACGGTCAACGACATTGACGCCATTTTTTGGGCTACTGGAGCACGCTGCCAACAAAGCCAGTGTGGCACTCAGGAACAGACCGACCACCAGCCTCTGAAAGCTTTTGCTGCTCATACGCTGCGCAATGACTGTGAGACTCACCCGCCGCTCCCTTTGAAGATGGCTAAATAGTAAAACGCCAGTACTGGCCATGGTTTAGCGCAAGTATAACTGGCTACAGGGCTTTTACAGACTGCAAAGCCTAATCATAAACACACTGTATAAAATACAAACAAACACTGGGCAGGGCCCGGGGTGACGGGCTTTATGACCCGCAGCTCACCCTATAATTCACCCGGCTCGAATAAAGACTCAGGCCAGCGGCCCGTTAAGCAGTGGCACAAAGCGCACATTACCGATCACCCGCCGGGCAAAACCGTGCTCTTCGCGTACGATCAACATCAATTGCTGGACTTCACCCGCACCCACCGGGATCACCAGGCGCCCACCGGGAGCCAGCTGGTCGAGCAATGCCTGCGGTACATCTGTGGCTACTGCCGTCACGATGATGCCGTTGTAAGGCGCCAGCGCTGGCCAGCCCTCCCAGCCATCGCCCCAGCGGAACACCAGGTTGCGCAGGTTGAGCTCCAGCAATCGCTCCTTGGCCCGGTCCTGCAGCACCTTGATGCGCTCGACCGAAAATATGCGTTCAACGAGTTGCGAGAGCACGGCGGTTTGATAACCCGATCCGGTGCCGATTTCCATCACCTTGTCCAGCGGCCCGTCCTCAAGCAGCAGCTCGCTCATGCGCGCCACCATGTAAGGCTGGGAGATGGTCTGGTTATTGCCGATTGGCAGCGCAGTGTCTTCGTAGGCGCGGTGTGCCAGGGCTTCATCCACAAACAGATGACGTGGCGTGCGGCGAATGACCTCAAGCACGTTCTGGTTAACGATGCCCTCTTCACGCAAGCGCTGAATCAGCCGCTCTCGTGTGCGTTCAGAGGTCATGCCAATGCCACGGTGCATCATGCCATCCTGCTCGCGCGCCATCAGCCCATGCCCTCCAGCCAGCCATTCAGGCTTTTGAAACCATCACCAAAGGTGCGGTCCAGTTGTAGAGGCGTGATCGACACATACCCCTGCATCACCGCATGAAAGTCCGTCCCCGGCCCGCCGTCTTCAGCGTCGCCCGCGGCGGCAATCCAGTAGCCAGCCTTGCCACGCGGGTCAACAACCCGTACCGGCGCCGCTGCCCGCGCCCGATGGCCCAGGCGGGTGAGTTGAATGCCGCGAATGTTCTCAAGCGGCAAGTTAGGAATATTCACATTGAGGACCGTGCGCGGTGGCAAGTCCAGTGAGGCGTGGGCCTCAAGCAGCTTGCGGGCAAAAAATGCCGCCGTCGGCAAGTTGTCGACCTGGCGCGACACCAACGAAAACGCAAACGAAGGACGCTCCAGAAAGCGCCCCTCAAGAGCCGCCGCCACCGTGCCGGAATACAACACGTCATCACCCAGGTTGGCGCCCAGGTTGATGCCGGATACCACCATGTCCGGCTGAGGCTCCAGCAAGCCGTGAAGGCCCAGGTGCACGCAATCGGTCGGTGTTCCATTAATGCTGATAAAACCATTGGCCAGAGTGTGCGGATGCAGGGGACGGTCCAGCGTGAGCGAACTGCTCGCTCCGCTTTTGTCTTGATCCGGGGCAACCACCACACACTCGGCGTAATCGGCCAGCGCACCGTAAAGCGCGGCGAGGCCCGGGGCAGTGACCCCATCATCGTTTGAAATCAGAATACGCATAGGCTATCCGCTTGATCCAAAGGCACCAGATCAACAAGCTCGCGCACCAGAACAGTGGCGAAGCATCCGGCCGGCAGAACAAATTCCAGTTGCAAAACGTCAGGCTGCGGATAATGCCACGTCAATCGGCCAATGGGCAGTCGCAGGATACGTCGCTCATGGCTCATGCCCGCGCGAACCAGCCAGTCACGCAAGTCCGCTTCGCGTTCTGCAATCAACTGCTCCAACGCATGGGTCGCGCCGGTGGTCGGTGACTCGCCCTCGCCCCACTGCGGGCCGGTGGGGTGCAGATCGAGAATGCCCAGCCGCGGATCGCTGCATTCAGCCTCGCCCGCCGGGAAAAAACTGCGGCTGTCGGTAAAGGCCAGCAAATCGCCGACCTGCGCCCGCTGCCAGCTACCATCAGCCACCCGCGCTGCCAGCACCTGATTGAACAGATAGCTGCGAGCGGTGGAAAGCAGCCGCGAGCGAACATTACGCTGCTCAGGCAAGGCCTTGCGCGCAGCATAATCACGCGCCTCCCCCACGTTGCCACCTTGCCAGCCGAATCGCTGGGTGCCGAAATAGTTAGGAACACCCTGTTTGGCGATCCGTTCAAGGCGTTGCTGCAGCGCGTCCTTGTCCCCGGCCAGCTGCGTCAGGCGCAATGTGAAACCGTTGGCCGCGTGGGCGCCTCGCTGTAATTTTCGCTTGTGACGTGAGGTCTTGAGAATTTTCAGAGTGTCGTTTTCAGCGCCCGACAAGTCAGGGTCTGCCTTGCCCGGCAACTGCACGCTGAACCATTGGCGGGTTAACGCCTGGCGGTCCTTGAGACCCGCGTAACTGACCGTACGCAAAGGCACGCCCGCCGCCTTGGCGATGCGGCGCGCGGCTTCCTCGGTGTTCAGGCCGCGTTTCTCGACCCACAACCACAGATGCTCGCCATCACCGGACAGCGGTATATCAAGCACTTCGTCGACTTGAAAATCTTCAGCCGTCGCTTTGAGCACAGCAGTGCCCAGCGCCTCGCCGTAGGCCCGCGGGCCGAGCAGATCAGACTCGTTCATGCGCGAACCAACAACGCAATGGAGTGCACCGCAATACCTTCTTCACGACCAACGAAGCCGAGCTTTTCAGTGGTAGTGGCCTTTACGTTTACCTGGTCCAATTCAACCTCTAGATCCGCAGCGATCAGCGCTCGCATTGTTTCAATATGCGGCGCCATTTTCGGCGCCTGGGCAATGATGGTGTTGTCGACATTGCCGACTTTCCAGCCCTTGGCATGGATCAGACCCACGACATGACGCAGCAGGACGCGACTGTCAGCGCCCTTGAAGGTCGGATCGGTGTCCGGAAAGTGTTTGCCTATATCACCAAGTGCCGCAGCCCCCAGCAAGGCATCGCTGAGGGCATGCAAAAGCACATCGCCATCAGAGTGGGCCAGCAGCCCGAATTTGTGGGAGATCCGCACGCCGCCCAACGTAATGAAATCGCCTTCAGCGAAACAGTGCACATCATAGCCGTGGCCAATACGCATAAAAAAACGCCCCGATTAAGTCAGGGCGTGATTCTACCTACTTTGTCCAACATTGGGCGCTATTAGCTCAGTGCATTGGCGTGATGACGCAAGTGGTCATCAATGAAACTTGCGATAAAGAAATAGCTATGGTCGTAGCCTGGCTGCAGGCGCAGGGTCAACGGGTAGTCAGCAAGTTTAGCGGCCTGCTGCAGCACCTCAGGCTTGAGCTGGACAGTCAGAAAGTCATCCCGGTCACCCTGGTCGACCAGCAGCGGCAGCTTTTCACGTGCCTCGCCAATTAACACGCTCGCATCCCACTCACGCCAACGGGCGCGTTCTTCGCCCAAGTAATTGGAGAACGCCTTTTGCCCCCATGGGCAGTCCATCGGATTGCTGATCGGCGCGAAAGCCGAGACCGACTGATAGCGGCCAGGATTGCGCAGTGCACACACCAATGCCCCGTGCCCGCCCATCGAGTGCCCGCTGATGCCGCGCTTTTGCGAAGCAGGAAAATGCGCCTCGACCAAAGCCGGTAATTCCTGCACCACATAATCGTGCATCCGATAATGCTGCGACCAAGGCTCTTGCGTAGCATTCAGGTAAAAACCTGCACCCAAACCAAAGTCCCAAGCAGCCTGCGGGTCATCCGGCACACCTTCACCACGGGGACTGGTGTCCGGCGCCACGATGATCAGCCCCAACTCGGCAGCCATCTTCATTGCACCGGCCTTGTGCATAAAGTTCTCGTCGTTGCAGGTCAAGCCCGACAGCCAGTACAGCACCGGCAACTTCGCGCCCTGCTCCGCCTGCGGCGGCAAGTACACGGCGAAGACCATGTCGCAGCCCAGCACTTCAGAGCGATGCTTGTAACGCTTGTGCCATCCGCCAAAGCTTTTTTGGCAGGAGATATTTTCCAATGTCATGGGCAGCTCCAGACCGTAAGCAAAACACCCCACCTGTTGGAGCGGGCTTGCTCGCGATGCAGACAACTCGGTCCTTCAATCAAACCGGGTAGCTGCAATCGCGAGCAAGCCCGCTCCAACACGTGTTTAGCGGTGTTTAGACTTACCGCTGTTAATTAGAAATGGATGACGGTGCGAATGCTTTTGCCTTCATGCATCAGGTCAAATGCCTTATTGATATCTTCAAGGCCCATGGTGTGGGTAATGAAGGTATCCAGCGGAATCTCGCCGCTTTGCGCCATGTCGACATAGCTCGGCAGCTCAGTGCGGCCACGTACGCCACCAAATGCCGAGCCGCGCCAGACACGACCGGTTACCAGCTGGAATGGGCGGGTCGAAATTTCTTGACCTGCACCGGCTACGCCGATGATCACAGACTCGCCCCACCCTTTGTGGCAGCACTCCAGCGCCGCACGCATCAAGTTCACATTGCCGATACATTCAAAGGAGAAGTCGACACCACCATCCGTCATGTCGACGATCACTTCCTGAATCGGGCGATCGAAGTCTTTAGGGTTGACGCAATCGGTCGCACCCAACTGACGGGCGATCTCGAACTTGGCCGGGTTGATGTCGATTGCAATGATCCGTGCTGCCTTGGCTTTCACCGCACCGATCACCGCGGACAGGCCAATGCCGCCCAGACCGAAGATGGCCACGGTGTCACCCGGCTTGACCTTGGCGGTGTTGAGCACCGCGCCGATCCCGGTCGTCACGCCGCAACCCAGCAGGCAAACCTTCTCAAGCGGCGCATCTTTCTGAATCTTGGCGACCGATATTTCCGGGAGCACGGTGTATTCAGAAAAGGTCGAAGTCCCCATGTAGTGGAAAATCGGCTGCCCCTTGTAGGAGAAACGCGTGGTGCCGTCCGGCATCAAGCCCTTGCCTTGGGTCGAGCGAATCGCCTGGCACAGGTTGGTCTTGCCCGACAGGCAGAATTTGCACTTGCCGCATTCTGGGGTGTACAGCGGGATCACATGATCACCGACCGCAACAGAGGTCACGCCTTCGCCAATGGCTTCAACAATGGCGCCGCCTTCATGACCCAGGATGGACGGGAAGATGCCTTCCGGGTCCGCGCCTGACAAGGTGTAGGCATCGGTATGGCAAACACCCGACGCCACAACCCGCAGCAGTACTTCGCCAGCCTTGGGCATGGCAACGTCAACTTCTACGATTTCCAGCGGCTTTTTGGCCTCGAAGGCTACGGCAGCACGTGACTTGATCATCGATCGTCTCCAGCAAAGTAAAAACAAGACGCCGAGTGTAAATCAGCGCTGAGTGATTAATAATCCAGACAAAAGCAAAACATTATTGCCATATAGGGATAATCTGCCGTGAATGAAAACCGCTGGGAAGGTATCGATGAGTTTGTCGCCGTGGCCGAGTGTGGCCAATTCACTGCGGCGGCCGAGCGTCTTGGCGTCTCTTCGTCCCACATCAGTCGCCAGGTAGCGCGGCTCGAAGAGCGCCTGCAGACCCGTTTGTTCTACCGCAGTACTCGCAAGGTCACGCTGACAGAGGCCGGACAAACGTTCTTGCAGCATTGCCAGCGCCTTCAAGACGGACGTGAAGAGGCGCTGCGAGCGATAGGGGATCTGGCCAGCGAGCCCAAGGGCATGCTGCGCATGACCTGCGCGGTGGCCTATGGCGAACGTTTTATCGTGCCATTGGTGACGCGTTTCATGGGGCTGTATCCGCAGTTACGGGTCGATATAGAGCTCAGCAATCGACCGCTGGACCTGGTGCATGAAAGTCTGGATCTGGCAATTCGACTGGGTCGCTTGCAGGACTCAAGGCTGGTGGCCACGCGACTCGCCCCCAGACGCATGTATGTCTGCGCGTCGCCTTCGTACCTGGAACATTATGGCCGCCCCCACAGCCTGTCAGAGCTTAGCCGACATAACTGTCTGATTGGCAGCACGGATCTATGGCAATTGCAGCAGGACGGGCGTGAGTTTTCGCAACGGGTGCAGGGGAATTGGCGCTGCAACAGTGGGCAGGCGGTATTGGATGCTGCACTTCAGGGTGTGGGACTTTGCCAGTTGCCGGACTACTACGTGCTGGAGCACTTAAAGACCGGAGCTCTGGTGTCTTTGCTCGACACCCACCAGCCGCCCAACACTGCGGTTTGGGCGCTGTATCCGCAACAGCGGCATTTATCGCCCAAAGTCAGAAAACTGGTGGATTACTTGAAGGAAGGCTTGGCCAAGCGGAAGGAGTATCAGGGGTAAGCCGCTGCTCCTATTACCTGTAGGAGCGGGCTTGCTCGCGATGCAGACGCCACAGTCTGCCGGGAAAACCAGGTGATGTCATCGCGAGCAAGCCCGCTCCCACAAGTCCCCGGGACACTCTGATCAGCGAGTAGCCCAACGCAATCGCAACCACTCAAGGTCTTCCGGGCGAGTGACCTTGATATTGTCCGCACGCCCTTCGATCAGTCGCGGGGCCAGGCCGGCCCATTCCATTGCCGAAGATTCGTCGGTAATGATCGCATCGGCCACGAGACTGTCCGCCAGCGCGCGATGCAATGGCCCCAGGCGAAACATCTGCGGTGTATACGCTTGCCAGATCAAGCTGCGATCAACGGTTTCGACCACACGACCTTTTTTGTCGACTCGCTTGAGCGTGTCCCGCGCGGGAACTGCCAGCAAACCACCCACAGGGTCGTCAGCCAACTCACCCAGCAGTTTGTCCAGGTCTTCACGGGACAAGTTGGGCCGGGCCGCATCATGGACCAACACCCAGTCGTCATCCGCTGCGCCTTGCGCATGCAGGTACAACAACGCATTGAGTACGGAATCCGCCCGCTCACGCCCGCCGTCCACCCGCACTACCCGCGCATCAGAAGCACACGGCAAAGACGGCCAAAATGGGTCATCAAAAGCGACACTGACCACCAGCCCCTTGAGGCCTGGATGATCGAGAAAACAGCTGATGCTGTGTTCGAGAATACTGCGCCCGCCCAACTGCAAATATTGCTTGGGACGGTCTGCGGCCATACGGGCACCCACGCCCGCGGCAGGAATCACGGCCCAAAAGGCCGGTGATGAATGACTCATTGGGCCAACTGATAGAGGGTTTCACCCTCCTTGATCATGCCCAACTCATGGCGAGCGCGTTCTTCAACGGTCTCCATGCCTTTTTTAAGCTCCAGCACTTCCGCATCCAGCACGCGGTTACGCTCCAGCAAAATTTCGTTTTCAGCACGCTGATCGGCGATTTGCTGAGTCAGGTCGGTAACCTGCGCCAAACTGCCATTCCCCACCCACAGGCGATACTGTAGGCCAGCCAGCAGCAAGAGCAGGACGAGAAACAACCAATAGGGACTGCGCATCGAATATCAGGTATCCAGTAAAAAGACAGCCATGCCGACAAACGTAAACAACGAATAGTACAAAGCCTGGAAGAACCAGGCTTGTATACAGAAGCATCAGATTAGTGTCAAAAGGCCCGAGTTGACGAGCATTTCAACACAATCTGCTGACTTTTTACGATTCAGTACTTAGCCGCGGAACTCGCCACGACCGTTGTACTTGGCTTTAGCACCCAATTGCTCTTCGATACGCAGCAATTGGTTGTACTTGGAAACACGGTCAGAACGGCACAGAGAGCCGGTCTTGATCTGGCCAGCCGCAGTACCCACTGCCAGATCGGCAATCGTGGAGTCTTCGGTTTCGCCGGAACGGTGCGAGATCACAGCCGTGTAACCAGCAGCCTTGGCCATCTGGATAGCTTCCAGCGTTTCGGTCAGGGTGCCGATCTGGTTGAACTTGATCAGGATCGAGTTGGCGATGCTTTTGTCGATGCCTTCTTTCAAGATCTTGGTGTTGGTTACGAACAGGTCGTCACCGACCAGTTGAACCTTCTCACCGATTTTGTCGGTCAGGATTTTCCAGCCATCCCAGTCAGACTCATCCAGACCGTCTTCGATGGAGATGATCGGGTAGCGCTGAGTCAGGCCTTTGAGGTACTCAGCAAAACCTTCGGAGTTGAAGACTTGACCTTCGCCCGACAGGTTGTACTTACCATCTTCGTAGAATTCGCTGGCAGCGCAGTCCAGAGCCAGGGTCACGTCAGTGCCCAGGGTGTAACCGGCATTTGCCACGGCTTCGGAGATCACTTTGAGTGCATCTTCGTTGGAAGCCAGGTTAGGTGCGAAACCACCTTCATCGCCCACGGCGGTGTTCAGGCCACGGGCCTTGAGCACAGCTTTGAGGTGATGGAAGATTTCGGTGCCCATGCGCAACGCGTCAGAAAAGGTCTTGGCGCCAACCGGCTGAACCATGAACTCTTGAATGTCGACGTTGTTATCAGCGTGTTCGCCACCGTTGATGATGTTCATCATCGGAACCGGCATCGAGTAAACACCCGGAGTACCGTTCAGATTGGCAATGTGCGCGTACAGCGGCAGGTCCTGGTCCTGTGCAGCCGCTTTGGCAGCAGCCAAAGACACCGCCAGAATGGCGTTAGCGCCCAGGGAACCTTTGTTCTCAGTACCGTCCAGCGCGATCATCGCGTGGTCCAGCGCCTTTTGGTCAACCGGGTCTTTACCCAGCAGCAAATCACGAATCGGGCCGTTGATGTTGGCAACGGCTTTCAGAACGCCTTTGCCCAGGTAACGGCTCTTGTCGCCATCACGCAGTTCCAGCGCTTCACGGGAACCGGTGGATGCACCGGACGGCGCGCAAGCGCTGCCGATGATGCCGTTGTCGAGAAGCACGTCCGCTTCCACAGTGGGATTGCCACGGGAGTCGAGAACTTCACGACCTTTGATGTCGACGATTTTTGCCATTGTTGTAAACACTCCAAAGTTGACGAAAACGACGCAGCTGAGGGAAATATTGTTATCGGCGGCAAGGGGCAAATAGCGGGCAGCCTTGCGGGCGATAAGGCTCGGGCCCAGAGGCCCGAGAAATCGTGCGGTACTTTACCGGAGAAACGAGGGTTACGCGGTTTCTATTGTCGGAAAACTTTTAACCAACTCATCCAGAGACTTCAACTGGGCCAGGAATGGCTCCAGCTTGTCCAGACGCAAGGCACAAGGGCCGTCGCATTTGGCATTATCCGGATCCGGGTGCGCCTCAAGGAACAGACCGGCAAGGCCCTGGCTAATGCCAGCCTTGGCCAGGTCGGTTACTTGGGCACGACGACCACCGGCAGAGTCCGAGCGACCACCCGGCATTTGCAGCGCGTGGGTCACGTCGAAAAATACCGGGTACTCGAACTGCTTCATGATGCCAAAGCCCAGCATGTCTACAACAAGGTTGTTGTAGCCGAAGCTGGAACCACGTTCGCAGAGGATCAACTGATCATTACCCGCCTCTTCGCATTTGCTCAGGATGTGTTTCATCTCCTGAGGTGCAAGGAATTGGGCTTTCTTGATGTTGATCACGGCACCGGTCTTGGCCATGGCCACGACCAGATCAGTCTGACGCGACAGGAAGGCCGGCAGCTGGATGATGTCGCAAACCTCGGCGACCACGGCTGCCTGGGCAGGTTCGTGGACGTCGGTGATCAGCGGCACACCAAAGGCGGCTTTGATGTCCTGAAAAATCCGCATGCCTTCTTCGAGGCCGGGGCCCCGGTAAGAGCTGACAGATGAACGGTTGGCCTTGTCGAAACTGGCCTTGAACACGTAAGGGATACCAAGCTTTTCAGTAACCCGCACGTACTCTTCGCACACCTGCATGGCCATATCACGGCTTTCGAGCACGTTCATGCCACCGAACAAGACCATTGGCTTGTCGTTGGCAATTTCGATATTGCCTACACGGATAATCTTTTGCGCCATTCTGATTACGCCTTCTTCTCGTGTTGCGCCAATGCTGCTTTGACGAAACCGGTGAACAATGGATGGCCATCACGTGGCGTGGAGGTGAACTCCGGGTGGAACTGGCAAGCAACGAACCAAGGATGATCCGGAGCTTCAACCACTTCTACCAGTGCGCCGTCACCGGAGCGACCGGTCACTTTCAGGCCAGCTTCGGTCAGCTGAGGCAGCAGGTTGTTGTTCACTTCATAGCGATGACGGTGACGTTCAACGATCACGTCCTTGGCATAGCAGTCGTGAACCAGGGAACCGGCTTGCAACTGGCAATCCTGCGCACCCAGACGCATGGTGCCGCCCAGATCAGAGGTTTCGGTACGGGTTTCGACTGCACCGGTGGCGTCTTCCCACTCGGTGATCAGACCTACAACCGGGTGGCCGCTGCTGCGATCGAACTCGGTGGAGTTAGCGTCTTTCCAGCCCAGCACATTACGTGCGAACTCGATAACCGCTACTTGCATGCCCAGGCAGATACCCAGGTATGGAACCTTGTTCTCGCGAGCGTACTGAACAGCCGTGATCTTGCCTTCTACGCCGCGCAGACCGAAGCCGCCCGGAACCAGAATGGCATCACAGCCTTCAAGCAGTTCAGTGCCTTTGTTTTCGATGTCTTCGGAGTCGATATAACGCAGGTTGACCTTGGTACGGTTGGAAATACCGGCGTGGCTCATCGCTTCAATCAGCGACTTGTACGCGTCCAGCAGCTCCATGTACTTGCCAACCATCGCGATGGTGACTTCGTGCTCCGGATTAAGCTTGGCATCAACAACCTGTTCCCATTCGGACAGGTCGGCGCTGTTGCATTCCAGGCCAAAACGCTCGACAACGAAATCATCCAGACCCTGGGCGTGCAGCATGCCCGGGATACGGTAGATGGTGTCGGCGTCTTCCAGCGAAATAACGGCACGCTCTTCAACGTTGGTGAACAACGCAATCTTGCGACGCGAAGAAATATCAACGTGGTGATCGGAACGGCAGATCAGGACATCTGGCTGCAGGCCGATGGAGCGCAATTCTTTAACCGAGTGTTGCGTTGGTTTGGTTTTCGTTTCGCCAGCAGTGGCGATATACGGAACCAGCGTCAGGTGCATCAGCATGGCGCGCTTGGCGCCCACTTCGATGCGCAACTGACGGATAGCCTCGAGGAACGGTTGGGACTCAATGTCACCCACAGTACCGCCAATCTCAACCATCGCTACGTCGGCATCGCCGGCGCCCTTGATGATCCGACGTTTGATTTCGTCGGTGATGTGCGGAATCACCTGGATGGTTGCACCCAGGTAATCACCACGGCGCTCCTTGCGCAGGACGTGTTCGTAAACGCGGCCCGTGGTGAAGTTGTTGTTCTGGGTCATGGTCGTGCGGATGAACCGCTCGTAATGCCCCAAGTCCAGGTCGGTTTCGGCGCCGTCGTGTGTGACGAACACCTCACCGTGCTGGAACGGGCTCATGGTGCCCGGATCAACGTTGATGTAGGGGTCCAGCTTCAGCATGGTGACCTTAAGTCCCCGCGCCTCCAGGATGGCTGCCAATGAAGCCGAGGCAATGCCTTTCCCCAATGAAGAAACAACACCGCCCGTGACGAAGATGTAGCGCGTCATGAAAAACCCTAGAAGTCTGCGTTAAAGCGGTCAGAGCCGCCGGGGAAAGCGAAGGAAGGCCGAAGCCCCCAATCACCAGCATTAGTCACAGTGCACCTTTCGAAAAACTGCTGCGTTGAAACAGACCGATGCAAATCATCGGTTCGATGCAAGCCACACATTTTTTTAAAATCGCCCAGCAAAGACTGCTTGGTAATCGGCAACTTCTGTAATTTCGGTGAATCCACAGAAGTTGTATCAAGAAGGGAGCGTAGTCTACCGGAAACCCCCTTTCAGCTCAAACCTTGATCGCTCGAAGTTGGCAGCCACTGTAATTGCCAGCGTCCACAGGGGCTCGAGTCCAGTCCGTTGAGGTTTGCCACGGCCAATAACTGCTCATTGCGGTACAGAAGCGGCAATCTGCCACGGGCAAACAACGGAATACCCCGCTCGTTGAACAGCCGCTTCAGATCACGGTGACCACGCTGTTCCAGCGCCATCACTTCGCCCCCTTGACGATAGCTCACTTGCAAGGGGCCATCGGCAATACCCCCGACAAAGCGCACCTGACCATTACCCGGCAGCACCAGCGCCTGATCGGGTTGCGCCCACACCCCTGGCGCAGGGTGCGGGCACAACCAGTCACCGGACAACCACCAGATCCGTCCGCCAGCACGATGAAGTTCACCCTTGGCGAGTTTCCAGACCGGCTGCGCATCCTCGCGGGCATCACGCAGGGCATTCCAACCCGCCCAGTGATCGGTATCAGGCAATTGAGTGAACGCTGCCAACCAGTGACGCAAGGCGTTGCGTTGACGAGCAGGCGACAGCCGGGCAATGGGCGCAAGTTCCAGTGAGGGCACCCCGAGCCAGGCAAATTCGGTGACAGTGCCCGCATCACGCAGATCCTGCTGCGCCAGCTCATCAAGCAACTCCTGAGCCTCGGCACAGTGCGCAGCACTGCGGGCCAGGCTGGCAGCCGCCTGTGGCCAGCGCTGAGTCAGGACTGGAAATACTTCATGGCGCAAATAGTTACGGGAAAAATCTGTTTGCACGTTGGACGGGTCTTCGATCCAGCCCAGCCCCTGCTCAAGGGCGTAAGCCTCAAGCTGAGCGCGAGAAACGTCCAGCAAAGGCCGACACAAGTGCCCCGCCCCCAAGCGCCGCTGACGGGGCATGGCCGCCAACCCATTGACCCCTGCCCCTCGCAACAAACGAAACAGCAGCGTTTCAGCCTGATCATCACGGTGCTGACCGACCAGCAGCACTTCCTCAGCCCTGATGAGTGCAGCAAAGGCCTGATAGCGCGCATCCCGCGCTGCCCGCTCGACGCTTGCGCCAGCCTGCACCTGCACGCGAATCACCTGCAAGGGCACGCTCAGCCCGTCACACAACGCCTGACAATGATCCGGCCACGCATCAGCCGCCGCCTGCAGGCCATGATGAATATGGACAGCGGTAATTAGCGGTAACGAGTGGGTTTGGCGCAATTGAACGAGAAGGTGAAGCAGCACAGTCGAATCGAGACCGCCGGAGAGCGCGACATGCCAGGCCTTGGCGTTGCGCCAGGGGCTGAGGGCTTGCAGCAGCGGAATCGATAGACTGGGCATTACGCAATCCTGTAGGAGCGGGCTTGCTCGCGATGCTGACTACTCGATCGTTGAGCCAAACCGCGCAGATGCCATCGCGGGCAAGCCCGCTCCCACACTAAATCTGAATCAGAGACCGTAGCTCATCAGACGATCGTAACGGCGCTTGAGCAGTGTTTCGTGATCCAGCTTGTTCAGCATGTCCAGCTGGGAAATCAGGTCGGCACGAATGCTGGCAGACGCAGCAGCCGGGTCACGGTGTGCGCCACCCAATGGCTCGCCAATCACCTTGTCCACGATACCCAGACCTTTGAGGCGCTCGGCGGTAATGCCCATGGCCTCAGCGGCGTCCGGTGCTTTTTCTGCGGTTTTCCACAGAATCGATGCGCAACCTTCCGGCGAGATCACCGCGTAGGTCGAGTACTGCAGCATGTTCAGTTGGTCGCAAACGCCAATCGCCAATGCACCGCCCGAACCACCTTCACCGATAACCGTGGCAATGATCGGGGTTTTCAAACGCGACATGACACGCAGGTTCCAGGCAATGGCTTCGCTCTGGTTACGCTCTTCAGCATCGATACCCGGGTATGCACCCGGGGTGTCGATAAAGGTCAGGATCGGCATTTTGAAACGCTCGGCCATTTCCATAAGACGGCAGGCCTTGCGATAGCCTTCAGGACGCGGCATACCGAAGTTGCGACGCACCTTTTCACGGACTTCACGACCTTTCTGGTGACCAATCACCATCACTGGCTGATCGTCCAGACGGGCAATACCGCCAACGATGGCAGCGTCATCCGAAAAATGACGATCGCCATGCAGCTCATCGAACTCGGTGAAGATATGATCGATGTAGTCCAGGGTGTATGGACGACGCGGGTGACGGGCCAAACGGGCAATCTGCCAGCTGGTCAGCTTGCCGAAAATATCTTCAGTCAGCGTTTTGCTTTTGTCTTGCAGACGAGAGATTTCATCACTGATATTCAGCGAATTGTCATTACCAACCAAGCGCAACTCTTCGATTTTGGCTTGCAGGTCAGCAATCGGCTGTTCGAAATCAAGAAAATTCGGGTTCATAAGCATCCGTCTTGGGTCGGCGGCAAAGCATGCCAGAAGGTCTGAAACCCAGCATTTGCTGGCGTTTCGAACCGAGCTGGGGCAGCCGGTTGATCTGTATCGCGCCTACCTTAAGGGACAGGCGCTCTCAGGTCGAGATTAAAAATTCAGGTCGAGGTCAGGGCGCAGTTCTTGCCCCTGACCGTCAACGGTATTGGAGGAAGACGTTGTCTCGCCCGAACTGGTCACGCAGGGCTTGAATCAAGCTGTCTGCCGGATCAATCCGCCAGGTCTCGCCAAACTGCAACATGGCCTTGGCGTCATCGCCGGTGTAATCCATGGTGATCGGGCACGCACCACGGTGTTTCTTGAACAATTCACCCAACCAGCGCAATTGATCGCCCTTGAGTGCGGCCCGGTTCACTTTCAGTCGCAAACTCTCGGCCAGGTTGGTGCGAGCATCTTCCATGCTCATCACTCGCTTGACCCTAAGACGCAGCCCGCCAGAGAAGTCATCATTACTGACCTCCCCTTCGACCACCACCATCGCATCGGTCTGCAACAGTGATTGTGCCGAATGAAAGGCCTCGGCAAACAGCGAGGCTTCAATGCGCGCCGAACGATCGTCAAGGGTGATAAAGCCCATCTTGTCGCCTTTTTTGTTCTTCATCACCCGCAATGCAATGATCATCCCGGCAACGGTCTGAGTATCGCGTGCAGGCTTGAGATCAATAATGCGCTGGCGTGCAAAACGACGGATTTCACCTTCGTATTCGTCAATCGGATGACCCGTCAGGTACAGGCCCAGCGTATCCTTCTCGCCTTTGAGCCGTTCTTTGAGCGTCAGTTCCTTGGCCTTGCGGTGATTGGCGTAGACGTCCGCGTCCACCTCGACAAACAATCCGCCAAACAGATCGGCGTGGCCACTGTCATGGGTTCGTGCGGTTTGCTCGGCCGCCTTGATCGCTTCTTCCAGTGCCGATAACAACACCGCACGGTTCTGGTCGATGCTGGCTTGCCATGCTTTGGGTTCGTCATGAAAGAACGGCCCCAGACGGTCCAGCGCGCCACTGCGGATCAGCCCATCGAGAGTACGCTTGTTGATGCGCTTGAGGTCAACCCGGGCACAAAAGTCGAACAGATCCGTAAAAGGACCGTCCTGACGCGCCTCGGTGATGGCCTCAACGGGCCCCTCGCCTACACCCTTGATCGCCCCAAGACCGTAAATGATCCGGCCTTCATCGTTCACCGTAAACTTGAACTCAGAGGCGTTCACATCCGGCGCATCAAGACGCAGCTTCATGCTGCGAATTTCTTCGATCAGGATCACGACCTTGTCGGTGTTATGCATATCCGCCGACAGTACCGCGGCCATGAACGGTGCCGGGTAGTGGGTTTTCAGCCAAGCGGTCTGGTAAGACACCAGACCGTAAGCAGCTGAGTGAGACTTGTTGAAGCCATAACCGGCAAATTTCTCTACCAGGTCGAAAATGTTGCCAGCCAGGTCGCCATCAATATTGTTGTTGGCACAACCTTCAATAAAGCCGCCGCGCTGCTTGGCCATTTCTTCGGGTTTTTTCTTACCCATGGCTCGACGCAGCATGTCGGCGCCGCCGAGGGTATAACCGGCCATGACCTGGGCAATCTGCATCACCTGTTCTTGGTACAGGATGATGCCGTAGGTCGGCGCCAAGACCGGCTTGAGACCTTCGTACTGATAGTCGGAGTGCGGGTACGCCAGTTCGGCACGACCGTGCTTACGGTTGATAAAGTCATCAACCATGCCTGACTGCAACGGGCCCGGACGGAACAGGGCTACCAGAGCGATCAAGTCTTCCAGGCAGTCGGGCTTGAGCTTTTTGATCAGCTCTTTCATCCCGCGCGACTCAAGCTGGAATACCGCTGTGGTCTCGGCCTTTTGCAGCAACTGGTATGTCGGCTTGTCGTCGAGCGGGATAAAGGCGATATCCAGTGGCGGTTCATCAACCTTGGCGCGATCGCGGTTGATGGTTTTGAGCGCCCAGTCAATAACCGTCAGGGTCCGCAGACCGAGGAAGTCGAACTTCACCAGGCCGGCCGACTCAACGTCATCTTTATCGAACTGGGTAACAAGCCCCCCGCCCTCTTCATCGCAGTAAATAGGCGAGAAGTCTGTCAGTTTGGTCGGCGCGATAACCACACCACCGGCGTGCTTACCGACGTTACGTACAACGCCTTCGAGCTTGCGGGCCATTTCCCAGATTTCAGCCGCTTCCTCATCGACCTTGATGAAGTCGCGCAGAATTTCTTCTTGCTCGTAGGCTTTTTCCAGAGTCATGCCGACTTCAAACGGAATCATCTTAGACAGACGATCCGCCAAGCCGTAGGACTTGCCCTGCACCCGCGCCACGTCACGGATTACCGCCTTGGCGGCCATCGAACCAAACGTGATGATTTGACTTACCGCGTTGCGGCCGTATTTTTCGGCCACATACTCGATCACCCGGTCTCGACCATCCATGCAGAAGTCGACGTCGAAGTCAGGCATCGATACCCGTTCCGGGTTAAGGAATCGCTCGAAAAGCAGGTCGTATTCCAACGGATCGAGGTCAGTAATCTTCTGCACATAAGCCACCAGCGATCCGGCACCCGATCCACGGCCAGGCCCCACTGGCACGCCGTTACTCTTGGCCCACTGGATAAAGTCCATCACGATCAGGAAGTAACCCGGGAACCCCATCTGGATAATGATATCCAGCTCGAAATTCAGCCGTTCGACATAAACCTGTCGCTTGGCGTCGTAGTCCTCGGTGGTGTCCTTGGGCAGCAAAACACTCAGACGATCTTCCAGACCATCAAACGATACCTTGCGGAAATACTCATCGATGGTCATGCCATCGGGAATCGGAAAATTGGGCAAAAAGTGAGTGCCCAATTTCACTTCAATATTGCAGCGCTTGGCAATCTCAACGGTGTTTGCGAGCGCCTCAGGCAAATCACTGAACAGCTCAGCCATTTCCTCGGCGCTTTTCAGATACTGCTGATCGCTGTAATTCTTGGAGCGGCGCGGATCATCCAGCGCCCGGCCTTCACCAATGCAGACACGGGTTTCGTGAGCTTCGAAATCCTGCTGCTTAATGAAGCGCACGTCGTTGGTCGCAACCAGCGGCGCGCCGATCTTGTCCGCCAGGGCTACAGCCGCATGCAGATGTTCTTCATCGTTGGGGCGCTTGGTGCGCTGAACCTCGAGGTAGAAGCGGTCCGGGAACACTGTCATCCATTCGCGGGCCAGGGCCTCGGCTTCCTCAGTGTTACCACTGATCAGCGCGACACCAATCTCGCCCTCCTTCGCGGCTGAAAGCATGATCAGACCTGCAGCGGCCTCGGCCACCCACTCGCGCTCAATAATCACCTGGCCATTGCGCTGGCCATCGATGTAACCGCGGGAAATCAGCTCGGTGAGGTTGCGATAACCCAAAGGGTTCATCGCCAACAGACTGATACGGCTGAGCGGGTTTTCCGGGTCCTTGTTCGACAACCACAGATCCGCGCCACTGATCGGCTTGATTCCGCCGCCCATGGCCGCTTTGTAAAACTTGACCAGGGAACACATGTTGTTCTGATCGGTTACCGCGACAGCGGGCATATTCATGCCGGCCAGGGTTTTGATCAGCGGTTTGATCCGCACCAGGCCATCGACCAGGGAGTATTCAGTGTGCAGGCGCAGATGAACGAATGAAGCCGGCATGGTGATCCTGTCTATAAGCTTTGAGAAACAACAAGGCCCGGATTGTACCGGGCCTTGGCAAAAACATCAGCCTTGCGGCTAAACCTTGGTGAGACCTTCAAGCGCCTCATACGCACGACGAACCGGACCAAACGAACGCCGGTGAATCGGTGTCGGGCCCAAACGCTCAAGCGCTTCGAGGTGTACAACCGTTGGGTAACCCTTGTGTCCACCGATGCCATAGCCCGGGTATTGCAGCTCAAAAGCCGCCATTTCACGGTCACGACTGACCTTGGCCAAAATCGATGCTGCAGCAATCGCTGGCACCTTGCTATCACCTTTAACCACGGCTTCGGACGGCATGGCCAGCTTGGGGCAGCGATTACCGTCGATCATCGCCAGCTTCGGAGTGATACTCAGCCCTTCGACAGCGCGCTGCATGGCCAACATGGTGGCGTGCAAAATATTCAGCTCATCAATCTCTTCGACTTCGGCCCGGGCGATACACCAGCTCAGGGCCTTTTCACGAATTTCGTCGTACAGTTTTTCGCGACGGGCCTCGGTGAGTTTTTTCGAGTCGTTCAGCCCGGCTATCGGCCGATTGGGATCAAGAATGACGGCTGCAGTGACAACTGCGCCGCACAATGGGCCGCGACCCACCTCATCAACACCGGCCACGAGGTCTTCGACCAGATTGAAGTCCAACCCGATTTGCATGGTTACTTTACTCACTTGGATTGTGCAATCAGGCCCAGTACCGCTTTGGCGGCCTGATTGGAAGCGTCGAGACGCAATGTACGGTGAATCTCATCAAAACCACGGGTCTGCTCTTCACCACCGTCCAGCAGAGGCAGCAAGGTCTGGGCCAATGCTTGAGGCGTAGCTGCGTCTTGTAAAAGCTCGGGTACCAACATGCGCTGAGCCAGCAAATTGGGCAGCGACACGTAAGGGCTTTTGACCAGCCGCTTGAGAATCCAGAACGTCAGACGTGCGAGACGATAAGCAACTACCATCGGCCGCTTGTAGAGCAAGGCCTCGAGCGTCGCGGTACCGGATGCAATCAATACCGCATCACAGGCCGCCAGTGCCAGGTGTGATTGACCGTCAAGCAAGGTCAGCGGCAGATCACGCCCCACCAGCAACTGCTCAATCTGCTCGCGACGGGCGGCACTCGCACAAGGCAATACAAAACGCACATCAGGCCGGGCTTCGTGAATGAGCTGCGCCGCATCGAGAAACAACCCGCCCAGCTTACCCACTTCTCCGCCGCGACTGCCTGGCATCAAGGCGACCAACGGCCCGTCAGGCAGGTCCAATTCGGCGCGAGCACCGGCTTTATCGGCTTCAAGGGGGATAGTGTCGGCCAATGAATGACCAACGAAGCGCACGGGCACGCCGTGTTCTTCGTAGAATTTGGCTTCAAACGGCAACAGCGTGAGCATCAAATCGCAGCCTTCGCGAATTTTCAGCACTCGCTTCTGACGCCACGCCCATACCGACGGACTGACGTAATGCACGGTCTTGATCCCGGCACGGCGCAATTGAAGTTCTATATTGAGGGTGAAATCGGGAGCATCGATACCGATAAATACATCGGGCTTTTCAGCGATCAAGGTCTGAACAAGGAGTTTTCGGCGCTTAAGCAGCTCACGCAGACGCCCCAGCACTTCAACCAGGCCCATCACCGACAGACGCTCCATCGGGAAGTAGGAGGTCATGCCCTCTGCTTCCATCAACGGACCGCCAACGCCGATAAATTCGATATCAGAATGCTGAGCCTTGAGCGCTCGCATCAAGCCCGAGCCCAAAATGTCACCCGAGGCCTCTCCCGCCACCAGCGCGATACGCAATCTGGCCATGACTAGCGCGTAATGCCGCGGGTGGAAGAACGAATGGACTCTACAAACATGGCCACTTCAGGGAACTGCACAGCAGGTTCAGCCAGCTCGGCAAGCGCCTGATCAACGGTCAGGCCTTGGCGGTAAACCACTTTGTAGGCACGACGTAACGCATGAATGGCATCTTCACTGAAGCCGCGACGACGCATCCCTTCGAAGTTCATGCTGCGTGCTTCGGCAGGGCTGCCAAACACGGTCACAAACGCAGGTACATCCTTGCCGATAGCAGTACCCATGCCCGAAAAGCTGTGGGCACCGATGTGGCAGAACTGATGCACCAGTGTAAAACCTGACAGGATCGCCCAGTCCCCCATATGCACATGGCCCGCCAGCGCGGCGTTGTTGACCAGAATGCAATGGTTACCGATGACGCTGTCATGCCCGATATGGGCATAGGCCATCACCAGATTGTGATCACCCAAGGTGGTTTCGGCGCGATCCTGAATCGTTCCGCGGTGAATGGTGACCCCTTCACGAATAACGTTGTGGTCACCGATCACCAGGCGAGTTTCCTCACCCTTGTACTTGAGATCAGGCGTGTCCTCGCCTACCGAAGAAAACTGGTAGATACGATTGTGCTTACCGATTTTGGTTGGGCCTTTGAGAATCACATGCGGCCCAATCACTGTCCCCTCGCCGATTTCCACACCAGCGCCGACGATCGACCAAGGGCCGACCTCGACGTCGTCGGCCAAAATGGCCGTCGGATCGATGATTGCGCGAGGGTCAATCAAACTCATAGTTTGCGTTCCGCACAGATGATTTCAGCCGAGCATACCGGCTTGCCGTCAACCGTTGCCTGGCACTCAAACTTCCAGATGGAGCGCTTGCAGCTCAAGAACTTGGCCTCAAGGATCAGTTGATCGCCTGGCAGCACGGGCTGACGGAAGCGCAGCTTATCGGAGCCTACGAAGTAGTAGAGCGTACCGTCAGCCGGCTTGAGGTCCATCATCTTGAAGCCAAGGATGCCAGCAGCCTGAGCCATGGCTTCAATGATCAACACGCCGGGCATGATCGGGTGCGCCGGGAAGTGACCGTTGAAAAAGGGCTCATTGATGCTGACATTCTTGTAGGCACGAATGCGCTTGTTCTCGACATCCAGATCCACCACTCGATCCACCAGCAGGAACGGGTAACGGTGGGGCAGATATTCGCGAATCTCGTTGATGTCCATCATTTCGTGGGGAAGCCTGTAATAAAGATTGGGCGCGCGCGACTAAGGCGCGCTCCTCTAGCAAATCAAGGAAGCAAACCAGAGGTTCTGCACTCTTGATATGGAAATTGTATTAGCCTTTTGAAGAAGCATTACCGCCGGGGGTCACTTACCGACGCGCTTTTCCAGTTGTTTCAACCGCCGGGCTATATCGTCCAACTGACGAATACGTGCGGCACTTTTGCGCCACTCAGCGGCTGGCTGCATTGCGGTACCGGAAGAGTAGGCACCGGGCTCGGTAATCGAGTGGGTCACCATCGTCATGCCAGTCAAGAACACATTGTCACAAATTTCAATGTGCCCCACCAAACCGACCCCCCCCGCCAACATGCAGTGCTTGCCGATTTTAGTGCTACCGGAAATCCCTACACAGGCGGCCATAGCCGTATGGTCACCGATCTGAACGTTGTGCGCGATCTGGATCTGGTTGTCCAGCTTGACGCCATTACCGATCAGCGTGTCAGCCAAAGCACCGCGGTCGATAGCGGTATTGACACCGATCTCGACATCATCACCGATGGTAACACCACCGATTTGCGCGATTTTTTGCCAGACACCCTTCTCGTTGGCAAAGCCAAAACCTTCACCTCCCAGCACCGCTCCCGACTGAATGACCACTCGCTTACCGATGCGTACATCGTGATAGAGCGTCACTCGTGGAGCCAGCCAACCGCCTTCGCCAATTTCGCAGCGAGCCCCGATAAAGCAATGAGGCCCTACCGTGACGCCGGCAGCAATGCGCGCACCGCTTTCGATCACAGCAAAAGCGCCAACGCTTGCCGCAGGATCAACCACTGCGTCAGCAGCGATAACCGCCGATGGATGAACGCCGGCAGCCGCTTTGGGCTTGGGATCAAACAGATGGGAGACTCGGGCGTAAGCCAGGTAAGGATCGGGGACAACCAGCGCATCACCAGCATAATCTTCGGCGTCAGAAGCCTTGAGCAATACAGCTGCGGCCTGGCAGTCAACGAGGAATTTGCGGTATTGGGGGTTGGCCAGAAAGCTCAACTGAGCTGGGCCAGCCTCTTGTAAAGTGGCTAGCCCAGTGATTTCTCTCTCCGCAGAGCCACGTAAGGTGGCTCCGAGGAACTCGGCCAATTGGCCGAGTTTTATAGTCGCAGTCATAATTACTTCAGCTGGTTCATGCGCTCGATAACTTGGCGAGTGATGTCGTACTGAGGCTTAACATCAATCACAGCACCACGCTCGAACACCAGGTCAAAGGCGCCTTTTTTGATGACTTCTTCAACAGCGCTGTCCAGTTTTGGCTTCAGCTGTTTCAGCATTTCACGGTCAGCAACGGCTTTGGCTTCATTCAATTCCTTGGACTGGAACTGGAAGTCACGAGCCTTTTGCTTGAATTCAAGCTCCAGACGCTCACGCTCGCCCTGCGCCATTTTGTCGCCGCCCTTCACCAGACGATCCTGAATACCTTTTGCGCTGCTTTCCAGGCTTTTGAGCTTGGTCAGTTGTGGGCCAAATTTCTTCTCGGCATCCACGGCGTAACGCTTGGCTGCGTCCGATTCAAGCAATGCCATCTGATAGTTCAGCACGGCAATTTTCATATCGGCGAAAGCCGGGCCAGCCACTAAAACCGAAGCCAGGAGAACCAATTGAGTCAACTTACGCACGATGCACTCCTAAAAAATCCGTTGTCTGTATCTAAGGTCAGGCTTTAGAAAGTCTGGCCGAGGGAGAATTGGAACACTTGAGTGTCTGCGTCATCCGGTTTCTTGATCGGCATGGCCAAGCTGAAGCTCAACGGGCCAAGCGCGGTAACCCAGGTCACACCAACACCAACAGAACTGGCCATGTTGCTAAAGCTGATATCGCAGTCTTTGGTATCACCTTTGCAGTTGGTGTCGAACACGTTACCCACATCCCAGAACACGGAGGTCCGCAGGGAACGCTGATCTTTCACAAACGGCATAGGGAACAGAACCTCTACACCACCCTGGATCAACACGTTACCACCAAATGGCAGCGCGTCCTGATCAGGGTCCACAAGCGTACCGTTTTTACCCGTACTTGGCGTACTGCGAGGCCCCAGAGCGCTGTCCTTGAAACCACGTACCGAGTTGAAACCACCCGCGTAGTAGTTCTCATAGAACGGCAACCCGGCGGTCGAACCATAGCCATCACCATAGCCCAGTTCTGTGTGCAGACGCATGGTGTAGGTGTCGGTCAGCGGCTGGAACAACTGCGCACGGTAATCAAGTTTGTAGAACTGCAGATCACTGCCCGGGATCGTGCTCTCAAGCACCAGGCTCTGAGAGCTGCCACGTGTAGGCAATACGCCTTTGTTCAATGTCGACTCGGACCAGCCCACGGATGCCTTGAAGTTGAGGTACTTGTCACCCTCACGCTGCACAAAGTCGAAAATCTCGTCAACGGTGTACTGACCTGTGCTGATTTCGTCCTGCTGGACCGTCAGACCGTAAGTCAAACGCGATGTGTCGCTGATCGGGTAGCCCATGGTGATACCAGCGCCAAGGCTGTCCACCGAGTAGTTTGCTACGTCAACATCCAGCTCTTTGTAATCAGTGGTGCGGTAGAACGCGTTGTAACCCAGGCTCACACCGTCAGCTGTCCAGTACGGATCAACGTAACTGAAGTTGTAGCGGCTCTGGTATTCGCTGCGGGTCAAGCCAAGGCTGACCTTGTTACCCGTACCCAGGAAGTTGTTCTGGGTAATCGAACCGCCAAGGATCAAACCGGCGCTCTGGGCAAAACCTACGCTTGCAGTGATCGAACCCGACGCCTGCTCTTCAACCGCGTAGTTCACGTCAACCATATCGTCAGTACCTGGCACTGCCGGGGTTTCAACGTTTACTTCTTTGAAGAAGCCCAGGCGCTCGAGGCGAACCTTGGACTGATCAATCAGGTAAGTCGACGCCCAACCACCTTCCATCTGACGCATTTCGCGACGCAGCACTTCGTCTTCCGACTTGGTGTTACCGCGATAGTTAATGCGGTTTACGTAAGCCCGCTTGCCCGGATCAACCACGAAGGTGATGGCAACCGTGTGATCTTCAGGGTTTGGCTGAGGTACGCCGTTAACGTTGGCGAAGGTGTAACCCTCGTTACCCAGACGACGGGTAATAAGCTCGGAGGTGGTGGTCATCAGCTTGCGCGAGAACACCTGGCCAGGCTGAACCAGCAACAGCGACTTGATCTGATCTTCCGGGACCTTGAGGTCACCGCTCAGTTTCACTTCGCCGACATTGTATTTTTCGCCTTCATTCACGTTAACGGTGATGTAGACGCTTTTCTTGTCGGGAGTGATCGAAACCTGGGTCGAAGCGATATCCATATTGATATAGCCACGATCGAGGTAGTAAGAGCGCAAGCGCTCAAGGTCACCCGACAGTTTTTCACGTGCGTACTTGTCGTCGTTCTTGAAGAACGACAACCAGTTCGTGGTTTTGAGCTCGAACAAGTCAACCAGGTCAGACTCAGGGAAAACAGTGTTGCCCACCACATTGATGTGCTGGATGGCGGCAACAGTGCCTTCGTTGATGTTGACCTTCAAGGCGACACGGTTACGCGGCTCAGGCACCACTTCGGTGTCGACCGTCGCCGAGTAACGGCCCTGGGCAACATACTGACGTTGCAGTTCGTTACGCACGCCTTCAAGGGTGGCGCGCTGGAAAATCTCACCTTCGGCAAGCCCCGACTGTTTCAGACCTTTCATCAGGTCATCAGTGGAGATCGCCTTGTTCCCGTCAATAGTGATGCTGGAGACAGAAGGACGTTCGACAACCGTGATAACAAGCACATTGCCGTCACGACCCAGTTGGATATCCTGAAAGAACCCGGTTTTGAACAACGCACGAGTGGATTCCACCAAACGGCGGTCATCCGCTACCTCACCTACGTTCAGAGGCAACGCACCAAACACGCTACCGGCGGAAACCCGCTGGAGCCCGTTGACACGGATATCAGAGATAGTGAAGGACTCGGCGTGAACTTCGGCGATCATCAGTACGGCGAGAACCGCAGTTAGCAGCAGACGTTTCATGAAGTCCTTTCTTATTCCAACTGGCAATAAACAAACTGCCGCAAAATGCGGCAGATTCGCAATTCAGCGAAGCGTTTACAGACGGCCCAAATCGTTGATCAAGGCAAGCAACATCACCCCGACCACCAAACTGATACCGATCTGCATTCCCCAACCCTGCACCCGATCCGACAAGGGACGACCACGCGCCCACTCGATCAGATAAAACAACAAATGCCCCCCATCCAGTACTGGTATGGGCAACAAGTTCAGAACCCCCAGGCTTATGCTTAGATAAGCCAGAAAATTCAGGAAATCCGCAACACCCGACTGGGCAGAAGCGCCCGCCACTTTAGCAATGGTTATCGGTCCACTCAAGTTTTTTACCGAGAGCTCACCGAACAACATTTTCTTGAGTGAGTCGAGCGTCAATATGCTCATGGTCCAGGTGCGTTTTGCCCCCTCCCCGATTGCAGCCAGCGGGCCATAACTGACCTCCCGGATCATCGCTGGTGGCCAGTCGACACCTTTAACCCCGGCCCCCAGGTAACCCGTAGCGTCCTTGCCTTCGCCGCGAGCAGCCAGCGTGACCGGAATATCGACAGGTACGCCATCGCGTTCGACATGCAACACAACACGGGCGTCAGGACGTGTGCGCACCCAGTCAACAACCTGTTGCCAATCCTTGATTGGCTGATCGTTCATGGCCAGCAGCTTGTCGCCGGCTTTAAGCCCGGCAGCCTGGGCCGGACCTTTCGGATCAAGCTCTGCCAGAACCGCCGGTAGCTCGGGGCGCCACGGGCGAATCCCTAGCGAAGTGATAGGGTTCGGCTCGTCAGCACCCTTAAGCCAATCTTTCAATACAAGCTGATGCGATGCCTGGGCGGTTGAGCCCGGCTCACTCACCACAACCTGCAGAGAACCACTCTCGCCCAGACGACGTACCAGCTGCAGATTGACGTTGGACCAGCCCGTCGTAGGCTCGCCATCAATTGAAACGATTTCCTGGCCTGCAGCCAAACCGGCCTGCGCCGCCAGGCTACCGTTTTCTACCGAACCAATAACCGGCCGCACTTGCTGACTGCCCATCATTGCCAGCACCCAGAAAAAAGCCATCGCCAACATGAAGTTGGCAATGGGCCCGGCTGCGACAATAGCAATGCGCTGGCCAACGGTTTTACGATTGAAAGACTGATCAAGCTGGTCGGCCGGTACTTCGCCTTCACGCTCGTCGAGCATTTTTACGTAGCCGCCCAAGGGTATGGCCGCGATCACAAACTCGGTGCCCTGGCGATCATGCCAGCGCAGCAAAGGCGTACCGAAGCCCACGGAGAAGCGCAGAACCTTGACGCCGCAACGGCGCGCCACCCAAAAGTGACCGAATTCATGAAAAGTGACCAGCACCCCCAATGCGACCAGGGTGCCAACAATCATATAGAGCGCACTCATCTACTTTCTCCGCGATTCTGTCCGGGTCCGGCAAGCACCACTTTTAGCCGTTACGACTCAACCACTGTTCAGCCAGCATCCGGGCTTTGCCATCAGCGGCAAACACCGCTTCCAATTCGTCGACGGCAACCACCGGCTCGCTATTTAATACATCTTCGATGATACGAGCGATCTGCGGGTAACGGATCCGCCCGTCCAAAAAGGCGGCCACTGCCACCTCGTTTGCCGCATTGAGCATCGCTGGCGCGCTGTTGCCTGCCATGGCAGCCTCGCGAGCCAAACGCAAACAAGGGAAACGTTGCTCGTCAGGACGCTGAAAGTCCAGCCGTGCAACAGCAAAAAGATCCAGCGGCGCAACACCCGAATCAATACGCTCAGGCCAGGCCAGGGCATTGGAAATCGGTGTTCGCATATCCGGATTACCCAGCTGCGCCAATACCGACCCATCTACATAGTCAACCAGCGAGTGGATCACGCTCTGCGGATGGATCACCACTTCAACTTGATCTGGCCTGGCATCGAACAACCAGCAAGCCTCGATCAGCTCCAAACCCTTGTTCATCATGCTCGCCGAATCTACCGAAATCTTGCGTCCCATCGACCAGTTGGGATGAGCGCAGGCTTGGTCCGGCGTGACGTGTTCCAGCTCTGCCAGCGGAGTTTCGCGGAAAGGCCCACCAGACGCCGTCAGCAAAATCCGACGGACACCCACATTACCCAGTCCGCGCGCAAAATCCTGCGGCAAGCACTGGAAGATAGCGTTGTGTTCACTGTCGATGGGCAACAAAACCGAACCGCTGCGACGCACTGCCTGCATAAACAGGTCGCCCGTCATCACCAGCGCTTCCTTGTTGGCCAACAGGATCTTCTTGCCAGCATTGACCGCTGCCAGTGTCGGGCGCAAGCCTGCAGCACCGACGATTGCCGCCATCACCGAATCGACTTCAGGTGCAGACGAAACCTGGCACAGCCCCTCTTCACCGACCAACACTTCGGTATTGAGCCCGGCAACGCGCAGATCCGCCTGCAATTGGCTGGCAGCACCTTCATGAGGGACCACAGCGACTTGAGGCCTGTGTTTGATGCACAAGGCCAGCAACTCTGCGAGGCGAGTGTAGCCACTCAGGGCAAACACTTGATAACGATCAGGATGACGCGCAATAACATCCAGGGTACTCAGGCCAATAGAACCCGTAGCCCCCAGAACAGTAATCTGTTGTGGACGACTCATGAGGCAGCCATCCACAGCAATACAGCAAATACAGGGATCGCCGCCGTCAGGCTGTCGATGCGATCCAGAACACCGCCATGGCCCGGCAGCAGATTACTGCTGTCTTTAACACCGGCCTGGCGTTTGAACATACTTTCCGTGAGGTCGCCTACCACCGAAATCAAAACAATCACGGCGGCACCAACTAGCGCAGCAAACATCTGTGAAGCGCTCCAGCTGCGCACAATACCTACTGCAGCGGTGATCAGCAGGCTCAGCAACAAGCCTCCAAATACACCCTCCCAGCTTTTGCCCGGGCTGACTTTAGGGGCAAGCTTGCGCTTGCCAAATTTGCGCCCTGAAAAATATGCGCCGATATCTGCGCCCCACACAAGAACCATCACCGCCATGATCAGCCAGTTACCCAACGGCATCGCCTTGATCAGGACCAGACCTTGCCAGGCTGGCAACAGGATCAACAACCCAATCACCAGCTTGGTCGCAATACTCGACCAGTGCACAGCGGATTGCGGAAAGGTCAGCACCAGGAAGGTTGCCAGCGCCCACCACAACACCGCAGCACCCAGCACCCATGGCGCCAGATCAGGAAAGAGGTGCAGGCCAAACAGAAGTACGGCCACTAACGCTGCAAATACTACCCGCGCGGATTGAGCTTCAAAGCCTGCAAGACGAGCCCATTCCCAGGCACCCAAGGTAACAACCAGGCCAATAAACAGCGCAAAGCCGCTACCCTCGAGCAGGAAAAACCGCACAAGGCGATTGGCAACAAGATAAGAGCAGTGATGATTCGTTGTTTAAGCATTAAATCCGGGCTCCAGCCTCAACCTGCTCGCTCGTTTTACCGAAGCGGCGCTGGCGAGAAGCGAAATCAGCCAATGCATGACGCATGGCCTCGTGTTTGAAGTCCGGCCAGAACAGGTCGGAGAAGTACAACTCGGAGTAGGCAAGCTGCCACAGCAAGAAGTTGCTGATGCGATGCTCACCACCGGTGCGGATACACAGATCAGGCAATGGCAAATCGCCGGTTACCAGACAGGTTTGCAACAACTCCGGCGTGATGTCCTCAGGCTGCAAATCACCCGACTGGACTTGACGCGCCAATTGCTGAGCAGCCTGGGCAATGTCCCACTGACCACCGTAGTTAGCGGCAATCTGCAACACAAAGCGGCCTTCGCCCACCGTCATTTCTTCCGCTTCACGCATCGCCTTTTGCAAGTCGGGATGAAAGCGTGAGCGGTCACCTATGATCTGCAGGCTGATCTCGTTTTCGTTGAGGCGCTTGGCCTCACGACGCAGCGCCCTGAAGAATAAATCCATCAAGGCACTGACTTCAGCCGCAGGACGCCGCCAGTTTTCACTGGAGAACGCGAACAGGGTGAGCACCTCGACCTTGGCCTCGACACACACCTCAATGACCGCACGAACTGCATCCACACCCGCTTTATGCCCGGCAACACCCGGCATAAAGCGCTTTTTCGCCCAGCGATTATTACCGTCCATGATGATCGCGACATGTCGCGGAACAGATGACGGGTCAGCCTGCTTCGTCTTTTCCATAAAACGCCCTGACCCTTATACGGCCATCAGGTCCGCTTCTTTCTGCTTGGTGGCAACTTCGATATCAGCCACGGCCTTGTCAGTCAGCTTCTGAATATCATCAGCAGCACGACGCTCTTCGTCTTCGCTGATTTCCTTTTCCTTGACCAGGTCTTTCAACTGGCTCAAAGCGTCGCGTCGGATATTGCGCACGGCAATACGAGCATCTTCAGCTGCATCACGAGCCTGCTTAGCGAAAACCTTACGGGTTTCTTCAGTCAGGGCCGGCATGGAGATCAACAACAATTCGCCCAGGTTGGTCGGATTGAGGTTCAGACCAGCGCTCTGGATTGCCTTGTCTACCGCACCCAGCATGTTGCGCTCGAACGCAACCACTTGCAGGGTGCGCGAATCTTTAACGGTGATGTTAGCTACCTGGCTGATCGGAGTGTCCGAGCCATAGTAAGGCACCATCACGCTACCCAGGATGCTTGGGTGAGCCTTGCCGGTACGAATCTGGCCAAACGAATGGGCCAGGGATTCCAGCGATTTCTGCATGCGCGTTTGAGCGTCTTTCTTGATTTCGTTGATCATTGTTGACCTTCCTCGATCAGAGTGCCTTCAGCACCGCCATGGACAATATTAAGTAGGGCGCCAGGCTTGTTCATATTAAATACACGCAATGGCATTTTGTGGTCGCGGCACAGACAGATAGCCGTCAGGTCCATAACACCCAGTTTGCGATCCAGTACTTCATCGTAAGTCAGATGATCGAACTTCTCGGCATGCGGGTCTTTGAATGGATCTGCGGTATACACGCCGTCAACCTTGGTTGCCTTGAGTACAACATCAGCGTCGATTTCAATGGCACGCAAGCAAGCCGCGGAATCCGTAGTGAAGAATGGATTACCGGTGCCTGCAGCGAAAATCACCACATCCTTGGCGTTCAGATGGCGCATGGCCTTACGACGGTCGTAATGATCGGTCACGCCAACCATGGAAATAGCCGACATAACGATGGCAGAGATATTCGCACGTTCCAGCGCATCGCGCATGGCCAGGGCGTTCATCACGGTAGCCAGCATGCCCATATGGTCGCCAGTCACACGATCCATACCTGCGGCGCTCAATGCTGCACCGCGGAACAGGTTGCCACCACCAATCACCAATCCTACCTGAACGCCGATGCCGACCAACTGGCCGACTTCCAGCGCCATGCGGTCGAGTACCTTGGGGTCGATCCCGAACTCTTCAGAGCCCATCAGGGCTTCGCCGCTTAGCTTGAGTAGAATGCGTTTATAGCGAGCTTGATAACCACTGCCCTGCTGAGCCATTGCGAATCTCTCCTGCCGCGTTTTATTAAAAATCTGTGCGAGGCCATTTTGCAGCCTGCGCATACTCTAGCTGTGGTACTGCACAGCAGCACCATCGGAACACGATTTTGCAAACCGGTTCCGTCGAGAAGGTAAAATCCCCTCCCATTTGAAAAGAGGCTGCGCGCGTGAGCGGGCAGCCTCTTCGGGTCGACAGTTGAAAACCGTCTTATTGCTTGCTTGCAGCCACTTGAGCAGCAACTTCTGCAGCGAAGTCATCAACTGGCTTCTCGATGCCATCACCTACTTTGAAGTAAGTGAAGGAAACGATTTCAGCGCCGGCTTTCTTGGCCAGGTCGCCGACTTTGATTTCCGGGTTTTTCACGAAAGCTTGCTCAACCAGGCTAGCTTCAGCCAGGAACTTGCTGATGCGACCGGCAACCATTTTTTCAACGATTTCGGCTGGCTTGCCTTTGATCTTGTCTTCGTTGAGGCTCATGAACACGGCTTTTTCGCGTTCGATAGCATCAGCGGAAACTTGCGATGGCAGCAGGAACTCAGGGTTGCTTGCAGCTACGTGCATGGCGATGTCACGAGCCAGCTCAGAGTTGCCGCCTTTCAGAGCAACTACAACACCGATCTTGTTGCCGTGCAGGTAAGCGTCAACAACGTCGCCTTCGATGCGCGCCAGACGACGGATGTTAACGTTCTCGCCTACTTTGCCAACCAGAACCAGACGGGCTTCTTCTTGAGCGGTGATCAGCGGAGCTACGTCAGTCAGCTTGTCAGCGAACGCTTTTTCAACGCTATCGTTAACGAAGTTTTTGAAGTCTTCTTGCAGAGCCAGGAAGTCGGTTTGCGAGTTGACTTCCAGAATTACGGCAGACTTGTTGTCTTCCGCAACTTTAACTGCGATAGCGCCTTCAGCAGCAACGTTGCCTGCTTTTTTGGCAGCCTTGATGGCGCCCGAAGCACGCATGTCATCAATGGCTTTTTCGATGTCGCCGCCAGCCTTGGTCAAGGCTTTCTTGCAATCCATCATGCCTTCGCCAGTACGCTCACGCAGTTCTTTAACCAACGCTGCAGTAATCTCTGCCATTTCAAAATTCCTCTTGGATAGGTTTTCAACCATTCCACCCGAGCGAGCGGGCGTTCAATTCGTGTGAAGCCCACCTCGAACAAGCCTGCTGGCCGCAATCATGAACAGCAACGGCAAGCACACCCCCAACAAATGGATTTCGAGGTGGCAAAAAGGGGGCCAAGCCCCCTTTTTGCGTACTGAGTAAACGCTAGGCGTTAATTACTCAGCCTTCAACTACCGCTGCAGCTGGAGCTTCTTCGACGAAAACGTCGGTGCCGCCAGCAACGTGGTTACGGCCTTTGATCACAGCATCAGCCATCGCACCCATGTACAGCTGGATAGCGCGGATTGCGTCATCGTTACCCGGGATGATGTAGTCAACACCTTCTGGGCTGCTGTTGGTATCGACAACGCCGATTACCGGGATACCCAACTTGTTAGCTTCGGTGATCGCGATACGCTCGTGGTCAACGTCGATAACGAACAGAGCGTCTGGCAGACCGCCCATGTCCTTGATACCACCCAGGCTACGATCCAGCTTCTGCAGATCGCGAGTACGCATCAGCGCCTCTTTCTTGGTCAGCTTGGCGAAAGTACCGTCTTCTGCCTGGATTTCAAGGTCACGCAGACGCTTGATCGAAGCACGAATGGTTTTGAAGTTGGTGAGCATGCCGCCCAACCAGCGGTGATCCACGTACGGCGAACCGCAACGTGCTGCTTCTTCAGCAACGATCTTGCCAGCGGAACGCTTGGTGCCGACGAACAGAATCTTGTTTTTGCCCTGGGCCAGACGCTCTACGAAAGTCAGAGCTTCGTTGAACATTGGCAGGGTTTTTTCAAGGTTGATGATGTGGATCTTGTTACGCGCGCCAAAGATGTATTTACCCATCTTTGGGTTCCAGTAACGGGTTTGGTGACCGAAGTGCACACCGGCCTTCAGCATATCGCGCATGTTGACTTGGGACATGATAGTTCCTTAATAAGTCGGGTTAGGCCTCCACGTATCCCAACGACCAACCAGCAGCTTCAAGCTGAAGGCACCCAGGTCATCGTGTCGACACGTGTGTGGGTTTGTGCTCTGCGGGCTATACCCGCAAAGCGGCGCATTTTATACCACAAGGTGGTCAAAAAACGAAGCACGGATTCAGCTTTTATTGCTAAGCCGTTGCACGGCAAGGGTTTACGTCAGATTTTGCGCTTGCCGCTTGCCGCTTGCCGCTTGCCGCTTGCCGCTTGCCTGACAATGTTACTGCTGCCACTGAAATATTCCAAACACCTCTGGAGCCCATCACCGGATGGCCGAACGCAGAACCTCCATTCGGCCTTCCGAAGGGGCCAGCAGATCAAAAGCCGGATCAAATGCAGGTCAAAAGCTCGCTCATGATTCGCGCACCATTTTTGCGCAGGCCTTGGAATAGAGCCAGAATGTCCCATTCTATTAAGAGAAGCGATGGCGAGAGGCCCATGATTAACGCCGACCGTCTGTTAGAATCGCGTTTTTATGACGGTGTGCAGCATTAAACAGCACACCCGTAATCCTGATGATGAGCGCCAACGCGCGAAGAGAGCCCGAATGACCGTCACCCTCAAAACCCCCGAGGACATCGCAAAAATGCGTATCGCCGGCAAACTGGCCGCCGAAGTCCTGGAAATGATCGCCGAGCACGTCAAGCCCGGCGTTACCACCGAAGAGCTGGATCGCATCTGCCACGACTATATAGTCAACGTGCAGCAGGCTATCCCTGCTCCGCTCAACTATAAAGGCTTCCCGAAGTCTATCTGCACCTCGATCAACCACGTGGTATGCCACGGCATCCCTGGTGACAAGGCTCTGAAAGACGGCGACACCCTGAACATCGACGTCACCGTGATCAAGGACGGTTACCACGGCGATACCAGCCGCATGTTCCACGTCGGTAATGTGCCGGTCTGGGCCGAGCGTTTGTCGCAGGTCACCCAGGAATGCATGTACAAGGCCATCGAAATCGTCAAGCCTGGCTGCCGCCTGGGCGATATCGGCGAAGTGATCCAGAAGCACGCTGAAAAAAATGGCTTCTCGGTGGTTCGCGAGTTCTGCGGCCACGGTATCGGCAAGGTCTTCCACGAAGAGCCGCAGATCCTGCACTACGGTCGCGCTGGCACCGGCATGGAACTCAAGGCTGGCATGACCTTCACCATCGAGCCGATGATCAACCAGGGCAAGGCCGACACCAAGGTGCTGGGCGATGGCTGGACCGCCATCACCAAGGACCGCAAGCTGTCCGCACAGTGGGAACACACCCTGCTGGTAACCGAGACCGGCTACGAGATCTTCACCCTGCGCAGCGATGACACCATCCCCCGCGTTTCGGCCTGATACTTGCGTGTTGTCACCGTTTAAACAGAAATAACCACGACAGGAATGCCAATCGATGCCGCAGGTGGATCCAGAACTTTTTGACCGTGGCCAGTTCCAGGCCGAGCTGGCATTAAAGGCAAGCCCCATTGCCGCTTTCAAAAAGGCGATCCGCCAGGCACGCGAGGTGCTCGACGAACGCTTCAAAAAAGGGCGCGATATTCGCCGTCTGATCGAAGATCGTGCATGGTTCGTCGACAACATCCTGCAACAGGCGTGGGATCAGTTCAGCTGGAGCGACCAGGCCGACATCGCCTTGGTCGCCGTCGGCGGTTATGGCCGAGGCGAACTCCACCCCTACTCCGACATTGACCTGTTGATCCTGCTGGACAATGCCGACCACGAAATTTTCCGCGATTCCATTGAGCGCTTCCTGACCCTACTCTGGGACATTGGCCTGGAAGTAGGCCAGAGCGTGCGATCGGTGGACGAGTGTGCAGAACAGGCCCGGGCTGACCTGACCATCATCACCAACCTGATGGAAAGCCGCACCGTTGCCGGCCCCGAGCATTTGCGCCAACGCATGCTGGATGTCACCAGCACCGAACACATGTGGCCCAGCAAGGACTTTTTCCTGGCCAAGCGTGCCGAGCAAAAAGCCCGCCATCACAAGTACAACGACACCGAATACAACCTGGAACCCAACGTCAAAGGCTCCCCTGGCGGCCTGCGCGATATCCAGACCCTTTTGTGGGTAGCCCGTCGCCAGTACGGGACCCTGAATCTTCGCGCCCTGGCCGGCGAAGGCTTTCTGGTCGAAAGCGAGCATGCCCTGCTCGCCTCATCCCAGGAGTTTTTGTGGAAGGTGCGCTACGCCTTGCACATGCTCGCAGGCCGCTCCGAAGACCGTCTGCTGTTCGATCATCAGCGCAGTATCGGCGAACTGCTCGGCTTTGCAGGCGATGACGCCAAGCAGACCATCGAAAACTTCATGCAGCAGTACTATCGGGTGGTCATGAGCATTGCCCAGCTCAGCGACCTGATCATCCAGCACTTCGAAGAAATCATCCTTGCCCCCGAAGACGAAGCGCCGCCAACGCCCTTGAACTCACGGTTTCAGCTGCACGATGGCTATATCGAGGCCACCAGCGATTACGTGTTCAAACGCACACCCTTCGCCATGCTCGAAATTTTCCTGCTGATGGCCCAGCACCCCGAAATCAAAGGCGTACGTGCCGATACAATCCGCTTGCTGCGCGAACACCGTTACCTGATCGACGACGATTTCCGTAAAGACATTCGCAATACCAGCCTGTTTATCGAGCTGTTCAAGTGCAAGATCGGTATCCACCGCAACCTGCGCCGCATGAACCGCTACGGCATTCTCGGACGTTACCTGCCCGAATTCGGCTTTATCGTCGGGCAGATGCAACACGACCTGTTCCACATCTATACGGTCGACGCCCATACCCTGAACCTGATCAAGCACCTGCGTAAGCTGCAATACACCCAGGTCTCAGAGAAATTCCCGCTGGCCAGCAAGCTAATGGCCAAGCTGCCAAAACCCGAGCTGATCTACCTCGCCGGGCTTTACCACGACATTGGCAAGGGCCGACACGGTGACCACTCCGAAATTGGCGCCGTGGATGCCGAAGCGTTTTGCATTCGCCACCAGTTGCCGCAGTGGGACACCCGCCTGATCGTCTGGCTGGTACAAAACCATCTGGTGATGTCTACCACCGCCCAGCGCAAAGACCTGTCCGATCCACAGGTTATCCATGACTTTGCCCAGATCGTGGTCGACGAAACTCACCTCGACTACCTTTATGTTCTGACCGTCGCGGACATCAACGCCACCAACCCGACGCTGTGGAACTCCTGGCGCGCCAGCCTGTTGCGCCAGCTCTATACAGAGACCAAGCGCGCCTTGCGTAGAGGCCTCGAAAACCCGGTAGACCGCGAAGAACAGATTCGCCAGACCCAAAGCGCTGCCCTGGACACCCTGGTGCGCAATGGCAACGACCAGGATGATGTGGAGCAGCTATGGTCGCAGTTGGGCGATGACTACTTCTTGCGCCACACCTCGGCCGACGTGGCCCTGCACACTGAAGCCATCTTGCAACAGCCTGCCGATGGTGGCCCGCTGGTGCTGATCAAGGAAACCACCCAGCGCGAGTTCGAAGGTGGCACGCAGATATTCATTTACGCACCTGATCAGCATGATTTCTTCGCCGTGACCGTGGCGGCCATGGACCAGCTAAACCTGAACATCCATGACGCACGCATCATCACCTCCAGCAGCCAGTTCACCCTCGACACCTATATCGTGCTCGACAACGACGGCGGCTCAATCGGCAATGACCCGGTGCGCATTGAAAAAATCCGCAAGGGCCTGACTGAGGCCCTGCGCAACCCGGATGACTACCCGACCATCATCCAGCGCCGGGTGCCGCGCCAGCTCAAACACTTCGCCTTCGCGCCCCAGGTGACGATCCACAACGACGCCCAGCGCCCCGTCACTGTGCTGGAACTCAGCGCCCCCGACCGTCCGGGCCTGCTGGCCCGGATCGGGATGATCTTCCTGGAGTTCGACCTGTCGTTGCAAAACGCCAAGATCGCCACCTTGGGCGAACGCGTCGAAGACGTATTCTTCATTACCGATGCAAACAACCAGCCGTTGTCCGACCCACAGCTGTGCATGCGTTTGCAGGAAGCAATCGTCGAACAACTGACGGTCAACCAGGATTCAACCCCAGAACCGTGGCGCCTTAGCATTTAACCGCCGCCGAGTGAGACCCGCACCCCATGAACAACGCTCTAAACCAGCTACAGCCTTACCCGTTCGAAAAACTGCGCGCCCTGCTTGGCAGCGTGCAGCCCAATGCCGACAAGCGCCCGATTGCGCTGTCGATTGGCGAACCGAAACACCGCTCGCCGGACTTCGTGGCCAAGGCACTGGCTGACAACCTCGACCAGATGGCGGTCTACCCGACCACCCTGGGCATCCCGGCGCTGCGTGAAGCCATCGCTGGCTGGGCCGAGCGTCGCTTCAACGTGCCAAAAGGCTGGCTCGACCCGGCGCGCAACATCCTGCCGGTCAACGGCACCCGTGAGGCCCTGTTCGCCTTCACCCAAACCGTGGTCAACCGTGGCGACGACGCACTGGTCGTCAGCCCGAACCCGTTCTATCAGATCTACGAAGGTGCAGCCTTCCTGGCGGGCGCCCAGCCGCACTACCTGCCATGCCTGGCCGAACATGGCTTCAACCCTGATTTCGACGCGGTATCGGCCGAGACCTGGAAGCGCTGCCAGATCCTGTTCCTGTGCTCACCGGGCAACCCGACCGGCGCACTGATCCCCCTCGACACCCTGAAAAAACTCATCGCCCTGGCCGACGAACACGATTTCGTGATTGCCGCAGACGAATGCTACAGCGAGCTGTACTTCGACGAGCAAACACCTCCGGTGGGCCTGCTCAGCGCTTGCGTGGCACTGGGCCGTGAAGATTTCAAACGTTGCGTGGTGTTCCACAGCCTGTCCAAGCGCTCGAACCTGCCGGGCTTGCGCTCGGGTTTTGTGGCCGGTGATGCAGAGATCCTCAAGGCATTTTTGCTGTATCGCACCTATCACGGTTGCGCCATGCCGGTTCAGACCCAACTGGCCAGCATTGCCGCCTGGAACGACGAAGCACACGTACGCACCAATCGCGACCTGTATCGCGAGAAGTTCGATGCAGTGCTGGCGATTCTGAGCCCGGTCTTGGACGTACAGCGACCGGACGGCGGGTTTTACCTGTGGCCAAGGGTTGAAGGCGACGACGCCGAATTCTGCCGCGATCTGTTCGCCGAAGAGCACGTGACCGTAGTACCGGGCTCTTACCTGTCACGTGAAGTTGACGGTTTCAACCCTGGCGCTGGCCGCGTGCGCATGGCACTGGTCGCGCCACTGGCTGAATGCGTAGAAGCCGCCGAGCGCATTCGCGACTTTATCCAGCGCCGGGGCTAACCCCCTCGCGACCCTGTAGCAGCTGCCGAAGGAACGAGGCTGCGTCCGGCGGCGCAGCCGCCGTAAGTCCGACAAATGCGGTTTATCCGTGACACCCGCATATGCCTGATTTTTCGACCGCTGCGCGCTCGAACGCAGCCTTCGTTCCTCGGCAGCTGCTACGGTTTTATCAAGCCGTTACTTCACCGTCCCCAGATTGGCCTCGCTCAAGTCCAGATCCTTGAGAATCTCGCTCAACGCGTCATCCCCGATTTCGTGATGACGCCTCAAGCTGTAAAGCTCCAGCCGCTGCGCCCTGAGCGCCTTGAGGCGTAACCGGCTTTCCAGCTGGTCCATCTGAGAAGCCAGTTCCTGGGCTTGCGCGGTGTCGTTGTAAACCTCCAACTGATGACGGTATTCGGACATGATCCGCGCCTTCAACTCAGCCGCCAATGCCGCCTCAGCGGCATCCTGCTGCCCCGCCGCATCGACCACCTCCTCGGCTTCCAGCGCGTGGATCGCCGCCTCGGCGGTACGCCGCCATGCTTCTCGCACCTCTTTGCGCATCGCATCGTCCGAGCTTTTTTCAATCCCGCGCAACAGCAAGGGCAAGGCAATACACGCCGCCACCAGCGACAGCAGAATCACCCCCGCAGCAATAAAGATCAGCAGGTCACGCTCAGGAAAATCCAGTCCCTCGTTCAGTAACAGCGGTATCGACATCACACCCGCCAGAGTGACTGCACCGCGCACCCCACCTACGGTCAACAGCCAGCACGAGCGCGCCGTCGGCACCATCGTCAGCTCGCCCTTGCCGCGCCAGCGGCGCAACAGGCCGGACAAACGCCAGATGCTCTGTACCCAGATAAAACGCAGCGCCAGCAACACCAGAAAGATCGCCACGACTTCCAGGCAGCGGTACATCAAGCTGGGCCACAGCGTGATTTCATCGCTGACCACCGCCTTGATGATGTCCGGCAGTTGCAAGCCCAACAACAAGAAGATCAGCCCGTTAAACGCAAACTCCAGCAGCGACCACACACTGCGATTGAGCAACCGGGTGCTGGTCTGGCGAGGCAAAAGGTCGAGCCAGCTCTGCATCATCCCCGCAGCAACCGCTGACAAAATGCCCGACGCCCCCAAACGCTCGGCCAGTACATAGGCGGCAAAGGGCAGCAACAGCATAAACACCACATGGGTTGCCGGATCATCCCAGCCACGGGTGATCATCCACGAGCGCAGGCGCCCCACCAGCCAGCTCAAGGCCACACCAATTGCCAGACCGCCGCACGCCACCAGAACAAATGCCACGCTGGCATTGGCCAGGGAAAACACCCCGGTAATGGCGGCCACCAACGCAAACTTGAATGTCACCAGGCCCGTGGCGTCGTTCATCAGCGCCTCGCCTTGAAGCATGTGCATCAAGGGTGCCGGCAAACGGTTTTGCGCAATGGCCGACACCGCCACGGCATCGGTCGGCGACAACACTGCCGCCAGCGCAAACGCCACCGGCAAAGGTATGGTCGGCAATAGCCAGTGAATAAAATAACCGGCGCCCACGACCGTAAACAGCACCAGCCCGACGGCCAGCGTCAAAATCGGCCCGCGCAAACGCCAAAACTCACGTTTGGGCATGCGCCAGCCATCCGAGAACAGCAGCGGTGGCAGGAACAGAAACAGGAACAGCTCCGGCTCCAGCGCAACGTGCAGGCCCAGGGTCGGCCAGGCCAGCACGGCGCCTGCAGCAATCTGCACCAGTGGCAACGGCAACGGGATTAAACGCCCCAATAGACGCGAGACACTCACCAGCATCAGCAGGATGAGGACGGTGTAGGCGGTTTGCATATCGACAAGGTTCCCAAACAATCAGCTTCTACTAGACACAGCTAGCAACATTTTTGCATTGCAGGTCATAGTAGCCGCTAGCGGCAAATCTGGAGCCTGAACATAAGTAGCAGTGCGACGACATGTCACAAGAGCATGAGATGCTCAAGCCATCCACGCCCTGGCACGCTGCACATGGCATAATCCGCGACTGCTCATTTACACGCATCTCCAAGGGGGGCAATTGCCGTGACCGATTCAAGCAAGACGTTGCACCTTTTCGGCATCAAAGCCTGCGACACCATGAAAAAGGCTCGCACCTGGCTGGATGAACATGCAGTGCGCTACGACTTCCACGATTACAAAAGCAGCGGCATCGACCGTGAACATCTGACCCAGTGGTGCAACGAGCACGGCTGGCAAGTGGTGCTCAATCGCGCAGGTACAACCTTTCGCAAGCTCGACGACGAACGCAAAGCCGATCTCGACCAAGCGAAAGCCATTGAACTGATGCTCGCCCAACCCTCGATGATCAAGCGCCCCGTGCTCGATCTCGGTGACAAAACCCTGATTGGCTTCAAGCCAGATCTTTATGCGGCGGCCCTTCTTTAAGCGACCGCCCATTTATTTTTTGTAAGAGGTAATTGCATGTCTACTACCCTGTTCAGCGCAGCCTTCGGCGTCGGCACCCAAAACCGTCAAGGCGCATGGCTGGAAGTGTTCTACGCACAACCCCTGATCAATCCATCGGCCGAGCTGATCGCTGCCATCGCACCGATCCTTGACTACACCGGCGGCAACCAGGCAATCACCTTTACTACCGCGCAAGCTGCGCAACTGGCCGAAGCCGTTAAACCGGTCGACGCGGCTCAAGCAGCCCTGCTGACCCGTCTGGCTGAAAGCCACAAGCCGCTGGTTGCAACGCTGCTGGCCGAAGACGCCGCACTGACCTCGACACCAGAGGCCTACCTCAAGCTGCACCTGCTGTCCCATCGTCTGGTCAAGCCCCACGGCCTGAACCTGGCCGGTGTGTTCCCGTTGCTGCCGAACGTGGCCTGGACCAGCCAGGGCGCCATCGACCTGAGCGAGCTGGCTGAGCGTCAACTCGAAGCACGCCTGCGTGGCGAGCTGCTGGAAGTGTTCTCGGTCGACAAGTTCCCGAAAATGACCGACTACGTAGTGCCTGCCGGTGTGCGTATCGCTGATGCGGCCCGTCTTCGTCTGGGTGCCTACATCGGCGAAGGCACGACCGTGATGCACGAAGGTTTCGTCAACTTCAACGCTGGCACCGAAGGCCCGGGCATGATCGAAGGCCGCGTTTCGGCGGGCGTATTCGTCGGCAAGGGTTCGGACCTGGGCGGTGGTTGCTCCACCATGGGCACCCTGTCGGGTGGCGGCAACATCGTGATCAAAGTGGGCGAAGGCTGTCTGATCGGCGCCAATGCCGGTATCGGTATCCCGCTGGGCGATCGCAACACGGTTGAATCCGGTCTGTACCTGACGGCAGGCACCAAAGTGGCGCTGCTGGACGAAAACAACCAACTGGTTAAAGTGCTTAAAGCGCGTGACCTTGCAGGTCAACCTGATCTGTTGTTCCGTCGCAACTCGCAAACCGGCGCGGTGGAATGCAAAACCCACAAGTCGGCCATCGAGCTGAACGAAGCACTGCACGCTCACAACTAAGCGTTTATCTGCCACTGACGGGGCCAGTTTCTGGCCTCGTCAACAGAGCCCGAACACCATGCTTTTGCCTTCTCCCTGGCGCGCTGACTTCCCAGCCATCGCCGCCTTGCAACGTCAGGACCAGACCTATCTGGACAACGCTGCAACCACGCAAAAACCCCAAGCCCTGCTCGACGCACTGACGCATTACTACGCCAACGGCGCAGCCAATGTGCACAGGGCCCAACACCTGCCGGGCGCCCACGCGACCCAGGCATTTGAAAATACCCGCCACAAAGTGACTCAATGGCTCAATGCTGGCGAGTGCGGGCAAATCGTTTTCACCCATGGCGCCACCTCGGCCCTGAACCTTCTGGCCTATGGCCTGGAGCACCACTTCAACCCGGGCGATGAAATTGTTATCAGCGCTCTGGAACACCACGCCAACTTGCTGCCGTGGCAACAGCTTGCACAGCGTAAAAAGCTGAACCTGGTGGTATTGCCACTGGATGCCGATGGCGTCATCGACCTCGATGCGGCCACGCGCCTGATCACCCCGCGCACCCGCCTGCTGGCCGTGAGCCAACTGTCCAACGTACTCGGTGTATGGCAACCCCTGCCTGCGCTGTTGGCGCTGGCCAAGGCACAGAGCGCACTGACGGTGGTGGATGGCGCGCAGGGCGTGGTCCATGGCCGCCCTGATGTGCAAGTACTGGGTTGCGACTTTTATGTATTTTCCAGCCACAAACTCTACGGTCCGGACGGGCTGGGCGTGCTGTTCGGTCGCCACGAAGCGCTGAGCTGTTTGCAGCACTGGCAGTTCGGCGGCGAGATGGTGCAAGACGCCGACTACCAGCACGCCACCTTTCGCCCCGCTCCGCTCGGGTTTGAGGCTGGCACTCCGCCGATTGCCAGCGTGATCGGGCTGGGGGCAACCCTCAACTATCTGGCCAATCTCGACCAGAACGCCATTCAAGCCCACGAAGCGGCGCTGCACGCGCTGCTGGTCGAGGGTTTGAAGCAGCGCCAGAGCATTCGACTGCTGGGGTCGCCACAACTGGCGTTGGTCAGTTTTGTGGTCGAGGGCGTGCATAACGCCGACCTGGCCCACCTGCTGACTGAACAGGGGATTGCCGTTCGCGCCGGACATCACTGCGCCATGCCGCTACTGAAAAGCTTTGGGCTGGCCGGTGCCATCCGCGTCTCGCTGGCGATGTACAACGACTCTGAAGATCTGGAACGGTTCTTCGACGCCCTCGATCAGGCCCTGGAGTTATTGCAATGACCCTGCCCGCCAACGCCCAGGCCGCGCTCGACAGCTTTGAGCACTGCAGCGGCTGGGAACAGCGCGCACGCCTGCTGATGCAATGGGGCCAGCGCCTGCCGGAATTGAACGACGCCGACAAAACCGATGCTCATCGCGTGCATGGCTGTGAAAGCCAGGTGTGGTTGGTGGGCGCACAGGTCGATGGCCACTGGCAGTTTGCTGCCAGCAGCGATGCGCGGCTGATTCGCGGTTTGGTGGCGTTGCTGCTGGCGCGAGTCAACGGTTTGAGCACCGAGCAACTGCAACAGATCGACGTGCCTGACTGGTTCAACCAGTTGGGCCTGAGCCGTCAGCTTTCACCGTCGCGCAGCAATGGCTTGAACGCCGTGCTGCAGCGGATGCGGGAAGTGGCAGGCTGAACCGCAGCGATGCCTGTAGATACTCTGTTGCCAGTCGACCCTCCCACAGTTGAAGTTTCCTTCAGACCTTGTAGCACGGCCAGAATCCTCGAAGCTCCTGCTACACCTGAACGGCCAGTTTATGACTGCTACGCAGACAATCGCAGCCTCGTGCCTCGACAGCGGCTACGGGACAACGGCAACTGTGGGAGCGAGCCTGCTCGCGAAGGTCGTTCGCGAGCAGGCTCGCTCCCACAGTAGGGCTTGACCGGCAACAGAGTATCTACAAGGATCGCATCGCACTCATGCAGGCTTGACCCGCTCCGAAGGCCGGCGCACGCCCGCCACGATTTTGTCCACCGCCTTGGTGGCCGCCACCATGCCGAAGGTCGCCGTCACCATCATTACCGCGCCAAAACCACCGGCGCAGTCGAGCTTGACGCCGTCACCGACAAAACTCTTCTGCAGGCAAATACTGCCGTCCGGCTTGGGGTAGCGCAGCTGCTCGGTGGAGAACACGCACGGCACGCTGTAATGACGGGTCATGGTGCGCGAAAAACCATAATCACGGCGCAACGTCGAACGCACTTTCGAGGCCAACGGGTCATTGAACGTACGGTTCAAGTCGCAGACCTGAATCAGTGTCGGATCGATTTGACCGCCCGCACCGCCGGTCGTGATGATCTGAATCTTGCGGCGCTTGCACCAGGCAATCAGCGCCGCCTTGGCATTGACGCTGTCGATGCAGTCGATCACGCAATCGATAGTGGGCGTGATGTACTCGGCCATGGTTTCACGCGTCACGAAATCCGCTACTTCATGAACGATGCAGTCCGGGTTGATCTGACGCAGACGCTCGGCCATCACTTCGACCTTGTCCCGACCAATGGTCGTACTCAAGGCGTGCAATTGCCGGTTGCTGTTGCTGACGCAAACGTCATCCAGGTCAAACAGCGAAATTTCGCCGACGCCGCAGCGCGCAATCGCTTCCGCGGCCCAGGACCCGACACCGCCCACACCGACGATCGCAACATGCGCCGCCTTCAGTCGTTCAAGGCCTTCCAGCCCATATAACCGGGCTACACCGGCAAAACGTGGATCTTCTGTACTCATGACCAACACCCCAAAAACCGGCGCGCATTATAGGGGGCTTGCCTTGCATTGAATATCTTTCCTACGGGCTAAGCGACCAAGCCTGCTTTAATAGTCTGTTGAGCAGAAAGATAAGCGCTACACGCAATAAATAAAGAACTTAAGTCGGCAGCAACTGCCAAACGCCCGACCTCACTCCGTCAGCTATACGGTGGGTCAGAGCACAGTGTAGGATGCGCGCCGTTTGGCACCCGCCGACCGATCTTCGTTCCACTCCCTTTGGAACCCGAAATAGTTATGTCATCGCGTAAATTTGGACTCAACCTGGTGGTGGTACTGGCCATTGCCGCCCTGTTCACAGGCTTCTGGGCGTTGATCAATCGCCCGGTCTCTGCCCCCAACTGGCCCGAACAAATCTCCGGCTTTTCGTATTCGCCGTTCCAGCAAGGCCAGTACCCGCAGAAAGACCAATACCCGACCGACGACGAAATGCGTCGCGACCTGGAGATCATCAGCAAACTGACCGACAACATTCGTACCTACTCTGTAGACGGTACCTTGGGCGATATCCCCAAGCTTGCGGAAGAGTTCGGTTTGCGGGTGACCATCGGGATCTGGATCAGCCCTGATCTGGAGCGCAACGAGCGCGAGATCCAGAAAGCCATCGAGCTGGCCAACAACTCGCGCAGCATCGTACGAGTGGTGGTGGGCAACGAAGCCCTCTTCCGTGAAGAAATCACCCCGGAGGACTTGATCGTGCTGCTGGATAGGGTTCGGGCCGCGGTCAAAGTACCCGTGACCACGTCCGAGCAATGGCATATCTGGGAGAAATACCCGCAACTGGCCAAGCACGTTGACCTGATCGCCGCTCACATCCTGCCCTACTGGGAGTTTATCCCTGTGGACAAGGCCGGTGAGTTCGTACTGGACCGTGCCCGCGACCTGAAAAAAATGTTCCCGAAAAAGCCGCTGCTGCTTTCGGAGGTTGGCTGGCCGAGTAATGGCCGCATGCGCGGTGGCGCAGACGCCACCCCGGCCGACCAGGCGATTTATCTGCGTACGCTGGTCAACACCCTGAACCGTCGCGGCTACAACTACTTTGTGATCGAAGCCTTCGACCAGCCGTGGAAGGCCAGCGATGAAGGCTCCGTAGGCGCGTACTGGGGCGTATACAACGCTGCACGCCAGCAAAAATTCAACTTTGAAGGCCCGGTGGTCGCCATCCCGCAGTGGCGCGTACTGGCCATTGGGTCGGTGGTGATGGGCTTGCTGTCGCTGGCGTTGCTTCTGATTGACGGCTCCGCACTGCGCCAGCGTGGTCGTACCTTCCTGACGTTCACCGCCTTTCTGTGCGGGTCGGTGCTGGTCTGGATCGGTTACGACTACAGCCAGCAATACAGCACATGGTTCAGCCTGACCGTGGGCTTCCTGCTTGGGTTGGGCGCACTCGGGGTGTTTATTGTCCTGCTGACCGAGGCTCATGAACTGGCCGAAGCAGTATGGACGCATAAGCGACGACGCGAGTTCTTGCCGGTCGAAAGCGACGATGCCTATCGCCCGAAAGTCTCGATCCATGTGCCCTGCTACAACGAGCCGCCGGAGATGGTCAAACAGACCCTGGACGCATTGGCGAACCTCGACTACCCCGATTTCGAAGTGTTGATCATCGACAACAACACCAAGGACCCGGCCGTCTGGGAGCCCGTTCGCGACTACTGCGCCACCCTCGGACCACGCTTCAAGTTCTTCCACGTGGCACCGCTGGCCGGCTTCAAGGGCGGCGCGTTGAACTACCTGATTCCGCACACCGCACCCGATGCCGAAGTGATTGCCGTGATCGACTCCGATTACTGTGTGGATCGCAACTGGCTCAAGCACATGGTGCCGCACTTTGCCGACCCGAAAATCGCCATTGTGCAATCGCCCCAGGACTACCGCGACCAGAACGAAAGCACCTTCAAAAAGCTCTGCTACTCGGAGTACAAGGGCTTCTTCCACATCGGCATGGTGACCCGCAACGACCGTGACGCGATCATTCAACACGGCACCATGACCATGACCCGACGCTCCGTGCTCGAAGAGCTCGGCTGGGCGGACTGGTGCATCTGTGAAGACGCCGAGCTGGGCCTGCGCGTATTCGAAAAAGGTTACTCCGCAGCTTATTCCCACAACAGCTACGGCAAAGGCCTGATGCCTGACACCTTTATCGACTTCAAGAAACAGCGATTCCGCTGGGCCTACGGTGCGATTCAGATCATCAAGCGTCACACCTCAAGCCTGTTGCGCGGTAAAGACACAGAGCTGACCCGTGGCCAGCGCTATCACTTCCTCGCGGGCTGGTTGCCGTGGGTGGCCGATGGCATGAACATTTTCTTCACCGTGGGCGCCCTGTTGTGGTCGGCGGCGATGATTATTGTGCCTACGCGGGTCGATCCGCCGCTGCTGATTTTCGCCATCCCGCCATTGGCACTGTTTGTGTTCAAGGTTGGCAAGATCATCTTCCTGTACCGCCGTGCCGTGGGGGTTAACCTCAAGGATGCGTTTGCGGCGGCACTGGCCGGGCTGGCGTTGTCCCACACCATCGCCAAAGCGGTGCTGTACGGATTTTTCACCACCAGCATTCCGTTCTTCCGCACACCTAAAAACGCCGATAACCACGGCTTCTGGGTCGCCATCTCGGAAGCACGCGAGGAAGTGTTCATCATGCTATTGCTCTGGGGCGCGGCGCTGGGGATCTTCCTGGTACAAGGCCTGCCCAGCAACGACATGCGCTTCTGGGTGGTGATGCTATTGGTGCAATCGCTGCCGTATCTGGCGGCGCTGATCATGGCCTTTCTGTCTTCGTTGCCCAAACCGGTCGACGCGGCGCAGGAACAACCTGCTGCATAAATTGACTGCAACCTCCTAAACGGCGGCCTCTGGCCGCCGTTTTGCTTTAAGATAACCGCCCTTTCTCGCCCGCCCCGCACATGCCCTGCTTCGGAGTCCACACCATGACGGCCCACGCCGACCTTTCGCCGACCCTGCAACTTGCCTGCGATCTGATCCGTCGCCCTTCCGTGACCCCGATCGACGCCGACTGCCAGAAGCTGATGATGCAGCGCCTGGGCGATGCCGGCTTCAAGCTTGAGCCGATGCGCATCGAGGACGTCGACAACTTTTGGGCCACCCACGGCAAACACGAAGGCCCGGTGCTGTGCTTCGCAGGCCACACCGACGTGGTCCCGACCGGCCCGGTGCAAGCCTGGCAAAATGACCCGTTTGACGCGCTGATCGATGAACACGGCATGCTCTGCGGTCGTGGCGCTGCTGACATGAAAGGCAGCCTGGCCGCGATGCTGGTGGCAGCCGAGCGCTTCGTCGCCGACTACCCGGACCACAAGGGCTCGGTCGCATTTCTGATCACCAGCGACGAAGAAGGGCCGGCCCATCACGGCACCAAAGCTGTGATCGAGCGCTTTGCCGCCCGTAACGAGCGCCTGGACTGGTGCATCGTGGGCGAGCCGTCGAGCACCTCTCTGGTGGGCGATGTGGTTAAAAACGGCCGTCGCGGCTCGCTGGGCGCCAAGCTCACCGTTCGCGGCGTTCAAGGCCATGTGGCCTACCCGCACCTGGCCAAGAATCCGATTCATCTGGCAGTGCCTGCGCTGACCGAACTGGCCGCCGAGCATTGGGATAACGGCAACGCCTTCTTCCCGCCGACCAGCTTCCAGATTTCCAATCTGAACTCCGGTACGGGTGCAACCAACGTGATCCCCGGTGATCTGGTGGCGGTCTTCAACTTCCGCTTCTCCACCGAATCCACGGTTGAAGGCCTGCAGAAGCGCGTGGCGGACATACTGGACAAGCACGGCCTGGACTGGCACATCGACTGGGCGCTGTCCGGCCTGCCGTTCCTGACCGAGCCGGGCGCTCTACTGGACGCGGTGTCGTCGAGCATCAAGCAAGTCACAGGCCGCGAAACCAAAGCGTCTACCAGCGGCGGTACTTCGGACGGACGCTTCATCGCGACCCTGGGTACGCAAGTCGTCGAACTGGGGCCGGTCAACGCGACCATTCACCAGGTCAACGAGCGGGTTCTGGCCAGCGATCTTGATGTACTGACCGAGATCTACTACCAAACCCTGATCAAGTTGCTCGCCTGATGCTCGCCTGCCCAATTTGCAGCGCACCGCTCAACGCGGTGGACAATGGCGTGGCGTGCCCGGCCGGCCATCGCTTTGACCGCGCCCGCCAGGGCTATTTGAACCTGCTGCCGGTGCAGCACAAAAACAGCCGGGACCCGGGTGACAACCAGGCGATGGTCGAGGCTCGCCGCGACTTTCTCAACGCAGGCCATTACGCGCCCGTGGCCAAGCGCCTGGCCGAACTGGCGGGTGAACAAGCGCCACAACGCTGGCTCGACATCGGATGTGGCGAGGGTTACTACACCGCGCAAATCGCCGAGGCCTTGCCCAACGCCGATGGCTATGCGCTGGATATCTCCCGCGAGGCGGTCAAGCGCGCCTGTAAACGCAGCCCGCAACTGACCTGGTTGATCGCCAGTATGGCCCGCGTGCCACTGGCCGATGCCAGCTGCCAGTTTTTGGCCAGCGTCTTCAGCCCGCTGGACTGGCTAGAAGCCAAGCGCCTGCTCAGTCCAGGGGGCGGCCTGATGCGCGTAGGCCCCACTCGCGGGCATTTGATGGAGCTGCGCGAGCGACTGTACGACGAAGTACGCGACTACGCAGACGACAAGCACTTGGCGCTGGTGCCCGAAGGCATGCAGTTGCAACACAGCGAGACTCTGGAGTTCACCCTCAGGTTGAGTGAGCCCCAAGACCGCGCCAACCTGCTGGCCATGACCCCCCATGGCTGGCGCGCCAGTGCCGAGCGTCGTGCCCAGGTCATCGAGCACCCGGAGCCTTTAGTGGTGACGGTGTCGATGCGCTACGATTACTTCGTGCTCCAATAACCAACTTTACGGTCAAGGGCACACGCCCTTGACCCGATTAATCCGCGAGTGGATTTTTCAGACCCGCAGTGAGGACATCCATGCGCCAACCCGATATCGAGATTTACCTGAAAGAAGCGGTCACCTACAAAGACGTCGAAGCCTGGCTGGCAGACGTGCTGGGCCCGTGCACCGAATGGAAAAAGAAAGGTGAAACCTGGAAGTGCACCGCTGGCGACGTACCCGTGACCTGGATGCCAAAAGCCGTCGGCAAATGGAACAGCCTGTACCTGGACAGCGACAAAACCCCATGGGAAGACGACATTGCCTGTGCCAAGGCCGCATTTGAGGCGCTGAAGATCGAAGTGCGTTGCGCGCCGGGCAGCTGGGTCGAGGAACAGGGCGAGGCAGATGCCGATCGCTGGATCCGCATCAGTGAAGACGGCCAGGAAGAAATCACCTGGAAAACCGGTTCCTGAGTTGCAAACAACACCCTGTAGCCGCTGCCGCAGGCTGCGTTCGAGCGCGAAGCGTTCGTAAAATCTGAACCCGCGGTGTATCAGATTCACCGCGACCACCGATTTACGACGGCTGCGCCGCCGAACGCAGCCTGCGGCAGCTGCTACAGGTTTGGCGGTTACAAACCCACTACATCTTCAGCCTGCAAGCCCTTGTCACCTGTGACCTGGGTGTACTCGACCTGCTGGCCTTCAGCCAGGCTGCGATGGCCTTCACCGCGAATGGCGCGGTAATGCACAAACACATCAGCCCCGTTTTCACACTGAATAAAGCCGTAGCCCTTGGCGTCGTTGAACCATTTCACACTGCCTGTTACGCGCGTTGTCATGGATACTTTCCCCCTTTTTATTATTGATCGGGCTCGTTAATTGGCCCTTTGAGAACTATCGTTTGAACCTGATGCTTCAATACTGGCTCTTGCGCGGTACCGCGAAAGACCTCCGAGTATAAGTCAGGCAAAAAAACACTCAATCAATATTAGTTCGTCGCTTTTTTGCCGATTTTCGGGAGATACGGCACACTACCCGGCCGAGTAAACGCTCGTTTAATCCACTAACGCAGAAGCCGTATGACCCCCTCCCCATTCCGCCGCCTTGTATTTGGTGCCCTGCGTCGCTTGCTGTACCTGTGGGTGCGCTCGGAGACCATTAATCAGTCTTCCCTGACCCTGAACCTGGATCGCAGCCGACCCGTGTTCTATGTACTGCAATCGCCCTCGCTGACCGAACTGGCCGTGGTCGATGCCGAATGCTCAAAGGCCGGCCTGCCGCGCCCGGTATTGCCGGTTGCAGTGGGAGAGATGATTGAGCCTGCCGCCTTCTTCTACCTGACCCCCGAGCCCGACTGGCTGGGTCGTCAGGACAAGCGTGGTGCTCCGCCAACCTTGACTCGTCTGGTCGACGGCCTTACCCACAACCCGGCCGAGGATGCGCAAATCATTCCGGTCAGCGTGTTTTGGGGGCAGTCACCCGACAGCGAATCCAGCCCCTGGAAACTGCTGTTTGCTGACAGCTGGGCTGTCACCGGGCGCTTGCGCCGCCTGCTGCGCATCCTGATTCTGGGCCGCAAAACCCGCGTGCAGTTCTCGGAGCCGATTCACCTGCGCGAACTGGTCGATCTCAACAAGGGTCATGAACGCACCGTGCGCATGGCCCAACGTATTTTGCGCGTGCACTTTCGCAACCTGAAAACCGCCACCATCGGCCCGGATCTGTCGCACCGTCGTAACCTGGTCAAGGGACTGGTCAACGAACCCGCCGTGCGTCAGGCGATCCTTGATGAAGCCGAACGCGAAAACATCTCGCCGGACAAGGCCCGTGCCCAGGCACTGCGCTACGCCAATGAAATTGCCTCGGACTACACCTACACCGCGATCCGTTTTTTTGAAGTGCTCCTGAGCTGGTTCTGGAACAAGATCTACGACGGGGTCAAGGTCAACCATATCGAGAGCGTGCAAAAGGTCGCCCAAGGTCACGAGATCATTTACGTGCCGTGCCACCGTAGCCATATCGACTACTTGCTGCTGTCCTACCTGCTGTTTCGCAACGGCCTGACCCCGCCGCACATCGCCGCCGGGATCAACCTCAACATGCCGGTGCTCGGCCGCCTGCTGCGCCGTGGCGGGGCGTTTTTCATGCGCCGCACGTTCAAGGGCAACCCGCTGTACACCTCGGTGTTCAACGAGTACATGCACACCCTGTTCACCAAGGGCTTCCCGGTGGAGTACTTCGTCGAGGGTGGCCGCTCGCGCACCGGGCGCATGTTGCAACCGAAAACCGGGATGCTGGCCATTACCGTGCGCAGTTTCTTGCGTTCTTCCCGTACGCCGATCGTGTTTGTCCCGGTCTATATCGGTTACGAGCGTGTGCTCGAAGGCCGCACCTACCTGGGCGAACTGCGCGGCGCCAGCAAGAAGAAAGAGTCGATTTTCGACATCTTCAAAGTGATCGGCGCCCTTAAAAAGCAGAAGTTCGGTCAGGTGGCGGTCAACTTTGGTGAACCGATCAAACTCGCCGAGTTTCTTGAACACGAGCAACCGGGCTGGCGCCAGCAGGAGCTTGCGCCACTGTATCGTCCGGACTGGCTGAGCCAGACCACCAATCGCCTGGGCGAAAAAGTTGCCCAGCACCTGAATGAAGCGGCGGCCATCAACCCGGTGAATCTAGTGGCGCTGGCCCTGCTTTCAACCACCCGGCTGGCACTGGACGAACAGGCCATGGCCCGGGTGCTGGATCTGTATCTGGCCCTGTTGCGCCGTGTCCCCTACTCGCCTTACACCACCTTGCCCGAAGGCGATGGCAAGGCGCTGATCAACCATGTAAAGGACATGAACCTGCTTGCCGAGCAAAGTGATGCGCTAGGCAAAATCCTCTATCTGGATGAGCAGAACGCGGTACTTATGACTTACTACCGCAACAACGTGCTGCATATTTTTGCATTGCCTTCATTGCTGGCCAGCTTCTTCCAAAGCGCCTCGCGCATGAGCCGCGAGCAGATCCTGCGCTACACCCACGCGCTGTATCCGTACCTGCAGTCAGAACTGTTTATCCGCTGGTCAGCAGAAGAGCTGGACGGTGTGGTCGATCAGTGGCTCGAATCCTTTGTCGAGCAAGGCTTGTTGCGCCTTGAGAACGGCGTGTACCTGCGCCCTGCGCCGAGTTCGCGACACTTTGTGTTGCTGACGCTGCTGTCCAGAAGCATTGCGCAAACCCTGCAACGCTTCTACATGGCGATTTCTCTGCTGCTCAACAGCGGGCAAAACACCCTGAGCGCCGAGGAACTGGAAGACCTGTGCACCATGATGGCCCAGCGCTTGTCGATTCTGCATGGCCTCAACGCCCCGGAGTTCTTCGACAAGAGCCTGTTCCGCCACTTTATCCAGACCTTGCTCGAAGAAGACGTACTGCGCCGCGATGCCAACGGCAAGTTGAGCTATCACGAACTGCTTGGCGAACTGGCCGAAGGGGCTGCCAAACGTGTGTTACCGGCCGAAATCCGCCTGTCGATACGCCAGGTTGCCTTGCACCGCAGTGAAGACACCCAAGAGCAGCCACCGCTATCGCTCGAAAAGATATCTTGAAGGAGAAACCCATGAAAAAAGTACTTTTACTCAGCCTCACCGCCCTGCTGGGAGCCTGTAGCGCTCTGACCTCGACCCCGCAAGCCTCCCTCGATGGCGAAGTGTTCTACCTGCAACGTATCGCCCTGCCGCCTACAGCTACACTTGAAGTTAGCTTGCAGGATGTCTCGCTGGCCGACGCTCCAGCGGTGACCCTTGCCAAGCAAAGTGGCCAAATCAAGGGCCAGGTGCCGTTGCCGTTTCATCTGACCTACGACCCGGCACAGGTTAAACCTGGCCACACCTACGCGGTGAGTGCGCGCATTGAGCAAGACGGCAAATTGCTGTTTATCACCACTGAGCGCAACAGCGTCGACCTGAATGCAAAAACCCAGCAACCACTACGTTTGCGTGTAGATCAAGTCGCTCATTGATTCCACGCAAACAGGGAGTTCCCCATGCTGCGCCCTTCTCTACGTTTTGCAGGCCTGTGCGCAGGCCTGCTGATTTCGGCTAACACCCTGGCGTTGTCGTTGAGCGATTTATCGCAAAGCGACGCCACAGGGGGTCTTAAAGATGCCCTGACCCAGGGCGCACAAATTGCAGTCAAGCAACTGGGGACTCCTGGTGGTTTCAGCAACAACCCTGAGGTCAAGATCGAGTTGCCGGGCAACCTTGGTAAGGTCGCGAAAACGATGAAGCAGTTCGGCATGGGCGATCAGGTCGAGCAGCTTGAAACCAGCATGAACAAAGCCGCTGAAGCGGCCGTGCCACAGGCGCAGGCGCTGTTGGTCAATGCGGTGAAAAACATGAGCGTGGCAGATGCCAAGGGTATTTTGAGCGGTGGTCAGGACTCTGCCACCCAGTACCTGAACAAAAGCAGCCGAGCGCAGATCCGCGCCAAGTTCCTGCCTATCGTCAAGGCCGCCACGGACAAGGTCGGTCTGGCCCAGCAGTACAACTCTTTCGCCGGGCAAGCCGCCACGCTGGGTGTGGTGGACGCCAAAAGCGCCAACATTGAAAGCTACGTGACCGAAAAAGCCCTGGATGGTTTGTTCGAAATGATCGGCAAACAGGAAGAAACCATTCGCCAGAATCCGGCAGCGGCTGCTACCAGTTTGGCGAAAAAGGTGTTCGGAACGCTGTAACCCTTGTGAAGGCGGGCTTGCCCGCCTCCACAATAATGGGTACCCAGGCCCGGATGATCTGAGCCACACAAACCCTGTGGGAGCCGGGCTTGCCCGCGATGGCATCAGCGCAGTCATCCAGATACACCGCGCCGCCTGCATCGCGAGCAAGCCCGCTCCCACAGGGGCGTCAAGCCTCAGCTGGCTTCTTGACCTTGAACCACGCCGCGTACAGCGCTGGCAAGAACAGCAGGGTCAATGCAGTCGCCACTATCAGCCCACCCATGATGGCAACCGCCATCGGACCGAAGAACACACTGCGTGACAGTGGAATCATCGCCAGCACCGCCGCCAGTGCAGTCAGCACAATCGGGCGAAAACGCCGCACCGTCGCTTCAATAATCGCCCGCCACGGGTCCAGCCCCGCCGCCTTGTCCTGCTCGATCTGATCCACCAGGATCACCGAGTTGCGCATGATCATCCCCGACAACGCAATGGTGCCCAGCATCGCCACAAAGCCGAACGGCTTGCCGAACAGCAGCAGGAACAGCGTCACACCGATCAGCCCCAACGGCGCCGTCAGGAACACCATCACCATGCGCGAGAAACTGCGCAGCTGCACCATCAACAGGGTCAGCACCACCACGATAAATAGCGGTACACCGGCTTTCACCGAGTCCTGGCCACGGGTGGAGTCTTCGACTGTGCCGCCCACGTCCAGCAGATAGCCATCCGGCAGCTCGGCGCGAACACCCTCAAGGGTCGGCAGAATCTGCTCCACCAAGGTCGCCGGTTGCTCCTTGCCATAGATGTCCGCACGTACGGTCACGTTCGGCAGGCGGTTACGGTGCCAAATGATGCCCTCTTCAAAGCCATATTCCAGCGTCGCGATTTGCGACAGGGCAACACTCTGGCCGTTGTCGGTCGGCACTGCCAGGCTAGGCAGCAATGCCAGTTCGGTGCGTTCCTGAGGCGTGCCGCGCAACAGGATTTCGATCAACTCGTTGTCTTCGCGGTACTGGCTGACGGTGGAGCCCAGCAATGTGCTTTGCAAAAAGCGCGACAGGTTGGCCGTGCTCACACCCAAGGCCCGTGCCCGGTCCTGATCGATATTGAGATACACCACCTTGCTCGGTTCTTCCCAGTCCAGGTGCACATTCACCACATGGGGATTGTCGCGGACCTTGGCAGCCACCTTGCGCGCCAGCGCCCGGACCTCTTCGATGTGTTCGCCCGTCACCCGGAACTGCACCGGATAGCCCACAGGTGGACCGTTTTCCAGTCGCGTGACGCGAGAGCGTACTGTCGGGAATTGCTCGTTAAGGGTGTCAATCAACCAGGTGCGCAGGTCTTCCCTGTCCTCAATGGTCTTGGCCAGCACCACAAACTGGGCAAAGCTGGCCGCTGGCAACTGCTGATCCAGTGGCAGGTAATAGCGTGGCGAGCCGGTCCCGGCATAAGCCACATAGTTGGCGATACCCGGGTGATCCTTGAGCAGTGCTTCGAGCTGTTTGACCTGATCGGTGGTATTGCTCAACGAAGCGCCTTCGGCCAGTTTCAAGTCGACCATCAATTCCAGCCGGCTGGATGCCGGAAAGAACTGCTGCGGAACAAACTTGAACAGCACGACCGACCCCAGGAACAGCAACGCGGTGAGTGTTATAACGGTTTTGCGTCGGGTGACACACCACTCCACCAACCGTCGAACCCGCTGATAAAACGGTGTCGCGTAAGGGTCGGGAGCACCCGCGCCCGAACCATGCTTGGCGGCATGAATTTTTGCCAGATCCGGCAGTAACAGCGCGCCCAGATACGGCACAAACACCACCGCCGCAATCCACGACGCCAGCAGGGCAATGGTCACTACCTGGAAGATCGAGCGGGTGTACTCACCCGTGCTCGACTGCGCCATGGCAATCGGCAAAAAGCCTGCGGCCGTGATCAGGGTACCGGTGAGCATCGGGAACGCGGTGCTGGTCCAGGCAAAGCTCGCCGCTTTCAGCCGGTCATAGCCCTGCTCCATCTTGATCGCCATCATTTCCACGGCAATGATCGCGTCATCCACCAACAAGCCCAGCGCCAGCACCAATGCGCCCAGTGAGATCTTGTGCAGGCCAATGCCGAAGTAATGCATGGCAGCAAACGTCATCGCCAACACCAGCGGAATAGTCAGCGCCACCACCATGCCAGTGCGCACACCCAGTGAGAAGAAGCTGACCAACAACACGATAACCAGTGCTTCGACCAGCACTTGAACGAACTCGCCGACACTGGTTTTCACTGCCGCGGGCTGGTCGGAGACCTTGCCCAATTGCATCCCGGCCGGGAGGTTTTTCTGGATTCGTTCGAACTCGGTATCAAGCGCCTTGCCCAGTACCAGGATATCGCCACCGTCCTTCATGGCCACGGCCAGACCAATCGCATCGTGGCCCATAAAGCGCATACGCGGCGCCGGTGGATCATTAAAACCACGACGCACATCAGCCACATCACTGATACGAAAAGTGCGCTCGCCCACGCGGATCGGGAACCGTTCGATCTCCTCTACCGTCTTGAAATTACCGCTGACGCGCAGTTGCACACGCTCTGACGGTGTTTCAAAGAAACCTGCAGTCGAGACCGCGTTTTGTTCCTCAAGGGCTTGTTGCACAGCGGCCAGCGGCAAACCCAGGGTTGCAAGCTTGAGGTTGGACAGCTCGATCCAGATTTTTTCGTCCTGCAGCCCCAACAACTCAACCTTGCCTACATCCTTGACCCGTTGCAGCTGGATCTGGATACGGTCGGCGTAGTCCTTGAGTACCGCGTAGTCGTAACCTTCACCGCTCAGGCTGTAGATATTGCCGAACGTGGTACCGAATTCATCGTTGAAAAACGGCCCCTGAACATCAGGTGGCAAGGTGTGACGGATATCACTGATCTTTTTGCGAACCTGATACCACAGCTCCGGAATCTGATTCGAATGCATCGAGTCGCGGGCCATAAAGGTCACTTGCGACTCGCCAGGGCGCGAGAACGAAACAATGCGCTCGTACTCACCGGTCTCCATCAGCTTTTTTTCAATACGTTCGGTGACCTGGCGAGAGACTTCCTCTGCCGTGGCACCCGGCCACAGGGTCCGAATGACCATGGCCTTGAAGGTGAACGGCGGGTCTTCGCTTTGCCCTAATTTGGTGTAGGAGAGCCCGCCGACAATCGCCAGCAACAGCATCAGGAACAGGACGATCTGGCGATTGCGCAATGCCCAGGCAGAAAGGTTAAAGCCCATGGGGGTTACTCCTTGGCCGAAACATTGATTGCCCGATTGGAGCGATCAATTGGCCGCACCTCCTGCCCGGGATGCAGCACATGCACACCGGCAGCGACGATCCAGTCATCGGCCTTGAGGCCTTCGAGTACCGGCACGCTCTTTTCGCCAAAAGGCCCCACCCGCACCGGCACTTGCTCAAGTTTGTTGTCCTGGCCGACACGCCACACGTAAGCCGAGCCGTTCTCGGCAGTCAAGGCCGACAGAGGCACCGACAGAGCACTCGCGCCTTCACCTTCAATAAAGACCCGGGCACTTTGGCCCAGTTCGGCGGGCACCTTGCCAGAGGTGAACGTGATGCGGGCAGCAAAGGTACGTGACTTCGGATCGGCCGACGGCGACAGCTCGCGGATGCGTCCGCTGAAACGCTGGCCGGGTTGCGACCACAACTCAACCGCTACCGGCAAACCGATCTTGAAGCGGCCAAAATCCTGTTCGGGCAAGCTGATCAAAACTTCACGCTCACCATCGGCAGCCAGGGTGAACACTGTTTGTCCGGCATTGACCACCTGCCCGACTTCGACCTGACGCTGGGCGATTACGCCATCTTGTGGAGCGCGCAGCACCGCATAGCTCGCCTGGTTACTGGCCACATCCTGCTCGGCCTTGAGCTGCTGGAGCTTGGCAACGCCTGAGCGGTAGAGGTTTTCGGCGTTGTCGAACTGCGAACGGCTGACCATCTGGCGATCCAGCAAGGTCTTGTAGCGGTCGCGTTCAGCACGCACCAGATTCAGGTTGGCTTGCCCGGCAGCCACTTGAGCACGGGTAGCGTCCAGTTGCAGACGCACGTCTTGTGGGTCCAGCTCTGCCAAGGGCTGATTGGCCTTGACCCGCTCACCTTCGTCCACCAGACGCCTGGTGACTTTGCCGCCAATACGAAACGCCAGTTGCGGGTCGAAACGTGCACGTACTTCACCCGGATAGCTCTGGCTTGCCAGCGTTGAAGGCTGCGGATGCACCACCATCGCCGGGCTGATGCTGATTTTTGCAGGCTCTTGCTGCCCACACCCAGACAATAAAAAAACCAGACAGACAGGCACAGCGCGGGGCAAGGCATGGCGCAACATGTGGACGACCTTTCGCTAATGGGGCTTGGAATATTTATACTGGCTGCATGTTATTAATACTAAACTCACCAGTCCAGTAATAAACGGATATGTCTGACAATCCTTTACCCCCCAATGCACTCGGCCGCCCCAAGGACCTGGCAAAACGCCAGTCGATCCTTGACGCCGCCAAATCCCTGTTTTTGACCAAGGGCTACGCCAACACCAGCATGGATGCGGTTGCAGGCCTGGCAGGCGTGTCAAAACTCACGGTCTACAGCCACTTCACTGATAAAGAGACGCTGTTTTCTTCGGCGATCATGTCCAAATGCACCGAGCAATTACCGGTTCTTTTTTTTGAATTGCCCGCAGGCAAGCCGATCGAAGCGGTGCTGTTGAATATCGCCCGAGGCTTTCAAGTGCTGATCAACAGCGAAGAATCGCTGAACCTGCACCGCCTGATGGTCACCCTGGGCAGCCAGGACCCGAAGCTGTCGCAGATTTTTCTGGAGGCCGGGCCCGAACGCGTGGTGCACGAGATGGAGGGGCTGCTGCGCAAGATGGACCAGAGCGGCGCGCTGCGGATCGACGATCCTCACTACGCGGCGGAACACTTCTTCTGCATGCTCAAGGGCGCCCCCAACTTTCGCCTGCTGTTTGGCGGCGGTGAACCGCTGGCGCCGCAGGAAAGCGAGGCCCATGCGCAGGAAGTGGTGGGGATGTTCATGCGGGCGTATCGACCTGAGTAAAGCCCCCCATCACCCTGTGGGAGCGGGCTTGCTCGCGATTCAGTCGACGCGGTGTATCTGAACAACCCCGCCGATGCTATCGCGAGCAAGCCCGCTCCCACATGTTCAGGGCTTGAGTGCTTTCTTCGGATAAATATCGTACCGGCTCGATTTCCCGTCCAGCGCATGGCTTGGCTTGGGGCCTGCAATGCAGGGGGCCTTGCGGGGCCGCTTGACCACCACACGGTGGGTCGCCAGCGCCAGCGCGGCCTCAAGCAGGGCCGGGGCATCGTTGTCATCGCCTACTAACGGGCGAAACAGGCGCATTTCTTTTTTCACCAGAGCGGTTTTCTCGCGATGGGGGAACATCGGGTCCAGGTAGATCACTTGCGGCGGCTCGCCCTCCCAATTACGCATCACTTCAATCGAGTTGCCTTTGAGCAAGTGCATGCGCGACACGATCGGTGCCACTTCAAAGTCATCCAGGCCACGGGCCAGTCCGTCTTCGAGCAATGCGCCGATCAGCGGCTGACGTTCGATCAGGCTCATCTCACAGCCCAGGCTTGCCAGCACGAACGCATCCTTGCCCAAGCCTGCCGTGGCATCCAGCACCCGTGGGCGTACGCCTTGTTGAATCCCCACCGCCTTGGCAATCATCTGCCCCGTGCCGCCGCCGAACAAACGGCGATGGGCTGCGCCGCCTTCAACAAAATCAACCCGCACCGGACCTGGCGCGTCTGGCCCCAGTTGCTGCAACTGCAAACCCTGGGCGCTCAATTGCAAGGCGAACTCCGCGTCTGGCTCATCCATTGGCAAACCCAGACGCTCAGCCCATTGCTCGGCCAAGGCCTGGTAGGCCTCGCCCAGCGCCTCGACTTTGATACGACAGCCCGCTGCTTGCTCAATCATCTAAAAACACGCTCAAAAATTTAATGATCGGCAAAGGCTGCCGATAAATGAAATATCCGGCATTTTGCCAGAGCTGGGCGTTAACCGAGAGCTATGTCAGACATTCATTGCGCACCCATCGGCTTTATTACGCCAATTGGCGACTTCGGCCGGCACAATTCGCAGATCACGGGCAGTGTCAATCACCTGTGGAAGGACTTCTACGCCCAGGCGTTGGCAGAACAGTCCGGCGCTGAAGAATGTGCGGCGTTTGATGCAGGGCTGCCCGCCAAAGATGAACATGCCGAACCCCGTGGTGGCAGTGATCTGTTGGTTAATATCGTCACCCAGCGCCACTGCGAGGTTCAGGACACCGAACGGCGCCCGCCCGAAGCCCTGTTTTTGCCCATTGCCGAATTCGAACTGGACCTCCTGCCACCGCCTGCCGTGCCCTTCCCGCCTGAAGACATGATCGAACAACAGCACCAGCAGGACTTCAACAACACGTGGGTGCGCCCGATCGTCATGGCCCAGGGTCACCCCCTGCCCGATCCGGGCCCGGGACCTGAGCCGCGACCTTTGCACCTGCCGATTGCCGAGTTTGAGCTGGACTTGCTGCCTCCGCCCGCCGAGCCGTTCGACGCCATTACATTGATCGAACAACAACGGGCAATGGACTTCGATGTTGGCTGGGCTCGCCCGATCGTTATCAACAACCTGCGCATGGCCGCTTAAAGCAGACCCAGTTGTTCACGAGCCTGGGGTTGATGCAACTCGGGCAATGGGGGCAACCCCGGTAACCGTTCGCTCAATTGATGGTGAAAACGCCGTGCCAGTTCAGGTGCACGGTGATTGTCCGGCGTATGCAAAAACACGTAGGGCGTACGCCCCTCCTCGATCCAGCCCGCGACTTTTTCAATCCAGGGCAACAGATAAGGATCGTTGGCCTCAAGCTCCGGGCGGCCAATAAAACGCACTTGCGGAAATTGAGTAAAGGCTGCAGGGCGTGGCGGCACTTTGGGCTTTTTTGATTGCGCGTGAAGCACCGCAGGATCGGTCGAGTGGCAACTGAACAGTGCCCGTGGATCAAGGCAGATACGCTCGACACCGCGGTCCATCAGCAAGCGATTGAGCAGGCGCTCGGCATCGCCTCTGGCAAAGAACTCCGGGTGACGCACCTCGACGGCCAGCGGGCACTGCAACGTGTCCATGAAGCTCACCAGCTCGCTCAAACGTTGTGGCCCGAAGCTGGCCGGCAGTTGCAGCCAGAACGGTGCTACGCGCGCTCCCAAGGGGCTCAACAAGTGCAGGAAGTCGTCTGCGGCGTGCAACTGCTCGCGTAAATCGCCGCCGTGGCTGATATCCCGTGCAAACTTGGCGGTAAACCTGAAGTGTTCAGGCAGGTTGCGCACCCAGCGCTCCACCGTGGTCGGTGCCGGGCGAGCATAGAACGTGGTGTTGCCTTCGACTGCATTGAAGACCTGCGCATACAGACTCAAAAAATCAGCCGGGCGCGCGTTCTGCGGGTACAGGCCTTCACGCCAGGCGTTTTCACTCCAGGACGGGCAACCGAGGTAGTAAGGGAGGGGCGTGTGAGTCATGGCTCAAATATACAGATCCAGCCCCAGTACTTCCGTTTCCCAATCGACGAAGCCTGCGGTGGTCAGGTAGCTGGCAAGGGCACTGGCCGCGCTTTTGCTCATGGCTCGCTGGAAGATCATGTCCTGGGAGCGAACCGGCAACTGGCTGATGCGCTCACCGGAAGGTGGCGTACGGGCAGCCTGGGGGGTGTTTTCGAACGAGGCTTCATTGTCGTCAACGGACTCATCGACCAGCGGCTGACCTTTACGCGGCTTGCGCTTGATCGGGTAGGACTGGGAAGAAAAGCCGTCAATGCGCATGGCAACAAGCTCGTTAGCGATAGTTACAATTTAGCGGCGCTGGCCAGACTAAGCAAATGGGCCGGCTATTTTGTAGATACTCTGTTGGCGGTCAACCCTGCCTGTGGGAGCGAGCCTGCTCGCGAACTTCACTTCGCGAGCAGGCTCGCTCCCACAGATGACGTTTCTTTTAGACCTTGCGGCTACAACAGCGGATCAAACGCCACGTTCAGCTTTTGTAGCCGCCACCTTGTCGCGCAAGTACACCGGTTGTGCATCATCGGCCCGGATGGCCTCACCACGGGCCCAGGCAAAGCGGGCCAGGGTCAGCAGGTCTTCGGCGTGAGGCAACATGCCCGCGTCCATGGCATAGGGTTTGACGCTCAAACGATCGGCATAACCCCAGCCGGTACCGGCACCAAACCAGTCACCGCTGGCATCCTCCGGCAAAGCGGCGGCTTCAGGTGCAAGCACCGCCTCAGCGCCTTGCAGACGCATCTCCCCCGCCTGTTCGCGGTAGCAGCCCCAATACACTTCGTCCATGCGCGCATCAATGGCCGACACCACTTGGGTCGCACCGTGCTCACGATGGGCGCGCTGGGCCAGTACCGCCAGATTGGAAACCGGCAACACCGGGCGCTCCAGCGCAAAAGCCAAGCCCTGCACCACGCCGATGGCGATGCGCACACCGGTAAAGGCGCCAGGCCCGCGCCCGAAAGCGATGGCATCGACCGCCGACAGCTCGACGCCGGCCGCAGCCAGCAAGTCTTTGATCATCGGCAACAGCTTTTGCGCGTGCAGGCGCGGGATCACCTCGTAGTGGCTAGTAACCTTGCCATCGTGCAACAAGGCAACTGAGCAAGCTTCAGTCGCGGTATCCAGGGCCAGCAAGGTGCTCATCGGTGTTCCCGTCAGAATCAAAATTGGAAAAAGTGCAGCAGTATAAACAACAACAGCCCGCAAGCGGGCTGTTGTGATGACGCAAAATCGACTTATCAGCTCAGCGCTTCAAGCACCTTGGCCGTGATCGATTCTACCGAGCCAACGCCTTCAACGTGGCTGTACTTGGGCTTGCCCTGGGCAGCAGCCAGCTTCTGGTAGAAGTCTACCAGCGGCTTGGTTTGCGAGTGGTAGACCGACAGGCGGTGACGAACGGTTTCTTCGGTGTCGTCCTTGCGCTGTACCAGGTCTTCGCCGGTCACATCGTCCTTGCCTTCCACTTTTGGCGGGTTGTAGACGGTGTGGTAAACGCGGCCCGAAGCTTCGTGTACGCGACGGCCAGCGATACGCTGAACGATCTCTTCGTCTTCAACGGCGATTTCCAGCACGTGGTCCAGTTCAACACCGGCTTTTACCAGGGCTTCAGCTTGCGGAATGGTGCGCGGGAAACCGTCGAACAGGAAACCGTTGACGCAATCTGGTTGAGCAATACGCTCTTTCACCAGGTTGATGATCAGATCGTCAGACACCAGACCACCGCTGTCCATCACGCTTTTAGCGATCAGGCCCAGCTCGGTGCCGGCTTTGACGGCTGCACGCAACATGTCGCCAGTGGAGATTTGCGGGATGCCAAATTTTTCAGTGATGAACTTTGCCTGAGTACCTTTACCGGCCCCGGGAGCTCCCAGCAGAATTACGCGCATCGATGTGCTCCTCAAATTTTTTATTTAAATGACAACAGACTCGCCTCTTTGGGCCAGTCTCAAAATCGGATTATGGCCATCAAAACGGCCAAGGGCTGATCAAGATACACAGCAGGCCCGGCCCACACAAGCCGCCCAAAGTAGGAATAATTACAGGCAAACCGGCCTCTGCGGCCGGGTGTCACAGGTCGCAACCCCACAATAAAGTGTCGCGCCAGCACGGGGATCGGCATCAAGCCTGTCGTTCCCCCGCCCGCCCCGGCGCGACATTCACTGCTCTTTTGCTTTAACCGGTGTTACGCAAGCCTGCCGCGATCCCGGCCACAGTCACCAGCAACGCTTGTTCCAGAGGGCTGTCCTGTGCCGCTTGCTGGCGTCGCGAACGCGCCAGAAGCTCGGCTTGCAATAGATGAAGAGGATCGAGGTAGGTGTTGCGTAAACGGATGAACTCAAGGGTCTCCGGACTGTGCGCCATCAACTGCGCCTGACCGGTCAAGCCCAGCACCACCTCGCACGCCTGCGACAATAAGTCGCGTAAGTGCGCACCCAATGGCAGCAGTTCCGGACTCACCAAACGCTCGTCGTAGAGCCGGGCGATATCGGCATCGGCCTTGGCCAGGACCATTTCCAGCATGTCGATGCGGGTACGGAAGAACGGCCACTGCTCGCGCATTTGTGCCAGCTGCTCGCCTTCACCACGCTCCAGCGCCTGGCTCAGTGCGGTTTCCCAACCCAGCCACGCGGGCAGCATCAGGCGGGTCTGGGTCCAGCCGAAAATCCACGGAATGGCCCGCAAACTTTCAATCCCGCCTGCCCGGCGTTTGGCCGGACGACTTCCCAGCGGCAATCGCCCCAGTTCCTGCTCCGGCGTTGACTGGCGGAAGTACTCCACGAACTGTGGATTGTCACGCACCACCCCACGGTAGGCTTTGACGCCGTCTGCCGCCAATTCGTCCATCAGTACCCGCCAGCCAGGTTCCGGCAGGGGTGGCGGGAGCAAAGTGGCTTCCAGTACGGCCGCCAGGTAGAGATTGAGATTCTGCTCGGCAATGTCCGGCAGGCCGAACTTGAAGCGGATCATTTCGCCCTGCTCCGTGGTACGGAAGCGCCCCGCGACTGAGCCCGGCGGCTGCGACAGAATCGCCGCGTGAGCCGGGCCACCGCCGCGCCCCACAGTGCCGCCCCGACCATGGAACAACAACAATTCAACGCCTTGCTCGCGGCAGATATTGACCAGTGACTCCTGCGCCCGGTACTGCGCCCAGGCCGCCGCCGTGGTGCCTGCATCCTTGGCTGAGTCGGAGTAGCCGATCATCACTTCCTGCGGGCCCTTCAGGTGTGCGCGATAGCCCGGTAACAGCAACAGACGCTCGATCACCGGCCCCGCATTGTCCAAGTCAGCCAGGGTTTCAAACAACGGAACCACACGCATCGGGCGCTCAAGTCCGGCCTCTTTGAGCAACAGTTGCACGGCCAGTACATCAGAGGCGGCACCGGCCATCGAAATCACGTAGGAACCCAGCGATGCCTGCGGTGCGGCCGCCACTTCACGGCAGGTTGCCAGCACTTCGGCGGTGTCGGCATCGGGCTTGAAGTAGCTGGGCAATAACGGGCGCCGGTTGCTTAACTCGCGCATCAGGAAGGTCAAGCGCGCATCTTCGTCCCAGTCTTCGTAGCGGCCAAGCCCCAGGTAGTCGGTGATTTCAGTCATGGCCGAGGCGTGGCGGGCCGCGTCCTGACGCACATCGAGGCGCACCAGAAACAGGCCAAACGTGACGGCCCGACGAAGGAAATCGAGCAATGGCCCGTCAGCGATGACGCCCATGCCGCAGGCGTGCAGGGATTGGTAGCAAAGCTCAAGCGGCTCCAGCAGCTCGCGATTGTCCTGCAACACCTCAGCCGGCGCGTCCTGCGAGCTGTTCAGGGCGCTATGCGCCCAGTTACGGGTCGCCCTCAGGCGCTCACGCAATTGCTTGAGCACAGCGCGATACGGCTCGGCACTTTCCCCGGCGACTGCCAGCAGTTGCGGGGTGGCCTGCTGCATCGACAGGTCGGCGGCCAGTTTGTCGATATCGCGCAGGTACAAGTCCGCCGCCATCCAGCGCGCCAGCAGCAGGACTTCACGGGTCACGTTGGCGGTGACATTGGGGTTGCCATCACGGTCCCCGCCCATCCAGGAAGCAAAGCGAATCGGTGCTGCCTCAAGGGGCAAGTGCAGCCCGGTGGCCGCATGCAGAGCCTTGTCCGCCTTGCGCAACATGTGCGGGACGGCGTGCCACAACGAGTGTTCGATGACTGCAAACCCCCACTTGGCTTCATCGACGGGCGTGGGCCGGGTGCGACGGATTTCTTCGGTGTGCCAGGCTTCAGCGATCAGCCGCTGCAAGCGCTGTTCGATTTCGGATTTTTCCGCGAGGGTCAGGTCACGATGATCCTGTGCAGCCAGTTGCTCAGCAATCGCATCGTATTTTTGAATCAGGGTGCGACGCGTCACCTCGGTAGGGTGTGCGGTGAGCACCAGTTCGATCTCAAGACGGCTGACCTGGCGTGCCAGCGATTCGGCGTCATGCCCTTCGGCCAGCAGTCGTTCGAGCAACTGTGGCAGCACCAACGCTTCGAATGGTTCGGCCTGGCCCTCTTCACGCCGGTGGATCAGTTCGTACTGCTCGGCAATGTTCGCCAGGTTCAAAAACTGGTTGAACGCCCGCGCAACCGGCAGCACTTCATCGTCGCTCAGGGCATCCAGAATCGCACTCAATTCCTCGCCTGTAGTGCCGCGCCGATCGGCTTTGGCCCCTTGGCGAATGCGCTCGATCTTGGCGAGAAAAGCTTCGCCGTATTGGTCACGAATCGTATTACCCAACAGCTCACCCAGCAGGTGAACATCATCGCGCAAGCGTGCATCAATATCGGTCATCAGCGGTTTCTCCAGCAGTATCCGGGGACAGCTCGTTCCCAAGAGTGCTTTGCAACGCCTGCTTTTGACAAGTCATACCCCGGGCAAAACTTAAATGTGCGCCTGACCGATCGGTCAAAAAAATTTTAGGCAATTTGCCATCTTTAATTGAACTATTCAAAAAACGCTTCGGTCACAGCCATTAACCATCACCGCTGGAACTCGTGTTCCAACACTCCGGGTGACGCCACCAGTCGTGATGGAATTAGCTGTTATTAAGGAGTTCCCCAATGGAGTTGAAGACCATGATGACCCGCACTGTCAAAACCACCTCTCCTCGCCTACGCGGGCTAAAACTGGCTGCGCTGGCAATCGGCACCAGCTTCGTTTTGGCCGGTTGTGCTGGCAATCCACCGTCAGAGCAGTACGCAGTGACTCAATCGGCCGTGAATAACGCCGTGAGCGCAGGCGCTACTGAATATGCACCGGTAGAAATGAAGTCGGCTCAGGACAAGCTCAAGCAGGCCGAACTGGCCATGCATGACAAAAAATACGATGAGGCTCGTCGTTTGTCCGAGCAAGCAGAATGGGATGCTCGTGTAGCAGAACGCAAAGCCCAGGCCGCCAAGGCAGAGAAGGCCGTTCAGGATGCTCAGAATGCCGTTCAGCAACTGCGTCAGGAAGGCATGCGCAGCGTTCAATAAACGCTGCCCTTTTTTGACTGCACCTGGCGACACAGCACTCCTAATCGATAGAAAGGACTAAATATCATGCGCAATACAGTAATGATCCCTGCACTGTTAGCTTTGAGCGTTGGCCTGGCAGCGTGCTCGCACCAGCCAAACGTCAACCTGGAAAACGCCAAGACCAACTTCTCGGCCCTGCAAACCAACCCGGAAGCCACCAAGGTTGCAGCGCTTGAAACCAAGGACGCAGGCGACTGGCTGGACAAGGCTGAAAAGGCTTACCTGAACAAGGAAGACGAGTCCAAGGTTGACCAACTGGCTTACCTGACCAATCAGCGTGTTGAAGTGGCCAAGCAAACCATCGCGTTGCGCACCGCTGAAAACAACCTGAAGAACGCAGGCGCAGCCCGTAACCAGGCATTGCTCGATGCCCGTGATGCGCAGATCAAGCAGCTCAAAGGCATGAACTCCAAGCAAACCGAACGCGGCACCTTGGTGACCTTTGGTGATGTGCTGTTCCAGTTCGGCAAGTCCGATCTGCAACCTAACGGCCTGCGGAACATCAACACCTTGGCCAATTACCTGAACCAGAACCCGGATCGCAAGGTGATTGTCGAGGGTTACACCGACAGCGTTGGCTCGGCAGCTTTCAACCAGTCCTTGTCTGAGCGTCGTGCCGAATCGGTGCGTAATGCACTGGTACGCAAAGGCGTAGACCCTACCCGCATCGTGGTTCAGGGCTATGGCAAGGAATACCCGGTCGCAAGCAACAGCACCGACTCGGGCCGTGCCCAAAACCGTCGCGTTGAAGTCACCATCTCCAACGACAACCAACCGGTAGCACCACGCTCCTCGATGCAGTAACCCCCTGTAAAAAAGCCCCGCCTGAGTGATCAGGCGGGGCTTTTTTTGGGCGCAGATAAATCCACAACTGTGGGAGCGGGCTTGCTCGCGATGCAGACAGCGCGGTTCGTCAGGCAAACCGAGGCGATATCATCGCGAGCAAGCCCGCTCCCACAACAGAACGTTACTGCTGCAGTTTTGGTGTTTCCTGGTCCAGGCAACGCACCGCCTGTTTCTTGTTGTTGACCAGTACCCCGGTCAGGCCTTTTTGCTCGGTATCGAACAACACGATGATGCCATCGATGCACTTTGCCACCTGATTGGCCGGCGTCAGCGAGACTTTGTAGTCTTCGCCCGGGATGGTCTTGAGCATGGTGTAGTCACTGAGCAGCAGCGCGTCTTCAGGCTTGGCGAAGTGCAGGTAACCGTAGTACCACAGGGCGCCGACGGTGCCGATAATGCTGCAAATACCGGTAATGATCAGGGGAATGGCGTTGCGTTCTTCACTCATTGTTGGCTCTCGGGTTCAAGTACGGTGTTCGGTGAGGCGGGGTAATTGGCGATTTCGCCCAGTCGCCGCACGCCATTGAAATGTTGCGGGTCATCCAGGTAGCGCAGCATCACCTGACGCCAGGTCGGGTCGGCAAATGTTTGCACGTGACCACCACGGGTCAGTTGCAGCACCTTGGGCGGGGGCGCAGCTTGATACAGGCGCAGGCCATTGGAAAGCGGAACAACCGGGTCATCCAGACTGTGGAAGATCAGCATCGGTACGCCGGCCATTTGCGGCATTGCATAAACGGCGCTGTCGGCATCGGGCACCAGCCACGATAACGGCACTTGCAACGGCCAGGTCAGCCAGGAAGTACTCAAGGCAAACTGCCCCACTTCGCGGTAACTGGCTGGCACGCCATCCAGCACCATGGCCGCGACTCGAGCCCGTTGCTGCGCATGCTCGCTCAGGTAGTGAACCCCCATCGCGCCACCCAGGCTTTGCCCCAGCACAATCAGCGGCAGGCCTTGAGCCTGGGGCTCGTGTTGCAACCAGTCGAAAGCCGCGTCGATGTCCTGATACACACCTGGCAAGCCCGGCGAGCCCTGAGACAGGCCGTAACCGCGATAGTCGAGCATCAGCACTTGATAGCCCTGCGCCGGCAGCCAGGCAGTCGCGCCAAGGTGGTAGGCCAGGTTGCCGCCATTACCGTGCAGATGCAGCACCGTACCCTTGAGCGGCACACCTTTTTTGGCCGGTAGCCACCAGCCACTCAGTCGCGTGCCATCGGCGGCAGTCAACGTCACGTCGCGATACTCCAGACCCGCGGCCGTCGGAGTGATCGGCAGGCCGGGTTCGGGATAGAACAGCAATGAACTGCATCCGCTGAGGGTCAACAGCAGGCAGAGTACAGCCAGGGTTTTCATCAAAACCAATCGCCTGAGTAGGTGTATGGGTGGGAGCGGGCTTGCTCGCGATTGCATCGACGCGATTCAACTGAAACACCACAGCGTCTGCATCGCGAGCAAGCCCGCTCCCACAGGGTTTATAAGATATTCGAGTAATCCGCTTCGATACGGTCAAGGCTCAAATGATTGAGGAAGTTGGAGAAGCACATCCAGGCCGAGAGCGCGTTCATGTCGCGAAACTGATCGGGCAGGTATTTGGGGGCTACCACCAATCCTTCATCCACCAACTGGCGCAAGGTGCGCATGTCTTCCAGCGTGGTTTTGCCACAGAACAGCAGCGGCACTTGTTCCAGCTTGCCTTTACGTACGGCCAGCTGAATGTAGTTGTAAACCATGATGAAGCCCTTGAGGTAGGACAAGTCTTTGGTGAATGGCAGTCCATTTGGCACCGACCCACGGAACACCCGACTCGCATTGCCATAGCTTTCTGGCATCTCAAAGCCTTGCTCGCGGAAGAACTCGTATACCTGCATAAAGTCCGCGCCCTCCTCCACCATGTGAATGGCACGGGTACGGTTAGTCAGTTTGCGCAGACGGCTCGGGTAGGAAGCAAAGGTGATGATCTCCATCAAAATCGCCAGGCCTTCCTGGGTCACGGTAGACGAAGGCGGACCCTTGGACAGAAAGGTGCAGATCGGCTGGTTCTGACCATTGAGCGTGGTGCCCACGTGCACCAGCCCTTCGTGGACTTCCAGCGCCCGCACATCACGCTCGTTGAACATCGCATCGGTGCGGATCTTGATGTAGTCAGCGCCTGCTGCGGCGTCCGCGACGATGCCATCGGACTCGAACACCCGAATGGTGTCTTCGGCTTCACCAAACACCTTGTTCAACCGGGTTTGCAGCAAATTCACAGCATCCTTGGCAGTCAGGGTCTTGGCTTCGTCCTTGAGCGCGCCACGCCCGTCGATGTTGTCCAGATAGTCGGACATCATCAGGCCCAGGTCGGCCAGGGTCGGGTCACCGGCATGGAACGCGTCCGATGCGGCGCCATACAGCTCCTGGGAGATCAGCCCGAAATCTTCAGTGCCACGCGCTTCAAGCATGCGCACCACCATCCGGTACTCCTTGCACATACGACGCATGATCTGCCCGACCGGGTTGAACTGCCCCAGTTGGCGGGTGATATCACGCTCGATGTTCTGGAACTCTGACTTCACCGCCGCCGAATCAAAGGACAACGGCCGTCCAAGGTAATAGTCGCGGGTGACCGCGGGCATTTCCTTGCCTTTGGCCTTTAAAAAGCCCTGGCGGATGCTGTCGTCCCACTTCACCGCATCCAGTACACGGATCGGTGTTTGTGCCAGCACGATGCGGTCAGACAAGGTGCGTATCGTGCGCTGGTAGTCGTCCACCGGCAGCTTCCTTTAATTAAGAGCGTTACTTGGCCACACGTTTATAGCGGGCCGCTTCGACAAATACGTCGGAATTGGCCGGGTCGTCCAGGTAAGCAAAGACCTCAGCCGAAGGGCTTTTGATCAGGGTGCCGGGGCCTTCCGGCGTTTCGACCGGATCACCATTCAACACGGACTGGCCGATGGCCTGTTTGACTTGCTCCAGGTCCAGGTCGTAGATCACCAGCTCACCGTTATCGGTCAGTTCAAAACCGCTCAGGGTGTAATTGCCGCCCAGTTTGGCCGGTATCGCAGCCGAGGCATACCAGCGACTGCCGTGACGGGCAACGATGAACACATACCGCTCACGGGCCTTGGGCTCGCCCTTGGGATAAACCACTGCCTGGTAGCGCGTTTTGTCGATGGCACTGATTTCCAGATTGCGGGCTTGCCCCCAGGCGTCCTTGCTGACCCATTTACCCAGCAGTTGTTTCGGAGCCGGCTGTGGCACAAGCGGCGCCTGGCTAAAGGTCACCAAACATCCGTTCAACGTTAAAAACGACAATGCCATAAGCATCACGCGCCAAGCTTTCATGCCTGCATCCTTCTATAGAGCGGCCAGCACCAAGTGCATATAACGCGTAAGAATAGCCAGCCGGTCGTCATCCGCCTCAGGCTGCGCGCCATCAAGTAGGGCCTGATATTCCATCCGACCGATAATCGCCGTCAAGACTTTGGCATCCTGCTGAGGTTGCCTGGAGCCTAGCACTTCGAAGATCTGACAGGCGCCCTGAAGGAAAATCTGTTGATGGGCGCGTACCAGCACCGCCAACCGGGAGTTGATCAGCGCCGCCTGATGAAAGGCCTGTTCGGCCATCAACTGGTCGCGGCGGGTGAGCATTTGATGGTGAAGGTAATCGGCGGTCATCCTGGCGATATCATCGGCAAGCACCGCTCGCGCCTGCGCGCTGCCATCCCCTTGCGCCATCATCTCGCGCAACTTGCCTTCGGTGCCTTGCCACAGCTTGGCCATGAATGCTGCGCTGCGCTCAACATACTGGGCAAAGGTGTCGTTGATCAGGTCATCGATGTCCTTGAAGTAGTAGGTGGTTGCCGACAGCGGCACCCCTGCTTCAGCCGCCACGGCCCGATGGCGCACGCCGCGTACGCCGTCGCGCACCACAATGCGCATGGCGGCATCGAGGATCAGTTGGCGACGCTGCTCACTGCCATGCCGGCTGGCCTTGCGGCCCTGATACTCAACATTTTGCGCGAGCGCGACCGCGATATTTGCTGCACCTTGAGGGGTCATGACAGATTCCTTCTGAATTGAGCGGCGTTACCGAAACGATGGGAGCGAGCCTGCTCGCGAAGGTGGCTGACGATAGCGCGTGTTTACCGGTGATCGCGCAGCGCCTTAGTCTTTCGCGAGCAGGCTCGCTCCCACAAACTCTCCTGAATGTTCAACTGGCTGCGCGCCAGACAATAAAAAGCCGCCTTAACGGCGGCTTTTTATTTTGCATCGTTACGCTTGTGGGCGCATGTGCGGGAACAGGATCACGTCGCGAATCGACGGCGAGTTGGTCAACAACATCACCAGACGATCGATACCGATACCTTCACCGGCAGTCGGCGGCATGCCGTATTCCAGGGCACGAACGAAGTCTGCGTCGTAGTGCATGGCTTCGTCGTCGCCTGCATCCTTGTCAGCAACCTGTGCCATGAAGCGCTCGGCCTGATCTTCAGCGTCGTTGAGCTCGGAGTAGGCGTTGGCGATTTCACGGCCACCGATAAACAGCTCGAAGCGGTCAGTGACGTTCGGGTTATCGTCGTTACGACGGGCCAGCGGCGACACTTCGAACGGGTACTGGGTGATGAAGTGCGGCTGCTCCAGCTTGTGCTCGACCAGCTCTTCGAAAATCATCACTTGCAGCTTGCCCAGACCTTCGAAGCCCAGCACTTTGGCGCCAGCTTTCTTGGCGATGGCGCGAGCCTTGTCGATGTCGTTCAGGTCGTCAGCGGTCAGCTCAGGGTTGTACTTGAGGATCGAGTCGAACACCGACAGACGCACGAACGGTTCGCCGAAATGGAACACCTTGTCGCCGTAAGGCACGTCGGTGCTGCCCAGAACCAGCTGAGCCAGCTCACGGAACAGCTCTTCGGTCAGGTCCATGTTGTCTTCGTAGTCGGCGTAAGCCTGGTAGAACTCCAACATGGTGAATTCTGGGTTGTGACGAGTCGAAACACCTTCGTTACGGAAGTTGCGGTTGATCTCGAACACTTTTTCAAAACCACCCACCACCAGACGCTTCAGGAACAGCTCCGGCGCGATGCGCAGGTACATGTCCATGTCGAGGGCGTTGTGATGGGTTTCGAACGGTTTGGCTGCCGCACCGCCCGGGATGGTTTGCAGCATCGGCGTTTCCACTTCAAGGAAGTCGCGCGCCATCAGGAAGCTGCGGATATGGGCGATCACTTGCGAACGCACACGGAACGTGTGACGCACGTCTTCGTTGACGATCAGGTCAACGTAACGCTGGCGATAACGCTGTTCGGTGTCGGTCAGACCGTGGTGCTTGTCCGGCAGCGGGCGCAGGGATTTGGTCAGCAGGCGCACGCTGGTCATTTCAACGTACAGGTCGCCTTTACCGGAGCGGGCCAGGGTACCTTCAGCGGCGATGATGTCGCCCAGGTCCCAGGTTTTCACTTCGGCCAGGGTTTCTTCGGGCAGGGTCTTGCGGTTGACGTAGACCTGGATGCGACCGGTCATGTCCTGGATCACCATGAACGAGCCACGGTTAAGCATGATGCGACCAGCAACCTTGACCGGAATGGCGGCTTCAGCCAGCTCTTCCTTGGACGCTTGCGCGTACTCCTTCTGCAGGTTGGCGCAGTAGTTGTCACGGCGGAAGTCGTTCGGGAAGGCATTACCCTTGGCGCGCTCGGCTGCAAGTTTTTCCTTGCGCAGGGCGATCAGGGCGTTTTCTTCCTGTTGCAGGTCTTGCGGATCGAGTTGTTGGTCGCTCATGTCTTAAAAAATTCCATCACAGGTTCGTTGCCCCCGCCTTGCGGCAGGGGGAAGCGGGCTTCAGCGCGCCTTTTGGGCATCGCGCTGGCTTCGCACACGTTTTGTTGCGCGACTTACAGCCCTTGTTTCAGGCTAGCTATCAGGTATTCGTCGATATCGCCGTCGAGTACCTTGTCGCAATCGCTGCGCTCGATATTGGTACGCAAATCCTTGATACGAGAAGCGTCCAGAACGTACGAGCGGATCTGATGACCCCAGCCGATGTCCGACTTGGTATCTTCCAGGGCCTGGGAAGCGGCATTGCGCTTCTGGATTTCCTGCTCGTAAAGACGCGCACGCAACATTTTCATCGCGGTGTCTTTGTTCGCATGCTGCGAACGTTCGTTCTGGCAGCTCACCACGGTGTTGGTCGGTACGTGAGTGATACGTACGGCCGAGTCGGTGGTGTTTACGTGCTGACCACCCGCACCGGAGGAACGATAGGTGTCGATCCGCAGGTCGGAGGGGTTGATGTCGATTTCGATGTTGTCGTCGATTTCCGGCGAAACGAATACAGCCGAGAACGAGGTGTGACGACGGTTGCCCGAGTCGTACGGGCTTTTGCGAACCAGACGATGGACGCCAATCTCTGTACGCAACCAACCAAACGCGTATTCGCCTTTGATGTGTACGGTTGCGCCTTTGATCCCGGCCACTTCACCGGCAGACAGTTCCATGATGGTGGCATCGAAGCCGCGCTTGTCGGCCCAACGCAAATACATCCGCAACAGGATATTGGCCCAGTCTTGCGCTTCGGTGCCACCGGAGCCGGCCTGGATGTCCAGGTAAGCGTTGTTGGCATCCATCTCACCGCTGAACATGCGGCGGAATTCGAGTTTTTCAAGGGCTTCGCGCAGACGTTCCACTTCAGCGGCAACGTCATCTACAGCGGCCTGATCTTCTTCCTCGGCAGACATCAGCAGCAGGTCTTTGGCGTCGGCCAGACCCGAGTGCATCTCATCGAGGGTTTCAACGATCTGCGCCAGCAGGGAGCGCTCGCGCCCCAGCTCCTGGGCGTACGAAGGGTTGTTCCAGACACTCGGATCTTCAAGCTCGCGATTGACTTCAGTCAGACGCTCATGCTTTTGATCGTAGTCAAAGATACCCCCGAATGGTTTCGGAGCGCTCTGACAGGTCCTTGATGCTGTTAAGGATCGGGTTGATTTCCATGGCTGGCGGCACTCGTAGGCGATTTTTACAAAGCCGGGGAGTATACCGTAAACAGAGCGTATCAGCAGCCCGCCTGGCGGGGTTCTGGGCAGGAAAATGCAGATAAACCGCACTGATCCAATCTCGAACGATCTCGCTCACAGATGATTAGGGGTAATAGCTTATTGACGCATTGCGTCAGAGATTTCCTCTTTCCGGTGAAGGCCAGATCATGGAAGTTTGTCTCCGGCCCAGATCTGCTTGCACCTTGGCAAAACGGAGGTTTAGGGTGCGCTCTTCGCTGACCTCTCAGCGGACGGAAGTGGAAGTCCGAAGCTAATCAAGCGCACAGGATGCGCTGGCCCATGTTTCATTGCTTTTGCTCTGCGCGGAACAAACCAGTGATGAAATTACCGAGTTGGGCAGCGGTGTTGAACGCGGCCTGATCTGGTCGATGGTGCACTCGGTCGAAATGGCGCGCGCCGTGGTGGACTCATTGCTGGAACGTGTCGGGTAACGATTGGTTTCGCTCTTAAAAATGCGTCACAGACATCACAGAGCCCTGCGCAAAATCTGTAGCAGCTGACGAGTAGAACGAGGCTGCTACGGTTCGTGCGCAAGCCGCCACATGACAGGCCGGCCGGTTGGCCGCCTCGGCGGGCCTGCTGTTGATCTGCCCGCCCCTTCGGGAGGCCGGAGCGAGGGAACCTGAGCGAAGCGAAGGCCGTACGCTGGGGCGAGGGAACCTGAGCGAAGCGAAGGCCGTACGCTGGGGCGAGGGAACCTGAGCGAAGCGAAGGCCGTACGCTGGGGCGAGGACTTTTTGGTTCCTTTTTGGTCCTTCAAAAAGGGACTCGCTGTAAGAGCGAAACCCATCTTTCAGTTAGACCCAAATGCCGGATATGTACGCCGCGGCACAGTTACCCCCTCCCCCGCACCCAAAAAATCAGAGAGCAATCACTCAATCCCCACCCGATTACGCCCATTCTTCTTGGCCAGATAAAGCCCCTTGTCCGCTGCCGAAATCAACTCACGGCAATTGCTGCTCTGTTGCGGGGTCAGGGTGGCCAGGCCAATGCTGATGGTCAAACTGCTACCAGCAACGGGCGAAATGTGCGGAATCTTCATGGCTTCAACCGACATCCGCAGTTTTTCAGCCACCAGTCGGGCGCCACCCTGGGACGTATTGGGCAGCACGATGGCAAACTCCTCGCCACCGTAACGGGCCGGCAAGTCAGACGGCCGGCTGCTGGCATCACGAATGGCCCCTGCCACTTTGCGCAACGCTTCATCCCCGTCCAGATGGCCAAAGGTGTCGTTGTAGGACTTGAAGTAATCAACATCGATCATCAGCAACGACAACTGTGTTTGCTCGCGCAGGGCACGGCGCCATTCCAGTTCCAGGTACTCATCGAAGTGACGACGATTGGACAGCCCGGTCAGGCCGTCGGAATTCATCAGTCGCTGCAGCACCAGGTTGGTATCCAGCAACTGCTGCTGGCTGACCCGTAGCGCACGGTAGGCGGCATCACGTTGCAACAGTGTCATGTAGGACCGCGAGTGATAGCGGATCCGTGCCACCAGCTCGATGTTGTCCGGCAGTTTCACCAGGTAATCATTGGCCCCCGCCGAAAACGCCGCGCTCTTGATCAGCGGATCTTCTTTGGTGGAAAGCACGATGATCGGGATGTTCTGGGTCGCCGGGTGATTGCGGTACTCGCGCACCAGGCTCAGCCCGTCCAGACCCGGCATCACCAGATCCTGCAAAATCACCGTAGGCTTGATACGGATAGCCTGAGCAATGGCCTGATGCGGGTCCGCACAAAAGTGAAAATCAATATTCTGCTCAAGGGCCAGCCCACGGCGTACGGCTTCACCGATCATTGCCTGATCGTCCACCAGCAACACCATGGCCGCGTTTTCGTCAGTTTTAACGTCGTCCAACTGCAAGTCGCTCATGCGCGTTCACCTGAATTTCTTCCTTCAAGCCAGGCCTGCCAGGTTTTACCAGTCATTTGGCAAATTTCTCCAGCAAGCGTGGCGCAATCTTGTCCAAGGGGCGGATCTCAACTGCTGCGTCGATGGCGGCGGCCGCTTTGGGCATGCCGTACACCGAGCTGCTGTGCTGATCCTGGGCAATGGTGAGGAAACCCTGCTGACGCATGGACTTGAGGCCCTGGGCTCCGTCACGCCCCATGCCGGTCAACAGCACCCCTACCGCATCGCCGCTCCAGTACTGGGCAACACTTTCAAAAAATACATCTATCGAAGGTCGATAAATTTCGTTAACCGGCTCGGCGGTATAGGCCAGCGTGCCGTTTTTCAATAACCGTATGTGGTGGTTGGTCCCTGCCAGCAGGACTGTGCCCACCTGAGGGGTTTCGCCGTCACGAGCCAAACGCACGTCAAGCCCGCACGAGGTGCTCAGCCACTCGGCCATCCCGGCAGCGAAGACCTGATCCACATGCTGGACCAGCACGATGGCCGCACCAAAGTTCCTCGGCAGGCCCTTAAGCAGGGTTTCGAGCGCCGCCGGGCCGCCTGCCGACGAACCGATGGCGACCAGCCCGCCTCGCCCCCCTGGGACACGAGGCTGTGCCGAAACCGGAGTGACCCGCTTTTCGCTTTGGCCCATCAACCAGCCGACATTGAGGATCTTGCGCAGTAAAGGCGCCGAGGCTTCCTTGGGATTGCTGCCGCCCAGCACGGGCGTGTCCACCACATCCAGCGCGCCAAAGCCCATGGCTTCGAACACCCGATGGACATTCTGTTCACGGTCGATGGTAACGATGACGATGGCGCACGGGCTTTCGGCCATGATCCGGCGTGTCGCTTCGACCCCGTCCATGACAGGCATGATCAGGTCCATCAAAATCAGGTCAGGCGTGTTTTCGGCACAGAGGCGCACGGCCTCTTCGCCATCACTGGCGACCCAGACCACCTGGTGCGCAGGCTCGAACGCAAGCGCTCGACGCAGGGCTTCAACCGCCAAGGGCATATCGTTGACGATGGCGATTCTCATGTCTGGGCTCCTCCAATGAGTTCAACTACTGCATCAAGCAGAGCGTCGTCATGGAAACTGGCTTTGGCTAGATAATAGTCGGCTCCTGCATCCAGGCCGCGCCGACGGTCTTCTTCACGATCTTTGTAAGACACCACCATCACCGGCATCGATTGCAATCGACTGTCGCGGCGCAACAGCGTAACCAGCTCGATGCCATCCATGCGCGGCATGTCGATGTCGGTGATCAACAGATCAAAGTGTTCGGCCCGCAAGGCATTCCAGCCGTCCATGCCGTCAACTGCCACGGCCACTTCGTAACCACGATTAAGCAGCAGCTTGCGTTGCAGCTCGCGCACTGTCAGGGAGTCATCCACGACCAGGATACGTTTGCGGGTCAGTTCGGCCGTGTGTCGGTTGCGCCGATCGATACGCTCCAGACGCCCGGTGTTGAGCAGCTTATCGACCGATCGCAGCATGTCTTCAACATCAACGATCAGCACCGGTGAACCATCGTCAAGCAAGGCCCCGGCCGAGATGTCCTGCACCTTGCCCAAACGCGGGTCCAGGGGCAATACCACCAGGGTACGTTCACCGATAAAACGCTCGACGGCCACGCCGTACACCGCGTCGCGCTCGCGAATCACCACGACCTTGAGGGTTTCGTCATCGCTCTGACTGGGCGGGCGTTGCAGCAATTGGCTAGCGGCAACCAGCCCCACATGCCGGCCTTCATGCCAAAAGTGCTGACGCCCCTCAAGCTGTACGATTTCATCCGGATGCACATCGCGCATGCGCTCGATATGCGCCAGCGGGAACGCATAAGCCTCGTCTGCGACCTCCACAACCAGGCTGCGCACCACGGACAAGGTCAACGGAACTTCAAGATGGAAGCGGCTGCCATGCTGCGGGGTGTGCTCCAGCACAATGGCACCGCGCAGCAAGCGCACCATATGCTGAACGGCATCCAGCCCCACGCCACGCCCCGACACTTCGGTCACGGTGTCACGCAGGCTGAAACCCGGTAAAAACAGAAAGGTCAGCAGCTCTTCTTCGCTCAGCTGGGCCACTGTCGGCTCGGTGGACAGCTGACGTTCAACGATGGTGCGGCGCAGACGGTCCAGATCGACACCGGCACCGTCATCGCTCAGTTCCAGCACCAGCAACCCGGCCTGATGGGAGATGCGCAAGCGAATCAAGCCTTCGGCGGGCTTGCCGGCCAGCAATCGCTGCTCGGGGGCTTCAATGCCGTGATCGACCGCATTGCGCAACAAATGGATCAATGGGGCTTCGAGTTTTTCCAGTACATCGCGATCAACCTGGGTTTTCTCGCCTTCGATTTCCAGGCGAATCTGTTTACCCAGGGCGCGGCCCAGATCACGCACCATGCGCTCCTGCCCGACCAGAACATCGGCAAACGGACGCATGCGACACGCCAGGGCCGTGTCGTAGAGCATTTGTGCACGCTGTCCCGCCTGCCAGCAAAACTCGTCGAGTTCGGCGGTCTGTTCGCCAAGCAGATGCTGGGACTCAGCCAGTATTCGTCGAGCATCCATCAGCGCTTCTTCAGCTTCATGGCCAAGCCCCACGACCTTGAGCTGCTCACTGAGGGTATCCATAGCCCGCAGGTTGGTGCTTTGCATGCGTTTAAGCCGCTGCAATGTCACCAGAAATGGCTTTAGACGCTGGTTTTCTACCAGCGATTTGCTGGACAGATCGAGCAGGCTGTTAAGGCGCTGCGCAGTGACGCGCAAGACTCGCTCGCCGCCTTCGGTCAGGCGTTGAGGACGTCGCACGGGCTCTGGCGCCACCTCGGGCTCGACCTGCGGCTCGATCAGCGGCTCCAGCAGAGGTTCTATCTGTGGCGCAGAAGCAGCAGGCGCGGGCGCCAGCAGCAGTTGCGACACGTCGAATTCGGGCGGTGCCACCCGCGTACTCGGGGCTGAAGGGTCCAGCAACTCAGTCATGAGCGCCACATAGGCCTCGATGTCCGCCGGCCCCACGTTTGCACTGCCGGGTGTGGCGATGCGCATCAACAGATCCGTGCCTTGCAGCAAGGCATCGATGTGCTCGGGCTGCAGGTACAAACGGCCTTCCTGAGCACTCACCAGGCAATCTTCCATGACATGGGAGACGCTAACCCCGGCATCAACCCCGACAATCCGTGCCGCGCCCTTGAGCGAGTGGGCGGCACGCATGCAGGCTTCAAGCTGGTCGGCCTGGGTCGGATTGCGTTCCAGCGCCAGCAAACCGGCATTGAGCACCTGGGTTTGCGCCTCGGCCTCAAGACTGAACAGCTCAAGCAACGAGGCGTCGCGCATTTGCTCAGGGGTCATGTAAGGCTCCGGGTGATTGCACTCAGCAGTTGCTCTTCATCCAATAAACGCAGACTGCGGGTTTTCCACTGCAGCACACCCCGGGTGTATTTGGCGCTGGCATGCTCGCCAGAGACTGACGCTGCGTTGATGTCACCCTCGGCGATATTGTGGATGCCATCCACTTCATCCACCGGCAGCACGACCGCCCCGCCGTGGGCAGCCACAATCAACATGCGCGGCATGACCCGCAGCGATGTTGCACCGGGCACGCCAAGGTCGAGCCCCAACAGTTCAACCAGAGACAGACACGGCACCAGCGTTCCGCGCACATTTGCCACACCGCGCAAGGCCCGTGAGCGCTGGTGCGGCAAGGAGTGGATCGACTGCATCGGCGCCACCTCATCCAGACACCGCGTGACCAACGCCAGCCATTCATCGCCCAAACGAAAAATCACCAGCGAACAGGTCGCCACTTTTTGCTCATGGGCCTGCGGGACATAGAGTTCCTGATGCTCCTGCTCAAATGAGTAGCGATCCAGCAACCGGGTCGCGGCACTCGAATAGACAGCACAGTTACGACAATGAATGTGCTGCGCCAGCAACGGGCAGCTCTTGTCACCGTAGATACCCATGCGGTTCCAACAGTCATCAATGGCCTGTGCTTCGGCGTGGATCAAACTCTGTGCTGCTAAAGCGCTCATTGTTTACGCTCACTTTGGACGGAGTGCCCGTTACGGGCAGCGCGCTCGTGCAACCGCCGGGCACCTGCCGCATCACCTTGCGAGGCCAGCAGAGCTGCCAGATGGGCCAATGCTTCTGAATGCTGGGGGTCCAGATACAGCGCCTTGCGATAAAACCCCTGGGCCTGAGAGGTCTGGCCTTGAACATCACTGAGCAAACCCAGCCAGTAAAACACCTCAGCCTGTGGTTCATGACGCTGCAGAAATTGCTCGCAAACTGCACGGGCCTCACTGCTTTTGCCTTCATTGGCCAAGCTGGCTATCTGCTCAAGCAGCCCCTTGGAATCATCGGGTATCGAAACCGTTTTTTGCGCGACAGGGGCTTGAGGTCGCGGGGAAAAAGGCCGGGCAGCCGGTGGTGGTACAGGGACCGTTGGTTGTCTGCGTACGGGCGGTTTGTTTTCAGGCGGCTCAGGATGCGCCAAAGGTAAAGGCTCGTTGCTGTGGCAAAAGGCAAACGACTGTGGCGCACCGATCGAACGCATTCCAAGACGAGCGAGCAAACTGCCCTCGGCCGGGCCGATGAACAGAACGCCGTCATCACGGGTCAGACGCTTGAGCACATCCAGTGCCTGCTGCTGGGTTTTAAGATCAAAGTAGATCAGGAGATTGCGGCAGAACACAAAATCATAAGGCGCATGACTGCCCAGCAGCGCCGGGTCCAGCAAGTTTGCTACGGTGAAGCGGATCTGTTCGCAGACCCGCTCGGACAGTTGATAGCCGTCGCTCTCAAGGCTGAAGTAGCGCTCGCGAAAATCAGTGTGCTGACCACGAAAAGAGTTTTTGCCATACACCGCACTCTGGGCCCTTTGCACCGAAAGCGGACTGACATCCAGCGCTTCGACTTTAAATTGATGTGCCGCAAAACCTGCATCGAACAGCGCCATTGCAATCGAATACGGCTCTTCGCCGGTCGAACATGGCAGGCTCAGGATTCGCAGTGCGCGCCGACTGCCGATTTGGGTCAGGCGTAGTCTGGCCAGGCGACCCAGCGTGGCAAAGGATTCGGGATAACGAAAAAACCAGGTCTCGGGCACGATCACTGACTCGATCAGGGCCTGCTGTTCATCCTGGGAACTGAGCAGGCGCTGCCAGTAACGATCGTTATCGACCATGTTCAGCGCAATGCAACGCTGGCGAACGGCACGCTCGATAATGGCCGGACCGACCGAGGCCACGTCCAGACCGATTCGCTGCTTCAGAAAATCGAAAAAGCGCTGATCGGCACTCATGGGTTCACCTGTTCGCAGGTGTCATCTTCATCTTGGGCAAAGAGCAACGCATATACCGCTGGGCTCAGCAGGTCGTCGATGCTCAACCACTGCAATAGCCCCGCTTCGTCTTGACGTACGGGGCCCAAATAAGGCGCATCGCAGTTATCAATGCCATAGGGCTGAAAATCTGCCGGATCACAACGCAGCGTATCGCTGGCTTGTTCAAGCAACAGCCCGAGCAATTGCCCGCGATACTTGACCAGCACCAGCCGGGTGCTGGTGCGGGCCACGGCTTCGGTGCCAAAGGTCATGGCGCTGATATCGATCACAGGAATCATTCGGTCACGATGAGCGAACACCCCGGCCACCCACGAGGGTGCATGGGCAATGGGCTTGAGTGGCAAGCGCGGCAGCACCTCGACGACGTCGGTGGCGGCCAGCGCATAGCGCTCATTACCAATGTAAAACACCAGAAACAGGCGTTGCTTGGGCACCTTCACGCCCGCGTGCTTGGCTAGAAGCTCGCTCATCAGACTTTAAAACGCGAAACGCCGCTACGCAGCCCAACGGCAACCTGACTGAGTTCGTCGATCGCAAAGCTGGCCTGACGCAAGGACTCGACGGTCTGGCTGCTGGCATCTCCCAGTTGTACCAGCGCAAGGTTGATCTGCTCGGCGCCCGTGGCCTGAGCCTGCATGCCTTCATTGACCATCAGCACTCGCGGCGCCAGGGCCTGGACCTGATGAATGATCTGCGACAGCTGCTCGCCCACCTGCTGCACCTCGGACATGCCACGACGCACCTCTTCGGAGAACTTGTCCATGCCCATCACGCCTGCGGAGACCGCCGACTGAATCTCGCGCACCATCTGCTCGATATCGTAAGTGGCCACAGCCGTCTGGTCGGCCAGGCGCCGGACTTCAGTGGCGACCACGGCGAAACCACGGCCGTACTCACCGGCCTTTTCAGCTTCGATGGCGGCGTTGAGCGACAGCAGGTTGGTCTGGTCCGCCACTTTAACGATGGTCACCACCACCTGATTAATGTTGCCGGCCTTCTCGTTGAGAATGGCCAGCTTGGCATTGACCAGATCCGCAGCGCCCATCACCGAGTGCATGGTTTCTTCCATGCGGGCCAGGCCTTGCTGCCCGGAACCGGCCAGTATCGAAGCCTGATCCGCTGCCGAAGTCACTTCGGTCATGGTGCGCACCAGGTCACGGGAGGTGGCTGCAATTTCACGGGACGTGGCGCCGATCTCGGTAGTGGTAGCAGCGGTCTCAGTGGCCGTGGCCTGTTGCTGCTTGGACGTGGCGGCGATTTCAGTGACCGAGGTGGTGACTTGTACCGAAGAGCGCTGGGCCTGGGACACCAGCGTTGTCAGCTCCGCCATCATGTCGTTGAAGCCGGTCTCCACCGCGCCAAACTCGTCCTTGCGTTCCAGGTTCAGGCGCGAGCTCAAGTCACCGGAACGCATCACTTCCAGAATCGAAACGATGCGCTGCATCGGCGACATGATCGCCCGCAACAACAGGAAGCCACACAGCGCCGCCGCCAGTACAGCAATAACCAGCGAAACAATCATGCTGATCTTGGCGGTCATAACCGCTTGGGCAATGTTGTCCGTTGCAAGAACGGCAGACTCGCGATTGCCTTCGATAATATCGTTGAGCGCCTTGCGTCCAGCCATCCAGGCCGGAGTCAGCTCCGCGCCAAGCACCTGGTGCGCTTGTGCATAATCCTTGTTTTGATACAGGTCCAGCACCTTCGACAACACCAGGCCGTATTCTTTGTGAATACGTTCAAAGTCCTCAAAGTGAGCGTTGTCATTGCCTTCAAAAATAGTGCTTCGATAGTTTTGCAGCTCTTTGTTAAGGCGGTCTTCGTAACTGGCGTACAGCTTGCGATCTTCGTTGTTCAGATCGCGCTGGTTGATCGAACCCACCAGTTCCAGAGTCAAGACATAGCTGTCGACCCAGGCACTGCGAATCATCGAACTGTAGTAAACCCCGGGGATCGAGTCGGTCTGCACCTTCTCTTCGCTGCTCTCGATTGAAAGCAGGCGCGAGTAAGACGCCACAACCATCAGCAGCATAATGGCGATGATTACAGCAAAGCTCGCCAAGATGCGTTGGCGTAACGTCCAGTTCTTCACAGTCGATCCTCGGGAGCCATTCAAATGAAGGCGAGTATAGCCGAGGGTACGCAATGATTCGTACAGACGTTGAGACAGATCTCACAGCAACAAACAAAAAAGCCTACGCATAAAACAGACTAAATAAGTAGGAGATTGCAAATTGTGCTCAATCTGTGGGAGCGGGCTTGCTCGCGATTCAGGCGACGCGGTGGATCTGGCAGACCGCGTTGCTTTCATCGCGAGCAAGCCCGCTCCCACAGGTCAGGTGTCACTCATACAATCCGGGGGTTGCCAGTCAAAACATCAGAGCATTGGTCAAATCGCCCATTGGCGCCTGCCCTCGCGCTTTCATGGCGTCATCGCGCTGCCTGATGCCATCCAGCGTTTCCAACTGATGCACCCGGGTAATCAGCCGCAGGATCGAGGCGGTGTCATACACCGTGTGATCCACTGTGCCCTTGCGGGCAAAGGGCGATACCACCAGCGCCGGAATTCGCGTGCCAGGCCCCCAGCGATCGCCTTTTGGAGGTGCAACGTGATCCCACCAGCCGCCGTTCTCGTCCACCGTGAGCACGACCACCATGTTTTCCCATTGCGGGCTGTTACGCAGCACCTTGAGTGTGCGGTCGAGGTGTCGGTCACCGGCGGCCACGTCGGCATAGCCCGCGTGCAGGTTGAGGTTGCCTTGGGGCTTGTAAAAGCTCACTGCGGGCAATTTTCCGGCTTCGGCGTCGGCCAGAAAGCGATTGGTCGCAGTCTCATCGCCCAGACCACCGTCGCGCAGGCGCTTGCTGCGCTCAGTCGGGTTCTGCGGGCCTTGGCGCTCGAAGTAGTTGAATGGCTGATGATGGTACTGGAAGTTAGGGATTCGGGGGATGCTCTCAGAACCTTTGTACTGCTCCAGCGTGGCCTGCCAGGCACCCGCGTACCAGGCCCAGTCGATGTTCTTTTTACTCAGCTTGTCGCCGATATGCTCGTGGCTTTGCGGCACCAGCACACTGGGTAAGTCGGGTTTGGCGTAGTCCGGTCGTTCGGGGTCGCGAATCCAGGTCGGCCAGTAAGGCGGGGCCATGGTGTTCACGGCAAAACCGTCCGGAGTCAGGGCACTGGGGCCGAACTGGGGTGCACCGGTCATGGCACTGGCCGGGGATTTAGCCAAGGGCTTAAGGCGCGTGCCGGTGGGGTCGTCACCTTGCAACACAGCAATCTGGGCCTCAGCCACAGAGGTATTGGCGTTCGGATAGAACGGCACAGTGGCGCTGATCAGATACTGGTGGTTGAGAAACGAGCCGCCGAAGGCGCCCTGAAAGAAGTTGTCACACAGCACGAATTCACGGGCAACGTCCCACAGGCGCAGCGAATACTGCGACTGGGCGTAATAACCCATGGTGAAACCTCCGGAGTCTCCCCAGGCGACAAACTGGTCATTCTTGCCGTCGTTGATCTGCATCTGGTTTTGATAGAACACGTGCCACAAGTCCCGGGTGATCTGGTTAAGCGGCAGGTCTTCCTGATTCGGCCCCTTGAGGGCAAAGGGTGCGTTGGGCAGGTTTTCCTGGAACTGCATACCCGGGGCATAGGTCACCCCATCGACCGTCTGCGGCCCCACTTGCAACACCCCGCCCCAGGCAGGGGGCAAGGTTTGCAACAGACTGCCATCGCGGTCGCGCTGCTGGTAGTCACTGGGCTTGAGCGCCGACAGCGGTTGTTCTACGCCAGGGAAATTGGCGAACAGATTATTGAAACTCCGGTTCTCGGCATAGATCACCACGATGGTCTTGACCTGTTCGTGGAGCTTTTTGTCCAGCTCGGACGGGGTAAGTGACGGCGACATAACCGGGCTTTCATGTTCAAAACCGCCACAAGCGCTTAAGGTCGCGGCCCCTGCGCCCAGTGCTGCAGCACCGGCGAGGAAGCGGCGGCGACTGCTATCGATTTGGGGGGCCTTGTCTTTCTCGTCACTCATTACATAGTCCTGATCATACGTAACAAAATATTTCTTGCGGGCAAGCTAGCAGGGCATTATGACAATGAAGCGGACAAAAGAGCCCTCAGTGAGCACGAGGCTTTATTTAAACGAAAAAAAACCCCGGGCCATTTCGGACCGGGGCGCTGAACTTAGGTACATCGTAGGGCCTGTTCCCACGGGTCTGCAGAGGCGTTTTAGTTGCTCGCCTGCTTGACCTGAGCTTCGAGCTCAAGCTTGAGGCCCGGGTCGAGTTTGAGCTGTTTAGCCAATTCTTCGAGGTAAGCGCGCTCCATAAAGTGCTCTTCATCCACCAGGATCAAACTGGCGATATACATTTCGGCGGCTATTTCGGGGGTGCTGGCCGCGCTGGCCACTTCCGCAGGGTCCAGCGGCTTGTTCAGCTCAGCCTGTAGCCATTGCCGCAGCGCAGGGTCGCCGTTGAGTTTACCGAGTTCGCCTTCGATCAATTGGCGCTCGCGCTCATCCACATGGCCATCTGCCTTGGCGGCCGCTACCAGGGCTTTAAGAATCGCCTGGCTGTGCTGCTCGACCTGTGGCGCCGATACACGGTCAATGGTTTGCGGTTCGGTTTGCGGCGCAGTGCCCTGACTGGCCTGCCAGTTGCCGTAGGCTTTGTAGGCCAGCACGCCCAAAGCGGCCAGGCCGCCGTAGGTCAGTGCTTGCCCGCCATATTTGCGCGCACTCTTGTTACCCAGCAGCAAGCCCAGCGCACTGGCCGCCAGTGCGCCGCCACCGGCACCTGAAAGCAAACCGCCCAGCCCACCGGAACCACCCAGCAGGCCGCCCAAACCACCTTTACCGGCACCCGAAGCGTTGCCTTGGGCACCGGTTTTTTTCTCCAGCATTTGCTGGCCGGACTTTAGTAATTGATCAAGCAATCCACGGGTACTCATAAGCAGCCTCTCGCAACAGGGTTAAGGGAGCCAATCAGGCCCGCTCCCACACAGATACCGCTCACTCAAGAGCCGGTTGAATCAGTCACGCAAATCAGACTCATGAATCGGTTGGTCACGGTGGGTAGCACGCTGGTACTGGGCAGGCCACGTAGCCTTTTTACCGCCCAGGTCATCGTCTGCGTGCAACGGCCAATACGGATCACGCAACAGCTCGCGGGCCAGCAAAATCAGATTTGCCTGACCGGTGCGCAGAATATGCTCGGCCTGAGCAGGCTCGGTGATCATTCCGACGGTGCCAGTGGCGATGCACGCCTCTTTACGCACGCGCTCGGCAAAACGGGTCTGGTAACCCGGCCCCACCGGGATCTCGGCATTGGCCGCGGTCCCACCTGAAGACACATCAATCAGATCGACACCCAACGCTTTCAGGCGTCGGGCCAGCTCAACGGTTTCGTCCGGGTTCCAACCATCTTCTACCCAGTCGGTGGCCGAAACCCGCACAAACAGCGGTAATTCTTGTGGCCAAACCCCGCGCACGGCCTCGGTGACTTCCAGCACCAGACGAATACGGTTCTCGAAGGACCCGCCGTACTGATCTCGCCGCTGATTGCTCAGTGGCGAAAGGAATTGATGCAGCAGGTAACCGTGAGCGGCGTGCACCTCAACCACGGAAAACCCTGCCTCCAGCGCCCGCTTGGCGGCATCAACGAAGGCCTGGATCACATCGTGTATCTGAGCTTCGTCCAATTGTGTCGGCGCGGTGTGTTGCGGATCGAACGCAATCGGTGACGGCCCGACCGGGACCCAGCCGCCCTCCTCCACTTTGACGCTGCCATGCTTGCCTAACCAGGGGCGATGGGTGCTGGCCTTGCGTCCGGCATGTGCCAGTTGAATACCGGCCACGGCACCTTGAGCCCGAATAAAACGGGTGATGCGCTGCAGGGGTTCGATCTGTTCGTCGTTCCACAAGCCAAGGTCCTGGGCGGTGATACGCCCCTCAGGACTTACGGCGGTGGCCTCGGTAAAAATCAGCCCGGCGCCGCCTACGGCACGGCTGCCTAGATGTACTAAATGCCAGTCATTGGCCAGCCCGTCGACGCTGGAGTACTGGCACATAGGCGAGACCGCAATGCGGTTAATGAGGGTCAGTTGTCGCAGGGTGTAGGGCTCGAGCAGCAGACTCATGGGTCACCTCTAATTCCAGTGGGTAGGCTCCAAGTACTTCTAGAGCCTAGTCGACAACACTGGGTGAGGGCGAGTTCAAATCGCACAGGGCAGGAGTAAATTTCCTGTGCGAGTAACCCGTTTTTTTGTGGGAGCGGGCTTGCTCGCGATACAAGCGCCGCGACCTGTCAGACAAACCGGGGGGATGTAATCGCGAGCAAGCCCGCTCCCACAGTGGGGGGGACTGGAGGTATTAACGCGGTTCGATATGAGCAATCATCAGTTGCACGGTTTCGTTGCCGCGAAACTCGTTGAGGTCGAGTTTATAGGCCAGTTCAACCCAGCGAATGGTCGGGTTAGGCCACACTTCGCGGTCAATCCCGAAGGCGATGCCATCGAGTTTTACGCTGCCGCATTCGGTTTTGAGCACCACTTTCAAATGCCGCTCACCCACGATGCGTTGCTCAACCAACTGGAACACCCCGTGAAACAACGGCTCCGGGAAGTGCTGCCCCCACGGCCCGGCATTGCGCAGGGCTCGCGCCAGCTCCAGATGAAACTCTTCAACTGCCAGACTGCCGTCGGACAGCATGCGCCCAGTAAGGTCTTCTTCACGGAGTTGACGTCGGACTTCGGCATCAAATGCCTGGGAAAACAGCGTGAAGTTGGCCTCAGGCAAGGTCAAGCCGGCTGCCATGGCATGGCCGCCGTACTTGCTGATCAATTCCGGATGCTGGGCAGCAACCACGCTGAGCGCGTCCCGGATATGAAAACCCGGCACCGAACGCCCGGACCCCTTGAGCATGCCATCGCCCGCATCGGCAAACGCGAAGGTCGGGCGGAAGTAACGCTCCTTGAGTCGCGAAGCCAGAATCCCGATCACCCCCTGATGCCACTCCGGGTCGAACAGGCACAGGCCAAACGGCATGCTCTCTAGCGCCAGGTCCTTGAGCTGGGCCAGCGCTTCACGTTGCATGCCCTGCTCAATGGATTTGCGGTCCTGATTCATCTCGTCCAGCTGCACGGCCATTGCCTGCGCCGCATTGGCGTCATCGGTCAGCAGGCATTCGATACCCAGACTCATGTCGTCCAGTCGCCCGGCAGCGTTTAGGCGCGGCCCCAGAATGAATCCCAGATCGGTCGAGGTGATTTTTGAGTGGTCACGCTTGGCCACCTCCAAAATGGCCTTTAGCCCCGGGCGGGCGCGCCCGGCACGGATTCGCTCAAGCCCCTGATGTACCAGAATGCGATTGTTGGCATCCAGCGGCACCACGTCCGCCACACTGCCCAGCGCCACCAGGTCCAGTAGCTCGGCGATGTTCGGCGCCTTACTGTTCTGGTACCAGCCCAGGCTGTTCAAGCGCGCCCGCAAGGCGATCAGAACGTAAAAGATGACCCCTACCCCCGCCAGCGCCTTGCTCGGAAATTCGCAGCCGGGCTGGTTGGGATTGACGATGGCGTCCGCTGCCGGCAATTCGTTGCCCGGCAAGTGGTGATCCGTAACCAGCACGCTCAACCCGGCTTTTTTTGCCGCGGCCACGCCTTCAATACTGGAGATCCCGTTGTCGACCGTGATCAGCAACTGCGGGGTCCGCGTCAGCGCGACTTCGACGATTTCCGGGGTCAGGCCGTAGCCGTATTCAAAGCGGTTGGGCACCAGATAATCGACATGGGCCGCCCCCAGCAAGCGCAAACCCAGCATGCCAACCGTACTCGCCGTCGCGCCGTCGGCGTCAAAGTCGCCCACGATCAAGATGCGCTGGCGCTGTTCAAGCGCCACCACCAGCAAATCCACGGCCGCATCGATGCCCTTGAGCTGCTGATACGGGATAAGTCGCGCCAGGCTCTTGTCCAGCTCAGCTTGCGACTGCACACCCCGTGCCGCGTATAGACGCGTCAGCAGGGTTGGCATTTCGCCCAAAAAAGGCAGGGTTTCAGGCAGTGGACGAGGTTCGATGCGCATAAGCGGGTGAAGAGTCTCTTGGTCGTAAAAAAGTGGAGTGGCTTAGCCGCGTTCGCCTTGCAGCCACTGCAACTGCACTTCGTGCTGGCCGCGATCATCGGTCACGAAAATGGTGCCTTCGCTGATCATCACGTCCCACTTGATAACGCGCGGCATGTCTTTGGCCAGCACTTCAAGAATCTCTTGCGGGACGGCAGCAATATTGACGTTTTTCAGGTTTTTGATCGCCGGGATCACCTTGCCTTCCCAAACCCGCAAGCTGCCATAGGCCAGTAAGCTGGTGCGCTCGGTACGACGCGAGCACCAGGTCAGACGGTCGGCGTCAGGCTGGCCAACTTCAATCCAGTGCAGAACACGGTCATCCAGGCTTTTTTCCCACAGAGCTGGTTCGTCTACATCAGACAGACCGCGACCAAAAGACAGATGCTCGTTGTACCAAAAGGCGTAGGCAAGAAGGCGCACGGTCATGCGTTCTTCGGTTTCCGAAGGATGACGGGCGATGGTCTGCTTGACGCTTTCATAGACCCCGCGATCGAGGTCGGTCAGGTTGAGTTCAAACTTGTAGGTCGTGGACGGCTGTGCCATGAACGGGCTTCTTGATACTGAGAAAGGCGGCAAGTCTAACCGATACGCTGTGATTGAACGAATCGACCCGCTTCTTGCCAGCGACCAGCTATGTTAAAAGGCTGTACTCGCTCGCCCCCAGGACAAGGATTCCCCATGCCGCTTGCCACCAAACCCCTTTCAGGCCTTAAAGTCGTCGAATTGGGCACACTGATCGCAGGGCCATTTGCATCGCGCATTTGCGCCGAGTTTGGTGCACAGGTGATCAAGGTCGAGTCCCCGGACGGTGGAGATCCCCTGAGAAAATGGCGCAAGTTGTACGAAGGCACGTCACTGTGGTGGTTCGTCCAGGCGCGCAACAAAAAGTCCCTGACCCTGAACCTCAAGCACCCCGATGGCCTGAGCATCCTCAAAGAGTTACTGGCCGACGCCGATATCCTGATAGAAAACTTTCGCCCCGGCGTGCTGGAAAAGCTCGGCCTGGGCTGGGAGGTACTGCACGCCCTGAACCCGAAGTTGGTAATGGTGCGCCTGTCCGGTTTTGGTCAGACCGGTCCGATGAAAGACCAGCCGGGCTTTGGCGCGGTGGGCGAGTCAATGGGCGGCCTGCGTTACATCACCGGTTTTGAAGACCGACCGCCGGTTAGAACCGGCATCTCGATCGGCGACTCGATTGCCGCGTTGTGGGGGGTCATTGGCGCCTTGATGGCATTGCGTCATCGCGAGGTCAATGGCGGACAAGGCCAGGTGGTGGACGTGGCGCTCTACGAGGCCATTTTTGCCATGATGGAAAGTATGGTCCCCGAGTTCGATGTGTTCGGTTTTATTCGCGAACGTACCGGCAACATCATGCCCGGCATCACCCCCTCTTCGATTCATACCAGCCTGGATGGCAAACACATTCAGATCGGCGCCAATGGCGACGCTATCTTCAAGCGCTTCATGCACATCATCGGCCGTGACGATCTGGCCAATGATCCGGCACTTGCCAGCAACGATGGCCGTGATACCCGTCGCGATGAACTCTATGGCGTGATTGACCGCTGGGTCGGCTCATTACCGCTTGAAACAGTGCTTGAGCAACTGAGCACGGCGCAAGTACCCGCCAGCCGCATCTTCTCGGCAGAAGACATGTTCACTGACCCGCAATTTCTGGCCCGTGAAATGTTTCTGCAGGCCAAGCTGCCTGATGGCAAAGACTTCAAGATGCCTGGCATCGTGCCCAGGCTGTCCGAGACCCCAGGCTCCGCAGATTGGGTCGGGCCTGAGTTGGGCGCCCATAATCATGAGCTGCTGAGCGCTCTGGGTTACGACGCAGCAGCCATCGCCAACCTCAAGCAAGCTGGCGCCATTTAGGCCAGTTGCCACTTTAAGTGGCCCCGAAGGAGATCAGCACGATGACTCATCGCTTGAAGTGGCGAAGCCTTTGGGCAGGCCTGATAACTTCGCTGCTTCTGGTTTGGGCCACAGGCAGTCAGGCTGCACCGACGCTCATCTGGCTGTTGCGCGATCTACCGCCGCTCACGGTGTTTCACGGGCAGCAAAAAGGTCAGGGGGTAATCGATCAAATGATGCCCGTGCTGATCGAAAGCATGCCGCAATACCAACACGTCATCATGCGGGTTAACCGGGCGCGGGCGCTGCAGATGCTAGGTGAACGGGCGCTGGCCTGCGATCCGGCCTTGATCTGGAACCCCGCTCGCGCGCAGTCGATTGTCTATTCGTCACCTGTTGCTGTTTTGCACAGCAACGGCATGGCGACTCTGCGTGCGAACCAGCAACTGATCGAACCCTTTATCCAGAACGACAAGGTGGACCTGCCAGGACTGCTAAAGGCTCAAACCATGAAGCTTGGGGTAATCGCCAAGCGCAGTTACGGTGAGTGGATTGATTCCCAGCTCACACAAGGGCCTGCTAGCCAAATCGTCATGCATTACGGCAACGATCCGCTGAGCAGCCTGCTGCAAATGCAGCAGGCTGGCCGCATGCCGGCACTGTTGGGCTATTGGCCAGAAATTCAGGCCAAGGCCAGCGAACAAGGTTTGTCGCCCGACTCACTGATGTTTTACCCGATTCAGGGCGCCCCCGAGTTTCAGTCCATTTACATCGGGTGCTCGGCCACACCGGAAGGTCGCGAGGTTATCCGCAGCGTCAATAAGCTACTCAACACATTGGGCCCTCCACCCGTGTCGAGCCTGGATTCGCGCTGACCAAAAAAAGAGCAAAAAAAACCCGAGCAGTGGGGAGGCTACTCGGGTTTTAACAAGGTCATGACGACCCGCTCAACAGGCTACAAGCATCGGAGCAATAGACTTGCTCCTGTTGATGAAAAATCTGACACACCAGACCTGCCTGAAGTTCCCCGACACCAGCAATTAATTCCCATTAGCACCGTCACCGTTTGAGCACGTGCGCTCATATGACTCCAGTAATTGACCCAAGCCGCCCAGGCTCACGGGTTTAGGCAGACAACCCAACACCTTGAGGCCTTGCTTGCGGGCCATCAGAGCTGCCATTTCAATCACCGGAGGCGCAGCCGAGCTCAAAATGATCACCGCCCTCGCGCTACGCTGGCGGGCCAGTTCGTTGATCAGTTCAAACCCTGACGGGCCGTCCATGTAGAGATCACAAATCGCGACATCGATAGCCCCGCTCTTGAGCAGGGACTCGCGCGCCGAGTCCACGCTTTGAGCCGTCAGCACGTCGAAAATCCGGAACGCGTTCAACATCTGGTGCAACACCATTAACTGAAATGGGTTGTCTTCAAGAATCAATACTTTCAGAGATCGCATCTTGGGCCTTCAGGGCATAGACCTACTGTTTCCGAGGGAATGAACTTTAGTAGGCCCAACGACCAGAAAACATAGGATATTTCTGAATCCACTACGAGATCTGTCCAGTGCCCGAATTTACTGTTCAATCGGGCTTGCTAGTTCCACTTCCGGCTCTCGGAGGTATCAAACCACCCACCTACCAGCCCTTCCAGCCGTCCGGAGACTGAGTAAAACGGGACGGTCCATTGATAGATTTCCATGCCTCCCGCTTTGAACTCCACCCACCGTTTTTTGTAGCATGGCTTGCGGCTGTGAATCATGCACATAAGCTCTTGCTGAAACTGCTCGGCCACTTCCTCGGGGAATAAATTGACGTCCGTGACCTTCAATCCGCGTATCTGCTCCAGCTGCACCGACAAGCGCTCTTCATAGCTTTTATTGCAGGTGAGCAACTCACCCTCCAGGCCCACCACGAAGATCGGGCTGGGGATGCCATCCAAAAAACGCCGATTGCGCTCCACCTCCTCACGCAAGGATTGCTCAAACTGGCGCCCGATCCCGAGCTGCCTGCGCAGCAAACGGTTCCATGTAAACAGCATGAGACCTGCGGCGAACAATGCGCCAATTGCCCAGTACAGCCAGGCTGAATGGTACAAGCCCCTCTCGATAACGAGGGGTTGACCAACGCCTCCCAACCATCGGGCTCTCAAGGTTCGAAACTCGGCCACCGGTATGGCCTCCAGCGCCTTGTTCATGATGCCAAGCAGCTCAGGGTATCGGGTCGATACCGAAAAACTGGCAGCGGTCCATCGCCCATCCACACTGCGCCCGACCTTTAGACGCCCCGGCGGATAGAGGTGAGCTTGTGTCTCGCTCTGAATCGTTGCATCCGCATCACCCGTAGCAACTGCGTGACGTGCCTGGGCGTAGGTATCCACCAGCAGCAAGGTGATCGCGGGGTACTCACGTCGAATCAAGTCTTCGAGGGCGTGCCTGGCGGGAAGCACCAGTACCTTACCCGCCAACTGGTCCAGCGAACCCAGCCGGGAATCATTGACGCGCACCACAAATACCCAGGGTGCCCCTCCGTAGGAATAAGTGAAATCCAGAAAAGCCGTACGCTCACGGTTTCGGGAGAGGCTGGAGTTCATTTGCGCCTCGCCACTTTTGAGCATGTCCAGAATGTTCACCGTTGAAAACGCTTCCTTGTGCACAAACTGCAGCCCGGTCATTCGAGATATACGCGCCAGAATGTCAACACTCAGCCCCACCCAGCGACCGTCTCCAGCCCTGAACGCGTACAACGGGAACTGTTGGGTGGCGAGGGTCACGACCGGGTGACGCTTGATCCACTCCTGCTCGTCGGGCAACAGGTCGATGGGCTGCTGCCCGCTGCTCCCTTCAAGCCCGGTCGTCCAGCGAGCAAGGACCATCTGCCTCGTTGCGTCATCAATGCTGTCGAATGCCTTTTCAATCAACGCAGCTAGCTGGGGCTCGGAGCGGCGAGTGGCAAAAGCAAACCCGTCAGTTGGCAAAACGCTGTCACCCATAATGCGCACCCCTGAATACGGCCGGACATTTTTGAATGCCTGCACCATGAGTTCATTACCGATGAATGCATCGATATCCCCTTCAGCCAGCGCCTCCATAGCACTTTGCAAATGGGGGGTGAGGATGATCTCGCTGTCGGGGTAAAACCCATGGGCGGTCTGTACATCGACATAACCATCGACAAAGCCGATCTTTTTGCCCGCCCAGCGCGTAATCGGCTCGAAGTCACTGGCACGCCCGACTATTACGCCTTGATCAACCATGTAGCTGCGGGAAAAAGCGATGCCTTCAATCCCCCGTTCAAAACCGCTGGCACTGGTCAGGATGTCGATTTTCCCGGCCAGCAGTTCGGCAACTGCCTGGTCGCGTTTTTTGTAGCCCAGAAGCTCGATAGACACTCCCAGCCTGTCACGCACGAGCCCCAGGTAATCGGCGCTGAGGCCCTGGTAGTAGTCGCGATCATTGGTGATATCGACAGGTTCGTAATCGCCGAGGGCGATACCCACACGCAACGTTGGGTGACTGGCCAGCCATTGCCGTTCAGAGGCATCCAGTTGCAGCGGCTTGAACTCGATAAAGCTTGTTGCAAGCCTGAAGGGCAAACCATGGCTGGCAATAGCCGGTTGCATACAGGTCAGGAGAACCATCGCCAGCAATAGGCGCGCCCCTGATTCAAATGCCTGGTGAAGTGGTGACATGACAGCATCCTTGGCCGCAAACCCGTCAACATGCGGGGGCGAAAAGCGGCCAAGTTTGCCATGCACAAACAAAAAAGCCCGTCAGATGACGGGCTTCAAAACGCGTAAGACAAATGCCTTTAAAGAGGCTTGCCTCGATTGCCATGCTGGCTGACAAAGGCTTGAACTGCCTTGAGATCATTTGCCAACACGGTGTAGCGCTCTTCTCGCTCAAACAGGTCGGAAAGGTGCGACGGCAGCTCCTGCGCTTTTCCTATGCCTGCTTTTTCAACTGCTTCCGGGAACTTGACCGGGTGTGCCGTGCCCAGGATAACCATAGGAATATCCAGGCTGCGACGGCATTCGCGAGCGGCACGCACCCCAATGGCTGTGTGCGGATCGAGCACTTCACCGCTCTCGGCAAACACCTGGGCGATGGTTTCGCACGTTTGCTCATCATCAACCGCCAGCGAGTCGAACAGGCGACGCGCTTCAGTCCAGCGATCATCTTCAACGCTGAAGTTGCCCGTTTGCTTGAAGGTGTCCATCAGGCCGGCAACTGCCGCGCCATTGCGACCGTGAAGATCGAACAGCAAACGTTCGAAGTTCGATGACACCATGATGTCCATCGACGGCGACAGGGTCGCGTGCAGGGTGTCCTTGGCGTACTGATTGCCGCTCATGAAGCGATGCAGGATGTCGTTGCGGTTGGTGGCAACGATCAACTGGTTGACCGGCAAGCCCATGTTGCGCGCCAGATAACCTGCAAAGATGTCGCCAAAGTTGCCGGTAGGCACCGAGAACGACACGGATCGGTGCGGTCCGCCCAGTTGCAGGGCTGCATGGAAGTAGTAAACGATCTGGGCCATGATCCGCGCCCAGTTGATCGAGTTCACGGCTACCAGGCGTGTGCCCTTGAGGAAGTCCTGGTCGGCAAAGCTGGCTTTGACCATTTCCTGGCAGTCATCGAAGTTGCCTTCGATGGCGATGTTGTGAATGTTGTCACCGAACAGCGTCGTCATTTGACGACGTTGAACTTCCGACACCCGGTTATTGGGGTGCAGGATGAAAATGTCGACATTTTCGCAATGCTTGCAGCCTTCAATCGCAGCCGAGCCGGTATCACCGGAGGTCGCTCCGACAATCACTACACGCTCGCCACGTTTTGCCAGCACGTAGTCGAGCAGGCGGCCGAGCAATTGCAAGGCGAAATCCTTGAACGCCAGGGTCGGGCCGTGGAAAAGCTCAAGCACCCATTCGTTGCCATTGAGCTGACGCAGTGGCGCGACAGCCGCGTGGGAAAACGCGCCGTAGGTTTCTTCGAGAATCTTTTTGAAGTCTGCGTCCGGAATACTGCCGGTAACAAACGGGCGCATGACCCGAAATGCCAACTCGTGGTACGGCAAACCTGCCCAGGAAGCGATTTCTTCTTGGGTAAAGCGCGGCAGGTTTTCCGGCACATACAAACCGCCATCGCTGGCCAGCCCGGCCAACAACACGTCTTCAAAATTCAGGGCCGGTGCCTGGCCACGGGTGCTGATATAGCGCATGTCTTCAAACCTTCGGCTTGAGCGCCAAGCGGTGTGGAATCTGCCGCTTGGCGCGATCAATTAAATTAGATGTTCAACGCGGATACGAACCACTGGGCCCACTACGCCCTGTAACGTTTCTAGCGCGGTAATCGCATCGTTCATGTGCTGCTCGATAACCCGATGGGTCAGCAGAATCATTGGCACCAGACCATCGTGCTCTTCGACTTCTTTCTGCATGATCGATTCGATGTTGATGCCACGCTCGGACAGGATACTGGCCACTTGAGCCAATACACCCGGGTGATCCTTGGCCTGGATACGCAAGTAGTAGGCGCTTTCGCATGCGTCGATCGGCAGGATCGGGTGATCGGACAACAGGTCTGGCTGGAAGGCCAGGTGCGGCACACGGTTTTCAGGGTCGCTGGTCATGGCACGCACCACGTCCACCAGGTCGGCAATCACGGACGAAGCCGTTGGCTCCATGCCTGCGCCCGCTCCGTAGAACAGGGTCGAACCAGCAGCGTCACCGTTGACCATGACTGCGTTCATTACGCCATTGACGTTGGCAAGCAGTCGATCCGCCGGAATCAGCGTCGGGTGAACCCGCAACTCGATACCGTTGGCCGTGCTGCGTGCAACGCCCAGGTGCTTGATGCGATAACCCAGGGCTTCAGCGTAATTGACGTCAGCGGTTGTCAGCTTGGTGATGCCTTCGGTGTAGGCCTTGTCGAATTGCAGCGGGATACCAAAGGCAATCGACGCCAGAATCGTCAGTTTGTGTGCTGCATCGATACCTTCAACGTCGAACGTCGGGTCAGCTTCGGCATAACCCAGAGCTTGCGCTTCAGCCAGTACGTCTTCGAATGTACGGCCTTTTTCGCGCATCTCGGTGAGGATGAAGTTACCGGTACCGTTGATGATGCCGGCAACCCAGTTGATGCGGTTGGCCGACAGGCCTTCACGAATGGCCTTGATCACCGGGATGCCGCCTGCAACGGCTGCTTCGAACGCAACGATCACGCCCTTTTCCTGGGCCTTGGCGAAGATTTCGTTACCGTGAACGGCAATCAGCGCCTTGTTCGCAGTGACCACATGCTTGCCGTTTTCAATGGCTTTGAGCACCAGCTCACGGGCGATGGTGTAACCGCCGATCAGCTCGATAACGATGTCGATTTCAGGGTTGGTCGCAACAGCGAATACATCGTTGGTAATGGGGGTACCGGTAATGTCGCACTGAGGGTTTGGCGTACGCATTGCAATTTGCGCAACCTGGATACCACGCCCGGCACGGCGCGCGATCTCCTCGGCGTTACGCTTTAGTACGTTGAAGGTGCCGCCACCGACGGTCCCGAGCCCACAGATACCTACTTTGACCGGATTCACGCTGAACTCCCCATAAAACGGCCGACTCAAGGTCGGCCGTGGAAAACAACCGTGGATTGCCACGGTTCTCTATTAATAGCCGGGCAGTAGGACTGCCCCGCCATGATCGTCAAAGGCTTACCGTGACGACGCAGGATTATTTAACACTGAGTGCCAGCTTGCCAACCTGTGCAGCAGGCTGATAACCCGGAATTACCTGACCGTCAGCCAAAACAATGGCTGGCGTGCCATTTACACCGATGGATTGGCCCATCGCGAACTGCTTGGCTACCGGGTTGGCGCATTTTGGCGCCTCGACCGTTTTGCCATCAGTCATTTTGTCCATCGCGCTTTTTTTGTCCTTGGAACACCAGACCGCTTGCAGTTGCTGGTCACCTGCAGAGCCAAGGCCCTGACGCGGGAATGCAACGTAGCGCACTTCAATCCCCATTTTGTTCAGCTCAGGGACTTCGGCATGCAATTTGTGGCAATACGGGCAGGTAGTATCGGTAAAGACAGTGATGTGCGACTTGGTTTCGCCGATTGCAGGGTAAACGACGGTTTCAGCAACCGGAATACCATTGATCAATTTGGCGACGCCAACACGCTCTGCCTGCTCGGTCAGATTGACCGGTTTACCGTCCTTGAGCTGAAACATATAGCCTTGAACGATGAACTGTCCATCAGCACTGGCATACAGCACGCGGCTGCCCTTGAGTTTGACTTCATACAGACCGGCCATCGGGCTTGCGCTGATGCTCTCGACCGGAACATCCAGCTGCAGCGTTTCGAGGCTCTTGCGAATAGCTTGCTCGGCGCCGGTGTCGGCGAACGAAAACGTACTGACCAACGCAAAGGCTGCGGCGGCAAAAATTTGGGTCACGCGCATGGGAACTCCTGAAGACGGACAAAGCGGCCAACCCGCACACCCGTCATGAAACTTCGAGTTGAGGCGGCGCGCTTTCTGAACCGGCAAAGCCTACCACAGATGGCTTGCATGACCGACTACGACTAGCCACGCGGGTGATGGCGGGCATGCAGGTCTTGCAGGCGGGCACGGGCTACATGAGTGTAAATCTGGGTCGTGGACAGGTCGCTGTGCCCCAGCAGCATTTGCACCACACGCAAGTCGGCGCCGTGATTGAGCAAATGGGTGGCGAAGGCGTGTCGCAAGGTATGAGGCGATAGTGATTTGTCGATGCCCGCGACTTTGGCTTGATGCTTGATGCGGTGCCAGAAGGTCTGGCGCGTCATTTGCTCACCCCGCTGGCTGGGAAACATCACATCACTGGGCCGCCCGCTGAGCAGCTCATGCCTGGCATCGCGCATGTAGCGCTCAACCCACACAATGGCCTCCTCCCCCATCGGCACCAACCGCTCCTTGCTGCCCTTGCCCATCACCCGCAACACCCCCTGACGCAGATTGACCTGCTCCAGGGTCAGGCTGATCAACTCTGTCACCCGCAGGCCACAGGCGTACAGCACTTCGAGCATGGCCCGGTCACGCTGACCGATGGCATCACTCAGATCCGGGGCCGCGAGCAGCGCCTCTACGTCGGCTTCCGACAAAGACTTGGGCAACGGCCTGCCCAACTGCGGCATGTCGACCTGCAACGTCGGGTCGACAGCAATCAGCTTTTCTCGCAGCAAGTAACGATAAAACCCCCTTGAGCCCGACAGAAAGCGCGCCGTTGAGCGGGGCTTGTAGCCCTGCTCCAGACGCCAGGCCAAATGATCGAGGATCAGTTCGCGCCCGGCATTGATCAACGCAATATCGCGCTCGAGCAACCAGCCATTGAACAAGGCCAAATCACTGCGATAAGCACCGCGCGTGTTGTCCGACAGGCCTTTTTCCAGCCACAGGGCATCCAGAAAACGGTCGATAAGTGGGTCGTCTATAGCAGGCATTGGCTCTCGAAATGCATGGGCTGGGGTCTGCGTACAAATAAAAAGTGAACGGCAAAAGTGACCGCTAGTCTTTCATAGCCGGCGCACGCCATAAACCATAAGTTCTTACAGGATCACCTTATGACCGAACAACAGATTCTGCTGTCTTTCGGCGGTATCGGCATCGCAGCCCTGGGCTCCCAATGGCTGGCCTGGAGGCTGAAATTGCCGGCCATTCTGTTTTTGCTGTTGACCGGAATTTTAGTGGGTCCCGTGCTGGGCTGGCTTAACCCTCAAGAACTGTTCGGCCCCTTGCTGATGCCGCTGGTTTCCCTGGCTGTGGCGTTGATTCTGTTTGAGGGCAGCCTGACCCTGCACCTGTCCGAGTGGCGCGAAATCGGCACTGTTGTGCATCGGCTAGTCACCATCGGAGCGCTCTCGACCTGGGCGGTTATCACCCTGGCGACCCATTGGCTGCTGGGCTTTGACTGGCTGCTGGCCTTGCTGTTCGGCACCCTGACGCTGGTCACCGGGCCAACAGTGATTGTGCCGATGCTTCGTGTTGTACGGCCCAAGGCATCAATTGCCAATATCCTGCGCTGGGAAGGCATCGTCATCGATCCGATTGGTGCCCTCCTCGCGGTCGTGGTCTACAGCTTTATCATCGCCAGTGCCACGGGCGAGGGTCTGAGCCACAGCTTGCTGACCTTTGGCGGGGTGATTATGTGCGGCAGCCTGTTCGGTATCGTGGGCGGCTGGATCATGGGGCACATCGTGCGTCGCCAATGGCTGCCGGAGTATTTGCAAAGCCTCGCCACACTGGCTTCTGTACTGGGCGTTTTTATTGCCGCCAATGAGGTCATGCATGAATCCGGCTTGCTGGCGGTCACGCTGATGGGCATGTGGATGGCCAATATGAAAGGCGTGGATGTGCGCAACATCCTGCACTTCAAGGAGAACCTAAGCATTTTCCTGATCTCGGGGCTGTTCATTCTGCTCGCTGCGCGCCTGGACTTGAACGCCATGATCGGTCTCGGGCCTGTGGTGCTGGTGTTGCTGCTGATCATTCAGTTCATTGCTCGCCCACTGAACGTCGTCCTCTCTACGTTTGGCTCAAAACTGAACTGGCGTGAACGCGCACTGCTGGCCTGGATCGCTCCACGCGGGATTGTCGCTGCGGCCGTTTCTGCGATTTTTGCCATCCGGCTGGATGAAGCTGGCCACGAGGGTGCCCTGCTGCTGGTGCCGCTCACATTTGCGGTGATCATTGGCACCGTGGTACTGCAAAGTGCCACGGCGCGCCCTCTGGCCCGCCTGCTGAAAGTAGCCGAGCCCGCGCCCAGCGGCTTTTTGATCGTCGGCGCCAATGGCCCCGCACGGATCATCGGCAAGGCACTTCAGCAACTGGGCAGCCGGGTTTTGCTGACTGACTCAAATTGGGAAAACATTCGTTCAACGCGCATGGAAAACTTGCCTACCTACTTTGGTAATCCAGCATCAGAGCACGCCGAATCCCATCTTGACCTGGTGGGCTTGGGGTATTTACTCGCGCTATCGCCGTCTGGCGAGCTGAACACCTTGGCCGCCGTTCGCTTTCACCACGAGTTCGGCCCTCAACGCGTGTTTGCCTTGACCAATGGCCAGGAAAGCCGCCGTAGCGATAAACACCGCGCCAGTCATGAGTATCGCGGGCAACCGCTAGGCAGCCCCGCGCTGACCTATGGCCAACTGGCCAGCGAACTTAGCCAGGGGGCCGAGCTGTACAGCACGAACCTGACCGACAACTTTACCTGGGAGGACTACCAGAACCTGCACGGTAAGCGCATCACCCTGCTGTTCGCCCGAGATGGCAATGGCTGGGTTCATGTGGTGACACCCGATAGCGAATTGAAACCGGGAACCGGGTGGACACTGCTGGCACTGATCAGGCAGCAGAGCTGAAGCCTCACCTCCCTTGTGGGAGGGGGCTTGCTCGCGATGGCATCCCTGCGGTGTGCCAGCCAGGCCGCGGCGCTTGCATCGCAGGCAAGCCAGCTACCACAACGAATGTGCTGTTCTCGAAACTGCGCAATGCTGTTTTACGAGGCAAACCCTGGCAATACCGACACTGGACGCTTGTCATCATCGATGGCAACAAAACTGAACAAGCCCTGGATGGCCAATTCGCGACCGTCGCAACTCATGCTTTCGACATACACCTCGACTTCAACCTTGAGGCTGGTGTTGCCAACTTTGACCACGCGCCCCACCAGCTCAACGATGCAGCCCGCTGCAATGGGGTGGTTGAAGTCAATGCGGTCTGTAGACACGGTCACCAACGGCAGGCGACAAAAACGGGTGGCGGCGATAAACGATACTTCGTCCATCCAGGCCAGCGCAGTGCCGCCGAACAGGGTGTTGTGGTGATTGGTGGTCGATGGGAAAACCGCCTTGGTAATACGGGTAACGGACAATTCAGTACGACGTTGAATCTCTTGCTCACGCAAAGTCATGCTTTTACTACCTACAACTGGACAAAGGTATGACAAATCTCAGGCAACAAAAAAGCAGCCCGAAGGCTGCTTTTTTCTGCATCGGGAAGCTGGACTTAAGCCAGTTTTTCCTTGATGCGAGCTGCTTTACCGGACAGGTCACGCAGGTAGTACAGCTTGGCTTTACGAACGTCACCGCGACGTTTCACTGCCATGCTGTCGATTTGCGGGCTGTAGGTCTGGAAAGTACGCTCTACGCCAACACCGTTGGAGATTTTACGAACAGTGAAAGCACTGTTCACGCCACGGTTACGCTTGGCAATCACTACACCTTCGAAAGCTTGCAGACGCGAACGATCGCCTTCCTTCACTTTCACCTGAACGACAATGGTGTCGCCCGGGGCAAAAGGAGGGATCTCTTTGGTCATCTGCTCTGCTTCGAGTGCAAGGATGATTTTGTTAGTCATGCTGTGCTCCTAAGGTAGATCAACTGATCTACCATCGATACGTTGTTAACTATCGTCCCGCTCGCGGATATATTCCTCGAGCAGCTTCTTCTCTTCTCCAGAAAGCGAGCGGCTTTCCAGAAGATCGGCGCGTCGTTCAAAGGTCCGCCCAAGGGACTGCTGTAAACGCCAACGCCGGATGTGTGCATGATTGCCACTAAGCAATACGTCGGGAACACGCTGATCCGCATACACCTCCGGTCGGGTGTAGTGCGGGCAATCCAGCAAACCATCCGTGAAGGAATCTTCCTCCGCGGAGTCCGCATGCCCTAAAGCTCCAGGCAGCAGTCGTGTAACCGCATCAATCAGAACCATCGCCGGTAGCTCGCCACCAGAGAGTACATAGTCGCCAATCGACCACTCTTCATCGACATAAGCGTCTATAAAACGCTCGTCAATGCCTTCATAACGACCTGCAATGAGGATTAATGCTTCCTCATTCGCCAGTTCGCGTACCGCCGACTGATTCAGTTGACGGCCTTGGGGCGACAGGTAAATAACCTTCGCCGCCTCTCCGGCTGCTTCTCTGGCCTGAACCAGTGCATCTTCCAGAGGCTTGATCTTCATCACCATGCCCGGACCACCGCCAAATGGGCGATCGTCCACAGTGTGATGTCGGTCCGTTGTGTAGTCTCGCGGATTCCAACAAGTCAGCTGCAAGAGCCCTTGTTTCACCGCACGACTAGTGATGCCGTAGTCGCTGATGGCGGAAAACATTTCGGGAAACAAACTGATCACTTCTACGCGCAATTTAGCCACGCTTAGAAGTCCGCATCCCAATCCACCTTCATCTCGCCAGCTTGCAGGTCGACGCTCAACACGCATTGCTCTGTATAGGGCAACAAGCGATCACGATCATCCAGGCTACCTGGGCAAGGTTTGACTTCCATGACATCGTTCGAGCCAGTTTCCATCAGGTCAACAATCTTGCCGAGCAATTGCCCTTCAAGGTTGGTCACTTTCAGTCCCTGCAGCTGGTACCAGTAGTACTCGCCGTCGGTCAGTTCAGGAAACAGGTTACGCGGCACGCAGATTTCGAATTCGCGAAGAAGACCAGCTTCATCACGGTCATCAAGACCCTTGAGCTTTACAACCAGAAACTTGCCGTTATGAGAACGACCACTGACCAGCTCTGCCTGTCGCACATCATTACCGCGCCGAAGCGTCAGCTTTTTGTAGTCCAACAGGTTATCAATTGGATCCGTAAAGGAATAAACCTTCACTTCGCCGCGCACGCCGTGAATCGAGTAGATTTTGCCGATAACGATCAAATCATCAGCAGTTTCAGGCGTCACGCTCATATTGCTCAGGCCGCAGCCTTAGCGTTTTCTTTAACCAGCTGAGCAACACGCTCAGACAGTTGAGCACCAACGCTCAGCCAGTAGGCGAGGCGGTCTTCTTTAACGGAGAAACGGACTTCTTGACCACGGGCAACCGGGTTGAAGAAACCAATTTGTTCCTTGTGGGAACCGTCGCGTGGGTTACGGCTGTCGGTAACGGTCAAGTGGTAAAACGGGCGCTTTTTGGAGCCGCCAAGGGCAAGACGGATTGTTAGCATGTGAACATCGTTCCTGTAGTCGGTGCTGCAAATCTAAAGGCACAGCGGGCATAGGTGCCCGAAAGGCCGCATATTCTAAGGAATATCCGGACTTTTGCAAATGTCTTTTTCTGGCGCCTATCGGCATGCCGTACAGACTTGCAACGAGATCACCACGAATGGTGACAGGTCAGCTCCCGCACAGTGCGGGTTTGCCGGGTGTCTCGCATTGCTGCGAGTTGCCCGAACGCAAGCGTTCAGGCGGGTAAATTACATTTTTGGCATGCCGCCGCCGGGCATCATTGAGCCCATGCCGCGCATCATTTTGGCCATTCCACCTTTGGTGGAGAACTTCTTCATCATCTTTTGCATCTGCTTGTGCTGCTTGATCAAGCGACCGATGTCCTGCACCTGAGTGCCGGAACCCATGGCGATACGGCGTTTGCGCGAACCGCTGATCAGCTCAGGGTCGCGGCGCTCGGCCGGGGTCATGGAGTTGATGATGGCTTCCATCTGCTTGAATTGCTTTTCTGCTGCGCCCTGGGCATTGCCCATTTGCGCCAGATTGACGCCACCCATGTTTGGCAGCTTGTCCATGAGACCGCCAAGGCCGCCCATGTTCTTCATCTGTTGCAGTTGGTCGCGGAAGTCTTCGAGGTCGAAGCCTTTACCTTTTTTAAGCTTTTTAGCCAGTTTGTCGGCTTTGTCTTTATCGAGGGTCTGTTCGGCCTGCTCGATCAGGCTGAGCACATCGCCCATGCCCAGGATGCGTGAAGCAATACGATCCGGGTGGAAAGGCTCAAGAGCATCGCTCTTCTCGCCCATACCGATAAACTTGATCGGCTTGCCGGTGATCGCGCGCACGGACAACGCCGCACCGCCACGGGCATCACCGTCGACCTTGGTCAGGATTACACCGGTCAGTGGCAATGCGTCGCCAAAGGCCTTGGCCGTGTTGGCGGCGTCTTGCCCAGTCATCGCGTCGACGACGAACAGGGTTTCTGCTGGTTTGACCGCTGCGTGCAGCTCCTGAATCTCGGCCATCATCTCGGCGTCGATGTGCAGGCGACCCGCGGTATCGAGAATCACCACGTCGATAAACTTCAGCTTGGCTTCAGCAATGGCTGCGCGCGCGATGTCTACCGGCTTCTGGGTCAAATCGGAGGGAAAGAACGTAACGCCCACTTCAGCAGCCAGGGTTTCCAGCTGCTTGATCGCGGCCGGACGGTACACGTCAGCCGAAACCACCATCACGGTTTTCTTTTTGCGCTCTTTAAGGAAGCGCGCCAGCTTGCCGGCGGTGGTGGTTTTACCCGCACCCTGCAAACCGGCCATCAATACAACGGCTGGCGGCGTGACATTGAGGACCAGATCCTCGTTGGCAGCGCCCATCAGGCTTTCAAGCTCAGCCTGCACAATCTTCACAAACGCCTGGCCAGGCGTCAGGCTGCGGGACACTTCAGTGCCCACAGCGCGCTCTTTGACCGCGTTGACGAAGTCTTTGACGACCGGCAAAGCCACGTCGGCTTCCAGCAACGCCATGCGTACTTCACGCAGGGTGTCTTTAATATTGTCCTCGGTCAGCTTGGCCTTGCCGGTGACATGGCGCAGCGTCTGCGAGAGACGATCGGTTAAATTTTCAAACATGCGCGATCCTTTCAGGCCCAAAGTAGACCGGGGTTATTGCGGCCCAGCCCGTGTAAAACTGATGCTCGGCGAGCCTGTGGCGTGGGCAGGTCGCGGATTATAGCGAAGACTGGCCGTGTCCGACACCTTGCCGTCGGCTTATGTGGTCTTTCGTGTACAGGCGGTTGTATGCCAAACTCAGTCCTTTCGGGCTTGCCTAACAGGATTTATGCTCCCCTTGTCACCCAGCATGCTACCCAGCCTCGCCGCCGCCTGCTTATATGCCGCTGCGACCTTCTATCAAGGCTCTTGCCTGCGCCAAGGCGCAATGGCAAACAAACGCCTGTTGGTGACGCTCGGCATTCTTGCCGTCCTCGCCCACGCTGCCAGCCTGTACACCCACCTGATGACCCCGGCGGGCCTTGAACTGGACTTTTTCAGTGCTGCCAGCCTGATTGCCGCGGCCGTGATCACGGTGACCTTGGTTGCCTGCGCCCGGATACCGGTTGAAAACCTGCTGCTGCTTTTATATCCGCTGGGCATGCTGACGGTGCTGCTGTCCGAGTTCGCGCCGCCAGGTACGGTCCAGGTCATTAATGAAGAGCCCGGCATACTCGCGCATATTCTGCTGTCGATCCTTGCCTATGGGATGTTCACCATTGCGGTGTTCCAGGCATTGCTGCTGTCGCTGCAAAACTATCAGCTCAAGCACAAGCACCCCAAGGGCCTGATCAAGAACTTCCCGCCGCTGCAAACCATGGAAAGCCTCCTGTTCGGCTTCTTGTGGGCAGGCTGGTCACTGCTTTCGATGTCTCTGATTTCCGGCTGGTTGTTTTTGGGCAACCTGTTCGCCCAGCATCTGGTGCACAAAACCTTGCTGGCCTGCCTGGCCTGGATTGTATTCAGCGTGCTGCTGCTGGGCCGTTACCACCTAGGCTGGCGCGGCCATAAAGCCATCCGATGGACGTTTGCCGGTTTCTGCCTGCTGATGCTTGCCTACTTTGGCAGCAAGCTGGTTCGTGAATACATTCTGCATATCTGACGGGCGATAATTATGGATAGCTTGCCCCCCGGGTCGATTCTGACGGCCTCGGCACTGTTGATCGCAGGAGCCGGGATACTTGTCGGCTACTTTCTAGGCAAGACCGGCGCAGCGGCCAAGCGTGCAGAAGCCCTGCAACCGCGAGAAGAAACGCCCCAGCAACAGGACGAGCAGGCCAACAGCCGCCCGCACCTGCTTTCCGGCATCCATGCGCTGGACAACATCACGGTCAACGACATCCTGATCCCGCGCAGTGAAGTCGAAGGCCTCAACCTCGACGATCCGATCGAAGACCTGATTGAGCAACTGCGCCAGACCACACGCACGCGCCTGCCGGTGTTTCATAACGACATCAATCAGGTCGAAGCCATCCTCAACACCCGTCATATTCAACATATGCTGCCTGATGCCAGCCTGACCAAAGAGGCATTGCTGGCCGTTTGCCACGAGCCTTACTTCATCCCCGAAAGCACCCCACTGCAACTGCAGCTGCTGAACTTTCACAAGCAACAGCGCAGGCTGGGCGTGGTGGTCGATGAATACGGCGAAGTGCTCGGCATCGTCACACTTGAAGACATCCTCGAGGAAATCGTAGGTGAGTTCGAGGATGAGCAAAACGTCGACAACCCGCATATCGATCCCCTGCCTGACGGACGCTATGTGGTTGATGGTGCAGCCTCCATCCGCGAGCTGAACAAAGCCCTGGGCTGGCACCTGCCCTGCGACGGCCCCAAAACCCTCAACGGTCTTGTCACCGAAGCGCTGGAAACCATCCCGGAAACCACGGTATGCCTGAAAATCGGCGGCTATCGCCTGGAGATACTCCAGACCGAAGACAACCGCGTCAGCCGCGTCCTGATCTGGCACAACAGCGTCAAGCCCGCGGCTTAATCACCGTGCAAGGTCTTGTTACATTTGAACAGGCCTCCCTATAATCTTCCTCGCTTACCCAAGCCTCGCCGACACGCGTGCTACCCGCACTCAGCGCTGTCGGCGCGTTGCTTTACGCAGTACCTGCGTACGTTCCCATCCTGAACTGCGCTTGCACCCTGTTATCCCTCAGGGCAAACGACCATAAAAATTGCTCGCCCCATCACGCCGCAAAGGCTGATATCGGCCAATGAGCTCATAACTGTCAGGGATATACGTATGACCTCCAGCACCACTTACAGCGAAGCCTCGCCCGACAAGCCGGCCAACTCGGCAACCCGGGTTGCCACCGCCAGCTTCATTGGCACCGCCATCGAGTTCTACGACTTTTATGTGTATGCCACTGCGGCAGCGCTGGTCATCGGCCCGGTGTTTTTCCCGCAGACCTCTGGCACGGCGCAAATGCTGTCCGCGTTCCTGACGTTCGGCATCGCCTTTCTGGCCCGCCCGCTGGGCTCATTCCTGTTTGGCCACTTTGGTGACCGGGTTGGACGCAAATCCACGCTGGTCGCCTCCCTCCTCCTGATGGGCGTATGCACCACGCTGATCGGCGTGCTGCCGGGCTATGCAACGATCGGGGCCTGGGCGCCGATCCTGCTTTGCGTCCTGCGCTTCGGCCAAGGGCTCGGACTCGGTGGCGAATGGGGTGGCGCCGCACTGCTGGCCACTGAGAACGCCCCCAAAGGCAAGCGCGCGTGGTACGGCATGTTCCCGCAACTAGGCCCCTCAATCGGCTTTCTGGCAGCCAACGGCCTGTTCCTGATTCTGGCCATGAGCCTGAGCGATGAGCAGTTCCGCTCATGGGGCTGGCGTATTCCGTTCCTGCTTAGCGCAGCACTGGTAATGGTCGGCCTGTATGTGCGCCTCAAACTGGAAGAAACCCCGGTGTTTGCCAAAGCTGTCGCGCAACACGAGCGGGTGAAAATGCCCATCGTTGAACTCTTCAGCCAATACTGGGCACCGATGCTGCTGGGCGCCGCCTCGATGGTCGTGTGCTATGCACTGTTCTATATCTCGACCGTGTTTTCGCTGAGTTATGGCGTGTCCACGCTGGGCTACACCCGCGAAACCTTCCTCGGCCTGCTGTGTTTTGCCGTGTTGTTCATGGCCGCGGCAACGCCGCTTTCAGCCTGGGCCAGTGATAGATATGGGCGCAAGCCGGTGCTGATTGTCGGTGGAGTGCTGGCGATCTTGTCCGGATTCCTGATGGAGCCCCTGCTCACTCACGGTTCAACCTGGGGCGTGGCGCTGTTCCTGTGCATCGAACTTTTTTTGATGGGCGTGACCTTTGCCCCGATGGGCGCCCTGCTGCCCGAACTGTTCCCGACCCGCGTACGCTATACCGGCGCATCGGCTGCGTACAACCTGGGCGGGATTGTGGGCGCATCGGCCGCACCCTTCTTCGCCCAGAAACTGGTGAGCATGGGCGGTTTGAGCTGGGTGGGCGGGTATGTTTCGGGTGCAGCAGTGCTCAGCCTGATCGCTGTGCTGTGCTTGAAAGAAACGAAAGAGGCTGACCTGAACAAGGTGGCCTGAAGAAACACTCAACCTGTGGGAGCGGGCTTGCTCGCGACTCAGACAACTCGGAGCATCGGATGTACCGAGGCGCTGCAATCGCGAGCAAGCCCGCTCCTACAAGGTGTTATTACAGCTCGACCACTACGGCCTTGGCTGAACGGGTCGCCTTGGCGCGTGCAGCTTCAATCGACTCATCCCGCGCCAGGGCCACGCCCATGCGGCGCTGACCATTGACCTCTGGCTTGCCGAACAGGCGCAAGGCCGTATCCGGCTCGCTCAAGGCCGCACCCAGGTTGGAGAACGCGGTCTGGGTGGACTGCCCTTCCACCAAAATCACCGCAGAGGCCGAAGGCCCGAACTGACGGATGAGCGGAATCGGCAAACCGAGAATCGCCCGCGCGTGCAGCGCGAACTGCGACAAATCCTGAGAGATCAGCGTTACCAGACCAGTGTCATGGGGGCGCGGCGAGACTTCGCTGAACCACACCTGATCGCCTTTAATGAACAGCTCAACGCCAAACAGACCGCGGCCGCCCAGCGCCTCGGTCACGGCTTTGGCAACACGCTCGGACTCGGCCAGAGCAATCGGGCTCATGGCCTGCGGCTGCCAGGACTCCTGGTAGTCGCCCTTCTCCTGACGGTGACCAACCGGCGCGCAGAACGTGGTGCCACCGATGTGGCGTACGGTCAGCAGGGTGATTTCGTAGTCGAAGTCGATAAAGCCTTCGACAATGACCCGCCCCTTGCCCGCACGACCGCCTTCTTGTGCGTAGTCCCAGGCTGCCTTCACATCATCAGCGCTGCGCAGCAGGCTCTGGCCCTTGCCCGACGAGCTCATCACCGGCTTGACCACACACGGGAAGCCCAGATCCAGTACGGCGGCGCTGTAATCTTCGAAGGTATCGGCAAAGTGATACGGCGAGGTTGGCAGGTCCAGTTCTTCTGCCGCCAGACGTCGAATGCCTTCGCGGTTCATGGTCAGCGAAGTGGCGCGGGCGGTCGGAATGACGGTAAAGCCTTCGGCTTCCAGCTCAACCAGGGTCGCGGTGGCAATGGCTTCGATTTCAGGAACGATGAAGTGCGGCTTTTCTGCTTCGATCACTGCACGCAAGGCAGCGCCATCAAGCATGTTGATGACGTGGCTGCGATGGGCAACCTGCATGGCGGGTGCATTGGCATAGCGATCGACGGCAATCACTTCGACCCCCAGACGCTGCAATTCGATGACAACTTCTTTGCCCAGCTCGCCGCAGCCACACAGCAATACGCGGGTCGCGGTCGGCGACAGTGGGGTTCCGATACGGGTCATTTCAGGTCCTCAAGGAAACAAATCATCGAAGGCGCGCACAAAACCTGCGCCTGCAGGGGGAGAAAGGCCGGCATTTTACATGACTACACAGCGGCTTTGCGCAATCGCCAGGCCATTGCCAGCCATACACAGGTGACACCGGCGAATTTCGACGCCATGGCGATCAGGATCACGCCCGGAGTAAACGCATCGATCATGCCGAAAAAGATAAAGGTATCAATCGGGATACTCAGCGCAGAGCTGATCCACAAACGGTCATGCAAGGGCCGCTTGGTGATGCTGAACACCAGCCAGTCGATGCATTCGGAGACGGCGAACGCGGTGGCGCTGGCCAGGGCAATCGAGGGATCAGAAGTAATGTATGACAACACCAGTGCCGCGAGCATGGCCAACAACGCACCGTGGCCAAAACGGGTTTGCACCATATCGCGCAATACAAACACCAACCCGCCCCAGGCCGACCAGATAATGTCCAGGTGCGGCGCCGTTGAGAACGCGAAGTTGATCAGCACGACGCTGGCGATATAAGCGATAAGAAACAGCATGGGAGCGGGCGACACCTCTGAATAAGGCGCACAGGGTACTTGAGGCCGTGCGTTCGGCCAAGAGCCCCTCACCCCAGCCCTCTCGCGGAGGGAGAGGGTTAGGGTGAGGTCGCTTTTAAGACATCCACAACAGGCCACTGGACTTGGCCCGATCATGGCACAGCGCTAGCACCTCACGACGCTCAGGATTGGTCATGCGGCTCCAACGGGTGATTTCAGCCACGGTGCGCTGGCAACCACTGCACACATCGTCGTCATCCAATGCGCAAATGTTCACACAGGGAGAGGCGACCGGGCGCTCCACCTCACTCATTGCTCCTGCACCTTTAAATCACGGGCATAACGCTGACCGTTCTTCACGTAGTGCGCTGCACTGGCCTCCAGCAGCTTTTTCTGTTCGTCGGTCAGGTCACGCACCACCTTGCCCGGCGACCCCATGACCAGCGAACCGTCCGGGATTTCCTTGCCTTCGCCAATCAGCGAGTTGGCGCCAATGATGCAGTGCTTGCCGATTCTGGCCCCATTGAGGATGACCGCATTGATCCCGATCAGGCTGTAGTCGCCCACCGTGCAGCCATGGAGCATGGCGTTATGGCCAATGGTCACGCCCGTGCCCAGCGTCAGCGGATACCCCATGTCGGTATGCATCACCGCGCCGTCTTGCACGTTGCTGTGTTTGCCAATCAGGATCAGCTCGTTATCACCGCGCAACACCGCGTTAAACCACACACTGGCACCCTCCTCCAGCCGCACCTTGCCGATCAGGGTGGCATTGGGAGCCGTCCAGCTCTCTGGATGGGTTTCGACGAGCGAGTCGCCCAGGCTGTATTTCATGCTGATGTCCTCAAGGCAGGCGTGGCTGTCTGCTGACAGCTCTATATGGGGATGGAACGTTCAGGCGGGGTATGCAGGTTGATATTGAAGTCGTCGTACAGCAGGTTCATCAATTCAACGATCATGATTGCCGTGAGCCCCCAGATTTTATAAACCCCGAAACGATAGCTCGGCACATACCAACTGCGCCCCTGATAATCAATGCGATGGGTATGCTCACGCGGGTCCTGGCGAAAAAACTCCAGCGGCACGCTGAAGACTGCCGCAATTTCGGCGTCGTTGGCCAAATATTCAACATAGTCCGGGACCACGCCCACGTAGGGCGTTACACGGATGCCGTGCAACGAAATCAAGGGGCTGAGCGGCCCGATAACTTCAACCAGCCCGGGTGGCAGGCCGATCTCTTCTTCGGCCTCACGCAGGGCTGTAAACACAAGGTCCGGGTCTTCTGGATCGCGACGTCCCCCGGGGAAAGCCACTTCACCGCCGTGGGTCGACAGTCCGCTGGCACGCAGGGTCAGAATCAGTTCGGGCTCAGCACTGCGCGTCACAGGCAACAGCACGGCAGCCTCCGGGAAATTCCGTTCCGTTTCCAGCGTGCGGGGGGTGTAGCGGCTTACACGGCCAAGCAGCTCGTCCAGCATAGGTCATCTCGATCCGTCACTTATCGGGCATCATGCACCAAATCGTACGGAGCACCCAAGCCCCACAGTGTCGCAGCCCGCCATATCGCACTTGCCGCGAAGCCGTATCAGCCCCCAAGATAGGCGCCAGAGCCAGAGACCACAGCATGAAATTTTGCAGCCAGTGCGGCCACTCCGTCAGCCAACACATCCCCCAAGGTGATTCACGCTTGCGGTATGTGTGCGACCACTGCCAGACCATTCACTATCAAAACCCGAATATCGTTGCCGGCTGCCTGCCGACCTGGGGCACGCAAGTGCTGCTGTGCCGTCGCGCCATCGAGCCGCGTAAAGGCTACTGGACGCTGCCCGCAGGCTTTATGGAAAACGGCGAGACGGTCGAACACGCGGCCCGACGCGAAACCCTTGAAGAAGCCTGCGCCGCCGTTCAAAACCTGAATATCTACACCCTGATCGACGTACCGCACATTAATCAGGTGCACATTTTTTATCGCGCCGAGCTGCAAAGCCCCGATTTTTCAGCGGGGGAAGAGAGCCTTGAAGTCCGACTCTTTGACGAAGCTGACATCCCTTGGTCAGAGCTGGCTTTCCGCACGGTCAGCCGTACCCTAGAATGCTTTTTCGCTGACCGCCCGGGCAACACTTACCCCGTGCGCAGCGAGGCTGTAGAGCCTTTGGCCAGCCTGATCAAACCCCAACAATAATGCTGTTTGCCTTGCACCTCAGGAATATCCCTCTAATGCGTTGGTTGCTCGCTGCTCTTTGCCTTTCGTTTGCCGTTACCTGCCAAGCTTCTGTTGTCATAACCGTAAACGGCAAACCCGTCGATAAAAATCAGGTACTCCAGTCAACCCCATCGGCACAACCTCTGCGCGCCGGGCAAAGCATCGACAAGATCCTTGTGCTCAAGTCTGCCCGCAGGCTGCAACTGATCAGCGATGGCAAACCGATCAAGACTTACCGCATTTCATTGGGCAAACAACCCAAGGGGCCAAAAATGCGCGAGGGCGACAAACGCACCCCTGAAGGGCTGTACTGGGTCGACTGGCGCAAAAAAAGCGACAAGTTCAACCTCGCCATGCACATCAACTACCCCAATATCAGTGACGCGGCCACAGCCCGACGTGAAGGTGTAAACCCGGGGTCGATGATCATGATCCACGGCACCCCGGACAGCGAAGAGAACCCCGAAGAGCTGTTCCACACCCTGGACTGGACCGATGGCTGCATCGCAATGAAGAACTACGAAATGCGCGAAGTCTGGAACCTGGTCAAAGACGGCACGATGGTTGAAATCCGCCCTTGAGCGCACGCCACGCATAACAAAAAACCCGCTGACCGTTACCGGTTCAGCGGGTTTTTTATGTGGCCAGAGGTTAGAAATCTGCCAATTGCCACACTTCATAGGCGGGCGTTTCATACGGGTGGCTGTGCTTGAGCGCAGCCACCACGGCATGAATCAGATCATCGGCGACGACCAGTTCAACTTTCCACTCCCCGACATACTCGACCTGACCGGTCTGCCCGATAAACGGCTGACTGCCGTCCAGCGCGCGAAACTGGCCTTGGCCCAAGGTCTGCCAGGCGCAGTGGTCATAATTGCCGATTCGTCCGCCACCGGCGGCGAATACGGCATTTTTGACCACGTCCACGTGGCTTGGGGGAACGAAGAAGCTGAGCTTGTACATGCTTTTAATCGACCCAGCCTTTAATTGACCCAAGCACGAGCGTTACGGAACATGCGCAACCACGGCGCATCTTCGTTCCACTCTTCTGGTCGCCACGAGTTCTGCACAGCGCGGAACACACGCTCCGGGTGCGGCATCATGATCGTTACACGACCGTCAGCGCTGGTCAGACCCGTAATCCCGCGCGGCGAGCCGTTCGGGTTAGCCGGGTAGTTTTCAGTGACCTTGCCGTGGTTGTCGACGAAGCGCAGTGCCACTGAACCGGACAGATCCGCTTGCAACATGGCTTCTTCGCTGGCGAACTCGGCATGACCTTCGCCGTGAGCGATAGCGATTGGCATGCGCGAACCGGCCATGCCCTGCAGGAAGATCGAGTTCGACTCCTGCACTTGTACCATCGCCACGCGGGCTTCGAACTGCTCGGAGCGGTTGCGCACAAAATGCGGCCAAAGCTCGCTGCCCGGAATCAATTCGCTCAGGTTGGACATCATCTGGCAACCGTTGCACACGCCCAGAGAGAAGCTGTCGGTACGCTCAAAGAAGCTCTGGAACGCATCACGGGCACGGGCATTGAACAGAGCCGACTTGGCCCAGCCTTCACCGGCACCCAGCACGTCGCCGTAGGAGAAACCACCGCAGGCAACCAGACCCTTGAACTCGTTCAGGTCGACACGGCCGGCCAGAATGTCGCTCATGTGGACGTCGATTGCGTTGAAGCCAGCGCGATCAAACGCCGCCGCCATTTCAACCTGACCGTTTACACCCTGCTCACGCAGAACAGCCACTTGAGGGCGGATGCCTTTCTTGATGTACGGCGCGCTGATGTTCTCGTTGACATCAAAGCTCAGCTTGACGCTCAGGCCCGGATTGTCTTCTTCCATCAACACGGCGAACTCTTGCTCGGCGCACTCGGCGTTGTCACGCATACGCTGGATCTGGTAGCTGGTTTCAGCCCACTGACGTTGCAGCAGACGGCGCTGACCTTCAAACACGGTCTCGCCATTGAACTCGATGCTTACATCGTCACAGTTGCGCGGCTGGCCAATAACCGACACGCAGTCGCCCAAACCGGCAGCGCTGAACTGGGCAAGGATGTCTGGCATGGAATCCTGACGAACCTGGATTACCGCACCCAACTCTTCGTTGAACAGGATCGCAGGAATGTCAGCGGCAGTTTCAGCCAGGCCGTCGAGTACCAGGTTGACACCACAGTGACCGGCAAACGCCATTTCCATCACGCTGGTCAGCAAACCACCGTCGGAACGGTCGTGGTAAGCCAGCAGATGGCCGTCGGCATTCAAGCCCTGGATCACGGCGAAGAAAGCCTTGAGGTCTTCTGCGTCATCAACGTCGGGAGCCTGTTTACCCAGCTTGCCGTAGGTTTGAGCCAGGATCGAGGCACCCATACGGTTTTGGCCGCGACCCAGATCGATCAGGACCAGATCGGTCAGGCCCTTGTCCATACGCAGTACGGGGGTAAGGGTCTGGCGAACATCCAGCACCGGAGCAAAACCGGTCACCACCAGCGACAGCGGCGAGGTAACCGTCTTGTCTGTGCCGTCTTCGTTCCAGCGGGTTTGCATCGACATCGAGTCTTTGCCCACTGGAATGGTGATGCCCAGCTCAGGGCACAGCTCCATGCCGACTGCTTTCACGGTGTCGTACAGGCGGGCATCTTCACCCGGGTGACCAGCAGCGGACATCCAGTTGGCAGACAGCTTGATGTCACTGATCTTGCCAATACGCGAAGCCGCGATGTTGGTCAGGGTTTCACCGATGGCCATGCGGCCCGATGCCGGGGCATCCAGCAGTGCCAGCGGAGTACGTTCGCCCATGGCCATGGCTTCACCGGTGTAGACGTCGAAGCTGGTGGCGGTGACGGCAACGTCAGCCACAGGCACCTGCCACGGACCCACCATCTGGTCGCGAGCAACCAGGCCGGTGATGGTACGGTCGCCGATGGTGATCAGGAAGCTCTTGCTCGCAACAGCCGGGTGATGCAGAACGCGTTCAACACATTCGCCGATGTTCAGCGCTGCCGGGTCGAAATCATCGCCCAGCTCTGCTTCACGCACTGCTGAACGGTGCATGCGCGGCGCCTTGCCCAGCAACACTTCCAGTGGCATGTCCACCGGGTTGTTACCGAAGTGGCTGTCGGTGACGGTCAGTTGCGGCTCGGCAGTGGCTTCGCCGACGACGGCAAACGGGCAACGCTCGCGTTCGCAAATCGCCTGGAAGCGGTCGAAATCTTCGACGCCCACGGCCAGCACGTAACGTTCCTGGGATTCGTTGCTCCAGATTTCGTGCGGGGCCATGCCCGGCTCGTCGTTTGGAATATTGCGCAGTTCAAAACGACCGCCACGCTCACCGTCGTTCACCAACTCGGGGAAAGCGTTGGACAGACCGCCCGCACCCACGTCGTGGATGAAGCTGATCGGGTTTTTGTCACCCAGCTGCCAGCAACGGTCGATCACTTCCTGGCAACGACGTTCCATTTCCGGGTTTTCGCGCTGAACCGAAGCGAAGTCCAGGTCAGCCGAGCTTGCGCCGGTGGCCATCGAGGAAGCCGCGCCGCCGCCCAGGCCGATCAACATCGCCGGGCCACCGAGCACGATCAGCTTGGAGCCAACCGTGATTTCGGCTTTCTGTACGTGTTCGGCGCGGATGTTGCCCATGCCGCCAGCCAGCATGATGGGCTTGTGGTAACCACGGACTTCTTCGCCGCGGGGAGTCGTGATGGACTGCTCGAAGGTACGGAAGTAACCGGTCAGGGCCGGACGACCGAATTCGTTGTTGAACGCAGCACCGCCCAGAGGGCCTTCGATCATGATGTCCAGCGCGGTCACGATGCGCTCAGGCTTGCCGTACGGCACTTCCCACGGCTGTACAAAGCCTGGGATCTGCAGGTTGGATACGGTAAAGCCGGTCAGGCCAGCCTTGGGCTTGGCACCGCGACCGGTTGCGCCTTCGTCACGAATCTCGCCACCGGAACCGGTCGCAGCACCCGGGAACGGGGCGATTGCGGTTGGGTGGTTGTGCGTTTCGACCTTCATCAGGATGTGAACAGGCTCCTGCACCGCGCCGTACTGGCGGGTTTCAGGGTCCGGGAAGAAACGCCCGGCAACACTGCCCACGATGACCGAAGCGTTGTCCTTATAAGCAGACAGAACGCCTTCGCTGTGCATCACGTAGGTGTTCTTGATCATGCCAAACAGGCTTTTGTCCTGGCTCTGGCCGTCAATATCCCAACTGGCGTTGAAGATCTTGTGGCGGCAATGCTCGGAGTTGGCCTGGGCAAACATCATCAGTTCGATGTCGTGCGGATTGCGACCCAAACCGTTGAAGGCATTGACCAGATAGTCGATTTCGTCTTCAGCCAGTGCCAGACCCAACTCGACGTTGGCTTTTTCCAGTGCGGCGCGACCGCCACCCAGCACGTCAATCGCCGTCAGCGGCTTGGGCTCGGCGTGGCTGAACAGACCGCTGGCCTGTTCGAGGTTGCCCAGCACGATTTGCGTCATGCGGTCATGCAGTGCAGCACCAATCAGTTCGGCATCAGCGTCGCTGAACTGGCCAGCCACATAGAACGCAATGCCTCGTTCCAGGCGCTGAACTTTAGCCAGGCCACAGTTGCGGGCAATGTCGCTGGCCTTGCTGGACCAGGGGGAAATGGTGCCAAACCGCGGCAACACCAGGAACAGTCGGCCGCTCGGCTCTTGGACCGGCACACTTGGACCGTACTTCAGGAGACGAGCCAGTACCTGCTGTTCATCGCTGGTCAGCTCACCGGTGGTTTCGGCAAAGTGGGCGAATTCAGCATACAAACCAGTGACAGCCGGAACCTTAAGGCTCAGTTGTGCAAGGAGTTTGCTGTGGCGAAAGGCAGAAAGGGCAGGAGCGCCGCGCAGGATCAACATCTTCGGGACAGCCTCGGGAGGGGTATGCTTTGAGGCCCGGCATTCTAGCCTAAACCGTTCGCCTCGGCACCCGAAACGGTACACCTGACGCACACCAAACGTCGCTAATCGACCAAACCCTTATTCTTTATAGCTATCAGCCGCGTGAGAGAAGGTCTTTTCTGATCTTTGGACAGCGACTAAACCCCCATTCCACAAGGGTTTCAGGGTTTTTTGCGGCCAATATCAGAATGATCAAAAATTGTCGAGATATGGCACCTGCACAGCTTTGCGTATACTGCGCGGATGTTTTCTCTAACTGTATTCCGCCAGCGTTGCGCCAGATGGCTCTTCGCAACCGGACTCTTCCTGATGCTCGGTGCCTGCGTTGAAAAACCCAGCACCCTGGAGCGCGTAAAGGAGGACGGGGTACTGCGGGTGATTACCCGTAACAGCCCAGCGACCTATTTCGAGGATCGCAATGGCGAAACCGGCTTTGAATATGAGCTGGTGAAGCGCTTTGCCGACGATCTGGGGGTAGAGCTTAAAATCGAAACAGCTGACAACCTGGACGAAATGTTCAATCAGCTGAGCCAACCTGACGGCCCTGCTTTGGCTGCTGCCGGTCTGGTCAGCAGCGAGAAGCGCCTGCAACAAGCCAAGTTCTCTCACCCGTACCTCGAAGTCACTCCGCAGATCATCTATCGCAACGGGCAATCGCGTCCGACCTCTCCCGCAGATCTGGTTGGCAAACGCATCACCGTGCTTAAAGGCAGCTCCCACGCCGAGCAGCTTGCCGAACTCAAGAAGCAATACCCCGGGATTGAATATGACGAATCCGACGCAGTTGAAGTCGTTGATTTGCTGCGCATGGTCGATGAAGGGCAGATCGACCTCACACTCGTCGACTCCAACGAAGTGGCCATGAATCAGGTGTACTTCCCCAACGCCCGCGTGGCATTTGATCTGGGCGACGCACGCAGCCAGCGCTGGGCGGTCGCCGCCGGTGAAGACAACAGCCTGCTCAACGAGATCAACGCGTACCTGGACAAGGTCGAGAAAAACGGCACCCTGCAACGCCTCAAAGACCGTTATTACGGTCACGTGGATGTGCTTGGCTACGTCGGTGCCTACACCTTCGCCCAGCACCTGCAGCAGCGCCTGCCCAAGTATGAAAAGTTCTTCAAGGACGCGGCCAAAAAAGAACAGATCGACTGGCGGCTGCTCGCAGCCATGGGCTACCAGGAATCCCTGTGGCAGCCCACGGTAACGTCCAAGACAGGCGTTCGCGGCCTGATGATGCTGACCCAGAACACCGCTCAGGCGATGGGCGTCTCCAACCGCCTGGATGCCAAGCAGAGCATCATGGGCGGGGCAAAATACATCGCGCTGATCAAGAGCGAACTAGACAGTGATATCGAGGAGCCTGATCGCACCTGGTTTGCGCTGGCCGCTTATAACGTTGGCGGCGGACATCTGGAAGACGCACGCAAACTGGCCAAGAAAGAAGGCCTGAACCCGAACAAGTGGCTGGACGTCAAGAAAATGCTGCCTCGCCTTGCGCAGAAGCAGTGGTACAGCAAAACCCGCTATGGCTACGCCCGAGGCGGTGAGCCGGTGCACTTTGTGGCCAACATCCGTCGTTACTACGACATCCTGACATGGGCCACACAACCGCAACTTGAAGGCGATCAGGCGGCTGACAGCAAGCTGCACATCCCCGGCATCGACAAGACCAAGCCCAAGGAAGAGCCACAGCTGTAGAGCGCAGCCTGTAGACCTTCTGTGGGAGCGAGCCTGCTCGCGAGTGATTTTCGCGAGCAGGCTCTCTCCCACGAATGATCTCTGTAGCCGTTTTTAAACCTTCGCCGCTGCCACAATCAGTGCTTTCATCTCGGCCACAGCCGATTTGAAGCCCACGAACAACGCATGCGCCACCAGCGCATGGCCAATGTTCAACTCGTTGATCCCCTTGATTGCCGCTACCGCCTCCACGTTGTGGTAGTGCAAGCCATGGCCGGCATTGACGATCAGCCCCTGAGCCAGACCAAACGCCACACCCTCAGCCACACGCTGCAACTCCTCAGCTACTTCGGTAGGGGTTTGCGCGTCAGCATAGCGGCCGGTGTGCAGTTCGATAGCAGGTGCGCCTACGCGCCTTGAGGCTTCAATCTGACGCTCGTCGGCATCGATGAACAACGACACTTCACAACCGATTTTAGCCAGACGCTCGACAGCGGCCTTGATCCGCGCCTCTTGCCCGGCAACATCCAGACCGCCTTCAGTGGTCAATTCCTGACGGGTTTCAGGCACCAGGCAGATGTGAGCCGGGCGAATGCGCTCGGCAAACACCATCATTTCTTCAGTCACGCCCATTTCGAAGTTCATGCGCGTTTGCAGCACATCCTTGAGCAGCAATACATCACGCTCTTGAATGTGCCGACGGTCTTCACGCAGATGCACGGTGATACCGTCGGCGCCCGCCTCTTCGGCGTCCAGCGCAGCCTTGACCGGGTCAGGGTAACGCGTGCCGCGAGCCTGACGCAGCGTGGCTACGTGGTCGATGTTCACGCCGAGAAGAATGCGATTGCTTTGGGTCACTGGGGCTCTCCTGAAGAGTTGACGATTCGGCGCACAGCATACCGGTCTATTCAGGGCTTGCGAAACAACTCGCGACTGGCCAGGGGCTTGCCAGCCAAATGCACGGCCAGTGCCTGACGCATCAGGCGCTTGGCAGCAGACAAGGCGCCAGGAACGGTCCAGTCAGCCTCGGCCATCCCGTGCAGTTCTGCGCCATGAAACAGTCCGGGCTGCACCAGATAAATCCGCTCAAGCCCAGCATCTACCTGCAAGCGGTACATGCCATCGACGGCCACCGGCTCGCCGTGAATGTCATGAGTCAGCGAAAAGCCATAGCCCAAATCGTCCAGCAAGCGCCACTCGAACGCCCGCAGTAGAGGCTCCAGCGGGCGCCCTTCTGCCAACGCTAAAAGCGTTGCCGCATAGTGATCGAAGACCGCCGGGTGAGGGTCTTCGGCGGGCAGCAACCGAACCAGCAATTCGTTGAGATAGAGACCGCTGAACAAGGCTTCGCCATTGAGCCAGGTTGAAATACCGGCGCTCTCCATGCGCCCGACATTTTTCAACTCGCCCCGCCCTCGAAACTCGATTTCCAGCGGGACAAAGGGCCTGGCCAACGTGCCCGCCTTGCCCCGCGCACTGCGCAACACCGCCCGCAGACGACCCTGTGGCGTGATGAAATCCACCAGAGCACTGGTTTCGCGATAGGGGCGACTGTGCAGAACGTAAGCGAGTTGGGCTGTGGGGGCTTTGCTGGACATGGAGTGTTCGTATGCGCCTAAAATCACAGTGGGAGCGAGCCTGCTCGCGAAGACCTCAAAAGCGCAACGATTATCCAGTAATCATGCGCTATTGATAATGACCTTCGCGAGCACGCTCGCTCCCACGGGGATAGTGCTGTATTTACAGGTCGCCGTAGCCCAGGGAACGCAGGGCACGCTCGTCGTCGGACCAGCCGCCTTTCACTTTAACCCACAGGTTAAGCATGACCTTGGAGTCGAACAACAGCTCCATGTCCTTGCGCGCTTCGGTGCCGATGCGCTTGATACGCTCACCCTTGTCGCCAATGATGATCTTCTTCTGACCGTCACGTTCAACCAGAATCAAGGCATGGATATGCAGGGTTTTGCCCTGCTGCTTGAACTCTTCGATTTCGACGGTGATCTGGTACGGCAGCTCGGCGCCCATCTGGCGCATGATTTTTTCGCGCACCAGTTCGGCAGCCAGGAAGCGGCTGCTGCGATCAGTGATCTGATCTTCGGGGAAGAAGTGATCGTTTTCCGGCAAGTGATCAGCGATCACGCGCTCCAGAGCCTCGAGGTTGTGACCGTGCTGAGCGGAGATCGGAATGATCTGGGCGTTCGGCAGTTGCTCCTGAAGCCAGCTCAGGTGCGGCATCAACTCGGCCTTGTCTTCGATACGGTCGGTCTTGTTCAGCGCGACGATCAGTGGGCCGGTCACATACTGCACACGCTCCAAGACCATTTGATCTTCGTCGGTCCACTTGGTGCGGTCGACAACGAAGATCACAACGTCGACGTCTTTCAACGCCGCCGAAGCGGTTTTGTTCATGTAGCGGTTAAGGGCCTTTTCGCCGCCCTTGTGCATGCCCGGGGTATCAACGTAGACCGCTTGCACGTTGCCTTCGGTCTTGATGCCCAGCATGTTGTGGCGGGTGGTCTGCGGCTTGCGCGAGGTGATCGCCAGCTTTTGACCCAGAATGTGGTTCAGCAGTGTGGATTTACCCACGTTTGGTCGACCAACAATGGCAACGTAGCCACAGCGAGTTGCAGTTGTATCAGTCATGGCCATTCTCCACGCCAAGGGCTATCAGTGCTGCGGCGGCCGCTACCTGTTCGGCAATACGGCGACTCACACCCTGACCTCGGCTTTTTTCATTCAATAGGGCAATTTCGCACTCAACGAAGAACGTGCGGCAATGCGGTTCGCCTTGGATATCTACCACTTCGTAGCGTGGCAGATCGCAGGCACGCGACTGCAAGAACTCTTGCAGGCGGGTTTTTGGATCTTTATTGGTGTCAACGAGGGTCAACGTCTCGAATTCGCTGGCAAGCCATGCCAATACGCGGTCGCGGGCGGCATCCATGCCCGCATCCAGGTAGATGGCGCCAATCAGCGCTTCAAGGGCATCAGCCAGGATCGATTCGCGGCGAAAACCACCGCTTTTGAGCTCCCCCGAACCCAGGCGCAGGTACTCGCCCAGCTCAAAACCACGGGCCAGTACGGCCAGGGTTTCACCTTTTACCAAGCGTGCGCGCAGGCGCGACAACTGGCCTTCACGGGCCAACGGGAAGCGATCGAATAAGGCTTCACCGGCAACAAAATTGAGAATGGCATCACCCAGGAACTCAAGGCGCTCGTTATTGCGCCCCGCGAAACTGCGGTGTGTCAGGGCCAGAACCATCAGTTCCTGGTCTTTGAAGGTGTAGCCGAGCTGACGCTCTAAACGTTCTAAAGAAAAACTCACGATTTACCCACGCTGAGTTCGTGGCCGAATGTCACCACCGGACCGATATTAGGGATCAGTGATGTTCGTTTATCGCATAGCAAATGGACAGGGAACAGGCTGTTCGCCGCCGTCACACTTAACGCTTTGTTCAAATCCACATCCTGAATACTCAGGCATACGACTTATTCGTACGCCTGAAAAGCATTCGGCGCTGTTATTAACAGCGCCGTTTTTGACTACTTGATCAGACCAACCCGCGAGAAGTTCGGCAGGTTGCTCGCCTTGGGTTCCGGCCAGCTCATCCAAACAGCGAAGGCCTTGCCGACAATGTTCTTGTCGGGAACCATGCCCAGCTCGTCCTTGGGAATGTTCGGATCATCCCAGTAACGGCTGTCGTTCGAATTGTCGCGATTGTCGCCCATCATGAAGTAATGCCCGGCCGGAACCGTCCACTCCTTGTCAGGCGGCGCACGATAGCGGCTCATTTCCTTGCGGATCATGTGCTCGACTTCGCCCAGCTTCTCTTTGTACAACTCGGCACTGCCCAGGGTTCCAGCCTCGACGCCCACCAATTGCTCGGCAACCGGCTTGTCGTTGACATAGAGATGCTTGTCGCTGGTGTAGCGAATCTTGTCGCCCGGCAGGCCAACTACACGCTTGATGTAGTTGACTGTCGGATCGCTTGGATAGCGAAACACCATCACATCGCCCCGCTTCGGATCACCCACTTCGATGATTTTCGTGTCGAGTACCGGCAAGCGGATCCCGTACGAAAATTTATTCACCAAAATGAAGTCGCCCACATCCAGGGTCGGCTTCATCGAGCCGGACGGGATCTGGAACGGCTCAACCAGAAACGAACGCAGCACCAGCACGATGAACAACACCGGGAAGAACGACTTGCCGTATTCAACCAGCAACGGTTCCTTGTTGAGCTTTTCGACGACCTGCATATCAACCGGCGTAACGCTGGCTTGATAGTTGGCAATGGCCTTGCGCCGGCGAGGAGCCAGGAAGACCAAATCGAGCAGCGCCAGCAAACCGCACACGGCAACAGCAATGACCAGCAACAGCGGGAAATTTAGTGACATAGGACCTAGCTATCCAACCTGAGCACTGCAAGGAAGGCTTCTTGTGGAATTTCCACGTTACCCACTTGCTTCATGCGTTTTTTACCGGCTTTCTGCTTTTCCAACAGCTTGCGCTTACGGCTAACGTCACCACCGTAGCATTTGGCCAGTACGTTTTTTCGGAGCGCTTTAACAGACGAGCGCGCAATGATTTGGCCGCCAATAGCAGCCTGAATTGCCACATCGAACATCTGACGCGGAATCAGCTCTTTCATCTTCTCGGTCAACGCACGCCCTTTGTAGTGAGCGTTATCGCGGTGAACAATCAGTGCCAGGGCATCAACTTTTTCGCCGTTGATCAGTACATCGAGCTTGACCAGATTAGCTGACTGATAACGGTTGAAATGGTAATCAAGCGAAGCATAGCCGCGACTGGTGGACTTGAGACGGTCGAAGAAGTCCAGAACCACTTCGTTCATCGGCAAATCGTAGGTCACTTGCACCTGAGTACCCAGGAACAACATGTCGTGCTGAACGCCGCGCTTTTCAATGCACAGGGTAATGACGTTACCCAGGTGCTCTTGGGGCACAAGGATATTGGCGCGCACGATAGGCTCGCGAATGTCTTCAATCGAAGACACGTCAGGCAGCTTGGAAGGGTTATCGACGTAAATCGTTTCACCCGTCTTGAGCAGCAGCTCAAAAATTACGGTTGGAGCCGTGGTGATCAGGTCCAGGTCGTACTCGCGCTCAAGGCGCTCCTGAATGATCTCCATGTGCAGCATGCCCAGGAAGCCACAACGGAAGCCGAAGCCCAGTGCGTCGGAGCTTTCAGGGGTGTATTGCAGCGACGAGTCGTTCAGCGTGAGCTTTTGCAGGGCTTCGCGGAAGTCTTCGAAGTCGTCAGAGCTGACCGGGAACAAGCCCGCATAAACCTGAGGCTGAATACGCTTGAAACCTGGCAGCACGTCAACGTCAGGCGTCGTGCTCAAAGTCAGGGTATCGCCCACTGGCGCACCGTGAATGTCCTTGATGCCGGCAATGATGAAACCTACTTCACCCGCCTTCAGGTCGGTGGTAGCGGTGTGCTTGGGGTTGAACACACCCACGCTGTCTACCAGGTGCATCTTGCCGGTGGACTTGACCAGAATCTTGTCGCCCTTTTTCACGCGGCCGTGGCGCACGCGAACCAGGGACACAACGCCCAGGTAGTTATCGAACCAGGAATCGATGATCAACGCTTGCAGCGGATCTTCGTAATTACCGGTTGGCGCAGGAATGGTGTGTACCAGACGCTCAAGCACTTCGTCGACACCCAGGCCGGTTTTGGCGCTGCAGGTCACGGCATCAGTGGCATCAATACCAATGATTTTTTCGATTTCTTCCTTCACGCGATCAGGATCGGCCTGCGGCAAGTCGATCTTGTTCAACACCGGCATGACTTCAAGGCCCTGCTCGATGGCGGTGTAGCAGTTGGCTACGGACTGGGCTTCTACGCCCTGCCCCGCATCGACCACCAGCAAAGCACCTTCACAGGCTGCCAGGGAGCGGCTAACTTCGTAGGTGAAGTCGACGTGCCCCGGGGTATCAATGAAGTTCAATTGATAGGTAATGCCGTCTTTGGCCGTGTAATACAAGGTAACGCTGTGGGCCTTGATAGTGATCCCGCGCTCACGCTCGAGGTCCATGGAATCCAGTACTTGGGCTTCCATTTCGCGGGCACTCAGGCCACCGCACATCTGGATGAAGCGATCGGCCAGCGTCGACTTGCCATGGTCAATGTGGGCGATGATGGAGAAATTGCGGATATGACTCAAATCACTCACGGGTCAACACTCAAAAAAGTCGCAGGCAGACTGCCCGCCGAAAAATAGCCGGGAATTGTACCTGATCCTCTCGCCAAGCGTCACGTTCACAGGCCAATGGACACCTACAAAAAAGCCCCTATCGCGAGATAGAGGCTCTTGATTAACTCAATGCCCGCTCATCAACCCGCCCGGCGCAACAACCAGAAACCGGCCAGAGCACAGATGGAGGCCGGTACCAGCACCGCAAACAGCGGCGAGAAACCGAACACCAGGCTCAAAGGCCCCAGCAGGTCTTGGGCGATCTTGAACACGAAACCTACCAGCACCCCGGTAAACACCCGTTGACCCAGGGTAACAGAGCGCAACGGACCGAAGATGAAGGATATGGCCATTAACACCAGCGCAGCCGTTACCAGCGGCTGCAACACTTTGACCCAAAAAGCCAGCCAGTAACGACCATTATTCAGGCCCTGATCCTTGAGGTAATGGATGTAGCTCCACAAACCTGCAATCGACAGCGACTCAGGAGCCATGACCACGGTATTGAGCAGTTGCGGGCTCAATGACACATCCCAACGCTCTTCAGGCGTTTTAACGACCTCAGTGCTGTTGCCGTGAAAAAGAGTAGTGCTCACGTCACTCAACTGCCATTGACCCTGATCGTACTGGGCCTTGATGGCAAAGCTCGCAGACTGCATCTGGTGGTCTTTGTCAAAACGATACCGGGTCACGCCGTAAAGCAGCCCATTGGGCTGAACAGCGTTGATATGGATGAACTCGTCACCCTGGCGATGCCACAGACCATGCTTGGAGCTTTGCGAATCACCGCCACCTTGCGCCAGTGCACGATTGGCCTGAGCGATGTTCTCGGTGGCCGGGACCACATACTCGCCGATCAGCACGCCCGCCAGCATCAGCACCAGCATCGGCTTCATGACGGCCCAGACAATGCGCCCAAGGGACACGCCCGCAGCACGCATGATGGTGAGTTCGCTGTTGCTGGCAAGGCCGCCCAAACCAATCAGGCAGCCAATCAACGCTGCCATCGGCAACATTTCATATAAGCGACGCGGTGCGGTCAGCATGACAAAACTGAACACATCCAGAATGGTGTAGCTGCTGCTGATACTGCGCATCTCATCGATCAACGCAAACAGCAGCGCCAGACCCAGGATGATGCCCAGCACGGCCAAAATCGCCAATAACACACTGCTACCAATGTAGCGGTCGAGCTTAACCACGGGCCATCTCCTCGGCACTACGGCGACTTGCCAGCTTCAAGCGCAGCGGCTCCCAATACATCAGTCCCAGGCCAATGACCAAGAACAGGCCATGCACCCACCACAAGCCCAGCGCCAGCGGGATCTTGCCACCTTCAAGCAGGCCTCGACCCCAGGTCAGCATGCTCAGGTAGCCCATATAAAGAAGAATGGCCGGCAACAGCTTGAGGAAGCGCCCCTGGCGCGGGTTGACCCGCGACAACGGCACCGCGATCAGAGTCACGATAAATACCAGCAGCGGGAAGGCAATACGCCATTGCAACTCGGCGACCGCACGCGGGGCCGGATTGCCTATCAGGTCAGGAGTAGGGATCGCGTCACGATCGGTCACGTCATTGCTGACTTCCGGTTTTGGCAGCAATACACCGTAAGTGTCGTACTTGATCGCACGGTAATCGGCCTGCCCCGGGTTGCCGTCGTAGCGATAGCCGTTGTCCAAAATCAACCAGCGGCTGCCATCGGGGCGAATCTCCTGACGACCCTTTTGCGCCAGCAGTACAGAAATACTACGGTCCTTGGCATCCTCGCCGAGCTTTTTCTGAGTAATGAAGACGTTGGACAAAAGGCTGCGGTCATTGCTCAGTTCTTCGGTGTAAGTCACCCGCGTACCATCACTCAACGACTGAAAGCGACCGGCTTCCAGGGTATCGAACTCGGTCAGGGCGTCCTGCTTGTTGAGCAACAGCTGAAATTCATTGGCGCCCTGGGGAGCCAGGCTCAGGCTGAGCCAGGCCACGATCAGTGCGACCAGCGTAGCGGGCGCCATGGTTATGGCCAGCAAGCGCTGACGACTCATGCCGGTGGCCGACAGCACGGTCATTTCGCTTTCAAGATACAAGCGGCCATAAGACAGAAGAATGCCCAGAAACAGCCCCAGCGGCAGGATCAACTGCATGAAGCCTGGCAGTCGGAACCCCATGATCAGGAACAATGACCCCGGATCCAGGGCACCTGAGGCGGCCTGAGCGAGATATTTGATGAAACGACCGCTCATGATGATGACCAGCAGCACAGCGCTGACAGCGCTCAATGTAAGCAGGACTTCGCGGGATAGATAACGGAAGACGATCAAACCAGACACTCCAGGGTCGTCAGGCTAAGGCGGCCAAACAAGCAGCATAACGAGTCGGCCCATACCCCATCATAGATGAGACGGGCCGTCTAAAAAGATGGCGCATTATCCTGTGAATGACCGCCCCTGTCACTGCGCAGTCTTGAAAGTACTCAGTTGGCCGAACCCCGGGGTTGTCAGGCTCCTGCGGCGGGGTTCAAACTGCCCGCTTTGACGCCAGCCTTAATCACAGGTGAAGCGCTTCATCTATCAAGCAAGCAAACAACATCGTTTGTGCGCATGTTGACCATTTGATTCAGGGACCCCGACATGGAACTGGTTGTAAAAAGCGTTAGTCCAGAAACGTTGAAAACCGCCACTCTGGTGGTCGCCATCGGCGAAGGCCGCAAGCTGGGCCCTACCGCCAAAGTCATTGACGAACTCACCGGCGGCGCTATCAGCGCAGTCCTCAAACGTGGGGATCTGGCTGGCAAAACCGGTCAAAGCCTGCTGCTGCAAAGCCTGCCCAACCTCAAGGCCGAACGCGTGTTGCTGCTGGGCACCGGCAAGGATGAAGAGCTGGGCGACCGCCCGTTCCGTAAAGTCATCAGCGGCGCACTTGGCGTATTAAAAGGCCTGGGTGGCAGCGATGCGGTGTTCGCACTCGACGAACTGGTGGTCAAGGGTCGCGACAGCTACAGCAAGAACCGCCTGCTGGCAGAAACCCTGATCGACGGTGGCTACACCTTCGACCGCTTCAAAAGTCAGAAAGCCGAACCTCGCGCCCTGAAAAAAATCACCTTACTGACCATCAAGGCTGCACAGGCTGAAGTTCAGCGCGCCGTGACCCACGCCCAGGCGATTGCTTCGGGCATGTCGTTCACCCGCGACCTGGGCAACCTGCCACCTAATATCTGCCACCCGGTTTTCCTGGCCGAACAGGCCAAGGATCTGGGCAAGGAATTCAAAGGCCTGAAAGTCGAGATTCTTGACGAAAAGAAAATCAAGGACCTGGGCATGGGCGCGTTCTACGCCGTAGGCCAGGGCAGTGACCAGCCTCCTCGTCTGATCGTAATGAACTATGCCGGCGGCAAGAAATCCGAAAAACCGTTTGTACTGGTCGGCAAAGGCATTACGTTCGACACCGGCGGCATCAGCCTCAAGCCGGGCGCCGGCATGGATGAAATGAAGTACGACATGGGCGGTGCTGCCAGCGTATTCGGCACCCTGCGCGCCGTACTGGAGCTAAAACTGCCGATCAACCTGGTATGCATCCTGGCGTGTGCCGAAAACATGCCAAGCGGCGGCGCTGCACGCCCCGGCGATATCGTGACCACCATGAGCGGCCAAACTGTCGAAATCCTCAACACCGACGCCGAAGGCCGTCTGGTGCTGTGCGACGCACTGACCTACGCCGAGCGCTTCAAACCCCAGGCCGTAATCGACATCGCCACCCTGACCGGCGCCTGCATGGTTGCACTGGGCGCTCACACTTCCGGCCTGATGGGCAACAACGACGAACTGATCGACCAACTGCTGGAAGCGGGCAAACTGGCCGACGACCGCGCATGGCAGCTGCCATTGTTCGACGAATACCAGGAGCAACTGGACAGCCCGTTCGCTGACATGGCCAACATTGGCGGCCCCAAAGGCGGCGCCATTACCGCAGGCTGCTTCCTTTCGCGCTTCGCCAAAGCCTATAACTGGGCCCACCTGGACATCGCCGGCACGGCATGGGTCAGCGGCGGCAAGGACAAGGGCGCCAGTGGCCGTCCTGTACCCCTGCTGACCCAGTACCTGCTCGATCGCGCCAACGCTTGAAGCTGACAATCGAAGGCTGCGCCGCTTGACGGCGGCGCAGTCCCGATTCAGGAATCGCAATGACCCCAGAACCACACACAGAGTTGACCAAGGTTGACTTTTATATCCTGCCCAGCGCCGAACCTTCAGCGCGGCTGGATTTTGCCTGCAAACTCACCGAAAAGGCTTGGCGCCTTGGCCACAGGGTGTATGTGCACTGCACTGACAACGCTCAACGCCAAGATCTGGATGAACGCCTGTGGCGCTTCAAGGGCGAAAGCTTCGTGCCCCACAGCAACACCGAAGACGAACCCGACGGCGTAGTCGTCATGGGCTGCGCAGACGCGCCCCCAAGCCATCAGGACTTGTTGATCAACCTGGACCTCAAAGTCCCCGAATTCTTCAAACGCTTCGCCCGCGTGGCCGAAGTAGTGGTCGAAGACCCCGCCGTCCGACTGGCCGCACGGGAGAGTTTCCGCTTCTACCGTGAACAGGGCTATCCTCTGCAAGACCACAAGTTACAACGACTCTGAGCACACGATGGACACCTCTAATTCGCCGCAAAAAGCTGCACACCTGCTCGATGATCTTGAGTCCATTCGCAAGTTGCTCGGCGATGAGGGCCTGCAACCGCCCCTCTTGACGGAGATGGTCGACCAGGACGATGCACAGATTCCGCTGCTGTCTGACGTGATCAGCGAGGAAGTCGAGCCCATACCGACGCAAATACCGCTGGTCGGTATTACCCCGGCGCCCGTCGTTGAAAAAGCGCCGGATGCACTGCTGGTGCACCTGGACAAGGAACTGCGCACGGCAGCCCAGGCCATCATGCAAGACGTGATCAACGACTTCGCCCCGCACATCGAAACCGAGATCAAACGCCGCCTCGATGCGCACATGGAGCGCTTGCTCGCCCAGCATCAGAGCTAAAGCGCTCTGCGTAGCAGCTGCCGAAGGTTGCGTCCGATTGCGCAGCGATCGTAAAGCCTGAGATTGCGGTCTACCTGAAAGACCGCCCCTTCTGATATGACGACGGCTGCGCCGCCGGACGTAGCCTCGTGCCTCGGCCGCTGCTACGAAATACGCACCGGCCACACCACAACTCGCCCTACGTCTCCCACCCCGCTATACTTGCCGGCTTTCCTGAATTAATGCCAATAGGGTCCCGCCGCGCATGGATAAGACCTACCAGCCGCACGCCATTGAAACTTCCTGGTACAAAACCTGGGAAGAAGAGAATTATTTTGCCCCGCAAGGCGCGGGCGACCCGTACACCATCATGATCCCGCCGCCGAACGTCACCGGCAGCCTTCACATGGGTCACGGTTTCAACAACGCGATCATGGACGCCCTGATCCGTTTCCGCCGCATGCAGGGTCGCAACACCCTGTGGCAGCCGGGCACCGACCACGCCGGTATCGCCACCCAGATGCTGGTTGAGCGTCAGATCGAAGCACAAGGTCTGAACCGCCACGACCTGGGTCGCGAAAAATTCCTCGATAAAATCTGGGAATGGAAAGATCAGTCCGGCGGTAATATCAGCCGTCAGATCCGTCGCCTTGGCTCGTCCGTAGACTGGAGCCGCGAACGTTTCACCATGGATGACGGCCTGTCCGAAGCCGTGAAAGAAGCCTTTGTACGCCTGCACGAAGACGGCCTGATCTATCGCGGCAAGCGTTTGGTCAACTGGGACACCAAGCTGCACACCGCCATCTCCGACCTTGAGGTTGAAAACCACGACGAGAAAGGCTTCCTGTGGAACCTTCGCTACCCGCTGGCTGACGGCGCCAAGACGGCTGAAGGTCTGGATTACCTGGTGGTTGCCACCACCCGTCCGGAAACCATGCTCGGCGATGCTGCCGTTGCGGTAAACCCGGAAGACGAACGCTACAAGGCTCTGATCGGCAAATTCGTAGAGCTGCCACTGGTTGGCCGCCGCATCCCGATCATAGCTGACGACTACTGCGATCCTGAATTCGGCACCGGCTGCGTGAAAATCACCCCGGCCCACGATTTCAATGACTACGAAGTCGGCAAGCGCCACAACCTGCCGCTGCTGAACATCTTCGACAAAAACGCCAAAGTGCTGGCTGCTGCTCAGGTGTTCAACCTCGACGGCAAGCTCAACGAAACCATCGACGGTACCCTGCCAGCCAAATACGCTGGCCTGGATCGCTTTGAAGCGCGCAAACAAATCGTTGCTGATTTCGACGAAGCCGGCCTGCTGGTCAGCGTCGACGATCACGCACTGAAAGTACCGAAGGGTGACCGCTCCGGCACCATCATCGAGCCGTGGTTGACTGACCAGTGGTACGTATCGACCAAGCCGCTGGCAGAACCTGCCATTGCCGCCGTTGAAGACGGCCGCATCGCGTTCGTACCTAAACAGTACGAAAACATGTACTTCTCGTGGATGCGCGACATCCAGGACTGGTGCATCAGCCGTCAGCTGTGGTGGGGCCATCGCATCCCGGCCTGGTACGACGAATCGGGCAAGGTCTATGTAGGGCGCGACGAAGCTGAAGTCCGCGCTAAAAACAACCTGGGTCCGGACGTTGCACTGCAACAGGACAACGACGTGCTCGACACCTGGTTCAGTTCGGGTCTGTGGACGTTCTCCACCCTGGGCTGGCCGGAAAAAACCGACGCGCTGAAAACCTTCCACTCCACTGACGTGCTGGTTACCGGCTTCGACATCATTTTCTTCTGGGTTGCCCGGATGATCATGCTCACCATGCACTTGGTGAAAAACGAAGACGGCACGCCGCAGGTTCCGTTCAAGACTGTGTATGTACACGGTTTGGTACGAGACGGTCAGGGCCAGAAGATGTCCAAGTCCAAAGGCAACGTCCTGGACCCGCTGGACATCATCGACGGCATCGAGCTCGAAGACCTGGTAGCCAAACGCACCACGGGTCTGATGCAGCCAAAACTGCTGAAGAAGATCGAGAAGCAGACCCGCGACGAATTCGCAGACGGCATCGCCAGCTACGGCACCGACGCCCTGCGCTTCACCTTCTGCTCGCTGGCGTCTACCGGTCGTGACATCAAGTTCGACATGGGCCGCGTTGAAGGCTATCGCAACTTCTGCAACAAGATCTGGAACGCCGCACGTTACGTGCTGGACAAGGGCGAAGACTGCGGCCAGAACGGCGAAGCCTACGAACTGTCACTGGCCGACCGCTGGATCATCTCGCAGTTGCAACGCACTGAAGCCGAAGTGACCCGTCACCTCGACCAGTTCCGTTTCGACCTGGCCGCACAAGCGCTGTATGAATTCATCTGGAACCAGTACTGCGACTGGTACCTGGAGCTGTCCAAGCCTGTACTGTGGGACGAAAATGCTCCGGTAGAACGTCAGCGCGGCACCCGTCGTACGCTGGTCCGTGTACTGGAAGTTGCTTTGCGTCTGGCGCACCCGTTCATGCCGTTCATCACCGAAGAAATCTGGCAGCGCATCGCGCCGTTGGCCGGTGTTGAAGGCAAGACCATCATGCTGCAACCGTGGCCAGTGGCCAACGAAGCACGCATCGACCAGGCGGCCGAAGACGATATTGAATGGCTCAAGGGCTTGATGCTCGGCACGCGTAATATCCGTGGCGAAATGAACATCGGCCCGGGCAAACCATTGCAGTTGTACCTGAAAAACGTCAGCAGCGAAGACCAGCGCCGTCTGACCGAGAACGATGCCTTGCTCAAAAAGCTGGCTAAACTCGAATCGATCACCGTGCTGCAAGACGGTGCCGAAGCCCCTCTGTCTGCTACCGCTCTGGTTGGTGAGATGGAAGTGCTGGTGCCCATGGCCGGCCTGATCGACAAAGATGCAGAGTTGGCGCGCCTGGACAAGGAAATCCAGCGCTTGCACGGCGAAGTTGCGCGAGTGGGCGGCAAATTGTCGAATGCCGCGTTCGTTGACAAGGCCCCGGCCGAAGTCATCGAAAAAGAACGTGCCAAATTGGCCGAAGCCGAACAGGCCTTGAGCAAATTGGCAGACCAGCACGCGCGGATTTCCAGCCTGTAATCACGCTGCGCACCTGATCGCGGGCAAGGCCGCTCCCGCAGGGTTTAACTCTGCAGGAGCGGCCTTGCCCGCGATTGCTTTTGTGGAATGAATTGAACATGACTACCCCACGTACTTCCAAAGCCACACGCCACAAGCCCAAGCCTGCAGGTGAAGCCAAGCCGGTCGAGCCGCGCGTCAAGCCGAGCCTGCACCCGCGTAACCGTCACCAGGGCCGCTATGACTTCCCGCAGCTGATTTCGGTCTGCCCTGAGCTGGCGGAGTTTGTGATCATCAACCCGTACGGCAAAGAAAGCATCGATTTCGCCAACCCGAGCGCCGTGCGCGTCTTCAACCGCGCCCTGCTCAAGGCGTTCTACGGGATTGCCCACTGGGATATCCCGGCTGACTACCTGTGCCCGCCGGTACCGGGGCGCGCCGACTACGTGCACTTCCTGGCCGACCTTCTGGCCAGCATCAACGACGGTGAAATCCCGCGAGGCCAAAACGTTCGTGTACTGGACATCGGCATGGGCGCCAACTGCGTCTACCCGCTGATCGGCCATAGCGAATACCGCTGGCAGTTCCTGGGCACCGAAGTCGACCCGACAGCAGTAAAAGCGGCCAAGGCGATTGTGCAGTCCAACGGCCTGAACAAAGCCATCAGCCTGCGCCTGCAACCCAACCCGCAGAAGATCCTGCTGGACCTGCTGGAAAGCAGCGAGCGCTTTGACCTGACCATGTGCAACCCTCCGTTCCACGCCTCGCTGGACGAAGCCACGCGCGGCAGTGAGCGTAAATGGCGCGCATTGGGCAAGGCAGATCCCAAGCGCAAGCTACCGGTTCTGAACTTCGGTGGCCAAGCGGCCGAATTGTGGTGCGAAGGTGGCGAACAGCGCTTTGTCACTCAGCTGATTCGCGAAAGCATTCAGGTGGGTCGCCAAATACTGTGGTTCAGCGTTTTGGTGTCCAAGGCTTCGAACTTGCCAGCCATCCAGACTGCGCTGAAAAAAGCGGGTGCCCGCGAAAGCCAGGTGGTGGACATGTCGCAGGGCAACAAGCAAAGCCGCTTTGTCGCCTGGACATTCCATGACAAAGAGCAGCAACAGCTGTGGCGCGAGAAGAACTGGAAGTAAGCGTGTAAATACGCCAAACCTCGTAGCAGCTGCCGAGCTGCGCGAGGCGGCTGCTACGGGAACAGCGCCCATAAAAAAACCGCACTTCGGAGTGATCCGAAGCGCGGTTTTTTTACAACAGTCTTACTTGTTAACAGCGTCAGTCAGGCCTTTGGCCACAACGAGCTTGATAACTTTTTTGGCAGCGATTTCGATGGCAGCGCCAGTCGAAGGGTTACGGCCAGTACGGGCAGGACGCTCGGTCACTTTCAGTTTGCCAATACCTGGCAGAGTGATTTCGCCGCCATTTTCCAATTGATCAGCAACGATCTGAGCCAGTTGGTCCAGAGCGTTACGCGCGGTAGTTTTCGGCGCGTCGATGGCTTCAGCGATATCGGCGATCAGTTGGTCTTTAGTAATAGCCATTGAGATGTTCCTTCCCTATCAAATTCATTTGGTTTGCAGAGTGCAATGTCAGCCATCGAGCCAGATCTCAAGGGTCTGGCACACCCGCCAGCTTTCACGACGAATCGCGGATGTAGATAGCAAAAACGGGGTTTGGTTCGACCTGACACATGCTGAATGCACGCTTTACGCCGTTTCCGAGCGCAAGACCGGGCAAAACTAGCACAGAGACAGTTAAATATCCGCCTCTACCTAGCCATTTGGTCAGCTTTATCGCCTTAAAACCGTAAAAAAACCGTACCGGGTGGTCTCAAGCCCCCCAAACACCGACCTGAGGCTCAGGTGCGGTACACTTGGCGCCTTTGCGGGGTGCGCCCCCTGTCCTCTCATTACTCGCCGAGAAGCCCATGCCGATCCGTCATTGCATCGTTCATTTAATTGACAAAAAACCCGACGGTACGCCCGCTGTTCTTCATGCTCGCGACTCTGAACTGGCCGAGTCTCAAGCCATTGAGAACATGCTTGCGGACCTCAACGAAAGCTACAACGCCAAACAAGGCAAGGCATGGGGCCTTTTCCATGCAGAATCCGGTGCTCATCCGTTCAGCGGCTGGCTCAAGGAATACCTCGATGGCGGTAAAGACTTCACCGCGTTCAGCCGCGTTGCAGTCGAGCACCTGCAAAAGCTGATGGAGGAGTCCAACCTCTCCGTCGGCGGCCACGTCCTGTTTGCTCATTACCAGCAAGGCATGACCGACTACCTGGCGATCGCCCTGCTGCATCACAGCGACGGCGTGGCAGTGACCTCGGATCTGGACGTGACCCCTTCGCGTCACCTGGACCTTGGCCAGTTGCACCTGGCTGCACGGATCAACATTTCGGAGTGGCAAAACAACAAGCAGTCCAAGCAGTACATTTCGTTTATCAAAGGTAAAAACGGCAAGAAAGTCTCGGAATACTTCCGCGACTTTATCGGCTGCCAGGAAGGCGTCGACGGGCCGGGCGAAACCCGCACCCTGCTCAAGGCCTTCAGCGACTTCGTTGAAAGCGAAGATTTGCCCGAAGAGTCCGCCCGCGAAAAAACCAAGACGCTGGTCGATTACGCCAGCAGCCAGGCCAAAATCGGCGAACCCATGGGTCTGGCAGAGTTGTCCGAGCTGATCGACGAAGAGCGTCCGAAAGCCTTCTACGACCATATCCGCAACAAGGATTACGGCCTGTCGCCTGAAATCCCGGCAGACAAACGCACCCTGAACCAGTTCCGCCGCTTCACGGGGCGCGCTGAGGGCCTGTCTATCAGCTTTGAAGCCCACCTGCTGGGCTCCAAGGTAGAGTTCGACGAAGAAGCCGGCACGCTGGTCATCAAGGGCTTGCCGACCCAACTGCTAGATCAGCTCAAGCGCAGCAAGTAATGCTTAACGGTATTTTGAAGAAAGTTCTGTTTGTTCTGGTGGTGGTGGTTATTTTCCAGAACTGGGGCAAGATCGAACGCATGCTCAACCCCTCAGGGGCCGTCTCCGAGCAAACCCGGGCCAGCGCCCGGGTGGTGCTGTATTCCACCGAATGGTGTGGCTACTGCAAGGCGACGCGCCGGTTTCTGGATGAGAAAGGCATCCCGTTCAAGGAGTTCGATATCGAGAAAGACGCCGTCGCCCGTCAGGCTTACGAAGCGCTGGGCGGGCGCGGTATTCCGATACTGGACGTGAACGGCACGCTGATCAGGGACTTCAAGCCGGATGCGATACTGGCGGCATTGAAATAACCCCTTGCGCCTGGCTTTGCACCAGGCATTCCTTGGCGCTCTTCCTGAGCTTTTTGATCAGTCGCTCCTGGCGCAAGGCTTCGCCCCTATCAGACCAGGACTCGACATACACCAGGGCTACGGCCGGGCTTGAAGCAAAAAAGCGCGCGCCCTTGCCGCTTTGATGCTTGGCAAAGCGGCGCACCGGGTCATCGCTGATACCGCAATACAGAGAACCATTGGCGGCCCGCACCAGATAAACAAACCAGGGTTTCTCGCTCACCGTCAACGACTGCCCTGAAAAGCTCTGAGCCCTTTTTGCGCCTGAGCCCGGATGGCGTTCTGCACCAGTGGCGTCCACCCCAGCAACAAGCCCTTGGTGCCCAGTGCCTGGCGCGCCCAGCGCCATACGTCGAAGTGATCGTGGTGCTCGCAAATCTTGCCGTCACGAAACACAAACTGCGCCTGAATATCATTGACCACCGTAGCCCCGGTCTGGCTAAACACGTAGGTTGCCACCCAGTGTGCGCTGCCGTGCTGTCCTTGGGCCTGAACCTGATCGAAGGTCAGGCTGAAATCCTTGGCACGGGAGGTCAGCATGCGCCACATGTCTGCGGCATCCTGGCCACGCAGCTCGCCAAAAACCGGGTCGCTGAACAACACGTCGTCGGTGTAGCAGGCCGCCATCGCTTGTGCATCCAGCTGCTGGAAGGCCTGGTAGAAACGAGTGATCAATGCGTGATGGTCTTGGCTCATGGCAGGGTCCGTGCGGGTCAGTAAGTCGAGCACGATAATCTGCCATGAACAGAAACACTATGGGCCTCAGATTTTCTCGCTCTGCACATTCACATACAGGGAACGGCCAGCGCCGAGCCCGGCAACGATAGCCCCCAGGCCAAGCACCGCAAAAATCCAGCCCACGGCATTCCAGCCCCCCGTCACCTCATGCACGACCCCGACCGCCAGCGGCCCCATGGATGCCACGGTGTAACCGATGCCCTGGGCCATGCCAGACAGGTTGGCCGCGACATGAGCGTCCCGCGAGCGCAGCACGATCAGAGTCAAAGCCAGGCTGAACGTGCCGCCCTGCCCAAGTCCCAACACAATCGCCCAGCCCCACAAACCCTCGATGGGGGCATACAGGCAACCAAACAATCCGGCCAGGGTCATGATCATTACCAGCACGATCGCCAGTCGTTGATCTTTACCCCGCGTAGCCAACCAGGGAGCCGTCAGTGCTGTCAGCAATTGCACGATGACCGAGCCCGACATCACCAGACCAGCCTGGGTCGGGGTCAAACCGCGACCGATCAGGATTGAAGGCAACCAGCCAAACACGATGTAGGACAACGAGGACTGCAGCCCCATGTAGAGCGTTACTTGCCAGGCAAGTGGATCACGCAGCAGGCCACTCACACGATAAGCAACGTTGTGTGAGCCTTGACGCTTGCCAACCTGGGGCAACCAGAAAATGGCCGCGATCAGTGCCGGCAACGCCCAAAACCCGAGTCCCATAGCCCAGCTCTGGCCCAAAGACTCGCTCAGTGGCACCGTTGCGCCCGCCGCCAGTGCCGCGCCCAGGCACAAGGCCATGGTGTAGACACCGGTCATGGTCCCGGCATGTCCCGCGAAATCGCGTTTGATGATGCCCGGCAACAGCACACCGATGACGCCAATACTGGCGCCCGCCAGAATGCTCCCGGCAAACAGCCCGACCTCCCCCAGACAACTGCGCAGAACGATGCCGCCGCCCAGTGTCACAAGAATCCCCAGCACCACCCGCTCGGTACCAAAGCGCCGAGCCAGAATCGGCGCCAAAGGCGCAAATAACCCCAGACAAAGCACCGGCAACGTAGTCAACAAACCGGCCTGCGCCGCCGACAGCCCCAGGCTGTCCGACACCTCGCCCAGCAACGGCGCCATGCTCGACAATGCCGGACGCAGGTTCAGCGCCACCAGTACCAGTCCCAACAACAGCAACCACGGCCGCAGCACGACCGGGGGCGTTTGCTGCACCTGTTCGTCGTCAATTTCAGCATCGATCAGCAACTCCTCCAGCTCGTCCAGATGGCGAGAGGGTTCGACGCTGGCATTGGCAACTGACGAAGGGTGAGTCATGGCTTGCTCCGGCTCAAGGTTCATTGATCAACGTCCGGCACAGCGCCATGGCCCGTTGCGGGTTTTGTTGTTCTACGGCTTCAAGTAACTCGACGTGCAGGTCGAACACCAATTGGCGCCTTGGATGAACGTCCATCGTCTTGCGCAAATGATTGGTCACAACGCTTGAGGTGTAGCGGTACAGCTCGCTCAAGGCCGGATTGTGCGCGGCATCTATCAGCCGCTGGTGAAACAGTAAGTCGCAGCAAATGTAGGTATCGAGTTCGCCGTGGTAATGCTCGCCACTTGCGTTCAGCGCAAGGTGCAACAGCCTCAGATCCTCATCCGTACGACGCAAGGCCGCCAGGCCAACGGCCTCAACCTCAATAATTTGCCGCATTTCCCGGCCCTGCTCGATTGAGCAGGATGACAACGCACGCAGCGTGTCCATCGGGTCGACACGCCCTCGCAGGTAACTGCCATCGCCCTGACGGATTTCGATCAGCCCGGTGAACGCCAGCACGCGCATGGCTTCACGCACGGTGTTACGGCTGATGTTGAGTTGCGCCGCAAGCTCCGGCTCAGTCGGCAAACGCTGCCCCACTGCCCAGGTGCCGTTGTTTATTCGCGTACGCAGTTGCTCAAGCGCCTGATCAACCAGCGAACGTTTTATGAGTGGAGAAGCGTCTGTCATTGAATTCACCCTTTCATCCAATCATAGGATGAATTTTCCGACATGTTAGCCAGACGTCTTCACATCGGCAATCAACTACAGATCAAGAGCCCCAAAAAAATGATAATTAATCATTGAATAAAAAACCCTTTAAGGGTAATTTCAAGCGCATCGAGGCTGCCTCTTATGGAAAAGAAAACACCTCACTACACCCTCCAGTGCATACAAGCCGATGTACTACGGCTTGGCGCAGTAGCGTTTACCAAAAGCGCCCTGGATGGCGGGCGAACCATGGGCCTGACCCTCGCCCAAATGCAGCGGGTCATTGCTTCTTTAGAACGCAGGGCGCTGTACAAGTCGATGTCGACCCACGCAGATCACAGGGTCTGGCAAGACGTTTATCACGCACAGGCCTACGGCTTGGCCATTTATATCAAGGTGACTTATCGCCCGAGTGGAGGGCCGCCAGTCATCGCTTTCAAGGAAAAAGACCTATGAGCAAACATGACTGTTACTCCTGCGCAGCACCAAACGCGATGCACCCCTTCAAAGGGCGTAGCTTCAATGTGAATTTCAAGCAAATGAACCGCATGGTGCATAGCCTGAATGGCCATGAATGCGCAGAGTGCGCAGAGATCGAGTTCGATGCCCCCAGTGCTGAGCGTTATGCCCGGGCTGGAGACGAACTGATAGAAGATGCTAAACAGGTGATGGCTGATGAGATGAAGCGCATCCGGCGCAAACTTCACTTCACGCAAAAAAGTGCTGTGCAGCTGTTGTCGGGGGGTGGCCACAATGCGTTCAGCCGCTATGAACGTGCCGAGGTCGAACCACCAAAACCTTTGTTTGTGCTGATGCGATTGCTGGATCGCCATCCCGAACTGGTTCGGGAATTACAGGCCATCAACGAGTGCACCGATATCAATGCGCTGCTGGTGCAAAAACAACAGCAGCGACACGAATAGCCTGTAGCCGCAGCCTAAGGCTGCGTCTACAACGGTTCAATCAATGCAAAATCTGATTCAGGAACAATTTGGTCCGGTCATTTTGCGGGTTGTCGAAGAAGTCATTCGGCGCGGCCTCTTCAACGATTTCGCCCTTGTCCATGAAAATCACCCGGTTGGCCACGGTGCGGGCAAAGCCCATTTCGTGGGTCACGCAGAGCATGGTCATGCCGTCTTCGGCCAAGCCGATCATGGTGTCCAACACCTCTTTCACCATCTCCGGATCGAGCGCTGAAGTCGGCTCATCGAACAGCATGATTTTGGGTTTCATGCACAGCGCCCGGGCAATCGCCACACGCTGTTGCTGACCGCCCGACAACTGCCCCGGAAACTTGTGCGCCTGCTCCGGTATACGAACCCGCTCCAGATAATGCATGGCGATTTCTTCGGCCTGGCGTCGGGGCATCTTGCGCACCCACATCGGCGCCAGCGTGCAGTTCTGCAAAATGGTCAGGTGCGGAAACAGGTTGAAGTGCTGAAACACCATGCCCACTTCACGACGTACCGATTCGATCTGCTTGATGTCGTTGGTCAGTTCCACACCGTCAACCACGATGCGCCCTTGCTGGTGCTCTTCAAGGCGATTGAGGCAGCGAATGGTCGTCGACTTGCCCGAGCCCGAGGGCCCGCACAGCACAATTCGCTCTCCCGGTTGCACGTTGAGGTTGATGTCCTTGAGCACGTGAAACTGGCCGTACCACTTGTTAACACCCTGCATCTGAATAATGCCTTCAGCGCTTGCAGTCTTTTTGATTGCTTCACTCATGTCGCACTCCTACCTAACGCTTGTGGCCAGTATCCAGCTTGTGCTCCAGATGCATGGAGTAGCGGGACATACCAAAACAGAAAATCCAGAACACCAACGCTGCAAATACATAGCCCTCGGTCGCCATGCCCAACCATTTCGGGTCGGCAGCGGCTTGCTTGACGCTATTGAGCAGGTCGAACAGCCCGATGATGATTACAAGGCTGGTGTCCTTGAACAGGGCAATAAAGGTGTTCACGATGCCGGGAATAACCAGCTTCAAGGCTTGAGGCAAAATCACCAGGCCCATGCTGCGCCAGTATCCCAGGCCCATGGCCGCAGCGGCTTCGTACTGCCCCTTGGGAATGGCTTGCAGACCGCCGCGCACCACTTCAGCCACATACGCCGACTGGAACAGAATCACCCCGATCAAGGCCCGCAGCAGCTTGTCGAAGTTCATGCCCTCAGGCAGAAACAGCGGCAGCATCACCGAGGACATGAACAGCACGGTAATCAGTGGTACGCCGCGCCAGAACTCGATGAAAGTCACGCACACCACACGAATGGCCGGCATGTCCGAGCGTCGTCCCAGCGCCAGCAAAATCCCCAATGGCAAGGCACCGGCAATACCCACCGTGGCGATGACCAGCGTCAGCATCAGGCCGCCCCATTGGCTGGTGGCCACGTTGGTCAGGCCCCAGTAACCGCCATGCAACAAGGTGAAGGCCAGAATCGGGTAGACCACCAAAAAGCCCAGCCCCCAGATTGCCTTGTGCTTGAAGCGTGAGATAAACAACGGTGCTGCGCCAACCACGGCCAGCCACACGGTCAGGTCTACCCGCCAGCGCAGTCCAGTCGGGTAATAGCCATACATGAATTGACCAAAACGCTGCTGGATAAACACCCAACAGGCACCTTCCTTGGTGCAGTCCGCCTGAGTGCTACCCACCCAGTTGGCGTCAAAGATCGTCCAGCTCAGCAACGGCGGCACGATCAGCCAGATCAGGTAAAAGGCAAACAGGGTGAGCAGTGTGTTGAGCCAGCTTGAAAACAGATTGGCCCGCGCCCACGCAACGATGCCGATGCGATTGCCCGGCGGTGGCATGTCGGGTTTAAAAACATGAGTTGTCATAGTCCCGTCCTCATCGCTCGATCAGCGCAATACGCGTGTTGTACCAATTCATCAGCAGAGAAATGCTGATGCTGATGGCCAGGTACACGCTCATGGTGATGGCAATGACTTCAATCGCTTGCCCGGTCTGGTTAAGTACAGTGCCTGCAAACAGTGAAACCATTTCCGGATAGCCGATACCTGCCGCCAGTGAAGAGTTTTTCACCAGGTTCAGGTATTGGCTGGTCAGTGGCGGAATAATCACCCGCAGCGCTTGCGGGATAATCACCTTGCGCAGCGTCGGCCCCGGACGCAGGCCCAGCGAGCGAGCCGCCTCGGTTTGGCCATGGCTGACTGACTTGATCCCCGAACGCACGATTTCGGCAATAAATGCCGCGGTGTAAACCGTCAACGCAATGGTCAGCGCCAGCAGTTCCGGAATCAGCACCCAGCCTCCGACAAAGTTGAACCCCTTGAGCTCTGGCATTTCCCAATGCACCGGAGTGCCAAACAACACGATGCTCAAGCCAGGAATCACCAGCATCAGAGCCAGCCCGACCCAAAACTTGTGGAACGGCACGCCGGTCTCTTCGAAACGCTTGTTGGCTCGACGAACCATCAGCACGACGGCAACAAGAGCCAGTACCACACTGCCCACAAATGGCCAGAAGGCTTCGGTGCCAACAGCTGCGGGCATGTTCAGACCGCGGCTGCTCATATAAAAGGTGTCGGCAAAGTTGTGGCTGTTGCGTGGCCCCGGCATGGTCAGGAAGACCGCGAAGTACCAGAAGAGAATTTGCAGCAGAGGCGGGATATTGCGGAAGATCTCGACATACACCGTCGCCAGCTTGCTGATCATCCAGTTCGACGACAAGCGAGCAACACCGATGATAAAGCCCAGAACCGTCGCCAGGACGATACCGATGACGGACACCAGCAACGTGTTAAGCAAACCGATCAGAAACACTCGGGCGTAACTATCGGATTCGGTGTAATCGATCAAATGCTGCGCAATACCAAAACCGGCACTGCGTTCAAGAAAGTCAAAACCCGAAGTAATGCCACGATGCTGCAGGTTGGTCTGGGTGTTGTTGAACAGATACCAGCCCATGAAAACCACCAGCGCCACGGTGATGAGCTGAAATAACCACGCACGCACACGTGGATCGCCAAGGCTGAACCTTGGCTTGGGTGCGCCGACTTTAATTTGCATGAAGTGCCCCTAAAAATGGATCAGACAACATCACCCGGCAGTTGGCCTGCCGGGTGAAAGGGCTATCAGCGCACTGGTGGTGCGTATTGAATGCCGCCGTTATTCCACAGAGCGTTCAGCCCGCGGTCGATGGCCAAAGGAGTATTTTTGCCGAGGTTTTTCTCGAAGACTTCGCCGTAGTTACCGACCTGGCTGACAATCTGTACCACCCAGTCTTTTGGCAGTTTCAGGTCTTTGCCGTATTCGCCGTCAGCACCCAGCAAACGGGCCACATCAGGGTTTTTGGTCGCCTTGGCTTCAGCCAGAACGTTTTTGGAGGTGATGCCCGCCTCTTCAGCATTGAGCATGGCGAACAGGGTCCACTTCACAATGCTGAACCAGTCTTCGTCACCCTTGCGTACGACAGGGCCGAGCGGCTCCTTGGAGATGGTTTCAGGCAATACGACGTAGTCGTTCGGGTTGGCCAGCTTGCTGCGCTGTGCGTACAACTGCGACTTGTCGGAGGTCAACACGTCGCAACGGCCGCTTTCCAGCGACTTGGCGCTTTCATCGGAGGTGTCAAAAGTGATTGGGGTGTACTTGAGGTTGTTACCACGGAAGTAGTCCGACACGTTCAACTCTGTGGTGGTACCGGCCTGGATACAGATGGTTGCACCGTCCAGTTCCTTGGCACTTTTAACCCCCAGTTTGTTGTTGACCAAAAAGCCAATGCCATCGTAATAAGTCACGCCCGCAAACACCATGCCCATGCCCGCGTCACGAGAGCTGGTCCAGGTCGTGTTACGCGACAGCACGTCCACTTCGCCCGACTGCAGGGCAGTGAAACGCTCCTTGGCATTCAACTGGCTGAACTTGACCTTGTTTGCATCGCCAAATACAGCGGCGGCCACTGCGCGGCAAATGTCTGCATCAATACCCTGAATCTTGCCAGTGGCATCCGGCACCGAGAAACCCGGCAATCCGTCACTGACGCCACATTGCACAAACCCTTTCTTTTTAACGCTGTCCAGGGTTGCGCCTGCGTGGACAAAACCACTGGCACTGAGTAGCACGATGGCTGCGGTGGCCAAAGCCAGGGTGGATTTCAACTGCTTCATTCAAACCTCCAGTGATGCTTTTGTTGTGTTTGAACAAGACCCGCCGCCCCCTTGTGAGGCACTGTTGACCCGTGTTGGCTTTTTATTGGGTCAAGCGGCATAAGTCTTGAGCGATGGGTGCATCGCACGAACCGTCAAACTGAAGCGCTCACTTGAGCTGTTGAATTCCTTGTCTAACTTCAACCTCGGGATTTTTGCTGTCCCCCCATCGGCGGTAGCCTGTTAGTGTTACCGCCGAAGGGAAACGCATTCACGTCCCTGTCCACAAAGCAAAGCGCGTACCACTCCTGTTGCTTAAGTAAGTTCAGTAGGTAATGCAGGAAAAAACGTTCAAGCAGGCGACATTTTCTGTAATTTTTAACCGATCAAGCACATTTGTAGCGCACCCGGTTTGCGCACATGCACAACGATGGAGCACTCATGACCCAACCTCTTGTCATCCAACCCCAAAAGACCGCAGACGCCTGTGTTATCTGGCTCCACGGCTTGGGTGCCGACCGCTATGACTTCTTGCCGGTGGCCGAAATCCTGCAACAGTCGCTCCTGACCACTCGCTTCGTTTTGCCACAGGCACCGACCCGCGCGGTGACCATTAATGGCGGTTATGCCATGCCGAGCTGGTACGACATCAAGGCCATGAGCCCTGCCCGTTCCATCAGCGAAGAAGAGCTGGAAGAGTCAGCTGACATGGTCATTCAATTGATCGAAGCCCAGCGCCAGAGCGGTATCGACTCCAACAGGATTTTTCTGGCCGGGTTTTCCCAAGGTGGCGCCGTGGTATTTCACACCGCCTACCTGAAATGGCAGGGTCCATTGGGTGGCGTACTTGCCCTCTCCACCTATGCCCCCACCTTCAGCGAAGTGCTGCCATTGTCAGCCAGCCAACAACGCATCCCGGCCCTCTGCTTGCATGGCCAGTACGACGAAGTGGTTCAAAACGCCATGGGCCGTACAGCTTATGAGCGATTGAAAGCTGCAGGCGTAGCGGTTACATGGCAGGAATACCCAATGGGCCATGAAGTGTTACCCGAAGAAATTCGCGACATCGGTGCCTGGCTGGCGAAACGCCTGGGCTAAAACCGAAACATCCTGTCGTTCACTACGCCGAGCACCCGACTTGCATTACACTGCCCGGCGTACACTCCTTAACCAACTGATGAGATGACCGTGCTCAAAGCACTCAAAAAAATATTCGGTAAAAGCGAGGCTGAGCCGCTCGCGCCAGCATCCATCGCACCTGCGAGCAACCCCAGCCCGCGAACCGACGCGCAACAGCCTGGCCGCTCTGCTCCTGCATCTGCTCCAGCCCCTGCGCCGGTGACCATCCCTGACGCACAACCCGCTGCTGAACAACCACGCGTCGAAAAACCAAAAGCGGCAAAACCACGGCGCGACGTGGCACCCAAGCCACCGGTCATTCCCTGGAAACTCGAAGACTTTGCAGTCGAGCCACAAGAAGGCAAGGTCCGGTTTCACGATTTCAAGCTCACCCCTGAGCTGATGCACGCCATTCAAGACCTCGGTTTCCCCTACTGCACTCCGATCCAGGCTGAAGTATTGGGCTATACCCTGAGCGGTCGCGACGCCATTGGCCGCGCCCAGACCGGTACCGGTAAAACCGCTGCATTCCTGATCTCCATCATCAGCCAGTTGACCCAGACCCCGCCGCCCAAAGAGCGTTACATGGGCGAGCCGCGCGCACTGATCATCGCGCCGACCCGTGAGCTGGTAGTGCAAATCGCCAAAGACGCGGCCGACCTGACCAAGTACACCGACCTCAACGTCATGACATTCGTTGGCGGCATGGACTTCGACAAGCAGCTAAAGCAGCTTGAAGCGCGTCATTGCGACATCCTGGTAGCGACTCCGGGCCGACTGCTGGACTTCAACCAGCGCGGCGAAGTGCATTTGGACATGGTCGAAGTGATGGTGCTCGACGAAGCCGACCGCATGCTGGACATGGGCTTCATCCCACAAGTACGCCAGATCATTCGCCAGACGCCACCGAAAGCCGAGCGTCAGACGCTACTGTTCTCTGCGACCTTTACCGAGGACGTGATGAACCTGGCCAAGCAATGGACCACCGACCCTGCCATCGTCGAAATCGAGGCGATCAACGTCGCCAGCGACATGGTTGAGCAGCACGTGTATGCCGTTGCCGGTGCCGACAAGTACAAATTGCTGTTCAACCTGGTGAACGACAACGGTTGGGAGCGGGTCATCGTCTTCGCCAACCGCAAGGACGAAGTGCGCCGTATTGAAGAGCGTCTGGTGCGTGATGGCATTAACGCAGCCCAACTGTCGGGTGATGTGCCGCAGCACAAACGCATCAAGACCCTCGAAGGTTTTCGCGAAGGCAAGATTCGCGTGCTGGTGGCCACCGACGTGGCAGGCCGAGGGATTCACATCGACGGCATCAGTCACGTGATCAACTTCACCCTGCCCGAAATGCCCGACGACTACGTACACCGCATTGGCCGTACCGGCCGCGCTGGCGCCAGCGGCGTTTCAATCAGCTTTGCCGGTGAAGACGACTCGTATCAACTGCCGTCGATCGAAGCCTTGCTGGGACGCAAAATCAGCTGCGAAACACCCCCGACCGAACTGCTGCGCCCCGTTGTACGGGCCGTACGCAAGCCCCACGATCCGGATGCAACTGCTTGACTGAATGTGTGATGGGCTGCGCAGTTTTCGCAAAGGCTGACAGCACGGTTTAACTGAAAACTCGTGCTCCTGGATTTTGCGACACTGCGTCAAGCCCAAATTAACCTGCCTGATACAAATGCAAAAAAACTTTCAATTCAAAACCTGGATGGTTAATCACCCAATACTTCTATCGACGAAAAAATCTTTATCAACGAAATACCGAGAAAATTCTCACAAAGAATCTATCCACTTCTAGTATTTATTTCCTGCGCCTCGGTCTAATCTCCCCCCGCCTCTAAAATCAAAAACGATTACATTATGGTGCTGACATTTGAAAACTATAAAAGACAATAAAGAACCGATAGCATTCAAACACGCCTTATTTAAATGCAACTCCTGCCAGCAGGATGTACTTCTTTCACTGGATCAAGTCCAGGAATTGATCATCAACAAACATGCTAACTGCCCAAATTGCTCCCTGGCCGTCAAGATATGCAAGTACGATCAAGATGTATTGACATATATTGTCGACAGCTTGATAAATGGAGACACTTTCACACATGCAGTGGCTGCAATAGGCATTATATTTGGAGCATTAGCGCTAATGTATTTACCAGCTAATGCAAGCTTCATCGTAGTCATCTTGATTCTGGGCGCAATATATAGAAAAGGCTATTCAGCACCCACTGCTCAAAACATAGTAATCCTCGAGCCTATTGATGACGCACAATGCATAACTTTAGAGAAAAAGGAGTAACTTAACTAACAAGCCCTTGCCGTTAAGAAAAATTCATAAACTATTAAAGTGCTTATAAATGGCGTAAAACAGGGTGGTATCTTAGGTTTTTCTTCTCAGACCACGGCAGCCGATTCACAGCTTTAATTACTTTGACCTTGAGCCCCGTTGTACGGGCCGTACGCAAGTCGCACGATCCGGATGCAACTGCTTGATGCCATCGCAAGCAAGCCCACGCCCACAGTGGGCCCTGGCGTAGCCTGATGATGTGAACACCATCAAACCTGTGGGAGCGGGCTTGCTCGCGAAAGGATCAACGCGGTTTAAACGATAAACCGCGCCGCTTGCATCGCGAGCAAGCCCGCTCCCACACAGTATCCTCCCCTACTTCCAGCGATCCGCCGCCGCTTCATCGCTGGCCCGGCCTTCAACCCAGCGCGGGCCTTCGGCGGTCTGTTCTTTTTTCCAGAACGGGGCACGGGTCTTCAGGTAGTCCATCACAAATGCACAGGCATCAAATGCCGCCTGGCGATGGGCACTCGCCACACCTACAAACACTATTGGTTCACCTGGCTCCAGCGCCCCAATACGGTGCAGCACCTCAAGCGAGAGTAACGGCCAACGCTGCTCAGCCTCAACCATGATCTTGGCCAGCGCTTTTTCGGTCATCCCCGGATAGTGCTCCAGAAACATCCCCGCCACTTCACGCCCGTCATTGAAGTCGCGCACATAACCAACAAAACTCACCACCGCCCCCACGCCCATGTTGGCCGCATGCAACGCGTTGACTTCGGCGCCCGGGTCAAAGGCCGCCACTTGCACCCGAATCGCCATGTTCAGCCTCCGGTCACAGGCGGAAAGAACGCCACTTCATCGCCATCTGCCAACCCTTCATCCAGCTTGCACAACTCCTCGTTGCGCGCACACATCAGGTTGGATTCGGCCAATACCTGCCAGGCCCCTCCACGTTGCGCCAAGTGCGCACGCAACTGGTCGATGGACGCAAACTCACCGTCCACCGACTCGCTGTCCAGCCCGAGGGCTTCGCGGTAGCGGGCAAAAAAAACCACGTTGAGCCTCATGACGGATCAGCCTGAAAGTGCCCGCTTTTGCCACCGAGCTTTTCCAGCACACGCACGCTTTCGATAGTCATGCCGCGATCCACGGCCTTGCACATGTCATAGATCGTCAGTGCCGCGACGCTGGCGGCAGTCAGGGCCTCCATCTCCACGCCGGTCTGCCCGGACAACTTGCAACGCGCCACGATCAACACCGCATCACTGCCCTGAGCGCTGAGTTCAACCTTGACGCTCGTGAGCATCAGGGGATGGCACAGCGGGATCAAATCCGAGGTTTTTTTCGCCGCCTGAATCCCGGCGATACGCGCCACGGCGAACACATCACCTTTGGGGTGACCGCCACTGACGATCATTTCCAGGGTTTCAGGGCGCATGCGCACCACTGCTTGTGCCACAGCTTCACGGGAGGTCACCGCTTTATCGGTGACATCGACCATGTTGGCGCGGCCTTGGGAATCTAAGTGTGTCAGCACAGGGGGTACTCCAGACAGGAGCCTCGATTGTAAACCCGAGTTTCAGTGGAAGGCCATCGACCCCACGAATACCGCGCATCAGAACATCGAATTGGCCGCCCACGATCATTCGCCGTACAACGGTTGAAACTCGGGAGACATCCTTATGCCACTTTTCATAGCCATTGCCCTGAGCCTTCTGGCCGGCGCTGCGGTGCCCCTCCAGGCCGGCAGCAACGCACGATTGGGTCTGGCGCTGGGCCATCCGTTTTGGGCAACGGTTATCTCATTGCTGGTGAGTGGTGTGGCGATTGCGCTGGTGATGCTGATCGTCAAAGTGCCCCGCCCCAACCTCGCGACCTTGATCACGGGCCCCTGGTGGATTTGGCTGGGTGGGCTGGCCGGGGTGTTTTACATCACGGTGGCTCTGATCATCGTACCGCGACTGGGTGCGCTGAATTTCATCATGGCGGTGGTCGTGGGCCAGCTGATTATTTCATTGCTGATCGATTATTTCGGGCTGTTGGGTTTGCCTAAAAACACCCCCAGCCTGCAAAAACTGCTCGGCGTAAGCGTGGTGCTGGCCGGTTTTATCATTGCATCACGGGGCTGATGGCGCGCTCACCTGCCTGACCAGATCTCGCAGCCAGCGATGGGCCGGGTCTTCGTTGAAACGTTGATGCCAGACCTGCACATAGTTAAACGGCGCCACTGTCATGGGCGGCGCCAGCGCTATCAGGGTGTCGCCATATGACAGGTTGTCCAGCGTTCGGGTGGCCACAGTGAGGATCAGGTCGGTGTCGGCAATCATCCCTGGCGCCGTGCCCCAATGGGGAACGTTGACCGCAACCCGTCGCTGCAGCCCCTGGGCACGCAATACGTTATCGACTTCGCCCTGGGTGTTGCCATCCATCGACACCAACAGGTGCGGGCGGGCCAGATAACTGTCCAGGTCAAGCACGCCAGTGTCCGCAAGCGAACGACGATTGAGCAGGCAGGTAAAGGTTTCTTCAAACAATACATCGCTGGAAACATCCGCCGGCAACGTCGCAAATACCCCCAGGGCCAGGTCGATTTTGCCCTGTTCGATCTGTTCCAGCATGCCCAGACGGCTGTCCTGGATCACCACAAGCGAGGTGTCCGGCGCTTGGGCCCGCAGTTGCACCAGCAATTTTGGCAGCACGATAGCAGCGCCGTAATCAGACATCGCGAGGCGAAAAGTGCGCTGTGAGTCGGCCGGCACAAAATCGATGGACTGGCCGAGCAGCGTTTCGATCTGCCCAAGAATCACTTTCAGCGGTGCCTGAAGATTTTGCGCCAGGGCGCTCAGCACCACTTCGTTGCCCTGACGAATCAACAGCGGGTCATCCAGCAACACCCTGAGTTTGCTCAGCGAATGGCTGATGGCCGGCTGACTCAAGTGCAAACGAACACCGGTCCGGGTCACGTGTTTTTCCGTGAGCAGCGCATCGAGCACCACCAACAGATTCAAATCGATATTGCGCAGTAACACCCCGACTCTCCTGTCATCTCCAACTCCAAGGGAGCGCTGCATGCTTGACCCAAAACGACTCACTGACTCAGCGCGTAACAGCGGCAAGCTTACCTCACGCCGAACCAAGTACGCGCTTTTAGCCCTTTTACTGGCTCTGATCGCCTGGGGACTTTGGCTCTGGCAACAACCGGCGCCCGCCCCCCCTGTCGCCGCGCCGGTCAAAGTGGCCGTGGCTAGCGTCAGCAATCAGCCCTTTGTGCGCTTTCTCGACGCCATTGGTGAGCTGGAAGCGGTGGAGGAAGTCGGCGTGCCCGCCGAGATTGGCGGTCGTATCGTCGAACTGCCGATTGAGTCCGGGCAACGGGTTGAGCACGGACAGGTACTGCTGCGGCTTAATGATGCACCAGAGCGCGGCCAACTGGTGCGCTTGCAGGGTCAGCTGGACAACACCCGGGTACGCCTTGACCGGATGAAAAAACTGATTGGTTCCAATGCCATTTCACGCGAGGCACTGGACAATGCCCAAGCCGAATTCACCACCGCCCGCGGAGCAGTTCAGGGGCTGATCGCACAGATCGAACAACGCACCATCCGCGCACCGTTCGCGGGTACCCTGGGGATTCGCAAAGTCCATTTGGGCCAGTACGTAAACCCGGGCGACACCCTGATCAATCTCATCGGCACCAAGGGCTTGTACGTCAATTTCAGTGTCCCCGAGCAATCCCTTTCCCACTTCGCTATCGGCAACACGCTACAGATCGAACTCGACGCCCTGCCCCATCAGCCATTGACGGCAGTGGTCAGTAGCATCGACCCGTTCATTGAACGCACACGCACCGTGAATATTCAGGCCCGCCTGCAAAACCCACCTATTGCCGCCCTGCCCCGTATGTTCGCCCGGGTACGTTTACCCCTGCCCCTGCCCGAAAACACCTTGAGCGTGCCGGAAACGGCAGTGACCTATAGCGCCTATGGCGAAGATCTCTATGTCGTGCAACCTACCGAACCCCCCACTGTCCGTCGGATCTCGGTCAAAACCGGCGAGCGGCGCGATGGCTGGGTGGTGATCACCCAGGGCCTGGCACGGGAGGATAACGTGGTGATTTCAGGCCAGATCAAACTCAGCGATGGCGCACGTATCGAGCCCATGCCCCATAGCGTAGTGACCGTTGACGCAGGAGTCCTGGAGTGAAATTTACCGATATTTTTGTGCGCCGCCCGGTGCTGGCCCTTGTGGTCAGCTTGATGATCCTGCTGGCCGGGCTCAAAGCCTATATGGGATTACCCGTGCGTCAGTACCCGCTGCTGGAAAGCTCGGTGATTACCGTCAGCACCGATTACCCCGGGGCCCCTTCCGAATTGATGCAGGGCTTTATCACCCAACCCATCAACCAGTCCCTGGCTTCGGTGGAGGGTGTCGACTACATCAGTTCGTCTTCGGTGCAGGGCCACAGCCTGGTGACCTTGCGCATGGCGCTCAACCAGGACTCGGCCAAAGCCCTTAGCGAGGTGATCGCCAAGGTCAATCAAGTCAAATATCGCCTGCCGGAGCAGGCCTACGACCCGGTGATCGAACGTTCGGCCGGCGAGTCCACTGCCGTGGCCTATGTCGGTTTTACCAGCGAGAGCCTGTCAGCACCGGCCTTGAGCGACTACCTGAACCGGGTGGTGCAGCCCTTGTTCGCCACGATCGAAGGCGTGGCCAAGGTCGAAACCTTTGGTGGCCAGCGCCTGGCGATGCGCCTGTGGCTCGACCCGCAGCGCATGGCCGGCCACGGTATCAGCGCCGCACAGGTTGAGCAGGCGATCCGCGCCAACAACTTCCAGGCCGCACCGGGGCAAATCAAGGGCCAGTACGTAGTCTCCGCGATTCAGGTCAACAGTGACCTCAATTCCCTCAACGAATTTCGTGACCTGGTAATCAGCAATCGCGGCGATCACTTACTGCGCCTGAGTGATATCGCCGACATCGAACTGGGTGCTGCCGCCTACGAAACCAGCGCCCTGATGGACGGTAAACCTGCCGTGCATCTAGGGCTGTATGCCACACCCAAGGGCAATCCGCTGTTGATCGTTGACGGTATCAAGCGTCTGCTGCCCGACATCCAAAAGACCCTGCCGCCGGGGGTTGAAGTGGCGTTGGCCTTCGAGACCGCGCACTTTATCGAGGCCTCGATTCTGGAGGTAATCCAGACCCTGCTTGAAGCGATACTGATCGTCGTGGCAATCATTTTTTTGTGCCTGGGTTCGTGGCGCACCGTACTGATCCCGATCCTCAGCATCCCGTTGTCGATACTCGGTGCCCTGGCATTGATGGCGCTGTTCGGATTTAGCATCAACCTGCTCACCCTGCTGGCGATGGTGCTTGCCATCGGACTGGTGGTGGACGACGCGATTGTGGTCACCGAAAACATCCACCGCCATATCAAGGAGGGCCTCGCCCCACTGCAGGCGGCACTCATTGGCGCCCGGGAAATCGCTGCGCCGGTGATTGCCATGACCATCACCCTGGCGGCGGTTTACATGCCCATAGGCCTGATGAATGGTCTGACCGGCGCACTGTTCAAGGAATTCGCCTTGACCCTGGCCGGGGCGGTATTGGTCTCGGGGGTTATCGCCCTGACTCTGACCCCGGTGATGTGCGCCAAACTGCTGCCAGCGGAACAAAACGAAGGGCGTATGGGGTTGATGGCCGAGAGCTTCTTCCACCGTTTGTCACGACGCTATCAACGTGGCTTGTTGAAGTCATTGCGTGGACGCAGCGTGGTACTGGTGTTTGCATTCCTGATCCTGATCAGCCTGCCGCTGCTCTACGGCCAGGCAGCAAAAGAACTGGCGCCCAACGAAGACCAGGGCAACTTGCTGTTGGCAATCAAGTCCCCACAACATGCCAACCTCGATTTTGTAGAGCGCTACGCCGCGCAATTGAGCCAGGTGCTCGGCGCCATCCCGGAAGCGACCGGGACATGGATCATCAACGGCACCGATGGTGTGGCCGCCAGCTACGCCGGGATCAATCTCAAGGAATGGAAGCAGCGCGAGCGTAGCGCCGCACAGATCCAGAGCGAACTGCAACAACAGGTAGACGGGGTTGAAGGCAACTCCATATTCGTATTCCAGATGCCACCTCTGCCCGCCTCCACGGGAGGCTTGCCGATACAGCTGGTAATCCGCAGCACCGAGGATTACCGCTCCCTGTATCTGGCCATGGAGCAGATAAAAAAACAGGCACGGGCCAGCGGTTTATTTGCTGTGGTCGACAGCGACCTCGACTTCAACAACCCGGTGACCGAAGTCCGGATCGACCGCAGCAAGGCCAACAGCCTGGGCATCCGCCTGCAAGACATCGCCAGCACCCTGGCCATACTCGTTGGTGAGAACTACACCAACCGGTTCGCGATGCAAGGCCGCTCCTATGATGTGATCGCACAATCCCAGGCCAGCCAGCGTCTGACTCCAGAGGCCTTGAACGGCTTCTACCTCACGACCGATAGTGGGGTGCAAGTGCCGCTATCCACCGTGGTCAGCCTGCACAGCGATATCCAGCCCAACCGCCTCAGGCAGTTCAACCAGCAAAATTCAGCGACCTTGCAGGGCATTGCCGCGCCGGGAGTAAGCCTGGGCGAAGCGGTCGTCTTTTTGGCCGCCCAAAGCGATCAACTACCCGCCAGCTTCAGCCACGACTGGCAGTCCGATTCGCGCCAGTTTATTCACGAAGGCAACGCGCTGATGCTGACGTTCCTGTTCGCCCTGATCGTGATTTACATGGTGCTGGCGGCGCAGTACGAAAGCCTGCGAGACCCGCTGATCATCCTGATCACCGTACCGCTGTCCATCTGCGGCGCCTTGATTCCATTGGCGCTGGGCTGGGCCACGCTCAACATCTACACGCAGATAGGGCTGGTAACGCTGATTGGCCTGATCAGCAAACACGGTATTTTGATGGTTGAATTTGCCAACGAACTGCAAATGACCACGGGGTGCTCCCCCACTCACGCGATTATCCGCTCTGCGCGTATTCGCCTGCGGCCGATCCTGATGACTACCGCCGCGATGGTCGTGGGCTTGGTGCCGCTACTGTTTGCCAGCGGCGCGGGCGCCAGCAGCCGCTTCGGGCTGGGCATTGTAATCGTGGTGGGAATGGTGGTCGGGACGCTGTTTACGTTGTTTGTGTTGCCGTCGATTTACACGCTGATCTCGAAAAGGCATTTGGCTGCTCCAGTCAATGACGAGCCCATGCCTTGACCTTGGGTAGCAGGTAAATAACGCATGTCCCAGCTTGTAGCAGTTGACGGGTTTTGCGAGGCTGCGTCCGGTTGCGATGTAGCAGTCGTAAATCCATGCAGTGCGGTGCTTGCTGGTTCATGCTGTTTCTTGCACCGCCAGCGCGGCGAGTTCGGCTTCGCGTTTGGCGATGGCGTGTTCAAGCTCCGGGGAGCGTTTGGCCCATTGTTCTGGCGGGAGGGGTTTTGACCATTCGATGATGTCGGGATGGGTCAACTGCGGTGGTGGGTACAGTTTCTTTCTTTGGAGATAGGTAGCCAAAGGGGCATTGAACACCAATATTCCGACCAGACCATCCCATAAAAACGTTATAAGCCAGCCATATTTATTGGCTCTGCCGTTAAGGTAGTCGATGTAATAGCGCCAGCTTCCTCCTGAGTTAAGTGCGGCTGCTTCTGGTGCCGCATCAGGCCCGACTTCCATGTAACTGCGCATGCATTCCCACAGCGCCATCGCCGTGGTGCCGCCGCCGCAATTGAAGGCGAAATAAAAGTGTTTTTTATCTTCCTTGGCCAAGGGGTCCGGGTTTTCGAAACCCACGATCAATAAACCCATCGTGTTTTTGCCCGCCTGGCTTGTCGATGAGTGCTGAGTGGCGGCAGCGGTGACACTTTCCCAAGGCACAATCCAATAGTCGCCGTCTTCCATCGGTACGCAGACTTCTCGGCGTTGACGATTGAAGCGTACTGGGAGGGGGACTTTGCGGAAGAGGCCTTGGATTACAAAAATTGTAGGAATACCTATGATGATGAGTGCTGCAATCCATATCATTGCAGGGTTAGGGCTGATATACGCCATCAGTACAAACACAACGAACATTGGCCAGATCGTCATCACTACCGATCCAATGCTGTAGTTCCCTATATCAATGAATACATCGTTCTTACGCCAAATAATATTCAGGACATCTGAAGGTTTTCTACCTGTTGGAATAGGCAATGGCGCCAAGTAGTCATCACGCGAAAAAATCCGTTTTTTGGTGGTTCCGGCTGGTGGCGTGCTCATGGTTTGCCCTTTGGTTGCAGGTAAATGGCGCCGGGATGCCCCTTGCCGAGGGAGTAGATTGGCACTCGATCCAGTTCGGGTGTCGGGTCGTTACGCAGTGCTATCACCCCGTCGTTGTTGGTGAGGGTAAAAGCAACGCCCCGTTCGCCACCGACAAAGTTGTGAGCGCCCAGCATGGCAATCAAGGGTGTGCGATAGCGCAAACGAAGCGAAACAGTGGCCAAGAACGTGTTGGTTTGCTGGTTCATGCTGCTTCTTGCACCGCCAGCGCGGCGAGTTCGGCTTCACGTTTGGCGATGGCCTGTTCAAGCTCCGGGGAGCGGTTGGCCCATTGTTCCGGCGGGAGGGGTTTTGACCATTCGATGATGTCGGGGTGGGTGATGTCGGGGGGCGGGTTTAGTTTCCAGCGTTCAAGCACGTCAATCAGTAGTGTGTTGAAGATGAAAATCCCGCAAAAGCCTTCCCACAAGATTGTTACTGGCCAGCCTCTCAACTTCGCACCCTTTAGGAGATCGTCCCAATAGGTCGCCCATATACCTTTGGATCTATCGAAGCGTGCTGTTTGATCTTCAACAGCATCAGCCCCAATTTCCATATAACTGCGCATGCACTCCCAAAGCGCCATCGCCGTGGTACCGCCGCCGCAATTGAAGGCGAAATAAAAGTGTTTGTTATCTTCCTTGGCCAAGGAGTCCGGATTTTCGAAACCCACGATCAATAAACCCATCGTGTTTTTACCCGCCTGGCTTGTCGATGAGTGTTGAGTGGCGGCAGCGGTGACACTTTCCCACGGCACAATCCAATAGTCGCCGTCTTCCATCGGTACGCAGACTTCTCGGCGTTGACGATTGAAGCGTACTGGGAGGGGGACTTTGCGGAAGAGGCCTTGGATAAGGAAAAGTATTGGCAGAGCCATGATAACTGCGCCCACTACTAGAATGTCCTGGCTGAAATCAGGTGCGATGTTTCTAGTAAAAAAGGCCATGAATAAGAACACCATGATTCCTACCCACAGAACCATAACAGCAGATCCAATGCTGTAATTCCCGATATCAATAAACACATCGTTCTTGCGCCAAATCGTGTTAAGCACATCTGAAGGTTTTCTGCCTGTTGGAACAGGCAATGGCGCCAAATAATCATCACGCGAGAAAATCCGTTTTTTGGTGGTTCCAGCCGGTGGCGTACTCATGGCTTGTCCTTGGGTTGCAGGTAAATGGCGCCGGGATGGCCCTTGCCGAGGGAGTAGATTGGCACTCGATCCAGCTCGGGTGTCGGGTCGTTACGCAGTTCTATGACGCCGTCGTTGTCGGTTAAGGTGAAAGCAACGCCTCGTTCGCCTCCGACAAAATTGCGAGCGCCCAGCATGGCAATCAAGGGTGTGCGATAGCGCAAACGAAGCGAAACAGTGGCCGGCGACGTGCTAATTACGTTCGACAGGGTTTTAAAGGGGCCGCTCAAACGCAAGCCTTGATCTTCCTGAAACGGTATCCACTGGCACGCGCTACTGGACAGCCAATGAGGTGCCATGTCACGCCATGGACGAGGGGGTTTGTAGTTATTGTGAGGGCTGTTTTTGATCAGGTAACGGTAGGCTTGGGAGTCCACGGGGTCGCCCATCATGCTCAATTCAAGGTAGGCCGTACCCGGTTCTGCTCCCGGCAAGTCGATGGTCAGGGCATTGATGGAGCTGACGAAGGACAGTCCAGATGGACCATTGGAACCGCCTGTCTCGGAACTGCTTTGCATGCTGACGCGGGGGCTGTACAAGATGCCGTATAGCCAGTTCAGTTCTTCTTGCTGGGCTTTGGCGGGGATAGGCTCTAAATTCGTGGCCCGTGCTTTGGACCAGCAGCAGGCGTTGAGGAAGCTTTGTACCGGGGTTTGCTGAAAGAACCAACTGATCAGGTACAGCACGCCCAGTGCGGCAATAAGCCAGTTCAACGGCCCCATGTACAGCGTGTAACGCATGATGGCGACTTCGACTTCTATTAAGCCTGCCAGTGCTTTACTGGTTTGAAACACCCCTATAAGAGCCTGTGCCCCATAAGCGACTACTTGCCCTCCCACCACTGTTTGGCGCATCTCAAGCCATGGATCGATGTGTGTGTGCGAGTTCTCTATCTGTATTTTTAAAGAGCTAAATTCGTGCATTGCAGCGCCTAAGGAGAGCAGGCCAATCACCCCCCCAAACAAAGTAAGCGTTGGCCCTGCTGAACCATAGAAATGGAACCGATCCCTACCCAACCCCTTCCTCACCTGACTATCAACCACCGCCACCAACGCCGCCGAGGCATATAGCGAAGCCGACACTGTGTCGTTGACCCGCCGATCATCCATCCCTTCCAGCGCTGCGGCCTGGCTCAAGTAGTTGTTCGCATTGAGCGTGTTAAGCAGCAACGCCGCCAATGGCACCACGCCGCCGCTGTTGCTGATCAGCGGGGAGTTGGTCACGCGTTCCATGCGCCCGGCGCCGATGGCTTGTCCCGTGGCCTTGACCCAGTGGTTGAGGCCCTCGGCTTTTTCCCCCAGCAGGGTCCACATCTGCCTGCCCGCGTGGGTCACGGCCTGCAAGCGCGCATCGCTGCCCAGGCGTGCAGCGACGAAGATACCCACCCAGGCGCTGCTCAAGGTGGTGTCGCCCTTGAGGATCAGCAGCGACGCTGCCAACCGGTTGACCAGTACGCTCCAGGGCTCCTGGGCGTGGCGGGCCATGGCTGCGATGTCGTTGGCAATCACGGCGCTCAGGGGGGCAAACAGCTGACGGGTTGCCTCGCGGTTTTCTGAGCCCAGGGCAGCCAGTATTTCCCCCAGGCGACCGGTGCCGACAATGCCCGCATCGATCGAGGGGGTCCAGGCGTGGAACAGGTGTTTGAGCGCGCCTTCGTCGGGGGCGCGCACGTAGTCGGCATATTGCTCTGCACCCTTGGCCCGGGTGCATTGGGCGCTCAGGCAGCCGGTGGCCAGTTCGGTGAGCCACTGGCGGCTTTCAACGTCGTAGTAATCGACGAACCAGGTGCCGCTGTGGGAGCGTGTGAGGTATTGGCCACGGTCGGCAAACAAGGCGTTGTGGCGCTGTTCGACGTGTTGGTAATGGGCCGGGGCGGTAGTGTCGAGCCAGGTGTTCATGGCTGGCAAGTCAATGTACTCGCTGACCTTGGCGCTGAAGTGGTCGTTGTCGAGGTTGGACTGTTTTTCAGCGTGGTATTCACGCACCAACGCTTCCACTTCGGTGTACAGGTCGGGCGCAATAAAGGCTCGTACAGGGGCAACGATTTGCTGGATTCGAGCATCACGGGCGCTGGCTTCTCCAAGGCTCGGACGGCCGCCATAGAGGCCGTTGTGGAGTTTAGCCTCGGACTCTTGGTCCAGCTGGCGCTGGGCATCGAGCATGATGTTGCCCTGTTCGGGCGTGAGGTTGATGCCTCGGCCCTTGTAGTGGTGGTTCAAAATCGCGGCCACCTCAGCGCCATCTTCGATGATCAGGCTGCGAATAAAGCCGCCGATGTTCAAGCGCAGGTTGTTGTCGCCCACCCACTGTTCGTGGCTCGATTCAACCCGTTCCTGCTCATGGTTGATGTCGCGCAGCACCCCCAGGTCGTCGTCCAGGCACACGAATACCGGGTACAGCGCCCTGGCCTCAGCCGTGGCGGCCTCCAGCCAGGTCTGGGTGCACTGGCCGGCCCACGGCTCGGCACTCCACTCGCCGGGTGCCTGGTCAGGGGCGTCGGGGTGTTGGGCGATGATTTTTTCGCGCTCCCGGGCGCGGTACAGGGCATCGGTGTAAGCCTTGATGTTGGCCTTGGAGGGGGCTTTCATCACCGTTTCACCCAACGCCCGGGTGTCATCGCCTCCGGCTTTTTGATCGGCCTTCATCGATTGGGCGTAGGTGTAGGAGATGAGTTCAGCCATCACCTCGGTGGCGTTTTCCAGGGGCGGGCAATGGTCGGCTTGCAGCTCGTTGGCCACGGTGCGCAAGGCTACATGGCGCATGTGCGCACTGCGTTTGGCGGGGTTGTCGCTGAGCAAGGCGCAGTGTTGCGGGTCGAGTGGGAATTCGGTGTAAAGCATCCAGGCGTCGTGGTGCTTGTGCAACGCCAGCCCCGTCAACATACCGTCGGGTACGTGGGTAGCCTCGGCCTCCAGCGCTTGTGGCTGGAGCCTGCCAGTGGGCGACACGGCATAACGCTGGAGCGGGCCTTTTTCCTGCCACAGGTACAAAAAGCCGACCCGCAGACGCCGCGCGGCCATGGGGTGGCTTTGGGTGGTCACGCCGGGGGAACAGCAGGGGTGAGTGGCTTGTTCCTGCGCCAGGGCGTAGCGCACGGGCACCACGAACACTTCAGGCTGGTGAGCCGGGCATGGCGTCAGGGGGCTTTTGACGTCGACGTGAGGCTGCGCCTTGGCGGCGCGTTCGGCCTGCGCGGCGTTATCGATCATGGCCAGTTTTTGAGCGCTCATGCACAGGGTTCCTAGTTGGTGAGCAACTGGTATGTCAGCTCGGTGTTCAGGTTGTCCAAACGTTGTTCGGGGGTTACACCGGGCTCAGCCAGTATCAGACGATAAGCGCCATGGGCCGGGCCTTGATGAAAGTCAGTCCCGAGCACAGCCTGAAAGCGCGCCCACAAAAAAATCTCATCGGCGGCGCTGTAACCGTATCGCTCGGCAGTGTTCTGGCAGTGAGCGACCCATTGTTCTGCGGTCATGTCCTGACCTTGCAGATAGTCGGGAAAGTACGTTTCGCAATGGTCGATTAAGCGCTGGGCAAAGCTCTGTTGCTTGGCACTGTTCAAGTGAGCCAGTTGTTCGGCGCGCAGAACCAGCCAGGGCGTGTCTGCATACCGCGCAGCGGGCTGATCAGGTTGGGTCTGATGAATCACTGAATGCGGCAACCGTATTAACTCTATTGGTCCCATCAAGGGGGCGCGCTCATGGGCAGGCAATTCTGCTAGCCACAAGGCGGTAATCCGAGGGTCGTAGAAACGGAATAACACCGTGACCTCGCCCTCGACGCGGGCATGGATGAGGCTGCGCACATGTTCGACAACGATTTTTTCATCAGCCAGCGACTCCAGCCAGATCCCCGCCGTGGCACTCCACTGCTCGGTAAAGGTCTGAGCCAAAGGGCTGTTGAGGGTCATCGGAACCAGCACTGGGCTGACTTCATCCAGTGCGCTGTAGGCGGTGCGTTGATACAGGGAATGAAAGTGCACGCTGGGCGCGACCTCAAACAACCGATGCGCCAGGTTGTCTATTTGGGTGCTATCAAGTAACAGGTACGCCTGACTCATACGCTCAATGCCTCCATCTTCTGGCACACCGCACAAATAGAGGTGGCCTGTTGAGCGGCTTGTCTTGCTGCTGTGGTTTGCGCGGGCAATGAGGGTGCAACTAACGTCGCCGTCACTACTGGAAGCATCGAAGCCGCTGGCGTGGCCCCTACTCCCACAGCCGGTGCGCCGCCCACGACGAGGGGTACGCTGCTGAAGATGCCGGCGGCACTGATGACGATGTGTTGGCCACCCGCTGCCAACGTGAGGTTCATGCTTGCATTAACCACTACATTGGGAGCGGTGAGGTGCGCTTGGCTACCGGCCTGAATCACCCACGTACCGTCTGCCGTAGTGCTGCTGTTACCGGTGATGCTGATCAGTTCGTTACCACCGATCACCGTGTTACGCAGACCTTGGGTGGTGTGCAGTTCGTCACCCTTGATCAGGCTGGAGCTGTTGTTGTCGACTTGTTCAAAACGGTCGTTGCTGATCAGGCTGTGGCTGTCTCGGGTGACCTGTTCGCGGCGGTCATTACCGACTTTAGTGTCGATGTCGTTGAGGATCACCTGCTCCATGTCGCGCTGCGCACGCAGGTAGATCAGTTCCTGCCCGGCCCGGTCTTCAATCGACAGCTCGTTGTAGCCGCCACTCGCGGGCGAGCTGTGGCTACGCAGCACGGTTTTGGTTTTGTTCGCCGGTAGCAGATAAGGCACCGGTTTAGCCTGATTCGGCACGCAACCGGTAATTAGCGGTTTGTCCGGGTCGCCTTCTTCGTAGCTGATGACCACTTCCATGCCGATGCGCGGGATCGTCACGGCGCCGAAGTTTTCCCCGGCCCAGCTGGATGAAACCCTGACCCAGCAGCTGCTTTTTTCGCTGTTGAGTTCAGCTCGGTCCCAGGGCAGTTCAATCTTTACCCGTCCTAGCTCGTCGCAATAAATCTCTTGACCTTGGGGGCCGGTCACGCGGGCGGTTTGCGCGACCAGTGGCGCGCGGACGGGTGGCAGGGGTGGGCGGAAGAACACGTCCCACGGTATCGCACTGAAATGGTTGCGGTAGCCCTGAGTGAAGCCGTCAGCGGGCTTTAGATCGCTGATGATCGACTCTTCCAGCACCTGAGGCTGCTTGCCTTCGTGGTACACGCTGAGCAACAGCCACAGGTCGTTGCAGGCTTTGCGCGGGTGTTCGCTCAGGGTGAACAAGTGACCACTGCGCAACGCGGGCTGATCGCTTTTGCCTTCGGCCAACTGGTAGTCGGTTCGGTGGCGTTCGAGGGCTTGCTGGGCCAACTGTCGGCCGCGATGTTCGGTGCCGATCAGAACCGGATAGTGGTAATCCTCCAGCGCTGGCGTGAACTCGGCAGTGAAGGTGTTTTCAATCAGCAGACTCGGCCGTGTCAGGTCGTAATCGCGGCGGGTAACGGTGCTGGTACGTGTGCTGAAGCGTTGGGAAAACTGTTCAACCACCGGGTAATCGGCCACGGTTCCGGTGCCTTGCCGGTAGGGCGTTTCGCCCAACGCAGGAAAGTAAGCTTGGCTGTCAGTGAATACCAGCAGGTGGCCGTCTTTCGTATGTTGGTGATGCCAGGCAATACCGTCTTCGGCACACAAGCGTTGCAGGAATAAGTAATTGTTTTCGCCGTATTGAGTGCAGTACTCGCGCACAGGGCTGGTGCGGACATTAAAAGTAAATGCGTCAGCCTGAATACCATGGCCTTGCAGGACTTTGGCGATGATCTGCGGCACGCTGTGGTGTTGGAAAATTCGCTGGTCGTAGCTGAACTGCAAATAGTGGAGTGCCGGCACCAGGGTCAAATGGTAGCGGGTCAGGCGCTTACCGACTTCGCCCACGCAAATATCTTCGATGCGCCCGTGAATGCCTTCGCCATTGTGGCCAAATTGCAGATACGCAGACTGACTTAGCAATGTTTCAAGAGCGATATCGGGGTTTTCACTGACCAGTTCAACCCCAATTGCGTAGAGCTGGCTGATGGCTTCAACACCGTTAAAAGAGAGCACTTTTAAGTCGTTGCGAACGGCGGGAATTTGTATCGAGAAATGTGCCATGTTGGCCGATACGAACATACGCTTACCCTTGAGTGGGATTTTGAATGCGGGCCTCAAAACCTTTGAAATAATGAGTTCTATCGGAGAAAAACTAGTGTGACGCGCCCAATTACCACACAAGATTAGTACCAACTATATAAATCAATATAGCTATCAGATAGTTACATCATCCGAGATTAAATCCTTTTCAGTTAAATCAGTGAAAAACCCAGAAGTTGCGCAAGAAGTTGCACACTGCTGCGCAACTTCTTGCGCACCCGTCTACAGAGTTCTAACTGCTTGGCCTGCAGCAATGTATCCACATGGTTATCCCCATTTAAGTGCGCAACAAATTGCACACTTAAGACATTACCAAAGGGTAGATTTTGTCGTGCCGCAGCGGGCCAAAGGGCACTGTGCGGATCGAGTGCTGAGGGGGTATTTTTGTAGTCACTGACAAGGAGTAAAAGCTGTTGTCGACGGCCCAGCGGCCGTTAAATCTGCATCTTTGGTACTTACTGTGTCTAAACGCAACCGGGCGGCTCAAGGCCGCCCGGGTCAGGGTTAAACAGGCAATGTCAGAGGTGAGACTCGGCGTATTCGGCCAGAATCGAACGTGGCACCCCTTGCAGCGCGATGTGCACGCCGTTGGGGAAGTCTTTGAAACGCTCCGTCAGGTAGGTCAGCCCCGAACTGGTGGCTGACAGGTACGGTGTATCGATCTGCGCCAGGTTGCCCAGGCACACCACTTTGGAACCGGCGCCCGCACGGGTAATGATGGTTTTCATTTGGTGCGGTGTGAGGTTTTGGCACTCATCGATCAAGATCAGGCTTTGCTGGAAGCTGCGACCGCGAATGTAGTTCAGGGATTTGAACTGCAAAGGCACCTTGCTCAGGATGTAGTCGACGCTGCCGTGAGTGTTTTCATCATCCATGTGCAGGGCTTCGAGGTTGTCGGTGATGGCTCCCAGCCAAGGCTCCATTTTCTCGGCTTCGGTACCCGGCAAGAACCCGATTTCCTGATCCAGGCCCTGCACGCTGCGGGTACAGATAATCCGCCGGTAACGCTTGCTGACCATGGTTTGCTCAATCGCCGCCGCCAGTGCCAGGATGGTTTTACCCGAGCCCGCCGCACCCGACAGGTTGACCAGATGAATATCCGGGTCGAGCAATGCAAACAGCGCCAGCCCCTGATAAATATCCCGCGGCTTCAAACCCCAGGCTTCTTGATGCAGCAACGGTTCCTGATGCATGTCCAGAATCAGTAATTGATCCTTGCGTACCTCTTTGATCCAGCCGACAAAGCCCTGCTCATCGATGATGAATTCATTGATGTGCACTGCCGGCAGATTTTCGTTCATCTGAACCTGATGCCAGGTACGGCCATGTCCCTGACGGGTTTCGACCTTGTTGACCCGGTCCCAGAACGAGCCGGTCATGGTGTGATAACCGCGCGACAACATCGAAACGTCGTCAACCAGTTGGTCAGTGCTGTAATCCTCGGACTCGATCCCGCAGGCCCGAGCCTTGAGGCGCATGTTGATGTCTTTGGTGACCAGCACCACACGCAACTGCGGCTCACGAGCGTGCAGGTCAATCAACTGGTTGATGATGATGTTGTCGTTGAGGTTTTCGGGCAACAGCGCGTTAGGCTCTCGGCGCTTGCTCATCATGATCGACAGGAAGCCTTTGGGCGCTCCCTTGCCACGCTGGATCGGCACGCCCTTTTCGACGTCTTCAGGGCAGGCAACCCCCAGTAACTGATCGATCAAACGGATGGCCTGACGACACTCGGCTGCCACCAGTAATTTGCCGGTTTTGAGCTTGTCCAGTTCTTCGAGCACCGTCATGGGGATGGCGACGTGGTGCTCCTCGAAGTTCAGCAGTGCGTTTGGATCGTGAATCAGAACATTGGTATCGAGTACATAAAGGATTGGCTGGTTGGAAGAAGGAGTGCGTCCGTGATCATCCATACTCGGTCACCTTTGTGGGAGCCAGTCGACGCAATACCGCAACAGTGCTGCGCCTCGAAGTGACTGCCGTAAATAACCTGCCCGATGGGTCTTGGAAGACGCCACCTGTGTTGCAGGTTTCGGCCGTCTGTCTTCGTAATACTCCTAAATGTGTGACAAAAAAAAGCTTTTTTACCGATTCAGCACTTTATTTTTTTGAATGACGAATAGCCTTGGCGGATGTCGAAAGCGGTACTAAAGTCATGTATTAACCGCATGTTTCTACAGCACTTCGCAATCTTCCCACCCCAAGCCACTTTGCGCCGTCGCCTTGAGCAACCAGGGTAATGCGGTGCGCACCTTGTCCTGAGTGTCGTGAAAGGTAATCACACCGTGACGCCAGAGCAACATCAGACTCAACACCCGCTGTGCTGACTGTTCAGCGCTAAGGCTGGCTGCCATGTCCTGGGCATCAATATCCCACAGCGCCACCTGCAAACCCTGCGCCTCGAAAAACGCCCCGCTGTCTGCCCGACGCTGCCCATAGGGCGGGCGAAACAGAGGCACGTAATTGAGCGGCACAACCTGCTTGAGCAAGGCAGTGCTGCGCAAAATCGAGTCCTGCCAATCCTGCCAGTGGCTGTGAGAGCGATATTCCCATCCCTGCACACCTACGCACTGCCCCTTGTACAGCGCTTGCAACGCCTGCTCACCGCCTTTGTCCAGACGCACCTGCACACTGTTGCCCAGCACAAAAAACCTCGCACTCAAGGACTGCTTGCGCAAGTAATCGGTCAACCAATCGGTAGTGCCGGGCAATTGGGTGGGACCGCTGTCGAAGGTCAGCATAAACAACCGGTCATGCATCCCGTCTCCGTTGCTTTCCTGCTCGCCGAACAGCTCGATTTCGCTGCTGATTTGCGGAAACAGCGCGGCCTTGCGCAGTTGTTCATCCAGATAACGCTGGTGGAATTCACGGCTTGGCTCAGCCCAGGTTACGTAAAACGAGTCATCCGCGATTGCAAACTTGCCTGCCTGCTCACGAAGACTGTCCATGCCGTCGACGTAATAGCAAAATGAAGCGTCCTGATCGCAGCTTTGCTGGGCAAAGTTATAGTTGGTCAACAGTCGCTGCCACATCCGTTTGCGCACGCTATCAATGGCATCGAGGTTGATGATTTTCAGGCCCAGGCGCTGCTTGAGGGCGTTTTCATCCAGCGCTTCGCTGGCCAGCAGGGCGTGGGCGAAGGTGAGAATTTCAGCCCGTGAGGCCACATCGAATAAAGCTGGACTGATCAATTGCTCGGGCCAGGTGCTGCGATCCAGGGTCGCTGGCTCATTGGGGGCTGCAACTGCCCCCAGACACACCAGCCAGGCCGAGAAAAAAAGAGCGATGCGCACGGGTCAATCTCCCAGTAAAAACTGCTCGCACTATACCTGTGGGAGCGGGCTTGCTCGCGATCGCATCAACACAGTTCTGTTGAAGGACTGGGTTATTTGCATTGCATTCACGCTCGCGCCCACTAACTTTGCGCAGTGCCTATCACCGTCATAGGTGGAGTCAAACCGCCCAACCCCCTAGAATCCCCCGACGCTAAAAGGAGACGACCTCATGCTGATGGTGATTTCACCCGCTAAAACCCTCGACTACGAGACGCCGCCGGCCACTGCGCGTTTCACCCAGCCGCACTACCTGGACCATTCCCAGGAGCTGATCGAGCAATTACGTGAACTGAGCCCGCAACAGATTGGCGAGCTGATGCACTTGTCCGACAAGCTTTCAGGCCTCAATGCAGCGCGTTTCGGCAGCTGGACACCCGCGTTCACCCCCGAAAATGCCAAGCAGGCACTGCTGGCGTTCAAGGGCGATGTGTACACCGGGCTCAACGCCGTGGACTTCAACGAGGCGGACTTCGACTACGCGCAAACCCATCTGCGCATGCTCTCGGGGCTGTACGGCCTGTTGCGTCCGCTGGACCTGATGATGCCGTATCGCCTGGAGATGGGCACCAAACTGGCCAATGCCCGCGGCAAGGATCTCTATGCGTTCTGGGGCACCCGTATCAGCGAGTGGCTCAACGAAGCGCTGGCCGAGCAAGGCGATGACGTGTTGCTCAACCTGGCGTCCAATGAGTACTTCTCGGCAGTCAAAAAGTCAGCCTTGAACGCACGCATCATCAACACCGAGTTCAAGGACCTGAAAAACGGTCAGCACAAGATCATCAGCTTTTACGCCAAAAAAGCCCGCGGGATGATGAGCCGGTTCGTGATCAAGGAACGCATCAACAACCCCGATCACCTCAAGCAGTTCGATGAGCAGGGTTATCGTTTCAGCGCAGAGCAGTCAAAGCCCGACCTGCTGGTGTTTTTGCGTGACCACGCTCCCGAATAAGCCCCCTCATGCTGATGCACCCCAGTTGCAGTGAACATGCGCCCTCGCCATTGGCATCTAAGCTTCAGTAGGATGTACGTTCATTTTCTGTGAGGGGAGCGTCATGCTTATCGGCGTTCTACTGATCATCACGTGGCTGATCCTGCTGCTGCGTTATCCGTCCAAAGCCTTCCCGGTGTCGATGGCAGCACTGATCGGGTTGGCGCTAGTGGCCATATCGGTGGCGTGGCTGGATCATCGCGAATCTCAACAACTGGCACGCCTGGAGCTGCGTATCGTCTATGACCCTGTGCAGTGCCCGGCAGACCGGCCACTGCAACTCACGCTGCAAAACCGCAACACCGTGCCATTGGTCGAACTCGGCTGGCGCATCGCGGCCTATGCACCGGGCGATACCGTCAACCTTGCCGACAACCTCTACACCGCCCCGCGCTACCGAGGGCCTGGCGAGCTGCAACCCGGAGCAAGCTGGCAGGACTGCCTGCCGATGCCGCCCCTGCGTGCCGGTTATCGTGCGCAAACCCTCGAGTTCCGTGCAGAGCGTCTGCAAGGCAGCTTTTCCAACTAAGGATTTTTCAATGCTCCGTGTTTTGATCACCGGTTGCTCCAGCGGTATTGGTCGCGCCTTGGCCGACGCCTTCAAGGCGGCGGGTCATGAGGTGTGGACCAGCGCCCGCAAGCCTGACGATGTGGTCCGATTGGCCGCAGCGGGGTTTAACGCGGTCCAGCTAGACGTAAATGACCCGCTGGCGCTGGCACAGCTGGCCGAACGCCTGACACAAGACGGTGGCGGGCTGGACGTACTGATCAACAATGCGGGTTTCGGCGCCATGGGTCCGTTGCTGGATGGCGGCGTCGAGGGCCTGCAACAGCAGTTTGAAACCAATGTTTTTTCCGTGGTCGGTGTCACTCGTGCCCTGTTTACAGCGCTGCGCCGCAGCAAGGGCCTGGTGGTCAATATCGGCAGTGTCTCCGGTGTACTGGTGACCCCGTTTGCCGGGGCCTATTGCGCCTCAAAAGCCGCCGTTCATGCCTTGAGCGATGCCCTGCGCATGGAGCTGGCACCTTTTGCCATTCGGGTGCTGGAAGTGCAGCCGGGCGCTATCGACACCCACTTTGCCAAAAATGCCAGTGCCCAGGCCGAACAGCTAATCGACCAGCAGTCCGCCTGGTGGCCCGTGCGTGAGGGTATTCGCGCCAGGGCCAAAGCCTCGCAAGACAACCCCACCCCGGCAACAGACTTCGCTGAAGCGGTGCTCAAGGCCGTACAAAAACCTGTTCCGCCAATACTGTTGCGTCACGGCAATGGCAGCCGGGCCTTGCCCTTGCTGGCCGCGCTGGTACCCCGCCGCTTGCTGCAAAAGATCCTGATGAGACGGTTCGGGCTGAACGCATCCTTGTGATGCTCAGGTACTTGTGGGAGCGGGCTTGCTCGCGATGGCATCTCCTCGTTTTTCCTGAAGGACCGCAGTGTTTGTATCGCGAGCAAGCCCGCTCCCACAGTGCCTGCGAAACCACGTTCAAGCATGGCCCTTCATGAAATCGATGAACACCCGCACTTTTAGCGGCAAATGGCGGGTGTCAGGGTACAGCGCATAAACCCCCTGGCGGGTCAGTTGCCATTCGGGCAACAACCGCACCAGTCGGCCGGCCTGCAAGTCCTCTTCGATCAGCCAGTCAGGCAAGATCGCCACCCCCTGCCCCGTTAGGGCAAAAGCCTGCAGCACCGATGAATTCTCCGCCTTGATCCGCGCCCGCGAAGGGTTGGGCTGGTAAGGCCTGACCAGGCCACTGCTGGTCTCGGTAATATTCAACTCCCCTACCCGCCCATGCTCCAGCCACGGTGTTTGCTCGAGGCCTTGCACGCTGTTGATGGGCGCCACGCTGGCGATAAAGGCCGGAGACGCCACGGGCAGAATCTCGAAAGTGCTCAATTGCACGGCACGATGGCTGGAATCAAGCACGCGGCCCAGTCGCAAGGCCACATCAAAACGTTCCGAGATCAGGTCCGCGTGGGTCGAGGAGGTCGACAGATGCACATTGAGATCGGGATGCAAGGTGCGGAACAGCTCGAGTGCTGGCACCACCTTGGCCAGCGCATATTCCACCGTGGTGGTGATGCGCAGGGTGCCCTTGAGTTCGGTGTGTTCGCTGCGGGCTTCGTCAATCGCCAGTCGGGCCGCCTCCAGCATGCTCAGGCAGCGCAGATAAAAGCGCTCACCGGCCTCGGTCAGGGCCAGCCTCCGGGTGTTGCGTGTAAGCAAGGTCACACCCAGTTCGGCCTCAAGCCGCTTGATATTAAAACTGACCACGGCACGGGTTTGCCCCAGCAAATCGGCAGCTGCTGTAAGGGATCCGGCTTCGACCACCGCTTTGAAAGTGTCGAATCGATCGAGGCTAACCATGGGCAATCCTGCCTATTGTCAAAATAATTTTGACAATCTAGCAGCAGGCGCACGGTTCCTCCACACGCAAAAGCTGCTTACTGTGCGATCTCCTCTCAAGGAGCCGACCATGGCTTACCGCAACAAAATCGCATGGGTGTACCTGCTGGGCTTTGCGCTGGATCTGGTCAACATGTTCGCCGCCTCAATTGCCTATCCCGACATCAGTCAGGAGTTACAGGCGTCGGTCGGTCAACTGGCCTGGATCGGCAATGCCTACATGCTCGGTCTAATCCTGATCATTGTGCCCAGCGTATGGTTGACACAGATAGTTGGCGAAAAACGCCTGATCGTACTTTCACTGGTGCTGTTCAGTGTGGCGTCGTGGTGCGTGGCCCGGGCAACTTCGATCGAGGCACTGATAGGCTGGCGCCTGCTTCAAGGATTGGGGGGCGGGCTGTTGATACCGGTCGGTCAGGCCATGGCCTATCGACACTTTCCGATCCGCGACCGTGCACGCCTGACCTCGGTGATTTTACTGGTCGCCCTGCTGGTACCCGCGCTGTCACCCGCCTTGGGAGGCTGGATGGTCGAAGCGCTGTCCTGGCGCTGGGTGTTTTACGCCAACCTGCCGCTGGCCTTGATCACGCTACTGTTAGCCGGGTGTTGGTTGAAAACAGAGCCACGCCCAGACAACCCGTCACCTCTGGATTATCGCCGCGTACGGACTGGAGCCATCAACATGGGCCGCTTGCTCAAAGGCCCGCTGCTGCGAGTGGCGATGCTGACTTACCTGTTTATTCCCGGAATTTTTATCGGCACGCAACTGGTGAGTATTTTGTATCTGCACCAGCTAGGTTTTAGCGCCACGCAAACCGGGGCGCTGATGCTGCCTTGGGCGCTGGCTTCTGTGCTGGGCATCACATTGAGCCGTTATCAGTTCAACCGCCTTGGCCCCAAGCCCTTGTTCCTGTTGGGCATGAGCGCACAAGCCGTGGGCATTGCCCTGCTGATCCAGATCGATGACTCCAGCACCTGGCTACCAATGGCGCTGTACGCACTGATGGGTTTTGGCGGCAGTCTAAGCAGCAGTACCGCGCAGAACACGGCGTTTATCGACATCTCACCCGAGCACATGGGTCATGCCAGCGCGCTGTTTAACATCAACCGCCAGTTGAGTTTTTTGCTCGGCCCGGCACTGATGATGGCTCTGTTTGGTGCATTGACCGCGATCACCTCGACGCCCCACGCCTTTGCCCTATGCTTTGCCATCGGTTGTGCATTGACGCTGGTGCCGCTTGTCCCCGTTTTGCGCCTTGATACACCCCGCGTGCTGGCCTTGCTTGCACCTTAACCTGGAGATTCTGATGACTGATTATGCGAGCTACTTCGACCTGGTAACCGAAACCCACGTCGAAATCGAAGGCTGGTTTTCCGGGCTGGAGCCCGGCGTGTTGCCAGTTCTACTGGGACGTTTTTCGCCGCAGTTTTCGATGATTGCACCCAGCGGCACAGTGCTGGATATCGATGGCGTTGAAGCACTGTTTGAACAACTGCGCGGTGCGCGCCCGGGCCTGAACATCACCCTCAGCGAGTTCAAGGGTATTGCCCTGCACGCGGGCGGTGCAGTGGTCAGTTACCGCGAGCTGCAGGAAGAGCATAACGGCAACCGCACCGACCGCCGCGCCACCGTGGTATTCGAGAAAGACGCCAGCGGCAAGGTACTGTGGCGGCATTTGCATGAGACGTTTTGCGCGGCTTGAACCCGGTCTCGATCGTGTGGGAGCGGGCTTGCTCGCGATGCAGTCACTGCGCAGTTTCAGTTAAACCGCGTCGTGGCCATCGCGGGCAAGCCCGCTCCCACATTACTCGGCCTTGCCCTGATCCACGATCACCGTACACGTCGTACCCGCTGCCAGCAGGAAGCCATCCGGGATTTCATCAATGTGGATGCGCACCGGCACCCGCTGCGCCAGACGAACCCAGTTGAACGTAGGGTTTACGTCAGCCACCAGTTCACGGCTCTCAGGGTTGTCGCGGTCGTAAATGCCGCGCGAGATGCTTTCCACGTGACCTTTCAATACTTCGCCGCTCATCATTTGCAGATCGGCTTTGTCGCCCACGCGGATATGCGGCAGTTTGGTTTCTTCGAAAAAGCCATAAACCCAGAACGAATCTTTGTCGATCACTGCCATTTTCGGATCACCCACCCGCGCATAGTCACCGCGATGCACGTTGAGGTTGGTCACGTAACCGTCGACCGTGGCCAGCACTTTGGTGCGTTTGAGGTCGAGCTGAGCAGCGTCCAGTTGAGCCAGAGCGTGCTGGTAATCGGCCAGGGCCGAGTCGGCGATGTTGCTGGCGTCGTCACGGTTCTCGCGGGAGATCACCAGGTTGTCCATGTCGGCACGGCGATGGGCGTTAACCTTGCGCATTTCCCAGGTCGCCTTGCGCGATGCCACCAGCGACTGTGCCTGCTTGACCACGATCTGATAGTGCTCAGGGTCGATTTCCAGCAGCACGTCGCCCTTTTTCACCAACTGGTTGTCTTTGACCGGTACGCCGACCACATAGCCGTTAACGTCGGCCGCGACGTTGATGATGTCGGCCCGCACCCGTCCATCACGGGTCCACGGGGTGTTCATGTAATGAACCCACAGGGTTCGGCCGATCCATATCGCAAGGGCCAAAACCAGCAAGGTGGCGAGCAGGCTGAAGAACTTTTTCATCGGATCGGTCTCAACGGTAAACAGTGAGCGCCATGGCGCCAAAAAGACAAGCAAACAGGCTCAGGCGCAGCAGCGCCGGGTGCCAGAAGAAGCGGTACAGGTCATAGCCGGAAAACAGTCGGTCAAAGCCCCATGCCAACCCTGCCGCGATAAAAAACATCAGGGTCATGGTGGGCATGTAGACGCCGTGGAAGGCGATTTCACGAGGCATGTTCTAGTCCTTGCGGCTGGGCGTAGACGGCCAGCGGCGATTGCGGGTCGAGCAGTGAAGTACGGATAAAGTGCAGGTAGCTTTGCACCCGGACCAGCGCCGAGGTGTCGAAGTTGCGGGCAAAAGGTTCGTCGGTGGACTGCACCCGGCCGATGGCGTGATCGACGGCAATCAGCGCACGTTCCAGATTGCTTTCGCTGGGGGCGATAAACAGCCGGACCAGTGCCCGCCCCATCACCCGAATGGCCTGACGCCACGGCTGAGCTTCGGCGTAAGCCGGGTGAACCGGCAAAATCGCCTGCTCTTTGCGCAGCTCGATAATCGCGTGGCCGACTTCCAGCACCACAAACATCCAGCGCAGCAGTTCACGCTGTACCTGCGGGTTACCGGCTGCCAGGCCATATGCCTGATGCATAAGATCACGGGTACGGCTTTCCAGACTGGAGCTCAAACCACGCAACTTGCCGCTGATGGCGTACACCACTTGCTCGCGCAGATCCTGCTCCAGACGGCTCCACAACCAGCGACTGTTAGGCGGTAAAATAATTGCCCCCGCAGCAGCACAGACCAGCATGCCCAGCACCATGGCGATGTAGTCGTTGATGAACTGGTACGGGTTATAGATCGTCAGGTTGTCGGGAACCGAGCCGATGCTGAAAAAAATCAGCAGCCCCAGGCCGACACCGGCGTAATTGGCCCGCGAAGTCAGGAACGAGCCGAATACAATCACCGGCGTCAGCACCAGGCACAACAGCGGGAAACCATCGATGTACGGCAGTACAAAAAACATTTCAACGAAGCCCACCAGCGCCCCGATAAAGGTCCCGCAGGCCATCTGAAACGCCATGCGTTTGGGGTTCGGCGTGGCCGCTGACAAGCCCACAGTGGCAGCCGCGACCAAGGTCATGGTGGCGCCGCTAGGCCAGGCGGTCATTACCCAGTAGGTGCCAAGCACCACCAGAATAAATGCGGCCCGAATCCCCGAAGCAGCAGCAGACCACCAGTTGGTTTGCGAGATAAAGGGCTGGTCCCAACGCTCACGCTCGTGGGTATGATCGGCCAGCGAGGCGTGGGTCAAGGCGTAGTTGTGCAAGTCGTCGACAAAGCGGAACAACAGCTCATACGCCGTGTTGAAGTCCAGAAAGTCCGATGAGCTGGGTTCACTTTCCAGGAACTTCACCCGCAGTGCACGGACATGCCCCGGCAGGCTCGCCTTGAACGCATCCAGTTGCTCGGCCAGCAAAGCCGCGTCTTTATCTGTCATCGAGCGACCGGCGTAGGTGTCGAGCAACTGAGCGAGCATTTCCAACTCGGGTTCAATGGCCGACACCACGTCCACCACACCACGGCTGCGTAATCGTGCGAGCAACTGGTGCAAGGCATTGAAGCGCGTGGTGATGGCCATGAATTCACTGTTCAGACGGCTCAAGCGACCACTGCGACGACGCATGTGCGGGTCTTCAAACACCGTCACGCTACGCATGCCTTCCAGCCCTACGCTCTCACCGATAAAGCGCACGTTGCTGGCTTCATAGGCTTCCTGAGAAGACTGGCCGCGCAAGCCCTCGGCAACAAAACCGGCAAACACACCAAAGCGTTTATACAGCGCGTCATGCATGGCCGCGCCTGCTGTTTTAGGCAAAATGGCGGCGCTGACCACTGTGGCGCACAGGATGCCCAGCGAGATTTCCAGCACTCGCCACACCGCAGCCATAAAGGCGCCGTCCGGGTGCGCCAGGGCAGGCAGGCCAACCATCGCTGCGGTGTAGCCGGCTAGCACAAAGCCATAGGCGCGAAAGTTGCGGCAACGGGCAGCACCGGCCGAGCAGATACCCACCCAGATGGCCATGGCGCCGAGATACAGCACCGTGTTTTGTGCAAACAGGGCGATCAGCGCGACCATCACCGCCGAGCCGGTCAGCGTGCCCAAAAACCGGTAAAAGCTTTTGGCGAACACTTGGCCACTTTGCGGCTGCATCACGATAAACACGGTGATCATCGCCGTACGCGGTTGCGGCAGCTCAAGACGCATGGCCAGCCACAGGGTCAAAAAGGCCGCGACCAGCACTTTGAAAATATGCACCCAGGTCACGCCATCGCTGCGTGCCCAGTCAAAAAAGCCACGGCGCCATTCCAGGGAATACAGCCAGCGTACCGGGGCGGGCAAGTGGTTCATCTACAGGCTCTCAAAATTAGCCATCAGGGGTTTAGTGATTGAACAGCGCCATGACGGCCGGGGGTTTGTCAGGGGCATAGCGATCATCCTTGGGCACATCAGCGCCAGCCCCAAGACCGCCACCCAGCGCTGTTACCAGCTCGGCATGGGCACTCAGGCGGGCAGCCTGGACTTGCTGCTCAATCTGCTGCTGCTTGAACAGCAGAGTTTGTGCATTCAGTACGTTGAGGTAGTCGGTCAGCCCACGCTGGAACGCGACCATGGCGATGTCGTAGGTTTTCTGAGCCGCTTGAACCGATTCGGCGGCGAACACCTGCTGCTTTTCCATCGACTCGCGCTTGATCAACTGATCGGAAATGTTCTTGAGCGCCGTCACCAGCGTCTGGTTGTACTTGGCCACGGCCATGTCATAACCACCGGACGCCACGCCCAGTTCGGAGCGCAGGCGACCGCCATCAAAAATCGGCAGCGAGATTGCCGGGCCGACGTTGTAATTGAGCTTCTTGCCGGTCAAAAAGCCCAGCGCGCTACCACCGGTGGCCATAAAGCCAATGCTGCCAACGAGATCGACATTGGGGTAGAAACCGGCATGGGCGACATCGATGCCTCGGGCCTGCGCCGCCACTTCCCAACGACTGGCGACCACGTCGGGACGCTGCCCCAACAGTTGCGCGGGCAAGGCCGATGGCAGTTTGAGTGCGGTCCCCAATGCCAGGGTCGGCCGCGTCAGCCGTGCGCCCTCGCCCGGGCCTTTACCGGCCAGCGCCGCCAATTGGTTGCGGGTCAGGGCGATTTCTTCTTCCCGGGCGTCGATCTGGCGATGGATCTCGGGCAGCGGCGCTTGTGCCTGGCTGACCTCAAAGTGTGTGCCGATGCCGCCGTCCAGGCGCTTTTGCGCCAGATCGAGGATCTGTTCTTGCTGATGCAAGGTCGATTCGATGATGTCGAGCTGGGCGTAGTGCAGGGACAACTGGATATAGGCGCGAATCACATTGTTCTGCAGTTCGAGCTGGGCTTGGCGCGCCTCCGCTGCACTCATGTGCGCCATGTCCAGTGCCTGTTCGGTGGCATTGCTTTCGCGGCCCCACAGGTCCAGCGCAAAGCTGAAGCCCAGTGCTGCGTTGTTGTCCCAGGTCGTGGAGTTGTCCAGCGCGCCCGGGCCATAGAATGGGTCCGATGGCCAGTTGTGCCGCTTAAGGGTCGACTCACCCTTGATTTGCAATGATTCAGCCGACTCGGCAACCCCCGCCATCGCCCTGGCCTGACGCACTCGGGCCGCGGCCATTGCCATGGTTGGGCTACCCTGAACAGCCAGACTGATCCAGTGATCCAGTTGCGGGTCGCCGTAAGCGTGCCACCATTGGGCTTTAGGCCAGTTTGCGTCTTTCGCGGCGCTTTGAATCGCCTCGTCGGTGGCCAGGGCATTGGCTGGCAACATCGTGCCCTTGGGCGCAATACCACCAAAACCGATGCAGCCATTTAATGCTAACGATAAAGCCAGAACACTGAGGGCTTTAAGCTCTCTGCTGATGCGACGCTGCACTGCTGCAAATTCCTGAAAAGGAGGGGGATACTTGAGATAGAGAAGTCTATGGCTTGGCAGGCACTACGATAAGCGGGCATAAATGTGAATCTTTATTACCGTTCTTGGGATAATCCGTTGGGGAAGGCCTGAAGTACTGTCGCGGTGAGTTAATTCCGGACACCTCAATAGGTGATTTCAACGCCATCCCCGCTCGTAAGGGGTCGGTGGCAGCTGCCGAACCAAGCGGTACATTACTTACGGTGTTGCTCTGAGGTCAGCAGCTTTCCGATCCCGGGCGGCCCCAGCGTCGAACAGCCATATCACCAAGATTAAGGTCACGATAAACCTGCGTAACACTCAGGCCCCGATCCTTGATCATCTTTACGACTTCCAGCTTGAAACTATCGTCGAATACTTTGCGTTTGTCGGTCATGGAGAACGCCTCAATACGTGCATTTCCACTTACCGGGCGGGCCGGGAAAATTAGTCCACCACACTCATCGCAATAGACAAACATGCAGGACCCGCCTAAAAATCACGAAGATACTTCCTGCACGACAGATATTTATGGAGACTAAAGTGCGTAATATTGAACTGACATCATGCGCCATAAGTTGCACATTGAAGTGTGGATAACCCTGTGAATAAATCTCTACAAGGCACGCACTTAAACACTAACAGACAAGTGCGCAAGAAGTTGCGCAGCATTGCGCAACTTCTTGCGCACTTTTATTGATAATTCTTATATCACTAATTAGTAAATCCCAAGACTTTGAATGCAAGTCATTGATAATCAAAGGACTTAATTTAGTTGGTATAAACCTTGATGATTGTTTTGGAACCTGCAGCGCAAACATGCCTGTGGGTCCCTATATTCTCAGCAAGGAGAGCATTCATGGCTACGCCAGCATATATGTCCATCACGGGTACCAAGCAGGGCCTGATCACCGCCGGTGCTTTCACCGCTGACTCGGTCGGCAACACCTACCAGGAAGGTCATGAAGACCAGGTCATGGTTCAGGGCTTTAGCCACGAAGTGATCATTCCCCGTGATCCGCAATCGGGTCAACCGACCGGCCAACGCGTTCACAAGCCTGTCAAAATCACCAAGGTGTTCGACAAGTCCTCGCCGCTGCTGCTGGCTGCACTGACCTCCGGCGAGCGCCTGACTGAGATTACCATCCAGTGGTATCGCACCTCGGCAGCGGGTACTCAAGAGCACTACTTCACCACCAAACTCGAAGACGCGATCATCGTCGACATCAAGGATTACATGCATAACTGCCAGGACCCGTCGAACTCACACTTCACCCATCTGGAAGACGTTGAGTTCACCTACCGTAAAATTACCTGGACCCACGAAGTATCCGGCACCTCCGGTTCTGATGACTGGCGCACCCCTGTCGCAGGCTGAAACTGATCTAGCTGTTTCACGGCATCAATCTCTTTATCGGTTGGTGCCGTTTCTTACATCTAAGGTGTCCACCTTGAGGAACAACGGATGTTCAGCCCAGCCAATGACACACAGTTCAGCCTGACCATCGAGGGGCGGGAGCACGGTTTTCGCGTACTTGAGTTTCAGGGGCGGGAGGCGATCAGCACACCCTTTGCGATCAATGTAGAGTTGATTAGCGAACGCCCTGATCTTGACCTGGAAATTCTACTTCACCAGCAGGCCTTTCTGGCTTTTAACAAGAGTGGCAACGGCATTCACGGGCAGATTTACCGTATTGCTCAGGGCGATTCAGGCAAACGTCTGACTCGTTATAGCCTAACGCTGGTACCTCAGCTCTCGTACCTTAGGCATCGCACCAATCAGCGTATTTTTCAGCAGCGCACAGTTCCGCAGATCATTGCAAAAGTTCTCGAGGAACACGGGATCCATGGCAATGCCTACCAGTTCCAACTGAACTCAATCTACCCGCCGCGTGAGTACTGTGTTCAGTACGACGAGTCAGACTTACACTTTATTCAGCGCTTGAGCCATGAAGAAGGCATTCATTACCACTTCCAGCATTTCGAACACGCTCATTTGCTGGTATTCGGCGATGACCAGACGGTTTTCCCCAAACTGGACAAAGCCACAGCGTATGTACAGGGCAGCGGAATGGTGGCGGATGAACCTGCCATCAAGCACTTTAATCTGCGTTTTGAGGCCCGCACCAGCCGCACTACACGTCGAGATTACGACTTCGAGAAGGCCGGGGTTCTGGTTGAAGCCACCCACAGTCCTGAAGCACGGAGCCTTCAGCCTGACCTTGAGGACTATGACTACCCTGGACGGTTCGTACAACGCCAGCGCGGCAAGCCCTTGACACAACGCGCCCTTGAACGCCACCGCGCCGACTACCGGCAGGCCGAGGGCAAAAGCGATCAGCCAACACTGGTCAGCGGGCACTTCATGTTGCTCATCGAGCACCCGCGCAAAGAGTGGAACGCGCTCTGGCTGCTCACTGAAGTCCATCACCAGGGCTACCAGCCTCAGGTTTTGGAGGAGAACATAGCAAGTGACAGGTTGTCTGATGAGCGCTTTGAGCAGGGCTATCGCAACCGCTTCGTAGTCACCCCGTGGGACGTGTTTTATCGCCCGCAACAAGCGTACCCCAAGCCTCGAGTACTGGGCAGCCAAACGGCCTTGGTGACAGGTCCTGCCGGGGAGGAGATTTACTGCGATGCCTATGGCCGAATCAAGGTCAAGTTCCACTGGGATCGCGAAGGCAAAGCCGATGACAAGTCCAGCTACTGGCTGCGTGTGGCCTCCAGTTGGGCCGGCAGCAGCCACGGCGGCGTCACGATTCCACGGGTAGGGATGGAAGTGTTAGTCACCTTCCTCGAAGGCGACCCTGATCAGCCATTGGTCAGTGGCTGCCTGGCCAATAGCCTCAACCCGGTGCCTTACGAGTTGCCTGCACACAAGACCCGCAGCGTATTGCGCAGCCGCAGCTCACCGGGCAGTACCGGATTCAACGAGCTGCACCTCGAAGACCGTACGGGTCAAGAGCTGATCTATCTGCGCGCTCAGCGCGACATGGAACAGAAAGTTGAAAACGACAGTCGTCTTGAGGTCGGTAACGAGCGGCATGAAACCATCAAAGGCAACAACATCGTGGTGTTCGAAGCCGAGGATCAGCGCACCGTGACGGCGGATCGCAAGGTAGAACTCAAGGCCAACGATTACTTGCAGGTAGCCAGCAGCAGTCACACCCGCGTCGGACAGACCTTAGTCGCCGAGGCTGGCCAGGAAGTCCATCTCAAGGCCGGGGGCAATCTGATCCTCGACGCGGGTGCGAGCATTACCTTGAAGGCCGGCGGCCAGCACATTGTCATCGGCCCCGGCGGCATCTTCAGCAGCACCGAGATTCAAATCGGTGGCGCACCTATCAGTGGAACAGCGGCGGCGCCGTTGCTGCCTAACTTACTCGGCCTGTTGGCCGTGCCGTCCTTACTGGAACAGAAACAAAATCAGTCGAATCAAACCTCTCTGGAAACCGAGCCGCCACTGCAGCCAAAACCGGTGTGCAAGGATTGTTTGTTAGCCGCACAGGTCAAGGCCGAAGCGTTGGTGCCGCGTTAACACTTATTTAGCGAACACCATAGAACAAGGAAGGCTCATGTTACCGACCGCGAAGGATTGGCTGCACCGCCTGATGAAAGAGGCCCGTAGCGCACAACTTGATCACCTGGATGTACTGATCGATTGCGCGGCGCTGCCAATCCCACTGCTACCGACGCTGCTTGAATTGACACCTGCATCTTCGTGCGCCTGGCTATTTGAGCAAACGCCTGAGCAAGAATTGACGAATCAGGGCCCCGTACTGTTGCGCATTGTGTTGGCCAGCCAAGAGCAGTGTGCGGGGATTGCGAAGCTGCTTAACGCGGTCCATCACAACTTTTGTGCGCTGATACTTATCAGTCGCTGGCCCTTCGCGGAATTGGCCGCGCACTTGCGCGGTGCTACCCAGGCTACCTGGAGCAATGGAGACTGCTGTGGTGTGCTGCGTTATTACGACACGCGCCTGTTCAGGTATTTTTGCGACCAGCTTTCCCCCCACCAGCAAGAGCTTTTCCACGCCCCGGTCATTCAGTGGCACTGGATCGACCATGACAGCAAAGCCGCAACTCTTTCCGGGTTCGACAGCCGTCCAAACAACCAGAATACGCTGAGTGGCATGAGTATGAGCGATGAGCACGTTTTGCACTTGCAAGCCGTAAGCGCTGCAATTCGGTGGTTCAAGGTCTACGAAAAAACGCCAAACGAACATGGGTTCACCTCACGCGAAGCCATGATTCGCTGCCTGATCACAGTCCACCTGGATATCAGCCGGCAGAAACTGGAAAAACGGCATCACGAAGATTTTATCGCCAGCGCGCTGAGCGAACACCTTCCACTAACCCTGACTCGTAACGAGGCCGTCTTATGATCCGTTTACTCCTTGTGATGTTAATGAGCGGCCTCTCGCTGCAGGGCTGTGCGCAGTCCCAGCCTGAGAGATTAGGCACGCCTATCGAGGGCTATAGCCATACCTCGGCGGCGATTAATCGGTTCTCGGTAAATGGTAATGGCGGGCCGAATCTGTCCCCTTATGGATACGGGGGCGGCCAAATGTGCTGCGCACCGCTTCCAGTGAAGTGGCACCCCGGCTTGACCGTGGTGGTTGAATGGGAGAAAGACCCCAATCCGCATGCCTCAGCAAATTGGCCTCCGCTTGGGACAGATGGTTATCGGGCTGCTTACAAGTTGCATGCAGCCAAATACACCCGTCATCGCGCGGTTGTGGCTGTCGCGCCATATGAAGACTTGGGGTTGGTAAATGTGCATTTCTTAGCCTGTAACCAGGTTGCTGTATCGGCGGGCGCTACGTATCCCGGTCGACCTGATTATCCGTTCCAATTCCCTCAAAAAATGGAGGAACCAGCCACATGTCCGCAGCCATGACCCCACCAGTCCAAAAGCCTGCTGCGGCATTCCTCAGCCCGACACCTGATTTCAAAATGGGCGGGCTGCTGCCGCAAATGCCAGGGGATGTATTGCGTAATTATCGGACGCAACAGGTGGCCTTCCACCCGTATGAACAACAGGCGATGGACGCAGACCGTGCAGCTGGAAGGGTTTACGCAGGCGCGCCATGCATGAAGATCGTGACGGTCACGCTGTGCTTTGACGGCACGAACAACCATGAGCCTTCAGACAGCCTGGCATTGCCTTCACCTTCCACTAACCCTGACTCGTAGCGAGGCCGTCTTATGATCCGTTTACTCCTTGTGATGCTAATGAGCGGCCTCTCGCTGCAGGGCTGTGCGCAGTCCCAGCCTGAGAGATTAGGCACGCCTATCGAGGGCTATAGCCATACCTCGGCGGCGATTAATCGGTTCTCGGTAAATGGTAATGGCGGGCCGAATCTGTCCCCTTATGGATACGGGGGCGGCCAAATGTGCTGCGCACCGCTTCCAGTGAAGTGGCACCCCGGCTTGACCGTGGTGGTTGAATGGGAGAAAGACCCCAATCCGCATGATTCCGCTAATTGGCCAGATCCTCCATTTTCTGATGCTTGGCGCAAGGCGGCCAGAGAGCACGAAAATCACTACACCCGTCATCGCGCGGTTGTGGCTGTCGCGCCATATGAAGACTTGGGGTTGGTAAATGTGCATTTCTTACCCTGTAACCAGGTTGCTGTATCGGCGGGCGCTACGTATCCCGGCCGACCTGATTATCCGTTCCAATTCCCTCAAAAAATGGAGGAGCCAGCCACATGTCCGAAGCCATGACCCCACCAGTCCAAAAGCCTGCTGCGGCATTCCTCAGCCCGACACCTGATTTCAAAATGGGCGGGCTGCTGCCGCAAATGCCAGGGGATGTATTGCGTAATTATCGGACGCAACAGGTGGCCTTCCACCCGTATGAACAACAGGCGATGGACGCAGACCGTGCAGCTGGAAGGGTTTACGCAGGCGCGCCATGCATGAAGATCGTGACGGTCACGCTGTGCTTTGACGGCACGAACAACCATGAGCCTTCAGACAGCCTGGCATTGCCTTCAACCACGACCAATGTGGCTCGCCTGTTTCATGCGAGCCTGGGAGGTTCTGGTTCCGAATCAGAAGAGAGAGAGGGTTTTTACCGTTACTACATGCAGGGGGTGGGCACCGAATTCAAAGAAATAGGCGAGTTCAAACCCGATAGCCAAGGGCTGACGATGTCGACGGGGGGCGAGAACCGGATCAACTGGGGGTTGACCCGTTTGATTGATGCGCTGAAAAGGGCATGCGGTGAGAAACCACTGAAAGTACCTGATGCCTACGCCCTCGTGCAAAAAATGGGCACCAGCCTTACCGAGGACGCGCTCGGGGCTTCGATATTCAAAAGCAGCTATACGCGCCGCCGAGAGGTTTTGGCTCAACCGTTGGCGGAACTTGAAAGCCAAATTGATGCCGCTCATAAGGCCAAGTCGATCCCTAAAATCATGGCAGTGCGTCTGTTTGTTTATGGTTTTTCACGGGGGGCTGCCGAGGCGCGAGCATTTGCCACCTGGCTTGAAGCCTTGACCAAGGTCGATGTGGAGGGTGATACCTGCTACTTGTTGGCCGGGCTACCGATCAAAATTGTGTTTATGGGGTTGTTCGACACCGTGGCCTCGGTGGGCATTCCGTACTTGGCGCCGTTTGCTGCCGGGCACATGGGCTGGGCCGATGGCAGCATGCGGTTGTCGGATTCGGAGACGTTTCTTGAGCACTGCGTGCATCTGGTTGCGGCTCACGAACAGCGCAGTTGCTTCCCCGTAGACTCGATTCGGCGCAAAGCCGACGCTGACGATCCACACTGCCCTTCCACCTATCGCCAAGGCACAGCGGAATACATCTACCCCGGCATGCACTCCGACGTCGGCGGCGGCTACCCGCCCGGCGACCAAGGCAGGGCCGCAGAGGGTGGCCACTTGGTGTTGTCGCAAATCGCTCTGCACCATATGTACAGTGAGGCCTACAAGATTGGGGCGCCGTTGCAGGCCCCTTCAAAGGCGTTTAGCAATGAGTTGAAAGAGCGTTGGCCATGGTTAGTCATGAGTGACGCGACTTACCTTGAATACGCGGTGGGTTCCATGCTGATCGAGCGCTTCAACACCTGGCTCGACGCCATGGATAACGGCCCATTGGAAGAGGTGATGGCCCGCGAAGCAGGGTTGATTACCGGTTGGCGAATCAGTCGTTATGCCAAGGGGCGGGCCAACCACACTGACGCTTATGTCAAAGTGATGAAAAACGGTCCGCAGGCAGACATGACCTCCGAGGAAGTCGACGCCTTTGAAGCTTTACACAATATGCAACTTGAGGAGGATGCGGCCAACCGTGCCGGCAGCTCGGCGCCTGTCTGGTCTGAAAGTCAGTTGGCAACTCAAAAAACTAATCAAGCTACCAAGTTGGAGTATGAACGTCGTACCGGCACCACGTCCGCGAACGCCTTCAACACCAGCAAGATGTATGAGCCGAACCTTGATTGTCGACAGTTGCTCAACGCCATGGCCGATTTTCGGCGTGATTATGTGCCAGAGTGGAGCTTGAGCGCAGGAGAAATATTTAGTCTTGGCACCCTTGCCAACACCTTGGTGGGTGGGCTTGTGTACATGACCAATTCGCAGGACGAAGCCCAGCACTATGCCGACCTGCGCAAGGCTGGAGAGATGAATTACGCCGCACTGTTTGGCGCAGACGGCAAGTCGTTAAACGATAAAGTCTTTCCGATTATCCGGTTGTTTGATGAGCATGTGCATGACTCTCGGGCATGGTTTATGAACGCGGCATTGAATGAGCGGGAAGTTTTCAGCGACTACTTTCGTTATCGCGGCATCTTTTTCGACAATGAATCCAATAACGAGCTATCGCTCTTGGTCACCGCTGAGCGAGTGGTTGGCGTGGCGTTGGCGGTGACCAGTGTTGGTTTGACCATTAAACGCCGAGATCCACGCTTCTTGGTGGGGCTCATTCTTCCGTCGCTGGGCACCCCGGTATTTCGCGGCAAGGTGGGTTTCCCAAGCATCAGTGCGTTTGACCGCGTGACAGGTCTGGCACTGCCGATGCTTGATGGGTTGGAGTCGATTCGCACCTTTACCGCCGACACGGGCGCTCTGTCAAAAGCGGCCCAAGCGTTGCCGGTTCCGCCGGCACTGACTGAGAAAACCGCCACCACTGATGACTTGATTGCGATGCTCAAAGCCTCGCAAGCACTTAAAGCAGCAGTGCCCACTTCGTCGGCCACCCTACTTGATGGAACGTTGGCCCAGACACCACCCCCCAAAAGCTGGTTGGATCAGGCGAAGGGCACGGTGGAAGATCTCACAACCTAGAGCTGACGCTGAGTTCGATTGCAGGGTGGAAACGTCATGGTTCGCACTGACATTCAAGTGAAGCAGCTTTTACTCCACGCACTGAATTCGCCGAAGCCGAGTACGCAGGCAAACCCATAAAGAGCGTTTCCTGATCGTGATGGATCAGGTCGTGCCCTGGAAGGGGTTGATCAATCGGATAGAGCCTCATTACCCCAGAGGCGAAAATGGGCGAGGTGCGCCTGTAATGCGGAAAAATGCCTTGGACAGGTACTGCTCGAAGGAAACTCGATGAGTTAAAAGCGGGAAAAGTCTTATCATATGATTGTGCGAGCTTTTTTAACCTCATGCTGCGAGGGCATCAAAAATCGATGCCTACTTCAGAGTTTCTTTAGTCGAATGAAAACCGGCCAGTAATATCCGAAACTTCATGTCACAATTTGTTGATGTGTAATCGGTTGCTGTCCCCTATATCGACCCCTTGAGAGCACTTCATGGACACTTTGCAAAACATGCGCGCCTTCAGTTGCGTGGCCGAAGCCGGAAGTTTCACGGCTGCTGCCGTCATGCTGGACACAACCACTGCCAACGTTTCGCGCGCGGTCTCCAACCTTGAGGCCCACCTGCAAACACGTCTGCTTAACCGCACCACCCGCCGCATCGCCCTGACCGAAGCCGGCAAGCGTTACTTGTTGCGCTGCGAGCAAATCCTGGCCTATGTCGAAGAAGCTGAAGCCGAGGCGAGCGACGCCCACTCGCGCCCTGCGGGCCAATTGAAAGTGCACACCATGACCGGTATCGGTCAGCACTTCGTGATCGACGCTATTGCCCGCTATCGCAAGACTCACCCGGATGTGACCTTCGACCTGACCTTGGCCAATCGTGTGCCTGACTTGCTCAACGAGGGTTACGACGTCTCCATCGTGCTGGCCAGCGAGCTGCCCGATTCTGGCTTTGTGTCCCAGCGTCTGGGCATCACCTACAGCATCGTCTGTGCATCGCCCGGTTACGTGAAGGCCAACGGCACAGCCACCAAACCCAGCGACCTGCTCAACCATTCCTGCCTGCGCCTGGTCAGCCCGGTGATTGCCCTGGATAAATGGGTGTTCGAAGGCCCGGAAGGTCAGGAGATGGTCCTGATCAACTCCTCACCGTTTCTGGTCAACTCAGCCGATGCGATGAAAACCGCGATCACCAGCGGCATGGGTGTGGGGGTATTGCCGGTTTATGCCGCCATCGAGGGTCTGCGCAACGGCACACTGGTGCGCCTGTTGCCCAAGTACCGTTCCCAGGAGCTGAACCTGTACGCCATCTACCCGTCGCGCCAATACCTGGATGCCAAGATCAAAACCTGGGTCGAGTACTTGCGCGGTTCGCTGCCGGAGATTTTGACCGCGCACCAGACTGAGCTGGCCACTTATAGCTAGAACAGCGCTGGTCTTCTGTAGCCGCTGCAGGTATTGGCGCCGTGCTGTCGAGAATGTTAGCGTGCTTACATTCCCGACAGCCGATGAGCCTTGTTCCGATGAGCCTTTCCAGCACAAAAAAAACCGTACTCGCCTTCAGCCGTGTCACGCCCGAGATGATCGAGCGCTTGCAGCAGGACTTCAACGTCATTGCCCCCAACCCCAAGCTGGGCGATATCAACGCACAGTTCGATGAGGCCCTGCCCCACGCCCACGGCTTGATCGGCGTCGGCCGCAAGCTGGGTCGCAAGCAACTGGAAAACGCCAAACAGCTGGAAGTCGTGTCCAGCGTGTCGGTGGGTTACGACAACTACGATGTCGACTATTTCAACGAGCGCGGCATCATGCTCACCAACACCCCGGACGTACTCACCGAAAGCACCGCTGACCTGGGCTTTACCCTGATCATGAGCAGCGCCCGCCGGGTTGCGGAGCTGGACGCGTGGACCAAGGCCGGCCAGTGGCAAGCCAGCGTGCCGCCCGCCTTGTTCGGCAGCGATGTGTACGGCAAAACCCTGGGGATCGTCGGCATGGGCAATATCGGGGCAGCCGTTGCTCGCCGGGGTCGATTGGGGTTCAACATGCCAATCCTGTACAGCGGCAACAGCCGTAAGACCGAGCTTGAGCAAGAGCTGGGTGCTCAGTTTCGCAGCCTGGACCAACTGCTGGCCGAGGCAGATTTTGTCTGCCTGGTGGTGCCGCTCAGCGAGAAGACCAAACACCTGATCAGCCATCGCGAACTGGGGCTGATGAAGAAAAGTGCCATCCTGGTGAACATCTCCCGTGGCCCGGTGGTCGACGAGCCGGCCCTGATCGAAGCCCTGCAAAACGGCACCATTCGTGGCGCGGGCCTGGACGTTTACGAGAAAGAGCCCCTGAGCGATTCACCGCTGTTCCAGCTCAAGAATGCCGTTACCTTGCCCCACATCGGATCGGCCACCCATGAAACCCGTGAAGCGATGGCCAACCGTGCGCTGGCCAACCTGCGCAGCGCCCTGCTGGGCGAGCGCCCGCAAGACCTGGTCAACCCGCAGGTGTTCAAGGGCTGACGCAAGGCCTGTTGTGGGAGCGGGCTTGCTCGCGATGACAGCGACGCGGTGTATCAGTCACACCTCGGCGATCCGATCGCGAGCAAGCCCGCTCCCACAGGGGGGGAAGCTCACGCCAGCTTGGCGTTCAGTGCCACCGGTTTGGGCTTGCGAAACACCAGCACGTTGCCCAGCATCACCAGTACCAGCCCGGCCAAAGCTGGAGCCGTCCACTGGTAGCCTTCAACAAACGCCGACACGTTGAGGGCCACCAACGGGAACAGCACTGTGCAATAAGCGGCGCGCTCCGGGCCCATGCGCCCGACCAGCGTCAGGTACGCGGTAAAACCGATCACCGACCCCGGTATCACTAGATACAGCAATGAGCCGATGTAGCGCGTGTTCCACTCCATCTCGAACGGGATGCCATTGAACACGCAGTACATCGCCAGCATGCTGGCGCCATAGAGCATGCCCCAGGCGTTGGTGGTCAGCGGCTTGAGGCCTGCCTTCTGCTGCAAGCTCGACAGCATATTGCCCGCCGAAAAACACAGGGTGCCGATCAGCGCCAGGCCCAATCCGAGCAGGATATGTGGCGTCGCGGTATGCCCGCTTAATTCCGGCCAGAACAGCAAGCCCAACCCAAACATCCCCAAGGCACCACCGGCAATGACGTTACGGGCGATTTTTTGCTTGAAGAAAATCCGCGCATTCAGCGCGTTCCACAACGTGGCCGTGGAAAACACCACCGCGATCAGCCCCGTGGTCACCCACTGGCTGGCCGTCAAAAAACACATGAAGTTGACGCAAAACAAACACAGGCCCTGAGCCAGGCAAATCAGATGCCCGCGCCTGTTCATCACCTGCAATTTGCGGCTGAGCAGCAGCACAACAAACAACACCAGCGCCGCCAGACCAAAGCGATACACGATGGACACTGGAATCGCTACCACTCCCAGTTGCAGCTTCAGGGCGATCCACGTGGTCCCCCAGATCAGTACGGTCATTACATACAAAAAAAGATTCATGGCGCACTCCAGACAATGGCTTTCAGTCTGTGCCCGAGCCTGTGCGCGCACTTGCAGATTCTTGCGCTTTTGTTGGCCCGGGGCTGGCAGCCCGGGCGCTACGGAGTAGGATGCAAGGCGTTGGAGAACTGACTATGCACACACTGCAAACCCTACAAGTCTTTCAAGCCATGGGCCGCTCGCCCAATGCGCGCCTGGAACACAGTGCCGAGCTGGGAGAAGGCATGTCCGCGGCCATGTGGAGCAATCACCACGACACCCGGGACTATGAAGCACCGACTCACCACACGCTGTCGTGCTACATCTCCGGTGGCACGGGCACCTTTCGTCGTGAAACGCCTGGGGCCAGAGGCGCGCCGGGCAAGCTCTGCGTGCTGCCCGCCGGGCATCAATCGGCGTGGATCATCAATGGTGAGATTCGTCTGGCCCACGTGTATGTCAGCCAGGAGCAGTTTGCGTTGAGCTGCATCACCCTGCTCGACCGCGAACCCCGGGAACTGCAGTTGCGTGAAATCACCTTTCAGGATGACGAGCAGCAGACCCGCCGTTTCCACCAACTGATCGGCATGAACTGGGACGAACCCGGCGAACGCTTGCTGACCAGCAGCCTGGCCAGCGCCCTGCTCGACCATGCCGTGCTGACTCAAGTGGGCTTGCGTGACGGGCTACAACTCAAAGGCGGGTTGGCGGCCTATCAACGGCGTCAACTGGTCGACTACATCGAACACCAGCTGGCCGAGCCCTTGAGCATCGGCCAACTGGCAGCCCAGTGCGCGCTGTCGCCTTATCACTTTGCGCGCATGTTTCGCGAAAGCTTCGGCGTGCCGCCCCACCAGTATCTGTTGGCTCGCCGCCTGGCCCGCGCCCGCGACTTGCTGCGCCACAGCGCCCTGGCACTGGGCGACGTGGCACTGGCCTGCGGCTTTGCCAGCGCCAGCCACTTCGCCAACCGTTTCAAGCAAAGCCTGGGCAGTACGCCGGGGGAGTATCGGGTGGCGTTCAGGTAACCCCTGAACGCTATCCTGTGGGCGCGAGTTTAAAACTCCAACGTGCTGGAGAACGTCACCTGCCGTGAATCCCCGATCGAGACAAAGGTCCGGCTGGCCGCCGAGGTGTAGTAAGTACGGTCGAATAGGTTTTTGACGTTGAGCTGGAATTTGACCTTCTGCCCTTCGATCCGGGTGTCGTAGGTGGCGAATGCATCGGCTACGGTGTAACCCGGCAGGTCGAAGTCGTTCAGAGCATCACCCGCCCGCTCACCCACGTAACGGGCACCGGCGCCAATGCGCAGCTTGTCACCGCCTACGATATTCCCAACGTCATACACCGCCGACAGCGAGCCGGAGTTTTTGGCCACGTTCTGCAAACGCATACCCTCGTATTTCGTGTCCTTGGTCACTTCGGCATCGGTGTAGGCATAGCTGCCGATCACACTCCACTGCTCACTCAACTGGCCGCTGACGTCCAGTTCAAGCCCACGTGAGCGAACTTCACCGGCGGCCGAGTAGACGGTATTGCCGGCCTCGGTCGTCGATACCAGTACGTTGCGCTTTTTGATGTCGAACAGCGCCACGCTGCCGGTGATACGCCCAGGCATATCGAGTTTTGCACCAAGCTCCCAGGACTTTGATTCCTCTGGCGCAATCGCCGAATCCAGTACCACACCCCCTGTCAGGGGCGCGATGGTGGAGTTGGGCTTGAACGATTCGGTGTAGCTGCCATAGAACGACAGTTCATCGGTGTAGCGGTACACCAGGCCAGCACGGGGGATCCATTTCACGCCGTTGGTATCCGTGTTGGTCTTGAACGGAATGGCTTTGCCTGCCAGTTGGTCGTACTTCTGAAAGCGCGCACCCGCCACCAGAATCCATTGATCGGTGAGGTGGATGGAGTCCTGGGCAAACAGCGAATCGCTGCGTAGCAAGTCGGTCTGGTTGCTGTCACTGGCGCTGACGGTGGTGCCGGCAACTTCATTGCCATACACCGGATTTACATAACTGAAGGTTGACTGGCTGTTCTGGCGGATCAGGTCGGCGCGGTAGATTTTGCGGTATTCGTCATCCACGCCAAACACCAGATCGTGCTGCATGCCCGCCGCCTGAACCTTGCCTTGCAGGCTTACGGTGGAAAAACGGTCGGTGGTGATGGCGCCTTGGGTGCCGTCCATTTTGCGGGTCAGGGTGCCGTTCGGGTTGACCTCGGTGACGCGCACCTGGCTGGCGTCGTAGGTTTCGCGATTCCAGCTGTAGCCTAAATGGGCTTTCCAGTCGTCGTTGAGGTCGTGATCGACTTCAAGCCGGTACAGGTCCGAGCGCCCTTCCATGTTGTTGAACGGTTCATCCAGACGACGCGTGGCCGGAATATCCAGTGGATGGTTGGTGGCCGGATTAATCGCCGTGCCCCGGTCAAAAGGGGTCAGGAATTCACGATGTTCGTAAGCCAGCAGCACTTGGGTGTTGTCGCCATACCAGGCCAGCGACGGCGCAATCAGCGTCTCGCGATGCACACCGAAGTTGCGCCAGTAATCTTCGTCTTCATGGTCAATGATCATCCGGTAAGCCAGCCCTGAATCACCCAACGGGCCGGTACTGTCCAGACTGCCGCCGCTGCCGTTTTTGCCCGAGCCATAGGTTGAGCCACGCACGGTGAGCGCGTTGTATTGCTCCAGCTGCGGTTTTTTACTGACCACGTTGACCACACCGCCCGGGTCTTGAATCCCGTAGAGCAGCGAGGCCGGGCCCTTGAGCACTTCAACCCGCTCCGTGGTGGCATTCATCGCACGTCCCTGCACCAGCGGCATGCCATCGCGCATGATCGAACCGTCACGGTTGTCACCAAAACCGCGTTTCATCACCGAGTCCTGGGTGCTGCCCAGCGTGTTGCCCTGGGTGATGCCGCTGACGTTGTTCAGTGCGTCATCCAGATTGCGCGGCGCCTGATCGCGAATCACCTGGGCAGCCACCACGTTGATGGTTTGCGGGACTTCCATGGTCGAGCCCGTACCGCGCATGACCGAGGTATTCACCGGAGGCTGATAGCTGGTGTCATTGGAAACCTGCGACGTGATGCTGGTGGCGCCCAGGTTCAAGGCGCCTGCCGTGGGCTGGGGTTCGAGGGCGAAGGTGTTGGCGTCGGTGCGTCGCACAGTGAAACCCGACTGAGCGAGCATCTGCTGCAAGGCCTGATCAGCACTCATGCGGCCCATGATGGCAGGGGCTTGCAGGCCGAAGGGGGCTTCGTCGGTATAGACCACGCTCAGACCGGTCAAACGGGAGAAGTCGTTGAGGGCTTGGGGCAGCGGTTTGGCCGGCTGATTGAAATCGAACAGGGCGCCGGCCTGTTGCTGAGCACCCTCGCCGGCCATTGCTGCGTAAAGCGGGTTGAGTGCCAACCCGGCCATCACTAAAGCAGAAGCCCCCAACCACTGTTTCACCGAATTTGCCCTGGACTTCATGCTCATGACCTGTGTGCCGACCTGATGGGGAATACGAATTTTTCGCATTTTCAAGCACTACACGGATGGGCCCGAGGTTTACCTCACCTGAAGCTGAAAAATAATTGCGGGTGTGGGAGCAGGCATCAACGCAACACAATCAGCCCAAACACGCTGTGCTGCTCAAACCCCAGTACGCCTTGCAACGAATTGAGCACCGCTTGCGGGTCCTTGCTGGGGAAACTGCCGCTGATGCGCCTTGTGCCCAACTGGCTATTGAGCAGCACGATCTGACCTGGGTAATAGCGCTTCAGGTCTGCCACGACATCGACCAACGGCGTTTTGTAGTAGGTCAGCCAGCCCGAGCGCCAACCCAGTTGGGCCTGACTGTCAACACGGTGCACTGCGTCGGTCACTCCAGCGTCATAGGCCATTTGCTGATCGGCGATCAGAATCTGCTGGGCCCCGTCCTTGCTTGCCTTGACCCCTACCCGCCCGGACAGCACCGTGACTTGCGCACCAGCGGGTTGCAGACGCACCTCGAACTCCGTGCCCAGCACCCGCGCTTCACCGCCCTGGGCATCGACCACAAAGGGATCACCGGTGTGGGTGACGTGAAAAAAGGCCACCCCACGGCGCAATTGAACATGCCGTTCGCCCGCACTGAAGTTCACCGCAATGGCGCTGTCGGCATCGAGCGTAACCCTGGTTTTATCGGCCAAAACCACCGTGCGCACTTGCCCTGGCGCGCTCACATAATCTGCGCCCAGATCGTCCAGCCATCGCGCTGGCTGCCAACCGGCAAACACGCCGACCATCATCAGCAAACATGCAGCAACGGCCAGCCCGCCGGACCAATACCTGACGCGGCTGAGTCGGGAGGTGTTCATCGCGGTCAGGTAACGCTGCATGACCAGCGCTTCTTCGTCAGCCAAAGTGCTACCCGCCACTTCGCTCAACTCCCATACCACTTGGGCCTGGGCGTAGGCCTCGGCGTGGGCGGGATCGGCCTTCAGCCAGCGGCTGAAAGTGGCCTGGTCACCGCTATTAGGCTGATCGTGCAGCACACTGAGCCACTCCAACGCTGTGCGTTCTTGCTCGGGGGTGACGGGAATTCTCGTACGACTGATCACAACGCTGTCCCTGATGGCGGCTCACGCAAACTGGCCTTGCAGGCCTCAAGGGCGCGCATCATATGTTTTTCAACCGCACTTTGGGACAGCCCCATGACCTTGGCGATCTCGGCATAGGTACGACCGTGAATCCGGTTGAGCAAAAAGATATGCCGCGTGCGCTCGGGCAGGCTGCGCAAGGCGGCCTCGACTTGGCGCAAGTCATTACCCGCCTCAAGTGCCGCTTGGGGCTCGCAGCAATTGGCGTCCGGCTCGGGCTGCCAGTGATGGCTGATCCGCCCGCGCGTGCCTTCGCTGCGCAGGTGATCGATGGCAATGTTGCCCGCGCAGCGCAGCAAATACGTGCTGAGCTCTTCGACCTGCACCAGTGGCCGCCGCCAAAAACGCAGAAACAAGTCCTGAACCAGATCAGCTGCCGTTGCCCGGCATCCGACGCGGCGGTTCACCAGCGCTTCCATTTGCGGACGCTGGGATAAAAACACCTGCAAAAAATGCGCGCGTCCATGGCGAGCCTCACTGCTAGGACCATTCTCAAGTTCAGGTGGGATCATGGACATCGGCGCGCAGGTCAAAAAGGAAAGCGATACTAATGATAAATATTCTCATATGCAAAAGCAGATGACGGGGTGCGCTCTTGTCATTGATCAGTGGTGATTGCTCAATGCAATCACCCACCCCTACAATGCGAACAATTCTTGTTCTCTAAAGCGTTTTCAGCGCAGCTGGAGTGGTCGTTGCCGCAGTCAAATACCGTCGAGGTTCTTTACCAGAACCACCACAGCTGGCTTACAGGCTGGTTGCGGCGCAAGCTGGGCTGCCCGCAAAGTGCCGCAGACCTGGCGCAAGACACCTTTATGCGGCTGCTGACCGCCCGCGAAACCCCGACCCTGGCCGAGCCCCGGGCTTTTTTGACCGTTGTCGCCAAGCGCGTTCTGTTCAATCACTACCGCCGCCAGGATCTGGAGCGGGCTTATCTGCAAGCGCTCGCCGAAATACCCGAACAGGTGGTCCCCAGCGAAGAAGAGCGGGCAATTATCCTGCAAACCCTGATGGAGTTGGATCAGTTACTCGACGGCTTGCCCTGCCCAGTCAAACGCGCCTTTTTGCTGGCACAGATTGACGGCCTCAGCCACGCCGACATCGGCGCCCGACTGGGTATTTCGGTTGCCACCGTCAAACGTCATTTAACCAAGGCAGCCCTGCGCTGCTATTTCGCCCTGTGAGCGGCGCGTTCAACCACCCGCCCGACATCGGTTCAGCCGTCGCCGAGCAGGCCGTGAGCTGGTTGATCGAAATGCAGGATGGCGGGCTCAGCCCAGGGCGTCAGCAGGCATGGGAGCAATGGCTGCAGGCGCACAGCGAACACCAGCGGGCGTGGGAGCATATTCAACGGATAAACCAGCGTTTACGCGGTTTATCGTCACCACTGGCCCACGCGGCCTTGAATGCGCCCAAAAGCAACAGTCGCCGCCAGGCCCTTAAATTATTGCTGCTGTTGGGCGCTGGCACGGCCCTGACCTATGGTGTGCGCGATCAATTGCCCATCACCCCGCTGCTGGCAGACTTCAGCAGCCCGGTGGGTCAGCGACGCACACTGCAATTGCACGATGGCAGCCAAGTCCAGCTCAACACCGCCAGCTCGGTAGATGTGAGGTTTAACGGCCAGCAGCGTGTGATTCGCTTGCTCGAAGGCGAGATGCTCCTGACCGCGGCTCAAGACCCACGGCCTTTACATGTACTGACAGCCCACGGTGTTTTGCAGCCTCAGGCCGCACGCTTGAATGTGCGCCAATTCAGCGATCGCACGGAGGTCGCGGTGTTTGATGGCCAGGTCGAGCTCATGCCAACCGCGAATTCGGGTAGCCCGCTGTGGATCCAGCCTCATCAGCAACTGAGCTTTAACCGTCAGGCCTGGAACCCGCCGCGCCCACTGGATGCGGGAAGTGGCGCCTGGACCGACGGCATGCTGGTCGCCGCCCACATGCGCCTGGCCGACTTTTTGGCCGAACTGGGGCGCTATCGTCGCGGCCAGCTCAACTGTGACTCGAACGTGGCCGACCTGCTGATTTCAGGCACCTATCCGGTAGACAACAGCGAGCGCGTGCTGGACCTGCTTGCTGTCAGTTTGCCGGTACGGATCAGGCGATTTACCCGGTACTGGGTGACGGTAGAAGCAAAGGCATAAACAAAAACTGCGGCAGCGGCTACAGGGAAAATTTAAATTTCAAATACTGTGAGCTGATTTCAAATCTGGCGTGACAGAGAAGGCAAGCCACTTCGATTTTCATCTTCTCAGGATCCGTTCATGCCCGCTCAGCCCTTGCGCCTCACGTCCCTGACCCGTTTGCTACTGGGTGCCAGTTTGAGTTTCAGCGTTCTGCCGATGGCCTTTGCCGACGCCAAGGCTTATCACATCGCCCCCGCCTCACTGGAAAACGCCCTGAACCAGTTCGGCCGTGAAGCCGGGGTGCTGATTTCCTTCAGTTCCGCCACCGCCAGCGGCATTCAGAGCAAGGGCCTGGAAGGCACTTACGAGCCCGAACAAGGCCTGCAAGCCTTGCTGGAAGGCACAGGGCTGCAAGCCCGCGCCGAAGGTCAGGGGGCGTTCAGCCTGCAGCCGGTGACCGCCTCGACGGCACCCGCCAGCATTGAATTGGGAACCTCCAGCGTGGTCGGTGACTGGCTGGGAGAGGCGGCGCAGGCCGATGTGTTCGAACACCCCGGCGCACGTGACGTGATCCGCCGCGAAGAGTTCGAACGCCAGGGGGCCACCACTGCCCGCGAAGTACTCAATCGCATTCCCGGCGTCAATGCCCCGGAAAACAACGGCACCGGCAGCCATGATATGGCCCTCAACTTCGGTATTCGCGGGCTGAACCCTCGGCTGGCGACCCGCTCTACGGTGTTGATGGACGGCATCCCCGTGCCCTTCGCCCCCTACGGTCAGCCGCAGTTATCGTTTGCCCCGATCAGCATGGGTAACATGGACGCGGTAGACGTGGTTCGCGGCGGCGGCGCAGTGCGGTATGGCCCGCAAAACGTCGGCGGTATCGTCAACTTCGTGACTCGCGCTATTCCTGATGAACCTACCGTCAAGGCCGGTTTCCAGACCGAGACCAGCCCGTCATCCACCCAGGATGGCTTCAAGAAAACCGCCAACCTGCTGGCCGGTGGTACCGCTGACAATGGCCTGGGTGGCGCCTTGCTGTACTCCGGCACCCGCGGCGGCGACTGGCGCGAGCACAGCGACACGCGCATCGACGACTTGATCCTCAAGGGTAATTACCAGATCGACGAAGCCAACAGTCTGCATGCCATGGCCCAGTACTACGATGGCGAAGCTGATATGCCCGGCGGCCTGAGCACTGCGGCCTACAAGGCTGACCCCTATCAATCGACCCGCCCGAACGACAAGTTCTGGGGGCGCCGTACCCTGGTCAACTTCGGCTATCGCTATCAGGAAGACCGCCGTGAATTCACGGTCAACAGCTTCTTCACGAAAACCCTGCGCAGCGGTTACCTGGACCAGGGCACTTTCCTCTCGCTGTCGCCGCGGGAATACTGGGTGCGCGGGGTTGAAACACGCATAGCCCAGGGCTTTGATCTGGGCAATACCAGCCACGAAGTGGGCGCGGGCTACCGCTACATCAACGAAGCCGGCCACGAACTGCGCTACCGCACACCGATTTCAGCCAACGAACTGCCCACCTCCAATAGCCGCAATGACCGCGATACACGGGGCGCCACTGAGGCCCATGCGTTCTTTATCGACGACAAGATCGACATCGGCAAGTGGACGCTCACCCCCGGCATTCGCTACGAGATGATCGAGCAGCAGCAAACCAACCTGCTGACCCATGTCAAATACAAGGGCGACTACAACACGCCGCTGCCTGCCCTGAACGTGATGTACCACGTCACAGACAGCTGGAATCTCTATGCCAATACCGAAGGTTCCTTCGGGAGCGTGCAGTACAGCCAGATGCCCAACCGCGTTACCGGCGGCGAAGTAAAACCGGAGAAAGCGCGCACCTGGGAAATCGGCACCCGCTACGACAATGGCAACTTGCGCGCGGAGATCGGCGCATTTCTCATCAATTTCAACAATCAGTACGACAGCAACCAAACCACCGATACCGTGATCGCACGGGGCAAGACACGGCATCAGGGCATCGAGGCCAGCGTCAACTACGCGCTGGATGGCCTGAGCCCCGTACTGGCCGGTTTCGACATATACGCCACCTACGCCTATGTTGACGCGACTATCCGCGAAGAGGGACCGAACAAAGGCAATCGCGTGCCGTTCTCCTCGAAAAACAAAGGCAGCATCGGCGTCGGTTATACCGAAGGCCAGTGGAAAGCCAATCTGGACACAACCTTCCAGAGCAACCAGTTCGCCGATAACGCCAACACCCGTGCAGAAAGCGCCGACGGCAGCAACGGCTTGATCCCTGGCTACATGGTTTTCAACAGCCGCGTGGGCTATGACTTCGGCCCTCAACTGTCTGACCTGAACGTGGCAGTGGGCGTGAAAAACATCCTCAATCACGAGTACTACACACGCTCGTTTGACGATAACAACAAGGGGAAATACGTGGGCGAACCGCGCACCCTCTACGTCCAGACTTCAGTCGCATTTTGATATAAATCGATCAAAGCCCGCACATGCGGGCTTTTCTTCCCGGCAAAGGCTGACGCCGATCACGACTTGCAAGACTTCCTGAAAATAGTGCTTGAAATATTTGCTCATCGGCCCAAACACTGTAACTGAGCAATGACGATGAACCTTTGAACACTCGAGGCCGTCAGACCTCACACGAGCACGCTTATATAAGGGAAGAACTATGCTTACTCACGTCTTTTCCGATAAACATATCGACAGTGACAAACGCACCCAAGACTGGGTCACCGCTACTGTTGAAGTAACGCTCGAACGCCATTTGGAAGATCTGACCCGGGTTGAGGTCCATCTCAGCGATGAAAATGGTGGCAAGTCCGGTCCAAAGGACAAACGCTGCAAAATGGAGGCTCGACCTAAAGGACACCAGCCGATTCTCGTATCCCACGACGCTGATTCGCTGACCCAGGCTGTGGAGGGTGCAGCTGAAAAGCTGGAGCACGCTCTGGAACACCTGTTCGGCAAGCTGCGTGGCAAACGCACTGCAGCCCTGGCCCCGGAAGGGTTTGAGGCAAATGAACCTAAGCAGAGCGTTGACGCTTTGCTGGAAGAAGAGTTTTTGGAAAAAGAAAAAGAACTCGAATTAAACAGCTGATACAGCGTCCAGGACGCATAAAAAAGGGCGGGCTTACTTCGGTAAGCCCGCCCTTTTTCATGAGGACGTTTATAGCTCGCCCTTCTCCACTTCCGGATGCTCCCCGGAACCGGCGCCGGTCTTGCGATGAGGATTCTCGATCTTCACCGACGGGAACTGCGAAGACGCATAGCGCACCACCAAAATGGCAAACGCCAGCAACAGGATTGCCCCGGTCAGATACACCACGCCCATGTCCGGCGGGTTGTGATGGGACACGTTGGAAATCAGCAAGCGGGTCAGCGCCGTGATCGCCACGTAAATCAGGAAGCGCACGGGCATATGATTGGTTTTGAAATAAATGCCTACCATGGCGCCCAGTTCTAGGTAGATAAACAGCAGCAGGATGTCATCAATCGTGATGTTGCCCTTCTCCACCATTCCCAGAAATTCCATCACTGCTGCCCAGGCAGTGACCGCACCAATGGCAAACAACGCCAGGTAATGGAAGGTTTCGACGAACAGATTGCCCATCGATTCGGCCAGTTCATGAACCTGGCGACGTAGCTTCTCAGCTTTGTTAACTCTCACGATGCAGCTCCTTGAATCGACTCGAACGGATCATCCGCGACGCACATGACGCTTTTTACATGCAGAAAAAAGGCCAGCGACCGTTGGTGAGATGATGGCGGGCGGCTATTAGACACGTCAGGGGACCGTTGCGCCTACCAATTGCAGCTAGAGTGAAAAAGCCGCTATTCAAATCCGGGTGTTTGGCTTATCCTTTTCGCTGTATATAAATACAGTAATCGCAAGATAATTTACGTGAAGGCATATGAGGTGGTAAATGGCCGTCGAAGTGGTATACCGCAGCAGCCGAGATCTGGAGCGTTTGTTCATGGATAAAGCCGAAGCTGACCGTCATGACAAAATGCTGGAACTGGCAGAATTGCTGGCCGAAGTGTTGCAAAAAGCTGTGCCGTCCCTGAGCGAGCAACAGGTCGAAGAAGCCGGCATCTACATGGCGAAAAATCGCGATGTTTTTGCCAAGGCCTTCAAGAGCCAGCCGGACGCCCTGTCCGAGTTGCTGGTCGACAGCGAGTAAATGCACCACGTCCTCGCTTGACTCTCCCCTACGGGGCAGACCCTACCCTCAAAGGCCCCCTTTCAGGTTGGCGTCACGATGAGCAAGCGAGTACTGGTGATCCTGGGTCACCCCGGCACCGACAGTTTTTGTGGCGCACTGGCAGACAGCTATGTTGAGGCGGCCAAGAGTGCCAACCATGACGTACGTGTCATGCAGTTAGGTACCCTGCGCTTCGATCCGGTACTGCATGAGGGTTACAGGCAGATCCAGGCACTGGAGCCAGACTTGCTCAACGCTCAGGCAGACATCCTCTGGGCCGAGCACCTGGTTCTGGTCTATCCGATCTGGTGGGGCGGAATCCCCGCTTTGATGAAAGGTTTTTTCGACCGCATCCTGCTGCCCGGCTTCGCCTTTCAATACCGCAAGGGCAAGGCATTCCCCGACAAGCTCCTTAAAGGTCGCAGCGCGCACCTACTGGTAACGATGGACACGCCCCCTTGGTACTACAAATGGGTGTACCGCATGCCAGGGCTGCATCAAATACGCAAAACCACCTTGGCGTTTTGTGGCATAAAACCCCTCGCAACCTTGACGTTTGGCCCGATACTCGACGCCACACCCGCACAAAAAACCACATGGCTGCAGCAAGCCCGCGCGCTCGCGAACCGATGAGCGTCAGCCTCGCCGGCGACCATTGAAAAAGGATTTTTCATGTACATCGGCAAAGCCGCCCAGCTGTCCGGTACCACCATCAAAAGCATTCGTCACTACGAAGAGATTGGCCTGTTACCGCCGCCGCAACGCCGGGGTGCCTATCGTGTCTACTGCGAGCAAAGCGTTGAGCTGTTGATGTTTATCAAGTGCGCGCAGCAATTGGGTTTCAAACTCAAAGAAATGCAGGCCATTCTTGATGAACACCGTGGCCAGGCGCTCCCATGGGAGGTGGTAAGCGACGCAATTGCCCGCAAAAAACTGTCCGTGATGAGCCAGATTGAAACGCTGCAACAGGTGCATGCGGGGCTGGTGGAGTTTGAAACACGCTTTGGCAATGCTCAGGACCTGTGCCAGCTGCAGCAAGGTCATGGCTGACAGAGCACCTAATCCTTCGGATACAACAACCGGTGCGCCAGCTCATCTGAAACCCGTGCTGGCGAACGCTTTTCAGCCTGGGCGTGGGCGTAGATGCCGGTCAATCGCTGGCTGATCCGTAATAACTGCTCATTGATGGCCTCGGGCGTTGCGCCTTCATGGGTCAGGGCCATATAGATCAACCCGCCGGAATTGATGACGTAATCGGGCGCATACAAAATCCCCCGCCGTTCGAGCTGATCGGCCACTTGCAGGTTAGTCAGCTGGTTATTCGCACACCCGGCCACAGCCGAGCAACGCAGTTGCGCCACACTGTGCCAGTTCAACACGCCACCCAGACCGCACGGCGCAAGAATGTCACAGGGCGTGCTCAGCAAGGCTTCGCACGCGATGGGATGCGCCCCGAGCTGCTCCATGGCCAGGCGCACTTTGCCGGGGTCGGTATCGCAGACCAATAACTCGGCACCCGCAGCATGCAGCTGCTCGGCCAACGCGTAACCAACCTTGCCCAAGCCTTGCACGGCCACCCGCAGGCCTTCCAGATTGTCACTGCCCAAGCGCGACGAGGCGGTGCTGCGAATTCCGGCAAACACACCCATTGCCGTATGGGGCGACGGGTCGCCTGCAGCACTGGTGCTGGTGACGTGTCGAGTATGTTGGGCGATGCAATCCATATCGGCGGTAGAGGTGCCACTGTCGATGGCGGTGATATAGCGCCCGTCCAGCTGATCCACGCAGCGGCCAAACGCCTCAAACAGCTCGGCACGACTCTCGACATGGGCCGCACGAATGACCACAGCCTGCCCACCCCCAACTGCCAGACCGGCCAGAGCCGCCTTGTAGCTCATGTCTTGAGCCAGATGAATGGCATCGTTCACAGCACTTTCGTCGTTGGGATACGCCAGATAACGGCAACCGCCCAACGCTGGCCCCAGATGAGTGTTATGAATGGCAATCACGGCTTTGAGGCCTGTAACGGGGTCTACGCTTAGGTGCAACGACTCCAGCTGAGCGCTTTGCATGAGAGCAAACATCATCAGGCCCTCGAACGATTATGGGTAATCGCCAGTATAGGTGGCGCCAGAAAATTCGCTGAAGTGCGCAGGAATAAGCCTGTGCAGTTTTTGGGGTTTCGGACATATCCCGGCGGGATCGGATTGTGTGGGAGCGGGCTTGCTCGCGATACAGGCAACGAGGTTATCCAGCAAGACCGCGTTGATTCAATCGCGAGCAAGCCCGCTCCCACAGTGAGTTCAGGCAGGTGTATCAGGCTGATTGGCCGGATGCGCCAGGATAAACGCCGGGTGTTGCTCAGCCAGCGCTGCCACACGGGCAATGCGCGGGTACGCCGCCATTGGCACGCCAAAACGCTGCGCGGCGTACAACTGGGGGATCAGGTACACATCCGCCAACCCGGGCTGCGACCCGAAGCAATATCCGCTGTCACCGATCAATTGCTCAATGGCACCCAGCCCTTGGGTGATCCAGTGACTGATCCACTGCACCACTTGCTCTTCGCTCTGCCCCAATTGACGCAGTTGATTGAGCACGCTGACGTTGTGCAACGGGTGAATATCGCAGGCCACCAGGGCCGCCACCGCCCGTTCGTGAGCGCGGACGGTAAGGTCCGGGGACAGCAGCGCTACCTGCGGGTAACGCTCTTCAAGATATTCAATGATCGCCGGCGACTGGGTCAGCACGCGGCCCTCATCGGTGCGCAAGGCCGGCACGCGGCCTTGCGGGTTGATCGCCAGATATGGCGCCTGGCGGTGTTCACCGCCAAGTGGCGCAATCAGGTTGACCGGCACTGCCTGATAATCCAGTCCCTTGAGCGCCAGCGCGATCCGCACCCGGTAAGAAGACGTGGAGCGGTAATAGGTAAAGAGTTCCATGACCCGCTCCTTTTAACGCGCGGCGACAACCTTGCCCCGGCACTCGCCGAAACCAATGGAGGCATGGCCTTCGCGAGTACAGCGAGCACGCAGGATGATTTCATCACCGTCCTCCAAAAACTTGCGCACCTCGCCCGAAGCCAGCTCGATCGGGAGTTTGCCGCCTTCGGTGATTTCCAGCAGGCTGCCCAGCTGCGAGCGGTCAGGGCCCGACAGAGTCCCCGAACCGAACAGGTCACCTGACTGCAATTGGCAGCCATTGACGCTGTGGTGAGCCACCAGTTGTGCAGCGGTCCAGTACATGTTCAGGCTATTGCTCAACCCCAGGCGATGGGCGGGCAGATTTTGCTTGCGCATCGACTCGGTCAACAGCAGCACTTCAAGTTCAATATCCAGGGCGCCATTGGCCTGATCCTTGGGGTCGAACAGATACGCAAGCGGCTGCGGATCACCTTCAGGTCGGGCCGGTTGCGCACGGCGGAACGGCTCCAGCGCTTCAGCAGTGACCACCCACGGCGAGATGCTGGTAATAAAGCTCTTGGACAGAAACGGGCCCAGCGGCTGGTATTCCCAGGCCTGGATATCCCGGGCCGACCAGTCGTTGAGCAAGCAGAAACCGGCGATGTGCTCGCCTGCTTCGCTGACGGGGATCGCATCCCCCATGTCATTGCCCTGGCCAATCCAGATCCCCAGCTCCAGCTCATAATCCAGGCGCGCGCATGGACCAAAAGTCGGCTCGGTATGACCCGCTGGCAAGGTTTGACCCTTGGGACGGCGGACTTCGGCACCCGACGCACGGATGGTCGAAGCACGGCCATGATAGCCAATGGGCACATATTTATAGTTGGGCAGCAGCGGGTTGTCGGGACGGAACAGTTTACCGACGTTTTTGGCGTGCTCGATGCCGACATAAAAGTCGGTGTAGTCGCCGATCCTGGCAGGCAAATGCAGCTGACAATCGGCCGCCAGTGGCAGCAATGTTGCGCCCTGAGCTTCGATTTTTCCGCGCAGGGTGCTGCCTTCGCCCAGCAGCTCAAGCAGGCGTTCGCGCAGAGCAACCCGAGCGCTGCGACCCAACGCAAAGTAAGCATTCAACGCGCCGCCCAACGACGCTTCTACCGCGGCCTTCGCCTGACCTTCAAACAGACCGGCCGCCAGCCCGGCTTCGAGATCAAAAATGGCATCGCCAATGGCAACTCCGCTACGCGGGGCAGACCCATCAATACTGAAAATGCCCATCGGCAGGTTTTGCAGCGGGAAGTCGCTGTGACCGTTTGCGGAGGCAATCCAGCTGCGGGTGGAAGTGGACTGGGTCATGGGTTATCTCCGATTCGGGGTGAAGGTTGCGGGCAGCGAGGCCCAGCAAGCGTCGTAATTCGATTGCAGTTGCGCGCACTCAAGTGCAAACCGGCTAGGACGCAACACCTGACTGGTCTCAAACATAAAGGCCATGGTGTTATCGATTTTGCTCGGTTGCAGCTCGGCCGCAATCGCTTTGGTGCAGGTTTCGCCATCCGGGCCATGGGCGCTCATGCAGCTGTGCAGCGAGGCACCACCCGGCAAGAAACCTTCGGCCTTGGCATCGTAGCTGCCCTGGATCAGGCCCATGAATTCGTTCATCAGGTTGCGATGGAACCACGGTGGCCGGAAAGTGTTTTCAGCCACCATCCAGCGCGGCGGGAAAATCACGAAGTCCAGATTGGCCAGGCCCGGCACGCTGGTTGGCGAGGTCAGGACGGTAAAGATGGACGGATCGGGATGGTCGAAGCTGACCGTACCGAGGGTGTTGAAACGGCGCAGGTCGTATTTGTACGGCACGTTATTGCCGTGCCACGCGACCACGTTCAGCGGCGAGTGATCCAGTTCGCAACCCCACAGCTCGCCGAGAAATTTTTGCACCAGTGTCGTACGGCTCTGGTCGTCCTCGTAATGGGCGACCGGCGCCAGGAAGTCACGGGGGTTGGCCAGGCCATTGCTGCCAATCGGCCCCAGGTCAGGGAGGCGCAACGGCGCGCCGTGGTTTTCGGCGACATAGCCACGGGCCTGCGGATCGAGCAATTCAACCCGAAACTTCAGCCCACGAGGAATGACCGCAATTTCCAGAGGCTCCAGATCCAGACGCCCCAGCTCCGTACAAATACGCAAGCGACCCTGCTCAGGCACCACCAGCAGCTCGCCATCGGCATTGAAAAACACACGCTGCATCGAGGTGTTGGCACGGTAATGGTAAATGCTGATGCCCGAGGGTTTTTCCGCCCCGCTATTGGCCACCATGCCCACCAGACCATCAATAAAATCAGTGGCCTCGACAGGGATCGGCAGCGGATTCCAACGCAAGCGATTAGGCGTCACCGGACCCAGTGGGCCGCCGGCCAATTGCCGTTCAAGCTTGACGAAAGCGGGATGGTTGGCGGATGGCTGGATGCGGTACATCCAGGTGCGCCGAGACTCGCTACGGACCATGGTGAACGCCGTGCCGGACAATAATTCGGCGTAGAGACCGTACGGGGCTTTTTGCGGAGAGTTCTGGCCGACCGGCAAGGCGCCGGGCAGTGCTTCGCTGCTGAATTCATTGCCAAACCCGGATTGATAGCCAAGGACTGGCGAAGACGCGTCGAGGTTCATGGAGCCTCCAGAGTGGAGAAAACAGTGGACTGCGCGTTGCTGTGAAACAGTCTGCGCGTCGCTGCGTTATTTTTATCGTAATTCAATTACGCATAACGTAATTTGATTGGTATTAAGCGTCAAGCTATAAAGACGCCCATTCGTCCCGAGATATAAGCACCACCATGGAAAAGCCCCGTAGCAGCAATGACAGTGCCGGCAAACAAAAAGTGCGGTCGGCCGAGGTCGGTACAGACATCCTCAAGGCCTTGGCCGAGCTGTCACCTTCGACTTCGCTGTCGCGTCTGGCCGAGCACGTACAGATGCCCGCCAGCAAGGTGCATCGCTATTTACAGGCGCTTATTGCCAGCGGGTTTGCCGAGCAGAATGTCGCCACCAACCATTACGGCCTGGGGCGTGAGGCTTTGCGAGTGGGCCTGGCCGCGCTCAACAGCATGGATGTTCTGAAGGTTGCCGCCCTGCCCCTGGCCGAGTTGCGTGATGACTTGAACGAAACCTGTTTTCTGGCCGTGTGGGGCAATCAAGGGGCCACGGTGGTGCATATCGAACCGGCGGTGCGGGCAATCACGGTGGTAACCCAGCTAGGCTCGGTTTTACCCTTGCTGAGTTCATCCACGGGGCTGGTGTTCAACGCTTTTTTGCCGGATCGAGAAACAGCCGACTTGCGCGAACTGGAATTAAAAACCGATCTGGTTCACCCGCTGGAAAAACCCGAGGCCTACACCCGGCTCTGTGAGCAAATCCGTCAGCGCGGCTTGCACTTTGTGCACGGTTTGCTGATGCCGGGCGTCGATGCACTGTCGGCCCCGGTATTCGATGCAACCGCCAAGGTTGCAGGCGTACTGACCGTGGTGGGCCCCACATCGCTGTTCCATGCCGATGAAACCGGGCCGGCAGCCAAGCGTTTGCTGGCTGCCAGCCAGGCCATCAGCTGGCGAATGGGTTATCAGCCAGGCTGACGATCAGCGGCTTCAAACCATCCATTTGTATTTGGCTTCATCGAGCAGATCTCTCATCAACTGCTCGATGTACTCGATGGCGAACTGATGCATTCGGTGGCTGTCCTGGAACGTACTGGGTTTAGAGAACACGCCTGTTTCCCAGTCGTTGTGGGACTGGACCGTGCCCCACTCCAGCGTGTCCATACCCAGGCCCAGCAGGTTCTGGCTAAAGGTCAGGACCTGATCAACGATGTTGTTGATCGTGTTGAGATAAATACTTTCGCAGTCTATTGCATGGTGTCGCAGCTGCTCATTCAGAAATGAGCGCACCCGCTCGAAGACTTCAGGGCTCGGTTTAAGGGTGAACGTGTCTGAACCGAACGCGCGCTTGTCCGTAGTGCTCATGATGTACCTCCTGTTATTGCTCCCGGCCTGCGGAACATCGTGCTGCACAGGCCGGGAGAAACTATGTGAAGGTGCATTCAACACGGCCAATAGCCGGGGCATGAACTGCATAGTTATGACCTGCTCATCGGACAGGTAACCCTTTGAGCTACAGCCATTTTTTCGCCACAACTGTTGTCGAAGCTGTAAAAGAGATTGTCGCAAAGCGGCCTTACTCCGCAGCGGGCAAGTCCTTATTCTTGTCGAACTTTCCAGCACGGACACACGTCCAACGCATCGAGTCGCACCGACTCTGCACCCCGATTTACCCTGACGTTGATTTGTAGCTCCTTGATGAACGTCTTCCTTGGCCGCTGTTTACAGCGGCCTTTTTTATGCCCGTAATAAACCCAGGGAGCGAGCTTGTGTGGCGCTTCTAAAAGTGGAACACCATCGTCAGCAGCGGCGCGGCGAACAAGTTGAGGATGCCGGTCAGCACCATCACCAATCCTGCCACCGACCCTTCTTCACTCCCCACTTCCCGGGCACGGCTCACGCCAGCACCATGGGCACCGATGCCGAACAGCGCCCCCCGTGCCAGGCTGCTGCGCAGCGGCAACCACTTGAGCAAGATCCCTCCCAGCAACGCGCCGAATACCCCGGTAAACATTACAAACACAGCCGTAAGCTCCGGTACGCCCCCCAAATTTTGCGCCAGCGGCATGGCAAACGGGGTGGTGATGGAGCGTGGCACCAATGACATCGTGAGCGCAGTGTCGAGTGACAGCGCCCTGGCCAACCAAAACGAACTGCCGATGGACGCCGCGCTGCCGGCCAGCATTCCCAGCAACAAAGCCACCCAATGCCGAGCCAGCAACCTGCGCTGCTGCCAGATCGGCACGGCGAACGCGACTGTCACCGGTCCCAGAACCAGCATCAGCCAATGGGTATTGCTTGAATATTCGGCATAGGCGGTGTGCAACGGCACGGCCACGGCAAGCAGCAAGGCAGGCACCAGAATCAGCGGCGACAGCAGATAGCGACCGGTGCGCCGATACAACCAGCGGCTAAAACCGTACGTCACCAGGGTGAACAACAGCCAGAACATGGGCATCAGCTCAAGCTTCATGGCGCACCCTCCAGCGGCATACCGCCTCTACGGTAAACGCCGTGACGACCATCACCAGCAGTGTGCTGACGCCGATCACCAGCAGGATGCGCCAGCCGTCATCACGCACGATCACGCCGTAGTCGAGCAGGCTCATCAACGCGGGAATAAAGAACAACAGCATTTCAGCCATCAGCACGCCGGCCCCCAGCTGCAGGGTTGCTGGCTTGACCCAGCCCTGGGCAAACGCCAGCAGCAACAGCGTCATGCCCACCACACCACCCGGTATTGGTAAGTGCCACCAGGCCGCGAGCTGGCAGCCCAAGAAGTAGAGCGCCAACAAGACCGCCAGCTCACTGATCAGCCGACCCAAGCGTTTCACATCGAAGCGTTTCATGATGTTTCCATTTCAGACAGGCCGTCAGTTTAAAGAGCCTGTTACCATCCCGAAAACGAATTGTAAGACTTATAACCATTCCAAAATGGAATCGCATCAATGGAATTCAAACACCTGCGCACCTTTGTCGAAGTCGCACGCCTGGGAGGCTTTACCCAGGCTGCCAGCGGCCTGCACATCAGTCAGTCAGCGGTAAGCAAACAAGTTGCACAGCTTGAGCACAGCCTCGGCACACCACTGCTCGACCGCTTGGGCTCACAGGTGCGGCTGACATCAGCAGGCACGGTGGTGCTACAGCGAGCCGAGGCCATGCTGCGTTTGCACAATGAATTACTGAGCGAGCTTGACGACTTGAGCCATCTGACCCGGGGTGAGTTGCGAGTTGGCCTGCCGCTACTGGGCAGCAATACGCTGTTTGCCGGGCTGTTTGCTGAATACCGGCGGCGCTATCCCAATATTCAAGTGCAGCTGCTGGAAGAAGGCAGCTTGAATATTGAAAAGGCTGTTTTAAGTGGAGAACTTGAACTGGGCGGTAGCCTGACTCCGAAGAACCCTGCATTTGCTTACCAGCCGTTTTGTGACGAACCTCTGGACGTTTTGATCCCGGCTGATCATCCGCTGGCAGAAGGCCCCTGCGTGCGCCTTGAACAATTGGCCGACACGCCGTTTTTGCTCTATCAGCGCAGCTTTGTGCTCAACGATCGCGTTCTGAAGGCCTGCCAGCAAGCGGGCTTTACTCCCAAGGAAGGCGGGCGCAGTGGTCAGGCGGATTTTTTGGTGGCGCTGGTAGCAGCAGGCCAGGGCGTGGTGTTGCTGCCCAGCGTGGTTGCCCGCGGGCTAGTGCGCCCCGGCGTGGTTCGGGTCAAGCTGGTAGCACCGGATTACCTGCGCTGGGACATCGCATTTATCTGGCGCGATGGCGCGTATTTGTCACGGGCAGCCCAAGCGTGGCTTGAGCTGCTGCGTGAACGCCCAGTTACTGGCTCAGGGCTTTGATCAAGTCTGCAATCCAGGGCTCTGAATCTTCTTCCGGGGTCACCGTAACGCTGGAATCCAGACGCAACATCGGCAGTACTTCGCGAACGCCAAGCTCGCCAAACAGCTCGCGCAGTTGCTCGCCGCCACCGCAGAAGGTATCGCCGTAGCTCTCGTCACCCAAGGCGATCACCGCACCCGGCAAGCCGCGCCAGGCGCCAGGCAGCTGGTCACGAATGGCGCTGTACAACGCCACAAGGTTGTCAGGCAGCTCACCCATCCCCGTGGTCGAGGTCACAGCCAATAAAGCCTGCGGAGCGAACGCCTGAATATCGGCAAGGGTGGCGCGGGAATTGAGAAACACCTCAAAACCGGCATCAGTGAGCAGTTGCTTGGCATTACGGGCGACTTCTTCAGCGGTGCCGTAAACCGAGCCGCAAAGGATGGCGACTTTCATCAATCTGATCCTGTAACTGACTAAAAGGCTGGGATATTAACAGGTGCGGCACCGCTCTCGTACCAATGCCTTAAGATGCATCAATCCGTACAACTAAAGAGAATTGCACGATGATCAACGCCCGCTTGTTGCAGCGCATGGTAGACGCGTCCCAGGACGGCATTGTGGTTGCCGAACAAGAGGGCGAAGACAACATCCTGATTTATGTTAACGACGCCTTTGAAGCCCTCACCGGCTACAGCCGCGATGACATCCTGTATCAGGACTGCCGCTTTTTGCAGGCTGGCGACCGCGACCAGCGTGGCCTGCAGTTGATCCGCGAAGCCATTGCCAGCGGCAAGCCAACTCGCCAAGTACTGCGCAACTATCGCAAGGATGGCACGCACTTCTGGAATGAGCTGTCGATCACGCCAGTGTTCAACGAGAACGACAAGCTGACCTACTTTATTGGTGTGCAGAAGAATGTCACCCAACAGGTCAAGGCAGAGCAGCGGGTCGCGCAGCTCGAAGCCCAACTGGCCGCTGTACAGGCTGAACTGCAAGCGCTCAAGGCGACGAGCGGATTAAACAAAACGTAAAAAAAGCGGTCTGAACCTCGCTATCCCGATTTTTTCAGACCTTTTTTGAGCCCCATCATGTCCCACGATGCCCTTTTGACTCAGGACGAGCTGGATTTCATCCAAACGATGCACCAAAACCCTCTGCTTAACAGACGGGATGCGTCGTCCAGCCTGATGGTCAATGGCATGTCGCAAATTCGTGATCTGCTGACACGCCTGGCGGCCCATGAGCAAGTCACTATCCATGCGCAATTCGCCAACCAGCAAATGAGTTTTCCACTGCGTCTGGTTGAGGACGAATTCCATGCTCAGCATCTGCAACTCGGTGCTCCAAGCATCTTCGAAGACGGGCCAAAAGCTCGCCCTTGGCGCCTGACGCTGCCAGAACCGGTCCCCCTTGAAAACATCAGGGGCAAAGCCGGTCATCTGTGGATCACTGAAGTCTCGTTCAAAGGGGTTCTGGTTGAAATGCGTCACGACAGCGAGCCGCCCCGCCAGTTTTCCCAGTGGTTCAACCCCGGCGGATACGAGCGAATTGCCTTACGCGGCACCCTGGAACGCAAAACCGAGCTGGGCCTTTACGCCTACCGGCTAAGTCAGCGTGACAAAGGTGAAACCGAGCGGTTGCGCCAATACATGCTGCACCAACACCGCCTGACGCATCCAGGCCTGCACGGCTGACCTTGATCAACTGCCCAGTGTTGCCTTGAGATCAGCGTCCAATCGCTGGTTCATCAACAGTGCCTCGCTGCCCAGGCAACCAATGGATGAACCCGCCAGCGCCTCCTGAGCCACATTCGAGCCGGCCCCGGCCAATGACACCGAGCAATCCAGGGTCTGCGCCAGCCGCATCAGTCGCCGATGGTGCGCCGTCCCCAGTGCATGACTGGCATACAGTACAACCGCCTCAGGCTCGAGTTTTTCGCAGACCAGTGACAACTCTTCCAGGGGTTGGCCGATGGCCAAAACCCTGACCACCCGATCATTGCGGGTCAACAGCAAGCCCGCCACCAACAATTCCAGCTCGCGGCACAGCTCAGGCATTGCCACCACCATCACACACTGCCTGGCATCCGCCACCTGCAATTGCAGACGATGCTGCACCCGCCCGCGCAAGAACCCGTCCAGCATCAGCCATTCGCTGGTCCGGCCAAACACATCCTGAACTTTTGACAACTGTTGCCACAGGGGCAGGAAGATCCCCTGAAACACCACTTCGACCGGGTAGCTGGAATAAATCTGACCATAGAGGCGTTCCAGCTCCGACTCATTGAAGGCCGTGAGCGCACCGCTGATACGGCTTTGCCATTCGCCATACTCGCTGGCCTCGGGCTGCGGATTGTCAGCGGGCTTCGTGTTTGCAAGTAATTGCGCGACTTTGCTGACGGCAACCCCACGCTCAAGCCAGCCCAAGATCAGGCGAATTGACTCAATATCGGTCACTGAGTACAGCCGATGCCCACTTTCGGTGCGTTTTGGTTCGATCAAACCATAACGCCGCTCCCACGCACGCAGGGTTACCGGGTTGATGCCGGTGAGCCTGGCCACTTCCCGGATCGGGTAGAGACCTTGGCAGTCATCAGCCTGTGTAATGGGCTCAGCTTCAGTAATCACGGGCATTGGTAGGACACAGTTTGCAGTAGATCGGCGCATTCTACGCTCCATTTCCCATGAGCGCCCCCGCTCCCGAAGCAACTGCCTATGGCTGCTACGCAAGCTGGAAGGGCTGTATTGCGGAACGATACTTGCTTGTTTTTCATCACTCAGCCCACCACCCCGGCGCTGTGTTTTGTGTCTGCCCTACCCGGGCAGCATTAGCCTCATGGAGATACACGATGTCTACCTCCCCTGTCACGTTGATGGTTGCGCGCCGCGTCGCCAAGGGCCGCTATCAGGAATTGATTGCCTGGTTGCATGAAGGCGAACAACTGGCCACGGACTTTTCCGGATACCTGGGTTCCGGCGTGTTGGCCCCGCCACCGGGCGACGATGAGTTTCAAATCATCTTTCGCTTTGCCGATGAAGCGACATTGCATGCCTGGGAGCATTCAGTGTCGCGCAAGGCCTGGTTGCTGCGCGGCAGTGACTTGTTTGCCAACCCTTCAGAGCACCGCGTCAGCGGAATCGACGGCTGGTTTGGCGCTGCCGGGCAAAGGCCACCGCGCTGGAAGCAAGCCGTTGCCATCTGGCTGGCCTTCTTCCCCGTGTCGTTGTTGTTCAACTTTGTATGCGCCCCTTTATTGAGCGAATTGAGCCTGCTGCCTCGGGTACTGGTCAGCACCCTGGCGTTGACACCGCTGATGGTTTATCTGTTTATTCCGCTGTCTACCCACTTGCTGGCCAACTGGCTGCACCGCTCGCCAGACAAACCCCTGCGCAGCGCAATTGCGACACACCGCAACTAAGCTCGGGCTTGGGCTTTACGTCGCGGACGCTGGTATAGTTTTGCCATTGCGCCGCGACTGTTTCCGGCGTTCCTGCACCGAGTCCGTCATGCCCACTTCTTCTGCTCCAATCCTGATCACGGGTGCCGGCCAGCGCGTAGGTTTGCACTGCGCACAGCAACTGCTGGCAGACGGCTATCCGGTGATTTTTACCTATCGCAGCGAAAAACCTGGCGTACAAACCCTGCGTGACCTGGGCGCTATTGCGATGTTTGCCGACTTCTCGACCGAGGCCGGTATTCTGGACTTTATCCGCCAGCTTAAAGAGCACACCGACTGCTTGCGGGCCATTGTTCATAACGCCTCGGCCTGGCTGGCAGAAACCCCGCAGACTGAAGCCGACGCCTTTACGCACATGTTCAGCGTGCACATGCTCGCGCCTTACCTGATCAACCTGCATTGCAGCGAGCTGCTCCAGCGCTCAACTGCGGCGGATATCGTGCATATCAGCGACGATGTGACACGCAAGGGCAGCAGCAAGCACATTGCCTATTGCGCCACCAAAGCCGGGCTCGACAGCCTGACCCTGTCATTCGCGGCTAAACTGGCGCCACAGATCAAAGTCAACGGTATCGCCCCGGCCATGCTGTTATTCAACCCTGACGACGATGCGGCGTACCGCACCAAAGCGCTGGCCAAATCCGCGCTGGGCATAGAACCCGGCGCAGAGGTGATCTACCAGAGCCTGCGTTATCTGCTGGACAACCCCCATGTGACTGGCACTACCCTGACCGTCAATGGCGGCCGGCATCTTAAATAAGCCGCCCCCGCGAGGAAGTATTTTCATGAGCGCATCACTGCCCGGGCATTACCGCGAAATCCTCATTGATATCGGCGAAGACCCTGACCGCGAAGGTTTGCTCGACACCCCCAAGCGCGCAGCCAAAGCCATGCAGTACCTGTGTCATGGCTATGAACAGAGCCTGGAGACCCTCGTCAACGGCGCCTTGTTCGCCTCTGACAGCGACGAAATGGTGATCGTGGCCAATATCGAGCTGTATTCACTCTGCGAGCATCATCTGCTGCCGTTTATTGGCAAGACCCACGTGGCATACATCCCGACCGGAAAAGTGCTGGGGCTGTCGAAAATCGCCCGCATCGTCGACATGTATGCCCGTCGCCTGCAAATCCAGGAAAACCTCACCCGGGAAATCGCCGATGCCATCCAGAGCGTCACCCAGGCTGCCGGCGTTGCTGTGGTGATTGAAGCTCAACACATGTGCATGATGATGCGCGGTGTAGAAAAACAGAATTCGACCATGAACACCTCGGTCATGCTGGGCGAATTTCGCGAATCGAGCACCCGTATGGAGTTCTTGCAATTGATTGGACGGAGTAAGTCGTAATGCCACAACTTCAGCCAGGAATGGCCCGTATTCGCGTCAAGGACCTGTGCCTGCGCACGTATATCGGTATCAATGAGGAAGAAATCCTCAACAAGCAGGATGTGTTGATCAACCTCACCATTCTCTACGCGGCACAGGAGGCGGTGCGTGATAACGACATCGACCACGCGCTCAATTACCGCACCATCACCAAGGCCGTGATCCAGCACGTCGAAGAAAACCGCTTCGCCCTGCTGGAGCGCCTGACCCAAGAACTGCTGGATCTGGTAATGGCCAACACGGCCGTGCTGTATGCCGAAGTCGAAGTCGACAAGCCGCACGCGCTGCGCTTTGCCGAATCGGTGTCGATCACGCTGGCGGCAAGCCGCCAGGCTGCAACTTCCTAACCTCGGTGAACCCCATGACCCCCCAAGAACAACTCGAACTCGAAGCCGCCGCATTTCGTCGTCTGGTCGCCCACCTCGACAGCCGCAAGGACGTGCAAAACATTGACCTGATGAACCTCTCGGGTTTTTGCCGCAACTGCCTGTCCAAGTGGTACAAGGCCGCCGCGGACGAGCGCCAGATCGACATCAGCCTCGATGACGCCCGTGAAGCGGTGTACGGCATGCCGTATGCCGAGTGGAAATCCCACTACCAGAAAGAAGCCAGCGCCGAACAAACCGCGGCGTTTGCCCAAGGAAAAAAGTAATGACTGATTTGAACACCCTGCGCGCCAGCCTCAACAGCGGCGAACATCTCTTCGCCGACACCCTGGCATTTATCGCAGCGCACTACGATTACCTGCCGCAAGCCTTCAACAACGGCGGCGTTGAAAACGCTGCGGGGCAGAATGAAGGTTCGTGCAAGACCCTGGGCCTGGCGTTGCTGGAAGGTTTGAGTGATCAGCAGGCGCTGTTGGCGTTTGGCGAGCATTATCGTTCGGTGCTTGCCACGCCTGAAGGTACAGACCACAGCAATATCCGTGCGCTGATTGCCCACGGCCTGGCCGGTGTGAAATTCGACGCACAGCCGCTGACGCGCAAGGCGTAAGCCAAAATCGATAATTTCGTAGCAGCTGCCTCGTTCCTTCGGCAGCTGCTACGGGATCTCTTACTCCTAGACACAAAAAAACCGGCCTCGGCCGGTTTTTTTGTTGGGATGGGCTATCAGAACTGGGCGTTCTGCAGGCCGTCCAGGTAGCGTTCAGCGTCCAGCGCAGCCATGCAGCCGGCACCCGCCGAGGTGATGGCCTGACGGTACACGTGGTCAGCCACGTCGCCGGCGGCAAACACGCCTTCGATGCTGGTGGCAGTCGCGTTACCTTCACGGCCGCCCTGCACAACCATGTAGCCGTCTTTAAGCTCAAGCTGGCCTTCGAACAACGAAGTGTTCGGCGTGTGGCCGATGGCAATGAAGACGCCGTCCACTTTCAGCTCGTCAAAGCTGCCGTCGTTGTTTTTCAGGCGCGCACCGGTCACACCCATGTTATCGCCCAGCACTTCGTCCAGGGTCGCGTTCAGCTTGAGTTCGATCTTGCCTTCAGCTACACGGGCGTGCAGTTTGTCGATCAGGATCTTCTCGGCGCGGAAGGTTTCGCGACGGTGAACCAGGGTCACTTTGCTGGCGATGTTGGCCAGGTACAGCGCCTCTTCAACGGCGGTGTTACCACCACCTACCACGGCAACCGGCTTGTTGCGATAGAAGAAACCGTCACAGGTTGCACAGGCGGAAACGCCCTTGCCCATGAACGCTTCTTCAGACGGCAGCCCCAGGTAACGGGCGCTGGCGCCGGTGGCGATGATCAACGAATCGCAGGTGAACGTGCCGCTGTCGCCCTTGAGGGTGAACGGCTTGTTTTTCAGATCCACTTCATTGATGTGGTCGAAAACGATTTCAGTCTCGAAACGCTCGGCGTGCTCACGCATGCGGTCCATCAAGGCCGGACCGGTCAGGCCGTGTACATCACCCGGCCAGTTGTCAACTTCAGTGGTGGTGGTCAATTGACCGCCAGCCTGCATGCCCGTAATCAGCAGTGGCTTGAGGTTGGCGCGGGCCGCGTAGACCGCGGCGCTGTAACCGGCAGGGCCGGAACCCAGAATAATCACACGCGAATGACGTACTTCAGACATGACTCACTCCTATGACCGCCCGCAGTGAAACCGGGTCGGAATGCCGCATTACCGGCTGGAATAAAAAGAAACCGTAAACCTGCCCAGGCTATGCCTGATACACGCAGATCCTGAAAAATATGGGTGAAGCTTATAGAGGCCGAAGAGAGTAAGGAAATACGCATTAACAATCCAGCTCATAGCAGGTCTCTATGTAGGCGAATTCGATTTTAGACGGCTTTGTTACAGTTATTGTCGATACTGCGACAAGGCTTTCGTCCTACAGCTAAAGCCGTTAAGGTCGCCCGGTTTTCCACTGCTCGGAGCACTCTATGCCCGCCCCCGTTCTCTCTGGCCCGCAGTACCTGCGTGAAGGCCTAAAGTTGGTTCTCAGCCCTGGCCTGCGCTTGTTCGTGCTGCTGCCGTTGCTGATCAATCTGGTGCTGTTCGTCGGATTGATTTACTTCGCCGGGCATCAGTTCAGCCTCTGGGTCGATACCCTGATGCCGTCGCTGCCCAGCTGGCTCAGCTTTCTCAACTACGTATTGTGGCCGCTGTTCGTGGTCCTGGTGGCGTTGATGGTGTTTTTTACCTTCACCATGCTGGCCAACATCATTGCCGCGCCGTTTAACGGTTTTCTATCGGAAAAAGTCGAGGCCGTAGTACGCGGGGTCGATAACTCACCGCCCTTCAGCTGGGGTGAACTGATGGCGATGGTGCCCCGCACCCTGGCCCGTGAAATGCGCAAGCTGGGCTACTTCCTGCCACGGGCCATTGCGCTGTTGATCCTTTCGTTCATACCGGTGCTCAACCTGATCGCGGCGCCGCTGTGGCTACTGTTCGGGATCTGGATGATGGCTATCCAGTACATCGACTACCCGGCCGACAACCACAAGCTGGGCTGGAACGAGATGCTCGCCTGGCTACGCGAGAAGCGCTGGCAGAGCATGAGTTTTGGCGGCATCGTCTATCTGGTGCTGTTGATCCCTGTGGTCAATATCCTGATGATGCCGGCCGCCGTGGCCGGAGCGACGCTGTTCTGGGTGCGCGAGCGGGGCGAAGAGGCGCTGGCGTCCCGCTAACGGCTTCATAAATCCATCATCACCGTGACACATGGGCGTCATGACCCCCCGACACACTGGGGTCATGACCACAGCCCTGCATATCGCCCTGATCACCGAAACCTTCGCCCCTGAAATCAATGGTGTCGCCAATACTCTTGGCCAGCTGTGTGATGGCTTGCGCGCGCGCAATCATCGCGTGGAACTGGTACGCCCGCGCCAGGCCGACGATGGTGGCCAGCGCAGCAACGATGAGCTGATGCTGTGCCGGGGTCTGCCGCTCCCCGGTTATCCCGGCCTGCAATGGGGCCTGACCTCCACCCATCGCTTGACCAAACGCTGGCGCCAACAACCTCCGGATGTGGTTTACATCGCCACTGAGGGACCGTTGGGCTTATGTGCACTGCGGGTTGCGCGTCGCTTGGGGATTACTGCGGTCACGGGGTTTCATACCAACTTCCAGCAGTACTTGCGTCAACACGGCCTGACCCTGTTCACCCGCGCACTGACGCACTATTTGCGCTGGTTCCACAATCGCTCGGCCTTGACTCTGGTCCCCAGTACCAGCCAGCGCGTGGAGCTTGCGCGCAGGCATTTTGAACGACTGGAACTGCTCCCTCGCGGCGTCGACAGCCAGTTGTTCAGCCCTGCAAAACGCCAGGACGCGTTGCGCCGCAGCTGGGGGCTGGGAGAAAACGATATTGCGCTGTTATATGTGGGGCGTCTGGCACCGGAAAAAATCTGGGCGCTCTCAAGCGCTGTCTTGATGCGCTGCAAGCCCGATATCCCGCGCGCCGCTTCAAGTTGATCGTGGTGGGCGACGGTTCAAAACGCTCGACGCTGGAAGCCTCATTGCCTGAAGCGATATTTTGCGGCCAGCAGTCAGGGCAAGCCCTGGCCAGTCATTACGCGTGCGGGGATGTGTTTTTATTCCCGAGCCTGAGCGAGACATTTGGCAATGTGGTGCTCGAAGCACAGGCCTCTGGCTTGGGCGTGGTGGCCTATGACGAGGCCGCTGCGGGCCTGCATATCCGACACGGTTACAACGGAGTGTTGGCCATGCCGGGGGACGAATACGCATGGATCGAAGCCGCCTGCTGGCTTCTCGAAGACCCGGAGACCTTACGCACCCTGCGCCTCAATGCTCGTCGGCATGCCAGCCGCCAAAGCTGGTCAGGGATTGTCGAACAGTTCGAAAGCCAGCTGCAGCGAGCTTGCCAGGGCTCCATGTGTGCAGCCCCGGTGCCCATTCACGTCGTGGTAAAAAAACCTTAAGCCAGGGATTTTTCAATCGCCTGAATCACCGTGGCATCGTCTGGCGCGGTGCGCGGTGAGAATCTCGCCAACACCCGGCCATCCTTGCCGACCAAAAACTTCTCGAAGTTCCAGGTGATCTCCCCCTCAAACTCGGCCCCCTCGCCTGCCAGCAATCGATAGAGCTGGTGACGGTCAGGCCCGTTGACCTCAAGCTTGCTGCTCAGAGGGAAACTGACCCCGTAGTTGAGGCTGCAAAACGCCTGGATTTGCTGTTCGGTACCCGGCTCTTGCCCGGCGAACTGATTGCAGGGCACACCTAAAACGCTGAAACCCTGGCCCTTGAATTGCTGATACAGGTTTTCCAGTGCTGCATATTGAGGGGTCAAGCCGCACTTGGAGGCCACGTTCACTACCAGCACCACCTTGCCTTTAAAGGTTTCCAGTGGGAGCGGCTTGCCATCCAGCGCATCTAGGATAAGTTCGTGAAAAGCACTCATGACGGACTCCAGGATTTCTGTATCTACATTCAAACAATCGTCCGATGCACCGATTGCAGTAATCGACCAGGATAAAAAAAGGCGCCCGTAGGCGCCTTCCTGGCAAGTTCACACGTGAGCGTAGCAGCACTTATCAGTGCTGGTGACCGCCTTCACCGTGTACGTGGCCGTGAGCGATTTCTTCTTCGCTTGCGTCACGAATAGCAACTACCTTGACCTTGAAGTTCAGACGCTGACCAGCCAGTGGGTGGTTACCATCAACGGTCACGTCGTCGCCGTCCAGATCACGGATGGTCACGATCTGCATTTGGCCGTCCGGCGCCGAAGCGTGGAACTGCATGCCAACTTCCAGTTGGTCAACGCCTTCGAACATGCTGGCGCTCAACGTGCTTACCAGCTCAGCGGAGTACTCGCCGTAAGCGTCTTCAGGTTCAACGCTGACGTCCAGCTCATCACCAACAGCCTTACCGATCAGAGCCTTTTCCAGACCCGGAATGATGTTACCTGCACCTTGCAGGTAGACCAGCGGCGCGCCGCCGGCAGAACTGTCGATGACCTCACCAGCGTCATTGGTCAGGGTATAGTCGATGGAGACAGCCTTATTGGCGGCGATCGTCATGGGGCGAGACCTTTTGCAAAAAAATAATGAGTTCGCAAGTTTAACCAAGCAATCGCCCGAAAGCGAACACAACCAAGACCAACGGATAATTTTGAAAACTTCAACGATCATTGGCTGGCGTCAGGATGAAGAGGAGCACTGGGTTGCCGTGCTCTCCTGCGGCCATACCCAACACCACCGTCACCAACCGCCCTGGCAATCAAGACCCTGGGTGCTTGACCCTGAGCAACGCCAGGCAAAAATAGGCCAGCCCTTTGACTGTGGCTGGTGTGCTCAAGACGCGGATAGCGCTAATCTTGGCAATTGATTCAGGCACAAGCCCGCTTAAAGGGTGTTGCCCTTGCACTGCCACGTCAGGAAGCTCGCATGCAAACTTTCTTTATCGCTCCCACCGACTTTGGTGTGGGTCTGACATCCATTAGTCTGGGCCTGGTTCGCACCCTGGAGCGCGCCGGGTTGAAAGTCGGGTTTTTCAAGCCCATTGCCCAGCCGCATCCAGGCGATCTTGGCCCTGAACGCTCTACCGAGCTGATTGCCCGCACCCATGGCCTCAAGCCGCCTACCCCGCTGGGGCTGGCGCATGTGGAGCGCATGCTCGGTGACGGCCAACTGGATGAGCTGCTCGAAGAGATCATCAACCTCTATCAACAGGCCGCCATCGGCAAGGACGTTCTGATCGTAGAAGGCATGGTGCCCACCCGTACCGCCAGCTATGCGGCACGGGTCAACTTGCACCTGGCAAAGAGCCTGGATGCAGAAGTGATCCTGGTCTCGGCACCTGAAAACGAAGTGCTGACCGAGCTTTCCGGCCGGGTTGAGTTGCAGGCACAGCTGTTTGGCGGGCCCAAGGACCCGAAAGTGCTCGGTGTGATCCTCAACAAGGTGCGCACCGACGAAAGCATGGAAGTTTTTTCGGCACGCCTTAAAGAGCATTCGCCCTTGCTGCGTAGCGGCGATTTCAAGCTGCTGGGCTGCATTCCGTATCAGCCTGAACTCAACGCCCCGCGCACCCGGGATGTCGCCGAACTGCTTGGCGCCCAGGTGCTCAATGCCGGAGATTATGAAACCCGACGCATGTCGAAAATCATTTTGTGCGCCCGCACCGTGCTCAACACCCTGCAACTACTCAAACCAGGCGTGCTGGTCGTCACCCCCGGTGATCGCGACGACATCATCCTGGCCGTCAGCCTGGCCGCGATGAACGGGGTTCCGTTGGCGGGTCTGCTGCTGACCAGCGACACCCAGCCCGATCCGCGCCTGATGGAGCTTTGCCGTGGGGCATTGCAAGCAGGGCTGCCCGTGCTGTCGGTGAGCACGGGGTCGTACGACACGGCCAACCGCCTCAATGGTCTGAACAAGGAAATTCCGATCGATGACCGCGAGCGTGCGGAGATCATCACCGACTTTGTCGCCAGCCACCTCGACGCCCATTGGTTGCATCAGCGCTGTGGCACGCCACGGGAAATGCGCCTGACCCCTGCCGTCTTCCGCTATCAACTGATCCAGCGCGCCCAGCAAGCCAACAAGCGCATCGTGTTGCCCGAAGGCAGCGAGCCGCTGACCGTGCAGGCGGCAGCCATATGCCAGGCTCGCGGCATCGCCCGCTGTGTATTGTTGGCCAAGCCCGAAGAAGTCCACGCGGTGGCCAAGGCCCACGGTTTCGAACTGCCCGAGGGCCTGGAGATTCTCGACCCGGACCTGATCCGCGCCCGCTACGTCGAACCCATGGTGGCCCTGCGCAAAACCAAAAGCATCAACGCCCCCATGGCGGAGCAACAGCTGGAAGACCCGGTGGTGATTGGCACCATGATGCTGGCGCTGGATGAGGTCGACGGTCTGGTGTCAGGGGTTATCCACTCCACCGCCAACACCATCCGCCCTGCCCTGCAGTTGATCAAAACGGCACCGGGCTGCACGCTGGTGTCGTCGGTGTTCTTCATGCTGTTCCCCGAACAGGTGCTGGTGTACGGCGACTGCGTGATGAACCCGCACCCCTCGGCCACCGAACTGGCCGAAATCGCCCTGCAAAGCGCCGACTCTGCCGCAGCGTTCGGCATCACCCCGCGGGTGGCCATGATCAGCTATTCGAGCGGTGAGTCCGCCAGTGGCGAGGAAGTCGAAAAAGTCCGTGAAGCCACTTTGCTGGCTCACGAAGCCCAGCATTCACTGCTGATCGACGGCCCGCTGCAATACGATGCCGCCGCCAACGAAGTGGTCGCCAGGCAACTGGCCCCCAACAGCAAGGTGGCAGGCCGGGCCACGGTTTTCGTGTTCCCGGACCTGAATACCGGCAACACCACCCACAAAGCCGTACAACGCAGCGCCGATTGCGTCAGCCTTGGGCCGATGCTGCAAGGCCTACGCAAGCCGGTGAACGATCTGCCACGCGGCGCTCAGGTGGACGACATTGTCTACACCATCGCTCTCACGGCGATTCAAGCCGCCAACCGACCTATGGATATTTAAATGCTGGACTTCTTGCCTGCACCGTTACGCGGCGTCATTGCTTCGCTGCTGCTGGCGCTCAACACCATCGTGTGTTGCACGCCATTGTTTATCGTCGCGATTTTCAAACTGTGCCTGCCATTCCCGGCAGCCCAGCGGGTAACCGACGAATTGATGCGCCGTATCCATGAAGCCTGGATCGCCAATAACAATCGCTGGATGGACTTGCTGCGCAAGACCCGCTGGCACATCAAGGGCCTTGAAGGGCTGGACTATGAGCACTCGTATCTGGTGACCAGCAACCACCAGAGCTGGGTCGACATCATGGTGCTGCAATACGTGCTCAACAAACGTATCCGCCCGCTGAAGTTTTTCCTCAAGCAAGAACTGATATGGGTGCCGGTCATTGGCCTGGCGTGGTGGGCGCTGGGCTTTCCGTTCATGAAGCGTTACTCCAAAGCCTACCTGGCCAAGCACCCGGAAAAAAAAGGCGCGGACCTGGCGACCACTCGTAAAACCTGCGCCAAGTTCAAGAATAAGTCCGTGGGGATCTTCAACTTCGTAGAAGGCACGCGGTTTACCGAGGCCAAGCACGCGCAGCAGAATTCGCCGTTTCGCTACCTGCTCAAGCCCAAGGCCGGCGGCATCGCCTTTGTGCTGGATGCGATGGGTGAACAACTGCAATCGATCGTCAACGTGACCATTCACTACCCGGGCGGGCGTCCAGGGTATTGGGACTTGCTGTGCGGCAATGTGAAGGACGTGGTCGTGGTGTTTGAAGAGGTGCAGATCCCGGCTGAGTTTCTGGGTAAAAACTACGATCAGGACCCCGAGTACCGGCTGGCGTTTCAGGGCTGGATCAACCAGTTGTGGGAAGACAAAGACCGGCTGCTGGAGGAGTTGCATCGCGAGTTTCCCAACACCTGATGTCTCTGGATCTTGTGGGAGCGGGCTTGCTCGCGATGCTTTCAACTCGGTTATTCAGTCAAACCGGGGCGCCTGTATCGCGTGCAAACCCGCCTCCACAACGGCGTTTTATCCGTACTAATAAACGAGGCTTGGTGAATTCAGTGCTCTAATAGGTGGAAAGGGATTAAATAATAACGCCTCAAAATCTACGGGATAACCGTGAAACATCCCAAAATCAATAGATCCAAGCTCATACTGTTTCGAGGTGAAATACTCAATCGTTAGCCACTTCCACTTTTCCAGACAGCCATCACCAGCAACCGTCGGATGTCGTGTCAGCACTTCTGGAATCAACACATCCGTATGATACCAAGCAGAATACTTCTTAACAGAAAACCCCTCAGGAACAGTACTTGGCCGATCATGAAACGGACAAGTATTATCTGGATCAATATTATGCCAACTGGTAGTGCTTTCCTTGCCCAATGAATGCCCGCCATTACCAATGGACTGCCATGCCAGCCGTTTTATACTTTCGATAGCCGTATCCAAATCAGAAGCAAGCCCTGTACGAATCAAGTTATTGGCATAATGCCCCACCGAGTTTATAGATATGACTGCCCCACCCGGAACACGCCTATCGTGGTTCGCCGTATTATGGGCCGTTGTGTGAAAAAAATTTACACCTGCCTTATATAAAAACAACTTGCCATTGAAAACCAGCGGCGCTGCCTCTGTATAGATAACATCCGTACTGACAGGGGCATACTCTTGAAATATTAGATCTGACAGCCCCTTAAAAACCTCTACGAGACCATCAGAAGGGGAAGCATCAACCAGCTTCTTTAAATTGAAAAAATACAACACCGCATCACTTTCACCCTTGGCGCACGCTTGCTTCCAGGTTTTTCGACACACTTGCAGATACTCTTCAAGGCGCACGACGCCCTGAGCAATATCACTTTCATCTATCACATACACTTTCAACTTCAAGCCTTTATTATTCGATGCCGCTATACGTCCAAACATGCAAGGCTGATTGCGTTTAACCCATGATCGCAGTATTTCTTCTTTTTTCGACTTGCTCTCCGCAGAAAAAAGCAAGTTGTTGGTTCTGTCAATGTCATCGCCGTAAGAGAGCGCCTCGCCTTCTCGAACTGGCAGAGCATCCAAAAGATCAATAACATTCATCTGATCACCTCATATCAATATTTGACATCCCTCTAAACAAATCCATTAACCTTTTTATGCGGCGTAGCGTTTGTTTGTGCCGACACACTAATAAGAACCAAAGCGATTAAAACCAGCGACGCACCGCCCAACTGAAGTAATGAAAGCTTTTCATCCAGAAAAATAAAAGCCCCCGCGATTCCGACCAGCGGCACAAAGTTCAAATAGACGCCTGCAAGTCCAGCGCTTATATGCCGTAACGCAACCATGTAAAAAACAAAGGCCAGTGCGTATTGTATGACGCCAGAAAGCAAAGCCAAACTCCACGCCCCCCACGTAATGGAAGGCAAAGGGACGCTGACGTCACCAGAGTACCCCGTCCATTCAAACGGCAGAATAAGAGCAGTCACAAATAGGGCTAGCGTTTGCTGACTGGCAACAATATAAAAAACATCATACTTTCGTGCTATCCGAGAAGAGAGCACCACATAAAATGCGGCTGCCAACATGCCCAACGTAATAAGTATCGTCCCTCGCCACTCCTTAGCAATTAAATGACCCTCCGCCCCGAGCACAGTAGAGAGGCCCAGTAAAACCAGCACAGAATAAAAAATAAACTTCCTCGTCGGAAATTCGCGAAACATCAAAGCAGCAATCAATATAATCATTATTGATTCCAGCGACTGCAGCAGCGATGCCTCGCTCGCACCTGAGTACGTCATACCTGTCAACACTAACAAGTAAGTCAAGAAAGGCTCGAGCAAACCAAGCCAACATGACTTCGTAAATTCAGACAAGCCCGGACGTGCACGGCGCCTTAACAATACGACACACCATAAAAATATAACACTCGATAACAACTGAACGAACAGGAGTGTTATCGGCGGAAAATCATTCAATGCGCCTTTTGACATAACTATTGCAACGCCCCAGCAGAGCGTTGCTAAAAATGCAGCTGCAACTCCGATATTCTTGCTTAAAATTGGCACACTAGCGTCCTCATAGAATGAATTGCGCTTGATGGCAGTGCGTTATCGATAGACGCTCAACATACTGCACTCTTGCTTTTCGTGGACTCGATCAAAAAATCAATAGGAGCAATTGAATCGACTCTGCACGATTTAGCATTTTGCGTATGTCGTCCAGCTCCATTAATCACATCAGAAATTTCGTCAAACCCGAAGCATTACCAGGTAAGGATGATTGACTGTGTTTGAAATGTGCCCCTCACTACTCGAGCCGACTTGCTATGCGGCAATGTGAAAACCCAGTGGTGTTTGAAAAACTGGATACCCCGGCTGAGTGTCTGGGTAAAAACTACAACCAGCTATGGGAAGACAAGGACCGGCTGCTGGAGGAGTTGCATCGCGAGTTTCCCAACACCTGATGTCTCTGGATCTTGTGGGAGCGGGCTTGCTCGCGATGCAGGCGCCCCGGTTTGGCTGAAGAACCGGATTGATACCATCGCGAGCAAGCCCGCTCCCACAGGGGCATTTCCGGCATCTGAAACCCAATAAAAAGCCCGCCACCGATCTCTCGGTGGCGGGCTTTTTAGTGCGGCTTAAATCGCGCCGCGTTGACGCAACAGGTCCAGGACCAACTTGACGCTCTCTTCCAGCGACAGCGATTGGGTATCGACCACTAGGTCGGCATCTAACGGCACGTCATACGGGAAGGATTCACCCGGAATGTTGTCACCACCCGCTGCATAAAGCCCTTGCGGGTCACGCTCGGCGCACACGGCCGGGGAGGCCTGAACATAAACGGTCACCAGGCGGTCGCTGCCAATCAGCGCCTTGGCCTGTTCACGGCCTTCGGCATCCGGGGCCACGAAGGCGGCCAGTGTCAGTAGACCGGCTTCGTTGAACTGACGCGCCACGTGAGCCGCACGACGCCAGTTTTCAGTGCGCCCGGCACGATCCTGTGGCAGGCCCTTGTTCAGGTCATGGCGCAGGTTCTGGCCATCCAGTACAAATACCGCACGCCCCATATCGAACAACTTGCGTTCAACCGCATAGGCCAAGGTGCTTTTACCAGCACCCGACAGGCCGCTGAACAACACGGTGGCCGGTTGCTGACCAAAACGCTGGGCACGCTCTTCAACAGCCACGTGCGCCAGTTTGCCGTGATGGGTTGCGCTGCCATGACTCAACGGCTGGGCAACGATCATGCCTGCACCCACGGTGCCGTTGGTCAGGCGGTCGATGATGATGAACGAACCGGTGGTGCGGTTGCTGTCATAACCATCCAGCGCAATTGGCGCGTCGAGGCTGATTTTGACCTTGCCGATTTCGTTCAGCTGCAAAGCGCTGGCCGGACCTTCTTCCAGGGTGTTCACATCGACTTTGTTGACGATGCTGGCAATCGAACCCGGTACGTAGCTGGTCGCGCGCTTGATGTCGTACTTCTTGCCCGGCAGCATCGGCTCTTCAGCCATCCACACCAGCATGGCTTCGAAGTTGTCAGTCACCAGCGGCACGTTGTCGGCATGCACCAACAGGTCGCCACGGGAGATATCGATTTCGTCTTCCATGGTCAGCGTAACTGCCTGCCCGGGGCCTGCGTGCTCCAGCTCACCCTCAAAGGTCACGATGGATTTGACACGGCTGCTCTTGCCCGACGGCAGCACAACGATTTCATCGCCCTTGTGCACAATGCCGCTGGCCAGGGTGCCGGCAAAACCACGGAAGTTGAGGTTCGGACGGTTCACGTACTGCACCGGGAAGCGCAGGTCGGTGAGGTTGCGGTCGGCCGCCACTTCCACGGTTTCAAGGATTTCCATCAGCGACTGGCCGGTGTACCACGGCGAGCGCTCGGACTTGTTGACCACGTTGTCGCCCTTGAGGGCTGACATCGGCACAAAGTGCAGACTGGTCGGCTTGAGCTTCAAGCCTTCGGCAAATTTCAGGTAGTCGGCCTTGATCGATTCGAACACACCTTCGTCAAAACCCTTGAGGTCCATCTTGTTGATGGCCACGACGATATGCTTGATGCCCAGCAACGAGGCAATAAAGCTGTGGCGACGGGTCTGGGTCTGCACGCCGTAACGGGCATCGACCAGAATGATCGCCAAGTCACAGGTGGACGCACCGGTGGCCATGTTGCGGGTGTACTGCTCATGGCCAGGGGTGTCGGCAATGATGAATTTGCGCTTGGCGGTAGAAAAATAGCGATACGCAACGTCAATGGTGATGCCCTGCTCGCGCTCGGCTTGCAGACCGTCTACCAGCAGTGCCAGGTCGATATCGTCGCCCGTGGTGCCGCTTTTTTTCGAATCGCGGGTTATGGCTTCCAGATGGTCTTCGTAAATCATCTTGGAGTCGTGCAGCAGGCGCCCGATCAGGGTGCTTTTGCCGTCGTCGACGTTGCCGCAGGTCAGGAAGCGCAACATCTCTTTGCGCTCGTGCTGGCCCAGGTAGGCGAGGATGTCCTCGCTGATCAAATCAGATACATGCGACATGACAACCCCTTAGAAATAACCTTGACGTTTTTTATCTTCCATTGAGCCTGCGCCATCGTGATCGATGACTCGGCCCTGGCGCTCGGAAGTTCGCGTCAGGAGCATTTCCTGGATGATGTCGGTCAGGGTTTCAGCCTCTGACTCCACAGCTCCCGTCAGCGGGTAGCATCCCAGGGTACGGAAGCGGACCTTTTTCTTGACGATTCGAGCCTTGTCTTCATCAGACAGGTGCTCAAGGATGCGTTCGTCGTCGATCATGATCAGCGTGCCGTTCTTCTCGATCACGTCGCGTTCGGCCGCAAAGTACAGCGGCACAATCGGGATGCCTTCGAGATAGATGTATTGCCAGATATCGAGTTCGGTCCAGTTCGACAGCGGGAAAACCCGGATCGACTCGCCCTTGTTGACGTTGCCGTTGTAGACGTTCCACAACTCGGGGCGCTGGTTTTTCGGATCCCAGCGGTGCTTGCTGTCACGGAAGGAGTACACGCGCTCTTTGGCACGGGACTTTTCTTCGTCGCGACGGGCGCCACCAAAGGCGGCATCGAAGCCGTACTTGTCCAGAGCCTGCTTAAGGCCCTCGGTTTTCATGATGTCGGTGTGCTTGGCACTGCCGTGGGTGAAAGGGTTGATCCCTTGAGCCACGCCGTCCGGGTTAACGTGAGTGATCAGGTCCAGACCCAGCTCGGCGACCATCTTGTCCCGAAAGCTGTACATCTCCTGGAATTTCCAGCGAGTGTCGACATGCATCACCGGAAACGGCAGCTTGCCAGGGAAAAATGCCTTGCGTGCAAGGTGCAGCATCACGGCGGAGTCTTTACCGATCGAGTACAGCATCACCGGGTTATCGAACTCGGCGGCCACCTCGCGGATGATGTGGATGCTTTCCGCCTCCAGCTGTTTCAGGTGCGTCAGTTTGTCGACCATGGCTACTCACGAAAGCTATCTTATGAACGGCCTGCGGGCCGTGTTCGAGCGGGGAATGCTAGCACAGCGCCCCCTTATATAGATGACCCCAACTAGATCGAAACGGTCTAAGAATAGACCCCGGAGTTTGGGCTGTAATTGCCTGTGGGAGCGAGCCTGCTCGCGAAAGCGATGCAGCTGATGACCTCTACGCGAGCAGGCTCGTTCCCACGCGTTTAGGATTCAGATCGGATTTGGGCAATCGATAAACAAGTGCTCAACGGCAAAGCGCCGCGCCAGGTAGTCACCCAATGCCTGCACGCCATAGCGCTCGGTCGCGTGGTGCCCGGCGGCAATAAAGCTGATGTCGTTTTCCCGGGCACTATGGAAAGTCTGCTCCGAGGCTTCGCCGCTCAGGTACAGGTCAACGCCCGCCAGCACCGCCTGATCGATGTAACCCTGCCCGCCACCGGTGCACCAGCCCACGCGGCGGATCATTTCACTGCCTTCAATCAGCAGCGGCTCACGCCCGAGCGCCTCTTGCACACGGCGCGTAAAATCACGGGCGGTCACAGGTTCGGCCAAAGAGCCCACCAACCCCACCACTTTCGAATTACCAGGATCAAGCGGGCCTTCGACGGTGATATCCAGTTGCCGCGCCAGTTGCACGTTGTTGCCCACCTCGGGATGCAGATCCAGTGGCAAGTGATACGCCAGCAGGCTGATGTCGTGCTTGAGCAGGGTTTTGAGGCGACGCTGCTTCATCCCGGTCACGCAGGGATCTTCACCCTTCCAGAAGTAACCATGATGCACGAGCACCAGATCAGCCTGGGCTTCGACGGCGGCATCCAGCAAGGCCTGGCTGGCGGTCACGCCACTGACGATGCGCATCACTTGGGGGCGGCCTTCGACCTGCAGACCGTTGGGGCAGTAATCACTGATGGCGGCGCAATTAAGGTAACGATTTGCTTCTTCTACCAGCGTGCTCAGAGCGACAGCCATAAAAGACTCCTAAATATAGCGTTCAGAGCCGGGCGGCCCTCGTATAATGGCGCCATTATGGGCCGTCAGAATGGCTCTGCAACCTTCAGGACTGAGTTCAATGTTTAAGGCTTTGCGTTTTTTTGGCTGGCCATTGCTGGCTGGCGTGCTTATCGCTTTGCTGATTATTCAGCGTTACCCGCAATGGGTTGGACTGCCGAGCCTGGACGTTAATCTGCAACAAGCCCCGCAAACCAGTTACGTACAGCAGGGGCCGGTGACCTATGCCGACGCGGTGGTGCGTGCCGCGCCTGCCGTGGCCAACCTGTACACCACCAAGGTGGTGAACAAAAATGCCAGGCCATTGTTTGAAGACCCGCAGTTCAGGCATTTTTTCGGTAACAACGAGCCCAAGCAAAAACGCATGGAGTCCAGCCTCGGTTCGGCGGTGCTTATGAGCCCCGAAGGCTACTTGCTGACCAATAACCACGTGGTCGCAGGTGCAGACCAGATTGTGGTGGCGCTAAAGGACGGTCGTGAAACACACGCCCGGGTCATCGGCAGCGACCCCGAAACTGACCTTGCAGTGCTGAAGATAGACCTCAAGAATCTGCCGGCAATCACCATCGGCCGCTCGGACACTCTGCGTATCGGTGACATTGCCCTGGCGATTGGTAATCCGTTTGGCGTGGGTCAAACCACCACCATGGGCATCATCAGCGCTACAGGCCGCAACCAGCTGGGCCTGAACAACTACGAAGACTTTATCCAGACCGATGCCGCGATCAACCCGGGCAACTCGGGCGGCGCACTGGTCGATGCCAACGGCAACCTGACCGGGATCAACACCGCGATTTTCTCCAAGTCAGGCGGCTCGCAAGGCATCGGCTTCGCAATCCCGATCAATCTGGCGATGGAGGTCATGAAGTCGATAATCGAGCACGGCCAGGTCATTCGCGGCTGGCTGGGGATTGAGGTGCAGCCCTTGACCCAGGAACTGGCCGAGTCGTTTGGTCTCAGTGGACGCCCGGGAATTGTTGTCGCGGGCATTTTCCGTGGTGGCCCGGCGCAAAAAGCCGGCCTTGAACTGGGGGACGTGATTCTGAGCATCGATGGCGAGCCTGCCAGCGATGGTCGTCGATCAATGAATCAGGTAGCGCGGATCAAACCTTCGGACAAGATCACGATCCAGGTCATGCGTAACGGCAAAGAGCTCAAGCTCACCGCCGAAGTGGGCCTGCGCCCGCCGCAAGAACAGCCGCCACAGAAAGAAGAGTAAGCAACGAGCCCTCACCGCCTGATGTGGGAGCGGGCTTGCTCGCGATGGTATCGCCGCGGTTTGCCTGAACTACCGCGGCGCCTGCATCGCGAGCAAGCCCGCTCCCACAAGAGCCGCGGTCAACCTCTATTCGATATCCGACAACCCTTCAATCAACGCCGCATTCTGCTCCGGCGTGCCGATGCTGATACGCAGGAACTGAGCAATGCGCAGATGCTTGAAGTGGCGCACGATCACGCCCTGCTCCCGCAACTTGGCCGCCAGCGCCGCGGCATCGTGCTCCGGGTGACGAGCGAAGATAAAGTTCGCCGCCGATGGCAGCACTTCAAAACCCAACGCCTGCAACTGCCCTACCACGTGTTCGCGACTGTCGATTACTTGCTTGCAGGTGTGCTCGAAGTATTCACGGTCGGCAAACGCAGCCGCAGCGCCCGCAATGGCGATACGGTCCAGCGGGTAGGAGTTGAAGCTATTCTTGATCCGCTCCAGCGCTTCGATCAGATCCGGGTGGCCCACTGCCAACCCGACCCGCAAGCCGGCCAGGGAGCGCGACTTGGACAGGGTTTGGGTCACCAACAGGTTCGGGTAACGATCCACCAGACTGATGGCCGTCTCGCCACCAAAGTCGATGTACGCCTCATCCACCACAACCACTGAATCAGGGCTGGCCTTGAGGATCTGCTCGATGGCCTCCAGCGCCAACAGGCAGCCGGTCGGGGCATTAGGGTTCGGGAAGATGATCCCGCCATTAGGCCTGGCATAGTCCGCAGGCTGGATCTGGAACTGCTCATCCAACGGCACTGCGTCAAATTCGATGCCGTACAAACCGCAGTAAACCGGATAGAAGCTGTAGCTGATATCCGGGAACAGCAGCGGTTTATCGTGTTGGAACAGACCATTGAACACATGGGCCAGGACTTCGTCCGAGCCGTTGCCCAGAAACACCTGAGCGGTCTGCACGCCGTAGTAATCGGCCACCGCCTGCTTGAGCAAGTCGCTGTTCGGGTCAGGGTACAAACGCAGGTTGTCGTTGATCTCGGCCTGCATCGCCAGCAACGCCTTGGGCGATGGGCCGTAAGGGTTTTCGTTGGTGTTGAGCTTGACCAACTTGGTCAGCTTAGGTTGCTCACCCGGTACGTAGGGCACCAGATCCTTAACGAATGGACTCCAGAACTTGCTCATGCTTATTGCCCCTTTTCGTCGGCGATGATGCGGTATTCGGCACTGCGGGCGTGACCGGTCAGCGATTCACCGCGGGCGAGAATCGACGCCGTCTTGCCCAGGTCGGAAGCACCCTGCTCGGAGCAGAAGATGATCGAGGAGCGCTTCTGGAAGTCATACACCCCCAGCGGCGACGAAAAACGTGCCGTGCCGGAAGTTGGCAATACGTGGTTGGGGCCCGCGCAGTAATCACCCAGGGCTTCAGACGTGTGTCGGCCCATGAAGATCGCGCCAGCGTGACGGATCTGCGGCAGCCAGGCTTGCGGGTCAGCCACCGACAACTCCAGGTGCTCCGGAGCAATGCGGTTGGCAACATCGATGGCTTGCTGCATGTCATTAACCAGAATCAGTGCGCCACGACCATTGATCGAGGTTTCGATGATTTCGGCCCGCTCCATGGTCGGTAGCAGCTTGGCGATGCTGGCCGCGACCTTGTCGAGGAACTCGGCGTCGGGGCTGACCAGAATCGCTTGCGCGTCTTCGTCATGCTCGGCCTGGGAGAACAGGTCCATGGCGATCCAGTCCGGATCGGTCAGGCCGTCGCACACCACCAGAATTTCTGAAGGGCCGGCGATCATGTCGATACCGACTTGACCAAACACGTGGCGTTTGGCGGTGGCAACATAGATATTGCCCGGGCCGACCACTTTGTCGACTTTCGGGACGCTTTCTGTGCCATAAGCCAGTGCCGCAACAGCTTGCGCGCCGCCGATGGTGAACACGCGATCAACGCCCGCAATGCAAGCGGCAGCCAGCACCAGCTCATTGATTTCACCACGGGGGGTCGGCACTACCATCACCACTTCGGTAACGCCTGCAACTTTGGCAGGAATGGCGTTCATCAGCACCGACGACGGGTACGAGGCTTTGCCGCCCGGTACATACAAACCCGCACGGTCCAGCGGCGTGACTTTTTGGCCCAGCACCGTGCCGTCGGCTTCGGTGTAGCTCCAGGAGTCCTGCTTCTGTTTTTCGTGATAGCTGCGTACACGTTGCGCGGCTTTTTCCAGCGCATCACGTTGCGGCGCGGTGATGCGGGTCAGGGCCAGCTCCAGGCGCTCGCGGGGCAGGATCAAGTCCGCCATTGAGTTGACGCTCAGTCCGTCAAAGCGTTGGGTGAACTCAACCAGTGCAGCGTCGCCACGCTCGCGCACGGCTTTGATGATGTCGAGCACACGCTGGTTGACCGAGTCGTCAGACACACTTTCCCAGCTCAGCAGATGATCCAGATGCTGCGCGAAATCCGGGTCAGCAGCGTTGAGTCGGCGAATTGCAGTGGGAGCGGTCATAGCGAGGGCCTCGGTATTGGGCGGATGCTTAGAATGGATGATGTTACACAGTGAAGGCAGCAAGACTACCAAGCCATCCGCGCAGGTCGCTGAAATTTCTGGCTATTACACGGATAGATGGGCGCGACTCAAGGTCGCGCAGGTGAGTCAGCCGCGGTGTCGGGATTCCACTGCCTTGCGCAGGGTATCGATCAGGGCTTGAATACGGGCGTGCTGCATTTTCATCGAAGCCTTGTTAACCACCAGGCGGGAGCTGATGGCGGCAATGAATTCCTGAGGTTCCAGGCCATTGGCACGCAAGGTGTTACCGGTATCGACAACGTCGATGATCTTGTCTGCCAGGCCAATCAGCGGGGCCAGTTCCATCGAGCCGTACAGCTTGATGATGTCGACCTGACGGCCTTGCTCAGCGTAATAACGCTTGGCGACATTGACGAACTTGGTGGCAACGCGCAGGCGGCCTTTTGGCTCAACGGCACCGATGGCACCGGCAGTCATCAGCTTGCACTGGGCAATCTGAAGATCCAGCGGCTCGTAAAGGCCCTGGCCACCGTATTCCATCAGCACGTCTTTACCCGCGACACCGAGGTCTGCCGCGCCATGTTCAACGTACGTCGGCACGTCAGTGGCGCGTACGATCAGCAGACGTACATCGGGCTGGGTAGTCGGAATAATCAGCTTGCGGCTTTTGTCCGGATTCTCGGTCGGCACAATGCCCGCTTCAGCGAGAAGCGGCAGGGTGTCGTCAAGGATACGGCCCTTGGACAGTGCAATGGTCAACATGGGAAACGTAAGTCCTTATCAGGGTACTTTTGCCCGGGCGCAATCGGCGCCGGACAAGCATCGAGCCTGATATCAGGCACGACTTGAACGATTCGAGGCCAGGTAAGGTAACGCTTGCAAGCCATTACGTCACCTGGCGGCTGGACACTATCCCTGTGCCCATGATGCCAAACAGCAAAAACTAGCCCGGAACGCGGCGAATTTTGGCGCCCAGCATTTGCAGTTTTTCTTCGATGCACTCGTAACCACGGTCTATGTGGTAGATGCGGTCGATCAGGGTATCGCCTTCAGCGACCAGAGCCGAGATGACCAGGCTGGCCGAAGCACGCAGGTCAGTCGCCATTACCGGTGCGCCTTTAAGGGTCTCAGTACCGGTGACGATGGCAGTGTTGCCTTCGACCTGGATCTTGGCACCCATGCGGTGCAGCTCGTAAACGTGCATGAAGCGGTTTTCGAAGATGGTCTCGATCACTGCCCCCGTGCCTTCGGCAATGGCGTTCAGGGAAATGAACTGCGCCTGCATGTCGGTCGGGAACGCCGGGTACGGAGCCGTACGCACGTTCACCGCTTTAGGGCGCTTGCCGTGCATGTTCAGCTCGATCCAGTCTTCACCGGTGGTGATTTCTGCACCCGCTTCCTTGAGCTTTTCAAGAACGGCTTCGAGGATGGTCGGATCGGTGTCCTTGACCTTCACGCGGCCGCCGGTCACGGCAGCAGCTACCAGGTAAGTACCGGTTTCGATACGGTCCGGCATCACGCGGTAAGTTGCTGGGTGCAACTCTTTAACGCCATCAATGGTGATGGTGTCAGTGCCTGCACCGCTGACCTTGGCGCCCATGGCGTTCAGGAAGTTGGCCAGGTCGACGACTTCAGGCTCGCGAGCAGAGTTCTGCAAGACGCTGCGGCCATTGGCCAGAGCTGCGGCCATCATGATGTTTTCAGTACCGGTCACACTGACGGTATCGAAGAAGAAGTTGGCACCGCGCAAGCCGCCTTCCGGAGCCTTGGCCTTGATGTAGCCGCCCTCAACGTCGATCACTGCGCCCATGGCTTCAAGGCCGCGGATGTGCAGGTCAACCGGACGCGAACCAATGGCGCAACCGCCTGGCAAGGCAACTTCGGCATAACCGAAGCGCGCAACCATCGGACCCAGAACCAGGATCGAAGCACGCATGGTTTTAACCAGTTCGTACGGCGCAACCAGGGTTTTGATGGTGTTCGGGTTGATTTCGACGCTGAGTTTCTCATCGATCACCGGCTCAATGCCCATGCGACCGAACAGCTCGATCATGGTGGTGATGTCATGCAAGTGCGGCAGGTTGGCCACAGTGACCGGGCCATTGCACAGCAAGGTCGCTGCCAGAATCGGCAGGGCGGAGTTCTTCGCCCCGGAAATGCGGATTTCGCCATCTAGACGAACACCGCCGGTAATAATCAATTTATCCATAACAATCTCGACGCCAATGGGCTCAGGGGGCTCAGGTGCGCTCGGCCCAGGCCGCGCTGCTGAAGAATTTCATAGTGACCGCATGGATGCTGCCATCAGCAATCCACGGGTTCAAATGGGCATAGATGCTTTGTTGACGCTTGACCGGGCTCAGGGCCACCAGTTCGTCACTAATCACGTTCAGCTGAAAGTTGCAGCCTTCGCCCTCAACTTCTACCTGGGTTCCAGGCAGCTTTCCCTCAAGAAAGCTCTTCACTTCTACGGCCTGCATGCTCAACCTCAATCGGCGCCTAACGCGCGCGGGTCGGCCATCATACAAAAAAGCCCCGCGCCTGCGAACCCCGTACAACAGGACTCTGACGGGGGGACTTTTCTACACGTGGCTATTAATGATGTGCCAGCAGCTCGGTCAAGCCCGAGACCTGGGCGATTTCACGCATGTCTTCGGGCATGTCACGAATGCTCAATGGCTTGTTCAGGGCTTGCGCATCACGGATGTAACACAGCAGCAGCGACAAACCGACGCTGCTGGATTTTGTGACACCCGAGCAGTCAACGACCAATGCCTTGGCCAAGGCTTTTTTGATCAGGGCCTGGCCTTCTGTGCGCAAACGAGGGCCGGTCTGATAATCGAGCACGCCACAGAGGCGCAACTCACTCTCGCCGGCCAGGGTTACAGCCGCTTCACTCATTGGCCTGCAGCCTTGGGCGAAGCCGCATCGGTAGTTTCCTTGGCCTTGGCAACTTCGCCAGCCCAGTTATCGATGGTTTTATCCAGATTATTGCCGTTGCGCTGCATGGCGTCGGCGAACTGATCACGGAACAACTTGCCGATGTTGATGCCATTGATGATCACGTTGCGCACCTTCCACTCGCCATTCACCTTGTTAAGGGTATAGGACAGAGGGTAAATGGCACCGTTATCGCCTTTGACGGTCATGTCGACACTGGTGCGATCCCCGCTTTCATCCTTGGCGGGCGAAACGGTGATGCCCTTGTTGTTGAACTCAAGCAAGGCATTGCCATAGAACTGCATCAGGCTGCGCTTGAAGTTCTCTTGAAAGCGTTGCATTTGCGCGGGGGTCGCGTTGCGCGAGTACTTCACGGTCATGATGCTTTTGGAAATACCGTCGACATCCACCACCGGTCCGACAATACCGTTCAAGGCATCGTAGAACTTGCTCGGGCTTTGCTTGTACTGCTCTTTATTAGCAGCTAGGTCAGCCAGCAACCGGGTTGTCGTGTCTGAAACGATGTCGTGAGCAGACTGCCCCGGTGCCGCGTTCGCCACCAGAGGGAGGGCTGCAGCCATAATTACCAACAGGCCACGGCGCAAGAGAGAAATCATCTTAAAGCTCCTTATTTGGCGTCTTTGCTAACGGTATTGAGCAGGAATTTACCGATCAGGTCTTCAAGGACCAGCGACGACTGAGTGTCGTGAATGGTGCCACCGTCCTTGAGCACAGTGTCTTCGCCACCCACGCTCAAACCGATGTATTTCTCGCCCAGCAGGCCCGCTGTGAGAATAGACGCAGTCGAGTCGGTCGGCAGGTTATCCACCGCTTTTTCGAGCTGCAGTGTGACACGGGCCATGTAGTTGTCACGGTCCAGATCAATCGCCGTAACCTTGCCTATGGTCACGCCCGCCATGGTGACTTTGGCGCGCACGGTCAGGCCGGCAATGTTGTCAAAATTGGCATACAGCTTGTAGGTGTCGGTACTGGCGGTCGGGGACAGTCCGCTGACCCGCAGGGCGAGCAGTAGCAAAGCCAGGATGCCAGCCAGCAGGAACAGGCCGACACCGATTTCCATGGTGCGGTTTTGCATCAGAAATCTCCAAACATCAAGGCAGTCAAAATGAAGTCCAGCCCGAGTACTGCCAGAGAGGCATACACCACGGTCTTGGTAGTGGCACGGCTGATCCCCTCTGATGTGGGCTCACAGTCATAACCTTGAAACACGGCAATCCAGGTCACCACAAAAGCAAAGACGATGCTTTTGATGATCCCGTTAAGTACGTCACCACTGAAGGTCACGCTATTTTGCATATTGGCCCAGTACGAGCCGTCATAGACACCCAGCCAGTCCACTGCAACCCATGAACCGCCCCAAATGCCGACCACACTGAAAATCATCGCCAGCACAGGCAGGGAAATAAACCCGGCCCACAACCGTGGCGCAATGATGTACTTGAGGGGGTCGACCCCAATCATTTCCAGACTGGACAACTGCTCGGTCGATTTCATGTTGCCGATTTCAGCGGTCAACGCAGAACCTGCCCGCCCGGCGAACAGCAAAGCGGTCACCACCGGCCCCAGCTCACGCAACAGAGTAAGGGCCACCATCTGCCCAACCGCCTGCTCGGAACCATAGCTGGACAGAATACTGAAACCTTGCAGCGCCAGCACCATGCCGATGAATATGCCGGACACCACGATGATCACCAGCGACATGACGCCAACGGAGTGCAGTTGCTTGATCAGCAACCCAAACCCGCCGCCAAGACCGCCCCGCCCAAGCAGTGCATGAAACAGGAAAATCGTCGACCGCCCCAGCACCGAGACGATGTCGATTCCGGCTCGACCAAACAAGCCGATACGGTCCATTAATGAATGTCTGCGCATCAGCGCTTCCCCAGTAGATCGGTTCGGTAGTCCGACGCCGGAAAGTGAAACGGAACCGGGCCATCCGGATCGCCGGTCATGAACTGACGAATGCGCGGGTTATCGGCGTTCATCAATTCTTCAGGCGTCCCCTGCCCCAGCACCTGACCATCACCGACTACATATAGGTAGTCAGCGATACTCGCGGTTTCAGCCAGGTCGTGCGACACCACAATACTGGTGATACCCAGCGCATCATTAAGCAGACGAATCAGCCGTACCAGCACCCCCATTGCAATAGGGTCCTGGCCCACGAAGGGTTCGTCATACATCAGGATTTGCGGATCCAGGGCAATCGCGCGCGCCAAGGCCACCCGACGCTTCATGCCGCCGGACAACTCGTCGGGCATCAGATCGATAGCCCCGCGCAAGCCCACCGCCTGCAATTTCAGCAGCACGATGTCACGAATCATTTCTTCAGGCAGTTGGGTATGCACCCGCAGCGGGAAGGCAACGTTCTCGAATACATCCAGATCAGTGAACAGCGCACCACTCTGAAACAACACACCCATGTGCTTGCGGGCATCAAACAAATCACTGCGCGACAGAGTCGGCAGGTTTTGATTGTTGACCCACACTTCGCCGCTGCTGGGACGCAGTTGCATGCCCATCAGGCGCAATAGTGTGGTTTTGCCGCAGCCCGACGGGCCCATGATTCCCGTGACCTTGCCACGGGGAATTCGAATATCGACATTATTGAAGATGCTGCGCGTACCGCGCTTGAAGGACACTCCCTTCAGCTCGACCGCGTAGGCGTTATCGGCGCTCATCTAAACTCCTTGCGATGCAGCCTCTGCCTCTCACCCGGACACCAAACTTCTTATCAAGAAGCACGCGTTCCCTGGCGGGCCGAACTGGCGGCGAACTATACCACTGCTCATAGTGACCGCCCAAGACCGAAGGAGTGCCGGTTAAGCCTCAATACAGCGAAATAAAGACGGTTTTTCTGTAAACACACGAACACTTTACCTATGCAGGCAATAAAGCACTGCGATCAAGCGTGAGGGAACGCCACATAACCGCTATAATCGTTGCCTTTTCTCAGGCTACCCGACTTCAACCATGAGCCAATCCAGCGACCTGATTCAATCTGCCCAACGTACCATCCGCCTCGAACTGGAAGCCGTAGAGGGCTTGCTGACTCATATCGACGCAGATTTTGTACGCGCTTGCGAGATGATTTTGGCAAGTAAAGGCCGGGTAGTCGTGGTCGGCATGGGCAAGTCAGGGCACATAGGCAACAAAATTGCCGCCACCCTGGCAAGCACCGGCACCACGGCTTTTTTCGTCCATCCGGCAGAAGCCAGCCACGGTGACATGGGCATGATCACCCGCGATGACATCATCCTCGCGCTGTCCAATTCCGGCTCAACCGCCGAAATCGTCACCTTGCTGCCTTTGATCAAGCGCCTGGGCATCAAATTGATCAGTATGACGGGAAATCCGCAGTCGCCCCTGGCCAAGGCTGCCGATGTGAGCCTTGATGCAAGCGTGGCCCAGGAGGCCTGCCCGCTAAACCTAGCGCCCACCTCCTCCACCACGGCCACCCTGGTGCTGGGCGACGCACTGGCCATAGCACTGCTCGAAGCCCGTGGTTTTACGGCCGAAGACTTTGCCTTCTCCCATCCTGGTGGAGCACTGGGCCGCCGTTTGCTGCTCAAGGTCGAAAACGTCATGCACTCTGGCGATGAGTTGCCGCAAGTCATGCGTGGCACCCTGCTCAAAGAAGCGTTGATGGAAATGACCCACAAGGGCCTGGGCATGACTGTCGTCATTGAAGAAGATGGCCGTCTGGCCGGGATTTTCACTGACGGTGACTTGCGCCGCACCCTGGACCGCGAAATCGATATCCGCAACGCAACCATCGATGCTGTCATGACCCCCCACGGCAAAACCGCCCGCGCCGACATGCTGGCAGCCGAAGCCCTGAAGATCATGGAAGACCACAAAATCAGCGCACTGGTTGTTGTCGACAAGCAAGACCGCCCGGTTGGCGCCTTGAACATGCACGATTTGCTACGCGCAGGAGTAATGTAATGACCCAGGACCTTCTCAAGCGCGGCAAGGGCATCAAGCTTGCCATTTTTGACGTTGACGGTGTGTTGACCGACGGCCGCCTGTACTTTCTCGAAGACGGCAGCGAATTCAAAACATTCAACACCCTCGACGGCCAAGGCATCAAAATGCTGATGGCGGCCGGTGTTCAGACCGCAATTATCAGCGGTCGCAAAACCCCTGTAGTCGAACGCCGCGCGCAAAATCTGGGCATCCCGTATCTCTATCAGGGCCGGGAAGATAAATTGGTGGTGTTGGACGAGCTTCTTGGCCAACTCAACCTAAGCTATGAACAGGTTGCCTATCTGGGCGACGATTTGCCTGACTTGCCGGTTATCCGTCGCGTCGGCCTTGGCATGGCAGTAGCCAATGCCGCAAGTTTTGTTCGCGAGCACGCCCATGGCGTTACCCAGGCACGTGGTGGCGAAGGTGCCGCCCGCGAATTCTGCGAGCTGATTCTGCGTGCCCAGGGCAGCCTGGACGCAGCCCACGCCGCCTACCTATAGAGCTTTATATGCTGAGCAAAAAGATTCGCCAAATACTGCTGTTCGCGGTCATTGCTTCGCTGTTTGCAGCAGTTGGCTATTGGAATATCAGGCCAGAACGCTTTCTCGACGCCCCGACCGTGGCCGTTGACGAAAATGCTATCGACTATTTCGCAACCAACGCACGCAGCCTACAGTTTCTGCCCGACGGCAAGCTGCAGTACGAGATGACCTCCGAGAAGCTTGAACATTTGAAAGCCTCGGAGGTCACTCAACTGACCAACCCGAAAATGCAGCTTTATCGCGGTACGGCTTACCCATGGGACGTGAAAAGTGAGCGCGGCGAAGTCAATCCGGACGGTACCGAGGTCGAGCTGATCGACTCGGTGCGCATAGCCCGTACCGACGAGAAAAAACGCACCACTATTATTACCAGTACACGCATGACTGTATTCCCGCAGAAGCAATATGCGCAGACCGAGCGAGACGTTAGAATCGACGGTGCTGGCGGCGTTACTACTGGCAAGGGAATGAAAGCATATTTGAAAGACGGCAGGATGGACCTGCTGTCCAACGTAAGAGGACAGTATGAGTCTCGTTAAAACCCTCCCTTTATTGCTCAGCTTGAGCGCAGCACTGGGAAGCGTGAGCGCCTGGGCTCTGCCGAACGACAACGAGCAACCTATCCGCATTCAGGCCAACGAAGCACAACTGGATGACAAGCAAGGCATCGCCACCTACAAGGGCGATGTGATCATCACCCAGGGCTCGATGAAAATCACCGGCAACACCGTCACCATCACCCGTAACGCAGCGGGCGAAATCGACGTGGTGACCTCCGTAGGCAACCTGGCTTACTTCGAGCAACTGCAAAAAGCCACAGATCCTAAACCGGTTCAGGCTTACGCCGTGACCATTCAGTACCATGCGCCGCAAAATCGCATCGTGCTGATCGACAAGGCCAAAGTCATCAACGACGGCAACACCACCGAAGGCGAGAAAATCGTTTACGACACGGTGAAACAAGTCGCCAACGCCGGTCGTGCAAATGGTAGCCAGGTAACAGCGCCTCGCCCACGCATCGACATGGTGATCCAGCCCAAGAAGAAAACCGACCCGCAGAAGGCCCAGTAATGGCAACTCTGAAAGCCCAGCATCTGGCCAAAAGCTACAAGAGCCGTCAGGTAGTACGTGATGTCAGCCTGTCGATCGACAGCGGGCAAATCGTGGGCTTGCTCGGCCCTAACGGTGCGGGCAAGACTACGTGCTTCTACATGATTGTCGGCCTGGTGCATGCCGATCAGGGTCGCGTCCTGATCGATGATCTGGATGTCAGCCACGAACCGATGCACGGCCGCGCACGCGCCGGCATTGGTTACTTGCCGCAGGAAGCCTCGATTTTCCGCAAACTGTCTGTAGCGGATAACATCATGGCGATCCTCGAGACACGCAAGGAGCTCGACAAGGCCAGTCGGCGCAAAGAGCTGGAAAGCCTGCTGCAGGAGTTCCACATCAACCACATCCGCGACAACCTGGGCATGAGCCTGTCGGGTGGTGAACGTCGCCGGGTCGAAATTGCCCGCGCCTTGGCCACTGCGCCCAAGTTCATCCTCCTCGACGAGCCGTTCGCCGGGGTTGACCCGATTTCGGTGGGCGATATCAAGCAAATCATTCATCACCTCAAGGCCAAAGGCATTGGCGTGCTGATCACCGATCACAACGTGCGCGAAACACTCGATATCTGCGAAACCGCTTATATCGTGAACGACGGACAGTTGATCGCTGAAGGTGATGCAGAAACGATTCTTGCCAACAAACTGGTGAGAGAAGTTTACCTGGGCCACGAGTTCCGCCTGTAAATCCAGGCATGGAGCGTGTTGCCAGAGCACCAGGGGCAGTAAAAAGTCCCCATGATTTTTATTGCCCAGCCGCTCATTGGCGCGCTCTAAATTGGTTTGCCCATCGCCGTGGAAACTAATTGAGAACGCCCCCTAGGCAAACGCACCGGTTTCAGGCATATAATTTGCTTATGTTTGGCGCTCACGCGCCCTGTAGTGGATGGCGCCATGTGCGCCGGCGAATAAGGTGTTAAGCCCCTGCCATGAAACCATCGCTAGTCCTGAGAATGGGCCAGCAGCTGACTATGACACCTCAGCTGCAACAGGCCATCCGCCTGCTCCAATTGTCGACCCTCGACCTGCAACAGGAAATCCAGGAAGCCCTGGAGTCCAATCCGATGCTCGAACGCCAGGAAGAAGGCGACGACTTCGACAATGCAGACCCCTTGGCCGACAACATCGAGCAAAAACCCAATACCGACGTTCAGGAGCCCACCTATCAGGAGTCCGCACAGACTGTAGACAACCTGGAAGACGGCGACTGGGGCGACCGCATCCCCAACGAGCTGCCTGTGGACACGGCCTGGGAGGATGTTTATCAGACCAGCGCCAGCAGCCTGCCAAGCAACGACGATGACGAGTGGGACTTCACCACCCGTACGTCTGCTGGCGAGAGTCTGCAAAGCCACTTGCTATGGCAGTTGAACCTTGCACCGATGTCCGACACCGACCGACTGATCGGTGTAACCCTCATCGACTGCATCAATAACCAGGGCTACCTGGACGAAACCCTCGAAGAGATTCTCGAAGCGTTCGACCCTGAGCTGGATATCGAACTCGACGAAATTGAAGCCGTATTACACCGCATTCAGCAATTCGAACCCTCCGGCATTGGTGCTCGTAATCTTGGCGAGTGCCTGCTGCTGCAATTGCGCCAGCTCCCGGCCAAGACGCCGTGGCTGAGCGAAGCCAAACGCCTGGTCACGGATTACATCGACTTGCTGGGCGCACGCGACTACAGCCAGCTCATGCGCCGCATGAAGCTCAAAGAAGACGAGCTGCGCCAGGTCATCGAACTGGTACAAAGCCTCAACCCGCGCCCCGGCTCGCAAATCGAGTCCAGCGAAGCCGAGTACGTCGTTCCGGACGTGATCGTGCGCAAGGATAACGAACGCTGGCTGGTAGAACTCAACCAGGAATCAGTGCCACGCCTGCGGGTGAACCCGCAATACGCAGGCTTCGTGCGCCGTGCCGACACCAGTGCCGACAACACCTTTATGCGCAACCAGCTGCAAGAAGCGCGCTGGTTTATCAAAAGCCTGCAGAGCCGCAACGAAACCCTGATGAAAGTGGCGACCCAAATCGTCGAGCATCAGCGCGGTTTTCTGGAGTATGGCGACGAGGCCATGAAGCCACTGGTACTGCATGACATCGCAGAAGCAGTGGGCATGCACGAATCCACCATTTCGCGTGTTACCACACAAAAATTCATGCATACCCCGCGTGGTATTTATGAGCTGAAGTATTTTTTCTCCAGCCACGTCAGCACCTCTGAAGGCGGCGAATGCTCCTCCACTGCCATCCGTGCCATCATCAAAAAACTGGTTGCCGCTGAAAATCAGAAAAAGCCGTTGAGTGACAGCAAGATCGCTGGTTTACTGGAGGCACAAGGTATTCAGGTAGCCCGTCGCACCGTCGCCAAGTACCGCGAATCCCTAGGGATAGCGCCTTCGAGCGAACGCAAGCGTTTGATGTAAGCCACGGACCCCGGCGTTTCAGTGGCAGGCTGCTCGGCCTGCCACTTTATGCAATGGCATCAAAGGAGAAACTGTATGCAAGTCAACATCAGTGGACACCAACTGGAAGTCACCGAACCGCTACGCGCTTACATCGGCGAAAAACTCGACCGACTTGAGCGTCATTTCGACAAGATTACCAACGTACAGGTAACGATGGCGGTCGAAAAACTGAAACAGAAAATCGAAGCTACCTTGCATATCCATGGAGGAGAAGTCGTTGCCAACGCCGAGCATGACGACATGTATGCCGCCATTGATCTGCTCACTGACAAGCTTGATCGCCAACTGAAAAAGCATAAGGAAAAGACCCAAAGCCTGCTCCAGGGCGCGACCGGTCGTTAATACTCCCTACCCATGATCCGACTTGAAAGTATCCTGACCCCCGGCCGTTCCTTGGTGAACGCGCCGGGCGGCAGTAAAAAGCGCGCACTCGAACACATTGCCAACCTGATCAGCCGCGAAGTGCCTGGTCTCGAAATGCAGGATGTTTTTGAGAGCCTTATCGCCCGTGAAAAACTGGGTTCCACTGGTTTTGGTAACGGCATCGCCATACCCCATTGCCGCCTCAAGGGCTGTGAGTCGCCTGTAAGCGCCTTGCTTCACCTCGACGCCCCTATAGATTTCGACGCCATCGATGGCGCGCCGGTCGACCTGCTTTTCGTTTTGCTGGTGCCAGAAGCGGCAACCGATGCACACCTGGAACTGCTTCGGCAGATTGCCAGCATGCTCGATCGTAAAGACGTGCGCGAAAGACTGCGCACCGCACCCAGCAACGAAGCGTTGTATCAGGTTGTTCTGGACGTACAGAACGGTCATTAATCATGCGCTTAGTAATTGTCAGCGGACGCTCCGGCTCCGGTAAAAGTACTGCCCTCGCCGTCCTTGAAGACAACGGTTTCTATTGCATCGACAACCTGCCGGCAGGTTTGCTGCCGGAACTGGCCGAGCGCGCGCTGATTCACACCGAATTGGCTCAGCCGTTGGTGGCCGTGTCGATTGACGCGCGAAACCTGCCAAGCCACTTGTCACGCTTTCCTCAGTTGCTTGAAGAGGTTCGCAACCGGCATATCCAGTGCGATGTCCTGTACCTGGATGCCGACGAAGAAACCCTGCTCAAGCGCTTCTCGGAAACACGCAGGCGTCACCCGCTCAGCAGTGCAAGCCGCTCGCTTGCCGAGGCCATTCGCGATGAAACCCAACTGCTTGGACCGATCGCCGACCTCGCTGACCTGACCATCAACACCACCAATCTGAACCTGTATCAGCTGCGCGACACCATCAAGCTGCGCTTGCTGAACAAACCAGAACCCGGCACCGCCTTTTTGGTTGAGTCGTTTGGCTTCAAGCGCGGGATGCCAGTGGATGCCGACCTGGTCTTTGACGTACGTTGCCTGCCCAACCCGTATTGGAAACCGGAACTGCGTGAGCAATCCGGATTGGATCAGCCGGTTGCCGACTACCTGGCAGCACAACCTGATGTCGAAGAAATGTTCCAGGACATCTCCAGCTACCTGCTGAAGTGGCTACCACGCTTTGCCGCAAGCAATCGTGCCTACGTAACGATTGGGATTGGCTGCACGGGCGGACATCACCGCTCCGTCTACCTGACTGAACGCTTGGGCAAGTGCCTGCAAGAAACTCTGAAGAACGTCCAGGTTCGCCACCGCGACCTTACTTGAAGGATCTACCCTGCGATGCCTGCACTGGAAATACAAATCATCAACAAACTGGGTTTGCACGCCCGGGCATCTGCAAAGTTCGTCGGTATCGCAGGTCAGTTTCCATGCCAGATCCGGGCAGGTCGCACACCTGAGTCAATGGTTGACGGCAAGAGCATCATGGCAATGATGATGCTCGCCGCCGGCAAAGGGACCACCATCCACCTGAAAACCGAAGGCGAGAAAGAACAGGAAGCTTTGGATGCGCTGGTCGCGCTGATCAACAACTTCTTCGATGAAGGTGAGTAGCCGCACGTCAACCTGTAGCCGCTGCCGCAGGCTGCGATAAGGTCCTAAGGACCTTCATTTCCCGAAAACCGCGCCCGATCGCAGCCTGCTGCGGCAGCGGCTAAAGAGATCGGCTCAACCTAACGCTGTATCCATCACCATCATCAGGCAGAAGCCCACACACAACCCCAGGCTCGCCAGCTTTTCGTGACCATTGCGCCGCGACTCCGGGATCACCTCTTGTGTGACAACCAGCAGCATCGCTCCTGCAGCCAATGCCAACCCCAATGGCAACAACACTTCGGCCAGATTGACCAGCCAGGCGCAGAGCACCGCAAACACTGGCTCGACCAAGCCCGAGGCTGCTCCAATCAGGAAGGCCTTGACCCGCGACATCCCAGCCCCAGCCAGCACCAAGGCAATCACCAGCCCTTCCGGCACATCCTGCAACGCAATCCCCATTGCCAAGCTATCGGCATCAGGCATTCCGCCACCCGCTGACACCCCGACCGCCATGCCCTCAGGAATGTTGTGCGCCACAATCGCGATTACAAACAGCCATATTCGTGGTGCAATAACCGGCTCGCCGGGACGGCTGGCAAAAACCTCCGGCCCGGCGCCCGATACCTTTCGATCTACCAGAAACAGGCAAAATGCACCCAGCAGGATGCCCACACTGATCAGACCGCTTGAGGCCCAGGGCGACAACCCCAGACTTTGAGCTGCAGCAATACCCGGCACAATCAGCGAAAAAGCCGTGGCGGCCAACATCACCCCGGCACCAAAGCCCAGCAAGGTGTCGCTGACCGCAACTGGCATTTTACGAATGACCAAAACCGGCACCGCGCCCAACGCAGTACCTAACGCACAAAGCGAACCGCCTTGCAGCGCCCGCAGTAATCTGGGCTCAAGGTCCAGCCAGACCAATCCTTTGGCCACCAGCAAAGCTGTGCCCGCCAACAACAAGAGCGTGCCGAGGGCATAACGAAACATCCGAACACCACCGACTGCCAACATTTGCGTGCCCATAATCCGCCTGAATCCTGTTAAGTGGGCTCAGCCAATCGCGGCTTGATAACGACGCGCCACTTCTGGCCAATTAATCACGTTGTAGAACGCGTTAATGTACTCCGGACGGCGATTTTGATAACGAAGGTAGTAGGCATGCTCCCACACATCCAGCCCCAGAATTGGCGTATTGCCATTCATTAACGGGCTGTCCTGGTTACCACTGCTTTCTATCACCAGTGTTTTTTGCGGCGTCACGCTCAACCACGCCCAGCCACTGCCAAAGCGCGTCAACGCAGCCTTGGTGAAATTCTCCTTGAACGTCTCCAGCCCACCCAGTTGCTGGTCAATCGCCTTGGCCAGCGCACCTTCTGGCTTGCCTCCGCCCTTCGGGCTCATGACCTCCCAAAACAGCGAGTGGTTGGCATGCCCGCCACCCTGGTTGATCACCGCAGCCTGCAGCTTCTCGGGCAGTTGATGAACACTGGCCACCAGTTTTTCTACAGGCCATTGCGCCCACTCCGTCCCCTCTACCGCCGCATTCAGATTATTGATGTAGGTCTGGTGATGCTTGGTGTAGTGGATTTCCATGGTTTGCGCATCAATATGCGGCTCAAGCGCGTCATAGGCATAAGGCAAGGCAGGCAAGGTATAAGTCATATCAATGTGCTCCTAAGTGATGACCGCTAATTGTCGAGAACTCATGGCTGCTCTGAGCCACATTGCGTTTGAGCAAAAGATTTGAGCGCGGGTATTCGCCGTGCTCACTGATGAAATTCAAAAGCTCGACATAAGTTTTACTGCTCTGACGCAACGCTGCTTCACGCAACGCTGACGACAGACGGGCGTTCTGCATGGTTTGCAATAAGCGCTGATGGATCGCACAGAGGTACTCGACGCTTTCCTCCGGCTGATTGAGGCGCAAATGCAGATCCGCCAGGTTGTGATGCGAAATGACACAGGCCGCCACTGCTTCGTCGGCATCACTCCAGCGCTCGAACAACACTTGAGCCAGCGCAAGCGCCTGCAAATAGTGCTCCCGGGCATCGACCAGTTCGCCTTCTGCGAAACAGCGGTTGGCTCTTTCGATCGTGCGTTTCCAGTGCTCCATGTGAACCTCCAAAGCAGTGTCGATGGATTAAACGCCGCCGGCGGTCAGTTTCTCGGGGTCGAGCAAGACCTCGAGCTGGCTGCGTGGCAAATCCGTGTATTCAAGGGCCACATCAATCACCGGGCGCCCCTGCTGGTATGCGGTCTTGGCGATTTCGGCGGCTTTTTGATAACCGATGATCGGGTTCAGGGCCGTCACCAGAATCGGATTGCGCGAAAGCGCCTCTTTAAGCTTGGCGTCGTTAACCTTGAAGCTGGCAATAGCCTTGTCGGCCAGCAAGCGACTCGAATTTGCCAACAACTCAATGCTGCTCAGCAGGTTCTGGGCAATGACCGGCAACATCACGTTCAGCTCAAAGTTGCCGGACTGACCTGCAACGGTAATCACCGTGTCGTTACCGATAACCTGAGCCGCAACCATTGCAGTGGCTTCCGGAATCACCGGATTGACCTTGCCTGGCATGATCGAAGAACCTGGCTGCAAGGCCTCAAGTTCAATCTCGCCGAGGCCCGCCAACGGCCCGGAGTTCATCCAGCGCAGATCGTTGGCGATTTTCATCAAGGACACGGCAGTGGCTTTGAGCTGCCCCGATACCGATACGGCCGTGTCCTGCGAACCAATCAACGCGAACAGGTCCTTACCCGGCGTGAACTGCACGTGAGTCAGGGCGCTGAGCTGCTGACTGAACAACCTGGCGAATTGCGGGTGCGCATTAATCCCGGTGCCCACCGCTGTACCGCCCTGCGCCAGGGATTGCAGCGCAGGCTGCAGGTTGTGCAAATGCTCGATATTGGCCTTGAGCTGTTGCGCCCAACCGTTGAGCACCTGGCTCATGCGCACGGGCATGGCGTCCATCAAATGTGTTCGACCGGTTTTAACGTACACGTGGACCTGCTCAGCCTTGTGCTCGATCACCTGTACCAGGTGCGTCAGCGCGGGCAACAGTTGTTCGTGCAGGCCCAACGCCGCGCTGACATGAATGGTGGTCGGGATGATGTCGTTGCTGCTTTGCCCGCAATTGACGTGATCGTTGGGGTTAACCTCCTCGCCCAGCAGCCGCGTGGCCAGCGTCGCGATCACTTCATTGGCATTCATGTTGGAACTGGTGCCCGAACCGGTCTGGAAAATATCCACCGGGAAGTGCTCCATGAAATCGCCGGTCAGCAGGATCTGTGCCGCCTCGACAATGGCCTCGCCCTGGGCAGCACTGATCTGCTTGAGTTCGACGTTAGCCTGAGCAGCAGCGGCTTTGGCCAGGATCAGCGCGCGAATGAATTGCGCTGGCATGCGTTGATGACTGATGGGGAAGTTGTCGACCGCACGCTGTGTTTGAGCGCCATACAGCGCCGCCTCAGGTACGCGCAACTCACCCATGCTGTCACGTTCGATACGAGTGTTACTCATCAGGAAATCCTTGCACCAGTTCTGTTAAAGAAATTGAAGGTTCGAGCTCGCAGGTAGCCAACAGCCAGGCAAAGCTTTGCCAGCGCTTGAGTCGGCAGGTACACAGGGCTTGGGTTTCGAGGTCACGCAGCGGGCGCCACGCGTGGTCCAGACACAAGGTGCGCCAATGCCATGGCAGCGCAGTGTCAGTTGCGGTATCCAGCAACAACCGGAACGAGGTAACGGCAATCATCCAGGGAGAGGTCGCCGTACAGCCTGCAAGATAGCGGCCTTCGGCCAGGTAATGCTCGATCAGGCGCGGTTCGTCCGGCGCCAGTGCGCAGCGGATCTGGCGGCTCATCCAGCGCCAGCTTTCTAGATACGGCCCTTCACGCAACGCAGAACTCATGACTCAAGCTCACTCGATAATGAGATTCATTATTAAGCGATATTGATTATCAAAACAAGCCTGCCAAGGGTTTAGCGCCCGCCATCCAGCCCCTTGAAGCCCCGCTCATTGACCGAGGATATTTTTAAAGTCGTGAAAAACCTTACATAAACTGTGTATTTATCGCGCTTTGGCACTGTCGCCTTCATATCAATCTTCGGGTATCCCCTACAAACCAATAGGGCATGCCTCGCATCCTATCTACAGCCAAGAACCTATTATTCGCGCGTATTCACGCAGCCTCTAACGCAACTTCCCGCGACTTTAAAGGTTACACATGAAAAAGCTAATACTTGTCTCCAGCATTATTGCAGTCACTTCTTTTATGCAGTTGTCTCAGGCTAAAACAGGTGACATCAACTTTACCGGCAGCCTGACGGCAGCCACATGTTCCGCAACGGCTCCAGGCAGCACGGCCAACAATATTAACGTCCCAATGGGCATTGTCTCCATTGCTGATCTTGAAGATGGTTCTACGGGACAGGCGTCTACAACGACCCAACTTCAACTGGACATTAACTGCACGGGCGCGACCGATTTATCCAATGCACATATGTCATTCGACCCGGTGAGTGGTTCAGGCATGGATGCTGACGATACACGTCTGCTGAAGATCAATACCGGTGGTGCTACTGGCGTCGGTATTGCACTGATGGATGGCACTGACAAGATCTTGAATCTTGGTGCAGGCGATCGACTGACTACGGCACTGATCGTTGATGGCACCGGTGCAGCCACTGCGAAACTTGATCTGCGCGCAGCCTACATCAAAAACGGCACTCCACTGGCCGCCGGTACTGCCAATGCAAACATGCCTTTTACCTTCATTTATGACTAAGTAACAGATAAGGGAAGACCTGTGTCTTCCCTGAACGTTCACACGCGCAGTGAGACTATTGACATGTTACTTCCAAACTTAAACACGGTAGCCCTCTTAATTACCCTGTTTCTGTGCAGCCAGGCACAGGCTGCAATTACACTCAGTTCAACCCGAGTGGTATTTGAAGGAAACAAAAAAGAAGCCAGCGTCACTGTCCGTAATTTGGGCACCGACGAAAGGCTGATTCAATCCTGGCTGGATAGCGACCTGCCGGGTATGAGTTCAGCGTCTATCCCGTTTGCCATAACCCCGCCGTTGGCCCATATGGCCGGTCAAAGCAGGCAGATTCTGCGAATCCTGTACAAAGGGGTTGGGGTGCCTACCGATAAAGAGTCGGTGTTTTGGCTGAATGTTCAGGAAATACCAAAAACCGCTGAGGGTGAAAACATACTTCAACTTGCCGTGCGTCAGCGCATCAAGTTTTTCTACCGCCCAACCGGACTGCCTGGCACCGCAAAAGAGGCACCCGAAGTTCTAACCTGGACGATTGAAGGCAGGAACCTGATCATTAAAAACCCCACTGCCTATTACGTGACGCTGACCGACATCCATATCAAGTCTGCCGATTACACCAGCGCCCCTATCAACAACTTCATGCTTGCACCGGGCGACACCAAGTACCTCGATATACCAGGACTTCCTCGTACCAGCGCCATGACACTCACGACTGGCAGCATTGATGACTTTGGCGCAAAAAACGTGTACAGCACATCGTTAAGCACAACGCCAACACACCTGAAGCCTCTTCAACCCTAAGCGCTTACTCACAACTTTTTTAGCCGACACGTAACAATACTTTACCGGGCTATGACATCGAACTGCCTATGCGCAACATCAGTACCGAGGCGTTACATGACTGCTTTAATTGTATTAAACAACCGCACTTCTCCTCATCGGTTATCACGATCAGCAAGTGTCGACGCGCCCACTCAAGTCAGCGTACTTTTGCACTCTCTGGTGTTGGGCACTGTTGTTTTTTCTTCGACAGTCACTTTTTCCAGTTCTAATGAACCTACTAAAAAACCAACATTCAGCACCCACTTTCTACAAAAAGGCGGGCAAGGTGTAGACCTTAATGACTTTCTGCAAGGTAGTACTGTGGCGGCGGGTAGTTACCGGGTCGATATTTATATAAACCGCTCATTAGTTGGGCGCCAGGATGTCAGCTTTACCAAACAGGAATTAACTGGACAAGTTGAGGCCTGTTTGACAGTTCCTATTTTTAAATCACTTGGGCTGGATCTCAAGTTGCTTCGAGACGCCGGAAAACTGGATGAAACCCGACCCGAGCTTTGCTACGACCTGCTCAGCCTGATCGAGCAAAGCAGCGTCGACTATGACGCCAGTCGCCAACACCTGAGTATTAGCGTGCCGCAAGCTTCCATGCTGCGTAGCGCACGGGGCTTTGTAGACCCGGCTTTATGGGATGAAGGCGTTACGTCAGCCTTTGCCAACTACAACATCACCGGTCGTCGCAATACCACCCGGGCAGGTGATAACGACAGCTACTCGATTGGCCTGAACAACGGCATCAACCTAGGGCCATGGCGCCTGCGCAATGACTCAAACATCAGCAGTACCGAGGCCAATGGCGTCAAGCTGACGAGCAACCGCACCTTTGCTCAGCGCGATATCACCTCACTGAAGAGCCAATTGACCCTGGGCCAGACCTTCACCAGCTCGCAAGTCTTCGACAGCGTTCGTATCAAAGGCCTGACCCTGGCATCCGATGACTCCATGCTGCCAGACAGCCTGCGCGGTTATGCCCCCACTATCCGGGGTGATGCCGAAACCAATGCGACCATCGAGGTGCGCCAGAACAACTACTTGCTGTACAGCACCACCGTGGCCCCCGGCCCCTTTGTGATTGACGACATCTACCCCAACGGATCCAACGGCGATCTTGAAATTACCGTGATCGAGGCTGACGGCCGCCGCCGGGTGACCACCCAGGCATTCGCGTCCTTGCCACAAATGGTGCGCCGCGGCACGTTTCGCTACAACTTGGCCATGGGGCAATACGACAGCAATGGCTACTTCGGGGTTACACCCATGGTGGGCATCGCCGGGCTGACGTATGGCGCGGCCGATAACACCACCCTGTTCGGCGGCGTGCAATGGGCGCCGGATTTCAGTGCCATCAATCTGGGCGCCTCGCAGAACACGGCCATCGGTGCGTTCTCGGCGGATGTCACCCAATCCACCAGCACCAACGCTGTCGGTCAACGCAACAAGGGCCAGAGTGCACGCCTGCTGTACTCCAAAACCCTTGCCAGCACCGACACCACCTTCAGCCTGGCCAGCTATCGCTACTCGACCGAGGGCTATCGCACCTTGAACGAGCACGTCAGCGATATGGACATCACTCATCGGCACCGCCGAGATGGCCGAGCAAAAACGCGTTTTGACCTCACCCTCAACCAAAGTCTGGGCGGGCGTCAATACGGTGCGCTTTACCTGAGAATGGGCGAGCAGCGCTATTGGAACCTGCCAGGCAAAACCCGGCAATTTACCCTGGGATATGGCGGCAATTGGGGGTCTATGACCTACCACCTGAATGCCACGCAAACACTGAGCCCTGACGCCTCCCGGGAAAAGTCGGCAGGCACACGGGTTTCGTTGTCGCTGTCGTTCCCGCTGGGCAGCAGCAGCCGACCTACCCGGGTCAGCAGCACGCTGGCGACTGACAACAATGGTGCTCATAGCCTGCAAACCGGTGCCAATGGCTCAGTCATGGACCGTGGCGATTTGTTCTATTCGGTGAATGCTGGTCACGAAAGCCTGGGCGGCAAAACCTTCAGCGGCAATCTCAATGGCACCACCCCCGTGGCCCAAGTGGGTGCCGGATACGCCCAGGGGGACACCTTCAAGTCCCTCAACGGTACAGCCGCCGGCTCCATCGTGGTGCACGCTGGCGGGATCAACTTCGGTCAAACCGTGGGCGAAAGTTTTACCCTGGTAGAAGTCCCGGGCGTGGTCGGGATCCCGGTGGGCAACAACGCCGGAGTCACCACGGGCGCCAATGGCTATGCCGTGGTGCCGAACGCGCAACCCTACCGCACCAACTGGATCAACCTGGACTCCAGCCAGTTGGGCTCGGACATCGAAATCGACAACACCACCCAGCAAGTCATTCCGCGCCGTGGCTCGGTGACCGTAGCCCGGTTCAACATCAAGCAGGGTCGCCGCGTGCAGTTCGAGCTGGTCAAGGCCGATGGCACGCCAATGCCCTTTGGCACCCGCGTAGAAAACGCCGAAGGCACGCTATTGGCCATCGCCGATCCAAGCGGCCAGGCGCTGGTACTGGTCGAGTCGGACAAAGGCACATTGAACATCAAGTCGGGTGCGCTGGCGTGTGAGGCGGGTTATGCATTGCCGGAACGCAGCAGTACCCAGGGTTATGACCAGATGAAGTTGGTGTGCCGATAATTAATTTACGGGTCACAGCACAAACTTTTAATATATTTAGAGCGGGGAACATAATGAACACTCTTACATATCGAGCACCTCGTAAATTTTGTTGCCCGGCTAAAACAGCAAAAAAAATCATCATGACGCTCGTCGTTATGGGCGGGAGTTTTTTTAGTTATGCGGCATTGGCTAGCTGCACTGTCGAAGGTGCAATTGATCGATTGATGGACAACGCAGGTTCTTGGATAGTGCAAGTTGACGGATCGGCTCCTGTGGGTAGTTTTTTAGCGTTGATTAAATTTAACAGCTCGTTAACGGATACAATAATTACATGTGACGCGACTGGCTCCGAGCTCGAAATAAACTCTGATTACCCACTGGTATTCACGACCCCTGATTACAATGTTTATGAGAGCGGTATTCCTGGAATCGGGATGGGCTTTCATATATCGACAACCCTCTTCACAGGGAAAGTACCTCATTTTTTCACCACCCTCAGCGATACTTACACAATAGAATCATTTATATATAACGAAATAGCCCTCTTCAAAACAGGCGAAATACTCACAGGCGGCAAAATACTTCCCACCCATATAGCCATGAGAGGTACTATCCGCAATCACGACTACACTAACTTTTTGAACATTACATTAGCACAACCCATAACAGTGACCATACTAAGGCCAACTTGCGTAGCAAACACCCCAATTCTCAATGTCAATTTGGGTGAGGTTAACATTTCAGATTTCAATCAAAGTGGCCGAACAACACCTCAAAATTTCAGTATCGATCTGAACTGTACGGGAGGTTCTGGAACGAGAGATGTACATGTAACGCTCACCGACGCCAACAACCCGGCCAACCTTACAACCCAGTTAAATCTGTCACCGGACTCCGGGGCTCAAGGGATTGCACTCGAAGTTCACAACAAATTTGGTGCTGTCAGCTTCGGTCCGGACTTGTCTGGTACGGGCAACCCAGGACAGTGGCTCGATGGCGCGGCGGGCGTGGGCAGTTATTCAATCCCGCTGTCGGTGAACTATGTAAGGCTCCCCGGCCCCATAAAAGGCGGCACGGCAAATTCCGGAGTCACTTACACGCTTAATTATGACTAGCCTGCGGGTGCAGCAAGCCCTGTACCGCTGACGAGGAACGAAGGCTGCGTACGAGGGTGCAACGGCTTTCCAATTTGGTTTTGAAGAACGACTTCAACGGTGGGAGCGAGCCTGCTCGCGAATGACCTTCGCGAGCAGGCTCGCTCCCACCGTGTAGTCCGAGAGCGCAAGCATGAGCATACGCAGTCCCGCTGTTTAGCTACCTGCCACCATCATGCGTTCGATCAGCACCGAGCCAGTGCGGATGTTGCTGCGTAGTTCCAGGTCGTTGCCCACGGCCACGATCTGTTTGAACATGTCGCGCATGTTGCCGGCAATGGTCACTTCCTGAACCGGGAATTGGATCTCGCCATTCTCGACCCAGAAACCCGCCGCGCCACGGGAGTAGTCGCCCGTAACCATGTTCAGGCCACTGCCCATCAGTTCAGTGACGAACAGGCCGCGGCCCATACGGCGAATCAGCGCCGCCTGATCTTCATCACCGTGGGTCACAAACAGGTTGTGCACACCGCCAGCGTTGGCTGTGCTCGGCATACCCAGCTTGCGGCCGGAATAGGTGCTGAGGATGTAGGACACCAACTCGCCGTCCTTGATAAAAGGTTTGGCGTATGTGGCCAAGCCATCGTTATCAAACGACGAACTGCCCATGGCGCGCATCAGGTGCGGACGCTCATCCAGGGTCAGCCATTCAGGGAAGATCTGCTGGCCCATTGCATCCAGCAGGAAGGACGACTTGCGATATAGATTGCCGCCCGAAATCGCACCCAGGAAGCTGCCAAACAAACCACCGGCCAACTCGGCCGAGAACAGCACCGGCACTTCGCACGTAGGCACCGGACGCGAGCCCAAACGGCGAGCAGCACGCTCAGCAGCTCGCTGACCGATGGTGGCGGCGTCCATCAACAACTCGCCCTGGCAGTTGACGTCATACCAGTAGTCGCGCTGCATCTGGCCGTCGCCTTCGGCAATCATTACGCAGCTGAGGCTGTGACGAGTCGAAGCCGAGCCACCAATAAAGCCGTTGCTGTTGCCATACACGCGGCAACCCTGATGGGTGCTTAAGGTCGTGCCATCGGCGTTTTTGATCCGGCTGTCAGCCTCGAACGCCGCGGCTTCACACGCCAGCGCCTTTTCGATGGCCTGCTCGGGAGTAATATCCCAAGTGTGGAACACGTCGAAGTCTTGCAGGTCACGGGCCATCAAGCTGGCATCCGCCAGACCCGAGCTCTCGTCTTCGGAAGTGTGCTTGGCAATCGCCAAGGCTGCCGCGACGGTTTCGCGGATGGCCTCAGGGCCGGTGGACGAGGTGCTGGCCGAGCCTTTGCGCTGCCCTACGTAGAGAGTGATCCCAAAACCCTGATCGCGATTGAACTCAACGGTTTCGACCTCGCGCTGACGCACCGAGGTCGACAGGCCCTGTTCCAGGGACACTGCCACTTCACAGGCGCTGGCACCCTGGCGCCTGGCTTCGGCGATGATTTGCTCGACCTGCTCCTGCAGTGCCGGCAAGGCCTGCGGGCCGACGCTTTGTACTGCACTCATGGTTTTCTCCACTCAAATTCTGTTTTCGGCAGGGCCGCCGAGCGACCGGGCCGGACAAGCGGCCCCCGACTGGTTATCATGGCGGCGTTTCTTTGCGGACTGCCACCATGGTTGATTCTTACGACGACGCCTTCGACGGCGAAAAAAGCAAATCGCAGGTCAAGCGCGAGCTTCATGCTCTGGTTGATCTGGGCGAGCGTCTCACGACACTCAAGCCTGACTTGCTGAACAAAATGCCCCTGACTGACGCAATGCGAAAGGCTCTGGCAGATGCTCCAAAACACACGGCCAATATTGCGCGCAAGCGCCATATGATGTTCATCGGCAAACTGATGCGCGATCAACCGCTTGACGAAATTCTTGCTTTGATCGATCAAGTCGATGCCTCTTCTCGCCAGTACAACGAACGTTTCCACAACCTCGAGCGCTGGCGTGATCGCCTGATCGAGGGTGATGACGCTGTACTGGAAAAGTTTGTCGCCGAGTTCCCTGAAGCCGATCGCCAGCAAATGCGTTCGGTCATACGTCAGGCCAAACACGAGCTGGCTCAGAACAAGGCACCGGCCTCAAGCCGCAAATTGTTCAAGTACATCCGTGGGTTGGACGAGACTCAACGCGGTCTGCGTTAAGCCTCGTAGCCAGGAAGGTTGCCTTGCAGCCTTCCGGGCAACTTCCATCAACCGCCCGTACCGCCCACTGTAATCGCGTCAATTTTCAACGTTGGCTGCCCAACGCCGACCGGCACCGACTGCCCGTCCTTGCCACATGTGCCCACGCCGCTGTCCAGCGACAGATCGTTACCGACCATCGACACCTTGCTCATTGCTTCCGGCCCGTTGCCAATCAGGGTCGCGCCTTTGACTGGGCGAGTGATTTTGCCGTCTTCGATCAAGTAGGCCTCGCTGGTGGAGAACACAAACTTGCCGCTGGTGATATCGACCTGACCACCGCCCAGATTGGCGCAGTAGATGCCCTTTTTCACCGACGCAATAATTTCAGCCGGATCGCTTTCACCGCCCAACATGTAAGTGTTGGTCATGCGTGGCATCGGCAGGTGGGCATAAGACTCGCGACGGCCGTTGCCGGTGCGGGCCACGCCCATCAGGCGGGCATTGAGCTTGTCTTGCATATAGCCCTTGAGCACGCCGTTTTCGATCAGCGTGGTGCACTCGGTCGGGGTGCCTTCGTCATCCACGCTGAGCGAGCCACGACGACCGGCCAGGGTGCCGTCATCGACGATGGTGCACAGCTTGGAGGCAACCATTTCACCCATGCGGCCGCTGTAGGCCGAACTGCCCTTGCGGTTGAAGTCGCCTTCCAGGCCATGGCCCACGGCTTCGTGCAGCAGTACGCCCGACCAGCCTGAACCAAGGACCACCGGGAACGTGCCCGCCGGTGCCGGTACGGCTTCAAGGTTGACCAATGCCTGACGCAGCGCCTCGCGGGCATAGCCCATGGCACGGTCGTCGGTGAGGAAATAACGGTAGTCGGTGCGTCCGCCACCGCCATGGCCACCGCGTTCGCGACGGCCATTTTGCTCGACGATGACACTGACGTTGAAACGTACCAGCGGACGAATATCTGCCGCCAGGCCACCGTCAGTGGACGCCACCAGAATCCGCTCCCAAACCCCGGCCATGCTCACGGTAACCTGCTGAATCCGCGGATCAAGAGCGCGGGTAGCAGCATCGATACGCTTGAGCAGCTCGACTTTTTCTGCGCGGCTGATGACTTCGAGCGGGTTATCCGGGCCGTACAACTGGGCCACGTCCTGAGTGGTGAACGCCTGCACCGTGCCGTTTTGTCCGGCCCGGGAGATCGATCGCGCAGCGCGTGCGGCCAGGCCCAGCGCTTCCAGGGTGATGGCGTTGCTGTATGCAAAACCGGTCTTCTCGCCAGACTGAGCGCGTACGCCCACGCCCTGATCGAGATTGAAGCTGCCTTCTTTGACGATGCCGTCTTCGAGTGCCCATGACTCGGAAATCTGGCCCTGAAAATACAGGTCTGCCGCGTCGATGCCCGGTCCGGCCAGGTCGCCCAATACGCTTTGCAGGCTTTCGATGGTGACACCGCCCGGTGCCAACAGGTGTTCGCTGACTGAGGTCAACAACTCGCTCATATTCACTCCGTCTTGGCCCCTGCTTCAGCATCTTTGAGTGCTGAACACACGGACCTGAAAATTAGTCCTGCCTGGATCTGTGGGAGCAAAAAAAACCGCTCCCACCTAAATCAAATGGGTGTTAAACCGCCGATGGCTCACCACCGGCATGCGCGCTCTGATATCGGCTTGCTCACCCGCATCGCGGCGGGCCAGCAATACGCCCTCGCCTTGTGCCTGCTCGGCCAGCACCCGCCCCCAGGGGTCGATAATGGCAGCATGCCCGTATGTCTCGCGAGGGCCCGGATGAACGCCGCCCTGGGCCGCTGCAAGCACGTAGCACTGGGTTTCGATGGCACGGGCACGAATCAGGATGTCCCAATGCGCGGCCCCGGTTACGGCAGTGAATGCCGACGGTGCGGTAATCAGTTCGGCACCAGCGGCTCGAAGCTCACTGTACAACTCCGGGAAGCGCAGGTCATAACATACGGTCAGGCCCAGCTTGCCGACCGGGGTATCAACTACCACCACGCGTTTACCATGAGCATAGTCATCGGATTCACGGTAGCGACCACGATTGTCTGACACATCGACGTCGAACAAATGCAATTTGTCGTAACGTGCCACAGGTTCGCCGTCGGCGTTGATCAGCAGCGAACAGGCGTTAACCTTGCCCTCAGGCTGCCCTTCGGGTGGCAGGGGTAAAGTCCCTGCAACTATCCATAAGTTGAGGTCGCGAGCAGCCTGTTTCAACCATGGCAGGACAGGACCTTCGCCCAATGCCTCGGCACGACCGATATCGGCAATATCGCGACGGCCCATGGCCGCAAAATTCTCGGGCAACACGGCCAGTTGTGCACCACCGCGCGCAGCCTCTTCCAGCAGGCGCCGAGCCTGAGCCAGGTTGGTCAGAACATCGCTCTGACTGACCATTTGAATAACGGCTAACGACATCGCGGCGCGCTCCTAGTTTTTCTCAAAAGGCTTGTCGAAGGTAATCTTGGGATCATTCCACTGGCCTTGAATGCTGTACTGCACGCTGGCGAATCGCGACACCTGATCACCAATCAGCTTGTTGAGCAAGAACATAGCCCCACCCGCTGCCGGCCCACCCACCAACAATGCGGCAAGGGGCAGGTTGTTGGTCACTGGTAACGTCACCAGCAACTTGGCATTGACCTGGTCAGTGATCATATTCAACGTGCCATTAAGCTCCAGGTTGGTGGACGGCCCGGTCATCCGGATCGGCTTGCTGGTGGTGTAGACGCCGCTGCTGGCATTGAGCACGCCCTTGACCCGGTCATAACTCAGCCCCTTGCCGAACAGGTCGGAGAAGTCCAGGCGCAGTCGACGGCCAATGGCATTGAAGTTCAGAAGGCCAAAAATGCGCAGTACTTGGGCGCTGCCATCGACCTCCACAAACTGGCCTTTATTGAGCGAAGCGTCCAGGGTGCCGGAGAAGCGCTTGAGACCGATCCAGGCAGGTGAACCGGGCCAGTTACCATCTATGTCGACGTGAAAGTTGTCGCTGGTCACGCTCGGCGCAAAGCCCCAGCTCTTGAGTACATCGGCCAAATTCCCTCCGCCCAGACGGCCCTGATACCAGCTCTTGCTGTTACCGGCGACGCCTTCCCAGCCGCCGGCGCCTTCGAGCAGCATGCCCTTGAGCCCAAGGTTCAAGTTGCTCAGGCTGATGCCCCGACTGGTGGGCCGCACCTTGAGTGACCAGGCGCCGAGCAGGTCTGGCCCCTGGTAGAGCTGACGAATAATGATGTCCAGTGCCGGAATTTTTCGCGGATCAACCGTGGCCAGTGGGTCGGGGGCATTTTCGTCAGCCACGGCCTTTGGATCGGGAGCAGGCAATCTGATGCTCTGCATCGTGACCACAATCGGGGCGTTTTTGGCATCCGGCAAAGTCACTGCACCGATGGCCTGTTTACTGTCGATTTGCAGCGCCCAGGATGCCGCGTTGCGCTTCATGACCAGGCGAGCCTTGTCCAGCTGGGTGCCGAAGGCAATCAACTTGCCGACTTTAAAGTCCGCACTGCTGAGCATTTGTTTGGCACTGCCCCCCGGATCCTTGCCTGCATAGCGCTCGACCAGCGCCTGCCACGGGGCCACGTCCAGTTCCGACAGTACGCCACGAATTCTCAGGCCTTTGGTCGCAGGCAATATCGGATCGCCATCACCCAGAAACAGCTCACCGCGTCCGTCTTCAAACTTGCCGTTGGGAGCGGCAAAGGTCAGGTTGGCGAGGTCACCGTAATCAAACCAGTAACGACGCTCGGCACCTTGCAGGGTCATGCGAAACACACTGTTGCGGCTTTCATTGGCTGCCAGACCAAAAGGCGCAGGCAAGTCCACCACTGCGCCTTTGAGACTGGAGCTGACGCGTAGCTGGCTGTCGGCGCCGTCCAGGGTGAGTTGCAATTGATAGGGCAAGTCACCCGTCACCGGGATCGGCTGATTGAACTTGAGCCAGTCCGTGAGCTTTTTGACCCCCACTTGACCGCTGGCCACGACCCGGGTGCTGAGGCGGCCGGGCTTGCCGTCGGCAAAAATCTGCGCCGTAACCGGACGATCAAAAGCACGGGCGCTGATGCCCTTACCGGTCAGTCCCTTGGAACTGTCAAAGCGAAAGCTGCCTTTGAGCTGAGTCAGTTCAAACTCGGGATCGCTGATTTTCAGGCGCGCCTTATCGGTGTTGAAATCCACCAGAATTTTAGGCTCAACGCCTTTCTCCAGAGGGATATCCAGGTCGACGCGGCCTTTGAGCGAGCCCTCTCCCTGCCAGCCAGCAAAAGTTTCAGCGGTGCCAATGGGCGCCTCCTGAAGAATTTTCAGGCCGTCACCCAGCCCGCCCTCAAAGTCGCCGTCCAAAAACAGATGGCTGACCTTACCGCTGGGTACATGGGGAATTCTGACCGCAACGTTACGAACCTGAGTGTCGAGCAACTGGCCCTTGCTGGCCATGATGCGTACGCCACTGTCTTCGATAAACACATCACCCGAGACGTTACGCACATGGGGCCAGCCGGGCTGGAACGCCAGTTCGGCGCCATGCACTTTAAAAAACAGGCTGATATTGCGCGCAGCCGCAACGGCATCGTGGCTCAGAGAACCTTGGTACTGGAAGAAGCCCTCTTCGACCGCGCCCTTTATGATTGCCGTACTCAACCATTCGGTCAGTGCCGGGCTCAACACTTCGGGCAGGTATTTGGGGGTGAAACTGCCATCACCCTCCGTGAGGCCGACCCTCAGGTCCATGTAGTCTTCTTGGGAATGGTCGAGGTGGATACGGATCAAAAAGTCCGCCGCGATCTTGCCCTCTTCGCCCAGCACTTTGATGTACGGCGCGATCAGGGTGAAGCTGTCCTTGTTCAACGTCCAGGTCAGCAAGGCGTTGGCTTGCTGGTACTGCCAGGGTTTGGCGAAGATCGGGTCCAGATGCAGCATGAAATCCTTGCTGTCGAGCCGCAGTTCGCCCTTGCCCAGGTCGCCGCTGATCAAGCCGCTGACATTGCGTGCAGCCGGGGCGCCGTGGGTAGCGTTAAAGCCGACCTGCTCCAGATTCGCCGCGAAGCTGAGTTTTTGATCATCGCTCGCCTGTGGGCGGTAATCAGCCAGCACATTGCGCAGCGTACCCGTGACCTTGAGTTGGTCAATAACCTTGGCCACACCGTCCGGCCAGGGTGCCAGGGAGTCGAGCAATGGCGTGATCGGGGTCAGGTCCAGGCGGTCGGCCTGTAAATGCCAGCGCTCCTGCTCCTTGTCGGAGGCCGCAAACTGCTGCAGTTGCAGGCGGGTTTCCCAGCGGGTCTTGTCCAAATTCATGGCCAATGAATCGAGCACCACATTGAAACCTTGCTTACCCCGTTCGGCCCAGGCATGCAGGGCCAGGTTCTCGATGGTTTCAGGTTTGCGGTCGGCGTAGGCACCTTTCAGTTTTGGCGCATTCAAACGCGCTACCGCGCTCTGTACCGAGCCCTGGCCCCAGTTGAACCAGAGTTCGCCGCCCGCCTTCAGCTCAGAGACTTTCCAGGGTGCAATCAGTGAGGCTGGCAGCCATTTGGCCCAATCACTTTGCGGCAGGCTCACGTAGGCCTGGGCCGCGCCATCACGCCAGCGACTGGCCTGGACCTGGGTCTTGAGGCTCAGCGCGACTGGCTGGCCATCGGGCAGGGTCAGGCGCGCATCGAGACGCTGATCCGAGGGGCCAACGTCCAGCGTAAGCCCTACATAGGTCAGGGTCAGCGGAGCTTGTTTATAGGGTTCAAGGGTCACCTGGCTGTCGAGCACCGACAACTGCGCCACGTGCTGCAACTGCTTGAGCAACTGCTCGGGATCCAGCGGCTGATCATCCTGCACTGGCAGCCCTTCAAGGCTCCAGTGACCACTCTCGTCCTGGCGCAGGCTCAGTTGCAGGCCGTTGAGTTGTACGCGGGCGATGCGGATGTCACGGTTCAACAGGCTGGCCCACACGTCGGGCACCACCTGCACTTCATCCAGACGCAGGGCACTGTTGCCCTCGCCGATCATCACGTCGTGTGCCAGCAACACCGGCGCCATGACACTCCAGCGGCCTTCAAGGCTACCGATGGTCAATGGCATCCCCAAAGTTTCGCGGGCCTTGTTCTGCACTTCTACGCGGTATTCAGCAATCAGGGGGGTGAGTTCTCGGCCCAGGCTGACGTACAGCGCCGTCAGCACCAAAACCAGGGCGCACAGACCCAACCCCCAACGGGTCAGCGCGGCAAAAAAGCGTGTCAGACGCTCCATGTCATGTGGCCCCTTCAGTAGTAATCGAAGGGGCCGGATTCAGCCCCTTTAAAACGCTATATGACGCCTGATACTTCAGAGCAGCACCACGTCGTATTGTTCCTGGGAATACATGGTTTCGACCTGAAAACGAATCGTACGCCCGATAAACCCTTCAAGCTCAGCAACGTTACCCGACTCTTCGTCCAGCAAACGATCGACCACTTTCTGGTTGGCCAGTACCCGATAACCCGTTGCCTGATAGGCACGCGCCTCGCGCAGGATTTCACGGAAGATTTCATAGCAGATGGTTTCAGGGGTTTTCAACTTGCCACGGCCCTGACAGCACACACACGGCTCGCACAAGACCTGTTCCAGGCTCTCACGGGTGCGTTTGCGGGTCATCTGCACCAGGCCCAGCTCGGTAATCCCGATGATGTTGGTTTTGGCGTGATCACGTTCGAGCTGTTTTTCGAGGGTGCGCAACACCTGGCGCTGATGCTCTTCATCTTCCATGTCGATGAAGTCGATAATGATGATCCCGCCCAGATTACGCAGGCGCAGTTGCCGGGCAATGGCGGTGGCCGCTTCGAGGTTGGTCTTGAAGATGGTTTCTTCAAGGTTTCGATGGCCCACGAACGCACCGGTATTGACGTCAATGGTGGTCATGGCTTCAGCAGGATCGACCACCAGATAACCGCCGGACTTGAGCGGCACCTTTCGGTCCAGGGCTTTCTGGATCTCGTCTTCGACACCATACAAATCAAAAATCGGCCGCTCGCCCGGATAATGCTCAAGGCGGTCGGCAATTTCCGGCATCAGCTCGGCAACAAACTGCGTGGTTTTCTGGAAGGTCTCGCGCGAGTCAATACGGATTTTCTCGATCTTGGGGCTCACGAGGTCTCGCAGTGTGCGCAGTGCCAGCCCCAAGTCCTCGTAGATCACCGTCGGCGCGCCAACGGTTTTGATCTGAGCTTCGATCTGGTCCCACAAGCGGCGCAGGTATCGAATGTCCATCAGGATTTCATCCGCCCCGGCACCCTCGGCCGCCGTACGCAGGATAAAACCACCGGTTTCCTTGATGCCTTCTTTGGCAACGCAGTCGCTGACCACCTGTTTGAGGCGCTCACGCTCGGCTTCGTCTTCGATCTTCAGCGAAATGCCGACATGGGCAGTGCGCGGCATGTACACCAGGTAGCGTGACGGAATCGACAGCTGAGTGGTTAGACGCGCACCTTTGGAAGCAATCGGGTCTTTGGTGACTTGCACCACCAGGCTCTGGCCTTCGTGCACCAGTGTGCTGATGCTTTCGACGGCCTGGCCTTCGCGCAGGGAAATTTCTGAAGCATGGATAAAAGCAGCGCGATCCAGACCGATATCAACAAAGGCGGCCTGCATGCCGGGTAAAACCCTGACAATCTTGCCCTTGTAGATATTGCCCACAATACCCCGGCGCTGGGTACGTTCGACATGCACCTCTTGCAGAACACCGTTCTCTACCACCGCCACGCGCGATTCCATCGGCGTGATGTTGATCAGGATCTCTTCACTCATGGCTGGGTCTCGTTCAGGCGTCATCACAGTAGTGCCACGTCTCGTAGGTGCGGTATTCAGCGCACGGTAAGGTTTTGCCAACAGGGTATGCCGAAATGCCCGAGCAGTTCTGCGGTTTCGCACACAGGCAGGCCCACAACGGCAGAATAACTGCCATTGAGCCCCGCCACGAACACCGCGGCCAACCCCTGAATGGCGTAACCACCGGCTTTATCCTGCGGTTCACCACTGGCCCAATACAGTTTGGCTTCTTGTTTGCTGATGTGTCGAAAGCGCACGCGGCTGCTGACCACTCGGGTTTCACAGCGATCGGCGTCGATGATTGCGATGGAGGTCAACACTTCATGCTCCCGACCAGACAGCGCCATGAGCATAGCCAAGGCATCGGCCTCGTCGACCGGCTTGCCAAGAATGCAGTCATCAAGAACCACGGCAGTGTCGGCGCCCAGCACGCAAAACGCGCTGTCCGGCAGTGTGGTCAGCAGTTGTTGGCGACCAGCCCGGGCCTTTTCGCGCGCCAGGCGCTCGACATAGGCCACAGGGGGCTCATTCTGGAGGGGAGTTTCATCAATGGCCGCGCTGACCGTTTTGAACGGCACGCCGATTTGAGTCAGTAGTTCTCGTCGGCGTGGTGAGCCAGAGGCCAGATAAAGCGAAGTCATCAAGACATCTCCCTGTCGAAGTGCACAAACCAGGAAATGGCTCGTATCCCGTTAATTGATTTTAAAACGTCGGCACAGCCCACGAAGCCCGTAACTGATCCAGGGCCACAACAAGGCGCTGACCAACGCGGGCAACACCAGCGCCAGGGTTGGCTGACGGTTCCCGGTCAATGCACTGAGCCACAACTGGGCAAGCTGGGCCAGACCGAAAATCACCAGAAGCACCAGGCATTGCTGCCACATCGGGAACACCCGCAGGCGTTGCTGAAGTGACAACACCAAGAAGGTGATCAGTGTCAGGGTCAGGGCGTTCTGCCCCAACAACGTGCCGTACAGCACGTCTTCGGCCAGGCCCAGGCAAAACGCAGTAACCATACCCACTTTATGCGGCATGTATAAAGCCCAAAAGGCCAACAACAGGGCCAGCCAGAGCGGGCGCAGGATTTCCATGAATTGCGGCATCGGTGAAATGCTGAGCAACAAGCCGATGGCAAACGTCAGCCAGATCAGCCAGCCATTGCTCGAACGCGTATTCGCCATTATTGCCTCTCCCGTGTAGTGGCCGGCACAGCGGCAGGCGTCCTGGCTGCGGCGGGGGTTGCAACTGGCGCAGGTTTTTTCACGGCCTTGGGATCGGTGACCACAGCCGCTGGTGCGGCGGGTGCAGCGGCCGGTGCAACGGGTACTGCGGTCGATGCAGGCAGGGCCGGCTTGGGCACCGTCGTCGGAACGATCGCGGGCGCTTCACCGCTTTGCTCAGCTTCCTGGGCCTGGGCCGCATCGTTGGCCCGCTCTTCAGGGGTTCGACTATCGCTGAACACCAGTAGCAGGTAGCGACTGCGATTTAATGCCGCCGTGGGAACCGCACGCACAATGGCAAAAGGCTGACCCGAGTCGTGGATCACTTCTTTGACCGTAGCCACCGGATAACCGGCCGGGAAACGCTGCCCCAGGCCCGAACTGACCAGCAGGTCGCCCACTTTGATGTCCGCAGTGTCGGCCACATGACGCAATTCCAGACGCTCGGGGTTGCCCGTACCGCTGGCAATCGCACGCAGGCCATTACGGTTTACCTGCACCGGAATGCTGTGGGTGGTATCGGTGAGCAACAGTACACGGGAGGTGTAGGGCATCAACTCAACCACCTGCCCCATCAAGCCCCGTGCGTCGAGCACAGGCTGACCCAGCACCACGCCGTCGCGCTCACCCTTGTTGATGATGATGCGATGGGTAAAGGGGTTAGGGTCCATGCCGATCAACTCGGCCACTTCCACCTTTTCATTGACCAGCGCAGAGGAGTTCAACAACTCGCGCAGGCGAACGTTCTGCTCGGTCAAGGCGGCCAGCTTTTGCATGCGGCCTTGAAGCAGAAGGTTTTCGGTTTTGAGTTTCTCGTTTTCAGCCACAAGCTCGGTACGGCTGCCGAACTGACTGGCCACGCCCTGCCACAATCGCTGCGGCAAATCGGTGATCCAGTAGGACTGCATCAGCACCAGCGACATTTGACTGCGCACAGGCTTGAGCAACGTGAAGCGAGCGTCCACTACCATCAGCGTGACGGATAGCACGACCAGCACCAGAAAGCGCACGCCCAATGACGGGCCTTTGGAAAAGAGCGGTTTAATAGGCCGCTCCTCCCGGGCAAGTGTTCAATTTATTCATACGGCTTCAAGCGGCCTGGATGAAGATTGACAGAAGATAAACGCCAAAAGGCAGCACTGCAAAGTGCTACCTTCTGGTGATAACCAAAGGACTGCACCACGCGATCTTATTCGCTGGAGAGCAGGTCCATTGTGTGTTTATCCATCATTTCCAGCGCACGGCCACCGCCACGCGCAACGCAGGTCAGCGGGTCTTCGGCAACAATCACCGGCAGACCGGTTTCCTGTGCCAGCAGCTTGTCGAGGTCACGCAGCAAGGCGCCACCACCGGTCAGTACCAGACCACGCTCGGCGATATCCGAAGCCAGCTCTGGCGGAGACTGCTCCAGCGCGCTTTTCACTGCCTGAACGATGGTTGCCAGCGACTCTTGCAGAGCCTCAAGCACTTCATTGGAGTTCAAGGTGAAGGCACGAGGAACACCTTCTGCCAGGTTACGGCCGCGTACGTCGACTTCACGTACTTCGCCACCCGGGAAGGCAGTACCGATTTCAGTCTTGATGCGCTCGGCCGTCGATTCACCAATCAGGCTGCCGTAGTTACGACGCACATAAGTGATGATCGCTTCGTCGAAACGGTCGCCGCCAACCCTTACGGATTCGGCATAAACCACACCATTCAGGGAGATCAGCGCGATTTCAGTGGTACCACCACCGATATCGACAACCATCGAGCCGCGAGCTTCTTCAACCGGCAGGCCAGCACCGATGGCAGCAGCCATTGGCTCTTCGATCAGGAACACTTCACGGGCGCCCGCGCCGAGTGCCGATTCACGAATGGCGCGACGCTCTACCTGAGTCGACTTGCAAGGGACACAGATCAGTACGCGAGGGCTAGGTTGCAGGAAGCTGTTTTCATGCACCTTGTTGATGAAGTACTGCAGCATTTTTTCGCAAACGCTGAAATCGGCAATAACGCCGTCCTTCATCGGACGAATGGCAGCAATGTTGCCCGGTGTACGGCCGAGCATACGCTTGGCCTCGGTGCCAACGGCAACGACACTTTTCTGGTTACCGTGTGTCCGAATAGCCACAACCGATGGCTCATTCAGGACGATACCGCGCTCACGCACGTAAATAAGGGTGTTGGCAGTGCCCAGGTCGATGGAAAGATCGCTGGAAAACATGCCACGCAGTTTCTTGAACATGGGAAAGGGACCCTAGGCAACGCGTGGGTAAAAAAGTGCGGCAAACTCTAACAACGACAGGGATTTTGGGCAAGGCGCCAATATGTTAAATTGGGCGCTTTTCTGAGCACCAACTCCCACAATCGCGGCCATATGACCGTAGAAATGCGGTAGTGTTCCGACAATCTAACACACGGATAGCATCCGTCCTGTTTTCCACTGGAGAATCCCATGGCGCTAGACCGCTCCGACGTGGAAAAAATCGCTCATTTGGCCCGTCTTGGCCTCAATGATGCCGATATTCCACGCACCACCGAAGCCCTTAACAGCATTTTGGGGCTGATTGATCAGATGCAGGCTGTCGACACTACAGGTATCGAGCCAATGGCTCACCCCCTGGAAGCCAGCCAGCGCTTGCGTGCAGACGTCGTGACTGAAAGCAATCATCGCGAGGCTTATCAGTCCATCGCTCCAGCGGTCGAAAACGGCCTCTATCTGGTTCCGAAAGTCATCGAGTAAAGGGAAAGAGCCTGCATGCATCAATTGACTCTGGCCGAGATCGCCCGCGGACTCGCCGATAAAAAGTTTTCTTCCGAAGAGCTGACCAAGACCCTGCTGGCGCGTATCGCCCAGCTCGATCCTCAGCTCAACAGTTTCATCACCCTCACCGAAGACCTTGCTCTAGAGCAGGCCAAGGCTGCCGACGTACGTCGCGCCAACGGTGAAACCGGTGCCCTGCTGGGCGCACCGATCGGTCACAAGGACCTGTTCTGCACCCTGGGCGTACGCACCAGCTGCGGTTCCAAAATGCTCGACAACTTCAAGGCTCCCTACGACGCCACTGTCGTTGCCAAGCTGGCGGCTGCAGGCGCTGTGTCCCTGGGCAAGACCAACATGGACGAATTCGCCATGGGGTCGGCCAACGAGTCGAGCTACTACGGCGCAGTTAAAAACCCGTGGAATCTTGAGCACGTACCGGGTGGTTCGTCGGGCGGTTCTGCCGCTGCTGTTGCCGCTCGCCTGCTCCCTGCAGCAACAGGCACCGACACGGGCGGATCTATCCGACAGCCGGCAGCCCTGACCAACCTTACCGGCCTGAAACCGACATACGGTCGTGTTTCGCGCTGGGGCATGATCGCTTACGCCTCCAGCCTCGATCAGGGCGGCCCATTGGCGCGCACTGCCGAAGACTGCGCCATCCTGCTGCAAGGCATGGCCGGCTTCGACCCGCAAGACTCCACCAGCATCGACGAACCCGTACCGGACTTCAGCGCCAACCTTAATGGTTCGCTGCAAGGCCTGCGCATCGGCGTGCCAAAAGAGTTCTTCAGCGAAGGTCTCGACGCGCGCATTGCAGAGCTGGTTCACAACAGCATCAAGGCACTTGAAAAGCTCGGTGCCGTGATCAAACCCATCAGCCTGCCGAACATGCAGCACGCCATTCCGGCGTACTACGTGATCGCGCCAGCAGAGGCTTCGTCCAACCTGTCGCGTTTTGACGGTGTGCGCTTCGGCCATCGCTGCGAAGACCCGAAAGACCTCACTGACCTGTACAAGCGCTCGCGCGCCGAAGGCTTTGGCCCGGAAGTACAGCGCCGGATTCTGGTCGGTGCCTACGCCCTGTCGGCGGGTTACTACGACGCTTACTACCTGCAAGCGCAAAAAATCCGCCGCCTGATCAAAAATGACTTCATGACCGCATTCAACGAAGTCGACATCATCCTCGGTCCAACCACGCCTAACCCGGCCTGGAAAATCGGCGCTAAAAACAGCGACCCGGTTTCTGCCTATCTGGAAGACGTCTATACCATTACCGCCAACCTCGCAGGTCTGCCAGGCCTGTCGATGCCAGCCGGTTTTGTCGATGGCTTGCCCGTAGGCGTGCAGTTGCTTGCGCCTTATTTCCAGGAAGGCCGCCTGCTCAACGTCGCTCACCAGTATCAGCTCAACACTGACTGGCACACGCGCTCACCTGCCGGCTTCTGAGGAGAAACATATGCAATGGGAAGTTGTGATCGGGCTGGAAATTCACTCCCAGCTCGCCACCCAATCAAAGATTTTCTCCGGTAGCGCCACCACCTTTGGCGCAGAACCGAACACCCAGGCAAGCCTGGTTGACCTGGGCATGCCCGGCGTACTGCCCGTACTGAACCAGGAAGCCGTGCGTATGGCGGTCATGTTCGGTGTAGCCGTTGATGCCGAAATCGTTCAGCACAACGTGTTTGCCCGTAAGAACTACTTCTACCCGGACCTGCCCAAGGGCTACCAGATCAGCCAGATGGAACTGCCAATTGTCGGCAAGGGCCACCTGGACATCACCCTGGAAGATGGCACCGTAAAACGTGTCGGCATCACCCGTGCCCACCTGGAAGAAGACGCCGGCAAAAGCCTGCACGAAGACTTTAGCGGCTCCACCGGCATCGACCTGAACCGTGCTGGCACACCGTTGCTTGAAATCGTTTCCGAACCGGACATGCGCAGTGCCAAAGAGGCCGTGGCCTACGTCAAGGCGATGCACGCGCTGGTGCGTTACTTGGGTATTTGCGACGGCAACATGGCTGAAGGCTCCCTGCGTTGCGATTGCAACGTATCGATTCGCCCGGTCGGCCAGGCCGAGTTCGGTACTCGCTGCGAGATCAAGAACGTCAACTCGTTCCGTTTTATCGAGAAGGCGATCAACAGCGAAATCCAACGCCAGATCGAGCTGATCGAAGACGGCGGCAAGGTCATTCAACAGACCCGCCTGTACGATCCGAACAAGGACGAAACCCGCGCCATGCGCAGCAAGGAGGAAGCCAACGACTACCGTTACTTCCCCGACCCTGACCTGCTGCCGGTGGTGATCGAAGATTCGTTTATCGAAGACGTGCGCGCCACCCTGCCGGAACTGCCGCCGCAAAAGCGCGAACGCTTCCAGTCGCAATTCGGCCTATCGGCCTACGACGCCAGCGTCCTGGCCTCGAGCCGCGAGCAAGCGGACTACTTCGAAAAAGTCGTGAGCATCAGTGGCGACGCCAAGCTGGCAGCCAACTGGGTGATGGTCGAGTTGGGCAGCCTGCTCAACAAACAAGGCCTGGACATCGACCAGTCACCGGTCACCGCTGACCAACTGGGCGGCATGCTGCAGCGCATCAAGGACAACACTATCTCCGGCAAAATTGCCAAGGTTGTGCTCGAAGCGATGGCCAATGGTGAAGGCAGTGCAGACGAGGTCATCGAGAAGCGCGGCCTCAAGCAAGTGACCGACAGCGGCGCCATTGAAAAGGTGCTGGATGAAGTACTGGCGGCGAACGCTGAGCAAGTCGAGCAGTACCGTGCGGCAGACGAAGCCAAGCGCGGCAAGATGTTCGGCTTCTTTGTGGGCCAGGCGATGAAAGCCTCCAAAGGCAAAGCCAACCCGCAACAGGTCAACGAGCTGCTCAAAAGCAAACTCGAAGGCTAAACCACTCAACTGTGGGAGCGGGCTTGCTCGCGATGAGATCGATGCGGACCTTACAGAAACACCGCGCCGCCCGCATCGCGAGCAAGCCCGCTCCCACAGGGTTTTGTGGTTTTTTTCCCGCAACATAAGGACTACCCCATGAAGCGGCTACTCGGCGCCTGCGCCCTGCTCGGCTTGCTCGCTGGCTGTGCCAGCCATGACATAGACCCTCGTGGCTATGACAAAACAGGCATAGCCTCTTATTACGGTGCTCGCCATCACGGCAAGCGAACCGCCAGCGGTGAACCTTTCGACCAGAATGCCCTTACCGCCGCCCACCCCGCCCTGCCATTCGGGACGCGGGTACTGGTCACCAATCTGAGCAACGACAAATCTGTTGTGGTACGCATCAATGATCGCGGACCGCACACACGCGGGCGTTTGATTGATGTTTCGCGCAAGGCCGCCCAGCAGCTGGGTATGCTGCGCACCGGCACCGCCAAGGTCCGGGTTCAGGGCTTGGGTGATTAAATGAGGGAGTTGCCGCCATTTTGGGCTTAAGCGCGCTATCACCATGGAACCTGCTGCAATTGCTCTGCGGCCTCGTCATGCTGATTGCTGGGGCCGAATTGCTGGTGCGTTGCGCCGTGCGCATGGCCGCCAACATGAAAGTGCGCCCGTTGCTGATCGGCTTGACCGTGGTCGCACTGGGCAGCAGTGCCCCGCAGATGACCGTCAGCCTGCAGGCCGCGCTCAATGACACCTCGGACATAGCCGTGGGCAGTGTGATCGGCAGCAATATTTTCAACATCCTGGTCACCCTGGGGCTTTCGGCGCTGATCATACCCCTGCGCGTATCCCGCCAACTGGTGCGCCTGGACATCCCCCTGATGATCCTCGCAAGCGCCCTGGTGTTTGCCCTGGCACTGAACAAACAGCTCGATCGCATGGACGGAGCTGTCCTGTTGTGCGGCCTGTTGGTCTACCTGGCCCTGCTTCTGCGCCAATCACGTCACAGCGGCCATCATCACAACAGCCATGAGCACCCGCCTACCCCCTGGCTGCACAACATCCTGTTAATGCTGGCGGCCCTGATCCTGCTCGGGGCTGCAGGGCACCTGCTACTGGGCGCGGCAGTCACGGTTGCCACGGAACTGGGACTGTCGGAGCGGATTATCGGGCTGACTATCATTGCGGTCAGCACCTCACTACCGGAACTGGCCACCTCCTTGATCGCAGCATTTCGCGGGCAGCGTGAAATCGCTGTCGGCAATGTGATTGGCAGTAATGTCTTCAGCCTGTTGGGGGTACTGGGCCTGACCGCACTGATAGCTCCGGCGCCCTTGTCAGTCTCCCCCAATGCCCTGGCGTTCGACTTGCCGGTAATGCTGGGTGTTGCGGCGCTGTGCCTGCCCGTGTTCTACACGGGCTACCGTGTGACCCGAGGTGAGGGCTTGCTGTTTCTGGGGCTGTACCTGGCCTATGGGCTGCACGTGGTGTCCTTCACAACCGGCATGCCTTTGGCCGGCAAGCTTGAACACCTGATGCTGTATTTTATCTTGCCGGCGCTGCTGGTGTTCCTGCTGTTCAGTACCTTGCGCGCCTGGCGCCGACAGCACTGAGCCTGCAGTCGCTAAATCCAGCCGCCCCACTGCAACACAAAAATCCCGATATTGGTCGTGATGGCGGCCATCAACGTGGTGATCACGATAATTGCGGCCGCCAGTTCGTGATTACCGTTGGCCGCCCGCGCCATGACATAACTGGCAGCGGCCGTCGGGCTGGCAAAATAAAGAAACAAAATCCCCAATTCCGGCCCGCGAAAGCCACAAAACCAGGCCCCCAGGGTGGCCAGCAACGGCATGCTGACCATTTTCACCAGGCTGGCGCTCAGTGCCATATCGCCACTTTTGCGCAAACTTGCCAGCGACAGTGTGCCGCCGATACAGATCAGCGCCAGCGGCAAGGTCATCGCCGCCAGGTAGCCACCCGATGCGAGCAACCAGCCGGGCAAACCAATCTTGAAGACGGCAAAAGGGACCGCCGCCAGTACGCTGATGATCAGCGGGTTCTTGACCACACTCTTACAAATACTCCACGGGTCGGACTTGATCACCGGGCTGTATACCGCCAAGACGATGGTCGACAAGGTGTTGTAGAGCAGAATCACCAGACCGGCGAGTACCGCGCCCAGAGAAATCCCGTAGTCGCCGTACATGCTGGCCGCCAGGGCCAGGCCAACAACCCCGTTGTTCCCGCGAAACGCGCCCTGGGTGTAGATCCCGCGATCCACACGGGGGCAACGCCAGATCGCCCATCCCCAGGCAAGCGCAAAGCTTGCAAGGGTCGCCACGACAAAATAACCCAGCACCTTGGGCTGCAAGGCCGCTCTGAGATCGGCATGCAAAATACCCAGAAACAACAACGTCGGCATGGTGACGTTAAACACCAGTGCCGACGCTGTGTGGATAAAGTTGTCATTGATCCAGCCCACGCGCTTGAGCACCACGCCTAGAAAAAGCATGGCAAATACGGGAGCGGTTATCGTGAGCGTCTGAAGGAAAATAGCCAGCATGTCAGCACACTCATTGAGGTATAGCCGGGCTGAAGCTTTCTGAAAGAAAGCTTCAGCGTCCTTTCTTACATACCTTTAACGGCATAAATGCCGGCGGCATTACGCCAGTAACCTTTGTAATCCATACCATAACCGAAGATGTAACGGTCAATGCACGGCAAGCCTACGTAGTTAGCCTTGAGGTCCGGACGTGCCTTGCGGTCGTGGTCCTTGTCGATCAATACCGCGGTGTGCACCTGACGGGCACCGGCGTGTTTGCAGAACTCTACGATCGCGCTAAGGGTGTGGCCCTCGTCGAGGATGTCGTCGATGATCAACACGTGGCGGTCGATGAACGATACTTCTGGCTTGGCTTTCCAGAACAGGTCGCCGCCAGTGGTCTCATTGCGGTAGCGCGTAGCGTGCAGGTACGACGCCTCAAGCGGGAACTTGAGATGGGTGAGCAACTTGCCGGAAAAAATCAGGCCGCCGTTCATCACACAAAATACCACTGGATTAGTCTCGGCCATTTCTGCCGTGATGTGCGCACCAACGCGGGCAATTGCCGCCTCGACTTCAGCTTCGGTGTACAGGCAGTCAGCCTCTCGCATGATTTGACGGATATGCTCGAGATCAGCAGACATGACGCTCTCCAGGGGGGGTTGTGCAAGAAAAGCGGGCAAAGGTACGCATCCGCATGGCTCAGATCAAGCATTTATGGACTAACGTGCAGTAATGTCTGTAGGACATCACCCCGGATTAGATTAATCTAGGCCGGTTTTTTTGCCTGCCCCCCGGAGTTTTTCCCTATGCCTATCCGTGAGATACGCCATCCGCTAATCCGTCATAAACTCGGCCTCATGCGTCGCGCTGACATTAGCACGAAGAATTTCCGAGAGCTCGCCCAGGAAGTCGGCGCTTTGCTGACCTACGAAGCTACCAGTGACCTGACTCTCGAAACCTACGAGATCGAAGGCTGGAGCGGCTCGGTTCAAGTTGAAAAAATTGCCGGTAAGAAAATTACCGTCGTTCCCATCCTGCGCGCCGGTATCGGCATGCTGGAAGGCGTTCTGAGCCTGATCCCGGGCGCCAAAGTCAGCGCTGTCGGCGTTGCCCGTAACGAAGAAACCCTGCAGGCCCATACCTACCTGGAAAAACTCGTACCGGAAATCGACGAGCGTCTGGCGATGATTATCGACCCGATGCTGGCAACTGGCTCTTCAATGGTTGCCACTATTGATCTGCTGAAAAAAGCCGGTTGCAAGGAAATCCGCGCCATGGTGCTGGTTGCCGCCCCTGAAGGCATTGCTGCTGTAGAAGCGGCCCACCCCGACGTGATCATCTACACGGCCTCGATCGATGAGCGCCTGGACGAGCACGGCTACATCATTCCGGGCCTGGGCGATGCCGGCGACAAGATCTTCGGCACCAAGCAAAAGGACGCATAACATGCAGGACGAGTTCAACGACCCGCTCTGGCGCCAGATAATTTCTGGCGCGCAGATGCTCTTCGTGGCGTTTGGCGCGTTGGTGTTGATGCCGTTGATTACAGGCCTCGACCCTAACGTTGCGCTGTTCACGGCGGGTCTCGGGACTCTGCTGTTCCAGATCGTGACCCGGCGCCAAGTGCCGGTCTTTCTGGCTTCGAGTTTCGCTTTCATTACCCCGATCATTCTCGCCAAGGGGCAGTTCGGCCTGGCCGCGACCATGGGCGGCGTCATGGCAGCCGGTTTCGTGTACACCTTTCTCGGTTTCGCGGTAAAGCTAAAGGGCACCGGTTTTATCGACCGCCTTCTGCCACCTGTGGTGATCGGCCCGGTGATTATCTCGATTGGCCTGGCAATGGCACCCATTGCTGCGCACATGGCCATGGGCCGCGCTGAAGATGGCTCCGAGCTGATTCACTATCAAACCGCCATGATGATTTCGATGCCAGCGCTGCTGACCACATTGATCGTGGCTGTATTCGGCAAAGGGATTTTCCGTCTGGTGCCCATCATCGCCGGCGTGCTGGTAGGTTTTGGCATGGCGTTCTACTTCGGCGTCGTCGACACCGCCAAAATCGCCGCTGCGCCGTGGTTCGCCATGCCGCACTTCACGGCCCCCGAGTTCAACTGGCAGGCGATTCTGTTTATCGTCCCGGTAGCCCTTGCTCCGGCCATTGAACATATCGGCGGCGTGATTGCCGTAGGCAGCGTGACGGGTCGCGACTACCTGAAGAAGCCGGGTCTGCACCGCACGCTGTTCGGTGACGGCATTGCCACCACCGCAGCTGGTTTGCTGGGTGGACCACCCAACACCACCTACGCCGAAGTGACTGGCGCAGTGATGCTGACCAAGAACTACAACCCGAAAATCATGACCTGGGCGGCGATCTTCGCCATCAGCCTGGCGTTTGTCGGCAAGTTCGGCGCACTGCTGCAAAGCATTCCGGTCCCCGTAATGGGCGGAATTCTGTGCCTGTTGTTCGGTTCAATTGCAGCCGTGGGCATGAACACCCTGATCCGCCACCAGGTCGACCTGAGCGAGGCACGCAACCTGGTGATCGTATCGGTGACGTTGGTGTTCGGGATTGGCGGTGTGCTGATCGGGACGGGGATGGGGCCTGAAGATTTCGGTCTGAAAGGCATCGCGCTGTGCGCCATTGTGGCCATTGCGCTGAACCTGATCCTGCCGGGCAATGACAGCTGGAAACACAAGAAAGGTGACGGGCCCGTTATCTGACCTGTAATCCGTGTGGGAGCGAGCAAGCCGCTCCCACACGGGTTTTTCTAAAGCGCCAGCGGCGCCCGTTCACACAATGTTTTCAACGCCGACGCCCATTGCGGGCTGTCATTGAGACACGGCACCAGCACCAACTCTTCGCCCCCCGCCTCTATAAACTGCTCGCGTCCGCGATCACCAATCTCTTCCAGCGTTTCGATGCAATCGGCCACAAACGCCGGGCACATCACCAACAGCTTCTTCACTCCCTGTTTGGCCAACGCATCAAGACGCGCCTCCGTGTAGGGTTCGATCCACTTGGCCCGGCCCAAACGTGACTGGAACGCCACCGACCATTTGCCTTCAGGCAGGCCCATACGCTCGGCAAAGGCCTGGGCAGAACGCAAACACTGGGCTCGATAACAGGTTTGCAGAACCGCGGGTGAAGCGTTCTGGCAACAGTCTTCATTCTTGAAGCAATGGTTACCGGTCGGGTCCAGCTTGTGCAAATGCCGCTCGGGCAAACCGTGAAAACTCAGCAGCAGATGATCGTAATCCTGCTCCAGATGCGGCTTGGCACTGGCCACAAGGGCATCGAGGTACTCGGGTTGATCGTAGAACGGCTGCACAATCGAGAATTGCATCGGCAGCTTTTTAGCCTTGACCACGCGCTTGGCTTCTTCAATCACGGTGGTCACGGTGCTGTCAGCGAACTGTGGATAAAGCGGTGCCAGCGTGACCTTCTTGATGCCCTGCGCCGACAGACGGGTGAGCACGGTTTCAATCGACGGCTCGCCGTAACGCATTGCCAGTTCAACCGGGCCCTGAGTCCACTCTTTAGTCATCGCCTGCTGCAAGCGACGGCTGAGCACAACCAGCGGCGAACCCTCGTCCCACCAGATCGAGGCATAAGCATGGGCCGACTGTTCGGGACGCTTGACCAGGATCAGCGACACCAGCAAACGCCGCACCGGCCACGGCAAATCGATCACGTACGGGTCCATCAAAAACTGGTTCAAGTAACTGCGTACATCCGCTACCGAAGTAGACGCCGGTGAACCCAGGTTAACCAGCAACAGCGCGTGGTCGGTCATGCAACTTCCTATTTCAGAGGCGGGCGGCTACATCATCGAGTGCCGCGCGCAAATCGGTGAACTGAAAAGTAAAACCGGCAGCCTGCAACCTTGCAGGCATCGCCCGCTGGCCACCCAGTAACAAACCGGACATTTCGCCTAACAGCACGCGCAACACAAAGGCGGGCATGGGCATAAACGCCGGGCGGTGCAACACGCTGCCCAAAGTCCTGGCGAAATCGGCATTACGTACCGGGTGCGGTGCGCAAGCATTATAAGGACCGCTGGTGGCATTCTCATGCACAAGAAAATCAATCAGGGCAATTTGATCCTTGATATGAATCCACGGCATCCATTGCCGACCATTGCCTATCGGCCCGCCCAGTGCCAGCTTGAACGGCAACAACAGGCGCGACAAAAAGCCGCCTTCGGCCGCCAGCACCAGACCCGTGCGCACCAGTACCACACGGATCCCCAAGGCCTGCGCCCGCTGCGCGGTCTCCTCCCAGGCAATGCACAAGTGGCTGGCAAAATCTTCGCTGACGGGCGGCGAGTCTTCGGTCAGCTCACGCTCACCCCCGTCGCCATACCAGCCCACGGCCGAACCGGATACCAACACGGATGGCCTTTGCTCACGGCTTTCCAGCCAGGCCACAAGGGTTTCGGTCAGAGTGATGCGACTGCTCCACAGCAAAGCCTTGCGTTTGCGGGTCCAGGGACGGTCGGCAATGGGTGCGCCTGCCAGATTGACCACAGCATCAATCCGCTCCTGTCCCAGCTCTTCGAGGAGGGCAATCCCCTTGACCTGAGCGCCGCACAGTCGGGCCACTTGCTCTGGGCGCCGACTCCACACACTAAGGCGATGGCCTTGCGCCAGCCAGTGACGACAGAGCTGACGCCCTATCAAGCCTGTACCGCCGGTCAGCAATATGTGCATGAGTTGATCCTCGCAAGGAGTTTTATCGGGAGCACTGGTCTATTTTTATATGAAGACCTTTTATCGGTCGTCGACCTGACTTAAGAATAGGCCACATGGATCTGGAAGAAAGACTAAAACCTATACTAACAAATAGAATTGTACAGGTATTGCCAACGGCGTAGTCTGTGCAAACAGAGATCGAGGCCACAATGACTGTACCTATCGCGATTATTGGCGCCGGCATAGCCGGACTGGCAGCAGCAAATACCCTGCACAAGGCAGGTCACGCGATTCATCTTTTCGATAAAAGCCGTGGTAGCGGCGGGCGCATGTCGAGCAAACGCAGCGATGTCGGTGTACTGGACCTGGGGGCTCAGTACTTCACCGCACGTGACCGGCGTTTTGTCGATGAAGTCCAGCAATGGCAAATCAATGGCTGGGCCGCCGAGTGGGAGCCACACCTGTACCACTATAAAAATGGTCAGTTGAGCCCCTCCCCTGACGAGCAAACCCGTTGGGTAGGTACCCCGCGCATGAGTGCCATCACTCGCGGCCTGCTTGGCAGTCTGCCAGTGAGTTTTACGTGCCAGATCACCGACCTGATACGCGGCGAAAAACACTGGCACCTGCTGGATGCCGAGGGTGAAGAACACGGTCCTTTCAGCCACGTCATCATTGCCACGCCAGCGCCCCAGGCCACCTCTCTGCTGGCCAGCGCCCCAAAACTGGCAAGCACCGCTGCCGGGGTCAAAATGGAACCTGCCTGGGCCGTCGCCCTGGCCTTTGAATCGCCCCTCGACACACCTATGGAAGGTTGCTTCGTACAAGGCAGCCCGCTGGATTGGCTGGCCCGCAACCCCAGCAAACCCGGACGTGCCAGCCAGCCTGACACCTGGGTTTTGCACGCGACCAGCACCTGGAGCAAGCAAAACCTCGACTTGCCCAAGGAGGCGGTCATCGAACACCTTCATGGTGCATTCGCCGAACTGATGCACTTTCCGACTCCTGCACCGATTTTCAGCCTGGCGCACCGCTGGCTCTACGCCCGCCCCGCCGCAGCCCATGAATGGGGGGCCCTGGCGGACTCCGATCTGGGCCTGTATGCCTGCGGCGACTGGTGCCTGTCGGGTCGCGTCGAAGGGGCATGGCTGAGTGGTCAGGAAGCTGCACGCCGGCTGATTGAGCACCTGGAATGAACCGCATCAACCCGCGCAAATTGCTGCTGTCAAAATGGACAGCAGCTGTGCCGCGTAACCGTGAAAAACATTTTCTGGTCACCCAGCTGTTTTGCGACGAAGAAGGCACCGTGCTCGATATCGAACTGCAAGCGGTGCTTACCCAGCGCAATCAGCGTTTGACGTGGCAAAGCCTGCAGGATGCGGGCGAATGGAAAATGGGCTGGCAATAATCCTTTCGGCAGCACTTCAAATACTTGTACAAGACAATTGACTTGTACAACGTCAAGTCTATGATGAACTCAAGTTGTACATCGATTAAAAGATGTACAAGTAATTCTTGGAGGTTCGTCACATGGCCAGCACCGTTCCCGCCCGGCACAAACCGAAAATCGCTATCAGCGCATGCTTGCTGGGGGCCGAAGTCCGCTTTAACGGCGGGCACAAAGAGTCGCGGCTGTGCAGCCAGACGTTGAACCAACACTTCGAATTCGTGCCCCTGTGCCCCGAGGTCGCCATCGGTCTTGGCATTCCGCGCCAACCTGTACGACTGGTGGGCAACCCTGCACAACCGCAAGCTGTTGGCACCGTCGACAGCACTTTGAACGTGACCCGGCCATTGCACGACTACGGTGTGGAAATGGCCGCAGCTCACACCGATATCTGTGGCTACATCTTCATGCAAAAGTCGCCGTCATGCGGCCTGGAGCGGGTCAAGGTGTACCAGGACGGTGGTCGCCCTGCGGAGTTGAGCGGGCGCGGCATTTACGCCCAAGCGTTCTGTGACGCCCATCCCGACTTGCCGGTGGAGGAAGACGGTCGATTGAATGATCCGGTTCTGCGCGAAAACTTCATGACCCGGGTCTATGCCTACAGCGCCTGGCAAGCCCTACTCGAACAGGGCATCACCCGCCGTTCGCTGACAGAGTTTCACGCCTGCTACAAATATCAGCTTATGGCCCATCATCCGGTGCAGTACAAAATCCTCGGCAATTTGCTCGGCAGTCTTGGCAAGCAAGACCCGCGAGACATAGCACCGCAGTACTTCAGCGAACTGATGAAAGCCCTGAAAAAATGCGCGACCCGTCGCACCCACACCAATGTGCTGCAACACATCAGCGGCTACCTCAAGCAATCCATCAGCCCGGAAGACAAGCAGGAAGTTCAACAACTGATTGGCCAGTACCTACACGGCATCGTGCCGCTGGTAGTGCCGTTGACCCTGCTCAAGCATCACTTTCGCCTGCACCCGCACCCGTATATCTCGCGCCAGGTTTACCTGCAGCCGCATCCTGAAGACCTCAGCCTGCGCAATGCCATCTGACCATGAATGATGACCTGATCATGTCCAATACCCCTGACACGGACTACAGCCAGGCACTGGCTGAAGGCTGGTTGCCCATTCGTGAAGTGTCGCGCATCACCGGTGTGAATGCCGTGACTTTGCGTGCCTGGGAGCGCCGCTATGGCCTGATCGTGCCGCACCGCACGGCCAAGGGTCATCGCCTGTTTTCGACCGAACACATCCAGCGCATCCAGCACATTTTGTTGTGGCTCAATCGTGGTGTCTCGGTCAGCCAGATCAAGCCGCTGCTTAACACGCCTTCGACTCCAGCCGAAACACCCGACAGTGACTGGCAGACCTGGCGCCAAACCATGATGGAGTCCATCGGTGAACTGGCCGAGCGCCGCCTGGATGATTGCTTCAATCAGGCGATGTCGCTCTACCCCGCTCGCCCGCTCTGCGAACAACTGCTGATGCCCCTGCTCAACGATCTGGAACAGCGCTGGCAAGGGCAATTCGGTGCGCAACTGGAACGGGTGTTTTTCCACTCCTGGTTGCGCAGCAAACTGGGGGCCCGGATTTATCACAACAACCGCTCGCTCAAGGGTGCACCGGTATTGCTGATCAACCATTCGGACCTGCCTTTCGAGCCTCAACTGTGGCTCACCGCACTGCTGGTCAGCAGCAGTCACTGCCCGGTCGAAGTGTTCGACGCGCCACTGCCCAACGGCGAGCTGGGCCTTGCTGTGGAGCATTTAAAGCCCCGCGCGGTGGTGCTGTATTCGAGCAAGACCCTTAATACCCAAGCACTGCCCAAGCTACTGGGCGGCATTGAATGCCCGACCCTGATTGCCGGACCAACGGTATGCATCCATTTCGACCTGTTGTCCGTAACTGCAACCGAGATCGCAGGATTGTACCTGGCCCACGACCCGGTTGAGGCCCATCAACGCCTCAGCCAACTCGGCCTTTTATAGCAAGGAATTGACATGCAACTGATCTGGCTGCGCACCGACTTGCGCCACTACGACAACACCGCCCTGAGCGCCGCAGCCAAACGTGGCCCTACTGCGGCCGTGTACCTCATCAGCCCCGAGCAATGGCAGGCCCATGATGATGCGCCGTGCAAAGTCGATTTCTGGCTGCGAAACCTGCGCACCTTGAGTGACAGCTTGCAGCAACTGAATATCCCGCTGCTGATTCGTACCGCCCCAACCTGGGATCAGGCGTCTGCAGTGCTGCTTGAACTGTGTCAGCAACTCGACGTTCAGGCAGTCCACGTCAATGAAGAATACGGCATCAACGAAACCCGTCGTGACAAGGAGGTGGCACAGAGCCTTGAAGCCCGGGGTATCGAGTTTCATCGCTACCTCGACCAACTGCTGTTTCAGCCGGGCAGCATCCTGACGCAATCGGGCTCGTACTTTCAGGTCTTCAGCCAGTTTCGCAGGATCTGCTACAACCGACTGCACATGGCCTTGCCGCGTATTGTCGCCAGGCCTGACAGCCAGGCACCGCTGAACATCGTGCCTGACAGCATTCCCGAATCGGTCAGCGGTTTTGCTGCGCCCAGCGAATCTCTTCGGGCGCTGTGGCCCGCAGGCGAGAAAGAAGCTCAGCAGCGCCTGGCGCAGTTTGCCGATGAGCAAATTCATTTCTACCAGGACGAACGCGACCTGCCGGCGAAACCCGGTACCAGCCAACTTTCGACCTATCTCGCGGCGGGCGTTATCTCACCCCGCCAATGCCTGCATGCGGCATTGCACAGTAACAACGGCGAGTTTGAAAGCGGCAGCCCGGGGGTGTTCACCTGGATTACCGAACTGCTATGGCGCGAGTTCTACAAACATATTCTGGTCGGTTACCCAAGGGTCTCCCGCCATCGGGCCTTCCGCCCCGAAACTGAGTACCTGCCGTGGCGTAACGCACCGGATGAACTGGCCGCCTGGAAACAGGGGCGCACCGGTTTCCCGATTATCGACGCGGCGATTGCCCAACTGCTGGAAACCGGCTGGATGCACAACCGCCTGCGCATGGTGGTCGCAATGTTCCTGACCAAAAACCTGTTGATCGACTGGCGCGAAGGCGAGCGGTTTTTTATGCAGCACTTGATCGACGGCGATCTGGCCGCCAACAACGGTGGCTGGCAGTGGAGTTCATCCACAGGCACCGATTCAGTACCGTATTTCCGAATTTTCAACCCGCTGACTCAGTCAGAGCGTTTTGATCCAGAGGGCCGGTTTATTAAGCACTGGCTGCCTCAACTGGCGGATCTGAATAAAAAACAGGTGCACAACCCCGCTTCTATAGGCGGGCTGTTTGGCGTGGCCAATTACCCGGCGCCCATGGTCAATTTGAGCCAAAGCCGTGAGCGGGCCCTGAGCGCTTTCAAGAGCTTGCCATCACGGCAATTACTGGAGGTGAGCCATGGCTGACGGACGGCGGATCTGGCTGACAGGCGCCAGCAGCGGGATTGGCGCCCAAATGGCTGAGGAATTGCTCATAAGCGGCGCCCGGCTGGCGTTGACTGCTCGCACGATCGCCCCCTTGAAAGCCTTGTCCGACCGTTTCCCTGGTCAAGTCCTGCTGGTGCCCGGCGACCTGACCGACATTGTGCAGGTCCGAGAGATCAGCAAACGCATCGCCCAAGCCTGGGGCGCTCTGGACACCGTAATCCTTAACGCCGGGACCTGTGAATATGTCGACGTGCGCGAATTCGACTCTGCACTGATTGAGCGCGTGGTGCGCACCAACCTGCTGGCCAACTGTTACTGCATTGAGAGCGCACTGCCACTACTGCGCGCTGGTTCGCGTCCGTATCTGGTGGGGGTGGTGAGTTCTGTCACTTATTGGGCGCTGCCACGTGCCCAGGCTTACGGAGCGTCAAAAGCGGGCTTGCGCTATATGCTCGAATCGCTGCGTATCGACCTGGCCCAGGAAGGCATCGACGTCACCCTCGTCAGCCCGGGCTTCGTTGACACACCGCTCACCGAAAACAACGACTTCCCGATGCCCATGCGCTGGTCAGCGATAAAGGCGGCACAGCATATTTGCCAGCGCCTGAAAAAACGTCCGCTGGAGATCGCCTTCCCCACCCTGTTTATCGTCACGCTGCGGCTGTTGGCGAACTTGCCAAAACGCCTGCAAGTAGCACTCGGCAAACGTCTGGCCCGTAATTCTGACGGTAAACCATCATGAAAATCGCGATCATTGGCAGCGGCATTTCGGGGCTCACCTGCGGCTACCTGCTGCACAAAGAACACGACATCAGCGTATTCGAGGCCAGTGACTGGGTCGGCGGCCACACACACACCGTCAACGTGAGTGTCGAGGGCCGGTCCTATGCCATCGACACCGGTTTTATCGTGTTCAATGACTGGACTTACCCTAATTTCATCAAGCTGATGGACCAGGTAGGGGTTCGCTCAAAAGCCACTGAAATGAGCTTTTCAGTACACGACACCGAGAGCAATCTCGAATACAACGGCAACACCCTCAACAGCCTGTTCGCCCAGCGCAGCAACCTGTTATCTCCCGGGTTCTGGGGCATGTTGCGTGACATCCTGCGCTTCAATCGCCAAGCCATTCGCGATCTGGACGAGCAGCGCATTGCCAGCGACACCCGGCTGGGCGACTACCTGCAGCAGCAGGGCTATGGATCGCGCTTTATCGAGCACTACATCGTGCCGATGGGCGCAGCGATTTGGTCCATGTCACTGGCAGACATGCTGACCTTTCCGCTGCAGTTTTTTGTGCGCTTTTTCAAAAATCACGGTTTGCTCAGCGTCAGTAATCGCCCGCAATGGCGTGTGATTGAAGGAGGTTCCAGTGCCTACGTTCAACCGTTAAGCGCAGGTTTCGCCGACAGAATCCGCCTCAACTGCCCGGTCATCCAGGTGGTCCGCACTGAACAGGGCGTTCAGGTACACAGCGCTGGCGGTACTGAACACTTCGACAAAGTGATCTTTGCCTGTCACAGCGACCAGGCGCTCAGCTTGATGGCCGACCCTTCATCTGCAGAGCAGCAAATTCTGGGCGCGATGCCCTATGCCGAAAATGACGTAGTGCTGCACACCGATACCCGCTTGTTGCCAGACCGAAAACTAGCATGGGCGAGCTGGAATTATCGCCTGGGCGCAGCAGGTCAAAAACGTGCGGCCGTGACCTATGACATGAACATCCTGCAAGGGATTCAGAGCGAGACAACATTCTGCGTCAGCCTCAATCAAACCAGTGCAATTGATCCGTTCAAAGTACTGGCCCGGTTCAACTACGCGCATCCGCAATACAGCTTGGACGCCATTGCCGCGCAAGCGCGCTGGCAAGAACTGCTGGGCGCTCGGCACAGCTACTTTTGCGGTGCCTATTGGGCCAACGGTTTTCATGAAGACGGCGTGGTCAGCGCATTGCGCGTGGCCCAGGCCTTTGGCCGACAACTATGAACAGCGCCCTGTACAGCGGCTGGATCGCCCATCGACGCTTTGCGCCGACCACCCATGCGTTTCGTTACCAGATCGGCTTGCTGTATCTGGATCTGGATGAGCAAGACGCTGTACTGGGGCTTTCATCGCTGGCTGGAAAAAGCCGCTTTGCGCCCTTCTCTTTTCGCGAAACCGATTACCTGAAAGCGTACACGGCAACCGGTATGCGCCTGATTGACGCGGTTCGCCAGCAAGTAGGCGTCGCCTTAGGGCATACGCCCCAGGGCTCAGTCTGTTTGCTGACGCAAGCCCGCAGCTGGGGGCTGTCTTTCAACCCCGTGAGTTTCTTTTACTGCCACGAGGCGGACGGGAAACTGGCCGCAATCTTGTGTGAAGTCACTAATACGCCTTGGCGCGAACGCTATCACTACGTGCTGCCAGCTCAAGGGGACGGTTTTCAATATGCGAGCGTGGCCAAAGCCTTTCACGTCTCTCCCTTTTTGCCTCGGGATCTGGAATACCGCATGAGTTTCAGTCCACCCGGGGCCCGGCTCGGGGTGCACATGGCCGACTGGCAAGGCGACATGAAGCTGTTCGACGCCACCCTCAACCTGCAACGCACGACACTGGACCGCGCCGGGGTGCATCGCTACTTGCGGCAGTTTCCGTGGATGACCGCCAAAACCTGTCTGGCCATTTACTGGCAAGCCTTGCGCCTATTTCTTAAACGCACACCGATTTTTTCCCATCAGGCCGCCGACGGCGCCTTTCGAATTGCCGCCCTGCAACCTAAGGATAAACGCCATGAAGAGCTCTAGCCTGGTGAGCAAATCCTCACTGTCGACTACCCATAATCTGACCAGTGCGCTGCTGAGACGCGGTGTAATGCGCCAGCTCGGCCAGTTGAAAAACGGTCACCTGGTGGTGATCGAAAACGGCGAACGCCTGATGTTCGGTGACAGCACCGCGGGCCTGGTCGGCGAAGTACAGATTCACGATGCAAGCCTGTGGGGCATGATGGCCAGCAGCGGCTCGATTGGCGCGGGTGAAGCCTTTATTCATGGCTATTGGACTTCCCCTGACCTGACCAAGGTGATCCGCGTGCTGGTCAGTAACATGGACGTACTTGATGCAATGGAGGGTGGCCTGGCGCGTCTGGGCCGCCCGCTGATACGCGGCCTGCACTGGATCAACCGCAATACCCGCAAGGGCTCGCAAAAAAACATTGCCGCGCATTACGACCTTGGCAATGAGATGTTTGAGCAGTTTCTCGATCCGACCATGATGTATTCAGCGGCGCAATTTTTAAGCCCTGACGACACGCTGGAACAAGCGCAGCTCAATAAGCTGGCACGCATCTGTCAGAAGCTCGACCTCAAACCTGAAGACCATTTGCTCGAAATCGGCACCGGATGGGGCAGCATGGCGTTATTTGCCGCACAGCATTACGGGTGCAAGGTCACGACGACGACCCTGTCCAAGGAGCAGTTCGACTACACCAAAACCCGCGTTGAGGCTTTGGGGTTGCAAGACCAGGTGACGTTACTGCTGGAGGATTACCGCGACTTAACCGGGCAATACGACAAGCTGGTGTCGATCGAAATGATCGAGGCAGTGGGTCATCACTTTTTGCCCAGCTACTTCAAACAGTGCTCCCGTCTACTTAAGCCCCACGGGTTGATGCTGCTGCAAGCCATCACCATTCGCGAGCAGCGTTACGAGCAAGCCAAAAGCAGCGTTGACTTTATCCAGCGCTACATTTTCCCTGGCGGTGCGCTGCCCAGTGTGCAAAAAATGCTCGAAATCGTGGGCAAGGACACTGACATGAATCTGATGCACATGGAGGACTTTGGCCTGCACTACGCCAAAACCCTGCGCATGTGGCATGAGAACTTCCGTCGTGCTCACAGCCGCTTGACGGAACTGGGCTACGACGAATACTTCCTGCGCCTGTGGGAGTTTTACCTGTGCTACTGCGAAGGTGGCTTTCTGGAACGCAGCATCGGCACTGCGCAGTTGTTGCTGGCCAAGCCTGCTGCCATGCCTGAACCATTGCTCGGCCGCTTCAATGCTTAAGAATCTGGCGAATGCCGGGCTGTTCCAGCTCGGCTGGTTTGCCTGTGTGCTGGGCGGCAATAGCCTGTGGTTAGTGCTGGCAGGTGTTGCCTTGTTCACGCATCTGCTGTGGATAAGTCGCTCAATGGCAGAAGTCCGTCTGGTGGCCGTCGTGTGTTTGCTCGGCACTGCCGTCGACAGTCTGCTGCTCAATGCCGGGGTTTTCGCCTTCAAGCAGCCCGGTTTGTTGATTCCATTCTGGCTGATACTGCTTTGGGCCCTGCTGGCAACCACTTTGAACCACTGTCTGGCGTGGACTACCAAGCCCTGGTGGCGGGCTGTTTTGCTGGGTGCCATCGGTGGACCGCTGTCGTATTACGCCGGGCAACGTCTGGGCGCGGTGCAATTCCCCTTGGGCCTGTGGCCTACACTGGCCGGATTGAGCCTGTTGTGGGCGGGGTTGTTTCCATTGCTAAACGCCTGTAGCCGCTGCCGAAGGCTGCGATAAGGACTGCATGATTTCAACCGTGGGAGCGAGCCTGCTCGCGAAGGTTGTTCGCGAGCAGGCTCGCTCCCACGGGGTCAGCGGCTACAAGGGCCCCTTGACCGGCAGCCTGGTTTCTATAAAAAAACCTGCGTTCATCAGCACATGTACACCTGATGGCAGCTCTGCCTTACACTGCGCGCCTATGACCAACATCCCCCTGACCGAAATTACCGAACCCGCTGTCACCTGCTCGACGTGCGCGGCGTGCTGCTGCCAACTGGAAGTGATGTTGATCACCGATACCGGCGTGCCTGAGCGTTTTATCGACAACGATGACTGGGGCGGTGAAGTGATGCTACGTCTGGATGATGGCTGGTGTGCGGCCCTGGACCGCAACACCATGATGTGCACCATTTATGAGCTGCGCCCGCTGATTTGTCGCGAGTTCGAAATGGGCGATGTCGAATGCCTCAATGAACGCCAGGGCATTGCAACGGCGTACCGTTAAACACCCACAATTACAGCGCCATGGTGTAGTGCAGCGCATAACTTTCGACACCGTCATTGGTACTCGAGATCCCCGCGTTGGAGTAGTGCGTTGCACGAATCCCGACTTCATGACCGCCCGCAAAGCGCACACCAAAGCCAATACGGTCTTCAAACTGGAAAGCCGTTCCCAGTTTGTTGCCTTCGACTTCCGTGTGGGAGAACAAGGCTACTCCGATACCAGCCTCGACATAGGGCTTTACCCTTTCGCCCGCAAACTCGTACACCAGTACGGGTGAGAACGACAGACTGCTGCTTGAGGATGACTTGTCACCTTCCCAGTAGGTGTAAGCCCCATCCCAATAACCGGTCAGACGCCCGACATCAGTCCGCAACCAGCTTTTGTCCCAATCAGACTTCAAGCCCAGACGGTAAGTCATGGTCGACTCGCTGGTATGCCCCACCCCAAATTCAAGTCCGGCAGCCTGTGCCGTGAAACTTTGCCCCAGTGCCACGACTGCAACCGCAGCCAAGCCAAACAGTCGCTTCATAAGAAAAATCCCATTTTCATATGCCTGTGTCAGTTGTTATGCGCTTCATCAGGCAGGCGTTTTAAAGCAGAGTTCCGATTTTTTACAGACCGAAGCTTCGCACAACGCCAGATTTATTCCACAACACAGGCAGGATATTTCCCATGTGTTCAGGTGAAGCGCTGGTCCAGAACTGTGTTTCACAGGGAGGGCCGGATGCAAGCAGGCCTTTTTCAGTCAGCAAGCGCTGAAGCTGACGGGCCACAGCAGCTCCGGTATCGATCAGGGTGATCGAGGGCGGGAGCATTTGAGCAAGCAGAGGTTTGAGAAAGGGGTAATGGGTACAGCCAAGAATGATCGTGTCACAGCCCGCTGCCAGTAACGGTTCGACATAACCGCGTAGCAAGGTGCACAAGGCATCGCTGTGCAGATCACCGGTCTCGATCAGTTCCACCAGGCCCGGGCATGGCTGGGTGATGACCCGGACATCGCTGGCAAAGCGATCAAGCAAGGCGGCAAATTTGGCACTTTGCAAAGTGCCAGTCGTCGCCAGTACACCCACCACGCCGCTGCGGGTGGCCGCTGCAGCCGGTTTGACCGCAGGCTCCATACCGACCATTGGCCAGTCCGGGTAACGCTGACGCAAATCCGCCACTCCCGCCACCGTTGCCGTGTTACAGGCCAGCACCAGAGCCTTGGCACCTTGGCGCTGGAAAAAATCGGCCATCACCGCACAACGCTGACGAATAAACTCGGGGCTTTTTTCGCCATAGGGAATATGGCCACAGTCCGCCACATAGAGCAGCGATTCGTTGGGCAACAGCGCCTGAATTTCTTTGAGTACCGACAAACCGCCAACGCCGGAGTCAAAAACCCCAATCGGCGCCTCACTCATGGCCTGTACCGCACACGCTGCAGGCAGGGTCGCGCTTGACCCGCAACTCGCGAAAGCGCGTGCTCAAGGCATCGACCAGCAACAGACGGCCCACCAGCGGCTCACCAAAACCGGCCAGAACCTTCAGCGCTTCAAGAGCTTGCAAGCTGCCGACCAGCCCCACCAGCGGCCCGATCACTCCAGCTTCGCTGCAGGTCAGTTCTGCTTCGCTGCCATGCCCGTACAAGCAGTGATAGCAGGGGCTGGCTGGCTGACGCGAATCAAACACCGACAACTGCCCCTCAAGGCGAATCGCCGCGCCACTGACCAACGGTTTGCGCGCTGCGACACAGGCTTTGTTCACCGCTTCACGGGTGGCAAAGTTGTCGCTGCAATCGAGCACCAGATCCACCGCACTAATGACCTCGGCCAGCGAGTCGGCATCCAGCGCCGAACGGTGGGCAACCAGTTTGATGAGCGGATTGATCAGGCGCAGTCGGCGAGACGCCGAGTCGACCTTGCTCTCCCCCACATTGGCGGTGTCATGGATGATCTGACGCTGCAGATTGGTCAGGTCAACGCTGTCAAAGTCGGCCAGATGCAGTTCGCCGACACCGGCAGCCGCGAGGTAGAGCGCAACAGGCGATCCAAGCCCGCCAAGGCCGACAACCAGTACACGGCTGTTTTTCAGCTTCAACTGACCGTCGATATCAACCTGTTGCAACAGGATCTGTCGGCTATAGCGCAACAGCTCCTCATCGGTCAGCACGGCAGGCGGCCCAACGTGATGCGTTCGTGGCCACCCAGGTCCTTGCGGCTTTCAACCTGTGCAAAACCTGCGTCCTGCAACAATTGGCGAACCGCTTCGGCCTGATCGTAACCGTGCTCCAGCATCAACCAGCCACCCGCGTTCAGGTGACCTGCAGAAGCAGTGATGATTTCGCGTATGTCGTCCAGACCATCCGCACCGGCAACCAGAGCACTCTCTGGTTCGAAGCGCACATCGCCTTGCGCCAGGTGTACATCACCCGCGGCAATATAGGGCGGGTTGCTGATAATCAGGTCAAAACGCTGGTCGGCCAATGCACTGAACCAGTGACTGGTGAACACGTTGACGTTTTCGAGCTGCAAACGCTGGCGATTACGCTCGGCCAGCGCCACGGCCTCAAGTACGCGGTCAACCGCCGTCACGTGCCAGGCGGCGCGCTCACTGGCCAATGCCAGGGCAATTGCACCACTGCCGGTGCCCAAGTCCAGCACCTTGGCCGGGCTCGCAGGCAACAGAGCCAACGCGGTTTCGACCAGCAGTTCGGTATCGGGGCGCGGGATCAGGGTATGCGGCGCCACTTCCAGATCAAGGTTCCAGAAACCCTGTTGGCCCAGAATGTAGGCCACCGGCTCACCGGTACGGCGACGCAACAGGTATTCGGCGAAGGTCAATGCCGCTTCGCTGCTGACAATCTTTTCGGGCCATGTATGCAGATAACTGCGCGACTTGCCCAGGGCAGCAGCCAATAAAAGCTCCGCATCCAGGCGGGCCGTGGGTGAGTCAGGCAGTTCAGCAGCACGTAACAAACTGGCAATAATAGTCATTTATTCACCCAGGGCTGTCAGTTGATCAGCCTGAAACTCCGCCAATAAAGGCTCGATAACGGCATCAACGCCGCCAGCCAGTACGTCATCCAGGGAATACAGGGTCAGGTTGACGCGATGGTCGGTCACTCGCCCCTGCGCGAAATTGTAAGTTCGGATGCGCTCGGAACGATCCCCCGAGCCCACCAGCGACTTGCGCTCGCTGGCAATGGCATTGGCCGCCGCGCTGGTTTGCTGGTCATTCAACTTGGCCGAAAGCCAGGACATCGCCCGCGCCCGGTTTTTATGCTGGGAACGCTCTTCCTGACACTCCACCACAATGCCCGACGGCAAGTGGGTGATACGAATCGCCGAGTCGGTCTTGTTGACGTGCTGACCACCCGCACCCGAGGAGCGATAGGTATCAACGCGCAAGTCGGCCGGGTTGATCTCGATGGCTTCCTGCTCGTCCGGCTCGGGCAATACCGCCACGGTACACGCGGAGGTATGGATACGGCCCTGGGATTCGGTGGCGGGCACACGCTGTACGCGATGAACACCCGACTCGAACTTCAGCTTGCCGTAAACATTCTCGCCTTCGACGCGGGCAATGACTTCTTTATAGCCACCATGCTCTCCGCTGTTTTCAGACAGGATTTCAAGCTTCCAACCGCGACGCTCAGCGTAACGGGAATACATGCGAAACAGGTCGCCAGCAAAAATGGCCGCCTCATCGCCCCCCGTGCCGGCCCGAATTTCAAGGAACACGTTGCGTCCGTCATTCGGGTCCTTGGGCAACAGCATGCGCTGCAGGTCTTTTTCAAGCTCGCTCAGGCGCTCTTTGGCTTCGCGAACTTCTTCGACCGCCATTTCACGCATGTCAGGGTCGTTATCCTTGAGCAGCGCCTGGGCGCCCTCAAGGTCGGCCTGCACTTTGAGCCACAGCCCGTAAGCCGCGACAATGGGTTCAACTTCTGCGTATTCCTTGGAATAGGCACGAAATTTGGTTTGATCCGAAATGACTTCGCCATCGCCAAGCAGTGCGGTCAGTTCTTCAAAACGGTCCTGGAGGATGTCCAGCTTATTAAGCAGTGACGCTTTCATTACTATTTTTTATCCGCAGAGCTATGCGATGAGCCCTCACCGAGGGCAAAAAGTTCTTGGGCCATGGCCAGCGCATCGAGGCGGCCTTCGGCGGAAAGCTTTTTCAACTGAACGCTGGGTGCGTGCAGCAATTTATTGGTCAGGCCACGTGCCAGTTGCACCAGCACATCTTCAGGGTTGCTGCCATTGGCGAGCATACGCTGAGCCTTTTGCAGTTCTTCATCACGCAAACGCTCGCTCTGCTGGCGATAGGCCTTGAGCACATCGACAGCCGCCAGCTCACGCAAGCGCACCATAAAGTCATCAGCGCCGATACTGACCAGCTCTTCTGCAGCCTGGGCAGCGCCCTGACGACTTTTGAGGTTTTCGGCGACTACTTCGTGCAAGTCATCGACGGTATAGAGGTAAACGTCGTCCAACTCGCCGACTTCAGGCTCGATATCCCGGGGGACCGCAATATCGACCATGAAGATAGGTTTGTGCTTGCGCAACTTCAAGGCGCTTTCGACCGCCCCCTTGCCCAAAATCGGCAACTGGCTGGCCGTGGAGCTGATCACGATATCGCTGTGTACCAGCTCTTGAGGGATATCCGACAGCAGCACGGCATGGGCACCGAACTGTTCAGCCAGAGTGCTCGCGCGCTCCAGGGTACGGTTAGCCACCACGATGCGTTTTACACCAAGGTCATGCAGGTGACGGGCGACCAGGGTAATGGTCTCGCCCGCACCGATCAGCAAGGCCTGACTGCGCTGCAAGTCGCTGAAGATCTGCTTGGCCAGGCTCACGGCAGCAAAAGCGACGGAAACCGGGTTTTCACCGATGGCGGTATCGGTGCGCACTTGCTTGGCCGAGTTGAAGGTCGCTTGAAACAAGCGCCCCAATAAAGGCCCTACAGTGCCCGCCTCACGCGCCACGGCGTAGGCCGATTTCATCTGGCCGAGAATTTGCGGCTCGCCCAGCACCAGCGAATCGAGGCCCGAGGCCACACGCATCATGTGACGAACGGCAGCGTCGTCCTCATGAACGTACGCGCACGCACGCAGCTCATTGAGGCTCAGGTTGTGATAGTCGGCCAGCCACTGCAGCACACTGTCAGCTGAAAGGTGGTCCTGCTCGACATAGAGCTCACTGCGATTACAGGTGGAGAGGATCGCAGCTTCGCGACTGTCGGTTAGGCGGCAGAGCTGCTGCAGGGCCTCAACCAACTGCTCCGGAGTAAAAGCCACGCGCTCGCGGACGTCTACTGAAGCAGTCTTGTGGTTAATACCGAGTGCGAGGAAGGCCATTCAATATCGCTGATGATGACGAGAAGCCGGCAATTGTCCTACTTCGTCAGATTGAGAACAACCACTCCTGACTATTGTCTCTATAGTTAACGTCTGTTGAACACACCATCAGCCCCCCGGATATCGATGGTCGCACCTGCTAGGGTTTGCGTCATAGCATGTGTCATGATGCCCGGACCGCAGGTAAGTCGCCCATCTCTTATATGAATAGATCCTCCGCGTTGCTCCTCGCCCTCGTTCTTCTCAGTGGCTGCCAGGCTTTGGCTCCCACGTCCCCGGATGACTCATCCGCGGCCGAAGACGTCACCTCCGTCCCGGAAAAACCAACGGTCTACAGCTCGTTCAGCGAAGAAACGCTGTACAGCCTGTTGAGCGCTGAATTGGCCGGCCAACGCAATCGTCTGGATATCGCACTCGATAACTACGTGACGCAGGCAATCAATACACAAGACCCCGGCATCTCCGAGCGGGCTTTTCGTATTGCCGAGTACCTGGGCGCTGACCAGGCCGCACTGGATACCTCGCTGATCTGGGCTAAAAACGCCCCGGACGATCTTGAGGCACAACGTGCTGCAGCCATTCAGCTGGCTCGCAATGGCCGTTACGACGAGTCCATGGTCTACATGGAAAGAGTCCTGCAGGCCAAGGGCGATACTCACTTCGATTTCCTGGCCTTGTCGGCAGTAGAAACAGACGCGGAAACCCGTGCGGGCCTGCAAAAAAGTTTTGATAGCCTGCTGGTCAAGCATCCGGACAATGGCCAGCTGATTTTCGGCAAGGCCTTGTTGATGCAGCAGGACGGTGATGCCGAAGGCGCGCTGAAACTGCTGGAAAATAATCCGCCGCAAAACGGTGAAGTCGCCCCTGTCTTGTTGCGCGCCCGTTTGCTGCAAAGCCTCAATCGCGGCAACGAAGCGTTGCCACTGCTGCAAAAAAGCATTCGCCAATACCCCGACGACAAACGCCTGGGCCTGACGTATGCCCGCACGCTGGTCGAGCAGAACCGCATGGGCGAGGCAAAAGTGCAATTTGCCAGACTGGTAGAGCAATACCCCGAAGACGATGAGCTGCGGTTCTCCCTGGCCTTGGTGTGCCTGGAAGGCAAGGCCTGGGATGAGGCCGAGGGCTATCTCGAAGAACTGATCGAGCGCGACAGCCATGTTGACTCGGCGCACTTGAACCTTGGCCGTATCGCCGAAGAGCGCAACGACCCCGAAACTGCACTCACCCAGTACGCTCTCGTGGGCCCGGGCAACGACTATCTGCCAGCACAATTGCGTCAGGCCGATATTCTGATCAGCCACGGTCGCGGTGCAGAGGCATCGAAAAAGCTGGCCGCGGCTCGTGATGCACAACCCGACTTTGCCATTCAGTTGTACTTGATAGAAGCGGAAACCCTGTCGGCGAATAACCAGACCGATCGCGCCTGGAATGTTCTGCAGCAAGCACTCAAGCAATACCCGGACGATATGAACCTGTTGTATTCACGGGCCATGCTGGCCGAAAAACGCAACAATCTCGAACAAATGGAACGGGATTTGCGCGCCATCATCAAACGCGAACCTGACAATGCCATGGCATTGAATGCGCTGGGCTACACGCTATCGGATCGAACCACGCGCTACGCGGAAGCCAAAGCACTGATTCAGCAAGCCTATGACCTGAACCCGGATGACCCGGCGGTGCTCGACAGCCTGGGCTGGGTGAATTTCCGCCTTGGCAATCTCGATGAAGCAGAACGCTTGCTGCGCCAGGCGCTGGAGCGCTTCCCGGATCAGGAGGTCGCCGCTCACCTGGGCGAAGTCCTGTGGGCCAACGGCAAGCAGCGTGAAGCCAAAAAAATCTGGGGCACTTTTCTTAAAGAAAATCCTGACAGCCCTACTCTGCGCAAAACCATCTTGCGCCTGACCGGATCAGAGACTCTTTAACTCATGTTTTTTCGTCATATGCGCCATTTAGTTATTTTTAGCCTTGTTGCCTTGCTCGCCGGCTGCGCGGGCTTTGGTTCCCGCGAATCCGTTGAAGGTCACGGCAGCCCGGCCTTATGGTCGGCGCATAAACAGCAATTGACCCAGCTCGACGGTTGGCAAATCAACGGCAAAGTTGGCATTCGCGCTCCAAAAGACTCAGGCAGCGCCACGCTGTTCTGGCTCCAGCGCCAGGATTATTACGATATCCGCCTTTCCGGTCCGCTGGGCCGGGGCGCTGCCCGCCTGACCGGACGCCCGGGCAGTGTCGTTCTGGAAGTCGCCAGCCAGGGTCGCTATGAAGCACCCACGCCCGAAGAACTGCTGGGCGAGCAATTGGGCTGGAGCCTGCCGGTGTCACATCTGGTCTGGTGGGTGCGCGGTTTGCCTGCACCTGGCAGCAAAAGCCGCGTGACGTTGAATGCTGATAGCCGCCTTGCAAACCTGGAGCAGGACGGCTGGAAAATCGAATATTTGAGCTACGTCGAGCAAAACGGCTTCTGGCTGCCCGAGCGGGTCAAGCTGCACGGCCCGGATCTGGATGTAACGTTAGTGGTTAAAGATTGGCAACCTCGCCTGTTGGGTCAATGAGATGCAAGGCCATTTAGATAAAGACGCCCTGGTTCTGCCCTCTCCGGCAAAACTTAACTTGATGCTGCACATCCTCGGCCGCCGAGACGATGGCTATCACGAACTGCAAACGCTGTTTCAATTCCTCGATTACGGCGATGAAATGACCTTTGCCGTGCGTGACGACGGCGTCATTTGCCTACACACCGAATTCCCCGGAGTCCCTCACGACGAAAACCTGATCGTGAAGGCGGCAAAAAAACTTCAGGCGCAATCCGGTTGCGCACTGGGGATCGATATCTGGATCAAAAAAGTGTTGCCCATGGGCGGCGGCATTGGTGGCGGCAGTTCAAATGCGGCGACTACCCTGCTGGGGCTTAACCACCTTTGGCAGTTGGCCTGGGATGAAGATCGGCTGGCTGCGCTGGGCCTGAGCCTTGGGGCCGACGTCCCGGTTTTCGTCCGCGGGCACGCCGCATTTGCTGAGGGTGTAGGGGAAATCCTTACGCCTGCAGACCCTGAAGAACCCTGGTATCTGGTCCTTGTCCCGCAAGTCTCTGTTAGTACAGCAGAAATATTTTCAGATCCTTTGTTGACACGTGACTCTTTGCCCATTAAAGTGCGCCCCGTTCCCAAGGGAAACAGCCGAAACGACTGCGAAGCAGTTGTGAAGGAGCGTTATCCAGAAGTACGTAACGCTTTGAATTTGTTAGGTAAATATACCGAAGCAAAATTAACTGGAACTGGAAGTTGTATATTTGGGGCCTTCCCAAACGAAGCAGATGCTGATAAAGTGCTGCACCTTCTGACAGACACCCTTACAGGGTTTGTAGCAAAAGGAAGCAACGTTTCGATGTTGCATCGCACGCTACAAGATCTGGCAAAGGAAACGGGTACACGGTACTCGTAGCAACAGATACAGGGGCGTCGCCAAGCGGTAAGGCAGCAGGTTTTGATCCTGCCATGCGTTGGTTCGAATCCAGCCGCCCCTGCCATTTCTTATACTCATCCAGGTTACCCTCAGCCTTCAGGTACTGCGCGTGTCCAAGATGATGGTCTTTACGGGGAACGCTAACCCCGATCTGGCTCGGCGTGTCGTACGTCAGCTGCATATCCCACTCGGTGACATCTCTGTCGGCAAGTTTTCCGACGGCGAAATTACCGCTGAGATTAATGAAAATGTCCGCGGTAAAGACGTTTTCATCATTCAGCCGACTTGTGCTCCGACCAACGATAACCTGATGGAACTCGTCGTGATGGCTGATGCCTTCCGCCGCTCCTCAGCGACTCGTATTACTGCTGTTATTCCTTACTTTGGTTATGCCCGTCAGGATCGCCGTCCGCGTTCCGCACGTGTGGCTATCAGCGCAAAAGTTGTCGCTGACATGCTTACCGTAGTCGGCATCGATCGTGTTCTCACGGTTGATTTGCATGCTGACCAAATCCAGGGTTTCTTCGATATTCCTGTAGATAACATCTATGGCTCCCCAGTTTTGGTGGATGACATCGAAGATCAGCGCTTTGAGAACCTTATGATTGTGTCCCCGGATATCGGCGGCGTCGTGCGTGCACGAGCTGTTGCCAAGTCCTTGGGCGTCGATCTGGGTATCATCGACAAACGCCGTGAGAAAGCCAATCACTCGGAAGTGATGCATATCATCGGTGATGTCGAAGGGCGTACCTGTATTCTGGTTGATGACATGGTCGATACCGCCGGCACTCTGTGCCACGCGGCTAAAGCCTTGAAAGAGCATGGCGCTTCCAAAGTGTTCGCCTACTGCACACACCCTGTGCTGTCGGGTCGGGCAATCGAGAATATCGAAAATTCCATGCTGGATGAGCTGGTGGTGACTAACACCATTCCGCTGTCCGCAGCCGCACAAGCCTGTTCGCGTATCCGCCAGTTGGATATCGCACCGGTTGTGGCTGAAGCGGTTCGCCGCATCAGCAACGAAGAATCGATCAGCGCGATGTTCCGCTAAGGGCCCTGCCCTTCTCAGACATCACGTTGACGAAAAGCGCCCCGCCCCAGCAGCCTGTTGGGGCGGGGCTTTTTTGCCCATACCGTCCATAGCGCTGGTCGCAAACGCTAGGCCGGATGTGGTTATTTTGGAGATACAACATGAACGATTTTACTCTGAATGCTGAAGTGCGTTCCGACCTGGGGAAAGGTGCGAGCCGCCGCCTGCGTCGTCTCGCAAGCCTGGTTCCAGCTGTAGTTTACGGTGGCGAAAAAGCCCCTGAATCCATCAGCATGCTGGCTAAAGAAGTTGCCAAACTGCTCGAAAACGAAGCTGCTTACAGCCACGTTATCGAACTGACCGTTGGCGGCGTTAAGCAAAACGTGATCATCAAAGCTCTGCAACGTCACCCGGCTAAAGGCCACGTGATGCACGCTGACTTCGTTCGCGTTATTGCTGGTCAAAAGCTGACTGCAATCGTTCCAGTTCACTTTGTTGGTGAAGCTGCTCCGATCAAGAAAGGCGGCGAGATCTCGCACGTTGTTGCAGACATCGAAGTTTCCTGCCTGCCAAAAGACCTGCCTGAATTCATCGAAGTTGACCTGGCTAACGCCGAAGTCGGCTCGATCATTCACCTGTCGGACATCACCGCTCCTAAAGGCGTTGAGTTCGTAGCTCTGGCACACGGTAACGACCTGGCAGTAGCCAACGTTCACGCTCCACGTGTTGCACCAGAAGCAGACGCAGAGTAATTCATTACTCTGTCGTTGGAGTTTTGAGAAACATCGCGAGCTAACACGCAGCGAGTAAAGCGGACAAGATCGCGAAGTTTACTCATGTAAACCCGCTTTTTTGTCCGTTTTCGCCGCTAACCGTTAGCGGCGATGTTATCCACAACTCCATAGAAGGGCCCTTGTCGTGACCGCCATAAAACTGATCGTTGGCCTGGGAAATCCAGGCACCGAATACGAACAGACCCGGCATAACGCAGGGGCCCTTTTTGTTGAGCGTCTCGCGTCGGCAAACGGGGTAAACCTGGTTGCAGACCGCAAATATTTTGGCCTGACCGGGCGATTCAGCCACCAGGGTCAGGATGTTCGTCTGTTGATTCCCACCACCTATATGAACCGAAGCGGCCAAGCCGTTGCGGCGCTTGCCGGTTTCTACCGCATTGCGCCGGAGTCCATACTGGTGGCCCACGACGAACTCGACCTCCCACCTGGCGTTGCCAAGCTCAAACTGGGCGGCGGTCATGGAGGTCATAACGGGTTGCGCGACATCATCGCGCAGCTGGGAAACAACAATAATTTTTACCGTCTGCGGCTCGGCATTGGCCACCCAGGCGTCGCCAGCATGGTGTCCAACTTTGTTCTGGGTCGTGCGCCTCGCGCCGAACAGGAAAAACTGGACGCCAGCATCGATTTTGCCCTCGGCGTGCTGCCGGATATCCTCGCCGGGGAATGGAACCGTGCGATGAAAAACCTGCACAGCCAGAAGGCCTGACTCTACTCCTCGGGGAAAACACCATGGGATTTAACTGCGGCATCGTCGGCCTGCCTAACGTCGGCAAATCCACCCTGTTCAACGCCCTGACCAAATCCGGTATTGCGGCCGAGAACTTCCCCTTCTGCACGATCGAGCCGAACACCGGCATCGTGCCGATGCCCGACCCACGTCTGGACGCGCTGGCTGCCATCGTTAAACCTCAGCGCATCCTGCCAACCACCATGGAGTTCGTAGATATCGCGGGCCTCGTGGCTGGCGCATCGAAAGGCGAAGGCCTGGGCAACAAGTTCCTGGCCAACATCCGTGAGACCGATGCTATCGCTCACGTGGTCCGCTGCTTTGAAGATGAAAACGTGATTCACGTTTCCAACAGCGTTGACCCGAAGCGTGACATCGAGATCATCGATCTTGAGCTGATCTTCGCCGACCTCGACAGCTGCGAAAAGCAACTGCAGAAAGTGGCGCGTAACGCCAAAGGCGGCGACAAGGACGCAGTGGCTCAAAAAGCACTGCTGGAACAACTGATCGCACACTTCACCTTGGGCAAGCCGGCACGCAGCCTGATCAAGAACATGGATGCCGATGAGAAACAAATCATCAAAGGCTTCCACCTTCTGACGACCAAGCCTGTGATGTACATCGCCAACGTGGCTGAAGACGGTTTCGAAAATAACCCGTTGCTCGACGTGGTAATGGCCATTGCCGAAGAAGAAGGCGCAATCGTGGTTCCGGTCTGCAACAAGATCGAAGCTGAAATTGCCGAGCTCGAAGACGGTGAAGAAAAGGACATGTTCCTTGAAGCCCTGGGCCTTGAAGAGCCAGGCCTGAACCGCGTTATCCGTGCCGGTTACGAGATGCTTAACCTGCAGACCTACTTCACTGCAGGCGTTCAAGAAGTACGTGCCTGGACCGTTAAGGTAGGTGCTACTGCTCCGCAAGCCGCTGGCGTAATTCACACCGACTTCGAAAAAGGCTTTATCCGCGCCGAAGTTATCGCGTATGACGACTTCATCAAGTACAACGGCGAAGCCGGTGCAAAAGAAGCCGGTAAATGGCGTCTGGAAGGCAAGGAATACATCGTAAAAGACGGTGACGTCCTGCACTTCCGCTTCAACGTGTAAAACAGCACACGTCTAAAAAAACCGCGCTCAGGCGCGGTTTTTTTTGGCCTGGTATTTAGTGCAGGGCAAACCATCCCCCGGACAAAAGGTCTATGGTAAGTCTCAAGGCCACAAGACTGACCGGGAGTTTCAATGCTCGCCAAGGTGTTTATCAATCGTTTCACCACCCCTCTGATTCAGCGGATAACCTTTCGCTGGTCTTCCGCCTGGCGAGATGCGCTGGCCTCGGCAATCGCGGCCGCATTGGCCTGGGTCCTCGCCAAACATTTATTCGGCCATGTACACCCCGTTTTTGCGGCCATCAGCGCAGTGGTTTGCCTGGCACCAGGCCTGCCCAGTCATGGCAAACAGGCGATTGGTTTGATGGTGGGGGTGGCCACCGGGATTATCGTCGGTGACGCCGCCTTGTGGCTTCCGGATGATTACCCCCTGCTGCGGATTGGCTTTGCCACCTTCTCTGCAATCGCCATTGCGGCCTTGTACGGCCTGGGGGCCGTAGTACCGATCCAGGCAGGGGTTTCTGCTGTGCTGATGCTGGCTGTCGGCCCGGAGAGTGCCGGAGTGGTACGCATGCTTGATGTATTGGTCGGGGCTGGCGTTGGACTGGTCTTCAGCCAGGTGTTACTGACCCCCAACCCTATTGGTATCATTGACAGCTCGGCGAAAGACTTACTGGAAAAGCTCTCCTCGGGCTTCAGCAAAAGCTTGCAGGCACTCGAAGAAAAAAACGCCGATAAAGCCCAAAACGCCGTGCAGATTTTCTCCCGGGCCCACGACAGCCTGATTGCTCTGGAGAACGGAATCAGCATGGCTCGCAACACCGCACGCTGGACCTTGCGCGGGCGCTTTGTGTCACGCGAGGTCAAGGGCATTGCCAGTCGTTACGAACGCCACGCCGTTCGCTTGTATGCCAGTTCCCTACTGTTCTCTGAAGCCTTTGCCGATGCCTTGCGCAAGGAGCAAGGCCCGGCGCCAGCCTCACTGCACGAGCGACTGGCAAATGTCGCCTCAGGCTGTGCTTCGATCGCCAACGACAATGAGCGTCCCGTATTGATCCCGGTGTCTGCCAGTGAACTGGCCGACGCGGTGTCGGCCCCGTGGCAGCTGTGCTTGCAACACCTGAGTACGGTTGAAAGCGCCCTTTTGACCTTTGGCTTTACCACGCAAACCGAAAGCACTAAAAACGCCGAGAAAAGCAAACCCTAAGCACAAGCAAAACGCTTGAGCCCTCGGGCTCAGGCGTTAAATCACGCAGTTACTAGTACAAACTCCCACAGTTTCTATTTCTCTTAACCCCAGAAATACGGCCACTTCATGACTTGGCTTACCTATTCAATAGCACCAAGCTGTTTCCAGACGGGAAATACTCTACACAACTGTCTATCCGAGTTGGCTGTCAACACGGCTGTCTCAAAAAAGAAATATAACGAGAGTACACTCAATGGTGTCTTCCCATTCGAAAGACAAACATTATCAAACCTATCACTTCGAAGATCCCGAACTCGACGCCACCATCCACAGCACGGCAACACTTAATATCGATATATTGCTCCACGGAGAAACCGGCACAGGAAAAGACACACTGGCCGAGCAACTTCATTACTTATCCGAACGCCGAGGCCACTACGTTGCACTTAACTGCGCAGCCATTCCGGAGGGGCTGGCAGAAAGCCAGTTATTTGGTGTCACTCAAGGGGCATTCACCGGCGCACTGCAATCACGCCCTGGCTTTATAGAAGCGTCTGACAGAGGCACGTTATACCTTGATGAAATAGACAGTATGCCGCTGACCCTGCAGGCAAAATTACTACGCGTACTTGAAACCCGAGGGGTTGAACGGCTGGGCTCGACAAAGTTCATACCGGTCGACATGCGCGTTATTGCATCGGCTCAAACCTCACTTCCAACGTTGGTAGAACAAGGTCAATTCAGACGTGATCTTTACTACCGCCTCAACGTAGTCAACCTGCACTTACCGCCGTTACGTGAACGACGCGAACATATTATTCCATTGTTTTTGAATCTTATTCAGCGCGAGGCACACTACTTTAACTCGTCCATACCAGTGCCCAGCACCTCACTGCTTCAACGAGTGGCTTGCCACGATTGGCCAGGCAATGTCAGAGAATTGCGCTCCGCCGCCAAGCGCCTGGTATTGGGGATTCCCCCCCTGTGTTCATCTACCCGCGAACATGAAAACAGCACCCTGAAATTGAAAGACCGTTTACAGCAAATAGAAAAGCAGTTGATCGCGGACTCCCTGCGTCGCCACCGCCACTGTATAGACGCTGTCGTGCTTGAGCTTGGCATAGCCAAACGCACGCTCTATCACCGAATGAAACAACTTGAAATCTCCTGACCCACATTCATTGGAACTGCAGACTCCGATACTGACACTCAATACTTGAATCAATTAACTGATTCATCCCCTAAATCTCACACTTTGCATTTGGAGATAACATATGCTTTCTCTGCTAGCACCTCTTATATTGCCCCTCGCCAATAAAGTCATTGACTCGCTGGGCGGCATGGCCAAAAACCTGGTGGGAAACGTTGTAGACAATGCGGTATCACACACCAAAAACATCACATCGCACCCAACCCATACACCCCATAAAATCTCGTACTAGTTATCCAGCCATCATAGAGAGGCAAAACACATGTTTGGTATTGGCGGAATTATTGGCTCCCTTATCGGGAAGGGTCGCAACAATGAAATCGACCCGTTGGAAGCGTTAAAAGACTTCAACAAACAGGAAGCGTTGAAAAAGTTTTATGACACTAAAGAAAAAATTGAAACCGACAACAAAAGCGCAAAATTTAATGGGGTTATAGATTCACAAACCAAACAGGTCAACGCAATGACCGAACTCTCAAGAAAAATCACTGTTTAATCTTTAACACCGCCCCATCCCTGGATGGGGCATCTAACCGATCGGTGAGTACAGCAACTGGAATACGCGATTCCAAGCCGTCGTTTGAGGTTTAAATGAAAATTAACACATCACCCTCTGTCGCCCTAAAACCGTCGATCTCTTTTGAGGCCCCTTTTCATACACCTGCAATAGCCGATATCAACTGGTTCACCGCTTCATTACTCCCCTCTGCCACCCAAACACCTTACATCGCAACCTCCGACAGCCTAATCGCTCATCCGCTAAAGCAACGCTCGGCGTTATTGCAGGAGCTCTCAAACACTGCCGCGCGTGCCTTGCAAAAAGTCAGCACCAGCACCGATCCAATCGACATGCTCAAATCAACCCGGGCCATATCGGCATTTCACCTTGAGACGCTGTTGAGCGCCAAGATGATCAGCAAGACGTCACAAGCCATCGAAAAACTCACCAATCTGTCCTAGGCGGTAACCGCATGGTATCGCGCCTTCTCAGGAGCCTGTTATTGATGCTCGCGTTGTGTTTGACCGGTTGTGGCGAAAGCGTCGAGCTGCACAGCCAGCTTTCCGAACAAGAGGCCAATGAAGTCATCGCCGAACTGGCAGACAAACACGTCCAAAGCCAAAAGATCGCTACCAAAAACGGAGTCTCCGTGCGCGTAAGTGCGCAAGACATCAGCCGGGCCATAAAGACACTGGCAGCAGCCGGGTTACCCAAAGCCACTCGTTCGACACTGGGGGAAATATTTCGCAAGGAGGGGGTCATTTCTACGCCGCTGGAAGAGCGCGCCCGTTACATCCATGCCTTGTCACAGGAGCTCGAAGCCACGTTGTCGAATATTGACGGGATCATCGTGGCACGGGTGCATGTGGTACTTCCCGAGCGGGTAGCCCCGGGGGAGGCAGTTCAACCCGCTTCCGCTTCGGTTTTTATCAAACACGACTCAAGGCTTGACCCCGACAGCATTCAATCACGGGTACGCCGAATGGTTGCCAGCAGCATTCCGGGCATGGCCACGGCGTTAGACAACCCGCATAAAATCACCACGGTGTTTGTGCCAGCAACCGCCTTTCAAGACACGCAGCAATTGCTCTTCTTCGGCCCTTTTCTGGTGCCGAAGCAAGACCTGGGGTTTTGGAAAAAAACCTTCTACGGTGCGATTCTTGGGTTCCTTCTTGCGATCACTGGCCCGATCTTGTGGCTTAAGTTACGAAATAGAACGGCCCCCTCTAAAGAGGGCTCTGCATGAGCGACGCTTACAGCTGGGCTCAGTGGTGGGCCTTCCCGTGGCGCCACGCGCACCCGGACTGGCAGGCCCCAGACGTAGTCGCCTATGAAGCCGGACTGACCCGTAACCGGCACGCGGCCCTGAGCAAGACCTTTGCCATTGCCCCCTGCCTGCCCTGCAAGCCCACTGCCAGCCTGGTTTACCTGGCCCTGGCGCGACCGTCACAACACGACCGCATGTTGCAACTGGCCGACAACATTTGCCGGCCATTAGAGCCCAATCGGCTCGACGCGACACAGCGTCTGTGGTGCCAGCGTCTGGCCATGAGCTTGCACACCCAACGCTGGCTCAAGCCGACCGACGATACCTTGCAACTCCTGAGGGCTTGGGTCGCACCGCACGTGTGGTCGCGATTGCGACTGCGTTTTGCGCCTTGCCGGATCATGGCCATGGAGCAAATCCCAGCACCGGATATCTCTGCGGCCAAGCTTCAGGTGCTTTGGCAAGCGGTGCTCTGGTACGAGCAAACCTACAATCCAGACGCAGGTAGCACCGAGGTTCAGCTCAATGCTGTCACGACGCACCCTTAAACTGCGGCCCGGGGCCCCTGGACTGCACCAGACACTTATTACCCGTGAAAACCTCATCGACTGCGGCCAGGTCAATCAAGTACTTGCGCAAGCAAAGGCGCAAGCTGACGAACTGCTGAGCACTGCTCAAGCAACATCGCAGGCCCTGTTGAAAAAAGCCCACGGCGAATTCTGGCAACTGGCCAACGCCCAGCTTTCGCACTGGCAACTGGAACACCTGGCCCTGTGCAAGGGGATTGAGTCGAGCGCTTCAACAGTGGTCAACCAGACCTTGCGTCATCTATTCGATGAGGTGCCGCAACCGGCTCGTATCGTCGCCTTGCTTGAGCATTTGCTGCGCGCACAATGCCCGCCCGCGAACGCAACGCTGCGCTGCCATCCACAAGCTCTTGAACGTATTGGGCAGTGGCTCAGCACCCACCCCGACACGTCCTGGCAACTCCAGACCGATGAACGCCTCGACATTCAGGCTCTGGTGCTTGTCACCGTCCGTGAAGACCTGCGTATCGACTGGGCCACAGCCATCGAGGCCTTGTTGATACCTGCTTGCACCGATGGAACCGATGATGACGTAGCCGCCACTGAGTCGTGAATATTACTGATTGGAGGAAGTATGGCTTCGTTCGAAAGTGTCCAGCGCCGAATAGATACCCGTTTTGCCCAGGCCCAAAAAAACCTGGATGAAATCGCCTCGAACAATCAGACCGGTGTCGAAGACATGAGGCGGTTCTTCGAAGCGTCACGAAGCGTGGCGATCGCAACGTTTGCGATCACCGAGCAAACACGGCTCAAACACAGCCTGACCAAAAGCATTATTGATGCCGTGCAGTAATGATGGGAATCAAGCGCGCCAGCCAGATCGCATTGCTGACTTATCTTTTTATCTTAATGCCCCACGCCATGGCTGCAGTGCCCGATGACTGGAAAAAAACACCCTATGCCCATGAAGCGAGCAACCGGATGTTGCGCGATGTTTTGGAGGACTTCGCCCACACCGTTGGCCTTCAGCTACAGATCGACGGTTCATTGCAAGGCGTCGTCAACGGCAAGCTGCGCGCCGACACGCTGCCGGGGTTTCTGGATCGGCTGGGGCTGGAGCATCGCTTCCAATGGTTCGTCTACAACAACACGCTGTACATCAGCTCTCTGGACCAACAACGTTCTGCACGGTTGGAAGTCGCGCAAGACACCGTAGCTGACTTGAAAACAGCTCTGAGTCAGATAGGCCTGCTGGACGAGCGTTTCGGTTGGGGTGAGCTGCCCGATATCGGCGTAGTCCTGGTTTCAGGCCCCAGACGCTACATAGAGCAAATAAGACAGTTCAGCCGTAAACGGGCAGAGGCAACCAACAAACAGGATGTTCTGACCTTCGCGCTCCAGTTCGCCAACGCTGCGGATCGCCAGATCGACTATCGGGGCGAAAAACTGACAGTCCCCGGTATTGCCAGCCTGTTACGCGGGCTTCTCGATCCCAAATCTCCAACGTCATTGGCTCTTGAGCCTGACAGGACGTCCCCGATAGGCAGCCTCGGCGCCTCCTTCTCAAACACCTCTACAACCCCAGCGCCTAAAACCGCCCTGGCACCAACAAGCACAAGCAACATCCGGGTGGAGGCCGATGTGCGCAACAACAGCGTGCTGATCTACGACACGAATGAGCGACGGGCACTCTATCAATCCTTGATCGCCGAGCTGGATGTACCACGAAAACTGGTAGAAATAGATGCTGTGATTTTGGACATCAATCGCACTCAACTCAAAGAGTTGGGCGTGAATTGGGGGTTTCAGAACAGCCACTTTCGAGCCGGGACAGGCAATCTGTCAGGCAACAACCCCTCGACTGTAAACATTGCCCGGTTTGATCGTTTCGTAGCCGATGTGAAGGCCCTGGAGGAGCGCGGCCTGGCGACGGTGGTGTCCAATCCTTCGATCATGACACTGGAAAACCAGCCTGCCGTCATCGACTTTAACCGCACTCAATACATCAAAGCCGTCGGCGACGGAGTGGCAAACATCTTGCCGGTCACCACGGGCACCAGCTTCCAGGTCATCCCCCGGGTGATCGCAGCCAGTGGAGCCAATCAAATTCATTTGATCATCGACATTGAGGACGGCGCTTTTGCCAATAACGCCGGTCCCAATTCAACACCGGATGTGCGTCAAGGCAAAGTCAGTACCCAAGCGGTTATCAGCGAACAACAATCCCTGGTCATTGGCGGCTTTCATGTGGCAGAAGAAGCCGACAACCGCAATCAGGTGCCCTGGCTTGGGAGTATTCCCTGGCTGGGCAAAGCGCTGTTTTCTTCGACGCAGTCCACTAATAATCGCCGTGAACGACTGTTTATCCTGACACCACGGCTTATTGGCGATCAGACCAACCCTGTGCGCTACTTGCCGCAATCAGATCAGGCGGTGCTCGAAGCCGCGCTAAGCCCGTTGGCACGGCGTGGGGCGCAGCACCCGCCCGCCATCAATCGCACCGATGTCGCGCAAGCTCTGGCTCATTTGGTCACGGGCCGCATACCTGCCCATTTCAAGGCCATGCCGATGCCTGCCCGGACGGGTATTCGGTGTAATACGCCCGATTTCTTGAGGGTTGATCCCGACCGGCGCCAATGGTTCGAAAGCGCTCATTACAACGTCGCCGTCCTGGTTTTGCACAACCGGAGCCAGAGCCGCGTGCGCATCGATGAAAGTGAATGCAGCAATACCAATACCCTGGCGGTGAGTGTCTGGCCCCGCCCGTGGCTGGCCCCGGGAGAGCAGGCGGAAGTCTTTATTGCTACTCGACCGCCCGACCAGGATGAGCTGAAGGCGGTGCCTCGACCATCCTTGTTAACACCCGCACAGAGTGCCTCCCAATGATCCGGTTGTTCACTGTTGTCATGACCCTTGTCCTGGGGATGACGCTTCAAGGGTGTGCCACGAATTGCCAAGGTGATTCGTGCACACGCCCAGTGTCCAGCGCCGGCAACCTGGTGATCTGGTGGCCCACACACATGCGCAACGAGACAGGTCCTGACGCCCTACGGCCAGACCATCTGGTGGTTCTCCTTGAACAGTGATCCCAACCGCCGAACACTTCATAGGCAGAAATGAATGAAACAACACCCGTGCTCCCCTCAGCTACTGCTGGCAGCCCTGAGTCAGCATCTCAACGTCGACTTGCATCTGGAAAACGGCGTATGTGCATTGTTCGACAGTCAGGGGCTGGAGGTATGCGTGATCGAGCTCTTGCCCCAACACAGCGCTGCCTTGCTGCACTGTGCGGTGAGCACTCACCGCCCTGCCCCTGATCAAGACCGCCAGTTGCTCCGGCTCAACTTTCAACCCGACCTGCTGAACGGTTGCTGGTTGGCGCTGGACGCGGATGACAGCGTACGTCTGTGTGCCCAGTGCCCGGCCGAACGTTTAACGCCACCCGACTTTTGCCAATGGGTCTGCGGTTTTATCCAACAAGTGACCGACACCCGCCAGTTGCTGACCCAGCCTGCGTGAGCAGTCAGGCTGGCCGTATCGTTACATCAAGGGTCTGCGGCCATCCCTGATCTTGAGATCAAGCACCTCTGGATTGAACTCCGTTTTACCGGGCTCGCTGACCACATCCTTGAGCTTCATGCTGACCGGAACATTCTGGTCCCTGCCATATTCGAACTCGGTATTGAGAACCTTATGGGTATGGCTCAGCGCTGCACTGCTGCTGAATGACAAAACAGGCGTGGGCAACGCCATGCTATGGGTTCGGCTGGCCGTGTAACTCACACTCATGGTTTTGATCCGCAGGTTGTCCGGGTTTTTCAGCGCCTGTTGAACATCATATTCAGGGCTGCGGACATCCCCGACCTTGCTTTCGATCATCCGTAACACCTCGGGTTTGACCTCCAGCCCGATGCTCACGGAAGTGCCTTGGTTGCTCTTCAGGTCTTCAAGGGTGCGGGCCAGCTGTGGCTGACTCGCCAACAAGTGGAGAATGGCCGCCTTGTTCGCGGGAGCAACGTCGTTGAGCCACTCATCCTGCGCGCCACCGCTCAGCCCCACATAGGTCACCGTGCCTTCAACTGAACTCAGCTCGCGCTTGCCCTGTGCAATCAGTGCCTGCTGATGAAGAAGCTGCTGCAGCTGGTTCTTGAGCCCATGGTGTTCCTGGGGCCGTGTGTCCGGGACTGACTGTTGTTCCAATAGACGTTGCAGGCTTTGTAGTTGTTCGATCGGGAGACCCTCTGCCGGAACTCTAGCCAGCAATTGCTCCTTTAATTGCGGTGAATGGCTCGACAAGGCATCACGCAGATCATTGATTTTCGCCTGTTCAATCGCAACAGGCTGCTTGAAGGTGAAGCGCATGGCGCGGGCAGCACTGCGGTCAAAACTGACCGTGAGCGAAATATCAGACCCGGTGAACCCCACCAGAGTCGAGCCGCCAGAATCGACCTGGGCCAACGCGGCCGTGTTGGCTGGCCCCACCCCTGCCGATGCACTGCCTTTGGCTAACAGCTGAAAATTGTCGCCCCTCGCCCAGGTCATATCCTTCGCTCCTTGGGACACAGAGCGACTCTGATCAAAATGGGCCAGATTAAGTCCCCCGCCCACATTAATCACCGCCCGCACCAGCCCCGCCAGGGCATCTGAGTTTTCAGGCAGCAGAACATGGGCACGCCCCTGCACCAGAGCGGACACACTTAAATCCACGGTGTTTTTGGAGCGCTGACCACTTTGATGATTACAACCCAGGTCCAGTAGGTCGAAGACGTCTCCCTTGCGCCCCGCAAGAATCTCCATCGCCGCCGGCAAGTCAGCTTCCGTCACATCAAAGCTGACACTTGCACCCGTGTCCCGGGAGACAGCCAGGGTTGCCTCCGCCCCCACCCGAACTCCGGTCCCGAATGCGTCCCCCACGGGCATTAGCGTCACGCCACTGCCCAAAGAGGCACTGAGCCCGTGAGCCGTGCCACTGTTGATTTCAATAGTGGCGCCCGTATCCGTTCGACTGAAAATGACGCCACTCGCCTTGGCCCTCGAAACGCCTACAAACACTTCAAGCAGCGGCACAGGCAACATGCCTGTGGCAAATACTCCGGCCGCCTTGGTTTTAGTCCGGCTAGACGCGATGGATTGCCCGCTGTCCGATTGCTGAATGTGCTGCATCAAGACCTGTTTGATATCCCCCTTCCCGCCAATGCCCAAGGTTCGCGCTATATGGAAATGCAGCGCTGATCCGGGGTTGCTCAAGTCCTTGGCCAATAATTTGAAATTCTTATACAGCGTCTCCGCTTGCGCGAAGCTGTTGATCTGTTGCGACGCTTTCTTGTGCACAGGGCTGTCGTGATACGCCTGCATGATCACCTCCAGTGTCCCGCTGATCAGGGGCTGATCGGGGGGGGCATTTTCCAGCAGGGTGATCAGTTCGCCGAGCCGGGACAGTGTGCGGGCATGTTGAATCAAATCACTTTCTATCAGTGCAGTCGGGTTGCCCAGATCACGCTTTTGATCCCCGTGCCAGGGCGACAAGGAAACACCCTGTTTTTCATAACTGCGAAGCAAAGCGGCGGTGGTATTAGTGTTTGAGGGCGCGAGGTTTTCGAACGTCTGGCGCATTTGATTAAGACTGAACGCCGAGCGCTTCGCAGAGTGATCAACCGCCGCGACGGCCTGTTCCGGGATAACCCTGGCCCCCTTGATGTCACCCAGCCGGATAGCCAGAGACTCACTGTTTTTCTCGACCTGACCCAGTGCGTGCTTGAGGGCGCCAGCCAAAGCTTGCGTCGATTGCTGCTCACTCAAGCGTTCAAGACGCGTCGTCATGTTCGTGGTGCAGGGTGCTGCCTTCGCCAGCGCATCAAGTTGCCCGCGCAAGGCCCGATCATCGGCGTAAAGCCCAGCCAGTCCGGCACGTCCCTTGAAGTGATGCTGAATATCCAGGCCTATATTCTTAAGGCCTTCAAGGGGTTTTATGTGGGCGCCAATGCCGGATAAAAGCCCTCGATCACGCTCCAGACCTTCCGCTTTATGGCCTAGAACGGTGGAGGTCACAGCCCAGGCTGTGCCGTTGTTTTGGCTTTTGATTTCACCGCCACTCAACACTGAGTTCAAGGAACTATCGCCCGCTTTGGGCGGCGCTGGCGCTTCCCATTTCGGCTGCCCGTCGGGCGAGACGACCAACTGGCGAAATATTTCGCCCCAGCGATTTTGTTGAGGATCGTTTTCTCCCCAACTGGCAATCAACTGTTTATCAGGGCCCATGCGCAGTGATTTCAAGCACTCATTGCCGGGTAGCTTGACGGCTTCCCACGTTTTCGCTGTCGAGGAAGGACTTTGCCAGTGGGCTTTCTCCAGCTTGAGCAACTCCCCCGTTCGGCTCTGCGCGTAAAGATCTCCCCGGCGATCCAGCGCCAGTGCCTTAAGCGCTTTGGGCAGGGTAAAGGATAAGACCCTCTCTGCTCCGTCCACATGGGCATGCAGCTGATTATCTTGATCCAGGGTCACAAAGCGCTTGGCGTTTTCCACCGCAAAACCTGTGATCTGCCGTTCACCCTTGACGCTTGCCCCGCTGCTGAGGGTGACATGAGTGCGGGCGCCCTCAGGCGGTGCCAGGTCGTAACTAGCCTCCATGTACACAGAGCCACGACTTTTGTGTGTCGCCAGTTCCTGAAGCTGACCGGCTTGCAACACATAAGCACGACCATCCAGTCCCCGCTCCAGCTGGTCCACATTCAGGTGATCGGTCTTTTCCCATTGCTGTGCTTGCGAGTCCCAACACAGCAGTGTGTTGCCTTCTAGCGCAACCCTGCCCCGCTGGCCCAGATCAACGGCATTAGCGAGTGCTCGCAGCCCAGGCTCCGGCACCCCCTTATCAATAACCTTGAACAACACATCACTGAGGTTCCAGCCCGGCTCCTGAGAAGGCGTATCTGTCAGCGGAGCGCTGTGCAGCTGGTTGTGCGTGTCACGTATCAGGGCATTGAGCTGGCCAGCGTCGTCATGCATAAAACCTTTGATGCTGACGCCCCCCTTGTACAGAGACTCAAGTTTCCCGGCCGGTTCAGGCACCATGCGCAAACGCCCAGCCTGCGCGCTGCGCAGGTCCCCGCGCAAGAGTTCACCCTGGGCATTGGAGGCGTACAGCGTATCGCCCGACAGCCCAATACGGGTGAGTTGCACGGGCTTGCCCGATTCGCTGACAGGCACAAGATGCGTGCCGGGGGCTGTGGCATCCCGGCTGATCCGTAGTGAGAAACCCTCAGCCCAAGGTTCCAGGCTCACCTGTGTCTTGCCCTCGACACTCATGTCCCCGACACCCAGTGGCACCTTCATCAGCGCGCCTTCCCTGGTCAGGCCAAGACGACTGTAGGCAGCCTCATCCTTGTCGGGCAGCCAGCTTAAAGTCTGCGGTTCAAACCGATGCAGACGCTGCTCAACCAAGCGAAATTGGCGACCGTCATCAGTGGTGTGCACACCACTGATCTGCCCCAGGTGGGCACGGCCGGGATTGGCCAGTGGCAACGGTTGAGCCGCCAGGGTGCGGCTGCTTTTGAGCACCGCGGCAGCAGCAGGCGTGGACTGGATATGAAACACATTGAGCGTTTCGTCCAGGATCCGCAGCCCCTGGCCTTTACCTGTGTAGTCCGGGTCTTGCATAAAGCGTTTGGGCAACCGGTTGAGCTGGTGGGCAATGTCCTGCCCGGCGTGAGAGCCTTCGGTCATGACTTTGCCATCGGACAGTTGGGCGCTGAACGCCATTGAAGGCTGCCGATAGCTGCGAAACTGCGTCAATTGTGCAGGGGGCCTGCTACACCGTCCGCGCTGAAAGAGGTCGGAACACCACTTTGCGATGCTGCTCGAAGCAGGTTTTTGCTGGATGCCCGGGAGGGCGGGACGGGTTGCGTTCAAACGCATGTGCGCACGAACAGGATCTATGGGCACTAAGGGCATGACAGGCTCGACTCAATCGGATGATATCGATGAAGTGGCTTTAAACCCGGCCCCGGTTCCCTCTCGGTTAGCGACGGTCAAGCTCCGGCAGTTCAATGGTTTCACGCAGCGCGTCATCATCCAGTTCGCGCAGGGTGCGATAGATCAGCGCGACGGCCTGCAATGTCTCGCGGCCAATGCAACTGCCAAGCGCTTCGCGATACAGCGTACGCGCCAGCCAGACACACTGAACCACAGGTACCTGCGCAGCCTTGGCTCTGTCGATCATCTGCCGCGCGCGGGCATCGGTGCCTTTTTCAAGCAGCATCGGCAAGGGGGTTTGTGGCGGGCGGTAATACAGTGCCACAGCAAAATGAGTCGGGTTGACCAGCAACATGTCGGCCTCTTCCAGCGGCGGCAACGTGGGCGCATGCGCTTGCTGGGCCATTTCGTAAGCTAGTTGCCGGCGCATCATCTTGACGTGCGGATCACCCTCCATGCCCTTGTACTCCTTGATCACTTCGACGTAGGTCATGCGCATGCGCTTGGCAAAAAAGTACTTTTGCAACGCCAGATCCACCAGCGCCAGCACCAGCAACAATCCAAGGCACACGTGCAATAAATACCGGAACAAGGTAATCAACGCGTCGATATAGCCAGGCAAGTCGGCGTTGACCAACCCCACCAACGCGCCCAGTGACGGCCCTATGACAAGGTAAAGCACCACACAGATCAGCAGCGCCTTGATCAGGCCCGTGAGCAAGGTCATCAACGACTGAGCCGAAAACATCTGCTTGGCTTGATTGAACGGGTTGAGCCGATTGAAGTCAGGCACCAGGACTTCGGGAGCAAACAGAAAGCCGAACTGCAGCCAGCTACTGATCAACTTCATGACAATTGCCGTACCTGTCATCAACAAGGCAAAGCCAAAAAATACGTAGCCCGCCTCTGCGATGACCGCTTGCAGCGAACGGCTGAAGGGCTGCCCTATCAGGCTCACGGGCAACATCAATAATTGTTCGAGGCGTTGCATGCTGCTGTGAGCCGATAACAATGCAATTTCGCTGATGGCTGTCAGCGCCAGAAGCTTGCCAATGTCCTGGCTCTGAGCGACCTGGCCTTTTTGACGCTGGTCTTGCAGCTTTTTTTGGCTCGCGTCGTATTTCTTTTCACCCGAGTCGTCACTCATGGCGGCGGTACCTTGAACAACAAACCCAAGGAATGCCCAAGATCCCCCAACCGGCTCATGCGTTCCACAATCAGATCCTGCAACTGCGGCAGATAGAGCAACAGAAAGCACAGCCCTGCCAGGCTCTTGGCGGGCATCGATAACACGAATACCTGCAACTGCGGGCTGTAGAGGCTCAGCACGGCAACCGCGAACTCGACAATCAGTAGCAACGCAATAAAAGGAGCCGCGTAAAGCACCAAATGCGTAAAGGTGTCGCCCAGCAGCGTTAAATAAACGGCAAAGCCATCTGCCCCCGGAGCCGGGAACCAAAGCGTTGCAGGCCAGATCAGGTAACTGTCCCAGATCACCTGGGTCAGGCTGCCCAGCCCCAGGCTGACTATCAGCAAGAAGATACTCAACTGCTTGAACATGTGCCCAACAGGCGTGGCATCCGGCCCCAGTGAAGGGTTGAGTTGCCCACCGATCAAGGCGCCGCGCTGGTTGTCCAGCAAGGCGCCAACCGACTCGAACAACCAGAAGGGCATGGACAGCAACATCCCCAGCAAAAAACCCAAAACCGCTTCTTTAAGCACCAACGCGCCTATCGCGAGCAGGCTGTAATCCATGCCCGAAAGGGTGTGGTGAATGCCCGGCACAGGGATCAATGCCAGTGAAAAAACGATGGCATGCCGAGGCATCCCTCGCACATGCTGAAAGCAGAATGCCGGAATCAGATAAAAGCAGGGATACAGACGCGCCATGGCAATGGCGAGGCTGGGCAAGTACTCAAGGTAAGGTATTTGTAGCGCCATGCCAGGGCTCCAGTCACTGCGCCGTGCGCGCCGCCATATCGAAGGTAAGGCTGGTCAACTGGATCAATTCAACTCCGATCCAGCGCCCGGTCAGCGCCAGCGTAATTCCCACGGCTACCAGCTTGATACCGAACGGCAAGGTCTGGTCCTGTATCTGCATCAGCGCCTGGATCAATGAGGTCAACACCCCCACTACGACCGCCACAATCAGCGGCGGCGCAGACAGCACCACCACCAGCAACATGCCTTGCTTGAACAATAGGATCGGGTCCATTGGCGTCTCACAGAAAGGACAGAAAAAGGCTGTCCAGCAGACGTGTCCAGCCCGATACCAGTACAAACAGCAGTAACTTGAGCGGCAGTGAAATCGTCATGGGTGAAACCATTTGCATGCCGAGAGCAAGCAGCAGGTTCGACACGATCAAGTCGATGACAATGAACGGGATATAGATCAAAAAACCGATTTCAAACCCCGCCTGCAACTGCGAAAGAACAAAAGCCGGAACCAGCAGAATCAGGTCATCGCGACTGACCTGTTGCGCCATCTCCGGGGGCCACATGCGGGCGGTGTTGTCCAGCAGGTGGGTCAGCACATCAGGGGCGGTGTTACGCAACATAAACGCCTGCAAGGGTTTTACGGCTTGCAGACCGCTGTCCTGCAAGGCTTGCACGCTGCTCAAATCCACCGGTGACTGCTTGAGAATCTGAGAGATTTCATAACCTACCGGCGCCATCACAAACAGCGTTGCGGCAAGCGCAATACCGTAGAGGGCCATGCTCGGTGGCACCTGCTGCACACCGATGGCGTTACGGGTAATCATCAACACGATGCAGATTTTCAAAAAAGCCGTGCACACCACCAGCAGCATAGGCATCAACGACAGCCCGGCGAGGAACAGCGCCAGCAGAAGAGGGTCAACCCCCTGAACCGTCATCGCGAAAAACTGATGCGCGACAATTGCAAGCCGAGTCGTCCATCGACCTCTACCAATTGACCGTGCCCAACCGCGCGATTGCCGTAGTACAGCCCGGCCATGCCTGTGCCGTAGCCTTCAATGTTCACTACCGTGCCGGGTGCCAATTGACGCAGCTCTCCCAGGCTCAATTTGAGCACCCCACAACGCACGCTCAGATCCAACAGCAAGGTTTCAAACGGCTCATCACCCTCTGACTCAGCAACCGCCGTGCCCGCAAACAGAACTTCATCCACAGCTGACTCCTCGATAGAACAAATACGCAGGCTCCGGCGCCCGCCTTCATCAACAATCTGCGCGTGCAGCCGCAGCCGTCCGACACTCAGTTGACCTATGCCATCCGCACTGAACGGCCCATGCTCCGGCACCAGTACGTCACCGACGCGTAACGTGCGTACCTGCTCAATTGCCAACTGCAAGCCTGCGAGTTCCACAGGAACTGCCAGCGCAAAGTCCTCGGGCAGCAGCGCCTTGATGGCCTGCCATCCTCCCGCGTCATGCAACATCAACAGGCTGTGAGGCGCCATGCTCAGTTGGCCGACACTGCGTGACTGCCCAAGACTCACGCTGATCCGGCATTCGAAGGTGCCCGGCTGCACAGTCGCAAGCGGTCGTAAGTGGCCAAACAGCCGAGTTAATTGCGGGCTCATGCGCTGCTGAAAAAGTGCCCAAAACCATGAGTTCGGATCATTGTCGCCGTCGGCCAAAACCACCGGACACTCACCGAACAGGCTCAGCATCGCGCCTGCGTCACTTAGGGTGATGACGCCGCACCGGGTCTCGAATGAGTGGGCGACCCCGGCCTCAGGCCCATGGCCCGGCTCAAGCAAAAGCTCTGCGGGCTCGCCAGCGACCTGGAACGAAAATCGAATGCCACGACCCAATCGGCGGTAAGCCGCTACCTGTTGAGCATCCAGACGGGACCATGTGACGGGCATCACCTTCATCTCCTGCGCGCCTGCATCAACTGGAGACTGACCGGCTGCCCCAGCGTGCGGGCCAGGTGTTGCTGACAATGTTGCTGCTGGCGGATGAGCCATTGGCGGGTGCCGGCTTGCTCAGCCTCCAATGAAATACTCCAGGCCCGACGTTCATACCGGGCGCGGACATAGATCCGCCCACGGCGCGCCAGGCAGATCACAAACTGCAGGGGTGATTGCCCGGTCACCGCCACACGGGGCAACAACTGCTCAGACATTGCCTGGGCCAGCCCGAAATCGGTGCCTGACAGGTTGTCGGCAAACAATTTGCTGTCTGCCTCGGACACACGGGCTACAACTGCCGTCTGAGCGTCATGAAAGGACAATTGCGCCGATTTCAATCCTGATCCCTGGGCCATACCCCCTCCTCTGCCAGCAACAACGACAATTCACGAAGTTTCTCGACTTGTCGCTGACTCTCGGCAACGTGCTTGCGGGCACGCTCGACACTCACGGCTTCATGGCGCTGACGCTCAAGCAACGACTGCAAGATGCGTTGTTGCTCAGCCGTATGCGCCGAAACCTTGTGCAGCGCCTCGTTCCAGCCCGACAAAACCTGGAATGACACCACCTGCCCCCGATAGCGATTCAGTAATACGATCTGCTGACTGTTTTCGTGGTCACGGGCTTGCTCAACATCCATGCGGGCTTGCTCGACACACAGGTTCAAGGCCCGCTGCTCGCTCAATACTTTTTGCAATACGCGCTCGGCCCGCTCGGCTCGATGGCCGCGCAAGCGCTCAAGGGCACGTGTTTCACAAAGAAGCCCGTCAAACAGGGACATGGGCGGTCAACTCGTTCAAATGCTCCAGAGTTGCCTGAAAGGACGCAGGCTCACGCAGATCCTGTCGCAAAAAGGCATCCACCTGCCGTCGACTATCGACGGCCATATCGGTCAGTGCATCGTTTCCCGCCTGGTATTCACCCAGCTTGAGCATCAGCTCGATTTGCTGATGAGCGCTAAGCAAGCGCCTCAATGACGAGGCGTTGTGCACATGCTCTGCTGTTGCAACATTGCTCAGGATCCGAGACAGGCTGCCCAGCACATCGACCGCCGGATAGTGGCCTCGCTCTGCCAGTTTTCGAGACAACACAATGTGCCCGTCCAATAGGGAGCGGACCTCATCGGCCACGGGATCGCTCATGGAGTCCTGCTCGATGAGCACGGTATAAATGGCGGTGATAACACCGTCTTGGGTCAGGCCCGCGCGCTCCACCAAACGCGGCAACATGCTGTAAACCGATGGCGGCAGCCCGCCTCGTCCCAAGGGTTCGCCTGCAGCCAGACCGATTTCCCGCTGGGCACGGGCAAAGCGCGTCAGGGAGTCAATCAGCAATAAAACCCGCTGCCCCTTGCGCCGAAAACCTTCGGCCAGGGCAGTGGCCGTCAAGGCTGCCCGCGCACGCTCCATACTTGAACGATCCGAGGTCGCACACACCAGCACTGCCTTGGCACGCAATCCATCGTCCAGCTCGTGGTCGAGAAACTCGCGTAACTCGCGACCGCGTTCGCCAATCAGGCCAAAAACGATCACATCGCAATCGACGTTGCGGGCAATTTCGGCCAGCAGTGTGGTCTTGCCACACCCGGCACCGGCAAACAGCCCCACCCGCTGCCCCTCGCCCAGGGTCAACAGACCATCGATTGCCCGCACGCCTGTTGGCAATGCACGCCAGATACGCGGCCTCTCTGTGGGTAATGGCGCCTCGCACACAACCGCACGAGCACCTTTGCAAGGCGGTCGGGCGAAAGCGCCCTGGCCGCAGCCGCTGAGCGGTCGACCAAACCCGTCGAGCACTTGACCCAGTAAATCATTACCGACACGAACCTGATGGGCGCCACCCAGCCGCTCAACTGCCGCACCCGCAGCGATGCCTTCCAGACCTGCCAGGGCGCTGAGCATTGCGTCTTGCTGATCAAAGCCGATGATTTCGGCGAGTATCCATTCGTTACCCGATGTCTGGACCTGGCACAGGTCGCCTATCCGGGCCTGGGGCAACCGACACTGCAGCAACATGCCATTGACCCGCAGTACCCGACCACAAACGGTCACCGGTGAAAAGCCGGCCAGCATTGCAGACTGACGCTGCCGCCAGCGCTCAAGGCGCTGTTCAATACCGGGGCTCACCAGTTCACCTCGTAGCGCTGTTTTCCCTCAAATAGCAGGCGATGATTGTCGATCGCAGTCAGCCGAACGTCGTCAGTCTCATCTCCAAAAAACAACCGACGACCATCTGCCAGTACCACATGGGCCCGTTTGCCGCCGATGACCTGAACGATTCTGAAGGGCAGCGCGGTACTGATTTCCTGAGCCTTGTTGATGATCGAAATCGATGTTTCAAACTGCGCCTCAAAGCGCTCGAGCATGCGCGAAACCAGCGCCAGCACCTCTTGGGTGACGTCACCACGCAGCGTGATTTGATCTGCGGCCACCTCCAGCCTGAGGTGATTGCCCAGTTCCCGTTCGATCAACATTTTGAGCAATTGCTGATGGACCTGATGGGTCGTCGCAAGCGGGCGTCTGTCGCCGACAGAAGAGGATGGAGGGACGGCGGGCTGCACCTTGCTGGAAGGCAACATGGCCAATCCGGCCATGGCCAGCAGTAGCACGGTGAGGGTTGCTATCAGCCATTTCCCCATGCGCCCTTCAGAGGGTGCGCGCCTGTGTTCAGGGACGACTTCGCTCGACACACAAGACGCGGGTACAGGCGCCTCCCTCCAGGGACTGTGTGCATTGGCGATGCACAGTCGAATGCCGCCAATGGAAAACTCTGCACCCGGGACCAGGTTGGCAATGCGCGCCAGGGTAGCGCCCGTTTCATCCTGCAACAGGCCCTCTTGGGCCTGCACCATCCACCCACCGTCAATGCTGTGCAACCGGGCATGCTGATCTTCTATCCCGGGGTCGCACAACTCCAGGTCGGCCTCCTGATGAGCACCGATACACCATTGCTCGCCGAACAATGGCAACGCGGCACCCTGATGCAAACCGCTCAACACCCTCAATTCGAACAGGTCGCCGGGCTCGACCATGTCGATGACCACGGTTGCGGCGTCAGGCAGACAGAGTTCAATACTCAAGACACGACCTCGCGCAGCAGGCCTTCGTATTCCAGATCAAAGCGGCCAAGTACCTTGACCTTGGCCGAGCCCATCAACTCGGCGAACGATATGACCGGAACGTGGTTGAACTCATCGAACAATAACGTGCGCAAAGGGCTGCGCAGATCGTGAGCTACCAGCAACACCGTTTTCTCGCGTCTACGTGGCTCGAAGGCTTCCTTGAGCAACTGCACAAGCTGGGTGCTGTGCTCATTGTCCAGAGCAAAGAACACACCGGTTTGGGTCTGGCGTAACGCCTCGCGAAAGATGTTTTCGGTGTGGGGTGAAAACAACCAGGCATGCAGGCCATCGATCTGGCTGTGCAGGTGATAGATCTGCGCCCTCAAGGCGATTCTCACGTAGTCGGCCAGTGCTATCACTTCGCGTTCGTGCTGGCCGTGTTCGGTTAATACTTCAGCAATCAGGCGCACGGCACGCAAAGGCACTCCCTCACTGGCCAGACGTTGCAATACGCCAGAGAATCGTGAAAGCGGCATGATGCGCTGCAGTTCTTGAACCAGCTCAGGCTGTGTTTCCTCAAGCCAGCCGAGGATTGATTTGCTCTCCTGAATCCCCAAAAACCGTGGCCCGCTGATCATCATTGCCTGACGCATGCGTTCGAGAATCAAGGCATGCGCACTGACAGATATCACCTCAGTCCGGGTCAGCAGCGGATCGTCGGGTTGCAGCCACAGCCAGTCCAGCTCATCTCGCTGCTCGCTGCCCCTGAGCGCATTCGAGAGCTGCCCTTCGACACTGTCCCGTGCCACTGCCAGCCACTCACCAAAGGTCGCCCTGAACACGGGCGCTTCGTGAACACAAAAACGGAACTCATCCTCGGCCAGAAGGGCGCTGTATTCGATTTCAAACGGAGGAAGAGTCAAGCCGACAGCGGTGACGATGCTGTTGCGCACTTGACGTATCCCGTGAATGAGTCGCGTGGTGCGCTCCTGATGTTGATGGGTACTGGCGAACTGCAACAGGTAAGGACGAGACGGATCAAAACCTCTCAGGTCATCTTCGCCGTTTTGTTCCGGAGCAATTTCCAGTACCTGTTCAGGCTGCAGCGGCTCGACCTTAGTACGACGCAACAACAAATAAAGCCCCAGCGAAAAGGTGGCCAAGGCAATAAAGACAAATACCAGGGTCGGCATTCCCGGCAGTGCAGCGAACGCAAGCATGCCCGCCGATGCGATTATCCAGCTCTTGGGTTCGCCGGTTATTTGCTGCCCGATCTGCGTACCGATGTTACTGCGTGGGGATTGGTCGTCGGGAGCGACACGGGTGATGATCATGCCTGCGGTCAATGAAATCAGCAGCGCCGGAATCTGCGCGATCAGGCCATCACCGATGGTCAGTACCGAATACAACGATATGGCCTCTGCAGCACTCATCCCATGCTGCAACATGCCTGTGGAAAACCCGCCCAGGATATTGATCACTACAATGACCAAGCCTGCGATGGCGTCCCCTTTAACAAACTTCATGGCCCCGTCCATGGCCCCGAACAGTTGGCTTTCCCGAGACAGCTGATCGCGTTTGTGACGAGCCTGCGCACCATCGATCAACCCGCCACGCAGGTCACTGTCGATGGACATCTGCTTGCCTGGCATCGCATCCAGACTGAAGCGCGCGGCCACCTCGGCCACACGCTCAGAGCCCTTGGTGATGACCAGAAAGTTAACGAGGGTGATGATCAGAAAGATCACCAGCCCCACGGCGAGATTGCCCCCCACCACAAAATTACCGAACGCCTCGACAATGTCGCCGGCGTCCTGATCCATCAGGATCAGACGGGTCGTTGCAATCGATAACGCCAGGCGAAACATCGTGGTTAGCAGCAGCAGTGCAGGAAACGAAGAGAACGCCAAGGGACTGGGCAAATAAAACGCCAGAACAATCAGCAGGCAGGCAATGCAGATATTGATCGCAATCAGGATATCGACCATCCAGGTCGGCAGCGGCACGATAAAAATAAACACGATCCCCAGCACCACCATGGCCCCGAGCACCTCCCCCGGACTAGCAACACTGGAAAGGCCTTTATTGAGCCACTGAACCAGCTTCATCGAATGTATCTCGACAATCCAGGTGTCAGTCGGGCAATGCCTTCGGCCTGAGTGTGCTCACCCATCAGGCTCAAAAAAAGGTGCAAGGTGGCCTCGCGTTTTTCCTGATCACTCCACAGCGCCGGGGGAAGGCGCTGAATCAGCGGGTAGACTTGATTGAGCGAGACCAGTTGGCTCGACAACCTGTCGCCGCCCAACTGCTGGCTCAGGCCTTGAACTTCATCGGCGTCAATGTCCGTACTCGCGTATCCCAACAGGCGTTGCAACAGGGCGACTGCCGACAGTTCGACCTGCCGCTCACGGGTTGCCAAACGTTCAAGAAAAAAACGGCAGTCGCTCAAGGCACTGCCCAGCTGGCTACAGCTGTGCAGGCCGAGCAGCAGGGCACGCAGTTTGATCGTCGGCACCGAGGGGCGGTAGGCCGCAAGATCATCCGCCAGCGCTCGGCCCATCATACCCAGCCCGGCGCTGATCCCCTCTTCACCGAACAGCCCCAGCAGTGCCTGCGTGATGTTCACCAGCGATTGCTTCATCACCACGCTGGAGTAATACAAAACGCGAACCGCCTGGCGTAATGCGGCATCGCCATCCGCTGTTTTAAGCGCCAGCGCGATGTTCATCCCGGCTTGGATTTGTGGGTGGTAGCGGGCTTGCACCTGCACCTGAAAGTCCCGTGCCAGCGCTGCTTCGATTTCACGCCCTTGCGCCTTGGCCTGATCTGTCACGTGCTGCAATACGACATGGGTGCGAGCCGGATCACCCCCGGTCAACGTCAGCAGGCTGTCGACATCCGGCGTTAACAACAGCTCCTGACGAACTTGCCGGGCCAGTTGACCCAGGCTGAGCTGGCCGGGATGCCCCAACTGCTCATAGAGTTCACTTAACTGCTCAATACCCTGAATTCTCTGTATTTGGGGATCAAGGGTTCGCAGTTTTCGTTGAGTCAGTTCCTTGCTGCTGCTCTCAACCTTCTGACTGAACAGCATGCCGACTTCTTCGGCGGCATCTTGCGCAGTCGTCTGCGGCACCTGAAATTGAACGGCCCGCGAAGAGAGCATCGAACTCACTGCCTGCGCGGCTTCGTTTCGTCCGTCAAATTTCATAAGGGGGGCCAAGTGAGGAAGTTTCGATGACCTGTGTGGTCGATCACAGGCAAACGGTTCCCGGAGGCAGACGGCATCATTTTTGAAAAAGTTGGCGCAAGCCCAGGAGCGGCTACGCAAGATCCGGCACAACATCGCGCCTTTTAAATAATAAAATCCTTAAAAAATAATCAGATACATACCAACCATTGATTGGCACAAGCAGTGCTTAGGAGGCCTTGGTCGAAATCATTTCGACAATGCTCACCCTGAGGATAAAAAAATGGATCGCCTTGATGATGTTTCCCCACCCCACCTTTTGAGCTCTCCTCCCAACCGTCTGGACCTGTCGGCCGAGCTCCAGAAAAAACTGAAAGCGTTTATTCACAAGCGCGTATTGAACCCGGAGGATGCCGACGATATTTTTCAATTGACCTGTCTGGAGGCCTGGCGCAGCAAAGACCGCTTCAACGGCCAGGCAACACTCAGCACATGGATGTGCGGTATTGCCCAGAACCTGATCCGCAATCATTTTCGCCGCCTGTACGCCAGGCCGGTGCATTGTGAGTACGACGAAACGCTGTGCCATGAGCAGCACTGCGCCAGCGACCTGGGCGGTCAGTTCGAAATTAATCGACGGCTTGAGCTGACGCTCACTGCGATCAATCGATTGCCAACCGAAATGCGCAATACGTTGTACGCGTCACTTGAAAGCGGCGGCAGTTATCGCGACACGGCCAATGTTCTGGAGATCCCCATAGGGACGGTTCGCTCACGTATCTCGCGGGCTCGAGAGCAGCTCAAGATGGCCACCCATTGCTAGTGCTCACCACGGACATCTGCACAGAGAAGTCCATGGCTCAGAGCTAGCGTGTAGAAAGGCCAGGGAGTGGCCCCCACTACCGATTCAGATTTTTTTCGTTCGCGGCAGCAAAATTGCCAACACACCGAACAGCGGCAAATATGAGCACAGGGTGTAAACGTACTCGATGCCATGAATGTCAGCCAAGTGCCCGAGCAAGGCGGCACCGATCCCACCAAACCCAAACATCAAGCCGAAGAAGATACCGGCAATCATCCCCACATTCCCCGGCACCAGCTCCTGCGCGTACACCACGATAGCCGAGAAGGCGGATGCCAAAATAAAGCCAATGACCACACTGAGTACGCTGGTCCAGAACAGATCGGCGTAAGGCAGCAGCAACGTGAACGGCGCCACCCCGAGAATGGAGAACCAGATCACCGCCTTGCGTCCGATGCGATCGCCTATCGGACCGCCAAAGAACGTACCCGCTGCAACCGCCCCCAGGAACAGGAACAGATACAGCTGTGACGTCGAGACTGACACGTCGAACTTCTCAATCAGGAAGAAGGTGTAGTAGCTGGTCAGGCTCGCCATGTAGAAATACTTGGAGAACACCAGCAGGCCAAGCACCACCAACGCACCAATCACCCGTCGTTTTGAAAGGCCATGAGTCGCTTTCTGCCCGGCCTTGAGCTTGAACAGGTTCAAGTGGTTGCGGTACCAACGGCTGATGACATACAGCAGTCCTACGGCGAACAACGCAAATAGCCCGAACCAGGCCACATTGCCCTGACCATAGGGAATGATGATTGCCGCAGCCAATAACGGCCCAAAGGCCGAGCCCGCGTTACCCCCACTTGAAAGGTCGATTGCGCCAGGCCGTAACGCCCACCTGAAGCCAGTCGTGCCACACGGGATGCTTCAGGGTGAAAGGTTGAAGAACCAACACCGATCAACCCTGCTGCCAGCAGAATCAGCGGAAAACTGCCGACCTGGGACAGCATCAAAATCCCTATCAGGGTGCAAATCATACCGGCTGGCAGCAATAACGGATTGGGATGACGGTCGGTGTAGTAACCCACCCAAGGCTGCAACAGAGAGGCCGTCATCTGAAACGTCAGGGTAATCAGCCCGATCTGGGTAAAGGTCAGGTCATATTTGGCCTTGAGCATGGGATAGATCGAAGGCAGTACCGCCTGGATCAGGTCATTGATCAAATGCGCCAAAGCCACAGCACCAATAATGCGCATGACTAACGGGCTGGACTGAGGGACTGGAGAGGACGCGCTTGTAGTTGTTTGAGCGTTGCTAAGAGCCATGTGAGCTTCCGTACGACTGGTGAATGCACGCTTGCAGATACGTCAATGTGCCATTTTTTTACAAGATATTGCCATCCAAAGCCGCCCAAAACCTTAAGCAGTTGATAGAACAAAGATTTTTTAAGATATTTGCTTGACACATGTCCCTTACGAGGGAATAATGCGCGCCATTGGCTACATAGCTCAGTTGGTTAGAGCATAGCATTCATAATGCTGGGGTCCGGGGTTCAAGTCCCTGTGTAGCCACCAAACACCGGTTTCACTACATCGCAAGATGAAAATGAAACCAACAAGAAGCCCGCCTAGTGCGGGCTTTCTTGTGTCTGGGGTATTTGTTTTTCGCGCATAGCCCCCCGCCTTCGTGTATGCCTCAAGAACACTTGAGGCGCACATACACAAAAGAAACGCCAGCACATCGGGCCGGCCCCGCCACTCGTATCACTGTTTTGAATTGAGTTTTGATAGTGCGACACAGACCGTGTCAGCCTGCGAGATGGGGAGCGCGCGCCTGCAAATAACGGCAGCGGCCCAAAACAAAAAACCCCTGGTGCCGTTAAGCATCAGGGGTTTGGAAGTAGTGGTGCCCAGAGACGGAATCGAACCGCCGACACGGGGATTTTCAATCCCCTGCTCTACCGACTGAGCTATCTGGGCAACGGCGCAATTAAACGTTTATTACGCCGTGGACGTCAAGCAGGAATTAAAAAAAGATCAATGAATACCATCGGTTACGATTATCCGCCGTTGGGATACAACTCCCCGTCAACCAACCTCGACACTGCGCTGTGCAAGCGTTTCAACAACACCTGGATCTTGTCGACTGACTCAGGACTCAAGGGTTCACGCCGCAAAACGACTTCACACTCACCACAGGCCGTCGCTAAAGCGATGGCGCCTACCGTCGCAAATGATCCATGCATGCGGTGTACATAATTGAGCAATTTCGATGTGTTGGATTCTTGCAAAGCCCGCTGCGCCTGCTCCAAATCTTCATGCATGGTGTTGATAAACAATCGGTGCATGCTCGGTGAAAGCGTAATCCAGTCCTCAAGATCATCCTTTTGGACTGTCGCCACGACAGCTTCTAACGTGGACAACTGCGATGGTACCGGCTGAGAACAGTAGGCTGACAAGGTCTGGCGCAAAGTTGTCAGGCTCAGGGGTTTGACCAGCCAGACGTTCATCCCGGCCTTCAAACATTGTTCCCCCTCCTCACGAAGCGCATTGGCGGTCACGCCAATAATCGGCACCAGCGGATCATGCTCCCGTATGCGCCGTGTCAACTGATAACCATCAAGCCTGGGCATATTGACGTCGGTAATCACTAGATCGAATGACGCCTCACTCCAACACAGCAAGGCTTGCTCACCATCCTCAGCCAACGTCACCTGAACGCCCAAAGCCTCCAGCTGCTCCTTGAGAATCTCCCGGTTGACGGGGTTGTCTTCTGCAACCAGAACGCTCAGGTCCAGGCGTGCAAGGGGTAGCGGCACGCTGCCGGCTAACTCGGGAGCAGTTCCTTGCGCGACCTGCATCAGAGTTCTAGCGATGGCTCGTATGTCATAGGCGTTAACTTCCCATCCCCTCGCGATCTTTTTGGGCTGGCTGCGACCCGTTTCAGTCGCTATCACATGCTCTCCCGGCCAGTGCAGATCAAGCTGCGGGTCTGGGTCGACATCCAGCAATATTGCATGGCTGGCGTGGGTATCCGATGCAGGGAGTGCTTGGGCCCGCGCCCCCCAACGATTTAGCCAGTCAATCAGAACCACTCCGATATCACTGCGGGAGGCGCGCACATAGACACTCACGCCCTCAAGATCAATATCGGCACTCTTATCCAGCGGGCCAGCCATAACAGGCAAACTTATATTCAGTGAAAAGCTGCTGCCCAAGCCTGGCTCACTGACCACCCGCAGGTTCGCACCCATTATCTCGCCAAGTCGGGCACAAATAGACAAACCTAGGCCCGCACCGCCTGCACGCTCGCTGCCACCCACCTGGGAAAAGGGCTTAAACAAACGCGCCAGTTGCTCCTCACTGATCCCTACACCGGTATCGGAGACCTGCCACTGCAATGACACTTGACCATGCTCAAGGTCTGTCACCTTAAGCCTGAAGAGCACCCAGCCTGTATCGGTGAACTTGATCGCATTACTCAGCAGGTTGTCGATGATTTGCCGGATGCGCACCGCATCTCCGCACAAAAGTGCCGGTAAGTTCGCGTCCGCACAGGCAAATATTTTTAATCCCTTATTGCTCGCAGCAGCGGAATAACTGCGCACGCAATCTTCAAACACATCCAGAGGGCTGAATGTTTGGGCTTCGACAGCCATTTGCCCGGACTCGATTTTTGACACGTCCAACACGTCGCTGATCAATTGAAACAACACCGCTGATGAGCGCTGAATAGTGTGCAAGTACTCATGTTGGCGCTCACTCAGAGGAGTGAGTTCCAGTAGTTCTAGATTGCCAAGCACCCCGTACAAAGGGGTACGAATTTCATGGCTCATAGTAGCCAAAAATAGGGTTTTGGCTTTGCTGGCTTCATCGGCTGAACGACGTGCTTGCTCCATCAGGTTGGCGTCATCCACATGCCGGGTGATGTCGTTGAAACCGCAGAGCACTACGTCTTTGCCTTTGTAACGGGTGAAGACGAAACAGGCCTGAAGATGACGTCCCGAAACTTCAAGCTGTATCTCGCCCGACTCACGTTCACCATAATCACTCTTCAATAAAGCAATCAGTTCAGGGGTACCCTGCCATTCGTGCGCCCGCTGGTTTTCCAGCAAGACGACACCAGTCCCCCTTTCAACCACACACAGCCCAACGGGCGCGTTATCGAGCATGACCCGATTGAATTCTTCGCTTTCAGCCAGGGACAGGCTGGACTGCTGTGCGGGCTCGATGATCCGCACCCTGTACCAGCGATTTAAGCGCCAGCCAATCAGGACGAACAAAAGAAACAGGCCCGCCGCCCACATCAAGGGCCATTTCGCATAACCAAAGAAATTCTGATACGTGATGGCGTACAGGCCGATCCAGGGATCATCCCCGCCCGAGCTCAACTTGAACCGCAGGCCGTCACGGGCAAAACTCAACCCCGGCGCCAGCTCCTCGACATCCTGAACGTCACCCAACAGCACATCACCCGTAGGGGAAATCAGGGTAAGGCGACTGTTAGTGGGGCGCATCAACAAGCGTTCAAGGTCGCTGACATCGCTGACATCGAGCAAGGCGCTAAGAATCACCGAGCTCCCTTGATTGGCCGCCTGCATAAAGCGATCGGGAAGATCGACACTGATTGCGCCCACTATATATTTGCGTTTTTGAATGAGTTCGAGCGGCGCTTTCATCCACAGCACACGATCAGTGTTCAGCAAATGGCGCTGGGGCAAAAAAGCGTCGTACAAACGCTTGGTCACATCAAAAAAATTGTTTTTGAACAACAGGGGGTACTGACGGGTGCCATCAATACCGGGTACGGCGATGGAGAACTGAGCCGTGGGCGAAAACACAAACACCTGGGGTGCCGAATAATAAGAATCAGACCAGTAAGCCGTGAACAGATCAGTCAACTGAACGCCAAGCGAATAGACCCCCTGCATTTCACCCAGCGTGAACGTGTCTCGCTGGCTCACCGTAAACGGCAGAGACTTGGCCGTGTCTCGGTTTTGAAATAAAAGCTCATCGCCCTGGCGCATCAATTCAATGTGCGAACGCGGCTTGGTATCCATCGAAAAGGTGCCGCTGGCGTGATCATAACTCTCAGCGCCTGTGCGTAAAAAAACTTCGTGTTCATGAATACTTTCGATCAACCGTGCGAAGTGAAAATCCGTCTTCTCGCGCTCCTCCATTAGTAGCCGGTTAACGGCCCAATAACTCATGCCCACCAACAACAGAGCAAGCCCGCTCAGCAGCAGCAACAACTTGTTCAGTCGCAGTGAACTCAGTGCCAGTGCACCGAGACGAACCGTTTTTTGCTTCATTATTCAGTGCCGTCATTTAGCTGGATGGAGCCTCGCATGCCCACTGCCTGCTCAGGTATCTAAACACTTCAAGAGGCACACAACACACCTTTGAGCGCCCGATATTAATCTTGACCGTACGAACAGGAATCGTCTGATGGGGCTCCTCCACGTTTAGTTGCATCCTTTGCAACACCTGCTGCGGCAAGCCGTTAACAGGCTGGCTTTTAAAATAGATATCACACTTCATCGGTTTGTAAAGGACGTCCCTAATGTTTCAAAAAATAGGCAAATACACGGCACTTTGTGGTTCTTCGATGCTGATCGTCATGGCAGCGGCTACCGCTCAAGCCGCGGATGGCCAAGTTGAATTCACCGGTGTCATCAACGACAACCCATGCACCATCAACAGCGAAAGCGTGAAGAAGTCCGTTGATATGGGCCAGGTTCGTATCGCTGACTTCGCCAGCACTGTTGGCTCAACAGCCGGCGCCACTCCGTTCTCTATCTCCCTTGAGAACTGCAGCGGTCCAACCCTGAAAAACGCCTCGATCAAGTTCAGCGGTCAACAAGCCGTGACGGATGCAACCGTACTGGGCATGACCGGTGAAAACCAGATCACTGGCGTCGGCATTCAGATCAACGATGCCCGCACCGGCTCCAAACTGGCACTGAACACCGCCAGCTCTGATTACGTACTGCGCCCTCAAGGCAACACCTTCGATTTCACCGCTTCCTATGTACGTCTGGCTGCAGACGTTGACGAAGTGAGCGCTATCGGCACAGGTAAAGTTAACGCCTTGGCTAGCTTCGACGTGACTTACAAGTAATTCGTGTTTGTAAACGAAAGAGCTCGCGATGAATCGCGAGCTCATTCGTTACGTTAAACAGAGGACACCCTTCATGCGTTTAAAAATTGCAGCCTTTTTGACACTGGCAGCAGTCTTTTGGCTGCCCCAGATTCAAGCGGGCGTCAATGTGGGCTCTACGCGGGTTATTTATCAAAGCAAGGATAAGGAAGCCAATCTTTCACTCTCAAACTCCGGTGACGACGGTGTACCGTATCTGGTTCAATCCTGGGTCAGTACGTTCGACAAGCCGGATGAGAGTGCAGATGAGTTCATCATCACGCCGCCGCTGTTTCGTCTGGACGCCAATAGCCAGAACATTTTGCGAGTCATTGCGACCAACGCACAAAACTTGCCGACCAATAAAGAAAGCCTGTTTTTTCTCAATGTAAAGGCGATCCCGGCACTGAGTGAAGAGCAACGTAACCAGAACGTGTTGCAGATTGCACTCAAGACTACGATCAAACTGTTCTATCGTCCTGCCGATTTGAAAGGCACTTTGGTGCAAGCCGTTGACGGACTTCAATGGCGTGCGGATGGCGGTAATTTAAGTGTGCATAACCCGTCGGGCTATAACGTGGTAGTCAGCGAACTGTTAATTAACAACAGTGCCAGCAAAGGCATGCCTGAGGTTATCAAGCCCGGTAGCTCCGTCACTACCAACATCCCGTTGAAAAACAGCGACACCCTCGAATTCAGCTACATCAATGAATACGGCAGTACGGTCAAGGCAACCCCTGTTTTAGCTCGCTGAATACTGAACTACACGCCTTCTGGAAGAACCATCTCATGCTGCGATTGCGCATGTGCGCGTTCGCGCGCCGAATTAACTACTGGGGCCTTCTCCCTCTCAGCGCGCTTAGTCTCACAACGACTGCAGCCCTCGCAGACTACAGCTTCGATTCTTCCTTTCTGGAGATTGGTGGCGGTACCAGTTCTGCCGAAGTAGCCGAGCAAGTAAAGGCCATGAGCCGTAGTCAACTTCCGGGCATTTATCGTGTTGAACTGTCACTGAACAATCGTTATATCGAACAGCGCGACTTGCAATTTGTCCGCGAAACGGCGAGTCAGCCATCGACGCCTTCAGGTTTGTTTCCCTGCTTGAGCCTTCAGGCCCTGACTGATTTTGGCGTTGATCCAGAGCGCCTGAAAAACGCTGAGACCAGTGCTGACCATTGTGTGTATTTTCAGGGTGACCTGACCGGTATCACCTATGACTACGACTTCAATAAACAACACCTTGACCTGCAAGTGCCACAGGCATTCATCGGCAGCATTCCATTCGCAACCCGCCGTAAAAGCTGGAGTGATGGCGAGCAAGTAGCCTTTGCCAACTATAACTTTTCGGGCAGCAACTACGAGAATCAGTACGGTAATCGTCAATCCCAGTTTGGCAGTGTGCACAGCGGATTCAACAGCGGTGCCTGGCGCTTTCGAAACTTCTCGACCTGGCAGAAGAGCACCAACGTCGACGGCAACTGGAAGTCCGTGGACACCTACGTCCAGCGGGACCTGGGCAACATGATGGCCATTGCCACTGTCGGTGAAAGCTCAACCGACAGCGATCTGTTTGACACAATCTCGTACCGTGGCGTGGGCATCGCTTCTGACCTGGACATGCTGCCCGATGACTCGCGCAACTTCGCGCCTGTAGTACGTGGCGTGGCCAACGGGCGCTCGCTCGTAACGTTACGCCAGCGCGGCTATGTGATCAGCGAACAGTGGGTGCCGTCCGGCCCGTTTGCACTCAAGGACCTTTACTCGACCTCGGGCAACGGTGATATCGAAGTCACGGTTGAAGGCCCCAATGGCGAGCGTCAGGTGTATATCCAGTCGTTCTCGTCCGTGCCCTACATGTTGCGCGAAGGTCAGCAAAGCTACGCCGTGACTGCAGGCCAGTATCGCCCTGCAGACGGAGCATTGGATTCGCAAAAGCCGGGCTTTATACAAGGCACCTACCGCCGGGGGCTGACTGACGGTACCACGCTGTTCGGTGGCACCATTGTCAGCGAGCAGTACCACTCGGTGCTGGCGGGTTTTGCCCATGACTTTGCGGGTTTCGGCGCCATTTCGCTGGACGTGACCCATGCCATCAGCGACGACATGGGTCCTGACTCCAAAGCCCTGTCGGGTCAGTCCTATCGCTTTCGATATTCCAAGTCGATCGACCTGACAGACACCAGTTTCAGCCTGATTGGCTACCGCTATTCCACCAGCGGCTATTACAGCTTCAACGAAGCGATCAACGCGCGCGCCAACAACTCGCTCCAACCCTATGTAGACGAAACGCTGACCGACAGTGCGATGTACTCCCCGTACTTGAGCGGCCATATGAAAAGCAGCTTTACCGCCAACGTATCGCAGCAATTCGGCTCCTATGGCGGCATGTACGCCAACCTGACCAAAACCGATTACTGGAACCTGGCCAAGAGCAATACCTCTGTGCAATTAGGCTACAGCTTCAGTGTCGGGCGCGCGTCCTACAACCTGGGCGTGGCACAGAACAGCGGCGTCGCAGATGACATTCGCAGCGTTTCGCTGAGCGTCAGTATTCCTTTGGGCGATCCTGGCAGCAGCAGCCGTCTGGGCCTGAGCAACAGCCAGGACTCCAGCGGTAATGCCAGCCGTAACGCCACATACAGCGGCTCATATTTCCCGAATGACACCCTGTCTTACAACCTGGGCGTCAATCAGCAAGTCAGTGACGATGAGCGCTTGCTCGGTGGTTCGGTCGCCGCCCGTTACAACGCGGCCAATGCCATATGGCACGGGTCTTACAACAGGGATCAGAACACACGTCAGACGGACTATGGAGTGGAAGGGGCGATCGTCGCCACCCGTGACACCGTGATGCTGACCCAGCCCTTAGGCGAGACCAACATTATCGTGGCCACACCTGGTGCCGGGGATATCGGGGTACTGACCAAAAGCGGCGTGAAAACCAACAGCAGTGGTTACACGATTATTTCTTCTGCTCAGCCCTACAGAAAAAACAAGGTCGCGCTCGACACGGACTCGTTATCCGACAACACCGATGTTGAAAAACTGGTTCAGGAAGTGACCCCCAATCGTGGTGCCTTCGTACTGGCCAACTTCGAAACACGTAACGGCCGCCGTCTGTTAATCAGCCTCAGTTCAAAAGACGGCAAGCCAGCACCGTTTGCTGCCGAGGTTCAGCTGTATGGACTTGATGGCACTTTATTGAGCAACGCCATGGTGGCGGACAAGGGGCGGGCATTTCTGACTGGCGTACCTGAAAAGTCACGACTGCTGATCAACGTCAACGGACGCCAGTGGTGTGCCAAGGATCTGGACCTGAACAACTACACGCTGTCAGAGACGGGCATCGGACAACTGCAGGTCAGTTGCGATACCCGGTCGGCCGCACCTGCAGACACTCAAGGTACTCCCGATGCATAACTCAACAAACCTGCAACCCGGTTCGAGCTGGGTGAAACGCAGCTTACTGCTGCTTGGCTTGCTGTTCAGCCTTGGCTGTCAACAGGCCTTTGCCTTAGTTCAAAACAACCTGTCGTGCACCCCTTCAGGTACCACGGGCGTGGTTAATCTGGGCGACCTAGCCCCGGGGCAATATTTCGAAGCGAGAATGACTGGAAGTTGCCGAGTAACCCGCAACTTCCCCTATGGCTCGTCTTTGCAACACACCCAGGTCTGGACCGAAACAGTCGACACAGGGCTACCCATTTATGCGTGGGCGGCGGCTGGAGGCGTCGTTCCTGAGCAGCCGTGGGGTAACGCCTCAACTACTTGCATGTCACCCAACGGCAGTGTCTGTCAACCTATGACCGTCGGTACTATCGCGCCCTACAACGTGCTGTTTTACATGCCCTCCGGTGTGAATAGGCCTGGCAATTACTCGATAACCTTTGCGCTGACGAGTACCTCCATCAGAGGCTATGAAGCCTATGTCGACAAAATTCAAACCCTGACGCTTAAATTCAGGATTATCAGCCCCGCCTGCACCATGGGCTCGAACAGCACACAGAACCTTAACTTCGGCACCCTGAACAGCAACGACTTCGCGACCTCCCAGCAACTTGCCAATATCACGCTTAACTGCACCCGCGGCACCCAGGCAACCGCCACCCTGGTCCCTACCCAAAGCGCTGTCAGTGGCAGGCCCGGGGTTTCGGCGACCACCTTGGCCGGGCTGTCGATGGCCTCCACCTGGGCCGATAACAACACCGCAGTAACGTTCAACAGCCCGCGCACGCTCAACCTGACGACAGGCACCAATACGATTCGCCTAGGTTTCCGGCCGAGTCTGAATACCAGTGTTTCACCTACTGGAAGTTTCACCAGCCAATACACCCTCAACATCAACTATCTCTGATCAACCACAGGAACCGATCATGAACTTGCGCTTATCAATGGCTGCAGCCCTTCTCACTGGCCTAGCGTGCACCTCTTCGTATGCAGACGACACCGTCACCATCAACGTCAGTGGCACCCTGACACGAGCGCCTTGCTCCCTGACCAGCAGCAAAACTTTGACGGCCAACTTTGGCAGCATCCGTACTGACCAGATAAACACAGCCAGTGCCGTCGATATCCCGGTCACCCTGAACTGCCCGGCCAACTCGTCACTGAACGTCAGCATCAAAGCTTCGGGCGTCTATCAAAGCTCGACCACCTATGCGAGCACAACAAAGGCAAACCTTGTGTATACATTGACGTGGAAAAGTGACGGCACCGCGGCTAACGTCACTGGGACGAAACGCAACCTGACCAATCAAAGCGGCGCCGTAAACCTGGGTTTGACGGCCAAGCTGTATGCGATCACCGCACAGACCGAGGGTACTTTTACCGGGTCGTCAGTCATCACCCTCGAGTATCTGTGAGATGTTCAGGCAGGCCAAAGGGAACCTGATTGCAGCATTGCTGGCGAGCGTAACGCTGTGCGGCAGCACAGTGTATGCCGCCGAGGACGCAAGCCAACTCGATATCACTGGCACTCTGATAAAGCCGCCCTGCACCGCCAGTTTCCCGGCGTCGCAGAGTGTTGATATTCCCAAGGCGAGTCTGAGTGCGTTAAGCGCAGACAGTTCTGACTGGACCGATGTGGACTTGAACTTTAAATGCCTCAAAGGCAGCCAGGTGCTGCTGCGCTTTACTGCAGGCAATGGTTCATTTGACAGTAATACCCTGCGCACCACCCTCGACAGACTCGGGTTGAAAACCCGTCTGAGTGACATGACCAGCGCAGCCAAAGTGGTGGATTTGAAGCTGGGCGAACAACATGCTTTTGCTGTTGAAGACACACTGCTGATGCTCAAACTCTCTGTCCGCCCAGTCAGGATCGGGAGTCAGATGCCCGCAGCCGGGAGCTACACTTCAACGCTACTGATGGAAATGATCTACCTGTAAATCCGGCCGATCAGGCAAACAGATTGGCTTTGAGACACAGAATCAGCAACGCCTGATCATTGTCGACATCCAGCTTGCGCATTGCTGAAATCTTCAGGGTGCTGATCGTTTTAATACTGCGGTTCAGGCTTTGCGCAACTTCCCCGACCCCCATGCCAGAAGCGAACAGTCGCAAGACTTCAAATTCCTTGACGGTTAATTGACTGAGCCTTTGCGTGACATCATCTACGTTGTCACTCGACGTGCAGTCGGGCATGTCTTGCTGGTAGTGCCCCTCACGATAGAACGCATCCAGTGCGACCAAAATTTGCTCCAGACCGGAGCTTTTGGAAATGACCCCGCTGATGCCCAATTCATATAACCAGGTCAAAACCTGCGGATTGGAAATCACTGTCAGAACGATCACCCGAGGCTCGGGAAAATGCCGGCGCAGGTATTCGACCAGACGCGAGCCATCGCCGTATTGATCGTCACCCGGCATGTTGTAGTCCGTAATAATCACATCAGGACGTAGCAGCGAAATCTTTTCGATTAGTTGGGAGGGACTCATTGCCTCTCCCACAACCTTGAATCGCGGGTCGCGCTCGATGATTTCACGCACGCCCATCAATACAATCGGGTGATCGTCGGCCAATAGGACTTTCATTTGCGGCATGGCTTACTTAACTCCAACTTGCTGAGTAATCACTGACGAGGCACGAGATCGGATCGGGATCGTAGCCTCATGCCAGAGCAGTGACTACACGTTCCACAGGTCAGCCTTGATGCAATACGTGAGTAAAGCATGGTCATTAATCACTTCCAGCTTATGCATCGCAGCTACTTTATGGGTGCTGACTGTTTTGACACTTCGATTCAACTGACGGGCGATATCCCCCACGCTGTTGCCGGCAACAAATAGCCGTAGCACTTCAACCTCACGGGGCGACAGTGTGGAGAAACGCTCATCAATGACTTTGGGGTTGGTTATCACTGACGTGTTCGGGGTCGATGTCCGGGTATAGGACCTACCGCTGGCCAGGGAACTAAGTGCTTTACCTATTTCTTGATAGATATGATTTTTTGCAATCACTCCCGCCACGCCCATTTCCAGCAGGCGCGAAATAATCAGCTGATTACTCTCCATCGTCAGCACAAGGATTTTCACCTCAGGGAAATGTTCGATGAGGTACTCGATGAGTTGCAGTCCATCGCCATAGGTCTCATCGCCGGGCATGTTGAAGTCGGTAATCAACAAGGCTGGTTGATGCAACCTCAACTGTTCCACCAACTGAGAAGAACTCAAGGCTTCGCCGACAAGAGTGAAACACTTATCGCGTTGAATCACTTCCCGAAGCCCCACCAGTACTACCGGGTGATCGTCGGCAATCACAACCTTTAATTCGCGCATTACCTGACTCCATATTGATGACGCCACTAAAGCGGTTATGCACAACCGAAAAGGGGGATGCCGATAAGTCGTGGCTGGAGCTATCCCCGTGATGGTTTGGAGCTATCTTCGAGCAGAAGGGTTTCAAAATCTGTGCATGACACGGCGCCGCAAATCAGGAATCCCTGAGCCTGATCACACTCAATACTACGCAAGAATGCAAGTTCTGCCTGCGTCTCGACACCTTCGGCGACGACCGTCAGGCCCAGCTTTCGGCTTAGCTCCACGAGGCTGCGCAGTGCAGAGGCCAAGTTTTCATTTTCAACACAGCCATGCACCAGCGAACGGTCAATCTTGAGTTCGCTGAAGGGTGTTGAGACCAGGTTGAAATAGGAACTGAACCCTTTGCCGAAGTCATCCTGGGCCAAACCAAAGCCCATCATGCGCAAGCGACAGGCGCCAGCGTAGTAGTTACTGAGTTCCTCTGTGGTTGAGCTCTCCATCAGTTCAAACACGATGCTGCGCGGCTCACCGCCATCGGCCATCACGTAATCGCGCAAGCGGTCAGCCAGATCATGGCTATCCAGCAAATGGGTGGGCAAGTTGATTGAAACCGGAATATCCCAACCCTGCTCTCTCCACTGTCTTTGTGCTTGCAGCGTTTGTTCCAGCATTAACCACAGTAGCCTTTCCTCCAGCCCCTGATTGATCAAGAGTGAAAGAAAATCCTTGGGCAGTAATAGTCCGACCTCGGGATGTGCCCAGCGGACCAACGCTTCAGCGCTGAGAATATTACCGTTGCGCAGAGACTTCTTGGGCTGGAACCACGCCTGGATCTGGCCGTTGTCCATGGCCATCTCGATACTGTGCGGATCGACCTCTACGCCCCGTGCGGGGTGCATGGCGCCGTTGAGACGGAAGATAGCCATTCGTTCCTTCAAACGCATAACCGCATTAACTTCGACCGGCTTGGAAATCAGGCCGACTACTGAAATACCCAGGTTTTTCGCCGCCAGGCCGGCACTGATCAACATTCGACGTGACGAGGCACTCATCAGTGCCAATGCCGGTGTTTTTTTCAGAGCAGCGATCTTCTGGATCAACTGCACGCCATCCATGCCTGGCATCAGCAAATCGCTGAGCAACAGGTCATAGTCGTTGCGAGCCAGACATTGCAAGGCACCATCGCCGTCCCAAACGGTGTCAACTGTGAAGCCCCCCACTTCATTGAATACATTCAGTAAATACTCATGCTGAAAGGGATGATCCTCAACGACCAGTACACGATAGGGATTCACTGGACCCTCCTTTAAAAGTGCTGAAGACAGTTGTATAGGGTGTGCAGCGTAAAAGGCTTGATCAAACAGTGATTCATCCCGGCGCTCAGGCAACGCTCGGAGTCATCAGGCATGGCCTTGGCCGTTGCACCGATAATCGGCTGAGTGATATTCATCGCCCGCAACCTGGTAGCCAGCTCATAACCGTTCATTCTTGGCATGTTGACGTCAGTTAAAACCAGGTCGAATGCCCCTTGCTGAAAGAGTTCAAGGGCCTCCAGACCATCACTGGCCAATGTCACGGTGCAGCCCAGTTCCTGGAGCTGATCACGCAAAATCAGCTGATTGATGACGTTGTCTTCAGCCACCAGAATATTTAATCCAAGATTGAGTTCAACCTTGGCCACTCCGGCCTTTAAATGAGTCCCTGCACGCATACCCTGAGCCTCACACAAGGCCCGGTATACGTCCTGCAAGCTATTGAGGTCGGCGCGCCAGCAAGGGCTTTCAATCGTAAGCGGCTGCGAGTTGTCGCTGGCGGCCACCACCCGCGGTCCCGCCCAAACGGGTTCCAGCAGTTGCCGGACAGCGCCCGGGTGCAGCTCCAGCAAAACTGTATCGTCACCGGCTTCACCCTGCTTGGGCGCTCCCAAATGAGGCCGGGCGCCCCAACGCTGTAACCAGGCGCAGTAAGATTCAGCCAGTTCACGCAGTGGTGAAACCACATAAACAATGCTGGAAGACAACTCGCCGAGTGCGCCTAAGCGCGAGGGGGCCATGACCTGAACCAAGGGTAAATGCAGGGTGAAACTACTGCCCAGGCCCGGCTCGCTGACCAACCGCATGGTGCCGTTCATCAAGTGCATGAGGCGCTTGCAGATGGACAGACCCAATCCGGTACCCGCGACCACGTGTTTCGAAGACTCAACTTGATAAAAGGGCTCGAACAAGTGGGACTGTTCTTCATGGGCAATACCTTTACCGGTATCCGAAACCTGCCAGTGCAACATGACCCGCTCATCGTTGCGGCTGTCCATTTTCAGGCGCAGCACGACTTTTCCGTAGTCGGTGAACTTGAGGGCGTTGTTGAGCAGGTTGTTCAGGATCTGGCGGATACGTGAGACATCGCCACTGAGCCACTCGGGCACGGTCGAATCAATCAGGGCAAACAATTGCAGGCCCTTGGCCTGAGCAGCACCGCTGTAGCCCTGAACAACCTCCTCTATCAATTCCATCGGACTGAAGGTGTTGAGTTCCAGCTGCAATTGGCCCGCCTCAATGCGCGACACATCCAGCACGTCGCAGATCAACTGCAATAAATTGCCGGAAGAGCGCTCGATGGCTTTTAAATAGTTGTTCTGCTGATCGTTGAGATCGGTTCGCGCCAGCAATTCAAGGGTGCCTAAAACGCCATACAAAGGTGTGCGAATTTCATGGCTCATGGTCGCCAGAAATAAGGTCTTGGCTTCATTGGCCCGATCAGCCAACTGCCGGGCACGCTCCAACGTCACCTCAATTTGTTTGCGCGCACTAATGTCGCTGAACGCACAAATCAGCACGTCTTCACTTTTGTAACGTGTGGGGGCAAACGCGAGGTACAGAAGACGACCATCTTCCATTTCAATTTCATCACTGTTGCGCGTGTCGGGCTCATCGAAAGCCCGGTGAATCCAGCCATGACACAACTTCCCACGCTCACTGCTGCTACCTAGCCACTGTTGAGAAAGCGAGTTTTCCAGCACCACCGTGCCGTCTGTGCGGCGAATGACGCACAAGGCGACCGGCGCGACCTGCAGCGCAGCGCGACTGAATGCCTCACTTTCAATCAGAGCCTGGATGCGGTTTTCACCCGGAGTAATCAGGCGTCGGTCGATGCGCACAATCAAATAACGCAGCCCGATACAGACGATAATCAACAACAGCACACACCCCGCCAATGGCCAGCCCAGTACGGGCAGCAAAGACTTGATGTCCACGGAATAGACTATTTGCCAGCCTGAATAACCCAGTTTTTTCCAGATCGCCAAGCTGTCGGGAAACCACCCTGAACCAATAAAGCCAAACGATTTATTGGCCTCCAGGGTGTGCAAAGAATCCACCAGGGTGGATTGCGCGGTATTGGTGAAAATGATCTGCCCCTGACCGTCCAGCAACATGAAGTCGCCAGCGCTGTCACTGCGCAATGCCTCAATAAGATCCGGCACCTCAACTTCAATGCCCAACCAGCCGGAAGACAGGTTGCGGCTATCCAGTCGTGCGAATAAATAGAACGGGGAATCCAGAACCTTGTTGTCTGTCAGCCAGAGGTCATCATCAAAGGAATACGCCTTGTCAGCCTCCTCGGCCAATCGTTTCAAGACCACCTTGGGCAGGGGGTCGAGGTCGGGCGAGGCGTCAAACAGGCGTACCACCTGGGGTTGATCGGTTGGTGGGACGTAGAGCAGATTGACTTTGCTCTCGTGCAGATAGTCCATCATCCGACGAGTCAGCCACAGGCTCCAATGGCCAGCATCGCTGCCCAGACTGATACTGATCTCTTCTTCGGGATCAACACTGCCAAGCGCTTGAGACAGAGCGGTATCAGGCACCGTTGCCAGCACCAGGCTTTTGAGCAAGGTCTGACGACTGACGAAAAAATCCTGAGCTTTGAATACCGCCTCGTTCATGACGCTGCGACGCTGGGACACTTCTTCGTTAAAAACGGAACGCAAATAAACGAACGAACCCGCAAAGACCGCTACGATCAGGCCAAAGGCAAATAAATGGAGGAGTTTTCGGGCGGCTTGAGGGGTCGATTTCATGCCGCAAGCCTGAGGCTGGGGCATGAAAAAAATAATCAGACAATTCCTGAATTCTGAAGCGCTGTAGCGATAGAGGTACTTCAAGCGTGGGAGCGAGCCTGCTCGCGAAGATCATTCGCGAGCAGGCTCGCTCCCACAGGGACCTTGACCGGGAACAGTCGTCGCCTCCTCAGGGGCGCACAGCGCTCAAGTCCATCCGCCCGTCCTTCAATGGCGGGCACCAGTAATAGCCGCCGTTAAGCGGGCGACTGTAGCGATACAGTCCGTCGATGATGCCGTCTTCCATACCGCTCATGCGACGCAGCTGAACTTCAAAGGCGTTCAGGGTGCGACCGAAGGCGACGAACATCAGACCGGACTTGCCGTTTTCTGTCCATGGCATGGAGCGGCGCACGATAAAGGCTTCTGGCGAGAAGCTTTCTTGGGCCGTGCGTTTGACGTGGGCGGAGTCTGGAGCATCGTCCAGTTCTTCGTTGTCGCTCATGCGACGGCCCATGATGTTGTCCTGCTCTTCGGACGGCAGTGCCGCGAAGCCGTTCAGGTCGTGCTGCCACTGCTGGATGGCAACAAAGCTGCCACCGTCCAGCCCTGCGCCAGCGTTCGCAACGATAGCCGCGTCGACAGCCGCGTCATCCACCGGGTTCTCGGTGCCGTCTTCGTAACCGGTCAGGTCACGGTCGGAGCCGTAGCGGAAGCCTTCGGTCACTTGCAGCAGGTTGAAGGCAGGCGCCAGCGCCGTTTCGATGGCCTGGCTGCGATGCAACAACTCACCGCGATCATCACCCAGCAACCACAACCACAGGGCGTGTTGGGTCGACGGGTTTTCAACCATGGCGTTGAGTGCCGGAAACACGCGCAAGCCCGGGACTTTCGCGCCAAGTGCCAATACCAGCGGCGAGCCCAGACCCGCCACTACGCTTTTGCCGTCCACCCACGCAGACAAAACGTCCAGTGCAGCCGGCAATGCTTCTACTGACTTGAGGGCGAAAAACATATAGCGCGCCTGTGAAGGCACAGGTTTGGCAAGAATGCCTGGCTGGTAAAAACTCATAGAAACTCCTTTTGGAAAGGGAAGAGTTTACCCCTCACCAGCGTCTTTTCGGACAGCTGAGGTTATTTTTATCGCGCACAGGTCACTCGGGGCAAAACCCATCGGAAAAATCAGCTGATTGAATTACTGTGCCTCGTCAGTCGTCCTTGCTGACGACACCATAATCATAAGAAAACCGAGGTACTTCCCATGGCCGCTGAGATTGCAGACAGCCGTTCTGCCCGCTTTGCCCTGCGCTGCTCGAACTGGGCCGAGCGCTGGTTCCCCGACTCGTGGGTGTTCGCCGCTGTTGCGGTGATCACGGTGGCTCTGGCCACGATGTTTATGGGCGCCAAACCCACCGATGCCGCCATGGCGTTTGGTGACGGATTCTGGAGCCTGATCCCGTTCACCATGCAAATGGCCTTCGTGGTCATTGGCGGTTATGTCGTGGCCAGTTCGCCGCCCGCCGTCAAGCTGATAGACAAACTGGCACAGGTACCGAAAAACGGTCGTCAGGCGGTGTGCTGGGTCGCGCTGATTTCAATGGTCGCTTCGTTGCTTAACTGGGGCTTGTCGCTGGTGTTTGGTGGCTTGTTGGTGCGGGCGCTGGCACGTCGCACCAACCTGCGCATGGACTATCGCGCCGCCGGGGCTGCGGCCTACCTGGGGCTTGGCGCGGTGTGGGCGCTGGGTTTGTCGTCCTCGGCAGCACAGTTACAGGCCAACCCGGCCAGCCTGCCACCGTCGATTCTTGCAATCACGGGGGTTATCCCCTTCACGGAAACGATCTTTCTTTGGCAATCAGGCGTTTTGCTGGCGGCCCTGGTGGTGGTGTCGCTCATCGTGGCCTACGCCACAGCGCCAGGCCCTGAGTCAGCCCGTGATGCTGCGGCCTGCGGCATTGATCCAAGTTTCAGTTCGCCAAAGTTGCCCCCGCGCACACGTCCCGGCGAGTGGCTGGAATACAGCCCGCTGTTGACCATTTTGCTGGTACTGCTGGCAGCGGGCTGGTTGTTCCATGAGTTTTCAACCAAACCTGCGATCAGCGCCATCTCCGGGCTCAACACTTACAACTTTCTGTTTTTGATGCTCGGGGCTCTGCTGCACTGGCGTCCGCGCAGTTTTCTGAATGCCGTGACCAGCGCCGTGCCGACCACCACCGGGGTGATGATTCAGTTCCCGCTGTACGGTTCGATTGCGGCGCTGATGACAGTGGTCAAGGGAACTGACGGGCAAACCCTGGCCCATCACATTTCGACGTTTTTCGTACAGATCGCATCCCACGATACCTATGCATTACTGATGGGCGTGTATTCGGCGATTCTGGGGTTTTTCATTCCGTCGGGCGGCGGCAAGTGGATTATCGAAGCGCCCTATGTGATGCAAGTGGCCAATGATCTGGAGTACCACCTGGGTTGGGCTGTACAGATTTACAACGCCGCCGAAGCGCTGCCGAACCTGATCAATCCGTTTTACATGCTGCCACTGTTGGGCGTGCTGGGACTCAAAGCGCGGGATTTGATCGGCTTTTCGTTTGTGCAGTTGCTGGTGCACACGCCGCTGGTGCTGTTTTTGCTGTGGGCGCTGGGGACTACCCTTACGTATACGCCGCCAGTGATGCCGTAAGCGAACCCGCAACTAAATGTGGGAGCGGGCTTGCTCGCGATTCAGGCGGCGCGGTAATGCAGGAAAACCGCGTCGATACCACGCGAGCAAGCCCGCTCCCACGGGTTATGCATGCAACCTCAGATCGAGCCCAGTGGACGCAGACGATACTGCGGCGGCAACTGGTCAAGACCACTGATGGTGGTGTTCAGGCTCTTCCAGCGACCGTCCTTGATCCCGTAAATACAGCCGTGAACCGACAGCTTCTGCCCGCGATGCCAGGCATTTTGCACAATGTTGGTGTGACCCACGTTGGCCACTTGCTGGATCACGTTCAACTCGCACAAACGGTCTACCCGCTCTTCCTCGGTTGGCAGCAACGCCAGCACTTCGCGATTTTCGTAATACAGGTCGCGAATGGAACGCAGCCAACCATCGATCAGGCCCAGTTGCTGGTCCTTCATGGAGGCGCGTACGCCGCCACAGCCATAGTGGCCGGTGACCAGAATGTGTTTGACCTTCAACACATCGACCGCGTACTGGATCACTGACAGACAGTTCAAGTCAGTGTGCAGCACAACATTGGCCACGTTACGGTGCACAAAGAGATCGCCGGGCAACATGCCGACAATTTCGTTGGCCGGTACACGGGCATCCGAACAACCAATCCACAGGTATTCAGGCGTTTGCTGGCGAGCCAGCTTGGCGAAGAAGTCAGGATCTTCCTGCTTGATCGCATCGGCCCAGCGCTCGTTGTTATCAATCAGATCTTGTAGTTCGTTCATGCTGTGAAGCCTCAAGAGTTGATGCGCTGCTTTGACAACCGACCCGCAGTCGGGGTCACGTAGAACATCAATGTCATTCCGGCGGTCGGCCGGGTGGAATCTTCAACAATGGCTACAGTCATCGTATTAAGGCCCCATATTATGAGGAATTACCATGACTGATTCACGCCGCCCTTACGGGGCACCGCAACCCGCGCCTATAGACGATATAGAAGACGCCATGGGCTCAGTCGAGCCACTGAATTTTGATGATGACGACACGTACGAGCCCATCAGTGATCTGTTTATCGACGATGAAAAAGTCAAACACAGGGCGGTCCTGGATGATGAGCTGGAGTTGGGTTTGAATGAAGACGATCTTGAGCAGGAGATGCTCATCCGCGAAGACGGTGCCCGCGATGCCAAGGAAGCCGCCCAGAGCCCAAACGGTGCTGCTGATTGGGATCTGAGCCTGGTCGATGAAAACGACATCGGTGCGGGAAAAGGGCTGGACGAGGCAGAAATGGCAGAAATCGATCCGGTGGGACGCAAGCGTTGAACGGTAAACCCTGTGGGAGCGGGCTTGCTCGCGATCGGATCAACACGGTTTGCCTGATAAACCGCAGCGCCTGCATCGCGAGCAAGCCCGCTCCCACATAACGACTTTTCGCCGTCAGTCGACCAGGGTGCAGGCCATCACCACCGCATCTTCACGACCCCCTACCGCAGGGTAGTAGTCGCGGCGGCGGCCGATTTCGTTGAAGCCGTAGCGCTCGTATAACTTGAACGCCGCCGTGTTGCTGTCGCGCAGTTCGAGGAAGCACTCGCGCGCCTCATGTTTGTAGGCAATCGACATCAGGTGCTCGAGCAGTTTGAGCCCCAGGCCACGGCCCTGGCTCTCGGGCTTGACGGTGATGTTCAGCAAATGAGCTTCGTCGAGGATGATTTGCACCACGCCATGCCCTACTTGCTGCTCACCTTCAAACATCAGCCAGATGTGGTACTTGCCCAGGCCGTCGAGAAAAATACCGCGGGTCCAGGGATGGCTGAAGGCGGCATATTCAATTTTCAGTACGGCATCAAGGTCCGCTTCGGTCATCGGGCGGAAAGTTACGGCATCACTCATCGTTTTGTTTCCAGCGCGCCATTAGCTGGCGCATGGCTTGCCACACTTCCGCTTTGCGTTGTGGCTCATCCATTAAGAGTTCAAGGCCCGGCAACGCCCATGCGCAGCCCAGCCCTTCGATTTGGAGTTGGCTGTTGAACGCGTGTGCATCGGTCTCACCAGCAAAGCGCACGGCCGGCAGGCCTATCAGCCACAAGCATGCACATTCGGCCTCTTCGAGGCGGGCCATGACAAAACCCTGTACGAACTCACGTGCGGCCTCAGGCCCCTGATCGACATTGCCACGGCGCAGCAACGGCCAACGCACCGGCTCGCCAATGATCTGCGGGCTATCGGGCAGCCCGGCTGCGCGCAGCATGTCCTTCAACAATAAATAGGCCGGGTCACGACTCTGGAATGCACTGCCTGTGGGTAACTCCACCAGCACCAGGCATCGCCCGGCACGCAGCAACTGCAAGGCAAAACGTGGCGGTGGCAGTTGCACGACCTTGGCCGGTACGGGCGCCGATTCGGCTTCAATCACAGGTTTGCTGACAGGCCGGCTGACCGAAGGCCGGGGCACTTCGATTTTTGGACGCTCAGCAGGTTTGCCCGGTGCGACCGCAGCCTTGACCACAGGCCGCGTGATGACTGGCTCGGCGGGTGGTTCAGGAAGTACCAGCAGCTCTGGCCGCGAAGGTGCGGCAAACGGCAGTTCGGTGCGCGGCAACCAACTGACCACTTGCATGGCAGTTAAAAAAGCGCGGCGGCGGGACTCGTTCAACAAGGGTCGGCCATCTGTGGATAACTAAAGAGGGGGGATTCTACCGCCCTTCTGCCCTTCCCGCCTGCAGTTGATCCGCCAAGTGATGACTCGACCGCACGTTGCAGTACAATCGCGGCCTTTCATTGCCAATTGACTGGCCATCCCATGATCGAACCCAAGCGCGTTTTACGTGCCCTCGCCGAGCACTGGGCACTCCTTGAGCCTTTGTGTGAACACTTCGACCAAGGCACCTTGAGCCTGAACGAATTGCGTCTGCAACTGGCCGCTCATCAGGTGGACAGCACACCTCAAGATATCACCAGCGTGCTCGACAGCTGGATCCGTCTGGACATTCTGGTGCCGGTCGCAAAAAGCCCGAACCGCTTCGAGCTCAACGCCCAAATCCACGACTTTCTGGCGTATCTGAGGCACGAGCATCGCCTTGGGCTGTGCCTTGAAATCGAAGCTTACCTGCGCCATCTGGAGCGCTTGGCAGGCTATATCCAGGATGCGTTCGACATCCGTGACGGCCATGACCTGGCTCGCCAGCTGCGCCTGCTCGACATGCGGGTACGTGATGTACTGAAGAAGCTGGCGAACGATGAGCAAGCATTGGTGGCCGTAGCCGAGCGGGCCAAGACCAGCGACCGGCAAATCCCGCTGCGCCAGCGCTATGCCGAAGTTCTGGCGACGTGGGACGAATACGTCGAGCCCATGATCCAACTGGTCAACGCCGATGGTGCCTTCGAGCAAGGCGTGCGCAAGGTCGAGATCGTGCTGCTGCGCATGCTCAGCGAGCAACAGCGCCTTGGCCATCTGGTGGACGACGACATGCTGTTGCGCACCCATGCGCGCATCCTCGAAATGCAAACCAGCGCCCAGATGACCCTGCGCCATGCCCGCGAGCTGCTGCTGCCGCTGCGTGAAGAAGCCCGCCGGCACAATGCCGTGACCCGCGGCGCGGCGCTGGCACTGGCAGCCATCCGGCGCAAGGGGCTGGACGCGGTGCCGCAAGCCTCGATGCCGATGTTCACTCGCCCCCAAAGCACCTTTTTGGGCAGTGCAAGTCAGGTTGAGGCTTATGTGTATGCCCTGGCCCGCTTCGAGCCCAAACCCGCGAAATTTCCCAAGGCTCATAAAGTCCACCGGGGCGAGACACCCAAGGCCCCGCGCACGGTCAAGGAAATGCTCGAGCGCTGCAGCGACGCGCTGCCAATGCCGGACTTGATGACCTGGCTACTGGCACAAGAGCCGGACGGCGGCACCGACGAATTGTTGTATTGGTTCTCCCGCCTGTCCCGCGAAAAACGCTTCGTGCGCGAGCGCCTTGAGCGCCGCGATTACCACACCCAAGAACACCTGGTCAGCCTGCGCTCATTCGCTTTGCTTTCTCACTGCGAAGATGCGACCCAGACATCTGCGAGCCCCCTGCATGCATCTTGATCTTTCTGAACTGTCCCAGCTGGCACCGATTTTTCGTGAATTGTTCAAGGGCTATCACGTCAGCCGCCGGGACCCGGAGCTGTACGCACAACTGTCGAACTTTCAGGATCAATACCGCACGCTGTTTAAAGCGCTGGGCTTTGAGTTGGTGTGTGATACCCGCGGCTTCTATTACTTCGTGCCCGACACCGCCACCGCGCAAGTCAACAAGACCGCACAGCGCCTGGCGCTCTTCACCTTCATCATCGTCGAGCATCTGGCCGATCAGGGCCGCGACCCGATTGCCGTGCTCGACGGTGGCAGCCTGGGCCGCGACGAGTTGCCCGCCTTGCTGGAAAAGTACCGCGACCTGTTTGTGCAGGCCGAAGTCACCACCCATGAAGAGCTGGAAGAAAAGATCATGCGCCGCATGACCCAGCTCGGTTTTGCCAGTGAAGAACCCGGTATCTATCGTTTTCTGCCACCGATGCACCGGTTTCTGGATGTGTGCCTGTCGGTGCAGCAAGATCGTGATCTCGCCGCCAGCCTGCACAACATCTTGCCTTTGCCGACACCGGTTCTGGTCGATGACGACATTGACGACGAAGCGGCTCTGGCCCGCGCCATCGCGGATGAACAACAGGAGATGGACGCATGAGCCAGGAACGCTACGGCATTCGCCGCTTTGCTTTGTTGAACACGGCCGGTTACAGCCTGGGCCTGTTCCCGCTGGAACACCCGCTGTCGGTATACGGGGCAAACAACCTCGGTAAATCGGCATCGATCAACGCTTTGCAGTTCCCGATTCTGGCACGCATGTCAGACATGAGCTTCGGCAAGTACAGCCTTGAGCAATCGCGGCGCTTCTACTTTGCCTCTGATACCAGCTATATCCTGGTAGAAGTCTCCCTGCCACATGGTCCCCATGTGATCGGCGTGGTCGGACGCGGGCCCGGCGGCGGCTTTGGCCACCAGTTTTTCGCCTATGCGGGCAAGCTGGATCTGGCGCATTACCAAAAAGACGATACCTGCCTGCGCCAAAAAGAACTGTTCAATAACCTTGAGCGTAATGGCCTCAAAGCCTACGAACTCAAGCCCGATGAACTGCGTCGTTTGCTGGTGGGTGGGCATACGTCGATCCCGCTGGATCTGACACTGATACCGCTGCGCTCTACCAGCGAACAGAGCCTCAAAACGTTCCGTGCACTGTTTATCAACCTGCTGCATATGCGCGAAATCACCGCTGCCAAGCTCAAGCAGCTGTTTCTCGATGCATTCGAACACAGCCTGCGCTCGGGTAGCGTTGATTACATCGCCGCATGTGAAGAGGCTTTCCGCGATGTACGACGCATGGAGCAAGACTACAACGCACTGGTCGGCGCCGGGCCATTGGTTGAGTCCTTGGCTGCCGGTGTTCGCCAGCGTGACCTGTTGCGCGGCAAGCTGCATCGTCTGTCGCCGCTGCTCGACTCGTTGCTTGGCACATGGCAGGACTACGCCGGGGCTCGCAAGGAAGAGCTGCTGATTCAGTCCGAGCACTACCGCAACGAACAGGACGCCCTGCAAAACGATCAGCGCAGCAGCACCCAGGAGTTGATGCGCCTTGAGCGAGAAATCGCCAGCGCTCAGCGCTGGCTCGGCGAGCTGTCGGTGCTCAAGCATCGCTTCGCCCTGGTTGACGATGTGAAGGTGCTGGAGCAGCAACTGCTGAGCGCCAAGGATGCCCATGACGAACTGGCAGGAGCGTTGGCGCAATCACGTCAGTTCAGTGCAGAGGATCTTGACGAGCGTCTGCGTGAACTGGAAAAACGCCTCAAGTCCGTCAAGCAGCAACTCGATCACGCCGACAACAACAGTTATGCCCGCCTGCGCGAAGAGTTTTCGCAGCAAGATGTAGAGCGCCTGATGCGTCTGTTCAACAGCGCCCTGTTCAGCTTGCCGTTGGGTGAGCACGGAATTGCGCTGGATGACAATGATGCCTGGGTCAAGTCGCTGGAGCTGATCCTGGACGGCTTTAAAGGCGAGCGTTTTGAAGCGCCGGGGCTCTCCATCGACCTCAGCCACATTGAGCCCCCTGCCCTGCAGGCGCTGGCTGACCGTGCAGCCTTGCGCGAGCAGAAAGAGCGTCTGGAGAAAGAACTCAAGCAACTGAAAACCCAGCAAGCCGTCACATCAGATCGCGCTGCGAGCAAAACCGAAGCCGAATCGTTGTATCAACAAGTGCTGGATGCCCAAAAGGCTCTGGAAGATTTCCGCCGCAGCCAGACGCTAAGTGCCGAGGAAGGCGACAAACTAGAGCAACTGGCCCAGGCCGAAGCCGCGCAAGACGAGTTGAAGCGTTCCAGCGATGCCTTTACCGAGCGCGTGCAGCAATTGTCCGCCAAGTTGCAGTTGGTCGGTCGCCAGATCGGTGACATGGAAGCCAAGCAGCGCACGCTGGATGACAGCTTGCGTCGACGTCAGTTGTTGCCCGCTGACTTGCCATTCGGTACGCCGTTCATGGACCCGGTCGATGACTCAATGGATAACCTGCTGCCATTGCTCAATGACTATCAGGACAGCTGGCAGGGCTTGTTGCGCTGCGATGGGCAAATTGAAGCCCTCTACGCTCAGGTACGCTTGAAAGGCGTGGCCAAGTTCGACAGCGAAGACGATATGGAGCGGCGTCTGCAGCTATTGATCAACGCTTACGCACACCGCACCGAAGAAGCCCTGACGCTGGGCAAGGCGCGCCGGGCGGCAGTGACTGACATCGCCCGTACGCTGCGCAACATCCGCAGCGACTACGACAGCCTTGAGCATCAACTGGCGCTGTTCAACCGCGAGATCAATAAACGCCAGGTGTCCAACCTCAAGAGTTTCCGCATCGTACTGGCGCCTAACAAAGAGGCGCTCAAGCATATCGATCAGATTATCCACAGCGCCGGTCAGTACGAAGAAGGCGAAACCCTGTCGGTGTTCGACCTCAGCCAGAGCGCCGATCAGGACAACAAGAACGAAGAAGCCAAGGAGTACCTGGCACGACTGGTGGCTGCAAACCACAACCAGTTGGGGCTCAAGGATTTGTTCGAGCTGGCATTCGAGATCACCAAGGTCAATGGCCAACCGGTGATCCATACCGATATCGACGGTGCAGCGTCCAACGGTACGACCATGACGATCAAGGCGCTGACCAACATGTATTTGTTGCTGCACTTGATGGACCGCGATCAGGCCGGTCGTATCCGCTTGCCGTACTACCTGGACGAAGCGGCGGATATCGACGAGAAAAACCAGACCGCACTGTTAGAGACCAGTTTACAGCTGGGGTTTGTGCCGATTCTGGCCAGCGTGAAACCCCAGGTCTGCGCTCATGTGGCGATCGACCTTGAGGGCGGCAGCGGGCCTAACGGGATTTACATCGATGAAGACGACTGGAAGTACATTCGTCGGCATGACGAGGTGAAGCCTGACGCAGTTACGGCTGTACAAGAGCCTGAGCTGGATGAAGTCTGAGGCTGGATCCTGAGCATAAAAAAACCGCGATCAATGATCGCGGTTTTTTTTACGCTTATTTACCTAGCTGGATCTTCGGCGCCCATTGCAGCCACTCGTCTTCAAACTTGTCGAAGAGCGGGAAGGTTTGCTCGGGGCGGGCCTGATTACCCATTTTGTCGCCATCCGGCGTAGCAAAGGCAATGCCGCCCTGGACCAAGGTTTCCAGCGACTCGGTGCGAATCGTTGCACCTTTGAACAAGCCAAAGTCGACACCAAAACCGCTGGTGTTCCAGAAGCGGCTGCCGGTGCGCACCAATGGCGCGTAACGAGGCTCGATCAGGATATGCACCAATACGCGATCGGCGGTGTTACCCAGTTCATACCCCGTCACCTTGCCCACGGTGACTTCACGGTAGGTCACGGGCACACCCTCTTTGAGCGAGCCACGACGGGCAGCACTCAATACAAGGCTTAACCCGGCCTGAGAAACAGCGGCATCCGGTGCTTGTTCCAGAGCGACAAAGCTGGTCTGACGACCCAGTTGCTTGGTCGCAGGCTGCACTTCAAGGTATTGGCCAGTGACCAGGGTTTCGAGGTTGGCTGTTTTCATCAGCCCCAGTTCTGGCTTGACCACCCAGAATTGGCTACCAACCCGTGCAATACGCTCAGGGACTTCGGTAATACGCGCCTTGAGCATGACCGATTGCAGGTCCTGGCTCAGGTCGACGCTTTCAATCTTGCCAACATCCAGCCCCTTGAAGCGAATAGGCGTGCCCTCACGCAGTCCATCGGCACGAGCCACTTTGATCGTAACGGCGACACCTTGCTGCATCGCGGCATCGCGGTCAGTAAACAGGCGAAAGCGCGGGATGCGTTTTTGCAGAGGCGCCGTGGCTTCTGGGGTTTCAAAAGCAATCCCGCCGGCCATCAGGCTTTGCAGGGACTCACTCTTGACCTGTATTCCCCCAGTCAGGCCACCGGTCAGCGTGATACCGCTAGCATTCCAGAAGCGGGTCGAGGCGTTGACCAGGTTTTCGTATTCCTTCTCGATATGTACGCCAATCACTAACTGCTTTTTAGTACGCGAGAACTGATAGCTCTGAACTGAACCGACTTTGACCTGCTTGTATAGAATCGGGCTACCGACATCCAGTGAGCCCAGGTTCTCGGTGAAGAGCACCATGTGCAGGCCCGGCGAACGCAGATCCAGCGGTGGTGCCTTGGGCCGTGCAACAAATTCACGTTCGGGGGTACTGCCCTTGTCACCCGGGCGAATGGCGATGTAGTTGCCTTTTACCAATGCTTCCAGCCCGGTAATACCGGCCAGGGAGATCGATGGCTTGACCACCCAGAACTGAGTCCCTTGCACCAGATAGTCTTCGGCCAACGGGTCTAGGGTCAACTCGGCGCTAGCGCTGGTAAGGTCCGGATCGACCTTGAGGCCCTTGAGGCTGCCGACCTGTATGCCTTTGTACATGACAGGTGTGCGACCCGCCTGCAGGCCCTCAAAGTCGCTGAGCTTAACTTTGACCTTGATACCGGCCTGTGCGGCATCAAAGTCCTCATAGAGCCGGAACGGCAGATTGGAGTCGGTAGGCGGGCTGTCTTTACGGTTTTCAGGAGTAGCGAACGCAATACCACCCGCTACGATGCTGGCAAGGGATTCGCTGCGCAGCTTTACTCCTGACAGGTTGGCGTCGATGCTGATGCCACTGGCATTCCAGAAACGCGTGTGTTTGCGCACCAGATTGGCGTAGGTAGGTTCGATAAAGACTTTGATTTCGACCGTGCTCTGGTCTTCCGAGAGCACGTAGCTTTTGATCTGGCCGACCTGGATTTGCTTATAGAAAACCGGGCTGCCACGGTTCAGCGAGCCGAGACGGTCAGCCTTGAGGGTCAGGTGAAGGCCGGGCACGGCATCTGACAGGGGCGGCTCTTGCGACAGTGCCTTGAACTTGCGCGCTGGCTCTCCATCGGAAGGACTCACGGCAATGTAGTTACCCGAGACCAGGGTTTCGAGCCCCGTGATACCGGCCAATGACACGCTGGGTTTGACCAGCCAGAAGCGGGTATTGGTCTTGAGGTACTGTTCTACGTCCTTGTCCATCTCGACGGTAGCAATGACACCCTTGTTGGGGCCATCCTCATCCAGGGCCAGGGTTTTGACCTTGCCCACAGGCATGCCTTTGTAGACCACTTCGGTCTTGTTGGCGACGATGCCTTCGCCACTTTCAAAGCGCACTTGAATATCGATGCCGGTTTGGCTGTAGGCACGCCACCCCAGCCAGCCACCAATGATCAGGGCAATAAGCGGGAGGATCCAGATCGCCGACCAGTTCGAAGCCGGGCGGGTTTTAGCGGTAGGCAAGTCACTCATGGTCGTCGTCCGACTCCGTGTTATCCCAAATCAGTCGGGGATCAAAAGTTACAGCTGCAAGCATCGTTAGCACCACCACACTGGCAAATGCCACCGCGCCAAGATTGGCCTCGATGCTGGCTATGCGTCCAAAGTTCACCACGGCCACCAAAATGGCAATGACGAAAATATCCAACATTGACCAACGGCCAATAAATTCAATAAAACGATACATGATGATGCGTTGCCGTGCAGACAGCGGCTGATGACGCTGAACTGAAAACAACAGCAAGGCAATGCCGACCAGCTTGAAAGTGGGAACCAGAATGCTTGCCACAAATACGACGGCCGCAATCGGGATCATGCCGTGCTGCACCAGTTCGATAACGCCTGCCATGATAGTGCTCGGCGAGCCTTGGCCCAATGAGTTGACCGTCATGATCGGTAGCAGGTTAGCCGGAATATAGAGAATGGCCGAGGTCAGCAGTAATGCCCAGGTGCGCATCAGGCTGTCAGGGCGACGCGCATGGACCAGTGCCCCGCAGCGAGTACAGGTCTGTTCGTCAGTGTCGGGATCTTGCCTGTTGAGTTCGTGGCACTCGCCACAGATCAAGATGCCCGCATCAATCGCCCGCATGAACATCCTCCCCGGACAGTGCTTGCCAAATCTGGTGAGGCGACATCACAACCTCCAGCCAAACCTGTACCAGCAATAGACTCACAAAACAGACCAGACCCAGGCCAAGGCTCAACTCTGCCAGATCGGCCAGTTTCACAATCGCCACCAGCACCCCCATCAGGTACACCTCAAGCATGCCCCAGTCACGCAGGTGATGATAAATACGGTAGATGAGTAACCCGTAGCTGCGACCTATATTCCATCGAATGCTGAGTAGCACGGCGAGCTGGCAGAGCAGCTTGAGTAGCGGAATTCCCATACTGCACAGGAACACCACAACCGCTATGCCCTGCATGCCGGTGTTGAATAAACCAAGCACGCCACTCCAGACCGTGTCTTGCGACGCCTGGCCCAAGAGGTTGAGTTGCATGATGGGTAAAAAGTTCGCAGGTATGTAGAGCAACAAGGCGGCGATCACAAGCGCAAGGCTGCGTTCAACCACCTTGTACCTGTGTGCATAGAGTTCGTAACCGCAGCGCGGGCATTGGGCTTTCTCACCGAGAGCAAGATGCGGCTTGCGCATCAACAGATCGCACTCATGACAGGCCACCAACTCGTCCAGCGGTAATTCTGACACCCTGCGGGGGTCAACCGGATCTGGCATATAGGGAGTCTCTGGCTCAGAAATTGACTGAGTCTATTCTAGTGCGCGGACTACAAAATAACTGTGCATATTTGTAGGACTTTAGCTGTAGCCGATCTGAAGAGCGACCTCGCCTGGTTTGGCGCGTGCCACACCTTTTCTCGCCACAAAAACAAACCCCCTGTCTGCGTTAGCAGACAGGGGGTTTGGAATTTAATCTTGACGATGACCTACTCTCACATGGGGAAACCCCACACTACCATCGGCGATGCATCGTTTCACTGCTGAGTTCGGGATGGGATCAGGTGGTTCCAATGCTCTATGGTCGTCAAGAAATTCGGTAGCCAGGTCGTTTACCTTTCGGTTTACGCTCTAGCGAATGGGTATGTAATAGTTGGTGTTTTGTGAGTCGCAAACTTTCGGTTTGTATCGTCTTCACACACCGCAATCTGGTCTCTTCGACGCAAATTGCTTGGGTGTTATATGGTCAAGCCTCACGGGCAATTAGTATTGGTTAGCTCAACGCCTCACAGCGCTTACACACCCAACCTATCAACGTCGTAGTCTTCGACGGCCCTTTAGGGAACTCAAGGTTCCAGTGAGATCTCATCTTGAGGCAAGTTTCCCGCTTAGATGCTTTCAGCGGTTATCTTTCCCGAACATAGCTACCCGGCAATGCCACTGGCGTGACAACCGGAACACCAGAGGTTCGTCCACTCCGGTCCTCTCGTACTAGGAGCAGCCCCTCTCAAATCTCAAACGTCCACGGCAGATAGGGACCGAACTGTCTCACGACGTTCTAAACCCAGCTCGCGTACCACTTTAAATGGCGAACAGCCATACCCTTGGGACCGGCTTCAGCCCCAGGATGTGATGAGCCGACATCGAGGTGCCAAACACCGCCGTCGATATGAACTCTTGGGCGGTATCAGCCTGTTATCCCCGGAGTACCTTTTATCCGTTGAGCGATGGCCCTTCCATACAGAACCACCGGATCACTAAGACCTACTTTCGTACCTGCTCGACGTGTCTGTCTCGCAGTCAAGCGCGCTTTTGCCTTTATACTCTACGACCGATTTCCGACCGGTCTGAGCGCACCTTCGTACTCCTCCGTTACTCTTTAGGAGGAGACCGCCCCAGTCAAACTACCCACCATACACTGTCCTCGATCCGGATAACGGACCTGAGTTAGAACCTCAAAGTTGCCAGGGTGGTATTTCAAGGTTGGCTCCATGCAGACTGGCGTCCACACTTCAAAGCCTCCCACCTATCCTACACAAGCAAATTCAAAGTCCAGTGCAAAGCTATAGTAAAGGTTCACGGGGTCTTTCCGTCTAGCCGCGGATACACTGCATCTTCACAGCGATTTCAATTTCACTGAGTCTCGGGTGGAGACAGCGCCGCCATCGTTACGCCATTCGTGCAGGTCGGAACTTACCCGACAAGGAATTTCGCTACCTTAGGACCGTTATAGTTACGGCCGCCGTTTACCGGGGCTTCGATCAAGAGCTTCGCGTTAGCTAACCCCATCAATTAACCTTCCGGCACCGGGCAGGCGTCACACCCTATACGTCCACTTTCGTGTTTGCAGAGTGCTGTGTTTTTAATAAACAGTCGCAGCGGCCTGGTATCTTCGACCGGCATGGGCTTACGCAGTAAATGCTTCACCCTCACCGGCGCACCTTCTCCCGAAGTTACGGTGCCATTTTGCCTAGTTCCTTCACCCGAGTTCTCTCAAGCGCCTTGGTATTCTCTACCCAACCACCTGTGTCGGTTTGGGGTACGGTTCCTGGTTACCTGAAGCTTAGAAGCTTTTCTTGGAAGCATGGCATCAACCACTTCGTTGTCTAAAAGACAACTCGTCATCAGCTCTCGGCCTTAGAATCCCGGATTTACCTAAGATTCCAGCCTACCACCTTAAACTTGGACAACCAACGCCAAGCTGGCCTAGCCTTCTCCGTCCCTCCATCGCAATAACCAGAAGTACAGGAATATTAACCTGTTTTCCATCGACTACGCTTTTCAGCCTCGCCTTAGGGACCGACTAACCCTGCGTCGATTAACGTTGCGCAGGAAACCTTGGTCTTTCGGCGTGGGTGTTTTTCACACCCATTATCGTTACTCATGTCAGCATTCGCACTTCTGATACCTCCAGCAAGCTTCTCAACTCACCTTCACAGGCTTACAGAACGCTCCTCTACCGCATCACCTAAGTGATACCCGTAGCTTCGGTGTATGGTTTGAGCCCCGTTAAATCTTCCGCGCAGGCCGACTCGACTAGTGAGCTATTACGCTTTCTTTAAAGGGTGGCTGCTTCTAAGCCAACCTCCTAGCTGTCTAAGCCTTCCCACATCGTTTCCCACTTAACCATAACTTTGGGACCTTAGCTGACGGTCTGGGTTGTTTCCCTTTTCACGACGGACGTTAGCACCCGCCGTGTGTCTCCCATGCTCGGCACTTGTAGGTATTCGGAGTTTGCATCGGTTTGGTAAGTCGGGATGACCCCCTAGCCGAAACAGTGCTCTACCCCCTACAGTGATACATGAGGCGCTACCTAAATAGCTTTCGAGGAGAACCAGCTATCTCCGAGCTTGATTAGCCTTTCACTCCGATCCACAGGTCATCCGCTAACTTTTCAACGGTAGTCGGTTCGGTCCTCCAGTTAGTGTTACCCAACCTTCAACCTGCCCATGGATAGATCGCCCGGTTTCGGGTCTATTCCCAGCGACTAGACGCCCTATTAAGACTCGCTTTCGCTACGCCTCCCCTATTCGGTTAAGCTTGCCACTGAAAATAAGTCGCTGACCCATTATACAAAAGGTACGCAGTCACCCAACAAAGTGGGCTCCCACTGCTTGTACGCATACGGTTTCAGGATCTATTTCACTCCCCTCTCCGGGGTTCTTTTCGCCTTTCCCTCACGGTACTAGTTCACTATCGGTCAGTCAGTAGTATTTAGCCTTGGAGGATGGTCCCCCCATATTCAGACAAAGTTTCTCGTGCTCCGTCCTACTCGATTTCACTGCAAAGATGTTTTCGCGTACAGGGCTATCACCCACTATGGCCGCACTTTCCAGAGCGTTCCGCTAACATCAATACAGCTTAAGGGCTGGTCCCCGTTCGCTCGCCACTACTAAGGGAATCTCGGTTGATTTCTTTTCCTCAGGGTACTTAGATGTTTCAGTTCCCCTGGTTCGCTTCTTAAGCCTATGTATTCAGCTTAAGATACCTAACTTATGTTAGGTGGGTTCCCCCATTCAGACATCTCCGGATCAAAGTCTGTTTGCCGACTCCCCGAAGCTTTTCGCAGGCTACCACGTCTTTCATCGCCTCTGACTGCCAAGGCATCCACCGTATGCGCTTCTTCACTTGACCATATAACCCCAAGCAATCTGGTTATACTATGAAGACGACACTCGCCGAAAATTCGCATGCTCAATTAAGAGACACTCACAAATTTTACCTTAGCCTGAATAAACACCAGTGAAAGTGTTATCCAGTCTAACTTTCTATTACATACCCAAATTTTTAAAGAACGATCTAATCAAAAGATCAGAAATCAACATTCACCATCACTTGATGGAATGCTCATTTCTAAGCTTTACGACAGAAAAACCACAGAGCGACTCTGCAGTTATCGTCTTCTACAATGAATCAAGCAATTCGTGTGGGAACTTATGGAGCAGCTGATGTCGTCGATTAAGGAGGTGATCCAGCCGCAGGTTCCCCTACGGCTACCTTGTTACGACTTCACCCCAGTCATGAATCACACCGTGGTAACCGTCCTCCCGAAGGTTAGACTAGCTACTTCTGGTGCAACCCACTCCCATGGTGTGACGGGCGGTGTGTACAAGGCCCGGGAACGTATTCACCGTGACATTCTGATTCACGATTACTAGCGATTCCGACTTCACGCAGTCGAGTTGCAGACTGCGATCCGGACTACGATCGGTTTTATGGGATTAGCTCCACCTCGCGGCTTGGCAACCCTTTGTACCGACCATTGTAGCACGTGTGTAGCCCAGGCCGTAAGGGCCATGATGACTTGACGTCATCCCCACCTTCCTCCGGTTTGTCACCGGCAGTCTCCTTAGAGTGCCCACCATTACGTGCTGGTAACTAAGGACAAGGGTTGCGCTCGTTACGGGACTTAACCCAACATCTCACGACACGAGCTGACGACAGCCATGCAGCACCTGTCTCAATGTTCCCGAAGGCACCAATCTATCTCTAGAAAGTTCATTGGATGTCAAGGCCTGGTAAGGTTCTTCGCGTTGCTTCGAATTAAACCACATGCTCCACCGCTTGTGCGGGCCCCCGTCAATTCATTTGAGTTTTAACCTTGCGGCCGTACTCCCCAGGCGGTCAACTTAATGCGTTAGCTGCGCCACTAAGAGTTCAAGACTCCCAACGGCTAGTTGACATCGTTTACGGCGTGGACTACCAGGGTATCTAATCCTGTTTGCTCCCCACGCTTTCGCACCTCAGTGTCAGTATCAGTCCAGGTAGTCGCCTTCGCCACTGGTGTTCCTTCCTATATCTACGCATTTCACCGCTACACAGGAAATTCCACTACCCTCTACCATACTCTAGCTTGCCAGTTTTGGATGCAGTTCCCAGGTTGAGCCCGGGGATTTCACATTCAACTTAACAAACCACCTACGCGCGCTTTACGCCCAGTAATTCCGATTAACGCTTGCACCCTCTGTATTACCGCGGCTGCTGGCACAGAGTTAGCCGGTGCTTATTCTGTCGGTAACGTCAAAACACTAACGTATTAGGTTAATGCCCTTCCTCCCAACTTAAAGTGCTTTACAATCCGAAGACCTTCTTCACACACGCGGCATGGCTGGATCAGGCTTTCGCCCATTGTCTAATATTCCCCACTGCTGCCTCCCGTAGGAGTCTGGACCGTGTCTCAGTTCCAGTGTGACTGATCATCCTCTCAGACCAGTTACGGATCGTAGCCTTGGTGAGCCATTACCTCACCAACTAGCTAATCCGACCTAGGCTCATCTGATAGCGCAAGGCCCGAAGGTCCCCTGCTTTCTCCCGTAGGACGTATGCGGTATTAGCGTCCGTTTCCGAACGTTATCCCCCACTATCAGGCAGATTCCTAGGTATTACTCACCCGTCCGCCGCTCTCAAGAGAAGCAAGCTTCTCTCTACCGCTCGACTTGCATGTGTTAGGCCTGCCGCCAGCGTTCAATCTGAGCCATGATCAAACTCTTCAGTTCAAACATCTTTGGGTTTTTAAGAAACCCTAAACTTGGCTCAGCAATCGTTGGTTACATCTTTGATTTCTCGCGGAGTAACTTGTGATGCTGATAATCTTGTTGACTATCAGTCTGACTCCACAAGCACCCACACGAATTGCTTGATTCAGTTGTTAAAGAGCGGTTGGTTTAGCTTTCGCTGAACCGAGGCGCGCATTCTACAGCAGCCTCTGTTGCTGTCAAGCGGTTATTTTAAGATGTTTTCAAAGTTTCCTCTGTAACATCAACCACTTGCGCTTTCGATCTCTCGTTAGCGGGAGGCGAATTCTACAGCGTTACACGCTGCTGTCAACACCTTATTTCCTGCTTCTTTCGATTGAGATAATCGAGGTGTTAGCCAGGCAAATGGCCTGATTAACAGCACAGGCTTTTTACAAAGCTTGTACTTATACAAAAACAAAATCCCCGTCTGCGCGAGCAGACAGGGATTTTGGAATTTAATCTTGACGATGACCTACTCTCACATGGGGAAACCCCACACTACCATCGGCGATGCATCGTTTCACTGCTGAGTTCGGGATGGGATCAGGTGGTTCCAATGCTCTATGGTCGTCAAGAAATTCGGTAGCCAGGTCGTTTACCTTTCGGTTTACGCTCCAGCGAATGGGTATGTAATAGTTGGTGTTTTGTGAGTCGCAAACTTTCGGTTTGTATCGTCTTCACACACCGCAATCTGGTCTCTTCGACGCAAATTGCTTGGGTGTTATATGGTCAAGCCTCACGGGCAATTAGTATTGGTTAGCTCAACGCCTCACAGCGCTTACACACCCAACCTATCAACGTCGTAGTCTTCGACGGCCCTTTAGGGAACTCAAGGTTCCAGTGAGATCTCATCTTGAGGCAAGTTTCCCGCTTAGATGCTTTCAGCGGTTATCTTTCCCGAACATAGCTACCCGGCAATGCCACTGGCGTGACAACCGGAACACCAGAGGTTCGTCCACTCCGGTCCTCTCGTACTAGGAGCAGCCCCTCTCAAATCTCAAACGTCCACGGCAGATAGGGACCGAACTGTCTCACGACGTTCTAAACCCAGCTCGCGTACCACTTTAAATGGCGAACAGCCATACCCTTGGGACCGGCTTCAGCCCCAGGATGTGATGAGCCGACATCGAGGTGCCAAACACCGCCGTCGATATGAACTCTTGGGCGGTATCAGCCTGTTATCCCCGGAGTACCTTTTATCCGTTGAGCGATGGCCCTTCCATACAGAACCACCGGATCACTAAGACCTACTTTCGTACCTGCTCGACGTGTCTGTCTCGCAGTCAAGCGCGCTTTTGCCTTTATACTCTACGACCGATTTCCGACCGGTCTGAGCGCACCTTCGTACTCCTCCGTTACTCTTTAGGAGGAGACCGCCCCAGTCAAACTACCCACCATACACTGTCCTCGATCCGGATAACGGACCTGAGTTAGAACCTCAAAGTTGCCAGGGTGGTATTTCAAGGTTGGCTCCATGCAGACTGGCGTCCACACTTCAAAGCCTCCCACCTATCCTACACAAGCAAATTCAAAGTCCAGTGCAAAGCTATAGTAAAGGTTCACGGGGTCTTTCCGTCTAGCCGCGGATACACTGCATCTTCACAGCGATTTCAATTTCACTGAGTCTCGGGTGGAGACAGCGCCGCCATCGTTACGCCATTCGTGCAGGTCGGAACTTACCCGACAAGGAATTTCGCTACCTTAGGACCGTTATAGTTACGGCCGCCGTTTACCGGGGCTTCGATCAAGAGCTTCGCGTTAGCTAACCCCATCAATTAACCTTCCGGCACCGGGCAGGCGTCACACCCTATACGTCCACTTTCGTGTTTGCAGAGTGCTGTGTTTTTAATAAACAGTCGCAGCGGCCTGGTATCTTCGACCGGCATGGGCTTACGCAGTAAATGCTTCACCCTCACCGGCGCACCTTCTCCCGAAGTTACGGTGCCATTTTGCCTAGTTCCTTCACCCGAGTTCTCTCAAGCGCCTTGGTATTCTCTACCCAACCACCTGTGTCGGTTTGGGGTACGGTTCCTGGTTACCTGAAGCTTAGAAGCTTTTCTTGGAAGCATGGCATCAACCACTTCGTTGTCTAAAAGACAACTCGTCATCAGCTCTCGGCCTTAGAATCCCGGATTTACCTAAGATTCCAGCCTACCACCTTAAACTTGGACAACCAACGCCAAGCTGGCCTAGCCTTCTCCGTCCCTCCATCGCAATAACCAGAAGTACAGGAATATTAACCTGTTTTCCATCGACTACGCTTTTCAGCCTCGCCTTAGGGACCGACTAACCCTGCGTCGATTAACGTTGCGCAGGAAACCTTGGTCTTTCGGCGTGGGTGTTTTTCACACCCATTATCGTTACTCATGTCAGCATTCGCACTTCTGATACCTCCAGCAAGCTTCTCAACTCACCTTCACAGGCTTACAGAACGCTCCTCTACCGCATCACCTAAGTGATACCCGTAGCTTCGGTGTATGGTTTGAGCCCCGTTAAATCTTCCGCGCAGGCCGACTCGACTAGTGAGCTATTACGCTTTCTTTAAAGGGTGGCTGCTTCTAAGCCAACCTCCTAGCTGTCTAAGCCTTCCCACATCGTTTCCCACTTAACCATAACTTTGGGACCTTAGCTGACGGTCTGGGTTGTTTCCCTTTTCACGACGGACGTTAGCACCCGCCGTGTGTCTCCCATGCTCGGCACTTGTAGGTATTCGGAGTTTGCATCGGTTTGGTAAGTCGGGATGACCCCCTAGCCGAAACAGTGCTCTACCCCCTACAGTGATACATGAGGCGCTACCTAAATAGCTTTCGAGGAGAACCAGCTATCTCCGAGCTTGATTAGCCTTTCACTCCGATCCACAGGTCATCCGCTAACTTTTCAACGGTAGTCGGTTCGGTCCTCCAGTTAGTGTTACCCAACCTTCAACCTGCCCATGGATAGATCGCCCGGTTTCGGGTCTATTCCCAGCGACTAGACGCCCTATTAAGACTCGCTTTCGCTACGCCTCCCCTATTCGGTTAAGCTTGCCACTGAAAATAAGTCGCTGACCCATTATACAAAAGGTACGCAGTCACCCAACAAAGTGGGCTCCCACTGCTTGTACGCATACGGTTTCAGGATCTATTTCACTCCCCTCTCCGGGGTTCTTTTCGCCTTTCCCTCACGGTACTAGTTCACTATCGGTCAGTCAGTAGTATTTAGCCTTGGAGGATGGTCCCCCCATATTCAGACAAAGTTTCTCGTGCTCCGTCCTACTCGATTTCACTGCAAAGATGTTTTCGCGTACAGGGCTATCACCCACTATGGCCGCACTTTCCAGAGCGTTCCGCTAACATCAATACAGCTTAAGGGCTGGTCCCCGTTCGCTCGCCACTACTAAGGGAATCTCGGTTGATTTCTTTTCCTCAGGGTACTTAGATGTTTCAGTTCCCCTGGTTCGCTTCTTAAGCCTATGTATTCAGCTTAAGATACCTAACTTATGTTAGGTGGGTTCCCCCATTCAGACATCTCCGGATCAAAGTCTGTTTGCCGACTCCCCGAAGCTTTTCGCAGGCTACCACGTCTTTCATCGCCTCTGACTGCCAAGGCATCCACCGTATGCGCTTCTTCACTTGACCATATAACCCCAAGCAATCTGGTTATACTATGAAGACGACATTCGCCGAAAATTCGCATGTTCAATTAAGAACGTTCACAAATTTTACCTTAGCCTGAATAAACACCAGTGAAAGTGTTATCCAGTCTAACTTTCTATTACATACCCAAATTTTTAAAGAACGATCTAATCAAAAGATCAGAAATCAACATTCACCATCGTTTGATGGAATGCTCATTTCTAAGCTTTACGACACAGAAGCAAGTTATGGTGGAGCCAAACGGGATCGAACCGTTGACCTCCTGCGTGCAAGGCAGGCGCTCTCCCAGCTGAGCTATGGCCCCATATTTCTACAGGCTTTTTACACAAAATTGGTGGGTCTGGGCAGATTCGAACTGCCGACCTCACCCTTATCAGGGGTGCGCTCTAACCAACTGAGCTACAGACCCAATTTTGGTCTGCTTCTATCGTCTTCTTCAATGAATCAAGCAATTCGTGTGGGAACTTATGGAGCAGCTGATGTCGTCGATTAAGGAGGTGATCCAGCCGCAGGTTCCCCTACGGCTACCTTGTTACGACTTCACCCCAGTCATGAATCACACCGTGGTAACCGTCCTCCCGAAGGTTAGACTAGCTACTTCTGGTGCAACCCACTCCCATGGTGTGACGGGCGGTGTGTACAAGGCCCGGGAACGTATTCACCGTGACATTCTGATTCACGATTACTAGCGATTCCGACTTCACGCAGTCGAGTTGCAGACTGCGATCCGGACTACGATCGGTTTTATGGGATTAGCTCCACCTCGCGGCTTGGCAACCCTTTGTACCGACCATTGTAGCACGTGTGTAGCCCAGGCCGTAAGGGCCATGATGACTTGACGTCATCCCCACCTTCCTCCGGTTTGTCACCGGCAGTCTCCTTAGAGTGCCCACCATTACGTGCTGGTAACTAAGGACAAGGGTTGCGCTCGTTACGGGACTTAACCCAACATCTCACGACACGAGCTGACGACAGCCATGCAGCACCTGTCTCAATGTTCCCGAAGGCACCAATCTATCTCTAGAAAGTTCATTGGATGTCAAGGCCTGGTAAGGTTCTTCGCGTTGCTTCGAATTAAACCACATGCTCCACCGCTTGTGCGGGCCCCCGTCAATTCATTTGAGTTTTAACCTTGCGGCCGTACTCCCCAGGCGGTCAACTTAATGCGTTAGCTGCGCCACTAAGAGTTCAAGACTCCCAACGGCTAGTTGACATCGTTTACGGCGTGGACTACCAGGGTATCTAATCCTGTTTGCTCCCCACGCTTTCGCACCTCAGTGTCAGTATCAGTCCAGGTAGTCGCCTTCGCCACTGGTGTTCCTTCCTATATCTACGCATTTCACCGCTACACAGGAAATTCCACTACCCTCTACCATACTCTAGCTTGCCAGTTTTGGATGCAGTTCCCAGGTTGAGCCCGGGGATTTCACATTCAACTTAACAAACCACCTACGCGCGCTTTACGCCCAGTAATTCCGATTAACGCTTGCACCCTCTGTATTACCGCGGCTGCTGGCACAGAGTTAGCCGGTGCTTATTCTGTCGGTAACGTCAAAACACTAACGTATTAGGTTAATGCCCTTCCTCCCAACTTAAAGTGCTTTACAATCCGAAGACCTTCTTCACACACGCGGCATGGCTGGATCAGGCTTTCGCCCATTGTCCAATATTCCCCACTGCTGCCTCCCGTAGGAGTCTGGACCGTGTCTCAGTTCCAGTGTGACTGATCATCCTCTCAGACCAGTTACGGATCGTAGCCTTGGTGAGCCATTACCTCACCAACTAGCTAATCCGACCTAGGCTCATCTGATAGCGCAAGGCCCGAAGGTCCCCTGCTTTCTCCCGTAGGACGTATGCGGTATTAGCGTCCGTTTCCGAACGTTATCCCCCACTATCAGGCAGATTCCTAGGTATTACTCACCCGTCCGCCGCTCTCAAGAGAAGCAAGCTTCTCTCTACCGCTCGACTTGCATGTGTTAGGCCTGCCGCCAGCGTTCAATCTGAGCCATGATCAAACTCTTCAGTTCAAACATCTTTGGGTTTTTAAGAAACCCTAAACTTGGCTCAGCAATCGTTGGTTACATCTTTGATTTCTCGCGGAGTAACTTGTGATGCTGATAATCTTGTTGACTATCAGTCTGACTCCACAAGCACCCACACGAATTGCTTGATTCAGTTGTTAAAGAGCGGTTGGTTTAGCTTTCGCTGAACCGAGGCGCGCATTCTACAGCAGCCTCTGTTGCTGTCAAGCGGTTATTTTAAGATGTTTTCAAAGTTTCCTCTGTAACATCAACCACTTGCGCTTTCGATCTCTCGTTAGCGGGAGGCGAATTCTACAGCGTTACACGCTGCTGTCAACACCTCATTTCCTGCTTCGATGACTTGAAGCTGACACTGCCGAAAACCAATCCAACTCATTGAAATTCAAGGAGTTTTCCGTTTCGACTGCGCCGGAAGTGGGCGAATTATAGGCCGTTACAGATCTGAGTCAAGGGTTAATTTTGGCGCTAGCAGCTGATACTGTTTTCTTCCTATATAGACGCGGAATTCGCCTCGTAACAGCGGGTATTCTTAGCATCAACAGGCACACACCTATAAAGGCGTAAACCGACCATTCCTTGAGGTCCGCTCGAACAATCCAAAGCATATGCAGCAATCCCAACCCAACAACCCCATACACCAAGCGGTGGAGCTTCTTCCAGCGCGCGCCCAGCCGCCGTTGACTGTAACGATTTGAAGTTACCGCCAAGGCCAGCAAACACAAGAAGCCCAGAGCGCCGACAATAATGTAGGGCCGCTTGCGTAACTCCACACCCAGCTGTGACCAGTCAAACCCCAGAACGAAAGTCAAATAGGCACACAGATGCAAAACCACATAAGCAAAACACCAGAGCCCTATCTGACGACGCACTGCAATCCAGCCTGGCCACCCCGTGAGCTTCTGCATCGGCGTCATGCTCAGTGTTACCAATAGCAGAATCAGCGCACCCAACCCTAACCGATCAACCAGTACTTTTCCCGGATCCGGGCCCAATGCAAAGATCCATGCCTCGTAAAGCCAATACACAGGCCACATGGCCGCTGCCGCGAAGACGCCTATGCGCAAAGCAAGAAACTTCATCAATAGTTCTTCCGCAAATCGAGACCAGCATATAAAGACGCCACCTCGTCCGCGTAACCGTTAAACATCTGGGTATCGCGCACATTAGGACTGAACAGACCGCTCGGCAGACGCCGCTCACGCGCCTGCGTCCATCGCGGGTGATCGACTTGAGGATTCACATTTGCATAAAAGCCGTACTCATCCGCAGCGATGCTCTGCCAAGTGGTTTTCGGCTGTTGCTCCACCAGACTGATTCTCACAATGGACTTCACACTTTTAAAACCGTACTTCCAAGGCACTACCAAACGTAGGGGGGCTCCGTTCTGATTCGGTAATTCACGCCCATACATGCCCACCGCCAATATCGCCAGCGGATTCATCGCCTCATCCAAACGCAACCCCTCAACATAGGGCCAGTCAATCAATGCAAAACCCGAACGCTGCCCCGGCATGACCTTGGGATCCTGCAAGGTTTCAAAGCGTATGTACTTGGCTTTCGATGTCGGCTCCACCTGTTTAAGCAATGCCGAAATGGGAAAGCCCATCCATGGAATGACCATAGACCAGGCCTCTACGCAACGCAGGCGATAAACCCGCTCTTCTAACTGATAAGGCTTCATAAAGTCTTCAAGGGCATAACGACCCGGCTTGCCCACCTCCCCATCCACGACCACTGTCCAAGGTTCGGTTTTCAAGGCGCCAGCATTCTGCGCCGGGTCACCCTTGTCGGTCCCGAACTCATAGAAGTTGTTGTAGTGAGTGGCGTCCTTGAAAGGCGTGATCGCCTCCCCGGTAACCGTGACCGCCTGCCACTTGGTCTGCGGGAGCTTATCGGTGAACCAGGCCGGTGCACTGCCCGGCTCGACATCCGCGTAGCGCACGGCATCTTCGGCACTGGCCCAGCGCGGTAGCGCGCCCGCAGCCATTGCGGCTAGCGAACTGCCAAGTAATGCACGACGGGATAAATAGAAGGATTCAGGCGTAACGTCCGACTCTTTACAGTCGGACGCCTTAGGCAGCTTGATAAGCATGACAACTCCGCAGTATTGGAGGGCTGATGCACCAATAGACTACGGAGTATGAGAGAAATTACATCACTCGGCGTTTTTGTTACGGCGCAAACGCAACAAGTACTGGATGGGACCCGATGCCGCATACGCCAGGAATGCCAGCAGCAGAATGCGCGGCGGATCGCTGAAGACAACAGCAAACACCAATACCACCGCAAGGATGGCGACAAAAGGAACGCGCCCCTTCAAGTCCAGCTCTTTGAAGCTGTTGTACTTGATATTGCTAACCATCAGCATGCCAGCAGCAGCCACCAGCAACGCAACCAGGAACGACATTTTCGAACCCTGGATCCCGTAATCACTGAATGCCCAGACAATACCCGCCACGACGCCAGCAGCAGCCGGGCTGGCCAGACCGATGAAATAGCGCTTATCCGCTTTACCCACCTGGGTGTTAAAACGCGCCAGACGTAACGCTGCACCCGCGACGTAGATGAAAGCCACCATCCATCCGACTTTGCCCATATCACCCAGTGCCCAGCCAAAAGCCAGCAATGCCGGAGCGACACCAAAAGCAACCATGTCCGACAAGGAATCGTACTCGGCGCCAAAAGCACTTTCAGTATTGGTCATACGGGCTACGCGGCCATCGAGACCATCCAGCACCATTGCGACAAAAATCGCGATAGCCGCAAACGCAAAATACTTGCTTGCTCCTGCAGTATCACCCGCGCTCATCGCGCTTTGAGCACTCATGGAGCTGATGATTGAATAAAAACCGGCGAACAGGTTCGCGGTGGTGAAAAGATTCGGCAGCAGATAGATACCACGATGCCGGACTTTGCGGCCTTCGGCGTCATGCCCTTCTTCGACATGCTCATCGATAGGCAGCAGGCTATCGGCGTCTGAAGCCGCTTTTGGCTCTTCGGGACGTTCGCTCATGGACATTACCTTGCAACGATATGGAAAGTTTCGGTAGAAGCTTGGGGCCAACACACACCCGCAAACGATCCTGCTTTATACCAGAAGCGGCCGCTTAAACGAAAAAACGCGGCCTAGGCCGCGTTTTTTCTACAGGTTTGAAGCTTAGTTCTTGGCTTGGTCGACGATTTTGTTCGCGCCGATCCAAGGCATCATCGAACGCAATTGCCCGCCGATGATTTCGATACCGTGAGCGGCGTTGTTACGACGCTTAGCAGTCATCGATGGGTAGCCAGTAGCACCTTCGGTGATGAACATCTTCGCGTATTCACCATCTTGAATGCGCTTCAGAGCATTACGCATTGCCTGACGGGACTCAGCGTTGATCACTTCCGGACCCGTTACATACTCACCGTACTCGGCGTTGTTGGAGATCGAGTAGTTCATGTTGGCGATGCCGCCTTCGTACATGAGGTCAACGATCAGCTTCAACTCGTGCAAGCACTCGAAGTAAGCCATTTCTGGCGCGTAACCAGCTTCAACCAGTGTCTCGAAACCGGCTTTAACCAGCTCGACAGTACCACCACACAGAACAGCCTGCTCGCCGAACAGGTCGGTTTCAGTTTCGTCTTTGAACGTGGTTTCGATGATGCCGGTACGACCGCCACCAACACCCGCGGCGTAAGACAAGGCTACGTTTTTGGCGTTGCCCGAAGCGTCCTGATAGATCGCGATCAGGTCAGGAATGCCACCGCCTTTTACGAACTCGGAGCGCACGGTGTGACCCGGTGCTTTTGGCGCGATCATGATCACGTCAAGGTCAGCACGCGGTACGACCTGGTTGTAGTGAATCGCGAAGCCGTGGGAGAAAGCCAGTGTGGCTCCCTTCTTGATGTTCGGCTCGATTTCGTCCTTGTACAGTGCCGACTGGAACTCATCCGGGGTCAGAATCATGACCAAATCTGCAGCGGCAACAGCGCTTGCAACGTCAGTTACTTTCAGGCCGTGAGCCTCAGCCTTGGCGACAGTGGCCGAACCTTTACGCAGACCAACAGTAACGTCAACGCCGGAGTCTTTCAGGTTGCAGGCTTGGGCGTGACCCTGGGAGCCGTAACCGATAATGGCTACTTTTTTGCCCTGGATGATCGAAAGGTCGCAGTCTTTGTCGTAATAAACTTTCATGATTTTCCCTTATATCCAGGCCATTCAGGCCAATTAGCATTTGTTAGTTTTAGATGCTGAGTACTTTGTCGCCACGGGCAATCCCGGTGACGCCACTGCGAACTGTTTCCAGGATCGAGGCAGTCCCAATCGACTGGATGAAACTGTCGAGCTTCTCGCTGGTGCCTGTCAACTGCACGGTATACACACTGGCGCTGACATCCACGATCTGCCCACGAAAAATATCCGTGGTGCGTTTGATTTCTGCGCGCTGTGCACCTGTTGCCTTGACCTTGACCAGCATCAGTTCACGCTCGATGTGAGCACTTTCCGACAGATCAACCAGCTTGACCACTTCGATCAGCTTGTTAAGGTTTTTAGTGATCTGCTCGATCACTTCATCATGCCCCACGGTGGTCAGCGTCAAACGCGACAAGGTCGGGTCTTCAGTTGGCGCCACAGTCAGGCTTTCGATGTTGTAGTTACGTTGCGAAAAAAGCCCAACAACGCGAGACAAGGCGCCCGGTTCGTTTTCAAGAAGCAAGGAAATAATGTGCCGCATGATTAAGTACGCTCCGTCTTGCTCAGCCACATGTCGCGCATGGAGCCATCTTTGATCTGCATCGGATAAACGTGCTCACTGGTATCGACCTGAATATCCAGGAACACCAGACGATCCTTCATGGCAAAAGCTTCTTCCATCTTGGGCTTCAGGTCTTTCAGATCAGTGATCCGAATACCTACATGCCCATAAGCCTCAGCCAGCTTGACGAAGTCAGGCAGCGATTCCATGTACGAGTGCGAGTGGCGACTGCCGTAGTTCATGTCCTGCCACTGACGCACCATACCGAGCACGCCGTTGTTGAGGCTGACAATTTTTACGGGCAGACCGTACTGCAAACACGTCGACAATTCCTGAATGTTCATCTGAATACTGCCCTCGCCTGTTACACAGGCAACGTCAGCATCAGGAAAGCTCAGTTTTACCCCCATCGCAGCCGGGAAACCGAACCCCATCGTGCCCAGGCCGCCAGAGTTGATCCAGCGATTCGGCTTGTTGAAGCGGTAGTACTGGGCCGCAAACATTTGATGCTGACCCACATCGGACGTTACATAAGCATCGCCCTTGGTCACTTCGCACAGCATCTCGATAACAGCCTGAGGCTTGATCTTGCTGCCGTCGCCCTTGTCATAAGGGAACAAGCCGCGATCACCACGCCACTCGTCGATTTGCTTCCACCAGCTGGCAACCGCCTCGGCATTCGGCTTCTCGCCAATATCCTTGAGGATTGCAACCATTTCGGTCAACACGCTCTCTACCGGACCTACAATCGGAACATCTGCCTTGATGGTCTTGGAGATAGATGCCGGGTCGATATCGATGTGGATAATCTTGGCGTTAGGACAGAACTTGGACGGACCGTTGATTACACGATCATCAAAGCGCGCGCCTACTGCCAGGATTACATCAGCGTTATGCATGGTCATGTTGGCAGTGAAGCTGCCGTGCATACCAAGCATGCCCACAAACTGACGGTCAGTGCCAGGGTATGCGCCCAGGCCCATCAGCGTATTGGTTACCGGTACGTTGAGCATTTTTGCAAGCTCGGTCAGCGGTGCCGAACCGCCACCCAAAATAACGCCGCCGCCTGCATAGAGCACAGGGCGCTTGGCCGCCAGAAGCATCTCTGCCGCCTTGCGAATCTGGCCAGAGTGACCACGCAAGGCCGGGCTGTAAGAACGCAGCTTGGCTTTTTTCGGGAAAACGTATTCGAACTTCTCGGCCGGGTTGGTCATGTCTTTCGGGATATCGACCACAACCGGACCTGGACGGCCGGATTGAGCGAGGTAGAACGCCTTTTTCATGACCTCAGGGATTTCCGAAGCATGCTTGATCATAAAGCTGTGCTTCACGATGGGCCGGGAGATACCGATCATGTCGGTTTCCTGGAAAGCATCCGTTCCGACCATGGTGCTAGGCACCTGACCAGAAATGATCACCATCGGAATGGAATCCATGTAGGCAGTGGCAATACCGGTAATGGCGTTGGTAGCACCTGGCCCGGAAGTGACCAGTACTACACCGGCCTTACCCGTTGCACGAGCGTAGCCGTCAGCCATATGAGTAGCAGCTTGTTCGTGGCGAACCAGGATGTGGGTAACTTCCGGTTCCTTGAACAGTGCGTCGTAGACATGCAGCAGAGCACCACCAGGGTACCCGTAGATATATTTGACACCTTCGTCGCGCAAAAAGCGCACGAGCATCTCACCGCCAGATAAAAGCTCCACGTTGTTCACCTCTAAAACGCCAGAATACCGTCCACTAAAATGCGAACGGGTCTTAATAGGTTTACTTTTCAGCAGAGCATGAGCGACGGTGGTCGCCGACTACGTCAGCACTGACTGAGCAAGTATTGGGAGCTCCCCAAGTGTTGCGGGGTTTTCCCACCCAGCGCGAGGTAACGCGTTGCGGGTGTTGCAGGTCGGCGCGGGTGTGCGCCTCATGATCTGCTGAGAGGGTCTGCTTCTGGCAGTCCCTCTACAGCGGGACTTCGATTCTTGTCATTAGGCCTGCCCAAGTCAAGCCATCTATGAGATTTATTTTCATAAATTGACAGGAACGCACAAAAAAACGCGCGAATTGACAAAAACTGACAAGAAAATGGATGGCTGCCAGCAAAAACTGGCAGCCATGACCTCAAGCGGAGGGGCTGATCAACTGATCAAAACCTTCAAAATGCTTGAGCAACGGCCTCCAGTTCCCGCGACGCTGAGCAAAAACCTGGTCAGCCATATGCCGAATACCGGAAACATTCGGCAGTGGCTGACCCTGTTCAACAATGACTTTCATCTTCGGCAGAAAGATCCACTGCACCCACAGCTCAAAGTCGAGCCGGTCGACGCTGAACGGCTCCAGACTGGACAAGTCGTGCTCCGTGGGAGTCTTGTCGCTCCACAACCCCTGCGTGCGCATTTCCTGTTCGATCAGCAACAAGAACTCGGCAACTTCAGGAGTACGGGCATCCATAACCATCAGAGGCTCACCTTGGCTTTTTGACGGGCCAGAGCAGCGCCTGCTGCATCGCCTTGTTTCTCACGTGCCTGAGCGATCAAGCCCCACAAGCTGACTTGTAGGTCCGGACGGCCATTGGCAAACGTCAGACCTCGACGGGCAAACTGCTCCGCCTGGGCGGCGTCACCTTGAGCCATACGCACTTGCGCCAGGCGATAGAGTACCTGCGGCTCACGAGGTGCCACGCGCTGAGCACGCTCAAGACTCGACGAAGCGCCATTCAAGTCACCGCTCGACTGCTGCTGCTGAGCGGTGGTGAGCAACGCCAGCACCGGACCATCCAACTGCTCGTCGGCAGCCAGAGCGCCGCTGTTGTTCGATGGAATACCGCTTGGGGTAATCGGCGCCGGAGCGCTGTAGGTATTACTCGGTGTATAGCTACCCGTGCTGATGGGCGCTGCCGCCGGGCCGGGGGTAATCGGCCCGGGCGTGAAAGGCTGGGTGCTGATCGGCGTCGACACGCTCGCAGCGCCGCCCGGGATCATCACCACAACTCCCGAATCCTCGGTAATCGTGCGGGCCTGAGCTGCACGCGGTGCGGTGGCCTGTGGATAATTTCCAGCCGTTCGCTGGGCCGAAACACGTTCGTTATTCGACACCGCCACACCAGAGTCGACCACAGGGATCGAACCCTGTGGCACGCTGGCACAACCATTGAGCAAAGCCAGGGCTGAAACAGCCGCAATCCACAACTTATTCACGTAAAACCCTCTTTGCTTAATTCAACCAGCCCTTGACCCAATCCATCACGGCCTCACCTGAAGCAGGCTCTTGCCCGCCACAACTGGCCCCTGCTGGCGGCTCACTGCCGCGAATATACGGCATCTGTACCGCGCCAGGGCAGCCGGCATCAGATCCTTGCCCCGTATGCGGATCAATCCAGGCCTGAACGATGTTATCGGGCTGAGGCATATCGAGCGGCAGCGGGTCAGCCTTCTTCATGAAGCTGGTCCACACCTGCAGTGCTCCGGTTGCGCCGGTAAAAGGCGTTTTGCCGTTGTCGTCGCGACCCAACCAGACCACCGCCAGCAAGTCCTGGCTAAACCCTGCAAACCAGCTGTCACGCGAATCGTTACTGGTACCGGTCTTACCAGCCAATGCGAGGTTCCTGGGCAGCACGTTATAAACCGAACGTCCTGTACCTTCGCGCATCACATGCTGCATCGCATTCTGGATCAGGAAAATGGAGCCCGGATCGAAGCGTTGCTGAATCTGGAACGGATAACGTTTCAGCGGCTCCCCCTCGGCGGTCAGTACGCTGCGAATTCCGCGCATCGGCGTATTAAAGCCGCCGTTGGCCAAGGTCTGATACATCGTCGCCACTTCCATCGGGCTCAATGCACCGGCACCCAGCAACATGGACGGGAATGCCGGGAACTGACGCTCTACCCCCAGTCGCGCCAAGGTCTTGAGCACGTTGGGCACACCCACTTCCTGCCCCAGCCTTACCGTACCGAGGTTGTAGGAGTTCATCATGGACTGGTAGAGAAAAACCGTACCGTGAGAGCGACGGTCATAGTTCTGAGGCTTCCAGACCTGACCGTCAGCACCTTTGATCGACAGCGGATCATCCGACAGCCAACTGGTCAGCGTGTACTGACTTGGCCGTTCAAGCGCCGTGAGATACACCGCAGGTTTGATCAACGAACCAATAGGCCGTACCGCATCAAGCGCACGGTTAAAGCCTGCAAAGCGCGGTGCACGACTGCCGATCAGAGCCTGAACCTCGCCGGTTTCCGGATTAGTGACCACCATTGCGGCTTCCACTTCATCCGAACCCTTGCGCCCGGTCAGACGTTTGAAGGTCTCACCCATTGCGGCTTCAGACTTCATCTGCAGGATCGGGTCGAAGCTGGTGAAAATCCTCAACCCCTCTTCGGTCAAGTCTTCATCGCGATAGTCTTCACGTAACTGGCGCTTGACCAGGTCCAGGAAACCCGGGAAGGAACTGTCTGCCAGGCTACCGCGCGTGGTCACGCCCAATGGCATTTTTTTCGCCGCAGCCACCTGCTCGGGCGTTGCAACGCCTTGTTGCTCCAGCAAATCGAGCACCAGGTTACGCCGTACCAGCGCCCGCTCGGGATTACGACGCGGGTTATAAGAAGATGGCCCTTTGACCATCCCCACCAACAACGCCACCTGATGCAACTTGAGTTCGGCCAGCGGCTGACTGAAGAAGAACTGGCTGGCGAGGCCAAAGCCATGCACGGCGCGCTGCCCGTCCTGACCGACAAACACTTCGTTGAGATACGCCTCAAGGATTTCGCGCTTGTCGTAATGCATTTCCAGCAGCAACGCCATCATCGCCTCAGTCAGCTTGCGACTAAGGCTGCGCTCGTTGGTCAGATAGAAGTTCTTGACCAGCTGTTGAGTCAGGGTGCTGCCGCCCTGGCGCATTTGCCCGGATGACGTGTTAACCCACATGGCACGGGCAATCGACTTCGGCGACACCCCAAAGTGATGATAAAAATCGCGGTCTTCTACTGTTACCAGCGTTTCAAGCAGAAACGGCGGCACTTGATCGATATTGATCAGGATCCGGTCTTCAAGATTTTTCGGATACAGGCCACCGATCAGCAACGGCTCAAGACGCACTACAGGCAGCTTGGAACCATTGGTCGATGAAAGCTCTGCTACATAGTCGCCAGAGAAACGCACACGAACCGGCTGTGCCTGTTCGGCACCTTCATAAAACTGGAAGCCACGTGTATTGAGGTCGACTGTGTTGCCACTGACCGCAGCAGCTCCAGGACCATTGACCACGCTTTCACGGCGATAGCCCAGCGCATCGAGTTCCGTCAGGAAGTCGTTCTTGCTCAGCTTCTGGCCGACGAACAGCTCAAGCGGCCGGGCATACACCTTGGCCGGGATTGTCCAACGCTTGCCGGAGAACTTCTCCTGCACGATGGCATCCAGATAGACGGCAAAACCTGCCAGCACCACCAGACCGACCAGACTGAGCTTGATTGCCCAGCCCAGCCAGGGCCTAAGGCCGCCAGAAGGACGTTTGGAACGAGAACGAGGAGATCGGGTACGAGTCATGGCGCGAGATTATACGCACTTTATTCATGTTCATCATGCGCAGCCCGGCGGTTTGCACTCCCGCTGTCAGCCGCCATAATGGCGCATCGAATTTTCCAGACCTTGAAGGATCAACCGTGAGCCAGAACCTGATTTCCGCCCTGCAAAACCCGGACCTCTACCCCCATGACGTCGATGGGTTTCAGGTTATCGAGACGCACATCTCCTGGGTCATCCTTACTGGGCCATATGCCTATAAACTGAAGAAGCCCGTTAATTTTGGCTTCCTGGACTTCACGGCGCTCAGCGGGCGCGAACACTTCTGCAATGAAGAACTGCGCCTGAACCAGCGTCTGACCGAAGGCTTGTACCTCGACGTATTGCCGATCACCGGTACCGTCGAAGCGCCCGTACTGGGCGGCGAAGGCCCGGCTATCGAATATGTGCTCAAGATGCGTCAGTTCCCTCAAAGCCAATTACTGAGCACCTTGCAAGCCAACGGCGAACTCAATGCCGCCCATATCGACGAAATGGCTCAGCTAATCGCCCGTTTCCATGCTCAAGCCCCCCACGTCGATCTGGAGCACTACCAAGGCACTCCTGAGGCCGTGATGGACCCTGTCCGTCAGAACTTCGAGCAAATTCGCCCATTTCTTTCTGATAAAGCTGACCTGCTCCAACTGGACGCGCTCCAGGCCTGGGCAGAGGCCAGCTTTACTCGTCTCAAACCCCTGTTCGAGCAGCGCAAGGCGCAAGGATTTATCCGCGAATGCCACGGTGATATTCACTTGGGCAACGCCACGATGATCGATGGCAAGGTCGTGATCTTCGACTGCATCGAATTCAACGAGCCGTTCCGTTTTACCGATGTGTATGCCGACACTGCCTTCCTGGCGATGGACCTTGAAGACCGCGGCCTGAAGTCTCTGGCAAGACGCTTTGTCAGTCAGTACCTGGAACTGACTGGCGATTATCAGGGACTTGAGCTGCTGAACTTCTACAAAGCCTACCGCGCGCTGGTTCGCGCCAAAGTCAGCTTGTTCAGCATGCCTGCAGAAGCCAGCCCTGTTCAGCGCGCAGCTACATTGCGTCAGTACCGCAACTACGCCAACCTGGCCGAAAGCTACAGCACTATTCCTTCACGCTTCCTGACAATTACCCACGGTGTATCGGCTGTAGGCAAAAGTTCGGTAGCCATGCGCCTGGTTGAGGCTCTGGGGGCGATTCGCCTTCGCTCAGACGTTATCCGCAAGCAGTTGTTCGGTGAGCAGACCGCTGAAAACGCAGTAGGTGATGGCATTTATAATGCCGATGCCAGCGCTGCCACCTACAAAAAGCTGCATGAGCTGGCCGGTATCGTGCTGCGCGCAGGCTTTCCCGTCGTGATAGATGCCACCTACCTCAAGCGTGAGCAGCGTGATGCCGCTGCTCAAGTGGCAGAAGCCACCGGCGTACCTTGCCTGATCCTCGACTGCACCGCACCGGACGCCGTAATCGAAGGCTGGCTGGCCCATCGCAAGTCCATTGGCACCGACCCTTCTGACGCCACTCTGGAAGTCGTCAAGGCACAGCAAGCCAGTCGTGAAGCGCTGGGCGCCGATGAAATCCTGCGCAGCAAGTGTGTTGAAACCCACAACAGCAAAAGCCTCGACACCCTGATCGCTGATATTCGTCAGCGCTTGCCAGGCTTGTAGGAATTAGCGCTAGCCGTGAAACGCAATGGTTTCACGGCCCTGCGATAGTGGCACTATAATACTAGCATCCCGCCAAGCCGGAGCCCCATCATGAGCCATCCAAAGCTGCTTGAGTCGGCGCTCTACGCACTGCTGCATAAAGACGATATCCGCGGGTTCAATCAACAGCGGCCATCCGGACACATCGACCTGCGCGGCGGAGACTTCCGCGGGCTGGATCTACGCGAGTTACAGGCTCAGGACGTGGATTTCTCCGATGGTTATTTTCGCTCAGCGGACCTGCGCGGCATTGATTTACGTACTGCGTGCATCGAAGGTGCCAGCCTAGCCCACGCACAAATTTCAGGTACCTACTTCCCGGTTGAGCTGACAGCGGATGAAATTCTGATGTCGGTTAACTTTGGTACTCGCCTGCGATACCGCACCAAATAGCACGAATACGACACTTGCCACGAGCAAGCCGTGCCTAGTTGGACCAGCCCCGTTTACGCAACACAAAGGCTCTACCCTGATCCCCACCCGTCACTGAACGTCAGAGCAAACCTCAGACATCAGTAGTCCTTTGTTCCAAAACCGACTAACGGACTGCGCTTTTCCTACTGAGCGCTACACTTCGTAGAATCACAATGTCCCGTAAACGCTGAGCTCACGCCGTCGCAAGGAGAGCTGATGAATGATGAACTCCAGCATTTGAAAAACCTTGGGAAGACCTCAGCGCAATGGCTTCACGCTGTTGGTATTCACAGCGCCTCGGACTTGAGACGTCTAGGGGCTGTTGATGCATATCGAGCAGTGAAGGCCAGGGGCTTCAGGGCTTCTAAAGTGCTTCTTTATGCGATTGAAGGGGCCCTGCTGGATGTGCACTGGAACGATATCCCCGCGCAGCGCAAAGAAGAACTGAACCAGCAGGTGGATCATCTGGCCGCGTTGAAAAAAGCCTGAAGAGATTCATTTCCGACACGCACGATAAACGGTAAAAAACAGTTGTTGACAGCGTAATGAGAATTGTTATGATTACGCCATCTGGTCGCGAGACCAGTCGATCTTCTGGAAGGCCCTTGGTTCGGACTCTCAGAAAATCTCCTCATCAGGCTAATCACGGTTATTTGACCCGGCTCTTGCCGGGTCTTTTTTTGCCTGCCAAAAACACCAGCCAAATGGCTGCGTTACTAGCTCAACGAGCAATCACCATCGGACAACCCAGCTCAGGGTGAGGCTGCACCAACACGTCCAGACCAAAAACGGCTTTTAACGCCTCCGGCTGCAGCACCACTTTTGGACAATCCAGTGCGCGGGGACGTCCCTCCTCAAGCAGCAACAACCGATCGCAATAACGTGCGGCCAGGTTCAGGTCATGCAGGATGATGAGGACCGCCGCGCCGCGATCCGCGAACGTCCGTATGGCTTTGAGCGTCGTGTGTTGATGCAATGGGTCGAGCATTGAGGTCGGCTCATCAAGCAACAGGGTATGCCCGCGCTGTCCTGGCCATAATTGCGCCAGCACCCTTGCCAGATGCACCCGCTGCCGTTCACCACCCGACAACGCCAGATAGCTGCGCTCCGCCAAGTGCTCAACATCAGCCGCCTGCAACGCAGCGTGAATGATTTCTGAATCACGGGCGCGACCTGTCTGATGAGGCAGCCGCCCCATGCCCACGACTTCTTCGACACGGAAGGCGAAATCCAGGGTCGAGGTTTGCGGCAAGACGGCAAGACGCTGTGCCCGTTGCGCGCCCTTCCAGTGGCCCAGGGCGTGTTGACCAAGCCAGACCTGCCCCTCACTCGGCGTCAACTCCCCACACAACGCGGCCAGCAGTGTGCTTTTACCCGCTCCATTGGGCCCCAGCACACCCAACACTTCACCCGGACGGACATCGAGGGTGACATCCGCCAGCACGATTTTCTGATCGCGACGGATCTGCAGATTTTCCGCACGCAGCATCAGTGACGACCTCGCAGTAATAAGTAGAGGAAAAACGGTGCCCCCAGGAATGCGGTAACAATCCCGATCGGCAGCTCTGCAGGCGCCAGGACCAGTCGTGCAATCAGGTCGGCAAACAGCAATAGCGCCGCCCCTGCCAGCACGGAAGCCGGTAACAGCACTCGATGATCAGGCCCTGCCAGCAGTCGTACCAGATGTGGCACCACTAGCCCGATAAAACCGATCATGCCAGCTGCTGCCACTGCAGCACCCACACCCAGCGCCGTACAAAACACCAGTTCGCGCTTCAGGCCTTCGACATCGATCCCCAGATGATTGGCTTCCGACTCTCCCAGCAACAGCGCATTGAGCGCATTAGCTCGGCGAGGCAACCATAAGGCAACACCCACGGTAACAATCAACAATGGCCACAAACGTGCGTAACTGGCGCCATTAAGACTACCCAGGTTCCAGAAGGTCAGCGTGCGCAATGTCGCGTCATCAGCCAGATAGGTAAACAGTCCGACTGCCGAGCCGGCCAATGCTGTCAGCGCAATGCCAGCGAGCAACATCACGGCGACATTGGTCTGACCGTTGCGTCGCCCCAGCCGATAGACCAGCGCCGTTACGCCCAGCCCTCCAAGGAACGCACACAACGACAGCAAATATGGCCCGATAAACTCTGGCAGCCCGCCAAAGGCAGTCCCGCCCACAATCGCAATCGCCGCACCCAAGGCTGCGCCGCTGGACACACCGACCAACCCGGGGTCGGCCAACGGGTTGCGGAACAACCCCTGCATGGCCACGCCCGACAACGCCAGCACACCGCCCACCGCCAGCCCCAGCAATGTACGAGGCAAACGAATCTGCCCCAGGATCAGCTCGGCCTGTTCCAGCCCTTCGCCCGGTATCGGTATGCCCAGCAACCTCAGTGCCGCGCGCAGGGTGTCAAACAACGGCAAGCTCACAGGTCCCAGCGCCAGCGATAGCCAGGTCGCCAACAGGCACAGGGCACTCAAGCCTATAAACAATGACCGGGGTTTAACCAGCGTCTTCATGGGTTCGCTGCAGCCGCGGGATAAAACTCAGCGGTCAGTTGCTTCAAGCTGGCCGGTAACCTTGGCCCCAGCCCACCCACCAACAACGTAGGGTCCAGCTCGTACACACGGCCATTTTTAGCGGCGCGAATAGACGCCAATACCGGGTTTTCCTTGAGCAGCGCCTTGCGTGCCGCCTCACCGGTCAAACTGCGATCGGCAAACACCAAGACCTCAGGATTGAGCCCCGCCAGGGCCTCCACTGAAAACGGCTTATAGCCGGTGTGGGTAGCAAGGTTCTGCCCGCCGGCTTGAGTCAGTAGCCAATCTGCAGCCGTGTCCTTGCCGGCTATCAACGGTTTACCGCCCGCGTGCCCCAACAACAAAAGTACCCCTGGCGCCTTGTGTCCGGCTTGTACCGTCTTGACCTGCTGCTGATGCTGCACAAGTTGCTGCTGATAGTCTGTGAACAGTTGCGCCGCTTGAGGCTCGTTACCCAACAAACGGCCCAAATGCTTCAGGGTCGCTTCAAGACTTGCTAGATCGGCCTGGGCCGAAAACATCTCGACCGGGACACCAGCACCGCGAATCTGCGCCAAAACAGGTGGCGGGCCCATCTCGTCAGTGCCGACCAAGATGTCCGGTTTCAAGCTCAGGATCCCTTCTGCCGAGAGCTGGCGCTGATAACCAATACTGGGCAGGGACTTAAGTGATGCAGGATGTTGGCTGGTGGTATCGACCCCAACCAATTTAGACTCCGCGCCCAACGCGCTGACCCACTCTGAAAGTGCTCCGCCGGCGCTAACCCAGCGTTGTGGCAACTCGCCAGCCAGGCTGACATGACTGATCATAAGGCCTGCACAGAGCGAAATCAGGCGGGTACTCAGGCGCATACGGGGGCATTCCTTGAAAAAGAGGGCTCAACGGGACAAAGGTATTGTCACGCCGTGAAAACAGCACATCGCAGAGCAAGCCGCCATTTGATAATTGTTTGCATTTGCACGTCAACCTCTTAACCCGCTCTGGAACGCTTCAACAACACAGCCGTTTGGCTGCTATTAAGGATTGCCATGAAGTTTTTATGCCCCTCGCAGGCACTAAGCGAAGGTACCAGCCGTGGCTTCGAGCTGGATGAGCTGAACCTGCTCGTCATTCGTCGTGAAGGTCAGGTGTATGCCTACAAAAACCGCTGCCCCCATCGCGGGGTAACACTGGAATGGCAACCGGATCAATTTCTCGATTCAAGCGCCAGCCTGATCCAGTGCGCGACTCACTCGGCGCTGTTCCTGATCGAAAGTGGAGAATGCGTTGCCGGGCCTTGCGCCGGGCAGTTTCTGACAGCTCTTGACTGCCGCGAAGACAGCCAAGGCATCTGGATTACGCCACAAATATCAGAGGATGACGTCTAATCGGCGATCAACTACCACGGCGTCAGGCGTCAGGCTGACTCCATACGCAAGTACTTGCACTCCGGCAGCGACCGCCTCGCGCAACGCTGCTGCGTAACCCGGGTCGATCTCTTGCGCCGGGCGCACTGCATCAATGCCGGTAAGGTTGACGCAATACAGCTGAACAGCACGCACCCCCTCGCGCGCGAGAGTGGCCAGTTCACGCAGATGCTTGGCACCACGCTGCGTAACAGCATCCGGAAATGCAGCGACACGCGAGTCATCAAAACCCAGGGTGACACTCTTGACCTCTACGAAGGCAAAGCCCTGCGGGTACTCCAGGCGAAAATCAATCCGGCTTTTTTCCTGGCCATAAGGCACTTCACGCTTGAGTGCGGTGAAGCCATCCAGCTCGGTAATCACCCCCGCCAGTAACGCCTCTTCGATCAAGTGATTGGCACGCCCGGTGTTCACACACGCCAGCCTGCCTTGCGGGGTTTGACTGATTTCCCAAGTGCCCGGCAACTTGCGCTTGGGGTCGTTGGAACGGCTGAACCAGACCTGACCACCTTCAACCATGCAGTTGAACATGGACCCCGTATTCGGGCAGTGGATGGTCATCAACTCACCGGTGACGGTTTCGATATCCGCCAGGAAACGCTTGTAGCGCTTGATCAACCGCCCTTCTTCTAGCTCGGGTGAGAAACGCATCAGCCTTTCCAGCTCTTGAGGCCACGAGCGATCCGCTCAACGGCCTCCTGCAGGCGCGGCAAACTTTGGGTGTAGGCAAACCGTACATGGTGCCCGGACTTGAAGCGCCCAAAATCCAGACCCGGGGTAAAGGCTATGTGCTGGGTTTCAAGAAAGTGCTGACAGAATGCAAACGCATCGCCGCCAAACGCGCTGATATCGGCGTAGAGGTAAAACGCACCCTCTGGCTCTACTGCAATACCAAAACCAAGCTCACGCAAGGCCGGTAACAGAAAGTCACGGCGACGCCCGAACTCGGCCCGACGCTCTTCCAGTATCGCCAGTGTCTGAGGTTCAAAGCAGGCCAATGCGGCGTACTGAGCCATGCTGGGGGCGCTGATATAAAGGTTCTGGGCGAGCTTCTCCAGATCAGCTACAGCTTCAGGTGGCGCCACCAGCCAGCCCAAACGCCACCCGGTCATACCGAAATACTTGGAAAAGCTATTGAGCACAAACGCACTGTCATCGACTTCCAGCACACTGGCTGCATCACAGCCGTAGGTCAGGCCATGGTAAATCTCATCCACCACCAAATGCCCGTTTCGGGCCTTGATTGCCGTAGACAGGGCTGCCAGTTCATCACGACTCAAAATCGTACCGGTAGGGTTGGCCGGGGATGCCACCAACGCCCCCACACTGTCCTGATTCCAATAGCGCTCGACCAGATCGGCCGTTAACTGGTAGCGCACATCCGGGCCGACCGGCACCAGCTGTGCGGCGCCCTCTACCAAACGCAGAAAATGTCGATTACAGGGGTAGCCCGGGTCTGCAAGTAGCCAATGTTTACCCGGATCGACCAGTAGGCTGGAGGCCAGCAACAAGGCGCCAGACCCACCTGGCGTGACAAGAATCCGCGAAGGATCGATATTCAGGCCATAACGCTGCTGATAAAACCCGGAGATTGCCTCGCGCAACTCCGGCAGGCCACGGGCCGCGGTGTAACGGGTTTTCCCGGCGGCCAGGGCCGCTTGACCTGCGGCGATGATCGGCTCAGCCGTGGTGAAGTCCGGCTCCCCGATTTCCAGGTGAATCACATCGTGACCCGCAGCCTGCAGCTCGTTGGCACGCGCCAACAACGCCATCACGTGGAACGGTTCGATTGCGCGGCTGCGCGCACTGTAAGACTGAGCCATGAGCCTGCCTTCCTGGGTAAGCAAAAGCCTGATTCTACCCAAGCAGTACCGCAAGGGAGAGCTAATTACTATCTTAGCCGTCCGCTCGATAGAACCAATCAACCCACGCCACAGTCATAGCTCGACTAAAATTAATATTCAGGTACTAATCTCAAGCACCACAGGCTCTGTACACAACCACTGACAACGGGCTAGACATGCGGGAGTAGCGCAGCCCGATTTGATCTGGTAAGTTCGCCCGCTTGCAGCCGCAGGGCCGGCAGGTGTCGGTGATGTTGCAATCCTGCGCAATGGATTAGAAGAATGAGAGGCGGTCCATTTCATGCCCACACAAACCAAGCAACAGAATAGTCAACTTAGCGGTTTCGAACCCTACGTTGAAAAGAAGGGCGAAGAGTACATGGGCGAGCCCATGCGCAAGCACTTCACCAAGATTCTGCAAAAGTGGAAACAGGACTTGATGCAGGAAGTTGACCGCACCGTTGATCATATGAAAGACGAAGCGGCAAACTTTCCTGACCCATCCGACCGCGCGAGCCAGGAAGAAGAGTTCAGCCTGGAACTGCGCGCCCGTGATCGCGAGCGCAAGCTGATCAAGAAAATCGACAAGACCCTTCAACTGATCGAAGACGAGGAGTACGGCTGGTGCGAATCCTGCGGTGTCGAGATCGGTATCCGTCGACTCGAGGCCCGTCCTACTGCCGACATGTGCGTAGACTGCAAGACCTTGGCTGAAATCAAGGAAAAACAAGTCGGCAAGTAATCGCTGGCTTGACTGAATGGGGCGTGCAAACGCCCCATTTTTGTTTCTGCGTTTTGCGCTCCGTAGCAGCTGCCAAAGGCTGCGTCCGGCGGCAAAGCCGTCGTAAAAATCAGTCACTGCGGTGTATCCGTCAGACCCGGCACTCAGGGCATACGATCGCTTCGCAATCGGACGCAGCCTACGGCAACTGCTACGGGATTTATGTAATGACAGCACTCACTTCAACTTCCTCCTACATCGGGCGCTTCGCCCCAACGCCCAGTGGCCACCTGCACTTTGGCTCGCTGGTCGCAGCCCTTGCTTCTTACCTCGACGCCCGCTCTGTCAGTGGCCGCTGGCTGTTGCGCATGGAAGACCTCGACCCCCCCCGCGAAATGCCCGGCGCCCAAGCTGCCATTCTGGATGCTCTTGAACGCTACGGCTTTGAATGGGACGGCGAACTGGTTCGCCAAAGCGATCGCCTCGAAGCCTATGCTGACGTATTAAACCGGCTGTTCAGCATGGGTTTGGCTTACGCGTGCACCTGCTCGCGCAAACAGCTTGAAGGCTACAACGGCATTTACCCGGGGTTGTGCCGCAATGCGGGCCACTCGATGGAAAACGCCGCGATACGCGTACGCGTGCCAGAACTTGAATACCGCTTCGAAGACCGGGTACAGGGACCATTCGGCCAACACCTTGGCCGAGAGGTGGGTGATTTTGTGATTCGCCGCCGTGACGGGCTGTACGCCTATCAATTGGCCGTTGTACTCGATGATGCGGCCCAGGGTGTGACCGATATCGTGCGCGGCGCCGACTTACTGGACTCCACACCGCGCCAGCTCTACCTGCAAGAGCTGCTGGGCTTATCACAGCCACGCTACCTGCACGTGCCGCTGATCGTGCAACCCGACGGCCACAAGCTTGGCAAATCGTACCGTTCGCCCCCCCTGACACCGGAGCAGGCAACACCCTTGCTGCTTCGCGCCTTGCGCGCTTTGGGTCAGACGCCTGACGAATGCTTGAACGACGCCACCCCGCGTGAAATTCTGGATTGGGGCATCGCTCACTGGAGCGCAGCCAATATCCCACGCACACTTACCCTCGCCGAGGCGCAATTACGCTGACAGCCCTTGCAGGTTGCCAGCCATCCGTTACCATCGCCGCACGTTTTTGGGCATGCGGCCTGTAAAAGTGAGGGCGGGATGTATATCTATCGATTGGTCCTGTTGCTGGTTGTCGGGATCTACCTGTTTTCTCCCGCCATCATGGATTGGTGGATCGATGCGACAGGCGCCTGGTACAGGCCCTATCTGCTCTGGCTGATTCTGATCGTTGTGACCTTTATTCTTCAGAGCCAAAAAGATGCCGATGAGCTTTAGCCTGACCCAGATGATCCTGATCAGCGCCGCCTACCTGGGGGTGCTGTTTAGCGTAGCCTGGATCAGTGAACGCGGCATGATCCCGCGCGCAATCATTCGCCACCCGCTGACCTACACCCTGTCGCTGGGCGTTTATGCCAGTGCCTGGGCGTTTTACGGCACCGTGGGCCTGGCCTACGAATACGGCTACGGCTTTTTATCCAGCTACCTGGGGGTTTCCGGGGCTTTCTTGCTGGCGCCGGTGCTGCTCTACCCCATTTTGAAAATCACCCGCACGTATCAGCTTTCATCCCTGGCTGATTTGTTCGCGTTCCGCTTTCGCAGCACATGGGCCGGGGCGCTGACCACGATCTTCATGCTCATTGGTGTGCTACCGCTGCTCGCCCTGCAGATCCAGGCGGTGGCCGACTCCATCAGCATCCTCACACGCGAACCCGTACAACACCGCGTCGCCCTGAGCTTTTGTGCGCTGATTACCCTGTTTACGATCTTCTTTGGCTCACGACATATCGCCACCCGTGAAAAACACGAAGGCCTGGTGTTCGCCATCGCCTTTGAGTCGGTCATCAAACTGATCGCCATTGGCGGCGTAGGGCTCTACGCGCTCTATGGTGTGTTCGACGGTCCGCAACAACTCGAAGTCTGGCTACTGCAAAACCAGACCGCCCTCGCCGCTCTGCACACCCCTTTGCAAGAAGGACCGTGGCGAACCCTGCTGCTGGTGTTTTTCGCATCGGCCATCGTGATGCCGCACATGTATCACATGACCTTCACTGAGAACCTCAACCCTCGCGGGCTGGTCAGCGCCAGCTGGGGCCTGCCGCTGTTTCTGCTGCTGATGAGCCTCGCCGTGCCGCTGATTTTGTGGGCTGGCCTCAAGCTGGGCGCCACCACCAATCCCGAGTACTTCACCCTAGGTATCGGTATAGCCGCAAACAGCAAACCACTTGCACTACTGGCCTATGTTGGCGGGTTATCGGCTTCTAGCGGGCTGATTATCGTCACCACCCTGGCGCTGTCCGGCATGGCCCTTAACCACCTTGTGTTGCCGCTTTATCAGCCACCTGCCGAGGGCAACATCTACCGCTGGCTGAAGTGGACCCGCCGGGCACTGATCGTTGCCATCATCATGGCTGGCTATGGTTTTTACCTGCTGCTGGGCGCCGAACAGGACCTGGCCAACCTCGGGATCGTGGCATTTGTCGCTACCTTGCAGTTCCTGCCGGGCGTGCTCTCCGTACTGTATTGGCCGACCGCCAACCGACGTGGCTTCATTGCCGGGTTGCTGGCAGGGATTCTGGTGTGGATGGCGAGCATGCTGTTCCCGCTGATCGGCAACTTCCAGGGGTTCTACATCCCGTGGCTGAACATGATTTACGTGCTGGACGATACCAGCTGGCACATGGCAGCCATCGCCTCACTGGCAGCCAACGTGCTGATGTTTACCCTGATTTCGCTGTTCACCAACGCCAGCCCCGAAGAGGCCAGCGCTGCCGAAGCGTGCGCTGTCGACAACGTGCGTCGTCCACAACGACGTGAGCTGCACGCCGCCTCACCGCAAGAGTTCGCCACCCAGCTGGCCAAACCTTTGGGCGCCAAGGCCGCACAGAAAGAAGTCGAACAAGCGCTGCGCGACCTGTTTTTGCCCTTCGATGAACGCCGCCCTTATGCCTTGCGCCGCCTGCGCGACCGCATCGAGGCCAACCTTTCAGGCTTGATGGGCCCCAGCGTCGCCCAAGACATGGTCGAAACCTTTTTGCCCTACAAGTCCGGCGGTGAAAACTACGTCACTGAAGACATTCATTTCATCGAAAGCCGGCTTGAGGACTACCACTCACGCCTGACAGGTCTGGCAGCCGAACTCGACGCCTTGCGCCGTTATCACCGTCAAACCTTGCAAGAGCTGCCCATGGGCGTGTGCTCGCTGGCCAAGGATCAAGAGATCCTGATGTGGAACAAAGCCATGGAGGAGTTGACCGGCATCCCGGCCCAGCGTGTGGTGGGTTCGCGCCTGAGCACTCTGGGAGATCCGTGGCGAGAACTGCTGCAGGGCTTTATCGACCTGCCTGACGAGCACTTGCACAAGCAGCATTTGGCCCTGGATGGCCAGACTCGCTGGCTCAACCTGCACAAAGCCGCGATCGATGAGCCCCTGGCCCCTGGCAACAGCGGCCTGGTGCTGCTTGTCGAGGATCTGACAGAAACCCAGATGCTCGAAGACAAGCTGGTGCATTCCGAGCGGCTGGCCAGCATCGGACGCCTGGCTGCGGGTGTCGCTCACGAAATCGGCAACCCGGTGACCGGCATTGCCTGCCTTGCGCAAAACCTTCGCGAAGAACGTGAGGACGACAGTGAGCTGACGGAAATCAGCAGCCAGATTCTTGAACAGACCAAACGTATCTCGCGCATCGTCCAGTCCCTGATGAGCTTCGCCCATGCCGGCAGCCACCAGCACAATGAAGAACCCGTCTGTCTGGCCGAAGTGGCCCAGGATGCCATTGGTCTGCTGGCCCTGAACCGGCGCAATTTCGAGGTGCAGTTCTATAATCTCTGCGACCCGGATCATTGGGTTGAAGGTGACCCGCAGCGACTCGCCCAGGTATTGATCAACCTGCTCTCGAACGCCCGCGACGCCTCGCCTGCCGGGAGTGCAGTGAGGGTCAAGAGCGAAGCCAGCGAGCACACTGTCGACCTCATTGTGGAAGACGAAGGTACAGGTATTCCGAAGAACATCATGGACCGATTGTTCGAACCGTTTTTCACCACCAAGGACCCTGGGGAAGGCACCGGTCTGGGCCTTGCACTGGTCTATTCCATCGTTGAAGAGCATTATGGACAAATCACCATCGACAGCCCGGCTGACATTCACAGCCAACGCGGAACCCGTATCCGGGTGACACTACCGCGTCATGTCGAAGCGACGTCCGCTGTGAACTGAGACCGTCGAGAGAACCGAATCAATGCCGCATATTTTGATCGTCGAAGATGAAACCATCATCCGCTCCGCGTTACGCCGTTTACTGGAGCGTAACCAGTACCAAGTCAGCGAGGCTGGCTCGGTGCAAGAAGCACAGGAGCGTTTCAGCATCCCCTCGTTCGACTTGATTGTCAGCGATCTGCGCCTGCCAGGCGCTCCGGGTACCGAGCTGATCAAGCTCGGTCAAGGCAAGCCGGTGCTGATCATGACCAGCTATGCCAGTCTGCGCTCGGCCGTTGACTCGATGAAAATGGGCGCTGTCGACTACATCGCCAAGCCCTTTGATCACGACGAAATGCTCCAAGCGGTGGCGCGCATTCTGCGTGATCGGCAAAACCTCCAGAGTGTGCCTGCAGAGCGCCCTGCCAAACCGGGTATCGCCGACAAAAATGCTGTGGATAACAGCAACGGGGAAATCGGCATCATTGGTTCGTGCCCACCGATGCTGGACATGTACAGCAAGATCCGAAAAGTCGCGCCAACCGACTCCAATGTATTGATTCAGGGTGAATCCGGGACGGGTAAAGAGCTGGTCGCGCGCGCCCTGCACAACCTCTCCAGGCGTGCCAAGGCACCGATGATTTCGGTGAACTGCGCAGCTATTCCCGAATCGCTGATCGAGTCCGAGCTGTTTGGTCACGAAAAAGGGGCGTTTACCGGCGCCAGCGCTGGCCGTGCCGGCCTGGTTGAAGCCGCCGACGGCGGTACGCTGTTCCTCGATGAAATCGGCGAACTGCCACTTGAGGCACAAGCCCGCCTGCTTCGCGTACTGCAAGAAGGCGAGATTCGCCGCGTAGGTTCTGTGCAGTCGCAAAAGGTTGATGTGCGCCTGATTGCCGCGACTCACCGTGACCTGAAAAGCCTGGCCAAAGTAGGTCAGTTCCGCGAAGACTTGTACTACCGACTGCACGTCATCGCGTTAAAACTGCCTGCTTTGCGCGAACGTGGCGCCGACGTTAACGAAATTGCCCACGCGTTCCTCGCTCGCCAAAGCGCCCGCGTAGGCCGTACTGACCTGACGTTCGCCCCCGATGCTGAACGGGCAATCAGTCATTACTCCTGGCCGGGTAACGTTCGCGAACTGGAAAACGCGGTGGAGCGAGCGGTGATCCTGTGTGAAAGCCCTGAAATCTCGGCTGAGCTCCTGGGCATCGATATTGAGCTGAGCGACCTGCAAGACGATGATTTTATTGGCCTGGCCCCACAGCAGAGCATCGTCAACGGTAACACCAGCCTTGATCCGACCGAGGATCTGTCACTGGAAGATTACTTCCAGCACTTCGTGCTTGAGCACCAGGACCACATGACCGAGACCGAACTGGCCCGCAAACTGGGGGTCAGCCGCAAGTGCTTGTGGGAACGGCGCCAGCGCCTGGGCATTCCTCGACGCAAAACCGGTGTGCCAAGCGAAGGCTAGGTAACACAGCCAAGCAAATGTGAAAAAACTGTTACCTCAGTTAAATCACGTAACAAAAGCCGGGTCTTACGGTAACGATGACCCGGCTTTTTTTTGCCTTGAAAAAAGTAAAAACCCCGAAAACGCCTTATTTTGCTGGCCCTCGTAAAAGTTGGCACGACCCCTGCTATATGTATCCGTACAAGAACAATAAGAATCACAGCAACACACAATAAAAATAAGACGTATCGGCTCACGCATAACAAGAACAACACGGCGGAGGCGCAGCTAACTGATTGTTTTGGAGAGGCGTTGTAAATGGGGCTTGTCCCACGACTAGGCAGAGAACAACAAAAACTGCACTTAAAGCAGAGCCTGAACTAGTTGGATCATTGATCACATCAACACAGCGACCAAAGCAATCCGTTTGCTCTTATCTCCCGATTGGGAGGGTTACTCAGGCAAGACCTCTGTAACCAGGGCGATTAACAAAAACAAAAAGCCCGCAATCAATAATAAAAATAGAGCATGCAACTAATTCTGGGGGAGCTTCGGCTCCCCTTGTGGTTCCTGCGATTCAGAAAAAACTCCCACGGCTCTACCTCACCACTCTTGCAGCTTTTTTTGCCTATTGCCTGCAGCTTCGCTCACAAGAGCGACTCAGCGTCCTACACCATCCCCTGACTAAATGCTAGAATCCCCGCCCATCATGCGGTCATTCTTCGTTTTGGCCGAACATTCCTTCAAACAGTGCATCCCATGCTGAAGAAGCTGTTCCAGTCATTCCGTTCTCCCAAGCGTCGTACGCAACAACTGCGCAGCACCCCTGAAGTGCTCAACAGCAGCCAACATTCGCTGCAACGTGCCCAGTTCAGCCGCTACGCGGTCAACATTGTCGAGCGCCTGCAGAACGCCGGTTACCAGGCCTATCTGGTAGGCGGTTGCGTACGCGACATGCTGCTCAACATCACGCCAAAAGACTTTGACGTCGCCACAAGCGCCACGCCTGAACAAGTGCGCGCCGAGTTTCGCAATGCGCGAATCATCGGCCGACGTTTCAAGTTGGTGCACATCCACTTTGGTCGCGAAATCATTGAAGTCGCCACCTTCCGTGCCAATCACCCGCAAAACGACGAAGAGGAAGACAGCAACCAGTCCTCACGCAACGAAAGCGGGCGCATCTTGCGCGACAACGTTTACGGCACACTTGAAGAAGACGCCCAGCGTCGTGACTTCACGATCAATGCCCTGTACTACGACCCGGTCAGCGAGCGCATCCTCGATTACGCCAATGGCGTACACGATATTCGCAACCGCTTGCTGCGCCTGATTGGCGATCCGCAACAGCGCTATCAGGAAGACCCGGTACGCATGCTGCGCGCAGTGCGTTTTGCGGCCAAACTCAACTTTGGCATCGAAAAACACACCGCCGAGCCGATTCGCGAACTGGCGCCAATGCTGCGTGAAATTCCGTCTGCTCGGTTGTTCGAAGAAGTCCTCAAGCTGTTCCTCTCGGGTAACGCTTCAGACACCTTCGAAATGCTGGTTGACCTGCAATTGTTCGATCCTCTGTTCCCGGCCAGCGCCGAAGCACTGGAACACAATCCGACGTACACCCACACCCTGATCAGCGAAGCCTTGCGCAACACCGATCTGCGGATCAAACAGGGCAAACCGGTAACCCCGGCCTTCCTGTTTGCTGCCTTGCTCTGGCCTGCCCTGCCGGCCCGTGTATTGCGTCTGCAAGATCAAGGCATGCCGCCCATTCCTGCGATGCAGGAAGCCGCGCACGAACTGATCGCCGAACAGTGCCAGCGCATTGCCATTCCCAAGCGTTTCACCATGCCGATCCGCGAGATCTGGGACATGCAGGAGCGCCTGCCACGTCGCAGCGGCAAACGCGCCGACATGTTGCTCGACAACCCGCGCTTCCGTGCCGGCTATGACTTCTTGCTGTTGCGTGAAAGCGCAGGCGAGCAGACCAATGGGCTGGGCGAGTGGTGGACCGACTATCAGGACGCCAATGACAGCGGTCGCCGCGACATGATTCGCGACCTGAGCAACGCCAAGGATGACGGCACCGGCCCTGCACCGCGTAAACGTCGCCGCACCAGCGGTGCCAAGCGCAAACGTAGCGCCGCAGCGGACGAGTAAGCGATGGAGCGTGTCTACATTGGAATGGGCAGCAACCTGGCTGACCCTGAAGATCAATTGCGCAGTGCCGTCCAGGCACTGGCGCAATTACCTGACTCCCGATTCGTTGGGGTTTCAGGGTTTTACCAAAGCGATTCATTGCTGCCCGGTCAGCCGCGTTACACCAACGCCGTGGCCGCCATTGACAGTACGCTGCCACCCCTGGATCTGCTCGATGCGCTGCAAGCCATTGAGCTTGATCAAGGTCGCGAACGCCACGAACGCTGGGGCCCTCGCACGCTGGATCTCGACATTTTGCTGTTTGGCGATCGCCTGATCGACGAACCTCGCCTCCAAGTCCCGCACTACCACATGCACGCCCGGCCTTTTGTGCTCTACCCACTGGCCGAACTGGCGCCAGCATCGCTAAAACTGGCCGATGGCCGAAGCCTGTCGCAATTGCTGGCCGACTGCCCATTCATCGGGCTTGAACGCATCACCGCTTAAGCTGAATCGAATCAATACCCGGGTAACACCTTTGCGGTAACACCCGGAATTGACTTCCAGTGTCCTCGTCACGACTATAGGCATCCCGCTGCCATCCACAGGATGGCGCAATGTGAAAACAGGCTTTATAAGCGCCCTCTATAAAGGCGTGCCTGTTCATAACGATGAATCACACGCGTTACTCGCAGTGGTTATCACACTGCCTGACGAGGATCCTTTTCATGCCAGCTATTACCCTGACCACCCTGCAAAGCCTTAAGCAGAAGGGTGAAAAAATCACCATGCTGACGTGCTATGACGCCACCTTCGCCCACGCCTGCAATCAGGCCGGTGTTGAAGTGCTATTGGTAGGCGACTCCCTGGGCATGGTTCTACAAGGGCATGACAGCACATTGCCTGTGACGACCTCCGAAATGGCTTACCACGTGGCCTGCGTCAAACGCGGCAACCAGGATGCGCTGATTCTCGCGGACATGGCCTTCATGGCGAATGCGACCCTGGAACAAAGCCTGAACAACAGTGCGCTGCTGATGAAAGCCGGCGCACACATGGTCAAAGTCGAAGGCGCCGTGTGGCTCGCCGAATCGATCCGCGCCATGACCGAGCGCGGTATCCCTGTATGCGCGCACATGGGCCTGACCCCGCAGACAGTGAACGTGCTGGGCGGTTACAAAGTTCAGGGACGCAACGAAAACCAGGCGCGCCAGATGCGTGCTGATGCCATTGCGCTGGAGCAAGCAGGCGCAGCCATGCTGCTGCTTGAATGCGTACCGAGCGAACTGGCCGCTGAAATCACCCACGCGGTAAAAATCCCGGTGATCGGCATTGGTGCAGGCAGTGACACAGACGGCCAGGTCCTGGTTCTGCACGACATGCTCGGCCTTTCTCTGACCGGCCGCGTGCCCAAGTTCGTGAAAAACTTCATGACCGGCCAGCCTGACATCCAGTCCGCCCTGAGTGCCTACGTAACAGAAGTCAAAGCCGTCAGTTTTCCTGCTACCGAACACGGGTTCTCTGCATGAACACAGTTAAAACCGTTCGCGAGTTGCGCGCCGTTATCGCCCGCGCACGTCGTGAAGGCAAACAAATAGCCCTGGTTCCGACCATGGGCAATCTGCACAGCGGTCATGGCGCTCTCGTCACCACCGCCGCGCAACAGGCTGACTTTGTGGTGGCGAGCATTTTTGTGAACCCGCTGCAATTTGGTGCCAACGAAGATCTCGCCACCTATCCGCGCACACTGGCTGCCGATCAGGAAAGACTCCTGCAGGCGGGCTGCCACTTGCTGTTCGCCCCGACCGTCGAGGAGATGTACCCCAACGGCATGGAGGGCCTGACACGTGTTACCGCCGCCAAGCTGAGCAATGAGCTGTGCGGCAGCCGCCGTCCGGGGCATTTCGATGGCGTGACCACTGTTGTCAGTAAACTGTTCAACATGGTTCAGCCTGATCTGGTGATCTTTGGGCAAAAAGACTACCAACAGTTGGCTGTCATTCGCGCAATGGTCAACGACCTCAACTTTCCGGTCCAGATCATCAGCGAACCGACCGTACGCGCCGAAGACGGTCTGGCCCTGTCTTCGCGCAATGGCTACTTGAGCGAAGAACAGCGAGCCCTGGCACCAGCGCTGTACCGCCATCTGAGCGAGATGGCCCACGCCATTGAAGCCGGTGAGCGCGATTACCCGGCGCTGATCAGTCAGCACCTGGCGCAGATCGAAGCGATTGGTTTTCGTCCCGACTACCTGGAAGTGCGTCACGCGCAGACCTTGCTCCCGGCGCAATCCACTGATCGCGATCTGGTGATTCTGGTCGCAGCTTTTATGGGCGCCACCCGTTTAATCGACAACGTGCACTTAAACCTCGACAGCGCACTCTGACAGAGCTGCCTGTGCGGAACCGCGGAATGACCCGCACCCAACAAGAAACACTGAAACGTTTCATCTAATGTGACGTAACTGTGACAAAAGTTACTTCGCGATGTCAGACAAAGCCAAGACAGAAGTAGGCGCGAAGGTTACTGTAATCGCCCTGCTTCTAGCTGACGTGCAGAATCAGACCCCCGAACACCTGAATACTAAAAAACAGATGTCGGTGTTTTCAGTGTCCAAAAGCAGTTCAAGCAAAAAGGATATCCGCAGCGATGGCGTACTACCGCACTCCTCATGACGTTACCGCTCTGCCCGCTTGGCAAGCGTTGAAACTCCACCGTGCCGGCATGCAAAATTTCAGCATGCGCGATGCGTTTAACAGCAACCCAAAACGCTTTGAAGAATTTACGCTGAGCAGTTGCGGGCTGTTTCTGGACTACTCGAAAAACCTGATCAACAACGAAACCCGCGACCTGCTGGTTAATCTCGCCAATGAGGTTGATCTCAAAGGCGCGATCAAGTCGCTGTTTGGTGGCGAGATCGTCAACGCCTCTGAAGGTCGTCCGGCCTTGCACACCGCGCTGCGTCGCCCGGTTGCCGACAAACTGTCGGTGAACGGCGTGAACATCATGCCCGAGGTGCATAAAGTCCTGAACCAGATGACCGAGCTGGTCGGCAGGATTCACGACGGCCTGTGGCGCGGCTACACCGAAAAGCCAATCACCGACATCGTCAACATCGGCATTGGTGGTTCTTTCCTGGGTCCCGAGCTGGTCTCTGAAGCCCTGTTGTCCTACGCCCAAAAAGGCGTGCGTTGCCACTACCTCGCGAACATTGACGGCAGTGAGTTCCATGAACTGACCGCCAAGCTGCGTGCCGAAACCACGCTGTTTATCGTTTCGTCGAAATCCTTCAACACCCTCGAAACCTTGAAAAATGCCCAGGCAGCTCGGGCATGGTACTTGGCTCAGGGTGGCTCCGAAGCTGAGCTGCATCGCCACTTCATCGCCGTATCGAGCAACAACGCGGCGGCTGTTGCCTTCGGCATTCGCGAAGAGAATATCTTCCCGATGTGGGATTGGGTTGGCGGGCGCTACTCGCTGTGGTCAGCCATTGGTTTGCCAATCGCGCTGGCAATCGGCATGTCCAACTTCAAGGAGCTGCTGTCCGGTGCCTACAGCATGGACCAGCACTTCCAAACTGCGCCGTTCGAACAGAACATGCCTGTTCTGATGGCTGCACTGGGTGTTTGGTATGGCAACTTCTGGGGCTCGCAAAGCCACGCGATCCTGCCGTATGACCACTACCTGCGTAACATCACCAAGCACTTGCAACAGCTGGACATGGAGTCCAACGGCAAGAGCGTGCGTCAGGACGGCACTCCCGTGTCCACCGACACTGGCCCGGTCATCTGGGGCGGCGTGGGCTGCAACGGTCAGCACGCGTATCACCAGTTGCTGCATCAAGGTACTCAACTGATCCCGGCCGACTTTATCGTGCCGATTGTCAGCTTTAACCCGGTGGCTGATCACCATCAGTGGCTGTACGCCAACTGCCTGTCGCAAAGCCAGGCGCTGATGCTGGGTAAAACCCGCGAAGAAGCCGAAACAGAATTGCGCGACAAAGGCATGTCCGAAGAAGAGGTGCAAAAACTTGCACCGCACAAGGTGATTCCGGGCAATCGTCCGAGCAATACCCTGGTGGTTGAACGTATCAGCCCGCGTCGTCTGGGCGCACTGGTTGCGCTGTACGAGCACAAGGTCTTTGTGCAGAGCGTGATCTGGGGCATCAACGCCTTCGACCAATGGGGCGTTGAACTGGGCAAGGAACTGGGCAAGGGCGTCTACAACCGCCTGACCGGTACCCAGGAAGAGCCTGCTGACGATGCGTCGACCCAAGGTCTGATCAACTACTTCCGCGGCCGTCATCGCGGTTGATTGATAGCCAGCCAGTCTTCACAGACTGGCTGGCATCATCGAGAAAGGCATCATGGAACTTATCCGCCGCCCCATCGAACGCCAGATCATGAGCCTGACCGGCCTTTCACTCGGTCAACTCGACCTCGAAAACCCCAAAGGCGATCCCGGCCTGTTCGGCCCGGACTCCATCAGTTGGCAGGTACATGGTGATTTCACCAGCATGCTGATTGGCGGTATCAGCGCCTTGATGCTGCAAGCCTTGCATCCACTGGCCCTGGCCGGGGTGTGGGACCACTCCAATTTTCGTCAGGACATGCTGGGTCGGCTACGCCGCACCGGGCAGTTCATTTCGGGTACCACTTTCGGCGCCACCGGCGATGCCAATTGGTTGATCGACAAGGTACGTACCATCCACCTGCAAGTCACCGGCACCGGCCTTGATGGTCGACCCTATGCCGCCAGCGACCCCGAGTTGCTGACGTGGGTGCATGTCGCCGAAGTCAGCAACTTCCTCGCCGCCCATCTGCGCTATCGCAACCCCCGTTTATCCGGTGCCGATCAGGATCGTTACTACGACGAAATCGCCATGATCGCTGAACGCCTGGGCGCTACAAACGTACCTCGCTCACGCCAGCACATCGCCGATTACCTCCAAGACGTACGCCCGCAACTGCGCTGTGATGAGCGTAGTCACGAGGTGATCCGCCTGCTGCTTAACGCGCCCTCCCCCAGCCTGTTGGCCAAACCCTTTGGCGCGCTGATGATGAAGGCAGGGATTGATTTGCTGCCCGACTGGGCCAGCGATCAATTGGGGCTGCATCAGCACCCTCTGGTTCGCAAACTGGTGCGCGCTGAAGTGAACAGCACCGCGCCGGTCCTGCGCTGGGCCGTGCGCAATGGCTCGGTGCAACGTGCACGGCGGCGCATGGGGCTTGGCTGACATTCTCTGCGGTGGTCGTGCGCGAGCGAGCTGCCCGCGATGAAGTCGATACCGATTTATGACACCATGCCAGCCTGATTCTGAGCTCTGCACTCCAAGAATAAAGAGGACTCAAGCAATGCAAGACGTCGTTATCGTTGCCGCTACCCGCACTGCAGTGGGCAGCTTTCAAGGCTCGCTGGCCCATGTACCCGCCGTTGAACTGGGCGCTGCGGTCATTCGTCAGCTACTGGCGCAGACCGGGCTGGATGGCACTCAGGTCGATGAAGTGATCATGGGCCAGGTGCTAACCGCCGGCGCCGGACAAAACCCTGCTCGCCAGGCTGCAATAAAGGCCGGCCTGCCCTTCACTGTTCCTGCCCTGACCCTGAACAAGGTCTGCGGCTCGGGCCTCAAGGCCTTGCACCTGGCAGCCCAGGCGATTCGTTGCGGCGATGCTGAAGTGATCATCGCTGGCGGCCAGGAAAACATGAGCCTGTCCAACTACATCATGCCCGGCGCCCGCACCGGCCTGCGCATGGGGCACGCCCAGATCGTCGACACCATGATCAGCGATGGCCTGTGGGATGCGTTCAACGATTACCACATGGGCATCACCGCCGAGAACCTTGTGGATAAGTACGGCATCAGCCGTGAAGCGCAAGACGCCTTTGCCGCCGCCTCACAGCAAAAAGCCACGGCAGCCATTGAAGCCGGGCGCTTTGTCGATGAGATCACCCCCATCCTGATCCCGCAGCGCAAAGGCGATCCGATAGCCTTCGCCACCGACGAACAGCCTCGCGCAGGCACCACTGCCGAGTCGCTGGCCAAGCTGCGTCCAGCCTTCAAGAAGGACGGCTCCGTGACCGCGGGCAATGCATCCTCACTCAATGACGGCGCAGCCGCAGTGATGCTGATGAGCGCCACCAAAGCCAAGGCCCTTGGCTTACCCGTGCTGGCTAAAATCGCCGCCTACGCCAACGCGGGCGTTGACCCGGCCATCATGGGCATCGGCCCTGTCAGCGCCACTCAGCGCTGCCTGAGCAAGGCAGGTTGGAGCTTTGAGCAACTGGACCTGATCGAAGCCAACGAAGCGTTTGCCGCGCAAGCGCTGGCAGTGGGTAAAGAGTTGGACTGGGACGCGAGCAAGGTCAACGTCAACGGTGGCGCTATTGCCATTGGCCATCCGATTGGAGCATCGGGTTGCCGTATCCTCGTCACCCTGCTCCACGAAATGATCAAGCGCGACGGGAAAAAAGGCCTGGCAACCCTGTGCATTGGCGGTGGCCAGGGCGTGGCGCTGGCGATCGAGCGGGAGTAACCACACACCCTGTAGGAGCGGGCTTGCTCGCGATGCAGACTAGTCGGTCTGTCGGTCAAGCCGCGCGGATACGATCGCGAGCAAGCCCGCTCCCACACTGAAGTTTCGTACACCCTATTCTGCTAAACTGCCGCGCCTTATCTGTCCCCCAAGGCGCATCGCATGTCTTCCTTGAATCAGGCGCTGCGCGCCGCCCTCGATAACCGTCAAGAGCTGTTGGCCGAGCTGCATGCTCAAAGCACTGACTGCTATCGCCTGTTCCACGGCAGCCAGGAAGGCGCTGGCGGTCTGACCATCGACCGTTACGGCCCGCAACTGCTGGTGCAAAGCTTTCATCAACGCCTTGAGCGCGATGATTTGCTGCAACTGCACGACGCAATCAATCGTCACTTGGGTCTCGACCTGTTGCTGGTTTACAACGACCGTTCCCAGGGCAATTCGCGCATTGATCGTGAAGACACCGTATACCGCGCCGAAGATGCCGCACTTGAAGATACCGTCGGCCACGAATGGGGCCTGAAGTACCGCGTGCGCGGGCGCCATGCAGGGCAAGACCCCCTGTTGTTTCTCGACCTGCGCAACGCTCGCGGCTGGGTCAAGCAACACAGTGCCGGCAAAAGCGTACTCAACCTGTTCTCCTACACCTGCGGCGTGGGCCTGAGTGCGGCGGCAGGTGGCGCCAGTGAAGTCTGCAACCTCGATTTCGCCGAAGGCAACCTGGCGGTGGGCCGGGAAAACGGTCTGCTGAACCCTCAACTGCCCAAAATGAAGTTCGTGCAGTCCGACTATTTTGCAGCCATCCGCCAACTGGCCGGCCTGCCGATTATTCAACGCCGTCACAAGCTGCCCGCCTACCCGCGACTGGATCAGCGCGAATATGACCTGGTGCTGCTTGACCCGCCAGCATGGGCCAAAAGTGCATTCGGCACAGTCGATCTGCTGCGCGATTACCAAAGCCTGCTCAAGCCTGCTGTATTGACCACCGCACCAGACGGCGTGCTGATCTGTTGCAACAACCTGGCGAAAGTCAGCATGGACGACTGGCGCGAACAGGTTTTGCGCTGCGCAGAGAAGGCGGGCCGTCCGGTTCGCGATTGGCAGGTCTTGACCCCGGCCAGTGACTTCCCGTCCATGGATCAACAGCCACCGTTGAAAACGTTGATCCTTCAGTTTTAAAGCATCCTCTGAATACAGCGTTCGTCTCGGAACCAGAAACGCGTGCCATACTCAAAGGCACTCCGACTGCTATAGACGACGCCCTACATGCTCAAAGGATTGATCCGCGCCCTCGGCGCCGTGCTGATTGCTATCGCGCTGTACAGCGTGCTTGGTTTCCTGATCTTGCCGGGCATTGGCCTGCGCATCATCAACCAACAGCTCGCCACCTACGCCACGGTACCCGCCAAACTCGACCGGCTGGAGTTCAACCCTTTCAGCCTGGAGCTGACACTGTGGGGGTTCAGAGCCGGCGAGCCCGGCAAGGAACAGGTCGGTTTTGAGCGCCTGTACGCCAATCTTCAGCTCGACAGCCTGTGGACAAAAGCGCTGCACCTGGCGGATGTGCAACTGGACAAGCCCAAGACCGAGCTGCTGTTCAGCAAGGATGGCTCGCTCAATCTGACCCAACTGTTCAAGTTACCGGCCAGCGAACCCACTGCGAGTGAACCCGACAGCAAACCATTTCCTGTGCGCCTGGACAGCATCAAACTGGCCGGCGGCTACCTGCATTTCACCGATATGCGCCCCAGCGAACCCATTGAGTTTTTGTACGATTCAATGGACCTGGAGCTGAAAAATCTCAGCACGCTGCCCGATGACAACGCCGACATGAACCTGGTGGCTGTTGGTCCTGCGGGCGGGCGTATTGACTGGAGCGGCACACTGAGCCTGGTGCCCATCACCTCTACTGGCAAACTGAAAGTCACTGATGGCCAGATGAAAGCCTGGTGGCCCTATGTACGCGATGCTCTGCCACTGGCACTGGAAGATGGCGTGCTGAGTTTCAGCACGGATTACACCCTGAACCTGTCCAAGGAAACCGAGATGGTGCTGAGCAATGCCTCAGCCAGCATCGCTCCGTTCAAAATCAATGCTCCAGACGGTCGCCCTCTGGTACGGCTGGAACGTCTGGATGTCAGCGATACAAGCGTGGATCTGGCCAAGCAGCAAGTCGTGGTCGGCAAGATCAACAGTCACAACCTCGAAACCTGGGCTACCCGCGAGAAAGATGGCCAGCTTGACTGGCAAAAACTGTTTGCCGGCCAAGACGAAAAAGCGCCGCCCAAAAAAGACGAAGTCGTAACGGTTGAAGCGCCAAAAGCTGCGCCCGTAGCACCGAGCAAGCCGTGGGAAGTGCTGCTCAAGGATGTTGAGCTGCGCAACTACCGTGTACACCTCGCCGATAATGAGCCCAAAACCCCGGTAGCGCTGGATATCGGTCCGCTGAACGTTAACCTTAAAAACTTCGACAGCCTGAACCGCTCACCCTTCGCGCTTACTCTCGATACCGGCGTGGGCAAGCAAGGCAAGCTCAACGCCAGCGGCGACGTCAACCTGAGCCCTGTAAGTGCCAGGCTAAAGGTCACGACCAAAGACATCGACCTGCGTATCGCACAGGCCTACATCGACCCGTTTATTCGCCTTGAACTGCGCAGCGGCATGCTCGGTAGCGACCTCGCGGTCAACCTCAAAAGCACTGAGCCACTGGCCTTTACCGTAGAGGGCCGCGCTCAGGTCGATCAACTGCACACGCTGGATACGCTCAAGGACCGCGACTTTCTCAAGTGGCAAAAACTGGTGCTGGACGACGTTAAGTATCAGCACGGCGACAGCCTGTCGATCTCCAGGGTCAATCTCGAAAAACCCTACGTGCGCTTCATGATCAACGACGATCGCACCACCAATATTGATGACCTGCTGATCCCGCAACCCGCAGGCAGCACCGCCAAAAGCACGCCTAGCAAGGACAAGCCGCTGGGCATTCGCATAGGCGCGATTGCAATCAATGACGGCTCGGCCAACTTCGCCGACTTTAGCCTGACTCCGAACTTTCAGACGGCGGTTCAACAGCTCAATGGACAAATCGGCACCATCGATAGCCGCAATGCCAAGCCAGCCCCGGTGAATATCGCGGGCAAGGTCGATCGTTATGCCCCCGTGACCATCAAGGGCAGCGTCAACCCGTTTGACCCGATGGCAAGCCTGGATATCGCGACCAGCTTCAAGCGTGTTGAGCTGACGACATTGACTCCCTACTCCGGTAAGTTTGCTGGCTACCGCATCCGCAAGGGCCGCTTGAACCTCGATCTGCATTACTTGATCACCAATGGCCAGCTCAAGGCCGAAAACAAGGTGGTGATTGAGCAATTGCAACTCGGTGAGAAAGTCGACAGCCCGGACGCCGTGAGCTTGCCGCTGAAACTGGCGATTGCTTTGCTCAAGGACAGCGATGGCAAGATTTCCATCGAGCTGCCGGTAACGGGCGACCTGAACAATCCGCAGTTCAGTGTGATGCCAATTGTCTGGCAGACCCTGCGCAACCTGGTGGTACGCGCCGCTCAAGCCCCCTTCAAGTTCATTGGCGGGCTGGTGAGTGGCGGTGGTGCCGAGGACCTTGGCACCGTGTCGTTCGCCCCAGGATCAAGCGAGCTGAGCCCTGAGGCGCAAAAAGCGCTGACCACTCTGGCCCAAGCGTTGAAAGAACGTCCCGCATTGCGGCTGGAGATAGAAGGAACAGCCGCGCAGAGCAGTGACGGCCCTCTTATAGCCAAAGAGCGTCTTGAACGCGAGTTCCAGTACAACTACTACAAGATTCTTCAGCGCCGTGGTGACAAGGTTCCTGCCAAGGCAGCCTTGCTCAATGTGCCAGATGATGAAAAGGGACCGTTGCTTGAGGGCATTTACCGTACGCGCCTGAAACAACAGCCGCCTGCCGAGTGGGCTGACCTGAGCCGTGATGAACGGGCCGCCAAAATGACCGCTGCACTGATCGACTTCTGGAGCAAGAGCGAAGTGCTGTTGCGTCAGCTCGGCCAGGACCGCGCAAGCAGCATCAAAGACTTCCTGGTGGATAAAGGTCAGTTGGCTGATGAACGCGTGTACTTTGTCGATGCCACGCTGGGCGAAGCCGAAAGTGATGGTCGGGTGGTCTCGCCGCTGCATCTGGATAGCGAGTAACGCCGAACGTCGCTGATTTGTAGCAGCTGCCTCGTTCCTACGGCAGCTGCTACAAGAAAGATTTGCGTATCCGTAGCCCAAATAGAACAGCCCCCGACGCAAGCGCCGAGGGCTGTAATGGCCACATCCATATGGCCGTCGCATGAACCTTGTTACAAAGCCTGCAGGCGAGTTGCTCAAATCACCTGCCGCGGCTTTGTTTCCCCCGGCTCTACGAAATAAGGGGATGTTTATTCGGCTTTCAGACCATCAGCCGAGACAGCTTTAACGCCTTTGATCTTTTTGGCGATAGCAACTGCGATGTCTTTTTGAGCTTCAGTCACCGGGACCATGGAAGAAAGGGAAACAACACCTTTGTTCGTTTCAACTTTGATATCAGTGCCTGGGATGCCTTTTTCAGTAACCAGGTCCGCTTTCACTTTGGTGGTGATCCAAGTGTCAGAAGTGGCTTCCTTGGCTTTGGTTACTTCGCCAGCAGCGACGACCATCGGTGCCTGGGTAGTCGCTTGAGCAGCAAATGCAGCGTTGGCCATGGTCAGGGTCAGAGCGGTGGCAGTTGCAGCAGCGATAGCGAACTTCTTCATACGAGTAACTCCTGTCTTCTTTAAAATCTGCGCCGTCTTATGGCAGCAGGGTTATCAGTACTATTGCAGGGCCTGTGCCAACTTTTGCACATGAAAAAATCCTTATAAATCAACAACTTGAAAATTATCGATCATAAGCCGATCGTGCAGAATGCATGACGCACTTCAAATTTGCATGCAAGTTGCGGCTTTCCACTCATGGCCTATCGCCCATTGATCCTCTCTTTTCGTCGCCCATAAAAAAAGGATCCCGAAGGATCCTTTTTTAAACGCGGGTATCGGGGGCTATTAAGCTTCCGATGCCTTGGCAGCAGCTACGTCCTTGATGGACAGCTTGATACGGCCGCGGTTGTCCACGTCCAGTACCAGTACTTCCACTTCCTGACCTTCTTTAAGAATGTCAGTCACTTTCTCAACGCGAGCGTCGCTCAGCATGGAGATGTGAACCAGGCCGTCTTTGCCTGGCAGGATGTTTACGAATGCGCCGAAGTCGACGATGCGCTCAACCTTGCCCACGTAGATCTTGCCGATCTCTGCTTCTGCGGTGATGCCCAGAACGCGCTGACGCGCAGCTTCTGCTGCTTCTTTGGTTTCGCCGAAGATCTTGATCGAACCGTCGTCTTCGATATCGATCGAAGCTTTGGTTTCTTCACAGATTGCACGGATAGTCGCGCCGCCTTTACCGATGACATCACGGATTTTGTCGGTGTCGATTTTCATTGCAATCATGGTCGGAGCGTTGGCAGACAGCTCGTTACGCGATACGGCAATGATCTGGTTCATCTGGCCCAAGATGTTCAGGCGAGCGTCCAGGGCCTGGCCCAGTGCGATCTCCATGATTTCTTCGGTGATGCCCTTGATCTTGATGTCCATCTGCAGCGCGGTAACACCTTTAGCGGTACCGGCTACTTTGAAGTCCATGTCGCCCAAGTGATCTTCGTCACCCAGGATATCGGTCAGAACAGCGAATTTCTCGCCTTCTTTAACCAGACCCATGGCGATACCGGCAACTGGTGCCTTCATCGGAACACCAGCATCCATCAATGCCAGGGAAGCACCACATACCGATGCCATCGAGCTGGAACCGTTGGATTCGGTGATTTCCGATACCACACGGATGGTGTACGGGAACACGTCAGCAGCAGGCAGCATGGCCTGAACCGAACGACGCGCCAGACGGCCGTGACCGATTTCGCGACGACCAGCGCCACCCATGCGACCACACTCACCTACCGAGAACGGAGGGAAGTTGTAGTGCAGCATGAACGGGTCTTTTTTCTCGCCTTCCAGGGTGTCCAGCAGTTGTGCGTCACGGGCAGTACCCAGCGTTGCAACAACCAGAGCCTGAGTTTCGCCACGGGTGAACAGTGCGGAACCGTGGGTCTTGGGCAGAACACCTACTTCGATGTTCAGAGGACGAACAGTCTTGGTGTCGCGGCCATCGATACGCGGCTTGCCGTTAACGATGTTTTCACGAACGGTGCGGTATTCGATTTCGCCGAAAGCAGCTTTGACTTCGCTGGCAGAAGGCTGGCCTTCTTCACCGGACAGCTTGGCTACAACCTGATCCTTCAACTCGCCCAGACGTGTGTAGCGGTCTGCTTTGACGGTGATGGTGTAAGCCTGGGAGATTGCTTCGCCGAACTCGGCACGGATAGCGCCCAGCAGTTCGGTGGCTTCAGGGGCAGCAGCCCAGTCCCACGTTGGTTTTGCAGCTTCGGCGGCCAGCTCTTTAACAGCCTGGATAACCACCTGGAATTCGTCGTGGGCAAACAGTACGGCGCCCAGCATCTGATCTTCGGTCAGCTCTTTGGCTTCCGATTCAACCATCAATACGGCTTCCGACGTACCGGCAACAACCATGTCCAGGCTCGAAGCGGCCAGTTGCTCGTAAGTCGGGTTCAGCAGGTAGCCGGTGCTTTCGTGGTAAGCAACGCGAGCAGCGCCGATCGGACCATCAAAAGGAATGCCGGAGATAGCCAGGGCTGCCGAAGTACCGATCATCGCAGCGACGTCCGGATCGGTTTTCTTGCTGGTGGACAGAACGGTGCAGACAACCTGCACTTCGTTCATGAAACCTTCTGGGAACAGCGGACGGATCGGACGGTCGATCAGACGCGACGTCAGGGTCTCTTTCTCGGAAGGGCGACCTTCACGCTTGAAGAAACCGCCTGGGATTTTACCCGCGGCGTAGGTTTTTTCCTGGTAGTGAACAGACAGAGGGAAGAAACCCTTGCCTGGATCAGCTTGCTTGGAGCCGACAACAGTCACCAACACGCTGACGTCGTCGTCAACGGTGACCAATACTGCGCCGGAGGCTTGACGGGCGATACGGCCAGTCTCGAGAGTAACGGTCGACTGACCGAACTGAAATTTTTTGATAACCGGGTTCACGGTGTCCTACCTTCTTTGTGGCTCTTGGGGAACGGGTTTCTTGCGAAAGTCATGTGCAACATCGGGTAGTGACCCGACTCAAGATGCTTACGAAAACAGCCCTTGCGGCAAGCTTTCGTAAGAATCCGTCTAGTCCAGATAAAACTTGAGGCTGGAAGCCTGCCGTTCGCCTGCGGGAAACCCGCAAACGCACGACAGACAACCAGCCTCTAGCAACATCGCTATTAGCGACGCAGACCCAGGCGAGCGATCAGCGTTTTGTAACGCTCAACGTTTTTGCCTTTGAGGTAGTCCAGCAGCTTACGACGCTGGTTAACCATACGGATCAGACCACGACGGGAGTGGTGATCCTTGATGTTTGCCTTGAAGTGACCTTGCAGCGTGTTGATGTTAAAGGTCAGCAGTGCAACCTGCACTTCTGGAGAACCTGTATCACCTGGAGCTTGCTGGTAGTCAGCTACGATTTCTGCTTTGTGTTCAACTGTAAGTGCCATTTGGCTTTCCTTTCAATTAGGGCCTGTTTGCGAACAAGACAGATCCAATAGGCCGAGGACAAATCCTCGTATTTAAAAGTGAGATGTGACCGTGCCTAATAACAGCCACCCTCATTCCAGTCTGCGCCAAGAGTATTACATCCCGAAGCAGCCTGGTTTCGGTCATTCCGACCGAATCAGTCGACGCGGCGCAATGCGCCCGTCTTCGCTCACTTCACCGATACCGATAAAGCGACCGTTGTGATCTTGTACCCGCACCATACCGAACTTCGGGGCATCAGGAGCACGAACCGGTTGGCCATTAAGCCAATAGAACGCACTGTGTTCCGAGAAGTGCAGTAATGGCCAGTCCAGCAAGCCGCTGTCCGATGGCATCAGGAAGCGATCAACCGCTTCGTTGCCGCCTTCGGCATGCACAGCCTCCAACTCTTCCAGCGTCACCGTTTGGGCCAGGCTGAAAGGTCCGGCGTGTGTACGACGCAGCTGCGCAACGTATGCACCGCAACCCAGTTGCTCACCGATATCTTCCACGAGGGTACGGATATAGGTGCCTTTGGTGCAGTCGACGGCCAAGCGCGCAGTGTCGCCTTCGCTGGCCAGCAATTCGAGGCGGGTAATAGTAACAGAACGTGGTTCACGCTCCACCACTTCGCCTGCACGGGCCAACTTGTAAAGCGGCTGTCCGTCTCGCTTGAGTGCAGAGTACATCGGCGGTATCTGACTGATTTTCCCACGAAAACTTGGTAAAACAGCTTCGATATCGGCGCGACCAACGGTCACTGGACGTGTCAGCAAAACATCGCCTTCAGCGTCTGCAGTGGTGGTGGTCTTGCCCAATTGCATAAGGGTTTCATAACCCTTGTCGGAATCGAGCAGGTATTGCGAAAACTTGGTGGCTTCGCCAAAGCACAGCGGCAAAACACCGCTGGCTAATGGATCGAGGCTACCGGTGTGCCCTGCCTTCTCGGCATTGAGCAGCCAGCGAACTTTCTGCAGGGCCGCGTTGGAAGTGAATCCAAGTGGCTTGTCGAGCAGGATGATGCCGCTGACGTTACGACGGATACGCTTAACCTGAGCCACCGGTTACTCCTTGGTGTCTTCGGGAGCAGTGGCTTCAGGGTGCTGATTGTCTTCAGCCACTGCACGCTCGATCAAAGCGGACAGGTGAGCGCCACGCACGACACTTTCATCGTAGTGGAAGTGCAGCTGTGGAACGCTGCGCAGTTTCATTTCACGCGCCAGTTGCATGCGCAGGAAACCCGCTGCCGAGTTCAGCACCTTGATGCTTTGAGCGATCTCTTCAGCGCTGTCCTCACCCATCACGGTGATGAAGATCTTGGCGTGACCGACGTCACGGCTGACTTCAACAGCTGTAATGGTGACCAGACCCACACGCGGGTCTTTGACTTCACGACGGATCAGCTGTGCCAGCTCGCGCTGCATCTGATCGCCAATACGTTGGGTACGGCTATATTCTTTTGCCATGTCTTGTTACCTGTTACTCACCCATGGGAAACCCATGCGGTCTGAAAGCGGCAAACGCCCGGCACGACAGAAGCCGGACCGGGCGTTGCGTTTAGAGTCCAGGCCGAGCACTGCGCATGTGCATGCGCGGGCTCGTCCTCACTCTTGAGGCTCGCGAGTTAGAGGCTGCGAGCAACCTGGACCTTCTCGAACACTTCGATCTTGTCACCGACTTTAACGTCGTTGTAGCTCTTGACGCCGATACCGCATTCCATGCCGGCACGCACTTCGGACATGTCATCTTTAAAGCGACGCAGGGATTCCAGCTCGCCTTCGTAGATAACGATGTCTTCACGCAATACGCGGATTGGACGGTTACGGTGAACAACACCTTCAAGCACCATGCAACCTGCAACCGCGCCGAATTTAGGCGAACGGAACACGTCACGGACTTCAGCAATACCCAGGATATTCTCCCGAACGTCGCTGCCAAGCATGCCGGTAAGGGCTTTCTTGACGTCTTCGATGATGTCGTAGATGACGTTGTAGTAACGCATGTCCAGGCCTTCCTGCTCGACAATCTTGCGAGCGCCAGCATCGGCACGCACGTTGAAGCCAAACAGTACAGCGTTGGAGGCCAGTGCCAGGTTAGCGTCGCTCTCGGTGATACCACCGACACCGCCGCCTACTACGCGCACTTGCACTTCGTCATTACCCAGGCCGCTCAACGCGCCCTGCAGAGCTTCCAACGAACCACGGACGTCAGATTTGAGGACGATGTTAAGCGTCTTCTTCTCTTCCTGGCCCATGTTCTCGAAGATGTTTTCCAGCTTGCCTGCGTGAGCACGCGCCAGTTTCACTTCGCGGAACTTGCCTTGACGGAACAGGGCAACTTCACGTGCCTTCTTCTCGTCAGTCATTACGCTCATCTCGTCGCCAGCATCTGGCGTTCCGTCCAGGCCGAGAATCTCGACAGGGATGGATGGACCGGCTTCCTTGATAGGCTTGCCGTTCTCATCGAGCATGGCGCGGATGCGACCGTAGTTGGAGCCAACCAGAACCATGTCGCCTTGGCGCAGGGTACCGTCTTGAACCAGCACAGTTGCAACAGGGCCACGGCCTTTGTCCAGACGGGACTCAACAACTACGCCACGGCCGGGAGCCGATGGAGTGGCCTTGAGTTCCAGAACTTCAGCTTGCAGCAATACGGCTTCGAGCAATTCGTCAACGCCGGTACCCATTTTCGCCGAGACCGAAACAAACGGAGTGTCACCACCCCACTCTTCCGAGGTCACGCCGTGAACGGACAATTCGCTGCGGATGCGATCGAGATCAGCACCTGGCTTGTCGATTTTGTTCACTGCAACAACCAGAGGCACGCCAGCTGCTTTCGCATGCTGAACAGCTTCGATGGTTTGCGGCATTACGCCGTCGTCTGCAGCCACAACCAGAATCACGATGTCAGTCGCCTTGGCACCACGTGCACGCATTGCGGTAAACGCAGCGTGACCCGGGGTATCGAGGAAAGTGACCATGCCGCGTTCGGTTTCAACGTGGTACGCACCGATGTGCTGAGTAATGCCACCGGCTTCGCCTGCAGCTACCTTGGCACGACGGATGTAGTCGAGCAGGGAAGTTTTACCGTGGTCAACGTGGCCCATTACGGTCACAACCGGAGCACGGGAGAACGACTCGCCTTCGAATTTCAGGGACTCGGCCAGGGAATCTTCCAGGGCGTTGTCGCTTACCAGAGTCACTTTGTGGCCCAGTTCTTCAGCAACCAGTTGAGCAGTTTCCTGATCAAGTACCTGGTTGATGGTCGCTGGAGTACCCAGCTTGAACATGAACTTGATGACTTCGGCAGCCTTGACCGACATCTGTGCAGCCAAATCGCCGACAGTGATGGTCTCGCCAATCTGCACGTCACGAACTACAGGGCCGGTTGGGCTCTGGAAACCGTGAGCGTTACGCTTCTTCAGCTTGCCCTTGCCACGACCACCGCGACGAAAGCTGTCGCTTTCTTCGTCGGAAGTGCGTGGAGCAACACGTGGAGTCGGTGCTTTTTCTTTAACCGAGGCACGATGCGGAGCGTTTTTACGATCGCCGTCACCACTACCGCGACGATTGTTATCGTCAGCACGTGGCTTGTCCGGGCGACGCTGTTCGTCACGCTTGCGTGCATCAGCAGCTGGTGCAGGTGCTGCTGCCGGTGCAGTTTGCACGGGTGCAGGTGCCGCAACAGCTGGAGCTTGCGCAGGAGTAGATGCAGGCTGACGGCGCGCTTCTTCTTCGGCGCGACGCTTGGACTCTTCTTCAGCCTTTTGACGTGCGGCACTTTCTACTGCACGACGTTCATCCATCTCACGTTTACGCTCGGCTTCGATTTCTTCCGGGCTTTGCTGTACGAATACTTTCTTCTTGCGTACTTCAACGCTAATGCTTTTGCTGCCAGCAACACGAAGGGTACTGGTGGTTTTACGCTGCAAAGTGATCTTGCGCGGTTCTTCCACTTTAGCCTTGTGGCTGCTTTTCAGGTGAGTCAGCAGAGCTTGCTTCTCACTGTCGGTCACATTCTGCTCGGCGGCGTTGTGCGGCAGACCTGCCTCACGCATCTGCTGCAACAGGCGCTCAACCGGTGTTTTGACCTCATCGGCCAGTTGTTTCACCGTGACTTGCGTCATGCATTTCTCTCCTCAGGCCGCGCCTAATTACTCGAACCAATGGGCTCGGGCGGCCATGATCAACTTGCCGGCACGATCATCGTCAATGCCGTCGATGTCGAGCAGGTCGTCAATAGACTGCTCGGCCAGGTCTTCGCGGGTAATTACGCCGCGCACCGCCAGTTCCATCGCCAAATCCTTGTCCATACCCTCAAGCGAGAGCAGGTCTTCGGCCGGATGGGCGTCTGCCAGCTTTTCCTCAGTAGCGATGGCTTTAGTCAACAGTCGATCCTTGGCCCGAGCGCGAAGCTCGTTGACGGTATCTTCGTCAAAGCCATCGATGTTGAGCATTTCTTCCACCGGTACGTAGGCAATCTCTTCCAGGCTAGTAAAGCCTTCATCTACCAGTACCTGCGCCAGGTCTTCATCAACTTCCAGCTCTTCGATGAAGTTGCGCAGGATATCGCCGGTTTCTGCTTGCTGCTTAGCCTGGATGTCCGATTCGGTCATCACGTTCAAGGTCCAGCCGGTCAACTGGCTGGCCAGACGTACGTTCTGACCGCCGCGACCAATCGCCTGGGCCAGATTGTCTGCGCCAACGGCGATGTCCATTGCATGGGCATCTTCGTCGACGATAATTGCCGCCACTTCAGCTGGCGACATTGCGTTGATCACGAACTGCGCCGGGTTGTCATCCCAAAGGACGATATCCACTCGCTCTCCGCCCAATTCGCCGGACACTGCCTGGACACGCGAACCGCGCATACCAATGCAGGCACCTTGCGGATCAATGCGTTTGTCTTTGGAGCGAACGGCTATTTTAGCGCGAGATCCAGGATCGCGGGAGGCCGCCATCACTTCGATCAGGCCTTCGGAGATCTCTGGCACTTCAATGCGGAACAACTCGATCAGCATCTCTGGCGCGGTACGCGACAGAATCAGCTGAGGGCCGCGATTCTCAGTGCGGATTTCTTTGAGCAGCGCGCGAAGGCGTACGCCAACACGGAAAGTCTCACGGGAAATGATGTCTTCACGGGCCAGCAACGCTTCAGCGTTATTGCCCAGATCAACGATCACATTGTCACGTGTCACTTTTTTAACGGTGCCCGAAATGATCTCGCCCAGACGCTCGCGATAAGCATCGACTACTTGAGCACGCTCGGCTTCGCGGACTTTTTGCACAATGACCTGTTTGGCCGTTTGTGCAGCAATCCGACCGAATTCGATAGAATCGATCTTTTCTTCGATAATATCGCCGGCTACAGCGCCTGGCTGTTTCGCCTGGGCCTGGTCAACCGCCAACTCGTATGCTGGATCATCCAGATCTTCGTCTTCGACCACAGTCCAGCGACGGAAAGTCTCATAGTTACCGGTGTGGCGATTGATCTCCACACGCAGTTCGACTTCGTCCTCAAAACGCTTTTTGGTCGCGGTGGCCAGAGCCAGCTCCAGCGCTTCAAAAATAACGTTTGCCGGTACGCCCTTTTCATTGGACACCGACTCAACAACCAGCAGTACTTCTTTGCTCATCGTACGCCTCGCCTTTCGCAAGCCATTGGATCCGCGGGATCCGCGTCTCAGTCAAAACTGGGAATAATGTTGGCCTTGTCGATCATATCGATCGGCAACAGGAATTCATGGTCTTCAACCTGCACCACAATGTCCTGCTCCTCTACGCCGCGCAGAAGGCCCTGAAAGTTGCGTCGCCCTTCGAAAGGCGAGCGCAGCTTGATCCTCACTTGCTCACCGGCAAATTTCGCAAACTGCTCAATGGTGAACAGTGGGCGTTCCATGCCAGGAGAAGAAACTTCAAGGGTGTATTCAACAGCGATAGGATCTTCGACATCCAGAACGCCGCTGATCTGACGACTGACAATTGCGCAGTCATCCACCAATACGCCGCCTTCCTTGTCGATATACACACGCAACATTGAATGGCGGCCTTGAGCCGAAAATTCAATACCCCAGCATTCATAGCCAAGGGCCACGATCACCGGGGCCAACAAGTCCTGCAACTGTTCTAGCTTGCTCGACACCTGAACCCCCTAGTGCATGTTTGTGCATGCTGTGCAAAATGAAAAAATGGGCGAAGCGCCCATCTCTGAAACGTCGTTGAATACCGACGCTATAAAGTGTCCAGTTAACAAAAAGCCCCTAATAAGGGGCTCCGCTAAAACTGGTTGCGGGAGCCGGATTTGAACCGACGACCTTCGGGTTATGAGCCCGACGAGCTACCAGACTGCTCCATCCCGCGACAAAGCTGGAGCGGAAGTATACGGTTGATCCTTTTCAGGGTCAATCCAACCTTCCACATACAAGAAAGCCCGCTACTGCGGGCATTCTTGATAATTGGTACCGAGAAGGGGACTCGAACCCCTACACCCTATGGGCACAACCACCTCAAGGTTGCGTGTCTACCAATTCCACCACCTCGGCAATACTACATTACATCATGAAACCCGTTTTACTTTTGCTCTTGAGCTGGAGGTACGTCAGTCGCAGGAGTTGCCGACTTTTGCTCTTGAAGCACCGGAACATCATCTGAAGCCGGCTTTTGCACTGGAACTTCCAACACCGCTGGATTTGGCAAACCTACTTGAGTCAGCTGTTCAGCTTTCTCTTTAGCAAAGTAACCTAACCCTAAGCTGGTTATGAAAAAACCTGCGGCAAGTATAGCAGTAAACTTACTAAGAAAGGTAGAGGAACCTTGGCTTCCGAACACAGTATTTGATGCACCTGCGCCAAAAGATGCTCCAGCATCCGCTCCCTTACCCTGTTGCAGCAAAACCAGGGCAATTACACCCAATGCTGTCAGCAGATGAAACACAGTTACGACGTTATCCAGCATTTTCAGTTTCCTGCGGCACGAATGATCGCACCGAACTCATCTGCATTCAGGGAAGCCCCGCCAATGAGTCCCCCATCGATATCCGGCATGCTGAACAGTTCGACCGCATTGGCCGCCTTCACGCTGCCGCCGTATAGAAGTCGCACACCTTGTGCCACTTCAGAATTCTTTTGCGCCAGTTGTGCGCGAATGGCCGCATGCACATCTTGCGCCTGCTGTGGTGATGCGGTCAGTCCGGTGCCAATGGCCCAAACTGGCTCGTATGCAATCACAGCATTTACAAAAGCATCAATGCCAAACTCGTCAATCACGACATCCAGCTGACGCCCTACCACTTCAAGCGTTTGCCCCGCTTCGCGCTGCTCCAGGGTTTCCCCTATGCACAACACTGGCGTCAAGCCAGAGGCTTGAGCCGCTGCAAACTTGCGATTGAGCGTCTCGTCCTGCTCACCCAAAATCAGGCGGCGTTCGGAGTGACCAACAAGCACCAGTTTGCAACCTGCGTCCACTAACTGGCTCGATGAAATCTCGCCAGTCAGTGCGCCCTGCCCCGACTCCACTGCAGCATCCTGGGCACCGACCGAAATCGCTGCGCCTTGCAAGCCATTGATCACTCGATCAATAAACAGCTGAGGCGGGAATACTGCAACATCAACATCGTTCGGCAAGACCAGACCACGCAGACCGTCGATCAGCTCAGCGACGCTGGCGCGGGTACCGTGCATCTTCCAGTTACCAGCTACCATAGTGCGACGCATGCTTTACCTCGTCGGTCAAAGTGGGCGCAGATGTTACCCAACCACATCCGCGCTGGCAAGCCGAATTCAGGCACAAACTTCACTTACCAGTTTTGCAAGCTCATCGGCGTAGCCGCGAACCATGTTTTCGTCGTCACCTTCGACCATTACGCGCACCAAAGGCTCTGTTCCCGACTTGCGCAGCAGCACGCGACCACGACCATTCATGGCCTCGGTCACACGCGCACAGGCTTCTTTGACAGCCGGATGCTCGACAGGATTCACACCGCCTGCAAAACGTACGTTCACCAGAATCTGCGGACACTTGCGCAATGCCTGGCGCGACTGAGCCAGACTTTCATCACGACGACGCAAAGACAGCAGCACTTGAAGCGCAGCGATGATCGCATCGCCGGTCGTGGTGTGCTGGAAGCAGACGATGTGTCCGGAGTTCTCGCCACCCACCAACCAATCGCGTTCTTGGAGGCCTGCGATGACGTAACGGTCACCCACGTTGGCACGCACAAACGGAATGCCCAGGTCAGCCAGCGCCAGTTCAAGCCCAAGGTTGCTCATCAGCGTACCGACGACGCCACCTTGCAACTTGCCACGCTCGTGCAAATCACGGGCGATGATGAACAGCAGCTCATCGCCATCGACGACGGCACCGGTATGATCGACCATAAGAACCCGATCACCATCGCCATCAAAAGCGATACCCAGGTCCGCACCTTCAGCCACAACGGCAGCCTGCAACTGGCCCATATGGGTCGAGCCGCAGTTTTCGTTGATGTTCAGGCCATCAGGCTGAGCCGAGAGCACGATGACTTGCGCACCCAGCTCCTTGAAAACACTAGGCGCAACCTTGTAGGTCGCACCGTGGGCGCAGTCGAGAACGATCTTGAGGCCGCTGAAGTTGGTGCTGCTAGGCACACTGCTTTTGCAGAACTCGATATAGCGACCCGGAGCATCATTGATACGAGACACTTTCCCCAGCTTGTCAGACTCGACAACTGTCATGGGTGCGTCCAGCAACTCTTCAATCATCAATTCAACATCATCAGGGAGCTTGGTGCCGTCCCCGGAAAAGAACTTGATGCCGTTATCGTCATGAGGATTGTGTGACGCACTGATCACGATGCCTGCTTCGGCATGGAAGGTGCGCGTCAGGTAGGCAATAGCCGGCGTGGGCATAGGACCCAGCAGCATCACATCAGCCCCGGCAGCAGACAAACCCGCCTCAAGTGCGGACTCGAACATGTAGCCCGATATACGAGTGTCCTTGCCTACCAGGATCCGGCAAGCACCCTTGCTACGAAACGCCATGCCCGCCGCCCAACCCAACTTGAGCATAAAGTCAGGGGTAATCGGGTAAACGCCGACCCGACCACGAATACCGTCGGTGCCAAAATACTTCTTTGTCATAAGTGCTCCATCATTCTTAGTCGGCGGAATCTACCGCTGCGATCATCCGTACCACATCAACTGTTTCGGCAACATCGTGGACTCGTAAAATACGCGCCCCTTTGGTCATCGCCAAAGCTGCAAGCGCCAGACTGCCATATAGACGCTCTGCAACCGGCCGGTTCAGTGTTTGCCCGACCATACTTTTACGTGACACGCCCACCAGCAACGGTCGCCCCAGTGCATGCAGGGCCTCCATATGCTTGAACAGGCTCAAGTTGTGCTGCAATGTTTTTGCAAAGCCAAACCCCGGGTCCAGCACGATGCGCTCAGGCCCAATGCCGCCTATTGCACACCGGGCCATGCTATCGACCAGGAACGCCGAAACCTCGCCCACCAAGTCATCGTAATGAGGATTGTCCTGCATATCGCCCGGCTCACCGAGCATGTGCATCAGGCACACCGGCAAACCAGTAGCCGCAGCCGCCTGCAAGGCGCCTTCACGGCGCAGCGAGCGCACATCATTGATGAGGCCCGCCCCGAGGCGCGCAACCTCTGTCATGACTATTGGCGCGGAGGTATCGACCGAAATAATGACATCCAGTTCCCGACTTATGCGTTCGACAACTGGAGCTACACGATCGAGCTCTTCCTGGGGCGAAACCACAGGCGCTCCCGGACGTGTTGACTCACCGCCAACATCAATCAGGGTTGCACCGGCCAGAACCATCGCCTGCGCATGACGCACAGCTGCATCCAGAGCAGCAAAGCGGCCGCCGTCGGAAAAGGAATCAGGGGTAACATTGAGAATGCCCATAACATGCGTACGGGCCAAATCAAGAACCCGGTTGCCGCAAGGCAACCGGGTTGAGGACTGAACAGAAGTCATTTCAAGCCTTATTGATCAGCAGCAGGGCCGCCGATAGGTGTTTCCGGGCGCTCGGTTTTATCGAGCGTCGGGGCAGTCGGGGTACCCGAGCTACCGTCTTCCCAGTCACGCGGCTCGCGTGGCGGACGACCTGCCATGATGTCGTCGATCTGATCGGCATCGATCGTTTCGTACTTCATCAGTGCGTCAGCCATGGCATCAAGCTTGTCACGGTTTTCGGTCAGGATCTGCTTGGCCGTGTTGTAACACTGATCAATGATACTGCGCACTTCGGAGTCGATCAGCTTGGCTGTATCACCCGAAACGCTCGCAGACTGACCACCACCGCGACCCAGATAAGACTCTTCGTCTTCGGCATACATCAACGGGCCCAGTTTTTCGGACAAGCCCCACTTGGTCACCATGTTCCGGGCGATCTGGCTCGCACGCATGATGTCGTTGGACGCCCCGGTGGTAACACCGTCAAAGCCCAGCGTCATCTCTTCAGCGATACGACCGCCATAGAGCGAACAGATCTGGCTGATCAGCGCACGCTTGGACAAGCTGTAGCGATCTTCTTCCGGCAAGAACATGGTAACGCCAAGGGCGCGGCCACGAGGAATGATCGAAACCTTGTAGACCGGATCATGCTCAGGCACTACACGACCAACGATAGCGTGACCCGCTTCGTGATAAGCCGTGTTGCGCTTTTCTTTGTCCGACATGACCATCGATTTGCGCTCGGCGCCCATCATGATCTTGTCTTTTGCCAACTCAAACTCTTTCATTTCAACAACACGCTTGCCGGTGCGCGCTGCAAACAGCGAAGCCTCGTTCACCAGGTTCGCCAGATCAGCACCCGAGAAGCCCGGTGTACCACGTGCAATCACGCCCGGCTGAACATCATCGCCCATTGGCACTTTGCGCATGTGCACCTTGAGGATCTGCTCGCGACCACGAATGTCCGGCAAGCCAACAACGACCTGACGGTCAAAACGACCTGGACGCAACAGCGCGGGGTCAAGTACGTCAGGACGGTTGGTGGCGGCAATCACAATGATGCCGTCATTCATTTCAAAGCCGTCCATCTCAACCAGCAACTGGTTAAGTGTCTGCTCGCGCTCATCATGACCGCCGCCCATACCGTTACCACGGTGACGACCAACAGCATCGATTTCGTCGATGAAGATGATGCATGGCGCGTGCTTCTTGGCTTGTTCAAACATGTCACGAACACGGCTTGCGCCGACGCCCACGAACATTTCAACAAAGTCGGAACCGGAAATAGTGAAAAACGGCACCTTGGCTTCGCCAGCGATTGCCTTGGCAATCAGGGTTTTACCGGTACCTGGCGGGCCAACCATCAGCACACCGCGAGGAATACGACCACCCAGGCGCTGGAACTTGCCCGGATCGCGCAGGAACTCAACCAGCTCGCCTACTTCTTCCTTGGCCTCATCACAACCTGCTACGTCAGCCAGAGTCGTCTTGACTTGATCTTCCGACAGCAGTCGCGCCTTGCTCTTGCCAAAGCTCATCGGGCCGCCTTTACCGCCGGCACCGCCCTGCATTTGACGCATGAAGAACATGAAGACTGCGATGATCACCAGAATCGGGAAGCTAGCAACCAGCAGCTGAGTCCAGATGCTTTGTTGCTCTGGCAGTTTGCCTTCAACGGTCACATGGTTATCTACCAGATCACCGATCAAACCGTTGTCCTGAATAGCCGGACGGATGGTTTTGAAGGAATCGCCATCGCTGCGTTTGCCGGTAATCACGTAGCCATCCACGGCAACGCGCTCGACCTTGCCATCCTTAACTTGCTGGATGAAGTCGGAATAGTTGAGGGTTTGTGGCTCGTTTGGACTGGAGAAGTTGTTCATCACTGTCACCAGGACAGCGGCGATGATCAACCACAGGATCAGATTCTTTGCCATATCGTTCAATTAGCTACCCTCTGAAGCAAGCCCCGCTACTGAAGCGTGCTTCGCATGATATTCACCGGCATAACTTACTACATTGCCTACAACCCTTGCAGGCTCCGTCTGTAACCCTTTGTGAAACTTTGACTACACAGTATTCGTTATGCCAGATCTGTAAAGCGATTCAAAAAAAACTATCGCCCTTGTCAAAGACGCTCATCACTGGCAGAACCATCGATACCGCGGAAGCCGCGCCCCAGCAAATACTGCTCGCGGGACCTGTCTCGAGACGACGACGGCTTGCGCATCTGCACCTTGTCGAACAGCTTGCGAATATCTTTGTGGTACTGATCAAAGCCTTCACCTTGGAAAACTTTAATCAGAAAATCACCACCTGGACGTAGGACACGACCGGCAAGATCCAGTGCCAACTCACACAGGAACATCGCCCGAGGCATATCCACAGCTGCCAATCCACTCATATTGGGGGCCATATCTGAAATCACAAGGTCTACTTGCGTATTTCCGACCGCCTCGAGGATCTGTGCAAGCACTGCGTCCTCGGTAAAGTCGCCCTTGATGAAGGTCACATCAGGAATGCTGTCCATATCCAGGATGTCGGAAGCAATCAAACGCCCCTGACCACCGATCAGACGACTGGTCACCTGCGACCAGCCACCCGGGGCAGCACCCAGGTCAATTACCGTCATGCCGGGACGAATCAGGCGATCACGTTCTTGAATCTCCAGCAATTTGTAGCTGGCGCGCGAGCGATACCCGTCTTTTTGCGCCATTTTGACGTACGGATCGTTGAAATGCTCTTTCAGCCAGTTAAGGCTAGTCTTGGAACGGGCCACGGGCCACCTCAAAAATTTTAAACGGGTCGTGATTAACTGGGCGGTCTCGGACTCGCTCGGGTAAACTGGCCGCCGCTTTTTACAAGATCAGACACAGGGGTCAGATTATGCCGCTCACTCAAGAGCAGAAGAAACAGTACAAATCCATTGGCCACCATCTGAAACCAGTTTTGACTGTGGCTGACAATGGTTTGACTGAAGGTGTTTTAGCCGAACTCGAACGCGCATTGGGCGATCACGAGTTGATTAAAATCAAAGTCAACATCCTGGATCGCGAATCCCGCCTGGAGGCCGTCGCACAAATGTGCAAGGCCGGCAAAGCGGAATTGGTACAGGTTATCGGTAAAATGGCGCTTCTGTACCGCAAGAACGTCAATGTAAACAAGCAACTGTCGAACATCCATCGCTTCAAGTGATGTCGACAAGGGTCAAGGGTGCGCCTGGCGCGCCCTGAAACTCTTCCAGGGTAATACCCGAGAGTCATGCAAGAACTGCCCGCGCAACGCATCAGGCAGCCAGAGACGCCCAACGCAATACTTCCCGCCCTGCCATTTACCTCTTCATCCAGCAACGCTGCCAACCGCCTTTAAGGCCAGCACCGGCAAAAATTCTGTGTGCAACAACCACAAGCTGCCAACCCGGAACACCCGGGTCAGCCGCCAAAGAAGTGCGCCCGCACAAGGCGGGCGTCATTCTTAGATGTGACGTACTTCAATGATCTCGTATTCGATAACACCGCCAGGTGTTTTCACCGCGACGACGTCACCCTCTTCCTTGGCAATCAAGGCACGAGCAAGCGGCGAGCCGACGGAGATTTTTCCGAGTTTGAAGTCAGCTTCATCTTCACCAACGATCTGATAGACAACGCGTTCGTCAGTTTCAACGTTAGCGATTTCGACCGTCGTACCGAAAATCACCTTACCGGTATGAGGAATAGCCGTCACATCAATCACTACTGCGTTCTGCAGGCGACCTTCGATATCACGGATACGAGCCTCAGACATACCTTGAAGCTCACGAGCCGCATGGTATTCCGCGTTTTCTTTCAGGTCGCCAAGCTCGCGCGCCGTACCGATTTCCTTGCTCAGCTTTGGCCGAACAACCTTGGTCAGGTGTGCAAGCTCATCTTCCAGGGCTTTATGGCCCTGGACCGTCATTGGGTACTTGATCATGACTTCAATCCTGCGTGTAGATCCTGCAAGCGGCGGACGGTTTTTTCAGGACCGAATTTAAGCGCTTCACAGATCGCTTCGCCAGCAGCAATGGTCGTGGTGCAGTAGATCTTGTGCTGCAGCGCGTTGCGACGAATGGAATAGGAGTCAGCAATCGACTGACGACCTTCGGTGGTGTTGATAATCAAGGTAACTTCGTCATTCTTGATCATGTCGACAACGTGCGGACGACCCTCGGTCACCTTGTTCACGCGGCGCACTTTCAAGCCTGCAGCTTCGATGAACTTGGCAGTACCAGCAGTCGAAACGATTTCGAAGCCCAGGCTGATCAGGTCGCGAGCAACGCCGGCCACCAAGGGCTTGTCGTCGTCACGAACGCTGATGAAGGCAGTACCACCAGTCGGCAGTACTTCGCTTGCACCCATCTGGGCCTTGGCAAAAGCTTCGCCGAAGGTATCGCCCACGCCCATCACTTCACCGGTGGACTTCATCTCAGGGCCGAGAATCGGGTCAACACCCGGGAATTTGGCGAACGGGAAGACCGCCTCTTTCACGCTGTAGAAGTTAGGAATGATTTCTTTGGTGAAGCCGATTTCTTTCAGGGTTTTACCGGCCATCACGCGAGCTGCGATCATCGCCAGGGAAACACCGATGCACTTGGACACGAAAGGAACGGTACGCGAAGCACGCGGGTTCACTTCGATCACGTAGATATCTTCGCCCTGCAGAGCCAACTGCACGTTCATCAGGCCGACAACGCCCAATTCCAGAGCCATCTTCTTGACCTGCTCGCGCATCTCGTCCTGGATGTGCAGCGGCAACGAGTACGGCGGCAGCGAGCATGCAGAGTCACCCGAGTGAACACCCGCCTGCTCGATGTGCTGCATGATCGCGCCGATCACTACATCAGTACCGTCGCAGACAGCATCGACGTCCATTTCGATGGCGCAGTTGAGGAAGTGGTCCAGCAGCACAGGGCTGTCGTTGGACACTTTCACCGCGTCACGCAGGTAGCGCTTGAGTTCTTCTTCTTCGTAAACGATTTCCATCGCACGGCCGCCCAATACGTAGGACGGACGAACAACCAGCGGGTAACCGATCTTGCCAGCGGCACGAATAGCTTCGTCTTCGCTGCGCACAGTGGCGTTAGGCGGCTGACGCAGGTTCAGGCGCTCAACCATCTGCTGGAAGCGCTCACGGTCTTCTGCACGATCGATGGCGTCAGGGCTGGTACCGATGATCGGTACGCCGGCTTCTTCCAGGGCGCGGGCCAGTTTCAGCGGAGTTTGGCCGCCGTACTGGACGATCACGCCTTTTGGCTTCTCGACACGCACGATTTCCAGGACGTCTTCCAGGGTGACGGATTCGAAGTACAAACGATCCGACGTGTCGTAATCGGTGGAAACGGTTTCCGGGTTGCAGTTGACCATGATGGTCTCGTAACCGTCTGCACGCAGTGCCAGAGCGGCGTGAACGCAGCAATAGTCGAACTCGATACCTTGGCCGATACGGTTCGGGCCACCGCCCAGGATCATGATCTTGTCACGATCCGAAGGGTTGGCTTCGCACTCTTCCTCGTAGGTGGAGTACATGTAGGCGGTGTCGGTGGCGAACTCGGCGGCGCAGGTGTCAACGCGCTTGTAGACCGGGAACACTTCCAGCTTGTGACGGTGGCGACGCAGGTTTTTCTCGGTGACACCCAGCAGTACAGCCAGGCGCGCATCGGAGAAGCCCTTGCGCTTGAGGCGATACATGGCATCGCGGTCGATTGAGGACAGCGCCATGGTCTTGATTTTTTCTTCGTCCTTGATCAGATCTTCGATCTGCACCAGGAACCAAGGGTCAATCATGTTCATGCCGAAGATATCTTCGACGGTCATGCCTGCGCGGAACGCGTCAGCCACGTACCAGATACGCTCGGCGCCCGGCACGGTCAGCTCGCGCTTGAGCACGGCCATGCTTTCTGGGTTGCTCAGGTCCAGCTTTGGATCAAGACCGCTTACACCCACTTCCAGACCGCGAAGGGCCTTTTGCAGGGATTCCTGGAAAGTCCGACCGATAGCCATGACTTCACCCACAGATTTCATCTGCGTGGTCAAACGAGCGTCAGCCTTGGCGAACTTCTCAAAAGCAAAGCGCGGCAGCTTGGTCACAACGTAGTCGATGGACGGCTCGAAGGACGCAGGCGTAGCACCGCCGGTGATTTCGTTTTGCAGCTCGTCCAGGGTGTAACCGATCGCCAGCTTGGCGGCGATGCGCGCAATCGGGAAGCCGGTGGCTTTCGATGCCAGAGCTGAAGAGCGCGATACACGCGGGTTCATTTCGATTACGACCATACGGCCGGTGTCCGGGCAAATGCCGAACTGAACGTTGGATCCGCCGGTTTCAACGCCGATCTCACGCAGTACCGCCAGGGAGGCGTTACGCATGATCTGGTATTCCTTGTCCGTCAGGGTTTGTGCAGGAGCAACGGTGATCGAGTCACCGGTGTGCACGCCCATCGGGTCGAAGTTTTCGATCGAGCAAACGATGATGCAGTTGTCCTTCTTATCGCGGACAACCTCCATCTCGTACTCTTTCCAGCCGATCAGGGACTCGTCGATCAGCAGCTCTTTGGTTGGCGACAGGTCAAGACCGCGAGCGCAGATTTCTTCGAACTCTTCACGGTTGTAAGCAATACCGCCACCGGTGCCGCCCATGGTGAAGGATGGACGAATGATGCACGGGAAGCCCAGCTTTTCGAGAACCGCATTGGCCTCTTCCATGCTGTGGGCAATACCGGAGCGAGGGCAGTCAAGACCAATGGACTTCATCGCCTTGTCGAAGCGCGAACGGTCTTCAGCCTTGTCGATCGTGTCGGCATTGGCGCCGATCATTTCTACGCCGAACTTCTCAAGAACGCCTTCGCGCTCCAGATCCAGTGCGCAGTTCAGTGCAGTCTGGCCACCCATGGTCGGCAACAGTGCGTCCGGGCGCTCTTTTTCGATGATCTTGGCAACGGTCTGCCATTTGATCGGCTCGATGTAGGTCGCGTCGGCCATGTCCGGGTCGGTCATGATCGTGGCCGGGTTCGAGTTCACCAGGATGACGCGGTAACCCTCTTCGCGCAGGGCTTTACAAGCCTGGGCGCCAGAGTAGTCGAATTCACAGGCCTGGCCGATAACAATCGGGCCAGCGCCGAGAATCAGGATGCTTTTTATGTCTGTACGTTTTGGCATGGGTTTGTCACTCAAATCCGCAGGTCAGTCGGCAAGCTGTCAATCAGGCTTTTGAAGCGCCCCAGGGGCCACCGAAGATCGGGGCCGCCACAGGGCGCTGCAGCAGGGGGCTGATCAGCGGCGCTTGGCCATCTCATTGATGAAGCGATCGAACAGCGGTGCAACGTCGTTCGGGCCAGGGCTTGCTTCAGGGTGACCCTGGAAGCTGAAAGCGCTCTTGTCGGTCAGTTCGATGCCTTGCAGCGTGCCGTCGAACAGCGACTTATGAATGGCACGTACGTTGGCTGGCAAGCTCGATTCGTCTACCGCAAAACCGTGGTTCTGGCTGGTGATCATCACAACACCAGTATCCAGATCCTGGACCGGGTGGTTAGCGCCGTGGTGGCCATGACCCATTTTCACGGTCTTGGCACCCGAGGCCAGAGCTAGCAACTGATGACCTAGGCAGATGCCAAACACCGGAATTTCGGTATTCAGGACTTCCTTAATGGCCGTGATCGCGTAGTCGCAAGGCTCAGGATCGCCTGGACCGTTGGACAAGAACACGCCATCAGGGTTGAGTGCCAGTACATCGCTGGCCGGGGTCTGTGCAGGAACCACGGTAACGCGGCAGCCGCGCTCAACCAACATGCGCAGGATGTTCCACTTTACGCCGTAGTCGTACGCAACCACGTGGTAAGGCAGTTCGCTGGCTTCGATCGTCGGGTGACTGTCGGTAGCCAGGTTCCAGACGCTGGAGCGCCACTCGTAGGCTTTTTCGGTGCTGACGACTTTCGCCAGATCCATGCCCTTCAGGCCTGGGAAGCCACGAGCAGCTGCAATGGCAGCTTCTTCAGAAATGTTGTCACCGGCCATGATGCAGCCGTTCTGCGCGCCTTTCTCACGCAGGATGCGCGTCAGGCGGCGGGTGTCGATACCGGCGATAGCCACAACATTGTTGGCTTTCAGGTAGTCGGCCAGCGACATGGTGTTGCGCCAGTTGCTTGCAACCAGCGGCAGATCACGAATTACCAGACCTGCGGACCAGACACGATCAGACTCGGCGTCTTCCGGGGTAGTACCGGTATTGCCAACATGCGGGTAAGTCAGGGTCACGATTTGCTGAGCGTAGGAAGGATCCGTAAGGATCTCCTGGTAGCCAGTCATTGCGGTGTTAAACACCACCTCACCAACGGTTTGACCGTCGGCCCCAATGGCTTCGCCGCGAAAAATGCTGCCATCAGCGAGGGCGAGTATGGCTTGCTTAGTCAAGAAGACCTCCCGTAAATAAAGCCTGAAAGGGCGATCGCAGGTTGTAAAAAAGCGGAGTGACGTATGGACACGTCACCCCGCTTCTTCATCGAATTATCTGCGCGCTTTTAGTGGACACACTAAAGCTGTAGCTTACAGAAAAAGGCTTTTTTGGTCTACCGCTAAAGAGTCTAAAAGACAGGAGAATGCGACAGAACATCGCTTAGCGGTTAAAAATCGGGCTACTGGCGCGCCAACAACCCGATTTTACAGAGATAACTCAACGCAGGTCGAGCACATCCTGCATGTCATACAGCCCAGGCTCGCGCCCTTCCAGCCACAAAGCTGCTCGAACGGCGCCCTTGGCAAAAGTCATGCGACTGGATGCCTTGTGGGTGATTTCGAGCCGCTCGCCTTCAGTGGCAAACAGCACCGTGTGATCACCCACCACATCACCGCCGCGCACCGTAGCGAAACCGATGGTTTCACGCTCGCGAGCACCGGTATGGCCTTCACGACCATAGACCGCGACTTTTTGCAGATCGCGCCCCAATGCATCGGCAATCACTTCACCCATGCGCATCGCCGTTCCCGAAGGTGCGTCGACCTTGTGCCGGTGGTGAGCCTCGATGATTTCGATATCCGCATCATCACCCATCACCCGCGCAGCCATGTCGAGCAACTTGAACGACAGATTGACCCCGACACTGAAGTTGGAAGCAAAGACAATCGCAATGTCCTGACCCGCTTCGACCAACAGCTGTTTTTGCGCCGCGCTCAAGCCCGTGGTGCCAATCACCATGGCCTTGCCCAGCTTGCGACACACCGCCAGGTTGCCCAGCATCACTTCAGGCAAAGTGAAATCGATCAGCACGTCAAAGTCAGCAGAGACCTCTTGCAGGCTGGCTGACAACGGCACATCAATCCGCCCTACAGAAGCCAGCTCACCGGCATCAGCCCCCACCAGAGAGCTGCCCGGACGAACGATTGCCGCCGTCAGCCCGCACACTGGCGAGCGCTGCTGCACCGCATCGATCAATGTCCTGCCCATGCGCCCGGCAGCGCCCATCACAGCTATACGTCGCATTTACCGCTCCTTACAGGTCGCCGAAAAAACGCTTCACGCCTTCAAACCAACCAGTGGCGTTTGGTGAGTGGCAGCTATCGCCTTCCAGCGTGGTACGGAACTCCTCCATCAACTCACGCTGACGACGGCTCAACTTGACCGGCGTTTCAACTACAACGCGACACATCAGATCGCCTGCACCACCACCCCGCACCGGAGCAACACCCTTGCCACGCAAGCGGAACTGCTTGCCAGTCTGAGTGCCTTCAGGGACTTTCAGCTTGACCCGACCATCCAGCGTTGGCACTTCAAGCTCTGCACCCAACGCTGCATCAGCCACGCTGATTGGCACTTCACAGAACAAATGTTTGCCGTCGCGCTGAAAAATCGCGTGCTCGCGCACATCGATCACTACATACAGATCGCCAGTCGGCCCACCTTGTACGCCCGCCTCGCCTTCGCCCGACAGACGAATGCGGTCGCCGGTATCAACGCCCGCAGGGACTTTGACGGAAAGCGTTTTGTATTCCTCGACACGGCCTTCGCCACGGCAGCTGTCGCATGGGTCAGAGATGACCTTGCCTTGACCATGACAACGCGGGCAAGTCTGCTGAACAGCAAAGAAGCCCTGCTGCATACGCACCTGGCCGATACCGCCGCAGGTTGTGCAGGTCACAGGCGAAGAACCCTTCTTGGCGCCCGAACCATCACATGGCTTGCAGTTGACCAACGTAGGAACGCGGATATTGACCGTGGTACCGCGCACGGCTTCTTCCAGATCCAGCTCCAGCGTGTAGCGCAAATCGCTACCACGCTGAGCGCCACCCCGGGAGCCGCCACGACCACCACCAAAGAAATCGCTGAACACATCGCCAAAAATATCGGAGAAGTTCTGGCCGCCAAAACCAGCGCCGCCGCCGCCCATTTGCGGATCAACACCGGCATGGCCGTATTGATCGTAGGCCGCACGCTTGCTGGAGTCCGACAGTACTTCGTAAGCTTCGTTAGCTTCCTTGAACAGCTCTTCCGAGGCCTTGTCATCCGGATTGCGATCCGGGTGATGCTTCATCGCCAGGCGGCGATAAGCTTTTTTCAGCTCGATCTCAGTCGTAGTGCGTTCAACACCCAATATTTCGTAATAGTCGCGCTTTGCCATAATTCTTTGCACTCTCAAGGACGTTCGACAAAACCCTCCCGAGCCTCGCCAAACCCGCCAAGCCCGAAAAGGATCAGACCCGACTCACGTCTTTTCAACGATATTGGTTTCTGTTTAACAGCCAATGCATTGGCCGACAGGAGCGGTTACCTCTGGCTGGAAAACAAGAAAGATCCAGACCAAACCGCCAGCATTCGACCTTGTCGCATGCTGTAAAAAATTCCTTTACTCCAGACACGCCAACGCGGGAGCAAGCTCCCGCGCGGCGACATCCTACCAGTCACCGCTAAAGCGCGGTCAACTGGCCGACAAACAAGCTAATTACTTGTTGTCTTTTACTTCTTCGAACTCAGCGTCGACAACGTCGTCCGCTTTTTCAGCCGAATCAGCTGGCTTGGCCGCTGCGTCTGCCGGGTTCGCTTGCTCGGCGTACATTTTCTGTGCAACCGGAGCAGACACCTTGGACAGCTCTTCAACCTTGGCTTCGATAGCAGCCTTGTCGTCGCCTTTAACAGCAGCTTCAAGTGCAACTACAGCAGCTTCGATTGCAGCTTTCTCTTCCTCGGTTACTTTGTCGCCAGCATCGACGATCATTTTGCGAGTCGAGTGAACCAGTGCGTCGCCCTGATTACGTGCAGCTGCCAGCTCTTCGAACTTGCGGTCTTCCTCAGCATTGATCTCGGCATCGCGAACCATCTGAGCGATTTCTTCCTCGGACAGACCCGAGTTAGCCTTGATCACGATGGACTGAGACTTGCCAGTCGCCTTGTCTTTTGCACTTACGTGCAGGATGCCGTTGGCATCGATGTCGAAGGTTACTTCGATCTGAGGCACGCCACGTGGAGCTGGTGGAATGTCAGCCAGGTCGAACTTGCCCAACGACTTGTTCTGTGCGGCTTGCTTACGCTCACCTTGCAGCACGTGAATGGTCACAGCGCCCTGGTTGTCGTCAGCCGTCGAGAACACTTGCGATTTCTTTGTAGGAATCGTGGTGTTTTTCTCGATCAGAGCAGTCATTACGCCGCCCATGGTTTCGATACCCAAAGTCAGCGGGCTCACGTCCAGCAACAGAACGTCTTTAACATCACCGGCCAATACCGCGCCCTGGATAGCAGCACCCATGGCAACAGCTTCGTCCGGGTTCACGTCTTTACGTGCTTCCTTGCCGAAGAACTCGGTTACCAGCTTCTGTACCAGCGGCATACGAGTCTGACCACCGACCAAGATCACGTCGTTGATCGCGCCAACGTCGATACCAGCGTCTTTCAGAGCAATGCGGCAAGGCTCGATGGTGCGCTGAACCAGGTCTTCAACCAGCGATTCCAGCTTGGCGCGAGAAATCTTCACGTTCAAGTGCTTAGGACCGGTGGCATCTGCAGTGATGTAAGGCAGATTCACGTCAGTCGACTGGCTCGAAGACAGTTCGATCTTGGCTTTTTCAGCAGCTTCTTTCAGACGCTGCATCGCCAGCGGGTCACCTTTAAGGTTCATGCCGCTTTCTTTCTTGAACTCGTCAACCAGGTAGTCGATCAGACGGATGTCAAAGTCTTCACCACCCAGGAACGTGTCACCGTTGGTTGCCAGCACTTCAAACTGGTGCTCGCCATCAACTTCGGCAATTTCAATGACCGACACGTCGAAAGTACCGCCACCCAAGTCATAAACGATGACAGTGTGGTCGCCCTTCGCTTTGTCCATACCGTAAGCCAGAGCAGCTGCGGTTGGTTCGTTGATGATGCGCTTAACGTCCAGACCCGCAATACGGCCGGCATCTTTAGTAGCTTGACGCTGGCTGTCGTTGAAGTAGGCCGGAACGGTAATGACCGCTTCAGTCACTGGCTCGCCGAGGTAGTCTTCGGCGGTTTTCTTCATTTTCTTCAGAATTTCAGCCGAGATCTGTGGCGGAGCCATTTTCTGGCCGTTCACTTCAACCCAAGCGTCACCGTTGTCAGCCTTGGCGATCTTGTACGGAACCATCTGAATGTCTTTCTGTACAACTTCTTCGTCAAAACGACGACCGATCAGACGCTTCACCGCGTACAGGGTGTTATGCGGATTGGTCACTGCCTGACGCTTGGCCGACTGGCCAACCAGAATTTCGCCATCATTGGCGTACGCAACGATCGACGGCGTAGTACGCGCGCCTTCTGCGTTTTCGATAACTTTTGCTTTACCGTTTTCAAGAACCGAAACACACGAGTTGGTGGTCCCGAGGTCAATACCGATAATTCTGCCCATGTCTACTCTCCCTAAATTTGAATTTTGTTGCCGCAGCAGTGATGACCAACTGCGGCATTACTTAACGCTTGACTTCTAAATGGGGGCCTTGCGGCCGATTTCAAGCCTGCTCGTCAATCGATGGCGAAACCGGCGCTGGCGCCTTGCTAACTACGACCATAGCCGGGCGCAGCAAGCGACCATTGAGCTGATAACCTTTTTGAAACACCTTGAGCACACTGTTTGGCTCCAGGTCAGCGCTTTCCTGCATTGCCATCGCTTGATGATGCTCGGCATTGAAGGGTTCGCCGTGCGGGTCGATCGCTTCCAGCTGATAACGCTTCAGGGTGTCCTGGAACATTTTCAGGGTCAGTTCAATCCCTTCGCGCATCGGACGAATGTTCTCGTCGTCAGGGCTGGACAGCTCAAGACCGCGCTCCAGACTGTCGATCACCGGCAACAGATCGCCTGCAAACTTCTCCAGCGCAAATTTGTGAGCCTTTTCGACATCCTGTTCGGCGCGGCGGCGAACGTTTTGCAGATCGGCAGCTACGCGCAGAGCCTGATCATTAGCGGCTGCCAGCTGCTCTTCAAGCACCTGCACGCGGGCTGCCAAATCTTCACCTGCTACATCAGCGGCCTGGTTGGCGTCCTGGTTCTGCGTATCCATAGTCTGTTCGTCTGCCATAGATTTCTCCTTTCAAACTTCGTCCGCGAGCTCGACTCGCGCTTCTGCCAAGGTATATGGGGTCGCAAATCTCAGGTTCAAGACCCTGAAAACCAGAAAATAGATGTTAGAGCCCTCTGGCATTACCTGCAAAAAAACAAATTCGAGCTAAAAAAGTTAAAAAAACAAGCAAATCGAACTAAGCACAACCATTGTCAGCATGAAACAAAACACTGTATAAATAACCAGACATTACGTTTTGGAGCAGCTCCCATGCTGGTGCACCTGTCCGTACACAACTACGCCATCGTTGAACATCTCGATCTCGAACTGGATCGCGGGATGAGTGTAATCACTGGCGAGACCGGTGCCGGCAAATCGATCATGCTCGACGCTTTGGGCCTCACACTGGGAGACCGTGCAGACAGCGGTGTTGTTCGCCCAGGTGCCGACAAGGCCGATATCCTGGCCACTTTCGACCTGCAAGACATACCCGAAGCCCGGGCCTGGCTTGCCGAGCGCGACCTGGAAGGCGACGGTCCGTGCATCTTGCGCCGGGTCATCACCGCCGAAGGCCGATCGCGCAGCTACATCAATGGCACCCCCTGCCCCCAGGGCGACCTCAAGGCTCTGGGCGAGCTGCTGATCGACATCCACAGCCAGCACGAGCACCAGTCACTGCTCAAGCCCGACACTCACCGTCGCCTGCTCGACGAGTACGCCGGCGCCACCGATCTGGCCCGCCAGGTACAACTGGCCGCCCAACGCTGGCGTCAGACCAGACAAGAGCTTGAACACCTGTCCAACTCCGGAGATGAACAGCGCTCGCGCCATCAGTTGCTGAGCTACCAGCTCGAAGAGCTGGAAACCCTCTCGCTGGGCGAAAACGAACTCGAAGAGCTGGAACAGGAACACAAAAACCTGACCAATGCCGAAACCTTGCTGACCATCTGCCGTCAGGTGGTAGAGCAATGCAGCGAAAGCGATTCAGGCAACGTCCTCAATGCCCTGACGGCCAGTCTCAATCGCCTTTCGAGCATCAACAGCAATTCGGGCTCACTGGGCGAAGCCACCGACCTGCTGGCCAGCGCACAAATCCAGGTCGAAGAAGCCGTAGGCGAACTCAATCGCTTTATCGACCATTTTGATGCCGACCCGGGTCGCCTGCAGTACCTGGAAGAACGGCTGGACACCATCTATACACTGGCGCGCAAACATCGGGTGCAACCCAACGAAGTGGCAGCACTGCAGCAAAAACTACTCGATGAGCTCGAAACCCTTAACGCCAACGATGAAAACATCGAACGCCTGGCTAACGAGCTGACGTCCTTCTCCCGTCACTATCATGAGTGCGCACGCGAACTCAGCAACCTGCGCGGCCTGGCCGCAACACGCCTGAGCAGTGCTGTAGAAGAAGAAATCCAGCGACTTGGCATGCCGGGTGGGCGCTTCATGATCGAACTGCGCCCCCAGAGCAGCAGTGACCCCATGCCTCAAGGCCTTGAGCAGGTAGAGCTGCTCGTAAGCGCCAACCCCGGCCAGCCACTCAAGGCCTTGGCCAAGGTTGCCTCTGGCGGCGAACTGTCGCGTATCAGCCTGGCCATCCAGGTCATCACCGCTCAAACCTCCCGCGTCCCCACTCTGGTGTTCGACGAAGTGGATGTGGGCATTGGCGGTCCGACTGCCGAAATCGTCGGGCAACTGCTACGCCGCCTTGGCGAGCGTGGCCAGGTACTTACGGTGACTCACTTGCCGCAAGTGGCTGCGCAATGCCATCAACACCTTTTTGTACACAAGGTTCGCGAGAGCGAGACCACACGCACTGCCGTGGCAAAACTGAGCAAAAAAGAACGCGTTGAAGAAGTCGCTCGCATGCTTGGCGGCGTTGACCTGACCAAAGAATCCCTGGCCCACGCCAAGAAAATGGTCGTCACTGCAAAAAATCTGGCAGCTTAACGACGAACGGTCATTAAAAGACCTGTTTCTTAAAGCACGAAGGCGGCCCTTGGGCCGCCTTCGATCGTTTCGCGAGCCGTAGCTCGCGTGACATGCTTACTTGGACTTCTTGCGCACGTACAGCACCAAGTTGTGATCCACCAACTCAACACCGTGCTTGGCTGCAATGGCATGCTGCAGTTTTTCGATGTCTTCGTCGAAAAACTCGATCACTTCACCGCTGTCCACGTTGACCATATGGTCGTGGTGGCCGCCATCAGCATCAGCCAATTCAAAGACCGCATGACCACCATCGAAATTATGGCGAATCACCAGCCCCGCTGACTCAAACTGGGTCAGAACACGGTAAACCGTGGCCAGACCGACGTCCTCGCCTGCTTGCATAAGTGCCTTGTAAACATCCTCGGCGCTCATGTGACGCTGCTCTGCAGAGTCAAGCATCTGTAGAATTTTGACTCGTGGCAGAGTCACCTTAAGTCCGGCCTTACGTAGTTCGCTATTTTCAACCATGGTTAGCTTTCTCGCGGAAGCGGCTTCGCAGCTTCTCTTAATACGGGTATGATCGGCGTTTACGTTGTCCCAGCCAAGATAGTGGAAGTCGCCCACCGATGCAAAACACCAAGCTCTTGCTAACCAGTTTCACCTTTGTGGGACTGCTCGCACTCGCCGGTTGTTCATTCCCCGGGGTTTACAAAATCGACATCCAACAGGGCAATGTCGTCACGCAGGACATGATAAACCAGTTACGCCCGGGAATGACCCGCCGGCAAGTGCGGTTTATCATGGGCAACGCCCTGCTGACCGACACATTCCACCCTGATCGCTGGGATTACCTGTATAGCCTGCAGCCCGGCGGCGGTGAACGCCAACAAGAACGCGTCAGCGTGTTCTTCAACCAAAATGACCAGCTCGTAAGCTTGTCAGGCGACTTCAAGCCTGGCGTAAGCCGCGACGAAGCCATTCTCGGCAAAACCGGCGGTACAAACGTGACCGACCCGGCTACTGAAGCTCCAGTCGAGAAGAGCGAAGTTCCAGCCAAGCCTGGTTCCTTGCTTGATCAGATCCAGAAGGACGTAGACGGTGTTGAAACCGTACCGGTTCCTACGCCAGAACCTCTGGATACAACCGAACAATAGCGTTCGGCACAAAAAAGCCCGGCATGCCGGGCTTTTTGTTGTCTGCCATAAAGCAGTTACTGCTGACTCAGACGCTTGGCCTCAGCGGCTTTAGCCGCACGCTGACGCCGAATCTCTTTAGGGTCGGCCTGCAGCGGGCGATACATTTCGATGCGATCACCTGCCTGCAACACGCGGGTTTCAGGCTCAGCTATCTGCTTGCCGAAAATCCCTACCGGACAACCCGCCAGATCAAGTTCGGGAAACTCACCCCCCATACCCGACGCCAATACCGCCGCCCGTACCGTCGTACCTGGCGGCACAGCCACGGTCAGCAGGCACTGACGATCGACCGCGGCATACACCACCTCAACGTCAATCATGAGCTCAGCCATACAACTGCTTGGCGCGCTGACAGAATGCATCCACCAGGGTGTTGGCCGCTTGATTGAACAAAGGCCCCAAGGTCGCTTTGACGATAGCCCCGGCGTAATCAAAGGTCATGTCCAAGCTGATTTTGCAGGCCTTCTCACCTAACGGCTTGAACACCCACATACCATGCAGCTTGGTGAAAGGGCCTTCTTCAAGGTTCATTTCAATGGATTGACCCGGCACCAGCGTATTGCAGGTTACGAAGTGTTGGCTCAAGCCGCCCTTCGCCACGCCCAGACTGGCGCGCATCAGCACTTCAGTGCTTTCCAGGATTTCGGCCGACGAGCACCACGGCAAAAACTGCGGGTAACTCGCTACATCGTTCACCAGGTCATAAAGAGCCTGGGCTGGATACGGCAACAAGGCGGAGCGTTGGATATGGGTAGTCATGTCAGCGTTACTTCCACAGCTGGGCGGCAAACACAATCAGAATGCCGAGTGGCGCCACATAGCGCATCAAAAAAAGAGTCAGGGCGAACAACATCGGGCTACGCATCGACAACTCGTCGCGAACCGCACCGCGCCCCATGATCCAGCCTGCAAAGACCACAAAGCAAAGGCCACCCAAAGGCAACATGATACGCGAGGTGAAGAAATCGACGACACCAAAGAAGTCCAGACCGCTTACTGCGCCCCATTGGTAGAGCTGAAAACCCGAGTCCTCATTCACGAAAAACTTCGCCTGTTTCCAGATATTGAATGAAAACACCGTGCCCAGACCTACAAACCAGCAGCTGAATGCCAGCCAGAACGTGACCCACAAGCGTCGCACCTTGGTCCGTTCCACTAGATAAGCCACCATCGGCTCAAGCAATGAGATGGCTGAACTCCAGGCTGCCACCGCTACCAGAATAAAAAACACCACGCCCATCAACTGACCGAACGCCACATTGCCAAAGGCAAACGGCAAGGTCACAAACATCAGCCCTGGCCCTTCGCCAGGGTTTAGTCCCGACGCAAAGACAATTGGAAACAATGCCAGCCCGGCGAGCAATGAGACAAAAGTGTCGATCAGTGCGACCCCCACTACCGTTCCGGAGATCGATGCATTTTTCGGCATGTACGCGCCGTAAATCATGATCGAGCCCACGCCAACACTCAGCGAAAAGAACGCATGCCCCATCGCAGCAAGCAAGCCGTCGAGTACACGATCAGGGTTGAAATCGAACATGAAATGCACGCCCTGCATAAAGTGCCCGGTGGTCATGCTGTAACCCAGCAACACCAGCAATAGCACAAACAACAGCGGCATCATGATCCTCAAACTGCGCTCAAGCCCCGCCACAACACCCTTGGCGATCACATACGCCGACAACAACATAAACGCGGTATGCCAAAAAGTGAGGCGCCAAGGATTGGAAATCACGCCCCCAAAGTACTCACTGACCTGATCGGCAGTCGCCCCCTGAAAATCACCCTTGCCCATGTTGATGATGTAATCCAGCGACCAACCGCCCACCACGCTATAGAAAGATAAAATCAGCAGTGCCGTGATCATCCCGGCAAAAGCCCCCCACGACCAACGCCCCGAGTGCCCCGCCTCAACCGCCAGTACCTTCAAGGCATTCGCCGGACTGAGCCGCGCACGCCGCCCGATCAGGGTTTCAGCCAACATCACCGGCAGACCGATCAGCGCGATGCACGCCAGGAACACCAACACAAAAGCGCCACCACCATAAACGCCAACCATGTAAGGGAATTTCCAGATACTGCCCAAACCCACGGCAGAACCGGTCGCAGCGAAAATAAAGACCCAACGGCTTGCCCAACTGCCGTGGACAGAAACCTTGTCTGTCGACATCGTTACTACGCCCAACCACTAAAAAAAGAGGGCGCATTGTCCGGGAATCAACCTACGTGCTCAAGCACGCAGGTGCCCGTAGCCGACACGCTCGCAACTGCCTATAATGCCGCCCCTATGGCTAAACAGAAGAAACACCCTACAGGGACCATCGCGCAGAATAAAAAAGCGCGACACGATTACTTCATCGAACATCGGTTCGAGGCTGGTCTGGTCCTGGCCGGCTGGGAAGTAAAAAGTCTGCGTGCAGGCAAGGCACAGCTGGTCGACAGCTATGTGCTACTCAAAGATGGTGAAGCATGGTTGCTCGGCAGCCATATTGCACCTCTGACGACCGCCAGCACCCACGTCATCGCCGATCCGACGCGCAGCCGCAAACTGCTGCTTAACCAGCGCGAGCTGGAAAAGCTGTTTGCCGCCGTGCAGCAGAAGGGTTACGCCTGCGTATGCCTCTCGATTTACTGGAGCAAGCACTTGATCAAGTGCGAAATTGCCCTGGGTAAAGGCAAGAAGGAATACGACAAGCGTCATACCGAGCGCGAGCGTGATTCCGACCGCGAGTTGCAGCGCGCAGTGCGCAACAAGGGCAAGGAAGACTAGATCTTTCACCCTTGCTCTTGTGGGAGCGAGCTTGCTCGCGATACAGGCGATACGGTCTTTCAGTAGAACCGCATCGATGCAATCGCGAGCAGCCCGCGCCCACAAGTCTTACCTTAACCTTTACAACCCATTGCGCCGCTCGGCCCGCGCCATGCGTTGCACTTCCTGACGCACCTCTTCCAGCACCTCCTGCACATACACCAAGTGCCGGCTAGCCACTTCCCGCGCGTCCTCCGCCCTGCCTTCAATAATCGCCAGATACAGCTCACGGTGCTGACTGATCAGCATGTCCCGTGTTTCGCTGCGCTGTTTGTACATACCGCCAATGTTAGTCACCACGTTGCGCTTGAGCAGGTCAAAGAGCCCGCGAATCGTGTGCAGCAACACCGCGTTATGGCTCGCCTCAGCGATGGCCAGGTGAAAGTTCGCATCCGCCTCGCCCTCTTCTGCGCGACTGACTTCATCAACCCGCGCATAACAATCCTGTAATCGCTCAAAGGCTAGCCGTAGACGCTCGCGATCCATCTCGGTAGCCCGTGATGCCGCGTAAAAAGCGCACGAAGCCTCAAGCGTATGGCGAAACTCAAGCAGATCGCGCTGTGCTTCAGGATTGCTTTCGAGCAGTTGCAGCAAGGGATCACTGAACGTTGAGCCCAGCGAAGTTGCCACATAATTGCCACCGCCCTGGCGACTGACCAGCAAGCCCTTGGCCGACAACTTCTGGATCGCTTCGCGCAGCGACGGACGTGACACGCCGAACTGCTCGGCCAGTGCACGCTCCGCCGGCAAGCGCTCGCCCGACTTCAACGTGCCCTCGAGGATCATCCCCTCAAGTTGTTCGACAATATCGTCCGACAAACGGCGCTGACGGATCTGATCAAACCCCATAACTGCTCTCCACCCTCCCGACCACGCGCCGGGGGCCGCTATTCTCGCCGATTGGCGCGACTCACACACCCATCAGAAACACTGCCTTAAACCCCATCAGATGCCCCGACAACGAACACCTCGACGAAAGATTGTGAGGCGGCAAATTGACACATGCCACATAAGGCTTTTAACCTAGCCAACAGCGATTGTAAATTGGTAATACCAATTACCCAAATACAATCGGTAGCATCGACCAATAACAATTAGGGGCCACCCCATATGCAAACCTGGCAACAGCTCTACAGCCCGCTCGGCAGCCTCGGCCTGTCCGCTCTCGCGGCCGTTATCCCGATCGTATTCTTCTTCCTGGCCTTGGCCGTGTTCCGCCTCAAAGGACACGTCGCGGGCAGCATCACCCTCGGCCTGTCGATTCTGGTGGCCATCTTTGCCTTCCAGATGCCTGTCGACATGGCCTTCGCAGCAGCGGGCTATGGATTTGCCTATGGCCTTTGGCCAATTGCCTGGATCATCGTTGCCGCGGTGTTCCTCTACAAATTGACCGTTAAGAGCGGCCAGTTCGAAATCATCCGCAGCTCCGTACTGTCGATCACTGACGACCAGCGGCTGCAAGTGCTGCTGATCGGCTTCTGCTTCGGTGCATTCCTTGAAGGTGCAGCCGGTTTCGGTGCCCCGGTAGCGATTACCGCCGCACTGCTCGTAGGCCTGGGTTTCAACCCGCTGTACGCCGCAGGCCTGTGCCTGATCGCCAACACCGCGCCGGTAGCCTTTGGTGCCTTGGGCATCCCGATCATCGTTGCGGGCCAAGTGACCGGCATCGACGCGTTCAAGATTGGCGCCATGGCCGGCCGCCAACTGCCATTGCTGTCGCTGTTCGTACCGTTCTGGCTCGTGTTCATGATGGACGGCCTGCGTGGCGTGCGTGAAACCTGGCCCGCAGCACTGGTTGCCGGTTTGAGTTTCGCCATCACCCAGTACTACACCTCGAACTACATTGGCCCTGAGCTGCCGGACATCACCTCGGCCCTCGCCAGCCTGGTCAGCCTCACTCTGTTCCTAAAAGTGTGGCAACCAAAACGTACCGCAGGCGCTCAGATCGCAGGCGTTTCGTCGGACGTAACCGTAACCGCCAGTGCAGGTGGTTTCGGCAAGCCAACAAATCTGATGGCTTCGCCTTACAGCCTTATGCAGATTTTGAAGGCCTGGTCGCCGTTCCTGATCCTGACCGTACTGGTCACCATCTGGACTCTCAAACCGTTCAAGGCCATGTTCTCCGCCGGTGGTTCGATGTACGGCTGGGTTTTCAACTTCGCGATCCCGCACCTTGATCAACTGGTGGTCAAGACTGCACCGATCGTCAACGCGCCGACGGCCATTGCAGCCGTGTTCAAACTTGACCCGATTTCAGCCACCGGCACCGCGATTTTCTTCTCCGCGCTGATCTCGATGCTGATTCTGAAAATTGACATCAAGACTGGTATTACCACTTTAAAAGAGACCCTCTACGAACTGCGTTGGCCGATCCTGTCCATCGGCATGGTGCTGGCCTTTGCCTTCGTTACCAACTATTCAGGCATGTCTTCCACCATGGCCCTGGTGCTGGCAGGTACAGGCGCGGCATTCCCGTTCTTCTCGCCGTTCCTCGGCTGGCTGGGCGTGTTCCTGACCGGTTCCGACACCTCTTCCAACGCGCTGTTCAGCTCGCTGCAAGCCACTACCGCACACCAGATCGGCGTCAGTGACACCCTGATGGTTGCGGCCAATACCAGCGGCGGCGTAACCGGCAAGATGATTTCCCCGCAATCAATCGCAGTGGCCTGTGCGGCAACCGGTTTGGTGGGTAAAGAATCTGACCTGTTCCGCTTCACCCTCAAGCACAGCCTGTTCTTCGCCACCATCGTTGGCCTGATCACGCTGGCCCAGGCGTACTGGCTCACCGGGATGCTGGTGCACTAATACGCGCTATGGTTACTGCACATTAATGGCGCCGGGGCTCTCCCCCGGCGTCAATAATTCACTACCCGGTCCACCTCGGTGGACACATAACCGGGACCACCCGGAGACGCCTGATGAGCGAGCTTTTCTACAATGCCGTGCCGAATGCGACCCGCGTCGCCCCACCCCTGCCAACTCCTCGCCAATACCCTGCGCACAAACCGCGCAAGGTCTATCTCTTCGGCACCTGCGTAGTCGATCTGTTCTTCCCCGAAGCCGGGATGGACGCCATCCATCTGATCGAGCGCGAAGGTATCCAAGTCGATTATCCGCAAGGTCAAAGCTGCTGTGGACAACCGGCCTACACTTCGGGCTACACCAATCAGGCTCGGGAAGTTGCACGTTCCCAACTGGCGCTGTTCGCCGAAGACTACCCGGTGGTCGTGCCGTCCGGCTCTTGCGCCGGCATGCTGCGCGAACACTACGAAGACCTGTTCAAAGACGAGCCCGAAACCCTGAAAAAGGTTCATGCACTGGCCGAACGTACCTTTGAACTCACCGAATTTCTGCTGTTTGTGTGCAAGGTCCAGTTCCAGGACCACGGCGCTCCGGTCAAGGTCGCGCTGCACACCTCATGCTCCGCACGCCGCGAAATGAACACGCATCTGCACGGCCGCGAAATGCTGGCGCAATTGAGCAATGTGGAACGCATCGACCACAGCCATGAAAGTGAATGCTGCGGCTTTGGTGGGACATTCAGCGTACGCATGCCGGATATTTCCGGCGCAATGGTCGCTGACAAGACCCGCTCCCTGATTGAAACCGGCGCGCACCAAGTACTCACCGCTGACTGCGGTTGCCTGATGAATATCAACGGCTCGCTGGAAAAACAGAAACAAGCCCTGCGCGGCCAGCATCTGGCCAGTTTTCTGTGGCAGCGCACCGGAGGTGAGCAATGAACGCCAGCACCCTGATTCCCACCGTCGCGGTTGAAGAAGACTTCCGCGAGCGCGCTCATGAAGCCCTAGGTGACAAGCAACTGCGAAACAACTTCCGCAGTGCGATGGATTCTCTGATGACCAAACGGGCTGTGGCCTTCAGCGACGCCCACGAGCGCGAACACCTGCGCGCCCTGGGCAACGCCATCCGCGCCCGTGCCCTGTCCAAACTGCCCGACCTGCTGGAACGACTGGAAGCCAACCTGACCCGTAACGGGGTACAAGTGCATTGGGCTGAAACCGTCGAGCAGGCCAACGAAATCGTCATATCCATCGCTCGCCGCCGCGCCGCCAAACAGGTGATCAAAGGCAAGTCGATGGTCAGCGAAGAGATGGAAATGAACCACGTGCTCGGCGCACAGGGCATTGAATGCCTTGAGTCCGACATGGGTGAGTACATCGTTCAACTGGACAACGAAAAACCGTCGCACATCATCATGCCCGCAATTCACAAGAACGCCGGGCAAGTAGCCGACCTGTTTCACGAAAAGCTCGGCGTGGAATACACCAAAGACGTCGACCAACTGATCCAGATAGGTCGACGCGTGCTGCGGCAAAAATTCTTCGAGGCTGATATCGGCGTGTCGGGGGTCAACTTCGCCGTAGCCGAGACCGGCACCCTGCTGCTCGTGGAAAACGAAGGCAACGGTCGCATGTCCACCACCGTGCCGCCCGTGCATATTGCGGTCACCGGCATCGAGAAAGTCGTCGAAAACCTGCGCGACGTTGTACCGCTGGTGTCACTGCTGACTCGCTCGGCCCTCGGCCAACCGATCACTACTTACGTCAACATGATCTCCGGCCCACGCAAACCCGGCGAGCTGGACGGCCCTGAAGAAGTGCACCTGGTGCTGCTCGATAACGGTCGCAGTCAGGCGTTTGCCGACAGTGAACTGCGCCAGACACTGAACTGCATTCGCTGCGGTGCCTGCATGAACCACTGCCCGGTTTACACCCGCATTGGCGGCCATGCCTACGGCGAGGTCTACCCAGGTCCGATTGGTGCAATCATCACTCCGCACATGGTTGGGCTGGCCAAAGTTCCGGACCATCCGAGCGCGTCATCGCTGTGCGGTGCGTGTGGCGAAGTATGCCCGGTAAAAATTCCGATCCCGGCGCTTCTGCGGCGTCTGCGCGAAGAGAACGTTAAAGCACCCGATACCTCCCCGCGCATCATGCGCGGCCAGGGCAGCAAATATTCACGCAAGGAACGTCTCATCTGGAACATGTGGGCCAAGCTCAACAGCTCACCGGTCCTGTACCGCGTGTTTCTCAAGGCTGCCACCCGCTTGCGCGGGCTTACGCCGAGCAACGTTGGCCCGTGGACACAGAACCACAGCGCCCCTAAACCCGCTGCCCGTTCGCTGCACGATATGGCCCGCGAACATTTGGCGAAAAAATCGGGAGACCAGTGATGAGCGCTAGACAGAATATCCTCAACAAATTGCGCAACAGTCTTACTGGCACCACACCCGTGCCTGACAACTTCGACGAAGTGCTGGTGACAGAGCCCTGGAGCTACACCCCAGAGCAACGCATCCCTCAGCTGCGCAAACTGATGGAAGCCGTACACACCGAAATTCACCTCAGCACTGAGCAAGGCTGGCCAGCCCTGCTGGCGCAGCTGGTCACCGACCGCCAATTGCCCAGCCTGCTGATCGCGCCGACTACGCCCCACGGGCAGAAAGTGACCGCCCACTGGGCACAAAACCCTGCGCTGCCAACACTCAAGGCCTACGACCGCCCGGTGGAAGAGTGGAAGGCCGAGCTGTTCAACGATACTCCGGCCAGCCTGACCACTACCCTGGGTGCGATTGCGGCAACCGGTAGCCTGATCATGTGGCCAACACCTGAGGAACCCCGACTGATGAGCCTGGTGCCCCCCGTGCATTTCGCCCTGCTCAAGGCCAGCGAAATACGGGATAACTTCTATCAGGTGCAGCGCGAGATGAACTGGGCAGCGGGCATGCCGACCAACGCATTGCTGGTGTCCGGCCCATCGAAAACCGCCGATATCGAACAAATCCTCGCCTACGGTGCCCACGGTCCGAAAGACCTGATCGTGCTGATTCTGGAGGATGCATGAGTCTGCCTGCTGCCTTTGTGCGTGATGCCGAACGACTGATACCGCAGGACCGTCGCTTCAACGATCCGCTCTCCACCCTGGCTTTCGGCACTGACGCGAGCTTTTATCGGCTGATCCCCAAGCTGGTGATTCGCGTTGAGTCCGAGGACGAAGTGGTTGAACTGTTGAGTCTGGCCCGACGCGACCAAGTGTCGGTGACCTTCCGTGCCGCGGGCACCAGCTTGTCCGGCCAGGCCATCAGCGACTCGGTGCTGATCGTGCTGGGGGATAACTGGAACGCCAAGGAAATCCGCGGCCAGGGCATGCAAATCCGCCTGCAACCCGGCGTCATTGGCGCACAAGCCAACGCCTGGCTGGCTCCGTTCGGGCGCAAGATCGGCCCCGACCCGGCCTCAATCAACGCCTGCAAAATTGGCGGCATCGTCGCCAACAATGCCAGCGGCATGTGCTGTGGTACCGCGCAAAACACTTACCACACCCTGGCTGGCCTGCGCGTGGTATTGGCGGATGGCACCCGGGTCGACACTGAAGACGCGGCTAACATTGCGGCCTTTCGCCAAACCCACGCGCCATTGCTCGAGCAACTGGCGACATTGGCCCGAGAGACCCGCGCCAATACCGAACTGGCTGCCAAAATCCGGCACAAATACCGTCTGAAAAACACCACAGGCCTGTCACTCAACGCCTTGGTGGATTTCGATGATCCGCTGGATATCCTCAGCCACTTGCTGGTGGGCAGCGAAGGCACGCTGGGCTTTATCAGCGCAGTAACCTACGACACCGTGATCGACCATCCGAACAAGGCTTCGGCATTGATCGTGTTCCCGGACGTTGAAACCTGTTGCAACGCCGTTACCGTGCTCAAAAGCCAGCCCGTATCCGCCGTTGAACTACTGGACCGCCGCAGCTTGCGCTCGGTGCAGGACAAGCCGGGCATGCCAGCTTTCGTACAACAATTGTCGGCCAATGCCTGCGCCCTGCTGATCGAATCTCGCGCAGCTTCCCAGAGCTTGCTGCACGAACAACTGGCGCAAATCATGGCCTCGCTGTCGACCTTCCCTGTCGAGAAACAAGTCGATTTCACCGAGGACCCTGCCGAAAACGCCAAACTGTGGGCCATCCGCAAAGACACCTTCCCGGCTGTGGGTGCGGTGCGTAAAACCGGCACCACGGTCATCATCGAAGACGTGACCTTTCCGGTCGAGCAACTGGCCATCGGCGTCAACCGCTTGATCGAGCTGTTTGACAAGCACCACTACGACGAAGCGATCCTCTTCGGCCACGCGTTGGAGGGCAATCTGCACTTCGTCTTCACCCAGGGTTTCAACAACCCCGAAGAAGTGGCGCGCTACCAGGCTTTCATGGATGACGTGGCGCAACTGGTAGCCGTTGAGTTTGGCGGTTCGCTCAAGGCCGAACACGGCACCGGGCGCAACATGGCACCCTTCGTTGAACTGGAGTGGGGCAGCGACGCCTACCAGTTGATGTGGAAACTTAAGCGATTGCTCGACCCGCAGGGCATTCTCAACCCCGACGTGGTACTCAGCGAAGACCCGCATATCCATCTCAAGCACCTCAAGCCGATGCCTGCCGCTGATGAGATTGTGGATAAGTGCATCGAGTGCGGATTCTGCGAACCGGTGTGCCCGTCCAAGGGGCTGACCCTAAGCCCACGCCAGCGAATTGTGATCTGGAGAGACATTCAGGCCAAAAAGAACGCGGGCATTGACACCACTGAACTGGAAAAAGCCTACGCCTATCAGGGCATTGATACCTGCGCAGCCACAGGGTTGTGCGCGCAACGTTGTCCGGTTGGCATCAACACCGGCGAACTGGTGAAAAAACTGCGTGCCCGCACAGCCCACAGCGTGAAAACCGCCGACTGGCTGGGCAATCATTTTGCGACCACGCTGCAAGGCGCACGCTTCACGCTGCATGTGGCCAATGGCGCACGCATGATGCTGGGAGCACCGCGCCTGGCGAAAATTTCAAGTGCACTGACCAAAGCCAGCAAGGGCCGCGTGCCGTTGTGGACTAACGCCATGCCTCAGCCGGAGCGTGCGATTCGCTTTAGCCCGCCCGTCAAGGATGCGCGGCCACGGGTCGTGTATCTGGCCGCCTGCGTGTCACGGGTCATGGGCCCGGCAGCAAGTGACAGTGAGCAAATGTCACTGCTGGACAAAACCCGCGGCCTGCTGGAAAAGGCCGGCTATCAGGTGGTATTCCCCGACAACATGGACAGCCTGTGCTGCGGCCAGCCGTTTGCGTCCAAGGGCTACAACGAGCAAGCCGAGCACAAGCGTCAGGAACTGATCGGCGCATTGCTGCACGCCAGCCGTGGCGGGCTGGACCCGATCTACTGCGACACCAGCCCGTGTACCTTGCGCCTGGTGCAGGATTTGGGCGAAACCCGCCTTGATCTGTACGACCCGGTGCGTTTCATCCGTACCCACCTTGTGGATAAGTTGAGATTCACGCCACAAACCGCACCGATTGCCGTGCATGTCACCTGCAGCACCCAGCACCTGGGCGAAAGCCAGGCACTGATCGACATTGCGCGCCTGTGCAGCACCCAGGTCGTGATCCCGGAAGGTATTCATTGCTGCGGTTTTGCGGGGGATAAAGGCTTCACCACGCCGGAGTTGAACGCCCACTCGCTGCGCACCCTGAAAGATGCTGTGCAGCAGTGCAGCGAAGGGGTATCGACCAGCCGAACCTGTGAAATTGGCCTGAGCCAGCATGGCGGGATTGATTACCACGGCCTGGTTTATCTGGTGGACCGCGTCACCAGCGCCCAGGCCTGAAAATGTGGGAGCGGGCTTGCTCGCGATGGCATCTGCGCGATCAGGCAGAATTACCGCGCCATTTGCATCGCGAGCAAGCCCGCTCCCACCCAAAACAATCGACACCCCCGCCCCGTTTTCGAGCACAAAAAAACTCGCCAAATACAGGCAGAACTCCCGGGCATGGCTATAGTCAATTGGCTTAAGGCCCCAATCTTTGGGGCATAAAACCGAGCCTGGAAACACCGGGCCTACCCTGTGCACAAGGAGTTCTCCCCATGAAGCGTACCGCTCTTGCTGGTCTGTTTATTTCCGCTGTGATGTTGGCTTCCCCGGTGTTTGCGGCAGATGACCTTTGTCAGATCAACCTGCAAAAGATCAATGACGCGGTGGCCAGCTCTGGAGAAATCAGTTCCGATTTACAAGACAACATCGACAGCACCGTAGCCCAGGCCAAGGAAGAACAGTCCAAAGGCACCAAAGAAGGCACTGAAAGCTGCATCTCGCTGACGACTCAAGTGCTTCAGGACATCGCCAACAACAACAAAGGTGGTGAGTAACCCCTTTGGGATGGCCTTCTGCGTCATAAAGGCGTAGACTCCGCTAGCTTGCTGGTTACACACAGCAAGCATCGGGGCCGTTTAGGATTCGACGCCGGTTGCGAAACTCTAGGTGCATGCCGAGTTGGTAACAGAACTCGTAAATCCACTGTTGCAACTACTTATAGTTGCCAATGACGAAACCTACGAGGGTCAAGCTCTCGCAGCGTAAGCTGCCTTAGCCATCCTCCTGGTACCTTCGGGTCCAGCAATCACTAGGGGATGCCTGTAAACCTGAAGTGATTGTCATATAGAACAGGATCGCCGTGCAGTACGTTGTGGACGAATCGGCTAAAACTTACACAACTCGCCCAAAGCACCCTGCCCTTCGGGTCGCTGAGGGTTAACTTAATAGATACGGCTAAGCATGTAGTACCGACAGCGGAGTACTGGCGGACGGGGGTTCAAATCCCCCCGGCTCCACCAAATAGCTGTCCAGACCTGTCTCAGACAGTCTGCGAAACACCCAAGAAGCCCGCCCCGTGCGGGCTTTCTTGTTTCTGGCTATCCGTCCCTGTCTCCCCCTATCCAGACCCACCATGTATCCTCTCCTGTACCACGCCCGAAAATTGAAACTGAGGGGTACAAGGAAATGAAGCGCACTGAAATCAAGCGTCGCCCCTTGGCTGACACCGTATTGGCAACACTCGAACCTGATACCAAGGAATACCGTGAGCACGATGGAAACAGCCTCTACCTGAGGGTCCGTCCTGACGGCAACAAGTCCTGGCAGCTGCGGTACAAGAAGCCCGATGGCAAATGGTCATGGTTGGGACTTGGGAGTTATCCAGAAGTAGGCGGGGCCCTTGCTCGTCAAAAAGCTGCAGAGCTGCGAGCAGACTCAGCACAAGGGAGTAATCCCCTTGCCACCAAACGAGCCAGAAAAGCAGCAGAGATGGAAGCTGCCAGCAATACGTTCGAGCGACTGGCTCGCGAGTGGCATGCCTCCAAACGTAAAAATTGGTCGTCAGGTACCGCAGTCAGAACCATCGGTGCCTTGGAGCTCCACGTTTTCCCTGTCTTCGGGAACCGCATCTATCAAGAAATACTTCCAATGGAATGGATGGAGTTCCTGCGGTCAATGGAGCTAAAGGGAATCATCGAGCAGACCAGTCGTGTTCGAGGCATGTGTCGAGAGATTTATGATCTCGCTCGCGTCACGGGAAGAGCAACCCACAATCCACTGGAGGGCTTGCATAAGTTTTTGCAAACCAAGCCTGTGGAAAACTACGCGCATGTATCCCAAGAAGAATTGCCACCACTGCTTAGGGCCATCCGAGCGTACCCAAGCGCCCCCGATATCCGCATTGGTCTTCATCTCCTCTCGATGCTCGCATGCCGACCCTCTGAATTACGCGAAGCTCGCTGGTCAGAGCTCGACTTAGAGAAAGCACTCTGGACGATTCCCTCAGAGCGCATGAAACGACGCCGAGAACATCTAGTGCCACTTCCTCGCCAAGCAGTGCAACTGCTGCGTGATCTGCAACACCTGACTGGCAATTATCAGCTTCTGTTCCCTGGTCGCAGTGACACAACCAAGCCACGTTCGAACACTGTGTTCTTGATGGCTTTACGGCGTTTGGGTTACGAAGGGCGGCAAACTGGCCACGGATTCCGTCACATCGCTAGCACGATCCTGAATGAGCATGGCTTCGACGAAAACCATATTGAAGCGCAACTCTCGCACGTAAAGGACGGCGTCGCCGGGGTATACAACAAGGCAATTTATATCAAACCGCGAATTACCATGATGCAGTGGTATGCGGATCACCTGGATGAATTGGAGCAAGGGAACATAGTTCAGGGACATTTTGGTAAAGCCATCTGAATACTCTACCCCCGACCTCCCGTGAAAAAGCTGTTACAAACGTTACGGGTGTTACAAGGCAACTCAACCTAATGTTTTCATTGGTTATTTTCCTTGTAACACGCCACGTAGTCCAACCGTACACCTCAAGGTTACGCGATGTACTGTGTTACAGATGACAAGCTCCCTCTCCTTCTGGAGGCAGTTCGTTACCCGCTGGATGCCGGATGTGCATCGCTGGCTTTGCCCGATTGGCAGGGGCGAGGGGGCGACCGCTCGTCGGATTTAAATTTGTTTGTAACTTTTTAGACTCGTTTTTTTGCTGTATGGAAAACCAGTAGGACATGGTGGGACACCCCCATAAAAAATCAAAACTATGTTACGAACATGCTCATCTTTTTTATCCATATTCTTCTTAGGCTAATGCCGCGCAAGAAAATCGAACTTTCAATATATTAAAAAGCGTTTATATAGCTGGGGCCTGTAAGAACTACTACAGGTATCTCGCTATGACGCTTCACAACGCTACAGCAACATCACCGACTTCTCTCACGACTGAACTGCTGACAACAGACCAAGTTGCAACTGTACTGGGCCTATCCAGCCGAACTCTTGCCGCTTGGCGCAGCTCGCGTAGCAGCTCCCTCCCCTACCTGAAGACTGGCTCACGAGTCCGTTATCGCTCTCAGGATGTGCTCGCTTGGCTCGAAAGCCGTATGTGCTCGGCTGCTGCAGAAGTACTGACCCGGAGTGTTCAGTAATGGCCGAAGTCACTGCATTCACGTCATCAGCATTGCAGGTCATTTACGCAGTTGGAGCTCACAAGAAAGAGCCAGAGCGCTTTGATCCCACTGCAACGCTTATCCGTATTCACCAAGTGATATCACTCACCGGCATCGGACGCGCAACTGTTTACAAGCTCATGACCCAACCCGAAAGCGGCTTTCCGCGATCAGTAAAACTCACTGACAGTAACGCGCGCGGAGCTCCTGTTGCCTGGGTTCTTTCCGAAGTTTTGGCCTGGACACGTGCTCGCATCGCGGCTCGCGACAATGAGGCCGCATAGACATGGCAGCAGCTCTAAAAACAACTATCTGGCCCTTCAGAGTACTGCGAGAAATTGGATTTTCGACTAGCCGCATCACTCGCTTTGAAAAGCTGCGGCGGCGCCATGAAGCATTGGGCCATGCACTTATCGTAGTGAGTTGGCCGGATGGCGTTTGGTGTGCGCTGGTCCTTCATACCGAATGGATCGGAGCAGTTGCACTAGATGAATACGAGAAGTCATACGCCTACCGCGAAGCTCGACAGATGGTCCGTGAAAGCATCACCCCCATTCTGCACCTGCGCTACGAAATCCATGCCTGAAACGAAAACGCCCCCGGGAGCGATCCGGAGGCGTTGAGGTGTATCTACATGCCTGCTCAATTTATTCCGCTTCAAATAAATGCGCAAGACATCCGCACGGTTGCACTTTTGAAAATCGGGCGTTACTCTTTCGCCGTCGCTGCAAAATCAGCGAACGGGCTTGGCGGCCTGACCAGTACAAGGCGCAACAGCGCCCCCATTACGATTGCAGGCGCTTTTTTTGTGCCCGCATTCTCGCGTTATGGCGGGTTGCGCAGGAGCACCCTCGGGTGCGCCGGTCTCCTTGTACGCCGGTCCGCCAATCCTGTGCAATCCGCCACCCTTATCTGCTTGGCGGCAGACGGTGGCGGTCCCTCAGTACAAGGATCTCCACGCATGAAACACGCCCTAAATCCGTTCAAAAATCGCGCCGCTGCTCATCGAGCAATGGCTCTCGCCGCTTTACACGCAAACTCCAGCCTCGCTACACGTCTCGCCCGCTACAACGCTCATATGTCCAAAGCACGCGCCCTCGAATCCGTAGGGGGTGCCCAATGAAAAGTGCTCTGAATTTCGCCCTGCCTGAAGATCTCCTGTGCGTCAGCAAAGAGGCCGAAGCTGGTATCCCCATTGATGCCATCACCTGCGCAATTGATCGCGCCTCGTCAGTGCTGACCCTCCTGGAAGATCACTTTGAAGGTGACACCCCTCGCCTTTCCAACCACATCATCGCCTCCGTACTCTGGGATGTTCGCGGCACGCTGGGTTTGATCAAAACCTTGGCCATGCATGCCGATACAGCATCGAATCAAGCTGATTCAGTTGGGGGTGCCAAATGAATACTCCCCCAAAAGGTAAATCACGCCGCCCAACTTTTACCCAAGTCAAAGCTGCAGCTCTGCGCAATATTGATAGCGTACTCACTCAGTGGCTTCCCAACGGCAAACGCGTAGACGGTGGCAAGGAATACACAGCACCAAATCCAACCCGCACCGACAAGCGTCCCGGCTCTCTCAAAATCAACCTGAGCAAAGGCACGTGGGCTGATTTTGCTACCGGCGATAAAGGCGGAGACTTGATTGACTTGGTGCGCTACCTGGATGGCGGCACGGACGTAGAGGCCTGCAACAAACTTGCGGATCTGCTTCGGCTGAACGCTGAGGATTCGCCATCAAAACCAGCGCCGACTAAAAGCCCAGCACCTGAGTGGAAAGCAATTCAACCGATCCCAGTGGAGGCCATGAATAAGTGCCCTGCCAAGCATCGGCAGCACGGCGCGCCATCCAAAGTCTGGATCTATCGCGATACTCAGGGCCAGCCCCTTATGGCGCTTTATCGCTTTGACCTCGGCCCAGACGAAGACGGCAAGCCCAAGAAAGTCTTCGCTCCGCTAACGTGGTGCCAAAGCTCCGAGAACCAAACTACTCAATGGCGCTGGCAAGGCTTGGCCGAACCTCGCCCACTGCTTCGACTGCACGAGCTCAGCCTGCAAGCAGGTGCAACAGTGGTGCTGTGCGAAGGTGAAAAGGCCGCAGATGCTGCCGCCGAACTCTTCCCAGCCTACGTGGCAACCTGCTGGCCAAATGGCTCAAATGCCTGGCACAAAGTTGACCTGTCCCCGCTCAAAAATCGCACGGTCGTGTTGTGGCCCGATAACGACCCGAGCGGCACAACCTGCATGGAAGCCGTTGCTAAAAAACTGAAAGCAATCGGAGCCGATTCAGTTCGCGTCATTGCGCTGGAAAACTTCAAGCGCAAACCCACCCTCAAAAATGATCTACCCGGTTTCGCCAAGGGCTGCGTATGGGAACAAGGCGATGATGCAGCGGACGCACTCGCCAAAGGCTGGACGGCGAGCCACATTGCCGAGCTGGAGCGCACTGGTGAACTCTTTGGTGCAGCGTCTGCCCCGACCGCAGAGACCAAGGTAAAAGCACCGGCCAAACGGGCAGCTAAGCCCAAGACAGATACTCTACCCAGCGGCTTTCGCCTGACTCACGAAGGTGTGTTTTATTCCGGTGAAGATGGCGAGTCACGCCCTGTCTGCTCGCCACTGGAAATACTCGCTCGTACCCGTGATGCCAAAGGTCATAACTGGGGTTTACTGGTCGAGTTTGACGATCCGGATGGCGCAAAAAAACGCTGGAACATTCCGGCGCGCACCATGACAGGTGACTTCGGAAAGGATGTTCTTGGTCCGCTGGTAGATATGGGGTTGCGACTTGCTGGCACGCGCTCCAGCCGCAATGCACGCAATGACTTGCAGAGCTACTTCCAAGGTTTCGACAGCGCTCAGCGCGCCCGCTTAGTCACACGACTGGGCTGGCATGACAGCGCCTTTCTACTGCCAGAGCAACAAGTCGGTTCCCACACTGAACACCTGCACTTCTATGAAGCAGGTGCCCAACTGCCGCCCATCAGCGAGGCTGGCACCCTGGAGCAATGGCAAGAGCAAATCGGTGCCTTGTGCGTTGGTAATCATCGCTTGGCATTTGTGGCCAGCGTGGCGTTTGCTGGCCCGCTGCTGCACATGCTTGGTCATGAATCAGGCGGCTTTCACCTGTACGGCGATAGCTCGGGTGGTAAAACCACCCACCTGCAAGTCGCTGCCTCGATCTACGGCGGGCCACGCTTGGTGCGGTCATGGCGCTCGACCGATAACGCACTGGAGTCCATAGCAGCCGCGCACTCGGACGGCCTCCTGGTACTCGACGAAATAGGTATGTGCGACCCGCGCATCATTGGCGAGACCGTGTACATGCTCGGCAACGGCACCGGCAAAGCACGTGCTAATGATCGTGGCCAAGCTGGCCGACAGGTTCAAGAGTGGCGTTTGCTGTTTCTCTCTACCGGCGAGAAAACCTTGGCGCAACACATGGCCGAAGCCAACAAAGAGCTCAAGGCAGGCATGGAAGTACGCATGCTCGCGGTGCCTGCAGACGCCAGTAAAGGGCTCGGCATGTTCGACGTATTGAATGGTTTCGAGGACGCTGCCGCCCTTTCTGACGCACTCAAGGCCCGAGTAGCCAAGTACTACGGCACACCGCTCACAGCCTTTCTATCAGCGTTGTGCGAGCCAGGCAAAATGCACGGTTGGGCGATCATCCTGCGCCGCACCCTTGAAGGGTTTATTGCTAAGTCCCTGCCCGCCTCAGCGAGTGGTCAGGCCCATCGTGCGGCCCTTAGGTTTGGCCTTGCGGCTGCAGCTGGTGAGCTGGCTACCGCACTGGGCATCACCGGCTGGCCAGACGGCACTGCGACCACTGCAGCCCGTGTCTGCCTCAACGCATGGCTGAATGAACGTGGCGGCGCCGGAAACTATGAAGGTGACGCCATCGTGGCTCGTCTGCGCCAAGTCATCGAGCGCTTTGGTGAAAGCCGCTTCACTCGCTGGGAGTCTGCCGCCGCCAAGATCGATGAGCACGGCCCCCGCACCATTGACCGGCTGGGCTTTCGTAAATCGTTAGAGCATGGCCTGGGTGACGAGCTGCATACCACCAACACCTACTACGTGCTGCCCGAGGCTTGGCGCTCCGAAGTATTCAAAGGCATGAACATCAGTGCAGTGAACAAGGAGCTGCTACGTCGTGGTGTGCTCGAGCCGGGAAGCGATGGTAAGGCGTCCAGCCTCGTTCGGCTTCCGGGGCTAGGGCCACAACGCTGCTACATCGTAAAGACGGTTCCGGGGACAGATGAGAGCGAGGCCAGGGCTGCCTGACGGTTGCCCATTGATAGAGGTAGTGCCGGCTTATTCCCGGCCTCGCCAGCCATTCAGCCACCCCCTAATCGAATTACATTGAGATAGAACCAATGAACGAGATCCAAGAACTGAAAGACCGCCGCGAACAAAAAATTCTCGAGAAGGAAACACTTGAGCGCGAACTGATCCCCTACGCCGCAGCACTCGAAGACTATGAAGAGCTGCAAAGTTTGGAAGAGAATTTGCGATATAGAATCACCGATAAAAAAAGACAGGTCGGCTACCGTGAACGGGACATCGAGACCCTCAATCAGCAGATCCATCGCCGAGAAACACTGGCCAATCACCAAAGCCTGATGGCTGGCTACATCGAAGCCATCACTACATGGAAGGCTGACGAAGAAGAGCTAAACCAAAAACGTGACAGCATCAGTACGCGCTTGGAGCAGGTCCGTCAGCAAGCACATGAAGATATGACAAAAGCTCGGCAGGCAGAGACAGAGGCCGCTACAGCTTATGCACAGGCAGTCGCTTGGGGCGATGTCGAAGGTGAGAAAAAAGCTAATGACGACGCTCAAAAAGCTGCAAAACATCTCACCTCAGCCGCAGAGCATCATCGTCGCCAACAGCTGATTATTACTGCGCTGGAGCAAGAAATCGTCACTATTGATCGACACATCTCAGAAGCACAGAAAACGCGCGCAGACATTGAAAACCAAGCGTCACGCTTGGCAAACACAGTGCTTGAAGAAAAGTGGAATGCTGCTGCAATAGCTCTGCTCGAGGTAGGCGGCAAGCTGTGGGCCGCTCGGCGTCTTATCGATCGCGACCCAATAGCGCTGACGAACCTGAAAATCCCTGAGCAGGGCGAAAACTACGGGCCTTGGGGCTGGAGCGATCTTTCAGAACGCTCATATCACCATAGCTTTGAAGACGTACTCGCTATGTAACGCTGCTTTCCCCCGAGACGGCTTTGAAGCAAGGCCGTCTCGGTCACTCAAGAGGCCCAACCATGAACGCTGCAACACAAAGCAAAATCAGTTATTCAGACTCCCTGAAAGCCAGGAAAACGCATTTGAGCGGACTAATAAACCTCGTAAAACCAAGGACAGGAAAAACTACAAAAATAGAGACTATGACGATTGCAGCAATCAATGCAGAAATTAGCGTCATAGATCAACAGCTCGCAAAACGGAGCTAATGCCTAGACGGAGGCCCTCTAGGCTTCCGCCTTAGCCTGAACTTCAATTTCCTACCAACAGAACTACCCCCCCTCGCTAAAAAATCATATATTCCCTACCTCTATCGAAGCGATGTATTTGACCGATTGAAGGGCCTTCGCGACAGGCCTCTATAGGCCAATAGCAGTCAACCAAAAACGTTCAAAAAACCGGGTGATCTATAGTGGCGTAGTTTATTCTAGGCCAATTAAAAACTTACGCTAAATAATGAGGGATAAAAAATTGCTGAGTTTCAAAGACAAAGTTAGAGCCAAAAATATTTTTGGCCCTAATGATCGAAAATTTACATTGGCATCGTGGCAGGCGGCATGGGAAAACGAAAAAGCTCATAGCTCTGACGACCAGCATTTTTTTGAGGCGGGAGAAGTTTTCCATACAATCTTCAGCGAAATTAGAACAATGCTCACGTCCCTTTTCAACGACGAGGCTCCTGCAATATCTCGAACAACACATCTAGAGCTGCTTAGCGCAATTTCCAATCGAGACATAGCAATATTAAAAGATATACAGAAAACAGGTATTAGGTCAGGGCAAAATATTCACAGCATTTCGACAAAAGCAAATCGGTACGAGGCTGAAGTGTCTCTAGAGGAAATTGCTCACGGGGCTGTTGACGGGGTTGAGCTCGCTATTCTGGAAGGCATTAAAGCCATCAATAAAAGCCCTTTGATTCCGCTTGGAAAAACTCCTATTTCTGCTTTGGAGTTCGTTGGAATGGAGGCCGATCTTTCTCAATTATATGGAGTATACGATCAGTATTGGAAAGCTCTCTTGTGGGGTGACTATCAGTTTTTCGTCCGAGATACCGATCTCAATGCTTATGAGATTCGCCAACTGCCCACTGATAGAGAGGTATCTTATGAGTTAACAAGCTTGCGTAAAAGTAGACTTGCCATGCAATCTATGATGCTTCATTACAATCCAGCCATAATAAAGTTAAACAATAACGACTTGTATATTGTGCCAGCGGGATCCGGGAAGAAAAAATCGCTAAAAACTTCCGAAATCAAACATTCGTCAGATGAAATTATATTCTTTAACACAAAAATAAAAGGCGAGATACTTTTCCTGGCTGACGATTTCCCAAGTAGCCTTATCGAAAACCAATTACCTGCTGGCTTTTCAATCATGGAAGCCTTAGATGTTTTCAGATTACTCATATTATTATCCAAGCAGTTTCAAAACAAATACCCATCAGATACCAGTGTATACAACCACAAAAAACTCGCAGAGTTTAGCTCCAAGGCCAGCAAGCAGGAGTTATTACTAGCCATAACTAAGGCCTCAGGAATAAAATATGCCAAAGCCAAGCTGATACTAGAGTTTATAATTTTCAACGACCAGACTAGGGATTTGTGGAGTCATCCGATTCTTGAAATATCACACGACAAGTTGATATTTTTAACTAGCGCTTTATCAACCCCGGTGTTAGTTCGAGTTGTTGAGCATTGGCTTGCAGAGCTCAAGGTAGAGCTCACGAATAAAGGCACGCACTACGAAGAGGTATCTTTGAGTGAGATAAATCAAGATTTGCTCTCAAACACACTTCTGCCAAATCCTATTCCAGCATTCTCAAAACGCTTGAAACTCAAATCAGGGGCAGAGGAAGAGATCGATCTAATCTTAAACCTTGGCAAGGTAATCTTGATTGGGGAGGCGAAGTCAATTGTAACTACGGACTCATCAATCTCTTACTATCGTACATATAGCACGTTAAAAGGGGCCGCCGACCAAGCAAGGAGAAAAACTCTTTTTTTCTCAAACAACATCGAAGAAATATTTGAGATCTTTGGCTGGACCTATGATCCAAGTATCTTGTATCAGCTTCTTCCAGTAGTGCTAAATAGTAATAAAATTCATTCCGGCTTCCCCATCAACGGCGTTCCAGTTGTGGATGAACAAATCTTAGCAAGATATTTTAGCTCAAATACATTTCCACTTATTTCGGTAAAGCGCGACGATAAATTCCATCACTTGGGTTGGTTTAAGCTATACGAGAGTTACGAAGAACTCCAAAACAATATCAACTCCTATTTGATGCATCCACCACAACTTTCAGAAGGCCGAGAAAGCCTTGTCTATAAAACCATGAAGATACCACAACTGAATGGCTTTTCGCCAAAGATAGAGTACACAAGATTGGTACCCGGCGACCTCCCTATAGAGCGTAGAATCTATAAGCGCTACGAATTACCCCTCCATGTAAGCGATGATGTAATGAGCCAGCTAATGGAAATGGCGGCAGTCATTTAGTGTGTAAAAATTAGTAACGATCGGCCCCGTCATAGTGGCTGATCGTTATTAACCGAAGTACTCTCTCGAAACTTGACATATGAGAGCCCAGAGCGGCCACAATGGTTCGGTAGATGCCCTTCGCCACAGGCAGCAATTGGCCAGGAGCGGACAGTTACCGCCTACGAAATCCAGGGCGGCTCACTGCAGATGAAACTTAATAAGATGTGCGACACTTTTTGATGTGGTTTTCGATAATAATCACAAGCTCTTCATTTCTAGCCAGTTCATGCCGATGCCCCATCCGCTGTAAAAAATCTGTATGGCGAACAGTTTCGGTCGGTGTTGGCAATCAGAAATTGTCCGTGCGGGGTTCAAATGGTGTAATCAAAGGGCTAGAAAAAGAACGGCAAGCTTTTAGCATCGTACGTTCAAGCGGCGAGAACATCGACTTGCTCATGTATTTCTTCAAGATTTGCCGGGCTTGGGAAGATCTGTTCGAAAATGATCCAACATTCGAGACGCTCCCTTTCCACGGTGATTTTTTACTCACAACTGCTTAGGAAATTCAGGCCAGCCTTTCGGGGCTGCACGGGAAAGCGTTCATTGCCCAATCAAGCTGGCCGGGGACGTATGAACGCTTTATCAATGTAGCAACGAGTTCGAGGAAAAAATCATGAGCAGTGACAAAAACGAGCACAAAATCACTCTGCCCCCCGGCTCTCGATTTCGGCGACATGCTGGTCCGTATGACTTAGATACCGGCCGTCCGCGTTACGCCGTCCAGATAATCGCGCCGGATGAGCAGGCGAGACGTCAGGTCGAGGACAACTCACAGATCATGGGCACTCCTGGCAAGCACTTTTATGTGTGGGATATCAAGAACGGTTCGACTTGGCCTGTTTTCCTGACCCTGACAGTGGACGGAGTGACGGTAGGCAAGGGCAACGACTAACGAACTGTTCGAGGAAACCGAAGCATGGATCCCCGTCATACGCTGATAGCTTTAGGTTTGATTATCGCCGCCATAATTGCGGCGAATACTTCAGCCTGCAATCCACCGGTACATACAGCATCCTCGACGCAGCAAGCGAAGCAGATCTGCGATGAAGTTTACGCTGACAGCGAGGACGCTAGCGGATACGGCGATTGCGTCAGCTCAGCAAAACGAAGCCTCGAAAAATACTAACTGACGGAAAAAGGAAACTCCGCTTTGAAATATCTCACCGTTTTAAGCGTAACCGTGCTCTTGGCCGGCTGTGGTCAGGAATCCAAGCCAGCAGCTGTACTTCACCTTGCTCCGATCACACCTGGTGCCATTCCCGAAAAGATCGGCGGCTGCGGGGAAGGTTGTAAGAAACTGGACAAGTTTGCTCAGTGGCAACCGCTGCTCGCTCCGCTGGTTGAAATGCACCGCAGGCAGGAGAAGTGCTCCTCAGTTGAGTATGCGATGCCCGATATCGACTCTGACCCAGTGGACCCGAAGTTTTATGTCCAGTGCAAAGAAGTGAGAAGCGGCCAGCTTTACAACACCTTCTACACGCGGACACAAATCGAGATGGGCACGCCGGCTACGAGTGAGCCGGTTTCCCGTGTGTATGCTGAACCTCTTTGTGCAGGCCAATTGGCTGAGAAACTGCCCGGCGCCACAATTACCAACCAAGGTTTTTACGAAGCTCCGAACGGATCTGTACGCCTAACCTATGACTTAAAAGTAAATGGCGTCGACAAGAAGGCGGCTTGTCTAGTAAGCCACGAGTCTGTTGAGTTCAACGTCGTCCGGTAGCTCAGTAATCAAGGAAAAAATAACTCTCGCAATAAACGTGATTCTTGGCCTACCGTCGCAGCTGCGGGCACTGATTGACTAGGTGAAAGCCGAGGAAATTCGCTCACCCCCCTCAAAGGGACGTGTCATGTAAAGTTGAGCCCTAAGACAAGAATTTTAAGGCCGTTAGAGGCTCTGCATGGGTTCTGGAGATATTTCGATGAATTTTTTGAAAGTAATATTGGCTGTCACTTTTTTTGCTGCTGCTCCCTCATGGGCTGGAGATTTGACTGGACCTCAAAATAATGCAGTCAGATCAGCGAATCAGTATCTCAGCATGACGGGCTTCTCACGGAATGGGCTTATTCATCAGCTTTCATCTGATGCTGGAGAGGGTTTCGACGTTTCCGACGCTACGATAGCAGTGGACAGCATGAAAATTGATTGGAACCAGCAGGCGGTGAGGTCTGCGAAGCAGTATCTCAAGATGATGGGCTTCTCGTGCAAAGGTCTCATTAAGCAACTTTCTTCGAGCGCTGGAGAAAAATACACTGTGGACCAAGCAACCTACGGGGCAAAACATGCAGATGGTTGCTGAAAAACGGCGTGGTTCAAACGATAGTTACATTGGAATAATCGAATTCGCCTTCAACCATCGTTCTAGGCCGTTGGGCTGAAATAGCAAGATGTTGACCAATGCCACCACGAAGCATGGTGTTCCCGTGCCGATTTGGCTCGTACCACTGCGGACAACGTGAACCATGAACCGCCCCTAGTTTCGTAGACGCCATCAAGCTTCAAGAAAGGGTTGCTAACTCTGCGTAACTGTCCGCTTCTGGCCGGTTAGCGACGGTCTGACGTCGACCGTCGCTATACATGGTCAAACCTCAATCTGTTCCGCCCTCTCTAGGGCGTCATCGACCTCAATCCCCAGGTATCGAACAGTGCTCTCCAGCTTCGTATGGCCGAGCAGCAACTGAACTGCCCGCAGGTTCTTCGTCCTGCGATATATCAGTGATGCCTTCGTACGTCGCATTATGTGGGTGCCATACATGGCTGGATCAAGGCCCACGGCTTTCACCCAGCCTTTGACGATACGAGCGTATTGACGAGTAGATAGATGGTCTGAAGTATGCAGCCGGCTAGGAAACAGGCAGTCCTCGCTGCGTAGTTGGGCCCGATGTATCCAGGCCGCGAGAGCAGACCGTGTTTGCTCAGTGATCTCAAACTGCACAGGCTGCTGCGTTTTCTGCTGCATCACCATGGCTCGTGATGATATGTGCTCGCCATGAGCGACATCGCGCACGCGGAGCTTGGTTAAGTCGCAGGCTCGAAGCTTACTGTCGATGGCCAGATCGAAAAGAGCCAGATCTCGGGTTCTTTCCGCAATTTGAAGCCTTACTCGGATGGCCCAGATATCTCTCAGTCGGAGTGGGGCTTTCTGCCCGACCAGTTTTCCTTTGTTCCAGGGCTGACGGCTGCAGGTAGCAATGTTCATGACAAGTCCCCCACATGGGGAAGGACAAGGATGGCTAATCAGAGCAACGGTCGCTAACCGGCCAGAAGTGGTCCCTGGAGCAGGCCGGAGCGTCACATTAAGCGCGGCAGGAACAGTCGGGACTCTTCAGGCTGCACAGAAAGCGGTGATCATGGTTTTCACCAACTCCACTGCGAAGTAAATGATCAATACAGTGGCAGCGGAAAGTCCGGTGATTACGGAGGTAGCGAAGAACCAGATCCACCATCGCCGCCCTTTTGCACTGAATTTGCTGCCTACCGCTTGTAGCTCCGAGAGTGTTCGGGAACCCCGGGGCTTACCCAAAATTTCTTGCACCTGATGAAAGTACCTACCAGTCCAAAACGCCTTGATGATCTCCCAAGCGATGAACAAGGTCAGGGAGAGAGTCATCAGCAGACCGCATAGCGCGAAAACCCACTGCGGCATTTTGGTAACCAGCGTTGACCAGAATGCGAAATATCCAGCATAGCCAGCAACCATGATGAGGTTCGTATAGCTCGCCTGGTTAGTCATCTGCTTCTCTTGCAGTTGAATCAATGCCTCAACTTGCTTATCCGTCGCGCTGTTGACTTTGAGGGTATGCATGTCTTCATTCAGCGTCTGAACCGACCGAGCAATCTGATCGGACCATTCTTCAAAGGGGAGATGGCTCACATTTCTTTCCTCGTCGGTGAAAGCGAATTGGCAGCGTTGCAGGTGTAATGGTGCAGTACATACTAATGTGCCATCAGGACGGATCTGAGTAAAATTCGTTAACCGGCGTTGGCGAATGTCAGTTATGGGTCGGTAGCCGCCTTTGGTGAACGGCCGCTTATGGCCCAGAGTGTGTAAAAACGCTTCGCCAAAATTGAAGTGAGCGCGTCTGCGTTAAATCTGAAATTTATCAGCACATCAGAAGATGTGTATTTCGCGTAGAAGCGCAATTTCCAGTCCAGTTTTGAGTACCTGTCGCGCTCAAAAACGTTTTTACACACCCTCGGCCATAAGCAGCCGTTCAAAGGTGTCTAGGAAAGACGGGGGATTCAATTAGAGTTTATGTCGAGCTGCATAAAGGCAGATCATTTCCATAGCCAGCGCGGAGGCAGCCAGAGCGGTTATCTCTGCATGGTCATAGGCGGGTGCAACCTCTACTACGTCCATACCTATGACATTAATCCCGCGCAGCCCACGCAAAATTTCAAAGGCATGAAAAGTAGACAAACCTCCGCATACCGGAGTACCAGTACCAGGTGCAAACGCCGGATCGAGGCAGTCGATATCAAATGTTAGGTACACCGGATGGTCGCCGACCCGCTCACGGATAATGCGTGCAATATGCTCTGCAGAGTTTGTATTAGCTTGCCGTGCATCTACTACTTGAAATCCCATCAGATCATCGTTGGTCATGCGTTGACCGATCTGAATCGATCGACTTGGATCTACCAGTCCTTCCTTCACTGCGTGATAAAACATTGAGCCATGATCTATACGTTTTTCATCGCCATCACACTCAGTGTCGTGATGTGCATCGAAATGGATCATGGACAATGGACCATGTTTTTCGGCGTGGGATTGCAACAGCGGATAGCTAATGAAGTGATCTCCACCTAGCGTCAACATAGCTGCACCGGCTCCCAGGATTTTATCGGCGTGGGCTTTGATCGCCGCGGGGGTGTCCTGAGGTGAGCCATAGTCGAAGTAGCAGTCGCCGTAATCGACACAAGCCAGCAAGTCAAAGGGGTCAAACTCCCAGGGCCAATGACGGGCCCAGGCCGACTGGACAGAGGCTTCACGTATGGCACGTGGACCGAACCGGCTACCAGGGCGGTTGCTGGTTGCGGTGTCGAAGGGGATTCCACTGATTACCAGGTCCACTCCTTGAAGGTCCCGGCTGTATCGTCGACGCATGAAGCTGGTGATACCTCCATAGGTAGATTCAGCCTCAGTGCCATAAAGGCTCGTGCGGGTGATTGCCTGATCGGTTGGGTTGTTGTTATCCATGAGAATACTCAGCGTTGACTACGAAAGGTGGACCAGACTCTAGTGCGCTCACGCATCAGCGACAGAGACATGGGTTCTTCAGCAAATAAAGTGTTGCGCACAGACTCGGAGGGATAGATACCGCCGTTATCCGCAATAGGCTTGTCGATCAACTTGGTTGCTGAAGTGTTGGAATTTGCGTAATACAAATTGTTGGTAAGGTCCGCGAGAGATTCCGGTCGCGTTAAAAATTCAATAAAAGCCTTGGCTTCTTCTGGATGAGGAGCGTCGGTAGGAATGGCTAACGTATCGATCCAGTTGAGGGTGCCTTCTCGGGGAATCATGTAGCCAACTTCAAACGGTTTCTTGGCGTTTTCAGCCATCATCCCGGCGAGGATGGCATCGCCGCTGTATGTCAGTGCGAGACACAAATCTCCATTGGCAAGGTCACTGCTTTGCGTGCCTGTGCCGATGTAACGCAGCGAAGGGTGCAACTGCGTCAGTAACGTCTGTGCTGCTACGAGGTCTGACCGACTTTTGCTATACGGCGATTTACCCAGATAGTTCAGTACCATGCTGATGACCTCTTGGGGCGCATCAACCACCGAAATTCCGCAGTCTTTTAACTTGCTCGCATATTCGGGCTTGAACAACAAATCAAGGCTGTTTATTGGCGCGTCAGGGATTCGTTTATCGATTTCCTGACGATTAATTGCCAGGCCGGCGGTTCCCCATGTGTAAGGCACTGCGTAGAGATTACCTTTGTCGACCGTAGCTAGTTGCGACAGGAGTACGGGGTCCATTTCAGCAAACCGTTCAGTTTTCTGGATGTGGCTCGGTTGGAGCGCTTTGGCCTGTAGCAGTCGATCCAGCATGGCGATGCTGGGAACCACTACGTCATAACCACTGCGCCCAGTAAGTAGCTTGGTCTCAAGCACGTCAGCGCTATCAAAGGTGTCGTACTGGACCTTGATACCCGTCTCGGCCTCAAAGGCTTTGAGAGTTGATACGCCTACATACTCGGCCCACCCGTAGAACTGCACCACCCGTTCAGCGGCGTTAACAGGTAAGGCCAGAATTGCCAAGATCAGCACAGAGATGGCTTTCATGATTCACACACCCCCAACGAGCGACTAAGCAAGTCCTGCGCACCTGCTGGCTCGCTCCCTTGTTTTCGATGTTTCTGAACGACTGTCATAGGATGGGCTCTTAGAGTTGTTGTTTTGGCTTGACCACCCCGCGATTGTTGATATTGTCTCAATGGCAATCAATCTATATAAATTGCCACGCAATTGAGCAGAAAAACTAAACAGTTGATCCTTATGCCCTTGCCTCCGTTACATGCCTTTCGAGTATTTGAATGTGTTGCACGCCTCGGCCATGTGGGCGCTGCTGCCGCCGAGCTACACGTAACCCCTGGTGCCGTGAGCCAGCAGATAAGGTCGCTGCAAAGCACCTTGGGCATTGATCTGTTTTGCAAACAGGGTCGTCATCTAGTTCTCACCGAAAGCGGCCTAGCGTTACAACGCTCCGTTAGCAGAGGTATTCAAGAGATCACTGAAGGAGTGCGTCTGATATCGCATGAGCACTTTAAAGAGCCTCCTGCCAGAGTTCTGACGATCTCTACAGAACCCATTTTTGGCGCATCCTGGCTGATGCCGAGACTATTCGCTTTTCGCGCGAAGCACCCTCATATCAAGCTAAGAGTGATCAGCGCCGACGGTCTGGACTTAGTGGACTGGCGCAGAGCTGACATCGCTGTGCTATATGACGCACCGATCTGGGAAGGTTTCTGGTGGCGCCCCTTGCAACCCCTGCATATGTTTCCAGTCTGTTGCCCACAGTTGTTGCGGGGCCAGCATGCTTTACGCCAGCCGTCGGACTTGAGGCACCATCGATTGCTGCACGAAGATGATGGTTCTCAATGGCGACGATGGCTTCTCGAGGCAGGCTTGCCATATCCCGGAGACGCGGATGTTCATATCGAAGACCTTGGAATAGCGCTACAGGCAGCTAGAGACGGGTACGGAGTAGCGCTGAGCGATGAGATCAACTCATCCCGGGATCTGGAGGAAGGTCGATTGGTACAACCCTTCTCCATGAAAGTGCCTGCGGGGATGGATTACTACTGTATATGCAACGAAGAGAGTCGTGGAGTTCCCGAAATAGTCCTGCTGATTGACTGGCTGCTTGAGCAAGCCAAGCCAACCCAGTTGAGTCTGCGTGATCGTGCTCGGATTAACTGATTCGCCATTGCAGGCTACTCGGCATCACCATACTTATCGCCACTGACCGCTTCTGGCCGAGAGCTGCCTCAGGCCCACTACAACTTTGAGGTAGATAGTGACTGTGCCTAGAGCAAATCACATGTAACACACGCAGCTCTTGTAACACTTACCTACGAGTACTGCTTAAAGCGGCGAAGCTAATAAAAAACTTTTAAAATCATATATTTATATTTATTTGTAACACCAGTAACACTTGTAACACAGCTTTCGATAGACCATCCCCTAGCCCCCCAATCGGTAGTACCTTCAGCGATAGGAGCAGGGGAACTTCCCAGCGAGTCAAAAGTACCGGGGGCCCCTGGGACTTATTGTTAGGTACGGGGCAGGAAACCCGCGCGATTGTGTTAGAGGAAAAGTGCACAGCTTAGTGAACAGGTGAACCGGGTGAACTGCTGGTTCACCAGTGCATTTGCACTATGGTTCAGGAGCCGCTGGGGACCCTGAGCATTTCGAGGAGACACGGGGCAGGAAACCCGCACGAAATCGTTAGTGCCTGGGTTCCAAAGTTTGTTGACCACACTTGACCGGTTGACCCAGTTGACTCGCCTAGGTGTTCACTATCAGCAACACATCCAATGCCCTGCTGCGGGCCAAGCCCCACCCCTCCTCTTTTCTTCAATGCCTTTCAATTTCAACGATTGAAATTTCAATAAGCTGGGTGCCCTGCTGCTAAAAAAAACCCGCGGGTTTCCTGCCCCGTGTGACGAGAAATCTCTCAGGGTCCCCAGCGTGATTTCCTATCACCGAAAGGCGGAGCCAGCGAAATTCGCTTGGTAGGCTGGAGCGTAAAGCGTCTGCCCACAACACCTGGATGCTGACTTTAGCGTTACACGCACGGGCAGCGTTACATCCGATGTACGCGATGCCGCTCAACTGTGTAACAGGCGTTAAAGCCAATGAAATCGGGCGCTTGGTGAAGGGCGTTACACTCGTAACACCGGTTACACCCGTTTTTGAGGGGGGCTGGGTGTGTGCTCTCATGCTGCCTTTACAAATTGGCCCTACACCATACTGTTGACCTTTAGTGAATCAACATAATCGACGTGAGTACCAATCACCAGGTGGTGAGGACAGCTGATATGCAATGCCACTGGCTCGAGGTAGATTGACTACCTGACAACACGGCGGGAGAACATCATGGAAGACACCCCTTTGCTTGTGTCATTGCTCAAGCGCATGAATGAAAACCAACTGGCATTGGGGGCAGCTATCGAGAAGCTGTCTAACTGGGTTGAGCAAAGAGGATCTACAGAATTGGCGCAGAACATTCGTGGGGCACTGGACACTCTGTATGGGAATGAAGGATTCATCACCCTTGCCCTCGCCTCATTGGCGTCTGAAGGTCGGACAAAGAAGTAACTACCCTGCCAAATGGCAATACACCACCAACCATCTGATGGTGCTTTACCAAGCGGGATACCACGATATCAGTGGGCAGGAACATGCAGCGTGTATCCCCACATGTATCCCCAACAAAATCACATCTACCAAAGACCAATGATTGCAGGCACTCAAGCCTTTAGTTCAAATGACCCCGGCCCACCAAATCCACAAAAAAAGACGTCTACGGACGTCTTTTTTTGTGCCTGAAATTCAGCAAAACCCGGGGTCTACACCCAGGCCACCTCAGGCAATCGGAATCAATGGGTCTGCCGCCGCCCAAGCAGCTTCACGATTAGCCGCCGGCGGGTAGATCCACACGGTGTTGATCTGGGTCTTGAGCGATTTGCCTTCCTCGCGGGTCAACTTGACCTGGCGGTCCCATCCCTCGGTGTAAACCGCGCCCCAGCCTCCCAGGTCCAGGCACGTAACGTACTTGGGCTGGCTGTATGCAATCGGTGCCACGCCCAGGATCTGTGCGGCAACGTTGTTGCCAGCGTGGCGCCCCAAAACAATCGCATGCTGACATGTCATCAGCGCATGGTTCCCAAGATCATCGGTTGCGGCGTAGGCAACGTCACCAGTGGCGAAGATGTCGCTCTGGCCAATGACTTTAAGATGGGCATCCACATGCAGACGCCCAAGGGAATCGCGCTCACCCGGGATCTGCGCGGTCAACGCACAGGCCCGTACTCCAGTGGTCCAGACCACAGTTTTCGCGTCGATTCGCTGGCCATCCCCAAGGGTCACGCCCTGTTCATCAACGGCCACCACCGATGATTTCAAGCGCCATGTCACTCCCAGTTCTTCGCTGGCTTCGGCAATCGACTGGCTGATTTCAGCCCCCATTGACGCCCCGACTTTTTCACCACGGTCCACGATGATCACTTCAACGTCGGCGTGATCACCCAGTATGGCCCGCAGACGAGCTGGCATTTCGGTCGCTGTTTCAATGCCGGTGAAGCCGCCGCCCGCCACGACCACGGTGTTGCGGCCACGGCTTTCTGGAAGGTCTGCCAGTGACTTGAGGTGATTTTCCAGGCGCACGGCTTGCTCGATCTGGTCCACATCGAAAGCGTGTTGCGCCACGCCTTGGGTCTCGGGGATCGCAAGACGGCTGCCAGTGGCCAGAACAAGTTTGTCGTAGCTACGTACTTGTTTCGTACCGGCGGCATCGATGTAACCGACCGTTTTTTGCTGGGCGTCGATGGTCTCTGCCGCACCCTTGATGAACGTTACGCCTACTGCATCGAACAATTCGCCAATCGGTGCGAACAGTTGGTGCGCGTCCGGCTCGTAAAAACGCGGGCGTATGCGCAGCTCGGCCTGAGGGGCCAATACGGTCACTTCAACCTCGTCGTGGCCATGAATGTCGAACAACCGCGTTGCACTCAAAGCGGTCCACATGCCACCGAAGCCTGCGCCAATAATCAGAATCTGCTGTTTCATTTTTTATCCCCTGATGAGAAGCCCGAGCAAAGCAACCCCGAATGACGATCACCACCGAACCTCAATAACGGCGACTATATTAGTCGTAGTTACAGAGAGCAATCTTTATTTGTGGCCCATGACCCAGCCGTCACGCCCAATGAGCGTTGCTCGCCTGAATGATCACTGCTAAAATATGCGACTAATTCAGTCGGAGATACTGATGTCTCTTTACAGCGCAGGCGTTGAGTACGGCATTCATTGCCTGCTTTTTTTGGTCGGTGATGGCGGTGAAAGCCGGGAAGCGAGCGTGCGCGATCTTGCAGAGTTGCAAGGCGTACCTCAGGACTACCTGGCGAAGATTTTCACCAAGCTGGCCAAGTCAAAACTGGTGGTAGCGACAGAAGGCGTACGCGGCGGATTCAAGCTGGCAAGGCCAGCCGACGAAATCAGCATGCTTGATATCGTCAACGCTATCGACGGCCAGAAGCTCATTTTCGATTGTCGGGAAATTCGTGGCCGCTGCGCCCTGTTCGAGGGGTCGCCGCCTGCTTGGGCGCTGGACGGTCATTGCTCGGTTCACGCCGCGATGATGACGGCACAAAAACGCATGGAAGAGGCTCTGGCCCAACAAACCATCCTTGATCTCGCAAGAAAGGTCGGCCGAAAATCCCCCGCTGAATTCCCGGCGCAGGTAGGTAAATGGATCAACGATCGTCGAGAGAAGAAAAGCGGCGCGCAGACTTCCGACGACCAAACCATCCCGGCAACTGAAATCTCGGACTAAGCCCTGGCCCTTTTACAAACCCCACTGCAAGCGCCGACAAAATCAGTGCAATCGACACCCCTTCACTGACATCAACTTTGTGCCCAAGCATCAGCATCGACCCTGCAATCCCGAATACCGGGATCAGCAAGGACAGCGGCGCCACGGTGGACACCGGGTACTCGCGCAGCAATAAATTCCAGCCCCAGTAACAGAAATGCGTCGCCGCGTAGACCTGAAAAAAAAGCGAGAACACCGTCACCCACTCAACGTGCGCGACCACTGTGGTAAACGGCGCAGTTCCATGGGCAAGCCAAGTAAGCAGCAGCAAGGGAATCGGCGCAAACACGCTGGCCCAGACCACAAAGGCGAACATCTCCCGGACCTTTGATTGCTTGATGATGACGTTGCCCACACTCCAACTGAATGCGCTGATCAGTAACAGGCCATAGCCCACGGTCGTGCCATGGCCGGGGCTGGCTAAGATGATGCTGACCAAACCCAGCACCGCAAGCCCTACACCCAGCATCTGCCCCAGGCTCAGATGTTCGCGAAACAGCAACACCCCCCAGCCCAGCGTGAAAAAAGCACTGAATTGGACCAACAGGGCAGCGGTTCCGGGTGGCACACCCAGTTCGATGCCCAGATTGATCAGCGCCCACATCGCAACACCAAAAATCAGCCCATAAGCCACCAGCCACTGCAGGGCTATCGGGGGACGCTTGATAAAAAACACCCACGGAAACGCCGCGAGGGTAAATCTGAGCGCAGTCAGCAACAGCGGATCAATGGCAGCCAGGCCCAGTTTGGTAATGGGAAAATTAAAGCCCCAGACGGCCGTCACCATGACGGCCAGGGCCAGGTGTTTCTTTTGCATAGCGTTCGATTTCCAGTAGGCAGGAGGGCTAGCGGCTGTATGCACCAATCAGGGCGTCACTATGAACAATTGCAGTAACGGCCCGCTTGCACTATTAGGTCATTAATCATTAAATTCGGGCCATGCGCGAAACAGACATAGATACCTACGAAAACATTCCCCGTGATGCGGTCGTCACGGCCAATGACTATCGAGACGGGCAGCACTTTTCGCTGCACACCCATCGTCGCGGGCAATTTGCCTATGCCGCCAGCGGTGTCATCACCGTATTTACCGACCAGGGCAATTGGGTCGTGCCCCCGCAAAGGGCTATCTGGGTTCCAGCGGGGGTGCCTCACGAAATGAGCATGGCCGGGCCGGTGACCATGCTGAACACTTATATCCGCAGTCCCGCCAGCATCCGGCTTGGCCTGCCCGCACAGTGCCAGGTCTTCGGTATCACGCCCCTGCTCCACCAACTGCTGATCCAGGCCATGGATATCCCGGCGCTCTATAACGAGACCCACCGGGAGGGTCTTGTGATGAGTTTGCTGCTTCACGAAATAGCCGACATGCCGCCCTTGTCACTCAATGCACCACTGCCCGTTGAGCCAAGGCTGGCACATGCCTGCCGCCAATTGCTGGAGCAGCCGTCACTGGATATCGGGATCGATGACATGGCCCTACAGGTTGGCATGAGCCGCCGCACCTTCACCCGGCTATTTCGCCAGCAAACCGGAATCAGTTTTGTCGAATGGCGTCAGCAAGCATGCCTGTTGGCAGCCGTAGTGCGCCTGGGTAACGGCGAAGCCATTACGCGAGTGGCGACTGACCTGGGCTATAGCAGCCCGAGCGCCTTTACCAGTGTGTTTCGCAGAGTGCTGGGCGCGACACCCAGCCGGTATTTTCCGAAAGGACTGCCTTGAACCGGTCACGGCCAAAGCTAATACCCATAAAAAAACCTCGGCCCCTTCACAAGGGCCGAGGTTGTTTATGACGCGAGCTTAAGCCGCGCTTGTTGATTGCCCACGACGTACATCCGGCTGTTTCCAGGACTCCGCCGCCGACTCGTCGATGGCTTGCTGAATGGCCTTTTTGCGGTGCTCTTCAGCACGACGGCTGAAGAACCACACCATGAAGGTCACCAGCGACACCGCCAGCAGGATCAGGCTGGCCACGGCGTTGATCTCGGGCTTAACCCCCAGACGCACCGCCGAGAACACTTCCATCGGCAAGGTCGTGGACCCCGGCCCCGACACGAAGCTGGCCAGTACCAGGTCGTCCAGAGACAGGGCAAAGGACATCATGGCGCCCGCAGCCAGTGACGGCGCGATCATCGGGATGGTGATCAAAAAGAACACCTTCCACGGCTTGGCACCCAAGTCCATGGCCGCCTCTTCGATCGACAGGTCCAGCTCACGCAGACGCGACGACACCACCACCGCCACATAGGCCGAGCAGAACGTGGTGTGGGCGATCCAGATGGTGACGATGCCACGCTCTTGCGGCCAGCCAATCATCTGCGCCATGGCCACGAACAGCAGCAACAGCGACAGGCCGGTGATCACTTCCGGCATCACCAGCGGCGCCGTCACCAGGCCGCCAAACAGCGTGCGACCCTTGAAGTGCGAGATACGGGTCAGTACGAACGCCGCCAGGGTGCCCAGCGCTACCGCTGCAATCGCCGTGTAAAAGGCGATTTCCAGGGAGCGCATCACCGAGCCCATCAGTTGCGTGTTGTCCAGCAGGCCTACATACCACTTCAGCGACCAGCCGCCCCACACCGTGACCAGCTTGGAGGCGTTGAACGAGTAGATCACCAGAATCAGCATCGGCAGGTAGATGAACAGCAACCCCGCGACCAACATGAAGCTAGAAAAACGGAAGCGATTCATATCTTGCCCTCCAGCTCTTTAGCCTGGCTGCGGTTGAACAGAATGATGGGCACGATCAGGATCGCCAGCATGACGACGGCAAGCGCAGACGCTACCGGCCAGTCACGGTTGTTGAAGAACTCTTGCCACAACACTTTACCGATCATCAGGGTTTCCGGGCCGCCAAGCAGTTCCGGAATCACGAACTCGCCCACTACCGGGATAAACACCAGCATGCAGCCGGCGATGATGCCGTTTTTCGACAACGGAACGGTGATTTTCCAGAAGCTGTTGATGGTGCTCGAACCCAGGTCAGACGCGGCTTCCAGCAGGCTGGTGTCGTGTTTCACCAGGTTGGCGTACAGCGGCAGGATCATGAACGGCAGGTACGAATAGACGATGCCGATGTACACCGCGATGTTGGTGTTGAGGATCTGCAGCGGTTCGCTGATCCAGCCCATCGACATCAGAAAGCCATTGAGCAGGCCGTTGTTGCTGAGGATGCCCATCCAGGCATACACGCGGATCAGGATCGCGGTCCAGGTCGGCATCATGATCAGCAGCACCAGCACGGTCTGCATCTCTTTGCGCGCATTGGCGATGGCATAGGCCATCGGATAACCGATCAGCAGGCACAACGCCGTGCTGAAAAACGCCATCTTCAGCGAGCCCAGGTAGGCAGCGATATACAGCTCGTCGTCGCCCAGCATGGAATAGTTGCTCAGGTTCAGCAGCAGCTGAATTTTCTGGTCAACGTAACCGTAGATCTCGGTGTAGGGCGGAATGGCGACGTCGGCTTCGGCAAAGCTGATCTTCAGAACGATGAAGAACGGCAGCATGAAAAACAAAAACAGCCACAGGAATGGAATCCCGATGACCATCTGACGGCCACCGGGGGTTATTCGTTGCAGTCGGCGTTTAAGCTTTCGCATGTTCATGAGCGAAGTACCACGCCGCTGTCGTCTTCCCACCACACGTAGACTTCGTCGTCCCAGGTAGGACGCGCGCCACGGCGTTCGGCGTTGGCCATGAACGACTGGACGATCTTGCCCCCGGGCAGTTCCACATAAAACACCGAGTGACCACCCAGGTAGGCGATGTCATGCACCTTGCCGTGGGACCAGTTGTAGGCCGACTCAGGCTTGAGGGTGCTGACCAGCATTTTTTCCGGGCGGATGGCGTAGGTAATCGATTTGTCCTGCAGCGACGTCGTCACGCCGTGGCCTACGTAGATCTTTTGATCCAGTTCCGGGCTGTGGATGATCGCGTAGCCCTCCTCGTCATCAATGACCGAACCGTCAAAGGAGTTCACGTTACCGATGAACTCGCACACCATTCGGCTGACAGGCGCCTCATAGATGTCGACCGGGCTACCGATTTGAGCGATCCAGCCCAGGTGCATGATGGCGATACGCTCAGCCATGGTCATGGCTTCTTCCTGGTCATGGGTCACCATCACACAGGTCACGCCAACCCGCTCGATGATCTCCACCAGTTCCAGTTGCATCTGCGAGCGCAGTTTTTTGTCCAGCGCGCCCATCGGCTCATCGAGCAGCAGCAGTTTCGGGCGCTTGGCCAGCGAACGGGCCAGGGCCACGCGCTGACGCTGACCACCGGACAATTGGTGCGGCTTGCGTTTGGCGTACTGGGTCATGTGCACCAGTCGCAGCATTTCCTCAACGCGAGCCTCAATGTCACTGGCGGACAAACGGTCCTGCTTCAAGCCAAAGGCGATGTTCTGCGCCACCGTCATGTGCGGGAACAGCGCGTAAGACTGAAACATCATATTGATCGGCCGCTCGTAGGGCGGCATGTCAGTGATGTCTACACCGTCGAGGAAAATACGGCCCTCTGTTGGGCGCTCGAAGCCTGCCAGCATGCGCAGCAAGGTCGATTTTCCGGAGCCGGAACCTCCGAGCAGGGCGAAGATTTCACCTTGATGGATCTCCAGGGACACATCGTCAACAGCGATGGTTTCGTCGAACTTCTTGGTGACTCGATCGACTTTTACCAACACTTTTTTCGGTGCCTGGTGACCTTCAAGAGCCTTCCTATAGGTACTGGAGGCGTTTGCCATATGAAACTCCCAACAGGTTTCAGTCGCCAGGCCAACGCGGCCCGACTTAGTAGTGGATAACCCGCTGCGAACGGGCTTATTCGGCGCCGACCTTCCGGCAACCTGGTAGTACTTGTTGTTATCGCGGTGTGTTGTGGTGGGGAATGACACGCAAAGACCCGCCCACCTGCTTACGCAGACAGCCAAATCAATACGCGAAAATAAAAATCGTCAGTCAGCGCGAATCACGAAGAGATGCCCGTTGTCGGCATGCATCGCCAAACGCCTGAAAAATACTCAAGTAGACAGGATTGTCTTGAACCTGCCATTCCGGGTGCCATTGCACACCCACGGCAAACGCCTTGCTGGACTCGACGCTAACCGCCTCGATCAGGCCATCCGGTGCAACGGCTTCGGCACGCAGGCCAGGAGCAAGCCGATCAATACCTTGGCTGTGAATCGAATTGACCTGGAACGTTCGGGGCAAACCCAGCGCATCGAATACACCACCCGGCTGCACCTCAACCCCATGCGCCGGTGCGTACTGCACGGCCAGGTCCGGGTGATCCGCTTCGCGGTGATCGAGAAAGCCCGGGAGCTCGTGAACCTTCTGATGCAGGCTGCCACCGAACGCCACGTTCATTTCCTGAAACCCCCGGCAAATACCGAGCACCGGAACGCCCGCAGCAATGGCTGCACGCAACAGAGGAAGGGTTGTGGCATCGCGCGCCGGATCGTGATCCGTACCCGGAGCGCTGGCGGAACCTTGATAGTGGAACGGCTCCACATTCGAAGGCGAGCCCGTGAGCAACAGACCATCCAGATGAGCGAGCAGCTCATCTGTTTCGGTCAGTTGCGCCAGGGAAGGAATGATCACCGGTAACCCCAGCGAAGCGATGCTGACAGCACGCAAGTACTTGTCGCCGCTGACGTGGTAAGGGTGCAGGCCAATCTGTTTGACGCATGCAGTAACGCCGATCAATGGCTTGAGTGCCATTTTTATCACCTCGAAGTTTCACACTTGAACGAGCTTTTCCGGAGCTTAGTCTTGTTGATTTTAATTAACAACTCCAATGTAAAAAATCTAAAACACCTCACGACCAATCATCATCTCCGCCTCGCTTCAAACGGCTTATCCGGGACCAAAAAGCTCTTATACGGCCTTAAAAATAACGTTTTAAGACGGGGTGTTCGCTATTGACTTCACTAAACCTTTCGGATTGACTGAGCTCGTGAAAGGGCAGTGAACATAATAATTAACATAATAGGTGCATCATGTCGGTTCCCCTGCGCGCAGTTCAGCTCAATGAAGCGAACGCATTCCTTAAGAAATATCCTGAGGTTTTGTACGTCGACCTTCTCATTGCGGATATGAACGGCGTGGTGCGCGGCAAGCGCATCGAGCGCACCAGTCTCCACAAGGTTTACGAGAAAGGCATCAACCTGCCGGCCTCTTTGTTTGCGCTTGATATCAACGGTTCTACGGTGGAAAGCACCGGCCTGGGTCTGGATATCGGTGACTCGGACCGTATCTGCTACCCCATTCCCAATACCCTGTGCATCGAGCCGTGGCAGAAACGTCCGACGGCACAACTGCTAATGACCATGCACGAACTCGAAGGCCAGCCTTTCTTCGCTGACCCGCGTGAAGTGCTGCGCCAGGTCGTTTCCAAATTCGATGACATGGGCCTGACGATATGTGCAGCCTTTGAACTCGAGTTCTACCTGATCGACCAGGACAACGTGAACGGCCGCCCGCAATCGCCACGGTCACCGGTGTCAGGCAAGCGTCCAATGTCGACCCAGGTGTACTTGATCGATGACCTGGACGAATACGTTGACTGCCTCCAGGACATTCTTGAAGGCGCGAAAGAACAAGGCATTCCGGCGGACGCCATCGTTAAAGAGAGTGCTCCGGCCCAGTTCGAAGTCAACCTGCATCACGTGTCCGACCCCATCAAGGCCTGCGACTACGCGGTACTGCTCAAGCGCCTGGTGAAAAACATCGCCTACGACCATGAGATGGACACCACGTTCATGGCCAAGCCGTACCCGGGCCAGGCAGGCAACGGTCTGCACGTGCACATTTCGATCCTCGACAAAGAAGGCAACAACATCTTTGCCAGCGAGGATCCCGAGCAGAACGCCGCATTGCGTCACGCCATCGGCGGTGTGCTGGAGACCCTGCCCGCGCAGATGGCCTTCCTTTGCCCGAACGTGAACTCATACCGTCGTTTCGGTGCACAGTTCTATGTACCGAACTCGCCAAGCTGGGGCATCGATAACCGTACCGTGGCGGTGCGTGTGCCAACCGGTTCTGCCGATTCGGTGCGCATCGAACACCGCGTCGCCGGCGCCGATGCCAACCCGTATCTGCTGATGGCCTCTGTGCTGGCCGGCATTCACCATGGCCTGACCAACGAAATCGAGCCGGGCCCACCGGTAGAAGGCAACAGCTACGAACAGAACGAACAGAGCCTGCCGAACAACTTGCGCGATGCACTGCGCGAACTGGACGACAGCGAAGTCATGGCCAAGTACATCGACCCGCTGTACATCGACGTATTCGTCGCCTGCAAGGAAAGCGAACTCGCCGAGTTCGAGAACTCCATCTCGGACCTTGAGTACAACTGGTACTTGCACACCGTTTGATCGACCCGCCTCCTGTGGGAGCCGGGCTTGCCCGCGATGACGTCGGCACATCCAGCATAGATGTCGTCTGACACAGCCCTATCGCGGGCAAGCCCACTCCCCCGGTGCCTGTGCGTTTCGAATCGTAGAGGGGTCGACTCCGCGTCCCGCGACCCCATTTCCCACTGTATCGAGTCACTCCAATGGCAAACACTCGCAGTGACTGGGAGCAACGCTTTCAGTCTTTGACACTAGAAGGCCGGGCATTCATTGATGGTCAATACCGCCCCGCACTCAGCGGCGAAACCTTCGAATGCATGAGCCCGGTGGACGGTCGCTTTCTGGCGAACGTCGCCAGCACCGACGAAGCCGACGCCAATGCGGCGGTGATCGTTGCTCGCAAGGCGTTTGAATCCGGCGTCTGGGCCAGGCTCGCCCCGGCTGAGCGCAAACGCATCCTGATTCGTTTTTCCGACTTGATTCTGGCCAACCAGGAAGAACTGGCGCTGCTGGAAACCCTGGACATGGGCAAGCCCATCAGCGACTCCATGACCATCGATATCCCGGCGACCGCCAACGCGATTCGCTGGAACGCCGAAGCCATCGACAAAATCTACGACGAAGTCGCGCCCACCCCCCACGATCAACTGGGTCTCATCACCCGTGAGCCTGCAGGTGTTGTCGCGGCCATCGTGCCGTGGAACTTCCCGCTGATCATGGCCAGCTGGAAGTTCGCCCCGGCCTTGGCGGCAGGCAACTCGTTCATCCTCAAACCGTCTGAAAAATCGCCACTCACGGCGATCCGTATCGCTCAGCTGGCACTGGACGCCGGTATCCCAAAAGGCGTGTTCAACGTCCTGCCGGGCTTGGGGCACACCGTCGGCAAAGCGCTTGCGTTGCACATGGACGTCGACGTCCTGGCCTTCACCGGCTCGACAGCCATTGCCAAGCAACTCCTGATCTACGCGGGCCAGAGCAACATGAAGCGGGTGTGGCTCGAGGCGGGCGGCAAGAGCCCTAACGTGGTGTTTGCCGACGCGCCGGATTTGCCCGCCGCCGCGCAAGCAGCCGCCAGCGCCATTGCCTTTAACCAGGGCGAAGTCTGCACCGCAGGTTCGCGCCTGCTGGTGGAGCGATCGATCCGCGAGCAATTCATTCCCTTACTGGTGCAGGCCTTGCAAGCCTGGAAACCGGGGCATGCCCTGGACCCGGCGACCACCGTGGGTGCCGTCGTCGATCAGCGTCAAATGGAATCCGTGCTGCGCTACATCCAGATCGGCAAGGACCAGGGTGCACAACTCATCACGGGCGGCAATCGCACCCTCGAAGACACTGGAGGCCTGTACGTGGAACCGGCCATTTTTGACGGTGTGACCAACGCCATGACCATCGCCCGGGAAGAGATCTTTGGCTCGGTACTGTCGCTGATCACCTTCGACACCGAGCAGCAAGCGCTGGAGATAGCCAATGACTGCATCTACGGCCTGGCCGCAGGCGTATGGACCAGCAACTTGAGCAAGGCCCACACCTTTGCTCGCGGCTTGCGCGCCGGCAGCGTATGGGTCAACCAGTACGACGGCGGCGACATGACGGCACCGTTTGGCGGGTTCAAACAGTCGGGTAATGGTCGGGATAAGTCGCTGCACGCGTTCGACAAATACACCGAGCTCAAGGCCACCTGGATCAAGCTCTAACACCTTTACGGCGGCTGTTGCCCAAACGTGTCGACAGCCATCGGAGAAACGTATGAAACACACACATATCAACAGCTACTACGCCGCGACCCGCAACCACACAGGCGACTTCCCGACCCTTGAAGAGCAGGTGGAATGCGATGTCTGCGTGATCGGCGCGGGCTACACCGGCCTGTCCTCAGCCCTGTTCCTCGCCGAGGCTGGTTACAGCGTCACCGTGCTCGAAGCCGCCAAAGTCGGCTTCGGTGCCAGCGGTCGCAACGGCGGCCAACTGGTCAACTCCTACAGCCGTGACGTGGATGTCATCGAATCACGCTACGGCGACAAGACAGCCGAAGTGCTTGGCAGCATGATGTTTGAAGGCGCCGACATCATCCGTCAGCGTATCCAGCACTACGACATCCAGTGTGATTACCGTCCGGGCGGTATCTTTGCGGCGCTGAACAAAAAGCAGCTCAAAGGCCTGACCGAGCAAAAAAACAGTTGGGAGCGTTACGGCAACAAGCATCTGAAAATGCTCGATGCGCAAGACATCAAGCGTGAAGTGGGTTGCGAGAACTACGTGGGTGGCCTGCTGGACATGCAGGGCGGACACATCCACCCGCTGAACCTGGCACTCGGCGAAGCCTCGGCAATCATCGGCCTGGGCGGCAAGATCTTCGAGCAATCGGCCGCAGTCGAAATCACTTACGGCGAGCCGATCACCGTGCGCACCGCCAAAGGGGTGGTTCGGGCCAAGTACCTGCTGATCGCGGGCAACGCCTATCTGCCGCAGAACCTGGACAGTCGCGTGACCAGCAAAAGCATGCCCTGCGGTTCGCAAATTGTCGTGACAGAGCCGCTGGAGGAAAACGTCGCCCGTAGCCTGATCACCCACAACTACTGCGTTGAAGACTGCAACTACCTGCTCGACTACTACCGCCTGACGGCCGACAACCGCCTGCTGTACGGCGGCGGCGTGGTATACGGTGCCCGCGAGCCGGACGACATCGAGCAACTGATCAAGCCGAAGATTCTCAAGACCTTCCCGCAACTGAAGGACGTGAAGATCGATTACCGCTGGACCGGCAACTTCCTGCTGACCATGTCACGCATGCCGCAATTCGGGCGAATCGAGAAAAACGCCTACTACATGCAAGGCTACAGCGGCCACGGCGTCACCTGCTCGCACCTGGCGGGCAAACTGATTTCTGAAATGATCCGCGGCGACGCCGAGCGTTTCGATGCGTTTGCCTCGTTGCCGCACATGCCCATGCTCGGTGGCCGGACCTTCCAGGTACCGCTGACTGCCATGGGCGCTGCATATTACGCAATGCGCGACCGTTTCGGGATCTAGCTGCGCCCCTTGTGGCAGCGGGCTTGCCCGCTCCCACAAGGCAATCAGGAAAGGCCTGGGCTATTCACCGAACCTGCTGAGCAACACGAACAAACGTGATTTAATAGTCGCCTTTCACGATTCTGGGACAGGGGTTCGGTGCGATTTGCAGCATCCGTCGACCGCCATCTCCCCCATCACCCTTAAGTAGTTTTCACATAAGGCTGTCATGGACACGGGCTCACGACTCAAATTAGTACGCGAAAGCTACAAAATGTCCCAGCGCGAGCTGGCCCGGCGTAGCGGCGTCACCAATGCCACCATTTCCTTGATCGAACAGAATCGCGTCAGTCCTTCTGTCAGCTCCCTCAAAAAGTTGCTGGAAGGCATCCCCATGTCTCTGGCTGACTTTTTCACCTTCGACCAGCCACCCCGCGAACACCAATACGTCTTCCGCGCCAATGAACAGCCGGACCTGGGGCGTGATGGCTTGCGGTTGCTGCTGATAGGCGCCTCGGTGCCGGGCCGGCAGATGCGGTTATTGCGCGAGCAATACGCGCCGGGCGCAAGCTCTGGAGAAGAGCCGATCGTGCACGCCGAAGGGGAAGAATGCGGACTGGTTGCCCGCGGCACGGTAGAACTCACCGTGGACGGGCAAATCAGCATATTGAATGCCGGGGACGGCTATTACTTCCCGACCACCCTGCCCCATCGCTTTCGCAATATTGGCGCGGATGAGGCAGAGATCATCAGCGCCAATACACCGGCCAACTTTTAAGCCACCCAAGCTTTGTGGGAGCCGGCTTGCCTGCGATGCAAGCGCTGCGGGCTGGCAGGCAAATTGCGGTGATGCTATCGCGAGCGGGCTCGCTCCCACAGCTGTGATCGTTTCAGTAATGTGCATGGGCACAATGCGCGAATATTTTAGTCATTTATCCAGTCTGTAAAATCACAGTTTTTTGCACTCAATCTTGGTGTAGGACAATTCATAACTCCAACCCTAAAAAATTCAACACCACTACAGGCGCATCCCACAGAACGGTCGGAATAGAATGATATAAGACCTTCTATTTAAAGCTCTATGCTCGCCAAAAAAAATGGATGGCATATGAAAACACTCTCAGTCATATTAATACTCATCACACTTTCCGCTTGTAAAAACGTCCATTTTTTCCCTAGAGGGTACGGCCCGGAACTGGCCTACAAATGCCAGACAGACCCATACAGTCCTGATTGTTTGCAACCGCCGCCAGTTCTCAAGAGCCCGTGAATAGACAAGCCATTGGCCAATGATGGTAAAAAATGACAGTTAAAACCTCCATTCAAAAAATTGCACACCATTAGGCAGCTCCTTCACCAGCCTGTCCTTTGGCTTTGAAATTCGACCAGGAACGAACCCGAAACGGGCCCAGCACGGATTGCCTGTGCGCTGATCATAAATGACCAAATTCCCATCATTTTGAATAACCATACAGGCGTTATACCAAAGTGATTTATCCCTTGTATGAGTACTTTCAGCAATCCATAAACGCCTTCTGGATGGGTCATAAAGAAAACCGTTATTACTAACCACAAAGTGAAGAGGCTCGCGAATTTTTTTCCTGTATACAGTTCTACTGTAAATCTGACTGCCATCTGCAACCCAGACGACAACCTCACCGTCCTTGATAACCAAATGCCCATCCGCTTGCAGTAGCAATCGAAACTGTCCGTTCTCAGATACCAGATATTGCCCCGGCGACATTGTTTGATTGGGCGGCAGCAAGATCGAGCCACTTGCTTGAAACGGGGTGAATTTAACAATCATATTTGTCCTTGCTTAATGAGTTCATGAGCCCTCATTAAATCAAGCGCAAATACCGAAATGGCCATGCATATATAACTACTTGGTAAAATCTCACACTACAGAGATCACGAACCCGTTACAGGAGTCAGCCAGATACATAAATAAACGGTACTTATTCAGTACCGTTTATTGATTTCTTATGGCCAACGGTCAATCAAGGAGACTTTAACTGGCAGGCAAATCGCGGTGATGCTATCGCGAGCAGGCTCGCTCCCACATGAGTCTTGCTGCTGTCTGTCTAGACCCGCGACCGGCGCCCAAAAAACGGATGGCTCGGGTCGTTGTAGCCCGGTGTCGATGAGTGTCCCGTCACCACCAGATCATTGATAAACGCTTCGTCCTGCGCGGTGAAGGTGTAGTTCAACGCCGGCACGTAGTCTTCCCATTGCTGTTCGGTACGCGGACCGGCAATGGCCGAGGTGATCAGCTTGTTGTTCAACACCCACGCCAAGGCAAACTGGCCTGCGGTGATGCCTTGCCCCTCGGCGTAGTCGCGAATGCGCTGGGCCAGGTTCAGAGACTCGGGGCGCCACTCGGTCTGTTGCAGGCGCGGGTCGTTACGCCCGGCACGAGTGTCCTGGCCAGGGGCCTGATTGGGGTCGTATTTACCCGTCAACACGCCACGGGCCAACGGGCTGTAAGAGATCACGCCAATGCCGTAATGCTCGGCCGCCGGCAGGTGCTCGATTTCAATCTGGCGGTTGGCCAGGTTGTACAGCGGCTGGCTCACGCTGGGGCGTTGAATGCCCAGCAGGTCGGCGCTGCGGCTGAATTCGGCCAGCTTCCAGCCCCGATGGTTGGACAGCCCGTACCCGCGAATCTTGCCCGCCCGGATCAAGTCATCAAGAGCACGCAGCGTCTCGTCCACCGGCGTGTCGTGGTCTTCGCGGTGCAGGTAAAACAGGTCGATATAGTCGGTGTTCAGGCGCTTGAGACTGGCTTCTGCCGAAGCGATGACGTTCTGACGCGAAGCACCACTGTTGTTCGGCCCGCTACCACCCGGGTCGGGATTGACGAACTTGGTCGCCAGCACCCATTGCTGGCGGCGCTCGCCGATCAAGCGGCCGACCACCTCTTCCGAAGCACCACCGTTGTAGCCGTTGGCGGTATCGATGGAGTTGATGCCCTGCTCAAACGCGCGGTCGGTGATACGCCGGGCGACGTCGTCCGGGGTCTGCCCGCCGAACATCATGGTGCCCAGGGTGATGGGCGAAACCTTCACACCGTTGCGGCCCAGGTTGCGGTACTGAATGTCGCTCATGATGACTCCCTGCGTGGTGATCGTGAAATCGAATGGCGCAAACATTAGTCAGCGTGGCTGGGGCGGTCAACGCCCAACGAGGCATAACCATAGAGCGGTTTTGTCAGGATTTCCCTTATTCGCAAATGATCTTTAAACGTCGGAATTAATTATTTATGGATCTAAAAAACCCTCGGTAATCTCATGACTTTTCGGACCGCATGAAAAGGAATCATCATGAGCCGTCGCCCCCATGGCCCTGACTATTCACCTGCACTCACTCACGTTGCAGGCTCGCGCCCATGAATATCCCTACCGGTTTTCTCGACAGCAGCGGCAGCATCCCTTTTAGCCTGCCCGAGCGCGACCACCAGGGCGATGACCCTGTCGCCCAGCGTATCAGCCAGAACCTTCGCCGCTTGCGTGACAAGCGCCAGGTGTCCCTGGAAGTGCTGGCGCATGCCAGCGGGGTCAGGCGGGCGATGATCGCGCAGATTGAAGCGGGCCGCAGTTTTCCCTCGGTCAAAGTGCTGTGCAAGGTGGCGGGCGCACTCAACGTCTCGATCGCCGAGTTTCTCGACCCCTGCACCATTGTCCGCCGCGCCCTGCCCCCCGAGCACGGTGAAACGAAGGTGGAGTTCCATGAGCTGCGCCTGAGCCCGCAGGCCCGGCAAAACGTGCCCGGCAACCCCCACAGCGGGCAAAAAAACCTGGTGGTCGCTCAAGGCACTGTGGAGCTGACCATCAATGACGAACAGTTCGTCCTGCACGCTGGCGATTCAATCCTGTTCCACACCGAACAGCCCCCCACCTGCCACAACCCGCTCAACAGCGAAGCCGTTGCCTATTTGGTGACCAGCCCTGCGCAAGTGCAGGAATAGCCCGTTTTTGCCTACCCACTGCCAGGAGCGTTCGCCTTGTCACGTCAGCTCTCCCCTCTGGATTTCCCTGAAAGCCCTCTGTCCCGTGCCTTCGAACAACCGTTGTTTCTGGGCCTGTTCCTGCCAGTGCAGTCGGGTGGCTGGAGCCCTTCTGCTCTGCCGCGCAGCACCACCTGGACATTCGACTACAACCGCCAGTTGACCCTGCGCGCCGAAGCGCTGGGCTTCGATCTGGTGTTCGCCCTGGCCGAATGGCTGGGCAAGGGCGGCTACGGTGGCGATATCCGCTACCACGACGAGTCCCTGGATGCCTTTATCACCCAGGCAGCACTGGCGTCGGTGACCGAGCGGATCTTGCTGATTTCCACCCTGCACGTGCTCTACGGCCCCTGGCATCCGCTGCATCTGGCCAAGTTCGGCGCCACCCTGGACCACATCAGCAAAGGCCGTTGGGGTCTGAACCTGGTGACCGGCCACCGGCATCGCGAACACCGGCGTTTTGGGCAGGCCCCCATCGAACATGATCAGCGTTATCGCCAGGCCGATGAGTTTATCCGTGTAGTGCAGGAGCTTTGGCACAGTCAGGACAACGTCGATTTCAGCGGCGATCATTACAATCTGGAAGAGGCCTACATCAGCGTCAAACCAAGCTTCGGCCGCCCGGTGCTGGTCAACGCCACCGGCTCACCCGCAGGCATCGATTTCGCTGCCCGCCACTCCGACATCGTGTTTACCACCAGCCCCGGCAGTGCCGAAATCGAGAACGCGCTGGACAAGCTGCCCGAGCATTTACAGCGGATAAAACATGCGGCCCGCGGCTATGGCCGTCAGGTACGCACCCTGATCAACCCGCTGGTGATTTGCCGCGACAGCGATGCCGAAGCCTGGGAAGTCCACGCCGCGATTACCGCCGCAGGCGACCCTGGTGCACTGGAAGGCCATGCCCGTGAAGCCAGCGATGCCCATGCCTGGCGCGGCCACCAACCGGCAGAGCGTTACGTGGGCGGCAATATCCAACTGGTCGGCAGCCCCGAGACCGTGGTGCGCGACATCATTCGCCTGAAAGAAGCCGGTATCGATGGCCTGCAACTGAGTTTCTTCGATTTCGCCCCCGACCTTGAACAGTTTGGCGAGCGCGTTTTGCCGCTTTTGCGCCAGGCCGGCTTACGCCGCTAACCCACCCCAGGATGACCGCCATGCCCTTTACCCGTCGTCAATTTGTTGTTGGCCTGTCTGCCCTGTCCGCACTCGGCGCCAGCATTCCGTTCCTGCCCTCAGCCCTGGCCGACGCGACGGGCGAAGCCGTCAGCGGGCGGCGGGTATTCAACCTGCTGATCAACCCCGAGCCACCTTCGCTGAGTTCGTTCAACACCACCGCGGGCACCAGCGTCACGGCCAGCAGCAAGGTGCTGGAGGGGCTGCTCACGTATGACGAAAACCTCAACGCCCGCCCTGCACTGGCGACCGCCTGGGAGGCTGCACCCGATGGCTTGAGCTACCGCTTCACCCTGCGCGAAGGCGTCAAGTGGCATGACGGCGAGCCCTTCACCTCGGCTGACGTGGCCTTCTCCCTGGACCTGATCAAGCGCTTCCACCCTCGTGGCTCCAGCACCTTTGCCAACCTTGAACGGGTCGACACTCCCGACGATCACACCGCCATCGTCCACTTGAGCAAGCCTGCGCCCTATCTGATCCGAGGCTTTGCCGGCGGAGAAACGCCGATCCTGCCAAAGCATCTCTACGCTTCAGGCGATCCCCTGAGCAACCTGCACAACAACGCCCCGGTGGGCACCGGCCCCTTCCGCTTCAAGCGCTGGGAACGTGGCAGCTTTATCGAATACGAACGCAACCCGCAGTACTGGGACCCGGCGGCAACCGTGGTCGATACCCTGATCCTAAAGGTCATCCCGGACGGCGCCGCCCGCATGGCCGCCTTCGAAAACGGCACGCTGGATGCCGGCGGGCAAAGCCCGGTCCCCCTCAGCGAGCTGGACCGCCTGACCAAATCCGGCCGACTGAAGGCCACAACCCGGGGCTATCGCTACACCATTACCCCGACCATTCTTGAGTTCAACCTTGACCACCCGCTGCTGTCACGCCTCGAAGTCCGCCAGGCGATTGCCCATGCCCTGGACCGCGAAGTCATCCGCAAAGTGGTGTACTACGGCTACGCCGAAGCCAGCTATTCGCCCATTCCCAAAAGCTTCGCCAACTACGTCTACGAAGGCCCCAACCCGTACCCGTTCGACACCGAGGCCGCCAACGCACTGCTGGACAAGGCGGGGCTGACAAAAAAAGGCCCCTGGCGTTTCAGCCTGACCCTCGACCCGCTGCCCTACGGCGACAGCTACAGCCGCACCGCCACCTATGTGCGCAGTGCACTGGCACGCATTGGCATCGAAGTGAAGCTGCGCGCCCAGGACTTCCCCACCTACATCAAACGCATCTACACCGACCGCGACTTTGATTTCGCGGTGGTCGGCATGGGCACCCTGTACGACCCCACCGTCGGTGTTCAACGCCTGTACTGGTCGAAGAACTTTCGCAAGGGGGTGCCCTTCTCCAACGGCACCCGCTACAACAACCCCGAGGTGGACCGCCTGCTGGAAAGCGCCGCCGTGGAGACCGACGAGCAAAAACGCGGCGATCTGTTCAAGGCATTCCAGAAAATCGTGATCGAAGAAGTGCCCTCCATCACCCTGGTGATGCAGCAACAGGTCTCGGTCTACAACACGCGGGTCAGCGGCTTCGAAGACGACGCCAACGGCCTGGACAGCAGCCTGGCCAATATCAGCCTGGCCGCCGCAGGTGGCGAGCATGCTTGAACGGCGCAGAATGTGGCGCCTGTCGAGGCGCACCTTATGGCAAGCCATCCCCACCGTGATCGGCATCCTGGTACTTAATTTTCTGCTGCTGCGGCTGATCCCCGGCGACGCGGTAGACGTGCTGGCCGGTGAATCCGGGGGCGCCAGCGCCGAGACGCTGATCCAGTGGCGCAGCCATTTCGGCCTGGACTTGAGCCTGGTGGACCAACTGCAGCGCTACCTCGGTCAACTGGCCCATCTGGACCTGGGCCTGTCGCCACGCTTCAACCTGCCGGTCAGCCAATTGGTGCTGGATCGACTGCCCAACACCCTGCTGCTGATGGTCGGCGCATTGGGGCTGGCACTGGCCATCGGGATTGCTGCCGGGACCGCAATGGCGACCTGGGTCGGGCGCTGGCCCGACCGTGTGTTGTCGCTGGCGGTTCTGCTGCTCTATTCCACGCCGGGGTTCTGGATCGGCCTGATGGCGGTGCTACTGTTCTCGGTAAAACTGGGCTGGTTGCCCAGTAACGGTTTCCAGACCCTGGGTCTGAACCTTAATGGCCCGGCCTGGCTGCTCGACCGGCTGCAACACGCTGTGCTGCCCGTACTGGCCCTGGCCACGTTTTATATCGCCCTGTATGCCCGCCTGACCCGCGCCGCGATGCTTGAAGTGCAGCGCCAGGACTACGTGCGCACCGCTCGCGCCAAGGGGCTCGCGCCTTGGCGGGTGGTGTCGCGGCACGTGTTGCGCAACGCCCTGCTGCCCGTCTCGACCCTGGCCGGGCTGCATTTTGCCGCCCTGCTTGGTGGCGCTGCCGTCACCGAAACCCTGTTTGGCTGGCCCGGCCTGGGCCGCCTCACCCTGGAGGCGGTGATGTCCCGCGACTACAACCTGCTGCTGGGCATCCTGTTGTTGTCATCGATGCTGGTGGTGCTGATCAACATCGCCGTGGACCTGCTGCAAGCCTGGCTCGACCCCCGTATCCAGGCCGACTGAAAAGGAGCTGCCCCATGACCACTGCCGTGCTGCAAAGCGCCCCGACCGGCTACAGCGAAAGCGTCTGGACGGCCCTGTTGCGTAACCCTTCGGCACTGATCGGCGCGACGATGCTGGCGCTGGTGCTCACCTTGGCGCTGTTGGCCGGCACGCTCTACCCCGGCGATCCGCTGGACATGGTGGCCATGCCGATGCTCTGGCCCGGCGACGACCCTGGCTACTTTCTGGGCAGCGATTCACTGGGCCGCGACGTGGCTGCAGGGATCGCTCACGGCGCCCGGGGCTCCTTATTGATTGCCGCCAGCGCCACCCTGATCAGCGTGTTGATCGGCGGGCTGGTCGGTGCCTTGGCCGGCTACCACGGCGGCAAGCTGGGGGATGTGTTGATGCGCATCTGCGAAGTGTTCCAGACCGTGCCGTCGTTTTTGCTGGTGATCGTCATCGTGGCCATCGGCAACCCGACACTGGGGATCATCGCGCTGGCGATCGGCATCTCCTCATGGCCAACGGTCGCACGGCTGGTGCGCGCCGAATTCCGTACTTTGCGCGAAGCCGACTTCGTCACCGCCGCCCGCAGCCTGGGCTTCAGCAATAGCGCCATCATCCTGCGCGAAATTCTGCCCAACGCCCTCGCGCCGCTGGTGGTCACCACCTCGATCCTGATCGCCCAGGCGATTCTGGTGGAGGCCGGACTGGCCTTTCTGGGCATGAGCGATCCGAACCAAGCCAGCTGGGGCGCCATGCTCGGCAGTGGTCGCGAACAGATCGCCAGCGGCTGGTACCTGACCGCCCTGCCGGGGCTGGCAATCATCTTCGTGGTACTGGCCCTCAACCTTATGGGCGACGGTCTTAACGACGCCCTCAACCCTCGCCTGCGACGGTATATCCCATGAGCCTTCTGGACGTACGCGGTTTGCGCGTGAGCTACGACAATGCCGATGCGGTAAAAGACCTGAGTTTCACGTTGCAGGCTGGCGAGACCCTGGCACTGGTGGGTGAATCCGGCTGCGGCAAATCCACCACGGCCCTGGCGCTGATGGGCCTGCTGCCGGACAACGCCCGGCTGGGCGGCCAGGTCTTGTTTGAAGGCCAGGACCTGCTGAGCATCGCGCCCCGGCAGATGCGCCAGTTGCAAGGCAACGCACTGGGGATGATTTTTCAGGACCCGCTGTCCAGCCTCAACCCGGTATTGACCCTGGGTGAACAGGTGGCCGAAAACCTGCTGGCGCACACCGACCTCACCCGTCGCTAGGCCTGGAAGCGCGCCGAAGAACTCTTTGCGCTGGTGCAACTGCCCCGCCCCGCGGCGCACCTGCGCGAGTACCCGCAACATTTGTCCGGCGGCCAGCGCCAGCGGGTTGTGATTGCCATGGCGATTGCCTGCCAGCCGCGCCTGTTGATCGCCGACGAGCCGACCACCGCGCTGGATGTGAGCGTGCAAGCGCAAATCCTCGAATTGCTGGCGCGATTGCGCGGTGAACTGGGTATGGGCCTGCTGTTGATCACTCATGATCTGGGCGTGGTTGGCCAGCACGCCGACCGGGTGATCGTGATGCATGACGGTCACGCGCTGGAAAGCCAACCGACCCGCGCCCTGATCGATCGCCCGCAACACCCCTACAGTCGCGGCCTGCTTCAGGCTTCGCTGGGAGCGGAACATGACCAGCACTACCTGAACAACCGCCTGGCCGAAATCAACATCGAGCGCCAGCCCGGCCAGGCCACGCGCTACAGCGTCAACAGCAGCCACTACGGGCCGGGGCGCAAGCCACGGGCACCCGCCGGTAACCCGGCGCTGCTCAAGGTCAGCGACCTGACCACCGGCTACGGCGACAGCACTGTGCTCAACCGCATCAGCCTGGAAGTGGGCGAGCGCGAAAGCGTGGGGCTGGTCGGCGAATCGGGCTGCGGCAAGTCGACCCTCAGCCGCACCCTGCTGCGCTTGCTGCCTGCACGCAGCGGCACAGTCGAGTTCGACGGGCGCGACATCGCCAGCCTCGCCGGTGAGGAGCTGCTGGGCTGGCGACGTCAGGTGCAAATGATTTTCCAGGACCCCTATGCCGCGCTCAATCCGCGCCACAGCGTGGAGACCATTCTCGACCGCGTGCAGCGCCTGCACGGGCAAAACGACCCAGGGCAGCGCCAACAGGCACGCCTGGCAATGCTCGACGCCGTCGGTCTTGCGCGCAGCAGTCTGGCGCGTCTGCCCCACCAGTTCTCCGGCGGCCAGCGCCAGCGTATCGGCATTGCCCGGGCGCTGATCCTCAAGCCCCGGCTGGTGATCTGCGACGAGCCGGTGTCGGCACTGGATGTCTCGACCCAGGCCCAGATTCTTAACTTGCTGGTGGAACTGCGTGAAGAGCTGGGCCTGTCCTACCTGTTTATCTCCCACGACCTGTCGGTGGTGCGCTATTTCGCCGACCGGATCCTGGTGATGGAGCAAGGGCAGATTGTCGAGCAAGCCACCCCGCACACCCTCTGGCACTCACCCCGGCACCCTTACACCCGTCGCCTGTTGGCGGCGATACCGGGCGCTGCGGCGCCGAGCCCCCCACCCCTGCCTGTATCCGGCCTGCGCTTTGCCGTTGGCTGGTAATTCCAAGGAGCATCACATGTCACAAATAGACTCAGCCTGGGGCGCCGTCCCCTCGGCCGGATACGAAGACCTGGCGCAACGTTTTCGCCCCCTGTTCGCCCGGATTCGCGAGGGTGCCGTGGATCGCGAACTGGAGCGGCGCTTGCCGATCCAGGAACTGCAATGGCTCAAGGAAGCAGGTTTCACCACGGTTCGCGTACCCAAGGCATACGGCGGTGCGGGCGCCAGCCTGCCCGAACTGTTCAACCTGCTGATCGAACTGGCCGAGGCCGACTCGAACCTGGTGCAGTCGTTGCGCGGGCACTTTGGTTTTTGCGAAAACCTGCTCAACAGCCGCGACCGTGAGTATCAGGGCATTTGGCTGGAGCGACTGGGCCGTGGCGAGACCGTCAGCCCGGCGTCCGGCGAAGTGGGCAACGCCAAACAGCTTGAGTTCGGCACCCGCCTGAGCCTGCACGGGGGCCATTGGCAACTGAGCGGCAGCAAGTTCTACACCACGGGTGCGCTGTATGCCGACTGGGTCGATGTCAGCGCCAACAACCCTGATGAACAGCGGGTCTCGGTGACCGTACGCACCAGCGGCCCCGGGGTTGAAATCATTGATGACTGGAACGGTTTCGGCCAGACCCTGACCGCCAGCGGCACGACCCATTTTCGCGAAGTGCCGGTCGATCCGATCAACGTCATCCTGGCTGAAAACCGCTTTCGCTATTCACCGGCTTTTTACCAGACCGTGCACACCGCGACCCTGGCCGGAATTGGCCGGGCGCTGGCCGCAGAGACGGCCGGGCACGTGGCCAGGCGCACCCGCAGCTTCAGCAGCGGCAATGCCCCGCGCGTGGCTCAGGATCCACAAGTGCTGCAAGTCGTGGGCAACCTGCGCAGCGCGGCCTACACCGCGGGAGCCATCACGGCACTGAACGCACAGGCCCTGCAACGCGCCCATGAAGCGAGTCTGAGCGACGACGAACAGGCCCTGACCCTGGCGGTGAACATCGCGGAACTGGAAGTGGCGCAATCACAAACCATCGTTTCAGACCTGATCATCAAGGCCAGTGGCGATTTGTTCGATGCACTGAGTGCATCGGCCACCCTCAAGCCATTGGGGCTGGACCGTTTCTGGCGTAATGCGCGGACGTTGTCGTCCCACAACCCGCGTATCTACAAGAGCCGGATCGTGGGGGACTTTGCGGTCAACGGCACACCGCCGCCTGCGCAATGGCGCATTGGTGTGGCGTAGACCCCGCACACCTGTAGACACTCTGTTGCCAGTCAACCCTCCCTGTGGGAGCGAGCCTGCTCGCGAAGTTCGTTCGCGAGCAGGCTCGCTCCCACAGTTGAAGTTTCCTTCAGACCTTGTAGCCGCCAAGGCTCAATGACACACCAGCCCATCCCCAATCTTCAGGCTGTCCACCAACAAGGCATTACTGCGCACATCCCAGGCGCGGGTCTGGCCGCCACGGGCCTGCCAGTCATGCAACGCCGCATTGATCAGCGCCCGGCTCTGTTTGTCAGTTCGGCTCAGGTATACCCGTACATCACTGCTCGCCTTTAATGTCTGCGGCAACACCGTATAGAAACGCCAGTCCGGCGCCTGTGCAAGCGCCTGCAAGCTGTTGCGTTCTTCAGCCAACAGGTTGCACTCGCCCGCCATAAACGCCACCGCGGCACGAATCGACGACACATAGGTTCGCAACTCGGCACCCTGTTGCGTCAAGGTTTGCGCCCAGGGACTGCCAATGGCAATGCACACGCTTTGCCTCTGTATCGGGCGCCGAGGCGCATTGCGCAAGCCAATCAACGCCCCCTCCCGGTACTGCACCGGCAACTTGCGCAAACTCGCCACCCGATCAGCCGCCACAGGCAGCTTCAAGCTCCCGGCTATCACCAGATCGACGCTGCCATCATTCAAGTTGGTCGTATCGGGCAATGCCTGCAGTTGCACCTTTAAGCCAAGGTAAGCCCCCAGGGCTTCGGCCAACTGACTGTCCAGTTCATCCGGCTCGGCAACCAGCGCTTCCTGTCCCAGGGTCGGGCGCGGATAACTGCGTACGCCCACGCGCAACACCTGGCGCTGTTCGGCCGCCTGCAGCAGCGGCCCCCGGGGCATATCGCCCGGTGCCGCCGGCCATTGCCAGGCGACCAGCGCCACTGCGCCAGTCACCACTGCCGCCAACCACCTAACCACCGTGGCGCAAGCCCCGGCGCCAATAGGTAAAACGTCGCTCCAACAAGGCCAGCAAAAAGTTCAGCAGCAAACCCACCACCGCCAACAGCAGAATGCCTGCGTACATGCTGGGGATCTGGAACACCTCCTGGGAATTAAGCGTCAGAAAACCCAACCCGGAGTGAGCACCGATCATCTCGGCGGCCACCAGTGCGGTGATGCAATAGGCACCCGCCAGACGAATCCCGGTAAAGATTGAAGGCGACGCCGCCGGCAGTACGATTTTGGTAAACAGAAACCAGCGATTCGCGCCCATCGACAGTGCCGAGTTGATCAGCAACCCATCGACCTGCTTCACGCCGCTGATGGTACTCAACAGAATCGGCCAGAACGACGCCCAGAAAATGATCGCGATCTTGGACAATTCACCAATGCCCAAAAACAGAATAAACACCGGGAACAACGCAAGCGCCGAGGTCTGGCGGAAGAACTGCAACAACGGATCGAGCACGCTTTCGACCCGTGCAAACCAGCCCATCATCAGCCCCAGGCTGACACCCGAGGCGATGGCCAGCAGCAACCCGGCAAAAGAGCGAAACAGGCTGGCCTGCACGTGCTTGAGCAAGTCACCGCTGCTGGCCAGGTCCAGCACCGCACCCAATACCGCCGACGGCGGGCTCAGGTAGCCGGGGTTGACGATCCCCAATTGCGGCAACGCCTCCCAAAGGGCCAGGAACGCCACAATGCCCACGGTGCTGTCGAACACCCGGCGTGAAGTCAATTTAAAGCCCATGGTCATACTCCAATCCGATAACCACCCAGAGTCGCAATGCTCTGCCAGTTCTGATGCGTCGCCGCTGCTGCTGGCTCACGGGTTATGTCGGTCACTTCATCACGCAGGGCCTCCCAGGCGCGCTGGCGATAGTGAACAAAAGCCTGGGTATTGCGCAGCTCAGGAAGGCGGGGGCGGGCCAGGTCGATATCGAAAATCTCCTTGATCCGCCCCGGACGCTGAGTCATCACCGCCACCCGATCCGACAGGAAGATCGCCTCATCCAGGCTGTGGGTGATGAACACGATGGTTTTTTTATGGGTGTCCCAGATGCGCAGTAATTCGCTCTGCAAGGTCTCGCGGGTTTGCGCGTCCAGGGCCGCGAAGGGCTCGTCCATCAGTAGCACGTCCGGGTCGTAGGCCAGCGAGCGGGCAATGGCCACGCGCTGGCGCATGCCGCCGGACAACTCGTGGGAGTAGCGCGAGGCAAAACCGTTGAGCCCCACCAGCTCCAGGTATTCGCGAGCGGTTTCCAGTCGCTGTGCCTTGCTCACGCCGCGGATCTCCAGGCCCACGGCGATGTTGTCGAGCACCGTGCGCCAGGGCAACAGCGCATACCCCTGGAACACCACCCCCTGATTGCGGTTGATGCCTTGCAGGGGTTTACCGTCCACCAGCAGATCGCCACCGGTCTTGTGGGCAAGGCCGGCGAGGATGTTCATAAAGGTCGACTTGCCGCAGCCCGACGGCCCGAGGATGGACAGAAACTCGCCCTCGCGTACCTGCAGGTCGAACCCCTCCAGCACGGGCACCCGCTCCTCACGCCCGGCTTCATCCCGGGCTTGGTACTCCATGCTCAGGTCACGGGCGATGATCTTGGGGGCCGCCATCAGACGTGCCCCTGGGCAAACGGGTTGAATTCGTTGGTGTAGACATCCTTGACCCCTATCGAGCCTTTCTTGATCTTGCCTTCGTTTTCGAGGATGTCGATGTAGTACTGAATCGGCGGCTCGGTCACCACCAGATCGTCGATATAGGCAAAGCGCTCCACCAGTTCAAGCTTCATGCCGATGCGCTCGGAGGTGATCTTGCGCGCATCATCGGGGTTGGCATTGACCCAGTTGGCGGCACGGGCAATGGCATTGACCACGTCGCGGGTGGCCTCCGGATTCTCGCGGCTGAACTTGCCGAACACGCTGTACGGCGCCATGCCGCCCAGACCACCGTCCAGGTCGTAGTCGCTCCACAGCTTGCGCAGCGCCGGGTTGTTCTCGGCCCCTCCGGACGATGGCGGGTGGATGATGGCAACGTCGATATTGCCGGTGGCCAGGGTTTGTTCGCCCTGATTGTCCGGCACCACCACCCAGTTGATCTTGTCGACATTGACACCCTGCTCACGCAGGTATTTTTTGGTCACGAACTCGGCGCAGGCGCCAAAGCTGTTGAAACCGACGGTTTTACCTTCAAGGTCCTTGGGTTTGACGATGCCCGAATTGTCACGCACGAAATACTTCATGTGCGGTGCTTCCTGAAGGGTCTTGCCGCCAGCGGCGACCACCTTGAGATCCAGGCCACTGGCGATGGCTGAAATCACCAGGGGCACCATGCGCGCACCGAAGTCGATTTCGCCGGTGCCGGTCAACGGAATGATCTGCGGTGCGGCGATGCGCCCGATGTACTTGGGCCGTGCGCGGGTGCCTTCGAAATAGCCGAGGGAATCGGCGACATAGACCAGATCGAATGACGGGTTGTCCGGGTACTTGAAGTCCACGACCTGATCGGCGCGGCTCTTGATCACGGCGGCGCTTTTACCGGCGCCCGCGTCCTTTTTTTCGCAGCCGGGCAGCAGGATGCCGGCAGCACCGACTGCGCCCAGTACGGCGCAACTTCTGAGGAAAGCTCTTCTGTTGTTGATCGGGTTCATGCCCGCTCCTTATGGATTGAGTGCTGCTGTTGTGGGAGCGGGCTTGCTCGCGATGGCTTCAAGGCCTGCTTCGCGAGCAGGCTCGCTCCCACAGGGGAGGGGGGGAGTCAGGCTGTTTTAAGGGCGTAACGCGAATCCGGACGCGTCAGGCCGTAGTGCTCGCGCAACGTGCTGCCCGCGTACTCACTGCGAAACAAACCGCGGGAGCGCAGGATCGGCAGCACTTCATCGAGGAACACTTCAAAACCATCAGGGAACGCAGGTGGCATCACGTTAAAGCCATCGGCCGCACCACTGCGAAACCACTGCTCGATCAGGTCGGCGATCTGCACGGGTGTCCCCACCGGCACCCAATGCCCACGGGCACCGGCCAGGCGGTTGATCAGCTGGCGCAAGGTGACGTGCTCGCGATCAACGATATCGATGATCAACTTGAAGCGGCTGGACTGGCTTTCAATGCCCTCGAAGTTGATCAAGTGGCGAGGGAACGGCGCATCCAGATCCTGCCCGGACAGGTCCACACCCAACATGCGTCGCAGTTGCCCCAGCGAAACGTGGGGCAGAACCAGATCGTTGAGCTCATCAAACTTGCGCTGGGCTTCAGCTTCAGTGCTGGCGATGTAGGGGCTGATGCCCGGCAGGATTTTCAGCTGGCGCGGATCGCGGCCCACGGCTTTGGCCCGGGCACGAATGTCGTGGGCAAACTCGGTGGCGCTTTGCAGGGTCTGGTGCGCGGTGAAAATGGCTTCGGCATGTTTGGAGGCAAAGTCACGACCATCCTCGGATGAACCGGCCTGCACCTGCACCGGCCGCCCTTGGGGCGAACGCGGTGAGTTCAACGGCCCCTTGACCTTGTAATAGGCGCCCACGTGATTGATCGAGTGCACCTTGGTGCTGTCGGCAAACACACCGCCCGCCTTGTCCAGCACCAGTGCATCGTCTTCCCAGCTGTCCCACAGGTTACCCACTACATGCACGAACTCTTCGGCCTGGGTGTAGCGGTCGTGGGCAGAAGGATGCTCGTCGAGCCCAAAGTTGGCAGCCGCGGCGGCCATTGACGTGGTCACGATGTTCCAGCCGGCGCGGCCCTTGCTCAGGTGGTCCAGGGCACTGAACGAGCGCGCCAGATTGTAGGGTTCGCTGTAGGTAGTGCTGGCGGTAGCGATCAGGCCGATGCGCTGGGTGACTGCTGCAATGGCCGCCAGCCAGGTGACCGGTTCAAAGCGGATGCGCAACCCTTCACGACCGCTTTCAGCCAGTGACGGCGAGTCGGCAAAAAAGATGGCATCGAGTTTTTCCCGTTCAGCACGCAACGCCAGTTGCTGGTAATAGCCAATGTCCATGGACGATTCCGGCACCGACTGCGGGTGGCGCCAGGCGGCTTCGTGATGACCATTGGGGTAGATAAACAGGTTGAGGCTGAGCTGACGTTCGGACATTTTCTGCTCTCTGAATTCAGGTGGCGGGGGTTCAATGCAGTTCGGCGAAGTCACTCAATACATCGTCACGCAGGGCGATAAAGCGGCTGTCGCTGCGGTTGCGCGGGCGCGGCAGGTCGATGTCGAGGATGCGTCGGATACGGCCGGGGTTGGGTTGCATGACCACCACGCGATCGCCCAGAAATACCGCTTCATCCACATCGTGGGTGACCAGGATCATGGTGATTTTTTCTTTGGCCCAGATGTTTTGCAGCTCGCCTTGCAGGCGTGCACGGGTTAAGGCATCGAGGGCGCCCAGGGGCTCGTCCAGCAGCAGCACGCTGGGGCGGTTGACCAGCCCGCGGGCGATGGCCACACGCTGGGCCATGCCGCCGGAGATCTGGTGCGGGTAGGCATCGATAAAGTCCTGCAGACCCACCAGCTCAATGTGCTCGCGCACGGTGTCGCGCTTTTCCTTGGCGCTCAGGGGCGAGTTCTTGAGGGCCACCGCGACGTTCTGCTCCACATTGAGCCATGGGAACAAACGGTGATCCTGAAACACGATGCCGCGCTCCAGCCCTGTACCGTCTATCGGCTTGCCATTGAGCAGGATGCGCCCGTCGTACTCCTCGTCCAGGCCAAGAATCAGGCGCAACAGGGTGGATTTGCCGCAACCGCTGGCGCCGACGATGCTGATGAATTCGCCGGGGGCGATGTCGAGCTGGATGTTGTCCAGGACCTGCAATTGGCTGGTGCTGCCCGGTCGGGACGCAAAGCGCTTGCTGATGTTTTCCAGGGTCAGGCTGTTATTGAGCATGCTGCAATCCTTCTGAAAGTGCCGATCAACGCGGGTCAATGCCGTACAGGCGCTGCATCCGTCGCTCAAAAATCCGGGCCAGTGCATTGAGGCTCCAGCCCACCAGGCCGATCACCACCATGCCGAACAGCACCAGGTCCATCATGAAATGCTCGCTGCCATCGATCAGCGTGTTGCCGATCCCCTCCCCCGACACCAGCAGGTATTCGGCACCGATGGTCGCCAGCCACGAATACACCAGCGCCAGATACAGCCCGGTGAAGATCGACGGTAAGGCGGCGGGCAACATGACCCCGACGATGGTTTGCCAGCGGCTGAAGCCGTAGACCCGCGCCACTTCCAGCAGGTTGGGCGGCACATTGCGCAGGCCGTCGCAGGTGTTCACCACCACCGGCACCAGTGCTGCCAGTGACAGGAACACCACCTTGGCCACATCACCCAGGCCAAACCACACCGAGATCAGCGGGATCCAGGCGAACAGCGAAATCTGCTTGAACGTGTTGAAGCTGGGGCCCACCAACCGCTCGAAGTAGTGCGACAGGCCCAGCAGGCAGCCCAGCACCAGCCCCAGGGTGGTGCCGATAAAAAAGCCGCTGAGGTTGCGCGCCAGGCTGGCGCTGATCGCCCGCCAGAACTTGCCTGAAGCAATCTGGTCCCAGGCCGTGGCCGCGACTTTTTCCGGCGAGACCAGCAGACCGGACTGGCTCCAGCCCATGTGCGAGGCCAGCCACCACAGGGCGACGGCGCTGATCGGCAACACCCAGCCGCGATAGCGACGGCTGCTGCCATGACTGATTGCCAGAGCGCTACTCATGACAGGCGCCCCGCTACAGGTGCGCGGCCACGATTGAGGCGCCGCTCGGCGTGATCAAAACCGCGATCGATCAACAGCCCGATCGCACCGACCACCACCACGGCCGCCATCACCAGATCCAGCTGGAACAGTTGGCGACCATACACAATCAGGAAACCCAGCCCTTCGCTCGACGCCACCAGCTCAACCACCACCAGTGACAGCCAGGCTTTGGTGAAGCCAAGACGCAGACCGGTGAACAGGGTCGGAATGGCCGCAGGCAACACGATGAACACCACGCTCTGCCAACGGCTGAAGCCGTACGCCCGACCCGCTTCCAGCAACCCCTTGGGGGCCTGATGAAAGGCCTGCAAGGTGCACAGCGTGATCGGCACCATGGCGGCCTTGGCGATCAGCACATATTTAAGCGGCTCGCCAATGCCGAACAGCAGCAAGGCAAACGGCAGCCAGCCCAGCACCGGTATCTGCACCAGGGCGTTGAAGGTGGGCAGCAGATAATCCTCGACGGTTTTCGACAGCCCCATGGCCAGCCCCAGCGCCACACCGACACCGGCCCCCAGGGCAAATCCGACCACGACACGTTGCAGGCTGGCGGTCGCATTTATCCACAGGTCGCCAGAGGTGAAGAGGTCCGACAGGGTTTCATACACATAGGCGGGCGGCGGCAGCACCTGCTCTGAGAGCAGACCCAGTTCAACCCCCACGTACCACAGGCCCAGCAACGTCAGCGGCAGCAGCCACGGCAACGCCTTGTCACCCAGCCTTGAAGCCCAGGCCGATGTGCGGGGCACCTCGACCTTGCGTACGGGCCGGGTCGGTGCTGGTGGCAAGCGCTTGACGTTGGCCTTGGGTAGCGCCGGTGCGTACTGCTCTCGTGTGACCGTCTGTGCCCTGGGCATATGCGTGGCTCCCTTGCTTGCGGCAAAAAGCAGAATGTTTATGTGTGTGTCGGAGCGAGCCTGCTCGCGAATGGATCGACACGACCGCGTCGCCTGCATCGCGAGCAGGCTCGCTCCCACACAGGGTTGCGGTTACTTGCCGGCGACGGCATTCCCGGCAGGCTGCTTGCCATCCGGGCCATAGGCCGTCCAGAAGGTTTCAAGGCCTTTGGCTTTGAGGGCCGCTTGCAGGTATGAAGGCTCAAACCAGCCATCGATACTGACCGGACGACGGATCAGCTTTTCGTCCTTGGCCTGCTCCGCCACCGCCTTGTAGCGGCTCAACAAAAAGGGATCGATCAGCGGGGAAGCCTTGTCGCGGATGCTGACCCCGGCAGAGTCGGCGCGCAGCGACTCAACCGGTTCGTTGCTCTTGGCCCACTCGGCGAAAACGGCCTCACGGTGGTCTTCTTCGGACGTCCATTTCGCAGCGTCCACCAAGGTATCGACGACCTTCTGCACAGTGGCCGGATGCTCTTTTTCATAAGCCCCGCGAACCACCAATGCGGTCTGACGGGTGTAACGCACATCCTGGGTGGGGTTGTCGTAAATGATGTCGATCAGGCCCTTGTCGCGCAGCTTGAACAGTTCACGACCGCCAAAGGCGGCATCCACGCCGTTGGAAACCAGCGCTGCCTGAGTGCTGCCGGTATCGAGGTTGATGACCTTGATATCGCGCTCGGTCAGACCGTGCTCGGCCAGCAGGTTGATCGACACCAGATGGCCGTTGGTACCGCGAAACACGGCGACTTTCTTGCCTTTCAGGTCCTCAATACTTTTGATGTCCGAGCCCTTGGGTACGGCCAGGTACAGATTGGCCCTCACACCCAGGGCCGCCAGCAGCTTGGTGTCCAGCCCGTTGGCGCGCCCGACCACAGCAGGCAGATCGCCCTGGTAGGCGAAGTCCAGTTGCTGGTTGGATAAGGCTTCGTTGACCGCGGGGCCAGCCCCTTTGAAGAAGAACCACTGCACGTCGGTTCCGCTTCCGGCGAAAGCCTTTTCCAGCAGTTGCTGGTTGCGCACGATCCCGAGGGTCGAGCCACTGAACGTCACCGGATCCCCCCCACCGGCGGTGGCGACACCGATCCGTAACACATCGGCCTGGGCCAGCGGCACAGCCATGACTGCTGCCAGCGCGGCGGCGATGCGACCTTTGCGAAACAGGGATTTAGCGTTGAATGAGGCCATGGGCTGGTTTTCCTGGGAGCGATGGGGTTCGGCCGGTCAGGCGGCGAGGTGTTTTTTGTCGGCTTCGGTTTTGGGCGAGCGCGTCTCAGGCGTCGGCTTGAGCGCCTGGCTCAGGCGGCCGTCCACACCCACCGGCACGTCGCCGTCGATGGTGGTGCGGCGCACGATGCGCTGGGCATCGCCGTAATCGTTGATCGCAATGTGCTGCGTGGCGCGGTTGTCCCAGATCACCACATCGCCTGCCTGCCAGCGCCAGCGCACGGTGTTGTCGACATGGGTAATGCGGTCGTGGAACAGGCGGATCAGTTGTTTGGAGTCATTGCTGCTAACACCCTGCAGTTCTTTTACAAAGTGGCCCAACAACAAACTTCTTTCGCCGGACTCAGGGTGAACGCGAACCAGAGGATGTTCGGTTTCATACACTTGGGCGGTGAACTGTTCGCGATAACGCTTAAGACCCGACTCATCGGTATCCCGCGGCGCGGCATAGTCATACACATTGGTATGCAGGGCACGCAAACTGTCGGCCAGTTGTTTTAACGGCTCTGGCAAGTCGGCATAGGCCGACGCAGTATTAGCCCACACGGTATCGCCGCCATAAGGCGGAATGACCACACCGCGCAAGATGGAAATCTTTGGGTAGTTGGCAACAAAGGTCACATCGGTGTGCCAGGAGTTGGCGCGGGTTTCCTTGGCATCCAGATGCAGGATGGCGGCGCTTTTCTCGGCAGAGCGCACGGTTGGATGCGGCACCTGATCACCGAAGCGTCGAGAAAAGGCTTCATGTTCGGCGTCATCCAGATGCTGATCACGAAAGAACAGAACTTTGTATTTCAACAGTGCCTGATTAATAAACTCGAATGATTCGGCACTGATATCCCCGCCCAGTTGTATGCCTTCAAGTTGTGCACCAATCCGACCTGCCACAGGTTTTACTTGAATAGTCATTGCGCCACTCCTGCCTCACGAGTTGTTGTAGACAGATCATAAAGGCATAAAAGCAGCGCTGACTAATCACTATTTAATCTAAAGATAGATGGACACTTTAATAGAACAAAGGCTGTTTAAACGACCGCGAATGGTTATAAGTTTTTTGGTTGTAAGTTAATAACCCATAAAGAATTTCGTCGTACATAACTAACGCGCCTGTCGCCAATCAGGCGCGTGCTGCCTCAGTGCGTTGCCAGCGTATCCAGCGATTTATCGACATAACCCTTGGCCAGCTCCACCAAGTGCATGACCGACAACACCCAATCGCGCGCGGGCCCGCTCAAGCCATTCCCCGCCTCATTCGCGCAGGCACCCGCACAGCGCAACAAGTCTGACGCCTGGGCCAAAGCCGCTTCTGAATTGACGCTGTCCGGGATGGCATACAGGGCCGTGCCCACAGGGCGAAAAGGCTTATGGTTTTGCAGGTAATAATTGAGCGCACGCTCGGTGGCGATACGGTCCAGCAACGGGTCGTGACTGTCAGCAGCATCGAGGGGAGAAACAGGGGGATCTGGAGTGATTTTTTTCATCGTGCAGACTCCTAGTACATCAAAAGGAGCTGTCACTTATCGCGACTAAACGAATGGGTGGCAGCCGTGCGCAGGTTAGTCGACCGGTGTACTAGGAACCCGGCGCACCCGAAGGCGCCCTGCGCACGGCCACCATAAAACGCAGGCCGAAAAAAAGCGCCTCGCTAAGGTGGCGCATTGCGCCTAGTAACACCGAGCGACTAAACCCGACCGCTGTTTTGCAGCGGTGGAGCGAGACTATTCCCCGATTTGGACAGGCGCAAGCGAACGGGATTTTCTCGGATGTTTCACGGGAATGAAAGCGAATCGTCGTACGAATCACCTGATTATCGCTAGCTAGGCTCACAGAGCTGACCGCCCTTCTCTGGTATGGCGGCTTAATTTCTGGAGAGCATATGAACAACGCAGACCACTCAACCGCCCAATGGCACTTGCAAAAGAAACGGGCAGAGGCCAGCGTAATGACAAACGTCATTACACGAGTCAAAACCATGGCCTCCATCAATATTCGCATCGACGATGAGCTCAAAGCCCGCGCCTACAAGGAACTTGAGCGCTTGGGTGTCACCCCCTCTGAACTGGTCCGCCAGGCATTACAGTACGTAGCCGAACGCGGCCAACTGCCCTTTCGCCCCATGCTGGTGACAGAAGAAGACGAAGCACTCATCAACACCGTGCGCGAACGCCTGGCAGCGCCGCAAAGGGTCAAGGTGACGCTGGATGACCTTTGATCTTGAGTTTGACCAGCGCGCCCTCAAGGAATGGCACAAACTTGCTGACACGGTCAGGCTGCAATTCAAGAGCAAATTGTCAGAGGTGTTGCTCAACCCCCGCGTTGAAGCCAACCGGCTGCGCAAGCTGCCCGATTGCTACAAAATCAAGTTGCGCAGCGCGGGTTACCGCTTGATCTATCAGGTCATTGATCAAGAGGTTGTGGTGTTCGTCGTCGCCGTTGACAAGCGCGAACATCAGGCCGCATATCGCAAGGCGCAAGACCGCTTGAAGTAGGCCAGCCCATCAAAGGCAACGGCTAATCCAAAGCCCTGTAACAGCGGGATTTCAACGGGGTTTACCCCTCTGGCATATGCCTTGCACCCTCGCAGTATGCTTTTCGCGAAGGTGCACCTCCCATGATCGAACCAACCGCCGGCCCCCTGGCCTGGGTCAACGGCAGCGACGCCCCGGAAAAAACCGAAATCAACCTGGGTTTTATGGCCCTCAGTGATTGCGCCTCGGTGGTGGTGGCCGCCACTCAAGGGTTCGCCCAGCCTTTTGGCCTGACCCTGAATCTCAAGCGCCAGTCGTCCTGGGCCAGCCTGCGGGACAATCTGGTCAATGGCCAGCTCGATGCGGCCCATAGCCTGTACGGCCTGATCTACGCCGTGCATTTGGGGATCGGCGGCGTAGCAGCCACCGACATGGCTGTGCTGATGGGGCTCAATCAAAACGGCCAAAGTCTCAACCTCTCCCACGGCTTGCAAGCGCTGGGCGTGACCTGTCCTGAGGCGCTGCAACAATACGCGCACCAAAGTCGCTCAAAACTGACCTTCGCCCAGACGTTTCCTACCGGCACCCACGCCATGTGGCTGTATTACTGGCTGGCGAGCCAGGGCATCCATCCATTGCAAGACGTCGACAGTGTGGTGGTGCCGCCGCAGCAGATGGTTGCGCACTTGCAGGCGGGGCGCATTGACGGTTTTTGCGTCGGCGAGCCCTGGGCCGCCAGTGCGGTCAAACACAACATGGGGTTCACCCTCTCCACCACCCAGGCGCTATGGCCCGACCACCCGGAAAAAGTGCTCGGCTGCACCCGGGCATTCGTCGAGCAGTACCCCAATACCGCCCGGGCGCTGGTGATGGCGATCCTCGAAGCCAGCCGCTTTATCGAGCAAAGCGACGAAAACCGTCGCAGTACCGCGCAGTTATTGAGCGCACCCGAGTATCTGAATGCGCCCGTTGAGTGCATCGAGCCGCGCCTGCTCGGCAACTACAGCGACGGGCTGGGCAATCACTGGCACGACCCCCACGCGTTGCGCTTTCATGGCGGCGGTGAGGTCAACCTGCCCTACCTGTCCGACGGCATGTGGTTCATGACCCAGTTCCGCCGCTGGGGCTTGCTGCGCGAAGACCCGGATTACCTCGGCGTTGCCCGCCAGGTTCAGCAACTGGCGCTGTACCGCGACGCCGCCAGCGCCGTGGGGGTGACCGCCAACGGAGCGAACATGCGCAGCAGCCAGTTGATCGACGGCAAAGTGTGGGACGGCTCTGACCCTGCAGGGTATGCACGAAGCTTTGCGCTGCATGCCATGAGCGCCAGCGCTCCCCTTCTAGCCCGTCGTTGACTGGAGCCTGCCCCATGCTGCGTATCTTGCTGATCAACGACACGGCGAAAAAAGTCGGCCGCCTCAAAGCCGCACTCAGCGAAGCCGGCTTTGAGGTGATCGACGAGTCAGGCCTGACCATCGACCTGCCTGCGCGCGTCGAAACGGTGCGCCCGGATGTGATTCTGATCGATACCGAGTCACCCAGCCGCGATGTGATGGAGCAAGTGGTGCTGGTTTCACGGGACCAGCCACGGCCGATCGTCATGTTCACCGACGAGCACGACCCCGGGGTGATGCGCCAGGCGATCAAATCCGGGGTCAGCGCGTACATCGTCGAAGGCATTCACGCCCAGCGCTTGCAGCCGATTCTCGATGTGGCCATGGCCCGCTTTGAAAGCGACCAGGCCCTGCGCGCCCAACTGCACGCCCGCGACCAGCAACTGGCCGAGCGCAAGCGCATCGAACTGGCCAAGGGCCTGTTGATGAAAATGAAAAGCTGCAACGAAGAAGAGGCCTACACCCTGATGCGACGCCAGGCCATGAGCCGCCAGCAAAAGCTGATTCAGGTGGCGGAGCAGATCATCGCCATGAGTGAGCTGCTGGGCTGACACCCTTGCCTGGAAATACTTCAACTGTGGGAGCGAGCCTGCTCGCGAAGATCATTCGCGAGCAGGGGTGAGTTATTCACCTGTTGGCACACTTCTCGCTAAGCATTCACTACCGGTAACCAACGGCGGTTGCCCCACCTACGACAAAGACGTCGCTCTCCTCATTCGCCCACGGCGGATCAGGCAGCGGCGTTTTTTCGTTTTGGCCCCAGTGAACGGGGCCGGTGGTGCGGCCGTTACGGCGCTCCTAGCTCATGACTCCTTCTCGAAACGATTAACCGTTGAGGTGCGCGATGAATACAAGCTTCTGGAAATCCGGTCATACCCCGACCCTGTTCGCGGCGTTTCTCTATTTCGACCTGAGCTTTATGGTCTGGTATCTGCTCGGCCCGCTGGCGGTGCAAATCGCCGCCGACCTGCAATTGACCACGCAACAGCGCGGGCTGATGGTGGCCACGCCAATTCTTGCCGGCGCCCTGCTGCGCTTTGTGATGGGCCTGCTGGCAGACCGCCTGTCACCGAAAACCGCCGGGCTGATCGGCCAGGTGATTGTTATCTGCGCACTGTTTGTTGCCTGGAAACACGGTATTCATAGCTATGAACAAGCCCTGTTACTGGGGCTGTTCCTGGGCATGGCCGGCGCCTCGTTCGCGGTGGCGCTGCCGCTGGCCTCGCAGTGGTATCCGCCACAGCATCAGGGCAAGGCGATGGGCATCGCCGGTGCGGGTAACTCGGGCACCGTGTTCGCCGCTCTGCTGGCCCCGGTGCTGGCGGCAGCCTACGGCTGGAGCAATGTGTTCGGTTTTGCCCTGATCCCGCTGGTACTGTGCATTTTCGTGTTCGCCTGGCTGGCCAAAAACGCCCCCGAACGGCCAAAAGCCAAGTCCATGAGCGACTACTTCAAGGCCCTGGGCGACCGCGACAGCTGGTGGTTCATGTTTTTCTACAGCGTGACTTTCGGTGGTTTTATCGGCCTGGCCAGCGCCCTGCCGGGCTACTTTAACGATCAATACGGACTGAGCCCGGTGACCGCCGGTTACTACACCGCAGCCTGCGTCTTCGGAGGCAGCCTGATGCGACCGTTGGGCGGCGCGCTGGCAGATCGTTTTGGCGGGATCCGTACCCTGCTGGGAATGTACGCCGTAGCGACGATCAGCATCGCGGCCGTAGGTTTCAACCTACCCAGTTCCTACGCGGCACTAGCACTTTTCGTCTGCACCATGCTGGGACTGGGTGCAGGCAACGGCGCGGTTTTCCAATTGGTGCCGCAGCGCTTTCGCCGTGAAATCGGCGTAATGACGGGCTTGATCGGCATGGCCGGTGGTATCGGTGGTTTCGCCCTGGCAGCGGGCATGGGGGCAATCAAGCAAAGCACTGGCAGCTATCAACTGGCCTTGTGGCTGTTCGCCAGCCTGGGCGTGCTGGCCTGGTTTGGCCTGCACGGGGTCAAACGTCGCTGGAGAACCACTTGGGGCTCGGCTGCCGTAACTGCTGCCCGCGTGTAAGGCCGTCATGAGCCTGCAACTGAGCTTTGCCCACGCCAGCGCCATCGGTCCTCGCGCAGAGAATCAGGACGCGCTGCGCGAGGTCACGCCAGTGCCGTTGCTGGCGGCAAGCAAGGGTTATTTGTTCGCCATCGCCGATGGTGTCAGCCAATGCGCCGATGGTGGCCTGGCCGCGCGCTCGACGCTGCAGGCATTGGCGCTGGACTACTACGCCACGCCTGAAACCTGGAGCGTGGCACAGGCACTGGAGCGCTTGCTGCTCGCGCAAAACCGCTGGCTTCAAGCCAACGGCGGCGGGCAACCGCTGCTGACCACTGTCAGTGCACTGGTGCTGCGCGGCCGGCGGTTTACCCTGGCCCATGTCGGCGATTGCCGGGTGTATCGCTGGCATGGCGAAACCTTGCAACGCATCAGCGAAGATCACGTCTGGGATCAGCCCGGCATGCAGCATGTGCTCAAGCGCGCACTGGGCCTTGATCAACATCTGGTGGTGGATTTTCTCGATGACCAATTGCGTCAGGACGAGACCTTTGTACTGCTCAGTGACGGTGTGTGGTCGACCTTGGGCGATACCGCCATCGCCGCGATTTTGCGTGACTTGCCCGACCTGCAAAGCGCTGCCCACACCCTGGTCAATGCCGCGCATCGGGCTGGCAGCCAGGACAACGCCAGCGCCCTGCTGGTAAGGGTCGACACCTTGGGCGAAAGCGACATCGGCGATGCCTTGATGCAGTTGCAGCAATGGCCGTTACCGCCCGCACTTAGGCCGGGGCAGCACTTTGAAGGCTGGCAGGTAGAAAGCCATCTGGGCCAGAGCCAGCAATCGCTGCTCTACCGGGTACGTGACGCGCAACAACAGCCCTGGCTGCTGAAAACCCTGCCCGCCCGCCTGCACGACGATCATCAGGCTGGGCAGGCATTGCTGTCGGAAGAATGGTTTCTCAAGCGGGTGGCCGGACGGCACTTTCCTGAAGTCCACCCTGCCAGTCAGCGTCAGCATCTGTACTACGTGATGCGTGAATACTCAGGTATTACCCTGGAAAAACTCTACGCCAAGGGTGGGCCGCTGCCTCTGGCGCAATGGCTGGATCTGGCCGAACGCCTGCTGCGGGCAGTGGGGCTGCTGCACCGTCGGCAGATTTTTCACCGCGATATCAAGCCGCACAATGTGCTGCTGGGTGACGACGGCGAGCTGCGCTTGCTGGACTTCGGACTGGCCTACTGCCCGGGGCTGTCAGAGGATCTGCCATCGGCGCTGCCCGGGACGCCCAGCTACATTGCTCCGGAAGCCTTTCGCGGGGAAAAACCCGCCGCCCGACAGGATCTGTATGCGTTGGGTGTGACACTTTATTACCTGTTGACCGGGCATTATCCCTACGGCGAAATCGAAGCCTTTCAGCGCCCGCGCTTTGGTGTGCCGGTGAGCGCCAGTCGATATCGCCCCGACCTGCCGGAATGGATTGCCCACAGCCTGGAACGCGGCGTTGCAGCCGATCCACAGCAGCGCTTTGAAACGGCCGAGGAGTGGTTACTGCAACTGGAACAGGGCGAACGCCAGAGCTTGAACGTTCGCCCCAGGCCCTTGCTGGAGCGAGAGCCGTTAGTGGTGTGGCGGGCGGTGGCATTGATGTCCTTATTGATCAATCTGGTGCTGATGTTTTTGCTGCTTCACACCTGAACGGCTACGGAACGCGCGACGCTCCACTATCGGGCACGGCGCTTTTATTCGGTGCACAAACCCCTCCCCCCAACACATCTGCGCCCTTTAAACATGGGCGTTGGCGGACTTGGCACAACCGCTGCATTAGCTAATTCATCAATCATAAAACCCGGTCTTCAACGACGAAGAACAGGTTTCCCGAGAGAACGGGACAAGGACAAAGGCGTCCTCGCTAGGCAACTAGCGGGACGCCTTTTTTTGTTTGCGCACCATTTGTCGAACAAGGCCGCAATGCCCCCCATAAGGCAGGCCTTGCTCGCGGAGAACCTGATGAAAAAATTAAAACTGGTGATGATCGGTAATGGCATGGCCGGGGTTCGCACCCTGGAAGAATTGCTCAAGCTGAGCAATGAGCTGTACGACATCACGGTCTTCGGCGCCGAACCTCATGCCAACTACAACCGAATCCTGCTCTCTCCGGTGCTGGCCGGTGAGCAGACCTTCGAAGAGATCGTGCTCAACGATCTGGACTGGTACCTGGAAAACAACATCAAGCTGCTGCTCAACCGCAAAGTCGTGCAGATCGATCGGGTTAAACGTCGGGTTATTGCCGAGGACGGCACCGAAGCCGAATACGACCGCCTGCTGATCGCCACCGGTTCCACGCCGTTCATTCTGCCCATCCCGGGCAACACGCTGGATGGCGTCATCGGTTACCGCGACATCGCCGATACCCAGGCGATGATCGACACCGCCAAAACCCACAAGCACGCGGTGGTCATCGGTGGCGGCCTGCTCGGTCTTGAAGCGGCCAACGGCCTGATGCTGCGCGGCATGCACGTGACCGTGGTACACATCGGCGAATGGTTGCTGGATCGCCAGCTGGACCCCATCAGCGGCCAACTGCTGCAAACCGCCCTTGAGGCACGCGGCCTGCATTTTCGACTGCGCGAACAAACCAACGCGTTGCACGACGCTGGTAACGGTCGGGTTGGCTCGGTCGAGTTCAAGAACGGCGACATCATCCCCGCCGATCTGGTGGTCATGGCTGCCGGCATCCGCCCCAATACCGAGCTCGCCGAGCGTGCAGGCATCCCGTGCAACCGCGGGATTCTGGTCAACGACACCTTGCAAACCTATGACCCGCGCATTTACGCGATCGGCGAATGCGCCAGCCATCGCGGCATCGCGTACGGCCTGGTGGCGCCACTGTTCGAGCAGGCCAAGGTGTGCGCTAACCACCTCGCACAACTGGGCTTTGCCCGCTATCAGGGCTCTGTCACCTCGACCAAGTTGAAGGTCACCGGCATCGACCTGTTCTCCGCTGGCGATTTCATGGGCGGTGAAGGCACCGAAACCATCACCCTCAGTGACCCGATTGGCGGGGTCTACAAAAAACTGGTGATCAAGGACGACATTCTGGTGGGCGCCTGCCTGTACGGCGACACGGCCGACGGTGGCTGGTACTTCCGCCAGATCCGTGAGAATCACGCCATCGGTGAGATCCGTGATCATCTGATGTTTGGCGAAAATGCTATTGGCGACGTCGGCCACCAGGGTCAGGACAAAGCCATGAGCATGGCCGACACCGCCGAAGTCTGCGGCTGCAATGGCGTGTGCAAAGGCACCATCGTCAAGGCGATCCAGGAGCACGGGCTGTTCAGCGTCGACGATGTCAAAAAGCACACCAAGGCCGCCAGCTCTTGCGGCTCTTGCGCGGGATTGGTGGAACAGATTCTGATCAACACCGTGGGCGGTGCTGCAGACGTCAAACCCAAAAGCGAAAAAGCCATTTGCGGATGCAGCGACCTCAATCACGGGCAAATCCGCCAGGCCATCCGCGATCAACACCTGTTGACCATTGCCGGCACCCAAAGCTACCTGAACTGGCGCACGCCGAACGGCTGCGCCACCTGCCGCCCGGCGCTCAACTATTACCTGATTTCAACCTGGCCCGGCGAAGCGAAGGATGACCCGCAATCGCGCCTGATCAACGAACGTGCCCACGCCAACATTCAAAAAGATGGCACCTATTCGGTCGTCCCGCGGATGTGGGGCGGCGTCACCAACCCCTCCGAACTGCGCCGCATCGCCGACGTGGCCGACAAGTACAACGTGCCGATGGTCAAGGTCACGGGCGGGCAGCGCATCGATTTGCTGGGAATCAAGAAGCACGACCTGCCGGGCGTGTGGAAGGATCTGGACATGCCTTCCGGCCACGCCTACGGCAAATCCATCCGTACCGTGAAGACCTGCGTGGGCAGCGAATTCTGCCGCTTCGGCACGCAAAACTCGACTCAACTGGGCATTGAGCTGGAGCACGACCTGTTCAATATGTGGTCGCCGCACAAGGTCAAACTGGCGGTCTCCGGCTGCCCACGGAACTGCTCGGAAGCAGGTATCAAGGACGTAGGGATTATCGGCGTGGACTCCGGCTGGGAGATGTATATCGGCGGTAACGGCGGGATCAAGACCGAAGTCGCCGAGTTCTTCGTCAAGCTCAAGACTGCCGAAGAAGTACGCGAGTACAACGGCGCCTTTTTACAGCTGTATCGCGAAGAAGCCTTTTACCTTGAGCGCACCGTGCATTACCTGCAACGGGTCGGCATGGAGCACATCAAAAAGGCTGTGCTCGAAGATCCCGACCGGCGTAAGGCGCTCAATGATCGTCTGCAGTTTTCCCTGTCGTTTGAACAAGATCCGTGGAAAGAGCGCCTGGAGCAGCCGCTGCTGAAAAAGGAATTCGACGTCATCCCCGTGAAAAACCTGGAGGTGCTGGCATGAACTGGCTGGATATCTGCTCATTAGAGGAAATCAACGCCCTGGGCTCACGGATCATTACGGGGCCAAAGGGTGATATCGCGATCTTTCGCACCAGCGACGACGAAGTGTTCGCACTCGATGACCGCTGCCCGCACAAGGGCGGTCCGTTGTCCCAGGGGTTGATCTACGGCAAGCGCGTTGCCTGCCCGTTGCACAACTGGCAAATCGACCTGCAAACCGGCGAAGCCCAAGCTCCGGATATTGGCTGCGCCCATCACCACCCGGCGCGGGTCGAAAATGGCCGCGTGCAGTTGGCCCTGCGGGACGCAGGCTGATGAACCGCCAGATCACCGCCTCCACTTGCTGCTATTGCGGGGTCGGCTGCGGCGTGCTGATCGAACATGACGGCGAGCGCATTCTCGGTGTCAGCGGCGATCCGGCGCATCCGGCCAACTTCGGAAAAATGTGCAGCAAGGGCTCGACGCTGCACCTGACGGGCGACCTCAACACGCGCGCGCTGTACCCGCAATTGCGCCTGGGCAAAGACCTTGCCCGGGGCCGCACCGACTGGGACAGCGCCCTGGATCACGCGGCCAGCGTGTTTGCCGCCACCATCGCCGAACACGGCCCCGACAGCGTTGCGTTTTACATCTCCGGGCAGTTGCTGACCGAGGATTACTACGCCTTCAACAAACTGGCGCGGGCGCTGGTGGGCACCAACAACATCGACAGCAATTCGCGGCTGTGCATGTCTTCGGCCGTGGTCGGCTACAAACGCAGCCTGGGCGCCGATGCACCGCCTTGCAGTTATGAAGACCTTGAGCTGAGCGACTGCGTGATGATCGTCGGCAGCAATATGGCCTACGCCCATCCGGTACTGTTTCGCCGATTGGAGGAGGCAAAAGCCCGGCGTCCGGCCATGAAAGTCATCGTCATCGACCCGCGTCGGACCGACACCTGCGATCTGGCTGACTTGCATCTGGCGATTCTACCCGGTACCGATGTCGCTTTGTTTCACGGGATTTTGCACTTGCTGTTGTGGGAAGACTGGATCGACCGTGACTTTATCCAGGCTCACACTCAGGGCCTGCCCGAGCTTAAAAGCCTGGTGCGCGACTACACCCCACAGATGGTGTCGCAGCTGTGCGGCATCAGCGTCGGGCAATTGCAGCAATGCGCCGAATGGGTCGGCACCTCGCCGAGCTTTCTGTCGCTGTGGTGCATGGGCCTTAACCAGTCCACCGCCGGCAGTGCGAAAAACAGCGCCCTGATCAACCTGCATCTGGCCACCGGGCAGATCGGCCGGCCCGGCTCAGGACCGTTCTCGCTGACCGGTCAGCCCAATGCCATGGGTGGGCGCGAAACCGGCAGCTTGTCCAACCTGTTGCCCGGCCATCGCGAAGCCGCCAATGCCGAGCATCGGGCCGAAGTCGCCGCGTACTGGGGGGTTGAACAACTGCCGCACACCACCGGCCTGAGCGCCATCGAGCTGTTTGAGCAGATGGCCAGTGGCAAGATCAAGGCCGTGTGGATCGCCTGTACCAACCCTGCGCAATCCATGCCGGATCAGACCGCTGTGCGGGCGGCGTTACTGGCCTGCCCGTTCGTGGTGCTGCAAGAGGCGTTTCATACCACCGAAACCGCCGCCTTTGCCGACCTGTTGCTGCCCGCCGCCAGTTGGGGCGAAAAGGACGGCACGGTGACCAACTCCGAGCGACGTATTTCCCATGTGCGAAAAGCCATCGCCGCACCGGGGGAGGCGCGCTCAGATTGGGCGATCACTGTGGATTTCGCACAACGTCTTGAAAAACATCTGCGCCCTGCGCAACCCGGCCTGTTTGCATTTGAAACCGCGGCGCAGGTGTTCGATGAGTACAAGCACCTGACCCAGGGCCGTGACCTGGACTTGTCGGGTATCAGCCATGCCGTGCTCGATGCCATTGGCCCGCAACAGTGGCCCTTCCCTGCCGGCGCCCGCGAAGGCACGGCTCGCCTGTATCTGGACGGGATTTTTCCTACTGCCACGGGTCATGCCCAGTTTGTGGCCGACCCTTATCGGGCCGCCAAGGAGCAACGGGATGCGCGTTTCCCGCTGACCCTGATCACCGGTCGCCTGCGTGACCAATGGCACGGCATGAGCCGCACCGGCACCGCCGCGCAATTGTTCGGTCACGTCAGTGAAGCGGTGTTGAGCCTGCACCCGGACGAACTGCGCCGCCATCGCTTGCAACCCGGTGACTTGATCAGCCTCAAAAGCCGACGCGGGGCGGTGATCATGCCGGTCAGCAGTGATGACAGCGTGCGGCCGGGGCAGGCGTTTTTGCCGATGCACTGGGGCGACCGCTTTCTCAAAGGCGGGGTCAATACACTGACCCTGCCAGCTTTCGACCCCCTGTCCAAACAACCGGAACTCAAGCACAGCGCCGTAAGGCTTGAGCCGGTGCAATTACCTTGGCACCTGTTCGCCCTGATAGAGGGGGATGTTCAACAGAAATTCGAGACGCTGCGCCCGCTCTGCGAAGCTTTTTCGTATGTGAGTTTCAGCCTGACGGGCCGCGAGCGCCCAGCGCTGTTGATCCGTGCGGCCAGCGCCAGCGCGCCAGACCCGCAGCTGCTGCGCGACATCGACCAATGCCTGGGGCTCAACGAGGGCCCGGTGCTGGCTTACGACGACCCGCGTCGTTCCATCGGCAAACGGGTACGTATTGAAAACAGCCGCATTACCGCCATTCGACTGGCCGGGGAAACCCTCGCCCAGCATTGGCTGCAAAGCCTGTGGCTGGAAGGTCGCGCCGACGAACAGTTGCGGCGCTGGCTGCTGGCGCCATTGAGCGCTCCGCCCGGCAACGTCGACACCCCGGCCGGGGGCAACAAAATTGTGTGCAACTGCAAGAACGTCAGCCAGAGCGCGGTATGTGCCGGCATCGACCAGGGGCTGGACTTGCAGGGGCTGAAAAATACGTTGGGCTGCGGAACGCAATGCGGCTCCTGCGTCCCGGAAATCAAGCGTTTGCTGGCTGCCCAGGCGCAGCCGATCGCCGTCATCGCGTGAGGAAATCACAATGAGTGCAAAAGTCTGGCTGGTGGGTGCAGGCCCGGGGGATCCGGAACTGCTGACGCTCAAGGCCGTGCGCGCCCTGCGCGAAGCGGATGTGGTGCTGATTGACGATCTGGTCAATCACGCCGTGCTGGAACATTGCCCGACGGCCCGGGTGATTTCGGTGGGCAAGCGTGGTGGGTGTCGTTCGACGCCACAGGCGTTTATTCATCGCCTGATGCTGCGTTATGCCCGTCACGGCAAATGCGTGGTGCGGCTCAAGGGCGGCGATCCGTGCATCTTCGGCCGTGGTGGCGAAGAGGCCCAGTGGTTGCGCGAACACGGGGTTGAGGTGGAGCTGGTTAACGGCATTACGGCCGGGCTGGCGGGAGCCACGCAATGCAATATTCCGTTGACCCTGCGCGGCGTGGCCCGAGGCGTGACGCTGGTGACGGCGCACACTCAGGATGAGAGCCAGGTGAACTGGCAGGCACTGGCGCAAAGCGGTACCACGCTGGTGGTGTATATGGGCGTGGCCAAATTGAGCGAAATCCGCGAGCATTTGCTGGCGGGGGGCATGGCCGCGGATATGCCGGTGGCCATGATTGAAAATGCGTCCCTGCCCCATCAGCGCGAATGCCGCGGCCTCCTGAGCGCGATGGAGCAGGATGCCGAGGCCTTCGAACTGAAAAGCCCGGCGATTCTGGTGATTGGTCGCGTGGCAGCCCATGCGCAACAACACCTGTTGGCACAGGACCTCTGTGGGAGCGAGCCTGCTCGCGAAAGTATCAAGTCGCGCTATCGGTAACGACCTTCGCGAGCAGGCTCGCTCCCACAATGAGTGGCTGGGTCCGTGGTCTGGCCGATCAGGTGATCGGTGCCGGGTTGAACAGGGTGATGTCGTTGTGCAGTTTGTGCTGTTCGGCCCAGGTGTGTTTTTTGCCGCTGGCGACGTCCAGGTAGTAATGGAACAGTTCCCAGCCCAGGTCTTCGATGGTCGCACGCCCGGTGGCGATGCGTCCGGCGTCGATATCGATCAGGTCCGGCCAGCGCTGTGCCAGTTCGGTGCGGGTCGACACTTTCACCACGGGGGCCATTGCCAGCCCATACGGTGTGCCGCGCCCAGTGGTGAACACGTGCAGGTTCATCCCGGCAGCCAGTTGCAAGGTGCCGCACACAAAGTCGCTGGCAGGCGTCGCACAAAAAATCAGCCCTTTGCGCGTGAAACGCTCGCCCGGGCCAAGCACGCCATTGATCGCGCTGCTGCCGGACTTGACGATGGAACCCAGGGATTTTTCGACGATATTCGACAGCCCGCCCTTTTTGTTACCCGGCGTGGTGTTCGCGCTGCGGTCCGCTTCGCCTTTGGCCAGATAACGGTCGTACCAGTCCATCTCGCGGACCAGCTCTTGAGCAACGGCCTGAGTCTCGGCGCGGGAGGTCAGCAGGTAGATGGCATCGCGCACTTCGGTGACTTCGGAAAACATCACCGTTGCCCCCGCACGTAGCAGCAAGTCCGAGGCATAACCCAGCGCAGGGTTGGCGGTAATCCCGGAAAATGCATCGCTGCCGCCACATTGCATGCCCAGGATCAACTCGGACGCCGGCACTGTTTCGCGACGGCGTTGATCGAGCTTTTTGAGGCGGATCTCGGCCAGGGCCATGATCTGCTCGATCATCTCGGTAAAGCCGTGGCTGGAATCCTGCAAGCGGTACAACCACGGATCGCTCAAGTCCACCGAGCTGTCGTTTTCATGCATCACCTGACTGGCTTGCAGTTTTTCGCAGCCCAGACCGATGACCAGCGCCTCACCGCCCAGATTGGGGTTGCGCGCCAGGTTGCGCACCGTGCGGATCGGGATATAGGCATCGGTGGCACTGATGGCCACGCCACAGCCGTAGCTGTGGGTCAGCGCGACCACATCATCGACATGGGGGTAAAGAGGCAGCAGTTCTTCTTTGATCCGCTTGACCGCATGGTCCAGCACACCGGTAACGCACTGCACGGTGGTGGTGATGCCAAGGATATTGCGCGTGCCCACGGTGCCATCTGCGTTGCGATACCCCTCGAAGGTGTAGCCCTCCAGCGGCGCCTGCGCCGCCGGAACATCCGTGGACAGCGGCAGGCTGTCCAGCGGCGGTGCGGTGGGCATGCGCAGTTGGTCTTCGTTGACCCAACTGCCCCGAGCAATGGCTTGCAAGGCGTAACCGATGACCTGGCCGTAGCGAATCACTTCGCCGCCCTGGGGGATGTCTTCCAGAGTGACTTTGTGGCTCTGAGGCACAAAGTCCAGAGTCACGAGGCCATCAGCAAACACAGTGCCAGCCGGTACACCCTGATCATTAACCACCACTGCAACGTTATCCAGCGGGTGCAGGCGGATCGAGCGCGGCGAATCGGAATGTTCAATCAATGTCATGACGCCGCTCCTCAAGAATTCACAGGTTTAAGATCGGCCGTTAGCGGGCCGCTGGTCGGTGGCTCTTTGAGTACCACACGCTTGATCGGGCCTACGATAACCAGGTAGCTGAATACCGCCATCAATGCATTGCAACCGACAAACACCAGCGCCCATTTGAACGAGCCAGTGGTGCTGATGATGTAACCAATGACGATGGGAGTGGTAATGGAAGCGAGGTTACCAAAGGTATTGAACAGGCCACCGCTCAGGCCGGCGATCTGTTTGGGCGAGGTATCGGACACCACCGCCCAGCCCAGTGCGCCAACGCCCTTGCCGAAGAATGCCAGGGCCATAAAGCCAACCACCATCCATTCAACGTCCACGTAGTTGCAGGCCACAATGCTGCTGGAGACCAGCAGGCCAGCGATGATCGGTGCCTTGCGGGCGAACGTCAGTGAGTGGCCTTTGCGCAACAGGTAATCGGAAATGACCCCGCCCAGCACGCCGCCGATAAACCCGCAGATCGCAGGCAACGACGCAATGAAACCGGCTTTGAGGATGGTCATGCCGCGATCCTGCACCAGATACACCGGGAACCAGGTCAGGAAGAAGTAGGTAATGCCGTTGATGCAGTACTGGCCCAAATAAACGCCAAGCATCATGCGGTTAGTGAGCAGTTGGCGTATGTAGTCCCACTTTGGTCCGTCGGACTTTTTGCCTTTCTGGTCCATGTCGACCATACCGCCGTTTTCAGCGATGTACTTGAACTCTGCCTCGTTGATGCGTGGGTGTTCACGCGGGCTGTAGATCACCTTGAGCCAGATGCCCGAGAAGACGATACCCAGAATGCCCATGACGATAAACACATGCTCCCAACCGAAGGAGTAAACGATCCAGCCCATCAACGGTGCGAACAATACAGTGGCGAAGTATTGCGCCGAGTTGAAGATCGCGGACGCAGTGCCACGCTCTGCCGTCGGAAACCAGGCAGCAACGATGCGGGCGTTTCCAGGAAAGGAGGGGGCTTCGGCCAGACCGACCAGAAAGCGCAGCATAAACAGCGCAACCACCGCTGTGGACATGCCGAACTCACCGATAAAGCCTTGCAGCACGGTGAACAGTGACCAGGTGAAAATACTCAGGGCGTAAACTTTTTTAGAACCGAAACGGTCCAGGAGCCAGCCACCGGGGATTTGTCCGGCCACATAGGCCCAGCCAAATGCGGAGAAGATATAACCCAGGGTAACGGCGTCAATGCCGAGGTCTTTTTGCAGGCTGGAGCCTGCGATGGCGATAGTGGCACGGTCTGCATAATTGATAGTGGTCACCAGAAAAAGCATGAGCAAAATCATATAACGGACATGCGTCGGCTTGGTCGCTTGCATGTAGTACTACTCCCACTGTTTATTTTTATGCGCGGGTGAATCTATTTTTTTGGTGTAGCTAACAGTTCCAACAGAAATATTGCACTAGCCGACGTTCGTAATCCTTCACACAAAAGGCCGCTGATTTCTCAGCGGCCTTGGCTTTTGCTTACTGCGGACCTTGCTTGTCGATCAAGGCAGCCAGTGCCTCGTACTCTTCTGGCAACAAGTCGGTCAGTGGCGTACGCACCGGGCCAGCACTGTAACCGGAAATAGTGGCGCCAGCCTTGACGATACTGACGGCGTAACCGGCTTTGCGATTACGAATGTCCAGGTACGGCAGGAAGAAGTCGTCGATGATCTTGCCCACGGTGGCGTGATCTTCACGGGCCACGGCGTGGTAGAAGTCCATCGCGGTTTTCGGGATGAAGTTGAACACGGCAGAGGAGTAAACCGGTACGCCCAGCGCCTTGTAGGCCGCCGCGTAGACTTCGGCGGTCGGCAGGCCGCCCAGGTAGCTGAAGCGATCACCGAGGCGGCGACGGATCGACACCATCAACTCGATATCACCCAGGCCATCCTTGTAGCCGATCAGGTTCGGGCAACGCTCGGCCAGACGCTCCAGCAGCGGCGCGGTCAAACGGCAGACGTTACGGTTGTAGACGATCACGCCGATTTTCACCGACTTGCACACCGCCTCAACGTGGGCGGCAACGCCGTCCTGGCTGGCTTCAGTCAGGTAATGCGGCAGCAGCAGCAAACCTTTGGCACCCAGACGCTCGGCTTCTTGAGCGTACTCGATGGCCTGGCGGGTCGAACCACCGACACCGGCGAGGATCGGCACGCTGGTGGCGCAAGTATCGACTGCAGTTTTGATCACTTGCGAATATTCGCTGGCTGCCAGGGAGAAGAACTCGCCGGTGCCGCCTGCTGCGAACAGGGCCGAGGCGCCGTACGGGGCCAGCCATTCAAGACGCTTGATGTAGCCCTCACGGTGGAAATCACCTTGAGCATTGAAGTCGGTTATCGGAAAGGACAACAGACCGTTAGAGAGGATGGACTTCAGTTCTTGTGGATTCATTATTCGAACACCCTGGGAGCACGTTGTGATGAGAAATACGTAAGCACTTCGCTACGTCGTACGTCATCGTACAACTTAAAAAGATAACGTCAATCTCATTTCTTGTATTCGTGCGGAGCGATGGCCAAATTTTGGTTAATGAAAAGCACAAAGCCCGTCTAGCACGGGCTTTGTGGGATTCAGGCAGAGTCGAAATTTAATTTCAGAACAGAGATAGGTTGTCTGAGAAGTGGCTTTAATCGATACCTACTGAGAAGGTACTTAAACCGTAGGAGCGAGCCTGCTCGCGAAAATCATTCGCGAGCAGGCTCGCTCCCACAGGGGCCTTACCCGCGTTGCGCTTCTGCTTCTTCATGGGCATGGCGCAGGCGTTCGCGGCTGTTGGTCAGGTGCAAGCGCATGGCCGCACGGGCCGCTTCGGAATCCTGACGGGCAATGGCCTGGTAGATTTCTTCGTGCTCGCGGTTGAGCCGGGTCATGTAGTGCTGCTGGTCATCATGGGCCAGACGCGCCGAATTGAGACGGGTACGCGGAATGATGCTGGTGCCCAGGTGAGTCATGATGTCGGTGAAGTAGCGGTTGCCCGTCGACAGCGCAATCTGCAGATGGAACTGAAAGTCCGACGCCACGGCATCACCATTGCGTGCCGCGTTTTCATTCAGGGCATCCAGCGCTGCACGCATCGCGGCCAGTTGTTCTTCATTGCGCCGCTGGGCAGCCAAACCGGCTGACTCCACTTCAAGGCTGATACGCAGCTCAAGAATCGCCAGTACATCGCGCAAGGTTACGACCGTTGCCGGATCGATCCGAAAACCGCTCGGGCTCGGTGTATCCAGCACAAAGGTGCCGATACCGTGGCGGGTCTCGACCTGCCCTGCCGCCTGCAAACGGGAAATCGCTTCGCGCACCACCGTGCGGCTGACGCCATGCGCCTCCATGATCGCGGATTCGGTAGGCAACTTGTCGCCACGCTTGAGCATACCGTCGCGGATCTGCTCGGACAGCACCGTCACCAACTCTTGCGCGAGGCTGCGGCGCTTGCGAGGGAGGCGGGGTACGTCGATCTGGTTTTCCATGTTGAACATTTTTCTCGAAATCAAAGGGGTCAGGGGCACTTCATGTAAGCAGCTGAAAAATCGCCCTGACACACCGGACGTCCGTGCTGCTGTGCTCCTGTATAGATGCATCATAGCTCAAGCCGGTTGTACGATCACCCGTTCACACAGGGCAACGTAAAACCTGGAGGCGCTGGTCTGCCTGCGATGCAGGCGAAACGGTCTGGCTGGCAGGCTACAGGTGATGCCATCGCTAGCCAGCCCACCCCCACATTGGTTCCTGCACGTGCCAGGTTTTGAGTTGCCCCCAAAACCTGTGTGCTTGCGCATATCAGGCTAGCTGCGGGGAAGACTGGTCCGCTTCAACATCGCTCACGACAAATGTGTCGTCCGGGATCCAGAACAGAAACGGGTCCTTGGCCGGTCGGCTGTCATCACGACGGCCACTCCCCTCCTCTGCCGATCCACCCGCACGACGAAAGCCATGCACCTGGCGCCGTTCGACATGAATGCTGGGGGCCGCCCCTTCACCGCTGGCAGGCTCGATGTTCATTGCCTGCAAGGTGGCCAGCAAATCATCGATGATCTGCTGACGATTCAGGGTGAACGCCGAGGCGAAGCAGCGCCAGAAGCGCCAGCCCGCCCGCTCCAGAATGCGCTGGCGGCGCATGTCGCTGTCCCAGCGGTCCGGGCCGTGAAAACGGTCGCCATCACACTCGATCGCCAGGCGACTGTCGTTGTCACCCTCGACCACCATGTCAATCCGATACGCCCCGACGCCGACCTGCGGGAGGACCCGATAGCCACGCTGCGTGAGCTCGTCGTACATATCGCGCTCAAAACCCGACTCGCACAACTCACGCAGATCACTGACCTGCGCTGCGTCCTGGGTAAAGGGGGTTTCAAAGTGCTCTATCAAGCCACGGCGCAAACCATCGACCGCGCTCAGGTCGGTGAGCTCGACGCTGCGCACCAGGTACATGCGGTCCCGCGCCCGCGACGCGGCCACATTGAAGCGCTGGGCAATCGAGTCTCGGCTATTGGCAAAACAATCTCCGGGGCTGGCCACCATCGACAGGAACATGATGTCCCGCTCCTTGCCCTGGAAAGTGCGCGCATCGCCACAGCTGATCTGGAACTGGGTGATCACTTCTTCACCCAGCTCCTTGGTCAGCATCTGCATCACTTTTTGCGCCTGCTCCGCCCCCAGCAACGAGACCACGCCAATGGTGCGCCCCGCGATCTGCGGCATGGCGATCAAGCGGCGGATTTCCTCGACAATTACATTGGCTTCGCCAAGGTTGAACTTGCCCTTTTTCTCCCCGTCCATCACCAGCAGATCCACCAGCGGCGGGTCCAGGCGCTCGGTCATCATCGGCAGGCGCAAAGGCTTGAGTTCGTGGTTGTAGAACTCGCGCTTGGAGTATTCGATGATCGGCGCCACACAGCGGAAATGCTCGCGCAGCATGGTGCCGCTCTTGGCAAATACCACTTTGAACAGGTCATACAGCGAACGCTCGGGGGACATCAATGGCCGGTAGAGCCCTACCTGATTGCCCAAAAAGCGCGCCATCATGTTCTGCACACGCTCTTCTTCCATGCCGATGCCGTCCGGCGAGACCTGTTTGTCATCGCCCACCACCAGCACTTTTTTCGCCCGCAGCAACGCTGGTAACGCGGTCAGATCAGACTGGGACGCCTCATCGATGATCACCAGATCAAAGGCACCGTATTGGGCCGGCAAGCTTTCGCAAATGCGGTAATGGGGCATGATCCAGCACGGGATCGCCGAGATCGCGACATCAGCGGCCAAGCGCGCGTCCTGCCGGTAACGCCCGGCACGCACACCTGTCCCTTTGCCGATTTTACGGATCGCGGTGCGATACAGCTCAAGGGCTGCCCTCACACTCGGCGTAGCGTTCTCTGACAACCGCAGCCAGGTGCGCTTGACCACCGCATCCTGATAAAGACGCGACAGGTTCAGCTCCAATTCACCGCGTAACTTGAACAGGCGCTTGAGGTCTTCACGCCCGTCGATGCTCTCCAGATACCGCGCCAAACGGCTCAGGCGCCACACCTCCAGACAGTTATCCGGGAGCAGACCATCTACCGGGCCGGTGCTCGGTTCGTCGCGCAAACGGGCGGCCCAGATCAGGCCGCCGCTCTGCGCGATAACGTCCGTCACCTGTTGCACCGTGCCGAGCGCATCCGCCAAGGCCAATACCCGGCGCAGCTCGTCCATCAGCTCGGACCACTGCACCTGAAGTTCAGCGGTGGTCACCTGTGGTTGACCCAGGCTCGTGTCCAGAAACCCTTGCAGACGCTCGCTCACTGCACCGCCACAACCGGCCAGTGCTGTATTGAAGGTGTGTTTAATGACCCAGGTCGCAGCCAGTCGGTGGCGCATCAGGTGATGACGCAAAAAGCTTTCGCCCTTGCCCAGCACAGTCTCGTCATTGCGCAACTGGCTGACGTCGGCCCAGTCCACGAGCAGATGTTTGAGTTCGGTTTGAGCACGGACTTCACCCTGCTCAGCACGGACAATATCGCCGTACTGCTCAATCGCCCGCGTCGCCGCCAGTAATTGTTCGGCGTCGGTTTCAAGGGTCGGCAGCGGCATCTCGGCAGCCAGGGCATTCCAGCGCAAAAGCAGCGTTCGCCCCAACAGCTGGAAGCGCACGAATGCTTGCACATGCGCCCAGTCCTGATCGCTTTGCGGTTTGCTGCCCAGCACCAGAATGGCGTCCAGCAACTGTTTCTGGCTGCCCTTGCCGATCAGGCCGGACAACCCGAACGGGCGTCGTCCCTGGGCCAGGTTATCGATGGCGGCCATCACCTCGGGCTGTGCCTGGAGCTCGAATGACAAGCTCACCGGCCGGGCAACAAATGCTTTGCGACCGGCCAGTGCCGCTTCGATCTCGCCCTTGAGGCTGTCAAAAAGCCCCAGCACATCGGCATTGGGGTTGCGCGACAAGTAGGCCTGCATGGCCGGCACCCAGGTGTGCTCTGCGGTTTTGAGCTGCGTGCGCAGTGCCTGCAATTGCTCCAGGTGCTCTACCAGAGCCTGCGCCTGCTCAAGGGTCTGCGTGCTGGAGTCCAGCAGACGCGGCACCTCGCCCGTACTTTCCTTGTGCTGCAACTGGCTTTCCCGGGCCAGATCCTGATGCACCTGAATCAGCGTTTGCGCATCCGGGAAGTCGGCCAGTTGCGGGACTTTGTGGCCCAGATAAGCCAGCGAGTCCTTGAGCGCCAACCGCGCCTCACGCAAGGCGATGATGTCTTGCAGGCTGAATTGCGGACGATGTTCGTCGCCAACCCCGATCTGATCGGCAAAGCCGTTGACCTCGTCTTGCGCCACAGCGACCTGCAACGCGGCATGGGTAGGGCTCAGGCGCTCACCGTCGATCTCCAGGTCAGACAGGTTGCGCTCGGCCCAGTGGGTAATCTCACGGTCGACACTGGCCATCTGACCGTGGAGGGTGTTGATTTCGTCGTCGATCTGGCCGATTTCGCGCTTGTACAGCGACCGATCGATACGCTGGACCTCAGCTGAAATCTTTTGAATGGCGAATTCGAACTGCTTCATGCCGTCCGCTTCGCTGCTCAGCAGGCTGATTGCCAGCGGGCGAATGTCTTCGGGCAGCTTTTCCTGCAACACGGCCAGGGCCGGGTCTTTCATCGACGTCACCAGTACTCGCTTGCCATTGGCCAGGTAATGGCTAATGACGTTGGCAATGGTGTGAGTCTTGCCGGTGCCTGGCGGGCCTTGCACCACCACCCCATCGTGCATTTCGAGCAGTTGGATGATTTGCACCTGCTCGTCGTTGTAGGGCTTGGGGAAGTACAGCTCGTGAACCTTAGTCCCTGGCGCATCACCACCTTGGGAGCCGCTGACGTAGGACAAACCCCGGAATGGGGGCAGGATTACGTCTTCAAGTACGCTGGAAGGTTCGGTCAAGATCGCCTGCAAGGCCGGGGGCAGTTCACCGATCTCTTCAATCGCGCTTTCGAAGCGGCCCAGGTCTTCAATAAACAGGTTGCTGTCACGGGTGCGGGCGAACAGGGTCCAGGTGTCTGTCACACACAAATGCTCAGCGGCCTTGGGCACCGAGCGATCACCTTCGGCAACCGTCGCCGGCAAGAATTGCCCCTGGGCATCGAGCAATGAAGAGGCAGAGCGAATCACCGGCTCATAACTGGAAGGGTTGAACGGACTGATAGCGACCTGATCTTTCTTGAAGTAATCCTTGGCCAGTGTCGCCAAAGCGCCTACCCCCGGAATATCGGCTGCCACATAGGCGTCCACTTCCAGCCGGGGTTGCGCGGCGCGCGGGCGGACTTCGATGGCCATGGTGTCCGGGTTGATGGCCAGCTCGACCAACTGGCTAATCAACGGGTAATGGATGAGGCCGACCACAGGATGTTCCCACGTCGAAACGCCTAACCCCCAGACCAGCTCCAGTTGCGCATCTCCCAGATTGCCCTGCATCTGCTGCACCAGCAGGAACAACTCGGCATACAGTTCGATGCTTTTACGCCGTAGCTTTTCCTCTGCGGCCCACAGTCGCCAAGCAGTTTGGCTGTAGGACTTGAACTGCGCCCTGATCTCGCCGGCGTCCAGGCACTCCTCAAGATTCACCCACTCATCAAGCGGGGCGTCTTCGCTGATATCGATGCCAACCACGGTCAACCGCGAAAGCTCGGGCTCGGACAACAGGCCGCTGCCGATCAGCACCTCACGCGCCACCCGCAGTTTTAGGGCAGGTTCGGTTTGCGGCGTGCCCTTGAGTTCGATCCACAGCGCCAGCAACGGGCTCAATGGCGCGGGCGGACGCGTCTCGTGCAAACGCTCAAGCCGCAGCCAGACTTCATCTTCGTCGCTTTCCAGCACATCCAGGCTGCCCCCCGGCAATGCCCGCAGCTTTTCTTCGCTGACACTGAATGCGTTGTGTTGGGTGACGGTCAACGCCGGCCGCTTCTGCATGAGTGCCGTCTGTTTTACAAATTCAATCAGACCGGCGAGACGTGCGCGTACTGTATCCATGTTTGAGCTGAACCACTTTGATAAGGGGGCGCATCGAAAAAAGTGAAAGCGCCTAGAGAAAGCGAAAATTCCTACAATGGCCGACACAATACAGAGGTTCAGGAGGTATTCAGATACATCATTTTGTAAAAACCTCTCGCTATAAAAGACGGCCCGGTTATTCCCGATAAGGTCGCCCAACATGCCCTTCTGCCCCCAACGCCTTGCGCTGGCCATCGCGCTTTTAAGTTCAAGCGCGGTTGCCCCGCTGGCACTCGCCAGTGACATCAGCCTGGACACACCCAGCACCAGCGCACTCAATCTGAGCGCCAGCGATACGTTGGCGGTGAAGCCGGCCGCGAGCCTGACCACCGCAAAAGTGGCCGTCACCCTCAAGGGCGGCACCAGTGGCCCGGGGGTAGTCATCGACAACGCAGGCAGCCTGATCTCGACGGGCGGGCGGGCCATCGACAGCAGCGGCAGCGCAAGCGGCGAGCGCAACTACAGCATTTTCAACCGCAGCGGCGCGACGATTCAGGGCAGCAACGATGCCTTGCGCATCGACACCCACTTCAGCAGCGGCAGTGTGCTGATCGACAACAGCGGCACTATTCGCTCAACCGATAGCGGTCAGGCCATCGACCTCGACGCGGTGCGCAGCCATGACGTCAAAACCACCCTGATCAACCGCGAAGGCGGGCTGATTCGCGGCGAGTTCAGCGACGGTATGAAGACCGGCTCCAACGCCACGATTCTCAACTACGGCGAGATTTCCACAGGCGACGCCCTGAACGACGACAACAAGTTCGACGGTGTCGACATCGACTCTGCAACCGGCGTGACAGTGACCAACTACGGCACCCTCTCGGGCGGGCGCCACGGCATCACCACCGACCTGGGCGCAACACTGATCAACTATGGCGACGTCACCGGGCGCAACGGTTCGGGCTTCGGCTCGGACGGTGATGGCACCGTGATCAACCACGGCACCATCACCGGCGCCTATTCCGGGCTCAAGCCCAATGGTGACGGCGATGGCGTGGATATCGACCTGATCGCCCATATTGAGAACTACGGGGTGATCCAGGGCACCGGCGCCGGTGGCGTCGACAAGAACGGCTTTGCCAATGGCAGCGAAGGGATCGCGCTGGGTGGTGGTTATATCTACAACGCCCAAGGCGCACGGGTCAGCGGTGCCAACAATGCGGTGCTGGTGGACGACGGCAGTGATGGCTCAGGCCTGGCCGCCACCACGTTGATCAACAACGGTACGATCCAGGGCCTGGACGGCTTTGCCGTAAAGTTTGTGGGCGAGTTCGATGATCAAGTCATCAACAATGGCCTGATCAGTGGCAGCAACGGCCAGGCGCTGGACCTGGGCGGTGGCAATGACCGCCTGACACTGGGCAGTGCCAGCCGTTTCGATGGCCTGGTGGACGGCGGCAGCGGCTACGACCGGGTAGCTTTCGATGACCCGGCCGGTGGGCGCTTGGGCAATAGCCAGAATTTCGAATGGCTGGACGTCAAATCCGGTAGCTGGACACTCACCAGCCAGAACGATTTCAGTGACGGGGGCAGGATTTTCAGCGGCGCCCGCCTGATCAATCAGGGCGGCATCAGTGGCTCCCTCACCGTGGAGGATGGTGGCATTTACGCCGGTGGCGGCAGTGTCGCTAACCTGCTGGTCAACGGCACACTGCAAGCCAGCCCGCACTTGGGCACCGCTACCATCACCCATGACCTGACCCTGAGCAACGGCGCGACCCTGGCCTACGGCGTCAACGCCGATGGCAGCAGCGCGCCGGTGCTGGTCGGTGGCACCGCCCACCTCAACGGTGCAACGCTGGCCATTAATGCCGGCAGCGGCACCTATCCGTGGCTCAGCCAATACCGCGTACTGAACGCTGGCACCATCGACGGCACGTTTGGCAATGTCACCAGTGACTATGCCTTCCTCACCCCGACGCTCAACTACACCCCCACCAGCGTCGAGCTGACCTATGCCCGCAATGACGTGGCCTTTGCCGATTACGCCAGCAGCACCAACGGCCACAGCGCCGCCGTCGGCTTGAGCCAGCTCAAGGCGGGCAACGCGCTGTATAACGCCCTGCTCAACACCAGCACACAAGCGGCGGGGGCGGCCATCGAGCAACTGGCGGGCAGCAGCAACGCCAGCCTGAGCAGCGCCACCCTGGGCGCCACGTCCCAGGTGGGCAGCAGCATGTTGGCGGCCATGCAGTCCGTGGGCGCAGGCGCCGGTTTGCGGGTCGCCAGTGCCGCTCAGGACACCCCTGCCCTGGCCGCCACCGGCCTGCCGCCCGGCGTGCGCAACCTCAACGACCCGAATGCCCAAGGCCGACTCTGGCTCCAGGGGCTGGGCAGCTATGGCCGACTGGACGGGACACACGGCAACAGCGACCTGACCCAACGCACCAAAGGCGGCGTGTTGGGCGCCGACTGGGCCCTGACACCGGACTGGCGCATGGGCGTGCTGGGCGGCTACTCAAAAACCGATGTGGATAGCAGCGCTATGGAGGGCACGGTCAACAGCTGGCATGCGGGTGTCTACGGGATACGCCAGAGCGGTGCGCTGGCAGTGCGTCTGGGCGCGGCCTACAGCGGCCATAACGGGGACAGCAAACGCAGCGTGGCGTTTAACGGTTTTACCGACCAGCCCAAGGGCGATTACCACGCCAGCAGCCAGCAGGCTTTTGCCGAACTGGGTTACGCCCTTGGCAGCGGTCGCTTGAGTGCCGAGCCGTTTGCCAACCTGGGTTATCAACGCTACCAGCGTGACCGCTACACCGAAAAAGGCGGTGCGGCCGCGTTGCGCGTCGACAAGCAGACCCAGGACAACGTCAGCAGCACCCTGGGCGTGCGTCTGGCCCATTTGAGCCAACTGGAAAACGGCATGAGCCTCACGCCCCGCCTGAGCGCAGGCTGGAAGCACACCTATGGCGATGTCAGCAGTTCAACGAATCAGAGCTTTGTGCTGGGTGGTTCTGCGTTCAATGTCGAAGGCAGTGCGCTTGATCGCAACAGTTTGGTACTGGAAGCAGGACTGGATATTGGCGTATCGGCCCGACAGACACTGGGCGTGGGCTACACCGGCGACATGGGCAGCAACAGCCGCACCCACGGGCTGATCGGGCAATGGCAAATGAGTTTTTGACCCGGGCCCTGTGAGAGCGGGCTTGCTCGCGATTGCATCACGCGGTTATCCAGACAGACCGTGTCGCCTGCATCGCGAGCAAGCCCGCTCCCACAGGTGATGGACAGACGCACAAAAAAAGGCCCTCCCCGAAACCGGGGAGGGCCTTTTGTTTAACGCCGGGGTTTAGCCCAGGTTAACGCCAAAGTTCGAAGCCAATGGCGCCAGGCCACCAGCAAAACCCTGGCCGATAGCCTTGAACTTCCACTCTTCGCCATTGCGATACAGCTCGCCGAATACCATCGCGGTTTCGGTCGAAGCGTCTTCGCTCAGGTCAAAGCGTGCCAGCTCTTTGCCGTCTGCCTTGTTAAGAACGCGGATGTAAGCGTTCGAAACCTGGCCAAAGCTTTGTTTACGGCCATCAGCGTCATGGATGGTGACCGCGAAAGCCAGTTTCTTGGCGTCTTGCGACAGACCCGCCAGGTTGACGTTTACTTGCTCGTCGTCACCATCGCCCGCGCCCGAGCGGTTGTCGCCCTGGTGCACAACGTTGCCGTCCGGCGAGGTCTTGTTGTTGTAGAACACAAAGCTGCCGTCGTTCAGCACTTTGCCGCTCTCGCCAACGATGAACACCGAGGCGTCCAGGTCGAACTCCTGGCCGTCAGTGACACGAGGATCCCAACCCAGACCCACAATCACTTCGGTCAAGCCCGGAGCTTCTTTGGTCAGGGAAACGTTGCCGCCTTTACTCAGACTTACTGCCATGTTCGTGAACCCTTATATGAAAAGTTGATGGGGTGCAGATTAAAATTTCAGACCGTAGCTTTCAGCCAATGGCTTGAGACCGCCGGCAAAACCTTGACCGACCGCGCGGAATTTCCACTCGGCGCCATTGCGATACAGCTCAGCAAAGATCATCGCGGTTTCAGTACTGGCGTCTTCAGCCAGGTCATAACGCGCCACTTCACTGTTGTTGTCCTGGTTCACAATGCGAATGAACGCACCACGAACCTGACCGAAGTTTTGCTTGCGCGCATCGGCTTCGTGAATGGTCACGGTGAACGCGATACGGTCGATGTCAGCAGGCACTTTGGACAGGTCGACCTTGATCGCCTCGTCATCGCCGTCGCCTTCACCGGTACGGTTATCGCCCGTGTGCTCAACCGAGCCATCAGTGCTTTTTAGCTGGTTGTAAAAAATGAAATCGGAGTCAGCGCGGACTTTACCGTCAGCCTTGAGCAAGAAAGCGCTCGCATCCAGGTCGAAGTCTTGACCATCGGTGGAACGAGCATCCCAGCCCAGACCCACGAGGACTTTAGTCATCCCCGGAGCTTCTTTGGACAGGGACAGGTTGCCGCCTTTGGAAAGGGAAAGTGCCATGTGTAATTCTCCTTAGTAATGTGCGATCAAGCGTTCGTGTCGTTTTTAACGTCGGACTGCTCTTCTTCCTTACCGGGAAAGATGATGCTGGCCACGATACCGATGGCCAATACCACCAACACCACCATCAGGCTGGTGTTTGGATCAATGCTGATACCGTGGCCAAACAGGTGATCGGTTGCGTTCAGGGCCAGCTTGCCGGCGATAAAGAACAACAGCGCGATAACCGATTTCTCCAGGTGTACCAGGTAGCGTTTCAGCGCTTCGAGAACGAAGTACATGGTACGCAGGCCCAGAATTGCGAACATCATGGCCGAGTACACGATCAAGGGTTCACGGCTCACGGCAATCACTGCCGGTACGGAGTCGAAGGCAAACAGAATGTCTGAAACCTCAACCACCACCACACACAAAAACAGTGGTGTCGCAAAAAGAGCGCCCTTGCCTACAAGGGTCATTCCCTTGTTCTGCGGCTTCGTGATCTCTTTTTCAAGCTCTGTACGCGAAACAAAGAAATTATGTCCGTGCAGCTTCGGCCAAACAGGGAACAGTTTTTTCGCAAAACGGTAGGCGATGTGCTTGGAGTAATCCTCCTCCTCATCCTCTTCCTTGCTGCGCAGCATCATGATCGCCGTCCAGGCCACGACCACCGCAAACAGCACTTCGACCCAAGGGCCAAACGCCAGCAGACCGGTACCGATCGCCACGAAAATCAGGCGGAAAACGATGGCACCGATGATGCCCCAGTACAGAACACGGTGACGCAGCGCGTCCGGGATCTTGAACCAGGCAAAAATGGCCATGAACACGAACAGGTTGTCGACGCTGAGGACTTTTTCCAGCGCGTAACCGGTGACGAACAGGCTGGCAACGCTTGGGCCGTGCGCGTAGTACAGGTAGCCCGCAAAGGCGAGGGAGATCAGCACCCAGAACACCGACCAGACGGCGGCGTTGGTCAGTGAGACCGGTTTATCGCTTTTGTGGGTAAACAGGTCGATTGCCAGAGCAATGACCGCCAGAGCCACAAATACAGCGATGGTAGTTGGCGGAAAGCCAATTGCCGTGTTTTCCATGATGTCCTCAGAGATCAAAATCGCCAGGGTTCAACCCCAGCTCATTGCAGATAGTGCGGCAAGCAGCCCGCTCACTTTCATCGAAGTCGCCGTCGGCGCTACCGATTGCGCAGCAAACACGCACCAGCAGACGGGCGGCATCTTCTTTTTTACGCAGTTGACCAATCGACTTCAGCGCCTCGGCGCGACCGATCTGCTGATCAAACTCAAATTTTTCGCAGACGGCGTTGAAGGCCTTGATCACGTCTTTAACGTCAAAGGCCTTCAGCTCATTCGAGTTTTGAATAAACCCGACCATCTTCTGTTTTTCGTCGCTGCTGATGTTGCCATCGGCAGCCGCCACCAGTGCGCACCCGGAAACCACGGCTTCCATGAATTCACGGTTCTTGAACTTGCTGACTTCCGTCGAGAGCTTGTCACGGGCGGCAGTGGCGTTGGTTTTGAGCCATTCGAGCATTGGAGTCACCTTGTCAGAAATTGAGGGGGCGGCGCCTGCTTCGGCAGGCGGCCAGTTACATAGCGCTCATTTGGAGCCAGCAGCCCAGCGCATACCCCAACCGAACGCTTTATCCATGTCGGAGTGGCCCTTGAAGAATTCAACCTTGCGATTGACCTTCACACTGCCACCAACGTTTTCGAGCAAGGCGATGGCGCACATGCCCTTGGTGCCACCCTCTTCGCTCAGACGCACTTCAATCGGCGGCTCACCCGGGATGTACAAGGTGATAACGCCATCTGTGGCCTGCCAGTTCGGAGCACCTTCGTAGATGAACGCGTAGATCAGCACGCGACGCATCTTGCGCCACTCCTTGCCGTTGATGCGCAACCACTCGCCATCACTCACGGAGCCGGTGCGGTCGTCGCCCATCAATTGGATAAACGGCTCGTCACGGAAATCACCAAAGGCATTACCCAGGGCTTGAACCGCGCCTTTACGGCCGTTGTCCATCTCGTACAGGCAACCTACGTCCAGATCGATACCACCGGACTTACCGCGCAAGGAGGCGAAAAAGCCGCCACCGCCGCTGGCATTGGGGTTGGTACGGTTCCAGTTCAGGTTGATTTTGATCTCACCGAAGTCACCGTCCTTTTTCTCAAGGCTGATGGACGGACGCTGCTTGTCGAGTGTGATCTTCGACAGATTGATCTTCGATGCAGGGGCTGGAGCAGGTGCAGCAGGTGCAGCAGGTGCCGGGGCAGGCGGTGGAACGGGCGTCGGGGCAACTGCCGGAGCAGGCGCAGGCGCGGCAATATCAACGCCAAAGTGCTGCGCCAAAGGTGCCAGCCCACCGGCAAAGCCCTGGGCCACGCAGCGGAACTTCCACGCGCCCTGACGGCGATAGAACTCGCCGAGGATCAACGCGGTTTCCTGCATGCCCTGTGTAGGGATCGGCGCTTCGATGCCGCCACTTACCGATACGGTCAGTTGCGGGAAGGCGTCGAACCGGGCCTTGTTCTCGTAAATGGTCGCTGTGAGGGCGACTTTTTCGATGGCCTGATCAATGGCGTCCAGATTGACACTGAACACACTGCGACCTGCAGCCGACTCGACCAGCTTGACCGCGCCATTGTTGACACTTTGCTGGCCGAAGAAGCACATGTCGTTGTCGCCGCGCACCTTGCCCGATTCATTGAGCAGGAATGCAGACACGTCCAGATCAGCTCCCGCCACCGGGGTGTAGCTGATGGTGACGCTCAGGCTGCCGGCAGCGACAGCGGTATTGGCGCCAGGAGTCAGAGTCGTCATGCACGCACCGCCTGGGCCGCATCACTGGCCAGATCCTGTGCGGTACGGCCATTGGCCACGGTACCGATAGCGGTCAGGTCCCAGCCAGCAGCCGTGCGGCTGATGTACGCCATGACCACGCCCGTGTGACGGCCTTTGTCCGACAGGTTGAAGCGCGCCAGCTCTTTGCCGGTCAGCTCGTCAACAATGCGGCAGTAGGCGTTTTCTACCGCTTCAAAGTTTTGCCCGGTGAACGAGTTCACGGTAAACACCAGGTGCTTGACCCCGGCAGGCAGCTGCTCCAGGTTGACCTGGATCGATTCGTCGTCGCCATCGCCCTCACCCGTGCGGTTATCGCCGGAATGAACGATGGAGCCGTCGTTGGACTTGAGCTGGCGGAACCACACCAGGTCCAGGGCTTGCTTGGCACTGTCGAGCAGGATGCACGAGGCATCCAGGTCGATGGCGGCATCACTGCTCAGCAGCTTGGCAAAAAAACCGCTCGGTTTGACCGGGTCCCAGCCCAGGCCCATGCGAATTTTCTTGAGACCGGTTCCAGCTTCTTTCTCGAGAGAAATGGTTTGATTCTTGGACAGCGAAATGGCCATGAAGCGTCTCCTTGTCTGCACTGAAGCACGATAGGTAATTGCTGATTATTGACACGCTTTGCTTACGCCTGGCTTACAGCCCTTCACGCAAACACACGTCAAGTGGCCGCTTGCGACGCCACAGCGCGTGAAATTCGCGCCAATGTGGCTCCTGAGCGGCCCCGAGCATTTGTTCATCGCCTACGGTGTCACCCCAGGCACGTAATGTGTATTGGTCCAAAGGCCCGTATTGCGCCTCCAGCCGGATGACTTTTTGTTCACAGCGACAGTTGATACCTTCGATATCCCCCGTCAGCACGCCATCGACTGACGCCAGACGTGTTCCGATCAGGCCGATACCGAGTTTTCTGGCAAACGGTGTGAGCACCAATTCCGGGGACGCCGAGCAAATCGTAACGTTGGCGCCCTGCTCAAGCTGGTTGGCGACGGATGTTAAGCCCAAAGGCCGCATTAAGCGCTGCCACGAAACGTCACAAAATGCTTCTGCGCGCTCTTTTACCCACGCCTCTTTGGCACCCGTCAGGTAGACAGCGATGAGCTTTTCTTTCAGGTCATTACGCGAAATCCTACCCAACAGATAGCACGCAGTGGCCGGAATCATCCGGAACAAACGCATCGCGAACAGCCGATTGCCAAAGGCAAAGCGCAAAAACGGCACAAACGTGTCGTGATAGGTCAACGTGCCATCGAAATCGAACGCTGACAGAACTTGCTTACCATTAACCTTTGTATTCAAAACGTCGTTCAACCCACTAATTCAGCCAATCGCAGGCTGCCTCCAAAAGTGTCTGACGAGCTGGCAACTTCAGGGCGAACCCCCTGCCAATGCGCTCGTTCAATAATTTTTTGCGCCCATTTGTAATGGGTCGCAGGCTCGCACATGGCGTCGTTGAACTTGAACACCGCAGGCGCCGCCTCACTTAGTATTTGGCGTGCACTGTTGAGATCTTCAAGGCTGACTTGCAGCGCCCTGTGGATAACTGCAATTTGCGACGGGTGGATCGCGGTTTTACCCACAAGCCCGTGGGCCATATCCAGCGCCAGCTCTTGCTCCAGCAAGTGCGGTGTATTCAGTTGCTCGAACACCGGTGCGGTCAGGGCAAAGCCTGCAGAGCCCATGATCCCGCACAACATTGGAATTACATAGCTCATGGGCGTGCTGTACAGGGTCATGGCCGGGTGACGACGCAAGCCCAGGCAGCCCATCAAGTCGTTGCCGCCAATGCGCAAGGCGATAATGCGCCCAGGCAATTGCTCCAGCATGGCGCTGCGCAACTCAACCATGGCATTGGGGACAAAGACTTCCGGGGTTTCGAGGGTTGGCATGAGCATCAGGTCGTCGCGGGTCACCGCCTGCTGCCACTCGCTGATGTTGCTCAAGCTCAGCTTGGGTACCACAAAGCCGTCAACATGGCGCATCAGCGACCATTCATTGAGCACCGCTGCCATCGCAGCATCCCGTGGCCGCACAAACAGGATCGGACCGGCGGACGGACGACCGCCTCGCGCTTCGATGCCCAGCAGCAGGTTTTTGAGGTTGTTCAGCCCCTGCTGCACGTCGGTTTCGGCCACAGCGTCTTCCAGGCACACCACCAGCGAGCGCAAACCCTGGATCTTTTCGCCCAGCACCACATCCAGAATGTCGGGACGGGTAGCCGGCATATAAAGTGTGGCGCCCAAGGCATAGGCTGAGTGCTTGATCATCAGCGAACACTCCTGATTACGGTCACAGCGCGGTACGGCCCCAATTCATCACCGACCTCTTGAACCTCGATATTGGCCTGGCGCGTCAAGTGCAGGAGCAGTTGCACGTCCTGATCGTCACGGTTGCGCACCAGTACGTGGTCCGGCACACGGCGCATCACGGCGCGGGTTGCCTCGGCGATACCCGGTTTGACCCGATTGGGGTTGGTCACCGCAAACCGGGTCGAGATACGTTCGACCGCAGCGACAGCCGAGTGTTGCAACACGCCAGCCTGCTCCGCTGTCCAGGGTTGCGCACTCGCCTGTGGTGCAAGCAGCGCACGCTCGGTTTCGATGCTGTGGATAAAACTCATGGTCACGTCGTGTTCCGCCAAATGGTCATACACCACGCAGCCATGCAGGCCCGGGTCTTGTGGCCAGATGGAACGGGAAACCAGTCCTGAAACCGTGGCCCCCAGGATACCCGACGGGATCAGCCAGTCCTCGGCCGATGCCGCCAGCCAGGCGCGACCACAGGGGTCGGCCAACACAACCAGACGCGGATCAGGCGCAAAACGCGAATCACCCGCCAGGCTGTCGCGGATCTGGCCGCTGATCGCGCCCTTGCCGGTCCAGCCATCGACAAACACGATGTTCTCGGCACCGTGGGTCTTGATGATAGCTTCGAGTGCGACGTTGTCGATTCCACGGTCACGAATAATGCTGATCCCGTAATGCGCAGCCTCGCGCCCCAGATCGAGCAGCGCCCGGCGCAGTAACACACCCAACGGCAAACCGGCCCGCACAAACGACACCAGCGCAATCGTCGGGCCGCTGTAGCGCTCGTTCAACGCCAGCGCCAGCGCCTGCACATCAGCCGCCATGCGGGCGCCGTTCTGTGCCAGGGCCAGCTGATACAGGCTTTTATGGGTGTCGGACGGCGCATGCTCCTGGCTGATCATCTCGGAGTAATGGCGCTGCCGGGTCTGGATCAGCCGCTCCTTTTCCTGCACATCGGTGACTTCCATCTGCAGGGCGCGCAGTAAAAAGTGCACGTCATCGGCGTCATAGCTGCCACTGCCGACAGTCTCCAGACCTGCGAAAGGGTTACTCATGATCGACACTCGTCAGCACGTGACTGGCCAGTTGGCCGCGCTTGGGTGTGCCCCACCAGTCGCACTCGGCCATAAAGCCCAGGTCCGAGACGCTGTCTCCAAAGCTCAGCAACGGACGCTTACCGTTGATCGCCTGATCGCGGCGGATCCACTCGCGCACCGCTTCGCGTTTTTGCAAGGCTAGGGGCAGGAACGCCAGGTTGTTGCCATTGCCGTGCACGTACAGCCCGTCCAGCAAGCCCCGGGCCTTGACCTCGGCCAACACGGTGAGCAGTGCCTGGTCGGTTTCGTTGTTGTGCTTGGTGACCACGTAATTGGCCAGCCCCTGCTCCTCTACCACCCAGCCACGCAACGAGAAACCCAGCTCTGCGCCAATAGCCAGGGTTTGCTCGCTGAGCTGGTGCAGACGGGTTTGCTCAAGTGCCAGTTCGTCGCACATGCGTGCATGCCAGACCGGATCCAGGGAGCCGTCCGGGTTGAGGATGACCCCGCCGTGAGCACAGACCGCGCCATGAGCGAACGGCAATTGCACCCGCTGATAGGCTTCAATGCTGCGCGCAGTCACCGGGACCACGTCGCTGGTGGCCAGCAGCCACTCGACAAAGCTCTTTTGGGTCGCACTCATAAAGCCGTTGGGCTGGCCGTCAACGTCCAGGGTGGCCGCAAAACGAGGCTCATCGCCCATTTTGCGGGCGGTTTGAAACAGGGTGTCGTCCAGATCAACGAACACCAGAGGACGATTACTGTTCATCAACGATTACCTGCGCATTCAATGCGCTGACCAGCGCCGGGTCGACGGCAGCCGCCGGGGTTTCGCTGCAAATCAGCACCCGGTCAAACTGGCCGGGTGCGACGTTATAAATAAAGTTGGGGATGCCCAGACCGTAGTTGTCAGAGAACGACAACACATGGTCGATGCAATGGCCCAGGGCAATCGGCGAACGGCTGGTGGAGCTGAAGTGCACATCGGCACCCGCTCGTTCAAGCCGCTCAGCCAGCAGAAACGGACGCCAGACAAATTCGCTGGTACCAATCACCAATACTCGCTCGCCGGGCGCGACCTGCAAATCGGGCGCCAGGGTATCGAGGTGCTCACGCACGCCCATGCGTCCCCAGTCTCGATCCGGATCGAGCGCCCAGTCGCCGTGGGCCACGCTGCCCACTTCGGGCATATCAGGCAGCTCTGCGGTGGGATCTTCGGCGAATGTGTAGCGACCATCGAGTAAAGAGACGCTCGTGACGTGTTCACCCATGGCCTTGCGTACCGCGTCCTGCGACCAGTCTGTCAGGGTGGCGGTGACAATGCGTTCGATCGAGTCCAGACCCGCTTCAGCCAGCGCCCGGGACAGATTGATAAAGGTATTGCCGGTCGACGCTTCGTCGTCCACCAGCACCAGAGAACGGGCACTGAGCATCATTTCACGGGTATGCGCATCTTGCGGCAGGTGCAACAAGTGCGAGCTGGCGTGGCTGTGTTCTTCTTCAAAACGGGCAAACAGTTCACTGCCCGTGGGGTGGCGACTGCTGCACAGGTACACGCTGTCAGGGCGAGTCTGGCTCAACGCACGGTGTACACCGGCGCCCAGTCCCACGGCCGTCTCGGCCATGCCGATCACCAGCACCGGGCCAGGCAAGTCAGCGGGGATCTTGCTGGCCAGGGCATTGAAGCTCTCAGCCATCAGTGATGGGCGGGCCGGGATATGACGACCCAGCACACGGGAAACAAACAAAAAAGCCCGCTTCGGATTGCGCCGCTCGGCAAAATCGAAAAGTGCCTGTGGGTCAAAGGTCGATGCATTGACCTCTACCTCCAGACGACCGCGCTTGAGGTTTGCATGCAAAACCTTGGGATCGGTCACGGGGTTAGCGCTATTCATCAACATTTACTACCTGGAAATACTTAAAAAGTGGGGGACGATCAGCGAGTCGATAATTTAAGACAAGCGAAAAATGGTTACCGGAAACGTCAATTCAACCTAACAGCGAATTGCCGCGAACCGGAACCACTACCGTGATCGCCTTGACCTGAACATCCTCGCGCCAGACGCTGGCCGGGACGGGCAGGCCAAGACGACGAGCGGCAAAGATTCCGGGCAGGTTGACACCCGCTTCACGGGTATAGCCGATGCCACCGGAGTAACGCAGATTGATCTCCAGCAAGTGCGGCTGGCCAGCCCCATCATCCCGGGTTTGTACATTGACGATACCGTCGCACTTGAAGTGCCGCGCCGCCTTGATCGCCAGTTCGACGGCTGCACCGTCACGCTCGAACGTCTGCATCAGCCCCTGTTTGCGCCTTGCGACATACGCCACGGCCTCGCCTGCTTCGCAGACCATGTCCACCGAGCACTCGCTGCCGGGCATATAAGGCATGACCAGCAACGGCTTGGGTGCATCGGATTGGCCGTAGGCCTGGGCAAAGACCTGGACGTTGACTTCATGGGCGTCGGCATTGGCGAAACTGCGAAACGGGTCCACGTCATCGGCCAAGCGCCAAAAGCCCTGACCGTAAATGCCGCGGGTCGGTTTTACACACACCTGACCATCACGGGCGAGCTGGGCATAGGCTTCTTGCAGTTCGGCCCGGGTGCTCACCGTGATTGCGGGGATGCACGCCAACCCTGCGGCCAGGGCCTCGCGAGTGAACGCAGACTTATCGTCGACCCGCTCGAAGGTGTCCAGATCCAGAGCGCCCGTCACCAGCTGCAGTCCGGCAGATTCGAACTCGGCGCGGTGAGCTTCGTACACCTGCCCGACACGCCCGGCCAGCACGACCTTGATCTGATGGGCACGGGCCTGCTCGATGACCCAGCCAATGCGCTCTTGATTGTCCTGCGGCTCGCTCCAGGCGACATCCGCCAACCGGGTAATTTCAGGGCGATTTTGTCGGTGCGAAGCAAATATCCGCACGTCATCGGGCAGCGCCGCCCGGGCACCTGCAATCACGTCGCGTTGGCTGGATTGCCCTTCAAGAAACCAGATCATGAACATCCCTTGGTACGGATAAACGCGGGAGTCTAGCGGAAGGGAACAACCGACGCCTTCAGTCATTCCAGGGAGGGCATGTAACCAAATATGAAAATTATTAACCAAATAGTTCATAATGTGCGACATCGTGTCGCGGCCCGTTCGCCGACACCTCACATGAAGGAGCTTCTGTAGATGTTTTTCTCTTCCCGCGCCCTGCTGAACACCAGCTTGTGCAGCGGCTTGTCATTGCTGGCCCTGACGCCTGCCTGCGTACTGGCCGACACTACCGACAACCTGATGAACCGCTCGACCCTGACCGGCGACTGGGGTGGCGAACGCCAAAAGTTGATCGATAAAGGCGTCAAACTGACCGGTGATTACAACTCCGAAACCTTTTCGAACCTGCACGGCGGGATCAAACACGGCACCCGTTATTCGCAGCAAGTGCGCATCGGTGCCCAGTTCGACCTGAGTAAGCTGCTCGGCACCGCCGATGCTGGCCTGGTGCAAATCACCGTCAATGATCGTCGCGGCCACAGCGCCTCCGAAGATCTGGTGGGCAACCGCCTGCCGATCCAGGAAAACGCCGGCGGCAACTTCACCCGCCTGTCTGAGTTCAGCTACCAGCGCACCCTGTTTTCCGAAGACCTGACCACCAAGCTTGGCTTCATGCCGATGGGCAATGACTTTGGCGGTTTGCCGCTGCTGACCCATTTCGTCAACGCCGGTTTTTGCGCGCACCCGCTGACCCAGTCCAACGGCAGTGGCTGGACCAACTACCCGACCGGTCACTGGGGCGGCGAATTACGCTACACCGTCAGCCCGGCACTGACCCTGCAAACGGCTGTATTCCAGGTCAACCCCGAGTACAACAGCCGCTCCTCCGAAGCCTTTAGCATGACCACCAAAGGCACCACGGGGGCGATCATGCCGCTGGAGGCGATTTTCACCAACAACGCCTGGCTCAATGGCCAATACAAAGTGGGCTGGTACTACGACACCTCCAATACCCGCAAAATTGGCAGCACGCAAAAAGCTAACAACCGCACCGGCGCGTATGTGCTGGTCGACCAGGCCATCTGGCGTGATGAACAAGACCCTGAGAGCGTGTTGCGCGTCTTTGGCCAGGCGGCCAGCAGCAATGCCGCGACCTCACCGATGAGCCACTGGTACTCGGTGGGTCTGGTCAAGCAAAAGCCGTTTGCCAGCCGCCCGAAAGACAGCATTGCCTTTGCCTATGGCCGCGCCGTGTTCAACTCGCGCTCACGGGATGTACAAGAAGCAGCGGCCAGCAGCCCCGAGCAAGCCGACATGATTGCCAGCCTGGACAGCGGCGAGCAGTTGCTCGAGCTCAACTATGGCGCACAAGTCACGCCGTGGCTGCTGTTGCGGCCGGACCTGCAATACATCATCGAACCGGGCGCGTTCTACGGCGCCAAGCGCAGCAATGCCCTGGTCGCTGGATTGCAGGTCAAAGCGACGTTCTGACGGCTTGAGTTTATTGTGGAAGCGGGCTTGCTCGCGATGCTATCACTGCGGTTTTGCAGTCAGACCGCGGCGATACCATCGCGAGCAAGCCCGCTCCCACGGGGATGTGTGGTTGGCCTGCCAGCTTTCACAATTTGTTAAGAACTCCCCTCCTATACTCCAGCGCAGTTCTCCATTCGATTGCTGCCTGGTAGCCCAATGCGCCTGACCCGTCCCGCTCTGCTGTTATTACTGCTCGGTTGCGTGCTGTTCTTTTTTGCACTGGGCAATCACCAATTGCAGGGGTCGACCGAGTCGCGGGTCGCAGGCATCGCCATGCAAATGCACCTGAGCGACGACTGGGTGACACCCCGCCTGCTCAACGAACCCTTCCTGGAAAAACCACCCCTGAGCCTGTGGCTGGACGCTGGCGCCATACGCGTGTTCGGCGGTCAGTTATTCGCCGTGCGACTGGCCTCGGCCTTTGCTGGATTATTTTGCGTGCTGTTGCTGTACGTCATGCTGCGCAAGCTCGCACGCCCCACGGCACAGGCCTGGACAGCTGCAGCGATGCTGGCAACGATGGGCATTTTCTGGGGTAACACCCGTCAAGTAGGCGAAGATGCACTACTCACCCTGGGTGTGACCATGGCCTTGCTGGCGTTTTTTTATGCCAGCCGCCAGCTGCGTTTTGCCTGGGGCCCCTGGCTGTTGTTTGCCGCCGGGATCGCCATTGCCACCTTGAGCAAAGGCGTGTTGGGCCTGGCACTGCCGGGAATAGTGATTTTTAGCTATCTGATGTGCGAAAGCCTGATTGAAAAACGCTTCACCCTGCGCAACTGGCTGCGCCCGGCGCTGCTGACACTGATTGGGCTTATCCCGCTGTTGATCTGGCTGTGCGTGCTGTACCAGCGTGGCGGAATGCAGGCGATCAGCGAACTGCTGTGGACCAACAGCGTTGGGCGCTTTAGCGGATCCTTTGTCGAAGCCGGGCACTACGAACCGTTTTACTACTACCTGCGAAAACTACCCGAAGCCTTTTTACCGTGGAACCTGCTGACCTATCTGGGCCTGTGGCACTTTCGCAAACAGCTGCGAAGCAATCCGTTTTTGCTGTTTTTCTGTGTATGGCTGGTGGCGCAATTTGCGCTGCTCAACTTCGCCTCCAGCAAGCGGGCGGTGTACATGATGTCGATGGCGCCCGCAGCGGCCGTTATTGCCGCGCAATACGCCCAGGTGATTCTGGACTGGCTGCGCAAAAAAAGTCCGGTGTCGGCACTGGCCACGTTCTTCAGCGACTACCACCGTCCACTGGCCATCGCGCTGTTGGCTGGCCTGGTGGCCGCCTACCTGATGGCCGCGCACCGGGCACCGCAGGCCGACAAGGAGGAGTCATACCAGCCTGTCGCCGCACAGGTCATGGACCTGCAAGCCCGCGGTAAACAGGTGGCGCTGCTCAGGCCCGACGAGCGCCTTGGGGCCGTCGTGTTTTACAGCCAGCACTTGCAGCACACACTCAATTCAACCGCCGAACTGAAGGCGTTTCTCAGTGCATCGCCCGACCATATCGCCCTGGTGGAAATACCCGAAATACCGGGCATGAACGTGAACATCCTGCACAAGGTCAGCGTAGGACGGCACCACTTCTACTTTGTCAGCCAGGCCGCCCCCGCCCCATAACCTTGATCCCGGGCAACAGAACGGCAGATGGCATGGCCGATCACGGTGTATTGGCTACGCTCCTTGGGCGATTCCCAGTCAAGGAGCCTGTCATGACCATCGGTATTTCCAGCAAAACCCTGAGCGACTACGACGCTAACCTGGCCTTCAATACGGCCACCGCATTCTTACGCAAATCTGATCTGGCCAACTACCTGATTGATCAGCTTGAGCAGCAGCATGTGAAACTCAGCATCGAAGTCAGTGCCGATCCGGCACTGGCCAACAAGGACGTGTCGAACAACGGCGCGATTGTGTGGAACCTGCACAGCAGCGTGTCGCCCAGCCCCAACCTGGCCGACGTGGCAGCCCTGCTGGATCGCATTCCTGCGCAGCAAAAGCCCTACATCACCAGTCAGTGGTGGTTGATGCACCTGCTCGCCCTCGCCTGCCAGCAATTGAACAGCCAGCTCAACTTCCGGGATGCGGATGCGACCTGGCCGTGGCTCGACGAAAAAGTGCTCAGCGCCGGCGATATCGAAAATGTGGTGGCCCGCGAACTCAGCGACCTGCCCTTGCCCGATGAGCAAAACTGGGACCGCCTGCTGAACCGCAATTGATGAGTATGGGATAACGCTGTGGGAGCGAGCAGGCTCGCTCCCGCGGTTTAGAATTGAGAGGCTTCAAACCCGTGGCGACTGCTCGCGGTCATCACCGGTACGATGCTCCCCCAGTCCTTGGGCTCGATATAACCCAACATTTGCGGCTCACCGTTTGTGCCACTGGCCTGGATGAACAATGTGGCGCCATAGCCAAAGGTGGTACTCGTGGACAGGTGCATGTCCACAAGCAGTTGGTCCATGCATTCGCTGTGGCTCACCAAAATCAGGTTTTGGCCCGCTACTTTGTGCTTGAGCGCATCACGCAACATGGTGCCCCGGCAGTTGAACAGCCAGTCCTGTGCCTCAACCGGGCGCACGAACATGGCGCTGGCGGTTTGCCGCGCACGGGTCAGCATACTGCTGTAAATCTCGGCGTTCTGAAGCCCCAACTGATCAAAGTCCGCACCCAGCACCTTTACGGCAGCCTCGCCACGCACCGTCACCCCGTCTGCCGGGCCCAGGCACTGCGTGGTAGAGCGGTCGCAGCGTTCACCATGGCGGACCAGGGCAATCACATCACCCTTGGCCCAACTCTCAGTCAGCAGCATCACCTGATCGGCATGGCTCGGCCGTGCAAGATTGGGCGCAGACGCGGGTGCCAGCAGCGTCAATGTCAACGCAATAGCCATCACGCTGGCGACAATCACCACCAGCGCATTTCTATAGCGCTCCAGCCCGCTACGCAGCAGCGTGCGGTTAATCCCGGTCAGACTAAAACTTGACGTCACGGTACGTGTGCCCCCTTCGGCAGTCAGTGAAAGACACTGGCGCCACCCTATAGCGCGAATATGACAATGGGTCGGTGCAGACCCGGATCGTAGGAAAGAGACTTGCACGATGCAGGCTTCTATTAGCTGAACGGGAGTCTAAAAAAGCGAAGGTCAGAGGCAGGTGAAACGAATGTGAAAAAAAACGTGGGCACCGCGCTGAGCGTCCCCCCATAGATTTAAGTCATAACGCACAAGAAAACGTTTCAGCTATGGCGAAAGCCGCCGATACCCACCCACACAACACTCGGCTGGGCCAAAAAAATAAAACCCTCCAGCGAACTTAGATCATGCGTGCAGCGTTCCTGGAGAACTCTATGAATAGATGGCTGAGCAATATCAGCGTCAACCTGAAACTGTCCCTGGGCTTTGGCCTGGTTCTGGCCCTTACCTGCGTGATGGCCGTCTGCAACTGGATCAGTCTGGACAAGATGATTGATCGCAGTAACTGGATGAGCGACATCACGCGCCTCAATGCTGCGTTTACAAACCTGCGGGTCACACGCTTGCAGTACATGCTCACGGACGGCGACGAGACCGCCGCACAGAAAGTACAAGCCAGCATCGATGCGTTTTCGGCCCAGCAGAACCAACTGATCAGCACCTTTCAAAGCCCGGATAACCTCAAGTTGCTCAAGGAGCAACAAGCGATCATCGGTCGCTACGAGCGTGCGCTGGTCATCATGCGCAAGGCTTACGTGGAGTCTGCGGTGTCACGGGGCAATATGGACCGCAGCGCCGCTCTGGCACAGGACGCTATCGCGACCCTGATAGCCCGCGCCCTGCAACTGCCGGAAGGTGACGAAAGCCGTTTTGCCATGTTCCAGACCGTGTCTGAAGTACGCGAGCAGTTCCTGCTCTCGCGCTACCAGGTCCGGGCTTACATTGCTGCGCCCAACCCCAGCACCGAAAAAGCTGCACGCCAGCAACTGGACATGGCCATCGCCAGCCTTGAACGCCTGAGTTCGCACTTTGGCGCGAATGCCGGCGACACCCTGCGCACCCTGAGCAGCACCATGGAGCAGTACCAACAGGCGCTGGAGCTCTATACCAGCACCGACAACACCATCATTGCCGCGCGCAAGGACATGACCGAATACGGCGCCAGCATCCTTGGCCTCAGCGATGAGCTGTACAAGATTCAACTGGAACGTCGCGACAGCGAAAGTGCCACGGCCAACAGCATGCAATTGATCACCACCCTGCTGGTGTTGCTGTTCGGCATCACTGCGGCCGTGATCATCACTCGCCAGATCACCGTGCCCCTGCGTGAAACCCTGGCCGTGGTCGACCGTATAGCCGGTGGCGACCTGACTCAGAACCTGCGAGTTACCCGACGCGATGAGCTGGGTGTCTTGCAACAGGGCATTGCCCGGATGGGCACGACACTGCGCGAGTTGATCAGCGGGATTCGCGATGGTGTGAGCCAGATCGCCAGTGCTGCCGAAGAGCTGTCTGCCGTCACGGAACAGACCAGCGCCGGGGTTAACAGTCAGAAGATCGAGACCGATCAAGTGGCCACCGCCATGCATGAAATGACTGCCACCGTGCAGGAAGTTGCACGTAACGCCGAACAAGCCTCGCAAGCGGCTGCAGCGGCAGACAACGAAGCACGCGAAGGCGACACCGTGGTCAATCAGGCGATTGATCAGATCGAGCGCCTGGCAGTGGAAGTCGGTCGTTCGACCGAAGCCATGACGGTGCTGCAACAGGAAAGCGACAAAATCGGCAGCGTGATGGACGTGATCAAGGCCGTGGCCGAACAGACCAATCTGCTGGCCCTCAATGCCGCCATTGAAGCGGCCCGTGCGGGTGACGCCGGACGCGGTTTTGCCGTGGTTGCCGATGAAGTGCGTGGCCTGGCCCAGCGCACCCAGAAGTCCACCGAAGAGATTCAAACCCTGGTGGCGGCCCTGCAAAGTGGCACGCAACACGTGGCCAGCGTGATGCACAACAGCCGCACCCTGACCGACAGCAGCGTGACCCTGACCCGTCAAGCAGGCACTTCACTGCAGGGCATCACCCGCACGGTGTCGAATATCCAATCGATGAACCAGCAGATTGCCGCCGCCGCCGAACAGCAAAGCGCGGTGGCCGAAGAAATCAGCCGCAGCATCGTCAACGTGCGCGATGTCTCCGAGCAAACGGCGGCAGCGAGCGACGAGACGGCCAAGTCCAGTGTTGAACTGGCGCGTCTGGGCAATCAGCTACAAGAGATGGTCAGCCACTTTAAAGTGTAAAAGCCGCCCTTGCCCCACCCCTCTTGCGAAGGAGTGGGGCAAAGGGCTTTGATCTTCTGCGCCTTACTCGTGATGCACGCGAGCGCGCTTGAGCAGTTTTTTGCTGCGCTCGGACAGGTGCAGCACCCGCAGATGCTTTCCCGCCTTGCGATAGCGCTCGCGCAGGGTGTCCAGTGCCGCGATGGCCGAGTAATCCATGAAGTTCAGGTGGCGACAATCCAGCGTCACCTGAGCCGGATCGTTGGCCGGGTCGAACTGCTTGAGAAACGCCGTAGTGGACGCAAAAAACAACGTGCCATGCACCCGGTAAAGCTTGCTGCCGTCGCTTTGCAGATCCGCGTCGGCGTACAGCTGACGCGCCTGCTGCCAGGCAAAATTGAGGGCGGCGATAATCACGCCGCACAGCACCGCGACCGCCAGGTCGGTAAACACGGTAATCACCGTCACGGCGATGATCACCAGCACATCGTTCAGCGGCACCTTGTTCAGCACCCGCAAAGAGGCCCAGGCAAAGGTCTGCTGCGAGACCACAAACATCACGCCCACCAGCGCCGCCAACGGGATGCGCTCGATAAACGGTGACAGAAACAGCACGAACAGCAAAATCATCACCCCGGCAGTGATGCCGGACAGGCGACCCCGCCCACCGGAGCTGAGGTTGACCACGGTTTGCCCGATCATCGCGCAACCGCCCATGCCACCGAACGCTCCCGAAACCATGTTGGCGGCGCCCAGCGCCACGCACTCGCGGTCTGGATAGCCACGACTTTCGGTGATTTCGTCGGTCAGGTTGAGGGTCAGCAGGGTTTCGAGCAGACCCACCACCGCCATCACGATCGCGTAAGGCGCGATGATGCCCAAGGTCTCCAGGGTCCAGGGAATTTGAGGCACGTTGAAGCTCGGCAAACCGCCAGCGATATGCGCCATATCGCCCAGGGTGCGGGTCGGCAAGCCCAGAAAATAAACAGCCAGGCCCACGCCCAGAATGGCCACCAATGCAGGCGGCGCGGCGCGCGTCAGACGCGGCAACAGATAGACAATGGCCATCGTCGCGGCAACCAGCCCGATCATCATGTACAGCGCCATGCCACTGAGCCAGGTATCACCGTCTTTGAAGTGATCCAGTTGCGCCATGGCAATAACGATCGCCAGGCCGTTCACAAAACCGAGCATGACCGGGTGCGGCACCATGCGTACCAGCTTGCCGAGTTTGAACAGACCGAACGCCAGCATGATCAGGCCGCTCAGCAGCACGGTGGCCAACAGGTACTGCACACCGTGTTGCACCACCAGCGCGACGATCACAACGGCCATCGACCCGGCAGCCCCGGACACCATGCCCGGCCGGCCACCAAACAACGCCGTGAGGGTGCAAATAATGAACGCGCCATACAACCCCATCAGCGGGTTGAGATGGGCAACCAGCGCGAACGCGATGCACTCGGGCAACAAGGCGAAGGACGTCGTGAGCCCGGCCAGGACATCAGCGCGCAGACGTTTGAGTTTCATGGTTTACCTAAAAGTCGGGACGGGAAAAGCGGAGGGAATAAGCAACAGATGGTAACAAATTGCAGAGGCTAAAAAGCAATTGTGGGAGCGGGCTTGCTCGCGATGGCAACCACTCGGTGAACCTGAATGACCGAGGTGTCTGCATCGCGAGCAAGCCCGCTCCCACAAGCGTAATGCGTGTATGTGCGTTGCGGGTTTACTTCACAACCATGCCCACACCACGACCACGGGGGTCGGAGGCGGTTTCGAGCTGAGTACCGTTGACCCGGATTGCCTGGATGTCACCCATGTTCCAGCCCTGATCTTCCAGGGTGTAACCCATGGTTTTAAGCTCTTCGGCCACTTTGCCGGTGAGCGGCGCATAAGCATCGAAGTAGATAGTGTCCTTAGGCAGCAACTGGTGATGCACGCGTTGTGCCGCTACGGCTTTTTCCAGTGGCAGGTCGTAGTCGTAGATGTTGTTCAGCACCTGGAAAATCGAGGTAAAGATCCGCGAACCACCCGGTGTGCCAAGCACCAGCGTGACTTCCCCGTCCCGCGTCACCAGGCTTGGGCTCATGGACGACAGCATGCGCTTGCCCGGCTCGATGGCGTTGGCATTGCCGCCCACCACGCCAAAGGCGTTGGCCACGCCCGGCTTGGAGCTGAAGTCATCCATTTCGTCGTTCAGCAAAAAACCCGCGCCTTTAACCACAACGCCGCTGCCGTAATCCCAGTTCAGGGTGTAGGTGTTGCTGACGGCATTACCCTCCTTGTCGACGATGGAGAAGTGCGTGGTCTGATGGGGCTCAAGCCCCGGCTTGACCTTGGCCGTCTCGGAAATAGCCTTCGGATTAACCTCCTTCGCTCGTTTGGCGATGTAGGCCGGGTCGGTCAGTTCAGCGACGGGCATCTTGCCGAAGGCCGGATCGCCGAGGTAATCAGCACGGTCAGCAAACACACGTTTTTCGATCTCGGCCAACAGGTGGATATACGGCGCGGAGTTCAGCTCAACCCCTTTGAAGTCCGCCGCACGGTCTTCTTTAATGCCGATCAGCTGGGCCAGCGCGATACCGCCCGAGCTAGGCAGTGGTGCGGTGTACAGGGTGTTACCGCGAAAATCGACACGCATCGGCTCACGCCAGTTGACCTTGTATTCGTTCAAGTCTTCCTTGGTGATCAGGCCTTTGTCCTTCTGCATTTGCGCGACCAGCAGGTCGGCGGTCTTGCCGTGATAGAAATCCTTGGCGCCTTGGTCGGCGATACGCTCCAGAGTCTCGGCCAGCTCAGGCTGCTTGAAGGTTTCGCCGGGCTTCATGCTGCCGAAATAGTCGCCGAAGTTGGTGGTGCCCTTGAACAGCGCCAGCGCATCTTCGCGGTACTGGTATTGCTGGTCGGCCACCTTGAAACCGTTTTTGGCGTAACCCACGGCCGGGGTCAGCAGCTCGGCCCACGGCAATTTGCCGAAGCGCTGGTGCGCTTCCCACAAGCCCATCACCGTACCCGGCACGCCAGCGGCACGGGAACCGACCAGGCTCAGGTTTTCGATGATTTCACCTTTTTCGTCGAGGTACATGTCACGGGTGGCGGCTTTGGGCGCCGTCTCGCGATAGTCGAGGAAATAGGGTTTGCCGTCGATGTACATCGTCATGAAACCACCGCCGCCGATGTTGCCGGCTTCGGGGTAAGTCACGGCCAGGGTGAAGGCCGTGGCGACGGCGGCGTCGACCGCATTGCCGCCTTTCTTGAGAATCTGCGCGGCCACTTCGGCACCGTACCGGTCCGGTGCGGCGACAGCGCCGCCTTCCAGGGTCACGGCATAAGCCGAGGAGCTGGCAGCGATGGCTGCGGTCAAGGCCAGAGTTTTGAACCACACAATGCGCATTCGGTACTTCCTTTTATTGTTATCCACTGGGGCCAAACCTTGTCTGATTTTGGCAACGTTTTCAAACAACAAAAGTGAAAATGCGCAGTGACGCACAACCCCGAAGACAACGTCGCTCTGCGCCAAAAACAGGACTCGTAGCAGCTGCCGAAGGAACGAGGCTGCGTTCGCCTGCGCAGCAGTCGTAAACCCTACAACCCGGTGTTTCAGGAATACCGCGTTTGCAGGATTTGCGACGACTTCGTCGCCGAACGCAGCCTCGTTCCTTCGACAGCTGCTACAAAGGGGGTTATGTATGTGTTTCGGTGATCAGTGCATCCACCAGACCACGGGCCAGTTCGACGCCGTGAATCACGCACCACAACTGCTCGGCCTCAAAACCGCTGAGGTGGGAACGGATGTCGTCGGCGGTCAGTTCTGCGCCTTTGAGCAGCAACGAGGCATGTTTGAGCGCGTCCTGAACAGGTACGCCGGGGTTGATGGCAAACAGCGAAGTGCCCTGGTGGGCGCAGGTGAACAGCGGAGGGTCAGGAACAATTTTTTTCATGGCGTCAACTCAATTAATAGCTGGAAGAACTGCCTCTGTCCCGCTGTCAATCGGTAAGGGTGGCAGCTGCGCGCGGGTTGACAGACCGAGGAGAGCTGACAAGACTCGGTGCACTCGAAAGTGCCCCGCACACAGCCGCCATAACACGATGAAATGTCTATAAGGCTGCCTTGTCACTCTCAGCGGTCTGTCAAAACCGGTTACTGAAATCAGCGACCCGGCGAGACTATCCACCCATCTACAACGCCACAAGACGGTCAGGATTCTCTAGGAATCGTCCCTCAATAGAAAGCGACGCAGCAGGTGCAGACGTTGCTTTATGTGTAGGAACCTCACTCAATCCCTGTGGGCTTGTCGCAGATCGCGTAGCTGGCGAGCTTGGTCTGGATAAAGTCCAGAAAACACTGAATACGCAGCGCCAGTTGTGAGTTGCGGTAGTACACGGCGTTGATCGGTTGGCGATAACCGCTGTTGAACTCGCCCAGCACCACGTGCAAGCGCCCGCAGGCGATGTCTTCGTGAGTCATGAAGTGCGACAGGCAGGCAATGCCCTGCCCTTGCAGCGCCAGATGGCGCACGGTTTCGCCGCTGGAGGCGCTGATGGCCGGCTGGATGGGCCAGCGATCACCCTGTGCATAACGTAGCGGCCACTGATTGAGGCCATCGTTCTGGGTGAAGCCGATCAGGGTGTGGCTGGCCAGGTCCGCCACGCGGGTGGGGACGCCGTGGCGGGCGATGTAGTCGGGGCTGGCCAGGATGTTCAGCGGGCTGCACCCCAAGGATCGGGCGTGCAAAGTGGAGTCGGCCAGGGTACCGATACGGATGGCGATGTCGGTACTTTGCTCCAGCAAGTCGATGATCAGGTCGTTGCTGTTGAGTTCGAGCTGGATCTCGGGGTAAAGCGCACGAAATTCGGGGATGTACGGCACGATGGCATGCAGCACAAAAGGCGCGGCTGCGTTGATGCGCAATCGCCCGGAGGGTGTGCGTTGGTGGGAGATCAGACGCTCTTCCAGCTCGTCCATCTGCTCAAGGATCCGCTTGGCCCGCTCGAAAAAGAACTTGCCCTCCTCGGTCAGGTCCATGCGCCGCGTGGTGCGGTTGATCAGCGTGGTGTCGAGCTTGGCCTCCAGCCTTGAAAGCGTGCGACTGACCGCTGACGGTGTTTGCCCGGCTTGCTCGGCGGCGGCTGAAATCGAACCGCACTCGATGACCGAAACAAAAATTTGCAGCTCATCAGATCTGGCTTTCACGCGGGCGACCTTATCTACGTGTGGGAGCGGGCTTGCTCGCGATGGTATCACCGCGGCTCGTCTGAACAACCGCGTCGCCTGCATCGCGAGCAAGCCCGCTCCCACCCTGGCGTCGTTAGGCCTTGAGACCGAACACCTCGCTCAGGTGCTGTTCATAACGCGCGGCGTCGATTTCGGGTTGCGGACGCTTCATCACGTCGACACACAAGAAAGTCGGCAGGCCGGTCATGCCCAGGAATTCATTGGCTTTGTGGAACGGGAAGTACACCGCGTCCACGCCTTTGCCCTCGAAGAAGTCAGCCGGATCGTCAAACGCTTGCTGCGGTGCGTTCCAGGTCAGGGACAACATGTATTTTTTACCGTGAATCAGACCACCGCTGCCGTAACGCTGCGAAGCGTCGGAACGGGTGCGACCGTCGCTGGCGTAGAGTTTGCCGTGACCTTGGGTAAAGACTTCATCGATGTACTTTTTAACGATCCACGGCGCACCCATCCACCAGCCCGGCATTTGATAGATGATCACGTCAGCCCACAGGTATTTTTCGACTTCTTCGGCGATGTCGTAGCCTTCGTCGATGTGGGTCACTTTGACTTCAAAGCCCTGGCGGTCAAAAAACGCCAGCGCGGTGTCGTGCAGGGTCAGGTTGTAACGACCATCGGAGTGGGCAAATTTTTTGGCGCCGTTAAGCAAGAGTATTTTTTTCATCATCAGCCTCCAGGGGGGTAAACCCTCAGCGCTGTTGAGCGACAGGGGGGTTAAAAATCATGTCGGCAGAATATCGATGCACTTGCTCAAGAAAAACCCGTGGTGGGTCAAATCACCTTTGCTGTTAATGCACGAATGAATACTCAATTGTTGACCAGCAAGTGCGCACCCAACAGCGCCATGCCTATAAAGAACACCCGTTTGAACAGCGTGGCGCTGATGCGCTGGCGCAACCACTGCCCCAGCCACATGCCGAGCATGGCGGGCACCAGTGCCAGCAATGAGGCATTGAGCTCACCGCCGCCCAGATTGCCGCGCCAGTAAAGCCCGGCGGCAAGGGCCAATGTGGAGACGCTGAAGGACAATCCCAAGGCCTGAACCAATTGGTTTTTGCTTAAGCCCAGCGCCTGCAGATAGGGCACGGCAGGAATCACAAACACGCCGGTGGCCGAGGTAATCACCCCGGTGATCACGCCGCATATCGGGCCCAGCCATCGCTCGCGCTGCGGGGCGACGCGCAGGGTGGGCAACCACAGTCCGCTGAGGGCGTAGAGCAGCAAGGCCGCCCCCAGCGCCCGCACCACCCACGTGCCGCCGTCGATACTTAGCCAGAGCATGCCTACCCCGGTGCCGATAAAGATGCCCAGCTGCATGGGCCACAGCCGTTTTATCAGCGTGCGCAACTGCCCGCCTGCAGCCAGTTGCCAGGCGTTGGTGACAATGGAGGGAATGATCAGCAACGCCGCAGCCTGCGCTGGAGCAATAGCCAGCCCGAGCATGCCCATCGCCACCGTTGGCAAGCCAAGACCGATGACACCCTTGACGGTGCCCGCCAGCAAAAAAGTCATCACCACCAGCAGTGACAAGGCCAGGCCGAGGTGTTGGTAGAACTCGATCAGTGTTTTCATGGCTGTATGCTGGACCACGGCGACGGCGTTGAACATTCGCCATAGATGAAGCCTGCCTCTTGCGCAGCAATAGACTAAACACACGCATCTGGGTGGGAGCGGGCTTGCTCGCGATGCTATCGCCGCGCAGTATCTGCCAAATCATGGCGCTGCCATCGCGAGCAAGCCCGCCCCCACAACAAGCCCGCTCCCACAGGGAGGGCAAGGACCGTTCATGCACTTCGATCTGGTTGATCTGCGCCTGTACTTGAATGTGGTGCAGACGGGCAACATTACGGCGGGCGCCAGCCTGAGTCATTTGTCTCTGCCCGCGGCCAGTGCGCGGATCAGGGCGATGGAGGCGTCGTTGGGCGTGGCGTTTCTACTCCGCTCTCGCCGTGGGGTCAGCCCGACCCCGGCCGGGCAAGCGCTTGCGCACCATGCACGGCTGTTACTGCAGCACGTCGAGCGCATGAACCATGACCTGGCTGAGTACGCCCAAGGCTTCAAGGGCCGGATACGTCTGCTGTGCAACACCTCAGCCCTCACCGAATACCTGCCCGAACTGCTCGCCGATTTCGTGCGCCAGCACCCCAACATCAGCGTCGACCAGCAAGAACTCACCAGCCTGCGCATCACCCATGCATTGCGCCAGGACGCAGCCGATATTGGCGTCATCTCCAATGCCGTCGACACCCGCGACCTGCAAACCCGCCCCTTTCGCGATGACCCGCTGGTACTGGTGGTACCCCTCGGCCATCCACTGGCCAACAGGCCTGATCTCTCCTTCAGCGACACCCTGAGCCATGACTATGTGGGGTTGTCGTCCAGCAGCGCGTTGGCGGTGTACCTGGAAGAGCAGGCGCTGCACGTGGGCGTTCGCATGCAGGTGCGGATTCGCGCCGAAGGTTTCGACGGGGTGTTGCGCATGGTCGCCCGCGGTGCCGGGCTGGGTGTCGTACCCAAGGCGACGATTGAGCGCTGGCAGGCGCCGCGCACCTTCAAGGTGGTGAACCTGAGCGAGCCGTGGGCGGATCGCAAGCTGCTGCTGTGCGCCCGTTCGTTTGAGCAACTGCCCGCCTATGCCGTGGCGTTGCTGGAGGCTTTGAGCCTGTAGGAAGAGTCGCTGTTTGGTGCTCGCCTGTATGCCTTATTTTTTACCAAGAGTAATATCCGGGGCTTGCGACACCCTAGGCACCTTTGGCCGCGGGTATTTTTATCAAGTTTTTGAGAATAACAACTCACAGGGCACCCGATGGCTGACGCTAACTCCCCCCCGATCACACTCAAACGCGGTTTGAAAAATCGCCATATCCAGCTGATTGCCCTCGGCGGCGCTATCGGTACGGGCCTGTTCCTGGGTTCGGCAGGCGTGCTCAAGTCGGCCGGGCCGTCGATGATCCTTGGCTATGCGATCGCCGGTTTTATTGCGTTCCTGATCATGCGCCAGCTGGGCGAGATGATCGTCGAAGAACCAGTAGCCGGTTCCTTCAGTCACTTTGCTCATAAGTACTGGGGCGGCTATGCGGGGTTTCTGTCGGGCTGGAACTATTGGGTCCTGTACGTACTGGTAGGCATGGCCGAGCTGACGGCGGTGGGCAAGTACATCCAGTTCTGGTGGCCCGAGGTGCCGACCTGGGTCAGCGCCGTGGTGTTCTTTGTGCTGGTCAACCTGATCAACACGCTTAACGTCAAAGTCTTCGGCGAGATGGAATTCTGGTTCGCCATCATCAAGGTGGTGGCGATTGTCGGCATGATCGTACTGGGGTGCTACCTGCTGTTCAGCGGCACCGGCGGCCCGCAGGCATCGATCAGCAACCTGTGGAGCCACGGCGGGTTCTTCCCCAATGGCGGCACCGGGTTGCTGATGGCCATGGCCTTTATCATGTTCTCCTTCGGGGGCCTGGAACTGGTGGGCATCACGGCGGCAGAAGCCAGCGAACCGAAAAAAGTGATCCCCAAGGCCATCAACCAGGTGGTGTACCGGATCCTGATTTTCTACGTGGGTGCACTGACGGTGCTGTTGGCGCTGTACCCGTGGGATCAGTTGCTGGTCACACTGGGCGCCGGTGGCGATGCCTACGGCAGCAGCCCGTTTGTGCAGATCTTTGCCTTGATCGGCAGCGATACCGCCGCACAGATTCTCAACTTTGTGGTGCTGACCGCCGCGCTGTCGGTCTACAACAGTGGCGTGTACTGCAACAGCCGCATGCTCTTCGGCCTTGCCGAGCAGGGTGATGCACCCAAGGCGCTGATGAAACTGACCAAAAATGGCGTGCCGTTGCGCGCGTTGGGCGTGTCGGCGCTGGTAACGCTGTTGTGTGTGGTGGTCAACTACGTGGCGCCGCACAAAGCGCTGGAGCTGCTGTTTGCACTGGTGGTTGCCTCGTTGATGATCAACTGGGCGCTGATCAGCCTGACCCATATCAAGTTCCGCAAGGCCATGGCAGTACAAGGCGTTACGCCTTCGTTCAAGGCATTCTGGTTCCCGTTCAGCAACATTTTGTGCCTGGTGTTTATGGCGGTGATCGTCTCGGTGATCTGGATGATCCCCGATGTTCGCGCGTCGGTGTATGCAATCCCGGTGTGGCTGTTGATCATTTACGGGTTCTACCGTTTACGCTTGAGCAAGGGCCAGGCGCTGGCGAACACCCGCTAAGCAGGGGGTGAACTCAACTGTGGGAGCGAGCCTGCTCGCGAAGACCGTTCGCGAGCAGGCTCGCTCCCACTAAAGAGTTGCGCATTCGGGTCACTGGGTGTCGGAATCAGGCATCTGTCAGTGCGCCACCACGGTTAGGGTGAGGTTCGATAGCCCATCACCGGAGGTCTTATGTCTGCGCCAATCACCGTGCTTCGCGACACCCATCCCCTGCCCGTGCTCGATGCCTGCAAATGGGAAAAGCTCGAAGGCGACCCGCACACCGTCAACCTCAACGCTTACACCAGCGAAGACGGCAGCAAGATCATGGGGACGTGGATTTGCACACCCGGCAAATGGTACGTGGAGTATGTGAAGTGGGAATACTGCGATTTCCGTGAGGGCTATTGCATCATTACCCCGGAGGGCAAGGAACCAATCCATCTGCGGGCTGGGGATATCTTTGTGGTGGAGCCGGGTATGAAAGGCACGTGGGAAGTGGTGGAAACCGTGCGCAAGTATTTCGTTTTTGCCTGATTGAAACCACGCAAAAAACCGGGAATCCGCCCGACGCGGATTCCCGGAAATGCCCCTATTCGGGCTTGCGATAGCTGTTGATGATGGCCGAGAAGTCTTTGCCGCCTTCGCCGCGCAAACTCATCGCCTGATACAACTGTTGTGCCACGGCGCCCATCACTACAGGTTGATGGGCCTGGCGTGCAGCCTCGGTGGCCAGCCCCAGATCCTTGAGCATCAGCTCGGCGCCAAAGCCGCCGGTATAGCCGCGCGATGCGGGGGCCGTTTCAACGATGCCCGGCCACGGGTTGTACACCTCCGAACTCCAGCAGCGCCCGGTGGAGCTGTTGATAACGCCCGCAAGCACTTCGCTGTCGATGCCCAGCGCTGCACCCAGTGCCATGGCTTCGCTGACGCCCACCATGGAAATCCCCAGCAGCAGGTTGTTGCAGATTTTAGCCACCTGGCCGGTGCCCACATCCCCGCAATGGACGATGTTGCGACCCATTTGAGCGAGTACCGGGTGCAAGGTGTCGAACAATGCCGGTGAGGCGCCGACCATAAAGGTCAGGGTGCCTGCTTGTGCACCGCCGGTGCCGCCGGACACCGGCGCATCGGCCATTTGCACGCCCTGTTTGGCGGCAGCCGCGGCCACCTCACGAGCGGTCTGCGGATCGATGGTGCTGCAATCCACTGCCGGCACTCCGGCGCCAATACCTGCCAGAACCCCGTCTTCACCCAGCCATACGCTGCGCACATGGGCCGCTGCCGGAAGCATGGTAATCACCAGCTCGGTGCCTTGAGCGGCTTCCCGTGGCGAGGCGCTGACATGGCCGCCCAGGGCAGCCAGTTCGGCCAGGATGTCTTTGTTCAGGTCAAACAGGTTCAACGAGTGCCCGGCCTTGAGCAGGTTGCGCGCCATCGGTGCGCCCATATTGCCCAGGCCAATAAATGCGATGTTCATGGTGTGTGCCCTCAACGAAGATTGATGGTGGTGTTGACGCCATCATTCACGCTTTCATCGTCGAACCAACGACTGGTGACGGTCTTGGTTTGAGTATAGAACTGCACAACTTGCTTGCCGTACGGGCCCAGATCGCCGAGTTTTGAACCACGGGAGCCGGTGAAGCTGAAGAACGGAACCGGCACCGGAATCGGGATGTTGATACCGACCTGACCGACATCGATTTCAGTCTGGAACTTGCGTGCCGCCGCGCCGCTTTGGGTAAACAGGCCGGTGCCGTTGCCAAACGGGTTGGCATTGACCAATGCAATGGCCTGATCGAGGGTGTCGACCTCAATCACCACCAGTACCGGGCCAAAAATCTCTTGGGTATAGATCTGCATGTCGGTGGTGACGCCTGAAAACAGGGTCGGGCCGATAAAGTTGCCTTGTTCATAACCCGCAACCTTGATGTTGCGCCCGTCCAGCTCAAGCACCGCGCCTTCTTTGATCCCGCTTTCAATCAGACCCAGTACACGTTCCTTCGCACGCTTGGAGATCACCGGACCTACATCAGTCCCCGCCTCGCTACCAGCGTTGACCTTGAGTTTTTGCGCCAGCGCCTTGAGGTCTGGCAGCCATTGTTTGGCCGCACCCACCAGCACCACCACCGAGGTGGCCATGCAACGCTGGCCGGCAGCGCCGAAACCTGCGCCAACCAGTGCGTTGAGGGTTTGTTGACGGTTGGCGTCGGGCAGCACCACGGCGTGGTTTTTGGCGCCCATCATCGATTGCACGCGCTTGCCGTGGCGGCCTGCCAGGTCATAGACATGGGTGCCAACGGCGGTTGAACCGACAAACGACACGGCTTTGATATCAGTGTGGGTGCACAGCGCGTCCACGACATCCTTGCCGCCGTGTACAACGTTGAGCACGCCTGGCGGAACACCGGCTTCGATGGCCAGTTCGACCAGCATCAGGGTCGACAGCGGATCTTGCTCGGAAGGCTTGAGTACGAAGGTATTACCGCAGGCGATGGCCATCGGGAACATCCACAGCGGAATCATGGCCGGGAAGTTGAACGGTGTGATGCCTGCGCAGACGCCGATAGGTTGGCGCAGGGTGTAGGTGTCGACCCCGCCTGCAACGTTTTCGGCGAATTCGCCCATCTGCAAGGTGCCAATGGAGCACGCGTGCTCGACCACTTCCAGACCACGGAAAATATCGCCCTCGGCGTCGGCAATGGTTTTGCCTTGTTCAGCACTCAGGACGACGGCGATGCGCTTGGAGTGTTCGCGGATCAGCGCTTGGAGTTTGAGCATGATGCGCATGCGCGCACCGATAGGCGTCAGCTTCCAGGTCTGGAAGGCGCGTTGGGCGGCGGCGATGGCGGCGTTGACTTCATCGGCAGTAGCGAACGGCACTTTGGCCAGTACTTGCTGAGTGGCCGGGTTAACGATGTCGTGCCACTCGGTGGTTTGCGACTCGATCCATTCGCCGTCGATCAGCAAGCGGGCGTTTTGATACGGGGTGTTAGAAACGCTCATGGAAGTCTCCGAAATTATTCTTGTGAGTACGGGCGTCCAGACGCAGGACTGTTTTTGGAGTATAGGTGTGCGTTCTTCTAATAAGAACGCACATAAAAGCCGGTCTAACATGCAAAAAAACATCACATCGTTAAGCGCACTGAACTGGGACGACCTGAAGTTTTTTCTTGAGGTGGCCCGCACCCGCAAAGCCAGCAGCGCAGCCAAACGGCTGGCGGTGGACTACACCACTGTGTCGCGGCGGATCAGTTCCCTGGAAGCCGCACTCGGGACTTTGCTGTTTGAAAAGTCGCGCACCAATGGTTTTACCCTGACCAACGAAGGCCAGCGCTTGCTGGGTTATGCCGAGTCGATCGAAAGCACGCTGCACATGGCCTGCGAGCAGGTTTCAGGGTCCGGTGTGGCGTTGTCGGGGCATGTACGTATGGGCTGTACCGAGGGCTTTGGCAGCTTTTTCATCACTCCCCAGCTCAGCCATTTTGTGGATAGCTACCCGGCGATTTCGGTGGATATCCTGCCGCTGCCGCACTTCATCAGTTTGTCCAAGCGCGAGGCCGATATTGTTATCGCGCTTGAGCGCCCGGAACACGGGCCCTATGTGTGCTGCAAACTGTGCGACTACCGCTTGCAGCTGTATGCGACCCAGGAGTACCTGGACCAGCACCCGCCCATCCACCGGACGGCTGATTTGTCGGAGCATACGTTTATCAGTTATGTGGACGATCTGGCGTTCAGCTCGGAGCTGCTTTACCTGGCCAATGTATTGCCAGGCGCCAGCGCCAACCTGCGCAGCACCAGTGTGATTGCGCAATTCGTGGCCGCACAGCAAGGCCGCTCGCTGGCGATTCTGCCGTGCTTTCTGGCGGCCCAGGACCCGCGTTTGCTGCCGGTACTGCCTGACGAGGTCAACCTTACGCGACAGTTCTGGATGTACTGCCGGGAGGACCTGCGCAAGCTCAAGCGGATTACCCTGTTGTGGGATTACATCAGGGAGGTGACAGAGCTGAATGCGCCGCTGTTGCTGGGCGAGACGCGGGGGATGGTGTTCGCCGATTGACTGTTCGTCAAGGAATCAGGTGGCGGAATCGTAACGGGGCCAGCAAGCCTTTCCCAACGATTTGTAATAGGAATTGGTACGTAACTTGTAACACGCCGACGTTTGCATTCCGCCCTACTCAATGGAGCCTCCCCATTCAAGCATCCACTGACGACGTTTCATAACTTTAGCGAATCGTCCTACAGACATACCAAACACTTGTGAAGTAGCGTCCTGTCGCACTTGAACGGCGAACATGGATAGTCAATTTGCACAGGGGGTGTTATGGCGGCTAAAAATCTCTTCCCGAGTACCCTGGGATGTAATGGGATAGATGGCAACAGGCGACATGCCGAGGCGACAGAGGAAGCACAGGCAGCTTGGGACAGAACACTGGCGGCGAATGCAAGGAACGAGCGGGAAGCTGACGCACGTAGGAATTCGATCAAGAAGCAGGATGAAGTGGCCGCACGCGGATGCGTCTTTGCCAAGAGTTGCACGCTGCCAGATGGGACCATTAACTCCATCAGTCCCGGTGGAGCCATCCCCACCGATCCGGTTAGCCAATATGGCGAGTTTGCCTTGCTGGGTGGCCGTTAAACGGATGCACAAGGAAACATTCCTCTCAAGAAAATCAGTGGCACCCTACCCGCCTCACTGGGAACACTTCTATTAGGCGGCGTTGCTACTGCCACCGCTAGCGGTGTGTCTTGTGGTGGTTTGTGTGCGGCTGGTGCTGTGGCATCCGGGGCTACCACTGGTGTTGCTGCTGGTGCATTGGTGGGAGTGGTTGCATTGCTGTGGCCATCCAGCTTGGGCGACAGCAGCCTATATACAGAAGAACAGCTCCAGTCGCTTAAAGAAGGACGTACACGTGTCCGATTAACCGTTGAGCAACAGGCCGATGGCACTTTGAAGGGATACGGGTACAACACCCAGAAGCGCCGTGACTGGGAAATGATTCCCATAGTGCAGTTCGTTGCCCAAGGCTCCCAGCAAGTGGCTGATTTTGGAGATGGCGTAACCTTGATCTGGACGCCAGCAACTGACCCGTCCAGCACCTTAGGGACTCCAGCGTTAGAAGGCGCACCACAGGCACCACAGATTTGGATTTATCCGCCCACCGAACAGGCTGATAACATCATTGTCAGCCCGATTTACCCAGACGCGTACAAAGATTTCATTCTGGTGTTCCCAGCTGATTCTGATGTGCAGCCCTTGTACATCGTGATGAATGTCCGCCTTGATCCCGGCACCGTAACCGGACAAGGAAAAGATGTGACGGGCATCTGGTTAGCCGGGGCGAGTGCTGGACTCGGAGCGCCCATACCAACAAGAATTGCCGACCAGCTCCGGGGCAAAAGCTTTAGTAGCTTCGATGCTTTCAGGAAGGCGCTCTGGAAGGCCGTAGTGGCTGACTCGGAACTGAGTAGCCAGTTCATCCCAGACAACATAGAACGCATGCAAAACGGCAACGCCCCCAAAGCTCGTTATCGAGAAAGGGCAGGAAGCAAAAGTTCTTTTGAGCTGCACCACGTCGAGCTGGTATCAGAAGGCGGACAGGTGTACGACATTGACAATTTGCGAGTCAACACTCCAAAAAACCATATCGATATTCACCGGAAATAGAACCATGAAAAACCACTTCTCTGACTACACAGAAGCCGAGTTCATCCAGTTCATGCGAGAGATACGCGAGGCCAATAAACACGCACCTGATGAGGTTCTTGATCCGCTTCTACAGCAGTTTTGCCAGTTGACCGAACACCCGGATGGAACCGACCTCATCTATTACCCCGAGGATGGAGCGGACAACTCAAACGAAGGCATCACCCATACAGTAAAAGAATGGCGAGCTGCTAAAGGCTTGCCGGGATTCAAGGAGGACTGATTTCCAGCTCTTGGGAGACGGTGTGACGTGATGGCACGATGCCAACCGAGACTGCAGGCTCAGCCAATTCAACATAAGGACTTAATCAATGAAGGCATGGGCGATTGCGACTGTAGCGTTGTTAAGGTCCGGGTGTGCAAATCACCGATTGGACTGTGCTACAGGGCTGATTGCGTAGGACGACTGCCTACCCGGCACCATGGGTTATTCCATCCGCGAAGTGACAAAGCTGAATGCGGCGCTGTTGCAAGGTGAAACCCGGGGGATGAGATTTTTGGGGGGACCCCATGCCCCGTGGGAGCGGGCTTGCTCGCGATTCAGACACCGCGGTCTGCCTGAATGATCGCGGTGATGCTATCGCGAGCAAGCCCGCTCCCACAAAGAGGGGGTCAGTACGAATCTCTAGTCGGCAATCACCACAATCGATACACGGCGGTTTTCCGTGCGCCCGGCGCGGGTTGCGTTGCTGGCCACTGGCTCGCGGCTACCCAACCCACGGATCTGGATATTTTCGGGGCGCATGCCGACTTTGAGCAGCGCCTTGACCACGCTGTTGGCGCGGCGCACGGACAGTTGCTCGTTGTAGGACTCCTTGCCTGAGGAATCGCTGTGACCATCGACCCGCACACGCTGGATGTCTGCACCGAGCAAGGCGGTGCCGATGCGCTCCACGATTTCCTGGCTTTGCGCGTTGAGCACTTCAAGGTCGCTGCCAAACAGCACTTTGCCCGACAGGCCAAACGCCCAGCCCTCTTCAGTCAGTTCAAAGCCCTGCTCCTTCAGCACGGCCACTTGCGCGGGCGTCAGCCCTTTTGGCGCAGCGGTCTGGCAACCGGTCAACGACAACGTGGCCAGCAACAAGGCGACGCTGAAAAATTGTAAAAAACGATGGTTCAAAACACGCATACGGGGGTTAGCTCCTGGTAATTACGGTGTTTGCGGGGCACTCCAACTCCGCAAGGTGTTGCCCGCCTCGAGCGAGACGCTTTGCCTGGTACATCGCCGAATCAGCTGCACTGAGCAGCTCCTGGGCGGTTGCACCATGTTCTGGGTAAACAGCGATGCCGATACTGAGTGAAGACACGACGCTGACTTGCCCCGGCACTTCAATTGGCTCAAGCATGCTGGCAATGATCTTGTCTGCAATGCGCTGGGCGTCTTCGATCTTGTGCAGCGGGGTCAGCAATATTGCGAACTCGTCGCCACCCAGACGCGCGACCACATCACCCTCACGCAACTGGGCGCGGACGCGTGTAGCCACGGCAACCAACACTGCGTCCCCTGTGGCATGCCCGTAAGAGTCGTTGATTTCTTTAAAGCGATCACTGTCGAGGAACAGCACGGCGGCTTTCTCACGGGCTTTGTTCAACGTGCGCAAGGTGCGCGTCAATCGCGCTTCAAAGTAGGCACGGTTGGGCAGGTTGGTCAGCGAGTCGTGACTGGCCTGATGCGCCAGGGTCTGGTTTTCGTTTTGCAGATGGCTTTGCCATGACTCAAGTTCATCGAGCAGTGCATTGAAGTCGTTACCCAGGCTGTCCAGCTCGGCAATATCCGCAGGCGGCACGCGACGATCGAACGCTCGCTCGCGGCGAGCGGCGTGGGCCACTTCTGCCAGTTGTTGCAAGGGCCCGGTGATGCCACCCAATAGCCGACGCGACAAATACAACGCACTCCAGGCGCTGAGTGCCGTGCACACAAGCACACCGAACAATCCGCTCAGCAAGAAACGCAGCATATTGGCTCCGTGCCCACGAACGGTCACAAGCCCGATTTCCCGGCCCTGATGCAGAATCGGCACGCTGATCGGTTGCTCAAGCAAGGCATCGGCCAACAGCATTTCGACACGGCTCAGCAAGCCATTTTCAGGGCGCATCCATTGGGCGAGCAGTTCGCCATCCGCCGTGTAGACCCGAGCCTCGGCGACCGCTTCCGTGGACGCAATCATGGCCAATGCTTCAGTCGCAGCGGCACGGTCATCAAACACCACGGCAGCTTCCACGGTGTAGTTGATGGAGCGGGCAATCAGGTGCAGGTTGTGATCAGCGTAAACCTTGAGCGCCAGCACCCCCAGCAAGGTCATGGAGGCGCTGGCCAGCGTTACGGCGACCAATGCAACGCCCAGGTGGCCCCGGCGCAAGACCGAACGCAATCGCAGACGTTTTTTCGGGGTGTTGAACGCTCTCATGGTTGTGCCGCCCGGCGGCGCGACAGCTGCAACACACTGGGATGAATGCGCACGCCGCTGCGGGCAACGGAGTCGAGATTGACCTCAAACGACACCTGCTCATCGCGTACGTGCAGGCAAAAAAGACTGCCGACGGTGCATTGATCACGGTCTTCGCTGATGCTCAGCACGGCTTTGGTATTGAGGCTGGTGAATAGACCGCTGCGTTCGTCAGCGCTCAGCTTGCCCAAGTAAACGGCATTGCAGTCACTCGCAATGCCCGGGTCACTGGCCAGCACACGCCGCACCTGCACCGGCCGGCCACTGGACTGCGTCGCGCCCTTGAGCAGGTCATCGGTGTATTCGGTGGGGCCGATTACGCACAACTGCAGTTGCGCCGGCTCAGTGGGCCAGCGTGCATAACTGAGGATGCCAAGGACCACTTGGGTCACCGCCTTGGCACGCTGATCAGCCAGATTGATTGGCACTTCAGGTTCAGCCAGGCAAGGAGTGCTCAGCAGCAACAGACAAAGTGAAAGCAGCCGAAACCGCCATCCAAAGTACTGTTCTGTCGATGAGACAGCCACGTCCATGCAGGATTTCTCTGTAATCTTTGTAGGAATAATGTCGTAACGATAGCACAGCGGGTAAATTGACTGTGATACAGGTCACATTAAGTGCTGTTGTAAACGCTATTTCCCTGCGTGAGCGGGCTTACTCGCAATCCAGCAGCCCAGCTTTCCTGACGCACCGCTGTAGTTCCTTTGCGAGCAAGTCCGCTTTCACCAGATTTACCCCAGCCCCAGCATCAATCCGCTCAGCCGTTTGACCTTGCGCTGCACAGCCTCTTCGAAGACGCCGGTGCGCGGCTCGACCAGGCTGAACCAGTTTTTGGCCCGGGTAATACCGGTGTAGATCAGCTCTTTGGTCAGTACTGGGTTGAGCGCCTCGGGGAGCACCAGCGCGGTGTGGGAGAACTCCGAGCCTTGGGATTTATGCACGGTCATGGCATAGACCGTTTCAACATCATTGAGTCGACTGGGCAGTACAAAGCGAATTCCGCCCTGCCCGTCGTTACGGGCGAAAGCCACTCGCAGTACATGATGCGGGGTCTGGCCATCACGTTCAGGGAGCTTGAGGGCGATACCGATATCGCCGTTCATCAGGCCAAGGCCGTAATCGTTGCGGGTCATCAACACCGGACGGCCTTCGTACCAGTGCTGGTCACTGTCGATCAGCTTGCGGGCAAACAGGGCGCGGGTGATGCGCTCATTCAAGCCTTCGACACCCCAGGGGCCCTTGCGCACTGCGCAGAGCACTTGAAAGGCCTCGAACGCGTGCAACACATTACCTGCCCATAGTGCCCAACAAGGGTCCTCAAGACCGGTCTCGGCAGGAGGGCGCTGCTCACGCAGTACCTCAAGGTAATGCCGATAGCCTTTGGCTTCAGTACCGCGCCCTTCCAGTGCCAGACGCTCAAAGCCACGGTCTTGCTCGCCCTTGAGGGGTAATGCAAAAAGATCGGCATGGCTACCTGCCGCCAGCAAGGCCCGTGCTTCGCGGGGCAGTTGCTGGTTGACCAGCCGCGACAGCTGACCAATGCCGCTGCCTTCACCAAAACGGCGCGAGTGACGCAGCATGACCACTTGCTGGGCCAGTGGATGCGAACCCTCCAGATCTTGTTGCAAGTCACTGTTACCCAGGTTCTCGCCGCTGACCTGCTCAAGCCAGGCACGGGTTTGCGGGGTGTACCAGCCCGCCTCGGCATCGCGGCACAAATCGCCCAGTACCGCGCCGGCTTCAACCGACGCCAATTGGTCCTTATCGCCCAACAGCACCAGCCGCGCATGAGCAGGTAATGCATCGAGCAAGTTGGCCATCATTTCGAGATCGATCATTGACGCTTCGTCGACCACCAGCACGTCCAGCGGCAGGCGATTGCCCGCGTGATGACGGAAGTGGCGTGTGCCGGGGCGACTGCCGAGCAAACGGTGGACGGTGGTCACGTCACTGGGGATTTTTTGCCGAACCTTGTCGTCCACTTCAAGGGATTTGACTTGCAGGCTGATTGACTCGGTCAGGCGCGCGGCCGCTTTACCGGTCGGTGCGGCAAGGCGAATTCGCAAGGGCGCCCCCGCTTCGACCGCCGGGGCTTGAAGCAAGGCCAGCAAGCGCACCACTGTGGTGGTTTTGCCGGTACCTGGCCCCCCCGTAACAATGCTGAAAGCGCCTCGTGTGGCCAGAGCGCAGGCCAATTTTTGCCAGTCAATCGGCGCATTCTGTGCCGGGCTACCGAATAAGCCGTTCAACCGTGCAGGCAAATCATCAGGCGTAGCTTCAACCTGTGTCAGACGTTGGCGCAAGGCGCTATCGATCCGGCGCTCATAGGCCCAATAGCGGCGTAAATACAGCCGGCGCTCACTCAGCACCAATGGCCGACTGGCCGCATCTGCCGACGGCTGGCCCGCGTGCTCAACCAACGGGCTGGCTTGCAGGGCCCTGCACCACGCGTCACCTCCCAACGCCTCAAGCAACTGCGAGGGCAGCAGCATGGCGCCGGTTTGCACATCGCCTTCGGGTGGTAAGGAGAGTGCAAAGTCGGGCTCCTTCAGCGTCTCGAACAAATCAAGACAGACATGGCCGTGGCCCAACTGATGGCTGGTCAAGGCTGCCGCCAACAACACCAGGGGGTCACCTTGAGGGTCGCGCTCATGCAGGAAAGCGACGAAGGCTTTATCCAGTGCGCGCAGCCAGCCGCGCTCGACCCAGCGTTCCAGCAACAGCAGCAGATCTTCAGCACGGCTCAACGGTTGCAGGAGGGCAAGGCTTTCAGCCGTCAACGGCGTAGGCAACAGTTCAGCAAACGAACGACTCATAACAACACTCCCTGTTCCCACGCCGGTTCAGCTGTTTTCGGTAAAGGTTTGCCCTGGAACATCAGGTCCAGACTTTCGATCAATAGTCGGGGGGGCCGGGTGAAGTACACGCCCTGCCCCTGAGAACGGGTGCCACGCAAAAACAGATACAGCGCACCGCCCATGTGTTGGTCGTAGTCATAGTCGGGCAATCGCGCCTTGAGCTGACGATGCAAGGCCAGCAAGTACAAGACGTACTGCAGGTCGTAGCGATGATCCAGAATCGCGGCAGTCATCGCTTGCTCGGTGTAGGCCGAATCGTCAACGCCCAGCCAGTTGGATTTGTAGTCCGCCACGTAATAGCGACCCTGGTGTTCGAAAGTCAGGTCGATAAAACCCTTGAACATGCCATTGAGCAGGCTCGGCTCGGCTCCGGCACGCGGCGCGCCGCCATGGGTGTGCTGACGTACCAGTGTGTCCAGTTGCACCACATCGACTTTGTGGCTGGCAAACCAGAACTCCATTTCGATCTGGTACTGGCCAAGTTCACTCAGTACGACCGCCGGCTGGCCATTATTCAGACGCAACGGTTCGTCCTGCAGATGCTGCAGCCAGTCGCTCAGGGTCTCGATCCAGCCTTGCCAGCCACGCCGGTTGCAGCGTCGCGCCACAGCGTCGCTGATTGCTTCGGGTGTTGCCTTGAAGCCCTCGCTGCCCGCCCACTCAAGCAAGCCGTGCAGGAAAGTCCCGGGATTGGGCCCACGTGGGAAGCGGTGTATATCGCCACCACTGAGTAACACTTCGCGGGGTGCATCAGGATCGAGTCGCTCGTCGTCCGAGAGCTTTTGCGCCAGTGCGCTCTCGGGAGCCTCGGCAGGACTGAGGCTGTCACCAATGCGCAATGCGCTGTAGGAAGCGATCCACCAGTTTTCTGCAGCCCGGCGCGTCGGAATCCGGGGCTCAAGCAGGGTGGCCTGGTTAAGCGGTGGGTAAAAGTGCGCCTCGCAAGCGGCTGGTACCGGCTCAAACTGTATGGCGGCGCAGTCTTGCTGAGCCTCTGCCAGCCAGCTCTGTAACCCGACCGATTCGGCCAGCGTGGCTCCGCCGCCCAACAAATACCCCAAAGCTGAAAGGTGCAGGATCGAACGATTGTTGTTACCGCGCTTGAGGTCGGCAACTCCCAACCAGCAAGCATGCTGAGCGCGGGTCAGGGCCACGTAGAGCAGACGCAAGTCTTCGGCCAGACGCTCGTCATCCGCTTGGGCGATCAGCTCTGGCGTCGGCGTCAGGCTTACGTGGGCATTGCCCGCAGCGTCGTGGTAATGCAGCGGTAAACGGCTGCCATCCACGGGTTTTGTTGAACAGATGAACGGCAAGAACACCAATGGGTATTCCAGTCCCTTGGACTTGTGGATGGTCACTACTTTGACCAGTTGCTCGTCACTTTCAAGGCGCAAGATTTGCTCTTCGCCCGCCTGCCCTGACAATGCCAGATGCTCGGCCAGATGGCGGATCAACGCCTGCTCGCCATCCAGTTCGGCTGCAGCCTGTTGCAGCAGTTCGGACAGGTGCAGCACGTTGGTCAGCACGCGCTCGCCATCGGGGCGGGCGATCAGGGCCTGGGGCAGTTCGAAGTCATGCAGCATGCGGCGCAACATGGCGAGCACCCCTTGCTTGCGCCAGATTTCACGGTAGCCCCGGAACTGCATCACACGTTTTTCCCAGGCCAATTCGTCCTGGTTCAGACGCTCCAGTTCAATCAGCGGCAGGTCCAGGGTGATGCAGGCCAGCGCAGCACGCAGCGGACGCTCTACGTCCGGTTCGGCGCAAGCCTTGAGCCAGGCCAGTACATCGTGTGCTTCCTGCGCCGCGTAGACCGAATCCTTATCCGACAGGTAAACGCTGCGTACACCACGGATCGATAACTCTCGCCTGACCGACTGCGCTTCCTTACCGTCACGTACCAAAATGGCGATATCCGCAGGCAACACGCCGCGCACGATTTCGCCGTCTTTGGCGAAACCGCAGCGGCCTTGTTGACCGCCATTGAGCAGCTCAACAATCTGGCTGGCACAGACTGCCGCCAGTTGCTGACGATAGATGACGCCCGACACGGGCTGCTCGGAAGGCAATTGCCAGAGGGTTAATGCCGTAATCGGCTTGCCATCAAGCTGTAGGACTTCTTTACGTCCTTGAGATTTGACCGACACAAAAGGCACAGGATTTTCAGAACCTTCGCGGAATAAAAAGGCGCCTCGCCCGGTATCGCGTTGCTCGGCCCGCTCAAAGACGTGGTTTACCGCCTTGACCATTGCGTGGCTGGAACGGAAGTTGGTGTCCAGCGTATGTAAACGTCCACTGGTGGCGTGACGTGCGCGCAGGTAGGTGTAGATATCGGCCCCGCGAAAGGCATAGATCGCCTGTTTAGGGTCGCCAATCAGGAACAGACCCGTGTCGGGGCTGTTGTCTTCAATCCGGTAGATAGTCTCGAAGATACGGTACTGCACGGGATCGGTGTCTTGAAATTCGTCGATCAAAGCCACCGGAAACTGTTCGCGAATCAAGGTCGCCAGGCGCTCGCCGCCTTCGGCCTGCAATGCAGCGTCAAGGCGCAGCAGCATGTCGTCGAAGCCCATCTCGGCACGGCGGCGTTTTTCCTCTTCAAAGCGCACGCTGACCCAGTTCGCCGCATGTTGCAGAACCGCGGCGTCTGGAGTGGGCAAGGCATCGAGCGCAGCCTTAAGGCCCTGCATGGCGTCCAGCCCCGGGTGCTGCGGGGGCGAGCCCTTCCAGGCTTCGGCCATGCCATCGGGGGTCAGACGCGTGAAGCCGGTGCCAAGGTCGAGTTGCTCCTGAGTGTCGTCAGCAGCCCAGGTGCTGAGTTTTTCAAACCAGGGTTCGAAATAACGGGCCTGCATTTTGCGACCGTCGACGGTTTTGCTCGCCACGGCTTGCAGGCAGATATCCCGTAGTTCTTGTGCCCACAGCAACCAGGGCGTTTTGAGCTGGGCCAAGGCCTGGCGACGCTCTTGCAAACAGGCTTCAATCATTTGCGCCGGAGTCTGCTGCTCTTTGGCTGGCTGACGTGAGCTGCCAAACAGTGCACGCACACGCGGTAACAAGGCGGCGGGGCCACTCCAGTTGGCGCGCACCCAGTTCAGCGCATCGCCCTGCATGGGGTAGCAAAACAGCCGCCAGTAATCGCGCAGCACTTCGCCCAGCAAGTCGCTGTGGTCGGTTTCCAGGGTCTGGGTAAACAGGCTGCCGCTGTCGAAGGCATGCTCGCGCAACATGCGCTGACACCAACTGTGAATGGTCGATACGGCAGCCTCGTCCATCCACTGAGCTGCGATGTCGAGGCGTCCCGCGCAAGCGGCCCACTGCTCGGGAGCAAACTGTTCACGCAATTGCTCGACAAGAGCATCCGGGGCTTCGATCTCGCCACGAAAGAACCGGGCAGCCTCTGCCAGCCGGGTACGGATACGATCGCGCAGCTCTTTGGTGGCAGCATCGGTGAAGGTCACGACGAGAATTTGCGGCGGTAACAGTTCACGCCCAAAGCCAGATGCTTCGCCGCCATGACCCAGGATCAGCCGCAGGTAGAGCGCCGAGATGGTAAAGGTTTTGCCGGTGCCGGCGCTGGCTTCGATCAGTTGGCTGCCACGTAGGGGGAAGGCCAAGGCCAGCGGTAATGTTTGCTCGCTCATTAGCGGGAAGCCTCGCTGTTTAATGAACGCCAAGGCGCATCAAAAAGGGGTCGATAGAGGGCATCGCACCACTCTTCAAATTCTTCAGCGGCCATCAGGGCAGCGTAATCAGGAAACTGTCTGGCCAGAGCCGCGCTTTCGCGGCGTTCGCCGTCACTGGTCTGGCCATCACCTTCGTAGGCTTTTTGTGCCGCAGCATCGGCCTTGGCCGGGTCTGTTTGTGCCAGCCAGGCAAAGGCCGTTTTCACCGCAATGGGCAGCGGATGGCTCATGCCGACTTTCCAGGCCACCAGCAAGTTACCCAAAATATCGCGGGCCTGTTTGGCATCCAGAGGGTCGAGCAGCAACGTGTCATCGCTGGCCACCAGTGCGGTCGACATCTCCAGACCACTGGCACACGCCGCCAGATGGTTTACCCACGGCCGTGTCAATCGATGCCATTTGCGGGTTTTAATCGCACCAATGCTGTTAGGAATGGTGGTGATGGACAGTAGGCCTTTATCGCTGCGTTGATGCAGGTTACTGAGCCAGCCTTCAAGGATCAGACCGTGGTCTTCAAAGCTGATGGGTAGCGCGCTGTTCAACGGCGTAGGCCAAAGGGCCAGTAGCTGTTGATAACGTTGCAATACATCCGGTAATGGCTCGATCAGTTCTTGTTGCAGGCATTCGCCAAACCCGGCCATGGGCAGCAGGCCGCTGCCTTGCAAACGCAAAGCGCGGTTATGCAAGGCGCTTTCAAGCTGGTCGGGCTGTGCCAGTGCGGCTTCAAGCAAGCTGTCGCTCAGGGTGTAGCGTTGCAGCGCATCGAGTACGAAAGGTTCTTCATCTGCCAAAGGCACCTCGGCTGCTTCGAAGAATACTTTCAAGCGCTGACTAAAGAAGTGACGCACAGGGTTGCGCAAGAAGTCCTGCAACTGCGTCAGATTTAGTGGCTCCTCCTGCTCGTGCGCTCCTAGCGTACCCGGCGGAACCGGTTGCGGTTGTGGCGCGTGCAATCGCTGCCATTCGCGGGCATAACTGAACAGGTTGGGGTTACCTTCGTGGAAATAACGGGTGCTGAAGGGCTGCAACGGATGCTCTTGGGTCATGGCGTCGAGCAGCTCATCGCCCCCTTGCAGTTGCCAGCCATTGGCCAGGTGATCACGCAGTTGGCCGATCAGGACACACGCCGGGCGCTCGCTGTTGTCGCGAATACTGCGCCCTACCCAGCTGATATAGAGCTGATCGCGGGCGGAAAGCAGCGCTTCGAGTAGCAGGTATCGATCATCCTCGCGGCGGGAACGGTCACCAGGGCGATAGTCGCTGCCCATCAAATCGAAATCCAGCGGCGGTTGTGCACGCGGGTAGTCGCCGTCATTCATACCCAGCAGACACACCAGCTTGAAGGGGATGGCACGCATCGGCATCAAGGTGCAGAAATTGACTGCACCGGCAAGGAAACGCTGTGAGAGTTTTCCTTGGTCAAGCCCGGTGAGCCAGGCTTCACGTACGACCGTCAGCGGTAACTCATCCTGCAAGCCAACCAGCTCACAGGTTTCAAGCCAGGTTTCGCGCAACTCTTCAAGCTGGGCCAGCAGATAGTCGTCGTGCTCGGTTTCGGCCTGGAAAAACAGTTGTACCAGCGCTTGAAGGCGCACACCCCATTGCTGCGGCAGTGCAGGTCGGGAGAGTTCTTGATGGGCGATTTCAAGGGCATCGAGCAAGGCCACAAGCGGACCAATCAGTACGGCATCCAGGCCACCAATTTCATCGTAGGGCTCAATGCCATCGCAGGCTTCGCCGCTGCCCACGGCATATCCGAGCAGCATGCGACGCAGGCCAAATCGCCAACTGTTTTGCTCCAATTGCTCTGGCAAACCCAGGCCTGCACGTTGCTCAGCGTTCAACCCCCAGCGAATTCCCGCACCTTCGATCCAGCGATGCAGGGTGGGCAAGTCGCGCTCCTGGACGTTGAAGCGAGCACGCAGTGAAGGGACGTCGAGCAAGTCGAGGATTTCACTGACCGGGAAACGGCTGTCAGGCAACTTGAGCAGATGCTCAAGGGCGATCAGCAACGGGTCTCGGCCACGCTGGCCCTGGTCAGCCAAGGTGTAAGGAATAAAGCGGCGATCATCGCGGTCAATCTGACCGAATACGGCGCGGATATGGGGTGCATAGCTGTCGACATCCGGCACCATCACAATCACATCCCGCGGTTGCAATTGTGGGTTTTCGCTAAATCTTGCGAGTAGCTGGTCGTGAAGAATCTCGACTTCTCGCTGAGCACTGTGGGCAATGTGGAAACGGATTGAACGGTCCTTTTCCAAATCGACAGCGGGCCATAACTCGCGGGTTTCGTTCAGGGGGCGCAGTTCAAGAATGTCGTCCTGCAGCTGGTTGAGCAGGTTGAGTGGTTCGACTTCGCTGAACAGGTCAATGCGGCCATCACGAAAGGCGGCACGGTAGCTGTTGGGCTCGTCGTAGCTGTCGAGCAGGTTAATGTAGTCGCGACCTTGCTTGCCCCACGCAGCCAGCAGTGGGTGTGCGTGTTGATGCAAGGTATCCAGATCAAGTGCTGTAGGCATTCCGCTCTTGCGGGCCTGGCGTTTGTACTGATGGCGCAGTAGATCTTTATCGGCAACGATGTCAGACCAATGATGGCGGCATGGGTTGTGCACGCACAACAGTACTTGGCTGAAACGGGCGAGCCCCGCCAGAGCTTCTAGCGCTTGGGCGGGCAATGAAGAGATACCGAAGACGATGACTCGGGCAGGTAAACCGGGAGGGGCTTGCTCAAGGCTGCTGATTTTGTCCATGAAGCGCTGGTGAACACCGGCTCGGCTCTGGGACATGCCCTCCTCACCTACATCCAGCAGTAGCGCACGCCACAGTTCGGCTTGCCAGCAGTTGGCCGGGCTCAAAGCCGGGCTTTCGCCTCGGGCATTGCGCAGTTGATGCCGGCCAGCGGCCCAGTCTTCGAGCCAATCGGCACGGTAGACCTGATATTGGTCGAACAGGTCAGCCAGGCGCTCGGACAATTGATAGCGTTTGCGCAAATCAGTGTCGTGCGTCAGGAAGCGCTGCAGCGGCTCGAAGTGCGGTTGATCGATGAGGGCTGGCAGCAGGCGCATCAGACGCCAGGTCAGCGGGCCTTTATCGAGCAGGGACTTGGCGGGGATTTCTTCGCTGCCTAATACCAGTCGATAGAGCTGCCACAAAAAACTGCCGGGCAACTGCACGTCCACTGCTGCCGCAATACCGCAGCCGCCAAGGTCATCGTCCTGAGCGTCTTCGGCGAGGGCCAGCTTCAACCATTGGGCGATGCCATTGCTCTGCACCAGAGCGATTTCATTCTCCAGGGGAGCCAGGGGATAGCGCCGCATCCAGCTGACGACCAGGCTACGTAACTCATCAAGGCGGTTACCGTGAACCACCATAAAACCCGCATTGAGGGGCGTAGCAACCGGCATGACGGCATCCTTAGGAGAAGGCAAGATCCAAAAGCGAACCTTAACATTGCTCGGCAAGATGGGTGGAGTGCAAGCTTAAAGACAGTGCGTGGGACTGGGGAGTATCGAGCGATGTATTAGAAGTGCGCGTGCCACACCTTTTCTCGCCACAAAAACAAACCCCCTGTCTGCTAACGCAGACAGGGGGTTTGGAATTTAATCTTGACGATGACCTACTCTCACATGGGGAAACCCCACACTACCATCGGCGATGCATCGTTTCACTGCTGAGTTCGGGATGGGATCAGGTGGTTCCAATGCTCTATGGTCGTCAAGAAATTCGGTAGCCAGGTCGTTTACCTTTCGGTTTACGCTCCAGCGAATGGGTATGTAATAGTTGGTGTTTTGTGAGTCGCAAACTTTCGGTTTGTATCGTCTTCACACACCGCAATCTGGTCTCTTCGACGCAAATTGCTTGGGTGTTATATGGTCAAGCCTCACGGGCAATTAGTATTGGTTAGCTCAACGCCTCACAGCGCTTACACACCCAACCTATCAACGTCGTAGTCTTCGACGGCCCTTTAGGGAACTCAAGGTTCCAGTGAGATCTCATCTTGAGGCAAGTTTCCCGCTTAGATGCTTTCAGCGGTTATCTTTCCCGAACATAGCTACCCGGCAATGCCACTGGCGTGACAACCGGAACACCAGAGGTTCGTCCACTCCGGTCCTCTCGTACTAGGAGCAGCCCCTCTCAAATCTCAAACGTCCACGGCAGATAGGGACCGAACTGTCTCACGACGTTCTAAACCCAGCTCGCGTACCACTTTAAATGGCGAACAGCCATACCCTTGGGACCGGCTTCAGCCCCAGGATGTGATGAGCCGACATCGAGGTGCCAAACACCGCCGTCGATATGAACTCTTGGGCGGTATCAGCCTGTTATCCCCGGAGTACCTTTTATCCGTTGAGCGATGGCCCTTCCATACAGAACCACCGGATCACTAAGACCTACTTTCGTACCTGCTCGACGTGTCTGTCTCGCAGTCAAGCGCGCTTTTGCCTTTATACTCTACGACCGATTTCCGACCGGTCTGAGCGCACCTTCGTACTCCTCCGTTACTCTTTAGGAGGAGACCGCCCCAGTCAAACTACCCACCATACACTGTCCTCGATCCGGATAACGGACCTGAGTTAGAACCTCAAAGTTGCCAGGGTGGTATTTCAAGGTTGGCTCCATGCAAACTGGCGTTCACACTTCAAAGCCTCCCACCTATCCTACACAAGCAAATTCAAAGTCCAGTGCAAAGCTATAGTAAAGGTTCACGGGGTCTTTCCGTCTAGCCGCGGATACACTGCATCTTCACAGCGATTTCAATTTCACTGAGTCTCGGGTGGAGACAGCGCCGCCATCGTTACGCCATTCGTGCAGGTCGGAACTTACCCGACAAGGAATTTCGCTACCTTAGGACCGTTATAGTTACGGCCGCCGTTTACCGGGGCTTCGATCAAGAGCTTCGCGTTAGCTAACCCCATCAATTAACCTTCCGGCACCGGGCAGGCGTCACACCCTATACGTCCACTTTCGTGTTTGCAGAGTGCTGTGTTTTTAATAAACAGTCGCAGCGGCCTGGTATCTTCGACCGGCATGGGCTTACGCAGTAAATACTTCACCCTCACCGGCGCACCTTCTCCCGAAGTTACGGTGCCATTTTGCCTAGTTCCTTCACCCGAGTTCTCTCAAGCGCCTTGGTATTCTCTACCCAACCACCTGTGTCGGTTTGGGGTACGGTTCCTGGTTACCTGAAGCTTAGAAGCTTTTCTTGGAAGCATGGCATCAACCACTTCGTTGTCTAAAAGACAACTCGTCATCAGCTCTCGGCCTTAGAATCCCGGATTTACCTAAGATTCCAGCCTACCACCTTAAACTTGGACAACCAACGCCAAGCTGGCCTAGCCTTCTCCGTCCCTCCATCGCAATAACCAGAAGTACAGGAATATTAACCTGTTTTCCATCGACTACGCTTTTCAGCCTCGCCTTAGGGACCGACTAACCCTGCGTCGATTAACGTTGCGCAGGAAACCTTGGTCTTTCGGCGTGGGTGTTTTTCACACCCATTATCGTTACTCATGTCAGCATTCGCACTTCTGATACCTCCAGCAAGCTTCTCAACTCACCTTCACAGGCTTACAGAACGCTCCTCTACCGCATCACCTAAGTGATACCCGTAGCTTCGGTGTATGGTTTGAGCCCCGTTAAATCTTCCGCGCAGGCCGACTCGACTAGTGAGCTATTACGCTTTCTTTAAAGGGTGGCTGCTTCTAAGCCAACCTCCTAGCTGTCTAAGCCTTCCCACATCGTTTCCCACTTAACCATAACTTTGGGACCTTAGCTGACGGTCTGGGTTGTTTCCCTTTTCACGACGGACGTTAGCACCCGCCGTGTGTCTCCCATGCTCGGCACTTGTAGGTATTCGGAGTTTGCATCGGTTTGGTAAGTCGGGATGACCCCCTAGCCGAAACAGTGCTCTACCCCCTACAGTGATACATGAGGCGCTACCTAAATAGCTTTCGAGGAGAACCAGCTATCTCCGAGCTTGATTAGCCTTTCACTCCGATCCACAGGTCATCCGCTAACTTTTCAACGGTAGTCGGTTCGGTCCTCCAGTTAGTGTTACCCAACCTTCAACCTGCCCATGGATAGATCGCCCGGTTTCGGGTCTATTCCCAGCGACTAGACGCCCTATTAAGACTCGCTTTCGCTACGCCTCCCCTATTCGGTTAAGCTTGCCACTGAAAATAAGTCGCTGACCCATTATACAAAAGGTACGCAGTCACCCAACAAAGTGGGCTCCCACTGCTTGTACGCATACGGTTTCAGGATCTATTTCACTCCCCTCTCCGGGGTTCTTTTCGCCTTTCCCTCACGGTACTAGTTCACTATCGGTCAGTCAGTAGTATTTAGCCTTGGAGGATGGTCCCCCCATATTCAGACAAAGTTTCTCGTGCTCCGTCCTACTCGATTTCACTGTAAAGATGTTTTCGCGTACAGGGCTATCACCCACTATGGCCGCACTTTCCAGAGCGTTCCGCTAACATCAATACAGCTTAAGGGCTGGTCCCCGTTCGCTCGCCACTACTAAGGGAATCTCGGTTGATTTCTTTTCCTCAGGGTACTTAGATGTTTCAGTTCCCCTGGTTCGCTTCTTAAGCCTATGTATTCAGCTTAAGATACCTAACTTATGTTAGGTGGGTTCCCCCATTCAGACATCTCCGGATCAAAGTCTGTTTGCCGACTCCCCGAAGCTTTTCGCAGGCTACCACGTCTTTCATCGCCTCTGACTGCCAAGGCATCCACCGTATGCGCTTCTTCACTTGACCATATAACCCCAAGCAATCTGGTTATACTATGAAGACGACATTCGCCGAAAATTCGCATGCTCAATTAAGAGACACTCACAAATTTTACCTTAGCCTGAATAAACACCAGTGAAAGTGTTATCCAGTCTAACTTTCTATTACATACCCAAATTTTTAAAGAACGATCTAATCAAAAGATCAGAAATCAACATTCACCATCGTTTGATGGAATGCTCATTTCTAAGCTTTACGACACAGAAGCAAGTTATGGTGGAGCCAAACGGGATCGAACCGTTGACCTCCTGCGTGCAAGGCAGGCGCTCTCCCAGCTGAGCTATGGCCCCATATTTCTACAGGCTTTTTACACAAAATTGGTGGGTCTGGGCAGATTCGAACTGCCGACCTCACCCTTATCAGGGGTGCGCTCTAACCAACTGAGCTACAGACCCAATTTTGGTCTGCTTCTATCGTCTTCTTCAATGAATCAAGCAATTCGTGTGGGAACTTATGGAGCAGCTGATGTCGTCGATTAAGGAGGTGATCCAGCCGCAGGTTCCCCTACGGCTACCTTGTTACGACTTCACCCCAGTCATGAATCACACCGTGGTAACCGTCCTCCCGAAGGTTAGACTAGCTACTTCTGGTGCAACCCACTCCCATGGTGTGACGGGCGGTGTGTACAAGGCCCGGGAACGTATTCACCGTGACATTCTGATTCACGATTACTAGCGATTCCGACTTCACGCAGTCGAGTTGCAGACTGCGATCCGGACTACGATCGGTTTTATGGGATTAGCTCCACCTCGCGGCTTGGCAACCCTTTGTACCGACCATTGTAGCACGTGTGTAGCCCAGGCCGTAAGGGCCATGATGACTTGACGTCATCCCCACCTTCCTCCGGTTTGTCACCGGCAGTCTCCTTAGAGTGCCCACCATTACGTGCTGGTAACTAAGGACAAGGGTTGCGCTCGTTACGGGACTTAACCCAACATCTCACGACACGAGCTGACGACAGCCATGCAGCACCTGTCTCAATGTTCCCGAAGGCACCAATCTATCTCTAGAAAGTTCATTGGATGTCAAGGCCTGGTAAGGTTCTTCGCGTTGCTTCGAATTAAACCACATGCTCCACCGCTTGTGCGGGCCCCCGTCAATTCATTTGAGTTTTAACCTTGCGGCCGTACTCCCCAGGCGGTCAACTTAATGCGTTAGCTGCGCCACTAAGAGTTCAAGACTCCCAACGGCTAGTTGACATCGTTTACGGCGTGGACTACCAGGGTATCTAATCCTGTTTGCTCCCCACGCTTTCGCACCTCAGTGTCAGTATCAGTCCAGGTAGTCGCCTTCGCCACTGGTGTTCCTTCCTATATCTACGCATTTCACCGCTACACAGGAAATTCCACTACCCTCTACCATACTCTAGCTTGCCAGTTTTGGATGCAGTTCCCAGGTTGAGCCCGGGGATTTCACATTCAACTTAACAAACCACCTACGCGCGCTTTACGCCCAGTAATTCCGATTAACGCTTGCACCCTCTGTATTACCGCGGCTGCTGGCACAGAGTTAGCCGGTGCTTATTCTGTCGGTAACGTCAAAACACTAACGTATTAGGTTAATGCCCTTCCTCCCAACTTAAAGTGCTTTACAATCCGAAGACCTTCTTCACACACGCGGCATGGCTGGATCAGGCTTTCGCCCATTGTCCAATATTCCCCACTGCTGCCTCCCGTAGGAGTCTGGACCGTGTCTCAGTTCCAGTGTGACTGATCATCCTCTCAGACCAGTTACGGATCGTAGCCTTGGTGAGCCATTACCTCACCAACTAGCTAATCCGACCTAGGCTCATCTGATAGCGCAAGGCCCGAAGGTCCCCTGCTTTCTCCCGTAGGACGTATGCGGTATTAGCGTCCGTTTCCGAACGTTATCCCCCACTATCAGGCAGATTCCTAGGTATTACTCACCCGTCCGCCGCTCTCAAGAGAAGCAAGCTTCTCTCTACCGCTCGACTTGCATGTGTTAGGCCTGCCGCCAGCGTTCAATCTGAGCCATGATCAAACTCTTCAGTTCAAACATCTTTGGGTTTTTAAGAAACCCTAAACTTGGCTCAGCAATCGTTGGTTACATCTTTGATTTCTCGCGGAGTAACTTGTGATGCTGATAATCTTGTTGACTATCAGTCTGACTCCACAAGCACCCACACGAATTGCTTGATTCAGTTGTTAAAGAGCGGTTGGTTTAGCTTTCGCTGAACCGAGGCGCGCATTCTACAGCAGCCTCTGTTGCTGTCAAGCGGTTATTTTAAGATGTTTTCAAAGTTTCCTCTGTAACATCAACCACTTGCGCTTTCGATCTCTCGTTAGCGGGAGGCGAATTCTACAGCGTTACACGCTGCTGTCAACACCTTATTTCCTGCTTCTTTCGATTGAGATAATCGAGGTGTTAGCCAGGCAAATGGCCTGATTAACAGCACAGGCTTTTTACAAAGCTTGTACTTATACAAAAACAAAATCCCCGTCTGCGCGAGCAGACAGGGATTTTGGAATTTAATCTTGACGATGACCTACTCTCACATGGGGAAACCCCACACTACCATCGGCGATGCATCGTTTCACTGCTGAGTTCGGGATGGGATCAGGTGGTTCCAATGCTCTATGGTCGTCAAGAAATTCGGTAGCCAGGTCGTTTACCTTTCGGTTTACGCTCTAGCGAATGGGTATGTAATAGTTGGTGTTTTGTGAGTCGCAAACTTTCGGTTTGTATCGTCTTCACACACCGCAATCTGGTCTCTTCGACGCAAATTGCTTGGGTGTTATATGGTCAAGCCTCACGGGCAATTAGTATTGGTTAGCTCAACGCCTCACAGCGCTTACACACCCAACCTATCAACGTCGTAGTCTTCGACGGCCCTTTAGGGAACTCAAGGTTCCAGTGAGATCTCATCTTGAGGCAAGTTTCCCGCTTAGATGCTTTCAGCGGTTATCTTTCCCGAACATAGCTACCCGGCAATGCCACTGGCGTGACAACCGGAACACCAGAGGTTCGTCCACTCCGGTCCTCTCGTACTAGGAGCAGCCCCTCTCAAATCTCAAACGTCCACGGCAGATAGGGACCGAACTGTCTCACGACGTTCTAAACCCAGCTCGCGTACCACTTTAAATGGCGAACAGCCATACCCTTGGGACCGGCTTCAGCCCCAGGATGTGATGAGCCGACATCGAGGTGCCAAACACCGCCGTCGATATGAACTCTTGGGCGGTATCAGCCTGTTATCCCCGGAGTACCTTTTATCCGTTGAGCGATGGCCCTTCCATACAGAACCACCGGATCACTAAGACCTACTTTCGTACCTGCTCGACGTGTCTG
>NZ_JAVIWO010000001.1:2552500-5451544 GCF_034313985.1 Pseudomonas sp. CCI3.1
GGCAGCCTCGCCATCACGCGTGAAAATACAGGTGCCATTACCGTACTCGTGATCATTGATCAGTTGCATCGCCTCTTCCAGGCTCTTGACCCGCACGATGCACAACACCGGACCGAAGATTTCTTCTTTATAGATGCGCATTTCAGGCGTCACGCGATCGAACAGGCACCCCCCCAGGAAGAAGCCTTCTTCATGACCCTTGATACTCAACCCACGCCCATCAACCACGAGTTCGGCACCTGCCGCCACGCCATCGTCGACATAGCCGCTGACCTTGTCACGCGCCTGCCCTGTAACCAACGGCCCCATGTCCAGACCACAGGAAGTACCCGCCCCGATTTTAAGCGCCTTGATTTGCGGAACCAGCTTGGCAACCAGGGCATCTGCCACTTGATCGCCCACACACACCGCTACCGAAATAGCCATGCAGCGCTCGCCGCACGAACCGTAAGCAGCCCCCATCAACGCACTGACGGCGTTATCAAGATCCGCATCCGGCATCAGTACCGCATGGTTCTTCGCCCCACCCAACGCCTGAACGCGTTTACCGAGCTTGGTGCCTTGCGCGTAGATGTACTCGGCAATCGGAGTCGAGCCCACAAAGCTCAACGCTTTAACTTCCGGCGCCTCGATCAAGGCGTCCACAGCAGACTTGTCACCGTGAACCACGTTCATCACGCCCTTGGGCAGACCGGCTTCCTGCAGCAACTGAGCAATCAACAGCGTCGAGCTTGGATCACGCTCCGATGGTTTCAGAATGAAGCAGTTGCCGCACACGATCGCCAATGGATACATCCACAGAGGAACCATGGCCGGGAAGTTGAAGGGCGTAATCCCTGCAACCACACCCAGTGGCTGAAAATCCGACCAGGCATCAATGTTCGGGCCTACGTTTCGGCTGTACTCGCCTTTCAAGATTTCAGGAGCTGAACACGCATACTCAACGTTCTCAATCCCGCGTTTCAATTCGCCTGCAGCATCTTCCAGCGTCTTGCCATGCTCTTCGCTGATCAACTGCGAGATACGTGCTTCGTTCTGCTCCAGCAATTGCTTGAAGCGGAACATCACCTGAGCACGCTTGGCTGGAGGAGTATTACGCCACGCTGGGAATGCTGCTTTCGCCGCATCGATGGCTTGTTGAATTGTCTCGCGACTGGCCAACGGCACCTGATGAATCACTTTACCGGTGGACGGGTTAAACACATCAGCGGTGCGACCGGAATCGCTCAGCAGCTCGCCATTGATCAAGTGTTGGATGGTGCTCATGAATACTCCAGAAAAGTTGTCCACAGGCGCGAATGCTGCGCGCCTGTGTGAATGCAATGAGGTTCGCTTCTATATAGAAGGATCAGTCAATCTGGTTCAGTGCTTCGCCGACCGCATCGAACAAACGATCCAGGTCTTGCGGTTTGCTGTTGAAGGTTGGCCCGAACTGCAGGGTGTCACCGCCAAAGCGCACGTAGAAACCGGCTTTCCACAGTTTCATCGCTGCATCGAACGGACGCACAATCGCATCGCCATCACGCGGTGCAATCTGAATCGCCCCCGCCAGGCCGTAGTTACGAATATCAATGACGTTCTTCACGCCTTTCAAGCCGTGCAAGGCATTCTCAAAATGCGGCGCAACTTCAGCCACGCTCTGCACCAGGTTTTCCTTTTGCAGCAGATCGAGCGCTGCAAGACCTGCAGCGCAGGCCACAGGGTGGGCGGAATAGGTATAACCATGAGGGAATTCAACCGCGTACTCAGGCGTCGGCTGATTCATGAACGTGTGATAAATCTCGCTGGTCGCAATCACGGCACCCATAGGGATCGCACCGTTAGTGACTTGCTTGGCAATACACATCAAGTCAGGCGTTACACCGAAGCTGTCAGCACCGAACATCGAACCTGTACGACCAAACCCGGTAATCACCTCATCGAACACCAACAGGATGTTGTGCTGGTCGCAGATTTCACGCAGGCGCTTCAGATACCCCTGAGGTGGAACCAGTACACCGGCCGAACCGGCCATAGGTTCCACAAACACCGCCGCAATGTTCGAGGCATCGTGCAGTTCGATCAATTTGAGGAGCTCGTCGGCCAGGGCAATACCGCCCAGCTCCGGCATACCGCGAGAAAACGCGTTGCTTGCCAACAGCGTATGCGGCAAGTGATCAACATCCATCATTGCCTGACCAAACATTTTACGGTTGCCGTTCACACCGCCCAGGCTAGTGCCGGCGATGTTTACACCGTGATAACCACGAGCACGGCCAATCATCTTGGTTTTAGTCGACTGACCTTTCAAGCGCCAGTAGGCACGCACCATCTTGACCGCAGTATCGGCACACTCCGACCCCGAGTCAGTGAAGAACACGTGATTGAGATTGCCCGGCGTCAGCTCGGTGATTTTTTCTGCCAGCTTGAAGGACAGCGGGTGGCCATACTGGAACGCCGGGGAGTAATCGAGCGTGCCCAATTGCTTGGCAACAGCTTCCTGGATTTCTGTGCGGGTATGCCCTGCGCCGCAAGTCCACAGACCTGAAAGCGAATCGTAGATTTGCCGACCCTTATCGTCCGTCAGATAACTACCTTTAGCGGCCACGATAAAGCGCGGATCGCGATGGAAGTTACGGTTGGCGGTGTAAGGCATCCAGTGAGCATCCAGCTTGAGCTGGCTGGTCAGGTTCAATTCGGCATTCTCGGGCATGTTCATCAGCAAAACCTCGCAAGGCGAAAGCGGCGTAGGATGTTGAAAGCGTTGTTGCACCTAAATTGCCACGCCTATAAAGTCGATGAAATCCAACTCTTCTAACCTTTAGTTAGGCCTCCACTAAACTATGAGCAGCCGTCGTCCCGATGCACTGGCCCAGGTCAGCGACTTTGATATTCGATTGCTGCGCATTTTTCGCAGCGTGGTGGAGTGCGGCGGCTTCTCGGCGGCAGAGACAGTGCTCGGTATAGGCCGCTCGGCCATCAGCCAGCAAATGAGTGACCTTGAGCAACGCCTGGGCTTACGCCTTTGCCAGCGTGGGCGCGCCGGGTTCTCGCTGACAGAAGAAGGCCGAGAGGTCTATCAGTCGGCGCTGCAGTTACTGGGCGCACTCGAAAGTTTTCGTACAGAGGTCAACGGCCTGCACCAGCACTTGCGCGGCGAGCTGACCATTGGACTGACAGATAACCTCGTCACCCTGCCCCACATGCGCATCACCCATGCCCTGGCCCAACTCAAAGAGCGCGGCCCGGATGTGCAAATCCATATCCGCATGATTTCGCCCCACGAAGTTGAACAGGGAGTACTCGACGGGCGCCTGCATGTGGGCGTCGTGCCTCAGGCCAGCACGTTGTCCGGGCTGGAATATCAGCCGCTCTACAGCGAGCGCTCCTTGCTGTACTGCGCCGTAGGTCATCCGTTGTTTTATGTCGATGACCGGCAACTGGAAGATGCGCGGCTCAATGACCAAGATGCCATCGCTCCCACCTTCCGCCTGCCCTCCGATATTCAGGCTCACTATCAAGCTCTCAACTGCACCGCCAGTGCGTCGGACCGCGAAGGCATGGCCTTTTTGATTTTGACCGGACGTTACATTGGCTATTTACCCGATCATTACGCCAGCTTGTGGGTTCAGCAGGGCCGGCTACGGGCGCTGAAGGCAAAAACGCGTTTCTACGATTTGAGCCTCGCATCCGTCACCCGTAAAGGTCGTCGTCCACACCTTGTACTGGAAAGTTTCCTTGAGAGCCTGGAGGCGACGCGTTAACGTGAAAAACCTCGCAATGGTACAGAATGCTCCCACACAGATTGCCTGGAACGACCATGACCTTTGATGTCCCCGCCCACGATGGCAAGCCTGCAAGTCGCATTCGCCAAAAAAACGAAGAGACCATTCTCAAGGCCGCTGAGGATGAATTTGCCCGTCACGGCTTCAAAGGCACCAGCATGAACGCCATCGCGCTCAGCGCCGGGCTGCCAAAAGCCAACCTGCACTATTACTTCATCAATAAGCTGGGTCTCTACATCGCGGTTCTCAGCAATATCCTCGAATTATGGGACAGCACCTTCAATGCCCTGACCGCTGAAGATGATCCCGCTCAAGCCCTGACACAGTACATCCGCGCCAAAATGGAGTTCTCGCGCCGCCAGCCCCAGGCTTCCCGTGTTTTTGCCATGGAAATCATCAGCGGCGGCGCCTGCCTGACCGAGTACTTCACTCAAGACTACAGAGCCTGGTTCCAAGGCCGGGCCGCAGTATTCCAGGCCTGGATCGATGCCGGAAAAATGGACCCGGTCGACCCCGTGCACCTGATTTTCCTGCTGTGGGGCAGTACTCAGCATTACGCCGACTTTTCGACGCAAATTTGTCGCGTATCGGGCCGTACACACCTGACCAAACAGGACATGCAAGCGGCCTGCGACAACCTGATTCGTATCATCCTTAAAGGCTGCGGCCTGACGCCCACTGTCTAAGCCTGGAACCGACATGCCTTCTACCCTCACGGGACTTTGCGAATACCGCGAAGAAATCCGTAAAAGCCGCTTTATCACTTATGCCGCGCCCATCACCAGTGCCCAGCAAGCCGTCGACTTTATCGATCAATACAGCGACCTCAATGCGTCGCACAATTGCTGGGCCTGGAAGCTCGGGGATCAATACCGCAGCAGCGATGATGGCGAGCCCGGCGGGACAGCCGGACGTCCGATACTCTCAGCCATTGAAGCTCAGGATTGTGATCAGGTCGCGGTGTTGGTGATCCGCTGGTATGGCGGTATCCAACTGGGGACCGGCGGACTGGCTCGCGCCTATGGTGGTGGCGCGAACAAATGCCTGCAAAGTGCCGAAAAGCTGCCTTTGGTCAGCCGTGTAGCCCTCAGCTGTTCCTGCAGTTTCAGTGAACTTGCTCTGGTTAAACTGCGCCTGACCGAACTGAGCGGCCTGATCATCGACGAATCGTTCACCGCCAATGGCGTTGACCTACAACTGGCGCTGGCCGAAGAACAGATTGCTCCTGCACAACAACAACTGGCTGACTTAAGCCGCGGCAGAATTTTACTCCAGCGCCACAGCCTCAAGACTGACGACTAAAGGTGCTACTTTCCTGCATCCATAGTTGCCCACAGTCACTGTGCACCTGCCTGTGGATAACCTGAGCACACAGCGCTGCAGCCCTTGCACACCATAGGTTTCAAGCACTTGTACGCTTTTTAGCCAACTCTTATCACCTTTCTATAGGACGCTACTCATGACGGCAAAACATGCACTGATCATCGGAGCTTCACGTGGCCTGGGCCTGGGTCTGGTCAAAGAGTTGCTCGCAGATGGATGGAACGTCACCGCGACAGTTCGTGATCCCAAAAAAGCAGAGGCACTGAAGGCTCTGGGTCCGGTGCGTATCGAGCGCCTGGACATGGACAATCAGCAAGCCATCAAGGCGTTGAGCAATACGTTACACAACGAAATTTTTGACCTGCTGTTCGTGAACGCCGGGGTCAAAGGCCCGGACGATCAACTGTCGGGCAACGCGACGCTGGCCGAGGTGGGGCAGCTGTTTTTCACCAACAGCGTGGCGCCGATCAATCTGGCCCGCGAGTTTGTCAGCAAGGTCCGCAAAGACAGTGGCGTACTGGCCTTTATGAGTTCAGTGCTCGGCAGCGTCATTCATCCTGACGCCCCTGAGTTGGCCCTCTACAAGGCCAGCAAAGCGGCGCTCAACTCCATGACCAATACGTTTGTGCGTTACGAACTGGGCGACAACAACCCAACCGTGCTGTCCATGCACCCTGGCTGGGTGAAAACCGATATGGGCGGCGAAGGCGCGGACATTGATGTCCAGACCAGCACCCGGGGCCTGGTTGATCAGGTCAAGGCGTTTGCCGGCAAAGGCGGCCATCATTTTATCGATTACAAAGGCCAGACGATTCCCTGGTAAGCCGCCTGCGACAAATGGCGGGAGAACTGTGCCGCCTCCCGCCTGTAGAATGTCGACATCTGCACCCGATTTGATGAGAAAAACTTTTATGTATGACTGGCTCAATGCCCTGCCAAAAGCTGAACTTCACATGCACCTTGAGGGTTCTTTAGAGCCCGAGTTGCTGTTCTCGCTGGCCGAGCGCAACAAGATCGCCTTGCCCTGGAACGATGTTGAGACCTTGCGCAAGGCGTATGCTTTCAACAACCTGCAAGAGTTTCTGGACCTCTACTACAAGGGCGCGGACGTACTGCGCACCTCTCAGGACTTCTACGACCTGACCTGGGCTTACCTGTTGCGCTGCAAGGCACAGAACGTCATTCACACCGAACCGTTCTTCGACCCGCAAACCCACACCGACCGTGGTGTTCCGTTTGAGGTCGTGCTCAATGGTATCGCCAGTGCACTCAAGGATGGTGAGCAGCAACTGGGTATCACCAGCGGCCTGATCCTGAGCTTCCTGCGCCATTTGAGCGAAGAAGAAGCAGAAAAAACCCTCGATCAGGCACTGCCATTTCGCGATGCATTTGTCGCCGTGGGTCTCGACAGTTCAGAAATGGGCCACCCGCCCAGCAAGTTCCAGCGCGTCTTCGACCGGGCACGCCATGAAGGCTTCCTGACCGTGGCCCACGCGGGTGAAGAAGGCCCTCCGGAATACATCTGGGAAGCCCTCGACCTGCTGAAAATTCAGCGTATCGATCACGGCGTACGCGCAATCGAGGACGAGCGTCTGATGCAGCGCATCATCGACGAACAAATCCCGTTGACCGTGTGCCCGCTGTCCAACACCAAGCTGTGCGTGTTTGATCACATGTCGCAGCACAACATTCTCGACATGCTTGAGCGCGGCGTAAAAGTCACGGTCAATTCTGATGATCCGGCCTACTTCGGCGGTTACATGACAGAGAACTTCCACGCGCTGTACACCGACCTGGGCATGACCCAGGACCAGGCCAAACGCCTGGCGCAAAACAGCCTGGATGCGCGTTTGATCAAGCCGTAACACACCCTGTGGGAGCGGGCTTGCCCGCGATGGCATCAACTCGATCAGACAGACACACCTGATTGTTAGCATCGCGAGCAAGCCCGCTCCCACAGACATCTGAAACTGCATCACCGTCAGTACCACAACAGTTTTACTGTTTTCCCGGGTACAACTTGCTCAACATCGCACACCGCTCACTGAGCATCTCGTGCAACAACCGCACCGGCTTGCTCAACTGCGCGCGATGACCGCAGAGCAGATTCAACGGTGCACGCTCACACACAAGCTCCGGCAGTAACACCTTGAGCCTGCCCGCAGTCACATCGCCCGCCACATCCAGCCATGACTTGTAGGCAATGCCCTCCCCGGCGACTGCCCACAAGCGCACCACATCGGCATCATCGCTGAAACGATTGCCGCTTACCGTCAGCCCCAGCTCGCGCTTGCCATCATTGAATTGCCAATGGTCGTGAACCCGCGTGCCAAGCATGTAAAGCAGGCAATTGTGTTGCAGCAATTGCTCAAGTTGACGCGGCTCCCCCTTGCGCGCCAAGTAGCCGGGCGACGCACACAGCACTCGACGATTGTCCGGGGCCACCGGCAGTGCCACCAGGCTGGAGTCTTCTGGCTCGCCATAACGCAAAGCGATATCCACAGGCTGACGAAACAGGTCGGCAATACGGTCGCCCAATAAAAGCCGTACGGTCAGTTGGGGATGCTCACGCTGAAACTCATCCAGCCAGGGCAACAGCAGATTACGCCCGAAGTCCGAGGGAGCTGACAACTGCAGCACACCGCTGACTTGATCTTGCCCACGCGCCAACAAGCGCCGTCCTTCATCAAGACTGCTCAACGCCGTACGGGCATATTCGAGAAAGCCGTCCCCTTCGGCCGTCAGACGCAAGCTGCGGGTCGAGCGAGCCAGCAATCGAGCACCCAACTGCGCCTCTATCCGCTTGAGTGCCGCGCTGGCCACCGCGGGCGACATGTCCATCACTCGGGCGGCGGCCGACAGGCTGCCCAAGTCGGCAGCGCGAACAAACAATTGCAGGTCATCAAAACGCAGCATCCAGAACTCACTCGGCCATTATCAAAAAAATATTGAAAGAGACTGCTGTTTTAGCCGGTTTTATCATCCTGCGAAATAGCCAATTATCTCTACCAGATTCTTACCCCTTTTCAGGACATGTCCGATGAAAGCTGTCGCCTACTACAACTCGCTGCCCATTCACGACCCACTGGCCCTGCAAGACATCGAATTGCCTGAACCGGTCGCCGGTCCAAGGGACTTGCTGGTCGAGGTCAAAGCCATCTCCGTCAACCCGGTGGACACCAAAGTTCGCCAGAACGTGCAGCCAGAGGCCGACGCTGCCAAAGTTCTGGGTTGGGATGTCGCCGGGGTCGTAAAGGCCGTAGGCAGTGACGTCAGCTTGTTCAAGGTGGGCGACACTGTGTTTTACGCCGGATCCATTGCCCGGGCCGGGGCCAACAGTGAACGCCATGTGGTTGATGAGCGAATTGTGGGGCACATGCCAAAAAGCCTCGACTTTGCCCAGGCAGCCGCGCTGCCGCTGACCGCCATCACCGCTTGGGAGCTGCTGTTTGAGCGCCTTGGTGTTACAGAAGGTAAAACTGATGAGCAGCAAAGCCTGCTGATCGTCGGCGCAGCCGGTGGCGTTGGTTCGATCCTGACGCAACTGGCCCGCCAACTGACCGCGCTCAAGGTGATTGGCAGCGCATCACGCGCTGAAACCAAAACCTGGGTCCGCGAGCTTGGTGCCGATGTCGTTGTCGATCACAGCCAAGCGTTGAGTGAAGAGCTCAAGCGCCACGGCATCAACACCGTCACCCACGTCGCCAGCCTGACCCAGACCGATCAGCATCTGGATCAACTGGTCGAAGCCCTGGCACCACAGGGCAAACTGGCATTGATCGACGACCCCAAGGCTCTGGATATCACCAAGCTCAAGCGCAAGAGTCTGTCACTGCACTGGGAATTCATGTACACCCGCTCACTGTTCGAAACCGCGGACATGATCGAGCAGCATCACTTGCTTAATCGAGTCGCTGACCTGATTGATGCTGGCACCCTGCGCACCACCGTCGGCGAGCACTTCGGCACCATCAACGCGGCGAACCTGCGCCGCGCCCATGCGCTGCTGGAAAGCGGCAAATCCAAGGGCAAAATTGTGCTCGAAGGGTTCTGATAAAACGCGACACGGGACTGATGCGGCCAACGCTCAACCGTCAGTCAGAGACTTGACCCCGGACATATTTACCCACGTATTTCGGCATACACTGGCCTCCTTTGCGAACCGAAGGAGGCCAGTCATGAAAATCCTGATACGAGCGTTAGCAAGATCCCGTAACTGCCAATGGCAGGTTCAAATCGACCAACAAGCCGTCAATTTTCGCAGCGAGTCCGAGGCCCGCGCCTTTGTAGACAAATTGCAATCTCGCCTGCAAGCCCCGCATAGCCTGCCCGAACGTTTGGCAGGCTGAATCAGATCGACTGCTGAGCGGCGATCCGGGCGGTGTACAAACGCCGGGTCGCCATCGCGATCGCCACGGCCAAAACCCCACACAGCGTAATGACCAACGCCATTGGCATAGCGCTACCATCGTGCAGAACACCCACCAATGAAGCCGCCGCCGCTGCCACGCTGAACTGCAAGCAGCCGAGCATTGCCGACGCGCTACCGGCACGCGCGCCCTGCCCGCTCATGGCACAGGCCGAAGCATTGGGAATGATGCAACCCAGACTGGCAATACAGATAAACAACGGAATCAGCAGCGGCCATAGTTGCTCGGTGTGCAACGCACTGACCCCAAGCAACACCAGACCTGCAGCCAGATAGACCCACACCGTTCGCGCCAGCAAAAAAGCCGGGCCGCGCGATGCCAACAACCGGGCGTTGACCTGTGCTACCAGAATAAAGCCCGCCGCGTTACTGCCAAACAGCCAGCCGTAATGTTCGGCAGGTACGCCGTACAGTTTGATAAATACGAAAGGTGAGCCGGCTATGTAGGCAAACATCCCGGCCATTGCGATCCCCCCTGTGAGTGCATGCCCCAGAAACTCACCGTCCTTGAGCAATCGCCCGTATTGGCGCAGTGCTCCCGACAGAGGTTGACGCGGCACATTGGCCGGCAGACTTTCCGGCAACCCCAGCGCAACGGCCAGGGCGGCCAAGGCACTGAATCCGGTCAGCACGATAAAGATTGATTGCCAGCCATGCAGGTTGACCAACAGACCACCGAGCATCGGCGCCAGAATCGGAGCCAGCCCCATCACCAGCATCAATTGCGAAAAGACCTTGGCCGACCCCACCGCATCGCACTTGTCGCTGACAATCGCCCGCGACAGCACCATCCCCGCGCAACCGCCCAGCGCCTGAACGAACCGGGCGCCGATCAGCCATTCCAGGGTCGGGGCAAATGCACAGGCCAGCGATGCCGCCGTAAACAGGCCAACCCCTACCAATAATGGAATGCGGCGGCCAAAACGGTCCGCAATCGGGCCATAAGCCAGCTGGCCGATAGAAAGGCCCAGGAAGTAAACCGCCAGGGTCAACTGAATATGCTGCTCATCTGTTGCAAAGGCTTGTGCCATGGCTGGGAAGCCCGGCAGATAGAAATCGATCGCCAACGGACCGAAGGCGCTCAGGGCGCCAAGAATCAAGATTGTTCGAAGGTTCATCAGGTATCCAGATCGGGCTGCAATTAGCGCAGCCCGATAGTCTAGCCGTGGATACTGAACTTGAACATTAAGATAGCCAGCTAGCTAATAAATTGTAGAGACTCCGTTGTGAGAGTGAGCAGGCTCACCCCCACGATTGGGCGATGCTTTCTAGTGCGCCGTCCGCGCTTCAAACCCTGCATTGGTAATCACATCGATAATCTGCAGAGGAGCCACCTTGCTGTCCACTTTTACGGTTTTGCTCGCCAGATCCACTTCGACCTTCGCATCTTTATCCACAGCCTGCACCGCACGGGTCACCGCGCCAACACAGCCACCACAGGTCATACCTTCTACTTTGAACGTTTGCATGATCACGCCTCCTATCTGAGAGATGGCTACAGCTTCGACCTTGCCATCGTGGCAAGGTCAAGCCCGTTGTTTCACTCGCTGACTGGCAATCCATCCCCTGCTCGGCCAAGCTGCAGGCCTTGGGATTTAAAACAGGATACTGAGTCATGCGCTGGACCGCTTTGAGCCTAGTCAGCCTTTTGGGTCTCGCCAGTTTGCCGCTGTCGGCAAATGCCGATCAGGACTACGGCGTACTGATCATTTCCCGCGAGCGCCTTGAAGTGCCGACCCACTGCGAGGTCGGTGTGTATATCGACGATCAACTCGCCGGGCGATTGTTTCAGGAACAAGCGCTGGCCTTTAACTTGCCGGCGGCAAGCGTTGATATCCGTCTCAAGCTGCTACCCGGGCAAGCCCCCGGCTGCTTGCCCGGCATGCTGGTACCGCCCGCACAGCAATTCACCCTAAAGGCCGGTGACGTACGCAAATACCGCATCGCTCTTGGCAAGCAGGGCATGTACCTAAAGCCCGCCAAACTCGAGTATTGAACGCGGCACACAGGCAAACCCGACGAACAGCAAGAGCCCTTGACCTTCCCATGGGGTCAAGGTCGATTCTATGGATAGATAACTTCTTGAGGAGGACTGCTCGTGCCCACCCAATTCGATCTGCCGATTGATGGCATGACCTGCGCCAGTTGCGCAGGACGCGTAGAAAAAGCCCTGACCAAAGTACCCGGTGTGCGTTCGGTAAGCGTCAATCTGGCCACTGAACAGGCCCGCATCGAGGCGCCTGTGGGCAGCTTGCCGGCACTGGTCGAGGCCGTGAAGCAGGCAGGTTACAGCGTGCCCGCCCACAGCCTGGAACTGGATATCAGCGGCATGACGTGCGCCTCTTGTGCAGGGCGCGTCGAAAAAGCCCTGACCAAGGTGCCGGGGGTCAAAAGCGTGAGCGTTAACCTCGCCAGCGAACGTGCTCATATCGAGTTGCTCGGTCAAGTCGATACAACCTTGCTGATCAACGCTGTCAGCCAGGCGGGCTATGGCGCCAGCGTCCATCAAACCGCCAAAGCCACCGAGGACGATCAGCAAAAACGTCTGCGCCGCGAACGCTGGGCACTGACCCTGGCCATTGTGCTGGCGTTGCCACTGGTGTTGCCGATGTTGCTCGCCCCATTTGGCGTCCACTGGATGCTCCCCGCCTGGGCCCAGTTCCTCCTCGCCACCCCGGTTCAATTCATCCTCGGCGCACGCTTTTACGTGGCCGCCTGGAAAGCCGTCAAAGCCGGTGCGGGCAATATGGACCTGCTGGTCGCCCTGGGCACCAGCGCCGGTTATGGCCTGAGCCTCTACGAGTGGGCGATTGCCGAACCCGGCAGCATGCCGCACCTGTATTTCGAAGCTTCGGCGGTGGTGATTGCACTGGTGCTGCTGGGCAAATACCTCGAAAGCCGTGCCAAACGCCAGACTGCCAGCGCCATCCGCGCCCTCGAAGCCTTGCGTCCGGAGCGCGCCTTACGTGTAGTCGACGGGCAGGAACAAGACGTCGCCATCAGTGACCTGCGCCTCAATGACCAGGTGTTGGTCAAGCCCGGCGAGCGCTTTCCGGTAGATGGGGAAGTGGTCGAAGGCCAAAGCCATGCCGATGAAGCCTTGATCAGCGGTGAAAGCCTGCCTGTACCCAAACAGCCTGGGGATAAAGTCACCGGGGGCGCCATTAACGGCGAAGGCCGATTGATCATCAAAACCCTGGCGCTGGGCACCGAGACCGTACTGGCGCGCATTATCCGCCTGGTCGAAGACGCCCAGTCCGCCAAAGCGCCCATCCAGAAACTGGTGGATAAAGTCAGCCAGGTGTTCGTACCCGTGGTCCTGTTGATAGCCCTGGCAACGCTGCTCGGCTGGTGGCTGTATGGCGCACCCATTGAAACGGCGCTGATCAACGCCGTGGCCGTGCTGGTTATCGCCTGCCCTTGTGCCCTGGGCCTGGCAACACCTACCGCGATCATGGCCGGCACGGGTGTTGCCGCCCGTCACGGGATTCTGATCAAGGATGCCGAAGCCCTCGAACGCGCCCATGAAGTCAGCGCCGTGGTTTTCGACAAAACCGGCACCCTGACCTCTGGCACCCCGCAAATCGCCCATTTCAGCGCCCTCGACGGCGATGAGGCGCATTTGCTGCAAGCCGCGGGCGCCCTCCAACGCGGCAGCGAACACCCGTTGGCCAAAGCCGTTCTGGATGCCTGCGCCGCACGCAATCTGAATGTACCGGATGTTACGGACAGCCAATCCCTTACCGGGCGGGGCATTGCCGGCACGCTGCAAGGTCGTCGCCTGGCGCTGGGCAACCGTCGTTTGCTCGAAGAGACCGGCCTCACTCCGGGTTCGCTCGCCGAATCCGCCAGCGACTGGGAAACCGAAGGCCGTACGCTGTCCTGGCTGATAGAGCAAAGCCCGCAGCCTCGCGTGCTGGGCCTGTTTGCCTTTGGTGACACACTGAAAACCGGTGCCCTCAGCGCAATTCAGCAGCTCAATGCACGCCACATCAGCAGCCACTTGCTGACCGGCGACAACCGTGGCAGTGCGAAAGTGGTCGCCGAGGCGCTGGGGATTACCGATGTTCACGCTGAAGTGCTCCCCGCCGACAAGGCCGCGACAGTGACTGAGCTGAAAAAAACCGGCGTGGTGGCCATGGTCGGCGACGGCATCAACGATGCTCCGGCATTGGCCGCGGCCGACATCGGCATCGCCATGGGTGGCGGCACCGACGTGGCCATGCATGCAGCGGGCATCACCCTGATGCGCGGCGACCCACGGCTGGTGCCTGCGGCACTGGAGATCAGCCGCAAGACCTACGCCAAAATTCGTCAAAACCTGTTCTGGGCGTTTATCTACAACGTGATCGGGATTCCACTGGCCGCCTTCGGCTTTTTGAACCCGGTACTGGCGGGCGCGGCCATGGCCTTTTCCAGCGTCAGCGTGGTCAGCAACGCGTTGTTGCTCAAGTTCTGGAAACCCAAGGATCTTGATTAAGGAGGCAACCGTCATGAATATCGGCCAAGCCGCCAAACACAGCGGCTTGAGCGCCAAGATGATTCGTTATTACGAGTCCATTGGCCTGCTCAAACCCGCCAGCCGCAGCGACAGTGGCTACCGCCTGTACAACAGTGATGACCTGCACACGCTGGCGTTTATCAAGCGCTCACGTGACCTTGGGTTTTCACTGGAAGAAGTCGGCAAGCTGCTGACACTTTGGCAGGACCGCCAACGCGCCAGCGCTGATGTGAAGGCGCTGGCGCGTCAGCACATTGAGGCGTTGAATAAAAAAATCGCCGAACTGACCAGCCTGCGCGATACGTTGCACGAACTGGTCGAGAGCTGCCAGGGCGACCATCGTCCTGACTGCCCGATTCTCAAGGATCTTGAGAGTGCTTGTTGTGTCGGCTGAACAAAAAACCCCGTAGCAGCTGCCGAAGGAACGAGGCTGCTGCTACGGAAATTCGGGGCTTACGTCAGGACTGCCTTGGCGAGCATCAACAGGCCTATCACCGCACACAGCGCCGCGAAGCCTTGCTGTAGCCACTGGGCCGAGATGCGAGGGGCCATCAGCCGCCCGGCAAACATCCCGGCTAGGGTTGCCACGATAAACATCACACCCTCGCTCGACAGGCTCACACCCTGGCTCATCAGATTGCCCAATGTGCCCAGCGATACCAGCGCCACCACCATCAGCGACGTTGAAACCACTGCATGGATGCGCACGTCACTGAATTTGCGAAACGCCGGCACGATCAAGAATCCGCCCCCCACACTCAATAATCCCGTCAACAAACCCGACGTAGCACCAATCGACACCAGCGTCATGCTGCAGCGGGCGTTCCAGGTTAACCGTCCGGTGGACGGGTTGAGCATGCAGTTTTTTTCAATGGCTCCCGCGCTGCTACCTTCACGCGCATCAGCTCTGGCCTGCAAAAACATCCGCAGGGAGACGAACATCATCACCCCGCTGAACATCAATACCAGTGCTCTGGAGGGGATTTGTCTGGCGAGATAAAGCCCGATCGGCGAGGTCATCGAACCCACAATCGCCATCAATGCGGCCGCCTTGTAGCGCACCAATCCTTTGCGCAGGCCATCCAGCGCGCCCAGTGCCGCAGCTGTACCCACCGCCAGCAATGCTACTGGCGTGGCTTGCACCAGCGTCCACCCGAGGCCAAGGGTCAACGCCGGTATGGCCAGAATACCTCCCCCGGCCCCCGTCAACCCAAGCACTACACCCACCACCATGCCTAACAGAATAATCAACATGGTCAGGTTCAGTCCGGCTTGCAATCAGTGAACCACTCGCGCCCCTTGAGCATGCCTTGCCAGTAGAACCAGGGCAGAAAGGTTGCCTTGAGCCACCAGGCCGAGGTGCGGGCCACTGTCGGGTCCAGCCCGAAGGTGGGCAGCAGTTTGCCGCCATAGCCAAACTCGGCCAGGATCACCTTGCCGTTTTCTACGGTCAGCGGGCATGAGCCATAGCCGTCGTAACGTTTGGGCAAAACCGTGCCCTTGCGCAGGGCGAGCAGGTTCTCGGCCACCACGACCACTTGCTTGCGGGTCGCCGCCGCGGTTTTGGCATTGGGGGTATTGCAGACATCGCCAAGGGCGAAAATGTCGGGGTAGCGTGGGTGTTGCAGTGTAGCCGGATCGGTCTCGAACCAGCCCGCCTTGTCCGCCAACTCGCTGCGACGGATAACATCGGGGGCCTGCTGCGGCGGCACTACATGCAACAGGTCGAAGGTTTTCTCAACACGGGTCACGCTGCCGTCTGCGTCGGTGACATCAAACCAGGCGGTCTTGCCTGGCCCGTCGACCTTGACCAGATTGGACTGGAAGGCCAAGTGGGCGTTATAGGCCTCAACGTATTTCATCAACGGCGGGACAAAGGCCGGCACACCAAACAGCACCGCCCCCGCCAGATTGAACTCAACCGCAATCGAATCCAGAACGCCGCGCTTGCGCCAATGATCACAGGACAGATACATGGCCTTTTGCGGAGCACCGGCACACTTGATCGGCATTCCCGGCTGAGTAAACAGCGCTTTTCCGCGACCCAAGGTACGCACCAACTCCCAGGTATAGGGTGCCAGGTCATGACGATAATTAGACGTGACACCGTTCTTGCCCAGGGTCTCTTCCAGGCCCTCGATAGTCTCCCAGGCCAGCTGTAACCCCGGGCAAACGATCAATTGCTGATACCCCAGTTCAGTGCCATCACTGAGCAGCACGACCTTGCGTTGCGGGGCGAAGGCGCACAGTGACGCCTTGATCCAGACAACGCCTTTAGGCATCACGGATGCGGTCGGGCGAACCGTGTTTTTGACATCAAAAGCACCGCCGCCCACCAGCGTCCACGCGGGCTGATAGTAATGCTCTGTATTGGGCTCGATCACGGCGATGCGCAATGCCGCATTGCGCTTGAGCAGGCTCGCCGACACCGAGATTCCGGCCGAGCCCCCACCCACCACGACAACATCGTACAGCCTGGCCTTACGCGGGGCTTGAGTGGCGGCTTCGTAAAGTTTTGAGGAGCGATTGCCCGTACGGCAATACGCCAGAACGGGCGTTGGTAGCTCATTAAGCAAATGACGCAACTGCTGCGCCTGCTCAGGTGTCGCGCCAGTGCTGGGTACTGGCAGGTAGGCAAAGCTCAGCCCCAAGGCATGCGCGGCCTGTTGGATCGATGCGTGCCCGGGCTGCTCTGGTCCGCCTTCATGATCCGGACGGTTACAGATCACACTGGCAAAACCCAGTGCAGCCAAAGAGTGGAGATCAGACTGCTCGATCTGACCGGTCACGGAAAATGACGCGTCGATTCGCTTGATGTTTTGCTCCATTGAGCACTCCAGGCACAACAAAAATGAATGGAATAAGCCGGGCGATGTCAGCAGGGGGGATGAGGCCGCGTTACTTTTTAAGTGCTTGCCCGCAATACAAACCCGACAGGGCTTGCATCACACAAACCACTTCAAAGCTGGCAAGCGAATAAAAAATGTACTTCCCCATCCTCCGGGTGTTGACCATGCCCTCATCGCGCAACACGCCAAGCTGTTGCGACAAGGTGGGTTGCCTGATGCCTGTCAACCCTTCCAGTTCACCGACATTGCGCTCACCTTGGGTCAATTGGCAGAGCAGCAGCAGTCGGTCTTCATTGGCCAGGGCTTTGAGAAGGGTGCAGGCTTTGGATGCAGAGTCGCGCAGAAGTCCGATTTCTTCGCTGGTTAACTGAGCAGTCATGAAAAGCTCCGGGCCGTGATGGTCGACAGTCTACGACCCGATAATATATGTTTCAATATATTGAGTATTTTTTGACTAACGCGAGGCCATTCATGCAACCCGCCATTCAAGGTTTTTTCGACCCCGTGACGTCGACCGTGAGCTACGTGGTTCATGAAGCTGGCGCTCGCGAGTGCGCAATCATCGATCCGGTGCTCGACTACGATGCCGCCGCCGGACGCATCAGTACCACCGGTGCAGACATCATTGCTGCCTACGTGCAGGCACAGGGCCTGAAGGTGCAATGGTTATTGGAGACCCATGCCCACGCCGACCACCTGTCTGCCAGCGCTTACCTGAAGCGAAAACTGGGCGGCCAGATTGGTATTGGCGCGGCAATCACCCAGGTACAAGGGGTGTTTCGCGACATCTACAACCTTGAGCCCGAGTTCAAGCTGGACGGTTCGCAGTTTGACCGGTTGTTCGAACCGGACGAGCTGTTCCAGATCGGACGACTTAAGGTGCAAGCGTTGCACGTGCCCGGGCATACCCCGGCCGACATGGCGTATCAGGTTGAAGGCGACAGCCTGTTTGTGGGCGACACGCTGTTCATGCCCGACGTTGGCACGGCCCGCTGCGACTTCCCGGGGGGCGATGCGCATCAGTTGTATCAGTCGATCAAGCGTCTGCTGGCCCTGCCTGCACAGACCCGGTTGTTCATGTGCCATGACTATCCGCCAGCAGGGCGTGAGGCCGCATGGTCAACGACGGTGGGTGAACAGCGCGCCAAAAACATTCATGTCAACGACAGTATCGACCTGACGGGTTTTGTCGACATGCGCACCGCCCGTGACGCCACCCTCGGGGTTCCTGCGCTGCTGATTCCGGCCATTCAAATCAACATTCGGGCCGGCAACCTGCCGCCTGCCGATGAAACCGGCCTGTGCAGCCTTAAGGTGCCGCTGAACCGTTTTTAGCCGCACCATTTTTTTGTGTGTGGGAGCGGGCTTGCTCGCGATGCAGGGAACGCGGTCTACCGGTATGACCGCAGTGATGCCATCGCGAGCAAGCCCGCTCCCACAACAAGCCTGCTCCCACAGGGCTGCATTGAAGTAAAAAAAATCCGGCCTGAGCCGGATTTTTATTTAGCCAATTACTGCATCCACGGTGGAGGCGGCTCTTCAGACTTACTCGGTGGCGCATCATCTGCAGCACGCACGGCCTGACGGAACGCTTCGTCCAGACGGGCAGCTTCGATCTCGCGCATGACACCGCCAACATCGGCCAGCTCGTCCGGCTCGTCAAACTCGCCCGTCAATACGCTGCCAGGGTGCAAGGTGGCGGCTTCGTAAAGCGCCCACATTTCCTTGGCGTATTTGGTTGTCTTCAATTCCGGCGCAAAACGCCCGAAGTAAGAAGCCATGTTGCCCACATCACGCTCCAGCATGCTGAAGGCGTGGTTATTACCAGCTGCATCGACAGCCTGTGGCAGATCGATAATCACCGGCCCGGTTGGCGTCAACAGTACGTTGAACTCGGACAAATCGCCGTGGACCAAGCCGGTACACAGCATCAGCACAATCTGCTGAATCAGGAACGCGTGGTACTCGCGAGCCTGGTCCGGCTCCAGCACCACGTCATTGAGTCGCGGTGCTGCATCGCCGTACTCATCGGCCACCAGTTCCATCAACAGCACGCCTTCCAGGAAGTCGAACGGTTTTGGAACCCGAACACCGGCGCCCGCCAGACGAAACAGCGCAGCCACTTCGGCGTTCTGCCAGGCATCTTCGGTTTCTTTACGACCGAACTTGGAGCCCTTGGCCATCGCTCGGGCCTGACGGCTGTTGCGAACCTTGCGACCCTCCTGATATTCGGCGGCCTGGCGGAAACTTCGTTTGTTAGCCTCCTTATAAACCTTGGCGCATCGCAGCTCATTGCCGCAGCGGACTACGTACACAGCTGCTTCTTTACCACTCATGAGTGGGCGCAGCACCTCGTCGATCAGACCGTCCTCGATCAGGGGTTCTAAGCGTTTTGGAGTCTTCATCAGCTTTTATTGTGGGTCCTTTATTACCAAACACGCGAATGTCACTCGTTATACGGCAATCCACTCACCACGGGGAGAGGGCAAACGATTTGAATGATAGACGAGCAACCCGTTTAGAGCACCGACAAATGAGCCCGTAGCTTAGCCCTGGCGAAATAACTCGCCCGGCGTAAAGCCAAACATCTTTTTGAACGCCGCGATGAACGCTGACGTCGACTCATATCCGCACGACAACGCCGCGCGCGTGACATGCCCACCCTCCTCTAGCACCCGCAACGAAGACAGCAATCGTACCCGCTGACGCCAACTGCGAAAGCTCAAGCCCGTTTCACGCAGGAACAAACGCATAAGGGTTTTTTCAGACATGCCCAACCGATCCGACCACAGGCTCAGGCTCACGTCGGCATCGGGGGTTTCGATCAACTCATTGCACAGCACCAGCAAGCGACCATGGCGGGGCAACGGCAGCGAAAAACCCACCTCGGGCAGGCTCGCCAATTGATCCAGCAACACCGTCACCAGCCTTTGCTCAGGACTGCCGCCCTCCGGGTATTCGACGGGGAGCGCACAAAAACTTTTGATCAGTTCGCGCGCCAGCGGCGTAACTTCAAGGACCCGGCACTGGTCAGGCGCCCACTGGCAATCCTCTCGACGCACATACAGGCTGCGCATTTCAGCACGCATCGAGGTGATGACCTCATGCTCCAGCCCGGCGGGAATCCAGATCCCCCACTGCGGCGGGGCAAAAAAACTGCCCTCGTCGGTGTGCACGCCCAATACACCACTGATCGCGTATGAAAACTGCACCCAATCATGTCGATGACGTGGCGTCCACGAACCTGCGCCCAGGCTTTCGGCCCGGGCATACAGCGGCCGCGGCAATGCATCAAGCACTGGAATGACGCGCTGGAGCCCACGTTGTCCGTTTGGCGGCATTGATTGGCCTTATATCGCAAGACGTCAGATACCGGCGACGTTAGGCTAAGTCATCAATTCTTACAATGTTCCGGTGCCCACGATGCCTGTGCTCAAACATCTCAAACGAATGTTCACCGACTGGTTTCTGTGCGGCATGCTGCTAGCGACACTTCTGGCGTATGTGTTCCCGCATTTCGGCAGCACTGGCGGTGGGATGCATGCTGAGTGGGTCATCAATATCGGCGTGTTCCTGGTGTTTTTCCTGCACGGGGTCAACCTGTCCAGCGAGCAGATCAGTCACGGCCTGAAAAACATACGCCTGCACTTCATGGTGCAGGGCTTCACCTTTGTTGCCTTCCCGCTGATCTGGGTCGTCGCCAACAAGCTACTGGGCGCCCATATTCCACCGTTGTTGATGCTGGGGTTCTTCTACCTGTGCGCGTTGCCTTCAACCATATCCTCCTCGGTCGCACTCACCGGCAGCGCAGGCGGCAACGTACCGGCGGCGATTCTCAACGCCAGCCTGTCCAGCGTATTGGGGATTTTCATCACCCCATTGCTCGTCAGCCTGGTGGTTGGCAGCGGCGCGGGCGGTATCGACCTGGGCTCAACCCTGCTCGACCTGTGCGCCATGCTCCTGTTGCCCCTGGTCCTTGGCCAACTGGTACGCCCGCTGTTCGGACGCTTTTTCGCCCGCCACAAGCGCTACACCAACATCTGCGACAAAGTGGTGATTCTGCTGCTGGTCTACGCGGCGTTCTGCAACTCGATGGTCTCGGGCATGTGGCAACAACAGGGCACGTCGGTGATTTTCAGCGCCTTGATTGGCAGTGCGATGCTGCTCGCCATCATCCTGTGGATGACCACCCGCACAGCCCGCGCCTTGAAGTTCAGCACCAGCGATGAAATTGCCGCCGTGTTCTGCGCCAGCAAAAAATCCCTGGCTGCCGGAGCGCCGATGGCCGCCTTGATCTTCGGCGCCAACCCGGGGCTGGGCCTGATACTGCTACCCATCATGATCTATCACCCGCTGCAGTTAATCGTGTGCTCGGTGATGGCAGAAAGCTACGCCACTCGCACTCGGCAAGAGGTTCGGGCCCCTGTGCCCGCATAACGCCTGGAGAGACTTCAACCGTGGGAGCGAGCCTGCTCGCGAAGATCATTCGCGAGCAGGCTCGCTCCCACAGGGCCTTGACCGGCAACAGAGTGCCTGTCGGGTTCAGCGCTACCGCTCAAGGATTGCGGTCACGCCCTGCCCACCCGCCGCGCAGATCGAGATCAGCCCCCGCCCCTGCCCGGCGGTGGCGAGCAGCTTGGACATATTGGTCACAATCCGTCCTCCCGTCGCCGCAAACGGATGCCCCACGGCCAGCGAGCTGCCCTTGACGTTGAGCTTGCTGCGATCGATCGAGCCCAGCGGTGCATCCAGGTCGAGCCGGCTTTTGCAGTAGGCCGCATCCTCCCAGGCTTTCAGGGTACACAGCACCTGCGCAGCAAATGCCTCGTGAATTTCGTAGTAGTCAAAATCCTGCAAGGTCAGTCCATTGCGTGCCAGCAGCCGTGGGACGGCATACACAGGAGCCATCAGCAAACCTTCTGCTCCATGCACGAAATCCACGGCGGCAGTCTCGCCATCACGCAAATACGCCAAAATCGGTAAGCCGCGCTCCTTGGCCCACTCTTCGCTGCCCAACAGCACCACGGCAGCACCATCGGTCAGTGGCGTAGAGTTGCCCGCCGTCAGCGTGCCCTTGGCACTGCGCTCGAACACGGGTTTCAGGGCTGCGAGTTTTTCCAGGGTCAGGTCGGCACGCAGGTTGTTATCACGGCTCAAACCCCGGAAAGGCGTGAGCAAGTCATCTTCCCAGCCCGCGTGATAGGCCGCCGTCAACGCCTGATGGCTGTGCAGGGCCAACTCGTCCTGAGCAAGCCTTGGAATACCCCAGGTTTGCGCCATCAACTCGCAGTGCTGGCCCATCGACAGTCCGGTGCGGGGCTCGCCATTACGGGGAAACTCGGGCTTCAGAAATCCCGGACGCAATTGCAGCAAGGTCTTGAGCTTGTCCAGAGGCGCCTTGGTGCGATTGAACTGCAACAGCCATTTACGCAAGCCGTCATTAAGGCCAATCGGCGCATCCGAGGTAGTGTCCACTCCCCCGGCAATCGCACAGTCGATCTGCCCCAAGGCAATCTTGTTGGCCACCAGCAACACCGCTTCTAGTCCCGTCCCGCAGGCCTGCTGCAGGTCATAGGCCGGCGTTTTCGGCGAAAGCCGTGAACCCAGCACGCACTCTCGGGTCATGCTGAAATCCCGTGAATCCTTGAGCACCGCCCCGGCCACGACCTCCCCCATGCGCAGCCCGTGCAGGTTGTAACGCTCGATCAACCCCTCCAGCGCGGCCGTCAACATGTCCTGATTACTGGCGGTCGCATACGGCCCATTAGAGCGGGCAAACGGGATTCGGTTACCACCAATAATTGCTACACGACGCAGACTCATACGATTGCCCCTATTCTCTTGAATCCATTAATCGTTACAAGCGTAGGTCTTATCGCTGATAACGAACGACCACGGCATGTTTGTGGTCAACCCTTTGAACCCCATCTGTCGGAGAGTGTTCCATGTCAGACCGTTATATCGACTTCGTCAACTCATCCCTCGGCCAGCGTCTGGTCGGCGCGTTGGGTCTGCCGTCACCGGGACGACTGGAACGCTGGCAGGCCGGGCGTCTGCGCCCCGTCGAAGGTCCGCTGTTGATTGGTGGCGGGGCATTGGCCGAGCAGGTAAACCGTTTTGCCAGCAAACTCACCGACGCCGTGTACAGCTACGGCCCCGAACCATTGCTCGCCACACCCTGGATTCCAGGCCAGGGCCCCAGGCTCAAGGCCGTGGTGTTCGACGCCAGCGAACTGCTGCACACCGATCAGCTCAAGCTATTGCGCGAGTTTTTCCAGCCACTGCTGCGCAGTCTGGAACACAGCGCCCATCTAGTGATTCTGGGCCGGGCGCCTGAAACATTAAGTGACCCATTTGCCGCCAGCGCCCAGCGTGCGCTCGAGGGCTTCAGCCGGTCACTGGCCAAAGAACTGCGTAACGCCAGCACCCTGCAACTGCTGTATGTCGGTGAAGACGCGCAAGATCAGCTTGAAGGCGCACTGCGGTTTTTCCTTTCGCCCAAAAGTGCATTTATCAGCGGGCAAGTGCTACGCCTCTCGACCTGCACCTCTCAGGTACAGGACTGGACTCGCCCCTTGGCCGGGCGCAAGGCCTTGGTGACCGGGGCGGCCCGTGGAATTGGCGCCTCGATTGCCGAAACCCTGGCCCGGGATGGCGCCCAATTGATCTTGCTCGACGTTCCATCTGCCAAGGCCGACCTCGATGCACTGGCCGCCCGCTTGGGCGGGCACAGCATTGCGCTGGATATTTGTGCCGCCAATGCGGCTCAAGAGCTGGTCGAACACCTGAGTGACGGTGTCGACATCGTGGTTCACAACGCAGGTATCACCCGTGACAAAACCCTGGCCAACATGACGCCCGAGTTCTGGGACTCAGTGATCGCGGTCAACCTCAATGCCCCGCAAGTACTCACCAAAGCCCTGCTCGACAGCGGCACCCTGCGCGATAACGGTCGGGTGATTCTGCTCGCATCCATCAGCGGTATCGCCGGTAATCGCGGCCAGACCAACTACGCCGCCAGCAAGGCCGGGCTGATTGGCCTGGCTCAAGCCTGGGCCCCGATGCTGGCCGAGCGTGGCATCAGTATCAACGCCGTGGCCCCCGGGTTTATTGAAACCCAGATGACGGCGCATATCCCCTTCGCCTTGCGCGAAGCGGGCCGACGCATGAGTTCCCTGGGCCAGGGCGGCCTACCGCAAGACGTGGCCGAAGCGGTGGCCTGGCTCGCACAGCCGGGCTCTGGCGCCGTCAGCGGTCAAGCCCTGCGGGTGTGCGGACAAAGCATTTTGGGAGCATGAACCATGACCGTGAAGTGGCTCGACCTGACCAGCCCACCGCATTTGCCCGCGTTGTACGCCCGCGCCGCGGCCCGGCGCAAAATCACCGGCAGCACCTTGCCAGAGCAGGGTTTGCGCTGCTGGGTTGAAGTTGAGCCCACGTCACTGGCGGCGTTCAGGGACGTATGCGACCTGGCGCCTAGCCCCTTGCTGCCTCCTACCTATCCCCATGTCCTGGCCTTTGGGCTGCAAATGCAGTTACTGACCAGCAAGGACTTTCCCTTCCCGCTCCTTGGGCTGATTCATCTAACCAATCGGATACGGCTGCTGCGCCCCATGGGCAGCGTGACGCAACTGCGCATCGGGGTGTTTGTGCACAACCTGCAAAAACACCCCAAGGGGGCGACCTTTGAAGTGGTCACCCAAGTGGACGATATGCTCGGTCCGTTGTGGGAGGCCGAAAGCACCCTGCTGTGCAAAGGCGTCGAGTTGCCGGGCGAAGCACCTGAAACCCTGCCACCCGGGCCGGTGGTGCTCAACGAACTGACTCGCTGGTACGCCCCGGCCGACATTGGCCGCCGGTACGCCAAGGTGTCGGGCGACTACAACCCCATTCACCTCAGTGCTGCCAGCGCCAAACTGTTTGGCCTGCCCAGCGCCATCGCCCATGGCCTGTGGATAAAAACCCGCGCTGTGGCGGCATTGAACTCGCACCTGCCTGCGGCCAATGTCGAGATCTTTATCGCCTTTAAAAAACCGGTTCGTTTGCCCAGTGAAGTGATCCTGCTCAGCAGCGAAGCCGGTTCCAGTGGTGATTTCCAGCTCAACGGGCACGGCGACCTGGTGCACTTGATCGGTAACTGGCGACCGATCAGCTAAGCGACACAAGCGCGTCAGCGGCTACAGGAAAACGCCAACTGTGGGAGCGAGCCTGCTCGCGAAGGTCGTTCGCGAGCAGGCTCGCTCCCACAGTAGGGCTTGATCTACAACAGAGTTTGCACAAAGAACTGACTGTCAGGCCAGCATGGCTTCTATGCCTTTCACTTGCACCAACGCCCGTTCGGTCGCAAGCTTTGCTCCTTCTGGAGAGCACACCCTCGATGAACCTCGACGAACTCACGCAACGCATGCACCGCATCCGCGATAACAACGACTGGAAACAATTTCATAGCCCGAAAAATCTGGCCATGGCCGCCAGTGTAGAAATGGCTGAGCTGGTGGAAATTTTTCAGTGGCTAAGCGAAGACCAATCCCGCCAGCTACCCGCCGACAAACTCGCCCACGCAGGCCAGGAGGTAGGCGATATCGTGCTGTACCTGGTGTTGCTGTGCGCCGAGCTGGGACTGGACATGAACGACGTCGTGCGCAGCAAACTGGCCGACAATGAAAGGCGTTTCAACCCATGAGTGACCGTCACTTCGATCAACTGGCCACCCGTTTCGCCGAGAAAATCTACGGCGGCGCCAAGGGTGCCATTCGTCTGGCCGTGCTTCAGGCCGACCTTGAAGAATCACTGCCAAAACGCCCGTTACGGGTACTGGATATCGGTGCAGGGCTGGGCCACATGTCTTTGTGGCTGGCCCAGCAAGGTCACGATGTAACCCTGGCCGAACCAGCCGCCCCCATGCTTGAAGGCGCCCGCCAGCGTTTCGCCGAGGCAGGCCAGACCGGCACCTTTATTCAGGCGCCGTGGCAAGAGCTGCTGGGGCAATTGACCGAGCCCTACGATCTGGTGCTGTGCCACGCTGTGCTGGAATGGCTGGCCGAACCCCACGCGATCCTGCCGGTGCTGCATCAACTGACCGCCAAGGACGGCTGGTTATCGTTGGCGTTTTACAACCGCGACGCGTTGATCTACCGCAACCTGCTCAAGGGCCACTTTCGCAAAATGCGCAAGAACGACATGGCCGGCGAAAAACAGAGCCTCACCCCGCAGCAACCCCTCGACCCACGGGAACTGGCTACGGCACTGGACGGCCTGTGGCAGGTCGAAACTCAAAGCGGCGTGCGAGTGTTTCACGATTACATGCCCGTTGAATTTCAGGCCCGGGCCGAACTTGAGGCGCTGGTTGAAATGGAACTGGCCCATCGTCGCCATCCAGCCTTTGCCGGGCTGGGACGTTATCTGCATTGGGTGTGCCGCCCGGTTTAAATCGCCCTGCGGGGGAGACCATCATGTATCGCCGCGTTGCCTTATTCGTTTTAAGCCTGGGGCTGGGCGCTTGCCAAAGCCCCAACCCTTACATCCCGAGCGCCATGCCCATGCCGCCCGCCCCGGTGCAAGCGGCCAATACTCTGGATTTGAGCGCCTACCCCGCGCCACCGCGCGATTACGGGCGCTACCAGAGCTGGGCCTGGCTCAACGGTCGCCTGCCGGTTGGCACCGCGTGGGCCGACTCTGCCCAGATCGCCGAAGCGGTGAACAATGCGCTGGACCAGCGAGGCTTGCGCCCGGCCCAGCCCAACCGTCCAGCGGATCTGTGGGTCAGCGCTGATTTACACACCGAAAAACGCTTGCGCCAGGTACAGGACGACTATGGTTATGGGGCGGGCTACGGCAGCGGCTATGGCCGGTACGGCAGCCAGTACGGAATGTACAACTCCGTCCCGGTCGTACGGACCTACGAAGTCGAAGTCATGGTGGTGCGACTCAATCTGTATGACGGCAAAACCGGTCAACCGGTGTGGAGCTCCAGTGCAGAAACCAGCAGTAAAGGCAGCCTGGGCGAACGCAGTGATGCCCTGCGCGAATCACTGAACAAGGCAGTACAGGCTTATCCTCCCCATTAAGACTTATTGTTGAAGCGGAGAAATCATCATGCTACGTCGCCTGGCATTACTGGGCCTGGCCCTGCTGCTCAGCGCTTGCGAAACCATGCAGGTCAGCCATGACTACAACCCTGCTGTCGATTTCGCCAGATTCCAGTCCTGGGCCTGGAAAGACCCTGCCGTGCAATATCAACCCAACAACCCGATGCTGCGAAGCGACCTGACCGAGCAGCGCATCGTTCAGGCCATAAGCGGCCAGCTGGACCAGCGCGGCCTGCGCCCCGTAGCGGCAGGCAGCAAGCCGGATCTGCTGGTGCAAGCCTGGCTGATCGTTGCCAATCATCAGGAACAAGTGGTGACCAACTACGGTTACGGTCGCCCATGGGGCGGGCCGTGGGGTGGTTACTGGGGTGGCCCGTGGGAAGGTTATTGGGGCCCACCGATGTACAACGAAACCCGCAACGTGGTCTATCAAGTCGGCACGCTGCAAATCGACCTGATCGATGCCAAGGACGGCAAACTGGTGTGGCGCGGCAGTGCCGAAAAAGTCATCGACACCAGCCCTACTCCGGCTGAGCGCAGTGCGGCGATCCAGGAGGCGGTGACCAAGATATTGAGCACCTATCCACCGAAGTAAGTTCGAGAGCACTAACTTGCTCACAAAGTATATAAGTAAGTTGGTATTAATACTTTCGTGAGCAAGTTAGCTTTCACCCTCGATTTTCGACCATTTATCATCGGCTTTTGATTAACTGTTCACATCACGCCTATAAAACTGGCAACTGGCCAGCGCATCGATCACTTATTAGCTACACTCGTTCAAACTTTGGAGAGTTAGCGCTGGGCAATGTTCCAGCAACAGGAGTGCTCGATGTCTCCCCAACTACGCGGTATTGGTTTTACGGGTCCACAGCAACAGCGTGGCGCAATCGGCTTGATGGCTGCCGTGACCCTCGGCATGGTGCTGCTGTTCATGTTGCTGGTGGTCGACAGCGGGCGTTTGTACCTGGAGCAACGCAAATTGCAACGGGTGGCGGATATGGCGGTATTGGAGGCGGTGAGCAGACTGGGCACCTGTGGCAGCGGCGCTACAGCCGCGAGTTACGCGAACCAAAGCGCCATCCGCAACAGCTTTACACCCGGCGCCGTACAAAAAATAAACACTACCTGCGGAAGCCTGAGTACAAACAGCAGCCAGTTGCGTGTCTTCACCGCAGACGCAAACAAATCCGATGCCATCCGTGTGATCGCCACCACTACTGTTCCCACCAGTGTGGCCGGAGGATTGTGGAGTCTTTTTTCCAAAGACGGGTTTAACCTGAATACCAATTTGACGGCAAGTGCGGTGGGGAGCAATGGTGGGGCGCCGTTGGCACAGTTGACGATTCGTAGTTCACTGGCAACCATCGACACTACTCAATCCCGTATTCTGGATCAACTTATAGGCGGGTTGCTGGGAGGATCTATAAAAGCAGGCGTTGTGTCTTGGCAGGGACTAGTGGACACCAAGATAAACTTACTAAGCTATTTGAATGAGTTGATCTCATTGAATGCAAACGTCGGAAACTACGACAACTTATTAAAGACCGACCTTCATGTCACTCAGTTACTGGATGCAGCCATAAGTGCCTTAAACAAAAACGGGGCCACGGCTAATGTGGCAACCAGCGGTCTTGCTGCAATACGCGCTATCGTCAGCCCTACGCAGGTCTTAAAGCTGGGAGATTTGATTAAAGTTCAAACCGGGACATCCAGCGCAGGCCTGGATACAAACATGTCCGTGTTCGATCTCTTGCAAGGTATCGTCCAGCTTTCGAATGGCCAAAGCGGAATCACTGCGAATATAAAAATCAACCCTTTCAATCTTGTCGACATCAATGTCTACACCAAGGTTATCCAACCTCCACAACTTTCAGCCGTCGGTAACCCGGCATTGATAAACAACAACCCTACGGGCCCTAATCAAATATCCGTTCGAACGGCACAAGTGCAAACAAGAATACAAATAGGTCTGCCTGTACTGACAGCACTACAACCGCTTATAAGCTTACTCACCGACGCAATATCGACCGTTACAGAAATTGTCGGGAAAGTTTTAACTCTCGACTTGGTTGGTGCCGTTAAGTGCGTACTGAGCTGCGAGTCGGTCGCAACACTAACCTTAGTGAATGACATTAATGTCTACCTGGAGGCTGCCAGCGCCAACAGCTACGTAACTAACTATCGCTGCACCAATGAAAACTCAAAAAGTCTTATCGCACAAGCCAATACTTCGCTGGCGAAAGTCAGCATCGGAAGTGCGCCGCAAAACGGCACATTCCCACCGATAGATGTGGCCACCAACAACTTCAACGTCACACCTGTGAAGCTTATAAACATCAACCTTAAAACATGCACACTATTAGGACTTGGCGGCTGCTCAATTGGCGTGGGCGACGGAGGAAGTTTTAATTTAAAGGTCCAGACAAACATTTCACCCACCACCAAGAGTCTGACTTACGACTCCCCCCAATTATTAAATATCAATCAAGCCACCACTTACCAAAGTTTTGGCTCTAACGCCAACGTCCTGACCATTATGAGTCCTCCTGACAGCATTATAACGACCACTTACACCCCTCCCGCTGGCAAAACGGTCTTGGGCTCTCTTCTTCAAGCGGTATCAGGAACACTTACCACACTCGGCACCACCATAATTTCAGCCTTGAATCAAATATTGGTCTCCCTGGTCAACCCAATCATCAATACGTTGTTGAACGCCTTGGGTGTAAAGGTGGCCGTGGCTGATGTCGGTGCCAACCTCTCCTGCGGCCAAGGCGGTCGCGCCCAGTTGGTGCTTTAACTCCCCCTTGAACGCAGAAGGCCCGGTGTATCAGATACACCGGGCCTCATGGTCTTACGACTGCTGCGCAGCCGATCGCAGCCTCGCTTCGCTCCTCAGCGACTACACGCCCACTGCCTGTAGCCACTGACGAGTAGTACGAGGCTGCGTTCAAGTGCGCAGCACTCGCAGCTTCGTCAACGGCTACAGCTACAGCTATCGCAGCACCTCACTCCTGCACTTCAACCACCGGCAACTCCACGCAAAACCGGGCGCCGTGCTCGGTGTTGCTGACGCTTAACCGTCCGCCCATGTTGTCGATGATGCCGTAGCTCACGGATAACCCCAGCCCCGTACCAAGGCCAATGGGCTTGGTCGTGAAGAATGGCTCGAAGATCCGTTCCAGCAGACGCGGGTCAATACCGCCAGCGTTGTCGTCCACTCTGAGGCACACATGCTGTGCATCTGATTCAATGCTCAGGGCAATCCAGGGCTCAAAGTCGCGGTCGGTTTCACGCTTGCTCATCAGCGCATCACGGGCATTGACCATCAAGTTGATCAGCACTTGCTCAAGCTGGTCGACATGGCCACGCACCTGCACGTCACACGCCAGACCTTCGCTGCGCAACGCCACGCCTTTGCCGCGCAGGCCTTCGCTGAGCAAGGCCACGGAGCCTTCCATCGCTTGTGAAGGGTTGAACACTTGCTGCTCGATTTCCGAGCGACGGCCGAACACCCGCAAGTGGTCAACCACCCGCGCCGCACGTTGGATTTGGCCGTCGATGCGGGCGAGTTTTTCTTGCAAGTACTCGACCTGCGCATCGCCATTGCCAAGGCGCTTGAGCACGTTAGCAACGGCCATGCGCATGACGTTCAACGGCTGGTTGATTTCGTGCGCCAGCCCCGTGGCCATTTCGCCAAGGGTGGCCATTTTCGCACTGTGGGTCAGTTGCTGCTGCGAGCGACGCACCTCGGTGTTGTCGCGGCCAACAGCTTGTACTTCAAGCAGGTTGCCCTGCTCGTCGAAAATCCCCCGGTCCGACCACACCCACCAGGCATATTCGCGACCCGGCAGTTGCAGGCTGATTTCAGCGGAGCTCACCGGAGCCTGTGGAGTCAAACCCGCAATACGCTGCACAAAGGCTTCACGCTGTTCGTCGGAGAGCCAACTGCTCAGGTTGATGCCCGGCAACTGCTCGGTCGTGCACTCCAGATAGCTGGCCAGGGGCTGGTTGCCAAAGGTCAGGGTCAGGTCAGGCCGGTACCGGCAGATCATGGCCGGTGAGTCTTCGACCAGGATTCGATAGCGTTCTTCGCTGCTCTTGACCCGCTCGGCCGCTTCGGTGGCCTCGGTGATGTCCAGCCACAACCCGACGACTTCAACCGGCAAACCCAGGTCGTCGCGCAACAATTTGGCCTCATCGAGCAGCCAATGGTAATCACCCCCCCGGTCACGAAGGCGATAGCGACGGCGGGTGCTGCCTTCGCGCAGCAATTGGCGCGTGCGCTCAAAATAGTGCTCCCGATCATCGGGGTGAACCCACTCGATCAAGGTCGCGCTTGTACACTCCTCCAGCGTCCAGCCCAGCAAGGGCTTGAGGCTATCACTGAAAAACGCGGGCAACAGCGCGCCTTCTACATAACGTTGCACGTAAATCACGGCTGGCGAGCTGGCGATCAGGTTGTCCAACCGCGCATGAGCAGCGGCGACTTGCTGCTGTTGATTCTTGATGTCGCTGACATCCAGCATAAAACCAACAATGCGCCGCCGGGTGCCGGTCCCCAGCATCTGGCCCTGAATCCGATACCACTGGGCAGGCTGTGTGCTTTGGGGTTGATGCACCCGCGCAAACAGCAATAACTCCTTGCCATGCTCCAGCAATTCATTAAATCGGCCGCAGAGTTCGTCTCTGTCCGCGGGATGAAACAGCGCCAACCATGCCTCTCGGGTCAGTGGCTGCGGCTCTGCGGTATCCGTCAGATTCGCAGCCAGTTGTGGCGCAAGTTGCAACAGCTCGTTAGTGATCGACCACTCCCACCACCCCGTGCCCAGCAAGCCTTGCAGGGCTTCCATGCGCTCGCGCTGCTGCACATGCTGTTGCTCGCGCAAGCGATCCAGCAGCGGCGCTGACAAAGCTGCGCACACCTGCATCCAGTCGCTTTCACTCATCTGCGGCCCGTGCAGTGACGCAGGGTAAAAGCCCAGCATCAACCAGGCACACAAGCCTTGCTGGTCGCTGTACGGCACCAGTACACCGTCGGCATTGCCAAACAGATCGTTAAGCCGCGGATTACCATCGCGCTCGACACGCTGGGGCGAGTTGCCGCCCAGCGGGTCGAGCAGGCTGCCCAGGTTTTGCTCTGGCAACCAGAGTTGCGGGGCATCAAACGAGTGATAGGTGCTGTGCATGTACCACGAGGACTGCGCATCATCGCGCACCGCCAGCGCCATGCAGGGCACACGCCCATGCTGGGCCACGCTGCGCAGCGCCTCATGCATCACTTCCGGCAGGCGCAGCACACTGCACTGACGCAATTGCTCGCCCAGGCTGAGGGTCAGTTGCGTGCAGCGCTCACGGTTGCGCGCCTGCTCGCTGCCAAGGCGCAGGTCGCTGATGTCCAGCAGCTGTAAAAGCCAGCCATCGCCCCGGGGCTGAACCCAGCCTCGGGTATGCACTACGCGCAGACCGGCACATTGAAAGTCCAGGTCGAGGCTGTGGCCGACCCAGTCTGCCGGCACACCTTCGAGTGCCAGCGTGCTGCCCGGCACCATGTAGCTCAGCAGCAAGCGCGGTGCACCGTCGCCGCTCGAGCGCGCCAGGCCATAACGCTGCAGGCCGTGAATATCAGTGACGTAACCGTGTTGATCGAGCATCAATTGGATGCCCGCATGGGTGGGCATTTGCGGATCATTGGATTCAGGCAAGCGCTCGTCGGTCCGTCCCAACAATCGCCCAAACAGCCCTTCACTAGTTGCCAATTTGGACGCTCGATTCGGCTTTCAAAATAGTTGGCAGATTGGGCACAGTGATGGTCCCCAGCTTGAGCACTGGCATGATGGAAGTCAGCGCCGTGGCCGGCAGACTGACACTGGCGGTCAGGACTTTGGTTGTCGCGTTGTAGGTCGCGGCCGGGACCAGACTGCTTTTCACCGCAGTTGGCACCCAGGTCAGCTTCTCGTTCAAAACGCTCTTGGCCAACGTTTCCACCACACTCCCGTAGTTAGGCGCCGTCGGATCGACCGCCATGCTACGGCGTACCGCCTCGGCCGTCGCATTATTGAAGGACTGCACCAGTAGCAGCGGCAAGCTGTAGCTGAGGACGCCATAGAGCACTGCAAAAAAAATCACAAACACCAGCGCGAACTCAATCGCAGCGGCGCCTTTCTGCTTTTTGGGAAGTCTTGTTTTCATGACTGCGTCTACCCTGACCATCGACAGTAATATCATCATAGAATCATTGGTAAAAAAGGGAGGTTCTTTACGTGATCCAGTTATGTGTTGTGTTTGTGTGGTTTGCTGCGTGTTCCATTCAAGACCTGCTCCAACGTAATATTTCCAATGTCCTGACCTTTGGTGCCGCGGCGCTTGCGTTGCTGTATTTGCTATGGACGGGGCACACCTGGCTGGGCGCAAGCGCAGCCGAAGGCGGCTGGGCGTTACTGGTCGCACTCGTTCTGACGCTTCCCGGTTATGCGCTAAACAAGCTTGGAGCCGGCGACGTAAAGCTGTTGATGGCTTTGGCACTGGCAACCGACCGTCCGACAATTCTTGGTACCATCATCGGTGCTGGCCTGTGTGCTGGCGCTTGGTGGCTCTTTGCGTCAAAAATCCTGCCGTCAATGAATCAACGGGTTAAGATCCCTTCCCTTGTCAATAACGCCCCAGTGTCAAAAAAGCTTCCATTTGCACCCTTCCTGTTAGGCGGGTTTACCCTGACAATGGCGCTCCTTCGCTAATTGATATGAGGGATTAACACCTTGTACATAGTCGTAAAGTAGGTCTACGTTTAAACCAACGCAGTAAACAAGTGGACCAAGAAGTCCCTGATTGGTTTACCAGGAAGGAGAACCGCGTGCATACGTCCAACCCCCTAATAAAAGTCCTCGTGGTCGACGACCAATCGTTGATTGTCGAAGAGCTTTGCGAATTTCTTGAAAGCAGCGGCTACCGCTGCGTTCCCTGCAATTCAACACGTGAAGCCATCAGTGCCTTCGTCGCCGATCCGGAGATTGGCCTGGTACTGTGCGACCTGCACATGCCCGAGATGAACGGCATTGAACTCACCCAGCACCTGCAAAAAATCGCCGGTAAACATCGCGCCTTTGAAAGCATTTTATTAACCGGTCGAGCAGACAAGCAGGATGTGATCAAAGCCCTGCGTATCGGCATCGCCGATTACTATCAAAAGCCGGTCGACCTCAATGAACTGCTTGAGGGCATCCAGCGCCAGGAAGCCATCTTGCGCGAACGGCACAAGAGCGATCAGTTGGGCCACCTGAACCAAAAACTGCAGTACCTGGCCGAATCCATCGACGACCTGTATCAGGACATGGAGTCCGCTCGACGCCCTCCTCAGTCGGCCACTCAGCCTTCAAACCCGCAGGACTCAAGCGAGGGCACCTGGCAACAGATCCCGACGATTTTCAAACAGCTGTCGCCCCGTCAACTGGACGTTGCCAAGCTGGTGAGCAAAGGCCAGACCAACTATCAGATCGCCTGCGATCTGGGCATCACCGAAAACACGGTAAAACTGTACGTGTCCCAAGTACTGCGCCTGACCCACATGAACAACCGCACCCAACTGGCCCTCGCACTGTCCCCTAATGCACCCTCGCAGCATCGCCAAAGTGCGCATTAATCGCTGAGCGGGTATCAACTGAATCGCTGGCAACACCTGTGAATGACAGGCTTGCCCGCGACAGCATCACGTACTCATTCCTGCTTGGCCGTACCACCCTCATCCTGCTTGTAGTACTCCGGGATCTCATGCTTGTAGCTGTCCAGCCAGCGCTGCAGGCTGAGCTCACGCTCGGCCGGGGTCGCCGTTTGGCGTATCGGCGACTGCACGCTGCCACTGACCTGAAGCTGCAGCCAGTTTTCGGTTTCCTGCTGGTTTTTAGGCGTGGGGCCGGACTCGATGGCCACCGCCCCCAACGGGATAAGAGCGAGCAGCACCCCCACACGAATAGAAAAAGTCATTGCAAACCTCCAACGCATTATTTAATGACAGCTACCTGGTTGCTGGCTGTCTTGGCTTGGGCCTTCAGGGCTTGTGCCCGGGACTGGGCATCACTCACTTGATCGGGCGTTAATTCGGCGCGGGTGACCAGTTCTGCCGCCTGGGTCCACTGATCCTGATAAATCAGCAAGGTCACCAGATTCAGTGCCGCCAACGAGTCATCCTGCTTGAGTTCCAGAGCGGTCAAAAACTCGAACCGTGCATCATCGACACGACGCTGATTGAGATAGACCACACCCAAATCGTTACGGATCTTGGCATCGGTCGGTGCCAGTTTCGCCGCGCGCTCCAGGTGAGTGGTCGCCAATGCGTTGTCACCACGCCCGGCTGCCAACTGACCTAAACCATGCTCCCCCTCTGCGGCCAGACACGAACCCAACAACCCTTGAAACAACGGCTCGGCCTCACTGCGGCCCAACTGACGATAGATCCGCGCCTTGCGTAGCTGCACCTGTGCGGAACGCTCCGGCAGGTTTTGCAGGTTGGCCAGGCTGGCGTGCAGCTTGCCCTCCTTGGCCATGTCATCCGCCAGGTTCATCGACAGTTCCTGATCACCACTTAACTTCGTGCAGCTGCCGCCCATGGCCATCCACGGCGGATTGCTCTGGCCTCCTGTCGCACAGCCGCCCAACATCAGCAGCCCACACAAGACGATGACAGCTTTCATGTTCATACCCCTGATCAAGAGAGAAAAGCTCGTGAGATAGCGACAAAACTTGGTCCGGCCAACACAATCATTAACGCCGGGAACAGAAACACCATCATCACTACCGACATCTTTGCGGACATTTTGGAGATGTACTCCTCCATGCGTGTCAGGCGACGGTCATCAAGCAGCTCTTTGAGTGCCTGCAATGACTTCATCGCGCCACCGCCCTGTTGAATCAATTGCTGAAGAATCACGCAGGTGTCATTGAACTCGTCCACGTCCAGCAGGCTCGCGGTTTTGCTCAGCTCCTGGCTCAGCTCCAGCCCCGAATCGACCCGCGACAGCACGACTCGCAACTCGCCGGTCAGCACTGGCAGTAACTCCCGCGCATCCTGGCTAAGCACCCGTAGCGCCTGCTCAACGGCCATGCCCGACTCAAACAGAATGCGTAGCAACGGGATAAAGGTAGACACCTCAACCGCCACTTCCTGTTGCCGCTTCTTTGCAGCGTAGGCCAACATTCGCTTTGGGATCAGATACCCCAGAGCCAGTGAGAACAACAGCACAACCAACAGGTTTCCGGATCGCGGGAAGAACAACTCATGCCCCAAAAACACCAGCCCGGCAAACGCGAACGGTGTGCCGATCTGAAAGGCGGCAAACAATGAACGCTGACTGGCGGTACGCCAGCCCAGCCGGTTGAGCAGCGTCTGAGTTTCGCTGTCCATCGTGATCGAACGCTGGCCAAACTTGCTGTTGCCCACCATCCGCATCCAGAGACTGAGCTTGCCAGGGCCGCTCTTGTCACCGTCCAGACGCTGCATCACCCGTTGCTGACTCAGACGGTCCTGAACCACGTTATTGATCAACAGCGCCATGGCGCCCAACAGTAAAACTGCACAAATCAGATAGGCCATGTCATACGCTCCGTACCATGCGCCACAACGCAAAACTGCCAATTATCTGCATCGCCATAGCCGTAAGCAGCATGTGCTGCCCTCCCCCGTCCTGCCACATTTTGAGCATGTAAGCGGGGTTGGTAGACATGAAGAAAGCCACCACAAACAGCGGCAACATACCCAGTACCAAAGCCGTCATTCGGGTTTCACCGGTCATGGCTCTCAACCTGCGCGCCCCTTGTTCACGCTCGCGGATCAGCACGATCAGGTTTTCCAGCAGCTCACTGGCGTTACCGCCGTAGCGATGGTTGACCTTCAAGCCGAGGGCAAACATGCGAAACTCGTCACGCTCATACAGCTCGGCAAAATCGCTTACAGCTTCAGGCAAACTCACCCCCATCTGCACGTTACGTGACACCCGACTGATACTGGTTTTGAGCGGTTCACTGGACGCCTCGATTGCGTTCAGCACGGCATCGGCCAAGGTCCGTCCTGCTTTCAGGCTGCGAACGCTGTGATCGAGCAAGAGCGGCAGTTGCTCAACCATGCGCCGTACCCGACGGTGGTACCGCCAACTGACAAATAACTTGAGCAACAGCGGTGGCAACACCAGCAGCGCGAGAAAAAATACCCAGCCGCCGATCAGGCCAGCCAAAACCACTGCCCCCGCCCACAACGACAGCCATAAACCCAAACGTTCTGACGGACGCCCCAACCCGGCCTGTAAAAAAGCCCGGTCCAGCCACACAACACCCTGTTTTTTTTCCACCAACTGCGACTGACCTTCACTCAATCGGTCCAGAACACGACTGGTTGTCGAGTCAGTCAAAACCCGATAAACCAAGAACAGAAAAAACACGAGCATCAATAAACTGATGACGAAAAGCAGTAAGACCGGGATCATGATTAGCGCCTCAGCCGTGTGCATTCAAAGTGGGGTCACGACGCAACTTGTCGCCTGCCGGGTTCAAGGCTTCGCGCATAAAACCAAAACCGGTGCGTTTGTCCAGGCGGAACAGGGTGTTGGTCACGTACACATCGTCACGCACCCCGACCACTTCCAGAACTTCACTCACGCAACGGCGACCATCAGGCATGCGCGTGAGCTGGATGATCACGTCCAGCGCTGCGCAGATCATCTGGCGCAAGGTTTTTTCCGCCACTGTGCGGCCCGTCAGGCCGACCAGTGTTTCCAGACGCAACAACGCATCTTGCGCAGTGTTGGCGTGCACGGTGCTCATCGAACCATCGTGACCGGTGTTCATCGCGGTCAATACGTCGAGCACCTCCACACCACGAATTTCGCCGAGGATGATGCGGTCCGGACGCATCCGCAGGGCGTTGCGAATCAGGTCGCTGGATTTCACTTCACCATGCCCTTCGGCATTGGGCGGGCGGGTTTCAAGGCGCACCACATGGGGGTGACCCAGCTGCAATTCGGCCACGTCTTCGATGGTGACCAAACGTTCGTGGGGGTTGATCAACTGGCTCAAGATATTGAGCAGCGTGGTTTTGCCGGTACCGGTACCGCCGCTGATCAAGATATTGCAGCGCTTGCCCACTGACTCCTGAAAAAACTCATAGATCGCCTGGTCGATGGTTTGCATCGCCACCAGGTCGCTGCTTTTGAGCATGTCCTTGCGAAACTTCCGGATCGACAGGCACGGACCATCCAGGGCAATCGGCGGAATGATCGCGTTGACCCGGCTGCCATCAGGCAGACGTGCATCCACCATCGGCGAAGACTCGTCAAGGCGCCGGCCCAGCGGCGCCAGAATGCGCTGCATGACCCGCTCAACGTGATGATCATCGATAAAGCGCAAGTCGCTCTGGCTGAGCAGACCATCACGTTCAACAAATACTCGGTGGGGGCCGTTGACCAAAATTTCAGTGACGGCGGGGTCACGCAGCAAGACTTCGAGCGGGCCGAAACCGGTCAGTTCGTCGACAATTTCTTCGGCCAGACGCTCCATTTCATAACGGGAAATGGCCAGGTGCAGGCGCGACACATATTCAGCCACCCGCTCAGTGACAAATTGGGCCAAGGACACGCGAGAACCTTCCAGCAGGTTTACCCCGGTCTCTTCAATGGCATCAATGATGTAGCGGTGCAGCACCAGTTTCAGTCCGTCATGGTCCGCGCGCCCGTCCTTATAGAGGCCGGAACCAAACAATTGCTCATTGCTCATTTGGCCCCCCACAGGCGGTTTAACCACGCGCCAGACTTGGAAACCGTTTGCTCGGACGACTGCGAGCGCTTGGTCAATCGCTCACCCAGTTTTTTCAACGCCAGGCTCAGGGCTTCTCGCGGGGCCAGATCAAACAGGGTGGTGGCCTGATTCTTGGCATTGATGCGCAGCTCAGGGCTGAGCGCCAGTGTCGCCATCACCGGCAGGCCAAAGCTCTTGCCCAGGGCATCGGCATTGGGGGCAACGCCACCCATATAACGGTCGATCAACAACCCCGTATGCTCAAACTTCATGCCCTTGGCCCGCCAGCGAGCGAGCACCTCCAGGTTGCGGCGGCAATCAAGCACGCTCTGGTCGGTGTACCACAGCAAACTGTCGCAATGGGTGGCAAAGGTGCGCAGCGCTTCACTGTCAGGCTGACCCGTGAGGTTGACCACAATGTGTTGAAAGTGCTGACGCAAGGCGCTGAGCAACATATACAACTCGGCGGCACTGGTGTGCTCCAGCGGCTCATCACTTTCACTGTGGGCCAATACCCGCAAACCACTCGCTGTCTTGGTAAAAGCACTGTCAATCAAGGTACTGTCCAGGCGTCGTAAATGGCGCAGGGCATCACCAAAAAAGAACGTACTCTCAAGCCCCAGCACAGCCAGACCATCACCGCGGGGTACACCCAGGTCCAGAAACAAGGTTTTTTGATCGTGTTTTTGCACGACCAGCCCAAGGTGGCTGGCAACCAGCGCGCCATCCGCATTGCATTGCGCGCTGAACAACACGCTCAACCCACCCAGTTCGGTGTTTGGCGCAACCGGCGGCAAGCGTTTACTCAGACGCCGAACAAGCCCCGCCACTTCACTGGAACGCGAACCGTAGGCGACAAAATCCCTTGCCCCGGCGCGCATGGCGTTGAGCACCAACTGGTTATCCATACCATCGCCCAAGGCAACAATGGCCAGCATGGGCTTGGCTTCCAGCGCGCCTTCAATCAGGGCGCACTGGCTGACCACTTTGTCCCGATCCAGGCCTACAAAGATCAAGCCGGCAAACGTCACGTCCACCAGGGCCAGCAGTTCATCCAGGCTACTGGTGCCTGCACCCACCACTTGACCCAGCGGCGCCAGCGCACCTTGCAGCCATTCAAGATCGGTGTTGTTGCGCGTCAGCGCGAGAAATGTCTGGCTCAGGCTTTGGCTCATTGGGATAACCCGCTACGGCTGTTGAATTTGCCGTTTTCCAGGAAGTACAGGCGATACCAGTTAGGGTCGTAGTTACGCAGTTTCTCCCCGGGCATCGATGGCAATGGCGCATTGGCAGCCAATGGCTGAACCAGATGCGGGGTCACGATCATCAGCAATTCTTTCTCTTCGCGACTGATGTTGGAGTCGCGGAAGAACGCGCCAAGAATCGGGATATCGCCCAGGCCAGGGAATTTGTTGACCTGAGAGCTGTTGCGCGAGCTGATCAAGCCGCTGATCACAAAACTTTCGCCATCGGCCAAGGAAATGCTGGTGTCGGTGCGACGAACCGTCAGGCCGGGTACCAGGGTCCCGGCGATATTCACCGCATTGGTGTAGTCAAGTTCACTCACCTCAGGTGCCACTTTCAACATGATGCGATCACGACCAACCACGGTAGGGGTCAGCGTCAGACGGATACCAAACTCCTTGTACTCGATCGATACGTTGTCGCTGCCGCTGCTGGGTACCGGGATCGGTACTTCGCCACCGGCCAGAAAAGTCGCACTCTGCCCGCTCATGGCGACGAGGCTGGGGCGCGCCAGGGTATAGGCAAAACCGCTGCCTTCCAGGGCATTGATCATCGCTTTAACCTTGCCGCCGCCAAAACCAATGTTGAAATACTTGCTGTTGGCAACCGGACCGCCCGTGATCACCCCTTCAGCCGTACTGAGGAATGAGTTCGGCGAGCCGAACAGGAAGTTGCTGCCCATGCCGAAGATCGAGGTGCTGGCCTCTTGCAGCTTGGTGCGGCTGACCTCGACAAAACGAATATCCGTTTGCACCTGAATGGGCAGCGTCGGGTCTTCGGACGGTGACAACGAAGTACCGGTCAAACCCGAGGTGGCCTTGCCCTTGACGAACAACATGGTCTGATGTGGCTCTTTCGAACAGGCGCTCCAGACCATCAGACTCGTAGTACCCGACGCAACGCCGGTCAGCAAAAAGGCGTTTTGACCATTGGTGCGAACATCGGCAACCGTGGGGTCCCCCACGGCGATGCGAGAAATGTTGACCGGAAAGCTCATGGCCTTCTGAGACCCCTGGGGCACTTCCAGTACCGACGGCAACGCGTTGAATGCCGCGCAATTGTCAGCAGCGGCCAACGCCATTTCCAGGGGCAAGCTGCTCAGGATCAGGGTCCAGGCAGCACGTTTGTAGAACGGAACGCAACGATGGCTCATGTTGGTTTTCCCTGCAGAAAAGGATTTTTATTGGGCCGACTGCTGAGCCGTTTGATTGCCACGAATAACTTCAATACCGCGCACACGAGGAGCGCCAGCAGGACTGCTGACAGGCGCTCTCGCCGGGCTGGTCAGGGATAGCTGGTTGAACTGGTAAAGGCTGCGCTTGGCGTTCTCAAGGTTGGTCGAAGACTCCTGCTCACCCGCCCAATATTTGCTCAAGCGCTGCTCATCGGCACTGCGTACGGCAAGGCGAAGCGTGCCGGCCTGGGTCGCAAGCATCAGTTGATTGAGAAGAATGTCTGGTACTGCCAGGACTGCGGTGCGCGCATTGATGCGGCCCTGCTCTTGCTTGAGTGCTTCTTCAGCATTTTTCGGCGGGCTGGCCAACTGACCATCACTGGTCAGGCCCAACTCAGTCCCCACGCTCAGCACCCGTACCGCTGGCAACACCACTTGGGCCGATTGCTGGGGGTTGCCGGTGTCCTGACGCAGGAACAGCAGAATGTCGACGTAATCACCCGGGGTTAACTGCCCCCCCGCACCAGCTACCTCGTCGATGGATACCGCCAATGCGCGCTCATTGGGGCGGATCATGCGTGCCAGCGGCCCGCCCATTTCAAAACTTTTTTCATTGAGCCAGGTACCTGCACTCATGCTGCGCCACGGAGTACGACCCACCGCCTGATCGATTGCAGTGAGACTGCCTGCAGGTGCGGTACGCAATTTTTCGAGGGTTAGGTCTTCGGCCGTCAAGGCCACATTCGGGGGTACATCGCGGGCCAGTACCACCACCGACTGGCGAGTCGTGTCTTCAGCTGCTGCTACACCCTGCTCCACAACCTGGGTCACCGGAACTTCGGCGATCGGCTGCTGTCGACTCAATACCAGCCCCCAGTAACCAGCGGCAATTGCCCCTACAAATAATAGGGCGGCCAGTATTAAACTGCGTCGATTGTTCATGCACAAACTCCCTTTTCCACTGCGCACGGCAGACTAAAAAACCCATTCACAATCAGGCAGCTATAAACCAATAACGCTGTTGCAACCATTCGCTATTTAAAAATAGCCCAGTCGAAGCAAAATGCCATTAGTGAAACTAAAAAGCTCTAATTAATTGTGAATAGTTTGATTTAGCACACATTTTTTAAAAGGCGTATTTGGATTAATACTTTGTGATTAGTCCATTGTTACAGTTGTAAGGAAGTGATTTATTGCCAATCCTATGATGGCAGATGGAGATCAACCTGCACCATTGTTACGCAGTGCCCGACCCGGTGCACTCAAGGAGAAGTCAGATGATGTTAAATACTGTTCTGAAAGTGTATGTACCTGCACAAGTCTTTCTGGCGCGCCAGACCAAGTTATTTATTAAAAGGACAGAGGGTGCATCGGGCATTGAGTATGCGATTATTGCTGCGATGGTCGCAGTGGTTATTGCTGGACTTTCACCAGACGTACAAAAAGCTGTATCAACTATTTTCACGACGATAACAACTGGCCTAAACAAGCCGGTAACAGCTCCATAACAGGTCAAAGTGAGTTTTTAACATGCCCCTCTCCCCATCACGGCAACAACTGCTTCTGGTGGATGACGAAGAGGACGCACTGCTGGAGTTGGCCGAACTGCTTGAGGGCGAGGGCTTTTGTTGCTTTACGGCAACATCAGTCAAACTCGCCCTTTTGCAGTTGACCCAACATCCGGACATTGCGCTGGTCATCACTGACCTGCGCATGCCGGAGGAAAGCGGTATTGCGCTGATCAGGCGCCTGCGCGAGCACACATCGCGCCAGCATTTACCGGTGATTGTCATCTCAGGGCACGCCGATATGAGCGATGTCAGCGACCTGCTGAGATTGCAGGTACTGGATCTGTTTCGCAAACCCATCTACCACGTGCGCCTGCTCGACACCCTCGAAAATCTCTTTCCAAAACCTGCCCACCTACAGCTGGCCAGCACCTAAAACCCACCCATAAAAACCCCGCAGCCTTAGTTAGCACTGCGGGTTTTTTATATATAAAGTTTATAACTGATAGCTAAAACTTAGTGTATAACGCGGCTTGCGGTTAAAACTGTCCAACGCGATATCCGACATGGGTTTGGCAACTTCCAGGGCAATGTTGTAGTAGCGTTTATCACCAAAACGCAACCCCAGTGCTGCCGAGGACATGTCCGAGCCTTTTAATGGCAGTTCGTTGTACCAGGCCTTGGCCCGATCCACGATCGCATAGGGCTGCAGCAACTTGACCCACTCACCATCGCGGTTAAAGCTGTAGTTCAGCTCGTAGGCCACACCCCAGCCCTTGTCTCCCGATGCCTGGTCATCCGGATAACCCCGGCCGAAGTTCTGCCCGCCGAACACGGCACGCTCGCTGTCAGGCAGCGTGTCATCACTCCAGTACACCGCACCCGATACCACGCCTTGCCAGTTGTCAAAGTAACTGTCGCTCTGCACGCCCGACAAACGCAAACGGAAGAAGTCCAGATCATAACGACTGCTGGTCAGATTGGTTTCGCTCTTGGCGCCCATCCCGTCTATCCCTTGGTACAGACCGGCACTGACAATACGCAACTGCCTGGCATCGGACTTGCGCCAGTCACCTTCAAACGCCAGAGCGCGTACGTTGGTTTTTTCGCTGATGGTTTGCCCGTAGCCGACGATCTCGTAGTCTGTGTTGTCGTTGACGCCATACAACCGGGCGCCGGCGCTGAGCCATTGATCCGGCGCGGCAATCAAGGGGTGGCTGACGCCAATCGAAAAGCGGTCATTCTCGCGGTGAGGCTTAAGCTCAAAGCCATCATTTGTAGCAATGCTGGTGCTCGGGTCACTGCGATAACTGGAACCATACACGCTCAGCTGAGTACCTTCGGCATTCAGGTACTGGCTGTAATCGAGACGGTAGTAGTGCTCCTTGTCGCGACCCGGTGGGAACAACCCGCTCAGGGTCAACTGTTCAGCCATGGCTGTTTGCGAGTTGCTGGTGGCCCCGAACAGGGCCTGAGTACTGCTACGGCTGCCTTCGACAAGGCTCATGCTGGTGGTGAACGGTTTGCGGCTGGCACTGACACGCAGTGTCGATGCGCCGTCAGTGGTGCCCGGCGGCGGAACTTGCGCCTGCAGGGTTACACCGGGAATCCGGCTCATCAGCGTGCTGTAGCGATCAAATGTTTTACGGGTCAGTGGGCGCTCGCCCTTGATCTTGTCTACCAGTTCATCAACAAAACCTTTGACCCGCCCTATGTCCCCGTCAATCTGGTAATCGCTCACATAGCCTTCGACAAGCACCACACGCACCAGGCCCTGATCGAAGTCCTGCTGTGGCAAAAACGCGTAAGACAATAAGTAGCCATCGTCCTGGTAACGCTGGGTGATGCTGCGAGTCGCCTCGATCAATTGGCCCAAGGTGATCTCATGGCCCAGCAGCGATTTGAACGCCGCCCCCAACTCAGGCAGCGGGTAAATCGTGCCGCCTTCGATTTGCAACTTGCGAATGGTCAGGCGCGTGCCCATCACCAAGGGTTGAGCCTCGCCCGTTGCCGGCTTGGGCAATTCCAGCGCAGGCGCAGGCGGACGATAGGCATCCACTGGCAAGTTGGGCGTGGGCAAGGTTTGCATGCTGTCGTTGCTATTGAGAAAGCGCGGAAGCGACTCGGCACCCGCATACGGGGTCAGTGCCAGCAACAAAAAAGGTACGTAATTACGCATATGACACTCCATGTTCACAACAGCGGCATAACGAGGGGGGCTTCATCTTTGATTGATCCGTGAAGCTACCCGAGCATCAGTCCTAAAACCTGCACATGAAAAAAGACGAGAGACTCATCTGAATCTCTCGTCCCAACCAAGCGTAGGCGCTGTAGGTACGGCCGTCGAACCGGCCAGGTGCAATTAATCGTCAGTTTTTCTTGCCCAGATTGCCCAGCCCACCCAGCACTCCCCCAAGAGCACCACCCAGACCTGTATTTGCACCCGTGTTGTTACCACCCGTGCTTGCGCCTGCCCCCAACAAGCCGCCAAGACCGCCGCTCAGACCTGCACCTGCACCGGTGCTGCCACCCGTGCTTGCGCCAACACCCAACAAGCCGCCCAGACCTACACCAGCACTTGCACCGCCACCTGTGCTTGCACCTGCACCCAACAGACCACCAAGACCACCGCCAAGGCCTGCGCCAGTGCCCGCACCGGTACCATTACCCGTGCTTGCACCCAGACCCAGCAAGCCGCCAAGACCGCCACCCAGACCTGCACCTGTGCCCGTGTTGGTCGCCGGGTTCAGCAGGCCGCCAGCCTTGTCAACCGCGCCGCCCACGCCCACCAGCACGCCACCTACCAGCGAGGTCACCGGATTTTTGTCGCCGGTTGTCGACACCTTGGTGCCGAGACCGCCAACGGTGCCACCGACCTTGGTCAGCAGACCATCCACGGGGGCCCCGAGACCTGTGGTGGTACCCACTTTGCCTGTAACGTTTTCTACCAGGGAAATAACCGGCACCAGCACCTTGTCGTTCACGCCCCCAGTCACCTTGCCCAATTTGCCACTGTTCACGTCGGTGGTCAGTGTGTTGCCCAGCATGGTCACGGTTGTGCCCACTTTATTGACCAGGCCACCTGTGGTGTCGGTCACTTTACCCACCAGCCCGCCGGCCAGCGGGATCTGGCTGATAGGCGTGTTATCGAGCACAGTGCTCAGGCCCGTGCCGACGGACGAGACGCCTTTACCCACCTCGCTGACAGCATTGGTTGCGCCCGCTACGGTAATACCGAGGGAGTTTTTGTCTGTACCCAGCGAACCCAGGCCATTAGTCAGGCCAGTGGTGACAGAGGACACGGCATCGCCAGTCTTGACCACCAGGCCGCCACCCAGGGTACCGACTACCGGCACGGGGGTCAGGGCAGTGCCCAGGCTGCTGACGGTAGTACCCACACCACCCAGGGCGGTACCGACTTGTCCTATCACCTGGCCAGTAACCAGAGGTGTACTACCTGTACCACCGGTACCGCCAGTACCCCCACCACCGGTGCCGCCCGTGCCACCTGTACCACCTGTGCCACCAGTACCGCCTGTGCCACCAGTACCGCCGGTACCACCCGTGCCGCCGTCTGCACCGCCGCCCGAATCAGTATTGGTTGTAGTCACATAGCTTTTGGAGCCGCCGCCACCGCTGCTGCAGCCAGCCAGACCGACAGACATGACCAACAATAAAGCTGTACTGGTTTTAAACCACAGTTGAGTGTTCATGATTAATTCCCTTGCACCTGTTACACCTGAGTTCGAAAGTTCCCTGCTCTGCGTCAGGGATACATTCATCCGTTGGTGACATAACAACCTCAAGGGCCTTATCAAACAATTCACAACTTGGTATTAACCCCTTATATAAAGAGGCCCGAACCTCGCTTAAGAGCTAATACTTTTGGTTTAAGAAGTTATTAAAAAACGTTATTTATCAAGGCTATCGCCCGCCCGACAAAACACGCCCCTCCACAACCCTACTTTAGGTATACCTACAATTAACTGTGTTGCAGGAGATCCTTATCCCTCAGAAACACTCGTTGAGTACCTCACTCCACCACACTGAATTCAACCCGGGCCGTTTGCCCGCTCTCATCAAGCACACTGAGTTCATAACGTCCTGCTTGCTCCAGCGTGGTATTGAAGACCTCGTGCCCGGTGCTGTCTCCCAAGGGGGCCCCGTTAATGAACCACCAGCGCCGTCCCTCTCCGCCCAGGGTCGATATCGCCAATCGCAGCAAGGCCTGGCTCGCAGCAGGACGACGCAGGCGATCACCGTCGCGCACTCCGACAATCGACAGCGGTGTAACCGCACTCAAGGCCGGTGGAGGGCATTGCGTGGAGGCTGCTGGCAATCGCGCCGCCGAGCGCTCAACTCGCGGCAGCCACGGCTCAAGCGGCGCAGGCCACAACGCCACCTCGCGCAGCTGAGCTTCAGGACATTGCGGCCCAACACGAAGGCCCTGCGGGTTGACCCGGATTGTTTCCTTGAGGCCCACACCCAATGGTTGATCCGCCGCCAGCAAGGTCGGGGGGGTGGTGTGATCCAGCGTCCAGGCAAAGCGTTGGCGACGGCAATTGGGGTCGCTCTTGTTCAGGGGCTGGCCCAATGGCCAGCAAATCGCAGCCACCCCGACGCTCTCCGGTACCGCGTGCACCGGCGCGACGATCCCGCGCTGGCTGTCGCGGTTGCTCAGCACATCATGCACTTGCAGCATCAAGGGCGCTGCCGACGCCAGACCAAATTGCCCCGGCACCGGTGTGCCATCCGGACGGCCGATCCACACCCCGATCAAGTAACGCGGCCCCACCCCGATCGCCAGCGCATCACGAAAGCCATAGCTGGTACCGGTCTTCCAGGCCAGCAACGGGCGCTGCACCAGATCCGCGTGAGGGTCACGGTCCGGGCGTGCCTGACCGCTCAGAATACGCCGGATAACCCACGCAGCCCCCGGCGACAGCAAGCGTCGCTCGTGTATTCCATCACTCGGCTGCAGGCGCAAATTAGCACTGCGCCCCTCTCGCGCCAGGGCGCTGTAGCCGCTGACCAGATCTTCCAGGCGACTGCCCGCGCCCCCCAGAATCAGCGCCAGGTTGGGTTCCGCGAGTGCCGGCAGGCTCAACGGCACTCCACCGTTACGCATATCGGCGGCAAAGCGCTTGGGGCCATACGCCTCCAACAACTGCACGGCAGGCAAGTTCAGCGAAGTCACCAGCGCCGCACTGGCAGAGACCGGCCCGCTAAAGCCCATGGAGAAATTACCCGGCCGGTAATCGCCATAGCGCCGAGGCACATCCTGCAGCAGCGACTCGGAGTGGATCAGCCCCGCATCCATTGCCATGCCGTACAAAAACGGCTTGAGGGTGGAGCCCGGCGAGCGCATGGCGGTGATCATGTCGACATGGCCAAAGCGCCGCGCATCGTTGATATCTACCGACCCCAGATAGGCCCGTACCGCCATGTTTTCGGTCTCGACCACCACGATGGCGGCCGATGTGTGATCAGGGAGACGGGCGCGCCAGCCCAGCAGCAAGTCTTCGAGACGACGCTGCAAGCTGGCGTCAATCGTGGTGCGGATCAGCGGCGGGCTGTCCGGGCGGTTGAGCCGCCGCGCCAGCAACGGCGCCAGGCTTGGTTCCAGACGCGGCGCCAGCAACAAGGGTTCTTCCAGCGCCTCGGCCACAGCTGATTGCGGCCATACCTGGTACTCGGTCAAGCGGCGCAACACCTTGTCCCGCGCCACTTGCGCCCGCTCCGGGTGACGGTCGGGCCGCAAGCGGCTCGGTGCCTGGGGCAGCACAGCGAGCAACGCCGCCTCGGAATGGGTGAGCTGACGCGGCGACTTGCCCAGATACGCCCAACTGGCTGCCGCGACACCCTGCAAGGTGCCGCCGAACGGAGCCCGATTGAGGTACAGCGTGAGTATCTGGTCCTTGGACAAGTGCCATTCCAGCTGCGCCGTGCGCCACAGCTGACGCAGTTTGCCGGGCAGCGTGCGTTCATGGGGATCAAGCAAACGCGCAACCTGCATCGACAAGGTGCTGCCGCCTGACAACACCCGTCCGCCCGTCAGGTTCTGCCAGGCCGCACGGCCCAGCGCCAAAGGGTTGATGCCGGGATGTTGAAAAAACCAGCGGTCTTCGTAGGTCAGCAAAGCATCCAGATACAACGGCGATACTTCAGTGGTGTGCACCGGATAGCGCCACACGCCATTGGCATCGGCAAACCGCCACAAGGGCGTGCCGTCTTCAGCCAATACCACGCGAGCCAGATCATCCCGGGGCAAGGGCAAGGGCCAGGTCCTGTCCGCCGCCCACAGCAATACGCACACCAGCAGCAGGCCACCGAGTGCCCATCCCGCTATTTTTTTGATCCTTGCCCCCACTGACTCTCACTCTCTACGCAACTTGCGGCATGAATGGATGCCTAATCTGGCACAGTGGCCACCTTACTCATCGGAACATGACCATGCACGTCGAAAGTTTTATCGGAAATCTTGGCCTCTGGCTGGGCACACTGGTTCGTTTTATCGTCGAGAGCCTGAGCGGCCTGTTCGGCGCCATCACCGAGGCGGGCAGCAGCTTTGTCGAAGGCATGGCACGCGCGCTGGGTATGGACACCTCGATCATCAGCATCGCGGTGCTGATCATCGGCTTGCTGTTTTTATACAACGCCGTGCGCGCCTTTATGCGCGCCTCGGTCATCGGTGGAGTGATCTGGCTGCTGTTGGGGCTGTGGGTGCTGAGCTGGATCATCAACTGAGCAGCCATCCCCCCCTCACGCCTGTGGGAGCGGGCTTGCTCGCGAAAGAGTCGCCGCGGTTTGACGGTTACACCGCGTCATCGCCATCGCGATCAAGCCCGCTCCCACACCGGTCAGCGACCCTTGATTACCATGTCCCCCGGTGTTTCACCCACGGCCTGCCAGTTGGGGCGGTACATCGACTCCACTTGCGGCGGGGGGACGCGGTAGGTGCCTGGGGTCACGGCACGGGCCAGGTACAGCAGGTGCGTGGTGCCGTAGCCATCCAGTTTCAATGCCGCCACATAACGATCATCCCGGTATTCCTGGTGCTGCACGCTGGCATTTTGCATCGACTCGCGCCATTGCTTGACCTGAGTACTGGCGTTTTCAAGGCTGGCGGCGCTTTGGCCCAGGTTCTGGTTCTCAAGCTCCAGGCCCGCCGGCAGCAAATCGACCACCAGCGCATCCGGCACCTGCTGCTTGGCCGTCACGGCCAGGTGCACCAACACCAGATCACCACTTTTCAGGGCTTTGAGGTTCAAGGGTTCCCCGTTCATGCCCAGGTAGTCCCGGCGGATGCTCATGTTCTCACCGCCCGCCGCCGGGGCTTGCTGTGGATAACCCGAAATCGTCAGTTGTTGATAAACCGGCGCGCTGCCTTCATTGCGCAGGGTCAGGGGTGACGCCAGCAGCGGCCCATCGAGTTTGAGGCCCGACTGGGCGTTGTTCAGCTCACGGGTCTGGTCACCACTGGTGAGCAGGGCTGTCCAGTTGGCCTCAGGCTTGCTCAGCAGATCACGACCGGCGAGAAACAGCGCGTTGCGCTCCTGGGTCGACAGCCACTGGCTCGCCGCCAATTGATCGGACAGGTCGAACAGCCGTTGCTCGCGCTGCCCGGCCATCACGTTGTTTTCTTCCAGCAAGGCCAGAATCAGCGCCTGATCACGCAGCGGGCTGCCGTAGTCGCCCAGCCACTGATCGGCTTTACGGGGCACCGCCAGGCCTGCCACCAGCGCCTGATCCGCTCGTGGCTGATCGCCCATTTTCTGCAAGGCAATCGACAACTGCACCAACGGCAGACCGGAAAGGGCATCGCTACGCCGCTCAAAAATGCTGCGCAAGGCACCCAGCGGCGCTTGCTGGCTGCGAGCCAGAACCAACGCAGCATAGGCCTGCACGGCAAAGCGGGTGTGATCGAGGTTTTCGCTGTAGTCGGCCTCGATCAAATTGCGTTCTTGCACATAACGCAGCAAACGCTCGCTGGCCTTTTTAAGCGCTTCGGGCGGCACGGCGTAGCCTTGATCCCGTGCACGCAGCAAGAAGTCGGTGACATAGGCAGTAAGCCAATACTCCTCCTGACCGTCCGCGCCCCACAGGCCAAAACTGCCGTTGTAACGCTGCATGCCCAGCAGGCGTTCGATACCGAGCTCGATGTTGCGTTTGCGCTCCGCGTCCGGCTCGCCTTCCAGGCCCAGCCGCTTGAGCAACGCCGCATCGGCGTACAGCGCCGGGTACAGGCCGCTGGTGGTCTGCTCGGAGCAGCCGTAGGGGTAGGCCTTGAGCGCCCGGATCTGCTCGCCCAGGTTCAGCGGCGGACGGCTCGACAGGCTGATCAGGGCTTCACGCCCGGCCGGCTCAAAGGCTTGCAACTCGGCCTCAGGCAGGCTCCACGGCTGGTCGTTAAGTACCGCACGGTAATGTTTAAGCAGGGCCGGATACGCCGGGCGCACGCCCAGAGTCCATTGGCGGGTAAAAGGCGCCAGGGTTTCACCCGGCAGGTCCAGGCCATTGACCGTCACGTTGACCACGCCGGTGCCATACCCGCCCAGCGCCTTGACCGGCACCTGCAAGGTACTGCGCTGGCCGGGGCTGAGCGTCACGCTTTGTGTCGCGTCACCCTGCAGGCTCAGTTGACCTTCGGTGTTGAGCTTCACGCGCAGCGTTTGCGGCTTGTCGGTGAGGTTGGACACATCCAGCGCCAGCCTTGTCTCGTCGCCACCTGCCAAAAAGCGCGGTGCGGCCAGCTCGGCCACCAAAGGCGCCGCGACCACGGTTTTGGCCTCGGCCATGCCATAACGATCATCGGTCCAGGCTTGAGCCATCAAACGCAGTTCGCCGTTGAAGTCAGGAATATCCACACTGACTTCGCCTTCGCCCTGCTCGTTGAGGGTCACCGGTGCGCTTTGCAGCGCCACGATGGTCACGCTGGTGGCGGGCCGCTTGCCGCCCTTGGCCAGCGCCGCATCCCCCCCAAACGCCAGACTGGCCAAGCGGCCCTGCCCGGCTTCGATCAATTGCCCGTAGATGTCCAGTTGATCCGCACCATAGGCCTTGCGCCCAAACAGGCTGGCGAATGGATCGGGGGTCGGGTATTCGGTGATGTTGAGCACGCCCACATCCACTGCAGCCAGTAACACGTGAGCTTGCTTGGGGATGCTGCCATCGGCGTTTTTAGCGTGGATTTTCACCGTCAATGGCTGCTTGGGGCGCATTTTCTCGGGGGCATCGAGCGTGAGCGCAAGCTTGCGCTGGCTGCGATCGATCGGCAAATGCAGCACGCCCACGGCACGCTTGGGAGTGATGTTGGTCTTGCGCTCACCCGGGCGAATCACCAGGGCGCTGATGTACAAGTCATGCCGCGCCCAGCGTGGATCAAGCTTGATGTCGAATACCTTGCCCTCGGCCGGCACCTCGATTTCTTCCCACCACAATGGGCCGTCACTGCCTTCAACCAGCAAATAGCCTTTGCCTGCCGCAGGCGGTGTGACCGTCACTTTGGCCGTATCGCCATCGGCATACGCAGCCTTGTCCAGCGCCAGCTTGACCTGGTCGGGTCGCACGGCGCCGCCTTCGGCGTTGTCCTGGGCACGATAACCGGCCCAGAAGCGCAGGCTGCTGATCAGGCCAGTTTTCGGGTCTTCAACTTCAACGCGATACGGCCCCCACTCGACCGGGAAGCTGACCTTGGCGGTTTCGCCCGCCTTGAGGCTGAGGGTTTGCTCATTGAGGTTCAGAAACTTCTCGTTGTAGTGGTAGCTCCAGCCATCGCTGTCCGAGTAGTTCCAGTAATAGTCACGGCGCTCGCGCACTAAGCGCACCTTGAGGTCGTCGGCGGCCAGCTTGTTGCCCTGGCTGTCGGCAACCAGCAGCTCGAATTCAACCGGGCCATCACCATCGGTTTCAGTGCCGTCAAACAGGCCGCGAATACCCGGCAGACGATCCGCTGGCCACACGGGCTGCACCAGACGCCGGGTAATCGGCCGCCCACCCGACTCTTGCAGACTGGCCTGCACAATCAGTTGCAACGGCGATTTGGCATCGCTCCACTGGCTTTCGAGGCTGATGGTTTCCTTGCCTTCGGCATTGAGGACGCTTTCGTCCAGTTCCAGGTCCTGAGTCAGCTCAGGTTCTGTCACCGAACCGAACTGATACCCCGGCAAGGCACTGACCGCCTCGCGCAATGGCCGCACATAGACCTGACCACTTAAACGGTTGCCGGCTGCCGGCGCGCCATACAAGTAGCGGCCATTGACCTGGATTTCAGCGGTTTGCTCAGGGCTCAGCGGCGTATCGCTGCCCTTGAGCTCCAGCGCCAGGCGCTCGGGCAGGAAGTCCTCGACCAAAAACTCGTACAGCTGTGGCTTGCCGTCACCGAAATCGAACACCAGTTGCCAGCGGCCGGTCGGGGCTTCGGCGGCCAGTTGCAACGGGTACTGATACAGACCGGAAGCGTCTGGCGACCAGACAAACTTGCGGCTGACCTGCTCGTCCGGGCGACGCACTTCAACGCTGACCGGTTGTGGCTTGACCGGGTTGCCATCGCGGTCACGCAGCAAGGCATTGAGCAATACGGTTTCGCCGGGGCGATACAGGTCGCGCGGGCCAAATACAAAGAACTGCAGCGGATGCGCTTGCGGACCCCCGATGTCGAATTCGGCCAGGTCCAGCGCGGCCGTGTTCAAGCGCAGCAAGCTGGTCTGATCACCCTGACGCGCCACCAGCACTTCGGCCTTGGGTGGCAGCGCCAGTTGGGCGTGGCCGTCTTTACCGGTTTTGCCCTGCCCGAGCATCTGGCCTTTGCCGTCCAGCAGCTCCAGCTCAATATCACCCAGGGCACTGCCACCCTCCAGGGCCTGAGTGAAGACATCCAGGCGCTTCTGATAACGGTGTACCGAAAGGCCGATATCGCTAAGGGTGAACAAGGTAGCGGGCGTCGAATAGTTGTAACTGCCCGTCGCGGTCATGACCGCCAGATACACCCCCGGCTGCTGCAACGGCTTGATCCCGGACGTCGGCAAGATCAGGGTTTCACGGGTATTGCGCGCCGGGTTCAAGTCAAAACGCCCGCCGTACACCAGATCGGCCATGCTCAGCAGATCCTTGGCTTCGTAGCTTTGCAGGCTGCTGTTGCGTCCCCATTGACTGAGAAACGCTGGCAGCGACTCGGGTTTGACCCGAAAGAACTCAACGTCCACCTTGTCGACGTTCAGCGCGATCACCGGCAAGCCTTCGGCCAGACGGGTAGGCAGCAAGTTGCCACGGCTGGCGAAGCCGACCGTGGGTTGCAGGTCACGGGTTTCAAGGCGGCTGATGTATTCGGCGGCCAACGTGGCGTCATTGACGGCACGCAGGCCGGGGTCGACGGTGAGGATCAGTTTGCGCTGAGGCTCCAGATGGCGCAGGCGCAGCTCCATCAGGTTATCCGACAGCTCCCAGGCGCCATCGACCTTGCCGGTCTTGGCGTCTACCAGGTGCAGCTTGTCCGCGAAGTTCTGCTCAGGATTGAGCGGCACCGAAAAGCTCACGGACAAGGTGCTGGCACCGTCCAGTTGCACCTCGGACACATCCACCACACTTAACTCACGCCCGGCGTAGCGCTCGGCCAGAACCTTGACGTCCTGCACCGGCTTGTCCGGCTGGGTCGCAGCAACGGTCGGCGCGGCGGGCTTGTCGACGCTTGAAGAATCGCAAGCGCTCAACAGCGCAAGCGTGCAGGCCAGGAACAATCCTTTGTTAAGCATGGTGTTCTCGTTTACGGGGCAGGTAAGGGGCGACTATATAGCAGCCGGTGAGGAACCACAGGCACACTGGTCTGATTGTGGGAGCGGGCTTGCTCACGATGGCATCACTGCGGCTGGTCTGACACACCGTGCTGCCTGCAGCGCGAGCAAGCACGCTCTCACAGGTTACAATCGCGCTCCCCAAAGGAGCCTGCATGTCATCTTCTCTATTAGCCGACTGGCGCGACCGCCCTACCCATCGCCGGGTGTGGGCACTGGCGGCGCCGATGATTTTGTCGAATATCTCTGTGCCACTGGTGGCACTGGTCGACAGTACGGTCATTGGCCATTTGCCTCACGCCCATCAGCTGGGCGCAGTGGCGGTGGGCGCCAGCCTGTACATCTTCCTGGCCTGGATGATGGGCTTCTTGCGCATGGGCACCACCGGGTTCTCCGCTCAGGCCGCGGGGCGTGGGGATGGCGCCGCACTGCGGCAAATTCTAGTGCAGGGCTTGTTGCTCAGTGCTGTGCTGTCGATGCTGCTGGGGGCCATCGCGATTCCGTTCAGCGGGGTCGCATTGAGCTTGATGCAACCCTCGGCCGAGCTGCACGCCCTGACCCTGGATTTTTTCCATACCCGCCTGTTTGGCTTGCCCGCCGCATTGGCCAGCTATGCGCTGGTGGGCTGGTTTTTGGGCACGCAAAACGCCCGCGCACCGCTGGGGATTCTGCTGACCACCAACCTGGTCAATATCGCGCTTAACCTGTGGTTTGTACTCGGTCTGGACTGGGGCGTGGTCGGTTCGGCGCGGGCTTCGGTCATTGCCGAGTGGAGCGGCGCCCTGCTCGGCCTGTGGCTGACTCGCGGCGCATTGCGCACGTTTCCCGGCACCCTGGCATGGGCCGCATTGCGCCTCTGGAATAACTGGAAGCCATTGCTGGGGGTCAACCGCGATATTTTTATCCGAAGCCTGATGCTGCAATCGGTGTTTTTTGCCATCACCTTGCAGGGGGCTCGTCTGGGGGACTCAACGGTGGCGGCCAATGCATTGTTGCTCAATGGCCTGCTGCTGGCTGCCCATGCCCTGGACGGCCTGGCCCATGCTGTCGAGGCCTTGTGCGGGCATGCTATCGGCGCCCGGGACCGCAATGCGTTACGCCGTTCGATGGTGGTGGCCTGCGGCTGGTCAATGTTGGCCAGCCTCGCGTTTGCGCTGCTGTTCCTGTTTGGCGGTCACCTGTTTATCGAGATGCAAAGCGATATCCCCAGCGTGCGCGAAACGGCCTATCAGTACCTGCCGTATCTGGCACTGCTGCCGCTGATTGCGGTGTGGAGTTATTTGCTCGACGGGCTGTTTATTGGGGCCACCCGTGCCCGGGAAATGCGTAATGCAATGGTCATCAGCGTGATCATCGCCTTCCCCGTCGCCTGGGCGCTGCACGGCTATGGTAACCACGGGCTGTGGATAAGTTTCCTGCTGTTCATGGTGCTGCGCAGCCTGACCCTGGGCGTTTACGCCTGGAGAATGCAGCGCAAGGATCAATGGTTCGGCGCCTGAAACCCGGGCAAAAAAAAACGCTGCCCCCTGCAGTGCAGGAGGCAGCGTTGTTCAGTCAGCGGCGACTGTGTCGGGCAATCAGTGGCTCGACAGGTACGACGAACGGGTCAGGCCAAGACGCAGCGCGTCCAGGTACTGGGCACGCTCTTTAACGCTGATGTTGGCGCTGGCCACTTTGTCGCGGTAGTGGTTCATCAGCTCTTCAGGCGACAAGTGCACATAGCGCAGCATGTCTTCAATGGTGTCGTGGGTCTCGATACCGGCGTGATACACACTGCCATCGGCGTTCTGGTAGATGTTTACCGAGTCGGTATCACCGAACAGGTTGTGCATGTCACCCAGAATTTCCTGGTACGCGCCCACCAGGAAGATACCCAGCAGGTAGTCTTCGCCTTCGTTCAGCCCGTGAACCGGCAGGCTGGTTTCGATGCTCTGCTCGTCAACGTATTGCTTGATCTTGCCGTCCGAGTCACAGGTCAGGTCTTGCAGCACGGCGCGACGCAGCGGCTCTTCATTGAGACGGTGCAGCGGCAGGATCGGCAATACCTGGCCAATCGCCCAGGTGTCCGGCAGGCTCTGGAACACGGAGAAGTTGCAGATGTACTTGTCTGCCAGCTTGTCGTTGAGCTCGTCCAGCACCTGACGGTGGGAACGCTGACGCGCTTTCAACGAGTTGTGCAGGCGACGGCACACCGCGAAGTAGCACTGCTCGGCCAAGGCTTTTTCAGCCAGGTTGATCTTGCCGTCGGCGTACTGGGCAGCGATATCGCTCATGTAGTGCGTTGCACGCCAGTAGGTTTCGGTGACCATTTCGATGTCGGTCGGACCCAGCAGGTCAACCAGCCATTGCACGGTTTCCGGCAGGCTTTCCTTGTTCTCGATAACCGGCACGTCGTCGTTGTGTTTCTCGACGTCGGTCACTTGCACCACCAGCATGGCGTGGTGCGCGGTCAGGGAACGGCCGCTTTCAGAAAAAATGTTGGGATGCGGCAGGTTTTGCGCGTCGCAGAACTCTTTGAGCATACCCACGACCACACCGGCGTAATCGTCCATGTCGTAGTTGATCGAGCTGGCGTTGCGCGAGTGCGTACCGTCGTAGTCCACGCCCAGACCGCCGCCCACGTCGATGTGGTCGACCGGCAGGCCCAGGTTGCGCAGTTCGCCGTAGTAACGGATCGCTTCCTTGAAGCCGTGCTGGTAGTCCGCCAGGTTGGCGATCTGCGAGCCCATGTGGAAGTGCAACAGACGGATGCCCTGGTCCAGACCGGCAGTGCGGAAACGCTCAACCACCGACAGCAGCTGCGCGGCAGACAGACCGAACTTGGATTTCTCACCGCCCGTGTCAGCCCACTTGCTCGAGGCAAGAGAGGACAGACGCACGCGCAGACCCACCTGTGGCTTGACCTTGAGCGAGGCCGCTTCTTCGATCACCAGGTCTACTTCGGATTCTTTCTCGATCACGATAAAGACGTTGTGGCCCAGCTTCTGGCCCATCAGTGCCAGACGGATGAACTCGCGATCCTTGTAACCGTTGCAGACGATGGTGCCGCCCTTGGGGGCCAGCGCCAGCACGGCCAGCAGCTCAGGCTTGGAGCCGGCTTCAAGACCAATGGACACGTCTTTGGTGGCGATGATGTTTTCGATCACCGCTTCTTGCTGGTTGACCTTGATCGGGTACAGCGCGGTGTACTTGCTCTGGTATTCCAGGCGCTCGATATTGGCATCGAAGGCACCGGTCAACTGGCGTACACGGTCTTGCAGGATATCCGGGAAACGCACCAGCAACGGCAAGGACAAGCCGCTGTTTTTGCGCAGTTCGTCGACCTGCTCGTACAGATCGATGGGCGAGCTGTTCGGGCCGTTCGGACGGACTTCTACGCGACCGGCTTCATTGATCGCGAAATACCCGGCCCCCCAATGGCGAATCCCATAAACGCTGCGGCTGTCCGCAACTGTCCATTGGCTGCCATCGTCTTTGCGTGTGCGTCGTACGGACATCGAAGTCCCCTATAAATAAGTCAAATAGCCCAGCCTGAAAGCAGGCTGGCGCAGTCTAAAGTGTGAAAGTGACGATTAGTCAGACCCTGACAACAGCGCCGAGTTTAGAAACCCGTGATAACAGGCTCTGTGAAAACCATGGCGAGCACGATCTGGCCAGCCCTCAGGGGCGTCAGATCGGCTATGCGGTGGTTTTCACAGAGGCTGCTAGCCGCCGGATTTCTTGGCTTTGAACCCGTGCTTGATCAACTCGCCAAGCAACAGTTCGACGTGATCGCCCTGGATTTCGATGATGCCGTCTTTCAAGGCACCACCCGTGCCACAGCGTTTTTTCAACGTCGTGGCCAGTTCCTTGAGCGCGTCTTCAGCCAGCGGCACACCGGTGATGGTCGTCACCGTCTTGCCGCCACGGCCTTTGCTTTCGCGACGCACGCGGGCAATGCCATCACCTTCGGGGATCAGGGTTTGTTTGCAGGTACAGGCGTCCACCGGCTGGCGACAGTCCGGACAATGACGACCTGCGTCGGTGGAAAATACCAGGCCACCAAGGGCGGCGAAGGATGCGGCTTTTTTGGCCACCGGCAATCCTCATTCGGAGGACAAATAATTGGCCGGTGCATGGCGCTGTTGCGCCAAGGGATACCGACCGCGAAGCCCCACTCTGGCAGGGGCAGCGCAACTCAGGCGGGTAAACCGCCTGAGCCTGAAAAAGGTCGCGCAGTGTAACGACAAAATCGCTGCTGCCCAATAGCCAATCGGCGCAAAAGTCATCGCAAGGGCCACATGACCTTCAACCGTGGGAGCGAGCCTGCTCGCGAACAGCATTCGCGAGCAGGCTCGCTCCCACCAGGGCAGCTGTGCAGCGATCTACAGCGTGTTGATCTGAGCCAGATAACGCTTGAGTGCATCCAGTGAATCAGGGCAGTAGTCCTGTTGCGTACTCAAGCGCAGCGCCTCGTCCACAGGCATGAAGCAGGCCTGCTGAACTTCTTCGGGTTGAACCTGCAAGGGGCCGTCCCACACGGCCGAAAACACCGCGCACCACAGATGGTTTTGCGGGCCTTCAAAGTAAAACCGCTCATGGGCCGTCAGCGTTACACCACTGACTCCCAGTTCCTCGGCCAGCTCACGGGCCGCCGACTCGGCATAGGTTTCATCCAGGCCGACCATTCCACCCGCCGCCACGTCCCAAAAACCCGGGTAAAGCGCTTTGCTGAGGGTGCGCTGATGCACACACAGCTCGCCGGCAGAGTTGAATAATAGGATGAAGGTTCCGCGCCCGATCAGGCCGCGTTCTCGCAATTCGTGGCGCGGCAGTGCGCCCAGCAAACGATCATCACGATCGACCCAGGCAACTTGCTCGACATCAGAGGCCGCACGGTGTGCGGCCTCCAAAGCTGAAATAACCATCGCTTAGCCTTGCGACAGCAATTGACGAAGGTCCATGACCGCCGCGTTGGCGCGGGAAATGTAGTTGGCCATGACCAGCGAGTGGTTAGCCAGAACGCCATAGCCGCTGCCGTTCAGGATCATTGGGCTCCAGACCGGCTCTTGAGCCGCTTCCAGCTCGCGGATGATCTGACGCACACTCACCGTAGCGTTCTTCTTGGCCAGTACATCGGCGAAGTCCACTTCAATGGCCCGCAGCAAGTGCGACAAGGCCCAGGCTTGGCCACGTGCTTCGTAGAACACGTTATCGATCTGCATCCACGGTGTTTCGACCACTTCTTCGTCAACCACCGGCACCTGGCCAGGTTGCAAGGACTCAGTCTTCAAGGCGCTATTAAGCTTTACCCGCCCGACACTGGCCGACAGGCGTTGCGACAACGAACCCAACCGCGTGCCCACATCGCCCAGCCAGTTATTCAGGTTATCGGCGCGGGCATAGAACAGTGCGTTTTTCTGATTAGGGTCAGACAGACGCGCCTGATAGCGGCTCAGGGAGTTAATGCCTTCCTGATATTCAGACTCGCTGGACGGCAACATCCAGCTCTTGTTGTCGAAGTTGAAGCGCGGCTCGGCCTTGGCCAGGTCCGCGTCTTCCGCCGATTGCGACTGCGAGCGGGCGAAGTCTTTACGCAAGGCTCGGGTCAGGTCGCGCACTTGCACCAGAACGCCGTATTCCCAGCTTGGGATGTTGTCCAGAAAAATGCCCGGTGGAAGACGGTCATTGGACAGGTAACCACCCGATTTGCTGAGTAATGTACCGGCCACGGTCTTGAGGGTTTCGACGGTGGTAAAGCCCGGCACCATCTGCTTGCCTTCTTTCTCGGCCGCCAGCTGGGCGTTTTGCTGCACAGGGAACAGGTCCGGTTCCTGGCTCCAGTACCAGCCCACGCCCAGGTTCACCACGATAAAAATCGCCACCAGGACCGCGATCGAGCGGCTCAGCAGAATGCTTTTGAAATAGCCACGCGACTGTGTTTTCGTCTCTTTGACCGACTCGCGGGCACTGCCCTCACGTTTTTTCCAGTCCAGCATGGCTATGTCCTTTCATATGCTTGATTCAACGGTTCGACCACAACCCTAACCCATCGTGCCTTGGGGGCACGCTTTTAAATCCAGGCCAGGCTTCCTGCCGTAACGCAGGGGCCATTTACGCCCGGCACTATAGAACAAGCACGCAGACGATGGGCAAAATGGCTGCCCGTGAGTTAATTTCAAGGAGAAACTCGAACATTTGAAACGAGCTGCTAGCATAGAGCCACTATTCAATTTCAGCATGCTCCCTAACCAGCAGCCAGGATATGACAGAGCAAGAAGACCCCAGTCGCGAACGCCTGAAAAATCACTTTGCCCAGCGGGTCACGCATCAGGCACGCCAGATCCTTGAGCTCTGGCAACGTTTACAAGCCAATGAATGGTCGCCTACCAGCCTGGCTGAACTCGACGACGCCAACTTGCGCCTGCTGCGGTTTGCCAAACGCTTTGAACAGCCGGAGCACACCGAGCTGGCCCGGGCGATCAACGTTGCGCTGCAAGACATGGCCGCCAATCAGAGCCGCCTGAGCAGCCAGCTCATCACTGAGCTCAACCGTTTGATGCAGCGTCTGTCGCGCACCGGCCTGCGCCAGGGCGATGTAGACGCCAACATCCGCCTGCCTGCGCTGCGCAAGCCGGTGTATATCCTGCTGCTGGATCTGGAACGGGCGGACCGCCTGGCCAGGCAACTGGAGTTTTTCGAGCTTACGGCACAAGCGTTCAGCAGCCCGACCGCCTTTCGCCACGCCATGGCCGAGCGCCATCCGGCCGCCATTGTGATGGACGTTGATTTTGGCGGTCCGGGCCTGGGTCTGGAACTGGCTGCTGAAGCACAGGTCGGCCTGGAGCAAAAGCTGCCGCTGCTGTTTTTCAGCCTGCATGAAACCGATACCCCGACGCGCCTGGCCGCCGTGCGCGCAGGCGGGCAAGCGTTTATGACCGGCACCCTCGAAGCCTCAAGCCTGATGGAAAAAATCGAGGTGCTGACCTGTGTCGCTCAGTACGAGCCATACAAAGTGCTGATTATTGACGACTCCCGAGCACAGGCGCTGCACACCGAACGCTTGCTCAATGGCGCAGGCATTGTCACCCGCACCCTGATCGACCCGATTCAGACCATGGCCGAGCTTGCAGACTTTCAGCCGGACCTGATCATCCTCGATATGTATATGCCCAGCTGTACAGGTACCGAACTGGCCAAAGTCATCCGCCATAACGACCGTTATGTGAGTGTGCCGATCATTTACCTGTCTGCCGAAGACGACATGGACAAGCAACTCGATGCCATGAGTGAAGGCGGTGATGATTTCCTGACCAAACCCATCCAGCCCCGCCATCTGATCACCACAGTGCGCAACCGCGCCGCTCGCGCCCGCCACCTCAAGGCGCGAATGGTGCGTGACAGCCTGACCGGGCTTTATAACCACACCCATATCCTGCAATTGCTCGAAGACTGCACCTTTCGCGCACGCCGTGAAAATCGCCCCCTGAGTTTTGCAATGCTCGACCTGGATCACTTCAAACACGTTAACGATGGCTACGGCCACCCCATGGGCGACCGGGTGATCAAAAGTCTGGCGCTGTTTCTCAAGCAACGCCTGCGTAAAACCGACTTTATTGGCCGATATGGCGGTGAAGAGTTTGCGATCGTGATGCCCGATACCGATCAAGAGTCGGCCTACAAGGTGCTCAATCAGATTCGACAACGCTTTTCCGAGATTCATTACCCCGCCCAGCCAGCAGATCTGTCGTGCTCGTTCAGCGCCGGCGTGGTGCAAATGCAGGGCGAGGCCGACAGCCTGCTGATGGCCTCCCAGGCCGACGAGGCGCTGTACCGGGCCAAGAACAGCGGCCGCAATCAAGTGCAGCGGTTCTCCCACATAAGGCCAATTGCCACTATTTGCTCGTAACCCCCGCTTCCCGTCACACCGCTGTAACGTAAGTGCAATAACTTCTGCCGCTTCTGACTGTGTCGTAGGCAACATTCCACATGCGCCTGAAGCTGCTAACCAACCTCAATACACTGTTGCTGGTCGCCGTGTGCCTCGCCCTTGGCGCAACCTTGTGGTGGTCTCAACAGGCACTGGAACGGCCTTTCCTGTTGATGGAGCGCTACCTCAGCCTCTCACAGCAGTTCCAGAATAAAGTGGCACGCAACATCGAAGACTACCTAGCCAGCGGCGATGCCCTGCGCCTGAGTGATGCCAACAGCGCCCTGGACACGCTCAAGACCGAACTCGAGCCTTTACCACCGGCACTGGCTGATGCGCTGCGCCCCAGCCTTGAAAACCTGAGCACCTACAGCAACACGCAATTACTGGCCGCCGGTAAATTGGCCGGTGATCCACAGGCCTTACTGCTGCAAGCCGAACGCGAGCTGGGCGCCAGCCTCGAACAACTCAGTCAGTACGCCAGCGATGGGGCTTCACCGCAGGCCCGCGCCTATCTGCCTTTGTTGTTTGGCGCCTCGCAACACTTGGCCAAGCTGTCTCTTGGCCGCGACAAACTGGTCAGCAGCGGGCGCAGTGAACTGGCCGGCGACGTGGAGCGTGAACTGGACGGCATTGAGCGCCAGGCCAGACAAATCGAAGCCTTGCCCCTGCTCGGTGTGAGCAGCAACAGCGCTTCGGGCACCGACGACTTTGCCGCCATGATGGGGCTTGAATCCGCCGCCACAGCCCAGGCCGAAGACGCCGGGATTGGTCTCAAGCGCGAACTCAACAGCCTGTTGAGCCGCTACCCGGCCGAACTCAAGCGCACTCAGAACCAGATCGAACAACGCGCTCAACTCAGCGCTGCCACCCATCTAAAACTCGACGCCGTGCAGCAAGCCATAGCCGAACTGGAGCCCGTGGTACGCGCAGAACATGGGCAGATCCAGAACGAAGTGCGGCTGATCCAGGGACTGATGATTGGCCTGATCCTGTTGATTGCACTGCTGATCGACACCCTGCAACGCAAACTGGCGCGGGTACTGACGTATTTGGCACCGCTACTGTCGACCTGGGCCGAGGGCGACTTCAGCCGCGACATTCAACTGGGCAAAACCAACCGCGAATTGCGCGACATCGAAGCCTCACTCAACCGACTGCGCAGCTACCTGGTGAACCTGGTGGGCACCTTGCGTCTTAATGCCGAGCAGGTCGCAGGCAGCAGTCAAACCCTGGCCGAACTGAGCACGGGTTTGCACAGCGGCGCACAACGCCAGGCCGGCGATACCGCGCAAATCCGCGACGCCCTGGGTGATCTGGAAGCCACCATCTCTCAGGTAGCGGGCGATGCCAGTCAGGCCGCCGATGCCAGCCGCAGCGCCGGGCTGGCCGTGGCACAAGGGCAACGGGTGATCGGCCAAAGCCTGACCGGGCTGCACGCGCTGGTGGGGGAAGTGCAAGGGAACGCGCAGACCATCGAACGCCTTGCCGAAGAATCGGCCACCATCGGCGGGGTGCTGACCGTGATTCGTTCCATTGCCGACCAAACCAATCTGCTGGCGCTCAACGCTGCCATCGAAGCTGCCCGTGCAGGTGAAATGGGCCGAGGCTTCGCGGTGGTTGCCGAAGAGGTCCGCTCCCTGGCGCAACGCACGGCGGGCGCGACCAACGAAATCCAGATCCTCATTGGCGGGCTGCAACTGGCCGCCCGCCAATCGGTTGAAGGCATACGCGCACAAGTGACCCACGCTCAGGCCACCGCCCAGCAAGCCCAGGACGCGGACGGCGCGCTGGATGAGATTGTCGGAGCGATTGCGACCATCTCAAACACTGCCGTGCGAATCGCCGACGTCACGGCACAACAGACAGGCGCCGTCAGCGAGATTCGCGACCATAGCGAACGCATTCACGTGCTGGGCGACGAAAACTTGCAACGCATCGGCATTGCCCGCGACCAAAGCCAGCAACTGCTGGCGCTGGGTTCAGAGCTCAACACCGCGGTGCAGGCGTTTCGGGTGTAAGCCCAAACCACCTGCCCCTGTGTGGGAGTGAGCCTGCATCGCGAGCAGGCTCGCTCCCACAATAATCCCTGCAAGGCTCGAACTCTGTGGGCGCTGAAGCCCCTGTGGGAGCGAGCCCGCTCGCGAAGGCATCACCGCGTTCGTTACGGGTAAACCGCGTCGTGTGCATCGCGAGCAGGCGCGCTCCCACAATAATATCTGCAAGGCTCGAATTCTGTGGGCGCTGAAGCCCCTGTGGGAGCGAGCCCGCTCGCGAAGACATCACCGCGTTCGTTACGGGTAAACCGCGTCGTGTGCATCGCGAGCAGGCTCGCTCCTACAATAATATCTGCAAGGCTCGAACTCTGTGGGCGCTGAAGCCCCTGTGGGAGCGAGCCTCTCGCGAAGGCATCACCGCGTTCGTTACGGGTAAACCGCGTCGTGTGCATCGCGAGCAGGCGCGCTCCCACAATAATCCCTGCAAGGCTCGAATTCTGTGGGCGCTGAAGCCCCTGTGGGAGCGAGCCCGCTCGCGAAGGCATCACCGCGTTCGTTACGGGTAAACCGCGTCGTGTGCATCGCGAGCAGGCTCGCTCCCACAATAATCCCTGCAAGGCTCGAACTCTGTGGGCGCTGAAGCCCCTGTGGGAGCGAGCCCGCTCGCGAAGGCATCACCGCGTTCGTTACGGGTAAACCGCGTCGTGTGCATCGCGAGCAGGCTCGCTCCCACAATAATCCCTGCAAGGCTCGAACTCTGTGGGCGCTGAAGCCCCTGTGGGAGCGAGCCCGCTCGCGAAGGCATTACCGCGTTCGTTACGGGTAAACCGCGTCGTGTGCATCGCGAGCAGGCTCGCTCCCACAATAATCCCTGCAAGGCTCGAATTCTGTGGGCGCTGAAGTCCCTGTGGGAGCGAGCCCGCTCGCGAAGGGATCACCGCGTTCGTTACGGGTAAACCGCGTCGTGTGCATCGCGAGCAGGTTCCCTCGGCTGAAGGTGAGGCAGCAGCTACAGACGACCAGCACAGGTTTATTGGCCGCGCTATCATGCCCCCACGTTTGATATGCGAGATTCCTATGCGCCGCCTGTTTTTGCTCCTGTGTTTGCTGTTTGCCGTACCCGCTCTGGGCGCGGGGTTGCTGGATAACAGACCCAGTGCGACCTTGGGTGCAATCAATAACAGCAGCGATTTCTTGCCGGTGCGCGAAGCGTTCAAACTGAACCTGATCAACAGCACACCCGAGTCGATCAAGCTGCGCTTTGTGCCCACCGAAGGTTATTACCTGTATCGCCACAAGTTCGCCTTCAAGACCGAACCCGCCGACATCGCCCTGGGTACCGCGCAACTGCCTCCCGGTGAAGCAAAGCACGATGAGTACTTTGGCAACGTCGAGGTCTATCACGGCATTCTCGATGTGGATATCCCTCGCCCGACCAACGATTCACGTCCTTTCACGCTGGTGGTTACCTACCAGGGTTGCGCCGACAAGGGCCTGTGCTACCCGCCTGAAACCGAGCGCCTGAACATCGAGGGCAGCGCAGCTCCTGCTACTGGCCATCCCGTACAGTCGTGGAGCTGGCGCGAACTGGCGCTGTTTTTCCTCGCGGGCATTGGCCTGACGTTCACCCCCTGCGTGCTGCCGATGCTGCCGATTCTGTCGGGCGTGGTATTGCGTGGCCAGGTCGGTGGCCTGCGCGGTTTCAGCCTGTCGCTGGCCTACGTGCTGCCGATGGCGGCGTGCTTTGCGTTGCTGGGTGCGCTGATGGGCATGTTCGGGGCTCAACTCAATCTGCAGGCCCGTCTGCAATCGGTTTGGGTGCTGGTGCCATTTGCACTGTTCTTCGGGATTTTTGCCCTCGCCATGTTTGGCGTATTTGAGCTGAAATTGCCGCAAGCCCTCAGCAGTCGCCTCGATCGCGTGGCCAATCGCACTCAAGGCGGCTCGCTTTGGGGGGCCGCCGTGTTGGGCGTAGTCTCCAGCCTGCTGGTGTCACCTTGCGTGTCCGCACCGCTGGCCGGCGCCTTGCTCTATATCAGTGCCAGTGGCGATGCGCTGGGCGGTGGTTTGAAGCTGTTCGCCCTTGGCCTGGGCATGGGCGCGCCACTGCTGCTGGTCGCCACCGGTGGCGCGGCCTGGCTGCCGAAGAGCGGGCCATGGCTGGTCAATGTCAAAAACGCGATTGGCGTACTGCTGCTCGGTCTGGCCATTGGTTTGCTCAGCCGCGTGTTGCCGGGCCCCGTGACCTTGCTTCTGATCGGTGCATTGGCAGCGGGCGTGGGCCTGTTTCTCGGTACGCTGGAGTTTGTCTACAAAGCCCCGCGCCAACGTCTGGCCCAGTTGCTCGGGCTGTTTTTGCTGGTCTATGGGCTGGCGTGCTGGTACGGCGCCCTGAGCGGCCAAAGTGATCCGTTCAACCCTATCGGGCGCTCGCAACCCGCCAATACGGCAGTGACCGCTACCGCACAACCGGCCGACCAATGGCTTACCGTCAGCACCCCCGCCGAGCTGGACAGCGCACTGGCCCAGGCCAAGGCCGCTGGCCAGCCTGTCTTGCTGGACTGGTACGCCGACTGGTGTATCAGCTGCAAAGTGATCGAGCACGAAGTGCTGAACAACGCCCGCGTACTCGATCTGCTCAAGGGTTATCGACTGGTGCGTTTCGATATCACTGCCAGCAATGCCGAGCAACGCGCCCTGCTCGATCAGTACAAATTGTTCGGCCCGCCTGCGCTGATGTTCTTCGGAAAAAACGGCGCTGAAAAAAGTGACCAGCGGGTCATCGGAGAGATCAATGCAGCAGACTTCGCCGAACGTGTCGCTATCGCGAATGACCAGATCTAGAGCCGCAGTCACAAACTTTTCGCGAACATCGGTCATCGTGCTGGCTATTGCAGTTAACTGGACAGCGAATCCGCTTTTCGGCATAGTCGCCCGGCACTGACAACTGCACACAGATAATAAGGAACAGCAGATGGCGACTTTTCTGGTTCTACATGGCCCCAACCTGAACCTGCTTGGCACCCGCGAGCCGGGCGTCTACGGCGCAACTACCCTGGCGCAAATCAATCAGGATCTGGAACAGAGAGCCCGTGATGCCGGCCACCATTTGCTCCATCTGCAAAGCAATGCCGAGTATGAATTGATCGACCGCGTACACGCTGCCCGCAACGAAGGCGTGGACTTTATTCTGATCAACCCGGCGGCTTTTACCCACACCAGCGTGGCATTACGTGACGCGCTGATGGCGGTGAGCATCCCATTCATCGAAGTGCATTTGTCTAACGTGCACAAACGCGAACCTTTCCGCCATCACTCCTACTTCTCCGACGTTGCGGTAGGTGTGATCTGCGGCCTTGGCGCCAGCGGTTATCGACTGGCCTTGGAGGCCGCCCTGGAACAGCTTGAACTACAAGCTAAACGCCCCTGACAGACCCATTGGGAGTTGACGATTCATGGATATCCGTAAAGTTAAGAAACTGATCGAACTGCTGGAAGAGTCCGGCATCGACGAGCTGGAAATTAAAGAAGGCGAAGAGTCCGTACGCATCAGCCGTCACAGCAAGACTCCTGCTCAACAGTTCTACGCACCAGCGCCAATGCAGCAAGCACCGGCCGCAGCTCCAGTCGCTGTAGCTCCGGTTGCCACCGTGACCGAAGCGCCTGCTGCACCAAAACTGAACGGTTTTGTGGTCAAGTCGCCAATGGTCGGTACGTTCTACCGCACCCCGGCTCCAACCTCGCCTGCCTTCGTTGAAGTTGGCCAGACCGTCAAGGTTGGCGACACCATTTGCATCGTTGAAGCGATGAAAATGATGAACCACATCACGGCTGAAAAAGCCGGCGTTATCGAATCCATCCTGGTAGAAAACGGTCAGCCGGTTGAGTTCGACCAACCGCTGTTCACCATCGTTTGAACCGCGGGGAGCCAACGATGCTGAAGCCTCAGAAGCTGGAAAAAGTCCTGATCGCCAACCGTGGCGAGATTGCTTTGCGCATCCTGCGGGCGTGCAAGGAAATGGGGATCAAGACCGTCGCGGTGTACTCCACCGCCGACAAAGAGCTGATGCACCTGGGTCTGGCAGACGAAACCGTCTGCATCGGCCCGGCACCGGCCAACCTGTCTTACCTGCACATTCCGGCCATCATCGCGGCCGCTGAAGTGACCGGCGCCACGGCGATTCACCCGGGCTACGGCTTTTTGGCTGAAAACGCCGATTTCGCCGAGCAAGTCGAGAAATCCGGCTTTGCCTTCATCGGCCCGAAAGCCGACACCATTCGCCTGATGGGCGACAAGGTTTCGGCCAAGCACGCCATGATTGCTGCAGGCGTACCTACGGTTCCAGGTTCTGACGGCCCGTTGCCTGAAGACGAAGAAACCGCACTGCGCATCGGCCGTGAAGTCGGCTACCCGGTGATCATCAAGGCAGCAGGCGGCGGCGGTGGCCGTGGCATGCGCGTTGTACACCGTGAAGAAGACCTGATCGAAGCTGCCAAGCAGACCCGCGAAGAAGCCGGCGCCTGGTTCAGCAACCCGATGGTCTACCTCGAAAAATACCTGACCAACCCACGTCACGTGGAAGTTCAGGTCATTTCCGATGGCCAGGGTAACGCGATCCACCTGGGCGACCGCGATTGCTCGCTGCAACGTCGTCACCAGAAAGTGCTGGAAGAAGCACCGGCACCGGGCATCGACGAAACCGCACGCGCTGAAGTTCTGGCTCGCTGCGTAAAAGCCTGTGTCGACATCAACTACCGTGGCGCGGGTACTTTCGAGTTCCTGTACGAAAACGGTCGTTTCTACTTCATCGAGATGAACACTCGTGTGCAAGTAGAACACCCGGTGTCCGAGATGGTGACTGGCATCGACATCCTGAAAGAGATGTTGAGCATCGCAGCCGGTAACAAGCTGTCCTTCACCCAGGCTGACGTGAACATTCACGGTCACTCGCTGGAGTGCCGGATCAACGCTGAAGACCCTGCGACGTTCATGCCGAGCCCTGGCATGGTCAAGCACTTCCACGCTCCGGGCGGCAACGGCGTTCGCGTCGATTCGCACCTGTACAGCGGCTACAAGGTTCCGTCCAACTACGACTCCCTGATCGGCAAGCTGATCACCTGGGGCTCGACCCGTGACGAAGCCATGGCGCGCATGCGCAATGCACTGGACGAAATCGTGGTTGACGGGATCAAGACCAACATCCCGCTGCACCGCGATCTGGTGAATGACGAAGGCTTCTGCAAAGGCGGCGTCAACATTCACTACCTGGAACACAAACTGGCTAACAAGTAAGTTTGTAATCCGTTCAACAAAGCCGCTTTCGAGCGGCTTTGTTGTTTCTGAGTTTGCAATACCTGTAGTCGCTGTCGAGGCAGAGATACTTCAAGCGTGGGAGCGAGCCTGCTCGCGAAGATCATTCGCGAGCAGGCTCGCTCCCACTGGGGCTTAACCTGGAACAGAGTATCTACAACGCCAGCAGCGATCACTTTTCATCGTTTTTGATTACCCCCCTCTCAGCCCGCTCGCGTAAACTTGCGCGCTTCTCGCAGCCCGACCGGCTGCACACTCCTATATTTCAAAGGTGCCCGCCATGCCTTGGCTGCAAGTACGCCTCGCCATCAGCCCGGAACAAGCCGAAACCTACGAAGACGCGTTCCTCGAAGTCGGTGCTGTTTCGGTTACGTTCATGGACGCCGAAGATCAACCGATTTTCGAACCTGAACTCAACACCACCCCCCTGTGGTCGCACACCCATTTACTGGCCTTGTTCGAAGGCGGCACCGAAGCCGAGCTCGTGCTGTCCCATCTGGAACTGCTCACCGGTTCGCCACTGCCTGAACACCACGCCGAAGTCATTGAAGATCAGGACTGGGAGCGCAGCTGGATGGACAACTTCCACCCGATGCGCTTCGGCCAGCGCCTGTGGATCGTGCCAAGCTGGCACGCAGCTCCGGAGCCTGACGCGGTTAACCTGCTGCTCGATCCGGGCCTGGCTTTCGGTACCGGCACCCACCCGACCACCGCGCTGTGCCTGGAATGGCTCGACGGTCAGGACCTGAAAGACTGCAACGTGCTGGACTTCGGCTGCGGCTCGGGGATCCTGGCCATTGCCGCCCTTCTGCTGGGCGCCAAGGAAGCCATCGGCACCGACATCGACGTACAGGCACTTGAAGCCTCCCGCGATAACGCCGGTCGCAACAATGTCGCCGAAGAGCTGTTCCCGCTGTACCTGCCAGAAGACCTGCCGCAGGTTCAGGCTGATGTCGTGGTTGCCAATATTCTGGCTGGCCCGCTGGTGTCCCTGGCCCCGCAATTGTCGAGCCTGGTCAAGCCGGGTGGCCGCCTGGCACTGTCGGGCATCCTCGCCGAACAGGGCGAAGAAGTCGCCGCGGCTTACGCCAAGGACTTCGATCTGGATCCGATTGCCAATCGCGATGGCTGGGTGCGCATCAGTGGTCGTCGGCGCTAGAATGCACGCCTGCTCAATCCGGATGGTCGCATGAACGATAGCTTCGTTACCCAGTGCCCACATTGCCAAACCAGCTTTCGCGTAAGCCACGCCCAATTGGGCATGGCTCGCGGAGTGGTGCGCTGCGGCGCCTGCCTGCAAGTGTTCAATGCCGCACAGCAACTGCTGAACCAGAGCCCTGAAACAGAGCAGCCGCCTGCGCTGGTGACGCCCGTCGTTGCCGCACCTGAAGTGATTGAGCCTGCACCCGTCCAGGCGCCTGCCACGCCTCTGCCGGCCAGCCCGGCACCGTGGCAGGCAAACGCCATGGACCTTGACCATCTGGATCTGGACGAAGAACTGGCCAAGCTCGAAGAGCGAGAAATCCAGCCCAGCAAAAGCTTCGGCCAACCGCACACACCCAAAAGCAGCGCCCTGAGTGCTCGTCGCGAAAGCTCTGACGCTGAAGAAGGCGAATGGTCTGACAGTCTGTTCAGTGAATCCGCTGCAGACCGCGCCGAGACCGCCAAAGAAACCGAGAAAGCAGCCGAGCCCCCCAAGACAGGGCGCACAGAGCCGTCATTGTCACTGGACCTCGACGAACCGGACGACACACCACCGCTCCAGCTTTCACTGGACGACGACCTGGAGCCACCGCTGCCGGGCGAGCGCCTGTCGGCGACCGATGACGATGACGACGAGCTCCCTGAGCCCGCGCCCGTCAGCAAAGACAAGCGCAAGCGCAGTGAGCCGGCCATGCGCGAAGATCCGTTGATGGACCTGGTCGACGATCCGCTGCACCTGGACTGGCAAAAGCGCCGCACCCCCTGGGGCAAGCGCCTGCTCTGGACCTTGCTGGTATTGCTGGCCGCGGCGGCATTGGCCGGGCAGTACATTGCCAACCACTTCGACGAGCTGGCACGTCAGGATCAATACCGCCCGATCTTCCAGCAACTGTGCCCGCAGATCGGCTGCACGGTGCCGTCCAAAGTCGATATCGACCGAATCAAAAGCAGCAACCTGGTGGTGCGCAGCCATCCGGAGTTCACCGGAGCGCTGGTGGTGGATGCAATCCTCTACAACCGCGCACCGTTCTCCCAGCCCTTTCCGCTGCTCGAACTGCGTTTCGCCGACCTTAACGGCAAAATGATAGCCAGTCGTCGGTTTAAACCTGGCGAATACCTGACCGGGGATCTGTCCAAAGCCGAAATGCCCCCGCAAACCCCTATCCACATTGCCCTGGACATCCTTGACCCGGGTCCCAAGGCCGTGAACTACAGCCTGAGTTTTCACTCTCCCGAATAACCGCGCTACGCTTTGAGTGACAAACCGCAAGCGGCAAGTGCGGGGCTGTTCGCCCTCCACTTGCCGCTTGCGGTTTGTGTCTTGCGGCTAATTGTTCAAAATTCATCCAATTGCGTCTTTAACCAGTCATCGAGAGCGGGTATCATGCCAACCCTTTTTCGAACTCCCAAGATCCGGCCCCACAACAGGGAAGTCCTATGTCGGCGGTACGCATCGGCCCATATACATTGCACAACGGTTTGATTCTCGCCCCTATGGCGGGCGTCACCGACCAGCCCTTTCGTCAGCTTTGTCGACGGATGGGTGCAGGCCTGGTTGTTTCGGAAATGGTCACCAGTGACATGAGTCTCTGGAACAGTCGTAAATCGCGCCTGCGCATGATTCACGACGGTGATCCCGAGCCCCGCTCGGTACAGATCGCCGGCGGTGATGCGCAAATGCTGGCAGACGCCGCCAGGGCCAATGTGGAACTGGGCGCACAGATTATTGATATCAACATGGGTTGCCCGGCAAAAAAGGTCTGCAACAAGGCCGCCGGCTCCGCGTTGCTAAAAGACGAAGCATTGGTAAACGAGATCCTGCAGGCCGTCGTGGCTGCGGTTGATGTACCGGTTACCCTGAAGATTCGTACCGGCTGGGACCGGGACAACAAGAACGGCATTACGGTGGCAAAGATCGCCGAACAAGCCGGCATTACCGCTCTGGCGGTGCACGGTAGAACCCGTGCCGACCTGTACACCGGCGAAGCCGAGTACGACACCATTGCCGCCATCAAGCAGGCGGTGTCGATACCGGTCTTTGCCAACGGCGACATCGATTCACCCCACAAGGCCCTGCACGTGCTGAACGCGACCGGGGCTGACGGACTATTGATAGGCAGGGCGGCTCAAGGGCGGCCCTGGATTTTCCGCGAAGTTGATCACTTTCTGCGTACCGGGCAACTGTTGCCGGCACCGGAATTGAGCGAAGTGGAACGTATTCTGCTAGAGCATCTGACTGCATTGCATACCTTCTATGGGGAGGTACTGGGCGTACGCATCGCCCGCAAGCATGTTGGCTGGTATCTGGCAACCTTGCCGGGCGCCAAGGAGTTTCGCGCCCACTTCAATCGTTTAGAAGATACGGAAGCACAATGCGCCAACGTTCAGGCGTTTTTCGCCGAACGACACAAGAGCCTGGTGACAGGGGACGAAGGATGGGTGGCCGCATGACGATGATGACCGAGACATTAGTGAGTGGAACAACGCCCGTGAGCGACAACGTCAACTTGAAACAGCACCTCAATACACCGAGCGAAGAGGGCCAGACCCTTCGCGGGAGTGTCGAAAAGGCGCTGCACAATTATTTCGCCCACCTGGAGGGCGCTGAAGTCACGGACGTCTACAACCTGGTACTTTCCGAAGTCGAGGCTCCCCTTCTCGAGTGCGTTATGAACTACGTCAAGGGCAACCAGACCAAGGCCTCCGAGCTGCTGGGCCTCAATCGCGGCACCTTGCGCAAAAAGCTCAAACAGTACGATCTGCTGTAAGCATTCAATCAAACCTGAAAGGCGCCCTGATAAAACAGGTCGCCTTTTTTGCTGACTCCTTTGCTTTTGATGGAAATCGAGATGACCGATCAGACTACCCGCCTGCCGATCCGCCGCGCTCTAATCAGCGTTTCCGACAAAACCGGAATCCTTGATTTCGCCCGTGAACTGGAAGCCCTCGGCGTCGAGATCCTGTCCACTGGCGGTACGTTCAAGCTGCTGCAAGACAACGGCGTAGCCGCCGTTGAAGTGGCTGATTACACCGGTTTTGCAGAAATGATGGACGGTCGGGTCAAGACCCTGCACCCGAAAATCCACGGTGGCATTCTGGGCCGTCGCGGCATCGACGACGACATCATGAGCGAGCACGGCATCAAGCCGATCGACCTGGTAGCCGTTAACCTCTACCCGTTCGAAGCCACCATCTCCAAGCCAGGCTGCGACCTGCCGACCGCCATCGAAAACATCGACATCGGCGGCCCGACCATGGTCCGTTCGGCTGCAAAAAACCACAAAGACGTAGCCATCGTGGTCAATGCCAGCGATTACGCCAGCGTTCTGGAAAACCTCAAGGCCGGTGGCCTGACCTACGCACAGCGTTTCGACCTGATGCTCAAGGCGTTTGAACACACCGCTGCCTACGACGGCATGATCGCCAACTACCTGGGTACCGTGAACCAGGCCGCCGAGACATTGAGCACCGAAGACCGCGGCCTGTTCCCGCGCACCTTCAACAGCCAGTTCATCAAGGCCCAGGAAATGCGCTACGGCGAGAACCCGCACCAGAAAGCGGCGTTCTACGTTGAAGCCAAGCCGGCCGAAGTCAGCATCGCGACGGCTACCCAGCTGCAAGGCAAAGAACTGTCATTCAACAACGTGGCCGACACCGACGCCGCGCTGGAATGCGTAAAAAGCTTCGTCAAACCGGCTTGCGTGATCGTCAAGCACGCCAACCCGTGCGGTGTTGCCGTAAGCCCGGACGCTGAAGGCGGCATCCGCCAGGCCTACGAACTGGCTTACGCCACGGATACCGAATCGGCGTTCGGCGGCATCATCGCCTTCAACCGCGAACTGGACGCCGAAACGGCCAAGGCCATTGTTGAGCGTCAGTTCGTTGAAGTGATCATCGCCCCATCCGTGAGCGAGGAAGCCCGCGCCATCGTCGCGGCCAAAGCCAACGTGCGCCTGCTGGCCTGCGGCCAGTGGAGCGAAGACCGCGCCCCGGCCTGGGACTTCAAACGCGTCAACGGCGGCCTGCTGGTTCAAAGCCGTGATATCGAAATGATCGGTAGCGAAGACCTGAAAGTCGTGACCAAGCGCGCACCGACCGAGCAAGAGATCAACGACCTGATCTTCGCCTGGAAAGTAGCCAAGTACGTGAAGTCCAATGCCATCGTCTACGCCAAGGGCCGTCAGACCATCGGTGTCGGCGCGGGCCAGATGAGCCGCGTCAACTCGGCCCGTATTGCCGCGATCAAGGCGGAACACGCCGGCCTGCAAGTACAGGGCGCCGTCATGGCATCGGACGCGTTCTTCCCGTTCCGTGACGGCATCGACAACGCTGCCAAGGCCGGTATCACTGCGGTGATCCAGCCAGGCGGTTCGATGCGCGACAACGAAGTGATTGCAGCAGCAGACGAAGCCGGTATTGCCATGGTGTTCACCGGTATGCGCCACTTCCGTCACTAATCACTTTTGAGCGCACCGCAACCCTGTAGTCGCTGCCGAAGGCTGCGATAGGATGCACAGGGAACTTGAGGTAACGGGTTGCTTCGCAACCCTTCGCAGCCTAAGGCAGCGACTACCGGTTCAGGTTGCGGTGCTCACCAGAATTCAGCGTCATCCGAGGTTTTTGAAATGAATGTTTTGATCATTGGCAGCGGTGGCCGCGAACACGCACTGGCCTGGAAAGTAGCTCAGGACCCACGTGTCGCTAAAGTTTTCGTTGCTCCGGGCAACGCCGGCACCGCCATTGAAGCCAAATGCGAGAACGTCGCCATCGACGTGCTGGCCCTTGAGCAGCTTGCGGATTTTGCTGAGAAGAACGTCTCCCTGACCATCGTTGGCCCGGAAGTGCCCCTGGTAGCCGGCGTTGTGGATCTGTTCCGCGCCCGTGGCCTGGACTGCTTCGGCCCGACCGCCGGTGCTGCTCAGCTGGAAGGCTCCAAGGCGTTCACCAAGGACTTCCTGGCTCGTCACAAGATCCCGACTGCCGACTACCAGAACTTCACAGAAATCGAACCGGCTCTGGCTTACCTGCAGAAAGTCGGCGCGCCGATCGTGATCAAGGCCGACGGCCTGGCCGCAGGTAAAGGCGTGATCGTCGCCATGACCCTGACCGAAGCCGAAGACGCCGTACGCGACATGCTCGCAGGCAACGCGTTTGGCGAAGCCGGTTCACGCGTTGTGATCGAAGAGTTCCTGGACGGCGAAGAAGCCAGCTTTATCGTGATGGTCGACGGCAAGAACGTTCTGCCAATGGCCACCAGCCAGGACCACAAACGTGTTGGCGATGGCGACACCGGCCCGAACACCGGCGGTATGGGCGCTTACTCCCCTGCTCCTGTCGTGACCGCTGAGGTTCACCAGCGCGTGATGGATCTGGTGATCTGGCCAACCGTGCGCGGCATGGCTGAAGAAGGCAATGTCTACACCGGTTTCCTGTACGCAGGCCTGATGATCGACAAAGCCGGCAACCCGAAAGTCATCGAGTTCAACTGCCGCTTCGGCGACCCGGAAACCCAACCGGTGATGCTGCGCCTGCAATCGAGCCTGGTGCTGCTAGTTGAAGCCGCACTGGCCCAGGCGCTGGACAAGGTTGAAGCGCAATGGGATCCGCGCCCAAGCCTGGGTATCGTCCTGGCTGCCGGTGGCTACCCTGGCGATTACGCCAAGGGCACCGTCATCCACGGTCTGGATGCCGCGGCCAAGCTGGAAGGCAAGGTTTTCCATGCGGGTACTGCCCTGAACCAAACCGGTGATGTCGTGACTTCAGGCGGCCGCGTACTGTGCGCAACCGCAATGGGCGACACCGTTGAAGCGGCACAACACAAGGCTTACGAGCTGGCCAAGGCCATCGAGTGGGAAGGTTGTTTCTACCGTAACGATATTGGCTACCGAGCCATTGCACGCGAACGCGGTGACGACCAGGAATAGGCAATCTACATGGATAGGCGGGGGCTGTCGGCCCTTGCCTAACTATTCCAGGCCCGCGCATAGTTATCATCTGGCTTCACTTTACGAAGGGATTTCGCCGTGCGCTGGCTCAGGATCGCCATAGCTTTTACCGTCACGTTGCTGGCCTCTGTGCTCTGCATGATGCCTGTGCAGGCGGCATCAGGGACCAGTTGGTCTGTATTGCCAGACCCACAGGCAACCCTGCAACTGAGCGACGTACGTTCACCCCGTTTATCCAGTCAGTTCGGCCCTGTCGAACTCGATCGAATCATCGCTGCAGAACCCGGCGAAGCCTTGTGGCTGCGGGTGCACCTGCAACCCGAAAAACATGAGCAGGTCCTGCGAGTGTTCGCCCCCGATCTGGCGAACCTCGACATGTATGTCTTCGATGATCAAAAACTGATCAGCGAAACCAACACCGGCACGGCATTGCCCCTCAACAGCAAACCTGTGCCCAGCAGCGACTACCTGCTGCCCCTGCCCCAAAGCTCCAAACCCCTGGATGTCTACCTGCGCATGGTCTCTGACCACCAGTTGCGTCCCCACATTACCCTCGACACTGCCGTCATGCTGGCTGCCAACCAGACCAAGCCCTTGCTCTATGGTTTGCTGCTGGGCTGCATGGCGATGCTGTTGCTGCACAACCTTGTTCGCTTTGCCTTCAGCCGCTCACCCAGCAGCTTATGGCTGGCCATCTGTGAGATTCTGCTCATGGCCAGCTCCGCGCTGTTCCTGAACCTGCTGGATCCCTGGCTTCCGGAGTGGCACGGCATACAAACCCCCGGCGCCTACCTGACCTTGCTGCTGACCGCGCCATGCGGGCTGATGTTCACCTACAGCTTTTTCTCTACCCGTGGCGCCCATCGCCTGCACAAACTGCTACTGCTGGACATCCTGATCATCTGCCTCGGTGGCCTGTTACTGCTGTTTATCGACAATCTGCCGCTCAACCTCATTACCTACGGCCTGGTCGGACTGGCAAGCATCAGCATCCTGGTGGTTTCGATTTACCACTGGCAAAAAGGTTACCGGCCTGCGCGCATGTTTGTCATAGGGATGGTGATTTTCAATATCGGCACCCTGGTGATTCTCCCCGCGTTGCTGGGCTTGACCCTCATCGCGCCGCAGGAGCTGGTCCTGGCGCTGATGGCGATCATTTGCATCAGCGGGTTGCTGATGAGCATCGCCCTGAGCGAGCGTAATCGCAGCATCACCCAGGCTCAGTTCAGCATCAGCCGCGAGTTGGCCGCCAGTAATGCCGAAGTGAACGCCAAGGCCGAGTTTCTGGCCAAGATCAGCCATGAAATCCGCACCCCCATGAACGGTGTTCTGGGCATGACCGAGCTACTGCTCGGCACGCCGCTGTCGGTCAAGCAGCGGGACTACGTCCAGACCATCCACAGTGCGGGCAACGAACTGCTGACACTGATTAACGAAATTCTCGATATTTCCAAACTCGAATCGGGGCAAATCGAGCTCGATGACGTGCAATTCGATCTCAATGCCCTGATCGAAGACTGCCTGAGTATTTTTCGCACCAAGGCCGAACAGCAGAACGTCGAGCTCATCAGCTTCATCCAGCCACAAGTGCCACGGGTCATCAGCGGTGACCCCACGCGCCTGCGCCAAACCCTGCTGAGCCTGCTCGAAAGCTCCCTGAAAAAGACTGACGAGGGCGAGATCCTCATCGTTGTGGCACTGGAGGAACGCAATGGTCCGCCGCGACTGCGCATTGCCATTCAGGATTCCGGGCAGCCTATGGATGAACAGGAGCGTGACGCCCTGTTGCATGCCGAGTTGCACAGCAAGAACTTCCTGGCCGCGACCCGCCTGGGTGGCCATTTGGGGCTGGTAATCGCTCGCCAGCTGATCATGTTGATGGGCGGCGAATTCGGCATAAAACCCGGGCAAACCATCGGTAGCAACCTGTGGCTGACACTGCCCCTGGACCCGCAGCACCTTGAACGCCAGACCTGCGACCTGGACAGCCCGCTCAAGGGCGCACGGGTGCTGGTGGTTGACGACAATGACACCTGCCGCAAAGTACTGGTGCAGCAATGCTCCGCCTGGGGCTTGAATGTCAGTGCGGCGGCGTCGGGCAAGGAAGCCCTGGCCTTGCTGCGCACCAAGGCGCACTTGCGTGACTACTTCGACATCGTGCTGCTGGACCAGAACATGCCCGGCATGACCGGCATGCAACTGGCCGCCAAAATCAAGGAAGACCCCAGCCTCAACCACGACATCCTGCTCGTCATGCTCACGGGCATCAGCAACGCACCGAGCAAGATCATTGCGCGTAACTGCGGGATCAAACGCATCCTCGCCAAGCCTGTGGCCGGTTACACCCTCAAGACCACCCTGGCCGATGAGCTGACCCAACGCAACAAGGGTCATGCCGCCGCACACACCACCGCCAACGGCCCGGCCGCCGTACCTGTTTCAGTACCCAGTGACTTCCGCATCCTGGTGGCTGAAGACAACAACATCTCTACCAAGGTCATTCGCGGCATGCTGGGCAAGCTCAACCTGCACCCGGACACTGCCTGCAATGGTGAAGAAGCCCTGAAGGCGATGAAAACCCAGCAGTACGACCTGGTCCTGATGGACTGTGAAATGCCCGTGCTGGACGGGTTTTCAGCCACGGAGCAATTGCGCGCCTGGGAGGTCAGCCATCAGCGTGTACGCACCCCGGTGGTCGCGCTGACCGCGCACATCCTCACAGAGCACAAGGAGCGCGCCCGACAGGCCGGCATGGACGGGCATATGTCCAAACCCGTGGAACTGTCGCAACTGCGAGAACTGGTGGAGTTTTGGGTCGAACAACGTGAGTTGCGTCAATCCTCGACACAACTGTCCTAACACACAGCCGAACCCCTGATAGACTTTCCGGCGCCCCTCCTTCGATATGAGCCAAGACCATGCTTCATATGCTGTTCAGTGTGTATTTGAAGATGCTGGTGCTCTACAGCCCGTTTTTCGTGCTGTCGTGCTTTATCAGCCTGACCCGGGGTTACTCAAACAAGGAACGCCGCCGCCTGGCCTGGAAAGTGGCCCTGGCAACGCTGATCTCCAGCGTACTGCTGTACCTGTTTGGACGCGCGATCTTCAATGTGTTCGGCATTACCGTCGACGCCTTCCGTATCGGCGCGGGCAGCGTGCTGTTTATCTCGGCGCTGGGCATGGCCCAAGGCAAGTCTGCCGTTCAGACCGACAACGTGCAGCAGGACGTGACCATTGTTCCGCTGACCATTCCGCTGACCGTTGGCCCCGGCACCATTGGTGCGTTGCTGGTCATGGGCGTCAGCCAGCCCCATTGGGACGACAAACTGATGGCGATCACCAGTATTGCGCTGGCGAGCCTGACGGTTGGCGTGGTGCTTTACCTCTCCAACCGAATCGAACGGATACTGGGCGAACAAGGGCTGCAGATCGTCAGCCGTTTGATGGGCCTGTTTGTCTGCGCCCTGGCGGCCCAGATCATCTTCACCGGGATCCGGGGCTACATGATCCCCTGAAACACACCGGACGGTGGGAGATCATCTTCACCGGGATCCCCCTGAAAACACACAGTGACTGTGGGAGCGAGCCTGCTCGCGCAGCGGTTCAAGACCATTTCGCGAGCAGGCTCGCTCCCACGGGGCTCAGGGCTTTTCGCCATACCAGCGCGGCGTGTACACCCACTGCGTACCATCGACCCGCGGGAACGTGCAGGTGGTCGACGACCCCACCAGCACCATCGTGCGCATATCCACCTGATCCGGCGTCAACTCGCCCAGCGTGGTCACCCGCAGGGTCTGCCCCGGGCGGCCGATATCACGGCCCAACACCACCGGCGTTTGAGGCGTACGATGACGCCTGACGATTTCCAGCGCCACGCCCAACTGCCACGGACGGGAACGGGAGATCGGGTTATAGAACGCCAGGGCCAGGTCCGCTTCGCTCGCCAGATCCAGTCGCTTTTCAATGATGCTCCACGGCTTGAGGTTGTCGGACAGCGACATCACGCAGAAGTCATGCCCCAACGGCGCTCCCGCCTGTGCCGCCGTTGCCAGCGAGGCCGACACCCCCGGCAACATCTCCAGGTCAACGCTGTGCCACTGCGGGTCCGTCGACTCGTGCAAGGCCTCAAGCACGGCCGCCGCCATGGCAAACACCCCCGGATCCCCCGAAGACACCACCACCACCGAACGACCCTGTGCCGCCAGCTCAAACGCATGGCGGGCGCGCTGCATTTCTTCGCGGTTGTCGGTGCAATGCATCACCTGATCGTCGCGAAACGGTCCGGCCATGCGCACATACGTCTCATACCCCAGCACGTCATTGGCACGCGCCAACTCGGCCTTGACCGCAGGTACCATCAGCTCGGCAGCGCCAGGGCCCAGGCCGATCACGGCCAGACGGCCACGGGCCCGACCCAGCTGCAACGGGTCCAATGGCGCGGGGGCAACGCCCAGGGACATGTCATTACCCATCTCGCGCCAGACAGCAGGCACTACCGGCTCACCCGCGCTGACAAAGCGCAGGGGCACCGCCAGTTCGAGGGCTGTTTCACGCAACGACGCGCTGGCCATCAAGGTTTCGTCGGCGACGATGCACGCCAGTGATTGCCACGCCAGCTTCGCGTCATGCAAGGCCTCGCGAATGGCCTGTGGCGACACTTCAGCAGCCACTTTCACCAGCACATTACGGGGATAGATCAGCAGTTCGTCAGCGGCCGGCTCACGCTCGGCACTGCCGATATGAATGGCCAGACGCGCCTGCTGACTTTCAGGCAACTGCGCGCTGGCCAGCCACGGGGCATCGCCTTCAATACGTACCGATTCGCCCGCCAGCAGGTCAGAGACAAAACGCTTGCCCAACTCCAGATCACCCAACGCATAACCCTGTGGAGGATTGAGCAGGCAGGTACCAAAACGCAATTCACCACTGGTGGTGATCGCAGGGGCAATGCCCAGCCCGGCAGCGATTTTCCGTGCCAGATCATTCACGCCACCCAACCCGCCCAGCAGCGGCACCACCGCGCTGGCGTCTTCGGCCACGGCCAGTACCGGCGGCTCGGCGCCCTTTTCCAACAACAGTGGCGCCAGCGTGCGGATCACAATCCCCGCCGCGCACAGCGCAATAATCGGTGTGTTCTGTTGATACAGCTCACGCAGGGTGGCGCCAAAATCGCTGTAGCCGCGATCAGCACCTTCAACCCGCCCCGTCAGGCCGTAAATAAGCGCCTCGGGGTAGCACTGTTGAATACGCTGCGCGGTGCTCAGGCTGCCATTACCCAGAATGACAATGGCTGGCGCTGGACGACTCATCCTTGCCACCGTTCGCCGGGCACGATGATCAGCGAGAAGTACGGCGAAGACATCGGTTCCACTTCGTTGAGCGGGACGATTTTCTGATTGCTCATGGTCGCGCGCTCGACATACAGCGCACGCTCGGCCAGCCCCAGTTCACCCAGCACTTCACGCACCTTATGAAAGTTGCGGCCCAGTTTCATGATCACCGCTGCATCGGCAACCGCCAGGCGCGACTTGAGTTCGTCGTGGGGCAGCACGCCCGAAAGCACCGACAGGCTCTGATTGCGATACACCAGCGGCACGCCCAGCACCGAAGCGCCACCCAGCATCGAGCACACGCCCGGCACTACCTGCGCTTCAAAACGCTGGGCCAGACGGTCATGCAGGTACATGTAGGAGCCATAGAAGAACGGGTCGCCTTCGCAGATCACCGCCACATCGCGACCGGCGTCCAGATGCACGGCCACTTCGACGGCAGCCTGATCATAGAAATCGCTGATCACTTGCTCGTACGACAACGGCTCGGGCAACACTTCAGTGGTCACTGGATACACCAGCGGCATCTGGGTTTGCTCCGCTTGCAGGTGGGCTTCGATGATGCCGAAGGCATTGCCCTTTTTGCCTTTGGCAACGAAGTACGCCACCACCGGCGACTCACGCAGCAGGCGCAAGGCTTTAACGGTAATCAGCTCCGGGTCGCCAGGGCCAACGCCCAGACCGATCAAACGTCCTGGTTGCGTCATCATTCGATCTCCGTCGCCAGTGCATTGACCGCGGCGGCGGCCATTGCGCTGCCGCCACGACGGCCTTGCATGATCACAAACGGCACGCCGCGGCTGTCTGCCGCCAGCATGGCCTTGGACTCAGCCGCGCCAACAAACCCCACCGGGAAGCCCAGGATCAGCGCCGGTTTCGGTGCTCCGGCGTCGATCATTTCCAGCAGGTAAAACAATGCAGTGGGCGCGTTGCCGATCACCACAACGCTGCCTTCCAGGTACGGGCGCCACAGCTCAAGGGCCACGGCCGAACGGGTGTTGCCCTTCTCCAGCGCCAGCTCTGGCACGCCTTCTTCACGCAGGGTACAAATCACCGGGTTGTTGGCCGGCAAGCGGGTACGGGTGACGCCTTCGGAGACCATGCGCGCATCGCACAAAATTGCAGCGCCAGCGGCCAGGGCATCGCGCCCGGCCTTGCCTGCACCCGGAGAAAAGCGCAGGTCTTCAATGGCGTCGACCATGCCGCAGGCATGAATCACCCGCACCGCGAGTTTTTCCAGATCCGCCGGGATGCTGTCCAGGTTGGCCTCGGCACGAATAATGGCGAACGAGTTGCGATAGATCTCTTGACCATCGCGGATGTAATCAATCATCGGTGTTGCTCCGTTGGCGGGCCTCAAGCCAGGCGCCTGCCGCTTCAATAGTAAGGTTGCGCTCACGCAGAACACCGAATCCCGGCTGCTCTGGGGCACGTAAATAAAGGTCGTAATGACCGGGCGCCACGGCCAGCAATGTGACCGGCGCGACATGGGCTGCCGCGCAAGAGCGCAGGCAGCCGGTCAAATGAATACTCAGCGGTTGCGACAGGTTCGCGGCCAGTTGGCGGGCGTCCTGCTTGGTGTCGGCCAGGCCTTTGGCGCAGGCGCTGGAGCCGGTGCAGGCGATCAAGTGGGCCAACGGGTTGCCCACGTCACAGCACAACCCCAAGGCGTGTAGCTGCCGCGTGACGGTCGACGCGTCTGCAGCCCGTACATTGGGCAGCAACACACTTTGCCACGGGGTAAACCGCAGCGTGCCATCGCCGTACTCGCGGGCCAGTTGTGCCAACCCCTCAAGCATGGCCGCACTCAGCCGACCCAGCGGTGGAGCGGCGCCGATATAGACCCGGTCCGTATCGCGCTGCGGGTACGTGCCGATGTGCAAGGACGCCGCGCCGGGCTCCCGCCGCCAGCTCGAAAGCGCAATGAGCGGTACCGGCAGGCGCTGTGCCAACTGCGCCATAAACGACTCGACCGGCAACTCCTTGAGCAGGTGGCGCATGCGAATGTGCTCGGGGCGGGCCAGGTCGAGGAACAGCGTGAGTACTGCCAGCACCACTGCATGCCCGTGCTCGACGGGCACGCCAGCCAGGGCCGGATCGTGTGCCGGGCAGCCCGCAAGACCAAAGGCCAGTAGCGTCTGGCCATTTAGGTCAACGGCAGACAACCAAAGGTCATGATGATGCTCAAGCATCGCCAGCGCTTCGCCGCCGTCCAGTTGCACGGCGAACTTGGCGGACAACTCGGCAAAACGCGCCGTACTTTGCAGGCTGTCGAGGACCTGACGCGCCAGAGGCCAGGTATCTATCAACAGATCACGGTCGATACCTGCCGTGGGGCTGAGCATCAGGTTGCGCACATCATCGCTGGCAGCCGTGGCGGGCCCCAGCCCTGCGTCCAGCAAGGGACCGATCAGCGCAGCATGCTGCGGGCCAACCCCTCGAATTTGCAGGTTGCCCCGGTTAGTCGCCTCGATCACACCACTGGCATAGCGCTGGCTAACATCGGCCACCGCACGCGCCTGTGCAGCCGTTATCGAACCACCGTCCAGCTTGACCCGACAGATACCGCCATCCATCGCCTGGACAATGCGCAGTAACCCCGGGCAAGCCGAAGGGCGCACAGACGTCGTGACAGGAATTTCAGGTGGCAAGGTCAATGGTCGATCCAGAGCAGGCAATGAGCTATTGCAGGTGGCGCATTATGCCTGCTTTGGACAGCCGCATGAAAAGCCTGCCGGACGGAATGAATGCACAAGGCATCTGCAGCCCGAGGCTGCGCTATCATGCGGCCTGTATTCGCGCGGTCGTGCAAACCTGCTGGCGGATGGAACATTTGGCGTTATACAAGAGGATTGGCATGTCGCCCTGGCTAACAATTGTGGGAATCGGTGAAGACGGCTTTAGCGGGCTGGGAAAAAATGCGCGTCGCACCTTGCTCGGCGCAACCACCGTATTCGGCGCCCAGCGTCAGCTCAACCTGCTGCCTGCCTGCATTCGCGCCGAACGCCAAGCCTGGCCAAGCCCGTTTTCCCTGGCGCCGGTACTGGCATTGCGCGGCCAGCCGGTCTGCGTTCTGGCCAGCGGCGACCCGATGCTGTTCGGTGTCGGCGCCAGCCTGGCGCGAGTGATTGCCAGTGATGAGATGCAGGTGCTGTCGTCACCGTCATCCTTCTCACTGGCTGCCGCCCGCCTGGGCTGGCCGCTGCAGGACGTGGTCACGCTGTCAGTGGTGGCGCGCCCGGTGGCGGCCCTCAATGCCCACCTGCACAGTGGCGTGCGCTTGCTGGTTTTGAGCAACGACGGCAAAAGCCCGGCCGCTATTGCCGCTTTGTTGCGCGAGCGTGGTTTCGGCCCCAGCCGCCTGCACGTACTGGAACACGTGGGTGGCCCCGCCGAACGGCAGGTCGAGGCCACCGCCAATGACTGGAGCGATCCGCCCATCGCCGCGCTCAATTTGATCGCTATCGACTGCCTGGCCGATGACACCGCCCAGCCGCTGTCACGCACGGGCGGGCTCCCCGACAGCGCCTTTGCCCATGATGGCCAGTTGACCAAACGCGACGTGCGCGCCATCACCCTCGCCCGCCTTGCCCCCTTGCCCGGTCAATTGCTCTGGGACGTGGGCGCGGGCAGTGGCTCCATTGGCATCGAGTGGATGCGCACGTGGCCCAGTTGTCGCACCCTGGCGATTGAAGCCGATGCCGGGCGCCAGCAATTGATTGAACACAACCGCGATGCTCTGGGCGTGCCCGGCCTGCAACTGATTCGCGGCAAGGCACCGCAAGCCCTGGCAGGACTCGAACGCCCGGACGCGGTTTTTATCGGCGGCGGCGTCACCCGCGAAGGCGTGCTCGACACCTGCTGGCAACAGCTCAAGCCCGGCGGGCGTCTGGTGGCCAATGCCGTCACTCTGCAAAGTGAAATGCTCTTGATGAGTTGGCGTGAACGCCACGGCGGCGAGCTGACACGGGTTCATATCGCTCAGGCACAACCTTTGGGCGAGTTCGACACCTGGCGCCAGGCGCTGCCTATTACTCTTCTCGACATGACCAAACCCCTCGATGCGTGACGAAACCGCCGAACAACCCGCACCGCTGCGCAGTGGCCTGACCACCGGCAGCTGCGCCACCGCCACCAGCCTGGCTGCGGCCCGCTTGCTGCTGGGCGGCGTCAGCCATGACGCGGTGGAAATCACCTTGCCCAAGGGTAAAAAGGTGCAGATGCGCCTGGAGTTCTGCCGCCTGAGTGAAGACGGCGCCGAAGCGGGCACCATCAAGGATGCGGGCGACGACCCGGACGTCACCCACGGCGCACTGCTGTACTCGCGGGTGCGCCTGCGCCCGGAACCGGGTATCGGTTTTATCGCCGGACATGGCGTCGGCACCGTGACCCGTCCGGGGCTGGTGCTGAACGTGGGCGAGCCGGCAATCAATCCGGTACCCCGCCAGATGATCACTGATCACTTGCAGCAATTGGCGGCCGAGCTGAGTTACGGCGGCGGCTTTGACGTCACCGTCAATGTTCAGGACGGTGAAGCCCTGGCCCTGAAAACCATGAATCCGCGCCTGGGTATTCTCGGCGGGCTGTCGATTCTGGGCACCAGCGGCATCGTCCGCCCGTTTTCCTGCGCCGCCTATATCGCCTCGATCCATCAAGGCATCGACGTGGCCAAAACCAATGGTTACCTGCATATCGCCGCCTGCACCGGCAATGCCAGTGAAGACACCATGCGCCGGGTATACAACCTGCCGGAAATTGCCCTGATCGAAATGGGCGACTTCGTCGGCGCGGTCCTCAAGCACCTGCGCAAAGTCCCTGTGGATAAGTTGAGCATTTGCGGCGGCTTCGGAAAAATCAGCAAACTGGCTGCCGGGCATATGGACTTGCACAGTCGCCACTCCAGCATCGACCTGCCGCAACTGGCCGAGTGGGCCGCCGCCATCGGTGCAGACAGCGCGCTGCAAGACGCCATCCGCCAGGCCAACACCAGCCAGCAGGCGCTGGCAATGGCCAGCGCAGTGGGTATCGCGCTGGGGGATGCGGTGTGCCAGCACGCACTGGATTTTGCCCGCAGCGTGGTGCCTGCCCAGGTGCAGATTGAAGTGTTTGCCATTGATCGCCAGGGCGCAATTGTTGGCCACGCAGGAGCCTTTGCATGAAGCGGATACTGTTGCTCGGTGGCGTCACCGAAGCGTTAGCCATCGCCCGCACGCTGGGCCCGCACCACGTCTACAGCCTGGCCGGAGTTGGGCGGGTGCCGACCGATCTGACCTGCGAGGTACGGGTGGGCGGTTATGGCGGTGCTGAAGGTTTGGCCCGGTACATTCGCGACGAGCGCATCGATTTGCTGCTGGACGCCACTCACCCTTACGCTGCGCAAATAAGCCAGAACGCGGCGTTGGCCGCAGCCGCCAGCGCCATCCCGTGCTGGGCCTTGCGCCGCCCCGCGTGGGTTGCGCAACCGCAGGATGACTGGCGCGAAGTGGCGGATTGGCCCGAACTGGTCCAAGCCCTCAAGCCTTTCAAGCGCCCGCTGTTTACCTTGGGCCGCGAGCCGCTGGAGCATGTGAATGAGATCCCCGAACAGCAGTTCTGGACCTTGCGCGCCCTCGACGTGTATCCCGGCAATGAACGCTGCGAAGTGATCGGCGCACGGGGCCCGTTCCTGATCGACCAGGAGCGAGCGTTGTTCGAGGGGCGGCAGATCGATGTGCTGATCAGCAAAAACAGCGGCAGCAGCGCCACCGAACCCAAGCTGGAAGTGGCCCGTGAACGCGGGGTGCCCGTGTTGATCCTCAAGCGGCCGGAGTTGGCGCAGGTGGATCGGGAGTTTTTGACGACCAAGGACGTGCTGGAGGCGTTGGCGTGGGGAAGTTATGTGTAAGTCATCCCTTTTATGAACACCCCGTTACCAGTGAGAGCTGCGGGGCGACATGCCTGCTATGCAAACGACGAGGCCTGTCAGGTATGTCTTCGCGAGCAAGCCCGCTCCCACAGAAAAGCCCTATGAGTAGTACAAAACGCACATTAGCTATACTTGCGCGACACTTCGCCACACCCGCTCTTTTTACTTACGCCGATCATTCAGGCTAAATAGCCGCCTGATCGCTTCACTCATGGAATTGCTCATGTCCCGACAACGGTTTGCATTTGCCTGGATCGCCTGCTTTGCAGTGCTGTTCAACATGCTCGCCATGTCGACAGCCGGGGCGATGAGTGACACTAAACAAGCCTCAACCGAACAGTTCATGTGGAGCAGCTTTTGCACCTCCACCGGCACCAAGATGGTCGCCGTGTCGCTGGGCCAGGTTGACGCCGGCGACAGTCAGAAAGACGATCACTCCACCATGCAGCACTGCTGGTGCTGTTCGGGCTCCGCCTCTGTCGTGGCCCTGCCCGCCCATATCCCAACGCTGTACTTTGCGGCCATCGAGCATGGTCACAGCCAGGTCCCTGACCACCTCAAACGTCCTACTCCGCGCCAGCAATGGCCAAGCCTCAACCCCCGCGCGTCGCCCCTGGTCTGATTCATCCTCGCAACCCCTTTGCGTTTTGAATCGTTCCGGAGAATTGCCATGTTGAACCTTTCCCTGTTCAAGCACGTCGTGATTGCGGCGGCTGTGTTGCTGCCTGCCTGTTTTGCCAATGCCCATGAATACAAAAGCGGCGACCTTGAAATCGCCCACCCGTGGTCGCAAGAGCTGCCGCCCAACGCTCCAACGGTGGCCGCCTATTTCGTGATCCACAACACCGGCAACAGCGCAGACCGTTTGATCAGCGTCGACACCCCCATTGCCGATAAAGCAGAACTGCATCAGCACGTGATGGAGGGCGACTTGATGAAAATGCTGCCCGTGACCAGCGTCGAAGTACCCCCCGGTGGCACGGTCACGTTTGCGCCCATGGCGTACCACGTGATGATGTTCGGCCTTAAAGACCGCGGCCTGCTGCAGGACGGCAAGCACTTCCCGCTGACCCTGCACTTTGAAAAAGCCGGCGCGGTACCGGTTCAAGTCAACGTACAGAAACAGCCCCCGGCTGACAGCATGGAACACATGCACGCCCACTAACGGCCAAGGTTCCTGCCCCCCGTGCGCGAACCTCGCGCCAGGCACTCCATGTCGCCCGTTCGCGGCAGTTGGCTGAGCCTGTTTGCCATGTTGATGATCTTTATCGGTCCGCTGATTTCACAGTCGATGCCGATGGATCATCACGACTCCATGCCAATGCCCATGTCGATGGATATGGGCATGGACATGTCTGCGCACGCCGAACATAAACAACCCTCCCCTGACCACCATGCCATCTGGGCAAAGTGCGGCTACTGCACATTATTGTTCAGTTGCCCAGCGCTCCCCGGCAGCGTGGGCCTGGCGCTGTTTGATGCGCCCGCACCCGAACGTTATCTGGCCTCCAACCCCCGACTGGGCCACGCCCGGCAACCGGTCTTCCCTGGCGCCCGCTCCCGAGCTCCGCCCGTATTCCTTTAGGCACCGACACAACATCTTCATCGAGCCAACCTGCATGCGCTGCTTAAGACAGCCGCAGGTTCCTGGCCGCGTTGTACTCGCTTGAATACTGGAATGCTTATGTCCCGTTTTACTGCTGCCTCACGTTTGCCTTTTGCCCTTAGCACCCTGTGCTGCGCAATCCTGGCGTCTACCGCTGTCGCCGACGAACATGCCGGTCACACTAATGAGCTAAGCCCTTTGGTGATTACCGCCGTCGCGCCCAGTTCGCCCCTGACCGTCGTCACCAATCCTAAAGATCCGCGCCAGCCGGTGCCCGCCAGTGATGGTGGCGATTACCTGAAAACCATCCCCGGCTTCGCCCTGATTCGCAACGGCGGCACCAACGGCGACCCGGTGTTACGTGGCATGTTCGGTTCACGCCTGAACATCCTCACCAACGGCGGCATGATGCTCGGTGCCTGCCCCGGCCGCATGGACGCGCCAACGTCCTATATCTCCCCCGAAACCTACGACAAGCTCACCGTGATCAAAGGCCCGCAAACGGTGCTTTGGGGCCCTGGCGCATCCGCGGGCACCATCCTGTTTGAACGAGAGCCCGAGCACTTCGGCGAACTGGGCACCCGGGTCAATGCCAGCCTGCTGGCCGGCTCCAACGGCCGCTTCGACAAAACCATCGATGCCGCCGCCGGGGGTCCGCTGGGTTATGTGCGGGTGATCGGCAACACCGCCCATGCCGACGACTACAAAGACGGCAATGGCGACACCGTGCCCTCGCGCTACGACAAGTGGAACGGCGATATCGCCCTCGGCTGGACCCCGGACGCCGACACCCTGCTGGAACTGACTGCTGGCAAGGGCGATGGTGAAGCCCGCTCTGCAGGCCGCGGCATGGATGGCAGCCAGTACAAGCGAGAAAGCCTGGGGCTGCGGTTTGAGAAGTCCAATATCGGCGACGTTCTCGACACGATCGAAGCCCAGATCTACTACAACTACGCCGACCATGTGATGGACAACTACACCCTGCGCACCCCGTCGGGCACCGGCATGATGGCAGGCCCGATGGCGTCCAACGTCGACCGCCGCACCCTCGGCGCACGAATCAAGGCCACCTGGCGCTGGGCTGATTACCAGTTGATCAGCGGCATCGACGCGCAAACCAACGAACACCGCAAACGCTCCGGCATGGGCATCGACACCTACAAGGATCAGAACTGGAGCAAAGATGCCGACTTCCACAACTACGGTGCTTTTGGCGAACTGACCTGGTACGCCGCCGAGCGTGACCGGGTAATCAGCGGCGCGCGGCTGGACCGAGCTTCTGCCAAGGATTACCGGGCGCGCCTGGGCTCGGGAATGATGAGCAAACCCAACCCGACCCTGGACAAAACCCGCGCCGACACCCTGCCCAGCGGCTTTGTACGCTATGAGCACGACCTGGCCGACAGCCCGACCACGCTCTACGCAGGTCTTGGCCATACCCAACGCTTCCCGGACTACTGGGAACTGTTTTCGCCCAGTTCAGGCCCGGCCGGTTCGGTGAACGCGTTCGATGCCATCAAACCCGAAAAAACCACCCAGCTCGATATGGGCCTGCAATACAAAACCCAAAACCTGGAAGCCTGGGCCTCGGTGTATGCCGGTGAAATCCGCGATTACATCCTGTTCGATTACGCCAATGGCGCGTCACAGGCACAGAACATCAACGCCCGGATCATGGGCGGTGAAGTGGGTGCTGCTTATCAGTTGACCTCCAACTGGAAGGCCGACGCCACCCTGGCCTATGCCTGGGGCAAAAACACCAGCGATGGCAAGGCACTGCCACAAATGCCGCCGCTGGATACCCGCCTCGGCCTGACCTACAGCGAAGACGACTGGAGTGCTGGCGCCTTGTGGCGAGTGGTGGCCCCCCAGGACCGCATCGACCGCAACGCGGGCAACGTCGTGGGCAAGGACTTCAACAAGAGCGCAGGTTTCGGGGTGTTCTCGCTCAATGGCGCCTACCGCATCAACAAAAACCTCAAGGTCAGCGCCGGAGTCGACAATTTGCTGGATAAAAACTACAGCGAGCACCTGAACATGGCGGGGAACGCGGGTTACGGCTACCCGGCCAACGATCCCAGGGCGATCAATGAACCGGGTCGCACGCTCTGGACCAAGGTGGATGTAAGTTTCTGATAAACCCCAGGCCCTCACCCCAACCCTCTCCCGATGGGAGAGGGCCAGGGTGAGGGGCATTGCTGACAACAACATTTTTGAACTTGCGGAGCCGCTCACATGAGCCAACCAACACCGTCTTTCTACAACCTGGCCTGGCGCTGGCATTTCTATGCCGGGCTGTTTGTCGCCCCCTTCATGATCCTGCTGGCCCTGACCGGGATTATCTACCTGTTCAAGCCCCAGCTTGACTCCCTGATGTACGACCATCTACTCAACGTGACCCCGGCCCATCACAGCCTCAGCGCCGATGAGCAGCTCAACCGCGTGAAAGCCGCTTATCCACAAGGCCACATCAGCCAGTACCTGCCGCCCATCAATCTTGAGCGCAGCGCCCAGTTCGTGCTCCACAACGGCGGGCGCGAACTCAACGTATTCATCAATCCGTACAACGGCGACGTGCTGGGCGAGCAAGACGCCAAGCTCAATCTGCAAGCCGTGGCCCGCGCACTGCATGGCGAGCTGATGATCGGCACCCTGGGCGACCGGCTAGTGGAACTGGCCGCAGGCTGGGGGGTGGTGCTGGTGGTATCCGGCCTGTACCTGTGGTGGCCACGAGGGCAATCGGCCGCCGGAATACTCTGGCCGCGCCTGAGCCGTCGCGCACGCCCGCTGTGGCGCGACTTTCACGCCGTTACCGGCTTCTGGGGCGCAGCCCTGCTGCTGTTCATGCTGATCAGCGGCATGACCTGGACCGGCTTCTGGGGCAAGCAATACGCCGACGTGTGGAACCAGTTCCCGGCAGCGATGTGGAACAACGTACCCACGTCCGATATTGAAGCCCGCAGCCTCAACACCGCCACTCGCCAAACCGTGCCCTGGGCGCTGGAAAACACACCGATGCCGGTCTCCGGTGCCCACGCCGAGCACATGGGCCACGGCGCGATGCCAAGCGGCCCTGCGGCACCGGGCATCACGTTGCAAGACGTAGTCGACACGGCCACCGCACGCAAGGTCGAACCCGGCTACAGCATCACACTGCCAACCACCGCCACTGGCGTCTTTACCGTGGCCGTCTTCGCCGACGACCCGCGCAACGATGCCACCCTGCACGTCGATCAATACACCGGCCAGGTGCTGGCGGATGTGCGCTGGCAGCATTACAGCAATGTCGCCCGTGCCACTGAAATGGGCGTGATGCTGCATGAGGGCAAACTCTTCGGCTCGCTGAACCAGATCGCAATCTTGCTGGTGTGCCTGATGATCCTCCTCAGCTCGATCAGTGGCCTGGTGATCTGGTGGAAGCGCAGGCCCCAAGGCCGTCTGGGCGTGCCGCCTCTGCGGCACGATTTACCGACCTGGAAAACGGGCGTTGCAATCATGATCGCCCTGGCAATTGTGTTCCCGCTGGTGGCGGCCTCCTTGATTGCGGTGTGGGTGCTTGATCGTTTGCTGCTGTTGATCCGCAAAAAACGCCCACGTGAGCACCTCTCATAATGCGCATGAGGCATCCGAGTGGCGCATTCCTGAGCCACTGCGATAATGGCACGTCAGTATCACGCGCGAAATAAATGTTACTGTATAACAAAAGCGTTTAAGCTCTATCACCCGCCGCCAGGAGGCAGCGGGGACACCTCTTGAAATAAGCGACTCACTGCCCCGATGAACACGTACCTTTTATCCAGTCTCTGCCTGCTGGCGATCAACAGCGCCCAGGCCGATGACAGCGCCCCTTCCCTGATGTTGCCCGCCGCGAGCATCACTGCTCCTGAAGTCGACATTGAAAGCATCGACCTCAAGACCGCCACCTCAGCCGGTTCGCGTCTGAACCTCAACAGTCTCGAAACCCCGGCCAGCGTCGAAAGCCTGACGGGCGCGCAAATCCGCGCCCGTGGCGATCGCAGTGTGCAGGACGCCGTGACACGCACCACCGGCATCAGCAACACCGGCACACCGGGCAACGGCGGCTCGTCGTACTCGGCCCGCGGCTTTGTCGGCCAGGGTTCGGTGATGCAGTTGTATGACGGGATTCGCATGTACAGCGGCGCAGGCACCGTGACCTTCCCGGTGGACGACTGGTCGGTGGAGCGCATCGACGTGCTGCGCGGCCCTGCCTCGGTGCTGTATGGCGAAGGTGCCACCGGCGCGGTGATCAACGTGATCCCGAAAAAGCCCTTCAGCGGCGAAATCGAGAACCATGTCCGCCTGGGCTACGGCTCCTACGATGCCCGCCAACAGGCACTGGACAGCGGCGGCTCGCTCACCGACACCCTGAGCTACCGGTTGAACATCAACCATATCCAGAGCAATGGCTGGATCGACCACGGCGACTCCGAAAGCACCTTTATCAGTGCCGCCCTGCGCTGGCAGGCCAACGACGACCTGGCATTCACCCTGAGCCACGACTACGGCGACCAGGAGCCGCAGAACGACTTCGGTGTGCCGCTGATCAATGGCCATTATCACAAGAGCCTGCGCGACAAGAACTACAACGTGCGTGATGCCAAGCTGCATTACAACGACCAGTGGACGCGCCTGAACACCGAATGGCAGATCAGCGACGACCTCAGCGCCAGCAACGAGCTTTATTACCTCAAGGCCCAGCGCCGTTGGCAGAACGCCGAGCGCCATGCCTGGAATGAGGACCGCCAGACCTTGCTGCGCAGCGGTTACTTCAGCATCAAGCATGAGCAGGAGCAGGTCGGCGACCGCCAGACTTTTACCCTCAACCACGACCTGTCCGGCCTCAAAAGCAGAACCCTGGTGGGGGCGGACTACAACCGTATCCACTTCAACCTGCACAGCAACTCGCCGTATACCGATGTGAATACAAACGGCCAGCCGATCGACCTGTACCACCCGGATCGTGGCCAATTCGAAAGCCGCTCGCCGTACCTTGACCAGTTCAAGACCACGACCCAGCAGGTCTCGCTGTTTGCCGAAAACCGCACCGAACTGACCGATCAGCTGTCGCTGGTAACGGGAGTACGCCGCGATATCGTGCATCTGGACAACGATAACCTGGTCAAAGACACGCGCAGCGATCGCAGTCTGTCGGCCAATAGCTGGAAAGTCGGGCTGGTGTATGAGTTGACGCCGGACATGTCGATCTATGCCCAGCAGGCCACCAGTGTTGACGGTGTGGCCGGGCTGATCAGCCTCTACCCGGACGAGCAGGGCTTTGACCTGGCCCGCGCCCGCCAGACCGAAATCGGCTTCAAGCAGATGTTCTGGGACCAGCGCGGCGAATGGACAGTGGCGGCTTATCACATCGTCAAGAAAGACCTGATCACGGCCGACCCGAACAATCCGGGCATCTCGCAACAAGTGGGCGAACAGTCCTCCAGTGGTCTGGAAGCCAACCTTGATCTGCAACTGCCCCATCGCTGGCAGCTACAGGCCAATGCCTCGGTGGTACGCGCCCAATACGACACATTCGATGAAAACGTGAACGACGTGGCCGTCTCTCGCAAAGGCAACCGCCCCACCGACGTGCCGCGCCGTACCGCCAACCTGTGGTTGAGCAAGGCCGTTACCGATGACGTGAACGCCGGCGCCGGCGTGCGCTATGTCGACTCGCGTTATGCCGATTACGCCAACACCGTCGAGCTGCCGAGCTACACCGTGGTAGACGCCACCGTCAGCTGGAAAGCGCTGCCTAAAACCACCCTGGGCGTGCGCCTGAACAATTTGTTCAACCGCCAGTACGCCGTAACCCAATACAATAACGGCCAGCAGTGGATCATGGGCGAACCGCGCTCGCTCTTCGTGACCGCTGATTACGCCTTTTAACCCAATCTGTGCACTTCAACCGTGGGAGCGAGCCTGCTCGCGAAAAGCATTCGCGAGCAGGCTCGCTCCCACAGGGGCGCCTTGATCGCAAACAGAGTCTCTGCACAGCTCCAGGCAGCACACCACATTCTCAACATTGGCCAACCCGGATTTTTATGACCCGCCTCACCCTCACCCAACTCGCCTGGACCCCTCTGGGCCACGGCCATTGTCACCACCAGTTCCAGCTGCGTGATGCCAACCTGCACGTCGCGGCGGGTGAGTTCGTGGGGTTGATCGGGCCTAACGGCAGCGGCAAGACCAGCCTGTTGCGCTGCGCTTATCGCTTCAGCAAACCCGAGGCGGGCGAGGTCCACTTGGGCCCGCACAACCTCTGGCAGCAATCGCCCCGCTGGTGTGCCCGGCGCATCGCGGTGGTGTTGCAGGAATTCCCCGACGCCTTTGGCCTGACCGTCGATGAAGTGGTCGCCATGGGCCGAACCCCGCACAAGGGCCTGTTCGACGGCGACACCGAGGCCGACCGCCAACTGGCCAAAAACGCTCTGCAGTCAGTGGGTCTCAGCGGCTTTGAAGACCACGCTTTCGCCACCCTCTCGGGGGGTGAAAAACAGCGCGTGATCCTAGCCCGAGCCCTGACCCAGCAACCTGAACTGCTGATCCTCGATGAGCCGACCAATCACCTCGACCCGCGCTATCAGCTGGAGCTGCTGCAACTGGTCAAGCGCCTGAAGATCGGCACCCTGGCCAGCATTCATGACCTCAACCTGGCCGCCGCGTTTTGCGACCGGCTGTACGTGATCAACCACGGCAAGATCATCGCCAGCGGCACCCCGCGCGAAGTGCTGACCGTCGAACTGCTGCGCGATGTCTTTGGCGTGGCGGCCTTGATCGACGATCACCCGCTGTCCGGCTACCCGCGAATTACCTGGATAACCCAACCATGAAGCTGATCCGCCTAGCACTCGGCCTTTGCGCATTACTGGGTGCCCAGCTGACCCTGGCTGACACCACGCAGTACCCGCTGACGATCAAGAGCTGCAACCGCGAGGTGACCTTTACCCACGCCCCGGAACACGCAGTCAGCCACGACATCAACATGACCCAGATGATGCTCGCCCTGGGCCTCAAGCCGCACATGGCCGGCTACAGCGGCATCAGTGGCTGGAAGGCGGTAACGCCCGAGATGAAAGTGATCCTCGATGGCCTGCCGGAACTGGCAAGCAAATACCCGTCGGTAGAAACCCTGCTCAACGCCAACGTCGACTTCTTCTTTGCGGGCTGGGATTACGGCATGCGCGTTGGCGGCGACCTCACCCCGCAAACCCTGACCCCGCTGGGCATCAATGTTTACGAGCTGACAGAGTCCTGCGCCTTTGTGATGAAGCGCCCGGCCGCCAGCATGCAAGACACCTACAACGACCTGCGCAACCTGGGCAAAATCTTCAATGTGCAAGACCGCGCCACGGCACTGATCGTGCAGATGCAACAAAAAATCGCCGAGGTGCAAACCTCTTTGCCCGCCACAAAACCCCGGGTGTTTTTGTACGACAGCGGCGAAGACCGCGCCATGACCTCGGGCAAGCTCGGCATCCCCCACGCCCTGATCGAAGCAGCAGGCGGCAATGACATCCTCAGCGACATCGACGCCAGTTGGACTCGCATCAACTGGGAAACCGTGGTCGAGCGCAACCCCGAAGTCATCGTGATCGTCGACTACAGCGAAGTCAGCGCCGAGCAAAAACAGCACTTCCTCCAGACCAACCCCGCGCTGCAATCGGTCGACGCCATCCGCAACAACCGTTTTATCGTGATCCCTTACGTGCAGGCCACGCCGGGCATCGATAACGTGCTGGCAATAGAAACCATGGCCAAAGGTTTCCACCCACAATGATGGCTCGTCGCTACGCCTTGTTGCTGATCGGCCTCGGCGCACTGCTGCTGGTGTCGTGTGTGGTGTCCCTGGGCTTTGGTCCGGCGCGGGTGCCCGTGGACGTGGTGTGGCACATTTTGCTTAACAAACTGTTCGGCCTGTGCGAGGTGAGCTGGAGCGCTGGCCAGGAACATATCGTGTGGCTGATCCGGGTGCCGCGCATGCTGCTCGGGGCCTTGGTCGGCGCCGGCCTGGCACTGATCGGCGCAGTGCTGCAAGCGGTCACGCGCAACCCGCTGGCCGACCCGCATCTACTTGGCGTCACCAGCGGTGCCACCTTGGGCGCGGTGATTGTGGTGCTGCACGTGGGTGAAATCGTCGGCCTGCTGACCCTGCCCATCGCTGCGTTTATCGGGGCCTTGCTGAGCATGCTGCTGGTACTGGCCATCGCCAGCCGTCATGGGCGCCTGGACAGTGACCGCCTGTTGTTGTGCGGGGTTGCGGTGTCATTTGTGATGATGGCCGTCGCCAACACACTGCTGTTTTTGGGCGACCATCGCGCCAGCTCCGCCGTGCTGTTCTGGATGCTCGGCGGCCTGGGACTGGCGCGCTGGGAACTGCTGGCAATCCCCAGCGCCAGCGTGCTGCTGGGGCTGGTGTTACTGCTGGGCATGGCCCGCCCGCTGAACGCCCTCATGGCCGGTGAGCAAACCGCTGTCACCCTGGGCCTGAATGCGCGCAACGTGCGGCTGCGGGTATTTTTGATCGCCTCGCTGATGACTGGCGTCTTGGTTGCCATCAGCGGTTCGATTGGCTTTGTCGGCCTGATGATCCCGCACATCGCACGGCGCCTGGTGGGCGCCGAACACCGGCGCCTGCTGCCGGTATCCGCCTTGTTGGGCAGTGTGTTTCTGGTGTGGGTCGACGTCGCTGCCCGTACCTTGATCGCCCCCGAAGACTTGCCCATCGGCGTCGCCACGGCAGCGATTGGTGGTCTGTTCTTTATTGGCCTGATGCGTAAACGTTAAAGCTCATCGCGTACCGGCCCCACCTTTAACTGCGCCACCGGCGTACCGGGGGTCACCCCTTCATAGTCAAACGAAAGCGGTTGAGTCGACACCGTCAGGTGCGTGTCGACTGCCCCGGCTCGCGGCCAGGTAGCGCTGGGTTCCAGCACCTGTAAAACGCCCGAATTGAGCACCTGGGTCAGCAGATCCTCGGGGTTGCTCGGTGTTCGGGTTGGAGCATTGTTTTCAATGAAGTAGCGCTCGTAGGTGAAACTGGCGCCACTGACATACTCACACAACCGGTCATTAGCCTCCTTGCTCCCCCGGGTGTACTTCAACAACGCACCGTCGTCGGTCGTGAGGTACAGATCATCCAGGCTCGCGTCGTTCAGTTGCCGGTGAAGGGTTCGCGTGGCGTAGCAAATGTCGACCGGCCAAAACATGTTTTTAAGCAGATTGGTTTCGACAGGGCTACCCGCCGATTGCCCGTTTACATCACGGGCAAAATGCAGGCTATTGATTGAATAGCCCGTCGGCAAAATTGCTTTGGCAGCCATCAGGTTCGGTATCGACAAATGGGTGTTGAGGATCATCTGCGCCACATTGACCGGCTCGCCGTTTTCCACTGATTGCAACGCCACGCAGGTGTCGTAGGCCCGATGGCGTAAAACACCGCCCATCACACTCCCGGTCTGCGCACGCTTGAGGTGCAAATGCTCATACCGCGCCGCATCATCGGGGTGGCTGAATACAGGGCTCATAGCGAACAGGCGGATACTCCTGGCGGCCGCGCTGGGCACCTCCAGCCCAAAGGGGCGCCATGTGGGCGATACGCGACCCGGGTTGAGCCAGAGCGGGTTGGTTTTGATCACCTGTAGATCCCCTGCCATCGCAACACGGCGCACATAGTCCAGTGGCGTCAATTTAAGCGTCATGAGTTGATTGAGTGTGGTCTGGCCCCCGTTCTGGAACACACCGGTGGACAGCTGTGTCGCTGCCGAGCGGTCCAGATAGCGCAACAGCGCCCCGTCGCTGGTGGATAAGTAGAGCACCGCAGTAGCAGGAACCACTGCGTTCTGCTCCTTGATGCTGTCACTGAGTATCAACCCCTGCGCCATATGCACCGGGGACACAAACCCTTCATAGATCCTGCGGGTGTTCATGCCTTCCACCTGAGGCGGCATTTTAGGCGCGGCCACATACACCCCTTGAAAGGTGAACCCGGGGGGCAGGTTGAATTGGCCGTCCAACCCATCCAGTGGAAACAGTCGATTCAAGGTAAATGGCTCATCTGGGACCGGCAGAGTCGCCACGTATTCATTGCTGTGGGGGTTGCCGAGGATCAAGCCGTACTGAGCCGCTTCACCATGAACCATTCGTTCATGGGTATAGCGCATGGCATCTTGCAACTGACTGAACACAGGGCCCAGGGCAGGTTGTCGAATCGTCCCGCCAGACGGAGCTGGCCGTGCATTCGGAGTGAAATCTGACGTTACCTGCCCCGCTGTCCCCCACAGTGTGCTGCCCACCACCACCTGCAGATCCCCGGCCCGCGCGACCCGGCGGATGTATTCACTGGGTTTGAGAGCGTTGGCCCGCATCGCCATGTTGATCGCGTTTTTACGCACCTGCTCAGGGTGCTCGACAGGGGCCACTATCTGCTTGCGCAGTAAATGTTCGCTCACCGAGTCGCTGGGCGTGTACTTGAGCAGCGTGCCATCCCGAGCCGAAAAATAACGGCTGGGTGCCCACTCCCGGTCCCTGATCGCGGCGTTCAACTCATGGGGCTCAAGCATGGTTTGAAACAGCTGCTCTTCAGCCGCCGTTCGCCATAGCTGCAAAGGATGCACCCGGTGCGTGTGATACACCGCAACCACCGAGCAACCGTGAGGCGTGAGTGCAATCAGCTCCGGGGGGATGACGCATGTCGGATCGAAGGTCTCGTTATGGCAAGCCAGGGGCTCGGTTGCGACGAAGCGGTTGTCCAGCCGTTGATAGATCAGCCCGCCGTAAACCTTATCGTCGCGACGGGCAATTTTTTCGTGGGCATCGCGCGCAGCATCATCCGCCGAAAGAAAGGACGGCCCCAGCGCCCGGCGACTGAACCCCTGGTAAGGCTCCCAGGTGGGCTTTACCCGCCCGGACCGACTCCATAAATCACTGGTATGCAGCACGCTCAGCTCGCCTGCGCTGGCCACGTGGCGGATATAGGCAAGGGTTGTCGTCATGCCACCCAGCAGCTCGCGCTCAATGGCCAGCCCCGGCCCTTCGCTTTTTGGCAAATACGCTGAAAATGCCGTTTCAGCAGTGGCAAATCTCGAGACGTACCTCAAGACAGCACCGTCGCGGGTGCAGATAAAGAGCGGCACCGCCCGCCCACGCGAAGCTCCGGCAAATGCTTGTGCTGCGTTGATCCCGCGGACCAACGTCCCAGGGGCCACAAAATGTTTGAACAGCGAAGGCTGCTGCGCAGGCATCAGGCTTGGATCACGGTAAAAACCATCGCTGCAATAAAAGCTTGCCACTTGGTACTGCTCTGGCATCGGTAATGGATGGGTGGCCGTCGGCGGAAAAATCTTCGACAACGAAAAATCCAAGTCCCCCGTCACCGGTTCAGAAGCCACAAAAATAGGTCGGGTTTTATGTTTGAGGATCACCCCGAACACGGGCTCGCTGGTTTGATTTACCCGGGCCCGCACTTCTTTGACCGCCTGTTCCAGGCTGTCGTTAATAGGTCCAAATGCCGGCTGTTGAACAATCACAGGGGCAATATCCAAAGATTGGGTGGGCGCATACACCTTGAAGTCAGATTGCACCCGGCCGACTTTTCCACCCCAGACTTCCGTGGCCTGGATCACCCTTAATCGGCCCATGCTGGCCGCCGCCTGCACGAACTCTGCGATGGTTTCAAAGGTGATTTTACCGGCCAGGGTATCGAGTGCTATTCGCTCGACAAGCGCATTTTCCAGGGCCGAGCCGCTGGGTATGTACTTGATCAGCGAACCGTTTACACCCGATAAATAATGCGCGGGGGCAAAATTGGCATTTAGACGGTTGAGCACCATGTCCGTCGAAGAAAAGGCATTGATCGACGTGTAAATGTCTTCTGGGCTCCAGTGCTTGAAACCGCTCTTTAACCGGTCATAGTCCGCCGGATGAGAGTGGTAGAGAGCGGCACAGGCATAACCCGGCGGGCTGATGAACTCCCCTGCGCTGTTGGTTGAGATCACCAGCGTAGGGTCGAAGGAGTCGGTTTTTCCTCGCACCGGGCGCGTCGCAAAGTAGCGGCCTTCGGCGTCCGTCAAGATAGCCCCGCCATACTCCACAGAACGATAATCACCAATCAATTGATGGGCAAAGCGCGCGGCGTCGTCGGCATTGATAAAGGGCGGACTCAAGGTCGGTAACGAGACGTGTATGTTGGGGCGTGCATGCCGTTTATCACGGCCGTCAGTCTGTTCCATGGCACTGGCTTCCTTTATGAAAAGAAGGGCGAAAAAATTGCGCCCTCCTTTCATAGTCCCGCCAGCCACCGCGTTACGGGCTGTACATAGTTAGTAGCCTAGAGTTCATCTCTGTTTGTAGCCTGGGGCCTGGCCCAGGACGCACTGGTTGACGGTCCGTATTGGGCGGTCCACGAACCTACATCCTGCTTCCAGCCGGGCGTCACCCAGCTGATTGCCGGCCAGTCACGACTGGTCTGAACCACAATCAGTTCACCGGCCTGAAGCAATGCTTTGAGGTACTCATCTTCTGTCTCGCGCCCTGTGTCGAGCTGCTGTTGATGGACGTACTGGTTGTCCCAGTAATCCGACCCCCTCACGCGTTCACACAGGTCATCTTCGGCCTTGCCCCGGCGACGTACGTATTTCAACAACGCGCCGTCATTACCCGACACGTAACCGATCTCCAGCGCAAACCCCAGGCGAGGCAGGCTCTTGGTCATGTAGCAAATATCACTCGGCCAAAAGACGTTATCCATCCACTCGCTTACACCGTGCTTGGCATAGACGGGCGTTCGAGGGCGGTGCGCGTAATAGACCGCCCAAGGGGCAAAACCGGGGGGAAAAATCGGCAGTGGTCGATTGCTGCTGGTGCCCTGTTCAAACAGCGCATTTAAAAAGATTCGATCCTGGCCATTTACCACAACCCCATTGGTTAAAGGCTCTACAGCCACATAAAGGTTTTTGACCGACGAGCGCAACATCGCCCCCATCACATCCTGTGCATGGGGGTGCGGCAGGCGTCGATGGCAATACAGAGCTGCATCATCGATATGGTTAAACACCGGGCCCAGGCTCAGTACATTGGCCCGCGAACCGCTGCCGATCGGTATCTCGAAAGCGTTGGGGCGCCATGCTGTGGTCACCCGCCCCACAGTGGCCCACAGGCTGCTCGACAGCAGCACCTGCAGCTCGCCACTGCCTGCCACATGCCTCACATACTCCGTGGGCCTGATCTTGCCGGAGATCAAACCGCCCAGCATTGAAGACTGGGACGAGAAAGGTCCGTCCAGATCCAGCAGCGGATTACGCCCCCCGGCGCGATAACTCAAGAGAGCGCCTTCGCGGGTCGAGATATACAGCAGCGGGTAAGCCGATCCCCTGGGCAAGTCATCTCGAACAGTGCTCATGAGCACTGCACTGTCGGCCAGGTCTTTGGGCGCAATAAAATCGGCGTATACACTCCCCGGCACCCGTTCTGCAGGCTCATTAGGGGCCGCTATATACACCGAGTAGCAGGCGAATCCGGCAGGCAGGTTGTGCACCTGAGTACCGGATAAAAGAGGAAATAGAGTGGATAACAGGATCGAGTTGCTGTCAGCCAAAGTCGGTTCGGTAGCGATGTACTCATCGTCGCGAAGGCTTTTCAAGATAACGCCAAACTGGCGACCGTCACGCGTGCCCATACGTTCATGGGCATAGCGCATGGCATCCAGTGCCTGGGTGAAGATAGGGCTGAACGCCGGCTGGATTTTCGACGTGTAGACCCTGGCTCTAGGCTGGGCCGGCTTCCACAGTGGCGTCACTTTGCCCCGCTCGCCCCATAAGGCACTGCCCACCACCACGCGCAACCCGCCCACACGGCTCACCTGGGCCACGTATTCGGTGGGTTTGAGAACGTTGGCGCGCAACTTGACGTGCATCGAATTGTTGAGGGCTTGCTCCGGGTGTTCTCTGGGCGGCGAGATCAACGCCATGAAGTCTGTTTCAAGGGGCGATCCGCTGGGTGTGTACTTGAGCAGTACGCCGTCCCGGGTGGATAAATAGCGTGACGGGGCCCATTCCCGCTCCTTGATTGCGGTACACAGCTCATGGGGATAAAACATGCTCTGGTTCAACTGCTCTTCAACCGGCGAACGCCACAGGCGCAACGGCTCAACTCGATGAGACTGGTAGACCGCCACCACGGCTGCGCCGTGCGGCGTAAATGACAGCAGCTCCGGGGGAATCACTCGTTGTGGATCAAACACCCGGGTATGCACTGCCAGTGGCAGCGTGGCGAAAAAGCGGTTATCCAGGCCCTGAAAAATCAACCCTCCATAGACCGCATCGACCCGCCCGGCAATCTGCTCATGGGCATAACGTGCGGCGTCGTCGGCGCTGATAAACGAAGGGCTCAGGGTGCGTCGCATAAAGCCCAGGAAGGGCTGCCAGTGGGTCTGGACCCGGCCGGTTCTACTCCAGAGTTCGCTGGTACGCACAACACTCAATTCACCGGCATGGGCCAGTAGATGGATATATGAAAGGGTTTTTTCGACATCGGCCAGCAGGTTCCTGATCAACTCCATGCCGCCGCCCTCAGCCTCGGACAACGTGGCGAAGAGGGTTTTTTCATCCGCCGAGTACCGGGACACATACTTGAGCATCGCGCCATCACGGGTGCCGATAAACAGGGGCAAAGCCCGGTGTTCCAACGGTTGGCCCACTAACCGGGCAACCTCAATCCCTTTTTCCAGAGACACCGGGTGCATGAAGTTTTTGAACAGCGAAGCCTGCTCTGCGGGAATCAGCGTCGGGTCGCGGTACTCACCGTCACAGCCATACAAGGCAAAGAGCTCATAGCCCGCCAGCAGTGCCGGCTTGTTGTCCGCGGACTTGATAAACACTCGAGCCAGAGAGAAATCCATCGGCCCGGTGACCGGTTCGCACACCACAAACTCATTGCGTTGAGCATGCTTGAGAATCACCCCGAAGTGTTCATCCGCCGTTAGATCCATACGCGTTCGGACGTAATCCAGAGCCAGTGCCTGGCTGGTAACGATCGGCCCGAAAGCAGGCCGCTGCACACTCACGCGGCCCATATCCAACGAGTTCAAGGCGGCCGCTACTTCAAACGTCTTGTCCAGCGGACCGACCCTATTGCCCCACAACTCGCTGGACTGAATCACGCTGACCGTCCCAAGACTGATCAAAATATGTACAGCCTTGGCCAACGTATCAATCGCTTCATGGGCATGATCCCGAGCTCGGGCCAGGAGCTCGGCGATTTTCTTTTCCTCATCGGAGCCGCTGCATTCGTACTTGATCAGAGAGCCATTGAGTCCCGACAAATAACTGACCGGGGCAAAGCTGGCCATTCGCAGCATGTCGTAAATATCCACAGGCGAGAAAAAATTGACCCGCCTGAAACTGTCTTCACTGGGCCAACCCTCAAAGAGCACTTGAGCCTGCCCATAGGTGTCGGCATGGGAGTGATAGAAAGCGACGCAGGTGTACCCCGGCGGATGCTTGAACCTGCCCAGTTTATTGGTGGACATGACGCGCTCGGGTCTGAACAGGGCCGCGGCCCCCTTCAGCGGGCGTGTCGCGTAAAACTGCCCCTGTGTATTTTTTAAAATCGCCCCGCCGTATTGAACGTCGCGATGATCGCCAATCAACTCGTGGGCAAATCGTGCCGCGTCGTCAGCGCTCACGAACGGCGGGCTCAAGGTGGGGAGCGATACGCTGACATCGGGGGCCGCCCAGCCGGGCGGGGGAATATCTGAAAGGTCCATGGAGAGTGGTCTCATGCTGGTGGAAGATCGACTTCCATCCTTCGCTTCATGGTCTGCTGCCCGGTGGTAGTTATTTACAGCGCCCCTTGAGCCGCAGGCACCAAGGCGGCGCACTCGGCGCACCACGCACGCCCTCAAGCCCCGTACTGGTGCGCCAGCACGCCCAATCTTCGCGCAAAGCCCTGATACAGAGCCTTTTCTCCATCCCGGCACAGCCTTTGCTAAGACCTTCCCAGTGTTCAGATCAGCCCTCTAAAAATCAGATACCTGGAGATCGCACCATGAAGCGTCGTAGCTTGATCAAGGCTTTCACCCTGACCGCCTCTATCGCGGCCATGGGCATGACCTGGACGGTGCAAGCCGCCGAGACCATCAAGGTGGGGATTTTGCATTCGCTGTCCGGAACCATGGCGATCTCCGAAACGTCGCTTAAAGACATGGCGCTGATGACCATTGACGAAATCAATGCCAAAGGCGGCGTGAATGGCAAGATGCTCGAAGCGGTGGTCGTCGACCCTGCATCCAACTGGCCTCTGTTTGCCGAAAAGGGCCGGCAGTTGCTGACCCAGGACAAAGTGGCCGTGGTGTTCGGTTGCTGGACGTCGGTGTCACGCAAATCGGTGCTGCCGGTATTCGAAGAACTTAATGGCCTGCTGTTCTACCCGGTGCAATACGAAGGCGAAGAAATGTCGCCCAACGTGTTCTACACCGGTGCGGCGCCTAACCAGCAGGCCATTCCGGCCGTTGAGTACCTGATGAGCGAAGACGGCGGCAGTGCCAAGCGCTTTGTGCTGCTGGGCACCGACTACGTGTACCCGCGCACCACCAACAAGATCCTGCGCGCGTTCCTGCACTCCAAAGGCGTGGCCGACAAGGACATCGAAGAGGTCTACACCCCGTTTGGTCACAGCGATTACCAGACCATCGTGTCCAACATCAAAAAGTTCTCGGCAGGCGGCAAAACGGCGGTGATCTCCACGGTCAACGGCGACTCCAACGTGCCGTTCTATAAAGAACTGGCCAACCAGGGCCTGAAAGCCACCGACGTTCCGGTGATCGCGTTCTCGGTGGGTGAAGAGGAACTGCGCGGCATCGACACCAAACCGCTGGTGGGCAACCTGGCCGCCTGGAACTACTTCCAGTCGGTAGAGAACCCGGCCAACGATAAATTCGTCGCCGACTGGAAAGCCTACGCCAAGAAACACAACCTGCCGGGCGCCGACAAAGCCGTGACCAACGACCCGATGGAAGCCACCTACGTGGGCATTCACATGTGGGCCCAGGCCGCTGAAAAAGCCAAGTCCACTGACGTGGATAAAGTGCGCGAAGCCCTGGCCGGCCAGACCTTTGCCGCGCCGTCGGGCTACACCCTGACCATGGACAAGACCAACCACCACCTGCACAAGCCGGTGATGATCGGCGAGATCCAGCCTGACGGTCAGTTCAGCGTGGTGTGGCAAACCGAAGGCCCGATCCGTGCCCAGCCGTGGAGCCCTTATATTTCGGGCAACGACAAAAAACCGGACTACGCGGTGAAGGGTAACTAAGGCCAGCCTCATCGTTGTGCTTTTGTGGGAGCGGGCTTGCTCGCGATGCAATCAACACGGTTTCACTGAAAGACCGCGTTGCCTGAATCGCGAGCAAGCCCGCTCCCACAGGTGTGTTGAATTGCTTCTATCTGTGCAAGGCCATAACTATGCCCACTGCCCTTTACCGCGTTATCGTCGCGCTACTGCTGTTGCTGCCCCTGGCCGTACACGCCGATGACGCCAGGGATTTCGCTGCTGCCAACAATTCACAGCAGGCCACACTGCTGCAAAGCTGGGCCGCGCAACCCGCCCCTGCCCGCGTCGAACTGATCAACAGCCTGCAACAAGGTCAGCTCACGGTAGACGGCCAGACCAAAACCCTGCGCCTGAACAACCGTCTGCGCGGGCTGATCGACACCGCACTGGCCAGCCATCAGTTGCTTGCCAGCGATCCCAAGCTGCGCCTGAGTGCGGCGCAACACCTGCAAAAATCCGCAAGCCCTGCACAACTCTCATTCCTCGACCGGCAACTGGCTGGCGAAACCGACAGCGATGTACACACCGCCCTGAGTCTGGCACTGGCCAATCTGCAACTGGTCGACCCCGACCCTGCGGTGCGTCTGGCCGCCGTGCGCCTGCTCGGAGAAACCGGCGAACCGCTGGCCCGTACCCGTCTTGAAACCCTGCTGCAACCTGGCGTCGAAACCGATGCCACGGTACACACCGCCGCCGAAACCAGCCTGTCCCAGGTCAAGCGCAAACTGCTGATCGGCGACCTGCTGGGGCAGGCGTTCAGTGGTTTGTCCCTGGGTTCGATTCTGCTGTTGGCGGCGCTCGGACTGGCCATTACCTTCGGCCTGCTGGGCGTGATCAATATGGCCCACGGCGAGATGCTGATGCTCGGCGCCTATTCCACGTACTGCGTGCAGTTGCTGTTCCAGCGCTTTGCTCCTGGCGCCATCGAGTTCTACCCCTTGCTGGCATTGCCGGTCGCGTTCTTTGTCACCGCTGCCGTGGGCATGGTGCTGGAGCGCACGATCATTCGTCACCTCTACGGCCGTCCGCTGGAAACCCTGCTCGCCACCTGGGGCATCAGCCTGATCCTGATCCAGCTGGTACGCGTCCTGTTCGGTGCACAAAACGTTGAAGTGGCCAACCCGGCATGGCTGTCGGGCGGGCTGCAAGTGCTGCCCAACCTGGTCCTGCCGTACAACCGCCTGGTGATCATCGTCTTCGCATTGGCCGTAGTGGTACTGACCTGGCTGCTGCTGAACAAGACCCGTCTGGGCCTCAACGTTCGGGCCGTCACCCAGAACCGCAACATGGCCGCCTGCTGCGGCGTACCCACCGGGCGTGTAGACATGCTCGCCTTCGGCCTCGGCTCGGGGATTGCCGGGCTCGGCGGCGTGGCCTTGAGCCAGGTCGGCAACGTCGGCCCGGACCTGGGTCAGGGCTACATCATCGACTCGTTCCTGGTGGTGGTGCTGGGCGGTGTCGGGCAACTGGCGGGCACCGTTTACGCCGCCTTTGGCCTGGGCATCGCCAACAAGATTCTTGAACCACAGATCGGCGCCGTACTCGGCAAAATCCTGATCCTGGGGCTGATCATTCTGTTTATCCAGAAGCGTCCCCAGGGGCTCTTCGCGCTTAAAGGACGGGTGATCGACTGATGAATCAGCCTCTGATGGTCACTGCTGCACAAAAGGCCGGGCCAACGGTTACAACACTGGTAGGCGGTTTGGTCCTGCTGGTATTGCTGGCCTTGCCGATGCTCTCGCTGCTACCCGCCGACAGCCCGTTTCAGGTCTCGGCCTACACCCTCACGCTGGTGGGCAAGATCCTCTGCTACGCCATTGTCGCGCTGGCGCTGGATCTGGTCTGGGGCTACGCCGGGCTGCTGTCCCTGGGTCACGGCTTGTTCTTCGCCCTGGGTGGCTACGCGATGGGCATGTACCTGATGCGCCAGGCCTCGGGCGATGAATTGCCCGCCTTCATGACCTTTTTGTCATGGACTGAACTGCCCTGGTACTGGGTCGGCACTGAACACTTCTGGTGGGCCATGTGCCTGGTGGTACTGGCTCCCGGCTTGCTGGCACTGGTGTTCGGCTTTTTCGCCTTCCGCTCGCGAATCAAGGGCGTGTATTTCTCGATCATGACCCAGGCTCTGACCTTCGCCGGGATGCTGCTGTTTTTCCGCAACGAAACCGGGTTTGGCGGCAACAACGGCTTCACCAACTTTCGCAGCATTCTGGGCTTTGGCATCACCGAACCCGGTACCCGCGCCGCGTTGTTTTTCGCCACCGTACTGTTGCTGGTGGTCAGCCTGTTCCTCGGCTGGAAGCTGGCGCGCAGCAAGTTTGGCCGCGTACTGACCGCGCTGCGCGATGCGGAAAACCGCCTGATGTTCTGCGGCTACGACCCCCGTGGCTTCAAGCTGTTTGTGTGGGTGTTGAGCGCTGTGCTGTGCGGCCTGGCCGGGGCCTTGTATGTGCCGCAAGTCGGCATCATCAACCCCGGCGAAATGTCGCCGACCAACTCCATCGAAGCTGCCGTGTGGGTTGCCCTGGGTGGACGCGGCACCCTGATCGGCCCGCTGCTGGGTGCAGGCGTGGTCAACGGCATGAAAAGCTGGTTCACCGTGGCCTTCCCCGAATACTGGCTGTTCTTCCTGGGGGCGCTGTTCATCATCGTGACCCTGTACCTGCCCAAAGGCGTGATCGGCCTGTTGAAGAAAAAGGCCGACCAATGAGGAATGTCATGCTCGAACCTATCCTCGACCCCAACAAAGACGCGGGCAGCAGCCGTGACGCCATCAGCTTTGGCCAGCGCGTTGAACCGGGCCTGAACACCCGCCACGGCACCATCCTGACCCTGGAAGACATCAGCGTCAGCTTCGATGGCTTCAAGGCGCTGAACAATCTCAACCTGTACATCGGCGTTGGCGAATTGCGCTGCATCATCGGCCCCAATGGCGCCGGCAAGACCACCATGATGGACGTGATCACCGGCAAGACCCGGCCCAGCGAAGGGCAGGCCTGGTTCGGCGAAACCCTGGACCTGCGCCAGATGAGTGAAGTGCAGATTGCCCAGGCCGGGATCGGACGCAAGTTCCAGAAGCCCACGGTGTTCGAAGCCTTGAGCGTGTTTGAAAACCTGGAGCTGGCGCAAAAGACCGACAAGTCGGTGTGGGCCAGCCTGCGGGCAACGCTGAGCGGCGAGCAGAAGGACCGCATCGGCGAAGTGCTGCACACCATCCGTCTGAGCGGCTCGGCCCATCGACCTGCCGGGTTGTTGTCCCACGGCCAGAAGCAGTTTCTGGAAATCGGCATGCTGTTGGTGCAAGACCCGCAACTGTTGTTGCTGGACGAACCGGTGGCGGGCATGACCGACGCCGAAACCGAGTTCACCGCCGAGCTGTTCAAAAGCCTGGCGGGCAAACACTCGCTGATGGTGGTGGAGCACGACATGGGGTTTGTCGGCTCGATTGCCGATCATGTGACCGTGCTGCACCAAGGCAGCGTGTTGGCCGAGGGCTCGCTGGAACAGGTGCAGGCGAATGAGCGGGTCATCGAGGTGTATCTGGGCCGCTGAATGCCTGCCTTGGGTGGGAGCGGGCTTGCTCGCGAATCAGGCGACGCGCTCTGTCAGTCAATACGCGGTGATGCTATCGCGAGCAAGCCCGCTCCCACAGGGGCATGGGGAGATTTTGAATATGCTGGAAGTCCGGAAACTGCATCAGTACTACGGCGGCAGCCACATCCTGCGCGGCCTGTCGTTCGAGGTAAAAGTCGGCGAGGTCACTTGCCTGCTGGGCCGCAATGGCGTGGGTAAAACCACATTGCTCAAATGCCTGATGGGCTTGCTGCCGGTCAAGGAAGGCGATGTGCAGTGGGAGGGTAAAACCATTACCACGCTCAAACCCCACCAGCGGGTCCACTCCGGAATCGCTTACGTGCCCCAGGGCCGGGAGATTTTCGGGCGCCTGACGGTGGAGGAAAACCTGCTGATGGGCCTGTCGCGCTTCCCCGGTTCCGAGGCCAGGGAGGTTCCGGCGTTTATCTACGAGCTGTTCCCGGTATTGCTGCAAATGAAACATCGACGCGGCGGCGATTTGTCCGGCGGCCAACAGCAACAACTGGCCATTGGCCGCGCGCTGGCCAGCCGTCCGCGCTTGCTGATCCTCGATGAGCCGACTGAAGGCATCCAGCCTTCGGTGATCAAAGAGATCGGAGCGGTCATCAAAATGCTCGCCGCACGGGGGGACATGGCGATTTTGCTGGTGGAGCAGTTTTATGACTTTGCCGAAGAATTGGCCGACCAGTATCTGGTGATGTCACGGGGCGAAATCGTGCAGCAAGGTCGAGGTGAAAATATGCAAACAGAGGGTGTACGCGGGCTTGTAACGATTTAATCTGCGTCTCTATTTAAAGAAAAGTCCTACAAATGAACCTGTCCGCCAACACTGCATTGTTCACCCCCAGCTGGCATGCCGAGCTGGAGCTGGGCTATGGCCGTTTTGGCGATAGCACGCGCCCTACCCTGCGTCGTCATGTAGGCCCGTTGCGGGTGCAAAAGCACCTGTACGCCGAAGGGCCGCAGGTTTGCCAGCACATCATCGTCCATCCACCGGGCGGGATTGCCGGTGGCGATCAACTCAACATCAGTGCCAGCGTCGGCCCGGATGCCTGGGCTCAACTGACCAGCCCCGGCGCAGCCAAATGGTATCGCGCGGCCGGGCCGGCCTATCAGAACCTGACCTTAAAGGTCGCGTCCGGTGCAACCCTGGAATGGCTGCCCCAAGAAACCATCGTATTCAGTGCGGCCCAGGCCGAAATCACGACCCATATCGAACTTGAAGGCGATGGCCGGTTGTTTTACTGGGACATAGTGGCCTTGGGACGACTGGCCAGTGGCGAGCGTTTCGAGCACGGGCACTTCCAGTCGCGGCTAGATCTGCGCCGCGACGGCCAACTGCTCTGGCATGAGCGCCAGCGCATTGTGGGCGGCGACGGGCTGCTGGATTCGCCCATTGGCCTGGACGGCAACCCGGTGTTTGCCACGTTGCTGGTGACGGGCGAGATCAGCGCCCAATTACTGGAAACCTGTCGCTCGCTGCCCAATCCGGTGCGCGGCGACTTGACCCAGTTACCGGGTTTGCTGGTAGCCCGCTGCCTGGCGGGTGAAGCCTTGCAGGCACGGGCCTGGCTGATTGATTTATGGCGTCTGTTGCGTCCGGCGCTGCTGGGGCGAGAAGCGCTGGCCCCCAGGATCTGGAGTACTTGAGCCGCCCGCTCCCACACTCAACATTTTTAAACTGCCGAACACGGACCCGATCATGGACCTGACCCCTCGCGAAAAAGACAAGATGCTGATCTTCACCGCCGGCCTGCTGGCGGAACGTCGACTGGCCCGCGGCGTGATTCTCAACTATCCGGAAACCATCGCCTATATCTCTGCCGCCCTGCTCGAAGGCGCCCGCGATGGCCGCACCGTGGCTGAGCTGATGCACTACGGCACCACCCTGCTGACCCGCGATCAGGTGATGGAAGGCATCCCGGAAATGATCCCCGACATCCAGGTCGAAGCCACCTTCCCGGATGGCACCAAACTGGTCACCGTCCACCAACCCATCGCCTGAGGTCGCACCATGCCTTACGTTATTCGTGATGCTGTCCCGGCCGATCTGCCGGCGATTCGCGATATTTACAACGATGCGGTGCTCAATACCCTGGCCATCTGGAATGAGCAGACTGTCGATCTGGACAACCGCCAGCAATGGTTCAACGCCCGCCAGGCCCAGGGTTATCCGGTTCTGGTGATCGTCGACGACGCCAATATCGCCCTGGGTTATGCCTCGTTTGGCGACTGGCGCCCGTTTGAAGGGTTCCGTCACACGGTCGAGCATTCGGTGTATGTCCACCCCGAACAACGGGGTAAACGCCTCGGTCCGCACTTGTTGAGCGAGTTGATCAAGCGTGCCCGGGCCTGTGACAAACACGTGATGGTTGCGGCCATTGAGAGCGCCAATGCGGCCTCGATCCACGTGCACAAACAACTGGGCTTTGTCACGAGCGGGCGCATGCCACAGGTGGGGATAAAATTCGGCCGCTGGCTCGACCTGACCTTTATGCAACTGATGCTCAACCCCGGCGCATTGCCACCCAAGGAACGTGCTCAATGAACATCGAACAGGTGGTGCGTGTCACGGCGCAGAGTTTTGCCCACTATCGTGAAGACTTGATTGTGCTGCTGCTCGACGCCGTCAAACATGGCGCATCAGTGGGCTTCATGAACGACCTTGACCAGCCCCAGGCCATCCGCTATTTCAACGAGGTTCATGCCCAGTTGGAGCAAGGCAACCTGCTGCTATGGGTCTTGGTTGAAGACCAGCGCGTACTGGCCAGTGTGCAACTGATCTTGTGCCAAAAGGCCAACGGCCTGAACCGCGCCGAAGTCCAAAAGTTGCTCGTGATCAACGAAGCGCGGCGGCGCGGGCTGGGCCAGGTGTTGATTCACGCACTGGAACAAGGTGCGCGGGAGCTCAAGCGGGGCTTGCTGCATTTGGACACCGAAGCGGGCTCCCCCGCCGAGAATTTCTACAGCGCCCTGGGTTATACCCGTGTTGGCGAATTGCCCAACTACTGCCAAAGCCCCAACGGCCATTACAGCCCGACCGCCATCTACTTCAAAACCTTGAGTGAACCGCAATGATTCCGGGCCAATACCACATTGAAGCTGGCGAGATCGAACTGAACGTGGGCCGCCGCACCCTGAGCCTGAGCGTGTCGAACCGTGGCGACCGTCCGATTCAGGTCGGTTCGCACTACCACTTTTACGAAACCAACGACGCCCTGATCTTTGACCGTGGTGACAGCCGCGGCATGCGCCTGAACATCCCGGCGGGCACGGCGGTGCGATTCGAGCCGGGGCAAACCCGTGAAGTGGAACTGGTGGAACTGGCCGGGCTGCGCCGGGTGTTCGGCTTTGCCGGGCGGGTGATGGGCAATCTGGATTGAACCGCCCCCGTGGGAGCGAGCCTGCTCGCGAAGCTCCCGGGAGCAACACAATTACCCCATGAATTCGCGAGCAGGCTCGCTCCCACAGGGCTCGAACCAAATTTTAGGAACTCACCATGAAAATATCCCGTCAGGCCTACGCCGACATGTTCGGCCCCACCGTGGGTGACAAGGTTCGTTTGGCCGATACCGAGCTGTGGATCGAGGTCGAGCAGGACTTCACCACCTACGGCGAAGAAGTGAAGTTTGGCGGCGGCAAAGTGATTCGTGACGGTATGGGCCAAAGCCAGTTGCTCGCCAGCGAGGTGGTCGACACCCTGATCACCAACGCGCTGATCATCGATCACTGGGGCATCGTCAAGGCCGATGTGGGCCTCAAGAACGGTCGCATCCACGCCATCGGCAAAGCCGGCAACCCGGATATCCAGCCCAATGTGACCATTGCCATCGGCGCCAGCACCGAAGTGATCGCCGGCGAAGGCATGATCCTCACGGCAGGCGGCATCGACACCCATATCCACTTCATCTGCCCGCAGCAGATCGAAGAAGCACTGAACAGTGGCGTGACGACCATGATCGGCGGCGGCACCGGCCCGGCCACCGGCACCAATGCCACGACCTGTACGCCAGGCCCGTGGCATATGGCGCGCATGCTGCAGGCCGCCGATTCGTTCCCAATGAACATGGGCTTTACCGGCAAGGGTAACGCCAGCCTGCCACAGCCGCTGATTGAGCAGGTGGAAGCCGGGGCCATCGGCCTCAAGCTGCACGAAGACTGGGGCACCACCCCGGCGTCCATCGACAACTGCCTGAATGTAGCCGACCGCTATGACGTGCAAGTCGCAATCCACAGCGACACCCTGAATGAATCGGGCTTCGTCGAAACCACCCTGGCCGCGTTCAAGGGCCGCACGATTCACACTTATCACACCGAAGGTGCCGGTGGCGGCCATGCGCCGGACATCATCAAGGCCTGCGGCCTGGTCAATGTGCTGCCCAGCTCCACCAATCCGACCCGGCCCTTTACCCGCAACACCATCGACGAACACCTCGACATGTTGATGGTGTGCCATCACCTGGACCCGAGCATTGCCGAGGATGTGGCCTTCGCCGAAAGCCGTATCCGCCGCGAAACCATTGCCGCCGAAGACATCCTCCATGATCTGGGCGCGTTCTCGATGATCAGCTCCGACAGCCAGGCCATGGGCCGTGTGGGCGAAGTCATCACCCGCACATGGCAGACTGCCGACAAAATGAAGAAGCAACGCGGCCCGCTGCCCGAAGATAGCCCGGGCAACGATAACTTCCGCGCCAAACGTTATATCGCCAAGTACACCATCAACCCGGCCATCACCCACGGCGTGAGCCATGAAGTGGGGTCGATCGAGGTGGGCAAGTGGGCCGACCTGGTGCTGTGGCGCCCGGCATTTTTTGGGGTCAAGCCGACGCTGATCCTCAAGGGCGGCGCGATTGCCGCCAGCCTGATGGGCGATGCCAACGCCTCCATCCCCACCCCGCAACCCGTGCATTACCGCCCGATGTTCGCAAGCTACGGGGGCTCGCGCCATGCCACCTGCCTGACCTTTATCAGCCAGGCCGCCTTTGACGCAGGCGTACCCGAAGCGCTGGGTTTGCAAAAGCAAATCGCGGTGGTCAAAGGCTGTCGCGATGTGCAAAAAACCGACCTGATTCATAACGGTTATTTGCCCAAGATCGAAGTCGACCCCCAGACCTATCAGGTCAAGGCCGACGGTGTGTTGCTGTGGTGTGAACCGGCTGATGTGTTGCCGATGGCACAGCGCTACTTTTTATTCTGATGCGCTGCGTTTGCAAGGGATTGGCGGTTGTATTGAAAAGCTGCGTTTGACGTTAAGATGCGTCACCTTCCAATACAGCCGCTCTTGCAGCGAGGTTTGTGGCCATGCGCCTATCTGAATTCATCGTGCACAATGTTGATCGTATCGTCGATGAATGGGAGCAGTTTGCCGAAACCATCACACCGGCTGCCGATTCCATGACCAGCCTGGCGTTGCGCGACCATGCCAAAGAGATCCTGCTGGCCGCATCGCGGGACATGGACACCGCGCAAACGGCCAGCGAGCAGCAGGCCAAGGCCGAGGGTGAGGGGCCCGAAACAAGCCCCGCTCTGGACGAAGCCGCCGCCAGCCACGGCGAACTGCGCCATACCGTGGGTTTTGATCTGGTACAGATGACTTCGGAGTTCCGTCATTTGCGCGCCTGCGTGATCCGCCTGTGGGTGGCCAGCATCGACTCTCCGGCCCTCTCGCACATGCAGGACATGATCCGCTTCAACGAGGCCATCGATCAGGCGCTGGCCGAATCAACGGCGGCCTACGCCGAACAGGTCAATCGCTCCCGGGACATCTTCCTCGCCATCCTTGGCCATGACCTGCGCGCACCGTTGCAGGCGGTGAGCATGTCCACTGAAATGCTGGAGCGCAAAGCACGGCTCGACGCCGATGCGTTGACCTATGTGCTGGCGATCAAAAATGGCACCCGCCACATGGGCTCGATGGTCAATGACCTGCTGGAGTTTGTGCGCAGCCGTCTGGGCAGCAATCTACCGATCGAACCCCTGGCCATGGACCTGGCCGTCGCCTGTCAGGCGGCGCTCGATGAAGCCTGTGCAGGTCAACCGGACCGTGCACCGAGCTTGCAGGTTGAGGGCGACGTGCAAGGCCATTGGGACCCGCGCAGGCTGGGGCAGCTGCTTCAGAACCTGATCGGCAATGCACTGCAGCACGGTGCCCGCAAAGGTAACGTGACGCTGACCCTGAGTGGGGACATGAGCAACGTGACCTTGCGCATCCACAACCTTGGCCTGCCCATTGCCCAGGACGCCATAGGCACCCTGTTCGACCCGCTGGTACGCAGCCCGAGCGAAGACATCACCCAGCCGGGAACGTCGACCAGCCTTGGGCTTGGCCTGTTTATCATCAAGGAAGTGGTGGACGCCCATAAAGGCAGCATCGAAGTGACCTCAAGCGAAGCCGACGGCACGACGTTTACCGTGGTGCTGCCAAGAAACGCCTGAGCCATCTGCAAACGCCCTCTGTGGGAGCGGGCTTGCTCGCGATGCAGTCGCCGCGGTTCAACAGGAACACCGCGCCGATACCATCACAGGCAAGCCAGCTCCCACAAAGCCTGTGGGCATGCTTCATTTATTGCGTCACAAAGCGCCCCAACTGCTGCTTGAGCCGCTGATTTTCGGCCCGCAGTTGCTGCACTTCTTCGAGCAGGTCCAGCGCCAGGGCGACGCCTTCCCACTCTATTTGCAGATCATCACGCAGCTTGGCCGCACGCCTGGCGATGGCCAGTTCGTAGTCTTCAAAACGCCACACGTCAGGCGTGCGGCCCTGAGGTTCGATAATTCCGTGTTCGACAATCTCTATCACGTAAGTGGCCGGGATATTGGCCTCTTCGCAGAACCTTTCCATGTCCAGCTGAACGATCAGGGTGCTGCTCATGATCAGTTACTCCATTGTTCTCTCGGATCAAATGCTGCTTTGTCGGCGAGTTCTTGCCACAGTGCTTTAGTGGCCTCGTCGGTATGCTTGGGCATGACCACTTTCAATTGGGCATACAAATCACCACGCTGGCCTTGCTTGTCCGCCAAGCCGTGGCCCTTGATCCGCATGCGCTGACCGCTCTGACTGTCAGGGCGAATAGTCATCATCACCTTGCTGGTCAGGGTTGGTATCGCCACCTTGGTACCCAGCGCAGCTTCCCACGGGGCCAATGGCACCGTGATTACCAGGTCATGGCCTTCGACATCGAACTTGGGGTGCGGCGCAAAACGGATGATCAGGTACAGATCACCATTGGCTCCACCGCCCATGCCCGGCGCGCCCTGCCCTTTAAGGCGGATACGCTCGCCGTCGGTCACACCGGCAGGAATTTTCACACTCAGGGTCTTGCTGGTATCGCCGATCTGGAAGCTGATCTGCTTCGACTCACCAGACAGGGTTTCTTCAAGAAAAATCGGCAATTCCATTTCTACATCCTGCCCGCGACGGCCCGCACTGCGGCCCGACTGCCCACCAAATCCATTACCGCGCGAACCGAAGATCGAGCTGAAAAAGTCTGAAAAATCGCCGTTGTTCTCGAAACCACCACTGGAATGACCCTGCCAGCCTGGCGGCCCCTGGAATGGCTGACCATGCTGACCGTATTTACGAATCTCATCGTATTCGGCGCGTTTTTCGGCACTTTTCAGTGCTTCATACGCTTCGTTGACGTCCTTGAACTTGCTCTCGGCGTCCTTTTCCTTGCTCACATCCGGGTGATATTTGCGCGCCAGCTTGCGATAGGCGGTCTTGATCGCCTTGTCGTCGGCCGTGGGCTCAACACCCAGGATCTTGTAATAGTCTTTGAAGTCCATGTAAGGATCACCATCCGTTATCAATATCGCGCTGTTCCAGACCACCCAGAATGCTCTGGTTGACCGGCCTGTCAATTGACCGGTCTCAATCGTGTGACGGAACGCCGCTGCAAAAGTTTATCGGCAGCCTACGGGCTTCACTCAGTCGCCTGACAACTACCAAACCAATGTCTGGAAGTTTGGGGGTGAAGGATAGTCTTTCAAGTGGATTAAAACCTGCGAATTAGCGAATCGTCGCCCTTCGATTCTTCGACGGTCTGACATACACTGCGCGGCCGTTTTTTAACCGGAACACGAAAGACATGAAAAGCGCCTCTCCAGCCCGTGCCTGCGGCATCGACTTCGGCACGTCCAACTCCACCGTCGGCTGGCTTCGTCCAGGCGTGGAAACCCTCATCGCGCTGGAGGACGACAAGATCACCCTGCCCTCAGTGGTGTTCTTCAATATTGAAGAGCGCCGCCCGGTGTATGGCCGTCTGGCGCTGCATGAGTATCTGGAAGGCTACGAAGGCCGCCTGATGCGCTCGCTCAAGAGCCTGCTGGGTTCCAAGCTGATCAAGCACGACACCAGCGTCCTGGGGACGGCAATGCCGTTCAAGGACTTGCTGGGGCTGTTCATCGCGCAGCTCAAAAAGCGCGCTGAGGCGACCGCCGGTCGAGAATTTGAAGAAGTGGTGCTGGGTCGCCCGGTTTTTTTCGTCGATGACGATCCCCTGGCGGACCAGGAAGCCGAAAACACCCTGACCGACGTGGCTCGTGCCATCGGTTTCAAAGAAGTGTCTTTCCAGTACGAACCGATCGCAGCGGCATTCGATTACGAGTCCACTATCGAACGCGAAGAGCTGGTACTGATCGTCGACATCGGCGGTGGTACGTCCGACTTCTCGCTGGTGCGCCTGTCGCCAGAGCGTCGTGGCATGGACAACCGCCAGGACGACATCCTCGCCACCGGTGGTGTACACGTGGGCGGGACCGATTTCGACAAACAGCTGAGCCTGCAAGGCGTGATGCCGCTCTTCGGCTACGGTAGCCGCATGAAAAGCGGCGCCTATATGCCTACTAGCCATCACATGAATCTGGCGACCTGGCACACCATCAACTCGGTGTATTCGCAAAAATCCCAGCTGGCGCTGGGCAGCATGCGCTACGACATCGAAGACACCGGCGGCATCGACCGGCTGTTCAAGCTGATTGAACAGCGTGCCGGTCACTGGCTGGCGATGGAAATCGAAGAAACCAAGATCCAGCTGACCCATAACGACAGCCGCCACTTGCCGCTGGACCGGGTTGAAGCGGGACTGAGCGTTGACCTGAGCCGTGGGCTGTTCGAAGCGGCCATCGACAATCAGCTGGAACGTATCCGCAACAGCGTGACCCACTTGCTAACCAGCGCAGGCGTAGGTGTCGAGCAGGTCGACACGGTGTTCTTCACCGGCGGTTCGAGCGGCATTCCTGCATTGCGCCAGAGCGTTGCCGCCATGTTGCCCAATGCCCGTCATGTTGAAGGCAATATTTTCGGCAGCATCGGCAGCGGTTTGGCGATTGAGGCTAAAAAGCGTTACGGCTAATCCCGTAATACTCATTCCCCCGTAGCAGCTGCCGAAGGAGCGAGGCTGCGTTCGGCGGCGTAGCCGTCGTAAAATCAGATCACGCGGTTTACAGATAAACCGCGCGTTCAGGATTTGCGTTAAACCAACCCCACCTGCTTCAACTCGCTTTTCAAATATGCGTAATAAATCGGTCCGGCCACCACACCCGGCAGGCCGAACGCTGCCTCAAATACCAGCATCGCGAGCAACAACTCCCACGATTTGGCGCTGATCTGCCCACCCACAATTCTGGCGTTAAGAAAGTATTCCAGCTTGTGGATAACGATCAGGTAGCCCAACGCACCCACCGCCACCCATATCGACAGTGACAAGCCAACAATGGTGATGAGCGTGTTGGAGATCAGGTTACCGATCACCGGCAACAAGCCCAGCAGGAAGGTCAGTACGATCAGGGTTTTGGTCAGCGGCAAGTGAACGCCCATCAGCGGCAGGATCACGGCCAGGAAAATCCCGGTAAACGCGGTGTTGAGCAGCGCAATCTTGATTTGCGCAAACACGATATTGCGAAACGCCTGTACCAGCAGGTGCAGTCGCTCGAACAGCGCGGCAGACAGCGGCTTGCGACGGCTGATATCAGGAATGGTCTGCAAGGCCATGATTGCCCCCAGCACCATGCCGATCAGCAGGGTCACGAACATGTGCGCCGCGTCTTTGCCCACCAGTTGCAGATCGCTGAGATGCTTGTTCATCCACTGCCCGATGGCCACCCGGAACTCAGCAGCGCTGGCAGGCAGGTAACTGTCCAGAAACGGCGGCAATTGACCCCGTGCCCGATCGACCACGGCCATGAACTTGTTCAGTGAAGCGCCTGGATTTTCGGCTTCATGCAGCAAAAAGCTGATGGCTCCGGCAAAAATCAGCGCCAGCACGCTGACAATCAGCGTCCCCAGCAATGCGACCGCCAGCCAGCGCGCACGGCGCCCGGCAATCAGACGCTGCAGTTGGGGGGTGAGCATGTTGACCAGTTCGAACACCAACAACCCAGCCAGCAGGCTGGGCAACAAACGCAACGGGAAAACCAGTAGCAGGCCGCCAGCAATGATGATGTAGCTGGCCAACACGATGTGACGCTGGGAAAACGATGGCATACAGCCTCAAAACTGACAGCGTGAAAGGAAAGGCAGTCTGCCAGCCTTCGGCGGGGAGCACTAGAATTTGTGACCGGCGAGTGCTGAAGCCACACCTCAATGCCCCTGTGGGAGCGAGCCTGCTCGCGAATGATCTTCGCAAGCAGGCTTGCTTCCACAGTTGAAGTGTCTCGTCAGCAGCGACAAGAGCCCGCTTTATTTTTTCTTCAGGCACTCGCTCATAAAGGCTTTGCGCGCATCACCCTTGAGTTCCTGGGTACCGGCGGTGGCGTTGCAGGTTTTCATTTTTTCTTGCTGCGTGGCCGGTTTCGCCTTGAGGCAGGTGCTCATAAAGGCTTTGCGCTCATCCCCCTTAAGGGCTTTGGCACTCGCGTCAGCGTTGCAGGTAGTCATTTTGTTTTGTTGGGCAGTGGCCGCAAAACCCTGGGAGCACAGCAGCAGACCTATCAGCAGCAGAGGAACACGCAGCATCTTCATGGAGTTTTCTCTTTGTTGACGCGCCACGTTTCAGCGCGGGTAAATGCAGTGTAGACAAACCTAGTTACAACACTGACTCACCACTTCAAAGATGACGTGCCTGGCGCCGATACTGCTCTGGCGTACACCCGGCCTGGCGCGCAAACATCGCGATAAACGCCGATGAGGTGCTGTAGCCCAGATCAAAGCCCACCTCCTGCACGCTACGCGAGGACTCCAGCGCCTCGATCGCCGCCAGAAAGCGCAGACGCTGACGCCACTCACCAAAGCTCATGCCCAGTTCGCGCACAAACAGCCGCGCCAGGGTGCGCTCGCTGACATGCACCTGCTGCGCCCACTGGCCCAGCGGCCGGTTATCGCCGGGGGACAGTTGCAGCGCCTCCAGCACCAGTAACAAGCCAGGATGGCTGGCATAGGGCAAGAAACACTGATGCATCGGCGCCTGACGCAATTGGTCGACCAGCACCTGCGCCAGTCGAACATCCGCCTCGCTCTGGGGGATATTGATATCGCGGCGGGCGAAATCACTGAGGATTGCCTTGAGAATATCGCTGATGGCCAGGGTGACCGGGGTGGTCGGCAGGTGCTGGCAGTGAACCGCATCCAGATACACCGAACGGTAAACAATGGCCTGCGCATTGCTGGCGCTGTGCTCGGTGTTGGGCGGGATCCAGACCGCGTATTGGGGCGGCGACATAAAGCGCCGACCGTCGACTTCAAAGCGCATAACCCCGTGGGCCACGTAGTCCAGCGAGCCCCAGGCATGGACATGGGGTACGGCATGGCTGTGGGCCTGAAACTCGGCGTAGCGAAAGTAAACCGGTGCAGGCAAGCCGTCGAACTCGGGGACGCTGATCAGATTCTTGCGCATGCTGTCTGGATTCGGTGTGAGATTGGCCGGATCGCAGTATAGGCTTGCAGACAGACAGGCGGATAATCGTCGCTCATTGAATGTATGGTTGTCCTGATGCAATACGCTTACCCGCTACTGGCCATTTTTATCTGGGCCGGCAATACCGTAATCAACAAGTTGGCGGTCGGGGCGATCTTTCCGTCCGAGATCGGTTTCTACCGCTGGCTGCTGGCCGGTCTGCTGTTTACTCCCTTCATGCTCAAACCGGTCATGGCCAACTGGCCGGTCATCCGCCCGAACCTGGGCAAGATCTTCGTCCTTGGCGTGCTTGGCATGGCGATTTACCAAAGCCTGGCCTACTACGCGGCGGCCAGGACCTCAGCTACCAACATGGGCATTATCCTGTCGCTGATGCCATTGATGGTACTTGCGATGTCCATCATCAGCCTGGGCCAGCGCCTGACGGCCGGAGCATTGGTGGGCGCCATCGTGTCATTTGTCGGGGTGCTGGTGGTGGTGTCGAGCGGCAGCCTCAGGGCTTTGCTCGATCACGGCCTGAACCTGGGCGACGCGATGATGCTGGTCGCGACGCTGGCCTATGCGATTTACAGCACGCTGCTGAAGAAATGGCAGTTGCGCCTGCCGCCGCTGCAAATGCTGTACCTGCAAGTCCTCGTGGCAATTGTGGTGTTATTCCCGCTGTACCTGGCCTCCCCCAAGGTGGGCCCGACCGTTCACAACATGGGGCTGGTGCTCTACGCCTGTGTGCTGGCGTCGATGATCGCGCCCTTGGCCTGGATGAAAGCCGTGGCCACCCTGGGTCCGAGCCGCACCACGCTGTTTTTCAATCTGCTGCCGCTGATTACGGCATTGATTGCTGCCGTGGTATTGAAGGAACAGTTGCATGCCTACCACCTGATGGGTGGCGCGCTGACTCTGGGCGGGGTGATTTTGTCCGAACGCTGGACTACGCCACTTCGCAAAGCCTGACAGCTCTGTCTCAACCTGTAGATACTCTGTTGCCAACCGGCCTGTTTAGAGAAATGTGCTTCGCTAAACAGGTCCGCCTGTAGGCCGCCTCGGCGGGCCGTTGATCTTGTTTTTGCACTGGTTTTTGATCTGCCTGCCCTTCGGGAGGCCGAGCGCAGGTTCTGCGTAGTGGGTCGACCGGCATGGATGCCGGGAGAGCCGTGTTGGGCCATGGATGGCCCGTCACGGCGTGCCCACGGAGCGGGACCGGAGTGAGGGACACCTGAGCGCAGCGAGGGCCGTACGCTGGGGCAAGGCCTTTTTGGTGGGCCTGTCTCCCTGCAGCGGACGCCTCGCCCAGGCTCGGTGGTTCCCTCACTCCGGCACTGTCATGGGCATTCGCGTCGTCTGGACATTCGTGTGGCTCCAGCAAAAGCAAAATGCATCGCAGGCGTCACAGAACCCTACGAAAAACGGTTTAGCGCCAACATACAAGCCGCTGCCGCAGGCTGCGATGGGCAGCGCAGCGGCCCGCTTTGGCATTCAAAGCAAAGGCCTTGCGGTGGCAGCGGCTACATCCGTTCTGCAGGGCTTATTTCACCGTTTTCGGCACTTTGCCCTGCTGCATTTGCTGCAGCAGAGGCGCGCACTGGTTGGGTTCGCCGCCGCTCGGCGCAACCAATGCCAGCAGCCCCGCCGCCGGACCGGCAATCACGCCCAGCGCCACCATACCGGCACCACGCAACAGCAGCGGTACGGCTTGCACACCCGCCGACGGGTTGGCAAAGGTGCCGCGTACATACAGCGGTGAACGCAGCGAGAACAATCGCAGGCCCTTGGACTCAGGGGTGATTTTCAAGTCGAGCTGTTCGGTGGCGAAATTGACCGTACCGTCGATGTAGATAATCGCGTTCTCGGTATCGAACACAAACAACCGGGTGCTGGCCAGACCACTCTTGATTCCAAAGTCTGCTGCGGCGCAGTTGATTTTGACGTCTTCGTCGCCAAAAATTTTGCCCACTACATAGTTGCCCACATTCAAACCGGCTATTTCCATCAGGCTGCGGCTGATGGCGCCGTCATTGATGATCATCTTCAAATCACCATTGGCGGTGCCCAACAACTTGGCCACCGAGTTGCCGGTCCCGGCAATCGTGGCATCGCCATTGAGCTCACCGAAGCTGGTTTTCATCGGTTCAAAGGTGGGAAACAGCTGCTTGAGCTTGAAGTTGCGCGCGGTCAATTTGGCGCTGCCCTTTAACGGCGTAGTACGGCCATTGAGACGAATCTGCGCATCCAGCTTGCCGCCCGCCACGCCAAAGCGCAGCGGTTCGAGGCTCAGTTCGCCGTTATCGAGCACCAGATGGGTGAAGAGGTCGGTAAACGGCAACTCGGCGCTCTGCACGATGCGCTTGCCGGTGAGTTCGACATCGGCGTCCATGTCGCGCCAGCGCTCGGTGCGGAACTCCTCGACCGGCAGCACTTTACCCGCAGGCTGTTTGCTTTCGCCGCCACGGGCCTTTTGCTCGGTGTTGGAGTCGGCGCCAATCAGCGGTGCCAGGTCAGCCATCAGCAGTTGGTTGGACACCAGCTTGCCGGACAACTTGGGCCGCGGCTGACTGGCCACGTATTTCAGGTCGCCGTGAATATCACTGCTACCGATTTTGCCGTTGAAGTTTTCATAGCTGAAGGTCGCGCCCCCTGGCTCTCGCAACGCGGCGATCAAATGACCGTCGGTCGAGTAGGGCGGCGAATCCGGCAAGGTCACGCCGGTCAACGGATAGAGGTTGCTCAGGCTGGTTCCGGCCAACTTCAGGCGCAGGTTCAGCGCGCCCAGATTCAGTGGATCGGTCAGGGTCCCGGCGAGCGCCACGCGGGTGTCGGCAATGCTGACCTGTGCTTGCAGCGGGAAGGGTCTGGTCGAGTCTTGCAACGCCAGCAGGCCGCCAATCTTGCCCGTGCCGTTGAGCTTTTGGTCGTGGTACTGACCTTTGACCTTGAGGGCGAAGGCATAGTCCTGCGCCTGGCTGCCTTTTTCCAGAGTCTTTTTGGCGTCTGCTTCGCCGACGATTTCGCTAAAAGGGATAGGTTTGCCCAACGGATCGATCAGCACATCCAGGCGGGCTTTGAGGGTTTGGTCATTAAGCGTGACATGCCCCTTGTCGAAACCGATGGCGCCTATATCAACCGTCCAGGCTGACGGCTCTGCGTTCGGGTCCTTGGGGTCGAACGTAAAATTCCAGTTCGCCCGGCCATCCGTCAGACGCTCAAGGTGGGCGCTGGGCTGCGTCAGGTTGATACGCGGGATATCCACCGTCCGGGTCAGCAGTGCCAGGGGCGAGAGGCGCAGCTCAACTTTTTTGAGGCTGGCCATTTGCGGAGTTTTCAACCACTCGGGGTTACCCAGGGTCAGGTCGTGGGCAATGACATGGGGCCAGGGCACCCAGGCGCGCCAGCCGCCCTCGTCCTCTTCGCGCTGCCAGCGCACGGCCAGATCACCGTTGATGGCAAACGGGCGATGAAGGATTTCGGACACTTGGGTGTTGATGGTCGGCTTGATGCGGTTCCAGTCGAAGGTAGCGAGGATTGCCACCAGCACAGCCACCAGCAAGACGAAAATTGCGCCTATCCAGGCAAGGGTTTTACGGGTGCGCGTCATGTCACGGCTCCTTGATTACGACTGAACGTCCCAGTTACGACGCCTCTAAATGTACGACTGGCAAAGACGACTCAAGGTTTAACCCCGGTACGACTTTCGTGTAAAAAACCTCGGAAGCCTCAGGCTAGAGCCCCCGAATCTGAACAATCAATTCTGTCGATTATCACCATTGCCCGTATGAACTTTGATATCCGGTAGCCAAGCGTAGCATTGCCACAACACCTACTTAGTTGCACTGCTACGGAGCACACACCATGAAACGCCCATTACTGCTTGGCCTGACCCTTTCACTTTTCGCCGTCAACGCTTTTGCCCTGCCAGCCGACGACGAGCCAACCCCAATGGTACAACCTGCATCGAGCACGTTGAGCCAACCCCTCAACCCGGTGGCTGAAGATGGCGCGCAACGTACTCTGGATCAGCAAAATCGCGTCGCTGAAGATGGCTACGATCGCACCCCAAGCAATCAGTTTGTCGCCGAAGGTGGCGCTGAACGCCTGGCCGAGCGCAATCAACGTGCGAGCTAATGTTTTCGTAGCAGCTGGCGAAGGCTGCGTCCGGTTGCGAAGCAATCGTAGGTCCTGAGAACCCGGTTTACCTGATACATCTCAGCGTCTGACTTTGCGATGGCTACGCCATCGGACGCAGCCTGCGGCAGCTGCTACGAGAATATTGATACCTTCACCGTTCGACGTCATCAAAGCCGATTTGCTAGAGTGCGCCGCTGTACTTGTCTGGAATACCAGCCCCGATGCTGCCTCGCGCCGAACAGAAGCAACAAACCCGCCTTGCGCTGATGGATGCTGCCCGCCACTTGATGGAGTCGGGTCGCGGCTTTGGCAGCCTGAGCCTGCGCGAAGTCGCAAAAACGGCTGGCATCGTGCCTACCGGTTTTTATCGACATTTCAGCGACATGGATCAACTGGGCCTGGCATTGGTCAGTGAAGTCGGCCAAACCTTTCGCGAAACCATTCGCCTGGTGCGTCACAACGAACTGTTCATGGGCGGTGTGATCAACGCGTCGGTGCGCATCTTTCTCGACGTGGTGGAGGCCAATCGCTCGCAGTTTCTATTTTTGGCCCGCGAGCAGTACGGCGGTTCCCAACCGGTTCGCCAGGCCATTGGCGCACTGCGTGAAGACATCACCTCGGATCTGGCAGCAGACTTGGGCTCCAAGCCAAAACTGCAGCACCTGGACCATGCCGGCCTGACCGTGATCGCCGATCTGGTGGTCAAAAGCGTGTTTGCCGCCCTGCCCGATGTGATCGATCCGCCCGCGGACACCCTGCCCGACCATCTGCAACCCCAGGCCAAAATCAGTCAGCAACTGCGCTTTATCTTTATCGGGCTCAAGCACTGGAAAGGTCTGGGCAGCACTGAATAATCGCTAGCGCACTTTATTAGTGCGCCACTGCGTCCGCTGCGCACCCCTTTAGAACACCCTCAACTCCCTGCACCTTTTTTGGGCCTGTATTTGCGCCCTGCACCCGGGTTGGCAAGCCCCTTGCTCTGGCCTAGGTATTGTCCATTGCAGGAAGCCTTCCGATGTTGGTGATTCATCGCAGAATCCAGGCCCACCCCGTGTGGAGTGCCGAGTTACACCTCAACTTCGAAGCCCGAAGCAAAAGTCGCCTGCGCTGCTTCAGCAGCGGTGGCGAAGACGTCGGCCTGTTTCTTGATCGCGGCCAGCCCCCGTTGAATGACGGTGAATTTCTCCAGGCCCAGGACGGGCGAATCGTGCGCGTATGCGCCAGCGCCGAGAAACTGTTGCATGTCACCTGTCGTAATGCCTTTGAATTGACCCGTGCCGCCTATCACCTGGGCAATCGCCACGTCGCCCTGCAGGTCGGTGATGGCTGGTTGCGCCTGCTGGACGACTATGTGCTCAAGGCCATGCTGGAGCAGCTGGGTGCACACACCGAGGCCATTGAAGCGCCGTTTCAACCGGAACACGGCGCCTATGGCGGCGGTCACCATCACTCCCGTGCGGGTGAAGAAGACTTCAACTACGCCCCGCGCCTGCATCAATTTGGCGTGCGCCTGTGAATCCGGCCTGGGCGCTGTTGCGTTTGGCCAGTCCGCAACTGCCCATCGGCGGCTACAGCTATTCCCAGGGGCTGGAAATGGCCGTCGAAAATGGCCGCGTGGCTGACCCTGAGACAGCAACGCGCTGGATCAGCGATCAACTGCTGCTCAACCTGGCCCGCTTCGAAGCACCTTTGTTACTCGCCCACTGCCAGGCGGCAGCCGATCAGGACTGGAGCACGTTGCAGCGGTTGTGCGATGAACATCGCGCCAGCCGTGAAACCCGCGAACTGCATCAGGAAAGCCGGCAAATGGGCTATTCCTTGCAACAGTTGCTCAACGGCTTGCCGGAACTGGACGAGCCCTCTCGGTTGTTTCTCGCACAGCAATGCGAGCCACATCTGGCACTCGGCTGGGCATTGGCCTCCCGCGCTTGGGGCATCAGCCCTGCAGACGCACTGGCCGCCTGGCTCTGGAGCTGGCTGGAAAACCAATTGGCGGTGCTGATGAAAACCTTGCCCCTGGGCCAGCAAGCGGCCCAGCGCATGACCAGTCAGTTGTCGCCCACCTTGCAGCAGGCACAGCAACACGCCAGCACCATCGCCTTATCCCACTTGGGCAGCGCCGCTTTCGGCCTGTCGTTGGCGAGCATGGCCCACGAGCGCCAGTACAGCCGCCTGTTTCGTTCCTAGGAGAATGTAATGAACACACAGCCTTTGCGTGTTGGCATCGGTGGCCCGGTGGGCTCCGGCAAAACCGCGCTTACCCTGGCCCTGTGCCTGGCGTTGCGCGAAAAGTACAACCTGGCTGTCGTCACCAACGACATCTACACCCGTGAAGATGCCGACTTTCTGGTGCGCAACGAAGCATTGGCCCCGGAGCGCATTATCGGGGTTGAAACCGGCGGTTGCCCGCACACGGCGATTCGTGAAGATGCGTCGATCAATCTGGAAGCCGTGGATCAGTTGAACCGTCGTTTTCCAGGGCTGGATTTGATCCTGGTGGAATCGGGTGGGGATAACTTGTCGGCCACCTTCAGCCCGGAACTGTCCGACCTGACGATCTACGTGATCGACGTGTCTGCCGGGGATAAATTACCGCGCAAGGGAGGGCCGGGGATCTGTAAATCGGACTTGCTGGTGATCAACAAGATCGATCTGGCGCCACTGGTGGGCGCATCGCTGGAGCTGATGGACAGCGACACGCGGCGGATGCGCGGTGAGAAGCCGTTTGTATTCAGCAACCAAAAGACCGGACTTGGCCTGGATGCCATCGTGGCGTTTATCGAGCGTCAGGGGTTGTTGATTTAACCTGTGGGAGCGAGCCTGCTCGCGATGGGAACGATGCGGTACTTCAGGCAAACCGCAGTGATGCCATCGCGAGCAGGCTCGCTCCCACATTCCCGACCCCACATCAGAGTTGAGATCATCCAGCGAATCACGGTGTATCATGTCGCGCAAACGCCCCAGCCGTGACGACGCCCGCCGATGCCTGATGTAGCCAGCTCCGACTTCCCGCATGAACTGACCGCCACGTTTGCGGCCGTTCAGCAGCATTTTCGCCAGGTCATTGTGCCGCTCTGGCAAGGCCCCGGCTGGAATGCCGAACTGGCGCTGCCCTTCGAGGCGCTCAGCCCCGAGCATCGGCCGTTGCCACCTCAGCGCTATCGCGCCATGGCCTGCGCGCGGCAACTGTATCTGTTCGCCAGCTTGATCGATGACCCGGCGTTCCCCGACGCCGCTGAACGCGCCGCGGCGCTGTTCCGCTCGCTGCACCAGCATTTTCACGACGCCGAACACGGTGGCTGGTTCTATAGCATCGACCCTGACGGCGCGCCGCTGGATCAACGCAAAGACCTCTACACCCACGCCTTTATCATCTTCGCCTGCGCCCATTACTGGGCCAAAGTGCGCGAACCACTGGTGGAGTCGGCGCTCAATGGGGCGCTGGAAGTGGTGGCCGAGCGTTTCAGTGATGGTAGCGGTCTGTACGAGGCCAGCCTGGATCGCGACTGGTCGTCACTGAATACCGGCCCCCTGCAAAACCCGTTGATGCACTTGGCTGAAGCATTTTTGGCCACCCTGTCGGTGCGCGACGATGCACCGGTGCATGGCGCTCTGCTCGCACTGGCCGATGCCATGCAGCAGCGTTTTATCGAGCCTGTGCATAACGTCATGCTCGAAAAACCGCGCGGGGCTGTGGATAACTGGTTTGAGCCGGGCCATCAGTTTGAGTGGTACTTTTTGCTGGAATCTTCGCCACTGCTGCGCCAGACACCGCTGCACGGGTCACTGGATCGTGCTTTCGGCTTTGCCGAGCAGGTGGGCGTCGACCCGCAGAGCGGTGCGGTCTGCGGCATGCTGGCTCCTGATGGCAGCCTGCGCGATGGCACCCAGCGCATCTGGGCGCAAGCCGAGTACCTGCGCGCCCTGACCTTGCGCCCGGACAGCCAGCCACGTCTGCAACGCCAGCTCCTGGCGCTGCAACAGCAGTTTTTACATGCCGGTGGCTGGTATGAATGTCGGGATGACGCGGGAAATGTCAGCCGCGAAGACATGCCGTCAACCACGCCGTATCACCTGGCGACGTGCTACAGCGGGTTGGCGCAGTATTTCGGTTGACGCTTTTGCCCTCCCCTTCTCCCGGAGGGAGAGGGGGTTTTCAAATCACGCAATCCACTTACGATCACCGGTAAAGCTGATGGTGAGCCAGCGAGCACTGTCAGCAGCCCCCAGTAACTCGGATATTTCCTCGCGCAACGCATCGAGCGTTTTCACGCTGGTCAGTGGATAACCCACTGGCAACACGATATGAATCTCGATAAACCGCGCCCGTCCATGCTTCTGCACGTAGGTTTTATAACCCTCAAAACCGTGGCGCGACGACATGTCTTCGAGCACGTCGCGTACTTTGTCATCGAGTTTGTCCGGGGCTATCCCCAGTACATCTCGCAAGGCTGGCTTAAGGATTTTGAACGCCGGGGCCAACATGCTCAGCGCCAGCAAAATCAGGATCGCCGGGTCAACGTAAGCCGCCCACTGTGCATAACCTTGCTGCTTGAGCACCAGAGCCGTGATGAAACTTATCAACAGCCCCACCGACAGCATGGCGTCCACCAGCCAACTGATGTTGTCGAACTGGATCAGGGTGGACTTGAGCTTGCGGTTTTTGCGCCGCACCCAGAAGTAGTATGCAAACTCGATCACGGTAAACACCGCCGCGTAAACAATCACCATCCCCAGCTCGATATCGCGTCCACCATTGATGATGCCGAACACGCCGTTAAGAAAGGCATAGATCGCAATCAATAACAGGAAGCTGCCTTCGATCAACAGCACCATGGGTTCAAGGTGCCAGAAGCCGAACTGGAAACGCTGATTGCTTTCCTTGGCGATCAGTTGCGCCGTAATCAGCATGAGTACTTTGATGAAGGTCGCTATCAAAGAGAAGAACCCATCGAACATGATGGATTCAGAACCCGAAATAAAACCCGTCGCAATGCCCGCAATGGCCACCGCGAACATTAAAAACGTCGATTGCTTGAGCAGTTTCTGCTCACCACGGTTACTCACAAAAACTCCTTTTCAGCCCGATTGGATGCGACCCCCTCAGGAGGTCGCAGGTGGGCTGCCAGGCGTGAGTTTACTACTTGGCGTGGCGTTCGATGGCAAAACCGCTCCAGGACTGCGTGACAGGCATCAGTTCAAGGCGGTTGATGTTGATGTGGGCCGGGGTATTGAGCACCCAGAAAATGGTCTCGGCGATGTCCTGGGGCTGAATCGGCTCAGCACCCTGGTAGGTGGCGTCGTAACGTTCCTTGTCACCGCCAAAGCGCACCATGGAGAACTCGCTCTCGCACAGGCCTGGCTCGACGTTGCTGACCCGTACACCCGTGCCTTGCAAGTCGCAACGCAGGTTCAGGGAGAACTGTTTTACGAACGCCTTGGTGCCGCCATACACGTGGCTGCCAGGGTATGGGTAGCTGCCGGCGATGGAACCCAGGTTGACGATTCCGGCACCGCGACCGTAGGCAATCAGCCGTGGCAGCAGCAGGCGAGTCGTGTAGAGCAGCCCCTTGATGTTGGTGTCGACCATGGTTTCCCAGTCATCGAGGTCACACTTGGGCGCCGGATCGGTGCCCAGCGCCAGGCCAGCATTGTTGATAAGCCCACGCAACTTGCTGAACGAAGGTGGCAGATCGGCAATCGCCGCCTCCATCGCTGCACGGTCACGCACGTCCACTACCAAGCCGTGGACCTCGGTCTGCTTTGACAATTCTTCGCACAGTGCTTTCAAACGATCTTCGCGCCGACCCGTCAGCACCAGTTTCCAGCCTGCTTGTGCAAACTTGCGCGCACACGCCTCACCAAATCCGGAAGTCGCGCCCGTAATAAACAGGGTGGAAGTCATCGTGTTCTCCTTGGCTGGCGGGCATCGGCCGCCATTGAATTGGACGTTGAGCAGAATGCCCCGGCTGGCGTTCAGCGGCAACCCGCTGTGTATTCACCTCAGCGCTGTACGAAAAATGATCATTCTTCGGCAAGCCACTGTGCATAAGGGCTGGAGCCATATGCACTCACCTTATCCACAGGCCCGTCCACAGTCTTTGGGTGTAAGTCGACAATGCTTAAAGCCGCGACTCACAAGGGATTGAGCGTAGGGAAAGGTGTTTTTGACTTGACCTGGACACGCCCCACATGCAGCCGCCCCAAAAAGGTGCAACCAAGGGAAACCCGGCAGATAGCCAGAAGCCAGCAATTACACCGCCTAGCGCATTCTTTCCAGAGTTTAACCACAGACTTATCCACAGGTTAGTCATTATTTCCAGACGCTCTTTATAAGCAAACAAACCTGTTGACAAATCACCCGGAGAGTCAGGGAAAAACCGCTGATCAGAAAACAACCACATCTCTACAGCCCTTGTAGGACGTGGCCTACAGCCAACTACTCCCACGTTACCCACAGCCACCTCCACAGCAAACGGGGACAAGTCAAAATGATGACAAAACAGGGATTTACAGCGGCTTTATGTCGCGGTTTCACAGAAGTGCAATATTGTTTTCCACAATTCAGGGCGGGGGTGATTCAGGGAGGGAATTGTCTGACAAAAGACATGTGGGAGCGGGCTTGCTCGCGATGGCATCGACGCGGTACTTCAGAAAAACCGCAGCGATACCATCGCGGGCAAGCCCGCTCCCACAGAGAGGTGTGAAATGCCTGCTAGTGCCCGCCCAGATAAGCGTTGCGCACTTCTTCGTTACTCAGCAGTTCCTTGCCGGTACCCGTCAGGCGGATTTCGCCGTTGACCATTACATAGGCACGATCCGATAAACGCAGGGCGTGGTTGGCGTTCTGCTCGACAAGGAAGATGGTCATCCCGGTGGTGGCCAATTCGCGCAGGGTGGCAAAAATCTGCTTCACCACGATGGGCGCCAACCCCAGGCTGGGTTCATCCAGCAATAACAGCTTGGGCCGGCTCATCAGTGCGCGGGCGATGGCGAGCATTTGCTGCTCGCCGCCCGACATGGTCATGGCCCTCTGGTTACGCCGCTCCTTGAGCCTTGGGAACAACTCGAACATGCGCTGCATGTCCTCGTCAGCATGCTTGTCGCCAATGGGAATGGTGCCCATCAACAAGTTTTCTTCAACCGACATGTCTGGAAACACGCGGCGGCCCTCCGGCGACTGGGCGATACCGTTGGAGGCAATGTAGTGCGAGGATTTGTGGGTAATGTCCACGCCCTGGTAGATGATTTGTCCACCGCTGGCACGGGGCTGGCCAAAAATCGACATCAGCAGCGTAGATTTTCCCGCACCGTTGGAGCCGATCAGGCTCACGGTTTCACCCTCTTCAATGTGCATCGAGACTTTTTTCAACGCCTGGATCGGCCCGTAGTGAACGTCCAGCTCCTTGAGTTCGAGGATCGTGCTCGTCATATCAGCTCCTCTTCATCTGCGCCGAGGTAGGCAGCAATCACTTTGGGGTCATTACGGATGGCTTCAGGCCCGCCCTCGGCGATCACGTTACCGTGGTCGAGCACCACGATGTGATCGGAAATACTCATGACCATGCCCATGTCGTGCTCAATCAGCACCACGGTCAGGTCGTGTTCATCACGCAGCAGGCGAATCATCCCGCTCAGCGCTTCGGTTTCCTGCGGGTTGAGGCCTGCCGCAGGTTCGTCCAGACAGATGATTTGCGGACGGGTACACATGGCCCGGGCAATCTCCAGACGCCGCTGTTGGCCGTAGGACAATTCACCGGCCAAGCGGTTGGCGCAGTCCACCAGGTCGACCACCTCCAGCCAGTAGAACGCGTGGTCCAGCGCATCGCTTTCGGCCTTGCGATAGCCCTTGGTGTTGAGGATACCGGCGAGCATGTTGCGGTTGACCCACATGTGCTGGGCCACCAGCAGGTTTTCCAGTACCGACATTTCCTTGAACAGACGAATGTTCTGAAAGGTGCGGGCCAGGCCTGAGCGGTTGACCAGGTGGGTACCACCGAACATTTTGTAGTACAGACGGCTGGCGAACGCCTTGGGCGATACAAAGTCAGCCAGTTTGAAGGGCTCGCCCAACAACTTGATGACGTTGGTGCGAGTGCCTCGGGCATTGAGCTCGATCTTGCCGCCGCTGGCCTTGTAGAAGCCGGTCAGGCAGTTGAAGACGGTGGTTTTACCGGCACCGTTGGGGCCGATCAGGGCAAAGATCGAGTTGCGCTTGACCTTCAGGCTCACATCGCTCAGGGCCTTGATCCCGCCAAAGTGCATCATCAGTTTATCGACCGAGAGCACAACGTCGTCATTCAGAGTGGGCTCGTTCATGGCGCGACCCCCTTGCGTAGCGTAACACCGACACGGCTGATGCGGATCAGGCCTCGTGGTCGCCAGATCATCATCAACACCATCAAGACACCAAACAGCAACACCCGGTATTCGGCAAAGCTGCGCAGCAGTTCAGGAGCCACAGTCAGCACGAAGGCCGCGATCACCACACCCACCGTTGAACCCATGCCGCCGAGCACCACAATCGCGAGGATCAAGGCCGACTCAAAGAAGGTAAACGAAGACGGGTTCACAAAACCTTGATAGCTGGCGAAGAACACCCCGGCCAGACCCGCCGTGGAAGCACCAATGGTGAACGCAGAAAGTTTGACCAGCACATGGTTCAGGCCCATGGAGCGGCAGGCGATTTCATCTTCGCGCAGCGCTTCCCAGGCGCGGCCAATCGGCATGCGGGTAAGACGGTGCTTGATGTACAGCACCAGCAGCACCACCAGGAACAACACAATATAGATAAACAGGAACTTGATATTGGGGTTGTATTCCAGGCCGAAGAACTCATGAAACGGCACCCCGCCATCTTTGGCGCGACGGCCGAACTCAAGCCCGAAGAAGGTCGGCGATGGCACCGGCATACCGTTTGGACCACCGGTAAACGACAGCCAGTTATTGAGGACCAGACGAATGATTTCACCAAAACCCAGGGTCACGATGGCCAGGTAGTCGCCATGCATTCGCAACACCGGGAACCCGAGAATGCACCCCGCCATCGCCGCCGCAATAGCCGCCAGCGGCAGCACCGTCCAGAAACCCAGCCCCAGATACTGATAGCCCAACGCCAAGCCATATGCACCAATCGCATAGAACGCGACATACCCCAGATCGAGCAAACCGGCCAGGCCGACTACGATGTTCAGCCCAAGCCCGAGCAGCACATAGATCAGGCCCAGGATCACCACGGTCAGCAGGTATTTGTTGGCGAAAAACGGGAACACGATAGCAATCACGATCAGCAGCGGCACAATCCAGCGCAGTCGGGACTTGTAGTCCGGCGCCAGCACATGCACGCCGGAGCCTGAGGACTCAAAGCCCTGAAGGATTTTCAGGCCCTTGGACGTCTGTAAAAACAGGCTCAGGGCAAAGCGCCCGATCATCACGATTGCCACCAGCCAGCCCACCCGGGCAGGCTGCAAGTTGAAGCTATAGCCGTCGAGCACTACCCCCACGATAGGGCCGAACACAATCAATGAAATCAACCCGGCCAGGATCGAATCGATGACGCTTTTTTTGATATCAATCGGTTTATTAATGGCTACAGACATACTTACACCTTCGCCACGAGAGGACGACCCAGCAGGCCTTGGGGACGGAAAATCAGAATCAGCACCAGCAGTGAGAAACTGAACACGTCCTTGTAATCCGAGTTAATCAACCCGGCAAAAAGCGACTCGGAAATACCCAGGATGATCCCGCCGAGCATGGCGCCGGGCAGTGATCCAATCCCGCCGAGTACCGCCGCGGTGAACGCCTTGATCCCGATGATGAAACCGGCATAGAAGTCGAACGTGCCGTAGTTCATGGTGATCAGCACACCGGCCAGTGCGGCCATGGCTGCACCTATCACAAACACGTAGGAGATCACCCGATCGGTGTTGATCCCAAGGATGGACGCCATCTTGCGGTCTTGTTGGGTGGCGCGGCACATGCGGCCCAGCTTGGTGTATTTGATGATGTAGGTCAGCAGGCCCATGCCCACGAAGGCCGCGAGCAGAATGAAGACTTTGGTGTAGGTCAGTTGTACAAAACCTGTGCCGATATCGACGCGCCAGGCGCCACTGAGCAACGTAGGAACACCCTGCTGGCGCGAGCCCTGGGCGATTTGTACATAGTTTTGCAGAATCAGGGAAATACCGATGGCGCTGATCAGCGGCGCCAGCCGTGTGGAGTTACGCAGGGGTTTGTAGGCCACGCGCTCAATCACCCAGCCATACACACCCGTGACCACAACCGTGAAAATCAGGGTGCCCAACATCAGCAGCGGGAAGGATTCAATACCGAAGTATGCCAACAGAGCCAGACTGATCGCCGCCAGGTAAGCAGAGATCATGTACACCTCGCCGTGGGCGAAGTTGATCATGCCGATGATGCCATAAACCATTGTGTAGCCGATGGCGATCAGGCCGTAGACAGACCCGAGGGTCAGGCCGTTCAGCAGTTGCTGTAGGAAAATACCGTCCATAACGCAATCTCACGCACTTGAGCCATTGCGCAGACGCACGCCAGCCACGCCGTCTGAGGACAACTTGGCTGGCAGGGTGCGCGCGACTCCTGGAAAAGAAGACAGGTGATGCAGATACATTCCCACCTGATGCCAGCCGAAGCTGGCGTCAGGTGAGTGATTCATCTCACTTCTGTTTTTCCAGCTGGTGATATTTGCCGTCCTTGTCCCACTGGTACACCACATAGTCGGAGACTTTGAGGTCACCTTTGCTGTCCCAGGACTTCTCGCCCATCACGGTTTTAACCGGGTTGGCCTTGAGCCACTTGGCGGCGTCTTCACCTTTATTGGACTTGGCACCATTGAAGGCGTCAGCCAGGGCTTGAACCGAAGCATAGGCGTACAGGGTGTAGCCCTCAGGCTCAGTGCCTGCCTTGCGGAACTCTTCAACCACGGCCTTGCTGTCTGGCAGCAGGCGCGGATCGGCGCCGAAGGTCATGTACACGCCGTCAACGTACTGAGGGCCGCCTGCAGTGGTGACCAGTTCATCGGTAACCACACCATCATCGGACATGAATTTCACGTCCTTGAGGCCCTGCTCACGCAGTTGGCGCACCAGGGGACCCGCTTCCGGGTGTAAACCACCGAAGTACACGACATCGGCGCCGTTTGAGCGAATTTTGGTGACGACGGCGCTGAAGTCTTTTTCGCCACGGGTCAGGCCTTCATACAACACGGGAGTCACGCCGCGTTTGACCAACTGTGCCTTGGTGGCATCCGCCAGGCCTTGGCCATAGGTGTCCTTGTCGTGCAGCACGGCCACTTTTTTGCCTTTGAGCACGTCGACAATGTAGTCCGCCGCCACAATGCCTTGCTGGTCATCACGCCCGCACATGCGGAACATGGCGCTCAAGCCACGCTCGGTCACTGCCGGGTTGGTTGAGCCCGGTGTAATCGCTATCACGCCAGCATCGGCGTACACCTCAGAGGCTGGGATGGTGGATGAAGAACAGAAGTGCCCTACTACACCGGCCACTTTGTCCTGATCGACCAATCGGTTGGCAACAGCAACGGCCTGTTTGGGCTCGCACGCGTCGTCCCCTGCGACCAGAACGATTTTCTCGCCATTAACACCGCCGGCTGCGTTGATCTTGTCCGCTGCCGCTTTTGCACCCTTCATGTACTGCTCGCCAAATGCCGCGTTAGCGCCAGTCATCGGCCCCGCTACACCGATCTTAAGATCCGCCTGAACAAACGAAGAAACACCCAGCGCTGCTGCCACTGCGAGGGCCAGAAAACCTTTCTTGTAGAACGTCTGCGACATGAGGTGGTGCTCCTGAGGTTTTATTAGATGGCACTTCGACTTCACGTAAAGCTCAGAGCAAGCCGCGTGCCATTGGCTTTTTATTCTTAAAAAAGTCGTTCTTTTGTTGTTTTATCGACTGTTTCGAGCCCATTTTCATTGGGCGTGCAACCGTCTAAACCGAGGAAGGTGAAACCGCTAAGTCATTGAAGGCGCAACCGGTCACGACAAACGTTGCAACCGGGTTGCCCTGCATTGTGCAACCCACTTGTAACCAGCTGCGTCACCGAACTGCACACTCTCGGTGCATGACTGCTACAAGCAGCACCACTAAAGGCTAGCTGCTGGCCAGCGAAACGCTGTGCCGCCCGAAAAAAACCTCTTCAGATCACAATTCTCAAACATTGGCCGGCGTGATACAGCGAGAAACCGGCTTCGTACAAACAGCTGCGCAACCCCGTCCCAGAGAGCGGCCGCATCGGCGCAAAAGGAATCGGCAAGGCCTTCGCATCGCCGTTGCACAGGTAGTCGGCAAACGCCTTTCCCACCACGCTGCCCGTGGTCACGCCACGGCCGTTGTATCCCGTCACTGCCACCAAACCGGGCGCTGGCTCGAATAAACGCATCAGGTGGTCAGGCGTAAAGGCGATGCAACCGGTCCAGGTGCACTCCCACTCCACGCCCTTGAGGTACGGAAAGTAATGCTGTTGAACGCGATCGGCCCAGGCCTTTAGAAACCACGCAGGTTTTTGATTGCCGTTACCCAGGCTGCCCAACAATAAACGGCCATCTGCATCGCGGCGGATGCTGCTCAATACCTGACGCGTGTCCCACGAACCCTGGCCACCGGGCAGGATGCGTTCGGCGGTGGCATCGGTCAGTGGTTTGGAGGCGACCTGATAGTAGTAACCAGGGAAGAAGTTACGTCGCAGGTCAGTCCATTCACCTTCGGTGTAGGCATTGGACGCCAGCACCACCTGTTCAGCACTGACCGCACCCTGAGCAGTCTCTACTGACCAGCGTGTGCCCTGGCGCTCTAACCCGGTGACTGGCGAATGGTCAAACAGACGCCCGCCCAGATCACTGGCAGCCTTGGCCAGGCCCGAGGTGTAAGCCATCGGGTTGAGTGTCCCCGCACGCCGGTCGAGCAAGGCCGCGGCGATTTTCGGGGTGCCGGTGGCAGCTTCGCACGCAGCACCTGTGAGCAGTTCAACCGGTGCTCCGCGCCGCTTCCATTGCGCTTCGCGGCTGCGCAAATCGGCTTCGCCCCGGGCGTTATGGGCCATGTGCAACGTGCCTTCGCGGCGCAACTGGCAGTCGATCCGGTATTTGTCGATCAGGCTGAATACCAGCGCAGGCGCTGCCCCGAGCATGCGATTGAGCTGGCTGCCCACGGCTTCGCCGAAGCCCGCCTCAATGTCATCCGGCGGGATCCACATCCCGGCATTGACCAACCCCACGTTACGCCCCGAACCGCCGTGACCGGTGCGATGCGCTTCCAGCACACAGACGCTTTTGCCCTGTTCAAGCAAATGGATGGCGGCCGACAGTCCGGTGATGCCAGCCCCAATCACACACACATCAACATTCAGTTCGCCCTTGAAAGTGGGCGCCTGAGGACGTTGTGGGGTGAGGTTTTCCCACAAACACTGTTCGAGTAAAGGCATTGCCAAGCTCCAGAAATGAAACCTAACGGTGATGCAATCATGGGCGCAACGGGTGTGGGAGCGGGCTTGCTCGCGATGCAGACAACTCGGTCTGGCTGGCAGACCGCAGCGATGCTATCGCGAGCAAGCCCGCTCCCACCGTATCCTCCCACCACAGGTGACTCAGGGCTTACCTCAATCGAAGGTAATCCCCTGGGCCAACGGCAGTTCCAGCGAGTAATTGACGGTATTGGTCTGGCGACGCATGTAGCCGCGCCACGCATCAGAACCCGACTCGCGACCGCCACCCGTTTCTTTCTCGCCACCGAAAGCACCGCCAATCTCCGCGCCACTTGGGCCGATGTTGACGTTGGCAATCCCGCAGTCACTGCCGGTGGCAGACATGAATTGCTCGGCCTCACGCACGTCGGTGGTGAAGATGCATGACGACAAGCCCTGGGGTACGGCGTTATTCAGGCGCAAAGCCTCGGCAAAGTCGCGGTAACCAACCACGTACAAAATCGGGGCGAAGGTTTCGTCGCATACCACATCGCTCTGCTCCGGCATTTCAACAATGGCCGGGGCTACGTAGTAAGCGCCGGGATACTGGCCGGCCAGTTGACGCTCACCACCAAACACTCGCCCGCCTTCGCTCAGGGCCTGCTCCAGTGCGTCCTGCATGTTTTCAAAGCTGTGCTTGTCGATCAGCGGCCCCACCAGGTTGCCTTGCAGCGGGTGGCCGATACGGACTTTGGAATAGGCGGCCTTGAGCCGAGTGACGATTTCTTCCTTGACCGATTCGTGGGCAATCAGGCGGCGCAAGCTGGTGCAACGCTGGCCGGCGGTACCCACGGCACTGAACAGAATGGCGCGTACGGCCATATCCAGATCGGCGCTCGGGGCCAGGATCATTGCGTTGTTACCGCCCAGCTCCAGAATGCTGCGGGCAAAGCGGGCCGCGACTATGGGCGCCACTTCACGCCCCATGCGCGTGCTGCCGGTAGCGCTGATCAGTGCCACACGCGGGTCTTCCACCAGGGCCTGACCCGCATCACGACCGCCGATAATCACTTGAGCCAGGTACTTGGGAGCGTCGGTGAATGAATTCAGGACCCGATCAAACAATGCCTGGCAAGCCAGCGCGGTGAGCGGAGTTTTCTCGGACGGTTTCCAGATCACCGCGTTTCCGCATACCAGCGCCAGAGCGGTATTCCAGGCCCAGACAGCCACGGGGAAGTTGAATGCACTGATCACCCCGACCACGCCCAGCGGGTGCCAGGTCTCACGCATATGATGGCCTGGGCGCTCGGAAGCAATGGTCAAACCGTAAAGCTGACGCGACAGGCCGACGGCGAAGTCGCAAATGTCGATCATTTCCTGCACTTCGCCCAGACCTTCCTGGGTGATTTTGCCCGCTTCCCACGACACCAGCTCACCCAGATCAGCCTTGTATTCACGCAGCAAATCACCGAATTGACGGACCAGCTCTCCACGGCGCGGAGCCGGCACCTTGCGCCAGGCCTCGAATGCGTGCTCGGCGCGGGTCACGTGCTGCTCGGTTTCGGCAGCACCTTCCCAGTGCACAGCGCCTATCTGGCTGCCATCAACCGGCGTGTAAACCGGCTGAGTGCCCTGTTGGTACAGCGCGGGGTTCACACCCAGACGATCCAGTAATGCAGCAACCATTGAAGACACTCCTTGAGCAGAAAAATGTTTCACAGGCCTTTAGTTGTAGCTGGCCGGCATTGCTGCAACAAACGACCTTTAAGCGAGATATCATTCCGAAAATTCATGCTGCGTTGGTAACCTTGCCTGACAACAAGAATTAGGGGCCTTTCATGCTCAACAAGCGCCATTTACCCTCGATCACGGCGTTGCAGTGTTTTGAAGCCGTCACTCGCCATTTGAGCTTCACCCGCGCGGCCGAAGAGCTGAACCTGACCCAAAGTGCTGTCAGCAAACAGGTCGCGCAGCTGGAGGAACTGTTGCAGCACTTGCTGTTTCGCCGGGTGCGACGCCGCTTGCAGCTGACGCCCGCGGGTGATTTGTATCTGGTAGAAGTCCGAAAAATCCTGACCCAGATCGAAATGTCGACTCATACCCTGCGCTCCTATGGCGGCGAAACGGAGGTCCTGCGGGTTTCGACGCCTTCAACCTTCGGTGCACGCTGGCTGGTACCGCGACTCAAGGGTTGGGGCATACGCCATCCGCATATCCACCTGGACCTGTGCAACGAGCAGCAAGGCGACGACCTGCTGCAAGGGCGCAGCGATCTGGCGTTTTATTTTGGCCAGGGCTCACGACCCGGTACCGAAAGCCTGAAGCTGTTTGGCGAAGAACTGGTCGCGGTGTGCGCACCCGCGAGCCTGCCCCGCACTACGTTCACCGACCCGACCCAACTCACCGATCTGGTGCTGTTGCAAAACGCCTCGCGGCCGCAGGCATGGCACGAATGGTTTGAGCATCAGGGCTTTTGCACCGACCACAGCTATCACGGGCCGCGCTTTGATACCTTTTATATGTGCATCCGTGCGGCACAAGTGGGGTGTGGCGTAGCCTTGCTACCCAGGTTTCTGGTGGAAGAGGAATTGGCCGACGGCAAACTGGTCATCGCCTGGCAGCACCTGATGCCGAGTCATGACTCCTATTACCTGGCGTATCCTGAGCATTCGGCAGGCGTGCCAAAGGTGCGCGCGTTTGTGAGCTGGATGATGGAGCAACTGAATGACCCGCTCCCCGAGGGTAGAAACAGGCTTCAACCCTAAAAACCGCTGGCATAACCGCCTGCGGATATGCGCCACTAGCGCCATTCATTGAAAAAGCTGAACACCGTGGCAATAAGGCACGGGCAGCATGGAGATTGCCGCTATGAGCGAGAGTGTATTTGCCGATCGCATCGTGCAGAACCTGCTCGACACCGACTTCTACAAATTGACCATGATGCAGGCGGTGCTGCACAACTACCCCAACGTTGAAGTCGAGTGGGAATTCCGCTGCCGCAACAGTGAGGATTTACGACCTTACCTCAACGAGATTCGCCACCAGATCGAACGCCTGGGCGAGCTGAGCATGACTCAGGACCAGTTGGGGTTCCTGGAACGAATCACGTTTATGAAGCCCGACTTCATACGCTTTCTGGGCCTGTTTCGCTTCAATATGCGCTACGTGCACACCGCTATCGAAAACGGCGAGCTGGTTATCCGCCTGCGAGGGCCGTGGCTGCATGTGATTTTGTTTGAAGTACCAATGCTGGCGATTGTCAGCGAAGTACGTAACCGCTCGCGCTATGCAGACACGGTGCTGTCCCAGGCCCGCGAACAGCTGTACCGCAAGTTTGACTGGTTGCAGGCCAACGCCAGTGCTGAAGAATTGTCCGAGTTGCAGGTCGCCGATTTCGGCACTCGCCGACGTTTTTCGTATCGCGTGCAGGAAGAAGTGGTCAGCGTGCTCAAGCATGACTTCCCCGGACGCTTTGTCGGCACCAGCAACGTCAACCTGTCCCGCGAGCTGGACATGAAGCCCTTGGGCACCATGGCCCACGAATGGATCATGGCCCACCAGCAACTGGGCCCCCGGCTGATCGACAGTCAGAGCGCAGCGCTCGATTGCTGGGTGCGTGAGTACCGTGGGCTGCTGGGCATTGCCCTGACGGACTGCATCACCACCGACGCCTTTCTGAAAGACTTTGATCTGTACTTTGCCAAGCTGTTCGACGGCTTGCGCCACGACTCGGGTGACCCGGTTGTATGGGCTGAAAAATGCATAGCCCACTACCACAAGCTGGGCATTGATCCGATGAGCAAGACCCTGGTGTTCTCCGACAGCCTGACCCTGCCCCGCGCGCTGGAGATTTTCCGGGCACTGCGCGGCAGGATCAACGTCAGCTTCGGTATCGGCACCAACCTGACCTGCGACATTCCGGGTGTTGAGCCGATGAGCATCGTGCTTAAAATGACCGCCTGTAATGGCTCGCCAGTGGCCAAGATCTCGGATGAGCCGGGCAAGACCCATTGCTCGGACCCAAACTTCGCCGCCTATTTGCGCCACGTTTTCCAAGTTCCTGAACAGTCTTCCAAGGAGTGAATCATGCAGGCCGTACAGCGTCAGATTGCTCAAGACCTCAAGGTCCAGCCGCCGTTTAAAGACCTCTCGGCCCTTGAGGCCGAGGTCGCCCGTCGCATCACTTTTATTCAGTGCTGCCTGCACAATGCCAGGCTCAAGACCCTGGTACTGGGCATCAGCGGCGGGGTCGATTCACTGACCGCAGGGCTGATGGCACAACGGGCAGTCCAGCAGTTGCGCGAGCAGACCGGCGACCCGTCTTATCGATTCATTGCCGTGCGCTTGCCGTACGGGGTGCAGCACGACGAAATCGATGCCACGGCGGCTGTGGACTTCATCAATCCGGACGAGCGCCAGACCGTCAACATCGGCCCTGCGGTCAAGGCCCTGGCGGCTGAAGTCACGGCCTTTGAAGGCAAGCCCCCGGCCACCGTTGATTTTGTGCTGGGCAATACCAAGGCGCGGATGCGCATGGTGGCGCAGTACACCATCGCCGGCGCAACGGGCGGGCTGGTGATCGGCACTGACCATGCAGCGGAAGCGGTCATGGGTTTCTTCACCAAATTCGGTGATGGTTCCTGCGATCTGGCGCCGCTCAGTGGCCTGGTGAAGCATCAGGTGCGGGCAATTGCCCGGCATTTTGGCGCCCCGGAATCGTTGGTGGAAAAAGTCCCGACTGCTGACCTTGAAGACCTGGAGCCGGGCAAGCCTGATGAAGCGTCACACGGTGTGACCTATGCCGAGATCGATGCTTTTTTACATGGCCAACCGGTGAGCGAAGAGGCCTTCAGGATCATCAGCAGTACGTACGAAAAGACTCACCACAAACGTGAGATGCCGTTCGCGCCTTGAGCACCTTGGGCACACTTAACCCCCACCCTAGCCCTCTCCTGGAACGCTAGGGTGGGGGCTTTCGGCGACCCGGAAAAAACGGAATGAACCCCGCATTTTTTTTCGCTTGTCGCTCCCGCACTCAAAGGCTTTGATAGGCGTCTATTTCGTCGCCAGAGCCCTGCCCCATGTCTTCTTTCGATGGTTTGTTCTCACTTGTCGATTCCTTGCTCGGTCAATCGGCATCCGGTTGGTTGCGCAAGCATGTCGAGGTACCTGAAAGCCTGCTGCGCTTCAGTTGGCATGATCAGGCGCTGCACCGGGTCTGGCTGGCCGAAGCACTGAACCTGTGCCTGCTGCACAAGCTGGTAGAAGCCGTGCCGGATGGCCGTCGTTATGTAGAAGAACAGGTCCAGCAAGGTCGCAAAGTGGTATTTGACCACGGTGCCATTCGCACGGTGGACTGGCCCGTTAACGGTGAGTTACCCCGTGGCCGTCAGGCGTTTTCGCGCTTGCTCGAGCCGTTGGGTTTTACTGACGTGCGAACTTATCCACTGACCAAGCTGAACATGACCGGTTGGGGCTACAGACAAATGGACCTGCCCGAGGACATCGCTCAGTTCTTTGTCTCGGAACTGCACCCCGGCCGTTTCAGCGAGGCCTTTGCGCAGGCCGTCTCTCGCGTAGTCGGTTCCAGCGTGGACCCACTGCAGCCGGAACATGAAAGCATCCTCAGACGCTTGAGCCTTACCCGTCATTGCAGCCTGAGCGAAGCAAAAACGTTGTTGCCGGCGCTGTATCAAGCATTCGGGCGCCAACATGGGGTGGTGCAGGAAACGGACTACCAGTGCCTGCTCAATGAAAGCGCCGAAATGGCCTGGATTGCCACTGAGGGCAACAGTTTCAACCACCTGACCGACCGGGTTCTGGACCTGGAAGCATGCGTCGCACAACAACGCGACCTGCAGCGACCGATGAAGGACAGCATTGAAGTTTCGGCCTCTGGCCGAGTGATGCAAACCGCGTATCGCGCCAGTACGGTCAGCCGTGGCCTGATCGATGCCGCAGGGGTGTACCGCGAACACGCCGTGCCTGGCTCGTTTGTGGAGTTTATCCAGCGCGAGGTCGACCCCGATACCGGTCTGATAGACCTGAACTTTGACAGCAGTAACGCCCAGGGCATTTTCAAGATGACCGACTCAAAGGCCTGAATGCAAACAGCCCTGACGGCGCATGGCACGTCAGGGCTGCTGGAGGGCTCGCGGGGTCTTATTTAAGAACCACAGCGCCTTTCATCATCGAGTTGTGGCCCGGGAAGGTGCAGAAGAACTCATATTCTTCGCCCGCCTTGAGCTTGGCCACGTCGAAGGTCACGGAGTCTTTCTCGCCAGCGCCGATCACTTTGGTGTGGGCAATGACGCGCTCGTCACCGTCCTTGAGGTAGTTTTTATCCAGACCGGCAGCAATACCGTCGGTGGAAACTGCCTGCATGTCTGCCTTTTTGCTCAAGACCCAGTTATGGCCCATGACGTTTTTCGGCAAGTTGCCGGAGTGCGTCAGGTTAACGGTGAACGTCTTGCAGGATTTGTCGATGACGATCTCTTTCGTGTTGTAAGACATTTGGTCAGTCGAATCGACAGTCACAGCGCACTCTGCCGCCAGCAAATGGCCGCTGGCCAGGGTCAAAAGGGATACCGCAACAACTTTGGCAAACATGGTCTATCTCCAAGGCAGGGTATGAAAAACTAAAATCTGTATACAGATTGCCTGAAAATTGTCTCGATTCATATGATCTGCGTCATGGTCTATCGCCGCGATCGAGAGAATCCATCCCAAAATGGACTTCAGGCCTATAACCTTAGGTCATCATTTTGATAATTGGGGGAATAAGTAATGGGACTTCCTGCATTGATGACCTGTTTGCTTGCCACGTATGCCTGCGGTGCTTGTGGTCATGACCGCCTTCGGTCAGAGATTTAATCCACAACGGTCTTTTGGGTGGGTGTAGAGTCGTATTTTTAGCGCAAAGTACAACCTTGCAAAAACCCAGCTAACGGCTAAGCACTAATACAGGGCAGAATACGCGCCGCTTAACCTCACCTTCGACCCCAAGAGGATCGCCCATGGCCAAACCAAACTATAACTTCGCTAAGCGTCAAAGAGACTTGGCTAAAGAGCAGAAGAAAGAGGAAAAGCTCGCCCGCAAGAAAGCAGCTGCTGAAGGCGGCATCGTAGACACAGAGCTGGACCAGGACGTCGACACCGAAAATGAAGGCGCCGCAGAAGATACCGGCGCCACAGAAGATAAAGCTCCAACCGCTTGAGCCCCACCTAGGCCCGGTTATCCACAACCCGGCCCACAGGATCTGTGATCAGGATCAGCAGCCCGGCTGTTGATCCTCGCAGTCAGCCTGTCGCCCTCTCAGACGCTTCAAACCTCTTTCCCTGACTCCCTGCTCAGCAATCAACCTACACACGCCTGGCCGGCTTCTCAGCGCGCAGAAAGCACAACGCCAGCCCGAAGGCTGGCGTTGTAGGTGAATACTGCGCGGTTTCTTGTGGGAGCGAGCCCGCTCGCGAAGGTCTCATCACGTAACGCCGAGACTATCCAGCAACCCCGTATTATCGTGAACCATCTTCGCGAGCAGGCTCGCTCCCACAAAGTATCCCTAGCGCGGCACTACCGGCTTGCGGGTCGGCTTTTGGCTTTTTCCGCCCTTAGCTGCTTCGTGACGCTCTTTGGCAGCCTGTTTGTTACGAGCGAATGCGGCGGCCTTGGCCTGCTCACGCTTGTCCCACGGGTTGCCGCCATCGCTGGCACGCGGCGGCAGGCCGGTATGCTGGGTCAGGATTTTGGTGGTCTTCTCCCCTGCTACCTTATGGCTGCCAGCAGGCGTCGAGTTTTTGCGACGCGCACTCTGGTAGCTGTCAGTCGCAGGCTGGTGCAACGGGATCAGTTGATCCTTGCCCGAACCGATCAGGTCGGCGCGACCCATACGGGTCAACGCTTCACGCAGCATTGGCCAGCCTTTCGGGTCGTGGTAACGCAAGAACGCCTTGTGCAGACGGCGCTGCTCTTCGCTCTTGACGATGGTCACCGAGTCACTCTTGTACGTAACCTTGCGCAGCGGGTTCTTGCCCGAGTGATACATCGCGGTGGCAGTGGCCATCGGCGACGGGTAGAACGCCTGGACCTGGTCGGCACGGAAACCGTTGGTCTTGAGCCAGATCGCCAGGTTCATCATGTCTTCGTCTTTGGTGCCCGGGTGAGCCGCAATGAAGTACGGAATCAGGTACTGCTCTTTGCCCGCTTCCTTGGTGTACTTCTCGAACATGCGCTTGAACTTGTCATAGCTGCCAATGCCCGGCTTCATCATCTGGTTGAGCGGACCTTCCTCGGTGTGTTCCGGGGCGATCTTCAAGTAACCACCAACGTGGTGGGTGACCAGTTCTTTAACGTATTCCGGAGACTCGACCGCAAGGTCGTAGCGCAGACCGGAAGCGATCAGGATCTTTTTCACGCCCGGCAAGGCACGGGCACTGCGGTACAGCTGAATCAGCGACGAGTGGTCGGTATTCAGGTTCGGGCAAATACCCGGGAACACACAGGACGGCTTGCGGCACGCGGATTCGATTTCCGGCGTTTTGCAGGCAATGCGGTACATGTTCGCGGTCGGGCCACCGAGGTCGGAAATAACACCGGTAAAGCCAGGCACCTTGTCGCGGATCTCTTCGATCTCACGAATGATCGACTCTTCGGAGCGGTTCTGGATGATCCGGCCTTCGTGCTCGGTGATCGAGCAGAAGGTGCAGCCGCCGAAGCAGCCACGCATGATGTTCACCGAGAAGCGAATCATGTCGTAGGCAGGGATCTTTTCCTTACCGTACGCAGGATGCGGGATACGTGCGTATGGCATGCCAAACACGTAGTCCATTTCTTCGGTGGTCATCGGGATCGGTGGCGGGTTGAACCACACATCCACTTCGCCGTGTTTCTGTACCAGCGCGCGGGCGTTGCCCGGGTTGGTTTCAAGGTGCAAAACGCGGTTGGCGTGAGCGTACAGAACCGAGTCGCCACGTACTTTCTCAACCGATGGCAAGCGGATAACCGTCTTGTCGCGGGTCATGCGCGGGCTGGCCAGGATCTCCACGACCTTGGCTTCATTCGGGTCTTCAACCGGACCTTTTTCCTGCTCGATGGCGCAGGCCTGGGTGTCCTGGGTGTTCACATACGGGTTAATGATCTTGTCGATCTTGCCCGGACGGTCGATACGCGTGGAGTCGACTTCGTACCAGTCTTTTGGCGTATCGCGACGGATGAACGCGGTACCGCGAACATCGGTGATGTCTTCGATCTTGTGACCGTAGGACAGACGCTGGGCCACTTCAACAATGGCGCGCTCGGCGTTGCCGTACAGCAGAATGTCGGCGCAGGCGTCGATCAGGATCGAGTTGCGGACGCGGTCCTGCCAGTAGTCGTAATGCGCAATACGGCGCAGGGACGCTTCGATGCCGCCCAGTACAATCGGCACATTCTTGTAGGCTTCCTTGCAGCGCTGGCTGTAGACCAGACTGGCGCGATCCGGACGTTTGCCAGCCAGGCCACCAGGGGTGTAGGCGTCATCGGAACGAATCTTTTTGTCTGCGGTGTAACGGTTGATCATCGAGTCCATGTTGCCGGCTGCAACACCGAAGAACAGGTTCGGCTCGCCCAGCTTCATGAAATCGTCTTTTGACTGCCAGTTCGGCTGGGCAATGATGCCCACGCGAAAGCCCTGGGACTCCAGCAGGCGACCGATGATGGCCATGCCGAACGACGGGTGATCGACATAGGCATCACCGGTGACGATGATGATGTCGCATGAATCCCAGCCAAGCTGATCCATCTCCTCCCTGCTCATAGGCAGGAATGGCGCTGGACCGAAACATTCGGCCCAGTACTTCGGATAGTCAAATAGAGGCTTGGCTGCTTGCATGTCGATGACCGGTGTTGAGTACAGAAAATTGGGGCGCGTCATTTACTAAGAAATTCGCGGGCGCGGAATATAGCACAAAAAATGATCAATTCCGACGGCGATGGTCGGAATTGATTGGCGCACGTCGATTACCTGTGGGAGCCAGCCTTCTGGCGATGGCATCATCACGGTGTGCCTGAAACGCCTCACCGCTTGAATGGCGGGCAAGCCCGCTCCCACAGAGAAGCGCCGGGTGCTTAATCGTCGTCGAAGTTGTAACTGCCTGGCGCCAGGTTTTCGAAGCGGGTGTACTTGCCGATAAACGCCAGGCGCGTGGTGCCGATAGGGCCGTTACGCTGCTTGCCGATAATGATCTCGGCAATGCCCTTGTGCTCGGTCTCGGGGTGGTACACCTCGTCGCGGTACACGAACATGATGACGTCAGCATCCTGCTCGATGGCTCCGGATTCACGCAAGTCGGAGTTGATCGGGCGCTTGTTGGGCCGCTGCTCAAGGGAACGGTTGAGCTGCGACAACGCCACTACCGGGCAATTGAATTCCTTGGCCAGGGCCTTGAGGGATCGCGAAATCTCGGAAATCTCGTTGGTACGGTTGTCACCGCCCGAACCCGGGATCTGCATCAATTGCAGGTAGTCGATCATGATCAGGCCGATATCGCCGTGCTCACGTACCAGTCGTCGGGTACGGGCGCGCATTTCCGATGGGCTGATGCCCGCCGTGTCGTCGATAAACAGCTTGCGGTCATTGAGCAGATTGACCGCCGACGTCAGGCGTGGCCAATCGTCGTCTTCGAGGCGACCGGCACGGACCTTGGTCTGGTCGATGCGCCCCAACGAGGACAACATACGCATGATCAGCGATTCGCCTGGCATCTCGAGGGAGTAAACCAGTACCGCTTTTTCGCTGCGCAAAACCGCATTCTCGACGAGGTTCATCGCAAAGGTGGTTTTACCCATCGATGGACGACCCGCAACGATGATCAGGTCCGATGGCTGCAAGCCGCTGGTCATACCATCAAGGTCGGTGTAGCCGGTAGACAGGCCAGTGATGGCGTTGTCGGTATTGAACAGGGTGTCGATACGGTCGATGGCCTTGGTCAACAGATCGTTAACGCTGACCGGGCCGCCGGTTTTTGGCCGGGCCTCGGCAATCGCAAAGATCTGGCGCTCGGCCTCATCGAGAATTTCGGCAGCATTGCGACCTTCGGGGTTGAAGGCGCTGTCGGCGATCTCGGTGCTGATGCCGATCAACTGACGCAAGGTGGCGCGCTCGCGAACGATCTGCGCATAGGCCTTGATGTTGGCGACCGACGGCGTGTTTTTTGCCAGTTCACCCAGGTAACCCAGCCCGCCGACTTGCGAGGTCTGACCTTCCTTGTCCAATTGCTCGGCAAGGGTCACGACGTCAATCGGGGAGTTTTGGTCCGCCAGTTTGGCGATGGCCCGGAAGATCAGGCGGTGGTCATGTCGATAGAAATCGCCGTCCGAAACCTGATCCAGCACGCGTTCCCAGGCGTTGTTATCCAGCATCAAACCACCGAGCACAGCCTGTTCGGCCTCGATGGAATGCGGAGGCACCTTCAGGGCTGCGGTTTGTAGATCGTATTGCTCAGGAGCGGAGATATCGTTCATGGCCACTTGAGTTGTTTATAAAAGCAGGGGGTTTGAAAATCAGAAACTGCAGAAAGACAAAGGGCACGACCTGTAAACAGGATCGTGCCCGATGTTAACCGTCCAGCACACAAGGTGCCAGTCAGTTAAGACTGCTTAAGCAGCTACCACAACAACGCGTACGGTTGCTTCAACTTCGGCGTGCAGGTGCACAGCCACGTCGAATTCGCCAACGTTGCGGATAGTGCCGTTCGGCAGACGAACTTCGCTTTTAGCAACTTCAACGCCAGAGGCGGTCAGTGCATCAGCGATGTCGTGAGTACCGATCGAACCGAACAGCTTGCCTTCGTCGCCAGCGGTGGCAGTGATAGTCACTTCCAGCTCAGCCAGTTGGGCAGCGCGTGTTTCAGCCGAAGCTTTTTTGTCTGCAGCAGCTTGTTCCAGCTCAGCACGACGCTCTTCAAACGCAGCCAGGTTGGCAGCGGTTGCAGCGGTAGCTTTGCCGTACGGCAGCAGGTAGTTACGACCGTAACCGGCCTTAACATTTACTTTGTCGCCCAGGTTGCCCAGGTTCGCGACTTTTTCCAGAAGGATCAGTTGCATGTGAAAATCCTCTTAACTTTTAACCTTCACCGTCCGCAGAGTCTTTATCGGCACTTTTCGGTGCCAGACGTCCGCGAAAATCAATCAGGCTGTCGACAATGGCCAAAACCACGAGCAACGGATAGATCAGCTGCATAAACAGCAACAGCGTGACGTACAACCCCACCAGCCAAAACCTGGCCAGTCGCTTTTGCGCCACCAGCCCATGAATCAGGGCTAGCCCGGCGAAGAACAACGCTACGCTGCACAACGGCGTGAGCATGGCCATTTCAGGACCGAAGTTCGGTCCTACAAGCATGCACGCCAGCAATACGAGCGCTGGTCCCAGCGGTAGGCGGATGCTGCGAAACTCGCTCGCAAAACCGCCCGGGTTGTACAACAACGCCTGCCAATAACGCCCAAGCATCAGGCTAAGCACGCTGACGACCTGCATCAAAGCTGCAATCAGTCCGGTGAGGACGGGTGCAATCAGTGCTCCAAGGCGCGCTCGCTCTACGTCAGATAACTTGTCGTAGAGACCATTGAGGACCTGCGGCAGAAGTTTTTCCAACTCCTGCGCCATCGCACCAATGGGTTCGCGGAAAACCGTACCCAGGATCACGCCATACACCACACCCAGCGCTACGCTGACCAGCAGCACGCGGTTCCAGGACTGGCCGGCGCGTAACATCAACGCCAACCCCAGAGTTCCCAGCAGCACCATAAGGGTGCGAGGTTCTCCAATAAACCACCAGACTAAAGCCGGCAGTAAAGCCCATGAGAGGATGCTCAAGGCATCTCTCGGACCGCGCCGCAGGAGCACAAGGCAACCTGCAGCAGCACTCAACCAGAACAAGAACGGCAATGCCGCACATCCGGCCACGATTAACGTGGCCTGCACACGGCCTCGCATGATGAACTCAGCTAAGGCGCGCATGCTTTCAATCCTTTACTACTTGTCGACTGCCCGGTCTCAGCGGCCGTGGCTGTCGGTGTAGGCCAGCAGGGCCAGGAAGCGGGCGCGCTTGATAGCGGTGGCCAGCTGACGCTGATAACGAGCTTTAGTACCGGTGATGCGGCTTGGAACAATTTTGCCGGTCTCGGATACGTAAGCTTTCAGAGTGTTGAGATCCTTGTAATCGATCTCTTTCACTTCTTCTGCTGTGAAGCGGCAGAATTTACGACGACGGAAGAAACGTGCCATGTAATTGGCTCCTCAAAAGGTCCGTGGATTACTCGTCAGCGTTATCGCTGGCGTCGCTGTTATCGCTGTCATCGCCATCGGCGCTGTCAGAATGCTCAGGACGGTCACGACGCTCACGGCGCTCACTGCGGTTCTCTTCAGCCTTGAGCATCTCGGACTGGCCAGTTACGGCTTCGTCGCGACGGATGACCAGGTTACGGATCACAGCATCGTTGTAACGGAAGTTGTCTTCCAGCTCAGCCAGGGCTTTGCCAGTGCACTCAACGTTCAGCATCACGTAGTGAGCCTTGTGAACATTGTTGATTGCGTAGGCCAGTTGACGACGGCCCCAATCTTCCAGACGGTGGATTTTGCCGCCGTCTTCTTCGATCAGCTTGGTGTAACGCTCTACCATGCCGCCGACTTGTTCGCTTTGATCCGGGTGGACCAAAAAGATGATTTCGTAATGACGCATGAATGCTCCTTACGGGTTGTAGCCTGCCGCTAACTAAAAAGCGGTCAGACAAGGAGTGAATGACACTTGTGTGTCTTGCCTAGAGAGGCACATATGCGCCCGCCATGACGGCAAGGGGCGCAATTGTAGAGAAGGGACAACAGAGGCGCAAGGCAATTGGCGATTATTTGAACAATCCCGACCACCTACATACAAATACAACTGTGGGAGCCAGCCTGCTGGCGAAGCATCCAACGCAGCCTGCCAGACAGACCGTATCGATACCTTCGCCAGCAGGCTGGCTCCCACAGGGGATGTTGCTTACTTCTTCTTGGAAGAAGTCTTGGCTTTGACGCTGCGCTGACGCAAGGCTTCGAACAGGCATACGCCCGTCGCTACCGAAACGTTCAGGCTGCTGACACTGCCCGCCATCGGCAGGCGTACCAGGTAATCGCAATGCTCACGCGTCAGGCGACGCATGCCTTTGCCTTCAGCACCCATAATCAGGATGGTCGGGCCAGTCAGGTCTTGCTCGTACAGCTCCTGCTCGGCTTCGCCGGCAGTACCAACGATCCACAGGCCGCGCTGCTGAAGCTTTTTCAGAGTGGCCGCAAGGTTGGTAACGGCAACCAACGGAATCACTTCAGCTGCGCCACAGGCTACTTTTCGCACTGTTGGCGTCAAGGTTGCAGACTTGTCCTTCGGCACGATAACTGCCAAGGCGCCGGCAGCATCAGCGGTACGCAGGCAAGCACCCAGGTTGTGCGGATCGGTCACACCGTCCAGCACCAGAATCAGCGGAGCACCTTCGGTGCGGTCCAGCAATTCGTTGAGCATGGCCTCGCCCCAGACCTGGCTCGGGCTTACGTCAGCCACAACACCCTGGTGCACGCCCTCAACCCAAACATCCATCTCGCGACGCTCGGCGTTACCCACCGGCACCCGGCTTTCATCAGCCAATGCGATCAGGGTCTGAACGCGAGGATCGCTACGACCCTCGGCCAACCACACTTGCTTTACGCGCTTGGGATGATGACGAAGCAACGCTTCTACGGCGTGGATACCGTAGATTTTTTCCAACTGACTCATGACTTGGCCTTAGGTTTGCGCGACCCGCCGCTTTTGGCAGCAGGAGCGGCGCCCGATTTTGGCGGGCCTTTACGATGTTTACTCGGTTTTGAAGGCTTGCCTGCATCTTTAGCAGGTGCTGCCCTACCCGACTTTCCCGGCTCCGATGTCCGACCGCCGCTCTTCGATTCGGCCAACAGCGCCTGTTTCAATTCGCGACTTTTGCGCAGCTCGGCATTTTTTGCGGCAGCATCGCCAGGGCGATAGGCATCGTCGGTCGTTTTTTTGACGGCCTTGGCCGGAGCACTGCGTCGTGCAGCAGGTGCTGGCTCGACCGGCTTTTCAGTGGCCTTGGTGCCCGACTTGCCAGCATTTTTGGCTTTTGGCGCGTCAGTAGTGCGATTTTTACGACCAATCGGTGCACTGAGGGTTTTTTCCGCCATTTCGAAGTCGATTTTGCGCTCGTCGAGATCGACGCGCATAACTCGTACTTCAACGGTGTCGCCCAAGCGGAAGCTGCGACCGGTGCGTTCGCCCGCCAGGCGGTGATGCACAGGATCGAAATGGTAGTAGTCACCCGGCAAGGCGGTCACGTGGACCAGACCTTCGACATAGATGTCGGTCAACTCCACGAACAGGCCGAAACCGGTCACCGCCGTCACCACGCCCGGGAACGACTCGCCGACACGATCCTTCATGAACTCGCACTTGAGCCAGTTGGTCACATCACGCGTGGCTTCGTCAGCACGGCGCTCGCTCATCGAGCACTGCTCGCCGAGCTGCTCCAGAATCGCTTCGTCGTACGGATAGATACGCGCTTTCGGAATGGTCATCGCGCCAGCACGGCGAACGTGCGGGGTATCCATTTTGGAATGGATCACGCTGCGAATTGCACGGTGCGTCAACAGATCCGGGTAACGGCGGATCGGCGAAGTGAAGTGGGTGTAGGCTTCATAGTTCAGGCCGAAGTGGCCCTGGTTATCAGCGCTGTACACCGCTTGACTCAACGAACGCAGCATCACGGTCTGAATCAGGTGGAAGTCAGGACGATCCTTGATGGTTTCAAGCAGCGCCTGGTAATCCTTAGGCGATGGACCATCCTTGCCTTTGTGCAGGCTCAGGCCCAGCTCACCCAGGAAGGCACGCAGTTTTTCCAGGCGCTCCGGCGGCGGACCATCATGAACGCGGTACAACGCAGGAATTTCGTGCTTCTTGAGGAATTCAGCAGTGGCCACGTTGGCTGCCAGCATGCACTCTTCGATCAGCTTGTGTGCGTCGTTACGAGTAGTTGGACGAATTTCAGCGATTTTGCGCTCGGTACCGAAGATAATCCGGGTTTCCTGCGTTTCAAAATCAATCGCGCCACGGGTATGACGAGCGGCCAGCAACACTTTGTACAGCGAGTAAAGCTGCTTGAGGTGCGGCACCACATCAGCGTATTCGCTGCGCAGCTGCTTGGCTTCGGTGGTTTTCGGCTGCTCCAGAATGGTGCTGACCTTGTTATAGGTCAGACGCGCCTGGGAGTGAATCACCGCCTCATAGAACTGATAGTCAGTCATTTCGCCGGTTTTGGAGATGGTCATCTCGCAAACCATGGCCAAACGGTCGACTTTCGGGTTCAGGGAGCATAGACCGTTGGACAGCTGCTCAGGCAGCATCGGGATCACACGCTCAGGGAAGTACACCGAGTTACCGCGAACCTGCGCTTCGGTATCCAGAGCCGAACCGATTTTCACATAGCTGGAAACGTCGGCAATCGCCACGTACAACTTCCAGCCACCGGAGAACAGGCGCAGCTTGCCTGGCTTGGCTTCGCAGAAAACCGCGTCATCGAAGTCGCGAGCATCTTCGCCATCAATGGTGACGAACGGCAGATGACGCAGGTCGATGCGCTTCTCTTTGTCTTTTTCTTCGACTTCCGGCTTCAACCGGGCCGCTTCCTTAAGGACGCCTTCAGGCCAGACGTGCGGAATGTCGTAAGTGCGCAGGGCAATGTCGATTTCCATACCCGGGGCCATGTAGTTGCCTACGACCTCAAGCACATCACCTTGCGGCTGGAAGCGCGGCGTCGGCCAGTGAGTGATCTTCACTTCGACGAACTGGCCAATTTTTGCGCCAGCATTGCGACCCGGCGTCACCAGCACTTCCTGCTGGATCTTTGGGTTGTCGGCCACGACAAAGCCAATGCCGCCTTCTTCGAAGTAACGACCCACGATGGTTTCGTGAGCACGCGAGACCACTTCGACGATCACGCCTTCACGGCGACCACGGCGGTCCAGCCCCGAAACACGGGCCAGCGCACGGTCGCCATCGAACACCAGCCGCATTTGCGACGGGCTCATGAACAGGTCGTCACTACCATCATCCGGGATCAGGAAGCCGAAGCCATCACGGTGACCACTGATGCGGCCGAGAATCAGGTCGAGCTTGTCCACCGGTGCATAAGTGCCACGACGGGTGTAAATCAGCTGGGCATCGCGTTCCATCGCACGCAGGCGACGGCGCAAGGCCTCGATTTGGTCTTCTGTAGTCAGACCGAACTCTTCCACTAACTGTTCGCGAGCAGCAGGCGAGCCACGCTCGGCCAGATGCTTAAGGATCAGTTCGCGGCTAGGGATAGGGTTTTCGTATTTTTCCGCTTCACGTGCGGCCTCGGGATCGAGGGTCTGCCAATCGGCCATTAGATAGTTTTCACCTTGTCTATATGCGGGTTAGTTTGGCATACGCGTATTGAAACGGGAAATTTCAGGCACACACTGGGCCTTAATAGTCCTTTCTGACGCGCTTTAACGCTACCAACCAACCGTTCGCGAAAAATTTTCAATATTTTTAATCACAACGCTTTACAGGTCAAAGGGTCATCCGTATAGTGCGCGCCATCGACAACGGCAACGTTGAAGATGCTGCCCAGATGGTGAAATTGGTAGACACGCCAGCTTCAGGTGCTGGTGATCGCAAGGTCGTGGAAGTTCGAGTCTTCTTCTGGGCACCAATTTAGAGATTCAGAGTAGTACAACTCTGAGCCTCACACAAAAACCCGCGAAAGCGGGTTTTTGCATTTAAGAACTTCATAAGCCCCTGATTTAATAAAACTAAAACAGGGGTTTACAGATTCAAAAGCGCTCCGTATAGTGCGCCACATCAACAGCGGCAACGTTGCTGATACTGCCCAGATGGTGAAATTGGTAGACACGCCAGCTTCAGGTGCTGGTGACCGCAAGGTCGTGGAAGTTCGAGTCTTCTTCTGGGCACCAATTCAGGTTTACAGATTCATTCTGTATAACCACTCAAAAAGCCCGCGAAAGCGGGCTTTTTAGTTTCCGGGATTCGTTTCCCTCTCCCCCAAGGTTTTTTATCAGCGATCCCAAGGTCGTATTTGATAATTAATCTCATCCGCATTAATATCCGACCACCTTCAGATCGCTAGCGCGTCCACCTGGATTCTCGTGCCCGATACCAACGACAGGCTCCAGCTCTACCTCACGCATCGCCTTGCCCTGGTCGATTACGCCGCACCTATCGTGGGCTGTCGAGCCAAGGCCGAAGACGTGGTTCAAGACGCCTGGCTGCGCTTCAGCCAGGGCGCGGACAACCTCATGCCGTTGACACAGCCCGTCGGCTACCTTTATCGCATCGTGCGCAATCTGGCGTTTGACCTCAATCGCCGGGCGACCCTTGAAAACCGCCACACCAGTCGCAGTGAATCACTGGACGAGCACATTTCCAGCACCCCATCACCCGAACAGCAAGCCCTGCATCTGGACGAACTGCGCAAATTGCAACATGCTTTGTCGCGCCTGCCAGAGCGTACGCGACAGGCATTTGTGCTGCATCGACTGAAAGGTCTCACGTTCCAGCAAATCGGCACACAACTTGGAATCTCCGTGAGCCTGGCCCACCAATTGGTCCGCGACGCCCTGACCTACTGCGCGGAACAACTGAGTAATGACTGACAATCCGAACCCGATCTGGGAAACCGCGCTGGACTGGCTGTTGCTGATCCAGGAGAACCCCCACGATCCCGAGCTGACCGAACGCCTGAATAACTGGCGAGCCAGCGCCCCCGAACATGACGCGGCTTACCGCAAGGCGCTCAAGGTATGGAGCCTGAGCGGCGAAGCCCTGACCCTGCCGGCTGAGGCCGCGCCAGCCCCACGGGCTTCACGCCCTCCCCCGCGCCTGAACCGGCGCAAACGCGCACTGGTCGGTGCTGCCGTGGCCGCGAGTGCCTTGCTGATGTGGGGCCCCGACTGGCAAGCAATGCAAGCCGACTACCGCAGCCCTGCCGCCGAACACCGCACCGTCGCGCTCAGCGATGGCAGCCAGATGCTCCTCGACAGCAACACCCTTGCCGACATTCAGTTCAACCCCGAACAACGCGAAGTCACATTGCTGCGCGGCCAGGCATTTTTCTCGGTGAAGCCGGATGCCGATCGCGCCTTTTATGTGAACGCCGGTGATGTACGCGTTCGAGTCACCGGAACCGCATTTGCCGTAAGCCTGGGCGACAACGGCGTCGACGTCAGCGTCGAGAGCGGTACGGTTGCCGTGCAAACACCCCAGGCGTCCGCTTCGGCCATGCACCTGTTGGGCCACGGCGATCAACTGCACTTCACCGCTAACGACCGGCATACCCGTATCGTGCAATTGCCCATTGAGGAAATCGCACCCTGGCGCCAGTGGCAACTGGTGGCCGTCGATCAGTCCATCGACGACGTAATCATGCAGTTACGCCGCTATCAGCCCGGTCTGATTTTGCTGACGGACAAGGCACTGGGCCAACGCCGCATCACCGCCGCCCTGAACCTGCGCGACCCCAAAAGCGCATTGCAGGCCGCCATTGCTCCACTGGGCGGACGCCTGCATGACAGCGTGCCGTACACCCTGATTGTCTCGGCAAAGCCCTAAGCTCTGATCGCCTTCGCAGCAGCCCTGAAGTGGGAGCGAGTCTTTATCTGTCTTCGAGAGCACGCTCTCCCTCACGATTGAAGTCATGTAAACCCTGAGCAATTGGCACATCGCTCTCAGCCAGCCGAAACTTTTTTCAATTATTTCTGGAAATCCGTTTAGCCCGAGAGTCTTTACCTACGAACGTCACTGATAAAGATTCGCATTAGTGACTATGACGTTTTATTTCGTAGGTCACTTCATGCCTTCTTTGCGTTTGCAATGCGTCAGCCTCCCCCGTTGCCGATCGCTGTCCATCATCCTGCTGCTTGGGTTGCCAGCAATGGTCATCGGCGCCAGCCCTGTGTCTGCCGCACAAACAAAACAGCAACAGCTGCATTTCCAGATCCCGTCCCAGCCACTGGCCAATGCCCTGATTGCGTTTTCCCGGCAGTCGGGCTGGCAGGTCAGCGCGGAAAGCGCATTGCTCACTGGCTTGAGTGGCTCATCCGTCGAAGGCGGCATGAGCCCTGAGAAAGCCCTGGCCCGCCTGCTACGCGGCAGCGGCTTGCAATGGGAGGCCACCTCCGCCGACAGCGCCTCCATCCTGCCGCCCACTGAAAGTGATGTGCTGCTGATCAAAAGCACGCCCATCACTGCCATGGCCCCAGTGTTTCAAGGCGAACAGACCATTGACCGGCACATGATAGAAAGCCTGCCTTCAGGCAATGGCGATATCACCAGCCTTCTACGCACCAACCCCAATGTACAGTTCGATAACAACCAGCAGAGCAGTAAAACCCCGGGGGAAATTGCGCCTGCCACTATCAGCATCAACGGAGCAAGGCCCTGGCAAAACCTGTTTATCGTTGACGGCATGAGCATGAACAACGACCTGGACCCCGGGGGTACCAACGATGACTTCGATGAAATGCCGGGCCGCAGTCAGGGGCTGGCACTGGATACCGACCTGCTGGAGGACATCAAGGTTTACGACAGCAACGTGCCCGTGGAATTTGGCGGCTTTAACGGCGGCGTGGTCCAGGCCAATACCCGCGACCCCAGGACGGACTTCCACGGCAAGCTCTCAGTACAGATGTCACGCTCCGAGTGGACCCGCTATCACCTGAATGAAGATGATCCGGACCTCGAAAATTTCAAAGCCGGGTTTGGCAACAGTAGCCAGCCCGACTTTAAAAAATTCATCACCCGCGCCACCCTCGAAGGGCACCTGAGCGAAAACTTCGGTTTGATGGGCAGCTTTTCACGCAAGGACTCGACGATGCCCACCCGCGTGTTTGCCGTGTCCAACCAGACGGATACCGCCAACATGACTGAGGTACAGACCCGGCGTATCGACAACTACTTTCTCAAGGCTGTCTGGCAGGTTAACGAGGACTGGAAGCTGGACGTGAGCCTGACCCACGCCCCGGAAACTGCAAAAACATTTGGCCCCAGCGCCATTTTCTCAGCCCGCGAAATGGAGGCCGGCGGCGATAGCCTCAGTACACGGCTGGTGTGGAATGCTCCAATGGCCCGGGTTGAGCAAAACCTGAGCTGGAGCAAACTGAACACGTCCCGCTATTCCGACAGCGACTACATGATTTTTTGGCGCACCTCCACGACCAAAAACTGGAGCACCTCGGGGGCGGCTACCGAGGGCGGCTTTGGTGATCTAGAAGAAACCCAGAAAAGCCTGGCTTACAAGCTCAAGGCCGACTGGAACAGCTTCAACTGGCTAGGCGTCAACCATGCCTTGCAAACCGGCCTGGAGCTGTCACAAAACACCGCCAGCTATGAGCGCAACACACCCTACAACAGCTACACCGTCGCCGAGGCAAGCTCTTGCGCGGGCAATGACCCCTTCTGTTCGATGGGTCCTGTCCTCAATGAAGGCTGGGACGGCCAGTACGCCAAAAAGAGGACCCTGAGCCAGGGTAAAACCAGCTTCGACACCCGCACCTGGGCTTTGTACCTGCAAGACGAAATGCGCTACAAACGCCTGACCGTGAGGCCCGGCGTGCGGATCGACGGTGATGACTACATGAAACAAACCACCGTGGCACCGCGGCTGGCGATTGAGCTGGACGTCTTCGGCGACAGCAAAACCCGCATCACCGGCGGCGCCAACCGCTACTACGGACGCAACCTGTACACCTACCGCCTGCGTGACGGTGTAGCGGCCATGGGCACCGAATACACCCGTGCCGGCCAGACTTCCGATTGGGTATTGAACAAGCGAGTGGCCAACGACAGTAAATTCAACCAGCTCAAAGTGCCTTACGACGACGAACTGACCTTGGGCCTGAGCCATGTGCAATGGAACACCGAGTTCGCCGTCAAATACGTAAAACGCATGGGCCGCGAGCAAGTCAGCCGCGCCTGGGGCTCGCAAATCGGCGAACCGTCCGAAGACATCGGCACCTTGGCGACCAATTACTACACCTACTACAACGGCGGCAAAAGCGACGCCGACATCTACACCTTGACCATCACCCCGCTGCAAGCCTTTACCCTGGGCAGCACCCGCACCTCAGGCCAGTTCGCCATGGACTGGAGCAAAATCCACAACACCGGGCTGTCGAGCTACACCGCCAATATTGGCGCCACCTACGTCGAAGACCCAACGATCCAGTACGACGGCAAATTCATGAAGTACTCCGACATGCCAGCGGCCAACTACAACCGCCCGTGGACTGCGCGCCTGACCACCGTCACCGAAATCGAGCCGCTGCATATCACCTGGAGCAACTTTTTGCGTTATCGCGACGGCTATCGCCGCATCGCCGCCACGGGCAAGAAAATCCAGCACGAGGGCAAGGACGCTTATATCTGGGCAGAAACCCCGTTTTCCGGGGCGCTGACCTGGGACACACGCGTGGCCTGGGAGCTGCCCACCGCCAAGGATCAGGCCGTTTTCGTCAACCTCGACGTGACCAACCTGCTGGACAAAAAGATCGTCGGCGCCACCGAAACCAGTGGCTTGGCCACCTATGAAGTCGGTCGTCAATTCATGCTGGAAGTGGGATACAAATTTTGAAGCGCATGACTTTCTGCATCAGTCTGGCCACAGCTTTGAGCGCGGCTGCGGCAACCGCCTGCGATCAAAAGGCTGCCGATTACCCGACCTGCATCGCCCAGCAGTACCGCCAGCCCGTCACCCAATGGCCCGCCCCCCAGGTGGATGCCGATGTGAACTGGCAAGAAATGGCCGCCTTGCCCGCCCACGCCCCCGCGCCACCCGAGAACCCGTTCAGCGAAACCAAGGCCGCGCTGGGGGAAAAGCTGTTCAACGACCCCAAATTGTCGCGCTCCGGACAAATCGCCTGCGCGTCATGCCATGAGGCTGATATGGCCTTTGCTGATGGCCGCCGAGTGTCCTTCGGTCACGATCGCCAAAGCGGTCGGCGAAATGCACCAAGCCTGGTAATGAGCGGCTACAGCTCGGCGCTGTTTTGGGATGGTCGGGGCGCCAGCCTTGAACAACAAGCCATGCATCCGATCATCGACCCACTGGAAATGGCCTTCGACATTCCCCAACTGCTGCAACAGCTAAACGCCGACCCGACCTACCGCACAGAGTTTGTCCAGGCATTCGGGCCAGGCCCGATCACCCAGGTGCAGACCGCCCAGGCCCTGGCCACCTTTCAGCGCACACTCGTCAGCGCCACGCGCAATACCCCCTTTGAGCAATTGCTGCGCGGGCGCTCCCAACGCATGAGCGATGAACAGCTTTATGGCCTGCACCTGTTTCGCACCAAGGCGCGCTGCATGAACTGCCACTTTGGCCCGGCGCTAAGCGACGATCAGTTTCATAACCTCGGCCTGACGTACTACGGGCGTAAATATGAAGACCTGGGGCGCTACGAAGTGTCACGTAAACCTGAAGACGTGGGCGCATTCCGCACCCCGTCATTGCGACTGGTGATGAAAACCGCCCCCTGGATGCACAACGGACTGTTCGTCAACATGGAAGGCACGCTGGCGTTCTACAACATGGGCATGCCCCGTCCGCGCCCCAACGCACAACAGGTCGATGATCCGCTGTTTCCACGCACCAGCGACCGGCTTAAGGCCCTGAATATGAACAAGGACGAATTGCGGGCCTTGCGCAGCTTTCTGGACACGCTCTAAACCCTGGGGCAAACACAGTTCGTCGTACTGGCACAATTGGACGCTGGGTCAAGCGCACTTGAGAAACAATATCGTTTATTATTGTTACAAGTTTTGTAGTACCCAGCGAGGAACCCAGCGAATGATGCTCCGAAATACCCGGCTTGCGACATCTCTACTGCGCGGTCTGACTCTCTCCATCCTAGGTCTTGCACTGACCTCTCCCGCCCACGCTGCCGACCCTGTGTCGCTGACGCTCTACAACGGTCAGCACAAGGAAGTCGGCGACAACCTCGCCAAGGCCTTTGAAGCCAAAACCGGCATTCACGTCAACGTGCGCAAAGGCAGCAGCAACCAGCTGGCCAGTCAGATCATGGAAGAAGGCGACCGCTCGCCTGCGGATGTGTTCTACGCAGAAGAATCGCCACCTCTGAACAACCTGGGCGAGCAAGGTTTTCTGGCCAAGGCCGATGACAGCACGCTGCAAGTGCTGCCCAAGGAATACGTGGCGGCCAACGGCACCTGGATCGGCGTGACGGCACGCACCCGCGTCGTCGCGTTCAATCCCAAGAAGATCAGCGAAGACCAGTTGCCCAAGTCCGTACTGGAATTCGCCGAGCCTCAATGGCAAGGCAAGATCGGCTTTGTACCCACCAGCGGCGCGTTCCAGGAACAGGCCGTTGCAATCATCAAGCTGCACGGGCGAGAAGCTGCTGAAGAATGGCTGACCGGCCTGCGTGCCTTCGGCAAGACCTACACCAACAACATGGTGGCGCTCAAAGCGGTAGAAAACGGTGAAGTGGCCGCAGTTCTGGTCAACAACTACTACTGGTTTGCGTTGCAGCGCGAGAAGGGTCAATTGGACTCCAAACTGTATTACTTCACCGATGGCGATGCGGGCGGCTTGGTGACCGTGTCCAGCGCTGGTGTATTGAAGGCCAGCAAGCATCCCAAAGAAGCCCAGCAATTGCTGGCTTACATGGCCAGTGAAGAAGGCCAGCGCGTGATCACCAACACCACCGCGGAATACCCGATGCGCAAAGGCATGGTGTCCGAGCGCGGCCTCAAGCCATTTGAAGAGCTGCAACCGCCAAAAGTGACGCCTGCCGACTTGGGCAACGCTGAAGAAGCACTCGACCTTGAACGTGATGTAGGCCTGCTCTGATGCTGTCTGGCGCCCAACCTGCACGCTTTACGCCCACCCGCAAAAGACCTTCGATCTGGCTGTTGCTGCCCGTCCTGCTACTGGTGGGCCTGAGCCTGTTGCCGTTGTTGTATGTCGGCACCAAGGCCTGGCAAGCCGGATGGGCTGAAGCGCTGCACCTGTTGTGGCGCCCTTATGTATTTGGCCTGATGCGCAACACGTTGCTGCTGATGGTCGGCGTCACCGTCACCTGCGCGCTGATCGGTCTGTCCCTGGCCTGGCTGCTTGAACGCAGCAACCTGCCCGGCCGGCGCTTGTGGGGCGTGATTCTGTGCCTGCCGTTCGCCGTTCCGGCGTTCGTCAGCAGCTTCACCTGGGTCTCACTGAGCGCAAGCTTTGAGGGCCTTGGCGGCGCGATTCTGGTGATGAGCCTGTCCAAGTACCCGCTGATTTTTCTACCGGTCGCGGCCACCCTGCGCAACCTAGACCCGGCTCTTGAAGAATCGGCCCGCACTCTGGGCCAGAATCGTTGGGGGGTGTTTTACACCATCACTCTGCCACTGCTCTGGCCTTCGCTGCTGGCCGGCTCGCTGCTGATTGCCCTGCATATGCTGGTTGAGTTCGGTGCCCTGTCGATCATTGGCCTGCAAACCTTTACGACGGCGATTTATCAGCAGTTCGAACTGGAATTCAGCAACGCCAATGCGGCGATGCTTTCTGCGGTACTGCTGGTGATGTGCCTGAGCCTGTTATGGCTGGAGCTTAAAGTGCGCGGCAAGGGTCGCCACATTCGCATCGGCCAGGGCGCTGCGCGGCGTGCCGAACAAGTGCGACTGGGCAAATGGTCAGTGCCGGGGCAGTTGTATTGCCTGGCTCTGGCGGTGGTCGGCAGCGGTATTCCTTTGGGCATGCTGGTGTATTGGCTGGTCAAGGGCAGCTCGGCAGCATTCCCGATGGCCGAGATTGGCGAGGCTCTGTTCTCGTCGCTGTCACTGGCGCTGGGCGGGGCTGCGCTGTGCCTGGTGCTGGCCGTACCGGTCGGGTTGCTGGTGGTGCGTTATAAAGGCTCGCTGGCGATCTGGGCGGAACGCCTGCCCTACTTGCTGCATGCGCTGCCGGGGCTGGTGATTGCCTTGGCCCTGGTGTATTTCGCCCTGCATTACGTTCCGGCGCTGTATCAGACATCGGCCTTGCTGCTGATTGCCTATGCGCTGCTGTTTTTGCCGCTGGCGCAGGCGCCAATCCGCACAGCCCTGAACAAGGCTGCCCCGCAGTTGGAAGAAGCCGCACGAACGTTGGGCGCAACGTCGTTCTCGGCCTTTTTCCGTGTGACGCTGCCGATCATCTTCCCGGCCCTGGGTGCGGCATTTGCCTTGGTGTTTCTGGATGCAATGAAAGAACTGACGGCGACTTTGCTGCTGAGCCCGACCGGGCTTAACACCTTGGCGACACAGGTGTGGTCGCATACCTCGAATATAGAGTTTGCAGCGGCGGCACCTTATGCGGCGCTGTTGATTCTAGTCTCGGGGCTACCCGTGTACTTGCTCACCACGAAGATGTATTTGAGCCGCTAAACGCCAAGAGGCTCGTAGCAGTTGCCGAGCCTGCGAGGCTACGTCCGATTGCGAAGCGATCGTAAAACCTGAGCACGCGGTTTAACCGTTACACCGAGCACTCTGACTTTACGACGGCTGCGCCGCCGAACGCAGCCGTCGTCCCTCGGTAGCTGCTACAGGATCATGTTGCTTCTTTACGCCCTGAACTGCCCCAGGCTCGCCTTGAGCTGCGCCGCCAACCCATCCAACACCTTGCCGCTGGCCGTGGTTTGGGTCACCGCCTCGGCCGCACGTTCAGCCTGAGCATGAATCACTTCAACCCGCCCGCGCACCGCATATGCACCTTGTGCCTGGTGCTCTGCCGCCTTGGTGGCCTCGCCGATGGCGGTATGGACCTGCTCAACCGAGGTCTGCACGGTTTTTTGCAACTGCACGCTGCCACGCAGTACCGCCAACCCCTCGTTCGCTTGACGCCCCGCCAGACCAATCGCCGCAACGGCCTCTTTGGCGCCCTGCTGCAACGCCACGATATGCGCCTGAATGTCACCGGTTGAGCTCTGGGTTTTGCTGGCCAGTGCCCGCACCTCATCGGCCACCACAGCAAAACCGCGCCCGGTCTCTCCCGCCCGCGCCGCCTCGATGGCCGCGTTGAGCGCCAGCAAGTTGGTTTGCTCGGCAATGCCATGAATCACGGTCAGGACGACTTCGATCTGTTCGCTTTGTTGTGCCAGTCGCTCAATCACCTTGGCCCCCTCGCCCACCTGCCCCGCCAGCGCCTCGATCAGGCCGCCCACCTTGGCCGAAGTACGGGTGTTTTCATCGGTGGCCTGGCGAATATCGACCACCTGTTTAAGCGCGGCCTGCATGGCCTGACTTTCGGATTGAGCCGCATCCGCCATGGTCGATAGCGCGTGAAGGCTTTGCGCTACTTCATCACGCTGCAACTGCGCGGCAGCATCCGCCCCGGCGTTGCGCAGCGTCATGACGCCGATTTCGACTCCGGTGCGCTGCGCCACATCCCCCGCCTCACGCACGATAGGCTGCAGCTTATCGATAAAGCGATTGACCGCCGCCGCCATATCGCCAATTTCGTCCTTGCTGTTAAGTCCCACGCGCTTGGTCAGATCCCCCTCACCCGCCGCCAGATCATTCAGGGCCGCAATCAGCAGCAGCAACTTGTTGACCACACGCCGCCCCAGCACCACGGCCAGCAACAGCAATACGCCCAGGCCGACAATTGCCAGGCCCATGCCAATACGCCAGCGCAAGGTATCTGCCGCCTCGCGCACGGTTTGCGCGGTGTTTGCCTGCATCTGTGCCGCAGCAGCCTGCGCCGATTCCAGACGCGCACTCAATGCTGCTGAACTGTCGCTCGCAGCGCCCTGCAGGCTTTCGCCGACCAACTGCTCGCTGTTGACAATCAAGGTTGCAAAACGCTTGTCGAGGGCCGCCAGGTCCTGCTCAACAGAGGCGGTAGAAACCCCCATCAATACTTTGCCGATCTCGACCCCATTAGGGTTGATGGAAGCTTCGAGGTAATACACCGACGGGTCGTGGCGTGCGGCGTCCAGAACTTTATCCAGCGCTCGCTCTCCCTTGCCCTTGGCCAAAAGTGCCTGGTTGATCGGGTTATCGCGATTGAGGTAACGCGTCAGATGCTGCCCAGTGGCGTCGTCATACACCACGAACAACACATTGGGATTGCGTTGCGCACGACGGGCGAAATCAGACAGCGTAGGCACGTCACTGTCCCAGATTGCACGCGGCGCCACGGCAGCCAGCAATTGGGCCATGTCGTTGGCCGAGTCCTGCAGGTTCTTTTCCAGCGCTTCGCGCAGTTGCATTTGCTCGTCTTTCAAGCGTGGCTCGAGGCCCGCCGTCAGGCGCTGGCGAGTGCTGCCGGAGAGAGCTTCAAGGTTGCCCTTTACTTCACGCCCGGCCTGTTCCAGTTCTGCAGTGAGCTTTTGACTGTCAGCTCCAAGACGAGTGTCCAGATCAGACTCCAGGGCAGTCACCGTGCTCCGCGTCAGTGCGACAGCCACCAGCACTTGCACCAAAAGAGCGATACCTAGGGTAACGAATACAGGCCGCAGCAGACGGCTTTGTAACAGTGAGAGAACGGCAGACACAGAAAACCCTCCACTTAAGTGCCATTATTTTGATAGCACCCTTATTGGCGGTTATCACAGCAAGGGTCGTGCCGCACACCCGGCAGAAACAACAAAAGGCCCCGAGGGGCCTTTTGTTTTACATCAACAGCGACTTAAGCGAACGGGTGACGCAGAACGATGGTTTCGTTACGGTCCGGGCCAGTCGAGATAATGTCGATCGGCGCGCCGATCAGTGCTTCAACGCGCTTGATGTAAGCACGTGCGTTCTCTGGCAGCTCTTCCAGGGTTTTTGCACCCACGGTCGATTCAGTCCAGCCCGGTACTTCTTCGTACACAGGCTGAAGACCTACGTAGCTGTCAGCATCGGTCGGAGCAATTTCAACACCATTTGCGTCTGTGTAACCGACGCAGATGTTGATGGTTTCCAGACCGTCGAGTACGTCCAGCTTGGTCAGGCAAATGCCCGAAATACTGTTCACATCGATAGCGCGACGCAAGATAACGGCGTCAAACCAGCCACAACGACGAGCACGGCCGGTGGTAGCACCGAACTCGTGACCTTGTTTGGCCAGGTGAGCGCCGACGTCGTCGAACAGCTCAGTCGGGAACGGGCCCGAACCTACGCGAGTGGTGTAAGCCTTGGTGATGCCCAGGATGTAGTCCAGGAACATCGGGCCAACGCCCGAACCGGTCGCAACGCCGCCAGCAGTGGTGTTGGAGCTGGTCACGTACGGATAAGTACCGTGGTCGATGTCCAGCAACGAACCTTGGGCGCCTTCGAACATGATGTCTTTGCCAGCGCGACGCAGGTCGTGCAGCTCGGCAGTCACGTCCAGCATCAGCGGCTTGAGCAGCTCGGCGTATTCCTTGCACTCGGCCAGGGTCTTGTCGAAGTCGATGGCTGGCTCTTTGTAGAAACCCACCAGCATGAAGTTGTGGTAGTCCACCAGTTCACGCAGTTTGGCTTCAAAGCGCGGCATGTTCAGCAGATCGCCAACACGCAGGCCACGACGAGCAACCTTGTCTTCGTAAGCCGGGCCGATGCCACGACCGGTAGTACCGATCTTCAGCTCGCCACGGGCCTTTTCACGCGCCTGGTCCAGCGCAACGTGGAAGGACAGGATCAGCGGGCAGGACGGGCTGATACGCAGGCGCTCGCGCACCGGTACGCCTTTCTCTTCCAGCTTGATGATTTCACGCAGCAGGGCGTCGGGAGCAACCACGACACCGTTGCCGATCAGGCATTGCACGCCTTCGCGCAACACGCCCGACGGAATCAGGTGCAATACGGTTTTTTCGCCGTCGATTACCAGCGTGTGGCCAGCGTTGTGGCCACCTTGGTAACGCACTACAGCGGCAGCATGTTCGGTCAGCAGATCAACGATCTTGCCTTTGCCCTCATCACCCCATTGGGTGCCCAGGACTACGACATTCTTACCCATAACACTTGTCCTCATTCGCGCAAACTTGGTGCCGGCAGCCGCCGGCAGGAAAACTCAAGAAACCAGCGGCACTACTTGCCACAGGCCGTTCTGCTGAATCAATTGGCGGTCGCAGTCTGCCTCTTGGGCACCAGCCTGCTGTTGCCCAGGCAACGCCTGAACCACACGCTGACCTTCACTGCGAAGCTGGCAAACCTGCTGCCAGAGTGCCGCATCTGTGCTGTCAGGCATCCAGATACCGCCAGACGGTAGCTCGACTTCAGCACGCCCCAGGGTCACCAGGGTTTTCAAATCGGTCGAAAAACCGGTAGCCGGACGGGCACGTCCGAAAACAGCACCTATATCGTCATAACGACCGCCCTGGGCGATGGAGTCCCCAACGCCCGGTACAAAGACCGCAAACACCACACCTGTGTGGTAGTGATAACCACGCAACTCACCCAGGTCAAAATACAGCGGCAACTGCGGGAAACGCACAGACAACCGCTCGGCAATCGCCAGCAAGTCATCCAGAGCAGCCATGACCTGGGCCGGAGCCTTGGCCAGACGCTCACGCGCAGCAACCAGCACTTCGCGGCCGCCACACAAACTAACCAATGCCTGCAGCATGCCTGCCAAATCAGCCGGCAAACCTTCGGTCAAGGCCGTTACTTCGTCGATCGCCTTGCGTTGCAGGGCGTCGAACAATTGTTGTTCCACTTCAACCGACAGGTTGGCCGCACGGGCCAGACCACGGTAAATACCAACATGCCCCAGGTCCATGTGCACATCCGGCACATCGGCCAGTTGCAACATCGCCAACATCAGGCTGATGACTTCAACGTCGCTGCTCGGGCTTGCATCGCCATACAACTCGGCACCCAACTGGATCGGGCTGCGCGAGGATGACAACGCACGCGGCTGCGCATGGAGCACGCTACCGGCGTAGCACAGACGGCTCGGGCCTTCGCGACGCAGGGTATGCGCATCGATGCGCGCCACTTGCGGCGTGATGTCGGCACGAAAACCCATCTGGCGACCCGTTTGCGGGTCAATAACCTTGAAGGTACGCAAGTCGAGATCCTGGCCAGCCCCTGTCAGCAAAGACTCCAGGTATTCGATATGCGGGGTGACGACGAACTCATAGCCCCAGCTCTGGAACAGATCCAACACCTGACGGCGCGCCACTTCAATGCGGGCTGCCTCTGGTGGAAGTACTTCTTCGATGCCATCTGGCAAGAGCCAGCGGTCTACCGTTGCCATTACGCCATTCCCCTATGATCCGGGCGGCCAGCCAGCAGGCGAGCCTTGAGTAAAGCAGAACGTGGCTGCGTCTTGAACGCGCACAGCAAAAAAGCCCAAGCGACAGGCTTACACAGCACATTCCTCGAAAAATCTGCCGAAGCTGTAACAGCCATTCGGTCAATCAAACATGCAGACGCAAAAAAGCCGGGAATTTCCCGGCTGCCGCATCATACACCCGTTTTCTAAAAGGATCACCCCGCCAGGCAATTTGACCGCCAAGCGGAGTGAATGCAGCCTCCTAAAGAGAGGCCCTTTCAGTTGAGAGCGAGCCTGCTCGCGATGTAATCAACTCGGCTTGCCTGACAAATCAAGTCGACCGCATCGCGAGCAGGCTCACTCCCACCCACAGGCTTCAAGCGTTTTTACTGTTGCGCAGGCTTGGATTTTTCCAGGTAGCGGAAGAAATCGCTGCTTGGGTCAAGAACCAGTACATCGCTCTTGTTCGCAAAGCTTTCGCGGTAAGCGCGCAGGCTGCGATAGAACTTGTAGAACTCCTGATCCTGGCCATAAGCCTTGGAGTAAATCGCAGCAGCCTGGGCATCACCATCACCGCGCGACTCTTCGGACTGACGATACGCCTCAGCCAACAGCACGCGGGCTTGACGATCGGCGTCAGCACGAATGCCTTCTGCCAGTTCGTTACCCTTGGCGCGGTGCTCACGAGCTTCACGCTCACGCTCACTGCTCATACGTTCGAAAACGCTGCGGTTAACTTCTTTCGGCAGGTCGATGGCCTTGACCCGAACATCGAGAACTTCGATACCCAGCTCTTTTTCAGCCATTTTGTTCAGCGATGCAGTCAGTTCAGCCATCAGCGCATCGCGCTCACCGGACACCACTTCATGCAGCGTGCGCTTACCGAACTGGTCACGCAGCCCCGATTCGAGACGACGCGACAGGCGCTCGTCAGCAACTTGCTTAAGACCCGACGTCGCAGCGTAGAAGCGACCCGCATCTTTCACACGCCACTTGGCGAATGCATCAACCATTACTGCTTTCTTTTCCAGCGTCAGAAAACGCTGAGTCGGAGCGTCCAACGTCATCAAGCGGCCATCAAACTTGCGCACCTGGTTGACGTAAGGAATCTTCACATGCAGACCCGGCGGAACATCGTCCTGCACCACACGACCAAAGCGCAGCATAACGGCACGTTCGGTTTGCGAAACGATGTAGAAGCTGTTCCAGGCAACAATCGCCACGACAACGGCAACAATAAGGGCGATCAGCGATTTATTGCTCATCAGCGACTCTCCCTGGTACGCGGTGGTGTCGGCATGTCCGACTTGGCATGGGATGCCGAGTCGTTATTGCCCGCCGCAGCTGCCGAACCCGTTGCCGGGTTGCTGCCATTACGGCCTTCAATCATTTTGTCCAATGGCAAGTACAGCAAGTTGCTCTGGCCGTTTTTGTTGCCGGTCACGAGTACTTTGCTGGTGTTGCTGAAGACATCCTGCATGGTGTCCAGGTACAGACGATCACGCGTTACATCCGGAGCCTTGCGATACTCGGCAACCAGCTTGGTAAAGCGGTCGGCTTCACCCTTGGCACGAGAAATCACTTCGTCACGGTAGCCGTTGGCGTTTTCGATGATGCGCTGGGCCTGACCGCGTGCTTCCGGCACCACGCCATTGGCGTAGCTTTCTGCCTGGTTGCGGGCGCGCTGCTCGTCTTCACGGGCACGAATCACGTCATCAAAGGCTTCCTGTACTTCACGCGGTGCCGCTGCGTTTTGTACGTTGACCTGAGTCACGGTGATACCGGTCTTGTAGGTATCGAGGAAGCGCTGCAAGCGTTCCTTGATGTCTACAGCCATCTGCTCACGACCTTCGGTCAGCACCTGATCCATCGCAGTGGAACCCACTACGTGACGCAAGGCGCTTTCAGTGGCCTGTTGCAGGCTGACTTCCGGCTGATCAACGTTCAACACGAAATCACGCAGGTTGCTGATCTTGTACTGCACGGTCAGCGGCACTTCGACGATATTTTCGTCTTCAGTCAGCATTTGACCCTGCTTGGTGTACGCACGCTCACGCGTCACGTTCTCCATGTACTTTTTATCGAACGGCGGGAAGTAGATGTTCAGACCCGGCCCAACGGTGTCGTAGTACTTGCCCAGGCGCAGCACGACGGCTTGCTCCTGCTCGTCGACTACATAGACAGCGCTGTACAGCCAGGCAGCCGCCAGTACGACAAGGCCGATGCCGAGCAAGCCGTAACCGGCGCCCTTGCCATTCGAGCCACCATCACTGCCGCCACCGCCAGTACGTTTTTTCCCACCACCGAACAACCCATTCAGGCTTTCCTGCAGCTTTCGGAAGGCCTCGTCGAGATCTGGTGGACCCTTGCGGTCGCCATTATTAGGGCGTTTGCCACCCCAAGGATCTTGATTGTTCGAGTTGCCACCCGGCTCATTCCAAGCCATAGCGCTCTCCATCTGATAAAGCAAAGACGCGCCCACGGCGCGCCGACCAATGCTACAGAATGCCTATCACAGCGGCACAGCCGCTTTGCGAGGCTTTTATTGCAAAGTGTGTTCTTCGATGAATTCCAGCGGCTGCATCCCTTCGCGGCTGACCAAGCGGTTTAACTCGGCTCGCGGCAGGCGTACGTCCAACAGACTGGAGCCCTCATCGTCATGCTCTTCCTTTTGCACAACCCCCAGTTCGAAGAACTGTGCACGCAGTCGAGCAAAACGTTGCGGCAAGCGCAAGGTGCCAACAAACAAATCATTGCCCAGTAACTCGGCGATGGCCTGCTCAAGCAACTCCAACCCTTGACCATCACGGGCCGACAACCAGACCCGCTGCGGCTTGCCATCGGCATCACGCTGGATCTGCGGCTCGACACCTTCAAGCAAATCGATTTTGTTGTAGACCTCGAGAATCGGCAAGTCCTGCGCACCAATTTCGCCCAGCACCACCATCACCTGCTCGATCTGAGCCATACGCTCAGGCTCGTGCGCATCGATCACATGCAGCAGCAAATCGGAATTGCTCGACTCTTCGAGCGTAGACCGGAAAGCTTCAACTAGCTTGTGCGGAAGGTGACGAATAAAGCCCACGGTGTCGGCCAGCACGATCGGTCCCAGATCGTCTAGATCAAGGCGGCGCAAGGTCGGATCAAGCGTGGCGAACAACTGGTCGGCGGCAAATACGTCAGAGCCGATGACCTTGTTGAACAGCGTGGATTTACCGGCGTTGGTATAGCCCACCAGCGACACCGTAGGGATATCGGCGCGTTGGCGACCTCTACGGGACTGCTCGCGTTGACTGCGGACTTTTTTCAGGCGGGATTTGATCTGGCTGATGCGCACTCGCAACAGACGGCGGTCGGTTTCAAGCTGGGTTTCACCCGGCCCGCGCATACCAATGCCGCCACCTTGACGCTCAAGGTGAGTCCAGCCACGCACAAGGCGCGTGCTCATGTGGTCAAGCTGGGCCAGTTCGACCTGCAACTTACCTTCATGGGTACGGGCGCGTTGAGCGAAGATATCGAGAATCAGCCCGGTACGATCAAGCACGCGACACTCGAAAACACGTTCGAGGTTACGTTCCTGACTGGGCGTAAGCACGTGATTGAAAATCACGATGTCTACCTTCTCGGCCTTGACCAGGTCGCGCAACTCCTCGACCTTGCCACTGCCAATCAGGTATTTGGCTGATGGCCGATGACGCGGCACGTTATAAAACGCGACGGTATCGGCGCCAGCCGACACAGCTAACTCCTGGAACTCCTGCGGATCTTCGCGCGCCTCAGGGTCCTGTCCTTCCAAGTGAACGAGGATCGCTCGCTCACCACCACCGTGGCGCTCAAAGAACAAAGCAGACTCCTATCAGGCGTTACCTGGCTCAGCGTCTGCCAGTTCCGATTCAGTTGCGCTTGGCAAACGAATTGGACGAACCGGGACTACTGTCGAGATAGCGTGCTTGTAAACCATTTGGCTGACGGTGTTTTTCAGCAGGATCACGAACTGGTCGAAAGACTCGATGGTCCCCTGCAGCTTGATCCCGTTGACCAGGTAGATGGAAACGCCAACCTTCTCTTTACGCAAAGTATTCAAGTAAGGGTCTTGTAGCGAATGCCCTTTTGACATATGCCGCACTCCTGTAAGGATAAAAAATAGAAACAAAAATTAGATGACCGCTGTCGCCACATCCATAGGATAGACGGCATTTGCCAAGACTCAGCTCAATATGGAGACCGATTCCAGGTATTTCAAGGCTCGTGGCAGATTGTCGCAGTCCAGACTGTCCAGCCAATGTAGGTCGTCCCAACTGCGCAACCAGGTGAACTGACGCTTGGCCAATTGGCGCGTGGCAATGATTCCGCGCTCCCGCATCTCGACCGCTGTCAGCTTGCCGTCAAGGTAATCCCAGACTTGGCGGTAGCCTACAGCACGTATAGACGGCAACCCTGCATGCAGGTCACTTCTACGGCGCAGACTTATGACCTCGTCAATGAACCCCTGTTCCAGCATCTGCCCGAATCTTAGTGCAATTCGCTCATGCAGCACCTGACGGTTCGCCGGAGCGATGGCCAGATTCGCGACAGTATAGGGCAATTGGCTGTGCCCAGAAGCCGCTGCTTTAGTCGTTTGTTCAGATTGTTTTTGCCGATGCGCCGTCACGCTCATGCCGCTGACCCGATAAACCTCCAGCGCCCGCGTCAGACGCTGCGGGTCATTGGGGTGAATCCGCGCCGCAGACTCCGGATCGATGGCCGCCAACTGGTCGTGCAAGGCTTGCCAGCCAAGGCGCTGAGCCTCCTCTTCGAGCTGCGCACGCACCAGAGGATCGGCCGCCGGCATGTCGGCCAGGCCGTCAGTCAGGGCCTTGTAATAGAGCATGGTGCCGCCTACCAGCAGCGGGATATTGCCGCGCGCGGTGATTTCAGCCATGGCCTTGAGCGCATCGCGGCGAAAATCTGCCGCCGAATAGCTGTCGGCCGGGTCAAGAATATCGATCAACTGGTGAGGGTGTGCAGCCAGAATTTCTTTGGAAGGCTTGGCCGTGCCGATATCCATGCCGCGATAAACCAGCGCCGAATCGACACTGATCAGCTCGCAGGGCAGCACCTTGGTCAGCTCGATAGCCAAGTCGGTTTTGCCGGCAGCCGTAGGGCCCATCAAAAAAATGGCCGGGGGTAAAGCATTGGAACCTGTCATCAGCGACCGCGCAAAAAGAGTTTGTCCAAGTCGTCCAGGCCCATTTGGGTCCAGGTGGGACGACCATGATTGCACTGACCACTGCGCTCGGTATTTTCCATGTCACGCAACAAGCCGTTCATTTCCGGAATTGCCAAACGCCGATTGGCCCGGATCGCACCGTGGCAGGCCATGGTGCCGAGCAACTCATTGAGATGCGCCTGAATCCGGTCACTGGTGCCGTACTCCATCAGGTCGGCCAGCACGTCATGCACCAGGCGCTGAGCCTCAGCCTGCTTGAGCAGGGCCGGGATCTGGCGGATGGCCAGCGTTTCCGGACCAAGACGCTGCAGCTCAAAGCCCAGGCGCTGGAACCACTCGGCGTGCTCTTCGGCGCAGTCTGCTTCACGCTGACTGACCGCAATCGACTCCGGCACCAGCAGCGGCTGCCCGCTCAGGCCTTCGCTGGCCATGGCGATTTTCAGGCGTTCATACATGATGCGTTCGTGGGCAGCGTGCATATCCACCAGCACCAGGCCCTGGGCGTTTTCGGCAAGGATATAAATACCCTTGAGCTGCGCCAGCGCAAAGCCCAGCGGAGGGATATCACCCTGCCCGTCCGGCAGCGGCGCAGCGCCAGCTTCAGGCAATGGCGCAAAAAACTCGCGATAGGCATTGCGGGCTTCTTCGACAGGCACTGAAGGCGCGGAAGGCTGAGGCCGGTACTGATACTGATAGCCAGCGCCTGCACCCGAGCCCGCGACATGCTGGGTTGGCGCCGCTTGCGGCTGCTCCAGAACATTGGCGGCCAAGCGCATTTCACCTTGCGGGCCAAACTCTCCGGCGTCGAGCCCCGTAGCGCGCTCGGCCCCGGGAACCGGCGCTGGCGCGGCCAGTTGATCTTCCGGACGCACATCGCCCAGGGCCCGGTGCAAGGTGCCATACAAAAAGTCATGCACCATGCGCCCGTCACGGAAGCGCACTTCGTGCTTGGTCGGGTGCACGTTGACGTCGACGACCGAAGGGTCGACTTCAAAAAACAGGACAAAGGTCGGATGACGACCGTTGAACAGCACATCGCGGTAGGCCTGGCGCACCGCATGGGCCACCAGTTTGTCGCGCACCGCACGGCCATTCACATAGAAATACTGCAGGTCGGCCTGGCTGCGCGAGAAGGTCGGCAACCCCACCCACCCCCACAAATGCAGGCCATTGCGCTCGATTTCGATCGGCAGTGCCTGCTCCAGAAACGCCGAGCCGCAGACTGCTGCCACACGCCGGGCGCGGGCAGTATCGTCATGGGCTTCATGCAGATTGAGGATGGTTTTACCGTTGTGGCGCAGATTGAACGCCACATCAAACCGCGCCAGCGCCAGGCGTTTGATCACTTCTTGCAGATGATCGAACTCGGTTTTTTCGGTTTTGAGAAACTTGCGGCGCGCCGGGGTATTGAAAAACAGGTCACGCACTTCAACCGAGGTACCCACCGGATGCGCGGCAGGTTGAACCCGAGGTGCCATATCACGCCCTTCAGTTTCGACCTGCCAGGCCTGATCGGCGCCACGGGTGCGCGACGTCAGGGTCAGGCGTGCAACGGAGCTGATGGATGCCAGTGCCTCACCGCGAAAGCCCAGGCTCATCACCCGTTCAAGGTCTTCAAGGTCGCGAATCTTGCTGGTGGCGTGACGAGCCAGCGCCAGCGGCAAGTCGTCGCTGGAAATACCGCTGCCATCATCACGCACCCGCAGCAACTTGATCCCGGCCTGCTCCACATCCACGTCGATACGCTTGGCGCCCGAGTCGAGGCTGTTTTCCAGAAGCTCTTTGATTACCGAAGCCGGACGCTCAACCACCTCGCCAGCGGCAATCTGGTTGGCCAGGCGCGGGCTGAGCAGTTCAATCCGCGCACTGCTGTTCAACACCCCGTCACTCATTGCTGGGCCGCCAAGGCGGTGGCCGGAATATTCAGGTTTTGGCCGACTTTCAGTTCATCGGTTTTCAAGCTGTTGCTGGAGCGTAATGTCGCAACGCCCACCTGGTAACGCACGGCAATCATTGCCAGTGTTTCGCCGGGCCGAACGGTGTGCTCGCGGGCGCCCTGAGCAATTTTACCAGTGTCACGCAACCAGGCGATGTAAGTGCCCGGAGGCGGGTTTTGCTGGAAGAACTGGCGCACGCCGCTGCTGATCGAACGCGCCAGCGCTTGCTGGTGACTGCTCGACGCCAGCTTCGACGCTTCGTTGGCGTTCGAAATAAACCCGGTTTCAACGAGGATCGACGGGATATCCGGCGACTTGAGCACCATAAACCCGGCCTGTTCCACGCGCTGTTTGTGCAGCGGTGTGACCCGACCGATGTTGCTCAAGACTTTTTGCCCCACATTCAGGCTGGACGTCAACGAAGCCGTCATCGACAGATCGAGCAATACACCCGCCAGCATGCGGTCCTTGTCGTCGAGGCTCACATTGCCCGCGCCGCCAATCAAGTCAGAGCGGTTTTCGCTGTCTGCCAGCCAACGGGCGGTCTCAGAAGTAGCGCCACGCTCAGACAAGGCAAACACCGAAGCACCAAAGGCGGCCTTGGACGGCGCGGCATCGGCGTGGATTGAAACAAACAGGTCGGCACCCTTCTTGCGGGCGATTTCGGTACGGCCGCGCAACGGAATAAAGTAGTCGCCAGTGCGCGTCAGCTCAGCCCTGAAGCCTTTCATGCCGTTGATCTGGCGCTGCAACTCTTTGGCAATCGCCAGCACCACGTCTTTTTCACGCTGACCTGCAGAGCCCGAAGCACCCGGATCTTCACCGCCGTGGCCGGCGTCAATCACCACCACCACACTGCGTTTGCCGCTCGGAATCGGCGGCAGTTTCACGTCAGGTTGAGCCGGAGTGACCGGAATCACAGGCACAGTGGCTACGTTGGTGGCAGGCAGGCTTGGGGAGAGATCGGCACCCTGGTCATACAGGTCGACCACCAGGCGGTTGCCGTACTGGGCATTCGGCGCCAGAACAAAGCTCTTGGGAGTAACGGCCTTTTTCAGGTCGATCACCACGCGCAAATCCGTGGGGGTTCGTTGCGCCGAGCGCATGCTGGTAATAGGCGTATTGGCCGTTTGCACATTCAACGGCCCGGCCAGGGTCGCACCATTGATATCAATCACCAGGCGGTCAGGCGCTGTCAGCGTAAACACACTGTGTTGCACCGGGCCGGTCAGATCAAAAACCAGTCGTGTGTTGTCCGGTGCCCGCCACAAACGCACGCTTTTGACCTGTGTCGCCGCCAAAGCGTTGACCGCCATGACACTGAGCAACACACCAACAACACTTACTAACGCGCGAAAGCGCATACCAAACCCCATCATTATTTGTATTCCGGTGCCAATGCGGCACACCAAGACTCGCCACGTGAACCTTGGGGCGTCAGCTTCAGCAAACGCCCGGTGTTGTGCGCACTAATGGTAATGGTCAGGTCAGGCTTTGGCAAAAAGCCTGCACCTTTATCGGGCCATTCAATCAAGCATAGGGCGTCTTCGTCGAAATAATCGCGAATCCCCATATATTCGAGCTCTTCCGGGTCGACCAAGCGGTACAGGTCAAAATGGAAGGCTCGAATATCGCCAATCTCATAGGGCTCAACCAACGTGAAAGTCGGGCTTTTGACCGAGCCGGTGTGCCCAAGGCCGCGAATCAAGCCTCGTGACAGGGTGGTTTTGCCCATCCCCAGATCACCGTCCAGAAAGATCAGGCCATGGCCTTGAGTAACGGTCGCCAGGCGCGCGCCAAAGGCGGTCATGGCCTCTTCATCGGCCAGTTGCAGTGTTATTTCGTGCACGGTGCGTGTTCCTCCAACAACAGACGAATGGCTGGAATCAAATCACTGGCCGCCAGCCCACGGCCCAATTGTCCTTGTTGTTCTCCGGCGCGGGCATGCAGCCACACCGCCAGGCACGCCGCATCGAAGGCGTTCATGCCCTGAGCCAGCAACGCGCCAATCACGCCTGCCAGCACATCACCCAAACCGGCCGTAGCCATGGCCGGGTGACCATGATTGCAAATGGCCAATTCACCCTCCAGCCCTGCAACCAGAGTGCCTGCTCCTTTAAGAACGCAGACCACTGAATATTTTTTAACCAATGCCCGAGCCGCGGCCGGGCGGTCTGCCTGCACTTGCTCGGTACTGATGCCCAGCAACCGCGCCGCTTCGCCAGGGTGCGGAGTGATCACAGACCCGGACGCCAGCCCAATGACTGCGTTGGACAACAGATTCAGCGCATCGGCATCCCACACTTGAGGCATTTTTGCCTGCGCTGCAGCCGACAACAGACTACGCCCCCAGGGCGCTTGCCCCAAACCCGGCCCAACCACGACCACCGACGCCTGCGCCAACACATCCATCAACTGATTGGCCGAAGACACGCCCAGCGTCATCACTTCAGGCACCAGCACCAGCGCGGCGGCCACGTGTTCGGGGCGTGTGGCCAGCGATACCAGCCCTGCACCGCACCGCAGTGCGGCGTGTGCACTCAAGTTGATCGAACCGCCAAACCCGCGATCTCCACCCACCAGCAGCACATGTCCGAACTGGCCTTTATGGGCGCTTGGGGCACGCGCAGGCAGTCGCGGCAGGGTGTCTGCGCGAAGGGCTTTGGGGTCAGCTAACAGGTGTTTGGTCTGCGGCATACGTGTCGTGCTCCGATGTCTGGCAGAATTATACGCATCTCAGCTCCGGTTTCTCTTGCCTCATGCCTGCTATTACTGCCGACCTCCCCGCTCTCGCTCAGTCCATCAAGGAATGGGGCCGCGAGCTGGGCTTTCAACAAGTCGCCATTGCCGGCCTCGATCTGGGAGAACACGAACACCATCTGCAACGCTGGCTCGATGCTGGCTACCATGGCGACATGGACTACATGGCCGCCCATGGCAGCAAACGTTCACACCCTGAAGAGCTGGTGCCCGGCACCTTGCGCGTGGTTTCCCTGCGCATGGACTACTTGCCCGGCGACACCCACATGGCGCAGTTGCTGGCCCAATCCGAAAAAGCCTACGTGTCGCGCTACGCCCTGGGCCGCGATTACCACAAGCTGATCCGCAAGCGTGTGCAGCAACTGGCCGACCGCATTCAGGCGGATATTGGACCGTTTGGCTTTCGCGCCTTTGTCGACAGCGCTCCGGTACTGGAAAAAGCCATCGCCCAACAGGCAGGCCTGGGCTGGATCGGCAAGAACACCCTGGTACTCAATCGCAAGGCGGGCAGCTACTTCTTCCTGAGCGAGTTATTTGTCGACTTGCCGCTGCCGGTCGACCCGCCCCATGAAACCGAGCACTGCGGGCGCTGCACCGCCTGCCTGGACATTTGCCCCACCAATGCCTTTGTCGGACCCTATGTTCTGGATGCGCGCAAATGCATTTCGTACTTGACCATCGAACTGAAAACCGCGATTCCCGAAGAGCTGCGCTCAATGATCGGCAATCGGGTGTTCGGCTGTGATGACTGCCAGATCGTCTGCCCATGGAATCGCTTTGCCCGCACCACGACTGAAGGTGACTTCAAGCCAAGGCACAATCTGGACAACGCCGGGCTGGCCGAGCTGTTTATGTGGGATGAAGACACGTTCCTCAGCAACACCGAAGGCTCCCCCCTGCGTCGGGCGGGGTACGAGCGCTGGTTGCGCAATCTGGCAGTGGGATTGGGCAATGCGCCGTCGACGATCCCGGTACTTGAAGCCTTGAAGGCGCGCCGCGAATACCCGTCAGAGCTGGTGCAGGAACATGTGGAGTGGGCGCTGGCACAACACGCCAAGCGTGCCTGACCACTCCCGCAATTGCTTAATGCTCGTCGTTGTAAACGAACTTGGGCATTTCCCAGTTAAAACGAATCGCCAGCAAGCGCAGCAGCAAACCGCCGAACAGGGTGACGAAAATCGCCTGTTCGTTGGGCATTTCCAGATAAGTACACAGCAAGAAACACCAGGCAGCCGCAAACGATACGCTGGCGTACAGCTCGCGGCGGAAGATCAACGGGATGTCGTTGCAGAAAATGTCGCGCAGGATGCCGCCAAATACTCCGGTAATGACCCCGCTCACCGAGGCCACCAGCATGCCCTGCCCCATCTCAAGGGCCGTCATGCAGCCAATCAGGGTAAACGCCACCAGCCCCAGTGCATCGAGCACCAAAAACAGCGAACGTAAATGACGCATCAAGGGCGCGATAAAAATCGTCACCAGCGCGGCAAAGGTAGTTAAGACCAGGTATTCCGGGTGTTTGACCCAGGTCAGCGGGTAATGCCCCAACAATACGTCGCGCACCGAACCGCCGCCTAGCGCCGTGACACAGGCAATCAGCACCACGCCGAACCAGTCCATGCCCCGACGCCCGGCAGACAGCGCCCCGGTCATGGCTTCGGCAGTAATGGCAACTAAATAGAGCATCAGCAACATGGCAGCGATCCTTGCAAGAAGGCGCGCAGTCTACTCTCAGTTGGCATTAGCACCAAAAGGGGGCAGCAAATACTGTTCTTTGTGGGAGCGGGCTTGCTCGCGATGGCTTCGCTGCGGTTCGGTAGATGTACCGAGTCGCTTGCATCGCGAGCAAGCCCGCTCCCACAGGGGGATCAACGGCAACTTAGAATTTGATGAAGTGCTTGCGGTAGTGCTGCAGCTCGGCAATAGACTCGCGAATGTCGTCCAGAGCAAGGTGCGTGCCTTTTTTCACCAGGCTGTCGCGCACTTCAGGGGCCCAGCGAGCTACCAGCTCCTTGAGCGTCGAAACGTCCAGGTTGCGGTAATGGAAGTAGCTTTCGAGCGTTTTCATGTGGGTGTACAGGAAGCGACGGTCCTGACAGATGCTGTTGCCGCAGATCGGCGACTTGCCTTTTGGTACCCATTGCTCAAGAAACGCGATGGTTTGCGCTTCTGCTTCGGCCATGGTGATGGTGCTGTCCTTGACGCGCTGGGTCAGGCCACTGCCACCGTGGGTGCGGGTGTTCCATTCATCCATACGTGCCAGCACTTCATCGCTGTGGTGAATGGCGATGACCGGGCCTTCAGCCAAGGTATTGAGGTTGCTGTCGGTTACGATGGTGGCCATTTCGATAATGACGTCGTTGTCAGGGTCCAGACCGGTCATTTCCAGGTCGATCCAGATCAGGTTCTGCGCGTTTTGCATAATGGCCTCCAGTGCTTGGTTGCGCAGTTTAGCTTAGGCGTGCTGCCCTCGTGCTAAACTCGCCTGCGTTTTACCCTTCTTATCGTTTTATCAACACGGAACACCCATGGCCAAACGCCAGCTCAATCGTCGTCAGAATTGGCGCATCGAAAAGATCCAGGGCGAGCGCGCTGCCCGCGCCGCCAAACGCGAATCCAGTGCCGTCGAAGCCCTTGAAGGCGGCGATTTAGGCCCCGAGCAGCTCGGCCTGGTGATCGCGCACTTTGGTGTGCAGGTCGAAGTCGAAGCCCAGGAAGGCGAGCTTAAAGGCCAGATGTTCCGCTGCCACCTGCGCGCAAACCTGCCCGCACTGGTGACCGGCGACACGGTTGTATGGCGCGCCGGCAACCAGGGCATCGGCGTGATCGTCGCCCAACTGCCGCGTAAAACCGAACTGTGTCGCCCGGACAGCCGTGGCCAGCTCAAGCCGGTTGCAGCCAACGTCGACATGATCGTGATTGTGTTCGCGCCAATGCCCGAGCCACACGCCAACCTCATCGACCGTTATCTGGTGGCCGCCGAGCACGCGGGGATTCGTCCGTTGTTGCTGCTTAACAAGGCTGACTTGATCGACGATCAAAACTCACCCGCGCTCAATGCGTTGCTGGGGGTTTATCGCCAACTGGGTTATCCGGTACTCGAAGTGTCGGCCCATCACGGTGATGGCATGCAGCAGTTGCAAGCGCAACTGGACGGCCATATCAGCGTGTTTGTGGGTCAGTCGGGCGTTGGCAAGTCGTCCCTGGTCAACAGCTTGCTGCCAGAGGTCAACCTGCGGGTCGGGCCGCTGTCCGAAGTCTCTGGCCAGGGCACGCACACCACTACGACTGCACGACTGTTCCACTTTCCGGGCGGCGGTGAATTGATCGACTCCCCGGGTATTCGCGAGTTTGGCTTGGGCCACGTGAGCCGGGCCGATGTTGAGGCGGGTTTTATCGAGTTCAACGACTTGATCGGGACTTGCCGTTTCCGCGATTGCAAGCACGACCGCGAGCCGGGCTGTGCATTGCTGATGGCCCTGGAAGATGGCCGCGTGCAGCAGCAACGCATGAACAGCTATCGCTCGATCATTGCGAGCCTGCCCGAGTCGAGCTACTAAGCCCCCTATCAACTTCCGTGGGAGCGGGCTTGCTCGCGATTGCATCGCCTCGGTGAATCAGGTGTTCCGAGTCGCTTGCATCGCGAGCAAGCCCGCTCCCACCGTTTTTACGGGGCCTTGTCGTCAAACAAGTTCAGCTTCTGGCGCTCTTCATGCATCGGCATGGGCTGTTTGTCAGCCGGCAACTTGATCGGGTCAACCGGCTCTTTCGGTAACTCCTGGGCCTTTACCGACTCAACGCCCTGCTCGCCTTCAATCGCCTGCTGGGCCTTTTTAGTCAGCACCACGATGTCGATTCGACGGTTGATCGGGTTATAGGGGTTGGCCTTGTCGAACAACACTGACGACGCATACCCCACTACCCGCGCAATCTGTGCATCAGGGTAACTCCCCGCCACCAAAGCGCGCCGGGCCGCATTGGCACGGTTGGCCGACAATTCCCAGTTGCCAAAATCGCCACCTCCCGCATAGGGCATGGCATCGGTGTGGCCGCTGATGCTGACTTTGTTCGGCACCGCTTTGATGGTGTCGGCCATGGCCAGCAAAATATCCTCGAAATAAGGCTTGAGCCGCGCACTGCCCACATCGAACATCGGTCGGTTTTCGGCGTCCATCATCTGAATCCGCAAGCCGTCCGGGGTGATTTCAAACAGCAGCTGATCCTTGAATTTGCGCAATTGCGGGTTTTCTTCGACCTTGTTCTGCAACTCCTGAAGCAGCAGTTCGAGACGCTCTTTCTCGACCTGCTCCGCCATGCTTTCAACCTGGTCCGCATCGACTTTGATCTTGTCGGGCTGAGGCTGCAGCTTTTCTTCGGGATTGAGGGTGTTCTCCGGCGCCAGCGCAGGCGTGCCGCCCAGGTCGATGATGTACGGCGTGCCGCTTTCACTGAAACCGATCGGGTCCTTGAAATAACCGCCGATGGCGATTTTTTGCTCCGGGGTCGCGGCCGTCATCAGCCACATCACCAGGAAGAACGCCATCATCGCCGTGGCAAAGTCAGCAAAGGCGATTTTCCAGGCGCCACCGTGATGGCCTGCGGCGTAGCGCTTTACGCGCTTGATAATTATGGGCTGGTTGTTTTCCATAAATCAGCGACCGCGAACCACTTGTTCAAGCTCGGAAAAGCTGGGGCGATGCTTGGGATACAGCACCTTGCGACCGAACTCGACGGCAAGCGAGGGCGGTATGCCCGAGGCCGAGGCCACCAGCGAGGCCTTGATCGACTCATACACGTTGATTTCTTCCTTGGCATCGTGGGCCAGTGAGGTCGCCAACGGACCGAAGAAACCATAAGCGGCCAAAATACCGAAGAACGTCCCCACCAGCGCGGCACCTACGTGCATGCCGATTGCGGCCTGATCACCCTCACCCAGCGAGGCCATGGTCACCACAATCCCAAGAACCGCCGCCACAATACCGAAGCCGGGCATGCCGTCGGCGATCCCGGTCACGGCATGGGAAGGATGCTCCAGTTCTTCCTTGAGGTTGAAAAGCTCCATGTCGAACAGCCCTTCGAGCTCGTGGGGCGCCATGTTGCCCGACGACATGATGCGCAGGTAATCACAGATAAACGCCGTCATGCGCTCATCCTTGAGGACGGTGGGGTACTTGGCGAAGATCGGGCTGGCCGCAGCGTCTTCAATGTCGCTCTCGATGGCCATCATGCCTTCGCGGCGACTTTTATTAAGAATCTCATACACCAGGCCCAGCACTTCCAGATAGAAAGCGTGGGAGAAACGCGAACCGAACATGCTGAGTGATTTTTTGATCACGTGCAGTGTCATGTAGCCGGGGTTGGCTTGCAGGAACGCGCCAAAGGCCGCCCCGCCAATGATCAGGACCTCGAACGGCTGAATCAGCGCACCGATCTTGCCGTGGGAAAGCACGTATCCGCCAAGCACACTCGCGAACACGACAATGATGCCGATAATTTTAGCCATAGATATAAAAGTACTTACTGAGTCGGGTTCAAGGTCATATTCCAGCGAAGCTAAAACTCTTCTTCTCCTTATCGGCGAATCTGCGCCAGACTATAGCCGGCAAAGCCGAAAATCCATTCGACCTCCACAATCGATGATGATCGCGTCCCCATAATGGCCAATGAAACCTGCGCACCACCATCAACACCCACCACTCTGGATGCCTGGGTCTTACTCCTGGACACGGTTGACTTGCCGATCCCGCAAAACAGCCATGAGCGAGTATTCAAGACGATCAACGACAGTCGCCGCTCATTGCGCGAAATTGCCGAGGTCATGCAGGACAGCCCGGCACTGGCACTCAGGATCATTCGCGAGGCCAACCAACAGGCTCAGAGCAGCCTGAGCGAGCCTGCCGAAAGCCTTGAAGTGGCCATCAACCGTCTCGGCCTCAAGCGCACCCAAGGGCTACTCGAACACGTTCCCGCACTGGCAATCGAAAACATCCCGATGGCCTATCGACAAATCCAGCTCATTAGCCAGCACGCCGCACAGCAAGCCATTGGGCTATTCGGCAATCGTCTGGCGCGGCTCTGGCAAGAAATCTACTGGAGCAGCCTGCTGTTTCTGTCACCGTTATGGGCGCTGGCGCTTACCCACCCGCTACTGCTTGAAGCCTGGGAACGACGGGTGGTCGAACACGGCGAATGCGCCAAAAAAGTCGAACTGGCGTTGTTCGGTCTACCGCTGTTTGATATCTGCCTTGCGCTGGCCAAACTCTGGCGCCTGCCCGCCTGGGTGATGCAGGGGTATACGGTTATCACCGACGAGCGCCGTACGCTGGTCAAGGTGTTGCACATCGCCCGCGACACTCATCATCCGTTACGCCAGCAACAGCACCTGGACGCCGATCCGGCGCTGCGCCGCTGGTTCAACCAGCCCGCCAACAGCGTATTGCTGGCCAACTGCCTGGCGCTTTCGGCGCAACAGGCATGGGACACGCCACACAATTTGCGCTGGCAATACGTCACCAGCCTGTACTTGCAAATGCCGTTGGATGAAGTGCAGCAGCAAGTGCACCAACACGCGGTCAACAGCGGGCGCTATCACTCCATGCCAGAGCTCTGGCACCCGGCCCAGGCACTGCTCTGGCCATGGGATGCGCGCCGCACCAGCCACAGCTCGCTGGCTGCGCCACCGCCCTCGGCTGAGGCGCTGGCCGCGTGGCGCAAACACTGCGGGCAATTGCTGGAGCAACCCAGCGCATTCACCAACCCTATGCACCTGACTACCTGCGCCCGAGAAGCCTTGCTGGCATGTGGCATGCGCCGGGTGATGCTGCTGACGCCCGACAAGACCTCGACCGCCCTGACCGTGAACCAGATTGCCGGGCTGGCGAAGACGGCCTTCGACCTGATCGTGAATATCAGCGAGAGCACCGCCCTCCAGCGCTTGATGACGCAACCGGCACAGGTGCGACTGACTCCCGAAAACAATCCCGTCATATCCGCGGTTTTACCCTACAGCTTGCGCAGCCTGTTCCCTGGCGAGCATCTACTGTTACGCTCCCTAAGCAACAACGGCCGCGTGGTCATGCTGATACTGGCAGACCAGGGCGGCGGACCCTTCTCGGAAACCAGCGTGCAGGCATTCGGCAAAACGGCCCAATGCATCGAGAAAGCCCTGAATAGCTTTAGTAGTCGCGGGCGCTAGCGCTACAATCCCCCCCTTTTTTGCTCTGGAGGCTTCATATGCCTGGCTTCTCTGGCTTGCCGTTAGTGATTGAACCGAGCGATCTGTTCGCCCGGCTCAACGCCCCCGAATTGATCCTGGTCGACCTGACCAGCGTCGCGCGATACGAAGCCGGGCATATTCCGGGGGCTCGCTTCGTCGACCCGAAGCGCACGCAACTGGGCCTGCCGCCGGCGCCCGGCTTGCTGCCGACCCAGGCTGCGCTCGAAGCATTGTTCGGCGAGTTGGGGCACCACCCCGATGCTGTCTACGTGGTGTATGACGACGAGGGCGGCGGTTGGGCCGGGCGGTTCATCTGGCTACTGGATGTGATCGGCCACAAGGCTTATCACTATCTGGACGGCGGCATTCACGCATGGACCGGTGACGGTCACGCCGTCAGCCAGGACGTACCTCCTGCGGCCGGCGGCCCGGTTGCACTGACCCTGCACGACGAGCCCACCGCGACCCGCGAGTACCTGCAAAGCCGCTTGGGCGCCCCGGATCTGGCGATCTGGGATGCGCGCAACGAAGCCGAATACACGGGCGAAAAAGTGCTCGCCGCCAAGGGCGGGCATATCCCCGGGGCGAAGAATTTTGAATGGACCGCAGGCATGGATAAAACCCGCAACCTGCGTATCCGCACTGACATGGCGCAGATCCTCAAGGATCTGGGCATCACGCCAGACAAAGAAGTGATTACCCACTGCCAGACTCACCATCGTTCTGGCTTTACTTATCTCGTTGCCAAATCGCTCGGTTATCCGCGTGTCAAAGGCTACGCCGGCTCTTGGGGCGAATGGGGCAACCATCCCGATACCCCTGTCGAGCTGCCTGTAAAAAATTAAGGACCTTGAATGAAAACGCGTTTGTTCCTCCTCAGTCAGTACCTGTTGCCGCATCACCTGCTGTCACGCCTGGCCGGCTGCATTGCCGAGTGCCGCGTGCGCTGGTTCAAGAATGCATTCACCACCTGGTTCGCCAAGCGTTATCAAGTGGACATGTCCCAGGCACTGGTTGAAGACGTTACCGCCTACGAGCACTTCAATGCCTTCTTCACCCGCGCATTGAAAGACGGTGCCCGCCCGCTGGATCAAACTCCGGGCGCAGTATTGAGCCCTGCCGATGGCGCGGTCAGCCAACTGGGTCCGATTGAACACGGCCGCGTGTTTCAGGCAAAAGGCCACAGTTACAGCGTGCTGGAACTGGTGGGTGGCGATGCTGCTGTGGCAGCACAGTTCATGGGCGGCGACTTCGCCACCATTTACCTGTCGCCAAAGGACTACCACCGCGTGCACATGCCACTGGCAGGCACCTTGCGCGAGATGATCTACGTGCCGGGCCGCCTGTTCTCGGTTAACCAGACGACAGCCGAAAACGTACCGGAGCTGTTCGCCCGCAACGAGCGTGCCGTGTGCATTTTTGATACCGAGCGCGGCCCGATGGCGGTGATTTTGGTGGGTGCCATGATCGTGGCGTCGATTGAAACCGTATTTGCCGGCCTGGTCACGCCGCCTAAACGCGAGCTGAAAACCTTCCGTTACGACGAAGCTGCACGTGCGCCCATCCATTTGGAAAAAGGGGCCGAGCTGGGCCGCTTCAAACTGGGTTCGACCGCCATCGTGCTGTTCGGTGCCGATCAAGTGAAGTGGGCTGAAGGCCTGGCGGCAGGTACGCCGGTGATGATGGGGCAAGGCATTGGTGCACCGGCTCACGCCGAACAAGCACCCGAGTAAAAAACGTGTGGGAGCGAGCCTGCTCGCGATGGCATCACCTCAACCCGTCAGGTGTACCGGGTTGATTGCATCGCGAGCAGGCTCGCTCCCACCGTTTATTTACAAGGCCTTGCGGTCACGCTGGCCCAGCAGGTACAGCACGCCATCCAGACCCAACGTCGAAATGGCATGTTTGGCCGACTTTTTGACCAGTGGCTTGGCACGGAATGCCACACCCAGCCCGGCAATTGCCAGCATCGGCAAGTCGTTGGCGCCATCACCGACCGCGATGGTCTGCTCCAGGCTCAAGCCTTCCTTTTGAGCCAGCTCACGCAGCAAGTCCGCCTTGCGCTGCGCATCCACAATCGGCTCTACCGCAACCCCCGTCACCTTGCCATCCACCACTTCCAGCTCGTTGGCGAATACATAGTCGATGCCCAGTTTCGCTTGCACCTGCTTGGCAAAGTACGTGAACCCGCCCGACAGGATGGCGGTCTTGTAGCCCAACCGTTTGAGTTCAGCGAACAGCACTTCGGCGCCTTCGGTCAGGCGCAGCGAAGCGCCGATGGCATCCAGCACCCCCACGTCCAGGCCTTTAAGCAGCGCCATGCGCTCCTTGAAACTGGCCTTGAAGTCCAGCTCACCAGCCATGGCGCGCTCGGTGATTGCAGCGACCTGATCACCCACACCCGCAGCCTTGGCCAACTCGTCGATCACTTCGGCCTCGATCAGGGTCGAGTCCATGTCGAACACCGCAAGACGGCGATTGCGACGGAACAGGGTGTCTTCCTGCAGCGCGATATCCACACCCAGCTCTTGGGCCAGGTTGAAGAAATCGGCACGTAGCGCTTCACTATCCGCGGGCTCGCCGCACACACGCAGCTCGATGCAGCTTTTGCTCAACTGCGTTGGAGCATCCAGCGGTACGCGGCCAGACAAGCGATCAGTCTGTTCGATGTTCAAGCCGTGCTGGCTGATGATCGACGTCACGCGCTGAAGCTCGCGAGCGGTCACTTGACGACTCATCAGCGTCACCACATGACGGGTCTGGCTTTGCTCATTGACCCAGCGCTGGTAATGCTCCTCGCTGATCGGGTCAAAACGCAGTTGCAGGCCCTCTTGGGCGATCAATGGCTGCAGGTCTTTAAGCACCGCCGACACCTGCTCTGCCTGTGGGATTTCCACCAGAAAGCCCAACGACAAAACGCCATGGATGGCGGCCTGACCGATGTCGAGAATATTCACACCATTGCTGGCCAGTACACCGGTAATGGCCGCAGTGAGACCCGGACGGTCCTCACCTGTGATGTTAATCAGGACGATTTCGCGCAAGGCACACCCCCATTCGCTAAAAAAAACGCATTCTACCCACTTTCAGTGACCATCGGGCACCGCCAAGGCTTTGCCGCCTCTAGGCTGCTCGCTATACTGCGCACCAACTTAACGGACTAAGAGCCGCGCTCAGTGAACCGGCCATTGCCTGTCAAAACCGATAACTTCTTCCTGCTGATCTTCCGGGCCCTGCGCGATCGCCGCATTCCGATTGCTCTGCGTATTGCCAGCCATAACGTGATTCTGGTCGCCTTGGCGCTGGTCATCTATGCCGTGGTGATGGGACTGCAATTCAAGCAGGCCATGCATGAGCAGGCAGATGCCCTGGGTCAGAGCCTGACCACACAAACCGCCACCTCGGCGACAGAGCTGCTGGTGTCCAATGACATCCTCAGTCTCAACGTGCTGCTCAATAACCTGACCAAAAACCCGCTGGTGGCGCACGCTGCTATCTATAGCGTCGATAACCGCATCCTCGCCGAAGCCGGGCAGCGCCCCAAAAACGGCCTGCTGGGCGAAACCGAAGGCGTATATCAGACCAAGATCACCTTTCAGGATGTGACCGCCGGGCATCTGCGCATCAGTCTGGACATGAACCAGTTCGAACAGCCGATGACCATCAGCCTGCAGAGCATGGGTATTCTGAGCGCCATTTTGCTCGCCCTGGCCCTGGCCTTGAGCCTGCGACTGGGACGCCACATCACCACGCCACTGCTGCAATTGCGGGTATGGTTGCGCGAGCCCGACCCTTACACCCCGGCCATCCAACGCCAGGATGAAATCGGTGATCTGGCCCGCCAGCTTCATAGTCGCCTCGCCCCTCCGGCGCCCGAGCCAGAACCCGAGCCAGAACCGGAAGAAGACTACGACGACAGCGACTACGAAGAAGCCGAAGACAACGAGCCGACCTTCGAAGTGCGCAACCTGAGCGATCCGACGTTCGATGAAGCCCCTGCCGCACCTGCGCCCAAGGCTGCTCCTCGACAGCTGTTCAGCACCGCAGAAGACGAAAACGACGACGAAGACCCGTTCGCCGACTTGCGCGACACCAGCACAACCAGTGCTGCGCCGATTGCGCTGGCCAAGCCCAAACAGGTCGTGTCGGCTGCGCCACAGCCAAGCGCCGTACTTGCGGTGCAACTGGGCGCCCAAGAGCAACTCCGTCGCCTGCCCCGCGCCCGTTTGATGGAACTGCTGGAGCGCTATCGCGACTGCCTGAACCAGGCGGCTTCGCTGTATCAAAGCGAACTGCATACGCTCAACGATGGCAGCACTCTGATGCTGTTCCATAGCGAAGACAGCGGCGACGACTACCTGACCAACGCCATTTGCTGCGGCGAACTGCTGCGGGCCCTGGGCCATGCCTTGCAGATCGAAGTCGCGGACAGCGGCATTACCCTGCAATTGCAGCTGGGCCTGGTGCTGGGCGAAGGACTGAACGGCATGAGCCAGATTGACTTGCTGCTGACTGAGGTCGCTCAGGACGCCCTGGCGCTGTCGCAACACAGCCGCAACTTGCTGCTGGTGGAGCGCAAGATCAGCGACGACCCGCTGATCCGTCAGCGCGCCCGTATCCGCCCGATTGCCAGCCCTGAAGGTGCCTGCTGCGTTGAGCGCCTGATGGAGCCTTACCCGTCCATGCTGGAGCGCCAACTGGCACGGATGCATGAGAACCGCGGATAAAGTCAAAAGCTAAAAGCTCCTCACCCCAACCCTCTACCGGCGGGAGAAGGAGCTAACCGTGTTGTTTTCGAACTCATTGCCAATCTGTCAAATTGCATTAAAGCTCAAGCATCCCCCGATCAGTCCCCTCTCCCTCCGGGAGAGGGCTAGGGTGAGGGGCTTTTGACCTTCCATAAAAAATCCCGCACACATAGGCGGGATTTTTTGTTTTTTGTCAGGGTTTAGAAGCGGAACACTTCCATATCCGTACGAATCGGTGCAGCCATCGGGATCCGGGGCTTTTCGGCGCTCTGCTTGGGTGTAGCCTTGGTCTCGGGCTTGCGCATCTCAACCAGCGGCGGCTGATTGGCCAATGGCTTGAGCGCCACCGCCAACTGCTCACTCAACTGTTGCAGCAGTTGCCCTTGAGCCTTGACCTGATCAGCCGTGGAGCCCGAGTGTGGCTGCTCCAGGTGAACAATGCGGTTGTCACGCACCTGACCGCGACGATCGATCAAACGCCATTGCGCATCCAGTACCGCAGGCAGATTCTTGCCCGAGTCCAGGCGAGTGATCGACAACAGCACCTGCACATCCGGACTGAAGCCCGCAGTGGCCGGCGACAGGACGACACGCTGGCTGTCCAGACGCCACGCCAGCTGGCGCACCAGCAGTTGGTCGATGTCTGAAGACAGGCTGCCAGCCCATCGACCATCGGTGGCTGCACTCAGGCTGCCATCGGGTTGACGTTGCAGCAGTGTTTCACGTTGCAGGTAGTCGGCCACGCTGATCGGGCCAAGCACCACGGCCATGCCGGCGCTTTGCGCGGGCTGGCCTGGGGCGCCGCTGTCCAGCTGGTACAAGGCCGCTGGCTGGTGCGTTGTGCACCCCGCCAGACCCAGCACACCGGTCAGCAACGCAATTATAGGAAGGCGTAGAACGTTCATCATTCCATCCAGGTGGCCGCCATAGGGCCAGCCGCAGTGTGATTCTCGAAAGGTTCGCAAAGCACATTGCCATTAAGCCGTGCCGCAAACGCGGCATATCATCCGCGAATATTGGACCTGACTCCAGCGCTGTCGCGCCGATCTGCGCGTAAAAACGCAGATCGGGCACGCTAAACAGCCTTAATTGGGCGTTTCTACCAACAAGGCATCCACACGCTGGAAGCCACGGGGCAGTTTATTACCCCGACGACCGCGCTCACCCTTGTAGTGTTCCAGGTCATCCGCCTTGAGTGACAGTGTGCGCTTGCCCGCCTGCAATACCAGCGTGGCGTTGTCTGGCAGCACGGCGAGGTCGGTCACGTACTCTTCGCGGTTCGCCACTCGGTCGCCGGGAATGCCGATGATCTTGTTGCCCTTGCCCTTGCCCAGTTGCGGCAAGTCGCTGACTTTGAAAATCAGCAGACGACCTTCAGTGGTCACCGCCGCCAGCCAGTTGTGCTCACGATCCGACACCGGCCGCGGTTGCATCACCTGAGCGCCTTTCGGCAGGCTGAGCAGCGCTTTACCGGCCTTGTTTTTGGCTTGCAGGTCTTCACCCTTGACCACAAAACCGTAACCGGCATCGGAGGCGATAACGTACAGCGCATCGTCTTCAGGCAACAGCACGCATTCGAAGGTCGCGCCCGGCGGCGGGGTCAAGCGTCCGGTCAGCGGCTCGCCCTGGCCACGGGCCGAAGGCAAGGTGTGCGCTGCCACCGAATAGCTTCGCCCCGTGGAGTCGATAAACACCGCAAACTGATTGGAACGCCCTGCAGCGGCGGTCTTGTAACCATCCCCTGCTTTATAGGACAGGCCGGTGGCGTCAAGGTCGTGGCCTTTACCGCAACGAACCCAGCCTTTTTCCGACAGTACAACAGTGACCGCTTCGGTAGGAACCAACTCGTTTTCCGACAAGGCCTTGGCTTCAGCACGGGACACGATTGGCGAGCGACGGTCGTCGCCATAGGTTTCGGCATCGGCCAGTAACTCGGTACGCACCAGCTTTTTCAGCTTGGTTTCGCTGCCCAGCAAGGTTTGCAGCTTGGCTTGTTCTTTACGCAACGCATCCTGCTCGGTGCGCAGCTTCATCTCTTCAAGGCGGGCCAATTGGCGCAGGCGCGTGTCGAGGATGTAGTCAGCCTGGATTTCGCTCAGGGCAAAGCGTGCAATCAGCTCGGCCTTGGGGTGTTCCTCGGTACGAATGATATGAATCACTTCGTCGAGGTTCAGGTAGGCGGTGAGCAAACCGTCCAACAGGTGCAGGCGGCGCTCGACCTTATCGAGGCGGAACTGCAAGCGGCGGCGTACGACATTGATCCGGAACTCCAGCCACTCCACCAGCAAGGCGCGCAGATTTTTCAGCTGCGGCTTGCCGTCCAGACCAATGATGTTGATGTTGACCCGGAACGTGGACTCAAGCTCAGTCACGGCGAACAAGTGCTGCATCAGTTCGTCGAGGTCGACCTTGTTGTTGCGCGGAATGATCACGATACGGCACGGGTTTTCGTGGTCAGATTCGTCGCGCAGGTCGGTGACCATTGCCAGCTTGGTAGGCTTGGCCTGCATGAGAGCAGCGATCTGCTCCAGTACCTTGGCGCCCGAGACCTGATGCGGCAACGCGGTGACCACAATGTCGCCGTCTTCAACGTGATACACGGCCCGCATGCGCACCGAGCCACGACCCGTCTGATAGATCTTCAGCAGGTCGGCACGCGGAGTGATGATTTCGGCCTCGGTCGGGTAGTCCGGGCCCTGGATGTGCTCGCACAGCTGTTCAACCGTGGCCTTGGGCTCATCGAGCAAGCGCACGCACGCACTGGCGACTTCACGCAGGTTGTGCGGCGGCACGTCAGTGGCCATGCCCACGGCAATACCGGTGGTGCCATTGAGCAGGATGTTCGGTAAACGCGCAGGCAAAACCGCCGGTTCGTCGAGGGTGCCGTCAAAGTTGGGAACCCAGTCCGCCGTGCCCTGGCCCAGCTCGCTGAGCAAGACTTCGGAATAACGCGACAAACGTGCTTCGGTGTAACGCATGGCCGCGAACGACTTGGGATCGTCCGGCGCACCCCAGTTGCCCTGACCGTCGACCAGGGTGTAGCGGTAGCTGAACGGCTGAGCCATCAGCACCATCGCCTCGTAGCACGCCGAGTCGCCGTGGGGGTGGAACTTGCCGAGTACGTCACCGACGGTACGCGCCGATTTCTTGTGCTTGGAGTCAGCGTCCAGCCCCAACTCGCTCATGGCGTAAACAATGCGCCGCTGTACGGGCTTGAGGCCGTCGCCGATGTGCGGCAAGGCCCGGTCCATGATTACGTACATGGAGTAGTTGAGGTAGGCCTGTTCGGTGAAGTCGGCCAATGACCGGCGTTCTACGCCGTCCAGGCTGAGATCAAGGGAGTCGCTCATGCGGACCTCATTCAATTCGTTGTCTGGCGCAGCAGCATGGTGCCGCCGCGCTGGGTAAATTCAAGTTTTTTGAGCGCACTCATGCCCAACAGCACCTGCTCGCCTTCAAGCCCTAGAGCAGCCACTGCACGCACGTCACGCAACACAATGGCACCCAGTTGCAGGCGGTCGATGCGGGTCTGATAGCCCTGAGTGCGACCATTGGCGGTGTTGAGTGTCACCGCCAGCCCCTTGGGCAAGGCCAGTTGTCTGGCCAGTTCCATCGGCACCGCCACATCGGTGGCGCCGGTATCGAGTAAAAATTCCACTGGCACGTTGTTAATCCGGCCGCTGGCAACAAAGTGACCCTGCGCGTTACCGAGCAGTTTGACTTCGATGTAACCCTCGCCCTGTTGCGAGGAGACTTCGGTATTGGGGTTTTCCTGACGCTGTTCCCAGCGCCCGAAAAATTGCGCGGCCAGGTACAAACCGGCGCACCAGGCCACAATCATAAAGACTCGACCCACACCTTTACCCGGCGCTTGCTCGCTCATGATTTGGCACTCCAGCCACCTTGCGGGGCAGCAAAGCGCCAGACGATGGGGCGTTTCTCGCCATCGGCGCGTATATGGTTACCGTTATCGACACCGATCCAGGCACCTTGGGCATCCAGGCTCAAGGCCTCGGTATTGCCATAGCCGCTGTTATATAGCCGCGCGTCGGCCAATGCATCATTGGCAAACGACCAGCAACGTTCAATTTCACCTGTGTCCAGGGTACGACGACAAATGCGGTAGGCCATGCGCTCAAGGGTAAACAGCTTGCCCTCAAACAGCGCCAGGTCGGCAAAGTCCTTTTGCTGCGCCTTGGCCTTGAGTTGAGGCGGTGCCTGCTCCAAGCCACCTTCACTCATCAATACACAACCGTTCTCGCAGTCCCACACGCTTTGCTTTTTACGGATGGTCAGCAAACCGCGGCGCTCGCGTTCAGCCGCCAGCCAGATCTGGTTGCCCTGCGGGTTGACGGCGATGCCTTCAAACAGCGCATTGAAATGCAGCAACATGCCGCTGGCTCGGGCCTGACGCACCAATGAAGGGTCGATCTTGAGCCACGCCGGTGCACCCGCCGGTGGGATTTGCAACACCGCCGCATGGGCCTCACTCACCACGTAACGGTTGCCCGCGTCGTCGCAACTGATGCCTTCAAAATCCAGATCGCCACCGCGCAACGGGCTGATGGCTTTACCCATCATGCGCACACCCCACGGCAAACCGCTTTCGGGTGGTGGCGGAGCATCAATGTTCAGAGCCTCGGCTTGCCACTCGGCGTAGCGCTGGTCAAGGCGGTAGATCTGATCATCATCACGATCAGAGACCGCCAACAACTCACCCGAACACAGCGCGAGGCCGGACAGATTGCCACCTCGCATGCCTTCTACCGGATGCTCTGACTGCATGACCAATGCTGGCCATGTATTAGCCATTACTGGCGCAGTACCCAGGCAGAGCAAGCCCAGCAAGGCACTGCGCATCAGGCCAGCACCTGCGCCAGGTTACCTTTGGATTCAAGCCAGGTCTTGCGGTCACCGGCGCGCTTCTTGGCCAGTAGCATGTCCATCATTTCGGAGGTCGCGGCAAAATCGTCCAGGGTCAGTTGCACCAGACGACGGGTGTTTGGGTCCATCGTTGTTTCGCGCAGTTGCGGCGGGTTCATCTCACCCAGACCCTTGAATCGCGTGACCTGTGGCTTGCCGCGTTTTTTCTCGGCGACCAGTCGGTCAAGGATGCCATCACGCTCGGCTTCATCGAGGGCGTAAAAAATCTCTTTGCCCAGGTCAATGCGGTACAACGGCGGCATCGCCACGTAAACGTGACCGGCGTCCACCAGCGGACGGAAGTGCTGAACAAACAACGCGCACAGCAAGGTGGCGATGTGCAGACCGTCCGAGTCGGCGTCGGCAAGGATGCAGATTTTGCCGTAACGCAATTGGCTCATGTCGGCCGCGCCCGGATCGACACCGATGGCGACGGCGATGTTGTGTACCTCCTGGCTGGCCAGGACTTCGCTGCCGTCGACTTCCCAGGTGTTGAGGATCTTGCCGCGCAACGGCAGGATCGCCTGGAATTCCTTGTCTCGCGCCTGCTTGGCCGAGCCGCCTGCGGAGTCACCTTCCACCAGAAACAGTTCAGAACGCATCGGGTCCTGCCCGGCGCAGTCGGCCAGCTTGCCCGGCAAGGCCGGCCCCTGGGTAATCCGCTTGCGCTCGACCTTCTTGCTGGCCTTGAGCCTGCGCCCGGCGTTGTTGATTGCCAGCTCAGCCAGTTGCATGCCCAGCTCGGGGTTGGCATTGAGCCACAGGCTGAAGGAGTCCTTGATTACGCCCGATACAAATGCCGCCGCTTCACGGGAGGACAGACGTTCTTTGGTCTGCCCCGAGAACTGCGGTTCCTGCATTTTCATCGACAGCACGAACGCAATGCGCTCCCACACGTCTTCGGGGGCCAGCTTGACACCACGAGGCAGCAGGCTGCGGAACTCGCAGAACTCGCGCATCGCATCGAGCAAGCCCTGACGCAGACCGTTGACGTGAGTACCGCCTTGAGCCGTAGGGATCAGGTTGACGTAGCTTTCCTGAACGCTGTCGCCGCCTTCAGGCAGCCACAGCAACGCCCAGTCGATGGCTTCTTTATTACCGGCAAGACTGCCGCAGAACGGTTCATTCGGCAGGCGTTCAAACTCGCTGACCGCGTCAACCAGGTACGAGCGCAGACCGTCTTCGTAATGCCACTCGACCTTTTCGCCGGTGTTTTTGTCTTCAAAACTGACCAGCAGCCCCGGGCACAGTACGGCCTTGGCCTTGAGCACATGCTTGAGGCGGCTGACGGAGAACTTTGGCGAATCGAAGTACTTCGGGTCCGGCGCGAAGTACACGCTGGTGCCGGTATTGCGCTTGCCGACCGTACCGATGACTTCCAGATCGGTCGCTTTATAGCCATCGGCGAAGGTCATCTGGTATTCGTTGCCGTCACGCTTGACCTTGACCCGAACCAGTGTCGACAGCGCGTTGACCACCGAAATCCCCACGCCGTGCAGGCCGCCGGAGAACTGATAGTTTTTGTTGGAGAACTTGCCACCCGCGTGGAGCTTGGTGAGGATCAGCTCGACACCTGACACGCCCTCTTCAGGGTGGATGTCCACAGGCATGCCGCGCCCGTCATCGCTGACTTCCAGCGAGTGATCGGCGTGCAGGATAACTTGCACCGACTTGGCGTGACCGGCCAGGGCTTCGTCAACGCTGTTGTCGATGACTTCCTGGGCAAGGTGGTTGGGCCGACTGGTGTCGGTGTACATGCCGGGGCGTTTGCGCACCGGGTCGAGGCCCGAGAGGACTTCGATGGCGTCGGCGTTATAAGAGCTAGCGCTGGGAGTGGCCATAGGGTCTCGTCGTTAGTCGTAAATGAAAAATAAGGGCCATTCGACGGGCGCCTTAGAGGGCCGCAAAGTCGATGGTTTGAAACTGTTCGGTGCCAATCCCGGCAAAATTCAGTAGATCAGGCAACTGCTGCGCAAAACCTTGATAACTGTGATCACCGCCCGCCTGAATACGCAATGTACACGCTGCGTAGTACTTTTCAGCGTAGCGGTAGTCCAGGGTTTCATCGCCCGTTTGCAACCACACCTGATACCGCTGAGGGTCTTGGGGTGCTGCCACTTCGAGATCGGCCAGGGCTTGAACGTGATCGTGGGTCAATTCCCAGGTTTGGCCGCTGTAGTGGTTGGTTTGCATGCCCAGATAACCGTCGAACATCCGATGCGGGCTGACGGCCGGGTTGACCAGCAAGGCATTGAGGCCATGTTGTTCGGCCAACCAGGTCGCATAGTAGCCGCCGAGCGAGCTTCCGACCAGCAATGGGCGGCCCAGCTCACTGATTGCGGCCTGCAATTGGGCCATGGCCTCCCGCGGATGATGGTGCAGGGCTGGCACGCGCAGCTGGTCGGCAAGCCCCATGCGCTGCATCACCGAGATCAACTGTGTGGCCTTCTTGGACTCGGGGGCACTGTTGAACCCGTGGATATACAAGATGGAACCCGACATGCAATGACCCCCGAAGACACATTAAGCTGAACACAGCATCAAGAAAGACGCGCAGTTTAGCCTGACTCAAGGGCAATGACTCGCTTCAAGATATTTCAGTAATTGTTGGCGCTGTAATCCGGCTCGAACGTGAAATCAGCCAGGCGCGACACGCCGGTTTGCAACGTGCCATCCGGCTGCAGGCGCAACCAGCGATAACCCGGCGCCTCGTTGCTGACTTTGAACTCAGGACTGGCGACTGCAAACTGGATGCACGTCGAGGGCGATGCCAGCAACCTGACCTCATTGCGCTGCTGATCGAACGCCTGATGAACATGCCCCCAAAGCACCGCCCGGGCCTGCGGATAACGGTCCAGCACCGACCAGAAATCCTTGGCGTTGCGCAGACCTATCGGCTCAAGCCACTGGCAACCCACCGAGACCGGATGATGGTGCAAGCACACCAGGTGATGCCGCTCGGGAGCTTCGCTCAAGGATTGCGCCAGCAGTTGCAGCTGATCCTCTTCCAGATAACCGGGTGTTGAATGGGGCACTGCCGAGTTGAGCAACGTAATGCGCCAATTGCCGATATCAACCACAGGTTCCAGCAGACGGCTTTGCACAGCAGCCTCGCGCATCTGTGGCACTTGATCGTGGTTGCCGGGCAGCCAGCGGGCAAACGGGGCCAGTTGCGCGGTCATCCTGCGAAAGTGCTGATAAGCCTCGACGCTGCCATCCTGGGTGAGGTCGCCGGTGGCCAGCACACCATCGACCCGGGGGTGTTCGGTGCGCACCAGATCAATCACCTGTTGCAGGCTTTGCGCGGTCTTGAGCCCGAGCAGGGAACCGTCTGCATCAGCAAACAAATGGCTGTCAGACAGCTGCACCAGCAGCACCGGATCTTCGGTGGTCAGCGTGGATACATTAGGCAAGGCGACTCTCCCGCAGAGGGCTCAGTGAAGGGCACGATTATGCCACCAGACACTTCAAGTGTAGTGGCAGCTGTATCTATGTCGGTCTATCGGCACAGCTTTCTGTGAGCGTTGGCCTGCTCGCGATTCAGACGACGCGACCGGCCAGGCGGGCAAGCACGGTTTCGACAGATTTCAGCGCACTTCTGCGTACTCATGCCCGCACGCCAGGCAGTGACTGAGCCACTCACCCAGGAACACATTGAGCTGAGCTTTTTCATCGGGCTGGTGCATGGCGATGTTGGGGTAAGGGTAGATACTGCGAAAACGCCGGGCATGCTCGGCGGCGACCACTTCAGCCATGCGGGCATCGTGATACACCTGCACCTGCAACTCGGGCACCGGCAACCAGGGCAAGCTGTGCTCCTGGCGTATGCGAAGGGTGCTGGTGTACGGACAATCGAGGATCACCTCAAGCGTCAGCACGCCCAACATCTGGTCACCCTGAGTCACGGCAATCCGACGCGGGCCGGGTTGCTCGCGCATGTCAGGCAACAAACGCATCAGACGCGCATAGTTGGCCTCGCAGGCAGCCTGCAAACCGATCAGGTCGACTCGATAACGATCGCGAACCCCATTTACGACCATAACCCCCTCACTTCAGCGCGATTAAGCGCCAGCCATTGCAGGGCAATAATGCTCGCTGCATTGGAAATACGTCCATCACGTACAGCTTGCAGCGCATCTTCGTACGCCCATACCGTTACACGAATATCTTCTGCCTCTTCTTCCAGGCCATGCAAGCCCCCCACACCCACGGTGCTGCAACGCCCCAGAAACAAGTGAACAAACTCGGTGCTGCCACCCGGCGAAGGGAAATAGCGGGTGATGGGCCACAGTGACGAAAACGTAATCCCTGCTTCTTCTTCGCCTTCACGGTGAGCGACCTCTTCAGGCACTTCGGCCTTGTCGATCAGCCCGGCGACCAGTTCGATCAACCAAGGTGTTTCGGTCTTGCCCATGGCCCCGACCCGGAACTGCTCGATCAGCACCACTTCATCGCGCTGCGGGTCATAAGGCAGCACACAGACCGCGTCATGACGCACAAACACTTCGCGACTGATCTCACGGCTCATGCCACCGGCAAAGAGTTCGTGACGCAGATGCACTCGATCAAGTTTGTAAAAACCCTGATAACCGTTCTCGCGTTTTACGATCTCAACGGCACTTGGCATGGCCTTGGTGATGTCAGTCATTGCAAACCCCTTACTGGCGAATTTCACCGGGGTGGCCCTCGGCATCGCGCATCCTAACGCGCCTGCGCCTGCGGATGCAGCCTCTTTTATGACGCGGGGATAGACGGATCGCCTGCAAAACAACTCTAATTGACTCTATTGAGCTTAGTGGCGAACCGATGCCTATGCTGGCAGTCGAACCACCATAATTTTCTCTTTCTTTCGACAATGAAGGACGACCATGTCGCTTTTAAAGTTTGCCTCCATGACTTGCATCGCCCTGACCCTGGGCGCTTGCCAAAGCGTGTTTCAACCTTCGGCCCAAAAGCCGCTGGCGTTTACCAATGACGCTTCGGAGCAGGTCAAATCCGGCTGCACCGGCCAGGACTGCCCGCTGGTGAATATCGACACCCTGCACTTTGCCGATGCTCCCAACCTTGACGCGCTGATCGAAAACCGTCTGCTGAAAATGACCGTTAACTCGCCCGACGACAAACTGGCGCCATCGCTCAACGCGTATCGCGAGCAATTCCTGCGCACGGCAGACAGCCGCAACAGCACCTACTTGCAGGCCAAGGTACGCGAGGAGCATGACGGTCTGTTGATTGTCGAACTGTCCAGCTACCTGGACACCGGCGGCGCTCATGGCATGCCGGGGCGCGGTTTTATCAACTACTCGCGCAAGGAACAGAGAGAAGTGACCTTGCAGGACATGCTGTTGCCGGGTCAGGAGCAAGCCTTTTGGGGCGCCGCAAAAGTGGCCCACAACAACTGGCTGATCAACAGCCATTACAGCAGCGATCCGGAATACGTTAAAAACTGGCCGTTCCAGAAAACCCCGCATGTGGCATTGCTCAAGGACAACGTGGTCCTTAAGTACGACGTGTACAGCATTGCGCCGTACTCTGAAGGTCATGTTGAACTGAAGATCCCGTACTCGCGCCTTAACGGGATTCTGAAACCTGAGTGGTTCCCGGCTAAGGGCTAAACCAGAGCGGCCCTCACCCCAACCCTCTCCCAGAGGGTTGGGGTGAGGGGCTTTTAGCGTTTACGTCCCAACACCCACTGCAACACCCCGGCCAGCAGCAACGCCGGCAACGTCGCGCCCACATCGGGCATAAAGTTCGCCAGCAGGTGATAGGTCACCACCCCGCCCAACCAGGCCAGCAAGGTTGGCCAGCGCACCATGGTGGGCGCCATCTGAGCACTGCGCTTGCGCAAAATAAAGTGATCCACCAGGACCACCCCGAACAATGGCGCGAACACCGAGCCAATCAGCAGCAAGAAGTTCTGGTACTGCGCCAGCGGCGCAAAGCAGGCAATCAAGGTGCAAAGCACACCGATAGCCAAGGCCAGATGCTCGACTTTCAAACCCAGCAACATCCCACCGGATACCGCCGCCGAGTGAATGTCGGCAAATGCGTTTTCGGACTCGTCGAGCAAGATCAGCAGCAGTGGAATGCCCAGCCCCGCACCCGCCAGCGCCAACAGCAGCGCATTGACTTCGCCACTCGGTGCAAATGCCAGGGTGTAGGCCACGCCCAGGCTCATCAACCAGAAGTTGCCAATAAAGAAGCCCAGCGCCGTGCCGCCGAACACGCTTTTAGCGCGTTTGCCGAAGCGTGAATAATCCGCAATCAACGGCAGCCACGACAGCGGCATGGCAATGGCAATGTCAAACCCCACAGCAAATGGCAGAGAGCCATCGCCCTTTTGGGCCCACAACGCGGGCAGATCGGCCCTGGCCAAGAGGTTCCAGGTCAACCAGATGCACGCCGCCAGCAGCAGCCAGATGCCCCATTTGCGCAAGACCTTGCGCACAAAGGTCAGCGGCCCGCTGACCGCAAGCAGGGTGGCCAGGGCGCCGAAAAACAGCGTCCACACCCAGGGATTACTCAGCACACTGCCTTCGCTGAAAGCCCGGGCACCCAGCAGGCTGGCCGCATCGCGCATCACAATGATTTCGAACGAGCCCCAGCCGATCAGCTGCAACACGTTGAGTACGGCCGGGAGCATGGCGCCCCGGCTGCCGAGGGTAAGTTTCAGCGCAGCCATGGACGACAGCCCGGTATCGCTGCCAATCACACCGACCGAAGCCAACAACGACACGCCCACCAGCGTGCCGAGAAAAATCGCCAGCAACGAACCCGAAAGCCCCAGCCCCGGCGCAAGCAACGCACCGGTCTGCAACACCATCAGGCCAATGCCGAGGGAGAACCACAGGGAAAACAAATCTCGACCGCCGAACGCGCGCCTGTCCTGAGGGACAGCACGGTCGGGGGAATAGGTGCCGGGTGTGTTCAAGGGTTGAATCTCAAAGAGAAGGACAAACACTGACCCGTAGCAGCTGCCGCAGGCTGCGTTCGATTGCGAAGCGATCGTAATTCCTGAGTGCAAGGTGTGCCTGACACACCGTGGTTTCGGGGTTTACGACGGCTACGCCGCCGGACGCAGCCTCGTTCCTTCGGCAGCTGCTACGAGGGATTTCGGTTCACATCACACTTTTTTGTACAGCTGGCTGCCTTCCTGCTTGAAGCGCTCGGCCTGTTCGGCAAGGCCCTTGGCAACCTCCACGTCGATGGCATCGATGCGCTGGTTGGCGGCGTAGATGCGCACTTCCTGAGTGATCTTCATCGAGCAGAATTTCGGCCCGCACATGGAGCAGAAATGCGCGACCTTGGCCGAGTCCTTGGGCAAGGTTTCATCGTGGTACGAACGCGCGGTGTCCGGGTCCAGGCCAAGGTTGAACTGATCTTCCCAGCGGAACTCGAACCGCGCCTTGCTCAAGGCGTTATCACGGATTTGTGCGCCCGGATGGCCCTTGGCCAAGTCGGCGGCGTGGGCTGCAATCTTGTAGGTGATGATCCCGGTCTTCACGTCATCCTTGTTCGGCAACCCCAGGTGCTCCTTGGGGGTCACATAGCAAAGCATGGCGCAACCGAACCAGCCGATCATGGCCGCCCCGATGCCCGAGGTGATGTGGTCGTAACCGGGTGCAATGTCGGTGGTCAGCGGGCCAAGGGTGTAGAACGGCGCCTCGTCGCAGCACTCCAGCTGCTTGTCCATGTTCTCCTTGATCAACTGCATCGGCACGTGACCCGGACCTTCGATCATGCATTGCACGTCGTGTTTCCAGGCAATCTTGGTCAGCTCACCCAGGGTTTCCAGTTCACCGAATTGGGCGGCATCGTTGGCGTCGGCAATCGAGCCCGGACGCAGGCCGTCGCCCAGCGAGAAGCTGACGTCGTAGGCCTTCATGATTTCGCAGATTTCGTCGAAATGGGTGTAGAGGAAGTTCTCTTTGTGATGCGCCAGGCACCACTTGGCCATGATCGAACCGCCACGGGACACAATGCCGGTCACACGTTTGGCGGTCAGCGGCACGTAGCGCAGCAACACGCCGGCGTGGATGGTGAAGTAATCAACGCCCTGCTCGGCCTGTTCGATCAGCGTGTCGCGAAACAGCTCCCAGGTCAGGTCCTCGGCCACGCCGTTGACCTTCTCCAGCGCCTGATAAATAGGCACGGTGCCGATCGGGACCGGCGAGTTGCGGATGATCCACTCGCGGGTTTCGTGGATGTGCTTGCCGGTGGACAGGTCCATGACCGTGTCCGAACCCCAGCGAATACCCCAGGTCAGTTTGGCCACTTCTTCTTCAATCGAAGAGCCCAGTGCGCTGTTGCCGATGTTGCCGTTGATCTTCACCAGGAAGTTACGGCCGATGATCATCGGCTCCAGCTCAACGTGGTTGATGTTGGCCGGGATGATGGCGCGACCGCGAGCGATTTCTTCGCGTACGAATTCGGCAGTGATTTCTTTGGGAATGCTGGCGCCGAAGCTGTGACCAGGGTGCTGCTGATCCAGCAGACCTGCCGCCCGGGCTTCCTGCAGCTTCATGTTTTCGCGGATGGCGACGTATTCCATCTCGGCGGTGATGATGCCCTGACGCGCATAGTGCATCTGGGTGACGTTGGCACCGGCCTTGGCCCGACGCGGGTTTTTAACGTGGGCAAAACGCAGTTTGGTCAGCTCGGCATCGTCCAGGCGCATTTGCCCGAAGTTCGAGCTCAGGCCCGGCAGGCGCTCGGTGTCGTCACGGTCATCAATCCAGGCCGAACGCACATCGCCCAGGCCTTTGCGCACGTCAATTTGAACAGACGGGTCGGTATACGGACCCGAGGTGTCGTAGATCAATACCGGGGCGTTCACTTCGCCGCCAAAATCGGTGGGGGTGATATCCAGGCTGACTTCACGCATCGGCACCAGAATGTCCGGGCGCGAACCCTGTACGTAGACTTTTTGCGAGCGGGTAAACGGCTTGACCGACTGCTCATCGACCTTGGCCGAATCACTGAGGTTGATCGCGTTTTTTGGTTTTGTACTCATCACGGCTCTCCAGACTGCATCCAGGCGGATTGTCGGAGGGAGAACCTGAAAAATGTACGGATGCACCCAAGGACTGGGTGCTGAGTGGTGGCCTCGAACAACTGATCATTTTTTGACCAATTGATCCCGGACAGCACTCAAGAGGACTCGCCGGGAGACGAGAAATCTTGTTCCCTACGCAGGCGTTAACCTGATCAGGTTCAACGGGATCCGAAATTATTCGATCTCAGCCTCATAGCAAGGCACCCCGACAAGAACCCGGCCAGTCTAGACAAGAGTGAGACAGAACGCCAATCCCACAATTAATGCAGTGATGAAAGGCGCAACAATGGCATTGTTGCAAGGTGCCACCACTACTACACTCGCTACGGCTTGAAACCGCGAATCGGGCTCGGGCACTTATTTTTCGCAACCTTGAACTAGGGATCGCTCATGCTGCGCAAACTATCACTGGCTATAGCCGTGTCTTGGGCGACCAGCGCAATGGCTCTGGATACAACCGCCCCACTGTCCAATCAAAACGGGCTGGTCAGCGTTTACCACGAAGCGGTAGACAACAACGCTGATCTGGCTGCTGCCCGCGCCAATTACGCGGCCCAAAAGGAAGTGGTGCCCCAGGCCCGCGCCGGTTTGCTGCCCAACCTGTCCGGCGGCGCCGAGTCGACCAGCGTGCGCACTGCCATCGACCAGCCGTCATTGACCACGACCCGCAGCGCCATGGTGTATCAGGCCACGCTGGCACAACCGATTTTCCGCATTGACCGCTGGTTCCAGTTAAAAGCCGCCGAATCGGTCAACGAACAAGCCGCGCTACAACTCTCGGCCACCGAGCAAAATTTGATCCTGCAAAGCGCCAACGCCTATTTCTCGGTACTGCGTGCCCAGGACACACTGGCCGCGACAAAAGCTGAAGAAGCCGCATTCAAGCGCCAGCTGGACCAGTCACGCGAGCGCTTTGACGTGGGCCTGTCGGACAAGACCGACGTGCTGCAATCCCAGGCCAGTTACGACACGGCTCGGGCCAACCGGATGCTGGCCCAGCGTCAGGTAGAAGACGCCTTTGAAGCGCTGGTGACCCTGACCAACCGTCAATACAACGCGATTGAAGGCATGCGCCACACCTTGCCGATCTTGCCGCCGATGCCCAATGACGCCAAATCCTGGGTCGACACGGCCGCGCAGCAGAACCTCAACCTGCTGGCCAGCAATTACGCGGTGGATGCCGCCCAAGAAACCCTCAAGCAGCGCAAGGCTGGCCACGCGCCAACCCTGGATGCCGTTGCGCAGTACAAGACTGGGGACAACGATGCCTTTGGCCTGAGCAACCCCAACGCCCTCAACCAACGCTATGGCGGCGACGTATCGCAGCGCAGCATTGGCGTGCAGCTGAACATTCCCATCTACAGCGGTGGGCTGACCAGCTCGCAGGTGCGTGAATCGTACTCGCGCCTGGACCAGACCGAGCAGCAGCGCGAGGCCTTGCGTCGCCAGGTGGTCGAAAACACCCGCAACCTGCACCGTGCAGTGAACACCGACGTTGAGCAGGTGCAAGCGCGCAAACAGTCGATCATCTCCAACCAGAGCGCACTGGAAGCCACGGAAATCGGCTACCAGGTGGGCACGCGCAACATCGTCGACGTGCTCGACGCCCAGCGCCAGCTCTACAACTCGGTGCGTGACTACAACAACAGCCGTTATGACTACATCCTCGACAACCTGCGTCTCAAGCAGGCAGCGGGCACCTTGAACCCAGGTGATCTGGAAGCGCTCTCGCGCTACCTCAAAGCCGACTACAACCCGGACAAGGACTTCCTGCCGCCGGATCTGGCAAAGGCCGCCGAAGCCAATTTGCGCTCACCGGGCAATTGAATAACCCCACACTCCTGCACGCGGTCTCTCAAGTAGACCGCGGCGCACCAAGCGCCACCAAGTGCGCTGCCACAGCGGTGTGATCCACTGATATATCCAGTTAGCACCGTTCCTTGAGAGCACCAGAAGTTAATACGGCATCGGTCGTGTGACCTTTTGGAACTCAACACAGGAACGTTTATGCCTACAGTCCCGGCTCTACGCCTCGCCCCTGCCGAAAACGCAGTACGGGCACAGTTCGCCCACCCACCCGCGCTCGAAGCGAGCGCCCGGCACATGCTCGCCGAGGCCATTGCGCAGCGCTATCCCTCACTCCAGATCGACCTCGAACGCACCCGGCTGGCCGTGCCCAGGCCAGGGGGCGGCTGGACGCTGGAGCCGTTGATGCCCAAGGTGCTGGATTACCTTGGCAGCGCTGCGCAACTTGATTTAAGCCCCGTCAACACACAGCCCTTCTACCTGACCGATAACGCCCCCGAATGGCTCAAGCCAGAGGATGGCGAGCTGGATATGCAGGTCATCGAGACGCTGATAAAGGAGCTCAGCTGGCGCCTGCCCATCGGCCTGCAAGATGCCTTGAACACGTATTGGACACAGAATGCCGATACCGGGATCAGTCGTTGGCAGTGGCTCAGTGATGTACTCAAGGACACTCTGACGATTGGCTCACTCCAGCAAACAGACCTGACACCCAGCGCCCTTGCGGCACTTAATCAGGTCATCACCACCCCGAACCATGAAGAGCGAGTCCGCCTGTTCGCAGAAAACGCCGTTCGCGCCTATTGGCTCCAAGCCACTTTGCTCACTGCGGGCGTGGTCCACTCGGGGCTCAGCTCACGGATTGTTCTGGCAACCCGGGATCAAGTGCTGCTGTGCAGGCCTGATGGCAAGACGCTCCCCTACAAAAATCTGGGCGCATTGAGCCGCGCCTGGGCCAGGCAGATCAGTCGCGCCTTCACCGTCAAGGAAATCCGTTTCAAGCATTTTGAGCTTGAGGGCAATGTTTTCGACGCTGGGGCCGCTGCCATTTTGAACCGGCAACTGGAGCGCACAGGCGCGCTGAAGTTGCCTGCCCATATCGGCTGGCAGGCACTGGAAACGGTTTACCAGGCGATCACCGATACCTCGCAGTTCTTTGTCGGGAGCACTCAAACCGACCTGCACAGCCTTCAAACCCTTCACAGACATCTGCCTACCTGGCTAAGCAACGCTGGCGCTGGCGACAAAGCCCGCTACCGCCAATACAGCCTGGCCCTGTCTACCGCCAAAAAAATCGGCAAAGGTCAGACCTACCTCTCTGGCATCAACGATATTCACGGGTACGCCGTCGATGCGCTGCAGCGACAGATGCGCATCGACCAGCAGCGTTTCGAGCCGGGCGTTCCTGTCCAGGCCAGCGAGGATCTCTTCAATCCCGACGCTATTGAGCTGACTTTTCTGACGGCTGCAGGATTGCCAGGCGCTGCGGGCATTGTGGAGCCCGTCACCATGAGCCTGACCGAACTGGCCCTGAAGAACCTGTTCGGTCGACCCACAGGCAGACTCAGCCTGCGCCATCGTCAGGGCCTTGAGTTGCCCGCCTGGTTGACACGTGACTACATCACCCAACGCGGCGGACTGATCGAAAAAGTGGATATCGGCAAGATGTACCCCAGGCATCTTGAAGACAGGCTGCTGAGCAACACAACCGAGGCGCAAACTCGCGAAAAACTGTTTGCCGTCCACCTCAGCGGGCAGCTTGCGCTGGAAGCGCTGGAGCTGAGCCTCAAACAAGAGAATGGCATGACCGCGCTCGGCGCACGCTATGTGGCAGCAGTGCTGCAGACCAGCGTGGACGCGCAAAAGGTCGAGGGCACGGCGGTGGTCATTCGGCACTTGGCGCTGGTGCGCCACCCGCAAGCGCTGCCTGATAGGGCGAGCAACATGTTCATCATCGAACCTGCCGATGCCGAGCGTGGCCCCCATGTGTTGTACCGTCCGTTTTACTCACCCTCATTGCTGGAATTCACGACCCGCACAGCCCTGCTGGACGCGATCGCCGAACCCTCGCCACTGCAATCCAGCGTACTGACCTGGTTGAGCGACCTTGCCCGCCCGATCTACGACAACGGTGGTTTCAAAGAGCCTCATTACGTGCGCTTTGGCCTGGGCAGTGACTTCGCCCCGATTCAAACACCCGCCCCTGCACAACTGGCAATCAACGCCAGCAGCGACGAATTGCTGCAATACCTGCATAACGGTCGTTTGATGCAGTTTCTGTATGGCAGCAATGCCCGAGCGCTGGTGGAACAGGCGAACATCGACTCGGTGTCCAATCAGGAAAGCCGCTGGCGCGTATTGATCGAAGGGGGCGGCCTGGTTTTCAACGCCTTGTTGCTACTACCTGGCGGGCCTCCCGCCGTCATGCTTACCGCCGGGTTAATGAGCCTGGCCAGCCTTGCCAGCAAGGACATCCCCGCACTCACCAGCAGTGACCCGGCGACCCGCGAACTGGCAGCAGCCGATGTGCTGTTCAATCTGTGCCTGTTGCTGCTCCACCAGTCCCTGACCGTTGTGCAGCCGCTTGCACCTTTGCCCGAAGGGCTGATGGCGCAAGTGCTGAGGCCACGGGCCCCAATCCGTATCCGGGAGGTCTGGCCGGAGCCTTCACCGCCCAATGTTGTTACGGGCATCGCCGCCCTGCCCGGCGAATACCCCGATGCGGACAGCACAGTGCTGGACTTCAGCTTTGCCAACGCCCATGACCGCCTCACCCCCAGCCAGCGTAAGCAGCTGGGGACCTTTGAAGTATTGCAGCCAGCGATCCTGCCTCCCCCTCAGGCCAGTGGCCCGAGCAAAGGCCTCTACCGCATTGGGCAAACTTGGCATGCGTTGATCGAACAGGGCCTGTACCCCGTTGATGTCGCCCCCCCAGGCGTGGCGGTTATCGTTTCAGCTGCCGATATCAACCATCACGGCCCAGGTCTCAAGTCGGACAGCCACGGCAACTGGTCACTGGATCTGCGCCTGCGCTTGCTCGGGGGGATGCCGCCCAAACGGATCGCGGCATTGCAACAGCACAAAGCGCAGCGCATTCGCGAACTGGAGGCCCAAATGAGTGATTTTTTCCCCGTGAGGCTCCGCTGCAAAAAACTGTTGAGATTACCCATGCAGCGCTCAAAAGGGCGATGGCGGAGCCTCGCTTCAGTGCTGAGCAAGTCGCCGCCTTTCGCGACAGGCTTGGCACCGCCCTGCATGCTGAATTGAGCGAGTACCAGGCACTGCTGGCCACGGCTCAGGAACGCATCGAGCTGAAAATACCGTTTCACGAAACGATCATGGTTTCGATGCTGGAGAAGGCCTTCTACAACCGCTCAATTTCCTTGTCCATTTCGGCAAGTGAACAGGCGGCGCAGATTGCAAAGTGGCCGCAGTTCACCACTCCGGGGCCGGACCTTGAGGCGGCAGCGGTTGAAGACCCGCAAGGGTTTATAGCGTCCATCCGGGAACAAATAGCCCTCAACGAACACACCATCGAACGTATAGAGCAAAGAGATGGCTATCTGGATCAGTTGTTCAGCCTCGGCGACGCGGGGGTTGCAACTGCCACCGAGCTGGTCCGGGGGCTACCCGTCGGCGGGCACACAAGCCTGACCCTCAAGGGTTTCCAGCTCGACTGCCTGAAACTCGCCAGCTCAAGGCTTGCGGCAGGCAGCCTCATCGAAGACAGCCTCGACAACGCCATCGACCCTCTCAAGGAGCACATCTACACCCACAACCAGCTCAACACCCTGGAGTTCGAGGCCAGCAAACGCCTGGAGATACTGGGTAGCCTCGCTGAGCAGTACGGCCAGGCCCTGGATACGGTGCAGGGCATCGGCCTGCTGTATGCCGATGAACTGCAGCCCGAGTACTTCAATCAACTGCACACGCTCCTGACAGATCTGTACCAGGAGGCGACTAAGCAACTGGCTACCGAGATCAGGCCTCCTGCTAAACCCAGTGGAAAAAGCCCCCGTAAACGCATGCCGTCAGCAGCCGGCATGCGTCCAAAAAAGATGATCAGCGTACGCGGCAAGGGCAAATTGATTGGTGAACTAAGACCCGCAGACAGCGAATGGCAAAATGAGGTGATCGAAGTCCGCTCCGATTACGACCGGCAACTGCTGTCGACCTACCTGCAACACGGGGACGAATGGGTCCAGATCAAGACCGAACGTCCTTCGCCGCCTGCCAGTACTCGAGCGCTCAATGTCATCAAGGGGGACGCTCGCAAACTGCTGGCCACGTTCGCGGGGTATCTGGACAAAGCCCGGCAGTACAAGATCCTTTCCCGGCACCCCCAGGAAGTCGAAGAACTACTCACTTACCAGGCTCGCAAGCTCGACAACCTGGCAACCGAACTGCACCTAAGCCTTCAGACCCTGCCCCCGGCCTCACGACTGGCGGACGATCAAACCCTGATGGACACCCTGCGCAGGGCTGCCCGGCAAATGATCGACGAAGGCCGGGCAATGCGCATTCAATTGAGCCTGCAACTACCACCCACACACGGCAACCTGCACTACCTGATTGATCAGGAACGGGTCCAGATCGCCGCTCTCGGCAGGCGCATCCAGTTAACGGGCGAACGTCGGGACTTTATCCAGGAATATGCCATCAACGACCGCAAGGGTTATCCGCTGTGGTATGCCCATTTTCACTATGCCGAAGCAGACACTGCGAAGCAGGACTACACCGTCGCCCACTTGAAAACCAAAGCACAGCGCACGCTCAGTTATTGGTCGCAGCTGGCCAACGCTAAAAGCGGGCAGGCCATTGTCAACGTCCACCGTGGCCAGATCGGCCGGTCACTGGCAGAGCGCTGGTTTCTGCCAGTGGCCCAATAACCCGCAGGCTAGAGGGGCCGCTCAGCGCGCTATCAGGCGCGCCAGGCCGTCGAGCAAACGCTGCAAGGCGCCCTGGTTGAGCTGCATCACCTTGAGGCCCGCCTGCGCCATGCGCTGCGCGTCTTGCGGCAACTCAAACAGGCGCTGCACTGCGACGGCCAGACCTTGAGCATCATCAACTTCTTCCAGGGCTGCGGCATCGCGCAGTTTGGCGGCAATTTCGAGGAAGTTGAACAGATGCGGCCCGCTCAGCACGGGCTTGGCCAGCGCAGCCGGCTCCAGCAGATTATGCCCGCCGTTGGGTACCAGGCTGCCGCCAACAAAGGCGCTGTCTGCCAAGGCATATAAAAACAGCAACTCGCCCATGGTGTCGCCCAGCAGCACTTGGGTTTGAGCTTCAACCGACTCGCCACTTGAGCGGCGCACGGTGGCAAACCCTTCGCGCCGACACAGCTCGAATACCGAATTGAAACGCTCAGGATGACGCGGCACCAGAATCAGCAGCGCATTGGGGTAACTGGCCAGCAATTGACGATGGGCCGCCAACACGATCTCGTCTTCGCCCTCGTGGGTGCTGGCTGCGATCCATACCGGACGCTCTTGCGCCTGCCATTGCTCGCGCAGCTCACGGGCCTTGATCAATAGCTGAGGGTCAATGCTCAAGTCGAACTTGATCGATCCAGTGACCTCAACACATTCAGGTCGCGCGCCCAGGAGCCGAAAACGTTCGGCCTCGGCCTCGGTCTGCACGGCGATCAGGCTCATTTCTTCAAGCATTGGCCGGGTCAGCCCGGCAAACCGCGCATAGCCTTTGGCCGAACGTTCGGACAACCGGGCATTGGCCAGCGCCACCGGGATACCGCGCTTGGCGCACTGGTGGATATGGTTGGGCCACAACTCGGTTTCCATGATGACGCCAAGCTTGGGCTTGACCCGCTCCAGAAACCGCGCCGCCGCCCACGGCAAATCGTAGGGCAGGTAGCAATGCTGAATTCGCGGCTCGTTGGCGAACAGGGCCTGGATCCGTTCCGAACCGGTCGGCGTCATGCAGGTCACGGTGATCGGCAACTGTGGATAACGCTTGAGCAGCTCGCGAATCATGGGTGCGGCGGCAATGCTCTCACCCACCGAAACGGCATGCACCCAAATCCCGCCCGGCTGCATGGCCGGCAGGTTCATGGCGAAACGTTCGCCAATGCGCCGGGCATACGCGGGTGCCTTGCGTGCCCGTAACCACAAGCGAATCGCCACCAGCGGCAGCCCCAGATGAAACAGCAAGGTGTAGAGAGTTCTATTCATGGGCACGGAGTTTACTTGAAAACGGTAATCACGATGATGGCACTGCATCACGCCTGCGGTGTCGAAATACCCCCGGCACCTGTCGTAATCGAAACGTACTACACACTTTTACATTCACTAGAATGCCTTACTGTTAAATTGCCCCGCACCACACTCAGGACTCCACCCATGAACGCCTACTACTACTTGGCCATCGCCATTTGCGCCGAAGTGATTGCAACCGTCTCCATGAAGGCGATCAAAGGCTTCAGTACTCCACTGCCACTGATTCTGGTCATTGCTGGCTACGCCACGGCGTTCTGGATGCTGACACTGGTCGTGCGCACCATCCCCGTAGGTGTGGCTTACGCCGTATGGGCGGGCATGGGGATTGTGATGGTGAGCATCGCTGCACTGTTTATCTACGGGCAGAAACTCGACATTCCGGCAATGATCGGCATGGGCCTGATTGTGCTGGGCGTGGTCGTTATCCAGCTGTTTTCCAAAACGGTGGGGCATTGAAACAGCCCGCCCTGTAGATACTGTGTTGCCAACCGGCCTGTTTAGAGAAATGTGCTTCGCTAAACAGGTCGGCCTGTAGGCCGCCTCGGCGGGCCGTTGATCTTGTTTTTGCACTGGTTTTTGATCTGCCTGCCCTTCGGGAGGCCGAGCGCAGGTTCTGCGTAGTGGGTCGACCGGCATGGATGCCGGGAGAGCCGTGTTGGGCCAGGGATGGCCCGTCACGGCGTGCCCACGGAGCGGGACCGGAATGAGGGAACCTGAGCGCAGCGAAGGCCGTACGCGGGGGCGAAAGCGCTTTGGTTACTTTGCCGCTTTTGCAAAGTGACTCGCTGTAAGAGCGAAACCATCATTTCAGTTAACCGCGGATGCCGGATATGTACCCCGTGTGCCAGTTGTTTTGCGAAGCGCCCGCACCTATGCCGAGTCCATATCCATTCGATATGTCACGGTTCTCTACGGGTTCCGCCCTTACGGCGGGTCACTTTTTCCAAACGCCGAAAAAGTAACCAAAAAGGCTTGCCCTACCATACGGCCGCCTCGCCCAGGCTCGGTGGTTCCCTCACTCCGGCACTGTCATGGGGGCACGCCACGACGGGCCATCCATGGCCCATCGCGGCTGGCGCGGCGTCCTGCCGCGCCACCCCCATAACAGCACCTGCGTTCGGCCTTCTGTGATGGGCATTCGCGTCGTCTGGACATTAGTGTGGCTCCAGCAAAAGCAAAAAGCATCGCAGACGTCACAGAACCCTACGAAAAACGGTTTAGCGCCAACATACAAGCCGCTGACGAGGAACGAAGGCTGCGAGCTCTTCCAGGTCAAGGCAGGTTGAAGATCAGACTGTATACTTGCGGTCTTTGTCTTTAAACGCTGAGGTCGCTCATGCCATCTGTTATTTCCACCGACGTGCTGATTGTCGGCGCTGGTGTTGCCGGCCTCTGGCTCAATGCCCGTCTTCGACGTCAGGGGTTCTCCACGATTGTGGTTGAACGTGAAAGCCTGGGCGGCGGTCAGAGCGTGAAATCACAGGGCATTATTCATGGCGGCGCCAAATACGCGCTACATGGGGCCCTGACCGGCGCCTCGGAAGCCATCGCCGATATGCCCAGGCGCTGGCGTGAAGCCCTGGCCGGTAATGGCGAGCTGGATCTGAGCGGCGTGCGCCTGCTCTCCGAAGCCCATTACCTGTGGTCCCCCGGTACCCTGGCGGGCAATCTCACCAGCTTCTTTGCCAGCAAGGCCGTACGTGGCCGGGTCGATCAGGTCAAAGGCGACCAATTGCCCCCTGCTCTGCAAGATCCGCGCTTCAAGGGCAAGGTCTATCGCCTGGCAGAGCTGGTGGTCGATGTTCCGAGCCTGATCGAGCGTCTGGCGGAGTTGGCGGGTGACGGCCTGCTGGCTGGCCAGAACATTGAACCCCTGTTTGAAAACAACGAACTGATCGGCCTGCGGGTCGACGGACGCGACATTCATGCCCAGCGCATCGTATTGAGTGCGGGCGCAGGCAATGCCGAGCTATTGGCCAGCGCCGGCATCAGTGTTCCAGCCCAACAGTTGCGCCCGTTGCACATGGTGATGGTCAAGGGCCCAAGCCTCAAGCCGCTGTACGCCCATTGCCTGGGCGGTGGCCCCAAGCCGCGCGTTACCGTGACCACACACCCGGCAGCAGATGGCGAGTGGGTGTGGTACCTGGGCGGTGACATCGCCGAAGCCGATGGGGTTGCCCGCGAACCTGCCGAGCAAATTGCCGTTGCGCAAAAGGAACTGGGCAATTTGCTCCCTTGGGTCGACCTGAGCCAGGCGCAATGGGCCACGTTGCGGGTCAACCGCGCCGAGCCTGCGCAGTCGGGCCTTGTACGCCCGGACAACGCCTACCTTGCGGATCAAGGCCGCCTGATGGTGGGCTGGCCGACCAAGCTGGCATTGGCGCCTGACTTCTCGGATCGTGTGATGCAGGCACTGGAGAACGACGGTATCAAGCCGGGCAATACCCCGGCCTTGCCTGAGTTACCGCGCCCGCCTTTGGGCAAAACAGCCTGGGAGCAACTGTTGTCATGAGCCAGCCAACCCTGCACGCATTTCATCGCCCGCTGGGCAGTACCGGCCTGTTGGTTTCGCCACTGGGCCTTGGCACCGTCAAGCTGGGCCGTGACCAAGGGGTCAAGTATCCCAGCGGTTTTCAGATCCCGGATGATGACGAAGCGCGGATGCTGCTCAAGCTCAGCCGTGATTTGGGCATCAATCTGATCGACACTGCGCCCGCCTACGGCCGCAGTGAAGAACGCCTGGGCCCGCTCTTGCGCGGCCAGCGTCAAGACTGGGTGATTGTCAGCAAAGTGGGCGAAGAGTTCGTCGACGGCCAGTCGAGCCACGATTTCAGCGCGGCTCATACACGGCGCTCGGTGGAGCGCAGCCTGCAACGTTTGGAAACGGATTTCATCGACCTGGTGCTGGTGCACTCTGATGGCAATGACCTTGCGATTCTCAATGAGTGCGAGGTTTACGAGACCCTGTCCGAACTGAAACGCGAAGGTAAGATTCGCGGCTTCGGCCTGTCAGGTAAAACCGTCGAAGGCGGGCTGAAGGCCTTGGAAACAGGCGACTGCGCGATGGTCACCTTCAACCTCAATGAGCAAGCCGAACTGCCGGTTATCGATTACGCCGCAGCCCACGGCAAGGCCATTCTGGTTAAGAAGGCCTTGGCCAGTGGACATGTGTGCTTGAGCCCGGGGGTTGATCCGGTGCGCGCCAGCTTCGAATTGGTATTTGGCCATCACGGAGTTGCCAGTGCTATTGTCGGTACCATCAATCCGCTGCACCTGGCCCATAACGTGGCGACTGTTGCGCAGGTACTGCGTAAAACCTGAAGCCGCCGATGTGGCCGACCCCGACGCAAGAAGGAGCCGAGATGCCGCGCATGCTGATCCGCAAGAACCCCAGCGACTTCAAAACCCTGCCGTTGTTTGTCGAGGCCACGCCTGAAGGCTTGAGCTATCAAAGCGTCGGGATGCCGCTGAACTTCACGCAAACCCTGCAAAAACGCCGACCGGTGAAAGTGGCTAACAGTGAGCGTTTTTCACTGGAACTGGCGAATCTTGGCGTATCGGTACGCCTGACCTTGCATTGGCAAGGCCGCGATTACTGGGTGTTGGTGCGCCAACGCCGTCAGGATCGGGGCGATGTGGTGCTCAAGCTGATCTCGGGCTATGTCCCCGCCCATGAGGTCAACCTGCCCCTGCACACCGCCATCCAGGAAATTGCCGAAGAATGCTTGCTGGAAACCCCCGAGGGTTGGCTTAGCGGACGCTTCAACGAAACATGGCTACCGGCGCCCTATGCCGCCGCCCTGCATTACCGTGAAGCCCTGCCCTTTCGCCTCACGCCGCTGTCTGGCGCAGCGCGGCCCGTACGCTGTGGCAGCCAGCCCCTGCTCGAGCGGCCACGAACCTACGTGCATTTACCGACGGCGTCACTGCAGCTGATATACGACCTGCGCCTGGAAGTGCCAAAGGAGGCCAAGTCCCTGAGCCTGTTTCATGTCGATGAGCGACTGGAAGGTGATCAACTGGTCGCGCGCCTTGATCGCAAGCGCCCGGACCTGTACCTGATCCCGCTGACCGATGGCCAGCCCTGCGCCGAACTGTACACACTCACCAAAGACCAACTGCACCCCGCAAGTACCCGGGGCGTGCGTCTGGCCGAGAGCTTCGCGCCTCAAGACGGCTGGGTGGTACACGACGAACGGATTCACTGGAAAGATTGGGTCAAGCAGCAAGGCCTGAGCCCGCCGACACCGGAGTCCAGGCTCAAGCGCCTGACCGGTAAGGCGCGGCAGATTTTCAGGAAGGTCGTGAAGAAGGCTTGAGCGCAGCGCTCTGCACATGTGGGAACGGGCTTGCTTGCGATACAGGCGGCTCGGTCTGTCAGAAGAACCGAGTCGATCTCATCGCGAGCAAGCCCGCTCCCACAGTGCATCTGCCGGGTAATTACTGACCGCGGATTTTCTCGACAATCGCCGTGGTCGAGCTGTTTTCAACCAGCCCCAGCACTTTTACCGTACCGCCATAAGCCGCCACGATATCGGCACCGACCACCTGATCGATCCCGTAATCGCCGCCCTTGACCAGCACATCCGGCTTGACCTGGGCCAGCAGGTTTTCCGGAGTCGCTTCAGGGAAGCTGATCACCCAATCCACCGCGCCCAAGCCAGCCAGTACGGCCATGCGCCGGTCAACGCTGTTGATCGGGCGCCCCGGGCCTTTCAGGCGACTCACGGAAGCGTCATCGTTGACCGCCACGATCAAGCGATCGCCCTGGGCCCGCGCTTGTTCCAGGTAGGTCACATGACCGGCATGCAGGATGTCGAAGCAACCATTGGTGAAGACGATTTTCTCGTTGTGGGCCCGCGCATCTTCGATGGCCTGCAACAGCTGATCGAGACTCAGCACACCACGCTCCGAACCTTCGGAACGCTGAATCGCCCGGCGCAGTTCCGGCGCACTGATAGCGGCCGTACCCAGCTTGCCGACCACAATACCGGCCGCCAGATTGGCCAGCGCCACGGCGTGGGGCAGTTCTTCGCCGGCTGCAATGGCTGCGGCCAGGGTCGAAATGACGGTATCGCCAGCGCCTGTCACGTCAAACACTTCACGAGCCCGAGCGGGCAAGTGCATGGCCGCAAAGCCCGGACGCAACAAGGTCATGCCATGTTCGCCACGGGTGACCAGCAGGGCCCCCAGATCCAGATCTGCCATCAGCTTGGCGCCTTTGGCCACCAGATCGGCCTCATCGGTACAGCCACCGACGATAGCTTCGAACTCGCTGAGATTGGGCGTGATCAGGCTTGCGCCACGATAGATCGAGAAGTCCTTGCCCTTGGGATCAGCCAGCACCGGAATGCCTCGGGCGCGTGCGGCCTGGATCAACACCTGATGGTTTTTCAAGGCGCCCTTGCCATAGTCGGACAGCACCAGCACCTTGATGCCTTCGAGCAGGTTTTCAACTTCAGCGCCCAACGCCAGGGCGTCGGTGGCGAACGGCTCTTCGAAGTCGATACGCAGCAGTTGCTGGTGACGGCTCATGACCCGCAACTTAACGATGGTCGGCTGATGCGCGATACGCTGGAACAGTGCACGAACACCGGCGCCTTCAAGCCGATTGGCCAGGCTGTCGGCGGCTTCATCGTCGCCGGTCACACCGACCAGTGAGGCAGGCGCACCCAGTGCGGCAATGTTGAGCGCAACGTTGGCAGCGCCGCCTGGACGGTCTTCGATTTGCTCGACCTTGACCACCGGCACCGGCGCCTCAGGGGAAATCCGTGAGGTCCCGCCATGCCAATAACGGTCGAGCATGACATCGCCTACCACCAAGACAGGGGCTTGATCGAATCGCGGCATGGACAACTTCATGGAGATCCCACATACAAAATGAACAGGGGCGCGATATTAACACAGGGTGAACGCAGGTCAGTTCACGGTATTAATCGCAGCGAATGAGAATCAGGCAAAGCGAAAGTGTTGTGTAGCCGCTGCCGAAGTATTCGCCAGCGGCTACACAATGCTAGGCGATATCGCCAGAGGTTTGCGGGGCATCAAGGCCCATTGAGTGAAGACGCGCGTAGTAGCCGTTTAACGCCATCAACTCGGCATGGGTGCCGCGCTCGACAATCTGGCCCTGATCCATGACCAGGATCAGGTCGGCTTTCTCGATGGTTGTCAGGCGGTGAGCGATCACCAGGGTAGTACGACCCTTCATGACGTGGTCGAGGGCTGCCTGGATATGACGCTCAGACTCGGTATCCAGCGCCGAGGTGGCCTCATCGAGGATCAGCAACGGCGCGTTCTTGAGCAACGCCCGGGCAATCGCCAGACGCTGGCGTTGACCGCCGGAAAGCAGCACGCCGTTCTCGCCGACCTGAGTGTCCAGGCCTTGCGGCAATTGCTCGATAAAGTCCATCGCGTAGGCATCACGCGCGGCTTTTTCGATATCGGCACGGGGAGCACCTGCCAGATCGCCATAGGCGATGTTGTTGGCCACGGTGTCGCTGAACAGGGTCACATGCTGAGTCACCTGGGCAATATGTCGACGCAGGTTAAGCAGGCGGTAATCTTCGATATCAACGCCATCGAGCAGAATTTCGCCCGACGTGTGGTGATAGAAGCGCGGAATCAGGTTCGCCAGTGTCGACTTGCCGCTGCCGGAACGCCCCACCAGCGCCACCATTTGCCCCGGCTCGGCCGTGAAAGTCACGTCCTTGAGCACCTGACGGTCTGTGTCAGGGTAGGTGAAGTTGAGGTTACGCACGTCAAGACGACCGCTGACGTGGTCGCGCTCAACAGTGCCGGTGTCGACTTCAGGTTGTTCGTCCAGTTGCTCAAAGATGCTTTCAGCGCCGGCCACACCCTTCTGGATTGTCGAGCTGACTTCAGACAGCTGACGAATCGGCTTGGGCAGCAAACCTGCCAGGGTGATGTAGGCAATCATGTCGCCTGCCGAGGCATCGCCGCGAAGGTACAGCACCAGGAACATCAGGACGCCCATGGCCACGTAGATGACCAGTTGCAACATCGGGGTATAAATCGCCCCGGTGCGGGTCATGCGCAGTTGCTTGTCAGTGTTGCTCTGACTGGCTTCCAGAAAGCGTTTTTGCTCGTAGGCTTCACCACCAAAGCTGCGTACAACGCGATAACCCTGGATGGTTTCCGAGGCGACGTGTGTCACGTCGCCCATCGCCACCTGGATTTTCTTGCTTTGCTTGCGGAATTTCTTGCTGGCCGTACTCACCATGACTGCAATCAGCGGCAGGATCGCAACCATCACCAGCGTCAGGCGCCAGTTCATCCACAGCAACGAGCCAAACAGGAACACAACGGTCATGCCTTCACGGATAACGACCTTGATCGCATCGGTGGCAGCGCCAGTAACCATGGTCACGTTGAAGGTGATACGGGAGATCAGATGGCCGGAGTTGTGCTTGTCAAAGTAGCGGTTGGGCAGTACCAGCAGGTTGTTGAACAGCTGGACCCGCAAGTCATGCACCAGGCCCAATGACACCTTGGCCAGGAAGTAGTTGCCCAGGAAGGAGCCCAGGCCCTGCCATGCGGCGATCAATACGATCAGTATCGGCACGACCTGCAACAGGCGCAGATCACGCAAATAAGGAATAGTGGGAAACAGCACTGCGTCCGGATTGGACAGGCCATCGACGAAATACTTGAGGATGTAACCAAGCATTGGCTGGGTCGAAGCGAAAATAAGAAACCCGAGGATGCTCAGCAGGAACAGGCCGACATAAGGCCGGACATAGCTGAGCAGGCGCAGATATATCTTCAAGCTCGATTCGCTTGTGCTGGGGCTGGATTCGGTCATATCACGCGGCGGTTAGTAAAAAAGGAAGCTGACTTTATCACAGCTTCTCTGGTGTACTGACTGCCGCTTGAAGCCCGGCCTCGCAGGGCAGTAAAAACGACACGTCAGGGCCAGTACGCTAGTATGGCCGTCCAAAACCTGGAATGAACCTTTCAGCATGCAATTCAGTTACTTAAATTATTCAAAGCAGCGGGTGTTTGATTTCATCTGCCTGTGGCTACTCCCTGTCGGCCTTTTATTACTCCTCTCCGACCTTTATTTCCTGCCCGGGCGCAGTCTGCATCACAAGTTGTATTACGGCCTGTTCAGTATTCCGACCCTTATTGCGATTATCTTGCGGCCCAGGGAGCTGAAAGAAATCCTGCGTGACCCGATAGTCCTCGGCTTCATGCTATTTGCCGCCTGGGCGATGGCCAGCCTGATGTGGACTAACGGCGAAGAAGACTTCTTGGGCTCGCTCAAGCCGGCCCTGCACCTGCTGATGCTGTTCTGGGGCTGCACGCTGCTGACCCGATACCGCAGTGAAAGCCTGCAGCCGGTGTTCTTCGCGGCGGCGATCATCGCCTTGGTTGCGACCGTCTATAACCTGTACATGTTTATCAGCCATTTCGCCCCGCAAGACCGGATGGTGGGGGCGGGAGCGTTCGACAATCCACTGCTGAGCTCCCACGCTTTCGGCTTTTTCTGCATTTACTGGCTCACCCTGGGCATGACCTGCAAACGCCCGCAGATCCTGTTTATCGCGATCCCTGCTTTTACCATCATGTTCGCAGCACTGCTGGCCACCGGTTCCAGAACCCCCCTGGTGGCAGTGGTCATGGCCATGGTGTGGTTGAGCTTTATCTGCTGGAACCGTCGCTCATTGGCGTTGATGAGCATGCTCATCACGGGTGGAGTCGTGGTGATAGCACTGTTCTCCGAGATGATTATGAGCCGCGGCAGCTCATTCCGTTTTGAGCTGTGGCAACTGGTGCTTGAGCAGATCAAGCTGATGCCCTGGATCGGGCATGGTTACGAATCGACTCTGAGCCTGGATCCGGGTGCGGGCTTACTGTTGAGCGAACCTCACAACTTCGCCCTGGGTGTGCTTTATTACACCGGCATTCTGGGCTTCACGCCCTGGCTGTTCATGCAGGTCTGGGGGCTGTACAGCAGTTGGCGCCATCGCGTGCAACCGCTGTTCATCCTGGCGTCTGCCTGGCTGGTGTACGGCATCGGGGCCGGCCTGACTGAAGGCGGCGGCATATTGCCAAGGCCCAAAGAACACTGGTACCTGCTGTGGATCCCGCTGGCCCTGATTGCTGCACTGAGCATCAACCAGCGCTTCAAGACCCTGCGTGACCGGCCTGTTCGCAGCCTCTCCCGGGCAGCTCTGGACACCCTTCAGGCCCATGCACACGTCATTGAAGAAGATGGTCTGGGGCCAAAAGTCCTGCGCCTGGAAAACGGTAACTTCCTCAAGCTGTTCCGCGGGCGTCGCTGCTACACGTCCGGCAGCTTTAACCCGTACTCCGAGCGCTTTGCCGTAAACAGCGAGCGCTTGCAGGACATGGGGATTGCAGCGCCTAAAATCCTGGACCTGTATCAACTGACTGACGGCAGCACTGCTGTGCTCTATCAGCCGCTACCGGGCCAAACCCTGCGTCAGGTGATGCAATCGATGGGATCGCCTGCGGTTCGCCAGGCACTGGTTGAGCGTTTCGGCAAGTTCCTGGCGGTCTTGCATGGCAAGGGCGTTTACTTCCGCTCGCTGCACTTGGGTAATGTGTTGCTGATGGACGATGGTGAATTCGCCCTGATCGATATCGCCGACATGCACATCTACCCTTCATCGCTCCGGATCGCCTTGCGCAAGCGCAACCTGCGCCACATGCAGCGCTATCCTGAAGATCGTCGCTGGTTGTTCGAAGAACAGCTGCAGGCGCTACTCGACGGCTATGCCAGCTTGGCTGATCCTGTGGCCGTTAACAGCCTTAGCCAGCAGATCAAGGTACAAGCGGCAACCTGATGCATCAGGGGGAGCACCTTCAGGTGCTCCTGGCCAGAACCGTATACAGTTCTACATCATGCGTGACCCATCGTTACACCCGACAGCAAGATCCTGTTGGAGCACAGCCACCCATCGCTGCCCACCACCCCATCCCCACGGATGCCGTTCTAAACGGTTAGGTCATGGACAGATCGCACGCTTCGCCCAACATCGTTCAATCCAGCCCTAGACGCACGCCCTCCCGTCTCAGTCTTTTTCCAGCGGCGAAAAATACAACCGTCCCAAGCCTCGCCAGGTCTTACCCGTCCAGTGCTTGAACGGAATCTGGGCCAACAACTCACGGGCCAGCGCACGATTGCGATTGGCCGTTTTCAGGAACATGGAGTTGAGAAACTTGTAGCGCACCTCGTCATACAGCGGGTGATCACTGAACAGTGCATAGATACGCAAAATACTGTCGATCATGAAGCGATGGTTCTTGTAGGAGTTGGTGGCGTGCTTGCGATAGCGCGCCATCACCACGTTCAGACCGTCGATAAAGTACCCGGCATGGGTAATCTTCAGCTCGATGTACAGGTCTTCAAGGCGAATGCTCGGGTCAAACCCCCCCACCTTGTCCAGCGCTTCGCGACGGATCATCAGGGTGGGCGCTGGCGGATACGGTTTGCGCTCAAGGAACATGTCATCGAAATCCAGACGCCTGAACGGCACATCCCGGCGCTGGCGCTTCTCCGGGAAGGGGTTGCCCTGGGCATCGATCAACTCGATATTGCCCGCGCAAATACCCACCTCGGGCTTGCCATTCATATACGCGACCTGCACCGCAATGCGGTCCGGCATCATGATGTCATCGGAGCCGAACGGCACAATCAGACTGCCCTTGGCGCGGGCAATAGCGCCGTTAAGGGTATTGGTCAGCCCCTGATTCTGCTGTACCCGAAAGTCGAAACCATGCACCGCCTGCAAGCGCTCAATGCGCTCCACGCTGTCATCGGGCGAGCCGTCATCGATCACCAACAACTCAATATTGGGATAGGTCTGGTCCAGAACACTCTGGATGCTCTGCTCGATATAAGGCCCGTGGTTATAAGAGGCGATGATCACCGTTACCAAGGGTTGCGAATCTGTCATGGGTGCTCCTTGCGTGCCTGGCTCAAGCCAGAGTCGATCAAATCCAGATACTGTTGACGGAACACTTCAATGTCGTGGTGCTCCTGCAAGTAGCGATATGCCTGTTCGCCCTTGGCCTGCAGTGCCTGATCCGACAAGGCCAGGTATTCATCCAGCGCGGCGGTCAGTGTTGCCACATCGCTGGGCTTCACGGCCAGGCCACCGGCGCCTTCAATCAGCGGCAACATCGCCGGCACATGGGTTGCGATCACCGGCAAATGCCCGCTCATGCCTTCAAGCAATGCCAACCCCAGGCCTTCAGCCAGCGAAGGCATGGTCCAGATGTCAAAGGCGCGCACGTACTGCAGTGCGTTCTCTTGAAAACCCAGAAGATGCGCACGGCCATTGAGGCCCAACTGCTCGATCTGTTCGCGCAAGCGCGACTCTTCACGCCCGGCGCCGATGATTGCCAGCTGCGCGGTCGGGTATTTGTCTTTCAGGGCGGCGAAGGCTTGCAGCAAGAAACGATGGCCCTTGATCGGGACCAACCGTCCAAGTGCCCCAATCATCCGGGCATCCTGGTCCAGGCCGAGTTTTTCACGGGCCTGCTGGCGTGGCAGTTGCAGGGCTTCAGCTTGTTCAATGTCGATAGCATTGGTGATGGCCACGGTATTTTGCTCGGTGAAACCGCACTTGCAGTCGAGCAGATACTGTTTGACCGCAGGCGACACGCCGACAAAGCGCCATGCCTTGTCGATCAGGCGCTTGGCCTGGCTGCGACGATAGAAGCGGTCGTACTCACCAAAGCCGTGTGAAATGCCCACGCACAACGGGATTTTCAGCCAGCGGTTGAGTTGCAGCATCATATTTACCGGCTTGAAGCGGTTGCAAATCACCACATCAAACTGCTCTTTACGGCAAAACTTATACAACGCCCACATGGCGCGCAGACGCATACCCTTGAGCGATTTGTCGCTGAATTCGAAATACACCGAGTGATCAGCCTTGCTCACCGGCTCACCCGGACCCGGACGCCCACGCAAAAAGGCCGCCGTGATTTCGTAGCGCTCACGGGGGAGCGCGCGCACGATCTGCTCGGCGAGATCGGCAAAGTCATGGGATTTGACGTTGTAATCGGGCTGCAATTGCAAAACCTTGGAACGCTTCATAAGTCTCCCCGGTGAAACCCGGTGGCATCAATAACCCAGGTCGGCTCTGCAGCAAGACGCTGGATTGCAACTGGATCAGGAGCAGGCAGCTTCGCCCACTCATTACGCTTCCAGCACACGAAATGAAAATAAGGAAAGGTATGGTCGCCGTCACGATCATTTTTCAATTTGCCGTTGATCCAGAACCACTTGCCCGGGAAGTTCTCAGTACCGTCATGCCACTTGATGCACCCGCCCGGGGTGCTGAATGCCTCGGTGAATTCGCTGGTACGGCGTAGTGGATTAAATTGGCCCACCAGCTCGAACAGCGGTTTTGGCAGATTTTTGCGCCACAGGAAAATCCGGCTGAAAGCCCCTTCGTCCAGCGCATGATGCTGGTCATCCGTAAAGCGCTGCTGCCAGTCCTTGATCCTCATGAACAGTTCGCGCTTGCAAGCCGTATTGCGCAGCAAGCACAAATGGCCAGCCACTCGGCGCTCATGGGTGGAAAACAGGTCATAACGCGCCAGACGCTCGGCGGTGAAATAGCTGCGCAAATCCCCGTAGATCAGATCAATGTCGCCAAAGGCCCAGAAGTCGTAGCCCTGCAGGCGGTCTTCATGGATATAGCCCAGCGCCGGCTTGATATCGCACAGCTTATAGGCGTCCTTGGGCGAGAAATCGATCTTCAGGCGCTCCGACACTTTATGGCAATAATCGGCAAAACTGATGGGTTCAATGGTCACGTTGGCCGGCAGGTTTTCAGGTACCCCACAGTCACTGAAAAACAGCCAGTCAATATCAGGATTGTGCCGACAACTTTCGAGGAAAAAAGGGATCCAGAACGGCCATCGGCCGAAGTAAGGGATCACAAATAAAATACGCGGTGATGGTTTTATCACGAGGAACTCAATGTAAAGGTCGAGATTAGAACCAATGCTATGGCCCTGCTTACTGTGTTCTTATTATTTGAGTCGCCAAAACAGTTCATGACGCCGAACCGCTTTGCGAAAGAATTCATTTTCGCCATAAGGTGATGGCGTTCTGCCTGCCAAGAGCTGCTGTATCGACCGCCGCAGCCTGCGCTTGAGTGCGGCTCGGGGCTGCAGGTCATGCATCATGCCCAGCGCCATGGCCTTGTCTCGCTGCTGCTCCAGGTTCAGCGCCAGACTGCAAGGGCGCAGGCTGAGGGAGGCATCGAACACCGGCGGCAAGGCAATGCCATCCCCGCTGTTGCCCATCGGCCAACGATCGTTGTCATGCAGATGGTTGGCGTAGCCAAGTACGGTGGTCGGCTGCCACGCCAGGCCCTCAAGTGCTTCTATGACGGCGGCGTGGGCACAGATATGGTCTGGATGCGGATCGATTGCCGGATGCGGCAGCACGACCACTTCTGGGCGAGCGCGCAGGATCAACGCCCGCAGGTCCGCCAGCAGATTATTCCAGGTCGGTGCGCCATCCAGATCACCGGGCAGCGGGAACGGGTTGAACTGGCGGAACACGCGTGTGTCGCTCAAGTCAGCCTCTCGCGAAGCCATCGGTTGATCGGGGGCAGCCCGCATGGCGGGCAATTGCAGGCAAAAATACCCCAGTTGCGCGCAACGGGCTTCAGGCACCCCGGCCCAACGCGGCACAACCATACTGTCCCAGGCACGCAAGCGGCCTTTGAGACGTGCGGCGGCGGCGCGCTCCAGACCCATCTGTTGATAATGTTCGGCTTCGATCTCACCCGCGGTCAGGGTCACAATCCAGGCTTCCCGGGCCTGACTGTACAACCCGAAAGCAGCCAGTTCAGCGTCGTCGGCGTGGGGAGCGATCACCATCACGCGCTGATCGCGATAATCGGGCTGGCGCAAAACCCAGAGTTCAGGCTGACCCAGGGCGCGGCAAAAACGACCGCGAACATGCAGTCTCCCACCGACCAGAGCCGAGCCACAGCCGCTTAAATTCAGATAGCGCAGACCGTTGACGCCACGTTCAAAGGTTTGCCGGTCTGCTGGCTCTGGGCCCGACAGCTGTACATACGGATCGAAAAAACGCCCCAGCCAGCCACTTTTAATCTTGATTGCCAGAATCACGGTTTCATCGCCATCGAGCATCAGCGGCTGATCAACAACCAGCTTGTCGCCCACAAGGCGAACCACCGGGTGCTCAGTGTCGGGCGCAAAGTTGTACCGGTAATCGTCCTGGGCCGAATAGAACAAGTGATCGGCAAACCAGGCTTCGTGAGCCACCCAGCCCAGCACCGCCAACACCGGCGCCAGCCACCAGGCCAACACCACACCACTGGCAATCAGCACCAGCAGGCCAATCAGCAGGCTAATACGCTTGTTGCGCCGGTGACGCTTGAGGAGCTGTTGCTTGCGACTCATGGGCTGGCTCATGACTTGGCTCTTGTGATTGAACGCCCGTGGGCGGGCCTGCTCGCGGTGCAGGCACTACGACATGTAAAAAAAATCGCAGTAATACCATCGCGAGCAAGCCCGCACCCACAAGGTTTATGTGCGTATGTTTCAGACTTTGAACACAGGCACCGGGTTACACCAACGCTCTTTGTACTCGCGATCGGCTCGGCCAAACGAGAAGCGTAAAGGCTTGTTGACGCTACGGGCCTGCTCCCAGGCGGCTTGGGTATTGATAAAGCTCAACACGCTGCCGGGGCTGAATTCCCGGGTTTCAGGGTCGACGCCACCATTGACGTACTCGACGCTGATCCACTCTGGCGACTCGGCCCGGTACACCAGTTGAATGGCTATCGGCGCATCATTGAGAAAAATCACCGAACCGATCAACAGTTCACGCAACAGCTCGATCACTTCGGCCATGCGCTCCGCACCGGTGGCAACAAAACCCCAGCGCCGCAGGAATAAATCGCAATAAATGCTCGCCAGCTCTGCACTGGAAAACTCAGAAACCGGGCGCACAACGCCGCCAGCCTCTTCCAGCAGACGCAGCTCGCGGCGCTGGTTATAGCGGAATTTTTTCGACAGCTCTTCGGGTGTGCGGGCCATGGCCAACTGCTCGGCCTGAGGTTTGAGCGTACTGAAACGGCCCTCATTGAGTTGGGACAGATAACGCCCACGATGTCGCAAAGGCGCTTGAGCATCCGCAGCAGCGGGCAGGATCAGCTCGGCATTGCCCAGGTCGAACAGGCCTTTTTTACCGTGACGCTTGAGCACATCCTTGGACAAGGCGAGATCGCGTCCCCAGGTCGGGATCGCCGCTTTCAGCTCGCCGTCTTGCTCCCAGGCCAGATACCGCACCGGGATACCCGCCAGCTGCGCCAGGCGCTCAACCACCAGCGGATGGGTGGCAACACTGCCACCAAAACGCTGCCAGGCATTGGCATAGGTGTCAGCATCGACAACGCTCCAGCTGCGCTCGCGCCAGCCTTGAAATCGATTGAGCATCAGGACTCCGCAGTCAGGTCGGTGACTTGCGCCAAGCGCCAGAAGGTATCGCGCACCGCTTCATCGCTGAAACGCTCATGCAAGCGTGCCAGCATCAGCTCTGCGCACGCCAGGCGCTGCTCATCATTGAGTTGCGCCAAGTGTTGCAGGCCTTGGGCCAGATGCTCAGCATCGCCCAGCGGAAACAGGATACCCACACCCTCGACGACTTCTTTTGCACCGCCACAAGCCGTTGCCAACAACGGCACGCCTGCCGCCATGGCTTCAAGCAGCACCATGCCGAACGGCTCGTGATCGGAGCTCAACGCAAACACATCAAAGGCCCGGAAATAACGCCGTGCATCGGGCACCTGGCCCAAAAACAGCACCTGCCCGCCGACCCCGAGTTCGTGGGCCAGTTCTTTGAGATCCTGCTCCAGACGACCCTTGCCCATGATCACCAACTGACTGTCAGCAGGCAGGTTGGGCAATGCACTGGCAAAACCACGAATCAGCGTAGCCTGGTCCTTGTCCGGATGCAGACGGCCGACGTTACCGACAATAAAACCGTCAACCGACAACCCCAACGCTTCACGCGCCGGAGTGCCAGACAACTGGTCGGCTTGTACGGTATCGATATCGATGCGGTTATAGAGCGTGTTGATACGGCCAGTCGGCCACTTGGGCAAACACTTGCGCATGTCGTCGCGCACCGCGTCTGACACACCGAGCAGGCTCAGGCGCTTGCGAAACAGGTGAGCGAACAGTTTGCGACTGCGCCGCTCATAGTCGCCAAATGCGTGATGTACGCCAATCACCGGCAAACCAGTGGCCAACAAGGCGATATATATCGGCTTGAAGCGGTGGGCGATGCAAAAACTGAACTTGCGCGAAGCTGCGATCTTGCGCAGCTTCGCGATGGCGCCCAGCTTCAGGCCACGAATGGCCTTTGAGCTGAACTCCATAAACAGCACTTCATCAGAATCGCAGCCTGCTGCCACTTCAGGGTCGGCCGCCCCGGTCAAAAAGACCGTGGTGACCTTATACCCGGTGCCGGAAAACAGGCTGGCGTACTGGCGCGCGCAGTCCAGGAACGGCCCGTCATAGCCGTGACAGAACTGCAGCACATGACGCTCAGTCGAGCGATTCATAAGTCTCGGCGCCGTCTTTAACTACCAAAATATCTTCCATGATCAGGTACTGCAGATCGGAACCGAAGAACATGTTCAGCGCGTCGGTCGGCGAGCAGACCATCGGTTCGCCGCGACGGTTGAGCGACGTGTTCAGCGACACACCATTACCGGTCAGCACTTCGAGCGCCTTCATCATGTCGTAGTAACGCGGGTTGTATTCGCGCTTGAGCACCTGGGCACGGGAAGTGCCATCTTCATGGACAACCTCTGGCACGCGGGTTTTCCATTCGTCAGACACTTCAAAGGTGAAGGTCATGAACGGTGCCGGGTGATCGACCTTGATCATCTGCGGGCCAACGGTGTCGAGCATGGACGGGCAGAAAGGCCTCCAGCGCTCGCGGAACTTGATTTGTTCGTTGATGCGGTCAGCCACGCCTTCGCTGCTCGGGCAACCGATGATCGAACGACCGCCCAATGCACGCGGACCGAACTCCATGCGGCCCTGGAACCAGGCCACCGGGTTGCCGTCGACCATGATCTTGGCGATCTTCTCCGGAGTGCCCTCGATCTTGCGATACGCAGGCTTGCCAGGGTGACGGGCACAGGCTGCGATCACGTCTTCGTTGCTGTAGGCAGGGCCGAGGTAGACGTGTTCCATCTTCTCGACCGGCACGCCGCGAGCGTGAGACACGTAAGCAGCGGCGCCGACAGCGGTGCCGGCATCGCCGGAGGCAGGTTGAACGAACAGTTCTTTGACTTCAGGACGGGCGATGATTTTCTGGTTCAGCTTCACGTTCAACGCGCAGCCGCCCGCAAAGGCCATCTTGCCGGTCTCTTTAAGAATGTCGCCCAGGTAGTAATCGATCATCTGCAGCGACAGTTTTTCAAACAGCGCCTGCATGCTGGCCGCGTAGTGGATATACGGCTCGTCGGCGATATCGCCTTCGCGCTTTGGTCCCAGCCACTCGATCAGTTTTGGCGAGAAGTAGAACCCCTTGCCTTTCTCTTTGTAGCGACGCAGGCCGATCACGTTGGCGTATTCGGTATTGATCACCAGCTCGCCGTTTTCAAATGAGGCCAGGCGCGAGAAATCGTATTTGCTGGCGTCGCCGTACGGCGCCATGCCCATGACCTTGAACTCACCGTCCAGCATCTCGAAACCGAGGAACTCGGTAATCGCGCCGTACAGGCCACCCAGGGAGTCCGGATCGAAGAACTCCTTGATCTTGGTGATCTTGCCGTTTTCGCCGTAGCCGAAGAACGTTGTGGCGTACTCGCCCTTGCCGTCGATACCCAGGATCGCGGTTTTCTCTTTGAAACCCGAGCAGTGGTAGGCGCTGGAAGCGTGGGCCAGGTGATGCTCAACCGGTTCGATCTTGATTTTCTTCGGGTCGAAACCCAGTTGCTCAAGGCAGAACACGATTTTGTTGCGATAGCGTTTGTAGCGACGGTTGCCCATCAGGATCGCGTCAAGGGCGCGGTCCGGGGCGTACCAGTAGCGCTTGGCGTAATGCCAGCGTGCCTTGCCGAACAAGCTGATCGGCGCGAACGGGATCGCCACTACGTCAACGTCGGAAGGTTTGATACCCGCCTGCTCAAGGCAGAATTTCGCGGACTCGTAGGGCATGCGGTTCTTTGCATGCTTATCACGCACGAAGCGTTCTTCTTCAGCCGCCGCTACCAGCTTGCCGTCGATATAGAGGGCTGCGGAGGGATCATGGCTGAGGGCGCCGGACAGGCCAAGAATCGTCAATGCCACAGGTTGGGCCTCTTTTGAATGCAGGCAGGCGGCGGGCGCCTGAAAAATTAATGCGTCCCCCGCAAGGCGAGAAACAGCTAAAGAGCGGGATTATAGCGTAAAGACACCGCAAATGACCCAGCGCGATTTGCCACGCCTCACACCAGAGTCCGCCAACAACCAATTCTAGATCTATGTAAGCCCAGCCCCTGAACGTTTGGGGGTTTCCTGTGATTACACCGACGTACGCGTCAACTCACAGGACATACAAGATGCCTACCCCCCTCGAAAACCTGACAAATGCAGCACACGAACTGCTTTTGCTGCGCAATGCCCTCCCCAACCTCGATCTGTCACTGGATCACCGCTTGCGGATGTTTTTCCCGCACCTTCCCGCTGACACTTGCACAGACTTTCTCTTTCTCAATGCACAAGCAGTGCCCGAACCCGGGCAGCTTCCGACCATCGTCAGCCAGTCCGTGACCGCCCTCATAGACCAGTGTTATCAAACCGCAAAGGTTCCGACCTTCGTCCAGGGTTCGTTGCGGATTTACACAGACGCCTACACCTTGGACGACCAGGACCTTGCCAGCGGCATCACCATCCCGGAGCTTGAAAAGTACCTTGAGTTTGTAGTCCGCTCCCCAGAACTGTGTGTGAGGGATGCCTTGAATGACTTCTGGCGAACGCCTCATGACGATCTCAACGCGCTGACCCCGAAAGACTGGCTGGCTCAACTGGCCCAAAAACTGATCCGGGCCGAAGCTACCGTACGCCACACAGACACCACCCTTAGCCCCAACGCGATGGAAGCCATTAACCAGCTCTTGCCTGATACCAACTTGCCATCCGCGCAACAAAGCCCCAGCGCCTACGGCTTTTATACGCTGGCATTCACCGGCCCTGCCCCCCAAAACCCCAGCCCCCTTCATGGCGCATTCGTGATCACCCGCAGAAATCTCCCCCTGGGTTCTGCCGACCCCCGGGACATCCGTGCGGTTCAAGACGCCAGCCCGCACACCGTCGTGTTTTACCTGCCCAACAGCGGTCTGCAAGAGTTCGACTCAATCGCCGCGCTTACCCATGAACTGAGCGCCCGGCTCAAGGACCCTTACCAGCGCGAGGCGCTGCTCGATTGCGTACTGGCAGAGCAGCGCATGTCGGCCATGGCTCATGAGGACGTGAGCTACCACCCGGTGGAGGACCATGACGTACCCACCTTCTACTGCAATCAATTGATCCACAAACAAGAACACGACCTGCGCCATGCCTGGTCTGTGGCACGCACCCTGAAGCAAAACGCGTCTCTCGATCTGTTATCCGAGTCTATCGACCAGTCACTGAACTCAAGCCTACCCCTCAATCCAACCAATATTGTGCGAAACCGCTACACCCGACTGGTGGAAAGGCAATTGCCCGACTGGTTGAAAAACGCCTCGGAGGAAGACAAAACCCAATGGCGGCTGGCGGTTGAGCGTTTGAACCACCAACGCCAGGCGGCCGAGACCGACGACGCCCGCCCCCTGGGTGAAATCGGGCGTAAACACACTTTGCTAGGTTATGCCCGCCTTGAGTTGCGACAACAGATCAAAAAAGACCACGGTATAGACGTAGACCCCGACGATATTTTTATCTCGACCACAGAGGCCCAACGCACCGGCCCGCTGATCAACCCCACTGGCGGCTCCGGGTTTGCTGCCGGGGTGAGCCTGGACAGGACGGGGCCGGCCATCAGCTACCACACCACCCGGCGCAGCCTGAGCGAATTGGCGTTGTCCAACGTCGGCATCTGGGATCTGACCTTCGCCCTGACAGCACAGGTCAAGGATGGCGCGGGCAACAGGCATCCGGTGCTGAACAGCAGCTACCTCAAAGCACTGGTGCGCCAACTGGACATCGGCGAGCACTACAAAAAAAGGCTCAACGACCTGCTGGTCAACTCCAGACAGGCCCAGTGGCGCAAGGAGCGTTACGTCGCCTTCAAGCAAGCACAACTGAGCCTGGACCTGCTCGAAGCCAGACTGTCGGGCGCCCTGAGCGCCGACCAGGCGGCGTGGGTCAGGGCCGCGCTGGAGCACCCAGCAGAAAGCAGCCGCCCGCGTGTCAACGGTGCGCAGGTCAAAGTCCATCTGCTGATGCTGCGCTACAAACCACTGCCGGGGGTCCTGGTCTTCAGTTCAACCGGCTCGCAACAATTGCTGTGCTACACCCCCGACGCCTCAGAGAACCGCTGGTTCCTGATCGCCAACTCACGCAATGAGCTGGGCCAGATGCTGTCACGCCCTCAATGGCGCAGCTACCTGCTGCGTCGCGTAACGGCAGCACAACAGGCCTATATCAAACCGCTGCTCATCCAGGGCCTGACCGACAGCCACCTGCAACTGCAGGCCATCAGCCCTAACCTGTTCGAAACGTCTTACGACACCGAAGCCCTGCATGCCATTCACGATGCCGACGAGCAGACAACCTCGACCTGGGAAAGCAACGTCAGCACCGCAACCGACGCAGCGCTGACGGCAATCGATATCATCTCGTTCGCGCTACCGATCAAGGTGTTGCTGCCCATCGTACTGGCGCGGTTTATCCATCAGATCCTCAGAGGCCTCGACGCCCTGCAACGAGACGAAAAAAACGAAGCGTTGCTGCACTTCTTAGAGTCCATCACTCACCTGACTGATGCAGCGTCAGACTTCACCGGCTCTGCAATATTCGGCAACTCGATCCGCCAGCGCATCAAGCAGCCCTCCCCCTCATTGAGTCCAGGGGGCGCCAGCACAGCCCCTGGTGTCGGGCTAAGGCTGCGTACGGGAGACACATACGGTGCCGGGGTCTACGAGGCGCTCGCCAGCAATGGCCAGACCACCCACTACACCAAAGACTCCCACGGCAATCTTTACCGCAGCCGGTACGACAACCTTGATGAACTCTGGCGCGCCGTGGATGAACGCAAACCTGACGCGCCGTACAGCATTCCCCTGCGCCAACTCTCGGCCGGTCTCTGGGATGCCGACCTGACCGCACCCTTGCTCAAGCAAAAACCCGGAATTGAACGCGTCATAGAGCGCGCACGAATCAGTGGCGTCGACCTCAGCCGTCACACCCCTGACGAGCAAGGCATCTACCGGCTGAGCAACATGCGTTACATCCAGCAAAACGGCATTGTATTTGAGGTCTATAGCGGCTGGCTGGGGCGCACCTGGTACTTGCAACTTCCACGGGGCTCACACAGTGTCACAAGCGCAATTTACAAGGTGCGACGCACCGCCGGGCGCTGGGAAATCAAGCACAGGCTGGCGGACAACAGCAAGCGCTGGGAGCCATTGGTCCGTGATCATACGGGGCTGGCTATCGACCCGCCTGCGGTCAAATACAGCGACTACGACATGCCGGGTGAATACAAGGAAACACTTGTCGAGATCATCGACAACTATCGCTCCGCTCTGGATGGCGACTATGAGTTTATGGATGTTGCCTCCAAACAGAGCGCTGCACATCGGGTGTTCAAAAACCTAAGGGTCAAACTGCTCGCGGATGCAAAAGCCTGGTACCTGACAAAGCCTGCAAAGCCCCGTGTCACTCGGCCGTTACTGCCCAACAACGTGACACCGCAAGACCTGATCAAGCATCTTTTCGAGCATTCAGATGGCATCGTCTGGGGTGAAGCCCACGCCCACCAGTCGGGTAAAAAAATCCTGATTGAAAACATGGCTCATTTGTCTGCAAGCGATGTAAAAACGCTCTACCTGGAGCACTTGCAAAGCGACCTGCACCAAAGCCTGCTAGATGACTACTTCCAAACCGGAAAAATGCCCTTGAGGCTGGACAAGTTTCTGCAGAATCAGGATCTTGGCCATCGCATTGCTCCCTCCAGCCCCTACACATTCAGCCAATTGGTGCGCGAGGCCAGACGGCACGGCATCCAGATTGTCGCCATTGATTGCTCGGCCAGTTACTTTTCGAAAGGCACCCCAAGCGAAACACCCTGGCTGACCCGCTATGAAACGTTCAGCTACTTTGCCTCACGCACCATTCGCGCTCATCAGGCACGCACTGGGGTGCACAAATGGATTGCCCTCACGGGAAACTCCCATGCCAATAGCTTTCAAGGTATCCCGGGGCTGGGCGAGCTCGAGGGCGTCGTGGGTGTACGGATATCGGATACTGCCCCAGGCACCAGCCTGGGCTTGCGCATGGATATAGGTGACATCATCCCGCCGGTCATGGCGCATGAGGACTACCTGTTTTTGAAAAATGACTACTGGTTGCAGATCGACATTCCAGGCACAAAACCCAAGCTGCCTGCGCTTTACCTGGCGCAAACCAATGCCCGGCTCAAGGACCCGGGCTATTTCCGGTTTGAGAGCGCTTCACCTAAAGGCGCAGAGTTGATTCATCGCTCCAGCAGCCACGAAATCATTCACACCCCCTTGCAGACCGACCCCGGGGGCCAACTGTTTATCGAGCGCGACAGTTGGCCAACCCTCCACCAAAAACGTTATGGCACCCTGAACGGCCTGATCCATGACTTGCAAGACATCAACATGACGCACGTGCAGTAACGCGACGCCTCAGGCTCAAGACGCCCAAGCACAAGGACGCCCCTGACAGGTCCTTGTGCTTGTTTTACTGGATATCCCCACCTCAGCCGCTAAACTGCGCGCCCTCTGCTAGCCTCATCCCCGTTGCCCTGGACGGGTCGCGTCATACGGAACCCCGATTTGCCCATGAAATATTTCGTACCCGCTCACCTGGCCCTACTGCCCGGCCTCTGCCTGACGCCCCTGGTCCATGCCGAAACCCTGGAACTGGACCCCAGCGTCATTACCGGCTCGCGCAGCGCCAGCCCCAGTTTTGACCTGCCGTACTCGGTCGACAGCATCAATCAGGAACACATCAAGGATGGCCAGTTAGGCATCAATGCTTCCGAAGTGCTGTCCCGCGTACCAGGGCTGGTGGTGCAAAACCGTCAGAACTACGCCCAGGACCTGCAAATATCATCCCGGGGCTTTGGCGCCCGCTCGGCGTTTGGCGTACGTGGCATCAAACTGATTGCCGATGGCATTCCCGCTAGCACCCCGGACGGTCAGGGGCAGGCTGCGACCTTCAACCTCGACACGGCCGAACGCATTGAAGTTCTGCGCGGCCCGGCAGCCACCTTGTATGGCAGTAACGCCGGGGGCGTGATCCAGATGTTCTCCCGTGACGGCGAAGGCCCGCCGCGTATTGGCGCCGAAACGCTAGTCGGCAGCGACGGCCTGAGTAAAAACCACCTCACCGCCGAGGGTGCCACCGATGACGTGGGCTTTGTGCTTGATGCCTCGCGCATGGACACCGACGGCTACCGCGACCACAGCGCCGCCCGCCGTGACCAGACCTTCGCCAAGCTCAACCTCAAACCCGATGAAGACAGCAAGCTGGCGTTGATCTACAGCAGCCTTGAGCAGAACGGTACGCAAGACCCGCTGGGCCAAAGCTGGGCCGCCTACAAGGCCGACCCGCGCTCCGTGACGCCCAACGCCCTGACCTACAACACCCGCAAAAGCATCGACCATCAGCAGTTGGGAATGAACTACGAGCGCTATATCGGCGACGCGACCCTGCAGGTCAATGCCTACACCGGCACCCGAAGCGTGATTCAGTATTTGGCGATTCCTTGGTTCGCAGACGGGAATAAACAAGGCGGTGGTGTCGTTCAATTCGACCGAAAATTCTACGGTGGCAGCCTGCGCTGGATGCAACCGGTGTATGGCGTGCCGGGTGACCTGACCTTGATCGGCGGCCTGGATTTCGACCAAAGCCAGGACAGCCGCCACGGCTACAACAACTACATCGGCGACCAACTGGGGGTCAAAGGTGCGCTGGTGCGCGACGAAGTCGACACCGCCCGCAGCCTAGACCCGTATGTGCAGGCCAACTGGGCGCTGGACAACTGGACCGTGCAGGCCGGATTGCGCTACAGCACCATGGAGATGGACGTCGATGATCAATTTTTGAGCAACGGCGACGACAGCGGCACCAAACGCTATGAGAAAGCCACGCCGTCGATGAGCGTGATGTACGCCTTCACTCCTGAGCTGCATGGCTATGTCAGCGCGGGCAAGGGCTTTGAAACGCCGACCCAGGCCGAATTGGCGTACTCGCCCAGTGGTCGGGGCTTTAACTTCGGCCTCAAGCCCTCCGAAAGCACTCAATACGAGATGGGCCTGAAAGCCCAGCTAAACAACACACGAATCAATGCGGCGGTATTCCAGATCACCACTGAAGATGAGCTGGTGGTTGCAAGCAATACTGGCGGTCGTACCACTTACCAAAACGCCGGCCGCACCTTGCGCCGCGGCTTTGAGCTGGGCATCGAAAGCCAACTGGCCGAGCATTGGACCTCAACCCTCGCCTATACCCGCCTGCAAGCGACCTACGACAGTGACTTTGCCAGCACCAAAGGCACGGTCGACAAAGGTAATTACCTGCCCGGCGTGCCACAGACCACACTGTTTGCCGAGGTCAACTGGAAGCCGGTTGATTGGCTCAGCACCGCCGTCGAAGGCATGTATCGCAGCAAGGTGTATGTCGAAGACACCAACTCCGCCAAGGCGGCACCGGCCTACAGCGTGTTTAACTGGCGGGCCAAGTTTGAGCAGAAGGTCGAGCACTGGACCTTTCACCAGACGTTGCGTCTGGACAACCTGCTGGATCGCCAATATGTGGGTTCGGTGATTGTGGCGGACGGCAACAGCCGCTTCTACGAGGCCGCGCCAGGACGGTCGTGGTATGCCGGAGCCGGGGCGCAGTACAGCTTCTGAAGCCATAACACCATCCCTGTGGGAGCGAGCCTGCTCGCGAAAAGCATTCGCGAGCAGGCTCGCTCCCACAGACAATACCCCCACACAAAATCTTGGTTACGCTTCAGCCAAGGTCTTTGGGCAACCGCCCCTCTATCACTTGATACAACGTACTGCTCACCGGCCAATTGCGCATGAAGCGCGCTCGGTCACGGGCGTACGCGGTGGCGAAACTCTTCAGGCTGGCGTGCTGGCACATGGAGTCCAGATCGATCAGCGCCCAGCGCCCCTCGTCCCAGAACACGTTATGCCCCTTGAGATCACCGTGACTGATGCGTTCGCGGATCAAGTCGGCAAATAACTGATCCAGCGCCTGCAATTCGGATTCCGGCGCGTCACCTTGCTCAACATACGGCGCAAAACGCTCGATGATGTCAGGGCCCGGCAGATACTCGGTGACCAGATACGCTTTGGAGCGCAACCACAGAAAACGGGTTTCCAGCAGTGCCAGCGGTTTAGGCGTAGCAATGCCCAGCAATTCCAGTCGATTGCCCTCACGCCATGAATGCCACGCACGGCTCGGACGCCAGAAGCGTTTGAGCCAGTGCGCAAAGCCCTTGATGTTGTACCGCTTGACCACCAGAGTGCGGCGCGCCACTTCAACCTTGCCGACACTGGCTGCACCGCCGGTTTTATACAAATGCCCCTGATCCAGCAAGGCATCGGCATTAGCCAGTACAGGCAGCATCGCGGCCTCTTCTTCACGGCGAATCGCACGCAAGACGAAGGCGTTACGCTGAACGCTGAACAGCGAGCAGTCGCGACCGACTTTGTTCAAAAAATCATTGAGGCGCCAGGTACGAACCTTCTCGATCTGCTTGAGCAGTGCCTCTAGCGGCAAGGCGTGTTCACCATTGCTCAACAGGTAATGCACCAGCAATTCTTCGATAAACGGCTCAAGGCTTTTCGGCAATTGAGCAAAAAACACACCGAGGTTTTCCAGGACTTTTTGCCGCGACAGTGGCTTGCCCGCTTCTTCGACGCAAATACCCGCGCCATCGATCAGGTACAGCTTGCCGTCCTGACGCAGCAGGTTGTCCAGGTGCAGGTCTTCCTGCCACAGGCCCTTGAGGTGCATCTGACCAATAGCGGCCAACGCCTGGGCCAGTACGGCCACTTGTTCGTCCGCCAGAACCGGCAACGACTCCACCGCGCCCCAAGCGTCACCCAGGCTCTGGGCATGCTCCAGAAACTCGAACAGCAACCAGCCGCCCTCGCCTTCCTGTAAGCCATCGGCCAGCAGCTGCGGCGTGGTCAAACCTTGATCAGCCAGCAGGCGCACACCCGTCAGTTCTCGCTGAAAGTTACGCGCAGCCTTGCTACCCACCATCAACTTGGCCAGCACTGTACGCCCGCGCCACACGCCGGCCCCCACATAACGCTGCCCGGGTAATACCCGCAGCAACGTCAGCAGTTGCAACTGTGCAGGCCCGGCAGCATCGGCCAGGTCAATGCTCAGCGGCAAACCGGGCGACCGGCCGGCTTTTTGCAATTCGGACAAACGCATCAGCGAGCCCCCTTGTGGCTGCGACGCACATTCAGCCGCGCCAGCCAGGCATCCACCAAACCGCTGTCGACAGGCTGATCCAGATAGGCCGCGAGCAAGGACCGCACCTCGGCATCGCTCCAGGCATGGGCCCGACGCAGCAACGGTTCGATGTCCTTGACCCGGTCACGCTGGCCCAGCAACAAGGGGCGGGTTTTCTCCAGGTCGATCAGTTGGGCGCGATAACCCGAGCCATCGGCCTGCAAGAAGATGTGCTTGGGATAAAAACAGCCATGTACCTGACGCGCAGCGTGCAGGCGACGCGCCAACAGGCCGCATTCACGCAAAATTGCCTGCTGCTGCTCAGTGGTCAATTGCGGCCATTGTTCAAGCAACGAATCGAGGTCATTCCAGCCATCCAGCGCACGGGTCATGAGCACCGCGCGATGTTCGCCAGGCACTTTTCGCTCGCCAAAAAACACCGCTTCCAGCGCTGGAATACCCATGTGCTGATAACGCTGAATATTACGAAATTCTCGTGCGAAGCTCGGCTCGCCCAATGGCCGGTGCAGGGTACGGGTCAGGTAGTTGCTTTGACGCTTGAGGTAAAAGCCCTGGCCTTCGAGGTCCATGCGAAACACGCTGCTCCAGCCACCGCCGCTGGTGTTGGGCTCGTCCACGGCTTCCAGTTGCACAGCCCACAGCGCATCGAAGTCAGCCAGTCCGTTGCGCTCAAGCAAAGCCCGATCCGCATCCGCTAAAAAATCAGTCATTCCCGGCCCTCAAAAAAACGCACGATATGACGAACACGCTCCTTGTCCGCCGCATTGAGCGTAGTGCGCCCGGTGTATTGGAAATAAAAACGCAAACGCTGGGTGTAGGACAAATGGTACTTGGCCACTTTGTCGAGGCACGCCAGGTCTTTGGTGATGCGGTACTTGAGCCAGAAACCGCGCCAGAAGTCACCGTTCGGGCAGTCGATCAAAAACAGCTTGGGCTGATCGTCGACCAGCAGGTTTCGCCACTTCAGATCGTTATGGGTAAAACGATGGTTGTGCATGATCCGGGTGCACTTCGCCAACTGGCGACTGACACAATCGACCCAGGCACGGTCCTTGAGCAGGGGATCATGGTGGTCCGCCAGTTCGGACAGATCGCGGGTATTGGGCAGTTCACGGGTGATCATGGCGCCACGGGTGTAGGCAAAGCCACTGCGCTCAAGCCCCCAGGCCACGACTTCGGCGGTGGGAATGCCCCACTTGTCGAAGCGTTTGAGGTTCTGCCATTCGGATTTGACCCGAGGGCGGCCCAAATAGCGGCGCAAGCCCTTGCCCGCACCGGTGTAACGCTTGACGTAATAATTGACGCCATCGCGCTGCACACGGATCACTTCCGAAAGAGGATCGCGGGTGAGGTGCTCGCCCTGGAGGGCAAATACCGCTTCCAGACTGCCAAAATCAGACGCCAGTGCGCTGTAAGCGGGTTCAAGATTCCAACCCGCCATTACAGTGCATCCCCATAACGCAGTTTGCGTTCGTAGAGTTTGCTCGCCTTGCCTTCCAGCCATGCCAGCAGGCGGGCTTCTTCGCGAAGGGTTTGACGCAGCGGCATCTGGAAGTAACCCCGCAGGAAACGCAGCTTGTCCCGTTGGGTCAGGCCGATATCCAGTGCAGAAAAATACAGTGCAGCCAGGTCCTTGTTGCGCCAGCGTTTGCTGATGACCGGTCGAACCTGGGCCCGGTGCAGATCAATGAGCGACAAACGAAAGGCCTGGGCTGTAACCGGTTTGTCGGTGTGCAGCAAAAAGTGGCAGATATAGCAGTCGCGATGGTTAACCCCGGCGCGGTGCATCATGCCCGTCATGCGCGCCACTTCGGCGATCAGCGCATGCTTGAGGTTTGGCTGTGGCGGCTGCTTGATCCAGTTGAGGCTGAAGTCTTCGAGGCTGACCGTTGGCGCCAGTTCTTCGGTGATGATGAACGAGTGCTGCTGCGCCGGGTTACTGCCCTTTTCGCCATACGCGACGGCAGTCATGGTAGGTACGCCGACTTCGTGAAGGCGCTTGATTGCCCGCCATTCCTGGCCCGCGCCCAGCACTGGCAGCTTGGCCGTGAGCAGGTTTTTGAACACCTCACCCCAGCCAATGCCACGGTGGATTTTCACAAAATAACCGCGGCCCTCGACTTCTGTACGCAAGGTACGTCGACCATCCAGTTCGCGGTAAACCTCGCCCTCCAGGCGCTCGACTTCGGTGAACGCATCGCGTCCTGCCCACAAGCTCTTGAACGGTTCGGCAAGAATCAGTTTCATCAGTGTTGCTCCGCCAGAATCACATCCGCAGCGTGCTGCGGCATGCTGTAGAGGTCGGCCGTCTGCGCGTAGGCCAGGCCATTTTGGCTCCAGGCCGCGCGCGCAGCATCGTCGGACAACATGTGTGTCAGGTATTCATTGAGTTGCGCCTGCTCAAACGGCTCGTCCAGTACCCGGCCGCAATCGGCGTCGCTGATGTAGTGGGCGTAGCCGCAGACGGCGCTGACCAGTACCGGCAAACCCGCCACCAGGGCTTCAAGCAGCACGGTGCCGGTGTTTTCGTTGTAGGCCGGGTGAATCAACAGGTCCGCGCCCAGCAAGAAGCGAGGGATGTCGCTGCGCCCCTTGAGGAACTGCACGTGATCGCCCAGCCCCAGCGTGGCGCTCTGCAATTGAAAGACTTTGGGATCGTCCTGACCGATTACAAACAGCTTGGTGCGCTTCTTAAGCTCGGCAGGCAAGGCTGCCAGTGCTTTAAGGCTGCGATCAACGCCTTTGGTCTTGAACCCGGAGCCGATTTGCACCAGCAGCAGATCGTCGTCAGACAGGTTGAATTCACGACGAAAATCGGCGCGAATCTCTACGGCATTGGCAGGCGCGCGACGGTCCAGGGCGATGCCCGGTGGCAACAGATGGAATCGCTGCAGCGGGGTGTCGTAATGTTTGATGAACAGCGGCTGCTGGACTTCTGAAATCATCAGGATTTCAGTCTTGGCGTTCTTGTCGAACACCGCCCGTTCGTATTCAGCAAAGTGTTTGTAACGCTTGAAAAAGCGATAAAACGAATGACGCAGGTTTTGCGCCTTGTCTTCAAAGCAGCCGTCGGCCGCGTAGTACACGTCCAGCCCCGGCATTTTATTGAAGCCGACGAGGCGGTCCACCGGGCGTTTGGCCAGGTCGGCCTGCATCCAGGCGAGCATTTTTTCGTTGCGGGTATGGTTGTGGAACGCCTTGACCGGCGCCACCAGCACTTCAAAACCGGGGGGAATGTCACCCTCCCAGATCATGGTGTAGACGCGAATTTGATGGCCACGTTTCTGGCATTCCAGCGCAATGCGCATGAAATCGCGTTGCAGCCCGCCAAACGGGAAATATTTGTACAGCACAAAAGCCAGTTGCATCAGCGCAGTTCCTCAGCCAGTAACAACGTGCTTAATCGACTCGCGACACGCTCAGGGTTCAAACGGGTAAAGCACAACGGCCACTCGTTTTTCAGATCAAACCGCTGCTGGTCCTGTGCAGTCGGAGTGTAGGTGCATTTTTTCTGCAGGCACGGTGCGCACGGAAAATCGCTGGCCAGGTGGATTTGCACCTTGCCATAGGCACCGGTCAGGCCCGGATTGGTGGGACCAAACAGGGAGATGGTCGGTACATCCAGTGCCGCCGCCAAATGCCCCAGCCCGGTATCGACCGCCACACAGGCGCTGGCACTGGCCAGTACCTTGGCAACCCCCGCCAGATTCAGCTTGGGCAGCACCACTGCGTTGCTCAGGCCGTCGGCGATGCGTTCGGCGCGGGCCTTTTCAGCCGGGTTACCCCAGGGCAAGCGGACTTCGACACCCATGTGGCCCATGCGCAGGGCCAGGTCGCGCCAGTACACTTCGGGCCAGTGCTTGGTGTCCCACGTGGTGCCGTGCAAAAACAATACGTAAGGCTTCTTGCGCGGTAATTCAACCAGGCGTTCGACGTCGAGGCCGTAGTCACCCAGCCCTTTTGGCAGGTCGTAGCCCAGCGCCACGGCAAATAGCTGACGCAAACGCTCGACCGCGTGCTGCCCACGAGCCACGGCCAGACGACGCTGATAAAAGCGGCTGGCCAAGGGTTCACGGGCTGAGTCTTTATCAAGACCGGCGACCGGGGCTTTCACGTAACGGGTCAGCCAGGCGCTTTTGACCAGGCCTTGAGCGTCGATCACCAGATCGTATTTTTCGGCACGCAGGCTTTGCTTGAAGCGTCGCCACTCACCACTTTTGATGGTTTCCCAGATATTTTTGCGCCAGCGGCGAATCGCCACCGGAATGACCTTGCCCACCGCCGGGTGCCAGGTAGGGATTTCGGCAAAGCCTTCTTCCACGACCCAGTCAAAGGTGATGCCTGGGATCGCCCGCGCCGCATCGGTCAACGCAGGCAAGGCATGGATCACATCCCCAAGGGATGAGGTTTTGACCAACAGAACGCGCACCTAGTTGACCTCGACCGGTGAGCCCTGCAAACGCTGCAAGGCTTCAACCACCGGCTGCGGCATCAACTCGCGCAGGCAGTTGTAGTGGCCAAAGCGGCAGGTGCGATCAAAACATGGGCTGCAATCGAGCCCCAGGCGTACGATTTCGACCTTGTCGGCCAACGGCGGGGTGAAGCCCGGCGATGTGGAGCCGTACACCGCCACCAAGGGACGGTTCAGCGCGGCAGCCACGTGCATCAGCCCCGAATCGTTGGACACAACGGCGTCGGCACACGACAGCAAATCAATGGCTTCGGCCAGCGAAGTCTCGCCGCTGAGGTTGACCGACTCTTCACGCAGCCCCGGGATCAACCGCGAGCGGATGTCTTCGCCCACAGCGTGATCGTTTTTGGAGCCGAACAACCACACCTGCCAGCCTTCGCGGATCTTTTGCTCGGCAACTTTGGCGTAGTGCTCGGACGGCCAGCGCTTGGACTCGCCAAACTCGGCACCCGGGCACAGCGCCAGCACCGGGCGGTCCAGTTCCAGGCCAAATTTTGCCAGTGCGCCGGCACGGCTTTGCGGATCGATCTGCAAGGCCGGGCGCGGATAAGGCTTGGGCAGATCCGCCCCTGGCTCATAGGCCAGCGCCATGAAGCGCTCGATCATCAACGGGTAGCGTTCTTTGTCGAGCTTGCGCACGTCATTGAGCACGCCATAACGAAATTCGCCACGCCAGCCGGTGCGCTTGGGGATTCCCGCAAAGAACGGCACGAGAGCTGATTTCAGCGAGTTGGGCAGCAAGATTGCCTGATCGTATTGGCCCTTGAGGGACTTGCCGATCTTGCGTCGCGTGGCCAGTTCGAGCGCGCCGTGGCCGAGCGGAAAGCTCAAGGCCTTGCGAACTTCAGGCATGCGTTCAAGGATGGGCCGGCTCCACTCAGGGGCCAGCACATCGATTTCGCACTGCGGGTGGCGCTGCTTGAGGCACTGAAACAGTGTCTGCGCCATCACCATGTCACCGACCCAGCTGGGCCCAACGATCAAAATATTCATAAGTTTCCATAAACAAGCAAGGGAGGCATTCGCCTCCCTGCTGTAGTGCCATATCGCTTTATTTGACCAGTGTACGCCACTCTGGGTGATCCGTTGTCTTGCCGGTCACCAGGTCGAAATAGGCTTTTTGCAGTTTTTCGGTGATCGGACCACGGCGGCCGATACCGATATGACGCCCGTCGACTTCACGAATCGGCGTCACTTCAGCCGCAGTACCGGTAAAGAACGCTTCGTCGGCGATATACACCTCGTCACGGGTAATGCGTTTTTCAACAAACTTGTAACCCAGCTCGGTGGCCAGGGTCAGGATCGTGCTGCGGGTGATGCCGTTCAGGCACGCCGTCACGTCCGGGGTGTAAATCACGCCATCCTTGACCAGGAACACGTTCTCGCCCGAGCCTTCAGCCACGAAGCCTTCCGGGTCCAGCAACAGCGCTTCGTCGGCACCGCCGGAAATCGCTTCCTGCAGGGCCAGCATCGAGTTGATGTAGTGACCGTTGGCCTTGGCCCGGGTCATGGAGATGTTCACGTGGTGACGGGTAAAGGAGCTGGTACGCACCTTGATCCCGACTTCCAGGGCCTCGGCGCCCATGTAGGCACCCCAGCTCCATGGCGCGATGATTACGTGGACTTTGAGGCCAGTGGCGCGCAGGCCCATGGCTTCGGACCCGTAAAACACCATCGGGCGGATGTAGGCGCTGTCGAGGTTGTTTTCACGCACCGCAATACGGGTCGCTTCGTTGATTTCGTCTTTGCTGAACGGGATCTTCATGCCCATGATGTGGGCCGAATCGAACAGGCGGTCAGTGTGTGCCTGCAAGCGGAAAATCGCCGCGCCCTGCGGGGTTTCGTAAGCGCGTACACCTTCAAACACGCCCATGCCGTAGTGCAATGTATGGGTCAGCACGTGCGTCGTAGCATCACGCCACGGCACCAGCTTGCCGTCATACCAGATCACACCATCACGATCAGCCATCGACATCATTACGCTCCTCAAAGAATCCAGCACCCGCGCCACGAGGCGTCAGGCAAATTGGACGGGGCTTATGGACCCGCCGGATACGTTCTTACAGCTTTAACTCTGTACTTAAGCCAGCAAGCTAGCTCAATCCCAGCTCGGACCATATGCGCCGCACGTGTTGACGTTCGACTACAAGCTGGTCCCCCGTGACCACGCCGGCCTCTTTTTGCAAGGCTTGACGGTGGGCGACGGTGCGAAAAGCCTTGTAGGCCTCGCGCAACAGGCTGGCATCAGTGGCGGGCATCAGCCCGACCTGTTCCAGCCCTTCCAGAATGCGGATGTTATCGGTGTAGCGCAGTAACGCCGGATGTTCCCTGGACCACGCCAGGGCCGCGTATTGCACCATAAATTCAATATCGACGATACCTCCGGCATCCTGCTTGAGGTCGAACGGCACCGTGGCCTCAAAGGCGTTTTCAGCTGTTCCGGCAGCGGTTATCCGGGTTCCAAGGTTGCCACGCATTTTGGCCCGCATCTCGCTGACCTCCTGGCGCAAGGTGGGCAAGTCGCGTTCACGTCCCAGCACGCTGGCACGGACTTTTTCGAACGCACTGCCCACCTGCTTGCAGCCCACCAGCACCCGTGCCCGCACCAGCGCCTGATGCTCCCAGGTCCATGCCTCACTCTCCTGGTAACGCTCAAAAGCGCCCAGGGAACTGACCAGTAATCCCGATGCACCTGAGGGACGCAGGCGCATATCGACGTCATACAGTTGACCGGAGTTGGTCTGGGCCGTCAGCAAGTGGATGATGCGCTGCCCCAACCGGGTGAAAAACTGCGCGCCGTCGATAGGTTTGGCGCCGTCGGTCTCGGCATTCGGGTCACCGTCGTGGATAAACACCAGGTCCAGATCCGAGCCATGCCCCAACTCGATACCGCCGACCTTGCCGTAGCCAACAATAATAAAGCCGGGGTCGCACAAACTGCCGTCAGTGCGCTGCGGCGTGCCGTACTTGGCCACCGTCTGACGCCAGGCCAGCGCCAGCACTTGCTCCAGAATCGCTTCGGCCAGCCAGGTCAGGTAATCACTGACTTTCATTAAAGGCAGGCTGCCTGCGATTTCCGATGCCGCAACTCGCAGACGGTGAGCCAGCTTGAAGTTACGCAAGGCCTCCATCTGCTGCTCAAGATCGTCCTCCGGGATACGTGTCAGACGCTCGCGCAACTCGGCCGCCAGCTCTGGCGCCAAGGGCGGTTTGAACAGTCGACGCTCATTGAGCAACTCATCGAGCAGCAACGGGAAACGGGTGATTTGTTCGGCGATCCACGGACTTGCGGCACAAAGGGTCAGCAAACGCCGCAAGGCGTCGGGGTTTTCGGTCAACAACACGAGATAAGCCGAGCGCCGGGCCACCGCTTCGACCAGCGGCAACACCCGCTCCAGCACCAGATCGGGATTGGCGTGCTCAACGGCCTGGGCCAGCAAACGCGGGATAAAGGCATCCAGACGCTCCCGCCCCAAGCGCTGCATGGCGCGCAATTGCGGGCTGGAACGCAGGGCCGCCAATTGCTTCAAGGCTTTGGGGGCATCCACAAACCCGGCTTCTTCCAGCTGGGCACAGGCAGCGGCGTCGTCCTGATCTTCTTCCCACAGCGGCAGCCACTCGCCGCCGACGATCAATTCGCCTTCGTCGATGACCTCTTCTTCGTCAGGATCAGCGATCACCTGACGGAAATGCCAGTCGATGCGCCCACGCCACGTCATCAATTGCTCGTGGAATGCAGCCCAGGTGTCAAAGCCCATAATGAAAGCAATGCGCGCCTGATCCTGTTCGGTGTCGGGCAGCATTTGGGTCTGGCGGTCGGCAATGGCCTGGATCGCGTGTTCGGTGTAGCGCAAGAACTCATAGCCTTCGCGCAGTTCGCTGACCACTTCGGCCGGCAAATATCCCTGGCCTTCCAGGGTGGTCAGCACTTTAAGCAGCGGGCGTTGCTGCAGGCTGAGGTCGCGACCGCCATGGATCAGCTGGAACGCCTGAGCGATAAATTCGACTTCACGAATCCCGCCCGCCCCCAGCTTGATATTGTCGGCCATGCCTTTGCGCCGTACTTCCTGCTGGATCAGTTGCTTCATGGTGCGCAGCGCTTCAATCGCCGAAAAGTCGAGGTAGCGCCGGTACACGAACGGCCGCAGCAAACTGAGCAGCTGTGCGCCCATCACCTGATCACCGGCCACGACCCGCGCCTTGATCATCGCGTAACGCTCCCAGTCGCGGCCTTGATCCTGGTAGTACTGCTCGAGCGCATTGAAGCTCAGCACCAGGGCGCCGGATGAGCCGTACGGGCGCAAGCGCATATCGACGCGGAACACAAAACCGTCGACGGTCATTGGGTCCAGGGCCTTGATCAGGCGCTGGCCCAGACGGATAAAGAACTCCTGATTATCCAGCGGGCGCTTGGCACCCACCGTTTCGCCACCCTCGGGGTAGGCGAAGATCAGATCGATGTCCGAAGACAAGTTCAGCTCAACGGCCCCGAGCTTGCCCATACCCAGAATCACCATTTGCTGCGGCTCGCCGCTGCGATGCCCGGTGGGTGTGCCGAACTGCTGGCAATGGCGCACATACAACCAGCGATAGGCCTGATCGATGCTGGCATCGGCCATGTCCGACAGGTCGCGGCAGGTTTCAATCAAATCGGCCTGGCGGTTGATGTCACGCCAGATAATCCGGATCTGTTGACGGGTACGCTGGCGGCGCAGTGCGCGGCCCAGTTCGTCATCAGTCGTTGCAGCCTGAGCGGCGACGCTGATCTGGGCACACAACTCGCCGGGGGCGAAACTGCGGTCCAGTTCACCCGAGCCCACCAGCTCAAGCAACATCAAAGGGTCACGCAAAGACTGTTCTATAAAGAAGTCACTCGCGGCACTGACCCGACTGAACGCCAGCCAGCGCTGGGCCGACCAGTCATCGAGCCCCTGCTCGCCTTCAAGCCCGGCAACCGCCGTGCGCCACGATTGCTCGGCACGGCTGGCCAGTGACTGTAAAAGGCCGGGAATTGGTGCAAGCGACGGAAGGCTCATGGTCTATCCTTGATCGGCGATGGTGTTGCCGAGTACGGTGACAGGAAGAAACAGCGGTTTAATCCGACTGTCGAACAAAGGTTATAAATAGCTGTAAGCGCATATTGTTTAGCATCCAGCCTGCATCTCTCAGGCTGAATAACGAGAAACACACCAACAATATCGATTTTTCGCACAACCAAACAGATGGCTATCAGGACCAATCCTGTAGTTTTACTACTGAGTCTTACACTTGAAAGGCTGAAATGGCCGACGATTTGTAGTAAAACTACACGCCGCTGGAACCAACCTCCGGCCATCCAAGAATTTATGTCGTCTGCCCACAAGGCCAGTCGCAAACTCAGGCAACCGATTCTGGAAGCCTATCCGCCCTGGAGCAAGCCATGCAAGACCTCGATCCCGTCGAAACCCAGGAATGGCTGGACGCCCTGGAATCGGTTCTCGACAAAGAAGGCGAAGACCGCGCTCACTACCTGATGACCCGTATGGGTGAGCTCGCTACCCGCACCGGTTCGCAGCTGCCGTATGCCATCACCACGCCTTACCGCAACACGATTCCTGTAACCCACGAAGCACGCATGCCTGGCGACCTGTTCATGGAACGCCGCATTCGCTCGCTGGTTCGCTGGAACGCCATGGCCATGGTGATGCGCACGAACTTGAAAGATTCTGACCTGGGCGGTCATATCTCCAGCTTCGCTTCCAGCGCAACCCTGTATGACATCGGCTTCAACTACTTCTTCCAGGCCCCGACCGACGAACACGGCGGCGACCTGATCTACTTCCAGGGTCACACCTCGCCAGGCGTTTACGCCCGTGCGTTCATGGAAGGCCGGATCACCGAAGAACAAATGAACAACTTCCGCCAGGAAGTAGACGGTCAGGGCCTGTCGTCCTACCCGCACCCTTGGCTGATGCCTGATTTCTGGCAGTTCCCGACTGTATCGATGGGCCTTGGCCCGATCCAGGCGATCTACCAGGCACGCTTCATGAAGTACCTGGAAGCCCGTGGCTACATCCCGGCCGGCAAGCAAAAAGTCTGGTGTTTCCTGGGCGACGGCGAGTGCGACGAACCAGAATCCCTGGGCGCAATCTCCCTGGCTGGCCGTGAAAACCTGGACAACCTGATCTTCGTTATCAACTGCAACCTGCAGCGCCTTGATGGCCCGGTTCGCGGCAACGGCAAGATCATCCAGGAACTCGAAGGCGTCTTCCGCGGTGCTCAGTGGAACGTGACCAAAGTCATCTGGGGTCGTTTCTGGGACCCACTGCTGGCCAAAGACGTCGACGGTATCCTGCAACGTCGCATGGACGAAGTCATCGACGGCGAGTACCAGAACTACAAAGCCAAAGACGGCGCGTTCGTACGCGAGCACTTCTTCAACACGCCAGAGCTCAAGGCGATGGTTGCTGATCTGTCCGACGACGAGATCTGGAAACTCAACCGTGGCGGCCACGACCCGTACAAGGTCTACGCGGCGTACCACGAAGCGGTCAACCACAAGAACCAGCCAACCGTGATCCTGGCCAAGACCATCAAAGGTTATGGCACCGGTGCCGGCGAAGCGAAAAACACGGCGCACAACACCAAGAAAGTTGATGTTGAAAGCCTGAAGTTGTTCCGCGATCGTTTCGACATCCCGGTTAAAGACGACGAAATCGAAAACCTGCCATTCTTCAAACCAGAAGAAGGCAGCGCCGAAGCCCGCTACCTGAGCGAGCGCCGCACTGCACTGGGTGGCTTCGTTCCTCAGCGCCGCGCAATGAGCACCAGCATTCCGACCCCGCCTCTGGACACCCTCAAGGCCATCCTTGACGGCTCCGGCGACCGTGAAATTTCCACCACCATGGCTTTCGTGCGCATCCTGGCGCAGTTGGTCAAGGACAAGGAAATCGGTCAGCGCATCGTTCCGATCATCCCGGACGAAGCCCGTACCTTCGGTATGGAAGGCATGTTCCGTCAGTTGGGCATCTACTCGTCCGTCGGCCAGCTCTACGAGCCAGTCGATAAAGACCAGGTGATGTTCTACCGCGAAGACAAAAAAGGTCAGATCCTCGAAGAAGGCATCAACGAAGCAGGCGCCATGAGCTCCTTCATCGCTGCCGGTACTTCGTACTCCAACCACAACCAGCCGATGCTGCCGTTCTACATCTTCTACTCGATGTTCGGCTTCCAGCGTATTGGCGACCTGGCCTGGGCCGCTGGCGACAGCCGCACCCGTGGCTTCCTGATCGGCGGCACCGCCGGGCGCACCACGCTCAACGGTGAAGGCCTGCAGCACGAAGACGGTCACAGCCACATCCTGGCCGGTACCATCCCGAACTGCCGCACCTTTGATCCAACCTACGGCTATGAGCTGGCGGTGATCATTCAGGACGGCATGAAGAAGATGACCGAAGAGCAACAGGACGTCTTCTACTACATCACCGTGATGAACGAGTCTTACCAGCAGCCAGCCATGCCGGCCGGTGTCGAGGAAGGCATCGTCAAAGGGATGTACCTGCTCGAGGAAGACACCAAGGAAGCGGCACACCACGTTCAGCTGATGGGCTCCGGCACCATCCTGCGTGAAGTCCGTGAAGCGGCGATCATCCTGCGTGAACAGTTCAACATCGGCGCTGACGTATGGAGCGTTACCAGCTTCAACGAATTGCGTCGCGACGGCCTGGCCGTTGAGCGCAGCAACCGCCTGCACCCGGGCCAGAAGCCTAAGCTGAGCTACGTCGAAGAGTGCCTGACTGGCCGTAAAGGTCCGGTGATTGCCTCTACCGACTACATGAAGCTGTTCGCTGAACAGATTCGTCAGTGGGTACCGGTCAAGGAATTCAAAGTGCTGGGCACTGACGGTTTCGGCCGCAGCGACAGCCGCAAAAAACTGCGTCACTTCTTTGAAGTAGACCGTCACTTCGTGGTGTTGGCAGCCCTGGAAGCACTGGCTGACCGTGGTGATATCGAACCTAAGGTGGTTGCAGAAGCAATCGTCAAGTTCGGCATCAACCCGGAAAAACGCAACCCACTGGACTGCTGAGGAGAATATTTGTGAGCGAACTCATTCGAGTACCTGACATCGGCAGCGGCGACGGTGAAGTCATCGAGCTGTTTGTAAAAGTCGGCGACCGTATCGAAGCCGATCAGAGCATCCTGACGCTGGAATCGGACAAGGCGAGCATGGAAATCCCTGCGCCTAAAGCCGGTATCGTCAAAAGCCTGAAGGTCAAGCTGGGCGACCGCTTGAAAGAAGGCGACGAACTGCTGGAACTGGAAGCCGAGGGCGCCGCTGCGGCGCCTGAAGCTGCAGCCCCGGCGGCGGCAGCCCAAGCTCCGGCTGCGGCTGAAAAACCTGCTGCTGCCCCTGCTGCCGAGGCCCCTGCGGCCCCGGCTGCACCTGCCGCTGCCACCATCCAGGACATCCATGTCCCGGATATCGGCTCGTCGGGCAAGGCCAAAATCATCGAAGTCCTGGTCAAGGCCGGCGATACCGTTGAGGCTGATCAATCGTTGATCACCCTCGAATCCGACAAGGCCAGCATGGAAATTCCATCGCCAGCCGCCGGTGTGGTTGAGAGCATTTCGGTCAAGCTGGACGACGAAGTCGGCACTGGCGACTTCATCCTCAAGCTCAAGGTTGCCGGCGCTGCTGCGCCTGCAGCTCCAGCCCAGGCTGCTGCTCCGGCTGCGGCAAAAGCTGAAGCCCCTGCTGCTGCTCCGGCACCCGCTGCAAAAGCCGAGGCAGCACCTGCCCCGGCCGCCGCGCCTGCGCCGAAGGGTGCCAAAGTTCACGCCGGCCCTGCCGTGCGTCAACTGGCCCGTGAATTCGGCGTCGAGCTGAGCGCGGTCAGCCCAACCGGCCCACACGGCCGTGTGATCAAGGAAGACGTGCAGGCTTACGTCAAAACCATGATGCAGAAGGCCAAGGAAGCTCCAGCCGCCGGTGCAACCGGTGGTGCTGGCATTCCGCCGATCCCGGTCGTGGACTTCAGCCGCTTCGGCGAAGTTGAAGAAGTGGCCATGACTCGCCTGATGCAAATCGGCGCGTCGAGCCTGCACCGCAGCTGGCTGAACATCCCGCACGTGACTCAGTTCGATCAGGCTGACATCACTGAGCTGGAAGCCTTCCGCGTCGCGCAAAAAGCCGTCGCAGAAAAAGCCGGTGTGAAACTGACCGTACTGCCTCTGCTGCTCAAGTCCTGCGCGCACCTGCTCAAGGAAATGCCAGACTTCAACAGCTCGCTGGCGCCTAGCGGCAAAGCGATCATTCGCAAGAAGTACGTCAACATCGGCTTTGCCGTAGACACCCCGGATGGCTTGCTGGTCCCTGTAATCAAGAACGTTGATCAGAAGAGCCTGCTGCAACTGGCGGCTGAAGCGGCTGCGCTGGCTGCCAAAGCCCGCGACAAGAAGCTCACCGCAGACGACATGCAAGGCGCGTGCTTCACCATTTCCAGCCTCGGTCACATTGGCGGCACCGGCTTCACGCCGATCGTCAACGCACCGGAAGTGGCGATCCTCGGCGTTTCCAAGGCAACCATCCAGCCGGTCTGGGATGGCAAAGCCTTCCAGCCGAAACTGATGCTGCCTCTGTCGTTGTCCTACGATCACCGTGTGATCAACGGCGCTGCTGCTGCACGCTTCACCCAGCGTCTGAGCCAGTTGCTGGGCGACATCCGCACTATCCTGTTGTAAGCCACGCCCCGGCCTTCCTCACCGAAGGCCGGGGTAGCGCACTGTTTTCCGAGCGCCACGCTCGTACCTCAACCCCGCCATTTGGCGGGGCTTTTTTTTGCCTGCGATTTAGCCATTCCCATACAAACAATCTCCCACCAGCCGTACCTCCCCCGCCCTACAACCCATGCGGAATCCAGGAGTGGGTCGCCTCCCCGTGGGCTTCTACGGTTAACCAAAGGACTTTAACCACGCGATCAATTTCGCCTTACATCAGAAAGGATTTCGATGTGAACAGACCGACCGTTGGCCCGATTCTGGGATTTACCACTGCCCAACACGCCCGTATTTTTGTGCGCGGCGCATCCGATAAAAACAACGCCGTATTCGCGGGTATCCGCCATCGAAAGGCCGGTGAGAGCCAGTGGTCCGCAGGCGTGTATTCAAGGCTGAGCCCTGAGTTCGATATGTCCGACACCCTGATTCTGAGCGGGCTAGGCTCAAATACCCGCTATGAGTACCAAGCAGGCTGGTTCTCCACCACTCGCCTTGACCACACACCCGAAACCGTTGCCCAGATCCCGCTCAATTGGCCGTCAAATTTCTACACCTTCAAGACCACGTCGAACCAACCCAACCGTGTACGTCGCTACGTTTCAGGCTCATGCCGTTACCTCAGACTTACAGCAGGCATACCTTCGGCACCACAGTTGGGCGACGCGATTTTTAGCGCCATCAGCTCACTTAACCGCCAGAACCCTCTGGATGCCGTCGTGATGACGGGTGATCAGGTGTATGTCGACGACCTGAATGTCCTGTTGCCGGACCGCGAGTTCGCCGCTATCAGCAAAAAATACCAGGCGGCGTTTTCCCAACCCCATATCCGCAATCTGATGTCGGGCACGCCGACCTACATGATTCTCGACGACCACGAAATCGAAGATAACTGGCCAGCCAATCAGAGCAGTGCCGACCGGGAGCTCTATAACAATGCCATGACGGCTTATGAGATCTATCAATGCAGCCACGGCCCGGCACACGACCTGCTGCCCAACGGGCGTATCAACCGGAACCTGAGCCGCTACTGGTATTGGTTTGGCGATGGCGATATCGACTGGTTTGTCATGGACTGCCGTACTGAGCGCACGCTGTCTGGCAACGCCAAAAGCATGATCGGCACCCGACAGGAATACGCACTGCTGAAATGGCTGATCAACAGCACTGCCAAGGTGAAGTTCATCGTCAGCAGCGTGATGTTCATGCCCGACCAACAACGCGGCGATGATGGCTGGAAGGCATTCGCGGCGCAGCGCAACCGGATTCTTGAAACCATTCGCGCCAACGCCATCAAAAACGTGGTCTTCATTTCCGGTGACATTCACGGCTCTCTCACCTGCCAACTGACCCACAGCAAAAACCCGGGGTTTGTCGTGCACAGCATCGTGTCCTCACCTTTGTGCAATACCAAGTTGCTGCCGTATGCCAAAGCCAGTGATCTGGTCGTCAACGGCCCCCTGACGACGGTCGGCACAGGTACTTACACACTCAAGCTCACCAGCCGCGTAGTGAGTGAGGACAACTTCGCTTGCCTGACCATTGAAGGCCAGAAGCTCAAGGTCGATTTTCACAATAAAAATGGTCGAATCATCGAGTCAACGATCATTACGCTGACATAACTGCTAAACCTTGTCGTACGGCCTGCAGAAATCTGCCGGCCGGCCGATAAGCACCTATAGCACTTAGCCTTTATGTTCGCTTGTCAGCGCCATGAGCATGATGCAACCTTGCCGCAAACCACAGAAACAGGGTGACAGCCCGTGCGCAATCCGCATTTGTGAAGCGAGTGCCCTAATGAAAAGCCAACCCGATGCTGCCCCGCGGATGGCAGCCGAGGTCGTGACCCAGCTCCCAGTGCCTTCCAGGCTTGGCATGCTGCGTTTCGAACGGCTGAATGAAGCCAGCTGGGCCATGCTCTACATCGACCCTCACTGCGAACGCCAATTCGGTGTGCCCGCGGCAGAGCTGTGCGCGCTGGTTGGCTCGCCTTACGCCAGCTTGATGGAGCCTCAAGCACGCTATCGACTGCACGATGCCATTGAGCACCAACTCAGAACCAGCCACCACTACGTGGTGCATTACACCTTGCACACCGCTCTCGGCCCATTGAACCTGATGGAATTGGGCGAAGCGTACAAACAGCACAACCGTCACTTCTTGCGGGGCTACCTGCTGGCGATTGAAGACAGCGCTGCCAGCCCGTTGCCAGCTCCTGTAGCTGAGCTTGAGACTCAAAACAGCCGCCTGCAAATCGCACTGGCACTCAACCAGCGCGCCCAGCACGATCAACTCCAGCATCTGGAACGCGTACGCGCCCAGCAAGACTTGATCCTGCGCCTGGCTCGCCACCGCTACAGCCAGCACAACTCGCTCAAAGAAGCCGCCGAACTGATCACCCGCAGCGCCTGCGACATCTATCAAATCGATGGCGCAAGCCTGTGGAACCTTGAAGGCAATCAGTTTTTGCCGGTTTCGGCTTTCCAACGCGAGACTCAGGCCCATATCGCGCAAGATAGCTTCGACGCCAGTCTGTTCCCCGACTACCTCGAAGCCTTGCACACCAGCCGCTCGATCGACGCCTCGAACGCCAGTCGCGACATGCGAACCCGCGAACTGGTGGCAAATTTAGGGCCCTGCGAACCCGGCGCCATGCTCGATGCGGGCATACGCATCGATGGGCAGGTAGTCGGCGTGCTGTGCCTGGAGCAAGTGGGCAAGACCCGCGTTTGGCAGGCGGATGAAATCGCCTTTGCCGGCGAGTTGGCCGACCAGTTTGCCCAGGTCATCAACAACCATAATCGACGTACCGCCACCAGCGCCCTGCGCCTGTTTAAACGCGCGGTCGAGCAAAGCGCCAACGCTTTTTTGCTGGTCAACTGCGACGGCGTGGTGGAATACGCAAACCCCAGTTTTACCGCCATCACCCAATACAGCACCGAAGAAGTCCAGGGCCACAAGCTGTCCGAGCTGCCCGCGCTGGAAAACCTCAGCGAGTTACTCTTCGATGCCCATTCAAGCCTGAGCAATGGCAACAGCTGGCAGGGTGAGTTCAAAAGTCGGCGTAAAAACCTGGAACCCTACTGGGGCCAGATGTCGATCTCCAAGGTTTATGACGACAACCGGGAACTGACCCACTACATCGGTATTTACGAAGACATCACCGACGCCAAGCTGGCGCAGCAGCGTATCGAGCGCCTCGCTTACACCGACAACCTGACCAATCTGGGCAATCGCCCGGCTTTTATCCGCAGCCTCGATGAACGTTTCGCCCGCAACAGCAGCACACAGGTTTGCTTGTTGCTGGTGGACATCGACAACTTCAAGCGCATCAATGACAGCCTCGGTCATCAGACCGGTGACAAGCTGCTGATCAGCCTGGCCCGCCGCCTGCGCAACAGCCTGAGCCCCAGCGACGGCCTGGCGCGCTTTGCCAGCAATGAATTCGCGGTGCTGCTGGACGACACTGACCTGGTGACCGGTCAGCAGATTGCCAGCCAACTGCTGATGACCCTCGACAAACCGATGTTCGTCGACAACCAACTGATCAGCGTTACCGGCTCGGTCGGTGTGTCCTGTGCCCCCTTGCACGGCCGCGACCCGCAAACCCTGATGCGCAACGCCGGTCTGGCCCTGCACAAGGCCAAAGCCTGCGGCAAGCATCAGGTGCAAGTGTTTACCGAAGCGTTGAATGCCGAAGCAAGCTACAAGCTGTTTGTCGAAAACAACCTGCGCCGCGCCCTCACGCAAAATGAACTCGAAGTGTTTTATCAGCCCAAGCTGTGCCTTCGCACCGGGCGATTGCTGGGCATGGAAGCCCTGCTGCGCTGGAACCACCCCAAGAACGGAATGATCCGCCCAGACCAGTTCATCAGCGTGGCCGAAGAAACAGGGCTGATCATTCCTATCGGCAAATGGGTCGCCCGCCAGTCCTGCCGCATGAGCAAGCAACTGAGCCTGGCCGGGCTGGGTAATCTGCAAGTGGCGATCAACGTCTCACCCAAGCAGTTTTCCGACCCGGACCTGGTGGCCTCAATTGCCAGCATCCTCAAGGAAGAACAGCTCCCGGCCGCACTGCTGGAGCTGGAACTGACCGAAGGCTTGCTGCTGGAGGCCACCGACGACACCCGACTGCAACTCGATCAGTTAAAGAAGCTCGGTCTGACCCTGGCCATGGACGATTTCGGCACCGGCTATTCATCGCTCAGCTACTTGAAGAAATTCCCGATCGATATCATCAAGATCGATCGCAGCTTTATCAAAGACATTCCTGACAACCAGAACGACATGGAGATCACCTCAGCCGTGATCGCCATGGCCCACAACCTCAAGCTCAAAGTGGTTGCCGAGGGCATCGAAACCGCTGCACAGTTGGCATTCCTACGCCGCCATCGCTGTGATGTGGGCCAGGGCTATCTGTTCGATCGCCCGATCCCCGGCAGCGAACTGATTGAAAAACTCAAACGCTACCCGCGTGGCCCCGCGGCCTGACAGCGCGGCGACACTCGGGCACACTAGCGGCTTCCTACACTCTGACTGAGAGGACTTGAACCATGGTCTTGCGCTCGGAAATCCTGGTGAATAAAAACGTGCTCCCTACTAAAGAACAAGCCCTGCCGGGCCGCGACACACACGTACAGTTGCCGGAAACCCACTACGTCACCGGCGAACCGCTGCTGGGCCCGTTTTCAAAGAATGTGGACTTTGCGATTTTTGGCCTGGGCTGCTTTTGGGGTGCAGAGCGCAAGTTCTGGGAACGTGAAGGCGTGGTCAGCACCGTGGTGGGCTATGCGGGCGGCTACACGCCGAACCCGACTTACGAAGAGGTCTGCTCGGGCCTGACCGGTCACACCGAAGTGGTGCTGGTGGTCTACGAGCCAGAAATCGTCAGCTACAAGCAATTGCTGGCAATGTTCTGGGAACTGCATAACCCGACCCAGGGCATGCGCCAGGGCAACGACATCGGCACCCAGTACCGCTCGGTGATCTACTGCACCACGCCTGAGCAACTGGACGAAGCACTGGCCAGCAAGCAAGTGTTCCAGGCTGAACTGGACAAGGCAGGCCTGGGCAACATCACCACTGAAATTGAGCAGGCGCCAACGGTCTACTTCGCCGAGGCGTACCACCAGCAATACCTGGCAAAGAACCCACAAGGTTACTGCGGCATTGGCGGTACCGGCGTGACTTGCCCGATTTGATCAAAGGCTACTCCTGTAGTCGCTGACAAGGAACGAGGCTGCGATGGGTTGCGAAGCAGCCCCGGCATCCTGAAGGTCCTTCGGCCCTTTTCGCCGCCTCGTACCTCGTCAGCGACTACAACATCAGCTTACTCAGCGATCAACCACTCCATTTGCCAGCCACCCTGGGTTTGCCCCAGTTTCTTGGCCAGCCACGGCATCAGCTCACGCAGTTCTTCTTCCAGCCCCCAAGGCGGGTTGGCAATCGCCAAACCCGAGCCATTGAGGCTGTTGGGCGTGTCCAGCGGGTGAACGAACAACTCTACCTGCAACAACTTCGGCGCGCCTGAACCCGCCAGGTCCTGATAAAAACGGCGCAGCTGGCGCTTGTCCTTGATCGGGTACCAGATCGCTACCACGGTCTGACGCATACGGCTGATCGCGTCTTTCAACGATTCAGCGCAGCGCTTCATCTCGTCCAGCTTCTCGAACGGCGGGTCAATCAGCATCAACCCACGCTTCTCGGCCACCGGCAGCAGCGCCCGCGGCACATGCCAACCTTCGCCCAAATGCACGGCGACGCGGCGATCACCTTTCATGTTGTCCTTGAGCAACACACCGTCTTCGGGGTGTTTTTCGTTCAACAGCACGCGGTCATGGGAACGGGTCAAGCGACGCGCCCACTCCGGCGAACCCGGGTAATAACGCAACTCCCCATCCGGGTTCATCTTGTGCAGCACTTGCATGTAGTCATCAGTCACTGCTGGCAGGTCTTTCTGGCCCCACAACCGTGCGATGCCTTCCAGATACTCACCCGTACGGCTGGCCTGATCGCCCTTGAGGTCGTACAGACCAATACCGGCGTGGGTATCGAGGTAGGCAAAAGGCTGCTCTTTGCGCGACATCAGGGCGATGAGGCGAGTCAAGACGATATGTTTGAAGACGTCGGCATGGTTGCCGGCGTGGAAGGCGTGACGATAGTTCATGGTTGCTCCTGCGCAGGGGGCGAAGTTTACCTTGTACGTAACCTGACGTCAGGTGGCAGGCCGTTTTTCCGAGATACGGTGAATAACGCACAAACAAAAAAACGGCCCGTCTCACCAGGAGACGGGCCGTTTCAGAACACCTTCAGGTCAGCGCATGCGCTTGCCCGATCAGTGGTTTTGCTGGAAATCTTTCTCAGCAGCATTAAAGCGCTCAACCATGCCCTTGGTCGGGCCTTTGCCCATCAGGCTCGCCAGTACGATGGCCAGGCTGGCCAGGATGAAGCCCGGGATGATTTCATACAGACCGAACAGTTCGAAATGCTTCCACACGATCACGGTGATGGCACCGACCAGAATACCGGCCAATGCGCCATTACGGGTCATGCCTTTCCACATTACCGAGATCAGTACAACCGGACCGAAAGCAGCACCGAAGCCTGCCCACGCATAGCTCACCAGACCCAGAACACGGTTTTCAGGGTTGGCCGCCAGGGCGATGGCGATCAGTGCAACCAGCAGAACCATGGCACGACCGACCCACACCAACTCCACCTGGGACGCATTTTTACGCAGGAAGGATTTGTAGAAGTCTTCAGTCAGGGCGCTGGAACACACCAGCAACTGGCAGCTCAGGGTACTCATTACTGCAGCCAGAATGGCCGACAGCAGTACACCGGCAATCCATGGGTTGAACAGCAATTTGGCCAGTTCGATGAACACGCGCTCAGGGTTTTCATTCACAGGACCTGCCACTTCCGGATGTGCCGAGAAGTAAGCGATACCGAAGAAGCCCACAGCAACCGTACCGACCAGACACAGGATCATCCAGGCCATGGAGATGCGACGCGCCTTGGCGATCGACTTGACCGAATCAGCGGCCATGAAACGCGCCAGGATGTGCGGTTGGCCAAAGTAACCCAGGCCCCAGCCCATCAACGAAATGATGCCAATAAAGGACGTGCCCTTGAGCATGTCGAAGTTGCTAGGGTCTTTGGCCTCGATGGCCAGGAAGGTCGTGTCTACGCCGCCAGTGGCCAGCAGCACGATGATAGGCGTCAGGATCAGCGCGAAGATCATCAGGGTGGCTTGAACGGTGTCAGTCCAGCTCACGGCCAGGAAGCCGCCGATGAAGGTGTAGGCAATGGTCGCCGCAGCGCCGGCCCACAAGGCTGTTTCGTAAGACATGCCGAACGTGCTTTCGAACAGACGGGCACCGGCCACGATGCCGGACGCGCAGTAAATGGTGAAGAACACCAGGATCACGACGGCCGAAATAATCCGCAGCAAACCGCTTTTGTCTTCAAAACGGCTGGAGAAGTAATCCGGCAGGGTCAGCGCATCACCGTTGTGCTCGGTCTGTACCCGCAGGCGACCGGCAACAAACAGCCAGTTCAGATAAGCACCGACCACCAAGCCAATGGCGATCCAGCTTTCCGACAGACCGGACATGTAAATCGCGCCTGGCAAACCCATCAACAACCAGCCGCTCATGTCGGAAGCGCCAGCAGACAATGCAGTGACAACACTGCCCAGGCTACGGCCACCGAGAATATAGTCAGAAAGGTTGTTGGTGGAGCGATAGGCCATGAGGCCGATCAGCACCATTGCCGCGATATAGATCACGAACGTGATCAGGGTTGGGTTACTAACACTCATTGATAAAGCCCTGGCATTGTTTTTATGTTTAGCGGCGGTCTGGCCGTACGCTCACAAACGTCCTGTTTGAGACGATCAACCTTGCCGCGCATTTATGACTGATGTTTCCCCAGGAAATCCATCAGCCGATGAACCCATCTTAGTAGGAGGTTGCACCTTGGGCGCGAATGCTATGCAACAAAGCAAATAAGGTGCAACCAGTTTCTACCGCCCAAGTTGCACCTTGTCGCCTTTTCGCCTTAATTCGGTGTTTTTGCTCCTTTTCGGAGCAAAAACAGCGCAAAACCAATAAAAAAGCACCACACCAGTGCTCCGCTCTCTTCCCATTCAAAAAATCCTGACGAAGCGTAGAACAATCCGCAAAAAAACGGGTTGCACTAGGTTGCACCTCTTTCAGCGCAGCGCTAATCTTGCCGCCAGCTGCTGCCACGCAAATGTGGCACCCATGAGGATAAAAATATGGCTACCACCACCCTTGGGGTCAAACTTGACGACCCTACCCGCGAGCGCCTCAAGGCTGCCGCGACCTCGATTGATCGCACGCCACATTGGCTGATCAAGCAGGCAATCTTCAATTACCTGGAAAAACTCGAGGGTGGTGCAACCCTGACCGAGTTGAGCGGCATCCCTGGCAACGCCAGCGATGACGCCGACGACGTGCAAGCCGATCACGCACATCAGTGCTTCCTGGAGTTTGCAGAAAGCATCCTGCCCCAGTCCGTACTGCGTGCCGCAATCACTTCTGCTTACCGTCGCCCGGAGCCAGAAGTCGTGCCAATGCTGCTCGAGCAAGCGCGCCTGCCTGCACCGATGGCAGAAGCCACACAAACCCTGGCTGCCTCGATTGCCGAGAAACTGCGCAATCAGAAGAGCGCCGGTGGCCGTGCCGGTATCGTGCAAGGCTTGCTGCAAGAGTTCTCCCTGTCGTCCCAGGAAGGCGTAGCCCTGATGTGCCTGGCCGAAGCGCTGTTGCGTATTCCGGACAAAGGCACCCGCGACGCCCTGATCCGCGACAAGATCAGCACCGGCAACTGGCACCCGCACCTGGGCAACAGCCCGTCGCTGTTTGTTAACGCAGCGACCTGGGGCCTGCTGCTGACCGGCAAGCTGGTGTCGACCCACAACGAAGCAGGCCTGACCTCCTCCCTGAGCCGCATCATCGGCAAAAGCGGCGAGCCGATGATCCGCAAGGGCGTCGACATGGCCATGCGCCTCATGGGCGAGCAGTTTGTGACCGGCGAAACCATCGCCGAAGCCCTGGCCAACGCCACGCGCTTTGAAGCCAAGGGCTTTCGTTATTCCTACGACATGCTCGGTGAAGCTGCACTGACCGAACATGACGCCCAGAAATACCTCGCGTCCTACGAGCAAGCCATCCACTCGATCGGCAAAGCCTCCCACGGACGTGGCATTTACGAAGGCCCGGGTATTTCGATCAAGCTGTCGGCCCTGCACCCGCGTTACAGCCGCGCCCAATACGAGCGCGTGATGGACGAGTTGTACCCGCGCCTGCTGTCGCTGACGTTGCTGGCCAAGAAGTACGACATCGGCCTCAACATTGACGCCGAAGAAGCTGACCGCCTCGAAATCTCCCTCGACCTGCTGGAGCGCCTGTGCTTCGAGCCGCAACTGGCTGGCTGGAACGGCATCGGTTTCGTGATCCAGGCTTACCAGAAACGCTGCCCGTACGTGATCGACTACGTGATCGACCTGGCTCGCCGCAGCCGTCATCGCCTGATGATCCGCCTGGTGAAAGGCGCCTACTGGGACAGCGAAATCAAGCGCGCTCAGGTTGAAGGCCTGGAAGGCTATCCGGTCTACACCCGCAAGGTGTACACCGACGTGTCCTACATCGCTTGCGCGAAAAAGCTGCTGGCCGTGCCAGAAGCCATCTACCCGCAGTTCGCCACTCACAACGCCCAAACGCTGTCGGCGATTTACCACATCGCGGGTCAGAACTACTACCCTGGCCAGTACGAATTCCAATGCCTGCACGGCATGGGCGAGCCGCTCTACGAACAGGTTGTAGGTAAAATTTCCGAAGGGAAGCTGAACCGTCCGTGCCGCGTGTACGCTCCAGTTGGCACCCACGAAACACTGCTGGCTTACCTCGTTCGTCGCTTGCTGGAAAACGGTGCGAACACTTCGTTCGTTAACCGCATCGCCGACCACACAATCGCGATCCACCAGTTGGTGGCCGACCCGGTGAGCCAGATCGAGCAGATGGCGACAGCGGAAGGCGGCTTCGGTTTGCCGCACCCGCGTATCCCGCTGCCGCGTGACCTGTACGGTAGCGAACGCGCCAACTCCAGCGGCATCGACATGTCCAACGAACACCGCTTGGCGTCGTTGTCCTGTGCCTTGCTGGCCACGGCCCACAACGACTGGAAAGCCGCGCCGATGCTCGGTTGCGATTCCAGCAGCGAAACGCCTGCGGCTGTCCTCAACCCGGCCGACCTGCGTGACGTGGTCGGTTATGTGCAAGAAGCCACCGTTGAAGATGCCGACAACGCTATCCAGTGCGCCCTGAGCGCCGCGCCGATCTGGCAGGCCACCCCGCCTGCTGAACGCGCTGCGATCCTGGAACGCGCCGCGGACCTGATGGAAGCCGAGATCCAGCCACTGATGGGCCTGCTGGCCCGTGAAGCGGGCAAGACGTTCGCCAACGCCATTGCCGAAGTGCGCGAAGCGGTCGACTTCCTGCGCTACTACGCGGTACAGGCTCGCAACGATTTCACCAACGATGCCCACCGCCCGCTGGGTCCGGTGGTCTGCATCAGCCCGTGGAACTTCCCGCTGGCCATTTTCAGCGGTCAAGTTGCTGCGGCACTGGCTGCCGGTAACCCGGTACTGGCCAAGCCTGCGGAACAAACACCGCTGGTAGCGGCTCAAGCTGTGCGCATCATGCTCGAAGCGGGCATCCCGCAAGGCGTGCTGCAATTGCTGCCAGGTCGCGGCGAAACGGTCGGAGCGCGCCTGGTCGGCGACGATCGGGTCAAAGGCGTGATGTTCACCGGTTCCACCGAAGTTGCACGCTTGCTGCAACGCAACGTGGCAGGCCGTCTGGATGCTCAAGGCCGTCCTATCCCGCTGATCGCCGAAACCGGCGGCCAGAACGCCATGATCGTTGACTCCTCGGCGCTGACCGAACAAGTGGTTATCGACGTGGTGTCCTCAGCCTTCGACAGCGCCGGTCAGCGTTGCTCCGCACTGCGAGTACTGTGCCTGCAGGAAGATTCGGCAGACCGCGTCATCGAAATGCTCAAAGGTGCCATGGCCGAATCGCGCATGGGTAACCCTGAGCGCCTGAACGTAGACATTGGCCCGGTGATCGACGCCGAAGCCAAGGCCGGGATCGAGCAACACATCCAGGGCATGCGCGACAAAGGCCGCACTGTTTACCAGATGGCCATTGCCGATATCGAAGAATGCAAGCGTGGCACTTTCGTCATGCCAACCCTGATTGAACTCGAAAGCTTCGACGAGCTGGAGCGTGAAATCTTCGGACCGGTGCTGCACGTGGTGCGCTACAAGCGCAAAGACATCGACCAACTGATCGCACAGATCAACGCTTCGGGTTACGGCCTGACGCTGGGCGTACACACCCGCATCGACGAAACCATTGCCAAAGTGGTCAACAACGTCAACGCCGGTAACGTCTACGTCAACCGCAACATCGTAGGCGCTGTGGTCGGCGTGCAACCGTTCGGCGGCGAAGGCTTGTCGGGCACAGGCCCGAAAGCCGGTGGCCCGCTGTACCTGTACCGCCTGCTGTCTACCCGTCCGGGCAATGCAATCGAGCAATCGTTCGCCAAGGTCGATGCCATCAGCGCTCCGGACACCCAGGCCCGCGAAGCCCTGAGCAAACCACTCAGCGCCCTGCAAACTTGGGCAACCGGCAACCAGCAACCCGCGTTGGCAGAACTGTGCACCGAGTACGCTGCGCATTCACAAAGCGGCATCACTCGCTTGCTCAACGGCCCGACCGGCGAACGCAACAGCTACGCCATTCTGCCGCGCGAACACGTGCTGTGCCTGGCTGAAGTCGAAAGCGATCTGCTGACCCAACTGGCTGCGGTACTGGCTGTGGGCAGCACCGCCGTACTGCCGCAAAGCGAACTGGCAAAGGCCTTGTACGCCCGCCTGCCAAAAGAGGTGCAAGCACGCATCACGCTGGTGGCTGACTGGACCAAGGACGACGTGATCTTCGACGCTGTGTTGCACCACGGCGACTGCGATCAGTTGCGTGACGTGTGCCAGCAAGTGGCCCAGCGCGCAGGTGCCATCGTGGGTGTGCAAGGCTTGTCCCAAGGCGAAACCAACATCGCCCTGGAGCGCCTGGTGATCGAGCGCGCACTGAGCGTCAACACCGCTGCTGCTGGTGGTAACGCGAGCCTGATGACCATCGGCTGATGGTTTGAGCAGGCACTAAAAAACCGGGTACCCGAAGGGGTTGCCCGGTTTTTTTATGGGTTGAGGCTTTGCGAACGTAAAGAAGGCTCAGGCCTCGAGATTCATCGCGGTGAAAAAAATGAAAATCCAACCTAACCAAAAATAGCCAAACACCCCTACCCAGATTCCGTTGGCAAACGATAAGGTCGAATTACCATGGCCTTCGGGGTCGGTTTCCAAAAAGTTGATAGCTCTCTGGGCACCTGCCAGCAAAAAACCGAATACGCCTAAGATCATGACATTGGCGACAACTAGCCACACAGGAATAAAGGTGGCATTACCTATCACTGAAGAAATAATGCTCGCGACTGTAATGGCAAAAATCAATGTTCCACGCACGACTGGGGACCACTCGTAATCTCGTCCCGACTCACTCAGTGACTTTTGGACTTTAGAGAACAAGGAGAAAATCATTAACGCCCCGAAAAAAGCACGAACTGCCGGCCAAACCTTGACCCCAGTCGCCAACCGATAGTGCTTCCAGTGTTCATAAAACCAGACAATCGAATACAACCCCATCGTCATGAAATACAGGACCATGAATTTCTTCACGGAAATCACAAAGAACGTGTGCACACTCTGAGCCGGTGTTGATTCTTCTGACTCAGGATTATCTTTTTTCAATAGAGATGACGGCATTTTTTCGCCCCGCAGAGTTAAATTGAGGCGGAAGTAGACAGAATAAGTCCAATAATGAAATGCAGTCCCCATCTCGTATTTTCGTCAGAAGATGCCCTGATACCCGCCATACTGCGCACATGACGGTATCCAACCATTGCTGCTGGCCATGTCAGAAATGCAAAGACACTGCGCCAAAGCATCAGATGCAGCGTGCGAGGCTTGTTTGGATTTGGAAGACAACCACCCCGCACAAAACCTTTTTGACAGCCCGCCAATAACGCAGGTTAGAATCGCTGGCACGTAGACTGCATGAGCCGTTTGCGCCCTGCCTTTTAGTTTTCTGGAGTACTGCCTTTGAATGCGACAACCATCAACAGCCTGTTCTTGATCGGTGCGTTGCTGGTAGGTGCAAGCATTCTGGTAAGTTCCCTGTCCTCACGTCTGGGCATCCCGATTCTGGTCATCATCCTTGCGGTAGGCATGACGGCGGGTGTCGATGGCGGCGGCATCATTTTTGACAACTATCCCACTGCCTATCTGGTGGGTAACCTCGCCCTGGCGGTGATTTTGCTCGACGGTGGCCTGCGCACGCGGGTCTCCAGTTTTCGAGTGGCGCTATGGCCCGCGCTGTCGCTGGCCACAGTGGGGGTGATGATCACCACCGGACTGACTGGCTTGATGGCCGCCTGGCTGTTCAACCTCAACTTGATCCAGGGGCTGCTGGTGGGCGCCATCGTCGGTTCGACCGATGCGGCAGCCGTGTTCTCGCTGCTGGGAGGCAAGGGCCTGAACGAACGGGTCTCGGCCAGCCTTGAGATCGAATCCGGCAGCAACGACCCTATGGCGGTGTTTCTCACCGTCACCCTGATCGACATGCTCGCCAGCGGTGAGACCCGCTTGCACTGGACGCTGCTACTCGATTTGCTGCGCGAATTCGGAATCGGCGGCACGGTCGGACTGGCCGGTGGCTGGCTGCTGCTGCAAATGGTCAACCGCATCAATCTGGCCAACGGCCTATACCCGATTCTGGTGATCGCGGGCGGACTGGTGGTATTCGCCTTGACCAACGCCCTGCACGGCAGCGGCTTCCTCGCCGTCTACCTGTGCGGCCTGGTGGTCGGCAACAGCCCGATCCGCAGCCGTCACGGCATTTTGCATATGCTCGACGGCATGGCCTGGCTGGCTCAGATCGGCATGTTTTTGGTTCTGGGTCTGCTGGTGACGCCCCATGACTTGCTGCCGATCGCCATTCCCGCCCTGGCCCTGGCCCTGTGGATGATCCTGTTCGCACGCCCACTGTCGGTGATGGTTGGCCTGCTGCCCTTCAAGGCGTTCCACGGCCGTGAGAAAGCCTTCATAGCCTGGGTGGGCCTGCGCGGCGCGGTGCCGATCATTCTGGCGGTATTCCCGCTGATGGCCGGGCTGCCCAATGCTCAGCTGTATTTCAACCTGGCATTCTTTATCGTGCTGGTGTCCCTCCTGGTGCAAGGCACCAGCCTGCCATGGGTCGCCAAACTGCTCAAAGTGACAGTGCCGCCTGACTTGGCGCCCGTCTCCCGCTCGGCACTTGAAGTGCATGTCACCAGCGAGTGGGAACTGTTTGTTTATCGCCTAGACGCACAAAACTGGTGCATCGGAGCTGCCCTGCGTGAACTGAAAATGCCCGAAGGTACCCGGATCGCGGCCTTGTTTCGCGATCAAAAACTGCTCCATCCGTCGGGTAGCACAACCCTGGAAATTGGCGATTTACTCTGTGTCATCGGTCACGAACACAACTTGCCCGCCCTGGGCAAACTGTTCAGCCAGCCGCCGAGCCGCGGCCTGGATCTGCGCTTTTTTGGCGACTTTGTGCTCGAAGGCGACGCCCAGTTGGGCGCTGTGTCGGCGTTGTACGGCCTGAAGCTGGACGGCATCGACCCCAACATTCCGCTCAGCAGCTTTATTGCGCACAAGGTCGGCGGCGCGCCGGTGGTCGGTGACCAGGTGGAGTGGAACAACACCATTTGGACTGTCGCCGTTATGGACGGGAACAAGATAGCCAAAGTGGGCGTCAGATTCCCCGAAGGAAGTGCACCGGGGCCCGGGCTGTTCCTCTAAACTCCAACTTTCTGACCTTTGTCTGACCGGTATCTATGCCAACTCTGCGCACGTTCATCGCAACAGTCCTGCTCGGTCTGAGCCTTTGTGTCGGCACGCTGCACGCTGCCGAACCGCCCACCACCGAATCGGTGCAGCAAAGCCTGGACAAAATTGCTGATCGCAAGCTGCCAGACGCTGATCAGAAAGCCCTGCAGGCGGTGCTCCAGCAAACGCTCACCCTGCTGGACAGCAAGTCCGATTACGAACAACGCCTGAACGACGTCAAACAACAGCTCAGCAATGCGCCGCGCCAGACCAGCGAAAACCAGCGTGAACTGGCCCGCCTCAAGGCCAGCAAAGCCATACCCGTGGCCCAGCGTTACAGCGACCTGTCCGTACCGCAGCTGGAGCAAATGCTGGCTGAGCGCACCACCCAACAAGGCGAACTGCAAAAAGCACTGGCCATCGCCAACAGCCAGAGCATTGCGGCGCAAACCCGACCAGAGCGGGCTCAAGCTGAAATCAGCAATAGCCAGACACGTATCCAGCAGATCAGCAACACCCTGAAAACCGGGCGCGACAATGGCAAATTGCTCACCCCCGATCAGCGCAACCAGCTCAACGCCGAAGCCGCCTCGCTCACGGCCTTGATCGCCCTGCGCCGTCAGGAATTGGCCGGCAATAGCCTGCTGCAAGACCTGAGCGGCAGCCAGCACGACCTGCTGCTGGAAAAAACCACGCGCCAGGATCAGGAAATCCAGGAGCTGCAAACCCTGATCAACCAAAAGCGTCTGGCGCAGTCGCAACAGACCGTGACCGAGCAATCCATCGAGGCTAAAAAGTCCGGCAGCAGCAGCCTGCTGGCGACTGAAAGTGCGATCAACCTCAAGCTTTCCGACTACCTGCTGCGCAGCACCGACCGCCTCAATGAAGTCACCCAGCAGAACCTCGAAACCAAGCAGCAACTGGATAACGTCACCCAAAGCGACCAGGCGCTGGATGAGCAAATCAACGTGCTCAAGGGCAGTTTGCTGCTATCCAAAATTCTTTATAAGCAGAAACAGGCCCTGCCGCGCCTGCAGAAAATGGACAAGAATCTGGCGGACGAAATCGCCGATATTCGCCTGTACCAGTTTGAAATCAACCAGCAACGGGAACTGATCAGCAACCCTACGTCCTACGTCGACAACCTGCTCTCGACCCAGCCTGCCGATCAAGTCACTCCCCAACTGCGCAAAACCCTGCTTGAACTGGTCAACACCCGCAGTGATCTGCTGGACCGCCTGAACCGCGAGTTAAGCTCCCTGCTCAACGAATCGATCACGCTGCAACTGAACCAGAAACAATTGCTCAGCACCGCCCAGAGCTTGCGCTCCACCCTGGACGAGCAAATGTTCTGGATTCCCAGCAACAAACCGCTGGATCTGGAGTGGCTGGAAACTGCCCCGCGCCAGCTTGAACAGCAAGTCACCACCCTGCCCTGGGGCTCCAGCGTCAGCGAGCTGGCAGAAGGCCTGGTAGAAAGGCCGCTACTGTTCCTGCCGTTCCTGCTGGTGGTGGCCGCCCTGCTGTGGAAGCGCAGTTATCTCTACAGCAAATTGAACAAAATCCATCAGGACATTGGCCACTTCAAGCGCGACAGCCAATGGCATACGCCGCTGGCGATTCTGATCAATATTTTGCTGGCAATGCCCATTTCCCTGGCACTGGCGCTGTGCGGCTATGCCCTGCAAACCGATGCCAGAGGCATGAACGCCAATACGGGCGCGGCGCTGATCCAGATGGCCGAAGCCTGGCTGGTGTTCTATACGGCCTACCGGATTCTGGCGCCTGGCGGCGTGGCCGAACTGCATTTTCGCTGGGAAAAATCCCTGGTCTCGTTCCTGCAAAACTGGATTCGCAAGCTCGGCTTTGTAGTGCTGGCCCTGGTGGCCGTGGTCGCTTTTGCCGAGCAACAACCCGCGGCACTGGCAGACGACGTACTGGGCATCCTCGTGGTGTTGAGTTGTTATGCCGCCATGGCCTGGCTGCTATGCCGTCTGCTGCTCAACGACTTCGAGACGGCGACAAAAGCCTATCGCCTGCGCAAATTGCTCGGGTTTGCCTTTGCGCTGTTGCCACTGGCATTGTTCGTTGCCGTCTGTTTTGGCTACTACTACACCGCGCTGAAACTCAGCGACCGCCTGATCAACACTCTCTACCTGCTGATGTTGTGGCTGGTGGTCGAAGCGGCCTTTGTACGCGGCCTGGCGGTTGCGGCACGGCGCCTGGCTTATCAACGCGCACTGGCCAAGCGTCAGGCAGCCAAGGAAGCGGGCGAAGGCAACGACATCATCATTGAAGAGCCGACGCTGGACATCGAACAGGTCAACCAGCAATCGCTGCGCCTGATTCGTCTGGCCCTTCTGGCGGGCTTTATCGGCATCTTGTATTGGGTATGGGCCGACTTGATCTCGGTATTCTCCTACCTCGACAACATCACTCTTTACGAATACACCAGCGGCAGCGGCGCCAATATGAGCATGGTGCCCATCAGTATTGGCGACGTGATCGGTGCGCTGGTCATCATCGGCATCAGTATTGCGCTGGCGCGCAACCTGCCCGGGCTGCTGGAGGTGCTGGTGCTGTCTCGCCTCGACCTGGGCCAGGGCAGCGCCTACGCCACCACCACCCTGCTGACCTACGTGATCATCGGCGTGGGCTTTGTCTCCACCCTGTCGACCCTGGGCGTGAGCTGGGACAAGTTGCAATGGCTTGTCGCCGCGCTGTCAGTAGGCCTGGGCTTCGGCATGCAGGAAATTTTCGCCAACTTTATCTCCGGGATCATGATCCTGTTCGAGCGCCCGGTGCGTATCGGCGACACCATCACCATCGGCAACCTGTCGGGCACCGTGAGCAAGATCCGCATTCGTGCGACCACCATCACTGACTTCGACCGTAAAGACATCATCGTCCCGAACAAGACCTTTATCACCGGGCAACTGATCAACTGGTCCCTGACCGACACCATCACCCGCGTCACCCTCAAACTGGGTGTGGACTACGGTTCGGATCTGGATCTGGTGAAAAGCCTGCTGCTCAAGGCTGCCCAGGAGAATCCGCGCGTACTCAAAGACCCTGAGCCACACGTGTATTTCCTCAACTTCGGCGCCAGCACCCTGGACCACGAACTGCGCATGCACGTACGTGACCTGGGCGACCGCAATCCGGTGATCGACGAAGTGAACCGCTTTATCAACCGCGAGTTCAAGAACCACCAGATCAACATCTCGTTCCAGCAGATGGAGGTGTACCTCAAGAACTTGCAGGGTCAGGAGTACAAGTTGGTGCCAGTGGGACCTGAAATCCCGCCCGAGCCGACTCCACCGCCGCAAAAACCGCAGTTGGGCAAGCTCGACTGAGCGCAGCGACATACCAACACATGACGTGTGGGAGCGAGCCCGCTCGCGAAGGCTTTAAAAGATAGCGCGTCCGCGCTTGAGATCTTCGCGAGCAGGCTCGCTCCCACAGAGCATGTACGCCAAGATCACTTTTTGTTTACTGGAGACGGTCATTGAAAGCCCTCGACGAACTGACTTTTGATAACCGCTTCGCTCGGCTGGGTGACGCGTTTTCGACTCACGTACTGCCAGAGCCTATCGACGCACCGCGCCTGGTAGCTGTCAGCAATCGCGCGTTGGCGCTGCTCGACCTCGACCCGGCGGTCGCCCAGGACCCGGTGTTCGCCCAACTGTTTGGCGGTCATACCTTGTGGGCCAACGCCGAACCCCGCGCCATGATCTATTCGGGCCATCAGTTCGGCTCCTACAACCCGCAACTGGGTGATGGCCGTGGGCTATTGCTGGGCGAGGTCTATAACGAGGCGGGCGAGCACTGGGACTTGCACCTCAAGGGCGCCGGCATGACGCCCTACTCGCGCATGGGCGATGGCCGAGCCGTGCTGCGTTCATCGATCCGCGAATTTCTCGCCAGCGAGGCGCTGCACGCGCTGGGCATTCCCAGCAGTCGCGCCCTGTGCGTGATCGGCTCCGATACCCCGGTATGGCGCGAGACACAGGAACGCGCAGCCATGGTCCTGCGCCTGGCGCCCAGCCATGTACGCTTCGGGCATTTCGAATATTTCTATTACACCAAGCGCCCAGAGCAGCAAAAACAGTTGGGCGAGCATGTACTGGCCCTGCACTTTGCCGAGTGCCTGGAGCAACCCGAGCCCTATCTGGCGATGTTCCGCGAGATCGTCGAGCGTAACGCCGAGCTGATTGCCAAGTGGCAGGCATACGGTTTTTGTCACGGCGTAATGAACACCGACAACATGTCGATTCTGGGAATCACCTTCGACTTCGGCCCGTTCGCCTTCCTGGACGACTTCGACGCCAACTTCGTCTGCAACCACTCCGACCACGAAGGGCGCTATTCCTTCAGCAACCAGGTGCCTGTCGGCCAGTGGAACCTCAGCGCACTGGCCCAGGCCCTGACGCCGTTTATCAGCGTTGAAGCCCTGCGCGAAACCCTGGGGCTGTACTTGCCGCTGTATCAAGCGCACTACACCGACCTGATGCGCCGCCGACTGGGCCTGACCACCGCCGAAGACGGTGATCAACTATTGATCGAAACCCTGTTGCAACGGATGCAAGGCAGCAGCGTCGACTACACCCTGTTCTTTCGTCGCCTGGGCGACTTACCCGCAGAGCAGGCCGTGTCGCGCCTGCGTGACGAGTTTGTCGACCTAAAAGGGTTTGATGAGTGGGCCGCGCAATACGTTGCCCGGGTCGCCCGTGAAGGCGTAAGTGATGAAAGCGCACGGCGTGAGCGCATGCACGCGGTCAACCCGCTCTACATCCTGCGTAACTACCTGGCGCAAAAAGCCATCGATGCAGCGCAAGCCGGGGATTACAGCGAAGTACAACGCCTGCATGACGTGCTGACCCAGCCGTTCACCGAGCAACCGGGCATGGAGGCCTATGCCGAACGCCCGCCCGAGTGGGGCAAACACCTGGAAATCAGTTGCTCGTCGTGATGCAAAACCTCAGATAAACATATCCACAGGCACTTTGAAGTAATCCGCCAGCCAGCGTATCTGCCGAACGTTGAGCTGGCGCTTGCCGCTGAGGATTTCGGACACCACCGATTGGGTACCCACGCCCGGCAAGTCGCTTTGGGTCAGCCCGTGCTCCTGCATCACCGAGCGCAGCACATCGACACCACTGACCTTGGGCATCGGCCGATGCTCGAGATCGTAGGCTTCAACCCAGTCACCGATGATGTCCACCAGGCTCATCAAGGGATGACTCTCATCGTCGCCAATCAAGTCGGTCAAGCCATCAAGGGCTGCGACCAACTCATCGTAATCGGCTTCGTTTTTCGGTTTGCGCAGTAGAGGCGCCACGAATTTCCAGTGCTCAGCCGCCTGTGTGATCAATGGGTTCATAGTTCTTACTCCTTCCAATTGCCCTTGTCATAGTCACTGTGATCGAGCACATGACGAATGTAGAGGCGCTGTACCCGATAACGCACCACGGCGATCAGCCGCAGCTTGTTACCTCCAATATTGAAAACGTGAAACGAACCGACCTTGTCGGTAGCAGGGAAAAACGACCTTAACGCGGCAAAGTCTTCGGGTTTGAGAACCTTGATCTTGCGGTACCACTCATCGAGAGCGCTCGCCGATTGCGGCCATTGTTCTTTCGCTTCCCAAATACGCTTGGCTGTTATCACTCGCATGCAACGTCCCTATCGCATCTTGCTATGGAGGTTAAGTCAGGGATCAGATAATCGCAATGTGCGATATTCACGCCCTGACAAATGGCGCTGTGGTTGTCTCGCTTCAAAGCCTAGATAAAGGCTGTACAACCGGCTCAGGACTGTATGAGCAAATACGTCCCCCCGGCGTCTGCATAACCAAATCGCATAACAACCTGCCCAAACAGTCTTAGACGAACTAACTCACCCTGATTATCGTGACGCCCGCGCGGCGGCTATGGCCTGACCGATACCTCATACGAGATTCGTTGCATTAAGGAAGACCCATGTCCTGGGACTCGCTCCCCCTGCTGTTTGTTGCCGCTTTGCTGGTGTGGCTCTTGGTGTCGTTTGTGCGCGAGAAGTGGAGCGCCGATGTCGTAGCCGCCATTGGTGTCGCCGCCCTGTTGGTCACGCAAATACTGACGCCACACGAAGTGTTGAGCGTGCTCAGCAACTCGGCGCCTGCCACGATTGCCTGCATGTTTGTGCTTTCGGCTGCGCTGGAACGCACCGGCTGCATTGATGCCCTGGGTAATTGGCTGGGCAACCTGGTAGGCGACAAACCGCTGCGGGTGCTGGGCGGGCTGATGATCACCGCACTGGTCATTTCGGCCTTCCTGAACAACACCCCCGTGGTGGCCATTTTGACGCCCGTGGCGATTGCCCTGGCAAAGCGCTCCCACAGTTCGCCGTCCAAACTGCTGATCCCGCTGTCTTACGCCACGGTACTGGGCGGGATGCTGACGATGATCGGCACCTCGACCAACATTCTGGTAGACGGGGTTGCACGCAAAGCCGGGCTCGCGCCCTTCGGCATGTTCGAAATAACTCAGGCCGGGCTGATGTTTGCCGCCGTGGGCTTTGTGTACCTGATGATTTTCAGCAACCGCTTGCTGCCTGATCGCGACAGCCTGTCCAAGCAGTTGCGCCCGGATCTGACGCGAACCTTCATGAGCGAACTGCTGGTACCCCACAATTCGCCCGTGATCGGTAAAACCCTGACCGAAGCCAACCTCAATGGCGGCAGCGGTCTGCAAGTCCTGAAGATTTTCCGTGATGAGCAGGAGCTTTCGACGCCCGAGTCCACCACCCAACTGCGCAGCGGCGATCGCCTGGTGCTGCACGGGCAAGTACAGAATGTGGTCGAGCTGCGCGAAAGCGGCGTGCTGGCCTTCAACCGTGGCGATGCGTTCGAAACCATCAGCAACCACGACGTCATCCTGGCCGAGGCCATCGTGGGCCGTAATTCCCGCTACAGCCACCGTCCCATGCGCGACCTCGACCTGACGGCGCGTTACGGCATTGCGGTGCTTGCGGTGCATCGTCAGGACGAGAACATTCAAGGCAACCTCGACGACCTGCACCTGCAATTCGGGGATGTGATTCTGGTCGAAGGCACACCCAGCCAGATTCGTCGCTTCGCCGAAAATGGCGACTTGATCAGCCTCAATACTGTCCTGGAGCGCGCATACCGCCGCGACAAGGCGCCAATTGCAATCATTGCGACCCTGGCCGTGATGCTTCTCGCGGCACTGGAAGTCATGCCCATCGAAGGACTGGCACTCATCGCCGCGGTGACGGTAGTCGCCACCCGCTGCCTGGATGTGCAAGACGCTTACAAGGCGGTGGACTGGAAAATCCTCAGCCTGATTTTCGGCATGCTGGCCATCAGCATTGCGATGGAAAAAGTAGGCCTGATCAACCTGGTCGTCAGCCAGACCATGGCCGCGATCCCTAATGCCGGACCGTTGCTGATGCTGGGGTTTGTCTACTTACTGACCAGCATCCTCACCGAGATCCTCTCCAACAACGCCGTGGCCGTATTGCTGACGCCGATTGCCATTGGTGTGGCGCAACAGATGGGCGTGGACCCTCGGCCTTTCGTGGTGGCCGTGATGTTCGCTGCCAGCGCCAGCTTTGCCACGCCGATTGGCTACCAGACCAACACCTTTGTGTATAACGCAGGCGGGTACAAATTCAGCGACTTTTTGCGCATCGGCATTCCGCTGAATGTACTGATGCTGATTGTGGCAATGCTGGTGATTCCCTGGATCTGGCCGCTGACGCCAGTGGCGGGTTGAGCAATCATCTGCTGAACTGCACGCTCATGAGCCCCCTTGTAGAGAACGACCAATGACCGAACCGCTGCTGATTCCCTGCCCACACTGCAACGGCCTGAACCGTATTCCCGCAGAGCGCATCGGCGAGCACCCCAAATGCGGGCGCTGCAAGAATGCGGTGCTGCTCGCCAAGCCCTTCGATCTTAAACAAACCGACTACCCCAGCCAGATAAAGGGCGACTTGCCGCTGCTGGTGGATGTATGGGCTGAGTGGTGCGGACCGTGCAAAGCCTTTGCCCCGGTATTTGAACAAGCCGCCAGCCAACTGATCGGTAAATGCCGACTGGCCAAACTTGACAGCGAAACCAATCAACAACTGGCCGGACAATTAGGGATACGTTCGATCCCGAGCCTCATCCTGTTTAAAAATGGCCGCGAAGTCGCTCGCCAGAGCGGTGCGCTGCCGTTGCAGCAACTGACCGCCTGGCTGCGCAGCCAGGGCATCAACGCTTAAGCGTTCTGATCCAGATAATCGTGCAACTCCACGAACTGCTGGGTCAGCTTGTGCCGCGGGTCGAAGTGAATCAAAGGCTGACAAGCCTGATGGGACTCGCGCATACGCACGGAGCTGCTGAGGTACATCGGCAGCACCGGTAGCCCTTCCGCGATCAGTTCGTCGAGCATTTGTTGAGGCAGGCTGGCCCGGGCCTGGAACTGATTGACCACAATGCCTTCGACCATAAGATCTTCATTGTGGTCCTCTTTGAGCTCTTCGATTTCAGCCAAGAGGCTGTACAAGGCCTGACGGGAAAAACTATCGCAATCGAATGGGATCAATACCCGATCACAGGCGATCAACGCCGATACTGCATAAAAGTTCAATGCGGGGGGAGTATCGACATAAATGCGGTCGTAGTCTTCGGCCAACTCATCAAGCAGCTTTCGCAGCTTGTTGATCTTGTGTTTGGCCTCAAGTTTTGGCTGCAAATCGGCCAGTTCGCCGGTGGCGGTCACAACGTGTAAGTTTTCGAAGGGTGTTTCGTAAATATCTACACGATTTTTCTTCGAGCCGACTCCAGCTGACAAGCTGTGCTTAAAGAAGTCGGCAATACCCATGGGGATATCGTCGCCGGTCAGTCCGGTCAGGTATTGAGTGGAGTTGGCCTGGGCATCCAGATCTACCAACAACGTGCGATACCCTTCGCTGGCACTGACTGCAGCCAGGTTACACGCGATGCTGGACTTGCCCACACCGCCTTTTTGGTTGAACACCACGCGACGCATTTCAAAACCTCCGTGTACCAATGAGTACCCGAGTGTAGATGTCCTTTGCGCGGCTTAGCTACCTTGCTCTGAAATGAACTACAGCTCAAAGACGCTTATCTGCAAGGACCTACGAACAATTCTGATTTCAGCAGCACGTTTGACCTACGTGTAGACCAATACAAGCAAAAAGACACCACCTTTCTTCTAAAACGCACAAAAAACATACTTGAAGTGTAAGCAATATTTGCTACAAGCCAACTGCACCGGGATAATGTCGCCACTCTGTATTAGGTGCGGCATCGACTGATGTCCACTTTCGCATCAAGGAAGCCTGCAAAGGCGGGATGAAACTCCAGTGATCAATTTCAATATCGCCGCGTGGCGCGCTTGGGCTCCGGGCCTCGACAGCGTGGCCGATTGGCAGGCCTGGAGCCAGCAACCCAGCGTACTCCCCGCCAGCAATGCAGCACCGGATGTCTCGTTTCTTCCCGCCATGCAACGTCGTCGCCTTAGCCGTTTGGCACGCATGGCATTCAGCGTCGGCTGGCCACTGGCAGATGGCCATGAAGCATTGCCTCTGGTATTCGCCTCACGTCACGGCGAAACCCCACGCACGTTCGACATCCTCAGCGACCTCGCTGCCGAACAGCCTCTTTCCCCGACACAATTCAGCCTTTCGGTGCATAACGCCGTCATCGGGCTGTGGTCGATCATGCGTGGCGAAACAAGCGAAATGACCGCCATTGCCGCAGCTGGAGATGGCCTGGAACACGGCCTGATCGAGGCCTGTGCGTTGCTCAACGAAGGCGCGCCCGCCGTACTGCTGGTCATCACCGAAGAGCAACCGCCACACGCCTATGCCCAGTGGATTGATGATGTGCCCTTCCCTTATGCCGTCGGCCTGCTGCTGACCCCTGGCATGCAATGGCAAATCTCCCTCGCCACCAATGCCACCGGCATCGAAAAAGCCCCGTGGCCTCATAGCCTCAACCTGTTGCGCCACCTGCTCGATGAGCAGGCGTCCTTCCAGCACGCCTGGAAAGACCGCGTATGGAACTGGCAACGCAGCCTGTGAGCGAGCGTCGCGATGCTTATAGTTGGCGCCTGATCGCCACGGCCATCAGCTTTGCACTGTTCGGCCTGGGTTGCCTGTGCCTGCGCATCGTGATTTTCCCGGTGCTCAGCTGCCTGCCGGGAGACGCCGTTCGTCACCGCGAACGCGCTCGCGCAACTGTCAGCCGGTTGTTCTGGCTGTTTATCCGCACGATGGCCCGCATGGGCGTGCTGACCTATGACGTACAAGGTGCCGAACGGCTCGGGCGCCCCGGCCAGATGATCATTGCCAACCACCCGTCGCTTATCGATGTGGTTTTTTTGATCGGTCTGGTGAGGAATGCCAATTGCGTGGTCAAAGAGAGCCTTTGGCAAAACCCGTTTACCCGCAGCCCCGTGCGTGCCACGCAATACATCAGCAATGATGGCAGCGTCGACATGCTCGATAACGCCGCGCAAGCCCTGCAGGAAGGCCAGACCCTGATCATTTTTCCTGAGGGCACCCGTACGCAGCCGGGCATGACACCCGCCTTTCATCGCGGCGCCGCCGCGATAGCACTGCGGGGTGCGAAGATCCTCACCCCGGTGGTGATCAAGGTCAGCCCCACCACGCTGACCAAGGCCGAACCCTGGTACCGCATACCCCATCGGCGCGTGCACTTCAGTTTCCGGGTCGGTGCCGATATAGATCCAAACACCTTTACTGCGCTGGGCCCGCCGCCTAAAGCCTCGCGCCTGCTCAATGACTTCGTGCATGACTACTTTATTAAGGAGCTCGCCACAGATGAGCGATCTGAAAAGCGACATTAAACAGCTGATCATCGATGCCCTAGGCCTTGAAGACATCAGCGTCAGCGATATTGGCGATGAACAAACCCTCTTTGGCGAAGGCCTGGGGCTGGATTCGGTCGACGCGCTTGAGTTGGGCCTGGCGATTCAAAAAACCTACGGCATCAAAATAGACGCCGACGCCAAAGACACTCGCAATCATTTTTCAAACGTGGCCAGCCTTGCGGCTTTTGTCACGGCCAAACAGGCAGCCTGAGACCGAACCATGCAAACCCGTGACGACATTTTCAATACCCTGCGCGACGCCCTGGTCGAACTCTTCGAACTTGAGCCCGAGCGCGTCACCCTGGACGCCAACCTCTATCAGGATCTGGAAATCGACAGCATCGACGCCGTCGACCTGATCGACCACATCAAGCGCAAAACCGGCAAAAGAATCGCGGCTGAAGAATTCAAATCGGTGCGTACCGTCAATGACGTGGTCGAGGCGGTTTACCGCCTGGTTCACACGGACGCATGAGTCGACTGATTGGGCTTGGGCTGTTGCTGGCTGGCCTGCTGTACCCCTTTGCGGTGTATTTCGGCATGGCCCATTTCGCTCCATGGCAGTTCGCGCTGCTGCTTGGCAGCCTGTGGCTGGCCCGCGCCCTGACCGGCGAGCGACGCCCCGGCAGTGTGTGGATGGCGGTAGTGGCACTGGTGTTCTGCGGCCTGCTGGCTCTGTTCAACAGCCCGGCATTGCTGCGCTGGTACCCGGTCCTGATCAGTACCTTCATGCTTTGCCTGTTCGGTCTTAGCCTGAAGTTCGGGCCGCCGATGATCGAGCGCCTGGCGCGTTTGCGCGAGCCGGTGTTGCCCGAGATCGCAATTGTTTACACACGGCAGGTCACCAAGGTCTGGTGCCTGTTTTTCATGCTCAACGGGTTAGTCGCAGCAGGTCTGACGCTGTGGGCGCCGCTGAGTTGGTGGACGTTGTACAACGGCCTGATCGCCTACGGGCTGATGGGGCTGCTGTTTGCCATTGAATGGCTGATACGACAAAAGGTAAGAGGCCGGGCATGAATTGGATAAAACTTGAGCAGCTATTGCTCAAGGGGCACGCAGAACGCCGCGTCACGGTTGACCCTGCGCTGAACCACGACAGCCTTTGCGAGCAGGCCCTGCGCCTGGCCGGCGGCCTGCAACAGCGTGGCGTGCAGCACATTGCTGTCCATCTTGAAGACGCCGCCGACCTGGCAGTGGCTTTACTCGGTGCATGGCGGGCCGGGGTCAGCGTGCTGTTACCCGCTGACCTGCAAGCGCAAACCCGTCAGCGCTGGGATTGCCGGGTTGACCTGTGGATAACTCAACACGACGAACTGCAAGCTTTATACGCCGACGCACTGCCTGCGGCAGCACTGGATCTGGACACGTGCCAGCTCAGCCTGTGCACCTCGGGCTCCAGCGGCGAGCCCAAGCGCATCGACAAAAGCCTGCGTCAGATGGCCAACGAGGTCCAGGCGCTGGAACAGTTATGGGGCGAAGATCTGGGTGATGCGTGCATCATCGCCAGTGTGGCGGCGCAGCATATTTATGGTTTGTTGTTCCGTGTGCTGTGGCCCCTGTGCGCAGGCCGCACCTTTGTGCGCAAGCAACTGGCGTTCCCTGAAGACATGCAGCGCGCCAGTCGCGAGCATGCGTCATTCGCCTGGGTCGCCAGCCCTGCCCTGCTCAAACGCATGACCGACAACCTGGACTGGCCCGCCTTGAGCCCGGTACGCCGGGTGTTTTCTTCGGGCGGTGCCTTGCCTGAAGACGCGGCACACGCGTTGTTCGAGCGTCTGGGCCAGTGGCCGACCGAAATCCTTGGCAGCTCCGAAACCGGTGGTATTGCCTGGCGTCAGGGCCCGAACCTGTGGCAACCGTTTGCCGATGTGCAACTGAGCCAGAGCGAAGACGGCGCCCTGATGATCGCTTCAGCGTACTTGCCTGCGGGGCATATAGAACACACGGCCGACGCGGCTCGCATCGAGGCCGATGGCCGTTTCGAGCTGCTCGGGCGTCTGGACCGCATCGTCAAACTGGAAGAAAAACGCATCTCCTTGCCAATGCTGGAACACGCACTGGTCAATCACGACTGGGTGGCTGAAGCCCGTCTGGGGGTGGTCAACGAGAACCGCGCATCTCTGGGCGCCTTGCTGGTACTCAGTGACAGCGGCCTGTTTGCGTTGCGTGAACACGGTCGTCGCGCCCTGACTCAAGCCCTGCGCCAGCACTTGAGCCAGCACTGCGAAGCGCTGGCCTTGCCGCGCCGCTGGCGCTTGTTGCGCCAGTTGCCGCTCAACAGCCAGGGCAAGCTGCCACAGGTGCAAGTCGATACGTTACTGCTGGCACCCCGGCCGAAAATGCCCGAAGTGCTGAGCCAAAGCGAACAAGACGGCCAGTGGACACTTAACCTGTCGATCCCTCCGGACCTGGCCTACTTCAGCGGTCATTTCCCTAAAACCCCGGTGCTGCCGGGCGTGGTGCAAGTGGATTGGGCGATGGCGCTGGGTCAGCAGTTGCTCGACATGCCGCCGCGTTTTGCCGGGATGGAAGTGCTCAAGTTCCAGCAACTGGTACGCCCCGGCAACGCCATCGAACTGATCCTGCGTTTTGACCGTGAGCGCAGCAAACTGCACTTCGCCTACCGCAACGCCACGGCGCCCTGCTCCAGTGGTCGCATCGTGCTGGAGCCCGCCCATGCATAACCCCTGCGCCGTGATCCCGGTGTACAACCACGAAACCGCCGTGCCGGCCGTGGTCGACGCCCTGCTCGCCGCCGGCTTGCCCTGCGTGCTGGTTGACGACGCCAGCAGCCCCGCGTGCAGCGCCGTTCTCGAACAGCTTGCCCAGGGCGAACACATCTTCCTCGTGCGCCTGGCCATCAATCAGGGCAAGGGTGGCGCGGTCATGGCGGGGCTGCGGGAAGCCGCCAGGCTGGGCTTCACCCACGCCCTGCAAGTAGACGCCGACGGCCAGCACGACCTGCGCGACGTAGCGACCTTTATGCAGGTCTCACAGCAAAACCCCCAAGCGCTGATCTGCGGTTATCCACAGTACGACGACAGCGTGCCCAAGGGTCGCCTGTATGCGCGCTACCTGACCCACGTGTGGGTGTGGATCAACAGCCTGTCGCTGCAGATTCCCGACTCCATGTGCGGCTTTCGGGTCTACCCGCTCACGCCGACGCTGGCGCTGATCAACACGGTCAAACTGGGCAAGCGCATGGATTTCGACCCCGAGATTCTGGTGCGTCTGGCGTGGCGCAATCAGCCCATGCGCTGGCTGCCGACCAAGGTCCATTACCCGCAGGACGGCCTCTCGCACTTTCGTCTGTTCCATGACAACGCGCTGATTTCCGGCATGCACACCAAACTGTTTTTCGGCATGTTGATCCGTTTGCCGAGCATCCTCTGGGGGCGTTTCAAAGCATGAGCGAACCTCAACAGCATTGGGCTGACCACAAGGAGCGCGGCAGTTTCCGGCTGATGAAGCTCACTGCGTTCGGCGTCAAACTGCTGGGCCGCCGCCTGCTCAGCCCGGTGCTCTACGCCATCGTGCTGTACTTCTTTGTGTTCGGTGGCCGCGCCCGGCGCAGCATCTGGCAGTATCAGCAACGGCTGGCCGACTGGAGCGGTCATAACGACCTGCAACCTACCCGCAGGCGGGTGTTTGGGCAGTTCATGGCCTTTGCCGACGCCCTGCTCGACAAGCTCGACGTGTGGAACGGCCGCCTCAAGATCGAAGATATCGAAATCATTGACCCCGCCCTGCTGCGCAATCAGTTACGCGGCGAACGCGGCCAGATGCTGGTGGGCGCACACCTGGGCAACCTCGAAGTGTGCCGCGCACTGGCCGAACTGGGCGAACAGGTGACCATGAACGTGCTGGTGCACACCAAGCACGCCGAACACTTCAACCGCTTGCTGGGCGAAGCCGGGGCCAGCCATTTACGGCTGATTCAGGTCAGTGAGCTCAACCCGGCAGTCATGCTGCAACTCAATCAGCGCCTGGAAGACGGCGAGTGGCTGGCGATTGCCGGTGACCGAGTGCCGCTGCATGGCGGGCGCAATGTCGAGGTCGACTTTCTCGGCCACCCCGCCGCATTCCCGCAAGGCCCGTGGCTGTTGGCCGGGTTGCTCAAATGCCCGGTCAATCTGATGTTTTGCCTCAAGCATGAAGGGCGCTACCGGGTCATCCTCGAACCCTTCACCGACGCCGTACTCTGGCGGCGCAGCGACCGCGAGCAAGTGATCGCCCACTGGGCCACGCGCTACGCCGAACGCCTGGGGCACTACTGCCTCGAAGCGCCGCAACAATGGTTCAATTTTTACCCTTTCTGGAAGACCGATGACGACGCATCCGCATGAGCCAGTAACCTTCGGCCAAACCCCGTTGCGCATTGAAGACGTGCTGGCCCTGGCCAATCGTCAGGCGCCGACCCGTCTGCAAGACGACGCTGACTACCGCGAACGCATCGCAAAAGGCGCGCGCTTTCTCGACTCGCTGCTGGACAAGGAAGGCGTGATCTATGGCGTGACCACCGGTTACGGCGATTCGTGCGTGGTGGCGGTGCCACTGGAGCATGTTGAAGCGCTGCCACGTCATCTCTACACCTTTCACGGCTGTGGGTTGGGCAAGTTGCTTGACGCCCAGGCCACCCGCGCCGTGCTCGCTGCCCGCCTGCAGTCGTTATGCCACGGCGTTTCCGGGGTGCGCATCGAGTTGCTGGAGCGTTTGCAGGCCTTCATCGCCCACGACATCCTGCCGCTGATCCCCGAAGAAGGTTCAGTGGGCGCCAGCGGCGATTTGACGCCGTTGTCCTATGTGGCCGCCACGCTGTCGGGTGAGCGCGAAGTGCTGTTCAAGGGCGAACGCCGCCTTGCAGCCGACGTGCACCGGGAACTTGGCTGGACACCGTTGGTACTGCGGCCCAAGGAAGCGCTGGCGCTGATGAACGGCACCGCCGTGATGACCGGCCTCGCGTGCCTGGCCTATGCCCGCGCCGATTACCTGCTCAAACTCGCTACCCGCATCACCGCGCTCAACGTGGTGGCACTGCAAGGCAACCCTGAGCATTTCGACGAACGCCTGTTCGCTGCCAAACCGCATCCGGGGCAAATGCAGGTGGCGGCCTGGATTCGCCAGGACCTGGCCATCGACGCCCCGACAGCGCCCCTGCATCGCCTGCAAGACCGCTACTCGCTGCGCTGCGCGCCCCACGTACTGGGCGTGCTGGCAGACAGCCTGAACTGGCTGCGCTCGTTTATCGAAATTGAACTTAACAGCGCCAACGACAACCCGATCATCGACGCCGAAGAAGAACGCGTGCTGCATGGCGGGCACTTCTATGGCGGGCATATCGCCTTTGCGATGGACAGCCTCAAGACCCTGGTCGCCAACGTCGCCGACCTGCTGGACCGCCAGCTCGCGCTGCTGGTGGACGTGCGTTACAACCACGGCCTGCCGAGCAACCTCTCGGGCGCAACAGCCGAGCGGGCGATGCTCAACCACGGCTTTAAAGCGGTACAGATCGGCACCAGCGCCTGGACGGCCGAGGCGTTGAAAAACACCATGCCGGCCAGCGTGTTCTCACGCTCTACTGAATGCCACAACCAGGACAAAGTGAGCATGGGCACTATCGCTGCCCGTGATGCGATCCGCGTGCTGGAACTGACCGAACAGGTCGCCGCGGCCACCTTGCTTGCGGCCAATCAGGGGGTGTGGCTGCGTAGCCGTTCCGAAGATGCACGCCCGCTGCCACCCGCACTGGCACAGATGCACGCCGAGTTGGCCGAGGACTTCCCACCGGTGGTCGAAGACCGTGCCCTGGAAGCCGAGTTGCGCTTGTGCCTGAGCCGTATCGCCCAACAACACTGGAGGCTGCATGCGTAGCAAAGGCGTTTTGCACGTTGATACCGAAGTGTTGGTGCCGTTTTTCGACATCGACACGATGCACGTGGTGTGGCACGGCCACTACGTCAAATACCTCGAAGTGGCGCGGTGTGAGCTGCTCGACCATATCGGCCACAACTACACGCAGATGCTCGATGCGGGCTATGCGTGGCCGGTGATCGATATGCAATTACGGTATGTACGTGGTGCAACATTTGGCCAGCGCATCAACGTTCGCGCCAGCCTGGTGGAGTGGGAGAACCGCCTGAAGGTCAATTACCTGATCACCGACCTGGCCACCGGCGAACGGCTGACCCGTGCGGTGACTGTGCAGGTGGCGGTCGAGATCGCCAGTAAGGAGATGCAACTGGTGTCGCCCAAGTGCTTTACCGAAGCGGTTGCGAGGATGCTGCCATGAGCGCGATCATCTGTGGGAGCGGGCTTGCTCGCGATTGCATCACCGCGGTGTGGCAGACGCTGCGCAGCGCCTGCATCGCGAGCAAGCCCGCTCCCACATTGGGGTGTGTGCTGTTACTCGGATTCACTCCTCTGGCCCACGCCTTCGACCTGCAACAACTCAGCGAACAACTGGCCAGGCCACAGGTGATCCACGGCGACTTCATCCAGGAAAAACACCTGCGCGCCCTGCCCAAGCCGCTGACCAGTACCGGTACGTTTGTGCTCGCCAAAGATCACGGTCTGCTTTGGCAACTCAAATCCCCGTTGCAACAGGATTACCGCATCACCGCCCAAGGCATCGCCCGGCGTAACGGCACCAGTTGGCAAATGCTGCCCGGCAAAAGCGCCGGCGCCGAGCAGAACCGGTTGTTCCTCGCCGTGCTGCAAGGCGACAGCAGCGGCCTGCAGCGGGATTTCGACCTGCAACTGCAAGGCGAACCCGCACACTGGACGCTGACCCTGACCCCACGCTCACTGCTGCTCAAACAAGTGTTCAAACAGATCAACATCGACGGCGGCGAAGTGGTGCAACGCATCGAACTGCAAGAAACCCAGGGCGATAGCACGCTGCTTAAAATGCACAACAGCGTCAGCAACCAGCCCTTGAGTGAATCGGAGCAGCTCGATTTTGCGCAGTGAACGCTGGTTACCCCGCGGCTTCCTGATCCTGCTGGTGGCGGTGCTTGCACTCGCTGGCTGGCAATGGCGTCACGGCGCACCGCTGTCGGCCAACCTGATGGAACTGGTGCCAGGGGACTCCCCGGATGCGCTGGAGCTGAGCGCCGAACAACGCATGCAAGAGCCCCTGAACCGCGAAATGCTGGTGCTGGTAGGCAGTAGCGACCGCCAGCAAGCCATCGCTTCGGCCGAGCAGTTGGGCCAGCAGTGGCAAGCCAGCGGTCTGTTTGAAAAGGTGCAATGGAACCTGCAGGCCGACCTTCCGGCGCTGCGTGATCAACTGCTGCGCGGGCGACTGGCGATGCTGTCTGCAGCCGACCGTGCGCAACTGATCGAGCACCCCGACGCCTTTATCCAGCAACGCGTGCAGGCACTGTTCGATCCTTTCACCGGGTTCAGCCTGGTGCCGAGTCAAGACGACTGGCTGGGCCTGACCGGGCGCATCCAGAACAGCCAGCCGCAGCGGGGGGCGGTGCAACTCGATATAGGCAGCGGCGCTCTGGTTGCCGAAGCCGACGGCAAACACTGGGTATTGCTGCGCGCCCGTACCCAGGGCAATGCTTTTGACATGAAGCTGCCGCTGCAGGTGGCCGAACTGCTTGAGCACAGCCGCCAGCAAGTCGCACACGACGATGTGCAACTGCTCGCGGCCAGTGGCTTGCTCTACGCAGCCAGCGGACAACAGCAAGCTACCCGTGAAATCACCTGGGTCGGCGGTGGCGCCACCGTCGGGATTCTGCTGCTGTTGCTGCTGGCGTTTCGACGCTGGCGGGTGCTGTTGGCGTTTGTGCCCGTGTTGGTCGGCATGCTGTTTGGTGCCGTGGCCTGCGTCGCGTTCTTTGGCAGCATGCACGTGATGACGCTGGTACTGGGCTCCAGCCTGATCGGCGTCGCCGTGGATTACCCGCTGCATTACCTGTCCAAAAGCTGGAGCCTCAAACCCTGGCGCAGCTGGCCGGCTTTGCGCCTGACCTTGCCCGGTTTAAGCCTGAGCCTGGCCACCAGTTGCATCGGCTATCTGGCACTGGCCTTCACCCCGTTTCCGGCGTTGACCCAAATCGCCATCTTCTCCGCCGCAGGCCTGGTCGGTGCCTACCTGAGCGCCGTATGCCTGCTGCCCGCGCTGCTCCAGGGCGTGGAACTGCGCCCTGCGCAATGGCCCCTGCGTATTGCCCAATCGCTGCTCGACGTGCGCGAAGCCTTGCTCAAACGCCTCCCTACGCCTGCCTTGCTGGTCTTACTGCTGGCGTTTTGTGCTGCCGGTCTGTGGCAACTGACCAGCAAGAACGACATCCGCCAATGGGTCGGCGCCCCGCCGCAATTGATGGCCGAAGCACAGGCCATTGCACGGATCACCGGTTATCAGCCCACCAGCCAGTTTTTCCTGGTCCGGGCCGACAACGAGCAGCAATTGCTTGAGCGCCAAACCGCCCTTGTCGAGCGTCTCGATCAGTTGGTGCACATGGGTAAGTTGCAGGGTTATCTGGCACTGAACCAATTGGTCAGCCTGCCCAGCGAGCAACAGCACTTACGCCGTGCACTGTCACAGCTGCCGCAACACTGGCAACCCCTGCTGGAGCTCGGTGTACCTGAAGCCGCTCTGCAAGCCGAACTGGTGCAATTGCAGGCCTTGCCCGAGCAACATATCGATGACGCGCTGAGCGGTCCGCTGGCCGAACCCTGGCGCACACTCTGGCTAGGCAAGAACGCTGAAGGCGTCGCCGCAATGGTCAGCCTGCAAGGTTTGAACAGTGCCAGCTTGCTGCGGGTGCAAGCCCAGGACCTGCCGGGCGTTCAACTGGTCGACCGCCTGGGCGACTTGAATAACGTCTTTGCCGCAACGCAAGTCAGCGCCGCAGAATTGAAGTTGCTGTCCTGTGCCTTGATCGTAGTGTTGCTGATCGCACCCTTCGGTTTTGGCGGAGCATTGCGCATCGTCGCACTGCCGCTTCTGGCCGCGCTGTGCAGCCTTGCCAGCCTGGGCTGGCTGGGGCAGCCGTTAACGCTGTTCAGCCTCTTCGGCCTGCTGCTGGTAACGGCAATCAGCGTCGATTACGCGATCCTGATGCGTGAGCAAATCGGCGGTGCTGCCGTCAGCCTGCTCGGGACCTTGCTGGCGGCGCTGACCACTTGGCTGTCGTTCGGCCTGCTGGCGGTGTCGAGCACGCCTGCGGTCAGCAATTTCGGCTTGTCCGTAAGTCTGGGGCTGGCATTCAGTTTTATCCTGGCGCCGTGGGCGGGTAAACAGGAGCACAGCCAATGATGACGGCCGTGTTCTGGCTGCTGGCCCTGGCCCTGTTTGCCTTGGCAACCCGGATGGGCCGTCACTTTGGCGTGATCCCGATTGTCAGCCAGTTGCTGCTGGCGTCCATCGTCTTGCCGCTGCTGATGCTGTTCTGGATCGAGCCGCACTGGCAGCTCAGCGGCGTACAACTGGTTGCTCCGGCGTGGCTCAAAAGCCTCTACAGCCTGAGTTTTGCGCTGTTGCTGGGCACCATTTTGAGCGACGTGATTGATCTGCGCCTTGATCGCCAAAGTGTAAAAATCGCCCTGCCCAGCTTTGCTGTGCCTTTCGCCTGCGGGCTGGCCTGCGCCGTCTGGCTGCTGCCTGAGCAACCCTGGTTGAGTTCGCTGGCGGTGGGCCTGGTCTTTGCCATCACTGCGATCCCGGTGTTGTACCTGTACTTGCGCCACATTGATTACCCGCCCGCTGCCACCCGGCGCTTGGTGCAAAGCGCGATCCTTATCGACCTCACGTGCTGGACCCTGTTTGGCCTGGCCCAGGGCAGCCTGGACCTGAGCAGCCTGCTCCTGCCGCTGGCCGGGGCCTTGCTGCCGCTGCTGCTACACCTCCTGCGCATCCGTCAGCCGCTGTGCTACAGCCTGGGCTTTTTTGCCTTGCTGGTGGTGGCCGAGCATTACCGCCTCAATGCACTGATTTTCGGCGTCGGGTATTTGATCTGCATGGCGTGGCTCAAGGTGGCGCTGGTCATGCCGTTAAGCGCTGTATGGCTGGAACGCTTGCAGACCACGCTGGCGATCCCGCTGATCCTCACGTTCGGCATTGTGCAGATCAATGTGCACAGTGCCCTGAGCGAGATCAGCCTGCTGCAATTGTCCGCACTATTGCTGCTGCCGATGGTCAGTAAGCTGCTGGGTAACTGGCTCGGGGTGAGCTGGGCCACGCCGTCGTTTGCCGGGGCCAGCAAATGGCGTGAAAGCCTGTTACTGAATATTCGCGGATTGAGCGAAATTGTCTTTCTCAACCTGCTGCTGCAACAACAGCTCATCAGCCCGGCGCTGTACTTTGCACTGATGCTGATGAGCCTGATCGCCACGCTGTTACCGGCGTTGGCGGGCATGAGTAAACCCCCTTTGAAGTCTGCCGTAGTACCCGGCAAGGAGCGCCTGTGTCAGGAATAGAAATGGAACGTCGTCAGGTTGTCGTGATTGGTGCAGGGCCGTCCGGCGCCATCGCTTCGGCCTTGCTCACACGCAAGGGGCACGATGTATTGATCATCGAGCGCCAGCATTTCCCGCGCTTTTCCATTGGTGAAAGCCTGCTGTCGCACTGCCTGGACTTCGTCGAAGAAGCGGGCATGTTGCAAGCCGTGCAAGCTGCCGGTTTTCAGATGAAAAACGGCGCCGCGTTTGCCTGGGGCGAGCAGTACAGCGCCTTTGATTTTGGTGACACGTTCAGCAATGGCAAACCCACCACCTTTCAGGTGCAACGCGCCGATTTCGACAAGCTGCTGGCCGATCAGGCCGCCTTGCAGGGCGTTGAAATCCGCTACGGCCAGACCGTGATCGCCACCGATGTGGAACGGGCCAGACCGTTGCTGGACATTGAGCGCGAAGACGGCAGCCGCTATCAGGTCGAAACTGACTTTATCCTCGACGCCAGCGGCTATGGCCGCGTGCTCCCGCGCTTGCTCGATCTTGAAGCACCCTCGAATTTCCCGGTGCGTCAGGCGGTCTTTACCCACGTTGAAGACCGCATTGATGATGACGGTTTTGATCGCAATAAAATCCTCGTCACCACCCACCCGACCCAGCGCGATATCTGGTTCTGGAGCATTCCGTTCAGCAATGGCCGCTGCTCGGTGGGCGTAGTCGCGGCAGCAGAGCATTTTGCAGGGCGCAGCGAAAACCTCGATGAGTGCCTGCGCAGCTTTATTGACGAGACCCCTAGCCTGCAGCGCGTGCTGACCAATGCCGAGTGGGACACTCCTGCGCGTACCATTGGCGGCTACTCGGCCAACGTCAAAACCCTGCACGGCCCGGGTTTTGCGCTACTGGGCAACGCGGCCGAGTTCCTCGACCCAGTGTTCTCCTCGGGCGTGACCATTGCCATGCGCTCGGCCAGCATGGCCGCTGGCGTGCTGCACCGACAGTTGCAAGGCGAAGCCGTTGACTGGCAAACCGAGTTTGCCGAGCCGCTCAAGCGCGGTGTCGATACCTTCCGCTGCTACGTCGAAGGCTGGTACGCCGGGACCTTCCAGGACGTGATCTTTCACCCTGACAGCTCGCCACAGATTCGCCGCATGATCTGTTCGATTCTGGCGGGCTATGCCTGGGACGAAAACAACCCGTTTGTCAGCGAACCCAAGCGCCGTTTGCGCATGCTGTCGGACATCTGCGCGACGGAGTCCCCATGAAACCGCTGAGCGATACCTACGTTGAAGAAACCCGTCTGGGCTTCTGGTTTTTGCGTAGCCACACCTGGCAGCACCATGTGCTGCGGGTGGCGGTCAATGACCTGCGCAGCCTGTTCAGTGAAGAACTGCCAAACGCGCCGGTGATTCTGGATGCCGGTTGCGGCCAGGGGAAATCGTTCCAGTATCTGCATAAAACCTTCACCCCCACGCGTCTGGTTGGCCTGGATGCCGATCCGCTGAGCCTGCAATTGAGCGCAGAAGAAGCCCGGCGTCAGGGCATCGACATTGAACTGATCGGCAGCGACTGCGCCGAGCTGGAGGTGGCCGATGCCAGTGTCGACATTCTGTTCTGTCACCAGACTTTCCACCATCTGGTGCAGCAGGACCGGGCCCTGGCCGAGTTTTACCGGGTGCTCAAACCGGGCGGTTACTTGCTGTTTGCCGAGTCCACCGAGGCCTACATCGATACCTGGGTGATCCGCTGGCTGTTCCGCCACCCCATGCACGTGCAAAAAAGCGCGGCGCAATACCTGGAAATGATCCGCGACCAGGGCTTTGAGTTTGAAGACCGGAACGTGTCGTACCCGTACCTGTGGTGGAGCCGTTCCAAGGACTTCGGCCTGCTGGAGCGTTTGGGCTTGGTCAAGCCAAAGCCGGTGGGCCAGCGGGAAGAAACCCTGGTCAACGTGGTGGCGCGCAAGCCCCTGCAAGGCCTGGCCCAATGATCCATGCAAATCCTGTAGCCGCTGCCGCAGGCTGCGATGGCGTGCGAAGCAGGCCCGTTTTTTTGAAGGCCCTGCGGTCCTTATCGCAGCCTGCGGCAGCGGCTACAAGAATCGGTGTCGCGCTGTGGATGTGCTTGCTCCTGTTACTGGCTGGCTGCACCAGCTTGCCGCTGCCCAGGCACACCCCAACCCTGGACTTGCCCATGCAGTTGCATATCCAGCGCGAACAGGCCGATCAGCGTCAGGACTGGTTGCTGGTGATCCAGCAAGAAGAAGCCGGGCTGCGCTGGTCATTGATGGACCCACTGGGCATTCCTCTGGCACGTCAATTGTTGCAGGACGGCACCTGGCACGCCGATGGTCTGTTACCGCCCAATCCCGAAGCCCGCGAGCTGTTCGCGGCGTTATTGTTTGCACTGACGCCAGAGGCGCAGCTGTCGAATAATTATCCACAGGCAACATCCGAATCTGATCTGCGATTCATGGAACAACGCTGGCAAGTGCAGTACCTGCAACCCCGGGTCTTTCGCATCGATATGAAGGGCGATCTGCACTACCGGATCACCCCCCTGGAGACCGCGCCATGACTGCTTACCTCAATGCCCTGGGCGTGGTCTGTTCGCTGGGTCGCGGCAGCGATGAAGTCGCGCGCAAGCTGTTTGCCGGTGACTGCTCGGGCATGCAGCGTCAGAGCGGCTGGGTGCCCGAGCGCTCGATGACCCTCGGCGCGGTCAGTGGCGAGCTGCCTGCAATCGCGGCTGAACTCAACCCGCAAAGCAGCCGCAACAATCAGTTGCTGCTCGACGCCGCGCTGCAGATTCGAGACGACATCGAACAGGCGATTCAGACTTTCGGCCGCGAGCGCATCGCCGTAGTGCTGGGGACCAGCACCTCGGGTATCGATGAAGCCAGCCGGGGCATTGCCCACTACCTGCAACATCAGCAGTTCCCCAGTGATTACGCCTATCAGCAGCAAGAGCTGAGCGCACCGGCCACGTTCCTGGCGGACTGGCTGAACATCAATGGGCCGACCTATGTGATTTCTACCGCCTGCACTTCCAGCGCCCGTGCCCTGATGAGTGCTCAGCGACTGCTGGACATGAACCTGTGCGACGTGGTGCTGTGCGGCGGTGTCGACACACTGTGCAAGCTCACGCTCAACGGTTTTTCATCGCTGGAAGCCGTGTCGGATGAACGCTGCAATCCGTTTTCGGCGAACCGTCACGGCATCAACATCGGTGAGGCGGCGGTTCTGTTTGTGATGAGCAAGCAACCTGCAGGCACTCACTCCATCGCCCTGCTCGGCGCGGGCGCCAGCAGTGATGCGCATCATATTTCCGCCCCTGAACCTTCCGGGCGTGGCGCAGCTCAAGCCATGCACAAGGCCCTGAGCCGTGCGGGTTTGCAGCCCGATCACATCGGTTATCTGAACCTGCATGGCACCGCCACCCAGCACAACGACGCGATGGAAAGCCACGCAGTGACGCAGGTCTTCCCCGAAGGCGTGCCGTGTTCATCAACCAAACCCATGACCGGTCACACGCTGGGTGCGGCCGGAGCACTGGAAGCCGCCTTTTGCTGGTTGAGCCTCACCCACGGTGATGCCCTGCCCCCGCACATCTGGGACGGCCAGCCTGATCCGGCACTGCCTGCGCTGAGCTGGGTAACGCCCGGACAAACCCTGGCCCCGGCTCCACAACGCTGCCTGATGAGCAACTCGTTTGCCTTCGGCGGCAATAACGTCAGCCTTATTATCGGAGACGCCCCATGATTGACTGGCCGCTCGCCGAACTTTTGCCTCACGCTGGCGACATGATCCTCATCGATCAGGTACTGGCGTTTGATGAAGAGCAGATTCAAACCCGACTCACCGTGCACGCAGGCGGCTTGTTCAATCGCGAAGACGGCAGTCTGCCCGCGTGGGTCGGTATTGAACTGATGGCACAGAGCGTGGCTGCCTACGCCGGTTGTCGCGCTCGCCTGCAAGACCGTCCCGTGGAGCTGGGCTTTTTGCTCGGCACCCGCAAATTTGAATGCAACGTCGAACACTTTCCCCTCGGTGCCCAACTGCACATCCACGCACTGCGCTCGCTGGAAGACGACAACGGCATGGGCGTGTTCGAGTGCCACCTCACCGGCCCCGGCATTCATGCCAGCGCCCGCCTGAACGTGTTCCGTCCGCCCCAGGCTGAAAACTACCTTGCTCAAGCATCCCAGGAGACCCGCCATGACTGAGTCCATTTTGGTCACAGGCTCCAGCCGTGGCATCGGCCGCGCCATTGCCCTGCGTCTGGCGCAAGCCGGTTTTGACCTGGTGCTGCATTGCCGCAGTGGCCGCAACGAAGCCGACGCCGTCATGGCACAAGTCCAGGCATTGGGCCGCAGCGCACGAGTGCTGCAATTCGACGTGTCGGATCGCGCCCAATGCAAAGCCATACTCGAAGCCGATGTTGAAACCCACGGTGCCTATTACGGCGTCGTGCTCAACGCCGGGCTGACCCGCGACGGTGCGTTCCCGGCCCTGAGCGAAGACGATTGGGACGTCGTGATGCGCACCAACCTCGACGGTTTCTACAACGTGCTGCACCCGGTAATGATGCCCATGATCCGTCGCCGTGCTGCCGGGCGCATCGTCTGCATCACTTCGGTATCGGGCTTGATCGGCAATCGCGGCCAGGTCAACTACAGCGCCTCCAAGGCGGGCTTGATCGGCGCCGCCAAGGCCCTGGCCATCGAACTGGGCAAACGTAAAATCACCGTCAACTGCGTTGCGCCAGGGTTGATCGACACCGCCATGCTTGACGAAAACGTACCGGTAGAAGACCTGATGAAAATGATCCCCGCCCAACGCATGGGCACCCCGGAAGAAGTCGCCGGGGCGGTTAACTTTTTGATGTCGGCCGAAGCGGGTTACATCACCCGTCAGGTGCTGGCCGTCAATGGAGGCTTGTGCTGATGAAGCGCGTCGTCGTCACCGGCATGGCCGGCATCACCTCCCTGGGCTGTGACTGGGCCAGCATCGAAGCCAACTGTGTGGCCGGGCGCAGTGGCATTCGGCGCATGGACGAGTGGGACCGTTTCACCGAACTCAACACACGACTGGCCGGGCCTATTGATGACTTTGCGGTGCCCGCGCACTGGACCCGCAAACAACTGCGCAGCATGGGCCGCGTCTCGCGCCTGGCCGTTGGCGCAGCGGAGATGGCGTTGCAGGATGCCGGCTTGCTGGGCAACCCGATCATTCGTGACGGGCGCATGGGCGTGGCCTGCGGCTCGTCCACCGGCAGCACCGATGAGATCAAGGCATTCGGCAATATGCTGCTCAACTCCGTGGCGGACGGCCTCAATGCCAACAGCTATGTCCGCATGATGCCGCACACCACGGCGGCCAATATCAGCATTTTCTTTGGCCTGACCGGGCGCCTGATCCCCACGTCCAGCGCCTGCACCAGCGGCAGCCAGGGGATCGGTTACGCCTACGAGGCCATCAAGTTCGGCCGCCTGCCCCTGATGCTCGCGGGCGGTGCAGAAGAACTGTGCCCCACCGAAGCCATGGTGTTTGACGCCCTCTACGCCACCAGCCTGAAAAACGACGCACCGCACACCAGCCCGCGCCCCTATGACAAGGGCCGTGACGGCCTGGTCATCGGCGAAGGCGGCGGCATGCTGGTGCTTGAAGAACTGGAACATGCACTGGCCCGTGGCGCGCATATCCATGCTGAAATCGTCGGATTTGGCAGCAACGCCGACGGCCAGCATACCACCCGCCCGGAAGTCAGCACCATGCGCCGGGCGATGGAGCTGGCACTGGAAGATGCGGGGATTGGTGCGGATGCCATCGGCTACGTAAACGGCCACGGCACCGCCACTGAACAGGGCGATATTGCCGAGACCCTGGCCACCCGCGAGCTGTTCGGCACACACATGCCCATCAGCTCCCAGAAAAGCTATCTGGGCCACACCCTGGGCGCCTGTGGCGCGCTGGAATCGTGGTTCAGCATCGAAATGATGAACAGCGACCGCTACCTGCCCACGCTCAACCTGGATGAAATCGACCCCCGTTGCGGCGAACTGGACTACCTGCGCGACGGATTGCGCGTCATGCACAACGATTACGTGATGAACAACAACTTTGCCTTTGGCGGGGTCAACACCTCGTTGATCTTCCGTCGCTGGGTTTAACACCTCTGGAGCCAATGGAATGCCTTACTTGCTGCGTATTACCCTGATAGCCCTTGCCCTGCTGGGCACCGTGTCCTGCACCAACAAACCCATTCAGAACCCGGACCGCACGTTGCATGCCTCGATCCACAGCGATCGCGCGCAGATGCAGCAAGCCATCGTCAAAGCCCTGGTCGGGCGTGGCTGGACGGTGCAAAAAATCACCCCGCAACTGGTGCAGGCGCAGATCACCGTGCGCGAGCAATACCACGCTGAAATCGACATTCCGTACAGCGCCAACCATTACCGTATCCAGTACCGCGACAGCAGCGGCCTGGACTACAAGGACGGCAAGATCCACAAGAACTACATCCGCTGGGTGCGCCTGCTGGACCGCGATATCGTGCGCGACCTCAAGGACAACCAGAATGAACGCACGGCCAAACAGCTGTCTGAAGCGGCGCTGGTAAAACCGTTGTAAGCCTCAGACATGACAAAGGCGCCTTTCGGCGCCTTGTTTACAAACAGACTGCTGTTATCGCACGGTGTCTGTCCGGCTCTGGGATGGCTGGTTATCCAGGGTCTTCAGAGTCTCACCTGCCTTGGCAACCCTGCCCAGTGCTTTGGCAATGAAGGCGGGATCATCACCCGCTTCATCCCTGCAGGCTTCAAGATAGTGCCCAATATCTTCTTCCGTTTTAAGGAATTCAGTACTGTCCCAACGAGTGAAATGCTCAGTCACAAGTCTTTCTCCTTCCAGGTTTTGGCAATCAACCGCGCGTGTTTGACTGCTTTTATCGCCAGCGCACGATAAATGATCCATTGATGACCTTGCGCGAGAGCGATCCCTTTCCTTCGCAGGACTATTCCTAGACAATTCCTGGGCCTTGCGCCTGTCTCTTTCGATGGCTAGCCTGCGGTTCGTCACTCCTCATGGGTGACCGGACGTGCAAGTCCGAATCGAGTAAGGAACTTGGATTATCACCGCCAAATAACCCAATTTTATGGCGGCTGTACGTGGGAGGTCTTCGGGCCTGCCGGAAATAAGTGCCTCTCGACCGGTCTTGCACACCCGCGTACAGCTGCCACCCTCTTTGTGTGCAAGCAAATGGTGAAAGCTCTTATTTAATGAGAGGAAATAAACCATGACTCACACACACGATCACGAACAAACCCTCGAACACACCGAAGAGCTGCTGCGTTGCGCCATTGCCACGGCCTATGCGTCGGCCGATAACCTGCAAGGCCTCAACCGCGATGTGGCGCTGGCAGTGGTGCATCTGATTCATCAGGTCAAAGCGTCTGTGGATAAGTTGATGGCCTGCTAGGCACGACCTGAATGTGGATTTGCTCGCGGACAAGCCCGGGCCTGAACACAGTTCTCTGTGGGAGCGGGCTTGCTCACGATTGGATCGATACGGTTTGCCTGAAAAGCCGCAGTGCCTGAATCGAGGGCAAGCCCTAAACCCTGGCCACCGTTTTACGGGTCAGTAAATCCGCGAACGCATTTGCCATCGGTGAGTTATTACCCTTGCGCTGCACCAGCCACACCGCCGTATTGGCATCCGGATCAAGCAGCGGCCGATAGACCACGCCCTTGATGCGCATGTGCTGGAACGACGCCGGCAACACCGACACCCCCAGCCCCGCCGATACCAGCCCGATGATGGTCATGGCTTCACCCGCTTCCTGTGAAAAGTGCGGGCTGAAACCCGCCTGGCGCGCCAGGCTCAATAACTGCGCATATAAACCGCTGCCATAACTGCGCGGGAAGAACACAAAAGGCTCATCCGCCAACGCCGCCAACTGCAAGCCATGCTCACTGCCTTCAGCCAAGGGGTGATCGGCGCGGATGACCGCCACCAGCGGCTCACGAAACAACTCCACGGCGCTTAACGACTCAGGCAACGCCAGCGGACGCATGATGCCGACTTCAATGGTCTCATCCACCAACCCCTCGGCCACCTCGCGACTGCTCATTTCCTTGAGGTTCAGGTGCACCGCCGGGAACGCTTGGCGGAACGCAAAAATGGCCTGGGGGATGCTGGAATTGAACGGTGCCGAGGAGGTAAAGCCGATCTTCAATTCGCCCAGTTCACCCAACTGCGCACGCCGGGCCACATCGGCTGCCTTGTCGACCTGGGCCAGCACCAGTCGCGCCTCTTCCAGAAACAATCGCCCGGCTTCACTGAGCTCAACCCGACGGTTGGTGCGATCAAACAAACGCGCGCCCAGTTCCTGCTCCAGTGCCTGAATTTGCTGGCTCAGGGGCGGTTGCGAGATACCCAGCAACTGCGCTGCACGGCCGAAGTGCAGCTCTTCGGCGACGGCGATGAAGTAGCGCAAATGGCGCAATTCCATACAAGCTCCATTGAGTCGTAAAACCTATCAAACAGGTCGAACAATATATTGGAAAGAATCGTTAGCGGCCTATATTCTTTTGTCATTGCCGCTCGGCTTTACCGCAACTTGAGGTCCCCGTGAAAACTGCTGCTGCACCGCTCGCCCACGAAATCCCGCCATCCGCGCTGGATGATGTTGTCTCTCAACTCAATGATGTGTTTATCGAGAAAGGCACGCCGATGTTTATGCGCACGGTGCTGGCGCTGTTCTCGGGGGGCTTTGCGACCTTTGCGCTGCTGTATTGTGTGCAACCGATGATGCCGGTGCTGTCCCATGAATACGGGATCAGCGCGGCACAAAGCAGTCTGATCCTGTCGGTCGCCACGGCGATGCTGGCCATTGGTCTGCTGATCACCGGACCGATTTCCGATGCTTTTGGGCGCAAACCGGTGATGGTATTTGCGCTGTTTTCCGCGGCGGCCTTTACCTTGCTCAGCGCGATGATGCCGACCTGGGAAGGCGTCCTGATTACTCGCGCCCTGGTGGGCTTGTCGCTGAGCGGTCTGGCCGCAGTAGCGATGACGTACTTGAGTGAAGAAATTCATCCCCAGCACATCGGCTTGGCCATGGGTTTGTACATCGGTGGTAACGCCATTGGCGGGATGAGCGGGCGTTTGATCAGCGGCGTATTGATCGACTTTGTGAGCTGGCACACGGCAATGCTGGTGATCGGAGGCCTGGCGCTGGCCGCCGCGATGGTGTTTGTGAAAATCCTGCCCGAATCGCGCAACTTCCGCCCCCGAGCCATGAACCCCCGCAGCCTGCTGGAAGGCTTCACCCTGCACTTTCGCGATGCCGGGCTGCCGTGGCTGTTCCTCGAAGCCTTCTTGTTGATGGGCAGCTTTGTGACGCTGTTCAACTACATCGGCTATCGCCTGCTGGCTGACCCTTACAACATGAATCAGGCGCTGGTGGGTTTGTTGTCCATTGTCTATCTCTCGGGCATCTACAGCTCCGCGCAGATTGGCGCGCTGGCCGACAAGCTGGGCCGTCGCCGTGTGCTGTGGGCCGTGATTGTGCTGATGCTGGCCGGGATCGCGCTGACCATGCTCGAGCCCATAACGTTTGTGATTATCGGCATGCTGATGTTCACGTTCGGCTTCTTCGGCGCGCACTCGGTGGCCAGCAGTTGGATCGGCCGCCGGGCCATCAAGGCCAAGGGGCAGGCGTCGTCGCTATACCTGTTCAGCTACTACGCCGGGTCGAGCGTCGCAGGTACTCTGGGTGGCGTGTTCTGGCATCTGGCAGGCTGGAACGGTATCGGTTCGTTTATCGTCGGCATGCTGCTGATTGCTTTGCTGGTATCGCTGCATCTGGCCAGGTTGCCGGTGCTGCCGGGGAATGCGAAAAGCGCATAACCCCCGAAACACAGCATAAAAAAAAGCCCGGGACTCAATCGAGACCCGGGCTTTTTTGTGCGCGTTACTTACTGGTGATACTGGCCCGAGAACTCGTGCACCGCGCTGATAAAAGCACCTGCGTGTTCCGGCTTCACTTCAGGGGTGATGCCATGGCCCAGGTTGAACACGTGGCCTGAACCGGTGCCGTAGCTGGCCAGGATGCGCTTGACCTCGGTGCGGATCGCCTCCGGGTTGGCGTACAGCACGGTCGGGTCCATGTTGCCTTGCAGCGCAACCTTGTTGCCCACACGCTTACGGGCTTCGCCCAAGTCGCACGTCCAGTCCAGACCCAGGGCGTCAGCGCCTGCATCGGCAATGCTTTCAAGCCACAGACCGCCGTTCTTGGTGAACAGGATGACCGGCACTTTGCGGCCTTCGTGCTCGCGGATCAGGCCGCTGACGATTTTGCGCATATAGGCCAAAGAGAACTCCTGGTATGCCGCAGACGACAGGTTGCCGCCCCAGGTGTCGAAGATCTGGACCGCTTGGGCACCGGCCATGATCTGGCCATTGAGGTAGGAGGTCACCGACTGCGCCAGCTTGTCGAGCAGCAAGTGCATGGCCTGCGGGGTGTCATAGAGCATGGCCTTGGTTTTGCGGAAGTCCTTGGAGGAGCCACCTTCAACCATGTAGGTGGCCAGGGTCCACGGGCTGCCAGAGAAGCCGATCAGGGGCACGCGACCATTCAGCTCTTTGCGAATGGTGCTGACGGCGTTCATCACGTAGCCGAGATCTTTTTGCGGGTCGGGAATCGGCAGTGCTTCGATGTCGGCCAGGGTGCTGACAACTTTTTTGAAGCGCGGACCTTCGCCGGTTTCGAAGTACAGGCCTTGGCCCATGGCATCGGGGATGGTCAGGATGTCGGAGAACAAGATGGCCGCATCCAGCTGCGGGAAGCGGTCCAGAGGCTGCATGGTGACTTCACATGCGAATTCGGCGTTCTTGCACAGGCTCATGAAATCGCCGGCCTTGGCGCGGCTGGCACGGTACTCCGGCAGGTAGCGACCGGCCTGACGCATCATCCAGACAGGCGTTACGTCTACGGGTTGCTTGAGCAAAGCGCGAAGGAAACGGTCATTCTTGAGAACAGTCATGTCAGCATCCGGAAAAAAAGTGGGGGCATTTTCTCAGAGACGGACGCAAAAGGCACGGCAAGTGCCGTGCCTTTTATCTATCGGGGCGATTTGACGCGGTGTAACACCGTATTTGGCAACACGGTGAAACAACTGTGGGAGCGGGCTTGCTCGCGATGCAGACAACTCGATTGATCAGCAGATCGGGTTGATCCCATCGCGGGCAAGCCCGCTCCCACAGGGGGATTGGGCTACACGCCCAGGTAATCCATGATCCCTTCAGCCGCAGTACGGCCTTCGAAAATCGCGGTCACAACCAAGTCCGAACCGCGCACCATGTCGCCACCGGCAAAAATCTTCGGGTGACTGGTCTGGTGCTTGAACTTCGACTGCTCGGGCGCAATCACGCGGCCCTGGCTGTCGGTCTGGATCTCGAACTGCTCGAACCATGACGCCGGGCTCGGGCGGAAACCAAAGGCGATGATCACGGCGTCTGCCGGGATGATCTCTTCAGAACCCGGAATCGGCTCAGGGCTGCGTCGGCCACGGGCATCCGGCTCGCCGAGACGGGTCTCGACCACCTTCACGCCTTCAACCTTGCCTTCACCGACAATGGCAATCGGCTGACGGTTGTAAAGGAACTTCACGCCTTCTTCCTTGGCGTTCTTCACTTCTTTACGGGAGCCGGGCATGTTGGCTTCGTCACGACGATAGGCACAAGTCACCGATTTGGCGCCCTGGCGAATCGAAGTACGGTTGCAGTCCATGGCCGTGTCGCCGCCACCGAGCACCACAATCTTTTTGCCTTTCATGTCGACGAAGTCTTCCGGCGATTTTTCAAAGCCCAGGTTGCGGTTGACGTTGGCGATCAGAAAATCCAGTGCATCGTGCACGCCTGGCAGGTCTTCACCGGCAAAACCACCTTTCATATAGGTGTAGGTGCCCATGCCCATAAAGACGGCGTCGTACTCGGCCAGCAGCTCTTCCATGCTGATGTCTTTGCCGATTTCGGTATTGAGACGGAACTCGATACCCATGCCGGTGAACACTTCGCGACGGTGGCTCAGGACGGTTTTTTCAAGTTTGAACTCCGGGATACCAAAGGTCAGCAGACCGCCGATTTCCGGGTTCTTGTCGAAGACCACCGGTGTCACACCGCCACGCACCAGTACGTCGGCACAGCCCAGGCCCGCAGGGCCCGCACCGATGATGGCCACACGCTTGCCGGTCGGTACGACCTTGGACATGTCCGGGCGCCAGCCCATGGCGAACGCGGTGTCGGTGATGTACTTCTCCACCGAACCGATGGTCACCGCGCCGAAACCGTCGTTAAGGGTGCAGGCACCCTCGCACAGGCGGTCTTGCGGACACACCCGGCCACAGACTTCGGGCAAGGTGTTGGTCTGGTGCGACAGTTCGGCGGCGGCGAGGATGTTGCCCTCGGCCACCAGCTTGAGCCAGTTTGGAATGAAGTTATGCACAGGGCATTTCCATTCACAGTACGGGTTACCGCAACCCAGGCAGCGGTGGGCCTGCTCGGCCGACTGCTGGGGTTTGAAGGGTTCGTAGATTTCCACGAACTCTTTTTTGCGTTGACGTAACAGTTTCTTCTTCGGATCTTTGCGCCCGACATCGATGAACTGGAAGTCGTTACTCAGACGTTCAGCCATTGTTAAAACCTCATCAAACTCTTCAGGCGCATATCACTGCGGGTTGGCACGGATGCTGGAAAGCAACGACTTCAAGCTGGCAGCCTTGGGCTTGACCATCCAGAAACGACGCAGGTAATCATCAAGGTTTTCCGAGAGGTTGCGACCCCACTCGCTATTGGTTTCCTCGACGTATTCGTCCAGCACGTGTTGCAGATGGTTGCGATATGCCTCCATCGCTTCGCCGCTGATCCGCTGGATTTCCACCAATTCGTGGTTAACCCGGTCGACGAAGGTGTTGTCCTGATCCAGCACGTAGGCGAAACCGCCTGTCATGCCCGAGCCGAAGTTGTAACCGGTTTTGCCCAGTACGCAGACGAAACCGCCCGTCATGTATTCGCAGCAGTGATCGCCTGTACCTTCAACCACGGTGTGAGCACCAGAGTTACGCACGGCGAAACGCTCGCCCGCCGTACCGGCCGCGAACAACTTGCCGCCGGTTGCCCCGTACAGGCAGGTGTTGCCGACAATGGCGCTGTCCTGAGTTTTGTAGATGCTGCCTACAGGCGGGACTATCACCAGCTTACCGCCGGTCATGCCTTTGCCCACGTAGTCGTTGGCATCGCCTTGCAGGTACATGTTCAAACCACCGGCGTTCCACACGCCAAAGCTCTGACCTGCAGTGCCTTTGAAGCGGAAGGTGATTGGTGCTTTGGCCATGCCCTGGTTGCCGTGGGCACGGGCAATTTCACCCGAGATACGCGCACCAATCGAACGGTCGCAGTTGCAGATGTCGAGGTCGAACTCGGCACCGCTCATGTCGTTGATGGCAGACGTGGCCAAGTCGACCATCTTCTCAGCCAGCAGGCCTTTGTCGAACGGCGGGTTGCGCTCTACCTGGCAGAACTGTGGTTTGTCCGCCGGGATGTGATCACTGCCCAACAGGGGCGTAAGGTCCAGGTTGTGCTGTTTGGCGGTCTCGCCCTGCAGGATGTCCAGCAGGTCGGTACGGCCGATCAGCTCTTCGAGGGTGCGCACGCCCAGTTTCGCCAGCCACTCGCGGGTTTCTTCAGCCACGTAGGTGAAGAAGTTGACGACCATGTCGACAGTGCCGATGTAGTGGTTTTTACGCAGCGATTCGTTTTGGGTCGCGACACCGGTGGCGCAGTTGTTGAGGTGGCAAATACGCAGGTATTTGCAACCCAGAGCGATCATCGGTGCAGTACCGAAGCCAAAGCTTTCAGCGCCCAGAATCGCTGCCTTGATCACGTCGAGGCCGGTTTTCAGGCCGCCGTCGGTTTGTACCCGCACTTTGCCGCGCAGGTCGTTACCGCGCAGGGTCTGGTGGGTTTCAGCCAGGCCCAGCTCCCACGGAGCGCCCGCGTACTTGATGGACGTCAGCGGTGATGCACCGGTGCCGCCGTCATAGCCGGAGATGGTGATCAGGTCGGCATAGGCCTTGGCCACGCCTGCGGCGATGGTGCCTACGCCCGCTTCAGCTACCAGTTTCACCGAGACCAGCGCTTTGGGATTGACTTGTTTCAAGTCAAAGATCAGTTGCGACAAGTCTTCGATGGAATAGATGTCATGGTGTGGCGGTGGCGAAATCAGGGTGACGCCGGGTACGGCATATCGCAGTTTGGCGATCAGGCCATTAACCTTGCCGCCCGGCAGTTGCCCGCCCTCACCCGGCTTGGCGCCTTGGGCAACTTTGATTTGCAGCACTTCGGCGTTGACCAGGTATTCCGGGGTCACACCGAAACGGCCAGTGGCCACTTGCTTGATTTTTGAACTTTTGATCGTGCCGTAACGCGCCGGGTCTTCGCCGCCTTCACCGGAGTTGGAGCGTGCGCCCAAACGGTTCATGGCTTCAGCCAGGGCTTCGTGGGCCTCTGGCGACAAGGCACCCAGCGAGATGCCGGCCGAGTCGAAACGCTTGAGGATCGAGTCCAGCGGTTCGATTTCGTCGATGGACAGTGGCGTGTCGAGGGTTTTTACCTGGAACAGGTCGCGGATCATCGACACTGGACGCTTGTCGACCAGGGCGGTGTATTCCTTGAACTTGCTGTAGTCGCCCTGTTGCACAGCGGCTTGCAGGGTGGCCACCACGTCCGGGTTATAGGCGTGGTATTCGCCGCCGTGCACGTACTTGAGCAGGCCCCCTTGCTGGATCGGCTTGCGCGCGCTCCAGGCTTCGGCCGCCAGCAGCTTTTGCTCGGCTTCAAGGTCAATGAAACGGGCGCCCTTGATGCGGCTTGGTACGCCACGGAAGCTCAGGTCGCAGATTTCTTCAGACAGGCCGATGGCCTCGAACAGCTGCGCACCACGGTACGAAGCAATGGTCGAGATGCCCATTTTCGACAAGATTTTGAGCAAGCCCTTGGTGATGCCTTTGCGGTAGTTCTTGAATACCTCATAGAGGTCGCCAAGGACTTCACCGGTACGAATCAAGTCACCCAAAACTTCGTAAGCCAGGAACGGATAGACCGCCGAGGCGCCGAAGCCGATCAGCACCGCAAAGTGATGCGGGTCACGGGCAGTAGCGGTTTCAACCAGGATGTTGCTGTCGCAGCGCAGGCCTTTTTCGGTCAAGCGGTGATGCACGGCACCCACAGCCAACGAGGCGTGAACCGGCAACTTGCCCGGTGCGATGTGACGGTCACTCAGAACGATCTGAGTACGGCCTGCACGTGCGGCTTCTTCGGCCTGATCGGCGATATTGCGTACAGCGGCTTCAAGGCCAACGCTCTCGTCGTAGTTGAGGTCGATGATCTGACGCTCAAAGCCCGGCAGGTCGAGGTTCATCAGCGAGCGCCATTTGGCAGGCGAGATCACGGGCGAACTGAGGATGACGCGCGAAGCGTGCTCCGGGGATTCCTGGAAGATGTTGCGCTCGGCACCGAGGCAGATTTCCAGGGACATGACGATGGCTTCACGCAGCGGATCGATCGGCGGGTTGGTAACCTGCGCGAACTGCTGGCGGAAGTAGTCGTATGGCGTGCGAACACGCTGGGACAGCACGGCCATTGGCGTGTCGTCACCCATCGAACCTACGGCTTCGTAGCCTTGTTCGCCCAATGGACGCAGCACCTGATCGCGCTCTTCGAACGTGACCTGATACATCTTCATGTATTGCTTGAGCTGATCAACGTCGTAAAACGCCGAACCGTGGTCATGGTCGTCGATGGTGGCCTGAATGCGCAGGGCATTCTTGCGCAGCCACTGTTTGTACGGGTGACGCGACTTCAAACGGTTGTCGATGGAGTCGGTGTCCAGTACCTGGCCGGTTTCGGTGTCCACGGCCAGGATCTGGCCAGGACCTACACGGCCTTTGGCGATCACGTCTTCAGGCTTGTAGTCCCACACGCCAATTTCAGAGGCGATGGTGATGTAGCCGTTGGTGGTGGTAACCCAGCGTGCCGGGCGCAGACCGTTACGGTCGAGCAGGCAGACCGCGTAGCGACCGTCAGTCATTACAACGCCGGCCGGGCCGTCCCACGGTTCCATGTGCATGGAGTTGTACTCATAGAACGCCCGCAGGTCGGGGTCCATGGTTTCAACGTTCTGCCACGCCGGTGGAATCAGCATGCGCACGCCACGGAACAGGTCGATGCCGCCGGTGACCATCAGTTCCAGCATGTTGTCCATGCTCGAGGAGTCAGAACCCACGCGGTTAACCAGTGGGCCGAGCTCATCGAGGTCGCCGATCAGGTCGTTGGCAAACTTGGTGCGACGGGCCTGGGCCCAGTTGCGGTTACCGGTGATGGTGTTGATCTCGCCGTTGTGGGCGAGAAAGCGGAATGGCTGAGCCAGCGGCCATTTCGGCAGGGTATTGGTGGAGAAACGCTGGTGAAACACGCAGATTGCGGTTTGCAGGCGCTCGTCGCTCAGGTCCGGATAAAAGGCGGTGAGATCCGCCGGCATCATCAGGCCTTTATAAATGATGGTCTTGTGGGAAAAGCTGCAGATGTAGTGGTCAGTGTCAGCTGCGTTGCTCACCGATGAGCGGCGACGGGCGCTGAACAGTTTGATCGCCATGTCCTGATCGCTCAGGTTGTCGCCTGCGATAAACACTTGCTCGATCTGCGGCAAACGTTCCAGTGCCAGGCGGCCCAGAACGCTGGTATCGATTGGCACCTTGCGCCAGCCCACCAATTGCAGACCCGCCGCGAGAATTTCGCGGTTCATGTTGTTGCGGGCCGCTTCGGCCTTGATCGGGTCCTGGTTGAAAAACACCATGCCGACGGCGTATTGCTTGGGCAAATCTGCGCCGAACTGTTCCTTGGCGGTTGCACGCAAGAACAGGTCAGGCTTTTGAATCAGCAGGCCACAACCGTCACCGGTCTTGCCGTCTGCGTTGATCCCACCGCGGTGGGTCATGCAGGTCAGGGCTTCAATGGCGGTTTGTAGAAGGGTATGACTAGGTTCGCCCTGCATATGGGCAATCAGGCCGAAACCACAGTTATCCTTGAATTCATCGGGGTGGTACAGACCTGCTTTCATAGACACTTTCTCACCAGGCTGCCCCAAAAAGGGGCAAATTTCTTTTAATTCAACCACTGCTCCCCGCGCTGAACGTACGCCAGCTTGGCAGGGGCAAAAGGGTGGTCATTCTACACACCGTCACAAAGACCCACAAATTTAGCGGCGATTAACCGTAAGTTCGTGTCGCATTTATGAAAGGTTTAAAGCGATTGCTCGTGCTAGTCAAAACATTTTTGATGTCGACTGCTGCGCGGCGCAGACACCACAAGGCATGCGGCTTGGAAAGCCCGCATACACAAGCAGGAATTTGATGTGCTAGAACGGCGACCTGGGTAAGGTCGCCGGATCATCAGCGAGCTGTAGCCAGCTCTTTTTGGACGCTGGCGACAGTGCGAGGCCAAGGTTTACCAGCCTGTGTCTTCGCTGGCAAGTTCTTGATTGCCGCAGTGGCTGCGGCATGGCTTGGGAAATTGCCATAGGTGACGACGTACAGCGGCTTGCCGTTCAAGGACTTCTTGAAATAACGGGCATCGCCGCCCAGTTCTTTAGCGACATTTTGCGCAGACGCTTCAGAGCTAGTGCCGACGATCTGCACCACATAGTTGTTGGCTGGCTGGCTGGAATACCAGCTGCCGCCCGGTGCAGCCTTCGCCACAGTGACAGGCTTCTCGGCCGGCTTGACCACTGGCTTGGCTGCCGGGGCCGGAGCAGGCTTGGCGACAGGAGCTGGTGCTGGCTTGGCCGTTGCCACGGTCGGTGCCGGTGTCGCCACTGGCGCCGGGCCTGAAGGCACGCCAACCGGTGGTGCAGTGGTGGTGACGGTGGGTGGCGAGGCAACACCACCGTCGACCGCAGGAACACCTCCATCGTCACCCTCAGAGATACCCCCGGCCTCTTCAGCCAACGGGCCGCGCATGACCGGCTGCGACTGCCCCACCAGCGGCAACGGCATAGGCTGCGAAGAGCCTGCGAAATCAACCGACGGCTGGGCACCGCCATTGGGAGCGGCCTGCCCCAGTTGTGTCTGTTCGGCACCCGGCGCGACAGGCGCCTTGCCACGACCCGGTATCAATACAGCAGCAGCTACAGCTACTACCACTACTGCACCAATGGCCAATACGTGTTTCTTCGGCATCTTGAACCCCATACTTGGACGCTTGACCGCTGAACGGCTGGCAATCATGGCTTCGATCATTGCATCGCGGGCGACCTGGTTAATCGTGCCAGGCCAGCCCTCGGAGCTCTCGTGTATATCTGAGATCTGCTGAGCGCTAAAGAGTTCGATTCCTGCCCCTGCACCTTCCAGGCGTTGGGCCAGATACTCACGGGTTTCATCGAGGGTATAGGGCTGCAACTCGATGACATGAAAACGTTCTTCATCACCGCTCAACTGTTCCAGCCCGGCGATCATCGACGGCTCACCGAACAGGAACACATGCGGACGGCCTTCGGGCACTCCCGCGGCCAGCGCCAGCAATGCTTCCATTGCCGACTCGTCCAACTGCTCGGCGTCATCAACCAACAAGTAGACTTCTTGCCCGGTCAGTGCCAATTGCACGACTTGCCCCAGAATGGAGCCCACATCGGGGCGTGCAACATTCAGGGTCTGTGCCACCTGGTGCAAAATGCCAGCTGCATCGCCAACACCCCGCGCCGACACCACGACACTCTGCACAGACTGCTTATTGGTGCTCGCGACCAGTGCCTGACGCAGCAAGGTCTTGCCGCTGCCTTCAGGCCCGGTGACCACCAGCAACAACTGGCTGTAACGGGCAAGGTGATGCAACTGCCCCAGCACCGGCTTGCGCTGGGCAGGGAAAAACTTGAAGCCCGGTACCCGCGGCGCAAAAGGGTCGTGGTTGAGCTGGAAGTGACCGAGGAACGCCTCGTCGGCATGCAAACTAGTCATCGGGATCTTATTAACCTTTAAGCTGAGCCAGTGCGCGGTAATCCGCACCCAGCGTGGCTTGGAGAACCTCTTGTGGGTAATCGTCAGTCACTGTCGCTTCGCCCAGGCGACGCAACAGCACCAGCCGCATGCGGCCGTCGATCACTTTTTTATCAACAGCCATGTGTTGCATGAAGTCGGCCGGTGTCATTTCGCTGGGCGGTACTACTGGCAAACCGGCACGCTGGAAAATTCGAATACCGCGGTCACGTTCTGCATCGCTGATCCAGCCCAAGCGGGCGGACATTTCCAGCGCCATCACGGTGCCTGCTGCTACCGCCTCGCCATGCAACCATACGCCGTAACCCATATGGGTTTCGATAGCATGACCAAAGGTATGACCGAGGTTAAGGGTGGCGCGTACGCCTGTTTCGCGCTCATCGGCCCCCACCACTTCAGCCTTGGCGGCGCACGAACGCTGAATTGCGGCGGTCAGGGCGACCTGATCCAGCGCACGCAAAGCGTCCATGTTGTCTTCGAGCCAGGTCAGGAACGGCTCATCGCAAATCAGGCCGTACTTGATGACTTCAGCCAGCCCCGCAGACAATTCACGGGCCGGGAGCGTATTGAGGGTCTGGGTATCGATCAGTACCAGGTTGGGCTGATAAAAAGCACCGATCATGTTCTTGCCCAGCGGGTGGTTGATACCGGTTTTGCCGCCCACCGACGAATCGACCTGAGACAGCAAGGTGGTCGGCACCTGGATGAAATCAACACCGCGCTGGTAGCAGGCTGCCGCAAAGCCTGCCATGTCACCCACCACGCCGCCGCCCAAAGCGATCACCGTGGTACGCCGATCGTGGCGAGCAGTGAGCAGGCCGCTGAAGATCAGTTGCAGGGTTTCCCAGTTTTTGAACGACTCGCCGTCGGGCAGGATAATCGGCACGACCGAGAACTGCGCAAGGCTGCGCGTCAGGCGCTCAAGATAGAGTGGCGCGACCGTTGCATTGGTCACAATGGCCACTTGGCGGCCGGCGATATGGGGGGCCAGCAACTGCGGCTGATCCAACAAACCTTCGCCAATATGAATCGGGTAGCTACGCTCGCCTAGATCAACCTTCAGTGTCTGCATGAATCCCCGCGTTGAAACAGGTCACCGACGACCTGCTTCGCAATTATCAAGTGATGGCCGCCCCTGTTCTGACGCGACCCAATAGCCTTTGCTGGCGCCGAGGATAGCGCATTTCGTACCGCACTTTAATGGTCTGGCACAGCGGCCCTACCGAGGAGCAAGCTGCGCCAGTCGCTCGAGAATATCCAGAACCACCATGCGAGGTGGCCGCTCATCGGTTTCGACCACCAGATCAGCGATTTCTCGATAAAGCGGATCGCGGATGGCCAGCAAGTCGCGCAGGATTTTTTCCGGGTTTGCATTGCGCAACAGAGGTCGATTGCGGTCACGTGAAGTACGAGCAACCTGCTGTTCGATAGAGGCATGCAAGTACACCACTCGCCCGCCATTGCGCAACGCCAGCCGGTTTTCGGGGCGCATGACGGCACCCCCACCGGTCGCCAGCACAATGCCATTTTCATGGCACAGCTCAACAATCATGGCTGTTTCACGATCGCGGAAGCCTGGTTCACCTTCTTTGTCGAAGATCCACGGGATATTGGCACCCGAGCGCACTTCAATTTCCTTATCGGAATCCTTGAACGGCAGGTGCAACTCTTTGGCCAGCAAACGTCCGATGGTGCTTTTTCCAGCCCCCATTGGCCCAACAAGAATCAAATTTCTCACAGAATCAATGACTCACAGCAATCGCCTGGTTGTTCATGATACGCGGAGTCAGGAACACCAGCAGTTCGGATTTTTTTTCCAGGACAACGTCTCTACGGAAAAGTCGGCCAACATACGGCAGATCTCCTAAAAATGGCACTTTATCTACTACTTTGCTTTGAGTATTTGAGAACACTCCCCCAATCACGATGGTTTCACCGTCCCTGACCAGCACCTTGGCCCTGACCTCATTCTTCTTGATGGGTGGCACATCCTGAACCCTGTTCATGTAGTCGGGCTCATCCTTGGTAACGACGACCTCCATAATGACGCTGTTGTCCGGGGTTATTTGCGGCGTCACTTCCAGGGACAACGAGGCCTCCTTGAACGATACCGATGTGGCCCCGCTTGAACTGGACTCTTGATAGGGAATTTCAGTGCCTTTGAGGATTTTGGCGGTTTCCTTGTCGGAGGTAACTACTTTGGGCTGAGAAATGATTTCGCCATTGCCGGTTTTTTCCATGGCCGTCAGTTCCAGGTCCAACAACACATTGTTGGTGATAAAGGCGATACCCAGCCCGGAGGTATTGCCTGAAACGCCGAGATCCACAAAGGGCGCACCCAGATTTCCGGGCGCGACCTCTGACCCGCCCGAGCGGGTAATGCCGCCCGCACTCCAGCGGCCTTCGTTGCGCAGCGTTCCACCCCAACGAACCCCCAGGCTTTTCTCGAAGTCCACGCCCGCCTCAACAATCCGGGCCTCGATCATGACCTGACGTACCGGAACATCCAGTTGAGCCACGAGGCGTCGCAACTCATCCAGCCGCTCTCCAGACTCAAAGGCGATGATGTTATTGGTGCGTTCGTCCACCGTGACAGTGCCCTGCCCGTCATTACCAGGTTGAGCACCGGTCACCGACTGGAACAATTTGGCAATATCTGCTGCCTTGGCGTAATTGACCTGCACCAATTCTCTGCGCAAAGGCGCAAGTCGGGCCAGTTGATTGCGGGCCTCAAGCTCTTGCCGCTCACCCGCTGCGATGTCGTCAGAGGGGGCGATCATCAGCACATTGCCCTCAAGGCGCTTGCCCAGACCCTTGCTCTTTAGCACCAGATCCAGCGCCTGATCCCAGGGTACGTCCTGCAGGTTGAGGGTAATGCTGCCTTGAACAGCGTCGCTGACCACCAGATTGAACCCCGTAAAATCTGCCAGTAGCTGAAGCACTGTGCGCACTTCAACCTCCTGAAAGTTAAGGGACATTGTGTCGCCGACATACGAGGGGTGGGTGTCTGCAGGCGTAGCAATCGCCAGCGTTGCCTGCGAATTCAGCGCACTCCATAGCGCCAGTACGCAGACCGGTGAAATCCTTTTCATGGTGTTTATCCGTTAAGACTGTTGCTTTAGAGGGATCGTCAGGGACCTTTCCAGCCAACCGCCCCGACCATCGGAAATCACTTCAAACACTTCAACCTGAGCCGTGCCTACAGAGACAATCTGGCCATTGTTGCGCCCCAGGTAATCACCTACTTTCAAGCGGTGAATAACGCCATTGGCCCGGAGCAAGACGTTGGTTTCCAGATCATTGGACAGCGTCCCGACCATCTCGAATTGCTCAAGGTCGAAGCCTTCCAGGAACTGCCGCACCCGGTCACCGTCAAGTTCATCACCGACAAGGCTGGCCTGCCAACCACCAGCCCCGCGCCCGGATACGGCTTGAAAAGGATTGCGCAACGTCAACGCGTCATACGTAAACACATGTGCAGCACTCATCTCGGGAAGCGGCTCAATGGCAGTGCCCGGGTGCGCCTGCGTGGCCTGCAAATACCGTTGCAGCTCCCCGGTGCTCTGCGGGTTATCGCACCCCGCCAGGCTCGCCAGCAATCCAGCACCAAACAGTCGATAACAAACACTCATGGGATCAGTCCTTGATCATGGGTGCGGTAGGTTCTGGCCAGCAGCGTCATGCGCAACTGACCGTCGCCTGTGCCGTTGAGCGGCGCAAGTGCGAAATCATGAAGAGTGACGATGCGTGGCAGGCTCGCCATGGCGCTGACGAAGAGCCCCAACTCGTGGTACCCACCCGCAAGGGTCATCTGCAAGGGCAATTCGGCATAGAACGGCTGGAGGACTTCGGGTAACCAGTGAATCTGCTCGATCGCCAGGCCATTGAGGTGGCCCAGTCGCGAAATTTCATCGAGCAAACCAGGCACTTGCGCCTGAGCAGGGAGTTGTTTGAGCAACACACTAAAGGCAGCTTCCAGCCCTTGCATTTGCTTCAAGTAGGCATCCAGGTTCGCAACCTGGGCAACCCGAGCTTCAAACTCGGTTTTTAGTTTGGTTTGAGCTTCATGCTGCTGTTGCAACCGGACAACCGAGGGCTGCAGCAGCAGCGGATACCCCAGTACAAACATCACCCCCAGCCACGCCAAAGCCACGGCGGTTTTGCGTTTTGGCGACCAGGTTCCCGGACTTCCGAAGTCCAGCTCCCGCAGGTCAAAGCTGCGCAGGCTCTGCAGCCATAGCGCAGCATTCATAACTGCCCCCCGGCAGGTGCATGCCGAGCTTCGCGCACCGTCATCTGAAATTGACGCTCTTGCCCCCCGGCATGGGCGGGATCTGCCTTGACGTCATTAAGTTCAGGCGTTTCCAGCCAGTGTGAAGCATCCAGATTTCGCATCAGCTGCGCGACGAGGTTATTGGACTGGGCAACCCCCGTGATGACGATGGTGCCCTCGGTCATTTTCACGTCGGTGAAATGTACGCCTTCGGGCAAACTGCGCGCCAACTGCTCCAAAATAATCCCGCTGCTCGATCGGCTGCTCTGCAGTGCCCCGATTGTTTGCATGCGCTCGAGCAATTGCTCGCGGCGCACTTTCAACTGATCGATTTGCTCCGCGCGACCGTCCAGCTGGAACGTGGCACTGCGGATCAAGTCATTGCGCTCCAGCTGCTGCTCGACCAGGTTGTCGATAAATTGGTCAGCAGCAAACAAACCCGCCGCCGTCCCCACCGACAGTACAGCCAGCACCATCAAAAACCGTTTGCCCCGCTTTTCACGCAACAACGCGCGCCAAGGCAAAAAATTGATTTTCGCCATCAATCAAACCCCCTCAAGGCCAGACCGCAGGCAGTCAATAATACTGGAGCATCGCAGAGCAAGGCTTCAGGTGCGAGCGCGGGCTCAAGGCTCATGGTCGAAAAGGGATTGGCGGTACGTGTCGGCGTACCGAGCCGGGTCTCAATACACTGCCTCAACCCAGGGGTCGTTGCCGCCTCGCCAGCGAGTATGATCATGGCGATAGTCTCTTCAATGCCGGACTGGGCAAGCAGCTCTAACTCGCGCTTCAGATGCCCGGATATCGTATTTTCGAACCCATGTTGCTCTGCAGCTTCCGGCTCAAGGCGCAACTCGCGGGAATAAATCACCTGCCCCTGGCACACCACGCTCAAAAAAGGTGCATGGGGTGCAAGGTCAAGCACCGCTACTGCATCTTGCAACGCAACGTTTGGGGCCATGGCCTCAACGCCACGTGCCAGGGCATGGGCCTGGACTGTGACCACTCGTGGAGTCAAACCGGCACTGGTCAAAACGCAACGATGCCACTCAAGTGCTTCTTGGCGACACGCCGCCACCTGTACGTTGATCCGTCCCGGATGGCTCGATGAAAAACCTTGAACTTCGAAATCCAGCGCCACGTCTTCAAGCGCATAAGGAATATGTTGCTCCGCCTCCAGCCGTACATGAAGTTCAAGCTCGATTTCATTCAAGCCCGCCTCGACCTCAAGGGTTTTGCAGATAACTTGCCCGTCGGGGATTCCGACAATGGCATTACTGGTCACAACGGCAGCTTTTTCCAGCGCTCTCTGGAGTGCTTGAACGACACTTTTGGACTCAGCGCCGGTCTGATGCCCCGTAAGCCCGGCTGGCAACGGTTCTATGGCATAGCCTTGAAGCATGAACTTGCCCCGGGAACGGCTCAGTTCGACGACTTTGATCGCTTGCTGGCTGATATCGACACCGATAAAACGATGGCGTGTTGTAGGAAGAAATCCGGGCACTTTTGTTTTCCCTAATGCAATCCGTCACTTACGGAGGGTAAAAAATGAGATCCGTTCAAAACCTGTTCTGACATGCGGCTCATGACGCCCATGAGCGAAAAATGCTTATAATGCCGGGCGTTTTTTTCCGTATCGTCGACCCGGCGCAGCTGCGCACTACCCTGACGTGCAAACCCATTTCTTAATCTGGAAATCCAAAAGCCTTGATTCGTCTGCTGAAGTTTTTCGGGTGGTCTTTCGTTGCTGTGTTCTGCGGGCTGTTGCTCGTGTTGAGCGGCGCGTTTCTCTATCTTAGTCCTGGCTTGCCGTCCGTAGAGTCGTTGAGAAGCATCCAGTTGCAGATTCCTTTACGGGTCTATACCAGCGACGGAAAGTTGATCGCAGAGTTTGGCGAAATGCGCCGCTCACCGATCAAGTTCGCCGACATTCCGCCCAATTTCATCAATGCCCTGCTTTCTGCAGAAGATGACAACTTCGCCAATCATTACGGGGTCGATCCCAGTAGCCTGATGCGTGCCGCTACCCAGCTGGTAAAAAGCGGACACATACAATCAGGTGGTAGCACCATCACGATGCAGGTGGCGAAGAACTATTTCCTGTCCAGCGAGCGGAGCTTTTCACGCAAAACCAACGAAATTCTGTTGGCGCTGGAAATCGAACGCGAGCTGACCAAGGATGAAATCCTTGAGCTGTATGTGAACAAGATTTACCTGGGCAACCGTGCTTACGGCATTGAAGCCGCTGCGCAGGTCTACTACGGCAAGTCGATCCGCGACCTGAGCCTGGCGCAGATGGCTATGATTGCAGGCCTGCCCAAAGCCCCTTCGCGCTTTAACCCGCTGGCCAACTCGGTACGCAGCAAAGAACGCCGCGACTGGATCCTGGGCCGCATGTACAAGCTGGGCAAGATTGATCAGGCCAGCTACGAAGCCGCCATCGCAGAGCCCGTCAACGCCAGCTACCACGTGCCAACCCCGGAAGTCAGCGCGCCTTACATCGCTGAAATGGCTCGGGCCGAAATGGTCGGGCGCTACGGCAGCGAGGCTTACACTGAAGGTTTTCGCGTAACAACAACGGTACCCAGCGACCTTCAGGAGCTCGCCAATACTGCGGTTCACGAAGGCCTGATCGCTTATGACCAGCGCCACGGCTATCGCGGCCCCGAGTCGCGCCTTCCGGGCAAGACCCTGGCCGTCTGGACTCAGGAACTGGCCAAGCAACGGGCGATTAGCGGCCTGGAACCTGCGATCGTGACTCAGGTCGACAAGGACGGCCTGCAAGTGCTGACCCGCACCGGCGAAGTTCACGTTTCGTGGAACACCATGAAATGGGCGCGCAAGTTCCTTAATACCAACAGCATGGGCCCAATGCCCAAGCAGCCCTCGGATGTCGCACAGGTCGGCGACCTCATTCGCGTACAGCCGCAAACTGATGGCAGCTACAAGTTCAGCCAGGTCCCTACCGTGCAAGGTGCACTGGTATCCCTAGACCCGAACAACGGCGCTATCCGCTCACTGGTGGGAGGCTTTGCCTTCGAGCAGAGCAACTACAACCGTGCGATGCAAGCCAAACGCCAGCCCGGTTCGAGCTTCAAGCCTTTCATTTACAGTGCCGCGCTGGATAACGGCTACACCGCCGCCACTCTGGTGAACGACGCACCGATCGTGTTTGTCGATGAATACCTGGACAAGGTCTGGCGTCCGAAGAACGACACCAACACCTTCCTCGGCCCGATTCGCGTGCGAGAGGCGCTGTACAAATCTCGCAACCTGGTCTCGATTCGCCTGCTGCAAAGCCTGGGTGTCGACCGCACCATCGACTACATCAGCAAGTTTGGTTTCAACAAGCAGGACCTGCCGCGCAACCTGTCGCTGGCCTTGGGCACTGCAACCTTGACACCCATGGAGATCGCCACGGGCTGGAGCACGTTCGCCAACGGCGGTTACAAAATCACGCCCTATCTGATCGACAAGATCGAAAGCCGCAACGCCGAGACCCTGTTCGTGGCCAACCCGCCCAGCGTGCCCAAAGCCGCCGGCAAAGACGTACCGCCAGAAGCTGAAGCGCTGACCATCGACACCATCAACGCCGCACCCGGCCTGCCGACTGTCGAGACGCAAGCCGTGGCCGAACGTATTGTCGACGGCCGCACCACCTACATTCTCACCAGCATGTTGCAGGACGTGATCAAGCTCGGTACCGGCCGCCGCGCCCTGGCGCTGGGTCGCACCGATCTTTCGGGTAAAACCGGTACAACCAACGAGTCCAAGGATGCATGGTTCTCAGGCTACAACGCCGACTACGTGACCACGGTATGGACCGGCTTTGACCAACCCGAAAGCCTCGGTCGTCGCGAATATGGCGGCACCGTAGCCCTGCCGATCTGGATGACTTATATGAGTGGCGCGCTCAAAGGCAAGCCTGCTCATACGCAGCCTGAACCGGAAGGCATCCTCAGCTTGCGAATTGACCCTTTAAGTGGCCGTATTGCCTCTCCAGGAACGCCTGGCGCCTACTTCGAGCTGTTCAAGAGCGAAGACACACCGCCGACCAACAGCGAGCTGGGCAACGGCGTAGCGCCGGGCAGTCCGCTGCCGGCTGATGACGGGGCTCCAATCGATCTCTTCTGACGAAGTCAGCAGCAAGCAGCAAGTAGGCACTTGCCGCTTGCTGCTGCCTCACGGCACTCAGGCGAGCATGTACTGCAAGGGCTCAGTCCCGTCGAACATTTCTTCAACCGGCGCCATGGCCAACTGATCGATACGGGTGCTCTCGCCGTGAGCCTCCCAGCGCGCCAGGCTTTCAGACAGGACATCGCAGTGCTGCGCAAGCCCGCCATACACCTCCCCCCGGCTGGGCACCTTGAACCTCAACTGGTATAGCCGCTCACGGGTTTTGTGGACATTGTCCATCTCGCGCATCAACAGATTCATGACCCGTACCTGCTCTTCAAATACGCTGTCCACACGGGTCATTTCCTCGCGGTATTTAACTCGCAGCTGTTGTGCGATGTGTTCAAACGCCTGATCCACAAACAGCACTTCTCGCTCCGTTACCAGCGAACAACGGGCTTTCAATGCTTGCTGGTTTCGGCGCAAAACGGCCCAGCAACTCGGGATGTAACTGTCCACCATGAACTGCTGGCCAACGTCGACCAGTTGCTTGAGCAACCCGTCTGATACTGGCACGGCACTTTTTTGCTCAAGCACCGCTTGGCTCACAGCATGCTGGCTGACGGTATCGCTCAATGGTTCCCACATCAGATGCGACACTTGTCCCTGCCCAAACTCTACCGGCATGAAGTGACGCAAGGTTCCATGATGCTGGTAAGGCTCACCAAGCAATTGGTTCAGGCCCGCCACAAACACCCCAAAACCTGCAGGAACATTCGTGAAGCTGAGCACAGATCCCGCGCGATATGCTGACAACGGGCTGTTCATCCAGCTGCCAGGTACACTGGGAATCGGGTCGCGATGATTGACCATGCGCTGATGCACCAGCCCCTTGGCCGCATTGACGAAGGCCGCATCCGCTGCGCGAGGGGCACCATACGTGTAGAGCTGCACCTCGCATGCCCTTCGCAAACGCAGCATTTGCGAAAGAATCAAACCAATTGCCCCACCCTGGCTGTGACCGCAGACCAATACTTTTTGCCCTGCGTAGAACTTGTCCAGGTAAGCATCAGCAAGCTCAAAAACCTGCCTGGCAGCCTCGTAAAAACCGCCATGCACTTTGCCCTCACCTTCCTCAAACGGCACTTGAAGCACATCAGCATCCTGCAAGAGGTCAGCCCACGAACTGGTACCTCGAACAGCAATCAAGATGACTTTTTCGTTATGAGTCACATACGCTTGTGCGTTTGTACCTTTTGCACCAAAACGAATGTCGCCGCGAAAATGAACATCGGCAGGGGTCTGCTGATCTGCCCCGCAAACAGGGTCATTGACCGGGTACAGCACAGGATCGAATGGCACCGTTTCCAATCGCCTGGAGTACGCAACGTCCTCATACAAGGGGTAATAGGACTTGGATTGCTCCGGGCTGACCTCCCAGTCCCCCATGCTCAACTCCGCACAGGGCGTGGTCACTCGGGACTTGCCTGCGGGGTGTTCAAAAGGACAATTGCTCAACGTGGCCATCAATGCCAATTGGTAGAGATTAAGCGCGCAAAACTGTGGATCGGTAGACAGCAGCGGGCACAGGGCGCGCAAGGGGCGAACTTCCAGCAAGGTATGACGACCGTCAGCCAGGGATACGCCGAGCGTGCCGCCCTGATGGGGATAGTGGCAATCAACCACGGGTGGCAAGTGCGAAACATGCTCGACAAGATGTCGAACTTCGACCTGTAAGTAATCGGTACAGGTGTCGATACAGAGCGGTTTTTGCTGAGTGCGAGCGCCGTTTTCATTGAGAAATCGGGTGTGCTCGGCCCTGACCTGAAGCTCGGTGATTTTGAGGGGGTAATGTGTGCGATCCATTAGCCGCACATACATTTCACTGCGACCGCTATATAACTGCCTGAACATGACGGTAACAGGCCCTACAAGATGATTACCAACTTCACCGGCTCCAGCGGCATCCAGATGGCCGCCGTACTTCCTTCCTTCCTGATCTACAACTTCATAGGCCAACCCTGCATAGGGTTCGCCTGCACCTCGCTCGTCAATTAATTGAAAACGGGTCCTGCTTTTACTTTTCTGGCGCGAGGGAGTGAGCATCCGTGGTTCCTATAGACACAGAAGGCACACTTCAGAACAAAGCACCCTTCAGAACAAAGGAGTGACGCTAACGGATGGCAGCAGGGTTTTATGTAAGATAATTCCTATTTAGTGTACGGATTTATCCCGTTTTCCTACGCACTCATTGCAAGATCTTGCGCTGCAGAAACCAAAAAGCCCCGGTGCTTTACAGCGCCGGGGCTTAAGTTGTGACGCTAAACGGGCTTAGCCGTTGAAGACGTCATCTACGCTTTTGAGCGGGTAGTTCTTCGGGTATGGCAGAGTTGCTACACCGGTCTCGATGGCAGCTTTAGCCACAGCATCGGAGATCAGGGTGATCAGGCGAACGTCCATTGGTTTCGGAATGATGTACTCACGACCGAATTCCAGCTTGATACCGCCGTAGGCGTCACACACTTCTTGTGGCACTGGCAGTTTGGCCAGTTCACGAAGAGCATTGGCCGCTGCGATTTTCATTTCTTCGTTGATGCGCTTGGCGCGAACGTCCAGGGCACCACGGAAGATGAACGGGAAGCCCAGTACGTTGTTGACCTGGTTCGGATAGTCCGAACGGCCAGTGGCCATGATCACGTCGTCACGAGTGGCGTGAGCCAGTTCCGGCGAGATTTCCGGATCAGGGTTCGAGCATGCGAACACGATCGGGTTAGGCGCCATGCGCAGCAGGTCTTCAGCGCTCAGCAAGTTGGGGCCCGACAAGCCAACGAACACGTCTGCGCCGTTCATGGCGTCAGCCAGAGTGCGCTTCTCGGTTGCGTGGGCGAAGACCGCCTTGTACTGGTTCAGATCGTCACGACCGGAGTGGATCACGCCGGTGCGGTCGATCATGTAGATGTTTTCGATGGTTGCACCCATGCTCACCAGCAACTTCATGCAGGAGATGGCTGCTGCACCGGCGCCCAGGCAAACGATCTTGGCGTCAGACAGGGTCTTGCCCGCGATTTCCAGGGCGTTGATCATGCCGGCCGCGGTCACGATAGCGGTGCCGTGCTGGTCATCGTGGAATACAGGAATATCGCACTGCTCGATCAGAGCACGTTCGATCTCAAAGCACTCAGGTGCCTTGATGTCTTCGAGGTTGATGCCGCCGAAGGTGATGGAGATGCGTTTTACGGTGTCGATGAAAGCCTGTGGGCTTTCGGAGTCAACTTCGATGTCGAATACATCGATACCGGCAAAGCGCTTGAACAACACGCCTTTGCCTTCCATAACAGGCTTGGAGGCCAATGGGCCGAGGTTACCCAAGCCCAGAATAGCGGTGCCATCGGAAATCACGGCTACCAGGTTGCCTTTGCCAGTGTATTTGTAGGCAAGTTCAGGGTCGCGGGCGATTTCGCGGACTGGTTCGGCAACACCCGGGCTGTAAGCCAGCGCTAGATCGCGGGCTGTAGCGGTAGGTTTGGTGAGCTCGACACTCAGTTTCCCTGGACGGGGCTGGGCATGGTATTCGAGAGCGGCGGTTTTCAAATCAGACATGTGGGCATTCCGCTTTTTTTGCTGTTGGACAGACGAATCGCCGAGCATACGCGTGTCGCAAAGTCCCGACAAGACTGACCAGTCAGCAGTGTCAAGGGCTTTGCCTTACGACTTTGGCCCAAGAGCCGCGCCCCACAAGGGCTAGAGTGTTCACAATCCGCATTAAAAATTGTCTACAATTTTTAATGCGCCGCTACTTTCAACATCCCCGGATGAGTCAACGACAACATCCAGCGTGCCTGGCCTGATTTAAGCCCTCCACGCCGTGAGCGATCCAGCACCCAGCCCCGGGCCTCAACCTGCGCACCTTGCAGACTGGCAAGGCTGTCCTGGTCGAAATTGGCCAGTTGATTGGGTGCAATGTGCACTACCAAACCGCCTTGCAGATCGATCCAAAGGCCACCGCGATTTCGCTGCACCTGACTGACCTTGCCGCCCACCAGGGCAAAGCCCGAACGGGTGATTTGCTGCGGCGCCAGCACCGGCGATTGTCGCCAGAGGCCCAGACCTGCTGCCCGCGCACTGCTTTCGGCCGCTTGCTGACAATCCAGCAGCGCGACATTGGGCGCTATCGCGACCTGATACCCCAAGCCTTCTGCCAGCAATTGGGCTTCAAGATTACTGCCATCGGCACCAAACACATGGGCCAGAGTGCGCCCATAACGGTCTTGAGCCTGCTTGCCTGTCAGTAGCCCGACGCGACCATCACTCTTCGCCACCAGCGTTTGCAACCGCTTGCGTGCAGCGTCAGCAAAGGGTTCGGCGGACTGGCCTTTTTTACCCGTCTCAGGCGCATTGAGACCGATCATACGCACGCTGCGTCCGTCCTCAAGGCGCAGCGTATCGCCATCGGACACACGATCCACCAACGCGTACGAAACCGCACCCGGTGCCGGGCAAAGCGGCGCGGCCGAAGCGCTTGCCAACCAAATCGCAGGCACAAAAAAGGCGCCCGCAAGGGACGCCTTTTTCAATAACCTGACCAGACCAAAAAGGCTGCTCAAGGTCATCAGCCTTACTCGGCTGCTTTTTCTGCTTCTGCTGCTGGAGCTGCTGCTTTAGCGCCGAAAGCACCAAAACGAGTCTTGAAGCGATCAACACGACCGCCAATGTCCAGAGTCTTCTGCTTACCGGTGTAGAACGGGTGGCACTCGTTGCATACGTCAGTGCCCAGTGGCTTGCACAGGTTCGAACGAGTTTCGAACTTGTTGCCGCAGCTGCAAGTTACCAGGATTGTTTCGTACGCTGGATGGATATCGGCTTTCATGGGGTATTCCTCGGGCTAGCGTGCCGCCACTCAACACCATTGTTGAATACCGCACGTAAATTTAGGGCGCCGATAATACCAGACCTTTGCATTGACGCAAGCGGCCAAGCATGCTCCACCAAAAATCATTCATCTTTCAGTGCCCCGCGTTTTAGTCCCGCAGGGCTTTGTCTGCTAGGCTCCGGGCCATCTTTGCCGTTCATCACTTGAGAGCCCCGCGTGCCCGACGCCATTTTGCGCCTTGCCCTGCCTTCCCCCTTGCGCCGCCTGTTTGATTACCGGGCGCCTGCTGGCGTGCTGCGCAGTCTATTACAACCGGGCATGCGCTTGCGGGTACCGTTTGGGCGACGCGAGATGATCGGCATTCTGGTCGAAGTGGTGGATCACAGCGAAGTACCGGCCGACAAGCTTAAACCGGCCATTGCCCTGCTCGACGCTGTGCCACCGCTTCCGGCTTCCTTATTCAAGCTGTGCGTGTGGACCTCTCAGTATTATCAACACAGCCTGGGCGACACCTTGAGCTGGGCACTGCCGGTACTGCTGCGCCAGGGCGAACTGGCTGAAACCCGCCAGGAGCGGTTCTGGCAGATCGCCCCAGGGGCCAAAATGGACGACCCGCGCATCGCTCGCGCACCGCGCCAGCGTGAAGCCCTAGCCACCCTCGCCCAGCACCCTCACGGCGTGGCACATCAGCTGTTAAGCAAATTAATGCTGAGCAAGGACAGTCTCGACCTGCTGCTGGCAAAAGAGTTGGTCACCGTTGAAATTCGACGTCACGCGCCCAGCGAGCGCCACGAACATTGGCTGGCCCAACCCGAACTGCCGCTCAACAACGAACAACGTGCTGCCTACGAAGCCATTCGTGCAGGTTTCGATCACTTTCACGCCTTCTTGCTGGCCGGGGTGACCGGTAGCGGCAAGACCGAAGTGTATTTGCAACTGATCCGCGAAACCCTGCAGGCGGGCAAGCAGGCGCTGGTGTTGATCCCTGAAATCAACCTTGGCCCGCAAACCCTGGCCCGCTTCGAGCAGCGCTTCAATGCGCGCATCGCCCTGGTGCATTCGGCGGTCAACGACCGTGAGCGCCTCGAAAGCTGGCTGGCCGCACGGGATGGCGAGGCCGACATTATTATTGGTACCCGCTCTGCACTGTTCACACCGATGAAAAACCCAGGGTTGATCATCATCGATGAAGAACATGACGGCTCTTATAAACAGCAAGAAGGTTTGCGCTATCACGCCCGAGACCTGGCACTGGTCCGAGCCCGACAGGAAAACATCCCGATCGTACTGGGCTCCGCGACGCCTTCCCTCGAAAGCCTGCATAACGCCTACACCGGCCGTTACGGCCTGCTGCGCCTGAACGAGCGCGCTGGCGGAGCCAAACAACCGCGCTTCCTGCGCCTGGATGTTAAAAGCCGGCCATTGGACAGCGGGATATCCGGCCCCATGCAACAAGCCATCGGTCAGACCCTCGCTGCTGGCCAACAAGTGTTGGTGTTTCTGAACCGTCGCGGCTTTGCCCCCACGCTGTTGTGCCACGACTGCGGCTGGATGTCTGAGTGCCAACGTTGCGATGCGCGCATGACCGTTCATCAGCGTTCTGGCGAGCTGCGCTGCCATCACTGCGGCTATGTCGAGCGCGTGCCACGCAACTGCCCGCAATGCAGCAAGGTTGATTTACGCCCGGTAGGCGCTGGGACTGAACGTGCCGAAGAGCGGTTGGGGATCTTGTTTCCCGATTACCCCGTGTTGCGGGTCGACCGCGACAGCACCTCGCGCAAAGACGCGATGAACCAATTATTTGCCACGATTCAAAAGGGCCAGCCGTGCATTCTGATCGGCACGCAAATGCTTGCCAAAGGCCATCACTTCCCACGGGTGACGCTGGTCTCGATTCTGGATGCCGATGGCGGCCTGTTCTCCGGTGATTTCCGCGCCAGCGAGCGCATGGCACAGTTGATCGTTCAGGTTGCAGGCCGTGCCGGCCGCGCCGAAGAACCCGGCAAGGTGATTATCCAGACCCATCTGGCCGACCATCCCCTGCTGATCCAATTGACCGAGCAGGGTTACTTCGCCTTCGCCGAACAGGCCTTGAGCGAGCGCCGGGCTGCGGGGCTGCCGCCTTTCGCACATTTGGCGCTACTGCGTGCCGAAGCCCATAAGCCCGGGCAAGCGGAAGGTTTTCTGGATGAGGCCTGCACCGAGGCTGAGCGCCTGCTGGCCGAGTTGAACCTGAGCGGCATCGAACTGCTTGGCCCGGTGCCCGCACCGATGGAGCGCCGCGCCGGACGCTACCGCGCCCAGTTGCTACTGCAAGCCAACGCCCGGGGACCGCTGCATCGACTGCTCAGCCAATGGCTGCTGGCCCTTGAACAAATGCCCAGCGGTCGCCAGGTTCGCTGGTCGCTCGACGTTGACCCGGTAGACCTTTACTAAGGCACCCAATATCCCCTGTGGGAGCGGGCTTGCTCGCGATGCAGACGACGCGCTGTCTCTGGAAGACCGCGATGATGCTATCGCGAGCAAGCCCGCTCCCACAGATTTGGAGAATATTAGGGAATAACCGTACACCACATATCCATAACCCGGCTGCCAAGGTTGGCAAGGGCGGTCTGGCAACGGATAATACCCAGTTTTTCCACCTGCGCACTGAAGCGCTACCGCGCTTGCGGTCGAAAGAGAAGACCATGAAAGACACCATTCGCCAGCTGATTCAACAAGCCCTAGCTCAACTCGTCACAGAAGGTGTGTTGCCTGAAGGCCTGACGCCAGCGATTCAGGTGGAAAACGCCCGTGACAAAACCCACGGCGACTTCGCCAGTAACATCGCCATGATGCTGGCCAAGCCTGCGGGCATGAAGCCCCGCGACCTGGCTGAGAAAATCATCGCGGCATTGCCGGCCGATGAGCAAATCAGCAAGACCGAGATTGCAGGCCCCGGTTTCCTGAACTTCTTCCAGAACACCCAGGCCCTGGCTTCGCGCCTGGACGCCGCCCTGGCCGACCCGAAAATCGGCGTGCGCAAAGCGACCCCGGCCATGCGTACCGTGGTCGACATGTCGGCACCCAACCTGGCCAAAGAGATGCACGTGGGCCACTTGCGCTCCACCATCATTGGCGACGGCGTGGCCCGAGTGCTGGAGTTCCTGGGCGATGACGTGATTCGTCAAAACCACGTGGGCGACTGGGGCACCCAGTTCGGCATGCTGATGGCCTACCTGGAAGAGAACCCGATCACCAGCGAAGAGCTGTCTGACCTCGAGAACTTCTACCGCGCCGCCAAACAGCGTTTCGACGAGTCCCCGGAGTTTGCCGATCGCGCCCGCGGCCTGGTGGTCAAGCTGCAAGCTGGCGACCCGGACTGCCTGGCGCTGTGGACCAAGTTCAAGGACATCTCGCTGTCGCACTGCCAGAAAATCTACGAGCAGTTGAACGTGAAACTGACCATGGCCGACGTGATGGGCGAAAGCGCCTACAACCACGACCTGATCAACGTGGTCAACGACCTCAAGGCCAAAGGCATGCTGGTTGAGAGCAATGGCGCCCAGTGCGTATTCCTCGACGAGTTCAAAAATGCCGACGGCGAGCCGCTGCCAGTCATCATCGTTAAGGCAGACGGTGGTTATCTCTACGCGACGACCGACCTGGCAGCCATCCGCTACCGCAGCGGCGTATTGAAAGCTGATCGCGCCCTGTACTTCGTCGACCAGCGTCAGGCCCTGCACTTCCAGCAAGTGTTTGCCGTTGCCCGCAAGGCCGGTTTCATCACCCACCCGATGGAAATGGAACACATGGGCTTCGGCACCATGAACGGCGCCGATGGCCGCCCCTTCAAGACCCGTGATGGCGGCACGGTAAAACTGGTCGACCTGCTCAACGAAGCCAAAGAGCGTGCCTACACGCTGGTCAAAGAGAAAAACCCGGAGCTGGCGGAAGACGAGCTGCGTGCCATCGCCAAAGTCGTCGGCATTGGCGCGGTGAAATACGCAGACCTGTCCAAGCACCGCACCAGCGACTACAGCTTCAACTTCGACCTGATGTTGAACTTTGAAGGCAATACCGCACCTTACCTGCTGTATGCCTACACCCGTGTCGCGGGTGTATTCCGCAAACTGGGCAAACGCTTCGAAGAAGTGCAGGGCAAGATCGTGCTTGAGGCGGCGCAAGAGCATGAGTTGGCGGCCAAGCTGGCACAGTTCGGTGAAGTGCTGAACAACGTTGCTGAAAAAGGCACCCCGCACACCCTTTGCACCTACCTGTACGAAGTGGCCGGCCTGTTCTCCAGCTTCTACGAGAACTGCCCGATCCTGAGCGCTGAAAACGAAGCTCAAAAACAAAGCCGCTTGCGCCTGGCTGCTCTGGCGGGCCGTACCCTAAAGCAAGGCCTGGAACTGCTGGGCCTGGAAACTCTGGAGCGCATGTAAGTTGGCCGCCAAGAAAAAACCTGCACCCAAGCGCGGCGCCAGTCGATATCAGGCACCCGCTAAAAAGCCGATTCCGGGCTGGCTATGGATGGCCATCGGCCTGACCGTGGGCGCATTTATCGTGTTTTTGATGAAGCTTGAGCCTGGCCAGGGCGACGACGTCAAACGGGTCAAGCAAGAGCAGCTAAAAGCCACGAAAGCCGCTGAAGCCAACAAAACAGCGCCCAGCCCGACTCAGCCGGCCAAGCCCAAGTACGACTTCTATACCTTGCTGCCCGAATCTGAAGTGATCGTGCCGCCAGAAGCCGTACCCGAGAAAACCCTGCCAACGCCGCAAACCGCGCCGCTGGCACCGGTCACGCCTGCTGAAGCTGCAAAAATCGACACCGCACGTGCCCAGGCAGCCCTGAGCGGTATCACACCGCCTCCTGCGCCGCCTGTCGCCAAGGCGGCGCCGGTCACCAAGTTCTTCCTGCAAGCGGGCTCGTTCCGCAAACAGGCCGATGCTGAAAAGGTGCGGGCGCAAATCATCCTGCTGGGCCAGACCGCTACGGTTGAAGCCGGCACGGTAAAAGACGAAACCTGGTACCGGGTGCTGGTCGGCCCGTTCAGCAACCGCGACCAGTTGACGGTGGCCCAAAAACAATTGGCCAGTGGCGGATTCAACAACCTGCTGCTGCAACAGCGACGCTGATTCGAGATCGCTCCCACAGGTTTTTGAACCCTGTGGGAGCGAGCCTGCTCGCGATGCCGACACTGCGGTTTTCCTGCTGAATCGCGCTGGTGTCATCGCGAGCAGGCTCGCTCCCACAATACCTTCGCAAAATCCTGCCCCCCATTAATCCCCATTCCCTCCCCGCTGTTGAAAAATCCGCTACAACCCCCATATGTATTTCCATCAGGCATTTTCGCCCCGCTGCGTGGAGACTCTCCCTTGACCACCATCGTTTCAGTACGCCGCCACGGCAAAGTCGTTATGGCTGGCGACGGCCAGGTTTCTCTTGGCAATACCGTGATGAAAGGCAACGCGAAAAAAGTCCGCCGCCTTTATCACGGCCAGGTAATCGCCGGTTTCGCCGGGGCTACCGCTGACGCATTTACTCTGTTCGAACGTTTTGAAGGCCAACTTGAAAAACATCAAGGCCATCTGGTTCGCGCCGCTGTCGAGTTGGCCAAAGAATGGCGTACCGACCGCTCGCTGAGCCGACTGGAAGCCATGCTGGCAGTTGCCAACAAAGACGCTTCGTTGATCATCACCGGCAACGGTGACGTGGTTGAGCCCGAAGATGGCTTGATCGCAATGGGTTCGGGCGGTGCATTTGCCCAGGCCGCGGCCCGTGCCCTGCTGATGAAAACCGATCTGTCAGCCCGCGAAATCGCGGAAACAGCGCTCGGTATAGCTGGCGACATCTGCGTGTTCACCAACCACAACATCACTATTGAGGAGCAGGACCTCGCTGAATAAGACGTCTGCCGGGCTGGTATCCCAGCCCGTTTGTGAACCTTACTTTAGCTAGAGGAACGCCAACTACCATGTCCATGACTCCCCGCGAAATTGTCCACGAACTCAATCGCCACATCATCGGCCAGGACGACGCCAAACGCGCCGTCGCCATTGCGCTGCGTAACCGCTGGCGCCGGATGCAACTGCCCGAAGAGCTGCGCGTTGAAGTGACGCCAAAAAACATTTTGATGATCGGCCCGACAGGTGTCGGTAAAACCGAGATCGCCCGTCGCCTGGCCAAACTGGCCAACGCACCGTTCATCAAGGTTGAAGCCACCAAGTTCACTGAAGTCGGCTATGTAGGCCGTGACGTCGAGTCGATCATCCGTGATCTGGCTGACGCTGCGATCAAGCTGCTGCGCGAACAGGAAATCGTAAAGGTTCGCCACCGCGCTGAAGATGCCGCCGAAGAACGCATCCTCGACGCTCTGTTGCCGCCTGCCCGTACGTTCGGCGAAGAAGCCGCCGTACCGCAGGACTCCAACACCCGCCAGCTGTTCCGCAAGCGTCTGCGTGAAGGTCAGCTGGACGACAAAGAGATCGAAATCGAAGTTGCCGACATTGCCGGCGTCGATATTTCCGCGCCGCCAGGCATGGAAGAAATGACCAACCAGCTGCAAAGCCTGTTTGCCAACATGGGCAAAGGCAAGCGCAAGAATCGCAAGCTGAAAGTCAAAGAAGCACTGAAAATGGTGCGTGACGAAGAAGCCGGCCGTCTGGTCAATGACGAAGAACTCAAGGCCAAGGCGCTCGAAGCTGTCGAGCAGCACGGCATTGTGTTTATCGACGAGATCGACAAGGTTGCCAAACGCGGCAATGTCGGCGGCGCCGATGTATCCCGCGAAGGTGTTCAGCGAGACCTGCTGCCACTGATCGAAGGTTGCACCGTCAATACCAAGCTGGGCATGGTCAAAACCGACCACATCCTGTTTATCGCTTCTGGTGCATTCCACCTGAGCAAGCCAAGCGATCTGGTACCTGAGTTACAAGGCCGCCTGCCGATTCGTGTCGAGCTCAAGGCCCTGACCCCTGGCGACTTCGAGCGCATTCTCAGCGAGCCACACGCTTCGTTGACCGAGCAGTACCGCGAGTTGCTGAAAACCGAAGGCCTGAACATCGAGTTCTTGCCAGAAGGCATCAAGCGCCTGGCGGAAATTGCCTGGCAAGTGAACGAAAAAACCGAAAATATCGGTGCTCGTCGTCTGCACACGCTGCTTGAGCGCTTGCTCGAAGAGGTGTCTTTCAGTGCCGGTGATATCGCCAGCGCGCAGAAAGACGAGCCTATTCGCATCGACGCTGAATACGTGAACAGCCATCTGGGCGAACTGGCCGAGAACGAAGACCTCTCGCGCTACATCTTGTAAGCCGAACACCTGTAGCCGCTGCTGCAGGCTGCGATAAGGCGAAAGCCTTCAACGATCTCCGGATCTTGCGCCAACTCTAATGGCGATCGCCGCCTGCAGCAGCGGCTACTGCGTGTGTGCAATGACAGAAGGTTATGACCATGCTCCCCAGTGCCATCAACCTGCACAAAGCCTCCAAAACCCTCACGCTCAAATACCCGTCCGGCGAAGAGCACCACCTGCCTGCCGAATTTTTGCGCGTGCACTCCCCGTCCGCCGAGGTACAGGGTCACGGCAATCCGATTCTGCAGTTTGGCAAAATCAATGTTGGCTTGACCAAAATCGAGCCCGCAGGCCAATACGCGCTAAAACTGACCTTCGATGACGGACACGACAGCGGGCTCTTTACCTGGGAATACCTCTATCAGCTCGGTGTACGTCAGCAAGACCTATGGGCGGATTACCTGCAAGAACTGGAAAAAGCCGGCAAGTCCCGCGATCCGGCGGTATCGGTGGTCAAACTGATGCTGTAAACGCTGCAGTGGATGCCCTGTTACCAGCCCCCGTGGGAGCGAGCCTGCTCGCGAATGATCTTCGCGAGCAGGCTCGCTCCCACGGTTGAAGTTTCGCGCGGCTCGTCAGCGGCTACAGAATCAAGCAGACGTTGTGGGTGTAGTTGCCGCCGTCTCAACCGCAGGGGTTTTAGCAGCCGCTGCGGGCTTTTTGGCAGCAGGCTTTTTGGCGACGGGCTTGGCCGCTGCCGGCTTGGCGGTTGCAGCTTTGGCAGGTGCCGGTTTGCTAGCCGCCGCAGGTGCCTTGGCAGCAGGCTTGGCGACAGCTTTTGCAGCGGGCTTGGCGGTTGGCTTGGCAGCCACTTTTACAGCAGGTTTTGCCACAGGTTTTGCCGTTGATTTCGCAACCGCTGGTTTTACCGCAGCCTTTACCACAGGTTTTGCCGGAGCAGGTTTGCTCGCAGCCGCAGCCTTGGTGGCCGTGACTTTGACCGCTGCCGCAGTCAGCTTCTCAATATGTTTGGTCAGGGTCTCAACCTTGGCATGCAGGGCTTTGACCTCTTCACGGCTGGGCACACCCAAACGGGTGATGGCACTATTAAGACGCTTATCAAAAGCCTCTTCAAACTCGCTCCATTTCTCCAAAGCCAAGTCCTTAACATCTTCAACCCGGGAGCGGGCGGATGACGTCGACGCCTTTACACCCTCGGCGACTTTGTGGCCCGCGTCCTTGGCCAGCTTTTCAGCTTTTTCGCCATCCTTGACCAGGGTGTCAAACAACTTGCTACCATCGGTATCTATCTTCGAATACACACCCAAACCTGCCAGCCAGATTTTGCGTGAGTACTCTTCAACCTTGCCTACCCATGAGTGGTTTTCTTTGGTCGTCGGTTTTTTAGCAGCCATCGTGTTCCCCTTAATGTTTAGTCGCGACGTCAGTGAGCAGGATCGTCGAATCATCAAGATGAACAAAGGTGCTCACCTGCATCAGGTTTAGACGTTAAACCGGCTTGTTTCAAGGTGAGCACCACCGTTTAGCGCCCTACTAACCGAGTTTAATTGCACCCGGTAGCCCTTCGAATAAATCGAATTTAAGCAGGGCTTCATCGATATCAGGAAACTCTATGTCTTTCACTGCTCTAAAGGGCTTTAACAGCGTTCCCGGAATCTGCTCCGAGTCGTTGAACTCCCCGTTCATCAACGCTGCCATTTCAGCCTCTACGGCATGGGCTTCAGCGAGCACTTCTTGCGCACCAAACACATACACAAAGAACTGAACCAAGCCTGGGCTGACGGTCACAAACCCCGTTCGTTGCGAACACGCCGTTTGCAGTACATAGCGTTCACCCTCAGAGCCGGCGACAACTTCATAGCCTCGCGAAGATGCAAAAGACTGTGCAACACGCTTGACCCTTTCCGCCATTACGGCATCCGGTAGCGTTGTTTTATAAGAGATGGAACACACGTGATACGTCATGCTGGAATACCTTATTGTTCATGTTAATAAAAACAACAATAGGTAAAAGCCTGTATAAATCCAAAACAGCAAAAGCAACTCAGCACATAAAAAAATCTTCTATATCAACCACAAAAAAAATTCGCTTAAACTTCGCAAACTAATACCGGGCAGCATTTAGAACATTCTTACACTAAAAAGTCTTGTGCCTGCGGAGTCCAGCACCCACCCGCCGGAGCACATCACGACGGGGAGGCGGTGACGATCACGACAGGGCTTTGTCCAGCGACCGTTCGATTTCTGACTGGATCATGCCGCTCATCGCCGACATCAGCAGCCCCAACTCCACATCAACCTTGACGTTGCTTTCACTGATTTGCAGGGTACCGTTCACTCCAGAGCGCTTGAGCTTTACGGTGTCTCCCACCCATGTCGGTGTCAGGCCGTACTGACTGGCCAGCTTCTCGACCAGTGGCTGAGCTTTTTCACGTGCGGCCTCAAGGCCCAGGCTATGGGTACGTTCAACGCTGATACGCGCCATGGCGTCGCTCCTGATAAATAAAGCCGCCACTATACATTCACCCTCGCCAAGACAAAGCCGGCCACCGGGATTAGAATGGCCAGCATTCTCTTTTGGTGACAGCGATATGACTGATCAGCGCAAAGGCAGCGATGCCGAACCCACCACTCACTTCGGCTTCAAAAACGTACCGGAAAGCCAAAAGGCCGAGAAAGTCGCCGAGGTTTTCCACTCTGTAGCCGGCAAATATGACCTGATGAACGACGTTCTGTCGGGCGGCATGCACCGTCTGTGGAAGCGCTTCACCATCGAGTTGTCCGGCGTTCGCCCTGGTAACAAGGTGCTGGACATTGCCGGCGGTACCGGTGACCTGGCTCGCAAGTTTTCCCACCTGGTAGGTCCGACCGGCCAAGTGGTGCTGGCCGACATCAACGCTTCCATGCTCAAGGTTGGCCGTGACCGCCTGCTGGACAAGGGCGTGGCCGGCAATATTGAGTTCGTTCAGGCCGACGCTGAAAAGCTGCCGTTCCCGGACAACTACTTCGATTGCGTGACCATCGCCTTCGGCCTGCGCAACGTGACCCATAAAGAAGACGCCCTGCGCTCCATGCTGCGCGTGCTCAAGCCAGGCGGCCGCCTGTTGGTGCTGGAGTTCTCCAAGCCGACCAACGCGCTGATGTCCAAGGTCTACGACGCTTACTCGTTTGCCTTCATGCCGATGGTAGGCAAGTTGATCCTCAACGACCCGGAAAGCTATCGCTACCTGGCAGAGTCGATCCGCATGCACCCTAACCAGGAGACGCTGAAGTCGATGATGGTCGAGGCCGGTTTTGACCGCGTGACCTATCACAACATGACCTCCGGCATCGTCGCACTGCACCGCGGCATCAAGCCCTGATGTTGCTGCGCGGCCTTCTCGCAGGCGTCGAAAGCGGCATTAACCGCGTTTTGCGGCTGGACAGCACGGCCATGGCGCGTTTGCGGCCCTTGACCGGCAAATTGATTGCCGTCGATTGCCCAAACCCATCGCTGCGGCTGTTTATTCTGCCCAGCGATGAAGGCCTGCTGCTGGCTACCCAATGGGCGGCCGAACCCGACTGCACCTTGCGAGCACCAGCCACAAGCTTGCTGCGCCTTGCCTTGAGCAAGGACAAAAGCACCATCTTGCACAGCCCTGAAGTCGAGCTTGAAGGCGACAGCGCGGTGCTCATGGAGCTGGCGGCAGTGCTGCAAGACCTGGAACTCGATTGGGAGTACGAACTCTCGAACTGGATAGGGCCGGTTGCCACAGCGTTGATCAGTGGTCACCTGCGCAGCCGCGCCAACTGGTATCAGCAAGGATTCGCCAGCCTGAATCAGAATCTGGCCGAATACCTGAGCGAAGAAGCCCGTACCTTGGTCGGCGAACGTGAAGCGCAAGCCCGCTTTGACGAACTCGACCAAATCAAACTCGACCTGGATCGGCTGGAGGCACGTTGTGAGCGCCTTTCCCGATCCCTCAATTCCAGCGATAACGCATGAAGCTGCTAGCCATACGCCGTTTGTTTCGTATCCAGCGCGTCGTCATTCGCTACCGGCTGGATGACCTGCTGTTCGCCCTGCCCTTGCCGTGGTGGATGCTGTCCCTGCGCTACGCGCTGCCGTGGCGCTGGTTCCCGCGCAAAAAACTGGAGCTCAGCCGTGGTGCGGCCCTGCGCCTGGCGCTGCAGGATTTGGGACCGATTTTCATCAAGTTCGGCCAGATCCTTTCTACCCGTCGCGACCTGCTGCCCGCCGACATCGCCGATGAGCTGATGCTGCTGCAAGACCGCGTACCGCCATTTGACCCGCAACTGGCAGTCAAACTGATCGAAGAACAGCTGGGCGCCAAGATCAGCGAAGTGTTCAGCCGTTTCGACATCCAGCCGCTGGCTTCGGCCTCAGTGGCCCAGGTTCACTCGGCCAAGCTCAAGACCGGCGAAGAAGTGGTGGTCAAGGTCGTGCGTCCAGGCCTCAAGCCGATCATCGGCTCTGACCTGGCCTGGCTGTTTATTCTGGCCCGCACCGCCGAGCGCCTGAGCGCTGATGCACGGCTGCTGCACCCGGTGGACGTGGTTACGGACTACGAAAAAACTATTTACGACGAACTCGACCTGTTACGCGAGGCGGCGAACGCCAGTCAGCTCAAGCGCAACTTCGAAGGCTCGCCCCTGATGTACGTCCCGCAAATCTACTGGGACTGGTGCCGCCCCAAAGTGCTGGTGATGGAGCGTATCTACGGGATTCAAGTCACCGACTTGCAAGCGCTTGCAGATCAACGCACCGACATGAAGATGCTGGCCGAGCGCGGGGTCGAAATTTTCTTCACCCAGGTGTTCCGTGACAGTTTCTTCCACGCGGACATGCACCCCGGCAACATCTTCGTCAGCACCGTCAACCCGTGGGCCCCGCAATACATCGCCATCGACTGCGGGATCGTCGGTAGCCTGACCCCCGAGGACCAGGACTACCTGGCGCGCAACCTGTTTGCTTTTTTCAAGCGTGATTACCGTCGCGTGGCGCAGTTGCACATCGATTCTGGCTGGGTGCCGGCCCACACCAAACTCAACGAGTTTGAAGCGGCCATTCGTACCGTGTGCGAGCCGATCTTCGAAAAACCGCTCAAGGAAATATCTTTTGGACAGGTACTGATGCGCCTGTTCCAGACGGCTCGACGCTTCAATATGGAAGTTCAGCCGCAGTTAGTGTTGCTGCAAAAAACCCTGCTCAATATCGAAGGCCTGGGGCGACAACTGTACCCCGACCTCGATCTGTGGAGCACCGCCCAGCCGTTCCTTGAGCGCTGGATGCGTGAGCGCGTGAGCCCCAAGACCCTGCTGCGCAACCTGCACAGTCAGGTCGAGCAGATCCCGCATCTGGCCGGCATGACCCGCGACCTGCTGGAGCGCATGTCGCAACCCCACGCCAACAACCAGCCATTGATCGTTCGCGAATCCCGCGACGGCTGGTTCCTGCGCCTGATTGGCGCCGGACATTTGGCCGCAGGCGCCTTGCTCGCCAGTATCGGACCGCTGCACACTGCGGGCTATTGGCCAGCTGGAATCATGATCGCCGTGGGCTTGTATCTGATCGTGCGCCGATAGCCAGCTCTCGGTGAGGCTGGCAAACTGTGAAATCACCAGGCCTCAGCCACAGGGTTGAGGCAGGTTGTCGGAGTCGAACATGAAAGACTGGCTGGACGAGATCAAATGGGACAGCGACGGCCTGGTGCCGGCGATTGCCCAAGACCACAAAACCGGGCGCGTATTGATGATGGCCTGGATGAACCGCGAGGCACTGAGCCTGACGGCGCAAGAGAACCGTGCCATTTACTGGTCACGTTCCCGTGGCAAGCTGTGGCGCAAGGGCGAAGAGTCCGGCCACGTGCAAAAACTGCATGAGATGCGCCTGGACTGTGATGCCGATGTGATCATCCTGATGGTTGAGCAAATCGGTGGCATCGCCTGCCATACCGGCCGCCAGAGCTGCTTCTACCGCGTATACGAAAATGCCGAGTGGAAGACCGTCGACCCGGTGCTCAAAGATCCCCACGCCATTTACCACGCAGGGCACTCCCATGACTGACACCTTGAGCCGCGTAGCCCAAGTGCTCGAAGCGCGCAAAGGCGCAACCCCCGACAGCTCCTATGTCGCCAGCCTGTACCACAAGGGTCTGAACAAGATCCTGGAAAAAGTCGGCGAAGAGTCGATCGAAACCATCATCGCCGCCAAAGACGCCGCCATCAGCGGTGATTGCAGCGATGTGATCTACGAAACAGCCGATCTCTGGTTCCACAGCATGATCATGCTGGCCCAGTTAGGGCAGCACCCTCAGGCCGTACTGGATGAACTGGAGCGTCGTATCGGAACCTCTGGCCACGTGGAAAAAGCCTCACGGCCGTCCGCCTAAATCACTTTGTTAAGGATCACATCATGGGCATTTTTGACTGGAAACACTGGATCGTCATTCTGGTAGTCGTAGTCCTCGTCTTCGGCACCAAAAAACTGAAAAACCTGGGCACCGATGTCGGCGAATCGATCAAGGGCTTTCGCAAAGCCATGAACGACGACGAAAAACCAGCCGAGCCTGTGGTTCCGCCTGCGCAACCAACCGCCGCGCCGCAGCCACACACCACTTCGACCCTGAACGAGCCGCACACCATCGACGTGCAGGCGCAGAAAGTCGAAGAGCCGACCCGCAAAGACGTGTGAGCCAAAACTAATGTTCGGTATCAGCTTCAGTGAACTGCTGCTCGTTGGCCTGGTGGCCCTGCTGGTGCTCGGCCCCGAGCGCTTGCCGGGTGCCGCGCGAACGGCGGGCCTGTGGGTCGGGCGCTTGAAACGTAGTTTTAACGCGATCAAACAGGAAGTTGAACGTGAAATCGGCGCTGACGAAATTCGTCGGCAGCTGCACAACGAACATATCCTGTCGATGGAAGAGCAAGCCAAGAAGATTCTGGCTCCGCTGCAGGACGCCGTTAAGCCGTCAACGCCGACCGCACCGCCTGCCACCACAGCGACCGTCGAGCCGGCGACCCCCGCGCCCGTGAGCCTGAGCAAAACCGCGTCCGACCCTGCGCCTCAACCGGCAGCGCCACACGACCCCACTCTGCCACCGCGAGCCCCTTAAGCGCATGAGCGATAAGCCTGAACACGACCAGCCAATGCCGCTGGTTTCGCATCTCACCGAGCTGCGCACCCGCCTGTTGCGCTGCATCGCGGCGATTTTCATCATCTTTGCCGGGTTGTTCGCCTTTACCCAGCAGATCTACACCCTGGTCTCCACGCCGCTGCGTGAATACCTGCCGGCAGGCGCGACGATGATCGCCACCGACGTGGCCTCACCGTTCCTCACCCCGCTCAAGCTGACCATGATGGTGTCGCTGTTTATTGCGATTCCGGTGATCCTGCACCAGATCTGGGGCTTTATCGCACCCGGTCTGTACAAGCACGAAAAGCGCATTGCCGTGCCATTGCTGGTCTCCAGCATCTTTCTGTTTTACGCCGGCATGGCCTTCGCCTACTTTCTGGTGTTCCCGCTGGTGTTCAAGTTCTTCGCTGCAGCCACTCCGCAAGGCGTCGCGATGATGACCGATATCAGCAGCTACCTTGATTTCGTCATGACCCTGTTTTTTGCCTTTGGCGTAGCCTTTGAAATCCCGGTGGCCGTGGTGCTGCTGGTGTGGATCGGCATCGTCGACGTGCAATATCTGCGCAAAATCCGCCCGTACGTGATCATCGGCTGCTTCGTGGTCGGCATGATCCTGACCCCGCCCGACATCTTCTCGCAAACCCTGCTGGCGATCCCGATGTGGATGCTGTTTGAAATCGGCATTCTGTTTGGCAGCCTGGTCAGCAAGAACAAGCGCGGCGAAGACCCGGACGAGCCATCGGCTGACAGCGACGCCCAACCGCCAGCGCCGCAAGCGTGAACCTGCTGCTCCTCGAAGAGGCTGATTTCATTGCCGCCGACCGCGTGATCCTGCGCGATCGACGCCTGACTCATATGCAGGAAGTTCACCGTGCCACTGTCGGCGACAGCCTGCGAGTCGGCCGTATCGGCGGGCTGATGGGCAACGCCGAACTGGTGCGCCTGGAGGCCAAAGAAGCCGAACTGGTGATCCACAGCCTTGACCAGCCGCCCCCGGCCAAACTGCCCCTGACTCTGTTGCTGGCCCTGCCGCGCCCGAAAATGCTGCGCCGGGTGCTGCAAACCGTGGCCTCGATGGGTGTGCCCAAGGTCATTTTGGTCAACAGTTACCGGGTAGAAAAAAGCTTCTGGCAGACACCGTTTCTGGAGCCGGAGGCGATTCGTGAGCAGTTGATCCTGGGGCTGGAACAATCACGGGACAGCGTCTTGCCCGAAGTCATTATCGAAAAACGCTTCAAGCCGTTTGTTGAAGACCGCTTGCCGGCATTGGTCGAAGGCACGCTGGGCCTGGTTGGTCATCCGGGGGATTACCCGGCCTGCCCGCGCGGACTGGATGAAGCGGTCACCCTGGGCATCGGCCCGGAAGGTGGATGGATCCCTTACGAAATCGACTTGCTGGCCAAGGCAGGCCTGCAACCGGTGCAACTGGGTGCGCGCATCCTGCGGGTCGAAACCGCCGTCACCGCCCTGCTCGCCCGGTTGTTCTAACGGCCAAACTTGTGGGAGCGGGCTTGCTCGCGATGGCATCAACGGGGTAGCTCAGACATACCGCGTCGTTTGCATCGCGAGCAAGCCCGCTCCCACAGGGGTAGCACCTGCGACGTTCGTCACACATTCAACCTCTGCCCTTCAGTTCTCCCCCGGCGCGCCGATGCCCTGATAACCCATAACGACCAGTACACAACTCGGTCAGCAAAGGAGTATCACCATGTACCGTTGGCTGGCCCAATTGCTCGGCAATATAAGCGTCAAACGCAAACTCAGCCTGGGCTTCGGGCTGGTACTGGTGCTGACCTTGCTGATTGCCGCAACGGGCTGGAATGGCCTGGTCTCGGTGATAGACCGGGGTGACAAGCTGGCCAATATCTCGAAGATCATCGGGCTGACCAAGGACCTGCGTATTGCTCGTCTTGAATACGAGCGTCACCCCGAGGAAAAACCCTGGCCGAGGTCACCCGACAACTGACCGAACTGGATAACGCTCTGGAGTTGTCGCACCAACAGTTGGTATCCCCCGAAGACCTGACCCTGGTCGAGCAGCAACTCAACGCCGTGGCCGAGTACAAGCGTGCCTTCGCCGACCTGATTCAAGGCTCCCAGGGTGCAGATCAAGCGGTAGAGCGCATGCACCAGCAGGGGGATGCTCTGATCGAGCAGAGCCAAAAGCTCTCGGGTCTGCAAACGGTCAAGCGCAACAACGAAAGCCGCCAGGCCACCACCCTGCTGATCAGTTGCGCACTGCTGGCACTGGTGCTGGGAATGATCGCCGCCTGGGTTATTACCCGCCAGATCGTGATCCCGCTGCAACGCACGCTCAAGACCGTTGAGCGGATCGCGGCAGGCGACCTGACCCACGACCACCCAACCGAGCGCCGCGACGAACTGGGCCAGCTACAGCAAGCCATACAGCGAATGACTGCGGGCCTGCGCGAGTTGATTGGCGGGATCAGCGATGGCGTGACACAAATAGCCAGCGCTGCCGAAGAACTCTCGGCGGTCACCGAGCAAACCAGCGCAGGGGTTAACAGCCAGAAAGTCGAAACCGATCAGGTCGCCACCGCCATGCACGAAATGGCCGCGACCGTCCAAGAGGTGGCGCGCAATGCTGAAGAAGCCTCTGAAGCCGCAGTCGCTGCTGACCAGCAGGCCCGCGAGGGCGACAACGTGGTCGCGCAAGCCATCGCCCAGATCGAGAAGCTGGCCATTGAAGTCGGTCACTCCACCGATGCGATGGGCCATCTGAAGCGCGAAAGCGACAAGATTGGCAGCGTGCTGGACGTGATCAAGTCCGTCGCGCAGCAGACCAACCTGCTGGCCCTCAACGCCGCCATCGAAGCGGCACGAGCCGGTGAGGCAGGTCGTGGTTTTGCGGTCGTGGCTGACGAGGTGCGAAGCCTGGCGCAGCGCACACAAAAATCCACAGAAGAAATCGAAGAGTTGATTGCCGGTCTGCAAAGCGGCACCCAGCAAGTGTCCAGCAGCATGGACAATAGCCGTGCCCTGACGGACAACAGTGTTGAGCTGACCCGCCGTGCAGGCGAGTCACTGGGCAACATCACCCGCACGGTGTCTACGATTCAGGGCATGAACCAGCAAATTGCGGCCGCGGCCGAGCAGCAAAGCGCGGTGGCCGATGAGATTAACCGCAGCGTATTGAATGTGCGTGACGTGTCAGAGCAGACCGCTGCCGCGAGCGAAGAGACAGCAGCGTCCAGCGTTGAACTGGCGCGGCTGGGCACACATCTGCAGGCATTGGTTGGGCGGTTCAAGGTTTAACAGCCTCGCAACCCTGTGTGGTAGCGGGCTTGTTGTGGGAGCGGGCTTGCTCGCGATTGAGTCGCTGCCATCGCGAACAAGCCCGCTCCCACACTTTCGGAACTACAGCACCTGACGCAAAAACGCCTGGGCGCGCAGGTCTTTAGGCGAGTTGAAGAAGTCTTCCGGGGCGGAGTCTTCCAGCAGCTTGCCATGGTCGAAGAACAACACGCGGTTCGCCACTTCTCGGGCAAAGCCCATTTCGTGGGTCACGCAGACCATGGTCATGCCTTCGCGGGCCAGGGTCTTCATCACGTCCAGCACTTCGCCGACCATTTCCGGATCAAGCGCCGAGGTGGGTTCGTCAAACAACATCACCTTGGGCTCCATCGCCAACGCACGGGCAATCGCCACCCGCTGTTGCTGGCCGCCCGAGAGGCGCGACGGGTACTCGTTGGCCTTCTGCCCGATACCCACCTTGTCCAGCAGTGCACGGGCCTTGGCTTCACGCTCGGCCTTGCCACGCTTGCGTACAACCTTTTGCGCCAGGCACAGGTTTTCCAGCACGGTCATGTGCGGGAACAGGTTGAAATGCTGGAACACCATGCCGACTTCACGCCGATAGGCATTCACATCGGTTTTAGGGTTGGCCAGGTCCAGACCGTCAATGCTGACGGAGCCGGAGTCAAAATCTTCCAGGCCGTTGAGGCAACGCAGAAAGGTCGACTTGCCAGAGCCCGACGGGCCGATCACCACCAGGACTTCGCCCTGGGCAACAGTGGTGCTGACGTTGTCCACAGCGCGAACGATGTGGCCGCGGGTGTCGAAGACTTTTACCAGTTCATGAACTTCAATCACTTTGCGCGAGCCTCCGCTCAAGCCGGCTGGCGAAATGCGACAGCGGCAGGTTGATCAACAGGTACAGACCCGCTACGCAGAACAGGATTTCGAACGGCGAAAACGAGGTGGTGATGACCTCACGGCCACTTTTGAGCAGCTCGGTAATGGCAATCACAGACACCAGCGAGGTGTCCTTGACCAGGCTGATAAATTGCCCGGCCAACGGCGGCAACACCCGCTTGAACGCTTGCGGTAACACCACATAGCGCATCGACTGGCTGCCGTTAAGGCCCAGCGAGCGGGCCGCTTCGTTTTGCCCCCGGGCGATGGACTGCACGCCCGAGCGAATGATTTCGGCCACGTACGCACCGGTGAACAACGACAGCGCGGCAATACCGGCAAATTCGCGGGACAGGTTAAGTACAGTGCCAATAAAGAAGTAGAAGATGAAAATCTGTACCAGCAGCGGTGTGCCCCGTACCAGTTCGACGTACAACGTCGAAAGGTCGCGCAGGGTCGGGTTATTCGACAGTCGGCACAGGCCTGTGGCCAGCCCGATGATCAAACCCAATACGCCAGACACCAGCGACAGCCAAACGGTGGTCCACAAGCCCCACAGCAGCGGTCCTGCGGCCCAATGACGGTTAACGCCAATGACATCGCCTTCATCGACCTCGTCGCCTTCGACCCATTGCAGGCTGTTGTCAGCAACGCTGACCCGTTGTTCTTTGCCATCCTCGCCCCGCAGCACGACTTCGGCAGTGTCGCCTTTGCGCACCAGCTCGATGATGGTCGAGTGCTCAGCCGCCCGCTGGGCTTCTTCCGCTTGATAGGCGAAGTACTGCGGCACGCGGTTCCAGCGCCATTCGTAGGACATCAGAGAGGTGGCGTAATACAACGCGCCCGCCAGACCGATGAGCACCAGCACGGTCAATACGTGCCAGGGCCACTGGACTTTTTTTTGTTTGATCACTTTCAGGTTCCGTCAGGAGAAAAGCCAGGCCCGTAGCAGTTGCCGAAGGCTACGTCCGGGCGCGAAGCGCTCGTAAATCGAACGCCTCCGTTTTTCATCTGAACCGCATTCAGCTTCTTTACGGCTGCTGTGCAACCGGACGCAGCCTTCGGCAGCTGCTACAAAAGTAGCGGAATGCGATCAGCGCTTATTCCATGTCTTTGAGCCAGGCGGTGTCTTTGAACCACTTGTCATGGATGCGATCGTAAGTGCCGTCTTCGTGGATCTGGTGCAGGAAGTTGTTGATGAAGTTAATGCTGTCGTAGTCGCCTTTCTTCAGACCAAAGGCCAACGGCTCGTAGGTGAACGGCTTATCGAGGAACACCAGCTTGCCGTTACCGAACTTGTTAACCGCCACAACGTTGTAAGGGGCGTCGTAGATAAAGGCATCAGCCTTGCCGTTAACAACGTCCAGAACACCCTCAGGCTCGTTGTCGTAGCCGTGGTACTGGGCTTTTGACATCAGTTTGCGGGCAACGATTTCACCCGTGGTGCCAATCTTGGAGGTCAGGCGATATTGCGGGTCGTTGAGGTCTTTGTACGATTTGACCTTGTCTTCCAGCTCTTTACGAATGAGCACGGTCTGGCCCACAACGATAAAGGGTTCGCTGAAGTTCAGGCGCAGATTGCGCTCCTGGGTCAGGGTCATGCCGCTGCCGATCATGTCGAACTTGTTGGTCATCAACGCCGGGATGATGCCGTCATAACCGGTGGAAACCAGTTCAAGCTTCACACCCATGGCCTTGGCCATCGCTTTAAGCAGGTCAACTTCGAAGCCGATGATCTGGCCGCGCTTGTTGGTCATTTCAAATGGCATGTAGGTTGGGTCCATGCCCACCTTCAACGTGCCACGCTTGACCGCATCGTCAATTGCGCCTGCATGGGCTGCGCTGACCGCCAGTAGTGCAGTGATACCGAACAGCAGTTTCGACACAAACTTCTTCATCATCAACTCCCCCTCACCTACTCAATTAAGGTGTTGGCCAACGGCAGGCTCGATTCAAAAAGCCAATACAGCCGGGCACTCACCCATTCGAAAACGGATGCTAACTCACTGGGGGTTGTGACACGAGTTTTGCGAGAGAAAAGCAGGATGGGTGTGAGCGATGGATCCGCTACCGAGAAACCTCAACTGTGGGAGCGAGCCTCCCATAAAGCACAAACCCCACCGAAGTGGGGTTTGTTTTGACATCAAGCCGCGGGCTGTAACGGCAACAACGGCGCGTGAGGGTCAGCGGCAACCGACTCTCGCCAGGCGTTCAGCCAGCCTTCGTGACCTTCGTTCCACACCAGCGCGTGCAAGCGTGCCAGAGCAACAGGGTCGCTCAAGAGCTCCATGCGCTCTTTGTCGCTGACACCCTGAGGCCCCATCTTGAGTGCGTGACGCACACGCTCGGTACGCAGCCATTCGATCGGCTCGGCCTCACGGTGACGCGACGTCGCAAGGGCGCAAGCCAGTGCGTTCTGCTGTGGATCAACCACGGCCCGCACAAAACCGTCATGCAGTGCGTGGTAGCGATTTTCGTGGGTGTATTCGGCTGTGGCCGACAATTCACGGGGCGGAGCATATTCCTCAGGAATCAGGAACAGGCTTTCATCGCGCGTCTTGAGGCCCAGCTTGACCCGGCTGGAGATCACCGATACCGGGATCGACAACATCAGCGAACCGACAATTGGCACCAGCCACCACAAAAAGCTCGGGTTCAACCACAGCACCAACGCTGCCCAAGCCGCACCCAACAGGGTTTGCGGACCATGACGGCGTACTGCTTCACTCCACGGCGTGGAGTCGTCGTCACGCTGTGGCGAGTTCCAGGTCGCAGCCCAGCCCAGGAACGCAGCCAGAACAAAGCGGGTATGGAAGATCATGCGCACAGGTGCCAGCAGCATCGAGAACAGCATCTCCAACAGCATCGACAGCGTGACTTTGAACTTGCCACCGAACTCTTTCGCGCCCTTGGCCCAGATCAGGATGATGCTCAGCAGTTTAGGCAGGAACAACAGCACGATAGTGGTCGAGAACAGCGCAACGGCTTTATCCGGATGCCATTGTGGCCACAGCGGGTACAACTGACGCGGCTCCATGAAGTACTGCGGCTCCATCAACGTGTTGACTGCCAGCAGGGCGGTCGACAGCAACAGAAAGAAGAACCACAACGGCGCTGACAGGTAAGACATCACGCCCGTGAGGAACACCGCACGGTGTACCGGGTGCATGCCTTTGACCAGGAACAGGCGGAAGTTCATCAGGTTGCCGTGGCACCAACGACGGTCACGCTTGAGTTCGTCCAGCAGGTTGGGCGGCAATTCTTCGTAGCTGCCCGGTAAGTCGTAGGCAATCCACACGCCCCAACCGGCACGGCGCATCAACGCGGCTTCAACAAAGTCGTGTGACAGAATCGCGCCCGCAAAAGCACCTTTACCCGGCAACGGCGCCAAGGCGCAGTGCTCGATAAACGGCTTCATGCGGATGATTGCGTTATGGCCCCAGTAGTGGGATTCACCCAACTGCCAGAAGTGCAAACCGGCAGTGAAGAGTGGTCCGTATACCCGCGTCGCAAATTGCTGCATGCGCGCATACAAGGTGTCCATGCCCGATGCTCGCGGCGCGGTCTGGATGATGCCGGCGTCTGGCGTGGCTTCCATCAAGCGCACCAGACTGGTCAGGCACTCACCGCTCATCACGCTGTCGGCGTCGAGTACCACCATGTACTTGTAATCGCCGCCCCAGCGACGGCAGAAGTCATCGAGGTTGCCGCTCTTGCGCTTCACACGACGACGGCGACGACGATAGAAAATTCGCCCAAAGCCTTCTGTTTCGCGGCACACATCCAGCCAGGCCTGTTGTTCTGCGACACAGATATCAGGGTCGTTACTGTCGCTGAGGATAAAGAAGTCGAAGCGATCCAGATCGCCCGTGGCCGCCACCGATTCGTAGGTCGCCCGCAAGCCCGCAAATACACGGGTTACGTCTTCGTTACAGATCGGCATTACCAGCGCAGTACGTGCTTGCTCAGGGATTGCCTCATTCCCGGCGCTTTTGCCGGAAATACGGTATTTGTCGTGGCCGGTCAGCAGCTCCAGAAAGCCCATCAAGGCAGTCCAGAAACCCGCCGACACCCAGCAAAACAGAATCCCGAACAGAATCAGGATGCTGGTCTGCAAGGCATACGGCAACACTTGTTGCGCCGTTTGCGTCAACGGCTGGTGCAACACTTCTTCAAGGTCGACAAACGACCAGCCCTGGTACGGCATGATGCCTTTCATGTACCAGCCAGCAACAATGGTCTGGCCCAGCATCAAGACCAGCAGGATGTAACGGCGGATCGAACCCACCGTACGCCAGCGGGCCTTGGGCAATACGCGCTCGTCAATTTTCGGCGCAGGCGGATTGCTGCGCCCGGTCAGGCGCCGCCATCCACGAACCAGGATGTTGGTACGCCACGGCTCCGGCACCACCTTGGTGCGACGAATCGGCGGCGTGGCCTTGAGCATCACCCGGCCGCTGGCGTCGAGGGCGAGCATTTCTGCTTCCTCAAGCTCATTGGCCGAATTCAGGTTCAGACGCGTACCCACCGAGGCCTGAGCGGCCTCAGCAGCATCGACATCAGTTTTCGCCGACAGGCGCGCATGCAACTCGGCGAACGAGGTGCAGCTCGCCAGTTCCGCGCGCTGCTCATCGCTCAGTGGCAAATGCGCCAGGTACTCGCTGAGCGAGGCCGGTTGGGGCTGAGCATTACTCATCGGCTGGCAACTGGTAGCTCCAGGTCTCGGTCAACACTTTTTCAGTCTTCACCGGTTCTGGAGTGGCTACAGGAGCGTCAGCCGCCGGGGCCTTGGCGTCCTTGGCCGCGTGGTCTTTCTTCTCTTGTGCCTTGGCCGCCGCTTTTTCAGCTTTAGTCACAGGCGCTGCAGGCTTGGCCGCAGGTGCTTGCTCGATGTCCTGAACCAGCGCTGCACGCATCTCCGTAGACTTGCTCGGATCCTTGATTTTCATCCGCAGGGTCAAGCGCCAGCCCTTGGTTTCAGGGTTGTAACGCACGTTGTTCTCAACCAGTTCCGCGTTGTCACCCACACTCACCTGGCTGCGTACTGCGGCATTTTCTGGCAGGGCCTTGAGCGACGGGCCTTCGAAGTCCACCAGATACGCGACGCTGCCGTCTGGCTGGCGGATCAGGTTCGATTGCTTGACGTCGCCGGTCGAACGCAGGGTTTGCTTAACCCAGGCGCTATCCGTTGGATGCAGGGCAGCTTCGTCCAGGGTCCAGTGCATGCGGTAAGCGAAATCAAACGGCTTGAGTGGCTCTGGCAGTGTTTCCGGGCTCCAGAACGCAACGATGTTGTCGTTGGTTTCGTCAGCGGTCGGAATTTCTACCAGGTCAACGGAGCCTTTGCCCCAATCACCCTGCGGTTCGATCCAGGCGCTTGGGCGCTTGTCGTAGTTGTCGTCCAGATCTTCGTAGTGGCTGAAGTCACGGCCACGTTGCAGCAAGCCGAAGCCGCGCGGGTTTTCGACCGAGAAGTTGCTGACCGACAAGTGTTTCGGGTTGTTCAGCGGACGCCAGATCCACTCGCCGTTGCCGGCATGAATGGCCAGACCAGACGAGTCATGCAACTCGCGGCGGTAGTTGAGGACTTTGGACGGCTGGTTGGCGCCGAACAGGAACATGCTGGTCAGCGGAGCGATGCCCAGCTTGCCAACCTTGTCACGCAGGAACATTTGCGCTTTGACATCCACTACCGTGTCTACGCCCGGGCGCAGGGTAAAGCGGTAAGCGCCGGTCGCCCGTGGCGAGTCCAGCAAAGCGAAGATCACCAGATGTTTATCGTTGGGCTTGGGTTTTTCGATCCAGAACTCAGTAAAGCGCGGGAACTCTTCACCCGACGGCAATGCGGTGTCGATCGCCATACCACGGGCCGACAGGCCATAGATTTGATCCTTGCCCACAACGCGGAAGTAACTCGCGCCGAGCATGGTCATGATTTCGTCCTGCTTATCCGCCTTATTGATCGGATACAGCACGCGGAAACCCGCCCAACCGAGGTTCTCGGTAGCTTTTGGATCAAACTTGACGTCACCGAAATCGAAACGACTGGAGTCGTACTTGATCTCTTCGACCTTGGTGGCTGTCACTTCGTTGATTTTCACCGGCGTGTCGAAATGCATGCCCTGGTGATAGAAGGACAGTTTGAACGGGGTTTTATCACCCGCCCACTGGGCCTTGTCGCGGTTGAATTGAATCTTCTGGTAGTCCGCGAACTTCATGTCGCGGAACTCTTTTGGCAAATTGCTGCGTGGCGCTTGGTATTTCTGTTCGGCGAGGGTTTTAGCCTCAGCCGCCACGTCATCCAGACTGAATGCCCACAGTTGACCCGCACCGAACAAGCAAAAGAGCGCAGAGCCCGTCACCAGTGCGTTGCGTAACCGCTTGGCAGACATTTTTGGTGCATTAAATAATGGACTAACAATCACGAGCAAACCTCGCCGAAAACAGATGATGAAACCAACGGCCAGCGATCTAAATGCCAGGTTGGCGAGCACTGTTCCGACCATCAAAGGAATGAATGATTCCCCAGATGCGTCGGATTAGTCTCTGTGTAGCGCAGGATTATCTAGTAGCCCGCGTTACAACGCATCCACTGTCAGCAAGTATTTCTCGCTAAAACCCCCTGTTTTCAGACGAAAACACGGTTTTTAAGGGTTTTAGATTTGTAACAGAAATGTCACAGGGCCATCATTGACCAAATGCACCTGCATATCTGCCCCAAAACGGCCAGATTCGACTCTCGGATGAAGGCGCTTGGCCTCCCCCAGCAGGTGATTGAATAAGGCCTCGGCCAATGCAGGAGGTGCCGCCGTTGAGAAACCGGGACGCAGGCCGCTTTTGGTGTCAGCCGCCAGGGTAAATTGCGATACCAGCAGCAACCCCCCGCCAATATCGGCCAGGGAAAGGTTCATTTTGCCTTCGGCATCGCTGAACACACGGTAGTTGAGCAGCTTGTGCAACAACTTGGCGGCGCTCGCCTCGGTATCACCGGGTTCGACGGCGACCAGCACCAGCAAACCCTGGTCGATTGATCCGATAATCTCCCCCGCGACCTCAACCCGCGCCCCACTGACACGCTGCAACAACCCCCTCATGCTTCGTCCGGTTGCAAGTTGAGCAGGCTGCGGGCCATTTGCTCAGTGGCGCGCACCAATGCATCGGTGATCCCGGGTTCGGAAGCTACGTGCCCGGCTTCGCGGATTATCTGCAGTTCGCTGCCCGGCCAGGCCTGATGCAGCTCCCAGGCGTTATCCAGCGGGCAAATCATGTCGTAGCGACCATGCACGATGACCGCCGGCAGATGGGCAATCTTGTACATGTCACGCAGCAGCTGATTGGGCTCCAGGAACGCATTGTTCATAAAGTAGTGGCATTCGATGCGGGCAATGGACAATGCCCGGTGAGGGTCACAGAAACGCTCGACCACTTGCGGGTTGGGCCGCAGGGTGGCCGCACGGCCCTCCCAGGTCGACCAGGCCTTGGCCACGTGCATCTGGGCAATCTGGTCATTGCCTGTCAGGCGCTTGTGAAAGGCACTCATCAGGTCGTGACGCTCTTCCGGCGGGATGGGCGCTATATAATCCTGCCAGTAGTCCGGGAAGATCCGGCTGGCGCCTGCCTGATAGAACCATTCGATTTCTTGAGGGCGAGCCAGAAAGATCCCGCGCAGGATCAGTCCATGCACCTTGTCCGGATGGCTTTGCGCGTACGCCAGTGACAGGGTCGAGCCCCACGAGCCACCAAACAGCACCCACTTGTCGATGCCCAGGAACAGGCGGATCCGTTCCATGTCGGCAACCAGGTCCCACGTCGTGTTGCTGTCCAGACTGGCGTGGGGGGTTGAACGCCCGCAACCGCGCTGATCAAAAGTAATGATGCGGTACAGGCCCGGATCGAAGTAGCAGCGGCTGTTGGCATCGCAACCCGAACCCGGCCCGCCATGCACAAACACCACAGGCAGGCCGTCTGGCGAACCGCTCTCGTCTACGTAAAGAACATGCGGCCCATCAACCGCCAGTTCATGACGGGCGTAAGGTTTGATCTGCGGGAACAAGGTCTGCATTACGCACTCCGGGAGGTCGGGATAATGTTGCCTCTGGCATCATAAACCCGATTGGGTGCAATGAGCATGCCCTTAAAAACACTGTGGTTGAATAACTGGCTGTTGCTTAAACCCTGTAGGAGCGGGCTTGCTCGCGATGGCATCAATGCAACCTCACTGACAGACCGCGGCGCTGGCATCGCGAGCAAGCCCGCTCCCACACCACCCGACTCAGCCCTTGGAGTATCGCTGCTGGCCCCACTCAATAATCCGCGCCAGCAACTGCTTGAGCACCACCTGGGTCGGTGCCGCAAGGTCTTCGCGATAGTTGAACGGCTCAAACTCCTCCATATAAGTGCACTGGGCCAGTTCCAGCTGCACGGCATGGATGTTGTCCGCCGGACTGCCGTAGTGGCGAGTGATATGACCGCCCTTGAAGCGTCCATTCAGGATGTGGCTGTAGGCCGGATGCTCGGCACAAATGGCTTCAAGGTCGCGGGCCAGGGTCGGATCGCAACTGGCGCCATTGAAGGTCCCCAGGTTGAAGTCCGGCAACCGCCCCTCAAACAGGTGCGGCACGCAAGAACGAATGGAGTGCGCATCAAACAGCAGCGCATAGCCAAATTCATCCTTGAGGCGCTTCAGTTCCTGCTCCAGGGTCTGGTGGTAAGGTTGCCAGATCTGCTCAAGATACGTTGCACGCTCTGCGGCAGAAGGCACCTGCCCTTCACGAAACAGTGGCACACCATCAAACAGCGTGGCCGGGAACAGCCCGGTGGTCGCTCCTACATACATCGGCGCATCGTCCTGCGGGCGATTGAGGTCGATCACAAAGCGCGAATACTCCGCTGCCAGGGTGCTGGCACCCAGCTCGGTGGCAAAATCATAAAGCTGTGGGATATGCCAGTCGGTGTCCGGCAGGCTTTGCGCTTCGGGGATCAGCCCGGCCTTGACCGCAGGTGTCAGCTTCAAGCCTGCGTGGGGCATGCTGATCAGCAATGGCGCACGGCCTTGTTTGAATGTCAGAACCTTATCCACAACCTTTTCTCCTAAAGCGTTACGTCAACGCCGCTGCGCACGACGCGTTTGTCCAGATCACCGCCCAGCCAATAGGCCAGGTCTGCCGGGCGATCAATGTTCCAGGCCACAAAGTCGGCCACTTTGCCGGGCTCAAGAGAACCATGGGTCTCGCCCATACCCAATGCCGTCGCCGCATGTTGGGTGACGCCGGCCAGGGCTTCTTCGGGGGTCATGCGGAACAGGGTGCAAGCCATGTTCAGCATCAGGCGCAACGACAAGCCAGGGGACGTACCGGGGTTGAGGTCGCTGGCGATGGCGATTTTCACCCCGTGCTTGCGCAGGGCGTCCATCGGCGGCAACTGGGTTTCACGCAAGAAGTAAAACGCGCCGGGCAAGAGCACGGCCACGGTGCCGGAGGCGGCCATGGCAATGGCGTCTTCTTCGGTCATGAATTCCAGATGGTCCGCCGACAACGCCTGATAACGTGCCGCCAGGCTTGAGCCGTGTAACGAGGACAGTTGCTCGGCGTGCAATTTGACCGGCAGGCCCAATTGCTGCGCCACCTTGAATACCCGCTCAACTTGAGCGGGCGAAAACGCCAGGTATTCGCAGAACGCATCCACGGCGTCAACCAGCCCTTCGGCCGCCAGCGCGGGGAGCATCTCGTTGCAAATATGCTCGATATAGTCGTCGGCCCGGTCCTTGTACTCCGGCGGCAAGGCATGGGCCGCCAGACAGGTGCTACGCACTGTGACCGGCAACTCGGTGCCCAGGCGACGGATCACACGCAGAATTTTGTGTTCGCTCTCAAGGCTCAGGCCATAACCCGACTTGATCTCGACGCTGGTAACGCCATCGCGCAGCAAACACAGCAAACGCTGACGGGCACTGGCAAATAATTCCTCTTCGCTGGCAGCACGAGTCGCACGCACGGTGCTGGCAATACCGCCACCGGCAGCGGCGATTTCTGCATAGCTCACGCCTTGCAAACGCTGCTCGAATTCGCCGCTGCGATTGCCGCCAAACACCGTGTGCGTATGGCAATCGATCAGCCCCGGCGTCACCCATGCCCCTTCCAGGCCATGGGTTTGTCCATACTCGCCCGTCGGCAACTGCTGACGCGGACCAATCCACTCAATGTAGCCATCACGGGTGACAATGGCGGCATCCTCGATGATCGAGTACGTGCCATTGGCCATGGTTGCGACATTGCAGTGTTGCCAAAGGGTTTTCATTGCGTCACTCCGTCAATGATCAAAAACTCAGGAAAGCTCGGGCGCCACTTCAACTGCCCGACCCGCTGCCGGCTTTACCCACAATAGATAGGCCACAACCAGGAAGACAATCCAGACCGCGCCTACCATCAGTGCCGCCTGCGTCTCAGGGAAGTAACCCAGTACCCCGAAAATAAACACCATGAATGCAATAGCAGCCATTGGCGCATACGGCCAGAACGGCACAGGGAACTTGAGTTCGGCCACTTGCTCACGGGTCATGGAGCGGCGCATGGCCACTTGGGTCACCAGGATCATCAACCACACCCACACCGTGGCGAAGGTGGCAATCGAGGCGATCACCAGAAAGATGTTTTCCGGAATCAGGTAGTTGAGCACCACACCGCCCAACAACGTAGCGCCCATCACCAGTACGGTCATCCACGGCACGCCATGGCGGGAGATTTTGGCAAAGCCTTTAGGCGCCTGCCCTTGCTGTGCCAGGCCGTACATCATGCGGCCTGCACCAAAGATGTCACTGTTGATGGCCGACACCGCCGCCGAGATCACCACGATATTAAGAATGGTGGCCGCCGAGCTGATGCCCAGGCTGTCAAAGATCTGCACGAACGGGCTGCCCTGGCTACCGATCTGGTTCCAAGGGTAAATAGCCATCAACACAAACAGGGTCAGCACATAGAACAACAGGATGCGCAGCGGTACCGCGTTGATCGCCTTAGGGATCACACGCTGCGGGTCTTTGGCTTCGCCGGCAGTGATGCCGATGATTTCAATGCCGCCAAAGGCAAACATCACCACGGCAAACGAAGCGATCAAACCGCCCACGCCATTAGGCATGAAGCCGCCGAAGGACCACAGGTTGCTGATGCCAGTGGCCACAGCATCCGAGCTGCCAGAGGTACCGATCCCGAACAGCATGATGCCGAAGCCGGCCAGGATCATGGCTACGATGGCGGCAACTTTAAGCAGCGACAGCCAGAATTCCATTTCGCCAAAGACTTTGACGCTGCACAGGTTCAAGCCGCCGATCAGCAGCACGATGCCCAGCACCCAGATCCAGCGCGCGACTTCCGGGAACCAGAAGCCCATATAAATGCCGAAGGCGGTGACATCGGCCAGACACACGATGATCATCTCGAAGGCATAGGTCCAGCCCAGGATAAAGCCGGACATGGGGCCCAGGTAGGTGCTTGCATACTGGCCAAACGAGCCGGACACCGGGTTATGCACGGCCATTTCGCCCAGTGCTCGCATCACCATGAACACGGCGGCGCCACCAATCAGGTACGCCAGCAGCACAGCAGGTCCAGCCATTTGGATGGCAGCGGCTGAACCATAAAAAAGACCCGTTCCGATCGCTGAACCCAGCGCCATAAAACGGATGTGGCGAGCGGATAGCCCGCGTTTCAAACCTTGAGTCTGGTTTTGCATTTCGCGTCCTTGATTATTTTTGTCGGCGAAAACAGAGACGCAGAGGATCCATAAGACCCTCTGCGTTTTTTTGGGGTTACAGGCTTGGCAGAACGTGAGCAGGCAGCAGATCGTTCAGGCAACGAGTAGCCAGCAGTTTCATGGCGACTTCGATATCCGGCGCGAAGAAACGGTCTTTCTCATAGTGAGCGACCTTGCTGCGCAGGGTCGTGCGAGCGACTTCAAGCTTGGCCGAGGTTTTCAGGCCATCACGCAGATCCAGACCCTGGCACGCGGCCAGCCACTCGATGGCCAGCACGCCACGGACGTTTTCAGCCATTTCCCACAGACGCTTGCCAGCAGAAGGAGCCATCGATACGTGGTCTTCCTGGTTGGCCGAGGTCGGAATGCTGTCGACACTGTGCGGGTGGGACAACGCCTTGTTCTCGCTGGCCAAGGCCGCAGCCGTAACCTGAGCGATCATGAAGCCGGAGTTCACGCCACCATTGGCCACCAGGAACGGCGGCAATTGCGACATGTGCTTGTCCATCATCAACGAGATGCGACGCTCACTCAGCGAACCGATTTCAGCAATCGCCAACGCCATGTTGTCTGCCGCCATCGCAACCGGTTCGGCGTGGAAGTTGCCACCGGAAATCACGTCGCCCTGCTCGGCGAATACCAGCGGGTTATCCGACACCGCGTTGGCTTCAATGCCCAGCACTTCGGCGGCCTGACGGAACTGGGTCAGGCAGGCGCCCATTACTTGTGGCTGGCAACGCAGGGAGTACGGGTCTTGTACCTTGTCGCAGTTCTTGTGCGACTCGGACACTTCGCTGCTCGTGCCCAGCAGGTCGCGGTAAATCGCAGCGGCGTCGATTTGCCCGCGTTGACCGCGTGCAGCATGAATACGTGGATCGAACGGCGAACGCGAACCCAGTACCGCTTCAACTGTCAGGCCGCCGCACGCCATCGCGGCAGCAAACAGGTCTTCGCCTTCAAACAGACCGCGCAGGGCGTAGGCCGTCGACACTTGAGTGCCGTTGAGCAAGGCCAGGCCTTCTTTTGCCGCCAGGGTCAGAGGCTCAAGACCGGCTTGCTTCAAGGCAGTCACTGCATCCAGCCACTCGCCTTTGTAACGGGCCTTGCCTTCGCCCAGCAGTACCAGCGACATATGCGCCAATGGCGCCAGGTCGCCCGATGCACCTACCGAACCTTTGAGCGGGATATGCGGATAAACCTCGGCATTGATCAGAGCGATCAAGGCATCAATTACCACGCGGCGAATCCCGGAGAAACCACGGCTCAGGCTGTTGACCTTGAGCACCATGATCAGGCGTACCAGATCATCGCTGATCGGCTCGCCGATACCGGCTGCATGGGACAGCACCAGAGAACGCTGGAGGTTTTCCAGGTCTTCGCTGGCGATTTTGGTCGACGCCAACAAACCGAAACCGGTGTTGATGCCGTAGGTGGTGCGGTTCTCGGCAAGGATCTGCTCAACGCACGCCACGCTGGCATCGATCTGCACCGACGCACTTTCGTCCAGGCTCAGGGTGACCGGCTGCTGATAGATGTCACGCAGTTGGGCAAGGCTCAGTTGGCCGGGGATCAGGTTTAACTCAAGCACGTTAATACTCCTTCACGCGTGTAACCAAAATTATAGAAATCTTTAGCAACCTTGTGGGAGCGAGCCTGCTCGCGAAGGTCGTTCGCGAGCAGGCTCGCTCCCACAGAAGACCAATGTCAGCCGTTAATCATCGGCAGGTTCAGGCCCTGCTCGTTCGCACAGTCGATGGCGATGTCATAACCCGCATCCGCGTGGCGCATCACGCCGGTTGCCGGATCGTTGTGCAGGACACGGGCGATGCGCTCAGCCGCTTCGTCGGTACCGTCACACACGATCACCATCCCCGAATGCTGCGAGAAGCCCATGCCTACGCCGCCGCCGTGGTGCAACGACACCCAGGTCGCGCCGCTCGCGGTATTGAGCAAAGCGTTGAGCAATGGCCAGTCGGACACAGCGTCCGAGCCGTCTTTCATTGACTCGGTTTCGCGGTTCGGGCTCGATACCGACCCAGAGTCCAGGTGGTCGCGGCCGATCACGATCGGGGCTTTCAGCTCGCCACTGCGGACCATTTCGTTGAAGGCCAGGCCCAGCTTGGCGCGTTGACCCAGGCCTACCCAGCAGATACGGGCCGGCAGACCCTGGAAGCTGATGCGCTCGCGGGCCATGTCCAGCCAGTTGTGCAGGTGCGCGTCGTCGGCAATCAGTTCCTTGACCTTGGCGTCGGTTTTGTAGATGTCTTCGGCATCACCCGACAGCGCGACCCAACGGAACGGGCCTACACCACGGCAGAACAATGGGCGGATATAAGCCGGCACAAAGCCCGGGAAGTCGAAGGCGTTTTCTACGCCCACTTCTTTGGCCATCTGACGAATGTTGTTGCCGTAGTCGAAGGTCGGCACGCCCGCTTTCTGGAAGGCCAGCATGGCTTCAACGTGCTCGCCCATCGAGGCTTTGGCGGCTTTGACCACGGTAGCCGGATCGGTCACGGCGCGGTCGCGGTACTGTTCCCAGGTCCAGCCTTTAGGCAGGTAGCCGTTCAGTGGATCGTGGGCGCTGGTCTGGTCAGTGACCATGTCCGGGCGTACACCACGACGAACCATTTCTGGCAGCAATTCAGCAGCGTTCCCGCACAGGGCGATGGAAATTGCTTTGCCTTCGGCGGTGTATTTGGCGATACGGGCCAGCGCGTCATCCAGGTCCGCGGCTTGCTCGTCGACATAGCGAGTGGCCAGGCGGAAATCGATGCGGCTTTGCTGGCATTCGATGTTCAGCGAGCAGGCGCCGGCCAGGGTGGCGGCCAGAGGCTGGGCACCGCCCATGCCGCCCAAACCGGCCGTCAGCACCCATTTACCGACCAGGCTGCCGTTGTAGTGCTGGCGACCGGCCTCGACGAAGGTTTCGTAGGTGCCCTGGACGATGCCCTGGCTGCCGATGTAGATCCAGCTGCCGGCGGTCATCTGGCCGTACATGGCCAGGCCTTTGGCGTCGAGTTCGTTGAAGTGCTCCCACGTGGCCCAGTGCGGCACCAGGTTGGAGTTGGCGATCAGGACCCGTGGCGCGTTGCTGTGGGTTTTGAACACGCCGACCGGCTTGCCCGACTGCACCAGCAGGGTTTCGTCGTCGTTGAGGTTGGTCAGGCTTTCGACGATTTTGTCGTAGCACTCCCAGTTACGCGCTGCCCGTCCAATACCGCCATACACCACCAGCTCGGTCGGGTTCTCGGCCACTTGCGGGTCGAGGTTGTTCATCAACATCCGCAGCGGCGCTTCGGTCATCCAGCTTTTAGCAGTGAGCTGGGTGCCACGGGCGGCGCGGATTTCACCATCACGGTGACGGGTGAACTCAGCAGGCGATTTTGGGGTAGTTGAAGTCACGGGTAACTCCTCAGCGATAGTCGGATGCGTCGGGTGTGAGAAGAGGATCGACGCACACTTATGTACTTGTACATACAAGCATATGCAAGTTAGCGGCCAATGTGTGAAATTCGCAAATGAAAAAATTTGAGAGCCCGAAAACACAGGCTAAAAACCGTGCGCCAGGTTTGTGAGAAGAGAACGAATGATTCGCAGGAGTGTTACTGAGGAGGGTGCGCGCGCTGAATTGGGGCGTTCGGTAACAGAGCGTGTAGCGTGTGTAGTCGCTGCCGCAGGCTGCGAAGCGGGACGTGGGCGCCCAAGAAAACGGGTTGCTCCGCAACCCTTCGCAGCCTGCGGCAGCGACTACATGGCTAGTTAGACCGTGCTCAACTCAATCACACAGCACAAGCCTGTTACCGTCACTTCCAGCAACTCGCGATTGCCGCTCAGTTGCAGGCAATCGTAACGGCCCAGGTGTTCGTGACAGCGACTACCCAAGGCCACGTGTACCGATTCACCCCCACTGAAAACCACCAGGGTATGCGCCGAACTGAACAAGCGCTGCGGGGTTTTCGCTTCCAGCCATTGCAGCCGCGCGGTGTAGCGTTGCGGGGCGTAGATCAGGTTGAAGTCGCGGATCGGTCCATCGATCAGGGTGCAGGCGACGGCGCTTTCACCCTTGAACGCAAAAGCATCGAACGGTAACAGTGCCCGCGTGCTCACACCGTCGACTTGCAGGTTCATGCCTGCGCCTTGCAGCACGCTGATGATTCGCTGATAGCCGTCAAAACGTGAAAAGCCGCCGGACTCGCCAATGTCCGCAATCGACAGGCGCCAGCCAAAGCCATCAAGGCCCTCGCCTGCGTCACGGGTGATTTCTTCAGTGCTACCGCCGCCGTTTTTCCACGGCATGCGCGGGTAGTCGACGGCACGTAAAACTACAGGCTGACTCATTTATTGAAACGTCCTTCAAGTCGATGACGGGAACCGGGGTGGATCAATCGGGCGGCGGTCACAGGCTGACGACCCGACCAGGTGCGGCGGCGAATCAGCAGGCACGGCTCGCCGGGCTCGATTTGCAGTAACTTGCACTCTTTGGGGTCAGCCAAAATCGCCTCAACCACGTGCTCGCCCTCAGTCAGCGGCGCGACTTGGGACAAATAGGCGTAAGGCGTTTGCTGGGTGAAATCCTGCTTGAGGTAATCCGGTGCCACCAGGGCATTGACGAAACGGTCCTCGATTTGCACGGCAATTCCGTTCTCGTAGTGCACGATCAGTGAGTGAAAAACTTTCTGCCCTTCACGCATGTCGAGCACAGCGGCACGTTCCGAGCCGGCCATTTCTTCACCCAGACTGATGACCTTGCAGCTGTGCGTATGCCCACGAGCTGCGATTTCATCGGCGATGTTGTTGACCTCAAACAGCGCGGACTGCGTCTTGGGCTCAGCCACAAAGGTGCCCACGCCCTGCATGCGCACCAGCAAGCCGTCGGCGGTCATTTCACGCAGCGCACGGTTGATGGTCATGCGACTGAAACCCAGTTGGGTCACAAGCTCGCTCTCGGAGGGCACACGATAATGCGGCGGCCAGTTTCCACTCTGGATCTGCGCAGTGATCATTTGCTTTACTCGGGCGTAAAGCGGGGCCGGGCTATCGCCCATGTGGGCGGCCAGCGGGGACACGACAGGCGGAGTCGACACAGGCAATCCTTGGTAATGAGTTAAGAGTCGTAGCTTGCCGGAGTTTACCGAGCAGGCAAACGTCTGTATATGTATATACAAATTACAAGCAATGGGGTACCGAACCGATGTCCGTCTTCTTTGCCGAGCGCGCGCTACTGCCTACAGGCTGGGCTACCAATGTCCGCATCGAGGTCGGTGCCGATGGCTACTTGACCCGAATCCAGGCCAATGCCGACGCGCACGGCGCCGAACGGCTGAACGGCCCATTGCTGCCGGGCATGCCGAATCTGCACTCCCACGCATTCCAGCGGGCCATGGCCGGTTTGGCCGAAGTGGCGGGCAATCCCAACGACAGTTTCTGGACGTGGCGCGATTTAATGTATCGGCTCGTCGGAAAAATCAGCCCTGAGCAGCTCGGCGTTATAGCTCGTCAGTTGTACATCGAAATGCTCAAGGCAGGTTACACCTCGGTAGCCGAATTCCATTACGTACACCACGATCTGTCAGGTCAGTCCTATGCCAATCCGGCAGAGCTGGCGCTGCGCATCAGCGAAGCGGCACGCTCCACTGGCATTGGCCTGACTTTGCTGCCCGTGCTTTACAGCCACTCGGGCTTTGGCGGCCAGGCACCCAATGACGGTCAGCGACGCTTTATCAACAGCACCGAGCACTATCTAAAGCTGCAGGAGCAGTTAAAGCCGCTGCTGGCCCAACAGCCGGCACAAACCCTGGGTTTATGCTTTCACTCGCTGCGCGCCGTCACCCCCGAGCAAATCCACGAAGTGCTGCAGGCCAGTGACACGACCTGCCCGGTGCATATCCACATCGCCGAGCAGCAAAAGGAAGTCGACGATTGCCTGAGCTGGAGCGCCAAGCGTCCGATCCAGTGGCTGTACGACAATGTCGAGGTCGATCAGCGCTGGTGCCTGGTGCATGCGACCCACGCCAACGCTGCCGAAGTCCAGCTGATGGCGCAGAGCCAGGCCGTGGCCGGGTTGTGCCTGACCACTGAGGCCAACCTGGGTGACGGTATTTTCCCGGCCGTGGATTTCCTCGCTCAAGGCGGACGCATGGGCATCGGCTCGGACAGCCATGTGTCCCTGAGTGTGGTTGAGGAACTGCGCTGGCTGGAATACGGCCAGCGCTTGCGCGATCAGCGCCGCAACCGGATGTATCGCAGCGATCAGCCAATGATCGGCCGAACGTTGTACGACGCGGCACTGGTGGGCGGCGCTCAGGCAATGGGCCAGGCGGTTGCCGGATTGGCCGTGGGCCAGCGCGCCGACTGGTTGGTGCTTGACGGTAACGACCCGTACCTGGCCACGGCTCAGGACGATGCGATTCTTAACCGCTGGCTGTTTGCTGGCGGCGACCGTCAGGTGCGTGACGTATTGGTCAACGGCCAGTGGGTGGTGCGCGACGGCCGTCATGCCGATGAAGAAGTCAGTTGCCGCGACTTCACCCGGGTATTGCGCGAGTTGTTGGGGTAACAAAAACCTGCGGTCGCCCTCGCCGCCTGCGGCAGCGACTACCTGTTAACTCAGCCCTTTCACCGCCCATTCCCGGACCTCGGCATAGGGGTAGTTCTCCAATGCCGCAAAACCTGGAATGGCACGCGCTTTCATCTTGGTGAACATCGGCACGCTGATCCCGCATAAAAACCGGGTCAGGCGTTCTGCCGGGGGATAACTTCCCGTGAACTCCTGATGCCTGTGGATAAAAGCACCGCACAGCGCTTCGAAGTTTTTATCCACAAGCGGCATCAGTGCGGGTGGCTCCGGCAAGTGAGCGACCTGCCCTGCACACACTGAACAATGGCCGCACTGCTGCGGCGCCTGCTCATCCCCAAAATACTGCGCCAGCCGGTAGCTCAAGCAGGTTTCACTGGCGAACAGCGCCAACATGGCGTGAATCCGCGTAATCTCGCCACGCTCGTGAGCCGTGAAGTAGGCATGCAGCTCCAGGCTCAGAGCCTGGGCATCAAAATCTTGAACCAACAGGCTGTAGACCTCGGTCATCTGCTTGCTTTCAAGTTCGATCCAGCCCTTCTCCTGAAAGTAATCCAGCGCTTTGACCACCCGGTTCCGGTCGGCCTGATGCTGGCTGTACAGCGCGTCGAAATTCACCGTGGCCCAGGTTCTGGCACGACTGGAAGTCTGAATGATGGCTGAGACGAATTGCTGACGCTCGCCTTCAAACTTGGCCAGCAACACATCGGGTTCGATCAGGAACTTGAAACGATATTCGGCGAAATACGCATAGCGAGGAGCGATCAACCCACGCAGCTCCAACTGCACCAATAAGGTCTTGAGCGGTAACTGACGAATATTGCTCTGATCGGACAGAGGCAGCAGCATGAATTCCCACTGACCTTCAGCAATCACCTCACGCAACTCATCAAGCACACAGCGAATGCCTTGCAACTCCGGCGTGTCGCCGTACACAAAGTTTTCCAAAACGTTGAGGCTGTCGCGATTGGCCAGTACCAGGCACTCGGAGGGATCGCCATCGCGCCCGGCGCGGCCGATTTCCTGGCTGTAGTTTTCGATCGACTTGGGCAAGTCGAAATGCACCACGTTGCGGATGTCGCTTTTGTCGATGCCCATGCCAAAGGCAATGGTGGCAACGATGCAATTCAACTGCCCGCCCATGAACTGGCGCTGAATGCCCTCGCGCTGATCATGGGGCAAACCGGCGTGATAGGCGTTGGCGCTGATCCCGTTCTGGTTCAAGTGCTGGGCAATGTGCTCGGCGGTCTTTTGCAGCGTGACATACACAATGCTCGGCTGGCCGATACGCTCGCCCATCCACTGCACCAGGCGCTGACGCTTGGCGGCGCCAGTGACGGGCTCGACCCACAGATTGAGATTGGCGCGGTAGAAACCGGTGGTGATGACGTCCGACTCGGCAATCGCAAATTTGACCTGCATGTCAGCGATCACATTCGGGGTCGCGGTAGCTGTCAGCAGCAGCGCTTGCGGGATATTGAACTGGCGCTGGTAGTCCGGAAGCTTCAGGTAGTCCGGACGGAAATTATGCCCCCACTCGGAAATACAGTGCGCTTCGTCCACCACCAGCAGGGAAATCGGCACTTGCTGCAAAAAGTTACGAAAGCGCTCGTTCTTGAGGCGCTCGACCGAAATCATCAGGATCTTCAACTCGCCCGCTTTCGCCCGGGCCATGACGGCGCTTGCCTCGTCGCGGCTTTGCGCCGAATCGATGCTGGCCGCTGCAATCCCGTGGCGCTGCAAAAAAGCCAGCTGGTCCTGCATCAGGGCCAACAGCGGCGAAACCACTAGCGTCAGGTGAGGCAACAGCAACGCCGGCAGTTGGTAACACAGGGATTTACCCGATCCCGTAGGGAAAATCGCCGCCGCCGAACGCCCGGCCAACACGGCACTGATCGCCGCTTCTTGCCCGGCCCGAAACTGTGGATAACCGAAGACCTGTTCGAGGGTGTTGTGCATCACTGTCACTCCTTTGACCGCTGCAAAGCGCAGAACTCTACGCCAGGTTTGCAGCCGGTCGCGAAAAGGCCGGGGGCAAATTGAGAGGGGATGATACAGGGTCGAGCCAGGATGCCTTGAATAACCCTTTGTCAGGAGAAAACGCAAAATTTGGCAACAACAGGATTTTGCCAGTAGTATTTATTGTGCATACGATAAATTGATGCAAATAACCTACGACATCACCAAACGCAACAAGACGCTAATCGAGCGAGGCCTTGATTTCGCTGACGCAAAAACCCTATTTGCAGGTCATCACTTCACATCGGAAGACTCACGCCAGGATTACGGCGAAGTCCGACTAATCAGCATCGGCCTGTTACAGGAGCGCATGATTGTTTTGGTCTGGACACCGCGCGGCGCGGACCGCCGTATTATTTCCATGAGGAAAGCCAATGAGCGCGAACAAGCACTCTACGCCCATCGACTGGGCTGACCCGGATGACGCGCCCGAACTGACAGAAGCCTTTTTTGAAGCTGCCGACGAGTTCAAAGGTCCGCTGTTGATTAAACGCGGCAGACCCAAGGCGGACAAAGTGCTCACACGAATCACCATCCGTCTTGCTCCCGAAGTCGTAGAGCAATTCAAGGCCTCCGGCCCCGGCTGGCAAACACGCATGAACGCAGCACTGGCTGACTGGTTGAAGAGTCATTCGCCAGGAGAGATTCCTTGAAACTCATTTCGGACTTTTGATAATGAAACTCGCCACCGACCTCCCGGACACCCCCATCCTGCGCGAGCTGATGCAGTTGCTGCATGAAGAAATCGGCCTGCCGGAACACAAAACCATCAGCCTAAAAACCGCGATCAACGCAGATCTTGGCTGCAATGGCACCGATGCCCAGCATTTGATGGAAGCTCTTGAGGAGCGTTTCGGGCTCGAATTGGCGGACTATGATGCCTACCGCTACTTCCAGCCTGCGGGCAACGACCCGCATCTCAAGCGCAAGGCCAAGGGCCGCGAGGGCAAAGTACCCTTGACCATCGGCATGCTGTACGCGGCGATCAGAAGCGGCCATTGGGATACGCAAAGCCTGGAAGCTTAGGCGAAACGTTCTGTGGTGAGCCTGCTCGCGATGCAGACGACGCGTTTTATCCGAATGATCGCGGTGATGCCTTCGCGAGCGGGCTCGCTCCCACAAGAACTGCACAGGCACAAAAAAGCCGCCCTCTCAGGCGGCTTTTTTATGGATCAACACACTGACCGAATGCTTACGCCTTCGGACCCGCTGCCTTGATCGCGTCGCTGACGTCGAACTTCTTGAAGTTCTCTACGAACAGGCCAGCCAATGCCTTGGCAGCTTCGTCGTAGGCAGCTTTGTCTGCCCAAGTGTTGCGTGGGTTGAGCAGAACAGTGTCAACGCCCGGCACGGCCAAAGGCACGTCGAGGTTGATGGTGTCCAGGTGCTCGGTTTCTACGCCAATCAGAGCACCGCTCTGGATCGCTGCAATCACGCCACGGGTGGTCGGGATGTTGAAACGCTTGCCAACGCCGTAGCCACCGCCGGTCCAGCCGGTGTTAACCAGGTACACCTTGGAGCCGAAGCCGCGGATGCGCTTGATCAGCAGCTCAGCGTATTCGCCAGCCGGGCGCGGGAAGAACGGTGCGCCGAAGCAGGTGGAGAACGTCGACTTGATGCCGCTGCCCGAACCCATTTCAGTCGAGCCCACCAATGCGGTGTAGCCAGACAGGAAGTGGTAGGCCGCCTGTTCTTCGCTGAGGATCGACACAGGTGGCAATACGCCAGTCAGGTCGCAGGTCAGGAAGATAACAGCGTTTGGCTCGCCGCCCAGGTTCTTCTCGGAACGCTTGGCAACATGCTCCAGAGGGTAAGCTGCGCGGCTGTTCTGGGTCAGGCTGACATCGGCATAGTCAGGGTGCTTGGCATCGTCGAGAACAACGTTTTCCAGCACGGCGCCGTGCTTGATGGCTTTCCAGATGACCGGCTCGTTCTTCTCGGACAGGTCGATGCATTTGGCATAGCAACCACCTTCGATGTTGAACACCACACCTTCGCCCCAACCGTGTTCGTCATCACCGATCAGGTAACGGCTTTCATCGGCGGACAGGGTGGTTTTACCGGTACCCGACAGGCCGAAGAACAGGGTCACGTCGCCTTCTTCGCCAATATTGGCCGCGCAGTGCATAGGCAATACGTCAGCAGCAGGCAACAGGAAGTTCTGTACCGAGAACATGGCTTTTTTCATTTCACCGGCGTAACGCATGCCGGCGATCAGCACTTTTTTCTGGGCGAAGTTGAGGATCACGCAACCGTCAGAGTTGGTGCCATCACGCTCAGGTACGCACTCGAAGTTGGCCACATTGAGCACTTGCCACTCTTCACGACCGGCCGGGTTGTACTGAGCCGGATTGATGAACAGGCAACGACCGAACAGGTTCTGCCAGGCAGTCTGGGTGGTCATTTTCACGGCCAGGTAGTGGTCTTCGGAAGCACCTACATGCACGTGGGAAACGAAATGCTCTTGCGCGTTGTTGAAAGCCTCGACGCGGTCCCACAAGGCATCGAACTTGTCGGCCGGGAACTTGCGGTTGATCGGGCCCCAGGCAATGGATGCCTGAGTGGACGGTTCTTCAACAATGAAGCGGTCAGCCGGTGAACGGCCTGTACGGTGGCCAGTTTCGACAACCAGTGCGCCATTGTCGGCAAGCTCGCCTTCACCACGGCTCAGGGCTTCTTTGACCAGATCGTCGATGCTCAGATCGGTGTACACGGCGTTATTAGCTTGCGTCATGAGGTTCCCCGTCGGCCATTGGCCGAGTGCGCCAAACGTTTTGTAGTAGAAAAGTTTGCACTACTACCGCGAAAAAAGTGGGCCGGATTATGCCAGAAAACCCCAAAAAGAGTAGGGCCCACCTGTCAGAACCGCGCAAGAACGGGGTTTGACAGGTGTTTTACCTAGGCTGAATCGTTTTAGTGATGAGTGCCAGAAGGGGATTCGACACCAGCGCCAGCGAATAATTGATCGACATCGGCGGCATCAAACAGGTAGCGCTCGTTACAAAACTGGCAGTCGATTTCGATATGACCGCCATGTTCGGTAACCAGGGTCAACGCGTCTTCATGACCCAGGCTGGTCAGGGCATTACCCGAGCGCTCACGGGAGCAGCTGCATTTGAATTCAATGGCTTCGTTGTCAAACAAGCGCACTGTTTCTTCGTGATACAGACGGTGCAGGATGGTTTCGTTGTCCAGCCCCAGCAGCTCTTCAGCCTTGAGGGTATCGCCCAACATCAGCAACTTGTCCCAGCTGTCGACTCGCTCGTCTTCATCCTTGACCACGTCGGCAGGCAACTGCTGCAGGAACATGCCACGGGCACGCTTGCCATCAGCAACCAGCCAGAAGCGGGTTGGCACTTGCTCAGACATTACGAAGTAGTTGGTGAAGCAGTCAGCCAGGGTTTCGCCGTTCAGGTCCACAATCCCCTGGTAGCGTTTGCCAACAGTAGGATCAATGGTAATGGCCAGTACGCCGTTGGGCAGCAGATCGGCCAGAGTGGCATCCGGAGCAATGCTGTCGGCGTCGAAACGGGCCAGACCGCGTATCTCACGGTCGCTGGTGCACTCGATCATCAACAGCGGAACCGGGCCTTCGGAACGGGCCTGCAGGCTCAGCAAGCCATCGATTTTCTGGTTGCCCACCAGCAACGCAGCGGCGGCCATCAGCTCGCCCAGCAACTGCTGGACCGGCTGTGGGTAAGCGTGCTTGGCCAACACGTCAGCGTAGCTGTGCTCCAGCGAAGCCAGTTCGCCGCGGGCGTCGCTGGTATCGAACATAAAGCGTTGTGTGGCATCGGTTTTGAGTATGTCGGACATAAGAATAAGGTTCTGAATTGGTGACAAAATGTGTACGGATCGTTGAATGTCGTGCAGGTCTAAGGACCTTATATGGCGCCATGCAGGGATGATTACAAGTTATGCGCACACAGACTCGACGTACGGTTTGCGAACAGCGGTCAGCTCACTCGGCACCACTGGCGTCATGGAATTGATGCAATTGGCGTCGTTGTTTCTTGGTTGGCTTTCCATCGGTGCTGATGCCCATTGCACCGGATTTGCGCATAGCCGCCGCGTTTTCGCGCTTGGCGATGCTTTGTTCGGTTTCGGCGTACAACAATTGAGCCTCGGGAGCGCCTCGACGCACCACTGACAACGCTTTGACTTCCACAGTACGCTCCTCAAGACCTACACGGACTTGCAACTCATCGCCCAAGCGTGGCTCTTTGCTCGGTTTGCAGCGTTCACCACGGCAATGCACCTTGCCGCTTTCAATCGCGGCTTTGGCCAGTGCACGAGTTTTGTAAAAGCGCGCTGCCCAGAGCCACTTGTCCAGGCGAACCTTGTCGTCCTCTTCCTGTTTTTGCGCCACTGGAATTCCTCTTCATTTGAATAGTCAGAACTGTACTACTACTTACGATGAACAACTGAAGCAATCAGCCCGATAGAATGCCTGCCTGCTGAACAGCGTACACGTAGATAACTGTCGCCATTTACCGGATATTCTGCGTGAATACTCTTTCTACACCGCCAAGTCGGCATCGCCGATTGTTTTACCTGCAGGGTTTCTCCTGCAGCCTGAATACGTTAATCGCTGGTTACTTATATTGAAGACTTTTGATCACTTGACCGTTGTCGGTCTGCGCGAGTGGGTGGCGCTTCCCGATTTGGGAGTTGCCGGCCTGCGGGCGAAAATCGACACCGGTGCCAGTACCTCCAGCTTGCACGCCACCGAGATCGAGCCTTTTGAGCGCGAGGGTGAAAAGTGGGTACGTTTCAATGCCCATTTGGGCACGCTGGTACAGCTGCGCCACCGCCGCTGTGAAGCCCCGTTGGTGGCCATAAAAACCATAAAAAGCTCCAATGGTCACACCCAGGTTCGCTATGTCATCCGTACCGGCCTGGCGCTGGGCGATCGGGTCTGGCAGGTCGAGTTCACCCTCGCCTGCCGCAAATCGATGCGCTACCGCTTATTACTGGGCTCAAAAGCCCTGATTGACGGCCAACTGGTCGTCAATCCAGAACATAAATACGTTCAAGACAAGCCGGTGTTTCCGGTCACTACTACCTCTGCCACAGGTGTTGCATGAAGATCGCTGTGCTGTCGCGTAACCCGCGTCTGTATTCCACTCGTCGTCTGGTTGAAGCCGGTACCGAACGAGGCCATGAAATGGTAGTGATCGATACCCTGCGCGCCTATATGAACATTGCCAGTCATAAGCCGCAGATTCACTATCGCGGCAAGCCGCTGGAAGGCTTCGATGCCGTGATCCCGCGTATTGGCGCCTCGGTCACATTCTATGGCTGCGCGGTGCTGCGTCAGTTCGAGATGATGGGTGTTTTCCCGCTCAATGAGTCGGTAGCGATTGCCCGTTCACGCGACAAGCTGCGCTCGTTGCAACTGCTGTCGCGTCGTGGCCTGGGTTTGCCGGTGACCGGTTTTGCCCACTCCCCTGATGACATTCCCGACCTGATCGAGATGGTCAACGGCGCGCCACTGGTGATCAAGGTACTGGAAGGCACCCAAGGCATCGGCGTGGTGCTGTGTGAAACTGCGACTGCGGCCGAATCAGTGATTGAGGCCTTCATGGGGCTCAAGCAAAACATCATGGTGCAGGAGTACATCAAGGAAGCGGGTGGCGCCGATATTCGCTGCTTCGTGGTTGGGGACAAGGTAATCGCGGCCATGAAGCGTCAGGCCAAACCTGGCGAATTCCGCTCCAACCTGCACCGGGGCGGTAGCGCCAGCCTGATCAAGATCACTCCTGAAGAGCGCATGACCGCCATTCGTGCGGCCAAGGTCATGGGGTTGAGTGTGGCGGGGGTCGATATCTTGCGCTCCAACCATGGTCCACTGGTGCTGGAGGTCAATTCTTCGCCGGGCCTGGAAGGGATTGAAACCACCACTGGCAAGGATGTGGCCGGGATCATCATTCAACATCTGGAAAAAAACAGCAGCCCGCATATGACACGGACCAAGGGCAAAGGCTAACCACGCATCAAACCCTGTGGGAGCGGGCTTGCCCGCTCCCACAGAGCCAGAAAAATCTAGACAGCCCCTCTTGGCAACATCAGCCCCAGCGGCAGGCGTACACGGGCTTCCAGCCCGCCGCCGCTGCGGTTGCGCAACTCGACATTGCCGCCATGCATGGAGGCAATCCGCTTCACGATCGCAAGTCCCAACCCAGTGCCTTTGCCACCACGAGCACGATCACCACGAATGAACGGGTTGAAGATGTCTTCAAGCTCCGAAGGGTCAATGCCTGCGCCCCGGTCCATCACGCTCAGCACCACGTACGGTGCACTGACGTCTCCAGACACATAAGCCGCAACCTCAACGTCTTCGCCCGCATGGTGCAGGGCATTGCCGATCAGGTTGTTGAGCAGGCGTTTCATCGATACCCGCCGCAACGCAAACGGCTGGATCGGCTGTAAGCGCAAGCGAACCTCCTCACCGTTCTGGTTGTAGGGCGCTACCACTTCGCGGATCAAATCACACAGATCAACTTCTTCGACCGGCTCGTCACGTCCATCACGGATAAAGGCCAGGAACTGATCGAGAATCGCATCCATGTCTTCAATGTCACGCACCATATCGTCTGAAAGGTCGCTGTGGTTGCCCATGAGCTCAAGAGAAAGGCGCAAACGGGTCAACGGTGTTCGCAGGTCATGGGACACGCCCGCAAGCATCAGTTCACGCTCACGGCCTGCCTGTTCGACATCTTCAGCCATTTGATTGAAGGCGCTGTACACCTCGGTCATCTCGCTGGGAGTGTCACTTATTGGCAAGCGCACACTGCGCCCCTGCCCCAGTTGACGAGCTGCATACACCAGACGCTTGAGCGGCTGGTTGAGCTGACTGACGAAAATCCATGCCGATGCTGTGGATAACAAGCCGATTGCCAGGAACCATCCCAGCACATTCCAGATTTTCTGCCCGCGAAGCGGATGCGGATACAGCGGCACTTTCAACCAGCCCTCACCCAGGCTGGGCGCACGCACCCACAGAGCAGGAGACGTATGCATGCGCAAGCGAACTTCGGTATCGGGACCAAGTTCGTCTTGCATCTGACGTTGGTAGATTTCGCTGTAAGGCCAGTGTTGCTCACCCTCAGGCACACCACCGCCCACGACGCGTACCAGATCAACGGCATCGATAATCTTGTTGCGGTTTTCCTCATCAGCGGCCCAATAGGCGCGCAGGGTCAGTGCCACACCGTGACTGTACTGGCGGTCGACCAATACGTCTTCGTTCATGAGCAGGTAAACCAGCGTCAACGCCTTGGAAAACAGAACGACTATCAGGACAAGCCAGAGAGTGCGAGAGAAGAAACTTTGGGGAAACCAGAGAGGGGTTTTCATAGACAGCCGTTTTTACACTTTGCAGGAGCGAGCCCCAAGGCCCGCAAAAAAATGAATCGCGAGCCACGCAGGCACCGGACGGCACCTGCATGACTCGCTCCTACAAATGATCTGTCACTTGGTCGCGTTACCATCCGGCACGAACACATAACCTACGCCCCAGACGGTCTGGATATAGCGCGGCTTGGACGGATCAGGCTCGATCATGCGACGCAAACGGGAAATCTGGACGTCGATTGAACGCTCCAGCGCATCCCACTCGCGACCACGGGCCAGGTTCATCAGCTTGTCACGGGTCAATGGCTCACGAGCATGCATGACCAATGCTTTAAGCACCGCAAACTCACCCGTGGTGAGCATGTGAACTTCGTCGCCACGCTTAAGCTCGCGAGTAGCCAGGGACAACTCGTAATCACCGAAGGTTACGCTTTCGTCTTCACTGCCCGGCGCACCCGGCACTGGAGCCGACTGGCGGCGCAATACAGCTCGCACCCGCGCCATCAGCTCATCGGGGTTAAACGGCTTGGCCAGGTAATCATCGGCGCCCAGTTCCAGACCCTTGATGCGGCTCAGCTCGTCGCCTTTTGCTGTAAGCATGATGATGGGCACCCGGTTGCCCGCTGCACGCAGGCGGCGGCAGGCAGACAAGCCGTCTTCGCCGGGCAGCATCAAATCCAGTACCACCAGGTTAAATACCTCACGAGCCAGCAAACGATCCATTTGCTCGACGTTCGGCACAGCCCGAGCACGATAGCCCTTGCTGACGAAGAAACGTTCCAGCAGGCTGCTCAGCCCTGGATCGTCATCAACGATGAGAATTTTTTCGCCTTCAGCCGTTTGTGCAATGCTGCTCATTAGATGCTCCTGTGATCTCGGCGCGCATTATGGCTTAGCTGCTGTCATACGCATGGTGTGCATTGTTAGCAGATTTTTCCTCTACAAACAGCAGACCCATCAATGAGGCCGCAGCCCGCAGTCCCCTGAATCCGGGAACGCTGGTTATAATGCGCCGCCTTTTGTGTCAGGCAACCTCGAATTTTCAATGGTTGTGGCAGGATTTATTTTTTCAACACCTGCCGTAATTTGCTGATTTCACGGGTCAACAGGCTGCCCTTTTGGCCCAGGTAGCGGCGCCCTCCGGGCCGCTCAACCAGCCTCGCAGGCCTTCAAGCCCGGGCCTGCGAGCCTGCATCACAATTTGTCAGGTGGTTTTATGGACAGCATCAACAGCCGCATCGCCGAAGAACTTGGCGTGCGCCCGCAGCAGGTCGAAGCGGCCGTCGCTCTTCTGGATGAAGGCTCCACCGTACCCTTCATTTCTCGCTACCGTAAGGAAGTGACCGGAAGCCTGGATGACACCCAGTTACGTCATCTGGAAGAACGCCTGCGCTATCTGCGTGAACTCGACGAACGGCGCACAAGCATCCTCGCCAGCATCGAAGAACAAGGCAAGTTGACGCCAGAACTGGCCCGCGATATCAAACTCGCCGAGACCAAAACCCGCCTCGAAGACTTGTACCTGCCGTACAAGCAAAAGCGCCGCACCAAGGGCCAGATCGCCCTGGAAGCCGGCCTTGGCGAACTGGCTGATGGCCTGTTCAACGACCCGACACTCAATCCTGAGACCGAAGCTGCCCGTTTTGTCGACGCAGAAAAAGGTGTGGCGGACGTCAAGGCGGCCCTCGATGGCGCCAAGTACATTCTGATGGAGCGCTTCGCCGAAGACGCCAGCCTGCTGGATAAACTGCGCAGTTTCCTCAAGCACGAAGCCATTCTCAGCGCCCGTGTTATCGCTGGCAAAGAAGAGGAAGGCGCCAAGTTCCGCGACTACTTCGAACACGATGAGCCGCTCAAAAGTATGCCGTCGCACCGTGCCCTGGCGATTTTCCGTGGCCGCAATGAAGGTATTCTCAGCTCTTCGCTCAAGGTGGGTGAAGAACTGCCTGGCACCATGCACCCCGGCGAGATGATGATTGCAGAGCGCTTCGGCCTGCAAAACCAGAACCGCCCGGCTGACAAGTGGCTAAGCGAAGTTGTGCGCTGGACCTGGAAGGTCAAGCTCTACACCCACCTCGAAACCGACTTGCTGGGTGAATTGCGCGACGGCGCCGAGACCGAAGCGATCAACGTATTCGCCCACAACCTGCACGACCTGCTGCTGGCTGCACCGGCCGGCCCGCGGGCCACACTGGGGCTGGACCCGGGCCTGCGTACCGGCTGCAAACTGGCCGTGGTGGATGCCACCGGCAAAATGCTGGAATACGCCACCGTTTACCCGCACGTGCCGCACAACAAGTGGGATCAGACCATCGCCGTCATGGCCGCCCTGTGCGCCAAGCACTCGGTCGAGCTGATTGCCATCGGAAACGGTACCGCCAGCCGCGAAAGCGACAAGCTGGTCGCTGACCTGATCAAGAAATACCCGGCGCTGAAAGTCACCAAGGTGATGGTGTCCGAGGCCGGTGCTTCGGTGTATTCGGCCTCGGAACTGGCCGCCAAGGAATTTCCGGATCTGGATGTATCGATCCGTGGCGCAGTATCGATCGCCCGCCGCCTGCAAGACCCGTTGGCCGAGCTGGTGAAAATCGACCCTAAATCCATCGGTGTCGGCCAGTACCAGCACGATGTGTCCCAGCTCAAGCTGGCACGCGGCCTGGACGCAGTGGTGGAAGACTGCGTAAACGCCGTGGGCGTGGACGTAAACACCGCGTCCGTGGCGCTGCTGGCCCGCATCTCGGGCCTCAATGCCACGCTGGCGCAAAACATCGTGAGCCATCGCGATGAAAACGGCGCTTTCAAAACCCGTGCCGCACTGAAAAAAGTCAGCCGCCTGGGCGAAAAAACCTTCGAGCAGGCCGCCGGCTTTTTGCGCGTCATGAATGGCGACAACCCGCTGGACAGCTCGGCGGTTCACCCCGAAGCCTACCCGCTGGTCAAGCGCATTGCTTCGGACACCGAGCGCGACATTCGCTCGCTGATCGGCGACGCGAGCTTCTTGAAGCGCCTCGATCCGAAGAAGTTCACCGACGAAACCTTCGGTCTGCCGACTGTTACCGACATTCTGCAAGAGCTGGAAAAACCCGGCCGCGATCCGCGTCCCGAGTTCAAGACGGCTGAGTTCCAGGAAGGCGTGGAAGACCTCAAGGACCTGCAACTGGGGATGATCCTGGAAGGCGTCGTCACCAACGTGACCAACTTCGGTGCTTTCGTCGATATCGGCGTGCATCAGGACGGCCTGGTGCACATCTCGGCATTGTCCGAGAAGTTCATCAAGGACCCGCGCGAAGCCGTGAAAGCGGGTGACGTGGTCAAGGTCAAGGTCATGGAAATCGACATCCCGCGCAAACGCGTTGGCCTGTCGATGCGCATGAGCGACACACCGGGTGAGAAGATCGACGGCGCCCGTGGCGCACGCCCGGGTTCCGCCCCACGCCAGCAAAGCACTGCGCCACGCAAAGAAACGGTTGCCGCAGCGCCGAGCAACAACGCGATGGCTTCGCTGTTTGCCAACGCCAAACAGCTGAAGAAACGCTAATGACGCTCCCGGACGGCCTGACCCAAAGCGCTTTCAGCACGTTGATCGGTTGCCGCGTGCAGTCGCTGGAAGACGGTGTAGCGCACGTAGCGCTCAGCCTGGAGCCGCAACTGCGCAACCGGGGCGGCAAGATGCACGGTGGCGTGCTGTTCAGCCTTGTGGATATCAGCATGGGGCTGGCGTGTTCCAGCGCCCATGGGTTCGATCAACAGAGCGCAACCATCGAGTGCAAGATCAACTACATCCGCGCGGTGTCTGACGGCGAGGTGCTGTGTATCGCCAAAGTCATCCATCCCGGGCGACGTACGCTGGTGGTCGAAGCGGATGTATTCCAGGGCGACAAACTGGTCGCAAAAGCACAAGGCACGTTCGCTGTCCTGTAGCCGCCACAGGGTCATTTGAGTTAATTTCGGTACTGCTGACGCGGTGCCGAAATGCGCTTGAAGCGCTCAGGGGCCGAAACAGGGACGGGGCCAAAGCAATATCAACAAAAGCCAGGCGACCACGCCGGTTTCAACTTCACCCTTGTAGACCGTCCTGACCACCCCCATATTGGGGCGACTGACGCGTGAAGGAATCCAACTTGAGCCAACTTCTCAACCGCCGCCTGGCTCTGCTCAGCGAGCGCGCTAACCTCACTCTGCTTGGGCAATGCCTGCATGGCATCGAGCGCGAATGCCTGCGCGTCACGCCTGATGCACGCCTGGCTCAGACCCCGCACCCAGAAGAATTGGGCTCGGCGCTGACCAACGATCAAATCACCACAGACTATTCAGAGTCGCTGCTGGAGTTCATCACCCCGGCCCTGCCCGATCCGGCAGAGACGCTGGCCAGCCTCGACAAGATCCACCGCTTTGCCTACAGCAAGCTCGGTAACGAGTTCCTGTGGAGCCCTTCGATGCCGTGTCCGTTACCGGCCGAAGAAGACATCCCGATTGCCTACTACGGCACGTCCAATATCGGGCAGCTCAAGTACGTGTACCGCAAGGGCCTGGCCCTGCGATACGGCAAGACCATGCAGTGCATCGCCGGTATCCATTACAACTTCTCCCTGCCCGAGGCCCTGTGGCCCGTGCTGATGCAGGCCGAAGGGTTCGTGGGGACCGAGCGCGACTATCAATCGAACGCCTACATCGCCCTGATTCGTAACTTCCGTCGTTACAGCTGGCTGCTGATGTACCTGTTCGGCGCCTCGCCAGCACTGGATGCGGGCTTTTTGCGCGGCCGTTCTCACCAGTTGGAACAACTGGACCCGGATACGCTCTACCTGCCGTACGCCACCAGCCTGCGCATGAGCGACCTGGGTTACCAGAGCAACGCCCAGGCCGGCCTGACACCGTGCTACAACAACCTCGACAGCTACACCGACAGCCTGCGCAAAGCAGTGGCCACGCCTTACGCACCCTATGTTGAAATCGGCACGCACAAGGATGGCGAATGGGTGCAGTTGAACACCAACATCCTGCAAATCGAAAACGAGTACTACTCCAACATCCGCCCCAAGCGTGTGACGTACACGGGTGAGCGTCCGATTCAGGCCCTGGTGTCACGTGGTGTGCAGTACGTTGAAGTGCGTTTGCTGGATATCAACCCGTTCCTGCCAGTGGGCATCGACCTGCCGGAGGCCCGCTTCCTGGATGCCTTCCTGCTGTATTGCGCGCTGCAAGAGAGCCCGCAATTCGATAGCCCGGAATGCGGCAGCTGCACGTCGAACTTCCTGAGCGTGGTCAAGGAAGGTCGTCGTCCGGGCCTGCAATTGCAGCGCGATGGTGAAGCAGTCGACATGAAGGAATGGGCGGCAGAACTGCTGGAAAAAATCGCTCCACTGGCCGCCCTGCTCGACCAGAGCCACGGTGGCGATCACCACAGCAAAGCAGTCGACGAGCAGTTGGCCAAAATCAAGGACGTGTCACTGACGCCGTCTGCCAGAGTGCTGGCCAGCATGACCGAGCACAATGAAAGCTTCGCCCAGTTCTCCATGCGCCAAAGCCTGGCTCACGCAGAGTTCTTCCGCAGTGAACCGTTGAGCGCAGAAGATCAGGCTGCATTCGAAGAAAAAGCCCGCAAGTCACTGCTCGAACAAGCCGAGACAGAGAAGATTGAAGAGGGCGATTTCGATTTATTCGTGGCCTCGTATCAGGCAAGTATTCTGGCGATCAGTAACTAAATAAACCCTCACCCTAGCCCCCTCCCGGAGGGCGAGGGGACTGATCGGTGGTGTTCGTGCGAGCGCGGGCGGTCAGTTCCTACGCCCACTGAGGCAATGGACGGCTTCCGCGTTTTGAAGCGAAGCGTACTGTGCATCGTCACTGAAAAAAACAGTGACCGGGCATGAGAATCCGATGAACAATATCGAACTGAACGCCATCGCAAGATGGCATTCATTGTGTACAGTCCAACGTGTTATGGCGGCTGTGCGCGGGAGGCCTTTGTGCCTGCCGGGGTTCCTATTGTCCCGATTCTCAGCCCGCGCACGGCTGCCACCATTTGCCTGAGAACAAAAAGTGGCAGCTCTTAGTCCCATAGGAGCGCACTCAATGACTGATCGTCCCCCAATCAAAACCCTCGGCACCGTCACCTTCGGCCCCTGCGGCCAGGACAACCACGAGCTGTTTCGCGTTAACCCCGACATACCGTTGCGCCAGGCGCTGGAGCAGGTGTCGGCCTTGCTGTATTGCGCAAAAAAACTGGCGCTGGATGCCGCGCTGGACAAGAACTGTCAGCACCATGCCTGGGCTTCGCATTACTTGTGCGACATGGGCAAGGCGGTGATTGATGATGTGTGTTTGCGGGAGTTTTGACGGGGTTTGCTGAGCACCGTGGGAGCGAGCCTGCTCGCGAAAGTCATCGCGAGCAGGCTCGCTCCCACAGTTGAATGGTTCCTCGTCAGCGGTTACAGCGTCTTCTCGAAGATCTTGGAGTTACGCTGATAGTTGTACAGCGACGCTCGCGCCGCAGGCAGACGCTCAACACCACTAGGTACAAACCCGCGCTCACGGAACCAGTGCGCAGTGCGCGTAGTTAAGACGAACAGCGTTTTCAACCCCTGAGCCCGAGCACGGTTTTCGATACGCTCCAGCAGCTCATCGCCACGGCGACCATGACGGTACTCCGGATTCACCGCCAGGCACGCCAGCTCCCCCGCATCCGAATCGGCAATCTGATACAGCGCCGCACAGGCGATAATCATCCCTTCGCGCTCAACCACGCTGAACTGTTCAATCTCACGCTCCAGCACTTCTCGCGAGCGACGCACCAGAATGCCCTGCTCTTCCAACGGGCTGATCAGATCGAGCAAACCACCGACGTCTTCAATCGCCGCTTCGCGGATCAGTTCGAATTGTTCCTGGGCGACCAACGTACCGCCACCGTGACGGGTGAACAGCTCCGTCAGCAAAGCGCCATCTTCGGCATAGCTGACGATATGGCTACGAGCCACACCACCGCTACAGGCCTCGGCAGCTGCTTCCAGCAGTTCGGCCTGGTAGTCGCTGCCCAAACGCTTCATGTGGGCAGGCACTTGCTGTGGGCGCAGCTCACGCACCAACCGCCCTTCTGCGTCGAGCAAGCCGGACTCGGCGCCGAACAACAACAGCTTGTCCGCCGCCAGGTCGATCGCGGCACGGGTGGCGACGTCTTCACAGGCCAAGTTGAAAATCTCACCGGTCGGCGAGTAGCCCAAGGGCGACAGCAACACAATCGAGCGCTCATCGAGCAGACGGTTGATGCCCTTGCGGTCGACACGACGGACTTCGCCGGTATGGTGAAAGTCCACGCCATCGAGCACGCCAATCGGCCGTGCGGTAACCAGGTTGCCGCTCGCCACCCGCAGGCGCGAGCCCTGCATCGGCGAAGACGCCATGTCCATCGACAAGCGCGCTTCAATCGCAATGCGCAACTGCCCTACTGCGTCGATCACGCACTCCAGGGTTGAGGCGTCGGTGACGCGCATGCCGTTGTGGTAATACGGCACCAGACCGCGGGACTCAAGCCGGCTATCGATTTGCGGGCGCGAGCCGTGAACCAGTACCAGGCGCACGCCCAAACTGTGCAACAACACCAGGTCGTGGACGATATTGCCAAAATTGGGATGTGCCACGCCGTCGCCGGGGAGCATGACGACAAAGGTGCAATCGCGGTGGGCATTGATGTAAGGAGACGCGTGACGCAACCAGTTAACGTAATCGTGCATAACCAAAGCCTGTAAAAAATAAATCGCCTAAAAAGGGCTAAAACAGCAAACGCACATCGGGCTGATGGTTATCGTCGAAACAGGGTCGGCAACACGCGCGCGCTCCTTGTGTGAAATGCAAAGGGATCGCCACTACTTCAGGCAATAGTGTTCGACCAGTTGAGTCAGTAGACGCACCGTAGGCTGCAAACGTGACATTTCCAGGTATTCCCCCGGCTGATGCGCACAGGCGATATCGCCCGGCCCCAGTACCAACGTTTCGCAGCCAAGCTGCTGAAGATAAGGCGCTTCGGTACCAAACGCCACTGCTTGCGCGCGATGCCCGGTGAGTCGCTCGGCAACCCGCACCAACTCAGCGTCGGCGTCCTGTTCGAATGGCGGCACTCCGCCAGCAATGGGGGCGAAATCAATCTTCACCTGATGGCGCTCGGCCAACGGTTGCAGCTTGCCGCGAATGATGGCCCGCAGTTCGTTCGGGTCCATGCCCGGCAACGGTCGCAGGTCAAACTCAAGCGAGCATTGCCCGCAAATCCGGTTCGGATTATCGCCGCCATGAATACAGCCAAAGTTCAGGGTCGGTTGCGGCACGCTGAACTGCGGGTTGCGGTATTCATTGAGCCACTGCTGGCGCAGGCCTTTGAGTTCGCTGATCACATCGTGCATGGCATCAAGTGCGCTGTGGCCCAGGCTTGGATCGGATGAGTGGCCGCTGCGTCCGAGAATCTCGATGCGCTCCATCATCACACCCTTGTGCATGCGGATTGGCTTGAGTCCGGTCGGCTCGCCGATCACGGCGGCGCGGCCCAGCGGCCTGCCGGCTTCGACCAGCGCCCTGGCGCCAGCCATCGACGTCTCTTCGTCGCACGTGGCCAGAATCAGCAGCGGCTGCTTGAACGGTTGATCGAGCAACGGGCGTACCGCTTCGATCACCAGTGCGAAAAAACCCTTCATGTCGCAACTGCCAAGGCCGACCCAGCGGTTATCCACTTCTGTGAGTTTGAGCGGATCGGTTTGCCACAGCGCTTCATCGTAGGGCACGGTGTCGCTGTGCCCGGCCAGTACCAGCCCGCCGGGACCGCTGCCGAAGGTGGCGAGCAAGTTGAACTTACCAGGGCTGACCTGCTGGATATCGCAGTTAAACCCCAACCCACTCAGCCAGGTGGCCAGCAAGTCGATCACCCCACGATTGGACTGATCCAGATAAGGCTGGGTGCAACTGACCGACGGTGTGGCGATCAAGGCAGCGAACTGCTCTTTCATGGAAGGTAAAGGCATGCGCTGACTTCCTGTTGGCGGGGCAAGGCCCATCATAGAGCTATCTGCGAGGCAGAATAAACCCGTTCGGCGCGCCGGGGCGGCTTGTCCTGTACACTGCACGGCCTTGGCAGCCACACTTTTCCCGGCTGCGCACCGATCCTGGATTTTCCGGCCATGCAAAAAGAAACTGAAATCAAACTCCGCGTCAGCCGCGAAACCCTCGCCGCCCTGCGCGAGCACCCCTTGCTGAAAAAGCGCAACAAAAGTGGCTGGGAAAGCCGTGAGTTGTTGAACCAGTACTTCGACACCCCTGAGCGCGATCTGGCCAAGGCCAAGGTTGCCCTGCGCCTGCGCCGTGACGGTGAAGACGTTATTCAGACCCTCAAGACCCGCGGCCAAAGCATTGCCGGTCTGTCCGAGCGTAACGAGTACGACTGGAACCTGCCCAAAGCCAAACTCGACATCAAGAAGCTCGACGGCGAATGCTGGCCCGAAGAGTTGGCCGATCTGGACAAAAAAACCCTGAAGCCAATCTTCACCACTGATTTCGTACGCGAACGCGCTGAAATCTCCTGGGGTCGCGGCAAGGCCAAAGTGGTCATCGAAGCCGCCCTGGATCTGGGTCACGTGATTGCCGGCAAGCAGAAAGAAGAGATCTGCGAACTGGAACTCGAACTGCGCGAAGGCGAGCCATCCGCCCTGCTGGAACTGGCTACAGAACTGGCCGAGAAGCTGGCCCTGATGCCATGTGACATCAGCAAGGCCGAGCGTGGCTATCGCCTGTTCGACGCCAACAGCTACTCCGTCAACCTGCCAGCGCCAGAGCTGACCCCCGAGACGCCGCTGGACGATGCCTTTGCGGCACTGGCCTGGCACTTGCTGGGCAACAGCCAGCGTCTGGCCGAGCAGTATCGCTTCAATGGCCACTGGCGTTTGCTGCAGGATTGGGTTCAACAGTTGATTGACCTGCGCGCGCTGGTCAGCAGCCTCGGTCAAGCCGCTCCACGCCAATCCACCAGCACCTTGCGTGCAGCGCTGGACGCCCTGCTTGAAGACTGGCGCCCGCTGGTTCAGATCGGCCAGGACGACGAAGACGTTCGTAAAGCCGCACCTGAGCAGTTCCTTGAAGAGCTGGAAGACCCTCGCTGGGGTCAATTCTCCCTGAACACTTCGCGCTGGTTGATGGCGCGCAGCTGGACCGTTGATCGCGGCACCACCCGTGGCAATCGTCAGGGCGCTGCACAGCTGCACAGCTGGCTGCCGCGTTTGTTGTCGGATGAGGCGATTGCCTTGCGCTTGAACCGCTACCAGCAACAACCCGAAGACCTGGCCGAGCAACTGCCGCGCATCGAGCGCATTCAGGCGTGGTTGCGCCTGGCGCGTAACGTGCTGGAAATTCCGGAACTGGACCGTTTGTACGGAGAGATGAACAAGCTGCAGGAATTGGCCAACATGCCAATCACTGACGACGCAGAGCAAAACGACGAATTGCTCAACGCCCGTAAGCAGCAAGCCATCGCCGTGTACCAGAACCGCGCCTGGAAGACCCTGCTGCGCGCTTAAACGCCCAGCCAACGCCCCTTGGCGCCAGCTGAGGGGCGTTCCTGTTTATTGAGTGTCTTTGGGCATCTCTGCATCCGGCGTGCGCCAGATCAAGCGTGACGTGTCGTAGCCCTGCTGCTGAGCCTTGCTGAGCAATTCATCACGGGTTTGCTGATCAACCTGCGGCTTGCGCGACAACAACCACAAATAGCGTCGGTCGGGATTGCCCACCAGCGCCGTGCTGTAGTCATCCCCCAGGTACAACACCCAGTAGTCGCCCTTGGTCACACCCGGCAGCACGGTTGATACCCAGTTGTCGAACTCGACCCACAGCTTGTCGGTTTTACCCTCCACCTGCGGGGTCGCCGTGCCCTTCGCCTCCTCCCATTTGCCCTCTGCCGTGCGGCAGCGGTTTAACACCGCGACGTTACCGTCGGGCTTCAAACTGTAATGGGCTTCAGACTGCGCACAGTTGCGCTGGAAGAACATCGGCAATCGCGCCAATTCATACCAGGTGCCCTGATAGCGCTTGAGGTCGACACTTGTGACAGTATTGGGCGCCAGCGAGTCGCTGCTGGAACCCGTGCATCCGGCCAGCAACAGCGCGGCCCCCAAGCTAACTAAAAGACGTTTCATCGCGAACGCTCCCGATCAGTATTACTTCAGACCCTGACCCGAAAAAATCAGCACTTTATCGCCCGCGTATTGCACGCTGATAAAGCTCTTCTGATCGCCCCAGGTGCAGCTCGACATCCCCAATGCGCCCGAACAATCGGTCGGGCTGCCCAGAAGCTGCTCAACTTCAGCCTTGGTCATGCCCGCCGACAGTTTTGAATAGTTTTCTTGATTGATCTTGCTGCACGCCGTCAGCAATACGCAGAACGACAACATCGCCAAATAACGCAATTTCATGGAAAGCTCCTGCAGGGAAAGGTCGGCACAGATGCCTGATGCAAGCTTAGAAGAGAAAAGCACAGGGTGGTTCCCGCAGGGCGCAGGGATTTGTTTGGCGGGGGGGGAGATGGTGTCCGTAGCAGCTGCCGAAGGCTGCGTTCGGGGGCGCAGCCGCCGTAAATTCAAAAGTCCCGGTCTATCTGACGGGTCGCTACTTCTGAATTTACGATTGCTTCGCAATCGAACGCAGCCTCGTTCCTTCGGCAGCTGCTACAGGCGCGGCATGCTTAGGCTTTGTGGTAATCGGTAATGCGCGCGACTTCTTCTTTCGAGCCCAGGTACACGGCTACACGCTGGTGCAAGCCTTCAGGCTGGATGTCGAGAATGCGCTGATGGCCGTCAGTGGACGCACCGCCCGCCTGCTCCACGAGGAACGACATCGGGTTGGCTTCGTACATCAGACGCAGCTTGCCAGGCTTGGACGGCTCACGGCTGTCGCGCGGGTACATGAACAGACCACCGCGGGTCAGAATGCGATGCACGTCCGCAACCATCGCGGCGACCCAACGCATGTTGAAGTTCTTGTTCAGCGGACCTTCTTCACCGGCCAGCAATTCGTCTACATAGCGTTGGACCGGAGCTTCCCAGTGACGCTGGTTAGACATGTTGATGGCAAATTCCTGGGTGGTTTCAGGAATGGTGATGTCTTCGTGGGTCAGAACGAAGCTGCCCATTTCACGGTCCAGGGTGAAGCCTTTAACGCCGTCGCCCAAGGTCAATACCAGCATGGTCTGAGGACCGTAGATGGCATAACCGGCAGCTACCTGCTGTGTGCCTGGCTGCAGGAAGGCCTTTTCATTCAAAGGCTCGTTCTGAGTCAGGTATTCGTTCGGGCAACGCAACACGGAAAAAATAGTGCCGACCGGAGCATTGATATCAATGTTCGACGAACCGTCCAGTGGGTCGAATACCAGCAGGTAGGCGCCTTTCGGATACTTGCCCGGGATCTGGTAGGCGTTGTCCATTTCTTCAGACGCCATGCCGGCCAGGTGACCGCCCCATTCGTTGGCTTCGAGCAGGATCTCGTTGGAGATCACATCGAGCTTCTTCTGCACTTCACCTTGTACGTTTTCGGTGCCCATGCTGCCCAGAACACCACCCAGGGCGCCTTTGGACACGGCGTGGCTGATCTCTTTGCAAGCACGCGCCACCACTTCGATGAGGAAACGCAAATCAGCAGGCGTGTTGTTGCTGCGGGTCTGCTCGATCAAATAGCGACTCAGGGTAACGCGGGACATGTAAGGCTCCGAACAATGGGGAGGGGGCGAAAAACCCGCGCAGTTTAACGCGTGTTGCCGTGCAAATCTTCTAATCAGACTCAGAACCGACAGAGCGAGTTCTGCTGAACCCTTAAATCAGGCGAAAACGGGTAGAGACTTTGTTCCCGGTCAAGGCCCCTTGTGGGAGCGAGCCTGCTCGCGAATGCTCTTCGCGAGCAGGCTCGCTCCCACGGCTAGAGTGGCCGTGTCCTACAGCGCTTTCCAGATATCGGTAGCGTACTCGCGAATGGTCCTGTCCGACGAGAACCAGCCCATGCGCGCCGTGTTCAGCACAGCTTTACGCCACCACTCGTCCTTGTCCTGCCACAAATGCTCCACACGCATCTGCGCATCCCAATACGCATCAAAATCCGCGCACACCAGAAACCGGTCGTATTCGATCAGTGAATCCACCAGCCCGGTGTAACGCGCCGGATCATCGTGTGAAAAGACCCCGCCGCGAATCGCCTGCAATACATCATTGAGCCGATGCGATGCCGCCACATCCGGTGCCGCATGGAACTCGCCATTGTGCTTGCGCGCTTCAACCTGCTGCGCACTGAGCCCGAAAATGAACATGTTGTCGGCACCGACCCTCTCGCACATCTCAACGTTGGCTCCATCCATCGTGCCGATAGTCAGTGCACCGTTGAGGCCGAACTTCATGTTGCTGGTGCCCGATGCTTCGTAGCCTGCGGTGGATATCTGCTCGGACAAATCCGCCGCCGGGATGATGCTTTCGGCCAGACTCACGTTGTAGTTGGGGATAAACACCACTTTGAGCAAACCGCGCACCGTGGGGTCGTTATTCACAGTACGGGCGATGTCGTTGGCCAGTTTGATGATGAGTTTGGCCTGCTCATAACTGGCCGCCGACTTACCGGCAAAAATTTTCACCCGTGGCACCCAGTAATTTCCGGGCTCGGCACGAATGGCCTGATACAGCGCGACGGTGTGCATCAAGTTGAGCAATTGGCGCTTGTACTCATGAATTCGTTTGACCTGCACATCGAACATCGCTTCAGGGTTAACCACGATACCCAAGCGCTCGTAAATCAGCGCCGCCAGAGTGCATTTGCTTTGCAGACGCTGCTCTGCAAAGCGCTTGCGAAAATCGGCGCGCTCGGCAAAAGGCTCCAGCTTGATCAGTTTGTGCTCGGTCTCATCAAGAACATCGACCCCCAGCGCGTCAACCAGCATCGAGGTCAGGGGCGGGTTGGCCTGGAACAGCCAGCGGCGGAAAGTGACGCCGTTGGTTTTGTTGTTGATCCGCTCAGGGTAGAGCTTGTGCAACTCGGCAAACACCGTGCTGCGCATCAACTGGGTGTGCAGCCCGGAAACCCCGTTCACGCTGTGGGAGCCCAAAAATGCCAGGTTGCCCATGCGCACTCGTCGACCATGGTCCTCTTCAATCAGCGAAACCGCACGCAGCACGTCAAAATCGTGAATACCCTTGGCCCGCAACGCATCGATATGGTGCGCGTTGATCAGATAAATAATCTGCATGTGCCGCGGCAACATGCGCTCCATCAAGCCGACGGGCCAGGTTTCGAGTGCTTCGGGCAGCAGCGTGTGGTTGGTGTACGACAGGGTATCGACGGTGACTTGCCAAGCGGCATGCCATTCGATGCCGTGCTCGTCGACCAGAATGCGCATCAACTCGGCAACGGCAATCGAGGGGTGGGTGTCATTGAGCTGGATCGATACATGCTCGGCCAGGTTCAACAGCGTGTCATGCACATGCAAATGGCGCCGCAGCAAGTCTTGCAGCGAGGCCGAAACAAAGAAGAACTCCTGACGCAGGCGCAACTCTTGCCCCGCTTCGTTGCTGTCGGCCGGGTACAGCACGCGGGAGATGCTTTCAGCCCGCACGACTTCGGCCACTGCGCCCAAGTGGTCCCCCGCGTTGAAACGGCTCAGGTTCAAGTCGTGCAGCGCCCTCGCCCGCCACAGGCGCAAGGTGTTGACACTGGCTCCGCGCCACCCCACTACGGGCGTGTCATAGGCAATTGCGCGCACGGTCTCGCCTGGCCACCAGATTTGCCGAAGCTGGCCCTGTTCATCCTGTTTGGTTTCAACCGAACCGCCAAAGCCGACCGAGTACAACACTTCAGCGCGCTCGAACTCCCAGGGGTTGCCGAAGTCCAGCCAGTTCTCGGTCTGCTCCTGTTGCCAGCCGTCAACAATGCTCTGGCGAAACAACCCGTGTTCATAGCGGATGCCGTAGCCGTGAGCCGCAATGCCCAGAGTTGACATGCTTTCCATAAAGCAGGCGGCCAATCGTCCCAGACCACCGTTACCCAGCGCCGCATCCGGCTCCAGCAGGCGGATGCGCTCCAGATCGACCCCGAGGTCGGTCAGTGCTTCGCGGGCCACCTCCAGCAGTCCCAGATTGCTCAGGCTGTCATACAGCAAGCGACCGATCAGAAATTCCAGGGACAGGTAATACACCCGCTTCTGGTCCTTGCGATAAATCTGGCGCGTGTGGTCCATCCAGTGCTCGACCATATGGTCGCGGGCGGCCAGAGCAATAGCTTCAAACCAGTCATGGTCAAACGCGTGTTCCGGGTCCTTACCCACCGCGTAAGTCAGTTTGGCTACTACAGCGGCACGGAAAGCCGCCACCTGTGCGTCACGAACAAGCGGTTCCTGGGGCATCGATACAACCTCAATCGAGATGGGGCGATTTGAAGAACGAATGGTGTCAGCCTAGACGCTTCGACAGAAACAAAGTGCTTTGGTTGGGGGTTTTTTGGAGGATTAATTGAAAATAACTGACGAAATGTGCGCCGCCCCAAAACGAGGCAGATACACCGTTGAATGCTTTAAAACATGGCCCTGATCGAAAAACCGGCAAATGGTTGTTCACACATTCATCAACACCGGTATGATCGCGCGCCCTGATGCACGCTGGAATACAAGCCTGATGAAGTCCAACCTGATCGCCGCCGCGGAAATCGACCGTCTCGATACCTGGGCCAAATACTCCGCGCCCATGTGCGGCTCCTGCATTTCCAGCTGCTGCACGTTGCCGGTCGAGGTCAAGATCAAAGACCTGATCCGCATCGGCATCGTCGATGAGTTCGAGATGGGTGATCCACCGAAAAACATCGCCAAGCGCCTGCAAAAAGAAGGGATCGTGGAGCGCTTCAACCAGAAATCCGGGATTTTCACGTTGCAGCGCATGAGCAACAACGACTGCCTGTACCTGGATCGCAAGTCGCGCATGTGCACCATCTACGAGATCCGCCCGGATACCTGCCGCAACCACCCGCGAGTGGGCCCACGTCCTGGTTATTGCGCCTACGTGCCCAAAGCCGTCGAGCGTAAAAACAGCAGCGAGAAGTTGATGGTGTTCTAAGACACCATCTTTAAATACTCTGTTGTAGATCAAGCCCTATTGCGGGAGCGAGCCTGCTCGCGAACGACCTTCGCGAGCAGGCTCGCTCCCACAGTTGCCGTTTTCCTGTAGATACTCTGTTGCCGATTAAGCTTTCGACAGGTGTTTTTCATCGAAAACCCGGACATAAAAAAACGCCCCCGGCCGCAAGGCCGGGGGCGTTTTTTATTCAGCAGCTAAATCAATTACTTGCTGCTTTTTTTGCTAGCGCGGGTACGCTCGCTTTCGCCCAGGATCTTCTTACGAAGACGGATGGACTTAGGCGTTACTTCGCACAGTTCATCTTCTTGTACGAATTCCAGAGCTTGCTCCAGAGTGAAGCGGATAGGCGGAACCAGAGCGATGGTTTCGTCTTTACCCGAAGCACGCATGTTGTCGAGCTTCTTGCCTTTGGTTGGGTTAACGCCCAGGTCGTTGTCGCGGCTGTTGATGCCGACGATTTGACCTTCGTACACGTCTTCACCGTGACCCAGGAACAGTTTGCCGCGAGCTTGCAGGGTTTCCAGCGAGTAAGTCAGAGCCTTACCGGTAGCAACCGAAACCAGAACGCCGTTCTGACGGCCGGACATGTCGCCCGACTTCATCACGTCGTAACGGTCGAAGATCGAGGTCAGGATGCCAGCGCCCGAAGTCAGCGTCAGGAACTCGTTACGGAAACCGATCAGGCCACGTGCAGGGATGTTGTATTCAAGACGAACACGGCCCTTGCCATCCGGAACCATGTTGGTCAGATCGCCTTTACGGATACCGATCTGTTCCATGATTGCGCCCTGCGATTCTTCTGGCAGGTCGATGGTTACGTTTTCGTACGGTTCGTGCTTAACGCCGTCAACCATGCGGATGATTACTTCCGGACGACCAACACCCATTTCGAAGCCTTCGCGACGCATGGTTTCGATCAGTACCGACAAGTGCAGCTCACCACGGCCAGACACTTTGAACTTGTCAGCGGTGTCGCCTTCTTCAACGCGCAGAGCAACGTTGTACAGCAGCTCTTTGTCCAGACGCTCTTTGATGTTACGGCTGGTTACGAACTTGCCTTCACGGCCGCAGAACGGCGAGTCGTTAACCTGGAAGGTCATCGAAACGGTAGGTTCGTCAACAGTCAGAGGCTTCATCGCTTCAACATTCAGTGGGTCGCACAGAGTGTCGGAGATGAACAGCTGGTCGAAACCGCTGATGCAGACGATGTCGCCGGCAGCTGCTTCTTCAACGTCGATACGGTGCAGACCGTGGTGACCCATCAGCTTCAGGATACGACCGTTACGGCGCTTGCCGTCAGCATCGATAGCCACAACCTGAGTGTTCGGCTTAACGCGACCACGAGCGATACGGCCAACGCCGATAATGCCCAGGAAGCTGTTGTAGTCCAGTGCCGAGATTTGCATCTGGAAAGGACCGTCACGGTCAACTTTTGGAGCAGGAACGTGGTCAACAATCGCCTGGTACAGCGGGGTCATGTCTTCAGCCATGTCGGTGTGGTCAAGACCAGCAATACCGTTCAGGGCAGAGGCGTAAACCACTTTAAAGTCCAGCTGCTCTTCGGTAGCACCCAGGTTGTCGAACAGGTCGAAGATCTGATCCAGAACCCAGTCCGGACGAGCGCCTGGACGGTCAACTTTGTTGATAACCACGATTGGACGCAGGCCGGCTTCGAAAGCCTTCTTGGTCACAAAGCGGGTTTGCGGCATAGGGCCGTCTTGAGCGTCAACCAGCAGCAGAACGGAGTCAACCATCGACATTACGCGTTCTACTTCACCACCGAAGTCGGCGTGGCCCGGGGTATCCACGATGTTGATGTGGTAGCCGTTCCAGTTGATGGCAGTGTTTTTTGCCAGAATGGTAATACCGCGCTCTTTCTCCTGGTCGTTGGAGTCCATCACGCGTTCGTCGTTAAGCTCGCCGCGCTCCAGAGTGCCGGATTGACGCAAGAGTTTGTCTACCAGGGTAGTTTTACCGTGGTCAACGTGAGCAATGATGGCGATGTTACGTAGATTTTCGATCACTTGTGTATCTCGATCAGAGGATTCGGTGTGCTGACTGAGTCCAGGCAGCGATTAACAGTAGAGTCCGTGCAAGCCGTTACAGCTTGACGGCGGCGTCGGGGGGCCGGTGACGCAGGCCACAGGCATACAGCCCCGGGCTCTTAGCTCGGTCGATAAACGCGCACATTGGCATGTCCCTCACTGAGCAAATGGTGAGCATGCAGGCGACTCATCACGCCTTTGTCGCAATACAACAGGTACTGACGGGTGTCATCCAGTTCCTTGAAGCGGCTGTTCAGTGCATAGAACGGCATCGCTTGTACTTCGATGCCAGCCAGTTCCAGCGGTTGATCTTCCTGAGCATCCGGGTGACGGATGTCGATCACGATCTGGCCCGCCAGCACTTCGCTGACTTCTTCGACTTGCAAGTCCTGGCCCAATTCATCGATTACTCGATCAATCGGCACCATTTTGGCCCGCTCAAGCGCTCGCTCAAGCACGGCCATATCGAACTGTTGTTCTTCATACTCCACGCGGTTGCGTTTGGCGTGGGTCTTGGGGTTGACCGAAATTACCCCGCAATACTCAGGCATGTGCTTGGCAAAATCGGCCGTACCGATTTCAACCGCCTGATCAATGATGTCCTGCTTATGGCTCGCAATCAGCGGACGCAACACCAGTTTGTCGGTAGCCGAGTCAATCAGCGACAAGTTGGGCAGCGTCTGGCTCGACACCTGGGAAATCGCTTCACCGGTGACCAGCACTTCAATTTCGAGACGTTCGGCGATACGGGTCGCAGCGCGCAACATCATACGCTTCAAAATGACGCCCATATGACTGTTATCGACTTTACCGAGAATTTCGCCCAAAACTTCTTCGAACGGAACGCTGACAAACAGCACGCGCTGCGAGCTGCCGTACTTCTTCCATATATAGTGCGCGACTTCCATCACGCCCAGTTCATGGGCACGACCGCCCAGGTTGAAGAAGCAAAAGTGGCTCATCAGGCCGCGACGCATGATCTGGTAAGCCGCGACGGTTGAGTCGAAACCACCGGACATCAACACCAGGGTCTGTTCCAGAGAGCCCAGCGGGAAGCCGCCTATGCTGTCGTGCTGGCTGTGAATCACAAACAACCGTTGGTCGCGAATTTCGAAGCGCACTTCAATTTCCGGCTTTTTCAGATCAATTCCGGCCGCCCCACACTCACGACGCAGCTTGCTGCCGACGTATTTCTCGATTTCCATCGAGGTAAATGGGTGCTTGCCACCGCGCTTGCAACGCACGGAAAAAATCTTGCCGGCCAGCGCATCGCCAAAGTGCAATTTGCACTTCTCGACGACGTCGTCGAAGTCACCCAGCGGGTACTCGTCGACTTGAAGAAAATGCGCGATACCCGGCATGCAGCTCAGGCGTTCGGTCATTTCTTTCAAGGCTTTAGGGTCACTTACGCGCGTTTGCAGCTCGATGTTGTCCCACACGCCCGTCACCACCACAGCCGGGTCCAGATCGCGGAGCACAGCACGGATGTTTTTGGCCAGTTGACGGACGAAACGCATCCGAACCGGGCGGCTCTTGATAGTGATTTCGGGGAAGACTTTAACGATTAGTTTCATGAAAACAGCGCGCGAGCAGCCTGCCAAAAAAGGGGGGCGCGGATTATAGCGGAAATTGCTCAAGGTTTAACCAGTTATCGTACAAACGGTTTTCACTGCACCAAAATGGAACATAAACGCCTTTAATCGCTTCATTTGAGTGCGATAAATGCGCCTAATCGGTAGTCTTCGCCTCTAACCTGCTTGAGATTGGGGCAATAAACCCAAGTCGGGGCACTGGCATGCAATTTGCTCCCTTGTGAGGCAGGTTGCCTTGGCAGAGTATTCGCGCCGGCATCAACCACTTAATAAGGGCACGTAACTAACAGCCCTAAGCCACCCCGGAGGACACTATGTCGAAGTCGGTTCAACTCATCAAAGATCATGACGTCAAGTGGATTGATCTGCGCTTCACTGACACCAAAGGCACTCAGCACCACGTGACCATGCCGGCCCGTGATGCGCTGGATGAAAACTTCTTTACCGACGGCAAGATGTTCGACGGTTCCTCCATTGCCGGCTGGAAAGGCATCGAAGCGTCCGACATGATCCTGCTGCCAGACGACAGCACTGCCGTTCTGGACCCGTTCACCGAACAGCCAACGCTGATCCTGGTGTGCGACATCATCGAACCTTCGACCATGCAAGGCTATGACCGCGACCCGCGCGCCATCGCTACCCGTGCCGAGGAATACCTGAAGTCCACCGGTATCGGCGACACCGTTTTTGTCGGCCCGGAGCCAGAATTCTTCATCTTCGACCAAGTGAAGTTCAAGTCCGACATCAGCGGCTCCATGTTCAAGATCTACTCTGAACAAGGTTCGTGGATGTCCGACCAGGACGTGGAAGGCGGCAACAAAGGCCACCGTCCAGGCGTGAAAGGTGGCTACTTCCCAGTTCCGCCGTTCGACCATGACCACGAAATCCGTACCTCCATGTGCAACGCCATGGAAGAAATGGGCCTGGTTATCGAAGTTCACCACCACGAAGTGGCAACTGCCGGCCAGAACGAAATCGGCGTGCAGTTCAACACCCTGGTGAAAAAGGCTGACGAAGTTCAGACCCTGAAATACTGCGTACACAACGTGGCAGACGCCTACGGCCGTACCGCTACTTTCATGCCTAAGCCTCTGTACGGCGACAACGGCTCGGGTATGCACGTACACATGTCCATCTCCAAAGATGGCAAGAACACCTTCGCTGGCGAAGGCTATGCCGGCCTGTCCGACACCGCGCTGTACTTCATCGGCGGCATCATCAAGCACGGTAAGGCACTGAACGGCTTCACCAACCCGGCTACCAACTCCTACAAGCGTCTGGTACCAGGTTTCGAAGCTCCGGTAATGCTGGCCTACTCGGCCCGCAACCGTTCCGCTTCGATCCGTATTCCTTACGTGTCCAGCCCTAAGGCTCGCCGTATCGAAGCACGTTTCCCGGATCCAGCAGCCAACCCATACCTGTGCTTCGCTGCACTGATGATGGCTGGCCTGGACGGTATCCAGAACAAGATCCACCCTGGCGACGCAGCTGACAAAAACCTGTATGACCTGCCGCCTGAAGAGGCCAAAGAGATCCCACAAGTTTGCGGCAGCCTGAAAGAAGCCCTGGAAGAGCTGGACAAGGGTCGTGCGTTCCTGACCAAAGGCGGCGTTTTCAGCGACGACTTCATCGACGCTTACATCGCCCTGAAAAGCGAAGAAGAAATCCAGGTTCGTACCTTCGTACACCCGCTGGAATACGAGCTGTACTACAGCTGCTAATCCAGTAACGCTCGCGAAAGCGGCGTGACCTGAAGAGGCCTCCTACGGGAGGCCTTTTTTATGCGTAACGTCTTACACATACCTCGGCTATACCCAGCCAACTTCTCACCCATACCTGACAGCCACTCCAAAGCGCGATCTGTAGCTTGAGCCGACTTCCCAAACGGACGCTGCCATGACACGTGCAAACACCCTCAACGCTTTTTCCCTGTTGGCTGCCAGTTTGTGCGCGTCCTGCTGATCATTCTGTGGCTGATCGCCCTGCCCCTGAATGCGCAGGTGTTCAAACACATCGACGCTGACGGCAAGACCCATTACAGCAGCACCCCGCGAAACCTGACCGGCAACTCCCCTCTGAAGCTTGCCCCGCTGAATCGCCAGCCCGCCCTGATCATTACGCCACCGGCCAGCACTCAACAACTGCTGCCTGAAAAAGAGCCATATCCTTCTCACGCGCCCTACAAAACACTGTCCATTAACGGACTGCCTTCTGATCAAGCGCTGCGGGCCAACAATGGAACCTTCGCGTTGCAGATCAACATTGCACCACCCTTGCACAGCCAACATCGCCTGCAATGGATGCTCGACGATCAAGCCTATGGCCAGCCCAGCTCAAGCCTCGACTTGCATCTGGTCAATATTGATCGCGGCGAGCATCGTCTTTTGGTAAACGTACTGGAAGGCAACGTTGTGGTGCAGCAGAGCCCCGTCCTGCGTTTTTACCTGCAGCGATTTCATCAGCGCTGACACTAAAAAGCTCCGTACAGCCGGTATTTTGAGGGGACTGAATCTATTCAGCTCAATTGCACTATATTGGTGCAATAGTTGCTCAAATGTTCACTTACCAGCCCAATTTGGTTCAAAACGATTCTCAACCGGATCAAGAGCGCCACCTTGATGGGCTATAAGTCCTTATTTCAGGCCATTCGCGCATCTTTTCAGAGCCTTGGTTTGTTTATTGCATTTTCCTTGCACCAGCGCCTCACCCGCGCACGCAACCCGGGATTGGCCCATGACCATCAGTGATGCCCTGCACCGACTGTTACTCGACAACCTGACCACTGCCACGCTGTTACTCAATGCTGATTTACGCCTTGAGTACATGAACCCGGCAGCAGAGATGCTATTGGCAATCAGTGGTCAACGCAGTCACGGGCAATTCATCAGCGAGCTCTTTACAGAATCCACCGAGGCTTTGCATTCGTTGCGCCAGGCGGTTGAGCAAGCGCACCCGTTCACCAAGCGCGAGGCCATGCTGACCTCACTGACAGGCCAGAACCTGACCGTGGACTACGCCGTAACGCCCATCTTGAGCCATGGCGGCACCATGCTGCTGCTTGAAGTCCACCCCCGTGACCGCCTGCTGCGCATCACCAAGGAAGAAGCCCAGCTGTCCAAGCAGGAAACCAGCAAGATGCTGGTGCGCGGCATGGCCCACGAAATCAAGAACCCGCTGGGTGGCATTCGGGGTGCTGCGCAGTTGCTGGCCCGTCAGTTGCCTGACGAAAGCCTGCGCGACTACACCAACGTGATCATCGAAGAGGCCGACCGTCTGCGTAACCTGGTGGACCGCATGCTGGGTTCCAACAAACTGCCTTCGCTGGCCATGACCAATGTCCACGAAGTCCTGGAGCGCGTGTGCAGCCTGGTTGAAGCGGAAACACAGGGCAGCATCACATTGGTGCGCGACTACGACCCAAGCCTGCCCGACCTGCTGATAGACCGTGAGCAAATGATCCAGGCCGTACTCAACATCGTGCGTAACGCAATGCAGGCCATCGGTAGCCAAAACGAGCTGCGGCTGGGACGTATCAGCCTGCGGACCCGCGCCATGCGCCAGTTCACCATTGGCCACGTGCGTCACCGACTGGTCACCAAAATCGAAATTATCGACAACGGACCGGGCATTCCGGCCGAGCTGCAAGACACCCTGTTCTTCCCGATGGTCAGCGGGCGCCCAGATGGCACCGGGCTAGGCCTTTCCATCACGCAGAACATCATCAGTCAGCACCAGGGGTTGATCGAGTGTGAAAGCCACCCCGGCCACACACTCTTCTCGATCTTTCTACCACTGGAACAAGGAGCCGCATCGACATGAGCCGAAGTGAAACCGTGTGGATCGTCGACGACGACCGTTCTATCCGCTGGGTCCTGGAAAAAGCCTTGCAACAGGAAGGCATGACCACACAAAGTTTCGACAGCGCCGATGGGGTGATGAGTCGTCTGGCTCGCCAACAACCCGACGTCATTATTTCTGACATCCGCATGCCCGGCTCCAGCGGCCTGGACTTGCTGGCCAAGATTCGCGAACAGCACCCGCGCCTGCCCGTGATCATCATGACTGCCCATTCCGACCTGGACAGCGCGGTGGCCTCCTACCAAGGTGGCGCGTTCGAATACTTGCCCAAGCCGTTTGACGTCGATGAAGCCGTGTCACTGGTCAAGCGCGCCAACCAGCACGCCCAGGAGCAACAAGGCTTGGCAGCGCCCCCGGCACTGGCCAGAACACCTGAAATCATCGGCGAAGCGCCGGCGATGCAAGAGGTGTTTCGTGCCATTGGCCGTCTTAGCCATTCCAACATCACGGTACTGATCAACGGCGAATCAGGCACGGGCAAGGAGCTGGTGGCTCACGCCCTGCATCGCCACAGTCCACGCGCTGCGTCGCCATTTATCGCGCTGAACATGGCAGCGATCCCCAAAGATCTGATGGAATCCGAGCTGTTCGGCCACGAAAAAGGCGCCTTCACGGGAGCTGCAAACCTGCGCCGGGGTCGTTTTGAACAGGCCGATGGCGGGACCCTGTTCCTGGATGAAATCGGCGATATGCCTGCCGATACCCAAACCCGCCTGCTGCGGGTGCTGGCCGATGGCGAGTTCTACCGAGTGGGTGGGCACACGCCGGTCAAAGTTGACGTACGGATCATTGCTGCGACCCACCAGAACCTCGAAACCCTGGTTCAGGCCGGCAAATTTCGCGAAGACCTGTTCCACCGCCTGAACGTGATCCGCATCCACATCCCGCGCCTGTCTGACCGTCGTGAAGACATCCCGACCCTGGCCCGGCATTTCCTTAGCAGCGCCGCGCAAGAGCTGTCGGTAGAACCCAAGCTGCTGAAGGCCGAGACTGAGCAGTACCTCAAGAACCTGCCGTGGCCGGGCAACGTACGTCAGCTTGAAAACACCTGCCGCTGGATCACGGTGATGGCTTCGGGTCGCGAAGTGCATATCAGCGACTTGCCGCCGGAGTTGCTGAACCTGCAGCAAGACACCTCTCCTGTCACCAACTGGGAGCAGGCGCTGCGCCAGTGGGCTGATCAGGCGCTGGGCCGTGGCCAATCCAACTTGCTCGACAGTGCAGTGCCAACCTTTGAGCGGATCATGATCGAGACGGCACTCAAGCACACTGCGGGTCGTCGTCGCGATGCCGCGGTGCTGCTGGGCTGGGGCCGCAACACCTTGACCCGCAAGATCAAGGAACTGGGCATGAAGATCGACGGCGACGAGGAGGATGGCGACGAAGCTTAAGGCAGATCATAGCCCCTCACCCCAACCCTCTCCCAGAGGCAGAGGGAGCTGATCGGTGGTGATATTGACTGCGCGTGCGGTTAGTCCCCTCTCCCTCCGGGAGAGGGCTAGGGTGGGTTTTTGATCTGACCGCACCACCCTCAAGCAACCCGCCCCATTATCGTGCACCGCTCTAGCCCAATGGTTTGCGCCAACCCTCTCACCAAAATCAGCCCCCAAGCAAAAGCCCCGGATTCCGGGGCTTTTGCGTTTTCATCAGGTCATTTCTACAGAAAATCAAAAACTGGCACGCCCCCTGCAATACCTATATCAAGCAACACCGCTTTAGGGGACCTTGATACAGGCAGGTCAAGACTCCCCACTTTTACACCCGCAGCCTTGATGCCTGTTGCATCAAAGCGCACACCGTTTTTGGGGAACCCAGTACAGGCAGGCTGGAATTCCCTCTTTTATTACTCGCGCAGGCTCACCTGCAATCGCCAGCGCCCATCCTGCGGCGCACCGGCCCAGTCGCCCTGCAAAGCACGGGCCGCCACCACGGTCAGCAGTAAACCACCGTCCGTATCCCGCACCCGCCAGTTCACATGCTTGCCGTTGAGCATCAACTGGCCGTTCTGCGGCTTGCCCTTGGCATCGAACAACAATCCCAAGGTGCCATCGACCAACTCACCATGCAGCTTGGGCTCAGCGCTGAACCACACCACCAACCCGTTCGCCAGCACGTCCACCTGTTGCAGTTCAACAGGCACAGGCGTGGTCAAACGGCCGATCATCATCCCTACCATCACACCGACTATCGCCAAAGAACCTAAAACCCGTGGCCATAGTTTCGGTCGCGGGTCCTCTTCAGGCGTAGAATGCTGCCCATCATTAAGTTCGGAGCCGTGCATGTTTCACGTCATCCTTTTTCAACCAGAAATTCCGCCGAATACCGGCAACATTATCAGGCTGTGCGCCAACAGCGGCTGCCACCTGCATTTGATCGAGCCTATCGGTTTTGAGCTGGACGACAAGCGCTTGCGTCGCGCCGGCCTCGATTACCACGAGTACGCGCCGCTCAAGCGTCATGCTGACCTGGCCAGTTGCCTTGAAAGCCTGGGTCACCCGCGCCTGTTCGCCTTTACCACCAAAGGCTCGAAACCCTTTCATGACGTCCAGTTTGCTGAAGGCGATGCCTTTATCTTCGGCCCTGAAAGCCGTGGCCTGCCACCCGAAGTGCTTGACGCGCTGGATGGCGAGCACCGCCTGCGGTTGCCGATGCGCGAGGGTTGCCGCAGCCTGAACCTGTCCAACACCGTGGCAGTTGCCGTGTACGAAGCCTGGCGTCAGTTGGGTTTCAAGTAATTCACATCCAGTTATCTGTGGGAGCGAGCCTGCTCGCGAAGGCGTCAAGAACGGGTGATTCACCATCACCCGCGCGCTATCGTTAACGAACTTCGCGAGCAGGCTCGCTCCCACAGAGTCTTCGACATACCCAATAAAAAAGCGCCCTTAAGGCGCTTTTTTTGGGCATCGACTGTTTATTGAACAGTCGGGTTGCCTTCTTCCTGCATGCGCTGCAATTCTTGCGCGTACAGGGCATCGAAGTTCACCGGTGCCAGCATCAACGCAGGGAACGAGCCGCGAGTTACCAGGCTGTCCAGGGTTTCACGGGCATACGGGAACAGGATGTTCGGGCAGAACGCGCCCAGGGTGTGGTTCATCGACGCTGGATCAAGGTTTTTGATCAGGAAGATGCCAGCCTGTTGCACTTCAGCAATAAAGGCCACTTCGTCACCGTTTTTCACGGTAACCGACAAGGTCAGAACCACTTCGTGGAAGTCGCCTTCCAGCGGCTTTTGACGGGTGTTCAGGTCTAGACCAACGCTCGGTTCCCACTGCTGACGGAAGATCGCCGGGCTTTTTGGGGCCTCGAACGACAGGTCGCGCACGTAGATACGCTGCAGGGAAAATTGTGGAGCGGTGTCTTCATCGCTAACAGCAGCGGTGTTCTGTTGGTCAGTCATCACAGATCCTTGTTGATCTTGGGGCTTATAGAGAATGAGAGTCAGACGTTCAGCAGCGCATCCAATTTACCTGCGCGCTCCAAAGCAAACAGGTCATCGCATCCGCCAACATGCTTGTCGCCGATCCAGATTTGCGGAACCGATGTACGACCCGCCTTCTGAGCCATCTCGGCACGTACCTGTGGCTTGCCGTCGACCTTGATTTCTTCGAAGGCAACGCCCTTGTTCTCAAGCAGAGCCTTGGCTCGCATGCAGTAAGGGCAGTAGTCGCTGGAGTAAACGATGACCTTGGACATATTTACTTCACCACTGGCAGGTTGTCTGCGCGCCAGCTGGAGATGCCGCCAGACAGCTTGGCTGCGTTGTAACCGGCCTTGAGCAGCTCGCGGGCGTGGGAGCCCGAGTGCTGACCGGCAGCGTCAACCAGAATAATGGTTTTGCCCTTGTGCTTGTCCAGCTCGGCAATGCGCGCCATCAGCTTGTCTTGCGGGATGTTCAGGGCACCCACGATGTGGCCGGCGGCAAAGTCTTTAACCGGGCGAATATCAATCACCACACCTTCGTCGCGATTGACCAGGCCGGTCAGTTCGCCCGTGCTGATGCTGCGACCGCCACGGCTTATTTCGTGGGTGATCAACAACGCCAGCAGGATGACAAACGCGCCTACAAGCAGGTAGTGAGAAGTCGCAAATGCAATCAGGTGCTCAACCATCAGAAGGTTCCAGGGTCGTAAAATGTGGGCCAGTATACACAGCCACCTTGGTCGGCCAAACCCCGCCCGGCGGTGACGCCACATGAACTTCGCTTTAAACTGCGCGTCCTCTTCATACCTTCTTATAAACCAGCCACGAGTGGGATCTATGACTACCACGCCTAAACCTTTGGTCCTGATCATCCTGGATGGCTTCGGTCACAGTGAAAGTCACGAATACAACGCCGTATATTCGGCCAAGAAACCAGTGCTGGATCGTCTTTGCGCGAGCATGCCGAACGGCCTGATCTCAGGTTCAGGCATGGATGTCGGTTTGCCGGACGGCCAGATGGGCAACTCCGAGGTCGGTCACATGAACCTCGGCGCCGGCCGCGTGGTGTATCAGGATTTCACCCGCGTCACCAAATCGATCCGTGATGGCGAGTTTTTTGAAAACCCGACCATTTGCGCCGCCGTCGACAAAGCGGTGAGTGCAGGCAAGGCCGTGCATATTCTGGGCTTGCTGTCGGATGGCGGCGTTCACAGCCACCAGGACCACCTGATCGCGATGGCTGAGTTGGCCTTTAAACGTGGCGCAGAAAAAATCTACCTGCACGCCTTCCTCGATGGCCGTGATACGCCGCCAAAAAGCGCTTCATCGTCCATCGAACTGCTGGACGAAGCCTTCAAGGACCTGGGCAAAGGCCGTATTGCCAGCCTGATTGGCCGCTACTTCGCCATGGACCGCGACAATCGCTGGGATCGCGTCGAACAGGCCTACAACCTGATCGTCGACGGCAAGGGCGAGTTCAACGCCGCTACCGCCCAAGAAGGCCTGGAAGCGGCTTACGCCCGTGGCGAAAGCGATGAGTTCGTCAAAGCCACCACCCTTGGTGAGCCGGTGAAGGTTGAAGACGGCGACGCCGTGGTCTTCATGAACTTCCGTGCCGACCGCGCCCGGGAACTGACCCGCGTGTTCGTTGAAGACGACTTCAACGCGTTCGAACGTGCCCGCCAGCCAAAACTGGCCGGCTTTGTGATGCTGACCCAATACGCAGCCAGCATCCCGGCGCCAAGCGCCTTTGCCCCCGGCAGCCTGGAAAACGTGCTCGGCGATTACCTCGCCAAAAACGGCAAAACCCAGCTGCGCATTGCTGAAACCGAAAAATACGCCCACGTCACCTTCTTCTTTTCGGGCGGGCGTGAAGAGCCGTTCCCGGGTGAAGAGCGGATTCTGGTGCCCTCGCCAAAAGTCGCCACCTACGACCTGCAGCCTGAAATGAGCGCTCCCGAAGTCACCGACCATATCGTCGATGCCATCGAGAACCAGCGTTATGACGTAATCGTGGTCAACTACGCCAACGGTGACATGGTCGGGCACAGCGGTGTCTTCGACGCAGCCGTTAAAGCAGTTGAATGCCTGGATGCTTGCGTGGGCCGGATTGTCGAAGCGCTGGACAAGGTCGGTGGCGAAGCCCTGATCACGGCTGACCACGGTAACGTTGAGCAGATGTCCGATGACACCACTGGCCAGGCACACACCGCACACACCTGCGAGCCCGTACCGTTCATCTATGTGGGCAAGCGGGCGCTCAAGGTTCGTGAAGGCGGCGTGCTGGCCGACGTGGCTCCCACCATGCTCAAACTGCTGGGTTTGCCTCAGCCGCAAGAGATGACCGGCAAATCGATCCTGGTCGACGCATAAAGTAAAACCTGTGGGAGCGAGCCTGCTCGCGAAGGTCTCAAGCGCACCGCGATGATCCAATCAACATGCGCTATCGTTAACGACATTCGCGAGCGGGCTCGCTCCCACGGGGGTTGACCGATCCATGACAATTTCACCTTCATCCATTTCTTATAGGTGACGAGGGCGGGCATACTAGGCCGTCCCGTTCCCCAGGTGTCGCCCGCCCCATGCTTCGCGCCCTTATAGCCCTGACCCTCGCATGCCTGCTCCAACCGGCGTTTGCCGACGAGCGCGCGCAAACCCAACAGCAGCTGGACGCCACGCGCCAGGATATCAGCGAGCTGAAAAAGCTCCTCGGTAAACTCCAGGAAGAAAAATCCGGCGTGCAGAAAGACCTGCGCAGTACCGAAACCGAAATCGGCAAGCTGGAGAAGCAGGTAGAAACCCTGCAACAAGAACTAAAAAAGAGTGAAGGCGAGCTGCTGCGCCTAGATAGCGAGAAAAAAAAACTCCACAGCGCAAAACTTGAACAGCAGCGCCTGATCGCCATTCAGGCCCGTGCCGCCTATCAGGGGGGGCGTCAGGAGTACCTGAAAATGCTGCTCAACCAGCAAAATCCCGAGAAGTTCGCCCGAACCCTCACCTATTACGATTACCTGAGCCAGGCCCGCCTGGAGCAGCTCAAGGGTTTTAACGAAACCCTGCGCCAACTGGCCAATGTCGAAGCCGATATCAATCTGCAACAGGCTCAGTTGCTGACTCAAAAAAGCAGCCTGGACACCCAGCGCGCTGAACTCGACAAGGTACGTGCAGAACGCCAGCAAGTACTGGCCAAGCTCAATACCGACGTAAAGGATCGCGATCAAAAACTGCAGGCGCGCGAACAGGACCAAGCCGATCTGGCTAAAGTCCTCAAGACCATCGAGGAAACCCTTGCCCGTCAGGCACGCGAAGCCGAACAGGCGCGGCAAAAAGCCTTGATTGCACAGCAGGAAGCCGAGAAAAAACGCCAGCGCGAGGCTGAATCGGTTGCCACCGACGCCCCCCGCAAACCGGTCCAGTCAACTCCGGGCGCATTGGTGTCCAGTGCCGGCGCTTCCTACGGCGGAGTTTTTTCTCAGGCACGGGGCAAACTTCCATGGCCAGTTGATGGTCGATTGCTAGCACGCTTCGGTGAAACCCGTGGTGATGACTCGCGCACCAAGTGGGACGGCGTGATGATCAGCGCCAGTGCCGGCAGCCAGGTACACGCCGTACACGGTGGTCGCGTGGTGTTTGCCGACTGGCTGCGTGGCGCAGGTCAACTGGTGATTCTGGACCACGGTAATGGCTACTTGAGCTTGTATGGCCACAATCAGACACTGCTCAAGTCTGCCGGAGACATCGTTAAAGCTGGCGAAGTGATCTCCACCGTAGGCAACAGCGGTGGGCAAGCCACACCAGCACTGTATTTCGCTATTCGTCAGCAGGGCCGCCCCAGCGACCCTGCACAATGGTGTCGCACTCAGGGATGAGTCCATCACCTTTAATACGTAGGAGTTCGCTCAACATGCCGCATTTGTCCCGCCTCAACTCGCTGGCCCTGACGATCGCTCTGGTGATCGGCTCGCCAATGGCATTTGCTGCCGAGCCGACCATCGCGCCAGCCGGCGCAGCTGCCAGCACCAAGGCACCGCTGCCTCTTGAAGAGCTGCGCACATTTGCCGAGGTCATGGATCGAATCAAGGCCGCGTATGTTGAACCGGTGGACGACAAAACTCTGCTGGAGAATGCCATCAAAGGCATGCTCAGCAACCTCGACCCGCACTCCGCCTACCTTGGCCCAGAAGATTTCGCCGAATTGCAGGAAAGCACCAGCGGCGAGTTTGGCGGGCTGGGCATCGAAGTCGGCACTGAAGACGGCAATATCAAAATCGTCTCACCGATCGACGACACCCCCGCCAGCAAGGCCGGAATTCAGGCGGGCGATCTTATCGTCAAGATCAATGGTCAGCCCACCCGTGGCCTGAGCATGACCGAAGCCGTGGATAAAATGCGCGGCAAGATCGGGCAGAAAATCACCCTGACCCTGGTGCGCAATGGCGGTACGCCGTTTGACGTAACCCTGACCCGCGCCAACATTCAGGTCAAAAGCGTCAAGGCCCAGTTGCTTGAGGACGGTTACGGCTACATCCGTATCACCCAGTTCCAGGTCAAGACCGGCGAAGAAGTGGCCGCTGCGCTGTCCAAGTTGCGCAGAGAAAACGGCAACAAGCGACTCAAGGGCATCATCCTCGACCTGCGTAACAACCCGGGTGGCGTGCTGCAGTCGGCGGTTGAAGTGGTCGATCACTTCATCACCAAAGGCTTGATCGTCTATACCAAGGGCCGCATCGCCAACTCTGAGTTGCGTTTCTCTGCCACCGGCAAGGACCTGAGCGAAGGCGTTCCATTGGTCGTGCTGATCAACGGCGGCAGCGCTTCGGCGTCAGAAATCGTCGCAGGCGCCTTGCAAGATCAGAAACGCGGCGTGGTCATGGGCACCACCAGCTTCGGTAAAGGTTCGGTGCAAACCGTACTGCCACTGAATAATGACCGTGCGCTGAAAATCACCACGGCGCTGTACTTCACCCCGAACGGGCGCTCGATCCAGGCCCAGGGCATTGTTCCGGACATAGAAGTCAGCCGCGCCAAGATCACTCGCGAGCAGGACACCGAGTACTACAAGGAAGCCGACCTGCAAGGTCACCTGGGCAATGGCAACGGCGGCGCCGACAAACCTTCCGGCTCCAACCCCAAAGCCAAGCCAATGCCGCAGGACGATGACTTCCAGCTGAGCCAGGCCCTGAGCCTGCTCAAGGGCTTGAGCATTACGCGCGGCAACTGAGGTGCGTCTTTCTCTAGCCCTGGCCCTGCTCTGCTGCCTGACCGGTGTCGCCCATGGGACACCGGCCAGCCAGCAAGCCGCGCCGCACAAGGCTTACCTGAGCCTGATCATCGATGACCTTGGGCAAAACCTGCCACGGGACCGCCGCGTGCTGGCCTTGCCCGGCCCGGTCACTACCGCCGTCATGCCCGACACCCCCCATGCAGCAGAATTCGCTCGCGAGGCCTACAAAGCCGGCAAGATCGTCATTTTGCACATGCCAATGGACCCGGCCACCGGGCCGTTTGCCTGGCACCCGGACCTGCCCGTCGACGAACTTGAAAAGCGCCTCAACGCCGCGTTCAAGGCCGTGCCCTACACCAGTGGCATCAACAACCACATGGGTAGCCGCATGACCTCACAGCCGCAAGCGATGGCCTGGTTGATGGGCAACTTGCAGCAGCGCCATAAATTCTTCGTCGACAGCCGTACAAGCGCACAAACCGTCGCCGCTGCCGAGGCACAGAAGATCGGCCTGGCCAGTGTTTCACGGGATGTGTTTCTCGACGATGTGCGCACCGAGCAAGCCATCGCCACGCAACTCCAAACCGCGATCAAACTGGCCCATAAGCAAGGCTCGGCAGTGATGATCGGCCACCCTTATCCGCAAACCCTCGCCGTGCTTGAACGTGAACTACCCAAGCTCAAGGCGCAGGGAATTGACTGGATCGACATCAGGCAAATGATCGGCGTGCGCAGCAACAAGGCCATGGCCGGGCACGGGAAGGACGGGGTTTATCGCTAGCACTTACGGGCTCGGCTCTTGTGGGAGCGAGCCTGCTCGCGATGCAGGCGGCGAGGTCTGTCTGGCAAACCACGGTGTTGCCTTCGCGAGCAGGCTCGCTCCCACATCCGCGTATTGTGGTTAGAGATATTTGGCGCGGATCTTATCGACCACGCCTTCAGCCTTTAACTCATCCAGCGCCTTCTGCAGCTTGCTCACCACCTCGTCCGGCACGTCTTTGTTCAACGCCAGAAAAAGCTCGGCCTGATTAAAGCGCAACACCGTCTTGAACCCCGAAATGCCTACCTGACGCGCCAGGAATTGCCCTGCCGGAGCGCCTGTGGCCCACAGGTCGATTTGCCCGGCCTGCAGCTTTTTGGCGTTGTCCTGATCGCGCAACACAATCACCGGCGCCAACCCCTGCTTCTCAAGGGACAAGGCAATGGCGTCACCTTTGTAAGCGCCCACCCGGTACTGGCGGGCCTGTTCAAGCGAAGTCAGGGTAATCGGGCTGTCGCCTCGGGCCAGCAACACCCAGTCATCCGGGCCAAGCGGGCCGACCCACTTGAACAGCTGTTCACGCTCGGGCACACGAGCAGCGACAAACACGCCGTATCCGGGGTTTTCAAGGGCAAGGTGATAGATACGCTCCCAAGGGAAGCGCAGGGTCATGCTGTAAGGGATACCGGCACGTTTGAAGGTTTCACGCAGAATATCGACGGCGATGCCTTCAATATTTTCGTTTTGCGCAAAGTTCTTGCCGTTTTTTGCCATGTTGTACGGCGGGAAGTTTTCAGTCAGCAGCACGATCGAAGAATGCGACGCATCAACCGCAGAAGCGGTACTCGCCAGCCACATCGTGGAACCGGCGAGAACGAGCAAAAAGCGTTTAAACATGACTGGCGACCTAAATCCATGGCGTGCTCAAGAGTGCCGTGGGCACGCCATGCTGTCCAGTAGCCTTTGGCCTCAGCGAACCACGATCCCGCGCGCTGCCATGTATGCCTTGGCCTCTGGCACGGTGTATTCGCCAAAGTGGAAAATACTCGCCGCCAGTACCGCACTGGCGTGACCTTCAAGGATGCCGTCGGCCAAATGCTGCAAGTTGCCGACACCACCCGAGGCAATCACCGGAATGCCCAGCGCGTCGCTGATGGCCCGGGTCACGCCCAGGTCAAAACCGCTTTTCATACCATCCTGGTCCATGCTGGTCAGCAAGATCTCGCCAGCCCCCAGGCCTTCCATCTTCATGGCCCATTCGACTGCATCAAGCCCGGTAGGCTTGCGCCCGCCGTGGGTGAAGATTTCCCAGCGCGGGGTCTCGCCCGGCTGTGAGACTTTTTTCGCATCAATCGCTACCACGATGCACTGCGAGCCAAAATGCTGCGCCGCTTCACCCACAAACTCCGGGTTAAACACCGCCGCAGTATTGATCGACACTTTGTCCGCACCGGCATTGAGCAGGTTGCGGATGTCCTGGATGCAACGCACGCCCCCGCCCACAGTCAGCGGGATGAACACCTGGCTGGCCATGCGTTCGACGGTATGCAACGTGGTGTCGCGGCCATCGACGCTGGCGGTGATGTCGAGAAAGGTAATCTCGTCAGCACCTTGCTCGTCATAGCGACGGGCAATTTCTACCGGGTCGCCAGCATCGCGAATGTTCTCGAACTTGACGCCCTTGACTACCCGGCCGTTATCCACGTCCAGGCAAGGGATGATGCGTTTGGCCAGCGCCATGGGTCTCTCCTCAGGCCTTGTAGCTGTCGCAGAAGGCTTGCGCCTCAGCCACATCCAGCGTGCCTTCATAGATTGCACGACCGGTGATGGCGCCCACGATGCCCGGAGCCTTGGCATCCATCAGGGCCTTGATATCACCCAGATTGTGGATGCCGCCCGAGGCGATCACCGGGATGCTGGTAGCAGCAGCCAGCGCGGCGGTGTAGCTGACGTTGCAGCCCTGCATCATGCCGTCTTTGGCAATGTCGGTATAAACGATGGCCGACACGCCGTCCGCTTCAAAGCGCTTGGCCAGATCGATGACCTGAACGGTGCTGACTTCAGCCCAGCCGTCGGTAGCCACGAAGCCGTCTTTGGCGTCCATACCGACAATGATCTTGCCAGGGAACGCACGGCACGCTTCGGCCACGAACTCAGGGTTCTTGACTGCCTTGGTGCCCAGAATCACATAGCTCACGCCAGCCTTGACGTAGTGCTCGATGGTTTCCAGCGAGCGAATGCCGCCGCCGATCTGGATTGGCAACTGCGGGTACAACCGGGCAATGGCTGTCACCACGTCACCGTTGACCGGCTGACCTTCGAATGCACCGTTCAGGTCGACCAGGTGCAGACGGCGGCAACCGCCCTCTACCCATTTGGCGGCCATGCTCACCGGGTCATCGGAGAACACGGTGGAATCTTCCATGCGGCCCTGACGCAGACGCACACAAGCACCGTCTTTAAGATCGATAGCGGGAATAATCAGCATGTGGCAAACCTTCAAATTCGGGAGTCTGAGACTCGGAAATCAGTTCTTTTCGAGCGCCCACAGGTCGCTTTCGATGCTCTCGAACCTCTCTTTGAGGTGCGTTTGCACATCGAAAATCGCGCGATTGTAGTAATGCGGCGCGATTTCGCGGGTGAACAGCTCAAGGATTTCAGCCGCCTCGAACGAACCCAGGTCCAGTTCGAAGCGATCTTCCATAAAGCGTTTGATCTTGCTGTTGGCTTCGCTCTCTTGCTCGGGAGTGAGCGTGAGAATCGGCGGCTTCTTGCGAGGAGCCATTACCAGCGACCATCCCAGGCCGCGAAGTTTTGCAGCAGCTGCAAGCCGTGGGTATGGCTTTTTTCCGGGTGGAACTGCACCGCGAAGCGCGAGCCCTCGGCCAGCGCTGCGGCGAAATCGACGCCGTAATGCCCGCCACCGACTACCTGGCGAGGATTGCCCGCCGCAATGTAGTAGCTGTGTACAAAGTAAAAACGCGCCAGGTCGGGGATGCCGTGCCACAGCGGGTGATCCACTTTTTGTTGCACCTCGTTCCAGCCCATGTGCGGCACCTTGAGGTGCTCGCCGTCTTCGTGCAGACCTTTGCCGAAGAACTTCACAGCACCCGGGAACAGGCCAATGCAATCAACGCCACCGTTCTCTTCACTATGGTCGAGCAACGCTTGCATGCCGACGCAGATACCGAGGAACGGACGATCCTGGCTGACTTCACGCACCAGCGAGTCAAAACCCAGACGACGGATTTCCGCCATGCAGTCGCGAATCGCGCCCACACCCGGGAACACCACCCGGTCAGCTTCGCGAATCACGTCGGCGTCGCTGGTAATCAGCACCCGACCGGCGCCAACGTGCTCCAGCGCCTTGGCCACCGAGTGCAAGTTACCCATGCCGTAATCGATAACCGCCACTGTCTGCATCAGAGCACGCCCTTGGTCGATGGCATTTGCCCGGCCATGCGCTCATCCAGCGCAACGGCCATACGCAACGCGCGGCCAAAAGCCTTGAACACAGTTTCGATCTGGTGGTGAGTGTTGGTGCCGCGCAGGTTGTCGATGTGCAGGCTGACATTGGCGTGGTTCACGAAGCCCTGAAAGAACTCCTGGAACAGGTCAACGTCGAAGCCGCCTACAGTGGCTCGAGTGTAGGGCACATGCATTTGCAGGCCAGGACGACCGGAAAAGTCGATGACCACACGCGACAGCGCTTCATCCAGCGGGACATAAGCGTGACCGTAGCGGGTCATGCCTTTTTTATCGCCGACCGCTTCGCTGAAGGCTTTACCCAGGGTAATGCCAACATCCTCGACGGTATGGTGATCGTCGATATGCAGGTCGCCTTTGCACTCGATGTCCAGGTCGATCAACCCATGTCGGGCGATCTGGTCGAGCATGTGCTCAAGAAAAGGAACACCGATATCAAATCGGGCCTTACCGGTACCATCCAAGTTGATCGAGGCTTTAATCTGGGTTTCCAGAGTATCGCGCTCGACTGACGCCTTACGTTCGGCCATCACCAGCTCCGCAAAATCATTGGGCGAAAAAGGTGGCCATTATAGGCACGGGTCTGGCAAACAGAAACATTAAGGGTGATACGGCTGACGGAGTGAACACAACGGCTGATTTTGTAGCCGCTGCCGAAGGCTGCGATCGGGCCCGAAGGGGCCGTACTGTAAAGCTTGCAGGAAGGTCCTTCGGCCCTTATCGCAGCCTTCGGCAGCGGCTACAAAGGCGCCATACGAAATGGCGCCTCCTGAATCAGTTAAACAATACCGCCGTTTTCTGCACTGTCACCCAAACACCCCACAGCAATGGAATGCCCACGGCCAACCAGGCCGCGATAACCAGTGGGTGGCTACCCGGTGCGGCTTTCCACTCCAGCGAAGTGCTGGCATCCGCACCCTTGTCATGGCCCAGCGCCTGTTCGGCGGCCAGTTCAGCGTCAGTCATGAAGTATTTGTCGGCCACCGGACGCACCAGCAAGTTGCAGATGAAGCCCAGTACCAGCAGGCCTGCGAGGATGTACAACGTGATGTCATACGCCGCCGCCCGCTCGACCCCGATGCTCAACTGGTATTCGCGCAGGTAGTTGACCAATACCGGCCCCAGCACACCCGCCGCCGCCCAGGCTGTCAGCAGGCGGCCGTGAATCGCGCCGACCATCTGCGTCCCGAACAGGTCAGCCAGATACGCCGGCACCGTGGCAAAGCCGCCGCCGTACATCGACAAGATGATGCAGAACGCCGCCACAAACAGCGAAACATTACCCAGATGACCGAGGTTGGGAATCATCGCGTACAGCGCAAAACCCAGTGCGAAGAACACAAAGTAGGTGTTTTTACGCCCCAGGTAATCCGAGAACGACGCCCAGAAGAACCGCCCGCCAATGTTGAACAGGCTGAGCAAACCGGTGAAGCCCGCGGCAATCGCGGCAATTTGTGCCAGCTGTGCAGCATCCAGTTGACTGAATGTCAGGTCATTGCCCAGCAACTTGCCTGCGAACACTTCCTGCAACAAGGGCGAAGCCATACCCAAAATACCGATACCTGCCGATACGTTGAGACACAGCACCAACCACACCAGCGCGAACTGCGGGGTTTTCCAGGCCACGCTCACGTGTACATGGCGTTGGGTAATCATCGCGTTGGCTGCTTTTTTGGCTGGAGCTTTCCAGCCCTCAGGCTTCCAGCCGGTCGGCGGAACGCGGTACGACAAGGCGCCACCGATCATGAAGACGAAGTAAATCGCCGCCATCGCTACAAAGCTCTGCCATACGCCGACGCCATCCGGTCCGGCAAAATGGTTCATCAGCGCCGCGGCCAGCGGTGCACCCACCATTGCCCCGCCACCAAAACCCATGATCGCCATGCCCGTGGCCATGCCACGCTTGTCCGGAAACCACTTGATCAGGGTCGATACGGGCGAGATGTAGCCCAAACCAAGGCCGATACCGCCGATCACCCCAGACCCTAACCACATCAACCAGATCTGGTGGGTATAAATGCCCAACGCAGAAATCAACAAGCCGCCACACCAGCACAGCGCCGACACCACACCAGCTTTGCGCGGCCCGGCATGCTCAAGCCAGCCACCCCATACGGCTGCCGAGCAGCCCAGAAAGATAAAAAACAGGGTGTAGATCCAGCCGAGCATCGAAATCGGCCAGTCGCATTGCGACGAAAATACTTGTGCGATAAAACTCATGTCCGGCGCGCATGCCACAGGAGCGGTCACGCCCAGGGCTTTGGACAGCGGCAACCAGAACACCGAAAAGCCATAGGCCATGCCGATACACAGGTGAATGGCCAATGCGGCGGGCGGAACCAGCCAACGGTTAAAGCCGGGTTTGGCGATGATGCGCTCCTTGGACAGGAACGCAGGCTGTGAAGCAGGACTGCCCGCAGCGGTGCTGGTACTCATGAGTGTTTCCCCCAGTTAATGAAGTTATTTCCCGGACACGCTCGATCCCTGACTTTGGCGCCCTGCGGCGAACAGTCGTTCTTGTTGGATCGAGACGCGGCATTACGCCGCAGAAGGCCCGAAAAACAGGCGAAGATTACCATTTGAACGCCGCTCAGGGCTTAACCTGATGCGGTCTTTATCCGACCAACTGATCCGCCACTATCGGCGCCCAGTCGGCCTGCTCGTGACGCTATACTCTGCGGCTAAATTAAAAACTCACCTTCACTCAGACTTACAAGGACTCGCCCATGAAAGCGTTCGGCAAAATCCTGGGTCTGGTGCTTCTCGGATTGTTGCTGATCATCGTGGCCCTGGGCTTTGCCCTTAGCCATCTGTTCGATCCCAACGACTATAAAGACGAGATCCGCCAGATAGCCCGTGACAAAGCCCACATTGAGCTAACCCTCAATGGCGACATCGGCTGGAGCCTCTTCCCCTGGCTTGGCCTGGAGCTGCACGACGCCACCGTGGCAACCTTGGCCGCTCCTACCCAACCTTTCGCCGATCTGCAGATGCTCGGTTTGTCAGTGCGCGTGCTGCCGCTGTTGCGCAAAGAAGTGCAAATGAGCGATGTGCGTGTCGAAGGCCTGAACCTGCGCCTGACCCGCAACAAGGACGGTCACGGCAACTGGCAGGATATCGGCAAGCCAGCATCAACTCCTGACACCGCCGCAACCTCCAGCACTGAGCCCGCCCCGGCCAGCAAGCCCGAAAGCGTCAGTCAGCCGCTCAAGCTCGATATCGACAGTCTGACGGTGAACAATGCGCGGGTTGAGTACAACGACGAGCAAACCGGCAAGCAATTCAGCGCCGAAAGCATCCAGCTGAGCACCGGCCCGGTACACGAGGCCACCAGCATCCCGGTCAAACTGACTGCCTTCCTGGGCACCAACCAGCCTGTAATGCGGGTCAAGACCGAAGTCGACGGCAAGCTGCGGTTTGACCGTGTACTCAAGCGCTATCAGTTTGAAGACCTGAAAGTCACGGGCGAAGCCTCGGGTGAGCCGCTGCAAGGCAAAACCATGACATTCGCCGCACAAGGGCAAATTCTGGTTGATCTGGCAGCGAACGTCGCCGAATGGAGCAGCTTGAAAATTTCCGCCAACCAGCTGCGGGCTCTGGGTGAACTCAAGGCCCATAACCTGAACGACACCCCGCAAATAAGCGGCGGGCTGTCCATCGCCCAGCTTGATCTGGCCAGATTCCTCGACAGTATCGGGCACCCGCTGCCTGCGATGGCCCCCCAAAGCCTGAGCAAGGTTGAACTGGTCAGCCGCCTGTCAGGCACACCAACCAGCGTGACCTTTGACGAACTCAACCTCAAAGTCGATGACAGCACTTTTACCGGGGTCATCGCCATTGAAGATTTCCCTAAACAATCTGTGCGCATCCAGCTTAAAGGCGACACATTCGACGCTGATCGCTACCTGCCGCCTAAATCGGCCGAAGCCAACAGCGCAAGCGTCGCCCGCCAGACCGAAGTACAGGGCGGCGAAGCCAACGCATTGGCGGCATCGGGCGATACGCCGCTGCCGGACGCACCGACCAAGAGTGGCTGGAGCACGACCAAAATCATCCCAGTGGCTCGCCTCAAGACCCTGGACCTCAATGCCGACATCAGTTTTGGCCAACTGACCCTCAGCAAGCTGCCCATTCAAAATGCCGCGCTCAAGGCCAACAGCAAAGCTGGCGTGCTGACCCTCGAAAACCTGAGCGGCAATCTCTACAAGGGCAGCTTTGCAGCCAACGGCAGCCTGGACGTACAACCCATACTGCCCGTGGTCAAACTGCAGACTCGCATTACCAATGTCCCGGTTGAAAAAATCTTGCAAAGCCAAGGTCAAAAACCACCGGTGACCGGCCTGCTGACCCTTAACAGCAACGTCACGGGCAGCGGCAATAGCCAGAGCGCGCTGATTTCGAGTCTCAACGGCACAGCCAACTTTGTGCTCAATGACGGCGTGCTGCTCAATGCCAACCTCGAACAGCAATTGTGCAAAGGCATCTCCACCCTTAATCGCAAAACCATGAGCGGCGCACCGCTGGGCAAAGACACGCCGTTCAAGGAGCTCAAGGGCAGCCTGGTGTTCCGTAACGGTGTGGCCAGCAACCCGGACATGGTCGTGCGCATGCCCGGCCTGAGCGTAAAAGGCGATGGCGACATTGACCTGCGCGTCCTGGGCATGGACTACCGCATCGGCATCATCATCGAAGGCGACACCCGCGCGATGCCGGACCCGGCGTGCCAGGTCGGCAAAAACTTTGTCGGCATCGAGCTGCCATTGCGCTGCCGTGGCCCGCTGGAGCTGGGAGCCAAGGCATGTCGTCTGGATAAAGAGGGCCTGGGTAAAGTCGCCGCCAAAGTGGCGGGCAACAAGCTCAGCGAAAAACTTGAAGAGAAACTCGGCGACAAGGTGAGCCCTGAACTCAAAAACGCCCTCAAGGGGCTGTTCAACCGATGAGAGATGAGCAATTTTCAACGGCGGTACTGGATTGGTATGACCACCACGGCCGCCATGACCTGCCCTGGCAACAGGGCATCACCCCCTATCGGGTGTGGGTCTCGGAAATCATGTTGCAGCAAACCCAGGTCAGCACCGTGCTGAACTACTTCGACCGGTTCATGGCCTCCCTGCCAACGGTCGAAGCCCTGGCCGCAGCACCGGAAGACGAAGTGCTGCACCTGTGGACAGGTCTGGGCTACTACACGCGTGCGCGCAATTTGCAAAAGACCGCGAAGATCATCGTTGCAGAACATGACGGGGAATTCCCGCGGGATGTTGAAAAGCTGGTCGAACTGCCCGGCATCGGCTTATCCACAGCAGGTGCGATTGCCAGTCTGAGCATGGGCCTGCGGGCGCCAATCCTCGACGGCAACGTCAAGCGGGTGCTTGCGCGCTATACCGCCCAAGAGGGCTACCCCGGCGAACCCAAGGTGGCCAAACAGCTGTGGGCTACCGCAGAGCGTTTCACTCCCCACGACCGCGTCAACGCCTATACCCAGGCCATGATGGACATGGGGGCCACACTCTGCACCCGTAGCAAGCCCAGCTGCTTGCTGTGCCCGCTCGAAAGCGGCTGCGAAGCGCACTTGCTGGGCCTTGAGACGCGCTACCCGATCCCCAAACCGCGCAAAACCGTCCCGCTGAAGCGCACCTTGATGCCGATGCTGGCGAACGCCGACGGGGCGATCCTGCTTTATCGTCGCCCGTCGAGCGGTTTGTGGGGCGGACTGTGGAGCCTGCCTGAACTCGATGACCTGCAAGATATCGAGCATCTGGCACTGCAACACTCCCTGACCCTGGGCGCGCAGCACCCACTGCCGGGGCTGACCCACACCTTTAGCCATTTTCAACTGGCCATCGAACCCTGGCTGATCCACGTCAAGGAGTCCGACCATCACGTGGCCGAGGCCGACTGGCTCTGGTATAACCTCGCCACCCCGCCGCGCCTGGGCCTTGCTGCCCCGGTCAAGAAGCTGCTCAAACGCGCAGCCGACCTATTGAACGCTGGAGAGTCGTCATGACCCGCACCATCATCTGCCGCAAGTACAAAGAAGAACTGCCTGCCCTTGAACGCGCTCCGTTTCCGGGTGCCAAAGGCCAGGACATTTTTGATCACGTTTCGGCCAAGGCCTGGGCTGATTGGCAAAAACACCAGACGTTGCTGATCAACGAGAAGCGTTTGAACATGATGAACGCTGAAGACCGAAAATATTTGCAGGGCGAAATGGATAAATTCTTCAGCGGCGAAGAATACGCACAAGCTGAGGGCTACGTTCCGCCGACCGAATAATCCCGGTTTTACGGGGCTCGGTCCGTAAGCGACGGTAATAATTAAATATTTTTCAAAAAAGTGTTTGACGAGTTATCGAAAAAGGCTTCTAATGCGCCCCGTTGCCCAGATAGCTCAGTCGGTAGAGCAGGGGATTGAAAATCCCCGTGTCGGCGGTTCGATTCCGTCTCTGGGCACCACATTCAGTTTTGATGTGGTGTTCGCACCACCTCAAAACAAAAGAAAACCCGCCTAGTGCGGGTTTTTTTTTGGCCGCGATTTAGCTAAGCACCCGGGCTCGCTCACCCATGACTGCGTCTTTGCCTTGACCCCGGCGCCTCATTACTGAGCCTTCCCGACAGGTCGGATTGAGTCCCACTCGGTCACGTAGGCCACTTTTGACTGTTTGTTGAAGAGGCAAAGCTCAGTGCCTTGCCGGCCTTTCATGTGTTTCTGCGGGTATTGACCCTGCAGCAGAATCGCGGTGTAGCCCACCCGATCGTCAAATTGCGCAGGAGTGCCGACGGGGGTCGCCTTTTTCAGAGTGCTTGCCTGGGTGCAGCGGGCGAGTACGTCCTTGTCGTAGGCCGCCCACGCATCGGAGCTGGAAGCGTGGGCTTGAACGGCAAAAGCGGTCAAACACAAGAAGGTCAGCGAGGTGATTTTCATGGTTCGGTGTATTCCAGAAGGCCAGGTTGTTGTCTGACATGTGAGCGATCCGAGCGAGATAGGTTCCAGGCTGGCCCGGCTCCACAACCCATAATCGACCCAACCCATGATCCACGCTTGGCGATCCCCAAAACCTGAGGTTCAATACCCCCTTAGCCCGTAAAGGACACATGTTCATGGCAACGCCAAAGAAACAGCAAAAGCACGCGCAGCGGGCCAAGACCAAAGCCAAGCAGAACCGCATCGGCAAACCGGCCAAAACTTCGGCTGGCGCGCTGATCGACAACCCGTTCGATGACGTGAAAATCGACCTCAGCACGTTCAACTTCCAGGACATCCTCGACAACGGCTTTGACCCGGCCGATTACGACGATTTGTTCCAGGTGATGAAAGCCGCCGAAGCCACCAGCCTGCAAACGATGTGCACCGTATTCCTGCAATACCCGGTACTGGAACTGGTGATCTCGGAAGAGGAAGAAGAACCTGCGACTGACTTCCTGATGGGCCTGTTGATCGAATACCGCATTGCCATCCATGGCGACGATGAAGACAGCGCCGTAGCCTGGATCGAAACGCCTGCGTTCCAGAAAGCCTATGTCGAAGCCTCTCGCCTGCTGACCGAGCGCAACGCCCGGAGCGCGCACTGACAGCAGCCCTGCTCGAACCTGTCAGCCGGGCGTTTACCGAGCCTGCTGCTGACGGTTACCTGCTGGGTGGTTTCGAGTGGCGCCAACCCACGCCAGACGCCTCACGCGCAGTGGTGATCATCAACGCCGCCACCTCGGTGCGCTGCCTGTACTACTCGCGGTTTGCCCACTACCTGTTCAGCCACGGCCTGGACGTGATGCTGTTCGACTATCGCGGCATTGGCGCCTCGCGCACCGGATCGTTGCGCGGTTTTGAAGCCACATGGTCGGACTGGGGCGCGCTGGACGCGGAAGCCGTATTCAAGCGTGCCCAGCGCGAATATCCCGGCCAGCCGATCGATGTGGTTGGCCACAGCTTTGGCGGCTGCGCAGCGGGCCTGATGGCTTCCGGCCAGGCAATCCGTCATCTGGTGACAGTGGGCGCGCAATTTGCCCACTGGCGCGACTATGCGCCCGCACAGCGCTGGCAGATGCTCGCCAAGTGGCACGGGGTCATGCCGCTGCTGACTCATGTATGCGGTTATTTCCCCGGCAAACGCCTGGGCTGGCTCGAAGACACCCCGGCGGGCGTGGTCAAGGACTGGAGCGCCTTCAGCACCCACTACGAAAGACTCCCCAGCGCACGCGGCCTTGCAGCCCTGCCCTTTTCCTCCGTGACCGCCAAAACTCTCGCCATCAGTCTTGGCGACGATCCTTTCGGCACCGTAGCGGCCATCGAGCGCTTATTGAGCTACTTCAGCGCCAGCCCGCGCACGCATCTGCGCATCCAACCGCAAGACATCGGCGAAACAGCCATCGGTCACTTCGCGTTTTTTCACACTCGCTTTCAGAGCAGCTTGTGGCCCATTGCCTTGCAGTGGCTGCAGCGAGGGGAATTGGCCGCGGATGTGCCGGGGCAGACGGTTTCTTTCAAAGCGCCCGTGTAGGGCTTTTGACTCTGTTGCCAAGAAGGTGTTCGAGGGTTAGAGTCCGTTGCGTCGCGGTCAATCCCGTGGCCGGGTGTAGGAACCTGATTAAAAGTTGGCGCGTAGCGCCCAAGATTGTATCTCTGGCGTTTTTTTATGCCTGAGATAACGCTCTATGGTAGCTGTGTGCGGGCAGACTTCGGTCTGGCCGGGTGCCAACTTTCCCGGTATTCCTACCCCGCACATGGCTGCCACCCAATCCCGTAGGAAGGATCGTGTCAGCTCTCACTGAAAAGTTGGAGAAGATCATGTATCAACACCCCACCACCCCACTCGCTTTCCACGAAAGCGGACGCAGCCATCTGTTATTCAGCGTGACACCGGACATTCCTGCAGCAGACGCCTTGCACAGTGCCTCGGAACTCTTGTCAGCCGTCGCCCACGCTCTGGACGCCGCCGCAACCGGCATTACCCAGATCGACGCCCATCACGCCTTTGTGCTGCACCACGCCTTGCGGGCCGCCAAAGCGACTGTCGACTCACTGATCCCAACCTGACAACTCATCACCGCTAACGAGTACAGCCAGGCTGCAATCGATCGCAGCCTCGTGCCTCGACAGCGGCGTCGCCCTCAACGCGCGACACATCCCTGAGGGTTATGCACCCGCAAGCTCGACGGCGGATTATTTGCCAGCTTGTTGGCCGGCCTGCGCGGACGCACCATCAACTCCCCCCCGCAATTAGGGCAAAGCCCCCCCAGATGCTGCTCAGTACACGTTGCACAAAAGGTGCACTCAAATGAGCAAATCCGCGCTTGTGCCGAATCAGGAGGCAGGTCGCAATCACAGCATTCGCAACTGGGGCGTAATTCGAGCATGAGCACCTCACATAGGACCGGTAGTTTTCATCGTTATATTTAAGACGCTTCACGCAAAAAACCAACTGCTAATACAAAATGGCAGTGACATTCTCATTGACCCCTCCGGTCAATGCGCGGCACTCACTATGAATCCTCCGCTTCCCGTCACTCCACCCCTGATCTGACTCCTCTGCTCAGCGCCTTGAGCGAACTCATCCGCCAGTCACGGCAAAAGGTCCTGCGCGCAGTGGATACGCTGCACGTGCAAACCTGCTGGAACATGGGTCGGCACATCATCGAATACGAACAGGCCGGTACGGCACGGGCCGAGTATGGCAAGCAACTCCTGCCAACGCTGGCCAAGGCCCTAACGGCTGAATTCGGGAAAGGCTTTGATGCATCAAACTTGCGGTACATGCGCTTGTTCTATCAGGCCTTTCCAAACTGTGACGCACTGCGTCACGAATTGAGCTGGACCCATTACCGCACCCTGCTGCGAGTCGACAGCGAGCATGCACGCCAGTGGTACATGAACGAAACAGCCACGCTGGTGCTGCCCACCGAAGAGGAACTGCGCGCCGAACTCGACCGTGAACAGGCCCTGGTTGAGGCCAACGCCATCGGGCAATGATGCGCCATGTTAAGGACGCTGCCCGAAATACAATGCGCATAAAAACGGGCTGACGCCGGCCATTGTTCAGCTGCGCTTTATGCAAAAAAATTGCACTTTTTAAAGGCCATGAGCTCCTACAAAAATGAGCGCCGACTTCTCGTCGCACACAGAGAGCCCTCTTATAAGGCATGCCACAAGACCAAACTTTATCAGCGGTATCGCCCGCTCTGAACGCGCTGCGTTCTGGCACTCAAACACTCCATGTCGCCCTTGAAAAACGCCTCCCGTTCTTCAGCGACACACTCGACCTTGAACGCTACAAGCGCCTCTTGGGCGCCTACTACGGGTTCTATCACGAGCTGGAGGAGCGGCTACAACACAGCCCCTGGCTCACATGCGGTTTTGACCTGCAGGCACGACTCAAGACGCCCGCATTGTGTCGAGACCTGCAAGCTTTGGGGGTCAGCATCCCGTCGCTTGAGCTGTGCGATACCCTCCCCGTATTGCACAGCCAGGCCAGTGTGCTGGGCGCCTTGTATGTGCTGGAGGGCGCCACGCTGGGCGGTAATGTGCTGCGCAAGCAGATATCGGAACGCCTGGGCCTTGATACGCACAACGGCTGCGCGTTTCTTTTTGTTTACGGCGCAGCCACAGGACAGCAATGGAAGGCATTCATGGATTTTCTGGGCAGTGTGCCCCTCGACGCTCAAGCGCGAGGCGAAGCCGTGCAGGCTGCCTGCTCTACGTTTAGCTGTTTCGAGCAATGGCTCGAACGTCAGGAGGTTTTGGTATGAACCCACAGGACCCTCAAGCTTTTGAACGCTTGCTGGCCAATTGTGCTGATGAACCCATCCGCTTTCCCGGGGCCATTCAACCCCACGGTTTATTAGTGACCCTGTCGCAGCCCGACCTGCGAATTCAGCAAGTCAGCCACAATGTGCAGGCGATGTTCGGCCAGAGCGCCGAGTCGCTGCTCGGCTTGCCCCTGGCCGCTCTTACCGGCTCAGCCGCGGCTGACGCCGTGCAGCAGGCCGCAGGCCATGTCACGCTGGCCGATGCGCCACCCTTGGCCCTGAGCTTGCAGGGGCGCGAATACGAGGGCCTGCTGCACCGCGACAAAGACATTCTGGTGCTCGAGCTTGAGCTCAAGCCCGACGCATCAGAAATCCACAGCACGATGAACAAAGTGCGCAACCTGAGCCGCATGCTGCAACGCCTGCAATCCGCCAAGACACTCCCCGCACTGTACGAAATTTGCGTGCGCGAGATTCAGGCGCTGACGGGCTACGATCGGGTGCTGATCTATCGTTTCCAGGATGAAGGCCACGGCCAGGTCATCGCGGAAGCATCCTCGCCTTCGATGGAATTATTCAATGGGATGTTTTTCCCCGCCTCTGACATCCCGGAGCAGGCCCGCGAGCTTTACCGCACCCATTGGCTGCGCATCATCCCCAATGCCGACTACCAGCCAGTCCCGTTGATTCCCGCCCTGCGCCCTGACAACGGCGAGGCACTGGACCTGAGCGGGGCCGTATTGCGCAGCGTTTCGCCGATTCACTGCCAGTACATGAAAAACATGGGCGTGCTGTCATCCATGAGCATTTCGCTGATGGATGGTGAACGCCTGTGGGGCCTGATCAGCTGCGGGCATCGCCAAACGCTGCACGTGCCCCATGAACTGCGCATGGCCTGCCAAACCATCGGCCAGGTGCTGTCCCTGCAAATCAGCGCCCTGCAGACACTGGAGATCAGCCGCCAACGCGAAGCCAAAATGGATGCCTTGGTACGCCTGAACGCGGCCATGGTGCAAAACACCGAAGCCGTTTTTGAAGGCCTGGCACAGGCGCCTGAGGTATTGATGGCGCTGACCGGTGCCAGCGGCGTGGCCATTCTGGAAGACAAAGTGCTGCACCGTTATGGCCAGTGTCCTTCTTCAGAAGACATTCGAGGGCTGTATCAATGGTTCAAGGACAGCGGCCAGCCGGTCTTCTCCAGTCATAACCTCAGCGCACTCCATGCCCCGGCAGCGCAGTACAAGGACATCGCCAGCGGTTTATTGGCCATGACCCTGCCCAAGCCTGTGGACAACGCCGTGCTGTGGTTTCGCAGTGAAGTCAAAGAAAGCATCCCGTGGAGCGGCGACCCCAGCAAGCCGCTCAACCTTGAAGCTGGCAGCTACGGACTGCGCTTGAGTCCGCGCACCTCTTTCGAAATCTGGAAGGTCGAGATGGACGGCATCTCCACCAAATGGAGCCACGGCGATCTGTTTGCGGCCAATGACCTGCGGCGCTCGGCCCTGGAAAATGACCTGTCGCGTCAGGTGCTGCGTGAGCAACAGGCCGTGCGGGCACGAGACGAGCTGGTGGCAGTGGTGTCCCACGACCTGCGCAACCCCATGACCATCATTTCAATGCTCTGCGGCATGATGCAAAAAGCCTTCAGCAGCGAAGGGCCGCACACCTCGCGACGCATTACATCGGCCATCGACACCATGCAACAGGCCAGTAGCCGCATGAGCGTGCTGCTCGATGACTTGCTGGACACCTCCAAAATCGAGGCCGGACGCTACACCATCAGCCCGCAGCCGCTGGATGTCAGCCAGATTTTTGAAGAAGCACTGGCGTTGCTTGCGCCGCTGGCGCTGGACAAGGCGGTGGAGCTGACCTTCCACGCCGAACCCGACCTGAAAATCAACGCCGACCCGGAGCGTCTGTTTCAGGTCTTGTCCAACCTGATCGGCAATGCGATCAAATTCACCCCGGCGCAAGGCAAAATCGGCGTGGCAGCCATGTCCAACGGCGACGACATCGTCTTCAGTGTGCGGGACTCGGGCAAAGGCATTGCACCCGAGCAGTTGCCCCACATCTTCGACCGTTACTGGACAGCAAAAGAGGGTAACTCGCTGGGTACAGGCCTGGGGCTGTACATCTCCCAAGGCATTATCAAGGCCCATGGCGGCCAGTTAATGGCGCAAAGCACGCCGGGAGAAGGCAGCGAGTTCCGCTTTACCGTAGCCAGAATGCTCTGACAGGTAGCGGCAATTGTAATGCCCACAAAAAAACCGCCATCCCGAAGGATGGCGGTTTTTTTTGTTACTCAACCGCAAGAACCGTCCTGGCCTCAGCTGAGTACCGTTGCCCCCAACTTCTCAATGCGTCGACGACGTGCCACCAGCAGGCCAGCCGACACCACCAGAATGCTCAGCAAACCGGTGGCCATGATTTCAACACGATGCGCTTCCTGGAACAGCATGATCGTCAAAATGGCCACGATGAAGACGATCACCGCATAGGTCAGGCCCGGAAACAGCCACATCTTGAACGAGATGGTCTCACCCAGCGCCGTACGCTTTTGGCGCATGCGCAATTGCGATACCGCAATCACCAGATACACCAGCAGCGCAATGGCGCCGGAGCTGGCCAGCAAGAACTCGAACACAGCAGCCGGCGCTACGTAGTTGGCGAAAACCGCTACAAAGGCTGCGCCGGTGGACATCATCACCGCCCAGTAAGGCGTGCCAGCCGCGTTGGTGCGTTTGGCCGCAGCCGGAGCGTCACCGCGTTTGCTCAGGGAGTACAGCATCCGCGAGGAGGTGTAGAGCGCCGAGTTCAGGCAGCTGGTAACGGCGATCAATACCACGATATCAACGATCAGCTTGGCATTCGGGATACCCATGCGATCAAGTACGGTCTGGTAGGAACCGAACTGCGCCAGCGCCGGGTCATTCCACGGTACAAGGGCCACAACGATGAAGATCGATACAAGGTAGAACAAGCCGATCCGCCAGATCACCGAGTTGGTGGCCTTGGTGATTTGCTTGCTTGGGTCCTTGGATTCCGCCGCCGCGATGGTGACGATTTCAGTCCCCATGAACGAGAACATGGTGGTCAACATGGCAGCCAGTACAGCGCCCATGCCATTGGGCATAAAGCCGATGGTATCGGCCAGGTGCGCGACACCGCTGACCTGACTGGTAGGCAGGAAGCCGAAAATCGCCAGCAGGCCCAGAACAATAAAGCCAATGATCGCCAGCACTTTGACCAGCGCAAACCAGAATTCGAACTCACCATAGTTCTTGACGCTGAACAGGTTGGTGACTGTCAGCAACAGGGTTATGACCAGGGTAAATACCCAAATCGCCGTATCGGGGAACCATGCATGCAAAATGGTACCGGCGGCGACGGCTTCCAGCGGGATAACCAGTACCCAGAACCACCAGTACAGCCAGCCGATGGTGAAACCGGCCCAATGCCCGATGGCGCGGTCGGCGTAGGTGGAGAACGAACCGGTGTCAGGGGATGCAACGGCCATTTCGGCCAGCATGCGCATCACCAGTACCACCAGGGTGCCTGCTGCGGCATACGCCAACAGCACTGCAGGGCCTGCTTGGGCAATCGCGTGTCCGGAGCCGACAAACAAACCGGCTCCGATGACTCCGGCAATCGACAGCATGGTCACATGCCGTGGCTTAAGCCCTTGTTCCAGACCATTAGAGGATTGCGTATTGCTCATTGGGACTACCTTTCATTGAAGCCATTCCGAGCACCCGCGTTGACATTCGTAAAAAGTAACCAACGGGGCGTTTAGAATCTTTTACGCAATAACTGAGCCAGAATGTGACAAGGGCACGGTCTACGCGGGCTGCAACGATTTGCAACATACACTGCAACCCATTGAGAGTAATGGCTTTTCGCCCATTTGTTACCGTAACACTCAGTTTCAAGCCTCTCGGCGCACCAAAAATACCCAAAACCGCCCATATGGCCCAAAAGCGGTGCACATCTTTAACCTTTAGTAGGTTCGCGCTTCCAACACCGGGCCAAAGCTGGCAACATCGCGACCTTTTTTAAGCGACACCTGTCTGGCCGAACGGCGAAATATGGGGTCGGTTGTTGTCGGCGCGACACTCTGCTGTAGCGATGCGACAAACTGCCACCCTTGCGTCTTTTGTGTCTTCAGGGCGGCTGGTTGCCTCTGCAGCCCTATGCTAGCTTGGCCTGCGCCAGGAAGGCCGCCCAACAGCAGGATCGCACCCGAACACAATGAGGAACGCACATGGCTTTGGCCACGCCCGCGCTTGAAATCCGCAACTTGCACAAACGCTACGGCGAGCTTGAGGTACTTAAAGGTATCTCGCTGACCGCACGCGACGGCGACGTGATCTCGATCCTGGGTTCTTCCGGTTCCGGCAAATCCACCCTGTTGCGCTGCATCAACCTGCTGGAAAACCCCCACGAAGGCCAGATCCTGGTCGCCGGGGAAGAGCTCAAACTCAAGAAATCCAAAAATGGCGAATTGATCGCGGCCGATGGCAAGCAGATCAATCGCATGCGCAGTGAACTGGGTTTTGTATTTCAAAACTTTAACCTGTGGCCGCACATGACCATCCTCGACAACATTATCGAGGCTCCGCGTCGGGTGCTGGGGCAGAGCAAAGCCGAGGCCATCGAGGTTGCCGAAGCATTGCTGGCCAAGGTCGGGATTGGCGAAAAACGTCATGCCTATCCCTCTGAATTGTCCGGCGGTCAGCAGCAACGCGCTGCGATTGCACGCACGTTGGCCATGCAGCCCAAAGTAATTCTGTTCGATGAACCAACATCGGCACTTGACCCGGAAATGGTTCAAGAAGTACTTAGTGTGATCCGCGCGCTCGCCGAAGAAGGTCGCACTATGCTGCTGGTGACCCACGAGATGGGCTTTGCCCGTCAGGTGTCCAGCGAAGTAGTGTTTTTGCATCAGGGCCTGATCGAAGAGCAAGGGTCGCCAGAACAGGTGTTCGACAACCCGGTTTCGGCGCGCTGTAAACAATTCATGTCCAGCAACCGCTAACGGAGCAACACGAATGCAGAACTATAAAAAGCTTCTCATGGCCGCTGCCGCCACACTGGTTTTCAGCGCCAACGCCCTGGCTGTAGATAAGTACAAAGTAGGGATTGAAGGTGCTTACCCACCGTTCAATAACAAAAACGCCAGTGGCGAAGTAGTGGGCTTCGACCCCGATATCGCGATGGCACTGTGCGCCAAGATGAAAGCCGAGTGCGAAATCGTCACGTCCGATTGGGACGGCATCATCCCGGCACTGAACGCCAAAAAGTACGATTTCATCGTGTCTTCGCTGTCGATCACTGACGAACGCAAGCAAGCGGTCGATTTCACCGACCCGTACTACTCCAACAAGCAGCAGTTCATCGCACCGAAAAAAGTCGACTTCAAAACCGACATCGCGTCCCTCAAGGGCAAGGCCCTGGGCACCCAGCGTTCAACTCAGGCCGCAACCTGGCTGGATGACAACCTGGGCACCGACGCGACCATCTCTTTGTACGACACCCAGGAAAACGCCTACCTCGACCTGACTTCGGGCCGTGTCGATGCATTGCTGGCTGACAAGTACGCCAACTACGACTGGCTGAAAAGCCCGGCTGGCCAGGCATACGAGTTCAAAGGTGAGCCGGTCAACGAAGACGACAAGGTCGGCATCGCACTGCGTAAAGGCGACAACGAACTGCGCGCCAAGCTGAACCTGGCCCTCAAGCAAATCGTTGAAGACGGCACGTACAAGAAGATCAACGACAAGTACTTCCCGTTCAGCATCTACTGACCTGCCTGACCGTCGCGCCTGCGGGCGCGACGGTCCCTAGCAAAGCCTGCCTACCCCATGACTATCGATCTATACGGATTCGGCCCGGCGCTTGCCGCTGGCGCGCTGATGACCGTCAAACTGGCACTCACTGCGCTGTGTCTGGGCCTGGTGCTCGGATTGCTCGGTGCCTTGGCCAAAACATCCCCCTACAAACCGCTTAGATGGTTGGGCGGCGCCTATTCGACCCTGGTTCGTGGTGTTCCCGAACTGCTCTGGGTGTTGCTGATTTACTTCGGCAGCGTGAATCTGGTGCGCGCCATCGGCGAATACATCGGCATGCCCGAACTCACCCTCAGCGCCTTCGCGGCGGGTGTGATCGCTTTGGGCCTGTGCTTTGGTGCCTATGCCACCGAAGTGTTCCGCGGCGCCATTCTGGCCATCCCCAAAGGCCACCGCGAAGCGGGCATGGCGCTGGGTTTGTCCAAACCGCGGATTTTCACCCGGCTGGTTCTGCCACAAATGTGGCGTATCGCCCTGCCCGGCCTGGGCAACCTGTTCATGATCCTGATGAAAGACACCGCGCTGGTCTCGGTCATCGGTCTGGAAGAAATCATGCGTCAGGCGCAAAACGCCGTGACCTTCGCCAAACACCCGTTCACCTTCTACATGGTGGCAGCCGTGATGTACCTGGGCCTGACCGTACTGGCCATGGGCACCATGCACGTGCTTGAAAAACGCGCAGCGCGCGGCTTCGTGAGGAGGACGTAATGGAGTGGGAAGTAATCCTCAAATGGCTGCCCAAGCTGATGCAGGGCGCAACCCTGACCCTGGAGCTGACCGCAATTTCGGTGATCGCCGGTCTGATTGTGGCCATCCCGCTGGGCATCGCCCGCTCATCCAAGCTCTGGTATGTGCGTTCGCTGCCATACGCCTACATCTTTTTCTTCCGGGGCACTCCCCTGCTGATCCAACTGTTTCTGGTCTATTACGGCCTGGCCCAGTTCGATCTGGTGCGTGAAAGCGCGTTATGGCCGTATCTGCGCAGCCCTTTCTGGTGCGCAATCATCACCATGACCCTGCACACCGCCGCTTATATTGCCGAAATCCTGCGCGGCGCGATCCAGGCCATTCCGCCGGGTGAAATCGAGGCGGCACGAGCCCTGGGCATGTCGCGCTTCAAAACCCTGGTGCACATCGTCCTGCCCCGCGCCACGCGCATCGGCCTGCCGGCGTACAGCAACGAAGTGATCCTGATGCTCAAGGCCAGCTCGCTGGCGAGTACCGTGACCCTGCTGGAACTGACCGGCATGACACGCACCATCATTGCTCGCAACTACCTGACGGTGGACATGTTCCTGACCGCAGGCGCGATCTACCTGCTGATGTCGTTTGTGCTGATCCAGGGGTTCAAGCTGCTGGAGCGCTGGTTGCGCGTCGATGCCTGCCAAGGCCGCTAACCGCGAGGGCGAGCCGCTGCTCGCCCGCTTTGAGGCGCTGGACAGTTTTTTGCGTGACCACCAGCACGTGTGGCGCCCACGGCCTTTCACTCACCTGAACATGCCGTGGGAAGCGCAACACCCCGATCTGGCGCACTGGTTGCGCCAACGTTCGTTGCAAGACGCCGAATCCAGCCACAACCATCCCCAACACGTGCCCGCCCCCGCGCCCTTCCCCGAACTGGCGGCAACGTCCCTCGCCTTGAGTAAGGTCGACCGGCTGCCGACACAGACCCTTGCACCTGCGAACCCGCGTTTGCAGGTGGATGTGCCGGGACGTAAATGGCAGCAAATTGAAGCCTTCGCCCAGAGCCTGACCTTCACACAAACACCCGTTCACTGGCTGGACTGGTGTTCGGGAAAAGGCCATTTGGGGCGAAGGCTGTTAAGCGCAGGACAACAACTGACGTGCCTGGAGTATGACCCGGCATTGATCGAGTCCGGCCAGCAACTCAGCCAGCGCCATCATCTAGCGGTGCGTCATGTGCAACAGGACGTGCTCGCGCTCGAAGCGGCCTTGCAGCTCACGCCCGGGATGACCCCCGTGGCGCTGCATGCCTGTGGCGATTTACATGTGCGCCTGCTGCAACTGGCAAGCGCGGCGGGCTGTGGACAACTTGCCGTGTCGCCCTGCTGCTACAACCGCATCAGCACGTCGCACTATCAGCCGTTATCCACAGCCGCTAAAGCTTCAGCCTTGCAGCTGTCGCTGGAAGACCTGAGCCTGCCCATGAGCGAAACCGTGACGGCCGGCAACCGTGTACGACGCCAGCGCGACGAGTCAATGGCACGGCGCTTGGGCTTTGATATGTGGCAGCGCCAGCTCCGTCAGTGCGATGAATACTTATCCACACCTTCACTGCCCGGCACCTGGTTGAACAAGCCGTTTGCCGAGTACTGCGAGGATCTGGCGGCGCTGAAGAACTTATCCACACGCGGCAGCGAAGATTGGCCGGCACTGGAAGCGGCAGGTTGGGAGCGACTGGCGCAGGTGCGTAATCTGGAGTTGGTGCGCGGGCTTTTCCGTCGTCCGCTGGAGGTGTGGCTAGTGCTGGATCGCGCGCTGTACCTGAAGGAAAACGGCTACGAAGTGCAGGTCGGCGAGTTTTGCGACAGCCAGCTGACACCTCGTAATTTGATGGTGCTTGCGCAGCGCTGTGGATAAGCCTGTGGGAGCGGGCTTGCTCGCGATTCAGGCGCTGCGGTCTGACAGGTAAACCACAGCGATCCCATCGCGAGCAAGCCCGCTCCCACACAGGTTTTTGGCAGGCCTACGAACCGCGATACGTCGAGAAGCCATAAGGGCTGAGCAGCAGCGGAATGTGGTAATGCTGATCGGCGTTTTTCACTTCGAAAATGACCGGGATTTCCGGGAAGAACGTCTCGTGGCCAGCTTTCTTGAAGTACTCACCGGTTTTAAACACCACACGATACTCACCCGCCTCGAACGCTTGCTTGGCCGGGAACAGTTCGCCGATGCGCCCCTGCTCATTGGTCACGCCCTGCGCCAGCGGCTGCCAGTCTTTACCCACGTGCTTTTCCAGGGTTACGTTCACGCCCGGTGACGGCAGGCCATTTTCAAGGTTGAGCACATGCACGCTCAACGGGTTACCAGCGGCCAGTGTCAGGCTCGACACTGCGCTCAGGCTCAAAGCCGCCAACGTGATTCGCAAAGATTTCATCGGTCATCCTCTAATAGTGGTTAAAAAACAATCAACTCAGCGTTGAGTCGTCAGGCCAATCTGTTGCGCCGCCTTGATCGCGCACGCTTCATCCTGCTCCGCGCCACCTGCACCGGCCACGCCAATGGCACCTACCAATTCCCCCTCGGCAAACAACGGCACCCCTCCTCCCAGCAGCAACAGCTCGGCAATGGAGTTGAGGTTGCTTGCCTCAGGATTGCTGCGTGCCCGCTCGGCAAACAAGCGGGTCGGGGTTTTGGTCGACAACGCCGTGTAGGCTTTGCGCTGGCTGGCCAGCAAGTTGTGCGGGCCAACACTTTCCGGGCGCATCGCCATCAGTACGTTGCCACCACGGTCCAGCACACTCAGCGCACCCGTGCAGTGCGTGATAGCCGCATCGGCCAGCTGGCGGGCGGTGGCCAGATCCAGATCGGCATGACGGGGTAGATTCGGCGCAGCATGAGCCACACCGGCAGCGCCAACGGCAGTCCACAACAACAAGGTTTTCAGCATCATTGGCTAGCTCCTGTACGAATGTGCCCACCTTAACCAGCGACCCTCGTCAGAACTCCGTCAGTTGCATTACAAGTTTGTAATAGGCAACACCCCCGAAGACGCCTAGCCTGTGCAGACGATTGATCGAGGTGTGCGATGCGTTTGTTAGTGGTTGAAGACGAAGCCAAGACGGCCGATTTCCTGGCCAAGGGCCTTAGAGAGTCAGGCTTTGCGGTGGATGTGGCGCTGAACGGGCTGGACGGTCGGTACTTTGTCGAGCAACAGGAATACGACCTGATCATCCTCGACGTGATGCTGCCGGGGCTCAATGGCTGGCAATTGCTGCAACTGATTCGCCAGCGCGGCGCCACGCCGGTACTATTTTTGACCGCCCGGGATGCCATTGAAGACCGCGTGCGCGGCCTCGAACTGGGTGCCGACGATTACCTGCTCAAGCCTTTCGCCTTTGCCGAGTTGCTCGCCCGGGTACGTACCTTGTTGCGCCGTGGCCCCATGCGCGAAGCCGAGTCGTATGCCATCGCCGATCTTGAAATCGACGTGCTGCGCCGCCGCGTCAGCCGGGGCGGCCAGCGCATCAGCCTGACCAACAAGGAGTTCTCGCTCCTGCAACTGCTGGCCAGCCGTCAGGGCGAAGTCTTGTCTCGCACCTTGATCGCTTCGCAGGTCTGGAACCTCAATTTCGACAGCGACACCAATATGGTCGAAGTCGCCGTGCGCCGATTGCGCGCCAAAGTCGACGACCCCTACATGCCCAAACTTATCCACACCGTGCGCGGCGTCGGGTATCAGCTGGAAGCGCCCGATGAGTAAATCCATCGCCTGGCGCCTGGCGCTGGCGATTGCCCTGACCTGCGCATTGGTACTCAGCGTGATCGGGGTGTTTCTGTATCGCTCGCTGGCCTCGGAACTCGCATTTCGTGACGATCAGGCGCTGCTGGGGCGTCTTGAGCAGGTACGCGCCCTGTTACATGACAGCGACAGCCTGGAAGCCCTGCAGGAACGCCCGCGCCTGTATCAGAACATGCTGGGCAACCTGGACAGCGTGTTGCTGGTCAACCGCGAGGACGGCAGCCCGCTCATTGCCATTAATCCCCATCAACAAGCCTTGCCGCCTGTGCAGCCCATTGCCCAAGCACAAGCGCCACGGCGCTCGGATATCAAAACGGCAGACGCGACGGTGTTGCTGGCCGGTATGGCGCAAGGCCCGGCAGGGGAAACCTTGAGCGTAACCGTAGGCAAACGTCTTGATGAGCGTGAGCAAATGCTCGCCAGCTATCGCATGCGTTTATATGGCGCGGTGGGGTTGGGTGCATTGATGGCTTTCGGTCTTGGCCTGCTGCTTTTGCGTCGCGGCCTCACACCTTTACGCGAACTGGCTCGCGCCATGGCTGGCATCGACCCACGCAGCCTCGATCAACGCATGGCCGCTGACAACGTGCCCGTCGAGCTCAAAGAACCCGTACAGGCCCTCAACGCCATGCTCGCACGGCTGGAAGACAGCTTTTCACGGCTGTCGCAGTTCTCCGCCGATCTGGCCCATGAAATTCGTACGCCGTTGCACAACTTGCTGGGTAGCAACAGCCTGGCACTAAACCAGTCACGCAGCACAGCCGAGTACCAGGAGGTACTGGCGTCGAATATCGAAGAATACGAACGGCTCAATCGCATGGCAGAAAACCTGATGTTTCTCGCCCGCGCCGAACACGGCCAACGCCCGTTACAGCTGCAAGTGCTGGACCTTGGAGAGGTGGGCGACGGGTTGTGTGACTACTTCGAGGCGTTGGCCGAGGATCGACAGTTGCAGCTGGATAATCAGCTCAGCGGGCCGCTGGTGGCTGACCAGCAACTGCTGCAACGGGCATTGGGCAATCTGCTGGCCAATGCCGTGCGCCATGCCCAGCCCGGTTCGACCGTACGCTTGCTGCGTCGCGACGATGCCGAGTATTGCTGGACAGGTGTGCATAACGTTGGCCCGGCGATTGATCCGCGACATATCGACAAACTGTTCGACCGCTTTTACCGGGTAGACCCGTCACGGGCACAGCCGGGCGACTCTGGCGGCCTGGGCCTGGCGATTGTGCATTCGATCATGCAACTGCACGGCGGCCATGTGCGAGTGGTGAGCGATGCCAGCGGCACGTTGTTTGAGCTGGGGTTCAGCCTGTAAGTGCTTTTTTGGGGCCCATCACGCTTCTGTGGGAGCGAGCTTGCCGGGCCCAGGTCCGACAGGATGTCGCCGAACGGCTGGCCAATTCAGCGAAAGTTCGGGTCACCGTCTAGCACTTGCACCAGTACTTCAGCGAGCCACGGCGCGAATCGTGAAAATAGTCTGTTATCAGGGGTTTACAAGCTCAAACATCCGGGTATACTCGTCGCCCATAACGCCGGTATAGCTCAGTTGGTAGAGCAACTGACTTGTAATCAGTAGGTCCCGAGTTCGACTCTTGGTGCCGGCACCATACGCAACACCGAAATAGGCTCACCGCAAGGTGGGCCTTTTTTGTTTCCGGGGTTTGGGAGGCTCACAAAGAGCGTTTTCCCACGATCAAAAGCCCTGAACACTCAGCTCGCGCAATGCGGCTGTGGCCAGAAAACCAGAACGCGATGCGTAGCGGTGATCCTTGCTGACTCGTTCATCAATGCGCAGCAACAGGTTTTCAGGTAATGACGCGTTGAATCGAACCGACTTCCCAAGATAGGGAGTCAAATCGAAGTCAACCACGGCCCAAATCCCACCGACATAATCCGGATTCTCAAGGTGAGCATCCACATCCTTGCCCTGGGGCAGTTCGCCGCCATCCGCCACAACACCTTCCAGATGCAGAGCCAGCGCCTGCTGCACGTTGTCCAATGCTTCTGAAAAAGTGCCACCCGCAGAAAAGCAGCCGGGTACATCAGGTACCGTCACGCTGAAATCGGAATCGGCATCTTTATGTATTACAACTGGGAATTTCATGACCGTAACTCTCCTTTGAGACCTGCGGATTTTAGAATGTTGTGCAGCGTCCCTTTCGCAATTTCAGACTTGGGATGTGGAACGGTTACCCGCCCTGCCTTGGCTGGATGCTTGAACTGATGGTGGCTTCCTTTGACCGCTATCTCAAACCATCCATCCGCCACCAACAATTCGATAACCTCACGACTTCGCACTCAGCCACTCCTACATTAGTGTGTACGCTACACAACATCGAACAATGGTGCAATTTATTTATACACACACTACACACTTAAAGGCGCAAGTCCCTTGGCGTGGTGTTACACGTTGTGAACCCAACCTGTTCGGAGATTTTGGGGATCTACAGAAAAATGAGTAAAACCAAGTCGGGAACCAGCCAGCCTTCGCCCTCCTCAGAAAACCCCCTTGCATAAACACTCTGCCATCACAATAATGCGACTGATTACCAATTACACCTTGGTGACATTATTATGTCGGCGCTCGACCCTTCAGTGCTTCATCGGTTGTACAGCGAACACAACGGTTGGCTAAAGGGCTGGTTACGAGCCCGGCTGGGCAATACGGCGGATGCTTGCGACCTGGCTCAGGACACGTTCTTGCGGGTCATGACAGCCCGCCACGACGCTCCAATCCGCGAGCCGCGAGGTTATCTGAGTGCTATTGCCCGCTCGCTGTTGATCGACAAGGTTCGCCGCCGCACCATTGAGCAGGCTTACTTGCAGGCTTTGGCCCTGAGGCCGGAGCCCGTGGATGTTTCGCCAGAGGTGCGCCTGTCGATCATCGAAACGCTGATATCGATCGACGGCATGCTCGATGAGCTAGGGAGCAGAACGCGGGAAATTTTCCTGGCGGTTCAACTCGAAGGGTTGAGCTACGTTGCCGCGGCCGAACGTTTCGGCGTGTCGGTCACCACGATCAAAAACCATTTGATTCGCGCCATGACCCGCTGTCTGATGCTGGTCGAGCATTGATGGCCTCCTCCCCTGACTTCAAGACGCTTGAAGCCGCAGCCACCTGGTACGTACAGCTCAATGACGGCACCGTCAGCGCGGCACGAACCCGAGCCTGGCAGGCATGGGTAAAGTCTTGCCCACAGCACGCTGCGGCCTGGGCACGGGTCGAAAAGCTGCAAAGCCAGTGGGCCAAGATCCCGCCAAAAGCCGCCCTCTCCAGCCTGGATGCTGCAAAAGCTCAACGCCGGGATGTATTGAAAATGCTTGGCATGCTGCTGGCCGTCAGCAGTGGTACATGGCTGACGGTGGAACACGCCCCTTATCGCTCGATGCTCGCTGAACACCGCACCGGCCTGCGGGAAAGGCGCTCGTTGCGCCTGGACGATGGCTCACAACTGGAACTCAACAGCGACACGGCGCTGGATATCCTCTTTGATTCAAAACAGAGAATGATCCGCCTGCACCGTGGCGAAATTCTGGTTCAGACCGCAAAAGACCCTGACCAGCGTCCCTTTATCGTGCACACCGAAGACGGCCGCGTGCGCGCCCTCGGCACCCGTTTCAGCGTGCGTCAGCTGCCCGGGCAAACACGGGTTGGCGTTGAGCAATCGGCGGTAGAAATTCGCCCCTACAGTCACCTGGACCAGCCCTTGCGCCTGGAAGCCGGGCAACAAGTCACTTTCAATCGCGACGACGTCGGCGAGGTCGAACAATTGCCTGCTGCCTCATCCGCCTGGGTAAAGGGCATGTTGAGCGTGAACGACTGGCGCCTGAGCGACTTTGTCGAAGAGCTGGGGCGCTATCGCCCGGGGGTACTGCGCTGCGCAACATCGGTTCAGGGCTTACGCATCTCGGGGGCGTTTCGTATCGATGACACAGAAACAGTTCTGGAGAACCTGAGTAAAACCTTACCGGTGAAGGTTCGTTATCTGACCCGTTACTGGGCCAGCATCGAACCGGCATAAGCTCAGGCTCAAATGGTTTGAACTTCAACCTTGCTGATTTCGATTCTCATCCGTCAATGACATAAGCCGCGACCGCAGCGAGTTTCTGCCATGACAACGCAAGGATCACCGAATGCCCCCGCTCCCCCTCAATGCCACTCCTAAAATAACGCGCGCTGTTCGCCTGGCAGTATTGGGTGCGTCCCTCGCCAGCCTGTCCGGTCTGGCACTGATGCCCGCTCAGGTATCCGCGCAAAGCCAGACGGTTTACCAAATCGCTCCGGGACCGCTGGGCGATGCCCTGACCCAATTTGGGGTGCAGGCAGGGGTCACGATTTCGTTCGATACGGAACAGGCCCGACACCTCAACACTGGCGGGCTCGAAGGATCTTACAGCGTCGAGGACGGTCTGGACCGCTTGCTCGCCAACAGTGGGCTGCAAGCACAGCGGCAGAGCAACGGGGGCTACGTACTGGTCGCCAGCGCCCCTCAGGAAACGCTGCAACTGGGGGCCACCCAAGTCATCACCAACCAGTTGGGCACGGTGACCGAAGGCACCGGCTCCTATACGCCAGGGGCCATTGCCACGGCCACCCGCCTGGTGCTGACACCCCGGGAGACGCCGCAATCGATCAGCGTGATCACCCGTCAGCACATGGATGACTTCGCGCTCGACAATGTCGACGACGTGATGCGCCATACTCCCGGCATTACCGTATCGGCCTATGACACTGACCGGACCAACTATTACTCCCGCGGTTTTTCGATCAATAACTTCCAGTACGACGGCATTCCCTCCGCCGTGCGCAACGTTGCCTATTCGGCGGGCAACACCCTGAGCGACATGGCGATCTATGACCGCATCGAAGTGCTCAAGGGCGCCTCTGGCCTGCTAAGCGGGGCGGGATCATTGGGGGGCACCATCAACCTGGTGCGCAAAAAACCCACCCACGACTTTCACGGCCATATCACCGCAGGTGCAGGCTCCTGGGACAACTACCGCACTGAAGTTGACCTCAGCGGCCCGTTGACCGAAACCGGCAATGTCCGCGGTCGAGCGGTGGCGGCCTATCAAGACAGGCAGTCGTATATCGACCGCTACTCCAACCAGAGTTCGGTGTTCTACGGCATCCTCGAAGTCGATGTGACACCCGACACCTTGCTGACCGTGGGCGCCGATTATCAGGACAACAAACCCCAGGGCTCTACCTGGTCGGGGAGTTTTCCGCTCTACAACTACGCAGGCGAAATCAACAGCGCCAAACGCTCGTTCAGCAACGCCACCGACTGGAGCAGTTGGCAGCAATACACCCGCACCGTCTTCGCGACCCTGGAACAGGACCTGGGCAGTGGCTGGGTGGGCAAGCTGCAACTGGACCACAAGATCAATGGCTACGATGCCCAACTAGGAGCCATCCAGTTCAACCAGCCGGCCGCTGATGGCACGGCCAAAATCAACGCACAGCGCTACAAGGGCGAAACCGTCAGCGACGCGGCCGATATTTATGTCAGCGGTCCCTATGATTTTCTGGGACGCGAGCATGAGCTGGTGCTGGGCGGCTCGATCAGTACCGCGAACTGGAAAGGCAAAGGTTACTGGGACGTCACGTTCGCCACGCCCAACCTGGTGGATTACTTCAACTGGGACGGGCACCTGGCCAAGCCTGACTGGGGCAGCGCATCACAAATCAGCGACGACACCGTGCGCCAGACAGGCATGTACGCCACCACTCGCCTGAATGTCACCGATGACTTGAAAGTCTTTCTGGGCGGCCGGGTGGTCAACTACACCCTCACCGGCACTACCAATACTTATCGCGAGTCGGGGCGCTTGATTCCCTACGCGGGCGTCACCTATGACCTGACCGACTACCTGACGGCGTACGCCAGCTACACCGATGTGTTCATGCCTCAGGAGTTCTACAACCTTGACCGCAATAGCAAGATGCTTGATCCGGACGAGGGTGAAAACTATGAGATCGGCCTCAAGAGCGAGTTTTTCGATGGCCGTCTGAACGCCAGTCTGGCGTACTTTGAAGTCAAGGAAAGCAACCGCCCCATCCCCGACGATGCGTGGAACAACCTGTCGCCCACCCCGCCCAACTACGCTTTCAAGGGCACTTCAGCGAAAACCAAGGGCTACGAGCTGGAAATATCCGGTGAGCTGAGCCCGGGCTGGAGCCTGCAGGGCGGATACACCCACAAGGTGGTCCGTGATGACACCGGCAAAAAGATCTCGACCTTTGAGCCTGAAGACCAGCTGAGTTTCTACACCATCTACAAACTCAAGGGGGATTTGAACAAAGTCTCCGTGGGCGGTGGCGCACGCTGGCAGAGCACTGCTTGGCAAGAGATGTACAACAGCCCCAAGGACCGGTACGAAGATTTCTCGCAAAAACCCTACTGGATCGTGGACCTGATGACCCGTTATCAATTCACGGAAAACCTGTCGACCACGCTCAACGTCAACAACGTTTTCGACAAGTACTACTACACCAACATCGGCTTCTATAACTCGGCAATTTATGGCGAACCCCGCAACTTTATGCTGACCACTCGCTGGGATTTCTGACCCCCGTGTAACTTCAACTGTGGGAGCGAGCAGGCTCGTTCCCACTCAGGCTCAAGCCCTCCGACAGATGACCCGACATCACCTGTCCCGTGAAAAACCATCCTTTGTCAGCCCTTCGAGCGGTGCCTTCTAATTGCTGGAAGCAAAGTGACTCCGATCACTTATTTCAACAATAAAAGCGCTTCCCGGAGATCTCCCATGCACAGCGGTCCTACTCTATTGCTGGTGTTGTTTTGCGCCATCGCCCTGATCGTTTTTCTCATCGTCAAAGTCCGCGTTCATGCCTTTTTGGCCCTGACCGCTGCGAGCTTTGTGGTGGGGATCGGTTCAGGCATGCCACTGGCAAAAATTGCTTCGTCGTATGAAGCAGGTGTTGGCGGAACCCTCGGGTTTCTGGCAACGATCATTGGCCTGGGCGGGATTCTGGGCAAGATGCTGGAAGAGTCCGGCGGCGCGGAGCGCATTGCACAAGCACTGTTAAGGGCCCTGGGTAAAGAACGCGCTACATGGGCCATGATGCTGGTCGGGTTCATTGCCGGCATCCCGGTGTTTTTCGAGGTGGGTTTCGTCCTGCTGATTCCGCTTATCTATGTGGTCGCCAAAGAAACCAGAGTCAATCTTCTGTACCTGGGCGTGCCGTTGGCCGTGTCGTTAATGGCCGTTCATTGCATGTTGCCGCCCCATCCCGCCGCAATGGCGATTACCGGGATGCTGGGCGCCGATGTCGGCAAAGTGATCATGTACGGTCTGATCGTCGCACTGCCGACCGCGATTATTGCCGGGCCGCTGTGGGTCAAACTGGTGTGCAAACCTGAAGCCCCAGACACACAAGAAGCCTTTTTGAACGAGCATTGTGATGACAGCAAAACCCGAGATTTACCGGGCCTTGGCATCACCCTGCTGACCATTGCCCTGCCATTGCTGCTGATGGTCGGCAAAAGTTTCGCGGCCGGTCTGCCACATGATTCCACGGCATTCAGCTTGATTTCCTTTCTGGGTACGCCCCTGATCGCATTGTCGATTGCGGTGGTGTTTGCATACTGGGCGCTGGGTTTGCGTCGCGGCTTGTCCATGTCCGACTTGCTCTCCTACACGCAAAAAAGCTTTCCTCCGCTGGCCAGCATCCTGCTGATCATCGGCGCCGGTGGTGCATTCAATGGCATCCTGATCGACAGTGGCGTGGGTAACGCGTTGTCCGCGTCTTTGACCCAATTGAATATGAACCCCATCGTTCTGGCGTGGTTGGTGGCCGGTTTGATGCACTTCGCCGTCGGTTCGGCAACAGTGGCTATGATCAGTGCCGCAGGTATGGTGCTGCCCATGCTCGGCGCGCATCCGACCGTGAGCAAGGAGATCATCTGTATCGCTATCGGGGCCGGAGCAATGGGATGGACCCATGTCACCGATTCGGCCTTCTGGGTGGTCAAAGAATACCTGGGCGTCTCGCTGACCGACGCCTTGAAAACCTTCACCACCGCCACGGTACTAGCTTCGTCGGTCGCACTGGGGCTGACCCTGCTACTGGCGCGCTTTGTTTGATTTAACCCATATTTTCAGACTGATTGTTTAAAGGGATCCCGACATGATTTTGGGCAGAACACTTGAAAGCTGGTGTGACAGCTACCCACTGATTCGCGAACTGGTTGCGCTGCAAGAGACCACCTGGTTCAACCCGGGCGTGGCGCCAGTGGGGCAAGCGATTGCCGACGTGGGGCTGACCAGCGCAGATGTCGCAGATGCCAGCGCCCGACTGTCACGATTTGCTTCGTACCTGCGCCTCGCCTTCCCTGAAACAGAATGCAGTGCCGGCATTATCGAATCGGACATCGTGCCCATGGCACACCTTCAGCCGTTGCTCGGCGAGCGTTACGGGCAATCCCTGAACGGCGCGCTGTGGCTCAAGCGTGACAGCCATCTGCCCATTTCGGGTTCGATCAAGGCCCGTGGCGGGATTTATGAAGTGCTCAAGCATGCCGAAGACCTGGCCCTGGCCGGGGGGCTGTTGACCCTGAATGACGACTACGCGCTGCTGCACAGCGATAAGGCTCGAGCCTTTTTCGGCCAGTACAAAATAGCCGTGGGCAGCACCGGTAACCTGGGTATGTCGATCGGCATCATGGGCGCCGCGCTGGGCTTTCAGGTGACCGTGCATATGTCGGCAGATGCACGGCAGTGGAAGAAAGACAAGTTGCGTTCACACGGTGTAACGGTGGTTGAGTACGCCAGCGATTACAGCGTGGCCGTGGCCCAGGGTCGCCAGCAAGCGGAGTCCGACCCGGCCTGCCATTTCGTCGACGATGAAAACTCGGTCAACCTGTTCCTGGGTTACGCGGTGGCCGGTGAACGTTTGAAGCAGCAATTGGCTGCGGCGCACATCACCGTGGATGCGCAACATCCCCTGTTTGTGTACTTGCCCTGCGGCGTGGGTGGCGCGCCCGGTGGCGTTGCTTTTGGTTTGAAGCTGGCCTTCGGTGACGCCGTGCACTGCATCTTCGCCGAACCGACTCACTCGCCCTGCATGATGCTTGGGGTCTATACCGGGCTGCACGACGAAGTCAGCGTGCAGGATTTCGGCATTGATAACGTAACGGCCGCAGATGGCTTGGCGGTAGGCCGTGCTTCCGGTTTTGTAGGCAAGGCCATGCAGCGGTTGCTGGACGGTTTTTACACAGTCAGCGATGAAGAAATGTACAGCCTGCTGGCACTGATGGAGCGCAGCGAAGGCCTGCGCCTTGAGCCTTCCGCGCTGGCTGGCGTGCCCGGCATTGCCAGGGTCCAGGCCGACCAGCAAGGTTATCTGGCCCGCATCGGGCTGGACACGCAGGCCATGAGCAACGCCACCCATCTGGTCTGGGCAACAGGCGGCAATATGGTGCCTGCTGACGAGATGGAGGCGTATCTGGCCAAGGGTCGTGAATTGCTGGGCTGACTCAGGCACAAAGCGGATGTGGCAAGATGCATGCGTTGCCACATCCTGCCACACGCCGTAATGCTATGACCCCCACAGTGGGAGCGAGCCTGCTCGCGAAGGTTTCAACGCGTCGCGAGCAGTATTACGCCAGAAGTCAGCCTTTGGCTTGAGGGAAACCCGCCGTGCTTAACCTTCCGCCCCGTGTCAGTTCCAGGCTCAACAGTAGCCAGTTCGCTAACCTCCACACCTTTTTGGTGGCCGCTCGTCATCTGAGTTTTGCCCGTGCGGCGCAGGAACTGTGCTTGACCGCGAGCGCCGTAAGCCACCGCATCAGTCGGCTGGAAACCGCGTTGAGCATGAAGCTGTTCCAGCGTCTCACACGTCAGGTAAGCCTGACTGATGAAGGCGAGCGTATTTTCGAAATTCTCCAGAGTGCGATGGGGGAATTGTCCGAGGCGCTTGAGCAGTCATCACAGGCAGAAATTGCCGGTTCAATTGCGCTCTATGCCAGACCTTCGGTAGCACAGTGCTGGCTGGTGCCCAGACTGGCCGACTTTATTGAGCGCTACCCGCTGGTCTCTCTGGACCTGCGGGTGGGCAATGACAATGTCGACTTTCGCACGCGCAAAATTGACCTGGCCTTGTACTACGCCAACGGCGAATTTCCAGGACTGGCAAGCCAGCGATTGATGCGCGAACGGATGGCGCCGGTGTGCAGCCCTGAATATGCGCAACGCCATCGCCTGACGGAAAACCCGCAAAACCTGAGCAACTGCACCACCTTGCACGACTCCCTGGCCTGGGATCATGCGGCCTATGATGCCGAGTGGACACTCTGGGCCGAACAACACAATCTACTGTCGGCACTGCCAAAACGCACCCTGACCTTCGACCGCTCGGACCTCTGCGTAACCGCCGCCATGAACCACGCGGGCATCGCCATCGGGCGCCAGCAACTGGTCCAAAAACGGGTTGATCGTGGCGAACTGGTCCTGCCCTTCGGGGGTTTCAGCCGGTGCGGCCACTACGACTATTACCTGGTTTACCCTCCGTTCGGCACGGTGCCCAAGCGGCTACACGTGTTTATGAACTGGTTGCGCGAGTGCGCTCAGGAATCGTGATCACCCTGACAATAGGGTCTACCTGACAGACCGCGCCGCCTGCATCGCGAGCAAGCCCGCTCCCACAATGGTCCCTACCAGGCTCGGATGAACTGGGCCCGTCGGTGGCAGGGCCTTCGCTGGCTCGGCAAAAAAAAAGCCCCAGTCGGGGCTTTTTTATTCAGATGTCCGGCCTGTTTAACAGGCCGGTGGCATCAGAAAATGCTGATCGGGTAATCAACAAATACACGGACTTCATTGCCGCCGACGTTGTAGTCGCTGGCGTTGCTCGATACGCGCAACCACGAGCCACGCAGACGCACGCTCAGGTCCTTGACCGGGCCGCTTTGTACAACGTACTTGGCCTGGTTGTAGATTTCGCGCTCGGTACCACGGCCACGGTCAGAACCGTCGTCGATGTTGGTGCCGCGCACGTAGGCGATGTTGTAGGTCAGACCCGGAATGCCAACGGCGCCGAAGTCGAAGCCATAACCCAACTGCCACGAACGTTCGTCCTTGGCGTTGAAGTCGGACCAGTAGGAGTTGGCCAGCAGGATGGTGTTGCCGCCATCACCCACGCCGCCAGCGTTGCGGTAGCCGCCGTACGGGTAGCCGATTTCGCCGGTGCTGCTCTGGTAAGCCAGGGTCACGGTGTGTGCGCCAAAGCCGTAGGTGGTTGCCAGGCTCCAGATCTTGTTGTCCTGACCGTCAACTTTCAGCACGTCACGCGCGTAGTCGTCGTTGACGTGAGTGCGGTAGCCGTTGAAGTCAAACGTCAGGGACTGTTTGTCTTGCAGCGGCAGCGCGTAGGTCACGCCCACGTATTGCTTGCGCAGTTCGTCTTCCATTTCGGAGCCGTACAGCGAAGCCGACAGGTTGTCGGTGAACTTGTAGCTACCGCCAAACACGTTGATGCTTTTCAGGTCGCCGCTGTCGCGCGCTTCAGCACTCTTGCGCGATTCTGCGGTGAAACGACCGACGTTCAGCTCCAGGCCGTTAATCTCTTTGGAGGTCAACAAAGTACCGGTGAAGCTTTCTGGCATCAGGCGCGAGTTGTCGTACATCAGCACCGGCAGCGCAGGCATTTGGTCGCCGTATTTGAGCACGGTGTTGGACACACGCACTTTCACTGCAGCGCCAGCCTTGGCGATGTCGTCAGCCGCTTTGCCGCTGGCGCCTTGCTTGAAGAAGTCGATACCGCCCGCGCCGCTTTTGCCACGGCCGCCGTCCAGACGCAGTGCGTAGATGCCGAAAGCATCCACACCCACACCTACGGTGCCTTGGGTGAAGCCCGAGCTGAAGGTGCCGAGGAAGCCTTGGCCCCATTCAGCTTTATCCTGCTGGCCATTCTTGTAGTCACGGCTGATGTAGGCGTTACGCGCCAGTACATTGAGGTGACTGTCTTCTACAAAACCTTTTGCGTCAGCTTGATCGTTAGCCATTGCCTGGGTAGCACTGAGTACGCCCAAAGCGAGGAGACCTATCCGTTTGTTCAACATATTATTTTCCTTATTTCTGAATAAAGGCGCGCTGTGGATATCAAGCTGAAACATTGAGTGGTGGTTGCTACACATAACAAAAAAGACCTGCACGACGACTCAATACAGGCCTTTCACAAAGTTGGTGTATGGCTTATCGCCACAGGCGTTGGCGGGAATCCTAGCCGCCGTGAAGGCGAGGTGTCAATTTCGTGAAAAATTTGTTAATTCGCAGGACTTTTCAAAATTTTCACCGAAGTGTCATTAATTGTTACTGACAGCCGTCCAGACCACAGGCTGGCCCTGAGTTGCCCCCGTGTTCAGCGCTGACCCCATCACGCTGTCGCAGCCAGGCAGCAAAGGCCTCGGGCTTGCCCAGATACGGCCCCAGATCGATCACCTGGTATTGACCGGACTGCTCCAGGACGGCAGTCGGAAAGCCTTCGCCACCGACACGGGCCAACAACCCGCGACTGGATTTGAAATGCGCTTGCGTCAATTCGCCGCTTGCCGCTTCAAAGGCTGCACGAAACCCCTCGACCTCCAGGCCCATTTCATCCGCCACCGCCATCAACACGTCCTGATCGGCAATTCGGCGACCATTTACGTAGTGAGCGGTTTGCAAGTGCCCGAGCATCTCAAGTCCGCGACCGGCCAGTTGGTCCGCCGCCAGCACAGCTGTGGTAGGCGGCGCCGAATCAAATACGGCAGTGGTGTCGCGCAACAACCCTTCAAAGTACGCCTCGCCAAACGGCTGCCCGGTGTACTGGGCAATACGCAGGTCGTGGGGCATCACGTAGTCGCGCAGTTGCGCTGACACCGGCTGGCGTTGTGGGCCGGTCATCATCCCGCCGCCATGAGCAACCACCGGCAGAATTTCCCGTGCAGCGTCGATAAGTGGCTTGGCGCCATAGCACCAACCGCACAGGGGGTCGTAGATGTAATGCAACACGGGGGGGGTGGTCATGGTTCGCTCCGGACAATCAACAAATCAGAGCGACAGCCTAGCTTTCTGTGCTGAGAGGAAAAACGCCGATACAGCTTTTAGTCTGTTTCACGAATCGGGCAAATCGGGCGGGATGAGGCCGCAGGCAACCGAAACAAAAAGATACATATTCACGGGACGGCGTAATTGTTAATTATTAACACAAAGTAACAAGAACCATTACCATTCGCACCCTAAAAATATAACCCTCACCTCAACCGCCCGGACACTTCTCAACCATGCTCTCCCCCCGCCGTTTAACGCCCTTGAATCTGGGGCTGTGCGCCTTGCTGTACGCCGGATTTGGCAGCGCTGCCACCGTACTTCCTGAACTGTCGATCAGTGCCACCGAAGCAGAAGCCGATGACCCACGAGTCAAAGACGTCACCACCGCCACCCGTACATCGACCCCTGCGCGCTATGTCCCGCAGGCCATTGATTCAGTCAAAACCAGCAATGTCCTCGATTACGGGATCAACAGCCTGGGCGAAGCATTGAGCGGGATTCCCAACGTCAGCAGCACGGCCGATACCCGCTTCGACAGCTTGCGTATTCGCGGTTTTGACGCCAGCAACGACTTTTATCTGGACGGTATTCGCGACGACAGTCAATACGTACGCGACCTGCATAACATCGAGCGCATTGAAGTACTTAAAGGCCCGGCAGCCGTGTTGTATGGCCGCGGAAGCCAGGGCGGGATCATCAACCGCGTCAGCAAGATGCCGCAGTTCGGCCGCCAGTCGAGCATCCAGGCCCAAGGCGGCAGTGAGGATTTGCGCAGCCTGTACGCTGACCTCAGCACCGACCCGAGCGACACCATCAGCCTGCGCCTGAACATGGGCAATGAAGACAAAAACAGCTTTCGCGATCACGTCAGCGGCAATCGTCAGCTGTTCGCACCTTCGATGAGCTGGCAAATCACCCCGGATCTGAACTGGCTGGTGCAGTACGAATACAGTCGCTACAACCGCACCCCGGATCGCGGTATCCCGAGCATCAACGGGCGCCCTGCCGACGTCAGCCGCGGTACGTCTTACGGCGGGAAAAACGATTACATCGATGACAAAACCCAGAACCTGCGCTCACGCCTGAGCTATGAGTTGAGCGAAAACTGGCAACTGCGTCATACCCTCGGCGTGTTCAAACTCGACAGTGAGTTCGAAAACACCTACCTGACCGGCTACAACCCAATCACCAACAGGGTCGATCGTCAGAGCTGGCAGCAGGACATGAGCACCCGCAACATATTCAACAACCTCGAGATCGAAGGCGGCTTTGACACCTTTGGCCTTGAGCACCGCCTGCTGGCCGGTCTGGAAATCGGCAGTCAGCGTCGCGACCCCAAACTCTTCAAAGCCTTGAGCGCACCCTCGGTTGATCTGTACAACCCCGACCGCAACCTGCGCACGACTGGAGCGATGCCCACATTCAGCGACAGCCATACCGAAGTCGAAAGCCAGGGCCTGTATGTTCAGGATCAGATTCGCTTCAACGATCAATGGCAGGTGCTGGCTGGCTTGCGCTATGACCGCTTTGATATCGAGTCCACCAACTACCTGAAAAAAACCGACCGTACTGAAGACCGTCAAAGCCACAGCACCAGCCCGCGCCTGGGCGTGGTCTGGACCCCGCTGGAGAACCACTCGTTTTACGCGTCCTGGACCAAAACGTTCTCACCAGTGGGCGGCGGCCTGATCGGCATCACCCCGGGGGCGGCCGGCAACACCAATGACCTGAGCCCGGAGCTGACCAAGCAAAAAGAAATCGGCGTGAAAAGCGACTGGATGGGGGATCGCCTGAGTACGACGCTGGCGGTGTACGAGCTTGAGCTCTATAACCGTCGCACCAAGGACCCGTTAAATCCGACCATTACCCTGCTTTCCGGCCTGCAACGTTCACGGGGCATTGAGCTGACGGCCAGCGGCAAACTCGGCGGCAACTGGTATATGCGCGGCGGCATTGGCCTGCAGGACGCAACAGTGGTCAAGGACAACAATGGTTTGGAGGGCAAGCGCATCAACGGCGTGGCCAAGCGCAATGGCAGCCTGTTCATTACCTGGAAACCGGAAATGGGCTGGTATGCCGAAACGGGCCTGACCCTGGTAGGCCAACGTTATGCAGACAACATGAACACCACGGTATTGCCGGGTTACGGGCGCTGGGATGCGTTGGCGGGCTATCGCGAAAAAGACTGGGATGTGAGCGGTGCGCTGACCAACCTGACTGACCGTTATTACTATGAGTCAGCCACCAGCGCAGCGCAGATCATGCCGGGCGAACCACGCAGCCTGGTAATGACGGGGACGTACAAGTTTTAAAATGTACCTCTGTAGCCGCTGACGAGGAACGAAGGCTGCGTCCGGTCGCGAAGCGATCGTGAAAATGCATCTCACAAACCGAGACGCATGGTTTCACGACTGCCTTGCAGTCGAACGCAGCCTCGCTGCGCTCCTCAGCGGCTACAGGAGCCGCGCCGCAAGAAGCGGGGTTATGCCTTATGCGGCGCGGGCTGTTGCTGGGTCAGGCAGTGAATATTGCCGCCGCCCAGCAGCAATTCACGGCCCGGTACCATCACCACTTCGTGCTGCGGGAAGATTTTTTGCAGGATCACTTTGGCCTGCGCATCCATCGGGTCGTCAAAGCTCGGCGCAATGATGCCGCCGTTGACGATCAGGAAGTTCACGTAAGAACCGGCCAGACGCTCCGACGGGTTGCGGTCCTGGCTACCCGCCACCTTGTCCACGCCATCACACTCTTGCTGGGTGGCATACATCGGTCCCGGAATCGGCATTTTGTGCACCACGAACGGACGCCCCTTGGCGTCGGTGCTGGCTGCCAATACGTCCATCGCCGCGTGGCAACGCACATAGTTAGGGTCGCGCTCGTCGTCGGTCCAGGCCAGCAGCACTTCACCCGGTGCGACGTAGCAACAGAAGTTATCCACATGACCGTCGGTTTCATCGTTGAACAGACCGTCCGCCAGCCAGATGATCTTGTCCACAGCCAGTTGCGCACGCAGGACGTCTTCGATCTCTTCGCGAGACAGATGCGGGTTACGGTTGCGGTTCATCAGGCACTCAGCCGTGGTGATCAGCGTGCCTTCGCCATCGACGTGAATCGAGCCGCCTTCGAGCACAAAACCTTCGGTGTAGTAACGCGGGCAACGTTCGATTTCCAGCACCTTGCTGGCCACTTGCTGATCGCGGTTCCACGGGAAGTACAAGCCGCCATCAAACCCGCCCCAAGCGTTGAAATCCCAGTTTACGCCGCGCACTTCACCGCTGTCGTTAATGACAAACGTAGGGCCGCTGTCACGCACCCAGGCATCGTCGCTGGACATCTCGACCACGCGAATATTGGGCACATCGAGTTGCGCACGGGCATTTTCATACTGGGCGGCCGAAACACCGACGGTCACCGGTTCAAAACGCGCAATGGCCTTGGCCACCGCTGCATGAGCCGCCTGGGCGGGCTTGCCACCCAGTCGCCAGTTATCCGGACGCTCTGGCCAGATCATCCAGGTTTGGGTCTGCGGAGCCCATTCGGCTGGCATGTGAAAGCCGTCAGCGCGCGGCGAACTGTGCAAAGTGGTCATCTGGACTCCTGAAAAGCATCGGGTTTGGAATGCGTAAAATATGAAGACAGTGAGTGCATGTCGGCATCACGTCAACGATGACTGCCTTTATAGCCGATAAATATCGGCAATTATATGAATTTTTATCGATAGTTAATGAGAATACGCCTACAAAGCAGATATAAATCTGGATTTATACTTATCTCTTTATATTCCTGACCACGCCCACTTGCACCACCCGGCACATCCCCACAAGCTATGCGCCATATGTTTAAAGGCCTTCAGGGAATAAGGAACAACTACATGCGCATTTTAGTCACCGGCGGCGCCGGCTTTATTGGTTCAGCGCTGATCCGTCACCTGATCAAAAACACCGGGCACGAAGTCCTCAATCTCGACAAATTGACCTACGCCGGTAACCTTGAATCGCTGCAAAGCATTGCCACCGATACCCGCTACGAGTTCGTACAGGCCGATATCGTCGACCAGGCCGCTGTCAGTGCAATCATTGCGCGCTTCGAGCCACAGGCGATCATGCACCTGGCGGCCGAGTCCCACGTTGACCGCTCCATCGACGGCCCGTCCGACTTTATCCAGACCAACATCGTCGGCACCTACAGCCTGCTCGAAGCCGCCCGTGCTTACTGGCTGACCCTGCCTGAGCCGGAAAAAAGCGCGTTTCGCTTCCACCATATTTCGACTGACGAAGTGTATGGCGACCTGCACGGTGTCGACGACCTGTTCACCGAGACCACGCCTTACGCGCCAAGCTCGCCGTACTCGGCCAGTAAAGCGGCATCCGACCACCTGGTCCGCGCTTGGAACCGCACTTACGGCTTGCCGGTTTTGCTGACCAACTGCTCGAACAACTACGGCCCGTTCCACTTCCCTGAAAAGCTGATCCCGCTGGTGATTCTCAACGCCCTGGCCGGTAAGCCGCTGCCGGTCTATGGCAATGGCCTGCAAGTGCGTGACTGGCTGTTCGTCGAAGACCATGCCCGTGCCTTGCTCAAAGTCGTGACTGAAGGTGTGGTTGGCGAGACTTACAACATCGGTGGGCATAACGAACAAACCAATATCGACGTAGTGCGCAGCATCTGTGCCCTGCTCGAAGAGTTGGCGCCGAAGCACCCGGCGGGTGTTGCACAGTTCGCCGACCTGATTACTTTCGTCAAGGATCGTCCGGGCCACGACCAGCGCTACGCGATCGACGCCAGCAAAATTGAACGCGAGCTGGGCTGGGTGCCCGAAGAAACCTTCGAGACCGGCCTGCGCAAAACCGTGCAGTGGTATCTGGATAACTTGGAATGGTGTCGCCGGGTTCAAGACGGCAGCTATCAAGGCCAGCGCCTGGGCTGCACTGATCCCCAGGACTTGATCGCATAACGGATGGAGCAGCTTCTTTGAAAATCCTGATCAGTGGCAAAACCGGCCAAGTGGCGGTTGAGTTGCAAAAGCACCTTGCCGGTCTGGGCGAGCTGGTTGTGCTGGGACGCGATGTGCTTGATCTGGCCGTACCCGGGCAAATCCGCAGCCAGGTACGGGCCCACAGGCCTGACTTGATCATCAATGCCGCCGCACACACCGCCGTGGACCAGGCTGAAAGCGAGCCTGAGCTGGCGTTCGCCATCAATAGCATTGCCCCCGGTGTGTTTGCTGAAGAAGCGGCGGCCCTGGGCATCCCGCTGATCCACTATTCCACCGATTACGTGTTCGATGGCCGCAAGTCTGCGCCTTACACCGAAGACGATGCCACCAACCCCTTGGGCGTCTACGGCAAAAGCAAGCTGGCGGGTGAACTGGCCATCGCTGCGAGCGGAGCTGAGCATTTGATCCTGCGCACCAGTTGGGTGTACTCGACCCACGGCAAGAACTTCCTGCTGACCATGCAGCGCCTGTTGCAAGAGCGGCCGGAACTGCGCGTGGTGGCTGACCAGATCGGCGCGCCGACCTGGGCCGGTACCATCGCCCAGAGCACACGGGCGTTGATCGAGCGCTGGCAAGCCGGCGAAGCAGGGCCATGGGGTACGTATCACTTGACCGCTCAGGGTGAAACCTCATGGTTTGGCTTCACCCAGGCCATTGCCGAGCACCTGAGCGCCCAAGGCAAGTCGTGTGCGACTCTGGAGCCAATCCCTGCAAGCGCCTACCCGACGCCCGCAGCCCGGCCACAAAACTCGCGACTGGATTGCAGTCGCCTGGCCCGCGAGTGGCACGTCACTCAGCCCGACTGGCAAACCGCGTTGCGTGAGTGCTTGGCCCGCTAACTCTCTGTAAATACTTTGTTAGCGGTTAAAGCCCCCCGTGGGAGCGAGCCTGCTCGCGAATGATCTTCGCGAGCAGGCTCGCTCCCACGGTTGACGTATTTCTGTAGCCGCTGCCGCAGCGGCTACAGGGGCTCTGCACAGGTATACTGCGCCGTACTCTTGCGGCGCAGCCTCCCGATGATCACCACCTCCTCAGTTCCTCGCAGACCCCGCTGGCGCAGCCTGGCCTTGTTGGCGTTGTGCCTCGCCCCTTTGTTGTGGCCGCTGCAGCACCTGGCCGAACGCTATTACCGCAGCGAACTGGCCGGGCAAAATCGCCAGACCCTCGACCTGTACGTCGCCAACCTGCTGGGCACGCTGCATCGCTATGAGGTGCTTCCGCAGATTCTCGGCGAGCTGCCAGACCTTCGCGCCGTGCTGGCCAACCCTGAGGATGCCCAAGCCCAGGCCAAGGCCAACCGCTTGCTGGATGACATCAGTAACCAGACCGGCGCAGTGGTCATGTACTTGCTGGACACCCATGGCGATACCCTGGCCACCTCGAACTGGGATCAAGCCGACAGTTTTATCGGGCGCAATTTTGCGTTCCGTCCGTATTTCAGCGAGGCGATGGAAGGCAAGCTGGGGCGCTTTTTCGGGCTGGGTACCACCTCCGGCAAACGCGGTTATTACTTCGCGGCCCCCATACTCGACGGCGATAAAAAACTCGGCGTGCTGGTGGTCAAGGTTGATCTGGACCACACCGAACAGTTGTGGGGCAACACACCCGAGCAACTGCTGGCAACCGACAGCAATGGCGTGGTGATCCTCACTTCGCGTCCGGAATGGCGTTTTAGAGCCACCCGCGAGTTGTCGCCAGAAGAGCGTCAGGCCATTTTCGCCATCCTGCCCTACCCGACCAGCGACCCTAAACCGCTGAACCTGGACCTCAATGCCTGGCTGGTGCAAACCCAAAAAATCGATGAGACCGGGTGGAGTGTCAACATTCTTGCCCCTCGTACGCTGATCGACCGCTCGGTGCGCACGGTGCTGGCTATCGGTGGCGCCACCTTGCTGGTAGTCATGCTGCTGATCGGCTTGATGATGCAACGTCGGCGCCATTACCTGGACCGCATCGCGTTTGAAGCCAAGGCGCGCCGTGAACTTGAAATGCGTGTGGCAGAGCGGACCAGCGACCTCGAAGGGCTCAACCGGCTGCTGCGTGAAGAAGTACTGGAACGCGAACATGCGCAACAGGAACTGGTGCGCGCCCAGGATGATCTGGTGCAGGCCGGCAAGCTGTCGGCGCTGGGCACCATGTCAGCCAGCATCAGTCACGAGCTCAACCAGCCGCTGGCGGCCATCCGCAGTTATGCAGAGAACGCCGAAGTGCTGCTCAATCACCAGCGCATCGAGGACGCACGCGGCAACCTCAAGCTGATCAATGAGCTGACCGGACGCATGTCTTCGATCATTGCCCACCTGCGGGCCTTCGCCCGCCGTGATCGTCATGCGCCTGAAAGTGTCGCCCTGCAACCGGCACTGGACGACGCACTGGCATTACTGGCCAAACGTCGGCGCAGCATGGAAGTCGAACTGATCCGCGATTTGCCTGCTGCCACGCTGTGGGTCGAAGCCGGGGAAACCCGCTTGCGCCAGGTACTGGGCAACCTGCTGGCCAACGCCCTTGATGCACTGACCGAAAAAGGCCCGCCCAGACGCTTGTGGCTAAGTGCCCAATCCACGGCCGAAGGCGTCACGGTGTACATTCGCGACAACGGCCCGGGGTTTTGCCTGGAAGCGTTGGGCCGCGCCGGTGAGCCTTTCTACACCACCAAGACCCGCACCCAGGGCTTGGGCCTGGGACTGGCCATTTGCGACACGCTGATCCGTGCGTTTGGCGGCGAGTTGTTGTTCGCCAACCACAAGGAAGGCGGTGCCTTAATTACCTTACGACTGCGCGCAGGGGCGCCAGGCGTGAGTTTGCAAGCCTCGGAGGACTCCAGGTCATGAGCCAGCCCATCGATCCACGCGTTCAGGTCATCCTGATCGATGATGACCCGCACCTGCGCCAGGCCCTGTTTCAAACCTTGGACCTTGCGGGCCTCAATGTGTTGCCCCTGGCCGAAGCAAACGGTCTTGCCGAACGCATCGGCCGCGACTGGCCGGGGGTGGTGGTCAGTGATATCCGCATGCCGGGTATGGACGGTCTTGAGTTGCTCGCTCAACTGCATGGCCAGGACCCGGAACTGCCCGTGCTGCTGATTACCGGTCACGGCGATGTGCCGCTGGCGGTTCAGGCCATGCGCTCTGGCGCCTATGACTTTCTCGAAAAACCTTTTGCCAGCGACGCGTTGCTCGACAGCGTGCGCCGGGCCCTAGCCTTGCGTGCTCTGGTGCTGGATAACCGCAGCCTGCGCCTGGCCCTGAGTGATCGCCAGCTACTGAGCTCGCGGCTGGTTGGGGTGTCTGCAGCCATGTTGCGCTTGCGCGAGCAAATTGGCGCGCTGGCAGCGACCAAGGCCGATGTATTGATTCTGGGCGAAACCGGCTCGGGCAAGGAAGTTGTCGCCCGGGCGCTGCATGACTTGTCGAGCCGACGCAACGGCCCGTTTGTGGCAATCAACGCCGGGGCCCTGGCCGAATCGGTGGTTGAAAGCGAGCTGTTCGGCCACGAGCCGGGAGCCTTTACCGGCGCGCAAAAGCGCCGTATCGGCAAATTTGAGTTTGCCAATGGCGGCACGCTGTTCCTCGATGAAATCGAAAGCATGAGCCTGGATGTGCAGGTCAAATTGCTGCGCATGCTGCAAGAACGCGTGGTCGAGCGTCTGGGCGGCAATCAACTGATCCCGCTGGATATCCGGGTCATCGCCGCCACCAAGGAAGACCTGCGCCAATCCGCCGATCAGGGCCGCTTTCGCGCCGACTTGTATTACCGGCTGAACGTTGCCCCCCTGCGTATCGCGCCCTTGCGTGAACGGGGTGAAGACGTCCTGATGCTGTTTGATTACTTTGCCGGCGAAGCCAGCGTGCGCCACGATCTGACGCCCAACGTCCTGCAACCGGCGCAACGGGCCTTGTTACTGCGGCATAACTGGCCGGGCAACGTGCGTGAACTGCAAAACGTCGCCGAGCGTTTCGCCCTTGGCCTTGAGCTGGCGCTGGACGACTCGGCTGACGGCAAGGAATCAACCGGGCATGAAGTGTCGGGGGGGCTGAGCGAGCAGGTCGAACACTTTGAAAAAAGCCTTATCGCCGCCGAACTTGAGCGCTCTCACAGCTCGATGCGCAGCCTGGCCGAAGCCTTGGGCGTACCGCGCAAAACCCTGCACGACAAACTGCGCAAGCATGGACTCAACTTCGACAGCGCCAGTCATCCTCACCCTGATGAACTTGATTAAAGAGGCCATTGCATGAACCGCGACAGTCGTTATCTGGAATCCGTTCTCCATCACGACATTCCGCTCACCCGTGAAATGGGCCTCAAGGTCGTGAGCTGGCAAGACAGGCAATTGCGCCTGCAGTTGCCGCTTGAGGCCAATATCAACCACAAGAGCACCATGTTTGGCGGCAGCCTGTACTGCGGCGCGGTGCTGGCGGGCTGGGGCTGGCTGCACTTGAGCTTGCGCGAGGCGGGGATTGATGTCGGGCACATCGTGATTCAGGAAGGTCATATCAGTTACCCGCTGCCCGTGACCCAGGACGCCATCGCACTGTGTGATGCGCCGGGTGAAGCAGCCTGGACCAAATTCCTGGCCATGTACAAGCGCCACGGCCGTGCGCGGTTGACGCTGGACACGCGGGTGATCAATGCACAGGGCGGGGAAGATGCGGTGAGGTTTAGCGGGCAGTATGTGTTGCATCGCTGATTCAGTTTATGTGGGAGCGGGCTTGCTCGCGATGCAGACGCTGCGGTCTTTCAGTTGAACCGCGTCGATGCCATCGCGAGCAAGCCCGCTCCCACAGATGAAAGTCAGCCTTGTGCCAGATCCAGCAGTTTTTCACGCCACGGTGCCTTGGCAGGCAACGCCAAAAACGAGTCATTGAGCAACGACTCACGGGCCGGGTAGCTGAACGGCTCGCCATCCAGTTGCAGCACCACTCCACCTGCCCCCTCCAGGACGCCTTGAGCCGCCGCCGTGTCCCACTGCGAAGTTGGCGCCAGCCGCGGATAGCAATCGGCAGCCCCTTCGGCCAGCAGGCAAAACTTCAACGAACTGCCCACGCAGGTCAGCTGCAACTCGCCCAGATGCTCACTCAACCCGGTCAGCAAGCGTTCTTGCTCAGGACTGGAATGCCGGCGGCTGGCAACCACGGTCAACGCCCCGCCTTCAGGCGGCGTGTTGCGCACACTGATGGGTACAGTCACACCGCCATCCGCTCGCCAAGCGCCCAAACCCGCGCCGCCGTAGTAACAACGGCGGCTGGTAGGCATGGAGACCACGCCGAACACCACACGGCCCTGTTCGATCAGCGCAATATTGACGGTGAACTCTTCACTGCCCGAAATGAATTCTTTGGTGCCATCCAGCGGATCAACCAACCACCAGCGCGTCCATCCAGCCCGTACGGCCTGGGGGATATTGGCGTCTTCTTCCGACAGTACCGGAATGCTCGGATCCAGCGCCGTGAGGCCGTCGAGCAACACATGGTGAGCTGCCAGATCGGCGGCTGTTACCGGTGAATCATCGGCCTTTGCGGTGACTTCAACACCGGCCCGCCAGAACGGCAAGATCGCTTCGCCAGCGGCATGGGCCAGAGTGATGACACCTTCAAGCAACGGATGCGGCAAACCACTCACGGCTGAAACACTCCGCGCTGGGTCAACAGGTCACGCACCAGATACAGGGCAGCCAGGGCCCGGCCTTCGCTGAATTGCGGATTGAGCACCAGGCTCGACAATTCACGCAAATTAACCCGATCAACGCGCATCGGCTCAGGTTCGTCGCCTTCCAGATGCGCTTCGTAAAGATCAGTGGCCATTACCACCTGGATTTTTTGGCTCATGTAACCCGGGGACAGAGACAGCTCGGTCAGATGCTCAAGCTGGCGAGCGCCGTAACCGGCCTCTTCCTTCAGCTCGCGCTCAGCGGCGGCCAGTATATCTTCACCCGGTTCGATCAGGCCTTTGGGCAGCGACACTTCGTATTCATCAGTGCCACCGCAATATTCTTCGACCAAAATGGCGTGTTCGGCGTCGATCATGGCCACAATCATTACTGCGCCATAGCCGTTGCCGCGCCCCACCAACCGTTCGTAAGTACGTTCAACGCCATTGGAGAAGCGCAACTTCACTTCTTCGACCCGAAATAATCGGCTGCTGGCAACAATTTCACGGGCAAGTACGGTGGGTTTTTGGCGCATAGCGGCTCCTCAATATGAACGGGGTACTATACCCCGGCTTTTCCGATTGTCTGTGTCGGAAATTTTTACCTGTGGGAGAAGTTTTGCATGACCGTTTTACCTTGGCGCGACATCGATACCGTGCTGCTCGACATGGACGGCACGCTGCTCGACCTGCACTACGACAATCACTTCTGGCTCGAACACCTGCCTCAGCGCTATGCCGAGTTGCATGGCATCAGCCGGGCAATGGCGGATCTGGAACTCACGCCGCTGTTTGAGGGCAATGCCGGTCAGTTGAAGTGGTATTGCCTGGATTTCTGGAGCCGCGAGCTGAAGATCCCGGTACGCGAACTCAAGCTTGAAACTGCTCATCTGATTGCCTTGCGTCCCGACGCCGACACGTTTTTGGCAGCGATCAAGCAGGCGGGCAAGCGCGTGATCATGATCACCAACGCCCACCGAGATTCGTTGTCACTGAAATTGGAGCGCATTGAGCTGGCGCCTTATTTCGAGCGCCTGATCAGCTCCCATGATTACGGTTTCCCCAAGGAAAGCCCGGCCTTTTGGGATGCACTGCAAGCCGATATCGGCTTTGATCCGGCCCGCAGCCTGTTTATCGATGACACCCTGCCCATTTTGCGAAGTGCCCGTGATTTTGGCGTGGCTCACTTACTGGCCGTCAAACAGCCTGACAGCAAAAAAGGCCCGAAGGACACCGAGGAATTCACCGCGCTGGGGGATTATCGCGAGTTGCTGGAAGGACTGTGAATCTCTGAACCTGTGGGAGCGAGCCTGCTCGCGAAGAGCATTCGCGAGCAGGCTCGCTCCCACAAGATGCCGCCGGCTTACTCAGGAATACGCAGCGTCTGACCCGGGTAGATCTTGTTTGGATCCTTGAGCATGGGTTTGTTGGCTTCAAAGATTTTGTTGTACTGGTTGGCGTTGCCATACACCTGCAATGAAATCGCGCTCAAGGTGTCGCCCTTTTTCACTACCACAAAACGCGAAGCGACAACGGTCGGGCCAGTGACCGTGATTTGATCATCAACACTGGCCACGCCTGCGATGTTCCCGGCGGCCAGAATGATTTTTTCTTTCTCTTCCTGCGTGGCCACTTCGCCACTGACCGTCACTTTGTCACCGTCAACGGTGGCGGTGATATTTGGATTGCCCAGGCCCACTTCCTGTACGTGTTTTTTGAGTTCCTCACTGGCATTGGCATTGCCGGGGGTCAGCAGATCGATCAGTTTTTCGCCGGCTTCTTTCACAAAGCTGAAAATGCTCATAAAACACGCTCCTAGGGTTGGAAGATCCAGACCCATGAGCGTAGACCATCATTGACGGGAGCAAGCGCGCTAGAATCGCCCACTCAATTGCGCCGGGAGCGACGATGGACATCAAACAGCTGAAATTCCTCATTGCCCTCGATGAAACCCGGCATTTCGGCCAGGCTGCCGCCCGCTGCCACATCACACAACCCACCTTGTCCATGCGTTTGCGCAGCCTTGAGCAGGAACTCGACCTGCAACTGGTCAATCGCGGACAGCGATTCGAAAGTTTCACCGCACCCGGCGAGCGCGTCCTCGCCTGGGCCCGGACCGTGCTGGCCGCCTACGACGGTTTGCAGGCAGAAGCGGCCGCCTGTCGCGGCAACCTGATCGGCACCTTGCGCCTGGGCGTCGTCCCGCTGTCCAGTTTCGATCCGCTGCCTTTATTGCAGCGCCTGCATCAGGAGCATCCCGAGTTGCGCTTCGAGCTATCGGCTCTGAGCTCTGAGCAAATCCTCGAACAACTGGCCAGCAATCGGCTGGATGTAGGCGTCTCGTACCTCGAGCGCCTCGACCAGGAACGCTTTGACTCACTTGCACTGGACGAGACCCGTATGGGCCTGCTGTACGACCAACGGTATTTCAGCTTTGGCGATCAGCCCCTGAGCTGGGAGGCGCTCATTGAGTTGCCGCTGGGCCTGCTCAGCAGCGGTATGCACTTTCGCCAGTCCATCGACTACAACTTCCACAGCCGTGGCCTCACGCCACAACCGTTGCTGCAAACCGATGCCGTTCATCAACTGTTGCAAGCTGTCCACGGCGGGCTGTGCTGCGCGGTGATGCCGCTTGAAGGCGGGCTGCAAGCGTTGACCGATGATCTGCGCCTGCACCCGATTGCAGACGCGCGCACCCTCGCCCGACTGGGTTTGATCATGCGCCGCACGGCCCCGCGATCGGCCCTTGCTGAAGCCTGTTTTGCGCTTTATCAGAAATCACAAAACCCTTCTTGATCGACGCCATCTATCAATAGATCAGCACTAGCGATTAGACGCGACACTGTGTCGCGCCTAGGCTAAGAGCTGAATTGAACGTTGGTACAGCCTTATGAACGCCAAGCGCCCCCTGTGCGCGGCGCCCGCTTCTGTTACGCCCGCGCCTGCTGCCAGCCAGAACTATGACTACGTCACCCTGGATCACAGCAGCGGTGCGCAAACGGCCTTGGCCGAAGAAGTCGCACTGGCAATTGCCTACAACGGCATCAGCCAGGCCGTGATGCTGGTCACGCCCACCGATCTCGAAGACTTCATCGTCGGCTTCAGTCTGGGCAGCGGCATCATTCATGACGCCAGCGAAATCTACGACCTCACGCTCACAGGCGCCGGTTCAGCCCAATACGCGCAAGTCGAGATCGCCAGCCGTGCCTTCTGGAACCTCAAACAGCAACGCCGACAACTGGCCGGTACCAGCGGCTGCGGTTTGTGCGGCGTAGAAGCGGTCGAACAAGCCCTGCCTGACCTCAAGGTGCTGCCCGGCGCACCGTTGCCACCCGCACAGTGGCTGGACGGTTTGCGCCAGCGCATCAGTGATTTTCAACCGCTGGGCCAGCACTGCGGCGCGGTCCACGCAGCTGTTTACATGGACGGGCAGGGCCAATTGCTGATGGGTCGTGAAGACATTGGCCGCCACAACGCCCTCGATAAATTGATCGGTGCGCTGGTGCGCCAAGACATCGATCTGGCGGGCGGCGCGGCGATCGTCACCAGCCGTTGCAGCCTTGAACTCATTCAAAAAGTGTTGCGCGCCGGTATCCAGACCCTGATCAGCCTGTCCTCGCCCACGGGCCTAGCGCTGCAATGGGCACGGCGCCACAACCTCAACCTTATTCATCTGCCACAAAAAAGCGCACCACGGGTGTACAGCCCGGCGCAGGAGAATCAACCGTGAGCACACACCATCAAGCCGATAAAACCCCGACTCCCCGCTACAAGCCCTACAAAGGCCCAGCCGGTGGCTGGGGCGCGCTGATCAGTGTGGCGCAAGCCTGGTTGACCAGCGACAACGCGCTGAAAAACCTGCGCATGATGCTCAAGACCAACCAGAACGGCGGCTTCGACTGCCCGGGCTGCGCCTGGGGTGATTCGCCGGAGAGCGGCCTGGTCAAGTTCTGCGAGAACGGCGCCAAGGCGGTGAACTGGGAAGCGACCAAACGTCGTGTCGATGCCGCGTTCTTCGCCAAGCACAGCGTCAGCGCACTGTTGGAGCAAAGCGATTACTGGCTTGAATATCAGGGCCGCCTGACCGAGCCCATGAGCTATAACCCTGAAACCGACCGCTACACCCCTATCAGTTGGGACGCCGCGTTCGCCTTGATCGCCAGGCACTTGCTCAACCTGGCCAGCCCCAACGAAGCCGAGTTCTACACCTCGGGCCGGGCCAGCAATGAAGCCGCGTACTTGTACCAACTGTTTGTGCGCTCGTTCGGTACCAACAATTTCCCGGATTGCTCAAATATGTGCCACGAGGCCAGTGGCGTGGCATTGGCGCAAAGTATCGGGGTGGGCAAAGGTACGGTGACGTTTGACGATTTCGAACACGCCGATGCGATTTTCGTACTGGGGCAAAACCCCGGCACCAACCACCCGCGGATGCTTGAGCCATTGCGTGAAGCGGTAAAACGCGGTGCACAGGTGGTGTGCGTCAACCCGCTCAAAGAGCGTGGGCTGGAACGTTTTCAGCATCCGCAACACCCGCTGGAAATGCTCACCAACGGCGACCGCCCGACCAACACGGCCTATTTGCGCCCGGCATTGGGCGGCGACATGGCGCTGTTGCGCGGCATGGCCAAGTTTCTGTTGCAGTGGGAGCGCGATGCCCAAGCCGCAGGCGAACCGGCTGTCTTCGATCACGCTTTCTTGAATGAGCACACCGCTGGCATCCTCGATTACATCTCCAGCCTCGATGACACCTCGTGGGATCACCTTGTGGAGCAATCGGGCCTGACCCTGGTGGATATCGAGCGCGCCGCTCGCATGTACCTCAAGGGCAAGAACGTCATCATGTGCTGGGCGATGGGCATCACCCAACATCGGCACTCGGTGCAGACCATTCAGGAAATCGCCAACCTGATGCTGCTGCGCGGCAATATCGGCCGCCCTGGCGCCGGCCTGTGTCCGGTTCGCGGCCACAGTAACGTGCAGGGTGACCGCACGATGGGCATCAACGAACGCCCACCAGTGGCCTTCCTGGACTCCCTGGAACGTCGCTTTCAGTTCAAGGTGCCCCGTGAAAACGGTCACAACGTGGTTGAAGCCATCCACGCCATGCTTGAAAGGCGTGCCAAGGTGTTTATCGGCTTGGGCGGCAACTTCGCCCAGGCCACCCCGGACAGCCCGCGTACCGCACAGGCGCTGCGCAATTGCGACCTGACCGTACAGATCAGCACCAAGCTCAACCGTAGCCACCTGATGCACGGTAAAGAAGCGCTGATTTTGCCGTGCCTGGGGCGCACCGATATCGACATTCAGGCTGAAGGCCCGCAAGCCGTCACGGTGGAAGATTCCTTCAGCATGGTTCATGACTCCAATGGCCAGTTGCAGCCACTGTCGAACCAGATGCGTTCGGAGCCCGCGATCATTGCCGGGATCGCCGCCGCCACGCTGGGCACTCATCCGATTGACTGGAGTTGGGTGGTGGGCGACTACCGACGTATTCGCGAACTGATCGCCGACACCATCCCCGGCTTCAAGGACTTCAATACACGGCTTCAACACCCCGGCGGTTTCTACCTGGGCAACTCGGCCGGTGCGCGGCAGTGGAACACGCCCACCCAACGCGCCAACTTCCGGCCCAACGTGCTGCCGCAAGACCTGGTGGATGCACGCACCCGCGCCACCGGCCAACTGCCCGACCTGATTTTGCAGTCGATGCGCTCCCATGATCAGTACAACACCACCATTTATGGCCTCGATGACCGCTATCGTGGGGTCAAGGGCCAGCGTGACGTGTTGTTCGTCAACGAAGCCGACATCATCCGCCTGGGCTTCAAGCCAGGACAGAAAGTCGACATCGTTTCAATTTGGGATGACCAGCACGAGCGCCGGGTCAAAAACTTCACCTTGCTGGCGTTTGATATTCCTGCCGGGCAAGCCGCAGCGTATTACCCGGAGGTCAATCCACTGGTGCCGCTGGAAAGCACAGGGGATGGCAGCCACACGCCTACCTCCAAGTTCGTGGCCATCTGCCTGGAAGCAGCCAGCCCGTCAAAACTGATTATGGCCAAGGCCAGCTGACGCAGCTTGAGGTGCAGGAGCGGGCTTGCTCGCGATGACATCGCCGCGGTTTGATTGACCGACCGCAGCGACCGAATCGCGAGCAAGCCCGCTCCCACATTTGAAACCCATCCCATCCAAATTTCAGGCACAAAAAAGGCCTCTTTCCTACAAAAGAGGCCTCATCGAACTAGTAAACAGACCCTCAAAAATCAATTAAGTTCCCCAGTAAAAACAACAACTTATAGAATTGTGTACAACTCGTGCTACTCGTCGGATTTCGATTGTCACCCATCACCGACAGCCTCAGGATCGCGCCGTCATCTCTTTGAGGCTCATCTATGAAGCTCACCTCGATTCTCTTGTTGTCCCTTGGCCTGGTCAGTGGCGTAGCCTCGGCCGGTGGCACCACCGAAGCCGGTGTAGGCGGCGCATTAGGCGGGGTTCTTGGCGCCGTGGTTGGTCAACAGCTCGGCGGCTCGACCGGTTCTGCCATTGGCGCAGGCGTGGGTGGCGCGGCAGGCAGTGCCGTGGGTGCCGACAAACGCAGCCGTGGCGAAGCAGCCATTGGTGGCGCACTGGGTGCTGCAGGCGGCAACGTGCTGGGTCGCAGTGTCGGCGGCAGCACGGGTGCTCTGGTCGGCTCAGCCGCTGGCGGTGGTGCCGGTGGCGCGCTGGGTAACTACATGGGCAATAAAAGCGACGCCGAAGATCGTCGCTATCGCGATCGCGATAACCGTCGCTACTACCGCGACGACAACCGTGGTCGTGGCCACGCGTATGGTCATCGCAAAAAGAACAAGCATCGTCATCATTGATCACCAAAAGAACGGGAGCCGAAAGGCTCCCGTTTTTTTTGGCCTGCGTCTGTTTTCGTAAAATTGTTTCAATGCATTACGCCCGCCTGCAACAGCGTCAATCATGCAAAGTGCATGCACCCGAAATTCAATTAAAAATTAACTTATTGAAAAATATGGAGTTACTCGCACGCACGCTGTTGGCATGTGACCTGCAATCTCTTGAATGAACGCTGCACTTCCTACCATTCAGGAGCACAACAATAATGATCGGGACAACTGAGCACTCTCCCGCAGCCCTGCAAGATTCCTCTGGCCACTCAGGTGTTTCCTGGGCCGCCATCTTTGCGGGTGCAGCCACCGCTGCCGCACTATCTCTGCTGCTGATCATGCTGGGCGCAGGCCTGGGCTTTTCGGCAGTTTCACCGTGGGCCAATGAAGGCGTGGGTGCCAAAGGCCTGGGCATTACTGCCATTGTCTGGCTGGCCCTCACTCAAATCATTGCTTCAGGGATGGGCGGTTATCTGGCCGGCCGCTTGCGGGTCAAATGGGCCAACATGCATGGCGATGAAGTGTACTTTCGAGATACCGCCCATGGCTTTTTATCCTGGGCTGTTGCCACGCTGGTAACGGCAACCTTGATCGCAGGCTCGATCAGCAGCGTGATAGGCAGCGGCGTTCAAGCGGGCGCCAATGTCGCTTCGGGTGCTGCTTCTGCCATGAGCACCGCGGCCGCCAGCCACGCCGATAAAAATACGGGCAATAGCTCTGATTACTTTATCGACACCCTGTTTCGCGATGATCGCGGCACCGCTGTCAGCGAAGACGCCGCCCACGGCATCGTGACCCGCATCTTTGTTCGCAGCCTGGGCAACGATGGCCAGTTAAGCGGTGAGGACCGTACCTATCTGGCGCAAATCGTCGCTCAGCGGACCAACCTCAGCCAGGCCGAAGCCGAGCAACGGGTAGACCAGGTCTATGCCAAAGCTCATCAGGCAGTTGAAGACGCCAAGGTTAAAGCCAAGGAAGCCGCAGACACCGCCGCCAAAGTCGCCGCCTGGACCACCCTGTGGATGTTTATCAGCCTGCTGCTGGGTGCATTTTTCGCCAGCCTCTGCGCCACGTTTGGCGGTCGTCAACGTGATGCTGTGAGCTACGTGGAACACACCACCAAGCCGGCTGTTTATTAATAATTCTGGAGAATGAAAATGCGCTCACTATTGCTGTTTTTTCTCGGTATCCCTATCCCGATCATTATTCTGATTGCCTTGTTTGTGCATTGATGCAACAGGTGTAAATCCAAAGCGGCCTTCTTCGTGAAGGCCGTTTTTTTGTGGCGGGGATCAGACCGGCAGACAGGTGGTGGATTTGATTTCTGATAACGCCACGATGGAGTTCACCTCTTGAATACCCGGGACCATCGACAGTTTTTCGAAGAAAAACCGCTCGTAGGCTTCGATGTCGGCAGTCACGATCCGCAGCAGAAAATCCACCGACCCCATCAGCACGTAACACTCCAGCACCTCGGGGAAACCGCGAATCGCGTCGGTGAACTCGGTGAAGTTGGAACGCCCGTGGGCATTGAGTTTGATCTCGGCAAAAATTTGCGTGTTAAGGCCGATTTTCTTGCGATCGAGCAGGGTCACCTGGCCGCGAATGATGCCCTCATCCTTCATTCGCTGAATACGCCGCCAGCAGGGTGATTGTGATAACCCCACCTTTTCGGCGATCTGCGCACTCGATAGAGATGCATCCTCTTGCAGCAGCGCCAAAATGCGTCGGTCGTAAGCATCCAGTTCACCCTGCATAAAAACACCTTTAAATTAACAATTTGCGACTTGATCAAGTCTATTTATCGTTGATTTAAACCATCTTAGATAAAAAGTTTCTCCCGTGGCGTGTAAATATTTCTCCAGCCTGAACAGGAGCCTTTGCATGTCCCATCTGGAAGTCGTCAACCACACACTGCGCCCCGACGTCTGGGCCAGTAACGCAGCACCCTGCCCGGTGCTCTACCGCATCCAGGCGGATGCCGATGCTGATGTGCTATGCCGTGTACTCAATCTGTTTGCCTTGCAGCAACTGATCCCGCAGCAGGTGGAGGTGGTGCGCGATCAGGACACGTTGAGCATCGAAATCCAGAGTCATGAGCAGAGCTGGCACCGGGCTCAGATCATTGGTGAAAAACTGCGCAATCTAATCAGCGTATTCGACATGGAGCTGCACCCCGTGCAGTCGGCCAAAGCGTCTTTTCTGCAAGTCTCGGGGCAATAGTTCGCAACCATTGAGCACGTGAAGCTGAAAGGGGCGCGACTAGGCTTTGGCGTTCACGGCCAGACAAGGATCTGTCTGAGCCGATGCCCAAAGGAGCTTTTATGCGCATCTACCCGTCCCATGACCAGTGGCTTGACCTCAATAACCTGTTAGCCGCGTTGCATGCCCAAAACCGTATCCCCCAAGGCTGCACCGAACAGGTGTTGATTGCGTGGCGCCAAGCCTCCAACGCAGCCTTGCACCCGCTGGTGTTTCTGGCAGAACAACAGCTCTGTGACCCCAGCCGGGCAGGTAAAACCCTCGATATTGAAACCCTCACCGCCTGGCTCGCCGACCACGTAGAACAACCCTATCTGCGCCTGGATCCGCTCAAGATAGACGCCGCCACAGTGACAGGACTGATGTCCTTCGCCTTTGCCCAACGCCACGTAATCCTGGCGGTGGCTGTCGATGACAGGGGTATCACCATCGCCAGCTGCCAGCCTTGGGTCAGCAGTTGGGAGTCGGATTTACGCCAGATGCTCAAGCGCCCTGTCAGGCGGGTAATTGCAAACCCTCTGGAAATCCAGCGTCTGGGCGTGGAGTTTTTCCAACTGGCCAAATCGGTCACCGGAGCCGCGCTAAACGATCAGAAAACCAGCCCACAAACCAACCTCGAACAGCTACTGACCCTGGGTACCGGCGCCCGTGAGCCAGATGCCAATGACGCGCACATTGTAAATATCGTCGACTGGCTGTTTCAGTACGCCTTTGAGCAACGTGCCAGTGATGTCCACATAGAGCCGCGGCGTGAGCAGGGTTGTGTGCGCTTTCGTATCGATGGCGTGCTGCATGATGTCTACCAGTTCCCGCCGCAGGTGACCGTGGCCGTCGTCAGTCGCCTCAAGAGCCTGGGCCGGATGAATGTCGCCGAAAAACGTAAACCTCAGGACGGTCGAATAAAAACCAGGCCCCCGGGCGCCGCTGAAGTTGAGCTGCGCCTCGCCACCCTGCCCACCGCTTTTGGCGAAAAAATGGTAATGCGTATTTTTGATCCGCAGGTCCTGCTGAAAAATTTCGACCAGTTAGGCCTGTGCCCTGAAGACCTGCAACGCTGGCAACACATGACCCGCCGGCCCAACGGTATTATTTTAATTACCGGCCCTACCGGCTCAGGCAAAACCAGCACCCTGTATGCAACGCTCAAACAACTGGCCACTCCAGAAATCAACCTGTGCACCCTCGAAGACCCCATCGAGATGATTGAACCAGCCTTTAATCAGATGCAGGTTCAACCCAACATTGACCTGACCTTCGCCAACGGCGTACGGGCATTGATGCGCCAGGATCCGGACATCATCATGCTGGGTGAAATACGTGACCTGGAGACCGCAGAAGTGGCCATTCAGGCAGCGCTGACCGGACATCTGGTGCTTTCTACCCTGCACACCAATGACGCCCCCAGCGCCATCAGCCGCCTGCAAGAACTGGGAGTAGCACCCTACTTGATCAAAGCCACGCTATTGGGGGTCATGGCCCAACGTCTGGTCCGAACCCTGTGCACTGACTGCAGGAACGAGCAGCCACTGAGCCTGAGCGACTGGCAGGGCTTTACCCCGACCTGGCCCGGCTCACTGCCCGCCTGTACCTGGCGGGCCGCTGGCTGCGCGCAATGTCGAGACACCGGCTACAGCGGACGAATCGGCATCTTCGAAGTGATGTTAATCAGCGATAAAATCAAAACCCTGATTGGCCCTGACACGGAGCTGAACGCCATTCGTCGCCAGGCGCACGCGCAGGGCATGCTCAGTCTGAGGCTGGCCGCAGCCCACAAAGTCGCCAACGGGACGACTTCCATGGAAGAAGCCTTGCGAGTTACCCCCGCGCAGTTGAATTCTTTTGACTAAAATTTAAACAGTTACGCCTATTTTTTGATCGTTACACTCCTCGTTCGTTTGTTTCTTACACCTCAAAACAAGGAATGGTTATGCAAGCGGGTACTGTGATCCTGTTATTTGTTGCCTTGGCTATCGCCATGCTCTTCATGGGCTTCAAGGTGGTTCCGCAAGGGTATCAATGGACGGTGGAGCGCTTCGGGCGTTACACCAACACCCTCAAGCCGGGCCTGAACATCATCATTCCGGTGATGGACCGCATCGGGCGCAAGATCAACGTGATGGAAAGCGTGCTGGATATCCCGCCGCAAGAAGTGATCACCGCCGATAACGCCACCGTGCAGATCGATGCCGTGTGTTTTTTCCAGGTGGTCAATACGGCTCAGGCTGCATATGAGGTCAACAATCTCGAACACGCCATCCGTAACCTGCTGCAAACCAACATCCGGACCGTGCTGGGCTCGATGGAGCTGGATGCCATGCTCAGTCAGCGTGACGGGATCAATGAAAAGCTGCTGCGCACCGTGGATGAAGCGACGGCCCCCTGGGGCATCAAGATCACCCGCATCGAGATCAAGGACATCAGCCCGCCCGCCGACCTGATGGCCGCCATGTCCGGACAGATGAAAGCCGAACGTATCAAGCGCGCACAAATCCTTGAAGCTGAAGGGCTGCGAGCCTCGGCAATCTTGACTGCCGAAGGTAAGAAGCAGGCACAGATCCTCGAAGCCGAAGGGGGTCGTCAGGCCGCGTTCCTCGAAGCCGAAGCCCGCGAGCGACAGGCCGAAGCGGAAGCTCGGGCAACGCAAGTGGTCTCCGAAGCCATTGCCACAGGTAACGTGCAGGCGATCAACTACTTCGTGGCGCAAAAATATATCGATGCACTGGGCAAGCTGGCTTCTGCCAACAACAGCAAAGTCATCCTCATGCCGCTGGAAGCCAGCCAGGTTATCGGCGCAGTGGGCGGCATCGGCGAAATCGTCAAAGCTACCTTTGATTCCAAAAAGGTCTGATACATGTGGGAGTTTCTGCAACACCTGAACTACTGGGACTGGCTGGCGCTGGGAACGGCACTGTTGATTCTGGAGGTATTTGGCGCCGGAGGTTATCTGCTGTGGACAGGCATAGCCGGCATTATTGTCGGGCTTCTAACCTTTGTGATCCCCGAACTGCCCTGGACACTGCAACTTCCCTTGTTTGGGGTGCTGGCGATCCTCACCGCGGTGTTCTGGTGGCGGCGCCAGCGCGGCAAAGCCGAAAGTGGCGACCAACCCAACCTGAATCAGCGTGGTCATGAATTGATCGGCCGTACCTTCGTCGTTCAACAGGCGATTGTGGAGGGGCGGGGCAAAATCAAAGTCGGCGACAGCGTCTGGATGGCCGTAGGGCCTGACGCCGCGGTGGGAACGCCGGTTCGCGTTACCGCCCAAAACGGAACAGTGTTGAGCGTAGAAATTGTACCCTGACGTTACGGAACTCCTGGGTGCAATTTGCAATCAAACTCGATAGCTAATCTATTCGGAGTCACCGTCATGCGCCTCAAATATGCTGTAGCCGCTATCGCCTTGCTGTCTCTTCCTGTTGGGTCTGCAATGGCCGACAGCTTCTGGCGTAATGTGCTGTCTTCCGGTGCAACGACCGGGTCTACCTACCTGACCTTCAAAAAAGACCGCAAGGTTATCGCCGCTCAAGATGACGCCGGCAGCTTCGTTGCCAGCAACGGTTCGATTCGTGGACCGTACCTGGAATCGGCCATGCAACAAGTGCGCGCTGATAACCCGAACATGAACGTTAGCGACATGGACCTGGCCAACGCAATTCTGGTTAAAAACGCTACTGCCGAGTAAAAGCCTCCCCTTGTAGCTGCTGCCGCAGGCCGCGATGGGTTGCGAAGCTGCCCTGAAATCCTGAAGGGCCTTCGGACCTCATCGCAGTCTGCGGCAGCGGCTACAGGTGAAGCACTTGTCTTATTGATTCAGCTGCCATACAGAATTTTCACCGGATGTGAATGATCCTCCGGGTATGATCTTGAGCGCTATGCTATTGCTTTTGGTCCTCCAAACTCATTCACATCGGACGTCATGCCTCTATGAGCTCGCTGCCTTTCCTGCCGTTTTCCAAACCCACCATTGATGAAGCCACCATTGCTGCTGTGGGCGACGTTTTACGCTCGGGCTGGATAACCAGCGGACCCAAGGTCCAGGCTTTCGAAGCACAGCTGTCCGAGTACTTTGGCGGGCGCCCCGTGCGCACCTTCAACTCCGGCACCTGCACGATGGAAATCGCGTTGCGCATCGCTGGCATTGGTGCGGGCGATGAAGTCATCACCACGCCTATTTCTTGGGTGGCCACCGCTAACGTGATTATCGAAGTCGGCGCGACGCCGGTCTTTGCCGATATCGATCCGGTGACACGCAATATCGATCTGGCCAAACTCGAAGCAGCCATCACCCCGCGCACCAAGGCAATCATCCCTGTGTACCTGTCGGGCTTGCCAGTGGACATGGAGGCGCTCTACGCGCTGGCCAAAAAACACAACCTGCGCGTCGTTGAAGACGCCGCTCAAGCGCTGGGTTCCAGCTGGCAGAGTGAGCGTATTGGCGCACGGGGCGATTTTGTATCGTTCAGTTTTCAGGCCAACAAGAACATCACCTCATCCGAGGGTGGGTGCCTGGTGTTGAACAATGAAGAAGAAGCACGGCTGGCCGAAAAATACCGCCTGCAGGGTGTAACTCGCACCGGCTTCGATGGGCTGGATGTCGACGTGCTGGGTGGCAAGTTCAATATGACCGACATCGCTGCTGCGATTGGTCTGGGTCAGTTTGCCCATATCGAAACCATCACTGCCCATCGTCGGGAATTGGCCAAGCATTACTTCGAATGCTTCGGGCCTGAGTTTGAAGCGCAATACGGCGCACAACTGCCGGTTGCAGATTTCAACAACACCAACTGGCATCTGTTCCAGCTTGTGCTGCCTGAGCGCAAGGACGGTCAGCCCGCACGTGCAACCTTCATGAAAGACATGCAAGCCCTGGGTGTCGGCGTGGGCTATCACTACCCGCCCATTCACTTGCTGAGCTTGTACCGTGCTCTGGGCTTTAAAGAAGGGATGTTCCCGATTGCAGAACGTGTCGGGCGCCTGATCGTGTCGTTACCGATGTTTACGGCAATGACCAAGGCCGATGTAGAGCGTTCGGTGGCAGCGGTTAAAGCAGTTCTGCGAAACGCCTAACCTCCCTGTGGGAGCGAGCAGGCTCGCTCCCACAGTTGAGATTCTTTGTAGCCAGGTTACTCGCCGATCGCAGCCTTGTAACCGGCAGCATCCAGCAGTTTTTCCAGCTCCGCGGTGTTGCTTGGCTTGAGCTTGAAAATCCAGCTGGTGTACGGGTCGCTGTTCAGCGATTCAGGGCTGTCCGCCAGTGCTTCGTTGACGGCAATCACTTCCCCGGAAACAGGCGAGTAAATGTCGGATGCGGCTTTTACCGACTCCACAACGCCTGCTGTATCGCCTGCGGCAAACACTTTGCCGACTTCGGCCAGCTCAACAAACACCACATCACCCAAGGCTTCCTGAGCATGATCGCTGATGCCTACGGTAACCGTGCCATCCGCTTCCAGGCGTGCCCACTCGTGACTTTCAGCAAAGCGTAACTCAGCAGGGATCAGGCTCATATTCAGTGTCCTCAAGAATAAATGTCAGCGGTGCACACACGGTGCTTACTCGCCAGTAAACGTTAGATCAGAGCTTTGCCCTGACGAACAAAAGTCGGTTTTACTACGCGAACCGGGTACCACTTGCCACGAATTTCAACCTCGGCACGATCAGCCGTTGCCATCGGTACTCGCGCCAGCGCGATCGATTTGCTTAGCGTAGGAGAGAAGCTACCACTGGTGATCTCCCCTTCGCCAACATTGGCGATGCGAACCACCTGGTGAGCACGTAAAACGCCCCGCTCCTCAAGCACCAATCCCACCAGCTTGAGCTGCACGCCACCGGCCTTTTCAGCTTCGAGCGCTTCGCGGCCCACGAACTTGCGCGAGGCAGGCTCCCAGGCGATGGTCCAGGCCATGTTGGCGCAAAGAGGTGAAACAGACAGGTGGATATCCTGCCCGTAGAGGTTCATGCCGGCTTCAAGTCGCAAGGTATCGCGAGCGCCCAGGCCAATCGGTGAAATACCGGCACCCACCAGATCGTTGAAAAAGGCCGGGGCCTGATCGGCCGGGAGCACGATTTCAAGGCCATCTTCACCGGTGTACCCAGTGCGAGCGATAAACCAGTCGCCGCTGCTCTGCCCCTCGAAAGGTTTGAGCTGCTGGATCAACTGGCCGCGTGCCTGACTCACGAGTTCAGCCACTTTGTGCCGTGCATGTGGTCCCTGTATGGCCAACAGGGCCAGTTCCGGGCGCTCCAACAACTGCACGTCATAGCCCTGACACTGAGCTTCCATCCAGGCCAGATCCTGATCCCGGGTGGCGGCATTGACGATAAGCCGATAACCCGTCGGCATCAGGTAGACAATCATGTCGTCGACCACGCCGCCCTGCTCATTGAGCATGGCGCTGTACAAAGCACGGCCAGGTGTATTCAGACGCTCGACATCATTGGCCAGCAAATACTGGAGCCACTCCTTGGCCTGAGGCCCGGCGATGTCGATCACGGTCATATGCGAGACATCAAAAACCCCACAGTCGCGGCGCACCTCATGGTGCTCTTCAACTTGTGAGCCGTAATGCAAAGGCATATCCCAACCGCCAAAATCGACCATCTTCGCGCCCAGGGCGAGATGCAGGTCATACAGAGGCGTACGCTGTCCCATGGGTTTCTCCTTCCGGGCTTGGCGAGGGTGCGGACAGGCTGCGGGGCATTTCAAGCCTAAAATATGGCTTTCTTACATCACGCAGAAACCTGGCCTGACAGACAGACCGCACCGAATGCCGCGCATTGTAGCCGCATGAAGAAGGACTGGCACCTAACCGATTCGATGTGCCGAGCGTCGAATCAGTCCGATGACCGGTAACAATCCAACCAGTACCAGAGTCAGGGCCGGCAACGAAGCCCGCGCCCATTCGCCTTCACTGGTCATCTCGAAGATCCGCACAGCCAGTGTGTCCCAGCCGAACGGGCGCATCAGCAAGGTGGCCGGCATTTCCTTGAGCACATCGACAAACACCAGCAGAGCAGCACTCAAGGTGCCCGGCAGCAATAACGGCAGATACACTTTGAAAAACAGTCGTGGCCCACTGACACCCAAACTGCGAGATGCCTCCGGCAAGGAGGGCCGAATGCGCGCCAGGCTGTTTTCCAGCGGGCCATAAGCCACAGCTATAAACCGCACCAGATACGCCAGCAGCAAGGCCGACAGGCTGCCCAGCAAAAGAGGCTTGCCCGCACCGCCCAACCAGCCTGACACCGGAATCACCCATTCGCGGTCCAGATAGCTGAACGCCAACATGATCGACACCGCCAGCACCGAGCCCGGCAGGGCATAACCCAGGTTCGCAAGGCTGACCCCGGCGCGAATGACCGGAGTAGGTGCCTGACGCCGGGCAAACGCCAACACCAAGGCCACGCTGACGGTGATCAGTGCCGCCATGCCACCCAGATAGAGGGTGTGCAGGATCAAGCCGGTGTATCGCTCATCCAGGTCGAAACGACCACGCTGCCAAAACCACACCACCAGTTGCAGCATCGGAATGACGAAAGCACAGGCAAACACCAGCAAGCACCAACCACTGGCCAGCCACGCTTTGGGACCGTTCAGGTGATACAGGGCACTGACCCGTGGGCGTTCGTTACTGGCGCGGCTGGCGCCCCGGGCGCGTCGTTCGCCATAGAGCACCACCATGACCACCAGCAGTAGCAAACTGGCCAGTTGCGCTGCCGTAGACAGGCTGAAAAAGCCGTACCAGGTTTTGTAGATAGCGGTGGTGAAGGTATCGAAGTTGAACACCGACACGGCACCAAAATCAGCCAGGGTTTCCATCAGTGCCAGCGCCACACCCGCACCAATCGCCGGGCGTGCCATGGGTAACGCCACGCGCCAGAATGCCTGCCACGGGCTTTGACCCAGCACCCTGGCAGCTTCCATCAGACCTTTGCCCTGTGCCAGAAACGCCGTGCGGGCCAGCAGGTAAACGTAGGGATAGAACACCAGGATCAGGACGATGATCACCCCGCCGGTGGAACGCACCCGTGGCAACCTCAGGCCCATGCCAAACCACTCACGCAGCAGGGTTTGCACGGGGCCTGCGAAATCCAGCAAGCCGACAAAGACGAACGCCAACACGTACGCAGGAATCGCAAACGGCAACATTAGCGCCCAGTCCAGCCAACGCCTGCCAGGGAACTCACACAGGCTGGTCAACCAGGCCAGGCTCACACCGAGCAGCGTGACGCCAATGCCCACTCCGACGATCAGGGTCAGGGTGTTGCCCAGCAGGCGCGGCATCTGCGTGTCCCACAAGTGGCTCCAGATCTGGGTGTCAATGCTTTGCCAGGACAGCAGCAGAACGCTCAGCGGCAACAGCACCAGAGCGGCAATGACAAAAACCAGCGGATACCAGCGACGTTGAGCAGGATGGGCCACGAAAAACTCTCGGAAGGTGGTCGGGACGAGGTAAAAAACAAATGTGGGAGCGGGCTTGCTCGCGATGCAAACACCGCAGTTTCCAATGAAACCCCGGCGATGCTATCGCGAGCAAGCCCGCTCCCACAGGTATTGCTTCAGATTTTGATCAGTTCCAGCCCGCGCGGTCCATCATGCGGATGGCTTCGGCCTGACGCTTGCCTGCCACTTCTACGGGTAGTGCATCGGCTTTGAACTTGCCCCAGCTGGCCACTTCGGCCGAGGGTGCAACGCTTGGGTTGGCCGGGAACTCCTGGTTAACACCGGCAAAAATCGCCTGGGCTTCAGGGGTAGTCATCCACTCAACCAATGCCTTGGCGGCCTCTGGGTGAGGGGCGTACTTGGTCAGGCCTATACCCGACAGGTTGACGTGAACACCACGATCCGCCTGGTTGGGCCAGAACAGCTTCACCGCCAGATCCGGTTTTTGCTTGTGCAAGCGACCGTAGTAGTAAGTGTTGACGATGCCCACGTCACACTGCCCTGCGTTGATCGCTTCGAGCACCGCGATGTCATCCGAGAAGACGTCGGTGGACAGGTTGTTGACCCAGCCCTTGAGGATTTCTTCGGTTTTTTCCGGGCCGTTCACTTCGATCATGGTGGCGGTCAGGGACTGGTTGTAAACCTTTTTGGCAGTACGCAGGCACAGGCGACCTTCCCAATTCTTGTCAGCCAAAGCCTCGTAGGTCGACAGCTCTTCAGGTTTAACCCGGTCAGTCGAATAGGCGATGGTTCGTGCGCGCAGGCTCAGGCCCGTCCACTCATGGGAGGAGGAGCGGTATTGCGGCGGGATATTTTTGTCGATCACATCGGAAGTGAACGGCTGCAGGATGCCCATTTGCTCGGCTTGCCACAGGTTACCGGCGTCCACAGTCAGCAACAGGTCGGCAGTGGCATTTTGGCCCTCAGCCTTGATGCGCTGCATCAGCGGCGCTTCCTTGTCGGTGATGAACTTGACCTTGACCCCGGTCTTGGCGGTGTAGGCATCAAATACTGGCTTGATCAGCTCGTCGATACGCGAGGAGTAAACCACCACCTCTTCGGCAGCAGAAACACTGCTCGCGAAAACGGTCAGGGCCAGGGCAGTCAGTAGACGCTTGCGTGCCAACATGAGGGGCGGTCTCTCTTAATGCGAATCGGGCGTAAATGGTAGTGAATCACATTTAACACCTCAACCTAACTCGCCCCGGAGGAGTTACTAGATGTTACGGCTTGGCCAGCGGCGGCAGGTCGCCACTCAGCCCCAGGGCCTGACGCACAAACAACGCTTTGGCCTCGGGCATTTTGTTTACCCATTTCAAACCGGTGTTGCGCAGCAATCGTGCGGTCAGCGAGTCAGCCTGGAACAAGCGCTCGAAACCCTCCATGGCGGCCATCAAAGCCAGGTTGTGGGGCATGCGCCGACGTTCAAAACGGCTCAGCACGCGCACATCCGCCAAACGCTCGCCACGGTCAATCGCGTGCAGCAACACATGCGCCAGCACGGCAGCATCCAGAAAACCCAGGTTTACGCCCTGCCCGGCCAGCGGGTGGATGGTGTGTGCTGCATCACCGATCAACGCAAGGCCTTCAGCCACATAGCGTTTGGCGTGACGCTGACGCAGTGGCACACACACCCGGGGATCAGCGCTCAACACGCTGCCCAGACGGCCTTCAAAAGCCAGTTCAAGCTCGCGGCAGAAGGCAGCATCGTCCAACGCCATCAGGTACTCGGCCTGCTCAGGCGTAGTCGACCAGACAATCGAGCACCAGTCCTGCTGGCCATCGCGCTCCAGCGGCAGGAATGCCAGCGGACCATGGTCGGTAAAACGCTGCCAGGCGGTCCGCTGATGCGACTCTGAGCAGCGGACGCTGGTGACGATGGCATGATGCTGATAATCCCACTCGCGGGTCTCACAGCCCGTCAGGCGGCGTACAGCCGAGTTGGCGCCATCGGCCGCAATCACCAGCGGCGCACGCAGGGTGCGGCCATCGGCCAGGGTCAGCAGCCACTCGTCGCCCGAGCGGCGCATCTGTTCCAAGCGCGCATTGGCCAGCATTTCGATGCCCGACGCCTGCAAACATTCAAGCAGGGCGTCCTGCACCACGCGGTTTTCAACAATGTGACCCAGCACGTCGGCATGAACACTGGCCGCCGAGAAGTGGATCTGCCCCGTGCCGCTGCCATCCCATACCTGCATGTGCGAATACGGGCTGGCGCGACGCCGGGTGATGCCATCCCACGCGCCAAGGCGCTGCAAAATACGCTGGCTGGCAGCTGACAGGGCACTGACCCGAGGCTCGAACGGAGCCTCGGCGGTAAAGGGTTTGACACTCAGCGGGCTGCCATCGAGCAGCAGGATATTCAGCCCGCTGTCCCTGAGCGCCAGCGCCAGTGCGCTTCCGACCATTCCGGCCCCAACAATCAGCAGATCTGCGCGCATATCCATGCTTTAAGCCTGTCTCGCTAGCGGCGTACGCCGCACCTGAAAAAATGGATCGACATGGGGCATGCTCGCCCCGCCGACATCAACTGTCTGCGCGGGTACCCAGGCCCATGGCCTGGCGGGCGAACCAGCGCTTGGCCGGTGGCACCAGATCAAGGCCGAGCAAACCCAGGTTTCGACCAAACGAAACCAGTGGCTGCTCACTGCCAAATACCCGCGTCACCTTGTCAGAGAACCCGATGGTCAGTTGCTGGTCGAGTTTTTGAGCCTGTTGATAACTCAGCAGCGTCGCCAAATCACCGGGTTTTTTATCGCTGGCCAGCAAGGCATCGGCCAAGGCCTGAGCATCACGCAGGGACAGGTTGAAACCCTGACCGGCAATCGGATGCAGGCTGTGGGCCGCGTTGCCCAATACCGCCAGATGGGGGCGTACCTGCTCTTGCGCTTCGATCAACGTCAGCGGGTACAGATGCCGCGCCCCCACTTGCTTGAGTGTGCCCAGACGATAGCCAAATACGCCCTGCAATTCGCTGAGAAAACTGCGCTCATCCAGTGCCGCCAGGCGCTGGGCGTCCATCCCCAGACGGGTCCACACCAGCGCGCAGCGGTTGTCAGGCAGCGGCAGCAAAGCCATTGGGCCTTCGTCGGTGAAACGTTCGAACGCCATCCCGCCGTGGGGCTGACTTGGGGTGATATTGGCGATCAGCGCGCTTTGGTTATAAGCCTGCTGGCGCACATGAATGCCCAACTGTTCACGCAAGCCCGAACGCCCACCATCGGCCAGGACTGCAAGGTCGCACTCCAGCGTGGTCTCGTCGTTGAGAGTCAGGCGATAGCCATCTTCCAGCGGTTGCATGTGGATAACTTCAGCCGGGCAACGCCAGCTGATCACGTCCGGGTCCAGACTTTTCCACAGGCACTGACCCAGCCAGGCGTTTTCAACCACATAACCCAACGCCGGAACACCTTCTTCGCAGGCCGACAAGCGCGCCGTTGAGAAGCGCCCGCGATCGGACACATGAATGTCCTTGATCGGCTCGCCGCGTTCTGCAATCGACTGCCACAGGCCCAAACGCTCATAAATAATCCGGGCACCGTAGCTGAGCGCCGAAGATCGAGCGTCATAGCTGGGCTGATAGCTGTTGCCGGGGGCGAACGGCTCGATCAACACAATCTTCCAGCCCCGGGCCTTGGCCCCGGCCTGCAAGGCCAGCGCCAGGCTCGCACCCACCAGGCCGCCACCAATAATGGCCAGATTGACGCGACTCATGCCGCGCCCGCCATAAGGGCTTCGATATCGGCGACGGTTTTGGGTACTTCGCCGGTCAGGATTTCACAGCCGTGTTTGGTGACCACTACGTCGTCCTCGATCCGCACGCCAATGCCACGCCATTTTTTCGCGACATTAAGGTTGTTGGGGCTGATATAGATGCCCGGCTCGACAGTCAGGGTCATGCCGACTTCCAGCACGCGCCACTCGCCGCCGACTTTGTACTCACCCACGTCATGCACATCAAGCCCCAGCCAGTGACCCGCCCGATGCATGTAAAACGGCTTGTAAGCCTCAGTCGCGATCAGCTCCTGAAGATCGCCCTGCAACAAACCCAGTTCCACCAACCCGGCGGTTATGACCTGGACCGTGGCTTCGTGTGCCTGATTCCAGTGCTTGTCGGGGGCAATGTGAGCAAATGCCGCTTCTTGCGCCGCCAGTACCAATTCATAGATCGCTTTTTGTTCTGGCGAAAAACGACCATTCACCGGGAAGGTGCGACTGATATCGCTGGCGTAACAGTCGATTTCACAGCCGGCATCAATCAACACCAGATCGCCGGCTTTGAGCAGGGCGTCGTTCTCCTGGTAATGCAGGATGCAAGTGTTATCACCTGATGCGACGATCGAGCCATAAGCTGGCATTTTTGCCCCGCTTTTGCGAAATTCGTAATCCAGTTCGGCCTCCAGGCTGTACTCATGCAAACCGGCACGGCTGGCCTGCATGGCCCGCACATGGGCCCGAGCCGAAATTTGCGCCGCGTGGCGCATGACCTTGAGTTCTGCCGCCGATTTATACAGGCGCATGTCATGCAGCAGATGATCCAGGGCAACGAATTCGTTGGGCGGCTGGGCACCGAGATTCGCCTTGGAGCGAATCGCGTTGATCCACTCCATCAGATTGCGGTCGAATTCAGGATTGGCGCCCATCGCCGAGTAGACCCGGTCGCGACCTTCAATCAGCCCCGGCAGGATGTCGTCGATATCGGTAATGGGGAACGCATCGTCGGCACCGAAGTCGCGAATAGCGCCTTCTTGCCCGGCCCGCAAACCGTCCCACAACTCGCGCTCGACATTACGCTCGCGGCAAAACAGTACGTACTCGCCGTGCACACGACCCGGGATCAACACGATCACGGCTGAAGGCTCGGGAAAGCCGCTCAGGTACTGAAAATTGCTGTCTTGACGGTAAACATGTTCGACATCGCGATTGCGAATGGCCACTGCGGCAGCGGGCAGAATCGCAATACTGTTGGGCTCCATCTGCGCCATGAGTGCCTTGCGGCGACGTGCGTATTCCGATTTCGGGATATGGATCATGGGCAGACGGGTTCCCTCTTGACGATCAATCAGTGCAGCGAAGGTTTGGCTGGCGCAGGTTCAGCGGTTTTTTTGGTTTCGGTGAACAGCAGCAACGGTGCGACACGCAGGTATTCCATCACTTCCATGTAGTCGCTTTCGCCATCTTCGGACTCTTCAAGTGCATCTTGCACCTGGGCGATGGCGGCGAGGTCGCGCAGCACTTCGTTGGCTTCATCGCTCAACGAGTAGGCACGGCGGGTCAGGCCGAAACCCGACAGGAAACCCTGGCACCACTGGCCCAACGCAGCCGCGCGGTCAGGCAGAGGCGCATCATCGGTCGGTAACAACAGCACAACGGTCATGTCATCGCTGGTCAATTCGCCCTTGACCATCTCTTGCAATCCGATCAAGGCATTGCGTACGTTGTCTTGTGGCTCACTTGCCAACAGCTCGCTGGCTTCAACCAACCAGCTTTCGGCATCAAAACCGGCCCCGGCACAGCTGCGACCCAACAAGTGGCCGTGCAGTTCAGCAGGGGAAACGGAGTGGCCGCTGGCGGTCAGCAGGGTTACAAAGGCTTGATACGGAGAATTCTGAATAGGCATGGTCAGCTAGGCGCCAAGCGGCGCTATGTCTAGAATGGAGGGCTTGTATCCTAGCATCGGCAGACGTGCCAGACCATCGAGGCGTCAGTCCCCATCCATCAGAAAATTCACAGTAGGACACAATGGAAGACACCGACCTGCATGCACTGATGGCTAGACTCGAGTTGCTGATTAGCCGAGTCGAGCAACTAAACCGCCAAAACGCACTCTTAATTGCTCAGGAAAAGACTTGGCGCGAGGAACGCGCGCACCTCATTGAAAAAAACGAAATCGCCCGACACAAGGTGGAATCGATGATTTCGCGCCTCAAAGCCCTGGAGCAAGACTCATGAGTTCAAGCAGTAGCGTCACCGTGCATATCCTCGATAAAGAATATTCGATCATGTGCCCCCAGGAAGAGCGGAGCAATCTGGTGAGCGCTGCCCGTTATCTGGATGGAAAAATGCGCGAAATCCGCAGCAGCGGCAAAGTCATTGGTGCCGACCGTATCGCCGTGATGGCTGCTCTGAATATCACCCACGATCTGCTGCACAAGCAGGAAGTCGCCGAAGTTCAAACCAGCAGCTCCACCCGTGAGCAGGTGCGCGACTTGCTGGAACGCGTTGATCTGGTGCTGGCCACTGATCCGAACGAACGTCAAAGCTGATTCAAAACGTTACTTTGGGGTATACTCGCGCCACTCCCTGGAGTATTCGCCAGTTAGCGATGTCCCTGAGCCGATTCGCACTACCCTGGAGCTTGCACGTTGGGCCGGTGTGCATGTCCGCTAGACGGAAAGCCTTAAGGTCTACTGCAACTTCCACCTTGAACTTTCGGGTTCAAGGGCCAAGCCGACAGCGGTACGTCGGGGAGCCTGATTTCCTAGCGCAATGCCAGCCACCTGCTGGCATTGGCTTCCACGAGCCACCCTGCGGTGAACTCGTCCTTGAACAGCACGCCCTATGAACGAACCTGCGACGCCTACCCGCCCGCAACTTCGCCGAATGCTGCGCAAAGCCCGCCGCGACCTGTCGCCGTGCGAGCAACGCCAGGCCGCCCGCGGCCTGTACCGGCAACTGGCACAGCACCCGCTGTTTCGCCGCGCCAAACACATATCCCTTTATCTGCCCACCGACGGTGAAATCGATCCGCGTCTGCTGCTGCGCGAAGCGCAGCGCAGGGGCAAGATCACCTACCTGCCGGTCCTCAGCGCCTGGCCCAAGACCAAGATGGTCTTTCAGCGGATTGCTCCCGGCGAGAAGCTGATCCCCAACCGGTTTCGCATTCTAGAACCACGCATCAATCGCGCACGTCAACGCAAGGTCTGGGCGCTGGACCTGGTGTTGTTGCCATTGGTGGGGTTTGATCCCGCGGGGGGACGATTGGGTATGGGCGGCGGTTTTTATGACCGCAGCCTGGCGTATCAGGCACGACGCCAAAGCTGGCGCAAACCGACGCTTTTGGGGTTGGCCCACGAGTGTCAGAAAGTCGAAAATCTGGCCCAGGCCAGTTGGGATGTACCTTTGCAGGGCACCGTCTCTGACAGGCAGTGGTACGTCGCCCGCTGACAACCAGGGCATCACCGTTCAAGTGATGCCTTCGATCAGGTTTTAGCGTTTGAAGGGTTGTACTTGCTGTTGTGTCAGTTCAATTGGCTCGTCAATCGAATTTGACCAGAGACTTTGTGCATAACCCGTTGTAACCACACCCAAACCGAACAAAATAACCAGCATCCACAGTAAATCCGGTTTGCGTTTCATCGATTGCCCCCCTTCAGGCAAATCAACACGATGACAGCAACGGTTTTTGTTATAGGCCGTGCAGCAGCGTCAAGCTTCAAAGCCGGGCATTCTGCGGCAACACGAACACACACGCAAACTCTGGCGTCAACCGACTGTCGGTTTATCAAAATGCTGCCAGACAAAATAACCACAGCATGTTTCTGGAGTAGAAAATGGCCTACTGGTTGATGAAATCCGAGCCTGACGAGTTCTCGATCAAAGACTTGCACACGCTCGGCGAAGCGCGCTGGGACGGCGTGCGCAACTACCAGGCGCGCAACTTTATGCGAGCCATGGCAGTAGGGGACCTGTTCTTCTTCTATCACTCCAGTTGCCCGCAGCCTGGGATTGCCGGGATTGGTCGCATCAGTGAAGCCGCCTACCCGGACCCGACCGCCCTCGACCCTGAAAGCCATTATTTCGACCCCAAGGCCAGCGCCGAAAAAAACCCGTGGAGCGCACTGCAGGTCGCCCACGAGCAGACTTTCCCCAAAGTGATCAAGCTCGACTACCTCAAGCAACAAACGGCCCTGGCCGAAATGCCACTGGTACAAAAAGGCAGCCGCCTTTCAGTGATGCCCGTTACGGATGATCAATGGGCTGCGGTGATGGGGTTGTTGTAAACACCTGTGACCTGTGGGAGCGGGCTTGCTCGCGATGGCATCACCGCGGTTGTACTGGCAGACCGCGCCGCCTGCATCGCGAGCAAGCCCGCTCCCACCACTCACCTCGCCTCGTGGCAGGCAACATCCTGTATTCCCGTCTACGCTCTGGTCTTCCTTTGACTGGCATCAAGTCGTAATCGCCTTGAGAACGTCAAACTAGAGCGCTCTGTGACACAGGATGTCGGCATGTCTAGCAATTCCCGCATTTCCCATTATTTCGTTATTCCCCTGGCTGTCCTGCTGATCGCAGCAGGCGGGTTCGGGTATTGGAAATCCCAGCACGACAGCCTCCCTGAAGGCATCAGCATGGGCAACGGTCGACTCGAAGCCACAGAAGTACAAATCGCAGCCAAAACCCCGGGCCGCCTGGCCGAAGTGCTGGTCGACGAAGGTGACCGTGTGACCCAGGGCCAACTGTTGGCTCGCATGGATACCCGCACCCTGGAAGCCAGTCGCGCGCAAGCCGAAGCCGAAGTACTGCGGGCCCGCCAAACCCTGGCCGCCAATGAAGCCAACGTGCAGTTGCGCAAAAGCGAAAAACTGCTGGCCAGCCAGGAGCTCACGCGCTTTCGCCAACTGTCCCAGCGCGGTTTTGCCAGCGGCCAGCAACTCGACCAGCAACAGGCCAGGTTCGATACCAGCAACGCAGCAGTCGTGGCAGCACAGGCCCAGGTGGCAGCCGCCAAGGCTGCCATCGGCTCATCCGAAGCCCAGGTTGCGCAACTCACCAGCGAAATCGATGACAGCAGCCTGCGCGCGCCCATCAACGGCGTGATCCAATTGCGCCTGGCCGAACCCGGCGAAGTGCTGGGCGCAGGCGGGCGAGTCTTTATGATGATCGACCCCAGCGACCAGTACATGAACCTGTACATGCCGGCTTCAGTGGTCGGCAAGCTGACCGTTGGCGCTGACGCCCGCATCGTGCTCGACGCCCTGCCCGACCAGGCGCTGCCGGCCAAAATTGCTTTTGTCGCAGCCAAATCGCAATTCACGCCCAAAGAAGTCGAAACCCGCGACGAACGACAAAAACTGGTATTTCGCGTCAAGCTGCGCCTCACCGACCCAAGCGCCGTGCCACAGGCCAAGCCGGGCATGCCGGGGGCGGGTTATGTACGAACCGCAGACGTAGCCTGGCCGGCCAATCTGCAATGAGCGACCTGGCGATCAACGCCAGTGGCATCAACCACTGGTATGGCAAACAGCAGGCGCTGTTCGACATAGCCTTCAGCCTGCCAAAAGGCACGCGCTGTGGACTGATAGGCCCGGACGGTGCGGGTAAATCGAGCCTGCTGGGGTTGATTGCCGGGGTCAAAAAACTCCAGCAAGGCAACCTTGAAGTGCTTGGCGGCCCGATTGACGACCGCCGCCATCGCAACACCCTGTACCCACTGATCGCATTTATGCCCCAGGGACTGGGGGGCAACCTTTATCCCGAATTGTCGATCAGCGAGAACATCCGTTTTTTTGGCACCTTGTTCGGTCTGTCAAAAGAGGACTGCGAACAACGCATGGCCGAGCTGCTCAAGGCCACCGATCTGGAGCGTTTTGCCGAACGCCCGGCTGGCAAGCTGTCGGGCGGAATGAAGCAAAAACTCGGCCTGTGTTGCGCGTTGATCCACGAACCGGATTTACTGATCCTCGACGAACCCACCACCGGGGTTGACCCACTTTCCCGTCGACGCTTCTGGGAACTGGTGGATGACGTGCGCAGTCAGCGCCCGCAACTGACGCTTCTAGTGGCTACGGCCTACATGGAAGAGGCCGAGCAGTTTGAGCACTGCCTGATGCTCGATCGCGGCAAATTGATTGCCGCCGGTTTAAGCCAGGAATTGGCGACTGTCACCGCTACCGGCAAGCTCGACGAGGCCTTCACCCACTATCAGGGCGACAGCGGTCACAATAACGAGCCTTTGGTGATCCCGCCTCGAGTCAGCGACAACAGCGACATCGCCATTGAGGCCCATGACCTGACCCTGAAATTCGGCGACTTTACGGCCGTGAACAACGTCAGTTTTGCCATCGGCCGAGGAGAAATCTTCGGCTTTTTGGGCTCCAACGGCTGCGGTAAAACCACCACCATGAAGGTCCTGACCGGGCTGATGCCGGCCACCGAAGGCAGCGCCAAACTGCTCGGCAACCCGGTGAATGCCAAAGACCTGGCCACCCGCAAACGCGTGGGTTTTATGTCGCAAAGCTTCTCGCTGTACGGCGAGTTAAGCGTGCGGCAAAACCTTGTGTTGCACGCCCAGCTGTTCGACCTGCCCAAGACCGAAAGCCAGGCCCGTATCGAAGAGCTGATTGAGCGCTTCGACCTCGGCGATGTGGCGTCACAACAGTCCGGCGAATTACCGCTGGGCCTGCGCCAACGCTTGTCACTGGCGGTAGCCGTGCTGCACCGCCCCGAAGTTCTGATCCTTGATGAGCCAACCTCGGGGGTCGACCCGGCCGCCCGTGATGACTTCTGGCGGCTGCTGATCGAGCTGTCACGCGAGCAGGGGGTGACCATCTTTTTGTCCACCCACTTCATGAACGAAGCCCAGCGCTGCGACCGCATCTCATTGATGCACGCGGGTAAAGTTTTGGCCTGCGACACGCCCGATGCACTGCAACAGCAATTCAAGGGCGACACGCTGGAAGCGGCATTTGTCACCTGTCTGGAACAGGCACAAAACGACCAGGGCGCCAGCCCTGCGACTGAGGCCGAGCCAGTCGCCACACCCGTGGCCAATGCTGCGCCGCCCGTCAGCAAAAAGGGGTTTAGCCTGACCCGGCTGATCGCCGTGGCCAGCCGCGAGTCCAAAGAATTACTGCGCGACAAAGTGCGCATGGCGTTTGCCTTGCTGGGCGCCGTGTTCATGATGGTGATATTCGGCTACGGTATTTCTCTCGACGTCGAGAACCTCGCCTTCGCCGTCTACGACCAGGACCAAACCCCCCAAAGTCGTGCCTACCTGGAAGCCTTCCGCAGCTCGCGCTATTTCGAAGAGCACGCCCCAATCCGCAGCTCAGATGAATTGCACAAACGCTTGCAGCGCTCCGAAATCAAAATTGCCCTGGAAATACCGCCCGGATTTGGACGTGACCTGTATGCCGGTCGCCAGCCCACGGTCGCCGCCTGGCTGGACGGCGGCATGCCCTTCCGGGCCGAAACCAGCCGCAATTACGTTGAAGCGGTACATACCGCCAACCTTGAGCAGCTCTCCACCCTCAGCAGCCAGACACAAAACAAACAAGCGGCGGCCAAGCTCGAAACCCGTTTTCGCTACAACCAGGACGTGATCAGTGTGAATGCCATCGGCCCCGGCGTGATGGCGCTTATCCTCGCGTTTATCCCGGCCATGTTGACCGCGCTGGGCATCGTGCGCGAAAAGGAACTGGGGTCGATTACCAACTTCTATGCCACGCCCCTGACCCGTCTCGAATTCCTGCTCGGCAAGCAGGCTCCCTATCTGGCCGTGAGCCTGGTCAATCTGGCCTTGTTGGTGGCGATGAACCGCTGGCTGTTCGGCGTTCCATTCAAGGGTAGCGGGGTAACGCTGGCGCTTGGCGGACTACTGTATGTGCTGGCCACCACCAGCATGGGCTTGCTGATTTCCGCCTTCACGCGCACGCAGATCGCGGCGATTCTGGGCACCATGATCATCACCAGCTTACCGACCATTCAGTTCTCCGGGCTGATCGTGCCGCGCTCCTCGCTTGAGGGTTCGGCGGCACTGATGGGCATGCTGTTCCCGGCCGGGCACTTTCTCGACATTGCCGTAGGCACCTTCACCAAAGCCTTGGATCTGCGCCAGTTGTGGCCGCAATGCCTGGCGCTGCTGGGGTTCTTTGTGGTCTTTACCGGGCTGAGCCTGATCATGCTCAAGAAGCAGGAGGTTTGATGCACAAGCTCTCGCACATCCTGCGCCTTGGCCTTAAAGAGCTGACCAGCCTGCGCCACGACAGCGTGTTGCTGCTGTTTTTGTTCTACGCCTTCACTGTGGCGATTTATATGCCCGCTGCCGGATCGATTATCGGTGTTCACAACGCCAGCGTTGCCATCGTCGATGAAGACCACAGCGCCCTGTCACGCAAGCTTGCGCAATCACTGCTGCCCCCGGAGTTTCAAGCCCCGCAGGCCCTGCCCTACGATCAACTGGACCAGTCGATGGACAGCGGCAAGTACACATTTGTGATCAACGTGCCGGTCAACTTTCAAGCCGACTTGCTGGCCGGACGTGAGCCCAGCGTGCAGGTCAACGTTGATGCCACGGCCATGAGCCAGGCCTTTATGGGCGCGGGTTATATCGGACGAATCTTCCAGCGCGAGCTGCTCAACTACACCGGCCAGGCCGACGCGGCAGCAAAAACACCGGTGCTGATCAGTAATCGGGCACTGTTTAATCCGAACCTGGAAGGCGGATGGTTTTTGGCCGTCATCCAGATCGTCAATAACATCACCATTCTGGCTATTGTGCTGACAGGCACCGCCCTGCTGCGAGAGCGGGAACACGGCACACTGGATCACTTGCTGGTGCTGCCATTGACGGCGCTTGAAATCATGCTGGCGAAAATCTGGAGCAACATGCTGGTCGTGGTGCTGTGCACCTGGATATCACTGGAAGTGGTGGTGAAGTGGGCGCTGGGTGTGCCGTTGGCGGGGTCGCTGACCCTGTTTTTACTGGTCACTGCGCTCTACCTGTTTGCCAGCACCGCACTGGGGATCTTCCTTGCGACCCTGGCCCGTTCAACGCCGCAATTCGGTTTGCTGGCAATCCCGGTAATTATCCCGATGCTTCTGCTCTCGGGCGGCAGTACGCCGCTGGACAGCATGCCCCAATGGTTGCAATGGGTGATGCAATGCTCGCCGTCGACCCACTTCGTGAGCCTCAGCGCGGCGATACTGTTCCGTGATGCCGGGGTGAATGTGGTGTGGCCGGACTTGTTGGCGCTGGCCGCCATCGGGCTGGTGTTCTTCGCCATTGCGCTGGCGCGGTTTCGCAAGAGTTTGGCGTCGTAGCGTAGAGCCCTCTCCCATAGGGAGAGGGGCTTTGAGCCTTTACTGAACAATCAAATTGTTAAACAGCAAATCGTCCACCATCGGCTTGCCGGTCTCATCGCTCATCACCTGCCGGATCTGCTTCAAGGCTTCCTGACGCAGCTTCTCCTTGGCCTCGACGCTGCCCAGGGTTTCGCTGGTCTGTTGGGTAAACAGCCCCACCAACTGATTGCGAATCAACGGGTCATTAGCTTTAACCGCCTTTGCCGCCTCGGGGCCCGTCACGCGCAAGGAAATATCGGCCTTGTATACCTTGAGCTTCGAGCTGCCATCCAGGCCGTAGTTACCCACAAACGGCGGGCTCAGGCTTATGTAGCTGACCTTGTCGCCGCCTTCTTGCGCCTCTTCTCCAACCGCCGCCATCGGCAAGGACAGGGCCAGCATCAACATGATCCACGCTTTCACAATTCGCTCCTTAATACGGTTGGGTGCAAGCATACGGGGCTGCTTGCGGGCCTATCTACCCTTATCGGCCAATCCCTGAAAAGCCGTAGGCCTGCGCGAATCAGTTGTGTCCGGGCGCCCCGTCAGCAGCAGCGCCTTGACGGGCTCAGGCAACATGTCCACAAATTTTCGACTGCGTTTTCGCTGGCAGTTTTTAACCACCTTTTGCGCGCCTTGCGAAAGCGCGTATAAACCGGCTGCCAACTGATCAATGGAATACTGCCCGGCTTCAAAACCCTCAATCAATAGACTGCGGGTCTGCCTGAACACAGTCACTTCAGCCAGAGGCTGGTCGATCCCGCGGCGAATATAGCTATTAACTTCCCGATTCAACGTGAGACAGGTTGCGCGGTTCAGAGGATTCGAGAACGCCTCGGCCCGTACTTCCACTGCCATAAACATGACGAATAACCACACCCGATACTTCATCACCATCCCCCTTCGTTGCGCCAAACCGCATCCACAGGAATTCAAAGGGGGAAATATTATTGATGTGTTGCCTGATTTCTCAGCTCACTGGCTCCGATCCTCTCGTGGGATCGCTCCGATTACACCTACCGCCTCTACCCACCTGAACATCACAAGCGGACTATTTCTAAGCGCTAGTGAATAGATTTCTGGGAGATCAGAGATCTCAACGGGTCTGGCATCGACTTTGTAGCCACACGACATGTTCAAAAGCGAAAACCGTACGTAGGATTTTCCCTTACGCTCCAGGGAGAAGGCCTGTCATTTTCAGTAACGAAAATGTAACGTTCGACACCGCTGATATAACAAGAAATTTGGAGCTCTTGAATGTTTGCTTTTTTCCGACCTGCCGCACACCAGGCTCCCCTGCCTGAAGAAAAAATAGACAGCACCTACCGACGACTGCGCTGGCAGATTTTTGCCGGTATCTTTTTTGGTTATGCCGGTTACTACCTGTTGCGTAAAAACTTCTCCCTGGCCATGCCTTACCTGATTGACGAGGGTTATACCCGGGGTCAGTTGGGCGTGGCGATGTCGGCGATAGCCATTGCTTACGGCCTGTCCAAGTTCCTCATGGGACTGGTTTCCGACCGCTCTAACCCGCGCTTCTTTCTGCCTTTCGGCTTGATGATTTCAGCTGGAGTCATGTTCATTTTCGGTTTCGCACCTTGGGCAACGTCCAGCGTGACCATGATGTTCATTTTGCTGTTTATCAACGGTTGGGCGCAGGGAATGGGCTGGCCGCCCAGTGGCCGGACCATGGTTCACTGGTGGTCGCAGAAAGAGCGCGGTGGAGTGGTATCGGTGTGGAACGTTGCCCACAACGTAGGCGGTGGTCTGATCGGCCCGCTGTTTTTGTTGGGCATGGCCTGGTTCAACGACTGGCACGCAGCCTTCTACGTACCCGCCACAGTTGCCCTGTTAGTGGCACTGTTTGCGTTTATTGCCATGCGCGATACACCGCAGTCCGTCGGCTTGCCGCCGATTGAGGAGTACAAGAATGACTACCCGGCGGGTTACAACGCCAGCCACGAAGACGAATTCAGCGCCAAAGAGATCTTCGTCAAATACGTGCTGCGTAACAAAATGCTCTGGTATATCGCCATGGCCAACGTGTTCGTTTACCTGCTGCGCTACGGCGTGCTGGACTGGGCACCGACCTACCTGAAGGAAGCCAAGCACTTCACGGTGGACACCACATCGTGGGCGTACTTCTTCTACGAGTGGGCAGGAATTCCCGGCACGCTGTTGTGTGGCTGGATGTCGGACAAGATTTTCCGCGGTAATCGCGGCCTGACCGGCATTGTGTTCATGTCGCTGGTGACTGTCGCCACACTGGTTTACTGGCTCAACCCGCCGGGCAACCCGACCATCGACATGATCGCGCTGTTTTCTATCGGCTTCCTGATTTACGGGCCGGTGATGCTGATCGGTTTGCAGGCGCTGGAGCTGGCACCGAAGAAAGCGGCCGGGACTGCCGCAGGCTTTACCGGACTGTTCGGTTACCTGGGCGGCTCGGTCGCGGCCAGTGCGGCCATGGGCTATCTGGTTGACCACTTCGGCTGGGATGGCGGCTTTGTACTGCTGATCAGCGCATGCCTGTTGGCCATCGCGTTCATGATCCCGACACTGCGCCACAAAAATGTGGCCAGTGAAGAACGTGCGGTTAACGCTCCCGCCTAAGGCGTGATCGACACACAGCGCTTGAGCCGCGCCTCCAGATTTCGATCTGGCATGGCGTGGCTGCGCAGGGCGCTTACGGTCTGCTCGACATAATCGCGAGTCGTGCCGTAGCGTCCGCTGGCGTTGGCCAGTACTTGGCTCAACACGCCATCTGGCAAGTTGCCCGCATAGCTGGGTAAATGTCGCTCCAGTACAAACCCCAAAGCCTGCACCTGACTGCCGTCTTCGAGTCGGCACGTTAGCCAGTGCGGCCGATACGAGGGCACTGGCATTTCACGCAACCACAGGGCGTAAAGCGAAGCGTCGAGGTTGTCTTCCGGCAATCGATAAGCGAAACCACTGCACGAGCCCCCACGGTCCAGGCCAAAGACCAGGCCCGGCCACTGCGGGGTGCCACGATGCTCGTGAGACCACAAATACAACCCGCGATGGTAACCATGCACCCGGCCACGCACGCGTTCGACCGCCGTACACTCAGGGCGCCAGATCAGCGAACCATACGCAAATAGCCAGACCGGCCCGCCCTGATGACGCGCCATGGTGCTGTGCATGGAGTTGAGCAATTGTTCTGGAGTCAGCGGCGCCCCGAGATCGAGTCGCGGCGGATAAGTCAGATTCAAGCAAGAAGATTCACTGATAGTGATTGCTGGGGGCATTGGGTCCTACAGGCATTACATGCAGTAAACAAAAATAACGATACTAATCTTATAGCACCCAATCCCATATGACCCACTCAGCAAGACATATGGCTGGGCGACTTCCTGATTGCCACTCGACTAAAATCCGTTTTGTTCAGGGGATGTTCAAGTTATCCCTTTATAGTTGCCGGCCGCAGGCGCACACCCAACGAGGTCGTTATATGAGAAAACTTGGGATTTGCTTCCTGTTGATATTGGCCTATGCCAGTTCAGCGCTGGCAGAAGATGAAACAGAGCAAAAAAAAGACGGCTTTTGGTATCTGCAAACCAGTGTCTACACCCGGCACTTTTCGCCAGACTCTGAGCACAACAACAATCAGGATCTGATCGGCATTGAGCGCCATGACGCGTCGGGCTGGTTAGTCGGCGGGGCAACCTTTCGCAACTCATTTCGCCAGCGTTCGTATTACGCCTACGCAGGCAAGCGCTTTGATAGCGACACTTACCCGGTCTATCTGAAACTGACGGGAGGCCTGCTGGAGGGGTATCACGGCGAATATCAGGACAAGATCCCGCTCAACCGCTTCGGCGTAGCCCCGGTGATCATTCCTTCGGTGGGTGTTTACTACGGCCCGGTCGCTGCCGAGTTGGTGTTGCTCGGCTTCAATGCCGCAATGATCACCACCGGTTTACGCTTTTGAGGCAAAACCTGTGAGAGCGGCGGTGCGACAATTCAACTTGCCGCGATGCAGACGGCGCGGTCTACCTGCTTGACCGCTGTGCTGCCATCGCAATCAAGCCCGCTCCCACACATTCATGGCCGCGGGCAGTAGGCAAATACATCGGCGCGCATCTGGTGCGCGTCCATGCCGGCTGCCACCAGGGCGTCGAGGGTGCCGTAGATCATCGCCGGTGAGCCGCTGGCATAAACATGCACACTGGCCAGATCACTGATGTCTTCGCACACCGCTTCATGGAGCATGCCGCACCGACCTTCCCAGCCACACAAATCACTCACCACTTTGTGCAGGAACAGGTTGGGGATTTGCTCCCATTGTTCCCACTCTTCCAGGGTGTAGAAATCTTCAGGACGACGTACGCCCCAGTACAAATGCACCGGATGCTTGAAGCCTTTTGCGCGGCAATGCTCGATCAGGCTGTGCATTTGCGCCATGCCGGTACCTGCAGCGATCAAGACCAGCGGGCCGTCCGGCAGTTCAGACAAGTGCGTGTCACCAAACGGCAGCTCAAGGCGAACCATTTTGTTGCGCTGCAGTTGCTCAATCAGACGCCGGGCGCTGTCCTCGCGAACCAGTACATGCAGCTCAAGGTCACGTCCCGAGTGGGGGGCACTGGCCAGTGAAAATGCCGACTTGTCGCCATTTTCACGCTCCAGCATCACGTATTGCCCGGCGTGATAACGGGGCGGCTTGCCCGCAGGCGCGCGCAAGCGCACCCGCCACACATCGCCACCCATATCGACACACTCGGTCAACTGACACGCCAGGCTACGCACCGGTAACTCTCCCAACGCAAGCACGCCATCCCACAACACCACACAGTCTTCAAGCGGGGCCGCCAGGCAGGTATAAAACTCGCCGTGATCACGCACGTCACCCGCCTGCTCCACCTGACCCTCGACCAGCAAGGCCGCACACACGTGGCAATTACCATTGCGACAGCTCTGCGGGCATTCATAGCCCAGACGTTGCGCCGCATCCAGAATTCGCTCGCCAGGCAAGGTTTCAAGCACCGCACCTGAAGGCTGCAAGGTTACACGCATCAATCTATTCCTAATTGATTCCAGATGTCATCGATTCGGCGAGTGACCGCCTCGTCCTTGACGATGACACGACCCCATTCGCGGGTGGTTTCACCTGGCCATTTGTTGGTCGCATCCAGCCCCATCTTCGAGCCCAGTCCGGAAACCGGCGAGGCAAAGTCGAGGTAGTCGATGGGCGTGTTATCGATCATCACCGTATCGCGCTTGGGGTCCATACGCGTGGTGATGGCCCAGATCACGTCATTCCAGTCGCGGGCATTGATGTCGTCGTCAGTGACGATAACGAATTTGGTGTACATGAACTGACGCAAAAACGACCACACACCCAGCATTACGCGCTTGGCATGCCCCGGATACTGCTTTTTGATGGTCACGATGGCCATACGATACGAGCAGCCTTCGGGCGGCAGGTAGAAATCGGTGATTTCCGGAAACTGCTTTTGCAGGATCGGCACAAACACTTCGTTAAGCGCCACACCCAAAATTGCCGGTTCATCCGGTGGACGGCCGGTGTAGGTGCTGTGGTAGATCGGCTTGACCCGGTGGGTGATGCGCTCGACGGTAAACACCGGGAAGCTGTCGACTTCGTTGTAGTAACCGGTGTGGTCCCCGTACGGGCCTTCGGGGGCCATCTCGCCAGGATGAATCACGCCTTCAAGAATGATTTCAGCCGTGGCCGGCACTTGCAGGTCATTACCGCGGCATTTCACCAGTTCGGTGCGATTGCCACGCAGCAAGCCCGCGAAGGCGTATTCGGAAAGGCTGTCTGGCACAGGGGTCACGGCGCCAAGGATGGTCGCAGGATCTGCACCCAGGGCCACGGAAACCGGGAATGGCTGGCCGGGGTGTTTTTCGCACCAGTCACGATAGTCCAGCGCGCCACCACGGTGGCTCAACCAACGCATGATGACCTTGTTGCGACCAATCACCTGCTGGCGATAAATGCCCAGGTTCTGACGTTCCTTGTTCGGACCTTTAGTCACGGTCAGGCCCCAGGTAATCAGGGGCGCCACGTCACCTGGCCAGCAGTGCTGAACCGGCAACTGGCCTAGGTCGACGTCATCCCCTTCAACGACCACTTCCTGGCACACCGCGTCCTTGATGACTTTGGGGGCCATGGCAATGATCTTGCGGAAGATCGGCAACTTGGACCATGCGTCCTTCAGGCCTTTAGGCGGCTCGGGTTCTTTAAGGAACGCCAGCAGCTTGCCGATTTCACGCAACTCACTGACCGCTTCGGCGCCCATGCCCAAAGCCACGCGCTCCGGCGTACCAAACAGGTTGCCGAGCACAGGAATGTCGTAACCCACCGGGTTTTCGAACAGCAAAGCCGGACCTTTTGCGCGCAACGTGCGATCGCAAATTTCTGTCATTTCCAGCTTGGGAGACACTGGAACCTGGATGCGCTTGAGTTCGCCGCGCTTTTCCAGGCCGCTGATAAAGTCGCGTAAGTCGCGATACTGCATGCTTGAGCCTCGTAGTGGCCGTGGCGTTGGGAAACAGAGTGTAGCGCCCAAGCCGTCTGTTCAGAAGGGAGAGCTGCCCGGATCAAAAAGCTCAGACAGCAAAAAGCCGGGTTTCCCCGGCTTTTGCTTAGCCTGCGATAGCTTACTTGCGCTTCATCGACAGGAAGAACTCATCGTTGGTCTTGGTCTGTTTCAGCTTGTCGATCAAGAACTCGATAGCTGCGACTTCGTCCATAGGATGCAACAGCTTGCGCAAAATCCACATGCGTTGCAGCTCGTCGTCCGCGGTCAGCAACTCTTCGCGGCGTGTGCCGGAGCGGTTGATGTTGATCGCAGGGAAGACGCGCTTTTCAGCGATCTTGCGGTCCAGAGGCAGTTCCATGTTGCCGGTGCCTTTGAACTCTTCGTAGATCACTTCATCCATCTTCGAGCCGGTTTCAACCAGCGCGGTAGCGATGATGGTCAGCGAGCCGCCTTCTTCGATGTTTCGCGCAGCACCGAAGAAACGCTTTGGCTTCTCAAGGGCGTGAGCATCGACACCACCGGTCAATACCTTGCCGGAGCTCGGGATCACGGTGTTGTAGGCACGGGCCAGACGGGTGATGGAGTCGAGCAGGATCACCACGTCTTTTTTGTGTTCGACCAGGCGCTTGGCCTTCTCGATCACCATTTCAGCAACCTGCACGTGGCGGGTTGGCGGCTCATCGAAAGTGGAAGCGACCACTTCGCCGCGCACGGTACGCTGCATTTCGGTCACTTCTTCAGGGCGCTCGTCGATCAACAGAACGATCAAGTGCACTTCAGGGTTGTTACGCGAAATGTTCGACGCGATGTTCTGCAACATGATGGTCTTGCCCGCTTTTGGCGGAGCAACGATCAGACCGCGCTGACCTTTACCGATCGGCGCACAGAGGTCGATGACACGACCGGTCAGATCTTCGGTGGAACCGTTACCGATTTCCATCTTCATGCGAACGGTCGGGAACAGCGGCGTCAAGTTCTCGAAGAGAATCTTGTTTTTCGCGTTCTCTGGACGATCGTAGTTGATCGTGTCGACTTTCAGCAGTGCGAAGTACCGCTCGCCTTCTTTAGGCGGACGGATTTTACCGACGATGGTATCGCCAGTGCGCAAGTTGAAGCGTCGAATCTGGCTTGGCGAGACGTAAATATCGTCTGGGCCGGCCAGATAGGAGGCGTCAGCGGAGCGCAGGAAGCCGAAGCCGTCCTGGAGAATCTCCAGCACGCCATCACCGGAGATTTCCTCGCCGCTTTTCGCGTGCTTTTTGAGCAGGGAGAAAATCACGTCCTGCTTGCGCGAACGGGCCATATTTTCTATGCCCATCTGTTCGGCCAATTCGAGCAGTTCGGTAATCGGCTTTTGCTTGAGTTCAGTCAGGTTCATATAGGAATGACGTAATCATTTATGGGGAGGGAAATTAAGCTTTTGGCTTAATGAGGCCGCGCCGCAGAGAAGGCGACAGGATCGCGTACTAATTCGATAAGGAGTGCGTCGGCGACGGCTTGCAGGGGGCAGTGGAGAAACCAGTGCGGGGCCGAATGTACCACTTGAGTTTCATAGCGTCTAGTCCTTGAGCCATGAAAAAGCCCCGCATTTAGCGGGGCTTTTATCGACGCTTAGATATTGGCGTCGAGGAATGCAGCCAACTGCGACTTCGACAGCGCACCGACCTTGGTGGCTTCGACGTTGCCGTTCTTGAACAGCATCAACGTAGGAATACCACGTACGCCGTGCTTGGCCGGGGTTTCCTGGTTTTCATCAATGTTCAGCTTGGCAACAGTCAGCTTGCCTTTGTAAGTCTCTGCGATCTCGTCCAGAACCGGCGCGATCATTTTGCAAGGGCCACACCATTCAGCCCAGTAGTCGACCAGTACAGCGCCTTCAGCCTTGAGAACATCGGCCTCAAAGCTAGCGTCGGTGACGTGTTTAATAAGATCGCTGCTCATGGAAGTCTCCGTGGTTGTAAGCAAAAACGTAGCACATCATAGCCGTCATCTCCGCGTTCAGGAAGGTGAGGGATGATTGACTCTCACTATAGTGGTGCATGAGTGCGGATATCGCTCCGATCTTTTATGTAAACCCTCTGCATAGCCCGCTCAATTACGGGGCACCCATAACAACTCCCGTGCACCATTGAAGTTCACTCGACCAGCCGAATGCCCCCGAACCTGACCTGCGACCTCAAAAAAACGCTGTTGGCATGGCCTGTGCTCTGCTCCAAACAGACACCACTGCCCGCCCGTTCCCGGAGAGTTGCCATGACCCAGCGTTACAGCGCCCTGATTTGCGCCTTGTTCGCCAGCCTGATGCTGAGCCAGGCCCCGGCTCACGCCAATGACCTCGAAGAAGTGATTGCACGCGGCACGCTCAAGGTCGCAGTGCCCCAGGACTTTCCGCCCTTCGGCTCGGTTGGCCCTGACATGAAGCCCCGCGGGCTGGACATCGACACCGCCAAACTGCTGGCCGACCAGCTCAAGGTCAAGCTTGAACTGACCCCCGTCAACAGCACCAATCGCGTGCCTTACCTGACGACCGGCAAAGTCGATGTGGTGATATCCAGCCTCGGCAAAAACCCGGATCGTGAAAAAGTCATCGATTTTTCCCACGCTTATGCGCCGTTCTACCTGGGCGTGTTTGGACCACCGGACGCTCAAATCACCACATTGGACGACCTGAAGGGCAAAACCATCAGCGTCACCCGAGGTGCTATCGAAGATATCGAACTGACCAACGTGGCTCCTGCCGGCGTCACGATCAAACGCTTCGAAGACAACAACTCAACCATTGCCGCCTACCTGGCAGGCCAGGTGGACTTAATCGCCAGCGGCAACGTGGTGATGGTCGCCATCAGCGAACGCAACCCCAAACGCATTCCGGCGATGAAACTCAAACTCAAGGATTCGCCCGTCTACGTGGGTGTCAACAAGGATCAGCCCGAGTTGCTGGACAAGGTGAACCAGATTCTCGCCACGGCCAAAGCTGACGGCAGCCTGGAGAAAAACGCACTGCAATGGCTCAAAGAGCCGTTGCCAGCTGACCTCTGATAGCGGGCGACGAGGTCAATCATGGCTTATCAGTTTGACTTTTTACCGGTGCTGCAAAACAGCGACCTGTTATTACGCGGCGCCCTGTTTACCCTGGAACTGACCGCCATCGGCACGGTACTCGGGGTCAGCCTGGGGATTGTCGGCGCGGTGGTGCGGGCGTGGAATATTCGGCCTTTTGCTGCGCTGTTCGGGTTGTATGTCGAGTTGATTCGCAACACGCCGTTCCTGGTGCAACTGTTTTTTATCTTCTTTGGCCTGCCGGGCCTGGGCCTGCATATCAGCGAATGGCAGGCCTCGGTGCTGGCGATGGTGATCAACCTCGGCGCCTATTCCACGGAAATCATTCGTGCCGGCATCCAGGCGATCCCCAAAGGCCAACTGGAAGCCGCCTCAGCATTGGCCATGAGCCGATTCGAAACGTTTCGTTATGTGGTGCTGCAACCGGCGCTGGCCAAGGTGTGGCCCGCATTGAGCAGCCAAATCATCATTGTGATGCTCGGGTCGGCGGTTTGCTCGCAAATTGCCACTGAGGAGCTGAGCTTTTTCGCCAATTTCATTCAGTCGCGCAACTTCCGGGCTTTTGAAACCTATGCCCTGACGACCCTGATTTATCTGTGCATGGCCTTGCTGATCCGCCAGTTGTTGAACTGGGTCGGCCGCCGCTACCTGACCAGGAGCCGCTGATGGACTTCACCTTCTGGGACATCGTGCGCAATTTGCTGATGGGTTTGCGATGGACCGCAGCCCTGTCGATCGTCGCATTTATCGGCGGCGGCCTGATCGGGTTGCTGGTGCTGCTGATGCGCATCTCCAAAAGCCGCTTCGCCCGCACTCTGGCACGCGGTTATATAGAGTTGTTTCAAGGCACTCCCTTGCTGATGCAGCTGTTTTTGATCTTTTTTGGCGTCGCCTTGCTGGGCATCGACATTTCCCCATGGATGGCAGCCGCGCTGGCCCTGACCTTGTTCACCAGCGCCTACCTGGCCGAGATCTGGCGGGGCTGTGTCGAGTCGATCGCCCACGGTCAATGGGAGGCCTCGGCGAGCCTGGCCATGAGCCCGCTTGAGCAGTTGCGTTACGTGATCCTGCCGCAAGCCGTGCGGGTCGCCATTGCGCCCACCGTGGGGTTTTCAGTGCAGGTCATCAAAGGCACTGCCGTGACTTCCATCATCGGTTTCACCGAGCTGACCAAGACCGGCAGCATGCTGGCCAATGCGACTTTTGAGCCCTTTATGGTCTATGGCCTGGTGGCGCTCGGTTACTTCCTCTTGTGCTACCCCTTGTCACTCAGTGCGCGCCATCTCGAAAGGAAACTGCATGCCTCTGCTTAGAGTTACCGCCCTGCATAAATATTACGGCGACCACCACGTGCTTAAAGGCATCGACCTGACCGTCGAGCAGGGACAGGTTGTCGCGATCATCGGCCGAAGTGGCTCAGGCAAGAGCACCTTGCTCAGAACCCTGAACGGGCTGGAATCCATTAACGACGGGGTGATTGAAGTCGATGATGAATACCTGGACGCCGCCCGTGCCGACTTGCGCAGCCTGCGCCAGAAGGTCGGCATGGTGTTCCAGCAGTTCAACTTGTTCCCGCACCTGAGCGTGGGCGAAAACGTCATGCTCGCCCCGCAAGTGGTGCAAAAAGTACCCAAGGCCAAGGCCGCCGTATTAGCCCGGGAAATGCTGGAGCGAGTGGGTTTGGGCGACAAGTTCGATGCGTTTCCCGAGCGTCTGTCGGGCGGGCAACAGCAGCGTGTGGCGATTGCTCGCGCGCTGGCCATGTCACCCAAGGTGCTGCTGTGTGACGAAATCACCTCTGCGCTCGACCCGGAGCTGGTCAACGAGGTGCTCAGCGTGGTGCGCCAGCTGGCGCGTGAAGGGATGACGCTGATTATGGTCACCCACGAAATGCGTTTCGCCCGTGAGGTCGGAGACAAGCTGGTATTCATGCATCAGGGCAAGGTGCATGAAGTGGGCGATCCAAAAGAGTTGTTCGCCAACCCTAAAACCCCGGAGCTGGCGAATTTCATCGGGACGGTGGAGGTGAACGGCTAAGCGCATCCCCCCTGTGGGAGCGGGCTTGCTCGCGATCCAGGCGACGCGATGAGTCAGATGCACCGTGTTGATGCCATCGAAAGCAAGCCCGCTGCCACAGAAAAACCGACCTGACACGGCACTTAAATCGCACACAAAAAAACGAACTGTCCCGGAACAGCTAACGTCATTGCTTTCGTGCTCCATATCAATGCATCTGACATCGCGCGTTGGCGCGAGCGTTTGATCGTGGCACGATGAACAGGTTATCGACCGAGACTCCTCAACCATGCCCCAATCCCAAGCCAAGAATCCGTCCCTGATCGCCGCCATCGATCTGGGTTCTAACAGCTTTCACATGGTGGTGGCCAAGGCCCAGAATGGCGAAATCCGCATTCTTGAGCGTCTTGGTGAAAAGGTGCAGTTAGCTGCCGGCATCGACGAAGAACGCAAGCTCACCGAAGAATCCATGCAGCGCGGGCTCGATTGCCTCAAGCGTTTTGCCCAGTTGATCAACGGTATGCCGTTGGGCGCCGTGCGCATTGTGGGGACTAACGCATTGCGTGAAGCGCGTAACCGCAACGAGTTTATCGTGCGCGCCGAAGAGATCCTGGGGCACACCGTCGAAGTGATTTCCGGCCGTGAAGAAGCACGCCTTATCTATCTTGGCGTTTCCCATACCCTCGCCGACACACCGGGCAAGCGCCTGGTGGCCGACATTGGCGGCGGCAGTACCGAATTCATTATTGGCCAGCGCTTTGAACCGCTGCTGCGCGAAAGCCTGCAGATGGGCTGCGTCAGCTTCACCCAGCGTTACTTTCGCGACGGCAAGATCACCCCGGCCCGCTATGCCCAGGCCTACACGGCTGCGCGTCTTGAAATCATGAGTATCGAGCACGCCTTGCACCGTTTGACCTGGGATGAGGCCATCGGCTCCTCAGGCACCATTCGGGCCATCGGCCTGGCCCTGAAGGCTGGCGGTCATGGCAATGGCGAGGTGAATGCCGAAGGCTTGTCCTGGCTCAAGCGCAAGCTGTTCAAGCTGGGTGAGGTGGAAAAAATCGACTTTGAAGGCATCAAGCCTGACCGTCGGACCATTTTCCCGGCCGGGCTGGCGATTCTTGAAGCGGTGTTCGACGCCCTTGAACTGCAGCGCATGGATCACTGCGACGGCGCACTGCGTGAAGGCGTCCTGTACGACCTGCTGGGCCGTCATCACCATGAAGACGTACGCGAGCGCACCCTCAGCTCGCTGATGGACCGCTATCACGTCGACCGCGAGCAGGCCGCCAGGGTTGAACGCAAGGCCCTGCGCGCTTTTGATCAGGTGGCCAAGTCGTGGGATCTGAAAGACGGTGTCTGGCGTGAACTGCTGGGTTGGGCGGCCAAGGTGCATGAAGTCGGGCTGGACATTGCCCACTATCACTACCACAAGCACGGCGCCTACCTGATCGAGCACTCCGACCTTGCCGGTTTCTCACGCGAAGACCAGCAAATGCTCGCGCTGCTGGTGCGCGGTCATCGTCGAAATATTCCTAAAGACAAGTTCGCCGAGTTTGGCGAAGACGGTATCAAGCTGATTCGCCTGTGTGTGCTGCTGCGCTTTGCGATCCTGTTCTACCACATCCGTGGTAACCAGGAAGCTTCGCAGGTCAAGCTGCGCGCCGAGGGCGATCACCTTGAAGTGATCTTCCCCGAAGGCTGGCTTGAACAAAACCCGCTGACCCAGGCCGACTTCGAACAAGAAGCTCAATGGCTGACCCGGGTCGGGATTGTGCTGACGGTGTCTTGACGCGACGCCCCTCAAACCAGACAAATGTGGGAGCGAGCCTGCTCGCGAAGGTTATTCGCGAGCAGGCTCGCTCCCACAAGGGCAGCTGCGTTACACCGAAGGCCCGGTGCTCACCGTCAATACGGGCAGGCTCAAACGCTCCAGCAATGTTGCCTGGGCGCTGCGTGGGTTCTGGTTACCGGTTGGCGTGTTGCGGATGTAACGGCCGTCCGATTGCAGGCTCCAGCTGTGGGTGTTGTCGGTCAGGTAGCACTCCAGTTCTTTCTTGACCCGCAAAATCAGCTTTTTACCCTCTACCGGGAAGCACGTCTCCACGCGTTTATCGAGGTTGCGCTCCATCCAGTCGGCACTGGACAGGAACATCTGTTCTTCACCGCCGTTGAGGAAGTAGAACACCCGTGTGTGCTCCAGGAAGCGGCCGATGATCGAGCGCACGTGGATGTTGTGCGATACACCTGGAATGCCCGGGCGCAGGCAGCACATCCCACGCACAATCAGATCGATTCGCACGCCTGCCTGGCTGGCTTTGTACAGCGCACGGATGATTTTCGGATCGGTCAGCGAGTTGAACTTGGCAATGATGTGCGCAGCCTTGCCTTCGACCGCGAACTGGGTCTCGCGGGCAATCATGTCGAGCATGCCCTTTTTCAACGTAAACGGCGCATGCAGCAGTTTTTTCATGCGCAGCGTCTTGCCCATGCCAATCAGCTGGCTGAACAACTTGCCCACGTCTTCACACAGCGCGTCGTCCGAGGTCAGCAGGCTGTAATCGGTGTAGAGCTTGGCGTTGCCAGCGTGATAGTTGCCGGTACCCAAGTGCGCGTAACGCACGATCTCCCCCGCCTCACGACGCAGGATCAGCATCATCTTGGCGTGGGTCTTGAAGCCAACCACGCCGTAGATCACTACCGCACCGGCCGCTTGAAGACGGCTGGCCAGTTGCAGGTTGGACTCTTCGTCAAATCGCGCACGCAGCTCGATCACCGCGGTGACTTCTTTACCGTTACGCGCTGCATCGACCAGCGCATCAACGATTTCGGAGTTGGCACCGCTGCGGTACAGGGTTTGGCGCACCGCCAGTACATGCGGGTCTTTGGCCGCCTGACGCAGCAAATCAACGACCGGGGTAAACGATTCAAACGGGTGCAGCAGCAAAATGTCCTGCTTGCTGACCACGCTGAAAATGTTCTCGCTGTTCTGCAACAACTTAGGGATAGCCGGGGTGAACGGCGTGTATTGCAGCTCAGGGTGGCTGTCGAGCCCCGTGATGCTGAAGAGACGCGTGAGGTTCACCGGGCCATTGACCTGATACAACTCGGTTTCGTGCAGGCTGAACTGCTTGAGCAGGTAGTCGGACAGATGCTTGGGGCAGGTATCTGCGACTTCCAGACGCACGGCATCACCGTAACGACGAGAGAACAACTCGCCGCGCAGGGCGCGGGCCAGGTCTTCTACATCTTCGGTATCGACCGCCAGATCGGCGTTACGGGTCAGGCGGAACTGATAGCAGCCTTTTACTTTCATGCCCTGAAACAGATCATCGGCGTGCGCATGAATCATCGACGACAGGAACACGTAGTTGTCCCCTGCGCCGCCAACTTCTTCAGGCAACCTGATGACACGCGGCAACAGGCGCGGCGCCGGGATAATCGCCAGGCCCGAATCACGACCAAAGGCATCGATGCCTTCAAGCTCGACGATAAAGTTAAGGCTCTTGTTCACCAGAAGCGGGAACGGGTGCGTTGGGTCAAGGCCAATCGGGGTGATGATCGGCGCAATTTCGTCGCGGAAGAACTTGCGTACCCACGCCTTGATCTTGGTGTTCCAGTGCCGGCGACGGATAAAGCGCACCTGATGCTTTTCAAGTTCGGGCAGCAGGATGTCGTTGAGGATCGCGTATTGGCGATCAACATGGCCATGAACCAGCTCACTGATACGGGCCAGGGCCTGATGCGGTTGCAAGCCATCAGCACCGGCCTGTTCACGGGCGAAGGTGATTTGCTTCTTCAGGCCCGCGACACGAATCTCAAAAAATTCATCCAGGTTGCTGGAGAAAATCAGCAGGAACTTCAGACGCTCAAGCAGGGGGTAGGACTCATCCAGTGCTTGTTCCAGCACACGAATGTTGAACTGCAATTGCGACAGCTCACGGTGGATATACAGGCTGCTGTCATCAAGGCCAGGAATGGTAATCGCCGGATGTACCGCCGCATGCGTCTCGGCTGCAACAGGCGCAGGGGCATGAGGTTCAGGCGGGGTTTCAGAGACTGGCTCAGCAATCGGCTGAGCTTCAGTGGCAACGATTTCAGCAAGTCCTTCGGTATTCATTGAATGATCCTGTAAGAGCGGGTTTGACTCTCGTAACAGTTAAGCGGCGCCGCCAGTCAAGTTGCCAGAATGCCATCAACGCCTGCGGGTTTAAACCGCTCATAGGCGCTTTATGCGGGCTAGAGCCTGGTTAGAGGGCGATTTGTTGAAATTGTTTCCAGAGGTACCGGCATGTGGGAGCGGGCTTGCTCGCGATGGCATCACCTGTGCTTGCCTGCCAGGCCGCGTAGCCCCCATCGCAGGCAAGCCAGCTCCCACAGGTTTGAGGCAATAATCACCTCGCGCATGGTTATAGCCCCTCGCCATGAACACTAGATGACAACGCTAATGATGTAGGTCAAATACACATGATTTGTAGGATTTGTTAACGCAAAGACACATTTCGATACTTTCCCGAACGTCCCTTAAGGCGTAGGCTGCGCGTTCATTTCGCCAGCATCCAGACAATGCTCCAACAATTTCTTCAAGAATTCGGCTACTTCGCCCTGTTTCTAGGGACGTTCTTTGAAGGTGAGACCATTCTGGTTCTCGCAGGCTTCTTGGCGTTCCGCGGATACATGGACCTCAAACTGGTCATGATCGTGGCGTTCCTCGGCAGTTATGCCGGTGATCAGTTGTGGTATTTCCTGGGGCGCAAGCACGGCCGCAAACTGTTGGCGCGCAAACCGCGCTGGCAACTTATGGGCGACAAGGCGCTGGAGCACATTCGCAGGCACCCGGATATCTGGGTCTTGAGTTTTCGCTTCGTCTACGGCCTGCGTACCGTCATGCCTGTGGCAATTGGCCTGTCGGGATACCCTCCGGGCCGCTACCTGTTGCTCAATGGTATCGGTGCTGCCATTTGGGCTATCGCCCTGGCTACTGCGGCGTACCACTTTGGTGCCGTACTCGAAGGTTTGCTGGGTAACGTCAAGAAATATGAGCTGTGGGTGCTTGGAGCATTGCTGCTGATCGGCCTGGGCCTGTGGGCCCGCCGCCGCTTCAAGAATGCGCGCCAGGCCAAACAGACCGCACTCGAAGAGAAGAACAAAACCAGCGTTGAGGTCAGCAACCCGCCAGCTGAGTGATCCGGCTTCTGCACCTATACAGGCCCATCACACTCAACACGGTGTAACTGAACAGGCCGATCCAGCCCAATGCGCTGGCCGGCCATAGCCCCGCCCAAGGGGCCAGCCATAGCAGCGGTACATTCAGCGCCAGGCGCAACCCCTCAAGCTTCAGCGCCCAGGGCCTATTCTCCAGCCCGGCCCCCAGCACGAACAACCCCAATGCCATATAGCCCCACCCCAGGATCAACGCCGGGGTCGGCAATGTCTCGCCCAGGTTCAGCAAATAGCTCCCCAGCGCCACATAAACCGCGAATTGTACTGCGATGTACAGCTGTTGGCGCAACGGTAATGGGACTTCGAACTTTTCAAACTGGCTCAACTCTGGCTTGTCCCTCGGGTATTTCGTCGCCACATCCGCAGGGCGCCAGCCCGTGGGCATAAACCAGATCCGCAGTTTGTCCCGCCAGCGCTCGGTGCGCCGGGCATCGGCGAGTAACTGACCATAAAATTGCCAATTGGCCCACAGCGGGTTCCAGCTTTGCAGCGGTGTCGTCACGCCGAAAATAACCGGTTCCGCGTCCTCCTCTTCCTGAAAGGTGCCAAACAATCGGTCCCACAGAATGAACACCCCTCCGTAATTACGATCCATGTAGAGAGCATTCTGCGCATGGTGAGCCCGATGATTGGAAGGCGTCACAAAGAACCACTCGAACCAGCCCAGCTTGGGTACATGGCGGGTATGGACCCAAAACTGATAGAGCAGGTTAAGCGTCGCTACAGTGACGAACACCAGCAGCGGCACGCCCAGTACGGCCATCGGCAGGTAAAAGACCCAGCCAAATACGAACCCGGTACTGGTTTGGCGCAGGGCGGTGGACAAGTTGTAGTCTTCACTCTGGTGATGCACCGAGTGCGCGGCCCACAGCACATTGCGCTCATGCCCGAGGCGATGGTGCCAGTAATAGCAAAAGTCGTAGAACACAAAAGCAAACAGCCAGACCCACAGGCTGTCTTCCGGCAGTTGCACCAGCGCCAAATACTTGAGCGCCAGCGCGTAAGTGATCAGGCCTACGCCTTTGGTCAGCAAACCGGTAGTGGTCGACAGCACACCCGCGCTCAAGCTGCTGATGGTGTCTGCCAGGCGATAGGTGCGCATCCCGCGCCAGCGGTCAGCCAGCAACTCGACGGCAATCAGTACAAAGAAAAACGGAACTGCATACAGAATCAGCTTCATGGCACACCCCGTCCGACAATTCCTAAAGCGTAGGCGGACTTCGCGCGAAACCCTATGGCATCAAGCGCCAAATCAGGCGACATTAACGCCATGAACAAGGAGACCGACATGACCACAAAAAAAGTTGCCGTCATTCTTTCGGGTTGCGGCGTCTATGACGGCGCCGAGATCCACGAAAGCGTGATCACCCTGCTGCGCCTGGACCAGCGCGGCGCCAAAGTGCAGTGCTTTGCCCCCGACATTGCGCAACTGCACGTCATCAACCACCTGACCGGCGAACAAATGCCCGAGACGCGCAATGTGCTGGTGGAATCCGCCCGTATTGCCCGAGGTGAAATCAAGGATGTGCGTGAAGCCAAGGTCGAAGACTTTGACGCCCTGATCATTCCCGGCGGTTTTGGGGCAGCCAAAAACCTGTCCAGCTTTGCCACTGAAGGCGCCGCGTGCACGGTTCAGGCTGACGTTCTGTGCTTGGCCGAGGCTTTTGCCGAAGCGGGTAAACCCATTGGCTTGATGTGTATTTCGCCCGCCATCGCCGCCAAGATTTATGGCCCGGGCGTGATTTGCACCATCGGTTCGGACGCAGACACCGCCGCCGCCGTAACCAAGATGGGGGGTTCCCACGAAGAGTGCGAAGTGTCGGAAATTGTCGAAGACAAAGCCCGAAAACTGGTCAGCACCCCGGCCTACATGCTCGCCCAGTCCATCAGCGAAGCGGCATCCGGGATCAACAAAATGGTTGACCGCGTGCTGGAGCTGACCCAAAAGGCCTGATCAGCCTCGCGACAACCGGGTCAGGATACGGTCCAGCGAGTTGGCGAACGCCTGCTTTTCGCGTTCGCCATACGCGCCCTGCCCGCCGCCCATCTGACCTTGCTCACGCAGGTCGGTAAACAGATTGCGCACCGCCAGGCGCTCCCCCATGTTCTGCGGGTCAAACTCCTTGCCCCGCGGATCCAGCGCTGCAACGCCCTTTTTCACCAGCCGATCGGCCAGCGGCACATCGCTGCAAATCACCAGCTCACCGGGCACCGCGTGCTCCACCAAGTAGTCATCAGCCGCATCCGGGCCACTGGGCACCACGATCAATTTGACCAGCGCGTAGGTCGGCTTGATCTGACTCTGCCCCGCCACCAGCACCACCTCAAACTGACGCTTGAGGGCGAACTTGATGACTTGGTCCTTCGCTGCCTTGGGGCAAGCGTCTGCGTCGATCCAGACACGCATGGGGTAACTCCTGAACAGTGATGGCTACAAAAAACACTTCTACCGTGGAAGCGAGCCTGCTCGCGAAGATCGTTCGCGAGCAGGCTCGCTTCCACGGCATGAGTTTGTGCTTACGAAGCCTGCACCCGGCGTTTTTCAGCCAGCTTGCTACGGCTGTACAGCACGATAATCGCCAGAATGGCGACTGCCTGCGCACTCAGCGAGTACGCATCAGCGTGGATGCCCAACCAGTCGAAGTCAAAGAACGCTACCGGCCGCGTGCCGAAAATGCCGGCCTCTTGCAGCGCTTTCACGCCATGCCCGGCGAACACTACCGACAGCGCGCACAGCAGTGCCGCGTTGATGCCGAAGAACAGCGCCAATGGCAATTTGGCCGAGCCGCGCAGGATGATCCACGCCAGGCCCATCAGCAATACCAGTGCCGTGGCGCCACCCGCTATTACCGCGTTGTGACCTGCAGGGCCGGCTTGCAACCACAGGGTTTCATAAAACAGGATCACTTCGAACAGTTCGCGGTACACCGAGAAAAACGCCAGGATCGCAAAACCAAAACGCCCGCCACCGCTGACCAGACTGCTTTTGATGTAGTCCTGCCACGCCGCCGCATGACGACGGTCGTGCATCCAGACACCCAGCCACAACACCATGACGCTGGCGAACAAGGCGGTACAACCTTCAAGCAGTTCGCGCTGGGCGCCACTGACGTCAATGACATAGGCGGCCAGGGCCCAGGTAGCAAGGCCCGCAACCAGGGCCAGGCCCCAGCCAATGTTGACGCTACGCACCGCCGATTGCTGGCCGGTGTTACGTAAAAAGGCAAGAATTGCAGCCAGGACCAAAATGGCTTCCAGACCTTCGCGCAGCAAAATCAACAAGCCTGAAACATAGCTCAACGTCCAGCTCAAACCATCGCTGCCCAGCAGCCCGGCTGATTCTTTCAGCAAGTCTTTTGCGGCGTCCAGACGCTGCTCGACCTGTTCGATCGGCAAGCCATCCTGCAACGACTGCCGATACGCCATCAGGGCTTTCTCGGTATTTTTGCGCACGTTGGCGTCAACGTTATCCAGCGAGCTTTCGACCAGTTCAAAGCCTTCCAGATAAGCGGCTACCGACAGGTCGTAGGCTTGCTCACGGTCGCCGGCGCGGTAGGCCGCGAGGCTTTTGTCCAGGGTGGCGCTGGTGTAATCGAGCAACTGCGCCGGGCCGCGTTTGACTTGCGGCGGTTGCGCGCGCTGGGCACGGAAGGTCGCAGTCGCCTCGGGGCCTTCAGCTGCCAGCACTTCATTCGGGGTTTGACGGGCTAGATCCGCCAGGTTGTAGGTTTTGTCTGCCTTCACAGCCGCCGGGTCAGCACTCAAGCCGGCGATGTAGGTCGCCAGGTCCCAGCGCTGACGCTCGTCCAGCTGATCGGCAAACGAAGGCATGTCAGTGCCCTCAACGCCCAGGCCCAGCGTGTTGTAGATCGCGTAAAGGCTGAGCCGGTCCAGACGCTGCACATCGCGCAGGTTAGCCGGAGGCGGCGTCATGCCCACACTGGCGGGGCCATCACCGGCGCCGGTTTCACCGTGGCACACCGAGCAATGCTGGGCATATAACGGTGCGCCGCGGGTGGGGTCAGGGGTAATGGCAGGTGCCTGGCTGACCTCGTAGGCCACCGCCAGTCTGGCACCCAGCTGCCGCGCTTCACGGGCAACGGCGGTGCCGTCCTCACGCTTTTCGATGGCGGCATGCAAGGCATTCACGCCCCGAGCCAAATCGGCTCGTTCAGGACGTTCTGGCAAGTCCGCAATCAAGCCCTTGAGTACGGTCAGAAACTCCAGCTGCTCGCGGTACTCGGTTTCATCGATGACCTTCCCGTCCTCAACGGTAGGCGGGTAGTCCGCGCCGATGTAGTCGATCAGGTGCAGCGCTTGTGAGGCGCCTTCCGGGGAGTTGGCAGACACAGCAAGGCTGCACAACGCGAGCACTGGCAACATCAACCAGGCAAAAAAACGCGAGCGGGCGGTCATTAATAAATCCGGATGGAAATGAGAAGTAACACATTGTTCACTTCCAATGACCGCGACTCAAGATTTTTAGGTCGTGGCGCGATGCAACGTCGCAAGAAAACCCGCTGCGCCCACAAACAGGCCTGCAAAAGTGCGGTTCATGCGCCGTTGTTGCTTGGGGGTGCGCAGCAAACGCAGGACCTTGGACGCGAGCCCGGTGTATCCGGCCATTACGATCAGGTCAACGCAGATCATAGTCGCGCCCAGTGTCACGTATTGGGACACCAGAGGTGCAGAGGGATTTACGAACTGCGGCAAGACCGCGAGCATGAAAACAAGCGCCTTGGGGTTGCTGACATTGACTAGGAAGCCGCGAAAAATCAGCGCCAGAGGCTTACCGATGGGGCGCACAGCCGCGTCATCGCTAAGGTCCGCCGGGAGGGCACGCCACTGTTTAACGGCCAGGTAGACGAGGTACGCAACGCCGAACCATTTGATCGCGTAGAAGGCTGTGGATGAGGCGGCAAGCACTGCGCCAACCCCGGCGGCAACAATTGCAATTTGCAACGCCAGACCCAGTTGCAGGCCCAAAGCGTTCCAGTAACCGCGCCAGAAACCGTATTGCAGACCGCACGACATCGAGGCAATTGCCCCTGCCCCAGGCGACAGGCTGATGACCCAACAGGCAGCAAAAAAGGCCAACCACGTTTCCAACGACATCGCACACCTCGGACAAGATCTGTAACAAGTCCTTTAAGCTAATGTGTTGGTTGAAAATTGACCACTACTTTTTGTGGCCGCTGCCGCAGCGGTTACAGGGGGATGGCCGTGCTTTCAAAGATCGCTTTCACGCCAGCGACGAACCGAGCGCTGAAAGAACAGGCTGTTAGGGACTTGCACCATGCTGCTGCCGCTGCCTGCTTCTGCGGGCTCGATCAGGGTGGTGTAGAGCAGGTTGATGGCCACAACCCGACCTTTGACGCCCGGCTTGTCGAGCGTATCGAGCAGCTCCACGATGTCGCCAATGCGAAACGGGCCCACCGTGAAGATCAACACCGCGCAAAGCAGGTTGGACAGCACGCTCCACATAGCGAAGAAGGCAATCGCTGCCACGGCCACAAAACCCGAGAGCGCAGTCCACAACACGGTGGCTGATACACCCAGTCGCTCCAGGACGACAATCACCGCACTGCCCATGATGAACCAGCGCAGCCCGCCTCGCAGAGGCATCATCAACTGAGGCGGAAACGGATAGCGCTCGCCCAGACGCGTAAGGAAGCGAGCCACTACGCGCTGAGAGAAATAGCCGGCCAACAGAATCAGCAGAATCTGCAAGCCGATCCACAGCGGTGCGATCAGCTCGGCGGGCAGGGGTAAGTTCAGGGCTTCCATCAGGACAGGGCTTCCAGTTCCGCTTGCATGGACTCAAGCAGCTCAAGAGCTTCCATCCAGCGTTCTTCCAACTGACCTTCGAGCACCTTGAGCTTGGCCTGTTCTGCCAGCAGATCACGCAATTCGTCCTTGCGGGATGCTTCGTAAACCGCGCTGTCGCCAAGACTGGTTTCGATTTTGGCCAACTTCTCGTTGACCTTGCCCAGTTCGCTTTCGAGCTTGTCGGCTTCGCGTTTGTGCGGTGCCAGTTGCTGGCGCAACGTTGCGGCAGCCTGACGCTGAGCCTTTTTATCGGTCTTGTCAGGGTTGACCGGCGTGGTACTTGCCGGCGCGTTGCGCAAACGGTAGTCAGCCAACCAACGCGCATAATCTTCGAGGTCACCGTCGAATTCCTGCACCTTGCCATCAGCCACCAACAGGAATTCATCCGTGGTGCTTTTGAGCAAATGCCGATCGTGAGACACCACCAGCACTGCACCGCTGAACTCTTGCAGCGCCATGGTCAGCGCCAGACGCATTTCGAGGTCGAGGTGGTTGGTCGGTTCGTCGAGCAGCAACAGGTTCGGCCGGCCCCAGGCGATCAACGCCAGTGCCAGGCGGGCTTTTTCACCACCCGAGAAATTCAGCACCGGCTCGTCAATGCGCGCACCGCGGAAGTCGAAGCCACCGAGGAAATCACGCAGGGTTTGTTCACGTTCAGCAGGAGCCAGACGCTGCATGTGCAGCAACGGGCTGGCCTTGGAGTCCAGCGAGTCGAGTTGATGCTGGGCAAAGTAGCCAACCACCAAATTCTCGCCACGGGCCAGGCGACCCGACAGCGGCTCGAGCTCACCCGCAAGGTTTTTGATCAGGGTCGATTTACCCGCGCCGTTTGGCCCGAGCAAGCCAATACGGGCGCCCGGGACCAGTTGCAGCTTGACCTTTTCCAGGATGGTTTTATCGCCATACCCCAGGCGTGCATCGGACAAGTCGAGCAGCGGGCTGGAGAGCTTGACCGCTTCACGGAACACGAAGTCGAACGGCGAATCCACATGGGCCGCGCTCAGTTCTTCCATGCGCTCCAGCGCCTTGATCCGGCTTTGGGCCTGACGGGCTTTGGTGGCCTGGGCCTTGAAGCGGGCGATGTAGCTTTCCATGTGCGCACGTTGCGCCTGCTGCTTCTCGTAGGCCTGCTGTTGCTGGGCCAGACGCTCGGCACGGGCACGTTCAAATGCGCTGTAACCACCACGATAAAGGGTGATTTTGCGCTGATCGACGTGGGCGATGTTATCGACCACTGCGTCGAGAAAATCCCTGTCGTGGGAGATCAGCAGCAAGGTGCCGGGGTAGTTCTTCAGGAAGTCTTCCAGCCACAGAATGGCGTCGAGGTCCAAGTGGTTGGTCGGCTCATCGAGCAGCAATAGATCCGACGGGCACATCAGCGCCTGCGCCAGGTTAAGGCGCATCCGCCAGCCACCGGAGAAGTCGGCGACCGGGCGGTCCATTTGTTCGTTGGTAAAACCCAGCCCGGCGAGCATTTTGCGGGCCCGGGCATCAGCCGTGTAGCCGTCGGCGCTGTCGAGTTCAGAGTGCAGGCGTGCCTGTGCGGCGCCATCCTCTTCAGCTTCGGCCTTGGCCAGATCGGCTTGCACTTGACGCAAGCGCAGGTCGCCATCGAGCACGTAGTCGATCGCAATGCGGTCGAGCGTGTCGATTTCTTGCCGCATGTGGGCAATCCGCCAGTCGGCCGGGAGCAGACAATCCCCGGAATCAGGCGTCAACTCACCCAGCAGCAAGGCGAACAAAGTGGATTTACCGGCGCCATTGGCGCCGACCAGACCGGCTTTGTGGCCGGCGTGCAGGGTCAGCTCGGCGTCTTCTAGCAGACGTTGCGGACCACGCTGTAAAGTCAGGTTCTGAAGTCGGATCATAATGGCGGCGGAGTCTACCAGCTTCCCTCTCAACTGGCGCGAATTGCACTATGCAGACTGACCTGTGGAATTACTGTTTGAACCTCTACGCCCGCCCAGGTGTAGAACCGGCGTGCCTGCACTTGCAGAGCCAGGGCCTGGATGTATGCCTTGTACTGTGTGCGGCCTGGCTTGAGGAGCGTGGCGTGGCCTGCGATGAGGAGCGCCTGGGGCAATTAAAAGCCTGCGCCGGGCCTTGGCAGCGTGAGGTGGTTCAGCCCTTGCGGCTATTGCGAACACACTGGCGTGAGGCGGCAACCCGAGACGATGCGCTGGCAGCGTTACGCAAGCAGATCAAGTCGTTGGAACTGGAGGCTGAGCGAACCTTATTGCAGCGCTTGGAATCGGTAACTCAAGGCTGGTCGACAGTGCAATCGCAAGAACCTTGCGATTGGCTGCAGAGGGTGGCGGGCAATGCCGACCACCCTGATTGCGGCGCGCTGCACACGCTGCGCGCCGCAATCAACAACGCTTAAGAAGCGTTGGTTGGGGTGGTAGCCGAGTTTGCTGCAGATGCCGGGGTTGGCGTAGCAGTAACAGCAGGCGCAGCGGCAGCGGGTGCTACAGCAGGCTTGGCGGGTGTAGCGGCAGGCTTGGCTGCCGGTCTGGCCGCTGCAGGCTTTTTGACGGCCGGTTTTGCCGGGGCTTTTACCGCAGGTTTGGCAGCGGCAGGCTTGGCGGCAGCAGCAGGTTTGGCAGCGGCTGTTTTAGCAACAGGCTTGGCGGCGACTTTTACAGGCGCTTTAACCGGTGCTTTGACTGGCGCTTTGGCAGCAACCGGTTTGGCCACTGCGGGCTTAGCGGCTGGCTTGGCTGCAGCTGTTTTGGCAGCTACAGGCTTGGCGGCTGGCTTGGCCGCGGCGGTTTTTGCCGCAGGTTTTGCCGTGCGAGCTGCCGCCGGTTTTGGCGCAGCCGCTTTGGCCGCAGGCTTGGCGACTGCTTTAGCCTGGGCCTTGACCGGGGCTTTAGCGGCTGCTTTGGCAGCAGGTTTTTTCGCAGCTGACGCAGGCTTGGCATCGCGCGTTGACAACGCTTTGCCTACGGCCTCTTTGACGCGACCAATGCCTTGGGCCAACTTCAGGCTTTCTTGAGCATCGCGCTTGAGTTGCAGGATATAAGTGCGCGTTTCAGTTTGACGTTCTTTGAGCGAGTCGAGCAGTTGCTCAAGCTCTTTGACGCCAGACTTGGCTTTCGCCTGAGCCTTGGATTTGCCAGCATTGGCAGCGTCCTGCAGTTTGGCGCGGGACTTGTGCAGTTTTTCCTGCGCTTTGCCGCGCTGCTTTTCAAGCTTGGCGAGCAATTTCTCAGCATCAGCCAACGCTTGGGAACAAGCGTTTTCCAAATGCTCAAGCAGACTGCCTGAGAGCTGTTGGAGCAAGTGCAACGGCGTATTAACGGGCTTCTTATTGGCCGACATGGTTTACCTCCTGGCTGAAGTGAGTGCGGCTCATACTAGACCTCTGTAACTACCGCCGCTAGGGCATGTTGACACTAAGGATAGCTGTGCGTTGCATGACGTCGAAAAACTTGTGCTGGATCAATCTTTAACAATCACAGCGACTAAATTTTGCGGGTGGTTCAACGTTATCCAAACCCCTGAATAAATCATCGGTGCACGCTTTAGCGCTGGCATAATCCCTCGCACTTCACGCCGGAGAACTACCATGCCGCGTTACTTATTAATGACGTTGTTGTGCCTTGCACCTTTGGCTCATGCAGCCCCGGCGCCCTCCCCCGATGCCCCGCACGACCTGGCCTATAGCCTGGGTGCCAGCCTGGGAGAGCGCTTGCGCCAGGAAATGCCGGACCTACAAATAAAGGCGTTGATTGAGGGGCTGCGCACGGCCTATCAAGGCAAGCCGCTGGCGCTAAGTGATGAGCGTATTGAACAGATATTGACGCAGCACCAGGCCCAGGCCGACAACACACAAAACTCGCCCGAAAGTGACACTGCATCCGAGCCTGAGCGTGATTTTTTGTTGAAGGAAAAACAGCAGCCTCAGGCTCGTGAACTGGCTGACGGCATTATCCTGACAGAACTCAAACCCGGTACGGGGGCAAAACCTGACGCACAGGACTCAGTCTATGTGAGCTATGTGGGCCGCCTGCCCGATGGCACAGTGTTCGACCACAGCAACCAGCCTCAATGGTTTCGCCTGGACAGCGTAATCGCGGGCTGGCGCAGCGCACTGGTGCAGATGCCCGTCGGCGCGAAATGGCGATTGGTGATCCCTTCCAGTCAGGCTTACGGGGCTGAGGGTGCGGGGGATTTGATTGATCCCGATACGCCGCTGGTGTTTGAAATCGAACTGTTCTCTATCAGAAAGTGAATGCTCCACAACAAAAAACGGTGCGCCATGGCGCACCGTTTTTTTTACTGCCAACTGCTTAAGCCTGAGCGGCTTCTTTCTGTTTGTGCGCGTTATGCAGCACCTCAATCAGGCAGTCTTCAAGCTCAAAACGCTCATCCAGCAAGGCGCCAAGAATCTTGATTTCTTCTGCCAGCTTGTCGCAGTCGGGTCGATGGGCCTTACCGTCGCAATGATCGTTGAAGGCCAGGGCAGCTTCGGTAATCACGTTGATTCGCGGGTAGATGGTCTCGGCCAAGGCAAGCCCGCGCTCATCATTGAAGGCCTGGGCCTCCTGATTCAGCTGCTCGTAAATCTCGAAATGGCCTGCAGAAACGTAGTCGACCAGGATCTGGCAAAACTCTTTTTGAGGCCCACGCTTGGGATTGTTTTGCTGATCGATCAGAGCAGCATAAGCACTCACAAGTTTACGGCGCTCATGCAACCAGCGATCAACCAGTTGGTGGACGCCGTTGAATCGTTCCTGAGCACTCTCACATCTTTCGAGCATGATGATCTCTCTTCCCTTGTGGGCCCATGCCACCCGACTTCAGCCGGGCCTATGTGAACCAAAACCTGCGCGATTGCACCGGCATTGGGCGGCATAACTCCAGTAATACGTGCGGGCCAGATTATGCCCGCACGGCAACTGCTTCAAGGTACGCAGGAGAGAAAATTCATACAAGTGTTTAATCCAGACTGCTACGTCACGTCGCAGCCACGGCGTAATTTGCCAGCATGCATTGAGCGTGTTATCTGAAAGATGCTCAGCACAAGCAGGCCGATAAAGGCCAACAGGCTTAGCTCGGGAACGCTCAAATCAAAAATGGTCCAGTGAATATGCGTGCAGTCTTCACTGCCCCGATAAATCATTGAAAAAATTTCGCCGGGCGACATGTTGCGCCAGACACAGGTCAGCTCCGGCTGACAGAACATCAACTGCTCTGGCGTCAACACTTGCAGCCTTACCTGTCTCAAGGCACTCGCAGCGCCTCCAAGTGCCAACAACGTGGACGCAATGGAATAGCACCACAGGCCAAAACGCCGTGGGCCATGCACAAAAGCCAATAGGTTGACGAGACAGAACCCCAGCAGGAAAAGCCGTTGCACCTGACATAACGAACAGGGCTTGAGCCCGGGCCCATACTCCAGATACAGAGTTGCACCCATCACCAAGGCGCCGATGAGAAAGGCCAAAAAGAAAATGAAACGTGAGCCTGCCAAAAACATGGCTTTTCCGTAACAAAAGAGACAGTCGGTTACGGTAGATGAAAGCCATTGGCCCTTTCAAGGTGGGCCTATGCGGATACTTCTTGAAGAAAGTAAGGAATTACCAACAAGAGCTGAAGGCTTCTAGTGTATTGCGCGTAGGAAATACCGACTCGTTAACGTATTCGCTGGGTTAAGCAACCCGTCTGACGTGCGCTTAAACACGCGCCAGACGGCTTGTTTCAGAGGCTGGTGGCCGTCACTGGCAAAGGTGATGCCAGCAAACGCTCATCCAGCAGATTCAACCCTTCCTGAAACAGTTGATTGCTGCGCGTTGTATCCCCTAGCTGAGCCAGCAGTCGCGCCAGCTCTGCACAGGTTTCAGGATTGCGCTCAACCTTCAGGCTGCTTTCGAGATAGTCCCGGGCCTTGCCCCACAAGCTGTTTTGCAAGCACAAGCGGCCAAGGGTCAATAGCAGACTGGCGTCCCCCGGGTGGGTTTTTAGCCATCCTTCGGCGACCTGCAACTGCTTGACCGGGTCGCTGCCGCGCACCAGGCCATAGAGCCGCACAAGATGACTGTCGTAACTGCGCTTGAGCGCTCCACGCAAGACTTCTTCGGCTTCTGTTTGCGCGCCCAACTGGCGTAACTGCTCAGCGTAGGCCAGAACCAGTGCGGGCTCCTGGCGCTGAGCCGAGGTGAGTTGTTGCCAGGAACGTTGCAGAGATTGCAGCCCTGCCTCGCCTTCAGTTTCGCGCTGGGCCGCTAGGCTCAGATTTTGTCCCCAGGCCCGACGCTCAAGCTCTGCAAGCTCCTTGGCCGGCAAAACCTTGTCCTTGCGCAACTCAGGCAACAGACGAATCAGCGCCGCCCAGTCGCCACGCTGCTGGTGCAGACGCTGCAACTGGCGTAGCACCTGGACGTTATGCGGATGACGCTCGTGCATGGCTTGCAGGGTCATCAGCGCGCCATCTGTATCGGCGCGGTCCACTTGTAACTGGGCATGGCTCAAGGCAATGGCCAGTTCAGCCTGGGGCTGACGTTCCAGTGCACGTTCGAGCAAGTTATCGCTTTCTTCGTAATGCCCCTGTTCGTTGGCGGCGCGTGCGGCGCCCAGATAGTAGAGCAAGGGTTGAGGCTCAGCTTCAGCAGCACGCGCCAGGTGCTTTTGCGCACTGGCCCAACGACCTTCAGCGAGGTCCATCTGGCCTTGCTCGATGGCGATCTGCACCCGACGGGTGCGATTACGCCGCGACCACGGGTTCACCAACCCGGTAGAAGCCGTAACCAGCTCTACCAGCAGTTTGATCCCCCACACCAGCAACCACAGGACCGCCAGCAGAGCGAGCGTTGCCCATACGCTGGATTCGTAGCGAAAGCTTTTGTAAGCAATCAGCACATAGCCCGCGTCCTCAGCGATTGCCAGGCCGATGCAGGCCGCAGCTGCAATCAACAAAAACACAATCACGTAGAAACGCTTCATGGAAGAGTCTCCTGCGCCGGGTTGGCAGCCGCTTTACCTGGCTCGTCAGCACGCACATGCCGACGCTCAAGATAAGCCTGCACCGCGCTCAGGGTGGCAGCAAGGTCCGGGGTTTTAACCGTGACCGGCTGCTTGCCGAGTTCGATTACTTGCTCAAGAATTTTTTTACTCTGCGGGTTATCCGGGTTGAAGTTGCCCTTGAGGACTTCTTGCGCTTGCGCCAAGGCCTGGGTGTACACCGATTCCTGACCATTGAGGGCCGCCCATTGGGCTTGCTCGAGTGCAAGACTCAAGGCCAGGCGAACTTGCGTCAGGCTTTGACCTGCCAACAGTGGGCGCACATTTTTGTCGGCATTGAAGTCAATACGAATGTAGTGCGAGATTTCATCCCACCACTGCGCCCAACGGCTCGCGCCATCACCGTCTGCCGTCAGGCCTGCCAGCGAATCACCTTGATTCTGATAGGCCGGGGCCAGGGCGCTGAGCTGTGCAACTTGATCACGCAAGGCGGCCAATTGCAAAAACAGGCCCGTGCGATCCGGTTGCTCAATGCTGCGCAGTGCCGCAAGACTTTTTGCCAGTTGTTCACGGGCAGCGAAAGAACCCGGATCATTTTGCTCGCGCAAAATGGCGTCCGCACCCTGAACCAGCGCCTCGGCGCTGGTGATGTCTTGCAGAGCCGACAGGCGCAAGGTCGCCAACCGCAGCAAGTGCTCGGCCTCGGCCAGACGCCAGTCTTTGCGGCTTTCACCCAGCACGGTTTCGAGGCGCTGGTTCAGGCGCTGCTGATCGCCTTGCAACTGCACAACCAGTTGACGCTGGTTATCCAGCTCGCCCGCGGAGGGCAATTGGTTGACGCGCGTCAGCAACTGTTGCTCACCCTGCTTGATCGACAGCGTTTGCGCAGCCAGTGCGGGTACGTCGCTTAGCTGCTGCTGGGTGGTGGCTTGCAACTGACGCACCTGCCACACACCCCAGCCGCCCACGGCAATACCGGCAGCGCCCAGCAACAGGGCGAAAACGGCCAGACCATTGCCCCGACCCTGCGGCGCAGGCTCAGCATTTTTAGCCTGCGCTTCTGGCGCGGGCTGTACGTGTTCTTTGGACAAGACTGTTTCGCTCACGAATCCATCCTTTGCATTAGAAAGCAGGTGCGGGATGCTCCCGCAGCGCCGCCAGCAAAGCCGCGGCACTCGCGCCACGACAATCCACAACGTTTTGCGCCCCGGCGCTGCGTGCCATCTCAGCAACCCGAGGGCTTGGAACAAACAATGGCAAGCTTCCAAGTTGCGACCAGGTATCGCCTGCCAATTGGCGTAAATGTTCAAAACCCTGCCCACTGCTGACCACCAGCGCGTTCAGGCGTTCCACTTTAACTCGCTGATACAGGGTCGCAGGCGGGTATGACGGCAGTTCGCGACGATAGAGCTCAAGGTAGTCGACCTGCGCCCCAAGGCTACGCAGACGGTCCGCCAACATCTCACGACCGCCCTCCCCGCGCAGGATCAGTACCTTGGGCTGATCACGGCCAACCGCTGATTCAAACTCAGGCATCGCCAGCAAGGCTTCGCTGTCATCCCCGCATTGAGGGTAGCTAACATCGAGGCCGTAGTCGGCGAGAATCTGCGCGGTGGCGGCGCCAACGCTGAACCACTTCTGTCGCGGCGCTTGTGGCCAGTATTGATTGACCAGCTCAAGCCCCAGGCGCGCCGCAGGCTTGCTGACGACAATTACCGCGCAGTAACGGTCAATACTCTCAACCAGCGCACGCTGCGCGTCGGTCAGGGCCAATGGCCTGATCGCCAGAAGTGGCAAGCTGCTGCTGTAAACCCCCGCAGCCGCCAGTTCATGGGCCAGGGCTGCCGACTCCTCGGCAGGCCGGGTCAGCAACAAGCGCCAGCCGGTCACTCGTGACCTGCCTCACCATAGACGGCTTTAAGGATATCCCCTGCGCCCTGGGCCAGCAGCGCCTCGGCCACTTGCACACCCAGCTCGGTAGCCGAAGTACGCGGCGCTCGGGCATCGGCGCTCAGCAACACGCCGCCGCTTGGCTCACCGACCAGCCCGCGCAGCCAGATTTGCTCGCCTTCCAGCACCGCATAGCACGCGATCGGTACCTGGCAGCCACCATTGAGATGCTTGTTCAGAGCACGCTCTGCCGTTACGCGCACGGCGGTATCGGCATGGTGCAAGGGTGACAGCAAGGCATGGATTTGGGTGTCTGCGCTGCGGCACTCGATGCCTACGGCACCCTGGCCGCCAGCGGGCAGGCTGTCATCGATGCTGATGGCAGAGGTGATGCGATCTTCGAAGCCGAGGCGGATCAGACCGGCAGCAGCCAGAATAATGGCGTCGTATTCGCCTGCATCAAGCTTGGCCAGACGAGTATTGACGTTGCCACGCAGAAAGCGGATCTCAAGATCCGGACGGCGAGTCAGCAATTGAGCCTGGCGGCGCAGGCTGGACGTACCGACAACGCTGCCATGCGGCAAGTCATCGAGACTGGAGAAGGTGTTGGAGACGAAGGCATCACGCGGGTCTTCACGCTCGCAAATGCAAAACAGGCCCAGACCTTCCGGGAAGTCCATCGGCACGTCCTTCATGGAGTGCACGGCGATGTCGGCTTCGTTTTCAAGCAGAGCCGTTTCCAGCTCCTTGACGAACAGCCCCTTGCCGCCGATTTTCGACAGCGGCGAGTCCAGCAGCTTGTCACCACGGCTAACCATGGGCACCAGGGTCACCAAAATACCTGGGTGAGCCTGCTCTAAACGGGCTTTAACGTATTCGGCCTGCCACAGAGCCAGGGCGCTTTTACGGGTAGCGATGCGGATTTCGCGAGAGGACATGGATCAATCCGTACTGAAAAGATACGGCTGATAATAACAGCTCAGCCAAAACAGCTTTGACTTGTATCAGAAAGTCCTCGGCCTCCCTGGCCCGAAAACGGCGCTCCAGCGCCTTTTTCAGCGCGAACTACAGCTGCTGCATCATTTTGCGCACTCCCGCCACATGCCGTCGGCTCACGATCAGTGCGTCACCGTTGAGCCCTCGAAGGAACAACTGAAAGTGCCCCAGCGGCGTGCGCTGCAAACGCTCGATCCGGTCACGCGCTACCAGTGCATTACGGTGAATTCGCACAAAGCGCTCACCAAACTCGTCCTCGAGCGCCTTGAGCGGTTCATCAAGCAATACTTCGCCGCCAGCGTGACGCAAGGTCACGTACTTATGGTCGGCTATAAAGTAGATCACCTGGTCGATCGGGATCAGTTCAATGCCTTTGCGGGTTCTGGCACTGATGTGACTGCGCGGGCCACTGCCGGTTTGCGCAGCAGGCCGGGTGAGCGCGGCCAGTTGCACGCGGTTGGGCCGATGGGCCTCTTTCAAGGCGGCACTCAAGTCCTGTGCGGTGACCGGTTTGATTACATAGCTGACCCCGCTGTCTTGCAGGGCCTGCACGGAAAATTCGTCAGGCGCCACGCAAAACACCACCGAAGGAGGTAGCTCGCGCTCGCATAATTTGGCTGCCACCTGCAACCCGTCCAGGCCCGGCAAACGGATATCGAGCAAAACGACATCCGGTTTCAGGTTTTCGATCAGGGTGAGTGCCTCTTCGCCATTTGTGGCGCCAGGCTCCAGCAACGTGTAGCCCCCAAGCGTGCTGAGCAAGTGGCTCAAATGCTCGCGGGCCAGGGTTTCGTCATCAACGATCAGGACATTCATATAGCGCTGTATTCCTGCGTGAGTCTCGCACAAGGATAGCGTAGACAGGTGAAGTGACGACTGTCACGGCGATCCACGCTAAGACTAGCGCGAAGGCCAAAAAGTGCCGTAAACCTCACAGCAAAATTCACCTGTCTCGGTTGCTCGATTTAATACCGGATACGTCTGGCGATCTACAAAGACCTGCAGCGACTGATCCATACGACCAACTGTAGACGGTTGCCAAGACGAAAGTATTCAAACGATACATTTCGTTTCGGATTTTTGTTTATACCGCACTTCACACAAAAACCTGCCGACCTGCGTCAACGCCTTGATTGGCAACCCTGTTATGATCCGCGGTAACTTTTTGTGTAACTCCCCCTCAGCCGATTACGAGCGAATCCATGAGCACCGACAAGACCAATCAGTCCTGGGGCGGCCGCTTCAGTGAACCCGTCGACGCCTTCGTTGCGCGTTTCACCGCCTCCGTCACTTTCGACCAGCGCCTTTATCGCCACGACATAATGGGCTCCGTGGCTCACGCCACCATGCTGGCCAAGGTTGGCGTACTGACCGATGCAGAGCGCGACAGCATCATCGATGGCCTCAAGTCCATCCAGAGCGAAATCGAAGCGGGCACGTTTGACTGGCGCATCGATCTGGAAGATGTGCACATGAACATCGAGGCGCGTCTGACCGACCGCATCGGCGTGACCGGCAAAAAGCTGCACACTGGCCGCAGCCGTAACGACCAGGTAGCCACCGATATCCGCCTGTGGTTGCGTGATGAAATCGACGTGATCCTGGCCGAAATTACCCGCCTGCAAAAAGGCCTGCTGGAACAAGCCGAACGCGAAGCTGAAACCATCATGCCCGGCTTTACGCACCTGCAGACGGCACAGCCAGTGACATTCGGTCACCACATGCTGGCCTGGTTCGAGATGCTCAGCCGCGACTACGAACGTCTTGTCGACTGCCGCAAGCGTACCAACCGCATGCCCCTGGGCAGCGCCGCACTGGCGGGTACCACTTACCCGATCGACCGTGAGTTCACTGCTCAACTGCTGAACTTTGACGCTGTAGGCGGCAACTCGCTGGACAACGTGTCCGATCGCGACTTCGCCATCGAATTCTGCGCCGCGGCCAGCATTGCGATGATGCACCTGTCGCGCTTCTCCGAAGAGCTGGTGCTCTGGACCAGCGCGCAGTTCCAGTTCATCGATCTGCCGGACCGTTTCTGCACCGGCAGTTCGATCATGCCGCAAAAGAAAAATCCCGACGTGCCAGAACTGGTACGTGGCAAAAGTGGCCGTGTATTCGGTGCACTGATGGGCCTGTTGACCCTGATGAAGGGCCAGCCGCTGGCCTACAACAAGGACAACCAGGAAGACAAGGAGCCGCTGTTCGACGCAGCCGATACCCTGCGCGACTCGTTGCGCGCCTTTGCCGACATGATCCCGGCGATCAAGCCAAAGCACGCAATCATGCGTGAAGCGGCATTGCGCGGGTTCTCGACCGCCACCGACCTGGCCGACTATCTGGTTCGCCGTGGCCTGCCGTTCCGTGACTGCCACGAAATCGTCGGCCATGCCGTTAAATACGGTGTCGAGACAGGCAAGGATCTGGCAGAAATGAGCCTCGAAGAACTGCGCCAGTTCAGCGATCAGATTGAAGACGACGTGTTTGCCGTGCTGACGCTGGAAGGTTCGGTCAATGCCCGCGATCACATCGGCGGCACTGCGCCCGCGCAAGTGAAAGCAGCTGTTGTTCGTGGCAAGGCGTTGTTGGCTACCCGCTAACTTCTGAGCAATACAAAAAACGGGCACCTTCGGGTGCCCGTTTTTTATTCAGCGCCACTACCCGCGTTATTTCTTGCTGCTGATCCAGGCCAGAAACTGCGGCATGGCGGCCTCTTTGTCAGCGGCAATTTTTTGCACGTGCGGGTTTTGCTCCAGTCGCTCCAGCAACGCCCTGGCCCCCGGCATTTCAGCCAGCAGGTCCAGACCAAACACCTTGTGGCCTACGGCACAGGCCAGATTGACGCTGAAGACAAAGTAAATATCCGCAACACTCAGGGTTTCACCCGCCACATAAGGTGCGAACTTGCCGTGACGCCCCAATGAAGCCATGCCCTCCAGCAGCTCGGTCCGCGCTTTTTCCTTGATCGCTTCCGGCACTGTCATGCCGAAGAAAGCTTCGGCGTAGCACGCGCGTGCAGGTAATTCGATGTACAGCTCGATTTCCTTGGCCAGCGCCAGCACTTGAGCGCGCTCAAACGGATCCACCGGCAACAGTTTTGGGCCTGGCTGGGTCTGTTCGATGTACTCGAGGATCACGCTGGTTTCATTGACGTAACCTTGTTCAACGCCCAGTACCGGAACTTTGCCACGGGGGCTGATGGCGAGTGCCTCAGGGCTTTGACCGGCAAAAAACGGCACTTCCTCAAAAGGTACGCCCTTCTCCAGCAGCGCCAGTTTGACCATGTTGTAGTAGTTACTGACTGAGAATCCATAAAGCTTGAGCATCACAAAGCCTCCGGGCCGTGTAGGGGTTGGCAGCGACTCTTATAGAGCTTCGTTACTGGACTGGCTAGCAGCATCATCAGGCTGAATACCGTTAGACTGGCCGTCTTTACTTAAGGAGCCTGCCATGAGCGAGCCAGTTGATATCGATAACGAAGAAGAAGAGTTTGCCGAGTCCACGCTGATTCAGGCCATTGAAAACCAGATTGAAAGCGACAACCCGCCTGCCGCCAAAGCCACGTTCAACAAGCTGACGCTGGTCGGCTACGAGCGTGAAGACATTCTGCAGATGATGGCCCACGTGCTGGCCGTGGAGATTGACGCGATCCTCGAAGAAGACCGCGCCTTCAACACCGAGTGGTATGAAACCGCCCTGCGCGCACTGCCAACGTTGCCGCCAGAGAAGAACTGAACCACAGCTCAGGTGCGAATGGCAGGTGCCCGTTGCCAGTCAAGTTCCTTGGCCGGCATCGGACGCCCGAACCAGTAGCCCTGACCCAGGTTGCAGTTAAGGTCGAGCAGGAACCGCGCCTGCTCGACTTGCTCTATCCCTTCGGCATGCACCTGCAGGCCCATGCTTTGGCCTAGCGCGATAACCGCGCGCACGATCGCCACATCATCATTGTCACCGGGTAACCCGGCGACAAATCCCTGATCGATTTTCAGCTTCTGCACAGGTAATCGCTTGAGTCGCAGCAACGATGAAAAGCCGGTACCAAAATCATCGATGGCCAGGCGCAAACCCAGCGCTCGAAGGCGATGCATCTGCTCCAGTGCGACTTGAGAGTTATCCATCACCGCACTTTCGGTCACCTCCAGCTCCAGCAACGATGGGTCCAGCCCCGTGTCTGCCAGTACCGTTGAAACCAGCGTGTACAACTCAGGTCGCGCAAATAACCGGCTGGAAATGTTCACCGCCACAAATGACAATTTCAGGCCAGCCGCTTGCCACTGAACCATCTGCCAACAGGCCTGCTCCAGCACCCAAGCGTCAATTTCTGCAATCAATCCGGTGCGCTCGGCGATCGGAATAAACTCTCCCGGCGACAACAGCCCCCGCAGTGGATGCTCCCAGCGCACCAACGCTTCAACACCAATCAGGCGACTGGTGTGCAGATCGTGCACCGGCTGGTAATACACTCGCAGTTCTTGCTGCTCCAGGGCGCGGCGTAAATCACCGGCTACCTCGATACGGTATTGCGCATGGGCGGTCAGCTCTTCGGTGTACAAGGCGTAGCCTTCACGCCCGATGCTTTTAGCCTTGAACAGGGCCGAGTCGGCATTGCGCAACAGTTGCTCGGCGTTCAATGCATCTTTGGGGAACACGCTGATGCCAATACTGGCGCTGATAAACAACTGATGTTTATCGACATCGAATGCACCCTTCATGACTTCCAGGACCTGTTGCGCGGCATTGGCGGCATGAGCCACTTGCGGGCAATTATCGACCAGCACGGCAAATTCATCGCCACCCAGACGGGCCACCGTGAAGCCCTTGCCAAATATCCTCAGCAAACGATCAGCGACTGCCTTGAGCAAAAGATCACCGATGTTATGGCCAAGGCTGTCATTGATGATCTTGAAGTGATCAAGGTCGATCATCAGCAGCGCACAACCCGTCTCATGGCGTTGCGCAAACGCCAGGGCCTGCTCGGTACGGTCAGTAAACAACAGCCGATTGGGCAAGTCTGTCAGCGGATCATGGTGAACCAGTCGTGCCAGTTCGTTCTGGGAGTGCTTGATCGCCGAAATATCCGAAAAAACTGCGACATAGTGAGTGACCTGCCCCTTGTCATCAGTAATGGAGCGGACTGTCTGCCATTGCGGATAAACCTCGCCACTCTTGCGCCGGTTCCAGATCTCCCCGTGCCAGTCACCGCTTTCATCAATCGACTTAAACATCGCCTCATAGAATGCAGGACCGTGGCGACCCGACTTGAACATGTTCGGTCGGTGGCCCAGCACCTCTTCGGCCGAATAGCCGGTGATCTCAACCAACGCTCGGTTCACATGCACAATCACGCCGCGACTGTCGCTGACCAGCACTCCTTCGCGCGTACAGTCAAAAACCACGGCTGCCTGGCGCAGGCGTTCTTGGTCCTGACGCTGGCGCTTCAAGCCGGGGCTTATGCCCAAAAAACCGAACAGGCGAGCCCGGGCAAAAAAAATCAACACGGCACTGAACAGAGCAAAAACATAGCCGTTTATCAGTTGCCACTTCGCCAGCTGGGCTGAATCATCGAAATAACTGTTCAATAAATGATCAGTTATCAGCAGCCAGAAAACCGATAGCAGCCCGTATAACAAGGCCGTACGCAAGGCATCTCGAGAGGAAACGGACATAAGAAAGATAAAGCACCTACAAAAAAATGGGAATTATAGTGTAAGAAACATCCAGGCACTCTTATCTGAAAGGGCGACTGGTTTTATCTGGCTGCATGGTGATAATGCGTGTTGCAGTTTTTTTCATCTTCCCGAGGGCCAAACAGCCTATGTGGTACAACGGTTTTCTCGACTTGTCGGCCTGGCAACTGGTGGCAGTCACTCTGTTGATGACCCACGTGACCATTATCGGTGTCACGGTTTATCTACACCGCTACTCAGCCCATCGCTCGCTGGAGCTCAACGGTGGCCTGAAACACTTTTTCCGCTTCTGGCTTTGGTTGACCACGGCACAGAACACCCGTGAGTGGACAGCCATCCACCGCAAACACCACGCCAAATGCGAAACCGTTGATGACCCGCACAGCCCGGTTATCAAAGGGTTATCGACCGTTTTGCGAAAAGGTGCAGAGCTGTATCGCGAAGAAGCTCAAAATCCTGAGACATTGCGTATTTACGGCAAAAATTGCCCTGAAGACTGGATTGAGCGAAATGTTTATTCGCGTTACAAAATGCTGGGTGTGGCAATCATGCTGGTCATCGACCTGCTGCTGTTCGGCGCCATCGGCCTGACCATCTGGGCCATCCAGATGATGTGGATCCCGGTATGGGCTGCAGGCGTGGTCAACGGTCTGGGCCATGCAGTGGGTTATCGCAACTTTGAGTGCCGCGACGCGGCCACCAATCTGGTGCCGTGGGGCATCATCATTGGCGGCGAAGAGCTGCACAACAACCATCACACCTACCCCAACTCGGCCAAGCTGTCGGTCAAGAAATGGGAGTTCGACCTGGGCTGGGCCTGGATAAAAGTCTTCAGCTTTTTGCGTCTGGCCAAGGTGCAGCGTGTCGCGCCAATTGCCCATCGGGTGGAAGGCAAAGGCAATCTGGACATGGACACCGCGATGGCGATCCTCAACAACCGTTTCCAGATCATGGCGCAGTACCGAAAGCTGGTCATTGCGCCTCTGGTTCAGCAAGAGCTGGCCAAGGTCGATCACTCGGTGCGCCACCAGTTCCGCCGTGCCAAGCGCCTGCTTTCCCGTGAGACCAGCCTGCTTGAAGAGCGTCATCACCAGCGTATCGAAACGATGCTGGAGCATAGCCATTCGCTCAAAGTGATTTACGAGAAGCGCCTGGCCCTGCAACAGATCTGGGTCAAGACCAGCACCAATGGTCACGACATGCTGGCAGCGATCAAGGAATGGATACACGAAGCAGAAGCCAGCGGGATTCAGTCGCTGCGCGAATTTGCTCACCAGCTCAAGACCTACTCGCTGCGACCTGCGGCGGTTTAAAGACTGGCCCCGCCTCCACCGATCAGGTGGGAGCGGGCTTGCTCGCGATGCAATCACCGCGGTTTGCCTGACAAACCGCGACGCCTGAATCGCGAGCAAGCCCGCTCCCACCGTTACGGTTTATCGATCAACTGCAAAAGCTGCGACATGCCTACTCGCAACAAGCGAGCCGTCTTCCCGCCAGCCACCTCGGCAATCCCCTCTTCCGATTCCAGATTGGCGACTTGCGCCGCCAGACTCATCACCAGCGCTTCGCGTGAATACACTCCGCCACCCAAGTGATAAATCGCCGCTATCAACTCACGCAACTCCAGCGGCAAACGCCAGCGCGTGCGCAAGGCCGAGCCGTAGGCGGCTCCGAATTCGCTCAATGACGCGTCAATGGCAAGGGTGTCGAGCTCGCCACCGGCCTGCTGCCACGCCTCAAGGCTGCGCAACAAGGCCAGATCGCCCAACCGATGCAACAACCCGGCACAGTAGCAACGCTCTTGATCCAGGTTAAGCATGCCCGCCAGCTCAAAACCATACTGCGCCGTACGCAATGACACAGCCCACTGCTGTTCGGCGTAATCCGCCAGGCAAGGGTCCGTCAGTTGCGCGCTGCGCTTTAGCGTCAGCCCAAGGACAAGGTTCATGCTCTGCGCAGGTCCGAGCATCTGCAACGCTTGGGCAAGTGTCTGGGCAGGGTCAATGCGGTGCTGTGCAGCGCTGTTGGCCGCCGCAATCATGACCGCGGTAATTTGTGGGTCAGTGCGCACGGCCTGCTCTAGCAGTGCAAGGTCCAACCCCTCGGGAGTGAGGCTGCTGTTGAGCGCCGACTGCGCATCCACCAGAAGCGGCGCGCCATCTGAAGAGGCTCGGTGCTGCTCCAGAAACCGCTTGAGGGTCATGCCGGGGACCAGTGCCGGCACTTCGCACGAAATCTCTTGCCCCGCGGTCAGCAGCAGCCCCTTGAGGCGCCTGGTCAGGCCGGCAATGTCCAGCGGTGTCGTCAGGTAGGCTGTTGGCGCCAGCGGCAATGCTTCGCGCACACTGGCGCTGTCATTGCGCGCACTCAGCAAAATAAAAGGCTGCGCTGGAACAGCCCGGCGCTGACGCACAGTGCGCAACAAATCCAGGCCGCTGACTCCGGGCAAATCACGATCAGCAATCACAAGTCCGTAGTGTTTTTTGCTCAACTGCGCGAGCGCCTGCTGACCATCCCCACATACATCCAGCTGAGCATCACAACGTACCGTCAGCACCACCTGCTTGAGCAAGTCCTGAGTCCAGGGGTCGGCCTCGGCGATCAATACAGTGGGCACCGCGCTTAAATCTACAACCGTCATCCAATTTTCTCTCCGCACAATGCCTGCACCTTAGTCAAAGGCCGTACGGGGTTACAGAAAAAATCACCCAAACAGATAGTTCAAACGCAAAAAAACCGCCGAAGCGGTTTTTTTGTGTCTCAGATCACACCCTCAAGGGTGGACTCAAGCCAGTTCAGCGAAGCACTCTTCGATGATGGCCAGGCCTTTGTCCAACTGCTCGTTTGGCGAAGTCAGTGGAACCAGCACACGCAGGACGTTGCCGTAAGTGCCGCACGACAGCAGGATCAAACCTTTATCGCGAGCCTTGGCAACCACTTGCGCCACTGCAGCCGCGTTTGGCTTGTGGGAGTCGCCGCCTTCGAACAGCTCGACCGCGATCATCGCACCCAGCGCACGCACGTCACCGATCACGGGGTACTTGGCCTGAATGGCCTTGAGGCCAGTGACCAGACGCTCGCCAACTTCTTTGCAGCGATCCAGCAGGTGTTCCTCTTCAAACACCTCAAGCACTGCCAGGGCAGCTGCGCAAGCAATCGGGCTACCAGCATAGGTGCCGCCCAGACCGCCTGGTGCAATGGCGTCCATGTATTCAGCCTTGCCACACACACCGGCCAACGGGAAGCCGCCCGCAATGGATTTGGCGAAGGTGGTCAGGTCGGCAGTAACGCCCATCTGTTCCATGGCGAAGAAGGTGCCAGTACGGCCAGCGCCGGTTTGCACTTCGTCAGCGATCAGCAAGATGCCGTGCTTGTCGCACAGTTCGCGCAGGCGGGCCATGAACGCTTTGGGCGCCACGTAGAAACCACCTTCGCCCTGTACCGGCTCGATGATGATGGCCGCGATGTCTTTAGGCTCGGCATCGTTTTTGAAGATGCGTTCGATACTGGCGATGGAATCGTCAACCGAGACGCCATGCATTTCGCACGGGAACAGAGCGCGGAAGATACCGCCTGGCATCAGGCCCATGCCTGCCGAGTACGGTACGACTTTGCCGGTCAGGCCCAGGGTCATCATGGTGCGACCGTGGTACGCGCCAGTGAACGCGATCACGCCAGCACGGCCTGTAGCAGCGCGGGCAATTTTCACCGCGTTTTCTACGGCTTCAGAACCGGTGGTGACCAACAGGGTTTTCTTGTCGAAATTGCCCGGCACTTTGGCGTTGATCTTTTCGCACAGTTCAACGTACGGCTCGTAAGCCAGTACCTGGAAACAGGTGTGGGTCAGTTTGGTCAGTTGCTCTTGCACCGCAGCAATGATTTTCGGGTGCAGGTGACCGGTGTTCAGTACCGCGATACCGCCCGCAAAGTCGATAAATTCACGACCTTCAACGTCAGTTACGGTGGCGTTCTTCGCTGACTCGGCAAAGATCGGGTGGATCTGGCCAACACCGCGCGGGACAGCAGCTTCACGGCGTTTCATCAGGGATGCGTTGGTCTTGTTGCTCATGGTGTTCCTCATTCGCCGCTCATCAAGCGGCGTGGTTCAAGGCTGACGCGCCGGGAAGACAACAGGCCAGCATGCGATGATCGACTGGCATGGCGCTCCCGGCCACAAAAATTAACAGTTTGAAACGCAGGGGAAGCATCGCTCTCGTGCCCCCTCTGCTTGAACCACCCGCCGGGTTTAGATGCCCAGGCAGAGATATTTGATTTCCAGATAATCTTCGATGCCGTACTTCGAGCCTTCACGGCCCAGGCCCGAAGCCTTGATCCCGCCGAACGGCGCGACTTCGTTGGAGATCAGGCCGGTGTTTACACCCACCATGCCGTATTCCAGGGCTTCAGCCACACGGAACACACGGCTCAAGTCGCGGGCATAGAAGTACGACGCCAGACCGAACTCGGTGTCGTTGGCCATTGCGATCACTTCAGCTTCGTCTTTGAAGCGGAACAGTGGCGCCAGCGGACCGAAGGTTTCTTCCTTCGCCACGGCTGCGTTTTTCGGCACGTTGATCAGAATGGTCGGCTCGAAGAAGCTGCCTTCCAGGCTGTTGCCGCCAGTCAGCAGAGTGGCGCCTTTGCTCAGTGCGTCAGCGATGTGCTCTTTGACCTTGGCCACGGCCTTGTCGTCAATCAGCGGGCCTGTGGTGGTGCCTTCGTCCAGACCGTTGCCGATCTTGAGCTTGGCCACGGCCACTTTCAGTTTTTCAGCGAACGCGTCGTAGACCGAATCCTGAATGTAGAGGCGGTTTGCACAAACACAGGTCTGGCCGTTGTTGCGGTATTTGGAAATGATCGCGCCTTCGACGGCCTTATCCAGGTCCGCGTCGTCAAACACGATGAAAGGTGCGTTGCCGCCCAGTTCCAGCGACACTTTCTTAATGTCTTTGGCGCATTCGGCCATCAGTTGACGACCGATTTCGGTCGAGCCCGTGAAAGACAGTTTGCGCACGATCGGGTTGCTGGTCAGCTCGCCGCCAATGTCACCCGCACTGCCGGTCACAACGCTCAGCACGCCTTTAGGGATGCCGGCACGGTGTGCCAGCTCAACCAGTGCCAACGCCGAGAACGGAGTTTGCGAAGCAGGCTTGATCACCATGGTGCAGCCAGCAGCCAAGGCCGGGCCCGCTTTACGGGTGATCATGGCCGCAGGGAAATTCCACGGAGTAATGGCAGCGGTCACGCCAATCGGTTGTTTGATCACGATCAGACGCTTGTCTGGCTGATGGCCCGGGATCACGTCACCATAAACGCGCTTGGCTTCTTCGGCGAACCACTCGATGAACGAAGCGGCGTAAACGATTTCGCCCTTGGCTTCGGCCAGAGGCTTGCCTTGTTCCAGGGTCATGAGGCGACCAAGGTCGTCCTGGTTTTCGATCAGCAGCTCAAACCAGCGACGCAGCTTGTTTGCACGCTCTTTGGCGGTCAGTGCACGCCAAGCGGGCAACGCATTGTCAGCGGCTTCAATGGCACGACGGGTTTCAACCGCGCCCATTTTTGGCACTGTACCGATGATTTCACCGGTAGCCGGGTTGTTGACCTTAATTGTCTGGCCACCGTCCGCATCAACCCAAGCACCATCGATATAGGCTTGTTGGCGGAACAACTGTGCGTCTTTGAGCTGCATGTGGGCTTTCCTTAACAGCACCGCGCAGGCGCGGAGCGAATTATTAAAAGTAGAAAGGCGCCATAGAAGGCTGCCGTCAGGAAGTCATTCACTGCCAAAGTATCTAGAAAACGCACAAAGAGTTAGCCGTGCGGTTTAGCACTCAGACAAGAGCGTTTGAAATCTCAAACGAATCCTAGGGTCAAAGGGGGTAAAGGACAATAGCCTGTTCGAAAAAAAGAACAAGCGGCTATATTTTACGGCTTTTTCACCCGGCCCCCATTAATAGCCCATAACGCACCAATAAACACCTGACGAATCAGCAGCATGGACGGGGGACACGCAGATGAGTATTATGGCGCCCGCGTCGCACCAGTAGCTCAGCTGGATAGAGTACTGCCCTCCGAAGGCAGTGGTCGTGGGTTCGAATCCCGCCTGGTGCACCATCTTCTTTCCCTTGTTCAAGGGAGCAGCGTCAAAACCACCATTCTTCAAAGCTCACTTGCCTCTCGCCGAGAACCCGGCGAGTCTTCACGTGCCTGTATTTCGGTCTTTTTTCAGCAAAATGCAGGGCAGGTTAAATTTTTATGGGCAACTGACGAAAGGCTGGTTACTATAGCCGGCGTTTTGCGGAGAGCTGGCCGAGTGGCCGAAGGCGCTCCCCTGCTAAGGGAGTACACCTCAAAAGGGTGTCGGGGGTTCGAATCCCCCGTTCTCCGCCATATTTACGCCGTTTCTAAATACGTTCCCTTGTTCAAGGGAACCGTGTTTCCCCCTTTCGAATTGAACCCGACGTGCATTTGCGCGTGGTTTTGTCGCGTCTGCAGAAAACAGTGGGCACAGGATTACTCGCGATGCAGGCGCTGCGGTTCTCAGTTGAACCGCAGCGATGCAATCGCGGGAAAGCCCGCTCCCATGAGTGATTTACTGCTGGCTGGCTACACCGCCAAATCGGGTGGTCATTGCAGTGATGAAGTCTTCCAGGCTCATTTTTTGACCATTGAGGTCCACCTGGCCTTCCGCGTAATTGAGCGAGGCCAGGATGTTGTTGCCATCCACTTTGGCCAACCCGGTTTGCACCGCCATTACCCCTGCCATCTCGCTGTTCATGCTGGCCATTTTGGCAATGGCTTGCGGGTCAGTCTGACCGACCAGTTGCGCCTGAACAGCTGACAGGTCAGCAATCATCGGCTTGGACAGCAGCAGCTTTGCATCCAGCGCGGTCAGCATCTGCTTGGTGACTTCGACAGGCGCGCCCTCAAATGAGGCCGGCTTGGCCAGGCTCATGGCAACGTTGAACTGACTTTCACCGTTTTCGGTTTTGATCGTGAATTTTTCCAGCGCCAGCTGCGGTTTGGCGGCCAGCATTTTTTCAACTTGTACCTGCATCAGTACTTGCTCCGCCGGAGTCAGCGGTGTTTGCGGCAAGGTGCCATCGGCCTGAGGCTGGAATTTGCTCTGATAGATCTGCATCAGCGATTGCATGGCCGGGATATCCAGGCTGCTGGCAGTCAGGACCATTTGCGCGCTGCCTACTGGCTTGCCGTCCAGGGTGACTTCACCCACCTTGTAGGACAGGCGTCCGGACATCAAGTTGTCGTTGGCAGAAGCAGAGTCCGCGTATTCAAAGTTTTTGAGCTTGATGACGGATTGGGCTGCGCCATAAGTCAGCTGGCCTTCGCTCAGCACCATCACGTTCTGGCCGAGATAGAAGCCAAATGGAGTTTTTTTCAGGTCGCTGGCGAGGGTCAGGCCATTGAGTTCAACCAGTACCGGTGGTTTGTCGACCGTTACCGCGTGGATCTTGAGGTGGTCCATGTAGCCTTTGGCTTTCAGGTTCTGGCCCTCGGCATCGGTTTGAGCCTCCATGGTCAGGCCCGAGAAGCTGAAGGTGGAGTTGTCGTCCAGTTTGGTCTCAAGTGCCACCAGTTCCATATGACCATCAACCGAGCGGTTATAGCCCATGGTGACCTGGCCTTTGAGCGGGGTCTGATCTTTGGTGGCAGCAAACCATTTTTCGGTAAAAGGGGACTTTTCCAGCGCGTAGTTGTTGACCGCCATTACTGGCATCCACTTGAACGTCTTGATGCGCGACCATGGCAGCGGGCCATGCTCGATGTTATCGACAAACAGCAACTCCACGGGCTGTGCGTCCGGGCCCGCTTTGTCGTCCTGGATTTTCAGGCGGTAGTGCGCGGTGCTGCTGTAGAGGTTGCGCTCAATAGACACCAGTTCGAGAGTGCCGTGGGTGGTGGAGCCCTGGAGTTGGGTTGCCAGTTCCTGGTTGGATTGCACAATCGCAGCCTGCAACACACCCTCGATTTTGCTGCCGGTGTACCACGCCCCGGCGGTATTCAGTGCCCCAACAACAATCACAATCCCTGCCAGCACGCCTAATGGTTTGTTCATCAATTGACCCGTTCAATGTCCGTTGTGTTGAAAGTAATGCGGTCTTTGCAAAGCCCTTCATGGGCCCAAAGTGCTAGCAGGTTAACACTGGCGATAGAGCAGGCGCTGCTCTTGCGTGACGGCAGACATCATGCGGGCTGAGCGTAACGCTGATCGATTTCATCAAGTTGATGATCAAAGCTCTTGAGGCTGGCACTCCAGGTATACACCAGCACTTCCAGATCGTGATCGATGCAGGTTTCTCCTACGGAATTGAAAGAAACGTCCGAATAATCCAGCTGGTATCGCTCACGGGCCATCGCCGCCGCGACATCCGAGAGCTCACGGGCATTGTCGAGCCATTGGCGATCTTCGGATGGCAGGGCTTTATCGAGTTGCAGGCATTGAGCTTTAAGGGCTTCGAGGCTTTTTTCCAGCGGGGTGCCGGTGAGTTCGCCCATGAACTCCTGGAAGGTTCGGCCTGGCTGCCAATAGCTCCCCCAGAAGTAGCGGTCGAAAACCGTCTCGACCCGGCGCAACGCAACTTTGGTGTCCCAAATCAGGACACGGGTCTGGCCTTGGGTGATCTGGCGCTTTTTGATTTGCCGGGTTTGCACCAGGGCGCACGCGACAACCACGATGGCCAGCACGGCAATCAGGGCGCTGGCACTGTCGAGGAAGATCATTGCCTTGTCGATCTGGTGCGCCAGCATGATGCCGTAGAAGTAAGTCGCCGAGAGCAACACGACTGCCGCTACTGCACACCAGAAACCAGGAGCATAAGGGTTTTTCATTATTAGTATCCCCATCAGGCATGGTCTGCACGATGAGGAGGGCTACAGACCCGCAAACGCCCTGAACCATCGTTCTGATACCGATAGTTCAGAGCATAGCAACGCTGTCAGGGTTTCGCGTTTGCCGGGGCTTGCGTTCGTCCGCTTTCCCAGCCGCCGCCCAGAGCCAAAAACAGATCAATCTGGCTCATGGCAACCTGGGTGTTGGCCGCAGACAATTGCGCGCGCATATCGGTGTAGGTACGGGTTGCTTGCAGGTCAGCCAGGAATGACTCGCGCCCTGCCTGGAAGAACTGGTGGGTTTGATCGGCTGCGGTTTTGGCCGACAACTCAGCCTCTGCCAATGCATCGCGACGCTGCAACAACGCGGTGTATTGCACCAGGCTGGTCTGGGTTTCGCGGATGGCGTTGAGCACTACGCCATCGAACTTGGCCAGGGCACCCTGGGTGACGGCCTCAGCTTCACGAATTCGAGCCCGCGAGCCATTGGTCGGAATGGTCCAGCTCAGCAACGGCCCAAAGCCCCAGCGGTTGGCCGGTGCCGTCCCAAGGTTTTCCAGCAGCCCCACCGTACCAACGCTGGCGCCAATGCTGATGTCCGGATACAGGGAGCCTGTAGCCACACCAATCTCAGCGGTTGCAGCCGCCAGATGGCGTTCGGCCTGACGCACGTCAGGGCGGCGCTTGAGCAGTGCCGCACCGTCGCCTACAGGCAGCAGTTGCGCGATGTGCGGCAGCTCGGCGCAGGTGGCAACGCCGGGAGGCAGTTGGTCCAGCGGCTTGGCCAGCAACATCGACAGACGGAACAGGCCGGACTGGCGCAACGCCTCGTATCGCGGCAATTCTGCCCGCAGCGATTTGAACTGGGTTTCGGAACGGGTGACTTGAGTTTCGTCACCGCGGCCCGCATCACGCAGGCGCTGGGTCAGGCTGGTGCTTTGGGCTTGCAGCTTGAGAGATTGTTCTGCGATGTGGTGTTCTTCATTGGCCGCGCACACCTGGGTGTACGCTCGCACCACATCCGCTACCAAGGTGATGCGCGCGGTGTCCGCCGCGGCCTGAGTGGCATCAGCGTTGGCTTGTGCAGCTTCAATACCGCGCTGCAAGGTGCCCCACAAATCGAATTGATACGAGGTGCTGATGCCCAGGTCACCCACGTTGGCAACGGGGACTTTATCGGCCAGCAGGAAGGCCTCACCGGACTCTTGCAGACGCTGAGCCCCTGCCTTCATCGAACCGCTCCAGCCACCGGCCGATTGTGCTTGCTCAACCTGAGCCCGCGCCCGCGACAGGTTCGCCGCCGCGACCCGCAAGTCGGTGTTGGAGGCCATTGCCTGACGCACCAGCTCGTTGAGTTTCGGATCTTTATAGAGCTTCCACCAATCATCGGGAACTGGCGCTGACATCACGTTGGCGCCCTCACCCGCCAGTTCGCCTTGCAAGTCCGGACGTTGCATGGCCGCGTCTTTGGGCAGGTGGTAATCGGGGCCAAGCAACTGGCAACCTGACAGCAGCAAACCCAGCCCTACGGCTGCCAGGTGAACGGCTTTCATCGCGCACTCTCCTGGGCAGGTTTGGCTTTGGGTGAGTCTTCAATGATGGACACTGTCGCGGTGCGACCGGCGATCATGCGGAAGTCCTCAGGCACGTCGTCAAACACAATGCGCACTGGAATCCGTTGCGCCAGCCGCACCCAGCTGAAAGCAGGGTTGACGTTGGGCAACAGGTTCTGGCCGCTGGTACGGTCACGGTCTTCGATACCCGCCACGATGCTTTCGACATGACCGCGCAAGCGTGCATTGTCACCAATCACGCGGATATCAACGCTCTGACCGACATGGATGCCATCGAGTTTGGTCTCCTCAAAGTAACCGTCGATGTGGAACGAGGTGCTATCGACGATCGACAACACTGGCCGACCTGCCGTTACGAACTCATTGACCCGTGGTGCCCGGTCATTGACGTAACCATCAACCGGGCTGCGCACGACCGTGCGGTCCAGGTTGAGTTGGGCGCTGTCCACGGCCACTTGGGCTTCGGTGAGAGCCGCTTGAGCGCGCATTTCACGGGACTGGCTTTCTTCCAGCAACTCACGGGCGACCAGATTGCCAAGCCCCTTGTTACGGCGACTTTCTCGCTGGGCTTGTGCCAGGGTTTCCTTGCGATCGGCAACAGTGGCCTGGGCCTGGCGCAAAGCCAGTTTGAAGCGCTCCTGGTCGATGACAAACAGCACCTGGTCACGGGTGACCAGTTGGTTGTCACGCACATCGACCTGCTTGATCAGGCCCGAAACGTCGGGGGCGATTTGCACAATATCGGCGCGGATGTGGGCATCGCGCGTCCAGGGAGCAAACATGTAGTACATGGTCATGCGCCAGACCACGACGCAGGCAAACGTCACCACCAATAAGGTGAGAACGACACGGCCCAAGGTCAGTAAAGGTTTTTTCATGTCATCAGGTATCGACTAAAAGAATCCACAACGCCGAGTAACAGAGCGTAGAGACCGACGTTGAACAAAGCCCGGTGCCAGACCAGACGGTAAAAGTGCACACGCGTCAGAAACGCGTGAACCACCAAAAACAGTAAATAGGTAATGCCCATCAATACCAGGAGCGTGGGCAGGAATACCCCGCTGATATCTACGTCACCGATCATAGCGGCGCTCCATCAATGCTCTGAGCCTGAGGATGTGGCAGGTCGTCGTTGTCGACAATAAATTCGACGCCAGGCAGCAAGGCCAAGCGTAGCCCGCTAAGGGCGTGCAGCAGGTGCACTCGCGCCTCACCTTCGCCTTGCAGGTCGTTGGCGTTGAGCGCGCGACGAGTGCGGTCCATGGTCATTTGCAGCCCCAGGGGCATGGGCAAACGCTCACCCGCCTTGAGGCAGGCGCAAAAATAGTCACCCACATCGCTCACCACCTGACGCAACAGCCGTTGCGGCACTCCCGTGACCCTTGGCGCATAAGCCAGCAAATCCAGAAGGTTGAGTGCCACCCGCAGGTCACGCAAAGCGCTGCCCGTGTCTTGCCCGGTCAAGGCCAGACGCGGCAAGTGCTGCATGAGGCGATCGAGCATTTGCGCGCCCATGTGGCGGTGCTCGGCCAGCGTCGCGGGCTGAGTCAGGGTGACGATGTCACGCCAGCTGAAGCGCGTCAGCCGCTTGGCCGCCAGCTCAGCACCGAACGGACGCGCAATCAGGGTCCAGACGAAGGCAAACAGCAGCCCGATGGGGCCTGCCAGGTTGGCGTTCATAAACACCATGAAGTCCGCATCGTAGGCGCCCTGAATGCTGATAAACGAGGCGGTGTTGACGATGGTCAGCAACGTGCCCAGGTAAAAACGCGGTTGTACGGTCAGGGTGCCGACGCAGATGAACGGCACTGCGAACGCCAGCACCAGCATCGGGAAATCGTGCAGGTTGGGCAGGATCACAAACAGGTACAGGCTGGCGAATACCACTGATAGCGAGGTCCAGAAAAAGAACCGGTAGATCTGCGGCGCCGGGTCGTCCATCGAGGCAAAGAAGCTGCAGGCAACCGCAGCCAGAATCACGGCGCTGGCGCCGTCGGTCCAGCCGAGCAATATCCACAGTACTGAGGCGACGACAATCGCGGTCACAGTGGAAAATGCCGAATAGAGCATCAGCCCGCGGTCAAGAAACGGCGTCAGCCGGCCCAGGCGCCAATGGCGGTATACGGCACGCCAGACCTCCTGGTTGCCCGTGGAAATAGCTGTTTGCAGACTGCGGCAGTCTTGCCACAGGTCGATCCATTCCCCCAACCGATACAGCACATTGGAAAACACCAATTGGCGACGATCATCCAGCGCGGTGGCACTGGGCTGCAGCGCTTCGAGTTCATGGCGCAAGGCTTGCCAATGTTCGATCGAAGCCCCGTCCCGGGTGTTTTCAAGCCATCGCTGAGCGTGGTCGAGCAAGGGGGTCACTTTATCGAGCAGTTCAGGGGCGCGACGCTCCAGCGCGTAGAGTGCGTCGTCCAGTGCATCGACCACAGGCAGCAAGTGAATCATGCGCCCGCGCAATTCTTTGGTATTGCGCACGGTCTGGGGGTGCGCGCCCTCATGGGGCAGTTGGCCAATCATCATCTCCAGACTGTTGAAGGTCGTGACCATCGAGGCGCGCAGGCCGCTGGCTTTGCTCGGCTCAACGTCGCGAGCCAGGAAGTGCTTGCTGTAATTGCTCGCATCGGCAAACCACTTGGCGGCCGAGTCGATAAAAACCGGGGTCAAGCGCCGAGGCCAGAACATGCTGCCCACCACCGCCGCGCACACAATCCCGAGCATGATTTCTTCGGTCCGCGAGACGGCAATGTCGAAGACGTTCAGCGGGTTATCCACAATCGGCAACGCGATCATTGGCATGGTGTAGCCGGCAAGCATGAATACGTAACTGTTGGCCGTGCGCAGGTGCAGCGACAGAAACAGCAAGATGCCGGTCCAGAGGGCAATCACCAGCACCAGCAAAAAGGGCGTTTGCACAAATAGCGGGACAAAAAATACGGCAGCGGCAGCCCCGATCAGGGTACCCAGTGCGCGATATACCGCCTTGGAACTGGTCGGCCCGACGAAGGGGCTAGAGACGATGTAAACCGTGGCCATGGCCCAATACGGACGGGGCATTTCCATTAATAACGCGATATACAGCGCAATCATCGAGGCAGCGAAAGTGCGCACACCGTAGAACCAGTCACGAGCAGGCGGCATGCTGCTGAAAAACCCGTTCAATTCATCGCTCCATCAGACCGTTGGCCGGCCGCTTCAAACGCTTTGATCACCCGTAGCGCAGCTTCCTGGTCAGCCACCGAAATGCCTGCCAGAGCCGTCCTTCTCAATTGCACGAGCTGCGCTTCAATCGATTGCACCAGCGCCCGACCGGTGTCGGTAAGACTCAGGGTTTTGGCGCGGCGGTCGCTGGCATCTTCACAACGGCGCACGTAGCCGGCCTTGCACAGTTGATCGAGCAGACGCACCAGCGATGGGCTTTCCATACCGGCTGCATGGGCCACGGTGACTTGTCTCACTCCCTCCCCCAAGCGCCCGATAATCAATAGCGGCATGGCACAGGCTTCGGAGATGCCGTAGTTGACCAGCGTAGCCTGGCAGACGCGACGCCAATGGCGAGTCGCAACCACCATGCCGGTGCTGATGCTCATTTGCAGTAGATCGAGAGTGTCAGACAAGAGGCGTCACATAATGTTAGTTTGCTAACTATTAATATTGCGCGGCCAGATGATCTCAGTCAAGTGTTGCCATTTATTTCTGCGTACCTACGATCGGTTTTGTGCGCAGCATAAGGTTAAGTTGATCGACGACTTCAGCCCAATCAGCATCCTCAAGGTGCTCTTCACGCAAAAAAGCCGCTTGGGCAGGTGTCCAGAAAAATGCATCTTCAAGCTTTAGATCAGGCTTGAGTGGTGAGTGGGTGGTGACAAACTTTTCAATATCTTCGGGGCCGGACGGCAGACCCAGCTGTTTGAACAAGGATGGGAGGCTATGGGTTGGCTTTTGCATTGAGTTGACTCCATTCAGGTTCAGCGCCGCATTCGGCGCCAAGGCAGGTCAAATATAGTCGAGCCTGCGTGTCATCGACGGCCAAGTCCTGTGCTTTGTGCCAACCCGTGGGGATAGGGCCGAAATCGTCCGGCTGTACTTTGCTGCTTATAAGCCACACCCGCCCCGTACCGGCGGGCAAGTCTGCCAGACGATCGACGTAGATTTTCGCCCCGTCGGCATTCACCAACGTGCCAAACCCGTAGTCGTTCGGCCGCCCTGATGCGCCGCTGCCTGTGGGCGGTGTGTAGAGCATGGGCGCAAACCCGGTCTTGTTGTAATAGACGTAGCTGAAGTACCAGAACAGATCACTGACTACGATCCGGTCACCGGGCTGGAACTGTTGATTCACGTGCTCAACCAGACGATCAAAATGGTCGGCATCGTTGCTGAAGTTACTGCGCAAGCCCACTGCCTCAGTGCCTACAAACAGTGTCAGGAGTGCAATGGCCATCGCACGCTTGTAACTGAGCAAGCGATCCACCGCGATCGCCACCAGGAGTGGCAAACCCAGTGCGGCAAACATCACATAACGTTCTATAAACAGCGGCGAGGCAAACGACACGGCGTAGATGGCCAAAATCGGCAACAGGGTGTAAATCACGATCAATCTGGTGAATTTGTGTGGCGTTGAATCTCGTACGGCCATCCAGACCGCGCCGCCAAGCAGTGCAAGCGGTGCCAGCCAGAATAGTGGCCAGGGCAGGCTGTCTCCTTCGTCCTGAATCAAGAATTGCCACGTCATGGCTGGCAGGGAGCGGGCATCGACTGCAGGCTCCCAATCCACATCACCGCCGCTTTTGAGGTCATCCATGTGTTGCAGCAGGTCCAGCAGCCCGGGAAGCCAGGGCAGAAACAAGAGCACAATAGCGACGTTGGCCAGCCACCAGGCGGGACGCTTGAGCAGCCACCCGGTGCTGCGGCCACTGAGCAAAAGGTATAGCCAATGGGCAATCACACAGAATGCGGTGAAGTAGTGGGTGTAGAACGCTGCCGCCATCAGCACGGTGTAGATAACCAGATAGCGGTGTTTATGCGAGGCTTTGACCCAATAGACCAACGCAATGGTGGCGCCTATCAGCCACAGCCCCATGAGTGAGTACATCCGCACTTCCTGGCTATAACGCACTGCAGTCGGCAGCAACGCCAACAGCAACCCCGCCACTAACGCGGCTCTTGGGGTCGCGATCAACCGTACGAGCCACATGCCCAGCAGTACCGTTGCGATACCGGGCAAGACACTCAGGGTACGGATCGAAACCAGGCTGTCGCCAAATAGCGCCATCCAGCCGTGCAACAGCATGAAATACAACGGAGGGTGAACATCGTGCGACGCATGCAACCAGATGTCGGCGAGTGGATAGTCGCTCAACATCAGGCTGGAGCCCTCATCGCACCATACGGCAGAGGTTGTGAAGCCATAAAATCTTACCGCTGAGGCCAAGATCAAAATGCACCACAGCCATGGTTGGCAAAGCATTCGCGTGAGTGCAGTGCGGGACGACTCAGGAGTGCGCAATCGCAATTCCACCCCATCGTTATTGCTGAGTACGCCCATCCTTCACCCGCTATGCATTGAGGCTGCGACGCAGGCAGCTTTGACTCTGGCGATTGTAGGGCACAGCCCATAACAAAGGGGAGCGCACGGGAGGGTCCTGGACAAGAAAGATAGTGGCACCATGCAATCTCTTATCTCGCAGTCAGGCTAAACTAACCGTAACAAGGTTTGACAAGGATCAGGTCAGTACCTAACTTGAATTGGATCCAAACGAGCGTGCTGAACTTTCGGCGCAGGTAGTAACAACGTGGCCGTTAAAAACAATCCTTTAAACAGCATAGTTGTATCAGGACCCATACCCGCTCATTTGGCGCGGGCGGTGATTGAAGAGACCTTGCGCAACGCCATTCTCGATGGGCGCTTGCCATGCGGTACCGCTATTCGCCAGGAAGCGTTGGCACAGTTGTTTGGCGTCAGCCGCATGCCCGTGCGCGAGGCACTGCGTCAGCTGGAAGCTCAAGGTTTGCTGCAAGTTGTGCAATACAGAGGAGCGGTCGTTGCCCCTTTGATCGAGGACAACTCACTGGAGACCTATGAGTTGCGCCTGTTGCTTGAAGCCCAGGCTCTGCGCCTGTCAGTGCCACTGTTGACCGACGAGGATTTTGAAACGGCCGACGGTTATATCCAGGCGCTTGAAGCCGAAATAGATTTCGGCAAGATCGGCACACTCAACCGGCAATTTCATCAGGCGCTTTACTGCAAGGCTCCGAACCGAAAACTGCTGGCGTTGATTGAGGCAGGACTTATCGAGGAAGAACGCTTTCTGCGCTTTAACCTTGAGCAGATGAACCTTGGCAAGTTGTGCCAGGACGATCACAGGGCACTGCTACGTCATGCCCGAGACAGAGATGTCGAGTCATGTATTGCAGAGCTGGAGTTACATCTGCACCGCGGTGTTGTGGCTATTACCCATTACCTCAACACTCAGCATGCAAAACAGCCCTGACGCTTAACACGCCAGGGCTGTGGATAAGTTTTAACTGACTTGCAAACCTCAGATCTTGAAGCTGTCGACCAATTGCTTGAGGCGACTGGCTTGCTGCGATAGAGCATCGCAGTCCTTGAGGGTTTCGTTGAGGTTCACCACACCTTGCTGGTTGAGCAAGTTGATCTGGTTGATATCCACATTGAGGGTTTCGACCACGGCGGTTTGTTCCTCGGTTGCGGCGGCGACCGACTGGTTCATTCCGTCAATTTCTTCGATACGTTGAGTCACGCTGATTAATCGAGCCCCAGCCTGATTGGCAACCTCAACACTTTCTTCGCTGGAAACCTGACTCGCATTCATGGTGCTGACCGCTTCGCGGGAACCCACTTGCAGCGAGGTGATCATTTTATGTATCTCCTCCGCCGACTCCTGAGTGCGGTGAGCGAGGTTGCGCACCTCATCGGCCACCACGGCAAAGCCTCGACCCGCCTCCCCCGCACGCGCGGCCTCAATGGCTGCGTTGAGGGCCAGCAGGTTGGTTTGCTGAGAGATGCCTTTGATCACATCCAGAATGTGGCCAATATTGTCGGTGCTGGCATTCAGGGTTTCGATTTGTGCACACGACAGACTGATCTTCTGCGAAAGCTCGGTCATGGCCAGGATGGTCTGCTCAACGACTTTGCGACCGTCATCTGCCTGCTCACTGGCACCGCTGGCATGCTGTGACGCGTCGGCAGCATTGCGGGCGATTTCTTGGGTGGCAGCACCGAGCTCGTTAATGGCGGCGGCTACGCTGTTGGTTCGCGCGCTTTGCTCGTCCGAGCCGACAATGGATGCGTTGGACGATGCCATGACGCGGTGAGACAAATCATGAACATGGCGGGTTGCAGAGGACACCTCACTGATTGACGCGTGAATACGCTCAACGAATTGGTTGAACGAGCTGGCCAACTCGCCGAACTCATCCTTGTTCTCAATGACCAAACGCCGTGTCAGGTCGCCCTCACCTTGCGCAATGTCTTGCATTGCACGCCCCATGGTAGTGAGCGGACGCATCAAGACCTGAATCAGCAAGCTCAGCAGTAGTGCAATCGCTGCCACCGCAATAAACATCGCAATCAATGCCGAGGTGCGGAATTTAGACAGCGGGGCGTAAGCCTTTTCTTTGTCGATTGATTGACCGATATACCAATCCGCGGACGGCAAGCCTGTCACCGGAGTAAAGTAAATAATCCGCTCCTGGCCATTGAGCCTGACTTCCTGAATACCTTTTTCAATACGCAGAGCACTGGACGGGTAGATGTCCTTCAGGTTTTTCATTACCTGATTTTTGTCCGGACTAACGATGACCTGACCATCGCTGCTCACCAAAAATGCGTAACCCAGGCCACCGGAGTCTACCGAGTTAATGATTTTAACCAGGCTATCGAGGCTCAGATCACCACCGACCACACCGAGCAGCTCACCACCTTTTTTTACCGGCATGGCGATGGTCACAATCAGGCCACCAACAGCTGCCATGTAAGGCGGTGTCAGCATGGTCTGACCGGCGTTTACTGCTTGCTTGTACCAAGGGCGCTCGCGGGGGTCATAGCCCTCGGGCATCGTCGCATCAGGGCGCTGGGTAAATACTCCGTTGGCTTGCCCGACGTAGGTGAACTGGAAGTTGGAGGTAAACGCCGGCTGATCGACCAGGCCTGGCAGATCCGCCTGGGGGCCTTGATGCGCAACGCCTTGTGCGAGGCTCTCCAGCACCAGAATGCGACCACCGAGCCAATTTTGAACGCTGCTGGCTGTCAGGTTGCCGGCTTGCTGAACCGAGGACTCAATGTTTTGCTTGATGGTGTCGCGTTGCAGGTAGTCGTTGTACAAGGTGAATAATGCAAACGCCAGAACCACAACGCCTGAGGCGGCCAGAAGGATTTTATGGCTGAACTTTAGATTCATAGCATGGACTTCTTATGCCAAAAGGTTGGATGCGTACGCGGGCACTATTGTGTGTAACAGCGCAGGCAACCTCTTGGCCGCTCTGCTCATACGCATTGCTCAACAGGCTGTCGGCACCAATTGCGGAATACTTAGCCACTTTTGGTGGCAATGTGTTTAATCCGACGAAAGTGCAGCCTTGGCTTTTAGAGGGGGGGTAAAGAGAACAGAAAGCGCTGGGGTTTTATTTCGCGCAAAAACAAAACCCCTGTCTGCGTTAGCAGACAGGGGTTTCGGAATTCAATCTTGACGATGACCTACTCTCACATGGGGAAACCCCACACTACCATCGGCGATGCATCGTTTCACTTCTGAGTTCGGGATGGGATCAGGTGGTTCCAATGCTCTATGGTCGTCAAGAAATTCTGTATCAGATCCGTTGTTAAAACGTCTCTGCAAAAACTTGGTACTTCTATAAAAACAAAATCCCCGTCTGCGCGAGCAGACAGGGATTTTGGAATTTAATCTTGACGATGACCTACTCTCACATGGGGAAACCCCACACTACCATCGGCGATGCATCGTTTCACTGCTGAGTTCGGGATGGGATCAGGTGGTTCCAATGCTCTATGGTCGTCAAGAAATTCGGTAGCCAGGTCGTTTACCTTTCGGTTTACGCTCCAGCGAATGGGTATGTAATAGTTGGTGTTTTGTGAGTCGCAAACTTTCGGTTTGTATCGTCTTCACACACCGCAATCTGGTCTCTTCGACGCAAATTGCTTGGGTGTTATATGGTCAAGCCTCACGGGCAATTAGTATTGGTTAGCTCAACGCCTCACAGCGCTTACACACCCAACCTATCAACGTCGTAGTCTTCGACGGCCCTTTAGGGAACTCAAGGTTCCAGTGAGATCTCATCTTGAGGCAAGTTTCCCGCTTAGATGCTTTCAGCGGTTATCTTTCCCGAACATAGCTACCCGGCAATGCCACTGGCGTGACAACCGGAACACCAGAGGTTCGTCCACTCCGGTCCTCTCGTACTAGGAGCAGCCCCTCTCAAATCTCAAACGTCCACGGCAGATAGGGACCGAACTGTCTCACGACGTTCTAAACCCAGCTCGCGTACCACTTTAAATGGCGAACAGCCATACCCTTGGGACCGGCTTCAGCCCCAGGATGTGATGAGCCGACATCGAGGTGCCAAACACCGCCGTCGATATGAACTCTTGGGCGGTATCAGCCTGTTATCCCCGGAGTACCTTTTATCCGTTGAGCGATGGCCCTTCCATACAGAACCACCGGATCACTAAGACCTACTTTCGTACCTGCTCGACGTGTCTGTCTCGCAGTCAAGCGCGCTTTTGCCTTTATACTCTACGACCGATTTCCGACCGGTCTGAGCGCACCTTCGTACTCCTCCGTTACTCTTTAGGAGGAGACCGCCCCAGTCAAACTACCCACCATACACTGTCCTCGATCCGGATAACGGACCTGAGTTAGAACCTCAAAGTTGCCAGGGTGGTATTTCAAGGTTGGCTCCATGCAGACTGGCGTCCACACTTCAAAGCCTCCCACCTATCCTACACAAGCAAATTCAAAGTCCAGTGCAAAGCTATAGTAAAGGTTCACGGGGTCTTTCCGTCTAGCCGCGGATACACTGCATCTTCACAGCGATTTCAATTTCACTGAGTCTCGGGTGGAGACAGCGCCGCCATCGTTACGCCATTCGTGCAGGTCGGAACTTACCCGACAAGGAATTTCGCTACCTTAGGACCGTTATAGTTACGGCCGCCGTTTACCGGGGCTTCGATCAAGAGCTTCGCGTTAGCTAACCCCATCAATTAACCTTCCGGCACCGGGCAGGCGTCACACCCTATACGTCCACTTTCGTGTTTGCAGAGTGCTGTGTTTTTAATAAACAGTCGCAGCGGCCTGGTATCTTCGACCGGCATGGGCTTACGCAGTAAATGCTTCACCCTCACCGGCGCACCTTCTCCCGAAGTTACGGTGCCATTTTGCCTAGTTCCTTCACCCGAGTTCTCTCAAGCGCCTTGGTATTCTCTACCCAACCACCTGTGTCGGTTTGGGGTACGGTTCCTGGTTACCTGAAGCTTAGAAGCTTTTCTTGGAAGCATGGCATCAACCACTTCGTTGTCTAAAAGACAACTCGTCATCAGCTCTCGGCCTTAGAATCCCGGATTTACCTAAGATTCCAGCCTACCACCTTAAACTTGGACAACCAACGCCAAGCTGGCCTAGCCTTCTCCGTCCCTCCATCGCAATAACCAGAAGTACAGGAATATTAACCTGTTTTCCATCGACTACGCTTTTCAGCCTCGCCTTAGGGACCGACTAACCCTGCGTCGATTAACGTTGCGCAGGAAACCTTGGTCTTTCGGCGTGGGTGTTTTTCACACCCATTATCGTTACTCATGTCAGCATTCGCACTTCTGATACCTCCAGCAAGCTTCTCAACTCACCTTCACAGGCTTACAGAACGCTCCTCTACCGCATCACCTAAGTGATACCCGTAGCTTCGGTGTATGGTTTGAGCCCCGTTAAATCTTCCGCGCAGGCCGACTCGACTAGTGAGCTATTACGCTTTCTTTAAAGGGTGGCTGCTTCTAAGCCAACCTCCTAGCTGTCTAAGCCTTCCCACATCGTTTCCCACTTAACCATAACTTTGGGACCTTAGCTGACGGTCTGGGTTGTTTCCCTTTTCACGACGGACGTTAGCACCCGCCGTGTGTCTCCCATGCTCGGCACTTGTAGGTATTCGGAGTTTGCATCGGTTTGGTAAGTCGGGATGACCCCCTAGCCGAAACAGTGCTCTACCCCCTACAGTGATACATGAGGCGCTACCTAAATAGCTTTCGAGGAGAACCAGCTATCTCCGAGCTTGATTAGCCTTTCACTCCGATCCACAGGTCATCCGCTAACTTTTCAACGGTAGTCGGTTCGGTCCTCCAGTTAGTGTTACCCAACCTTCAACCTGCCCATGGATAGATCGCCCGGTTTCGGGTCTATTCCCAGCGACTAGACGCCCTATTAAGACTCGCTTTCGCTACGCCTCCCCTATTCGGTTAAGCTTGCCACTGAAAATAAGTCGCTGACCCATTATACAAAAGGTACGCAGTCACCCAACAAAGTGGGCTCCCACTGCTTGTACGCATACGGTTTCAGGATCTATTTCACTCCCCTCTCCGGGGTTCTTTTCGCCTTTCCCTCACGGTACTAGTTCACTATCGGTCAGTCAGTAGTATTTAGCCTTGGAGGATGGTCCCCCCATATTCAGACAAAGTTTCTCGTGCTCCGTCCTACTCGATTTCACTGTAAAGATGTTTTCGCGTACAGGGCTATCACCCACTATGGCCGCACTTTCCAGAGCGTTCCGCTAACATCAATACAGCTTAAGGGCTGGTCCCCGTTCGCTCGCCACTACTAAGGGAATCTCGGTTGATTTCTTTTCCTCAGGGTACTTAGATGTTTCAGTTCCCCTGGTTCGCTTCTTAAGCCTATGTATTCAGCTTAAGATACCTAACTTATGTTAGGTGGGTTCCCCCATTCAGACATCTCCGGATCAAAGTCTGTTTGCCGACTCCCCGAAGCTTTTCGCAGGCTACCACGTCTTTCATCGCCTCTGACTGCCAAGGCATCCACCGTATGCGCTTCTTCACTTGACCATATAACCCCAAGCAATCTGGTTATACTATGAAGACGACATTCGCCGAAAATTCGCATGCTCAATTAAGAGACACTCACAAATTTTACCTTAGCCTGAATAAACACCAGTGAAAGTGTTATCCAGTCTAACTTTCTATTACATACCCAAATTTTTAAAGAACGATCTAATCAAAAGATCAGAAATCAACATTCACCATCGTTTGATGGAATGCTCATTTCTAAGCTTTACGACACAGAAGCAAGTTATGGTGGAGCCAAACGGGATCGAACCGTTGACCTCCTGCGTGCAAGGCAGGCGCTCTCCCAGCTGAGCTATGGCCCCATATTTCTACAGGCTTTTTACACAAAATTGGTGGGTCTGGGCAGATTCGAACTGCCGACCTCACCCTTATCAGGGGTGCGCTCTAACCAACTGAGCTACAGACCCAATTTTGGTCTGCTTCTATCGTCTTCTTCAATGAATCAAGCAATTCGTGTGGGAACTTATGGAGCAGCTGATGTCGTCGATTAAGGAGGTGATCCAGCCGCAGGTTCCCCTACGGCTACCTTGTTACGACTTCACCCCAGTCATGAATCACACCGTGGTAACCGTCCTCCCGAAGGTTAGACTAGCTACTTCTGGTGCAACCCACTCCCATGGTGTGACGGGCGGTGTGTACAAGGCCCGGGAACGTATTCACCGTGACATTCTGATTCACGATTACTAGCGATTCCGACTTCACGCAGTCGAGTTGCAGACTGCGATCCGGACTACGATCGGTTTTATGGGATTAGCTCCACCTCGCGGCTTGGCAACCCTTTGTACCGACCATTGTAGCACGTGTGTAGCCCAGGCCGTAAGGGCCATGATGACTTGACGTCATCCCCACCTTCCTCCGGTTTGTCACCGGCAGTCTCCTTAGAGTGCCCACCATTACGTGCTGGTAACTAAGGACAAGGGTTGCGCTCGTTACGGGACTTAACCCAACATCTCACGACACGAGCTGACGACAGCCATGCAGCACCTGTCTCAATGTTCCCGAAGGCACCAATCTATCTCTAGAAAGTTCATTGGATGTCAAGGCCTGGTAAGGTTCTTCGCGTTGCTTCGAATTAAACCACATGCTCCACCGCTTGTGCGGGCCCCCGTCAATTCATTTGAGTTTTAACCTTGCGGCCGTACTCCCCAGGCGGTCAACTTAATGCGTTAGCTGCGCCACTAAGAGTTCAAGACTCCCAACGGCTAGTTGACATCGTTTACGGCGTGGACTACCAGGGTATCTAATCCTGTTTGCTCCCCACGCTTTCGCACCTCAGTGTCAGTATCAGTCCAGGTAGTCGCCTTCGCCACTGGTGTTCCTTCCTATATCTACGCATTTCACCGCTACACAGGAAATTCCACTACCCTCTACCATACTCTAGCTTGCCAGTTTTGGATGCAGTTCCCAGGTTGAGCCCGGGGATTTCACATTCAACTTAACAAACCACCTACGCGCGCTTTACGCCCAGTAATTCCGATTAACGCTTGCACCCTCTGTATTACCGCGGCTGCTGGCACAGAGTTAGCCGGTGCTTATTCTGTCGGTAACGTCAAAACACTAACGTATTAGGTTAATGCCCTTCCTCCCAACTTAAAGTGCTTTACAATCCGAAGACCTTCTTCACACACGCGGCATGGCTGGATCAGGCTTTCGCCCATTGTCCAATATTCCCCACTGCTGCCTCCCGTAGGAGTCTGGACCGTGTCTCAGTTCCAGTGTGACTGATCATCCTCTCAGACCAGTTACGGATCGTAGCCTTGGTGAGCCATTACCTCACCAACTAGCTAATCCGACCTAGGCTCATCTGATAGCGCAAGGCCCGAAGGTCCCCTGCTTTCTCCCGTAGGACGTATGCGGTATTAGCGTCCGTTTCCGAACGTTATCCCCCACTATCAGGCAGATTCCTAGGTATTACTCACCCGTCCGCCGCTCTCAAGAGAAGCAAGCTTCTCTCTACCGCTCGACTTGCATGTGTTAGGCCTGCCGCCAGCGTTCAATCTGAGCCATGATCAAACTCTTCAGTTCAAACATCTTTGGGTTTTTAAGAAACCCTAAACTTGGCTCAGCAATCGTTGGTTACATCTTTGATTTCTCGCGGAGTAACTTGTGATGCTGATAATCTTGTTGACTATCAGTCTGACTCCACAAGCACCCACACGAATTGCTTGATTCAGTTGTTAAAGAGCGGTTGGTTTAGCTTTCGCTGAACCGAGGCGCGCATTCTACAGCAGCCTCTGTTGCTGTCAAGCGGTTATTTTAAGATGTTTTCAAAGTTTCCTCTGTAACATCAACCACTTGCGCTTTCGATCTCTCGTTAGCGGGAGGCGAATTCTACAGCGTTACACGCTGCTGTCAACACCTTATTTCCTGCTTCTTTCGATTGAGATAATCGAGGTGTTAGCCAGGCAAATGGCCTGATTAACAGCACAGGCTTTTTACAAAGCTTGTACTTATACAAAAACAAAATCCCCGTCTGCGCGAGCAGACAGGGATTTTGGAATTTAATCTTGACGATGACCTACTCTCACATGGGGAAACCCCACACTACCATCGGCGATGCATCGTTTCACTGCTGAGTTCGGGATGGGATCAGGTGGTTCCAATGCTCTATGGTCGTCAAGAAATTCGGTAGCCAGGTCGTTTACCTTTCGGTTTACGCTCCAGCGAATGGGTATGTAATAGTTGGTGTTTTGTGAGTCGCAAACTTTCGGTTTGTATCGTCTTCACACACCGCAATCTGGTCTCTTCGACGCAAATTGCTTGGGTGTTATATGGTCAAGCCTCACGGGCAATTAGTATTGGTTAGCTCAACGCCTCACAGCGCTTACACACCCAACCTATCAACGTCGTAGTCTTCGACGGCCCTTTAGGGAACTCAAGGTTCCAGTGAGATCTCATCTTGAGGCAAGTTTCCCGCTTAGATGCTTTCAGCGGTTATCTTTCCCGAACATAGCTACCCGGCAATGCCACTGGCGTGACAACCGGAACACCAGAGGTTCGTCCACTCCGGTCCTCTCGTACTAGGAGCAGCCCCTCTCAAATCTCAAACGTCCACGGCAGATAGGGACCGAACTGTCTCACGACGTTCTAAACCCAGCTCGCGTACCACTTTAAATGGCGAACAGCCATACCCTTGGGACCGGCTTCAGCCCCAGGATGTGATGAGCCGACATCGAGGTGCCAAACACCGCCGTCGATATGAACTCTTGGGCGGTATCAGCCTGTTATCCCCGGAGTACCTTTTATCCGTTGAGCGATGGCCCTTCCATACAGAACCACCGGATCACTAAGACCTACTTTCGTACCTGCTCGACGTGTCTGTCTCGCAGTCAAGCGCGCTTTTGCCTTTATACTCTACGACCGATTTCCGACCGGTCTGAGCGCACCTTCGTACTCCTCCGTTACTCTTTAGGAGGAGACCGCCCCAGTCAAACTACCCACCATACACTGTCCTCGATCCGGATAACGGACCTGAGTTAGAACCTCAAAGTTGCCAGGGTGGTATTTCAAGATTGGCTCCATGCAGACTGGCGTCCACACTTCAAAGCCTCCCACCTATCCTACACAAGCAAATTCAAAGTCCAGTGCAAAGCTATAGTAAAGGTTCACGGGGTCTTTCCGTCTAGCCGCGGATACACTGCATCTTCACAGCGATTTCAATTTCACTGAGTCTCGGGTGGAGACAGCGCCGCCATCGTTACGCCATTCGTGCAGGTCGGAACTTACCCGACAAGGAATTTCGCTACCTTAGGACCGTTATAGTTACGGCCGCCGTTTACCGGGGCTTCGATCAAGAGCTTCGCGTTAGCTAACCCCATCAATTAACCTTCCGGCACCGGGCAGGCGTCACACCCTATACGTCCACTTTCGTGTTTGCAGAGTGCTGTGTTTTTAATAAACAGTCGCAGCGGCCTGGTATCTTCGACCGGCATGGGCTTACGCAGTAAATGCTTCACCCTCACCGGCGCACCTTCTCCCGAAGTTACGGTGCCATTTTGCCTAGTTCCTTCACCCGAGTTCTCTCAAGCGCCTTGGTATTCTCTACCCAACCACCTGTGTCGGTTTGGGGTACGGTTCCTGGTTACCTGAAGCTTAGAAGCTTTTCTTGGAAGCATGGCATCAACCACTTCGTTGTCTAAAAGACAACTCGTCATCAGCTCTCGGCCTTAGAATCCCGGATTTACCTAAGATTCCAGCCTACCACCTTAAACTTGGACAACCAACGCCAAGCTGGCCTAGCCTTCTCCGTCCCTCCATCGCAATAACCAGAAGTACAGGAATATTAACCTGTTTTCCATCGACTACGCTTTTCAGCCTCGCCTTAGGGACCGACTAACCCTGCGTCGATTAACGTTGCGCAGGAAACCTTGGTCTTTCGGCGTGGGTGTTTTTCACACCCATTATCGTTACTCATGTCAGCATTCGCACTTCTGATACCTCCAGCAAGCTTCTCAACTCACCTTCACAGGCTTACAGAACGCTCCTCTACCGCATCACCTAAGTGATACCCGTAGCTTCGGTGTATGGTTTGAGCCCCGTTAAATCTTCCGCGCAGGCCGACTCGACTAGTGAGCTATTACGCTTTCTTTAAAGGGTGGCTGCTTCTAAGCCAACCTCCTAGCTGTCTAAGCCTTCCCACATCGTTTCCCACTTAACCATAACTTTGGGACCTTAGCTGACGGTCTGGGTTGTTTCCCTTTTCACGACGGACGTTAGCACCCGCCGTGTGTCTCCCATGCTCGGCACTTGTAGGTATTCGGAGTTTGCATCGGTTTGGTAAGTCGGGATGACCCCCTAGCCGAAACAGTGCTCTACCCCCTACAGTGATACATGAGGCGCTACCTAAATAGCTTTCGAGGAGAACCAGCTATCTCCGAGCTTGATTAGCCTTTCACTCCGATCCACAGGTCATCCGCTAACTTTTCAACGGTAGTCGGTTCGGTCCTCCAGTTAGTGTTACCCAACCTTCAACCTGCCCATGGATAGATCGCCCGGTTTCGGGTCTATTCCCAGCGACTAGACGCCCTATTAAGACTCGCTTTCGCTACGCCTCCCCTATTCGGTTAAGCTTGCCACTGAAAATAAGTCGCTGACCCATTATACAAAAGGTACGCAGTCACCCAACAAAGTGGGCTCCCACTGCTTGTACGCATACGGTTTCAGGATCTATTTCACTCCCCTCTCCGGGGTTCTTTTCGCCTTTCCCTCACGGTACTAGTTCACTATCGGTCAGTCAGTAGTATTTAGCCTTGGAGGATGGTCCCCCCATATTCAGACAAAGTTTCTCGTGCTCCGTCCTACTCGATTTCACTGTAAAGATGTTTTCGCGTACAGGGCTATCACCCACTATGGCCGCACTTTCCAGAGCGTTCCGCTAACATCAATACAGCTTAAGGGCTGGTCCCCGTTCGCTCGCCACTACTAAGGGAATCTCGGTTGATTTCTTTTCCTCAGGGTACTTAGATGTTTCAGTTCCCCTGGTTCGCTTCTTAAGCCTATGTATTCAGCTTAAGATACCTAACTTATGTTAGGTGGGTTCCCCCATTCAGACATCTCCGGATCAAAGTCTGTTTGCCGACTCCCCGAAGCTTTTCGCAGGCTACCACGTCTTTCATCGCCTCTGACTGCCAAGGCATCCACCGTATGCGCTTCTTCACTTGACCATATAACCCCAAGCAATCTGGTTATACTATGAAGACGACATTCGCCGAAAATTCGCATGCTCAATTAAGAGACACTCACAAATTTTACCTTAGCCTGAATAAACACCAGTGAAAGTGTTATCCAGTCTAACTTTCTATTACATACCCAAATTTTTAAAGAACGATCTAATCAAAAGATCAGAAATCAACATTCACCATCATTTGATGGAATGCTCATTTCTAAGCTTTACGACAGAAAAACCACAGAGCGACTCTGCAGTTATCGTCTTCTACAATGAATCAAGCAATTCGTGTGGGAACTTATGGAGCAGCTGATGTCGTCGATTAAGGAGGTGATCCAGCCGCAGGTTCCCCTACGGCTACCTTGTTACGACTTCACCCCAGTCATGAATCACACCGTGGTAACCGTCCTCCCGAAGGTTAGACTAGCTACTTCTGGTGCAACCCACTCCCATGGTGTGACGGGCGGTGTGTACAAGGCCCGGGAACGTATTCACCGTGACATTCTGATTCACGATTACTAGCGATTCCGACTTCACGCAGTCGAGTTGCAGACTGCGATCCGGACTACGATCGGTTTTATGGGATTAGCTCCACCTCGCGGCTTGGCAACCCTTTGTACCGACCATTGTAGCACGTGTGTAGCCCAGGCCGTAAGGGCCATGATGACTTGACGTCATCCCCACCTTCCTCCGGTTTGTCACCGGCAGTCTCCTTAGAGTGCCCACCATTACGTGCTGGTAACTAAGGACAAGGGTTGCGCTCGTTACGGGACTTAACCCAACATCTCACGACACGAGCTGACGACAGCCATGCAGCACCTGTCTCAATGTTCCCGAAGGCACCAATCTATCTCTAGAAAGTTCATTGGATGTCAAGGCCTGGTAAGGTTCTTCGCGTTGCTTCGAATTAAACCACATGCTCCACCGCTTGTGCGGGCCCCCGTCAATTCATTTGAGTTTTAACCTTGCGGCCGTACTCCCCAGGCGGTCAACTTAATGCGTTAGCTGCGCCACTAAGAGTTCAAGACTCCCAACGGCTAGTTGACATCGTTTACGGCGTGGACTACCAGGGTATCTAATCCTGTTTGCTCCCCACGCTTTCGCACCTCAGTGTCAGTATCAGTCCAGGTAGTCGCCTTCGCCACTGGTGTTCCTTCCTATATCTACGCATTTCACCGCTACACAGGAAATTCCACTACCCTCTACCATACTCTAGCTTGCCAGTTTTGGATGCAGTTCCCAGGTTGAGCCCGGGGATTTCACATTCAACTTAACAAACCACCTACGCGCGCTTTACGCCCAGTAATTCCGATTAACGCTTGCACCCTCTGTATTACCGCGGCTGCTGGCACAGAGTTAGCCGGTGCTTATTCTGTCGGTAACGTCAAAACACTAACGTATTAGGTTAATGCCCTTCCTCCCAACTTAAAGTGCTTTACAATCCGAAGACCTTCTTCACACACGCGGCATGGCTGGATCAGGCTTTCGCCCATTGTCCAATATTCCCCACTGCTGCCTCCCGTAGGAGTCTGGACCGTGTCTCAGTTCCAGTGTGACTGATCATCCTCTCAGACCAGTTACGGATCGTAGCCTTGGTGAGCCATTACCTCACCAACTAGCTAATCCGACCTAGGCTCATCTGATAGCGCAAGGCCCGAAGGTCCCCTGCTTTCTCCCGTAGGACGTATGCGGTATTAGCGTCCGTTTCCGAACGTTATCCCCCACTATCAGGCAGATTCCTAGGTATTACTCACCCGTCCGCCGCTCTCAAGAGAAGCAAGCTTCTCTCTACCGCTCGACTTGCATGTGTTAGGCCTGCCGCCAGCGTTCAATCTGAGCCATGATCAAACTCTTCAGTTCAAACATCTTTGGGTTTTTAAGAAACCCTAAACTTGGCTCAGCAATCGTTGGTTACATCTTTGATTTCTCGCGGAGTAACTTGTGATGCTGATAATCTTGTTGACTATCAGTCTGACTCCACAAGCACCCACACGAATTGCTTGATTCAGTTGTTAAAGAGCGGTTGGTTTAGCCTTCGCTGAACCGAGGTGCGCATTCTACAGCGTTACAAGCTGCTGTCAACACCTAATTTCCTGCTTCGATGACTTGAAGCTGACACTGTAAAACAATCCAACTCATTGATTCTCAAGGAGTTTTCCGTTTCAACTGCGCCGGAAGTGGGACGAATTATAGGCCGCTAAAAATCCTAGTCAAGGGCTAATTGAGTAAAACTATCAATAAACTTCAAATACCCCTAAATACACCTATATAGAGGGGTGCTGACGCACCCCTCTATATAGCTACAGCACGCCAGACCGCCGCAAAGCTTCCACTGCTCCCGACTTCAGCCCCAACACCTGCTCCAGCACTTGCTGAGTATGCTCACCCAACAAAGGAGGTGCATTGCGGTACTCCACTGGCGTTTCGGACAACCGGATAGGGCTTGCCACCTGCGGCACAAGACCCGCTAACGCATGTGGCAACTGCATCGCCAACCCTCGAGCACGCACCTGAGGATCAGCAAACACTTGAGCCAGGTCATTGATCGGCCCGCAGGGCACACCAACCGCTTCCAGTTGCGCCACCCACTCAGCTGTAGTCTTGAAAACAGTTAGCTGCCTGATAAGCGGCACCAACTCCGCCCTATTAGCAACACGCAGCTTATTAGTGGAAAAGCGCGGATCCCCACCCAACTCAGGACGACCTGCCACTTCAGCAAATTTACGGAACTGACTGTCGTTACCTACCGTGAGAATAAAGTCTCCATCTGCCGTCGGAAAATCCTGATAAGGAACGATATTAGGATGAGCATTGCCCAGGCGCTGCGGTGCAACGCCCGTAGTCAGATAGTTCATCGCCTGATTCGCCAGGCAAGCTACCTGCACGTCCAGCAGCGCCATATCAATATGCTGCCCGCCACCCTCATGCTGGCGATGGGCAAGGGCAGCCAGAATAGCTACGGTCGAATATAGCCCGGTCAAAATATCGGTCAGCGCAACCCCAACCTTAACCGGTCCCGCACCCTCATCACCCTCAGGCCTTCCCGTCAGGCTCATCAGACCACCAAGCCCCTGGACCATAAAGTCATAACCCGCCCGCTTGGCATAGGGACCGGTCTGACCGAACCCCGTAATCGAGCAGTAGATCAAATCCGGGTTCAACACCTTGAGCGACGCATAGTCCAGACCGTACGCCTGCAGACCACCCACCTTGAAGTTCTCAATTAGTATGTCGGACTTGGAGGCCAGATCACGAACCAGCTGCTGCCCCTCAGGCTTGGTGAAATCGATAGTGACTGACTGCTTGTTGCGATTGGCAGACAAGTAATAAGCCGCCTCCCCCGTACTCTCACCGTAAGCATCCTTGAGAAAGGGTGGCCCCCACGCGCGCGTGTCATCACCATTGCCCGGGCGCTCAACCTTGATAACCTCGGCTCCAAGGTCCGCCAGTATCTGCCCGGCCCACGGCCCCGCCAGCACCCGAGACAAATCCAACACCCGCAAATGCGATAAAGCACCCATGAGCCGAGCTCCTGTTAATAGAACGCCTGAAGGCCGGTCTGCGCACGACCCAAGATCAAGGCATGCACGTCATGCGTGCCTTCGTAGGTGTTCACAACCTCCAGGTTGACCAGATGGCGCGCAACCCCGAATTCATCCGAGATACCGTTACCGCCCAGCATGTCGCGGGCCATACGCGCGATGTCCAGCGACTTGCCGCATGAGTTGCGCTTCATGATCGACGTAATCTCAACAGCCGCAGTCCCCTCATCCTTCATCCGACCCAAACGCAGGCAACCCTGCAGGGCCAACGTAATCTCGGTCTGCATATCGGCCAGCTTTTTCTGGATCAACTGGGTTGCAGCCAAAGGCCGACCAAACTGATGACGATCCAGGGTGTACTGACGCGCCGTGTGCCAGCAGAACTCTGCAGCCCCCAGCGCTCCCCAGGAGATGCCGTAGCGAGCCGAATTCAGGCAGGTAAAAGGACCTTTCAAACCACGCACATCCGGGAAGATGTTCTCTTGCGGCACAAACACGTTATCCATCACGATTTCGCCAGTAATGGACGCACGCAAGCCAACCTTGCCGTGAATCGCAGGCGTAGTCAGACCCTTCCAGCCTTTTTCCAGAACAAAGCCACGAATGTCGCCTTCATCATCTTTCGCCCACACCACAAACACATCGGCGATCGGGCTGTTAGTGATCCACATCTTGCTGCCCGTCAGGCTGTAGCCGCCATCAACCGAACGGGCACGGGTAATCATCGCGCCCGGGTCAGAGCCGTGATTAGGCTCTGTCAGACCAAAGCAACCGATCCACTCGCCAGAGGCCAGCTTGGGCAGATACTTTTGCTTCTGCGCCTCGGTACCGAACTCATTGATCGGCACCATTACCAATGAAGACTGCACACTCATCATCGAGCGATAACCCGAATCGACCCGCTCCACTTCACGAGCGATCAGGCCGTAGCTGACGTAATTAAGGCCACTACCACCGTACTGCTCAGGAATCATCGCACCCAGCAAACCGGTTTCGCCCATTTCGCGAAAGATCGCAGGGTCAGTCTTCTCATTACGGAAAGCATCAAGAATACGTGGCGCCAACTTGTCCTGAGCGAACTGCTCAGCACTGTCACGCACCATGCGCTCTTCTTCAGTGAGCTGCTGATCCAGCAACAGTGGATCAATCCAGTTGAAGCTTGCTTTACCCGCCATGAGAGAACCCTCGCGTAATAGATAAAATGTCGTGAGCCGATCCTAGACCCCTTCTATATAGAAGGACAAACGAGGATTCAGCACCATCCTGTGATAATTTCTCACTCCGTAACTCGATAAAAAGCCTTTTCTGACTGCATTTAGTGAGTAAGCCGTACATGCGTCGCAAGATCCCCAGCACAACAGCCCTGATCAGCTTCGAAGCGGCCGCACGCCACGAAAGCTTTACCAAAGCTGCGCACGAGCTTTCCCTCACTCAAGGGGCCATATGCCGACAGATTGCCAGCCTGGAGGAATTCCTGAGCGTTGAACTCTTCCGACGCTCTAAGCGCGGCGTAAAACTGACCGAGGCAGGCCTTTCTTACAGTCGACGCATAGCAACCCAGCTGGATGCGGTAGAACGGGACACACTGTCGGTCATGGGCCAGCAGGGCGCCAATGTGATTGAGCTGGCCGTAGTGCCCACTTTCGGGACGCAATGGCTATTACCTCGCCTCAAGGACTTTCAGCAGCTACACCCGGACGTCACGGTAAACCTGACCAACCGCACACGCCCCTTTCTGTTTGCCGATACCGACTTTGATGCCGCCATCTACTTCGGCGATGCCGACTGGTCAGGCACTTCGTCCTACCGACTGATGGGCGAGAACCCAGTACCTGTATGCAGCCCTACACTACTGGGTACACACCAGGGCCTCACCCCGCACGCTCTCGCCGAACTTCCTTTGCTACAGCAAACCACTCGCCCCTACGCGTGGCGCCAGTGGTTCAACGCACAAGACATGACCGTGCCTCGCGACATGACCGGGCCACGCTATGAACTGTTCTCGATGCTGGCTCAGGCCGCCATGCACGAAATGGGCGTTGCCCTGATCCCCCCGTTTCTGATTCAGCGCGAACTGGCCGAAAAACGCCTGGTGATTGCCAACGAGAGCGCCCTGCTCAGCACCAAGGCTTACTACCTGATGATCCCCGAACGCAAAATTGAGTCAGCCTCACTGCAAGCTTTTAGAGACTGGCTGATCAATCAGGCCGCGACTTACAGCCTGATTTGAAAGTCCCGCATAGTCCAAATAAACTATGTAGCGCCATACAAATAAGCACTACATATATAAGTAAATGTCGCCTTTAAACACTCTGGACTTTTGTCTAACTGGACATTCCTGTAAGCCAGTAACCACGCGGCCTACAGGGTATTTCTCAAAGTTATGCAGCGATAACTAAAAGAAATGTGAAAAAAACTCAAAAAACACTCAATTCCTCTGCAAGCCCCGTATTTAAAGGCATGTAGCCGACCATTGCGACATTCGGTCACTGCATGACTTGTAGTTTAAATCTCGTCACCCTCCATAAGTTCTTGAAGGGTAAAAAAATTGCCAGCAGAATGCCCCGCCCCACCCATACTTTGGTGGGATCGTGCTGATCGGCCGCCCCAGTCGCACCATCCGTAGTGCGCTGGCTTTCTTATAAAAGATCACGCAGGAGATTTGACGTGCACATTGGTGTTCCTCTCGAGACCCATACGGGTGAAACGCGGGTTGCTGCAACCCCGGAAACCATCAAGAAGCTGATCGGCCAAGGCCATAAGGTGACTGTTCAAAGCGGCGCGGGCATTAGTGCCAGTGTTATTGACAGTGCTTATGAAGCCGCTGGCGCGACTATTGGCAACGCAACAGATGCTTTCGGTGCAGAGCTGATTCTCAAGGTTGTCGCCCCAAGCGATAGCGAACTGGCCCTGATAAAAACCGGCACCGTGCTCATTGGCATGCTCAACCCGTTCAGCAATGAAACCATTGCCAAACTGGCCGAGCGTGGGATCACCGCCTTCTCTCTCGAAGCCGCCCCCCGAACCTCCCGCGCGCAAAGTCTTGATGTTCTGTCATCCCAGGCCAACATCGCCGGCTATAAAGCCGTCTTGGTCGCCGCTCACCACTATCCGCGCTTTATGCCGATGCTGATGACCGCTGCCGGGACCGTTAAGGCCGCTCGCGTGCTGATCTTGGGCGCAGGGGTTGCTGGCTTGCAGGCAATCGCCACGGCCAAGCGCCTGGGCGCAGTGATCGAGGCCTCCGATGTACGACCTGCCGTTAAAGAGCAGATCGAATCTCTGGGCGCCAAGTTCGTCGACGTGCCTTACGAAACCGACGAAGAGCGCGAGTGCGCAGTTGGGGTAGGCGGCTACGCACGTCCAATGCCTGCCAGCTGGATGCAACGCCAGGCACAGGCCGTTCACGAACGCGCCAAGCAGGCAGACATCGTGATCACCACCGCACTGATCCCGGGCCGTAAAGCTCCGGTACTGCTCAGCGCCGAAACCGTAGCCCAGATGAAACCCGGCTCGGTGGTCATCGACCTGGCTGCCGCACAAGGCGGCAACTGCCCGCTGACCGTTGCCGATCAAGTAGTGGTTGAACACGGCGTCACCATCGTCGGCCACACCAACCTTGCCGCCATGGTTGCCGCAGACGCTTCGGCGCTCTACGCCCGCAACCTGCTGGACTTCCTCAAGCTGGTCTTCACCCCCGAAGGACAGTTCCAGATCAACCTTGAAGACGACATCGTCGCCGCGTGCCTGATGTGCCGCGACGGTCAAGTCGTGCGCAAAAACGGCTGAGGATAAAAATAATGGAAGAGTTCATCTCCCCCGGTATCTACAACCTGATCATCTTCGTGCTGGCCATCTATGTGGGCTACCACGTGGTCTGGAACGTGACACCTGCGCTGCACACACCTTTGATGGCCGTTACCAACGCCATTTCGGCGATTGTGATCGTAGGCGCGATGCTTGCTGCGGCACTGACTGTTACCCCGCTGGGCAAAACCATGGGCACCCTGGCGGTCGCGCTGGCGGCCGTAAACGTATTCGGTGGATTTTTGGTCACCCGGCGCATGCTGGAAATGTTCAAGAAGAAAGCACCTAAAGCCAAAGAAGAGGTGCGCAAGCCATGAGCATGAACCTGGTCACTGTTCTGTATCTGGTTGCATCAATCTGCTTTATCCAGGCACTCAAGGGTCTGTCGCACCCTACCACCTCACGTCGCGGCAACCTGTTCGGCATGCTCGGCATGGGTCTGGCGATCATCACCACGGTCGGCCTGATCTACAAACTGGGCGCAGAGATCGCGACTGCTGGTATCGGCTACGTGATTGTCGGCCTGCTGGTCGGCGGTACTGCTGGCTCGATCATGGCTAAACGCGTTGAAATGACCAAAATGCCTGAGCTGGTCGCTTTCATGCACAGCATGATCGGCCTCGCTGCGGTATTTATTGCCATCGCAGCCGTGGTCGAACCGCAGTCGCTGGGCATCGTCAAGCACCTGGGCGACGCCATCCCGGCAGGCAACCGCCTGGAGCTATTCCTTGGCGCAGCCATTGGTGCAATCACCTTCTCCGGTTCGGTGATCGCCTTCGGCAAGCTCTCGGGCAAATACAAGTTCCGTCTGTTTCAGGGCGCACCGGTACAGTTCACCGGCCAACACAAGCTGAACCTGGCGCTTGGCCTGGCTACGCTGGCTCTGGGCATTACCTTTATGCTGACCGGCAACCTCAACGCATTCGCGCTGATGCTGGCTCTGGCATTTGTACTGGGTGTGCTGATCATCATCCCGATTGGCGGCGCCGACATGCCGGTCGTGGTATCGATGCTTAATAGCTACTCAGGTTGGGCAGCCGCCGGTATCGGTTTCTCGCTGAACAACTCGATGCTGATCATTGCTGGCTCGCTGGTAGGATCTTCGGGTGCGATCCTGTCGTACATCATGTGCAAGGCGATGAATCGCTCGTTCTTTAACGTGATCCTCGGCGGCTTTGGTGGCGCAACAGACGTTGGCGGCCCAGCCGGCACGCAAGAGGCCCGCCCGGTGAAATCCGGCTCGGCTGACGACGCCACCTTCCTGTTGATGAACGCCGATACTGTGATCATCGTTCCAGGCTACGGCCTTGCGGTTGCCCGGGCACAGCACGCGCTCAAAGAACTGACTGAAAAACTGACCCACCGCGGTGTGACCGTAAAGTACGCGATTCACCCGGTTGCAGGCCGTATGCCAGGCCATATGAACGTGCTGCTGGCCGAGGCCGAAGTGCCTTACGACCAAGTGTTCGAAATGGAAGACATCAACTCCGAGTTTGGCCAGGCTGACGTGGTGCTCGTACTAGGCGCCAATGACGTGGTCAACCCGGCGGCAAAGAACGATCCAAAATCGCCGATCGCAGGCATGCCGATCCTCGAAGCCTATAAAGCCAAAACCGTCATCGTTAACAAACGCTCCATGGCCAGCGGCTATGCAGGCCTGGATAACGAACTGTTTTATCTGGATAAAACCATGATGGTCTTCGGCGACGCCAAGAAGGTTATTGAAGATATGGTTAAAGCGGTCGAGTAACATCAAGCATCACCGCAATATCGAGAACCCCGGCGCTGTATTGGTCGGGGTTTTTCTTTTTCCAAGGAACCCGACCAAAGGCTCTAAATCGGCCGCTGGCATTCGACCATGGTAGCGGGACGAAAGGCTCTGAAAATGAATAGACTGCGCCTCTTGCTTCCGTTGCCCGAGATAACAATCCATGTACCGTGAACGTATTCGCCTGAACTCCCTGCACGATAAGGTCATGAGCGCCGAAGAAGCCGCCGCCCTTATCCAAGACGGCATGACCGTCGGCATGAGCGGTTTTACCCGTGCCGGTGAAGCCAAAGCCGTCCCGCAGGCCCTGGCTGAGCGGGCCAAAAAGTCACCGCTGAAAATCACCCTGATGACCGGCGCAAGCCTGGGCAACGACCTGGACAAGCAATTGACCGAAGCCGGTGTACTGGCACGTCGCATGCCATTCCAGGTAGACAGCACTCTGCGCAAGGCCATCAACGCTGGCGAAGTCATGTTTATCGACCAGCATTTGTCCGAAACCGTTGAGCAACTGCGTAACAATCAGCTCAAGCTGCCAGACATCGCAGTCATCGAGGCCGTCGCTATTACCGAGCAAGGTCATATCGTTCCGACGACTTCCGTAGGCAACTCTGCCAGCTTCGCCATCTTCGCCAAGCAAGTGATCGTCGAGATCAACATGGCGCATAACCCGAACCTGGAAGGTCTGCACGACATCTATATACCGACCTACCGTCCGACGCGTACACCTATCCCCTTGGTGAAAGTCGACGATCGCATCGGTAGCACCGCGATCCCGATCCCGGCAGAAAAAATCGTCGCCATCGTGATTACCAACAAGCCTGACTCGCCATCCACCGTATCCGAGCCTGACAGCGAAACAGACGGTATCGCCTTCCACCTGATCAACTTCCTCAAGCAGGAAGTCGAAGCCGGCCGCATGACCAACAAGCTCGGCCCGCTGCAAGCGGGTATCGGCAACATTGCAAACGCCGTGATGTGCGGCCTGATCGACTCGCCGTTCGAAGACCTGACCATGTACTCTGAAGTACTGCAGGATTCGACCTTCGACCTGATCGACGCGGGCAAGATGAGCTTCGCTTCGGGCAGCTCCATCACCTTGTCGGAACGTCGCAACTCGGACGTGTTCGGCAATCTGGAACGCTACAAGGACAAACTGGTACTGCGTCCGCAAGAGATCTCCAACCACCCTGAAGTGGTTCGTCGTCTGGGCATCATCGGTATCAACACCGCACTGGAGTTCGACATCTACGGCAACGTCAACTCCACTCATGTCTGCGGCACGCGGATGATGAACGGCATCGGCGGCTCGGGCGACTTCGCCCGTAACGCGCACCTTGCGATCTTCGTCACCAAGTCGATTGCCAAGGCCGGCGCAATCTCCAGCGTTGTGCCAATGGTCAGCCACGTCGACCATACCGAGCATGATGTCGACATCCTGGTGACCGAACAGGGCCTGGCCGATCTGCGTGGCCTGGCACCGCGCGAGCGCGCACGCGTCATCATCGACAACTGTGTGCACCCGGACTTCCGCGAAGCCCTCAATGATTACTTCTCCAAGGCATGCGCGATAGGTGGCCACACGCCGCACATCCTGCGTGAAGCCCTGAGCTGGCATATCAACCTGGAAGAAACCGGAAAAATGCTCCCGTAACCCGCGAGCTAGACAGCCGCTGACGTAAACACTGTTTCGTCAGCGGCTTTTTTATGCCTGGAGTTTCAAAAACTGTACTGCTGTACTGGTCTATTTATACCTGTTAAGCCTGTCTTTCTTACGAATTTTGCCATTTATGCACTACTTAGGTGCGCACAGGTACAGTTGCACTCATTTGTGCCAGTACAGCCCCTGTAAACAGTTAACTGGCCCATCGCAATACAGGTGAACTGTATCTAGAGACCATGGACAAAGAGGAGGATCATTGGCATCAGTTAAACCACTAGCCAATGCCGCCATAAGCGGAAGGATGACACCATGGAACGTACACTCAGTTCCGAACTGTTCAGCGAAAGCAACTCTGTAAACACCCAGGCTTCCATGCCTTTGCGCGTACTTGCCAACCTGATGTTGTGGCAGCGCCGCATCTCCAGCCGCCATCAATTGGCTCGACTGGACTCGCGTCTTCTGGCTGATGCCGGTATTAGCGAAGCACAGCGTTACGAAGAGTTGAGCAAGCCGTTCTGGCGCTAACCAGCGCTCGCTGGCCCTGACCACCGGTCCACTGCCAGCAACCTGAATTGAAAAAACAGAACCCGTCGCGGATAACCGCTGACGGGTTTTGTCGTTTATGGGCTCCAGGTTTGAGTACCAGCATTGCGACGGGTACAGTTTTAAAATATATAAAACCTACAAGTACAGTTAGCGAAATGCCTGATCTAGAGCACTTTGCCCACAAAACCCAGTAAAACTTCCTATGCCTAGCGCAGCCCTCGGCCTACTATTCGGTCCATAACCGACTATTTTCATACGTTCATATCCAGGAGTTCACCATGTCCACACTTCGCCTACTTAGCGCGGCGGCTCTGCTGGCCGTTGCTGCAAGCGCCAACGCCACAAGCTTCATCGTTACGACCGATGGCATTGTGGGCACCCTCAAGGCAACGACCGATCTGACATCTGACGCCACAGGCTCGTTTCGTGACAACAAAATCGTACGTGCCGCCCGTGACGACGCTGCCAGCTTTGTTGCCAGCGAAGGCACTATCCGTGGCGTGAAACTCGAAAGCGCTTTCGAAGCCATTCGCCAGCAAGCTCCGCAATTGCAGGCCACCGATGCCCAGCTTGCCCAGGCCATTTTGACGATCTGAATGTAAGTGACGCCATAACGGGTCAGCTCTTGTGGGAGCGGGCTTGCTCGCGATGCAGGCGGCGCGTTCATTCAGTTGAACCGCGTCGACACCATCGCGAGCAAGCCCGCTCCCACAAAGACACCCCCGCGCTGGCCCTGCCCCGCCCATTACGCTAGCCTTGACGCTCATTCAAACAGCCTCGAGACCCATGCGTTTTTCCTTATCCGTTCTACTTGCTCTCTGCTGGACTCAATCAGCCAACGCCTTCGACATGACCACCCAGAATGTGGTGCTCAGTGGTTACGTCACCAGTAAAGTGACGTCCGCGCCTTTTGATCAAAAATTGATACGTGCCGCCCAGGATGATGCCGCCGTCTTTATTGCCAGTGATGGCCAGACAAGAGGAGCGCAGCTGGAGTCTGCCTTGCGCTATCTGCGCCAAAACACGCCAAAATTGAATGCCAGCGACCTTGAACTGGCACACACAATTCTCATCCAATAAATACCCGCTTTTCCTGGAGATACGTCATGCGCAGCCCATTAATTGTCGCCACCCTTGGCCTTTTGCTGCTCGCCGATGTGGCGCAGGCACAAACCGTCGTGCAGACCAGTAACATCATCGTGCGCGCTTTTGGACGCACCATCGATTTCACGTCCGATACCACCACCTCTATCCGCGACTCTAAAGTAGTGCGTGAAGCCCACGACGACGCGGCTACCTTCGTCGCCAGCCAAGGCGATATTCGCGGAGTACAATTGGAAGCTGCCTTCAGCACCCTGCGTGACCGTGTGCCTGAAGCACGCAACGCCAGTGACCAGGATCTCGCCGAAGCCATCCTCGCACTGTGAGGTCGCTAACGCGCTGGTTAGCCGCCTGTGGCCTGCTGCTGATCGCCAGCAGTGCCCAGGCCGCGCTGCATCTGCAACTCAAGACCGAAGGCCTGAGCCCGGCCGAGCAACAGGCCAGCCAGGCCTTGCTGGATGAGGCCATGCAGAGCCTGCCACCGCGTTTTATCGAACAACTGGACCGACAGATTCTGGTGGGCTGGACCGATGACATGCCCAGCAACGCCTACGGCCAGGCATCGCTGACCTCCGAGCTGGACCTCAATCGCTCGCTTCTGGCAGGGCTGACCGATGGCTCGGCCGCGACCCGGCAGACCAACCGTCCACACGGCACCGTGCGCCGTGAAATGCTCGCCACCGTCTTGCACGAAATCACCCACATCTACGACCGCGCCCGCCTCTGGCCCACACCCGAGCGCTCGCTGATCCGCCGCTGCACCCGTCAAAACGGCAACACCGGCCTGATTGGCCTGCCTGATCAATGTCGCGGGCAGACCGAACGCCGTTTCACCCTCAGTGATGACCCGCGCCTGCTCGACCTGGCCGGCTGGCAGCAATACGTGGGTCGCCGGGGCGAGCGCGAACAAGATAACCACCAGGTCGTGCGCAGCCCCGACCTGTACGAAATCAGCAGCCCCAAGGAGTTTGTCGCGGTCAACATGGAGTACTTCCTCCTCGACCCGGCCTATGCCTGCCGCCGACCGGCGCTGTATCGCTACTACAAAGAGCATTTCGGCTGGGCGCCCGCCGTCAAGGACGAGTGCCCCAAAGGCTTTGCCTTCCTCAATGCCGGCAACGATTTCGCCAAAACACCGCTGGGCACCGTAGACCCTGAGCGGGTGTACGCCGTCGACTACCTGCTGGCCGAAGCCAATCAGGAATGGGCCAGCCGTTGGGGCCACAGTATGCTCCGCCTGGTGATCTGCGCCCCAGGACGCCCACGCGGGCCGGACTGCCGACTCGACCTACAAGAACACTTGGTGTTGTCCTACCGGGCGTTCGTCAATGACGTACAGCTTTCAAGCTGGGACGGCCTGACCGGTGCCTATCCTTCACGGCTGTTTGTATTGCCGCTGGCCCAGGTGATTGACGAATACACCAAAACCGAACTGCGCAGCCTGGCTTCCGTACCGCTCAAACTGAGCCGTCCGGAAATCGAGGAAGTGGTTGAGCACGCCGCCGAAATGCACTGGAGCTATGACGGCGACTACTACTTCATCTCCAACAACTGCGCTGTCGAGACCCTGAAACTGCTGCGCAGCGGCAGCAACAATGCCCAACTCAAGGGCCTGGACAGCATCGTGCCCAATGGTCTGCTCGACGTCCTCAAGGGTCGTGGCCTGGCGGACACCAGCGTGCTGGACGATCCCAAAGAGGCGCTACGCCTGGGTTATCGCTTTGACTCCTACCGTGATCGCTACCAAGCAATGTTCGACGTACTCAAGACCCGCTTGCCGATCAAGCAAACCACCGTCGAAGACTGGTTGGCCCTGAACGCGAACGAACGCCGCCCATGGATCGCGCAAGCCGACTTGCGCGCCAGCGCCGCCTTGTTACTTCTTGAGCAAGCCGGCTTTCGCCGACAACTGCTGCTGGCACAGGACGAGGTCAAACAAAAGTACCTGGGCGCACGCGGGCTCAAGGATGGTGGCATGGACAAAGCCAACAAAACCTTGCAGGAAATCCTCGCCAGCAGCGGCTTCCTCAGCCGCCCGGCCGAACTGCTCGGCAGCGGCGGCTACGGCCTGCCGCAAACCAAAGAATGGGAAATGCTCGAGTCCGAAAGCAGTCAGCGCCAACAGCAACTACTGCGCCTGACTACCGACTTGGACAAGGAGGTGCGCAGCCTGCTGGAGCCTTCCCGCGCCGCCGAAATAGCGGCGACTGAAGCCAACGTCAAACAGATCGGTGAACACCTGCGGGCAATCCACAAGGCATCGGGCGGGTTGCAGCTGCCCTGATCCACATATGACGTGTGGGAGCGGGCTTGCTCGCGATGGTATCGACGCGGTTCGACTGAAAAACCGCGGCGTCCACATCTCGAGCAAGCCCGCTCCCACAAGGGCACTTCACGCACCCGGCACAAAATGCTTCTGTGCCGTGCCGTGGGCAATCAATCGTGACAGGTAGTTCATTTTGTCGGCATCCTGATCGACAAAGCGAAAGGTCAGTTGCAGCCAGGCGCTGTCTGGTTTTGGCTCATACGCCACGATGGCATGCAGATAACCATTCAAACGCGCCACTTCGGCGCTCTCGCCCTGCTCAAGGTCCAATACGGCGCTGTCCAGCACCTGAGGCAGCACTTCGCCACGACGCACCACCAGCAGCGCCTCCTTAAGGCTCAGGGCCTTGATCACACAGACCTGTGTGCCGCTGGGTAACCGCAGTTGTCCTTGGCCACGGCTTGTCAGTGCCGGCGCAGGCACTGGGGCCGGACGCGGTGCAGGGGCCGCCGGTGCAGGGGTTACCACCTGCGCCTTGCCTCCAGTTAGTGCATTCAGCGAATCATTGCCAAACGCCGAGTTCATGCGCGTCGGTGCACTGGCCATCACCGAGTCGAGCAATCCTGCCTTGGTGAACGCCTTCTTCACCTTGGACAGCAACTGTTCGTTGGTAAAAGGCTTGCTGACGAAATCCGAAACACCGGCCTGAATAGCCTGGATCACGTTCTCTTTATCGCCACGGCTGGTGACCATGATAAAGGGCAGCGTTTTCAGCTGGTCCTGCTCACGACACCAACTCAACAGTTCAAGGCCGGACATCTCTGGCATTTCCCAGTCACACAGCACCAGATCGAATGATTCACGGGTCAGCAGGGTCTGGGCTTTGCGGCCGTTGACGGCGTCTTCGATCCTGATGCCCGGAAAATAATTACGCAGGCAATTTTTAATCAGGTCACGAATAAACGACGCGTCATCCACCACCAGCACACTCACCTTGCTCATCGACTGCTCCTTGGATATGAACGCCTGAAAACCAAAACGCCCGGCAATGAGCCGGGCGTTTTTAGTTCAGGCTGTCTTACTTATCGTCAGGCGGCGTCGCAACATTAGCGTTATCGGCAGCCGTGCCCTGAACTTCTTCGCGCATGCGCTTGAGGCCCATGTGTCGAACGTCGGTGCCGCGCACCAGATAAATCACCAGTTCCGAGATATTGCGGGCGTGGTCGCCGATACGCTCCAGCGAACGCAGTACCCAGATGATGCTCAACACCCGCGAGATCGAGCGCGGATCTTCCATCATGTAAGTGGCCAGCTCACGCAGTGCAGTCTTGTACTCGCGGTCGATGATTTTGTCGTACTGGGCCACCGACAGTGCAAGGTCGGCATCGAAACGGGCAAAGGCGTCCAGTGCATCGCGCACCATGTTGCGCACCTGATCGCCGATATGGCGCACCTCGACATAACCCCGTGGTGCCTCACCTTCTTCGCACAACTGGATAGCCCGGCGGGCGATCTTGGTCGCTTCGTCGCCGATGCGCTCAAGGTCGATCACTGACTTGGAGATGCTGATAATCAAACGCAAGTCAGACGCCGCAGGCTGACGACGGGCCAGAATGCGCAGGCACTCCTCGTCGATGTTGCGCTCCATCTGGTTGATCTGTTCATCAATCTCGCGCACCTGCTGAGCCAAACCCGAGTCGGCCTCGATCAACGCGGTCACTGCATCGTTGACCTGTTTCTCGACCAGGCCGCCCATCGCCAGCAGGTGGCTGCGCACGTCTTCGAGTTCCGCGTTGAACTGCGCGGAAATGTGATGGGTGAGGCCATCCTTTGAAATCATGGTTCTGCTCCGCAAAAGCTGTGAGCTGCGCGCTGTAAGCGGCTAGCCAAATTGTCGATACGTCGAACGGTCACTACCGCTCAAACTAGCCATAGCGCCCGGTGATGTAGTCTTCGGTCTGCTTCTTGGCCGGGTTGGTGAACAGCGTGTCGGTGTCGCCGTACTCAACCATTTTGCCCATGTACATGAACGCCGTGTAGTCCGAAACCCGAGCTGCTTGCTGCATGTTGTGGGTCACGATCACGATGGTGAACTTGGACTTGAGTTCGTAGATCAGCTCTTCGACTTTCAACGTCGAGATCGGGTCGAGTGCCGAGCACGGTTCATCGAGCAACAACACTTCAGGCTCTACCGCGATGGTACGGGCAATCACCAGACGTTGTTGCTGGCCACCCGACAACCCCAGTGCCGATTCATGCAGGCGGTCCTTGACCTCATCCCACAACGCTGCGCCCTTGAGTGCCCATTCAACGGCCTCGTCGAGCACGCGCTTTTTGTTGATGCCCTGAATCCGCAGACCGTAAACCACGTTTTCATAAATGGTTTTGGGGAACGGGTTTGGCTTCTGGAACACCATGCCGACGCGACGACGCAGCTCAGCGACATCCTCGCCCTTGCGGTAGATGTTGTTGCCGTACAGGTTGATCTCGCCTTCGACCCGGCAACCGTCTACCAGGTCGTTCATGCGGTTGAAGGTGCGCAGCAACGTGGACTTGCCACAGCCCGACGGACCGATAAACGCCGTTACCCGTTGTTTCGGGATATTCAGGCACACGTCGTACAGCGCTTGTTTTTCGCCGTAGTAAAGATTCAGGCCCGGGACTTCAATGGCGACTTCTTCGCTTTCCAGGTTCAAGCTTTGTTTGGTGCGACCCAAGGCTGACATGTTGATGCCGTGGGTTGAGGATTCATGCTGCATGGGTTGCTCCATACGCTAAAAATTCGTTTCGGTTTTCAGTAACCGGGCTTCTTCTGTGGGAGCTGGCCTGCCAGCGATTCGGGTAACCGGTTCCACCTTGAAACCTTGGCGATACCTTCGCGAGCAAGCTCGCTCCCACAGGTTATGTGTCTATCAGCTTTCCAGCGCCTTGTACTTCTCGCGCAGATGGTTACGAATCCACACCGCCGACAGGTTCAGGGTCGCGATTACCAGTACCAGCAGCAGCGCCGTGGCATAGACCAGCGGGCGGGCAGCTTCGACGTTCGGGCTTTGGAAGCCGACGTCATAAATGTGGAAGCCCAAGTGCATGATCTTCTGGTCAAGGTGCAAGTACGGGTAGTTGCCGTCCAGAGGCAGCGACGGTGCCAGCTTGACCACACCCACCAGCATCAGCGGCGCCACTTCACCGGCCGCACGAGCCACGGCGAGGATCATGCCCGTCATCATGGCCGGACTGGCCATCGGCAGCACGATCTTCCACAGCGTTTCGGATTTGGTCGCACCCAGCGCCAGCGAACCTTCGCGAACGGTACGCGGAATACGCGCCAGCCCTTCTTCAGTGGCCACGATCACCACTGGCACCGCCAGCAGCGCCAGCGTCAACGAAGCCCACATCAGGCCCGGTGTACCAAAAGTCGGCGCAGGCAATGCTTCAGCGAAGAACAAACGGTCAACCGAGCCGCCCAACACATACACAAAGAAGCCCAGACCAAACACACCGTAAACAATGGCCGGCACACCCGCCAGGTTGTTCACCGCAATACGGATCACCCGGGTCAGGGTGTTTTGCTTGGCATATTCACGGAGGTAAACCGCCGCCAGCACACCAAACGGAGTCACGATCACGGCCATGATCAACGTCATCATCACGGTGCCGAAAATCGCCGGGAAAATACCGCCTTCGGTGTTCGCTTCACGCGGGTCCTGGCTCAGGAACTCCCAAATGTTGCTGAAATACATGGCCAGTTTTTGCCAGCTGTTCATGGCGTTCGGCTGGTAGGCCTTGACCACTTTGCCGATGTCGATCACGAGCTCTTTGCCATTGGCATCGCGGGCCGTAAGGCTGTCGCGATTGAACTGCGCATGCAGCTCGCCCAGACGATCTTCAATCGCTTTGTAACGGGCATTCAGCTCGGCACGTTCAGCGTCCATGTCCGCTTGTGCCTGAGGGGTCAGCTTGCCGTCCAGTTCCAGCTTGCGACCCTGCAGACGGATGCGCTCAAGCCCATAGTTGATCGCACCGATGTCTTTCTTCTCGAGCTGGCTGAGTTGCGCCGCCAGATCATTCACACGCTTGACCCGGGCTTGCAGCTCTGGCCAGGCGGCGGCACCTTCTGCCACCACCTTGCCGTTTTCTTTCACGTTAACCAGGTAACCGTAAAAGTTGCCCCACTCACGACGCTCAATGGCCATCAGCTCTGGCGGCGTGCTCTGGTTAGTCAGCCACTCGCCGACCACCCAGGTAAAGTCGTTGCCATTCAAGTCACGGTTGCCGACCTTGATCAGCTCGCGAGTCATGAACTCCGGGCCTTGCTCCGGGACTGGCAAACCCGCGCTTTTCAGACGCTCGCGGGGCACCTCTTCCTTTTGCACCACTTCACCAACCACCAGGTGATGGGTATCGCCTGGAACGTTGTACTCAGCGTGTATCAGATCAGCAGGCCAGAAGTGGCCCAGGCCACGTACGGCAATCACCGACAGCAAGCCGATGGTCATGATGACGGCGATGGAAACCGCACCACCGCTGATCCAGACGCCAGGAGCGCCGCTCTTGAACCAGCCTTTGAGGGAGTTCTGTTTCACAGACTTCTACCTTCCTTAAAGCGACGAATATTTCTTGCGCAGACGCTGACGGATCAGCTCGGCAAGAGTGTTCATGACAAAGGTGAACAGCAGCAGCACCAGGGCCGAGAGGAACAGCACGCGGTAATGGCTACCGCCCACTTCCGACTCCGGCATTTCCACCGCCACGTTTGCCGCCAAGGTACGCAGGCCTTCGAACAGGTTCATTTCCATGACCGGGGTGTTACCGGTGGCCATCAACACAATCATCGTCTCGCCAACCGCACGGCCCATACCGATCATCAGTGCCGAGAAGATCCCCGGGCTGGCCGTCAGGATCACTACGCGGGTCATGGTTTGCCACGGCGTGGCACCCAGCGCCAGCGAACCCAGGGTCAGACCGCGAGGTACGCTGAACACGGCGTCTTCAGCAATCGAGTAGATGTTGGGGATAACTGCAAAGCCCATAGCCAGACCCACTACCAGTGCGTTGCGCTGGTCGTAGGTGATGCCCAGGTCGTGGGAGATCCACATCCGCATGTCGCCGCCAAAGAACCAGGCTTCCATATACGGGCTCATGTACAGCGACAACCAGCCCACAAACAGCAGCACCGGGATCAGAATCATGCTTTCCCAACCATCCGGTACTCGCAGGCGGATCGACTCAGGCAGACGGCTCCAGGTGAACCCGGCGACCAGAATACCAATCGGCATCAGCATCAGCAGGCTGAAAATCCCCGGCAAATGCCCTTCGACATACGGTGCGAGGAACAGACCGGCAAAGAAGCCCAGAATCACCGTTGGCATGGCTTCCATCAGCTCGATAACCGGCTTGACCTTGCGGCGCAGGCTCGGAGCCATGAAGTAAGCGGTGTAGATCGCAGCGGCAACGGCCAGAGGCGCAGCCAGCAACATGGCGTAGAAAGCAGCCTTCAACGTACCGAAGGTCAATGGCGCAAGGCTCATCTTCGGTTCGAAGTCGGTGTTGGCGGCGGTCGATTGCCAGACGTATTTAGGCTCGTCGTAGTTCTCGTACCAGACCTTGCTCCACAGTGCACTCCAGGACACTTCCGGGTGCGGATTCTTCAAGGTCAGTGGCAGCAGCTTGCCGCCCTCTTCCACGATGATGCGGTTGGCCCGCGGCGACAACGCCATGATGCCAGGGCCTTCGGCAATTTTTTCGACCAGCAGGGTACGGTGCGCGGTGCTGTGGAACACGCCGATCTCACCCGCCGCATCCAGGGCCAGGAAGCCCTTGCGACGTTGTTCGGCAGTGATTTCAACAATCGGCGAAGTGCCCATCTGGAAGCTGCGGATAGGCTTGAAGCGCTGTTCGCCATCCGGATCGCGGGCCATGAACCACTGGCTCAGACCACCTTTGGAATCGCCAAATATCAGGGAGATGCCACCCACCAGCTGCGCACTGGCCGTGATCTCTGTGGTCGCGTCCTCAGAAAGTTTGTAGCGACCGTTGAGGCTCTTGTCGCGCAGGCTGAACACATCGACTTGGGCGCGATCATTGACCACATACAGCCACTGCTGACGCGGATCGATGTACAGCGCTTTAACCTGATTGGTCATCTGCGGCAGATCGATGCGGGTCTCGGAGTTCGTGACCTCACCGGTCATCATGTTTTCTTCGCTGGCCAACGACACCACATGCAACTGCGCGCCGGTTGAACCCGCCAGCACCAGCGTCGAATCGTTCACGCTGAGGTTAACGTGATCCAGTGCGCGGCCTTGCGGATCGAGCACGACGGGGGTTTCACCGTAGGGGTATTCAATCGCAGGGGTGATGGTCTTTTTGTTGTCCGGGTAGCTGACGCGATAGGTGTGGCGAAACACCAGCGCCTGGCCATTGGACAAGCCCAAGGCTACCACCGGGTTACCCGGCTGGTCTTCGCCCAGCGAAGTCACTTGCGTGCCAGCTGGGAGCGGCAAGTTAACCCGCGTCAGTTCTTCGCCGTTCTTCACATTGAAGAACAGCACCATGCCCTTGTCGGATACCCGCATGCCCACCTGATTCTGCTCCTCAACGGAGATCATCAGCGGCTTGCCGGCGTCCTGCATCCAGACCGGCGTAATCGCCTGTTTGGCATTCAGGTCGGCGCCCTGGAACAGTGGGTAAACCACGTAGCCCAGAAAGAAGAAAATCAGGGTGATAGCGCCGAGCACGGCAAGACCGCCGATAAATACATACCAGCGGGTCAAGTGGTCTTTAAGCGCGCGGATACGGCGCTTGCGCTGCAGTTCAGGCGTATTGAAATCAATGCGCTTGGGAGCGGATGTCGTAGTCATTGGGGAATTGGCCAGATCATTCATGCGCACACCCTAGCGGTCCTGTATGACAGAAAGATGACAAAGCAGTGACGCAAAAAATCCGCCGCCCAGTGGTTCCGGCAGCGGAGTGAAAAAATGAGGTGAAGCAGAAGTGAAATAACCCTGTAGTCGCTGCCGCAGGCTGCGAAGGGTTGCGCAGCAACCCGTTGATCTGAAGTCTGCGCGATCCTTTTCGCAGCCTTCGGCAGCGACTACATAGCCATTACTTCTTCGCGACGTCAGCGCCGCCTTCTTTCAAGCCCAGGTCAGCCAAAGCTTTGGCAGCGACTTTGGCTGGCAGAGGGATGTAGCCGTCTTTGACAACCACTTCCTGACCTTGCTTGGACAGAACCAGCTTGATGAACTCGGCTTCCAGCGGGTTCAACGGCTTGTTCGGCGCCTTGTTCACGTACACGTAGAGGAAACGCGACAGCGGGTATTTGCCGTTCAGTGCGTTTTCTTCGGTGTCTTCGACGAACTCGGTGCTGCCTTTTTTAGACAAAGGCACGGTCTTCACGCTGGCGGTTTTGTAACCGATGCCCGAGTAACCGATACCGTTCAGCGAGCTGCTGATCGACTGAACTACCGAGGCAGAGCCCGGTTGTTCGTTCACGTTAGGCTTGAAGTCACCTTTACACAGGGCTTCTTCCTTGAAGTAACCGTAAGTGCCGGATACCGAGTTACGACCAAACAGTTGCACCGGCTTGTTCGCCAGGTCGCCCGTCACACCCAGGTCACCCCAGGTCTTGATGTCGGACTTGCCGCCACACAGACGCGTGGACGAGAAGACAGCGTCTACTTGCTCCATGGTCATGTGCTTGATCGGGTTGTCCTTGTGCACGAACACGGCCAGGGCATCCACTGCCACCGGGATGGCGGTTGGCTTGTAGCCGTACTTCTGCTCGAAAGCAGCCAGTTCGTTGTCTTTCATCTTGCGGCTCATCGGGCCCAGGTTAGCGGTGCCTTCAGTAATCGCAGGCGGCGCGGTCGAAGAACCGGCAGCTTGAATCTGGATGTTCACGTTTGGATATTCTTTCTTGTAAGCCTCAGCCCACAAGGTCATCAAGTTCGCCAGGGTGTCAGAACCAACGCTGGACAGGTTGCCCGATACACCAGTTGTCTTCACATAGGGCTGAATAGCCGGGTCAACACCAGCGGCAACCGCATTGGCAGTTGCAACGCCTGCGGCAACAAAAGTCAGGGCCGCCATAACACGCTTCAGTTTCATGCCTTACTCCTAACAAACGGGGTTAGATGAATCGGGGGCCAGTATCTGCAGGCCATGTGACTACTCTATGAACCGATTGTGACAATTAGATGAAAGGCCATCATTCGTTACAAATGATGGCCTTCGGGGAGAGGCTAGCGAGACGTCATGACAGACAAGGAATCGATCAGCGTCCTTTTTTCCACAGATAAGCACCCACTACCAAGCCCATCGTGCAAATGATTGCCACGTAATACGCGGGTCCCATCGGGCTTTCCTTGAGCAATAGGGTCACGGCCATCGGGGTCAGGCCGCCGAAGATGGCGTAGGCCAGATTGTAGGAAAACGATAGACCACTGAACCGCACCACAGCCGGGAACGCTTTGACCATCACATAGGGTACGGCGCCGATGGTGCCTACAAACAAACCGCTCAGGGAATACAACGGGAACAGCCAGTCAGGGTGTTGCAGCAGGCTGTGATAGAACGTCCATGACGTGATCAGCAACCCGGCGCAACCCACCACAAACACTTTGCCTGCACCAAAACGGTCAGCCAGAGCGCCCGAGGCAATGCAACCCAAACTCAAAAAGACGATCGCCAGGCTGTTGGCTTGCAACGAGGTGGTCGCAGAAAAACCGTAGATGGTTTGCAGTACTGTCGGCGTCATCAGAATGACCACAATGATCCCGGCAGACAGCAGCCAGGTCAGCAGCATAGAGATCACTATCGCCCCGCGGTGATCACGCAATACGGTCTTGAGCGGGACTTCAGCGGCCAGCGCCTTGCGCAGTTGCAACTCGGCGAACACCGGGGTTTCGTGCAACCAGCGACGCAGGTAGACCGAGAACAACCCGAACACACCGCCCATCAGAAACGGAATCCGCCACGCGAAATCAGAGACTTCAGCCGGTGTATAGATCGTGTTAATGGCAGTCGCCATCAGCGAACCCAGCAAAATACCCGCCGTCAGCCCGCAGGTCAGGGTGCCGCAGGCATAGCCCACATGGCGTGGCGGTACGTGCTCGGCCACAAATACCCAGGCCCCTGGTACTTCACCGCCAATGGCGGCGCCCTGAATCACGCGCATCAGCAGCAACAGGATCGGCGCCCACATGCCAATCTGCTCATAGGTTGGCAGCAGCCCCATGATCAAGGTCGGAACGGCCATCATGAAGATGCTCAAGGTGAACATCTTTTTGCGCCCCAGCAGGTCGCCAAAGTGCGCCATGACGATGCCCCCTAGAGGGCGCGCCAGGTAACCTGCGGCAAAAATGCCAAAGGTTTGCATCAGGCGTAGCCATTCCGGCATGTCAGCCGGGAAGAACAACTTGCCGACCACGGTGGCGAAAAATACAAAAATAATGAAATCGTAAAACTCCAGCGCACCACCCAGGGCAGACAGCGACAAGGTTTTGTAGTCATTACGGGTCAACGGCCGTGAAGGCGGTGCAGCACTGGAAGGCTCTGTGATCATGGGGTAATGCTTCTCTTATTAGGCTCGGCAAAAGCTGCAACTTCGCCGGCAGGGGCTGGGCAGGTTTTGAAAGATAACAAATTGTTTGCAAAAGCACAGAGCTAGACGCGCAGCGCCCTCAAAAAGCAGAATCTGAAGGTCGTCGGCTGAGTCATCGCCCGATATACTCACAACAGAAAGAAACACTTGGTAACTTCTCAAGTGACTGTACGAAAACGTCCTGCTGGACGACTTCAGCCGGTTTTGCAGCGTTTCCCCATGGCGCGGCTTATGAAGAACGTGACGAACGTAGTATGTTCGGGCTGAATCGTTTTTCTAAAGACGCTTTTTCACCCGCAGTACTCATGAAGAATCACGGGTCAGAGGCCCTTAGGCATGCTAGAGCTCGAACAAGAAGATCCAATCCCCCAAGGCGACTTGGCCTTGCAGATCACCGCCTTGCCACGGGAAACCAACGGTTTCGGTGATATTTTCGGTGGTTGGCTGGTTTCACAAATGGACCTCGCCGGTACCGCAATGGCCAGTAAGGTTGCAGGTGGCCGTGTAGCCACTGTCGCGATTGATCGCATGGCGTTTTTGGTGCCTGTGGCCGTTGGCGCGCAATTGTCGTTCTACACCCAGGCACTGGAGATCGGCCGCAGCTCGATCCAGATGATGGTTGAAGTGTGGAGTGACGACCCGTTGTCCAGCGAGTGGCGCAAAGTGACCGAAGCGGTCTTTGTATTTGTTGCCATTGATGGCAGCGGTCGTACCCGCTCCGTTCCGCCGCGCCGCTAAAACTTGCGCGATTTGCCTGCCCATTGCTGCCTTTGCCCCTGAAATAGAGAGCCTGCCATGCATCACATTGAGTCAGTCACCCTGGATGAACTGGAGTGCTGGCACTTCCAGCATGGTCAGGCACAACTGTTGATCGCCAAACAGGGCGCGCAGGTACTCAGCTATCAGATAGGCGATGAGCCCCCGATTATCTGGCTCAACGAAAAAGCGCAGTACAAGCAGGGCAAAGGCATTCGTACCGGCGTGCCTGTGTGCTGGCCGTGGTTTGGCAATCTGGCGCTTAACCCGCAAAGCGTGCAGGCCATGCGCCACAGCGATGAACCCGCCACCGCCCACGGCCTGGTACGTACCCGCGAATGGGAAGTGCTGGAGATCGATGATGCGGGCGAAGCGCTGCATATTGAACTGGGCTTGCCCCACATCGAGGGCGGCCTGCCCGGCTGGCCCCACGATGTGGCACTCACCCTGAGCATTCGGCTCGACACCCAGTTGCACATCAGCCTCACCAGCCATAACCGCAGCGACATCCCGGTCAGCATCAGCCAGGCGCTGCACAGTTACTTCGCGGTCAGCGACGTACGCAAGGTTCAGGTTCAAGGGGTCCAGGGCCTGACCTACATCGATACCCTCAAAGACTGGGAACACATCAAGCAGTCGGGCGACCTGACCTTCAGCGGAGAAACCGACCGTATCTACCTCGACACCCCGCAGCAACTGAGCATCGTTGACCCCGCCTGGTCACGCACTCTTGAGTTGACCAGCCGAGGCTCACGCACAGCCGTGATCTGGAACCCCTGGATCGACAAGACCGCCAGCTTCAAGGACATGGCAGCAGATGGCTGGCAGCGCATGCTGTGCATCGAAACCGCCAACGTGATGGATGACGTGATCACCCTTGAGCCAGGCGCCAGCCATACGCTGGGTGTGAGCATTGCGAGCAAGCGCCTGAAGGCCTGATACACATACACCTTGTGGGAGCGAGCCTGCTCGCGAAGATCGTTTTCGCGAGCAGGCTCGCTCCCACAACTAATCTGCCACCTACAAATCTTCCTCGACCACCACCCGCACCTTGCTGGCATCCAGCGCATAAGCCGCATCGGCCAGGTCATTGCTGACCTTCTCGACCTTCAGCGTGCCCATGACCCACAGCGGCGTGTAGATGTCATCCAGCTTCAGGCCTTTGGGATAGCGCACCAGCACCAGTTGATTCGGCGGCGGAGGTGGCACATGGATGCAGGCCCCCGGGTAAGGGACCAGGAAAAACAACGTGCTGCGCCCCTTGGCATCTGTTTCCAGAGGTACGGGATAACCGCCCAGACGGATATTTTTGCCGTTCATGCCAGCAACAGTTTTGCTGGAATACATCACGGCCGGCAAACCCTTGCTCTGCTTCAAGCCACCCTTGTCAGTAAACGTACCATTGGCCTCGGGCGAGTCATGGTCAATTTCGGGCATTTGTTCGAGGGCTTTTTGGTCCGACATGGGCATCAGTTCGAGCCAGTCGGTTTCGGGCAGTTCTGCCGCGTGTACCAGGCCTGAGCCCAGCAAAAGAAAAGTCAGTAGAAGACGGCGCATGAAAGGCTCAATGAAAGAGGAGTTAAACGCGCGCAGTTTAGCTCCCTCTGCGGTTCGCGCAGAGAGAGCCAAAGCGTTTAATCAGGACTTTTTCGACACAATGCCGTAGATCACCAGCAAGATCACTGCACCAACCACCGCACCAATAAAGCCGGCACCCTCACCCGCCCTGTAGATACCCAGTGCCTGACCACCATAGGTAGCCGCCAGCGAACCGCCGATACCCAGAAGGATGGTCATGATCCAGCCCATGCTGTCGTCACCTGGTTTCAGGAAACGAGCCAGCAGGCCAACGATCAAGCCGATGAAAATGGTTCCGATGATGCCCATGGGCGCTTCCTCTCGTTTAGATGGCGTTATACCAAAGCCTAGTCAGCACTTTGGCATCACGCCATCAGAGAGCAGTGACAACCCAATGGTTCCCGGCAAAAGCGATTTACGCTTCGTCGATCAACGCTTCAACCTTGAGGATTTGCGCTTGCAGCGTCGCCATGTCGGCGCAGCGCAGGTTGGCGTGCCCGACCTTGCGGCCGACCTTGAACGCCTTGCCGTAGTGATGCAAATGGCAGTCGGCAATCGCAATCACCTTCTCAACCGGCGGCACGCTGCCGATGAAGTTGAGCATGGCGCTTTCACCCACCTTGGCCGTCGAACCCAGCGGCAAGCCAGCGATGGCCCGCAAGTGGTTTTCGAACTGGCTGCACTCGGCGCCTTCAGTGGTCCAGTGCCCGGAGTTGTGCACACGCGGAGCGATTTCGTTGGCCTTGAGGCCACCGTCGACTTCGAAGAACTCGAACGCCATCACGCCAACGTAATCCAGCTGCTTGAGTACACGGCTGGAGTAATCCTCGGCCAATGCTTGCAGTGGGTGATTCGTACTGGCAACCGACAGCTTGAGAATGCCGCTGTCGTGGGTGTTGTGTACCAACGGGTAGAACTGGGTCTCACCGTCACGACCGCGCACAGCGATCAGCGACACTTCGCCCGTGAACGGTACAAAACCTTCCAGCAAGCACGACACACTGCCCAGCTCGGCAAATGTACCCACTACATCCGCGGGGGTACGCAGCACTTTCTGGCCCTTGCCGTCGTAACCCAGGGTACGGGTCTTGAGCACCGCAGGCAGGCCAATGGTGGCCACCGCAGCGTCCAGATCAGCCTGGGACTGAATGTCGGCAAACGCCGGGGTCGGAATGCCCAGGTCCTTGAACATGCTCTTTTCAAACCAGCGGTCGCGCGCAATGCGCAATGCTTCGGCACTTGGGTACACCGGGACGAATTGCGACAGGAACGCCACGGTTTCAGCCGGAACGCTTTCGAACTCAAACGTCACCAGATCGACTTCATCGGCCAGTTGGCGCAAGTGATCCGGGTCGCTGTAATCCGCACGCAGGTGTTCGCCCAGTGCGGCTGCGCAGGCATCGGGAGCCGGGTCAAGGAAAGCGAAATTCATGCCCAGCGGAGTGCCCGCCAAGGCCAGCATGCGGCCCAGTTGGCCGCCACCGATTACACCGATTTTCATCGTCAGAAACCTCAGGCTACGCGCGGGTCTGGATTGTCCAGCACGCTGTCTGTCTGTTCAGCACGGAATGCTTTCAAAACGGTATGGAACTGCGGGTGTTTGGCACCCAGGATGCTCGCCGACAACAGGGCCGCGTTAATCGCGCCCGCCTTGCCGATGGCCAGGGTTGCAACCGGGATGCCTGCTGGCATTTGTACGATCGACAGCAGCGAGTCGACGCCCGACAGCATGGCCGACTGCACCGGAACACCCAGTACTGGCAAATGGGTTTTAGCCGCACACATGCCTGGCAGGTGGGCTGCACCACCGGCACCAGCGATGATGACCTCGATCCCGCGGCCTTCGGCCTCTTCGGCATACTGGAACAGCAGATCCGGAGTGCGGTGGGCAGAGACCACTTTCACTTCGTAAGGAATGCCGAGTTTTTCCAGCATATCGGCGGTGTGGCTGAGGGTGGACCAATCGGACTTGGAGCCCATGATCACGCCTACCAGTGCACTCATCGTCGCGCCTCTTCTCTTGGGCGCCCGCAGGCGCGTCAAAAAACAACAAGCCACGTGGAGGATCCGACGTGGCTTGTTATAGGAATTAAGGCCGGTCAAGCCAGCCGAAGGCCGCGCAGTATACCGCAAAGAGGTGGTTTGACAGCACCTTTGGCGACCATCTGTCTTGCACCCTGAAAACGGCCCGACAGCCCGGTTTTATTGACTCTAAGGTCAGGCAAAAAAACCACCTCAGGTCATAATGCTGTTCACTTGAGCCAGCGGTGCCTCTGTGGGAGCGAGCCTGCTCGCGAAGGCCGTTAGCGATAACGCGTGATTACGGGTTAATCGCGACGGTCTTAAGGCGATCGCGAGCAGGCTCTCCCACAGCTGAGGTCATACCGCATTCGGGTCAGGTCGGCGTTGGTGTCTGACCGGTAGGGTTCTCCAGCTTGCGCCACAACAACCGCACGTTGGCCTTGCGCACCAGGGCGCAGCGATACAGGCGAATCTCCAGTGGCACGTGCCATTGTGGGCCGCCGCACACCACCAGCTCACCCCGCGCCAGCTCGGCGCGCACACTTAGATGAGGCACCCAGGCAATGCCCAGCCCTTCGAGCGCCATGCTCTTGAGGCTATCCGCCATGGCCGTTTCATAAATAGTGGTGAAACGCAGGCTGCGCTGGCGCAGCAGCAAATTCACCGAGCGCCCCAAAAACGCTCCGGCGCTGTACGCCAGCAATGGCACGCTGGCTTCACCTTCCAGGTCAAACAGCGGCTTGCCGTCCGCATCGGCCGCACACACCGGGAGCATTTCGGTGTTACCCAAGTGCAGTGACGGAAAAATCTCCGGGTCCATCTGTAAAGCCGCATCTGGATCGTAAAAAGCCAGCATCAAATCGCATCCGCCCTCGCGCAAAGCATGCACCGCGTCTCCGACGTTAGTCGCAACAAGCCGCGTGGCAATGTTCAACCCTTCGTTGCGCAATTGGGCGATCCAGCGCGGGAAAAAACCCAGCGCCAGGGAGTGCGCGGCGGCCACTTGCATGACCTCGCCCTGCCCACCTTCGAGGTGATGCAAGTGACGCAACACCTCACCGAGTTGCTCGACCACGGTACGCGCCGTCACCAAAAACAGCTGACCGGCCGCAGTCAACTCCACCGGGGTGCGGGAACGATTCACCAACGTCAGCCCCAGGGCTGCTTCGAGGCTGCGAATACGTCGGCTAAATGCCGGCTGGGTCACAAAACGACGCTCTGCCGCCTGGGAAAAACTGCGGGTCGCAGCCAGGGCACTAAAGTCCTCCAGCCATTTGCTTTCAAGATTCATCGAGTCCTCCCGGACGCGCACCAAATTGGGTCACACGTTCAACGCAGCCGTCGCGTCACGTCGTCATTATGCCGTTTCTGCATAGGATAGTGTTTAAAGGCATTGGCCCAAAATAGTCTGCAGGCCTAGGATTCGCAGCGTTCCGGCCCAGACCGGGTTCTTATCGAGATGATTTCTATCATGTCCTCCGCTGCATCTTTCCGTACCGAAAAAGACCTGCTTGGCGTACTCGAAGTACCGGCTCAAGCGTACTACGGCATCCAGACCCTGCGAGCGGTGCATAACTTCCGCTTGTCCGGCGTCCCGATCTCGCACTACCCGAAGCTGGTTGTGGGCCTGGCAATGGTTAAACAAGCCGCCGCTGACGCCAACCGCGAGCTGGGTCATCTGAGCGACGCCAAGCACGCTGCCATCAGCGAAGCCTGTGCCCGCCTGATCCGCGGCGATTTCCACGAAGAGTTCGTGGTGGACATGATTCAAGGCGGCGCTGGCACTTCAACCAACATGAATGCCAACGAAGTCATCGCCAACATCGCGCTGGAGGCCATGGGCCACCAGAAGGGCGAGTACCAGTACCTGCACCCTAACAACGACGTCAACATGGCGCAGTCGACCAACGACGCCTACCCGACTGCGATCCGCCTGGGTCTGCTGCTGGGTCACGACGCCATGCTTGCCAGCCTCGACAGCCTGATCCAGGCGTTCGCCGCCAAAGGTGTTGAGTTCAGCCACGTGCTGAAAATGGGCCGTACCCAACTGCAAGACGCCGTGCCGATGACCTTGGGTCAAGAGTTCCGTGCGTTTGCCACTACCTTGGGTGAAGACCTGGCCCGCCTGAAAACACTGGCGCCAGAGTTGCTGACCGAAGTGAACCTGGGCGGCACCGCCATTGGTACCGGCATCAACGCCGACCCGCGCTACCAGTTGCTGGCCGTAAACCGCCTGGCGACCATCAGCGGTCACCCGCTGGTACCGGCTGCCGACCTGATCGAAGCCACGTCCGACATGGGCGCCTTCGTTCTGTTCTCCGGCATGCTCAAGCGTACCGCGGTCAAGCTGTCGAAGATCTGCAACGACTTGCGCCTGCTCTCCAGCGGTCCACGTACCGGCATTAACGAAATCAACCTGCCAGCACGTCAGCCAGGCAGCTCGATCATGCCAGGCAAGGTCAACCCGGTTATCCCGGAAGCCGTTAACCAGGTTGCGTTCCAGATCATCGGTAACGACTTGGCACTGACCATCGCTGCCGAAGGCGGTCAACTGCAACTGAACGTGATGGAGCCGCTGATCGCCTTCAAGATCTTCGACTCGATCCGCCTGCTGCAACGCGCCATGGACATGCTGCGCGAGCACTGCATCGTCGGCATCACCGCCAACGAAGCACGCTGCCGTGAACTGGTCGAGCATTCGATCGGCCTGGTCACTGCACTGAACCCGTACATCGGCTATGAAAACGCCACCCGCATCGCCCGTATCGCCCTCGAAAGCGGACGCGGCGTGCTGGAACTGGTGCGCGAAGAAGGTTTGCTCGACGACGCCATGCTCGACGACATCCTGCGCCCGGAAAACATGATTGCTCCGCGTCTGGTGCCCCTCAAGGCCTGATGCTGTAACACGCTCAACGCTCACCAGGTCGAGGGACTAGACACCTCTCACCTTTTGAGGGCCTGTAGATACGTCTGCAGGCCCTTTTTTTTGCCTGAAAAAAGGGCAAATCGGACACAAACTGATGCCTTTTAAGACGACTCGCACATGAAAAATCAATCACTTATGCAGACGCTTCCTGCGCTCCTAGGTATAGTGCCGCCCCTCTTCCTGTGCCCGGCCCCAGCACCAGCGGCCATCGCCAGCACGGAAACAGCATCGTAAACCAAGCAGCAACATGGCCAGGGTCTCATTGATCGCCTACGTTTATGCCTTGCTCAAGCAGGTGTAACGCGATATTTCGATCCGCCCGTGTTGCCATCAGATAAAAACAGCGAGGAATAATCCATGCTTGAAGTCATCAATGACTTCCTCTCAGGGAAAGTGCTAATCGTGCTTATGGTCGGGCTCGGTGGTTACTTCACGATCCGCTCGCGTTTCGTTCAGTTTCGTTACTTCCTGCACATGTTTTCGGTATTCAAAGACAGCCTGCGTAGCAGCGCCGGTGAACTGAGCTCGTTTCAGGCATTGATGCTGAGCCTGGCCGGCCGCGTAGGCGCGGGCAACATTGCCGGTGTCGGCATTGCCGTTACCCTGGGCGGACCGGGTGCCGTGTTCTGGATGTGGGTCACCGCACTGGTCGGCATGTCCAGCAGCCTGATCGAGTGTTCGCTGGGCCAGCTGTACAAGCGTCGCGACGCTGAAGGCCAACTGCGTGGCGGTCCGTCCTTCTATATGAAGCATGGCCTGGGCAAATTGTGGATGGGCCAACTGATGGCCGTGCTGCTGCTGATCACTTTCGGCTTTGCCTTTATGGGCCTGCAAGCCCATGCCGTCACCCACTCGCTGCAAGATGCCTTCGGTTTCGATGTCAGTTACTCAGGCCTGGCCATCGCCATTCTGTTGGGCCTGGTGTTTATCGGTGGTATCAAGCGTATCGCTTCGGTGGCCGACCTGCTGGTTCCGGTCAAGACCCTGGCCTACATCGCGGTCACCCTGTATGTGATCGTGCTGCAATTCGACCACGTGCCTGCGATGCTGGGCCATATCGTCAAGAGCGCCTTCGGCCTCGATCCGGTGTTTGGCGGTCTGATCGGCAGCGCGATTGTGATGGGCGTCAAACGTGGCGTATTCGCCAACGAAGCCGGTCTGGGCAGCGCCCCGAACGTGGCAGCGGTGGCCGATGTTGAACACCCGATCGCCCAAGGCGTGGTTCAGGCGTTCAGCGTATTCCTCGACACCTTCGTGATCTGCACCTGCACCGCCTTGCTGATCTTGCTGTCGGGCTTCTATACCCCGGGCTTTGAAGGCGACGGTATTGCCCTGACCCAGAACTCCCTGGCGGCCGTGGTCGGCGAATGGGGCCGTGTGTTTATCAGCGTGGCACTGGCGCTGTTCGTGTTCACCTCGATGCTCTACAACTACTACCTGGGCGAGAACAACCTGCGCTTTCTGGTCGGTGAAAGCCGCAAGGCGCTGATCGGCTACCGCGTTCTGGTGCTGGTATTGATTTTCTGGGGCTCGATCGAAAACCTGCAAACCGTTTTTGCGTTCGCCGACATCGCCATGACCATGCTGGCCTTCGTTAACCTGGTTGCCCTGGCGATGCTGTTCAAGATCTGCATGCGCGTGCTCAAGGACTACGATGACCAGCGCCGTGCGGGGATCAAGACACCGGTGTTCGATTCCAGTAAATTCTCGGATCTGGATCTGGACCTGAAAGCCTGGCCGCCAAAACCGGCCGCCAAGGTCGAAGAAACAAAACGCTGATACTTGACGCGGCGGTTCTCCAGAACCGCCGCGTTTTTGCTTATGGGGACTCAACAATGACCGCAGCCACTCACCACCCTTCCCAACGCGTCATGGTGCTCTACACCGGCGGCACCATCGGCATGCAAGCCAGCGCCAGCGGCCTGGCACCTGCATCGGGTTTTGAAGCGCGCATGAGCGAGCACCTCGCCAGCCAACCGGCGCTGAAAGTGCCGCAGTGGTCCTTTCGCGAGATGAGCCCGCTGATCGACAGCGCCAACATGACGCCGGCCTACTGGTTGCGCCTGCGTAGCGCGATCATCGAAGCCATCGAACAGGATGGCTGCGATAGCGTCCTGGTGCTGCACGGTACTGACACGCTGGCCTACAGTGCGGCGGCCATGTGCTTTCAGCTGCTGGGCTTGCCAGCACCGGTGCTGTTCACGGGCTCCATGCTGCCAGCAGGCGTACCGGACAGCGATGCCTGGGAAAACGTCAGCGGTGCACTGCAGGCACTGGGCCAAGGCCAGCCTCACGGTGTTCAGTTGTACTTCCACGGCAAGCTGATGGCCCCGACACGTTGCGCCAAGGTACGCAGCTTTGGGCGCAACCCGTTTGTGGCACTGACGCGCAACGGCGGTGTGGCCAAGGCCACTTCATTGCCGGGCGAACTGGTCTACAACCATCCAAAGCACGAAGCCAACGTGGGTGTATTGCCGCTGGTACCGGGCATTGGCGCAGCCCAACTCGACGCACTGCTCAACAGCGGAATCGAAGCGCTGGTGATCGAATGCTTCGGCAGCGGCACGGGTCCCAGCGATAACCCGGACTTCCTCGCCAGCCTGCAACGGGCACAGGAGAACGGTATTGTGGTGGTGGCCATCACCCAATGCCATGAAGGCGGAGTGGAACTGGACGTGTACGAAGCAGGCAGCCGTCTGCGCGGGGTCGGCGTGCTATCAGGGGGAGGCATGACCCGTGAGGCCGTGTTCGGCAAACTGCATGCCTTGCTCGGTGCAGACTTGCCACTGGCTGAAGTGCGTCGCCTGATCGAGCTGGACGTGTGCGGGGAGCTGGCCTGATCGACGTGTAGCTGCTGCCGCAGGCCCGCCTTGATTGAAGGTCCTGCGGCCCTTATCGCAGCCTGCGGCAGCGGCTGCAGGTTCGCGCCCGCCCCGGCACACAACTTGCTGGTTTCCTGCACCCTCACGCAGGAAGCCAGCATGCTGCATTCTCATCTCACTACCCTCAACGCCGTTTCGCTGGTGCTCAGCACCTTCAATGCCGAAGGCTTGTCCAGCGAAGCGTTGTTGGCGGGCAGCGGCATCCGGGCGGCGGATTTGAGCCGCGCAGACACACGCATCACTACCAACCAAGAAATGCGCGTGTGTGCCAACGCCGTCGCCTTGCGCCGCGAAATCGGCCTGGAACTGGGCCGGCGGATGCATGTGTCGTCCTACGGAATGCTCGGTTACGCCCTACTGACCAGTGCCACCTTAGGTGACGCATTGCGTCTGGCTTTACGCTACCCGGCGCTGCTGGGAACACTTTTTGAACTCAGCCTTGAGGTCGAAGGTGAACAGGTGTGGTTCTGCGCCAATGGTTATGCAGAAGGCCCACAACTGGCGGTGTTCAACACCGAGTTATGCCTGGTTTCACTCAAGGTCATTTGTGAAGACCTGCTCGGCCAGCCGTTGCCACTCTTGGGTGCACGTTTTGCCCACAGCGCGCCCGACTACCACGCCAGCTACGGGCAAAGCTTCGATTGCCCTCGCCTGTTCGAGGCCGACAGCAATGCTTTCGCTTTCGCCAAAAGCTGGCTCGACCAGCCCTTGCCCCTGGCCGATGCCGTCACTCATCAGGCGATGGCTGAGCGCTGCCGTAAACAAAACCTGGAGTTCACCGGGCGGCAAACCTGGCTGGAACGCATCCGTAAACTCCTTGCCGCACAACTGCACGCCGCCCCGGGGCTTGAGGGGCTGGCTGAACAAATGAACTGCTCGCCACGTACCCTGCGTCGTCATTTGCACGATGTGGGCTGCAGCTATCAGACGCTCCTCGATGACCTGCGTTTCGAGCGGGCCAAGTTATTGCTCAACGAAACCGAGTGGCCCATTTACCGCATTGCCGAAACCTTGGGCTTCAGTGAAACCGCAAGCTTTCGTCATGCCTTCATACGCTGGAGCGGGGTCGCGCCCAGCCAGTTCCGCGCCTGACTCAGGGGCGAATTTCGGTCAGTGATTTTGGCCATATCCATCTCCTTTTGGCCGCTCCTGCCGTTCTCTCAAACACCTTGCGCCGCAAGACTGTAGGCCACCGCTCAAGCCTTGGGAGAACAAGAACATGCTGACGATCTACTCGGACGATCATCACCTGCATCATGGCCGCTGTGAGTTGATGGACGGGCAATTGATGCCCTGCTTTGAAATGCCCTCTCGTGCCGACCATATCCTGCAGCGCGTGCTAACCCGCGAACTCGGGCCGGTGCGCGCGCCACAAGACTTCGGTCGCGGGCCGATCGAGAGGGTCCACAGCGCAGCCTATCTGGACTTTTTTCAGGGTGCCTGGGCTCGCTGGACCGAGCATGGCCGCGATGGCGACTTGCTGCCCTACACCTGGCCAGCCCGTACCCTGCGCGCCGTTTTACCCACCAGCCTTCACGGCCAGCTTGGTTATTACAGCTTCGACGGCGGTGCGCCCATTACCGCCGGCACATGGCAGGCGGCCTACAGCGCCGCGCAAGTGGCCCTGACCGCCCTGGCCGAAATCCAGAGCGGTGCCCACAGCGCCTTCGCCTTGTGCCGACCACCCGGCCATCACGCCGCCAGCGATTTGATGGGTGGCTACTGCTACCTGAACAACGCTGCCATTGCCGCGCAGGCGTTTCTGGATCAGGGCCGACGCAACGTGGCGATTCTCGACGTGGACTACCACCACGGTAACGGCACGCAGTCGATTTTTTATGAACGCAGCGACGTGCTGTTCACCTCGATTCATGGCCATCCTGAAGCCGAGTTTCCGTTCTTTCTGGGCTATGAAGATGAACTCGGTGAGGGGCCGGGCGAAGGTTTCAACTTCAACTACCCGCTACCCGCGGGCTCAGCCTGGGATCGTTGGAGCGCAGCACTTGAATTGGCCTGCAGCGAAATCGAAGGCTACGACGCTGACGTCATCGTGGTTTCGCTGGGTGTGGATACCTTCAAGAATGACCCGATTTCCCAGTTCAAGCTCGACAGTCCGGACTACCTGCGCATGGGCGAACGCATTGCACGCCTGGGTAAACCGACTCTGTTTGTGATGGAAGGCGGCTACGCCGTTGAGGAAATCGGCGTGAATGCGGTGAACGTGCTTGAAGGGTTTGAACGCATGAACGACGCATAATCCCCGGTGGGAGCGAGCCTGCTCGCGAAGGTATCAGGAGCGTTGCGCTTAGCTAGTCAGCACGCGCTATCGTTAACGAACTTCGCGAGCAGGCTCGCTCCCACAGAGCAACCGCAGCATGCTCCTCAATTCCACACCTTGCCCAGCCGCTCCAGCGCCGCCTTGATCTCCACTTCGGGCACCGCTGCAAACCCCAGCACCAGCCCCGCTCTTTTATCCACAGGCTCAATCGAGTCTTGCTGCCAATAACTGCTTAACCCGTTGATTTCCACTCCTGCCGCCTTGGCCTGCGCCAACAGTGCCTGCTCACGCGCAAAACTGCTCACCGGCACAGCAACGTGCAACCCCGCATTTATTGCCGGCATCGGCCCCACTCCTGCCAGCTCATGGGGCCAGTTTGCCAACAACACATCACGCCGGCTCAAGGCAGCGCGACGCATCCTGCGGATATGCCGCTGAAAATGCCCAGATGCCATAAATTCAGCCATCACCGCCTGGGTGCTGACTTCCGAATGGCGCATATCGAGAGAGCGGCGCCGGGCAAACGGTTCGGTCAAGCCTTTGGGAAGCACCAGGTACCCCAGGCGCAGCGCCGGAAAGGCCACCTTGCCGAATGTGCCCACATATATCACCCGACCACTGCGGTCCAATGCCGCCAACGGCGCCAGCGGCGCACCGCTGTAGCGGTACTCGCCATCGTAGTCGTCTTCGACAATCCAGCCCTGGGTGCGCTCAGCCCAGGCCAGCAGCTCCAAACGCCGGGCCAGGCTCAAGGTGACACCGCTGGGGTACTGATGAGAGGGGGTCACGTAGGCCAGTCGACAGTTGTTCAAGTGCGCCAATGCCGAACAATCCATACCGTCCTGATCCACCGCCACACCCTGCACATGGGCTCCGGCAATCGCAAACGCATACGCAGCTGCGCGATAGCCAGGGTTCTCCACAGCCACCCCCTCGCCCGGCTCTACCAGCAGCTGTGCACAAAGGCTAATCCCCTGCTGCGCGCCACTAGTGATCAAAATTTGATCAGCCGTACACGATAAACCCCGCGAAGTGCGCAAGTACGCCGCAATCAGCCCACGCAAACGCTCATCCCCAGCTGGATCGCCGTAACACAGTTGCTGCAAGTCCGGCTTACGCCAAAAAGCCGCCTGTAGCTTGCTCCATACCTCGAAAGGGAATAAGTCAAACGCCGGGACGCCCACTCGAAATGCACGCGGAACACCGCTGGGAGGAAGGTCCAATGCGTGCTTTGCGACCCTGCTCAGGGCTGTGCTGTGGATAACTTTACTGGATGTAATTACAGGTAATTCAGCCTGTTTTGTGGATAAACCTGTGGGTAAGCCTGTTGAAAACCCTGTGGACAAGTTGGTGGACAACTTTTTTATCGGTAGTGCTTTTTCAGGCAGTTTTGCGACGTAAGTGCCGTCCCCTACTCGGCCCTCAATAAAACCCTCGGCATACAACTGGTCATAGGCCCGTACCACGCTATTTCGGGAAATACCCAGGGCGCAGGCCAGATCGCGGCTGGCGGGCAACCGCGCACCGCCACTCAACCGTCCATCCAGCACGCGCTGGCGCAATGCCTGATACAGCTGGCGACTCAGGCCTTTTTTCGGATCAAGCTCAATTCCGGCTGGGTTGAAGGCGATTGAAAGCGCTGAATCCGTCATGGATTGGACCTATGAAAATGACCATTAATGGCTCTTACAACAAACCAATAGCCTGCCTAGGATGAAGCCATTCGCCAAGGATAATTTCTATGTACGTTCCCCGCGCCTTCGCAGTAGACGACGTTCCAATCCTGCATCAGCAAATGCTGGCCACGCCCCTGCCCGTGCTCGTTACTCACGCCAGCCAAGGCTTGATCGCCAGTCATGTGCCTTTACTGCTGAACCCCGATGAAGGGCCCTACGGCACGCTGTACGGCCACCTTGCCCGTGCCAATCCGCACTGCAAAGCTCTGGCTGAAGGGGTAGAGAACCTGGTGATTTTCGCCGGAGAACAGGCCTACATCAGCCCGTCTTTCTATCCCAGCAAGGCTGAGCACGGCAAAGCAGTGCCCACCTGGAATTACCTCGCCGTGCACGCTTATGGCACAGCAGAGGTCTTCGATGATGCCGAGCGTTTACTGGCGCTGGTCAGCCGCCTGAGCAACAAGCACGAAGCAGACCGCTCTGACCCTTGGTCGGTCAGTGATGCACCCGCGGACTACATCGACAGCATGCTCAAGGCCATCGTGGGTTTTCGCCTGCCCATCACCCGTCTGGACGGCAAACGTAAACTCAGCCAGAACCGCGACGCTACCGACCAAGCGGGCGTACGCAAGGGACTCTTGGCCAACAGCAACCCGCACGACCACGCACTCGCTCACTTAATGGCCAAGGAATAGCGCCCATGACTCAAATCCAGATAAAACCCGCAACCGCTGCCGATCACGCACAGTGGCTCCCCCTCTGGCAGGCGTATTTACGCTTCTACAAAACCGAACTGTCCGACGAGATCACCCAAACCACCTGGGCACGCTTTTTCGATCCGGCAGAACCGACTTCCCTGGCCCTTGCCTGGCAGGACGATAAAGCCGTAGGCATGGTCCAGTGCGTTTATCACCGCACCAACTGGAGCATTAAAAACGCCTGCTATCTTCAAGACCTGTTTGTCAGCCCTCAGGTGCGCGGCAAAGGGGTGGGCCGCCAACTGATCGAGCACGTATATGCCGTCGCGCGCGATAAAGACTGTGCCAAAGTCTATTGGATGACTCAGGAAACCAACGCCACGGCGATTCAGCTGTATGAGCGCATTGCCGAGCGCCCTGGCTTTATTCAGTTTCGCAAAACCTTGTCATAACTAAGGAACGCGCAATGCCCGACTCTCTAGAACACTGGCTGGCGGCCAAAACACCCGATACCCGAACCCTTGAAGGGCAATTCATTCGTCTGGAAAAGCTCGACCCGGCACGGCATGGCGATGAACTATGGCTAGCCTTACAAGGACCGCAGGCGGATCCCAAGCTTTGGGACTACTTACCCTACGGGCCCTTCAATGAGCGTCCGACGTTTGATACCTGGTTGCACAACCATGCTGCCAGTCGTGATCCACATTTTTATACCGTCATTGATAAGTCGAGCGCAGAGGCACAAGGCTTGATCAGCCTGATGTGCATTGTCCCGGAACACGGGCGTATCGAGATCGGCCACGTGACCTTTGGCGCCCCCATGCAGCGTTCGCCAAAAAGTACCGAAGCAGTCTACCTGCTGGCCAAGGAAGCCTTCGCATTGGGCAACCGACGCCTGGAGTGGAAGTGCAACAACGACAACGCGCGCTCAAAGCGTACAGCAGTACGATTGGGGTACACATACGAAGGCGTATTCCGCCAGCATATGGTGGTTAAAGGCAAAAATCGTGATACCACGTGGTACAGCATTATCAGTACGGAATGGCCCTCTATAGCAGCAGGCTTCGAAAAATGGCTGGCACTGGATAACCAACCAGAAAGCGGCCAAATAAAGACCCTGGAAGAATGCCGAGCATCAACTGTATAAAATTTGATCAACACGCCCAACAAGGACTGTTGGGCGTTTTTGCGTTCAGAAGGGGTTAAAACTTGCGAGGTAACCGGACAACTCCCATCTGCAACCCAAAAGGCTTGAACACAGCATTCAGGGATTTAAGTGTGGGGTTACCTTCGCCGTGTTCGATTTGAATCAAGGTTCGAACCGAGATTTTGCACATGCGGGCGAATTGGGTTTGCTGCAACCGGGTGACATCCACCCTGAATCGCTTTACCGCTTCGCCTAACGTGATCTTGCCCTGAGCCAGATCAGCCTCAATGCTTTCGATCATCAGCTGACGCGCATCAATAGTCAGGGTCATTTCAAGCCCCACTCGCGCAATCGCTGGTCGAGGTTTTTAAGCGCTATTTGTGGATGGTTCATTGTCATTTCCGGCAAACCTTCAGCGCGAAGCAAATCAGGCAAGGCCCGCAGCGGCTCTACGTCAGTGCGCAAACGCTGATACGCCATATCCGGATCAATAATCGCGCTCAGCGACTCACAGGCGCCTCGCCAATCAATTTGCCCTGCACGCTCAACCTCCCGCGACCACTTGGTTGTACGCGTAATACCTTCACCATCCATCACCATGGGCGCCAGGTCATACACAGGCGCCAGGCGAAATGAATCAACACCCCGAATAATCGCGGTGTTGCGGCCATGGTTATCACTGTTGCCGAGGATTTTGTTTAGCAGATCGCGGCGCAAGTATTCAGCCACCAGATCAGGGATCTGATCCTGCTGGCCAGCATGCTTCCAAAGCGCTGCCAACCGCTCAAGCACTTCGACGTGAGCCATGTCGCTGCCGGGCTCAGTGACCTGGGCAAGAGAATAGACAGACTCCACAGCAAGCCTCTCGACGCCTTGCCCAGTGACCTTGCGGTCAAAGCGCTGCATCCACAGGCTCGGCTTTCGCCCTTCTTCCAGCGCCAGCCCTTGAGCTGGAACAGTTTCGATACCCAATGCCTGCAAGGCTTTGTAGTACATGAATTCGCTGCGCAAAATGTCGCAGTCCAGCTCCAACCCCTTGTTGCGAGCAAACTTGATGAACCAATGCTGCCTGACGTCAGGGTCCGCCAGGGTAGCGTCGGGATACAACAAGCCATCCGCGCCTTCAGACATCAACAGTTTTGGCGCTTCGCCACCCGCCCCTGTTGCGCCGCCAATCGCAGCTCCTTGCTCGTGGGCGTACTCAAGAAAGCTGTTGTCACGATCGATCACGTCCTGGCGAGAGAAGCCCAGCGCCGCATGGGTATCAAGCCGCTCAAACGACTCTTTAATCCGCAGATGGCCTATCGGCGCAGGTGTGCTGCGGCCAAGCAAAAACAAATCAATGCTCAAGTCCTCAGGTTTTTCCCGCCCTATTTGCTTGATCAGGATTTTCTTCGCAGCCCCGGCCGGGGCAATATCGTGCCGGAAGGCGGGAGCCTTTTTCAGCATGTGCGTATCCCACTCAACGGGCACACACGCACTCACCGAGCAAAGAAAGGGGCTTTCAATGGCCTCCAGGTTTTGCATCAGGTACTTCTGCTTGTAGCCAAAGCGGCAAGGGCCATCGAGCCCTTTATTCGGCTCAGAAAAAGCCAGCGTCATCGCGTCATGCCACTGACCGGCACGGTAGAGCTGAAGGGTTAGCTGAAACATGCTCGCACCTGCAATTCAATGCATATCAAACAATCGAATAAACCATTACCTGCAATATAGTGCAGTTATAGTTATTTTTCTCGCCCAGACAATGCATTTTAATGCAGATAAAGGCGATTGCCGGATCATCCGCCTGCATTAAAATACAGATATAAAAAGTCAGTCGAAAAAAAAGGGGAGCACATGCTCCCCCGAGGTTTAAAGCGTTTGTATCAAAGGCGGTATCAGGCTTCGATTTCGATCAGAATTTCGCCCGGGTTAACGCGGTCGCCTTTAATGACGTGGATGGTGACGATTTTGCCCGCGATGGCGGCCTGAACTTCGGTCTCCATTTTCATCGCTTCGGTGATCAGTACCGACTGGCCAGCCTTGACGACGTCGCCTACAGCAACCAGTACATCAACGATGTTGCCCGGCATTGCAGTGCTCACGTGGCCCGGCTCGCTGGCTTGCTTGCGTTTGCTCGAAGTGCCACCCACGAATTCGTTGAGCGGCTCGAACACCACCTCTTCCGGCATGCCGTCGATGGACAGGTAGAAGTGACGCTTGCCTTCTGCCTTGACGCCCACACCGGTGATATCAACGCGGTAGCTTTCGCCGTGTACGTCGATCACGAATTCAGTCGGTACGCCCTCACCGCTTGCCTTGGTGACGCCGCCCGCCTCAGGAATCGGCAGCAAGACTTCCGGAGCCAAGGTGCCTGCAGCACGCTCTTCGAGGAACTTGCGGCCGATGTCCGGGAACATGGCGAAGGTCAGTACGTCTTCTTCCGACTTGGCCAAAGCACCAATCTCAGCACGCAACTTGACCATTTCTGGCTTTAGCAGGTCAGCAGGACGTACATCGATCAGCTCTTCGTTGCCGATAGCCTGACGGCGCAGTTGCTCGTTGACCACGCCCGGCGCCTTACCGTAGCCACCTTGCAGGTACAGCTTCACTTCGTTGGTGATGGTCTTGTAGCGCTCGCCAGCCAGCACGTTGAAGAACGCCTGGGTGCCGACGATTTGCGAAGTCGGCGTTACCAACGGCGGGAAGCCCAGGTCCTCACGAACACGCGGGATTTCGGCCAGCACTTCGCTCATGCGGTTCAGGGCGCCCTGTTCCTTGAGCTGGTTGGCAAGGTTGGAAATCATCCCGCCTGGCACCTGATTGACTTGAACACGGGTGTCGACTGCGGTGAATTCGCTTTCAAACTGGTGATACTTCTTACGCACCGCATAGAAGTACAAGCCAATTTCCTGCAGCAATGACAGGTCAAGACCGGTGTCGTATTCGCTGCCTTTAAGGGCCGCTACCATCGACTCTGTACCCGGGTGGCTGGTGCCCCACGCAAAGCTGGAGATGGCGGTGTCGATGTGGTCGGCGCCGTTTTCAATCGCCTTGAGCTGGCACATCGAAGCCAGACCCGCGGTGTCATGGGAGTGAATAAAGATTGGCAGGCTGATTTCAGCCTTCAGCGCCTTGACCAGATCGCCAGTGGCGAACGGGGTCAACAAACCAGCCATGTCCTTGATTGCAACAGAGTCGCAACCCATGGCCTCCATCTGCTTGGCTTGGGCCACAAACGCTTCAGTGGTATGCACCGGGCTGGTGGTATAGGCGATGGTGCCCTGAGCGTGCTTGCCAGCAGCCTTGACCGCTTCGATGGCGACGCGCAGGTTACGGACGTCGTTCATGGCGTCGAAAATGCGGAACACGTCGATGCCGTTGACCGCAGCTTTGGCGACGAAGGCTTTGACCACGTCATCGCTGTAGTGGCGATAGCCAAGCAGGTTCTGGCCGCGCAACAGCATTTGCAGGCGAGTGTTAGGCAAGGCGGCACGCAGTTGGCGCAGACGCTCCCACGGGTCTTCCTTGAGGAAGCGTACGCAAGCGTCAAAAGTGGCGCCGCCCCAGACTTCCAGCGACCAGTAGCCGACTTTGTCGAGCTTGTCGCAAATCGGCAGCATGTCTTCAGTGCGCATGCGGGTAGCCAGCAGCGACTGGTGGGCGTCACGCAGGATGGTGTCAGTTACAAAGATCTTCTTGGACATGAAAATATTCCTCACAGGCCTGCGTGGGCGGCAATGGCGGCAGCGATGGCCAGGGCCAGCTCTTCGGGTTTGCGCTTGATCGAGTAGTTGGTCAGTTCTGGATGGCTTTCTACGAAGCTGGTATTGAACTGGCCACTACGGAATTCCGGGTTACGCAGGATTTCCTGGTAATACGCGGCGGTGGTTTTGACCCCTTGCAGACGCATGTCGTCGAGGGCGCGCAAACCACGGTCCATCGCTTCTTCCCAGGTCAGGGCCCACACCACCAGCTTCAGACACATGGAGTCGTAATACGGCGGGATGGTGTAGCCGGTGTAGATCGCCGTGTCGGTACGCACGCCAGGACCGCCGGGCGCGTAGTAACGGGTGATCTTGCCGAAGCTGGGCAGGAAGTTGTTTTTCGGGTCTTCAGCATTGATCCGGAACTGCAGGGCAAAACCGCGGTGCTGGATGTCTTCTTGCTTGATCGACAACGGCAGGCCGGAGGCGATGCGAATTTGTTCACGAACAATGTCGATGCCGGTGATTTCTTCGGTGATGGTGTGTTCCACCTGCACCCGGGTGTTCATCTCCATGAAGTACACCTCGCCCTCGGCGAGCAGGAACTCCACGGTACCGGCGTTCTCGTAACCCACCGCCTTGGCGGCGCGTACCGACAGGTCGCCGATGTAGGCGCGCTGCTCCGGGGTCAGCTGAGGGCTTGGGGCAATTTCGATGAGCTTTTGGTTGCGACGCTGGATCGAGCAGTCGCGCTCAAACAAATGCACTACGTTGCCAAAACTGTCACCGAGGATCTGCGCTTCGATGTGCTTGGGGTTAACGATGCACTTTTCCAGGAACACTTCTGCCGAGCCAAAGGCTTTGGTGGCTTCAGAGATCACTCGAGGAAAGGCTTGCTCCAGTTCTTCACGGCTGTTGCAGCGACGAATCCCGCGTCCGCCACCACCCGAGGTGGCTTTGAGCATGACCGGATAGCCAATGCGCTCGCCTTCGAGCAATGCTTCGTGGATATCGGCAACGTTGCCTTCAGTACCGGGCGTGACCGGCACGCCGGCCTTGATCATGCTGCGACGCGCTTCAGTCTTGTCGCCCATGCGGCGGATGACTTCAGCGGACGGGCCGATGAACTTGATTCCGCGCTCGGCGCAAATATCAGCCAGCTCTGCATTTTCTGACAGAAAACCATAACCGGGATGCAGGGCATCACAACCGGTTTCAACAGCCAGGTTCACCAGCTTGCGCGGGTTCAAATAACCGGCCAGCGGGTCTTCGCCAATGCTGTGGGCTTCATCGGCACGTTTAACGTGCAAGGCATGTCGATCCGCTTCGGAATAGACCGCCACGGAACGAATACCCATCTCGGCGCAGGCACGCACGATGCGGACGGCAATTTCTCCGCGGTTGGCGATCAGGATCTTTTTTATCACTTGGATTTTCCCTAAAGCCCATGGAACAAACGACCTGCTAGACCAGGTCGGCACGTGTCCAAATGTGTCTGAACCGTTGTGTCGCCACACTAGACCCACGCAGCAATAAACAAAAATCAATAATTCTTGGGTCGTGCATAAGTAACAACTTATAGTTAATCAACTTGCCGCTTCGGATACTTTTATAAAAATGCGTAAGTCATTGATGCGTATCACTTTTCGTCAATTACAGGTGTTCAACGAAGTCTGTGATTTGCGCTCATACAGCCGCGCTGCAGAAGAAATGTCGCTGACACAACCCGCCGTAAGTCTGCAAATTCGTCAGCTTGAAGAGCTGATTGGTCAGCCTTTGTTCGATTACGTAGGCAAAAAACTGTACATGACCGAGGCGGCTGAAGCGCTTCAGTTGGCCAGCCGGGATATTTTCGGGCGCCTTGAAAACCTCGACATGCAGCTCTCGGACATGCTCGGGTCGTTGCAAGGTCAGCTGAAGTTGGCGGTTGAATCGAGCGCAAAGTATTTCGTGCCGCACCTGTTTGCTGCGTTCAAGCGCCAGCACCCGGAGGTCAATTTGCAGCTAACGGTGGTCAATCGGGCGCAAGCCGTTCGTCGACTGTCGGATAACCGCGACGATCTGGTGATCATGTCGATGGTGCCGCAGGACATGGGCCTGGAGTTTCTGCCCTTTTTGAATAACCCGATTGTTGCCGTCGCACCGGTAGACCACCCGCTGTGCAGTCGTGGCCCCCTGCATTTGCAGGACCTGGAGCCTTATACCTTGCTGATGCGCGAGCAGGGTTCGGGCACGCGCCTGGCGTGCGAGGAGTACTTCAAGGAGAAGCGCGTTCACTTCAGTCAAACGCTGGAAGTGTCATCCAATGAGTCTCAACGCGAGTGTGCGGTGGCCGGACTGGGCGTGGCGCTGTTAACACGCCACGCCGTCAGCCTGGAGCTTGCAACCGGCCTGTTGCGCGAGTTGCCGGTCGAAGAGTTGCCGCTGTATCGCAGCTGGTGCGTGGTGCAGGCCAAAGCCAAGCGCCTGTCACCGGTGGCCCATGCGTTTCTGGGGTTTATTCGCAGTGAGCGCCTGCAAATCAGCGAGCTGGTTGAGCGCTTCGACGGTCACTTGCCGACGCTGCCTGCCAATAGTTGATGGCGCCAAGATCCGGGTAGTCAGAGGTTTCCAGACGCAGCTGGCGCTGGTTCGTATGCTCTTCAATCGCTCGACGGAAGGCCATGCGGCGCTGGTCTTCTTGCTGACGGCGGGTTTTGACGGCGCTATTGCGTTCTTCGTAAGGCTGAGCCATTTCGAGTCTCCCAAGGCGTGTACGGGAGTTTCAAGATGGACTTTGTTTATGACGACTTGGCGAAGATGGGATGACAGGGGGATGAAGGCTGAATATGAGTACTGTGCGGGAGGGCGCTTGATCGCGATTCAGGCAACGCGGCCTGTCAGGAAAGCTTCAGCGATGCCATCGCGAGCAAGCCCGCTCCCACAATTAATCTTCGTGGCTTTTCAGCGACTTTGGCGACAGACGCAAGCTGCGCAGGCTGCGCTTGACGCTCTTGAGGTGGTTAACCAGGCTCGGCCCCCGAGCCATGGCAACCCCCATCGCCAGCACGTCAATCACCACCAGGTGGGCAATACGCGAAGTCAACGGGGTGTAGATTTCGGTATCTTCATGCACATCGATCGCCAGATTAACGGTCGCAAGCTCCGCCAGTGGCGTTTGGCTCGGGCACAAGGTGATCAAGGTCGCACCACTTTCTCGCACCAGATTGGCAGTGATCAGCAAATCTTTGGAGCGGCCCGACTGAGAGATGCAAATTGCCACGTCGGTAGGCTTCAAGGTCGCAGCCGACATCGCCTGCATGTGCGGGTCGGAGTACGCCGCGGCTGTCAGTAACAGGCGGAAAAACTTGTGCTGGGCATCTGCCGCAACGGCACCCGAGGCACCGAAACCATAAAACTCGACTCGCTGCGCTTGCGACATGGCCGTCACCGCACGCTGCAGGGCGGCGGGATCAAGCTTCTCGCGCACCTCCATCAGGGTGTGCAGCGTGGTGTCGAAAATTTTCAGGCTGTAGTCCGCAACCGAATCGTCTTCATGGATTGCGAACTGACCAAAGCTGGCGCCTGCTGCCAGGCTTTGCGCCAGCTTGAGTTTCAAGTCCTGGAACCCGGAACAGCCAATCGCCCGGCAAAAGCGCACGATGGTGGGCTCACTGATGCCGACATTGTGGGCAAGGTCGGCCATGGAACTGTGCATTACAGCCGCAGGATCAAGCAGCACGTGATCGGCGACCTTGAGTTCCGATTTACGTAACAGGTGGCGTGACTGGGCAATATGTTGCAGCAGGTTCAAAGGGCAGGACTCGGTCTGTAAGCGGCGGGCGCCGGGGATGTAGCATTCTTGTAGTTATACTACAAGAATTCGCTTTCTGCCCACCCAATACACCCTGTCTTCCCCTTCTCTTTCCCTTGATTCATGCAGCTTCAGGGCGATGTAGCCCTTTTTGGCACTACAAATCCACTACACCAGTGCGCAATAAATCGCCAAAGTACGCAGCGTTCACCGGACGACTGATCAAGTAACCCTGCACTTCATCGCACCGACGAGCCTTGAGAAATGCCAGCTGCGCCTCGTTTTCGACACCTTCGGCCACTACTTTGAGGTCGAGGCTATGGGCCATGGAGATGATCGCAAGCGTGATGGCCTCGTCCTCACTGCAGCGTCCCAGGCCGTGAATAAAGGTTTTATCGATCTTCACGTAGTCCACTGCAAAGCGTTTGAGGTAACTGAGGGATGAATAACCGGTACCGAAATCATCAATCGCCAGCTTCACCCCCAACTCATGCAATTGCTGGAAGGTCGCGATGACGTATTCAACATTGTCGAGCAACTGGCTTTCTGTCAGCTCAAGCTCCAGGCAGTGCGGCGCCAGGCCGGTTTCTTCGAGCACCTGACGCACCAGGCTGACCAGCTTGCCCTGGCGTAATTGATGCCCCGACAGGTTCACCGACACTCGTATCGGCGCCAGCCCTGTGCCCTGCCATTCACAGGCTTGCCGACAGGCTTCGCGCAACACGAATTCTCCGATGGCGCTGATCAGGCCGGTCTCCTCGGCCAAGGCGATAAAGTCGCTCGGAGGGACGCTGCCCAACTGCGGATGATCCCAGCGGACCAGCGCTTCAGCAGCGTGCAGGCGCCCCGTCGCCAGACAGAGTTTGGGTTGATAAAAAACATCCAGCTGGCCCAGGGCAATGGCTTTTCGCAGCTGACTTTCCAGCTGCAAGCGCTCCAGGGTGCTGTGTTGCAGACTGTGACTGTAGAACTGGAAAGTACCGCCGCCCAGATGCTTGGCCTGGCGCATGGCTTTATTGGCCTGATGGACCAGGGTTGTGATGTCACGTGCACTGCCCGGTAACAGACTGATGCCCATGGACACACTGATGATCAACTCATGACCATCAACCAACAGTGGCCGGCCGAGCCTTTCCAGCAGCCGGGTCGCTACCCGCGCCAGACTGGTCAGGCTGCTGTACGCATCAAACAGCACGGCAAACTCATCACCCGAGAGCCGCGCAATGGTGTCGGCCTCAGGCAAGGCCTTGCTTATGCGCTCTGCCATTTTTTGCAACACATGATCCGCCAGCTCGTGCCCAAGATTGTCATTGAGCAATTTGAAACGATCGAGATTGATGTGCAGCAACGTGAGGTTGCACGAGCCCTGGCGAACTCGCTGACTGGCCTCTTCCAGTCGCTCCTTGAACAAGAGGCGGTTGGCCAGCCCGGTTAGCTCATCGAAATGGGCAAGGCGGCGCACCCGTGCCTCAACGAGACGGCGCAGCTCTACTTCGCGCAAAAGCTCAGAGTTCAGTTGTTCACTGCGGACATTGGCTTGCTGCAAGTCTTCGAAAAGGCCTTGATGGCGCAAGCGCTGAGCCTTTTGACGCTGATTGATCCGTTTTACTTGCCAACCAAGACCACTCACAAGCAGAAAAATACCGAACCCTAGGCCGAAAAAAATTCCCGGCGAATTTAAACTCTGAACCATCGGCGAAATTCTTATCAGTAGAGGGGCCAAAAAGTCGCCCGAGCATACACAAGCTATGCCCGCGACCAAACGCACACCGTATTAAATAGCTGAAACCGGCTGGGTACATTTACCGGCAGGCTTTTTGACCGCTCGGCCCAAGACCGCTACGTGGCTAGCAATGAAACGCCAACAGCCCCTAAAATGCCCCGATGCGCGATGATCTCTCTCTCTTGTTAAATTCTCTCAACGATGCCCAACGTCAGGCCGTCACGGCCAGTGTTGGGCGTCAGTTGGTTCTGGCCGGCGCAGGTTCCGGCAAAACCCGTGTGCTGGTGCACCGTATCGCCTGGTTGATCCAGGTCGAGAACGCGTCACCCCACTCAGTCCTGTCGGTGACCTTCACCAACAAGGCCGCTGCGGAGATGCGTCACCGCATCGAGCAGTTGATGGGTATCAACCCGGCCGGTATGTGGGTCGGTACCTTCCACGGCCTGGCGCACCGCCTGTTGCGGGCCCACTGGCAAGAAGCCGGTCTGAGCCAGACCTTCCAGATCCTCGACAGCGATGACCAGCAACGTTTGGTCAAGCGTGTGATCCGTGAACTGGGGCTCGATGAACAACGCTGGCCTGTGCGTCAGGCGCAGTGGTTTATCAACGGCCAAAAAGACGAAGGCTTGCGTCCCAAACATATCCAGGCCAGTGGTGATTTGTTCCTGGCCACCATGCGCAACATCTATGAAGCCTATGAGATCGCGTGCCAACGCGCCGGTGTCATCGACTTTTCCGAGTTGTTGCTGCGCGCCCTGGACCTGTGGCGCGACAACCCGGGCTTGCTGGCGCACTATCAAAAGCGCTTTCGGCACATTCTGGTGGACGAATTCCAGGACACCAACGCCGTTCAATACGCCTGGTTGCGATTGCTGGCCCAAGGCGGCGACAGCTTGATGGTCGTAGGCGATGACGACCAGTCGATCTACGGCTGGCGCGGCGCGAAAATCGAGAACATTTACCAGTACTCAACCGACTTCCCGGATGCCGAGACTATTCGCCTGGAGCAAAACTATCGCTCCACGGCAGGCATCCTCAAAGCGGCCAACGCCTTGATTGCCAACAACAGCGGCCGTATGGGCAAAGAGCTGTGGACGGACGGCGGTGAAGGCGAAGCAATCAATTTGTACGCCGCCTTCAACGAACACGATGAGGCGCGCTACGTGGTCGAGACCATCGAGAGCGCCCTTAAAACCGGCCTGGCCCATAGCGATATCGCCATTCTGTACCGTTCCAACGCCCAATCGCGGGTGCTTGAAGAAGCGTTGCTGCGCGAACGTATTCCGTACCGCATTTATGGTGGCCAGCGCTTCTTCGAGCGCGCAGAAATCAAAAATGCCATGGCTTACATGCGCCTGCTCGAAGGTCGTGGCAATGATGCGGCGCTGGAGCGGGTCATTAACGTACCGGCTCGGGGTATCGGCGAAAAAACCGTCGAAGCCATTCGCGAGCACGCACGTCACAGCGATGTGTCGATGTGGGAGGCCATGCGCCAGCTCATCGCCAACAAAGCTCTCCCGGGGCGGGCTTCAGGTGCCATTAGCGGCTTTATCGAACTGATCGATAACCTCGCGGCAAAAGTCATGGACATGCCTCTGCACCTGATGACCCAAACGGTGATCGAACAGAGTGGGCTGATTGCCTACCACCAGGCGGAAAAAGGCGAAAAAGGCCAGGCCCGGGTAGAAAACCTTGAGGAACTGGTCAGCGCGGCGCGCAACTTCGAAAGCAACGACGAAGACGAAGAGCTGTCGCCATTGGCCGCCTTCCTCGGCCATGCCTCACTGGAGGCAGGCGATACCCAGGCCGAAGAGCATGAAGACGGTATCCAGCTGATGACGCTGCACAGCGCCAAGGGTCTAGAGTTTCCGTATGTGTTCCTGGTAGGCATGGAAGAAGGCTTGTTCCCCCACAAGATGAGCCTGGAAGAACCCGGTCGCCTTGAAGAGGAACGGCGCTTGGCTTACGTGGGTATTACCCGCGCCATGCAAAATCTGGTTATGACTTACGCTGAAACCCGACGCCTGTACGGTAGCGAGACCTACAACAAGGTTTCGCGCTTCGTGCGAGAAGTGCCTAAAGGCCTGATTCAAGAAGTTCGACTGTCCAACAGCGTCAGCCGTCCTTTCGGAGGAGGTCAAAAGCAGAGCGCCAGCAACCTGTTTGGTGGCTCAGAGATTCCAGAGACCGAATTCAAACTCGGCCAGATGGTTAAGCACGCAGTCTTCGGCGAAGGCGTCATCCTCAACTTCGAAGGCGCAGGCGCACAGGCCCGGGTTCAAGTGAACTTCTCGGAAGGCAGCAAGTGGCTGATGATGGGTTACGCCAAACTTGAAGCGGTCTGACAGCAACCCGACAGCTTTGCGGGAATAGGCTGGATTGATAGATAACGGTGGGAGCGGGCTTGCTCGCGATTCCCGGCACTCGGTGTATCAGATGCACCGAGTGCCGGGAATCGCGAGCAAGCCCGCTCCCACATCAATGCGTCCTACAGTAAAAAAATCTGTCTCTTACAGATAAGTAGGAAAAAGCCCGAAACACTTCACGCCTAGCCAGTCACACCTCACCTGTGCAACATGGCGCGCGTGTATCCACAAATGGGAACCCCTTATGAAACGTTTTCTTAGCATCGCCATGGCGTTGTGCATCGGTTTGACGATGAGCCTCGACGCGAACGCCAAGCGCTTCGGCGGCGGCAAAAGCGCTGGTGCAGCGCCTAGCCACCAAACGCGTCAGGCCGCTCCAGCTGCTGCTCCTGCCGCAGCTGCCGGTGCTGCAGGCGCCGCCGCTAAAGCCGGTGGTGCTTCGCGCTGGCTCGGCCCTCTGGCTGGCCTCGCAGCCGGCGGCCTGTTGGCGTCCATGTTCATGGGCGGCGGCTTCGAGGGCATGCAGTTCTTCGACATCCTGATCATGGCGGTCATCGCCTTCCTGATCTTCCGCTTTATCGCGGCCCGTCGTCGCAAGCAACAATCCGAGATGATGGCCCCTGCAGGTCACGCTCCACTGCAACGCGAAGCCTTTGACGCCAAGCCTGCACCTTCGTCGTTCTTCGGTGGCGGTTCGGCTGCTCCTGCGGCCCGTCCGGTGATCAATGCACCGGCCTGGTTCAATGAGCAGAACTTTCTTGAAGCTGCGCGCAACCATTTCCAGTCCCTGCAACAACACTGGGATGCCAACGAAATGGACAAGATCGCCGAGTTCGTAACCCCGCAGATGCTCGACTTCCTCAAGCGTGAACGCGCTGAGCTGGGCGATGGCTTCCAGTCCACCTACATCGACAACCTGACCGTGCAACTGGACGGCCTGGATGATCGTGCAGACAAAACCATCGCAACCTTGACCTTCAGCGGCGTGTCGAAAAACTCGCGCTTTGACCAGGGCGAAGCCTTCAGCGAAAGCTGGAACATGGAGCGTCAGCAAGGTGACAACCAGCCTTGGCTGGTAGCAGGTATCCGCCAGAACGGCTGATCCCGCCAGTAACACATGCGTTAACCAAAGCCCCGGACTTGTCCGGGGCTTTGCATTTCACGATTGCACTTATAACGAGCTACTGTATAAAGCGCGTCATATAAACCGCGCCATAGAGCATGAGGATTGAGGTCGTGGAAGAGATCATTGAAGAGCTACGCGAAAAAAACGAGCCTGTACCAGTTCCTCTGGAACTGCCTGAAGAAGACCAGTTGGTGGAAATCGAAGAACAGCTGTTCATTGATATCCCGTTTGTCTTCAGAGAGTTTCTGCTGACCGTCAGTGACGTGGTGTATGGCAGCCTGGAGCCGGTCACCGTGACCGATCCACAATCACACACCTACCTGCCGGAAGTGGCAGCCAACGCTTGGGATGCCGGCGTTGATCGCAGCTTGATCCCTATTTGCCAGGACGGTGACGACTACTACTGCGTAGAAGAAGACGGCACCGTGGTGCTGTGGTCCGGCGAAGAAGAACTCGTTACCGAAGAAACATGGGAATCGGTCTGGCACTGGGCGCGCGACGTCTGGCTGGAAAGCTGATACCTGCTTGATACCCGCTTTCCAGCCATTGGTCAGCGGGTTGTCAGTGCCCCCCTTCCTTGTGGTTATCCAGCGTCTCCAGCAGTGCAACCTGCATGCGCGTATGAATCCGGATAAACCAGCGCCACAACAGCGCAGCCACCCCCGCCGCGACCACTGCAATTACGATCAGCAACTCATTGGTGGGCAAGATGCTCGCTGACAATGCTGACAACAGCAGAAAGATCACCAGCAACGACAAGATCGGGATCACTTCTGAGATCACTCGACGCACGCGCTGAGTGTGGCGCCCGGCCATTTCCGGCTTGACCCCCATCTCCGCCAGGAGCATCGACAACGCTTTGAGCTTTCGATACGCCGCAATCAAAAACGGCAGTGACAGCAACAAGGCCACGCCCCAGATAATCCCTTTTTGCCAGCTCGGCTCCAGGATCCAGCCCTGCAAGAAACGGCCGATCCGGGGGGCGAAGTAACCACCCGCGAAGAAAATAGCGATGACCAGCGCCAGGTTAACGCCCACTTGCATCAATATTTTTCGGATCATCGCGGCCAACAAGGCCCCTTCTCCCTGCGGCTGAATACTGCGCAGCCATTCGCCATAGAGCCCGAACACCCGTGACACACGACCAGGCACCACCTGTGCCAGCTTGAGCGAGAGCGGGTCTGCGGCGCGAATCAAGTAAGGCGTCATCAGGGTCGTCAATACGGACACAGCCACCGCTACGGGGTACAGGAAGCTGCTGGTGACCTGCAATGTCATACCCAGTGCCGCGATGATGAAAGAAAACTCCCCAATCTGAGAAAGCCCCATCCCAACTCGCAGTGATGTGCGTCCGTCATTACCTGCGATAAATGCTCCAAGCCCGCAGGACAGCATCTTGCCCAGCACCACCGCAATGGTGATCACCACAATTGGCACCGCGTATTCCAGCAGGATTGCCGGGTCGAGCATCAGCCCGATGGCGACGAAGAAAATCGCACTGAACAAATCACGAACCGGCTCAATCAGGCGCTCGATTTTCAGCAACTGACGGGATTCGGCCATGATCGCCCCGATCAAAAACGCCCCGAGCACCATGCTGTATTCCAGCTTGACCACCAGCAGGCAGAAGCCAAAACACAGCCCCAGCACGGTGATCAGCAGCATTTCATTACTTTCGAATTTAGCCACATAGGCCAGCACACGCGGCACCAGCAAAATGCCAATAACCAGCGCCACAATCATGAACAACGACAATTTACCGACCGTCGAAAAAACTTCTTCGGGGCTGACACTGCCGCTGACAGCGATACTCGACAGCAGCGCAATGATTCCGATACCTAAAATATCTTCAACGATGAGCACGCCAAAAATCAGCTGTGCGAAGCGCTCGTTCTTCATTTTCAGGTCGTTAAGGGCTTTGACGATGATGGTGGTCGACGAAATGGCCAGAATTGCGCCTAAAAACAGCGAATCCATGGTGTTCCAATCAAACCAGCGGCCAATTTCGTAGCCGATCCAGATCATCAGCGTAATTTCCATAAACGCTGCAATAAAGGCAGTGGCTCCGACCTTGAACAACTTGCGCAGGCTGAACTCCAGCCCCAGGCAGAACATCAAGAAAATAACCCCCAGCTCGGCCAGGGTCTTGATCGTTTCTTCATCGTGGATCAGGCCAAACGGCGGGGTGTGCGGGCCAATAATAAATCCCGCAACGATGTACCCCAGCACCACCGGCTGCTTGAACCTGTGAAAAAGAATCGTCACCACACCTGCAACCAGCATGATGACTGCCAGATCCTGAATAAAACTGATGGCATGCATGGCATGGCGCTCCTTGTTTAATTGTCACCAGACAACAAGACGACAGACGCCGCCTGTTTGGCTGTGCGTATCGACCGTTTAAAATGTAGGAATTACCCGACTAATGGGCTTTTGCAGGTTAACACCGCGACTTCCAGCAGAAAGGCGGTGCAATATATGGAAACAGATGGATATGGGCGTGACGGCAGTCAAAACGGCAACGTCCCGTTAATAACTGTTTCAAAAATCGACAAGTATCCTCAGAGATACCCATTTCACTGCTGCTACACAACCACGAGCCTGCTGCTATGGAACCCGGAAACGCCCAACTGTCGATGACGGTCTTGATGACCCCGGACATGGCCAATTTTTCTGGCAATGTTCACGGCGGAACCCTGCTCAAGTACCTCGATGAAGTCGCTTACGCCTGCGCCAGCCGCTATGCGGGGCGTTATGTGGTCACCTTGTCGGTGGATCAGGTTATTTTTCGCGAACCGATTCATGTCGGTGAGCTGGTGACCTTTCTTGCATCGGTCAACTACACCGGCAACACCTCGATGGAAGTTGGCATCAAGGTCGTAACCGAAAATATCCGTGAACGCTCAGTGCGCCACACCAATAGCTGTTTCTTCACGATGGTAGCCGTGGACGACGACCGTAAACCGGCCGCTGTACCACCGCTACAGCCGTTGAACAGTGAAGACAAACGTCGCTTTATTCAGGGCAAGCAACGTCGCCAGATCCGTCAGGAACTGGAGCAGCGTTATCGTGAGTTGAAAGACGAGACGGTGTAAATGACCTGTGGGAGCGGGCCTGGTCGCGAAGGTCGTTCGCGAGCAGGCTCGCTCCCACAAAAAAACCGAATATGCTTACAAACTGATCGGCACTGCCTCAAACCGCACACGCGGATGAGCGATGCGGTCCTGGGACCGGACCAGCTGCAATTCGTAGCTGGTACAGGCCTGGGTTTCCAGCAGCACCTCGTGCACCGCCGCTGCTGTGAATTCAAAAGCAGCCAGCAGGCTGTCGCCCAGCAATACCCGCGCTAGAAATAATCCTGACGTCAGATCGCCGACACCCACCGGCTGACGCGGGAAAGCCAACAATGGACGGCGCAAGTGCCAGTTCCCTTCTGCCGTTACCAGCAGCATCTCAAAACTTTCTGCCGGCTTGCCGGGATATGACAAATGCTTCACCAGCACCGCTTTAGGGCCGCGGGCCAGCAGGCTGCGGGCCATCGCCAGGCAGTCAAACAACGATTGCGGATGGCGACCGCAAAAACTGTCCAGTTCCAGCTGATTGGGGCACAAAAAATCTGCCATCGCGACAGCTTCTTCAAGCAGGAAATCACTGACCTCCTGGGGGACGATGCAACCTTTCTCCGGGTGGCCCATCACCGGGTCACACAGGTACAGCGCATGGGGATTAACTGCCTTGATACGCGCCACGCCACTCAAAATTGCTCGCCCCTGAGCCGCACTGCCCAGGTAACCGGACAACACCGCATCACAGTTGCCCAGCTCACCGATGGCGGCAATTCCGTCAACAAGTGAAGGAATTTGCTCAGGAGCCAACACTTCGCCTGTCCACTGACCATACTGAGTGTGGTTGGAGAACTGCACCGTGTTCAGAGGCCAGACATTCACCCCCACACGCTGCATAGGGAAAACGGCTGCGCTGTTGCCGGCATGGCCGAAAACCACGTGGGATTGGATGGCGAGTAAATGAGGTGTACGTTTCATGCCGGATTCCAGACTACGGGTGGATTCAAGCCACGCAGTATGCGACGAAACGCGGCCTGTACGACAGGTTGAAGACGCAGTTAAGCTGAGCACAATCTGTTGGAGCACATGTAATGCTGACCTTAGGAAATATGTTTGTGCTGATGCTACTGGCCACTGGCGCAGCCTGGCTATGGCACAACCACGGTTTGCGCGAGCGGGCGCTGGAACGCGTCAAACAGCACTGCAAAAATCTCGATATCGAGTTGCTGGATGAAAACGTGGCACTCAAAAAAATCGGCTTGATACCCGATGCCAACGGCAACAAACGCCTGGCCCGTGTGTATAACTTCGAATTCACGGTCACTGGGGATCAGCGTCATACCGGGACCATTACCCAGTTCGGTGCCCATAGCGCAAAAATCGAACTGCCGCCCTATCCGTTCCAAACCGAGCCTGAGCCAAGCGAGATTCCCAGCGCTCAAGTGATTGAGCTTAGCCAGTGGCGTCAGGAACACAGCAAGACCCGCCACTGAGTCCCCTCACACGCCTCACCTGCAAAGCACCTGTGGATAACTTCCCTGCAAAACAGGCTAAAACCATTGAGATAGACACTTCTCATGGTTTTTAGCCAAGGGAAATCAATGCGCACACTTAACCTTGTAGGACAATTTTACCAGCACAGAATCAGGTAAAACGTCCCGCTTTCTTGCTCTCGCCGTCCACCCACTCCCTAAAAAACGTCCTTTTTCAGGCAGTTTTCCAGCCCCGAGCGAAGCAAATCCAGGTCTTGGGGGTGATCAAAGATTAATTCGAGGCGTGAATCCCTGCGCCACTCACTCGGTTTCCACTCAGCGATCGAGTTATCCACAGAATTACTTGAAAACCAGCCCGCCGAGCCATGAATGACCAACTTGGCACGGCGCCAATTGAGGCTTTCAAGCCACAGCTGCAGCAAACCTAAATCAAACTGTCGAGAGGCATGCCAACGCCACCCCACACTCCAGGCTTCGGGCTGAAGCTGAGTCATTACAATGGGCGTGAGAGGGTCTGAAAAGACGCTGCCGATTTGATTAAAATCCTTATAAATCAAAGAGTTATCCACAGCATGAGAATCATTCATACAGGCTGCAGGCAGCGTATTTAAAGGGATGCGGCCATGCTCGACCCATAAAACAGGGCACTTTGGCAGGCTGCATGCAATCTGCTCACGTTGCTCATTTGGGACACTATTAGATTTATTCATGACCACTAAACCAGCACTTTTCAGGGCTTCTTTCTGGGTTTCTGGCAAAGGTTTGTCTTGGGCCAAGGCCTGTGCATCGAGCACCATGACGCACGGCTGCAACGCCAAAACACCCAGCCAGGGCGCCTCACTGAGTTGCTTCAAAATCTGTACGGGGTGACCCAAACCGGAAGGTTCAATAAACAATCGATCGGGGCGAGCCTTGCGTAATAGACGGCTCAAGCCGATCTGAAAAGGCGCGCCATTGACGCAGCACACGCAACCGCCCGCCACTTCGGCAATGGCAATTGCATCGTCTCCCTGACTCATCAGGGCCGCATCCAAACCTATTTGACCGAATTCATTCACCAGCACTGCCCAGCGCTCGTGGGCGGGTTTTTGCGCCATCAGGTGCTGGATCAGACTGGTTTTGCCGGCGCCGAGTGGCCCGGCAATCACGTGGGTGGGTATGTTCTGCAACATGATCGCCAGCTTCTGTGTGGATCAAAGCAGCAATATGCCTCAGGCCAGCCAATCGAGGGTCAAAATCAATCGGCGCTCGCCCGGCGCCAATGCTGGCGAACGATGAATCAAGCCCGCACCCTCATTGCCCTGCCACTTTTCGCCTTTGAGCAAAGCTACCTCACCGGCATTGACTTGCTGGATCAACCCCGCCCGGGTTGGCTCGGCCTGCTGATGGCCCAGCTGCGAACGCTCCATCACACCCTCTTCCAACCATTGGCTGCCAATTCCCGCATAAGTGGTAATAAGTCGCACAGGTACGTGGTCCACATGAAATCGTGGGCACATGGCCTTATCCAGCGCCCTGAGACGCAGCCCAATGCGTTTTGCGCCCAACAGGCACGCATAGGCACTCACCAGCCAGGAAACATCGGCAATGAAGCCTGCATAGCCCTCCAGATCATTGAACCTTGAGGCAAGCCCCTGCAGGTTGGGCTGAGCTTTTTCATTGGGCATTTCAACAACAATGGCGTCAGCCAATGGCTCATCAAGCGAAAGCAATAGAGCCCCGAAATCAACGATATGCACAGGCAACTGACGCTGCCAGAGGGCCAGATTGACGTTTTCGTCGAGAATCTTCGTCATGACCTCCGGGGTTTGCCCGCAGGCCTGATGGGTCAAAGGCAGCGCTGTAGGGGCATAAGCGTTCATCATGCAGCCACCTCTTCATGCCATTCACCAAACGGATCATTCAGTTGTTTCCAGCTCGCTTCCCCCAATGCCATCTCAGCATCGCTGAGCAAGCAGGCGTCGAGTTCAAGCGTGAGAAGGGAGAAATCGATGTGCTGGCCTATAAACACCAACTCCTGACGGCAATCTGCAGTGTCTGGCAGCCATTTTTGAAGAATTTCCGCTCGGGTTTGCGGATCGTGCGGCCATTGGTCACGGGGTACAAAGCGCCACCAGCGCCCGGCAAATCCATAGCGCATCAGGCCGCCTGCCTGGGACCAACTGCCCGCTTCCTGATACTTGCTGGCCAGCCAGAAAAAGCCTTTGGAGCGCAGCAGCTTGCCGTTGGTCCAGGGACGCTCGATAAAATTATAAAAACGCTCGGGGTGAAACGGACGACGAGCGCGGTAGGCGCTGGAAGCAATGCCATATTCGTCGGTTTCAGGTACATGCTCACCGCGCAATTCTTGCAACCAGCCGGGTGCCTGCGCCGCACGCTCAAAATCAAAGCGTCCGGTATCGAGAATTTTATGCAGCGGGACTTCACCCATGACCATGGGAATGATTTCTGCCTGAGCATTCAGGCGCTGCAAAATGGCGATTAATTCCTGCCTGTCGGCACGACTGATCAGGTCAATTTTGCTGATCAAAATAACGTCAGCGAACTCGATTTGCTCAATCAACAAATCAGTAATTGACCGCTCGTCGGATTCTCCAAGCGTTTCGCCCCGTGAGTCCAGGCTCTCTGCGGCTTGAAAATCCTGCAAGAAACTAAGGCCGTCCACCACCGTGACCATGGTGTCCAGACGGGCAACATCAGCCAGGCTTTGGCCCGCTTCGTCACGGAAAGTAAAGGTTTCGGCCACTGGCAGAGGCTCTGAAATACCCGTCGATTCGATCAATAAATAATCAAATCGTCCGTCCTTTGCCAATGCACTGACCTCCTCCAGCAAGTCTTCCCGCAGGGTGCAGCAGATGCAGCCATTGCTCATTTCGACGAGTTTTTCTTCAGCACGATTCAAGGTCACGTCGCGCTGAACGGCTCCGCCATCAATATTTATTTCGCTCATGTCGTTAACGATCACCGCCACGCGCAAGTTGTCGCGGTTACGCAAAATATAATTTAGCAGGGTGCTTTTTCCTGCTCCGAGAAATCCGGACAGCACTGTCACCGGCAGACGTTTAGACATGGGAGTTCCTCATCAGGATTGGCAGGTCAAAGCGCCCGCTTGTTGGCTCGATCATTTTCGATCGTCGATAATGATATATTATAACAATACAAAGTATTAGAATTGTTATTAAGTAACAAAACACCCACTCCCTCGATGGAAGCCCCTATGAATGCCCTCACCCTTCCCGACATTGCGTCACAAAACGCCCGACAAGCTGTCCCACTAGAATGGGTTGGAATGTGCGGTATTGCGCTGCCTGTTGTGATTGACGGTCAGAGACTCACCGCAACAGCCGATGCAGGTGTGAGCCTGGATGACGGTGAAGCCCGTGGGATTCATATGTCGCGACTTTATTTAGCGCTAAAAGTACTCGAGTCGCAGGACCTGAACCCTCTCGTTTTTAAAAAAGTTTTGCAGCAATTTCTCGATAGCCATGACGATTTATCGATCTGCGCCTACCTGCGAATTCACACCCACGTACTGCTTAAACGCCCCGCTTTAGTCAGCCCTTTGAGTGGTTGGAAGAGTTACCCAGTGAGTATCGATGCGTCCCTGAAAAACGGAATGTTCCACGTGGAACTAAAAATTGAGGTGGATTACTCATCGACTTGCCCGTGCTCAGCGGCATTGGCCAGGCAGTTAATCCAGCAACAATTCGTCAATGACTTCGCCAACAAACCACTCCAACACGCCGAAGTTTTAACCTGGCTTGGCAGTGCGCAGGGCATTGTTGCAACACCCCATAGCCAGCGCAGCACCGCCTATTTGCAGACTCTCCTCAGCACTGAACTGCAGCATTTCCCGATCAACATGCTTATCGATGAAGCAGAAGGCGCATTGGGTACCGCCGTACAAACGGCAGTGAAGCGTGCGGATGAACAAGCCTTCGCGTTAGCAAATGGTCAAAACCTGATGTTCTGTGAGGATGCAGCACGCCGACTGAATGTCGCTTTAAAGGTTGTACCAGGCGTTAAAGGCTTCAACTTAAAAGTGGTACACGCCGAAAGTTTGCATAGCCATGATGCCGTGGCCGAGAGTCACTGGAACTGGAGAACACGATGATCCGCAAGAACCCGTCCGGTGATTTACCCCAGATTGCTGAGTCAGCGTACGTAGATAGAACCGCGATTATTTGCGGCAAGGTAGTCATTGGCGAAAACGTATTTGTCGGGCCATATGCCGTGATACGCGCCGACGAGGTGGACAGTCAGGGTGGCATGCTTGCGATCACTATCGGTGCCAATTCCAATATCCAGGACGGGGTGGTGATTCACTCGAAGTCCGGTGCGGCAGTCACTATTGGTGAGAGCACTTCGATAGCACACCGCTCCATCGTTCACGGCCCCTGCCGTGTAGGTGATCGAGTGTTTATCGGTTTCAACAGTGTGCTGTTCAATTGCGAGTTGGGGGACGGGTGTGTGGTACGGCATAACTCGGTCGTCGATGGCCGCGACCTGCCGGATAATTTTTACGTACCGTCCACGACCCGTATCGGGCCAAACACTGACCTGAGCCAATTTGCCCCGGTCAGTGTCAGTGCATCGGAGTTTTCAGAAGATGTAGCCCGCACCAATGTCGATCTGGTGCGCGGTTATAAAGCGCTGCAAAACGAGTTCTAATCAAGTGCGCGGTTTGACTGTTCCACAGTTTTGACCCAACCAGACAGCACGGGTATCCATGCTGCCCTTCTGCTGAATCCCGGTCGCGTTAAAGGTGCCATTAACTTGGGTGGTGAACTCACGATCACTGGCAAAAGTTGCCACACCTGCGCCCTTGGCTTTTGGACAACTAAAGCGAAACTTCCACTGATTTCCACTACGCTCAGTGATCTGCTGATTACATCCCGACTTGGGATCCGTCAGCGGGATGTCATCTGTTTTCACTTGATCAGGGGTGAGGCAGACACGAACACCTTTACCCGCCATGGTTAGCCCCTGGCTCTCCAATTGGGCTTTTTGTTCCGGGGTCAGCATATTCTGTAATTGGCCTAACATTACCTGCAGTTCAGGTAATTGTTGGCCGTCTACCTGCATATTGCTGGAGCTGAGCTCCCAAAGCCCAGGCTGCAGCATTTGGGCCTGAGCCACCGGGATCGACAAACCACAGGCCATGAACAACCCAAGCAGACGAACATTCATCAAATAACTCCTACGCAATTGTCAGCGTTAGACGTCGAAAAAGGGCGAGTGTTGCAACCAGCACCCTAAACAGGGACATTCACAACAGAACGTGGTCAGTCTGTCATTTGCATTGAACATTGAGGAGCAAGGATACGCATGGATTATCTAGGCCCGCACGTATTTGGTTATCTGATTTTATTAATCCACAGCTTAGGCTTGATTGCTGCCGTACATGCGGTCTTAACCGTCAGGACGGCCCAAGGCTCGATTGCCTGGGCCATGTCATTGTTCTTCATTCCATACTTCACACTCATTCCGTATCTGATTTTTGGGCGCAGTACGTTTGACGATTACATTCGCGCCCGGCGTGATGCCAATCAGGAGATGCGCGAAGCCATCACTCACCTGAGCTGGCGACCTTGGGTTGAAGAAGCACTCGCTGCACGCAACTCAAAAGCTTATGCCTCGTTACGGGCGATGCCCAGGTTGGGGCGCATGCCCTGCCTGGCAAACAACAACGTGCGTTTGTTAATAAACGGCACAGCTACATTCGACGCTATTTTTGAAGCCATCCGCGCTTCAAAAGAAGTCGTGCTGGTCCAGTTCTTCATCGTTCACGACGATGTGTTGGGGATGAAGCTGCATGCACTGCTCCTGGAAAAAGCAGCTCAAGGGGTCGCGGTGCATCTGCTCTATGACAGTATCGGCAGTCATGCCCTGCCCAACAGTTATGCCGAGTCTTTGCGCGCAGGCGGTGTTCAAACGTATGCATTTGCCACACATGGCGGTTGGATCAGTCGCTTCCAGGTGAACTTTCGGAACCACCGAAAAGTGGTCGTTGTAGACGGGGTGCGGGGCTTTGTTGGAGGGCACAACGTAGGGGATGAATACCTTGGGGCGAAGCCACCGTTGTCTCCATGGCGCGATACCCATGTCGAGGTCACCGGACCGGTGGTGGCCTGCCTGCAGGAGTCCTTTGCGGAAGACTGGTTCTGGGCTGCGCGCAAACTGCCCCCCCTGATCCTGCCTCAAAGCTATCCGGACGGTGGCGTACTCTGCCAGTTTCTGGCCAGCGGTCCTGCAGATCCGTACGAGACCTGTTCGTTGTTTTTCGTGGAAGCCATCCATGCCGCCAATCACAGGGTGTGGATTACGACCCCCTACTTTGTTCCCGATGAGGCGGTGTTCTCAGCCTTGAGGCTCGCCGTACTGCGGGGTGTCGATGTACGGATCCTGATACCTTCGCGCCCGGACCATAAAATTGTGTATGCAGCATCCAGCCTTTACGCCTTCGAAGCGGTTCACGCAGGCGTGCGGATCTTCCGTTATCAACCCGGTTTTGTGCATCAAAAAGTGGTGTTGGTGGATGACGAAATCAGCGCCATTGGCAGTGCCAATATGGACAACCGTTCGTTCCGTCTCAACTTTGAAGTGATGCTGCTTACGGTCGACGAAGCGTTCGCCAGAGAGGTCGAGCATATGCTGCTCGATGACTTCGCGCTGGCCCGCGAAATCACTGAAGCGGATATCAAGGCCACACATCGATTGCAGCAACTGGGCATGCGAATCGCCCGCCTGGTTTCGCCTGTTCTATAAAAAAGGCCGTGACGCTCCAGTCCAGGGTGGTCTGTTGACGTCACGGCCTTTTCTCTACTTTGTAAAAAGCTGTCAGCGATAAATATCCGCTCGGGTCGGTGGCAGCTCCAGCGAGCCATCGGCATGTGGCTTGGTCGCCAGAATCTGGTCGATGTTGATCCACCCATGAGCAAAGGCATAGGCACACCCAGCCAGATACAGCCGCCAAATACGCAGCGCTTGTTCCGGTACTTGTTTGGCTGCAGCCTCAAGGTTTTGCTCAAGACGCTGGCTCCAGTGCTCCAGTGTGCGCGCGTAATGCAGGCGCAAACTTTCGACATCCACCACTTCCAGTCCCGCCTCGCTGATCTCGGCAGTCATCATCGACAGATGCGGCAACTCCCCGTTGGGGAACACATAACGGTCGATGAAATCTCCTGCTCCCCGTCCTACCTGACGACCATCGGTGTGCTTGGAGGTAATCCCGTGATTCATCACCAGTCCGCCCTCACGCACGGCCTTGGACAGAATCTCGCAATACTCGCGAAGGTTGGCGTGCCCCACGTGTTCGAACATCCCGACGCTGACAATTTTATCGAACCGCCCATCTTGGGGCAGATCCCGATAGTCCAGCAGTTGCAGATCAACTTTGTCCTGCAAGCCTTCGGCGTTAACCCGCTCGCGAGCCAATGTGAGTTGTTCTTTGCTCAGGGTGATTCCGAATACCTTGACCCCGTACTCCCTCGCGGCAAAACGCGCCAGCCCGCCCCACCCACAACCAACATCCAATAAATATTCGCCGGGTTTGAGCCGCAGCTTGCGACACAGCAGGCGGAACTTGGCTTGCTGTGCTTCATCCAGGCTCTCTTCCCCGGTTTCGAAATACCCACAGGAATAGGCCATGTCTCGGTCGAGCCACAACTGGTAAAAGTCGTTGGAGAGATCGTAGTGATACGAAATGGACTCGGCATCCGTGGCTTTGTCGTGATGAACGCGAGGCGGTGGAGTGTCGTCCTCATCGTCCAACAATGCCTGACTCAATTCATCGCACACGCGAATGGCTTCGCTGATAGAGCCTTCCAGTTCAAGCCGACCCTCAACAAAAGCACTGCCCAGAAGGTCCAGACTGGGATGGGTAAATTGAGCCACCAGAGTTGGGTCCTTGACCACAATCGTGACGCTGGGTGTCGGGCCAAAATTGAACTCGTGACCGTCCCACAGCCTTAGCCGTAATGGAAGTTGAAGTTTCTGTAAGGCCGGCGGAAGTTGCGCGAGCATCTGTGTTCCTCCTTCAGTTCAGATATCAAAACTATAGGTTAGACGAATAACGTACGCTGTCAGTTTCATGGACCATGAGGTGTGCACTAGAGCGGGTACAGCCCCCTTATCTAAATCATGCCCCGGGAGGCTTAAGCGCCACCAAAGGCTCATGAAACCTCAACAAACGCCCTGCATTACCCAATACCAGTAACGTGCTGAGGTTATGCAACACGGCAGCAATCATTGCGCCGGCCGCACCCAGCCAGCCAAACGCCGCGCCAGCCACGATGGCCAAGGTCCAGCCCAAACCGATGATCACGTTGACCTGCAACGTATGACGACACTCGCGACTCAGGCGCACGCAGGTTCCCAGCCGCCGCAAGTCACTCCCTATCAACACGATGTCCGATGACGCCAGCGCGATATCCGCCCCGCCTGCGCCCATGGCAACCCCGACCACACCGGCCTTGAGCGCCAGCGAATCGTTGATGCCATCACCTACCACCATGGGCCGAAAACCGTTGTCGATTTCACTTAAAACGCGATCAAGTTTGTCTTCGGGAAGTGCCTGCGCCTGAACTTCGCTGATACCGACGGTATGTGCCAACTGCTCAGCCACACTCTGGCGATCACCGGTCAGCAACACCTGACGCCCAAGCCCAAGCTCGCGCAGTTCGCTCAACGCCTGCCGGGCTTCAGGTTTGATGCTGTCCGCCAGCAGCAACCAACCCAGAAAGTTGCCATTGAGCGATAGCCCGGCAATGGGCCCGTCGTGCTCCGGCACGGAGGTCGTGCAGATACCCAACTGGCTAAATAACTCAGGGCGGCCCAAAGCGGCTTCACCCCGCTCGGTGGTCGCCACGACGCCCAACCCTTGACGCTCGCGAACGTCATTCAGAGTGAGCATCTGCTCGTGACTCACCACTGCGGCCAAGGCCCGGCTCACCGGGTGGCTGCTGGCTGCGCCCAAACTGGCGGCCAGTTGCAACAGCGGTTGTTGCTCGGCGACGTCGGTCTCAATAGCCAGCAAGCGCAGGGTGCCGTACGTCAGGGTTCCGGTTTTATCCACCACCAACGAAGTGAGGTCCGCCAACTCTTCGAGAAATGCCGAGCTGCGGATCAGAATGCCGTGACGCGCAGCGACGGCAATTCCGGCAATCGCCGTGGCGGGTGCCGACAACACCAATGCACAAGGGCATGCTGCTACCAACACTGCGAGCATCGCCTGAGCGTCGTTGGTGGTGAACCAGGTCACGGCTGCAATCATCAATACCAACACCATGTAGCCACCGGCATAGCGCTCAAGCAATCGGGTAATCGGTGGCTTGGCGCGCTCGGCGTTTTGCATCAGGGCGATGACCTTGCCCAGCGTCGACTCCTCGCCAGTACGCGTGACTTGAACACGCAGCAAGCCATCCAGGTTGATCGCACCACCAAAGATCGGCATGCCACTACTGACCTCAAGCGGCACCGACTCCCCGGTAATCGAGGCGGTGTCGAGACTGGCCTGCCCCGCCAGCACCACACCATCGGCGGGCACTCGGTCGCCGGCGCGCACCTCCACCTCATCACCGCTCTTGAGGGTGGCGTTGTCGACTTCCAGCAAACTGCCGTCCGCCTGAAATAAACGCGCCTGACTGCGGGTCAGTTTGCCCAATGCGTGGATCGCTTCCTGTGAGCCGATCACACTGCGCTCTTCAAGTACGTGGCCAAAAATCATGATGATCGGCAACAGGGCCGCCGTCAGTAAATCTCCCGTAGTCCAGGCTCCGAGCATGGCCAAAGCAATCAACTGGTCAGTGATCCCGTGCAGGCTTGGATAACGCAGGCTGTACCAGGCCGAACGCATCACCGGTATAGCCACCAGTAGTGACGCGACACCAAGCAGTAACTGACTGACGCCCATTTGTGTCGGCAGCAACCAGCGCCATACCAACCCCAAACCCAACAAGCCCAGCGCCAGCATGGCCAGGGTCAATTGGCGCGCTGCGCTGCGTTGCTCGGCGCCGGACAGCAGGCTGACGGCAGGTTGTGTCGCGGACGTGCTCATTGTTCGGCTCCCTGAATAATCAGGCGGGAATCATCATTAGGGTCAACGCTGGTGACAGAACCGGCCTGCCCCAAAATGTGCGGCATGCGTTCGCGGTACAGACGTAGCATCAAGCCCGGGTCATTACCGGCGCGCTGCACCTTGGCCAAATTGATGATGGTGGATGTGTCCGCCTGAGCGCGGGCCAAACGTTCACTGGCCTGAGCCTGGGCCTGCTCGACACTGCGGTCAGCTTGTTGCGTGGCGGACTGGATAACTTTGGCAGCTTCATTACGGGCTGTTGCCACCGCTTGTTCGGCGTGCTGACTGGCCGTCAGTACCGCGTTGAAGGCATTCACTGCAGGCCCCGGCAAACTGGATTGCACATCAACGCGCACAACGTCCAGGCCCAGGCTCTGGCCTGTCGCACTCAGGGCTGCAAGTTGCTGATTGATGCCCTGTACCAAATCACCGCGCAAACGCTCGCGGCGTTCCGCCGCCTGGCTGTCACTGCCTATCAGTTCGGGACGTGCCACCAGAATGGTGTCCAGGTCGCGAGCAGCCGTCAGAGCCACCGCGCTACGGGTCACCAATCGATCCAGCGCTGGCAGGACGTGTTCACCTTGCAGCACAAACGCGTAGGGTTCGGTGACGTTGTAAAACACCCGCACATCCAGTTGCACCACACCCGCATCGCCGGTCAGCAAATACCCGGAGCCGGCCAACGCATCGTTGATCGGCGTAGCAAACGTAGCCACCCGGTCTGCCTGCAGCGCAGCATCAGAACGCAGGAGGTTTTCTACCCGGCGTTCACTCACACGGTCTGCAGCAGGAACGATCACTACTTGCTCGAAAGGCCTTGGCCACGCCAACAGCAAACCGGCATTTTGAATACGGTCCAGCGCGCCCAGGCGTAACACCACAGCGCGGTTTTGCGGATCTATCTGGCGCACGTTAGAAACCCCCCACGCCACAGCGGCGAAAATCGTAACCGCGTACAGGCCCAAAAAAGCCAGCCGTCCGGCTTGCTGCCACGGGCTGCTGGCTTTTTTTGTCTGCTCAGATGGGTGGCTCATTGCTGTGATCCAGTCTTGGTATCCAGCTTGGGTGGCCCGTCTACCAATACTCGAAACGGTGCGGCATCGGTGCGCAGAATAATTTTAGTGCCCGGATTGACCATCGTGCCCAGCGTATCGAGGGAGCGCAGTTCGTTGTACAGCTCAGGCGAACTGGCATAGGCCCGGCCGTAAATCTGAGCGGCTTCGACCCGGGATTGGGCTTCAATGTCAGCAGCTTTGATGCCGGCATCGGCCTGGAGAATTCGCGCATCGCGCTCGGCTGCTGAACGAATTTGCGCTGCTTCGCGTTTGCCCACAGCGGTGCGCTCAGTGGCAATTGTTTCGCGTTCGGCACGCATGCGATCGACCGTGGCCGTGAGCGTGACCGACGGCAATGTCAGCCGCTCCACGCCTACTTGCAGCACGCGTACCCCATAAGTGCTGAGCAGCTGCTGTTCGATCTGCTGGCGCAATTGCGCTTCAAAATCGGCAATCTTGACCTTACTGGCATCCGTATTCACCAGGCTTGAAAGATCAAAGCTAGCGGTTGTGGTTTCCAGTGCAGAGCCGACAAAAGTGCGAATCTGCCGGGCCGCTTCTTCCGGCTGATTTTGCACGGCACGCATGAAGCGCTGCACATTCTCGGCATCAGGTTGTACCTGCCAGGCCACGTAGGCTTGCACAATAATCCGCAAACCGTCGCGGGTGCCCACGTCTTGCAGGCCACTGGACGTGGTGCGCAGACGCAAGTCTACCGGCACGCTGACTTCAAACGGTGCCGGCCAGCGCCAACCCAAACCCGGTTCCAGCAGCACCCGGGCCGGGTTGCCAAAGCGGGTGATGACCGTGGCTTCGCCAGAACGTACTTGCACCAGGCTTGCAGCGGCCATGGCGAACAGCACCAGCAGCGCCGCCCAACCCATGCGTCTCCACGGGAACGGGCTCGGCTCGTGGGCGTCGCCATGATGGTGATGGCCGTGGTGTGCACAGCCATGATGATGGCCGTTGTGATCATGAGATTGAGACACAAGAAAGCTCCTTACTGAGCAACTTTACGCGGCGCGACAGGATCGGCCGGCAGCGTGAAAGAACGCAGATCGAGGGTCGGCGTGCTGCTGCCCCCGAGGCGATGGTCGAGGATCAGCAATTTGGCGTTGTTCAGCCCCAGGCTTAATTGGCTCAAGTACTGCTCCAGCAGGAACGCATGGCCGGCGCTGGCGTAGGCTTTTTGTTCGGCGCCAAAGCGCAGGTCAGCCGTCTGTGCGGTGGCGTTTACTTCACGCGCCAGCGCATGGGCCTGGTCCAGCAAGATGCTGGCCTGTAATTGCGCGACGTTGCTTTGCTCGCTCGCCGCCCCCCGCTCCCGGGCAATCAGGGCCTGGGCACTGATTTGTGCAGCCTGGACACCGTGATAGGCATTGGCTGCACCGGCCGGGGGATGGATGGCTTCGACCACAGTGGCGAGAATTTCGACGCCGCTGTCGAGGGAATCCAGATCGGCTTGAACGGCACGACCGATATCATCGGCCAACGCACTGCGCTGCTCACCGAGCACACCATCGAGCGTACGCGAGGCAAAGTCGTGTACCAGAATGCGGCTCGCGGTACTGCGGATCAGCGTGGGTACATCATTGCTGTGGTAAGTAGCCGCAATGGCGGCATGGTCGCTCAGCCCAATGCGGTACACAAAACGGACGTCCATGTTGACGATCTGAAAGCCCTGCTTGTCGCCACTGTCGCTGGCAATCACCTGGGACTTGTCGTTCACATGGGTGGCGTCCCACAACCGATTGGCGCTAAGTGGAGGCAAGCCATCAGCAGGCGTGAGCAACGGATCGGACGACGATTCGGTGCTAGTCGCCAGTTCATGTACCCCACCATTTTCGACCGTCAACACCCGCCCCAAAGGCCACGGCAAACCTGCGTGCAAACCCGGCCCCAACACGTCGACCGGTTCACCGAAGCGCTCATAAATGCCGCGACCTTGCAGCGGGATTTCGTTCACACCGCTCAGTGCCCAGCCGGTCACGATAACCACCGCCAGCACCGGGAAGAACGCTTTACGCATGTACGTAAACGCCCAGATCTGGCGCAGATCGATGCCAAAGCGGTTATGCAGTTCGAGTTGCAGCGCCAATAATGGCTGAGGGGGCCAACGCAACATGCCCGCGACAAAGCTTTGCGCAATCATGCGGGGTTCAAACGTGTCGCGACGCGGACTGAACAGCGCCGCCACAGCACGCAAGACGTACTCAATGGCCACCGCCGCCGGCAACAGTCCTGTCAATACGGCTAAACGGGATGGCCATAACGCATCGTCGCTACTGAATAACAGGCATAAGGCGCTCAGTAATAACGTCAGGATGGGCACGCGAACCAGCGGTGCCAGCCAACGGGCTTCAGGCCATTGAGCGGGCAGTTGCTGCGCCAGATACCGCTCGAACACAAGCAACGCAAACGCCATTAGAACCGCAACGCCTGCACCGATGCTGCCCCAGGTACCCAACGCCACACCCGGCAGTGCCATGTTCCAGGTGTGCTGCACACTCCACCAGGCCGTGGCGCCCAGCCCGGCGAGCCATAAGACAGGCGCACCGATAGTGGCCAGCACATGTTGCATCCCGGCAGTAAATCGTTGGCTCAAGCGGTCGATACCGCTCATTTGTAGATCCGGTACCTGCTCGGTCACATCTGGGACCGTGTGGAGGGCAGCCTGGCGCCAACTCGCAACCCAGTAGGCCGATTGAGCCCCTGCCGCCAGCACCAGCATGGCTGCTGCGTTGTTACCCAGTAGTACAGGCCACAGCGACTGCGACGAAAACAGACCAATAAAAAACGCCAGCGCCCAGGCCATGATCGCTAAAGCAGCCAGTAAAAACCCTGACCGATAAAGCTGACGAGCCTGAACGCCGGCGCTTTGAAATCGAGGTAGAGACTCAAGGCCACCCTCCTCGGCATCTAAATCGACGCGCATGGACATTCTCACTTATGAAATATCTAGTAACGATATCGCAGAAATGATGAAACTTTTGTCCAGCTTACGCATTCTTCATCTTTGCTGGATAGAGCGCGCAAATCCTGTGGGAGCCGGACTTACCCGCGATGCAGGCAACCCGGTGTATCCAAAAACAGGGGTGAGGTGAACGAGAGCAAACCTGCTCCCTCACCCCGTCAGTGCAATCACTCGGGGTGAGCAATCAACTGTTTGGCAAGCGCTTCGAATGCCGGAATGGTGACCGGATCGTTTGCGGAGTTACTGGCAATCGGATTGGAGGCATAGCGCACGATCACCATCTCGGCTTTCGGGTCGATGTAGGTACGCTGACCATAAACACCGCGAGCCATAAAGGCGCCGTCGGTGTTGTGCGTTACCCACCACATGTTGCGATAGCTGCTGCCCTTGAGCAGGTCATAACCGGCCTTGGCAAAGGCCGCTTTATCACCACCGGCACGGATATCATCGACGACCGCTTTGGGTACGATTTGCTGCCCAAGATACTGACCGTTATTGCGGATCATCTCGCCGAACCGGGCCATGTCCCGTAGTCCGGTATTCAGACCGCCGCCTGCGAACGGAGTACCGATTGAATCGACGGTAAAATAAGCCGCTTGTTCAGCACCGATGCGCTGCCAGATTTTTTCGGACAATAATTGCGCAACATTCTTGCCGGTCACCCTCGCAATCACCCAGCCCAGTACATCGGTATTCACTGTTTTATAGGCGAAGGCCTCACCGTGCTCACCTTCAGGCTGAACCGTCTGTAAATACTCCATATAGGTTTGCGGGCCGGTGTAATCCTTGGGTTTAGGCAGCGGGTTACCGGCCTGTGCGTGCTTCCAGACTTCGGCATTGGGATCGGCATAATCTTCGCTGTATTTGAGCCCCGTGGTCATGTCCAGCACCTGATGCAAGGTGGCATTGCCAAAAGCCGACGAGGCCAACTCCGGCACATACGCTGCGATTTTCTTATTGGCATCCAGTGTGCCATCAGCCACCAGCATCGCGCCCATGGTGCCAACCACCGACTTGGTCATCGACATTGCGGCGTGCTGGCCTTCAGGGTTCAGGACGCCAAAATAGCGCTCGTACACAATTTTTCCGCGATGTAATACAACGATGCCGTCGGTGTAGTTCGCGGCCAAGGATTGCTCCCATGTCATCGGTTGCTTGCTGCCCAATGGTACAAAGGTCAAACCGTCGATATCCGTACGCAAGGCGCTGGCCAGCGGAACGGGATCACCCAAGCCACGGGAAACATTGGTGGTGGGCATCAATTGGCGAAAATTTGAAACACTCCAGCGCATGGCCGGAAACTGGAAGTAACTGCCATCGGCAAAACGTACGATGCGATCAGGGGGTGGCGGTGCGCCGACCATCCAGCCCATCTTTGCCGGATCGCTGGCGGAAGCATCGGGGTAACTGGTTTTATCGCCTGCACAGGCAACTGAAGCTGCCAGGCATGAAAGTAAAAAAACCGCGCTGGTGCGCACGGGTTTGAAAAATTGTTTAAACATCGAATATTCCTTTTCAGTTCAAGGCCGCACACCACCTTGCGATTTAACAGTGGGAAGGTATAGCCCACCACAGCTCACACAGGTTGAACTGCAGAGCTGTAATTTATATTTTTATTTTTTCAATCAACGCTTCCAACTGATGAAAGTCGCTGTGGATATTTCTTTCACGGCTCCAGATCATGTCCAGAGTAAAGGTTGGAAAGCCTGCTGGCGGTTCGAGAACTTTAATTTTTGGCGGTACATTTAACGTCGCAACTATTTTTTTCGGAATCACGATCAGCGCGGGCACGGCCAATAAAATAGTGACTCCCGCGTGATAGGAATTGGCACGGGTAAAAATATTTCTCCTGCGCGACTGTTTTTCCAACCAGCCATCCACCATGTTTTTTTCCGATAACCACGGTGTCGGGAATACCTGTGGTGTTTCACAAAACTCATCGATACCCAAAGCGGTTTTCGGTTGGTGTTTTGGCACGCTGGACAAACACACAAAAGAATCTTCATTGAGGCTGCGGTACCCCAACAACGGATGGCGCTGGTGATACCCGGGGCCGAAGCCAAAGCACACGTCGATATCCGAGGACAACATGTCGTTGATCGGCAGATCCCTGCCCAAACGGCTCACGCTCAACGACCAGTTGTGCCCGGTTGAACGTGCTTGCTGCAACAGCGTGGGCAACATCAGGATTTCAAAGTATTCCGGGGCCGTGATGTTCCACTGACGCGGCGCGCCGCTCTGCTCGGCCCCCTCTTTGGCGCATTGGTTAATGCACTGCATGATGCTTTGCAGATAAGGCTTCATGGCCAGCACTCGCGCCGTCGGCTGCATGGCGCCCTCACTGCTTTCGAACAGTTTGTCGTCGAAACAGTGTCTGAGTTTTTTCAGGCTGTAACTGATACTCGACTGACTGAGATTCAAGATTTCTGAAACCCGCTTGGCGCTGCGGTTTTCGATCAACAACAAAACAATCGAAATATCCTGCATATCCAATTGTCTCAGAGCATTGGTGTACAGCATGCCGCCTCCTTGCTGAGGTTATCCACAGGCCAGAAACAATTCGACCCGCAGCGCGGGTCGAGTGGGTGTGAATCCTGAGAATTAGAACTGTTGCACCCAGTAATGACAAGACATCCACATACATTTGATGAGTCTCTGGGGGGGATTAAAGGACACAACGATGCATCGCTGATCATTGTGATTGACAGTCGGCCTCATCAAGGCTTGAGCGTTCAACGGGTTCGGGTTCGGCTTTACCCGCGTTATGTCTTAAAATAGCCGGTTGCCGAAAGAACCGTCATGACCATAACCATGAAGGGCTTCCAACTTTTACAAATAAGTGTGGTTAAGATGAACAAGCCTTTCATTTCGCTGTGCCCTGAAATTACTCGGGCGCACGCGCTGACGCTGATGGACTGGTTGGAGGATGAGCGCGTCACCTGCTATCTGAGCGATTCGCGTCACGTCTCCCGCTCCATCGAGCAAGTGATCGATCGAACTCAATTGCCGATCCTGACCCATCTATTCAACCAGGGCGGCCGATTCTTCATGGCCTATGACCGGCATGACGCTCCGGTGGGCTTTGTCCGTCTAATCAAGACCGGCTCAAATTGCGAGATAGTCCTGGTCATCGGAAACAGCGACAAATGGGGCCGAAATCTTGGCGCTCGCACGATCCGCGAAGGCATGAAACTGGCCTTTCTCGACATGCGGGCAAAGAAACTCATCGCCAAGATCCACCCTGACAACGCACGTTCGCTGAAAGCCTTTCTGCGCAGCGGCTTTGTGCTTGAGAGCGAAACACCGACATTGAAGTCATTTTCGATGACAGCAGGGCGCTATCTCCAACTCTTGCGCGAAGGTGCCGTTGACGACTCCACCAGGATCTACATCACTGAAATCGACAAGGCCAGGCTCGAGAGTCTCATCGCACTCGAGCAAGGCCCGGCTGTTGTTGAACTCGAACATGAGCTTGAGCGAGCCATTGTCGTCAAGCCACAACAGGTGGCGTGCAATGTCGTGACGATGAACTCCAGGGCTTTGCTGCAGCTGGACGACGAAGAGATCGAAGTGGCCTTGGTCTACCCTGAAGACGCGGACAGTAACGCCGGGAGGCATTCCGTGTCTTCCGACATCGGCGCCGCCATCCTGGGCTATCAGGAGGGGGATACCATCGACTGGCGAATTTCTGATCGGACTCGCCGAATTGAGATCAGGAAAGTGCTTTACCAGCCGGAGGCGGCGGGTCATTTCCACCTGTAATCGCCTTGTGCTCAGTGTTCGTCCATAAGACGTCAGGCCCCCAAAAGGATGGGAGCCTGGCCTTGCGTACCTGAGCGGCCCGTTGGATGGTCAAGTTGTGAAAAGCAGGCAGCGGCAGGACTGACTGAGCTGGCTCCTGCGACAGCTTTAACTCTCTAAATCCAGTACTACTGGATTTAGAGAAATGATACCCACTGTCGCGGTAGGATTTATTCCACGGTGACGGATTTAGCCAGGTTACGTGGCTGGTCTACGTCAGTGCCTTTGAGCACAGCTACGTAGTACGACAGCAATTGCAGAGGGATGGTGTAGAGGATCGGCGCCAGCACATCGTGGATATGCGGCATGTTGATCACATGGGTGCCTTCCCCATTGGTCATGCCTGCCTGTTCATCAGCAAACACAATCAGTTCACCCCCACGGGCACGAACTTCTTGAAGGTTGGATTTCAGCTTTTCCAACAATTCATTGTTCGGTGCAACGGTTACTACCGGCATGTCGTTATCCACAAGCGCCAGAGGGCCGTGCTTCAACTCGCCCGCTGGATACGCTTCAGCGTGGATGTACGAAATCTCTTTGAGCTTGAGTGCACCTTCCATTGCCACCGGGAATTGAGCACCACGGCCCAGGAACAGGGTGTGGTGTTTGTCGGCGAACAATTCAGCCACTTTTTCGATAATCGAATCCATCGCCAGGGCTTCGCCCAAACGTGCCGGCAAACGACGCAACTCTTCCACCAGCTGAGCTTCAACGCCTGTTTCCAGGGTACCGCGAACCTGGCCCAGGGACAGGGTCAGCAGCAACAGGCCCACAAGCTGGGTGGTGAACGCTTTGGTGGAAGCCACGCCAATTTCACGACCGGCTTGGGTCAGCAGCGTCAGGTCAGACTCACGTACCAGCGAGCTGATGCCCACGTTGCAAATCGCCAGACTGCCAAGGAAGCCCAGTTCTTTTGCATTTCGCAGTGCGGCGAGAGTGTCTGCGGTTTCGCCCGACTGCGAGATCGAAACAAACAGGGTGTCTGGCTGAACGACGACTTTGCGGTAGCGGAATTCGCTCGCCACTTCGACTTGGCACGGAATACCGGCCAGGCTTTCAAGCCAGTAACGCGCAACCATGCCGGCGTGATAGCTCGTGCCACAGGCTACGATCTGAACATTGCGAACCTTGGCGAACAATTCCTTCGCTTGTGGACCGAAGGCTTGAACCAGTACGTGGTCCTGACCCAAGCGGTTTTCCAGGGTGCGCTGCACCACGGCTGGCTGTTCGTGGATTTCCTTGAGCATGTAGTGGCGGTATTCACCTTTGTCAGCGGCTTCAGCACCATCACTGTACTGAACGGTTTCGCGCTGAACGCTTTGGCCATCGACATCCCAGATCTGAACACTGTCACGATGGATTTCAGCGATGTCGCCTTCTTCCAGGTACATGAAGCGGTCAGTTACCTGGCGCAATGCCAATTGGTCGGATGCCAGGAAGTTTTCCCCAAGACCCAAACCAATCACCAGCGGGCTGCCGCTACGGGCTGCAACCAGACGATCCGGCTGTTTGGCGCTGATCACGGCCAAACCATAGGCACCGTGCAACTCTTTAACGGTGGCTTTGAGAGCCGCGGTCAGGTCGTGGTTGTCTTTGAGTTTGTGCTCAAGCAAGTGAGCAATGACCTCAGTGTCAGTGTCTGAGGTGAACACGTAACCCAGGCCTTTGAGTTGCTCGCGCAGGGCTTCATGGTTTTCGATGATGCCGTTGTGCACCACGGCCAGATCGGAGCCGGAGAAATGCGGGTGAGCGTTACGCTCGCACGGCGCGCCGTGAGTTGCCCAGCGGGTGTGGGCAATGCCCAGACGACCTGCCAATGGTTCACCGGCCAGCGCTTGCTCAAGTTCTGCAACTTTACCGTTGCGACGCATGCGTTCCAGGGTGCCATTGTTGGTGAAAACAGCAACACCAGCACTGTCGTAACCACGGTATTCAAGTCGTTTCAGGCCTTCAAGCAGAATGGCCGTGATATTGCGTTCAGCGACTGCGCCTACAATTCCGCACATAAAATTCTCCTAGCTTAGGGCCGCGCATAACAATGTTATGCCCCGGGCCTGAATCTGTTCGCGTGCCTCAAGCGGCAGGCGATCATCGGTAATAAGGGTATGGACGCTGCTCCAGGGCAGCTCCAGGTTGGGTATCTTGCGACCAATCTTGTCTGACTCGACCATTACGATCACTTCACGTGCGACGTCAGCCATGACCCGGCTCAGACCCAACAACTCGTTAAAAGTTGTCGTGCCGCGCTGCAGGTCTATGCCGTCAGCACCGATGAATAGTTGATCGAAGTCGTAGGATCGCAACACCTGTTCGGCAACCTGACCCTGAAAGGACTCAGAGTGCGGGTCCCAGGTGCCCCCGGTCATCAACAGCACCGGCTCGTGTTCAAGTTCACTGAGTGCATTGGCGACATGCAGGGAGTTGGTCATCACCACCAGGCCAGGTTGCAGGCCCAATTGTGGAATCATCGCGGCGGTGGTACTGCCGCTGTCGATGATGATGCGCGCGTGCTCTTTAATCAGGCCAACTGCCGCACGGGCAATAGCTTGCTTATAAAGAGAAACGGGTTGGGGTACATCACTGACCAGTTCTTGCGGCATGGTAATGGCGCCGCCGTAACGACGTAATAAAAGACCATTACTTTCGAGTGCAGCCAAATCCTTGCGAATCGTAACCTCGGAGGTTTCGAAGCGCTTGGCCAGTTCATCCACACTGACTTCGCCTTGCTCGGCAAGCATGGCCAGGATGTTGTGTCTGCGTTGTGGTGTGTTGCGTTTGGACATAACGGCTTAAGTTTCGTTTCGAAAGATAACGAAAGCAATGAAACCTTATCTCGAAATCCCCGTCAAGAAAATGTTGCAGGTTATTTTCTGTGAATAACTCGATATCGGCCTGTATTAATGGGCTAAAAACGTGATTTCAACTCGGAAAAAATAAAGCCTTATCCACAGGATGCAGATAAGGCTTTAGGTAACTTGTTGATTTAAAACAGTTATAGGATGACTTGTTGATAACCACAGATCGCCAGGTTGATCTGTGGATAAGTTAAAATCAAGGCTTTGGCTGCTTTACCGGACGCTTCCAGCCATCAATATTGCGCTGGCGCGCACGTCCCACCGCAAGTTGCTCAGGGGCCACATTCTGGTTGATGGTTGAACCCGCTGCGGTGGTTGCACCGTTGGAGATATCCACAGGCGCAACCAGAGAGTTGTTCGAACCGATGAACACATCCGCACCCAACACGGTTTTCCACTTGTTGGCGCCATCGTAGTTACAGGTGATGGTGCCCGCGCCAATGTTGGTGCGCGGACCCACTTCGGCATCCCCCAGGTATGTCAGATGACCGCACTTGGCATCTTCACCGAGATGGGCATTTTTCAATTCGACAAAGTTACCCACATGAGCACGGGCATCCAGCACGCTACCCGGACGCAAACGTGCGAATGGACCCGCATCGCTGTTCTCACCCATCACGGCACCGTCGATATGACTGTTGGCCTTAACTACAACGCCTTTTCGCAAAGTGCTGTCTTTGATCACGCAGTTAGGACCAATCACCACATCATCTTCAATGACCACACGGCCTTCGAGAATCACGTTGATGTCGATCAGCACATCACGGCCTACAGTCACTTCGCCGCGCACGTCGAAACGAGCCGGGTCACGCAAGGTCACACCCAATGCCATCAGGCGACGACCTTCACGCAGCTGGTAATGACGCTCCAGCTCACTGAGTTGATTGCGGTCGTTGGCGCCCTGCACTTCCATCGGGTCGTGGGCATGTTCGGTAGCCACGACCAAACCATCGTTCACCGCCATCGCAATCACGTCGGTCAGGTAATACTCGCCCTGGACGTTATTGTTCGAAAGACGGCTCATCCAGTTACCCAGGTGCTGGGTCGGCAGCGCCAAAATTCCGGTATTGCCTTCAGTGATGGCACGCTCAGTTTCGGTCGCATCCTTATGCTCTACGATGGCGCTGACCTTGCCGTTAGCGTCACGCACGATCCGACCATAACCGGTCGGGTCTGCAAGGTTTACGGTCAGCAAGCCCAGTTGCTCAGGGCCGACTTGCTTGAGCAAACGCTGCAAGGTCTCGACTTCAATCAGTGGTACATCCCCATAAAGAATCAGCACATTTTGCGCAGTCAAAAATGGCAGCGCCTGGGCCACGGCATGGCCTGTTCCCAATTGCTTGTCTTGCAGCACAAAGTTCAGATCATCAGCGGCCAGACGCTCGCGGACAAGTTCGGCACCGTGACCGATCACTACGTGGATACCGGTCGGTTTGAGCTGACGAGCGCTGTGGATAACATGGCCGAGCATGGAGTTGCCTGCCACGGGGTGCAGAACCTTGGGCAGGGATGAACGCATGCGGGTGCCCTGACCTGCAGCGAGAATAACGATATCGAGAGACATGACTGGCTACCAATCCTGGGTGGTCAGCGGTTGCGACCAAAAAGTATTTCGCGGAAAAAGAAAAAGGGTAGCCGAGGCTACCCTTTTTAATCAATCACACAATGAAGCAGGAGGCTTAGCCGCCAAACTTTTTGCGGATTTGCTGGACGGTGCGCAGCTGAGCTGCAGCCTCGGCCAGTCGTGCAGCAGCAGATCCGTAATCGAATTCTGCGCCTCTTTCGTTCAGGGCCTTCTCGGCAGCCTTAACGGCTTCCTGAGCGGAGGCTTCATCCAGGTCGGCAGCACGTTGCACAGTGTCGGCAAGAACCTTGACCATGTTCGGCTGAACCTCGAGGTAACCACCGGAGATGTAAAACACCTCGGCTTCCCCACCCAGCTTTATCAGGCGGATCGGACCTGGTTTGAGCTCAGTGATCAGCGGAGCGTGACCCAGGGCGATACCAAGATCACCCAGGCTGCCGTGCGCAATCACCATCTCGACCTGACCGGAAAAGATTTCTCCTTCCGCACTGACGATATCGCAATGGACTGTCATAGCCATCTGCTTGCCTCAACCTGATTAGCGCCCGTTACCGGGCGCCGGGATTACAGTTTTTTGGCTTTCTCGATCGCTTCTTCGATGCCGCCGACCATGTAGAACGCTTGTTCTGGCAGGTGGTCGTAGTCACCGTTGAGGATGCCTTTGAAGCCAGCAATGGTGTCTTTCAGGGAAACGTATTTACCCGAAGCGCCAGTGAAGACTTCAGCCACGAAGAACGGCTGAGACAAGAAACGCTGGATCTTACGAGCGCGAGATACCAACTGCTTGTCGGTTTCCGACAGCTCGTCCATACCCAGGATCGCAATGATGTCCTTCAGTTCTTTGTAACGCTGCAACACGTACTGAACGCCGCGAGCGGTGTCGTAGTGTTCCTGGCCGATTACGTTCGGGTCCAGCTGGCGCGAAGTCGAGTCCAGTGGATCGACCGCTGGGTAGATACCCAGGGAGGCGATGTCACGGGACAATACAACAGTGGCGTCCAAGTGGGCGAAAGTGGTCGCAGGCGACGGGTCAGTCAAGTCATCCGCAGGTACGTATACCGCTTGGATCGAAGTGATCGAACCGTTCTTGGTCGAAGTGATGCGCTCTTGCAGAGTACCCATCTCTTCAGCCAGAGTCGGCTGGTAACCTACTGCCGAAGGCATACGGCCCAGCAGTGCGGATACTTCAGTACCGGCCAAGGTGTAACGGTAGATGTTGTCAACGAACAACAGTACGTCGTTACCTTCGTCACGGAACTTCTCGGCCATGGTCAGGCCAGTCAGTGCTACGCGCAGACGGTTACCCGGCGGCTCGTTCATCTGACCGTAAACCAGTGCCACTTTGTCCAGTACGCTGGAATCCTTCATCTCGTGGTAGAAGTCGTTACCCTCACGGGTACGCTCGCCCACACCAGCAAACACAGAGTAACCGCTGTGTTCCATGGCGATGTTACGGATCAGTTCCATCATGTTTACGGTTTTGCCTACACCGGCACCACCGAACAGACCAACCTTACCGCCTTTTGCAAACGGGCAGATCAGGTCGATAACCTTGATGCCGGTTTCCAGAAGGTCGTTGCCGCCCGCTTGCTCAGCGAAGGACGGTGCAGGGCGGTGAATGCCCCAGCGCTCTTCGGTGTCAATCGGACCAGCTTCGTCGATTGGGTTGCCCAGAACGTCCATGATCCGGCCCAGAGTCGCTTTACCGACTGGAACGGAGATGGCTGCGCCAGTGTCGGTGACTTCCAGACCGCGCTTCAAGCCCTCGGTGGAACCCATCGCAATGGTACGAACCACGCCGTCGCCCAGCTGTTGCTGAACTTCCAGAGTGGTCCCGGCCGCGCTTTGTACTTTCAGCGCGTTGTAGATGCTCGGTACGTTTTCGCGTGGAAATTCCACGTCGATCACGGCGCCGATGATTTGAACGATACGTCCGCTACTCATAGCTGGATCCTCTGAATATTTGAACCGTTAAACCGCGGCAGCGCCGCCGACGATTTCCGAGATCTCTTGGGTGATCGCAGCCTGACGCGCCTTGTTGTAGATCAGCTGCAAATCGCTGATCAAGTCACCGGCGTTATCAGTGGCGTTCTTCATTGCGATCATCCGCGCAGCTTGTTCAGCTGCACTGTTCTCGACCACCGCCTGGTACACCTGCGACTCCACGTAGCGCACCATCAAGCCGTCTAGCAGCTCTTTGGCATCCGGTTCGTAGAGATAGTCCCAGTGGTGCTTGAGTTTTTGATCCGGGGTCGCCACCAGTGGAATCAACTGCTCCACAGTAGGCTGTTGCGTCATGGTGTTGATGAACTTGTTGGATACCACGGACAGGCGGTCAATACGGCCTTCCAGGTAAGCATCCAGCATCACCTTAACGCTGCCGATCAAGTCATTGATCGACGGTTCTTCACCCAGATGGCTGATAGCAGCGACGACGTTACCGCCGAAGTTACGGAAAAATGCCGCACCCTTGCTGCCGACCACGCACAGATCAATCTCGACGCCGTTTTCACGGTTTACCGCCATGTCCTTGACCAAAGCCTTGAACAGGTTGGTATTCAAACCACCGCACAAACCACGGTCACTGCTCACAACCACATAACCCACACGCTTAACTTCGCGGTCGATCATAAATGGGTGGCGGTATTCCGGGTTGGCGTTAGCCAAATGCCCAATAACCTGGCGGATACGCTCCGCATAAGGACGGCTAGCAGCCATGCGCATTTGTGCCTTGCGCATTTTGCTGACCGCCACTTTTTCCATGGCGCTGGTAATCTTTTGCGTGCTTTTGATGCTCGCAATCTTACTGCGAATCTCTTTTGCGCCTGCCATGTAACACCTATCAGGTTAGCAAGCGGGAGCCTTGCGGCTCCCGCTGCGGCTTACCAGGTTTGGGTGGCCTTGAACTTCTCGATACCGGCTTTGATGCCAGAATCGATTTCGTCATTGAAGTCACCTTTAACGTTGATCTTCGCCATAAGCTCGGCGTGATCGCGGTTGAAGTAAGCAATCAGCGCTTGTTCAAAGCTACCGACCTTGGTGATTTCGACGTCAGTCAGGAACCCACGTTCAGCGGCATACAGCGACAGCGCCATGTCAGCGATCGACATTGGTGCGTATTGCTTCTGCTTCATCAGCTCGGTAACGCGCTGACCATGCTCAAGTTGCTTACGGGTCGCTTCGTCCAGGTCAGATGCGAACTGGGCAAATGCTGCCAGTTCACGGTACTGAGCCAGAGCGGTACGGATACCACCGGACAGCTTCTTGATGATCTTGGTCTGAGCGGCACCACCCACACGGGATACCGAAACACCGGCGTTCACTGCAGGACGGATCCCGGAGTTGAACATGGCCGATTCCAGGAAGATCTGACCGTCAGTGATGGAAATCACGTTGGTCGGAACGAACGCGGAAACGTCGCCAGCCTGGGTTTCGATGATCGGCAGTGCGGTCAGGGAACCGGTTTTGCCGGTCACTGCGCCGTTGGTGAACTTCTCTACGTACTCTTCGGAAACGCGGGATGCGCGCTCCAGAAGACGGGAGTGGAGATAGAACACGTCGCCTGGGTAAGCTTCACGGCCTGGTGGACGGCGCAGCAGCAGGGAAATCTGGCGGTAAGCCACTGCTTGCTTGGACAGATCGTCATAAACGATCAGTGCGTCTTCACCGCGGTCGCGGAAGTATTCGCCCATGGTGCAACCGGAGTACGGTGCCAGGAACTGCAGCGCTGCGGATTCGGAAGCACTGGCAGCAACGACGATGGTGTTAGCCAACGCGCCGTTTTCTTCCAGCTTGCGAACCACGTTGGCGATAGTCGATTGCTTCTGACCGATCGCTACGTATACACAGAAAATGCCGCTGTTCTTCTGGTTGATGATCGCGTCGATCGCCAGAGCGGTTTTACCGATCTGACGGTCACCGATGATCAGCTCACGCTGGCCACGGCCGACAGGGATCATGGCATCGACAGCCTTGTAGCCAGTCTGTACAGGCTGGTCTACCGACTTACGCCAGATCACGCCCGGAGCAACTTTCTCGACTGCATCAGTCTCGGTGTTGCCCAGTGGACCTTTGCCATCAACTGGGTTACCCAGTGCGTCGACAACGCGACCCAGCAGTTCCTTACCAACCGGAACTTCCAGGATGCGGCCAGTGCACTTGGCGCTCATGCCTTCAGCCAGAGTCGTGTATGCGCCCAATACTACGGCACCTACAGAGTCTTGCTCCAGGTTGAGAGCCATACCGAAGACGCTGCCCGGAAACTCGATCATCTCGCCGTACATTACGTCGGCCAGACCGTGAATCCGCACAATGCCGTCAGATACGCTGACGACAGTGCCTTCGTTACGGGCTTGGGAGGTCACATCGAGTTTTTCGATGCGGCCCTTGATAATTTCACTTATTTCGGAAGGATTGAGTTGCTGCATTGCTCTGCTGCCCCTTCAAACTCAAGATTTCAATGCTTCGGCAAGGCTTGCGAGTTTTCCGCGAACCGAGCCATCGATAACCAGGTCGCCGGCGCGGATGATGACACCACCTATTAGGCTGGCATCCTCCGCAACTTGCAGGCGCACTTCCCGGTTGAGTCGTGCACTGAGAACCTTGGCGAGTTTGTCTTGCTGTTCTTGGTCCAATGTAAAAGCACTGGTCACTTCTACGTCTACCGACTTCTCTTGTTCAGCCTTGTACAGGTCAAACAGAGCGGCAATCTCCGGCAATAGCGGGAGACGGTCGTTTTCGGCAACGACGTTGATGAAGTTCTGTGCTTCTACAGTGAACTTGTCGCCGCACACGTCAATAAACGTGGCGGCCTTTTCTGCGCTCGTCAGTCGCGGGGCCTTGAGCACGCGCTGCATAGTGTCGTCTTGCGACACTGCTGCAGCCAGGCCGAGCATGGCTGACCAAGAGGCCAGTTGCTGGTGGGCCTGGGCGTGCTCGAAGGCTGCCTTAGCGTAAGGTCGGGCCAACGTGGTCAATTCTGCCATGATCGCCCTCGCTTAAATTTCAGCAGCCAGTTTATTAACCAGCTCCGCGTGCGCGTTTTGATCGATTGTGGCACCCAGGATCTTCTCAGCGCCTTCAACGGCCAGGCTACCCAATTGGGTGCGCAGCGCGTCTTTGACACTGTTGAGTTCCTGCTCGATCTCGGCCTGAGCCTGAGCCTTCACACGGTCAGCTTCAACGCGAGCCTGTTCACGGGCTTCGTCTACGATCTGAGTTCCGCGTTTCTTGGCTTGCTCAATGATTTCAGCTGCTTGAGCCTTAGCTTCGCGCAGTTGTTGACCCGCTTTATCTTGGGCCAACTCCAGGTCGCGAGCTGCTCGGTTAGCAGCGTCCAGTCCAGCCGCAATCTTCTTCTGACGTTCTTGCAATGCCGCGATGACCGGAGGCCACACGAACTTCATGCAAAACAGTACAAAAATGAAGAACGCAACGGACTGGCCAATCAGGGTTGCATTAATGTTCACGCCAACACCTCGCTCGTTCGTTGTCCATCACTCTAATCAACTCGAAAATTCGAGTGATTAGCCAGCGAGTTGACCAACGAAGGGGTTCGCGAAGGTGAAGAACAGTGCGATACCAACACCGATCATGGTCACGGCGTCGAGCAGACCGGCAACGATGAACATTTTAACTTGCAGCATTGGAACCATTTCTGGTTGACGCGCTGCGCCTTCCAGGAACTTGCCACCCAACAGGCCGAAACCAATTGCGGTACCCAGTGCGCCCAGGCCGATCAACAGTGCAACAGCGATAGCGGTTAGACCAACTACAGTTTCCATCTTTCCTCCCGACTTTTACGTCGTATGGTTTAGGTTTTTTAGATTAAAGCGGTAAAACAAAATCATTTTGCGATGCTCTCTCACCCTGAGGTGAGAGGAGCACCAGACTCGCCGAAGCGGATCTTAGTGGTTATCTTCGTGTGCCATCGACAGATAGACGATGGTCAACATCATGAAGATAAACGCTTGCAAGGTGATGATCAGGATGTGGAATACAGCCCACGCCCATTGCAGCACCACGCCCAGACCGCTAAGCCAAAGCAGGCCGCTGCCGAACATTACGGCGATCAGGATAAACACCAGTTCGCCAGCGTACATGTTGCCGAACAGACGCAGAGCCAACGAAATAGGCTTGGCAATCAACGTCACGAATTCGAGCAGGAAGTTCACCGGAATCAGCAGCGCTTGAACAAAAATGTTCTTGCTGCCAAACGGGTGCAGGGTCAGTTCGCCGATAAAGCCGCCGATACCCTTGATTTTGATGCTGTAGAAGATGATCAACGCGAATACCGACAGGGCCATGCCCATGGTCGCGTTTGGATCAGTCGTCGGTACGGCACGGAATGGGAAGTGCTCATCGCCGGTGATCAGGATCGCCAACTGAGGAATCCAGTCAACCGGAACCAGGTCGATGGCGTTCATGAGGAACACCCAAACGAAAATGGTCAGCGCCAGCGGTGCGATAACTGCACTGCGACCGTGGAAACTGTCTTTAACGCTGCCATCAACGAATTCCACCAGTACTTCAACGAAGTTCTGCAGTGCGCCTGGTTGACCGGAAGTTGCCTTCTTGGCCGCCATGCGGAATACGAGGATGAAGACCAGACCAACAAACAGCGACCAGCCGAGAGTATCGACGTGGAACGCCCAAAAACCCATTGATTTAGCTTCTGCAACGGTGTGAGCAAAGCCCCAGCCGCCATCAGGTAGCTGCCCAAAGGTCAGGTTCTGTAAGTGGTGCTGGATATAGCCCGAAGCGGTTGTTTCTGCCATGGTTGCCTCAAACGCCCTAAGGTCTCGAAAGTGTTGTTCTCATTAGCAGGGGAGCGAACCAGCTGACCAGTTGGGTCAACACGAAGACGCCGAATACTGCTAGCGGCGCCAATGGCTTCACACCTGCAAACGTCAGCGCGAACAGCACTGCCGTCAAAATTAACTTGCCCGCCTCGCCGGCGTAAAACGACCGGACGATGGCTTGCGCTGCTCGGGCGCCGGAAAACCGAAAAGCCCTGTGAGCAAAATACACATTGGGTAGCAAAGCTATCAGGCCTCCGCAGAGTCCTGAATATCCGGCGACGACTCCATGCCATTGCCAGAGCCCCAGAGCAGCCAGCAATAAAACGACAAATTGAGCCAGCAAAACCGGAAAAACCGCCAAGCGATGGAACGGCAAGCGGTTTGGCGTGCGGGTTTCCATCACAACTGCTCCTCAAAGGTCGGCTACCAAAAACAAAAAACTTGGCATAATTTGTGCCGACAAAATGCGCGCAGAGTATAGGGGCGCTTAAGCCCCTATTCAACTGTCAGGTAGTGATTTCCGACTGCACGCTACATGGGGAATTGTTTCAGCGGATGTGAGCCAGCACTCCTTGAAGCTCATCCAGAGAATTGTAACCAATCACTAACTGGCCTTTTCCCTTCTTTCCGTGGCGAATCTGCACCGCAGAGCCTAGGCGCTCAGCCAGACGCTGTTCGAGCCTGGCTATGTCCGGATCTGGTTTAACCGGTTCAGCCGGCTCTTGTTTGCCGCTCAACCACTGGCGAACCAGAGCTTCGGTCTGACGTACTGTCAGGCCTCGTGCGACAACGTGTCGCGCCCCTTCAACCTGCTGATTTTCAGGCAAACCGAGCAATGCCCGCGCATGACCCATTTCCAGGTCACCGTGGGACAACATGGTTTTGATGACTTCCGGCAAGGAAATCAATCGCAACAAGTTAGCCACAGACACGCGGGACTTACCCACGGCGTCAGCGACTTGTTGCTGAGTCAGCTGGAACTCTTGCTGCAAGCGCTGCAAGGCGACGGCCTCTTCAATCGGATTGAGATCTTCGCGCTGAATGTTTTCGATCAGCGCCATCGCGATGGCGGTTTCATCCGGCACATCGCGCACCATCGCCGGGATGGTGTCCTTGCCTGCCTGTTGGCTCGCGCGCCAGCGACGTTCACCGGCGATGATCTCAAAACGGTTGCCATCAATCGGGCGAACCACGATTGGCTGCATGACGCCTTGAGTCCTGATCGAGCTGGCCAGCTCTTCAAGCGCCTGAGGATCCATGTCACGACGAGGCTGATACTTGCCGCGCTGGATCAGATCCAGAGGCAAGTGCTGCAGTTCGCTTTGATCAACCTTGACCGCTTGCTCTTCCAGCGAGCTGACCGTTGGACCACTCAGGAGTGCATCCAGTCCGCGTCCGAGACCTCGTTTCTTGACGGCCATAGGATTTCCTTAAGTTGGCTGAGGCGTGCGGGTGGTACGACGTTGACGACGAACCAGCTCGCCCGCCAGGGCAAGGTAAGCAATCGCGCCACGAGAATTTTTGTCATAGGCCAATGCTGGCATGCCGTAGCTCGGAGCTTCGGCCAGACGAATGTTGCGCGGAATCACCGTGTCGTAGAGCTGCTCGCCGAAGTGTTCCTTGAGCTGAGCCGATACATCGTTCATCAGGCTCAGGCGCGGGTCGTACATGGTCCGCAGCAGGCCTTCAATTTTCAGGTTCGGATTCAGCAGCTCGGCAATGCGCTTGATGTTATCCACAAGGTCGCTCAAGCCTTCGAGTGCGAAGTACTCGCACTGCATGGGGATAATGACCCCATCGGCAGCAACCAGAGCGTTCAGGGTCAGCATCGACAGCGACGGCGGGCAATCGATCAGAATGTAATCGTAGCTCTCGCGAACCGGCGCCAGTGCAGTGCGCAGACGGCTTTCTTTCATCTGCATTTCGAGCAATACAACTTCGGCTGCCGTCAGATCACGGTTAGCGGGCAGGAGCTGGTAACCACCGTGTTCGGAGATATGCATGGCCTGAGCCAGGTCGCATTCACCGATCAACAGGTCGTAGACCGAATTCTCGAGACCGTGTTTATCCACACCGCTACCCATGGTGGCGTTGCCTTGCGGATCAAGGTCGATCAGAAGCACGCGGCGCTTGGTCGCGACCAGCGATGCTGCGAGGTTGATACAGGTGGTGGTTTTACCCACACCACCCTTTTGGTTCGCTATTGCGAATACCTTAGCCATTCTTGCTTGCGTTCCCAATCATGCCGTGCGGCGCAGTATCAGCAGATGGCGTTGGCCTTGGCAACCTGGAACGGTCAAGGCGTGTTCGCTATCTAGACGAAAATCAGACGGCAATGCTACCAGCTCATCGGCAGGATGAACGCCCTTCATTGCCAACCAGCGCGTTTCGCTGTTGCCCAGGTGGCGCGTCCAGTTGCTGAAGTTTTCCATGCTGCTGAAAGCCCTGGAAACAATTCCATTGAATGGCAGCTCTGGCTGAAACTCCTCAACGCGACTGTGGATAACTTGCAAGTTATCCAGCTTGAGCTCGAGTTTAACCTGGGTCAGAAAACGGGTTTTCTTGCCGTTGCTGTCCAGACAGGTCACTTGAGACTCGGGAAACAGGATCGCCAGGGGAATCCCCGGCATGCCGCCGCCGCTGCCCACATCCAGCCAACGGCCGTTTTCGATGAAGGGCATCACACTTAGGCTGTCGAGCAAATGGCGTGAAACCATTTCGTCCGGGTTACGCACAGCCGTGAGGTTGTAGGCCTTGTTCCATTTGATCAACAGGGCCAGGTAGCCCAGCAATTGCTGGTGCTGGCTTTCGGTCAGTGCAACGCCCAACTGGCGTGCACCTGTGGATAACTCTTCGGCGTGTTGTGCGGTAACCAGCGAACTCAAGCGTTTTGCTCCAACGTGCGGCCTGCGCCGCGCTTTTTCAGGTGAATCATCAACAGGGAAATCGCCGCCGGCGTGACGCCGGGGATACGCGAAGCCTGACCCAGGGTCTCGGGGCGGGTTGCGCCAAGCTTGCTCTGGATCTCTTTCGACAGCCCGGAGATGTTCGTGTAATCGATATCCACAGGCAGTTTGGTATTTTCACTGGCGCGCAGACGGGCAATTTCGTCTTGTTGACGATCGATATAACCGGCGTACTTGGTTTTGATCTCAACCTGTTCGGCGACCAACGGATCTTCGGCGCCCTGCCCGGTCACTTCAACCAGGCCGACGTAGTCGATTTCAGGACGGGTCAGCAGATTGAGCAAATTGTATTCATGGGTCAGCGGTGTGCCGAATTTGGCAGCAATGGCATCGCCCTGCTCAGTGCCCGGGCGAACCCAGGTACTTTTCAGTCGCTGTTCTTCTTGCGCGATGCTTTCACGCTTGGTGCAGAAAGCAGCCCAACGGGCGTCATCGACCAGGCCCAACTCGCGACCTTTTTCGGTCAAGCGCATGTCAGCGTTGTCTTCGCGCAGGATCAGGCGGTATTCGGCACGGGATGTGAACATCCGATACGGTTCTTGAGTACCCAAGGTAATCAGGTCGTCGACCAATACCCCGATGTACGCCTCATCGCGACGCGGGCACCAGCTTTCCTTGCCCTGTGCGAGCAATGCCGCGTTGGCGCCAGCCAGCAAACCTTGAGCACCGGCTTCTTCGTAACCGGTAGTGCCGTTGATTTGTCCTGCAAAGAACAAACCGCCAATCACTTTGGTTTCGAGGCTGTACTTCAGGTCGCGCGGATCGAAGTAGTCGTATTCGATGGCGTAGCCGGGCCGCACGATGTGGGCGTTTTCCATGCCGCGAATCGATTGCACGATCTGGATTTGCACATCGAACGGCAGGGAGGTGGAGATCCCGTTCGGATACAGCTCGTGTGTGGTCAAACCTTCCGGCTCGATGAAGACCTGATGGCTTTCCTTGTCGGCAAAGCGATGGATTTTGTCTTCGATCGAAGGGCAGTAACGCGGGCCTATCCCTTCGATTACACCTGAGTACATCGGTGAGCGATCGAGGTTGGACGCGATGATTTCGTGTGTGCGGGCGTTGGTATGGGTAATCCAGCAACTGACCTGAGCCGGATGCTGTTCTTTGTTGCCCATGAACGACATCACTGGGATCGGTGTATCCCCTGGTTGCTCGGTCATGACCGAGAAATCCACAGAGCGACCATCGATCCGCGGTGGTGTACCGGTTTTCAGGCGACCCACTCGCAGAGGCAGCTCACGCAGACGGTGTGCCAAAGCGATCGAAGGTGGATCACCGGCTCGGCCGCCCGAGTAATTCTGCATCCCAATGTGGATAAGTCCACCGAGGAAGGTGCCTGTGGTCAAAACCACGGCATCCGCCATAAAACGCAGACCCATTTGGGTCACTACGCCACGCACTTGATCCTGTTCAACGATCAGGTCATCAGCTGCCTGTTGAAATATCCACAGGTTGGGCTGGTTTTCGAGCGTTTCGCGTATCGCCGCCTTGTACAGAATCCGGTCGGCCTGTGCACGGGTTGCCCGCACAGCCGGGCCTTTACGCCCATTAAGTACACGGAACTGGATGCCGCCTTTATCGGTAGCCATTGCCATCGCGCCGCCAAGGGCATCGATTTCTTTAACCAGATGGCTTTTACCAATCCCGCCAATCGCAGGATTGCAGCTCATTTGCCCGAGGGTTTCCACGTTGTGGGTCAACAGCAGGGTTTTTACGCCCATGCGTGCTGAAGCAAGTGCAGCCTCGGTTCCGGCGTGACCGCCGCCGATGACGATCACTGCAAAACGGGAAGGGAAATTCACCACGCACCTCGTGCCTGTTACTAGGGGTTTTTTGGATAGACCGCAAAGTATAGGGACTTCGCCCTTCTTAAAGAACCCTTTGCACAAAATTTAACCAGCTGTGGATAAGGGCAAGATAGATAAATAAATAGAGAAGAAATTTATAAAGCTTTGTTTTTATGTTTATTTCTACTGAACCACTTTTCTGTGGATAGATTGCTGCAGGCCATATTTTACATACTGTACAGAGATTCAAAAGTCTGTGGTTATGCACCGATAAGGGGTTGGGATAAGTGCTTTAAGCCTGTGGGTAAAACATATTGTTATCCACAGGGGTGGTTATCTTCAGTTTTCAGGCCTACTTACCCACTGACCTGAGGGCTAGTTATACACAGAGCTTATTCGACGATTTAGAGGGTTTTTGGTCAATAAACAGGCAGCCGAAAACCGCTTGAATGGTCAATCCATCAAGCGGTTGGACGATCGGTCAGTGATTAAAGTGATAAACGGTACAAGCCAGCGCCGTTATTGAAGCGTAATCAGCCAGCCTGTGGGTGATGCCTCAAGTCTGTGGGTAACTCCAATTGCAGTCAGGAACACCTCATCGTGGGAGGTGACAACCAGAGTTCCCGAGTACTGTTTGAGCATGCTCTCCAACGCCTGAACCGAAGGCAGATCCAGGTGATTGGCGGGTTCATCGAGTAACAACAGCTGTGGCGGGGACGCGGCATAAAACACGCAAGCCATGGCGGCTTTCAGGCGTTCACCGCCACTCAGCCGGTTACATGGCTGGTTAATTCGATCCGCGTTTAGGCCCAATTGCGCCAGCCGAGTGCGTAATTCTCCTTCATTGAGCTGCCGATTGAGGGGCTGCAACTGCTCAAGAACTGTGTGCTCGGGCTTTAACAGTCCCAGGTGCTGGTCGAGATAAGCGGTGGTTACGAAGGTCCGGGCCTGACCTGAAACAACCGGCAGCTGACCGGCCAGTACCTTGAGCAAGGTCGACTTGCCGCAGCCGTTCGGCCCCACCAGGGCAATACGCTGGCCACGAGTCAGCGTGAGATTGATCGAGCGTAAATGCTCAGCTCCCTGTGGCAGACGAGCATCGATCAACTCAGCGATTTGCACCGGTGCGCTTTGGCAAGCTTGAGGCGGGTAGACAAAGATGGCCTGTTGCTCTTCTACCTGACTCGCGGCCTGGCGCACTTGAGCAGACAATTGTTCCCGTGCCGCGTCCTGTTGTACCCGCAGTTTGCCGCTGCTGGCCTGGCTGCGTTCCTTTTGCCGGCCCAGCAAAACTTTGGCCTGATTAGCATCACTGGCCTGTTTATGGCCGCGGGATTGACTGCGTTCCAGACGCTCTTTTTGTTCACGCAGGGCCTGTTCCTGTCGCTTGCGTTCAAGCTTGGCTGACGCCAGTTGTAGCTGCGCCGCTCGAAGTTGCTCGGCTTTTGCCTGTGTATAAAACGAAAAACCACCGCCATAACGGGTGAGCCCCATGGAAGACAACTCAACAATAACCTCCATGTGCTCCAACACATCGCGATCGTGGCTGATCACCAGCAAGCCGTTGGGCCAGTTCAGCAACTGCTCATGGAGCGCACGACGGTGCTGGTGATCCAGATGATTAGTGGGCTCATCCAGTATCAACAGGTCGGCTTGAGACAAGAAAGCGCCCATCAGGGCCACACGCATGGCTTCGCCCCCACTGAGGGCTGAAGCAGGGGTTGAGGGCGTCAGGTGTGCAAGATTGTTTTGGGCCAGCTGGTCGAGCAGTTGCTGACGGATGCCCCAGCGCTCGCCGATGCAATCGAAGTCCGCTTGCTCAGTGCTGCCCTGCTCTATTCGCTCAAGGGCGCTGATAACGAGCCTTACACCGGCAAGGTCGGCAACGGTATGACCGGGTTCTGGGCTAACGTGCTGAGCCAGGTAATACACGGTGCCACTACGTGTGCAACGGCCTGTGGAGGGGGATATATGCCCAGCGATCAGGCGTGCCAACAGGCTTTTGCCCACACCATTACGCCCCACCAGACCTGTACGGCGATGGTCGATATGCAGATCAAGGTTTGTGAACAGGGAACTGCCGTCGGGCAGGTGATAAGAAACGCTTTCCAGCGTTACAGAGGTAACGAGAGCCATATGCACTCCAAAGATGCCCAGAACTGCCCCTGCGGTGAGGGGGATGAGATCTGGCCGCTAACATCGCGGCGGCATCAATTGCGCATTGGACTAACACCTCGTGGGATTGAATCGCCAAAACTATAGGACAAAGGTAGAACAATGCCAACCTGTGGGAACGGTCTGTCTCGTGATGGCCTCACTGTGGTTCAACTGAGCCACTGAAGGCCTGAATCGCGAGCAAGCCCGCTCCCACAAGTGCGAGGCGATTACTTGCCTATACAGAAACTGGAGAAAATCCGTCCCAACAAGTCGTCCGAGCTGAAGGCTCCAGTTATCTCGCCCAGCGAATGCTGCGCCTGGCGCAAATCCTCAGCCAGCAACTCCCCTGCGCCCGCCAGGGTCAGTTGCGCCCTGCCGTGTTCAAGTGCCTTGCTTGCGTGCTGCAACGCCTCCAGGTGGCGGCGGCGCGCGCTGAAGCTGCTTTCAGAGGTCTGCTCATAACCCATGCAGGCCTTGAGGTGTTCACGCAGCAAATCCAGGCCATCCGTTGATCGGGCGCTAAGGCTGATCGTCACGTGGCCATCGTCACACACCTGCAGGGCAATGTTCTCACCGCTCAGGTCGGCCTTATTACGGATCAACGTCACTTTCGCCGGATCTGGACGCTGTTCAAGAAACTCTGGCCATAGCGCAAACGGGTCGTCCGCTTCCGGTGCAGTGGCATCGACCACCAACAGCACCCGATCAGCTTCGCCAATGGCCTTGAGTGCCCGTTGCACACCGATTTTCTCCACTTGGTCGTCTGTGTCTCGCAGGCCTGCAGTGTCGACCACATGCAGCGGCATGCCATCGATGTGGATATGTTCACGCAACACGTCCCGGGTGGTACCGGCAATCTCGGTCACGATGGCCGCTTCACGCCCGGCCAGGGCATTGAGCAAGCTCGACTTGCCGGCGTTGGGACGGCCCGCAATAACCACGGTCATGCCATCGCGCAGCAAGGCGCCTTGTCCGGCCTCCCGTTGAACGGTGGATAACTCTTCGCGAACCTTATCCAGCATTCCAAGTACATGGCCATCAGCCAAAAAGTCGATTTCTTCTTCCGGGAAATCAATCGCCGCTTCGACATAGATACGCAAACCGATCAATTGCTCGGTCAAGTTATGCACACGCTGTGAGAAAGCGCCCTGCAAGGAACGCAATGCGTTACGTGCAGCCTGTGCAGAACTTGCCTCGATCAAGTCGGCAATTGCTTCGGCCTGGGCAAGATCGAGTTTGTCATTCAGAAACGCCCGCTCGCTGAATTCCCCCGGACGAGCCAGACGGCACCCCAGTTGAATGCAGCGCTGCAACAACATATCCAGAACAATCGGGCCGCCATGGCCTTGCAATTCCAGCACGTCTTCGCCGGTAAACGAGTTGGGCCCCGGGAAATACAGCGCAATGCCTTCATCCAGCACTTCACGGTTTTCGCCGTAAAACGGGCCGTAATGGGCGTAGCGAGGTTTCAGTTCACGTTCACTGAACGCTTTCGCCGCAACACTGGCGAGCGGGCCGGAAATACGCACGATTCCCACACCACCTCGGCCTTGGGCGGTCGCTACTGCGGCAATGGTTTCAGCCGGAACACTCATAAAACAGGCCTCAAAACTAAAGTAACGGATAGCAAAACGCCCCACTAGGGGGCGTTTTGAGTGGTGCTCACCAGAGTAAGTTACTCGGCTGCTTTTTTGGTAGCAGCTTCAACTTTACGGGTGATGTACCACTGTTGAGCGATGGACAGGCAGTTGTTCACAACCCAGTACAGCACCAGACCAGCAGGGAACCACAGGAAGAAGAAGGTGAAGATGATAGGCATCAGCTTCATCACCTTGGCCTGCATCGGATCCGGCGGAGTCGGGTTCAGACGCTGCTGGATGAACATGGTTGCGCCCATGATGATCGGCAGAATGAAGAACGGGTCCTTGATCGACAGATCGGTAATCCAGAGCATGAACGGCGCCTGGCGCATTTCAACACTTTCCAGAAGTACCCAGTACAAGGACAGGAAGACCGGCATCTGCACCAGAATCGGCAAGCAGCCGCCCAGTGGATTGATCTTCTCTTTCTTGTACAGCTCCATCATCGCTTGCGACATTTTCTGGCGGTCATCACCAAACTGCTCTTTCAGAGCAGCCAGTTTTGGTGCCACGGCGCGCATGCGAGCCATCGACTTGTAGCTGGCGGCCGACAGAGGGAAGAAGATCCCTTTGATCAGCATGGTCAGGAAGATGATCGACCAACCCCAGTTACCGACCAGGCTGTGGATATGTTGCAGCAGCCAGAAAATAGGCTGGGCAATGAACCACAGAATGCCGTAGTCGACGGTCAGTTCCAGACCTGGGGATAACTCTTTGAGCACACCCTGACTTTTTGGACCGGCGTACAACGTAGCACTGGTTTCAGCAGTTTTGCCCGGCTCAACGGTCAAGGTTGGGCCAGTAAAACCGATGATGTAGTTGCCCTGGTTGTCTTTGCGGGTCTGAACGACGTTGTTATCGCCTTTCTGAGGAATCCACGCGGTCACAAAGTAGTGTTGCAACCAGGCAACCCAGCCACCTTGAACTGTTTCTTTCAACTGAGCCTTGTCGATATCTTTCATCGACACTTTTTTGTACGGCTCTGCACTTGTCCACAGGGCAGCGCCCAAGTAGGTGGCAGTACCGGTGGCGGTGCTGGAAGAAGGATCGGAGCTGGCGTCACGCTTCAATTGCGCGAACAGGTTGCCGCTCCACGGCTTGCTGCTCTCGTTATCAATCAAATAGCTGACTTGTACATCGTACAAACCACGCTTGAGCGTGAAACGCTTGATGTAATTGATGCCGTTTTCGCTGAACTTCAGATCAACAACCAGTTGATCCTGGCCTGGGGCCAGTTCGAAAGTCTTTTTCTCAGCGCTGAAAACAGGACGACCTGACGGACGGGCGTCCGGGCCATCAACGCCTGTCAGGCCACTTTGTGCCAGATAGGTGCGTTCGTTGCCGTTATCGAACAACTGGAAAGGAACATCCGGGTGATCCTGGCGACGTGGATAAAGCGGCAGACGCAACTGGGCAATATCACCACCCTGTGGATCGATCGCGATGTCCAAAACATCCGTTTTTACGTGGATGAGGTCTTTGCTTGCAGCCACCGGAGTTTCAGTCGGTGTGCTGGTATCTGTATTGGCGCTGGGTACATCGGCACTGTTTGAAGCGTTGTTACCTGAAACCGTGTCGGGCAAAGCCGGCGCGGTGGTGCTGCTGGCGGCAACATTCTGAGTCGGCAGGGCAGCTTGGCCGTAATCCTGGTTCCATTTCAGAACCATAACGTAGGACACGACTGCTAGAGCGACGATCAGGATCGTGCGTTTAATATCCATGATTACTCGGCCATCAAGAAGAACGGGAGGTAGGGATAGGCGGAACCGGGTCGTAACCACCGGGATTCCACGGGTGACAGCGACCTAAACGACGAAAGGTCAGCCAGCCGCCGCGCAGAAGGCCATGATTTTCAATGGCTTCCAACGCGTAGCAGGAACAACTGGGGTAGAAACGGCAGTGGCTGGCCATCAAAGGACTAATGGCATAGCGATAAAACTGGATCGGAACGAGCGCCAGTTTACGCATCAGGACTGCCTACCCCTACAGTTTCGGTTTTAACTGCTGGAACTGGCGTGTTACGGGCCAGACGCTTCCAGAGTTTGCCGAAATGCTGAATCAATTCGGGGTTCTCTACGTCACCCAAACCTTTGCGCGCGACGATAACGATATCCCAACCAACCAGTAAATCCTGGTGGAGACGAAACGATTCACGCATCAAACGCTTAAGGCGATTGCGCTCAACGGAGAGCTTTACGCTCTTTTTCCCGATTACTAACCCCAGGCGGGGGTGATCAAGATCGTTGCTACGCGCAAGGAGCAGGAGGTTTTTCCCCGGAACCTTGCCGGTGGGGGAGTCAAAGACTGCCTTGAAGTGTCGGGGAGTGAGTAACCGCTTTTCCCGACTGAAGTCCTGACTCACCACCATTGTCTGATTATCAAACTGCCAGACGTGCGCGGCCTTTGGCGCGGCGACGCGACAGGACTGCACGGCCGTTTTTAGTAGCCATGCGTGCACGGAAACCGTGAGTGCGGGCGCGTTTGATAGTGCTTGGTTGGAAAGTACGTTTCATGTCGTGCTACCTGGTTCGTCCACAACGGGCCGGAATGGCCCCCGTTTTAAGAGACCGGCGATTCTAGAGAAAGCAAGCCAATAGGTCAATTTCCAACCAGCGTTTACCGGTAAATAGATGTTGGGCGTTTTGCACAAGCCTTTAGCCTGCCAACTATAGAAATAAAAAAATGAAGTATTTAAAGCTCTTTTAAAGATGTAACTACTCTTATAGGAGACATTTTCTGTGGATAACTTAATGCAGCCCTTTTAGATCAAGGCTTTCAGCGATCCGAAAGGTTGTCCAAAAACCGTGCTCTGCCTGTGCTGCACCCGCGGATAAGCTGTGCATTAAAGGCCTGTTTATCCACAGGCCAGTTATGCACAGAGTTTCGACCCCACTTGTGCAACGGTCTTAGGCCCGCTTATCCACAGACCTTATGCACATACCATTTGTCGCTTTGTTCACAGCGAAAAGCCCGATCTCTCCTTATATGCAGCTCACCTACATGTGGATAAGTGGGGCGGTGGTCGCTACAATGGCGCCTGTTTTTGCCTCACCGGCTTTCAACTTAGGGGATATCCGTGTCAGTGGAACTTTGGCAGCAGTGCGTGGAGCTTTTGCGCGATGAGCTGCCTGCCCAGCAATTCAACACCTGGATCCGTCCACTACAGGTCGAAGCCGAAGGCGACGAGTTGCGTGTGTATGCACCCAACCGATTCGTTCTCGACTGGGTCAACGAAAAGTATCTGAGCCGCTTGCTTGAACTGTTGAACGAGCACAGCAATGGCATGGCGCCTTCGTTGTCCTTGTTAATAGGCAGCAAACGCAGCTCGGCGCCTCGTGCTGCCCCCAATGCGCCATTGGCTGCAGCGGCATCTCATGCCCCGGCGCCCAGCGCACCTGCCAATACAGCTGCACCTGCCCCAGCGCCAAAACAGTCCGGGCATGCCAGCGAAGAGCCTTCGCGTGCCAGCTTCGACCCAATGGCCGGGGCCAGCTCGCAGCAAGCGCCAGTGCGCGCCGAGCAGCGCACCGTTCAAGTCGAGGGTGCGCTCAAGCACACCAGCTACCTGAACCGTACCTTTACCTTCGAAAACTTCGTTGAGGGCAAGTCGAACCAACTGGCTCGCGCTGCGGCGTGGCAAGTGGCGGATAACCCAAAGCACGGTTACAACCCGCTCTTCCTTTATGGCGGCGTTGGTCTGGGTAAAACTCACTTGATGCACGCGGTGGGCAACCACCTGTTAAAGAAGAACCCGAATGCCAAGGTCGTGTACCTGCATTCCGAACGTTTTGTAGCTGACATGGTTAAAGCCTTGCAGCTCAACGCCATCAACGAGTTCAAGCGCTTCTATCGCTCGGTAGATGCCTTGCTTATCGATGACATTCAATTCTTTGCGCGCAAGGAGCGGTCCCAGGAAGAGTTCTTCCACACCTTCAACGCCCTGCTTGAAGGTGGTCAGCAAGTGATTCTGACCAGTGACCGCTACCCCAAGGAAATCGAAGGCCTTGAAGAACGTCTCAAGTCCCGCTTCGGTTGGGGTTTGACGGTAGCCGTCGAGCCACCAGAGCTTGAGACCCGTGTTGCGATCCTGATGAAGAAGGCCGACCAGGCCAAGGTCGATCTGCCTCACGATGCCGCGTTTTTTATTGCTCAGCGCATTCGCTCAAACGTGCGAGAACTCGAAGGTGCGCTTAAGCGCGTTATCGCTCACTCGCACTTTATGGGTCGCGACATCACCATCGAATTGATCCGCGAATCGCTCAAAGACTTGCTGGCGCTACAAGACAAGCTCGTCTCTGTGGATAACATCCAGCGCACAGTGGCTGAGTACTACAAGATCAAGATCTCGGACCTGCTGTCCAAGCGTCGCTCGCGCTCGGTTGCGCGACCACGCCAGGTGGCGATGGCATTGTCCAAAGAACTGACCAATCACAGCCTGCCGGAAATCGGCGATGTGTTTGGCGGTCGCGATCACACCACGGTCTTGCACGCATGCCGCAAGATCAACGAACTTAAGGAATCCGACGCGGACATCCGCGAGGACTACAAGAACCTGCTGCGTACACTGACAACCTGATGACACCAGCGCAGCTTAATAAGGCAAGGGACTAGACCATGCATTTCACCATTCAACGCGAAGCCCTGTTGAAACCCCTGCAACTGGTCGCAGGCGTCGTTGAACGCCGCCAGACCTTGCCGGTATTGTCCAACGTGCTGTTGGTTGTCGAAGGCCAGCAACTGTCGCTGACCGGTACCGACCTTGAAGTCGAACTGGTTGGTCGAGTGCAACTTGAAGAGCCGGCCGAACCAGGCGAAATCACCGTGCCTGCGCGCAAGCTGATGGATATCTGCAAAAGCCTGCCCAACGATGCATTGATCGACATCAAACTCGATGACAACAAGCTGGTGGTCAAGGCAGGCCGTAGCCGTTTTACCCTGTCCACCTTGCCAGCCAACGATTTCCCGTCGGTTGAAGAAGGCCCGGGCTCGCTGACGTGCAGCTTGCAGCAGAGCAAACTGCGTCGCCTGATCGAACGTACCAGCTTTGCCATGGCGCAGCAGGATGTTCGTTACTACCTCAACGGCATGCTGCTGGAAGTGTCGGCCGGCATCATCCGCGCGGTGGCAACCGACGGTCACCGTCTGGCCATGTGCTCGATGAAAGCTGATATCGGCCAGCCAGACCGTCATCAAGTGATTGTGCCGCGCAAGGGTATTCTTGAACTGGCGCGCTTGCTGACCGAGCCGGACGGCGAAGTGAGCATCGTTCTGGGGGCACACCACATCCGTGCCACTACCGGCGAGTTCACCTTCACCTCCAAGCTGGTTGACGGCAAGTTCCCCGACTACGAGCGTGTGCTGCCTAAAGGTGGTGACAAGGTTGTTATCGGTGACCGTCAGGCACTGCGTGAAGCGTTCAGCCGGACCGCGATTCTGTCCAACGAAAAGTACCGTGGTATCCGTCTGCAATTGGCCAATGGTCAACTGAAAATCCAGGCCAACAACCCGGAACAGGAAGAAGCAGAAGAGGAAGTAGGCGTCGAGTACAACGGCGGCTCGCTGGAAATTGGCTTCAACGTGAGCTACCTGCTGGATGTGCTGGGTGTGATGACCACTGAGCAAGTGCGTCTGATCCTGTCGGACTCCAACAGCAGCGCCCTGGTGCAGGAGTCGGACAACGACGATTCGGCCTACGTTGTTATGCCGATGCGCCTGTAACCATGCACAGCCCACGCTAGATGTCCCTCAGTCGTGTCACAGTCACCGCGGTGCGTAACCTGCACCCGGTGACCTTCTCCCCCTCTCCCCGCATCAATATCCTGTACGGCGCCAACGGCAGCGGAAAAACCAGCGTGCTGGAAGCCATCCACTTGCTGGGGCTGGCACGTTCGTTTCGCAGTGTGCGGCTCAATCCCGTGATCCAGCACGAGCAGCAAAGCTGTACGGTTTTTGGTCAGGTTGAATTGGCCGAAGGCGGGCACAGCGCGCTCGGTATCTCACGGGACCGGCAGGGGGAGTTCCAAATTCGTATCGACGGTCAAAATGCGCGCAGTGCAGCGCAGTTGGCTGAGATCCTGCCGTTGCAATTGATTAACCCTGATAGCTTCCGCCTGCTGGAAGGTGCCCCAAAGATCCGTAGGCAGTTTCTCGATTGGGGCGTGTTCCATGTCGAACCTCGCTTCATGTCGACCTGGCAGCGGCTACAGAAGGCCCTGCGGCAGCGGAACTCATGGCTGCGGCATGGTACACTCGACGCCGTTTCACAAGCGGCCTGGGACCGGGAACTGTGCCTGGCCAGTGCTGAAATTGATGAATACCGCCGCGCCTACATCAAAGCCTTGAAACCAGTCTTTGAGCAGACCTTGAGTGAGCTACTTGATCTCGAAGGGTTAACGCTGAGCTATTACCGTGGTTGGGACAAAGACCGGGAGTTGAGTGCAGTACTCGCTGCGTCTGTCCACCGGGACCAGCAAATGGGGCATACCCAGGCCGGACCACAACGTGCTGATTTGCGCCTTAAGCTGGGCGTGAATAACGCGGCAGATATCTTGTCGCGGGGGCAGCAGAAGTTGGTGGTTTGCGCGCTGCGTATCGCTCAAGGGCACTTGGTCAGCCAAGCCCGGCGTGGCCAATGTATTTATCTGGTAGATGACTTGCCCTCCGAACTGGATGAGCAGCATCGCAACGCACTGTGTCGCTTGTTGGAAGACTTACGCTGCCAGGTATTCATTACCTGTGTAGACCACGAATTATTGAGGGAAGGCTGGCAGACGGAAACGCCAGTTGCCCTGTTCCACGTGGAACAGGGCTGTATCACCCAGACCCACGACCATCGGGAGTGAAGGCATTGAGCGAAGAAAACACGTACGACTCAACGAGCATTAAAGTGCTGAAAGGCCTTGATGCCGTACGCAAACGTCCCGGTATGTACATTGGTGATACTGACGATGGCAGCGGTCTGCACCACATGGTGTTCGAAGTAGTCGACAACTCTATCGACGAAGCGCTGGCTGGCCATTGCGACGACATCACCATCACGATCCACCCGGACGAATCCATCACGGTGCGCGACAACGGCCGCGGTATTCCGGTGGATGTGCATAAAGAAGAAGGCGTCTCTGCAGCCGAGGTCATCATGACCGTACTGCACGCCGGCGGTAAGTTCGATGACAACTCCTACAAAGTATCCGGCGGATTGCACGGTGTAGGTGTTTCGGTGGTAAACGCCCTGTCCGAACTGCTGGTCCTGACGGTACGTCGCAGCGGCAAGATCTGGGAACAGACCTACGTCCACGGTGTTCCTCAGGCGCCGATGGCCATCGTTGGCGAGAGCGAAACCACCGGCACTCAGATCCATTTCAAACCGTCTGACCAGACGTTCAAGAATATCCACTTCAGCTGGGACATCCTGGCCAAGCGTATTCGTGAGCTGTCCTTCCTGAACTCCGGTGTGGGTATCGTCCTCAAGGACGAGCGCAGCGGCAAGGAAGAGTTGTTCAAGTACGAAGGTGGTCTGCGTGCATTCGTTGACTACCTGAACACCAACAAGACGCCGGTCAACCAGGTGTTCCACTTCAGTGTTCAGCGTGAAGACGGGATTGGCGTAGAAATCGCCTTGCAGTGGAACGACAGCTTCAACGAGAACCTGTTGTGCTTTACCAACAACATTCCGCAGCGTGATGGCGGTACGCACTTGGTGGGCTTCCGCTCTGCCCTGACGCGTAACCTCAATACCTACATTGAAGCTGAAGGCCTGGCCAAAAAACACAAAGTCGCCACCACCGGTGATGACGCTCGTGAAGGTTTGACCGCAATCATCTCGGTGAAAGTGCCGGATCCGAAGTTCAGCTCCCAGACCAAAGACAAGCTGGTTTCTTCCGAAGTGAAGACCGCTGTTGAACAGGAAATGGGCCGGTTCTTCTCCGACTTCCTGCTGGAAAACCCGAACGAAGCCAAGCTGATTGTCGGCAAGATGATCGACGCCGCCCGTGCCCGTGAGGCCGCGCGCAAAGCCCGTGAGATGACCCGTCGTAAAGGCGCGCTGGACATCGCAGGCTTGCCCGGCAAACTGGCCGACTGCCAGGAAAAAGACCCGGCGCTGTCCGAACTGTATCTCGTCGAAGGTGACTCTGCTGGCGGTTCCGCCAAGCAGGGTCGTAACCGTCGTACCCAGGCCATCCTGCCGTTGAAGGGTAAAATCCTCAACGTTGAGAAAGCCCGCTTCGACAAGATGATCTCTTCGCAAGAAGTAGGCACCTTGATCACCGCTCTGGGCTGTGGCATTGGCCGCGATGAGTACAACATCGACAAACTGCGCTACCACAACATCATCATCATGACCGATGCTGACGTCGACGGTTCGCACATCCGTACCCTGCTGCTGACTTTCTTCTTCCGTCAGCTGCCGGAGTTGATCGAGCGTGGCTATATCTACATTGCTCAGCCGCCGTTGTACAAAGTGAAAAAAGGCAAGCAAGAGCAATACATCAAAGACGACGAGGCCATGGAAGAGTACATGACCCAGTCGGCTCTTGAAGATGCCAGCCTGCACTTGAACGATGAAGCCCCTGGCATCTCGGGTGAGGCGCTGGAGCGCCTGGTGTACGACTTCCGCATGGTAATGAAGACCCTCAAGCGTTTGTCGCGCCTGTACCCTCAGGAGTTGACCGAGCACTTCATCTACCTGCCGGCCGTTACCCTTGAGCAGTTGGGCGACCACACTGCCATGCAAGAGTGGATGGCCAAGTATGAAGAGCGTTTGCGCCTGGTTGAAAAATCGGGTCTGGTCTACAAAGCCAGCCTGCGCGAAGACCGTGAGCGTAATGTCTGGTTGCCAGAGGTCGAACTGATCTCCCACGGCCACTCGACCTTTATCACGTTCAACCGCGACTTCTTCGGCAGCAACGACTACAAAACCGTAGTCACCCTGGGCGCTCAATTGAGCACTCTGCTGGACGAAGGCGCGTACATCCAGCGTGGTGAGCGCAAAAAAGCTGTCACGGAGTTCAAAGAAGCACTGGACTGGTTGATGGCCGAAAGCACCAAGCGTCACACCATCCAGCGCTACAAAGGTCTGGGTGAAATGAACCCGGATCAGCTCTGGGAAACCACGATGGACCCAAGCGTGCGCCGCATGCTGAAAGTCACCATCGAAGACGCGATCGGCGCCGATCAGATCTTCAACACCTTGATGGGCGACGCCGTAGAACCGCGCCGTGAGTTCATTGAGAACAACGCACTGGCAGTGTCCAATTTGGACTTCTGATGGTGGTGTAGTGCAGTCAAAAAAGGCCAACGCTTAGCGTTGGCCTTTTTTTGGTTTAAAAATTCTCTATGGCGCCAACAAAACCCCCTGCTCTTCCTGGCACAACTCCAGCAAGAAATCCCAAACAACCCTCAACCTTACCGACTTGTGCAGCTCACGGCGGGTGCTGATCCAGTAGCTGCGTTGCACTGATTCCTCGGGCAATACACGCACCAGCTCCGGGTCGTTACTGGCCATGTAGTTGGGCAGTACGGCGATACCGAGCCCTGCTCGGGCCGCTTGTTGCTGGGCAATGACGCTTGTGCTGCGAAAGGTCACGGTCGGGGTGCGGCAAAAGTTGTTGAGAAACAGCAGCTCCTGGCTGAACAGCAGATCGTCGACGTAGCCGATCCAGTAGTGATTGGCCAGGTCATCACGGTTGTTCAAGGGCGGCGCCTTGTCGAGGTAAACGCGGCTGGCATAGAGCGCCAGGCGGTAGTCGGTGAGTTTGCGGGTTATCAACAGGTCAGCGTTGGGTCGATCCAGGTGGATGCTGATTTCTGCCTCGCGGTTGAGGATGCTGACAAAGCGTGGCACCGCCACCAGTTCCACTTCCAGCCCTGGGTAGCGTTCAAACAACCCGCGTAACCGCGACGTGATGAACATGATCCCTATTCCTTCAGTGACCCCCAGGCGGATCTTTCCCATGGGGGCGATGGCCTGGGTAATTTCCTCTTGCGCCAGCAATGCGACGTTTTCCATGGCTTCTGCGTGTTTGAGCAGCGCTTGGCCTGCGGGCGTCAGTTCGTAACCTTGTGCATGTTGCACAAACAGCGCCGCGCCCAGGTGCTGCTCGATGCTCTCGATATGCCGTGCGACAGTGCTGTGGGTCGTGTTCAGGCGTTTGGCGGCGGTGAGCAAGCGACCACTGCGTTGCAGCTCAAGAAAATATCGCATGTCATTCCAGTCGAACATGTCAGCCCCCAAGCACTATTGATATTGAGCTGTGCAAAAACGCACAAGCCATGGGTGAAATCACGCGTTTCAAACTCGAAATTAATCAATAGGATGGTGTAGGACAAGAACAATAAAGGCGAGGTGATCAATGCCATCAGCCAGTAAGGTGTACGACTACATCATTGTGGGCGCCGGACCTGCGGGTTCAGTGCTGGCCAATCGGCTGTCTGCCGATCCACGTCACAACGTGTTGCTACTCGAAGCGGGTGGGCAAGATAACTACCCGTGGATCCATATCCCCGTGGGTTACCTGTATTGCATCGGTAACCCACGCACCGACTGGTGTTTCAAAACCGAGGCGCAGATCGGCTTGCAAGGCCGTAGCCTGAGCTATCCGCGTGGCAAGGTGTTGGGCGGCAGTTCGTCGATCAACGGCATGATCTATATGCGTGGCCAAGCGGGTGATTACGACCGCTGGGCCGAGCAAGGCAATGCGGGCTGGTCCTGGAAAGACGTCCTGCCTCTGTTCAAGCGCAGTGAAAAACACTTTTCCGGCAACTCCGATCTGCATGGCAGCGATGGCGAATGGCGAGTGGAGCAACAGCGTTATACCTGGCCGATTCTCGATGCCTTTCGAAGCGCAGCCGCCGAAAGCGGAGTTGCCAGCGTCAGCGACTTCAACGGTGGTGATAACCAGGGCTGTGGATACTTTCAGGTTAATCAGAAGTCCGGTGTGCGCTGGAATGCCTCCAAGGCTTTTTTACGGCCGGTGCTTAAACGTCCGAACCTGACTGTTCTGACCGATGTTCAGGTCGATAAAGTGCTGCTTGAGAATGGCCGTGCGACGCAGGTCAGCGCACGCTGGCAAGGCACTGAACATGCCTTTGCGGCGAGTCGCGAGATTATCTTGTGTGCGGGCTCCATTGGCTCTCCGGGTATCTTGCAGCGCTCGGGTATTGGCCCACGGCCCCTGCTTGAAAGCCTGGGGATAACGGTGCTGCACGAATTACCCGGTGTTGGCGGCAATCTGCAGGACCACCTGCAACTGCGCCTGATATTCAAACTGACCAAGGCGCGCACCCTTAACCAGGTGGCCAACAGCCTATGGGGCAAGGTCGGCATGGGCCTGCGATATGCCTACGACCGCAGCGGCCCATTGGCCATGGCACCCAGTCAGTTAGGCGCGTTCGTAAAGTCCGATCCCGATCAACCCTCGGCCAACTTGCAGTATCACGTTCAACCGTTGTCCCTTGAGCGCTTTGGCGAGCCGCTGCACACCTTCCCCGCTTTCACGGCTTCAGTGTGCAACGTGCGGCCAAAGAGTCGTGGCCGGGTCGATATCCGCTCTGCCAATCCCGATGATGCGCCGCTGATTGATCCCAATTACCTGAGTCATCCTGACGATTTAAAGGTCGCAGCGGATGCGATTCGCCTGACCCGGCGCATCGTGGCCAGTGCTGCCTTGCAGGCGTTTACGCCAGAGGAGTACCTGCCTGGTAAGGACCTGCAAACCGAGCAAGAGCTGTACGAAGCTGCCGCACGCATCGGTACGACTATTTTTCACCCTGTAGGCACTTGTCGCATGGGCCAGGACGCCGAAGCAGTGGTCGATGCTCAGTTGTGCGTCCATGGCGTATCGGGGTTGAGGGTGGCCGACGCTTCAATCATGCCTAACATCGTGTCGGGTAATACGTGTTCTCCGACCTTGATGATTGGCGAAAAAGCCGCGCAGTTAATCCTGCAGGCGTCGCTTGACTCACTGGAGCACGCAACAGACGTTAATCGCGCGGTAGCAACACCGGTCGCCTGAGTGCGATCGTGGTTTCGGGCGCAGTCATCCGGAACCGGCAGTGGACAAAAACAATAATCACTGTGGCCCAACAGGGCTGAGGACACTGAACATGTCAGACGCAATTGCAGAACAAGCGGCTCCCGCCAAGGGAACAACCGGTCGTGAAGAACGAAAGATCATATTTGCGTCATCCCTCGGGACGGTTTTCGAGTGGTATGACTTTTTCTTGTATGGCGCTTTGGCAACCGTGCTCAGCAAGCAGTTCTTTGCGGGTGTAAACGACACCACGGCGTTCATTTTTGCCTTGATGGCCTTCGCCGCCGGCTTTTTGGTCAGACCCTTCGGAGCACTGGTTTTTGGCCGATTAGGCGACATGATCGGGCGTAAATACACCTTCCTCATGACCATCATTCTGATGGGCTTATCGACCTTTGCCGTCGGCCTGTTACCGACCTACACCAGTATTGGCATTGCGGCCCCGATCATGCTCGTGTTGTTGCGCATGCTCCAAGGGCTGGCGCTGGGGGGTGAGTATGGCGGTGCTGCCACCTACGTGGCAGAGCACGCAGCTCCCGGCAAACGCGGTTTTAACACCAGCTGGATTCAATCCACCGCAACATTGGGCTTATTGCTGTCGCTGGTGGTTGTACTGAGCTGCCGTTACCTGACCGGTGATCAGTTTGAAGTGTGGGGCTGGCGCCTGCCGTTCCTGCTGTCCATCGTGCTGCTGGGCATCTCGACCTGGATTCGCATGAGCATGCACGAGTCGCCCGCTTTCGTGAAAATGAAAGCTGAAGGCAAAACCAGTAAATCGCCGATCCGCGAGTCGTTCGGTAAATGGGAAAACCTTAAAATTGTTCTGATTGCGCTGTTCGGCATCAACGCGGGCCAAGCGGTGACCTTCTATACCGCGCAGTTCTATGTGCTGTTCTTCCTCACGCAAATGCTCAGGATTGACCCGGCCCAGGCCAACATGTTGCTGATTATCAGCGTGATCATCGGTGCACCGTTCTTTATCTTCTTCGGATGGCTATCGGACAAGGTGGGGCGCAAGCCGATCCTGATGCTCGGCCTGTTGCTGGCCACAGTGCTGTACTTCCCACTGTTCAAAGCATTGAGCCACTACGCCAACCCGCAGATTGATACGGCCAGCCGTCAGTCACCGATTGTGGTGATGGCCGACCCGGCCACCTGCACCTTCCAGTTTGACCCGGTGGGCAAGGCTCGTTTTGACAGCCCGTGCGACAAGGTCAAAACCTTCCTTGTGAAACAAGGTTTGCCGTACACCTCGCAGTCGGTTGCAGCAGGCACCGAGGTACAGGTTTCGGTGGGCGAGAAGACAATCAGCGGTTTTGACGAAGCTGCCATGCGCGCGGCGGTCACTGAAGCGGGCTACCCGGCCAAGGCGGACCCGAGTTCGGTTAACCAGCCGATGGTCGTGCTGATCATGGTATTGCTGACCCTCATCGCCACCATGACCTATGGCCCGCTGGCTGCAGTGATGGTCGAACTGTTCCCGACCCGTATCCGCTACACCTCCATGTCTCTGCCCTACCACATTGGTAATGGCTGGTTTGGCGGATTTCTGCCAACGGTATCGTTTGCGCTGGTGGTCTTTACCGGGGATATCTTCTATGGGCTGTGGTATCCGGTGGTGATTACCGGGGTCAGCCTGGTGGTGGGTATGATCTTCCTCAAGGAAACCAGGAACGTGAACATCGACAAGGTTTAGCCCATCGCGAGCTAGCCCGCCCCCATAGAATTGATCGGTGGGAGCGGGACTTGTCCGCGATTTCACCACGGCGGTCAGTCAGATGTCAGACACAAAAAAACCGGCTGGAATAAGCCGGTTTTTTTATGCTCCGAGAAAAACTTATGCACGTTTTTCGACAAAAAGTCATAAATAGAAATAACGATTTAAATCATTAACTTACGACTGTTTTTTGGAAATTATCAAAATCTTGTGCACACCTTATCCACAATTTTACTGACCCACAGCGGCGGCGATTGGCGCAGCCACTGGAGGCAGTGAACCCATGTCTCGTTGAGCCTGTTCGTTCCAGGCTTGAACACGGTCGTTCAGCTCGGCGATCGCCCGTGGCCCAGTGCCGTTGGCGTACATCGGTTCGCCAATGACCAGCTCAATCGTACCGGGCTTTTTAGCCCAGCCGGTTTTAGGCCAGTACTTGCCAGCATTGTGGGCAATCGGCAGTACCGGTAACTCGGCGTTGACCGCCAGAGCCGTGCCGCCACGGGAAAACTTGCCCACCTGGCCAAACGGTACGCGGGTCCCTTCTGGAAAGATCAGCACCCAAATATTGTCCTTGAGCAGCTCATCACCTTTTTTGGCGATGTGCTTGAGCGCTGCTTTCGGGTTGTCACGGTCGATGGCAATCGGACGCAGCATCGCCATCGCCCAGCCAAAGAACGGTACATACAGAAGCTCGCGCTTGAGGACCTGGCTCAACGGCTGAAAGTAGGCCGAGAGGAAGAAGGTCTCCCAGGTACTTTGGTGGTTAGCCAGAATCACGCAAGGTCGTTGCGGGATGTTTTCAGCACCCGTCACGTTGACGTGAATGTTCAAAAACACTCGCGTCAGCCACAGCGCGCAGCGGCACCAGTACACATTAATAAACCGATAACGCGCACGGAACGGCAAAAAGGGGGCGACAAAAAAGCTCAGCGAGCACCACAGCAGAGAGCTGGTGCCCAGCAGCAGGTAAAAGAAGAAGGTTCTGATGGCCTGCAGGATCGACATAGCGACTTTTACCGATGCGGATAAAGCACGACTGAACAACCCAACACGTAAAGTGATGGGGCGTGTTCAAACCTGCTCTATTTGTGGATAAGTTCTGCGGCAACTGCCGCCAGATCGTCAAATATTAGGGTATTAACCGGTAGTTCTTTGGCCAAAGTTAGTAGGCCTTTTCCGGTTTTTACCAAAACGGGCTGAGAATCGACGGTTTGCGCAGCCTGCAAGTCACCCAAACTGTCACCGACAAACCAACATTGGGTCAAATCAGCGCCGTAATGCGCGGCAATCGTCTGCAGCATGCCCGGCTTGGGCTTGCGGCAAGCACAGCCTTCGTCGGGACCATGCGGGCAATAAACGATTAACCCGACCTCACCACCCTGCTGCGCCACCAACTCCCGTAAACGGGCGTGCATGGCGTCCAGCGTGGCGACATCGTAATAGCCGCGTGCAATGCCGGACTGGTTGGTCGCGATGGCGACTGTCCAGCCGGCCTTGCTCAACTGCGCAATGGCCTCGATCGAGCCGGGAAGTGGAATCCACTCCTCGACTGACTTGATGTAAGCGTCGGAGTCGACATTGATCACTCCATCCCGATCGAGAATCAGCAGTTTCAACGGTAACCCCTTAGCCCAGCAGTGAAATATCGGCGACGCCCAGGAACAGGCCGCGCAGACGCGCCAGCAATGCGTAGCGGTTAGCCCGCACGCTCGCGTCTTCAGCGTTGATCATCACCGCTTCAAAGAACGCATCCACCGGCTCGCGCAGCGAGGCCAGACGGGTCAGCGCTTCGTTGTACTGACGGGCAGCAGCCATTGGCTGAACGGCTTCGTCGGCCTTCTGGATGGCCGAGAACAGCGAGAACTCGCTGGCGTTGTCGAAATAGCGGGCTTCAACATGAGTCGAAACCGTGCCTTCAACCTTGCTCAGCAGGTTCGATACACGCTTGTTTACGGCGGCCAGTGCAGCGGCTTCCGGCAATTGACGGAACGCCTGCACGGCTTGCACACGTTGATCGAAGTCCAGCGCCGATTTTGGATTCAGTGCACGCACCGACAGGTAAGTGGCTACATCCACGCCTTCGTCTTCATATCGCGCACGCAGGCGGTCGAAGATGAATTCCAGTACCTGCTCAGCCAAACCGGCCGATTTGATCTTGGCACCGAATGCGCTGACAGCGAAGTTCACCGCTTCAGTCAGATCGAGGTCGAGTTTCTTGTCGATCAGAATCCGCAAGATACCCAGGGCAGCACGACGCAGCGCGTACGGGTCTTTGCTGCCGGTCGGCAACATGCCGATGCCGAAAATCCCCACCAGGGTGTCGAGCTTGTCAGCGATGGCCACTGCAGCGCCGGTCAGGGTGCTTGGCAACTCAGCGCCAGCGCCACGGGGCATGTACTGCTCGTTCAACGCCAATGCAACGTCTTCTGGTTCGCCGTCGTTCAGCGCGTAGTAGTAACCGGCAATGCCTTGCATTTCCGGGAACTCACCGACCATTTCAGTGGCCAGGTCGCACTTGGACAGCAAGCCGGCACGGGCTGCGCGCGAAGCATCGCCGCCAATGCGCGGGGCAATGAATGCCGCCAGCTTGGAAACCCGTACAGCCTTGTCGTAAACGCTGCCCAGTTGAGCCTGGAACACCACGTTTTGAAGACGCAGGTTGAAGCTCTCGAGTGTCTGCTTCTTGTCTTGCTTGAAGAAGAACTCGGCGTCAGTCAGACGTGGACGAACCACTTTCTCGTTACCCGAGACGATCTGCTGCGGGTCTTTGCTCTCGATGTTGGCCACAGTAATAAAACGCGGCAGCAACTTGCCATCAACGTCCAGCAGGCAGAAATACTTCTGGTTGTCCTGCATGGTGGTGATCAGGGCTTCTTGCGGCACATCCAGGAAGCGCTCTTCAAACGAGCACACCAGTGGCACCGGCCATTCAACCAGCGCGGTCACTTCGTCGAGCAGGCTTGGCGGCACGATTGCAGTACCTTCCTGCATGGTCGCCAGCTCGGCTACACGCTTGGAAATCAGCTCACGACGCTCATTGAAGTCTGCCAGCACATAGGCTTTGCGCAGATCTTCGAGGTAGTTGGCTGGCGCGGTGATGGTGACGTTTTCCGGATGGTGGAAACGATGTCCGCGGGAATCGCGACCCGATTTTTGCGCAAGGATCGTGCAGTCGATCACTTCATCGCCCAGCAGCATGACCAGCCATTGGGTTGGACGCACGAACTCGACCTTGCGTGCTCCCCAGCGCATGCGCTTGGGGATAGGCAGGTCGTTGAGCGAGTCTTCGACGATGGTTGGCAGCAGGCTGGCGGTCGGCTTGCCGACGATGACCTGGCTGAAGCGCAGTTTAGGACCGCTCTGATCAATTTCGCTCAGCTCAACGCCGCACTTCTTGGCGAAGCCGAGGGCTGCCTGAGTCGGGTTGCCTTCAGCATCGAAGGCTGCCTGACGGGGTGGGCCGTCGATGTTGATGCTGCGGTCCGGTTGCTGGGTTTCGAGCTGGGTCAACAGCACGGCCAGGCGACGCGGCGCGGCGTATACCTTTTTCGCGCTGAAGTTCAGACCTGCACCTTGCAAACCTTTTTCAATCCCGGCGAGAAACGCATCAGCCAGGGTATTGAGGGCTTTTGGCGGCAGTTCTTCAGTGCCCAGTTCAACCAGAAAATCTTGAGCACTCATTGTGCAGCCTCCAACTTAGCCAACACTTCATCACGCAAATCAGGTGGAGCCATCGGGAAGCCCAGCTTGGCGCGAGCTTCGAGATAGGCCTGAGCCACGGCACGGGCCAGGGTACGCACACGCAATATGTACTGCTGACGTGCGGTCACGGAAATGGCCCGGCGAGCATCCAGCAAGTTGAAGGTGTGGGACGCCTTGAGCACCATTTCGTAGCTTGGCAACGGCAGCGGCTGGTCCAGCTCGATCAGGCGCTTGGCTTCGCTTTCATAGAAATCGAACAGCTCAAACAGCTTGTCGACGTTGGCGTGTTCGAAGTTGTAGGTCGATTGCTCGACTTCGTTTTGATGGAACACGTCGCCGTAGGTCACTTTACCGAACGGGCCGTCAGTCCAAACCAGGTCATAGACGGAATCCACGCCCTGCAGGTACATCGCCAGGCGCTCAAGGCCGTAGGTGATTTCGCCAGTTACCGGGTAGCACTCAATACCGCCTACTTGTTGGAAGTAGGTGAACTGGGTGACTTCCATACCGTTCAGCCAGATTTCCCAGCCCAGACCCCAGGCGCCCAGTGTTGGCGATTCCCAGTTGTCTTCGACGAAACGAATGTCGTGTACCAGAGGGTCCAGGCCGATATGTTTCAGCGAGCCCAGGTACAGCTCCTGGAAATTTGGCGGATTAGGCTTGAGTACCACCTGAAACTGGTAGTAGTGCTGCAAACGGTTCGGGTTTTCGCCGTAGCGGCCGTCAGTCGGGCGACGACTGGGCTGCACATAAGCGGCGTTCCAGGTTTCCGGGCCCAGAGAGCGCAGAAACGTGGCGGTATGGAATGTGCCGGCGCCCACTTCCATATCGTAGGGCTGAAGCACCACACAACCTTGCTCGGCCCAGTATTGCTGGAGGGCGAGGATCAAGTCTTGGAAGGTACGCACTGCTGGCGTAGGCTGGCTCACAAATTCACCTGTTTCTTGGGCTGCGATTTAAAGAGCGGGAGTATACCCGATTCGGTCGCGCCTCCACCCTTTGGAGCCTATATGGCACGTTGTTTCTGGTGTTCAGAAGACCCGCTGTATGTGGCGTATCACGATCAAGAGTGGGGCGTGCCGTTGCGCGACGCGCATGGGCTGTTCGAGTTGTTATTGCTCGAAGGGTTCCAGGCGGGTTTGTCCTGGATCACGGTTTTAAAGAAGCGCGAGCATTATCGCAAGGTCATGTTCGGCTTCGATGTGCAACGTTTGGCGATCATGAGCGACGCAGAAATAGAAACATTGCTGCAAGATCCGGGGATCATCCGCAACCGTCTCAAGGTGGCTGGCGCACGGCGCAATGCCCAGGCCTGGCTGGCGCTGGAGGACCCGGTGGCGTTCTTGTGGTCGTTCGTGGGGGGCAAGCCGAAGATCAACCACTTCACTGAACGCCATGAATTCCCGGCGGTTACGCCGCAGGCTGAGGCCATGAGCAAAGCCCTGAAAAAAGCCGGTTTTACGTTCGTCGGCCCGACCATCTGCTACGCCTTTATGCAGGCCAGCGGCATGGTCATGGACCACGCCACCTATTGCGACCGTTACGCCGAACTGGCAAACGGCGGTTAGAATGGCCTTTTCGCCACACGCATAACCCGTAGCAGCTGCCGAAGGCTGCGTCCGGCGGCGCAGCCGTCGTAAATTCAGGCCCTGCGATGTGTCAGTAAAATCAAATACTCAGTATTTACGATTGCTTTGCAATCGGACGCAGCCTTCGGCAGCTGCTACGAGTATTTTCGAGAGATTATTTTGTGGAAAAGTTTAAAGGCGCCTTGCTGGTCGGGGCTTTGCGATTGTTTGCCATGCTCCCGTGGGGCGCGGTGCAGCGCGTGGGGTCGGCCATCGGCTGGTTGATGTGGAAACTGCCCAATCGATCGCGCGATGTCGTGCGTATCAACCTGGCCAAGTGCTTCCCCGAGATGGACCCGGTCGCCCGCGAGCAACTGGTGGGCCAAAGCCTCAAGGACATTGGCAAAAGCCTGACCGAGAGCGCGTGTGCCTGGATCTGGCCAGCCCAGCGCTCCATTGATCTGGTGCGGGAAGTCGAAGGCCTGGACGTCCTTAAGGATGCTTTGGCCTCGGGCAAGGGCGTAGTCGGCATCACCAGCCACCTGGGCAACTGGGAAGTGCTCAACCACTTCTATTGCAGCCAGTGCAAACCGATCATTTTTTATCGCCCGCCCAAGCTCAAGGCCGTCGACGAGTTGTTGCAAAAACAACGGGTGCAGTTGGGCAACCGCGTGGCCGCATCGACCAAAGAAGGCATATTGAGTGTCATCAAGGAAGTGCGCAAAGGCGGTCAGGTCGGTATTCCGGCCGACCCGGAGCCCGCAGAATCCGCCGGTATCTTTGTGCCATTTCTGGGCACCATGGCACTGACCAGCAAGTTTGTCCCCAACATGCTGGCGGGCGGCAAGGCAGTTGGCGTGTTTCTGCACGCACTGCGCCTGCCGGACGGCTCGGGTTTCAAAGTGATTCTGGAAGCGGCGCCCGAAGAGATGTACAGCACCGACACAGCAACCTCGTGCGCGGCCATGAGCAAGGTGGTCGAGAAATATGTGCGGGCGTACCCGAGCCAGTACATGTGGAGCATGAAACGCTTCAAAAAGCGTCCGCCGGGAGAGGCGCGCTGGTACTAAAGCCACTCAACCCCTGTGGGAGCGGGCTTGCTCGCGATTGCATCGACGCGGTTTTAAAACTGAACCGCGCTGTCTGCATCGCGAGCAAGCCCGCTCCCACATTAGATCTGCAGTGTCATGAGGCTTTATCCAGCTTCTTCAAAAACACAGTCATTTCTTTCTCGGCCTGTTTGTCGCCATGGGCCTGGGCTGCTGCAATCCCCTGCTCCCACGCCGTACGCGCGGCAACACGATCACCGGCTGCCAACTGCGCCTTGCCCAGCAGCTTCCAGGCGGCCGAATACTTGGGGTCAAACGCCACACAACGTTGCAGGTGCTCCGCCGCCTTGAGGTTATCCCCAAGGTCGAGATAACCCTTGCCCAGGCCAAAGCGCAGCAATGAGTTATCCACACCCTTGCCCAGCATTTTTTCCAGTGATTCCAGCATCCCTGACTCCTTAGAAAAAACTCAAGCCCACGTGGAACAGCTTCTCTACGTCGCGAATATGCTTTTTATCCACAAGGAACAAGATCACGTGGTCGCCGGCATTGATCACAGTAGAGTCGTGGGCAATCAGTACTTCTTCGTCGCGAATAATCGCGCCAATTGTCGTGCCCGGTGGCAGATTGATTTCGCCGATGCTGCGCCCAATCACCTTGCTCGACCTGGAGTCACCGTGGGCAATCGCCTCGATCGCCTCGGCCGCTCCCCGGCGCAATGAGTGCACGCTGACGATATCGCCACGGCGCACGTGGGCCAGCAAGGTACCGATGGTGGCCAACTGCGGGCTGATAGCGATATCGATTTCGCCACCCTGGATCAGATCCACGTAGGCCGGGTTGTTGATGATGGTCATCACCTTCTTTGCACCCAGACGCTTGGCCAGCAACGAGGACATGATATTGGCCTCGTCATCGTTGGTCAGGGCCAAAAATACGTCGGCGTCCGCAATGTTCTCTTCGAGCATCAAGTCGCGGTCTGAAGCGCTGCCCTGCAGCACCACAGTGCTGTCGAGGGTGTCGGACAAATAGCGGCAACGTGCCGGATTCATCTCGATGATCTTGACCTGATAACGGCTTTCAATCGCCTCGGCCAAACGCTCACCGATTTGTCCGCCTCCGGCGATCACAATGCGTTTGTAGCTTTCGTCGAGACGGCGCATTTCGCTCATTACTGCGCGAATGTTGGCCTTGGCGGCGATGAAGAAGACCTCATCGTCAGCCTCAATGACCGTATCGCCACGGGGAGTGATCGGTCGATCACGTCGGAAAATCGCCGCTACTCGCGTATCCACATTCGGCATGTGCTCGCGTAGCTGGCGTAATTGCTGACCAATCAATGGGCCGCCGTAGTACGCCTTGACCGCCACCAGTTGCGCCTTGCCTTCAGCAAAGTCGATAACCTGCAAGGCACCGGGGTGCTCGATCAGGCGCTTGATGTAATTGGTTACTACCTGCTCAGGGCTGATCAATACGTCGACCGGGATGGCGTCGTTATCGAACAACTCCTGGCCGCGTGTCAGATAAGCCGCCTCGCGTACCCGGGCGATTTTGGTCGGGGTATGAAACAGCGTGTAGGCCACCTGGCACGCGACCATATTGGTCTCGTCGCTGTTGGTGACCGCCACCAGCATGTCGGCGTCATCCGCCCCTGCCTGACGCAGCACGTTGGGCAACGAGGCTCGGCCTTGCACGGTCCGAATATCGAGCCGATCACCGAGGTCGCGCAGGCGCTCACCATCGGTGTCGACCACGGTGATGTCATTGGCTTCGCTGGCCAAATGTTCTGCCAGCGTACCGCCGACCTGACCTGCGCCGAGGATGATGATTTTCATGCCTGCAATCCCTAATCAGTTAGCCGCGAGCGGCAGCGATTTTGATCAATTTGGCGTAGTAGAAGCCGTCATGCCCGCCCTCTTGCGCCAGCAACTGGCGGCCGTGGGGTTGCTTGATGCCGAACTGCCCGGCGATATCCAGCTCTCGGGCACCCGGGGTACGGGCGAGAAAGGCTTCGATCACGTCGGTGTTTTCAGTCGGCAATGTCGAGCACGTGGCATAGAGCAAGATGCCACCGACTTCCAGCGTTGGCCACATCGCGTCCAGCAGTTCGCCTTGCAAGGTCGCGAGTGCGGCAATGTCGTCCGGTTGGCGGGTCAGCTTGATGTCCGGGTGACGGCGGATAACGCCGGTCGCCGAGCACGGCGCATCGAGCAGGATGCGCTGGAACGGCTTGCCGTCCCACCAAGTGGCGGTGTCGCGGCCATCGGCAGCAATCAGCTCGGCGCTCAGCCCCAGACGCTCAAGGTTCTCGCGCACACGCACCAGACGCTTGGCTTCGAGATCGACCGCCACCACGCCCGCCAGTGCAGGTTCGACTTCCAGGATGTGACAGGTTTTGCCGCCCGGCGCGCAGCAGGCGTCAAGTACGCGCTGGCCCGGCGCCAGGTCCAGCAGGTCAGCGGCCAGTTGCGCAGCTTCGTCCTGCACGCTGATCCAGCCCTCGGCAAAGCCTGGCAGGTTGCGCACATCGCACGCTTGGGCCAGTACGATCCCGTCCTGGCTGTAGACGCACGGTTGGGCTTCGATACCGGCTTCGACCAGCAGTTGCAGATACGCATCGCGGCTGTGATGACGGCGGTTAACCCGAAGAATCATCGGCGGATGGGCGTTGTTGGCCGCGCAAATGGCTTCCCATTGCTCAGGCCAAAAGGCCTTCAGGGATTTTTGCAGCCAGCGTGGGTGGGCGGTACGCACCACCGGATCATGCTCAAGTTCGGCCAACAAGGCTCCGCTCTCGCGCTGGGCGTTGCGCAGTACGGCGTTAAGCAGGGCTTTGGCCCATGGTTTTTTCAGCTTGTCGGCGCAGCCTACGGTTTCGCCGATGGCAGCGTGGGCTGGAATACGGGTGTAGAGCAGTTGATATAAACCCACCAACAGCAGCGCTTCAACATCGGCGTCGGCGGCCTTGAACGGCTTTTGCAGCAATTTGTTGGCCAGCGCCGACAAGCGCGGCTGCCAGCGCGCGGTTCCGAATGCCAGGTCCTGAGTCAGGCCGCGATCGCGAACCTCTACCTTGTCCAGTTGCAGCGGCAAGGAGCTGTTGAGCGATGCTTTGCCGTTCAACACTGCTGTCAGTGCCTTGGCAGCGGCCAGACGAGGGTTCATTGCGCGTTTTCCGTTTGACCGAGGGTGATGCCGACAGCGAATTTCTCACGGCGACTGTTGAAAAAATCACTGAAGTTCAGCGCTTTGCCGCCAGGTAATTGCAGGCGTGTCAGGCACAGCGCGCCTTCACCGCAGCCGACGATCAGGCCGTCTTTGCTCGCCGCAATAATTTGCCCTGGCGCGCCTGTGGCGTCAGCAACCGTCGCGGCCAGCACTTTAAGGGCTTCGCCACTGAGCGTGCTGTGGCAAATTGGCCAAGGGTTGAAGGCGCGAATCAGACGCTCCAGCTCAACAGCCGGGCGGTTCCAGTCGATGCGTGCTTCGTCTTTATTGAGCTTGTGAGCGTAGGTCGCCAGGGTATCGTCCTGCACTTCGCCTTGCAGCGTGCCCGCGGCCAGGCCTGCAATGGCCTGGATGACGGCCGGTGGGCCCAGCTCTGCAAGACGGTCGTGCAGGCTCCCGCCGGTGTCGTCGGCAGTGATCGGGGTGACAGACTTGAGCAGCATGGGGCCGGTGTCCAGACCCGCCTCCATGCGCATCACGGTCACACCGCTTTCACTGTCGCCCGCTTCGATGGCGCGCTGAATCGGCGCCGCCCCACGCCAGCGTGGCAACAGGGACGCGTGGCTGTTAATGCAGCCCAGACGCGGAATATCCAGCACCACTTGAGGCAGGATCAGCCCGTATGCCACCACCACCAGCAAGTCCGGCTTGAGCGCGGCCATTTCGGCTTGAGCTTCTGGGGCGCGCAGGGTTGGCGGCTGCATGACCGGGATGTTGTGCTCCAGGGCAAGCTGCTTGACCGGGCTTGGCATCAGCTTTTGCCCACGCCCGGCCGGGCGATCCGGTTGGGTGTAAACCGCGACGATCTCGTAAGGGGTGCTCAGCAACGCCTTGAGGTGTTCAGCAGCGAATTCTGGGGTGCCAGCAAAGACGATGCGCAGTGGCTCAGTCATGGATTACTCACTTGGAATAGGGGGCGCGGGAACAAGCGGCATTGAGCCCGCGAAGGTCAGGCTGACTCATTTCTAATGTGGGAGCGGGCTTGCTCGCGATGACAGCAACTCGATCTCTGTGAAAATCGCGTCGCCTTAATCGCGAGCAAGCCCGCTCCCACATCGGATCTCTGCATATACGAGAGTGTTGTCCGGGATAGGTCCGCTCGGGGTCGATCAAGCGTTCTGGCGGTGCAGTTTTTCCAGCTTCTTCTTGATCCGGTCACGCTTGAGCGTAGACAGGTAATCGACGAACAGCTTGCCGTTGAGGTGGTCGCACTCGTGCTGAATGCACACGGCCAGCAGGCCTTCGGCAATCATTTCGAAAGGCTTGCCGTCACGGTCCAGCGCTTTGATCTTGACGCGCTGCGGGCGATCAACGTTTTCGTAGTAACCCGGTACCGAGAGGCAGCCTTCCTGATACTGGCCCATCTCGTCGGACAGGATTTCGAACTCAGGGTTGATAAACACCATGGGTTCGCTGCGGTCTTCGCTCAGATCCATGACCACGATGCGTTTGTGCACGTTGATCTGGGTAGCCGCCAGACCGATACCCGGCGCCTCGTACATGGTTTCAAACATGTCATCGATCAACTGACGGACTTCGTCGTCCACAACCGCCACGGGTTTGGCGATGGTACGCAGACGCGAGTCTGGGAATTCGAGGATGTTCAAAATAGCCATAAGTTTGATTGGTGCACTGTGTGAAAGATTCAAAAACGGTTGTCAGGTGGGTCCTGTGGACTCGAGCAACCTGTGCAAAACGTCTCCTTCAGAGAGAACCCGCTCGGGCTCTGGCGTTTCACGCGAGCGCACATAATAAAGGGATTCACCCGCGGATGAAACGACTAGCTGCCGGGCTGCACGCACAGCTGGGCGGTGCATGTCTCAATTTGAAACCTGTGTGATCAGCCTCTTGGCGGCGTTCAACTAATGTTGGGTTTCCACGCACGATTTCAATCCTGAACCGGGTGCTCAATCCTGCCGTTTCCATAGTTTGCTAAACAACTTGTCAACAGACTTATCCACAGCTTGTGCCTTATGTTCAGATGGAATAACCGATCAAGGATGATCCCATGTCGCTGTCAGAAATATCCCCAGCAGAGCTCGAAGCCCGTTTGCGTTTGCACCGCCTGCCCGAGGTTGGGCCACGGCGTTACTACACCCTTTTTAGCGCCTTCGGTTCGGCCAGTTCGGCGCTCAGTGCGCCTGCCAGTGCCTGGCAGGCATTGGGACTGCCCACAGCCTGTGCCCAAGCGCGGCGCAGCCCGCAAGTTCGTGACGGTGCCAGCGCTGCATTGCGCTGGCTTGAGCGCTCCAGCCACCATGTGCTGCTTCATGATCAGGCCGATTACCCTGCGTTATTGAGTGAGCTGAGTGATGCGCCACCCCTGTTATTCGTGGCCGGAGATCCTACTATTCTGGAAAAACCGCAGCTGGCGATGGTCGGTAGCCGGCGTGCTTCACGGCCGGGTCTGGACACCACCGCAGCCTTTTCTCGCAGCCTTGCCGCAGCTGGTTTTGTGATTACCAGCGGGCTGGCGCTGGGGGTAGACGGCGCCGCACATCAAGCGGCGCTGGAGGTTGGCGGACAGACGGTGGGTGTATTGGGCACGGGGTTGCAAAAACTTTATCCACAGCGCCATCGCGCCTTGGCAGACGCAATGATTGCCAGCGGCAGCGCGGTGGTTTCGGAGTTCCCTCTGGACGCCGGACCACTACCGGCCAATTTCCCGCGGCGCAACCGCATCATCAGTGGTTTATCCCTTGGCGTGCTGGTGGTCGAGGCCAGTGTGGCCAGCGGCTCGCTGATCACTGCTCGTCTGTCGGCCGAACAAGGTCGCGAGGTGTACGCCATGCCCGGTTCAATCCACCACCTGGGGGCACGGGGTTGTCATCAGTTGATCCGCGATGGCGCCACCCTGGTCGAAACCGTCGAGCATATTCTGGAAGGCCTGCGGGGCTGGCGCTCAATGTCGTTATCTACTACAGATTTGTTTACACCAAGCTGTCATCCACTGGTGCAATTGTTGCAGGCAGCGCCTCAAACCAGCGAAGCGCTGGTTAATGCCAGTGGCTGGGATTTACCCCGGTTGCTGGCTGCTATGACCGAACTTGAACTGGCAGGGCATGTGGTGCTGGAGGGCGGGCGTTGGTTTGCGCGCCCCAGCTAAGTACACTGCGCGCAGCACATATCTGGAGACATTCGATGATCAGCACCTGGCGCGTCCAACAAGCTGCAAGAGCCATTCGCGCAGGCGCGGTAATTGCCTATCCGACCGAGGCGGTGTGGGGGTTGGGCTGCGACCCGTGGGATGAGGAAGCGGTCGAGCGGTTGCTGGCGATTAAGTCGCGGCCTGTGGATAAAGGCCTGATTGTGGTGGCAGACAACATTCACCAGTTCGACTTTCTGTTTGAAGACTTCCCCCAGGAATGGATCGACCGTATGGCCAGCACCTGGCCGGGGCCGAACACCTGGCTGGTGCCCCATCAGGGCTTGTTGCCCGAGTGGATCACCGGTGTTCATGACACCGTGGCGCTTCGCGTGAGTGATCACCCACTGGTGCGTGAGCTCTGTGCGTTGGTGGGGCCGATCGTATCGACCTCGGCCAACCCCGCGGGCTTGCCGGCTGCGCGTACTCGGTTAAAAGTTGAGCAGTATTTCCGTGGGCAAATTGATCATGTACTGGGCGGTAACCTGGGCGGGCGTAAAAACCCGAGCCTGATCCGCGACCTGGCCACCGGCAAGGTGGTTCGCCCGTCTTAAAAAGCACTCCCATCCTTGTGGGAGCGAGCCTGCTCGCGAAGGTCCTTAACGATAGCGCGTTCACTGGATAAACGCGGCGCTCTTGAGGCTTTCGCGAGCAGGCTCGCTCCCACGAGGGAGTGATCAATCGAGGTGTTTTTATTAAGGCAACAAAATCGTTGAGCCCGTTGTACGGCGTGCCGATAACTCGGTCTGTGCCCTGGCCGCATCACTCAGCGCAAAACGCTGGCTGATATCAACCTTGATGCTGCCACTGCGAATCATCTCAAACAGCTCATCGGCCATTGTTTGCAGGTTTTCGGCGTTATTGGCGTAAGTGGCCAGTGTCGGCCGGGTGACGTACAGCGAACCTTTCTGCGACAAAATCCCCAGGTTCACCCCCGTCACTGCGCCAGAGGCATTACCAAAGCTGACCATCAGTCCGCGAGGTGCCACGCAGTCCAGCGAGGTTAGCCAGGTGTCTTTGCCTACGCCGTCATACACAACAGGGCACTTCTTGCCGTCGGTCAATTCCAGTACACGCTGGGCCACATCTTCATGGCTGTAGTCGATGGTTTCCCATGCGCCCAGCGCTTTGGCATGTGCAGCTTTTTCGGCTGAACTGACGGTGCCGATCAGCTTCACGCCCAGCGCTTTTGCCCACTGGCAGGCAATCGAACCGACGCCACCGGCGGCGGCATGAAACAAGATAGTTTCGCCACCTTTGAGCTCGTAGGTCTGACGCAGCAAGTACTGCGTTGTCAGGCCTTTCAGCATCACGGCGGCGGCCTGTTCAAACGAAATGTCGTCGGGCAGCTTCACCACGTTCGCGGCGGGCAATACATGCAGCTCGCTGTACGCCCCCAGCGGGCCGGTTCCGTAAGCCACGCGGTCGCCGACCTTAACGGTGTGCACGTCACTGCCCACCGCATCAACGATCCCCGCGCCTTCATTGCCCAGCCCGGATGGCAGTTCAGCCAGTGGGTACAAGCCGCCCCGGTAATAGGTATCGATGAAATTCAGACCGATGGCCTGATTGCGTACCCGCACTTGCTGCGGACCCGGCTCGGCGGGCTGGTAGTCGACATACTCAAGCACTTCAGGGCCACCGTGGGCCCGAAACTGGATACGTTTAGCCATCTGCATTGTCCTCGCTCATTTCACGAAGCCACCATCCAACGCTTAAGCGTGACCTTCGTCAACAGCGGTGATGCGGGGTGCGGTGTTATGCTAGCGGCCCTTTGCCGCCGGCCCCGCTCAGAACGAAGTGCCGCGTCGCTTTGCCCGATTTAAGGTGATGTCATGACTACTCGCACCGAGGCTGTAAAAGCCTACCTGCTCGACCTTCAAGACCGCATTTGCAACGCACTGCAAACTGAAGACGGCGGCACGCAATTCATTGAAGACGCCTGGCAGCGCCCGGCGGGCGGCGGCGGTCGCACCCGTGTGATCGAAAACGGCCATGTGATTGAAAAAGGCGGGGTTAACTTTTCCCACGTATTTGGCAGCGGCTTGCCGCCATCCGCCAGCGCCCATCGCCCTGAACTCGCGGGCCGTGGGTTTGAAGCCTTGGGTGTGTCGCTGGTGATCCACCCGCACAACCCGCATGTACCCACGTCCCACGCCAACGTGCGTTTTTTCATCGCTGAAAAAGAGGGCGAAGAGCCGGTCTGGTGGTTCGGTGGCGGCTTTGACCTCACGCCTTACTACGGCGTTGAAGAAGACTGCGTGCATTGGCACCGTGTGGCCGAGCAGGCGTGTGCGCCGTTTGGCCCCGACGTGTACCCGCGCTACAAGGCCTGGTGCGACACCTACTTCCACATCAAGCATCGCAATGAGCCGCGCGGCATCGGCGGCCTGTTTTTTGATGACCTGAACGAGTGGGATTTCGACACCTGTTTCGCCTTTATTCGTGCCATTGGCGACGCCTACATCGACGCCTACCTGCCAATCGTCCAGCGTCGCAAAAACGACGAATACACCGCCCAACAGCGTGAATTCCAGGAGTTCCGCCGTGGCCGCTACGTTGAATTCAACCTGGTCTATGACCGTGGCACCCTGTTTGGCCTGCAATCGGGCGGTCGCACCGAGTCGATCCTGATGTCGCTGCCGCCGCAAGTTCGCTGGGGCTACGACTGGAAAGCCGAGCCGGGCAGCCCGGAGGCTCGTCTTACCGACTACTTCTTGCAGGACCGCGACTGGTTAGCCAACGCCTGACATTGCCCGAGGAGTTTGCCTGATGGACCGTTACGTCGTTTTTGGTAACCCGATTGCTCACAGCAAATCCCCGGTACTGCATCGCCTGTTTGCCGAACAAACCGGTCAGGTCATGCAATACGACACCTTGCTCGCGCCACTGGATGATTTTGCTGGCTGCGCGACGGAGTTCTTCCTTCAGGGGCGTGGCGCCAATGTGACGGTGCCCTTCAAAGAAGACGCCTACCGGCTGGCCGATAAACTGACGGCCCGCGCTCACCGTGCAGGTGCCGTCAACACGCTGAGCAAGCAGGCAGATGGCAGCTTGCTGGGGGACAACACCGACGGTGCAGGTCTGGTACGCGACCTCACGGTCAATGCCGGTTTCAGCCTCAAGGGCAAACGCATCCTGGTACTGGGCGCAGGCGGCGCGGTGCGGGGGGCGTTGGAACCCTTGCTGGCCGAGGGGCCGGCTTCTGTGACCATCGCCAATCGCACGGTTGAGAAGGCCGAGTTGCTGGCCGAACTGTTCAGCGACCTGGGCCCGGTAGCGGCCAGCGGTTTTGACTGGTTGCACGAGCCGGTCGACCTGATCATCAACGCCACCTCGGCCAGCTTGAGCGGTGAATTGCCACCCATTGCCAGCAGCCTGATCGAGCCGGGTAAAACCCTGTGCTACGACATGATGTACGGCAAGGAACCCACGCCGTTTTGCGTGTGGGCCGCCGGGCATGGCGCAGGTCAGGTCATGGACGGTCTGGGGATGCTGGCCGAACAGGCGGGCGAAGCGTTCTACCTGTGGCGCGGTGTGCGCCCTGATACGGCTCCGGCGTTGGCCGAGTTGCGCAGGTTGCTGGCGCTGTAAAGCAAGCGCTCAGCCCATCCTTTCGTGAGAGGGTTGGGCTGAGGGCCGACCTTAGGCCTCAAACAGAATCGGGCATTTATCCGCACCTTCCAGTTTTTTCAATTCCTCCACCACCTGCGCCCGCGCCCGGCGCAAGGTCAAACTGCGCCCCAGGCCCTGTAACCTGCGAGCCTCCTGATGCAACATTTCAACCCCTGAATAATCGATAAAGTTGATGTGCTGCGCCTCGATCACCACCCGCCGGCCCTGTGTGCGCTGCAAACGCACTTGCAGGTAATGGGCGGCGCCGAAAAAGATCGAACCGCCAACCCGCAACACCTCTTCGTCGCCCTCGCGCCATTGTTGAATGCGCGGGCGCGAGGTGCGCTTGAGATAGAAAAACAGCGAGGCCAGCACCCCGGCGTAAATTGCTGTTTGCAACTCCAGCAACAAGGTTGCGACGCAGGTCAGCGCCATCACTGCGAACTCGGCGCGGCTTACCCGCCACAGCGCCCGAATACCTCGCGTGTCTACCAGCCCCCAGCAAATCAGCAAAATACTCCCTGCCATCGCCGGGATCGGAATGTGCGCAATCAGCTTGGACCCGGTCACGGCGAACAACGCCACCCACAGCGCTGAAAACACCCCGGCCAGCGGTGAACGGGCCCCTCCTTCGTAGCTCAACCCCGAGCGTGTAAAGGAACCCGACGACAAATACCCCGAGAACAGCGAGCCCACCACGTTGGAAAGGCCTTGTGCGCGCACTTCCTGATTGGCATCGAGCATCTGCTGCGAACGTGTTGCTAACGAGCGGGCAATCGACAAGCTGGTCACCAACCCCAGCATGCCCACCGCCACGGCGCCCGGCAGCAAGCGCAAGAAGGTGTCCACATCCAGGGGGAGCGGGCTGAAGGGCGGCAAGCGGCCCACAAACGATTGCACCCGCTCGACATGCCCGAACACCTGCGGCAACAGCCACACTGCAAGGCTGGCGAGCACCAGGGTGATCAGCAATGTGGGCCAGCGTGGTAGCCAGTGTTTGAGCGCGATACCCAGTGCCAAGGTGCCCGCCCCCAGCCCCAGTGAGGCGGGATCGAATTGGCGAACATGGGCAAGCAGCGTCAACAGGCTGTCCAGAGCGGTAGCCCTGCTCGGTAAGTCCAGGCCCATTAGGTTCGGTAACTGGCCCAGCCCAATCACCACGGCCGCGCCCAGGGTGAAACCGAGCACCACCGAATGCGAGACAAAATTGGCGAGCGCGCCAAACTTCAGCACCCCCAATAGCCACTGAAACACCCCGGCCAGAAACGTCAGCAGCAGGACCAGGCCGATGTAATCCTGAGTGCCGGGCACCGCCAGCGGGCTGACGCTGGCAAACAGCACGATCGAAATTGCCGCCGTAGGGCCGCAAATCAAATGCCACGACGAACCCCACAAGCAAGCGATGATCACCGGCACGATGGCCGCATACAGCCCGTACTCGGGCGGTAAGCCGGCGATCAGGGCGTAGGCGATGGACTGCGGCAACGCCAGAATTGCACCACTGAGCCCCACCATTGCATCGCGGCTGACGCTGGCGCGGGTTTGCTTGGGCAGCCAGCTTAAGAACGGCAATAAGTGTGTGAGTTTGGGCCTGGCCATGTAGGACTCTTCAGATATCGGTCTTGGGCAGAGTGTCGTTTAACCCTGCCGGGTTCAAGCTGCCGGGTTGTGGATAACGTGCCGTGCGCTCCAGGTCGTCGAGGTCGATGTGGTTGCGCATATATTGCTGGCTGGCGTCGACCCACGGTTGATGATCCCAACTGGTGAGCTTGCCTGTGGCCAGCGCTTGTGTGACCAGTCGTCTGCGACGCTGGCTGGCAAGCACTTGCTGGTGAATCAGGGGGATGTCCCATTTGGCCCGAGCCTGGGCCAAAAATGCGCTGAACAGCGCCTGATGCCCGGGGGACTGACTGAGTTCTTGCTGTTCACGCGGGTCGTTGTGCAGGTCATACAGCAGGCAAGGATCGTCTTCACTGTAGATAAATTTGTAGGCCCCACGGCGGATCATCATCAACGGGCTGATGGTCCCTTCGGCCATGTACTCGCCAAACACTTCGTCATGCCCGCCTTCGCCGCGCAGATGAGGCACCAGCGAACGACCGTCCAGCGCCAGATTGTCCTCCAGCGTGCCACCCGCCAGTTCGACAAAGGTGGGCAGCAGGTCGGCGGTCGATACGGCGGCGCCAATGCGCGCCGCATCAAATTGCCCCGGTGCGTACACCATCAGCGGCACCCGTGCGGCCATCTCGAACCAGTGCATTTTGTACCAAAGCCCGCGCTCGCCCAGCATGTCGCCGTGATCGCCGGAAAACACGATCACCGTGTCATCTGCCAGCCCGGTGTCTTCAAGGGTTTGCAGCAGTCGACCGATGTTGTGGTCGATGTAGCTGCACGCGCCGAAATACGCGCGGCGGGCGTCGCGAATCTTATCCACAGGCAGCGGCTTGTCCCAGAGATCGTAGGCTTTGAGCAGGCGTTGCGAGTGTGGGTCGAGGCTGGCTTGTGGCGGGGTCTCGGGTAGCGGAATCTCTTCGTCGCCATACAAATCCCAGAACGGTTTGGGGATGGTGTACGGGTCGTGTGGATGGGTCATGGACACGGTCAGGCAAAATGGTTGATCGCCGTCCTGACGTATGTGATCGAACAGGTATTGCTGCGCCTTGAACACCACTTCTTCATCGAAATCCAGCTGATTGGTGCGCACACACGGCCCGGCTTGCAGCACCGAGGCCATGTTGTGGTACCAGCTGGGCCGCGCATCCGGCTCATCCCAATTGACCGACCAGCCATAGTCGGCGGGGTAAATATCACTGGTCAGGCGCTCCTCATAGCCATGCAATTGATCGGGCCCGCAAAAGTGCATCTTGCCCGCCAGTGCCGTGCGATAACCCAAACGGCGCAGGTAGTGTGCATAGGTCGGCACATCCGCGGGCAAGTCCGCCGCGTTGTCGTAGGCGCCGATTTTGCTCGGGAGCTGGCCGCTGACCAGGGTGAAGCGCGACGGCGCGCACAGCGGGCTGTTGCAGTACGCCGCGTCGAACACCACACCTTGAGCCGCCAAACGGCTCAAGTGCGGGAGTTTGATCGGGGACGGGCCGTAAATCGGCAACAACGGGGCGGCCATTTGGTCTGCCATGATGAACAGGATATTTTTGCGCGACATAAGGGGGCGGCCTTTCAATAATTTATGCGAAAGTGCTGACAAGCAGCATGAAGGCCACGTTTGTCGTGGTAAAACCCATGCACCACAATAACTCGGATAAGCACAGCTAATGTATGAAGCGCTGGGTAATGTGTCCCTCGACCTGCTGCGCACTTTTGAGGCGGCAGCCCGACATCGCAGTTTTACCGCCGCGGCACAGGAACTGGGTACTACCCAGCCAGCCATCAGCCAGCAACTCAAACGGCTGGAACAGCGCTTGGGTGTTCGCTTGTTTGATCGAATCTATCGCGGCATTGCCCTGACCGAGACGGGCCTTGGCCTGTTCTTGCATGTTCAGGCGGGTTTGCAACAAATCGACGCAGGTTTGCAGGCGTTACGTGAACAACCTGCCCGTGAAGTGCTGCAAGTCGCCACCGACTTTGCCTTTGCGGCGTATTGGTTGATGCCGCGTCTGCCGCGTTTTCACGGGCTTTACCCACACATTGATGTAAGTCTGATTACCCGCGAGCGTAGTCATGACGCCCTGCATGGCGATATCGACGTGGCAGTAGTGTTTGGCCAGGGGCGATTTGCTCAGGGTGAGTCCCAGTGGTTGTTCAACGAAGAAGTATTCCCGGTGTGCAGCCCGCACTTGCTGTCCGGCCAGGCGCTGCCGCTAGCGGCTCAGGCCCTGGGCGATTTCCCCTTGCTGCAATTGCGCGGTGAACATGCTCGCCAGTGGTTCGACTGGTATCGGCTATTTGACGCCCTCCAGCTTGGGCAGGCGCCTGCGCCGGGCCAGCTACGGTTCGACAACTACACGCTGCTGATTCAGGCCGCCATCGCCGGGCAAGGCATGGCCATTGGGTGGAAGCACCTTGTGGATAACTTGCTGGAGCAGGGTGTGCTGTGCCGCCCGTTTGCCGAGTCGGCTCAATCGGAATTTGGCTATTACGCGGTGATGCCTGCCCGAAAACGGCGTGGCAGGCTGGTCCAGGTCTTTGTCGACTGGATGCTGGCGGAGCAGAATGCGGGTGCAAGCCAGTGACCCAATTAAATGCATCCTTTAACACGAGGCCCCCTATGCAACGAATTAAGGGCTACCACGCCCACGTCTACTTCGACGCCTCGACCATCGATCAGGCGCGAGCTTTATGCGAAGAGGCCAGGCAACTGTTTGGCGTCACCATGGGCCGCGTCCACCAACGCCCGGTCGGCCCGCATCCGGACTGGAGCTGCCAGCTGGCGTTCGGCCCGGAGCTCATCGGCATCGTCCTGCCGTGGCTGGCGCTCAACCGCAACGGACTGGTGGTGTTCTTGCACCCTGATACCGGCAATGACCTGCGCGACCACACCGACCATGCGATCTGGATGGGCGCGATTCGGCCGCTGGATTTGTCTGTGTTTTAAACGGGGGCGCGCAGTTCAGCGCCCGGTTTAACCCTCTCCTACATACTATTTTTAGTTACGGAAATATCCGACATTAAGTACGGCGGCTTCGCTGTGGTCATATTTTGGTACAAGGCCTAAAGTTTTCAGGGCGATAAGATTTTTAATATTGAATCTTGGATGGTGTATGGAAATAACACGTCCAAAACCATGTTTCGCGCTGTGCTCTGGAGATTAAATGTTTCTGGTGGCTGTATTTAATCCTCCTGTGGATAAGGCGATACATCAGTAATATTGGAGGCTGGTAGTGCGTAGATATCTTCTAGGTGGGCTTATATCACTGGTGTTTGCTTGGGGCTCAATGCCCACCCATGCAGCTTGCACGTTTGTTAATAAAAAAACGAATATCAGTGTTTTTTCCTTTGATGTTTCGGATGAGGATTGTGAGCTTATTGATTTTAACCGTGAAACCGTGGTTACTCTTCGAGTTGAGTATCCGTCCATGAAGTTGGTTGACTATAAAAATAAATCTAACAATGTAATGGTATTAGTTCTATTTCCTATATCCGTTCCTCCGTTTGATATAAATCGAGTCACCCGAACATTAAAAACCATTGCGTCTTTTGATGGGGTTGAACTGTTAGAGGGTAGTGAGAAGATGTATAGAGTCGCGGGCCGTGATGGAAGCAATGCTTACATACATGAGTGGGACCTTATTTATGTGGGAAAAAGAGCGTACAAAAATATTTTTGGGGTTGACTATTTGTTTAAGCGTGAGATTTCCGACCTTAAAGAAGTCGATAATTTTGTGTTGAGTTTTCTGGATCGTTTTTTAATTAATTAATTAAGGAGGCGCCAATATGGTGCAAATACCTCTTACACCCGCGGATGTCATATACCTGAAAGGTAGACTCGCCGTGAAAGACTACGCGGGAGGATACCATTACTTATATAATGTTGCTCAAAAAGCCATTGCCAACCAGGCCGGTGGCGAAGTGAGAGACCAGATGTTGATGACGGCTAACTGGCTTATGGCTGCAAAATCTATCAATAATATTGACGGAAGCTTTGCAAGCGAACTGGTTTCCAATTCCATGCGATATGCAGTTGAGCGCTCCGGAAGGAAATTCACTTCGCGTATGTATAAAAATGCTTCTGACAGATTAGCCCACCAAGTTATTGAGGATTTTATTTATGCTAAAGGCATCTTGCCAATTCAACAGATTATTGAAAGAGACGTGCAAGCCGCAGTAAAACACCTAGGTTTGGAACCATGGCAATGGGCCGGGACGCTCGGTGATGAGTTTCCTGTGTGGGGGGGTGGACTAGGGCATAATTACGTTGAGATTCCGGGCCGTAACTTTTTAGAGCAAATGGAAAATTATGCCACGGTATTTATACAAAATGCCGCTGCTATTGGGATGATTTTCGAAAAGTATTTTGGCAATGCCTCAATGATTATACCTATTGTAATAAAGATAGTATTTGAAGATTTATTAGTAAAAGGTGTAGACGTTGATATTTCACTGCCTGTAGTTCCTGGTGGCGGTATAAGTAACGGTACGGCTGGTAGTCTTGACAGTGGCGGAAGTGGGTGGGCAGGTGGCGCTACTTCTGCATCGAACGGCTACAGCACAGGCGGAGGGGTACCTGTGACAAATATCGAAAGGCCAGCTGCTAATGTTGATATTTCCTTGGAAAGTGTTGGAGGTCTCAACTATATAACGCCAGAACAAATTGCAAGAATGAGATGCGCCTTAGAAAACAAAGTAGACCCTTTGATTTTGGATCTGGGTGGGGCCGGTGTAAAACTCACCAACCCTCATACCTCTCCTGTTCATTTCGACATGAACAACGATGGCGAGAAGGTGCAAACGGGGTGGAGCAGTACTGACGAGGGTATGGTTGTTTTGGACCTTGATGGCAACGGAAAAATTGATAATGTCTCGGAGTTGATGTCAGAGTATTTTGGTGCCGAACAAGGAAGCCGTGATTCTCCGAGTAAAAAAACCTTTGATAATGCATTTGATGCACTGCGCAGCCTGGATAGCAACAAAGACCTTAAGTTTGATAACCAGGATGAACGCTGGGGGGATGTGAGGGTTTGGGTTGATGCCAATCATGATGGCCAAAGCAGCATTGAGTCGACTAGTACAAGCGAGTTACATTCGCTGGACGAGTTAAGTATTTCACAGATTGATCTGAACTATACAAGGCCATTAGCAGATGCTCGAAATGGTAATGATATTGTAGGTGTCAGTGGTTTTACTCAAAAGGGTGAAATTAAAGAAGCAGTGGCCGTTAATTTTTCGACGATAACTCCCGATGAGCCATCGGCAGAGACATTGAAAAGTTAAGTTGATATAAATATCCGTTGAAAGAAAGAATTATTTTTCTATCGATTGATTTTTATCTAGGTTCTAATGTTAATTTCGATGTATGAAATAGAGTGTTTGTAGTCTTAAATTTTCGATAACTGTCATCGGGTAACATTATCAGGTGTTCTTTGTGAATCTCTGTTTGTTCGTATTGGTGCTTGTAGATTGCGGGCGCGAATACGAGATAAGTCTCTGGGACCACTTCAATCAATGGGGTTCCCCCCCTGCTGCAAATTCGTCGGTACTTTCTTCCTGAGGCGCTACTGATCGACGTCTAAATCAGTCTATTTTTTGATCACTGCGCTTCTGCGAGCTTTTTTTGGATTTTTTTTTTCAGCGCTCGAAAACCCCGTTTTCTTTTGCCGTCGCCCCCCCTGACAGCCCCACCCCACAACGGCTGAACGTTGGTCATGGCCATGTGTCATACCCAGTCATGAGCTAACGTATGAGACGTGTAGCCGTGGGCAGCGATTAGTGCTGAAAGGCCATCCATGTTTAACTTGAATGCTCGTTCAACTTAAACCGGTGGTCCGCTGCCCGCTCACAACAGGAGGCTAACCCTTGCCGAATCCGCTCTTTTTGATCCCGTTTTATCTCTATAAGGTGCACATCCAATGAGTGTACCGATCACGCCTGAAACGTCTTCGATCCGCATGAACCCACCGGTATTTTACTTTGCCGCCGTGTTTATCCTGATCTTTGGCCTGGTGGTTATCTCCATGCCGCAAGCCGCCGGGGAATGGCTGCTGGCAGCACAAAACTGGGCGGCCAATACGGTCGGCTGGTACTACATGTTAGCGATGACCCTGTATCTGATCTTCGTGGTCGTCACCGCCTTGTCCGGCTACGGCAAGATTAAGCTCGGTGCCGACCACGACGAACCCGAGTTCAGTTACCTGTCCTGGGCGGGCATGCTGTTCGCCGCCGGGATCAGCATCACGCTATTTTTCTTTTGTGTGTCCGAACCCCTGACCCATATGCTCGCCCCGCCTCAAGGCCCGGCCGGCACGTCAGAGGCTGCGCGCCAAGGCATGCAGTTGCTGTTCCTGCACTGGGGCCTGCATGGCTGGGGCGTGTTCGCCTTTGTAGGCATGGCGCTGGCCTACTTCGCCTACCGCCACAACTTACCGCTGGCGCTGCGCTCGGCGCTGTACCCGCTGATCGGCAAGCGCATCAACGGGCCTATCGGCTATGCGGTGGATGGCTTTGGCATCATCGCCACCGTATTTGGTCTGGGCGCCGACATGGGCTTTGGGGTGCTTCACCTCAATTCCGGGCTCGATTACCTGTTCGGCCTGCCTCACACCCAATGGGTACAAGTAGGGCTGATCACGCTGATGATGGGCGCAGCCATTTTGGTGGCCATTGCGGGCGTGGACAAAGGCGTGCGGGTGATGTCCGACATCAACATGCTGCTGGCGTGCGCGCTGCTGCTGTTTGTGCTGTTCGCAGGCCCCACCCAGCATTTGCTCAACACCCTGGTGCAAAACATCGGTGACTATCTGGGCGCGTTGCCGACCAAGAGTTTCGACGTGTACGCCTATGACAAACCAAGCGACTGGCTGGGCGGCTGGACCGTGTTCTATTGGGCCTGGTGGATCGCATGGTCGCCGTTTGTGGGCCTGTTTATTGCGCGTATTTCCCGTGGTCGCACCATCCGCGAATTCGTGTTTGGCGTACTGCTGATTCCACTGGGCTTCACCCTGGCGTGGATGTCGATTTTCGGCAACAGCGCCATTGATCAGGTGCTCAACCACGGCATGGTTGCCCTCGGCCAGTCGGCTATCGACGACCCGTCGCGCACGCTGTACCTGCTGCTGGAGACCTACCCGTGGAGCCGGACCGTGATTGCGGTGACGGTGTTTATCAGCTTTGTGTTCTTCGTGACCTCGGCCGACTCCGGCACCGTGGTGCTGTCCACCCTCTCGGCGCGCGGCAATAACGCTGACGAAGATGGTCCTAAATGGTTGCGGGTGTTCTGGGGTGCGATGACCGCGCTGGTCACCAGTGCGCTGTTGTTCTCGGGCAGTATCGATGCGCTCAAGTCAGCGGTGGTGCTCACGTCGCTGCCGTTCTCGCTGATTTTGCTGCTGATGATGTGGGGCCTGCACAAGGCGTTCTACCTTGAGTCGCAGAAGCAAATCGCGCAGATGCACTCCCTGGCGCCGGTTTCGCACTCGCGTCGCGGTGGTTGGCGTCAGCGCCTGAGTCAGGCCGTGCACTTCCCGTCCCGTGACGAGGTGTATCGCTTTATGGATACCACCGTGCGCCCGGCGATTGAAGAAGTGAGCGCGGTGTTCCTGGAAAAAGGCCTGAATGTCGTCACCCAGCCCGACCCGGCCAACGACAACGTAAGCCTGGAAATCGGCCATGGCGATGAACATCCGTTCATCTACCAGGTGCAGATGCGCGGCTACTTCACGCCGTCCTTTGCCCGTGGTGGTTTTGGCAAAAAAGAGCAACTGCGCAATCGTCGTTACTACCGCGCTGAAGTGCATTTGGCCGAAGGCAGTCAGGATTACGACCTGACGGGCTACACCAAAGAGCAAATCATCAACGACATCCTCGATCAGTACGAACGCCATATGCAGTTTTTGCATTTGGTGCGCTGACAGCCAGGGCCCGCCTGCAATGGGCGGGCCCTGCCCTTGGGTCCACGAAAAAGTGCAGTTTGCACTCGAAAAAACCGAAGGTGTGTGTGGGAGCGATCCTGCTCGCGAATGGCCTTCGCGAGCAGGCTCGCTCCCACAGCTAAGGTCGGTATTTACAGACCCTTCGCGCACTTGTGTGGGATCGGGCTTTCACGCTCGGCACCCCATTGTGATGCCCCAGGCGGGCTGCCTATAGTCCGCCCCGTCGCTGAAAAATCAGCGATCAGGCGTGCAAGCCTGATTATTGGATTTCAACTTTTCATATCGCTTGGTAGGCTCTGCGCCTGCAATCGGCGTTATGGCGGTTGTGCGCGGGAGATCTTCGGGTCTGCCGGGTCCCAATAACCGGTCTTGCACACCCGCGCACAACTGCCACCTTCTTTCTGCGTGCAAGCTGATCGGAGTGGCTCCTCAAATTATTGGAGTTCAACCATGACGCATTACATCCCCCAAACCGACAACCCCGTCGGTTCAACCGTTTTGTTAATCGACTCCCTCGCCTCTGTACCTGCCCTGCTGGCCTGTGCCGAGCAGCGCATTCAGGCGGCCAAGAATTTGTTGCGCTGTTTGGCGCTGATGAGCGGCCACAGCCATGACCCCCATGATTTGAGCGCGGTGTGCGAGGCGTCGTCTTTGTTGTTGCAGCAAGGCTGTGATGTGTTGGGGGTGCTGGCGCTGCGCGATGCCTGATTGCACGTACCCACTGCCCACAAAAAACCCCGAAGGGCTCACACCTTTCGGGGTTGTGGATAAACCACGGTTTACAGCTTGGCGATGGACACTTCGGTGGATTTTACAAACGCGATCACTTCGCTGCCGACCACCAGTTCCAGCTCTTTGACCGAGCGGGTGGTGATGACGGAGGTCACGATGCCTGACGCGGTCTGTACGTCGATTTCCGACAGTACGTCGCCCAGTACGATTTCCTTGATGTGGCCTTTGAACTGGTTGCGAACGTTGATGGCTTTAATGGTCATGGTGTCGATTCCTGTCTTGGGATTAAAAGTGGTTTTATTGCGCCCAGCGCAGTTGCGTAGGCAGCGGTGCAACGGGTTCCGGCTCAGGTGGCGAGCCAGGCAGTGCGAGAACACGGTTCAGTACTTCGGTTTCCAGTGCAGCCAGACGGTGCGAGCCGCGTACCCGAGGGCGTTGCAGATCGACGGTGAGGTCCAGCCCCACCTGCCCGTCTTCAATCAAAATCACCCGGTCAGCAATCGCGACGGCTTCGCTGACGTCGTGTGTCACCAGCAACACGGTAAAACCATGCTGGCGCCACAGGCGTTCGATCAGGTCCTGCATTTCAATGCGGGTCAGGGCATCCAGTGCGCCCAGCGGTTCGTCGAGCAGCAGCAAGCGCGGCTGGTGGATCAGGGCGCGGGCCAGGGCCACACGCTGTTTTTGCCCGCCCGACAATGCTGCGGGCCATTCATTGGCTCGTTCGGCCAGACCCACTTCTTCCAGTGCCTTGAGCGCTTTGGGGCGCCAGTTACCTTTAAGGCCAAGGCCTACGTTATCGATGACTTTTTTCCAGGGCAGTAGGCGCGCCTCCTGAAACATCAGTCGCGTGTCTTCACGGGCCGCTTGCAGCGGTGCGCTACCGGCCAGTAATTGGCCTGCGGTGGGCTGATCGAGCCCGGCCAGCAGGCGCATCAGGGTGCTTTTGCCGCAACCGCTGCGGCCTACGATGGCGACAAATTGCCCCGCCGGGATGTGCAGATTGATATCTCGCAGCACCAGCCGCTCGCCGAAGGCTTTTTGCAGGCCGTTGATGGCCAGCGGGATGCCCTGGCGCAAACGTGGAGGTTGTTGAGCTGTCATGCTGCACCGCCTTTAACGACTTGATAGGCCGGGTGCCAGCGCAACCAGATGCGCTCCAGACCACGGGCTGCGGTATCGGCCAGTTTGCCGAGCACGGCGTACAAAACAATTGCCAGCACCACCACGTCGGTTTGCAAGAACTCCCGGGCGTTCATCGCCAGGTAGCCGATGCCGGAGCTGGCCGAGATGGTTTCGGCCACGATCAACGTCAGCCACATAAAGCCCAGGGCAAAGCGCACGCCCACCAGGATCGAAGGCAGCGCCCCCGGCAAGATCACCTGCCAGAACAGGCTGAAACCGGACAACCCGTAGTTGCGCGCCATCTCGACCAGCGCCGGGTCGACGTTGCGGATGCCGTGGTAGGTGTTGAGGTAGATCGGGAATAAAGTCCCCAGTGCTACCAGAAATATCTTCGCCGACTCATCGATACCGAACCACAGGATGACCAGCGGAATCAGCGCCAGGTGCGGCACGTTGCGGATCATTTGCACCGAGCTGTCGAGCAGGCGTTCGCCCCATTTCGACAGGCCGGTGATAAAGCCCAGCGCCAGGCCGATGCTGCCGCCGATGGCAAAGCCCAACCCGGCACGCCAGCCGCTGATGGCCAGGTGTTTCCAGATTTCGCCACTGCGAACCAGCTCGATCCCGGCCGCGATCACGGCGCTGGGAGCGGGCAGGATGCGTGTCGACAACCAGCCCGCCGACACGGACAGCTGCCACACCGCCAGCAGCAACACAGGCAAGGCCCAGGGCGCAAGGGTGTGACCGATTTTATTGAGGCCCAAGGCCTTGCCTGAACTCATGGCGACCTCAGCTCTGCGACGCAGCTTTAGGGAGAATGTCATTGGCGACCATTTCGCCAAACGGGCTTACGTAACTTGCGCCTTTTGGCAGTTCCGGACGTTCGATATCCAGGTGCGGAAACAGCAGTTCAGCCACGCGGTACGACTCTTCCAGGTGCGGGTAGCCGGAGAAGATGAACGTGTCGATGCCCAGATCGGCGTATTCCTGAACCCGTGCAGCCACGGTTGGGCCGTCACCGACCAGTGCCGTGCCGGCACCGCCACGCACCAGGCCCACGCCGGCCCACAGGTTGGGGCTGACTTCAAGGTTGTCGCGGCTACCGCCATGCAGGGCGGCCATGCGTTGCTGGCCGACCGAGTCGAAGCGCGACAGCGAGGCTTGAGCGCGGGCGATGGTATCGTCGTCCAGATGGGAAATAAGTTTGTCGGCGGCTTTCCAAGCCTCTTCGTTGGTTTCACGCACAATCACGTGCAGACGAATGCCGAAGCGTACGGTGCGCCCCAGCTTGGCGGCCTTGGCACGTACCTGTTCGATTTTTTCGGCGACGGCGGCCGGTGGCTCGCCCCAGGTCAGCACCATTTCAACTTGTTCGGCAGCCAGGTCTTGCGCAGCTTCCGACGATCCACCGAAGTACAGCGGCGGGCGCGGTTGCTGGATTGGCGGGTAGAGCAATTTCGCGCCTTTGACGGTGATGTGTTCGCCGTCGTAGTCCACGGTTTCGCCTTCGAGCACACGACGCCAGATGCGGGTGAATTCCACCGAAGCCTGATAGCGCTCTTCGTGGCTGAGGAACAAACCATCACCGGCCAGCTCTTCGGGGTCGCCGCCGGTTACCAGGTTAAACAGCGCGCGGCCACCAGACAGACGGTCCAGGGTCGCGGCCTGACGTGCCGCCACGGTGGGCGAAACAATGCCCGGGCGCAGGGCCACCAAAAATTTCAGACGCTGGGTCACGGGGATCAGCGCTGCCGCTACCAGCCATGAGTCTTCGCACGAACGCCCTGTCGGAATCAGCACCCCGCCAAAGCCCAGGCGGTCTGCGGCCTGTGCGACTTGTTGCAGGTAACCGTAGTCAACGGCACGAGCGCCTTCGGAGGTGCCAAGGTAATGGCCGTCACCGTGGGTAGGCAGGAACCAGAAAATATTGAGGCTCATGGAGTGGTCTCCTAAATGGGGGCAGCAAGCGTTAGTTGGCTTTGGCCAGATTGGCCGGGGGCGTCCAGATCACGTCTTTCACAACGAGCGGCTTGGGAATCAGCTTGAGCTGGTAAAAACTGTCGGCAATTTTTTGCTGGGCGTTGACCACTTCGGGGGTCAAGAACTGCGCGCCGTAGCCTTGGCGTTTGACCGCCGTGAGGGTGATTTCTGGTGACAAGCCCAGCAGCGGCGCGACTTGTTCGGTCACGTCTTCAGGGTGGGCTTTGGCCCATTCGCCAATGTTGCGCACTTCATCGACCAGGGTTTCGATCACCTTGGGATGCTGTTCGGCGTACGGCTTGGTGGCCAGATAGAACTGATGGTTGTCGGCGATGCCGCTGGCGTCACGCAGGGTGCGCGCTTGCAGCTGTTGTTCGGCCGCGGCCTGGTACGGGTCCCAAATCACCCAGGCATCGACACTGCCACGCTCAAACGCCGCGCGGGCATCGGCAGGTGGCAGGAACACGGTCTGGATATCGGTGTATTTCAGGCCCGCATCCTCAAGGGCACGCACTAACAGGTAGTGAACGTTGGAGCCTTTGTTGAGTACGACCTTTTTGCCTTTCAGGTCTTTGACCGAGGTGATCGGTGAGTCCTTGGGCACCAGAATCGCTTCACTGGTCGGGGCTGGCGGCTCGTAGGCCACGTAGAGCAGATCGGCGCCTGCTGCCTGGGCGAAAACAGGTGGGGTTTCACCGGTTACGCCGAAGTCGATGGAGCCTACGTTCAGGCCCTCAAGCAGCTGCGGGCCACCGGGGAACTCAGTCCATTGCACGTCAACGCCCTGCTCGGCCAGACGCTTGTCCAGCGTGCCTTTAGCCTTGAGCAGCATCAGCGTGCCGTATTTTTGGTAACCGATGCGCAAGGTATCGGCTTGAGCCTGGGTAACAGCGCCGAAGGACACAGCCGCAGCTAACAGTGCGACCAGACCACGACGCAAAATGACAGGGCGCATGGCGCTCTCCTTTTGAGGTTCGAGATTCGGGTAGCACCTGCCGAGCCGTTAGCGGATCAGTAAGGTGAAGGGTGATGCTTTATCTGTGGGAGCGAGCCTGCCCGCGATTCAGGCGATGTATTTTTCTGATACACCGCAGCGATCTTTTCGCGAGCAGGCTCGCTCCCACAGTTGAGTAATGTGTTGGCTCAGATACTCCAGCGAGCCGTGACCAGGCGCTCGTTGAGGATGCTGGGGTCCAGTGGCTTGGGGCGGCGTGCCAGAGCGCTGTAAAACTGCTCAAGCGATTCGTTCATACGCTGTTCCAGCACCGGCACCAGTTGCGCGGGTGCGCCGCCTTCGCCGTAAGCAATCTGGCTGTCTTCGGCAAAAATGCCGTGCAGCATTTCCTGGGCCTTGAGCGCCGACAGTACGGGCTTGAGTGCGTAGTCCACGGCCAGCATGTGGGCGATGCTGCCACCGGTGGCGATGGGCAACACCACTTTGTGGCTCAGGGCGCGTTCGGGCAGCAGGTCGAGCACGGTTTTCAGTGCGCCGCTGAACGAGGCTTTGTAAACCGGAGTCGCAATCACCAGGCCGTCGGCGTTTTCAATTTGCTGCAGCAGGTCGATAATTTTTGGGCTGTCGAAACGTGCGTGCAACAAGTCCTCGGCCGGAAAATCCCGTACCTGATAACTCACCACTTCGACGCCTTGCTGGTTGAGCCAGCGTTTGGCGTGATCCAGCAACACTCCCGAACGGGATCGTTGGCTTGGGCTTCCTCCGAGTGTCACGACCAGCATCTAGGCGTTTCCTTGAATGAATTTGTGCAATTCGCTGTCAGCGTTTTCGCTTGAGTGAATAGACCTTAACAGGTGATTTATATATCTATAAATCATATTTATTCATTTGTTTATTCTTAAAATGCATATGCGATTGTGTTAAACGAAACGCAAAAAAAAGGCCGTCGAAACGGCCAGAAACCCTGCTGAAGACACTGGTTGTGTGGGAGCGGGCTTGCTCGCGATGGGATCGCTGCGGTGCATCTGAAAAACCGCAGCGCCTTGATCGCGAGCAAGCCCGCTCCCACAAGGGATGACATTCACATTACTTATTGGGCTGCGGCGTGAGGCGCAAGTAGGGCTTCACGGCGCGGTAGCCCTTGGGGAAGCGTTTCTTGATCTCGTCTTCGTCCTTGAGCGAGGGCACGATCACCACGTCGTCGCCGTCCTGCCAGTTGGCCGGGGTCGCTACCTTGTAGTTGTCGGTCAGTTGCAGCGAATCGATCACCCGCAGGATTTCGTTGAAGTTGCGCCCGGTGCTGGCCGGATAGGTGATGGTCAGGCGGATTTTTTTGTTCGGATCAATCACGAACAACGAGCGCACCGTCAGGGTGTCGCTGGCATTGGGGTGGATCAAGTCGTAGAGGTCGGACACTTTACGGTCGGCATCGGCCAGGATCGGGAAGTTGACTACGGTGTTTTGGGTTTCGTTGATGTCTTCGATCCACTTGTGGTGCGAGTCCACCGGGTCTACCGACAGCGCGATGGCTTTGACGCCACGCTTGGCAAACTCATCCTTGAGCTTGGCGGTAAAGCCCAGTTCGGTGGTGCACACCGGTGTGAAGTCGGCCGGGTGCGAGAACAACACCCCCCAGCTGTCGCCCAGCCATTCATGGAAGTGGATCTTGCCAGCGCTGGAATCCTGTTCGAAATCGGGGGCGATATCGCCGAGTCTGAGGCTCATGGTGCAGCTCCTTTTTATAGGGAATGGCAGGGCGTGATGGCTTTACTCTGCCTGCGTCACGAGCTAATTAAAAAGAATAAATATCGATTTTGTTAGGTCAGAAAGGAATATTAAAAACTGTTTCATTGGACGCAACAAAGCCCCGGGTCCACTCTGGACTCAGGTTTAGGCAAGGGGAGCGGCAGGGAGCTGCGACATTTGAATGTGTTGCGAATTGACCGTTCAGGTCTTCGGTAAACACCCTGCCCGGCATTGCGCCGGGCAGGATTTTTCTAACCTTTGATCTACAACCGGCTTACAGCAACGGGATCGAGTAGCTGACGATTAGACGGTTTTCGTCCTGGTCGCGCAGGCCGGCAATATCGTTGCGCCACATGGCGTTTTTCCACATGAAGCCGAGGTTTTTCAGCGCGCCTTCCTGGATCACGTACGCCACGGTGATATCGCGTTCCCATTCGGAAGCGCCCTTGCTGGTTTGTACTGTGCTGCTGTTGTAGGTGTCGATGTTATCGCCACGCAGGTAAACCGCGCCCGCCGTCAGGCCAGGAACGCCCACTTTAGCGAAGTCATACGAGTAGCGTGCCTGCCAGGTACGTTCGCCAGCACGGGCAAATTTCGAGATCTGCATGTCGGTCGGGATGTAAGCCGACGCGCCGTCGCCCTGGTTCAGGAACGGGAAGTCGCTGCTGCCGTTGCTGACCTGGTAACCGCCACCGAAGGTATGACCTTCAACGGTGTACAGGAACAGGCCGCTGATCAGGTTGTTGTCGACCTTGCCCTTGCCGTTGGCCTGGGTGTGGTAACTGCCCGAAGAGTAGTAGGCAGGGACGCTGCCGTTCTTGCCGTCGTCGCTGCTGTTGAAGTAGCGCAGGTCTGTTTTCAACACGCCCGGGCCGATGGACCAGTTGTGAACCAGGCCCAGGAAGTGTTGCTTGTAGAATTCTTCCAGGTTGCCGTAGTAGTACTGCAGCAACAGGTCTTTGTTGACCTTGTAGTCGACACCGCCGTACAGGAACTTGTTGCTGTTGGCTGTACGAGCGTTCGCACCACCAATCGACATTTGTTCTTCGCTGCTGGAGTTACGGCCTTTCACGTGTTCGATTTGACCACCGATCAGGGTCACATCCTTGAACTCGTTGGAGGTGATTTGGCCACCTTCAAAGGTCTGTGGCAGCAGGCGACCATCGTTGTACGAGATGACCGGCAGTTTCGGCATCAGCGTGCCGTAGCGCAGTTCGGTCTGGGAGATCTTGGCTTTTGCTGTCAGGCCCAGGCTGGAGTAGTCATTAACGGCGTCACCGTTGGACTTACTTGGGAATACAGTACCGCCGTAGGAGTTACCGCTGCGACCATTAGTGCCGCCGCCCGAGTCCAGGCGCACGCCCAACAGGCCAATGGCATCAATACCAAAACCGACTGTGCCTTGAGTGAAGCCAGAGGTGAAGTCCAGCTGGAAGCCTTGGCCCCATTCTTCGGCCTTGCTTTGAGCGCCAGCCGCTTTGGTGCCCGAATCACGGTTGTCGTTGTTGATGTAGAAGTTACGCAGTTTCAGCGTGGCCTTGCTGTCTTCAATGAAGCCAGCAGCACTTGCTTGTTGTGCCAACAACCCTACGGCCACAGCGATGGCCAAGGTGGACTTGTTCATTGTGTTGCTCCTTTGCGTTTCTAATTTTTGTATTTCTTTAGTCCCGGATCTGATGTCTGGGTGCTTCAGATGCGCGATTAGCGCCAGACGGTGACTGGCAAGTCAATCGTAACCAATCGTGTCTACGACCTTTGTCTAGTCTTCCGTCGTTTGTGCGCAGATTAATGGCTATTTTATAAACCTAAAAAGAATTATTTCTAACCTTTTCAGATCAAACAGGCATAAAGAAGGATATTTCCTACGCGCACGAATAGGAATGCTATCGGTCTTTCGTCTAATTCCTAAACATAATTTCATGAATCTTTTAATAGCGTTTGGTTCTTAAACCCTTGACCCGATCACATCCGGGTCAAAAGGCCGTATCAGTTGCTGAACGATTACGGCTGGAGAGGTGGCGGAACTACATAAGCTAATGCTTAAAAGTTATTTATTTAGTGTTTCTTAGATCATTTAACCTCGCATTCTGCCGATATCCGGCCGCCTGCCGAGGAGCTTCCTGATGAAACTGCATTCTCCCCTACGCCTATTGGCTGCTCTGTCTCTGGCGGGTGCCAGCTTCTTCGCGCAGGCTGCCAGCACGGATGTCACCGTGGCTTACCAAACCACGGTGGACCCGGCGAAGGTCGCCCAGGCCGATGGTGCTTACGAGAAAGCCACGGGCGCCAAGATCAACTGGCGCAAGTTTGATAACGGCGCCGACATCATTGCCGCCATCGCCTCGGGGGATGTGCAGATTGCTTACCTGGGCTCTAGCCCGCTGACGGCCGCGGTGACTCGCAACGTACCGGTTGAAACCTTTTTGATCGCCACCCAGCTGGGGGGCTCTGAAGCCTTGGTCGCCCGCGATGGTTCGGGGATCAACGGCCCGCAGGATCTGGTCGGCAAAAAAGTGGCCGTGCCCTTTGTGTCCACCGGCCATTACAGCCTGCTGGCCGCGTTGAAACACTGGAACATCGACCCTTCGAAAGTACAGATTCTGAACCTCGCACCACCGGCCATCGTGGCTGCCTGGAAGCGTGGCGATATCGATGCCACCTACGTGTGGGACCCGGCATTGGGCACGGCCAAGGAAAACGGCAAGGTGCTGATCACCTCGGGTGAGCTGGGCAAGCTCGGCGCACCGACTTTTGATGCCTGGATCGTGCGCAAGGACTACGCCGCCAAGCACCCTGAAGTGGTCAAGCAGTTCGCCAAGGTGACGCTGGACGCCTACGCCGACTACCACAAGGATCCAAAAGCCTGGCTGGCCAATCAGAGCAACATCGACAAAGTGGTGAAGCTTTCGGGCGCCAAGGCAACGGATATCCCTCTGCTGCTGCAAGGCAACGTGTACCCGCTGGCCGCAGATCAGGTCGTGTTGTTGGGCGCACCCACTACCAAAGCCCTGGCCGACACCGCTGCTTTCTTGAAAGAGCAGAAAAAGGTCGACGCTGTACTGCCGGACTACGCGCCGTCGGTCAACGCCACTTTTGTTACTCAATAATCAACGCCGCTGAGGAGTCGACCGTCATGGCCTTGTTATCGCTGGAGCGCATCAGCGCACAGTACCCAGGCGCCGCTGAGCCGGTGCTGTCGGACATTTCCGTCAGCCTGGGCCCTCAACAACTGCTGGTCGCACTCGGCCCGTCGGGCAGCGGTAAAACCTCGTTGCTGAATTTGATTGCAGGCTTTGTGGAGCCCAGCGGGGGTCGAATTACCCTGGATGGCGTTCCGGTTCAAGGCCCCAGTGCCGAGCGCGGGGTGGTGTTTCAGGACGACGTGCTGCTGCCGTGGCAAGACGTGTTGGCGAACGTAGCCTTTGGCCTTGAGCTGGCCGGTGTGCCGCGCAACAAACGTGAAGACCGGGCGCGTGAAATGCTGGCGCTGGTGGATTTGTCCGGCTTTGAGAGTCGCCGGGTGTGGGAGCTATCGGGCGGGCAAAAACAGCGCGTGGGCCTTGCCCGTGCTTTGGCTGCCGACCCGCGCGTGCTGCTGATGGATGAACCGTTCGGTGCGCTTGACGCTTTTACCCGTGAGCAGATGCAAGAGCTGCTGCTGCAAGTGTGCCGCCGCACTGACAAACCCGTTTTCCTGATTACCCACGACATTGAAGAAGCGGTGTTTCTGGCCACGGATTTGATCTTGTTGGCGCCTAACCCGGGTCGCATTGTTGAACGGCTGACCCTGGATTTTGGCCAGCGCTACAACGCGGGCGAGTCTGCCCGCTCGATCAAGTCCGACCCTCGTTTTATCGAAACCCGTGAACATGTGCTTGAGCGCGTGTTTTCACAACGCGGTGCCGCCCAGCGGCAGGAGCGCGCATGAGCAGTTATGAAGCCGTTACTGGCGCCCCCATTGCTGTGCCCCACGCACCGCGCCCGGTTAAACGCAGCCTGAGCACGCGCTGGATCAGCGTCCTGACCCTCGTCACTCTGATCGCCGTCTGGTGGGCTGTCACTGCGGGCGGGTGGATCGAGCCGCTGTTTTTGCCACCGCCCTCTGCCGTGCTGCAAAAAGGCTGGTTGCTCGCGACCGCTGGCTATATGGACTCCACCCTGTGGCAACACCTGGGCGCGAGTTTGAGCCGTATCGGGCTGGGGCTGGGCTTTGCGATTCTGACGGCAGTGCCGGTGGGTATCGCCATTGGTCACAACCGGATTGCGCGGGGGATTTTCGACCCGCTGATCGAGTTCTATCGTCCGATTCCGCCTTTGGCCTATTTGCCGCTGATCGTGATCTGGTGCGGCATTGGCGAGTTGTCGAAAGTATTGCTGATTTACCTGGCGATTTTTGCCCCGATTGCCATTGCTACCGCGACGGGCGTACGCACGGTCGACCCGGCCAAAGTGCATGCGGCGCAGTCGTTGGGCGCCACGCGCTGGCAGCTGATTCGCCATGTGATTTTGCCGAGTGCCTTGCCGGATATTTTGACCGGAGTACGCATTGGTCTGGGCGTGGGCTGGTCGACCCTGGTGGCCGCCGAGCTGATCGCCGCCACCAGTGGCCTGGGCTTCATGGTGCAGTCCGCCGCGCAATTTCTGGTCACCGATGTGGTGGTGCTGGGGATTCTGGTGATCGCCATCATCGCCTTTGCCATGGAAATGGGCCTGCGCGCCCTGCAACGCAAGCTGGTGCCGTGGCACGGCCAGGCTCACTAATTAACAGAACTCGACGCTGATTAATCGGCGCGCTGATAAAGAGACAGATCATGAGCCTGACCATTACCCCGATTAGCTCTGCCCTGGGCGCCCAGATTGACGGCGTCGACCTGACTCAACCCCTGAGCCTTGAGTACCGTGATGCCATCGAGCAAGCGTTGTTGGCGCATCATGTGGTGTTCTTCAGGAATCAGTCGATTACGCCCCAGCAGCAGGCACGTTTTGCCGCCAACTTCGGCGATCTGCATATTCATCCGATTTATCCCAACGTGCCGGAGCAGCCAGAAGTGCTGGTGCTGGACACGGCCGTGACCGACGTGCGCGATAACGCGGTGTGGCACACCGACGTAACCTTTTTGCCGACGCCGGCCATGGGCGCGGTATTGAGTGCCAAGCAACTGCCAGCCTTTGGTGGCGATACGTTGTGGGCGGCCGGAATCGCCGCGTTTGAAGGGTTGTCCAGGCCGCTGCAGGTGCTGCTGGAGGGGTTGACGGCCACTCACGACTTCACCAAGTCGTTCCCGCTGGAGCGCTTTGGATCGACCCCGGAAGATTTGGCACGTTGGGAACTCACCCGTAAAAACAATCCGCCCCTGTCGCACCCGGTGATTCGCACGCACCCGGTAAGCGGGCGTAAATCGCTGTTCGTCAACGAAGGTTTCACCACGAAGATCAACGAACTTTCAGAGGCTGAAAGTGAAGCGATCCTCAAGCTGCTGTTCGCCCATGCCACCCGCCCCGAATACACCATTCGCTGGCGCTGGCAGGAAAATGACGTGGCTTTCTGGGACAACCGCGTGACCCAGCATTACGCCGTGGACGACTACCGCCCCAATCGCCGCGTGATGCATCGTGCGACCATTTTGGGTGATGCGCCGTTCTGAGCCGCTCCCACAAAGGCAATCTCACAAGAGTTGATGCAGGCTTACGGTCAGGTGTTTGACGGGCTTACACGTTTCGGCAAAAAAGTCGGCAAGTACAGTCCCAGATAAGCATCCACCACGCGCATCCCTTCTTCGGCCATGCGCGGGGTGATGCAGTCGTGCAATTGAATCGAACGCGCATACACGCGGTCACCCAACTCCATTGCCAGGGCAAATACGTCGACGTCCTGTGGCAGTGCTGGCAGCTCAAAATGACGCATGAATACGTCATGCAGCAGTTGGCCCAGTTCAATGTCGTGCTGGCGGTCGGCCTGAGTGACTTCGGTGAGACCATGCTGGGCCAGGATGAGTTGTCGGGCCGCTGCATCTTCGCTGTAGATCGTCAGCATGCGCCGCTCAACGATGCGCGACAGATCCCCCCAGCCATTGAGCGCGTCATGCTCAATCGGCGCCTGCAGGCAGGCGCGGAACGCGGCGTGTACATCACCGGTCAGCGCTTCGAGGAGCGCGGGCACTCCCGCAAAAAAGTGATAGACCGATGACGGCGGGATTTCAGCGCGTTCGGCCACGCTGTAAATCGACAGGCTGGACACCCCTTCTTCTGCCAGCAGTGTGCGGGCAGCAGTGAGTATTGAATCGATCCGCAGCTGACTGCGAGCGCGTGACTTTCGAGGTGTGGCAAGGCGCGTCATGGGTGTCTCCTGCGGGGCAGTGCGCATTGTACGACCCTGGCGGCCATAAAAAAACGCCGCAGGCGGTGAGGCCTGCGGCGTTCTTTTGGACTGCAATCGCTTACACGGTATGCAAGTACCAGTTGTATTCGAGGTCGGAGATGGAGTGTTCAAACTCTTCCAGCTCGCTCTCTTTACAGGCGACAAAAATATCGATGTATTTCGGGTCGATATATTTGGCCATGACTTCGCTGTCATCCAGCTCACGCAACGCATCGCGCAGGTTGTTTGGCAGGCTTTGCTCGTTCTGCTCGTAGCTGTTGCCTTCGACAGGTGCGCCCGGTTCGATCTTGTTGGTCAGACCGTGGTGAACGCCGGCCAGTACAGAGGCCATCAACAGGTACGGGTTGGCATCGGCACCGGCAACCCGGTGTTCGATACGGACCGAGTCGGACGAGCCGGTGGGGACGCGAATCGCCACAGTACGGTTGTCCAGGCCCCAGCACGGCGAGTTCGGCACGTAAAACTGTGCGCCGAAACGACGGTAGGAGTTGACGTTCGGGCAAAGGAAGGCCATCTGCGCTGGCAGGGTCTCCAGCACACCGCCGATCGCATGACGCAATGCGGCGTTCTGCTCGGGATCCTCGCTGGCAAAAATATTTTTGCCCTCTTTGTCCAGAATCGATATGTGAACGTGTAGTCCGTTGCCCGCCTGGCCCGGGTAAGGCTTGGCCATGAACGTGGTGTCCATCTCATGGTCGTAGGCGATGTTTTTGATCAGACGCTTGAGCAGTACCGCGTAGTCGCAGGCCTTGATCGGGTCGGCAACGTGGTGCAGGTTCACTTCGAACTGCGCCGGGGCACTTTCTTTGACGATGGCGTCAGCCGGGATGCCTTGCTCTTTGGCACCTTCCAGAATGTCCTGGAGGCAGTCGACGTATTCATCGAGGTCGTCGATCAGGTAAACCTGAGTCGAGTGCGGACGTTTGCCGGAGATCGGCGAACGTGGAGGCTGTGGGCGACCGTTAACGTTCTCCTGGTCAATCAGGTAGAACTCCAGCTCGAAAGCCGCGCAGATGGTCAGGCCCATTTCGTCAAACTTGGTAACAACTTGGCGAAGTACTTCACGTGGATCGGCGAAGAATGGTTCACCTTCAAGTTCGTGCATGGTCATCAGCAGTTGCGCGGTTGGGCGCTTTTGCCACGGCTCGTTGCACAGGGTGTCGGGGATGGGATAACAGATTCTGTCTGCGTCACCGATATCCAGACCCAGACCGGTGCTTTCCACCGTTGAGCCGTTGATATCAAGGGCAAATAGAGAGGCCGGCAGGTTGATGCCTTTCTCGTAGACCTTGTGCAGGCTGGTGCGTTCGATGCGCTTACCGCGCACCACACCATTCATATCCGCAATGAGAAGGTCTACGTACAGAACCTCAGGATGATCCTTAAGGAACGCGTTCGCTTCGTTAAGCTGAACGGCACGCGGGGGTACCGACATGATGCAACACCTTTGTTGTTAAAAATATCAATCATTGAGCGCTACGGGATTCAGTCAACCCGAACGGCATACCGAAGTCAAGCAGCCTCTTTTTTGCCCTGAAAAAGCGCCTAAAGGCCATTTTTGACGCTTTTTGGGGCGTGTTTGCCCTGTTTCAATTGTTGCCGACCGCAGGCTTGAGCGGGCCGTGTTGTATTTTTTACGGGGGTGTTGTGTAAAAAAATGAACAAGGCTAAGCTCGATTCAAACCCATAACAGCAATAATACCGGGGTGTTACATGTCACGCCTGCCGTTAATCGGCGTTACCGCCTGCACCAAGCAGATCGGTTTGCATCCTTATCACATCACTGGCGATAAGTACGTGCGAGCAGTTGCAGTGGCTGCCAAAGGCTTGCCTCTGATCATTCCGTCCCTGGCGGAACTGATTGATCCGACCGATATTCTTGACGGTCTGGACGGCATCCTCTTTACCGGGTCGCCCTCCAATATTGAACCCCATCTTTATAGCGGTTCGGCCAGCGTGCCAGGCACGCTGCATGATCCTGACCGTGATCGCACTACCCTCCCCTTGATTCGTGCTGCACTGGCGGCTGGCGTTCCGGTGCTCGGCATTTGCCGCGGCTTTCAGGAGTTGAATGTAGCTCTGGGTGGCTCACTTCACCAGAAATTGCACGAAGTCGAAGGCTTTATTGAGCATCGCGAAGATCCCAGCGCCCCGGTTGAGGTGCAATACGCGCCGAGCCACGCCATGCACGTTCAACCCGGCGGCGTCCTGGCAGGCCTGGGCTTGCCGGCGGAGTTCGAGGTCAATTCGATTCACACCCAGGGTATCGAGCGGGTAGCGCCGGGCCTGCGGGTTGAAGCGATTGCCCCGGACGGTCTGGTTGAGGCGGTGTCGGTGGAGGGCGGCAAGGCTTTTGCTTTAGCGGTTCAGTGGCACCCCGAATGGCAGGTAAGCTCTAACCCGAATTATCTCGCCCTCTTCCAGGCATTTGGAGATGCCTGCAGAAGGCGCGCAACACAACGCGACGCGGATGCGTCAGTAAACGCCTGACTTATTCAAGTCAGGACACTCAGCCCAGAGGCATTTATGAGTAACAACCTCGACCAGCTCACCGATTGGTTGAAAGACCACAAGATCACAGAAGTCGAATGCATGATCGCCGACCTCACCGGGATTACTCGCGGGAAGATTTCGCCGACCAACAAGTTCATTGCTGAAAAAGGCATGCGCCTGCCCGAAAGCGTCCTGCTGCAAACCGTAACGGGCGACTATGTCGAAGACGACATCTATTACGAGCTTCTGGACCCGGCCGATATCGACATGATCTGCCGTCCTGACCAGAACGCAGTGTTTATGGTGCCGTGGGCGATTGAGCCCACCGCTCAGGTGATTCACGACACCTACGACAAGCAGGGCAACCCGATTGAGTTGTCGCCGCGCAACGTGCTTAAAAAGGTCCTCAAACTCTACGCCGACCACGGCTGGCAGCCGATTGTGGCGCCAGAAATGGAGTTTTACCTGACCAAGCGCAGCGACGACCCGGACTATCCGTTGCAGCCGCCGATTGGTCGCTCCGGTCGCCCTGAAACGGGTCGTCAGTCTTTCTCTATTGAAGCGGCCAACGAATTCGATCCGCTGTTCGAAGACGTTTATGACTGGTGCGAGCTGCAAGAGCTGGATCTGGACACGCTGATCCACGAAGACGGCACGGCGCAGATGGAAATCAACTTCCGTCACGGTGATGCACTGTCGCTGGCCGATCAGATTCTGGTGTTCAAGCGCACCATGCGCGAAGCCGCGCTCAAGCACGACGTAGCCGCCACCTTCATGGCCAAGCCCATGACCGGTGAGCCTGGCAGCGCCATGCATTTGCACCAGAGCATTATCGACATCAACACGGGCAAAAACATCTTCTCCAATGAAGACGGGACCATGAGCCAGTTGTTCCTCAATCACATCGGCGGGTTGCAGAAGTTCATTCCAGAGCTGCTGCCACTGTTCGCGCCGAACGTGAACTCCTTCCGCCGCTTCCTGCCGGACACTTCGGCACCGGTTAACGTGGAATGGGGCGAAGAGAACCGTACCGTGGGGCTGCGTGTGCCGGATGCAGGCCCGCAAAACCGCCGGGTTGAAAACCGTTTGCCGGGCGCCGACGCCAACCCGTACCTAGCCATTGCGGCCAGCTTGCTGTGTGGCTACATCGGTATGGTCGAGGGCATCAACCCGAGCGCACCCGTAGTGGGTCGTGGTTATGAACGTCGTAATTTGCGTCTGCCTTTGACCCTCGAAGAGGCATTGGCCCGCATGGAAAGCAGCAAGACTGTCGAGAAGTACCTGGGCACCAAGTTCATTGCAGGCTACGTGGCCGTCAAACGTGCCGAGCATGAAAACTTCAAGCGCGTCATCAGTTCGTGGGAGCGGGAATTCCTGCTGTTCGCCGTCTGACACGCCGAGGGGCTGCGCCTTGGAGGCGCGCCCCTCCTCTACTGAATAAAAGGAGAGCTGTATGACTAACAAGAACCCGCAAACCCTTCAATGGCAACAACTGAGTAACGATCACCACCTGGCACCATTCAGCGACTTCAAACAGTTGAAGGAAGTTGGCCCACGCATCATCACGCACGCCAAGGGCGTGTATCTGTGGGACAGCGAAGGTCACAAGATTCTCGACGGCATGGCCGGCCTGTGGTGTGTTGCCATCGGTTATGGCCGTGACGAGCTGGCTGAAGCCGCCAGCAAGCAAATGCGCGAACTGCCGTACTACAACCTGTTTTTCATGACCGCGCACCCGCCGGTGCTCGAGCTGTCCAAAGCCATCGCCGAGATCGCGCCTGAAGGCATGAATCACGTGTTCTTCACCGGCTCAGGCTCTGAAGGCAACGACACCATGTTGCGTATGGTTCGCCACTACTGGGCGATCAAGGGCCAGCCCAACAAGAAAACCATCATCAGCCGCAAAAACGGCTACCACGGCTCCACCGTGGCCGGTGCCAGCCTGGGCGGCATGACCTACATGCATGAACAGGGCGACTTGCCGATCCCGGGCATCACCCACATCGCTCAACCGTACTGGTTCGGTGAAGGTGGCGACATGTCCCCGGAAGAGTTCGGCATCTGGGCAGCCAATCAGCTTGAAGAAAAAATCCTCGAGCTGGGCGTCGACACTGTCGGTGCCTTTATTGCCGAGCCGATCCAGGGCGCGGGCGGCGTAATTGTGCCGCCAGCCACCTACTGGCCGCGCATCAAGGAAATCCTGGCCAAGTACGACATTCTCTTTGTTGCCGATGAAGTGATTTGTGGTTTTGGTCGCACTGGCGAGTGGTTCGGTAGCGATTTCTACGACCTTAAGCCGGACATGATGACCATCGCCAAGGGCCTGACCTCGGGCTACATCCCGATGGGTGGCCTGATCGTGCGCGACGAAGTGGTTGCCGTGCTCAACGAAGGTGGCGATTTCAACCACGGCTTCACCTACTCGGGTCATCCGGTAGCGGCAGCAGTGGCACTGGAAAACATCCGCATCCTGCGCGAAGAAAAAATTATCGAGAAGGTTCACGCCGAAACGGCACCGTATTTGCAAAAGCGTTTACGTGAACTGAACGATCACCCGTTGGTGGGCGAAGTGCGTGGTGTGGGCCTGTTGGGCGCCATTGAACTGGTGCAGGACAAAGCCACCCGCAAACGTTACGAAGGCCGTGGTGTTGGCATGATCTGCCGCCAATTCTGCTTCGCTAACGGTCTGATCATGCGTGCCGTCGGCGACACCATGATCATCTCGCCGCCACTGGTGATCAGCAAAGACGAGATCGACGAACTGGTGACCAAGGCGCGTAAGTGCCTGGATCTGACCTTGGAAACATTGCAAGGTTAACTGCTAGGCTTTGGGCGCAAGACAACTTCGGTTTTAAAGTAGGCAATTGCGCTCAGGGCCTTAAGAATCAAGGCTCTTTCCTTGAAAGCCTGCCCCAGATCTTGCCAGACTAGCCTCCGGCTTTAGTCACCTTGAGATCAGGTCGCTGAATCGGTGGTTTAAAAGAACAATTGGAGCATTACAGATGACGGCATCCGGATTTAAAAAAGCTGGCAAGACACTTCTCGCTCTCTCCTTGATGGGTGTGATGGCTGGGGCAGCTCAAGCTGCGGACAAGGTTCTGCACATTTACAACTGGTCCGATTACATCGCGCCTGACACCGTTAAAAAATTCGAAGACCAAACCGGTATCAAGGTGGTCTACGACGTGTTCGACAGCAACGAGACCCTTGAGGCCAAACTGCTGGCGGGCAAGTCCGGCTACGACATCGTCGTGCCATCCAACAATTTCCTGGCCAAGCAGATCAAGGCCGGGGTTTACCAGGAGCTGGACCGTTCCAAGCTCCCTGACTGGAAAAACCTCGATCCTGCGTTGCTCAAGGCCGTTGGCGATGCCAGCGACAAAGACAACAAACATGCGTTCCCCTACATGTGGGGCACCATCGGTATTGGCTACAACCCTGAGAAGGTCAAGGCTGCTTTGGGCGTCGACACCATCGATTCCTGGGACGTGCTGTTCAAGCCCGAGAACGCTGCCAAGCTCAAGAGCTGCGGCATAAGCTTCCTCGATTCGCCGACCGAAATGATCCCGGCCGCCCTGCACTACCTGGGCTACCCGACTGATTCCCAAGACAAGAAGCAACTGGCTGAAGCCGAAGCGCTGTTCTTGAAAATTCGTCCTTCGGTTGGCTACTTCCACTCCTCCAAGTACATCTCCGACCTTGCCAACGGCAACATCTGTGTCGCGGTGGGTTACTCGGGTGACCTTGAGCAGTCCATCTCCCGTGCCAAAGAGGCCGGCGACAAGGTCAAGCTCAAGTACGTGATACCTAAAGAAGGTGCTGGCAGTTTCTATGACATGGTCGCCATTCCCAAGGATGCCGAGAACGTTGACGCCGCTTACGCCTGGATGAATTTCCTGATGCAGCCAGAAATCATGGCCGAGATCACCAACAGCGTGCGTTTCCCGAACGGTAACAAGGCTGCAACGCCACTGGTGAATAAAGACATCTCTGGCGACCCGAGCATTTACCCGTCCGATGAAGTGAAGGCCAAGCTGTACGCAATCAGCGATTTGCCGCCTACAACGTTGCGTTTGCTGACGCGCAGCTGGACCAAGATCAAGTCCGGTAAATAACCAAACGCTGTAGTCGCTGCCGAAGGGGTGCGTAGCAACCCGTTGTCCCAAAGGCCCCGCGATCCCCTTCGCAACCTGCGGCAGCGGCTACAAAATTTGGTTTAAACGGATACAAATCAGGGCTTTACGGTAATTAATCGCGGAAAACTTTGCTGTGTCGGTTTATCGAGGGTAAGTTGCGCGCCGGTTTTGTCTTTGGCGGCTCGACTGCCGTGTGACGCGGGCAACTCAGGCCCACCTATTTAGAGGACCATCACGTGTCTATATCTTTGTTTCGCAAGACCTTGTTGGTCGGGGCCGGTTTGACGTTCGCCGTCAGCGTGCAAGCGGCACCTACGGTGCATATTTACAACTGGTCGGACTACATCGCGCCGAACACGCTGGCTGATTTTGAGGCCGCTACCGGCATCAAGCCCGTGTATGACGTCTTCGATTCCAACGAAACCCTGGAAGGCAAACTGCTGGCCGGGCGTACCGGTTATGACGTGGTCGTTCCGTCTAACCATTTCCTGGGCAAGCAGATCAAGGCGGGCGCGTTTCAGAAGCTCGACTTGTCGCAGCTGCCGAACTATTCCAACCTCGACCCGGCCTTGCTCAAGCGCCTTCAGGCCAATGACCCGGGTAACCAATATGCAGTGCCGTATCTGTGGGGCACCAATGGCATTGGGTATAACGTCGATAAAGTCAAAGAAGCACTGGGCGTCGATAGCATCGACTCCTGGGATGTGGTGTTTAAACCCGAGAACATGAAGAAGCTGTCCAAGTGCGGCGTAGCCTTCCTGGATTCGGCTGATGAAATGCTGCCAACCGTACTCAATTACCTGGGCCTGGATGCCAACAGCACCAACCCCAAGGACTACAAAAAGGCAGAAGCAACCCTGATGTCGGTGCGTCCATACGTCACCTACTTCCACTCTTCCAAATACATCTCCGACCTGGCCAACGGCAACATCTGTGTTGCGATTGGCTTTTCCGGTGATGTGTTCCAGGCCAAGGCGCGTGCCGAGGATGCAAAAAAGGGCGTGAACATCGCCTACATCGTGCCCAAGGAAGGCGGCGCCCTGTGGTTTGACATGCTGGCCATCCCCAAGGACTCCGGCAACGTCAAGGAGGCCCACACGTTCATCAACTACTTGCTCAAGCCTGAAGTGATTGCACAGGTCAGCGACTATGTCGGTTACGCCAACCCCAATCCTGCGTCCGACAAGGTGATGGATGAGTCCATTCGCAGCGATGAAGCGGTTTACCCCACTCAGGCGGTGCTGGACAAGACATACGTCTCAACCGAGTTGCCTGCGAAAATACAGCGTCTGATGACGCGTACGTGGACCAAGGTCAAGACGGGCAAGTAATCTCGCAAGACCACCTATCCAAGGCCCGACTATCTGGGTTGGGCTGCTAAATTTGTTGGGAGTTTCGTAATGGCTGTTGCCTCCGGCGCCTATAAGAAAGCCCTCGAGGGCGACCAGACACCTAAAAAGGTGCTGGTCAAAATCGACCGGGTCACGAAAAAATTCGACGAGACGATTGCCGTGGACGATGTGTCCCTGGAAATCAACAAGGGTGAAATTTTCGCCCTGCTCGGTGGATCGGGATCGGGCAAATCTACTTTGCTGCGCATGCTCGCCGGTTTCGAGCGCCCAACTGAGGGTCGTATTTTCCTCGACGGTGTAGACATCACTGACATGCCGCCCTACGAGCGGCCGATCAACATGATGTTCCAGTCATACGCGCTGTTCCCGCACATGACCGTGGCCCAGAACATCGCTTTCGGCCTCAAGCAGGACAAAATGTCCAATGCCGAGATCGATGCCCGCGTGGGCGAAATGCTCAAGCTGGTGCACATGAGCCAGTATGCCAAGCGCAAGCCTCATCAGTTGTCCGGTGGTCAGCGCCAGCGTGTGGCCCTGGCCCGCTCGCTGGCCAAGCGCCCGAAACTGCTGCTGCTCGATGAGCCGATGGGCGCGCTGGACAAAAAACTGCGCTCGCAGATGCAGCTTGAGCTGGTGGAAATCATCGAGCGCGTCGGCGTGACCTGCGTCATGGTGACCCACGATCAGGAAGAGGCCATGACCATGGCCCAGCGCATTGCCATCATGCACCTGGGCTGGATTGCCCAGATCGGCAGCCCGATCGACATCTACGAGACACCGGTCAGCCGTCTGGTGTGCGAGTTCATTGGCAACGTCAACCTGTTCGACGGTGAAGTGGTCGACGACGCTGAAGGCTATGCGCGCATCAAGTGCCCGGAACTGGAGAACGACATTTACGTCGGTCACGGTGTCAGCACTTCGGTGGAAGACAAACACACCACCTACGCCATCCGCCCGGAAAAAATGCTCGTCACCACCGAGAAACCGGCGTGTGAGTACAACTGGTCGCGCGGCAAGGTGCATGACATCGCCTACCTGGGCGGTCACTCGGTGTTTTACGTTGAACTGCCGAGCGGCAAGCTGGTGCAGTCCTTTGTGGCCAACGCCGAGCGCCGTGGCGCGCGTCCTACCTGGGATGACGAAGTCTACGTGTGGTGGGAAGACGACAGCGGCGTGGTACTTCGCTCATGAACATGCGAAAGCTTAAACGCCGACTGCAACGAATAACCCCCGGTGGCCGTCATGTGGTCATCGGGATTCCATTCCTGTGGCTGTTTTTGTTTTTCATGCTGCCGTTCTTCATTGTGTTGAAGATCAGCTTTGCTGAAGCCGACGTCGCAATCCCGCCGTATACCGAGATCTACAGCTACGTTGAGCAGAAAGTTCAGCTGCTGCTGAATCTGGGCAACTACGCCATGCTGGGCGACGACGAACTGTATATCGCTGCCTACCTGGGCTCGCTGAAGATGGCGTTTTTCAGCACGGCGTTGTGCCTGCTGATCGGTTATCCGATGGCCTATGCCATCGCCAATGCGCGCAAAGAGATGCAGACCGTGCTGGTGCTGCTGATCATGATGCCGACCTGGACCGCGATCCTGATCCGGGTGTATGCGTGGATGGGCATCCTCAGCAACAACGGCCTGCTCAATGGCTTTCTGATGTCGATGGGCTGGATCAGCGAACCGCTGCAGATCCTCAACACCAACATCGCGGTGTACATCGGCATCGTCTATTCGTACCTGCCGTTCATGATCCTGCCGCTGTACGCCAACCTGGTGAAACACGACACCAGCCTGCTGGAAGCCGCGTCTGACCTGGGTTCGAGCACCATCAACAGCTTCTGGAAAATCACCGTTCCGTTGTCGAAAAACGGCATCATCGCCGGCTGCATGCTGGTGTTTATCCCGGTAGTGGGCGAGTTCGTGATTCCGGAACTGCTTGGCGGCCCGGAAACCCTGATGATCGGTAAAGTGTTGTGGCAAGAGTTCTTCAACAACCGTGACTGGCCGGTAGCGTCTGCGCTTGCCGTCGTCATGCTGGCGATCCTGATCGTGCCCATCATTCTGTTCAACCGCAGCCAGGCTAAAGAGCTGGAGGGCAAGATATGAATCGCTTCCGTTTTTCTAGCTTCATGTTGGTCGCGGGGTTGCTGTTCATCTACCTGCCGATGCTGATTCTGGTGATCTACTCGTTCAACGCTTCCAAGCTGGTCACGGTGTGGGGCGGCTGGTCGCTGAAGTGGTATGTAGGCCTGCTGGACAACACGCAACTGATGGGCTCGGTGATGCGCTCCCTGGAAATCGCCTTTTACACGGCGATTGCAGCGGTAGCGCTGGGCACCCTGGCGGCGTTCGTACTGACCCGTATCTCGCACTTCAAGGGTCGCACGCTGTTTGGCGGCCTGGTGACGGCGCCGCTGGTGATGCCGGAAGTGATCACCGGCCTGTCGCTGTTGCTGCTGTTCGTGGCCATGGCGCAGATGATTGGCTGGCCGCAAGAGCGTGGCATCGTCACCATCTGGATCGCCCACACCACGTTCTGCTCGGCCTATGTGGCGGTGGTGGTGTCGTCGCGTCTGCGTGAGCTGGACCTGTCGATCGAAGAGGCGGCCATGGACCTGGGTGCCAAGCCGTGGAAGGTGTTCTTTTTGATCACCATCCCGATGATCGCGCCGTCACTGGCTGCGGGCGCCATGATGTCCTTTGCCCTGTCGCTGGACGACCTGGTACTGGCCAGCTTCGTGTCGGGGCCGGGGTCCACGACCTTGCCGATGGAAGTGTTCTCGGCGGTGCGTCTGGGGGTTAAGCCCGAGATCAACGCCGTGGCCAGCCTGATCCTGCTGGCGGTGTCGCTGGTGACCTTCATGGTGTGGTTCTTCAGCCGTCGTGCTGAAGAGCACCGCAAAAAGGCCATTCAGCAAGCCATCGACGAGTCGGCGGCGGAGTCCTGGAAACAGCCGGATGTACGTCGTCCGCATTCGACAAACGCGGGTTAAGGCGAGCGCCATAAAAAACCTCGCCCCCTGTGAAGGGGGCGAGGTTTTTTTATAGGCTGCGGTCAGAAGCCCCTCACCCCAGCCCTCTCCCGGAGGGTTAGGGTGAGGGGTTTTTGATCCTCCTAAGGCTTGGCCACCTTCCAGGCTCCGTCCATTTTGCCGTCTCCAGTCGCGTCGCCAGCCTTTTTGTCCATGACAAAGGTATACAGCGGCTTGCCGTCATAGGCCCATTGCATATGGCCGTCATCGCGTTTAATGGCCGTCCATTTGCCCATGTCTTTGGCCGTGCTCTCGGCAGCCAGCGGTGGCCAGTTGGAGGCACACTTGTCATTGCACATCGATTTGCCGCCCGCATCCTTGGCGAAGGTATAGAGCGTCATACCGTTATGGTCGACGAGCATGCCATCCTTGGTCATCGCCGGATCAGCCGCAAACGCCATACCGGGTAGGGTAAAGGCGGCAGCCAACAGCAATGTCTTGAGGGAAAACGAGCTAGAAATCATCGGAATCGTCCTGTTTGTGGTTGTACGATTTGAACTCAAAGCGTAGTTCACTAACCGTTAGCACGCGCTCCACACCCAAAGCTGTCACACGACTGCAATAATTCCGTTATCTAATGCGCCACAAGACAGTTAAATGACATGAGGATTACGGCATGGTAGGCAGGAGCATTTTGATCGTTGATGACGAGGCGCCGATTCGCGAGATGATCGCCGTGGCCTTGGAAATGGCGGGCTACGACTGCCTTGAAGCCGATAATGCTCAGGACGCCCACGCCATTATCGTGGACCGCAAGCCGGACCTGATCCTGCTTGACTGGATGCTGCCCGGCGGCACCTCGGGCATCGAGCTGGCCCGGCGCCTCAAGCGTGAAGAGCTGACCAGTGATATCCCGATCATCATGCTCACGGCCAAAGGTGAAGAAGACAACAAGATCCAGGGGCTCGAAGTGGGTGCTGATGATTACATCACCAAGCCGTTTTCCCCGCGTGAACTGGTTGCCCGCCTCAAAGCCGTTCTGCGCCGTGCAGGCCCGGCCGATGCTGAATCCCCTATCGAGATCGGCGGCTTGCTGCTCGATCCGATCAGCCACCGCGTAACCATCGACGGCACCCCCGCCGAAATGGGCCCTACCGAATACCGCCTGCTGCAGTTCTTCATGACCCACCAGGAGCGTGCCTACACCCGCGGCCAATTACTCGATCAGGTGTGGGGCGGCAACGTCTACGTGGAAGAGCGCACCGTAGACGTGCACATCCGCCGCCTGCGCAAAGCCCTCGGTGAGGCCTATGAAAATCTGGTACAAACCGTGCGTGGCACCGGTTACCGGTTCTCTACCAAGGCCTGATACCGGCTTTATCTGATCCAACGGCAAGCAAGGACCCGCGCGACGTGAATCAAAACTGGCATGGCACTCTGATTCGTCATTTGTTGCTTCTGGTCACAGGCTGCCTGGTGGTCGGGCTGCTCAGTGGCTATTACGGCTGGAGCCTGGCCATTGGCCTGGCGTTTTATTTGGGCTGGACCCTCAAGCAGTTGTTGCGTTTGCACGAATGGCTGCGCCAGCACAAACCCGACGAAGCCCCCCCCGATGGCTATGGCCTGTGGGGCGAAGTGTTCGACAGCATCTACCACCTGCAACGCCGCGATCAGCGTGTGCGTGGGCGTCTGCAAGCGGTGATCGATCGGGTACAAGAGTCCACGGCAGCCCTGCAGGACGCGGTGGTGATGCTCGACAGCGACGGCAACCTGGAATGGTGGAACCGCGCAGCCGAGACCCTGCTGGGGCTCAAGACGCCCCAGGACAGCGGCCAGCCTGTGAGCAATCTGGTCCGTCACCCGCGCTTCAAGGAATATTTCGAGCAGGGCAACTACGTTGAGCCGCTGGATATCCCCTCGCCGGTCAACGATCACTTACGCATCCAGCTCTACATCACGCGCTATGGCAATAACGAACACCTGATGCTGGTGCGCGACGTGACGCGGATCCATCAGCTGGAGCAAATGCGCAAAGACTTTATCGCCAACGTGTCCCACGAACTGCGCACGCCGTTGACGGTGATCTGCGGCTATCTGGAAACCCTGCTCGATAATGTCGACGACGTGAATCCGCGCTGGAAACGCCCCTTGTCGCAAATGCAGCAACAGGGCGAGCGCATGCAGACCTTGCTCAACGACTTGCTGTTGTTGGCCAAACTCGAAGCCACGGACTACCCCTCAGATAACCAGCCGGTGGCTATCGACACGTTGCTGCGCTCGATCAAAAGCGACGCCCAGGCGTTGTCAGGGCAGCGCAACCAGACAATTACCCTGGACGTCGAAGCCGATTGCGCCCTCAAAGGCAGTGAAGCCGAATTGCGCAGCGCGTTTTCCAATCTGGTCTTTAACGCGGTCAAATACACCCCCGATGGTGGCAGCGTGCGCATTCGCTGGTGGGCGGACAGCAGTGGAGCGCACTTGAGCGTGCAGGATTCGGGTGTGGGCATCGACAGCAAACACTTGCCGCGCCTGACCGAACGCTTCTACCGCGTGGATTCCAGCCGAAACGCCAGCACTGGCGGCACCGGGTTGGGGCTGGCTATCGTCAAGCATGTCTTGTTGCGCCATCGTGCGCGTCTGGAGATCAGCAGCGTGTTGGGCCACGGCAGCACGTTTACCTGCCATTTTGCGCCGATCCAGGTGACAAAATCACAGGCCCAAACGCGGGTCGACTAGGCCCTGCGGCCTTTGCCCACTAGGCAAGGGCCACATCAGCCGTTACATTGTTTGGCCATATCTCCCCATTTGTAACGACGGAACCCGTAAAACTCCATCATGGACCCTTCCCCTGGCTTGACCCTCGCGACACTCTTCGCCGACTTCGGCATGATTCTTTTTGCTCTGATCCTGGTTTTGCTCAACGGTTTTTTCGTTGCGGCCGAATTCGCCATGGTCAAATTGCGCTCGACCCGAGTCGAGGCGATTGCCGAGGACAACGGCTGGCGCGGACAGATCCTGCGCACCGTTCATAACCAGCTCGACGCCTACCTTTCGGCTTGCCAACTGGGTATCACCTTGGCATCGCTGGGGCTGGGCTGGGTCGGTGAACCGGCGTTCGCCCACATACTGGAGCCGCTGCTGGGTGCCATCGGTGTCGAGTCGCCTGAAGTGATCAAGGGTGTGTCGTTCTTTACCGCCTTTTTCATCATTTCGTACCTGCACATCGTGGTTGGCGAACTGGCCCCTAAATCGTGGGCCATTCGTAAGCCAGAGACCTTGTCGCTGTGGACCGCCGTGCCGCTGTACCTCTTCTACTGGGCCATGTACCCGGCGATTTACCTGCTCAACGCCAGCGCCAACGCCATTTTGCGTATTGCTGGCCAAGGTGAGCCCGGCGCCCATCACGATCACGCCTACAGCCGCGAAGAACTCAAACTGATCCTGCACTCCAGCCGCGGTCAGGACCCGAGTGACCAGGGCATGCGTGTACTGGCTTCGGCGGTGGAAATGGGTGAGCTGGAAGTGGTCGACTGGGCCAACTCCCGCGAAGACCTTGTGACCCTGGACTCCAAGGCCCCGCTCAAGGAAATCCTGGCGCTGTTCCGTCGTCACAAATTCAGCCGTTACCCGGTCTATGACGCAGACACCAATACCTTCGTCGGTTTGCTGCACATCAAGGACCTGCTACTCGAGTTGGCCGACCTTGATCACTTGCCTGAAACCTTCAACCTTGAAGAGCTGACCCGGCCGCTGGAGCGCGTGTCGCGACACATGCCGCTGTCCCAATTGCTGGAGCAGTTCCGCAAGGGCGGTGCTCACTTTGCCCTGGTCGAAGAAGCGGACGGCAAGGTGGTGGGCTACCTGACCATGGAAGACGTGCTGGAAGTGCTGGTCGGTGACATCCAGGACGAACACCGCAAGGCCGAGCGCGGCATCCTCTCTTATCAACCCGGCAAACTGCTGGTACGCGGCGACACGCCGTTGTTCAAGATCGAACGCTTGTTGGGTGTAGACCTTGACCACATTGAAGCCGAAACCATTGCGGGCCTGATCTACGACACCCTCAAACGGGTGCCCGAAGAAGAAGAGCAACTGGAAGTCGAAGGCCTGCGCATCATCATCAAAAAGATGAAAGGCCCGAAAATCGTCTTGGCTAAAGTCCTGAAGATGGATTAAAGCCCGCACAGAGACGGTGATTCAAACCGTGGGAGCGAGCCTGCTCGCGAATGACCTTCGCGAGCAGGCTCGCTCCCACAGTGCCGCCTTGACCAGCAATAGAGTTTCACTCCCTCCAGTAAGTTTTTTCACCAGCGAAAGCTGGCTGAAAGTATTCCCCTCTAGCATCGAGTCATCACCGGCATAAGACCGGCTGGCCTGCCACGCGAACAACACGCTGGCAGCGCCCTACTACAACAATAATGGTGACTTCCATGCTGACCTTCCTTGGCTTTGCCATGGTCATTACATTTATGTACTTGATCATGACCAAGCGTCTATCCGCACTGATTGCCCTGATTCTGGTACCCATCATCTTCGCGTTGTTCGGCGGTTTTGCGCCGAAGATCGGCCCCATGATGCTCGAAGGCATCACCAAGCTAGCCCCGACCGGGGTGATGCTGATGTTCGCCATCCTCTACTTTGCCCTGATGATCGACTCCGGCCTGTTCGACCCGGCAGTGCGCAAGATCCTCAAGCTGGTCAAGGGCGACCCGCTCAAGATCTCGGTGGGCACTGCGGTGCTGGCCCTGGTGGTCTCTCTGGATGGTGACGGCGCGACCACTTACATGATTTGCGTGGCCGCCATGTTGCCGCTCTACAGCCGCATTGGCATGAGCCCGCGGATCATGGCCGGCCTGATTATTCTGGCCGGTGGCGTGATGAACATGACGCCCTGGGGTGGCCCGACCGCCCGGGCGGCCAGTGCACTGCACGTCGACCCGTCGGACATCTTTGTACCCATGATCCCGGCCATGCTCGCAGGCTGCCTGGCAATCCTTGCCATCGCGTGGTTCTACGGCAAGCGTGAACGTGCGCGTCTGGGTGAGCTGCACCTGCACGGCGATGAAATCGACCACAGCGAAATCAGCGTCTCGCAATTCCCGGATGCCCGTCGGCCAAAACTGATCTGGTTCAACGGTGCGCTGACCCTGGCGCTGATGGTCGCCCTGATCGCCGGTTTGCTGCCATTGCCCGTACTGTTCATGGTGGCGTTCAGCATCGCGATGATCGTTAACTACCCTTGCCTGCAACAGCAAAAAGACCGCGTTGCGGCGCATGCTGGCAGCGTACTGGCAGTGGTCGGGCTGATTTTTGCAGCGGGTATTTTCACCGGCATCCTGTCGGGCACCGGCATGGTCGACGCCATGTCCAAAAGCCTGCTGGCGGTTATCCCTCCTGCGATGGGCCCTTATCTGGCCGTGATTACCGCGCTGGTGAGCATGCCGTTTACCTTCTTCATGTCCAACGATGCGTTCTACTACGGCGTACTGCCAGTACTGGCTGAAGCCGCCAGCCACTACGGCATCACTGCCGCCGAAATGGCCCGCGCTTCGATTGTTGGTCAGCCTGTGCATTTGCTGAGCCCATTGGTGCCATCGACTTACTTGCTGGTGGCGTTGGCCGGTATCGAGTTCGGCGATCACCAGCGCTTCACCCTCAGGTGGGCCATTCTGGTATGCCTATGCATCATGGTTGCGGCGCTGCTGTTGGGGACATTCCCGCTGTTCAGCACGCTTTAACCCCCTCCGGTGTGGGAGCGGGCTTGCTCGCGATGCAAACGACGCGGTGTTTGAGTTAAACCGTGTCGAAGCCATCGCGAGCAAGCCGGCTCCCACAATGCCACCATCGTCCGCAAGTGTTTCAACCCTCCGCCAGCTATGCGATGCTGGCGCTCTGCTCAATTGCCGACTACATCTTAAGAAACATCTGTAGGAACGGCCCGCAGCTATCTGATCCTTAGACACATCTATTACAGGGAGCCAGCATGCTGACCCTGCTCAATCTGCTTTCCGCTGTTGCCTTGTTGATCTGGGGCACTCACATCGTTCGAACCGGCATTTTGCGGGTCTTCGGTACCAACCTGCGTCATGTCATCGGGCAAAACGCCTCCAGGCGCATGTTTGCTTTCGTCGCCGGGATCGTGGTCACAGCCATGGTGCAGAGCAGCAACGCTACGGCCATGCTGGTCACTTCATTCGTCGGCCAGGGGCTGATGGCACTCACCCCTGCGCTGGCAACCATGCTCGGCGCCGATGTCGGTACGGCCTTGATGGCCCGGGTGCTGACCTTTGACCTCTCGTGGTTGTCACCCCTGCTGATTTTTCTGGGTGTGATTTTCTTTCTGACGCGCAAGCAAACCCGCGCCGGACAACTGGGTCGGGTCGCAATTGGCTTGGGCCTGATTATTCTGGCGCTGCAACTGATCGTCGAAGCCGCAACCCCCATTACTCACGCCCAGGGCGTGAAGGTGATCTTTGCCTCGCTGACCGGCGATATTCTGCTGGATGCCCTGGTCGGCGCTCTGTTCGCGATGGTCTCCTACTCAAGCCTGGCGGCGGTACTGCTGACCGCAACACTGGCCGGTGCGGGCGTGATCAGTCTGCACGTGGCAATCGGTCTGGTGATTGGGGCCAACATTGGTAGCGGCGTGCTGGCCTTTCTCAGTACCAACATGCAAAACGCCGCCGGGCGTCAGGTGGCGTTGGGCAGCCTGCTCTACAAACTCATTGGCCTGTTGCTGATCATGCCCGTGCTCGATCCGCTGGTGGCCTGGATGGACAGCCTGAGCTATAGCGCCCAGGAACTGGTGATCGGTTTCCACCTGCTCTACAACACTGCCCGTTGCTTTTTGATGCTACCGACGGTGGGCCTGATGGCGCGCATCTGCGCCTGGCTATTGCCCGAACGAGAGCAAACCAACGGCGTGGCCAAGCCGCGCCATCTGGACCCGGCAGCGCTCGACACACCGAGCCTGGCCCTCGCCAACGCCGTGCGGGAAACCCTGCGTATTGGCGACCTGATCGACACCATGTTGGTCAATATGCTCGACGTTTTGCGCGGCAAGCAGACCGCTGTCACCCAAGAAATGCGCACGCTGAGCGATGAAGTCGAAGTGCTCTACAGCGCGGTCAAACTCTATCTGGCACAAATGCCTCGGGAAGACTTGAGCGAACAGGACAGCCGACGCTGGGCAGAAATCATCGAACTGGCGATCAACCTCAAACTCGCCAGCGATGTGATCGAACGCATGCTGCGCAAAGTCCAGCAGCAGAAAACCTCCCAGCGTCGATCGTTTTCAGAGACCGGGCTGGAGGAGTTGGTGGTCCTGCAAAGTCAGCTGATCGATAACCTGCGACTCGGGCTGACCGTGTTTCTGAGTTCAGACCCGCAAAGCGCCCGCCAACTGCTGCGCGAGAAGCGCCGCTTTCGCGCCCAGGAGCGGCGCCTGGCCCACGCTCACGTAAGCCGTTTGCAGCGCAAGGTCACGCAAAGCATTGAGACCAGCTCCATGCACCTGGAGTTGATCGCGGACATGAAACGCTTGAACTCACTGTTTTGCGGCAGTGCCTACGTGGTTCTTGAAACCTCTGAAACCGGCGCGCTGGAGCTGGATAACGCAGCGGATACGCAACATTTTCCTTGAACGTTACCTGCCGGGGTGTTGTCAGCCGGTAAGCAGAGACTAAGCTGCACCGGCTCAAGGACTCGAGAATTCAGGGATTTTTTATGCGCTGCCTGCTGTTCATCTGTTTACTGCTCGGCGCGACTCAGGGCTTTGCCCTTGATCGTAACAGTGTCGAGGGTTACCAACTCCCCAATGGTCTGCAACTCATCCTCAAGCCCGGTAATGATCGCGGGCACGTGTCGATTCGGCTGGTGGTAGGTGTGGGGCTGGATGACTTTTCATGCGCCGACCAGCAGTTACCGCACCTGCTGGAGCATCTGCTTTTCAGCGGCATCGATGACACCGGTGAGGGCGGTCTGGAGGAGCGCATGCAGGCGTTGGGGGGCGAATGGAACGCCTTTACCAGCCACGCCGACACCACCTTTGTGATCGAGGCCCCGGCTAAAAATCAGCGCAAAATCCTTGACCTGCTGTTGGGCTTGCTGACCCGTACGCAACTTACCGAGCAACGCATCAGCGATGCCAAGCAAGTGGTTGAGCGTGAAGACGGCGGCCATTACTCGCACTTGCAGCGTTGGCTGGACCGCCAGGATCTTGGCCACAGTGCCAGTAATCAATTGGCGGTCGAGTTGGGGCTTAAATGCGCAGAGCGGGCTGAAGTGCATGACCTTACGCGTCAACAGTTAGAGGCCGTTCGCCAGAATTGGTACGCGCCCAACAACATGTCGCTGATTATCGTGGGCGACCTGGACCGGTTGTTGCCGGCCTATCTGGAGCGTACGTACGGCGCCCTTGAACCGGTTGAGCCCAGTGAGCACAGGCCCTTGGCCGCGATCGATGCCAAGGCCGACGCCGAGCGTGAGCTGGTGCGCGGGGTGGTGGGTGACACGGCGACCTTGCACTGGCTGTTGCCGGAGCCGGTGATCGAGGGGCAGTCCGATGAAACCTGGAGCTTGCTGCGCGATTATCTGGAGTGGGCCCTGTACAGCGAACTGCGGCTCAAGCACGGGTTGTCTTACGGCCCCTGGGCGGAGCGCGAAGTGTTTGGCGGCGTGAGCTTTCTAAGCCTGAATGCGGACCTGGAGCGCGAAAATGTGCCTCAAGCCCGGCAGGTGATTGAACAACTGAAGGCCCGGCTTCTCAAGGACGGGCTGGACCCGCAGGTGTTTGCCCGGCTCAAGAACGCCGCCATTGCCCGCCAGGCGTGGGCGGTGCAAGGTAACAGCGCGCTGGCCGATTACTACTGGGCTTCGCTGGGTGACTACGAGGAGGGGCATTTCGCTGATCCGGCCAAGCAGCTTAAGACCATCAGCCTTGAGCAGGCCAATGCGGCACTGCGCGAGTTGTTTGCCGAGCCCGGCTATATCCGCATCGAAAAGCCGCTCTTCGGTTATCACAGCTTGAGCATGGCCATTCTGGGCGTGCTGGCCTTGCTGATTATCGTAGCGGTGAGCTGGCGGGCATGGCGTCGACGTTAAGCGGTCATTTGCTCCACTGCGAAACTCTTTGATACCGTAAAATCATTGCCAATTCGCGGCTGGTCGATCCAGCCGCCAGCGTGCGGAGTATTCATCGTGAGTGATCGTTCCAATCCTTGGCAATTGCAGGCCATCGTCTGCCAACTGCGCGCGGCGCGAAATCAGTGGCGCACGCAAAACGGGCGGGTCAGTGGTGAGCAAGGTGGCCGCGAGCTGCCGTCGCGTGCCGCGATGGCCGATATTCTCGAGGCCTTGTGTGGTGCGTTGTTCCCCATGCGTCTGGGCCCGGTTGACCTGCGTGAGGAGAGTGAAGACTTCTACGTCGGCCACACGCTGGATGTCGCGCTCAACGCCCTGCTGACCCAAGCCCGGCTGGAGTTGCGTTACGCGGCCCGCCAGGGCGGTCTGCCCGATGAGGGCGTGGATGCTACCGCGACCTTGCTGATTCAGGACTTTGCCCTGGCCCTGCCAGGCCTGCGCACGATTCTCGATACTGACGTACTGGCCGCGTACCACGGCGATCCGGCGGCCCGCAGTGTGGATGAAGTGCTGTTGTGCTATCCGGGGATTCTGGCGGTGATTCATCACCGGCTGGCGCATCACCTTTATCGCGCAGGCTTGCCTTTGCTGGCGCGCATCAGCGCAGAAATTGCGCACTCCGCCACCGGCATTGATATCCATCCTGGCGCGCAGATCGGGCCAAGCTTCTTTATTGATCATGGGACAGGCGTTGTGATCGGAGAAACCGCGATCATCGGTGAACGTGTGCGGATCTATCAGGCAGTGACCCTTGGGGCCAAGCGTTTCCCGGCGGATGAGTCAGGGCAACTGCAAAAAGGTCACCCTCGCCACCCGATCGTTGAGGATGATGTGGTGATCTACGCGGGCGCAACGATTTTGGGGCGTATCACCATTGGCCAGGGTTCAACCATTGGCGGCAACGTCTGGCTGACTCGCAGCGTACCGGCGGGCAGCAACCTGACCCAGGCCAACTTGCTGCATGATGACGGCACGCAGAAGTAAGATCGGGTGACACCTTGCCCCTCATCCCAGCCCTCTCCCGAAGGAGAGGGAGAGGGAGAGGGAGAGGGAGAGGGTCAGGGTGAGGGTGAGGGCGCTCTTGATCTAGCGGGCGGTACGCACGCCTTCTGCCAGCGCCGCGCACAAACTCAACACACCATCCACCGCCTGTTCAGGGGTCGCTGCATTTTCGATCTTGTCGATCAATGCCGAGCCGACCACTACGCCATCTGCCAGCCGTGCAATCGCCGCTGCTTGTTCCGGGGTGCGAATGCCAAAGCCCACGCTGATCGGCAGGTCGGTATGGCGACGCAGACGCTCGATGGCCGCACTTACCTGTTCAGTGGTGGCTGAACCGGCGCCGGTCACGCCTGCTACGGATACGTAGTACACAAAGCCCGAGCTGCCAGCCAACACGGTCGGCAAGCGCCCGTCGTCAGTGGTCGGCGTGGTCAGGCGGATAAAGTCGATGCCTGCCGCCTGCGCAGGGTCGCACAGCTCACTGTTGTGCTCGGGTGGCATGTCGACCACGATCAGGCCGTCAACGCCGGCAGCGACAGCGTCGGCAATAAACGTTGGCACGCCGTAGTGGTGGATCGGGTTGTAGTAACCCATCAGCACCAGCGGGGTATCGCTGTTGCCTTCACGGAACTCGCGAACCATTTGCAGGGTTTTTGCCAGATTTTGCTTGGCACCCAGTGCGCGAATATTGGCCAGCTGAATCGCCGGGCCATCGGCCATCGGGTCGGTGAAGGGCATGCCCAGTTCGATCACGTCGGCGCCTGCAGCAGGCAAACCCTTGAGGATCGCCAGCGAGGTGGCGTAGTCCGGGTCACCTGCGGTGACAAAGGTCACCAGGGCCGCGCGGTTTTGTTCCTTGAGTTCGGTAAAGCGCGTTTGCAGGCGGCTCATCAGTGCTGCTCCTGTTGAGACTGTTTCATGTGGTGCATCACGGTTTGCATGTCCTTGTCGCCTCGACCCGAAAGGTTGACCACCATCAGGTGATCGGCCGGCAGAGTCGGTGCGCGCTTGAATACTTCTGCCAGGGCGTGGGCACTTTCAAGGGCCGGGATGATGCCTTCAAGGCGGCAGCACTTGTGGAACGCATCGAGGGCTTCGTCGTCGGTCACCGAGGTGTATTCGACGCGACGGATGTCGTGCAACCAGGCGTGCTCAGGGCCGATGCCAGGGTAGTCGAGGCCGGCAGAAATGGAGTGGGCGTCGATGATCTGGCCATCGTCATCCTGCAGCAGGAACGTGCGGTTGCCGTGCAGTACGCCCGGTTCACCGCCGTTGAGGCTTGCCGCGTGCTTGCCGGTTTCGATGCCGTGACCCGCGGCTTCCACGCCGATGATGTCGACGCTGGTGTCATCCAGAAACGGGTGGAACAGGCCCATCGCGTTGGAGCCGCCACCGATGCACGCGACCAGGCTGTCCGGCAGGCGGCCTTCCTGGGCGAGCATCTGGTCGCGGGTTTCCTTGCCGATCACGGCCTGGAAGTCACGCACCATCGCCGGATACGGGTGTGGGCCAGCCACGGTGCCGATCAGGTAGAAGGTGTCGTCGACGTTGGTCACCCAGTCGCGCAGGGCTTCGTTCATGGCGTCTTTCAGGGTGCCGGTACCCGCTACTACCGGGATCACTTCAGCGCCCAGCAGTTTCATGCGGAACACGTTCGCTTCTTGGCGCTCGATGTCGGTGGTACCCATGTAGATCACGCATTGCAGACCAAAGCGGGCCGCCACGGTCGCGGTGGCCACACCGTGCATCCCGGCACCGGTCTCGGCGATGATGCGTTTTTTACCCATGCGTCGCGCCAGCAGGATCTGGCCGATGCAGTTGTTGATCTTGTGCGCGCCGGTGTGGTTCAACTCTTCGCGCTTGAGGTAAATCTTGGCGCCGCCACAGAACTCGGTGAGCCGCTCGGCGTAGTACAGCGGGCTTGGACGGCCCACGTAGTCACGCTGGAAATAGGCCAGTTCCTTGATGAACTCAGGGTCTTTTTTTGCCAGCTCGTACTCGCGATCCAGTTCAAGGATCAGCGGCATCAGGGTCTCGGCTACGTAACGGCCGCCGAATGAGCCAAACATGCCATTGGCGTCTGGGCCGGTACGTAAAGTGGATTGAGTCATGTGACGCTCCAGATAAAAAGTTACGAAGGTCGATGGGCCAGACTTTACCCGCGACAGCCCGGGATGAAAACCGATAAGATCGCCACAACCTGTCAGGAAAACTCACAGATATCATGAGTCGAGATCTCCCGCCCCTCAATGCCCTGCGTGCATTCGAAGCCGCCGCACGCCTGAGCAGTGTCAGCCAGGCAGCTGAGCAGTTGAACGTCACTCACGGCGCCGTCAGTCGACAGCTAAAAGTCCTTGAAGAGCATCTGGGGGTGAGCCTGTTTGTGAAGGAAGGACGAGGCCTCAAGCTCACTGAAGCCGGAATTCGGCTGCGGGATGCCAGCAGCGAAGCCTTCGATCGTTTACGTAATCTGTGCGCAGAACTCACGCAAAGCCAGGTTAATGCCCCTTTCGTCCTCGGCTGCTCAGGCAGTTTGCTGGCGCGCTGGTTTATTCCGCGTCTGGGTCGGTTGAACGCCGATTTACCGGACTTACGCTTGCACTTGTCTGCCGGTGAAGGTGATCTCGACCCTCGTCGCCCCGGGCTAGACGCCTTGCTGGTATTTGCCGAGCCGCCATGGCCCGCCGACATGCAGGTATATGAGTTGGCCAGCGAGCGCATTGGCCCGGTGGTCAGCCCGCGTTATGCCCGTTACGCGCAACTGTGTGATGCCCCGGCCAGCGTCCTGCTCGACGAAGCGTTGCTGCATACCACTTCGCGGCGACAGGCATGGCCAAGCTGGGCTCAACAAAATGCAATCGAGGCAAGGGATTTGAACTACGGGCAGGGATTTGAACACTTGTACTACTTGCTTGAAGCCGCCGTTGCGGGGCTGGGTGTGGCAATTGCTCCCGAGCCGTTGGTGGCGCAAGACCTGCAGGCAGGACGCCTGGCTGCGCCCTGGGGCTTCAACGAAACCCCGGCGCAGCTGACGTTATGGCTGCCCAAGCGCGCCGCAGACGGGCGCGCCCGGCAACTGGCGCAATGGCTCAAGGCTGAGCTTGCGCGCAGCGCAGATTAGTTACCGCGCTTGCTCATCAGGAAGGCCGCCAGCAGGCCCAGCGCTCCGATAGCAACGCCAGCAGTGGCATACGGATGTTCCTGGGCGTACTCACGGGTAGCGATAGCGGTTTCGCGAGTCTTGTCCTTCACTTCTTCGTAGGCGTCGCTGAGCAGGTGACGCGAATGCTTGAGTGCATTCTCGGCGTTGTTCTTGAGCACTTTCAGGGTCTTTTGGGACTCCTCGGAAGCATCGTGCTTGAGGCCTTCCAGAGACTTGAGCAGGCTCTCGATCTCTGCTTCCATGCTTTGCAATGAGGCTTTACGTAGGGAATTGCTAGCCATTAGGGCTCTCCTGCATTGATGAGTGAGGTGCTTGTTAAGTCCGACTACAGAGATTTCAGAAAGTGCAGTTGGCCTGAACTTTTCCGTTCAATTTGCCTACAAAGTATTTAGCACAATCGCTGCTAGGCTTTGATCTACGACAAAGGAGAACGTTATGTCTGACCATCACACCTACAAGAAAGTTGAACTGGTAGGCTCGTCCCCGAGCAGCATAGAAGACGCCATCAGTAATGCACTGGCCGAGGCCAACAAAAGCATCAAACACTTGGAATGGTTCGAAGTGATCGATACGCGTGGGCACATCAAGGACGGCAAGGTTGCGCACTATCAGGTGACGCTCAAGGTCGGTTTTCGGATAGCCAGTAGCTGAAAAGGTGATGGCGTTTTGAACTTACTGGCTGGCCGTTTGCCATAAACTCGGCTACACCGTCTGGGTGCAGCACGGCACATGCTGCGTTGCACCCTTTTCGTTTTGACCGGGGAATGTCACCGATGAAAAAGATTTTATTGGCTGTAGGTTTGCTGAGTCTGGCAGGAACAGCGTTCGCAGCGGGCAAGCCGTGCGAAGAGCTGAAAAGCGAAATCGCGGCGAAAATTGAGGCTAATGGCGCCACGCATTATTCGCTGACTGCTGTGGATAAAGGCACTTCGGCTGACGGCAAAGTGGTGGGTACCTGCGAAGGCGGCACCAAGGAAATCATCTACAAACGCGGCTAATACCCTGTGATGCAATACCTGTGGGAGCGAGCCCGCTCGCGATGCCAGACGGCGCGGTGTTTCAATTGAACCGCGTCGATGCCATCGCGAGCGGGCTCGCTCCCACAGTTGTTTTTTGCCTTACGCCCCTTTCATCACCTGCGACAGCAATTCATATGAGTGAATGCGGTCTGCGTGTTCATACAAATCACAGGTAAAGATCAGTTCATCGGCCTGGGTCTGCTCGACCAGCACATCCAACTGAGCCTTGATTTTCTGCGGGCCGCCGACCATCGCCAGGCCCAGGAAGCTCATCACCGCCTCTTTTTCGTGGGGCAGCCACAATCCGTCCATTGTCTCCACCGGTGGGCGCTGTACCAGGCTTTGCCCACGCATCAACGCCAGAATTCGCTGCTGTACGGAGGTGGCCAGATACTCGGCCTGCTCATCGGTATCCGCCGCGACCAGCGGGATGCCGAGCATCACGTACGGCTTGTCGAGGGTCGCGGAGGGTGTGAAGTGATTGCGATAGACGCGAATCGCTTCATGCATCAAACGCGGTGCGAAATGTGAGGCAAAGGCGTAAGGCAAACCAAGCTCACCGGCCAGTTGCGCACTGAACAAGCTTGAGCCCAGCAGCCAGACCGGAACGTTGGTGCCCGTGCCCGGCATGGCGATGATCCGTTGATCCGGGGTGCGGGGGCCAAGGTAGCGCATCAGCTCGGCCACATCCTGCGGGAACTCATCGGCACTGCCTGAACGCTCGCGGCGCAGGGCGCGGGCGGTCATCTGATCTGAGCCCGGCGCACGGCCAAGGCCCAGATCAATGCGTCCCGGATACAGACTTTCGAGGGTGCCGAACTGCTCGGCGATCACCAGCGGCGCATGGTTGGGCAGCATGATCCCGCCTGAACCCACGCGAATGGTCGAGGTGCCGCCAGCCAGATAACCGATCAACACAGAGGTTGCCGAACTGGCGATACCGTCCATGTTGTGGTGCTCGGCTACCCAAAAGCGGTTATAGCCAAACTTTTCTACGTGCTGTGCAAGATCCAGCGAATTGCGCAACGACTGAGCGGCGCTGCCATTTTCGCGCACAGGCACCAGGTCGAGGGTCGAGAATTTGATGTCAGACAATCGTTTCATCAGCCGGCTACTCCAGGTGGGGTGCAGGTCCAAGCGCTCGCTTGGCCCGCCAGTGATTAAGCAATATGGGCATATACCCGAGATTCAATGGCAAACCGGGAATTGAGTGACTAAAAAAGACGACTGGTCCGACAAGATGAACTTTGTGGAGCCGACTACCCTCACAACCTTAACCATGGCGTGAAACCTTCGCGCCGTTCTTCAGGAGGCACGCATGAGTATCAAAAAGAAAGCATCGGCTCATTGGGCAGGCGACCTTAAAACCGGTATCGGTTCTATTTCCACTGAAACCGGGGTACTGCGCGAAGCGCCGTATGGTTTCAAGGCGCGGTTTGAAGGCGGCAAGGGCACTAACCCCGAAGAGCTTATTGGCGCAGCCCATGCAGGCTGTTTCTCGATGGCACTGTCGATGATCCTCGGTGATGCCGGTCTCAAGGCCGACAGCATCGACACCACGGCTGAAGTGACGCTGGACCAGGTGGATGGCGGCTTTGCAATTACGGCAGTGCATCTGGTGCTCAAGGCCAAAGTGCCCGGCGCAACCCAGGCGCAATTCGACGAACTGACCACCAAGGCCAAAGAAGGCTGCCCGGTGTCCAAAGTGCTGAACGCAAAAATCACTCTGGATGCCACACTGGTGAGCTGACGACTGCGTGCGCCCCGCTTGCCATAAGCGGGGCTGCATTGGTCCGGACAGTTGGTACTCGGCTGCGACAGATCAGTCTTGCGCTGCGCCAGATGTGATCGAATGATCACTGCTCGCGTCAGATCATGACTTAGCGTTCTGCCTCAAGGAGTCTCATCATGAAACGTTTTGCTCTAGCGGTTATTTGCTGCGCCATGGCTACCTCGGCTTTGGCGGCCCCCAAGCCGTGTGAAGAACTGAAAGCCGAAATTGAAGCCAAGATCCAGGCCAATAACGTGTCGTCCTATACGCTTGAAATCGTGACCAACGAAGAGGTCCATGACGAGAACATGGTGGTCGGCTCGTGCGAGTACGGCAGCAAAAAAATTATCTATCAGAACAACGACCGCCAGGCCTCACGGTAAGCAATTGACCAGCCGCTCTTCGGCGACCACCTTGCCCGCTGCGTTGTACAGTCGGGCGTAGGCGTTGAAGCCCAGCGAGCGGGCTTGCAACCGGTAACGCTGACCGGGCTGGAAGTTGTCGTAATTCAAGGTGACGTAGCACAGCCGCTCCTGCGGGTCGCTGAACATGCCCATCCCCCCTACAAACACCTCGAAATCGAAGCGCACCATCAGTTCGTGACTGCCCGGCGTGACTTGAAAGTAGCGACCGTCGGTCATGCGCCGGTTATCCAGACGCTCGGCCATCACCAGCTTGCCGGTTTGGGTTTCAAGGTCAATCCAGGCCATTTTCGGGTCAGCCGAAGGTAGTGGCGTGCTGGCGCAAGCGCTCAGCAGGCAAGCGGTCAACACAAGCAAAAAAGTGCGCATGATGATTTCCAGAAAATTTGTTACATAAGCATAGCGCGCAATGCCGCTTCGCTGCTCAGCCCTCTGTGGGAACCGGGCTTGCCCGCGGTGGCATCGATGCGGTTTGCCTGAAAGGTTGTGCTGCCTGTATCGCGAGCAAGCCCGCTCCCACACTATTGTCACTTTGCCGCCGGGATCGCTTTATGACGCCGCGTGTTCGCTGCCTGCTTGCTCTAGCCCTCATACCGCTGATCAATGGCTGTTCCAGTGCGTCGTATTACTCGCAACTGGCGGGTGGGCAATGGCGGTTATTGCAGGCCCGCGAACCGGTAACCGAGGTCATTGCCGACCCCCAGCGCCCGGCGGCATTGCGTGAGCAATTGGTTAAAGCCCAGGCCGCACGCACCTTTGCCAGCCAGCACTTGCACCTGCCGGACAACCAGAGCTATCGCCTGTACGCCGACCTCAAACGGCCATACGTGGTGTGGAACGTGTTTGTCACACCGGAGTTTTCCCTCAACCCCATTACCCATTGCTTCCCGATTGCCGGGTGCGTGGCCTACCGTGGTTATTACAGTCAGGGGGCGGCGCGAGGGGAAGCGGCCCTCCAGCGTCAGGACGGCAAGGACGTGTTTGTCGGCGGGGTTGAGGCCTACTCGACATTGGGCTGGTTCGATGACCCTATTCTCAACAGCATGCTCACTTGGGGCAATGAGCGCCTGGCGACCCTGATTTTTCATGAGCTGGCGCATCAGCGTTTTTATGTGAAGGACGACAGCGAGTTCAATGAGTCTTTCGCCAGCTTCGTTGAACAGGAAGGCACCCGCCAATGGCGCGCCCATCAGGGGCTTTCGCCCAGCCGCGACAAAGGCTTGCAGCAGCGCAAGCAATTTATCGCGTTGGTGCTCAATACCCGCCAACGCCTGCAAGAACTTTACGCGCAGCCTTTGCCTGCCGATGAAATGCGTCAGCGCAAAGGGGCTGAATTTGCGCGAATGCGCGGGGAGTACCGTCAGTTACGTGATCAGCAATGGGGCGGTAATCCGCGCTTCGATGGGTGGGTCAATTCGCCGATGAATAACGCCAAACTGCTGCCTTTCGGGCTGTATGACCAATGGGTGCCAGCCTTTGCCGCGTTGTTTGAATCCGTAGGGGGCAATTGGCCGCGGTTTTATCAAGAGGTAGAAACACTCGCCCAACTGCCACCGAAACAGCGTAAGGCAGCTCTGGAGCAGTGGGCTGTACGCCAGTAATCAACTGGATTTGAGCCAGCCCTTCACTGCACAGACGGCAAAGGGGCTGGTGCTGCACGCGCCGCTGCTCAAGGCTGCGCGCAATTGCGCGATATCAGCTTTCATCATGTAGCTCGCGCCATCCTTGAAATGCGAGTTCTGGCCAAAGCCGCCCTCGGTCATTTCCTTCAATGCATCTTCTTTGCTCCAGTCCTGCACCACCACGCGGTACATCGCTGCCATCAAACCTGTGCGGTCCACGCCGTGTTTGCAGTGCATCAGCACCGGACCTTTGGTTTGTGCCGTCTGAATGGCACGCAATGCGGCCAGCACATCGGTGTCATCCACATGGTTGGTGCGATAAGGCAACTGGACCTGTGCTACATCGGGGTTCTTGAGCCAGGAGGCATCGGCTTCAGGCAGGAAATTGACCACGGTTGCGATCTGCAACTTTGCCAGCAGCGGCTGTGCATCGCTGTCAGGCAAGGCGCTGCGGTAAAGGGTCGGGGACATTTGATAGAGGTTGTACTGCGCGTCAACAGGTTGAGCCCATTGCGCCGGGCGAACCCGAGTTGTTTCTTCGGCCTGCGCCTGAGGCAATGCTAACGCTGCCAGCCATGTCAGGCACAGGGCGGGAAAAAGCCGGGCTTTGGGCATGTCAATTTGACCACTTCAACAGGGGTTATCAGGAGGTGGCGGCAGATTGAGTCAATCCTGATCAAAACCGTGTGAGCCCTGTGTAAAAAATTCGTGAGAACACACCCCTGGCGGCAGGTGCGGCAAAATTACGCATGAAACGATTCATCAGCGCGCCCGGCCTGTTAGTATTTGTAACCAAATTTTGCATGCGTGTTGTTTTCCTTCGGTCTACACCGACCCGTATCGCTGCCAAAACGAAAAGCTGCCCATGAGCGGCTGTAATCCGTGACTGCCTGATGAGGTGCCCCGCATGTCTGAGCAAGACAACCCCCGGCGTGAGTTTTTGCGCAAAACCCTGACCCTGATTCCAGTGGTCACTGTTGCCAGCACCGGCCTTGGTAGCACGGTGATGATGGCCACGCCTGCGGTCGCAGCGCCTGAACCTGCACAGCGCCCTTCGAGCCCTGGCAAAGCGTATGAGCCGACCTACTTCACGGCTGAGGAGTGGGCGTTCGTAAACGCCGCGGTCGCACGCCTGATCCCTGCAGACGAGCAAGGTCCCGGCGCTCTTGAAGCCGGTGTGCCGGAATATATCGACCGCCAGATGAACACGCCTTACGCCAGTGGTGCGCTGTGGTTCATGCAAGGTCCGTTCAATGCCGACGCGCCGCCCGAGATGGGCTGGCAGAGCAAACTGGTGCCAAAACAGATCTATCGCCTGGGCATCGCTGCCACGGAGGAGCTCTGCAAAAAAGCCTATAACTCAACATTTGCTGGGCTAGACAGCGCTACCCGAGACGAAGTGCTCAAACAACTGGAGGCCGGTACGCCTAAATTCGAGAGCGTCCCGGCCAAGATGTTTTTCAGTTTTTTGCTGCAAAACACCAAGGAAGGCTTTTTTTGCGACCCTATTCACGGTGGCAACAAAGGCATGGTCGGCTGGACCATGATCGGCTTCCCCGGCGCGCGCGCTGATTTCATGGATTGGGTTGAACGCAACGAGCAGTACCCCTTCCCGGCAGTTTCCATCCGCGGCGAGAGGGCTTGAGCATGTCGACCGTTATGAAAAAAGTTGATGCAGTTATCGTCGGTTTCGGCTGGACCGGCGCGATCATGGCCAAAGAACTGACCGAAGCTGGTCTGAATGTTGTGGCCCTAGAACGTGGCCCAATGCAGGACACCTACCCGGATGGTAACTATCCACAGGTGATCGACGAACTCACCTACAGCGTACGTAAAAAGCTGTTTCAGGACGTCTCCAAAGAAACCGTCACCATCCGCCATAGCGTCAATGACGTGGCCTTGCCCAATCGCCAGCTGGGCGCGTTTTTGCCTGGCAACGGCGTGGGCGGCGCGGGTTTGCACTGGTCGGGTGTGCACTTTCGGGTCGACCCGATGGAACTGCGCATGCGCAGTCATTACGAAGAACGCTACGGCAAAAACTTTATTCCCAAGGACATGACCATCCAGGACTTCGGCGTCAGCTATGAAGAACTGGAGCCGTTCTTCGACTATGCCGAAAAAGTCTTCGGAACGTCGGGCCAGGCCTGGACCGTCAATGGCAAGCTGGTCGGCGAAGGCAAGGGCGGCAACCCTTATGCCCCGGATCGCTCCGATCACTTCCCGCTGGTGTCGCAAAAGAACACCTACTCCGCTCAACTGTTTCAGAAAGCGGCCAATGAAGTGGGCTACAAGCCTTACAACTTGCCGTCGGCCAACACCTCGGGGCCGTACACCAACCCCTATGGCGCGCAGATGGGGCCGTGCAATTTCTGCGGTTTTTGCAGTGGTTATGTCTGCTACATGTACTCAAAGGCATCGCCCAACGTAAACATTTTGCCAGCGCTCAAGCCGCTGCCTAACTTTGAGCTGCGCCCTGATGCCCATGTCATTCGGGTCAACCTGGACAGCACCAAGAGCAAAGCCACCGGCGTGACCTACATCGATGCACTGGGCCGCGAGATCGAGCAACCTGCGGACCTGGTGATCCTGGGCGCGTTCCAGTTGCATAACGTGCGTTTGATGCTGTTGTCGGGAATTGGCAAGCCTTATGACCCGAAAACCGGTGAAGGCGTGGTGGGCAGAAACTTCGCCTACCAGAACATGGCCACCATCAAGGCGTACTTCGATAAAGACGTACACACCAACAACTTCATCGGCGCTGGCGGCAATGGCGTGGCCATCGATGACTTCAACGCGGATAACTTCGATCACGGGCCGCACGGCTTTGTCGGCGGTTCGCCGATGTGGGTCAACCAGGCTGGCAGCCGGCCGATTGCGGGCACGTCCAACCCGCCGGGTACCCCGACCTGGGGCAGCGCCTGGAAGCGTGCTACTGCCGATTACTACACCCACCAGGTGTCAATGGATGCCCACGGTGCGCATCAGTCCTACCGTAGCAATTACCTCGATCTGGATCCGGTGTATCGCGATTCCTTTGGTCAACCGCTGCTGCGCATGACGTTCGACTGGCAAGAAAACGACATCAAAATGAACCGTTTCATGATGGAGAAAATGGGCAAGATCGCCGAAGCGATGAACCCAAAAGCCATTGCCCGTATCGGCAAACAGGTCGGTGACCACTTCAATACGGCGTCCTATCAGACCACTCACCTGAACGGTGGCGCGATCATGGGCACCGATCCTAAAACCAGTGCTCTGAACCGTTACCTGCAGAGCTGGGACGTGCATAACGTGTTTGTGCCGGGTGCATCTGCCTTCCCACAAGGTTTGGGATACAACCCGACAGGTCTGGTTGCAGCGTTGACTTATTGGTCGGCCCGGGCGATCCGCGAGCAATACCTGAAAAACCCCGGCCCACTGGTTCAGGCATAAGGAGCGATGACCATGAAAGCATTTGTTATCGCGACCCTGACACTCTTCGTCAGCTTCTCGGCGGTTGCCGCTGACAGTGATCCGCAAGCGTTGGTCAAGCAAGGTGAATACCTGGCTCGCGCCGGTGACTGCGTGGCGTGCCACACCGCCAAGGACGGCAAGCCGTTCGCCGGTGGCCTGGCGATGGAAACCCCGATCGGTACGATTTATTCGACCAATATCACGCCGGGTAAAAGCGGCATTGGCAGCTACAGCTTTGAAGATTTCGACAAGGCCGTGCGCCACGGTGTCGCGCAAAATGGCAGCACCTTGTATCCGGCCATGCCGTATCCGTCCTATGCGCGGGTCAACGAGGCCGATATGCAGGCGTTGTATGCCTACTTTATGAAAGGCGTAAAACCTGTCGAGCAAGCGAATCAGGAGGCTGATATTCCGTGGCCGCTGAGCATGCGCTGGCCGTTGGCGATATGGCGCTGGCTGTTTGCGCCAGCGGTTGAAGACTTCAAGCCGCAAGCCGGGCAGGACGCCGTGCTCAATCGCGGTGCGTATTTGGTGGAAGGCCTTGGGCACTGCGGCGCATGCCACACGCCACGGGCATTGACCATGCAGGAGAAGGCCCTGAGTGCAAGTGACAGCCCGGCATTCCTGTCAGGTAGCGCACCGCTGGAAGGCTGGATAGCGAAGAACCTGCGAGGCGATCACAAGGACGGTCTGGGCAGTTGGAGCGAAGAGCAACTGGTGCAGTTCCTCAAGACCGGGCGCAGTGATCGCAGTGCTGTGTTTGGCGGCATGAGTGATGTGATCGTACACAGCATGCAGTACATGTCCGAGGCTGATCTCACCGCTATCGCTCGTTACTTGAAGTCGTTGCCTGCGGTTGATCCAGCAGACGCGCCCCATCAGTACGATCCCGCTGTCGCGGATGCCCTGTGGAACGGTGACGACAGCAAGCGCGGTGCTGCGGTGTATATCGATAACTGCGCGGCTTGCCATCGCACTGACGGTCACGGCTACACCCGAGTGTTCCCTGCTCTGGCGGGCAATCCGGTGTTGCAGTCGGACGACCCGACGTCGCTGATCCATATCGTACTTAAGGGTGGGACGTTGCCTGCGACGCATACGGCGCCGTCGACCTTCACCATGCCTGCTTTCGACTGGCGCTTGTCGGATCAGGAAGTGGCCGATGTGGTCAATTTCATCCGCACCAGTTGGGGCAACAAGGCGGGTGAAGTGAAGGCCGGGGATGTTAAGGCGATTCGCACACCCTGAGTATTGGGTGGGAGCGGGCTTGCTCGCGATGCAGTTGACTCGGTATGCCTGAATTACCGATTCGATCCCATCGCGAGCAAGCCCGCTCCCACAGTGGGTATTCAGGGTTGTTTTGCACCCATCCCGAACCACTTCTGGGACAAGGCCTCCAACCGGCCATCGGCCTTGATCCGCTGCAGTGCCTTGTCCAGGCTGGCCTGGAACGCCGGGTTGCCTTTCTGGAAGGGAATGGCCAAGGCAACTTCCTCATCCGTGACCGGCGCTTTCTGCGCTACGGTTACCAATGGCCCGCGGTCGACAAACGTGTTGCCCTGAACTACGCCTAATGTCTGGCCCTGCAACGTGGCAAGGCTGTTGGGTGAGCGCGGCGGTTCTTGTCGAGCTATCGTCTGCGCTTGTATGTGGCTGTAAGGCTCGCTGAAGTCGAAACGATCTTGAAGTTCGGGAGTCAAAGCGATGTGGTTGATGGCGACATCGTATTTGCCGCTCTCAACGCCCGGCAGCAGGTCATTGCTGTCAGTGACCAGAATGGAGGGATGCACATCCAGTTCCTGAGCCAGCAGCTCGCCCAACTCCACGTCAAAGCCGGTCAAGCGTCCGTCCTGCTTGAAGCTGAATGGAGCCATGTCAGCTTCAAGGGCGATGCGCAGTTCACCTCGGTCGTTCACGTCGTCGATCAGTTCGGCTTGAGCAAAAGGGCTCGCCAATGGCAGTAAAAGCATCAGGCCTGGCAGGAAACGCATGGACACTCCTTTGAATGTGTTGCAAGCGATTCGCATCGAGCGTGCGCTTTGCTTTATGTTGGTCAGTTGCGGCGTTGGACAACAGATTGGCTCAAAGTTGTCCGGCGCCGAAGAATTTTGCAAAAAACCGGAGAAAAAAATGAAAGCTCTACTGTCTCGTGTTGCGTTGGCTTCTGTGTTGATGGGCGCTTCGGTCATGGCCACAGCGGCTGGCCTGGAATCGGAGCCGGCTCCTAAAGGCGCCAAGGTTTTCATCGTTGAACCTAAAGACGGTGCAACCGTTGATCAAACGTTCACCGTCAAATTCGGCATCGAAGGTATGCCTCTGGCGCCTATTACCGAGGCGACCCCTCACGCAGGCCACCACCACCTGCTGATTGACGTCGACCAGTTGCCAGCCGAAAACGCGCCTATCCCGGCCGATGCCAACCATATCCATTTCGGCAAGGCACAGACCGAAACCCAGGTGACCCTGCCACCCGGCAAGCACACCCTGCAATTGGTGCTGGGCAACCAGGTACACGTGCCGTTCAAGCCAAGCATCGTGTCGAAGAAAATCACGGTTGATGTGAAATAAGTATTTTCGACGGATAAAAAAAGGGAGACCCGAGGGTCTCCCTTTTTTGTGACGCGCGTTTAGAACAAAACGCGGCAACGGATAGTGCCGTTGACGGTCTGCAACTTCTCTTGCGCCAGGTCCGAAGACTCTGCATCTACGTCGATCACTACATAGCCAACTTTTTCGTTGGTTTGCAGGAACTGACCGGAGATGTTGATCCCGTTTTCGGCGAAGATCTTGTTGATTTCGCTCATCACACCCGGGATGTTCTCGTGGATGTGCAGCAGACGGTGCTTGCCAGGGTGAGCCGGCAGGGCCACTTCCGGGAAGTTCACGGACGATACCGAAGTACCGTTGTCGCTGTACTTGACCAGTTTCTCTGCCACTTCCAGACCGATGTTGGCTTGCGCCTCAGCGGTGGAACCGCCGATGTGCGGGGTCAGGATCACGTTGTCCAGGCCGCGCAGCGGGCTTTCGAACACGTCGTCGTTGGAGCGCGGCTCAACCGGGAACACGTCGATAGCGGCGCCGATCAGGTGCTTGTCCTTGATCGCGTCAGCCAGGGCGTCCAGTTCAACTACGGTGCCACGTGCGGCGTTGATCAGAATCCCGCCCTTTTTGATGGCGCGGATTTCTTTTTCGCCGATCATCCACTGGGTGGCTGCGGTTTCAGGCACGTGCAAGGTGACGATGTCGGACATGCCCAACAGATCGTGCAGATTACCGACCTGAGTCGCGTTGCCCAATGGCAGCTTGGTCACGGTGTCGTAGAAGAACACTTGCATGCCCAGGCCTTCAGCCAGTACCGACAGCTGAGTGCCGATAGAGCCGTAGCCGACGATACCCAGCTTTTTGCCGCGGATTTCGAAGGAGTTGGCTGCGCTTTTGATCCAGCCACCACGGTGGCAGGAAGCGTTTTTCTCAGGGATGCCACGCAACAACAGGATCGCTTCAGCCAGCACCAACTCGGCCACCGAACGGGTGTTGGAGTACGGTGCGTTGAAAACAGCGATACCGCGTTCGCGAGCAGCGTTGAGGTCGACCTGGTTGGTGCCGATGCAGAAACAACCAACAGCGACCAATTTCTTGGCGCAGTCGAACACTTCTTCGGTCAGCTGGGTACGAGAACGGATGCCGATAAAGTGGGCATCAGCGATCTTTTCCTTCAGCTGGGCTTCAGGCAAGGAACTGGTGATGTACTCAATGCTGGTGTACCCGGCAGATTTGAGCACTTCAACAGCGGATTGGTGGACGCCTTCCAAAAGAAGGAACTTGATCTTGCTCTTATCGAGAGAAGTCTTGCTCATCTGCGTAAACCTGTGTCCCAGAGAAAAAATGGCAGGGAATGGACAGCGAGAGCTGACCTGGCCGGCGTGAAGACCGGCACCGAGAATCGTCCTACGGCTCGATTCTGCGGGGGGGTCGTATGCTAGCATAAGCGCCCCGCTAAACACCCATTCCTGCGACGTGAAGCGTTCTCAGGATGACCATGAATTGTTCGAGAGTTCTGTTGATGACCCATCCTGCCTTGATTGATGAGCTAAAGACCCTGGTAGAGCCTGGCAAGGTCCTGACCGACGCCGACTCCCTTAATGCTTACGGCAAGGATTGGACCAAGCATTTCGCCCCGGCCCCGCTGGCCATTGTGTTCCCGAAAACCACTGAACAAGTGCAGGCCATTGTGCTGTGGGCAAACGCTCATGACGTCGCATTGGTGCCGTCGGGTGGCCGTACCGGTTTGTCCGCCGCAGCCGTGGCCGCCAATGGCGAAGTGGTTGTGTCGTTCGACTACATGAATCAAGTGCTGGACATCAACCTGACCGATCGCACCGTGGTCTGTCAGCCGGGCGTGGTCACCGAGCACCTGCAAAACCTCGCCGAAGAAAATGGCCTGTACTACCCGGTGGATTTTGCTTCGGCAGGTTCCAGCCAGATTGGCGGCAATATCGGCACCAATGCCGGCGGAATCAAGGTGATTCGCTACGGCATGACCCGTAACTGGGTCGCGGGCATGAAAGTCGTGACCGGCAAGGGCGACGTGCTGGAATTGAACAAGGACCTGATCAAAAACGCCACCGGCTACGACATGCGCCAGCTGTTTATCGGCGCTGAAGGCACCCTGGGCTTTGTGGTGGAAGCCACCATGCGTCTGGATCGCGCCCCGAAAAACCTGACGGCGATGGTGTTGGGTACGGCCGATTTCGACTCTATCATGCCGGTGTTGCATGCCTTCCAGAGCAAGCTGGATCTGACGGCTTTTGAGTTCTTCTCCGACAAGGCCCTGACCAAAGTCATGGACCGTGGAGACGTGCCTTCGCCGTTCGAGACCGACTGCCCGTTCTACGCGCTGCTGGAATTCGAAGCGACCACCGAAGAAGTGGCCAACGCCGCACTGGAAACTTTCGAACATTGCATGGAAGAAGGCTGGGTCCTCGATGGTGTGATGAGCCAGAGCGAAACCCAGCTGCAAAACCTGTGGAAATTGCGCGAGTACATCTCCGAGACCATTTCCCACTGGACGCCCTACAAAAACGACATTTCGGTCACTGTGTCGAAAGTCCCGGCATTCTTGAAGGAAATTGATGCGATCGTTGGCGAGCACTACCCGGACTTCGAAATTGTCTGGTTCGGCCACATCGGTGATGGCAACCTGCACTTGAACATCCTCAAGCCTGAAAACCTGAGCAAGGACGAGTTCTTTGCCAAGTGCGCGACGGTGAACAAGTGGGTATTTGAAACCGTCGAGAAGTACAACGGTTCGATCTCTGCCGAGCACGGCGTTGGCATGACCAAGCGCGATTACCTGACCTACAGCCGTTCGCCGGTCGAGATCGAGTACATGAAAGCGCTCAAGGCCGTGTTCGACCCAAAGGGCATCATGAACCCCGGCAAGATTTTTGCGGTTTAAACCATAGCGTGTAGTCGCTGCCGCAGGCTGCGAAAGGAATCGCAGGGGCTTCAAGAAACGGATTGCTCCGCAATCCTTCGCAGCCTGCGGCAGCGACTACACACAATCAGCATCCATCAGCGGAGTCGGTCAATGAGCTATCAGCACCAGTATGTCGACGGTACCCGGATTCACTTTCCTATCGGTAAAGTGGTGTGCATCGGCCGCAACTATGCCGAACACGCCAAGGAACTGGACAACCCGATCCCGTCTGAACCCCTGCTTTTCATCAAGCCGGGCAGTTGTGTCGTTCCACTGGACAGCAGTTTCACGATTCCGACCGAACGCGGCTCCGTGCACTACGAAGCAGAAATCTCGGTGCTGATCGGCAAGCCTTTGTCGAATAACCCAAGTGCTGAAGAAGTGCTGGATGCTATCTCCGGTTTTGCGCCGGGGCTGGACCTGACCCTGCGCGACAAGCAGACCGAGCTCAAGGGCAAGGGTTTGCCTTGGGAAATCGCCAAATCTTTCGACGGCGCCTGTGTACTGGCCCCTTTCGTACAGAGCAGCACCTTTCCTGATCTGGCCGACATCGGCATTCGCCTGACCATCAATGGTGAAGTGCGCCAGGACGGCAGCAGCGCCCTGATGCTCAACCCGATTGTGCCGATGATCCAGCACATGGCAGCGTGTTTCTCGCTGCAAGCGGGCGATGTCATCATGACCGGGACTCCGGTGGGCGTTGGTCCGCTGAATGTGGGCGATGAGTTGGTACTGGAACTGACCGGCGCCAGCCGCTTCGAAAGCAGCGTGCGTTAAGCGTACGTTGTAGGAGCGGGCTTGCTCGCGATGGTCTCACCACGGTTTGCCTGACAGACCGCAGCGACTCAATCGCGAGCAAGCCCGCTCCCACGGTGTCATGAAGTCCCGGACGCGGAGCGCCTAAAACGCTATTCTGTCGAGGATATTTCCTATACAGAATGTGAACTGCCGAATGCCTAACTGGAACCTCCACATACAGCGCGTCCTTGAGTTGATGAAGCGCTATCCAGGGCTCATTGCGGCGTTTGGTTTTTGCTCGGGCGTGGGCAGTTTTATTCTGGTGGACCGTCAGCAAGGCATGGCCCGCTGGATCGCCGTGATCCTGTTGGTGAGCTGGGTCTGGCTGATGCTGGAAAACAGCTTGACCCAGCTATTCAGCCGGGTATTCAAGCGTGAAATCCCCCCGCCGCTGCTGCGTTATGCGACCCAGATGATCCATCAGGAAAGTCTGTTTTTCGTATTGCCGTTTTTCTTTATCACCACCACCTGGAACAGCGGGCAGCTTGTCTTTACCGGGCTACTGGGTGTGTGCGCACTGATCACCATCACTGACCCTCTGTATTACAAATGGCTGGCCCCCCGGCGCTGGCTATTTTTGGCGCTGCACACCCTCGCCCTGTTCGCCGCGATGCTGACAGCGTTGCCGGTCATCCTCAATCTGACCACCGCCCAGAGCTACAAACTGGCGCTGGGTACCGCCGTGCTGCTGTCAATCCCCAGCCTGGCTGTGAGCCTGCCATTGAAGACCTGGCGCGGCTGGCTGGTGCTGCCACTGATTGTTCTTGCCCTGGGCGGCTCCGGCTGGCTGCTGCGCTCCTGGGTGCCGCCCGCCACACTGTGGATGACCGAAGTGGCCGTCACGACCCAGCTGCAAGACCGCACACCGGGCGAGAGCATCGAGCAAATCAGCGTCAGCGAGCTACGTAGCCGTGGGTTGTACGCGTACACCTCGATCAACGCCCCGCGCGGCTTGAACGAGCGCATTTATCACGTGTGGCAACTCAATGGCCAGGAAGTCGATCGCATCGCCCTGGATATCCATGGCGGGCGCAAGGAGGGCTATCGCGCCTGGACCCACAAGCAGAATTTCCCGCCCGATCCGGTGGGTCGCTGGCAAGTCAGGGTGCTGACTGAAGATGGACAGATGATTGGCGTTTTGCGCTTTCGGGTTAACCCAGATCAATCTGTGCCTGCGGTTGTTCCGTCAAACTGAAACACTTTTGCAGGATTGTGCTATTACATAAGGTCTGCGTTTCAACGTACTGAGCTGGGAGCTTAAGACTATTACGGCCATGGCGGGCAATGCCCAACTAGACACTTCCAGTAATCCGGCGCGGCTGCTGATCAGCGGCGACTGGACCCTTGCCCATTACACTCGTCTCAAGCAGCAGACCGAGCAGTTGGTGGGCAAATACGATGAGCAGACCGCCATCAACCTCGATGCGGTGACCGGTATCGATACGGCGGGTGCGTCACTGCTGGTGGAATTGTTGGGCGCTGAGCGCGTCAGCCAGTTGACCCAAACCGCACAAAAGCTCCCCGCCGCCGACCGCGCCTTGCTGCAAACGGTCTATTCCTCAATGCGTGATTTCTGTGTGCCGGTCAAAGTCGCACCGCAGAACGTCGGCATCCTGTTGCTGAGCCGTATCGGCAGCGCGGTCTACAAACTGTGGCAAGACACCCTGCAATTGCTGGGCTTTATCGGGCTGATCCTGCAAACCCTGGCGCGTAATCTGTTTCGACCCAAGCAATGGCGCATCACGCCAGTGGTGGCACACATTGAGCAGATCGGCCTCAACGCCGCGCCGATCGTGGTGCTGCTGACCTTTATGGTGGGCGCGGTGGTGGCCTTTCTCGGCGCTACGGTGCTGGCCAGCTTTGGTGCGGGAATCTTCACCGTTGACTTGGTGGCGTTTTCCTTCCTGCGGGAATTCGGTGTGTTGCTGACCGCCATTCTGCTGGCGGGTCGAACGGCCAGTGCTTTTACGGCACAAATCGGCTCAATGAAAGCCAACGAAGAAATCGACGCCATTCGCACCCTGGGCCTCGATCCGATGGACTTGCTGGTGCTGCCGCGGGTTCTGGCCCTGTTGATCGCCCTGCCGCTGCTGACCTTCCTGGCCATGATGGCGGGCATCCTTGGCGGCGCCGTGGTGTGTGTCATCTCGCTGGGTATTTCCCCGGACATGTTTATTTCGCTCCTGCACTCCGACATCGGTGTTAAGAACTTTTTGGTGGGCATAGCCAAAGCGCCCTTTTTTGCCTTTTTGATCGCTGCAGTGGGCTGCCTTGAGGGGTTTAAAGTCAGCGGCAGCGCCGAATCGGTCGGCGCCCACACCACGTCCAGCGTGGTGCAATCGATCTTTATCGTGATCGTCCTCGACGCCGTAGCCGCGTTGTTCTTTATGGAGATGGGCTGGTGAGTACTTCCCTGCGCAAGCCCGGCGAGGCGGTGATCGAGGTGCGTGATCTGTGCAACCGCTTTGGCAGCCAAAGCGTGCACGAACACCTCGACCTTGATGTGTACAAAGGCGAAATCCTGGGCGTGGTTGGCGGCTCCGGTACTGGCAAATCGGTGCTGCTGCGCAGCATTGTCGGCTTGCGTCGACCCACTGAAGGGCAAGTGCGGGTGTTTGGCCAGGACTTGATGAACCTCCACGAGGCCGAGCGCTCACGGATCGAACGGCGTTTTGGCGTGTTGTTCCAGGCAGGGGCGCTGTTTTCTTCGCTGACCGTGACCGAAAACATCGCCCTGCCCCTGATTGAACACGCAGGGCTAAGCCGTCCTGATGCTGAGCACCTGGCATGCGTGAAGCTGGCGCTGGCCGGACTGCCGTTGTCGGCCGCCGACAAATACCCGTCTTCGTTGTCGGGCGGGATGGTCAAGCGCGCCGCGCTGGCCCGAGCGCTGGCGCTGGACCCGGACATCCTGTTTCTTGATGAGCCCACCGCCGGGCTCGATCCGATTGGTGCGGCGGCATTCGACCAACTGATTCTGACCCTGCGCGATGCGCTGGGCCTGAGCGTGTTTCTCGTCACCCATGACCTGGACACGCTGTACACCATCACGGACCGGGTGGCTGTGCTGTCGCAAAAACGGGTGCTGGTGGCGGCACCCATCCGCGAGGTCGAAGACTTCAACGACCCTTGGATTCACGAATATTTCCATGGCCCCCGTGGCCGCGCCGCATACGAAGCGGCAACCCAGCGTAAGGAGCAATGACATGGAAACCCGTGCCCATCATGTATTGATCGGCTTGTTCAGTGTCCTGGTTGTCGTCGGGGCCATGCTGTTTGGCCTGTGGCTGGCCAAGGCGAGCATGGACAGCACGTTCAAGGATTACGAAGTGGTGTTCAACGAAGCCGTCAGCGGCCTGTCAAAAGGCAGCTCGGTGCAATACAACGGGATCAAGGTGGGTGACGTCATCGAGTTGCGACTCGACGACAAGGATCCGCGCCGTGTATTGGCGCGCATCCGTCTGGCCGCCAACACGCCGGTCAAGGTCGATACCAAGGCCAAGCTGGCGCTGACTGGCGTTACGGGCACCTCGATCATCCAGCTCAGTGGCGGCGACCCGAATAGCCCGGACCTCAAGGGCAAGGACGGCAAGCTCCCGGAGATCGTGGCTTCGCCGTCACCGATTGCCCGTCTGCTCACTGACGGCACCGACATGATGGCCAACGTCAACATGCTGCTGCACAACGCCAACCAGCTCTTTTCCGAAGACAACGTCAACCGCGTGAGCAAGACGCTGGATAACCTCGAGCAAACCACCTCGGCAATTTCCGGTCAGCGCGGTGATATCAGCCAGACCCTGAAACAGCTGGCCCAGGTCGGTAAGCAGGCCAGTGCCACGCTGGAGCAAACCGCAGCACTGATGCGCAACGCCAACGGCCTGTTGAGCAGCGACGGCAAGCAGATGTTCGCCAGCGCAGACCGCGCCATGAAGTCGCTGGAACAAAGCAGCGCGACCATCAACACGTTGATCAACAGCAATGAGGAGTCGCTTAACAACGGCCTTCAGGGGCTCAATCAACTGGGCCCTGCGGTCAACGAATTGCGCGAAACACTCGGCACATTGCGCTCGATCTCACGGCGCCTGGAAGCCAATCCAAGCGGTTACTTGCTAGGCCGCGAACAGAACAAGGAATTCACTCCATGAAGCGTACCTATCGCCTGGCAGGTTCTATCATGTTTGCGGCCAGCCTGAGCCTGCTCAGCGCCTGTTCGATTCTGCCCAAGCCCGAGATGGTCGACGTCTATCGGCTGCCCGCTGCGCAAGCGCCCATTGCCGCCAGCCAAAGCGCGCCAGTGAAGTGGTCATTGCGTCTGGACAAGCCGATGGCCAGCGGCGCCTTGAACAACCAGAACATTGCCGTGGTGCCCGAGGGCAACCTGATCAGCAACTACAAGGGCGCCCGCTGGAGCGATACTGCGCCCGTGCTGCTACGCAATCGTCTGCTTGATGCCTTCTTGCAGGATGGGCGGATTCAAGGGCTGAGCACCGACGACAGCAACCTGCATGCCGATTACGAGTTGGGTGGGGAGTTGTTGGCGTTCCAGACCCACTACAACGGCAAAAGCCCTGAAGTATTGATCCAGTACAACGCCCGTCTGGTGCGCAGCAGCGACCAGCGTGTGATTGCCTCCAAACGGTTTGAAGCACGTCAGCCGCTCAGTAATCCATTGGTGCCGGGGGTGGTTGCAGGGTTTGGACAGGCCAGCGACACCTTGATGCCGCAAGTGGTGCAGTGGGTGATGCAGCAGGGTCAGGCGCAGCGTTAAAAGCCCCTCACCCGATCCCTCAGGAAAAGGGTCAGGGTGAGGGCGCTCTGCTTTTGCCTATACCAACCCGCCATTGGCCCGCAAAACCTGCCCGTTGACCCAGTCCGCTGCCGGGCTCACCAGAAACGAGATGATATTGGCAATGTCTTGTGGCTGGCCCAGACGCTCCAGAGGCGGCATCTTGGAGAACGTCTGGATTTGCTCTTCGGTCTTGCCCTGTAAAAACAGCTCCGTCGCCACCGGTCCCGGAGCCACTGCGTTAACGGTGATCTGCCGCCCGCGCAGCTCCTTGGCAAACACCTGGGTCAACGATTCAACCGCAGCCTTGCTGGCGATGTACACCGCGTAACCCGGCAGGTTCATGCCCACCGTACTGCTCGAAAAATTGACGATGCGGCCACCGCCGTTCAGCCGGGTAGCGGCTTCGCGCAGGGTGTTGAACGTCCCTTTGGTGTTGATATTGAAGGTCTGTTCGTATATCTCGTCGCTGTGCTGGGCCAGCGGCAACACGTTGAGTACACCCGCGTTGTTGATCAGTACATCGACCTTGCCCAGTTGCAGCTCCGCTTCATCGAACAGGCGCTTCACATCAGCGGCACTGGCCACATCCGCCTGCACGGCGATCGCCTCATGCCCGTCTTCACGTAGCTGTGCGACCAGCCGCGTGGCTTCGCCTGCACTGTTGGCGTAGTTGATGACCACGGCAAAACCTTCGCCTGCCAACTGTTTGGCAATTACGGCCCCGATGCCACGTGAAGCGCCCGTGACAATGGCGACTTTGGGTTGTGAAGAACTCATGGCAACACTCCGTTGTGGAAAAGGCGTGGGGCTAGACTCACATGTGCGCTCAGGCAGATAAAGACCGCTGGTTTGATACCGGTATTCGGATATTCCAAACAATCCTGGCCTCTGCAGGAGCGGGTTTGCTTGCGAAGGCATCAACGAAGTGTCCTTGAAACACTTCGTTGTCTGCATCACGAGCAAGCCCGCTCCCACAGGAAGAATCAAACATGGGCAGGCGGCGGCTCTTTGTTCTCCTTGATCTTGTACGAGGCCACATACAGCGCTGGCAGGAACAGCAGCGTGAGCAAGGTGGCCGACAGGATGCCGCCAATCATGGCGTAGGCCATTGGCCCCCAGAACACGTCACGGGCAATCGGGATCATGCCCAGGCTGGCCGCTGCTGCGGTTAGCAGGATCGGTCGGCGACGGTGCTGGGTGGCTTGCATCACTGCATGCCACGGGTCATAGCCGTCGCGCTCGTACTGATCGATCTGGGTCACCAGAATCACCGAGTTACGTACGATGATGCCCACCAGCGCCAGAATCCCCAGAATCGCCACAAAGCCCATTGGCGTACCGGTGGGTACAAGCGCCAGCACCACGCCGATCAGCCCCAGCGGCGCGACACTCACCACCAGGAACATCTTCTGCACGCTTTGCAGCTGGATCATCAGGAACGTTGCCATCAAGAACAGCATCAATGGCACTACCTGAGCGATCGGGCCTTGAGCCTTGGCGCTTTGTTCCACTGTACCGCCGGTTTGCAAGGTGTAGCCCTGGGGCAGGCTGTCGGCGAACGTGTCGACGTCAGGTTTGAGTTGGGCCACCAGGTCGGTGGGTTGCATCGAACCACGCACCGAGGCCTTGAGGGTCAGGGTGGGGATTCGGTCACGGCTCCATACCAACGGCTGCTCCAGCTCGTAGCGCACGGTGGCAAAGGCCAGTAACGGAATCGAGGTGCCACTCGGGGTGCTGATTTGCAGGTTGAGCAGGGTTTCGGGAGTGCCGCGCTCACTGCTGTTGGCCCGCCCGACGATGTTGATCAGGTAGATGTTGTCCTTGACCTGACTGACAGCTGCGCCGCTGACGATGCTGTTCATCACATGGGCCACGTCTTCGGACGACAGCCCGAACTGGCGAGCCTTGTCCTGGGCGATGTCGATACGCAGGACCTTGCCGGGTTCGTTCCAGTTGAAGATGGTTTCACCGACGTTGGGGTTGGCATCGAGCACTGTGGCCAGGTCGATCGAATACTTGCGCACCAGGTCGATGTCTTTGCCGCTGACCCGATACTGCAACGGTTGCCCTACGGGCGGCCCCAGTTCCAGGGTATGGACGAAACTGCCGATCCCCACGAACTCTTCGCGCAGGCGTTTGTTCAGGCGCTCCACCAGAACATCGCGGCTTTCAAGCCCGGTACTGACGATGACGAGCTGGGCATAGAAGGGGTTTTGCAGTTGCTGGTCCAGCGGCAGGTAGAAACGGATTGCACCCTCGCCGATGTACGAGCTCCAGCGCACGATATCTGGATCACCCTTGAGTGACTCTTCAAAACGCTGGGTAACTTTGAGGGTTTCCTCAATTGAAGCGTTTTGCGGCAGGTTCAGGTCTACCAGGATCTCGGGGCGATCGGATGCCGGGAAAAACTGGTTCTGCACCAGCCCCATGCCAAACACCGACAGGACAAACATCAGCACCGTGGCGCCGATGGTCCACCAGCGATTGCGCATGCACCACAGCAGGGCGGTATTGAAAACCCGGGCCAGACGCCCGGGCTCCTCGGACTTGGGTTTAACCTTGGCGCTCAGAATGTGTACGCCCAGCACCGGCGCGAACAGTACCGCCACCACCCATGACACCAGCATCGCCACGGCAATTACCGCGAACAGGGTGAAGGTGTATTCCCCCGCCGAGCTGTTGTTCAGCCCGATGGGAACAAACCCTGCCACCGTCACCAGGGTCCCGGTGAGCATCGGGAAGGCCGTGGAGTGGTAGGCAAAGGTGGCTGCCTGCTCCTTGGTCTCCCCCAGCTCCAGGCGCGTGATCATCATCTCCACCGTGATCATCGCGTCGTCCACCAGCAGGCCCAGGGCGATGATCAGCGCGCCCAGTGACACCCGCTGCATGGCAATGCCGGTGAACTCCATAAACACGAACACCAGCGCCAGAACCAGCGGGATCGAAATCGCCACCACCAAGCCGGCTCGCAAGCCCAGGCTGATAAAACTCACCGCCAGTACAATCACTACGGCTTCGAACAGCGCACTGGTGAAGCCGCTCACGGCTTCTTCAACCACCTGCGCCTGATCGGACACCATGTGTACGCCCACACCCACCGGCAACTGCGCGGTCAGTTCATCGATGCGCTCCTGCAGTTGCTTGCCGAACTCCTGAATGTTGCCGCCATCAATCATGGCGATCGCCAGGCCAATGGCAGGCTTGCCGTTGTAATGGAACATCGGCGCAGCAGGGTAGACGTAGCCTCGGGTAATGTCGGCAATGTCGGCCAGCCGGTAAAAGCGGTCGTTGACCCGCAGGTTTACCGCCGCCAGGTCTTCAACACTGTGGAACTGGCCTGACGTGCGGACCGACATGCGTTCGGGGCCCGCTTCGATGACCCCGGCGGGGGTTACGGCGTTCTGTGCTTGCAGGCTTTCAAGTATCTGCTGCTGATCAAGGCCCAGCGCTGCCAGCTTGCGGGTTGAAAAATCGAGGTAGAAGGTTTCTTCCTGCTCGCCAATGGTCATCACCTTGCCGCGATTGGGTACATCGCGGATGCCGGTGCGCACCTGCTCCACGTAATCGCGCAGCTGGCGCATGGTGAAGCCGTCGCCGGTAAAGGCGAAGATGGTGCCGTAGACATCACCGAACTCATCGTCGAACCCCGGGCCTTGAATACCTTGGGGAAAGTCGCCGCGGATGTCGCCGATTTTCTTGCGCACCTCATACCAGATATTCGGGATGGCATCGGCCTTGGTGGTGTCCTTGAGGAACACAAATACCGTTGACTCACCGGGGCGGGTATAGCTTTGCACGTAGTCGAGGGAATCCAGCTCTTCGAGCTTTTTCTCGATGCGATCGGTGATCTGCAGCCGGGTTTCATCGACTGTGGCGCCGGGCCATCGGGTCTGGATTACCATGGTTTTGATGGCGAAGGACGGGTCTTCTGCACGCCCCAGATTGATGTACGAGAAAATCCCGGCCACCACCGCCACAAACATCAAATACCAGACGAATGACTGATGTTTCAGGGCCCACTCGGACAGGTTGAACTTCCCATTCATTGCGAGCTTTCCTTATCGAGTCTGACTTTCTGCCCAGGGGTGAGGCTGTGTACGCCTGCACTGACCACCATGTCGCCGGCTTTTATGCCGCCAGACAACAACACGCTTTGTGCATCGCGCCGCAGAACCGTGACATCACGGGGGCTGACGGCATGGGTTGCCGTGTCGATGATCCACACGCGGGTGTGGCCATCGGTTTCTTGCATGGCCGTCAGTGGTAACTGAAAGTGCTCGGCGATCGGGCTGCTGACGGTCACGCTGACTGAGCTGCCAAGACGAAACGCCGCCGGGGTCGAGTCCAGTGTCAGGCGGGTACGTCGTGTGCGGGTTGCGCTGTCGGCCTGCGGAGCGATTTCGCGGATATGGGCGCTGGTGTTGATGTTCGGGTCGAGCTGACCAGCGACGCGGAACTCGATGTCTTTAGGCAAGGCCTCGGCCAGCGGTCCCGGCAGGTCGATCACCGCCTCTTTGATTTCAGGTCGTGCCAGAGTGACGACTTCCTGGCCGATGCTTACCACTTGCCCGGCCTCGGCCTGCCATTGAGTGATCACGGCGTCATGGTCAGCGCGCAGGTTGCAGTAACTGAGCTGATCCTGGGCCTGACTCACCGCCGCCTGCGCCTGCTGCATCGAGGCCTGGGTGGTCTTGAGATCAGCTTGTGCCGTGTCCAGCTGAGCCTGGGCACCCACGCCACGGTCGAACAGCTCTTGCTGGCGACGGGCGTTGGCTTTGGCGTTGATCAATTGCGCTTGCACCTTGGCCAGATCGCCCTGAGCCGAACGCAACTGATTTTGCTGATCGGTGGGGTCGAGGTTGGCCAGAATGTCCCCCTGTTTGACCACCGCACCCACGTCGTAATACCGGCGCACGATGCGCCCCGGAACCCTGAAGCCCAAGGTGCTTTCGTAGCGAGCTTCGATATTGCCGGCAAAGCGTCCCAAGTCTTGCGCCAGTTCGGGTTGCGCCACCACATACAGCGCCGGTCGAATGGGTTCGGGCGGCTGTTTTTCAGAACAGCCCACCAACAGGGCGGCCGCTAAGGGCATCATCCACAAACGCCTCATAGTTGAACTCCTTCGGCTGGAGCAGGGACGATTTCAACCTTCATGCCGGGGTGCAACAGTTGCCCGCCTGCAACCACGACTTTTTCCCCATCCTTGAGGCCTTCGCTGACGATTACGCTGCCGGTCAGGTAGCGCCCCACCTTGACCCGCTGCAGGCGCACGTTGTTTTGATGGTCGGCGATCCACACTGCGGGCTCGCTGATGTCCTTGGTCAGTGCCGACCACGGCAACTCGATGCTGCGACTGGGAGGCGGTGTCAGGTTGACGCTGACAATCGAACCTAGGTCCATGCCTTTGGGCAATGCATCCAGTTGCACCTTTATTTGCAGCGTGCCGCTTTGCGCGGCCACGGTGGGCGTGATTTCGCGGATCTGGCCGTTGACCTTGATCGTCGGATTACTCAAGAGCGTGACCTGCACGGTGGGGTCTTTGGGCGGCTCGATAAACAGCGATTCATACACGTTGAAAACCGCATCCCGTGCACCATCGCGGGCGAGGGTGAAAATCGGCATGGTGGCCTGCACCACTTGTCCTACCTCGGCCTGGCGCGCCGTGATAACGCCGGGCGCCTCGGCTTCAAGGTTGCTGTAACTCAGTTGTTCGCGGGCATTGGCCAACTGTGCCTGCGCTGCAGCCAAGGCGCTTTTTGCGCTCAACTGGGCGGCGTTGGCGGCGTCGTATTCGCTTTGGCTGGTATAGCCTTTTGGCAGCAATTTTTGCTGACGAATAAATGCTGCGCGGGTTTGCACCACTTGAGCCTGTTGCGCATTGACGCTGGCCTGAGCGGTCTCGACCTGGATCTTCAAGTCCTTGGGGTCGAGGCGTGCGAGCACCTGATTGGCCTTGATATGGTCACCCACATCGACCTTGCGCTCGATAATCTTGCCACCTACGCGAAATGACAGCTGGGTTTCGACCCGAGCCTGAATATCACCGCTGAGTTGAATGGGGGGGGCGAATTCTCGAGTGCTCACCTGCTGCACATACACCCTGGGGGACAAAGGTTCCTTAGGACCCTCCTTGCCGCACGCGGTGAGAAGCGCCAAGAGGCTCAAGCCCAAAATGCTCGTGTTCAGTGGACCTGCCATGCAAGCTCCTTTGCATAATGCCGATTAACATGCGGATACGGGTGATAGCGTAGAACAGTGTTCAGCGTCTGTGGGACTCTATTGCCGCCTATCGGTTTCACGAAATGAGGTCATACCATGCTCACCACCCTGGCCGTGGCCAACTACCGCTCTATTAACCAGTTGGTGGTGCCCTTGGCCAGACTTAATCTGATCACGGGGCCCAATGGCAGCGGTAAATCGAATCTTTACCGTGCCCTGCGGTTATTGGCCGAAACCGCCCAGGGCGGGGTGGTTAATGCGTTGGCCCGTGAAGGGGGGCTGAGCTCGACTTTCTGGGCGGGACCTGAAGTGATCTCCCGGCGCATGAAGTTGGGCGAAGTCGATGTTCATGCCAGCGTGCGTCAGGAAACCAAGCGCCTGCGCCTTGGTTTTGCCGGAGAGGATTTCAGCTACGCCATCGCCCTGGGCTTGCCGATACCCGGCCGTACGCAGTTCAACCTCGACCCTCAGATCAAGCACGAGAGCATCTGGGCAGGGCCTTTTTACCGGCCGGCCAGTGAGTTGGTCGAGCGTAAAGGCCCGCTGGTCCGCGCGCGTGATGGCCGTGACTGGCAGGTGCTGGCACAGCACACGCCGCTGTTCGACAGTCTGTTTGATCAGGTTGGCAGCATGCAGGCCTCGCCCGAAGTGTTGCAGCTGCGCGAATCGATCCGTGGCTGGCGCTTTTACGATCACTTTCGCACCGACCCGCAAGCGCCTGCGCGCCAACCGCAACTGGGCACACGCACGCCGGTGCTGCATCACGACGGCCGTGATCTGGCGGCTGCGTTGCAAACCATCATCGAGGTCGGCAACCCCGAAGCCTTACATGCCGCAATCAGCGATGCATTCCCTGGCGCCCGGTTGAAAATCGAGTGCGTGCCCGGCGGGCATTTTTATATCGAGTTTTATCAAGAGGGGCTGTTGCGCCCGTTATCGGCCGCTGAGTTATCAGACGGTACCTTGCGCTACCTGTTGCTGATTGCTGCCCTGCTCACTCCGCGCCCGCCGAGCATGATGGTGCTTAACGAACCCGAAACCAGCCTGCATCCTGACTTGCTGCCTGCGCTGGCGCGGTTGATTACCAGTGCCTCGCAACACACTCAGGTCTGGGTCGTGTCCCATGCCCGACGGCTGATTGCTGCGTTGCAGCAGGACCCTGACTGCAATTGCATCGTGCTGGAAAAAAACCTTGGCCAGACTGAAGTGGTCGGCCAGCGTCTGCTGGATCAGCCGGCCTGGTATTGGCCCGACAAATAAAAACGCCGACGCTATAAAAGCCGTCGGCGTTTTCAGTGGAGCTGTGCTTGATCAGAACGCTGGCAGCACTGCGCCTTTGTATTTTTCAGCGATAAAGGCTTTTACTTCCGGGCTGGTCAGGGCTTTGGCCAGCTTCTGGATGGCCGGGCTGTCCTTGTTGTCAGGACGGGCCACCAGGAAGTTTACGTACGGTGAATCAGCACCTTCGATGATCAGCGCGTCGGTGGCAGGGTTCAGGCCAGCTTCCAGCGCGTAGTTGGTGTTGATCATGTCCAGGTCAACCTGGTCCAGCACGCGTGGCAGCAGTGCGGACTCAAGCTCTTTGAACTTGAAGTTGTGCGGGTTCTTGGCGATGTCTTTTGGCGTGGAAACAGCGTTGGTCGGGTCTTTGAGTTCGATCAGGCCAGCCTTTTGCAGCAGGATCAAAGCGCGGCCGCTGTTGCTGCCTTCATTGGGGATGGCAATGGTTGCGCCGTCTTTGAGTTCAGAAAGGCTTTTGACCTTTTTCGAGTAGCCGCCGAACGGTTCAACGTGAACACCGATCACGGTTTGCAGATTGGTGCCTTTACCTTTGTTGAAGCTTTCGAGGTAGGGCAGGGTCTGGAAGTAGTTGGCGTCCAGGTGTTTCTCGGCCACTTGCACGTTAGGTTGCACGTAGTCGGTGAACACTTTGATTTCCAGATCCACGCCTTCTTTGGCGAGGGTCGGCTTGATCAGCTCAAGGATTTCGGCGTGGGGTACTGGAGTTGCAGCCACTACCAGTTTTTCGCCAGCCTGTGCCAGGCCTGCCGTCAGAGCAGCCGCCAATGCGGTAAACAACAGAACCTTTTTCATGCAATACCCTTAAGTGTATGACCGTTCGGATGACGGTTTTCTTGGAAGACGAAGCAGACAATACCGAGATTCTTTATTCCCGAACAATAATATTTATTCAGCTTCTTATGCCATTTTGTTCGCTTGATTTTTTCCTTTCGCAGGCCTCGTGGGAGCGGGCTTGCTCGCGATTGCATCAATGCGGTGTTCCAGACAGGCCGCAGTGCTTGCATCGCGAGCAAGCCCGCTCCCACAGGGTCAGGTAAGCAGGTGTTTAATTGCCGCCAATTCCTGGGCCGTCGCGCTTTTTATAAACAGCTCTATCTGGCTCAACCCATCGGGCAGGTTCAGGTGCTCGGGCTGAATCTCCTCGCCGGTGCTGACCAGCAGCGCAAAATGAATCACGTTTTCCAGTTCCCGGGTGTTGCCCGGCCAGCTGTAACGTTCTAGTACCCGCTGCGCGCCGTCGCTGATAAAAGGTACGGGCAGATTCAGGCGCTGGCTGTAGATGCCTAAAAAGTATTCGGCCAGCGACAGGATGTCACCGGGCCGTTCGCGCAAAGCGGGCAATTCCAGCCGCCCTTCGCTGAGGTAGTGAAACAGTCGCTCGTGGAATTTGCCTGCACTGACCGCCTGCGCCAGGTCGATGCTGGTGGCCGCCACCAGTCGTACGTCTACAGGGCTGGGTTGATGGGCTCCCACGCGAGTCACTTCGTGGGTTTCCAGCGCCGCCAGCAGCTTGATTTGAATCGCCAGGGGCAAGTCGCCAATTTCGTCCAGATAGAGCGTGCCGCCATTGGCCGAGCCAAACCAGCCCGCGCGGCTGCTGGCCGAACTGTTGTGTGCTCCGGCGGCATATCCGAACAGCTCGGCGTCTGCGTAAGTGGGGCTGATCGCCCCGCAGTTGACCGACACAAACAAGCCGGTACGGTCGCTGGCGCGGTGAATGTGCCGGGCCAGCAGCTCCTTGCCGCTGCCGGTTTCACCCCGGATTAACACTGGCAGCGCGCGGGGCGCCAACAGCTCCAGATCGTTGCGTAATTTGCGTGAACGAGGGTCGACAAACACCAGCGCCTTGGCGCGAATGCTCAGCGGGCTTTTTTCCGCGTCGGGAAAGGTCAGCAATGGCTGGCCAAAGGTTTCATGCAGGCTCATGACAGGCTCCCACCCGCAGCCTATGGGTGGGCGCGGGCGTTACAGAAATTCATGCGCGGCGCAGGGCACCGTGCTCGATGCGGGTTTGCAGGCGGTATAAAAAGGCAAAGCCTTGCTCCCAGCGCTGGTGTCCGGACTTAACGTTGATGTGCCCTGCGCCGCTGATAACGCCAATTTCGGCGCCCCACTGGCGGGCAAACTCCATTGCCCGTGGCGCACTCACCGCCGAATCGTTATCCGAGGTGACAATCTGGCTCGGGAACGGCAAAGGCAGGCTCGGGATAGGGGCAAAGTTGCGCAAGGCTGGCGCACAGGCTGGACGTTCGACATCGGCCGGGGCCACCAGCAACGCGCCGCGGACTTGGCCCAGCAGGCTTTCTGGCGCACGCTCGGCCCAATGGGCTACGGTGATGCAACCCAGGCTGTGGGCGATCAGAATCACGGGGGTGCTGTCAGCGGCAATGGCTTCGGCCAAGGCGGCAATCCAGTCTTCGCGCCGAGGCGTCAGCCAGTCGGCCTGCTCCACCCGGGCACTGTTCGGTAAGCTGTTTTGCCAGTGGGTTTGCCAATGATCGTCGGACGAACCTTGCCAGCCCGGCACTATCAAATAGCGAATCGAATCGTTGCCCATGGGTGTGCGCCTCCAGCGGTATGTGTGTTACCTAGTCAGTATAGGGACGGTTTTTAGATTCGCTAAGGAATAAGAAGCTATTTGTTTATAACTAAAAATAATAAATTGAGGGTTCTGCACCCTGAAAAGCCTGGTCGACCATCTGAGCCAGTACGCGGCCTATCACCGTGATCCGCACACTATCGCCACCCATTTCGTGGGTATCGGTCTGGAAATCGGTGTGGGAGCGAGCCTGCTCGCGATTCAGACGGCGCGGTTTGTCTGAACGACCGCGCTGATGCCTTCGCCAGCAGGCTGGCTCCCACAAGGGATATATCAGCTCATTTTCTGAACGCCTGATGCAACTGCGCCAGCGTCTCAAAGTGGTACTTGGGTGCAAACGAATTAAGTTCTTCGAAGCTGCCAAACCCATAACCCACGGCAGCTGCGTCCATGCCATTGTCACGAGCACCGATCAGGTCGTGCTTGCGGTCACCGATCATCAGGGTCTGCGCCGGGTCCAGCCCTTCAGTCGTCACCAGGTGGTTGATCAGCTCGACCTTGTTGGTGCGGGTGCCATCCAGTTCGCTGCCGTAAATCACTTTGAAGTGCTTGGCGAAATCAAAATGACGGGCGATTTCACGGGCATAAACATGGGGTTTCGAGGTGGCGATATACAGTTGGCGACCCTGTGCCACCAGCTCTTCGAGCAGCGGTGTTACACCTTCGAAGACTTCGTTTTCATACAGCCCGGTCACGGCGAAACGCTCGCGGTAGAAGCCCATTGCTTCCCAGGCTTTTGCCTCGTCAAAGCCATAGGTGGCCATGAACTGTTGCAGCAACGGCGGGCCGATAAAGTGCTCAAGCCGGGTCAGGTCAGGTTCATCAATGCCCAGTTTGCTCAGGCCGAACTGGATCGAGCGGGTGATGCCTTCCCGTGGGTCGGTCAGCGTGCCGTCAAGGTCGAACAATACGTTTTGGTAATGCATGGAAACTTCCTGAAAAGTGAGCTTAAACCGGCTGGTCGTAGCCTTCGGCCAAGTGCTGGTCCTTGAGTTTTACGTAGTTGCCGGCGCTGTAGGTGAAGAAGGCTTTTTCTTTTTCGGTCAGCTCGCGCACCTGTTTGACCGGGCTGCCCACATAAAGAAAGCCGCTTGCCAGGCGCTTGCCCGGGGGCACCAGACTGCCTGCGCCAACGATCACGTCGTCTTCAATAATGGCACCGTCCATCACGATGCTGCCCATGCCGATCAGGATGCGATTGCCCACGTGACACCCGTGCAGCATGACTTTGTGGGCGATGGTCACGTCGTCGCCGATCAACAGCGGGAACCCGTCGGGGTTGAAGGGGCCTGCGTGGGTGATGTGGAGCACGCAGGCGTCCTGCACGCTGGTGCGGGCGCCGATGCGGATGCGGTGCATGTCGCCGCGAATCACGGTCAGCGGCCAGATAGAACTGTCGGCGCCGATCTCGACGTCACCGATCACCACTGCCGAGCGGTCAACAAAGGCGCGCTCGCCCAGGGTCGGTGTGTGCTGCTGGAACGGACGAATGGACACGAATAGCTTCCTTCTTTAGCAGTGATAGCGGGGCTGATTGCTGCGCAGTGCGTCGATTGTAATTAAGATGGCCCAATGTTTCTTCAAGCCAAGGTGCCAAACGTGAGCGAGAACAACCCTCTTTTGCAGCCCTACGACCTGCCGCCGTTCTCGGCGATCCGTCCTGAGCACGTACAGCCGGCCATCGAGCAGATCCTCGCCGACAACCGCGCCGGCATTCAAGCCATCCTCAAGGACCAGGGCCAGAACCCTACATGGGCTGGGCTGGTATTGGCGATGGATGAGCTGAACGACCGACTGGGCGCGGCCTGGAGCCCGGTCAGCCATCTTAATGCGGTGTGCAACAGCAGTGAACTGCGTGAAGCCTATGAGGCCTGCTTGCCTGCCTTGAGCGCCTATTCCACCGAGATGGGTCAGAACCGCGAACTGTTCCAGGCCTTCGAAGCCCTGGCCCACAGCCCGCAAGTGGCTGGTTTCGACCAGGCGCAAAAAACCATTCTTGAGCACTCGCTGCGTGACTTCCGCCTGTCGGGTATTGACCTGCCGGAGGCTGAGCAAAAGCGTTACGCCGAAGTCCAGAGCAAACTGTCGGAGCTGGGCAGCAAGTTCTCCAATCAGCTGCTGGACGCGACGCAGGCCTGGACCAAGCACATCACCGACGAAGCCGCACTGGCGGGCCTGACCGATTCGGCCAAGGCGCAAATGGCCGCTGCTGCACAGGCCAAAGGTCTGGATGGCTGGCTGATCAGCCTGGAGTTCCCGAGCTACTTCCCGGTCATGACCTACGCCCAGGATCGCGCCCTGCGCGAAGAAGTCTATGCCGCGTACTGCACTCGCGCGTCGGATCAGGGCCCGAATGCCGGCAAGTTCGACAACGGTCCGGTGATGGAAGAAATCCTCGACCTGCGTCAGGAACTGGCCAAGTTGTTGGGTTTTGGCAGCTTTGCTGAGCTGAGCCTGGCCACCAAAATGGCCGAAACCCCGGATCAGGTACTGACCTTCCTGCGCGATCTGGCCAAGCGCAGCAAGCCATTTGCAGCCCGCGACCTGGAACAGCTGCAAGCCTACGCCACCGAGCAAGGCACCCCGGAACTGAAAAGCTGGGACACAGGTTTCTTCGGCGAGAAGCTGCGTGAACAGCGCTACAGCGTGTCGCAAGAAGCACTGCGTGCTTACTTCCCGATCGACAAAGTACTGGGCGGCCTGTTTGCCATTGTGCAGAAGTTGTACGGGATCGAAATCGCCGAAATCAAAGGCTTCGATACTTGGCACCCGGACGTGCGCCTGTTCGAAATCAAGGAAAACGGCCAGCACATCGGGCGCTTCTTCTTTGACCTCTATGCCCGCGCCAACAAACGTGGCGGTGCGTGGATGGATGGCGCCCGCGATCGTCGTCGCACGGCAGCCGGCACGCTGCAAAGCCCGGTGGCCAACCTGGTGTGCAACTTCACCCCGGCCGTTTCAGGCAAGCCTGCGCTGCTGACCCACGACGAAGTCACCACCCTGTTCCACGAATTCGGTCACGGCTTGCACCACATGCTGACCGAAATCGAACACGCGGGCGTGTCCGGCATCAACGGCGTGGCTTGGGATGCTGTCGAGTTGCCGAGCCAGTTCATGGAAAACTGGTGCTGGGAGCCTGAAGGCCTGGCGCTGATTTCCAGCCACTACGAAACCGGCGAAGCACTGCCAAAAGACCTGCTGGACAAGATGCTCGCGGCCAAGAATTTCCAGTCCGGGCTGATGATGGTTCGCCAGCTGGAATTCTCCCTGTTCGACTTCGAGCTGCACGCCACACACGGTGACGGTCGCAGCGTGGCGCAGGTGCTGGACGGCATCCGCGATGAGGTATCGGTCATGCGTCCACCGGCGTACAACCGCTTCCCTAACAGCTTTGCGCATATTTTCGCGGGCGGTTACGCCGCGGGTTACTACAGCTACAAGTGGGCTGAAGTGCTGTCGGCTGATGCGTTCTCGCGCTTTGAAGAAGAAGGCGTGTTCAACCCGCACACCGGCAAGGCATTCCGTCAGGCGATTCTGGCCCGTGGCGGCTCGAAGGCTCCCATGGAGTTGTTCAAGGACTTCCGTGGGCGTGAGCCGTCGATTGACGCGCTGCTGCGCCACAGCGGCCTGACTGAGGATTCGGCGGCATGAGCGATGCACCTGTGAATGTGACCAAAAAACGCTTTATCGCCGGGGCTGTCTGCCCGGCGTGCAGCGAGCCCGACAAGTTGATGATGTGGAACGAAGACGAAGTGCCGCACCGCGAATGTGTGGCCTGCGGTTATTCGGATACGTTGAATGAGCAAGGTTTGTCGGTGCCCAAGGAATTGGGTACGCGGGTCAATGTTTCTGCGTTGAAAAAAGCACCGGATCCTAAAGTGCAGGCGGTGCAGTTTTTTCCGAATCCGAAGCTGAAAAAGCCTTAGATCCACTCTGAAACTGTGGGAGCGGGCTTGCTCGCGATGCAACCGACGCGGTTTATCTTGAAACCACGTTGCCGCCATCGCGAGCAAGCCCGCTCCCACAAGGGCAGTGGGCTTACGCCTTTTGCCACACCTTCGGCTTGAAGAACAACGTCTCGCCGCGCGCCAGATCGGTCAGGCTGTCGTGGTCCTTGACCACTTCAACTTCGATTAACTCGCTTTGCCCTTCAACTTTCAATGTCACCCGGGTGGTCGCGCCCAATGGGCGAATATCGCGTACCTGCGCGGCATGGTGGTCTTCGATCTCGTGACGCGACAACGACACTTCGTGCGGACGGAACAGCAGGTGCTGATCTTCGCCGATGTGCAGACGATTGGAGTCGCCCAGGAAGTGGTAAACAAAATCGCTGGCCGGGTTTTCATAGACTTCGCCCGGTGAGCCGATCTGCTCGATCACACCCTTGTTCATCACCACGATACGATCGGCCACTTCCATGGCCTCTTCCTGGTCGTGAGTCACGAATACCGAGGTCAGGTTGATGTCTTCGTGCAGGCGCGCCAACCAGCGGCGCAGCTCTTTACGAACCTTGGCATCCAGCGCGCCGAACGGTTCGTCCAGCAACAGCACTTTTGGCTCTACCGCCAAGGCGCGGGCCAGTGCGATACGCTGGCGCTGACCGCCAGAGAGCTGCTCCGGGTAGCGATCCGATAACCAGTCCAGTTGCACCATGTTCAGCAGCTCATGGACTTTTTCAGCAATGCGGGTTTCGTTAGGACGTTCTTTTTCGGTTTCATGCGCAGGCCGAAAGCCACGTTGTCGAACACTGTCATGTGGCGGAACAACGCGTAATGCTGGAACACAAAGCCGACGTTGCGATCACGCACGTCGTGCCCCGAGACATCTTCACCGTGGAACACGATGTTGCCTTCGTCGGGGGTTTCCAGGCCTGCGATGATGCGCAGCAAGGTGGTTTTGCCGCAGCCCGACGGGCCGAGCAGGGCCACCAGTTCGCCGCTGTGGATATCCAGATTGATGCTGTCCAGCGCCTTGAAGGCGTTGAAGTTCTTGCTGACGTTACGGACTTCGATCGACATGGTTTATTCCTCCGCGGCGCTGGCGCGCAGGCGGTTAATACGGGATTCGCTCCACTGCTTAAGCAGCAGGATGAAGAGCGCCATAATCAGCAACAGGGTCGCCACTGCGAAGGCGGCAACGTGGTTGTATTCGTTGTAGAGAATCTCGACGTGCAACGGCAGCGTGTTGGTCACCCCGCGAATGTGCCCGGAAACCACCGATACCGCACCGAACTCACCCATCGCCCGCGCTGTACACAGCACCACGCCGTAGATCAGGCCCCATTTGATATTGGGTACGGTTACGTGCCAGAACATCTGCCAGCCGTTGGCGCCCAGCAGGCGTGCGGCTTCTTCTTCCTGGGTGCCCTGTTCCTGCATCAGCGGGATCAGTTCACGGGCCACAAACGGCACGGTGACGAAGATGGTTGCCAGCACGATACCCGGCAAGGCGAAGACGATCTGGATGTCATGCTCCTGCAACCACGGGCCCAGGAAGCCTTGCGCGCCGAACATAAGCACGTAGACCAGACCGGCGATTACCGGCGAGACCGAAAACGGCAGGTCGATCAGGGTGACCAGGATGCTCTTGCCGCGAAAGCTGTACTTGCTTACGCACCAGGCCGCGCTGACGCCGAATACCACGTTCAGCGGCACCGAAATCACCACCGCAATGATGGTCAGCTTCAGGGCCGACAGGGCGTCGGGCTCGATGATGGCGTCGACGAAGGTACCGACTCCCATTTTCAAACCCTGGGACACCACGATCAGCAGTGGCAGCAGCAAGAACAGGGTGAAAAACAACCAGCCGAAGCCGATCAGCAGACGTCGCGACGTCGGGCTGCCACGGCGGGCGGCGTTGGCCACGGATGAGGCGCTTTGTGTTGAACTGGACATGGTCAGGCCTCCTTCACGGTTTTTCGATGCGGCGCTGAATCAAGTTGATGATCAGCAGCAAAATGAAGGAAACCACCAGCATCATCACGCCGATGGCCGTGGCGCCGGTGTAGTCGTACTGGTCCAGCTTGACCATGATCAGCAACGGCAGGATTTCGGTTTTGAACGGCATGTTGCCGGCGATGAAAATCACCGATCCGTACTCACCGACACCGCGGGCAAACGCCAGGGCAAAGCCGGTCAGCCAAGCGGGCAGCAGGGCTGGCACCAGAATGTAGCGGAACACTTGCAGTGGCTTGGCGCCCAGGCAGGCAGCAGCTTCTTCGATTTCTCGCGGGATATCGGCCAGTACCGGCTGCACCGTTCGCACTACAAACGGCAGGGTGACGAAGGTCAGTGCCAGGGTGATACCCATCGGGGTGTAGGCGATCTTGAAGCCCAGGTCGGTGGCGAACTGGCCGATCCAGCCGTTGGGGGCGTACAGGGCCGTCAGTGCGATACCGGCTACGGCGGTTGGCAGGGCAAACGGCAGGTCGATCATGGCGTCGATGACCTTGCGTCCCGGAAAGGTGTAACGCACCAGCACCCAGGCCAGCACGGTACCAATGATGCCGTTGATGATTGCAGCGACGAAAGCGGTGCCAAAGCTCAGTTGCAGCGCAGCCAGCACCCGCGGAGCGGTGACGATGGCCCAGAACTGGTCCCAGGTCAGTTGAGCGGCATGCACGAACATCGCCGCCAGTGGAATGAGCACAATCAGGCTGAGGTACACCAAGGTGTAGCCCAGCGTCAGCCCGAAGCCGGGTATGACGGGGGAGATACGACGCGACATAAAAGTCCTTGGGTTAACGCACGAGGCCCGCAACCAATTGCGGGCCTGATGTTCTAGCTTTAAGCGTGGCTCAGAGGCCCGCCCCGCAGGTTATTGCGCCTGGTAAATCTGGTCGAACACGCCGCCGTCATTAAAAAATTTCGGCTGCGCAGTCTTCCAGCCACCGAAGTCTTTGTCGATAGTCACAAGCTCCAGTTTCGGAAACTGTTGTGCGTATTTGGCAGCGACTGCCGCGTCACGGGGGCGGTAGAAATTCTTCGCCGCAATTTCCTGGCCGGCTGGGCTGTACAGGTGCTCCAGGTAGGCTTTGGCGATTTCGGAGTTGCCTTTTTTCTCGGCATTTTTATCGACTACAGCCACCGGAGGCTCGGCCAGAATCGACAGCGAAGGCACGACGATATCGAACTTGTCATTACCACCGTCTTCCTTGAGTGCCAGGAACGCTTCGTTCTCCCAGGCCAGCAACACGTCGCCCTGACCGTTGTTGACGAAGGTAATGGTCGAGCCGCGTGCGCCGGTGTCCAGCACGGGTACGTGTTTGAACAGCTCTTTTACGTATTCTTTGGCTTTTTCCTCGTTACCACCGTTGGCTTTAAGGCCGTAGGCGTATGCCGCGAGGAAGTTCCAGCGAGCACCGCCGCTGGTTTTAGGGTTCGGAGTAATCACCGACACGCCGTCTTTGGTCAGGTCGCCCCAGTCCTTGATCCCTTTAGGATTACCCTTGCGTACCAGGAACACGATGGTCGAGGTATACGGGGTGCTGGCGTCAGGCAGGCGGGTTTGCCAGTTTTCCGGCAGGGTTTTGCCCAGTTTGGCGACTTCATCGATGTCACCGGCCAGCGCCAGGGTGACCACGTCAGCGCGCAGACCATCAATTACGCCGCGAGCCTGTTTGCCCGAGCCACCGTGGGATTGCTGGATTTTGACGTTGTCGCCGGGGTGGCTGGCTTTCCAGAAGTGGGTGAATTCGGTGTTGTAATCCTGGTACAGCTCGCGAGTCGGATCGTAGGAAACGTTGAGCAATTCATAATCTTTGGCCACAGCGGAGCCAGCAAAAATGGCACTGGCCAGCGCGGCCAAAGCGTAACGGCGTAGGGACATAGGTGAGGCTCCAAAGCTTTTTCTAGTTTTTTTATGAGGCGCACTCGCGTGAATGCGCTTTCTATTGATCAGGCGTTTTTTTGACTCGGGTTTTGCAGACGGAATTTTTCTTTACGTTCGATCTGAACCACTTGAGCGTTGTGCACAGTGATTTCAACAGCACCAAAGCGCAGGTCTCGCAGCGCGCTCTGGATTTCCCGAAGGATGGTTGCTTCGTCCTGGCCGTCAACGCTACGCAGAGATGCGCTCATGGTGCTGCTCCTGAAAATATGGGTGCCGACAGGGATGCTGGCGTAGGGCAATAGTAGTGAGGCGCGGATATTCTTAAAAATACTATTTAAGAATGTTTATATAACTGAAAAGTCATACCGGGCCCGCAGCCAGCAAAACCCTGTAGATACTCTGTTGCCGGGCAGCTATCCCCAGTGAGAGCGAGCCTGCTCGCTCTCACAGTTGGACTACACTCCAAATGCTCTATCGCGACAGGCTGTTTTATAAAGGTAGGAACTGCCACTGGACAGTCAGCGTCAGTGCGATCACCTTAGAGCGGCTGTCGTCTTTTCCTGCATAGTCTGGAGTCTTTATGTCGTTTACCCCTGAGCTGGTTGCCGAACTGGAAGTCCTTGCACTGTTTGACCTGGAAAGTACCCTTGAGGGCCTGAAGATCCATCAACATGCGGCACCCGAAAAAGTGGCTGCTGCACGCCGTCTGTATGACAAGAAGCTGATTGATCAACCCGATGGCGGTTACCTGACCAGTCTGGGCCGTGATGCTGCTCAGAGTGTTCAAGTACTGCTGACCATCCTTGTAGAGTCCAAAGAAATCGCCTGACGCCACGCCGCGCCCTCGGGATCTGAACGTTCAATGATTCCGCGGGCACATTTTTCCCCGCAGTAAAAATCTGAGCTCAAAAGCGCAATCCTCCTGAGTCTTTCCCACGGCTGGCTGTAGACTCCCACTCCCTATTGGTCTTGTGGCGAGCCGGTCTGAGCGTGAAATGACGAGCCCTCCTGAAACACTTCCCGTGCTGAGCGATGGAATCGAGCGACAGACTCTCCAGCAACTTCGTGGCCGGTTTCTTGCCGTCAATCAGGGCCGCATGGGTCGTGCGATGGAAGGCCTGGCACCCGGCCAGCAATCGCTGCTGAGGCTGTTGGCGCTGTTCTTTCATGTGAATCACCCGCTGTTGCCTGGCTATGTTTCGGCCTGTACCCCGGCGGGGGTGACGGGCTATGAACCTGACGCCCCCACCCTTGCTGCAGCGCAGCAATTGATACGGGGTTTTGCGTGCAGCATGGGCAGCGCCTGCGCTTCAGAGCCGATTCATGGGCTTTTTTTGATGGGCAGCCTTGGCACTTTGGCCCAGACCGATCAAAGCGATATGGATGTTTGGATTTGCCTGGGCCCGGACTTGAGCGATGTGGCATTGGCGGCGTTACGCAAAAAATGTCGACGGCTGGAGGTTTGGGCGGCAAGCCAGGGGATTGAAGCGCATTTCTTCTTGATTGATGCGCAGCGTTTTGCGCAGGGCGAATGTGTATCTCAGCCGAGCCACGGCGACAGTGCCAAACCTCGCAACACGTTGTTGCTCGATGAGTTTTATCGCACTGCGATCTGGCTTGCTGGGCGTACGCCGATGTGGTGGTGGGTGCCGGCGCATGAAGAGGCCCGGTACGCCGAATTTGCTCAAGGGCTGTTGGCCAATGACGTTGTTGGGTGCGATGAAACCATCGACCTCGGGCACCTGGCGCAGATTGCCCCCGGCGAATTTCTGGGCGCCGGGTTATGGCAATTGTTCAAGGGCATTGAGTCGCCGTACAAGTCATTGCTCAAGCTGTTGCTGGTGGAGGTGTACGCCAGCGAGCACCCGCAAGTGAACTGCCTGAGCCTGAGTTTCAAGCAGACGGTGTACGCCAATCGGCTCGACCTGGATGAACTGGACCCTTACGTGGTGGTGTATCGGAGGATCGAGCAGTACCTGCAGGGGCGCGGCGAGTTGCAACGTCTGGAACTGGTTCGCCGCAGCCTGTACCTGAAGGTAGGTCACAAATTGAGCGGTAGCGAGACGGGTATGCAGTGGCAGCGCCGCTTGCTGCAGCGACTGACTCGCGAGTGGGGCTGGAATGAGCAGCACCTGGCAATGCTCGACAATCGTTCCCGATGGGAGGCGCAGCAGGTCAGCCATGAGCTCCGGGCATTGGCCCGTGAGCTGAGTGTCAGCTACCGGTCTTTGAGTCAGCTTGCTCGCGATGAGCCAGTACCTGCGTGGTAACGGTGCTGGGGCAGCGCCGCGAAACCGAGCGCTACCGCTGTGACATGACTGATCCGGATGGGGTGCTAAAAGGACTTAAGCGCTGAAATCGCTTGCGGCTTTTGGCTGGTACTCAACTTCAAGCAGTTCCAGCTTCAGGGTCTTGCCACCCGGGGCTGGCCAGTTGATGTGTTGACCGACCTGCAGACCCAGCAGCGCGCTGCCGACAGGGGCCAGAATCGAAATCTTGCCTTCGTCGGCGTTGGCGTCTTTTGGGTACACCAGCGTCAGGCGGTAGTCCTTGCCACTGCTTTCTTCGCGGCAGTGCACGCGCGAATTCATGGTCACAACACCAGCAGGCACTTCTTCGTGGCCAACGATGGTTTCGGCGCGATCGAGTTCGGCTTGTAGTGCCTCAATGCCAGGAGTCGTTTCTGGCAAGCTGTCGATGAGTTGCTCCAGACGCTGTACGTCCAGGCGGGTGAGTATGAGTGGGGTTGGGGTGCTCATGACCTGGCAGACTCCTTTTTTCTGCACGAAAAAGCAAAACCCCGCCGGAATATGGCGGGGTTTTGACGAACCTCGTTAGTGCGAGGCGTACCCGGACACTACCACAGCAAAATAAATACACAAGCCGGGTGGGGTTTTGCTGTTTGCCCCGGAGCTGATTGCAACTGGCGATTATTTGTAGCAGCTGCCGCAGGCTGCGATCGGCGACGCAGTCGGCGTAAAGTCAGGTTGCGCGGTGTGTCAGTTAAGCAAAGGACTCAGGTTTTACGATTGCTGCACAATCGGACGCAGCCTGCGGCAGCTGCTACGGGAGCATTTGCCGCAGTTGAGCCTGTTTACAAATTACCCGGCGCCGCTGGTCGTCTGCCGAGCGCCATTCGCGAATATCTTCGACGTGGCGAAAACAGCCCAGGCAGACTTTGTGTTCATCCAGCCGGCAGGTGCTGATACAGGGGGACGGCACTGCCGGACTGACGTTGCTGTAGAGCGGTTTTGCAGGTTTAGCAGAAGCGGTCACTGTCAGATCTCTTCAAATTCCAGCTCGGCTCCAGCGTGTTCCAGTGTCAGGCGCTGGACCATTTCGCTGAGCAGTTCGTCGGTTTTATCGCACTTCCACGAGCTGCGCTTTTCATCGTAGTCGAAGTGGAAACCGCCGCTGGGAGCAGCCAGCCAGAGCTGTAGCACTGGCGCCTGACGGCTGAAGATCAGGGCTTTGCCATTCTCGAACTTGATCGTCAGGATTCCCGCGGAATTCTCCACATCTACATCCAGATCACAGTCGTCGAAGATGTCTTCCAGATTTTCCTGGGTGGCATCGACCAGATCGTGAAAACGGGCTTCAGTCAAACTCATGGTGGAACCTCGTAATATCTAGTCATGCTCGGAGCTCGCAAGATACGGGCGCTCCAGGCCGATTGCAAACCCCATGACAGCCTTGTGCCCGCCACCACTGATCATCCAGACAGGGCGTCACGCTCGGCCGCTCTGTTGCATAGGCAAGCTGGTGGGTGCTCGGTATACTCGGGCGCAATTAATGCTTTTCAAAGGATTTCGCCATGAAGCGCCTGATCTCTTCTATTGCTGCGCTCGTCGCGGTCGCCTGCCTTGTTTCTGCCTGTGGTCAAAAAGGACCGCTGTATCTACCCGATGACAGCAAATCCCCTGAAGACCAAGCGAAGTCGTCGCAATCGCAATCGCACAAGCACCAATAAGGGAACACCATGGACGCTTTTAATTACCGGGACGGCGAGCTGTTCGCCGAAGGTGTTGCGCTGACGGCCATTGCCGAACGTTTTGGCACGCCGACTTACGTTTATTCCCGGGCGCACATCGAAGCGCAATACAACGCTTACGCCGATGCCCTGAACGGCACGCCACACCTGGTGTGTTTCGCAGTCAAGGCCAACTCCAACCTGGGTGTGCTCAATGTCCTGGCGCGTCTGGGCGCCGGTTTTGACATCGTGTCCCGTGGCGAGCTGGAGCGTGTACTGGCCGCTGGCGGCTCGGCCGACAAGATCGTGTTTTCAGGTGTAGGCAAGACCCGTGATGACATGCGTCGCGCCCTGGAAGTCGGCGTGCACTGTTTCAACGTCGAGTCCACAGACGAACTGGAGCGCCTGCAGGTTGTGGCCGCCGAAATGGGTGTTCGTGCACCGATTTCGCTGCGCGTGAACCCAGACGTTGATGCGGGCACGCACCCGTACATCTCCACCGGCCTCAAAGAAAACAAGTTCGGTATCGCCATCGCTGACGCCGAAGATGTCTACATCCGTGCTGCGCAGTTGCCTAACCTGGAAGTGGTCGGCGTCGATTGCCATATCGGCTCGCAACTGACCACCCTCGAGCCCTTTATCGATGCTCTTGATCGCCTGTTGGCGCTGATCGATCGTTTGAGCGATTGCGGCATCTACCTGCGCCACATCGACCTGGGTGGTGGCCTGGGCGTGCGTTATCGAGATGAAGAGCCACCTCTGGCTGGCGATTACATCAAGGCCGTGCGCGAGCGCATCGAAGGGCGTGACCTGGCGCTGGTGTTCGAACCGGGCCGCTTCATCGTGGCCAACGCGGGCGTGCTGCTGACTCAGGTCGAGTACCTCAAGCATACCGAGCACAAAGACTTTGCCATTGTCGATGCGGCAATGAACGACCTGATTCGTCCGGCGCTCTACCAGGCATGGATGGACGTGACCGCGGTTCGCCCGCGTGATACCGAGGCTCGTCTTTACGACATCGTCGGCCCGATCTGCGAAACCGGCGACTTCCTGGCCAAGGACCGCCAACTGGCCCTGGCTGAAGGCGACCTGCTGGCTGTGCATTCGGCCGGTGCTTATGGTTTTGTCATGAGCTCGAACTACAACACCCGTGGCCGCGCCGCCGAAGTTCTGGTGGATGGTGATCAGGCGTTTGAAGTACGTCGTCGCGAGACCGTAGCCGAGTTGTTTGCTGGCGAAAGCCTGCTGGCGGAGTGAACCCATGTTGCTGCGTTTTACCAAAATGCACGGCCTGGGCAATGACTTCATGGTTCTCGACCTGGTCAGCCAGCACGCGCACATTTTGCCCAAGCATGCCAAGCAATGGGGCGATCGGCATACGGGCGTCGGTTTTGATCAATTATTGATCGTTGAGGCGCCGAGCAACCCGGAAGTGGATTTCCGTTACCGGATCTTCAACTCAGACGGTTCTGAAGTTGAGCAATGCGGTAACGGTGCGCGCTGCTTTGCGCGCTTTGTGCTCGACAAGCGTTTGACCACCAAGCGTCAGATCAAGGTCGAAACCAAGAGCGGCATCATTGAGCTGAACGTGCGCAGTGATGGGCAAATCAGTGTCGATATGGGTCCGCCGCGCCTGATTCCAGCCGAGATCCCTTTTGTAGCCGACGCTCAGGCGTTGAGCTATGAGCTGGATGTTGACGGCCAGACTGTTGAGTTGGCAGCCGTGTCGATGGGCAATCCCCATGCAGTGCTGCGTGTCGACGATATCAACGCCGCGCCGGTGCATGAGCTGGGACCAAAAATTGAACATCACCCGCGCTTTCCGGCACGGGTCAATGTCGGCTTTCTTCACGTGGTTGATCGCCAGCGCGGACAGTTGCGGGTTTGGGAACGTGGCGCCGGGGAAACCCAGGCCTGCGGTACCGGGGCGTGTGCCGCCGCTGTGGCTGCAATCAGCCTGGGTTGGATGGACTCGCCGCTGATCCTCGATTTGCCGGGGGGCCGTTTGTCCATCGAATGGGCAGGTCCTGGCCACTCCGTGATCATGACCGGCCCGGCGATGCGTGTTTACGAAGGACAAGTCCGTTTATGAGCGAGCGTAACTGATGACCGACAAAACGCAGCCTTCAGAACTCGATGTACCTGTGGATAACTCGCCCGCTGCAACTGTGGAGGCGTATCTGCAGGAACACCCGGACTTCTTCGGTCAGCGCGAAGAGTTGCTCCTGTCGATGCGCATTGCGCATCAGCGTGGTGACACCATTTCGCTGGTGGAGCGTCAACTGGAGCTGCTGCGTGGTCGTAACATCGAGATGCGTCATCGCTTGTCGCAGTTGATGGACGTGGCCCGCGACAACGATCGCCTGTTCGAAAAAACCCGTCGCCTCAACCTCGCCTTGATGGACGCCACCAGTCTTGAAGAACTGGTGATTGCCGTCGAAGACAGTTTGCGCCAGGACTTTCAGGTGCCTTTCGTCAGCCTGGTGCTGTTCGGTGACAACCCGATGCCGGTCGGGCGTTGGGTCAGCGGCGCAGATGCGCAGCGTGCATTGGGTGGCTTGTTGACTGAAGGCAAGACGGTCAGTGGCAGCCTGCGCGAGCATGAGCTGGACTTCCTGTTTGGCGAAGAGCAACGCAAGCAGATCGGTTCGACGGCGGTAGTGGCACTCAATCACCTTGGGTTACACGGTGTATTGGCGATTGCCAGTCGTGATCCACAACACTACAAAAGCTCGGTGGGTACGCTGTTCCTCGGCTATATATCCGAGGTGCTGGGTCGGGTCCTGCCGCGCTTTACCAACGCTTTGCGCTCGGTGCGCTAGATGGAACGGCAACTGGACGCTTACTGCATTCACCTGCGCAGTGAGCGCCAGGTGTCGCCCCATACGCTTGAGGCTTACCGCCGCGACCTGAACAAGGTGCTGGCGTTTTGCGCCAAGGAGTCCATCGTCAGCTGGACGGCACTGGATATCCAGCGCATGCGCCAACTGGTTTCGCGTCTGCATCAGCAAGGTCAGTCCTCGCGCAGCATTGCGCGTCTGCTGTCAGCGGTGCGCGGGCTTTATCACTACCTCAATCGCGAAGGCGTGTGCGAACACGACCCGGCAAACGGACTGGCTCCGCCCAAGGGCGAGCGCCGACTGCCTAAAACCCTGGATACCGATCGTGCCCTGCAATTGCTGGAGGGCAGAGTCGAGGAAGACTTTCTGGCCCTGCGCGACCAGGCCATTCTGGAATTGTTCTATTCGTCGGGGCTGCGCTTGTCGGAGTTGACCGGGCTTGATCTGGACCAGCTGGACCTGGCCGATGGGCTGGTCGAAGTGCTCGGCAAGGGCAGCAAGACCCGGGTTCTGCCCGTCGGCAAAAAGGCCCGTGAGGCGCTACAGGCGTGGCTGGCGCTGCGCGCGTTGGCCAACCCTGGTGACGGCGCCGTATTCGTCAGCCAGCGTGGTACGCGCCTTGGGCCGCGGGCCATTCAATTGCGGGTCAAGGCCGCCGGTGAGCGTGAGCTGGGGCAGAACCTGCACCCGCATATGCTGCGCCATTCATTTGCCAGCCACTTGCTGGAGTCCTCCCAGGATTTGCGTGCCGTGCAAGAGTTGCTCGGGCATGCGGACATCAAAACCACGCAAATCTATACTCATCTGGATTTCCAGCACTTGGCATCGGTCTACGACAGCGCCCACCCAAGGGCCAAACGCAGTAAGGACAGTGAATGACGATTGAGCTGATTACCTTCGACCTGGACGACACCTTGTGGGATACCGCCCCGGTGATTGTCAGCGCCGAAGCCGTTTTGCGTCACTGGCTTGGCGATAACGCACCAAAATTGGGCGTCGTTGATGTGGGGCATTTCCAGGCGATTCGTGAACGGGTGTTGAATGAAGAGCCACAACTCAAGCACCGGATCAGCGCGCTGCGTCGGCGGATCCTGTTTCATGCGCTGAACGATGCGGGGTACGTGAACGCCGCGGCGTTAGCTGATGATGCGTTTGAAGTCTTTATTGAGGCGCGTCACGCATTGGACGTGTTCCCCCAGGCTGAACCGACCCTTGTTGCACTGGCCCGTGATTACAGCTTGGGCGTGGTCACCAATGGCAACGCCGATGTACGGCGAATCGGCTTGGGGCACCACTTCAAATTTGTGCTGTGTGCTGAAGACATCGGCATCGCCAAGCCGGATGCGCGCCTGTTTCACGAGGCGTTGTTGCGCGGTGGCGTGGCGGCGAGTGCAGCGGTGCACGTGGGCGATCACCCGGGAGACGACATTGCCGGAGCCCAGCAGGCGGGCTTGCGAGCGGTGTGGTTCAACCCGGGCGGCAAGCACTGGGACGGCGAGAAGGCTCCGGATGCCGAGATTGGCTGTTTGAGTGAGTTGCCGGCGGTGTTGAAGCACTTGTAAGTGTGGGAGCGGGCTTGCTCGCGATGCAGACAACGCGGTTTGCCTGTCAAACCGCGTCGCTAACATCGCGAGCAAGCCCGCTCCCACAGGGTCATGTCAGTCTTCTTTCCGTCACCCACAAAAAAACCCGCAGCGACGGCGGGTTTTTTCTTCAAGCAAACAGCTTGCCCTTAGATAGGGCGGCTGCCGTACTTGTTGTCAGGCTTCTTGGGTGGGTCGGCCACCACATTGGCCTCAACTTCCTGCACTTTGCCGCCTTTGGACAGAAACTCTTCCATGGCGCGAGCCAGAGCATCACGCTCCTTGTTTTTGGCTTCTACACTGGGCAGGTCATCGACCGACACGGCAGCCTTTGATTTGCCTTTGGCCGCAGGGGCCGGCGTATCTTCGCCACCATCGTCGTCTGCAACGTCCTCGGCGGCCGTTTCCAGGCCCTCTTCGGTATCGTCGTCTTCGCCTACTTCGAGGTCATCATTTTCCAGATCGTCGTCGCTCATGTTCTACCCCATGACATACGTAAAGCAGATTAGTTATAGACCAGTTGTGGCAACTGTCGACCACTACTGGTGAAAAAGTAGCCTTGGGCAAACCGCGGCTCACGCCTCTTCATCGTTGTAAGGTGAAGAGGGCTTGTCGCACACCGCTACCATCACGGCGTGCGCTTGAATAAACACCTTGCCAGGCGCCCAGTGCCAGATGCTCCGGCAGCACGGATCACGGGCCTTGAAAGCGTCGGGAGATCATCCTCGCCTTCGTCGTACTCGAGCATTGTTTCCTGCCCTTGGGCGCGCATTCTAGCGTGCTGAATAAAAAAGCAAAGCAGCTAATAGTCGAGTTGTGTCGCAAGTACGGGTGGCATTCACAAGCGTAGAACTTGGTGAACCCTTTAACCTGTGGGGCAAATCATTCCATTGCCGAGAATATCGTCTTTTTATGAGCAAAAAAAAACCCGGCACGCCGGGTTTTTTATAGGGATATTTACAGGTTGTAGCCACGCTCGTTGTGCTGAGCCAGATCGAGGCCCACAGCCTCTTCCTCTTCAGTCACTCGCAGACCCATCACTGCATCCAGCACTTTGAGAATGATGAACGTCACAATCGCAGTGTAGATCACAGTAAAGGCGACGCCCTTGAACTGAATCCAGACTTGAGCCGGGATGTCGGTCACGGTGCCAAAGCCACCCAGTACAGGGGCAGCAAATACACCTGTGAGGATGGCGCCGACGATGCCGCCGATGCCGTGTACGCCGAACGCATCCAGTGAGTCGTCGTAGCCCAGTTTGCGTTTGAGGCTGGTTGCACAGAAGAAACAGATCACGCCAGATGCCAGGCCGATCACGACCGAGCCCATTGGGCCGACAGTGCCCGCAGCGGGAGTGATGGCCACCAGGCCGGCTACCACGCCGGAGGCGATGCCCAGTGCGCTTGGCTTGCCGTGGGTAATCCACTCGGCAAACATCCAGCCCAGTGCAGCGGCAGCGGTTGCGATCTGAGTGACCAGCATTGCCATGCCAGCAGTGCCGTTGGCGGCCGCTGCGGAGCCGGCGTTAAAGCCGAACCAGCCGATCCACAGCATGGCGGCGCCCATCAGGGTGTAACCGAGGTTGTGCGGAGCCATTGGGGTGGACGGATAGCCTTTACGCTTGCCGAGCACGATGCACGCTACAAGACCTGCGATACCGGCGTTGATGTGCACCACGGTGCCGCCTGCGAAATCGAGGACACCCCAATCCCACATCAGACCGCCGTCGCCACTCCATACCATGTGCGCAATCGGTGCATACACCAGGGTGAACCACACTCCCATGAAAATCAGCATGGCCGAGAACTTCATACGCTCGGCAAAGGCACCGACGATCAGTGCCGGGGTGATGATGGCGAAGGTCATCTGGAAGGTGATGAACACGGCTTCAGGAAACAGCGCGGTAGGTGAGGTCAGGCTTTCAGGCGTGACACCCACCAGGAAGGCTTTCCCGAACCCGCCAATGAACGAATTGAAATTGGTGACGCCCTGCTCCATGCCCGTTGTGTCGAACGTGATGCTGTAGCCATAAATGACCCACAGAATGCTGATCAGACCGGTAATGGCGAAGCACTGCATCATCACGGAAAGAATGTTTTTGGAGCGCACCATGCCGCCGTAAAACAGCGCCAGGCCGGGAATGGTCATAAACAGCACCAAAGCGGTAGCAGTCAGCATCCAGGCGGTATCGCCCGAGTTGAGGACTGGAGCAGCCACTTCGTCTGCCGCCATGGCCAGGCCAGGCATTACGACAGACAGCAGGGCTCCGAGCCCTGCGATTTTACGCAGAGTCATAGTGTTTTCTCCTGGGGCGTTGGGGTTTGGCGGCTTAGATTGCGTCGGTATCGGTTTCGCCGGTACGGATGCGAATAGCCTGTTCCAGATTGACCACGAAAATCTTGCCGTCACCAATCTTGCCGGTGTTGGCAGCCTTGGTTATCGCCTCGATAACCCGATCAAGATCCTTGTCGTCAATGGCGACATCAATCTTCACCTTTGGCAGAAAATCGACCACGTATTCCGCGCCGCGATACAGCTCGGTGTGGCCTTTCTGCCGGCCGAAGCCTTTGACCTCAGTAACAGTAATGCCTTGTACGCCGATCTCAGACAGCGACTCGCGCACGTCATCCAACTTGAACGGCTTGATAATGGCGGTGACTAGCTTCATGAAACTTCTCCCGAATTGGTGGACTTGCCCCAGGAAAACAAACCCGGCTCAAGTCTAAGCGCAGTGCCTGGCTTTGTAACGCGTCGTCAGCCTTCTTCAGGCTGTACAACGTGTGTAAATCGCTGGTGACGAAAACACTCCCTGAACCACCTGCCGCACTGCCTTCGTCACAGCTACTGCATCAGTGCATGAGTCATATACGCCTAAGCAGAAACCTTGCCATGTCTGGAAAAATCAACAATTACAGCGGTTTAGAAGAAGTTGATGGCTTTTTGCCTGATTTGTCGGGATGTTTGTGCTCGATGATGGTGCGCAGCCTGCAGGGAAGGTGCGCGAAAAACGTGCAGAAAGCCCTCGGCAATTCGCTCCAACACCCCGTGATACACTCGGCGTCACCCGTTTTAAGGACTTTATCCATGCTCGCGCCCAAAGATTTTCTCGACGCCCTTGGTGGCCACGCCTCCCGTTTGTTCAGTGGCGAAACCGCGCTGCCGCGCAACGAAATCGAAAGCCAGTTCAAAGCCTTGCTGCAAAGTGGTTTCAGCAAGCTGGATCTGGTGAGTCGCGAAGAGTTCGACAGCCAAATGGTGGTTCTGGCCCGTACCCGTGCTCGCCTTGAAAGCCTGGAAGCCAAAGTGGCCGAAATGGAAGCCAGGCTGCTGCCGCCTGCGCAATAACGCTCGAAGCCGGTGCGTCGCTCATTGAAACAAGGATGTTTGAGTATGTTGGTGATGAATCCGCTGGTTCCCGAGATGATCGTCTCGGACCTTTCGCGCAGTCTGTCTTTCTACTGTGAAGTACTCGGTTTCAGGATCGAGTATCAACGGCCCGAGCATCACTTTGCATTTTTGTCGTTCCATGGCAGCCAGTTGATGCTGGAGCAGGATGACCTTGAAGCGTCTTCCTGGCGTGTCGGGCCGCTGGAGCCGCCGTTTGGTCGCGGCATGAACCTGTCGATCAAATGCCCGGATGCCCAGGGGCTGATCCAGCGCCTTGAAGCCGCAGGTCACAGCTTGCGAAAACCTCTGGAAGAACGTTGGTATCGCAGCAACGAGGTGTTGTTTGGCGAACGCAACTTTTTGGTGCTCGATCCCGATGGCTACTTGTTGCGTTTTGCAGAAGATCTGGGCACCAAAGCGCTGGGGGCGTGAATCAGGCGCAGTGGTGAATGGGTTCAACCTGCTCGCGAATCGCTGCGCCACGTTCGATTTGTGCTTTGCGCAGATCGTAAGTGGTTTGCAGGTTCAGCCAGAACTCAGGGGTCGTCTCAAGGCAAATCGCCAGCCGCAAGGCCATATCGGCACTGACACCACGACGCTGCAGCACGATATCGTTCACCGTCGGTGTGGACACCTTGAGCGCTCTGGCCAGCGCAGCGGCCGAGAGACTCAGTGGCTCCAGATATTCCTCTTTAAGGATTTCACCCGGATGAACCGGGCGCATGCCGTTCTTGATCATGATGACCTCAGTGATAATCAACGATTTCTACCGCTTCAGGGCCATTCGCGCCCCAGATGAAGCAGATTCGCCATTGTGCATTGATGCGAATGCTGTGCTGGCCTTTGCGATTGCCGCCCAACGCTTCGAGCCGATTGCCAGGAGGCGACAGTAAATCGGACAGCACGGATGCAGCATCTAGCATCGTTAGTTTGCGTTCTACCACATTGATAATGTCTGACCATGCGCGGGTCTTGCCACTTCGGAACAGACGTTCAGTTCTGCAGCACTTGAAGTTTATTATCATAATTAATGGGTAACGTTATTCGTTAATTTTAGAGGATTGTGCGTTTTATGCAACCGCACTTTGGCAGCTCGCCGTTCGTGCTTGCATGCCTATTCACATCCCGTATCCATTACACCCCTGCCCTCGGCTCTTGATTCGCGCAGGATGAGTTTTTTGCGAACTCAAGGAATGAGTCATGGCTCTGGCTATCGTTTACAGCCGCGCCCAGGTCGGTGTCGAGGCGCCTGCCGTTATGGTCGAAGCGCATCTGGCCAATGGATTACCCGCCTTAACTCTGGTCGGTTTGCCTGAAGCCGCGGTCAAGGAAAGCAAGGATCGGGTGCGCAGCGCGATCCTCAATTGCGGGCTGGATTTCCCGGCCCGGCGAATCACTCTTAACCTGGCACCCGCCGATCTACCCAAAGACGGCGGGCGTTTTGATGTGGCCATTGCCCTGGGGATTTTGGCGGCCAGCGGGCAAATACCGGCTGCGGCGCTGGAGCAGGTGGAGTGTTTGGGTGAGTTGGCGTTGTCGGGTGCAATCAGGTCCGTTCAGGGGGTTTTACCTGCCGCGTTGGCGGCCCGGGCTGCAGGCCGAGCGTTGGTGGTGCCGCTGGCTAATGCCGAAGAGGCCTGCCTTGCATCCGGGCTGACGGTGATTGCGGTCGAACATTTGTTGCAGGTGGTGGCGCATTTCGCGGTGCGCGAAGTGATTGAGCCTTATGTCGCCAGCGGCTTGCAGCAGTTGAGCAAACCTTATCCCGACTTGATCGATGTCCAGGGACAGCTTTCGGCAAAACGGGCGTTACTGATTGCCGCCGCCGGCAGCCACAATGTGTTATTTACCGGCCCGCCCGGCACCGGGAAAACCTTGCTGGCCAGCCGCCTGCCCGGCTTGTTGCCACCGCTTACTGAGCAGGAGGCGTTAGAGGTCGCGGCCATTCAGTCCGTGGTCAGCCACGTGCCCCTGAACTGCTGGCCACAACGCCCGTTTCGTCAGCCTCACCACTCGGCCTCCGGCCCTGCACTGGTGGGGGGCGGCTCAAAGCCACAACCCGGCGAGATCACGCTGGCGCATCACGGGGTGTTATTTCTTGATGAGCTTCCCGAGTTTGATCGCAAGGTGCTGGAAGTGTTGAGGGAGCCAATGGAGTCCGGCTTTATCGTGATTGCCCGCGCCCGGGATCGAATGCGCTTTCCGGCGCGCTTTCAACTGGTCGCGGCCATGAACCCCTGCCCCTGTGGATATCTTGGAGAGCCCACAGGCCGCTGCCGTTGTACCCCGGAACAGATCCAGCGGTATCGCAACAAACTGTCCGGACCGTTGCTCGACCGCATTGATTTGCATCTGACCGTGGCGCGCGAGACCACGTCGCTCAACCCGTCGCTTGCCTCTGGCGATACCACGGCCACGTCGGCTGCATTAGTGGCAGTAGCGCGCGAACGCCAGTTGCAACGTCAAGGATGTGCCAATGCCTTTCTTGATTTACCGGGGGTGCGCGCTCAATGCCGGCTGAGTGCTGTGGACAACGCCTGGCTGGAGACCGCCTGCGAGCGGATGACCTTGTCGCTGCGAGCGGCCCACCGGTTGTTGAAGGTGGCAAGGACGTTGGCCGATCTGGAGCAGGTGCAAACTATTGAGCGCACGCATCTGGCGCAGGCGTTGCAGTATCGGCCGGTTACCGGGTGATGAACGGAGCTATTTCAACTGCTCCACCGCAGGGAGCTCCATGGCGGCGACTTCATGTTGCAAAAAGTCGCTGAGACGGCGCAGGCGTTCACCGCCAGGGCGGGTCTTCGGCCAGACCAGGTAGTAGTTTTCGCCGCTGGCCACGGCGGCCGGGAACGGCAGGCTCAGGCGACCCTGGGCAACGTCTTCGGCAACCATCAGCAAGTCACCCATAGAGATCCCGTAACCCCGGGCGGCAGCGATCATGCCCAGCTCCAGAGTGTCAAAAACCTGCCCGCCCTTGAGTGATACTTGCCCGCTCAGGCCCATGCAGTCGAGCCAGCGGCGCCAGTCACGGCGGTCGGGCGTGGGGTGCAACAGCTCGGTGGCGGCCAGCCGTTTGGCGTCCCAGGGCTGATCGTCCAGAACATTTGGCGCACCGACCGGGATCAACATTTCCGCAAACAGCAGCGTGGCCTCCCAGTCCGGCGGAAAGTGGCCGTTGCTCAACAGGACGGCGCAGTCGAACGGTTCCTGATTGAAATCCACATTGTCGATATCCATCCAGGCACTGGTCAGCTGCACCTCGTTACCTGCTTGCAGGTGGCGAAACCGGCTCAGGCGGGCCAGTAGCCAGCGCATGGTCAGGGTCGAGGGGGCTTTCATGCGCAAGGTGTCATCTTCGGCACGCAAAGTGGTGCAGGCACGCTCCAGCGCGGCAAAACCTTCGCGCACACCCGGCAGCAACAGGCGGGCGGCTTCAGTGAGCTGCAGGCTGCGACCACTGCGCTGGAACAATCGGCAGGCGAAATGCGCTTCCAGGGTCTTGATATGCCGGCTGACGGCGCTTTGAGTGATCGACAGCTCTTCTCCCGCTCGGGTAAACGAGCTATGGCGAGCTGCCGCTTCAAAGGCACGCAAGGCATAAAGAGGTGGAAGGCTACGAGACATTGAGATTGTTCCTATGGTGCAACTGGCCGAGGTTTGAAATATAAGCTTTTGCATGAGTTTTAATCATGCCACTGATCGTTTTTATCCCTTTGCTTAAAACACTCAACGCGCCGAGAATCAAGCCTTTCAACGCACCTATAGAAATCTCAAAGATGATCAAACAGCATCCTGCACGTATCGAACTCTGGGCCATTATGCGGCTGGCGGGGCCGCTGATCGCCTCTCAGTTGGCTCACATGCTGATGGTGCTGACCGATACGCTGATGATGGCGCGCCTGAGCCCCGAGGCTCTGGCTGGCGGGAGCCTGGGTGCAGCCAGTTACTCGTTCGTGTCGATTTTTTGTATTGGTGTGATTGCTGCCGTGGGCACGCTGGTGTCGATTCGCCAGGGCGCGGGGGATATCGAAGGTGCGACCCGTCTGACACAGGCCGGGCTGTGGCTGGCCTGGGGGTTGGCGCTGGCAGGCGCGGTGATGCTCTGGAATATCAAACCGCTGTTGCTGTTGTTCGGCCAGACGCCCACCAACGTTGAGGCTGCTGGTCAGTTTCTGATGCTGTTACCGTTTGCCCTGCCCGGCTATATGACCTTCATGGCCTTGCGCGGCTTTACCAGTGCAATGGGTCGGGCTACGCCCGTGATGGTGATCAGCCTGATCGGTACCGTGGCCAACTTCCTGCTCAATTACGCATTGATTACCGGGATGTTCGGCCTGCCAAAGCTGGGCTTGATGGGTATCGGTCTGGTCACGGCGATTGTGGCGACTTGCATGGCGCTGGGCCTGGCCTGGCATATCCATCGTCATCCGGCCTATGACGCGTATCCAATCAGCAAGGGCCTGTCGCGTATCAATCTGACTTACTTGCGGGAACTGTGGCGTCTCGGTTTGCCGATTGGCGGCACCTACGCGGTGGAGGTCGGGCTATTTGCTTTCGCGGCGCTGTGCATGGGCACTATGGGCAGCACGCAACTGGCAGCGCATCAGATTGCGCTGCAAATCGTCTCGGTGGCGTTTATGGTTCCGGCGGGCATGTCGTACGCCATTACCATGCGCATTGGCCAGCACTATGGAGGCGGCGATTTGCAGCGGGCGCGGCTGGCGGGCCGGGTCGGGATCGGCTGCGGTGCGGTGATCATGCTGGGCTTCTCTGTGGTGTTCTGGTTCTTGCCGACCCAACTCATCGGTTTGTTCCTGGATTACAACGATCCGGCGTTCCGCCCGGTGTTCGAGTTGGCGGTGAGCCTGTTGGCGGTGGCTGCCTGGTTTGAACTGTTCGATGGTGCACAGACCATTGCGATGGGTGCCATTCGAGGGCTCAAGGATGCCAAGACAACATTTCTGGTGGGGCTGTTTTGCTATTGGGTGATTGGCGCACCGATGGCCTGGTTGCTGGCATTTACTTTCGGCTGGGGCCCTACCGGCGTGTGGTGGGGCCTGGCACTGGGCCTGGCCTGTGCGTCTATCAGTTTGACGCTGGCGTTCGAGTGGAAGATGCGCCGCATGATCAAGCAGGAGCGCAAGGCGGCGAAAGTGGCGGGCGTAGCAGCTGCTACAGAAGTTTGCCCTTAACCTTAGAGCGCAATTGGCACCTGCTGCTGCGCCCCAAAGGTCAAGTATTCCACCAGATCTGCCAAGGGCAGCGGTTTGCTGATGAAATAACCCTGTACCTGATCGCAGCCAAAATCGCGCAAAAGGGCAAGCTGTTCAGGGGTCTCGACGCCTTCGGCGACCACTTCCAGTTTCAGGTTATGGGCCAGGTTGATCATGGCGTGGACCAACTTGCGGTTCTCTTCGCGGCCTTCCATGCCACCCACAAAGCTTTTGTCGATCTTGAGTAGCGCAATCGGCAGGCTGTTGAGGTGCACAAATGATGAAAACCCCGTGCCGAAATCATCCAGCGAAAAGCGTACGCCGAGTCGCCCCAGTGCATCCATCGTTTGCTTGACCAGATCACTGCGACGCATCACGGCCGTTTCTGTCAGTTCGAACTCCAGCCATTGCGCTTCAACCCCGCGTTCGATGATCAAGCGGCTTAGGGTCGAGAGCAGCTGGCTATCCTGAAATTGGCGGAACGACAGGTTGACCGCCATGTGCAATGGTTCTAGCCCGCGTTCGCGTAGCACCTGCATGTCGCGCAGGGCGCGGGAGATAACCCAGTAACCCAGCGGCACAATCAGTCCACTCTGCTCTGCCAGGGGCACAAACTCGCTGGGTGCCAGGAGGCCGCGCTCGGTGTGGCGCCAACGCACCAGCGCCTCCAGCCCGACGATCTGGCCCGTGCCCAGATCCAGGCGTGGCTGGTAGTGCAGTTCCAGTTCGTCACGGCGCAGGGCGCGGCGCAGTTCGCTTTCGAGATCGGCCAGGCTGCGAGCATTGCGATTGATACGTTCGTTAAATACGTGAAAGGTGCAGCCCTGGGTGCTTTTGGCTTGCTGCATGGCGATGTGGGCGTGCCACATCAACGGGTCGGCCCCGGCATTGGCACGTGCATGGGCGATGCCCAGGCTGCAGCCGATCAGCAGGCTTTCACCATCGACCCAATAGGGTTCGGCCATTACTTCTGTAATGCGCTCGGCCATCCATTGCGCGCGCTCGGGCGCACGATGGGTATTGATTAGCAGGGCGAACTCATCGCTGCCCAGGCGCGCCAGTTGGTCGCCGGCTTCGAGCTGGCTTTTGAGGCGCGCCACCACTTGCAAGATCAAGCGATCGCCGGCCTGATGGCCCAGCGCATCGTTGGCGTGGCGAAAGTTGTCCAGATCCAGATGACCCAGGGCGATTCCGCGGCCGTCACTTTCGGCCAATCGTACAGCCAGCAGAGTCTGGAATCCCTGACGATTGGCGATGCCGGTCAGCGGGTCTTCTTCGGCCAGGCGTTGCAGCGTGTGTTCCAGCAGGCCACGCTCGCGGACATGACGCAGGCAGCGGCGCAGAACATCGGGAGTCAGGCTGGTGCTGACCAACCAGTCGCTGACCCCGTGGGGTGACGTTGCAGGCTCGGTGTCGAGCAGCAAAACCGTGGGCAAGCGGCAGCGGCCTGCTGGAGGCTGCAGCGCCGGTGTGGTCAGGAGCAGCGCATTGCGATCGTTCTCGAACAGATGGCTGACTGATTCCCAGCTCGGCGCGCACATCATGACGGCCATATTTCCCATGGGCGTCAGACACTCGCGCAATAACACTGCCCAAGATGGCTCTTCGGCCAATAGCAGTAAACGCAAGGGTTCGACAGGCGTAGACAAGCTAGCTCCCTAGACTCTGCAATAATTCGGGCGGTGGCCATTATGACGTGCCAGCAACCGATGGCAATGAAACGGGTTATCAAACACGTACGCGCGGCATTAACCCTACGGTAGCTGCAAATACTCATGGCATCCTGCGCGAAAGTAACAAAAGCGGCAAATTAAGATGATGTGGCATGTCACACCGTCGCACAGAGGCAGCAATATTTGCTCAGCCTGTTAAAATGCCCGCCCTTTTTACACACGACCCCTGATCTCGTCATGTCCCGACTCAATCCCCGGCAGCAAGAAGCCGTGAGCTATGTCGGCGGCCCTCTATTGGTGCTCGCCGGCGCGGGCTCCGGCAAAACCAGCGTGATTACCCGCAAAATCGCGCACCTGATCCAGAACTGTGGCATCCGTGCCCAGTACATTGTCGCCATGACGTTTACCAATAAAGCCGCCCGCGAAATGAAAGAGCGTGTGGGTACCCTGCTTAAAAAGGGTGAAGGTCGAGGCTTGACGGTGTGCACGTTCCACAACCTGGGTCTGAACATTATCCGCAAGGAGCATGCGCGGCTGGGCTATAAGCCGGGGTTCTCGATCTTTGACGAAGCTGACGTCAAAGCGCTGATGACCGACATCATGCAAAAGGAATACTCGGGCGACGACGGGGTCGATGAAATCAAGAACATGATCGGCTCGTGGAAAAACGACCTGATCCTGCCGCCACAGGCGCTGGAAAACGCGCGCAGCCCTAAAGAGCAGACAGCGGCCATTGTCTACACGGCCTATCAGCGCACGCTCAAGGCCTACAACGCAGTGGACTTTGACGACCTGATCCTGCTGCCGGTGAAGCTGTTCGAAGAACACGCCGATATTCGTGAAAAGTGGCAGAACAAAGTCCGCTACCTGCTGGTGGACGAATATCAGGACACGAATGCCAGCCAGTATTTGTTGGTGAAATACCTGATCGGCACGCGCAATCAGTTCACCGTGGTAGGTGACGACGACCAGTCGATCTACGCCTGGCGCGGCGCCCGGCCCGAAAACCTGATGTTGCTCAAGGACGATTACCCGTCCCTGAAAGTGGTGATGCTGGAGCAAAACTATCGCTCCACCAGTCGGATCCTGCGCTGTGCCAACGTGCTGATTTCGAACAACCCACACGAGTTCGAGAAGCAACTGTGGAGTGAAATGGGCCACGGCGACGAAGTACGGGTCATTCGCTGTCGCAACGAAGATGCCGAGGCCGAGCGCGTAGCCGTCGAAATTCTTACCCTGCACCTGCGCACCGACCGGCCGTACAGCGACTTTGCGATTCTGTATCGCGGTAACTATCAGGCAAAACTGATCGAGTTGAAGCTGCAGCACCATCAGATCCCCTATCGCTTGTCGGGTGGTAACAGTTTCTTCGGGCGCCAGGAAGTGAAAGACCTGATGGCGTACTTCCGTCTGATTGTGAATCCGGATGACGACAACGCCTTCCTGCGGGTTATCAACGTCCCACGTCGCGAGATCGGTTCGACCACGCTGGAAAAGCTCGGTAACTACGCCACCGAACGCAAAATCTCGATGTATGCCGCCACCGATGAAATCGGCCTGGGCGAGCATCTGGATGCCCGCTTTACTGATCGTCTGGGGCGCTTCAAGCGTTTTATGGACCGCGTGCGCCAACAATGTTCGGGCGAAGACCCGATATCTGCGCTGCGCAGCATGATCATGGACATCGACTACGAGAACTGGCTGCGCACCAACAGTTCCAGTGAAAAGGCGGCGGACTACCGCATGTCCAACGTCTGGTTCTTGGTCGAGGCGTTGAAAAACACTCTTGAGAAAGACGAAGACGGTGGCATGACCATCGAGGAAGCCATCGGCAAGCTGGTACTGCGCGACATGCTTGAGCGCCAGCAGGAAGAGGAAGACGGTGCCGAAGGCGTGCAGATGATGACGTTGCACGCGTCAAAGGGCCTGGAATTCCCGTACGTGTTCATCATGGGCATGGAAGAAGAAATCCTGCCGCACCGCTCCAGCATAGAAGCGGACACTATTGAAGAAGAACGGCGTCTGGCCTACGTAGGTATTACCCGTGCCCGTGAGACGCTGGCATTTACCTTTGCCGCCAAGCGCAAGCAATACGGCGAGATCATCGATTGTGCGCCGAGTCGCTTCCTCGATGAGTTGCCCCCGGACGATCTGGCCTGGGAAGGCAACGACGATACCCCCACCGAAGTGAAGGCGGTTCGCGGAAATACGGCATTGGCCGATATACGCGCGATGCTAAAACGCTAGAATTGACTATTTTTTACTCTACCTTCAGCGCATAAGCGCTATTTGAGGACGTTACGTTGGAAGCACTGCACAAGAAAATTCGCGAAGAAGGCATCGTGCTTTCCGATCAGGTTTTGAAGGTCGACGCCTTCTTGAATCATCAGATCGACCCTCAGTTGATGAAAGAAATCGGCGACGAATTCGCGCGCTTGTTCAAGGATTCGGGGATTACCAAGATCGTCACCATCGAAGCGTCGGGTATTGCTCCTGCCGTGATGACTGGCTTGAACTTGGGTGTACCTGTGATTTTTGCGCGTAAGCACCAGTCCCTGACCCTGACTGAAAACCTGTTGTCGGCCACGGTGTACTCGTTCACCAAGCAGACAGAAAGCACTGTTGCGATCTCTCCGCGTCACCTGCAAAGCAGCGACCGCGTGTTGGTTATCGATGACTTCCTGGCCAACGGCAAAGCCTCGCAGGCACTGATTTCGATCATCAAGCAAGCGGGCGCAACCGTTGCCGGTCTTGGCATCGTGATCGAGAAGTCGTTCCAGGGCGGCCGTGCCGAACTGGATGCTCAGGGCTACCGCGTTGAATCGTTGGCCCGGGTCAAATCCCTGGCCGACGGTAAAGTGACCTTTATCGAGTAACCCCCCCCTTCACGCCCGTAGCAGCTGCCGTAGGAACGAGGCTGCGTTCGACGGCGCAGTCGTCGTAAATCCGGGCGCCTCGGTGGGTCAGGTAAGTCCGGGGCTCAGGATTTACGATCGCTTCGCAATCGAACGCAGCCTCGTTCCTGCGGCAGCTGCTACGAAAGCCTCGTGGCATGGAGCCCTGCCAGCAGCAAACGCTGATAAAGCTCCTCGCGCAGGCCGTCCGGCTCGGCCAGGTGCATACGCTCCAAGTGTTCGGGGAATGCCTGCGGTGAGGGCGCATCCAGCGTGGCTTTGCCCAGTTGGTAAATCTGTGTGAGCTTGAATTTGCTCTTGAGCCAGTTCAACGCTCGCAGCAGGTCTTGCTCCTGTACGCTGAAATCGCTGCCCAGCGGATACTCCGGGAACAAGTGCGAGTGCCGAGCGGCAATTGCCTGCAAGCGTTGTGGGCTGTTATCGGCAAACCGTGGATCCAGGCAAAAGTCCTTGGGCAGTTTGCCAATTTGCTGCGCCTGCGCAATCAGCTCGGTCTGGAAGCGCGAGTCGGTGATGTTGAGCAGGGCTTCGATGACTTTGCGATCAGTTTTGCCGCGTAAATCGGCAATCCCGTACTCGGTGACCACGATGTCGCGTAAATGTCGCGGGATGGTGCAGTGGCCGTATTCCCAGACGATATTGGAACTCACGTCACCCCCCGATTCGCGCCAGCTTCGCAGCATGATGACCGAGCGCGCGTCATGCAGGGCGTGGCCTTGGGCAACGAAGTTGTATTGCCCGCCGACCCCGCTGAGTACCCGTCCATCTTCCAGTTGATCGGCAACGGCGGCACCGAGCAAGGTGGCGGTAAAGGCGCTGTTCACGAAGCGCGCATCACGCCGTTGCAGGCGTTTCAAGTCTTCCTGGCCATACAGCTCGTTGATGTAGCTGATGGCGGTCATGTTGAATTCGCGGCGTTTGCTGAGGGGCAGGTCTCGTAACCGCTGGTAAAAGTCTTGGGGGCCGAGGATGAAACCACCGTGGATGCTTACGCCGTCGCTTTGCAGGCTTTCGTCCAGGGTCCCTGCGTTGGCCTGTGCTTGCCGTTCGGCATCGGGGTAGACCTTGCGCCGCACAATCCCGGCATCGGCCAGCACCATCAGCCCGTGGACAAACATTTCGCTGCAACCATACAAGCCCCGGGCGAACGGTTCGACACCGCCCTGCTGTTCAATCAGCGTGTGCCAGGGCGTGATGTCGATCTCGTTGAGCAGGGCGCGATAGTCGTCATTGTTGCCCTGGCGCGCCAGCAAGGCGGCACTCAGGGCGTCGCCCATCGAGCCAATGCCAATCTGCAGGGTGCCGCCATCCCGTATCAGGGTACTGGCGTGTAAACCGATAAAGTGATCTTGCAGGGTGACCGGCATAATGGGGGTAGAAAACAGGGTGGTGCGCTCATCTTCGTCGATCAGGAGGTCAAAATCATCAACGTCGAGTTCCGAGTCGCCGGGCATGTAGGGTAGGTCACTGTGTACCTGGCCGAGCATCAAAATGGTCTCGCCCTCGGCTCGCCGCTTGGCAATCATGGGCAATAAATCGAGGGTGATGTCGGGGTTGCAGCTCAAGCTCAGGCGCCGTGCATCCTGAGGGTTGCGGGCAACCAGCTGCGCCACCAGATTCAGGCCGCCAGCATTGATATCGCGCGCCGCGTGGCTGTAATTGCTGCTGACATAATCCTGCTGGGCTGGGGGGCTGTTGAGCAAACTCCCCGGCTGCATGAAGAATTGCTCGACGACTATATTGTCGGGCAGGCTGTTGCGATGCAGGTCGGCAAGGTAGTCCAGCTCGATGTAGTCGCCAAATACCCGCTCGACAAAAGGCTCCAGAAACAGCCGCTGCAAGCCATCCCCAAGCGGCGGGCGGCCGAGACTCAGGGCGGTGTAGATCGTGAGCCGGCGCTCGGGTAACAGTTTGATCCGCTGATACAGCGCGTTGACGAACCGGTTGGCCTTGCCCAGCCCCAGCGGCAGGCCCAGGTGAATATGTGTGGGTAGACGCGCCAGTACATCATCGACTGCGCGCTCGATCGAACAGGACTGCACCATCTGACCCCTCCTTATCAATCCTTGAATATAGACGTGATAGGCATCAGGGGGGGCGGACTGACTCAAATCCCGGGCACAAAAAAGCCGCCCATCAGCGGCTTTTTCAGAGAGGTGCGGTTTACTTCAAACCGGACATCTTCTCGATGGCGCCTTTAAGGTCTTCATCGGAGCACGTCATGCAGGTGCCTTTAGGCGGCATGGCGTTGATACCGGTGATGGCCTTGGCCAGGATGCCATCAAGGCCGCCCTGGTGATCAGCGCGCTCTTTCCAGGCTGCGGTGTCACCGATTTTCGGTGCGCCCAACAGGCCGGTGCTGTGGCATGCGCTGCAATGCTTGGCAATGATGTCGTCGGGGGTCATGCCGCCGCCACCGCCCACAGAGGCAGTCACTTCCATGCCTTTGCATTCTTGCCCTTGAACACAGACTTTACCGACTGGCTCAAGACGTTTTGCGATGTCATCGTTCGTTGTTGCCTGAGCGCTGACTGCCCAAAGGGCCATTACTGTTGCTGGTACGGCCAGCATTTTCATAATTAGGTTCACGCGTACACCCTCAATGGTGGCTAGTCACGCCCACAACCACGGTTTCGCGGGCGGGCGAAAGTATAACGGTTAGCCCGCCACTCTGAAACAACCCTAAAGACAAAGGGGGAATAGAGCTGGCGAAATGCATCTTCGGGTGCCTCTGCAAGCAGGCAGGGCGCCTCTGTTCTTAGAAGTTCGCCGGGGTGGCTGCGCTGATTAGTCGCGCCGCAACGTCGAACGGATTACGGAAACGGTGTGGCTTTGAGCTTTCGAAATAGTAGCTGTCACCGGCTTCGAGCACGAAGGTTTCAAGCCCCACGATTAACTCTAGGCGACCTTCCACTAAAATCCCGGTTTCTTCGCCTTCATGGGTCAGCATTTCGTCCCCGGTATCGGCACCCGGTGGATAAATCTCGTTGAGAAAGGCGATGGCCCGGCTTGGATGTGCCTTGCCGACCAGTTTCATGGTCACGGCGCCATCGGAAATGTCGATCAGCTCATTGGCTTTGTACACAATCTGGGTCGGGTTTTCTTGAAGGATCTCTTCGGAAAAAAACTCGACCATGGACATGGGGATGCCACTCAGCACTTTTCTCAGGGAGCTTATGGACGGGCTCACGCTGTTCTTTTCGATCATCGAAATGGTGCTGTTGGTGACGCCCGCGCGCTTGGCGAGTTCACGTTGTGACAGGCCTTTCAGTTTGCGGATGGATTGCAGTCGTTCACCGACGTCCAATGCAGGAGCCTCCTAGGGGTCAGATTCAGGTCGAGAAGTCGCCATCATGGCGATAGCGTTCAGTATTTACAACACTTCGACTTCAAACCTGGGTGCCCATTAGCCCCCGCACTTTGGATACAACTGATCAGCTCCCGGAATAGAGGCGTGGCGCTCGTTTCAGGTTGCAGAAAATCTGGTAAGGAATGGTGTCAGCCTTGGCTGCCACTTCACTGGCGAGGATGTTTTTGCCCCACAGCTCCACTGTCGAACCCAGGCCTGCCTGCGGCACGTCGGTGAGATCGATGCACAGCATGTCCATCGACACCCGGCCCAGCAGTTGGCTGCGTACGCCGGCCACTAGTACAGGGGTTCCGGTGGGGGCCTGGCGCGGATAGCCGTCTGCATAACCCATGGCTACCACACCAATTCGCATCGGTTTTTCGGTAATGAATCTGGCGCCGTAACCTACGGGTTCGCCAGCAGGCAATTCACGTACGCAGATCACTTTGGACTCCAGGGTCATCACCGGCTGCAGGCGTGATGCAGTGGCCTGGGGTTCTTCGAATGGCGAGGCGCCATATAGCATCAGGCCCGGACGTACCCAGTCACTTGGCACGCGTGGCCAGCCGAGTACAGCCGGCGAGTTACGCAAGCTGACTTCTGCCGTCAAGTCGGCGCGAGCGCCCAGGAACACAGCGACTTGCTCTACGCTTCGGGTGCAATCGAGCTCATCGGCGCGAGCAAAGTGGCTCATCAGCACAATGTTCGCCACATTGGCACTGGCCTGCAGACGCTGGTAAGCGGCCTTGTAATCATTGGGGTGCAAACCGACGCGGTGCATGCCGCTGTCCAGTTTCAACCACACGTGGATCGGTTTGGTGAGTCTGGCCTGCTCGATGGCATCGAGTTGCCACAGTGAATGCACCACGCACCAGAAGTCGTGCTCGACAATCAGTGGCAGTTCATCCGCTTCAAAAAAACCTTCAAGCAGCAGGATGGGGGCACGGATACCGGCGGCGCGCAGCTCCAGTGCTTCTTCGATACAGGCAACGGCAAAGCCATCGGCCTCGGCTTCAAGGGCCTGGGCGCAGCGCACGGCTCCGTGACCGTAGGCGTCGGCCTTGATCACTGCGAGGGCCTTGGCCCCCGTGACTTCACGGGCCAGTTGGTAGTTGTGGCGCAGGGCTTGGAGGTCGATCAGGGCACGGGCTGGGCGCATGGCGGCGGGCTTCTAACGGCAGTTGAATAAAAAACCGGCGCTGACCCACGGCGTTAACCGCGTGCCGCACCGGAAGAGGGACTATTACGTGATCGAAAAACCTACGGCAGTGCTGCCACAACAGACAATTCGACCAGAATTTCAGGTTCGCACAACTTGGCCTCAACGGTGGCACGGGCGGGTGCGACGCCTTTAGGCAGCCACTGATCCCAGACGCCATTCATGCCGGCAAAGTCGGCATCAATGTCTTTGAGGTAGATGGTGACCGACAGGATGCGGCTTTTGTCGGTACCCGCCAGGTCCAGCAAGTGCTCGATGTTGGCCAGTGTTTCACGGGTTTGCTGCTCAATCCCGGCGTTCATGTCGTCACCGACTTGACCGGACAGGTAAACAGTACCGTTATGGGAAACGATCTGGCTCATGCGTTCATTGGTGAGCTGGCGCTGGATTGCCATGTTTTGCAGCCTCCTGGTGGTTACCGTAGCGGGAAATATCAAGGCCTTCGGCGCTGATTTGTGGTGTCTTCTTGGCCATCACATCTGCAAGGAAACGACCGGAGCCGCAGGCCATGGTCCAACCGAGCGTGCCATGACCGGTGTTCAGGAACAGATTCTTGAACGGAGTTGCGCCCACAATCGGCGTACCGTCCGGCGTAGTCGGGCGCAGGCCGGTCCAGAAGCTGGCCTGGCTCAAGTCACCGCCCTGAGGATAAAGGTCGTTGACGATCATCTCCAGGGTTTCGCGTCGGCGCGGGTTCAGCGACAGGTCGAAACCGGCGATTTCAGCCATGCCGCCCACGCGGATACGGTTGTCGAAACGGGTGATCGCGACCTTGTAGGTCTCGTCGAGAATGGTCGACGTCGGGGCCATGTCCGAGTTAGTGATCGGAATGGTCAGCGAGTAACCCTTGAGCGGGTAGACCGGGGCCTTGATGCCCAGCGGCTTGAGCATCTGCGGCGAGTAGCTGCCCAGTGCCAGCACGTAGCGATCAGCGGTTTCGAGCTTGCCGTCGATCATTACGCCATTGATGCGATCGCCTGCGTAGTCCAGGCGCTGGATGTCTTGGCCGAAGCGGAATTCAACACCCAGGTTTTTGGCCATTTCAGCCAAGCGGGTGGTAAACATCTGACAGTCGCCGGTCTGGTCATTAGGCAGACGCAGGGCGCCGGCCAGAATGTCGGTCACGTTGGCCAATGCGGGTTCAACCCGGGCGATGCCTGCGCGGTCGAGCAGCTCAAACGGAACCCCGGATTCCTTGAGTACCGCGATGTCCTTGGCCGCGCCATCCAATTGGGCCTGGGTGCGGAACAATTGAGTGGTGCCCAGGTTGCGAGCCTCGTAGGCAATGCCGGTTTCGGCGCGCAGTTCGTCGAGGCAGTCACGGCTGTACTCGGACAGGCGAACCATGCGCTCCTTGTTCACGGCATAGCGGCTGGCTGTGCAGTTGCGCAGCATCTGCGCCATCCACAGGTATTGGTCGATGTTGGCAGTGGCCTTGATGGCCAGAGGCGCGTGGCGCTCGAGCAGCCACTTGATTGCCTTGAGGGGCACGCCCGGCGCTGCCCACGGCGAAGCATAGCCTGGGGACACCTGACCGGCGTTGGCAAAGCTGGTTTCCATTGCAACGGCTGGCTGACGGTCTACGACGACCACATCGAAACCGGCTCGGGCCAGATAATAGGCGCTGGCAGTACCAATAACGCCGCCACCCAATACCATAACTCGCATATTTATATCCCTCATCGCGGCCAGCCGCAGACGTTTATTGTTCAGAGCGAAGATGAGCGCAGTATATGAAGCATTGAGTAGTGGAATTCACTGTATAAGCAGCTATATTTGGCGACAATTCTCGGGCACAACCCTTTTCACGGAGGAGAATCTCCTATGCGTACAAATCACCAAACAAAACGTGAATTGGACAAGATTGACCGCAACATTTTGCGCATCCTTCAGGCCGATGGCCGCATCTCGTTTACCGAGCTGGGAGAGAAGGTCGGGCTGTCGACTACGCCCTGTACTGAACGGGTGCGCAGGCTGGAACGTGAAGGCATCATCATGGGCTACAACGCCCGACTCAACCCGCAGCATCTGCAGGGCAGCCTGCTGGTGTTTGTCGAGATCAGCCTGGACTACAAGTCGGGCGACACCTTTGATGAGTTTCGCCGTGCCGTGCTGAAGTTGCCCCATGTGCTGGAGTGCCACCTGGTGTCGGGGGACTTCGACTATCTGGTCAAGGCACGGATCAGCGAGATGGCCTCGTACCGCAAGTTGCTGGGCGACATTCTGCTCAAGTTGCCCCACGTGCGTGAGTCCAAGAGCTATATCGTGATGGAAGAAGTGAAAGAGAGCCTGAACTTGCCGATTGCAGATTAAACGTTGCCCTCACCAGCCCTCTCCCTAGGGAGGGGGTCAGGGTCAGGGGCTTTTGATCTTTTAGACCAGCACCTGCCGCGTACTGGCGATGTATTCATGCACCAGCTTCTCTGCGCCAGGATGAATCATCTCCACAGGACGTCGGCCATTGGGGCACGGCAGCGTGGGTGTGGTACCAAACAGACGACAGATCAACGGCCGCTCTTCATACACCGTGCAACCGTTGGGCCCCAGATGCACACAGTTGAGCTCGTCCATCGCGGCTTCCTGCTCGGCGGCCGTCTTGCGCGGCAAGCGGGCCATTTCTTCGGATGAGGTGGTCACCGGCCCGCAGCAGTCATGGCAACCCGGCACGCATTCAAACGAGGGGATTTGCTGCCTGAGAAAGCGGATCTTGTGACTGTTGCAGCTCATCCAGAACGTACCGATTTTGAAAAGGCCGCAAAGTCTGCCTGAAAAGCCCCGCTCTAGACAGCGCCGTCCGGCTGTTCTTGCCCCGTGGGAATAGCCCGGCTTATGCTCCGTCAAATTTTACAAACATCGACAATCAGGATTACGCACATGAGCGCCCCGGTTCAGCGCAGCCAGCACACCGCCTCTTATTACGCCGCCAGCAGCCTGCCGCAGCCCGATCATCCGGTGCTGCAGGGCGAGCTGGTGGCTGATGTATGCGTAGTGGGCGGTGGCTTTTCCGGTCTGAACACGGCGCTGGAATTGGCCGAGCGCGGCATGAGCGTGGTTTTGCTCGAAGCCTGCAAGATCGGTTGGGGTGCCAGCGGGCGCAATGGCGGTCAGTTAATTCGCGGCGTTGGCCATGGCCTTGAGCAATTTGAAGGCATTATCGGCAAGGACGGCGTACGGCAGATGAAATTGATGGGGCTGGAGGCGGTGGAAATCGTTCGCCGCCGCGTAGAGCGCTTCAATATTGCCTGCGACCTGACTTGGGGCTATTGCGACCTGGCTAACAAACCGCGTGACCTTGAAGGTTTCGCCGAAGAAGCCCAGGAGCTGCGGGGCTTGGGCTACCGCCACGAAACCCGCTTGCTGCAAGCCAACGAGGTGCGAAGCGTGGTGGGCTCGGACCGTTATGTCGGCGGTCTGATCGATATGGGCTCGGGGCACTTGCACCCGCTTAACCTGGCACTGGGCGAAGCAGCGGCAGCTGCGCAGTTGGGTGTGAAACTGTTTGAAAACTCCGCCGTGACTCGAATCGATTACGGCCCTGAAGTCCGGGTTCACACGGCGCAGGGCTCAGTGCGGGCCAAAAGTCTGGTGCTGGGGTGCAACGCCTATCTAAAGAATCTGAATCCGCAACTCAGTGGCAAAGTGCTGCCTGCAGGTAGCTACATCATTGCCACCGAGCCGCTGAGTGAGGCCCAGGCACACGCTTTGCTGCCGCAGAACATGGCGGTGTGTGATCAGCGCGTGGCGCTGGATTACTACAGATTATCGGCCGACAGACGCTTGCTGTTCGGAGGGGCTTGTCATTATTCGGGACGCGATCCGCAAGATATTGCGGCGTATATGCGGCCCAAAATGCTTGAAGTATTCCCCCACCTTGAACACGTGAAGATCGATTACCAATGGGGCGGGATGATAGGTATCGGTGCCAACCGTTTGCCGCAGATCGGTCGCCTGCAAGACCAACCCAACGTGTATTACGCGCAGGCGTATTCAGGGCATGGGGTCAACGTGACCCACCTGGCAGGCCAGTTGCTGGCCGAGGCCATCAGTGGCCAGCACAGCGATGGTTTCGATCTGTTTGCCAAAGTCCCGCACATCACCTTCCCGGGTGGCAAATACCTGCGCTCGCCGTTACTGGCGCTGGGGATGCTGTGGCACAGGCTTAAAGAGTTGCGTTGAACAAAACCCTGTAGCCGCTGCCGCAGGCTGCGGCGGCTACAGGTTTTGGTTACGAACGCCAAAACGGTTTGCAGCCTTCATGGCGGGCCAATTCGCGGCTCAGGCCCACGTCACGCAGTTGATCCTCGTCCAGGTTGAGCAGCACGCGGCGGCTGCGTGCGCGGTGCCAGAACAGGCTCCAGCGGCCCAGCTTGGCGGGGGCGCTCATGATTTCCCGGGACTCGTGTTCGGCCAGTAGTTGTTGGCTGTGCAGCGTCAGGCGGACATCGCTCATACCATTCATCAGGCAGCTCCTTTTGACTCAATCGCCATGAGTCAGCATGATGGCCTCGCGCCAAAAACCATGACAGATTCAGCAAAGTCATTTTACGTGCATACAGATACGGTTTTTCAGGCGCTGAATCCTTGGTTTTTACCCCATCTGTACTGGTCAACCCCCATCGGGAGCCCTGCCATGACCCTTTACGTCAATCTTGCCGACCTGCTCGGTACGCGAATTGAGCAGGGCTTTTATCGTCCAGGCGACCGCTTGCCCTCCGTGCGGGCGTTAAGCGCCGAGCATGGCGTGAGCCTGAGCACGGTGCAGCAGGCGTATCGGTTGCTGGAAGACAACGGGCTGGCTTCGCCACGGCCCAAGTCCGGGTACTTTGTGCCCATGGACCGTGAGTTGCCTGCGTTGCCGGGTATGGGCAAACCTGCCCAGCGGCCAGTGGAAATATCGCAGTGGGAGCAAGTGCTGGAGTTGGTGCGATCCGTGCCGCAAAAAGACGTGATCCAGTTGGGGCGCGGCATGCCCGATGTCACCACGCCGACCATCAAACCGCTGTTGCGCAGCCTGGCGCAAATCAGCCGGCGCCTGGATTTGCCCGGTCTGTATTACGACAACGTGTACGGCGTGCTGGGCCTGCGTGAACAGTTGGCGCGTCTGTTGCTCGATTCGGGCTGTCAGCTTGGTGCTGAAGACCTGGTGATTACCACCGGCTGCCATGAGGCGCTGTCGTGCAGCATTCGAGCGGTGTGTGAGCCAGGCGACATCGTGGCGGTCGACTCACCGAGCTTTCATGGTGCCATGCAAACCCTCAAGGGGCTGGGCATGAAGGCGCTAGAGATTCCTACGGACCCGCTGACCGGGATCAGCCTTGAAGCGTTGGAGTTGGCGCTGGAGCAGTGGCCGATCAAGGCGATCCAAATTACGCCCAGCTGTAACAACCCGTTGGGCTACATCATGCCCGAGGCGCGCAAGCGGGCGCTGGTGACGCTGGCTCAGCGTTTTGATGTGGCGATTATCGAAGACGATGTGTATGGCGAGCTGGCTTACACCTACCCGCGTCCGCGCACGATCAAATCTTTCGATGATGATGGCCGGGTCTTGCTGTGCAGCTCATTCTCCAAAACCCTGGCCCCCGGCTTACGTGTTGGCTGGGTTGCACCGGGGCGTTATCTGGAGCGGGTGCTGCACATGAAATACATCAGCACCGGTTCCACGGCGCCCCAGCCGCAACTGGCGATTGCCGACTTTCTGAAGAACGGCCATTTCGAGCCGCACCTGCGCAAAATGCGCAGCCAATATCAGCGCAATCGCGATCTGATGCTGGGCTGGATCAGCCGCTACTTTCCACCCGGCACTCGTGCCAGTCGGCCCCAAGGCAGTTTTATGCTCTGGCTGGAGCTGCCGGAGGGGTTTGACAGCTTGCGTCTTAATCGCGCGCTGCTGGATCAGGGGGTACAGATTGCGGTGGGCAGTATTTTCTCAGCCTCCGGCAAGTACCGTGACTGCTTGCGCATGAACTACGCTGCAAAGCCTACACCGCAGATTGAGGAGGCGGTGCGCAAGGTCGGGATGGCAGCCAGTAAACTGTTGGCTGAAGCTGTTTAATTACCCTTGTGACGTCCGGCCCGAGGCTCTACACGTTGAAATCACTCTGTGCATTGTTTTTGGCTGTATTGCTGGGAGGTTGTGTCACTTTGGACGTGCCCCGTGAGCCAACCCAGGCGTTGCCAGCCGCAGACTCAGCCTTTGGCCGTTCGATCCAGGCCCAGGCTGCGCCTTATCAGGGTCGCTCCGGGTTTCGCCTGCTGCCTAACAGCGGTGAAGCGTTCAGGGCCCGGGCCGAACTGATCCGTAACGCGCAAAGCAGCCTCGACCTGCAGTACTACATCGTCCACGACGGGCTGAGTACACGCATGCTGATTGACGAACTGCTCAAGGCGGCAGATCGCGGCGTACGCGTACGGATCCTGCTCGATGACACCGCCAGTGATGGCCTGGACGATATCCTGGCGACACTTGCGGCTCATCCCACTATCCAGATTCGGTTGTTCAACCCTCTGCAACTGGGGCGCAGTACGGGCGTGACCCGAGGCATGGGGCGGTTGTTCAACCTTTCGCGCCAGCACCGACGCATGCACAACAAGCTCTGGCTGGCCGATAACAGCGTAGCGATTGTGGGTGGGCGTAATCTGGGAGATGAGTATTTCGATGCCAAGCCCGAGCTGAATTTCACCGATATCGACCTGCTCAGTGTCGGTCCGGTGGCTGAGCAGCTGGGGCACAGTTTTGATCAGTACTGGAACAGCGCCCTTAGCCAGCCAATTAGCGATTTTGTCTCATCCCGGCTGTCTGCAGCTGAGCTGACCAAGGCACGCAAAAAACTGGAGGCATCACTCAAGCTTGCGCAGCAACGCAATCAAGGGCTGTATCAACAATTGGCTTCGTATGAAACCAATCCCCAGCTGGATGTGTGGCGCAAAGAGCTGATCTGGGCCTGGAACCAGGCGTTGTGGGATGCGCCGAGCAAGGTGCTGGCCAGGGGCGAGCCAGACTCGCACTTGCTGCTGACCACGCAGTTGGCGCCGGAGCTGGCAGGAGTGAATCAGGAACTGATCCTGATTTCGGCCTATTTTGTGCCGGGTGAAACCGGATTGGTGTACCTGACAGGTCGTGCGGATGCCGGGGTCGATGTTCGTTTATTGACCAATTCGCTGGAGGCGACCGACGTACCCGCTGTCCACGGTGGCTATGCGCCCTATCGAAAGGCGCTGCTGGAACATGGGGTAAAGCTTTTTGAGCTGCGTCGCCAGCCGGGTAGCAGCGGCGGCAGTGGCCCGCGCCTGTTCAAGCACGGGATGAGCTCGGATTCGAGCCTGCACAGCAAAGCGATGATTTTCGATCAGCAGAAATCATTCATTGGCTCTTTCAATTTTGACCCGCGTTCGGGGTTGTGGAACACCGAGGTCGGCGTATTGGTAGACAGCCCGGAACTGGCCGCCGAGGCCCGCAAGTTGGCCCTGCAGGGCATGGCTCCGGCCTTGAGTTACGAGCCAAAGCTGGAACAGGGCAAGATCGTCTGGGTGACTGAAGACAACGGCCAGCTCCACACCTTGCATCGGGAACCGGGCAACTGGTGGCGCCGGTTTAATGCCTGGTTCAGCAAGAGTGTGGGGCTGGAGAAGATGTTGTAACTACGAGGCCGCTGCCTGCTCAGCTCCGAATGCCCCTTGGCGTAACACCAGGATCACCAATATCAAAGCGCCTGCGGCCATGAACAGCGGCAAGGAATGCCCGCTGATCCACTGACTGCCCGCGCCAGCGGCCAATGGCCCGATCAGGCAGCCGATGCCCCACAGTTGCGCGATGTGGGCGTTGGCGCGCACCAGGGCGTCGTCACGGTAGCGCTCGCCGATCAGAATCAGCGACAAAGTGAACAGGCCACCGGCGCTGGCGCCAAAGATCACCCACAGCGGCCAGATCAGCAGCGTATTGAGCAAGAACGGCACTGCCAGGCTCGACAGCATCAGCAGCACCGCGCAGCTGGTAAACAGCGAGCGCCGGGACAGGCGGTCGGCCAGCGCGCCAATCGGCAGTTGCAGCAGGGCGTCGCCCACTACCACGGTGCTGACCATCGCGAGTGCGATATCTGCGGTAAAGCCTTGACGCAGGCAGTAGATGGGCAGAAGCGTAAGAATCATCGCCTCAAAAGCAGCAAACAGCGCTACGGCCCATGCAATCGCCGGTAAGCCTCGACAGAAGCCCAGTAAATCCTTGAAGGTCACGCTGCATGATTCGGTGGTCGGTGCGCCGTCGCGGCCCATCAGCAGTAAAGGCGCGAGGGTCAGTAATGCAACGCCGATCCAAAATCCGTAGTTGCCTTCAGAGCCGACCAGGCCCAGCAGCAGTGGCCCGGACAGTTGGCTCAAGGCATAGGCCGAACCATACAGCGCAACCAGACGACCTCGCCATTGTTCGACCACCAGTTGGTTGATCCAGCTTTCGCCGAGAATAAAAATAATCGTGAGTACCACGCCGATCAGCAGCCGTAGCACCAGCCACACGGGATAGCTGGGCAGCAACGCCAGTAGCCCGATGGACAGCGCGCCACACCACAAACACAGGCGCATCAGGCCGGGCGTGCCGAAGCGGGCTGCCAGCTTGCTCGCCACGCTGGCGCCCACCAGTACGCCAATGGCCGGCATGGCGGCCATGACGCCAATCGCGAACCCGCCGTAGCCCCAGCTTTCAAGCCGAAACGAGACCAGTGGCATGCTCACGCCCAGTGCCAGGCCGACACTGAGAACCGAGGCCAGTACGGCGAAATAAGTCGCCCAACGCATGTCTGCGCTCCAATTGTGTGGTGTAAAAACCAGTGTGGGAGCGAGCCTGGCTCGCGAAGAAAACACAGCGGTCTGTCAGTCAGACCCAGTGCTGCCATCGCGAGCAGGCTCGCTCCCACAAGGTGTAGCGGTTAAATATTTACAGCTTGATCCAGGTGGATTTCAGCTCGGTGTATTTGTCGAACGCATGCAGCGACTTGTCACGACCGTTGCCCGACTGTTTGAAGCCGCCAAACGGTGCGGTCATGTCGCCACCATCGTACTGGTTGATCCACACGCTACCGGCACGCAGGGCTTTGGCGGTCAGGTGAGCCTTGGAGATGTCTGCCGTCCAGACCGCTGCAGCAAGGCCGTAAGGCGTGTCGTTGGCGATCTGGATGGCTTCTTCGGCGCTGTCGAAAGTGATGACCGATAGCACTGGACCGAAGATTTCTTCCTGGGCGATTTTCATCGCGTTGCTGACGCCGTCGAAAATCGTCGGCTCAACGTAGGTACCGCCGGTTTCCTGCAGGATTCGATTGCCGCCCGCTACCAGTTTTGCGCCTTCGCTATGGCCGGACTCGATGTACGACAGCACGGTGTTCATTTGCTGGGTATCGACCAGAGCGCCCACGGTGGTAGCCGGGTCCAGCGGGTTGCCGGGCTTCCAGCCTTTAAGGGCCTGGATTACCAGAGGCAGGAACTTGTCCTTGATCGAACGTTCCACCAGCAGGCGCGAACCGGCGGTGCACACTTCACCCTGGTTGAAGGCGATGGCGCTGGCAGCGGATTCGGCTGCAGCTTGCAGGTCCGGTGCGTCGGCGAAGACGATGTTCGGGCTCTTGCCGCCGGCTTCAAGCCAGATGCGCTTCATGTTGGATTCGCCGGAATAGATCATCAATTGCTTGGCGATCTTGGTCGAGCCGGTGAACACCAGGGTGTCGACGTCCATGTGCAGTGCCAGAGCCTTGCCGACAGTATGGCCATAGCCTGGCAGCACGTTGAGTACGCCCGCTGGAATACCGGCTTCAACGGCCAGAGCTGCGATACGGATGGCAGTCAATGGGGATTTTTCGGACGGCTTAAGGATCACCGAGTTACCGGTCGACAGGGCAGGGCCCAGTTTCCAGCAGGCCATCATCAGCGGGAAGTTCCACGGCACGATAGCAGCGACAACGCCGACGGCTTCACGGGTCACCAGGCCCAATTGGTCGTGCGGAGTGGCAGCGACTTCGTCGTAGATCTTGTCGATGGCTTCGCCGCTCCAGCTCAGCGCACCGGCGGCACCGGGCACATCGATGCCCAGGGAGTCACTGATCGGCTTGCCCATGTCCAGGGTTTCAAGCAGTGCCAGTTCTTCGGCGTTTTGTTTCAGCAAGCCGGCAAAGCGGATCATCGCGGCTTTGCGCTTGGCCGGAGCCAGGCGGGACCACACACCGGATTCAAAGGTCTGGCGTGCATTTTCTACAGCTCGCTGGGCGTCAGCGCTGTCGCAGCTGGCAACCTTGCCCAGCAAGCGGCCATCAACCGGGCTCAGACACTCGAACGTTTCGTTGGAGACCGCATCGGTGTACTCACCGTTGATGTAGGCGCGACCTTCGATTTTCAGCTCTTGGGCCCGTTGTTCCCAATCAGCACGCGTCAGGGTGGTCATTCGAGTGTCCTCCTCTCTATTGAAATGGAAACGCCACCCTAAACCAGTGGCCCTGGAACTTTCAATATATTTGACACGAGTGTCGCAAACGGCATGGCTTGTTCGTTTTAATAAACATAGACTTTGGTTTTCTGACCGCATACACCGCAATTTCGGGGGGACAAGAACCATGAGCATCGCAACCATCGTCGATTTCAGCACTGCCAACACCCAGGCTGATCGCTTCAGCCCGGCACCGGAAAAGGTGCTCAAGGGTGCCCCTGAACAAGTTATCCACAACCATTACGACAGCCCGTGCGGGCAAATGAGCGCGGGCGTGTGGGAAGGCGCTGTGGGCCAGTGGACGGTCAATTACACCGAGCACGAATATTGCGAAATTGTGCAGGGCGTTTCTGTATTGCGTGACCATGACGGTAACGCCAAGACTCTCCGGGCCGGTGATCGTTTTGTCATCCCGGCAGGTTTTCGCGGGACGTGGGAAGTGCTTGAGCCTTGTAGGAAGATTTACGTGGTGTTTGAACAGAAGGTTTGAAACCGCTGATCCAGAGCGCTTTAAGAGCCCTGCCTGATATTGAGGGCGGGGCTTTTTTATGGGCATTTGCCGCACCTTGAAAGACAAACCAGGAAACACGTCGCCGCGGATGCGGGCGTCAAAGTGAGCCAGTCTTTGGAGGGCAAGGAATTGCGGTGCCAAACACTCATGGACGAGCAGGCACTGTCAGCCTCCGCACTCACTATGGATTATTTAACAAGGATGAATCATGTCGAAGATGACTGTTTCCAAAATCGCCGCGCTGGCGGCAAGCATGATGCTCGCAGCGCTTTCACTGCCTGCGATGGCTGCTGAAGAGGGCCTGTGCGATAAGAATTTGACGCTCAACTATGTGGTTGCACCTGAAGTGACGCCGCAGTTGGTGGAGTTCTGGCGCAACATTTACGGAGCCCGGGAGGTCCGCGTGGAGGTCCCTGGCGAGGGCTATACCAAGGAGTTCAATAGCTATCGCCTGAGGGTGTTGGTCAACGAAGGTAAAAAACTCAGTTCCCTGAGTTGTGGTTGAGCAGGGTGCCGTAGCGCTGTGTAAGTACGGATAAAACCGTAGGCAACAAAAAAGGCCCGTATCGTGAGATATGGGCCTTTTTTGTAAGAAGTAAAACCAATTACTTGATTTTGGCTTCTTTGTAGATCACGTGCTTGCGAACCCGCGGATCGAATTTTTTGATTTCGATTTTGTCCGGAGTGGTGCGCTTGTTCTTATCAGTGGTGTAGAAATGGCCTGTACCAGCGCTCGACACCAAACGGATCAATTCACGCATGATTAGCTCCCTTAGATCTTGCCAGCACGGCGGATTTCGGCCAGCACGACAGTAATGCCACGCTTGTCGATGATACGCATGCCTTTAGCAGATACGCGCAGACGAACAAAACGTTTCTCTTCTTCAACCCAGAAGCGGTGATGCTGCAGGTTCGGCAGGAAACGACGACGGGTTTTGTTATTTGCGTGGGAAATGTTATTCCCAGTCACCGGACCCTTACCGGTAACTTGACAGACTCTCGACATGCCTCAGCCCTCTAAAACCACATGCCCAACCCGGCATGGGTTGGCCGCTTAATCTCTCAGTCATGGCGCCAGGCGCCGCGTTTCTTTAAGGGTCTTACCGGCTACACCTACAAACGCAGGAACCGGGCCCCTAGAAAAGAGCGCTGCTTTATACCAGAAAGACTAAAGAGCAACAACAGGCAGTGTGATTTGCTGTAATTAATGAAGCCGCCATTTTAACGCCAATCCACGCGGCGTCTATGCCTTAAAGCGTTTTACCGCTCGTCGCGGGGTGAAAGACTTGAGGTGGAATTTGCACCTGTTGTCGCTGCCGTAGGCTGCGAAAAGACCCGCACTGACTCGGGAAAACGGGTTGCTTCGCAACCCTTCGCAGCCTGCGGCAGCGACTACAGGGCTTCAAACGCCATTAAAAAGTAGTCATTTGAGTAGCGGAACACTAGGGTAGGACTTTTCCAGACTGCATGTGCAGATGGGCCTCATCGACTTGTAAAGGAAACAGATCATGCGCCTCGCTGCCATCCCCTTTGTGCTCACCTTTTGCCTGACCCCACTGGTACAGGCGGCCACTTTGAGCGTTTGCACCGAGGCCAGCCCCGAAGGATTCGATGTGGTGCAGTACAACTCGCTCAGTACCACCAATGCCTCGGCAGACGTGCTGATGAACCGCCTGGTGGACTTTGACGCCCAGGCCGCCAAGCTGGTGCCTGGCCTGGCGCAAAGCTGGTCAGTGTCCCCTGATGGCCTTGTGTACGACTTCAAGCTGCGTCCTGGCGTCAAGTTTCACAGCACACCCTATTTCACCCCGAGCCGAGAGCTGAATGCCGATGACGTGCGTTTCAGCTTCGAGCGCATGCTCGACCCTGCAAACCCGTGGCACAAGGTGGCTCAAAGCGGTTTCCCCCATGCTCAATCCTTGCAGTTGCCAGAACTGATAAAAAAGATCGAAACGCCGGACCCCCTGACGGTCCGTTTCACGCTCAGTCGTCCTGATTCCACCTTTCTGCCAGCGTTGAGCATGGGTTTTGCCTCGATCTACTCGGCCGAGTACGCCGACAAACTGATGAAGGCCGGCACCCCTGAACTGATGAACAGCCAGCCGATCGGCACCGGACCTTTCGTGTTCAGCCGATTCCAGAAAGATGCGGTGGTACGTTACAAGGCCAATCCGGACTATTTCGCAGGCAAGCCCGCAGTGGACGGGCTGATTTTCGCCATCACGCCGGACGCCAACGTGCGGCTACAAAAATTGCGCCGTAATGAGTGCCAGATTGCGCTCTCGCCCAAGCCACTGGACGTGGCGGCAGCGATCAAAGACCCCGCGTTGGCGGTCACGCAAACCCCTGCCTTCATGACTGCGTTTGTGGCCATCAACAGTCAGCATCCGCCTCTGGACAAGCCTGAGGTGCGCCAGGCCATTAACCTCGCTTTCGACAAGGACACTTATCTCAAGGCCGTGTTTGAAAACAGCGCCCAGGCCGCCAACGGTATTTACCCGGCCACTACCTGGAGTTTCGCCAAAGACTTGCCGGGGTATGCCCACGATCCTCAAAAAGCCCGCGATCTCCTGGCCAAGGCCGGCTTTAAAGACGGTTTTAAAACCACCATCTGGACGCGTCCGACCGGCAGTGTGCTTAATCCGAACCCAAGTCTGGGGGCGCAGTTGTTGCAGGCCGATTTGGCCAAGATCGGTATCCAGGCCGACATTCGAGTGATCGAGTGGGGCGAGCTGATTCGCCGCGCCAAAGCGGGTGAGCACGACCTGCTGTTTATGGGCTGGGCAGGTGATAACGGCGACCCGGACAACTTTCTGACGCCGCAGTTTTCATGTGCGGCGGTGAAGTCCGGGACCAACTTTGCGCGTTATTGCGACAAGACTCTGGACAGTTTGATCAGCGAGGGCAAAACCCTTACCGATCAGGACAAGCGCAGTGCGCTGTATCAAAAGGCCCAGGCGCAGATCCAGCAGCAGGCGCTGTGGCTGCCGCTGGCGCATCCGACGGCCTACACACTCACCCGCAAAGACGTTCAGGGTTATCAGGTGAGTCCTTTTGGGCGTCAGGACTTTTCGACGGTCAGCGTTAAGCCTTGAGCGCTACATCCAGCCGTGTTCGACCATTGAAAGGGGGTGGCCGTCGCCGACGATGAAATGATCCAGCACCCGCACTTCGATCAGATCCAGGGCCTGGATCAAGCGTTTGGTCAAAGTGCGGTCCGCCTGGCTGGGCTCGGTGACGCCGGAAGGGTGGTTGTGGCAAAAAATCACCGCTGCCGCGTTATGAGCAAGTGCTCGCTTGACCACTTGGCGCGGGTAAACGCTGGCGCTGTCGATTGAGCCCCTGAAGAGCACTTCGAAGGCCAGCATGCGGTGCTTGGAGTCCAGAAACAGGCAGCCAAAGACCTCATGAGGCTCATGGCGCAGCAGCGATTTCAGATAATCCCGAACCGCTTGCGGGCTCTCTAGCGCGCTGTCTCTGCGCAAGCGTTCAGCAAGGTGGCGACGGCTCATTTCCAGTACCGCCTGCAGCTGGCTGAACTTGGCGGGCCCCAGCCCGACCTGGCGACAGAACGCGCGTAGATCGGCCTCGAGCAAGGCTCGCAGGCTGCCGAATTCAGTAAGTAAATGACGGGCCAGATCGACCGCGCTTTTGCCCGAAACCCCGGTTCGCAAGAAAATTGCCAGCAGTTCGGCATCGGACAGACTGGATGATCCGTGTTCCAAAAGCTTCTCGCGCGGCCGCTCGGCTGCGGGCCAATCTCGAATGCTCATAACACCTCCTTGTGAGTGGGCGCCGCTGTTCCCTGGCAGGCGCTGTGTTATCTTAGCCCATCATTTTTGCGTGGCATTTGGCCATTTTCCGCGCAGTCATCATCGAACTAAAAGGCAGGCCTATGCAGCGGCTGTATCGAAAACGCATTGTTTTGGGCGTCGGCGGCGGCATCGCGGCTTACAAGAGTGCAGAGCTGGTTCGTCGCCTGCTGGATCAAGGCGCAGAAGTACGGGTTGTCATGACCCGGGGCGGCAGCGAATTCATCACCCCTCTGACCATGCAGGCGTTGTCCGGGCACCCCGTTCATCTGGATTTGCTCGACCCTGCAGCTGAAGCGGCCATGGGGCATATCGAGCTGGCCAAGTGGGCCGATCTGGTGTTGATTGCGCCGGCAACTGCTGACCTGATTGCCCGTCTCGCCCAAGGCCTGGCGAATGATCTGTTGACCACGCTGGTGCTCGCCACCGATGCAACGGTGGCCATTGCGCCTGCGATGAACCAGGCCATGTGGCGTGATCCGGCCACTCAGGCCAATACCCGACTGCTTGAGAGTCGTGGTCTGCGTGTGTTTGGCCCCGCCTCCGGGAGTCAGGCCTGTGGTGACGTAGGTTTTGGCCGCATGCTGGAAGCGGATGACCTGGTGCACAGTGCTGCCGAGTGTTTTCAACGCCAAGTGCTGACCGGCAAGCACGTGCTGATTACGGCAGGTCCGACCCAGGAAAACATCGACCCGGTGCGCTACATCACCAACCACAGCTCCGGAAAAATGGGCTTTGCCCTGGCCGAAGCGGCCGTTGAAGCCGGTGCTCGTGTAACGTTGATTACCGGGCCGGTCCACCTGCCTACCCCGGATCGGGTCAGCCGCATCGACGTGGTCAGTGCTCGAGACATGCTCGCGGCGTGTGAAGCCGCGATCCCGTGTGACGTGTTTATTGCCTCTGCTGCAGTTGCGGACTATCGACCTGAAGTCGTTGCCCCGCAAAAACTCAAGAAAGACCCTACCAAGGGCGACGGCCTGTTGCTGCAGATGGTGCGCAATCCAGACATTCTGGCCACCATCGCTTCGCGTCCTGACCGCCCTTTTAGTGTCGGCTTCGCCGCAGAAACCGAGCACTTGCTCGATTACGCTGCGCGCAAGCTCAAAGACAAAAACCTCGACCTGATTGTCGCCAACGATGTGGCTAACCCCAGCATTGGCTTCAACAGTGAAGAGAACGCATGCAGCGTGATTGACCGCGAACTGCACGCCACTGTGTTTGCCCAGACCAGCAAGGGCAAGATTGCCCGCCAGCTGATCACTTTTATCGCCGAACGTCTGAACCAGGTTTAACTCGTATGCACGCTTTGCAAGCCAAGATCCTTGATCCACGCATTGGTAACGAATTCCCGCTGCCGCAGTACGCCACTCCCGGCTCCGCAGGTCTGGACCTGCGCGCCATGCTTAAACAAGACACCGTTCTGGAACCGGGCCAGACCCTGCTGATCCCGACCGGCCTGTCGGTGTATATCGGAGATCCCGGCCTTGCCGCGCTGATCCTGCCGCGCTCGGGCCTGGGGCATAAGCACGGCATCGTGCTGGGCAACCTGGTCGGCCTGATCGACTCTGATTACCAGGGCGAGCTGATGGTGTCGTGCTGGAACCGTGGCCAGACCGCATTCAACATCACTATCGGCGAGCGTATCGCTCAGTTGGTGCTGGTGCCGGTGGTACAGGCGCATTTTGAGCTGGTCGAAGAATTCGACGAAAGCCAGCGTGGCGCTGGCGGTTTTGGGCACTCAGGCAAGCTCTGACTGTGCAGCATCAGGTCAGGCGTTCTGCCTGGACTGATCCGTTTGGCGTGGTAATTCAGGATGAAATTCACGCAGATGCATTTACCCTATTCGTTGTCCACATCGATGTCGCCCCCTCCCGAATCCTCAGAACATGGAGTCCTCTCTGCAATGATTAGCCAAGCTTCGGTCGCCCCCCAATTCCCAGACAGCATTTTTCGCGCTTACGACATTCGTGGCGTGGTACCCCAAACCCTGACCGCTGAAACCGCGTACTGGATTGGTCGAGCCATTGGTGCCGAGAGTCTGGCCAAGAATGAGCCAAACGTGTCAGTTGGGCGGGACGGTCGCTTGTCCGGCCCTGAATTGGTCGAGCGTTTGATACAGGGTGTGGCAGACAGTGGCTGCAAGGTCAGCGATGTGGGCCTGGTGCCGACGCCTGCGCTTTATTACGCCGCTAACGTGCTAGCGGGCAAGTCGGGCGTGATGCTTACGGGCAGCCATAACCCGTCGAACTACAACGGTTTTAAAATCGTGATCGCGGGCGATACTCTTGCCAACGAACAGATTCAGGCGCTGCACACGCGTTTGAAAACCAACGATCTGAGCTGGGGCGAGGGCAACATCGAGCGTGTAGATATCCTGTCGCGCTACGCAGATGTAATTACTCAGGACATCAAGCTGGTCAAGCGTCTGAAAGTAGTAGTGGACTGTGGCAACGGTGCTGCGGGTGTAATTGCACCGCAACTGATTGAGGCCTTGGGCTGTGAGGTAATCCCGTTGTTCTGCGAGGTGGATGGTAACTTCCCCAACCACCACCCGGACCCCGGAAAACCAGAAAACTTGGTGGATCTGATCGCCAAGGTTAAAGAGACCAATGCCGATGTCGGTTTGGCCTTTGATGGTGATGGCGATCGCGTGGGTGTAGTGACCAATAAAGGCACCATGGTGTTCCCGGATCGCTTACTGATGTTGTTCGCCCAGGATGTGCTGGAGCGCAACCCGGCGGCCGAGATCATTTTCGATGTGAAATGCACACGCCGCCTGGCACCTTGGATCGAAGAGTGTGGCGGTCGACCCCTGATGTGGAAAACCGGTCATTCTTTGATCAAGAAGAAGATGAAGGAAACCGGTGCCCTGCTGGCAGGCGAAATGAGCGGGCATATCTTTTTCAAGGAGCGCTGGTTCGGTTTCGACGACGGTATTTACAGCGCTGCACGCCTGCTGGAGATTCTCAGCAAGCGCCAGGAAACAGCTGAGGAGCTGTTTGAGACCTTCCCGAACGATATTTCTACGCCTGAAATCAATATCGATGTGACGGATGAGAGCAAATTCAGCATCATTGAGGCTCTGCACGACGCTCAATGGGGTGACGCCGCCGAGCTGACGTCCATTGATGGTGTGCGGGTTGACTACGCTCATGGCTGGGGCCTGGTTCGCGCATCCAATACCACCCCGGTGCTGGTGCTGCGATTTGAGGCCCAAACCGAGGCTGAACTGCAACGCATCAAGGACGTCTTTCACGCTCAATTGAAGCGTGTGGCCCCTGATCTTCCACTACCGTTTTGATCGACTTGTTCTACCGGAGCCCTGAATGACCCTCGAACGTGATGCCGCCTCCAACGTCGCCAAGGTTTTGTCCGAAGCGCTGCCCTACATTCGCCGTTACGTCGGCAAGACGCTGGTGATCAAGTACGGCGGCAACGCTATGGAAAACGACGAACTGAAAACCGGTTTTGCCCGTGACATCGTGTTGATGAAGGCCGTGGGTATCAACCCGGTCGTAGTACACGGTGGCGGGCCGCAAATCGGTGATTTGCTCAAGCGTTTGTCCATCGAAAGTCATTTCATCGACGGGATGCGCGTGACTGACTCTCAAACCATGGATGTGGTGGAGATGGTACTTGGCGGTCATGTGAACAAGGAGATCGTTAACCTGATCAACCGTCATGGCGGCAGCGCCATCGGCCTGACAGGCAAGGATGCGACCCTGATTCGCGCCAAAAAAATGGTTGTGACCCGTCAGACGCCGGAAATGACCAAGCCTGAAATCATCGACTTCGGTCATGTGGGCGAGGTCATCGACATTAATACCGACCTGCTGCACATGTTGACCAAGGGCGATTTCATCCCGGTGATCGCGCCGATCGGTGTGGGTGCCAATGGTGAGTCCTACAACATCAACGCGGACCTGGTGGCGGGCAAGGTTGCCGAAGCTCTCAAGGCCGAGAAGCTGATGCTGCTGACCAACATTGCAGGCCTGATGGACAAGGAAGGTAAGGTGCTGACCGGTCTGACAACTGCTCAGGTGGATGACCTGATAGCCGACGGCACCATTTACGGCGGCATGCTGCCAAAAATTCGTTGCGCGCTGGAAGCCGTACAGGGTGGCGTGACCACGGCACACATTGTTGACGGCCGTGTACCAAATGCCGTGCTGCTGGAAATCTTCACCGACACCGGTGTTGGGACGCTCATTACCAACAGCAAACCGCTGTAAGCAGAACAAAAAAGCCCCGCCCGGTGATGCCGGGCGGGGCTTTTTTTCACTTGAAAATCTGTGGGAGCGAGCCTGCTCGCACCCACGCTTCTAGTGAGTCATGGGCGGGGGTTAAATCCCGTACTGCGCCCGGTACGCTTCAACGGCAGGCAGGTACTGTTGTAGCGTTTCGTCTTCGGCCAGGAACTGCAAAACCTGGTTCAACGACACGATGCTGATCACCGGAATGCCGAAGTCGCGCTCGACCTCCTGGATGGCCGACAACTCGCCATTGCCGCGCTCCTGACGGTTGAGGGCAATCATCACCCCCGCGGCCTTGGCGCCTTGGGCCTGGATGATCTGCATGACTTCACGGATGGCGGTGCCAGCGGTGATCACGTCGTCAATAATCAGGATGTCACCTTCGAGCGGCGATCCGACCAGGCTTCCACCTTCGCCGTGGGCCTTGGCTTCCTTGCGGTTGAAGCACCACGGCATGTCGCGGTCGTGGTGCTCGGCCAGTGCTACAGCAGTGGTCGCAGCCAAGGGAATACCCTTGTAGGCCGGGCCAAAGAGCACATCGAAGGAAATGCCGCTGTCAACGATGGCAGCAGCATAGAAGCGCCCCAGTTGAGCCAGCGCAGAACCTGTATTGAACAGGCCGGCATTGAAGAAGTAAGGACTGGTACGCCCCGACTTCAGGGTGAACTCACCGAAGCGCAGTACGCCGCGATCGATGGCAAAACGGATGAAGTCGCGCTGATACGCTTGCATGAAAAAAGCCCCAGATACCACGGATTTAGCTAATTAGTAAGACCGCGTGTATCATACACGCACGTGATTTTTGGGGCCATTTATGCGGATCATCAGTGTGAACGTCAATGGTATTCAGACGGCAGTCGAGCGCGGTTTGCTCAGTTGGCTGCAAGCTCAGAATGCCGACGTTATCTGCCTGCAGGACACCCGCGCCTCCGCCTTTGAACTGGACGATCCAGCTTACCAGCTCGATGGCTACTTTCTTTACGCCTGCGAAGCTGAAGTCCCTGCCCAAGGCGGTGTGGCTTTGTATTCGCGGTTGCAACCGAAAGCAGTCATCACTGGGCTTGGCTTCGAGACGGCCGATCGCTACGGGCGCTACCTGCAAGCCGATTTCGATAAGGTCAGCATCGCGACCTTGCTGCTCCCTTCGGGGCAGAACGGCGATGAAGACTTGAACCAGAAGTTCAAGCTAATGGACGACTTTGCGCGCTACCTTGATAAGCAGCGTCGCAAACGTCGTGAGTACATCTACTGCGGCTCGCTGTATGTGGCGCAGCAGAAACTCGACATTAAAAACTGGCGTGACAGCCAGCAATCGCCTGGTTTCCTGGCGCCTGAACGGGCCTGGATGGATGAGATTGTCGGCAACATGGGCTATGTCGATGCCCTGCGTGAAGTCAGTCGTGAAGGCGATCAGTACAGCTGGTGGCCGGACAACGAACAAGCCGAGATGCTCAATCTGGGCTGGCGTTTCGACTACCAGTTGCTGACACCAGGCTTGCGTCGCTTTGTACGAAGTGCTCGTTTGCCGCGTCAGCCACGGTTCTCGCAACATGCGCCATTGATCGTGGACTACGACTGGACACTGACTATCTAAGTGTTTGTCGCCGTCATAAAAAATGCCCGTATCGTTCGATACGGGCATTTTTTGTGCGCAACCCATTGTGGTGGCGGGCGATGTGGGAGCGGGCTTGCTGGCGTTGATACCATCGCGGGCAAGCCCGCTTCCACAAGGTCAATGTGTTACTTCAATGGGCGCCAGGTGAAGGGATAGCGGTATACCACCCCGTCATTGGCCTTCACGCCTGCGATCACCACCAGCACCACTGCGCCGATCAGCACCAGACCGAGCAAGGCGAACCCGACCAGTATGAACATCAGCACGTAGCAAATAGCTGAAGCAATCGCCACGGTGATCTGAAAGTTCAGTGCTTCCTTGCCCTGGTCGTCGATAAAGGGATCGCTCTCGCGCTTGAGTTGCCAGAGGATCAGCGGGCCGATCAGGCTGCCAAACGGAAACCACATCCCGAGAAACGCCGAAAAGTGACAAAACATGGCCCATTTACGAGCGTCGCGGCTCGGTTGGGGTTTTGAAAGGTCCAGCTCACTCATAGCGCTCTCCGGTGGGTCGTTTGAAGGCTTTGACAATCAATCCGGCCGTTTAGTCCGCCAGGGCAGCGTGCTGCAGGGCGAAAATTTCATTCATGCCTTTTTGTGCCAGTGCGAGCATCGCATTCAGCTCTTCAGGCTGGAATGGCGCGCCTTCCGCAGTGCCCTGAACTTCGATGAAACCACCGCTGCTGGTCATCACAACGTTGAGATCGGTTTCGGCTGCCGAATCTTCAGGGTAGTCCAGGTCAAGGACCGGTACACCCTGGTACATGCCAACCGATACGGCTGCGATCATTTGCTTGATCGGGTCGCCGCCTTTGAGGCCGCCACGCTTTTTGATGATTTTCAGTGCATCGACCAGTGCAACCATGGCGCCGGTGATGGACGCGGTACGGGTGCCGCCATCAGCCTGGATCACATCGCAGTCGACGTACAAAGTGATATCGCCCAGTTTGGACATGTCCAGTGCTGCGCGCAGGGAGCGGCCGATCAGGCGCTGGATTTCCAGGGTGCGCCCGCCTTGCTTGCCGCGGCTGGCTTCACGCTGGTTACGGTCGCCGGTAGCGCGTGGCAGCATGCCGTACTCGGCAGTCAGCCAGCCTTGGCCCTGGCCTTTGAGGAAGCGCGGTACGCCGTTCTCGACGCTGACGGTGCAGATGACTTTGGTGTCACCGAACTCGACCAGTACAGAACCCTCTGCGTGTTTGGTGTAGTTGCGGGTGATGCGGATCGGGCGGAGCTGATCGGCAACGCGACCACTTGGACGTTTCATGTGGGATACCTGTACGGGACGGAAAACTGCCGAGCATTATAAAGGAAAGGCCGTGGCGGCGCAGGAAGCGTCGGTTTGTCATCATATGAGCGTATTTGCGACCGACGTCATTTGGGGCCATCCGCTGCACTGCGTTACAATCGGCGGTCTTAATTGCCGTCAGGCCTAATTCATTAAATCGCGAGGTACCGTCCATGGTGCATAGCATGACCGCCTTTGCCCGCGTCGAAAGCGCCGGCACTCAGGGCACCCTGAGTTGGGAGCTGCGCTCGGTCAACAGCCGCTACCTGGAGCCGCACCTGCGTCTGCCTGAATCTTTCCGTGATCTCGAAGGTGCAGTGCGTGAAGCACTGCGTCAGGGGATTTCGCGAGGCAAGCTGGAATGCACCTTGCGTTTTACCGAAGAAACCACTGGCAAGCCGCTGCAGGTTGATCGCGAACGTGCCGCGCAACTGGTAGCCGCTGCCGAGACCATCGCCAGCCTGATCAAGCAGCCGGCCCCGCTCAACCCGCTGGAAGTGCTGGCCTGGCCTGGCGTTCTGGTGGCGGATGCAAGCGACCCGCAAGCCTTGAATACCCAGGCCTTGGCATTGTTCAAGCAAGGCCTGCAGGAGCTGAAAAACGGCCGCGAGCGCGAAGGCGCGGAGCTGGCCCGTTTGATCAGCGAGCGTTTGACGGCGATTGAAGGTGACGTCGACACCCTGCGCGAGCTGGTGCCGCAAATGCTCGCCACTCAGCGCCAAAAGGTGCTCGATCGCTTTGCCGACATGAAGGCCGAACTTGATCCGCAGCGTCTTGAGCAAGAAATGGTCATGCTGGCGCAAAAAAGCGATGTCGCCGAAGAGCTGGATCGCCTCAGCACCCACATTCTTGAAGTGCGACGCGTGCTCAAGTCGGGAGGGGCTGCGGGCCGCCGTCTGGACTTCCTGATGCAAGAACTTAACCGTGAGGCCAATACCCTGGGCTCCAAGGCATTCGATCCACGCAGCACCCAAGCAGCGGTCAACCTCAAGGTGTTGATCGAGCAGATGCGTGAACAAGTACAGAATATTGAGTAAGGCACCCCCTGACATGAACCACAGCACTGGCACCCTTTATATCGTTTCTGCCCCTTCGGGCGCAGGCAAGACCAGCCTGGTCAAGGCGCTGATCGACGTTGAGCCGCAGATCCGGGTTTCGGTTTCGCACACTACCCGCGCCATGCGCCCGGGTGAAGTGAATGGCGTGAACTATCATTTCGTCGAGCGCGAAGAGTTCGTGAAAATGATCGAGCACGGTGACTTCCTGGAGCGCGCCGAAGTCTTCGGCAACCTTTACGGTACCTCGCAAAGCCATTTGCAGCAGACCCTGGATGAAGGCCATGACCTGATTCTGGAAATCGACTGGCAGGGTGCGGAGCAGGTCCGCAAGCTGATGCCGCAGGCGCGTTCGATCTTTATCTTGCCGCCAAGCCAGGAGGCCTTGCGTCAGCGTCTGGATAACCGCGGCCAGGACAGCGATGAAATCATTGACGGCCGGATGCGCGAAGCCGTGAGCGAAATGAGCCACTATGTCGACTATGACTACCTGATCATCAATGACGATTTTGCCTTGGCGCTTGAGGATCTGAAGGCCATTTTTCGGGCCAATCGCCTCCAGCAAAAACGTCAGCAGCAGCGATTTGGCAAATTACTGGCCGAACTGCTCGGTTAAACAGCTCTTCCCAAAACCCCTGTAAGGGCTTTACATTGGCGCTTACAGGGGTTTTTGGTGCAGTGCCCGAAAAATCAGCGCTTCCCTAATGGCTGGTGATTTTTTAAACTGTTCAGTCCGCTCGCCCATCCGGGCAGCGCGCATATTGCATTTGCTACGAGGAAGACCATGGCCCGCGTAACCGTTGAAGACTGTCTAGAACACGTGGATAACCGCTTTGAGCTGGTCATGCTCTCTACCAAGCGTGCCCGTCAACTGGCCACCGGCGGTAAAGAGCCTCTGGTGCAGTGGGAAAACGACAAGCCTACCGTTGTTGCCCTGCGCGAAATCGCAGAAGGCCTGATGAGCTACGAGTTTATCGCCAACGCTGAAATCGTCGAAGACGAACCGCTGTTCGCAGCGTTCGAGGACGAGTCCAACGAGGCGAACTAAGCCTATGCCCGGTCGACGTAGCACGGCGAAGGGTAAAAAGTTTTGGCAGGAGGTTTCCTCATGCCGAGCATAGACGCCCTCGCCGATCGCTTGTCGGCGTACCTCGGCCCGGACCAGGTCAATCTGGTCCGCCGGGCGTACTTCTACGCAGAGCAAGCCCACGACGGCCAACGCCGACGTAGCGGCGAGCCATATGTCACGCACCCGCTGGCAGTGGCAAACATTCTTGCCGATATGCATATGGACCATCAGAGCCTGATGGCAGCCATGCTGCATGACGTCATCGAAGACACCGGTATTGCCAAAGAAGCGCTCGTTGCGCAGTTCGGTGAGACCGTGGCCGACCTGGTCGATGGGGTCAGCAAACTGACTCAGATGAACTTCGAAACCAAAGCCGAAGCCCAAGCTGAAAACTTCCAGAAGATGGCCATGGCCATGGCACGTGATATCCGCGTGATCCTGGTGAAGTTGGCTGACCGTCTGCACAACATGCGCACCCTCGAAGTGCTGTCCGGCGAAAAACGCCGACGGATTGCCAAGGAAACCCTGGAAATCTACGCACCCATTGCCAATCGGCTGGGTATGCACAGCATTCGTATCGAATTCGAAGACCTCGGTTTCAAGGCGATGTACCCGATGCGTTCTGCGCGCATATATCAGGCGGTCAAGCGCGCCCGGGGCAACCGCAAGGAAATCGTCAACAAAATCGAAGAATCGCTCAGTCACTGTCTGGCCATTGATGGCATTCAGGGCGAAGTCAGCGGTCGTCAAAAACATATCTACGGCATCTACAAGAAGATGCGCGGCAAGCGTCGGGCCTTCAACGAGATCATGGACGTTTATGCGTTCCGTATCATCGTTGACAAGGTCGACACCTGCTACCGCGTGTTAGGTGCTGTACATAATTTGTACAAACCCTTGCCGGGGCGTTTCAAGGATTACATCGCCATTCCCAAGGCCAACGGCTATCAGTCGTTGCATACCACGCTGTTTGGCATGCATGGCGTACCGATCGAAATTCAGATCCGTACCCGTGAGATGGAAGAAATGGCCAACAACGGTATCGCCGCCCACTGGCTGTACAAGTCCAGTGGCGACGAGCAGCACACGGGCACGCACGCCCGGGCGCGGCAGTGGGTCAAGGGCGTGCTGGAAATGCAGCAGCGCGCAGGCAACTCCCTCGAATTTATCGAAAGCGTGAAGATCGACCTGTTTCCGGACGAAGTCTACGTGTTCACGCCCAAAGGCCGGATCATGGAGCTACCCAAAGGCTCCACAGCGGTCGACTTTGCTTACGCCGTTCACACCGATGTCGGCAACAGCTGCATTGCATGCCGGATCAATCGCCGCCTGGCCCCGTTGTCCGAACCACTGCAAAGTGGCTCCACGGTCGAGATCGTCAGTGCGCCCGGCGCCCGGCCCAATCCGGCCTGGCTCAACTTTGTGGTCACCGGCAAGGCGCGCACGCACATTCGTCATGCCCTCAAGCTGCAGCGTCGTTCCGAGTCGGTCAACCTGGGCGAACGCCTGCTGAACAAGGTGCTCAACGGCTTTAACAGCTCGCTGGACAAAATCCCGGCCGAGCGCGTTCAGGCGATGCTCCAGGAATACCGTCTGGAACAAATTGAAGACCTGCTCGAAGACATCGGCTTGGGCAATCGCATGGCTTACGTGGTTGCTCGACGTCTGTTGGGCGAAGGCGAGGCTCTGCCGAGCCCTGAAGGTCCGCTGGCGATTCGCGGTACAGAAGGTTTGGTGCTCAGCTACGCCAAATGTTGTACGCCGATCCCGGGGGATCCGATTGTTGGCCATTTGTCGGCGGGTAAAGGCATGGTTGTGCACTTGGACAACTGCCGCAATATCAGTGAAATCCGCCATAACCCCGAAAAGTGCATCCAGCTTTCGTGGGCCAAGGACGTTACCGGCGAATTCAACGTCGAATTGCGCGTCGAGCTGGAACACCAGCGCGGCCTGATTGCGCTGCTGGCCAGTAGCGTCAACGCCGCCGACGGCAACATCGAAAAGATCAGCATGGACGAACGCGATGGTCGCATCAGCGTGGTCCAACTGGTAGTCAGCGTGCACGACCGCGTGCACCTGGCTCGCGTGATCAAAAAACTGCGCGCCCTTACCGGGGTAATCCGCATCACTCGTATGCGTGCGTAGCCAACTAATTACAAGGAGTCACCCATGACCAAGACTGTTATCACCAGCGACAAGGCACCTGCTGCAATCGGTACTTATTCTCAGGCGATCAAAGCTGGCAATACTGTCTACATGTCCGGTCAAATCCCGCTGGACCCAAAAACCATGGAACTGGTTGAAGGCTTTGAGGCCCAGACCATTCAGGTATTCGAAAACCTGAAGTCGGTAGCTGAAGCCGCTGGTGGGTCGTTCAAGGACATCGTCAAGCTGAACATCTTCCTGACGGACCTGAGCCACTTCGCCAAGGTCAACGAGATCATGGGTACGTACTTCGAACAGCCGTACCCGGCCCGCGCCGCCATCGGCGTTGCAGCCCTGCCAAAGGGTTCGCAGGTAGAGATGGACGCTATTCTGGTTATTGAGTAACCCCCTCGGCGCAGCGTTTTCATGCTGCGCCAACCCCCGCTCCTCCTAGTTTCCAAAGGACCCCGCCATGCGCAAAGCGCTCGTGTTGTCACTGCTCACTTTTGTTTTGGGTGGTTGTGCCAGCGTACCCGCCCACCGCGACATCAGTGGTGTCTGGATCAATCAGGCCGCCATCGACGCAGCTGCCAATGGCGGCAACCTGCGTGAAGCCCTGCTGGCCTATGGGCCGAACCTTGAATGGGACATCGATGCCAAAAATTCGACGGCTTACTACACCAATGGCTTTGAGCTTGTTGAGGGCAAGTTGTTGCCCGCAGACGATGGTGGTTGGCAGGTCAGCTTTTATGGGAGCAGCGCTACGGGTCTGAGACTGGATGGCGAAACGCTTGTTCAGGACGAGACCGACGCAGAGCCCCGGCAGGCGTTTGTTCGTTCGCGTGTCAGTGTTGCAAGCGACGCGCCATTGGGCTCCAGCTTTGAAACGTCACTCAACTCTGCCTATATGGGCGGCAATTGGCGTGTGGTCAGCGGTATGGGCCAGGGCAATCAAGTGACTTTCACCCCGGACGGCAAGCTTCAAGGCCTGCCCGGCATCCAGGGTTACGTGCTGTGCCTGGCGGGCGATTGCGCATCGATGAGTGGCGAGTACGACAGCCTCTGGTTGCAGCAAGGTGAAATGGGTGCGGCGCACATTTTTGTTCGCGATGGCCGCAAACTGGAAATCTTCCAGGCGCTGGATGCTTCCGCCCCGGATGACATGCCCCAGTTTTACCCGGGGCAGCGTGAGTGGTTGCTGGAGAAACTGTAATAGCTGCTACGGTTTCCCCATAAACCTACGCTTTACCGTCCAGTATCGCGGCATAGCCCTCGCGATAACTTGAGTATCGAGGCTCCCAGCCCAGTGCCTTGGCGCGGGCGTTACTGCATCGTTTGCTCCCGGCCCGGCGAGTGCTTGTCTCTTCGGCCCACTCAGTCACCCCCAGACGTTCGCGCAACCAGCCGACCACCTCAGCCAAGGGGACCGGTGCGTTGTCGACGCCTATATAGGTGTCGTCCAGGGTTTTGCCCTCGCGATCTGCCTCAAGCAAAAACGCCAGAAGGCCCGCGGCGTCGTCGGCATGGATCCGGTTGCCATACAGTGGAGGATCGACAGCCACGCGATACCCTTTGCGCACCTGCCCCAGCATCCACTCGCGACCCGGTCCGTAGATCCCGGTAAGGCGCACTACGCTGGCTGCCAGCGCACTGTTCAGCGCCACCTGCTCGGCATCGAGCATGATGCGGCCAGAGTAATTCGACGCCTGGGCCGGGGAGGTCTCGTCAACCCACTCGCCGTCCTTCTGGCCAAAAACGCTGCTGCTGGACACGAACAGCAGCCGTTTAGGCCGTTGGCCGTTTTGCTCGAGCCAGTTAAGGGTGTGTTTCAAACCGTCGACATACGCTGCCTGATAACCTGCCTCGTCATGATCGGTCGCCGCCGCGCTGTACACCAGATAGTCGATCTGGCCGGTTGGCCATTGCGCCGGGCATTGCGCGCCGAACAAGTCGCCCGCCACCCCGATGACGCCTGCAGGTAAACGATCGATGGAGCGTCGCAGGCCATATACCTGCCAGTCACTGCCGAGCAACCGAGTGGCCAGGCGGCTGCCAATATCACCGCACCCGGCGATCAATACAGAAGCTTTTGGCATCGCAAAATCCCTAATGAAAAGTTACAAAACGACGTGATTTGACACGACCTAAGTCGTGACTTTCGAAAAAAACAGATGCTATTGCTTTTGTTAACAAGAATTACTTGCAATAATAACGCATCATTTTGCCCCTGGTCTTACACCGCGTTGTAGGGCATTACCTCATTACTTTCCTCAGGTCCGGCTAGCATGACACGCAATCATTCCACCGCTTCGCCAACCCAGCTTTTGAGCCCATCACGCGTCTGGCGTGGGGTAGTGGCGCTGATGTTCAGCTTGATGTTGGCACCTGTCGCGGCCTATGCCGACGAACCTGCTGCCCCTGCCGCACCCGCTGCTACTGAAGCTGCTGCCCCGGCACCTGTCGCAACACCGGGTGCGACTGATCCTACACTGGTTGAGGGTGCTGTTGCCCCGGCTGATGACGCGCCGCAAATTATTGCCGAAGAAGATAACAGCCTGGGCATGGCCCATGACCTGTCGCCTTGGGGCATGTACAAAAACGCGGACATCGTCGTCAAAATCGTGATGATCGGTCTGGCCATCGCCTCGATCATTACCTGGACCATCGGGATCGCCAAAGGCTTTGAAGTGCTGGGCGCCAAGCGTCGTCTGCGCGTTGAAATCGCCAACCTTAAAAAAGCCCGCACCCTGAAAGAAGCCAGTGAGACAGCGGCCAAAGAAGGTACGTTGGCCCACCTGCTGGTGCAGGACGCCCTGGAAGAAATGCGCCTGTCGGCCAACAGCCGTGAAAAAGAAGGCATCAAGGAGCGTGTGAGCTTCCGTCTTGAGCGTCTGGTAGCCGCTTGCGGCCGCAACATGAGCAGCGGTACGGGCGTACTCGCCACCATCGGTTCCACCGCACCGTTCGTCGGTCTGTTCGGTACGGTATGGGGCATCATGAACAGCTTTATCGGTATCGCCAAAACCCAGACCACCAACCTAGCCGTCGTTGCGCCGGGTATTGCTGAAGCCCTGTTGGCCACGGCGCTGGGTCTGGTTGCCGCGATCCCTGCGGTAGTGATTTACAACGTTTTCGCCCGTTCCATCACCGGCTACAAGGCCCAGGTGGCGGATGCGTCTGCTGAAGTGTTGCTGTTGGTTAGCCGTGACCTCGATCACCTGCCGCCCGAGCGTAGCTCGCAACCGCACATGGTGAAAGTGGGGTAATCGGCCATGGGCCTGCATTTAAAAGAAGGCGATGACGATCTCGCCGAGAACCATGAAATCAACGTCACCCCGTTTATTGACGTGATGCTGGTACTGCTGATCATCTTCATGGTGGCAGCACCGCTGGCCACTGTGGATATCAAGGTTGACCTGCCAGCTTCAACTGCCAAACCGGCGCCTCGTCCCGAGAAACCCGTGTTCCTCAGCGTCAAGGCTGACCAGCGGCTGTATCTGGGCGAAGAACCGGTCACGGTTGAAGCGTTGGGCCCGACCCTGGATGCCAGGACCCACAACAACAAAGACACGACGATCTTCTTCCAGGCCGACAAGGGCGTGGACTACGGTGACTTGATGAGCGTGATGGATGCTTTGCGCGCAGCTGGTTACTTGAAGGTGGGTCTGGTCGGACTTGAGACGGCAGCCAAGAAATGACCATAGCGCGCCAAAAGATGACGCGTTACGCAACCAGCCTGGCCGTGGTATTGGGTGTCCATGCAGTGGCAGTGATTCTTGCCCTGCAATGGTCCAACCCGCGCGCGATCGAACTTCCGCCGCAAGCGATGATGGTTGATCTGGCACCACTGCCGGCACCGCCTCCTCCTGCGCCGCCAAAAGTGGTGACACCGCCACAACCGCCGGCGCCAGTGGAAGAGTTGCCGATACCCAAGCTGGCCGAAGCGCCCAAGCCGAAGATCTCTGTACCTAAACCGGTCAAGCCCAAGCAAAAGCCTCAGCCGCCCAAGCCTGTGGAAAAACCGGATCCGGTCAAAGAGAAACCTTCCGAAGAGAAACCCAGCGACGCGACGCCGACCAAGAACACCAGTGAGAAATCCGCTGCACCGGCCCCGGGGCCGTCTGCGCAACAACTGGCAGCCAAAGCCAGCTGGGAAGGCACCTTGCTCAGTCACTTGGGCAAGTACAAGAAGTACCCGCCTGCTGCGCAATCCCGTGGCAAGGAAGGTCTGAACCGTCTGCGCTTCGTAGTGGATGCTGAAGGCAAGGTACTGTCCTACGAGTTAGTCGGACGTTCCGGCAATGCTGATCTGGACCGGGCCACCCTGGAAATGATTCGCCGGGCACAGCCATTGCCCAAGCCGCCGCCCGAGATGCTGACCAATGGCAGCATCGAGATCGTGGCACCCTTCGTTTATTCCATCGATAAGCGTCGGCGATAACACCGCAAAGGGCACCTCAGGGTGCCCTTTGTGCATCTGCGAGCAAGATAAATCAGCCCTGCCTTTGATTAGCGACTGTAGCTCTTGGGGCAATGTCTGATAACGTGCGTCTATCGATTGCAGCCGCTATGCTTGGCCCGCAACCACAGGGACGCACGCTATGACGCTTACAGAATTACGCTACATCGTTACCCTCGCCCAAGAGCAACACTTCGGTCACGCGGCCGAACGTTGTCACGTCAGCCAGCCGACCCTTTCGGTGGGTGTGAAAAAACTGGAAGACGAACTCGGTGTGCTGATTTTCGAGCGCAGCAAAAGTGCGGTACGCGTCACTCCGGTCGGTGAAAGCATCGTGGCTCAGGCCCAAAAGGTGCTGGAGCAGGCCCAAGGGATTCGCGAGCTGGCACAGGCCGGCAAGAATCAGCTGACGGCCCCTCTCAAGGTCGGCGCGATCTACACCGTGGGCCCGTACCTGTTCCCGCACCTGATTCCACAACTGCACCGGGTTGCCCCGCAGATGCCGTTGTACATCGAAGAAAACTTCACCCACGTGCTGCGTGACAAACTGCGCAACGGTGAGCTGGACGCGATCATCATCGCGCTGCCGTTCCAGGAAGCTGACGTCCTGACTCTGCCGCTCTATGACGAGCCGTTTTACGTGCTGATGCCCAGTGAGCACCCGTGGACCAAAAAAGAGACCATCGACGCCAGTCTGCTCAACGACAAGAGCCTGCTGTTGCTGGGCGAAGGTCACTGCTTCCGCGATCAGGTCCTTGAAGCATGCCCGACCGTTGCCAAAGGCAATGATGGCGCCATGCACACGACGGTTGAGTCCAGTTCGCTGGAAACCATCCGCCATATGGTGGCGTCCGGTCTGGGTATCTCGATCCTGCCGTTGTCTGCCGTGGACAGTCACCATTACGCTCCCGGCATCCTGGCCGTGCGCCCGTTGACCCCACCGGTGCCGTTTCGAACGGTCGCCATTGCCTGGCGTGCCAGCTTCCCGCGGCCCAAGGCAATTGAAATCCTTGCCGACTCGATCCGCCTGTGTTCGGTGGCCAAGCCGCCTGCCGCGAAGTAAGTCTGCCGATGACCGAGTTGTCGAAAGTGTCGGTCACCGCGCTCAAGGGCGTGGGCGAGGCCATGGCCGAGAAACTGGCCAAGGTCGGACTGGAAAACGTCCAGGACGTATTGTTCCATCTGCCATTGCGCTATCAGGACCGAACCCGCGTGGTGCCGATTGGTGCCTTGCGGCCTGGTCAGGATGCGGTGGTTGAAGGGCGGGTCATCGGTGCTGATGTGGTCATGGGCAAGCGTCGCAGCTTGCTGGTGCGCATCAACGACGGCACCGGCGGCCTGAGCCTGCGCTTCTATCACTTCAGTAATGCGCAAAAGGATAGCCTCAAGCGCGGCACCGAAGTGCGCTGCTATGGCGAGGCCCGGCCCGGGGCGTCGGGTCTGGAAATCTACCACCCCGAATACCGCGCCATTACCGGTGACGAGCCGCCGCCTGTCGATACCACGCTGACGCCGATTTATCCCACCACAGAAGGCCTGACCCAGCAGCGCTTGCGCCAGCTGAGCCAGCAGAGCCTGGCCATGCTCGACCCGCGCAGCCTGCCCGACTGGTTACCGCCGGAGCTGGCCAAGGATTACCAGTTGGCCCCGCTGGATCAGGCCATTCGTTATTTGCATCAGCCTCCCGCCGATGCCGATGTTGAAGAACTCGCCTTGGGCCATCACTGGGCACAACACCGCCTGGCCTTTGAAGAGTTGCTGACTCATCAATTGTCCCAACAGCGCTTGCGCGAGAGCTTGCGCTCCCAGCAGGCGCCAGCATTGCCCAAGGCTACGAAACTGCCGGTGCAGTTTCTGGCCAATCTGGGCTTCCCGCCGACGGGAGCCCAGGCTCGGGTCGGCAACGAAATCGCCTATGACCTCAGCCAGCCCGAGCCCATGCTGCGCCTGATCCAGGGCGACGTAGGGTCCGGCAAGACGGTGGTGGCGGCGATGGCTGCCCTGCAGGCCCTTGAGGCGGGGTATCAGGTGGCATTGATGGCACCGACGGAAATCCTCGCCGAGCAGCACTTCATTAACTTCAAGCGCTGGCTGGAGCCTTTGGGGCTTGAAGTCGCCTGGCTGGCCGGCAAACTCAAGGGCAAGGCCCGCGTGACGGCGATGGAGCAAATTGCCAGTGGCGTACCCATGGTTGTGGGCACCCATGCGTTGTTTCAGGAACATGTGCAGTTCCACAATCTGGCGCTGGTCATCATCGATGAGCAGCACCGCTTCGGCGTGCAGCAGCGCCTGGCACTGCGCAACAAGGGCGTGGGCGGCGTGATGTGCCCGCACCAGTTGATCATGACCGCGACCCCTATTCCGCGCACCCTGGCCATGAGCGCTTACGCCGACCTCGACACCTCGATTCTCGACGAACTGCCGCCTGGCCGCACCCCGGTCAACACCGTGCTGGTGGTCGATACGCGACGAATCGAAGTGATTGAGCGGGTGCGCGCTGCCTGCGCCGAGGGGCGACAGGCCTATTGGGTCTGCACCCTGATCGAAGAATCCGAAGAGATGACCTGTCAGGCCGCTGAAACCACCTTCGAAGACCTTTCCAGTGCCTTGGGCGAGTTGCGCGTCGGCCTGATCCACGGGCGCATGAAAGCGGCTGAAAAAGCGGCCGTCATGGCCCAGTTCAAGGCCGGCGAGTTGCAGTTGCTGGTGGCGACCACGGTTATTGAAGTGGGCGTCGACGTGCCCAATGCCAGCCTGATGATCATCGAAAACCCTGAGCGGCTGGGCCTTTCACAGCTTCACCAGTTGCGTGGGCGTGTAGGCCGGGGCAGCGCCGCAAGCCATTGCGTGCTGCTGTATCACCCGCCACTGTCGCAAATTGGCCGCCAGCGTCTGGGCATCATGCGCGAGACCAACGACGGCTTTGTGATCGCCGAAAAAGACCTTGAACTGCGCGGCCCCGGAGAAATGCTCGGCACCCGCCAGACTGGCCTTTTACAATTCAAGGTTGCCGACCTGATGCGCGATGCCGACCTGCTGCCCGCCGTGCGCGAGGCGGCCCAAGCGTTGATTGAGCGCTGGCCCGGCCATGTCAGTCCTTTGCTGGATCGATGGCTGCGTCACGGTCAGCAATACGGGCAGGTGTAAAACACCATTCAGTAAATGCCCCGGCTGCCGATCTAGTAACGGCTTATCAAATTTGAGTTGTACAGAACGGATGCAGATCATGACTGAAGTTGCCAGCGCCCCTGCCGTTGCGAGCACGCCGTCTGTTATCGGGCGCTTGCTCGGTGACTTGGCCATCGCCTATCGCGAAGTCCCTGATCACCCGGCGCTCGATCCTGCGCGCAAGGTCCAGGCCGTACTGCTCGATGACTCGGTCGGCATCCTGATGGTGCTGTTCACGCAGAGCCATTTGCTGGATTTGAACCGTCTGGCTGACTTGATCGGGCGCCGCATGACCGCCCTTGCGCCCGATCGCCTCCAGACCCTGCTCGACAAGCAGGGCCTGAGCCTGTTGCCGGGCCTGCCCGCGCTGATCAACTCGCCCTGCCTGTACGAAGAGCAATTGCTGCAACAATCCACGCTGCTGATCAGCGCCGGTGAACCGGGGCAGTTGCTCGAAATTACCCGGGAAGACTTCAAACGCCTGCTCAAGAACGCCAGCGTGGGTGGTTTTGGCGAGCCCCTGAGTGCGATCAAACTTGATTACGCAGGGGACGACGGCGAGGCCATTACCCGAGCCGTCCAGGCATTCACGGCGCGACGGATTCAGCAGCGGCTTGAAGCCACCATCGAGTTGCCGCCGCTGGCAGAGAGCGTGCGCAGAATCATGCGGCTACGGTCCGACCCCGAGGTCACCATCGATGAGATCACCAGTGTTGTCGAAACCGACCCGGCACTGGCGGCACAAGTCATGAGCTGGGCGTCCTCGTCGTACTACGCGTCACAGAGCAAGATTCGCTCGGTCGAAGATGCCATTGTGCGGGTGCTGGGGGTCGATCTGGTGATCAACCTGGCGTTGAGCCTGTCGCTGGGCAAGAGCCTGAGCCTGCCCAAGGACAATCCTCAATCGAGTACGCCCTACTGGCAGCAGTCGATCTACACCGCAGCGGTGATTGAAGGGCTGACCCGCGCCATGCCTCGGGAACAACGCCCTGAAGTCGGCATGACCTACCTGGGCGGGCTGTTGCACAACTTTGGTTACTTGTTGCTGGCCTATGTGTTTCCGCCGCATTTTTCGCTGATTTGCCGTCATCTTGAGGTCAACCCCCACGTCAGCCACAGCCTGATTGAACAGCACTTGCTGGGCATCAGCCGTGAGCAAATGGGAGCCTGGTTGATGCGGTTCTGGGGGATGCCTGACGAGCTGGCGATCGCGGTGCGCTTTCAACATGATCCGGCTTACATCGGCACAGATGCTGCGTACCCGAATCTGGTGTGTCTTGCGCTGGGGTTACTGCGAAATCACGGCATTGGGCACGGTGCGAGTGCCCCGATACCGGATGCGCTGTTTGAGCGTTTAGGTGTGACCCGCGACAAGGCCGAAGCGGTGGTCAGTAAAGTGCTGGAGGCTGAAGTGTTACTGCGCGAGATGGCGGCGCAGTTCGGTCAGGCCTGAATCACTGAAAGCCCACCCTAGCCCTCTCCCGGAGGGAGAGGGTTGGGGTGGGGCTCTGGACCTTAAGCCTTGGCTTTTTTACGCGGCTTGAGGTATTTGGTCAGGCCCTGGAACCAGATCACCAGCGCCGGGTTGCCCTTGATCTGAATCGACTTGTCCTGAATCCCGGTCATGAACGCCAGTTGCTTGTTCTTCGCTTGCAGCGTGGCGAAGCCGTAGGCGGCATCTTTAAAGGCGATGGCAAACGCAGGCTCCGGATACAGGCCGCCGTGGCTGATGATGCGCTGGTTTTTGACCTTGAAATGACGAGCCACTTTGCCGTCGAGGGTTTGCAGCTGGAACACCAGATCCTTGTCAGCCAGTTGCTGCGCAAAGGCGGGGTTCTTACGGCTGGCTCTGCTCATTAGAAAGCCCAGCATCCAGAGCAGAAAACGAAATTTCATGTACGCGGCCTCGGGGGAATAAAAAAATGGCCGGCGCAGTTTAACGATTTGAGCGAAGAACGCTATATATCTGCAGGTATGGGCGTAGATGGGGTAGGTTTTGCCGCTTATGGCCGCACAATCGATCCGTTTGCAGTCAAGAATGGGCCGCTAGCATCGCCAGCTTGCCCATTCTTCATGTCGCCAGTGCCTTAAGGATTAACGCTGTCCTTGAGGAATTTGCCCGGCTTGAACGCGACCGTGTTGCTGGCCTTGATGGTGACCGGCTGACCGGTTTGCGGGTTTTGTCCGGTACGGGCACCGCGATGACGCTGAATAAAGGTACCGAAGCCGACCAGCGTGACGCTGTCTTTGCGATGCAGGGCCTGGGTGATTTCTTCAAGCACGGCATTGAGTACGCGGTTGGCTTGTTCTTTGGTGAGGTCGGCCTTTTCAGCAATAGCGGCGGCGAGATCTGGTTTACGCATGATGAAGCCTCTTTGACGGTTTTTTGTTGTTATGTCCGTGCTGCTCTCTACGGAGCAGCGCCCAAGGCGCCGCAGGCTCTAAACTGCGGCAGACCGGTGTGAGGATGGCACGCGGCCAAGGCCGGCGCCAGCCTTCGCACAGGCTTTGTTGAGCCAAGGCAGTGCCATATCCGACAGAGTGCGCAGTGTTTACGCCAAAAGTGCAGGCAGCTCTTTGTTCAGCGCGAGTTTTTCGCGAACGGCTTCGCCGGTCAGGGCATAACCGAGCAATTTGCCATCCGCGTCGCGGCACAACGCCTTGATATCTGCTCCCTGGCCTTCCACGGTCCACACGCCGTCGCAGCCGCGTGGAACAGGAGACACCACCAGCGGGCAAACCGGGGTCTTGACGGTGATGGGCATTGCCCCGTAATTGACCGTCGTCGGGTTGCCTGCCAGCGTTTGAGCCAGTGCGCGAGCACACGTCATGAGCGGCATCACGTACAACAGATTCAAGCCATCGACCTCGGCACAGTCACCCAGCGCGTAGATGTTGGGGTGCGAAGTTTGAAGCTGGCGATCCACCTCAATCCCGCGATTGACCTTGATCCCGGCCGCGGCTGCCATATCAATGCGTGGGCGCAAACCGATGGCTGACACGACGACATCACACGGGACTACGCTGCCATCCGACAAATGCGCATCCAGTCCTGCATCGGTGCGTTGCAGGCGAGTCAGGACCGGGCCCAGGTGAAAGCGTGCGCCCAGGCTCTCGAGGCCAGCCTGCACCGCCGCCGCGGCAGCAGCAGGCAACAGGGTTGGCATCACTTGCTCGCAAGGCGCCACCAGATCGACCTCATATCCCCCCGCGATCAAGTCATTGGCAAATTCGCAACCGATCAACCCGGCCCCCAGGATCAGTACCCGGTGCTTGCCTGCCGCGGCTTCCCGAAAGCGCGCGTAATCTTCAAGATCATTGATCGGGAAGATGGCGCCCTGGGCATCGCCCTCCACTGGCACCTGCACCGTTTGTGCGCCCCATGCCAGGACCAGGTCGCGATACGGCACGGCCTCTTCGCCGATCCACAATTGCTTGTGGCCAGGATCGATTCCGCTGATACGGGTGTGGGTGCGTACCTGGGCCTTGAGTTGCTCGGCCATGGCCTGGGGCGTTGCCATGCTAAGACCATCGGCTTCCTTGTTCTTGCCGAAGCCGGTGGACAGCATGGGCTTGGAGTAGGAACGGCCGTCATCGGCGGTGATCAGCAGCAGCGGGGTTTCGCTGTCCAGCTTGCGAAACTCGCGGGCCAGGTTATAGCCAGCCAGCCCGGTACCAACGATCACGACAGGTGCGTTCATTCCAATCTCCAAAGGGTGAATCAGGTTTTAAAGGGGCGATCAGTTGATTTCAATCATCTCGAAATCCATTTTGCCGACGCCGCAGTCCGGGCACAGCCAGTCTTCTGGCACGTCTTGCCACAGGGTGCCTGGGGCGATGCCATCGTCCGGCCAACCGTCGGCTTCGTTATAAATCAGTCCACATACAATGCATTGCCACTTTTTCATCGGGGTACTTCCTAAAGGTTCAGGCTTGGACGAGACCACAGACTTCTAAAGACCCGCCGTGTTGCTCGTCAAATTCAGGGCGTTTTGTACTGATGACCACCGGCAGATGCAAGCACCAATACTGCCAAAGGGCCCAAGGCCGCTCAATCAAGGACCAGCGTGATAAGCTCGCCGACCTCAATGGCTGCCAATTATGACCCACTGTGCCGCACATAACTTCTGCGCTTGTCTCCCCCGTCTGGCTTGAGCAAGGCCAACTTCGCGCCCTGCCTGACACACACACGTTCGACTGGCTGTTTGATGAGGGCTCACTGACCCGGCGTCTCACTGCGATTTCAGACGATTCCTTCAGCGTTCAGCCACTTTTTGAAGGCTGGCAAGAGTTGCGCCCTGACGAATGTGCTGCGCTTGACCTGCCCGAGGGCATTCAGGGCTGGGTACGTGAAGTGTATTTGCGAGGGCACGGCCAGCCGTGGGTGTTTGCCCGCAGCGTGGCGGCCAAAAGCTCGCTGGAGGATGGCGGCCTGAACATGGATGAACTCGGCACCCGTTCATTGGGCGAGTTGCTGTTTAGCGATCAGGCCTTTGAACGCGGCGCGCTGCAGGTGTGTCACTACCCGCGCCACTGGTTACCACTGGCCGACCAGGCCGATCACCTGTGGGCCCGCCGCTCGCGCTTTGTGCGTGGCGCACTGAGTGTGTTGGTGGCCGAAGTGTTTTTACCCAAACTGTGGGCCGCCCTCAGTGCCCGGTCGGAGAACAACTGATGTACTTGCGCCTGCTCAAATCACTCAACCGCCTCAACCCTCGTGCCTGGGACTTCATCCAGCTGACCCGTATGGACAAACCCATCGGCATTTACCTGCTGCTGTGGCCGACTCTGTGGGCACTGTGGATTGCCGCTAAGGGTGTGCCCTCGCTGAGTAACCTGCTGATCTTTGTCTTCGGCGTGATCCTGACGCGAGCGGCGGGTTGCGTGATCAACGACTTTGCCGATCGCAAGGTGGATGGGCACGTAAAACGAACGGAACAACGGCCGATGGCCAGCGGAAAAATCAGCAGCAAAGAGGCGTTGGTGTTTTTTGCCTTGCTGATGGGGCTCAGTTTCCTGCTGGTGCTGTGCACCAATGCGCCAACCATCTGGTTGTCATTCGGCGCACTGGCGCTGGCTGCCACTTACCCGTTCATGAAGCGCTACACCTACTACCCGCAAGTGGTACTGGGTGCTGCATTCTCGTGGGGCATACCGATGGCGTTCACGGCCGAAACCGGCAGCCTGCCCGCTGCGGCGTGGTTGCTGTACATCGCCAACCTGTTGTGGACGGTGGGCTACGACACCTACTACGCCATGACGGACCGTGAAGACGACCTGAAAATCGGTGTCAAATCCACTGCGATTCTGTTTGGCGATGCCGATCGCGTGATCATCCTGAGCTTGCAAGGCCTGGCCCTGGGCTGTCTGCTGCTGGCAGGTTCGCACTTTGAGCTGGGGGGCTGGTTCCACCTCGGCCTGCTCGGTGCGGCGGCGTGCTTTGTGTGGGAATTCTGGTACACCCGCGACCGTGATCCGCAGCGCTGCTTTAAAGCTTTCCTGCACAACCACTGGGCAGGCTTATCGATTTTTGTGGGGATCGTGCTGGATTACGCACTGCGCTAGCCAAAAGTGATGTGTCGCCGCTGAGGAGCGCAGCGACCGTAAACCCTCCATCCGGGTTTTCCTGAGACGGTGCAGTGTCCGGTTTTCGACGGCTACGCCGCCGAACGCAGCCTCGCTGCGCTCTTCAGCGGCTACAGAACATTTGCCACCCAACTCACCGCACCGGTATCAGCCGCAAGGTGCTGCGGGTGTTGAGCTGGATTTCGGCTTCATCCATATGAGGCTTGTCGTAGTCCCCTTCGATGTAGGACTCGGCCTGATCCCGGTAGTGTTTGTCGAAGGGCACGCCGCTTTGCCCCACCGGGTTAATGGTCAACCCGTGGGCCGGGTCGGCAAAGTCGATCAGGCGCCGTGTTGATGGGCCGTAGGTCACCGGCCACGGTGCGTTGCCGAGTTTGGCGCTAAGGTTGTTCGGCACTTCGTGGCTACCGGGGGCGGCGAAGGGGCCGACATTGAACAGCCAGTCCAGAGGCTTTTGTCGCCCTAGCGGGTGCTCGTGGGTCAGGGTGTGGGCGCGGCCCCAGCGCCATTGCCCGGGGTCGTCGCCCAGGACGGCCTTCAAGTGGGCAATGCTGGCCTGCCAGGCCACTTTGACCGTGTCAGCGCGGCTCTCTTTTTGCGGTGTCGTGCGGTTGTCCCACCACGGTGAGTCCGGGGTTGCAGCCAAGCGCGGCAAGGCGCTATCGATCACTCGGGTCGTTAGCATGGTGTCAAAAAAGGCATCGCCCAATTTATCGCGCATGGTGGCTTCAGTGAGGCTGTACAAGAACTGGTTGAATACGGTGGCGGCAGTCGAGTCCAGCGGGTAATCACCTTTCCATTGCGCCAGTTGCTCCACCAATCGACGTTCGGCCGGATCGCTGACCACGTCGCGCAGTACCGGCAACAGGGGTTTGAGCACACGCTGGCCGTAGTCGGTGGCGGTACCCAGTTGCAGGGCCTGACTATTTTTCAGGTTCCACTTCACGCTGTTATCGCTGAGCTGGCGATTTAGCTGCTGGCCACGGTCCGCCAGATTGTAGTAACCGGGAATCTCGATGCCAGCAGGCGATAGCGGCTGGAAGTTGGCCGACACGATATAGCCTCGTGCCGGGTTTTCTTCCTGGGGGTTGGCGCTGAACGGGTAGAAACCGTCCTTGTCAGCCTGGTTGGTGCTGCCGTCCAGAATGAATGCCGGATTAACCCCAGCCGGGCGCTTGGGCAACTGGGCTGCTGCCCACCAGCCAATATCGCCCTGGGTGTTGGCCCACAACAGATTGAGCCCCGGTGCTTGAATAAGGGTCGCGGCCGTTCGCGCCTTGCTCAGACTGTCTGCACGGTTGAGCTGGTAGAAGCCTTCGAGGATCGGATTTTTCGTCTCCAGAAAACCCCACCACATCGCAATCGGCGTGTTACCCGCCGTTGCGCCCAGCACGTCGTTGATGATCGGCCCGTGAGGCGATTGGCGTAGTGTGAGCGTGACCGGGGCCTGGCCTTTGACGGCAATCTGTTGCTCGGTACTGGTCATGTTGACCCACTGACCGTGGTACCAGACCTGATCGGGATTCTCGGGGTTGGTCTTCTCGGCGATCAGGTCCAGATCGTCGTTCTGGAACATGGTCAGGCTCCAGCCGAAGTCGCGGTTGTTGCCCAAAAAGGCGAACGGAACCAAGGCCTGGTGGTAGCCGTACAGCTCAAAATCCGGTGCCGAAAGTTGGGCTTCGTACCATACCGATGGCGCCGAAAAGCGGATATGCGGGTCGCCTGCCAGCAGCGGTTTGCCACTTTGGGTGCGTTTGCCCGCGACCACCCATGCATTGCTGCCCTCAAATTGCGGTAAACCTGCCTGGCTCAGGGCCTGATCACTGAGTTGGGCCAGCGCGCCCAGGGTTTTCCAGTCGCTGGCCGCCAGTGCCGGGGCCAATACGCCCTGGGGTTGCCAATCGAGGTCAAAGATTTTCAGGTAGTCGTTGCCCAGTTGATCGCGCACATACGTCAGCAACGGTTCGGTCCTAAAGGCGGCAGCAAAGCTGTAGGCCATGTACCCGGCGACGCTGATGGTATCTTCGGCGGTAAAGGGCCGTGGGGTGATGCCCAGAAGGTCGAACTCAACGGGGTTGGTGTTGTTGGCCTGATACTGATTGATCCCGTCCAGATACGCCTGCAAGGCCAAAAAAGCCGGGGACTGAGTATCCAGTTCAGTCAGGTAACTGGCCGCCCGATCGCGGATGCGCAGACTGCGAAACAATTTGTCGGTATCGACCAGCTTGGGTCCCAGCACCTCGGCCAACTCGCCCCGAGCCAGACGCCGCATGATCTCCATCTGAAACAGCCGGTCCTGGGCCTGCACATAACCAAGGGCGCGGTACAGGTCAGCCTGGTTTCCCGCCCGAATATGCGGCACCCCCCGTTCGTCATAACGCACCGTGACCTGCCCTTGAAGTGCAGTCAGTTCGACTTGGCCCTGGCGTGTCGGCAGTTTGCTTTGCACGTACCAGAACCCGCCGCCTGCCAGGGACGCAACGACTAGGGCAATGATGGTCAGGCTGCGTTTCATGGAACTACTCCTTGTTCGGCTCATGTACGCCGCAACGCTATCAACGCGCGGTGTGATCGTCCTGCCACGAGCAGTAACAGCCCACGGCCATGGTGTGGGTGGCCTTGACCGGGCGGCCTTCGCTCAGGGCTTGCAGGATCGGCTCGATAAAGCTGTTGCTGGCGTTGCAGGTGGCGCCTTCGCTGTAAGGGCCGAAGTAGGCCAGTTGGCCGCTACGGTCCCAGATGGCCACGGCCGGGCTAGCGCTCAGGCGCTCGGCGCCGGGCAGGTTGGCCAAGGGTTTGATCGCGCCCAAGGTGGATGGCAATTGGCCTTGGGTGCCGGCCTTTTGCACGGAATAGAATTCGACGCCTTGCGGTACGTAATGGGCCAGCAGTTCGCTGAGATGCTGCTGGTTACCCACATTGCACGGGCAGGCCGGGTCCCAGAAGTGCACCACGCGAATGGCGCCCGGGCCGGACAGTTCGGCGGGCAGGCTCAGTACGTCGCCTGCAAATAGCGCTGTTTGATCGCTGAAGGCGCGAATGTAGCGGCCCTGAAACCAGTCATAAGCGAGCCACAACCCCACTGAGCAGATCAGCGTCAGCAGACAGGCCAGCAGGGTTTTCAACGTGGGCACCGGCATGCAAAAGCTCCTTGAAGGTCGCGTAGCTTGCCATGCCTGACCTGACAGATGAATATCGATGGTCTATAAAGCCTGTTTTGCGCTCGTGCGCCCTGTCTGGAAGCCCTTATGCCTGCCCCGTTTGCCCCCGATACCTTGCGCGCCAGCTTAAAGCCGTTGGTGGCGGGTCAGCCGTTATCGAGAGAGGGTCTGGCATATCAGCACTTTTATGGGCTGGATTTTCCTCAGCGTCAGGCGGCGGTCAAACGTCAGTTGGGGCGCTTTAGCGCGGAGGGCTTCGAACTGGTGAGCCAAGTGTGGTGGCCCGACGCTCCGCCAGTGGCAACCCTGTTTGTGATTCACGGTTTTTATGACCACATGGGGCTGTATCGGCATGTGATCGAGTGGGGGTTGAACCGGGGATTTGTGGTGATTGCCTGTGACCTTCCGGGGCATGGGCTGTCGAGTGGCGAGCGGGCCAGCATCGACGATTTCGCGCAGTACCAGGCGGTGCTGCAAGGGTTGTTTATCGAGGCGCAATCGTTGCAATTGCCGCAGCCTTGGCACCTGTGCGGGCAAAGCACGGGAGGGGCAATCGTCCTCGATCACTTGCTGAATCACGGCGAACAAAGCCCGGCTCAGGGTCAGGCCATTTTGCTCTCGCCGCTGGTTCGGCCCAAAGGCTGGGGCTGGTCAAAGTTCAGTTATTACTTACTGCGCCCTTTCGTCAGCGGCATTGCCCGGCGCTTTAGCGAGAACTCCAACGACCCGGATTTTCTGGCGTTTCTGCAAGCCGATCCGCTGCAGCCGATCCGTTTGCCAACAGCGTGGGTGGGGGCGCTGGCGCGCTGGATTCCGCGTATTGAAGGTGCATCACCGAGTGTGCGCCAGCCGTTGGTGATTCAGGGTCAGGCCGATAAGACGGTGGATTGGCAACATAACCTTGAAGTATTGAAGACCAGGTTCAAGCAGCCGCAGGTGCTGTTACTGCCTGAAGCACGGCACCATCTGGCGAATGAAACCGCAGAAATACGTGCTCAGTATTTCGCCTTTCTGGATACGTTTTTTTGAAGTTGGCAGTGATCCTGAAGGTGCGGTTGTAAGGCTACTGGGTCAGGTTTGAAGTACTTTGCCCGACCGCTAGCCCGGCGCGGATCGCGGCCAGAGCCGCCTGGTAATAGGTTTTACCTTCAGGGGATTCAGCAAAGGTGACGAATTCTTCCAGTTCCGGGTCAGACAGGTCGCGATACACGTAGAGCAACGTGTTATCCAGCTCACCTGCGATCTGGTCCATCAACCGCTGGCGCTGGCCATTCAACATGCTTTGGGCCTGACCGCCCCCCAGCAACCCCGGGATCATTGAGCTCAAACTGTCAGCGGCAACGCCCGCAATGGCCAGGCTGACTTCCGCCCCGGCTTCACGGGCAGGCAGTGCGCGGGATAAATGATTGATCAGCAGTTGACGGGTGGCGCTGGCTTCCATGCGTGGCAAGCCTTGCGCGTGCTTGGCCAGTTGATCGCGGCGGGTGGCCAGCAGTTCGGCGGCCACGATCTTGCGGCCCAGCGGTGACTGAAAAAAGCTCAGGGCAGGATTTGGATCGGGCAGGTTTTTGCGCATCTGGTCCCTGGCCCGTTTGTCCATCGCCTCAGGGGCAAAACGCTGGTTACTGTTGTTGACCAGAGCCTGGTAGACCGCAGGCGGCAGATTGTTGCTGTAGCGCTGCTGAGCGGCGCTCAGGGCATCATTGAAATGCGCGCGTTGCTGCGGCCAGCCGGCGACCGTAAACAGATCATCAAGGTTGTCTGCCCATGCGGGTAACGTACAAAACATCATTAACAGTAAAAACAAGCGGCGCATGAGGGGCTCCTGTCTGCAGGGCGCTATTGTCCGGGTGTGGCGTAGGACTTGTCGAGAATTCGTCTCGCTCTAATGGGCTTTAAATGCGCAGGTGAAATTTTTCGACGTTGCCAGCCAGACGGAGCTGTCAGATTTTGAGGCGGCTCGATACTATGCGCGCCATGCCAATCCCCTCTGATCACCCGCTGTTTCTACGCATCGTCGACGACCTGTACGCACAGGGATGGTCACAGCAAAATATTTTCCTGCCCGAGGCTTTGACCCTCGAGCTAGCGGCTGAGTGCCATAAACGTTCTGTTGAAGGTGAACTCACTCCCGCAGCGGTTGGACGCGGCCTAACGCAGGAGGTTCGAGAGGGTATACGCGGTGACCATATCCAATGGCTGGAACCGGGAGAGGCGCTGGCCTGTGACAGTTATCTGGAGCTAATGGAAAGCCTGCGAGTCGCCATGAATCGCAGGCTTTTTTTGGGCCTGGAGGACTTTGAAAGCCACTTCGCGCTGTACCCCCCCGGCGCGTTCTACCTCAAGCATCTGGACCGTTTTCGCGACGACGACAGACGCATGGTGTCGGCCGTGGTGTACCTCAACCAGAGCTGGCTGCCCGAGCACGGTGGACATTTGCGCATGTACCTCGACGGAAATGTCGACTATGACGTGCTGCCTATAGGCGGTTGTCTGGTGGTATTCCTCTCAGGGGAGATCCCTCACGAAGTGATGCCTGCGACCCGTGATCGACTGTCGTTGACCGGTTGGTTTCGCCGTCGTGCCACCGAGATATTTCTATGAGCCACAAACTGTTGATCAGCCGCTGCCTGCTGGGCCATCCCGTGCGCTACGACGGCGGAGCCAGCGGTCCGTATGCACAATTGGCCCAATGGCAGGCTGAAGGCCGGGTCGTTGCCTTGTGCCCGGAAGTGGCGGGAGGGTTGCCGACTCCCCGTGCACCGGCGGAAATACCCGGCGGCCAAGGGGTCGATGTGCTCGCGGGCAGAGCACCGGTGATGACCGCCGAAGGCGAGGATGTGACCGAAGCGTTTGTATCGGGTGCCCAGCAGGCGCTGGAGTTGGTGACGCAGCACGGTATCCGCATTGCTATCCTCAAGGCCAACAGTCCGTCTTGCGGCAATTTGCTGACCTATGACGGCAGTTTTGGCGGCGTTAAGGTCGAGGGGCAGGGCGTGACGGCGGCGTTGTTGATCCGGGCGGGCGTTCAGGTGTTCAGTGAACTGGAACTGGAAGACGCGGCACAGGCGCTGGCAGCCCTGGATTTGTAGTCCGTTGCTGAAAGTTGCTACGGGTTGTGTATTTTCAGCAGGATTTGAGTTCAGGTAACATTCGTCTCCACTTTGCCCAGGGATATACCGATGACTGACAAGCCTAAACCACAGCCCTCGGCCGCGGCTGAAAGTGCTGATACAGCACTGCACCACATCGTTGATGGCTTTCTGCACTTTCATCACGAAATCTTCCCTGAACAAGAAGCCTTTTTCAAAAAACTCGCCACGGCACAAAGCCCGCGTGCGATGTTTATCGCCTGCGCCGATTCGCGAATCGTGCCGGAGCTGATCACCCAAAGCGCGCCGGGTGATTTGTTCGTGACCCGCAACGTTGGCAACGTTGTGCCACCTTACGGTCAGATGAATGGTGGTGTTTCGACAGCCATCGAGTACGCGGTACTGGCACTGGGTGTGCAGCACATCATCATTTGCGGGCATTCCGATTGCGGTGCGATGCGTGCAGTGCTCAACCCCGCCAGCCTGAAAAAAATGCCGACGGTAAAAGCCTGGTTGCATCATGTTGAAGTGGCCAAGACCATGGTGCAGGACAACTGTAACTGCGCCAACGAGGCCGAAAGCATGCACGTGCTGACCGAAGAGAACGTGATCGCCCAGTTGCAGCACTTGCGCACGCACCCGTCGGTGGCATCACGCATGGCCAACGGGCATCTGTTTATTCATGGTTGGGTGTACGACATCGAAACCAGCCAGATCAAGGCCTACGACGCCGACAAGGGCGCCTTTCTGCCACTGGATGGCACCAACCCGATCCCGAGTGCGACGCCTAAAGCGCGGTTTTAAACAGCATGACCTGTGGGAGCGAGCCTGCTCGCGAATGGCCTTCGCGAGCAGGCTCGCTCCCACAGCTGAAGTCTTCCTGCAACCACTGTTACAGCGCCAAACCAACGCCCAATTGCTTGGACAGGCATGGCCAGCGTTTCCAGGCTGCGCCGGTCTCTGGGCTGGTCAGGCGCTCGCGGTAGGCTTCGACCGACTCCAGGGCGAAGCTCTCGTCGTTAAGCATCAGGTCAACAGCGTGATGCACGGCAGCGTCCAGTTGGTTGGCAAAGTCTTCGCCAATCAATTGATGGGCAATCAGATTGGCCACGGTCATGTCCAGCGGGATCAACGGCTGCTGGAAGTGCTTGATGTAGAGATCGTTGACCTCTTCAACCAGGCGATGCGCCAGGTAAGCCTCGTCCAGCAAACCCTCAAGCCCTTCGTGGCCAGTGAGCAGGGGCAGTGGCTGAGCAAAAAACTGTTCGGCGATTTTCAGTATCGGCTTGATTTGCGATTCGATACCGGCCTCGCGAGCGACCTCATTGGCCGCATCCAGCAGGTCGGGTACCTGGTCGATATAGGCGCTGACGAAACGCGTCATCACCAGATTGCGGTCGACTTCAGGCAGTTGAATGGCGGTGTGAAGGTGTGGCAATTGAGCGGCCAGATGCTTGGCGAGCAGGCCCGTTTCGGCCTCATGTTCTTGGGCACGCGAGATCTGCACGCGGATGGCGGCGGTGTTCATTGGAACTCCAGGGGGGTGCTAGGCAGGGAATTACTTTAAAAGTAGCCCTCCTCAAGTCAAGGAGTGCCTTTTTTTCAGGGGGAGTATTGTTATTCATTTTATGACCGGGCAGTGAGTGCCATTTGTCGATGGGGCTTATTTCATTGTTTTTACCCCTCGCATTGCGGGGTTGGGCTCGGTGTCTATACTCGTTTTTGTAACCGTTTTTCGATGACGCCCGACTGCTTGAGCAGACGAGGCTCGGCGGTAAGAGTTCGCAGGTTTTAAAACCGCCCCCTTGTAGCGCTGCCCGTTTCACAGATGCAGACCGGCGCAATAACAAGAAAAATAAAGGGGAGCACCGCGATGCGACATCCACATCTATGGATGGGCTTGCTGTTGTGGTCAGTGTTCGGCCAGGCTCATGCGGCCTGGACCGTGAACATGTCGCCTGGGGCGACGGAAGTCAGTCATGCGGTTTTCGATCTGCACATGATCATCTTCTGGATCTGTGTGGTGATCGGCATCATCGTCTTCGGTGCTATGTTCTGGTCGATGATTGTTCACCGCCGCTCCACCGGACAGGTGGCGGCCAAGTTTCATGAAAGCACCACGGTCGAAATTCTCTGGACCGTCATCCCCCTGGTAATCCTGATCGCGATGGCCGTGCCTGCGACCAAAACGCTGATCAATATCTACGACAGCAGTGAGTCGGATGTGGACATCCAGGTCACCGGCTATCAGTGGAAGTGGCATTACAAATACCTGGGCCAGGACGTCGAGTTCTTCAGCAACCTGTCCACTCCTGCCGATCAAATCCATAACCAGGCCCCCAAGGGCGAGCATTACCTGCTCGAAGTCGATGAGCCGCTGGTGCTGCCCATTGGCGCCAAAGTGCGGTTTTTGGTGACCTCGGCCGACGTTATCCACTCCTGGTGGGTACCTGCCTTTGCGGTCAAGCGTGACGCCATTCCGGGCTTTATCAACGAGGCCTGGACCCGGGTCGAGAAGCCCGGGATCTATCGGGGTCAATGCGCCGAGCTGTGCGGCAAGGACCACGGGTTTATGCCGATTGTGGTCGATGTCAAAACTCGTGCGGACTACGACGCCTGGATGACCGAGCGCAAGGCCCAGGCTGCACAGCTCAAGGAGCTGACCAGCAAGGAATGGACCCTCGACGAGCTGGTGGCCCGTGGGGACAAGGTCTATCACACCGCCTGCGTGGCCTGTCACCAGGCCGAAGGCCAGGGGCTGCCGCCCATGTTCCCTGCGCTCAAGGGCTCGCCGATTGCCATCGGCCCAGCCGCCGATCACCTGCACCGCGTGTATTTCGGCAAGCCGGGCACGGCCATGGCCGCCTTCGGCAAGCAGCTGTCCGAAGTCGATATCGCCGCCGTCGTGACCTATGAACGCAACGCCTGGGGCAACAACAAGGGCGACATGGTGACGCCAAAAGACGTGCTGGCGCTCAAACAGGCAGAAGGCAAGTGAGCCGCTCAGTGATGTGCGCACGCGACGGTCGGGGGCAATCTGCCGCCGGCTTCTTGGTCCAGCTGTTAGCAGGAGTCAGGACATGAGTGCTGTTATCGATGACCACGGACATGCAGACGGTCAGGCCCATGGTCCGGCCAAAGGCCTGATGCGCTGGGTGTTGACTACAAACCATAAAGACATCGGCACCTTGTACCTGTGGTTCAGCTTCTGCATGTTCCTGCTCGGCGGTTCGTTCGCCATGGTCATTCGCGCCGAGCTGTTCCAGCCCGGTCTGCAGATTGTGGCCCCGGCCTTTTTCAACCAGATGACCACCATGCATGGGCTGATCATGGTGTTCGGCGCGGTGATGCCGGCGTTCGTCGGCCTGGCCAACTGGATGATTCCGTTGATGATCGGCGCACCCGACATGGCTTTGCCGAGGATGAACAACTTCAGCTTCTGGCTGCTCCCCGCAGCGTTCCTGCTGCTGATTTCGACCTTGTTTACTGCAGGCGGCGGGCCAAATTTCGGCTGGACGTTCTATGCGCCGCTGTCCACAACGTATGCACCCGAAAGCGTAACGTTCTTCATATTTGCTATTCATTTGATGGGCATTAGTTCGATCATGGGCGCGATTAACGTGATCGCCACCATCCTCAATCTGCGTGCCCCCGGCATGACCTTGATGAAAATGCCGCTGTTTGTCTGGACCTGGCTGATCACGGCTTTTTTGCTGATCGCAGTAATGCCCGTGCTGGCAGGCGTGGTGACCATGATGTTGATGGACATTCACTTCGGCACCAGTTTTTTTAACGCGGCAGGGGGAGGGGACCCGGTCTTGTTCCAGCATGTGTTCTGGTTCTTCGGCCATCCCGAGGTCTACATCATGATCCTGCCGGCATTCGGTGCTGTGAGCGCGATCATTCCGACCTTCTCGCGCAAGCCCTTGTTCGGCTACACCTCGATGGTCTACGCCACGGCCAGCATCGCGTTCCTGTCGTTCATCGTGTGGGCGCACCACATGTTTGTGGTCGGGATCCCCTTGGTTGGCGAGCTGTTCTTCATGTACGCAACGTTACTGATTGCGGTGCCGACCGGGGTCAAGGTGTTCAACTGGGCCAGCACCATGTGGCAAGGCTCGCTGACCTTTGAAACCCCCATGCTGTTCGCCGTGGCCTTTGTGATTCTGTTCACCATTGGCGGGTTTTCTGGGTTGATGCTGGCCATTGCCCCTGCGGACTTCCAGTACCACGACACCTATTTTGTGGTGGCGCATTTCCACTATGTGCTGGTGCCGGGGGCAATCTTCGGGATCTTCGCCTCGACCTACTACTGGCTGCCGAAATGGACCGGCCACATGTACGACGAAACCTTGGGCAAGCTGCATTTCTGGCTGTCGTTTGTGGGCATGAACCTGACCTTCTTCCCGATGCACTTTGTGGGCCTTGCGGGCATGCCGCGACGGATCCCGGACTACAACCTGCAATTTGCCGACTTCAACATGGTGTCGTCGATTGGCGGATTCATGTTCGGTGCAACGCAGTTTCTGTTTCTGTTTATCGTCATTAAATGCATTCGCGGCGGCCCGAAAGCACCGGCCAAGCCGTGGGACGGTGCCGAAGGCCTGGAGTGGAGCGTGTCTTCACCGGCGCCGTATCACACCTTTACAACGCCGCCGGAGATCAAGTGAACATCCAAAAGCTCCTCACCCCAACCCTCACCCTTCGGGAGAGGCCTAGGGTGAGGGGCTTTTGCTCTAGAGGAGATTGGGTGTGAACAACTCAAAGCCGATCAAACGCCTGGTCCTGCGCCTGTCATTGATGGTGGTGGTGATGTTCGCCTTCGGCTTCGCACTTGTGCCGATTTACGACGTGATGTGCAGGGCCTTCGGTATCAACGGCAAAACCGCCGGGCAGTACGAAGGTGAGCAAGTGGTGGACCCGAGTCGTCAGGTGAAGGTGCAGTTTTTGTCTACCAATGCCATCGACATGGTGTGGGAGTTTTACCCCAAGGGCGATCAGTTAGTGGTCAACCCGGGCTCGGTCAACGAGATGGTCTTTGTGGCCTACAACCCCACCGACCACCCCATGTCGGCGCAAGCGGTGCCGAGTATTTCTCCCGCTGAAGCGGCCCAGTACTTTCACAAAACCGAGTGTTTTTGCTTTACCCAACAGGTGCTGCAACCGGGTGAACGGATCGAAATGCCGATGCGCTTTATCGTCGATCGGGCCATGCCCAAGGATGTGAAACACCTGACGCTGGCTTACACGCTGTTCGACATCACCGCTCGCCATCCGCCCGTCGCCGCTATCGCTGGCAAGGACGCTGACCAGCCTTCCCGATAAGGAGAAAGCCCCATGGCAACTCACGATCAGTACTACGTCCCGGCGCAAAGCAAGTGGCCGATCATTGCCACGATAGGCTTGCTGGTCACGGTGTATGGCCTGGGAACCTGGTTCAACGATCTGAAGGCGGTGCGGCCGGAATCCCATGGGCCGCTGATCTTCTTTGTCGGTGCCTTGATCGTCGCCTACATGATGTTTGGCTGGTTCGCAGCGGTCATCAAGGAGAGTCGTGCCGGGCTCTACAGCGCTCAACTAGACCGCTCGTTTCGCTGGGGCATGACCTGGTTTATTTTTTCCGAGGTGATGTTCTTTCTCGCGTTTTTTGGTGCGCTGTTTTACGTACGCCACTTTGCGGGCCCCTGGCTGGGGGGCGAAGGCAGCAAGGGGGTAGCGCACATGTTGTGGCCTGACTTTCAATTTACCTGGCCGCTGCTGCACACCCCCGATCCAGCCCTTTACCCGCCGCCCAAAGGCACTATCAGCCCTTGGGGCTTGCCACTGCTGAACACGGTGTTGCTGGTCAGCTCCAGCATCACGCTCACCATCGCCCACTTCGCACTGAACAAGGGTCATCGAGGTGCATTGAAGTTCTGGTTGGGAGTGACGGTGCTGCTGGGCGTCGGCTTTCTGGGGTTCCAGGCCGAAGAATATGTCCACGCGTACAAGGAACTGGGACTCACCCTTGGCTCAGGGATCTACGGCGCGACGTTCTTTATGCTCACCGGTTTTCACGGGGCCCACGTCACCATTGGTGCGCTGATTTTGTTGATTATGCTGATTCGTATCATGCGGGGGCATTTCACTGCCGAGCACCAGTTCGGCTTTCAGGCCGCGACGTGGTATTGGCATTTTGTGGACGTGGTCTGGCTCGGTCTGTTCTTGTTTGTTTACGTAATATGAGCCGGTCATGACGCGCTTTCGCCCCGGTATCGCGCCGACTTTGGTGGTGTTGGCGTTGCTGCCGTTACTGGTGTTTTTGGGGTTCTGGCAGCTCGGTCGCGGTGAGCAAAAACGTGTGCTGCTCGACAGTTACGCCGAACGCCAGATGGCCGCGCCGGTGACGGCTGGGCAACTGTTGACCCTTGACGACCCGGCCTTTCGGCGCGTGCAGTTGCGCGGGCATTTCGATGGGCAGCACAGCCTGCTGCTGGACAACCGTGTACGCGACGGCAAGGTCGGCGTCGAGCTGCTGCAACCGTTTCAGGATCAGGCCAGCGGGCAGTGGCTGTTGCTCAACCGCGGCTGGCTGCCGTGGCCGAGTCGCCAGACGCCGCCCGTGTTCAGTACCCCCGAACACATACTGGATGTCCAGGCCTGGGTCTATGAGTCTCCGGGCGCGCCCTTTCAGTTACACGCCGATCCGTCGGACGCGCCCTGGCCACGGCTGGTGACGGCAGTGACCCCTGACAAATTGTGGGTCGAGCTAAGCCGCGAAGGCTTTGCCAAAGAAGTGCGCATCGCTCGGGGCCCCGCAGCGTATCAGGCCGACTGGCCGCTGATCTCCACGGGCATGGGCCCGGAGAAACACACCGCTTATGCCGTGCAGTGGTTCGCGATGGCGCTGGCCTTGCTCGGTCTTTATCTGTACCTCGGTTGGCACACTGCTCAGGAGAAACGCCATGGGAACGGCCATCAATCAACCTGATACCGCACGCGTCCCGTCCCCGGCTGCACGTCGGCGCGGACGGTTGCAACTGATCCTTATTTTGCTGCTTACCGTTGGCCCCATGGTGTTGGCCACGGGCATGTACAAACTCAAATTCTGGGTGCCCGACAGCCGTAGCTATCACGGTGAGCTGATCGGCGACGGGCAAACCCGGGCCGCCCTTGGGGTAGCTGCCGATGAGCAGCGCTGGCAATTGCTGGTGACCGCGCCACAAGCCTGCGCAGCGGATTGTCAGCAACTGGTGTATCTGGCCCGCCAACTGCAAATCGGTCTGGGCCGCGATGCCTCCCGTGCCAGCCACGGGCTGGCGGTTGCACAGCCTGTAGACCCGGCCTACGCGGCCAAACTTCAACTCGAATACCCGCAGTTACAGCGCTACAGCCTGGACGTGCCGACTTATACACAGGGCGCCGAGGGCAACGGTGCCGCGCAACTGTGGATCATCGACCCCCACGGCAATCTGGTGCTGCGCTACGGCCCCGGGGTTATCGGCAAGGACGTGCTCAACGATCTGCGCCTCCTGCTCAAGCTGTCCAATATCGGATAGAGGGCTATGTCATGGCCAAAGCTGGATTTCGCCTCGCGTTGTTTGCCACCCTGCTGGCGCTGGTGGTGGTGCTGCTCGGCGCCTACACCCGCCTGACCCACGCCGGGCTCGGCTGCCCGGACTGGCCCGGTTGCTACGGCTTTATCAGCGTGCCTAAGACCGAGGCTCAACTGGCTCACGCTGAACTGCACTTTCCCGATACGCCCGTGGAGGCCGACAAGGGCTGGAGTGAGATGACCCATCGTTATTTCGCCGGCACCTTGGGCTTATTGATTGTGCTGCTGGCGGCGCGGGCGTGGCGGCAACGTCGTTTGCCGGATCAACCGCTCAAGCTGCCGTTGTTCATTTTGCTGGTGGTGATCGCCCAGGCGGCTTTTGGCATGTGGACGGTAACGCTCAAATTGTGGCCGCAGGTTGTTACGGGGCATTTACTGGGCGGCTTTGCAACTTTGAGCCTGTTGTTTTTATTGACCCTGCGCCTTTCTGGCGTATTGCCAGCGCTGGCCGTACCGCGTCGCTTGCAGCGTTGGGCCACCGCCGGGTTAGTGCTGGCGATCATGCAAATCGCGCTCGGGGGCTGGGTCAGCTCAAACTATGCCGCCGTGGCCTGTGTCGACGTACCGACCTGTCACGGCCAATGGTGGCCCGAGGCTGATTTCGCCAATGGTTTTCATCTGACCCAGCACATCGGCCCCAACTACCTTGGCGGGCAACTGGACAGTGAAGCCCGCACGGCGATCCATCTGACCCACCGACTTGGCGCGTTGTTGCTGACGCTGGTGCTGCTAGGCCTGGCCTGGCAGTTGCGCAGGGTAGGCATGACCCGCCTGGCGGGGTTACTGCTGGTGGCGCTGGCGGTGCAAGTCAGTCTGGGGCTCAGCAATGTAGTGTTTGGTTTGCCACTGGTGGTGGCGGTGGCACACAACGCCGGTGGCGCGGCGTTATTGCTCACGCTGGTGCTGGTCAATTACCACGCGCGTACGGCACTGGTCAGAGTCAGGGCCCCGCGCTTTGCCCGCTGGACCTTCAGCCTTAAAGGAGAACAGCCGTGGCGACCTTGATTGGCGAACGAGCGCAGCAAGCGGTGTGGCGGGATTATCTGGAACTGACCAAACCCAAAGTGCTGGTACTGATGCTGATTACCTCGCTGGTGGGCATGTTTTTGGCAACTCGCGCCGGTGTGCCCTGGACTGTGCTGATCTTCGGGAATCTGGGGATTGGTCTGTGTGCGGGCGGTGCGGCGGCGGTCAACCATGTGGTGGACCGGCGAATTGACGCCGTCATGGCTCGCACCCATAAACGCCCGTTGGCTCAGGGGCGTGTGTCACCGCTTGGCGCGCTGTCCTTCGCCCTGTTGTTGGCCTTGGCGGGCATGGGGTTGCTGCTGGTGTTTACCAATCCGCTAACCGCCTGGCTGACGCTGGCTTCCTTGCTCGGTTATGCAGTGATTTACACCGGTTTCTTGAAGCGGGCCACGCCGCAAAATATTGTGATCGGCGGCTTGGCCGGGGCGGCACCGCCATTACTCGGGTGGGTGGCAGTCACGGGGCATGTCACCGCCGAGCCGCTGCTGCTGGTGTTGATTATCTTCGCCTGGACCCCGCCGCATTTTTGGGCGCTGGCCATTCATCGCAAGGAGGAATACGCCAAGGCGGATATCCCGATGTTGCCGGTGACCCATGGCGAGCACTACACCAAGGTGCATATCGTGCTGTACACCTTGGTGCTGCTGGCAGTCAGCTTGCTGCCGTTTGTGATTCACATGAGCGGCTTGCTCTATCTGGTGTGTGCGCTAGGGTTGGGCGCACGCTTTCTGCATTGGGCGTGGGTGCTGTACCGTGGCACCCAGCCGCACGCGGCGATCAACACGTTCAAGTATTCTATCTACTACCTGTTCTTGCTGTTTATCGCGCTGCTTGTCGATCACTACCTAGTGTTGAACCTATGACTAAAACTCAAAAAACCGTCTATATCCTCGTTGCGCTGGTGGCGTTGGTCATGGGCCTGACGTTCAACAAAATGATGTCGGGCAAGGAGCAGGGCGACAACACGTCCCTGATTGATGCCGGGATCATTCTGCTCCCGCAAAGCCGCCAGTTGCCGGATGTGACGATGACCAACCAAGACGGTCAGCCGGTGGTGATGAACGCGCTGAAAGACAAGTGGAGCATGCTGTTTTTTGGCTACACCTTCTGCCCGGACATTTGCCCGACCACCCTGGCTCAGCTGCGTCAGATCAAAAGCGAGCTGCCTAAAGAGGTGCAGGACAAACTGCAAATCGTACTGGTCAGCGTCGACCCCAATCGCGATACACCGCAACAGCTCAAGCAATACCTGGGCTACTTTGACCCGCAGTTTGTGGGCCTGACCCCAGGTTCCATCGAGGAACTGCAAACACTGGCCAACGCAGTGAGCATTCCGTTCATTCCGGCGGACACCAGCAAACCGAACTACACCGTGGATCACAGCGGCAACCTGGCGCTGATCGGGCCGGATGGCACTCAGCGAGGTTTCATCCGCGCACCGTTCAACAACCAGAAGATGGTTGCCCAATTGCCGGGGTTGGTTGAGCGCAAGTAAGGGAAAGAAGCCTGTAGTCGCTGCCGAAGGCAGCGAAGGGGTGCGAAGCGACCCTCAGTCTATGAAGGTCCTACTGCCCTTATCGCAGCCTGCGGCAGCGGTAGCGGCAGGAAACGGCAACTGTGGGAGCGAGCCTGCTCGCTCCCCCAATAGGGCCTGACCTGCAACAGAGTCTCTACAAGGTAGTGCTTAGAACGCCGGAACGATGGCGCCTTTGTATTTTTCCAGAATGAAGGCTTTCACTTCCGGGGTATGCAGGGCAGCCACCAGCTTTTGCATGTCAGCCGAATCTTTGTCGTCCGGGCGAGCTACCAGAATGTTCACGTAAGGCGAGTCGCTGCCTTCAATGACCAGCGCATCTTTTTCCGGATTCAGCTTGGCTTCCAGCGCGTAGTTGGTGTTGATCAGCGCCAGATCAACCTGGGTCAGCACGCGCGGAATAGTGGCGGCTTCCAGCTCGCGGAACTTCAGGTTTTTAGGGTTTGCGGTGATGTCCTTGACCGTGGACAGGATGTTGGTCGAGTCCTTGAGCTTGATCAGACCTGCCTTGTCCAGCAACAGCAGGGCACGGCCGCCGTTGGTGGCGTCATTGGGGATGACAACGGTGCTGCCGTCCTTCAGTTCATCCAGCTTTTTGTACTTGCTCGAGTAAGCACCCAGCGGCTCGAGGTGAACGGCTGCAACGCTGACCAAGTGTGTGCCCTTGGCCTTGTTGAACTCATCCAGGTACGGCTGGTGCTGGAAGAAGTTGGCGTCCAGACGCTTTTCGGCCACTTGTACGTTTGGCTGGATGTAGTCGGTGAAGACCTTGACCTTAAGGTTCACGCCTTCTTTGGCCAGTGCAGGTTTCACGAACTCCAGGATCTCGGCATGCGGCACCGGAGAAGCGGCTACCGACAGGTCGCCCGCGTGGGCCGAAAACGCCGCAACAGCGGCCACAGCAGCAAATAACTTCTTCATTCAGCAACTCCTTGTGAATACCTGGGTTCAGGTATCTGCCAGCCGTTGGCTGGCGGTTACGTTTATTGACGCGGGTCGCGTTTACTTACGCGAAAAGTGAACCACCAGCCTGTCGCCAACGGTTTGCAGAATTTGCACCAGAATCAGCAACAGCACCACTGTGACGATCATTACGTCGGTCTGGAAGCGTTGATAGCCGAAACGGATTGCCAGGTCACCCAGACCGCCTGCGCCGACCACACCGGCCATCGCCGTGTAACCCACCAGAGTGATGGCGGTCACGGTAATGGCTGCAAAGATGCCGGGGCGCGCTTCAGGTAGCAAGGCGCTGGTGATGATCTGACGGGTGCTGGCGCCCATTGCCTGGGTGGCCTCGATGATCCCGCGATCCACTTCACGCAGTGCGGTTTCTACCAGACGGGCGAAGAACGGCGTAGCGCCCACCACCAGTGGCGGAATTGCACCGGCGACGCCCAGCGAGGTGCCGGTAATCAGTACTGTGAAGGGGATCATCACAATCAGCAGGATGATGAACGGCAGCGAACGCAGAATGTTCACCGCCAGCGACAGAAAGGCGTACACGGTCTTTTGTTCGAACAGTTGGCGCGGGCTGCACAAAAACAGCAACACACCCAGCGGCAGGCCCAGCACGATGGTGAACAGCAGCGAACCGCCGAGCATCATCAGGGTGTCGCCGGTGGCCAGCCAGATTTCCAGCCAGTCGATGTTGGAGAAAAAACTCAAGAAAGCGTCCATTAGCGCAGCACCTCCATATGAACGTCAGCGGCAACGAAGCTGGCGAAAGCCGCTTCCATGTCCCCACCGGTGATGGCGAGGGTCAGTTGCCCATAAGGGGTGTCTTTGATGCGGTCAATGCGACCTGCCAGGATGCTGTAGTCCACACCCGTTTCGCGGGCGATGGTGCCCAGCAACGGCGCGTAGGTAGATTCGCCCTGGAAGGTCAGGCGTACGATACGGCCTGGGACATGGGCGAAATCGTCGCGCTGCTCGCTCTCGTCGACCTGCTCGTCCTCCTGCACAAAACGCTTGGTGGTCGGGTGCGTGGGGTGCAAAAACACCTGCGCCACCGGGCCTTGCTCGACGATTACGCCGGCATCCATCACGGCCACTTCATCACACACGCGTCGGATCACATCCATCTCGTGGGTGATCAACACGATGGTCAGCTTCAGCTCCCGGTTGATTTCGGCCAGCAGTTGCAGCACCGAGGCGGTGGTTTGCGGGTCGAGGGCACTGGTGGCTTCGTCGCACAGCAAAACCTTGGGTTTGGTGGCCAGGGCACGGGCAATGCCCACGCGCTGTTTCTGGCCGCCCGAAAGTTGCGCCGGGTATTTTTTGGCGTGCTCGGACAAGCCCACGCGCTCGAGCAACTCGGCTACGCGTTGGTCGATGGCACTGCGGGACAATTCACCGGCCAGTGTCAGCGGCATTGCTACGTTGTCAGCAACGGTCTTGGAAGCCAGCAGGTTGAAATGCTGGAAGATCATGCCGACTTGCTGGCGCAAACGACGCAGGCCGTTGGCGTCCATCGCGGTGACGTCTTCGTTGTCGACAATGATCTTGCCGCCGCTCGGGGTCTCGAGACGGTTGATCAGGCGCAGCAATGTACTTTTACCCGCACCGGAGTGGCCAATCAGGCCGAACACCTGGCCGCTCTCAACACGCAAAGTGGTGGAGTGCAGCGCGGGAATGTCCTTACCGGCAACCCGGTAAGTTTTATGAACGTTATGAAACTCAATCACGTAGCGAACCTTGTGGGCGCGTAAATAGAAGTTCAGCGGTAAGCCGGGCACGCATCTTATCGTGCTCGTATAGAGGCTCTTAGCATTTATTTGCGCAGGATCCTTTGATTTGGCAATAAGACGACTAAAGGTCAGAAAAAAGGAACGACGGCAAAGGCAAGGCGTCAGTACTTAAGCAGCTCGCATCCCGCCTCGGGAAATTTGTCTACAAAGCCCGATTCATGGGGCTTTCGCAAACAAGGAGTTTAGTCTGATGAGTAGCAAAAAACCGTCTTCCAATAAGAGCCAGATGGCCGGCACCGACACCTTGGATCGTGGCAACAGCAACGTCAAACTGGAAAGCCTTGAAGCCTTCCGCGATGACGCCACCGACCAGGCATTGCGCACCAATCAGGGGGTGAAGATTGCGGACAATCAAAACACCCTGAAAGCCGGTGCGCGTGGCCCGTCGCTGCTGGAAGACTTCATCATGCGGGAAAAAATCACCCATTTTGACCATGAGCGTATTCCAGAGCGCATCGTGCATGCCCGAGGCAGTGGCGCACATGGCTACTTCCAGGCTTATGAGTCCCACAGTGCCTTGACCAAGGCAGGTTTCCTGCAGGACCCGGGTAAAAAAACTCCGGTGTTTGTGCGGTTTTCTACGGTGCAAGGTCCGAGGGGGTCTGGGGATACGGTGCGAGACGTACGTGGGTTTGCCGTCAAGTTCTTCACGGACGAAGGTAATTTCGACCTGGTCGGCAACAATATGCCGGTGTTCTTCATTCAGGATGCGATCAAGTTCCCCGACTTCGTGCATGCCGTAAAACCCGAGCCCCATAACGAAATGCCTACCGGTGGCTCGGCCCATGACACTTTCTGGGACTTCGTCTCGCTGGTTCCGGAATCAGCGCATATGGTCATTTGGGCCATGTCCGATCGAGCCATCCCGAAAAGCCTGAGAAGCATGCAGGGTTTTGGGGTGCATACCTTTCGCTTTATCAACGCCGAAGGAAAGTCGAACTTCGTCAAGTTTCACTGGCGGCCGAGCGTGGGTACCTGCTCTTTGGTGTGGGATGAAGCGCAAAAGCTGGCTGGTAAAGACACTGACTTTCATCGGCGCGATCTGTGGGACGCCATTGAAACCGGTGACTATCCTGAGTGGGAATTCGGCGTTCAGATCATTCCCGAAGAGGATGAGCACGCATTCGACTTCGACATTCTGGATCCGACCAAACTGATTCCTGAAGAAGTGATCCCGATTACGCCGCTGGGCAAAATGGTGCTCAACCGTAATCCGGACAACTTCTTTGCCGAAACCGAGCAGGTTGCGTTTTGCCCGGGGCATATTGTGCCGGGGATCGACTTCTCCAATGATCCCTTACTGCAAGGCCGTCTGTTTTCCTACACCGATACGCAGATCAGCCGTCTTGGCGGACCGAACTTTCATGAAATCCCGATCAACCGTCCGGTAGCGCCATTCCATAACAATCAGCGTGATGCCCAGCACCGCAGCACCATCCACAAGGGGCGTGCGTCCTACGAACCCAATTCCATCGATGGCGGCTGGCCTAAAGAAACGCCACCCGCTGCCAGCGATGGCGGGTTCGAGAGTTACCCGGAGCGCATCGACGCCAACAAGATTCGTCAGCGCAGTGAATCGTTCAGCGATCATTTCTCCCAGGCGCGGCTGTTTTTCAACAGCATGAGCAAGCACGAGCAAGAGCACATTATTGCGGCTTACAGTTTTGAACTGGGCAAGGTGGAGCGCGAGACGATCCGTGCGCGCCAGGTGAACGAGATCTTGGCGAATATTGACCTGAGGCTGGCCGGGCGCGTGGCCGAAAACCTCGGCTTGCCAGCTCCGAAGGCCGGGACTGTGGCTGAACGCAAGGTCAGCGTCACTCAATCCCCGGCCCTGAGTCAGGCCAACTTGCTGGCGGGCAATATCAAAACCCGCAAGGTGGCAATTCTGGCTGCCAACGGGGTAGATGGTCAGGCGATTGATGTGTTGAAACAGGCGCTTGCTGCCGAAGGGGCGCATGCCAAGTTGCTGGGGCCAACCAGCGCGCCGGTCAAAACCGCTGACGGCACTTTGCTGGCGGTGGACGGGTCGATGGAAGGCCTGCCCTCGGTGGCGTTCGACGCGGTGTATGTGCCGGGTGGAGCGGCGTCAATCAAGGCCTTGAGCGGTGATGGCGTGGCTTTGCATTACCTGCTGGAAGCTTACAAGCACCTCAAGGCGATCGCTTTGCACGGCGAAGCCAAACAGCTGCTGGATGTGCTGCATTTGCAGGCGGATGAAGGGTTGTTGGTGATCAAAGATGCCAAGGAGCTGAAGGCATTTTTCGCGGCTATTTCGCAACATCGGGTGTGGGCACGAGAGGCGAAGGCCAAGGCGATTCCTGCCTGAGGACGCAGTACACCGTTAGAAGAGGCTGAAAGCTGCGATCTTTTGCTTCTCGTAAAAGATCGCAGCCAACGGTTGACGAGCTATTGCGGCTTACTTGGGATCAGCACCATTTGTGCAGGCACGTGGCGAATGATCTGACGCTCAAGTTTGAGATCGAAGTCGGGATCGAGCTTTTTGACCCGTTTGCTGATCAGCGTTGCCAGCCAAGGGTAATCAGCCGTCCGCGGAACCTGCAGGCTGACAGTGCACTGGTAATTGACGATATCTTGCGCGATCAAATCCAGTTGATGGCGAAGTTTTGCAACATCGGCAATGTTCAGCGCCACGGTGGTGCTTTCGGCTGCAGGGTCGATCACCTTGGCCGGTGGGCGTGCTTCGGCTGCCTTGAGGGCGGCCTCGGCTTTTTCCAGCTCGGCCTTGCGTGCCTGGGCAATGGCGCTGTTGACGCCGCCTGTCAGTGCAGGTGCCTTGGGCATCAGGGCGCGGGCACGGCTCAGGGCTGTGGCTGCGGCGTTGACGTCACCTTTTTGCAGAACGATCTGGCTGCGCTGCAGGTAGGCTTCGGCCAGTTGGCGCTGGTACTGAACCAATTGCGGATCATCCCCAGACTGGGCCTGCAAGGTGCTCAGTTGGTCCTCAGCGGTCGCGAGTTCGCTGCTGGCCAGGTTTTGCTCCAGCTGTGCGATGGCCGCAGCGCGTGCGTCGACGGCAGTAGTGTCAGCCGACGGCGTGCTTTGGCAGGCGCCCAGCAGCAAGGAAAATGCGGCCAGGAGCAAGTAACGGAAGTTGAACAGCTTCATTCCTGCGGCTCTCTAAGTGCGCAAAAAACAAGCAAGTCTACACCCCTCGACGGGGCAGAACAAAACTCAGCAAAAACAGTGCGGCGGCAGACACCACAATCGATGGCCCTGCCGGCGTGTCCTTGAACCATGACAATGCCAGGCCACCACACACCGCCAGTATCCCCAGCATGCTCGCCCCCAGCGCCATTTGCTCCGGAGAACGTGCATGGCGTTGGGCCGCTGCCGCCGGAATAATCAGCAGGGAGGTGATCAACAACACGCCAACGATCTTCATCGCCACGGCAATCACCACCGCGATCAACAGCATCAGAGTCAAGCGTAACGCTGCCACTGGCAAACCTTCAACCGTGGCCAGTTCTTCGTGCACCGTGATTGCCAGCAGTGGCCGCCACAGTGCAACCAGAAGCGCCAGCACCGCAGCGCTGCCGCCCAAAATCCACATCAGATCAGTAGGGCTGATGGCCAACAGGTCACCAAACAAATACGCCATCAGATCGATCCGAACTTCATGCATGAAGCTTAGTACGACCAGCCCGAGGGACAAGGTACTAGGGGCGAGAATTCCGAGCAACGTGTCGGAAGCAAGCGATTGGCGCTGTTGAAGCGTGACCAGTAGCACGGCCAGCAGCAAGCAGCCCACGGTTACGGCGATGGTGGGGCTGATGTCCAGCAAGAAGCCCATTGCTACACCCAGCAGGGCCGCGTGCGACAACGTGTCGCCGAAGTAGGCCATGCGCCTCCACACCACGAACGAACCCAAAGGTCCTGCAACAATTGCCAGAGCCAGACCTGCCAGCAGGGCGTACAGCAGAAAATCAGCCATGCTTGCAGCCTTCTCCATGAACGTGGGCGGATGTCGCCGGGGTATTTTCGCTGACCACTGAGCCATGCAAGTCATGGGCGTGGTCGTGATGGTGGTGATAAATCGCCAGGCTTTGTGCGTTTTTACCAAACAACTCAACAAAGGCCGGGTCGCTGCTCACTTGCTCTGGGTGACCAGAACAGCACACGTGGCGGTTGAGGCACACCACCTGATCGGTAGTGCTCATGACCAGATGCAAGTCGTGGGAGACCATCAGCACGCCGCAACCGTGGCGGTCGCGCAGGCGCGTGATCAGGGCATACAGCTCCGACTGGCCAGCCACGTCCACCCCTTGAACCGGCTCGTCGAGCACCAGCAATTCGGGTTTGCGCAGCAGGGCGCGGGCCAGCAGTACGCGCTGCATTTCACCGCCTGAAACGCTTTGCACCGGGCTGTCGATCACCTTCTCGGCGCCGACTTCCTTGAGCGCTTCAAGGGCCTGGGCGCGATCTACGCCGGGCACCAGACGCAGAAAGCGCAGCACCGACAATGGCAGCGTCGGGTCAACGTGGAGCTTTTGCGGCATGTAGCCGACGCGCAGTTTAGGCTTGCGCCAAACACTGCCACTGGTGGGCTTGAGCAGGCCGAGCACGGCCTTGACCAGTGTGGTTTTACCGGCGCCGTTGGGGCCGATCAGGGTCACGATCTGGCCCGGTTCAACGCTCAGCTCAATAGTGTCGAGTACGTTTTGCCCGGCATACGTCACGGTGACGTCCTGCAGGCGAATCAGTGCAGCGCTCATCAAGCCTCCCGGCAACCGGAACACAAACCGACCACTTCGACGGTTTGGCCTTCGACAGTAAAGCCGACATCCCGTGCGCTGTTGATAATCGCGTCACTGATGGTTTTTTGTTCAAGCTCGATCGCGGCGTGGCACGTGCGACAGATCAGGAACTGTCCCTGATGCGGATGCTCGGGATGGCTGCAGCCGACAAAGGCATTGAGCGACGAGATGCGGTGCACCAGACCATTGTCGAGCAGGAAGTCCAGCGCGCGATAAACGGTCGGCGGTGCTGCGCGACGGCCGTCCTGCTCGCTGAGCACGGCCAGAATGTCGTAGGCGCCCAGCGGCTTGTGGCTCTGCCACACCAGCTCCAGCACCCGACGACGCAACGCGGTCAGGCGCAGGCCCTTTTGCGCGCACAGGACATCGGCCTCAGTGAGCGCACTGTGGACACAATGAGAATGGTCATGGGGACGACTGGCAAGCGGTGTTATAGGCATGGGCGGCGACGATTTTTGAGAGAGACGTTATTATGTTACCTGTTTCAGCCACCATGAGTGCTCATCGTGCCCCGTCTTTTTTCCATTTTGCTTGCTCTAAGTACCAGTTTGCTCGTGATTAACCCGGCTCAGGCCGAGGTGAACGTGCTGACCAGCATCAAGCCCCTGCAACTGATTGCCGCTGCCGTACAGGACGGCGTGGGGCATCCTGAGGTGCTTTTGCCCCCCAATGCTTCGCCGCATAACTATGCATTGCGCCCATCCGACGTACGGCGCGTGCAGGCGGCAGATCTTTTGTACTGGATCGGCCCCGACATGGAAGGTTTCTTGCCCAAGGTGATCAAGACCCGCACTTTGCCTTCCGTCACGGTGCAGACCCTGCCAGGGTTGAAACTGCGTCATTTCGCCGAAGATAGCCATTCGCACGAAGAAGATGCCGCCGAACATGATCACGATCATCGTCCTGGCACACTGGATGCGCACTTGTGGCTGGCGCCGGACAATGCACGGGTAATCGCTGCAAAAATGGCCGCAGACCTGAGCGAGAAAGACCCTGCCAATTCGGCTAAATATCAGAGCAACCTCAAGGCCTTCAATGAGCGTCTGGATGCGCTGAATGCACGCCTTAAGACGCGCATGGCCGGGATAGCCGACAAGCCTTTCTTCGTCTTCCACGAAGGCTACGACTATTTTGAAAGCGCTTACGGGATCAAGCACGCGGGCACGTTCAGTGTGGCTTCGGAAGTACAGCCGGGAGCTCAACACGTAGCGGCCATGCGCAAGCGTTTGCAGGAAGTGGGCAAGACGTGTGTATTCAGCGACCCACCGCTGCGTCCGCGACTGGCAGAGACGCTGACGGCCGGCTTGCCGGTAAAGCTGGCGGAGCTGGATGCATTGGGCGGCTATACCCCCGCGACGGCGCAGGGCTACGAGCAGTTGCTGGAAAAGCTGGGTAATGACTTGGCGGGGTGCCTGGAAAGTTTGTAAGCCGACTCCCACAGATTGTGTGGCATTCACAAAAGTTGCAGCTTGCCAGAACCTCTGTGGGAGCGGGCTTGCTCGCGATTGGATCGACGCGTCTGTTCAGATACACCGCGCCGTTTGAATCGCGAGCAAGCCCGCTCCCACAATTGATTTCAGTGTTTGTTACAACGCGAACGGCAGTTGTACGGTCACCGTCTGGCGCAATGCCAGGCGCTTTTCGAACTCGCCCGGATCGTGAATCAGTACATCCTGACCGGCAAAGGTCTGAGCGGCGATGAGGCGTGACAACCAGAATCTCACGCAGGCAACGCGCAACAGGGTTGGCCACAACTCGGCTTCAGCGGCCGTAAACGGGCGCAGTGCGGCATAGGCACCGAGCAACGCTCGCGCACGGGGGGCGTCGATCTGACCGTCCTCGTCAGCACACCAGTCATTCAGGGCAATCGCCACGTCGTACAGCATTGGGCCTGAGCAGGCGTTGTAAAAGTCGATCAACCCCGTCAGATGGGTGCCTTCAAACATTGCGTTATCGCGAAACAGGTCGCCGTGCAGGTTGGCACGAGGCAGTGCCAGAATCTGTGCCTTGCGTTCAGTAATTTCTTGAAGCGCTTTCTGCAGCAATTGTGCCGAATCAGGAGACAAATCGGCCATTAGGGCTGGCCCTTCAGCCAGCATCCAGTCCAGGCCGCGATCAGTCTTGCGCTCCAGAACATTGTTGCGCGTGGCGGTGTGCAAGTGACCGAGCAACTCCCCGACCTGGGCGCAATGCTGGGCGTTGGCTTCGCGAATATGCTTGCCTGCCAGGCGCGGCTGCAGCAATGCCGGTTTACCCTTGAGTTCGCGCAGGGCCTGGCCGTCAACGGTGCGCAGGGCGAAAGGCACCGGCAGGTCGGCGTCATGTAGTACATCCAGCAGCTCGATAAAAAACGGCATCTCTTTGACCGGGCCGCGTTCAACCAGGGTCAGGACATACTCACCCTTCTCCAGGCTGATGAAGTAGTTGGTATTTTCGCTACCCGCGGCAATCCCCTGGAAATCGAGCAGGCGACCGAGTTCATAAGGCGCAAGGAAGGTTTCCAACTCGCTGCGAGTCAGTGGGGTGAATACAGACATGATTTAAATTGCCAGTACGGGCGCCGTGTGAGGCGGCGCCAATTAAAGTTAAGACGCTACTTCCATTCGAAGATTTTCCACGATGGAATCAGCATATCCGGCTGGTCGGAACGGATGTAATTGGCATCAGTACCATCAGCCCGCACCAGAAAGTACGGTTTGCCCCCTTTTGGGGTGACCTTGATGGCGTACAGGAAACCGTTTTGACGGTATTCCTGAATGGTTTTATCGCCTTCCGTGCGAATGGTTACATCTGGATCGGCGGTGACTGCTTCATCGGCTGCAAAGGTTACCAGCGGAGTGAATGCAAACAAACCGGTCAGCAACAGGCGATTGAGTGTACGCATGATAACCTTGTCCCTTTGTCGTCATTGGTCCGGACATTCTAGCGCCGGACTCGCCGAAAAGGTTGATCCTGCTCATGAGCCAAGCTCCCCTCGTCCTGGTGGACGGTTCTTCATATCTGTACCGCGCCTTTCATGCGCTGCCGCCGTTGACTACGTCCAAGGGTCTGCCGACCGGCGCCGTCAAGGGCGTGCTGAACATGCTCAAAAGCCTGCGCAAGCAGTATCCGGACAGTCCGTTCGCGGTGGTTTTCGACGCCAAAGGCGGGACATTTCGCGATGACATGTACGCCGAATACAAGGCCAATCGTCCGAGCATGCCCGATGACATGCGGGTTCAAATTGAGCCGCTGCACGCCAGTGTGATCGCGCTGGGCTTCCCTCTGTTGTGCGTTGAAGGCGTTGAAGCGGACGATGTAATCGGCACGCTGGCCCGAAGCAGTGCGGCTGCAGACCGACCGGTGGTCATCTCGACCGGCGACAAGGATATGGCACAACTGGTCGATGGCCACATCACTCTGGTCAATACCATGACCGGCAGCGTGATGGACATTGAAGGCGTAAAAGAGAAATTTGGCGTTTCGCCCGAGCAGATCATCGATTACCTCGCGCTGATGGGCGATTCGTCCGACAACATTCCAGGCGTTCCAGGCATTGGTCCAAAAACCGCGTCTGGCTTGCTTGTGGGTGTAGGCGGTGGGCTGACTGATCTGTACGAAAAGCTTGATATCGTGCCGACCCTGCCAATTCGAGGCGCAAAAAACCTGCCCGCCAAACTCGAAGAACATCGGGAAATGGCGTTCTTGTCGTATCAGTTGGCGACTATCAAGATCGATGTGCCGCTGGATATTGGCCTGGAAGACTTACATCTCAAGGCTCCCGACTGTGAAAAACTGATTGAGCTGTATACCGAACTGGAATTCAAAAGCTGGATTGCCGAGGTTGAGCGCGAGGCCAAGCGTGCCGGTCAGGTGATCGTGCAGGAAGCGCCGCCAGCCCCAGCCGAAGAGCAGCAGTACGAAACCATTCTCGATCAGGCGCGTTTTGATGTATGGCTGAAAAAACTCAACGATGCCAAGTTGATCGCCTTTGACACCGAAACCACCGGCCTTGACGCGCAGCAAGCGCAATTGGTGGGGCTCTCGTTTGCGGTCAAACCGGGCGAAGCAGCCTACATTCCGCTGACCCACTCCTATATGGGTGTGCCGGAGCAACTGGATCGCGACACCGTACTGCGCGCCCTCAAGCCACTGCTGGAAGACCCGAGCAAAGCCAAGGTCGGACAACACGCCAAGTACGACATGAATATTCTGGCCAACTGCGCCATCGGTGGCGATCAGGCGTGCGGGATCATGGTGCAGGGCGTTGCCTTTGACACCATGCTGGAGTCCTATGTACTGGACTCCACAGGCAGCCGTCACGACATGGACAGCTTGGCCCTCAAGTACCTGGGGCACACCACCACCAGTTTTCAGGACATCGCCGGGAAAGGCGTCAAGCAACTGACCTTTGACCAGATTTCCCTGGAGCAGGCCGGCCCTTACGCCGCCGAAGATGCCGACGTGACCTTGCGTTTGCACCATGTCCTGCACGAAAAGCTGACCGCAATCCCGAGCCTGAACGCCGTATTGACCGACATTGAGATGCCGCTGGTGCCTGTGCTGGCACGCATTGAGCGTCAGGGTGCGTTGGTGGATGCCAACCTGTTGGGCATCCAGAGTGTCGAACTGGGTGACAAGCTGGTCGCGCTTGAGCGTGAGGCTTTTGCTATTGCGGGCGAGGAATTCAACTTGAGTTCACCCAAGCAACTGGGTGTGATCTTGTACGAAAAACTCGGACTACCGATTATCAGCAAAACAGCCAAAGGCCAGCCTTCGACCGCCGAAGCCGTATTGGCTGAATTGGCAGAGCAGGACTTTCCGCTGCCCAAGGTGCTGATGCAGTACCGCTCGATGAGCAAACTGAAAAGCACCTATACCGATCGGCTACCCGAGCAGATCAATCCACGTACGGGCCGCATCCATACGTCCTATCACCAGGCCGTTACGGCGACAGGGCGTTTGTCCTCCAGTGATCCAAACCTGCAGAACATTCCGATTCGTACTGCTGAAGGTCGCCGGATTCGTCAGGCGTTCGTGGCTCCAAAGGGCTACAAGCTACTGGCGGCGGACTACTCGCAAATCGAACTGCGGATCATGGCTCACCTGGCCAAGGACGAAGGCTTGCTGCACGCCTTCCGCAACAATCTGGACGTACACAGCGCGACGGCTGCCGAGGTTTTTGGTGTTGAGCTGGGTGATGTCACCACGGATCAGCGCCGCAGTGCCAAGGCGATCAACTTCGGCTTGATCTATGGCATGAGCGCCTTTGGCCTCGCCAAGCAGATCGGTGTCGACCGTAAACAGTCGCAGGCCTATATCGACCGCTATTTCGCGCGCTATCCGGGGGTGCTCGATTACATGGAGCGCACGCGCACCCAGGCCGCCGAGCAAGGCTATGTCGAGACCATTTTTGGTCGTCGCCTGTACCTGCCCGAAATCAACGCGAAAAACCCGGCCCTGCGCAAAGGCGCCGAGCGCACGGCAATCAACGCACCGATGCAGGGCACGGCAGCCGATATCATCAAAAAAGCGATGGTGGCTGTGGATAACTGGTTGAGTGCGTCGGGTCTCGATGCCCGCGTCATCCTGCAAGTGCACGATGAACTGGTACTCGAGGTGCGGGAAGACCTGGTGGATCAAGTGCGCGATGAAGTTCGCGTACATATGAGCGAAGCGGCGAAGCTGGATGTGCCGCTGGTGGTCGAAGTTGGTGTGGGCAACAACTGGGATGAGGCGCACTAAAGGGGGGATGTGGGAGCGGGCTTGCTCGCGATGCAGGCGATGCGGACTGTCGCAATGACCGCGTTGATGCCATCGCGAGCAGGCTCGCTCCCACACTAAAAATCTATTGCTGCTGCAGAGTAGGGGCTTATTCCAAATCGTTTTTAGCCTCTGGGAACTAAATCTGCCAATCACCACTCAGATTTATTGAACGGGTGGTGAAGCCCTTCAATGCTCCTAATGTTGTGTTAAGTGTTGGCAGATATCTGGACCCCGCCCTAGCGGTCCAGTACTTAAACCCCGGACCTCCTTCCCCCCATGCGAAGTCCGGGGTTTTTTTTGCCCGGGATTTTTACTCCCCAGCCTCAACCAGCTCTTCGCCTTTGTTCGGCAGTTCCATCCAGCGAGCAAGAACGGTGTACGCCTCTTCCAGGCCCATGCGCTTAGGGGTGGAGAATAGCTGGATGGTGACTGCGTCGCCCCATTGCTTGCGAATATCCGACTGAATTTTGAGCAGCGTATTTTTTGCTGCGCCGTACGTCAGTTTGTCGGCTTTGGTCAGCAAAATATGCATCGGCATGCCGCTCGACACGGTCCAGTCGAGCATCAACAGGTCGAAATCGGTCATTGGATGACGGATATCCATCATCAAAATCACACCTTTGAGGCTTTCGCGGCTACCGAAATAAGCTTCAAGGTGACGCTGCCAGTGCAGCTTCAATGGGATCGGCACCTTGGCGTAACCGTAACCGGGCAGGTCGACCAGGCGACGTTCTTCGTCCAGCTGGAAGAAGTTCAGAAGCTGAGTACGCCCTGGGGTTTTCGACGTGCGCGCCAGGCTGGCGTGGGTCAAAGTGTTGAGTGCGCTGGACTTGCCGGCGTTCGAACGCCCGGCAAATGCGACTTCATAGCCTTCGTCATCGGGGCATTGATCGACTTTGGCAGCGCTGAGCATGAAAGTAGCCTGTTGGCACAGACCTAGAATGGGGTTCTTGAGTTGCATGGGATTTCCGATGTGAGCGGCGTCAGGAATGGACGCGGCGAGCGTGTCGTTTCCGTTTCAGTGACGCCAGTATATAATGCCGCAGATTTTGTGTGCGCTTTGTCCCAGCGTAGGATGAAGAACACGGGAGCGAAAAAACCAGGTTGCGCATTAGAACGCAGCAAGCTCCCAACCCTGAAAAGGTCGTTTTATGACGAAATGGCTGCTAGTCGCCGGTGTCTTGATGCCACGTTACAGCATTCAGGCTACACAGGATCCGGAAGCCGTGTACAACCGCGTTTGCAGTGTCTGCCATGCTGGCCAGCAGTAAGGCCAAGGTTTGAGCAGGGTAGTGAGGCGCTGGTGCAACACGTGATCCAGGGTTTCAAGGCGATGCCGCCGCGTGGTTTGTGCATGGACTGCAGTGTCGAGGATTACCGATCTGTCCTACAGTGGATAAGCGAGTAAGCCCGGCCCATAACTCTTTAACCCTTAGCCGTAGTTGGATTAGCTGATGAACAAATTACTCGTGAGTCTGCTGTTGACCTTGGGCGTCACCGGTATTGCCCAGGCTGCAGGCACCGCTCTTGTAGGCGATGCTGCTGCAGGTCAGGCAAAAACCGCTGTATGTGGCGCTTGTCACGGTCCAGACGGCAATAGCATGGCCCCAAACTTCCCAAAACTGGCCGGGCAAGGTGATCGTTACCTGCTCAAGCAGTTGCATGAAATCAAGGACGGCAAGCGTCAGGTGCTGGAAATGACCGGCCTGCTGGCGAACCTGAACGATCAGGACCTTGCCGATATCGCTGCTTTCTACTCAAGCCAAAAAAGTTCGGTTGGCGCTGCCGACCCGGCCCTGGTTGCCCAGGGTGAAGCCCTGTTCCGCGGCGGCAACCTTGAGAAAGGCATGCCAGCGTGCACCGGTTGCCACTCGCCAGACGGCCAGGGTAACGCAGCTGCCGGCTTCCCGCATCTGGGTGGCCAGCATGCAAGTTACATCGAGAAGCAACTGACAGACTTCCGTGAAGGCGATCGCACCAACGATGGTGACTCGATGATCATGCGCGGCATTGCGGCCAAGATGAGCAACAAGGACATCAAGGCGCTGGCCAGCTATATTCAGGGTCTGCACTAAGGTTTTACGATCGGCGGGGGCAGTCCTGGAAACGACTGGTCATCTTAACGATCGTTTAATCCTTGAATGTGAACCTCAAAGGGCAGCTTCGGCTGCCCTTTTTCATGGCATCTACCGTTACACTATCGAACTCAAATCAGCGCGGACCTGTCTGAATACAGGTCGCGTTGAAACGACCTTATCTGCCCAGGAGTAAAGCATGCGTAATCTGATCCTCAGCGCCGCTCTCGTCAGTGCCAGCCTGTTTGGCATGACCGCTCAAGCGGCCGAACCGCTTGAGGCGGGTAAACAATATGTAGAGCTGAGCAGCGCCGTTCCGGTTGCAGTGCCTGGCAAGATCGAAGTGGTTGAGCTGTTCTGGTATGGCTGCCCGCATTGCTTTGCATTCGAGCCAACCATCAATCCTTGGGCTGAAAAGTTGCCGGCTGATGTGAACTTTGTACGTATCCCAGCCATGTTTGGCGGGATCTGGAATGTTCACGGTCAACTGTTCATCACCCTTGAAGCCATGGGTGTTGAGAACAAGGTTCACAAAGCTGTTTTCCAGGCAATTCATGACGGCAAAAAGCTGGCTACCCCGGAAGAAATGGCTGAATTCCTGGCAGGTGAAGGCATCGACAAAGACAAGTTCCTGAGCACCTATAACTCGTTCGCCGTCAAGGGCAAGGTTGAGGACGCCAAGAAAAAGGCTCAGGCCTACCAGATCTCCGGCGTACCGACCATGGTCGTTAACGGCAAGTATCGCTTTGACCTGGGTACTTCCGGCGGTCCTGAAGGTGCATTGAGCGTTGCCGATCAGTTGATCGCCAAAGAGCGCGCCGCGAGCGCTAAAAACTAAGCGGCGCCCGCCCCCATGCGCCGCTGGAAAAACGAGCGAATCGTTGGTCTGCACCAGCCGCAGATCAACGAGGATCATCTGGCATCCTGCGAGATGCCGGATGATCGGCGTCTGCGATTGCTCAGTTTCAACATCCAGGTGGGTAACAGCACTCAAGGTTATCGACACTACCTGACCCGCAGTTGGCAGCATGTGCTGCCACACAAGGGGAGGGCCGGAAACCTTGAGCGCATAGGCGACTTGTTGGGTGACTTCGACCTGGTTGCCCTGCAAGAGGCGGACGGTGGCAGTCACCGCTCCGGCTACATCAATCAGGTCAAATACCTGGCCCAACAGGGCGAATTCCCCTACTGGTATCAACAACTCAATCGCAATCTGGGTCGCCTGGCCCAGCACAGCAACGGGGTGCTTAGCCGTCTGCGCCCCAGCGCGATTGAAGATCATCCGTTGCCTGGCCCTGCGGGGCGTGGCGCGATTCTGGTGCGCTTTGGTGATGGTCCTGATGCACTGGTGGTCGTGGTCATGCACCTGGCGCTGGGAACAAAAACCCGCACTCTCCAGCTGGCCTATATTCGCGAGCTGATTGGCGGGTATCAGCACCAAGTCCTGATGGGTGACATGAATACCCATGCCAACGACCTGCTGCACACATCGCCACTGCGCGACCTGGGGTTGCTGGCACCGCAAATGGAGGCCACCTTCCCAAGTTGGCGTCCACAACGTTGTCTTGATCATATTTTGCTCAGCCCAAGCTTGACCCTAGAACGGGTACAAGTGCTGGACCAGCCTATTTCCGACCATTTGCCCGTTGCGGTTGATATCCGCCTGCCGGGCACGGTGGGTGTTGATTCACAGCTTGCCTTGCGACCGACAGACAGTGGGCCTTTGGCATGAGTGACGAGGCTTCGCGCTGGAAAGAGAAATACCTTAAAAGCGTTGAGCAGCAAGACAAGCTGGAGCGCCGCTGGAATGCTCGTCTCGACTTGCTGCGTCGCGGTCTTGTACGTAGCACCCTGGCGGCAGAAGGCACTGATCGAACCGTCGATCAGTGCATGAAGGAAATGCGCGAAGTGGTGCGCACCAACGAGATGGACGCCGCTCTGGCTGCCTTGCTGCCACGCCTGGAAAAGGCAGTGCTCGACTCGGAACAACGTCGCGAAACCCGGGTTGAACAAGTGGGTGCGGCGCTCACTACCCTGGTCACGCAACTGCAAGCCCTGGCGCTGCCCCGTGAAATCAGCAAACCACTCAAGGCATTTGCCAAACAACTCGACAACCGCGTGACCCATGCCCGTGAGATCCCTCTGCTGCTTGACGAACTAAGCCGCTTGCAGGGGCAGGCGCTGTCGCTGCAAGCCAATGGCGCTGAACCGCCCAAGCCGGGCCTGTTGCAGCGCCTGTTCGGGGTCCATGAGGCCGATAAACCACCAAGCGAACCTCTTGTTGAGCCTGTGGCGGCTGCTCCCCATGTGCACGCCCCGACCGTCACCGCTTCACCGGTTGTGGCCAAGCCACTGGACGCCTCCTCGCCAGAGGTGGAGCCGAGGGCGGCCGTTGAGTCTCTGCGCCCGCACATTAGCTCCCCGCAGCCCAAGGCCGAGCCTGTGGCCGATGCTGAAGCCCTTGTGCTCCCTGAACCTGAGCCAGAGGTTTTTGAAGAATCTGAGGAGCAGGAGTCGGGAGGCGCGCTAGAGTCGGTAGTCGCGCAGGTCGACGCAGAAAATAATCTGCCCGACGTGCAGTTTGAGATTCCCGTCCTCGAAAAGGCGAGCAGTTGCGAACCGCTTGAGGATGAAATCGACGCCGTTTATGCCCTGCCCGAGAGCCCCGAGCCGTCTTACAGCTCAGTGGCGACGCATATCGAATCCACATTACTCGGTCTACTGAACGACCTTTCACTGCCCGAGCACCACCGGCCGCAGGCCGAAGCCATGCGCAAGCGTCTCGAAAAAGGGTTGAACTGGTACGAATTACTACCCATCCTCGATGATCTTGCCGTTTTGATGCTGGCCATTACCGATAGCGGCCAGCATGAATTCGAAACTTACCTCAAACAACTTAACGGGCGCCTTGAGTCGTTCCAGAACAACCTTCAGGCAGCCAGTGAAGGCCATGCCGAAGGACGCTCCGCTGCGGACAACTTGCACACCCAACTGCGCGAGCACGTTGATGGTTTGCAAAGCAGTGTGCAAGACGCTGTCGATCTCAACAGCCTCAAGCACCTTCTGGAAAACCGTCTCGAGGGGTTGCTGGGCACGATGGACCAGCATCAGCAGCAACGAAATGCCCGTGAGCAGGAAGTCTCAGCCCATCTTCAAGGGTTGGCCGAGCGTATAACGCACATGGAGCAGCAGGCCCAAGGTTACCGCGAACACCTTGAAGAACAGCGCCAGAAAGCGTTGATAGACCCGCTGACCGGCCTGCCAAATCGGGCTGCATGGGGCGAACGGCTGCAATGTGAAGTCGAACAGTGGCACGTTCACGGCACCCCGCTACTGATTGCCATGCTCGACCTCGATCATTTCAAGCGTATCAATGATGGTTATGGCCATCTGGCCGGCGACAAGGTGCTCAAGATCATCGCCGCGCAGTTGCGCAAACACCTGCTCCCCAGCGATTTTGTTGCCCGTTTTGGAGGCGAAGAGTTTGTGTTGCTGATGCCCAACACGCCACTGGCGACCGGCTTGCAGCGGGCAGAGAAGCTTCGGGCAGCCATCGAGGCGTGTCCTTTCCACTTCAAGGGCGAACCTGTGACCCTGACGGCCTCCATCGGGGTATCGGCCTTCAAGGCTGGTGATCGCAGCGAGCACGTGATCAAGCGGGCAGATGAGGCGCTGTATCGGGTCAAGGCCAATGGTCGCAACGGTGTTGATCCGTGTCCGTCAGATCACTAACTTCAATCGTTAGTTAAACTTCATCGATTATATAATCGCTGCCTGGTAAGTGCTGAGTTGTGTAATAGCTTTCCAATTGTTCAGTAGTACTTGTCGGTTTTTAAACAGTGTTGGTTAATCCTGTTTATAACGTCTTGACGGGCGAAGAGTGAGCGACTTATATCAATTAACAGGCTGTTCCAGGTTGCTTTAAGGTAGCCGCAGTGCTGTCATCTGTTTATTGATCGGATGTCCATTAAGAGCGCTATGCCTGTCTATTCAGGCCGTGTGGCGCCCTGCGCGACTCAAAAGGTAATGTATGAAAACGTTAATCTCCTTGTTGTCCGTCCTTTTTTTAATGGCGGGCGCTGTCTCGGCTAGTGCGGCGGTTAAGACAGCCCTCTATTCGGCGTATATCAACAAAGATGGAACCTTGGCAACGCAATCACCTTATTGGATTGAACGGGTTGAATATTCCAGTCAGCCCGATTACGCCGCCAGTTATAATGTGAAGTTCATGCCCGGCAGCTTTAAAGACGCTCCCAAGTTTTGTGTGGTCTCGGCCGATGATAAATCCAGTTATGAACACACGCTGTATGGCAATGCAAAGTTATCAGGCAAACCGACCCGTGAAGAGGTCAATGTAATTGGCTTGATGCTGGGGCTCGATGGGCCATCGGGCGATTCATCGACGAGCTTTTATCTGGTGTGCGGCAAGTAGCAACTGCCCTCCTGCTCGTGCGCGAGCAGGAGGCTTGTTCCAACCCGGTGCGGTGTACAGCTGCGCGACAAGAGCAGTGAGGTATGCTTGAGTATTAATTTTCAGCTGTGTTGTCTTTGCCCATGAAATTTTCAGCTTTGATCTTGTCCATCGTAGTGTTGGCCGGTTGCGCCAATGGCCCTCCCATGGACACCAGTCACCCATCGGTCAACTACGACAGCCGCGTGCAGTTCGTGGTGCTGCATTACACCTCAACCTCTCTGGAGCGCTCTCTGGAGCTGTTGACCCATGGTCCTGTCAGCAGCCATTACCTTATTGGCGATACTCCGCCGACAATCTACAAACTGGTAGACGAAAACCAGCGCGCCTGGCACGCCGGTGAAAGCCAATGGAAAGGCCGGACCTGGTTGAATTCCAGCTCCATCGGCATTGAGATCGTGAACAAGGGTTTTCGTGATACGCCAGAAGGGCGAGTCTGGTATCCCTACACCGAAGGTCAGGTCCAGTCGCTTATCGCGCTGCTTAAAGACATTTCGACCCGCTACAAGATCGATCCGCGCAACATCATAGGCCACAGCGACATAGCCCCCCTGCGCAAGCTCGATCCTGGACCGCTATTTCCCTGGAAGCGACTGGCCGAAGCAGGGTTTGGCATCTGGCCAAATGCGCAAGCCGTGGCCCGTGAGCAAGCATTGTTTACCAGCACGTTGCCGAGCATCACCTGGTTCCAGCAGCAACTGGCGCTATTGGGCTATGAAACTCCGCAAACCGGCGAGCTGGATGTCGCGACCCGCCACGTATTGGCCGCGTTTCAGATGCGTTTCAGGCCCGCGCTTTTCGATGGCACACCGGATGCTGAAAGTGCGGCAATCTTGAAAGTGTTGAACACGCAAAAGTACTGATAAGCCAGTGCGGGCTACAGCAATGGAAGCGCCATGTAAAACTGCGTGCCTTGCCCTGGACGTGAATACACCCCAATGCGCCCGCCATGCAATTGCACAATCTCCTTGCACAGCGCCAGACCAAGGCCAGCACCGCCCTTTTTACGCCCCACCTGCACGAAGGGCTCGAAAATACGGCCTTGCTGGCTATAGGCAATACCTTCGCCATTGTCTTCGATACTGATGATCACCCGCTCACCATGACGTCGGGCCTGAAGGCGAATCTGCCCGCCATCGGCGGTATGGCGCAAGGCGTTATCCAGCAGGTTATCCAGCACACGTTCAAGCTGGGCCTGATCGGCATTAAGCACAGGCAGTGGTTCTTGAAGTTCGAGCACTAGCTCGATATGCCTTGCCGCGGCCTGTGCTGCGATGCGGGCACTTGCGTCCTCAAGCATCTGTTGAAGGTTGCAGGGGGCCAGGGTCAGCTTTTGCATGCCGTTCTGATAACGAGAGAAGTTCAGCAAGTCATTGATCAACTGCATCAGGCGCTGCATTTCTTCGTTTACGGTGTTGAGCAAATCGGTTTCACGGGATTGCGGGTCAAAGCGCGCACGCTCCAGAAATAACCCGAACGCCATGTGCATACCGGTAACGGGGGTGCGCAGCTCATGGGACGCGCGCAGTACAAACTCGCTGCGCACACGCTCAAACGCGCGCTGCTCGGTTACATCATGGAGCACCATCACAGCCCCGAGAATCGGCCCTTTGGGTTGGCTGACCGGAGTCAGGCTGTAAGTCAGAAGTCGGTTCTCGCCCTCTATGTCGACGCTCAAGTCTTCCGGCAACCGTTCAAGGCTGCCACCGCGCAGCACCGTTTGCAGTTGTTGGTCGAGTTCGGGGCGTTGCAACGCTTCGCCCAGTGGCTGGCCAAGACGGCCTTCATCCCAACCCAATTGCCGCTGTGCCACTGGATTCAAATGCTCTAGCCGCCCCTGCTGATCGATCATCAACAACCCGTCATCAATGCTGTCGAGCACTGCCTGCAGCCGTTGCTGGCCCGCCAGCAGCTCGTCGATGTTGGTTGCCTGATGTTGGCGCAAAGCTTCGGCCATCGTGCCGAAGCGCCGTGTCAGCAGGTTCATTTCAGTGGCTGAAGAGAGGGGCAGCACCACCTCAAAGTTACCTTTGCCTATATTGTCGGCAGCTTTGGCCAGCGCCTCGATCGGCGCGCCAAAGCGCCTGGCAATGCCATGGGCGGTAATAAAGCCGATGATGAGCACCGCAAGGCCGACCAGACCCAGCAGGGAAGCGATGATTATGGCGCGATCACGGGCGGCTTCCTGTGCGGCATAAATAGTATCCAGCGCCCGGCGGTGCTCAGTGATCAGCCCATTGCGCAACTGATTGAAACGACTTGAAAGCTCGTTGTCAGTGCTCAGATTGAGCGATGTGCTGCTGGCTTTATGGAACGCTTGTAAAAAGCGCTCGTAATCTTCCCGTGCCTGAGCAAAGCCGCTGTGAAGTTCGTTTTTTCGCTCATGCTCGATACCCTCCTCGAGCAGGGCCTGATACTCCTGGGTGGAGGCTTGCAGTGCCTGCGGATCTGGGTTGTTGCGCAGCATCAGGATCAATTGGTCTCCCAGTGACTGACGCAACTTAAGGCCCAGGTCCAAAGTGATGAAGTTATTACGGATCAGTGCTTCCTGGCTTTTGGCCATTTGCATGACGCCAACAACGCCAAGCAAAAGCCCGAGCAACGCCACTGTAATCAGCGCCGAAATGCTAAGGAACAGACGGGTACGCAGCTTGATCGCAAGTCTCATCGGATGCTCACAGGTTGTACTGCTTACGTTTTCGATACAGCGTCGAGGCATCAATGCCCAAGGTTTTTGCTGCTTGATCCAGGGTTTCGCTGGTGGCCAGAACAGCGCCGATATGGGCTTTTTCCAGTTGATCCAGGCTCAGTGCGGCACCGATGCGCGGGGCATTGGGGGTGGTTTGTTCCGCCATGCCCAAGTGGCTGACTTCGACGACTTCCTGGGGGCAAATGATACTCGCGCGCTCAACCACGTTGCGCAGTTCGCGAATATTGCCCGGCCAGCGGTAGTTGGCCAGCGCCAGACGGGCATCCTGGCTGAAGCCTCGTGCAGGTCGGGCGTACTCCTTGACGAAGCGGGCCAGAAAGCGATCGGCCAGGGTGAGGATATCTTCACTGCGCTCGCGTAACGGTGGCAAATGCAGGGTGATCACGTTCAGGCGATACAGCAAGTCTTCACGGAAGCGACCATCACGCACCATGTCCTCAAGGTTGAGGTTGGTGGCGGCCAGAATTCGTACATCGGCACGGCGGGTCACGGGGTCGCCGACGCGTTCGTATTCCTTGTCCTGAATAAAGCGCAACAGTTTTGGCTGAAGTGTCAGTGGGAAGTCGCCGATTTCATCGAGGAACAATGTACCGCCGTCGGCCTGGTTAACCCGGCCCAAGGTGCTTTCGCTGGCGCCGGTAAACGCTCCGCGGGTATGGCCGAACAGTTCACTTTCCATCAACTCGGCGGTCAAAGACGGGCAGTTAATAGTGACGCACGATTTCTTGGCCCGTTTGCTCCAGCCATGAATCGCCCGTGCCAGCTCACCCTTGCCGGTACCTGACTCACCGAGAATCAGGATGTTGGCATCTGTACCCGCGACCTGGCGTGCCGTTTCCAGCACCGCCATCATGGCCGGGCTGTGGGAGTCCAGGCCGTCCTTGGGTTTGCGCACTTCACCTTCCAGTGCTTCAAGACGGGCGGACAACTGGCGCACTTCCAACTGTTTGGCAGTCGCCAGACGCAACTGGTCAGGGCTGCACGGTTTGACCAGATAGTCCGCGGCACCGGCCTGGATAGCATCCACTGCGGTATCGACCGCCGAGTGGGCAGTGACAATCACCACGCGCATCCACGGCGCCTGGATGCGCATCTGGGCCAATACATCCAGGCCGTTGTCTTCGCCCAGGCGCAGATCGAGAAAACACAGATCGAACACTTGGCGTTGCAACAGCGAGTCGGCCTGTGCCGCGCTGTTGGCGGTGGCAACGGTGTAACCCTCGTCTTCGAGGCAATAGCGGAATGTGCGCAGGATGGCTGATTCATCATCGACCAGCAGAATGCGGCCCTGTTGCTCTTTGGCTGATTCCATGTCCTGCGTTCCTTTATGAGTGATCTTGGTTAGTGTCGGAATAATCGGGCAAGTTGCATGATTTTTCAGGATTCATTCCGAGGCTAGCACTGAAAGCGTTGTATTGCCTGAAGTAACTATCTGATTTTAAAGCTGAATAGGCTGAATATCAGGTCTTGATCGATGGTGGGAATTTACCCTCGTAGCAGCTGGCTCGCGGAGCGAGGCTGCGTTCGGCGGCGCAGCCGTCGTAAATCCTGAGTCAACGGATTTCCTGTTGCACCATAGAGCTCCGGTTCTACGACGGCTACGCCGCCTCGTTCCTTCAGCAACTGCTACGGGATCGTGCATAACGCACGACGGGCATTGGGGCTATCGTGCAGGATGCGCGTAAAAGCGGACTTTTAAAATAAGTAAGTAACTGATTTATATAGGTTTTTTATCTGTTCAAAAGCTGGCATGGCACCTGCAATTACCCTTGCATAGAGAGTCGCGGTCCGCGATGCAACCTTACATTGACCACCGGGTGGCAGGAGTTTGAACATGAATCGTCAAAATTTCTCCAACATGCGCGTTTCGTCATTGCATCTACAGCAGGGCTTGTTTGCCAGCCTGGCCTTGTCGGTGACTTTGATCGGTGGTCAACAGTGGAGCCGAATGGAGGCAGCGACGCAGCCCGCCGCTACAGCTCTGCACTCCGCCGCCCCACAGCAGCACTTCAAGGCACTGGGATCTGTGACTGATCCCAAAGGTGGCTACGAACTGGCGGCCTCTGACGAAACACAAATAGCCAACGCTCAACCTGCACCGGAACGTTGGGTGTTTTGAGTGTTCACAACATTGAGGCCCTGATCGGGCATCGAATTAAACCAGCGGCATCATCCTGCTTCCCACAGTAATAAGGAGAATCACCATGTTGAGTTGGGCAATTACCTTCCTGATTATCGCCATCATCGCTGCAGTTTTGGGCTTCGGTGGTATTGCGGGCACCGCGACCGGCATCGCCAAGATTCTCTTTGTCGTGTTCCTGGTCATGTTTGTGGTGTCCTTCATCTTTGGTCGTCGCGGTCGAGGCTAGGCATGCTCGCCCCATCCTTTAAGGAAGTGGCCGCTGCCCTGTTAATAGCAGGCGGCGGCCGCGGGGCATGAAACCGGTTACAGGCTTCACTGATGCCAAGGTTTTGCCTTGGTTTTTTTGTGCCTGAAGAAAACCTCCCGGTATACGTAATGCCTTATCAGGGTTCATTTTTTTGAAAACAAATGTGGCCTGAACAGCACTTCGAAACGTCGACCGTATATCGACAAACAGAAAAATAGCCCGGACTTATATCTGATTTGTGTTGTCGGATATTTCTTGGATATATGCGGCTTAATGCCACTCCCTTCTTGGCTAAAAAGACCTTGAAACAGCCGGTCTACGGCACTTATGTCGTCTATTCTGTGCAATCGCAGAGGGGCCGATTTGAGGTCTTGTCGGACAAAACCCATGCCGATTCGGCATAGGGTAGGCGTTTACGGCATTAGACGGCTACCTCATGCATGGGAATAGTTGCGCCTTTTTTCGCCTGCCAAAGAGCCTTTCTGGCTCGGTTTGGGCGACCTTCTACGGGGGTAGAGGTATCTGATTTTTTGCGCTTTCGAGCGCTCTAGTCTGAGCCTCTGCCCGAGTCCACTTGAAGTAAGGGTAATGACATGAAGAAGGCAAAACTTAGCCTCGCCTGGCAGATCCTGATTGGTCTGGTCCTCGGGATTGCAATCGGCGCGCTGCTCAACCATTTCAGTGCTGAAAAGGCCTGGTGGATCAGTAACGTTCTGCAACCTGCCGGCGATATCTTTATCCGTCTGATCAAGATGATCGTAATCCCAATCGTGATTTCTTCACTGGTTGTCGGGATTGCAGGCGTGGGAGATGCGAAGAAACTCGGTCGTATCGGTTTTAAAACCATCATTTACTTCGAGGTGGTCACTACCATCGCGATTTTGGTCGGCCTGGTGCTGGCCAACGTGTTCCAGCCGGGTGCCGGGATCGACATGAGCACCCTGGGCACAGTCGATATCTCGAAATATGCGGCCACTGCGGCTGAGGTCACCCATGAACATGCGTTCATCGAGACCATCCTCAACCTGATCCCGTCGAACATCTTCGCGGCCATGGCTCGCGGTGAAATGCTGCCGATCATCTTCTTCTCGGTACTCTTCGGTCTCGGCTTGTCGAGCCTGAACGCCGAACTGCGCGACCCGCTGGTGAAAACCTTCCAGGGCGTGTCCGAGTCGATGTTCAAAGTCACTCACATGATCATGAACTACGCGCCAATCGGTGTGTTTGCCCTGATCGCCGTGACCGTCGCCAACTTCGGCTTCGCCTCCCTGGTGCCACTGGCCAAGCTGGTGTTGCTGGTTTACGGCGCCATCCTGTTCTTCGCCTTCGCGGTGCTGGGCCTGATCGCCAAGCTGTTCGGCTTCTCCGTGATCAAGCTGATGCGCATCTTCAAGGACGAACTGGTACTGGCCTATTCCACCGCCAGCTCCGAAACCGTGCTGCCGCGCGTGATCGAGAAGATGGAAGCCTACGGCGCCCCTAAAGCGATTTGCAGCTTTGTGGTACCGACCGGCTACTCGTTCAACCTTGACGGTTCGACCCTGTATCAAAGTATCGCAGCGATCTTTATCGCTCAGCTGTACGGCATCGACCTGTCGATCAGCCAGCAATTGCTGTTGGTTCTGACCCTGATGGTCACCTCCAAAGGCATCGCCGGTGTACCGGGCGTGTCCTTCGTGGTGCTGCTGGCCACTTTGGGCAGCGTGGGTATCCCGCTTGAAGGCCTGGCCTTTATCGCCGGTGTTGACCGTGTGATGGACATGGCCCGTACGGCCCTGAACGTGATCGGTAACGCCCTGGCGGTACTGGTGATCTCCCGTTGGGAAGGCATGTACGACGACGCCAAGGGCGAGCGCTACTGGAACTCGCTGCCGCACTGGCGCAGCAAAGAGGCACTGCCAAAAGGCGAGTAATCGTCACGCGGTAGTCGCACTTGAACAAACCCCGGACTTGTCCGGGGTTTGTTGTTTCTGGGCCTTGGCCGCTATCATTCGCTCCATCTTCCAGGAGTTTTCTCGATGCTCAACGGCCTATGGCTCAGCTTTTTCGTCGTCGCCATGGTGTCGGCACTTGCCCAATGGCTGGTGGGGGGTAATGCGGGGATCTTCTCCGCGATAGTCGAAAGCATCTTCGCCATGGCCAAATTGTCGGTCGAAGTGATGGTTTTGCTGTTTGGCACCCTGACCTTGTGGCTAGGTTTTCTGCGGATCGCCGAAAAAGCCGGCATCGTCGATTGGCTGGGCAGGGCGCTGGGGCCGCTGTTCAAGCGCCTTATGCCTGAGGTCCCGTCCGGTCACCCGGCGCTGGGGTTTATCACCCTGAACTTCGCCGCCAACGGCCTGGGGCTGGACAATGCGGCCACGCCCATTGGCCTGAAGGCCATGCGGGCGCTGCAAGAGCTCAATCCGAGCCCGACCAGTGCCAGTAATGCGCAGATTCTGTTCCTGGTGCTCAATGCCTCGTCCCTGACCCTGTTGCCAGTCACCATCTTCATGTACCGCGCCCAGCAAGGCGCCCCCGACCCGACGCTGGTATTCCTGCCAATACTGCTGGCGACCAGCGCATCGACGCTGGTCGGCCTGCTTTCAGTGGCCGTGATGCAGCGCTTGCGGTTGTGGGATCCGGTGGTGCTGGCGTATCTGGTGCCCGGCGCGTTGATCCTGGGCGGCTTCATGGCGTTGTTGGCGACCCTGTCGGCCACGGCCCTGGCCAGTCTGTCGTCGATCCTTGGCAACCTGACGCTGTTCGGACTGATCATGTTGTTTCTGGTGATTGGTGCCCTGCGCAAGGTCAAGGTGTACGAAGCGTTTGTCGAAGGGGCCAAGGAAGGCTTTGACGTGGCGAAAAACCTGCTGCCGTATCTGGTTGCGATGCTATGTGCAGTGGGTGTGTTGCGCGCCTCCGGAGCCCTGGATTTTGGCCTGGACGGCATCCGTCATATGGTCGAATGGTTGGGCTGGGACACCCGTTTTGTCGACGCGTTGCCAACGGCGATGGTCAAGCCCTTCTCGGGGAGTGCCGCTCGGGCGTTGCTGATCGAAACCATGCAGACCCAGGGCGTGGACAGCTTCCCGGCGCTGGTGGCGGCCACGGTGCAGGGCAGCACAGAAACGACCTTCTATGTACTGGCGGTGTACTTCGGTGCCGTGGGTATCCAGCGAGCCCGGCATGCAGTGGGCTGCGCCTTGCTGGCTGAGTTGGCGGGCGTAGTGGCCGCGATTCTGGTGTGCTACTGGTTCTTCGGCTGATCCGTAGCAGTTGACGAGCGGAGCGAGGCTACGCTCGGCGGCGAAGCCGTCGCAAAATCAGACACTGCGGTGTGCCCGTTTAATCCTGTTCTCAGGGTTTTCGACGGCTTCGCCGTCGAACGCAGCCTAGCGGCTACGGTTGTTGAGTCGAGGGGGTTTTACGCCACACACTCACCAGCCACGGCTGCTGGTCGCGTGGTAATCCCGCCGGGCGATAGTAGTGCTCCAGCTCAACAAAACCGGCAGCCGTCAGCATGGCTCGCCAGTTTTCCAGATCGTGATACGCGCCATAGCGCTCACCGTTCCAGCCTTCGCGGTTGTCGCCCCGGGGGTTAGAGCTGAGGAGCACGCCGCCGGGTTTCAAGCTGCTGTGCAGTTTGCCCAGCACTTGCCCCAGTTCCTGGGTAGGAACGTGGAACAACGAAGCATTGGCGAAAATGCCGTCGAAGCGTTCAGGGGGCAGGTCGAGCTTGAGAAAGTCCTGGTGCCACACTTCGCAGCCGCTGTCTTCGCGGGCCATTTGCGTGAAGCGTTCGGTGCCGTCCAGCCCGACCGCGACATGGCCCAACCGGGTGAAGGTTTGCAGGTCGCGACCCGGGCCACAGCCAAAGTCCAGAATCGAAAACGGCAAACTGCCCTGGATGTGCCGCAGCAGGGCGTCGATGTTCTGGCTTACATCGTGGTCGCGGGTGCCATCACGAAAGCCTTCAGCACTCTGTTGATAGTGGCCAAGTGTGGTGGCAGCAATCTGTTCGAGGGTCTTTGGGTCGAGGGTCATCGCAGGCTCAGTCGGCGTCAGTCAGACCGCCGACTATACCTCAGCGTTTGTTCAGTGCCAGGGCCAGGCGGTCGCCGCCGAGCTGAATCACGGCCACCAAAATCACCAGCAATACGATCACGGTCAACATCACTTGCGAGTCGAAGCGCTGATAGCCATAGCGGTAGGCGATGTCGCCCAGGCCGCCGGCGCCGATCGCGCCAGCCATGGCCGAAGAGTTGATCATGGTCACCAGGGTGATGGTGAAGCCGCCGACGATTCCGGGTAAGGCTTCGGGCAAAAGCACGTGCCAGATGATGTGATGACGCTTACAGCCCATCGCCTGGGCAGCTTCGATCAATCCATGATCAACTTCGCGCAGGCTGACTTCAGCAATCCGGGCAAAAAACGGTGTTGCCGCGATGGTCAGTGGTACGACCGCAGCCCAAACCCCGTAGGTCGTACCCACAATCAGGCGGGTAAACGGGATAAGAGCCACCATCAAAATCAGAAAGGGAATTGAGCGAAAAAGATTCACGAATGCGCCCAATGCCTTGTTCAGTGCAGGGGCTTCGTAAATCCCGCCCTTGCCGCTGGTAACCAGAATCACCGCCAGCGGGATGCCCAGGATCAGTGCGATCAGCGACGACACGCCAACCATCAAAAAGGTGTCGATCACCCCCTGCCATAAACGATCAAATCCCATAACCCACCACCTCGACCTGTTGTGCCCATTGACCGGCTCGCTTGCGCAGCTCGTCTGCGCCCAGCGACGTGCTAGTCACGCTGAGCAGCAGTTGGCCCAGGGCATGGCCCTGGATTTGCTCGACACCGCCCTGCAGCAGCCGCACCTGCCCTCCGAGGGCGCTGAACAACGCGCCCAGATCAGGCTCCTGCGCCTGGCTACCCGTGAAGCGCAGACGCAAGATCACGCTTGATTGGGAAGACAGGGGCTGCGCCGTAATGCGGTTTTGCAGCGCTTCGGGCAGGGTGTTTTGCAAAGGGGCGAGCAGGGTTTTGCTGACATCGTGCTGCGGGTCGCCAAACACTTGCCACACCGGCCCTTGCTCCACCACCTGACCTTGCTCAAGCACCACCACGCGGTGGCAAATGTCCCGGATCACCGCCATTTCATGGGTGATGAGGATGATGGTCAGGCCCAGGCGGTGATTGATCTCGCGCAGCAAACCCAGAATCGACTGCGTGGTTTCGGGGTCGAGTGCCGAGGTGGCTTCGTCGCAGAGCAAGATCGCTGGGTCGTGAACCAGTGCACGGGCAATGCCTACCCGTTGTTTCTGCCCGCCCGAGAGCTGCGCTGGATAGGCCGTGTGTTTGCCTTGCAGGCCGACCAGCTCCAGCAGCTCACGGACTTTCTGCTCGCGTTGCAGCTTGGGAACCCCCGCCACCTTGAGTGGCAGTTCAACGTTCTGCCACACGGTCTTGGCCGACATCAGGTTGAAGTGCTGGAAAATCATGCCGATCTTGCGCCGCAGCGCGACCAGTGTGTCTTCGTCAAAACCGGCGATATCCACCTGGTCAATCAGTACGCGCCCGCTGGTGGGGTGTTCGAGGCGGTTGATGGTGCGAATCAGCGACGACTTGCCCGCGCCGCTGCGGCCAATAATGCCGAATATTTCCCCCCGTTGAATCGCCAGGTCGATGCCTTTGAGGGCATCCACCGGGCCCTGGCGGCCGTCATAGGTTTTGCCGATACCGATAAAACGCACATGGGCGTGGCTCAACTCGGGGTGCAGCTCGGTGTGGTTCGCGCTGGGCTGCGGCTGATCGAGCCGCTCGCGAGCAATAGCCACGCTCATGATCAGCCTCCCCAGCCGGGCTGGTACAGGTTGCCGTAGGTTTTATCCAGTTGGGCCTTCACCACAGGGGAGTGCTGGTAAATGTCGATGAACTTGGCCAGACGCGGATCGTCTTTGTTTTTAGGCTGGATCACGAACTGGATCACGTATTCGGGGTGGTCGATGCCATCGAACAGCAACGCCGACTCTGCATCGAAGGTTTTGGCCAGGCGGATATAGGCCGGATACCCCTGCACCAGATCAGCATCGTCGTAGGCACGTACCAGTTGCACGGCCTCGACCTGCAGGATCTTGATCTTCTTCGGGTTGGCGACGATGTCATCTTCGGTGGCCTTGTAGCCCACCCCGGGCTTGAGGGTGATCAACCCGGCCTTGGCCAGCAGTTGCAGGCCGCGGCCGCTGTTGATCGGGTCATTGGCGATGGCGACGGTGGCGCCCTCAGGCAAGGCGTCGAGGCTTTTGTACTTTTTCGAATACAGGCCCACGTTGTTGATGATGCCTTTGGCATATGGCGTCAGGTCAAACCCGGCGGCGGCCTTGGCGTTTTCCAGAAACGGGATGTGCTGGAAGTAGTTCACGTCGATATCGCCGCTGGCCAGGCTGACGTTAGGCGCGATCCAGTCGGTGAACTCCACCAGCTCAACCTTGAGCCCTTGCTTGTCGGCCTCGGCCACAGCGGTTTCCAGCGGGATGGCGAAGGCGGCTGTGGTGCCGACCTTGAGTGGCTTGTCGGCTGCGTGGATGAAGCCGCTAAACAGCCCGAGGGCCAGAACCAGTGCGTGTTTTTTGTTCATGATCATTGCCCAGTCAAAGAGTCGGAATTCGAGTTTTGTGGGAGCGAGCCTGCTCGCGAAAGTGCGGCAGTCCTGCAAGCTTCGCGAGCAGGCTCGCTCCCACAACAAAAAAGGGTTATGGGTTGTGCCTGTAAGCCGCGCCCGTATGGCGCTGCGGCAAGTGCGCATCGCCGTCGACAAACAGCTTTTGCCGCAGGCTGCCGGTGTCATACGCGGTTTTGTAGGAACCCCGGCGTTGCAGTTCGGGGACCACCAGGTCGATAAAATCGATGTAGCTTTCGGGGGTCACGATGCGGGTCAGGTTGAAGCCGTCGAGACCGGTTTGTGCGATCCACGACTCCAGTTCGTCGGCCACCTGTTCCGGCGAACCCACCAGGGTCATGTAACGACCGCCCAGCGCGTGTTGTTCGAGCAATTTGCGTCGGGTCCAATCGTTGTTTTGAAGCACTTTGGTTGCCGACTGGATCGCGTTGCTCTTCACGTACTGGATCGGTTCGTCCAGTTCGTAGTCGGCAAAGTCGATGCCCGTAGAGCTGGAAAAATGCGCCACGCCTGCTTCGGCGCTGGCATAGCTCAGGTACTCGTCACGCTTGGCCTGAGCCAGTTCTTCGGTAGGTGCCACGATCACGTTAAGGCCCATGAACAGCTTGATGTCGTCCGGGTTGCGACCCGCTGCCACGGCACTGGCGCGCACCTTGTCGACCTGGGCTTTGGTGGCGGCCTTGGTCTGGCCGCTGATAAACACGCATTCGGCATGGCGCCCGGCAAATACCAGCCCGCGATCCGAACTGCCGGCCTGAAACAGCACCGGCGTGCGCTGAGGCGACGGTTCGCAGAGGTGATAACCCTCCACTTGATAGAACTCACCGTGGTGTTTGACCTTGTGGACCTTGTCAGGCTGGGCGTAGATGCGCTGCACCGGGTCATTGAGCACGGCGCCGCTTTCCCAACTGCCCTCCCACAGTTTGTACAGCACCTCCAGGTACTCATCGGCCTGATCGTAACGACGGTCGTGTTCGACTTGCTCGGTCAGGCCCATGGCCTTGGCTGCGCTGTCGAGGTAGCCGGTGACGATATTCCAGCCCACACGGCCCCGGGTCAGGTGGTCAAGGGTCGACATGCGCCGTGCGAACAAGTACGGCGGTTCGTAGGTCAGGTTGGCGGTCAAGCCAAAACCGAGGTTTTTAGTGACTGCGGCCATGGCCGACACCAGCAGCAGCGGGTCGTTGACCGGGAGCTGGATTGCCTCTTTGAGGGGCACATCAACCGACTGTTGATAAACGTCGTACACGCCCACGATGTCGGCGATAAACAACCCGTCAAACAGTCCTCGTTCCAGCAACTGAGCCAGTTCTGTCCAGTACTCCAGGGTGTTGAAGGTGGTCGAGTTGTCCCGTGGATGGGTCCACAGCCCGTGATTGATATGGCCAATGCAGTTCATATTGAAGGCATTGATCAGGATCTTCTTCTTACTCATCAAATGGTCCCCCGCAGTGGCGGGTTGGCATCGTTGAGGTAGTAGTTGCCCACGGCGTGATACTTCCAGCGAACCGGATCGTGCAGGGTATGGACGCGAGCATTGCGCCAGTGCCGGTCAAGACCGTGCTCGGCCAGGGTGGCCTGGCTGCCCGCCAGCTCAAACAGGGTGCTACCGGCGGCCAGGGAAATTTCAGTACTAAGGGCTCGCGCTTCCGCGATGGCGATCGAGGCGGCGGCCACGGTGCTGGCGTTGGTATCGTTCTGGGCGCTGTCGAGCAATTCCCCGGCCCGCTCCAGTAGAGCTTCGGCAGCATGCAGGCGCACACTCAAGTGGCCGAAGCTTTTCAGGGTCAGGGGGTCTTCGCTGGCGATATCAGTGGTGGCGTCGATCCACGGCCGGGTTTTGGTGCGCACAAAATGCAGGGCATCTTCAAAGGCGGCACGGGCGATACCGGTGTCGATGGCCGCGTGCAGAATCTGAGCCAGCGGGCCGACCGGAGTCGGGCGCTCAAATGCGCTTTGAAACGGAATCACGTCCTGTGCTGCGACCAGTACGTTGTCGAACACCACCGAGCCGCTGCCCGTGGTGCGCTGGCCAAAGCCGCTCCAGTCGTCGATCACGCTCAGGCCGTCGCTGTCGCGGTGGACAAATGCCAGGTGCTGGATACCGTTATCGTCCACCACCGAGGTAGGAATCCGCTGCGCATACAGTGCGCCGGTGGCGTAGAACTTGCGGCCGGTGATGCGATAACCGTGTTCGGCCTTGGCCAGGTGGGTGGTGCGATCGTGGGCAGTCTTGGTGCCGATTTCGGCTAGGGCATTGCCGAAGCGTTGCCCGGCCAGCACTTCGGCATATAGCCGCTGTTTTTGTTCGTGCGTGCCATTCACCCGCAGGACTTCAAGGGCATAAAAGTGATTTTGCGGGATTTGCCCCAGCGAGGCGTCGGCTGCAGCGATCAACGCAACCACCTGGGCCAGAGCGACATTGGACACGCCGGCGCCGCCATAGGCCTTGGGCACGGTGATGCCCCACAGGCCGGTGTGGGAAAACAGTTCCAGCTCATCAAAAGGCAGGCGTCGCTCACGATCGCGCAGGGCGCTGTCGCGCTTGAAATGCGCCGCGAGTTCACGGGCTACGCTCAGGGCCTCGGCATCGCTGTGGATAACCGGGACCTGTTTGGATATCAGTGACATGGGTGTCTCCAGGTTCAGATCCAGGAATGCCGGGCAGGCAAGGTGCCGTTGAGGCGGTAAGCGCCAATGGCGTGGTACTTCCAGCGCACCGGGTCGTGCAGGGTATGCACCCGGGCGTTACGCCAGTGGCGATCAAGGTTGAATTCGGCAAGGCTGGCGCGGCTGCCGGCCAGTTCGAACAGTTTTTCGCTGGCCAGTAACGACAACTCAGTGGTCAGTACCTTGGCTTCGGCCACTGCAATGGATGCGCGGGCGGCGGCGGGAGCATCAATCGGGGCGGCGCTGACTTCATCGAGCACTCGCCCGGCTTTGCGCAACAAGGCTTCGGCTGCGTGCAGTTCAATATGTAACTTGCCGATGTCGGCGATCACGTAGGGGTCGTCGCTGTTGCGTTCTACTTTGGCGTCGATCCACGGACGAGAGCGCTCGCGCACAAAACTGATGGTGTCAGCGATGGCGCCACGGGCGATGCCCAGATCGATGGCCGCCTGGATCAACTGGGACACGGCGCCTTGAATATTGGGGGCATCATTGAGGCGCGAACTGTCGATCACCAGTCCGGCTTCAACCCGAACATTGTTGAGCAGTACGGTACCGCTGGCGGTGGTGCGCTGACCAAAGCCGGACCAGTCATCGACGACGCGCAAGCCCGGTGTGCCGCGACGTACAAAGGCCATGACCTGCTTGCCGTCATCGTTGATTGCCTTTACCGCAATCCAGTGGGCGAACAGGGCTCCGGTGGAGTAAAACTTCTGGCCGTTTATGACGAAATTTTCGCCATCGGCGGTGATTCGGGCCTTCAAGTCGAGGGTGTTTTTGCTGCCGCGTTCCGGCCCGGCATTACCGATGCGCCAGCCTTGCAGCACGCTGGCGAACAGTTGGTCTTTTTGCGCCTGGGTCGCCGTGGCGGCAATCAGGCTGAGAATGCCCACCTGATTCTGCGGAATCTGCCCCAGTGCAGGGTCTGCGGCCGATATGATCGCGAATACTTCAGCCAGGGTCACGAATGACACCTTGGGTCCGCCAAATTCGCGGCCGATGGAGATACTTCCCAGGCCGCTACGGGTGAATTCTTCGATCAGTGACCAGGGCAGTTTGCGCTGCTGGTCGCGCTTGGCCGCGTCCTCGCGGGCGCTGGCAGCCAGGGTGCGGGCAGCTTCAAGGGCTTCGTTGTCGGAGCGCAGAACATGCGTTGCCAGCAACAGAGGCGCGACATCCTGGTCGCTTTGCAGGTGTGCAGTGGCCAAATTGGACATTAGTACCGCTCCTTGGCTGCACTCAATGCCCTGGCGTTATGCACAAGGGTGATTGTTTTACGGACCATACCTACCTCACGTTTCATGGGAGCGCCGCTTGAGCGGCGCGAATAAAAGCAGAGAGTCCGGTGGTCCGGTCTATATACCCTAATCGAGTATAAAAATTAAAAGAACTAACTTTTAGGAATATGAATAGATGATTCCATTGCGTACCCGACCTTAGCCCCTCCAGGTGGTGCGAGGCTCTGCGGCGCGCAGTACCTCGCTTGCAGCGGGCTTGAGGTAGAGTTTTGGGGCGCCCACTTTGAGGATTCGTGCGGGTGCCCACCGCGAATTGTTACCGGCACGATCAATCACGCAATAGGTGACCTCCAGTTTGGAGTCTTCACCGGCTTCTTGAATGATGTGCGGTGGGACGAATACGCTTACGGGCTTGTCGACATCGACCTGGCGCAGTTTGGGCAAGTCCAGGCGTACGTCACCCCACAGCAGGGTGATTGCGTCTTCACAGGCCATGTTGCGGTAGGGTTCGATGGTCACGGGCACGCCGCGCTTCATCTGGCTGGGGTTAACCCCGTAACGCTGGATGGGCTCGGGAATGATAAGTGCAGCGAGCCCTTGATTTTCATCGCCGATGGCTTCCCCGCCAGGGCAATCAAGTTTGACAAAGACCTTGAGCTGGGCAGAAAGAGCTGGGGTACTGCCAATATGCATGACGCGATAATAAAGACGCGCCGAGCCATTTTGGATAAAACTTTGAGGCACTCTTAAAAAAACAGGTTGGCCAATGTCTGCCCTCGATACCTGTTGCGAGGTGACATAGCAGCCGTCCCAAAATAATTCAATAAGGTCGCCTTCTCCCATGTTTTTATAAGGCATTATTGTAATAAGCAAGTGTTCAGCGGCGCGTGCGCAAATAGTATGTTTGTCAGGGTTTGAAAGTGCAGGAGGCGCAAGTTTGTTTATGCAGGATGTAAAGGGCATATATGAAAGATTCCTTTCTGGCTGGTAAATCTGCGATAAACGCCTGCAAGGGTTTAGCCCCGGGGCTGGCGCCGAGTGATGCAGACCCCGTGATGAAGTGGAATAAAGAGCTGGCGTTAACGGCACAATAGACATTCTATATAACTACTGTGAGAGAACAGCCGGGCCGGTTGTTTTATTAGATAAGAGGCTAGAGGTAGGAGTGTCAAGGAAGAATGGAGCGTGTGTGAATGTCGTTGAGTTATTCGGAAACATCCTACTGATAGTGCGTGTAGGTAATGGAAAGAGAGTGGTAGTGGGTCGGTATTAATGGACGAGTGGTTTATAAGTAAGTGGATGGATCCCTGTTTTTAATAGGGGCAAAGTATCTGCGCTGACCCAGTCACAACACTCGTTCAATCAGTAAGGGTGAGTGGCATCAGATTTTTTGGCGTTTTTACCCTTTATTTCACACGCCTTTTGCATAATATTGCGCGCGAGGCAGCCGGTTTGCCCGCTTTGTGATATCTAGAATTAGCCAAATTTCTCGGAAGCCCATTCAAATGGCAACAGACCCTCAACTGATCCCGCCTGTTCCTCGGACCTCTCGCTTGCGCATGCGCTGGTACTCCTGGCTCTTGCTGGCGGGTGCGCTGCTCTATGGTTTAGCGTCGATCATGCATTGGGATGATCGCGGTGCACTGTGGGTGCTGGAGCGATTTGAAAGTTCCTCCGAGCAGAACGAAAGTGTGTGGTTGCCAGACTACACGGCGGTCATAGATGCCAAAGTGTTGCCGGGGATGGAAAAGGATGAAGCCTCAGATCTGGCCTACAACCCTTTGAGCAAAACGCTGTTTTCGGTGATGGGCAAGAATCCGTTTCTGGTGGAGCTGACCCTGGATGGCGATGTGCTCCGTAAAATCCCGCTGGTGGGCTGGAGCAATCCTGAAGGTCTGACAGTGATGGAAAATGGTCTGCTGGCCATTGTTGACGAGCGCGAGCACATGTTGAGCATCGTGAACATTGATGCCAACACCACCACCCTGAACATTGCCGACTTCCCCAAGTACGACCTGGGCCCTTCGAAAAACCAGAACAAGGCTTTTGAAGCCATTGCCTGGGACCCGCGTCGCCAGCAATTGTTGCTGGGCGAAGAGCGTCCGCCGCAATTGTTTGTCTGGAAAAGCGATGGCGGCCAGATACTGACCGGTAGCAAGCAGAAAGTACCCAGCGATGAGCTGGACCTGCGCAACCTGTCCGCCTTGAGCGTTGACCCGCGCACCGGTCATACACTGGTGCTGTCGGCAGATTCGCACATGCTTCTGGAGCTCGATGAACTGGGCGAGCAAGTCAGTTTCATGACCTTGCTTGGTGGTTTCAACGGCCTGAAGAAGACCATTCCCCGGGCTGAGGGAGTCGCGATCGATGAGCATGGAACGCTTTATATGGTGAGCGAGCCGAACCTGTTCTATCGCTTCGAGAAGAAGACCCCGTAACCGGCCAGTTTTACGCGAGACACGGGATGTATTGAGGTTTAAGGTTGAATTCAGGCAGTCGTGGTATTTCTCCTGCCTGTTTTTTCTAGAGTTCGACCTCAATGCGCCGTGTCAGACGTCCTACCGCTCTTTTTCTATGTGTATTGCTGGTGGCTCTTGTGGCTGCCGGTTTTGCCGCGCAACACTTTCGTCTGTTCGAACGTACCTGGTTTCAGGTCAGCCAGCTGTGGCAACCCAGCGATCCGGGCGCGATCAATCTGGGCGAATATCACGCCGTGCTGCAAGGCAAGGTGATTGAAGGGCTTGAAGACGATGTCTCGGCTCTGACCTACGATCCGCTGCGTAAAAGCCTGTTCACCGTAACCAACAAAAAAGCCGAGCTGGTTGAACTGTCCCTCGATGGCCTCCTCCTGCGGCGCATTGCGCTGGTGGGGTTTGGCGATGCCGAAGCGGTTGAATTTATTGGCGAGAACACCTACGTCATCACCGATGAACGTCAACAGCGACTGATCAAGGTAAAGGTCGATGACAGCACCCAGGTGCTGGATGCCAAGGATGCGGAGCAACTGACACTGGGGATTAACCTGTCGGGCAATAAGGGCTTTGAAGGCCTGGCCTACGACTCTGTGGGCAAACGTTTGTTTGTGGCGAAGGAGCGTGACCCGATGCTGATTTATGAGGTACGGGGGTTTCCTCAGGCCAACCCACAGCAACCTTACGCCACTCATGTGGTGACCAACCCGCGACGTGATGCGCGATTGTTTGTACGGGACTTGTCGAGTTTGCAGTTTGACGAGCGCACCGGGCATTTATTGGCGCTGTCGGATGAGTCCAAGTTGTTGCTGGAGCTGAATCTGGAAGGGCGCCCAATCAGCGTGTTGTCGCTGAAAAAAGGGCGTCATGGCCTGAAGAAATCAGTGCCGCAGGCTGAAGGTGTTGCCATGGACGAAGACGGGGTGGTGTACGTGGTGAGTGAGCCGAATTTGTTTTACGTGTTCAAAAAACCGTAGGCGCGCCGCTATCACGTAGCAGCTGCCGCAGGCTGCGTCCGGCGGCGTAGCCGTCGTAAATCCGGATCGCGTGATCTTATTTTCAAACCGCGTGATCAGAATTTACGATCGCTTCGCAATCGGACGTAGCCTCGTTCCTTCGGCAACTGCTACGGGGGGGTGTTACTTGCTCAGGGTTTTGACGCCTTCAGGCGTACCCAGCAACAGCAAGTCTGCCGGGCGAGCGGCGAACAGGCCGTTGGTCACGACGCCGACAATGGCGTTGATCTGACGCTCCAGCTCAACCGGGTTGACGATCTGCATGTTGAATACGTCGATGATGATGTTGCCGTTGTCCGTGACTACGCCTTCGCGGTACACCGGATCGCCGCCCAGCTTGACCAGTTCGCGGGCTACGTGGCTGCGAGCCATCGGGATCACTTCAACCGGCAACGGGAACGCGCCCAGCACCGGAACCAGCTTGCTGGCGTCGGCGATGCAGATAAAGGTCTTGGCCACGGCGGCCACGATCTTCTCGCGGGTCAGGGCTGCGCCACCGCCCTTGATCAGGTTCAGGTTTTCGTCGCTTTCATCAGCGCCATCCACGTAGAACTCTAGGTCGCTGACAGTGTTCAGTTCATACACTGGAATGCCGTGGCCCTTGAGGCGGGCTGCAGTGGCTTCGGAACTGGCCACGGCGCCGTCGAATGCGCCCTTGTGTTGGGCCAGGGCGTCGATGAAGCAGTTGGCCGTGGAGCCGGTGCCGACCCCGACGATGCTCTTGTCATCCAGTTTTGGGAGGATGAAGTCGACTGCAGCCTGGGCTACGGCCTGTTTGAGTTGATCCTGGGTCATGCGGGCTCCGGGGCGGGAAGGGTAAACAGAAGGGTTGCGAGTATAACCCAAGCATTTAAAACCTTTGGAATCGTGTGGTCGGCTGCGCAAACGCTGGGTTAGACTCCTTGGTCCCTGCCAACCCGCCCAGTGAAGCTTTCCGATGCTCGAACAGTACGTTAAGAAGATCCTCACCTCGCGCGTTTATGACGTTGCCGTAGAAACCCCATTGCAGCCGGCCAATCAGCTGACCGAGCGGTTGGGCAACCAGATTTTGCTCAAACGCGAAGACTTGCAGCCGGTGTACTCGTTCAAGATTCGTGGCGCTTATAACAAGCTGATGCACCTGACCGACGCCGAGCGCGCGTGCGGTGTGGTGACGGCCTCTGCGGGCAACCATGCCCAGGGCCTGGCCCTGGCAGCCAAGGTGCTGGGTGTCAAAGCCACAATCGTCATGCCCAAAACCACTCCGGAGATCAAGGTCGAAGGTGTGCGCTCCCGGGGCGGCATTGTGGTGTTGCACGGTGACTCCTTCCCGGAAGCCCTGGCCTACTCGCTGCAATTGGTCGAGCAAAAAGGCTACGTCTACGTCCATCCCTATGATGACCCGCATACCATTGCCGGGCAGGGCACCGTGGCGATGGAAATTCTGCGCCAGCACCCGGCGCCGCTGGATGCGATTTTCGTCCCGGTGGGCGGTGGCGGGCTGATTGCCGGTATTGCGGCCTACGTGAAATACCTGCGTCCGGACATCAAGGTCATTGGCGTCGAGCCCGATGACTCCAATTGCCTGCAAGCGGCGATGGCGGCAGGCGAGCGCGTGGTACTGCCGACGGTGGGGATTTTTGCCGACGGCGTGGCCGTTGCTCAGATTGGCCAGCACACCTTCGATATCTGCAAAGACTACGTCGACGAAGTGATCACCGTCAGCACCGACGAGATCTGCGCAGCCATCAAGGATATCTTCGACGATACCCGCTCGATCACCGAACCTGCCGGCGCGTTGGGCGTGGCCGGGATCAAGAAGTATGTTGAGCAGCGCGGCGTTCGCGGCCAAACCCTGGTGGCGATCGATTCCGGGGCCAACGTCAACTTCGACCGCCTGCGCCATGTGGCCGAGCGCGCCGAGCTGGGTGAAGGTCGTGAAGCGATCATCGCGGTGACCATTCCCGAAGTGCCGGGCAGCTTCAAAGCGTTTTGCGAAGCGATCGGCAAGCGTCAGATCACGGAATTCAACTACCGCTATCACACCGGCAGCGAAGCGCACATTTTCGTTGGGGTGCAGACCCATCCCGAAAACGACCCGCGCAGCGCGCTGCTGGCCAGCCTGACTGAGCAGGGTTTTCCGGTGGTCGACCTGACCGAGAACGAACTGGCCAAGTTACACATTCGGCACATGGTCGGCGGGCGTGCGGCCAAGGTCAGCGACGAACTGTTGTTCCGTTTCGAGTTCCCGGAACGCCCGGGTGCGCTGTTCAACTTCCTTAATAAGTTGGGCGGTCGCTGGAATATTTCGATGTTTCACTACCGCAACCACGGTGCAGCCGATGGTCGGGTCATGGCCGGTCTGCAAGTGCCTGCCGACGAACGCCATCTGGTGCCGGCGGCACTGGCTGAAATCGGTTACCCGTACTGGGATGAGAGCGATAACCCGGCCTATCAACTGTTTCTTGGCTGATAGCCGCTACGCTGATTGAACGGCTCAAGGGATTAATCATATGGAAACGTTCACAGCCTTAAAACTGCTGCATGGCGTGTCGACACTGCTGCTGTTTGTCAGCGCCATTGCCTTGCTGGTCCTGGTTATTCGTCGTTGGCGGGCAGGGGATAAAAACCTGTCGGGCGGGGTGGTACAGCGGCCATGGAGCTTCGTGTGGGCGTTGATGGGGCTGTGTTTGCTGGCGTTGCCGGTCAGTGGCTGGTTTCTGGTGCACCTGGCCGGTTGGCCGCTGAGCCAGATGTGGTTACTGGCGGGCAGCTGCCTGTATCTGCTGGGCAGCTTGAGCTGGTTGTGGCTGGTGGTGCGCCTCAATCGCCTGCGGTTGGGGCGAATGGCCCGGTATCCGGGGTTTACCCTGGTTTTGGCGATTTTTTGTGCCGTCTGCTTTATTGCGATTGCCGGGCTGATGGGCGCCAAGCCGGTTTAAGCACACTTGCTTGTGTGGGAGCCAGCTTGCTCGCGATGGCATCACTGCGGTCTTGCAGAAAAACCGCGGCGATCTTATCGCGAGCAAGTCGAATCGTCGCACCGCCGCTCCCACAGGTTGTGTGTCAGTCGCGCAGCGAGATGACTTCCCAGCCACGCTTGATGGCTTCAGCCCGCAAGTTCGGATCAGGATCGACCGCCACTGGATGGTCAACCTGCTCCAGCAACGGCAAGTCATTCATCGAGTCGCTGTAGAAGTAGCTGTCTTCAAGGCTGTAGCCATTTTCTGCGATCCAGCGGTTCAGGCGCGTCACCTTGCCTTCACGGAAGCACGGCACGTCGGTGCTGCGACCGGTGTAGCGGCCGTCGACGATTTCGCATTCGGTGGCAATCAGATGTTCCACGCCGAGTTTTTGGGCAATGGGAGCCGTGACCACACGGTTGGTGGCGGTAATGATTACCAGCGTGTCGCCCGCTTCGCGGTGCTTGGCCAGCAGGTCCAGGGCCTTGGGCAGCATTAATGGCTCAATGCAGTCGCGCATGAATTCGCGGTGCCACTGATCCAGTTGCGCCATGTCATGGCGGCCAAAGATTTCCATGCTGAAATTAAGATACGCGGCATTGTCGAGCTTGCCGGCCAGGTAATCCTGGTAGAACTCGTCGTTGCGCGCCTTGTAGGCGTCGCCATCGAGAATGCCCCGTTGGCACAGGTAGTCGCCCCAGGCGTGATCGCTGTCACCGCCCAGAAGGGTGTTGTCCAAGTCGAATAAAGCCAGACGCATTGAGGTTACCCGTTGAGTTGCCTGAGAAAAGGCCACAAGAATACGGTCTTTTAATAAGAGTGCACATAAGGCAGGAAGGCGCGTTGCTGCTTTCACAACCTTTGTGGAACAATGCGGCGACATGCGTTTGCGAGGTTGTTGCCGTGATCGACCCCGATGGTTTCCGCCCTAATGTCGGGATTATTCTGACAAATGACGCTGGTCAGGTACTTTGGGCTCGCCGTATCAATCAAGACGCCTGGCAGTTTCCACAGGGAGGTATCAACCCTGATGAGACGCCGGAAGACGCCTTGTACCGTGAGCTGAACGAAGAAGTTGGCCTTGAACGCGAAGATGTAGAAATACTCGCCTGCACGCGAGGCTGGTTGCGTTATCGTTTGCCGCAACGACTGGTGCGTACCCACAGCCAACCGCTGTGTATCGGCCAGAAGCAAAAGTGGTTTTTGCTGCGCCTGGTCTCTAACGAGCAGCGGGTGCGGATGGATTTGACCGGTAAACCGGAGTTCGATGGCTGGCGTTGGGTCAGTTATTGGTACCCGTTGGGCCAGGTGGTGACATTCAAGCGCGAGGTCTACCGTCGCGCTCTCAAAGAGCTTGCCCCGCGCCTTTTAACGCGCGCCTGACACGGAGTTCGACCCCGAGCCATGCTCAATACGCTGCGCAAGATCGTCCAGGAAGTTAACTCCGCCAAGGATCTCAAGGCGGCGTTGGGGATTATTGTGTTGCGCGTCAAAGAGGCCATGAGCAGCCAGGTCTGCTCGGTCTATTTGCTTGATCCAGAGACCAACCGCTTTGTCCTGATGGCCACCGAGGGCTTGAACAAGCGCTCGATCGGCAAAGTCAGCATGGCGCCCAACGAGGGCCTTGTCGGTCTTGTGGGCACCCGTGAAGAGCCTCTGAACCTCGAAAACGCCGCCGATCACCCGCGCTATCGCTACTTTGCCGAAACCGGAGAGGAGCGTTATGCCTCTTTCCTGGGTGCGCCGATCATCCACCACCGCCGTGTGGTCGGGGTTCTGGTGATCCAGCAAAAAGAACGTCGTCAGTTCGATGAGGGCGAAGAAGCCTTCCTTGTAACCATGAGCGCCCAATTGGCCGGGGTTATTGCCCATGCCGAGGCTACGGGGTCGATTCGCGGCCTGGGACGTCAGGGCAAGGGCATCCAGGAAGCCAAGTTCGTCGGCGTTCCGGGTTCTCCGGGTGCTGCGGTAGGTACAGCGGTGGTCATGCTGCCACCGGCGGATCTGGACGTGGTGCCCGACAAGGCCATCACCGATATCCCTGCCGAAATAGCGCTGTTCAAAACAGCCCTCGAAGGCGTGCGCAACGATATGCGCGCCGTTTCGAAGAAGCTCGCCACGCAGTTGCGCCCCGAAGAGCAGGCGCTGTTCGACGTGTACCTGATGATGCTCGACGATGCGTCGCTGGGCAGCGAAGTCAAAAATGTCATCAAGACCGGTCAGTGGGCTCAGGGCGCGTTGCGCCAGGTAGTGACTGATCACGTCAACCGTTTTGAATTGATGGACGACGACTACCTGCGTGAGCGGGCGTCGGATGTGCGCGACCTTGGTCGCCGCCTGCTGGCCTATTTGCAGCATGATCGCCAGCAAAGCATGGTCTACCCCGACAACACCATCTTGGTCAGCGAAGAGCTGACGGCCACCATGCTCGGCGAAGTGCCCGAGGGCAAGCTGATTGGTTTGGTGTCGGTATTGGGCTCGGGCAACTCCCACGTCGCCATTCTGGCCCGGGCCATGGGCATTCCTACTGTCATGGGCCTGGTCGATCTGCCGTACTCCAAGGTCGACGGCATCCAGATGATCGTCGATGGCTACCACGGCGAGGTCTACACCAACCCCAGCGAGGTGCTTCGCAAGCAATACGCTGAGGTTGTCGAAGAAGAACGCCAGCTGTCCCAGGGCCTGGATGCCCTGCGTGAACTGCCGTGCATCACCCCTGACGGGCATCGCATGCCGCTGTGGGTCAACACCGGCCTGCTGGCCGATGTGGCGCGTGCGCAGCAGCGTGGCGCCGAAGGTGTAGGTCTGTACCGCACCGAAGTGCCGTTCATGATCAACCAGCGCTTTCCCAGCGAAAAGGAGCAGCTGGCGATTTATCGCGAGCAACTCGCCGCCTTCCATCCGCAGCCGGTGACGATGCGCAGCCTGGACATTGGCGGCGACAAGTCACTGTCGTACTTCCCGATCAAGGAAGACAACCCGTTCCTCGGCTGGCGCGGGATTCGCGTGACCCTCGACCACCCAGAAATCTTTCTGGTTCAGGCCCGGGCCATGCTCAAGGCCAGCGAAGGCCTGAACAACCTGCGTATTTTATTGCCGATGATCTCCGGCACTCACGAACTCGAAGAAGCCTTGCACCTGTTACACCGTGCCTGGGGTGAAGTGCGTGACGAAGGCACCGACGTGCCGATGCCGCCCATTGGCGTGATGATCGAAATCCCGGCGGCGGTGTATCAGACCAAGGAACTGGCGCGCCAGGTGGACTTCCTGTCGGTAGGGTCCAACGACCTGACCCAATACCTGCTGGCGGTGGACCGTAACAACCCACGGGTTGCGGATTTGTACGACTACCTGCACCCGGCCGTGCTGCAAGCCCTGCAATCGGTGGTGCGCGACGCTCACGCTGAAGGCAAGCCGGCGAGTATCTGCGGTGAAATGGCCGGTGATCCGGCGGCAGCGATCCTGCTGATGGCGATGGGTTTTGACAGCCTGTCGATGAACGCCACCAACCTGCCAAAAGTGAAGTGGATGCTGCGCCAGGTCAGCCTGAGCCGCGCCAAGGAACTGTTGGCTGAAGTGATGACCATCGACAACCCGCAGGTTATTCGCAGCACCATCCATCTGGCCCTGAAAAACATGGGCCTGACGCGCATGATGAACCCGGCGGCAATCAAGCCGTATTGAAAGCCTCTCACCCTCCTGTGGGAGCGAGCCTGCTCGCGAAAGTCTCAAGAAGACAGCGTTTCAAGAGCCTTCGCGAGCAGGCTCGCTCCCACAGAGTGGGTGTTTCGTCACACCGCCAATGTCACTTCCCCCAGCCGCCCCCCCAGCGGCCCGAAACTGTGTTCCACCACCAGCCTTGAGCCGTCAGCATTAATGATCAACGCCGTGCTGGCGCGAGTGCCGTAGCTGGGGCTGCTGATGAACACGCTCGACAGCAGACTTTCTGTGGCCAGGCCTACGCCAGTGTCTGGCAGATCGCTGAAGGGCGCGGTTTGCGGGTCTTTGAGCAAAGCCAGCAGTGCTTGCGGCTGCGGGTTGTCGAGTACCTCGGCCAACGCTGCCTTGGCCTTGACCAGCTTGGGCCAGGGAGTGTCCAGCCCGGCATTGGACAAACCGTAAATACCCTCGCTCAGCGGTTGTGGCGCCAGATCTTTGGAGTTGAAATGCCAGAGTTGATCTCGGGTGCCCAGGAGTAGATTAAAGCCGGCATATTCGACAGAACGTCGCCCAACTTGCGTGAAGTACTCTGCAATGGACTGGTTGCCGGTCAAGAAGTCCGCCACCAATTCACCTCGGGAACGCCGCGAAGGTGGCTTGTGGGGTTCGCGGATATTGGTCAGTGCTGCAAAGCGCCCGTCAGCACCAATCCCCAGCCAGGTTCCGCCCGCCTCAAGGTCGCGGCCAGCATACACCTGGGGCGTATTGGCCCATTGGGCAAAGGGTTTGGCGGGGCGCGCATAAAACTCATCGCGGTTGGCCGCAACGACCAAAGGCTGTGCATGGCCGGGGCGCCAGGCGAAGACAATCAGACACATGGGCAGTCCTTAATGTTTTTTTAATCACTCTACTTATAGATTGCTCAGGCCGCTCGCGCCATACCGTGCAGCGCAGTGGAGCCAAAGCCCTTGCTCCGTTACCATGCGGATCAAATTTGGGGGGGCGTCATGGAATTTCTGCTCTATCTGGTGCTGGGAGGTTTTGCGGGCGTGCTGGCCGGGCTGTTCGGGGTCGGTGGCGGAATCATCATCGTGCCTGTGCTGGTGTTCAGCTTCACCTTGCAAGGTTTTAACAGCGAGGTGCTGACCCATCTGGCCGTGGGCACGTCATTGGCCACGATCATATTTACCTCGATCAACTCGATTCGTGAGCACAACCGCAAAGGCGCCGTGCGCTGGCCGCTGTTTGTCTGGATGACATTGGGCATTCTGATCGGCGCGGGTATTGGTGCGATCACGGCAGAAGCGATTGCCGGTCCTCACTTGCAGAAAATGATTGGCGTGTTCGCCTTGTTGATTGCCCTACAAATGGCCCTTGGGTTGCAACCCAAGGCCAGTGGCACGGTGCCTGGCAAGTTCGGTCTGACCCTTGCTGGGACCGTGATTGGTTGGGCTTCGGCGATATTCGGTATCGGGGGTGGCTCGTTGACCGTGCCGTTCCTGAGCTGGCGCAGCGTGCCGATGCAGCAAGCCGTCGCCACCTCGGCGGCCTGCGGACTGCCGATTGCGCTGGTGGGTGCATTAAGTTTCATGATCATTGGCTGGCATAACCCCGACCTGCCCGCGCATAGTCTCGGTTTTGTTTACTTGCCGGCGCTGCTCGGGATTGCCCTGACCAGTATGTTTTTCGCCCGTTTTGGTGCGCGACTGGCCCACAAGCTTTCGCCACGCCTGCTGAAACGGCTGTTTGCCGCACTGCTGTTTTGTGTCGGTTTGAGTTTCCTGATCTAACAAGGAGTCGCAATGCTGCCTTACCCGCAGATTGACCCGGTGGCCTTGGCCATCGGCCCGCTGAAAATCCATTGGTATGGCTTGATGTACCTGATCGGCATTGGCGCAGCCTGGCTGATCCTGTCGCGACGGCTCAACCGCTTCGACCCTACCTGGACCAAGGAGAAACTCTCCGATCTGGTGTTTTGGGTGGCCATGGGCGTGATTGTCGGTGGTCGTTTGGGTTATGTGCTGTTTTACGACCTGAGCGCCTACATCGCCAATCCGCTGCTGATTTTTGAAGTGTGGAAAGGCGGCATGGCGTTCCACGGTGGCCTGATCGGCGTGATGCTGGCGGTTTGGTGGTTCGGCAAGCGCAACGGAAAGTCGTTCTTCCAGATCATGGACTTCATCGCCCCTGTGGTGCCGATTGGTCTGGGTGCCGGGCGTATCGGTAACTTCATCAACGCCGAACTGTGGGGCAAAGCCACTGATGTACCGTGGGCGATGATCTTCCCTACCGATCCGCAGCAACTGGCGCGCCATCCGTCGCAGCTTTATCAGTTTGCGCTGGAAGGTGTGGCACTGTTCCTGATTCTTTGGCTGTACTCGCGTAAACCTCGGCCAACCATGGCGGTTTCCGGGATGTTCGCCCTGTTCTACGGCATCTTCCGTTTTATCGTCGAATTCGTCCGTGTGCCGGATGCTCAACTAGGCTATCTGGCGTTCGGCTGGGTGACGATGGGGCAAATTCTCTGCATCCCGATGATTGCGGGCGGCCTGTTCCTGATCTGGTGGGCTTACCACCGCGATCCAGCGGCTAACAAAGCTGCGCTTTAAATTCGAATGGCAGGGCGCACAACGCCCTGCATTCAAACGGTAGGAAAACCATGAAGCAATATCTCGACCTCGTTGCCAATGTCATCAAAAACGGCACCCTGCAAGCCAACCGCACCGGCGTGAAGACCATCAGTCTGCCGGGCGCCATGTTGCGCTATGACCTGAAAGAAGGTTTCCCGGCCATCACCACCCGTCGCATGGCGTTCAAATCCGCGATTGGAGAGATGTGCGGTTTCTTGCGTCCGGTCAACAACGCTGCCGATTTCCGCGAACTGGGTTGCAAGGTGTGGGACCAGAACGCCAACGAAAACGCCCAATGGCTGGCCAACCCGTTCCGCCAGGGTGAAGACGACCTGGGCGAAATCTACGGTGTGCAATGGCGCAAATGGCCGGCTTACAAGCAAATCGAGCGCAGCAACCAGGCGGCTATCGAGTTGTGCCTGAGCCAGGGCTATCGCCAGATTGCCGAAGGTGAAGAAGACGGTCAGGCCTACGTGGTGCTGTACAAGGCCATCGATCAGGTGCGCCAGTGTGTCGACACCATCATCAATGACCCGGGCAGCCGTCGTATTCTGTTCCACGGCTGGAACTGCGCCCAGCTCGATGAAATGGCCCTGCCGCCGTGTCATTTGCTGTACCAGTTCCACCCCAATGTCGAGACGAAGGAAATCTCCCTGACCCTCTACATCCGCTCCAATGACCTGGGCCTGGGCACGCCGTTCAACCTGACCGAAGGCGCTGCTCTGCTGAGCCTGATCGGCCGCCTGACCGGGTATACGCCGCGCTGGTTCACCTACTTCATCGGCGATGCTCATGTGTATGAAAACCACCTGGACATGCTCAATGAGCAGTTGACCCGCGAACCCTTCCCGATGCCAAAACTGGTGATCTCGGACCGTGTGCCTGAGTTCGCCAAGACGGGTGTATATCAGCCAGAGTGGCTGGGCCTGATCGAGCCGAGTGACTTCAGCCTCGAAGGCTATCAGCACCACGCACCCATGACCGCGCCGATGGCGGTGTAACTGCATCCCTGTGGGAGCGAGCCTGCTCGCGAAGGTCTTGTTGAGGTCTTCGTGAGCAGGCTCGCTCCCACAAAGGGAGTGGTCTATTTGCTTTAATGCCCGTGGCTTCTGCCCACATGGCTTGGCTCACCTTCCGGTGCGCTGACCGAGCCGCTGACTTCCAGCTGCTGCAAGATCCCGCAATGTTCCCCGTTGGGCCCCTCGCCACATCGCTGGCGCAGGTCGAGCAGTTGTGTCTGCAAGGCCAGCAAACCGTCGATTCGCGCCTTGACGTGATGAATATGCTCGTCAATCAGCGCGTTCACGCTTTCGCACTGGTCCTGCGGGCTGTCGCGCAGATTGAGCAGGCTGCGGATCTCTTCAAGGGTCATGTCCAGGCTGCGGCAATTGCGGATAAACGTCAGCCGCTCCACGTGCGCCTGGGTGTACAAGCGGTAATTACCTTCACTGCGCGCTGGCTCCGGCAGCAACCCTTCGCGCTCGTAATAACGGATGGTTTCGACCTGACAGTCGGTCAATTTCGCCAGTTCACCAATTTTCATCGCGGTTATCTCCGAAAGGTTGCTTGACCCTATAGTGGCTACAGGGTCTTTACTTGGCAACAGGCACCTTTTCCGGACGCAACCTGATGAGCGATTCCATTCACACCCCGCACAAGCATCCCCACGATCATGATCACGACCATGGCGCGAAGCATGACCACGCCAGCCATGCCCACAGCTGCTGCTCGACCGCAGCGGGGCCAAGCGTAATCAAGCTCGGCGCCACCCCCACGGCGGGCTCGCGGTTGAGCAACTTTCGCATCGAAGCGATGGATTGCCCCACCGAGCAAACGCTGATCCAGAACAAGCTGGGCAAGCTGGCGGGTGTGCAGCAACTGGAGTTCAACCTGATTAACCGGGTGCTGGGCGTGACCCACGACCTGCCGTCGACTGAGCCGATTATCGCGGCGATCAAATCCCTTGGCATGCAGGCCGATCCTATTGAGTCAGGGGCAGAGGCGGCCCCGGCTGCACCGCCCGCGAAAAAACACGGGTGGCCGCTGGCGGTGGCCGGTGTGGGCGCACTGGCGGCTGAAGTGCTGCATTTCACCGATGCAGCGCCCACGTGGGTCATCGCACTGGTGGCGCTGGTGTCGATCCTCAGCGGCGGCCTCACCACCTACAAAAAGGGCTGGATTGCCCTTAAAAACCTCAACCTGAATATCAACGCGCTGATGAGCATCGCCGTGACCGGCGCGGTGTTGATCGGCCAATGGCCAGAAGCTGCCATGGTGATGTTCCTGTTTACCGTGGCCGAGTTGATCGAGGCCAAATCCCTCGACCGCGCACGCAATGCCATCAGCGGACTGATGCAAATGGCGCCGGACAAAGCCACCGTGCAGCAGGCGGATGGCACCTGGGTTGAGCGTGAGGTCAAAGACATCGCGCTTGGCGCCATCGTGCGAGTGCGCCCCGGCGAGCGAATCGGCCTGGACGGCGAAGTGATCGCGGGCAGTTCTACCATCGATCAGGCGCCGATCACCGGTGAAAGCCTGCCTATCGAAAAAACCGTGGGCGATAAAGTGTTTGCGGGCACCATCAACCAGGCCGGTGCCCTGGAGTACCGGGTGACGGCTGCGGCCAACAACTCGACGCTGGCGCGGATCATCCACGCCGTGGAGCAAGCCCAAGGCTCACGGGCGCCGACCCAGCGTTTCGTCGACAGCTTCTCGAAAATCTATACCCCGCTGGTGTTCGTGTTCGCTTTGGCAGTGGCCGTGATCCCGCCCCTGTTGATGGGCGGCGTATGGTACGACTGGATCTACCGCGCCCTGGTGTTGCTGGTGGTGGCGTGCCCGTGTGCGCTGGTGATCTCGACTCCGGTCACCATCGTCAGTGGTCTGGCTGCAGCGGCCCGCAAAGGGATTTTGGTAAAGGGCGGTGTGTACCTGGAAAGCGGCCACACACTCGACTTTCTGGCCCTCGACAAAACCGGCACCATCACCCACGGCAAGCCGGTTCAAACCGACTACCTGCCCCTTGATCCGTTGGTCGCCGACAGCGCCGTAGTGTTGGCCGCGAGCTTGGCCTCGCGCTCCGATCACCCGGTTTCACTGGCCGTGGCCACTGCGGCTGTGGATAAAAAACTGCAACTGAGCGCTGTGGATAACTTCGCCGCCCTGGCCGGTCGCGGCGTGCGTGGTGAGATTGACGGCAAGCTTTACCATTTGGGCAACCATCGTCTGGTGGAGGAGCTTGGCCTGTGCTCGCCTGCCCTTGAAGCAAAACTCTTTGCGCTGGAAGAACAGGGTAAAACGGTCATTTTGCTGTGTGACAACTCAGGGCCGATGGCGCTTTTCGCGGTGGCAGACACCGTCAAGGAAACCAGTCGCGAAGCGATCCGTGAGTTGCATGAACTGGGCATCAAAACCTTGATGCTGACCGGTGACAACCCGCACACCGCCAGCGCCATTGCGGCCCAGGTCGGCATCGACGAAGCGCAAGGCAACTTGTTGCCGGAGGACAAGCTCAAGGCAATCGAAGCCCTGTACGCAAAAGGTCATCACGTGGGCATGGTGGGTGACGGGATCAACGATGCCCCCGCACTGGCCCGTGCCGAGATCGGTTTTGCGATGGCCGCAGCCGGCACAGATACAGCGATTGAGACCGCAGATGTTGCCCTGATGGACGACGATCTGCGCAAAATCCCCGCATTCATTCGTCTGTCACGCCAGACCTCCAGCATCCTCAAGCAGAACATTGCCCTGGCATTGGTCATCAAAGCGATCTTTCTTGCGGTAACCTTCCTCGGAATGGCCACCATGTGGATGGCCGTGTTTGCCGACATGGGCGTCAGCCTGTTGGTGGTATTCAACGGTTTGCGCCTGTTGCGCAAATAGATCAAGAGAGGCCGTTGTGCTGAGTGCCGAGCTGAAAGCGTTTTACCGGGTGGCCCAGTTGGGCAGCATTACTCTGGCCGCAAAAAAGCTCGGGCTTAGCCAGCCGACCGTGACCACGCAGATCCGCAACCTCGAAAGCCAGTACGCCGTGGAGTTGTTTTACCGTGGCGGCCGGCGCCTGACCCTCAGCGATGAGGGTGTGCGCTTGCTGCCGATGGTCAAGGCACTGCTCCAGCAAGAAGCCGACATTGAGTTCTTTTTGCGCAACAGCGGTCAGGGCGTGGGTACTTTGCGCATCGCCGCCACGGCACCGTATTACATCCTCGACCTGGTCAAAGCCTTTCGCGAACGCTTGCCGCAGATCGAAGTGTCGGTGGACATCGGCAACTCCCGGCAGGTGCTTGAAGCGCTGGATGAATACCGGGTCGACATCGCCGCTTCGTCGCAGTTACTGGAGGACCCGCGCCTGATTCGCCGCGTACTCGGCACCGATCCGCTGGTGCTGGCGGTGCATCGCAATCACCCGCTGGCCAAGCTCGAACACGTGCCATTGAGTGCGCTGGCCGGGCATTGCCTGTTGATGCGCGAACAGGGCTCGACCACGCGCAAGCTGACAGAAGAGCTGCTGGCCAGCGCCGGTGTGAGCTTTGGCCCGTTGCTGGAGATTGGCAGCCGGGAGTCGATCCGCGAGGCGGTATTGCGCAATATCGGCATCAGCATCATCGCCCGGCAAGAGGTGCCCCACGATCCGCAGCTTCGGGTGCTGACCCTGGAAAATGCGCCGGTCATCCACGAATACCTGTACTGCCTCAAAGAGCGCAAATCGGCGCGTTTGCCCGCGGCATTTCTGGGGCTGGCGCAGGAAATGGCCCCGGCCTGACCACAACCACTGTGGGAGCGGGCTTGCTCGCGATGCAGACGATGCGGTCTGTCAGGCAAAATGCGGTAAGGCCATCGCGAGCAAGCCCGCTCCCACAATGACCCTGCACCCATACCCAAATCCACCAATACCACTATCGGCAGCTTTGGCCTTGCTGCCACATCTTGTACGCATTGCGTCTCTAGGATGGCCCCCATCTGCTTGATGAGGTGCATCCATGAACAGCTCGAACGCAACCGCTTTGACCCAACCCGGCGTACCGATGAGGGTGCGTAATGTCAGCAAGCGCTTTGGCGCCTTTACCGCGCTGGACAACGTCTCGCTGAACGTGGCCGCAGGCGAGCTGGTGTGTCTGCTCGGGCCTTCCGGCTGCGGCAAGACCACACTGCTGCGCTGCATTGCGGGGCTTGAGCGTCAGGACGACGGCGCGCTGTATCTGGGTTCGCGCGATGTGTCTGAACTTGCGCCTCAAGCCCGGGACTACGGGATTCTGTTCCAGTCCTACGCGCTATTTCCCAACCTGACCGTTGAAGCCAACATTGCCTACGGCCTGGCGGGCAGCAATCGCGATGTGGTGCGCAAGCGGGTTGGCGACATGCTGGAACTCGTGGGCCTGACCGGCAGTGAAAAGAAATTCCCGGGGCAATTGTCCGGCGGCCAGCAACAGCGAGTTGCCCTGGCCCGCGCCTTGGCACCATCGCCGTCCTTGCTGTTGCTCGACGAACCGATGTCGGCACTGGATGCCCGTGTGCGTGAGCACTTGTGTACCGAGCTGCGCCAACTGCAGCGCAGCCTGGGGATCACCACGCTGATGGTCACCCACAACCAGGACGAGGCCATGTTGATGGCCGACCGCATTGCCGTGATGAATAACGGCAAGGTCGAGCAATACGCCACTCCGCAAGAAATCTACGACAAGCCCGCTACTCCGTTTGTGGCCGAGTTTGTGGGGCAGGGCAACTGGCTACCGTTTCAACGCAACAGCGCCAGCCACGCTCAGGTCGGCGGGATGAACATGCGTCTTGCAGACGACGCCGGGCGGGCCGCCTCGGGCCGTTTGTTCTGTCGTCCCGAAGCCATCAGCGTCAACCCGGTGCTGCATCAGGAAAACCTATTCCCGGCGCGAGTGCGAGAAATCACCTTTCTGGGCAACCGGTGCCGCATGAGTTTTGAACTCAACCACTTGCCGGGCCATGCACTGACTGCCGAAGTCGGCAGCCAGGACTTACCACGCCTTGGCGCCCCGGACATTTTTGTCGCCCTGCCGCCGGGCAGCCTGCAGGTGTTTGCCTGAGATGGCCGGCCAATTGACCTTGCCGTTACCCGGCAAAGTGACCCGCAAAATCTCGAAGGCGGAGCGTGGTGACCGCATTTTCGTCGTGGGCGGCAAGCTGCTGTTACTGCTGCTGTTGGGCGTCGCGGTGCTGATGCCGTTGCTGGCGATCTTCTGGCGCGGGTTCAGCGCTGAAGATGGCCAGGGCGGCGGTTGGGTCGCCGCCCGGGAGCTGGTCACCAGCGAAAATTTTCACTGGTTGGTGGGCAATAGCCTCAAGGTTGCGCTGAGCGTCGCGGCAATTGTCGTACCGTTGGCTTACCTGTTTGCCTACGCCCTGCAACGCACCATGATCCCCGGCAAACGTATCTGGCGCGGGATGTCACTGTTGCCGCTGATGGCTCCGTCAATGTTGCCGGGCATTGCGCTGGTTTACCTGTTTGGCAACCAAGGCATGTTGCGCGGGCTGATTTCGGACAACATCTACGGCTTCTGGGGGATCGTGCTCGGTGAAGTGATTTATACCTTCCCTCACGCGTTGATGATTTTGCTGTCTGCCTTGTCGCTGGCAGATGCGCGCTTGTTTGACGCTGCATCGAGCATGGGCGCCGGGCCCTTCAAGGCCTTTCGCAGCATCACCTGGCCGGGCACCAAACAGGCGGTGTTCGCCGCGTTCTGTCTGGTGTTCACCCTGACCATCACCGATTTTGGTGTACCCGTTGTAGTGGGCGGCGACTATCAAGTGCTGGCGCTGGAAGCCTACAAAGCCGTGGTCGGTCAGCAGCAATTCGGTCGCGGTGCGCTGATCGGCATGGTCTTGCTACTGCCTGCGCTGTTCAGCTTCGGGGTCGATGCCTGGCTGCGCCGCCAGCATGGCGACTCCATGAGCGGCCGCGCCCAAGTGTTCAAGCCAGTGCCTTCCAAAGTGCGTGACCGCTGCTACCTGACCATCGTGCTGCTGATCTGCGCCATTTTGCTGCTGGTATTCGGCATGGCGGTGTACTCGTCGCTGGTCAAGTTCTGGCCGTACAACCTGTCCTTGTCGCTCAACCACTACCAATTCAACGACACGGCCGGTGGTGGCTGGCTGGCTTATCGCAACAGCGTGACCATGGCGGTGTGCACGGCCTTGATCGGCAGTGCAGTGATCTTCACCGGTGCCTACCTGATGGAGAAAACCAAGGGCCAGAAAGGACTCAACCTGGCCCTGCGCATGCTCAGCTTTGTGCCGATGGCGGTGCCCGGCCTGGTGCTTGGCCTGGGCTACGTGTTCTTTTTCAACTTGCCCGGCAACCCGCTTCACGTGCTCTACGGCACCATGACTCTGCTGGTGGTGTGCACCATTGCTCACTATTTGACCACCGCCCAAATGACCGCCACGACGGCACTGCGTCAGCTCGATGGCGAATTCGAAGCCGCCGCGCTGTCGCTCAAAGCACCCCTGTATCGCCATTTCTGGCGCGTCACCGTACCGATCTGCCTGCCGGCGCTGCTGGACATCATCCGCTACCTGTTTGTCTCGGCGATGACCACCGTGTCAGCGGCGATCTTCCTCTACAGCCCCGACACCATCCTGGCGGCGGTGGCGGTACTGAACATGGACGACGCCGGCAACGTTGGCGGCGCGGCGGCCATGTCGACCCTGATCCTGTTCACCTCGGTAGGTGTGTCCCTGCTGCTGGCCTGGGCTTCACGCGGGTTGCTGCGTCGCTCCCAGGCCTGGCGCCAGGGCGCTCCGGCTCAATGATTCGTGCCCTCTCAATCCTGCCCCTACAACCATAAAGGAACCGCACCATGTTCAAGCCACTTGCTCTTGCCGCTGCTGTCCTCACCGCTTTTAGCTTCAATGCGTTTGCTGCCAAAACCGAGCTGACCGTGTACACGGCCCTCGAAGCCGAGCAGCTCAAGACCTATAAGCAGGCTTTCGAGAAGGCCAACCCGGACGTTGAGATCAAGTGGGTGCGCGATTCCACGGGCATCATCACGGCCAAGCTGCTGGCCGAGAAAGCCCGCCCGCAAGCCGATGCCGTCTGGGGCCTGGCGGCTTCCAGCCTGGCGATTCTGGATCAGCAAGGCATGCTGCAAAGCTACGCCCCCAAAGACCTGGCCAAGATTGGCGCCAACTATCGCGATACGGCCAATCCGCCCGCCTGGGTGGGGATGGACGTGTGGGCCGCGACTATTTGCTTCAACACCATCGAAGCCGAGAAGCAGGGCCTGACCAAGCCGGTGAGCTGGCAAGACCTGACCAAGCCTGAGTACAAGGGCAAGATCGTCATGCCTAACCCGGCTTCGTCCGGCACCGGTTTTCTGGACGTAAGTGCGTGGCTGCAGACCTTCGGCGAGAAGCAGGGCTGGCAGTACATGGACGACTTGCACCAGAACATCGGCCAGTACGTCCACTCGGGCTCCAAGCCGTGCAAGCTGGCGGCCTCGGGTGAGTTCCCGATTGGTATTTCGTTTGAATACCCGGCCGTGCAGCTCAAGCGCCAGGGCGCACCGCTGGACATCGTGTTGCCAAAAGAAGGCCTGGGCTGGGAAATCGAAGCCACTGCCGTGATCAAAGGCACACCGCATGAAGAGGCAGCCAAAAAACTGGCTGACTTCTCCGCCAGCCCGGCAGCGATGGAGCTTTATAAAGAGAATTTTGCGGTACTCGCTCAGCCGGGCATCGCCAAGCCACAAACCGAACTGCCAGCCGACTACGAGCAACGTCTGATCAAAAACGACTTCGCCTGGGCCTCCAAGAACCGCGACAGCATTCTGGCCGAATGGCGCAAGCGCTATGACGGCAAGTCCGAGAAAGCGGCGCAGTAGTTTTGTAGCCACAAAAGACCTGTGGGAGCGGGCTTGCCCGCGATTGGATCGCTGCGGTTGGACAGCCGCACCGCGGCGTTTGTATCGCGAGCAAGCCCGCTCCCACAAGGGAAGTGAAGTTGCCCTTCAGGACATCGTGATGACTCAACCAATCCTTATCGTCGGCGCTGGCATTCTGGGCTTGTCCCATGCCTACGCCGCTGCAAGACGCGGGCTCAGGGTGCGCGTATTCGAACGCACCGCTACGCCCTTGGGTGCGTCGGTGCGCAACTTTGGCCAGGCGCTGGTCACCGGCCAGCCACCCGGCGTGATGCTCGACCTGGCCCGGGCCAGCCGCCCTATTTGGGCCGATTGGGCGCAGCGCGCGGGTTTTGACCTCAAGCGTAATGGCTCATACCTGTTCGCTCGAACCGAAGCCGAAGAACAGTTGCTGGATGCCTTCTGCCAAGGCCGCGCCCGTGAATTTGGCTATCGCGTCGAACTCTTGCGCGGTGCAGAAATGGACGCGCTGTACGGCGGTCAATTCAGCCATCACCGTGCCGCACTGCATGGGCTTGACGACCAGCAGGTCTATTCACGGGAAGCCATTGCGGCATTGATTGCGTATTTGCAGCGTGACCTGGGTGTCGAGTTTCATTTTTCGACCCTGGTGCGCGATGTCGAGCCCGGTCAGGTCCACACCACGGCGGGGAGCTTCAAGGGCTCGCACGTGATTGTGTGCTCGGGTCACGATTACCTGACGTTGCTGGCTGAGCCGCTGGCCAAACTCAGTCCACAGATTTGCCGCCTGCAAATGCTGCGCGTGCGACCCAAGGTCGATTTGAAGCTGCAACACGCCCTGCTGACCGGGCTGAGCTGTGTCCATTACGGTGCCTTTGCCGACCTGCCGCAAGCTGCGGCGGTGCAGAACGAAATTCTGCGCGACAGCCCGCATCTGGATCAGCACGGCATTCATCTACTGATCAGCCCAACCCCTTACGGTGACCTGATTGTCGGTGATTCTCACGATTACGGCCGGGATCCATCGCCCTTTAACGGTGAACAGGTGGATAACTGGATGCTGCAACTCTGCGAAGAAACCCTGGGCTGTGAAGTCAGGGTGGTCGAGCGCTGGCAGGGCGTCTATGGTGCGAAAGGAGCCAAGCCGTTCTCCTGGTTGGAGGTGGCGCCGGGTTTGAATGCGGCGCTGATGCACACCGGTGTGGGCATGAGCGTGGGCCCGGCAATGGCCGAGGGCAATATCGCCCGGATGCTGGAGGAGAGGTGATGACACACGCACAGCAAGTGGTTGAAGACATTTTTGGTTTGTATCAGCAATACGGCACTGACGATTACATCGGCGAGCCGGTGTCGCAAATCGAGCATATGTCCCAGGCCGCGCAGCTTGCGTTGGATGAGGGCTGTGATGATGAAGTGATCCTGGCGGCGTTCTTTCACGATATTGGGCACTTCTGTGTCAATGATGCAAAGAACATGGGCGGATATGGTGTGGTCAGCCATGAGTTGGTGGGCGCCCGCTATTTGCGCCGTGCAGGCTTCAGTGAACGACTGGCCAAGCTGGTGGAGTATCACGTGCAGGCCAAGCGCTACCTGACTTTGCGGCAACCAGGCTATTACGACCTGCTGAGTGAAGCCAGTATCCGCACGCTGGGGTATCAGGGCGGAGTGATGAGCGAGGCCGAGGCGGATGCATTCGAGCAAGATCCGCTGTGTGCGTTGAGCCTGCGCATGCGGGTCTGGGATGAGCAGGCCAAGGAAATGCACGTGCCACTGATCGACCTGCAACTCCTCAAGAACAAGGCCGTCCGCCTGTTAGAGGCTTAAGCTCCCACGGGGGGGTTGAGTCGGTACTTAGATCTGCCCGGCCAACGCCTCGATCTGCTCCTGGCGCTCAGCCTGGTTCAGCTTCGGATGCGGGTTCAGAGACGACCATTGCGGGTGCGCACGGGCTTTGTTCAGGGCTTCGGGCAATTTGCCCTCGCGCCAGGTTTTGTCCTGTGGGGTGGCGACCTTGATGCTGTCGACAGCGGCATGCCCGCGGGCATTGAGGGCGTGCAGCAATTGCCGTTGGCGCAAGGCCAGCAGGCGCAGCACGCTGTCGTCCACGGTCAATTCACGCTGGCCCTTGAGTTTGCCCAGCAAGCGGCTGCCATAGCTGCGTGCGGTCTGCAGCGCACCGCCGGCAATGGCGCCGGCCAGTGCGGCCGCACCCAGGGTCAGGCCACCGACCATCAGGTCCACACCGGCCCCGGCCGCCGCGCCTGCAGCAATCCCGCTACCAACCCGCACACCCAGTTGCTTGAGGGTCTCAGGGTTGAACAAGTCATCGCCCCAACGTCCGTCGAGCAACGGCAAATCACTGGCCGCCGCATCGCTGGTACGAAAGCCATACAGTTTGAGCATGGCTTCAACGCAGCGCTGCTCACGCTGGCGGATCGCTTCACGCAGTTGCTGGATGGCCTGTTGTTCGGCGGCTTTTTCGCTGACTACGCTGCGACGGCACGCGGCGCAGTCGATCAATAATTCGGCGATCAAGCGCAGCGCACTGTGCTTGCGGGCTTCACGTTGAGCCTCATGGTCTGTAATCAGTCGCTGCAACGCCTCCCGTGAATGCTCCAGCAGCAGGGCCAGGCTTTCATACAAGCGGCGCTCGCCATCTTCGGGCGGGGCCACGCTGTCAAACCGCACCAGTGCATGCAAACCGAGGCGTGCCAGGGCTTCGCGCCACTCCGGTTCGCGATGCTGCGGGCTGCTGACAAAATTGAGTACCGGCAGCAGCGGCCTGCCGCAACTGGCCAGCACACTGAGTTCGTCGCGGTACTTGGCCAGTACCGGCTCGCGGGCGTCGATCACATACAGCCCCGCGTCCGATGCCAGCAGTTGGCGCAGTACCTTGGCCTCCTGCTCGAAACGCTGGCGCGCCTCACTGCCTTCGAGAAACCGCGCCACCCGCGCGGGGCCATCCAGGCGTTCGCCGGGGTGGTCGAGGCGTTCCAGGTAGTCGAGCAGGGCGATGGCATCTTCAAGCCCCGGCGTGTCGTAGAGCTCCAGCAGGGGCTCGCCGTCTACCGATAATCGCGCACCTTCGACATGGCGCGTGGTGCTGGGGCGATGGGACACTTCGCCAAAGCCGACATCCCGGGTCAGGGTGCGCAGCAATGAGGTTTTGCCGACGTTGGTGTGGCCGACTACGGCCAGCGTGAGTGGCTTAGTCATGGCCTGTCTCCAGCCAGTTCAAGGGCGCGCTGGCGGCGAAAGGCAGCCCCAGTTGTTGCAGCGCGGTGTGCCAGTCGCCCAGGCGGTCGGCGTCCAGCGCCTGACCGGGCGGGGCTTGCAGCAGCCACACACGGGTTTCGCTGGCACTGCGCGCCAACTCGCCGATCAGCGCCAGGCTGCCGCGATCCGGCGAGCGTCGCGGGTCGCAGGCAATGGCCAGGCGGGCCGGGGGAAAGCGGGTCATTTGTTCGAGCAGTTTTTGCCGGGACTCGCGACTGTCGAGAATGCCCGCGTCCTTGACCGTGGCAGGCAATTTGGGTGGCCACGGGTGCTGGTCGTCCAGCTCAATGGCCACGATCAATGCGCCATCGGTTTGCAGGTCGCTGTGCCCGGCCTGCACGTTGTGCAATTGCTCAGGTGCAATGTCGTTGACGCCCAGACGCTCACTGCTGGGCATCAGGCGTTCGCGCAACTGGCTGTAACCGGGCAAGTTGAGATCGAGCTGCAATGCGTTGCGTCCGCTTTTCCAGCGCCACAGGCACAAGGCTGCCAGGAGCAGGCGTGGAATCACGCCGTAGATCAGCACCACGCCGACCAGCCAGACCGCCCATGCCTGGCGCACCAGTTCGTTGTTGTAGAGGCTGGTGTCGTTGCTGATGCGGATCATTTCCACGGTCGGTACGCCAAACCCCAGCCAGTGGGGCAGTGCGCCAAGGGCGCGGGTGGCGGCGACAAATACGTCGGCACCGAGGATCGTGGTTTCCCAGATGAATCCGTAGCGGCGAGTAGCCATAAGCAACAGCATCATCACCAGCGCGCTGAGCATCGCCAGCAGCCACAGGCCATTGACCAGTGTGCCGAGCGCCCATCGATTGAGTTTGCGTCGTTGCAACAACAACAATAATGCGGGGGCCAGTTGTGCGGCCTTGGCGTCACGGGCGAGCTTTTCACTGAGCCACAACCACAGGCGGCCCAGGCTCGCGCCGTGGTTACCGGCAAACAGCAGACCCATCACCCAGCTCAATAGCAGGATCAGGTTGAGCCCCAGCAGACTGCCCAGTGCCCAGAACACATTGACCGGGGTTTGCCCGTCGCCCAGGGCCGCGAATGCAAGACCGGCGCCACTGAGTACGGCGAGTACCGCCAGCACCAACAGCGCCAGCCTTGCACCTTGCAACCAGTGCTGCATGGCACTGAGCAAACCATCCCGTTCGGCCAGCCACAGGGCGCGGTTTTGCAGGCGTGTGGATAAGTCGCCCGCCGAGGTTCGGGCACGGCGATTGGCTTCAAGGTCGTCCAGCGGGCCTGCGTGTTCTTCGCGCAGGCGCACGGTTTCGGTCAGCCAGAGGCGTTGTAAGGGGGAAAGTTGAGTCACGCGACATTCCATTCAAGTGAACAAAGAGCATAACCGCTGTTAGTCAGGCGGGGTACTGTCGGCGCGGGCCGCTCTGGTATCCTCGGCGCCATGAAAAAATCACTCCCCCTTAGCCTGATCGCGGCACTCGCTGAAAACCGCGTGATCGGCGTCGACAACAGCATGCCGTGGCATTTGCCTGCGGATTTCAAATACTTCAAGGCCACCACCCTGGGCAAGCCGATCATCATGGGTCGCAAAACCTGGGATTCGCTGGGACGCCCGTTGCCGGGTCGCTTGAACCTGGTGGTCAGTCGTCAGACCGATCTGCAGCTTGAAGGTGCCGAGGTATTTGCCTCCCTTGAGGCCGCTGTTGAGCGCGCGGAGCAATGGGCAACCGAGCAGGGTGTCAGCGAAGTGATGTTGATTGGCGGTGCGCAGTTGTATGCCCAGGGTCTGGCGGATGCCGACCGGTTGTACCTGACGCGGGTGGGGATGAGCCCGGAAGGCGATGCGTGGTTCCCTGAGTTTGATCAGGCGCAGTGGAAGCGGGTGTCAGAAGAGCTGCACGAGGCGGCAGATGACAAACCGGCGTTCAGCTTTGAGGTGTGGGAAAGAATTTAAGGCAACCCCTTACCCTGTGGGAACGGGCTTGCTCGCGATTGCATCACCGCGTTGGTAAAGACAAATCGCGTTGCCTGAATCGCGAGCAAGCCCGCTCCCACAAGAGTGGGCGCGGGGTCAGTCAAGTGTTACGCGTGCGCCAGATCACCGTGATCGTCTTCAGCCAGAATGGCCTTGTCGGTCTGGTGCAGAATCTGGCTGGTCACCGTACCGGCAACCATAGAACCGCTGACGTTCAGCGCCGTGCGACCCATGTCGATCAACGGCTCAACTGAAATCAGCAACGCCACCAATGACACCGGCAGGCCCATCGCGGGCAATACGATCAGTGCCGCGAAGGTCGCACCACCGCCCACACCGGCCACCCCTACTGAACTCAAGGTCACGATCGCGACCAGCGAAGCTATCCACATCGGGTCCAGCGGGTTAATGCCCACGGTCGGGGCAACCATTACCGCCAACATGGCCGGGTACAGACCGGCACAGCCGTTCTGGCCAATGGTCGCGCCAAACGAGGCGGCAAAGCTGGCGATGGAAGACGGAATCCCCAGGCGACGGGTTTGCGCTTCGATGCTCAGCGGAATGCTGGCCGCGCTCGAACGGCTGGTGAAGGCAAACGTCAGTACTGGCCATACCTTGCGGAAAAAGCGCAGTGGGTTAACGCCGGATACCGACAGGATCACGCCGTGAATCACGAACATCAGTGCCAGGGCGATGTAGGACACCACCACAAAGCTGCCCAGTTTGATGATGTCTTGCACATTGGACATGGCGACCACTTTGGTCATCAGGGCCAGCACGCCGTACGGGGTCAGTTTCATGACCAGGCGTACCAGACGCATCACCCAGGCTTGCAGGGTGTCGATGGCGCTGATGATCTTGCCGCCTTTTTCCGGCTCGTCCTTGAACAGTTGCAGTGCAGCAATGCCCAGGAAGGCCGCGAAAATCACCACGCTGATGATCGATGTCGGCTTGGCTCGGGCCAGGTCGGCAAACGGGTTTTGCGGGATAAACGACAGCAGCAACTGCGGCACATTCAAGTCTGAGACCTTGCCCGCGTAGTCGCTCTGGATCACTTGCAGACGGCTCATTTCAGCTGCGCCCGCTACCAGGCCATCGGCGGTCAGGCCGAACAGGTTGGTCAGGCCGATGCCCACCAGCGCTGCGATCATGGTGGTGAACAGCAGCGTGCCGATGGTCAGGAAGCTGATTTTGCCCAGAGATGAGGCGTTATGCAGGCGGGCCACAGCGCTGAGGATCGATGCGAATACCAGCGGGATCACGATCATTTGCAGCAACTGCACGTAGCCGCTGCCAACCAGGTCGAACCAGCCGATGGAGGTTTTCAGGGTAGGGCTATCGGAGCCGTAGGTCATGTGCAGGCACAGCCCGAAGACCACGCCGAGAACCAGCGCCAGCAAGACTTTTTTCGCAAGGCTCCACGCGGTGTGGCGGGTCAGCGACAGGCCGAACAGCAACGCGAGGAACACCAGCAGATTGAGGATCAGCGGGAAATTCATGAAAGCTCCGAGGGGACGACTTGTACCAGTATTTGTGTGCAGCTATTTCGAACCGGAAATCGTAACAGGTTGATATATCTACAAATATACCGTTGTGGAATGGATACCTAGGTTTTTGGAATAAGCCGCGTGGCGCATTCAAGACGCTGACAGTCGTGTCCAAGTCAAAAACTGTCATACAGGTTTGTTAGCTTCGATGCCTTTGACGTGGAGCATAGCTGATGAAACTGACCGCCAAGTTGATCGCTGCAACCCTGTGTCTGGGCCTGACAGGCCAGGTGCTGGCCACAGAATTGAAACACTGGCCCGCTGACCAGGCCAAGCAACTGGAGGCCATGATCGCCGCCAACGCGAACAAGGGTAACTTCGCGGTCTTTGACATGGACAACACCAGTTATCGCAACGATCTGGAAGAGGCCCTGCTGCCGTACATGGAAAACAAGGGCCTGATCACCCGCGAGAGCCTCGACCCGTCACTCAAGCTGATCCCGTTCAAAGATACCGCTGACCATAAAGAAAGCCTGTTCAGTTACTACTATCGCCTGTGTGAAATCGACGACATGGTCTGCTATCCGTGGGTGGCCCAGGTGTTTTCCGGCTTCACCCTGCAACAGCTCAAGGGCTATGTGGACGAGTTGATGGCGTCGGGCAAGCCGGTGCCGGTGACTTACTTTGAAGGCGATGTGGTCAAGAGCTCCCAGGTTCAACCGCCCAAGGTGTTTACCGGTCAGGTTGAGCTGTTCAACAAGCTGATGGAGAACGGCATCGAGGTCTACGTGATGACCGCCGCCTCGGAAGAGCTGGTGCGTATGGTCGCGGCGGACCCCAAGTACGGTTACAACGTCAAACCGCAGAATGTGATTGGCGTGACCACCTTGCTCAAGGATCGCAAAACCGGAGAGCTGACCACGGCACGCAAGCAGATCAGTGCGGGGACCTATAACGAAAAAGCCAACCTTGGGCTGGAGCTGACGCCTTACCTGTGGACGCCGGCGACGTGGATGGCTGGCAAGCAAGCGGCGATCCTGACCTATATCGATCAATGGAAAAAACCGGTGCTGGTGGGCGGTGATACGCCATCCAGTGATGGTTACATGCTGTTCCACGGTGTGGACGTGGCCAAAGGCGGGATTCACCTGTGGGTCAACCGCAAGGACAAATACATGGCGCAGCTGGAAGGCATGATGGCCAAGAACGCAGCGGCCCAGGCCAAGGAAGGTTTGCCGGTCACGGCGGACAAGAACTGGGTGATCGTCAAGCCTGATCAGATCCAGTAACCGAGTTTGCACAAATGTTCATTGTGGGAGCGAGCCTGCTCGCGATTGCCCACTAAACCCGCGATATTGCTAACGACCTTCGCGAGCAGGCTCGCTCCCACATAGTGGGGTTGGGCATAAAAAATCCCGGCACCTGGCCGGGATTTTTACTGTTGCGCGGTGGCTTACGGCACCAGCTTGTCCAGCAACGCTTTATCACGCACCGCGCCCTTGTCGGCGCTGGTAGCCAGCAAGGCATAGGCCTTGAGGGCGGTGGTGACTTTGCGTGGGCGGATTTCTACCGGCTTCCAGCCTTTCTTGTCTTGCTCTGCACGGCGTGCCGCCATTTCTTCGTCGCTGATCATCAGGTTGATCGAGCGGTTTGGAATGTCGATCAGCACTTTGTCGCCGTCCTGCACCAGACCAATCGCGCCGCCAGCAGCCGCTTCCGGTGAGGCATGGCCGATGGACAGACCCGAAGTGCCGCCCGAGAAGCGGCCATCGGTGAGCAAGGCACACGCTTTGCCCAGGCCTTTGGATTTCAGGTAGGAGGTCGGGTAGAGCATCTCTTGCATACCCGGGCCGCCCTTTGGACCCTCGTAACGGATGATCACGATGTCACCGGACTGCACTTCGTCAGCCAGAATGCCGCGCACGGCACTGTCCTGGCTTTCGAAGATCTTGGCGTTGCCTTCGAACACGTGGATCGACTCGTCGACACCCGCGGTTTTGACCACGCAGCCATCCAGCGCGATGTTGCCGTACAGCACGGCCAGGCCGCCCTCTTGCGAGTAAGCATGCTCGACGCTTCGGATGCAGCCGTTTTCGCGGTCGTCGTCCAGGGTTTCCCAGCGTGTGGACTGGCTGAACGCAGTTTGCGTCGGGATGCCGGCCGGGCCTGCCTTGAAGAATGTGTGTACGGCTTCGTCGTCAGTCTGGGTGATGTCCCATTTGGCGATGCCTTCAGCCAGGGTCTTGCTGTGTACGGTCGGCAGGTCGGTGTGCAGCAGGCCGCCACGGGCCAGCGAGCCGAGGATGGAGAAAATGCCGCCAGCGCGGTGCACGTCTTCCATGTGGTACTTCTGGATATTCGGCGCCACTTTGCACAGCTGCGGCACGTGGCGCGAGAGGCGGTCGATGTCTTTAAGGTCGAAATCGATCTCGGCTTCCTGGGCTGCGGCCAGCAAGTGCAGGATGGTGTTGGTCGATCCGCCCATGGCGATGTCCAGCGTCATGGCGTTTTCAAATGCCTTGAAGTTGGCGATGTTGCGCGGCAGTACCGATTCGTCGTTCTCGACGTAGTACTGGCGGCACAGGTCGACGATGGTGCGGCCAGCCTGCAGGAACAGTTGCTCGCGGTCGCTGTGGGTCGCCAGTGCTGTGCCGTTACCCGGCAGGGCCAGGCCCAGGGCCTCGGTCAGGCAGTTCATCGAGTTGGCGGTGAACATGCCGGAGCACGAACCGCATGTCGGGCAAGCGCTGCGCTCGTACTCGGCAACCTTCTCGTCAGAAGCGCTGGAGTCGGCGGCGATGACCATGGCGTCTACCAGGTCCAGACCGTGGCTGGCGAGCTTGGTTTTGCCTGCTTCCATCGGGCCGCCGGAAACGAAAATCACCGGGATGTTGAGGCGCAGCGAGGCCATCAGCATGCCAGGGGTGATTTTGTCGCAGTTGGAAATGCACACGATGGCGTCGGCGCAGTGGGCGTTGACCATGTACTCGACGGAGTCGGCGATGATCTCGCGGCTCGGCAGCGAATACAGCATGCCGTCATGGCCCATGGCGATGCCGTCGTCTACGGCAATGGTGTTGAATTCTTTGGCAACGCCGCCAGCGCGTTCGATCTCGCGGGCAACCAGTTGGCCCATGTCCTTTAGGTGGACGTGGCCGGGTACGAACTGGGTAAAGGAGTTGGCAATGGCGATGATCGGCTTCTTGAAGTCGGCATCTTTCATCCCCGTGGCGCGCCACAAAGCGCGGGCACCGGCCATGTTGCGGCCGTGGGTGGAGGTTTTCGAACGATAGTCAGGCATGGAACAACTCCGGGCGGCTAATCAGGTAACAAACAGGGAAGTGAGCTTCTAATGGTTGCGGGTCACACAGAAAATGACTACGTATCCGCAAGCTGCCGTAAACGCTGCGGGATCGCCGCGCGCCTGGGCCTGAGCTCATAAACCCGCCGGGGATGATTGGCGATGAATCCGTCGATTCTACACGGCTGGCGGCCGGAGGGAATGGGCCAGACGGTTGCTCCAGAGTACAAACAGGCAACTGGCAGCCGTACGCGGGTAATCAGCCTTGGTATGTAGGTGTCGAGTCATGCAGCAGGAAGACTGAGGATTAGGTGCAGTGAGCAATTACCAAGCATCGAGTAAGACCAAGACTGTCTTTATGCAGGAAAAGACTATTTTAAAGGGTGGCAGGACCGTTTCATGGGATTCAAGTAATAGTGTGTGATTGGTTTTTCAGTGAGGACTCTAAATGCTGACGCTCGAACGCTCCGTCATGACGTATCTGGCCATCGGTCTGGTGCAAGGGCTGTTGCTGTGGCTGGCCACTTCCATGGGTGATCCCGGTGCGTGGTATGGGCTGATAACGGCGGTGCTGGTGGGCGGCGTCAACCTGTTGCTGCTGGGCGAGAACATTCGCCATCGTGGCACGGCATGGCTAGTGGTGGGGCTGACGGTCGTCATGACTGCGATCAGTGCCTGGGTTTTTTGGGATGGTGATGAGTATTGGCGCCCGGGCAGCTGGCTGGCCGGCAGCTGGAGCTTTTTTGCCGTAGTGATTACTTATATCTGCACGGTTTTCATTCTGAGCTGGCCAACCCGCGAAGGGCGTTACCCTCGCTACGAAGACCTGTTTCGCCATGCCTGGGGCACGGTGTTTATCGTCTTGCTGGGGCTGCTGTTGAATGCGGTGTTCTGGGCATTGCTGTGGTTGTGGGGCGGCTTGTTCAAAATGCTCGGGATTGTGGCCCTCAATAAATTGTTCTCCACCGAGGGTTTTATATGCATCAGCTCGGCGATGGTATTTGCCCTGGGTGTGCATATGGGCCGCGAAAAAGAACGGGTCATTGGCCTGCTACGGGGAATTGTGCTGACTCTGTGCCGCTTTCTGCTGCCATTGAGTGCACTGATTGTGATTGTGTTCACCTTCGCGTTGCCCTTTACCGGGCTCGAGCCGATCTGGGATACGGGCTATTCGACGCCGATCATGTTGTGGCTGGTGGCGGTCAATCTATTTTTGCTTAATGGCGTGTTTCAGGATGGAACCCAAGGCAGTGGTTACCCGACGTGGCTGGTGCGAGTGGTAGACCTGTGCCTGTTGTGCTTGCCGGTGCTGGTGGTGTTGGCGGGGTATTCGACATGGCTGCGCATCGAGCAATACGGCCTGACGCCGTCGCGGATTCTGGCAATGGTGTTGGTGCTGGTGATTTTTATTCACAGCGTGGCGGCGCTTTTGGCCGTGTTTGTCTCTCGATCAATCTGGCTGGGCAGTCTGCGCGTCAGCAATCCGGTGATTGCGCTGCTCTGCGTGGTGCTGTTGCTGGCGATGCACACGCCGTGGTTCAGCCCACTGAAGATGAGCGCGAACAATCAGGTGCAGCGCTTGCTCAGTGGCCGGACGGCGGTGGATAACTTTGATGCAGACACGCTGCGCAATCGACTGGGATCAGAGGGCAAACAGGCGTATGACGCGTTGCTGGAGCAAGTCGAGCAGGGGTTGGTGTTGGCCGAGCCTGGTCGCCAAGTCTTGTTGAAACGTCTCAAGGAGGTGAGCGCGGGCAATGGTCCAACAGGGTCGGAGCGACTACTGGAGTGGATTGGGCCCAAGGTCGAGGGCAGCGAGCAGTTCTACGACAAGCGATTCAACGGGCAGTTATGCCTGGCACCAGGTTGCGCGTTATGGGCAGTGGACCTGGATCAGGACGGGCAGCCGGAGGTGCTGCAATTACCCAAGAACAAGTGGTCAGAGCCCCTGTACTTCTTTAAGCGTGACGCCCAGGGCAACTGGCAGCGCGTCGGTACTTATGCTGGCGGCGGGGAAAGCTCGCTGGAGCTGATCGAGAAGATCCGTCAGGGCAAGGTGAAGGTGGTGACGCCGCGCTATCAATCGTTGCAGATTGACGGGGTGGAGCTGAGCCCGACGCTGGACAAAAAGTGAACACCGGACTCGTGTGACCATAACGGTGGGAGCGAGCCTGCTCGCTCCCACCGGGGCTAATGCGCCAAATCAGCTGTTAGGCAGCAAACGGCAGGTGATGCTCTTGATGTAGCGCGTTTCGTTGATGGCTGGATGTACCGGGTGATCCGGGCCCTGGCCGCCGCGTTCCAGCAGCTGGATGTTGCGGTCCAGATGGCGGGCGCTGGTCAGCAGAATGTTTTGCAGGTCGTCTTCCGGCAGGTGCATTGAGCACGATGCGCTGACCAGAATCCCGTCCTTGGTGAGCAGGCGCATGGCTTGTTCATTCAGGCGACGGTAGGCACCTTCGCCGTTCTTCAGGTCTTTTTTGCGTTTGATGAAGGCCGGTGGATCAGCAACGATCACGTCGAAACGCTCTTCGTTGGCCTTGAGTTCCTTGAGGGCTTCAAACACGTCGCCTTCCATGCAGGTAACGCGTTCGGCAAAACCGTTCAGGGCAGCGTTGCGCTCAACACCGTCCAGGGCGAACGACGAAGCGTCGACACACGTGACTTCGCTGGCGCCGAAAGCAGCGGCCTGAATACCCCAGCCACCGATGTAGCTGAACAGGTCCAGGACCTTTTTGCCTTTGACGTAAGGCGCCAGGCGGGCACGATTCATGCGGTGATCGTAGAACCAGCCGGTTTTCTGACCGGTCATGACCGGGGCTTCGAACTTGACGCCGTTCTCTTCCAGGGCAACCCACTCCGGCACCAGGCCGAACACGGTTTCGACGTAACGCTCAAGGCCTTCGGCATCGCGGGCAGCCGAGTCGTTCTTGAACAGGATGCCGCTTGGCTTGAGGACTTGCACCAGTGCTGCGATCACGTCGTCTTTGTGCTGTTCCATCGTGGCCGAGGCCAACTGGACCACCAGGATGTCGCCGAAACGATCGACTACCAGGCCCGGCAGCAGGTCTGAATCGCCGTAAACCAGGCGGTAGTAAGGCTTGTCGAACAGGCGGTCGCGCAGGGACAGGGCCATGTTCAGGCGGTGAACCAGCAACGATTTGTCCAATGGCAGCTTGATGTCGCGCGACAGCAGGCGTGCACAGATCAGGTTGTTGGGGCTCATGGCAACGATGCCCAGCGGCTTGCCGCCGGCGGTTTCGAGTACCGCTTGGTCGCCGGCCTTAAAACCGTTCAGCGGTGTGGCGGCTACATCGATTTCGTTGCTGTAGACCCACAAGTGGCCGGCGCGCAGGCGTCGATCGGCATTGGCTTTAAGGCGCAGGCTTGGCAGGGACATGACGTCGCTCCGGGTATTGAAAAGGGCGCGATTATAGCCTTAGACGTAACCTTGGGGCTTGGCTGATTCACCGCATTGCGTCGGATCGCGGAGCTGGTAACGCAGAAATTTCCGTTAGAATCGCCAGCTCTTCCAGAGTACGGAGCCCCCATGCCTGAATTACCTGAAGTCGAAACCACCCGACGTGGCATCGCCCCGCATCTTGAAGGGCAGCGGGTCAGCCGGGTGATTGTGCGCGAGCGCCGTCTGCGCTGGCCGATCCCCGAAGACCTTGATGTGCGCCTGTCCGGGCAGCGTATTGTATTGGTCGAGCGCCGGGCCAAGTACCTGCTGATTAACGCTGAGGTGGGGACGCTGATCAGCCATTTGGGCATGTCCGGCAACTTGCGACTGGTGGAAGCGGGCCTGCCCGCCGCCAAGCATGAGCATGTGGACATTGAGCTGGAGTCCGGTCTGGCCTTGCGCTACACCGACCCGCGCCGGTTTGGGGCAATGCTCTGGAGCCTGGACCCGCTGAACCATGAACTGCTGGTGCGCCTGGGGCCGGAGCCGCTGACGGACCTGTTTGATGGCGACCGACTGTTTCAGCTGTCGCGCAAGCGTTCGATGGCGGTCAAGCCGTTCATTATGGATAACGCGGTGGTGGTGGGCGTGGGCAATATTTACGCGACCGAAGCCTTGTTTGCTGCAGGGATCGATCCGCGCCGCGAGGCCAAGAGTATTTCCCGGGCGCGGTATTTGAAACTGGCGATTGAGATCAAACGGATTTTGGCCGCCGCCATCGAGCGCGGAGGCACTACCTTGCGTGACTTTATCGGCGGTGATGGCCAGCCCGGTTACTTTCAGCAGGAGCTATTTGTATACGGGCGTGGGTATGAACCGTGCAAGATTTGCGGCACTGAGCTGCGTGACGTCAAGTTGGGTCAGCGTGCCAGCGTGTTTTGCCCGCGTTGCCAGACGTAGCCGCCAGTCGTGCGCTGAACGCTTGTGGGAGCGGGCTTGCTCGCGATGCAACCACCTCGGTCGAACGGGTCGACCGCAGTGAATCTATCGCGAGCAAGCCCGCTCCCACACAAATCGCATAGACGATGAATCAGGCCTTCCCGGTAATTGCCCGGTACTTTTCCATCAGCTGTTCTTCGGTTTCCGGGTGGGCTTCATCCAGCGGGATGCAGTCAACCGGGCAGACTTGTTGGCATTGCGGTTCATCGTAGTGACCAACGCACTGGGTACACAGGTTGGGGTCGATCACATAGATCTCTTCGCCCTGGGAAATGGCAGCGTTCGGACACTCGGGTTCGCAGACGTCGCAGTTAATGCAATCGTCGGTGATGATCAGGGACATGGGTACTCCGGCCGGGGCGGTTGGCCCGGGCAACTGAAATCGAATGCGGCAATTGTGCCGCATTGGCGCCCGCAGTGCACGCGGGCGCCGCTTCAGTGGTTATTTCTTGCGAAAACGCTCGGTCAGGGCATCAGCTACCGCCGGGTGCACAAATTTGTTTATATCACCGCCCAATGCCGCGATTTCGCGCACCAATGTCGACGATATGAACGAATAACGCTCTGACGGCGTGAGGAACAGACTTTCGACATCGGGGGCCAGTTGGCGATTCATGTTCGCCAGCTGAAACTCATATTCGAAGTCCGACACGGCACGCAGGCCACGCAGAAAGACATTGGCATTCTGTTCTTTGGCGAAATGCGCGAGCAGCGTCGAGAAACCGACCACCTCTACATTGGGCAGGTGTTTGGTGACTTCACGAGCCAGCTCCACACGCTGTTCCAGAGGGAATAGCGGGTTTTTCTTGGTGCTGGCAGCGACAGCAATAATCACGTGATCGAACAGGCGCGAAGCGCGTTCGACCAGATCGCCATGGCCCTTGGTAATAGGGTCGAATGTACCTGGGTACAACACTCGGTTCATCGCGTCGTCCTGGCGGGAATCCGTTGGGGAGTCGGATGGTATCGCAGCATTACCGGTCGGCCAAGTCGCCATTCGAAGAAGAAAGCACTATAGACGCGACGAATTAACTGCTTTTTCATGAACTTTTGAGGCGTTCGGCCAATTGGGTCGCGAGTTTTGCCGTCAGTCCGTACACCGATAATTGTGGGTTGGCGCCAATGCTGGTGGGGAATAAAGAGCCGTCGTGGACCGATACATTGCGCAATTGATGATGGCGGCCGAGGCTGTCGGTGACGGCCATTTGCGAATTCTCCCCCATCGAACATCCGCCCATCACATGGGCACTGGCCAGGCGAGTTCGATACAACTCAAGGCTCAAACTGTCGATCTGGTCACGTGTTTCGCGAAGGCTGGTCATGTAGCGCGCATCGCTGTGCAATGGCATAACTGCGCTGGCGCCCGCCGCAAACTGGATTTCGGCCATGCTGTGAAAGGCGCGCTTGAGCCCCTCCCAGCCGTAAGGCGTGAGGGTGTAATCGAGTACCGGGCTGTCATCGCTGCGCAACTCGACACTGCCCCCGGGGCTGTCGGGATGAAAACCGTCGCGCATCAGTGCCAGCATCATGTGGGTATTGGGTAGTTTGGCCATTTGTTCAGCGCTGCTCTGATCAAAACCTGCAAACAAGGTGGAGGCCAGTGCCGGGTGCAGCGGCGGTACTTCCAGTTTGTAGCCCATAGGGCCTTTGGGGCCGTCTTTCCATTGAAAGTGATCCGAGTAAATTGACTGCGGCGCACCGTAGAAAGGATTGATTGCAGTAGGAAATTGCGCCGCGGAGAAGTTGACCAGATGCAGAAACGTCCGCTTGCCCAGACGTTTGTGCGGGTCGGGTGCATTGGAGCGCATCAGCAGGCCGGGCGTATTGATGCCACCGCCTGCCAGCACGTAATGCCGCGCCTTGATCGTTATTTTGTGACCATTGGGGGCCACGCATCGGCTGTCCATGGCCTGGCACTCCAGGCCGGTGACCTGGTCGCCACTGATCAACAGGCGCTGAGCACGGGCCAGGTACAGCAGTTCGCCGCCGTTTTCCAGGGTTGCGGGAATGGTGGTGACGAGCATCGATTGTTTGGCGTTGGTCGGGCAGCCCATGCCGCAATAGCCCAGGTTCCAGCAGCCCCGCACGTTGCGGGGGATCACATGCCAGCTGTAGCCGAGCTTTTCGCAGCCGTTGCGGATCACTTCGTTGTTGGCGTTGGGCGGGACTTGCCAGGGCGCAACACCCAGGCGCTGCTCCATGTGTTCGAACCAGGGAGCCATCTGCTCTTCGCTGTGGCCTGCGACTGCGTGCTCGCGGGCCCAGTGTTCCAGGGTGGGCGCCGGGGTGCGAAAGCTTGAGGTCCAGTTGACCAGCGTGGTGCCGCCCACGGCCCGGCCTTGCAGAATGCTGATGGCGCCGTCCTTACTCATGCGTCCTACACCTTCTTGATACAGGCTGGCGTAGGCCTCGTTCTCGAGCAATTTGAAATCGCTGCTGGTCTTGAGCGGTCCTTCTTCGATCAGTAAAACCTTGTAACCCGCTGCGCTGAGGATTTCAGCCGTGGTGCCGCCGCCTGCGCCACTGCCGACGATGGCGACGTCTGCCTCCAGTGTCAGGTCGCCTTCCAGTTGCGAGCCATCATGGGTTTTCCAGCCTCGGGCCAGGCCTTCGCGGAACGGATCGGTTACGGGCATCAGGGATTACTCGACATGAGTGCGGGATCTTGAGTGTTTTTTATATTTTTGGCGGGCCCGGATAGCCGCAGGCGGCCCATGATTGCGGGCACTCGTACCAACTCATCATGACCAACTGCACCAGCGAGCCATGACCCATTTTCAGCAAGCCCAGGCTGCTGTTTTGCCAGCGCTGGAGAAAGTGCCGGATCTGCTCGGGGCTGGCGTTTTCCCAGCGGCCCCAAACCCCGGTCAACGGGCCGCGTGTTACGGGCATGGCCAGTACGTCGAGCAGTTGTTGGGTGAGGCTGAGCAGTGCGGGAGACAAGTGGTTGAGGTTGTCGTCCAGAGTGTTCAGCGTGGCCTTCGCAGCGTCGGGCATTGAGGATGCAGGCACGCTGCCAGCGAGCATGACCGGGATCAGTGCGCGTAAAAAAGCCAGGTCACTGCTGCGCAACACCGCAAAGCCGCTGGCACTGCTGCTGGCCGAGCAGCCACTGAGGCTGGCGCTAAGCCCCGCAGTCGCCAGAAATGCACTGGCACACGCGCCTACTTTCAAGACCCCGCGGCGTGAAAGCAGGGCGTTCTCGACACTGAGTACAGGCATGGCCAAGGCTCCGCTAGCGGATGAACAGTTTTTGGATCAGACGCACCAATTGCCTGCCGTAAGGCGGATAGATCATCAGCGAGCTGTTCCAGCGCTGTTTGACCAATACCCCTTTGGCTTTGCTAAAGGTCAGAAAGCCTTCGTGACCGTGGTAATGGCCCATGCCCGAGTGCCCGACCCCTCCAAAAGGCAGGTCGTCGATGGCCACGTGCAGCAGTGTTTCATTGATGCTGACACCGCCCGAGTGGGTGTGCTGGATGACGCGCTGTTGCTCGGCCTTGTTGTAGCCGAAGTAATAAAGCGCCAAGGGGCGGGGTCTGGCGTTGATGTACGCCAATGCCTGATCCAGATGGGTGTAGGTCACGACGGGCAACAGCGGGCCAAAGATTTCGTCCTGCATGATCTGCATGTCGTCGCTCACTTGCAGCACCAACGTGTGGGGCATGCGCCGCCCCTGACCCTGTTCATACAACGGAACCAGACGCGCGCCCTTGAGGGTTGCATCGGCCTGCAACCGTTCAAGTCGTGCCAACTGGCGTTCGTTGATGATTGCGGTGTAGTCCGGGTTGTCGGTCAGGGTTGGATAAAAACTGTGGACCGCCTGGCGGTAGGCCTCGACAAAACCGTCGACCCGATCCTGGGGTACCAGCACGTAATCCGGGGCGATACAGGTTTGTCCCGCGTTCAGGGTCTTGCCCCAGGCGATGCGCTGGGCTGCGTCTTTAAGCGGTACATCGGCCGACACAATGGCGGGGGATTTGCCGCCCAGCTCCAAGGTGATGGGGGTCAGGTTTTCAGCGGCCGCGCGCATCACCTGCTTGCCCACATGGGTGGAACCGGTGAACAGCAAGTGATCAAACCCCAGGCTGGAGAACGCTACAGCCACATCGGCTTCGCCCAGCACCACCGTCACCATGTCTTCGGGAAAGATGCGCCCCAGCAAATCCTTGAGCAAACGCCCTGTGGCCGGGGTGAACTCGCTGAGCTTGAGCATGACCCGGTTGCCGGCGGCCAATGCCCCGACCAAAGGGCCAATTGCCAGGTACAGCGGGTAGTTCCACGGCACGATAATTCCGACCACGCCCAGTGGCTGGTACACCACCTTGGCGCTGGCGGGTACAAACATCATGCCGACGCTGCGCGCTGAAGGTTTCATCCAGCGTTTGAGGTGTTTTAGGGTGTAATCAATGCTGTGAAGGCAAGGCATCAGCTCGGCAAACAAGGTTTCGTCCGGACTGCGGTGGCTGAAATCCTGACTGATGGCGTCGATTAAGACTTCACGCTCGGCACTGAGCAGTTGGCGCAGACTTTTTAACCATTGCTGGCGTTGCGCAAGAGGTGCAAACGGATGGGCTGCGTAGGCCTGGCGCTGTTTGTCGAGCAGTGAATTGAGCTCATCCTGAAGGGATGAGACGTTGTGATCGTAGGCACTGTCGACAGACATGGTTGCTCCAGGCGTTTTTTCTATGGGTTTTTATCGTTGGAGAGCAGTGATGTTTTTAGAGCTTGTGCTCTAAGTTGTCAATCGCCGGGCCTGTCACCCGTGTTGTTTATCGATTCAAGGTTAGGCCGTAAGATGCCTTTCGTTTTTAATTTAAGCGCAAGCCCATGGCCATACGACTAAAAACCAGCCAGCGCATCGCCAATAGCAGCCTGGAGCTTTTTAACCAGCTGGGCGAACGCAGTGTCAGCACCAACCACATTGCGGCCCACATGGAAATTTCGCCGGGCAATCTGTATTACCACTTCCCCAACAAGCAGGCGATTATCTCGGTCTTGTTCAGCGAGTACGAAGCGTTGGTGTTGAGTTTTCTACACCCGCCAGAAGGGCGTTTGCCGACCGTTGCCGACAAGCGCCATTATTTGCAGCAACTGCTGGATGCCATGTGGCGCTATCGTTTTTTGTACCGCGACATTGAGCATTTACTGCACAGTGATTCGGAACTGGCCATCCGCTATCGACGCTTTTCACAGCACTGCCTGGCTCAGGCGCAGGCGATCTATGCCGGATTTGTCGAGGCCGAAATCTTGCGTATGACCTCCCAGCAAATCGAATCCTTGAGCCTTAACGCGTGGATTATTCTTACCTCGTGGGTCGGATTTTTATGCACCACCCGTGAGAACAGTGAGCAGCTCAGCGAGCAGGCGATCAAGCGTGGTGTGTATCAACTGCTGGTGCTGGAGGCGGGGTTTGTCACCGACCAGGCCCGTGAAGCAGTCGATGACCTGATCAAGGAATATTACGTTCCCCTGGAACATGCGCTGTACGCTCAATAACTGCATTTCACCCCCCTCAGGAGTTCACTATGCCCGTTGCGCAACTGATCAGCCCTCACGCCCTGAATGAACGTCAGGCGCAGCCCGGTCTGGTTATCCTGGACTGTCGCTTTGCCCTGGAAGACCCGGATTATGGCCGTTGCAGTTATGCCGAAGGGCACATAGCCGGCGCACAATTTGCTGATCTTGAGCGCGACCTGAGCGGTCCGGTGATCAAAGGCGTGACAGGTCGTCACCCGTTGCCCGACCCGCGCACCCTGGTGGAGCGACTGCGGGTCTGGGGCGTAAATGCCGACAGCGATGTGGTGCTGTATGACGATGGTCCCGGTGCCTTTGCTGCTCGGGCATGGTGGTTGCTGACCTGGCTGGGCAAGCGTGACGGCGTATTTATCCTGGATGGCGGCCTCAAAGCCTGGCATGGAGCGGGATTTCCCCTGAGCCTGGATGCGGCCCCGACGTTGCGCGGTACGTTCGAAGGTAAACCTGACAGCCATATGCTGCTCAGTGCTGAGCAATTGCAAAAGCGCCTTGGCAAACCGCAGATGACCTTGATCGACGCCCGTGCCCAGCCGCGCTTTCGTGGCGAGGTCGAACCCATCGACCCGGTGGCCGGGCACATTCCAGGCGCGCAATGTGCGGCGTTCAGTGAAAATCTGGATAGCACGGGGCGTTTTTTGCCTGCCGAGCAGCTCAAGCAGCGGTTCGCCGAAAAACTCGGGGATCGTTCGCCCGATGAGCTGGTGGCCTATTGCGGATCCGGCGTGACGGCGTGCCATAACCTCTTTGCATTGGGGTTGGCGGGCTATCCGTTGGGCAAGCTCTATGCAGGTTCGTGGAGTGAATGGATCAACGATCCAGCGCGTGGCATTGCTACTGGCGATTGATCAACCGAGGGCGGTTTAGTGTGTGGGAGCAGGCTGCAATCATCAGCGGTCCGAGTTCGCACTGGCTAAACGATACGCGCCTGGGCCTACGCCGTAGACCTTTTTGAATTGTCGACTCAGGTGGCTTTGGTCGGCAAACCCCAGTTGTGTCGCCACCTGCAATGGCAAGCAGCCCTGTTGTAACAGGGCTCGGGCATGGGCGATGCGCTGCTGCATCAGCCAGGTATGAGGCGGCATGCCAGTGGCCCGTTGAAATACCCGGGCAAAATGGAAGGGTGACAGGTTGACTGCCGCTGCCAGCTCTTCAAGTGACGGCGGCTCGGCCAGCCGGGCGTTTAGCAGTTCTTTGGCCCGACTCACGGCGCGATGCTCGACCCCGGGCTTGGCCGGCATCGGCAGGCGGGCATGGCGATTGAGCAGTGCGAGCATCATCTGGCGCCACGCGGTTTGCTGTTGCAGTGCGCTGACTGGCCCTTCGAGCAACTGATGCAACTGGAACAACCCGTGGAACAGGTCGCTGTCGTACAGAAGCGTGTCATTGAACGTCGGCAAGTGCGTGGCAGGCAGTTCCAGTTCCTCCATCAACTGGTGTATTTGTGCGTTGTCCGGGTAGAACGCCCGATAGCGCCAGCCAGCCTCGTGGCCTTTGTGGCCATTGTGAACTTCGTCCGGGTTGATCAGGACCAGCGTGCCAGTGGCTGCCAGGTGTTCGGCGCCCCGGTAGCGATAACGCTGAGCTCCCGCGACAATCATGCCTATCACAAAACCATCATGTACGTGGGGCACGAAACGGTGCTCGATGTAACGCGCCGTGAGCAGTTCGACTCCGGTCAGAGGCGGTGTTTGCCAGAAGCGGATCGACTCACCCTGCTCGGCGTCCACTACTCGGACTCAAGCCGCAGCGCGGCCAGCCATTGCGGGATCCGTCGTTCAAGGTAGTAGCCGGGTTTTCCTGGGGTGCCTTCCAAAAACCCGACATGCCCGCCCTTGGGGTGCAGTTCTAGTTGGGTGGTGGCCGACAGTTCGCTGGTCTCGGGGATGCTGTGCTTGAACACGAACGGATCGTCCGTGGACTGGATAATCAGCGTGGGGGTGTCGATGGCTGCGAGGAAGTAACGGCTGGAGGCGCGACGGTAGTAGTCATCGACGTTGAGATAACCGTTAAGCGGTGCCGTCACGCGGTCATCGAATTCCCAGAAAGTGCGCATTTTGCTCAGCGCTTTTACGGAGCCCAGCTTGGTCAGGCTGGCCAGGTCTTCGTGACGGGCGTCGAGCTGAAAGCGGTGCTTTTTGACTTTGACGTAGGCCAGCATCTCGCGCATGAAGTGAGCCTGATAGACCCTCGAAAACCCGAGGCCGATACGGTCGGCACACTGGTCAAGACGAAACGGTACCGACACGGCGACAGCGCCTTGTAGTCCACTTTCGGAGCCGCTTTCGCCCAGATACTTGAGCAGCACATTGCCACCCAGCGAATAGCCCACGGCGTACAGGGGCGCCTGCGGATGGGTGGCGCGTATATGCGCCACGGCCTCGGCCAGATCTTCGCTGGCGCCTGAGTGATAGCTGCGAGCCAGCAGATTAGGTTCGCCCGAGCACCCTCGCCAGTTCAGTGCAGCACTGGTCCAGCCACGGGCGGCAAGGGCGTTTTGCAGCCCAAGGACGTAGTGCGAACCCGATGAGCCGGTCAGACCATGCAGCACCAGAACCACAGGTGCCTGGGGGGAAGGCGTGCCGTGCCAGTCCAGATCGAGAAAGTCGCCATCCTTCAACCACAAGCGTTCACGCCGATGCTCAATGACAGGCTTGGTGCGCCATAACGGGCCCCATAACGTCTGGATGTGGGGATTGCCCAGACCCAACGCCGGGGTAAACGGCTTGGAGGGTGAATCATGGCTGGCTGAAAAAGGCACTGTGGTTCTCATCGGGTGACGGGTACGGCGGGTGTCTAAATTGCCATATCAGAGCCCTGCACCCAAGTGCTGAGTTATCTGATGGCTGGCATGCAACTGTGCGCCATCGAAGCTTCAAGCGCCATCACGTCCGGCAAAGGCAACTGCTCAGCGCGGGGCCCGACGGTCACGCTGACCCAGCCGTCGGCACTGAAGTGCCGGTTCATCGCCGCTTTTATCTGTTCGGCGGTCAGGGCCTGAATCTGTCGGGTTTTATAGCCGAAGGACAGGGGATGGTTAAAACGGCCGATCATGGACAGCTCGTTTCGCATCGCCAGATTACTGGCCGTGAGCTGCGGCAAACCCTGCAGGAGGGATTGTTTTATGTTGTCCAGATGCGATGCATCGGGACCGTCTTCCAGATAGTGAGCAAACAGGGTTTTGATGTGGTCCAGTGCGCTTTGACTGTAGTGCGAAGGGGTATTGAGGTTAATGGTCCAGGTGGCGGGTCCCTGTGCAGGCGGGATATCTGATAACACGCCATAGGTGACGCTGCGCTCCTCTCTTAAGTACTGATTGAGGATCTGCTCGAAAATAGTATGCCCGGCGAGCACAGCCACCCCGTCCGGGTGCTGAGCGGGTGGAGCTGCCTGAGCCAGCATGATCAGGGTCTGGGTAGCCTCAACTTCGATATGCAGCATTTTGCCAGTGCTACTCGGGCCGCTCGAAGACGGCTGATCAGGCAGTGCCGGTCCGGTGGGCAGGGCATTGGCCAGCGAGCGACTGAGGCGCTGCGCTTGTTGCGGGGTGAGGTCACCGACGATCACGATCTGAGCGTTGGCGGCCGTGTAGGCGCGGCGATAAAAAGCCTTCAGTTGTGCCTCATCGATGCGCTCAAGACTCTCGGCCGTACCGTACGTCGAGCGGGCACGGGGTTGCCCTGGGTAGAGCTCGTTGTTGATCAGCGTCAGTGCGCGAGAATGTGGGGTTTCCCGTTCCATTTTGAGCTGGATGAGCATTTCGTTTTTGACCCGGCGCTGACCTGCGACGGTAAAGCCCGGGTTAGCCAGCATCTCGGTGAACAGTTGCAGGGCCGGCTCGCGCAGGTGCGGTGCACTCAAGCTGCGTAGGGTGAAAAAGCTCTGTTCTTGGCTAATGCCGTTACTCAGTTCAGCACCGAGGCGGTCAAAGCCATCGGCCAGTGCATTGGCACTCTTGAGTGTCGATCCTTCGTTGAACAGGCTCAGCACCATCGCCGCCAGGCCAGGTAAATCACCTTCCTGATTGCTGCCTGCCGCAAAGTTGATGTGCACATCGATCATGGGCAGTGAGTGGTTTTCGACAAACAGTACCTTGGTGTTTTGCGCCAGCCGCCAGGCTTTGATCGTTGGCACGGGTGTAACGGAGGCGGGCGGACTCAGTTCAAGCAGCGATTGCAGTTGTGCGGGCTGTTCTTGCGCAAGGGCTTGCCCGGTGGCAGTGACAAGGCTAAGCAGCAGTCCGGCAGCGATGAGTAGGGGCTTATTCATGGCGAGCCTCCTCGGGCAACACATGACTGATGGTTAACCGGTCGCGGGTGAGGAACGTTTTCGCTGCTTGCTGGATGTCTTCGGGGGTTATTGCCTTCAACGTCTCCATTCGTTGCTCGACGTGTGCGGATGACAACCCTGCAATGTCCAGCTCACCCAGATAAACGGCCTGGTTTTGCAGGTCATCGCGACTGAAAACATGCCGTGCAATGATCCGCGTCCTCGCTCGCTCAAGGGTGTCGTTGGAAGGCGGCGTATTTTTCAACGTGTCGATCACGGCCCAAATCTGCTCCTGAACTTCGTTCAGCGGTTTCATTTTTTCAGGATTGAGGGCTGCGACGAGGGTGAACAGGGCATCACCGCGTCTAATGCCGCTGTAATGCGAACCGACGGCGATCAACAGTTCCTCGTCGTGTCGTAGCCTGCTTTTGAGCAGTGAGCTATCGCCGCCGCCGAGCAGTTCACTGAGCAGTTGCAGTGCCGGGGCCGTGCGGGGGTCGGTTTGCGTGCTCAGGCTAGGCACGTTGAATGTCATGCTCAGGTTCGGGATTTGATGAGCGATGTACTGGGTAATGCGACGCTCGCCGGGGGTGGCCAGTTCGAGCGGGAGTTTGGCTACAGGTAATTCTCGTCGGGCAATAGGGCCGAAGTAGCGGGTGGCCATGGCCTTGACCTGATTGACGTCGACATCACCGACGATGATCAACGTGGCGTTGTTGGGTGCGTACCAGCTGCGATACCACTGCTTGAGTTCGTCGACCTGCATGCGCTCGAGGTCGTGCATCCACCCGATTATCGGGCTGCCGGAACCACTGGAAGGAAATGCCAAGCGCAATGGCAACTCAAGCGCCCGTTGCTGCGGATCATTGTCGACGCTTTCGCTGCGCTCGTTTTTGATGATTTCGCGTTCCCCCTCCCACTGCGCGGCGGACAGATGTGCAGTGCTCATTTGGTCTGCCATGATTTCAAGCGCGACAGCCAGCGCGTGGGGCGCCAAGGTTTGATAGAAGACGGTGGCATCATGTTGAGTGACCGCATTATCGGTGGCACCCAGGCTTTGAAATATCTGGTCTGACTGCGCCGGGCAGAGTTTGCTGCTGCCTTTGAAGACCATGTGTTCAAGGGCGTGGGATAGCCCGGATTGGCCCGCGGGCTCATAGCTTGAGCCCACTCGATACCAGAGCTGAGAGTGAACCACAGCGCTGCGGTGGTCTTCGTGCACGATGACCTTGAGGCCGTTATCCAGTGTGAATCGATGGGTCGAGGGTTCGCTGCTGGCCAAAGCCATTAGCGGTTGCAGCATGAGACCGAGTGCTACCCCGGCAAGGGAGTGTTTCATGGGGGGTGTCCTGACGATTGATCGTCAGAGCAGCCTGGGCTTGTAAGGGCAGGAGAGGGCGTTACATAGGTATGGGGTGTTTGAAGGCGCGCTTAATGCGTCGCCCGGACGGTGTAGCTGCTACCGTAAACTGCGATAGTGCCAAAGGTGTTTTGCTCCTCAAAAAGAGCGATCCCTTGGGGCTCGATCGCAGCCTGCGGTAGCGGCTACAGGTTATTGTGCGGGTGCAGCCTCACGCTGCCACAGGGCGTAGTTCACGCCCCCGGCTTTTTGCTCGCGGTGCAGGCGCCAGTTGGCAGGCAGGCTCAGTTCCGATGGGCGTACTTCGCTTTCGGTGTAAACCCAGGCCTCATCAGCCAGCCAGCCGCGTTGCTCCAACAGGTCGCAGGCAGGCTTGAGCAGGTCCTTGTTGAACGGCGGGTCGAGGAACACCACGTCGAACGTGTCAGTTGCAGTCGCGTCCAGATAACGCAGGGCGTCGGTTTGCTGCACTTCGCCGACGGTGCAACGCAGGATGCCCATGTTCTCGCGAATGTTGGAAATCGCATCGCGGTTGCTGTCCAGTGCCACGCCTTTGGCTGCGCCGCGGGACATGGCTTCAAGGAACAACGCGCCGCTGCCGGCGAATACGTCGAGTACCTTGGCGCCGCCGATGTGCGGGGCCAACCAGTTGAACAGGGTTTCACGCACGCGATCCGGTGTCGGGCGCAGGCCCTCTACATGAGGAAAGTCGAGCTTGCGGCTGCGCCATTCCCCGCCAATGATGCGTAACTGACCCGCACCTGAGTGCGATGTGTTTTTTGGCTTTGCCATTAATGCTCCGGAACCCCAAGAGGTTGCTCTGAAGGTTTATCGGTAGGAGGTGGCAGTGGTTTTTGCGGCACGGTTGGGCCGGCGGTCACTACGACCATTTTGTCGGCGCTCAGGTGCTTGTTCATGGCGGCCTTGACCTGATCGGTGGTCAGGTCCTGGGATTTCTGCATGAAGGTTTCAAGATAGTCCAAAGGCAAATCATAGAAGCCCATTGCGCCAAGTTGGCCGACGATGGCTGAGTTGCTGGCAGTGGACAGCGGGAAGCTGCCAGCCAGTTCACGCTTGGCATCGTCGAGTTCTTTTTGCGTCGGACCATTTTTCAGGTAGTCGGCCAAAATGTCTTGCACCAATTTGAGCGTACCTTCGCTCAATTCGGCACGGGTTTGCAGGTTGATCATGAACGGGCCACGAGCTTGCATCGGGCTGAAACCGGAATACACGCCGTAGGTCAGGCCGCGTTTTTCACGTACTTCAGTCATCAGGCGCGTGCCGAAACCGCCACCACCCAGGATGCTGTTGCCCAAAGCCAGTGCGGCATAGTCGGGGTCGTCACGGTCAATGCCCAGCTGAGATACGAGCAAGTGGGTCTGCTTGGACGGGAACTCGATATGGGTTGCACCAGGTTTTGGCTCGCTTGGTTGAACTGTTTTTGCAACGGAAGGGCCTTTAGGCAGCGCGGCCGAAACCTGGGCTGCGATGGCTTCGGCTTCAGCGCGAGACAGGTCGCCAACGATCGCGATAACTGCGTTGCCAGCGGTGTAGGCTTTGTTGTGGAAGGCCTTGAGCTGGTCGATTGTAATCGATGTGATGCTCTGGGCGTTGCCATCACTGGCGTGTGCATACGGGTGATCGCCGTACAGGCGCTTGAACAGCTCATCGCTGGCCAGTTTGCCGGGATTTTGCTTCTGGAATTCAAAACTGGCGAGCAACTGGTTTTTGATCCGCGCCAGGGAGTCAGCCGGGAATGTAGGCTTGCCCACCACCTCGGCGAACAAATTGAGCGCTGGAGTGCGCTTGTCCACATCGCTCAGGCTGCGCAGGGAGGCAACGGCCATGTCGCGATAAGCGCCATTGCCGAAGTCGGCCCCCAGGCCTTCAAAACCTTGAGCGATGGCGCCGACATCTTTGCCGGCCACGCCTTCGTTGAGCATGGCGTTGGTTAGCAGGGCCAGGCCGGGGGTGTTGTCGTCCTGGCTGCTGCCGGCGGCGAACGTCAGGCGCAGGTCGAACATCGGCAGTTCCCGGGCTTCGACGAACAGCACTTTGGAGCCTTCGGCGGTTTTCCAGGTTTGCACGTTCAGTGCTCGGTGGCTGGGCGCCTTGCCGTCGAGTTCGGCCAATGACTGGAGCTTTTGCTCCGTCTTGGCCTTGTCCAGCGCCTGGCTGGCAACCGATTGATCGGGATTGGCGAAAAAGTAGCCGAGTGCGCCGACCAGTACGGCGGCGCTCAGACCGAGCAGTGCGTAGCGGGGACCTTTACGCTCACTCATGGGTTTTCTCCTCGGGCAGTACATGCGCAACGCTGAGGCGCTCGCGAGTGAAATAGGTGCGGGCCGCCTGCTGGATATCAGCCGGAGTGACCTTTTGCAGATCAGCCAACTCCGAGTCCATCAGCTTCCAGGACAAGCCGACGGTTTCAAGTTGGCCAATCGAGGTGGCCTGACTGGTGATCGAGTCGCGCTCGTAGACCAGGCCGGCAATCACCTGGGCACGCACGCGCTCAAGCTCTTCAGTAGTCGGCGGGGTCTTTTTCAGGTCGTCCAGCAAGCGCCACAAGCCCGCCTCGGCCTGGGCCATGGTGACTTTTTTCTGGCTGTTGGGCATTGCCGAAAGCATGAACAGGCTGTCGCCACGGGTGAAGGCGTTGTAGCTGGACGATGCGCCGGAGACCAGTTCTTCACCGCGCTCCAGTTGAGTCGGCATGCGTGCGCTGTAGCCACCGTCCAGCAGCGCTGAAATCAGGCGCAGCGCGTTGGCGGTGATCGGGTCTTTGGCTGTCGCAATGCTTGGTACGTTAAAACCCAGCATCAAGCTTGGCAGTTGGGTCTGTACGTGGATCTTGAGCAGGCGCTCCCCGGGGGTTGGCAGCTCCAGCGGGATCTTGGCCACAGGGATCTCGCGTTTTGGAACAGGGCCGAAGTAGCGCTGGGCCAGGGCTTTGACTTCATCCGGAGTCACGTCGCCGACCACCACCAAGGTGGCGTTGTTGGGCGCATACCACTCTTCATACCATGCACGCAGCTCGCCAACGCTCATACGCTCAAGGTCCACCATCCAGCCGATGGTCGGTGTGTGGTAACCGCTGGACGGGAAGGCCATGGCGCTGAACAGCTCATAGGCTTTGCTCATGGGCTGGTCGTCGGTGCGCAGGCGGCGCTCTTCCTTGATGACCTCGATCTCGCGCTTGAACTCTTCAGGCGGCAGGCGAAGGCTGGCCATACGATCGGCCTCAAGTTCAAAGGCCACGCCCAGGCGGTCACGGGCCAGTACCTGGTAATACGCGGTGTAGTCGTCACTGGTGAAGGCGTTTTCCTGGGCGCCTAGGTCGCGCAGGATCAACGAGGCTTCACCGGGGCCGACCTTATTACTGCCCTTGAACATCATGTGCTCAAGGGCATGGGACAGACCGGTCTTGCCGGGTGTCTCGTAACTGGAACCCACTTTGTACCAAACCTGGGAAACCACGACGGGCGCACGATGGTCTTCGCGCACGATGACTTTAAGGCCATTGTCCAGGCGGAATTCGTGGGTAGGTTGCGGTTCGGCCGCCAGGGCCGAAAGCGGAAGTAAAACTGTGCTGAGCAACAGGCCAGCAGCGCGGCGGGCTAGATTCATTCGTTTTTTAACCTGTTGGGCTACCTGCTCGGCCTTAGCGTCTGCAGGTGAGGAGGTGCTAGGATACTGATCCGTTTTACTGGCGGCCACGCCTATCAGGCCATTGACGATCAGACTAAGGTTGATCGGGCAGTATAGGAGCCCGCTTGGAAGTGTGGATGGATCCCGGTAAATTTCGCTTTTTTGCCGAGTTTCCGTTCCAGACCCGAGTTAATACGAAGTGTGTGAGGTGTGCTTTACCCTCTAAACAAAGTTGCGTGCGAACAAGCTGACGAAATTACAGTCTGTTTCACACCGAATATTATTTGCCGGGGCGCCACAGTGGCGCGTCGCTACGATGAGATAGCCGTCCTCCATGTTTGGTTCCAACGACGACAAGAAGAACCCAGCTGCGGCTGGCGAGAAAAAAGGCCTGTTCGGATGGCTGCGCAGAAAGCCGCAGGAACCCGTCGTGGAACAGCCCGCGCCTGCTCCTGAAATAACCCCTGAGCCGTTGATTGAGGCCGCTCCTGTGGTCGTCGAGGCAACGCCTGAAGTGGTTGTGGTGGCTGCAACTCCAGCGGTTGAACCGGCCCCTGCGCCGACGCCATGGCCGCCGCTGCCTGTTCCTGAAGAGCCGGTTGCACTGGTTGCAGACGTGCAGGCACCGCATGTCGTGCCGCCGATCCCGGAGCCTGAAGTCGTTGTTCCCGAGCCGGTGATTGCCCCTGAACCTGTGGTCGAAGAGCCCGAGGTGGTTGAACCCATCGTTGAGCCAGAGCCAGAACCGCAACCAGAGCCTGAGCCAAAACCAGAGCCAGTTGTTGAGCCGGTCATCGTGTCCGCTCCGGCGGTTGCTGTTTCTGCTCCGGTGACAACGCCGCAGCCTGTCATTGAAGCACCTGTTCCAGCGATAGCTGTTGCAGCTGAGCCAAAAACCGGCTTCTTCGCCCGCCTTAAACAAGGTTTGTCCAAGACCAGCGCCAGCATTGGCGAAGGCATGGCCAGCCTGTTTCTGGGTAAAAAAGCCATTGATGACGACTTGCTCGAAGAGATCGAAACCCGATTGCTGACCGCCGATGTGGGCGTTGAAGCAACGTCGGTGATTATCAAAAATCTGACGCAGAAGGTTGCCCGCAAGCAACTGACCGATGCCGACGCACTGTACAAGTCGTTGCAGGACGAGCTGGCGGCCATGCTCAAACCGGTTGAGCAACCGCTGAAAATCGAATCGCAAAACAAGCCTTTTGTGATTCTGGTAGTGGGCGTCAACGGCGCGGGTAAAACCACCACCATCGGCAAGCTGGCCAAAAAGCTTCAGCTTGAAGGCAAGAAAGTCATGCTGGCTGCTGGCGATACCTTTCGCGCCGCCGCCGTCGAGCAGTTGCAGGTGTGGGGCGAGCGCAACAGTATTCCGGTGATTGCCCAGCACACTGGTGCTGATTCGGCCTCGGTGATTTTTGACGCCGTGCAGGCAGCCAAGGCCCGAGGCATCGACGTATTGATCGCTGACACCGCCGGTCGCCTGCACACCAAAGACAACCTGATGGAAGAACTCAAGAAAGTTCGCCGGGTTATCGGCAAGCTCGACGCAGACGCCCCGCACGAAGTGCTGTTGGTGCTCGATGCCGGTACAGGGCAGAACGCTATCAGCCAGACCAAGCAGTTTGATCAGACCGTTGCGCTCACAGGCCTGGCGCTGACCAAGCTGGATGGCACGGCCAAGGGCGGGGTGATTTTCGCCTTGGCCAAGCAATTCAACATTCCGATTCGTTTTATCGGTGTGGGTGAAGGCATTGATGATTTACGTGATTTTGAGTCCGAACCCTTTGTCCAGGCTCTATTTGCGGAGCGGGAGCGTCCATGATTCGTTTCGAGCAGGTCGGTAAGCGCTATCCAAATGGACACGTGGGCCTGCACGAGCTGAGCTTTCGGGTCCGTCGAGGGGAATTCCTCTTTGTGACCGGCCACTCCGGCGCAGGTAAAAGCACGCTGCTGCGCCTGCTGCTGGCGATGGAACGTCCGACCACGGGCAAGTTGCTGCTGGCCGGGCAGGACCTGGGGCAGATCAGCAACGCGCAGATTCCTTTCTTGCGTCGCCAGATCGGCGTGGTGTTCCAGAACCATCAGCTGTTGTTTGATCGTACGGTGTTCAATAACGTCGCCTTGCCGTTGCAGATCCTCGGGTTGTCCAAGCCTGAAATCGCCAAGCGGGTCGACTCAGCGCTGGAGCGTGTTGCGCTGTCGGACAAGACCGACCTGTACCCGGGTGATTTGTCCACCGGCCAGCAACAACGCGTCGGCATTGCCCGCGCCATCGTTCATCGTCCGGCTTTGCTGCTGGCCGATGAGCCCACGGGTAACCTCGATCCGCGTCTGGCGGCGGAAATCATGGGTGTATTTGAAGACATCAACCGTTTGGGCACCAGCGTACTGATCGCCAGCCATGACCTGGCACTGATCGCACGTATGCGCCACCGCATGCTGACGTTGCAGCGCGGGCGATTGATTGGCGACGGGGAGGCCGCCGTATGAGTGCGACACGCAGCTCCAAAGTGTCAGAGCGCGTAGCGCCCAAGGCTGCCGACCCGCAGCCGCCGAAGAAAAAACACGATGATGACGATGGTCCGACCTTCGCCATGTTGTTTCACGCCTGGGTTGAGGCCCATCGCGCAAGTTTGCTCGATAGCCTCAAGCGTCTGGGCAAGCAGCCCATTGGCAGCTTTTTTACCTGTCTGGTGATGGCAGTTGCCCTGAGCTTGCCCATGGGCCTGTCGTTGTTGCTTAACAACGTCGAGCGTCTGGGGGGGTCGTGGCAGCGTGCGGCGCAAATCTCTCTGTACCTGCAGATGGATGCCAGCAGCGAACAGGGTGAAAAACTCAGCGATCAGATAAAAGGTATGGCTGGGGTGGCTGACGCAGAATTTATCAGTCGCGAAAAGGCCCTTGAAGAGTTCCAGCAGCAGTCAGGGCTGGGCGAAGCGCTTAAAGAACTGCCCGATAATCCGTTGCCGGGCGTGGTGCTGGTGACCCCGGCAGAGGTCGATAAGGCCACTCTTGAAGCCCTTCGCGAACGTCTTGCGCAGCTGCCGAAGGTGCAACAGGCGCAACTTGATCTAGTCTGGGTCGAGCGGTTGGCGGCCATCCTGAAATTGGGTGATCGTTTTGTGTTTGGCTTGACGGTATTGCTGGTGTCGGCTTTGCTGCTGGTTATCGGTAATACGATTCGTTTGCATATTGAGAACCGTCGCATCGAAATCGAGGTGATCAAGCTGGTCGGTGGTACTGACAGCTATGTGCGCAGGCCATTTCTTTACATGGGTGCGCTGTACGGTTTCGGTGCGGGAGTGCTGTCCTGGGGCGTTTTGGCATTCGGTTTGAACTGGCTTAACGACGCGGTGGTGGGATTGGCCGGCTTGTACGGCAGCAATTTTGCTTTGGCGGGTGTGCCGGTAGCCGATGGTCTGTCTCTATTGCTTGGCGCGGTGTTGTTAGGGTATATCGGTGCATGGATTGCAGTAGCGCGTCACTTACGTGAGCTTTCGCCCAAGTAGTGTCTTTACACCTGTTGACCTTTTCAGCTTTTTTTGGGAACTTTTTTCTAGGTTTCCGGTCAACTTTCGCAGTGCTGAACTGCACGAGTTATGTGAGACGGAGGTTTTTTCGTATGACCACTTCTTTGCAACCTGCGTATGCGTTGGTCCCTGGTGCGAACCTTGAGGCCTATGTAAACACGGTGAACAGCATTCCACTGCTGACACCGGAGCAGGAGCGTGAACTGGCCGAGAGTCTCTACTATGAGCAGGATTTGGGGGCGGCTCGGCAGATGGTGCTCGCCCACCTGCGTTTTGTTGTACACATTGCCCGTAGTTATTCGGGCTATGGCCTGGCTCAGGCTGACCTGATCCAGGAAGGTAACGTCGGCCTGATGAAGGCGGTCAAACGCTTTAACCCTGAAATGGGCGTGCGTCTGGTGTCGTTCGCCGTGCACTGGATCAAGGCAGAGATCCACGAGTTCATTTTGCGTAACTGGCGGATCGTGAAAGTCGCGACCACCAAGGCTCAGCGCAAACTGTTCTTCAACCTGCGCAGCCAGAAAAAACGTTTGGCCTGGCTGAACAACGACGAAGTTCATCGTGTGGCTGAAAGCCTCGGCGTAGAACCTCGTGAAGTGCGGGAGATGGAAAGCCGCCTGACCGGTCATGACATGGCCTTCGACCCGGCAGCTGAAGCTGACGACGACAGTGCATTCCAGTCGCCAGCCAACTACCTGGAAGACCACCGGTACGACCCGGCGCGCCAACTGGAAGATGCTGACTGGACTGATAACTCCACCAGCAACCTGCATGAAGCGCTGGAAGTGCTGGATGACCGCAGTCGTGACATTCTGTATCAGCGCTGGCTGGCTGAAGAGAAAGCCACGCTGCACGACCTGGCACAGAAGTACAACGTGTCAGCCGAGCGGATCCGTCAGCTTGAAAAAAGCGCGATGAACAAGCTCAAACTGTCGATTGCCGCTTAACCCGGCTCGACAAAAAAACGCCCCGGTTCGCAAGAGCCGGGGCGTTTTTGTGTGTGTTGCAGTTGCGTTCATTCTACGGCACAGCCCGCTCCCACAAACTCATGTGCAGCTTCAGTCAGCCCACGGCGCCTTGCGCGAGTTGTTCAGGGTGTCGAGGTAGCTGTCCCCGCCTAACTGTCGCATTTGCTGGCGAATCCAGCCTGCACGGCGGCTCACGTAGGTGCTGGGGTGGCTGGCGCTCCAGTTCAGCGGGCTGGGCAGCACTGCCGCCAGGTAGCTGGCCTGCTGGGCTGAAAGGTTCTTGGCACTCACGCCAAAGTGATGGCGGGCTGCCGCTTCTGCGCCGAACACGCCTTCATCCCACTCTGCACTGTTGAGGTACACCTCAAGAATCCGCTGCTTGGGCCAGAGTATTTCAATCAGCCCGGTAAACCAGGCTTCCAGCCCCTTGCGTAGCCAGCTGCGACCCGACCATAAAAACAGGTTCTTCGACACTTGCTGGCTCAGTGTGCTGGCGCCGCGCAATGTGCCGCCTTGCTCGTTGTGGACCAGGGCTGCCCGGATTGCACCGAAGTCGAAACCCCAGTGCTCGGGGAATTTTTGGTCCTCGCCCGCCATGACCGCAACTTTGAGGTCATTGGAGATTTCATCCCAGGGACGCCAGCTGCGCTGCAGGTCGATGGGCTCTGCATCGAACCACGACTCGACCTTGCGCTCCACCATCAGTGCAGTGCCGGGGGGTGGCACCCAGCGAAACACCAGCACCAGTAATGCGCTGCCCACTGCGAACCAGAGCAGGGCTTTAAGAAAGCGATGAACAAGAAAACGCAGCATAGATGGCTTGGCCGAACCCGTTGAGCGGGCCATTATACAGACCCTGCGCCATTCGATGATCCTGACTGGAGTGACCCCATGCTGCGCACGTTTTTGATGCTTGCCGCTTTCTTCGGCTTTACCGGTGTTGCGCTGGGCGCGTTTGCCGCCCACGGCCTGAAAGGTCGCTTGACAGAGCAGTATCTGGCTATTTTTCATACAGGCGTGACCTATCAACTGGTCCACACCCTGGCCCTTTTCGGCGTAGCACTGCTTGCCACCCACCTTCCCGGACGCCTGGTGACCTGGGCCGGTCTCTGTTTTGCCCTCGGGATCGTGCTGTTCTCCGGCAGCCTGTACCTGTTGACCATGACCGGCATCAGCAAGCTGGGGATCATTACGCCCTTCGGTGGACTGGCATTTTTGGCCGGTTGGCTGTGTTTGGGGCTGGCCGCCTGGCGCCTGAGCTGAGCCCACAAGATGAATGGCTTGGGTCGGCCTGACTGATCGGGCTAGAATGCTGGCCCCTTAAAATGAAGGCAGCGTCGCGCATGCTCATTCAGTTGAACGGTGAATCCTTTGAACTACCGGACGGTCAGACCGTTGCGGACCTGCTGGCACTTCAGGAGCTGACCGGCCGTCGCGTTGCTGTCGAGCTTAATCTGGACATTGTCCCGCGCAGCCAGCACGCCGAGACGGTACTCAAAGCAGGCGATCAGGTTGAAGTGGTGCACGCCATCGGTGGCGGCTAGTTTTCTCCCCCGCCCTTCACGCTCGCTCCACAGTGCACACAATTAAAGAGGATTCCCGATGAGCAACGTTCGTAGCGACAAGCCTTTTACCCTGGCAGGCCGTACTTATCAGTCGCGTCTGCTGGTGGGCACGGGCAAGTACCGTGACCTTGAAGAAACCCGCCTGGCCATCGAAGCCTCGGGTGCAGAGATCGTTACCGTTGCTGTGCGCCGTACCAACATCGGTCAGAACCCGGGCGAGCCGAACCTGCTCGACGTGCTGCCGCCGGACCGCTACACCATCCTGCCTAACACCGCCGGTTGCTATGACGCGGTAGAAGCTGTGCGCACCTGTCGCCTGGCCCGTGAGCTGCTCGACGGCCACAAGCTGGTCAAGCTCGAAGTGCTGGCTGATCAGAAGACCCTGTTCCCCAACGTCATCGAAACCCTCAAGGCCGCCGAGATTCTGGTCAAGGATGGTTTTGACGTCATGGTGTACACCAGTGATGACCCAATCATTGCCCGCGAGCTTGAAGCCATGGGCTGTATTGCCGTGATGCCGCTGGCTGGCCTGATCGGTACAGGTCTGGGGATCTGCAACCCCTACAACCTGCGCATCATTCTTGAGGAAGCAAAAATTCCGGTGCTGGTCGATGCGGGTGTGGGTACTGCCTCCGACGCGACCATTGCCATGGAAATGGGTTGTGAGGCGGTGCTGATGAACTCGGCCATCGCCAACGCCCAGCACCCTATCATCATGGCCGAAGCCATGAAGCACGCCATTGTGGCGGGCCGTCTGGCGTATCTGGCCGGGCGCATGCCGAAAAAACTCTATGCCAGCGCCTCTTCGCCGCTGGATGGTCTGATCAAGTAAGAGCCACTGATGACTGAATCACTAGACACCCCAATCCCGGAAGAAGGCGAAGATCGCCAACACCGTCGCATCAAGAGTTTTGTGATGCGCGCCGGGCGCATGACCGAAGGCCAGCAACGCGGCCTCGATCAAGGCACGCCGCTTTATGTACTGCCGCTGGCTGACGCGCCGGTCGATTTTGATCAGGTTTTCGGTCGCTCCGCGCCGCGTACTCTCGAAATCGGCTTTGGCATGGGTCACTCCCTGCTGGAAATGGCTGCTGCCTCGCCTGAGCAGGACTTCATCGGGGTAGAGGTTCACCGCCCGGGTGTCGGCGCGCTGCTTAATGGCGTACTGACGCAAGGCCTGACCAACCTGCGGGTTTACGATTGCGATGCAATCGAAGTGCTGACCCGTTGCGTGGCTGACAACAGCCTTGACCGTCTGCTGCTGTTCTTCCCGGACCCTTGGCACAAGAGCCGTCACCACAAGCGCCGGATCGTGCAGGCGTCCTTCGCTGAACTGGTGCGCTCCAAGCTCAAGGTCGGTGGCGTGCTGCACATGGCTACCGATTGGGAACCGTATGCGGAATATATGCTGGAAGTGATGAACGTCGCGCCGGGCTACCGCAACCTGGCCGAGGACGGTCTGTGTGTGCCGCGTCCAGCAGAGCGGCCGGTGACCAAGTTCGAACGCCGCGGCGAACGTCTGGGTCATGGCGTGTGGGACTTGAAGTTCGAAAAGCTGGCGTAGTCGCTGCCGAAGGCTGCGAAGGGTTGCGTAGCAACCCGTTTCTTTGAAGATCCACGAGGTAAGTGCGACGGCTTCGCCGCCGATCGCAGCCTCGTGCCTCGGCAGCGACTACAGTCAGGTACGTCTACCCCCGCCGATCCGCCACAACCCCGATCAACACCAGCACTACCAACAACACCGGCGCCAGACTGTAGTTATTAAATTGACTCAGACCGCGCTCGACCCACGGTGTAGCGTAGATCAAGGCAGCGCCGCTGCCGATCAGGCAAAGCAAGGCCATCAGCGGTACGCGCAAGGCGCCCGCGATACTGCCCAGACGCTGTTCGACCCAGCCCTTGAAGTCGGCGCCAAACAGCACCAGCACGCAGCCGATCAGGGCCAGAGCGATTTCTGAAAGGTGACTGCGGCTCCAGCGCGACACGGTGGCAAGCAGGTCAAGTACCAAGTCCATTCGAGTTCCTTAAGTCAAAAAGTGCTGCAGCAAGTCGTTGAGAAACAGCTGGCCTCGGGCGGTAGCCGCCAGTCGTGACGGTTCGACCTGCAATAAGCCACTTTGTTCTGCTTCTTTGCGTCCAATGTTCAGGCTGTCGAGGGGTAGTCCGGTGCGCTGAGGGTAGAGCGCCGAGTCAACGCCATCAGTCAGACGCAAGGCGTTCATTAGAAACTCGAAGGGTAGCTCTTCGGCTGTAAGGGTTTTCTCGCCTGCTTGAAAGTTTTTAGCTGGATTCAGGTAATCCTTCGGTAGACGGGTTTTCCAGGTACGCACGATACGGCCATCGGGATGGCTCAACTTGCCGTGGGCGCCGGCGCCGATGCCGATAAAGTCGCCGAAGCTCCAGTAGTTGAGGTTGTGCCGCGCCGGCCGACCGGGCTGGGCATAAGCCGAAACTTCGTACTGGGCGTAGCCGTGTTCGGCGAGCAGCGCCTGACCGGCTTCCTGGATATCCCACAAAGTGTCGTCTTCAGGCAGGACCGGAGGCTGGTTCCAGAACACCGTGTTGGGCTCCAGTGTCAGCTGATACCACGACAGGTGCGTCGGCTTGAGTGCGATAGCCTGGCGCAGATCGCTCAGGGCGTCCTCCAGCGACTGATCGGGCAAACCGTGCATCAAGTCCAGGTTGAAGTTATCAAAGCCCGCCTGGCGCGCCATCCCGGCTGCACGCACGGCCTCGTCACCGTTGTGGATGCGGCCCAGTGCCTGCAGTTTTTCCTGCTGGAAGCTCTGGATGCCAATCGACAGGCGATTGATCCCCAACTGGCGGTACGCCACGAACTTGTCCTGCTCGAATGTACCGGGGTTGGCTTCCAGGGTGATTTCAATGTCGCTGGCAAACGGGATGCGCGCTTCAACGCCTTTGAGCAGGCGCTCTAGCGATTGCGCGCTGAACAGGCTCGGTGTGCCGCCGCCAAAGAAAATCGAGCTCAGCTCTCGGCCATAAACGGCCTGCAAGTCCTGATCGAGATCGGCCAGCAGCGCGTCGACGTATTCGTCTTCGGGCAGCACGGGGCTGGCGGTGTGGGAGTTGAAGTCGCAATACGGGCATTTGCGCACGCACCACGGAATATGGATATACAGCGACAGGGGTGGCAATTGGCTCAGCGGTGCGCGTGGCGCCTGCTGGGTAAAGCCAGCCGCGCCCAGGTAGAGCGGCTGCGGAGGTGTGTCGTGGGTCATTTCAGGCCCAAACGCTGACGCAGAAGAACCATGGCCCGGGCACGATGGCTCAGCTGGTTTTTCTCGCTCGGGCTGAGTTCGGCGCTGGAGCAGTTGCGCTCCGGTACCCAGAACAGCGGGTCATAGCCAAAACCGTGTTCGCCGCTGGCGGCAGGCAGGATGCGCCCGTGCCACAAGCCTTCGCAGATAATCGGTAGCGGATCATCGGCATGACGCACCAGCGCCAGCACGCAGACAAACTGCGCGCCGCGCTCGGCTTCAGGCACGTCCTTGAGGGCTTCAAGCAGCTTGGCGTTATTCGCCGCGTCACCTTTGCCATCGGCATAACGCGCCGAGTAGATGCCCGGTGCACCGCCCAGAAAGTCCACCGCCAGCCCCGAATCGTCGGCCAGTGCCGGCAAACCCGAGATGCGCGCCGCATTGCGGGCTTTGAGAATCGCGTTTTCAACAAACGACAAACCGGTTTCATCCGGTTCGACGTTGCTGAACTCTCCAATCGAGCGCAACTGCACCGACTCGCCGAGCATGGCCTGAAGTTCTTTGAGTTTGCCGGCGTTGTGGCTAGCCAGTACCAGTTGCGTGAGGTTCATCATTCGATTGGAGCGACCATTTGAGAAAATTGGATGGTTTCAGAGGTTGCGCCGCCCGCCTTCACATCCACCTTGAAGGAGAAGGTTTGCGGGCCGGCCACCGGGAATTGGGCCAGATAGTTGATTTCGCCGTTCTTGCCCACCTGCCGGAACGTCAGCGGTGTCGGTTTACCATCGCCACTCTGGACCGTGCCCTGAACGTTGGCTGCAATGTTTTTGCCGCCCTTGTTCAGGGTTATGTTCAGTACCGCATTGGTTTTGCTGCGGGTGACTTGAACTTCATTGGCAATTTGCGGCGTCAGGAAAGTTGACGGGAACGCGTTGTAGTACACCGTTGTGTCGCCAAACGTCTGCTGACGCTGGGCAGATGCGCCATCACTGGCCAAAGCCTGCATGCCAAAACACATTGAAAGCAGTAGTAATCCAATACGACCCATTTTCACTCTCCTTGAACTTGCTGGTTTAAACCGCGACCTGATGATCCTGAAGGCCAAGGCTGCTGACACGATAAATGCCAATCTCGCCCAACAGGTTAGGCCATATCTTGCTTGCCCACCCGTGCCGGTGTTGCTGATCGACTGCGAGGCGGTTGATCACTTGGGCTTCACGACCACGGCACAGCGCTTCGAAGTCTTCGAAGGTACAGAAGTGGATGTTCGGCGTGTTGTACCAGGTATAGGGCAGAAAGTCGGAAACCGGCATCCGTCCCTTGCTGGCCAGGTACCAACGGCAGCGCCAGTGACCGAAGTTGGGGAAGGTAATGATGCACTGACGACCGACGCGCAGCATCTCGTCGAGAATCCGGTCGGGGTAATGCACGGCTTGAAGCGCCTGAGTCATAACCACGATGTCGAAACTGTTGCTGGCGAAGTTGCCCAGGCCTTTGTCGAGGTCTTGCTCGATAACGTTGATGCCCTTGGCGACGCACTCGGCGATGTTGTCCGGGTCGTTTTCCAGGCCGTAGCCGGTGACTTGCTTGTTGTCGCGCAGCCAGCTCAGCAGTTCACCATCACCACAACCGAGGTCGAGCACGCGGCTGCCGGCGGGGATCCAGTCTTGGATGATTTCCAGGTCGGCTCTCATGGCGTTCTCACAGTTCTATTCGGTTCATGTAATTGCTGAAGGCTTGCAGGTAGCGCGGGATCGGGATCAGGAAGGCGTCATGGCCCTGCGGAGCGTCGATTTCGAGGTAGCACACGTCTTTTTTCGCGGCCATCAGTGCATCCACCAGCTCCCGCGAACGGGCCGGCGAAAAGCGCCAGTCGGTGGTGAACGACATCACGCAAAAGCGCGCCTTGGCCCCGGCAAAGGTTTTAGCCAGGTCGTCATCGAAATTGGCCGCCGGGTCGAAGTAGTCCAGCGCCTTGGTCATCAGCAGGTAGGTATTGGCGTCGAAACGCCCGGAGAACTCTTCGCCCTGATAACGCAGGTAGCTCTCGACCTGGAACTCGACGCTGTGGAAGTCGTAGTTGAGGTTTTCGTTTTTCAGGCCTCGGCCAAATTTTTCACCCATCGAGTCATCGGACAGATAAGTGATGTGCCCTACCATGCGTGCCAGCATCAGGCCGCGCTTGGGGATCACGCCTTTTTCCTGGAACGAACCGCCGTGGAACTCAGGGTCAGTGAGGATGGCCTGACGGGCGACTTCGTTGAACGCAATATTTTGCGCAGACAACTTGGGTGCTGAGGCAATCGCCAGGCAATGGCGCAGGCGATCCGGGTAACTGATGCTCCACTGCAGTGCCTGCATGCCGCCCAGGCTGCCACCGATTACGGCAGCCCACTGGTAGATCCCCAGCCGTTCGGCCAGACGAGCCTGGCTGTGGACCCAGTCTTCGACGGTCAATACCGGGAACTCGGCGCCAAACGGGCGACCGGTCTCGGGGTTGATGCTGCTGGGGCCGGTAGAGCCGTTGCAACCGCCCAGATTGTTCAGGCTGACGACGAAGAACTTGTTGGTGTCGATAGGCTTGCCGGGACCGATGCAACTGTCCCACCAGCCGGGCTTGCGATCATCGGCGCTGTGATAGCCCGCCGCATGATGGTGCCCTGACAGCGCATGACAGATCAGTACCGCATTGCTGGCGGTGGCATTGAGCTGGCCGTAGGTTTCGTAAATCAGGTCGTAGGCAGGCAGCGAGCGGCCGCAGGCTAACGCCAGGGGCTCGTTGAAGTGCGCCGTTTGCGGCACAACCAGACCAACGGAATCGGGGGGAAAGGCAGCTGGCATCGACCCTGCTCTCATTTAAATGAGGCGTAAGTCTAATGAGCGGGGGACCCAGCAGCAAGCAATGGTCTGGGCTGATTTTATGACCTGACCCAAACCTGTAGTCGCTGCCGCAGGCTGCGAAGGGGATCGTGGGCGCCCCCTGGACAACGAGTTGCTACGCAACTCTTCGCAGCCTGCGGCAGCGACTACAGGTTTTGGTTCAGGGCCTGGCCAGCCCCGGCAGGTCCGGCAGTTTTTTCGGGCCGTGCAAGCGCACCCGTTTCTGACGGTTCAGTTCGCCGCTGATCAGGCTTACCTGGCTTTTGGAGATGCCAAACGCCTTGGCCAGAAAAGCCATCAGGTGGGCATTGGCCTTACCTTCAACCGGAGGGGCGGTGAGGCGGATTTTCAGACGGTCACCGTGCAGGCCGGCAAATTCATCGCTGCTGGCCTTGGGTTGCAGGTGACAGTCGAGAATCAAGTCCTCGCCGTCCCAACGGAAGTAGCTCATCAGATCAGGCCGAACAACACGACCGGCATCCCGACGTACATCGCCAACGGCGGGATCACGTAGCTCTGGATCAATTGAATCACCATAAATGCCAGGATCGGCGAAATATCCAGGCCGCCCATGCTCGGCAGAAAGCGGCGGAACGGTGCCAGGGCAGGCTCGGTGATCTGGTTGACCAGTTCAGCGCCCGGGCTGGTGCTGCCCGGCGCAACCCACGACAGGATCACGCTGATGATCATGGCGAAGAAGAACACCTTCAAAAACAGGGCCGTCACGCCAATGATGGCCCAGAGCAGCAAGCCCAGTATGTTGAACGACATGTAGCTGAGCGTCAGTACCACGGCGAAAATCACCATCTGCACGACGATAGCCAGCACCAGCGAGGACATGTCCAGGCCGAACAGGCTTGGAATCACCCGGCGCAGAGGCTTGAGCAGAGGCTGGGTGGCCTTGACCGTGAACTGGCACAGCGGGTTGTAGAAGTTGGCGCGCACCAGTTGCAGGATGAATCGCAGCAGTACGATCAGCAGGTAGAGGCTACCCAGGGTTTGAATTACGAAAATGGCTGCGCCATTTAGTCCTGACATCATGTGCTCCTTATTGACCCAGTTGTTCGGCCATTTCGGCCGAGCGGTGCGCGGCGGCACTCAATGCTTTTTCGACTGAGGCTGCGAAGCCGTCGGCCTGGAATGATTTGATTGCAGCTTCGGTGGTCCCGGCTGGCGAGGTGACGCGGCGGCGCAGCTCAGCGGCGTCGACGTCGCTGCCCACGGCCATGTGCGCGGCGCCCAGAGCAGTCTGCTCGGCAAGCTGCTTGGCGACTTCGCGGGGCAGGCCGAGCTTGACGCCAGCATCAGTCATCGCTTCGATCAGCAAGAAGAAATACGCCGGGCCGCTGCCGGACACTGCGGTCACAGCATCGATCTGTGCTTCGGTATCAACCCACAGCGCAATGCCCACAGCGCTCAACAGTTGCTCGGCCAGTTGGCGTTGCTCGGTGCTGACGTCGGTCGTGGCGTACAATCCGCTCACGCCTTTGCCCAGCAGCGCGGGGGTGTTGGGCATGCAGCGCACCAGCGGTTGACTGCCCAGCCAGTTGAGCATGCTGGCGCAGGTAATACCGGCGGCAATCGATACCAGCAACTGGTGCGGCAGAAGGTGCGGGCGCAAGGCCTGGCACACGGCTTTCATGGCCTGTGGCTTGACCGCGATCACAATCACATCGGCGTCTTGAATGGCTTGGTCGTTATCGGCAAACAGTTCGATACCGTGCTCGGCGGCTACTTTGGCCCGGGTCTCGGCACCGGGATCGCTGGCGCGGATCTGTGCTGCATCCAGACCCTTGGCCAGCAGGCCGCCGATCAGGCTGGAAGCCATGTTGCCGGCGCCGATAAAGGCAATACGCGTTTTGCTCATAACCGATCCTTTTAATAAATGAGAGAGGCCCTTTCAGGCCTGGCCGTAGTCGCGGGCACCAAACAATGCGGTGCCAATACGCACCCAGGTGGCGCCTTGGGCAATAGCTGACTCCAGGTCGTGGCTCATGCCCATCGAAAGCGTGTCGAGCCCCATGTTCAGGCTCTCTTGCAGCGTGCGGACCGTCGCAAAGGCGGCGTCCTGCTCGGCGCGGTCTTCAGTGGGTTCCGGAATCGCCATCAAGCCGCGCAGTTTCAAGCGTGGCAGCCCGCTGATAGCGGCCGCCAGCGCAGGCAAGTCTGCCGGGTTACAGCCCGACTTACTGGCCTCGCCACTGACATTGACTTGAATGCAGATATTGAGCGGCGGCAAGTCTGCCGGGCGTTGGTCAGACAAACGCTGGGCAATCTTGAGCCGGTCCACGGAATGCACCCACGCAAAATGCTCGGCGATGTCGCGCGTCTTGTTCGATTGAATGGGGCCGATGAAGTGCCAACACAAGGGCAGGTCGGCTAATTCAACCTGTTTGGCGCGGGCTTCCTGCAGGTAGTTTTCGCCAAAGTCGCGAACCCCTGCGGCATAGGCTTCACGCAGTGCGGCGGCAGGTTTGGTCTTGCTGACAGCGAGCAGGTGAATGCTCGTTACATCACGTTGCACAGCCAGGGCAGCTGCACGAATGCGTGCCTCAACCTGCGCAATGTTGCCTGCTATCGTGGACATTCGTTTAAGCCCGCCGTTGTGAAAGTCTGCGGCATTCTACTGGAATTGGGAGGGGGGATGGATATCGCCGACCTGTTGGCGTTCAGCGTCAATCACGGGGCTTCGGACTTGCACCTGTCAGCTGGCGTGGTGCCGATGCTGCGCATTGACGGTGACATGCAGCGCTGCGATTTTCCGGTGCTGGGGGCAGATCAGGTGCGAGGGCTTGTTCACGGCATCATGAGTGAAGCACAGCGCCGCGGGTTCGAGGCGCACCTCGAAGCCGATTTTGCGTACGCCTTGCCGGAGCTGGGCCGCTTTAGGGTCAATGCTTTCGAGCAGCAGCGTGGCCCCGGGGCGGTGTTTCGGCGCATCGGCCAAGAGGTGCCCAGCCTTGAATCGTTGGGTCTGGGTGACGTATTCAGTCAGCTCTGTCATGCCCCTCACGGGCTGGTCCTGGTCACGGGGGCGACGGGTTCGGGCAAAACCACCACCCTGGCGGCAATGATTGATCACCTCAACCGCACCTGCCAACGGCACATCCTCACCCTTGAAGACCCCATCGAATTTATCCACGAGCCGCGTCAATCCCTGATCAGCCAGCGTGAGGTGTATCGCCATACCCACAGTTTTGCAGCTGCCTTGCGTTCGGCCATGCGTGAAGACCCGGATGTGATCATGCTGGGCGAGATGCGTGACCTGGACACCATAAGGCTGGCGCTGACCGCGGCCGAAACCGGGCATCTGGTGTTAGCCACATTGCACACATCGTCGGCGGCCAAGACCGTCGACCGTATGGTGGATGTGTTTCCAGGCGACGAAAAGGCGATGGTGCGGGCCATGCTTTCAGAGTCACTGCAGGCCGTGGTTTCCCAGACGCTGGTGAAAAAAATAGGCGGGGGGCGTGTGGCGGCTCACGAAATCATGTTGGCGACGCCTGCGATTCGACATCTGATTCGGGAGAACAAGGTGGCGCAGATGGTTTCAGCAATCCAGACCGGCTCAGCGGTGGGCATGCAGACGCTGGAGATGGGTCTGAACCGGCTGAGAGAGCAGGGGCTGACGCAATAACGGGGTGGGGGTGTTGTTTCTGTGGGAGCGGGCTTGCTCGCGATCCAGGCGGCGCGGTTCAGCGGGTGAACCACATCGCTCCCATCGCGAGCAAGCCCGCTCCCACAGCTTTAGCGTTGCACAACCTGCAGCGGGGTTTTCTCTTTAGGTAATACGCGCTTGGCGACCACGTAGTGGCTCTGCCAGTAAGGCTTTTTCAGCGTGTCGATAGTCACCGACTTGCCGCGACGCGGGGCGTGGATAAACCGGTCGTTGCCCAGGTAAATGGCAACGTGGTTGACCTTGCGGCTCTTGATGTTGAAAAACAGCAGGTCGCCAGGCTTCAAGTCCTTGCGTTCGACCTTTTGACCATGACCGCTGGCCATTTCGCTGGAGGTGCGAGGCAAATCGACTGCCGCAACGTCATTAAAGGCGTATTTGACCAGGCCGCTGCAGTCAAACCCTTTGCTTGGGCTGCTGCCGCCCCAACGATAAGGGGTACCCAACACGTTTACAGCGCGGCTCAGGACCGTGCTGCTTTGCTTGTTGGCGGCTGCCAGGGAAGCGGTCGCAATTTTGCCTGGGGCTTTGCGGTGGGCTTTACTGGTTGCAGGACGTGCTACGGTCTTGCTGTTAGAGGCAACGTAAGTGGCGCCCGCAGATGATTTTGCGGTGTAGCCAGTGAAGCCTGAAGGAAGATGTTGCTCACGATTGGTGGCGTGGGCGGCCAGTGGCAATAATAGGCAAATGGTTAGCCATGTCTTGAATATAGGACGCATTCGGCAGGGCTCAATGGTTGTAAACGCGAAACTTTATAACAGCTTTTTTGTCCTTTCTCAGGCCATTTGTCAGTTGGACTATGGGGTCAAATTCCGCAAACGTGGTGGCAAATTGTCACATGAGAAGGGTACAGGTCAGGTCCTACAAGGCTTTGCGCCATTTCTTGTAAGACACTTTTACCTTTTGCACGACAGTAAAAAAGTCACAAAAAACTTCACAATATTTTTCTATCAGCAGCACAGAGGGCATTTATGAGCGGCTATCGAGACGATATACAGCGCGATACTCACAGCAAAGTGCTGGGCTACCTGCTGTGGATTTTTGGTTTTCTGGGAGCGCATCGCTTCTATTACGGCAAGCCGGTGACCGGGACGATCTGGTTTTTCACCTTGGGCTTATTGGGAATTGGCTGGTTGATCGACTTGTTCCTGATCCCGAGCATGGACCGTGAAGCTGACTTGCGATTCACCTCAGGCGACACCGACTATAGCGTGGCCTGGATTCTGCTGACGTTTCTGGGGTTGTTCGGCGTACACCGCATGTACATGGGCAAATGGATCACAGGGATCATCTACCTGTTTACCGGCGGTTTGTTTCTGATCGGTATCCTGTATGACTTCTGGACCTTGAATACCCAGATCTCGATCAAGAACGCAGAGCGTCGTTAACTCACAAGCCCTGCCCCTGTGGGAGCGAGCCTGCTCGCGAATGATCTTCGCGAGCAGGCTCGCTCCCACGGCGACAGATTATGTGCAGCGCGTTAGCCTTCGTAACTGATCCGGCCATCCACCAACGTGTACCGCACGGCACTCGGCAGGCAATGGCCGAGGAACGGGCAGTTGTCGCCTTTGGAAAGCCATTTTTCACCGACCAGGGTCGAGGCCGCCGGGTCAAACAGCACCAGATCTGCAGCCGAACCCACCGCCAGTTTGCCGGCCGGCAGGCGCAGGGCCTGAGCCGGGCCTGCGCTGAGGCGAGAAAGCAGTGTCGGCAAGTCCAGCAGGCCGTCTTCTACCAGTGTCATCGCCAGCGGCAGCAAGACTTCAACACTGCTCATGCCCGGCTCGGTTGCGCCGAACGGTGCCAGTTTAGCGTCACGCTCGTGGGGCTGGTGATGGCTGGAGATGGCTTGCACCACACCCGACTTCACTGCCTCGCGCAGGCCCTCGCGGTCGGCACGGGTGCGCAACGGCGGTTGCACGTGGTAAACGCTGGAGAAATCCTCCAGGGCCTCATCCGTCAAAATAAGCTGATACAGCGCCACATCGGCGGTGACCTTGAGGCCGCGTGCCTGAGCCTGGGCGATCAGGGCTACGCCCCGTGCGCTGGTCAGTTGGCTGAAGTGGGCGCGCACGCCGCTTTGTTCAACCAGCAGCAGATCGCGGGCCAGCGCCACGGTTTCGGCGGTTTCCGGAATGCCCGGCAAGCCACGGAACGCGGCCATCGCGCCGTCGTGGGCAATACCGCCTTCGGCCAGATCACGGTCCTGGGAGTGGAAAATCACGGTCAGGTCGAAAGTGGCTGCGTATTCCAGTGCCCGGCACAGGGTGCGGGTATTGGTGAAGCTGTTAAGGCCATTGCCAAACGCCACACAGCCCGCGTCGCGCAAGGCGATCAACTCTGCAAGCTGCTCGCCCTCCAGGCCTTTGCTCAGTGCACCAATGGGGAACACTTTGCAGTTGCCGGCTTCGCGGGCGCGGTCAAGGATCAGCTCGGCTACCGCTGAGGTATCCAGGACCGGTTTGGTGTGTGGCGGGCAGCACAGGCTGGTAACGCCACCGGCTGCTGCCGCGCGGGTTTCGCTGGCAATGGTGCCTTTGCGGCTGTAACCCGGCTCGCGCAGGGCAACGTTCAGGTCAACCAGCCCCGGCGCGGCCACCAGGCCTTTGGCCTCAATGGTCTTTGTCGGGGCGAAACCGGTTGGCGCTGCGCCAATGGCAACGATCTTGCCGGCTTCCAGGTGCAGGTCAGTCACTTGATCCAGCCGGGTGGCCGGATCAATTACACGGGCGCCGAGAATGCTGAGCTTCACTGGGCGTTCTCCTGTTCGAATTGGCGCTGGGCGGTTTGCCCGCTCATGGTCATGGACAACACCGCCATGCGTACGGCAATGCCGTAGGTCACTTGATTGAGAATCACCGAGTGCGGGCCATCGGCCACGGCGGATTCGATCTCGACGCCGCGGTTGATCGGGCCCGGGTGCATCACGATGCAATCGGGCTTGGCGCCGGCCAGGCGCGCAGTGGTCAGGCCGAACAGGCGGTAGAACTCGCCTTCGCTCGGCAGCAGGCCGCCGGACATGCGCTCGCGCTGCAGGCGCAGCATGATCACCACGTCGACGTCTTTCAGGCCTTCGGTCATGTCGGTGTAGACCTTCACGCCGTATTGCTCGATGCCGATCGGCAGCAGGGTCTTGGGCGCAATCACGCGGATGTCAGGGCAACCGAGGGTCTTGAGGGCGATCATGTTTGAACGCGCCACCCGTGAGTGCAGGATGTCGCCGACGATGGCCACCGAGAGGTTTTCAAAGCCGCCCTTGTGCCGACGAATGGTCAGCATGTCGAGCATGCCCTGGGTCGGGTGCGCGTGACGGCCATCGCCGCCGTTGATGATCGCTACTTGCGGGCACACATGCTCAGCGATGAAGTGGGCAGCGCCGGAGTCGCCGTGGCGCACCACGAACATGTCCGCGGCCATGGCTTCAAGGTTGCGCAGGGTGTCGAGCAGGGTTTCGCCCTTGCTCGCCGACGAAGTCGACACGTTGAGCGTGATCACGTCAGCAGACAGACGCTGGGCGGCCATTTCAAAGGTGGTGCGGGTACGAGTGGAGTTTTCGAAGAACACGTTGCACACGGTCTTGCCGCGCAGCAACGGGACTTTTTTCACCGCTCGGGCGCCGACTTCGAGGAACGAGTCAGCGGTGTCGAGGATTTCAGTCAGCAGCTCACGGCGTAAACCGTCGAGCGACAGAAAGTGGCGCAGCTGGCCCTGATCATTGAGCTGCAGCGGGCGCTTGGCGTCTGTAGGCGTCATCGCAATGGTCTCTTAGAGGGCTAGGTCTTGAAGTTCGAGTGTCAGGGGTGCCGGGCCGGACAATTTTACTCGCTCGCTCGGCTTGAGGCACAAGGTCGCCCCCACCACGTCAGGCCGGATCGGCAGCTCCGCCGCGTCCAGGTCCAGCAGGCTGACCAGCGTCACGCTGGCCGGACGACCATAGTCGAACAACTCGTTCAGTGCCGCGCGGATGGTACGACCGCTCATCAGCACGTCGTCGATCAGCACCAGATGCTGGCCTTCGATTTCAAACGGCAGTTCAGAGGGGCGCACTTGCGGGTGCAGGCCGTTCTGGCTGAAGTCATCGCGGTAGAACGAGACATCCAGCGTACCCAGTGGAGCATCGCTGTTGAGTGCTCGCAGCAGCGCCTGGGCAACCCAGATGCCGCCAGTGCGGATACCGATAAAACGCGGTTCGGTGATGCCGCGACGGGCCAGATGAGCCTTGAGATCAAGGGCCATCTGAGAGATCAGTTCAGCGGGAACAGGCAGGATCATGGTGGCTCCTTTAAAGGCCCGCGCAGCAAAGCGTGCAGCGGCGGGCGCAAACAATGGGGCAGGTCGAGTGATTCAAGCGCCGGGTCAGTCTTGGGATTGAGCCGGGTTTTCGTCGAGCCAGCCTTGCAGCACCAGTTTGGCGGCGATGGCATCAACGGGGTTGTCGCGGTAACTGCCGCGCTGACCGCCCTGGGCCCGGCGTTCGCCCTTGGCCTCGAAGGTGGTCAGGCGTTCATCATGGGTATAGACGGGCAGATTGAAGCGGCCATTCAGACGGTTGGCAAATTTTTGCGCACGGGCGCAGAAGTCGCTTGGGGTGCCGTCCATGTTCAACGGCATGCCGACCACCATTGCGTCTGGCTGCCATTCCTTGATCAGCTTTTCAATTTCTTCCCATTTGGGAATACCATTTTCAGCTTTCAAGTTGCACAGCTCACGGGCCTGGCCGGTAATCATCTGGCCGACAGCGACGCCGATGGAGCGGGTGCCGTAATCAAAGCCCAGCAGTAAACGAAGGCCGGCCATCAGGAATGGCCTGCTTGAGTGCTTAACAAATTGAGGTTAACTCCGAGGTGTTTGGCGGCCGCGTCAAGGCGCAGCTCGCTAGGGGTTTCAAACAGGATGTCAGCGGCATACGGACAGGTGAGCCACGCGTTGTCGACCAGTTCGGCTTCCAGCTGACCCGCTTCCCAACCGGCATAGCCCAGGCAAATCAGGCTGCGATTGGGGCCGCGACCGTCAGCAATGCTGAACAGCACATCGGCTGACGTGCTGAGGGCCAGTCCGTCGTCCAGCTCGACTGTGGCGTCAAAGCTCATCCCTGTGGGGTGCAGGACAAATCCCCGATCAATCATCACCGGCCCACCGCCGTAGATCGGAACGTGCTGGCACAGGGGCGAGGAGGGTTTTTCAGGGCGCAACTGCTCAAGAATATCCGCCAGGCTGAGCTCCAGCGGGCGATTGATCACCAGGCCCATTGCGCCACTGGCCGTGTGCTCGACGATGTAGGTCAAGGTGTGGGCAAAGTTCGGGTCGGCCATGTGCGGCATGGCGATCAGGAATTGATGCTTGAGGTAAGTCGGTGCGTGGTTTTTCATGAGTCTTAGTGTGGCGCTGGCAACGTGAACTGACAAGTTTGAAGCTTAAGATTACTGGGTCTTTGTGGGAGCGGGCTTGCTCGCGATACAGGCGGCGCGGTTTAACGGTAAAACGCAGCGCTCCAATCGCGAGCAAGCCCGCTTCCACAGCTGCCCTGTGTATCAGTTGCTCGAAAGCCGGTCGCCCTGGGCAAACTTCCAGGTGCGGATGATTTCGAGCCGGTCGATGTCCGCCAGGTCGCCCGTGAACGGTGCAAAGGGGGCGGCCAGGCGCACGATGCGTTGTGCCGCCTGATCCAGTAGCGGCTGGCCCGAGGACTCAAGTACCAGCACTTCATGCAGCGAACCGTCCCGATTGATCGACACCAGCAGCCGCAGCTTGCCGTAGATTTTTTCGCGCCGAGCCTGTTCGGGGTAGTTCAAGTTGCCGATGCGCTCGATCTTCTTGCGCCAGTCCTCTTTGTACCAGGCGCCTTTGTCGCGCATGGTCGAGGCCGCGCTCATGCGGTAGATCTTCGGGCGCTTGGCATACAGCTGTTGCTCGTTGGCCAGTTCGGCCTCCAGGCTGGATATCTCGCTGGACAGCTGTGAGCTGTCGAACGTTGGAAGGCTGGCCTTGGGCGCCGCTTCGGTTTTGACCTTCTGCGGCTGGCTCGGGGCTTTTTTGGGCGTTGGCGCCACGGTGGTCACGGCTGCCTTGGGCGCGGTCTGGGTTTGCTCGGGCTTGGCGGCGGGCGGCGGGGTGACCTTTTTGACAGTGTTGTCCTGGAAAGGAGCGATTTCAGTGGTCTTGGGCACGGCTTTTTTATCCAGTGTGCCGCTACCTTGCTGATTGTCCTGCGCTAAAAAGTCCGCTTTCTCCGGGGCTTTTTCGCTTTTAAATGTGGAGAGCGTGATCTCCAGGGTTTTACTGATCTGTTTGGGTTCGGTCATGCTGAACCCCACGCCCACAATCACTGCGATATGAATCAGCGCCGCCACAAACAGGGTAAATCCAAGGCGATCGGCCGCCCGCACGCCTTTATGGCTGAGTTCGGGGGGGAGGTCGCTGGGGAGTGTCATGGCAAGAAGACCAACATCGCGGGTTTCACAGGGGGGCATGATACCGCAATGTTGGCCTATTACTGGGTGTTGCAGATCAGCGCGCGGCGAGCTTGCGCTCAATCGCATCCATCAGCAGGGCGCCGATATGGGTGCCGAATGCGTTGTCGATCTCGCGGATGCAGGTCGGGCTGGTCACGTTAATTTCGGTCAGGTGCTCACCGATGACGTCCAGACCGACAAACAGCAGGCCTTTTTCACGCAACGTCGGGCCTACCTGAGCCGCAATCCAGCGGTCCTTGTCGCTCAGCGGGCGGGCTTCGCCACGACCGCCAGCAGCCAGGTTGCCACGGGTTTCGCCAGCCGCCGGGATACGCGCCAGGCAATATGGGACAGGCTCGCCGTCGATCATCAGGATGCGTTTGTCGCCGTCCTTGATCGCCGGCAAATAGCCCTGCGCCATGATTTGCTGGGTGCCGTTGGCGGTCAGGGTTTCGAGAATCACCGACAGGTTAGGATCGCCCACGCGGTGACGGAAAATCGACGTCCCGCCCATGCCATCCAGCGGTTTGAGAATCACGTCACCGTGCAGGGCGGCGAACTCACGCAACACATCGGCGCGGCGGCTGACCACGGTGGGCGGCGTGCACTGGGTGAATTGGGTGGCGAACAGTTTTTCGTTGCAGTCGCGCAGGCTTTGCGGCTTGTTGACGATCAGTACGCCATCACGCTCGGCTTGCTCCAGCAGGTAGGTGGAGTACACGAACTCCATGTCGAAGGGCGGGTCCTTGCGCATCAGGATCACGTCCAGATCGCTCAGGGCCGTGTCGGTCTCGGCGTCCAGCTCAAACCATTTTTCAGGGTTGGCGAACACCTTCAGCGGCTTCATCCGGGCGCGCGCTTTGCCTTCATTCAGGTAAAGGTCTTGCTGTTCCATGTAGAACAGGGTCCAGCCGCGCTCCTGGGCGGCCAGCAACATGGCCAGCGAGCTGTCCTTTTTATAGGAGATGCCCGCAATGGGGTCCATGACAATCCCGACTCGAACGCTCATGGCAAATTCCTCAAATGAATAGTGGTCGCAAAGGCTCTGAAAAGTGGCGCCAGAGTGGCGCTCAGTGTGGCCCCGGTCAAGGAAAAACCACCTGCTCCAGCCTGCCTTGGGCCGTTCGATAGATTGACGGTCGTGACTGTGCTAAAAAGGCTCGCACAGTGCTTTCAGCCCTTGTCCATCAAGGAGTTGGGGTTTTAAGTCGCACAGTTGTAACAAAATGGGTCGCCGTGGCGATGGTAGAGCACATATGGAAAAGCATTCCAGCGCCTTGAAGGTGATGGTGATCGACGATTCGAAAACCATTCGCCGCACCGCCGAAACGCTGCTGAAAAACGTGGGCTGCGAGGTCATTACCGCCATCGACGGTTTCGACGCGCTGGCCAAAATTGTTGACCATCATCCGCACATCATCTTTGTCGACATCATGATGCCGCGCCTGGATGGCTATCAGACCTGCGCGCTGATCAAGAGCAACCGGGCGTTCAAGTCGACCCCCGTGATCATGCTGTCATCCAAGGACGGCCTGTTCGACAAGGCCAAGGGCCGGATTGTTGGTTCTGATCAATTTTTGACCAAGCCTTTTAGCCGCGATGAATTGCTGAGCGCAATCAAGGCCCATGTGCCAGCCTTCAACATCGTACAAAGTGCTCAATGATGCCCGGCCAGCCGGCCAACCACCTTATAAATGGGGAACACCATGGCTCGCATTCTGATCGTCGATGACTCGCCGACTGAAATGTACAAATTGACCGGCATGCTCGAAAAGCACGGCCACGTAGTGCTCAAGGCTGAAAACGGCGCTGACGGCGTTGCCTTGGCGCGTCAGGAAAAGCCCGATGTCGTGTTGATGGACATCGTGATGCCGGGCCTCAATGGCTTTCAGGCCACACGCCAGCTGACCAAGGACCCGGAAACCAGCCACATTCCGGTTATCGTTGTGACGACCAAGGATCAGGAAACCGACATGGTCTGGGCACAACGACAAGGGGCCAAGGGCTACCTCACCAAGCCGGTCGATGAAGAGCAACTGATCCTCAAGGTCAAAAAAGTCCTGGAAGAAAACCCTCCTAAATGACGGCCGCCTTATGCCTGGCTCACTGACTGCCTTCGAACTGCTGCTTGAAATTGACCAGCGCTGTCGCCAGCTGGCGGCGGGCCTGGTGCCTGCGCAAGCGCAGCTCGATACCTGGAGCGGCATCGGTTTTCGAATCAGCGAGCATTGTTTTGTGGCGCCGATGGGCGAAATTGCCGAAATCCTCCATGAGCCGCGATTCACCTTGTTGCCCGGTGTAAAGCCCTGGGTCAAGGGCGTGGCCAATCTGCGCGGTCAATTGCTGCCGATCATGGATTTGTGCGGCTTTTTCGGGGTTGAGCTGTCGCCCTTGCGCAAACAGCGACGGGTGCTGGTGCTGGAATATAAAGACGTGTTTGTCGGGTTGCAGGTGGATGAGGTGCAGGGCATGCAACACTTTGCCCATGCCGACCTCAATGCCGATACGCACGCGTTGCCTCATCCGATGTTCGCGCCTTATGTGCAGGGGCATTTTACGGGTGAACACCCTTGGTGGGTATTTAGCCCTTTTGCCCTGGCTCAGGCGCCGCAATTCTGGGCGGTGGCCGTGTGAACAGACCTCACGCTTTAAAACGGGATCTCAGGACCTGATTGATGACCACAGCCAATACCGCTAAACCAATGGAAGGGTCGCGCAGTCGTTCGCAGATCATCGTGCTTTTTATCGCCCTGATTGTGTTCATCATGCTGTTGTTCGCCAACTTTGCTTACCTCAACACCCAATCCAATTACGACAAGCAATACATCAGCCACGCAGGTGAGTTGCGGGTCCTGTCCCAGCGTATCGCCAAAAACGCCACCGAGGCCGCAGCCGGTAAAGCTGCCGCGTTCAAGTTGCTGATCGATGCGCGAAACGATTTCAGCCAGCGTTGGGGCTATCTGAAAAAAGGTGATGCGGTGACGGGTCTACCTCCCGCACCGCCAGCCGTGCACAAGGAAATGCAGGCGGTACAGCGTGACTGGGAGCTGTTGCTGAGCAACGTCAACGCCATTTTAGCCAGCGAGCAAACCGTACTGTCGCTGCATCAAGTGGCCGCGACACTGGCCGAAACCGTGCCGCAGCTGCAGGTCGAATACGAAAAAGTCGTCGAAATCCTCTTGCAGCGTGGCGCCCCGGCCAGCCAGGTGGCGCTGGCGCAGCGTCAGTCATTACTCGCCGAGCGGATTCTGGGTGCAGTGAATACGGTGTTGGCCGGCGATGAAAATGCAGATCAGGCCGCCGGTGCTTTTGGGCGTGATGCCAACCGCTTCGGGCAAGTGCTGAACGGCATGCTGGAAGGCAATGACGGGATGAGGATTACCCAGGTCGAAGACAAGGACGCCCGCGCCCGCTTGCAGGAAATTTCCGAGCTGTTCCAGTTTGTGTCCGGTTCAGTGGATGAAATCATTGAAACCTCGCCGCAGCTGTTCCACGTACGGGAAGCCGCAAACACCATTTTCAGCCTGTCACAAACCCTGCTCGATGAAGCGTCGACCCTGGCCAACGGCTTTGAAAATCTTGCCACCGGGCGCTCTCTCGACATCATTGGCGGTTACGTACTGGGCTTGCTGGCACTGGCATCTATCATCCTGATCGGGTTGGTGATGGTGCGCGAAACCAATCGCCAACTGCGTGAAACGGCTGAAAAGAACGAGCGAAACCAGAACGCGATCATGCGCTTGCTGGACGAAATTGCCGACTTGGCCGACGGTGATCTGACGGTGACGGCCTCTGTCACCGAAGATTTTACGGGGGCCATCGCCGACTCCATCAACTACTCGATCGACCAACTGCGCGAACTGGTGGCCACGATCAACCACACAGCAGGCCAGGTCGCGGCCGCCGTGCAGGAAACCCAGGCCACAGCCATGCAGCTGGCCGAGGCCTCTGAGCATCAGGCCCAACAAATTGCCGAGGCTTCGGGAGCCATCCAGCAAATGGCCCACTCCATCGATCAGGTGTCGGCCAACGCGTCGGAGTCTTCTGCGGTGGCGGAGCGCTCCGTGGCGATTGCCAACAAGGGCAATGAAGTGGTGCACAACACCATTCATGGCATGGACAACATTCGCGATCAGATTCAGGACACTGCCAAGCGGATCAAGCGCTTGGGCGAGTCTTCCCAGGAAATCGGCGACATTGTCAGCCTGATTGATGACATTGCCGATCAAACCAACATTCTGGCGTTGAACGCGGCCATTCAGGCCTCGATGGCGGGTGACGCCGGTCGCGGGTTTGCCGTGGTCGCCGACGAAGTACAGCGTCTGGCCGAACGTTCCTCGGCGGCTACACGGCAAATCGAAACCCTGGTGCGGGCCATTCAGGCCGACACCAATGAGGCGGTGATTTCCATGGAGCAAACCACCACCGAGGTGGTGCGGGGTGCCCGTCTGGCCCACGACGCCGGTGTGGCGCTGGAGGAGATCGAAGGCGTGTCGCAAAACCTGGCGGACCTGATTCAAAGCATTTCCAACGCCGCACAGCAGCAGACCACGTCGGCAGCGCAGATTTCACTGACCATGAACGTCATTCAGCAAATCACCAACCAGACTTCGTCTGGGTCCACTGCGACCGCCGACAGCATCGGTAATCTGGCCAAAATGGCCAGTCAGCTGCGGCGCTCGGTATCCGGCTTCACATTGCCCGCACCGCCAAAAGACCTTGGGCCACAGTAATGCGCTGCAATTCTGAATGGAGTCGTTATGGTTGACCGGCACGACTATGTGGCTCTTGAGTGGGTCAAAGGCGAAATTGCTCATACACTGAAACAGGCCCGAGTGGCACTGGATGCCTACGCGCAACAGCCTGCCGCCGACACGCTGGAGCAGTGTCTGGCCTGTATCCATCAGGTGCATGGCAGCTTGCTGATGGTCGAATTCTACGGCGCAGCCTTGCTGGCTGAAGAGATGGAGCAACTGGTTGTTGCCTTGCGAGAGGGCCGCGTCAGCCAGCTTGAGGAAGCCCTGCGGTTACTGCAGCAAGCGTTCAGCCAATTGCCGTTGTACCTGGACCGTGTGCACAGCGCCCGACGCGATTGGCCATTGGTGGTGTTGCCATTGCTCAATGACTTGCGCAGCGCCCGTGGCGAAGCCCTGCTCTCGGAAACCAGCCTGTTCAGCCCGCCCTTGCAGGTATTGCCCCCACTGGACCAGACCGCCCTGGCCCGTTTGCTCCCGGCTGACTTGCCCCGTGAGCTGCGGATTCTGCGGCATACCCTGCAGACCGCGTTTCTGGGTTTGCGCCGTGGGGAGGCCGTGCAGGCCAATCTGGAAATAATGGCTGGCGTGTTCGCGCGGCTTCAAAGCCTGTGCCTGGGGTCGCCTCTCAACGCATTGTGGAAAATAGCCGCAGCCCTGGTCGACGGCATGCTTAAAGGCCGCGTGCCCAACAGCCCGGCTCTGCGCAGCCTGCTTAAAAAGTCTGACAAGGAGCTCAAGCGCCTGCTGGAGCAGGGCATCGAGGCCATTAACCAGCCTGCGCCCGAAGAGCTGCTCACCAGCCTGCTGTTTTACATCGCCAAGGCCGAGCACCCGACTTCGAAAATGCTCGCCTTGAAGAACCATTACGAACTGGACCAGGCCATGCCCGATGCGGCGATGGTCGATGAGGAGCGCGCGCGATTGGCGGGCCCTGACCGCGACGCGATGCGCTCTGTGGTCGCGGCCTTGTGCGAAGAGCTGGTGCGGGTCAAGGAACGCCTCGATCTGTTTGTGCGCAGCGACCGCTTGCACGTCTCGGAGCTGAGCAGCCTGATGGCACCGTTGCGTCAGATCGCCGATACCCTGGCGGTGCTGGGGTTTGGTCAGCCGCGAAAAGTCATCATCGACCAACTGGCGGTGATGCAGAGCCTGGCCCAGGGCCAGCGCGAGCCTACCGATGCGGTGTTGATGGATGTCGCGTCGGCCCTGCTTTACGTCGAAGCCACCTTGGCTGGCATGGTCGGCAGCGTTGAGCCTTCGCAGCGCGAAGAAAGCCGTTTGCCCACGACCGACTTGATGCAGATCCATCAGTTGGTGATCAAGGAGGCGCGCATCGGCCTTGAGGACGTCAAGGATCTGATCACTGACTACCTGACGGCAGGCCACGACCGCGTGCACCTGGAGCCACTGCCCGCATTGCTGACACAAATTCGTGGCGCGCTGGCGATGATCCCTCTGAGCCGCGCAGCCAGCCTGCTGCAAGCCTGCCATGACTATCTGTGCGAGCGTCTGCTGCAGGGCCCGGACACGCCCACCGAGCAGCAACTGGATCATCTGGCAGAAGCACTGACCAGCATCGAGTATTACCTCGAACGTCTGGCCCAAGACCCGGGTGCAGCGGGTGAACGGGTGCTGGATTGGGCCCAAAGCAGCCTGGCCAGGCTGGGTTATGTCCCGGCTGTATCCCCCGCTCCTTCGCTCGATGACGTGCCCGGCCCGGCAGAACAACAGCAGATGCCGGATCTGCAGGCACAAAGCCTGGCCGACGTGCTGGCGAGTCCGCTGTCTGCGCTCAATCCGCCTGCCCGGCACATGCCCGCCAGTTTGCTGCCACCGCCGGTTGATGAAGAACCGCTGGATGAAGAATTGCTGGAAGTCTTTCTGGAAGAGACCGACGAAGTACTGATCACCCTGCACGATTGTTTGCCGCAATGGGTCGCCAATCCGGCGGACAGCGCCGCACTGGCTGAACTGCGGCGCGGCTTTCACACCCTCAAGGGCAGCGGGCGTATGGTGCGTGCGCTGGTGCTGGCGGAGTTGGCGTGGGCGGTCGAAAACCTGCTCAATCGGGTCATTGAGCGCAGCGTGGCACCGTCCCAGGAGATCTATCAACTGCTCGAAGACGTGCTGGTGATGCTGCCCGAGTTGATCCAGGCGTTTGCCGAGCAAAGCCAGCGTCAGCGTGAAGATGTCGACCAACTGGCCGTTCGGGCACAGCGCCTGGCCAAAGGTGGGCCGCAGCCGCTATTGATCGCGCAGGACACCAGCCATTTCGACCCGCAGCTGCTGGACATCTTCCGACAGGAAGCGCAAACCCACCTTGAGCGTCTTGATCGTTTTCTGGATCGGGCCCAAGAGCAAATGCCGCTGTATGCCAGCGACGATTTACAACTGGCCATGCACACCCTTAAAGGCAGCGCGCACATGGCGGGCGTGGTGCACATGGCCGAACTGGCTGCACCACTCGATCATCTAGTCCGTGAATACAAGGCCCATCATCTTGCCCTTGGGCAGGATGAAATCGAGCTGTTGAGGGAGGCCGACGTCTTGATGCATCGCGGCCTCAAGCAGCTTGATAGCGACCCGCTGGCCGACATCAAGGGCGCCCGCTCACTGATCGAGCGCACCGAGCGCCTGATAGCCACCCGCCTTGAGACCCTGCTCAATACGCCCACCAGCAGTTGGGTGACCCAGCGCGACCCGCAACGGATTACCGAGTTTCTGGGCGAGAGCATGGACATTCTGTTTGATGCCGAAGACCTGCTTAAAAACTGGCATCAGAACCCCCAGCAGCGCGAGGGGCTCGATACCCTGTTGGACCAACTGACGGGCCTGGCCCAGGCCGCACACGTGCTTGACCTGCAGCCCATTGATGCATTGTGCGAAGCCTTGCTCGACCTGTATGGGGCTGTTGAAGAAAGCAGCCTGGCGGCCAGTGAACGGTTCTTCGAGGCGGCCGATGATGCTCAGGAAGGGCTGATCAACATGCTTGATCAACTGGCGGCGGGGCAGGAAATCATCCCGCAACCGGAGCTGATCCAGACCTTGCATGCGCTGCTGCACGAAGGGTTGGCGCCTGATGCTACGGGGCTGATACGCCGTGATGGCGGCCAGACGCTGGACATCACCGAGCTGGGTGCCGCCACCGAGCAGTTGGGCGCGGGGCAGGACGATGATGTCGACGAGGAAATTGTCGAAATCTTTCTCGAAGAGGCGGTGGATATTCTCGACAGTGTCGGGCAGGCCTTGCAGCGCTGGCTGAGCGCCCCCGACAGCCTGGCGTCCCTGACGTCCTTGCAGCGCGACTTGCACACCCTCAAGGGCGGGGCGCGCATGGCCGGGATCGAGCCCATTGCCGATCTGGCCCATGAGCTGGAGCACTTGTACGAAGGCCTGCTGGACCGGCGCCTGAGTGAAAGCCCGGCGTTGCGCCGCTTGCTTGAGCGCAGTCATGAACAACTGGCGCAGCTGCTTGAGCAGCTCAAGCACAAGCAGCCGTTGAGCGAGTCTTATGAACTGATCGAAGCTATTCGCGGATTTCGTCTTTACAGCCATTCGCCTGTGGAGCCGAACAACACCGAAGCCGAGCCCAATGTCGCACTGAACACGGGCGACCCTGAGTTGCAGGATATTTTCCTCGATGAAGCTTTCGACATCCTTGAAAGCTCGGGCACGGCGTTGTCGCGATGGCAAGCCGACCCCCAGAACCACCTTGAAGTCGAAAACCTGCTGCGTGACCTGCACACCCTCAAGGGCGGCGCGCGGATGGTTGAGGTCGCTGCCATTGGCGACTTTGCCCACGAACTAGAGACTCTCTTCGAAGATATTTCAGTGGGCTTGCTGGCACCCAATGCCGAGTTGTTTGTATTGCTTGAACGTTGCCATGACCAGTTGGCGCAAATGTTTGATGCGTTGCGCAGTGGCCAGCCGCTGCCTTCGGCCCAGGCCCTGATGGAGAAAATCCGCAGGATTGAACGCAACACCCGGCAGGAAGCCCCCGCAGCGACCAAACCGGAGCCTGTGGCGCCGCCATTGCCCGAAGGTGAGCGCACGGGGCTGGACACCCTCAAGGTGCCAGCAGAGCTGCTGGAAGACCTGGTCAACCTGGCGGGCGAAGCCTCGACCATTCGCGGGCGCGTTGAGCAGCAGGTCAACGATGGCCAGATCGCCCTCAACGAAATGCAGACCACCCTTGAGCGGATGCAGGACCAACTGCGTCGTCTCGACAGCGAAACCCAGGGCCGTCTGCACAGTCGCTCCCACACCGAAGCCGATGGCGTGGCTTACGACGAATTTGACCCGCTGGAGATGGACCGCCATTCCCTGCTGCAGCAACTGTCCCGCGCGTTGTTTGAATCGGCCTCGGACTTGCTCGACCTCAAGGCCACCCTGGCGGCGCGTTATCAGGACGCCCACGGCTTGTTGCAAAAACAGGCGCGGGTAAACACCCAATTACAGGAAGGCCTGATGGGCACCCGTATGGTGCCGTTCGAGCGCGTATTGCCACGCCTTAAGCGGGTCGTGCGTCAGGTGGCCAGTGAGCTGGGCAAGCAGGTCGAATTCAGTGTGATCAACGCTGAAGCCGAAATTGACCGCAACGTGCTTGAGCGCATGGTTGCGCCGTTGGAGCACATGTTGCGCAACGCGGTGGACCACGGCCTTGAACCTGCAGACATCCGTCACGCCAGCGGCAAGCCGGAGCAGGGGTTGATCAGTCTGGAGCTGTCGTACGAAGGTGGCGACGTGGTGTTCGACATGCATGACGATGGTGCCGGTGTACCGCTTGAAGCCGTGCGCCGTAAAGCCATTTTGCGGGGCCTGCTGGACCCGCAGGTGACGATCAGCGACCGCGAGGTGTTGCAGTTCATCCTGCAGCCGGGTTTCTCCACCGCAGAAAAAATCACTCAGATCTCCGGGCGCGGCGTCGGTATGGACGTGGTCCACGAAGAAGTGCGCCAGTTGGGCGGCAGCATGACCATCGACTCGGTCGCCGGGCAGGGCGTGCACTTTCAGATCCGCCTGCCCTTCAGTGTCTCGCTCAACCGGGCGCTGATGGTGCAATGCGCCGACGAGCAGTACGCCATTGCGCTCGACACTGTCGAAGGCATCGTGCGGGTCATGCCCAATGAGCTGGAGGGGTATTACCAGCTCAACCCGCCGTTGTACCACTACGGTGGGCAAACCTACGAGTTGCGTTACCTGGGCGAGCTGCTGCAAACCGTGGGCAAGCCCAAGCTTGTGGGCGAAAGCCATTCGTTGCCGGTGCTGCTGGTGCATTGCCAGGATCAGCGCGTGGCGTTGCAGGTCGACGCGCTGGATGGCTCACGAGAAATCGTGGTCAAAAGCCTCGGCCCGCAATTTACCGGGGTGCAGGGGTTGTCGGGTGCGACCATTCTGGGAGATGGCCGGGTAGTGCTGATCCTCGATCTGCTGGCCTATATTCGCGCCCACCAGGCGCGTCAGCCGTTGCAGCGGGCGCATCACGAAGCGGTCGGCGCGCTGGAATTCACCCCCGCCGTGCGTCCGACGCTGGTGCTGGTGGTGGACGATTCGGTCACCGTGCGCAAAGTCACCAGTCGGCTGCTGGAGCGCAACGGCATGAACGTTATCACCGCCAAGGATGGGGTCGATGCCATGAGCGTACTTGAAGAGCACATCCCCGACCTGATGCTGCTGGACATCGAGATGCCGCGCATGGACGGCTTTGAAGTTGCCACCCGCGTGCGCAACGACCCGCGCCTCAAGGACCTGCCGATCATCATGATCACCTCGCGCACCGGGCAAAAACACCAGAACCGTGCGATGGCTATTGGCGTCAACGACTACCTGGGCAAACCGTATCAAGAGTCGGTGTTGCTGGAACGCATCACCTACTGGAGCAAGTTTCATGCTTGATCATCGAGTGGGTAGCCTGACCGGCTTGCTGCTGCCGCTGGCCGACCGCTACCTGCTGTTGCCCAACGTCGCCATTGCCGAGCTGATTGGCTGGCAGCGCGGCGACCCCAGCAGCGACTCACCACCCTGGCACCTGCGCCAGATCACCTGGCGCGACCACGAATTGCCCTTGATCAGCTTTGAAGCCGCCTGCGGCAATCCCATTGTGATTGGTGATCGAGCTCGTATCGTCGTTCTCAACACGCTGGGCGGCGACCCTCATCTGAAATTCATCGCCATGGTGGTGCAAGGCATTCCGCGCTCTTATCGCCTCGACAGCCAACTGAGCTTTGTCGACGTACCGCTCAGCCCGCTGGAGCGTGCGGCGGTGCAAGTGGGGGACCATGTGGCGAAAATCCCGGACTTGCTGGCGCTGGAGAAATTGGTGCGCGGGGAATAACGCCTGTAGATACTCTATTGCCAACCGGCCTGTTTAGAGAAATGTGCTTCGCTAAACAGGTCGGCCTGTAGGCCGCCTCGGCGGGCCGTTGATCTTGTTTTTGCACTGGTTTTTGATCTGCCTGCCCACGGAGCGGGACCGGAGTGAGGGACACCTGAGCGCAGCGAGGGCCGTACGCTGGGGCAAGGCCCAGTCTCGGAAACGTCGGGCAAGGGAAAGGGATCGCTCTTATAAAATCCGCTTTTATGGGGCACATTTGCCCGTGATTCAAACACTGCGGTCTGCCATTCAAAGCGCAGTGAGGCCATCGCGAGCAGGCTCGCTCCCACAGAGGCTGAGCAAGGCTGGTTTTCGACGATCGCCGCATTGCCCTTTAACTTCGCAACCTTGACCCTTATCTAGTAACCGGGTGACACAGTCGCACTGTCAGTTCTTGAGGATGTTGCACATGTATCACGGTGAAAAGCTCAACGCCTGGACCCATCTGGTGGGTGCGGTTGCGGCAGCAGTGGGCAGTATCTGGTTGTTGGTAATGGCGTGCCTCGATGGCAGCCCGCAAAAGATTGTGAGTGTGGCGATTTATGGTGTCACGCTGGTGTTGTTGTACAGCGTATCCACCGTGTACCACAGCGTGCGCGGGCGCTCAAAGGTGATCATGCAGAAGTTCGATCACCTCTCCATTTACCTGTTGATCGCGGGCAGTTACACGCCGTTTTGCCTGGTCACGCTGCACGGGCCGTGGGGCTGGTCGCTGTTCGGGATTGTGTGGAGCATGGCGGTGATCGGCATGTTGCAGGAGATCAAGCCACGCTCCGAGGCGCGCATCCTGTCTATCGTGATTTACGCGGTGATGGGCTGGATTGTGCTGGTGGCCGTCAAGCCGTTACTCGCGGCGCTGGGCACCGCGGGCTTTATTTGGCTGGCCACGGGCGGAGTGATGTACACCGTGGGGATTATCTTTTTTGCCCTGGATCATCGTCTGCGCCATGCCCACGGCATTTGGCACCTGTTCGTGATTGCCGGCAGCCTGCTGCATTTTGTGGCCATCGCGCATTACGTGATCTGACTCAGGGCCGCTGAGCGTCTGGCGTGGGTTTTTTGGTGTCGCTGCGCACCTGCGCATGGCTGATCAGGGCAAAGATAAAGCTGCCTCCGATGATATTGCCGGCCAGGGTCGGGCCGGCGAAGATCACCCAGAAGTCCTTCCAGGGCAGTTCGCCGGCGAACACCAGATACGACACTTCAGCCGTACCAACCACAATGTGGGTGAAATCGCCCAAGGCCATCAGGTACGTGATGAGGATGATGATCCACATCTTTGCGCTTTCCATGGACGGGATCATCCAGACCATGGTGGCGATCATCCACCCCGAAATGATGCCCTTGGCAAACATCTGACTCGCGTCGTTCTCCATGACCTTGCGGCCAATTTCAAGAAAGGCCTTGTCGGTTTGGGTGTCGAAAATCGGCAGGTGCAACATGACGTAGGCCACCAGCAGAGTGCCTATCAGATTGCCGACCAGTACCACTGACCACAATCGCAACAGGCGGCCGAAATTGTTCAGCGTGGGTTTGCTCATGATCGGCAGTACGGCGGTGAGGGTGTTTTCGGTGAATAGTTGCTGGCGGGAGAGGATGACCGCTAAAAAACCTGCGCAGTAGCCGAAACTGGCGATGACCTTGAAGGCTTCGCCGCTGGGCAGTCGAGAGTTGAGCAAACCCATGGCCATAAGCGACAGGCCCATGGTGAGCCCGGCAGCCAGGGCCGACCAAAACAATGCAGCGATGCTGCGCTCCAGTTCCTGATCGCCCTGCAAACGAATGATTTCGTGCAAAACGGCAGCGCGTGGTGGCTGGTTTTTGGTGACGTCGTGCTCTTCTTCAGCCGACAGGTTGGGGGTCTTGCCGGATTTTTTCGTGTCCATGAGCTTCATGACCGTTGCGTGTTTAAAGATACGACACGCATGGACTGTAGCTGTTCACTCAAAACCTGTAGTCGCTGCCGAAGGCTGCGATGGGGCCGATGGGCCTCCAATTAAACGGGTTGCTGCGCAACCCTACGCAGCCTGCGGCAGCGACTACACAGGTCAGGCATCACGCCTGCTCGTCATCCTGAAACTGGTCTTTGACGTATCGGATCTCGGTGCGTCCGTGGGGTGCCGGCAGGCCGTCCTCGCCCAGGTTGACGAAGACCATCTTGTCGACCGTCAGGATGCTTTTGCGAGTGATCTTGTTACGCACTTCGCAAGTCAGGGTGATGGAGGTACGTCCGAATTCAGTGGCGGTGATGCCCAGCTCGATGATGTCGCCCTGGCGTGAGGCACTGACAAAGTTGATTTCGGAGATGTATTTGGTGACCACGCGCTGGTTGCCCAGTTGGACGATGGCGTAAATCGCGGCTTCTTCATCGATCCAGCGCAGCAGGCTGCCACCGAACAGGGTGCCGTTGGGATTGAGGTCTTCGGGTTTAACCCATTTACGGGTGTGAAAATTCATATTCGCTCCTGACCGTCTTGCCTTAGATGCCGGCCATGATGTCAGACCACGGCACTTAGCTCTATTAACCTTGGACTATGGTCTCGATAGGGTCAAAGAAAAAGCCTTGGGATCACTTGTCCGGATGGCTATAATAGCCCCCGCTTCAAAACGGTCATTTCTACCCAGTACCGTTCCCGCCACCTGTCCGAGGGGCGCTGCAGCAGGTTCAACCTGTCAGGCTCGGATGGGGCGTTGTTTGTTCAGGGTCCCCTGTTCAGGCACTAAACGCACAACGGCGCCCATTCGCGATTAAACGAATGGAGGCTCTTGATGAGCGCTGTAAACACGCCTGCAGGTTTTACCGACTATAAAGTCGCTGATATGTCCCTTGCCCAATGGGGCCGTCGCGAAACGTTCATCGCCGAGTCCGAAATGCCAGCCCTGATGGGTCTGCGCCGCCGTTATGCAGCAGAACAACCGCTCATGGGCGCGAAGATTCTGGGCTGCATTCACATGACTATCCAGACTGCCGTACTGATCGAAACCCTGGTTGCCCTGGGTGCCGAAGTTCGTTGGTCCTCGTGCAACATCTTCTCGACTCAGGATCAGGCTGCCGCCGCTATCGCTGCTGCCGGTATCCCAGTGTTTGCCTGGAAAGGCGAGACTGAAGAAGAGTACGAGTGGTGCCTTGAGCAAACCATCCTCAAAGATGGCGAGCCTTGGGATGCCAACATGATCCTCGACGACGGCGGCGACCTGACCGAGCTGCTGCACAAGAAATACCCGGCCATGCTGAAAAAGATCCACGGCGTGACTGAAGAAACCACTACCGGTGTACACCGTCTGCTGGACATGCTGGCCAAAGGCGAGCTGATGATCCCTGCGATCAACGTGAACGACTCGGTCACCAAAAGCAAAAACGACAACAAGTACGGCTGCCGTCACAGCCTGAACGATGCCATCAAGCGTGGTACTGACCACCTGCTGTCCGGCAAGCAAGCGCTGGTCATCGGCTACGGTGACGTGGGCAAGGGTTCGGCCCAGTCCCTGCGTCAGGAAGGCATGATCGTAAAAGTGTCGGAAATCGACCCGATCTGCGCCATGCAAGCGTGCATGGACGGCTACGAAGTGGTTTCGCCGTTCATCAACGGCCAGAACGACGGCACTGCTGCCAGCATCGACGCTGCGCTGCTGGGCAAGATCGACCTGATCGTGACCACCACCGGTAACGTCAACGTGTGCGACAAAAACATGCTGGCTGCGCTGAAAAAACGCGCCGTAGTGTGCAACATTGGTCACTTCGACAACGAAATCGACACTGCTTTCATGCGCAAGAACTGGGCATGGGAAGAAGTGAAGCCACAGGTTCACAAGGTTCACCGTACTGGCCTGGGCGAATTCGACCCACAGAACGATGACTACCTGATCCTGCTGGCCGAAGGTCGTCTGGTTAACCTGGGCAACGCCACAGGTCACCCAAGCCGCATCATGGACGGCTCGTTCGCCAACCAGGTTCTGGCCCAGATCTTCCTGTTCGCCCAGAAGTACGCTGACCTGCCTGCCGAGCTGCAAGCCGAGCGTCTGACTGTAGAAGTTCTGCCGAAGAAGCTGGACGAAGAAGTGGCCCTGGAAATGGTTCGCGGCTTCGGTGGCGTTGTAACGCAACTGACCAAGACTCAGGCCGACTACATCGGCGTGACCGTCGAAGGCCCGTTCAAGCCAGACGCTTACCGCTACTGATTAAAAAAGGCGGTCAGGCTTGCACTGACCGCCTTTTTTTTGTGTGAAAGTTCAGCGTCAGGGGGCGTTATAAACCCCCCTTCGCGTACGCAAGGGTATTCCCATGTCTCAAGACCGTCGTTTCAGCTTCGAGTTCTTCCCGACCAAGACCGATGCTGGACATGAAAAGCTGATGAATACGGCTCGCCAACTGGCGACCTATAACCCGGATTTTTTCTCCTGCACCTACGGTGCCGGTGGCTCGACCCGCGACCGCACGATCAATACCGTGCTGCAGCTGGAGAGCGAAGTAAAAGTGCCTGCTGCACCGCACTTGTCGTGCGTGGGTGACAGCAAGGCCGATTTGCGTGGCCTGTTGGCCCAGTACAAGGCAGCGGGCATCAAGCGTATTGTTGCACTGCGTGGCGACCTGCCTTCGGGTATGGGGATGGCCAGTGGTGAACTGCGTTACGCCAATGACCTGGTGAGCTTCATTCGTGAAGAAACCGGTGATCACTTCCACATCGAAGTGGCCGCGTACCCGGAAATGCACCCACAAGCGCGCAATTTCGAAGACGATATCAACAATTTCGTGCGCAAGGCCCATGCGGGTGCTGACAGTGCGATCACCCAGTACTTCTTCAATGCCGACAGCTACTTCCGCTTTGTCGAGCGTGTTGAAGCTGCAGGCGTGATGATCCCTGTTGTGCCGGGCATTATGCCGATCACCAACTACAGCAAGCTGGCTCGATTCTCTGACGCTTGTGGCGCAGAAATCCCACGCTGGATTCGCAAGCAACTTGAAGCCTACGGCGACGACACGCAGAGCATCCAGGCGTTTGGCGAGCAGGTGATCAGCGAAATGTGCGAGCGCCTGCTGGATGGCGGCGCCCCGGGGTTGCACTTCTATACCCTGAACCAGGCTGATCCTAGCCTGGCGATCTGGAACAACCTGAAGCTGCCGCGCTGATCCACCATTGTGGGAGCGGGCTTGCTCGCGATGCATACGACGCGATCCCTTGAAAGACCGCAGCGATACCATCGCGAGCAAGCCCGCCCCCACGCGGGTTTAAAACCGTTCAGCAGCATGAAATCGGCGCGCCGTGATTGCTCTGTTATACTCCGGGCTTTCCGCCAGGCTTACGCCCGGCCGCTCGTCCTTGTACAAGCCACTCAACCCCGCTACTGCGCAGCTCTTGCCCGCGCGAGCGGTGCGCATGAGCCTTGTGGACTGGAGCAGGACCGGACGGGATTGCGTCATCTTAAACGCCATTCACGCCAGGCAAGACTATCCCTTTGGGCCAAGCCCTAACTAGAACAGGATTTCTCATGTCCTTTGCTTCCCTCGGTCTCTCCGAGGCTTTAGTCCGCGCCATTGAAGCTGCGGGCTATACCGAGCCTACTCCGGTGCAACAGCGGGCCATCCCCGCCGTGTTGCAAGGTCGCGACCTGATGGTTGCGGCTCAGACAGGTACTGGTAAAACCGGCGGCTTCGCTCTTCCGATCCTGGAAAAGCTGTTTCCCAATGGCCACCCGGACAAATCCCAGCGCCACGGCCCACGCCAACCACGCGTGCTGGTCCTGACTCCTACCCGCGAACTCGCCGCCCAGGTGCACGAGAGCTTCAAGCTCTATGCCCGCGACCTGAAGTTCGTCAGTGCTTGCGTGTTCGGCGGTGTGGGTACCAACCCTCAGGTCCAGGCTCTGGCCCGCGGTGTTGACGTACTGGTTGCTTGCCCGGGTCGGTTGCTCGACCTGGCCGGTCAAGGCAGTGTTGACCTGTCCCACGTTGAAATACTGGTGCTCGACGAAGCCGACCGCATGCTCGACATGGGCTTCGTCCATGACGTGAAAAAAGTCCTCGCGCGTCTGCCGTCCAAGCGTCAAAACCTGCTGTTTTCGGCGACGTTCTCCAAGGACATCACCGATCTGGCCGGCAAGCTGCTGCGTAACCCGGAACGTATCGAAGTTACGCCACCCAACACCACGGTCGAGCGTATCGAACAGCGCGTTTTCCGTCTGCCTGCCACCCACAAGCGTGCTTTGCTGGCGCACTTGATCACTGCAGGCGCCTGGGAACAGGTTCTGGTCTTTACCCGTACCAAGCACGGTGCAAACCGTTTGGCCGAGTACCTGGACAAGCACGGCCTCAGCGCTGTGGCCATCCACGGTAACAAGAGCCAGAACGCACGAACCAAAGCCCTGGCCGACTTCAAAGCCGGTGCCGTTCGTATTCTGGTAGCGACCGATATCGCCGCTCGCGGCCTGGATATCGATCAGTTGCCACACGTGGTCAACTTCGAACTGCCAAACGTCGATGAAGATTACGTTCACCGTATCGGCCGTACTGGCCGTGCCGGTCGTTCGGGTGAAGCGATCTCGCTGGTTGCTCCGGACGAAGAAAAACTGCTGAAAAGCATCGAGCGCATGACCCGCCAGAAAATCGCTGATGGCGATCTGATGGGGTTTGACTCCAGCAGCGTCGAGGCCGAAAAACCTGAAGTCCGCGAGCGTCCGGATGTACGTAACCCGCGCAACACGCCGCGCGGTCCACGTGGCGACGGTCCGGGTAACCCGGGCGGTGGCGGCGGTCGTAAAGACAAAGGCAAGGAAAAGAGCAAAGAGAAGCCGGCTGCTGCTGCTCGTGGCGAACGCCCAGCTCGTGAGCAAAAGCCACGCGAAGCTCAGCCTGCCCGTGAACAGCGTCAGCCAGCCCCTCGTTCAGACGCCAATCGTGCGCCGGACGAGTTCCGTGATGACGATGTGGATAACTTTGGTAACCGCGCTGATTACGTCAGCCCGTACCAGAACAAAAACAACCAGAGCCGTGGTCGTCGTCCGGGCGCTCCTGCAGCGGGCACTGGTTCGGGTGCAGCACCTGCCGCGCGTACCGGTGGCCGTCAAAACGCCCCGCGTACCGGCACCGGCGCGAGCACTGGCACCCCGCCAGCCAAGCGCAGCGGCCCACGCAGCGGCGCTCCACGTGACGGTCAGGCCCGTCGCGAAAACCGTCCGGCCCGTGACGATGCCCGTCAAGAGCCAGCGGTTAAAGGTCCACGGGAGAATCAGCCGAAGATCATGCACAAAGAGTCGAAAAGCGATCGCTTCCCGACGCCTGAGCAGCTCGATCAACTGCCGAACCGCCCTCGTGGCGAGAAGCCGGCACTGCTGACTCGCAACCGCTAAACACTGTGAGAGCGGGATTGCTCGCGATGGCAGCAACGCGGTCTATTGGTTAGAACGCGTTACCAGTCTCGCTGGCGAGCCAGCTTCCACAGATAAGAAGCGCAAAAAAACGCCCCGGCTTTCGCAAGCCGGGGCGTTTTTTTTAGCCGTGTAAAAGCGCTATTACTTAGCCTTCACGCCTTCCAGCGAGATGTCCAGGGTCAGCGTCTGATCCTTGCCTGGAGATTTAATGCCGAAGTCGTTCAGGTTCACAGTGGTGGTCGCGTTAAAGCCAGCGCGTTCGCCACCCCATGGATCCTTGCCTTCGCCGTTGAACGTTGCCTTGAACGTTACTGGCTTGGTCACGCCGTGCAGGGTCAGGTCGCCCGTCACGTCAGCTGTCTTGTCGCCAGTCGGGACAACTTTGGTCGACTTGAATGTCGCTTCCGGGTACTTGCTCACGTCCAGGAAGTCTTTGCTGGCGATGTGCTTGTCACGTTCTGCGTGGTTGGAGAACAGGCTGGCGGTTTTCAGGGTGACATCAATTTTGCTGTCGGCAGGCTTGGCTGCATCCCACGAGAACGTACCGCTCCAGTCCTTGAAAGTACCGTGAATGAAGCTGAAGCCCAGGTGGCTGACTTTCCAGTCGATAAAGGCGTGCTGGCCTTCCTTGTCGATGGTGTAGTCAGCAGCCATGGCCTGACCTGCGGTCAGCAGTGCAGTACCGAGAGCGAGCGCAGCGAGGGTCTTTTTCAACATGCTTTCTTTTCCTTTTGAGTTGAGGTCGAGCATCAGGCTTTGCGTCCCAGCATACGAGTCAGGGTCGCATCACGATCAATAAAATGGTGTTTCAAGGCTACTAGACCATGAAGACCTGCAAAAATCACCACGGTCCACGCCAGGTATAAATGCACGACACCCGCCACATCGGCCTGGTCGGGCAGGTTGGAAATCAGTGCAGGTACTTCAAACAGCCCGAAGACCGGGATGCCCACGCCTTCTGAGGTAGAAATCAGATAGCCCGCGATCATCACGGCAAACAGGCTCACGTACAAAAACCCGTGACCGAGCTTAGCGCCGATACGCGTTGCCCGACTGTAACTGGCCAGTGCCGGTGGGGCCGGGCTGATCCAGATCCATAGGACACGCAGCACCATCACGGCGAGAAGTGTCAGACCAATGCTTTTATGCAGGTCGGGTGCCTCTTTACGCCATGGGCTGTAGTAATCCAGACCGACCATCCATAAACCCAGGGCGAACAGTCCGAACACCACCAACGCAACAGACCAGTGCATGAAAATGCTCACCGCACCATATCGGGAAGAAGAGTTACGTAGCTGCATTGCCAACATCCTGTAGGAACTTGGATCTAAGACTAATGGTTTACCTATCGATTGAAAGCGCATTTTTTAGCTGCAAGGTATCGATAAATACGATGTGTAGCCTGTGGGGCAATAGTTAAGCAAACGTTAACAATATTTAGTGTTGTTCTTGTGTGTCTGCAAGCGTCTTAGCGTTGCATGAATTTGTAATAGGTTGTGACGCGCCTGCGGATTGCATAGGCTTGCGCGATTGTTTACCCGCACATGTCGGGAACCAGCGCCAGGAGAGTGGAAATGGGCCTGAATAATCAGTGGATGCAGCGCGACCTTGCCGTGTTATGGCATCCCTGCACCCAAATGAAGGATCACGAGCAACTGCCGTTGATCCCGATCAAGCGCGGCGAAGGCGTGTGGCTCGAAGATTTCGAAGGCAAGCGTTACCTGGATGCGGTGAGTTCCTGGTGGGTCAACGTGTTTGGCCACTGCAATCCGCGTATCAACCAGCGCATCAAGGATCAGGTCGACCAGCTGGAGCACGTGATCCTTGCCGGTTTCAGCCATCAGCCAGTGATAGAGCTGTCCGAACGCCTGGTGAAAATGACGCCAGAAGGGCTGACCCGTTGTTTCTACGCCGACAACGGTTCGTCGTGTATCGAAGTTGCGCTGAAGATGAGCTTTCACTACTGGCTCAATCGCGAACAGCCGAACAAAAAACGTTTCGTGACCCTGACCAACAGCTACCACGGCGAAACCATGGCGGCGATGTCGGTGGGCGACGTGCCGTTGTTCACCGAAACCTATAAGGCATTGCTGCTGGACACCATCAAGGTGCCTAGCCCCGATTGCTACCTGCGCCCTGAGGGCGTGAGCTGGGAAGAACATTCGCGCACGATGTTTCTGGCTATGGAGCAGACGCTGGCCGAGCACCACGACACGGTTGCGGCGGTGATCGTTGAGCCACTGATTCAGGGCGCGGGCGGTATGCGCATGTACCACCCGGTATACCTCACGCTGCTGCGCGAGGCCTGTGACCGCTACGGTGTACACCTGATCCTCGATGAGATCGCCGTGGGCTTTGGTCGCACCGGGACGATGTTTGCGTGTGAGCAGGCAGGTATCACTCCGGACTTTCTGTGCTTGTCCAAGGCACTAACCGGTGGCTATTTGCCGTTGGCTGCCTGCGTCACCACGGACGAGGTGTACAGCGCGTTCTATGACGACTACCCGACCTTGCGTGCCTTTCTGCATTCCCACAGCTACACGGGCAATCCACTGGCCTGCGCAGCGGCTTTGGCGACGTTGGATATCTTCGAAGAAGACAACGTGATCGAGAACAACAAAGCCCTGGCTCAACGCATGGCCAGCGCGACGGCGCATCTGGTTGACCATCCCCATGTCTCGGAAGTACGTCAGACCGGTATGGTGCTGGCCATTGAAATGGTCCAGGACAAAGCCAGCAAAGCGGCTTACCCGTGGCAGGAACGTCGAGGCCTGAAAGTCTTTCAGCACGCACTGGAGCGTGGCGCGCTGTTGCGTCCACTGGGCAGCGTGGTGTATTTCTTGCCGCCTTACGTCATCACCCCGGAGCAGATCGACTTTTTGGCCGAAGTGGCCAGCGAAGGCATCGATATTGCGACCCGCAACGATATCAGTGTGGCCGTGCCGTCGAACTTTCATCCGGACTTCCGCGACCCGGGCTAAACCGGGCCGTACTTATATCTACTGTGGGAGCGAGCCTGCTCGCTCCCACAGTCAGTAGTTGAACTTTCAGAGAATTTACATGAGATTGTCCCGCTTCTTTATCGACGCTCCCTTGAGCCTTGGTGAGCATGAGTTGCCTGAGGCCCAGGCGCATTACATTGGCCGCGTGCTGCGCATGGCCGAGGGCGATGCCCTGCAAGTGTTCGACGGCTCGGGCCAGGAGTTTTCAGGGCGCTTGCTGGAAGTTGGCAAAAAACGCGTGCGCGTGCTGCTGGACGAAACCTTTGCGGGGCAAGTCGAATCACCCTTGGCCATCCATCTCGGCCAGGGCTTGTCCCGTGGCGAGCGCATGGACTGGGCGATTCAAAAGGCCACCGAGCTGGGGGTGACTGAAATCACGCCGATCATGAGCGAGCGCTGCGAAGTGCGGCTCAAGGACGAGCGCGCCGACAAGCGCCTGGCCCACTGGCGGCAAGTGGCGATCAGTGCTTGTGAGCAATGCGGTCGTTCACGGGTACCGGTGATTCATCCCCCGATGATGCTCGGCGACTGGATCAAAACCACCGAAGCGGATTTGAAGCTGGTATTGCACCCGGTGTCAGAACCCTTGGCCAGCCACGAGAAACCTACGCGCCTGGCGTTCTTGATCGGCCCGGAAGGCGGCCTGACCGACAACGAAATCGACCTGGCCCAAGCCGCCGGCTACCAGCCTGCACGCCTTGGCCCACGAGTACTGCGCACCGAAACCGCCCCGGTTGTAGCCCTCGCTGTGGCGCAGCAGTTGTGGGGTGATTTCTAAGTCAGCCTCAGCCCTTTTTTGCTTTTGTGGGAGCGGGCTTGCTCGCGATTGGATCGACGCGGTTATCCAGATAAACCGCGGCGCCTGCATCGCGAGCAAGCCCGCTCCCACAGAGGGATGTGTTAAAGCAGCACGCGCCTGAGTGCAGCAGGCGCGTCTTGGGACAGCTGGTTTGAAGGTGAGGGTGTAACGGAAGACTTTTTTTGACGCCCTTACTCCACCGGATCACTTACAGGCTTGGCGATGATTTGTTTCAGCTCGGCGGTCATCGGGAACTCAAGGTTCAGGCCGTTGGGCGGGATCGGCTGTTCGAACCAGCGCTGGTAAATGCTGGTGATCTCACCGGACTGATACAAGTCAGCCAGTGTCTTGTTCACCACCGCCAGTAACTGCGGATCGTCCTTGCGCACCATGCAGCTGTAGATTTCCCGGGATTGCTCATCCCCTACAACCACCCATTTGTGCGGATCACGGGCCTTGGCGCGTTCGCCGTAAAGCAGCGCGTCGTCCATGTAAAACGCTACGGCACGGCCGGTTTCAAGCATCTTGAAGGCTTCGCCGTGGTCTTTGGCGCTGATTACGTTCATGCCCATCTTGTGGTCGGCGCTGTAGCTTTTGATAAAGCGCTCGTTGGTGGTGCCCGCCGTGGTGACGACGTTCTTGTCGCGCAAGTCATCGAAGCCTTTGATGCCGCTGTCTTTAGCGGTCAGCAACTGGCCTTTGACGTAGATAAACCCATACGAAAACGCCACCTGCTTTTGTCGCTCGGCGGTCACACCGGTTGAGCCGCATTCCAGGTCCACGGTGCCGTTCTGCACCAGCGGGATTCGGGTTTGCGAGGTCACCAGGTTGTATTTGACCTTCAGCGGTTTATCGCCCACTTGTTGCTGGATACGTTCGACGATTTTGTTCGCCAACTCCACCGAATAGCCCATCGGTTTGCCGCTGTTATCCCCTACATAAGAAAACGGTACCGACGCATCGCGATAACCCAGGGTAATACTGCCGGAGTCGGCGATTTTCTTTAGGGTGCCCTGCAAGGGCGTCTCATTGGCTTGCACGGTATGGCTGATCAACAGGCCCAGCGTGCAACTGATCAAGGTAAGTTTTTTCATGTTGTTGTTTTCCCTTAAAACAGATTAATGACGAACAGCAATCACGCTTATTTCCACCAACACCTGAGGTCGCGCCAGTTCGGCTTGCAAGGTGGTGCGGGTGGGCACCTTGCCTGCCGATAGCCAGGCTGACCACACAGCATTCATGGCGGCAAAGTCGCGCTGAATGTTTTGCAGGTAAATAGTCGCGTTAAGGATGTGATCCTTGTCGCTGCCGGTTTCGGCCAGCAAAGCGTCGATTTTGCTCAAAACCTCTTGAGTCTGCGCCGTGATGTCCTCGCTTTGCGTGGGCACTTGTCCGGACAGAAATACCAGTGCCTCGAACGTCGCGGCGGCGCTCAAACGGTCATTGCTGTTGATGCGGTGGATCGTCATCAGGCTTTCCTTCTGGTTGGGGTGCCGCACTCAGGCAGCCAGGCCTTGCAGGTCAATGGACGTCTTGCGTTGTGCAATCAGCTCGCTCAGCAAACGCCCGCTGCCACAGGCCAGGGTGAAGCCCAGTGCGCCGTGGCCCAGGTTTAGCCACAGGTTGCGATAGCCGCTGGCGCCCAGGATGGGCACGCCACTGGGGGTTGCAGGACGCATGCCGGCCCACTCGATCGCGTCGGCATAGTTTCCCGCCTCCGGGAAAGTACTGCTTGCCAGCTGGCGCATTTGCGCCAGGCGTTGCGGGTCCGGCGAGGGGTCGAAACCGACAATGTCGACCATCGCGGCAATGCGCAGTTGTTCGCCGATGCGGGCATAAACAATTTTGCGGTCGTAATCGGTGATGCTTACGTGCGGTGCTTTTTGCGGGTCAGCCAGTGCCAGCGTGAGGCTGTAGCCCTTGAGAGGGTACAGCGGCAGGCTCAGCCCCGGCAGGCGCAGGGCCGGGCTGTTGTGCCCCGCTGCGAGCACAAGCTGATCCACTTCCAGCACCTCGTCGCCCATTTCCACCGCCTTTACTTCACCGTTGGCGTGACGAAGACGGGTGACGGTTTTACCCAGCATGAACGTGCAGCGGCCACTGGCTTTTAAGCGGGCGACCAGTTGTTGGCAGAACGCGTGGCAGTCACCGACCTCTTCGCTCGGGGTGTAGATTCCACCCACAAATGCCGAGCCCTGCAGGCCGGGCTCCAGGCTGGCGCATTCGCTGGCTGACAGCGCGTGTTGAAATGAACTGTGGATAACTTTTTTGCGGGCTTTGTCGAAATTGGCGCGCTCACGAAACGCTACCAGTTTGCCGTTGCGCTGCCAGGCGAAACCGTCCAGCTGATCCTCTTCGCGCCATTGCTGCAAAGTGGCCTGGCTAAGCAATGCCAGGCGCAATAAATGCGCGCCATTGCGCTGGTTCACCGAACCCCGGCACGCCGCAATAAACGATGCCAGCCAGCGCCATTGGGCCGGGTCCATGCGTGGGCGCAGCTTGAGTGGCGAGTCACCGCGCAGCATCCACCCTACCGCTTGCAAGGGCACCCCGGCGTCGGCCAGCGGTGCGACATAGCGATAGGAAAGCTGGCCGCCATTGGCAAAGCTGGTCTGGCTGCCCAGGGTTGGCTGGGCCTCGATCACGCTGACTTCAAAGCCGTCACGCACCAATGCATACGCCGTTGCCAGCCCGATAACGCCCCCGCCGATGATGCAAACTCGCTTTGCCATGTCAGTCCTTAGCCCGCTGTTGAACAGGCTTCAGGTTAGGGGCAGGTGACAGGTGGCGAACAATGAATAAAGATGGTCCTCCCATAAACAAAGGTTATGGACTGCTGCCATGCGCTTGCGTCATATCGAAGTGTTTCAGGCGATTCGTCAAACCGGATCTGTGAGTGCCGCGGCGCAACTGCTGCATGTCTCGCAGCCTGCGGTGAGCAAGGTGCTGCAACACGCTGAACAGCGGTTGGGGTTCCCCCTGTTTTTACGGGTGCGCGGCAAATTGCAGCCCACCCCCGAGGCGCTGTTGCTGGAGCGCGAAGTCGACAAGGTGACCGAGAGCCTGCAAGGCGTGCAGCGTCTGGCTGAAAGCCTGCGCCGGGAGCCGGGGCATCGTTTGCGTATCGGCAGCACGCCGGCGTTGGCGTTGTCGCTTTTGCCGCCAGTGATCAGCGAGTGGACCCGTCGTTATCCCGACATCAACTGTGAGCTGGCCAGCGCCCATAGCCGTGAGCTGGTGCAAAACCTGTTGATGCGCGAACTGGACGTGGCCCTGACTTTCAAGCTCCCCGATCATCCGGGGCTCAAGGCTCGGGCGTTGGCCCACGGTGTGCTGGTAGCGCTGGCCCCGCGAGGTTACTGGGCGGATGAAAGCGAAGGCGTACCGCTGGCGCTGGATGAGTTGGCGGATGCGCCGCTGATCGGGCTGAGCAGTGCCGATCCGCTGTTTGCCCGTCTGGACAGCTACCTGCAAGCCGTAGAGCCGCCGCCACGCATCAGCATCGCGGTACAGACCTATTCGCTGGCGCGGGCGATGGTGGAGTCGGGTGCGGGGTTGGCGGTGATTGATCCGTTTACGGCGTTGGGCGCTTCGCGGGCGAGCACCTTGGTCCGGCCATTGAGCCCGGCGCTGCCGATAACGCTGTACGCGTTGACCCGAGCGGACGAAGCCCCGGCGCATACGCTGGAAGGGTTGCTGCAACTGTTCGCTGAGCGTGCCAGCGAGCAGTTGCAGCGGTTGGCGGGTGGCTAACGGCATTTAAAAATTGTGGGAGCGAGCCTGCTCGCGAAGATCATTCGCGAGCAGGCTCGCTCCCACGGTTGAAGTCATGCTTTATTTGGGCAGTGCGTACACCACCACCTGATCCCCCACCTGATCTTTCATGATCGAGTTGCCGCCCGCCACAAACGCCACATATTGCCGGCCTTTGTATTCATACACGGCGGGGTTGGCAACTGCGGGTGCCATGACAATGTCCGACCACAGTTCCTTGCCGTCCTCCAGCGCATAGGCACGAACCTTGGCATCCATCGAGGCGCCAATAAACACCACGCCACCTGCGGTCACTGCCGGGCCACCAATGGTCGGTGAGCCCATGTCTTCAGGCATGTACCAACCCCACTGCTGGACGGCGCCCATCGGACGACGCCATTTCACGTCACCGGTGCGCATGTCGATTGCCACGATTTCACCGAAAGGCGGTGCCCAGCACGGCATGCCTGCCCAGTTCTGCGCGTTGAGCAGGCTCATGCCATAAGGTGCGCCGATCTGTGGGTAGAAGCCGTTTTCGTTGCCTGCAGTTTTGGGCTGTTTATCGTATGAAGCGCGGTCCCACAGCTTGATCATCTGCACGATGTGCGAGGTGTTCACAATGGCGACCTGGCTCACCGGGTCAAACGCTACACCGCCCCATTGCACGCCACCGGCACTGTCCGGATAGGCCAGTACGCCGTTGCCTTTGGTGCTGGGTGGCGAGTACATGCCGTTGTATTCCAGGCCGTCCCACATTTTCGTGCACTGACCAAAACCGACAATGTCGGCGATTTTCCAGATCGCCGGTTTTTTGGATTGATCCATCAACGGGGCAGGCTTGGTGGGGAACGGTTGGGTGGGCGAGTAGACCTCCCCGGCGGCATCACCCTGAGGTACCGGGCGCTCTTCAATCGGCCATACGTCCTCGCCTGTCCGGCGGTCAACGGTGAACAAAAAGCCCATCTTGGTCGCTTGCACCAAGGCCGCCACAGGCTTGCCATCGACAGTGATGTCCATCAGCGTCGGAGCTGAGTTGATGTCGTAGTCCCATATGTCGTGGTGAACCCATTGACGAGACCACACGACCTTGCCGGTATTGATATCCAGTGCGGTGGTGGAAGTGCCCAGCGGAATCGGTTTAGTCCGGTTACCGCCCCAGTAGTTGGGTGAAGGCGAGGACACGGGGATGTAGAGCAAGCCCAGCGCCGGGTCATAAGACATCGCGGTCCAGATGTTGGCGGTACCGGTTTTGCCTGCTTCTTCTTCCGGAATTGGCTTGAATTCCCACTCCAGTTCGCCCGTGCGGGCATTGAGGGCAAACAGCGAGCCTGGGGACTCGACCTCATATTCCCAGTCTTTACCGGCCCAGCCCACGATCAGCTTGTCACCGATGACAGTGGGTGGCTGCAGCTGCGACAGCGGCCATTTCGCATTCATGGTGTTCCATTGGTTGACGTCCACCACCCCGTTTTTGCCGAAGCCTTCGCACGGCTTGCCGGTGTCGGCATCCACCGCATAGAGCTGGGCAGTCATGTTGCCCAGGTACACCATTTTTTGGCAGGCCACACCCTGTTGCGGGGCTTTTTCTTGCCAGTAGGCCACGCCTCGTGATTTCAGTGCAGGCTGGGTTTCGGCGACCAGTTGCGACTTGGTGTCATAGGTCCACTTCTCTTTGCCGGTCTCGGGCTCAAGAGCGATGATCCGGTAAAAAGGCGTGCCGACGTACAGCGTGTCATTGGCAAAAATAGGTGTGGCAGACCATACCGATGGCGGGATTTTGCCCGTCCCGGTAGACATGTCACCCGTGAAGTACTCCCAGACTTTGGTGAGCTTGCCGACGTTGTCCTTGTTGATTTGAGTCAGCGGCGAGTATTTTTGCGAACTCAGTTGCCCGTGGAAGCTGTCCCATTCCTTGCCGCTCGGGATCGGAATTTTTGCGTCCTCGGCAGAGATGTTGGACGGCGCCAGCAAAGGCGGTGGAACGGTGTAGGTGTCTTGCGCGTGAACGCTGGAAACACCCGCCAGCAAGCACAACGCCGGTGCTGTCAAAAACTGTCTTTTGATCCCGCTCATATCGCGCTCCTTGTTGGCTTGCCGGCAAAGGTTTCAATGACAACACCCACGGCGTAGATCGCCAGAACGGCTGCTGTCCACCAACCGTGCAGAAGGCACGCGGCAAAAATTGTCCCGATGACACCCACCCACGCTAAAAAGAGGACGAAGTTACGCAGGCCTCCAGCCTTGGCTTGAGCCAGCACCACCCCCAGAATAAACAGTACAAACTCGGCAAGCATCGCTGTCATTGCGCCCCCGGAATCGGTCACGCCGGACAAGGGGGTGAAGAATCGCCAGGCCGTAATGGCCAGGGCAATCAATGCCGTGATGATCATGATGTTGGCGCCTAGATGGCGCCTGGGTGGTGCGTAGGCAGCAGAAGTGCTCATCCCGTTCTCCTTTTCGTGTCATGCCTTAAGGCCTCAGGAACGTGAGTGTAGCCAAGGCGTGGAAAAACACCGGGATGCTGCGCTAAGCACCGATCCGTAGCAGTTGCTGAAGGCTGCGTTCGAGTGCGAAGCAGTCGTAAAACCTGAGCGCCCGGTTTACCTGAAAGACCGTGCAACCTGAGCTTGCGACGACTTCGTCGCCGGACGCAGCCTACGGCAGCTGCTACGGAGTCTGTACGCCCCAAACGGCTTCGTTGGGGCTAACAGTTTTAATGGGCTTGGCTGCCTTCAGCCTCCACCGGGGCATCCTTGGTCACATGGCGGACCAGTTTGCCAATGGTCAAGCCCTGGAACAGGATTGAGGAGAGCACCACGATGTAGGTGATACTCAGGATCAGATCACGCTCCGGGCCCAGCGGTAATGCCAGGGCCAGCGCCACCGAAACACCGCCGCGCAGGCCGCCCCATGTCAGGATGCGGATGGTGCCGCGTGGCACGGTGCGCCAGCGGCGCAGCAGGACAATGGCCGGGGCCACGGTCAAAAGGCGTGAAAGCAAAATGGCTACGGCCAGAACGCTGGCCGCCAGCAAATGCAGCCACGAGAAGGGCAGAAGCAACAGTTCCATGCCTATCAGCGCGAACAGCAGCGCATTAAGCATGTCATCCAGCAACTCCCAAAAACCGTCCATGTAGCGACGGGTCATCTCGTTCATGGCCTTGTTGCGGCCCAGATTACCGATGATCAGACCGGCGACCACCATCGCGATCGGCGCCGACACATGCAGCTCACTGGCCATGGCAGAGCCACCTATCACCAGTGCCAGGGTCAGCATCACTTCGATCTGATATTGCTCGATGCTCTTGATCATCCGGTACACCAGATAACCGATCAAACCACCGAACACCACGCCACCGATGGCTTCGTGAACAAACAGCATGGCCGTGGCACTCAGGCTCGGGGTTTCACCCAGTTGCACGATGCCGAGCAACACGGTGAATACCACAACAGCGGTGCCGTCATTGAACAGCGACTCGCCCACAATGGTGGTTTTCAGCGGCTTGGAGGCGTTGGCGGTACGCAGTACACCCAGCACGGCAATCGGATCGGTGGGGGAGATGAGTGCGCCGAACAACAGGCAGTACAGGAAGCTGATATGCCAGCCGAACAGGGCGAAAATCCAGTACGCCAGGCTACCGATCACGGTGGTAGCGATCAGGACACCGACGGTCGCCAGCAGGCCAATCGGCCAGCGATAGCTGCGCACATCATTGATATTGACGTGCAGGGCGCCTGCAAACAGCAGGAACGACAGCATCCAGTTCATCAGCAGATCGCCAAAGTCGATCTGGCCGATGAGCTCCTGCACGCGTTCTTCGAGGCCCGGGTAGCCGATAAAGCTCAAGCCTTGCAGTAGCAACGAAAACATAAGGGCGGTGACCATCACGCCAATCGTCGGCGGCAGACCGATAAAGCGGAAGTTCACGTAAGTCAGTAGTGAGGTCAGGCAGATAAACGCAGCAACAAGCTCAAGCATCCGGGATCCTGTGGTGGCGAGAGTGAATGGAAACCCGATCAGTTCGGGCTATGTTTGGATGCAGGCGCGGGCGTCAGGGGCACATCCCCGGGGTGTGGCAAATGGGCGCGACGTGCGAGGTCATTGACCACGCAGTTGCACTGAGGTTGCATGTGCGCTCGGGCCACTCACAACAAGGAGTCTGCGGTGCTGGCAACGGTGTTGGTGTTGGTCGCGGCGGTGTTGCACGCGATCTGGAATACCCTGATCAAGTTCAGCGGTGAGCGTTTGCTGGTCATCGCCTGTATGGACACAGTTGCGTTAGTGGTCGTGGCAGCACTGGTGGGCTTTGCGTCATGGCCACCGCAGGAAATCTGGCCGTGGATTTTGGCCTCGGTGTTATTCGAACTGGTTTATCGGGTGCTGCTGATTCGCGCCTATCGGGTGGGAGATCTGGGGTTGGTGTATCCGCTGATGCGCGGGCTCTCGCCATTGGTGGTGCTGGCGTTGACCCTGACCTTTGCAGGGGAAGTGCTTACGGGTCAGCAAATTATCGGCATTTTACTGATTCCGTGCGGTATGGCTTGCCTGCTGTGGCAGGGTGGCGGCGGTGATCGTCTGCCATGGTCGATGCTACCGGTGGTGGCACTGATCGGTCTGTGTATCGGCAGCTATACCTTTCTGGACGGTCAGGCGATCCGGCGTTGGCCCCATCCTCTGGATTATCTGGTGTGGGTCACGCTGCTCAGTGCCTGGCCGTTTCCGCTGCTGGCGATGACCCGCAAGCGTGCCGCGTTTACGCTGTTCTGGCGTACTCAGTGGCGGTTGGGGGTAGCGGTGGGGGTTTGCGTGCTGGCCAGCTATGCGCTGGTGCTGTGGGCCATGCATTTGGGTTCTATTGCCGAGGCGGCGGCGTTGCGCGAAGTCAGTGTGATTCTGGTGGTGTTGTTTGGCATGCGTTACCTCAAAGAACCTTTTGGCGGACCCAGGCTCTTAGCCTGTGGGTTGGTGCTGATCGGCATGCTCGTGATGAAACTCTAAAAAGGAAATTCCAATGACGGTTGCTTTCTGGTGTGTGCTTATTGCCTTCTGTTTGACGTATGTGTGTACCGCTTTTGCCAAGTTCAGTGATGGCAAGTTCGGCCCCAAGCAAAACCATGATCCACGTACGTATCTCGACAATCTTCAAGGTTTTGCCAAGCGTGCCCACAGCGCCCAGCTAAACAGCTTCGAAGTGACCCCGGCTTTTGCTGCCGCGGTGATCATTGCCGACATCGTAGGTAACGCCCAGCCCGTGACCATTGATGTGCTGGCGGTGCTGTTTATCACCAGCCGCCTGCTGTACATCATTTGCTACCTGGCCGACTGGGCGATCCTGCGCTCCATCGTGTGGTTCATCGGCATGGGACTGGTGGTCAGCTTCTTTTTTGTGTCGATGTAAACGCAAGCCAATAACGAATGTGTGGGAGCGGGCTTGCTCGCGATGCAGGCGATCCGGTCTGCCTGATGCACTGCGGTGATGCCATCGCGAGCAAGCCCGCTCCCACAAAGGTTTGGTTTCATTGCATGCAGGTGGTTTTACTGCGGCAATGCCGCGCCTTTAGGCCATAGCAGCCAGATATTGCCCTTCTGCTTCATGTCGCCCGCAATCAGCCCGGCTTCAGGGCCGGTGCCCACGAAGAAGTCGGCACGCACTTCGCCAGCAATGGCGCCGCCGGTGTCCTGGGCGGCCACCGGACGTACGATGGGCTGGCCATCTGCCTGGGTGGTCGACAACCACAGCAGGCTGCCCAGCGGGATCACCTTGCGGTCCACCGCCACGCTATAGCCAGCCGTTAGCGGCACGTTCAGCGAGCCGCGCGGCCCTTCGTTGCTGTCCGGGTTCTGGGTGAAAAACACGTAGCTCGGGTTGCTGGCCAGCATCTCGTGGACCCGTTGCGGGTTAGCCATGGCCCAGGCGTGAATGGTGCCCATGGTCACGTCTTCTTTTTTCAGTTCGCCCTGTTCAACCAGCCAGCGACCAATCGGTTTGTACGGGTGGCCGTTCTGGTCGGCATAACCGATACGCAGCTGGCGGCCATTGTCGAGTTGAACCCGGCCAGAGCCCTGGATTTGCAGAAACTGCAAATCCATCGGGTCGGTCAGCCACGCCAGTACCGGTGCTTGCAGACCTTTGCTGTTAATGGTCTCTGCGGTGTCGTAAGGCTTGAGCACACGGCCCTCAAGGCGCCCGCGCAGGCGTTTGCCTTTGAGCTCGGGGTAGATGCTGTCCAGATTGACCACGATCAAGTCCGCCGGGACGCCATAAATAGGCACATTGGCGGCCTGGGTAGGCTTGAGGCTGCCAGGGTAGACCGGTTCGTAGTAACCGGTGATCAGGCCGTCGCTGCTGCCTTCGGCCGAGCGCAGGCTGTACACGTCGAGGTGGGTTTGCAGGAAGCTGCTGATCTCGGCCACGCTCGGGCTGGCAGGCAAGGCGGCTGCATCGCTGCAAACGGGGCCCCAGTTGGCGTCCGCCTTGAGTCGGGTACAAGCGCTGCGCCATGAAGCAAACCCGCTTTGCAGGTCGCTGCCCGTCACTTCAGGCAAAGCGCTCCAGTCAGCCTTGCTGTAGGTCGTGTGGGGTTCAGGCTTGGGGGTGTCCTTGTCGGTGCCGTTACATCCGGCCAGCAACATGACGACGGGCAAGGCCCAGGCCAGAGGCTTGAAAAGTGTGTTCATGGGCAAAATTCCTTCAAGGTTTGCCGAGGTCGGATGACCGTCAGGCAATCCTTGTATTCAATAGGGGTATTGGTCTTTGCAGGTGACGCGAGGATACTGGCGACCGATTTCCGTGACCTGAAGCGACCATGACTTTTAAACGATTGACTGTTGTAGTGCTGGCCTGCCTGACGTTGTCTGCGTGTGGCGGGGTGGATCCCGATTCGCCGTTGGGCCAGCGTAAAGCGATTTTCAAGCAAATGCTAAAAACCAGCGAAGACCTGGGGGGCATGTTGCGAGGTCGGATTCCGTTCGACGGTCCGCGCTTTACCGAAGGTGCTATCAAGCTGGATGCTTTGGCTCACGAGCCTTGGAAGCATTTCCCGCAGGTGAAGGAGTCCGATCTAACCAGTGCTACCGATGATGTCTGGCAAAAGCAGGAACGATTTCAACAACTGGCGCGCCAGTTGGAAGCCGCTACGGGCGAGCTGGTTGTTGCCAGCCAGGTACAACCCTACAAAGCCAGTCACCTGACGCCAGCAGTGCAGAAAGTCGAAGACACCTGCAGTGCGTGCCACAAGGAATTCAGGAATCACTGACGATCAAAAGCCCCTCACCCTCTCCCAGAGAGAGAGGGTTGGGGTGAGGGTGCTTTGGCGTATTACTTATCCAGCTGATCCAGCGCTTCTTGCAGTTCCTTGCGCGATTCGGCCAGCTTGTTTTTACGCTTGTCGATTTTTTCCGGATCGCCTTTCTTCATGGCTTTGTCCAGATCAGCCTGGCGCTTGCTGACTTCGTGCTTGGCTTCCAGCACCTTGTTTTCGCGCTCCTTGCGCAGGCCTGCGTCAGTGCAGTGCTCGGTAACTTCACTCAGGGCTTTTTCCAGGCCAGCAACCTGATTGCTGTTGCCGTGGGCACGAGCCTGCTCAAGTTGCAGGGTGATGGCTTGTTTCTTGGCAGCGCAACCGGTGAGTTCCGGTGCTGCATCAGCGGCCATCAACGGGGCAGCCAGCAGGCCGCAAACAGTAAACAGGGCGAGCGGTGAAAGTAATTTCATAAATAGCTCCATGACAAAAGATGACAATAAAAATCCAGAAAACCGAAGTGCTGCAATGGCTGGGGTCGCTAGTCAAAACCGGCAATCCCGGCAGCACGTAAAACTTCGCTTAAAACCTGTACGTTCGGATCACGAAAAAACGCGCTCAATTGTGTAGCACGCCGGGCGCCAATGCCAGGATGTGCCTGCCAGTCCTGAGGGCTGCGTGCGATCAGTGCTTGCCACGACTGCCCCAAAGGCGCGCCACCTGTGGGGGGCAAGCCCAGTGCTTTTACCCAGCGCTCGAACGATTGGCGCCGTGCGCCGTACAAACTGTCGAGCAAGCGCTCGCTGCTGCGTTCGCCGAAGCCGGCAATGTTAGCAAGCTGTGCGGCATCCAGGGTCAACCAATCGAGCAAGTTGTGTATTCGTCCGCTCTGGACCAGCCGGTTCCAGGTTCCTGGCCCGACAAATGGCAGTGCTAATGCCTTTTTGCTGCTTAGCCATACCAAGCGCGCCAAAAACTGGCTTTCGCACCCGGGGGTCGGTTGCCAGCAGCTCAGGGCGTGGTAGTTATCGGGGTTGGGGACCTGTATTTCAATGCGTTCGCTGGCGCGTGACACCACGCTGTCCAGGCGTGGAATGGTCATGCCCGCCAGGCTGATGGCGACCTGATCACCGGCTCGTATATCCAGGGTTTGCCAGCGTTGCAGGGAGCCGGCACTAATGCGTTTGATCCGGCGGTCGTCGAGGCGCACCGGGGTCAGTTCCAGCATCGGCGTGATACGTCCGGTACGGCCGATGTTGAACGTGACCTTTCGCACCTCGCTCACTGCCTGGGCATGAGGGTATTTCCAGGCGGCCGCCCAGTTCGGCGGTTTGGGTTGCCAGCGTTCGGCAGCCGGGCGCTGGCTTTGGCGTAGCACTACACCGTCGCTGGCAAAGGGCAATGCTGCGTTGTACCAGTGCTCGCGCCACTGCCGGGCGTGTTCGAAATGCTCGATTGGCTGGCTGTAGGTCTGGCTGTCGGTAAACCCCAGGGCGCTCAGTTGGCTGAGCCGCTCGACTTGAGATGCTGGCCCCTGGCCCCTGGGGCCAGTCCCAGACAAACAGGCCGATCCCTCGACCCTGCTCCGGGCTCATCCGGTTACGTGCCATAAGCCCGGCAACGGTGCTGCGGGCATTAACGCTGCCCTCCTTGGCCTGCACGTGACCTTGCAGGCGCCAATACAGCTCGCCTTGCAGCACGGTATCCAGCGGTTGCGGCAACTTCAGGGGAATGGAGGGGATGAGGCGGGCCGAATGGGTCCAGTCCTGTCCCTGCCGGCCATCGCCCCGGCTGATGACATGGATAAGTTGGCCTTGTTGATAGACCAGCGTTACGGCTACACCGTCGACCTTGGGCTGGATCCATAAGCCCTGGCGGCCTTCGATCCATTGTATTACCGCCTTTTCATCGGCCAGCTTGGCCAGGCCGGTTTGCACCACCGGGTGCGGCACCGGGCCGCTGGACGTGCGTAGCGGGTTATCCGCAGGTGCATCGGGAAAGCAGCGCTGCCAGTGATCAAGACGGTTACGCGACTGGTCGTAGGCTGCGTCGCTGACCTGGGAAATACCCAGGCGATGGTAGCTGTCGTCCCAGCGGTTGAGCTGTTGTTTCAGGGCCTGATAGTCAGCCTCGACAGGGCAGGTATCGGCCTGGGCATTAATGGTCAGAAGGGCGAGCGCAAGCCCGCTGAAAATACGTAGTGTGGCCAGCATCGTGAGCGTCCTTGCCCGGGGTGGACGCTTAAGGCTAGTGGAGGATTTTCGAGGCGCGACCCAGGAGGTTTGCCGGGCATTTCCAGAGGCACCTCTTGCGGCGGGACAAGGCTTTCCCCCGTTGATCCGGGTGCATAAAAAAGCCCCGAACAGTCACCTGTCCGGGGCTTTTGGTGCAGCCGTTTTACTTACAAACCAGCGGCAGCGCGCAGCTCTTCAGCGCGGTCGGTACGCTCCCACGTGAAGGTGGTGAAGGTATCGTCGCCAACAGTCTTGGTCTGCGGCGTGCGACCGAAATGGCCGTAGGCTGCAGTTTCCTGATACATCGGGTGCAGCAGGTCAAGCATGGTGGTGATGGCGTATGGACGCAGGTCGAATACGTCACGTACCAGCTTGACGATTTTCTCGTCGGAGATTTTGCCAGTGCCAAAGGTGTTCAACGAAATCGAAGTCGGTTGAGCGACGCCGATAGCGTAGGAAACCTGGATCTCGCAGCGCTCAGCCAGGCCGGCCGCCACGATGTTTTTGGCCACGTAACGACCTGCATAAGCAGCCGAACGGTCAACCTTGGATGGATCTTTGCCCGAAAACGCGCCGCCGCCGTGACGGGCCATGCCGCCGTACGTGTCGACGATGATCTTGCGACCGGTCAGGCCGCAGTCGCCCACCGGGCCACCGATGATGAACTGGCCGGTCGGGTTGATGTGGAACTGGGTGTCCTTGTGCAGCAACTCGGCTGGCAGCACGTGCTTGACGATCAGTTCCATCACGCCTTCGCGCAGGTCGGTGTACGACACTTCAGGGTTGTGCTGAGTCGACAGTACGATGGCGTCGATGGCTACAACCTTGCCGCCTTCGTAGCGGCACGTCACCTGGGACTTGGCGTCCGGACGCAACCAGGGCAGCAGGCCGGATTTACGGGCCTGGGCCTGACGCTGAACCAACTGGTGCGAGAAGGTGATCGGTGCTGGCATCAGCACGTCGGTCTCGTTGCTGGCGTAGCCGAACATCAGGCCCTGATCGCCTGCACCCTGATCTTCAGGCTTGGCACGGTCAACACCCTGGTTAATGTCAGGGGACTGCTTGCCGATGATGTTCATCACACCGCAGGTAGCACCGTCGAAGCCGACGTCGGAGCTGGTGTAGCCGATGTCGGTGATCACATCACGAACGATCTGTTCCAAGTCAACCCAGGCCGAAGTGGTGACTTCGCCCGCGATGATTGCTACGCCGGTTTTCACCAGAGTCTCGCACGCCACACGGGCGAACTTGTCTTCAGCAATGATGGCGTCCAGCACCGCGTCAGAAATCTGGTCGGCGATTTTGTCCGGATGCCCTTCAGACACGGACTCGGAGGTGAAAAGGGAGTATTCGCTCATCTCGACGGTTTCCTAATATTTACCGATGGTGAGTGTCGCCAGTTGGCCGCTGAAAGTGGCGGACCTGAAGCTGGAAACCATTACGTAAGCCTACATAGAGGCTTTCCCCGGGAACGAGTCCCGCAGCGGTGGCCCAATGGGCCAGATCATCTTGTTCAAAACCCAGCCATAAATCACCGCAAGCCTCGCGTGCCCACGCCTGATTATGGCTGCACAACTCTGTTATCAGCAGGCTGCCGCCCGGCTGCAGCAAGGTTGCCAGTTGCTGAAGTGCTTCGGCCGGTGCGGCGAAATGGTGCAGGACCATATTCACGACAACGCAGTCGGCTTGCAGCTGTGCATCGTGTAACGCGTCGGCCAGGATCAGGCTGACGTTGTTCAGTGACTCGCGTTCACAGAGCTGGCGGGCCAGCCCAAGCATGACCGGGCTGTTGTCCAGCGCCGTGACCTGATGGAAGCGGCGAGCCAGGTCGGGCAAGAAACTGCCATCACCGGGGCCGACTTCCAGGGCCGTGGCCGCTGGGCGGAAGCTCAGTTTGTCGAGCAGCGTCAAAACGCTGTCCCGGTATTGCGGCAAGCCGGCGATCAAATCCTGTTGAGCGCGAAACTTCTCGGCTACGCGTGAGAAAAAGTCCTGACTGGCGGCTGCACGTTGTGCATGTACTGCGCTGATTCGCGCTTGTACATCGACGGGCAAGGTCAGGTTGTCGACCTCTTCCAGCAGTGCAGCGTGCAATTTTCCGCCAGGTTGCTCCGTGTGGGGCAGGGCACGGCGATAAAAAATCGCATTGCCTTCGCGCCGTGTTGCAACCAGCCTGGCTTGAGACAGCACCTTGAGGTGGTGACTCATGCCGGATTGGCCGGTGGCAAAAATCTGCGTCAGCTCCAGCACACCAAACGAATCGTTGGCCAACGCACGCAGCACGTTGAGTCGCAGCGGGTCGCCTCCAGCCTTGCACAAGGCAGAGAGCTCGTCGCTATCGTCATGGCGGATTGAAGGCGCGCGTAAGTTCATGGGGCCGCAGTCTAGTTACCCCGTTCAGCCCCCGCAAGTTCAATATCGAAAAGTTTTGATATTGGTCGATAAGTGGCGCGTTTGTCGGATGGTGTGTGCTTATTAACGAAACGAAATGTCCGATCCTTAACAGGTTGAACGGTTAAGCACAGGAAAAACGCCTCTTGCGACTATCTGTCATTGCCCCGAGGGCGTTGCCTGAGGGAAAATGCTCGCCTTTTTTCCGTTTCGATTTAACTTTCAATACCCAGGAGAACAGCGATGCCCAGCCGTCGTGAGCGTGCCAACGCCATTCGTGCACTCAGCATGGATGCCGTGCAAAAAGCCAACAGCGGCCATCCAGGTGCCCCTATGGGTATGGCGGATATCGCCGAAGTACTGTGGCGCGATTATCTGAAGCACAACCCGAGCAACCCTTCGTTCGCTGACCGTGACCGCTTCGTGCTGTCCAACGGCCACGGTTCGATGCTGATCTACTCGTTGCTGCACCTGACCGGCTATGACCTGTCGATCGACGACCTGAAAAACTTCCGCCAACTGCACAGCCGTACCCCGGGCCACCCGGAGCTGGGCTACACGCCGGGCGTTGAAACCACCACTGGCCCGTTGGGTCAGGGCCTGGCCAACGCTGTGGGCTTTGCCCTGGCAGAAAAAGTCATGGGCGCGCAGTTCAACCGTCCTGGCCACAACGTTGTTGATCACCACACCTACGTGTTCCTGGGTGATGGCTGCATGATGGAAGGCATTTCCCACGAAGTTGGCTCGCTGGCCGGCACTCTGGGTCTGAGCAAGCTGATTGCGTTCTACGATGACAACGGCATCTCTATCGATGGTGAAGTTGAAGGCTGGTTCACCGACGACACGCCAAAGCGTTTTGAAGCCTACAACTGGCAAGTGATCCGCAACGTTGACGGTCACGACCCGGAAGAAATCAAGACCGCGATCGAAACCGCACGCAAAAGCGACCAGCCAACGCTGATCTGCTGCAAAACCACCATCGGTTTCGGCTCGCCGAACAAGCAGGGCAAGGAAGATTGCCACGGTGCTCCACTGGGCAACGACGAAATCGCCCTGACTCGCCAGGCCTTGAACTGGACCCACGGTCCATTTGAAATCCCGGCTGATATCTACGCCGAATGGGATGCCAAGCAAGCCGGTGCTGCAGCTGAGTCCGAGTGGGACAAGCGCTTCGCTGCCTATGCGGCCGAGTTCCCTGAGCTGGCTGGCGAGTTGTCCCGTCGCCTGAGCGGCAAACTGCCAGCTGACTTCGATGCCAAGGCTGCGGCCTACATCGCTGAAGTCGCAGCCAAAGGCGAAACCATCGCCAGCCGTAAAGCCAGCCAAAACGCCCTGAACGCTTTTGGCCCTCTGCTGCCAGAACTGCTGGGCGGCTCCGCTGACCTGGCCGGTTCCAACCTGACTATCTGGAAAGGCTGCAAAGGTGTTTCGGCTGAAGACGCCAGCGGTAACTACGTGTACTACGGCGTACGCGAGTTCGGCATGAGCGCCATCATGAACGGCGTTGCCCTGCACGGCGGCCTGGTGCCTTACGGCGCGACCTTCCTGATGTTTATGGAATACGCCCGCAACGCCATCCGCATGTCGGCCCTGATGAAGCAGCGCGTGATCTATGTGTTCACCCATGACTCCATCGGTCTGGGCGAAGACGGCCCGACGCACCAGCCGATCGAGCAACTGACCAGCCTGCGTACCACGCCGAACCTGGACACCTGGCGCCCAGCCGATGCGGTGGAATCCGCAGCGGCCTGGAAGTTCGCCCTGGAGCGCAACGACGGCCCGTCCGCGTTGATCTTCTCGCGTCAGAACCTGAACCACCAAACCCGTGATGCTGGCCAGATTGCCGACATCAACCGTGGTGGTTACGTGCTCAAGGACTGTGCAGGCGAGCCTGAACTGATCCTGATCTCGGCCGGTTCCGAAGTGGGCCTGGCCGTTCAGGCTTACGAAGAACTGACCAAGCAAGGCCGCAAAGTACGTGTTGTATCGATGCCATGCACCAGCGTGTACGAAGCTCAAGATGCAGGCTACAAGCAGTCGGTCCTGCCGCTGCAGGTTAGCGCCCGTATCGCGATCGAAGCGTCCCACGCGGACTACTGGTACAAGTACGTGGGCCTGGAAGGCCGCGTCATCGGCATGACCACCTACGGCGAGTCGGCGCCTGCGCCTGCCTTGTTCGAAGAGTTCGGTTTCACCCTGGAAAACATCCTGGGTCAGGCTGAAGAGTTGCTGGAAGACTAAGTAACAAAGTGGCTGCCCTATTCGCGAGCAGGCTCGCTCCCACTGGGACTATGTAGATCCCTGTGGGAGGGAGCCTGCTCGCGAAAGTGTGAAGGATTCACCTTGGTAATCGAGAACCCCATGCCTCAACCGCGTCCTTACAAAGTTGCACTCAATGGCTACGGCCGGATTGGTCGTTGCGTCTTGCGTGCGTTGTTGGAGCGAGGAGCGAATGCCGGGTTTGAAATTGTTGCACTCAATGATTTGGCCGACATGGCCAGTCTCGAATATTTGACGCGCTTCGACTCCACTCATGGCCGGTTCCCCGGCGAGATACGGATCGAAGGCGACTGCCTGCATATCAATGGCGACTGCGTGAAAGTGTTCCGCAGTGCCACCCCCGAAGGGATCGACTGGGCTGCCTTGGGTGTTGACCTGGTGCTGGAATGTTCCGGCGTCTATAACACCCGCGCCGACGGCCAGCGCTTCCTGGATGCTGGGGCTCCCCGCGTGCTGTTTTCGCAGCCGATGGCCAGTGACGCAGATGTCGACGCTACCATCGTCTACGGTGTTAACCAGCACAGCCTGACCGGCGAAGAGCGACTGGTGTCCAACGCCTCCTGCACGACCAACTGCGGCGTGCCGCTCCTGCGTTTGCTGGATGAGGCGTTGGGTCTTGAGTACGTATCGATCACTACCATTCACTCGGCGATGAACGATCAGCCGGTGATTGATGCCTACCACCACGAAGATTTGCGTCGGACGCGCTCAGCGTTTCAGTCGGTCATTCCGGTGTCTACCGGCCTGGCTAAAGGTATTGAACGTCTGTTGCCGGAACTTGCCGGCCGAATTCAAGCCAAAGCGGTGCGGGTACCGACTTTGAATGTGTCGTGCCTGGATATCACCTTGACCACGGCACGGGACACGGATGCCGCGCACGTTAACCGAATACTGCGCGAGGCTGCCACCAGCGGCCCGCTCAAAGGCTTGTTGGCCTACACCGAGTTGCCCCACGCCAGCTGTGATTTCAACCATGACCCGCATTCGGCCATTGTCGATGCCAGCCAGACCCGCGTTTCCGGCCCCCGGCTGGTGAACCTGCTGGCCTGGTTCGACAACGAATGGGGTTTTGCCAATCGAATGATCGATGTGGCAGAGCACTATTTGTACGTTACTCACCCAAAACCCGCTCTCTAACATTAGAAACTCAGGAACTGCGACCCATGACCGTGTTGAAGATGACCGACCTCGATCTGCAAGGTAAGCGCGTACTGATCCGCGAAGACCTCAACGTCCCAGTCAAGGACGGTGTAGTCACCAGCGATGCGCGCATCCTTGCTTCGCTGCCGACCATCAAGCTGGCGTTGGAAAAAGGCGCAGCGGTTATGGTCTGCTCGCACCTGGGACGTCCGACTGAAGGCGAGTTCTCGGCTGAAAACAGCCTCAAGCCAGTAGCGGATTACTTGAGCAAGGCCCTGGGCCGCGAAGTGCCGTTGGTCAGCGACTACCTCAATGGCGTCGACGTTAAAGCGGGCGACATCGTGTTGTTCGAAAACGTGCGCTTCAACAAGGGCGAGAAGAAAAACGCCGACGAGCTGGCCCAGCAATACGCCGCCCTGTGCGACGTGTTTGTGATGGACGCGTTCGGTACCGCTCACCGCGCCGAGGGCTCGACCCACGGCGTGGCCAAGTTTGCCAAGGTTGCGGCTGCTGGCCCGTTGCTGGCTGCCGAGCTGGACGCACTGGGCAAGGCGCTGGGCGCCCCGGCCAAGCCGATGGCGGCTATTGTTGCCGGCTCCAAGGTCTCGACCAAGCTTGAAGTGCTCAACAGCCTGAGCCAGATCTGCGACCTGCTGATCGTGGGTGGCGGTATCGCCAATACTTTCCTGGCAGCTGCCGGTCACCCGGTAGGCAAATCGCTGTACGAGCCTGATCTGCTGGACACCGCTCGCGCTATCGCTGCCAAGGTCAATGTGCCTCTGCCGACTGATGTGGTCGTGGCCAAGGAGTTCGCTGAAAGTGCTGCTGCAACCGTCAAGCTGATCGCTGATGTGGCTGCCGACGACATGATTCTGGATATCGGCCCGCAAACCGCCGCGCATTTCGCCGAGCTGCTGAAGTCGTCAAAGACTATCCTGTGGAACGGCCCGGTGGGTGTGTTCGAGTTTGACCAGTTCGGGAATGGCACCAAAGTGCTGGCCCAGGCCATTGCTGACAGCGCGGCGTTCTCGATTGCGGGTGGCGGCGACACGCTGGCGGCTATCGACAAGTACGGTATTGCCGATCAGATTTCCTACATCTCCACCGGCGGTGGTGCATTCCTTGAATTCGTCGAAGGCAAGGTACTGCCTGCCGTCGAAATTCTGGAAAGCCGCGCCAAAGCCTGAAGGTGTTTCAGGCCCTGAAAGGAAGCATGGACATGGTCAAGTTGTTACCGCTGTTGATGATCGTGGGCTTTTTGGCCGGTTGCGCCAGTTCGGGCAAGCCGACGCCCGAGGCTGCAACCCCTGAAGAGAGTGGTTGCTACCAGGCAGACTGGCAGGCGCAAAGCGTTCCACTGGTCAATAAACGCTCAGGTCCTGAAGCACTGGAAAAATACGAGTCGCCCAAGGCTTCACAAGAGCGTGGGTGCCCTTGATTTGATATGCGGTCTACTGGTGGGAGCGAGCCTGCTCGCGAAGACTTAAGCGCGATGAGGCACATATACCGAATTGCCTGCATCGCGAGCAGGCTCGCTCCCACCTTTAGGTCGAGCAGTTATAGCTGGAGCTGTATCGTTTCAGCTAAATCGGATTGGCAGAATGGGGCACAACCCCCGATCTGCAATAACTTGAATAGCAGCCGCCGCTACGGCAGGCTTGCACGATTAACGACCCTTGTCCGGGAGAGACACTCACAATGGCACTTATCAGCATGCGCCAGATGTTGGACCACGCCGCCGAATTCGGCTACGGCGTTCCAGCCTTCAACGTAAACAACCTTGAGCAGATGCGCGCCATTATGGAAGCCGCTGACAAGACCGACTCCCCGGTGATCGTTCAGGCTTCGGCCGGTGCGCGCAAGTACGCAGGTGCTCCATTCCTGCGTCACCTGATCCTGGCTGCAATCGAAGAATTCCCGCATATCCCGGTGTGCATGCACCAGGACCACGGCACCAGCCCTGACGTGTGCCAGCGCTCGATCCAACTGGGCTTCAGCTCGGTCATGATGGACGGCTCGCTGGGCGAAGACGGCAAAACCCCAACCGACTACGACTACAACGTTCGCGTTACTCAGCAAACCGTAGCGCTGGCGCACGCTTGCGGTGTATCGGTAGAAGGCGAGCTGGGTTGCCTGGGTTCGCTTGAAACCGGCATGGCTGGCGAAGAAGACGGCATCGGCGCAGAAGGCATTCTGGATCACAGTCAGATGCTGACTGACCCGGAAGAAGCGGCTGACTTCGTCAAGCGCACTCAGGTGGATGCCCTGGCCATTGCCATCGGTACTTCCCACGGCGCTTACAAGTTCACCAAGCCACCTACTGGCGACGTGCTGGCGATCGACCGTATCAAAGAGATCCACAAGCGTATCCCGAACACTCACCTGGTGATGCACGGCTCGTCCTCTGTTCCTCAAGAGTGGCTGGCGATCATCAACGAGTTCGGTGGCGACATCAAAGAAACCTACGGTGTGCCGGTTGAAGAAATCGTTGAAGGCATCAAGCACGGCGTGCGCAAGGTCAACATCGACACCGACCTGCGCCTGGCATCGACTGGTGCCATGCGTCGCCTGATGGCGACCAACCCGAGCGAATTCGACCCGCGCAAGTTCTTCGGCGCAACCGTAACGGCCATGCGTGACGTGTGTATCGCTCGTTACGAAGCCTTCGGTACTGCCGGTAACGCTTCGCGGATCAAACCGATCTCCCTGGAAGCCATGTACCAGCGTTACCTCAAAGGTGAGCTGAACGCCAAGGTCAACTAAGACCGGCGCGTACAAAAAAGCCCGCAGCGATGCGGGCTTTTTTGTGGGCGCGATGTTCATGCGGATCGGTGGATATGCTCCGGATCGACGCCATTTGCCCTGAGCAGCGCATCTACCAGCGAGCGGGACATTTCGACCGAGTGCACCAGGGACCACACCAGTCCGCGCTCTATTCCGCTGGCCAGCGCAGTGATTTCATCCGACACCTCTTCTGCGCTCTTGAGCATGAGCGAGACATGGGACAAGGCCTCTACCGCCCGAACATCAGGCAGCACGCCAAAGGGAGATCGAGGGCCGGTCTTGTGTGCCAGAGTAGGTTTGAGGCTGTCGAGGGAGACTGGCGGAGCCTGGAGCAGAACGTCGAGAATGCGCCGGGTAGCGTCATCGTGCTGATGATCATCGCGTTCTACGCGCGCGGGTTTTGGATCGTCGTGCGTCGTCTTTTTCATGTCGGTTCCACGGGGATCATCGGCGACTGGTGAAGATAGCCCTGCGACTTTCCGGGCTGCAAGCTGCGCTTGTGGGCATCAGGTTTTCTCGGAAGCGTCTGGCTTATTACAGTGTAAAAGTCTGACATGGGCGCCTTGAGGGTGAATTCGCTACACTGACGCACTTTTACGCTGTGCGTTGACGCCCCATGACCGTTCTCAAGTACCTCCAGGCCTACCCCCAGAACTTGCAAGAGCAAGTGCGCCAATTGATTGAACGCGATCAGTTGGGCAGCTACCTGAGTGAACGCTACCCGCAGCGTCATGCGGTGCAAAGTGACAAGGCGCTGTACACCTACGCGCTGGAACTCAAGCAGGAATACCTGCGCAACGCGCCGTCCTTCGACAAGGTGCTGTTTGATAACAAGCTCGACCTGACGCACCGTGCGCTGGGTTTGCATACCGCTATCTCGCGGGTTCAGGGCGGCAAGCTCAAGGCCAAAAAAGAATTGCGCGTAGCGTCGTTGTTCAAGGAGGCGGCGCCCGAATTCCTGAAGATGATCGTGGTTCACGAACTGGCGCATCTCAAGGAGTCAGACCACAACAAGGCTTTTTACAAACTGTGCGAGCACATGCTGCCGGGTTATCACCAGTTGGAGTTTGACCTGCGGGTGTACCTGACGTGGCGTGACTTGGCAGGAAAACCCCAACCCTGAACCCGTTCCCACAGAAAGCCAGCAATCATCCGCATCAGGAGTTCTGAATGGAAGTCAGCAAAACCAAAAGCAGCTTTTACCGGCGCTTGTACGTGGCCTGGTTAATCGATAGCCAGATTGCCAGCAGTGTGCCCGCTCTGACCGAGGTAACCGGCATGCCGCGCCGTACCGCGCAGGACACCATCGCGGCGCTGGCTGATCTGGATATCGTCTGTGAGTTCGAACAACAGGATGGCGCCCGCAACCATGCGGGGCGCTATCAGATTCACAGTTGGGGCCCAGTCGATAAAACCTGGATCGGTGAGCATCTGGTGCAGATCAAACAGGTGCTGGGTTATCCCTGAGGCGTGAGGCGCATGCCGATGTGCGGGATGTCATCTTCAAGATAGATTTCGCCTTCGGCGCGAAACCCGTGTTGCTCATAAAACGGCTGCAAGTGCGCCTGGGCGGACAAGAACACGGGCTGCCCCGACCAGTAATCTTCAATGCTTTCCAGGGCCTTCTCGATCAGGGTATGCCCCAGCTTTTGTCCGCGACCTTCAGGGGCAATGATCACGCGGCCAATCACGACGTCGCCGCCCTGGGATTCAGGGTCGAGCAGGCGCGCATATGCCACCAGCTGATCGTCCTGCCAACCCATCAGGTGCAACGTATCCCCGGTCAGGTCTTGCCCGTCGACGTCCTGATAGGCGCATTTCTGCTCGGCAACAAATACCTTTGAGCGTAATTCCAGAATGGCGTAGAGCTGTTCTTTGCCAAGGTCGTTGTGATGTTTGCAGAGCCAGTCAGTGGTCACGGTCTTGTCCTTGTTGGAGAGGTGATTAGCCGATAGTAGGCGTGATGCTGACTGGCGCCAAGTTCTAAGGTGCCTTGACCAAATGCGCCGCCAGGGTGCGCAACGGTCCGAGTTGACGGCAAATCAGCGCCAGCTGGGTTTGCACCAAACGCTGGTTCTCATCGATCTCGTCAGGCATCTGCTCAAGCTCGCTGGCCAGTGCCTCTTCATCATCACTCTGTACCGCCACCGCCTGCTTGGAAGCCAGGCCCTGTGCAATCTGGTCGATGCTGTCGGCAATCCTGCGTCCGGCCCCCTCGATCAACTGTTCGCGTACTTCCCCGGGCAACTCGGTGTCGCGGTGGGCGCCCAGGCCTGACAAATAACTGAGCAAGGTGTGCGACAGCACCAAAAAGCGGAAACCCATGTCGGCATCCTTACGGAAATGCCCAGGCTCCATCAGCATGTTGGCCAGCGTGGTCGACAGCGCCGCATCGGCGTTGTGGGCGTTACGGCGAGCGAGTCGATAGGCCAGATTGTCGCTTTTACCTTGTGCGTATTGCTGCATGATCTGGCGCAAATACTGGCTGTTGCAGCTTAGGGTATTGGCCAGCACCTGATTCAGGCGACGGCCCTGCCAGTCAGGCAAGAACAGGAACACCGCGGCAGCCGCAATCACGCTGCCCACCAAGGTATCGAACAGTCGTGGCAGGAACAGCCCGTAACCGTCGCCCACCTGGTTGAAGCAAAACAGGATCATCAGGGTGATGGCGGCTGTGCTCAAGGTGTAGCGCGTGGTGCGGTTGATAAAGAACACCACCCCGGCCACCACGGCAAACATCGACTGCACCAGAGGGTTGGGGAACAGATCGAACAGCGCCCAGCCTACGGCCAGACCGATGGCCGTGCCGATGATGCGCTGGCTGAACTTGCGTCGGGTGGCGCCGTAGCTCGGCTGGCATACGAACAGCGTGGTGAGGATGATCCAGTAACCCTGGCTCGGGTGAATCCAGTGCACCATCGCAAAACCGATGCTCAGGGCCAAAGGCAAGCGCAAGGCGTGGCGAAAGATCAGCGACGTGGGTGTGAGGTGCTGACGCAGGCGCGACCAGACATCCTTGAGGTTGCGTGGCGAGCGGTCCAGCAAGCTGCTGTCGGTGGCATCCGCGAGGGTGTCGGGGTTGCTTGCGTCGCTCAACAAACGGTCGAGAGTCCCCAGGTTGGCAGCCAGCGCCCGCAGTGAACGCAGCAGCCCGCGCCAGGCCGGGTTGCTCTGAATACGCAAGTGCTCGAGGGAAGCGTGCAGGTCGCTCAGGGCCTCGGCAAAGCTGTCGTCATAGACAAACGGCTGGCGCAGCTTGATCGACTCCGACAGGCGCTGGCAGGCCACGCCTTGCTGGCGCAGCAGGCGTTGGCAACGAAACATCACGTCACTGTGGAAAAAGGCGTCGGCCAGGGCGTTGTAGGGGTAGTGCGAGGAGCTGGCGCGCTCGTGGATGTCCTGTGCCAGGAAGTACAGCTTGAGGTAGCGGCTGAGCTTGGAACCCGGTCGGGAGTTGCCGACCCGGTGCAGAATGATTTCTTTGGCAGTGTTCAGCGCGGCCACCACTCGACCGTTTTGTCGCGCCAGCTCCAGTCGGCCTGCTTCGACATCCAGCTTGCGGATAGGCTCGAACAGCGAGGACTTTATCTTCAGGTACAGGCCCAGCTCCCAGAACAACCGCGCCAGGCTTTGCTGCACCGGCTGGTTGGAAAACAGCGCCTGCCACAGGACCGACAGCATCCCGTACCAGGCCGCCCCCGCCACCAGCAGCAAGGGCTCGTGCCAGAAATTGGTGACTTCGCCACCACGCTGGTCGACGCCAATCATGGTGTACACGGCCAGAATCAGCGTGGCCGAAGCAATCGCCCCGTAGCGCTCGCCCAGCGCCCCGAGCATGGTCAAGCCGAAGCTCGCCAGCGCAAGCGCGCAGACCATCAACCAGGGATAGGGGAAGAGTAGTTCGACACTGAGCGCCGAGGCGGTGAAGCACACCAGCGTTACCAGTAAAGCGTTGAGCCGGCCTTGCCAACTGTCATCGGTCTCCGACAGCGCGCTGGCGATAATCCCCAAAAACAACGGGATCAGCAGCGACATTTCATCCTGATACCAGCAGAAAGCCATGCTGCCGGTCAGGGCGACAAACACCCGGACGCTGTAACTGAACTTGTCCAGTGCCCACAAGCGGCGCAGGGAATGCTGAAAGCTTTTCGATGACATGGAGGGGCGGTGCCTGGCTCGTGATTCGCTAACTTGAGCCAGATAAGACGACAGCGCAATGGCACTGTCACATCGAACACAAAATATTTTTAAAGCAGGCCCTGTAGCCGCTGCCGCAGGAAAACTTTAACCGTGGGAGCGAGCCTGCTCGCGAAGGTCGTTCGCGAGCAGGCTCGCTCCCACAAGAGCGGATTGACCGGCAAAAGAGTATCTACAGGGGGCAGGTCAGACGTACTGCGCCGCCGCATACCCCGAAGCCCATGCCCACTGAAAGTTGAAGCCACCCAGGTGGCCGCTCACATCCAGCACTTCGCCCACAAAGTACAAGCCGGAGCTTTTCAGCGATTCCATGGTCTTGGAGGACACTTCACGGGTATCGACCCCGCCCAGGGTCACTTCAGCGGTGCGGTAGCCTTCGGTGCCAGCCGGTATCACTTTCCAGTTCGCCAGTTTGTCAGCCACGAGCGCCAGTTCACCCGGGGTGTACTGCTTCATGGGCTTGGACTCGAACCAGTGCTCGGCCAGCAGGTTGGCCATCTTCTTGGTGAAAATTTCACCGAGCAAAGTTTTCAGTTCGCTGTTGGGGCGCTCTGCCTGTTGGGTCTGCAACCAGCTCAGCGCATCGAGGTCGGGTAGCAGGTTGATTTCAACCGTGTCGCCCGTATTCCAGAACGACGAAATCTGCAAAATCGCCGGTCCGCTCAAGCCCCGATGAGTAAACAGGATATTTTCCCGAAAGCTCTGATCGTTGCAGCTCACCAGGCAGTCGACTGACGTGCCTGAGAGTTCGGTGCAGATCTCTTTGAGCTGGTCGGTGATGGTGAATGGCACCAGGCCTGCCCGGGTGGCCAGCAAAGTGTGACCAAACTGTTTGGCGATTTGATAGCCAAAGCCGGTGGCGCCGAGAGTCGGGATCGACAGCCCGCCGGTAGCGACCACCAGCGACTGGCAGTCAATCGGGCCCAGCGTCGTGTTGAGGCTGTAGCCGTTGTCGGTTTTTTCGATCTGCTCAACCGAGGTGTCCAGGTGCAGGCTGACGCCTGCTTGCTGGCACTCTTGCAGAAGCATTTCGAGAATGTCACTGGATTTGTTATCGCAGAACAGTTGGCCGAGTTTCTTCTCGTGATACGGCACGCCGTGTTTGGCGACCATCTCGATAAAGTCCCACTGGGTGTAGCGGGCCAGGGCCGACTTGCAGAAGTGCGGGTTCTGCGACAGGAAATTGTTGGGTTCGGTGTACATGTTGGTGAAGTTGCAGCGGCCACCGCCCGACATCAGGATCTTTTTGCCCGCCTTGTTGGCGTGGTCGATGAGCATGACCTTGCGCCCACGGCCGGCTGCCGTCAGCGCGCACATCAAACCTGCGGCGCCAGCGCCAATAATCACAACGTCGGTAGAGCGCAAAGCGGTGTCCTCACAAAATTTATAGTCAATCCAAACCTAATGTGGGAGCGGGCTTGCTCGCGATTGCAGCACCCCGGTGATTCAGCTGAACCGAGTTGTTTGCATCGCGGGCAAGCCCGCTCCCACATGTGATCGCCAGTGTTCAGGCGATCGCTTACAAAACCCGAACGCGCAATACGCGGCCTTTGATTTTGCCTTCGCTCAAGCGCTGGGCAGCCTGTTTGGCCACGGTGCGGTCAACGGCCACGTAGGCCTGGAAGTCAAAGATCGCGATCTTGCCAACTTGGGCGCCGGGGATGCCCGCGTCGCCCGTCAGTGCACCCAGAATGTCGCCCGGACGAACCTTGTCTTTACGACCGGCACCGATCACCAGTGTGCTCATGGCCGGCAGCAACGGTGCGCCGCCCTGGGAGGTCAGGGTATCCAGAGTTTCCCAGTTCAACGGAGCTTTTTGCAGCAGCTCGATGGCTTGGGCGCGGTGGGCTTCGGACGGAGCAACCAGGCTGATCGCAACCCCTTTTTCACCCGCACGACCGGTACGGCCAACACGGTGAATGTGGATTTCCGAATCACGGGCCAACTCAACGTTGAGCACCATGTCCAGTGCGTCGATGTCCAGACCACGGGCCGCTACGTCGGTGGCAACCAGTACTGAAGTCGAGCGGTTGGCAAACATCGCCAGCACCTGGTCACGGTCGCGCTGTTCCAGGTCGCCATGCAGGCCAACAGCCGAAATGCCTTTGGACGTCAGATGGTCAACGGTTTCTTGAACCTGCTGCTTGGTGAAGCAGAACGCGACGCACGATTGCGGGCGGAAATGGCCCAGAACCTTGGTCACAGCGCTCATGCGCTCTTCAGGCGAGATTTCGTAGAAACGCTGCTCGATCTGGCTATCAGTGTGCAGCGCCTCGGCTTTTACTTGCTGAGGGTTGCGCATGAACTTGGACGACAGTTGCTTGATACCGGCCGGGTAGGTGGCCGAGAACAGCAGGGTCTGGCGACGCTCAGGGGTTTTGACAATGATGTCTTCGATGGCGTCATAGAAGCCCATGTCCAGCATGCGGTCAGCTTCGTCCAGTACCAGGGTGTTCAAACCATCCAGTACCAGCGAGCCTTTGCGCAAATGCTGCTGAATACGGCCAGGTGTGCCGACGATGATGTGCGCGCCGTGCTCCAGCGAACCGATTTGCGGGCCGAACGACACGCCGCCACACAGGGTCAGCACTTTGATGTTGTCTTCAGCGCGGGCCAGACGGCGAATTTCCTTGGCAACCTGGTCAGCCAGTTCGCGGGTCGGGCAGATCACGAGGGCCTGGCAGCCGAAGAAGCGCGGGTTGATCGGGTTCAGCAGGCCGATGCCGAAGGCGGCTGTCTTGCCGCTGCCGGTCTTCGCCTGAGCGATCAGATCCATGCCTTTGAGGATCACCGGCAAGCTCTGCGCCTGAATCGGCGTCATCTGGGCATAACCGAGGGAGTCGAGGTTAGCCAGCATGGCGGCGGACAGAGGCAGAGTGTTAAAAGCGGTGGCAATGGTGGTCACGAGACTGGCCTGCAAAACAAAATGTCGCGCAGTGTACCAGTCCCATAGCATTTGCCTGAACATTCTGGACGAGATGTCATCCAGTTCTGGTTAAAAAGTCACTTAATGTTCCAGCTCGTGCTCCGAATTGGCCTTGGGTTTACGTCCGTCTTGTGGTGACAATTGCAGGAAAATCGCCGCTGCCAGCATCGCCATGATACCGACTGTCAGGAAGGTCAGCTGGAAGGCACCGAGTACGGTATCCACTCCGTCGCTGCCGCCATCTCCTGTGAAACCGCCGAGCAACGCCCCGGCGCAGGCCACGCCCAGGCTCAAGGACAATTGCGCAACCACCGACAGCAAACTGTTGCCGCTGCTGGCGCTGGCGTCATCGAGGTCGATCAGGGTGACGGTATTCATTGCGGTGAATTGCAATGAGTTGATGGCCCCCAAAACGGCCAGCATGGCCAGCAACAGCGGGTAAGGCGTGTGTTCGGTGACCAGGCCCATGCTGGCCAGCATCAGGCCCAGGGCAAAGGTGTTGACCGTGAGTACCGTGCGATAACCTGCGCGTTCGATCAGAGGGCGGGCTATCCACTTGGCCAGCATGGCGGCTGCGGCCAGTGGCAGCATGCTCATCCCGGCTTGTGACGGCGAGTAGCCCAGCGCCACTTGCAGCAGCAGGGGCACCAGAAACGGCAGGGCTCCGCTGCCCAGGCGGGCAAACAGGTTGCCCAGAATCCCCACTGCAAAGGTTTTGGTTTTAAACAGCACCGGCGAGAACAGCGGGTTGCTGATATTGCCCGCCCGTAACCAGTAAGCGGCCAGGCACGCCATGCCGGCGAACAGCAGCAACATCACGCGCAAGTGCGGCATGTGCAACTCGCCCAGCCCCTCCATCGCAATGGTGATGAAAATCATCGCGGCGCCAAACAGCACAAAACCCAGGCCGTCGAAGCGGGTGCGTTCGCTGCCGCGCAAGTCTGGAATGAAGTGCCATACCGCCCAGCACCCGAGCATGCCCACCGGCAGGTTGATCAGAAAAATCCAGTGCCAGCTCAGGTACTGCACCATCCAGCCGCCCATGGTGGGACCGATCAGCGGACCGAGCAGGCCGGGGATGGTGATAAACCCCATGATCCGTACCAATTCCGAGCGTGGGTAAGCCTTGAGCACCACCAGCCGTCCGATGGGCAGCATCAACGCCCCGCCCAGTCCCTGGACGATCCGTGCGCCAATCAATTCGTTGAGGGTGTTGGACAACGCGCAGAGCAACGAGCCGAAGCTAAATAGCAGGATGGCGCTGAAGAAGATTTTCTTGGTCCCGAAGCGGTCGGCGATCCAGCCCGAAGCAGGAATCAGCAGGGCGACGGTAAGCATGTAGGCAACGATCACGCCTTGCATGCGCAGCGGGTTTTCTTTCAGATCGCTGGCCATGTCGGGCAGGGCAGTGTTGAGAATGGTGCCGTCGAGCGACTGCATGAAAAACGCGATGGCCACAACCCACGGCAACCAGCGCAGGGTTTCAGGACTCAGAACCGGGCGTACGGGCATAAGACCTCTTTTTTATGATGAGCATTTTTTGTAGTCGCTGCCGAAGGCTGCGAAGGGTTGCTCAGCAACCCGTTTTCCGAGAACCCCGCGAACCTTCTCGCAGCCTTCGGCAGCGACTACAGGTATTACAACGTCAATGTCAGCTTCTTGACCAACGCACCCGGCAGCAGATTCGACGCAGTCTGGCGCTGGTCGTAGGTGCTGGCCGACAGCAACAACTCACGATCTGCCGTCAGTGCCTCCAACTGCGAACCCAGCAGACTATAGACGCTGTCATCAAAACGCATGGTGTTGACCGGGGCCTTTATCTCGCCGTTTTCGACCCAGAAAGTGGCAAAGCGGGTCATGCCGGTCAGGCGTGCGGCCGGTTGGTCCGAGTAGTTCAAGTACCACAGGTTGCTGATGTACAACCCGGTGCCCAATTGCTTGAGAATATCGGCCTGTTCCAGCGTACCCGCCGCCATCGCCAGTGCACTCGGTGCTTCGCCCTCCGGCGCGCCGTTGACCTCAAGGCCATATTCGGCGGCACTGCGCGACCCCACCAGTTGCTGGTTGGCCTTACCGTGCTTGACCAGGGACAAGTCCTGGCGCGGATACCCATCGCCGGAAAACGCCGGGCTCAGTGACTGACTGACCTGCTCGTCAAAAGACACCAGGGGGCTCAGGTGCGCATCACCGCCGTACAGCCGCTGCAATGGGCTGGATTTACTGGCCAGCGCCTGAGCCGAAAAGCCGCCCCAGCACAGCATGCTCATGACCTCTTCCAACGCTGCCGGGGCCAGGTAGGCCCGGTACTCACCGGGTGCCAGGGCATGCAGCGGACGATCCAGAAAGCTCAGTTGCTCACGGGCCAGTTGCATGCGCTGGGCGAAACGCTCGCTGTCCCAGTCGGCCCCGGCGTAGCTGGCTTTTACCGCTTGGCCGTTGCTGTGAAACAGGCTCCAGTCGAAGTTGAAACTGTTGGCCTGATGCCAGCCAAACGCACCTTCGGAGCTGGCGTAGCCGTAGCTGATCGGGCCGCAGGCATAAAACCCCACAAGGTCGACACCCGACGAAGCGCTGCGGATTTCTTCGAGTACCCGGGCGGTGTCCGGCAGTGGCTGGTCCTGCACGTTATGGCTGTGCCAAGGCTGTGGGTTCAGCAATAAATAAGGGTCTGCGGGCAACAACGGCAAGGTGTCACGCAACTGCTGCAAGGCTTCGGTCAGGCGCTGCTTGTCGACATCCAGCTCGCCGGCCAGGGTGAGGCTGATGTCCCCGTGGCGGCCGTCGTTGATCAGTTTCAGGCTCAGGTTGGCTTGTTGCACAAGCCCGGCCTGGCGCACCTTACCCTTGTTGAAACGAATAAATTCCGAGGCTTCGGCGTTATAGCCCAGGGTGAACCGCTCTGGCGGGCGAATCGCATTGCCCAGCCATTCAACCAACCCCTTGAACTGCTCGGCCTGACTCAATGGGGTACTCATCAGGCATCGCCTCCAAACACATCAATTTGATTGAACACACACGCGGGTGACGCATGCCCTACGCGGATCACCTGATTGGGTTCGCCCTTGCCGCAGTTCGGCGTGCCCAGCACCTTGAAGGTACTGGCGTCGCCCACGGCGCTGAGATTGCGCCAGAACTGATCGGAAATACCGCGGTAGTTGGGGTTTTTCACCACGCCCTTGAGTTCACCGTTCTCGATCAACTGGCCCCATTCGCAACCGAACTGGAACTTGTTGCGGGCATCGTCAATGGACCAGGAGCGGTTGGTAGCCATCAGGATACCGTTTTCGATACCGCCAACCAGTTGGGCCATTGACTGGTCACCAGGCTCGATATTGAGGTTAGCCATGCGGTCAATCGGCGGGCGGTTCCAGCCGCAGGCGCGGCTGTTGGCCACGCCTTCAAGGCCCGAACGAAATTGCGACAGCGCGCCGCCCAATGGCCGCAACAGCAAGCCTTCGCGGATCAGGAACTCCTTGTGCGCGGGGGTGCCATCGTCATCGAAACTGTAGCTGGCCAGCTGTTCCGGAATATCGGGGTCGAAGGTCACATTCAGCAGTTTTGAGCCGTATTGCAGGCTGCCAAAGTCGCTGGCCTTGACGAAGCTGGTGCCTGCGTAATTGCGTTCGTCGCCCAGAATGCGGTCCAGCTCCAGCGGGTGGCCGATGGATTCGTGAATTTGCAGGATCATCTGGTCGGGCATCAGCAACAGATCGCGTTTGCCGATCGGGGCATTGGGTGCCATCAGCAATTGCAGGGCCTGGTCGGCGACCTTGGGCGCGGCACCGATCAACCCGCAGCGGCTGATCACGTCGGCGCCGCCTTGCTGACCGAAGTTTTCGCGGCCCAGGCTGCGGGTCTGGCTGTCGTTGCCGTCATAGGCGGTGACGCTCATCCCCGGGTAGACAAAACGCTGCGCCCGGCGCAGCTCGGCGCCTGCGCTGTTGAGGTAGATCTGCTCGACGTGATTGAGGCCCAGCGAAACGTCCCAGCTGACCAGCCGCTCGTCCTTGGGTACGGCAGCCGATTCTGCGCCCAGCAACTCAAAGCAGTCGTTGAGTGACGGAAATGCTTGATCGAGGTGGGGCGAGAAGTAGTCAGCGCGCTCGTGGGACACCGGCTCCTGGCTCAGGTCGAGCAGGGCGTAGGCAGCAATCAGGTGTGCCTGGGCTTCGGCACGGTCCAGGGCCGCCTGCAAACCCGCTTGCGACAGGTCATTGGTGGCGGCATAGGCTTCAACACCTTTGAGCCGTACCGTGAGCATCGCGCCCTGGTCGTGATTGAATGAAGGAGGTTCTGCGACGTTCTTGCGTACCGACAGGTATTGCCCGGACTCGCGCACATAGCGTAGCGAAAAGAACTCTGCCCGGGTGTGCAACGCGCTAAAGCGTTGCTTGAGCTGAGGGTAAAAATCGAACATGCACTGACCTCCGAAAAACGGGAAACGTATCGAGGTTTGAAATTAGAGAGCGAAACGAGGCGACAGAGTAGGCCTGCGTTGAGGCCGGGGGCAAGCGGGGGGGGATGAATCAAAGACCGTAGCAGCTGCCTAAGGCTGCGTCCGGCGGCGTAGCCGTCGTAAAGTCAGAGTTCACGGTGTATCAGATAAACCGTGAACTCTGATTTTACGATCGCTACGCAATCGGACGTAGCCTGCGGCAACTGCTAGGCCAGCGGTTTACTGCGCGGTACGGCTGACTTCACGCAGCGGCTTGCCGCGAACCGGCGCATCGCCTGCTACGTAGTAGTCGGCAGTGCTGCGCGGCAGTGGCTGGCGGCCACGGATCTTGTCGGCGATTTTCTCGGCAATCATGATCGTTGGCGCGTTCAGGTTGCCGGTAGTGATCAGCGGCATGATCGAAGCATCGACCACACGCAGCCCCTGCATCCCGTGTACACGGCCTTCGGCGTCTACTACAGCCATCTCGTCGGTGCCCATTTTGCACGAGCAGGACGGGTGGAAAGCGGTCTCGGCGTGTTCGCGGATAAAGGTATCCAGCTCTTCGTCGGTCTGCTTGTCGATGCCCGGGCTGATTTCGCGCCCGCGGAACGCATCCAGAGCAGGCTGTTGCATGATTTCGCGGGTCAGGCGGATGCCGTCACGGAATTCCTGCCAGTCTTGCTCGGCGGCCATGTAGTTGAACAGGATGCTCGGGTACTCGCGCGGGTCCTTGGACTTCACGTTGATCCGGCCACGGCTCGGCGAGCGCATGGAACCCATATGGGCCTGGAAACCGTGCTCTTTCACGCCATTGCTGCCGTTGTAGTTAATCGCTACCGGCAGGAAGTGGTACTGAATGTTCGGCCACTCGAATTCTTCGCGGGTACGGATAAAACCACCGGCTTCGAACTGGTTGCTGGCGCCAATGCCTTTACCCAGGAACAGCCATTCGGCACCGATAGCTGGCTGGTTGTACCAGAGCAGCGACGGGTAGAGCGAAACGGGTTGGGTGCACGCGTACTGCAGGTACAGTTCAAGGTGATCCTGCAGGTTCTGGCCAACGCCCGGCAGGTCGTGAACCACAGGAATGTCGAGGCTGTTGAGCAGCTCGGCCGGGCCGACGCCCGAGCGTTGCAGCACGGTTGGCGAGCCAATGGCGCCGCTGCACAGCAGCACTTCTTTGCGTGCGGTGGCCTGGATGCGAGTGTCGCTGTCGCCGACCATGTAGGTAACGCCCACGGCGCGTTTGCCTTCAAAGACGATCTTGTCGGTCAGGGCGTGGGTCACGATGGTCAACGTCGAGCGCTGCTTGGCCGTGTCCAGGTAGCCGCGTGCGGTGCTGGCGCGACGGCCGTTCGGCGTCACGGTGCGGTCCATCGGGCCAAAACCTTCCTGCTGATAGCCGTTCAGGTCTTCGGTACGCGGGTAGCCGGCTTGTACGCCTGCTTCAACCATGGCGTGGAACAACACGTTGTTCCCGGCTTTTGGCGTGGTCACGCTGACCGGACCATCGCCACCGTGGTAGTCGTTGGCACCGATGTCGCGGGTTTCGGCTTTACGAAAGTACGGCAGGCAGTTCAGGTAATCCCAGTCTTCGAGGCCTGGCAGTTTTGCCCAGCCGTCGTAGTCCATCGCGTTACCGCGGATGTAGCACATGCCGTTGATCAGGGACGAACCGCCCAGGCCCTTGCCACGGCCACATTCCATGCGACGATTGTCCATGTGTGGCTCTGGATCGGTTTCGAAGGCCCAGTTGTAGCGACGGCCCTGCAGCGGGAATGCCAGGGCGGCAGGCATCTGGGTACGGAAATCGAGACGGTAGTCCGGGCCGCCAGCTTCAAGCAGCAGCACGGTGACGCCTTGGTCTTCAGTCAGACGGGTCGCCAGGGTGTTACCGGCAGAGCCGGCACCAATGATGATGTAATCGAATTCTTGGGACATAAAATGCACCCTCTTTGAAGTTGTGGCAGAGCGAGTGGGAGCGGGCCTGCCCGCGATTGCATCAGCGCGGTGCAACGGGTGCACCGCGTCGCCTGCATCGCGAGCAGGCTCGCTCCCACAGGGTTAGAACACCGAAACGTAGTCGCCCAGCTCTACCTGTACCGATTTGACCTGGGTGTACTGTGCAAGCGAGCTGATGCCGTTTTCACGACCGATGCCCGATTGCTTGTAACCGCCTACCGGCATTTTTGCGTCGGACTCGCCCCAAGCGTTGATCCAGCAAATACCTGCTTCCAGTTGGTGAATCACGCGGTGGGCGCGGTTCAGGTCCTTGGTCACGACGCCAGCAGCCAGGCCGAACTCGGTGTCGTTGGCGCGGCGGATCACTTCTTCTTCGGTGTCGTAGGTGAGGATGCTCATCACCGGGCCAAAGATTTCTTCTTTGACGATGGTCATCTCGTCGGTGCAGTCGGTGAACACGGTGGGTGCCACGAATGCGCCCTTGGCCAGATCGCCTTGGGTCAGACGTTCGCCGCCGCACAGTACGCGGGCGCCTTCTTCTTTACCCTTGGCAATGTAGCCCAGCACACTTTCCATGTGAGCAAAGCTGACCAGCGGGCCGAAGTTGGTGTTTTCGTCTTCCGGATTGCCGATGCGGATGCGCGCAACGCGTTCCAGAATCTTGGCTTCAAACGCCGACTTCAGTGCAGTAGGGATAAACACGCGAGTGCCGTTGGTGCACACCTGACCCGAGCTGTAGAAGTTGGCCATCATCGCGGTATCTGCGGCGCGGTCCAGGTCGGCGTCGTCGAAAATGATCAGGGGCGACTTGCCGCCCAGTTCCATGGTCACGTCTTTCAAAGACGAGCTGGTGGCGCTGGCGGTGACTTTCTTGCCGGTGTCGGTGCCGCCGGTGAACGAGATTTTTTCGATGCGCGGGTGCTCGGTCAGCCAGGTACCGACTTCACGGCCACTGCCGGTCAGCACGTTGAACACGCCATCCGGCAGGCCCGCCTGGGTGAAGATCTCGGCCAGCTTGAGGGTCGTCAGGGAGGTGACTTCGCTTGGCTTGAAGATCATCGCGTTACCGGCAGCCAGTGCAGGCGCGGCTTTCCACAGGGCGATCTGGATTGGGTAGTTCCACGCGCCGATACCGGCCACAACGCCCAGCGGCTCGCGGCGGGTGTAAACGAAAGAGGTGGTGCGCAGCGGGATTTGCTCGCCTTCAATGGCGGGTGCAAGGCCTGCGTAGTATTCGAGTACATCGGCACCGGTCACGATGTCGACGTAACGGGTTTCGGAGTACGACTTGCCGGTGTCCAGGGTTTCCAGGGCGGCCAGTTCATCGTTGCGCTCGCGCAGGATTTCCACGGCGCGACGCAGGATGCGCGAACGCTCCATGGACGTCATGGCGGCCCAGATTTTCTGGCCCTTTTCAGCGCTGACAACCGCGCGCTCGACGTCTTCTTTGGTTGCGCGTTGCACTTGAGCGAGGACTTCGCCGTTAGCCGGGTTGATGGCATCGAAAGTAGCGTCGCTACCGGCGTCGGTGTAGCCGCCGTCGATGTAGAGTTTTTGCAGTTCGAAACGGGCCATAAAATCCTCGCAAGTGCATAAGTGGTTGGCGTTGATCGTGAGTCGGGTGCCATCTGATTGGGGCAACTCAAACTCATGACAGTTCAGGGGTTAAGCATTTATTGAGGCCTAACTCACCTGTTTCGCCAGTTGTAGATCCATGTATTCGTAGCAGATGCGTTGTGCCTGTTCGGTGTCGAACGCGTCTCCCGACAGGGCACCCCGCAACCATAGTCCATCGATGAGAGCTGCCAGGCCCCGTGCTGCATTGCGGGCCTGGGCCTGCGGCATTACGCGGCGAAACTGGCAGCACAGATTGGAGTACAAGCGGTGGTCGTTGATCCGCTGCAATCTGTGCAACGACGGCTGGTGCATGCTGGCGGCCCAGAAGGCCAGCCAGGTTTTCATTGCCGGGCCACTGACCTGGCTGGCGTCAAAGTTGCCTTCAACAATCACCTGCAGATGAGCCCGTGGGCTGTCATCGCTTAACGCCAGGCGGCGCTCGGTGACGTTGTCGATCAAGACGTTCATCAAGTACCGCATGGTGGCGGCAATCAGACCGTTCTTGTCTTTGAAGTAGTGACTGATGATGCCGTTCGACACACCGGCCAGACGGGCAATCAGCGCAATGCTGGCATCTGCCATCCCGACCTGATCGACAGCCGTCAACGTGGCTTCGATCAACTGCTGGCGGCGTATGGGTTGCATACCGACCTTGGGCATTTCGCAAATCTCCTTGGGCCGGCGAGCAGTGCATAAGCATCACTGAACGACAGCCAGTCTATTTTGTTTTGATTGAACGTTCAATCAACAAAGAATAAGCTCTGCGACAAATCGTCGCGATTTATGTCGTTTCCCTACGCATGAATGGCGCAAAACGACACGGTAAAAGCTCCGAAACCCTTGTGGGAGCGAGCCTGCTCGCGAAGGCTGTCAGCGATACGCACTCTAACGGAATAGGCGCGGTGCCCTTGATGCCTTCGCGAGCGGGCTCGCTCCCACAGACGGCATCTGTCTGGGCGGGTCCGGTTTTTTAGCGGTGTCTTTATATCACTCGACCGTTGGTCGTAATCCAACCCTTTGGTCGAGTGGTGCGTTGCCTTAAGTCCTTGTCTCGCACTGCCTGGAGCACCCGTGCAATGAGTTCTGCCTCTCTTATAAAGACCCCGCCGCAAAAGGTGACGGTCAATGGTTGGGTGTTTTACACCTCCACTGCCTTGATATTGTTGTTGACTGCCATTTTGATCATTGCCCCCGAAGAAGCGGGTCGTATCCTGGGTGTTGCCCAGGAATGGCTGTCGCGCAGCTTCGGTTGGTACTACATGGTGGTGATCGCCGCTTACCTGATTTTTGTGGTCGGTCTGGCGTTTTCGTCCTACGGCAAGCTGAAGCTGGGGACCAAGCAAGACACCCCGGATTTCAGCTATGGCGCCTGGGCCGGGATGCTGTTCTCGTCCGGGATCGGTATTTCCTTGCTGTATTTCGGCGCTTCCGAGCCGCTGGATCATTATTTCAACCCGCCTGAAGGCGTGTCGGGCAGCCATGAAGCCGCGCGTCAGGCGTTGCAACTGACCTTCCTGCACTGGGGCCTGCACGGCTGGGCGATTTACGCGCTGGTCGGCCTGGCCGTGGCGTATTTTGCCTACCGTCACAACCAGCCGCTGGCGCTGCGTTCGGCGCTGTATCCGTTGATGGGCGAGCGTTGGGTCAAAGGTGCTGCAGGCCATGCGGTGGACGGCTTCGGCATGTTCGTGACCCTGCTGGGGCTGGTGACCAACCTGGGCATTGGCTCGATGCAGGTGTCGTCCGGGCTTGAGAACCTGTTCGGCATGGAGCACAGCAATACCAATTTGCTGATCGTGATCATCGTGATGAGTACTGTCGCGACCATCGCCGCTGTGTCTGGCGTTGAAAACGGCATCCGCCGCTTGTCCAACCTGAACATCGTGCTGTTCAGCGGCTTGCTGATTTTCGTGTTGTTGTTCGGCCCCACCCTGCACCTGCTCAACGGCTTGGTGCAAAACACCGGTGACTACCTCAACGGTATTGTCATGAAAACCTTCGACCTGTACGTGTACGAAGGCGACAGCAAGAAAACCGAGGGCTGGCTGGGTCTGTGGACCTTGTTCTATTGGGCCTGGTGGATTTCCTGGGCGCCATTCGTCGGCATGTTTATCGCCCGTATTTCCCGTGGTCGCACCGTGCGTGAACTGGTCGCGGGCGTGCTGTTGATTCCTTTGGGCTTCACGCTGGCCTGGCTGTCTATCTTCGGTAACTCGGCACTGGATCTGGTGGTTAACCACGGCGCGGTGGAGTTGGGGAAAACGGCGCTTGAGCAGCCGTCGATGGCCATTTACCAGCTGCTTGAGCATTACCCGGCATCGAAAATCGTGATCGGCGTATCGATCTTTGTGGGCTTTGTGCTGTTCCTGACTCCGGCGGATTCCGGTGCGGTGATGATGGCTAATCTGTCGTGCAAAGGCGGCGATGTGGATGAAGATGCGCCGCACTGGCTGCGGATCTTCTGGTCCGCTGTGATCACCCTTGTGACCATCGGCCTGCTGTTCGCCGGTAACTTTGCCGCGATGCAAACCATGGTGGTACTGGCCGGCCTGCCATTTTCGGTGGTACTGATCCTGTTTATGTTTGGCCTGCACAAGGCCATGCGTCAGGACACTCAGATGGAACAGGAACAGGCTGAACTGGCTGCCCGAGGCCGTCGTGGTTTCAGCGAGCGTTTGACGGCACAAGACCTGCAACCGACCCAGGCGGTGGTGCAGCGCTTTATGGACAAACACGTGACTCCAGCACTGGAAGACGCGGCGGTTCAACTGCGCAGTCAGGGCCTGGACGTGCAAACCCTGCTGGGCAGTGCCAAGCGTTGCATGGGTGTACGGGTGGAGATGGAAGAAGGCAACCCGTTTGTCTACGAAGTCAGCCTGGATGGCTATCTGGCGGCACCGAGCGAGTCTGAACAGGATGAAGTGCGCAGTCGTTACTACCGGGCTGAGGTGTATTTGCACAACGGCAACCAGGATTACGACCTGATGGGCTTCACCCAAGAGCAGATCAGTCGTGACGTGCTCGATCAGTTTGAAAGCCATCGCCAACTCCTTGGCAGGGTGTATAGCTAAAAACAGTTGATAACCTCCTGTGGGAGCGAGCCTGCTCGCGAGGCTCTCGAGAGCGCTGCGTTGTTAAAGCCCTTCGCGAGCAGGCTCGCTCCCACAGTGTTTGTGTTTGCACGTCACCCCAGATTCTTGCCCAACAGCGCGTGATACAGCTCGGTATCGCCCAGTATTCCCACGACCTTCTGGTTATCGTGCAGCACCAGTTTGTTGCCCGTCTGGTAGCGGATTTGCAGCGCGTCGCGCATGCCAATTCCCGAATCAACCAGCGTCGGCCCACGGCCCAAACCTTCCACCGCCTGCCCTCTGCTCCAGCGTTGCAGTTCCACGGCTCCGGCTCCCTGGCGCACACCTTTGATGGTGTTGCCCTCCGCCAGATCAATCCACGAATCATCCCCCGGATCGATGCACACCGAGCCGTTGACGCGTTTGCAGTTGTCCAGCGTGCGCATCAGGCTGCGTCCGCAGAGCACGTTCAGAGGGTTGGTGTGCGCGACGAAAGTACGCACATAGTCGTCGGCAGGGTTGAGTACGATCTCTTCAGGTTTGCTGTACTGCACGATCTTGCCGTCTTTCATGATCGCAATGCGGCTACCCAGCTTGAGCGCTTCATCGAGGTCATGGCTAACAAACACAATGGTCTTGTTCAGCTTGTGCTGCAGCTCCAGCAGTTCATCTTGCAAGCCCTGGCGGATCAAAGGGTCGAGGGCGGAAAAGGGTTCGTCCATCAGCAGAATATCGGCATCCATCGCCAACGCTCGCGCCAGACCCACCCGTTGCTGCATGCCGCCGCTCAACTCATCGGGTTTTTTGTTGCGCCATTGGGTCAGACCCACCAGCTCCAGCTTTTCATCCACCAGGGTACGTCGTTCTTTCTCGGGCCGGCCCTGCATCTCCAGGCCGAAGCTGATGTTTTCGCGCACCGTCAGCCAGGGCATCAGGGCGAACTTTTGAAACACCATGGCGATGCGTTTGGTGCGCATCATTTTCAGTTCGGCGGGGGTGCATGAAGCGATGTCGATCTGTTTGCCTTCGTGCTCCACATACAACTGACCACGGCTGACCGTATTGAGGCCGTTGATACAGCGCAACAGGCTGGACTTGCCCGAGCCGGACAAGCCCATCAGCACGCAGATTTCGCCTTTGTCGATGTCCAGGCTGGCTTTTTCGACGCCGACAATCTGCCCGGTTTTTTTCAGGATCTGATCCCGCGTCAGGCCTTGATCCAGCAGGCTGAGCGCCTCACGCGGGTCTTTGGCGAAGATAACGTCAACGTTATCGAAACGAATAATACTCATGCGTCGGCTCCTGTCTTGGCTTCCGGCTGTTTGCAGATCCGGTCGAGCATGATTGCCAACAGCACAATGGCCAGCCCTGCTTCAAAGCCCAGGGCAATGTCAGCGGTATTGAGTGCGTTGACCACCGGCTTGCCCAGACCGTCGGCACCTACCAGGGCGGCGATGACCACCATCGACAGTGACAGCATGATGCATTGGGTAATCCCGGCGGCGATGCTCGGCATGGCGTGGGGCAGCTCAATGCGCGTGAGCAACTGGCGACGCGAGCAACCAAACGCCTTGCCGGCATCGAGCAGTTCATGGGGCACGTCACGTATGCCCAGATACGTGAGGCGGATGGGCGCCGCAATCGCAAACACCACGGTGGAGATCAGCCCCGGCACCACGCCCAGGCCAAACAGGGTCAGGGTCGGGATCAGGTAAACGAAGGTAGGCACGGTCTGCATCAAGTCCAGTACCGGGCGCATGAAGGTATAAACCATCGGCTTGTGCGCGGCGAGAATCCCTAGCGGCACACCGATGATTACGCACACAAAGGTGGCAAACAGCACCTGGGCCAGGGTTTCCATTGTTTCTTGCCAGTACCCCAGGTTCAGGATCAGCAGAAACGACATCGCTACAAAAACGGTGAGCCCCCATTTGCGCTGAATAAAATGAGCAAACAGGGCGATCAGGCCAATGAACACAAAAGGGTTGAACCAGGTCAGCGCAAACGTCACGCCGTGGATCATCGTTTCAAGTGTCAGCGCAATGGCATCGAAGGTGCTGGCGCCGTTTTGGGTCAGCCAGTCGACGAAGCTTGCGATGTACTCGCCCAGAGGAATTTTTTGATCAATCAGCATGGTAGTGAACGTCCGCATGCAGGGGAATTGAAACGGAGCCAGACGGGGTGGGCCGTCTGGCGCCCGCGATTACTTCGCGAGGCTGGCTTGAACGGCTGCAAGACCCGGTTTGCCATCTATCGTGGTGACACCTGCGAGCCAGGTTTCGAGCACTTGCGGGTTCTGTTTGAGCCAGGCCCGGGCGGCCACGTCCGGTTTGATCTTGTCGTCCAGGACCTTGCCCATCAGGGTGCTTTCCATGTCGAGGGTGAACACAAGATTCTTCAGCAACTGACCGACGTTGGTGCATTCCTCGCTGTAGCCCTTGCGTGTGTTGGTATAGATGGTCGCCTGACCGTAGTTGGGGCCGAAGAAATCATCGCCGCCGGTGAGGTACTTCATCTTGAAACGTGTGTTCATTGGATGCGGTTCCCATCCCAGAAACACCACATCAGTGCCACGGCGCTGAGCGCGATCTACCTGCGACAACATCCCGGCCTCGCTGGATTCCACGACCTTGAAGCCCGCGTCTTTCAAGCCGAACGCATTCTTGTCGATCATGGTCTGGATCATGCGATTGCCATCGTTGCCCGGCTCGATGCCATAGATCTTGCCGTCCAGCTCCTTCTTGAATTTTGGCAGGTCGGAGAAGTCCTTCAGACCCTTGTCATAGAGCGCCTGAGGGACGGCGAGGGTGTATTTGGCGTTCTCCAGGTTGGCCCGCACGGTTTCGACGGTGCCCGCTTCGCGGTAGGCCTTGATGTCGTTCTCCATGGTCGGCATCCAGTTGCCCAAAAACACGTCCATGTTCTTGCCATCGGCCAGCGACTTGTACGTGACTGGCACTGAAATCATGGTGGTTTTGGTTTTGTAACCGAGGGCCTTGAGGACTTCGCTGGTGACGGCGGTGGTGACAGTGATGTCGGTCCAGCCGACATCCGAGAAGTTGACCGTACTGCACTGATCCGGTTCTGCCGCCTGGGCGCAGACATGCAGACTCAGCAATGCAGCCAACAACAACGATGAGGAATGTTTCATGGAACAACTCCTGTGTGTCTGGGATGCGGTTTTCGATCGAAAGCCGCACGTATCAGTTGCGGTTGGGTGATGCCCGGCAGCGGTGTTGCCGACGCATCTTGCAATCGAGTCAGGACTGATCATGTAACAGCGAAAATCAAACGCCTACAGGGGGAGTCGCATCCAGTACAGGCAGGGTCGTATCTGATACTTGAGAGGTCGTATATAGACGTTTCATGAGTAAAAACTGCTTCTTTCATGCCTCTGCACCGTATAAAAACGTCGGGGGCGCTGGCAGGCAAAGGTGAGTCGTAGCTGGACGTTTTTGCAGATCGCAAACCCCCCATGATGCAAGCACACACCCTTAAGGTTCGTGCTCATGGCTATCAGCGTGTTTGACCTGTTCAAGATCGGTATCGGTCCATCAAGCTCCCACACTGTAGGCCCTATGCGGGCTGCGGCGCTGTTTGTGAAGGGGTTGCGCGAACGGGGTCAGTTGCAACAGGTACGCCGCATTGAAGTGCAGCTCTATGGTTCGCTGTCGGCTACCGGCATTGGTCACGGCAGTGACAACGCAGTGATCATGGGCCTGATGGGTGAGTGGCCCGATGCAATCGATCCGGCGCAGATAGGCCCGCGCATCACCGAACTTCATCAACGCCAGACGCTGCTGCTGGACGGGTACGTGCCGATCCCGTTTGTCTGGTCGCAAGACATGCGCCTGATCGACGAAAACCTGCCGTTCCATCCCAACGCCATGACCCTGGTCGCTGAAACCGAAACCGGTGAGCTGCACCGCGATACCTATTACTCGGTAGGCGGCGGTTTTGTGGTGGACGCTGCGCAAGCGGCAAGCGGTGTTCTGGACATGGACCGCACCGAACTGCCTTACGATTTCAACTCCGCCGTTGAGTTGCTCGATTTGTGCCGCACACACCATCTGAGTGTGGCGGCCTTGATGATGGCCAACGAGCGCACGTGGCGAAGTGAAGATGAAATTCGCTGTGGCCTGATCACACTGTGGCGCGCCATGCAGGACTGCGTTGAACAAGGCTTGAAACATGAAGGCATCTTGCCCGGCGGCCTGAATGTGCGTCGCCGCGCCGCCCGTCTGCACCGGAGTTTGCAGGAACTGGGCAAGCCCAATGTGATCGGTTCAACCCTTAGCGCCATGGAGTGGGTCAACCTGTTTGCACTGGCGGTCAACGAAGAAAATGCGGCGGGCGGGCGCATGGTGACCGCACCGACCAACGGTGCGGCAGGGATCATCCCCGCGGTGCTGCACTACTTTATGAAGTTCAGCGATGAAGTCAGCGAAGCCCATGTCGTCGACTACCTGCTGAGCGCGGCCGCAATCGGCATTCTGTGCAAAAAGAACGCGTCGATTTCCGGGGCGGAGGTGGGGTGTCAGGGCGAAGTCGGATCGGCCTGCGCGATGGCGGCGGCGGGGCTGGCGCAAATCCTCGGGGCGAGCCCCGAACAACTGTGCAACGCGGCTGAAATTGGCTTGGAGCACAACCTGGGTTTGACCTGCGACCCGGTGGGCGGGCTGGTACAAGTGCCGTGCATCGAGCGCAACGCCATTGCGGCGGTCAAGGCGATCAACGCGGCGCAAATGGCCTTGAGGGGGGACGGCCAGCACTTTATCTCCCTGGACCGCGTGATCCGGACCATGCGCGACACCGGGGCCGACATGCATGACAAATACAAGGAAACCTCACGGGGTGGCCTGGCTGTCAGTGCGGTGGAATGCTGATCCGTAGCAGATGAGCGCTTTTTCAGCGCACGCCGACCTCTTTTGGCGCACTCGTACTTTTCGTGACATTTGATTGCGGCCCTGTTTCTGCCCTCTTCCCACAAGTGATACCAATGTGCTCAACAGCGCAGGATCACGTCCTTGCAGACCTGTTCGCGCGGTGTTTTGGCACGAGCTGCCTAGACACTTTGCGACGTCGTTTTCAGGCTTTATTGAATAGCCATTCAAGTTTAGGCATGGCATTTGCGTTGTCATTTAAAAGCCCCGTTTAACGAGGGTAAAAACAAGAGCCTGCGCCTGGGGCCATCACCCGCTTTGTGTGAGGAGATACCGCGATGACGTCGTTCAACTCCGGGGTCCAACCCCAGAACCGTACGCCTCAATCCATCGGCTTTCTGCTGCTGGACAATTTCACGCTCATTTCCCTGGCTTCCGCGATAGAACCCTTGCGCATGGCCAACCAGTTGTCGGGGCGTGAGTTGTATCGCTGGAGCACCCTCAGCGCCGATGGCAGTCAGGTTTGGGCCAGTGATGGTCTGCAAGTGACTCCCGACGCAAGCATGCACAAGGCACCGGCGCTGGACATGGTGATCGTGTGTGGCGGTATCGGCATTCAACGCACCGTGACTCGCGAGCATGTGTCATGGCTACAAAGCCAGGCGCGCCAGTCGCGTCGTCTGGGGGCCGTTTGTACCGGCAGCTGGGCATTGGCGTACGCGGGTTTGCTCGATGGTTTTGATTGCAGCGTGCATTGGGAGTGTCTGGCCTCCATGCAGGAAGCCTTTCCGCGGGTTGCCATGAGCACACGCTTGTTTACCCTCGATCGCAGCCGCTTCACCAGCTCGGGCGGCACGGCACCGCTGGACATGATGCTGCACCTGATCAGCCGTGACCATGGTCGCGAACTGTCGGCAGCCATCTCGGAAATGTTTGTATACGAGCGTATTCGCAACGAACAGGATCACCAGCGCGTGCCGCTCAAGCACATGCTCGGCACCAATCAGCCCAAGTTGCAGGAAATTGTCGCGCTGATGGAAGCCAACCTCGAAGAGCCTATCGATCTGGATGAGCTGGCGGTGTACGTCACCGTCTCGCGGCGCCAGCTGGAGCGCTTGTTCCAGAAGTACCTGCACTGCTCACCGTCGCGCTACTACCTTAAATTGCGGCTGGTGCGAGCGCGGCAACTGCTCAAGCAAACACCGATGTCGATTATTGAAGTGGCGGCTGTCTGCGGCTTTGTGTCCACGCCGCACTTCTCCAAGTGCTACCGCGAATACTTCGGCATTCCGCCACGGGACGAGCGCGTGGGTTCCAACACAGCGCAGCAGACCACCCTTGTGCAGATCCCGCAGTCACTGTTGCTGACCCCGCTGGCCGGGCCGATGTCCGCCTTGAATCAGGCGCGCAACGAATCGACGTTTGCCAGTGTGAGGTTGTAGCAAGCTGTTGTGGGAGCGGGCTTGCTCGCGATACAGGCACTGCGGTTCAACAGACAGACCGCATTTTCTGCATCGCGAGCAAGCCCGCTTCCATACGACTCAGTGCAATTGCTTTTGCTTGAACGCCATCAGCCCCGGCAGCAGCTGCTGATCAATGGCCTGGCGTACCGCCGGCAAAATCGTGGCGCTGCCGGTGTAGAGTTTTTCGACCATGCCCTTCAAGGCGCGGGCGTTGGTTTCGTTCAGCCCGCATACCGCTGCCGTGCACGCCTGTTCGGCATTGCCCGACACCTCGAACCCCAAGGCACGCAGTTGGCCCAGCAGGTCCTGCTCATCAATCAAATCCGCGTGCATCATGATTTTTGTCCTTTATGAGGCGCGATTGAAGTTTGATTCTGGTAGGGCTTTGGCCAGTGGGCAAGGGTGGTTTGGCGATATGTCTGATATGCCTAAGAACAGGTCGTTTTAAGGCACGGGCAAGGCAATTACCCGCCCCACATGCTCTGGTCTCGGGAGATCACGCTGCTGGTCCTCGATGGCCTGCAGCAAGGCCAGCGAGTGTTCGCCAAACGGCGCTGAGCGCGGGCCCGCCAGGTCGACGTGCAGCAGCATCTGCTCATTGCCCGCCAAGGCTCGCTCATCACCGACCCGGTGCAGGCTGTGATAGACATGCAGGCGTTTCTTGTCGTAGCCGATCAGTTGGGTGCGTACTTCAACATGGGCGCCAAGCTTCACCTCGTGCAGGTAATTAAGATGCACCTCCAGGGTGAACAGTGAATGACCGCTGGTTTCTCGGTTCTGGCTGTCGAGCCCCAGGCGGTCCATCAGCGCATCGGTGGCGTAGCTGAAAATCAGCAGGTAAAACGCGTCGCGCAAGTGGCCGTTGTAATCGACCCATTCTTCAAGAATGGGGGTGCTGTAGGTGGTGAGGGTGGGCATGGGAACCTCGGTCAATCGTTGATGGCGATGCCATGTTTGAGTTTGGTCGCGTTAACCGCTTCCATCACGGCCAGCAGGCAGTCATCACGATAGCTTTCCAGCGCGCCAATGCTGTGGCTGCCCAGTTGCTCAGTCGTGCCTTCGACCACATCGTCGATCAGTTTGTCGCTCAGTGCCGGTGCGGGCAAATACGTCCAGGGCAGTTGCAGGGCCGGGCCGAACTGGTTCATGAAATGCCGCATTCCGGCATCGCCACCGGCCAGGGTATAGGTCAAGAAGGTGCCCATGAACGACCAGCGCAAACCCGCGCCAAAGCGTATGGCGTCGTCAATTTCACCGGTGGTGGCCACCCCGTCATTGACCAGATGCAACGCCTCGCGCCACAAGGCTTCGAGTAGACGGTCGGCAATAAAGCCGGGGACTTCCTTGCGCACATGCAGGGGGCGCATGCCCAGGGATTGATAGACCTTGATCGCCGCCTGAATGGCCTCGGGAGCTGTTTTTTGCCCGCCCACCACTTCGACCAGGGGCAGCAGGTAAACCGGGTTGAACGGATGGCCGACAACACACCGCTGCGGGTGGGTGGAGGTTTCGTAGAACTCGCTGGGCAGCAGGCCCGACGTGCTGGAGCCGATCAAGGCATCGGGTTTGGCGGCGGCGCTGATTTTGCGGTGCAGTTCGAGTTTCAGATCGAGTCGCTCGGGGGCGCTTTCCTGAATGAAATCGGCGTCGCGCACGCACTCTTCAATGGTACTGACAAACCGCAGTCGGTCCTGGGATGCACCTTCAGCGAGGCCGCTTTTTACCAGGGCTGGCCAGGCTTTGGCGACGCGTTTGCGCAGGGCTGCTTCGGCGCCGGGGGCCGGGTCCCAGGCCACCACGTCCAGCCCGTGGCCGAGGGCGCGTGCAACCCAGCCGCTGCCGATGACACCGCTGCCCAAGGCAGCGAAGGTTTTGATGTCGGTGATAAAGGTCATGGTCTGTTCCTGGATAAAAACAAGGTGATGCCGTGGGAGCGAGCTTGCTCGCGAAGGCCCCAAGGGCGCCGCGATAACTCAGTTAACAGGCGGTATCGTTGACGACCTTCGCGAGCAGGCTCGCTCCCACAAGCAATGGTGCTTCGTAGCTGCTCAGCGGCGCTCTTTAAGGCCCATCTTCACCCGGCCTTCTGCCGGGCTCAGCACGCGGGCGCCAAGGCGGCTGAGGATCTCGGCGGCGCGTTCCACCAGTTGGCCGTTGGTGGCCAGCACCCCGCGGTCCAGCCACAAGTTGTCTTCGAGCCCAACCCGCACGTTGCCGCCCAGCAGCACCGCTTGCGCGGCCATCGGCATTTGCATGCGGCCAATCCCGAAACCGGCCCACACCGCATTGGCGGGCAGGTTGTCGACCATGGCTTTCATGCTGGTGGTGTCCGCCGGCGCGCCCCACGGGATACCCAGGCACAGCTGGAACAGCGGGTCATCGAGCAAACCTTCCTTGATCATCTGCTTGGCGAACCACAGATGGCCGGTGTCGAAAATTTCCAGTTCGGCTTTCACCCCCAGTTCCTGGATACGCTTGGCGCCCGCCCGCAGCTGTGCCGGGGTGGACACATAAATCGTGTCGCCGTCGCCAAAGTTCAGGGTCCCGCAGTCCAGGGTGCAGATCTCCGGCAGCAGCTCCTCAACGTGAGCCAGGCGGGTCAGTGGCCCGACCAGATCAGTGTTGGGGCCAAACTCCATGGGGTTCTCGCCGGGGCCAATATGCAAGTCACCGCCCATCCCGGCGGTGAGGTTGACGATGATGTCGATGTCCGCCTCGCGGATGCGCTCCATCAGTTCGCGGTAAAGCGCCACGTCGCGGCTGAACTGCCCGGTTTTTGGATCGCGCACATGGCAATGCACCACCGTGGCGCCGGCCTTGGCCGCTTCTACAGCCGCCTCGGCAATTTGTTTGGGCGTAACTGGCACTAAAGGGCTGCGCCCGCTAGTGTCGCCGGCACCGGTGAGTGCGCAGGTGATGATGACGTCGTGGTTCATGGGGCATTTCCTTAAGGCGTAGAGCACCACAACGCAGCCATTGCGGGCTGCGCGGGCGGGCTCGGTGTTGAATTATTTAGCGCTGAGTTTCAGGTGTTCGGCCGCGGGTTTGCCATCCACGGTGGTGACGCCCTCAAGCCAGCGCTGCAGGTCTTGAGGATGGTCCTTGAGCCATTGGCGGGCCGAGACTTGAGCATCCTTATGGTCCAGCAGCGGCTGCATCATGCGGCTCTCGTCTTCGGCGCTGAAGGTCAGATTGTTGAGTAAACGGCTGACGTTGGGGCAACGGCTGGCGTAGTCCGGGGTGGTGACGGTCCATACCGTGGCCAGGCCCTCGTCAGGGCCCAGAGCATCTTCGCTGCCGGTCAGGTAGGTCATTTTTTGATTGATGTTCATCGGGTGCGGGGTCCAGCCGAAAAATACAATCGGCTCGTTGCGATTCACCGCGCGGGTTACCGCCGAGAGCATCCCGGCTTCACTGGACTCCACTAGCTGGAACTTGCCCAGACCGAACTGGTTTTTCTCGATCATGGCCTTGATTTGGGTATTGGCGCCGGAGCCCGGTTCGATTCCGTAAATCTTGCCACCCAGTTCTTTCTCGAATTTGGCAATGTCGGCAAAGCGTTTGAGCCCCTTGTCGGCCATGTAGGTCGGCACGGCGAGCATGGCCTTGGCATCTTTAAGGCTCGGCTCGGCCAGTACCTTGACCTGTTTGGCATCCACAAACGGAGCAATGCTCTGGTTCATGATGGGGTTCCAGTAACCCAGAAACATGTCCAGCCGGTTATCACGCATGCCGGCGAAGATGATTTGTTGTGAGGCGCTGGTTTGCTTGGTTTTATAGCCGAGACCGTCGAGCAGGGTTTGCGCCATGGCGCTGGTGGCGATCACGTCGGTCCAATTGACCACGCCCATGCGTACGTTTTTGCACGATGCATCTTCGGTAGCCAGTACGTAGGGGCTCAGTACCAACAGGCAACAGCTGATCAGTCGTTTCATGGGTGGGGCCTCGGCAGGTTGTTATTGGGGGATCGGCGTCTTTGTGCGCCGTGATGCCAAGGTACGCAGGCGGCGTGCTGCGCAACCGCACTGGGGCGACGTGGTTTTGCACTGCAGCGACCTGACTGTGTTTCAATCCGCTGAACCGATTTGCGAGCGTCCCTATGGCCCAGGATTTTTACTTCCTTCTGCTGCCCGGCTTTTCCTCCATGGGCTTTATTTCGGCCATCGAGCCGCTGCGGGTGGCCAACCGTTTTCGGGGCGAGCTGTATCGCTGGCATGTATTAAGCCCGGACGGCGGCGCAGTACCGGCGAGCAACGGCATGTCGGTGAATGCCGAAGGGGGGCTGGAGGGAATTAAAGCGGGCGCGACCTTGTTGGTGGTGGCCGGGTTTGATCCGCTGGCCCATGTCAGTCCGGCCCTCATTCAATGGCTGCGCCGACTGGATGCCGACGGGGTCAATGTGGGCGGGATCGACACCGGCAGTTTTGTGTTGGCCGAGGCGGGCTTGCTTGATGGCTACCGTTTGACCTTGCACTGGGAAGCGCTGGACGCCTTCAAGGAATCATGGCCTCAGTTGCAGGTCACTCAGGAGCTGTTTGAAATCGATCGCCGGCGGATCACCTGTGCGGGGGGCACGGCTTCAATTGACATGATGCTGGACCTGATCGGCCAGGCGCACGGCGCGGAATTGGCGATCCAGGTATCGGAACAGTTCGTGCTCGGGCGCATCCGGCCCCGCAAAGACCATCAGCGCATGCAGGTCGCCACGCGTTATGGCATCCACAATAAAAAACTGGTGCAGGTCATTGGCGAGATGGAACAACACAGCGAACCGCCCCTGAGCACCTCGCAACTGGCGCTTGGCATCAACGTGACCCGGCGCCAACTGGAGCGCCTGTTCCGTTTGCACCTGAACGACACCCCGCGCAACTTCTACCTGGGCCTGCGCCTGGAAAAAGCCCGGCAACTGCTGCGCCAGACCGACATGAGCGTGCTCGACATCAGCATTGCGTGCGGTTTTGAATCACCGTCGTATTTCACTCGCAGCTATCGGGTGCGGTTTGCCTGTGCGCCGAGGCAGGACCGGATTGCCGGTATTACTTCTTGAGCAACGCCGCACACGCTGCCTTGAACGCTTCATGCTGATACTTGTTCAGCGAGGCGGGCAGATCGAAGGCGTGCTTTTTGTATTGGGCGTTGAGGGTTTGCGGGGATAGCAGTTGCACCTCGCAATCGTCCAGCAACTGGATAAGACCTTCAATCTTGAACGTGATCGGGCCACCGGCGAACTCACCCTTTTTGCTGCGTTTTTTGATCACGATCCGGGTGATGGTGTTGACCTTAACAAAGGCTGCAATCTGCGCCGCGAAGGCTTTGACGCTGGAGGCGTCTTCATCGTCGTCCAGGGCGATTTTCTTGGTGGCATTGGCCACATGCTCAAGGTCCTGGTTCGCGAGGGCAAAAATAGCTTCGCTGCCTTTAATTTCGATACCGCAAATAGTCATAAAAACCTGATCGATAAGTTGAAACTGTTCTTGTGGGAGCGGGCTTGCTCGCGATGCAAGCGACCCGATCTTCAGGTTGGACCGCGGTGATGCTATCGCGAGCAAGCCCGCTCCCACACCCGGAAGGGGTCAATCCTGCCCGATCGATTCCAGAAATTCCGAACGGTCGTCGCTGATGCGGGCCATGCAGTCGTTTTGGGCGATGTTGAACGTTTCGGTGCCGGCCGTGGCCGGGAACACGGCGATCGCGCAATCGGCGTCTCGTTGGTGCAGCCACAGCGCCTGGGCAGTCTTGATCTTACTGAGGATGTTATTGAGCTGAGTCGCATTGCTGCCGTACAGCGTCGTCATCCGTTGCTGCAGGGCTTCATAGTTTTCGGCCAGCAATTGCTCGGCGGCATTCTTGCTGTAGGCCGAGCACGCCAGCGTTTGCTGGTCGTTTTCTACCGCGTCGCACGGGTTGTAGTCGGCATCATCGGCCGCATAGGCGCCGCTGGTGATCAACGCCAAGGCCAGGAGGATCGATTTCATTGCGGCTTCCTAATCCATAGTTGGGGCGGATTCTGGCTTAAGCGTCAGCTAAAGAACAGTCACGCAGCATAGGCCATGACATTGGCGTTGCGCGCTTTGTCGTGGATTGACGCTTTCGGCAATTGCGCTGTCGCTTTTGCACCCGGCTGGTTTTGACCCCCGGCCTATGCTGGCCCCAAAGCGCCGGCAGACGATTCGGCGCAACAAACGCCAATAAGGGGACGCCTGATGAGCCCAGCCGAGTTGCACGCCGACAGCATCGTTATCGACGGGCTGATCATTGCCAAATGGAACCGCGAACTGTTCGAAGATATGCGCAAAGGTGGTCTCACTGCCGCCAACTGCACCGTTTCGGTATGGGAGGGCTTTCAGGCCACGATCAACAACATCGTCGCCAGCCAGACCCTGATTCGCGACAACAGCGATCTGGTCATCCCGGTCAAAACCACCGCCGACATACGCCGCGCCAAGGAACAGGGCAAAACCGGAATCATCTTCGGCTTCCAGAATGCCCATGCGTTTGAAGACCAGTTGGGCTACATCGAGATCTTCAAGCAGCTCGGGGTTGGCGTGGTACAGATGTGCTACAACACCCAGAACCTGGTGGGCACCGGCTGCTACGAGCGCGATGGCGGGCTTTCGGGTTTTGGTCGCGAAGTGGTGGCTGAAATGAACCGCGTCGGGGTCATGTGCGACCTGTCCCACGTAGGCTCGAAAACCTCGGAAGAGGTGATTCTGGAATCGAAAAAACCGGTCTGCTACTCCCATTGCCTGCCGTCCGGCCTCAAAGAACATCCGCGCAACAAATCCGATGCTGAACTCAAGTTCATTGCCGACCATGGCGGTTTTGTCGGCGTGACCATGTTCGCGCCGTTTCTGGCCAAGGGTATCGATTCGACCATCGACGACTATGCCGAAGCGATCGAGTACACGATGAATATCGTCGGTGAAGACTCGATCGGCATTGGCACCGATTTTACCCAGGGCCATGGTCAGGACTTCTTCGAAATGCTGACCCACGACAAGGGCTATGCACGCCGTCTGACCAGCTTCGGCAAGATCATCAACCCGCTGGGCATCCGCACCGTGGGCGAGTTCCCCAACCTTACCGAAACCTTGCTCAAACGCGGTCACAGCGAGCGTGTGGTGCGCAAGATCATGGGCGAGAACTGGGTCAACGTCCTTAAGGATGTTTGGGGCGAATAAGCGCTCCGCCAGTTTTGCGTAGCAGCTGCCGAAGGCTGCGTCCGGCTGCGAAGCAGTCGTAAACCCGTACTGCACATTTTGCCTGTAAGAGCGCGGCGTCTGGTTTTACGACCGCTTCGCGCTCGGACGCAGCCTTCGGCAGCTGCTACGGGACTCAATCATTTTTTGGAGCTGTATCCATGGCTAAAATCGCCCCGCAACTGCCCATCGAAGTCGACAGCGAAACCGGCGTCTGGACCTCCGACGCCCTGCCGATGCTCTACGTGCCACGGCACTTTTTCGTCAACAACCACATGGGTATCGAAGAAGTCCTGGGGGCCGAAGCCTACGCCGAAATTCTCTACAAAGCGGGCTATAAATCCGCCTGGCACTGGTGCGAAAAAGAAGCCGAATGCCACGGCATCGAAGGTGTCGCCGTATTCGAGCACTACATGAAACGCCTGTCGCAACGCGGCTGGGGCCTGTTCACCATCCAGGACATCGACCTCGATAAAGGCACCGCTACCATCAAGCTTGAACACTCCTGTTTCGTCTACGTGTACGGCAAGGTCGGGCGCAAGGTCGACTACATGTTCACTGGCTGGTTTGCCGGTGCCATGGACCAGATTCTGCAAGCGCGCGGCAGTGATATCCGCACCGTGGCCGAACAGGTCTATAGCGGATCGGAAGAAGGCCACGACCACGGCCTGTTTATCGTCAAGCCGTTGTAAGTCGAGGATCGGGATATGGCGTTCGAAGCAATGTTTGAGCCGATTCAAATCGGCAAACTGACCATCCGCAACCGTGTGCTCAGCACCGCTCACGCCGAGGTCTATGCCACCGATGGCGGCATGACCACCGAGCGTTATGTGCAGTACTACGAAGAAAAAGCCAAGGGAGGTATCGGCCTGGCGATTTGCGGCGGCTCATCGGTGGTAGCCATCGACAGCCCGCAAGAATGGTGGAGTTCGGTCAACCTGAGCACCGACCGCATTATCCCGCACTTCCAGAACCTGGCCGACGCCATGCACAAGCATGGCGCCAAGATCATGATCCAGATAACCCACATGGGCCGCCGCTCGCGCTGGGACGGTTTCAACTGGCCTACCCTGATGTCGCCTTCCGGCGTACGGGAGCCGGTACATCGCGCGACCTGTAAAACCATCGAGCCTGAAGAGATCTGGCGCGTGATCGGCAACTACGCCAGCGCCGCTGGCCGAGCCAAAAAGGGCGGGCTGGACGGAGTTGAACTGTCGGCCGTGCACCAGCACATGATCGATCAGTTCTGGAGCCCGCGCGTCAACAAACGCACCGATGAATGGGGCGGCAGCTTTGAAAATCGCATGCGCTTTGGCCTCGAAGTGCTCAAGGCGGTACGTGCCGAAGTCGGCCCGGATTTCTGCGTGGGCATACGTCTGTGCGGTGACGAATTCCACCCCGATGGCCTGAGCCACGAGGACATGAAGCAGATCGCCAAGTACTACGATGACACCGGCATGCTCGACTTTATCGGTGTGGTCGGCTCGGGTTGCGACACCCACAACACCCTGGCCAACGTCATCCCCAACATGAGCTACCCGCCGGAGCCGTTCTTGCACTTGGCTGCGGGGATCAAGGAAGTGGTCAAAGCGCCTGTGCTGCATGCGCAAAACATCAAGGACCCGAATCAGGCGACCCGAATTCTGGAAGGTGGCTACGTCGATATGGTGGGCATGACCCGCGCCCATATTGCCGACCCGCACCTGATCGCCAAAATCAAAATGGGTCAGGTGGACCAGATCAAGCAATGTGTGGGCGCCAACTACTGCATCGACCGTCAGTATCAAGGCCTGGACGTGCTGTGCATTCAAAACGCGGCCACGTCCCGGGAATACATGGGTGTGCCCCACATCATCGAAAAATCCACCGGGGTTAAACGCAAGGTGGTGATCGTCGGCGCAGGCCCGGCCGGTATGGAAGCCGCGCGAGTGGCTGCCGAACGCGGGCATGACGTGACCCTGTTCGAGAAAAAAGAGGCCATCGGCGGGCAGATCACCACGGCATCCAAGGCTCCTCAGCGTGACCAGATGGCGGGCATCACGCGCTGGTTTCAGCTGGAACTGGCGCGCCTGAAGGTTGACCTGCGCCTGGGCACGGCGGCCGATGCCGCAACCATTCTCGACTTGCGCCCTGACATCGTGGTGCTGGCCGTGGGCGGGCATCCATTTGTGGAGCAGAACGAACACTGGGGTGCTGCCGAAGGGCTGGTGGTGAGCAGTTGGGATGTGCTCGACGGCAAGGTCGAACCGGGCAAGAACGTACTGGTGTACGACACCATTTGCGAGTTCACCGGCATGTCGGTGGCTGACTTCATGGCGGACAAGGGAGCCCAGGTCGAGATCGTCACCGACGACACCAAACCCGGTGTGGCGATTGGCGGAACGTCATTCCCCACCTACTACCGCAGCCTGTACCCCAAGGAAGTGATCATGACCGGGGACATGATGCTGGAGAAGGTCTACCGCGAAGGTGACAAGCTGATTGCCGTGCTGGAGAACGAATACACCGGGGCCAAGGAAGAGCGCGTGGTGGATCAGGTGGTGATCGAAAACGGTGTGCGCCCGGACGAAGAGCTGTACTACGGGCTCAAACCGGATTCGCGCAACAAGGGTCAGATCGACGTCGAAGCCTTGTTCGCGATCAAGCCGCAGCCATGCCTGAGCGAAGCGGGGGACGGCTACTTGCTGTTCCGCATCGGTGACTGCGTGGCCCAGCGCAACGTGCATGCAGCGATCTATGACGCGCTGCGGTTGTGCAAGGATTTCTGATCCGATACCGAACCAATGTGGGAGCGGGCTTGCTCGCGAAAACAATCACGCGGTGTGTGAGATGCACCGTGTTGCCTGAATCGCGAGCAAGCCCGCTCCCACACTAGACCTGTGCGGTCTTTGGGAGCTTCACCATGCTGACAATCGTTCTCCCCATTCTGTTGTTCGCGGCACTGGTCCTCGCCTTGATCGGCGCCATCCGTCGAATGAACATGTGGCGCCGTGGCCGCCCGGCCAAGGTCGATTTGCTGGGTGGCCTGCTGGCCATGCCCAAGCGTTACATGGTCGATCTGCATCACGTGGTCGCTCGCGACAAATACATGGCCAACACTCACGTCGCCACCGCCGGAGGCTTTGTACTGGCGGCGGTGCTGGCGATTCTGGTGCACGGTCTGGGGCTGCATAACCGCATCCTGGGTTATGCCTTGCTGTTCGCCACGGCGCTGATGTTTGTCGGCGCGCTCTTTGTGTTCAAACGTCGCCTCAACCCGCCGTCGCGCTTGTCCAAAGGCCCGTGGATGCGCCTGCCCAAAAGCCTGCTGGCGTTCTCCGTGAGCTTTTTTATCCTCACCTTGCCGGTGGCCGGTTTGTTGCCCGAAGGCTTTGGCGGCTGGGTGCTGGCGGCGATACTGGCCGTTGGTGTGCTGTGGGGCGTGTCGGAACTGTTCTTCGGCATGACCTGGGGCGGCCCGATGAAACACGCCTTCGCCGGAGCCCTGCATCTGGCCTGGCATCGCCGGGCCGAGCGTTTCGGCGGTGGTCGTTCCACAGGTTTGAAACCCCTGGACCTGAATGACCGCGCCGCGCCGTTGGGGGTGGAAAAACCCGAGGACTTCACCTGGAACCAGTTGCTCGGTTTCGACGCCTGCGTGCAATGCGGCAAGTGCGAAGCTGCGTGCCCGGCGTTTGCCGCCGGTCAACCGCTCAACCCCAAGAAGCTGATTCAAGACATGGTGGTTGGTCTGGCAGGTGGCACCGATGCACACTTTGCTGGCAGCCCGTACCCCGGCAAACCGATTGGTGAACACGGCGGTAATCCGCATCAACCCATCGTCAACGGTCTGGTCGATGCGGACACGCTGTGGTCGTGCACCACTTGCCGGGCCTGTGTCGAAGAGTGCCCGATGATGATCGAGCACGTGGATGCCATCGTCGACATGCGCCGTTTCCTGACCCTGGAAAAAGGTGCGACGCCGAACAACGGTGCTCAGGTGCTGGATAACCTGATTGCCACCGACAACCCTGGCGGTTTTGCCCCGGGTGGGCGGATGAACTGGGCAGCGGATTTGAATCTCGACCTGATGCGCGACAAGCCTTCGGTGGATGTGCTGTTCTGGGTCGGTGACGGCGCTTTCGACATGCGCAACCAGCGCACCTTGCGTGCCTTCGTCAAAGTGCTCAAGGCCGCGCAGGTCAACTTTGCCGTGCTGGGGCTGGAAGAACGGGACAGCGGCGACGTGGCCCGGCGCTTGGGTGATGAGGCGACGTTCCAGGCCTTGGCCACGCGAAATATCCAGACGCTGGCGCAGTACCGCTTCACGCGCATCGTCACCTGCGACCCCCACAGTTTTCATGTGCTGAAAAACGAATACGGCGCCTTTGGCGGTGACTATCTTGTGCAGCATCACAGCACTTACATGGCCGAGCTGATCGATGCAGGTCTACTCAACCTGGCCGCCGACACAGGGGGCAGCGTGACCTATCACGACCCGTGCTACCTGGGCCGCTACAACGGCGAATACGAAGCACCGCGTGCGGTGCTGCGAGCGCTGGGTATTGAAGTCAAAGAGATGCAGCGCTCGGGCTTTCGCTCCCGTTGCTGCGGCGGTGGTGGCGGCGCTCCGATTACCGACATCCCGGGCAAACAGCGGATTCCCGACATGCGCATGGACGACATCCGGGAGACCGGCGCCGAGCGCGTGGCGGTGGGTTGCCCGCAATGCACCGTCATGCTCGAAGGCGTGGTTGAGCCACGCCCGCTGATCAAAGACATTGCCGAGCTGGTGGCCGACGCCCTGATTGAAGATGCGCCGTCCACCAGATCGACCCGGCGCGAAGCCCCGGAGGTGATCGCATGAGTGACATTATCCGCCGCGACCCACGCGCCGAGTGGATCGCCCGCAACCGGCTGCACCCATTGCACGCCGCCATGCAACCTCACCAGCTGAGCTGGATGGGGCCTAACGGCGTACTTCGCAAAAACGTACATGGGGTGGGTTTCATCGGCCCCAACGGCATCAAGCGCATCGACCGCAGTGGCGTGCAGCAGGGAGGTTCGAGCAAGCGTGCGGCCAGTACCCAGGAGCAACGGGTGCTGCATCAAGTGCCAGCGCCGGCGTTTTATATCGGCGTGGTACCGGACATGGTCGGTGGGCGCCTGAGCAGTCATGACCGCGACCTGTTGGGCCTGGCCCAGCAGTTGGCGGGTAGCGACGGCGCAGTGTTGGCGGTGGTGTTTGGCGAATCAAAAGAAACCGCCTTTGCCACGGCTGGCGTGGATCGGCTGCTTCTGCTCGACAGTGAAGGTTATGCACCGGAGCAGCAGGTACTGGGGTTGCGGGCTGTGGATAACCAGTTTGCACCCAGGCATTGGTTGTTGCCTGACAGCCGCAGCGGCGGGGCGGAGTTGGGTCGGCGCTTTGCCGCAAGCCTGGGCGAACGCCCGGCCACGCGGGTGTGGCAAGTCAAGGACGGGGCTTGTGTGGGACGCGCTGGCGCGGGCTTGCAAGACGTAGCGCAGCCATTGCCGCGCTTGATCCTGGCCGCCGCCGAGTGCGCCGAACCGGTCAGCGAAACCCGTCACGAGGCCTTGGAGGTGCAGTTATCCACAGCGATTGCGAGCTGCCTGCCACGGATTGAAGATTTGGGCGCGGTGGCGGTCGATCCGGCTGCGATACCCATGGCCGAAGCCGAATTTATCCTCAGTGGCGGTAACGGGATTAAAGACTGGGGACTTTTCCACAAGGCTGCCGTTGCCCTGGGGGCCACTGAAGGCGCTTCCCGTGTGGCGGTGGATGATGGCTTTATGGCCAGGGAGCGTCAGGTCGGTGCCAGTGGGGTTTGGGTCACGGCACGGGTCTACGTGGCGGTCGGTATCAGCGGTGCAATTCAACATCTACAAGGGATTGGCGCCTGCGACAAAGTGGTGGCGATCAACCTGGACCCCGGTTGCGACATGATCAAGCGCGCTGACCTGTCGGTGATTGGCGATGGTACGGCCGTACTTGAGGCATTGATTGTGGCTGTGGATAACTGGCGCAACGCATCTTCTGGGGGCGCGGGCTTGCTCGCGAATCAGGCGACCCGGTCTGCCTGATACACCGAGGCGATCCTGCGCAGGCAGCCCGCCCCCACATTGTCTGGAGATTTATTGATGAGCATCGCCACCGTTGCACTGGTTTCAATCGGCGCCCACCCGGCCTCAGGCCGCGCCCGCCGCGCCGAGCAGGACGCCCGCGCTGTCGAACTGGGCCTGGAGCTGGCTGGGGATAACTTGCATGTGCTGCACGCTGGCAATCCCCACGAGCCCGCCCTGCGCGCCTATCTGGGCATGGGGCTGGACGAGTTGCACGTGCTGGAGCAACCGGACGGCGCCGATGTGGTGCCGGTATTGCGCGATTACATTCGTGAAGCGGGGGTACAGCTGGTGCTGACCGGCAGCCAGGCTGAAACCGGCGAAGGTTCTGGCATGTTGCCATACCTGTTGGCCGAGCAACTGGGCTGGCCGCTGCTGGTGGGTGTGGCGCAGATCGAATCTATCCACAGCGGTGTGGCGCAGGTGCTGCAAGCCTTGCCTCGAGGGCAGCGGCGTCGTTTGCAAGTACGGCTGCCGTTTGTGATTACTGTGGATAACGCCGCCCCGAAGGCCCGGCAAAGCGCTTATGGCCCCGCGACCCGGGGTCTGGTCAACGCGGATGTCGTTGAAGTCACGGTGGATGAGTTATCCACAACGGGTGTGCTGCAACCTGCCAAACCACGACCCAAACGCTTGAAAGTGATCAAGGCCAAAAGTGCTGCCGACCGCATGAAAGCAGCTACAGCCAAGGCCGCTGGCGGCTCGGGGCAAGTACTCAAGGGTGTGAGTGCCGAAGAGGGTGCCCAGGCTATTTTGAAGCTGCTGATTGAAGAAGGCGTCGTGCGCTGATACTTGCCCACAAAGTCTGTTAGCGCTTATGTGGATAAGTTGTTTGCTGTCCGCTAAGGCCTATATAAACCGTGGCTTACAGGCTTCTGATCAAAAAACATCCAATTCAGTGCTTTAACCACCGTCCAACCTTAAAACCCTTGAATAATCGGTGCCTTAAGGGGTTTTCCACAGTGAAACGAGGCGGTGCATAAGTTGCGCACAATCTCTGTTGGTGGATATGTGGATAAGGTGTTCGCGGCTGGCTACAGACCACGTGTTTCGTGGCTTACAGTGCGCTGTACAAAAAACGATCAATTGGTCATTCGAGGATAACTTGTCCACTTCCCCACAATTGCTGTGGGTGTGCCTGTGGACAAGATGTTGGTGAAGGGCTGTGGGCCATAGCGCACAAGGGCTGTAGCCTTCTGTTCAAAAAATAGCCAATACGCAACTCTGTAGATACTCTGTTGTAGGTCAAGCCCTACTGTGGGAGCGAGCCTGCTCGCGAACGACCTTCGCGAGCAGGCTCGCTCCCACAGTTGCCGTTGTCCTGTAGCCGCTGCCGCAGGCTGCGATCGAGCCCGCAGGCCTCGCACCTTAAACAGCGAAGGTCCTTCGGCTCTTAACGCAACCTCCGGCAGCGGCTACAGGATCATTGGGCCACCACCCCTTTAAGGTACGCCGCTGGCGCCGCCCCCAGATTGTTCAGCAGCCGCTCGCTGTACCAGTCAATAAAGTTCACCACGCCAAACTCGTAGGTCTTGGAGTACGGCCCCGGCTGGTAGGCGATTGAGTTGATGCCGCGCTGGTTTTCTTCTGCCAGTTTGCGGTCCTGATTGTTGGTGGCGTCCCACACATTGCGCATGCGTTCCACGTCGTAGTCCACGCCTTCCACCGCGTCCTTGTGCACCAGCCATTTGGTGGTCACGACGGTTTCTTGCGCGCTGATCGGCCACACCGTGAACACGATGATGTGATCGCCCATGCAGTGGTTCCACGAGTGCGGTAAGTGCAGGATGCGCATTGAGCCCAGGTCCGGGTTTTTGATCCGTCCCATGAGTTTTGCACAGCCTTGCTTGCCATCCAGGGTCATGGACACGGTGCCCTTGAGCAGCGGCATGCGCACGATTCGGTTACGCAGGCCGAAACTGGCGTGTGCATAAGGGATCTTCTCGGCGTCCCAGGCTGCTGCCGAAGCGGCTACGTGATCCTTGAATGCCTGATCGGCCCGTGGATCGGTAACGTCGTCCCATTCCAGCAGGGTCTTGAGCAACTCGGGGTGCGACGCGTTGCAGTGATAACACTCGCGGTTGTTTTCGAGCACCAGCTTCCAGTTGGCTTTTTCCACCAAGGTGGTGTGAATCGCCACCTTGGTGTTTTCCATGTCGTAGGGTTCCATGTAGTGGTTGAGCGTGGTCAGGAACTCGTCGATGGCCGGCGGGTTCTCGGCCAGGCTGATAAAGATGTAACCGCCTGCGGTTTTGACGTTTACCGGCTTGAGGCCGTATTGCTTCATATCAAAGTCGGCGCCCATCTCGGTGCCGGCAAACAGCAGGCGTCCGTCCAGCTCGTAGGTCCACTGGTGGTAATGGCACACCAGCTTGGCGACCTTGCCCTTTTCACTGGTACACAGCCGCGAGCCACGGTGGCGGCATACGTTATGAAAGGCATGCACCTGACCTTCGGCGCCGCGAATCACGATGATCGGGTTTTTGCCCACTTGCAGGGTCAGGAAGTTGCCCTTGGCCGGGATTTCACAGGTCATGCCTGCAATCAGCCACTCCTTCTGGAAGATCTCCTGCATATCGATTTCGAACAGGCGCTCGTCGTTATAGAAGGGCTGCGGCAACGAAAAGGTTCGTTCGCGGTTCTGCAACATCTCGGCGGTGGCCTTGCGTGCGGGTTCCAGTGGATCGCCCAGGCTCAGGTTTGCGGTGACGTCCATCGTTGTAATCCTCATGGCCATCGTAGGTGGCCTAAAAGTGGCTGATCAGGGGTGCGACGCAAGGCAAAGCATTTGATGTGGTGAGTGGCGCTGAGTGTGCGTTCGAAGTGCGCAGATGCCATATCTGCGGGCGACATGGCCAAATCTGTTTCCGACGCGCGAGCGCCTGTTTTCAGGGGCTGGTCGCCATAAGCATGTGAATGTCGCGAATAGATAAATGGCCGTCTCGGGGCATGCGCAGAATCGCCAGCAAGAGGCCGGTTGTCGGCCGTGGAGAAACCCATGTCCAACAGCTTTCTGAATCCGGTAACTACCCAGACCTGGGCCAACGGTCGACACATCGTGCGATGCGTCAAAGTGATTCAGGAAACCTGGGACGTACGCACCTTCTGTTTTATGGCCGACCAGCCGATTCTGTTCTTTTTCAAGCCGGGGCAGTTCGTGACTCTGGAGCTGGAAATCGACGGTGACCCGGTGATGCGCTCGTACACCATCTCCAGCTCGCCCTCGGTGCCTTACAGCTTTTCGGTGACCATCAAGCGCGTGCCGGGCGGGCGGGTGTCCAACTGGCTGCACGACAACCTGCAGGAAGGCCAGGAGCTGGCGGTACACGGACCGGTCGGGCTGTTTAACGCCATCGATGCACCGAGCCCCAAGGTGCTGTACCTGAGCGGCGGCGTCGGGATCACCCCGGTGATGTCGATGGCGCGCTGGTTTTACGACACCAACGCCAATGTCGACATGGTGTTTATCCACAGCGCCCGCTCGCCCAAAGACATCATTTACCACCGCGAGCTGGAGCACATGGCTTCGCGCATCGACAACTTCAGCCTGCACCTGATCTGTGAAAAACACGGGCTGGGTGAACCGTGGGCCGGCTATCGCGGTTATTTGAATCACAAAATGCTTGAGCTGATGGCGCCCGACTTTATGGAGCGCGAGGTGTTTTGCTGCGGACCTACGCCTTATATGAACGCGGTCAAGCGCCTGCTGGAGAGCAACGGCTTTGATATGAGCCGTTATCACGAGGAGTCTTTTGGCGCGACCCCGCCCGAAGCCCGGGCCGATGCGGTGGAGCAAGCCGAACAGGCGGCCGAGGCACCGGAGCTGGACCTGGCGGATTTGAACCAGGTGGAATTCACGGCATCCGGCAAGAGCATCCGCGTAGGCCCGGCAGAAACCGTGCATGCGGCGGCGGCCAAGCTGGGGCTGCTGATTCCCAAAGCGTGCGGCATGGGCATTTGCGGCACCTGCAAGGTGCTGAAACTGGGGGGCGAGGTCGAGATGGACCACAACGGCGGTATCACCGACGAAGACGTTGCCGAGGGCTATATTTTGTCGTGCTGCAGCGTGCCCAAGGGCGATGTGCGAATCGAGTTTTAAGGGGCGCAGGCCACTTGTGGGTGCCAGTCGGGAACAAAGACTCTAAACCGGAGTCTTTAGGGGGCTCAAAGGCAGGTTGCCGCTAGCTTAGCCGGTGACTTTTCTTTATCGTACGCGCCCTTCGAAACTGCTTGAGAACACCACCATGATTGAGTCATCCCTTAGCAAACTGGAACAACTGGTCAGCGACCTGGTTCAACAAAAGCAAGAGCTGTTGGATACCAACGCTGCGCTGAACGCTGAACTGACCCAGGCCAAAGACGAAAACGAAAGCCTGCAACTGAACCTGATGGAACAGGAAGAGAAGCAAGGCGCAACTGCTGCCCGCATTCAGGCACTGGTTGAGCGCGCGAGCCCTGTCAGCGCATGAGCGTAGACAGAGACGGAGTAAATGTCGTCTCGATTTTGGGTAACGACTACACGATCAAAGCGCCTGAGGGGGAGCAACAAACCCTGATGGCAGCCACGGTCATGTTGAAAGCCGCCCTGGCCGACACGAAAAGAAAGTACCCGAGCTTGATCGGGGACAAATTGCTGGTGCTGGCGGCGCTGAATCTGTGTTCACAGCAGATTGAGCTCAAGCAGCAACACAAACAGGAACTCGACCGTTATCAAGAGCAAGTCAGCGCCACGGTCGATGTGATTGAGCGAACGTTAGGGCAATCCTGACACTTCGCAATACGATCACTCCCTGTGGGAGCGGGCTTGCTCGCGAGAGTCTCAGCGCGGTGGTTCAGACCAGCCGCGTTAACTGAATCGCGAGCAAGCCCGCTCCCACATTATTGAATGTTTACCCCGCCATCACTTCGCGAATATCCGCCGCCAATTCCCGCACTCGAGCCTCATCGGTGTCCCACGAGCACATGAAGCGTGCGCCGCCTTTGCCGATAAAGGTGTAGAAGCGCCAGCCCTTGGCGGTCAGTGCAGCCACGGCCGGTTCCGAGAGTTGCAGGAACACGCCATTGGCTTCCACAGGGAACATCAGTTCAACACCCGGAATGTCACTCACCAACTGGCTCAGTAACTGCGCGCAGTGGTTGGCGTGGCGTGAGTGTTTGAGCCATGCGTCGTTTTCCAGCAAGCCCACCCAGGGTGCCGACAAAAAGCGCATTTTCGACGCCAGTTGCCCGGCCTGTTTGCAGCGGTAATCGAAGTCCACCGACAGGTTGTGGTTGAAGAACAGAATGGCTTCACCCACCGCCATGCCGTTTTTGGTGCCGCCAAAGCACAGCACATCGACCCCGGCTTTCCAGCTCAGGTCTGCTGGCGAGCAACCGAGGAAAGCACAGGCGTTGGAGAAGCGCGCGCCGTCCATGTGCAGCAACAAACCCAGCTCTTTGCAGGTGTCGCTGATGGCGCGGATTTCTTCAGGGCGATAGACGCTGCCGACTTCGGTAGCCTGAGTGATGGTGACCACCCGCGGTTTTGGATAGTGGATGTCTTTGCGCTTGAGGGCGATTTCGCGGATCGATTCTGGGGTGATCTTGCCGTTTTCAGTACGGGCGATCAGCAGCTTTGAGCCGTTGGAGAAGAATTCCGGCGCACCGCATTCGTCGGTTTCGACGTGGGCCGTCTCGGAACAGATCACGCTGTGGAAGCTCTGGCACAACGAAGACAGGGCCAGGGAGTTGGCCGCAGTACCGTTAAAGGCGAAATAGACTTCGCAGTCGGTTTCGAACAATTTGCGAAAGTCGTTGGCAGCGCGCAGGGTCCACTCGTCATCACCGTAAGAGCGTTGATGACCGTGGTTGGCCAGTTCCATAGCGGTCCAGACTTCAGGGCAGATACCGGAGTAGTTGTCGCTGGCGAATTGTTGGCTCTTGTCAGTCATTTCCCGGTTCCTTGGTCGAATTGTGTCGTGCACTTTATCCAAGATTTTGTCGGGTGCACAGGCACGACTCAAAGTGCGGAAAACCCTTACAAAAGAATAGCTCAAAGTCCTGCAATAAAAGTGTGGGAGCGGGCTCGCTCGCGATGGCATCACCCGGGTTTGCCAGACAAACCGCGCCGCCAGTATCGCGAGCAAGCCCGCTCCCACAGGGTTATGCGAAACCATGTCGTAAACGCACCATTGCGTGGCGTCCATAGGCATTTGATCTGCCTGCGCCAGCTCTACCATCTGGCTCAAAGGGCACAAGCCCCACCGAGACCAAAGGCGCGCTGGCGCTGGGAGACACGCAATGTTCAGCAAGCAGGATCAGATCCAGGGTTACGACGATGCCTTGTTAGCGGCGATGAATGCCGAAGATCAGCGCCAGGAAGATCACATCGAGCTGATCGCCTCCGAGAACTACACCAGCCAGCGTGTGATGGAAGCTCAAGGCAGCGGTCTGACCAACAAGTACGCCGAAGGCTATCCGGGCAAGCGTTACTACGGCGGCTGCGAGCATGTGGATAAAGTTGAGCAACTGGCTATCGACCGCGCCAAGCAGCTGTTCGGCGCCGATTATGCCAATGTGCAACCCCACTCCGGCAGCCAGGCCAACGCGGCGGTGTATCTGGCGCTGCTCAATGCAGGCGACACCGTGCTGGGCATGAGCCTGGCCCACGGCGGGCACTTGACCCACGGCGCCAGCGTCAGTTTTTCCGGCAAGTTGTACAACGCCGTGCAGTACGGCATCGACACCTCAACAGGCCTGATCGACTACGACGAAGTAGAGCGCCTGGCCGTTGAGCATCAGCCCAAGATGATCATTGCCGGCTTCTCGGCTTACTCCAAATTCCTCGACTTCCCACGCTTTCGCCAGATTGCCGACAAGGTAGGCGCTTACTTGTTTGTCGACATGGCCCACGTGGCCGGTCTAGTGGCCGCCGGGTTGTACCCGAACCCGCTGCCGTACGCTGACGTGGTCACCACCACTACCCACAAAACCCTGCGCGGCCCACGCGGCGGGTTGATCCTGGCCAAGTCCAACGAGGCACTGGAAAAGAAACTCAACTCGGCGGTGTTCCCCGGTGGTCAGGGCGGCCCGCTGATGCATGTGATCGCGGCCAAGGCGGTGTGCTTCAAAGAAGCCCTGGAGCCGGGCTTCAAGACCTATCAAAAGCAGGTCATCGACAACGCTCAGGCGATGGCCGAAGTGTTTATCAAGCGTGGCTTCGACGTGGTCTCGGGCGGCACCGACAACCACCTGTTCCTCCTCAGCCTGATCCGTCAGGGCCTGACCGGCAAAGACGCCGACGCAGCCCTGGGCCGTGCTCATATCACGGTCAATAAAAATGCGGTGCCCAATGACCCGCAATCACCGTTCGTGACGTCTGGCCTGCGCATCGGTACCCCGGCAGTGACCACGCGCGGGTTCAAAGTGGCGCAATGCACGGAGCTGGCTGGCTGGATCTGCGACATCCTCGATCACCTCGGCGATGCCGATATCGAGGCCGACGTGGCACGCCAGGTGACCTCGCTGTGCAAAGACTTCCCGGTTTATCGCTGAGCGCGTTTTTGGAGTAAACCCTATGCAACGGTATTCAGGCTTCGGCCTCTTCAAACACTCCCTCAGCCACCATGAAAACTGGCAGAAGATGTGGCGCACGCCGACCCCTAAAAAGGTTTACGACGTGATTATCGTCGGCGGTGGCGGCCACGGGTTGGCGACCGCTTACTACTTGGCCAAGGAGCACGGCATCACCAACGTGGCCGTGGTCGAGAAAGGCTGGCTGGGCGGCGGCAATACGGCGCGCAACACCACCATCGTGCGGTCCAACTATTTGTGGGACGAGTCGGCGCACCTCTACGAGCACGCCATGAAGCTCTGGGAAGGCTTGTCCCAGGACTTGAACTACAACGTCATGTTCTCTCAGCGCGGCGTCTACAACCTGTGCCATACCTTGCAGGACATGCGCGACTCGGAGCGCCGGGTCAGCGCTAACCGCCTCAACGGGGTGGATGGTGAGCTGCTCAACGGCAAGCAGGTGGCGGACGAGATTCCGTACCTTGATTGCTCAAAAAACACTCGCTACCCGATCATCGGCGCCACCGTACAGCGCCGTGGCGGTGTGGCTCGCCATGACGCCGTGGCCTGGGGTTTTGCCCGTGCTGCGGATGCCCTGGGTGTTGATCTGATCCAGCAAACCGAAGTACTGGGCTTTCGCAAGGAAAACGGCGTGTGCATCGGTGTTGAAACCAGCAAGGGTTTTATCGGTGCCAAGCGCGTTGGGGTGGTGACGGCCGGTAACTCCGGGCACATGGCCCGTCAGGCGGGCTTTCGTCTGCCGATTGAATCCCACCCGCTGCAAGCGCTGGTGTCGGAGCCGATCAAGCCGATTATCGACAGCGTGATCATGTCCAACGCGGTTCACGGTTACATCAGCCAGTCCGACAAGGGCGACCTGGTGATCGGTGCCGGGATCGACGGCTACAACGGCTACGGCCAGCGCGGCTCGTACCCGGTGATCGAACACACCATCCAGGCGATTGTGGAAATGTTCCCGGTGTTGTCCCGGGTACGCATGAACCGCCAGTGGGGCGGCATCGTCGACACCACTCCCGATGCATGCCCGATCATCTCCAAAACCCCGGTGCCGAATCTGTTTTTCAACTGCGGCTGGGGCACGGGCGGCTTCAAGGCTACACCCGGCTCGGGCAACGTTTTTGCCGCCAGTCTGGCCAAGGGTGAAATGCACCCATTGGCTGCCCCTTTTTCCATTGACCGGTTCCACACCGGTGCCCTGATCGACGAACACGGCGCTGCCGCTGTCGCCCACTAACAGAGGAATTACCCATGCTCCATATCTTCTGTCCCCATTGCGGCGAATTGCGCTCCGAAGAGGAATTTCATGCCAGCGGCCAGGCGCACATCCCGCGCCCGCTCGACCCTGGCGCCTGCACCGACGCCGAGTGGGGCGACTACATGTTTTTTCGCGACAACCCCCGGGGCCTGCACCACGAACTGTGGAACCACGTCGCCGGTTGCCGGCAGTTCTTCAACGCCACGCGCAACACCGTGACCTACGAAATTCTTGAAACTTACCTGATTGGCACCCAGCCGCAGTTCACTGAACAGGCGGCGCCACTCACCACCACGGCCACCCGCGAGCAGGGAGAAAAGGTATGAGCCAGACCCATCGCTTGCCTAATGGCGGCCGTGTAGACCGCAGCAAAGTGCTGACCTTTACCTTCAACGGTCAACAGTACAAAGGCTATGAGGGCGACAGCCTGGCCGCAGCATTGCTGGCCAATGGTGTCGACGTTATTGGTCGCAGCTTCAAATATTCCCGGCCTCGTGGCATCTATGCCGCCGGTGCCGAAGAGCCCAACGCGGTGCTGCAAATCGGTGCCACCGAAGCCACTCAGATCCCGAACGTGCGGGCTACGCAACAGGCGTTGTATCAGGGCCTGGTTGCCACCAGCACCAACGGTTGGCCCAACGTCAACAACGATGTAATGGGGATTTTGGGCAAGGTGGGCGGCAAGCTGATGCCGCCAGGTTTCTACTACAAAACGTTCATGTACCCGCAGTCATTCTGGATGACTTACGAGAAGTACATCCGTAAGGCGGCAGGCCTGGGCCGTTCGCCGACCCAGAACGATCCTGACACCTATGACTACATGAACCATCACTGCGACGTACTGATCGTCGGCGCTGGCCCTTCAGGCCTGGCGGCGGCACTGGCTGCAGCACGCAGCGGCGCCCGGGTGATCGTGGCCGATGAGCAGGAAGAGTTCGGCGGCAGCCTGCTCGACAGCCGCGAAAGCCTGGACGGCAAACCGGCCATGGAGTGGGTCGGCAAAGTCATTGCCGAACTCAAGGAGCTCCCGGGTGTGACGCTGTTGCCCCGGGCGACAGTCAACGGCTATCACGACCACAACTTCCTGACCATCCACGAGCGCCTCACCGACCATCTTGGCGACCGTGCCCCGATTGGCCAGGTTCGTCAGCGCATCCACCGTGTTCGGGCCAAGCGCGTGGTACTGGCTACCGGCGCCTGCGAGCGGCCGTTGGTGTACGGCAACAACGACGTGCCGGGCAATATGCTGGCAGGCGCAGTGTCGACCTACGTGCGCCGCTACGGCGTGGCGCCGGGTAAAAAACTGGTGCTCAGTACCAACAACGACCACGCCTACCGCGTTGCGCTGGACTGGATCGATGCAGGCCAGCAGGTGGTGGCTGTCGCCGATGCGCGCAGCAACCCTCGCGGCGCATTGGTCGAGGCCGCGCGCGCCAAAGGCATCCGCATTTTGACCGCCAGCGCGGTGATCGAAACCCGTGGCAGCAAACACGTGACCGGTGCCCGTGTGGCCGCGATTGACCTTAAAACCAACAGTGTCGCCAGCCCCGGCGAATGGCTGGAGTGCGACCTGGTTGCCACTTCCGGCGGTTACAGCCCGGTGGTGCACCTGGCCTCGCACCTGGGCGGTAAACCGAGCTGGCGCGAAGATATTCTGGGTTTTGTACCCGGCGAAGCTCCGCAAAAACGCGTGTGTGTGGGCGGCATCAATGGTGTCTACGGGTTGGGCGACAGCCTGGCCGATGGTTTTGAAGGTGGTGTGCGTGCTGCCAGCGAAGCCGGTTTCAAAGCGGTGGAGGGTGTGTTGCCCAAAGCCCTGAACCAGCATCATGAAGCCACGCTGGCACTGTTTCACGTGCCTCACGAGAAGGGCACTGCACGGGCGCCGAAGCAATTTGTCGACCTGCAAAACGATGTCACCGCCGCTGCAATCGAACTGGCTACCCGCGAAGGTTTCGAGTCGGTTGAACACGTCAAGCGCTACACCGCGCTGGGCTTCGGTACCGATCAGGGCAAGCTGGGCAACGTCAACGGGCTGGCCATTGCAGCACGCTCGCTGAACGTCACCATCCCGCAGATGGGCACCACCATGTTCCGCCCCAATTACACGCCGGTGACGTTCGGCGCCGTGGCGGGGCGGCATTGCGGGCATATTTTTGAGCCGGTGCGTTACACCGCGCTGCACGCCTGGCACGTCAAGCAGGGTGCCGAGTTTGAAGATGTGGGCCAATGGAAGCGTCCGTGGTACTTCCCGCGTAATGGCGAAGACCTGCACGCAGCGGTCAAGCGCGAGTGCCAGGCGGTGCGTGACAGCGTCGGTATTCTCGATGCCTCCACCCTGGGCAAAATCGACATTCAGGGCCCGGATGCGCGGGAATTTCTCAACCGCATCTACACCAACGCCTGGACCAAACTCGATGTGGGCAAGGCTCGCTACGGCCTGATGTGCAAAGAAGACGGCATGGTGTTCGACGACGGCGTAACCGCCTGTCTGGCCGATAATCACTTTGTCATGACCACCACCACCGGCGGTGCGGCCCGCGTGCTGCAATGGCTGGAAATCTACCAGCAGACCGAGTGGCCTGACCTGAAGGTGTATTTCACGTCGGTGACCGACCATTACGCGACGCTGACCCTGTCAGGCCCCAACAGCCGCAAGCTGCTGAGCGAAGTCACGGACATCGATCTGGACCGTGAAGCTTTCCCGTTCATGACCTGGAAGGAAGGTCTGGTCGGCGGTGTACCGGCGCGGGTCTTCCGTATCTCGTTTACCGGTGAGCTGTCGTACGAGGTCAATATCCAGGCCGACTATGCGATGGGCGTGCTGGAAAAAATCGTCGAGGCGGGCAAGCCATACAACCTCACCCCCTATGGCACCGAGACCATGCACGTGCTGCGGGCCGAGAAGGGTTTCATCATCGTCGGTCAGGACACCGACGGCTCCATGACCCCGGATGACTTGAACATGGGCTGGTGTGTGGGCCGTACCAAACCGTTCTCATGGATCGGCTGGCGCGGCATGAACCGCGAAGACTGCATGCGTGAACAACGCAAACAGCTGGTGGGGCTCAAGCCGGTAGACCCGACCCAATGGTTACCTGAAGGTGCGCAACTGGTGTTCGATCCGAAACAGGCAATCCCGATGACGATGGTGGGCCATGTGACCTCCAGCTATGCCCACAACTCACTGGGTTATTCGTTTGCCATGGGTGTGGTCAAAGGCGGCTTGAAGCGCATCGGTGAGCGTGTGTTTTCGCCTCAGGCCGATGGCAGCGTGATCGAGGCCGAGATCGTGTCTTCGGTGTTCTTCGACCCCAAAGGTGAGCGGCAGAATATTTGAGTGGAGCCCTTTCGCGAGCAGGCTCGCTCCCACGGGGAATGGTGGGAGTCAATCAACACAACATTGCTAACGGGTGATCCATGACCACAGCCAACGTATACCAACAACGCCCGGACTCGGGCGCCAAAGCCGAGTCATCGTTGCACCAGGCCAACCTCGCCGGTTTGATCGGCAAGGGCCGTAAAAATCCGGGTGTGACCGTGCGCGAGAAAAAACTGCTGGGCCATCTGACCCTGCGCGGCGATGCCAAAGACCCGGCTTTTGCCGAAGGCGTGCACAAGGCCCTGGGGCTGGAGTTGCCAGTGGCCCTGAGCCTGGTGGCCAAGGAAGACACATCGTTGCAATGGATGGGGCCGGATGAGTGGTTGCTGATCGTGCCCGGTGGCCAGGAATTCGCCGTGGAACACGCGTTGCGCGCAGCGCTGGCCGGGCTGCATATCTCGGTCGTCAACGTCAGCGGCGGGCAACAGCTGCTGGAACTGAGCGGACCAAAGGTGCGCGAAGTGCTGATGAAGTCCACCAGCTATGACGTACACCCGGACAACTTCCCGGTGGGCAAAGCGGTGGGCACGGTGTTCGCCAAGTCGCAGCTGGTGATTCGCCACACGGCTGAAGACACATGGGAGCTGCTGATCCGCCGCAGCTTTTCGGACTACTGGTGGCTATGGTTGCAGGATGCAGCAGCGGAGTACGGGCTGAACGTCGAAGCGTAAATATGATCCTGCCTGCGCCTCTGTGGGAGCGGGCTTGCTCGCGATTGCAGCACCACGGTCATCCGGATGTACCGTGTTGTTTGCATCGCGAGCAAGCCCGCTCCCACACAGGTCGTGTGCGTTCCAATACCCATCAAGGAGCACCCCATGAGCCGCGCCCCCGACACCTGGATTCTTACCGCGGACTGCCCGAGCCTCCTGGGCACGGTGGATGCGGTCACGCGTTATTTGTTCGAACACAGTTGCTACGTCACCGAGCACCACTCTTTCGACGACCAGCGCTCGGCGCGTTTTTTTATTCGCGTGGAGTTCCGTCAGCCTGACGGTTTTGACGAGCACGCTTTTCGCGCGGGTCTGGCCGAGCGCGGCCAGGCTTTCGGCATGGCCTTCGAACTGACGCCGCCTCATCACCGGCCCAAAGTCCTGATCATGGTGTCCAAGGCCGATCACTGCCTCAACGACCTGCTGTATCGCCAGCGTATCGGCCAGTTGTCGATGGACGTGGTGGCCGTGGTCTCCAATCACCCCGATCTGGAGCCGCTGGCCAGCTGGCACGGCATTCCTTATCACCATTTCGCGCTGGATCCGGCCAATAAACCGGCGCAAGAAGCAAAGGTGTGGCAGGTGATCGAAGACACCGGCGCCGAGCTGGTGATCCTCGCCCGTTACATGCAAGTGCTGTCCCCTGAGTTATGTCGCAAGCTCGACGGCAAAGCGATCAATATCCACCACTCCCTGCTGCCCGGTTTCAAAGGGGCCAAGCCGTATCACCAGGCCTACGAAAAAGGCGTCAAGCTGGTCGGCGCCACGGCGCACTACATCAATAACGACCTGGACGAAGGCCCGATCATCGCTCAGGGCGTGGAGGTGGTGGATCACAGCCACTACCCCGAAGACCTTATTGCCAAAGGGCGCGACATCGAAGCCCAGACGCTGGCTCGTGGTGTGGGCTATCACATTGAGCGGCGCGTTTTCCTAAATGGAGGTCGTACGGTGGTGCTGTGAGGTTAGCGGCACGTTCTAAGCTGGATGCAGCAAGTAATCCCTCCAATTACAACAAGGGTGAATACGATGGCTGACAATCGCGGTGTGGTGTACCTGGGCAATGGCCAGGTTGAAGTGCAAAGCATTCCTTTCCCGAAGATGCAGAATCCTCAAGGCAAGCCCATTCATCACGGCGTGATCTTGCGTGTGGTGTCGACCAATATCTGTGGCTCCGATCAGCACATGGTGCGTGGCCGTACCACGGCGCAAACCGGGCTGGTCCTGGGCCATGAGATCACCGGCGAGGTGATCGAGGCCGGGCGCGATGTGGAGCATCTGAAAGTCGGCGATCTGGTTTCTGTGCCGTTCAACGTGGCATGCGGGCGTTGCCGCAGTTGCAAGGAGCAAAACACCGGCGTCTGTCTGACCGTCAACCCGGCCCGTCCCGGCGGTGCCTATGGGTATGTGGACATGGGCGATTGGGTCGGCGGTCAGGCTGAATATGTATTGGTGCCTTATGCCGATTTCAACCTGCTCAAGTTGCCCAATCGTGATGCGGCAATGGAAAAGATCCGTGACCTGACGTGCCTCTCCGACATCCTGCCCACCGGCTATCACGGTGCAGTGACCGCAGGCGTTGGCCCCGGCAGTACGGTGTACATCGCAGGCGCTGGTCCGGTAGGTCTGGCAGCGGCGGCCTCGGCGCGTTTGCTGGGCGCTGCGGTGGTGATCGTCGGTGACGTGAACCCGATTCGCCTGGCCCACGCCAAGGCTCAGGGGTTTGAAATCGCCGACCTGTCCAAGGACACCCCGTTGCACGAACAGATTGCCGACCTGTTGGGTGAGCCTGAAGTGGATTGCGCCGTGGATGCGGTGGGCTTTGAAGCCCGTGGTCACGGGCATGACGGAGTGAAACACGAGGCGCCGGCCACCGTGCTCAACTCGCTGATGGGCGTAGTGCGGGTGGCGGGCAAAATCGGCATTCCGGGGCTGTACGTCACCGAAGATCCGGGTGCAGTCGATGCAGCCGCAAAAATGGGCAGCCTGAGCATTCGCTTTGGTCTGGGCTGGGCCAAATCCCACAGCTTTCACACCGGGCAAACGCCGGTGATGAAATATAACCGCCAACTGATGCAGGCCATCATGTGGGACCGGATCAAGATCGCGGATATCGTGGGCGTTGAGGTCATCAGTCTGGACGACGCGCCACGTGGCTATGGCGAGTTCGATGCCGGGGTGCCGAAGAAGTTTGTGATCGATCCGCACAAGATGTTCAGCAAGGCTTAAAAGCCACAACTGACTGTGTAGTCGCTGCCGCAGGCTGCGATGGATTGCGCAGCGATCCTGCCTTGAAGGGCCTGCGGCCCTTATCGCAGCCTGCGGCAGCGACTACAGGTTGGTTTACAGTGTCGCCAGCGGCCCCTGATACAGCACGGGGCCGGTTGGCTGCCCGGTTGGTGAGCCGCCCTGCGGCTCAAGACTCACCGCCAGTACCACCGGGACCCTGATCAATTGCTGCTGGCTCTGGCTCAGGGCTATCCGACCATCACCATCCGCGGGGATCCGCCCCAGGGACACCGGTTTACCCTCAACCGGAATCGCCCACAATTCCAGGCTGCGGCCTGCCTCCACGGCAGCCAGCTCCAAAGGCTGAACCTTCAGGTAGTCGGCGTGGGCCTCGATCCGCAGGCCGGGCTGAGCCGTGCCGCTGAGCAGGGTGGCCTGGTACTGGACACTGTCGCGGTTGTAGAGCAGGCCCGTGGTCAAAACGATCAGCAACGAGCAGGCAACCGCCCCCAACCGCAGCCAGTTCCAGAACGGGCGCTTGAGCGGTACATGCAGTGTTTGCGGTTCAATGCGCGCCACAACGGCTTGCCACACATGCTCGGGCACGGGTTGCTCGACCAGGGGCTCGGTCAGTAGGGTGAGGTGGTTTTGCCAGCGGGCCAGTTCAGCGCGCAACGCCCCATCGTCCAGCAGCAAGTGTTCAAAGCGTTTACGGGCGGTGGGCGGCATCAGGCCGATGGCGTAATCGGCGGCCAGCGCACGGCGCCGTTCAGGGGTTTGATAGTTCATGACTCAAGGCACCTGCGCAGTCGCTCCATGCCCCGGCGGATCCAGGATTTGACCGACCCTAGCGGTGCATCAAGGGTGTGCGCCAGTTCGCTGGCACTCAGCCCCTGAAAATAGGCGATGGTGATGCTCTGGCGCTGCATGCCTTCCAGTCGTTCAAGGCAATGGCCAAGGGCGCTGGCCGCCCGGGCGCTGTCCAGTTGCTCGTGGGCGCTGGGGCTCTCATCGGCCAAGGCGTCTTGCTGCAGGTCACTCAAGGGCAGTTCGCGATGTTTGCGCAACTGGTCGATGGCCAGGTTGCGAGTGATGGTGATCATCCAGGTCAGGGGGGCCGACACGTGAGCCTCATAACGGGAGGCGTTGTGCCAGATGCGCACAAAGCTTTCCTGCACCACGTCTTGCGCCAGGTCGCTGCGGCCCATGCAGCGCAGTGCCACGCTGTGCAGGCGCGGCGCCACGGTGCGGTAGAGGGTTTCGAAGGCGCGGCGATTGCCCAATGAACATTGGGCCAAGAGCGTTGCAAGGTCATCGGCATCGGTAATTAAAATAGCCACTCTCCCGTCAAACACAGTCAGGGCATCAGACCAGTCGTCGGTTGAGGTTAGTTCAGGCTGTGGGGTTGTTCCAATCATGTGGCACCTCTGTGTCCTGTATACGCAGGCAAGGGCACAGCGGATGCAGCGGTTTTCAATTAAGATTGCGACCCGTTTGATCCGATAGTGGCACCTGGGAACATCTGCTGGGGTTTTGGGTCATAGACATAGTTTTACCGCTCTATTGCAGGCGGTTTTTTGGTTCTAGAGGTTGAAGCGATGAATAAGTTGAGCGGCGTGGCACTGGCAACATTGATGACCGTGGTCGCGAGCCCGGTGTTTGCAGGTTTCAGCCTGAGCGATGTGGCCAACGTGGCGGCGCAGGTGCAGGGTGCCAACGGCAATGGCGCGACCACGGACAAGTCCGCGCAAGCCGTACAAATGCTGACCAAGGTCAACGAGCTGGGTGTAAAGCCTGAGCAAGCGGCAGGCGGCATCGGCGCGATGTTGAGCCTGGCGAAAAACCAGCTGACCTCCAGCGACTACTCCGAGCTGACCGAGCAAGTGCCGGGTGTCAACAAACTGGCTGGCGCCGGTGCACTGGGCCAGTTGAGCCAATTGGGCGGCTTGCTGGGCAAGTCCAGCGGCGTATCCGAGACTGCGACCAGCGCTGTCAGCAACGTGTCCAACACTGACCAGTTGAACAGTGCATTCACCGCACTGGGCATGCAGGACGGTATGGTTGCCAAGTTTGCGCCGGTTTTGCTGGAGTACTTCAAAGGTCAGAACGTCAGCACTTCGCTGCTGAGCAAACTGGGCAGCGCCTGGGGCGTTTAAAGGCTAGCCGCGCTCGGCACGCAAGGTGCTGATGCGCAGGTCTTTCTCGGTCCAGAGCTGGTTGACCCAGCTCTGGACATGCTCGCGAAACACCGGATCGTTTTCGTAATCACCCCTCCACAACGCCGGATCCAGCTCACGGGTCTGTATGTCGATAATCACTTTGGGCACCTGCCCGCTGATCAATTGCCAAAACCCCGGAATTTTTTCCTGTGGATAAACCACGGTCACGTCGAGCACGGCATCCAACTGTTCACCCATCGCCGCCAGCACAAACGCCACTCCCCCCGCCTTGGGTTTTAGCAACCAAAAGTAAGGTGAATGTTGCTGGGCGTGTTTGGCGGGGGTAAAGCGCGTGCCTTCAATGTAATTGACCACCGTCACAGGCTGGCGCTTGAACAGTTCGCAGGCGTCCCGCGTGATCTTGAGGTCCTGGCCCTTGAGTTCGGGATGTTTGGCCAGGAAGGCTTTTGAGTAACGTTTCATGAATGGATAATCGAGCGCCCACCAGGCCAGCCCCAGGAAGGGCACCCAGATCAGTTCTTTTTTCAGGAAGAATTTGAAGAAAGGCGTACGTCGGTTCAGGCTCTGTATCAGTGCGGGAATATCGACCCACGACTGATGATTGCTGATCACCAGATACGAGGTATTACGGCTTAGCCCCTCAGCGCCGCGAATGTCCCATCGGGTGGGCAGGCACAAGGCGAAAATGCGCTTGTCTATCTCTGACCATGTCTCGGCGATCCACATCACCGCCCGCGAGTTGAAATCGCGAAGGCGCCCCGGCGTCACTAGTTTGAGCAGGGCAAACAGCATCAACGGCCCGAACAGAATCAGGGTGTTGCACAGTAATAACAGGGTAACCAGACAGCCGGTGAGCAGGCGGCGCATAAGCAACTCTTGAACGTTTAAGGACTGGTCATGATAAGCAGACTGGCGTAGAACGCCAAATCAATGAGCCCTTCCGGCGCTGGCTTGCACCTGCAAAAGCCGTGTGAACCTACTGCCGGTATGTGGTCTAAACCGGACTCTTTAAAAGGAATGACCCGTATGAAGTCTGTTTTTGTGTTGCTGTCCGTATTGGCGTTGCCGGTGATGGCGGCCGAGCCGACCCTTTATGGGCGTTACGAATACATCAAGCTGCCGGAAATTGGCGAAACCCTCAAAGCCAAGATGGACACCGGCGCCCTGACAGCGTCGCTGTCGGCTAAAAATATCCAGACCTTTACCCGTGATGGTGACGAGTGGGTCCGCTTCCAGCTGGCGACCGAGGGCGCGAGCAGCAAGGTTTACGAGCACAAGGTTGCGCGTATCAGCAAGATCAAGAGCCGTGCCGATGAAGATGACGAGAAAGAGGTCCCGGAAAGCGCCAAGCGCCCGGTAGTCGATCTGGAGATGTGCCTGGGTAACGTCAAGCGCACCGTAGAGGTCAACCTTACGGATCGCAGCAGCTTCAACTACCCGCTGCTGATCGGCGCCAAGGCGCTGCGTGAGTTTGGTGCGGCGGTGAACCCGGCGCGTCGCTATACAGCGGACAAGCCTGATTGCTGAAAACCCGCGTTCTCGTCAGCGGCTAAAGATTTTGCCTGTCCCGATTCGTAGCAGTTGACGAGCTGTGCGAGGCTACGTCCGGCGGCGCAGCCGTCGTAAAGCCTGCTTCCACGGTTTATCAGGCATGCCGTGTGTACCGGTTTTACGACCGCTACGCGCTCGAACGCAGCCTCGCAGAGTTCGTCAGCTGCTACGCAACTTTCGCTCAGCGCTTGAGCAACCCGCGCACGCTGACCCACACCGGAATGCCCAAGCCAATCCAGCTCAGTACATCCCACGCGCCGTCACCCAATAGCGCGCTGAACAGTCCGGTCACGCTCACAAGTCCAATCGCCAGCGGGATAGAAAACACCTTCCAGAAGTTCGACCGACGCGGCCTCATCGAGCGTTCTCCTTGGCCGCACGTCGGCGTACCCACCACAGGTACAAGCCGCTGCCGAGTACCACAATGGTCAGCAGGTCGAGGGCTGCCCAAAGGATCTTCATCGGCATGCCGCCGTAGTCGCCAAAGTGCAACGGCTGGGACATGCCCATCGCATCCATGTACCACGGTCGTCCGGCCACGGCAGTAACGTCCAGGGTGCTCGCGTCGATCAAGACCGGTGTCAGCAGGTGCGAGGTCAGGTGGGTGCTGCCTTTCATGAACACTGCGTAATGGTGTTCGCTGGAGAACCGTGTGCCCGGGAAGGCGATAAAGTCCGCATTCATGCCGGGTGCTGCTTTGGCGGCAATGTCCAGCAACTGGCTGGCAGGGGCCAGATGGGTCAGCGGTGGTGCATCACGATAGGGTTCGATCATGACGCCGAGGCTGTCATTGCGCCAGGCTTCGATAATCAGGTCGGCACACGCGCTGATCACACCGGTCACCCCCACCACTAGGGCCCAGGTCAGGGTCACGGCGCCCAGCAGGTTGTGCAGGTCGAGCCAGCGCAAGCGGGTGGACTTGTCGGTGCGCACGGTGGCGAAGTCGTGACGGCGCATGAACGGCAAGTACAGCACCGTCCCGGAGATGATCGCCAGCACAAACAGCAGCCCCATGAATGCCAGCAGCAGCTTGCCGGGCAGCCCGGCGAACATGTCCACGTGAAGGCGCAGCATGACCATCATGATCCCGCCATTGGCCGACGGAACCTCTATCGCCTCGCCCGTACGCGCATCGAGCATAAAGGTGTGGGACGAGTTCGGCTCGGTGCCTGCGGTGGCCGCCATGATGGCTACGACCGCGTTGGGTTCGTCTGCTTCCCAGCCGAAATACTGCATGACTTCGCCCGGGCGATGAGCCTCGGCGGCGCGCACCAGTTGTTGCAGATCGAGTGTCGGGGTGTCGGCGGGCAGTTCCTTGACCTGCGGCGCATCGCCCAGCAGGTGGTCGATTTCATGGTGAAAAATCAACGGCAAACCGGTCAATGCCAGCATCAGCAAAAAACCGGTGCAAATCAGGCTGGTCCAGGTGTGGATAAAAGACCAGCGGCGAATGGTTTTGCTTTTCATGAAGCTCCAAAACACTGCTGTGGGAGAGGCGGTGCGCCGCTCCTACAGGGACAGGTGACATAGCGCTTAGCGGATTACCACTTGTAGTTGACGCTGGCCATGACGTTGCGGCGGTCGCCGTAGTAGCAGTAGAAGCCATCGCAGGTCGACAGGTATTCCTTGTCGAAGACGTTGTTGGCGTTAACTGAAACCGTCGCACCTTTAAGCGATTTGTTCATTTTTCCCAGATCATAATGCACGGCAGCGTCATAGACGGTGTAGGCGTCGGTGTGGCCATAAGAGGCATCGGGCACATAGGCCATGCTGCCAATCGCAATGTTGTCGGTTTCGCCAATGTAGCGAGCGCCAAAGCCCACACCGAAACCTTCCAGTGTGCCTTGGTGCCACGTGTAGTCAGCCCAGATCGAGGCTTGATGCTCAGGCGTCAGTGGCAATGGACGGTTCTTGTCCAGCGGGTCGGACACCTTGGTCATTTTGGTGTTGGCGTAGGTGTAGGCGGCTGTCAGCTTCAGGTTGTCGTTGACGTTGCCCACCGCCTCCAGTTCCAGCCCGCGTACGTTGGCTTCGCCCAGTGGCCGGCTCACACCCAGGGTATCGCTGAGCACAATATTTTTGCGGGTCAGGTCGTATACGGCGGCGGTGAACAGCATGTCGCTGCCCGGCGGCTGGTATTTGAGACCCAGTTCATATTGCTTGCCGGTGCCGGGTTTGAATGCCTTGCCGCCAAACCCTCCTGGCTCGGCCTGGAACGATTCGGCATAGGAAACGTAAGGCGTAAAGCCGGAGTCGAACACATAACTCAGAGCCGCATTGCCGGTGAAGGCGCTGTCGTCACGCTTGTCGCGGGCATTGTTCTCGTTATGGAACGTGGTGTCAGTGTGCAGCCAGTCCTGACGACCGCCCAGGGTCAAGCGCCAGTTATCCAGCGCCATCTGGTCTTGCAGGTAAACACCTGTATCGCGGGTTTTCTGGTTGTAGTCGTTATAGGCCGTGTATTTGACGTTGCTGAAATCTTGCCCATAAATCGGGTTGATAATGTTGCTGGCTGGGGCTGAGCCATAGTCCCATTTGTAATTGGTATTGATGCGCTGATGGTCAAGACCAATCAAGAGGGTGTGTTTGATTACGCCGGTGTCGAAGTCGGCCTGGAAGTTGTTGTCGACAGCAAACTGGCTAATGTCTTCATCGACCACGTTCGCCCCGCGCTGCAGGGTTCCATCGTCTGCAACCGAGCCGTAATAGCCCCCGGCGGTAATGCCCTGGAATGCCAGGTCGCTTTTTGTGTAGCGCAGGTTTTGGTGGAACTGCCACACATCGTTGAGACGGTGTTCAAACGCATAGCCCAGTGCGTAGTAGGTCTTGTCGTAGAACTCCCATTTAGGGTCACCCAGGTTCTTGTGATATTTCACTTCGCCCGCAGGTGAGGACACTTTGGTGCCTTGCAGCGGCAAGAACTGGCTGGTGATGGCGGTATCGTCGCGATTGAACTGGCTGAGGAAGGTCAGTTTGGTGTCTTCGTCGATATTCCAGGTCAGGCTTGGGGCAATGTTGTAGCGTTTGTCTTCGTTGTGTTCGATGGCGGTGTTGCTGTCGCGAACTACGCCGCTGACGCGATATAAAAAGCGTCCTTCATCATCGATAGGGCCAGTGCTGTCGAAGCTGATTTGCTTGCGCTGGTAGCTGCCGACTTGAAGCTGTACTTCATGACTTGCGTTGTTTTCAGGGCGACGGCTGACCATGTCCAGCAAGCCGCCCGCCGGAGTTTGTCCATAGACCGATGAGGCAGGCCCGCGGAGCAGGGCCACGCGCTCCAAGTCCCAGGTTTCCAGTTTTGGCATGGCGTAGGTGCCTTTGGGCAACGCCAGGCCATCGAGAAACTGGGTCGGTTCAAAACCTCGCACTTTCAACCACTCTGCACGGCTGTCGCTGCCATAACTGCTGGCGGTGACACCGGGCATATAGCGCACGGCATCATCCAGATTCTGTACTGCCCGGTCCTGCATCTGGTCGCGAGTGGCGACGGAGATGGAACGAGGAGCTTCAACCAGTGATGTATCGGTCTTGGTGCCAGAGGCTGTGCGCTGAGCGAGGTAGCCATCCACCGGTCCCCAGGCACTTTCGTAATTGTCCTGGCCGGAGATGGTCGTTGCTTCAAGCGCCAATGCGCCCTGGGGCATTTCGATCAGAGTGAAGCTCCCTGCGTTGCCGGGCACCAACTGCAACCCGCTCCCCTGCAGCGCCTCACGCAATGCCGTGGTTGCCTCGAACGTACCTTTTACCGGGGCTGAGGTTTTACCGGCCAGCAAGGACGAGTCGATGGCCAGGGTGATGCCGGCCTGGCTGGCGATCTGGTTCAGGGTGGACGCCAAAGGGCCGGCGGGCAGGTTGTAGCTGCGCGCAGACGATGTCTGCTCGCCAGCAACCAGCGCGGTGCTGGTCAACGGGGCGCAGAGAGCGATGGCTACGGCTAACAGGCTGGGGCGCAAAAACGTGTCGAGGGAGCGGGACATTCGGCGGGTTCCTGAATGGAAATGTTTCTTAATGCCTATCTGCCGGATGAGAGTTGAAAAGTGATAGGGCTGATTGAAAATAATTTAGATTCAGTTCGCCGACGGCTTGGCACTGACGGTGACCCACCATGGGGTGCGTTGTTCGATGTGTACCGGCAAGGTCGGCAGCAGGGCATTGAGCGACAACTCGATGTTGTTCAGCGGGAAGCTGCCGGTGATGCGCAGGTCAGCGACTTCGGGCTCTACGCCCAGATGGCCGCGATGGTAGCGGTTGAGCTCGCTGATCATGTCGGCCAGGCGCACGTTGTCGAGTACCAGCATTCCCCGTGTCCAGGCATCTGCCCCGGGGCTGAGGGCGAGCATTTGGCCTAGACGATCGCGGTGCATCAGCACCTGCTGGCCTTCGCTGTAGAGGGTGCGCTCGGCGCTGTTCTCAGGGTGCGCCTCGACCCGCGATTGCAGCACGCTCAGGCGCGTGCCCTGGTCTTCGCGCTTGACCATGAACCGTGTGCCCAGTGCGCGCAGGCTGCCATCGCGGGTTTGCACGATAAACGGTCGAGGATCGCCATGGCCGGTCTCAACCATGATCTCGCCTTCTTGCAGGATGATGCGCCGCGTCGTGTCATCAAACTGCACATCGATTGCGCTGTGGGTGTTGAGGTTGAGCAGCGTGCCGTCGGCCAGCCGTAACTGGCGCTGTTCGCCGGTGGCGGTGCGCTGATCGGCCATCCAGTAATCAATGGGCAGGTAGTTTTTACCGGCGAACAAGGCCACTCCACAGACCAGCGCAATACTGGCCAGGCCACTGCCTATTTTGCGCACCCGCTCCTGTACGCCATTGCGGGCATTAAGCAAGGCGTTGCGCGCAGGGATGCTGGTATTGCTGAAGCGCTGATCGAGCATGCCCAGTTGTAGCCAGGCCCGGGCGTGTTCTTCGCTGGCGCTGTACCACTTGGCAAATTCAGCCTGTTCCACGGCACTGCCGCTGCCGCAATCCAGGCACAGTTGCCAGGCGATGGCGGCATCCAGCACGTGGGATGAGACCGGTTTGGCGTTGGCCTGGCTCATACCGGTTCGCCATAGAGGGCGATGTAGCACTGGCGGATACCTTGGGCCAGATACTGGCGTACACGGGGCACAGACACGCCTAGGCGTTCGGCGATTTCTGCGTGGGTCAGGCCATCGAGACGGCTGTGCAGGAAGGCTGCACGGGACTTGCTCGACAGCTTGCCCAGCAGACGGTCAATGGCCTTCAAGTCTTCAAGGATCAGTTGCTGGACTTCGGGCGAGGGTTGCTCGGCCTCGGGGATCAGCATCAGCTCGTTGAGGTAGGCCTGCTCCAGCGCGGCGCGGCGAAAATAGTCGAACAGCAGGCCCTTGGCGATGGCGGCCAGGAATGCCCGAGGCTCACGGGGAGCTTGCAGTTCAGGGCGGCCCAGCAGGCGCACAAAAGTGTCCTGGCTGAGGTCTTCGGCCCGCTGCGGGCAGGCCACGTTGCGCCGCAACCACGCCAGCAGCCAGCCGCGATGGTCGCGGTAAAGCGCTCCAACCAGCTCACTGTGTGGGTTTTGGACTGACGACAAAGACATCACCGACGGCAAGTTTTAACTAACGATAATTATTCGCGATTGTGTCAGAGGGAATGGTCCTACGCAATTGACGCTCATCGGATGGCAGGCAGGGAGCGGTAAAAACCATTTTTTGTAGGAGCGGGCTTGCTCGCGATGAAATCGCTGCGGTGTGTCTGATGGACCGGGTTGTTTGAATCGCGAGCAAGCCCGCTCCCACAGATTAAAAACTGTGCACCTGCTTGCGCCGCTGCCACTGGTTGAGCCGCTGTTGCAGGGCTTGGGGGGTATCGATGCCCTGAGTGCGGGCACGGCTGAAGAGGATCAACGCCAGTTCAGCGGTAGCCAGGGCGTCGGCGCTGGCGTTGTGGCGGTCTTCGACCTGGAGGTTGAAGTGGTTGATCCACTGGTCCAGCCCGGCTTCGCGCTGATTGACCTGCGGGCACAGCATTGGCGCCATGCCCGCCACATCCAGGAACGGGTGTTGCAAACGGTAGCCCAGGCTGTCCTTGAGGGCGCGTGTGAGCATGTGCTGGTCAAAGGGTGCATGGAATGCCAGCACCGGGCTGTCGCCCACAAAAGCCATGAAGTCGAGCAGGGCATCCGCCGGGTCGCTGCCTGCGGCAATGGCCGCTGGCCCCAGTTCATGCAACAACATGCTGGGGCTCAGAGGGTTGTCGGGGCGCAGCAGGGTGCGTTCAAACGCCTGGCTAAAATCAATGGCGCCGTCCTCAATGACCACTGCACCGATCGACAGCACCTGGTCGCGATTAAGGTTCAGGCCGCTGGTTTCAAGATCAACCACCACCCAGCGTTGCGTGCGCATTGGCGTGTCGCCCAATTCGGTTGCGGGCGGCAGTCGCATCAGGCGCTCATGCTGCTCAAGGCTGAGCACCGGTTTTTTACGTGGCAACAACCAAGACAACAGGCTCATAGCTGATACCTCAGGGCCAGGCTGCTTTGCAGGCGCTGAGCCTGACGCAGGGCTTCACGCAGTATTCGGCGGTCCAGCTGGTTGAGGCTGTCAGGGTCGACCCGGTTGGAGTACGGGCGGTTTTCCCGGGTTTGCAGCTGGTGCTGTTGCATGCGGGTTTGCTGGATAAAGTGGTAGGCCTCTTCATACGCAGCCCCGTCCAGCGGTTCGATCACTTCCAGGGCGACCAGTTGGCGCAGACGTTCAAGGGTGTTGTTGGCTGAGACTCCGTTGGCCAGCGCCAGCAGGCGGGCACCATCCACGAAGGGCGTGAGGCCCTGGACCTTAAGATCGAGGGTGGCCTTGTCGCCACCTTTGCGCTCCAGCACGAACTCGCGAAAGCGCCCTACGGGCGGGCGATGACGCAGTGCATTGTCGGCCATCATGCGCTGGAACAGACGGTTGTCGGCGACTTGCCCGAGGATGCCGCGGCGCAGTTGCTCGCAGCCCTGTTCATCACCCCAGACCACCCGCAGGTCGAAATAAATGGTGGAGGCCAGCAGGTTTTCAGGCGTGGCTTCGCGGATAAAGGCTGCAAAACGGCGGGCCCACTCGGTGCGTGACAGGCACAGGTCGGGGTTGCCGGCCATAATGTTGCCCTTGCACAGGGTGAAGCCGCAGGCCGCCAGGTAGTGGTTGATCTGCTGGGCGATGGGCAGCAGGCGCTCGCGAATTTCGGCGGCCTGGGCGCCATCCTGGGCCTCGAACAGAATGCCGTTGTCCTGGTCGGTGTGCAGGGTTTGCTCGCGTCGGCCTTCACTGCCAAAACACAGCCAGGTAAACGGCACGCCAGGGTCGCCCTTCTCGGCCAGCACCAGCTCGATCACCCGGCACACGGTATGGTCATTGAGCTGGGTGATGAGGTGAGTGATCTGTGTGGAAGACGCGCCGTGCGCCAGCATGCGCTCCACCAGTTGGCCGATTTCGCCCCGCAGGTTGATCAGGGTGTCCAGCCGTGGGGCATGACGGATGGTGCGCGCCAAATGGACCAGATCGACCCGTTGCAGGGAGAACAGGTCGCGTTCTGACACGACGCCGCACAGGCGCTGGTCCTTGACCAGGCACACGTGGGCAATGTGCCGCTCGGTCATGGCAACCGCCGCGTCGAAGGCACTGTGATCCGGGCTCAGGTAGAACGGGTCGGGGGTCATGTGCAAATCGATGGCTTGCGCAAAATCTTCAATGCCATTGGCTACCACCTGACGCAGGTCGCGCAGGGTGAAAATCCCCAGCGGCGACTTGTGTTCGTCGACGATGACAATGCTGCCCACTTGCTGTTCGTGCATCAGGCGTACGGCTTCGCGCAGTGCGACGGTTGGCGCGCACGTTACGGGGTGGCGCATGGCCAATTCACCCAGGCGGGTGTTGAGCGAGTATTGAGTGCCCAGGGTTTCGGCGGCTTTTTGCTGAACCTGCTGATTGACCTTGTCGAGCAGGCTGCTGACGCCACGCAGGGCAAAGTCGCGGAACTCGTCGGACAGGCCAAACAGTTTGATAAATGCGAGTTTGTTCAGTTGCAGGCAAAACGTGTCTTCGGCGGCGCGGTGTTCGGTGCGGGTGGCGCGCTCGCCCAGCAAGGCGGCAAGCGGGAAGCACTCGCCAGCGGTGATCTCGAAGGTGGTCTGGGCTTCTTCGCGGCCCACGTGGGTGCGTTCGCCCACCACACGGCCCTGTTTGACGATATAGAAGTGTTCCACCGGGCCGTCGGTCGGTCGGATGATGCTTTCGCCCGGGGCATAGAAGCGCAGTTGGCACTGCTCGACCAGATACGCCAGGTGAGTGTTTTCCATTTGATTGAAGGGCGGGAATCGCTGCAAAAACTGCATGGTGCCGTGAATGTTCTGTAACACCGCGGTTTTTCCTGCCTGGAGAAACGCATCCGATTTACTCATTACTGATACCGCATTGTTGGTTGTTAGTCGTTGTTGTTATGACCGGACAGGGCAGCGCCCCATGGCGTATTTCTATCCCTCATGCTCGGCGGTCTGCACGCGGGTGCCCATTGGACGTAAGTCTATGGGGGCTAATTTCTGTCGCTGACTTTGAAAAGTCTTACAGGTTTTTTGTTCATTATTTGTGCGGGAGGCTTGGAAATACCTATGGCTGAGTGCACATTGGCGAACGGTCAGGGATAACCGACTACGCTGTTAGGATATTTCGCCTACAGGTTGGCTTTAGAGAAGCGTATGACTGAGCACGACATTTTGACTGACGCCGAACGCGAGGCCTTGAAAGAGGTCATGTCGTCACCTGTTTCGGCTTCATCATGTGTGTTGATTGTCGAGGACGATCCAGTGGCGCGTGAGTTGTTGGCGGAGCTTCTGGAACTCAATGCAATCGAATGCCTCACGGCCAGCAACGAAGAGCAGGCGCTGGCGCTATTGGCATCGAAACCGATCAACCTGATGATCACCGACTTGCGGATGCTGCCCCACGATGGCTTGCACCTGATCCGCAAAGTGCGCGAGTCAGATCAGGCTACCTTGCCGATCATCATCATGTCGGGTGATGCGAGTGTGCGTGATGCCATCGATGCCATGCATTTGCATGTGGTCGATTTTCTGCTCAAGCCGATCGATACCGCCAAGCTGCTCAAGCTGATCCGTCAGGAGTTGGGGATGTAAAATTTGTCTGCAACTCTGTGGGAGCGAGCCTGCTCGCGAACAATTTTCGCGAGCAGGTTCGCTCCCACAGATAGCAAAAAGCCCCGAAATTCGGGGCTTTTTGCTATCTACGATGTTTACAGGCCGTTTTTGGCCTTGAACTCGCGACGACGACGGTGCAGCACGGGCTCGGTGTAGCCGTTTGGCTGCTGGGTGCCTTCGATCACCAGTTCGACTGCCGCCTGGAAGGCGATGTTGCTGTCGAAGTTCGGCGCCAGCGGACGATACAGCGCGTCGTTGGCGTTTTGGCGATCGACCACAGGCGCCATGCGCTTGAGGCTTTCCAGGACCTGGCTTTCGCTGACGATGCCGTGACGCAGCCAGTTGGCGATGTGCTGGCTCGAAATACGCAGCGTGGCACGATCTTCCATCAGGCCGATGTCGTTAATATCCGGCACCTTCGAACAACCCACGCCCTGGTCGATCCAGCGCACTACGTAGCCCAGAATGCCCTGGGAGTTGTTGTCCAGTTCGTTCTGGATTTGCTCCGGTGTCCACTGCGGATTGACTGCCAGCGGGATGGTCAGGATGTCGTCAACCGATGCCGGGGCGCGCTTGGCCAGTTCGGCCTGACGGGCGAACACGTCAACCTTGTGGTAATGCAGCGCGTGCAAGGCCGCGGCGGTCGGCGATGGCACCCAGGCGGTGTTGGCGCCGGCCAGCGGGTGAGCGATTTTCTGCTCCAGCATCGCGGCCATCAGGTCGGGCATGGCCCACATGCCTTTGCCAATTTGCGCACGGCCTTGCAGGCCAGTGCTCAAGCCGACATCGACGTTGTTGTTTTCGTAGGCCGAAATCCACTTCTCGGCTTTCATGTCGGCCTTGCGCACCATCGGCCCGGCTTCCATCGAGGTGTGAATCTCATCGCCCGTACGGTCGAGGAAGCCGGTGTTGATGAACACCACGCGCTCGCTGGCAGCCTTGATGCACGCCTTGAGGTTGATCGTGGTGCGCCGCTCTTCGTCCATGATCCCGACTTTGAGCGTGTTGCGTGGCAACTTGAGCACGTCTTCGATACGGCCGAACAGCTCGTTGGTGAACGCGGCTTCTTCAGCGCCGTGCATCTTCGGTTTGACGATGTAGACCGAACCGGTGCGGCTGTTGCTGCGCGTGGCCTTGCCGTTGAGGCTGTGGATCGCGGCCAGGCTGGTCAGCAGGCCGTCGAGGATGCCTTCGGGTACTTCGTTGCCGTCCTTGTCGAGGATCGCATCGATGGTCATCAGGTGGCCTACGTTGCGCACGAACAGCAGCGAGCGGCCGTGCAGGCTGACGGTGCCACCGTTTGGCGCGGTGTACTCGCGATCCGGGTTCATGGTGCGGGTGAAGGTTTCGCCGCCCTTGGACACCTGTTCGCTGAGGTCGCCTTTCATCAGGCCCAGCCAGTTGCGGTAGATCACTACCTTGTCATCGGCATCGACGGCGGCAACGGAGTCTTCGCAGTCCATGATGGTGGTCAGGGCCGCTTCCATCAGCACGTCTTTGACGCCTGCGGCATCGGTCTGGCCAACAGGGCTTGCAGCGTCAATCTGGATTTCGAAGTGCAGGCCGTTGTGCTTGAGCAGCACAGCGGTCGGAGCCTCGGCTGAGCCGTGGTAGCCGATCAGTTGCGCGGTGTCGCGCAGGCCGGTGCTGGCGCCGTCCTTGAGGGTGACCTGCAAGGCGCCGCCAACGATGGCGTAGCCGGTGGAGTCAACATGAGTGCCGCTGGCCAGAGGCGCGGCTTCGTCGAGAAAAGCGCGGGCGAAGGCAATCACCTTGTCGCCACGGACCTTGTTGTAGCCCTTGCCCTTGGTGGCGCCATCGGCTTCGCTGATGGCATCGGTGCCGTACAGCGCGTCGTAGAGCGAGCCCCAGCGGGCGTTCGAAGCGTTGAGGGCAAAGCGCGCATTCATGACTGGCACCACCAGTTGTGGGCCTGCCATGCGAGCGATTTCGTCATCGACGTTTTGCGTCGTTGCCTGGAAATCTGCGGCTTCTGGCTGCAGATACCCAATATCCTGGAGGAAGGCTTTATAAGCCACGGCGTCATGGGCCTTGCCGGCCTGAGCCTGGTGCCAGGCGTCGATCCGTGCCTGCAAATCATCGCGTTTGGCGAGCAGTGCTTTGTTCTTGGGTGCCAGGTCATTGATGACCTTGTCGGCACCGTCCCAGAACTGGTCGGCGGTGAGGCCGGTACCGGGGATAGCTTCGTTGTTTACGAAGTCGAACAGGACTTTGGCGACCTGCAGGCCACCGACGTGAACGTGTTCAGTCATTGCTTGCCTCACTCATTTTTATTTAAAGCCTGGAGCGCTTCTTAAAACACCGCGTGGCTCATGCTGGCGGGGTTGGACGGGGTATAGCAGACACCTTGGCGGACCTTGTTGCAAGTTATGTAGTGGTCGCCGAGGCATACTACATGATCAATTGCAGATGTGAAAATCAGACTAATCACGTCGTTCTGCGACCATTTTTACGCTATCGGTCACGCAGAAGAACAGGATGTTCTCAAGAAACAGGCAGGTTGTTCCAGATAATTCTAAAAACAGTACACAATTTGTGATTTTGAATCCCTTTTGCGGGAGTGCCTATACTCACTCGACCCCCCTAATAAGAGAGACCCCCGCCATGAACCATCTTGTGATAACGGTCTTTGCCCAGGACAAGGCCGGGCAGGTCGAGCGCATTGCTCAATGCATCGCCGAGCATGGCGGTAACTGGCTGGAGAGTCGAATGTCGCGCATGGCCGGGCAATTCGCCGGGATCCTGCGCGTAGGCGTGCCCGCCGAAGCGCACGATGAACTGGTCGATGCGTTGCAGCATTTGGGCAAGGAAGGGATTCGGGTGTTGATTGCCGAAAGCGGCATTGAGCAGTCCTGCACCTGGAAGCCCATCGCCATGGAGCTGGTAGGCAACGACCGCCCCGGCATTGTGCGTGACATCACCCGGGTGCTGACGGAGCAGGGTGTGAGCCTGGAGCGGCTGGTGACCGATGTGCGGCCCGCGCCGATGAGCAACGAGCCGCTGTTTCATGCCGAGGCTATTTTGGCGGTGCCTCTGACCTTGTCCCTGGATGTGCTGCAAAAACGCCTGGAAACCCTGGCGGATGAACTGCTGGTGGACCTGAAGTTCAGCACCGAAGAGTAGGCCCGCAGGTTCAGCTGCGCTGACGCATGCTGAACCAGGCATCGAGGCTGTACACCACCAGGCCGGCCCAGATAAATGCAAAGGCGAGCAAGGTACTTTCGGATAAATGTTCGCCGTAAACCGTGACCGCCAAAATCAATACCAGCGTCGGCGCGATGTACTGCATGAAGCCCAGGGTTGTGTAGGGCAAATGCCGAGCGGCGGCGTTGAAACACACCAGGGGTATCAGCGTGGCCGGACCGGCGGCTACCAGCAACCAGGCCTGCGAGGTGCTCCAGAAATCGGCATGGGCGCTGTTGGCCTCAGGGTGCAGCAGCAACCAGACGATGGCCACCGGGACCAGAATCCACGTTTCGACCACAAGCCCCGGCAATGCCTTGACTGGTGCCTGTTTGCGGATCAACCCGTAAAAACCGAAACTCAGCGCCAGCGCCAGTGACACCCAGGGCAGGCTGCCCACTTGCCATACCTGTTGCGCCACACCGATCACGGCCAGGCCTACTGCAACCCACTGCAGACGGCGCAGGCGCTCGCCCAGCAGCAACATGCCGAGCAGCACGTTGACCAGCGGATTGATGTAGTACCCCAGGCTGGCTTCGAGCATGCGGTCGTTGTTTACCGCCCACACATAGGTCAGCCAGTTGGCGGCAATCAGCAGGCCGCTAATGGTCAGCACGCCAATGCGTTTGGGGTTGTCGCGCAGTTCTTGCCACCAGCCGGGGTGTTTCCACACCAGGAGCAACAGCGAGCCGAACAACGCGGACCAGAGCACCCGGTTCACGATGATCTCGGCCGCCGGGACGCTGGCCAGCAGTTTGAAGTAGAGCGGGAAGATGCCCCAGATGACATAGGCGGTGAGGCCTAAAATATACCCGCGGCGCGGGTTGGCGGCTTGCATGCAGAATCCTTGCTTAGGCAACTAACAGACACAGAAGAAGCTGTGAGTGTAAGCAGGTTTTGCAGGCGTGTCCTGTGTGAGGTTGGACGTTTTCTGTAGTCGCTGCCGAAGGCTGCGAGGGGTGGCCGGCGCTCCCGGGAAAACGGGTTGCTTTGCAACCCTTCGCAGCCTTCGGCAGCGACTACAGTGTTCATCCGGCTTTCTTAAAACAGCTTCAGCGGCTCTTCATTCAATGCCGACAATTGCTCGCGTAATGCCAGGATCTGGTCGCCCCAATAACGCTCGCTGCCAAACCACGGGAAGCTGTGGGGGAAGGCCGGATCGTCCCAGCGTCGAGCAAGCCAGGCGCTGTAGTGCATCAGGCGCAAAGCGCGCAGCGGTTCGATCAGCGCCAGCTCACGGGGGTTGAAGTCATGGAACTCGCTGTAGCCGTCCATCAACTCTGACAGCTGGCCCAGGCATTCCTGGCGATCACCGGCCAGCATCATCCACAAGTCCTGCACCGCAGGGCCCATGCGGCAATCGTCGAGGTCGACGATATGGAACACTTCGTCGCGGCACATCATGTTGCCGGGGTGGCAATCGCCGTGCATGCGGATGTTGGTGTGCGGGGTAGCGGCGTAGACGTCTTCGACCCGCTTGAGCAGGTCGCGGGCGACCGACTCGTAGGCCGGGAGCAGGCTGCGCGGAATGAAGTTGCCTTCAAGCAGGGTGGCCAGCGAGTCATGACCGAAGTTCTTCACGCCCAGTGCTTCGCGGTGTTCGAACGGCTTGGTCGCGCCCACGGCATGCAGGCGGCCGAGCAGTTGCCCGAGGCGATACAACTGATCGAGGTTACCCGGCTCAGGCGCGCGGCCCCCGCGGCGTGGAAACAGGGTGAAGCGAAAGCCTGCGTGTTCGAACAGGCTTTCACCGTTGTGAATCATGGGTGCGACCACCGGGACATCAAGCTCGGCCAGTTCGAAGGTGAAGCGGTGTTCTTCGAGGATGGCTTCGTTGGTCCAGCGTTGCGGTCGATAGAATTTGGCGATCAGCGGTTCCGAGTCTTCGATACCCACCTGGTACACGCGATTCTCGTAGCTGTTGAGTGCGAGCACACGGGCATCGCTAAGGAAACCGATGCTCTCGACGGCGTCGAGCACCAGATCAGGGGTAAGTGTTGCAAACGGATGAGACATGCTGACTCCTGCGCGCAGCAGGCTGCCGCGTCCGGCCATGCATGTTAACGCAGACCGGGAGGCTGAGGGCGATTGAATAGGCTCTGGCGGCTCATGTGGGAGCGAGCCTGCTCGCGATGCAGGCGACGCGGTGTTTCTGGATAACCGCAGTGATGCAATCGCGAGCAGGCTCGCTCCCACAAGATTTTATGTTATGCGCCGACTATGCCGCCGTCTTCCCGGCTGATGGCCATGACCGATGAGCGCGGTTTGCCGTTGGGCAGGTGCTCGGGGAAGGTGGAACCGCCATTTTCACCCGGGTGCTGAATCCCCACGAACAGGGTTTTGTGGTCGGGCGAGAAGCTGATGCCGGTCACTTCACAGCCAACAGGGCCGACCATAAAGCGACGAATTTCACCGCTGACGGGGTCGGCGCACAGCATCTGGTTGTTGCCCATGCCAGCAAAGTCGCCGGTATTGCTGGCATCGCCGTCGGTCAGAATCCACAGGCGCCCTGCGTCATCGAATCCAAGGCCGTCGGGGCTGTTGAACATGTTTTGCGGGTTGATATTGGCCGAGCCACCCTTGGGCTCTTTGCCGTGAACCGCCGGGTTGCCGGCCACCACAAACAGGTCCCAGTCGAAGGTGTCGGCGCCATGATCACCGTTGCGGGCCTTCCAGCGCAGAATTTGCCCGTAGACGTTTTTCTCGCGAGGGTTTGGGCCGCCGACCGGTTGCCCCTCTTCGCCGCGCTTGGCGTTGTTGGTCAAGGTGCAATAGACCTGGCCGTCCGTGGGGCTGACCACGATCCATTCCGGGCGGTCCATGCGACTGGCGCCGACGGTGCTGGCGGCCATTCGTGCCTGGATCAGCACTTGGGCCTGGTTGGCAAACCCGTTACTGGCATCCACACCGTTTTTGCCATGGGTCAGTTCAATCCACTGGCCGTGACCCTTGGGGCGATCAGGGTTGTTGTCGCCACCGTCAAAGCGCGCCACATAGAGCGTGCCGTGGTCCAGCAGGTCGCGATTGGCCTTGGGGTTCTGGTGGTTGATCTTGTCGCGGCTGATGAATTTGTAGATGAATTCGCCGCGCTCATCGTCGCCCATGTACACCACGGCGCGGCCGTCGCCGGTTTCGGCCAGGGCGGCGTTTTCGTGTTTGAAACGGCCCAGTGCGGTGCGTTTGACCGGTGTTGAAAGCGGGTCGAACGGGTCGATTTCAACGACCCAGCCGTGGCGATTCAGTTCGTTGGGGTTGAGCGCCATATCGAAACGAGGATCGTGCGGGTGCCAGTTGATGTCTTTGCTGGCCGCAACCACGCCATAGCGCTTTTGCGCGGCATCGAAGGTTTGCTTCGGGTCAGAGCTGCCGAAACAGTCGGTGAAGTTTTCTTCGCAGGTCAGGTAGGTGCCCCATGGGGTTTTGCCATTGGCGCAGTTCTGGAAGGTCCCCAGTGCACGGGTGCCAGTAGCGTCGGCCCGGGTGCGCAGCAGCTCATGACCGGCAGCGGGGCCGCTCAGGCGAATGGGCGTGTTGGCGTGGATGCGTCGGTTGAAGGGGGAACCCTGGACAAACTGCCAGCCGTCGCCCTTGCGCTGGATCTCGATCACCGACACGCCTTCAGTGGCCTGGGCCTTGTGCACTTCTTCTGCCGATGCGGGCGAGCCGCCATGGGGGAAGAGGTAGCGATAGTTGGTGTATTCGTTGTTGATCGCCATCAGGGCGCGGTTCGGGTCATCCGCGAAGGCGAACAGGCTCATGCCATCGTTGTTGTCGCCAAATTGTACTTCCTGGGCGCTGGCAGTGCCGTTGCCGGAAGGGTCAAACGCCGGGCCGTCGGCTTGCAGCGGCTGGCCCCAACTGATGAGTACCGAAGAGCGGTAGCCGGGTGGCAGGCTGATGGTGTCAGTGGTGGCCGCATTGATGCTGTCGAACCCCATCAGTTGGCTGTTGGCGGCGCTGACACCCGCTGCCAGGGCACTGCGGCTGAGCAGGCCGCCACCCAAAAACATGGCCGCGCCACACAGGGCGCCTGCACTGATAAAGCCGCGTCGACTCAGGCCAATGATCTGCTCAAGGTCGGTGGATTGGTTTTCTTCTAATAGGCTCATGGCTGGCTTGGCTCTGGACGGTTTTGGCAGACACCATAAGCAGCGGGTATGACAGGGATGTTTCAAGTCGAGGGGGAGAGGGGTGTTACAGCGCGGTACCCAGCAACACCAGTGACGGCGCAAATTGCACGTGGGCCTCGCTGCCTTCTGTCAGGCCTAGTGTTTCGAGGTGTTGTGGTTCGGTCAGGGCGCACAGGGTCTGGCCGCTGGGCAGGGTGATACGGACTTCGCTGGGGCCGTTGTCGGTGTGCAGGATCTGCTCGATCTGGCCGTGCAGGTCATTGTGCTCGGGGCTGGGGGGGTGTGTGGCGCCAAGCAGTTGCAGCCAGCCCGCTTTGATCAATGCCACGGCCTGGCTGCCGATCACCAGTTCCAGGCGCTGGGTGCTGTCGCGTGTGATTTGCGCGCGAAGGGTCAGGCCGCCGGGCAGTTCCAGCTGGATCAGATCGTTATGGCCGTGGCTGAGAATGGCAATGACGGTGCCATGCAATTGGTTGCGGGCGCTGGTGCGCAGCATCAGGCGGCCCAGCAGGTCGAGGTCCTGAATGTCTTCGGCGGCGTCCAGCACCTGATTTTGCATCGCCTGCAAACGCTGATAAAGCCGCAACACCCGCTCACCGGCTACGGACAGTCGAGCACCGCCTCCGCCTTTGCCACCGATATTGCGCTCAACCAACGGGGTTTGCGCCAGGTTGTTCAGCTCATCGATGGCATCCCACGCGGCTTTGTAACTGATACCCGCGCTTTTAGCGGCGGCCGTGATCGAGCCCTGTTCAACAATGTGCTGCAGCAGCGCAATGCGTTGCGGGCGACGGACCATGTGTTGAGCGAGCAGGGTGGGCAGGTGCATGACAGAAGATTCGCAAGGCAGGACGTGCCCGAAAAGTGCCTGCTCAACCGGGTGGCGTCAAGGAGGCCCGTCGGGTTTTGGCGTTCGGGCCAGACAATACACGTCCACGCGTCTGGCTCCGGCCTTAATCAGCAGTCGGGCCAGGCTTTCAGCCGTGGCACCGGTGGTCAGCACGTCATCGACCAGCGCCAGGTGCAACCCGCAGACCTGTACTCCGGGCGCGAGACTGAATGCCTGCAACAGGTTGCGTTTGCGGCCTTTGGCGTCCAGGGCTTGTTGCGCGGCCGTGTCCTGGGTGCGCAGCAGCCAGTGTTCGTGTCGAGGGATGTTCAGCGCAGCACCGAGCCACTGGGCGAGCATGGCGGCCTGGTTATAGCCACGCTGGCGCAGACGTTGGGTGGACAGGGGCACCGGCAGCAGGAAGTCGGGTCGGGGGCTACCCGAGTTGAAGTCATCGAGCAGCGATTGGCCGAGAAGTTCGGCTAAAAGTCGACCATAGGGCCATTTGCCGTGGTGCTTGAACCGGATGATCAGACTGTCGATCGGAAAGCCATACACCCAGGGCGCATGCACGTGGTCAAAGGCTGGCGGCTGCTTGATGCAATGGGCGCAGATCAGCCCCGCCATCGGTAATGGCAGCCCGCAACGCTTGCAGCTATCGCCCAACCACGGCAGTTCCAGCTCACAGGTCATACAAAGGGCAAAGGGTGTGCCGCAGAATTCGTCGCACAATAAACAGGTCTGGTTATTAAATAACCAGATGTAAACCTGCCTTATCCATTGTGGTTGACAGTTCATGTCACATCCTTAAACATGCCGACATCCGTGCCGTGCCTGAGGCGTTTGCCTCAGGTTCAAGTCTAAGCATAAACAAGAGAAACGCCGATGAGCGCCAGCAGCCTTGCCAACCTGCGACATGATTGGTCTTTAGCCGAGGTCCGGGCGATGTTTACCCAGCCCTTCAATGACCTGCTTTTCGAAGCGCAGACCGTTCACCGCAAGCATTTCAATGCCAACCGGGTACAAGTTTCGACGCTGCTGTCGATCAAGACGGGCGCCTGTCCAGAAGATTGCAAATATTGTCCGCAGTCTGGCCACTACAACACCGGCCTGGCCAAAGAGAAGTTGATGCAGGTGCAAAAGGTGCTGGAAGAGGCACAGCGGGCCAAGGCCATCGGCGCCACCCGTTTTTGCATGGGCGCAGCCTGGAAGCACCCGTCGGCCAAAGACATGCCCTACGTGCTGGAAATGGTCAAAGGGGTGAAGGCCATGGGGCTGGAAACCTGCATGACCCTGGGCAAGCTCGATCAGGAGCAAACTGCAGCGTTGGCCCACGCCGGTCTTGATTACTACAACCACAACCTCGACACCTCGCCCGAGTTCTACGCCAGCATTATCACCACGCGTACTTACAGTGAACGCCTGCAAACCTTGAGTTACGTGCGAGATAGCGGGATGAAAATCTGCTCCGGCGGCATTCTGGGCATGGGCGAATCGCTGGACGACCGCGCCAACCTGCTGATCCAGCTGGCCAATCTCCCCGAGCACCCCGAGTCGGTGCCGATCAACATGCTGGTGAAAGTGGCCGGCACGCCGATGGAAAACGCGGAAGACATCGACCCGTTTGATTTCATCCGCATGCTGGCGGTAGCGCGGATCATGATGCCGCACAGCCATGTACGCCTGTCGGCAGGCCGTGAGGCAATGAACGAGCAAATGCAGGCACTGGCGTTTTTTGCCGGGGCCAACTCGATTTTTTATGGCGACAAATTGCTGACCACGGCCAACCCCCAGGCTGACAAGGACATGCAGTTGTTCAGCCGTCTGGGGATCTTGCCCGAGGCGGGTGAAGATCATGCTGACGAGGTGCATCAGGCCGTGATCGAGCATGCACTGCGAGATCAGAAATCCAGCGAGCAGTTTTATAACGCTGTGGTTTAACCCACCCCCCGTAGCAGCTGCCTCGTCCCTTCGGCAGCGGCTACGACCGCTCATTGAGGCCAGCATGTCTTTTGATTTAAGTGCCCGTCTGGCCGTTCGTCGTGCCGATAATCTGTACCGTCAGCGCCCGCTGCTGGAAAGCCCGCAAGGGCCGCAGGTGGTGGTCGACGGTCAGCCGTTGCTGGCCTTCTGCAACAACGACTATCTGGGGCTGGCCAATCACCCGCAGGTCATCGAAGCCTGGCAGGCCGGTGCTTCGCGCTGGGGTGTGGGGGGCGGGGCGTCGCATCTGGTCATTGGTCACAGCACCCCGCATCACGTACTTGAAGAGGCCTTGGCCGAGTTCACCGGCCGCCCGCGGGCACTGCTGTTCAGCAATGGCTACATGGCCAATATGGGCGCTGTCACTGCGCTGGTGGGGCAGGGTGACACGGTGCTGGAAGATCGCCTGAACCATGCCTCGCTACTGGATGCCGGTTTGCTGAGCGGCGCGCGGTTCAATCGCTATCTGCATAACGACGCGGCCAGCCTGGCCAAGCGTCTGGAAAAGGCCTGCGGCAACACGCTGGTGGTGACGGATGGCGTCTTCAGCATGGACGGCGACCTGGCCGACCTGCCTGCGCTGGCCCGTGAAGCCAGAGCCAAAGGTGCCTGGTTGATGGTGGACGATGCCCACGGCTTTGGCCCCTTGGGCGCCAATGGCGGCGGGATTGTCGAGCACTTCGGCTTGAGCGCGGACGATGTGCCGGTGCTGGTCGGGACGCTGGGCAAGGCCTTTGGCACCAGCGGTGCTTTTGTTGCGGGCAGTGAAGAGCTGATTGAAAGCCTGGTCCAGTTCGCCCGGCCTTACATCTACACCACCAGCCAGCCGCCTGCCCTGGCCTGCGCAACGTTGAAAAGCCTTGAGCTGCTGCGCACCGAGCATTGGCGACGTGAGCATCTGAACACCTTGATCGGCCAGTTTCGGCGTGGCGCCGAGCAAATCGGCCTGCAGTTGATGGGCAGCTTTACCCCGATCCAGCCAATCATGGTTGGCGACAGTGGCCGGGCCGTTCGCGTGTCGCAGATGTTGCGCGAGCGTGGCTTGATGGTGGCGGCAATTCGTCCGCCAACCGTGCCCGCAGGCAGCTCACGCTTGCGTGTGACCTTGTCGGCGGCTCACACAGAAGCACAGGTGCAGCTATTGTTAAGTGCACTCGAAGACTGTTGGCGTACGTTGGAGCCGGATCATGCGTGATCGTTTGGTTTTGCTGCCGGGCTGGGGCCTGGGGGTTTCACCCCTGGAACCTTTGGCCGAGGCATTGCGCGCTCTGGACGAGCGCTTGCGGGTCGAGATCGAACCGCTGCCGGTGCTGCTGTCTACCGACCTTGACGACTGGCTCGACGAGCTCGACTCGACCTTGCCCGACAACGTATGGCTGGGCGGCTGGTCACTGGGCGGGATGCTCGCCAGTGAGCTGGCGGCACGCCGGGGCGATCGTTGTTGTGGGCTGGTGACATTGGCCAGCAACCCGAGTTTTGTCAGTCGCGAGGATTGGCCCAGCGCCATGCCCGCGTCTACTTTCGAACCGTTCCTCAGCGGTTTTCGCGATGCCCCGAACACCACCCTGAAACGCTTTTGCCTGCTGTGCAGCCAGGGCTCCCCTGAGTCTCGGGCATTGGCCGGGCTGTTGTTGGGCGCAGCACCCAAAGCCCAGCCGGACACCCTGCTGGCCGGTCTTGAACTGCTGGGTAAGCTGGACACCCGCGGTGCCTTACAACGTTTCAGTGGGCCACAACTGCATCTGTTTGCCGGGCTGGATGCGCTGGTGCCGCTGCAGGCAGGGACCGATGTACTGGGGTTATTGCCCGATGTCGAAGTGGGTCTGATTGAACAGGCTTGTCATGCTTTTTTACTGGAGGCTCCCCACGAATTGGCGGCGGCTATCCAGGATTTTTTACACGAGTCGGGCGATGAATGATTTGAGTGTTGCGATGCTTGCGGCCAGCTTGCCGGACAAGCGTCAGGTTGCGGTCTCCTTTTCCCGGGCGGCTGCCAGTTACGACAGTGTCGCCGAACTGCAACGAGACGTGGGCCATGAACTGATCGCCCGACTGCCGGCCAACCTCGGCCCGCAGCGCTGGCTGGATCTGGGAAGTGGCACGGGTTATTTCAGCCGAGTGCTGGGTCAGCGTTTTGCCGATAGTCAGGGGCTGGCGCTGGACATTGCCCAAGGCATGCTGGCCTTCGCCCGGCCCTTGGGTGGTGCGCAGCATTTCATTGCGGGCGATGCCGAGAACTTGCCACTGCAATCCAATAGCTGCGATGTGATTTTCTCCAGTCTAGCGCTGCAATGGTGTGCGGATTTCAGGGCGGTACTGAGCGAGGCTCATCGGGTGCTCAAACCCGGCGGGGTGCTGGCGTTCGCCAGTTTGTGCGCGGGTACCTTGAGTGAGTTGCGCGACAGCTGGCGAGCCGTCGATGGTCAGGTCCATGTCAATCGTTTTCGTGAGTTTGAGACCTATCAACAGTTGTGTGCGGACAGTGGCTTGCAGGTGCTCGACTTGCACAAACAGCCTCATGTGCTGCACTACGCGCAGGTTCGCCAACTGACCCATGAGCTTAAAGCCCTGGGGGCACACAATCTGAACCCAGGTCGCCCCGAAGGGTTGAGCGGCAGGGCGCGGCTTCAGGGAATGATGGGTGCCTATGAACAGTTTCGTCAGCCGCTTGGGTTGCCGGCGACGTACCAAGTGGTCTACGGCATTTTGGAGAAAACGCGATGAGCCCTGCGTACTTCATTACCGGTACTGATACCGATGTGGGTAAGACCACGGTGGCGGCAGGTCTTTTATATGCCGCCCGTGCAGCCGGGTTAAGCACTGCGGCAGGCAAGCCGGTTGCGTCCGGATGCGAAATCACACCGCAGGGCCTGCGCAATGCAGACGCGCTGGCGTTGATGGCCGAAAGCTCGATCAAGTTGAGTTATGACGAGGTCAACCCGGTAGCCTTTGAACCGGCTATCGCCCCGCACATCGCTGCGCGCGAAGCCGGGGTGGTATTGACGGTTCGTTCGCTGCTGGAACCCATGCAGCACATTTTGGCCAGGCAGGCAGATTTCACCCTGATTGAGGGCGCGGGTGGCTGGCGCGTGCCGCTTTCAGGGCAAGACAGCTTGTCGGATTTGGCTCAAGCGCTGGATCTGCCGGTGATTCTGGTGGTGGGCGTGCGTTTGGGTTGCATCAGCCATGCGTTACTGACCGCCGAAGCGATTGCCCGCGATGGCCTGCAACTGGCTGGCTGGGTAGCCAATATCATTGGTCCGAAAACCTCACGCCTGGAAGAAAACCTCGCCACCCTGGCCGAGCGTCTGCCTGCACCCTGCCTGGGGCGAGTGCCAAAACTTAAATCGGCATCGGCGCAATCCGTGGCTGAGTATCTGCAACTCGATTTGCTGGACTGACAGCAGTTCCCACAAATCAATCCTCCTTTGCCTACGAGCCGTCCTAAGACGAACGGCGGCTTCGCGCTGCTTGACAATAAATAGGCGTAAACGTATGTTTCAAACACCTGTTTGACCGCCATAACAAATCCACGCGGTTGTTCATCCCCGGATTCATCAGCAGAGGTTTATCGCTATGCCTGACTACAAGGCCCCCTTGCGTGATATTCGCTTCGTTCGTGACGAACTGCTCGGTTACGAAGCGCATTATCAGAGCCTGCCGGCTTGCCAGGACGCTACTCCAGATATGGTTGACGCCATTCTTGAAGAAGGCGCCAAGTTTTGTGAGCAGGTGCTGGCACCTCTGAACCGTGTGGGTGACATCGAAGGCTGCACCTGGAGTGAATCCGGCGTTAAAACCCCTACCGGCTTTAAAGAAGCCTACAAACAATTCGTTGAAGGCGGCTGGCCGAGCCTGGCTCACGACGTAGAACACGGTGGCCAAGGCCTGCCGGAGTCGCTGGGTCTGGCCGTCAGTGAAATGGTTGGCGCTGCCAACTGGTCGTGGGGCATGTACCCGGGCCTGTCCCACGGTGCGATGAACACCATTTCCGAACACGGTACCCCCGAGCAGCAAGCCACTTACCTGAGCAAGCTGGTTACCGGCGAATGGACCGGCACCATGTGCCTGACCGAATCCCATTGCGGTACCGACCTGGGGCTGTTGCGCACCAAGGCCGAGCCTCAGGCTGACGGTTCGTACAAGATTTCGGGCACCAAGATCTTCATCTCGGCCGGCGAACATGACATGGCCGATAACATCGTCCATATCGTTCTGGCCCGCCTGCCGGATGCACCGGCTGGCACCAAAGGCATTTCGCTGTTCATCGTGCCCAAGTTCAACGCTAACGCCGATGGCAGCATCGGTGAGCGCAACGCTGTGTCCTGTGGCTCGCTTGAGCATAAAATGGGCATTCACGGTAACGCCACCTGCGTGATGAACTTCGACGGCGCCACAGGTTTCCTGATCGGTCCACCGAACAAAGGCCTGAACTGCATGTTCACCTTTATGAACACCGCACGACTGGGTACCGCGCTGCAGGGCTTGTCCCACGCCGAAATCGGTTTCCAGGGTGGTCTGAAATACGCCCGCGACCGTCTGCAAATGCGCTCGCTGACCGGTCCTAAAGCGCCTGAAAAGGCAGCTGACCCGATCATCGTTCACCCGGACGTACGTCGCATGCTGTTGACCATGAAGGCATTCGCCGAAGGCAACCGTGCGATGGTTTACTTCACCGCCAAACAAGTCGACATCGTGAAATACGGCGTTGATGAAGAAGAGAAAAAGAAAGCCGACGCACTGCTGGCTTTCATGACGCCGATCGCTAAAGCGTTCATGACGGAAGTCGGTTTTGAATCCGCCAACCATGGCGTTCAAATCTACGGCGGCCACGGCTTTATCGCTGAGTGGGGCATGGAGCAAAACGTTCGCGACAGCCGTATTTCGATGCTGTACGAAGGCACCACCGGTATCCAGGCCCTCGACCTGCTGGGCCGTAAAGTGTTGATGACCCAGGGCGAAGCCCTCAAGGGTTTCACCAAAATTGTCCACAAGTTCTGCCAGAGCAACGAAGGCAACGAAGCGCTTAACGAATTCGTCACGCCTTTGGCTGCACTGAACAAGGAATGGGGCGAACTGACCATGAAAGTCGGTATGGCGGCCATGAAAGACCGTGAAGAAGTGGGTGCGGCCTCGGTCGATTACTTGATGTATTCGGGTTATGCATGCCTGGCGTACTTCTGGGCTGACATGGCCCGTCTGGCGGCTGAAAAGCTGGCGGCTGGCACGTCCGAAGAAGCGTTCTACAAAGCCAAGTTGCAAACGGCACGCTTCTACTTCCAGCGCATCTTGCCGCGCACTCGCGCGCACGTTGCCACCATGCTGTCGGGCGCTGCCAACCTGATGGACATGAAAGAAGAAGACTTCGACTTGGGCTACTAAGTCCTGACGGGTCATCCAAAAAGCCGCGTTCCCTTTGGGGCGCGGCTTTTTTGGTTTTTGGTGCTCCCCAAAAAAACCAGTGGGAGCGAGCCTGCTCGCGAAAGCTTTCGCGAACAGGCTCGCTCCCACATTAGATATGTTTTCATGACTTATTTATTGATCGTGGTCACAGCATGACCCTATGTATCGCTATCGTCGTTAAGCTAGACTGGGTCCTACATTAATCGCCGTATACAGATTACGAGGTTTGCCATGGCTGACTACAAAGCGCCCCTGCGCGATATGCGCTTCGTCCTCAATGAAGTTTTCGAGGTCGCTACACTTTGGGCGCAATTGCCTGCGTTGGCAGAAACCGTAGATGCTGAAACGGTAGAAGCCATTCTTGAAGAGGCGGGCAAGGTTACCGCTAAAAGTATCGCGCCCCTGAGCCGCAGCGGTGATGAGGAGGGTTGCCACTGGGACAATGGTGCAGTAACCACCCCGGCCGGTTTCGTCGATGCCTATCGTACTTACGCTGAAGGCGGTTGGGTCGGCGTCGGCGGTGATCCACAGTTCGGCGGCATGGGCATGCCCAAGGCCGTGTCGGCCCAAGTGGAAGAAATGATCAACTCCTCCGGGCTGTCCTTCGGTTTGTACCCGATGTTGACCGCCGGGGCCTGCGTATCAATCAACGCCCACGCCAGCGAAGAGTTGAAAGCCACTTATCTGCCGAACATGTACTCGGGCGTGTGGGCCGGTTCCATGTGCTTGACCGAGCCCCATGCCGGGACGGATCTGGGGATCATTCGTACCCGGGCTGAGCCGCAAGTGGATGGTGCTTACAAAGTCAGCGGCACCAAAATCTTCATCACCGGTGGCGAGCACGACCTGACCGAGAACATCATCCATCTGGTGCTGGCCAAATTGCCGGATGCACCTGCCGGGCCTAAAGGAATTTCGCTGTTCCTGGTGCCAAAATTCATGGTCAATGCCGATGGAAGCCTGGGTGATCGCAACCCGGTGACGTGTGGCTCGATTGAACACAAAATGGGCATTCAGGCGTCAGCCACCTGCGTGATGAACTTTGATGAGGCAGTGGGTTACCTGGTGGGAGAGCCCAACCGTGGCCTGGCTGCGATGTTCACCATGATGAATTACGAACGTTTGGGAGTAGGCATTCAGGGCCTTGCTTGCGGCGAGCGCTCGTATCAGAACGCCGTGGAATATGCCCGTGACCGCCTGCAAGGACGTGCTGCAACCGGCGCACAAGCCAAGGACAAAGTGGCGGACCCGATCATCGTGCACGCAGACGTGCGTCGCATGCTGTTGACCATGAAGGCTTCTAACGAAGGCGGTCGGGCCTTTTCGACCTATGTTGCCAACCAGCTGGATATCGCCAAGTTCAGCGAAGATGCCACGGCCCGTGAGCGCGCCGACGGCCTGGTTGCCTTGCTGACGCCCGTGGCCAAGGCCTTCCTCACGGATCTGGGGCTTGAAACCACGGTGCACGGCCAGCAAGTGTTCGGCGGCCATGGCTACATTCGTGAGTGGGGCCAGGAGCAACTGGTTCGCGATGTGCGCATTACCCAGATCTACGAAGGCACCAACGGTATCCAGGCGCTGGATCTGGTGGGGCGCAAGATCGTGGGTAATCAGGGTGTTTACTACCGCCAGTACGCCGACGAAATCCGTCAGTTTATAGCCTCGGCTAACAGCGAACTGAACGAGTTCACCCAGCCATTGGCTGCGGCTTTGGACACACTTGATCAGTTGACAGCCTGGGTGCTGGACCGCTCGCAAAACAATCCGAACGAGATCGGAGCCGCGTCCGTCGAGTACCTGCATGTTTTTGGTTACACAACGTATGCGTACATGTGGGCACTAATGGCCAAGGCCGCGCTGGGCAAAGAGGCCGATGAAGCCTTCTATGTCAGCAAACTGGGGACTGCACGTTTCTACTTCGCACGTTTGCTGCCACGGATCGATTCTTTGAGTGCCTCGGTGAAGGCGGGCAGCGATTCGCTGTATCTGCTGGACGAGGCACATTTTTAAAAGGTTTAGTGAGTTGTAAGCATTTGCTTACATTACATGCTGACAATCTCCCATATCCCCGGATTGGATCCAGAGGTAATCTACTTTCAATGGACGTCGAGCAGGAAGCTCAAAGCAACAACAGGGACACGTAGGATTCTGCCAGGATGGCGGAGTGAAAAGGATGTCAGGGAAACAGTCTGCAAAACCCCGCCTCGGCGGGGTTTTCTTTTTTGTGCGTCAGAATTTTTACTTTGACGTTAGATCCCTCCGTAGCAGCCTCGCTCCGCGAGTCAGCTGCTACGCGGCTACAACGTTTGTTCATTGCTCTGCATCACATCCTCAAGCAGCGTGCGCAACAACCCCAATGTGGCTTGCTGACGCTGTACATCGCGGCACACCAGCCCGACCTTCAATGGCACTCTGGGCTCACTCAGCGGTTTCCACAGCAACGTCTTGTCATCATGTTGATGACGCGAGCGCCCCGGCAATACAGTGGCCAGTTTGCTGTGGGGCAGGCTGTCGAGTATCCCGGCCATGGTGTTCAGTTCGGCCTGAACCTGCGGTCGGCGGCCCAGGTTGGCGAGTTGGGTTTGCCAGATCTGACGCACCTGAAACTCTTCCCCGAGCAGCAGCATCGGCAACTCAGCGGCCTGGCTCAGTGACACCTTCTTGAATTCACGCAGCGGATGATCAGCCGGGATGACCAGTTGCAGCTCGTCTTCGTACAGCATCATGCCGTGCAGTCCTGGCTGGCGTGGCGGCAGGTAGCTGATACCAATATCGAGTGAGCCATTGAGCAGGCGCCTTTCGATCTCGATACCGGTCAGTTCGTAAATCTGCACCACCAAATGGGGTTGGGCCTGGCGCACACGCTCCAGCATTTGCGGGACGAGGCTGGTGTGCACGGTTTGCAACACGCCGATGGCGATAGTACGCAGGGCCTGGCCCTGAAAATGGTGCAAGGCCTCCTTGGCCCGTTGCAAACCATCGAGCAGTGGCAATGCGTGGTTGTACAGCGTGTGCGCTGCAAGCGTGGGCAAAAGGCGTTTGCTGCTGCGCTCAAAAAGACTCACATCGAGGTTGTGTTCGAGCTGGCGAATCTGCTGCGACAGGGCGGGTTGCGAGATAGACAGACGCTCCGCAGCACGGCCCACATGGCCTTCTTCGTAGACCGCGACGAAATAACGCAGTTGCTTGAAATCCATAAGTAATACTTATCGAAAATACTTAAAAAACGAAATGGCTCAACGGCCCTGAGGCGCCTAGTCTACGCGCATTCCACAAGGCTCATCGAGCCAGAGATGCTGATGCGCAGCGGCGTTATACATAGGCAGGGCAATAAACCCATCGAGAGGTTTACCTTCTATATAAATAGCCGCAAGTTGCAAATCAAATCTGTTTATGGTCACAAGGTCCGCGTGCATGAACCTGTTTAACCTGCGTCGCCATTCCCCCAGCCTTGAAGAGATGGCTGCGCATTCTGCGCCCTCGATGTCGGGCAGCCACCCTTCCCGTGAGTACCTGATGCCCTGCGTTGAGCGCGAAGCCCACGTGTTTGTGCGCGGGCAAGGTTCGTGGATGTGGGACAGCGACAGCCGTGCGTACCTGGATTTTACCCAGGGCAGCGCAGCCAATAGTCTGGGCCACAGCCCGGCGGTGCTGGTCAAGGCGATGGCCGACCAAGCGCAATCGTTGATGAACCCTGGGGCGGGGTTTTTAAACCGGGGGATGCTGGATTTGGCTCAACGCTTGTGCGAAAGCACCGGCAGCGATCAGGTTCATTTGCTCAACACCGGGGCCGAGGCCAACGAGGGCGCGATCAAGCTGGCGCGTAAATGGGGGCAACTGCATCGCGGTGGCGCGCATAGGATCATCACGGCCAGTCGCAGTTGCCACGGTCGCAGTTTTGGCGCGATGTCGGCCTCAGGCAGCGCGACGGTGGATAACCGGTTTGAGCCGCAACTGCCGGGCTTTATTAATGTGCCGTTTAATGACTTGCCCGCGCTGCATGCGGCAGTCGACGCACAGACCGTGGCCATCATGCTGGAGCCGGTGCAAAGCGAAGCCGGGGTGATCCCGGCGACCGAGCATTACCTCAAGGGTGTTGAGCGGTTGTGCCGCGAATTGGGAATTCTGTTGATCCTGGATGAAGTCCAGACCGGCATGGGGCGTAGCGGCACCTTGCTGGCGGAGCAGCATTACGGCCTTCGCGCCGACATCATCACTCTGGGCAAGGGCCTGGGCGGCGGGGTGCCACTGGCGGCACTGCTGGCTCGCGGCAAGGCGTGCTGCCTGGCGCCTGGCGAGCTGGGTGGTACTCATCATGGTAATGCCTTGATGAGCGCGGCCGGTTTGGCAGTGCTCGACACACTGCTGGAAAAAGGCTTTTTGCAGCAAGTCCGCGACGCGGGGCAACATCTGCGCGAGGGTTTGGGCCGGTTGGCCATGAGTTATGCACAGGGTGAATTGCGCGGGCAGGGCCTGTTGTGGGGGCTGACTTTATCGGATGACTCGGCGCACGAGGTGGTCAAGGCGGCGCTGTATGAGGGGCTGCTGATCAGCGCACCGCAACCGGACTGCCTGCGCTTCACCCCGGCCTTGTGCGTGAGCAAAGGCAACATCGACGAAATGCTGCTGCGCCTGGCCCGAGCATTTGCCCGGGTGCGTACCGCGCAATTGCAGTGTCGCCGTGGGGTTGCCGTCTGATTGCAGCCGCCACACTGAATTCAAAGAACCGTCTCGCGGTATAACGCGTCGCCCTGTGCCTGATTTCTTCGGCATGGGGCGTTTTTTTTGCTTGTGGATAAGTAGTGACTGAACCTTTGGTCTGGCTCCGGAGTCGATTAGCGGTAGGGCTCGATTGAGCCCACCAATAATTGGGAGCTGTGTCCATGGACCTTATCAAAATCATCTTCGCCATCCTGCTTCCGCCGTTGGGCGTATTTATGCAAGTGGGTTTTGCAGGGGCTTTTTGGCTGAATATTCTGCTGACGTTGTGCGGTTACATCCCGGGGATCGTGCACGCGGTGTGGATTATCGCCAAGCGCTAGTGCGGCAACTGATTCGGGTGGAGCGGGCTTGCTCGCGTTCAGGCAACTCGGTCTATCAGGCAGGGTGAGTTGATGCTATCGCGAACAAGCCCGCATCCACGGGATCAGTGCGTCAATAATTGGCTGTAAAACAACCATTCCTGCTCCAGCGCGTGAGCCTGATTGCTGGCTTTGCGAAAGCCGTGGCGTTCGTCGGGGTAGTAATGGGCCTTGGCCGGGATGCCGTTGGCTTGCAGGGCCTGGAGCATGTCTCGGGTTTGCTGCGGTACGACCACAGCGTCCAGTTCACCCTGAAAGAAAATCACCGGCACGCTGATCTGGCTGGCGTGCAGTAACGGGGTGCGAGCCGCGTAGCGTTGGGCATCGCGCTCGGGATCGCCAATCAGCCAGTCCAGGTAATCACCCTCAAACTTGTGGGTGGCACGGGCCAGGGCAATCGGGTCGCTGACGCCGTACAGGCTGGCACCCGCCCTGAACACGTTGTTGAACGCCAGCGCGCACAGCGTGGTGTAACCGCCTGCACTACCTCCTCGAATAAACGCGTTGCCTGGGTCAATCAGTCCTTGTTCGGCGAGATAACTGACCACCGCGCAAGCGTCTTCGACATCCACCTCTCCCCATTTCAAGTGCAGGGCTTGCCGATAGGCACGGCCATAGCCGCTGCTGCCGCGATAGTTGAGGTCGGCCACGGCAAAGCCGCGCTGGGTCCAGTATTGAATTCGCGGGTCGAGCATCGGGTAGCAGGCAGATGTCGGACCGCCGTGGATAAACACCACTAAGGGCGGTTTGATTTCACCCTGCATCGAGGGGTAGAAAAAGCCGTGTGCCTGGCCCGCGCCCGAGGGGTAGCACAGGGTTTGTGGGCGGCTGATGTGCTCGGGTGGCAGCGGCGCAACGCCACCGGCCAGCACGTCAACCTGGTGGTCGGTGCGGCGAATGCGGATCACAGCGGAGGGGTAGACGGGAGACGCGGCGATGCAATAGATAAACGCATCATCCAGTGCCAGGCTGCGAAAACGGCTGTAATCACCGGTGAAGTCGTCGATGTTGCCGTCAGCCGTGCGGATGCCCAGATGTCCAAAACCAGCCTCGGTCCAACTGGCCAGGTAGGCCTGTTCGCCCATCGGCAGCCAGGTACTGGCGCCCAGTTGCCACGGTGCAGGCGCATGGTCGGCGTGGGCGCTTGGGGCTGGCACCAGGCCTTGGCCCGACTCGGCCCAGGGTTGCCAGAACCCCGCGCGGTCGGTCAGGCAATGCAAGCGATTGTGTTCGTCGAAGCGCGGTTGTTGCAGCGATTCTTCAGCGAGATCACCCGCCAGACAGTGTGCGGGGTTCCAGCGACCTGCGGTTTGGCCTTCAGCCAGCATCAAGCGGGTCGAGGTCCACGGTTGATGCGGGCGACTCCATTCGACCCAGGCCAGGCGTTGTCCGTCAGGGCTCTGTGTGGGGGCCGCGTAGAAGTCGGCACCTTCGGCCAGCACCTGGCGTTCAAGGGTGCTCAGGTCGATGCTGACCAGCCGATGCTGATCGAGGTTTTCTTCAACGGCCAGCACCAGGCCCGCTGCACACTGCACGTCGCCATAACGGCAAGTGCCCTGGGTCAGGGGTTGTGGGGCCGTACCGTCCAGGGGTTGCAGGTACAGCTGTTGATCGGCTTCGTTGACGAACACCACGGCGTCATCACTCAGGCAAAACGCGCCACCGCCGTACTCGTAGACCCGGCTGCGCACGCTGAAGCCATCGGGCGTCAGGCAACGGGCCTGGCCGTCGTGCCAATGCCAGATACGGCAGGCAGCATCTTGTGGTCGGTATTCGTTCCAGAACAGGCCCCGAGGGCCGACGCGCAATTCTGCGAAGTCGACCCCGGCGGCCACAGCGAGCGCGGCGCTGAACGGTTCAGCCTTTAGCGATGAGACGTGAGTTTCGTTCATTTCGGAAGGCCAATTGTTCGATGGTCTGGGTGGCGTGCTCAGCTTCTTCGCGCGCCTTGAGAATCAGGTCGTGTTGTGGCGATTTACTGCAGACAGGGTCTGCGTTGCTGGCGTCCCCGGTGAGCATAAAGGCCTGGCAACGGCAGCCGCCGAAGTCCTTTTCTTTCTCGTCGCACGAGCGGCAAGGTTCGGGCATCCAGTCATAACCGCGAAAACGGTTGAAGCCAAACGAGTCGTACCAGATGTGCTGCATGGTGTGGTCGCGCACATTGGGGAACTCGACCGGCATTTGCCGTGCACCATGACATGGCAGGGCCGTGCCGTCAGGCGTTACGGTCAGAAAGATGCTGCCCCAGCCGTTCATGCAGGCTTTTGGACGTTCTTCGTAATAATCCGGGGTCACGAAAATCAGCTTGCAGGGATGGCCCTGGGCTTCAAGTTTGGCCCGGTACTCATTGGTGATGCGCTCAGCCCGGACAAGCTGCTCTTTGGTCGGCAGCAAACCGACGCGATTGAGCTGGGCCCAGCCATAAAACTGGCAGGTGGCCAGTTCGACAAAGTCGGCCTCCAAAGCGATGCACAGCTCGATGATGCGATCGATTTTGTCGATATTGTGCCGATGGGTGACGAAGTTCAGCACCATCGGATAGCCATGAGCTTTTACGGCGCGGGCCATTTCGAGCTTTTGCGCGAAGGCTTTCTTCGAGCCGGCCAGCAGGTTGTTCACTTGCTCGTCACTGGCCTGGAAGCTGATCTGGATATGGTCCAGTCCGGCTTTTTTGAAGTCGCTGATCTTTTGCTCGGTCAGGCCAATGCCCGAGGTGATCAGGTTGGTGTAGAAGCCCAGTTTGCGGGCTTCGCCGATCAACTCGGCCAAGTCCTGACGCACCAGCGGTTCACCACCGGAGAAGCCCAGCTGGGCCGCGCCCATCTCCCGAGCTTCGCGAAAGACCTTGATCCACTGCTCGGTGCTCAGCTCTTTGCCTTGCTGGGCGAAATCCAGCGGGTTGGAGCAATACGGGCATTGCAGCGGGCAGCGATAGGTCAGTTCGGCCAGCAGCCACAGCGGCAAGCCCACTTCAGGCTTGGGTGGCAGCGCCATGAGGCTGTCAGGCGAGTTCGATCCAGTGCTCTGCACGAGCGACCTCCATAAATTGCTCGATGTCTGCACCGAGCTCGGGTACGCCGGGGAACTGTTTGTCCAGTTCACCAATTATGGCCGCGACATCGCGCTGGCCATCGATCAGGCCGCCAATCAGTGCGGCGCTGTCATTGAGTTTGATCATGCCTTCGGGGTACAGCAGCACATGGCCTTTTTGCGCGGGTTCGTACTGAAAGCGGTAGCCGGTGCGCCAGGTCGGGATTTTGCTGCGATCGAAGCTCATAGGGTGATTCCTTTATGCCAGACCCGCTCGGTGGTCACGCTGTGATACGGCGGGCGGTCAAGCTCGTAGGCCATGGTCATGGCATCGAGCATGCTCCAAAGAATGTCGAGTTTGAATTGCAGAATTTCCAGCATGCGCTGCTGACCTTCCCAGGTGGTGTAGTGCTGCAGTGTAATCGCCAACCCGTGCTCCACGTCGCGCCGCGCTTGGCCTAGGCGGGTGCGAAAGTACTCATAGCCGGCCGGATCGATCCACGGGTAATGCTGGGGCCAGCTGTCGAGGCGCGACTGGTGGATTTGCGGCGCGAACATCTCGGTCAGCGAGCTGCTGGCGGCTTCTTCCCAACTGGCGCGGCGGGCAAAGTTGACGTAGGCATCCACCGCGAATCGTACGCCGGGCAGAACCAGCTCCTGGGAGCGCAACTGATCCGGGTCCAGGCCGACCGCCTGACCCAAGCGCAGCCAGGCTTCGATGCCGCCGTCTTCGCCGGGGGCTCCGTCGTGGTCGAGCAGGCGTTGAATCCACTCGCGGCGCACTTCGCGATCCGGGCAGTTGGCCAGGATGGCGGCGTCCTTGAGCGGGATATTGACCTGATAGTAGAAGCGATTGGCGACCCAGCCCTGAATCTGCTCGCGGGTCGCGCGGCCTTCGTACATCGCCACTTGATAGGGGTGGTAGATGTGGTAATACGCGCCTTTGGCACGCAGCGCGGCCTCGAATTCGGCGGTGGAGAGTGGGGCTTGGGTCATGGAATGCCTCCGGAAAATATTCTATGTAGTCGCTGCCGCAGGCTGCGATATGGACCGCAGGGTCTTCGAGAAAACGGGTTGCTGCGCAACCCTTCGCAGCCTTCGGCAGCGACTACAAGGTTCAGCTTTTACAACTCGATGCTCATGCCATCAAAAGCCACTTCAACGCCCCGACGAACCAGTTCGGCACGTTCGGCGGAGTCTTCGTCGAGGATCGGGTTGGTGTTGTTGATGTGGATAAGTACTTTGCGTTGCGCGGGCAATTGCTCAAGCACTTCGAGCATGCCGCCGGGGCCGTTTTGCGCCAGGTGGCCCATTTCTCGGCCCGTACGGGTGCCTACGCCACGGCGCTGCATCTCGTCGTCATCCCACATCGTGCCGTCCACCAGCAAGCAGTCGCTGCCCGCCATGATCTCCAGCAACGGCGCATCGACCTTGCCCAGGCCCGGTGCGTAGAACAGTTTGCCGCCGGTGCGCAGGTCTTCGACGATCAGGCCAATGTTGTCGCCCGGGTGCGGGTCGAAACGGTGCGGTGAATACGGCGGTGCCGCACTGCGCAAAGGCAGCGGGCTGAAACGCAGGTTGGGGCAGGCAGGAATGGTGAACGAGCCTTCAAGCTCGATGCGGTTCCAGTTCAGGCCGCCGTTCCAGTGCTTGAGCATGGTGAACAGCGGGAAGCCTGTGCTCAGGTCTTCGTGGACCATGTCAGTGCACCACACCTCATGGGGGCAACCTTCGCGCAGGCTTAGCAGGCCGGTGGTGTGGTCGATCTGGCTGTCCATCAGGATGATCGCGCTGATCCCGGTATCGCGCAGGGCCCGGCCCGGTTGCATCGGGGCGAAGCTTTGCAGTTGCGCACGGATATCGGGCGAGGTGTTGCACAGCACCCAGTTCACACCGTCATCGGAAATCGCAATGGAGGACTGAGTGCGGGCGGTAGCACGCAGGGTGCCATCACGAAAACCTGCGCAGTTGACGCAGTTGCAGTTCCACTGCGGGAATCCACCGCCAGCGGCGGAGCCTAGAATCTGGACGAACATGGCGTGTTCTCTTGCGATGCTGTAAATAAAAACGCCCCGGCGAACCGAGGCGTTGGGCTGCTCTGCTGGGCTCCTTTATTCAAGAGGCCGTGCAGATCAACGGCTTGCGAAGTACATGGTGACTTCAAAGCCAATGCGCAGATCGGTGTAAGCAGGTTTAGTCCAAGCCATTAGGTGACTCCTTCAGTGAGTGGGTGAATGGGTGTCTCTTGATTAGTCCTGCTCCCGAAGGAGTGGTTCAAACGCTTAGGTGGCTATGTTACTAAATTTGGCGGTTTTTGAACGCTCAATGTCGAAGAAAGCCCGTTACGTGGTTGGTAATGATCAGCTTCTCCCTTGATAAAACGTTTTAGTCGCAGGGGTTGTGGCCACGCATACCCAACCGCTTGCCGGCGAGTTAATGTGCTCGGCCGCTTTCAGTGTAGTGCCTTGATCCAGCGCCATAAGTGCAGTGTAGAGGGCTGTCAGGTAATCCGACGGGTGGCCCGCCAGTTTGGCTTGCCATAACAATTCACTGGCCTGGAACACGCCCAGGGCCTCGGCCGAGAATTGTTGTGCCAAGGCAGCACGGGTCTGGGTGAAAGATGTTTCATCCAGCGCCAAGATTAGATCCGGCAAATGCGCGAGGAAGTTCTCGATGTGCTCAAGGATTTGAGTCGTTGAGGCGTGAGGCGATTGCACCCCGAACAGCAGACCTGTTTTACCGTTGATTTGGCGCAGACCGCTGAATACGGCATAACCCAACTGCAACTCAACCCGCAGGCGTTGATAAAACGGGGTTTGCATCACGTGGGCGAGCATGCGCCAGGCGGCTTCGTCAGCCAGAGTGGCCTCGGGGGCCGGGCAAAACAGGATCAGCGCGTGTTCGCTGGAGTCGCAGGTTTCGGTGTGCCAATGGCGTTGAACCGGCTGCACGGGCCCGTGTGCCAGATGTGCATCCGGGGTGCCGGGAACCTTGTTCAGCACAGGTGTGATCAAGGCCTGCGTGGCAGCGGGCAGGCCTGTTGCCAAACCGTCCCAGCGCGCCTCGGCCCAGCAGTGCTGCAGATCGTTGAGCGCCGACTCGCTCGCCGGTTGGCACAACTCGGGCAGGCGTTTAATCAGTTGGCGAATCGGCATCAAGGCGGCGTCTTGGGACAGGTTGCCCGACGGCACGGCCGAAGGTGCGCTGAGCACACGCAGTGCGTGTTCAAGAATGGCGGGCATCGGCTCGTGGAAACCGTACATCTTCAGCAACCAGTCATTACCTGACGCAGTCAACGAAACCTCAACGCCGGCTTGTTGGGCATCGAGCTTCAACGAGCGCAAGTTGTTGTCCAGTGTCGCCAGCAAGGCGTCAGCAGGCTTGGCGGGCAGGCGCCAGCGCAGGTAAACCACCGCCTCGCCGCTATGGCTGGGCACTGCGGTGCTGAAACTCATGGCGGACACGTCGCGGCGAGTGCGCAAGCGGTCCTGGGCAAAGGTTCGCAAGCCACGGTGAGCACTGGTTTGCCCGCGAATCAGGCCGGTGCTGACCGGCTCTTTCGCCGCTTGCAGATACGGATTAGGTGCAGGCAGTTGCCAAACTTGTGGCGATGACGGCAGGGATGCGGGTTGCATCTGTTCGAGAATTGCCTTGAGCGTTGTTACACCCTGATCCGACAGGCCGGGTACACGTTGCTCACAATCATGGCGGGCCAGTTCCAATGCGCCACTCACCGCTTGCTGACGCTGCAGCAGCAGGAGGTACTCCTCACGCAGCGTTGGCCAATCCTGCTGTGCGCTGAAAAACGCCAGCCAGTCATGGAACGTGTCGCGAATCTGCATGGCCTGCAGGGCAATATCGGTGTCGGCTTTGAACTCAATCTGCAGCAGTGCCTGGCCATTGAAGTGATAGAGCGGCGTGGCTTTCAGGGTGTCGATCAATCCCTGTTCGCGTAATTGTGCGAGGAGGCCTCCGGGCTTGTCTGCGTTGATCCAGTGGCACAGAAAATCCAGGGCCGGGTCGGACTCCGGCAGCAACTGTTCGAAGGCGAACATCAGGCTCAGATGCTGGCCGTCGATGTGTTGATAGCGGGGCTCAACGCTGGCCATCAGTGCTGGCGGGCAGACCTGCTGCAGGCTGTTGCCGGGGCGCAAATCGGCGCTGCACCGTTGCGCCAGGGCGATCAATTCATGGGTTGATAGCGGACCGCTCAGGCTCAAGGTCATTTGCCCGGTCTGATAGAACGTTTGGTAAAAGTCTTTTAGGGCTTGCTGGAAACTCGCGCGTGGCACGGGCAGGCTGTAGCGGTTGCCCGCATGGAATGCCCGCAGCGGGTGAGACGGGTTCAATGGCTGAAACAGCTTCATCTCGCGCTGCGCCGAAATCTCGCGGGCCCAGGCAATGAACTCTGCGTGCAGTACTTCGCGTTCGCGAAGCTGGTCATCCAGAGCCATGCGCGGATGGGCGAGCATGTCGCACAAGCGCTCAAGCCCGCCGTCAAAGGCGCCCGGTGGCAGCTCGAAAAAGAAGTCAGTGTGCCGCTCGCAGGTTCTGGCATTGACCTGGCCGCCGTGGCGCTGCACGTAAGCCATCAGGTTGTCTGTCGCCGGGAAGCGCTCGGTGCCCAGAAACAGCAAGTGTTCCAGGAAATGCGCGAGGCCGGGCCAGGCTGCGGGCACATCGTGGCTGCCTGCGGCAACCCGTAAAACGGCCGCGCAGCGCTTGAGACGCGGCTCATGGCGCACGCAGAGGGTCAGACCGGTTTCAAGTGTCAGACGTTGGGTGTGAGGGTGATTCAGCGCAGGCATGGGCACTTCCGGAACAGAGATGTGCTCATGCTAGCGGATTTAGCCCTTGCTCAGCTCGCGATAAAGTTCCGGGCGACGGTCCGCCAGGTAGACATTGCCGGTTTTGGCATCAGCCAGTTGCTGGCGATGCAAGGTCGCGACAAGTAGGGTTGGCTCATGCTCGGCCAGCGCAATTTGCTTGCCGTTGGGTGCGGCGACACTGCTTTGGCCGCAGTAGAGGATGTCGCCTTCATGCCCGCAATAGTTGGCGTAGGCCACATAGCACTGATTCTCGAAGGCACGGCAGCGCACCGTGACATCGGCGATGAAGTCGTAGGGCGCCATATTGGCGGTGGGCACCACAATCAACTCGGCACCGGCCAGCGCCAGGCGGCGGGTGTTCTCGGGGAACTCCAGGTCGTAGCAAATCAGCAGGCCAAGCTTCCAGCCATTGAGTTCAATGACCGGGAATGAGTCCGGGCCTTTGCTGAACATCGAGTGATCGAGTTCGCCGAACAGGTGGGTTTTACGGTAGTTGCACAGGCTTTTGCCGTGGGCGTCGATCAACTGCACGCTGTTGTAGATTTGCCCGTCTGCTCCGCGCTCCGGGTAGCCGTAGGCAATGGCCGTGTCAGTGGCTTTTGCCAGTTCGCCAATCTGCTGGGCGGCGTCGCCGTCGTGGGTTTGCGCCAGTCTGGCCACGGCCTGGGCACCGATGTTGTAGCCCGTGAGGAACATTTCGGGCAGGACCAGCAGGTCGATGTCTTTGGCTTGATGCGCAATGTCATTTAAGCGCTGCAAATTGCCCGCAACATCCAGGGGCAGAGGCGTGCATTGGTAAAGGGCGACGCGCATGGGGTTCTCCTGGTCATTAACTCTGTAGAGACTCTGTTGCCGATTGGGGTACCCCTTGTGGGAGCGAGCCTGCTCGCGAAGGCCGTTCGCGAGCAGGCTCGCTCCCACCGTGAAGTTCCTTTGCCGCTGGCGCAAGTGGTGTTAATCAATCCGGCAATGCAATCGGGCCGATTTCGTGGAACACATCGCCCGGCCCGGGGTTGGCCGCGTGGGTGCTGCCGCCAAAGTGGGTCATGATGCCCCACACCGCGTTCAATGAAGTCTGTACCGCACCTTCCACCCAGGCCGGGGTCCACGACACGTCGTCGCCGGCAATAAAGATTCCCCGTTGCTCGCTGGGCATGTCCTGCTGCATGAAGTGCGCGTACATCCGCTGGTTGTAGCGATAATGCCCCGGCAGTGCGCCCTTGAAGGCACCCAGAAAGTGCGGGTCGGCTTCCCACGACACCGTGATCGGATCGCCGATGATGCGGCTGGCGATGTCCACTTTGGGGTAAATCTTTTTCAACGAATCGAGGGCCAGCTTCACGCGCTTTTCCACCGGGTGCGGAAGCATTTTCAGCGCATCGCTCATCCATGAATACGACAGGCAAATCACCCCCGGCTTGTCGTCGCCGTTGTCGAACAGGTAAGTGCCACGGGTCAGCCGGTCGGTGAGGGTCATGCTCATCAGGTCGCGGCCGGTTTCGGGGTCTTTGTCTTTCCAGAACGGGCGGTCGACCATGACGAAGGTTTTGGAGGATTGCATGTAGCGCGTACGGTCCAGCGCCATCCACACTTTTTGTGAGAACAGCGACTCTTCGCATTCGATCTGGGTGGTCAGCAGCCAGCTCTGACAGGTCACCAGTACGGCTTCATAGGGGCGGGTGACCCCGAGTATGTCAGTGACGGAAAACATCCCGTCCTCTGAACGAGAGATGGCCTTGACCCCGGTACGTGGTGCGCCATGGTGTAGCGAACTCAGACTGGTGCCAGCAGGCCAATGGGCGCAGCGCTCGGGTGCGTGGCGCCAGATCCCCAGGGGTACTTGCTCAACACCGCCAACCACCAGATGTTGGTGGTCGTCGCAGTTGGTCATCACCACGCGAAAAATCTCGAGCATCGAGTTGGGGAAGTCCGAGTCCCAGCCACCGGTGCCGAACCCCACCTGGCCAAACACTTCGCGGTGCTGGAACGACAACTTGGCGAAGGCCTTGGAGGTGGCTACAAAGTCATAGAAGGTGCGGTCGTCCCATAACGGAACCAACGTGTCCCACAGTTCTTTAAGGCGAGGTACGTCACGGTCACGGATGGCTTGCTGAATATCGCCAAAGCGCGAGCCTTCTTCCAGCGCGTCTGCCCAGGCGTCAGCTACTTCTTGAAACAGTGCAGGCAGGTCCGCCAGTTTTTGTGCGTAGAAGGTCTGGCCTTCGAGGTCGATGACGGTACTGCCCGACGCGGGTGTCAGCGGGTTGGGGAAGGGTTTGGTCTCCAGCCCCAGCTTGTCGACGTAGTGGTAAAAAGCGGTCGAGGAGACCGGGAAGCGCATGCCGCCCAGTTCGGCGATCACCCCTTCGCTGCCTTCAAAGGCTTGCGAGCGCAGGCGTCCGCCCATCTTCGAGGCTTCATACACCACGGGTTTGAAGCCCAGTTTCATCAGCTCATAAGCCGCCACCATACCGGCCATACCTGCGCCGACAATCGCCACCTCAGTTCCAAGCTTGTGTGCCGGGATGGTGCCCAGGCCCGCCGGGTGTTCGATCCAGTCATCGAAGGCAAACGGAAAATCCGGGCCGAAGATGGTGATGGGTTTTTTGCCGTCGTTAGGGTGGCGATTATTCTTGTTCATGGCTGACCTGGCTGGCGACTCACGCTTAACGTTGAGTATAGGAAAAGACAGGCACCATGATAGGGAGCGTGGAACACGGTAATAAGACGCAAACTGTCGTCGTTATGGCTTTTGTTTAGTCAATATGACGAAGTTGGTGGTCTAAATGACTTATCCTCGATCAACTTTGCTGCTGAGGATGATTGAGGTGGTGGTCTTCTCGACGCCCTCGACGCTGCCGATCTGATCAAGCAGTTGATCCAGTTGCTCGGGGGAGTCGCTGCGCAGCCAGGCCACGTAATCGAACTCGCCACTGACCGCGCACAGTTGCTGCACCTGGGCCATTGCGCTCAAGCGACGCACCACCTCTTTGCCGGAGCGTGGCTGCACGGTAATCCCGACGTATGCCTGCAAACCGCCATCAATCAACCGCTGCCCCAGTCGAACCCCATAACCGGTAATCACCGAGGTTTTCTCCAGTCGTGCCAGCCGTGAGGTCACGGTGGTACGCGCAATTCCCAACTGGCGAGCCAGCATCGCAACGCTTTCACGGGCATTGAGTTGCAAGGCCGCAATCAATTGGCGGTCGATTTCATCCAGCGCGGGAGGGCGGGTATCAGGCACGTGAAGCTCCAGTGGCAGGGGACTGATGGGCGGTCATGGTACAGGGCTGCGGGACCACTTTGCTGGCCCGCGAATTTTAGACGGAGCGCGGTGATGGTTGTCACACTTTGTCCAATCTGCAGGGGTGTAGATGATTACGATTCTCTTTTAAGTTGAATCATAAGGACGCTTCATGCATTCGTCTCTTCGCTTTCACCCATTGCCCCTGTGGGTTCGTTTGGCCTTGGCTGCTGGCGCGTCCAGCACGCTGGGGACTGCTGCCCAGGCGGCAGATCCGCAAGCACTGACCCTTGATGAAATGGTCGTTACGGCTTCCGGTTACGAGCAAAGTATCGAGGATGCGCCCGCCTCGATCACGGTGATTGATGGGGAGACGCTTCGCCGCAAGTCTTATCGCGACCTCGGCGACGCCGTGCGTGATGTGGAAGGTGTCGTGGTCAACGGCGGGGCCAATGAAACGGACATCTCCATTCGAGGCATGCCGGCCGATTACACCCTGATCCTGGTCGATGGCAAACGCCAGAGCGCCCGAGAGTCGCGGGTCAACGGCAACAGCGGTTATGAGCAAAGTTTTGTGCCGCCGGCTGCGGCCATCGAGCGCATCGAAGTGGTTCGAGGGCCGATGTCATCGCTGTATGGCTCGGATGCCATTGGCGGGGTGATTAACGTGATCACCCGCAAAGTGTCACCGCAGTGGGGCGGCTCTGTGGGCTACGACTACTCGGCGCGTCAGCACAGCGACCAGGGGAATGCCCGCCAGACTCAGTTCTACCTCAGCGGTCCGCTGAAAGAAGACTTTCTGGGTTTACAGGTCTGGGGCCGCTATCTGGATCGCCAGGCAGATGACGACATTGAGCAAACCAACGGTTTCAGCAATGCCGACCATCGTGACCTGACCGCGCGGCTGGCATTCACTCCGACGGTCGACCACGACATCCTGCTGGAGGCTGGAGCCACGCGCCTCAAGAACGGCGACGGCGTGAGCGCCAATTGGGCCACCCGCGAGCAAGAAAACAATCGCGATCACTGGTCGCTGTCGCACCAGGGCCGCTGGGGCTGGGCGACGTCGGACATGGCGCTGTTCCAGGAAACGTCCAGCCGTGAAGGCAAGGCAACACCTGCGCAAACGGATATCTACGGCCGCAAGCCCGAGATCAAGAGCACGGTGTTCGACGCCAAGCTGGTGGTGCCCACCGCGCACAACGTCAGCTCCGTCGGCGTGCAGTGGAATGAAAGCCAGCTGACCGACTGGAACCAGGGCCTGGGTGATCGCGTCGACTACGAGTTCTCAGTGGTACAGAAGGCCGTGTTTGCCGAAAACGAATGGGCGATGACCGATACCTTTGCACTGACCACCGGACTGCGCCTGGACCATCACGAAGAGTACGGCACCCACGCCAATCCGCGAATCTACGGGGTATGGCGCGCAACCGATAACTGGACCCTCAAGGGCGGTATTGCCCGTGGTTTCAAGGCGCCGGAGCTGCGGGCAGTGGTCAAAGACTACGCCTACCTGCGCCGCAACCGTTTCGTGATGTTCGGCAACCCGGACCTCAAGCCTGAGTCGAGCACCAACTACGAAATGTCTGCGCTGTGGTCCAATCGAGACAATTTGTCGGCAGGTGCGACGGTGTTCTACAACGACTTCAAGGACAAACTTTCAACCGTCACCACCGATGAGCGATGGAATGGCTACATCATCATGGATCGCGTCAACGTCGATAAGGCCGTGATCCAGGGCGTTGAGTTGACCGGGCAATGGGACGTCAACGACAGCGTTGTGCTCAAGGCCAACTACACCTACACCGACTCTGAGCAGAAAAGCGGAGCCAACGCTGGCGCGCCACTGGCGTTGACCCCTAAACAAAAAGCCAATGTGCGCGGTGAATGGGTGGTGACTGATCGCGCCCAGGCCTGGGCGTCGGTCAGTTATTACGGAGAAGAAACCGGCAATACCCTGACTGACGAACCCGCGCCGGGTTACACCACGGCCGATATCGGCGGCTCTTACGAGCTCACCGACTCGATCACGTTGAACAGCTCCCTGAACAACCTCACGGACAAGCGTCTGGACGACGAAACCTACGGCACGGTGAACTACGGTCGCACCTTGTGGATGGGGGCTACGCTGAACTTCTGACCAGGGCCATCGGCAGCCTGACCACGGCGCACAGCCCGGCGGGCGGCCGATTCTCCAGCAGCAATTCGCCGCCATGGGCCTGCACACAAGCGCGGGCGATGGCCAGGCCCAGGCCGATACCGCCATTGTGCGAACCGTCGGCGGCGCCAAACTGTACGAAGGGCTCGAATACTTTGCTAAGCCATTCCTGCGGCAGGCCTTGGCCGTGATCGAGAATTTCCAGGCGCAGGGTGCCGTGGTCTTCCTGGTGCAGGGTCAACGTGGCATCCCCGGCATGACGCAGTGCGTTGTCGATCAGGTTGGTCAAGGCCCGCTTCAACGCCAGGGGACGGCAGGTGAGCATGATCGGCGCCGCGCCTGACCAGGTTACTAGCTGCTTCATGAGCCGGTAGCGCTTGGCCAGATCCTCCAGCATGTCATTCAGCACGATTGTCAGCGTGGGCTCCTGCACGGCATCGTCACGAACGAAGTTGAGGGTTGCGCCCACCATCGCACTCAACTCATCCAGGCTTTCGAGCATGTCCTCTCGGGCAGGGCTTTGTTCCAGCAGCTCCAACAGCAGTCGCAGTTCAGTGATGGGCGTGTTCAGGTCGTGGCTGAGCGCCGCGAGCATTCGAGTACGGCCTTCCACATGGCGGGCGATATTGGCTTGCATGGTGTTAAAGGCTGCCGTCAGGTCGCGTGCCTCTTGCGGGCCGGTCAGGGGCAGTGGCGCAATCCATTCCCCGCGGCTGACGCGTTCGGTCGCCTGGGCCAGGGTTTTGACCGGGCGCACCACGCGGCTGATACAGAACATCACGATCAACAGCACTGGCACTGTCGTCACCGGCAGACTGTACGCCAGCATGCTTCCCCATTCGTAGGCGCCTGCCGGATGCTGCAAGGCGTTGAGGTAGCGCCCGTCGGGCAACTCGATGCTGCTGCGTAGCCGCAGGGGCGCCCAACCGTCGGGGCTGAACACGTGTCCCCGGGCATGGCCGCCGGTGATCCGTTCCAGTTGCATGTCAACGCGCACATCCTGAGCCAATTGCAGTTGCTCGCGCAGGGCGTTGGCCATTCGTTGTTCTTCGGCGCGCATGGCGAAGGGTTCGACCTCGGCCTGCTGATCGATCCAGAACTGCGCGTCCGCGCGGGTGATTGCCCCCAGCAACCGGTCGAAGACTTCGTCTTGAGCTTCCATGGCGACATGGTGCGCAGTCACCAAACGCTCCAAGCTCATGGTTCGCGACAGGGGATGAATCAACGCGCCGGTGTGTTGCACAAACAGCATGGCGATGGCATTGGAGGCGAGTAACGCGAGCAACAACAGTACGCTGAGTTGATGCAGCATCTTGCGGGGCCACAGGGCGCGCAGACGGCTCATGGCGCTTGCAACGTGACATCGGCCGCAAACAGATAGCCGCCGCCCCAGACCGTACGCAGCAACTCTGGCTCCCCGGTGCTGTGCGCCAGCTTGCGGCGCAGGCGACTGACCTGACGGTCGATGGCGCGATCACTGAGATCGCTGTCGGTCGCGGTGGTGAGGTCGATCAGGCGCTCTCGAGGTAGCAGCGTATTAGGATGGTCGAGAAACACCTGCAGCAGCTTGCTTTCGACCGTGCTGAGCACAATCAGCGTCTCTTGATCGCGAGTCAGCGTGGCGTGACTGGCGTTGTACAGCCAGCCTGCGAACAGATAACAAGGGCTCATTTTCACGGTGTTCGTCGAGCTAGCCTGCTTTGCGGCCGCGGGGCGGTGGCGACGTAACACGCTGTTGATTCGTGCTACCAGCTCCCTGGGCTCAAAGGGCTTGGTCACATAATCGTCTGCCCCAAGGTCGAGCCCACGCACCCGCTCGGCAGAGGTGTCCCGTGCGGTCAGCAGAATCACCGGAGTATCGGCGCGCCGATGCAGCCGGCTGCACAAGTCAAAGCCATCGCCATCGGGTAACGACACATCGAGAATGATCACGTCAAAAGCGTGTTGCTTGAGCAATTGCCACATGCCCGCAGCGTCCGCAGCTGTGCGCACATCGAACGTGTGCCGGCGCAGGTACGCAGCCAGCGGTTCGCGAATTTTGCGGCTGTCGTCGACGATGAGTACGCAAGGCGCCGTGTTCGAGGGAAGGGTGGTCATGGCGGGTTGAAACACCGGGATAATCAGATGGCAATGATACTACTAACGCTTCTCAGTTGTTTCTGTATGAGCGTCAATCCTTCTCAGCCTTACAGGCTCGCCCTGCAACGCGGGGAGTTGTAACCAGGTATTGAAGTGGCGATCGTCCTGTGGGTGCTATTGAGAACAATTCGCACTTACATCTGGAAGACCGACCGGTGCAACCTCCTTCGACGAGCAAGTTGGGCTTTTTTTTCAGCGATCATCATCGTTGGCTGTTGCAGCATATCCAGCGGTATTTGCGTAATCACGCGGACGCGGAGGACACAGCCGCCGATACGTTTTGCCAGTTGCTGACGGCCCGGGTTGATCCGGACGGTATCGAGCAACCTCGCGCATACCTCTCGACCATTGCCCGGCGCCTGATTTTTGATCGGCATCGTCGGCGCAAGCTGGAGTTGGCCTACCTCGAACGCCTGTCTCTGTTGCCCGAAGCGCTGGCGCCGTCCCCGGAAGAACAAGCGCTGTTGATCGAAGCCCTGGTGGCCATCGATCGGGCGATTGACGGCCTGCCGATGCCGGTCAAGGCGGCGTTCCTCTACAGCCAGCTGGATGGTCTGAGCTACGTTGAGATTGCCCGCAAGCTTGAGCTGTCGGAGCGCACCGTCAGCCGTTACATGAAACAGGCTTTGCGCCAGTGCTATTTGAGCGAAGGCGCGTTATGAGCAAGCAGCGTCTTGATCCCGTCAGCGAGCAGGCGATCGACTGGATGGTGCGCCTGCGTGCCGGCGAGCCGAATGTTGCGCTGCAAGAACGCTTCAATGCCTGGCTGGCCCTCGACCCCGCCCATGCCCAGGCCTGGACTACGTTGCAGGAACGACTGGGTGCTTCTTTCAGTACCGTTCGCGCGCTTGATCGGCGGGTGCCCGGACAGGCGGGCGAAGCGCGCCAACTGTTGCTGCAACCCAAGGCTTCGCGCCGTGATGCGCTGAGGGTTATCGCGGGGCTTGGCTTGCTTGGCGGCGCTACCTGGGTCGGTGCGCGCAGCCCATGGGGAGACTCACTGCTGGCTGACCTGCACACCGGGCGCGGTCAGCGTCAGGACTTCACGCTGGCGGACGGCAGCCGCCTGAGCCTGAATGCCGAGAGCTCGGTGGACCTGCGCTTCGATAACCAACAACGTCTGGTGATCTTGCGCCACGGTGAACTGGTGATCCAGGTCGCTGCCGATCCTCTTCGTCCGTTGAGTGTGCGCACCGCAGAAGGTGAAATTCGCGCACTGGGCACTCGCTTCCTCGTGGCCCAGGAGCACGGCGCCACTCGCGTAGTGGTGTTGCAGCACTCGGTCAACGTGCGGTTGTTCGACGGCACGAGCCAAGTTCTACAGGAAGGCCAGTCAGCCATCATGCAAGCCAGCCACATTGCCCCGATTGCCGGTGATCAACATCATCGGGCCGATTGGTTAGTCGGGAGCCTCAATGTGCTGGACGACCCACTGGAGCAGGTGGTCAACGCGCTACGCCCTTACAGTCGCGGTTTTGTGCGGGTGGCTCCCGAAGTCCGCAACGTGCGTGTTCAAGGGGTGTTTCCGTTGAACAATCCTGACCGGGTGTTCGCGGCACTGGCGGAAACGCTGCCGATTCGGGTTGATCGCTACAGCCCTTGGTTGACGTTAATTAGTGCGAAATAGTGGAGCCGGAGCGTTATTTTTGAAAATCGCTCTCATGTGTGTCTGGTTTTCATTTCTCGTCCCACCTATCTCCTGACACTTCCACATTTTCAGGAGAACGCTGTGTTCAACCCGTGGCCTCACCCCCTTTGCGTCGCCGTCGCCCTGGCAACGCTGGCAAGTTCTACGCTGGCTCAAGCTCAGGATCGGACCTTCAATCTGCCCTCCGGCCCGCTCGCCAGCATCCTGAATGCCATTGCCAGCCAGAGCGGACACATCGTTTCGCTGGAGCCGTCGCTGGTTAAGGGCAAACAGGCGCCAGCAGTGGTCGGCAAGATGCCCGCCGAGCAGGCGATGCAACAGGCACTGATGGGCAGCGGCTTGCAATTGCGCGTGACCGATCAAGGCAACTTCAGCGTCGAGCCGGCCATTGACAGCAATGCCGCGCTGCAACTGGGGGCTACCAACATCGTTGAACTCAGCACGGATGCCACCACTGAAGGGTCGGGCTCCTACACCTCACGGGCCGTGACCATCGGCAAGGGCACCCACACCCTCAAGGAAATACCGCAGTCGATCACTGTGGTGACCCGCAAGCAGCTGGACGATCAAGGTCTGACAGACCTCAAGGACGCGGCCAACAAGACCACCGGACTGGTCGGTGCACAGGGCGTGGGCAAAGGGATGATCCTCAGTTCGCGCGGGTTCCAGATCGACGACTGGCAATACGACGGTGTGCCGATCCCGCGCAACACCTATGCACTGGGCAACTGGGCAACCCAGGACCTGATCTTCTTCGATCGCATGGAAGTGCTGCGTGGCGCATCCGGTCTGCTGCAAGGCACCGGCAGCCCGGGTGGCGCGGTCAATCTGGTGCGCAAACGCGGGCAGATCGCCCCCACGGTGACCCTCACCGGCAAGGCGGGCTCCTGGGATCATTACGGCTTGCAACTGGACGCCGGCGGACCGCTGAACCAGACAGGCACGGTCCGTGGCCGCTTCGTGGCCGACCAGGACGACAGCCACTCGTTTGTCGATTCCGAATGGAGCAAAACCACCTCGCTATACGGTGCGCTGGACTTCGATTTGCGCGACGACACCACCCTGGGCTTGGCGGTCAGCCAGTCCAGCGGCGAGTCGCGTCCAATGGTCCGTGGTTTTCCGCGCTATGCCGACGGCAAGGCCATCGACCTGTCGCGCAGCACCTACACCGGCGCGAAGTGGAACCACTCCCAGATCGATGTCACCACCCTGTATGCGGATCTGGAACACAGATTCAACGACGACTGGGCCTTCAAGGTCGGCGCCGTGCGTCAGGCCGAGGGCAATAAAGCCAAGAACCAGCGGGTGCAATCCATCCAGCAGGGCTTGGCGGCTGATGGCACCGGCGTGCAGTACGCCGACTTTTACTCGAACTTCGACTCCACCAAAGTCGGCCTGGACATGAACCTCACCGGCAAATTTGAAGCCTTGTCCATGCAGCAGGAAATCATGGTGGGCGGCAACTATTCGAAGTTGACCTCGGACGACAAATACGCGCGTACCTTCAATAACAGCACCGACACTCTTTTCGGTATCGACCATGATCGGCCTGACATCAGCTACGAAAGCCTGATCAATGCTCCCCAAGGGCAGGGCACCCTGAGCAACTATGACATTCGCCAAAAAGGCCTCTACGGCAGTTGGCGAGTCAAGCCGGTCGACTCGCTGACCTTGGTGCTGGGTTCCCGGGTCAGTTGGTACGACTACAGCTACACGTATTGGACCCAGAAAACGTCCGGCATTACCGCCAACCCGGACAGCACCACCAACGAAACCGGGCAAGTCACCCCTTATGCCGGCATCGTCTATGACCTGAGCCGCGAGTGGGCCGTATACGCCAGCTACACCGACGTTTTCGAACCACAGACTGCCCGCACCGTAACGGGGCCTGTGCTCAAGCCGGTGATCGGCAGCAACTACGAAGTCGGGATCAAGGGTGAGTTGATGGACGGCCGGGTCAACACCTCCCTGGCGGTGTTCCGTTATGACCAGGAAAACCGTGCTGTCCTCGACCTGGCGTCGCCACAGATCTGCGACGGTTGGTACTGCTCGGTCGCCTCAGGGAAAGTGCGCAGCCAGGGGATTGAGGCTGAAATCAGCGGTGAAGTGACCGACAGTCTGCAACTGTTTGCCGGTTACACCTACAACACCACCCAGTACCTCAAAGACCCGGAAAACGAAGGCAAAATCTTCAGTTGGTGGACGCCCAAACACATGCTGCGGGTGTGGAGCAACTACCAGTTCGGCGGTGACTGGAATCGTGTGAGCACCGGCCTGGGCTTCACCGCCCAAACCCGCACGGTTGGTTACGACCACTCCGTCAACGTACCGGGCTACGCGGTATGGAATGCCCGAGTTGGCTACCAGATGACGCCGGAGATCGAACTGGCGATGAACGCCAACAACCTGTTCGACAAGACTTACTTCACTGCAGGCTATAACCAGCTCAACGGCAACAACAACTACGGTGATCCGCGTAACGTCATGTTCAGCGTTAAGTACACGCCGACGTTCTAATGCCACCCATCACGCGTGTGGACGGAGGTTCGATCTTGAAGCCGCGTGAAGCCCGGAAATCCCAAACGCCAGAAACACGAAAGCCGCGCAGTGCGCGGCTTTGAGTATGGTGGGCCCAGTAGGACTCGAACCTACGACCAAGGGATTATGAGTCCCCTGCTCTAACCAACTGAGCTATAGGCCCTCAGTAGGCCGCGGATTATAACGACGGTTTCTCAGTAGTGCTATCCGAAAAATCTGAAATTGATATGCGAAGGAAGGTTGCCGCGAATTTTTCAGCCGATAGAGGGGCGCTGACGATTGCGCCCTGGATGTGTTCGCAACCGGCTTGGGCCAGAAAGGCACGCTGTGCCCCGGTTTCTACGCCGTCCGCGATGATGGTCAATTGCAAGCTGTGCCCCAGTGTAATGATCGCGTGAACGATAGCGGCGTCGTGTACGTCATCGGGCAGGCCCTTGATAAATGACGAGTCGATTTTCAGGGTGTCCAACGGCAAGCGCTTGAGGTAGCTAAGGGATGAGTTGCCAGTGCCGAAATCGTCAATGGACAGTTTTACTCCCAGTTGCTTGAGTCGATGCAGGGCCTCACAGGCCTCTTCGGCTTGGCACGTTATGAAGCTTTCGGTGATTTTAAGTTGCAAGAAACCGGGTTTGAGCATGCAGGTGTTGAGCAGATGCTGGATGTGTTCCAGTAACCCGGGTTGGTGCAGTTGTGCACTCGCGAGGTTGACTGAGATTGCTCCAAATGGGGTGTATACCTGGTGCCATGAATGCAGTTGCTGGCAGGCGCGCTCAAGCATCCAGTCCCCGATTTGTATGATCATGCCGTTTTCTTCGGCCAGATGAATCAGGCGCTCATGGGGTATCTCTCCGAGAATGGGATGGACCCAGTGGAGCAATGCTTCGGCACCGACCAAGCTGAAGTCATCCAGGCTGATTTTGGGCAGGTACAACAGTGATACCTGGCCTCGCTCCAGAGCACGACGCAGTTCATGGCTCAGGACGACTCTGGCACTGGCTTGTGAGCCAAGGTCGTGGCTGTAGCGTTCGACGCGGTTGCGCCCTTTGAGTTTGGAGTGATACATCGCGAGATCGGCGTTTTTGACGAGTGTGGCGACGTCGTCGCCATCATCCGGGAATACGCTGGTGCCGATGCTGGCACTGATGAAAAGCTCGTGCTCGCCTGCGAGGAAGGGAGCGTTGAAACACGCAAGCAGCTTGTGGGCAATCATTTGCGCATCATTTGTTTGTTTGAGCCCGGGTAGCAAAATGATGAACTCATCGCCGCCCAGGCGGGCAACAGTGTCTACGTCACGTAGCTGTTCTTTGAGGCGGGTTGCGATGCCTTTCAACAAAAGATCGCCCACGGGATGTCCGAGGCTGTCGTTGATATTTTTGAATCGATCAAGGTCCAGAAATAGCACGGCACTACGTTGGCCGTTGCGTCTCTGGTCGGCGAGCACCTCGCACAACCGGTTTTCAAACAGTAAACGATTGGGAAGGTTGGTCAGCGGGTCGTGATGGGCCTGGTGGTCAAGGCGGGCCTGGGCATGCTTGAGGCTGGAAATGTCAGAAAACACCGCCACAAAGTGGGTGATCAGGTTGTCGCTGTTGCGCACGGCGCTAATGGTCAACCAGTTAGGGTAGATTTCGCCATTTTTGCGTTTGTTGCTGATCTCGCCCTGCCAGTTGTCTGCGTTCGACAATTGGTGCCACATGGCAGCAAAAAAGACCTTGTCGTGTTGGCCTGAAGCCAGGATTCGTGGTGTTTGGCCCAGCACTTCGCTTTCGCTATAGCCGGTGATTTCGGTGAAGGCCCGATTTACTGCGGTGATTTTTTGCTGGGGGTCGGTAAAGATGATGCCTTCGGCCGTACTTTCAAAGACGGTGGCCGTCTGCAAGAGTTTTTCCTGCATTTGGTGGCGTTCGGTAATGTCGTGAATGAGGGTCAGAATGCAGTCTTCAGCTCCGATGATCAGCGGGTAGCAGGAGATTTCACAGAGACGAATGTGTCCGTCTTTATGACGGAAGTTGCAGCTGAAGTCCCGTACAAAGCCGTCCTGTTCCAGTAGTCGTAGTACTTCGCGCCGTTGCTGAAAATCTACCCATAGATGCAAGTCAAACGTTGAGTGGTGCAAGGCGCTGGCATTGTCATAACCACTGAGACGGCTGAAGCCTTCGTTTATCTCTATCAGCAGGCCGTCACTTTTTCGGCTCACCAATAGGCCATTGGGTGAGGCGTGGAAAACTTTGACGAACTTTTCTTCGGATAACTGCAAGGCTTCTTCGGTCTGCTTCGTTTCGCTGATATTGATCATCAGGCCGCGCAGGACGATCTGCTGGTTGTGGGTTGTGATGCTGGCAATGTCGCGCAGCCAAAGTGTGTTGCCGTCTGCGGTAATCACGCGATAGTCCAGGCTGTGGTCGCAGTTGGCACTGACCTCTTTTTCACGGTAGGCCCGGGCTCGGGCCAGGTCGTCGGGGTGCAGGATTCGGTCCCAGAAACCCAGGCTTAGCCATTCGGCAATCGGATAACCCAGCAACGCTTCTGCCTGGGGAGAGACATAGGTATAGGTGTCGCCGTCCAGGCGCGCTTCCCATGCGATAGCCGAAAGGCTTTCAATCATCCCCCTGTAGTGATGCTCGCTGCTACGCAGTTCCTGCTCAAGGGATGTTCGCCGGGAAATTTCGGAGCTCAGGCGTCGATTGATGCGTACGACCACGAGCAGCACGATGATCAATAGCAGCGCGCCGGGGAGGACATACAGCAGCAAGGTGCGCCACAGTGCGCGATAGTCGCTTATGTTGCCGACCCAGTACTGCTGAATGCTTTCGGTTTCACTGGGGCTTATATCAGCCAGCACCTTGTCGAGCAGTTCGAGCAGAACGGTCTGACTTTTGGGTACGGCCATGGCCAGTTGAAAGCGATATGGCGTCTCCCCGCTGACGTAAAGGCCGTCGAGCTTGAGCTGGCGCAGGCTCCATACGCTGGAGGCCAAGTCACCAACCATGGCGTCGACCTGGTCAGTGGCCAGCGCCTGGAGAGCCGAACTGACGTTGGGCAGTGCAACGATATTCAAGTCCGGGTACTGCGCGCGCAGAAGCTCATGGGGGGCGTAGTTTTCAATGACGCCGACCCTGAGGCCGTAGAGGTCTTCGATATTTTTTGGGGCCGCGCCGCCCTTGTGGGCGAGGATAACGATGGGGAAGTCCAGATAGGGCCGGGTAAACGCAAGGTACTTTTGGCGTTCAGGTGTCGACATGATGCCGGGCAGCAAGTCGATTTTGCCCTCTTTGGTCTGCGCCAGTACTTCGCTCCAGCTAGGGGCGGCGACCGGTTTGAGGGTTATATCCAGCCGGTCGCTGATCAGTCGGATGTAATCGGCGGCCAGGCCTTTGTAGTTGCCTTGCGCATCGCGAAATTCAAATGGCGGCCACGTGGTATCAATACCAAGGATCAGCTCAGGATGGTCTTTGAGCCACTGCTGTTCATCATCGGTGAGCGTCAGGGCGTGGGTGCCCGTGGCCCAAACGACAAGCGACAGTAGCAGGGTGGCCAGCAATCGTGACATGCGCGTCTCTTCAGTGCGCCTGGATGCATCCAGTGTAGTCGGGCTGTGGCAGGGGGAGGGTGCAGGAGGGGTTTTAGCTATAAAGCAAAACCCCCGGCAGGGCCGGGGGTTTTGTTATCACTCGTCGAGGAAGGAGCGCAGATGCTCGCTTCTCGTCGGGTGGCGCAGCTTGCGCAACGCTTTGGCTTCGATCTGACGAATCCGTTCACGGGTAACGTCGAACTGTTTACCAACCTCCTCAAGGGTGTGGTCGGTATTCATGTCGATGCCGAAACGCATGCGCAATACCTTGGCTTCACGGGCTGTGAGGCCGCCGAGTACGTCGCGTGTCGCTTCTTTAAGGCTCTCAACAGTGGCTACATCGATTGGCGACTGCATAGTCGAGTCTTCGATGAAGTCACCCAGATGGGAGTCTTCGTCATCACCGATCGGGGTTTCCATGGAGATCGGCTCTTTAGCGATCTTCAATACCTTGCGGATTTTATCCTCAGGCATTTCCATGCGTTCGCCCAGCTCTTCCGGGGTCGGTTCGCGACCCATTTCCTGCAACATCTGGCGGGAAATACGGTTGAGCTTGTTGATCGTCTCGATCATGTGCACCGGAATACGGATGGTGCGGGCCTGGTCGGCGATCGAGCGAGTGATCGCCTGACGGATCCACCAGGTGGCATAAGTCGAGAATTTGTAGCCGCGGCGGTATTCAAACTTGTCTACCGCTTTCATCAAGCCGATGTTGCCTTCCTGGATCAGATCGAGGAACTGCAAGCCACGGTTGGTGTACTTCTTGGCGATGGAGATAACCAGACGCAAGTTGGCTTCAACCATTTCTTTCTTCGCGCGGCGGGCCTTGGCCTCACCGATCGACATGCGACGGTTGATGTCCTTGATCTCGGCTATCTTCAGGCCGGTTTCTGCTTCCAGGGCAGACAGCTTTTGCTGGCAACGGATGATGTCCGGTTGCAGGCGACCAATGGCTTCAGCATATTTGCTTTTGCCTTTGGCCAGCGCGTCGCTCCAGCTTTCGTCGACTTCGTTGCCCGGGAACAGGCGCAGGAAATCGGTACGCGGCATGCGTGCATCACGTACACACAGCTGCATGATGGCGCGCTCTTGTGCACGCAGACGCTCCAGGGCGCTGCGAACACGCTCAACCAGGCCTTCGAATTGCTTCGGGACCAGTTTGATCGGCATGAACAGCTCTGCCAGTGCAACCAGCTCGGCAATTGCCTGCTTGCTGCCGCGGCCGTGCTTTTTCAGTGCCTTGCGAGCGATTTCCATCTGATCGGAAACGGCGCCAAAGCGCTGAGCCGCGATGATCGGGTCGGGGCCGCTTTCGACCTCTTCCTCTTCCTCGGTGGACTCTTCTTTATCGTCCTCTTCGTCATCACCTTCGGCTTTCACCTTGGGGTCGACAGGAGGCGGCACTTCGGCTGCAGGAGGCGCAATGCCGTCGTCCGGGTCGATATAACCGCTCAGAACGTCGGACAGGCGACCACCTTCGGTGGTGACGCGAGTGTACTCGGAGAGAATATGGTCAACCGTGCCAGGGAAGTGCGCAATTGCGCCCATCACTTCACGGATGCCTTCTTCGATACGCTTGGCGATTTCGATTTCGCCTTCACGTGTCAGCAGTTCTACCGTGCCCATTTCACGCATATACATGCGCACTGGGTCGGTAGTACGACCAATGTCGGTCTCTACTGCCGCCAACGCGGCAGCTGCTTCTTCAGCAGCTGCTTCGTCGGTGTCGGCATCGGCCAACATAAGGGCGTCCGCATCCGGAGCACTCTCGTGTACGGGGATCCCCATGTCATTAATCATGCGGATGATGTCTTCCACTTGCTCCGGATCTGAAATATCTTCGGGCAGGTGGTCGTTGACCTCTGCGTAAGTCAGATACTTCTGCTCACGGCCGAGGGTGATCAACTCTTTGATACGAGACTGCTGTTGCGCTTTTCCGGACATAACACCCTATCCACTGAAGGTCTTGGCGGGCAAAAAACAAGCCGAGGATTATACCTTAGCTATGACCTCACGCGCCAGTTGAGGTCGGGTTTGATGCGGGATTATTGCGACTTAGAAGGTCGCGTAACTGATTTTTTTCTTCGCTACTTAGCTCGCCTTGACGTGCTTTTCGAAGAAGTTGCTCTAGATTTCGCTCGCGTTGGCGAGCTGACAAGCTAGTTATGGTGTCGAAAAACTGTTGTTCAAGGTTGTCGGCATCAATTAGCCATTCCTTTTCCAGCAGTCTTTGCAGCAAACGGCCCTGTTCAGTGCCGTGCCAGCGGGACAGTAGCTGTATAGAGCTTAGCTTAGGATTTTTCTGTACGGCCTCTACCAGAGCAATCAATAGCTGGTTATTAGTCTGGTCTTCTGCAGCAAAGTGCCCGGCATCCTCAACTTTTTTGGCCAGTTGCGGATGGTGCAGGAGGGTGCGCAGGGCTGTCAGTGTAGGCGGTTCAACGCCTACGGGGATCCAGGCCTGCTCGCGCTCGCCGCCACGCTTGCCTTTTTTGTCCCAGGGCTTGTTTTCCCACTTTTTGCCGCCGGCACCAGACTTTTTCGGAGTCCATTCCTGTTGAGGGATGTACATGTCCGGTTGCTGGAAGTCGCCGTAGTCGGGCATTGCATCGTAATCAATGCCGGGGTCGTAAGTCGGTTGGACCTGGGGTTTTGCAGGTGCGTTTTGCGCCAGTTGACTGACTGTCTCGCTGGTGAGGCCGGTAATTTCGCTCAGGCGCTGACGCATCAAGGTCCGCAGGTTTGCGCCCGGGACTTTGTCGATCAGCGGTGCTGCCAGCGTGGCCATATGAGCTTTGCCTTCCAGCGAGCGAGGGTCAGCTTCTTCGGTTAATTGCTGGAAGAAGTAATCGGCCAGTGGCTGTGCGTGCTGGTTGATGCGGGCCTTGAAGGCGTCAGTACCTTCGGAGCGCACCAGTGTGTCCGGGTCTTCGCCTTCGGGCAGGAACAAAAAGCGTGCGCGCCGACCGTCCTGCAAGCACGGCAGTGTGGCTTCCAGTGCGCGCCAGGCGGCATTGCGGCCTGCCTGGTCGCCGTCAAAACAGAACAGCACGCTGGGCACCACGCGAAACAGGCGTTTCATGTGTTCTTCGCTGGTGGCGGTGCCCAGTGTGGCGACGGCATTGCGCAGGCCTTGCTGGGCCAGTGCAATGACGTCCATGTAGCCTTCAACCACGATGATTTCGTCGAGGCTACGATTGAATTTGCGTGCTTCGAACAGCCCGTACAGTTCCTGGCCTTTATGAAAGACCGGGGTTTCAGGGGAGTTCAGGTATTTGGGCTTGTCATCGCCCAGCACTCGGCCACCGAAGGCGATGATGCGACCACGACTGTCGCGGATCGGAAACATGACGCGATCGCGAAAACGGTCGTAGCGTTTGCCGGTCTCGGCGTTCTCCACCAGCAGGCCGGCATCGATCATCGCTTTTTGCTGCAGCGTGTCACTGCTTAAGTGCTTGTACAGGTTGTCCCAGCCTGGCGGGGCGAATCCCAGGCCGAAGTCGCGGGCGATTTCGCCAGTCAGGCCGCGGCCCTTCAAGTAGTCCACGGCTGCTTTGCGTGCTGGATGGATTTTTAAGGCCTGGCGATAAAAATCAGCCGCCGCAGTCAGAAGTGGGTAGAGCGGAGAGTCAGTCGGTTGCCGCGGTTTATGTGGGCGGCCGCTTTCTTCTCTCGGAATCTCCATGCCGGCGGCTTTGGCCAGTTCTTCGACAGCCTGGGGGAAGTCCAGATTGTCGTGGTCCATGATGAAGCCGAGGGCGTTGCCACCCGCGCCGCAGCCAAAGCAGTAATAAAACTGTTTGTCAGGGCTGACGCTGAAAGACGGGGTTTTTTCTTTGTGGAAGGGGCAGCAGGCAGTGTAATTTTTGCCGGCTTTCTTCATTTGCACGCGAGAGCTAACGACATCGACGATATCGGTACGGTTCAGAAGGTCGTCAATAAAGCTCTGGGGGATTAACCCGGCCATGGCGTTCTCGTCATCACTGCGCAGAAATAGGTCCGTATAAAAGGCTTGGTCATCGCGCGTGCAGGCGAATGCTCTGCTCGATCGTGGGGCGTCTGCTCAATTATTTCGGGGAAGTGTATCTGCCGAAACCCGTTCTGCTCATTTTAATCAGAGTGAGTGGGATCGATAATTTTTACGCTCTGAGTCCGGCACTGACCAATGGCTGGTCTCGGATAGCTCATAAGCAGGCACTGGAGAGGTGCCTTGGGCTGATCGTCTTTAAGGAAAATCAGAGAGGTGTGCTCGTCGGTAGCCTTGGAAGGCTCGTCAGTAAAGACGTGCACCGCTGGCTATTAGGCCAGGTCTGACGTGATGTAGCGCTTGTCGCGGTCGCATCTGCGGCCTTGACGATAAAGCATGTAACCTTCAACAACTGCCTACGGCCCGGCTTTAGGCCGGGCTTGGCAGAAGCGTGCTACGAACGTCTGTGTATTAGTACAGACGAACGGCGCGGCGCTGCTCGCGCTGAACTTTCTTCGCGTGACGCTTAACAGCAGCTGCTGCTTTACGTTTACGCTCAGAAGTCGGCTTCTCGTAAAATTCGCGGCTGCGAACTTCAGCCAGAACACCGGCTTTTTCGCAGGAGCGCTTGAAACGACGCAGAGCTACGTCGAAGGGTTCGTTCTCTTTTACTTTGACGGCTGGCATCCAGAGCTACCTTCATTCATTACCGGGGTCAACGTCTCAAGGCAAAATCGCGTTGGAAGACGTCGGTTTTTAAGGGTTGCGGATGTTAACCCCTCATCGACCGGAATGCAAAGCCTCTGATCGAAAACCGCTGGCCGGGGGCGGGAGTGGCGACTATTATGCGCGCCTTCGAATTTAGCCTCTACAAGGCGTAAACCCATGCTAGTACTGGGATTAGAAACCTCCTGCGACGAAACCGGCGTCGCGCTATACGACAGTGAACGCGGGCTTTTGGCCGATGCACTGTTCAGTCAGATCGACCTTCACCGCGCTTATGGCGGTGTGGTTCCGGAGCTGGCTTCAAGGGATCACGTCAAACGCATGCTGCCCTTGATTCGTCAGGTGCTGGCTGAGGCTGACTGCGTGCCTACCGAGATTGACGCGATTGCCTACACGGCTGGCCCGGGATTGGTCGGAGCCCTTCTGGTTGGGGCTTCTTGCGCTCAGGCGCTGGCCTTTGCCTGGGGTATTCCGGCCCTCGGTGTTCATCACATGGAAGGCCATTTGTTGGCTCCGATGCTGGAAGAGCAGCCCCCGGAATTTCCGTTCGTCGCTTTGTTGGTGTCGGGCGGTCATACGCAGTTGGTTCGCGTTGATGCCATCGGCCAATACGAGTTGTTGGGCGAGACGCTGGATGACGCTGCGGGTGAGGCGTTCGACAAGACTGCGAAGATGATGGGTCTCAACTATCCGGGCGGTCCTGAGATCGCTCGATTGGCCGCTCAGGGCGTTGCGGGGCGTTTTGTGTTCCCCAGGCCCATGACTGATCGACCGGGGCTGCAGTTCAGCTTCAGCGGCCTCAAGACCTTCGCCTTGAACACCTGGCAGCGCTGTGTCGCGGCGGGCGACGATACTGAGCAAACCCGTTGCGATATCTCCCTGGCGTTTCAGCAGGCAGTGGTTGAGACACTAACGATCAAGTGCAAGCGCGCGTTGAAGCACGCGGGGATGAAGCGTCTGGTGATTGCGGGTGGGGTGAGTGCCAACAAGGCGTTGCGTGTATCGCTCGAAAAAATGCTCGGCGATATGAATGGCAATGTTTATTACGCTCGGCCGGAATTTTGCACGGATAACGGCGCGATGATTGCGTTTGCCGGTTGTCAGCGCTTACAGGCCGGTCAGCACGAAACATTGGCGATCAGTGTGCAGGCGCGCTGGCCGATGGAGCAATTGAAGCCCCTGTAAACGCTGTGTCTGGATCGCACGTGAGGTTTTTTCACGGGCAATATTCAGAAATGCCGTTCGCGCCCAGCCATCAGGTCGCGTAAATTGCCGCGGTGGCGCCAGACAATCAGTGCCGTCAGGACGCTCATGGGTAGCAGGGCGGCAGGCTCTTGCCAGGCCAGCAATGGCAGGGTCAGGGGTGTGGCGATCAACGCGGCCAGTGAGCTGGTGCGGGTCAGTTGAAAGGTCAGCAGCCAGGCTGCGACCGCCAGCAATGCCGCAGGCGGGTAAAGCCCCAGCAGCATGCCTGCAGCCGTGGCGACACCTTTGCCGCCGCGAAAGCGGAAGTACGCAGGGTACATGTGCCCGACGACGGCGCAGATGCCGATCCAGGCCTGGTCTTGGAGCGAGAAATCCAGTTGATAGGCCAGCAGGACGGGTAAAAGCCCCTTGCACAGGTCGCCGAGCAAGGTCAGGACGGCAAGCTTTTTGCCAGCCAGACGCAACATGTTGGTTGCGCCTGCATTGCCGGAGCCACTCATTCGCGGATCGGGAGTTCCCGTCAGGCGGCTGAGCAAAATGGCAAAGGACAGAGAGCCGAGCAGGTAGGCGAGGGTCGCCAGTAACCAAAACATGCTAACTATTCCGGGCGAGGACGCCCTGATTCTAACGGGGCATTGCGCCCTTGTCGTGCTGCGGAGAAGAGTGCTTGGACAGAGTGTTTATCGAAGGCCTGGAAGTCGACACCGTAATTGGTGCTTATGACTGGGAACGTGGCATCCGTCAGTGTCTGCGTCTTGACCTGAGTTTTGCGTGGGACAACCGTCCGGCTGCCGCTGGCGATGATCTGACGCTGGCTCTCGATTATGCGAGCGTTTCCACGCGCATTCAGGTATTTGCCGAGCAAGCTCAGTTCCAGCTGGTGGAAACCTTTGCAGAGCGTCTGGCGCAAGTATTGATGAGTGAGTTCAATATTCCCTGGTTGCACCTCAAACTGACCAAGCCTGGTGCCGTTGCAGCGGCCGCCGGGGTTGGCGTGGAGATTGAGCGCGGATGTCGCTAACTCAGGTTTATCTCGGGCTGGGCAGTAATATCGAGCGCGAAAAACACTTGCTGGCGGGGCTTGAGGCTCTGGCTGATTTTTTGTGCGACATACACTGCTCTGCGGTGTTTGAAAGTCAGCCTGTGGGTATCAAAAGCGGGCCGTTTTTCAATCTGGTGGTGTCGGCGAAAACCGATTTGCCACTGATCGAGTTAAGTCGACGTTTAAAGCTGATCGAGGCTGATAACGGACGTTATGCTCAAGATCGCAAAGGGTTGCCTCTGGATATCGACGTGCTGTTTTACGGCGATCTGGTCGGTAATTTTGACGGGTTGACGTTGCCACGTGCAGAGATTCTCAAGAACGCTTTCGTATTGTGGCCACTGTCTTTGATAGCTCCAGACAAAGTGCATCCTGGTGTGGGCAAGCCTCTTGCTCAGATGTGGGCAGAGGCAAAGATCGATCAAGTGCTCGCGCCTGCTGCATTTGAGTGGCGGGGCGAGCAGTTAACGCCGCTGGAGATGCTTTCGCATCTGTAGCCGCTGCCGCAGGCTGCGATAAGGGCCGTAGGCCCTTCGATATTTCGGGGCTGCTTCGCACCCCATCGCAGCCTGCGGCAGCGGCTACAGAAGTTCTGAGTCAGTATTTTGCCGCAGCTTTGTAGGCCTGTAGCGCCTTGAGCCGCTCGTGCTTCAGTGCCTCACCCAGTTCGGGGCCTTTGAAGCCCTGCTCCAGCAGTGGTTGCACGGCCACGGCCAGTGCGGCTCGAGCTGCGCCGCGCAAGTAGTCAGCTTGCGGGTATGGTCGATTTTCCAGCCCCAGGCGCCCTCTGGCGTCCATCTCGCATGCCGCGATAAATTCCTCGAATCGCTGCGGGCGACGGTATACGTCAAAGCGCTGCAATAACTCCAGTAGCGTCGACGCCTTGAGCTCAAGAGCGCGATGGCCGTGGGTGTGGTACTCGCCCACCAGCACTGCCAGTTCCTGACAATCCCTCGGCACTTTGTAGCGATCATTTACGGCTTTGATCAGGCGCAACCCTTTGTGCTCGTGGGCAATGTGCCTTGGCCAGTCTTTCTCCGGTGTAAGCCCCTTGCCAAGGTCGTGCAGAAGGCAAGCCCAGCGAACGGTCAGCGGTTGTTTGTGCAGTGCAGATTGCTCCAGAACGCTCAGGGTATGAACGCCGCTGTCTATTTCCGGGTGGTGGGCAGGGGGCTGCGGCACGCCAAACAATGCGTTCACCTCGGGTAGCAGCACCTCGAGCGCGTCACAGCTACGCAATACTTCGATAAACACCTGAGGCTGGTCTTCCATCAGTGCGCGGGAAATTTCTTTCCAGCAGCGCTCCGGGGTCAAGGCTTGTAGTTCGCCGGATCTGGACAGTTGGCGCATCAGTTCCAGTGTCTCTGGTGCGATGCTAAAGCCAAGGCTCGCGTAGCGTGCGGCAAACCGGGCCACGCGCAGGACTCTGAGGGGATCTTCGGCGAAGGCGGGGGAAACGTGGCGTAAAATACGCTCCTCAAGATCGCGCAGGCCATTGTAAGGGTCAGTGACATTACCAGCTTCGTCCTCGGCCATCGCATTGATGGTCAGGTCGCGACGTATCAGATCTTCTTCAAGGGTAACGTCTGGGCTGGCATGGAAGATAAAGCCTCCATAACCCTGACCACTTTTGCGCTCGGTGCGGGCCAGCGCATATTCGTCGCCAGTTTTGGGGTGAAGAAATACCGGGAAGTCTGAGCCTACGGGGCGAAACCCCATGGATAGCATTTGCTCGGCCGTTGCGCCAACCACCACCCAATCAATGTCGGTGACAGGCTTGCCCAGCAGGCGATCACGTACGGCGCCGCCAACTTTATAGATCTGCATAAAAAAACCTCCGTTAGCGCGACAGGATAGCGCGTGCGCGGCGTTAACGGAGGTCTGTGTGCGTTACAGGTGAATGGCGCCCATATCCAGTCGGCCGCGGTCATTGTCACCGTAATCGCCTCTCGGCGGTACATGATGAACTTTAACGACCTGTTCGCCCTGCAGTGTTTCAAGGTGGATATCGAAGCCCCACAAGCGGTGCAGATGTTTCAGGACCTCGTCGGTTGAGTCGCCCAAAGGTTTGCGGTCATGTTGCTGGTGGCGCAGGGTCAGGGAGCGGTCGCCACGACGGTCGATACTCCAGATTTGAATGTTGGGTTCACGATTGCCCAGGTTGTACTGAGCGGCCAGGGTTTCACGAATGATGCGGTAACCGTTTTCGTCGTGAATGGCGGGCACCAGCAAGTCGTCCTTTTGATCGTCGTCCATGATGCTGAACAACTTCAGGTCACGGATTACTTTGGGTGACAGGTATTGCAGGATAAAACTCTCGTCCTTGAAGCTGCTCATGGCAAATTTGATGCTTGATAGCCAATCGCTGCCGGCCAGGTCGGGGAACCAGTAACGGTCCTCATCGGTAGGGTGTTCACAAATGCGCCGGATGTCGCAATACATTGCAAACCCCAGTGCGTAGGGGTTGATGCCGCTGTAGTAAGGGCTGTCAAAGCCGGGTTGGAACACCACGCTGGTGTGGGAAATGAGGAACTCCATCATGAAGCCTTCGGTCACCAGGCCTTCGTCGTAAAGATCGTTCATCAAGGTGTAGTGCCAGAAGGTCGCCCACCCCTCGTTCATCACCTGCGTTTGCCGTTGTGGGTAAAAGTACTGTGCAATCTTGCGCACGATACGTACAACTTCGCGTTGCCAGGGTTCGAGCAGTGGAGCGTGTTTCTCAATAAAGTACAGGATGTTTTCCTGAGGCTCGTCGGGGAAGCGGGCGTTATCCTTTTCGCTAAGTTTGTCTGCACTTTTAGGGATGGTGCGCCACAGATCATTAATCTGCTTTTGCAGATGCTCTTCACGCTCTTTTTGGCGGCGGCGTTCCTCTTCGGCGGAGATCGGATCGGGTCGTTTGTAACGGTCCACACCGTAGTTCATCAAGGCATGGCAAGAGTCGAGCAGGTCTTCAACCGCATCAATGCCGTGGCGCTCTTCGCATTGCATGATGTACTGCTTGGCAAACACCAGATAATCGATTATCGAGCTGGCGTCCGTCCAGGTACGAAACAGGTAGTTGCCCTTGAAAAAGCTGTTATGCCCATAGCAGGCATGGGCCACTACCAGTGCTTGCATGCAGATGGTGTTTTCTTCCATCAGATAAGCGATGCAAGGGTCAGAGTTGATGACGATTTCGTAGGCCAGCCCCATCTGGCCACGGCTGTAGGATTTTTCAGTGCTCAAAAAGTGTTTGCCATAGGACCAGTGGTGATAACCCAGCGGCATGCCCACAGACGCGTAGGCGTCCATCATTTGTTCGGCCGTAATGACTTCGATCTGGTTGGGATAGGTATCCAGCGCATAGCGCTCGGCCAGGCGGCCGATTTCACGGTCGTACGCCTGGATCAGGTCAAAGGTCCACTCTGAACCAGTGGAGATGGGTTGGCGTTTATTCTCTTTGGCGGTCATGTCACTAACCTGCGCTGGAAGAGTTCACGGAAGACCGGATAAATATCGCCGGCCGAGACCAGTTGTTGCTGTGCGAAGGTGTCAGAAAACGCCTCGCTGATGCGCTCATATTCGTACCACAAGGCCTGATGTTCACGCGGTGTAATTTCTACATAAGTGTAGTACTGCACGAACGGCATGATCTGGTTGATCAGAATGTCGCGGCAAATGGGTGAGTCGTCATTCCAGTTGTCCCCGTCAGACGCTTGCGCTGCATAAATATTCCACTCATTGGTGGGGTAGCGCTCGGCCATGATCTCCTGCATCAGTTTGAGTGCGCTTGAGACGATGGTGCCGCCGGTTTCTCTTGAATAGAAAAACTCCTCCTCATCCACTTCGCGTGCACTGGTGTGATGGCGAATAAACACTACATCGATCTTGTCGTAGTTCCGCTTCAGGAACAGGTACAGCAAGATGAAAAAACGTTTGGCGATGTCTTTCGTGGCTTGGGTCATGGAGCCAGAAACGTCCATCAGGCAGAACATGACGGCCTTGGAGCTGGGGTTGGGTTGCTTGACCAGCAGGTTGTACTTGAGGTCAAAGGTGTCGAGGAAGGGCACGCGGTGAATACGTGCGCTAAGTTTCTCGATTTCGGCCTCCAGGGCTTTGATATCGCCGAAATTATCGGGTTCTTCGCGTTTTAGCCGCTCCAGTTCGGCTTTGGCTTCCCTGAGTTTTGCCCGGCTGCTGCCAGACAGGGCAATGCGCCGTGCGTGAGCTGAGCGCAGGGTACGGATGATGTTGATGCGAGACGGGTTGCCCTCGTTACTGATACCGGCGCGCACCGTTTTAAAGGTGTCAGTTCCGGTCAGGTTGCGTTTGACCAGATTGGGCAGTTCAAGGTCTTCGAACATGAATTCGAGGAACTCTTCCTGAGTGATCTGGAACACAAACTCATCCATGCCTTCGCCGGAGTTGCCAGCCTTGCCTGGACCTCCGCCACCTCCTGCTCCGCCTTGAGGCCGGGCAATGTGTTCGCCGCTGGTGAACTCCTTGTTGCCAGGGTGAACAACGGTTTGCTTGCCACCGCGCCCATGGTGCAGTACCGGCTCATCGATATCGCGGCCGGGGATGCTGATTTGCTCGCCATGTTCCATGTCAGTAATGGAGCGGCGGCCCACAGCTTCTTCTACGGCCTTTTTGATGTGGTCACGGTAACGCCGCAGAAAGCGCTGACGGTTCACCGTGCTTTTGTTCTTGCCATTGAGGCGTCGGTCGATCACATAGCTCATTAGGCCCTCCGGGCAGCTTCAAGTTGTGAGCTGCAAGCTGCAAGTCCAGGCAATTGCGTGTGCCTGGTTCTTGCAGCTTGAGGCTTGAGGCTTACAGCTGCCTCACTGCGACTTGCGGACTCGCAGGTACCACTCGGAGAGCAGCCGTACTTGTTTGTCGGTATAGCCGCGTTCGACCATTCGAGTGACGAAGTCGTTGTGTTTTTGTTGGTCCTCTTTGCTCGCCTTGGCGTTGAAACTGATAACCGGCAGCAGGTCCTCGGTGTTGGAGAACATTTTCTTCTCGATCACTACGCGTAGCTTCTCGTAGCTGAGCCAGGTAGGGTTTTTGCCGTTGTTGTTGGCGCGGGCTCGCAGCACGAAATTGACGATTTCGTTGCGGAAATCTTTCGGGTTGCTGATACCCGCCGGTTTTTCGATTTTTTCCAGCTCCTCGTTGAGGGCTACACGGTTGAGGATTTCGCCGGTTTCCGGATCGCGGTATTCCTGATCCTGAATCCAGAAGTCTGCGTACAGCACGTAGCGATCGAAGATGTTTTGTCCGTATTCGCTGTAGGACTCCAGGTAAGCCGTCTGGATTTCCTTGCCGATAAACTCGATGTAGCGCGGTGCCAGGTATTCCTTGAGGAAGCGCAGGTAGCGCTCACGGGTTTCGGCCTGGAACTGTTCCTGTTCGATCTGCTGTTCGAGCACGTAGAGCAGGTGAACTGGGTTTGCGGCAATTTCGTGCGGGTCAAAGTTGAACACCTTGGACAGGATTTTGAACGCGAATCGGGTCGAAAGACCGTTCATGCCTTCGTCGACACCCGCGTTGTCGCGGTACTCCTGAATAGATTTGGCTTTTGGATCGGTGTCCTTGAGGTTCTCGCCGTCATACACCCTCATCTTGGAGTAGATGTTGGAGTTTTCTGGTTCTTTGAGACGTGAGAGGACAGTGAACTGGGCCAGCATTTTCAAGGTGTCGGGTGCGCAATGGGCCTTGGCCAGTGAGCTGTTGAACAGCAGTTTGTCGTAGATCTTCACTTCGTCACTGACGCGCAGGCAGTAAGGGACCTTGACGATGTAGATCCGGTCGATAAACGCTTCGTTGTTCTTGTTGTTGCGGAAGGTGTGCCACTCCGATTCGTTGGAGTGGGCCAGCAGGATGCCGGTAAACGGAATCGCCCCCAGGCCTTCGGTACTGTTGTAGTTGCCCTCTTGAGTGGCAGTCAGTAATGGGTGCAGCACCTTTATCGGTGCCTTGAACATCTCCACGAACTCCATCAGGCCCTGGTTGGACCGGCACAGCGCGCCCGAGTAACTGTAGGCGTCGGCGTCGTTCTGGGGGAATTCTTCCAGTTTTCGAATATCAACCTTGCCGACCAGAGCTGAAATGTCCTGGTTGTTTTCGTCGCCGGGTTCGGTTTTGGCGACCCCGATCTGGTTGAGAATCGAGGGGTAGAGTTTGACCACCCGGAACTGGCTGATGTCACCACCAAATTCGGCCAGGCGCTTGGTGGCCCACGGCGACATGATGGTGCTCAAGTAGCGTTTCGGGATGCCGAAGTCTTCTTCGAGGATCGCACCATCTTCGGTGGCGTTGAACAGGCCCAAAGGCGACTCAAAGACCGGTGAGCCCTTGATCGCGTAGAAAGGTACCTTCTCGATCAGTTGTTTGAGCTTTTCGGCAAGGGATGACTTACCGCCCCCGACGGGACCCAGCAGGTAGAGGATTTGTTTCTTCTCTTCCAGGCCCTGCGCGGCATGGCGGAAGTAAGAGACGATCTGGTCAATGCATTCTTCCATTCCATGGAAGTCTTCGAAGGCCGGATAACGACGAATCACCTTGTTGGAGAAGATTCGTGACAGACGAGAGTCGTTTGAGGTGTCCAGCAGTTCCGGTTCACCAATGGCCAGCAGTAGCCTTTCAGCAGCAGAGGCATAAGTGCTCTTGTCTTGCTTGCACAACTCCAGATACTCCTGGAGCGTGAGCTCTTCCTGGCGTGTGGATTCAAAGCGTTGTTGGAAGTGGCTAAAAATACTCATGACGTCACCTCGCTCGATACGTGGAGTCGGCGATAGATCGGTCAGTTCGAGTGCTGGCATGCAGCAGCATTTCAGCTGCTGTGTACCCCCCAGGACACCATCAAGGTGGCTAAGCCCTTGAAGTTACTACCGATGATCCATTCGCCGGTGTACCGGCTCTCCCCAGATTTGGATGGCCTGAGGTAAAGGATAGTTGGTAATCCGGGAGGTCAAGGCGAGATGCATGAATTGTTGCACCAGACCGTTGGTCAGGCAGGGCGCCAGCCCTCTGATCACGGGGGCTAGCGCTGAAAAAAATATTATTCGGCAGTGCTCTGGGCCGTTTCGTTCGGATAAGTTGCGCGCCACAGTTCGAAGCCGCCATCCAGGCTGTAGACCTCGCTGAAACCCTGACTCACCAAATACGCCGCGGCGCTTTGGCTGGAATTGCCGTGATAGCAGGCAACGATCAGTGGGGCGTCAAGGTCGGCGTTGGCAATGAAATCATGCAGGGAGTGATTGTCCAGGTGCTTCGCGCCGCTGATATGGCTGGCGGCAAAGGCCTGTGGGTCACGCACATCAACAACGACGGCGCCTTGTTCACGCAAGGCCTGGGCCTGCTCTGGCGGGATACGTTTGAATTCGGTCATGGGAAATTCCTGTGGCCTGACAGCGGGCGCGGTTAGCCGGCGCCCAAGGGTTGGGAAGGTGGGGCGGTTTGCAGTGCGAGGGAGGGTGCCGCAATGGCCGGGTCGTCGCAATCGCAGATCAGACGCTGATCGGTATCGACATTGAGGAGGGTCATGGCCCCGCCCCAGACACAGCCAGTATCGAGTGCGAAGATGCCAGGCTCCTTGCAGTTGCCTTCCAGCGCTGCCCAATGCCCAAAGATGATCTTGAGCCCTTGGGTTTTGCGTTCTTTATAACTGAACCATGGCGCGTAGCCTGGAGGTGCGCTGCCGATGCCTTCTTTGGTTTTGAGGTCGAGCTTGCCTTCTCGGGTACAAAAACGCATGCGGGTGAAATAGTTGGTGATCACCCGCAGGCGGGTGACGCCAGTCAGTTCGTTGTCCCACTTGGCAGGGTCGTTGCCGTACATACCGTCCAGGTAAGGCCCGATGAGGTTGTCATCGCGCAACGCATGTTCGACTTCACTGGCGCACTTTAGGGCTTTTTTCAGAGTCCACTGCGGCGGTATTCCTGCATGCACCAGTGCAATGTTGCGCTCGGCATCGTGGTGCAGCAAAGGTTGCTGGCGCAACCAGTTGAGCAGTTCATCGCAATCGGGAGCCAGGAGAATTTCACGCAGGGTATCGCCTTTTTTCAGGCGCTCAGCGTTATGGCCCACGGCTAGCAAGTGCAGATCGTGGTTGCCCAGCACGCACACCAGTGATTCACGCATGCGGTACAAAAAACGCAGGGTTTCCAGCGATTCCGGGCCGCGGTTGACCAGATCGCCCACCAGCCAGAGCTTGTCTTTACCGGGGTCGAAGGCTACACGTTCGAGCAGGCGTTTGAGAGGCGTCAAGCAGCCTTGCAGGTCGCCAACGGCATACACCGCCATCAGTGCAGGGCCCCGGGTACCGCAAGGCGGAAGGGGGCAATGACGGCTTTGAATTCATGACCGTCTTCAGCGTGCATCAGGTAGCTGCCTTGCATGGTGCCGACTTTGGTCGTGATGACCGAGCCGCTGCTGTAGGAGTGTTCGCTGCCAGGTTCGATCGTGGGCTGTAAGCCCACAACACCTGCACCACGAACTTCTTCAACATGGCCATCGCCGTCGGTGATTACCCAGTGCCGGGACAATAGTTTTGCGGGTATTGAGCCGTTATTACGCACCGTGATGGTGTAGGCAAAGGCAAAACGCTGATGTTCAGGCTGCGATTGTTCTGGCAGGTAACGCGTGACGACGCTGACGTCGACCAGGTAGCGGGGATCGTGCATGCGAGAGGCCTTACTTGAAAGCGAAGACACAGTTCGGGATAAAACTGATGCCTGAGTCTAGGCCAAACAACGGGTACTAGGCCAGACGTGGCGTCTGGCAAGGTACCCGTTTTTCACGGCAATCAGTCGGCAGCGGGCGCTACGACAGGTTGTTCGCTGAGCTTGTCGGCCAAGCGTACAAAGGCGGCAAGGTCGAGTTGCTCGGGGCGTTTGCTGCCATCGACGCCGGCGGCTTCGATTTCATCGTTGCTGAGCAAGGCTTTAAGGGTGTTGCGCAGGGTTTTGCGGCGCTGGTTGAAGGCTTCACGCACCACGCGTTCAAGCAGTCGATGGTCCTTGGCCGGGTGCGGCAGCACTTCGTGCGGCACCAGGCGGACAATTGCCGAATCAACCTTTGGCGGCGGATTGAAGGCACCAGGACCTACGTTGAACAGGTGTTCGACGCGGCAGTGGTACTGGACCATGATCGAAAGACGACCCCAGTCGCCACCGCCCGGGCCGGCTGCCATGCGTTCAACCACTTCTTTTTGCAGCATGAAGTGCATGTCGCGGATCAGGTCGGCGTTTTTCAGCAGGTGAAAAATCAGCGGTGTGGAGATGTTATACGGCAGGTTGCCGACCACTCGCAGGGTGCGCGGTGCTGCGTTGAGGCTTTTGAAGTCGAACTTCAGCGCATCACCCTGGTGCAGAGTGAAGTTACTCATCCCTGCGAATTGCCGATTGAGGATCGGGATCAAGTCTTTGTCGAGTTCCACGACGTCAAGTTGACCACCGCTGTTGAGGATGCCTTCGGTCAGGGCGCCCTGGCCCGGCCCGATCTCCAGCAGGCGATCGTCAGCCTTGGCGTGGATGGCGCGCAGAATGCGGTCAATTACGCCAGCATCGTGCAGGAAGTTCTGGCCAAAACGCTTGCGCGCCTTGTGTTGGTATTGCTCGTTCATATACGGGTCTCGGCCATCTGGTAGGCGGTTTCCAGGGCGACTTGCAGGCTGCCGGTGTCGATCTTGCCGCTACCCGCCAGATCCAGGGCGGTGCCGTGGTCGACAGAGGTGCGGATAATCGGTAAGCCCAGGGTGATGTTGACTGCGGCACCAAACCCTTTGTACTTGAGTACGGGCAGGCCTTGGTCGTGGTACATCGCCAGCACTGCGTCGCAGTGTTCCAGATATTTTGGGGTAAACAGAGTGTCGGCAGGCAGCGGGCCACGCAGGTCCATGCCCTCGCTGCGCAGGCGCTCCAGGGTCGGTTCGATGATATCGATTTCTTCATGGCCTAAATGCCCGCCTTCACCGGCATGGGGATTTAGCCCGCAAACCAGGATACGCGGTTGGGCGATGCCGAATTTTTGTTGCAGGTCGGCGTACAGAATACGGGTAACCCGCATCAGTCGCTCAGGGGTGATTGCATCGCTGACCTGACGCAGTGGCAAGTGAGTGGTTACCAGAGCCACGCGCAGTCCGCGAGTGGCAAGCATCATCACGACTTGTTCAGTATGAGTCAGGTCGGCGAGGAATTCGGTGTGTCCAGAAAACGGAATACCCGCTTCGTTGATCACGCCTTTATGCACAGGGGCGGTGATCATTCCTGCAAAGTCGCCACTGACGCAGCCTTGGGCCGCGCGGGTCAGGGTTTGCAGCACAAAGGCTGCGTTAGCCTTATCCAGCGTGCCAGCGGTGACGGCGGCATTCAGGGGTGTATCCCATACGTACAAACTGCCTGCAGGTGCCGGTTGCTCGGGCCAGTTGCCAGGTTCTACCGGTAGCAGGCTGACAGCCACACCGAGCTGCGCGGCCCGCTCAATGAGCAGGTCGCGGCTGGTGATGGCGATCAGGGGGTGTGGCTGGTGTTGCGAGGCGAGCAGCAGGCACAGGTCTGGACCTATACCTGCCGGTTCACCGGGTGTGAGGGCAAAGCGCTGTGTTTTCACTGCGTGGCCTGATCTGCGCTATCTGCTCCGTTAGCACCAGGGAGCTTGATTTCAACATAGGCTTCGTCGCGGATCTGACGCAGCCAGGATTGAAGCTCTTCGTCGTACTTGCGGTTACGCAAAGCGTTCATTGCCTGTTGCTCGCGTGCCTGGGTGGTGCTGTCAGTGGCGCGACGGCCAAGGACTTCCAGAACATGCCAGCCGTATTGGCTTTTGAATGGTTTGGACAACACGCCTTGCGGTGTGTCGGCCATGGCTTCACGGAACTCCGGAACCAGCGAGTTAGGATCAACCCAGTTCAGATCGCCGCCATTCAGAGCGGAACCCGGGTCTTCAGAGTAATTCTTAGCCAGTTCAGCAAAGTCTTCACCGGCGCTGATGCGCTCGTAAAGTTTATCCGCCAGCGCCTTGGTGGCCGCTTCGCTACGAATTTCGCTTGGCTTGATCAGGATGTGGCGAACATGTACTTCGTCCACAACCACTGATTCGCCGCCGCGTTTTGCGTTCAGCTTGAGAATGATGAAGCCGCCAGGCGTACGCACCGGGGGTGTAACGTCACCTACAGGCATCTCGCTGAGCATGCGGTCAAAAGGAGGTGGCAGTTGAGCCGCTTTACGCCAACCCATGTCGCCGCCTTCAAGTGCCGTGTCGCTGCCGGAGCGGGCGATAGCCATTTGGCCGAAGTCCGCGCCTTGCTTGAGCTTGTTGTAGACTTCTTCAGCTTGTTTGGCGGCGTTCTGGATGGCATCCGAGCTCGCGCTCTCAGGCGTTGGGATCAGGATGTTGGCCAGATTGTACTCTTCGGACATCTGCATTTTGCCCAGGTCCGACGCCAGGAAGTTTTTCACTTCCTGATCCGTTACTTGGATGCGCTCAGCCACACGACGTTGACGCACACGACTGATGATCATCTCGCGACGCACCTGCTCACGGGCATCTTCATAAGACAGACCGTCGCGGGCCAGGGCCTGACGGAACTGTTCGATGGTCATGTTATTGCGCTGGGCAATGGTGCCGATAGCCTGGTTCAGCTCTTCATCCGTGATACGGATTCCCGAGCGCTCGCCGAGCTGCAATTGCAGGTTTTCAACGATCAGGCGCTCAAGCACCTGCTGGTCCAGAACGCTGGCAGGCGGTACGCCCTGCCCGCGCTTGGCGATGGTTTGCTGAACTTCGTGGACACGCTGATCCAGTTGGCTCTGCATGATCACGTCGTTATCGACAATGGCCACCACTTTATCCAGGGGCTGTACCGCAGCGCTAGCTGCAGTACCCAGGAACAACGCGCCCAGCATTAGCGGGCGCAGACACTCAGAAAGCTTGATCTTCACGTTCACGATAACCTTGGATGCCTTTGTCGAGGAAGCTCTCTACTTTGGTGCCAACAACGCCACCGAGACCTTTCAGCACAACTTGGAGGAAGAGACCATGGTCGCCCTTCTCGTTAAGAGGGGCTGCTTGGGTGTACTCGTCGTTGGATACCCAATAACGGCTGATCAGACGAAGCTTCCAACAGCAGTTGTCGTACTCGAAACCACCGAAGGCTTCCAGGGTACGGTTGCGGTTGTAGTCGTACTGCCAGCGGCTGATGGCATTCCATTGCGGCACGATCGGCCAGATAACCGAGAAGTCGTGCTGCTGGATTTTGTAGTAATCCTTGATGTAACCCGGTTCGCCCTTAGTACCGAAATCGCCACCGCCGACGGTCCACTTGCCGGTGTACTGGTCATAGCGAACCTGGTCGTTGCGATAGCGATAGCCGATGTTGACGACCTTGTTCGGGTTGTCTTCAGGTTGGTAGTGCATCATCGCACTGCCAGAACGCGGGCTGCGGGTTTCCGGATCCCAGTTGTAGTCGGCGGTTGCACGCCAGTCGCGGTTGAAGCGATAAGCGTATTCCAGCGCATAAGGAGACATGCCGGAGGTTGCGTCTTTGCGGTCGTCTTCAATGCCAGGCAACTGAACCTTGCGGTCCTTGAAATAGTAGGCCTGGCCCACGCTGATACGTTGACGCTCGAAGCCGTTGTCTTCGATCAGGCGGCTGGTCAGACCAAGCGACAGCTTGTTCTCGTCGCCGACGCGGTCAGTACCCGTAAAGCGGTTGTCACGCCACAGCGAGGAGTAGCTGAAGGTGCTCTCGCTGGTGTCGAAAATCGGGATGTCGTCCTGATTGCGTTCAGGGACATACAGATAGAACGCACGCGGCTCCAGGGTCTGGCGGTAGTTGGTGCCGAACCAGTTGGTGTTGCGGTCGAAGTACAGGCCGCTGTCGACGCTGGCGATTGGCACGCTGCGGCTGACCGAACTGTCGAATTTATCTCCAGCAGCAAGTTGCCCTTTACCCTTGCCATCCAGATCCAGGTCGTACTGCGTATACATGTACTTGAGGGACGGCGTGAGGTAGCCATAACTCCAGTTCAGCGGCAGGCTGACACTCGGAGCAAGGTTCATTCGTGTGCCGTTGGCTCGAGCCAGGCCCGTTACGTTGTTGTCTAGGCGAGGATCTACTGTGCCATCTTCGTTGGTGTAGTTGCCGTTTTCGAGGTTGCGGTCAAATCGAACCAGCTCGGTGTTGTAGGCAATGTTCAGGCCGCCCGGTTGCTGTGGCAGTGCACCATTGAGGGTGAGCTGCGGCAGCATGTTGTAAGGCGTGATCTGAGTAACGGTGGCCAGTTGATAGGCCTGTGCGTTCAGCCTGGCGGTGTAGCTGTCGCCACGATAGCTGACAGCACCTTGCTGATTCAGGTAGTCACGGCTTTCAACGCCGATCTGATCACTTTCCAGATCCTGGAAGTAATACGGGTCGCTGATCTTGGTGTAGTCGACTTCGGTCAGTACGCGGGAGTCCAGGCCGCCCTTGTGCTGCCAGTTGAGCATGTAGCGCTTGTCGGTGTAGTCGGTCTGGCGCTTGCGATCGTCGTTGTCGTCGTTGAGGTACGCGGCACCGAACTGACCTTCGCTGGACTCGGTCAGGTAGCGCAGCTCGCCTTCCATCAACAAACCGCGTTTGGTCATGTAGCGCGGGTACAACGTGGCATCGTAGTTCGGTGCCAGGTTGAAGTAGTACGGGGTCACGAGCATAAAGCCGGTGTCGGAGCTGCTGCTGAAAGACGGCGGCAGGAAACCGGACTGACGGCGATCGTCGATCGGGAAATAAATGTACGGGGTGTAGAACACTGGAATGTCCTTGACCCGCAGTGTCACGTTGGTCGCCGTACCGAAACCGGTAGCCGGATTCAACGTGATGTTATTGCCCTTGAGCTGCCAGGCGTTGCTGTTGGGCTCGCACGTGGTGTACGTACCGTCCTTGAGTCGGATGATCGAGTCTTCAGCGCGTTTTGCGTACAGTGCACTGCCGCGAATGCGCGACTTGTGCAGCACGTATTCGGCGTTATCGACCTTGGCAGCACCCGTGTCCAGTTGAACATCGGCGTGGTCGCCGACGATCAGGGCGCCGTTGTCACGCAGACGCACCTTGCCATTGAGCTCGCCACGGCTTTCAGCCTGATACAGGCTGGCTTCGTCGGCTTCGATCTGCATGCTGCCCTGGCGCATGACGACGTCACCGGCCAGCGTCGCGATCTGCTCTTCCTGCTGATAGCGGGAAGCCTTGGCGCCGATAAAGGTCGGGGAGTCGCTTTTGCTGGTGGGGTCGTTCATGCCCGGACGGATGGGCTCTACGTACGAACCGGAGCAGTACGGACCGGTCTCGGCCAGTTGCGCTGCGGTCAGTTTGTCCCGTGGCACCCAGTCGAGATGGCTGTAGTCGTCACTGCGCGCTTTCAGCGCACGGCCTTTGGCCTCGGTCACCAGCGGGGCCTGTTTGACCTGCTCGCTGGTTTCACCGCTGGCACCGACAGACCCGTCGGCATGCGCCGGACGCGGTGGCAGTTGCGCCACGCTGGTTTTTGGTGCGCAATCCCAGCCACCCGTAGCCGACACGGAACAGTCATACTGCTCCTCAGCAAAAGCGAACGGCGTGGCTAGAGGTTGCATGGCCAGCAAACTGCCGGTTACCAGCAACGGAAATTTTTTACGAAACGCGGGGGATTTCAATGCCATCTTATTAGTCCGGGCTTCCTGCGTGCCATCAGCCCGCGGTGGGGGACCGCACGCCTATCGATGGTCTGGAAAAGATTCTGGATAATAAAGCATGACCCGCTTGACGGCTAGCACCGTCGGAGACCCTTGTAATGCCTGACCAAGATGTACGCTTGCAACACCTGAAAGTTTGGCTGGATGAGCAGTTGGCAACCTTGTTCGCGAATGAGGGTTGGGGTCCTGTGCCCCCGGCCACGTTGACTGCTGCCAGTAGCGATGCGAGTTTCAGACGCTATTTTCGCTGGGAAGGCGAGGGACGCAGTTTTGTCGTCATGGATGCGCCGCCGCCCCAGGAAAACTGCAAACCTTTCGTCGATATTGCCGATTTCTTGCGCACCTGCCAGATAAACGTGCCGAAAGTTCATGCTCAGGACCTCGATCGCGGCTTTCTTTTACTCAACGATCTGGGCAATAAAACTTTTCTCGACGTGATTAACAGCACCAACGCCGATGAGTTGTTCAAGGACGCGATCGAAGCCCTGCTGGCCTTTCAGCAGTTGCCGATGGTCGAGCCTTTGCCCAGCTATGACGTGGCTTTGTTGCGCCGCGAGCTTGAGTTGTTCCCCGAGTGGTACGTACGGGCTCACCTGGGTGTTGACTTCAATGAACATCAACTGTCTGCCTGGCAACGGATCAGCACACTGCTGATCGACAGTGCGCTGGCACAGCCCAAAGTGCTGGTACACCGCGACTTTATGCCGCGCAACCTGATGCTCAGTATTCCCAATCCTGGCGTGCTGGATTTTCAGGACGCCGTGTATGGCCCGGTGACGTATGACATCACCTGCCTGTTCAAGGACGCCTTTCTAAGCTGGCCCGAAGAGCGGGTGCGTGCCTGGTTGCAGGACTACTGGAAGCTGGCACTGCCCTTGGGTATCCCGGTGCAATCGAACTTTGAAGAGTTCCTGCGCGCCAGCGACCTGATGGGTGTGCAACGGCATTTGAAAGTGATCGGCATTTTTGCCCGCATTTGCCACCGTGATGGCAAGCCGCGTTACCTGGCCGATGTGCCGCGCTTCTTCTCTTATATAGAAGGGGTTTTGGAGCGGCGTCCTGAGTTGGCAGAGTTGGGTGAGCTGTTCGCCAGCCTTGGTCTCGTCAGTGAGGCTGATGCATGAAGGCGATGATTCTGGCTGCCGGCAAGGGCGAGCGCTTGCGGCCATTGACCTTGCACACGCCTAAACCATTGATTTGCGCTGGCGGTGTGCCACTGATCGAGTACCACTTGCGGGCATTGGCGGCCGCGGGCTTTACCGAGATCGTGATCAATCACGCCTGGCTGGGCCAGCAGATTGAAGATCACCTGGGCGACGGTTCGCGTTTTGGTGTCAGCATCCATTACTCCCCGGAGGGCGAGCCGCTTGAAACCGGTGGCGGGATCTTCAAGGCGTTGCCGTTGTTGGGGGATGAACCTTTTGCGGTGGTAAACGGCGATATCTGGACCGATTACGACTTTGGCGCCCTGCGTCAACCGCTGACGGGGCTGGCCCACCTGGTATTGGTGGATAACCCGGCGCATCACACTACGGGAGATTTCTGCCTGATCGGCAAGCAGGTTGAAGATGGGGTGTCGGGTGGCGATACGCTGACCTACAGTGGTATTGCAGTGCTCCACCCTGTGCTGTTCAAAGAATGCGCTGCGGGTGCATTCAAGCTGGCACCGCTGCTGCGCAAGGCAATGGCCGCAGGGCAAGTGACGGGTGAGCGTTTACTCGGGCATTGGGTCGATGTGGGCACGCATGAGCGCTTGGCCGAGGTCGAGTCGCTGATTGAGGGCGCTCGCTAACATGCTATGGCCAGGGACTCTTGTTGGAGCCGGAGCGGGTTTTTTTATTGCCAGCATTCCGGGGGCCATGCTCGGTGCTTTATTAGGGCAAGCGCTGGACCGGCGCTTGCAACTGCACAGTTGGGCACACCTGCTTGAGCGCCTTGGCGCCCGGCCGGTGTTGCGCAACGATGAGCTGTTGTTTTTGCTGCTCGGTCGGCTGGCAAAAAGCGGTGGGCGAGTGGTGGACAAACATATCGAGCAGGCGCGGCTTGAAATGCGTCAGCTCGACATGGAGCCCGCAGCGCAGAAGCGTGCCATTGCCGCGTTCAATCGCGGCAAGTCCGGCAATGATTCGCTGCGTGGCTACCTGCGGCGTCTTAAAGCTCAGCCCCATGCGGCAGAAGGTGTGTTGCGGGCCTGCTGGCGGATGATACTGGCTGATGGCCGTGTTGCGCCCCAGGAACGAGAGTTGATTGCACTCTGGGGGGGCTGGCTGGGCTGGACACGGCAGCGGGTTCTGGCACTGGGGGGCGAATATGACGTCCATAAAAAACCGCTGGCGACTCGCGGCGGTACTTATCAGCAATCATTGACTTTGCTGGGGGTGACGGCCACCAGTGATCCTGAGCAGATCAAGCGCGCCTATCGACGGCTGCTAAGCCGTCATCATCCTGACAAGGTTGCTGGCACAGGTGCCAGTGCAGTTCAGGTGCGAGAGGCCACGGAAAAAACCCGTGAGCTGCATCAGGCCTACGCTTTTATTCGTGAACAGCGCGGGTTTTAGCGCCGTTCACTTATCCACAGGCTGCGGGCTGAGCCAGCCGCGAACTCGACGAAACAGTTGCTCCTGTTCGCCATCCCGGTTTCCTGGGGTGGCGAACAATCCCACTTGCTTGAAATTCGACCCGTTGGCGCGCTTGCTTGCCTGCACCCTTTGCAAGGCGTCTTCGCGGGCGAGTGGTTGGTCTTTGTAGAAGATATCCAGCAGTGCCACGTTGAGGCCAGCTGTCAGTTGACTCAACTCTGACGTGGCCTGAACGGGGTTGCGAGCAGAAATCATGATCAGTTTCTGGATCTGGGCCGGATGCTTTGCGCTGATATAACGCGATGCCCAGTAGGCGCCCGTGCCATGGCCAAGCAAGACAATACTGCGCATGTTGTGTTGCTGGGCATAGGAAATAGCTGCGTCGATGCGAGCAAAGATGCGTTCGGCATCAGCTTCGTTCAAAGCATCTACGGTTTGAGCGGTCTCGGGCTCCGCATTTTCGGTGCCAGCACTGGCCGCCTGCTCGATGGGTTTGGCTGTGGTGCTGGCTGCTTTGCTGCTACTGTCTGTCGTTAATGACGTAGGAGTTTTTTCTGCTTCGACTTCTCGCGCCTGACTGGCTTCGCTTTGCATGTCCGGCAAGCTCAGACTCAAACTGGCCCAGTCGGCGTTCGGCAGCTTATTGCGCAGAGGGCCTACCACCAGCGGCCAGTCGGCGGTTTCACCGGCCCCGGGGATGATGATTACCGCACCTTTGGGGGCGTTGCTATTGGCAGGTTTCCAGAGGGCAAGAAAACTGTCGCCCGGCGCTTGAAGCTGTTGCTGTTCGTGCTGCGGAACTTGTCGCTCAAGAGCGTCGGCGTCTTCCTGGCTGCGCTCGGGCAGCGGCTCACGCACGGCAGGCTTGGGCTGGGCCTCGGTTTCGGTTTCGGTTGCAAGCGCTGGCGAGGCGAGTGGCAACAGCAACGACAAGCACAAGGCCGGCAATGCCAGACGATATGAAAACATCAGTTATTCCAGGCCAGAAGTAGTCCCGGCAGGGTAATGGGTTGATCAGTATTTGTCAGGGTGTGAGCGTTTAGATGAGACGTTTTTGCTATCTGTGGGTTATCGGCTGGTTATGGCTGCCCTTAATGGGCAATGCGGCGTCTGTGCCTGCGGCCCAACTGTCGGCGGATCAACGCGAGTGGCTGGCCCAGCACAAGGAACTTCGGGTGGGACTGGTCTTGCAGGCGCCCTATGCCAAGTTTGATCAGCGGTTGCAGCAGCTTTCGGGAGCCAACGTCGAGCTGATGAAGTGGCTGGCTCAGGCGCTGGATGTCGAACTGATATGGCGCAACTATCAGGACCTGGCACAACTTGAACACGCTGCCCGTGCCGGAGAAATCGATCTAGTGCCCGGGTTGACCCAAACCCCCGCGGGTTTGCGGTTGTGGCAGTTTTCCGATCCTTACATGCGTGTGCCGCAGTTATTGGTGGGCACGCGCAATGGCACCGGTTCGGTGGATCTGGAGAGAGTCGACAGCCAGACCCGGGTCGCGGTGCGCATGCCCAGTGCCACGGCCGATTTTTTGCGCAGCAGTTACCCCGGCCTCAACTTGCAAGGTGTGCCTCTGGAGCGCCAGGCCCTGCAACTGTTGCTCAGTCAGCAAGCGACTTATGCCGTCATCGATGAGGCACAGCTCAGTCGTTTGTCTGTCGAACCGGAGTTCGCAGAGCTGGCCGTGGTGGGTGATGTAGGTTTGCCGCAGTTGTTGCGGGTGGCGACGCGCCGCGACTGGCCGCAGTTGGCCGGCATCGTTGAGCGCGGGTTGCATGCGATCCCGGCGCGGGACATGGAGCAACTGCACAGCCGCTGGCTGCAGCCCAAGTATCCGCATCTTGGGCCATCGCCCGGCTTTTGGCAGAACCTGAGCCTGCTGATGGGTGCGCTGTTACTGGCCAGCATGGCGATTGTGGTGTGGCAGCGTCGTCAGCAAACAGGACTGGAGCGCGCTTTACTCAGCGCACGTGAAGACATCGTCTTGCGTACGGCCAGCGCCCAGGCGCTACGCTTGAGCCAGTTCTCGATCGACCAAAGCCCGGTGGGTATTTTATGGGTCAACTGGGACAGTCACGTGCGCTATGCCAATCGGGCGGCGGAAGTCATGCTCGGCTACCAGCCGGGGGCTGTGCTGGATCGACCGTTAAGCGATTTTGAACCGGGCCTGAACATGGACCGCTGGCTGAATATGTGGCGGCGCGCGCGAAATCGAAAAGAGGGCGTGCACCGCAGTGAAACCCTCTGCGTTCGCGCCGATGGCAGTGAGTTTCCCGCCGATGTGACCTTGAGTTTTCTGCGTTTTCAGACGGCAGAATATTTGGTGGTATACCTCAATGACATCACTGAGCGGCACCGGGTGCAGGCCGCCTTGCAAGAAAGCGATGCGCGCTTACAGGGGATTGCCGCCAACGTCCCGGGGCTTGTCTTTCGTCTGGAACGCTCGTTGCTGACGGGCGAGTTGGACTTCCCCTACATCAGTGAAGGCAGCGAAAGCCTGGCCGGTTTTTCCCCGGCTACGCTGCGCCTGCGCGAGGTAGGGCTGCGCAGCCTAGTGCATCCTGATGACAGGGCTGATTACCATCGTGTGCAGGATCTGGCGTTGGACAGTGACAGTGACTGGTCATGGCAAGGTCGGATTTTGACCCGCCAAGGCGAGCAGCGCTGGGCCGAGATCAAAGCGATTACCCGTCGTCTGGATGATGGCACCGTAGTGTGGGACGGTATTGTCTGGGATATCAGCGAGAGCAAACGTATTGAACTCGAGCTGGACAGCTCCCGTGGGCAGTTGCGCGAATTGTCTGCGCACCTTGAAAGCGTGCGCGAAGAAGAGAAGGCGCGCATCGCCCGTGAAGTTCATGATGAGTTGGGGCAGATGTTGACGGTGCTCAAGCTGGAAACTTCGATGTGCGAGCTGGCGTATGCGCAGCTTGATCCAGGGTTGAACGAGCGGCTCAACAGCATGAAAAAGTTGATTGCCCAGCTCTTCCAGTTAGTGCGCGACGTGGCTACGTCACTGCGTCCGCCGATTCTGGATGCGGGTATTAGCTCGGCCATCGAGTGGCAGGCCAGACGCTTTGAAGCGCGTACGCACATCCCGTGTCTGGTTCAGGTGCCGGAGCACTTGCCGCCGCTTGGTGCGGCCAAGGAAGTGGGCTTGTTCCGTATCTTGCAAGAGGCTCTGACCAATGTGATGCGCCATGCCCATGCGCACACGGTTGAGTTGACCTTGAGTGTGGAGGGCAAGGATCTGTGCCTGAGTATCAGCGATGATGGGCAAGGCTTTGTGCCTGCGACTGGCAGGCCGACTTCCTTCGGCGTTGTGGGGATGCGAGAGCGGGTCTTGATGTTGGGCGGAACCTTGTTTTTGCACAGTGTTCCGGGGGAGGGAACGACCCTGATTGTACGCGTGCCCTTGGTTGATAAAAGTTGATGAGGAAATGCTCGTGATTCGTGTACTGGTAGCAGAAGACCACACCATTGTGCGTGAAGGGATCAAGCAATTGATCGGCCTGGCCAAAGACCTGCTGGTAGTCGGTGAGGCCAGCAATGGCGAGCAGTTGCTGGAAACCTTGCGTCATGTGCCATGTGAGGTGGTACTGCTGGACATCTCCATGCCGGGGGTGAATGGCCTTGAAGCGATACCTCGTATTCGGGCCTTAAACAATCCACCGGCGATTCTGGTGTTGTCGATGCACGATGAAGCGCAAATGGCGGCACGGGCGCTGAAGTTTGGCGCGGCGGGCTATGCCACCAAAGACAGCGATCCGGCACTACTGCTGATGGCGATCCGCAAGGTCGCGGCAGGAGGGCGCTACATCGACCCGGACCTGGCTGACCGTATGGTGTTCGAAGTCGGCCTGACTGATTCAAGACCCTTACATGCCTTGCTGTCCGAACGTGAGTTTTCGGTGTTCAAGCGCCTGGCCCAGGGCGTTAACGTCAATGACATTGCCCAGCAGCTGGCGCTGAGCAGCAAGACCATCAGCACCCACAAGGCGCGGTTGATGCAAAAGCTCAATGTCACGTCGCTGGCCGAACTGGTGAAGTACGCGATGGAACATAAGTTGTTGTAGCGTGACTTCGTAGCAGCTGCCGAAGGCTGCGTCCGGTTGCGCAGCGACCGTGAATCCTGAGTCCCGGGTCTGCCTGGCCCAGCGCGCTTTGCGGTTCTGCGACGACTGCATCGTCGAACGCAGCCTCGCTCCTTCGGCAGCTGCTACGGGATGATGTTTTGTGCTGGCATATCTGTTTACGACCCTGGTTGGCCAGTCCTGTGCCCTGTTGCAGGGTTTGCCGCGCCTAACCGTTCTATTCACGACATCCCTGTAGGGCAATCCCTACCCAAAGCTTTCCAACCTCCTGATGTGAATCTCTCTTGCCTCCCGATTTCTGTGGGGTAGCCGCTTCTTTAGTCTTGGGCTACGGCAGTCCAAAACAAAAGGTGTGGTTATGAGTGAGGTCGGTGCAAGCGCTGGGGCGGATGAGATTCTGGTCAGCTTTCGTGGCGTGCAAAAGAGCTACGACGGTGAAAACCTGATCGTCAAAGATCTCAATCTGGAGATTCGCAAAGGCGAGTTCCTGACCTTGCTCGGGCCTTCAGGTTCGGGCAAAACCACCAGCCTGATGATGTTGGCCGGTTTCGAGACGCCCACCGCCGGTGAAATTTTGCTGGCCGGGCGCTCAATCAACAACGTGCCGCCCCACAAGCGCGACATTGGCATGGTGTTTCAAAACTATGCGTTGTTCCCGCACATGACCGTGGCCGAAAACCTTGGCTTTCCCCTGTCGGTGCGCGGGTTGAACCGAACCGATATCAGTCAGCGGGTCAAACGGGTGCTGAGCATGGTTCAGCTCGACGCCTTCGCCCAGCGCTACCCGGCCCAGCTGTCTGGCGGCCAGCAGCAACGCGTGGCGCTGGCCCGTGCGCTGGTGTTCGAGCCGCAGCTGGTGCTGATGGATGAACCCTTGGGGGCGCTGGACAAACAACTGCGTGAACACATGCAGATGGAAATCAAACACCTGCACCAGCGCCTGGGCGTGACCGTGGTCTACGTGACCCACGACCAGGGTGAAGCGCTGACCATGTCCGATCGCGTTGCCGTGTTTCACCAAGGTGAAATCCAGCAAATCGCTCCGCCGCGCATGCTCTATGAAGAGCCGAAAAACACTTTTGTTGCCAACTTTATCGGCGAGAACAACCGCCTCAATGGCCGGCTGCACAGCCAGGACGGCGATCGCTGTGTGGTCGAGCTGAGCCGGGGCGAGAAAGTCCAGGCCCTGGCGGTGAATGTCGGTCGTACAGGTGATCCGGTGACCCTGTCGATTCGCCCTGAACGTATCAGCCTCAATGGTTCCAGCGAGTCGTGCGCCAATCGGTTCTCGGGTCGGGTTGAGGAGTTTATCTACCTGGGCGACCACGTCCGGGTACGCCTGGAAGTCTGCGGCATGAACGATTTCTTTGTGAAACAGCCGATTGCCGAGCTGGACCCCACCCTGGCTGTCGGCGACGTCGTGCCACTGGGCTGGCAGGTCGAACATGTACGTGCGCTGGACCCTCTCTTAGAGGCGAATTGATCGCCCCGGCTTCACCAACCCTGCACAGTGGAGAATAACAATGCATACATCCTTCAAGTTCACGGCCTTAAGTCTGGGCCTGATGTTTGCGGCCAATGCACTGGCCGCAACCGATCTGACCGTAGTGTCGTTTGGCGGCGCAAACAAGGCCGCTCAGGTCAAAGCGTTTTACGCCCCTTGGGAAGCCAAGGGCGAAGGCAAGATCATTGCCGGGGAATACAACGGTGAAATGGCCAAGATCAAGGCCATGGTCGACACCAAAAGTATCTCTTGGGACCTGGTAGAAGTGGAGTCCCCGGAGCTGTCCCGCGGTTGCGACGAGGACATGTTCGAACCGCTGGACCCGGCGCTGTTCGGCAATCCTGATCAATATGTCAAAGGCGCAATTCAGTCCTGTGGGGCGGGTTTCTTTGTGTGGTCCACTGTTCTGGCCTACAACGCCGACAAGCTGAAAACTGCACCGACCAGTTGGGCGGACTTCTGGGACACCAAAACCTTCCCGGGCAAACGCGGGCTGCGCAAAGGCGCCAAGTACACCCTGGAATTCGCGTTGATGGCTGATGGTGTCGCGCCCAAGGATGTGTACACCGTGCTGGCGAGCAAGGACGGTCAGAACCGCGCCTTTAAAAAACTCGATGAACTCAAGCCAAGCATTCAGTGGTGGGAAGCGGGCGCGCAGCCGCCTCAATACCTGGCTTCTGGCGATGTGGTGATGAGCTCGGCCTACAACGGTCGAATCGCTGCCGTGCAAAAAGAAAGCAATCTGAAAATCGTGTGGAACGGCGGCATTTACGACTTTGATGCATGGGCCATCCCTAAAGGGCTGGGTAAAGCCAAGGCGGACGCAGCGAAGAAATTCATGGCCTTCACCCTGCTGCCACAACAGCAAAGCGTTTACTCGCAAAACATCGCTTACGGCCCGGCCAACAAGGACGCGATGCCATTGCTGCCTAAAGAGGTTCAGGCCGACATGCCGACAGCCCCGCAAAACATTGCCAACCAGGTACAGATCGACGTCAGCTTCTGGGCTGACAACGGTGAGCAACTGGAACAGCGCTTCAACGCCTGGGCTGCCAAGTAAGCAGACCTGATCTGCGGTGCGACCCATCGGGTCGCACCGCCATCGTTTAAAGTTTTTCGGAGTTCGCCATGGCCGTCGCCGTTCCCCTGAACGAGGTCTCCAGCCCCACCTTGAAGAAGCGCCTGGCGCATGCCGAGCGGATCAACCGCTGGAAGGCGCAGGCGCTGATTGCACCCTTGGTGATCTTTTTGCTGCTGGTGTTTCTGGTACCGATTGCGGCACTGCTCTACAAAAGTGTCGGTAACCCGGAGGTGGTCGAGGGTTTGCCGCGCACGGTGGTTGCCGTTGAAAGCTGGGACGGCAAGGGCTTGCCCGCCGAGCCTGTGTATAAGGCACTGAGTGAAGACCTGGCCGAAGCTCGCAAGAATCAAGTCTTGGGCGATCTGTCCAAGCGTCTGAATATGGAATTGGCCGGCTACCGTAGCCTGTTGATGAAAACCGCCAAGGCGCTGCCCTTCAAGGCTGCCCCAGAATCGTACAAAGATGCGATGGAAGGGATTGATGAGCGTTGGGGCGACCCGGCGTACTGGCAGGCGATCAAACGTAACAGCTCCAGCGTGACCGCGTTTTATCTGTTGGCGGCTGTCGATCATCGCATCGACGACCTGGGTGAAATCGCCCAGGCAACCCCTGATCAGTCGATCTATCTGGATATCTTCGCTCGTACTTTCTGGATGGGCTTTGTGATCACCTGTATTTGCCTGGTGCTGGCCTACCCGTTGGCGTACTTGCTGGCCAACCTGCCAACACGGCAAAGCAACCTGTTGATGATCCTGGTGCTGTTGCCGTTCTGGACCTCGGTGTTGGTGCGGGTCGCGTCCTGGATTGTGTTGCTGCAGTCGGGCGGCCTGATCAATAGCGCACTGATCAGCATCGGCCTGATCGACAAGCCGCTGGAACTGGTGTTCAACCGCACCGGGGTCTACATCTCGATGGTGCACATACTGTTGCCGTTCATGATTCTGCCGATCTACAGCGTGATGAAAGGTATCTCGCCTACCTATATGCGTGCAGCCATCTCACTGGGTTGTCATCCATTTGCCAGCTTCTGGCGGGTGTACTTCCCGCAGACTTACGCCGGTATTGGGGCGGGTTGCTTGCTGGTATTCATCATTGCGATTGGTTACTACATCACCCCGGCCTTGCTTGGCAGCCCGAACGACCAGATGGTCAGCTACTTCGTGGCGTTCTACACCAACACCAGTATCAACTGGGGTATGGCGACAGCATTGGGCGGCTTGTTGTTGCTGGCGACCGTCGTGTTGTACCTGATGTACAACTGGCTGGTCGGCGCCAGCCGCCTGCGTTTGAGTTAAGGAGAGCGCCATGTTGAGCCCCTACATGTCACCCGTTGAGCGGGTCTGGTTCTACAGCTTGCGCATTCTTTGCGGGCTGATTCTGCTGTTCCTGATTTTGCCGGTTCTGGTGATTATTCCGTTGTCGTTCAACTCGGGCAGCTTTCTGGTGTATCCGCTGCAAGGCTTTTCGTTGCACTGGTATCAGGACTTCTTCGCTTCAGCTGAGTGGATGCGTGCCTTGAAAAACAGCGTGATCGTGGCTCCGTTGGCCACCGTGCTGGCGATGGTATTTGGCACGTTGGCGGCGATCGGCCTGACCCGAAGTGATTTTCCGGGCAAGGCACTGGTGATGGCCCTGGTGATCTCGCCGATGGTGGTGCCAGTTGTGATCATCGGTGTGGCCAGTTACCTGTTTTTTGCGCCGTTGGGCATGGGCAACAGCTACATCTCGCTGATCGTGGTGCATGCGGTATTGGGTGTGCCGTTTGTAATCATTACCGTGTCGGCCACGTTGCAAGGTTTTAACCAGAACCTGGTGCGAGCGGCTGCCAGCCTGGGTGCTTCACCGCTGACCGCCTTTCGTCGAGTGACATTGCCACTCATTGCACCGGGGGTGATTTCAGGTGCGCTGTTTGCCTTTGCGACATCGTTTGATGAAGTTGTGGTCACCCTGTTTCTGGCTGGGCCTGAGCAGGCGACCTTGCCACGGCAGATGTTCAGCGGCATCCGTGAAAACCTCAGCCCTACCATTGCTGCAGCGGCCACCTTGTTGATCGCGTTTTCGGTGGTGTTGTTGCTGACGCTGGAATGGTTGCGCGGTCGCAGTGAGAAGTTGCGCACGGCGCAGGCTTAAACCCAGCAGGCATCCCACAAGGGGTAATCGCCGATCCGCGTGGTCAATTGGGCGCGGATCGGGTTTTTGATGAGGTAGCGGGCGATGTCTTTTATGTCCTCCTCTTGCCTGACTGCCCTGTCGTGATAGCCCTTTTGCCACAACCGTCCGCTGGATTGACATGCCTGATTGACCGTTACGCTGCTGCGTGATTTGAAGCGGCACATCAACTCGCCCAAGGTTTTACGGCGTAGCTCTACGAGCCAGTGGCAGTGGTCGGGCATGACCACCCAGGCTATGGACCTGACGATACCTTCGTCATGAGCTTGCCGAAACTGGTTCACCACAAGACGGCCCAGATGGAAGTCGGTAAAAACTGGCCGGCGTAGTTCGGTGACGGTGGTGAGTAGGTATATGTGGCCGGGCTCGGAGTAGCGTCCGATACGCAGGCGACAAGCGCTGTTTGAAATTGGCAATCCATTGCCCTCAGTTTTGGTTGTTTCTAACGCTAGATCAGCCATCGACAAGTTAACAAGCAAACACTTAACCGGATATTGCACTCTGCTACGGTTGGCATTGGGCCAATCATCGCGGTCACGGTGTGCGGCACATAGCCAGCGGTATACAATGCGCGCCACCGTGTTTAGCCCACTAAAAGGTGCGTCATGCAGCCCTTCGCTATTGCCCCATCGATTCTTTCTGCCGATTTCGCCCGTCTTGGCGAAGAAGTGGACAACGTACTCGCCGCGGGTGCTGACATCGTTCACTTCGATGTCATGGACAATCATTACGTACCCAACCTGACCATCGGCCCGATGGTTTGCGCAGCCTTGCGCAAGTACGGCATCACCGCTCCCATCGATGCGCATCTGATGGTCAGCCCGGTTGACCGCATCATCGGCGACTTTATCGAGGCCGGCGCGACCTACATCACGTTCCATCCCGAAGCGACCCAGCACATCGACCGCTCCCTGCAACTGATCCGCGAAGGCGGCTGCAAGGCAGGTCTGGTGTTCAACCCGGCGACACCGCTGGATGTGCTCAAGTACGTCATGGACAAGGTCGACATGATCTTGCTGATGAGCGTCAACCCGGGTTTTGGCGGGCAAAAATTCATCCCGGGCACGCTGGACAAGCTGCGAGAAGCCCGTGCGTTGATCGATGCTTCCGGTCGCGAAATTCGCCTCGAAATCGACGGTGGCGTGAACGTTGGCAACATCCGCGAAATCGCTGAAGCAGGCGCCGACACCTTTGTCGCCGGTTCAGCAATTTTCAATACCCCGAACTACGAAGAAGTCATTCAAAAAATGCGTGCCGAGCTTGCGTTGGCACGTCCATGAGCCGTTTTGAGCAGCTACTCCAAGGTCAGTTGCCAAAGCTGGTGATGTTCGATCTGGATGGCACCCTGATTGATTCAGTACCGGATTTGGCTGTCGCCGTGGAGACCATGCTGCTCAAATTGGGCCGCCCCCCCGCCGGCATTGAGAACGTGCGGCTGTGGATCGGAAATGGCGCACCCATGCTGGTGCGTCGTGCCCTGGCAGGCGACATGGACGGCAGCGGTGTCGACGACGCCGACGCCGAGCAGGCGCTGGAAATTTTCATGGAGGCTTACGATGGCGGCCATGAGCACACCAAGGTTTATCCCGGCGTACGCGAAAGCCTCAAGTGGCTGCAAAAGCAGGGCGTTGAAATGGCCTTGATCACCAACAAGCCTGAGCGCTTTGTTGCGCCTTTGCTGGATGAGTTGAAGCTGGGACGGTTTTTTCGCTGGATTATCGGTGGTGATACCCTGCCACAGAAAAAACCCGACCCTGCCGCGCTGTTGTTTGTGATGAAAATGGCGGGTGTTACTCCCGCCCAGTCGATGTTTATCGGCGATTCGCGCAATGACGTGCTGGCGGCAAAGGCTGCCGGTGTGCGTTGCGTAGCCCTGAGCTATGGCTACAACCATGGTCGACCGATTGAAGAAGAATCACCGGATATGGTGATTGGTAACCTGCAAGAACTGATAGCCGGTTGCTTAGATTCTACGCCTGAGATAACGTTGAGCAATTCTGCTTCCCCCTCTCGAAGAGACTCTATCGTGGTGGTCACTCGCAAACTCTGGATGAAAGTTATCAAGGCCCTGGCCCGTTGGCGTTGGCGCGCCTGACTTGAATCTGGCCGCACAGTCGGCACGTTTGCACACCTGACCGTTCTACCCTCAGACCACGAGGCACCTCATGATCCGCGAAGAATTCCTGCGTTTGGCCGATGCCGGCTACAACCGTATCCCCCTTGCACGTGAAACCCTTGCTGACTTCGACACACCGCTGTCGATCTACCTGAAACTGGCTGACCAGCCCAACTCCTATTTGCTGGAGTCGGTGCAAGGCGGTGAAAAGTGGGGCCGTTATTCGATCATTGGTTTGCCCTGCCGCACGGTTTTGCGTGTGCATGATCACCAGGTCAGCGTGACTCATGATGGTATCGAGATCGAGTCCTGCGAAGCTGAAGATCCACTGACCTTCGTTGAAGCGTTCAAGGCTCGATATAACGTGCCGACCATTGCCGGTTTGCCGCGTTTCAATGGTGGCCTGGTGGGCTACTTCGGTTATGACTGCGTGCGCTATGTAGAAAAGCGTCTGGGCAAGTGCCCGAATCCTGATCCACTGGGTGTGCCAGACATTTTGCTGATGGTGTCGGACGCTGTTGTAGTCTTCGATAACTTGGCCGGTAAGATGCACGCCATCGTGCTGGTTGATCCGTCTCAGCCTGAGGCCTATGAAGAAGGTCAGGCTCGGCTTGAGGCACTGCTCGAGCAGCTGCGTCAGCCGATTACCCCACGTCGTGGCCTGGACTTCACTGCACAGCAAGCAGCTGATCCGGTGTTCCGCTCCAGCTTCACGCAGAACGACTACGAAAAAGCCGTCGACACGATCAAGGACTACATCCTCGCAGGCGATTGTATGCAGGTGGTGCCGTCGCAGCGCATGTCCATCGATTTCAAGGCCGCGCCGATCGATTTGTATCGCGCGCTGCGTTGTTTCAACCCGACGCCCTACATGTACTTCTTCAACTTTGGCGACTTCCACGTAGTGGGTAGCTCGCCGGAAGTGCTGGTGCGGGTCGAAGACAACCTGATCACCGTGCGCCCGATTGCCGGTACTCGCCCGCGTGGAGCTACTGAAGAGGCCGACCTGGCACTCGAAGAAGACCTGCTCAGTGATGACAAGGAAATCGCCGAGCACTTGATGCTGATCGACCTGGGTCGTAACGACACGGGCCGTGTCTCTGAAATCGGCTCGGTCAAGCTGACCGAGAAGATGGTGATCGAGCGTTATTCCAACGTGATGCACATTGTGTCCAACGTGACGGGCCAACTGAAAAGCGGGCTGACAGCGATGGACGCACTGCGGGCGATTCTGCCGGCGGGCACGTTGTCCGGCGCACCGAAAATCCGCGCCATGGAAATCATCGATGAGCTGGAACCGGTCAAGCGTGGTGTCTATGGCGGCGCGGTCGGTTATTTCGCCTGGAACGGCAATATGGACACCGCAATTGCCATCCGCACGGCGGTGATCAAGAACGGTGAGCTGCATGTACAGGCTGGCGGCGGCATTGTCGCTGACTCGGTCCCGGCCCTGGAATGGGAAGAGACGCTGAACAAGCGTCGTGCAATGTTCCGTGCCGTGGCCCTGGCCGAGCAAACCCCGCGGGATTGAACCTGGTGGCATCCATTGTGGGAGCGAGCCTGCTCGCTCCCACAAAAACTGCGGTGTTTTTAGAAGTTCAAGCTAATCCCGATATTGGCTCCCTGCTGAGCTACATCATCACTCTTCCTTACGTTGTAAGCCGCCTGCAGCATAAGGTCGGCAGTCAGCCTGTGGCTGATCCCCAGGCTGATGCGGTCAAGGTTGCTTTGCGGTGTATAGCCTTCGAGCTTGAAACTGTTGTTGGGCAGGCTATTAAGCGCGATGCTCAGGCGCTGAGTGGCATCCTGAAACTCATGCTCATGGGCGGCTTCGCCAAACACCCGGGTCTGGGCAGTGAACTGGTAGCTGGCGAGCAAGCCCGCGCCAATGCGACTTGAAACGAGTGTCTGCTCTTCGAAACTCAATGCGGTCGAGCGCCGTCCTTTTTCTTCATAACGGCTGACCTCTACTCGCGAGTAATCGGCGCTGATAAAAGGCGACAGGCTCCACGGAGCCGAGGCCTGTGCGATGTCATACCCCAGACGTGTGCTTAATGCCCGCAGGTGGCCGTCGGTTTGTCCTTTCTCCATCCCTTCGCTGGTGCCAAGGGCGAATTTTCGATTGAGATCGTCGTAATCCAGTCTGCCCAGGGTCAGCGCGGCATCACCCCACCAATGATTGTGTTGGTATTGCGCAAATACGCTGCCCAGATAGCTATTGAGTTTGTAGTCCGATTCGTGGGCGCCCGTTTCGAGGCGTTGCCGGTAAAGTCCGGTCGCAACGCCCAGTCGCCAGTGTTCATCCAGTCGATAGCTGGTGCCGATATTGACGTTAAAGCCTCTGCCATCAGCACTGACAGAGGTGTTTTGCTCGTCAATATTCAAGCGTTGCCCACCCCCCGCGACGAACGCTCGCCATTGCCCTGGAGCTTGCCATTGACGGTTGTCGCTGCCCCACTGATTACGCAGCTGGTCTTGGTGGGCGTTCAGCGTGCCTTGTGCCATCACCGGTAGTAGCGTCACCTCCCACGGAGCGGCGAGCAATGAGTGGGCATAGTCGGCGATTAACCGTTGCCCTGCTTCGGTGGGGTGGACCGAGTCGTTGAATAACAGCCTGGCGGGATCGGGTGTCGGGCTGCTGATGCCGTACTGCGGGTTCTCTGTGCATTCGTCACCGCTGAAGCAGGTGCCCACGAGGTTGTGCCCGGTGGCCAGGCCAAAACGGGAAGGATCGGAGACCGCCTCACGGAACAAGAGCGGGATGTTGAGGGGGATGACTTCAGCATCTATCTGGCTGAGTTGATGGGCCAGTTCGGTGTTGAATGCAGCGCTGAGGTAGCTGCTGCCGGCCTGTGCAGGCGTGCCGTAAATGGCCGGGGTCAGGCCCAGGTCAGGCAACATCCAGACCATGATGTAACGCGCCCCGGCCTGTTGCAGGGCGAAGGCGCTGTCTGCCAGATTCTGCGCGGCTTTAGCTGCCTCGGCGGGGTTTCTCACTCTCTCGTCAAGGAAGTCGTTACCGCCGCCGGAGATGAAATACAACGCTTTGGGGTCGGCTTTGAAGCCGTTTTCCACCAGGTAGCCGCGTCGGCTGCGCAATGTTGAGCCTGCCCCGAACCAGTCTCTGGGTACGGTTACTTTTGACACTTTGGTAATGGATTTGAATATCTGGTCAGTCCGATATCCGCCAACTGCCCAGTTGTTGCCATCGATGTCGCCGGTCATCGACGTCGACGGCGCAAGATCGCCGGGGGCGATGCCCAGCTTTGCTCCCAACAGCATCGGTGCAACAGGAGCATAGGCTTCACCCTTGAACTCCTTGTAAGTAGGCCCGGTGCGGTTGGTGAAGCGGGTGCTGTCGCCGACGGCGCCACTCAAGTCGATGTATTGCCCCGAGTCACTCAAACTGTCGCCGAACACGATCATCGTGGAGTAGGGGGTTGGGGCCGCTATTACGCGTTCGCTGACGAAGGACAGGATGCATCCCGCCAGGGGGATGAGGAGTGAAAGTCTGCGCATGAGGAGATCTTTTTTTATTGTTGGGAGCGCGGACACTATCAAAACAATTTGTATTAAGTGTTTCGTTTCAAATAAAGACACAAAGTATTGTCTATCTGTTTTGCCCCGTATTTGCTGCCCCGTGTTGCGCCTTCTGCGAGGCTACGTTACTGTGCCGGGACGTAGAAATGAGACCCTTCCTGTGTTGATCATCAGCAAACTCTTTATGCGAGTTCTCAAGGCCCACGGCCGTTGGCGTTGGCGCGCCTAATATTTCTCTGCCGGCCTCGCCGGACCTGCCCCTTGCGTTTTCATGAATGGCTGCCCCTCGGTTGGTGTGTTCAAACCAGCAACTGAAACTGCGGGCATAGCGTTCTGAAAACAGTTTTGAATGTCAGTGAATTCAGAGGTTTAGCAACATGCTGCTGATGATCGATAATTACGACTCTTTTACTTACAACGTTGTGCAGTACCTCGGCGAGCTGGGTGCAGAGGTCAAGGTTGTACGCAACGATGAATTGACCGTGGCCCAGATCGAAGCGCTCAAGCCTGAGCGCATTGTGGTCTCGCCCGGCCCCTGCACGCCGAACGAGGCGGGTATTTCCCTCGAAGTCATCAAGCACTTTGCCGGCAAGCTGCCGATCCTGGGCGTGTGCCTTGGGCATCAGTCCATCGGCCAGGCATTTGGCGGTGATGTGGTTCGTGCCCGGCAAGTGATGCATGGCAAGACCAGCCCGGTGTATCACCTCGATAAAGGGGTATTCCAGGGCCTGAACAATCCGTTGACCGTGACCCGCTACCACTCGCTGGTGGTCAAGCGTGAAACCTTGCCGGACTGTCTGGAACTCACCGCCTGGACTCAGCTTGAAGACGGCTCTGTGGACGAGATCATGGGCCTGCGCCACAAGACGCTGAACATCGAGGGGGTGCAGTTTCACCCTGAATCGATCTTGACCGAACAGGGTCATGAATTGTTTGCCAACTTTCTTAAACAAACCGGCGGCACGCGCTAAGGACTTCAAATGGACATCAAGACAGCCCTGAACCGTATCGTCGGTCATCTCGACCTGACCACTGATGAGATGCGCGACGTCATGCGCGACATCATGACCGGTCAATGTACCGAAGCGCAGATCGGCGCGTTCATGATGGGCATGCGCATGAAGAGCGAAAGCATCGACGAGATCGTCGGTGCCGTGACGGTCATGCGCGAGCTGGCTGACAAGGTTGAACTCAAGACCCTCGATGGTGTGGTCGACATTGTGGGTACCGGTGGTGATGGCGCGAATATTTTCAATGTGTCAACGGCTTCGGCGTTGGTGATTGCCGCAGCAGGCTGCACCGTGGCCAAGCATGGCAACCGTGCTGTCTCGGGCAAAAGCGGCAGTGCCGACTTGCTGGAAGCAGCCGGGGTATATCTGAACCTGACACCGGTTCAAGTCGCCCGTTGCATCGACAGCGTGGGCATCGGTTTCATGTTTGCCCAGTGTCATCATGGCGCCATGAAGCACGCCGCTATCCCGCGTCGCGATCTTGGCCTGCGTACCCTGTTCAATATGCTTGGCCCGCTTACGAATCCGGCCGGTGTGTTACATCAGGTGGTCGGCGTGTTCAACCAGGCACTGTGCCGTCCGTTGGCTGAAGTGTTGCAGCGTTTGGGCAGCAAGCACGTATTGGTAGTGCATTCCCAGGACGGGCTGGATGAATTCAGCCTCGCAGCCCCCACCTATGTTGCAGAGCTGAAGAACGGCGAGATCACCGAGTATTGGGTTCAGCCTGAAGATCTGGGTATCAAGAGCCAAAGCTTGTTCGGTCTGGTAGTTGACAGCCCAGAGCAGTCGCTGGAGCTGATTCGCGATGCGTTGGGTCGTCGTAAAACTGAAGCGGGCCAGAAAGCCGCTGAAATGATCGTACTCAATGCGGGCGCCGCCTTGTACGCCGCGGACCTTGCCTACACTCTCAAAGAGGGTGTGGAGTTGGCCCACGACGCGTTGCACACCGGATTGGCCCGTGAAAAGCTCGAAGAGCTGGGTGCATTTACCGCGATTTTCAAGCAGGAGAATGAAGCATGAGTGTGCCAACCGTTCTGGAAAATATTCTGGCGCGTAAAGTTCAAGAGGTTGCCGAGCGTAGCGCCCGCGTGAGCCTGGCCGAACTTGAGCGTATGGCCGCTCTGGCTGATCCTGTTCGCGGTTTTGCCAACGCGTTGCTGGCGCAGGCCAAGAAAAAACAACCTGCGGTGATTGCCGAAATCAAAAAGGCTTCACCGAGCAAGGGCGTGATTCGCGAGCACTTCGTGCCTGCCGAAATTGCCAAAAGCTACCAGTCGGGCGGCGCGACGTGCCTGTCCGTGCTGACCGATATCGATTACTTCCAGGGTGCCGACGCGTACCTGCAGCAGGCCCGTGCGGCCTGTACCTTGCCGGTGATCCGCAAGGATTTCATGATCGATCCGTATCAAATCGTCGAAGCCCGGGCTTTGGGTGCCGATTGCGTGTTGTTGATCGTGTCCGCTCTGGACGACGTGAAAATGGCCGAGCTGGCAGCTGTCGCCAAAAGTGTAGGGCTTGATGTGTTGGTTGAAGTGCATGATGGCGATGAGCTTGAGCGCGCACTTAAAACTCTGGACACGCCGCTGGTGGGTATCAACAACCGCAACCTGCATACCTTTGAGGTCAGCCTGGAAACCACGCTGGATCTGTTGCCGCGTGTGCCACGCGATCGTCTGGTGATTACCGAAAGCGGAATTCTTAACCGTGCGGATGTTGAGCTGATGGAAATCAGCGAAGTGTATTCGTTCCTGGTTGGCGAGGCCTTCATGCGTGCCGAGAATCCGGGCAATGAGTTACAGCGATTGTTCTTCCCTGAGCGTGCTGTAGCGGTAACCGGTTCGACACTGGACTGACTCGCAAAACTACCTGTGGGAGCGAGCCTGCTCGCGATGGCATCAGCTTATTTACCTGATAGACCTCGGCGCCTGCATCGCGAGCAGGTTCGCTCCCACAGTCATTGTTGTTCTGCGCTCGAAAGGATTCGCATGCCTCTGATCAAACACCTCACCGTCGAAGCTGGCCTTAAGGCCGAGCAGGATTTGCTGGCCTCGGTTTGTGCGGGTGAAATGGAGGCGGGTGTGTTGTTCTGGCAGCCCACGGATCGGGCGTTGGTGATGCCGCGGCGTCTGAGTCGCTTGCCGGGTTTTGAGCAGGCCGGTATTGAATTGGCTGCCAGTGGCTGGCCGATTCTGTTGCGTGAGACCGGTGGCGAGCCTGTGCCTCAGTCCGCCTCGACGATCAACATCGCTCTGGTCTACGCACCTTTGCGCAGTGAAGGCGATCACGGGCGCATCGAAACTGCGTACCGGCGCTTGTGCGAACCTATTTGTGATTTGCTGACACAGTTGGGCGGGACGGCATCATTGGGGGAGGTTGAAGGCGCATTTTGTGATGGCCGTTTCAACGTCAATCTCAATGCACGAAAACTGGTGGGTACCGCTCAGCGCTGGCGCCAGAGTCAAGGCGGGCAGCGACCTGTCGGTCTGGTACATGGTGCATTGCTGGTAAATAACGAACGTGAGTCGATGGTGGCAGCGGTCAATCGTTTCAATCAGCTGTGTGATCTGGAGCAACGCTGTCTTGCCGACAGTCACATCGCCTTGCACGAAGCGTTCGCTGCCCCTGATTTCTTTGAGCGCCTGAGTGCCAGTTATCAACAGATTTTGGCACCCTTGCTCAAGTCTTAGCGTGTGCCGAAGACCACCATGGTTTTGCCTTTGACGTTGACCAGGTTCTGTTCTTCCAGACCTTTGAGTACGCGTCCTACCATCTCTCGAGAACAACCGACGATTCTGCCGATTTCCTGGCGGGTGATCTTGATTTGCATGCCGTCCGGATGGGTCATGGCATCGGGTTGTTTACACAACTCAAGCAGACAACGTGCAACCCTTCCGGTGACATCAAAGAATGCCAAATCACCGACCTTGCGCGTAGTGTTACGCAGGCGTTGTGCTATTTGGCCACTCAGCGCGTAAAGAATTTCTGGTTCTTGCTGAGTGTATTCTCTGAACTTTGGATAGCTGATCTCTGCAACTTCGCACTCGGTCTTGGCTCGAACCCATGCGCTGCGCGACTGCTCTTGCCCCGCTTGTTCAAACAAGCCCAATTCGCCAATAAAGTCTCCGCTATTGAGGTAGGCAATGATCATTTCACGACCTTCCTCGTCCTCAATCAAAACTGTGACCGAGCCTTTGATAATGAAGAACAGGGTGTGTGAAGACTCACCTGCACAAATGATATTACTCTTGGCTGGATATCGTTTGCGTTGGCAAAAAGTCAAAAACTTGTCGAGGTTTTTGATCTTGGGTATGGGAGTAAGAGCAACCATGGTTGTATCCCGAGAAGCGTACACAGTAAGGGTTAAATCTATTTTTATATAGAGCGCTTTCTGGCTGGCGCCAGCGATTTGGCGCCAGCTTACCAGACAGGTTCTGTGCGGATTGCAGAATTTTCTGAGTGTCTGGCCAGAGAAACGCTTCAGTGCGGCGAGTTATCAGTTTCCGGCCCTGTGCTAAGCTGGCGCCCCTTTTAAAACAGTGGAGTCTGGGTGATGAAGGCACGCATTCAATGGGCTGGCGAAGCCATGTTTCTGGGCGAGTCAGGCAGCGGCCACGTCGTTGTGATGGATGGCCCGCCTGAAAGCGGTGGTCGTAATCTGGGCGTACGCCCGATGGAGATGCTGCTGCTAGGCTTGGGTGGTTGCAGCAACTTTGACGTTGTGAGCATTCTCAAGAAGTCGCGTCAGGCGGTTGAGAGCTGTGAGGCGTTCCTGGAGGCGGAGCGCGCCACCGAAGATCCAAAGGTTTTCACCAAGATCCATCTGCACTTTGTGGTCAAGGGCCGTGGTTTGAAAGAAGCCCAGGTCAAGCGTGCCATTGAGTTGTCGGCCGAGAAGTATTGCTCGGCCTCCATCATGCTTGGCGCGGCAGGCGTTGCCATCAGCCACGATTACGAAATCATCGAGCTGGGCTGAGCAGTGTTTCAGCCTTCAAGGCTGAGCCGGGTCGCCGTTACGCCAGCAGCATAAAAAAAGGGCCTGAACTCAGCCCTTTTTTTATGCGCCTGTATTGCTCATGCGGTGGCCGCTGTCGAAGGCAAGAGGCTGCGATCAGATGCGGTACGTGCTTTTGGTCATGACCTTGGCCATCAGGCTCATGCCGAACTTGATCGGGGCAGGGAAGCGGAAGCCACCCGCATTGAGTGCAGACTCAGCGTGCTGCTCTTCGTCGATCCGCATTTGCTCAAGAATTGCCCGGGACTTTTCGTCCTCGGCCGGCAACTGCTCAAGGTGCTCGTTCAGGTGCTTGCACACCTGATCTTCAGTCGCAGCCACAAACCCCAAGCTGACTTTGTCGCTAATCAGGCCTGCGGCTGCGCCGATCCCGAAGGACATGCCGTAAAAAAACGGGTTCAGCACGCTGGGATGGCTACCCAATTGGCGGATGCGTTGCTCACACCAGGCCAGGTGATCGATTTCTTCATCAGCTGCATGTTCCATTGCTTCGCGCACGTGCGGGAGCTTGGCTGTCAGTGCCTGACCCTGATACAAGGCTTGAGCACAGACTTCGCCGGTGTGGTTGATGCGCATCAGACCGGCAACATGGCGAGTGGCCTGCGAGTCTAGCGGGTTTTCTGGTTTGACGATGGCCGGTGATGGCCGATGAGGCTGGCCGCTGAAGGGCAGCAATGTGCGCAGGGCGGTATCGGCTTGTAACAGAAGACGGTCAATCGGCGAGTAGTGACGTTGGTTAGTCATGCTGACCTCCGGAAAAAATCACGGCGGTCAGTTTACCCCAATCACAGGGGGGGCGTTTGCGTTGGATCATGGATGGAGGTGGGAACCGTGCGGCTCCCACGTCAAAGTCGCGTACCAATCAGCCCGGCGGCCAATTCATCTGGCGTTGACCCAACACGTGCATATGAATGTGGTAAACCGTTTGGCCACCCTTTTCATTGCAGTTCATCACCACGCGGAAGCCGTCGTCGCAGCCCAGCTCTTTGGCAAGACGTTGTGCTGTGAAGAGAATATGGCCGGCCAGCAGCTTGTCTTCTTCGGCCAGGTCGTTGAGCGTGCGTATCGGCTTTTTCGGGATAACCAGAAAGTGGACCGGTGCTTGCGGGGCAATATCGTGAAAAGCGAGCACTTGATCATCTTCATAGATGATCCTGGCGGGTATTTCACGGTTGATGATCTTGGTAAACAAAGTATCCAAAGCAGTGTCTCCGTGAGTGAAGTCCGGTTTGAGTGTACTCAGGGCAGTGAGTTACGCCCAGTTGTCGTTATCGAGGGCAGTAGGATTTGTTGACCGAGGCGGCTATTTTCCGCGTCATCCAGCGAGGGATAACGCGCGGAAAGCGAGATAGCCAGCGGTTGCGACGTCCTGGAATGATGATCGCCTTGTTTTTATCGAGTGCCCGCACGGTGTAAAGCGCAACTTCTTCAGGACTCATGGCACCGGCACTTTGCTTGATGGGGTCGGTGTTCATTTTGGCCGCATCAAAAAAACGGGTTCGGGTGATACCTGGGCAAAGTACCGAGACCTTGATACCGGTTTTTTTCACTTCTTCGCGCAAGCCTTCTGAAAAATGCAGGACGTACGCTTTGCTGGCGAAGTAGGTGCTCAGCCACGGACCGGGCTTGAAAGCTGCAATCGAGGACACATTGAGAATCTGCCCGCCGCCCTGTACCGCCATCATGTTGCCAATGGCATGGCACAAGCGGGTGAGTGCCAGCACGTTAAGTTCGATCAGGTCTTGTTCGGCGCTCCAGTCATGGGCCAGGAAAGGGCCGCAGGTGCCGATACCTGCGCAATTGACCAGCAGGTCGATCTGACGGTCACCTTCTTCAAGCTCCAGCAAAAAGCCTGACAAGCGCAAAGGCTCACCCAGGTCGCAGGCGCGGAACAATACCTCGACGCCAAAACGCTGGGTCAACTCAAGCGCAATGGTTTCCAGCGCATCCCGCTGGCGGGCCACCAAAATCAAACTGCGCCCGCGTCGGGCAAGAGCCTCAGCCAGAGCCAGGCCAATGCCGCTGGAGGCGCCGGTGATTAAAGCGTAACGGGTCATGCTGTTCTCCATTGCAACGGTACAGTCCGGTGACAATGATGTCCCTGGCGTTAACGCGTTCATTAAGGCGGGCAGTCTACATGCTGTTGCTGTTGACTGCGTTGATCAACGCAGTCAACAGGCCCAAAGCAAAAAGGGCGATCATTACGCAGATGCTCAGTCCAATCAGAAAGATGGTAATCGCGGCCAGAACATTCACTGCCCGGCTGTTCGGCGGTGGCGGTGGCCCGTATTTATTAGGGCCGGGTGTGCCAGGCATTAACAGCATCATCAGGGCCAGGACCAGATTGGCCACGGGTACCAAATGCAGCAACAGCATCCATGCGGACCAGTTGAGGTCATGTAAGCGCTGAGCGCTGATTCTCAGGCTGATGATGAAATAGGCCAGTGTGAGGGTTGCACCGCAGGTAATGCCAAGCGTGGGAGAGACCTTGATGGCGAGCAAAACCAGAAGTGATGTCACCATGGCGATGATGGTGATTACCATGCTCCAGGCCAGCAGTCGTAAACGCCCGATCCGGCCGCTGAACCCTGTTGGGTCTAGCACCGCGTACTGTTCTTGAGGTGTTTTGTTCAGGCTAAGCTCGGCCACAGTGGCTTCCTTGTCCGGAGAGGGTTAAAAAAACCCGCCGAGAATGGCGGGCTTGGTAATGTCAGTGTTGCGGCCAATGCTGGGCGAGCCTTGAAGTGAGGCTTTGCGCCTTGCGGTATTCCTCATCCAGGCGTGCGATCAATTGATCGGTTGTTGGCAGGTCGTGGATTTCTCCTACACCTTGGCCCGCAGACCAGACCGTTTTCCACGCTTTGGCTTCATCGGTCAGTGGTTTGAGTTTATTGCTTGCACCTGTTTCGTTTTTGCCTTGGAGTGCCGCGAGGTCGAAACCTGCATTTTCAAGACTCTGGCGCATAAAACTGGCGGGCACACCCGATACCGCCGGGGTGTGAATGATATCGGCGGCGCGGGATGCCAGCAGCATATCTTTGTAGGCGTCAGGTGCATGGCTTTCTTGGGTAGCGATAAAGCGTGTGCCAAGGTAGGCAAGGTCTGCCCCCAAAATCTGGGCTGCGAGAATCTCGTGCCCATGATTCATGCAACCTGCCAGCAGTACGGTCTTGTCGAAAAACTGTCGTATTTCGGCGAGCAATGCAAAAGGGCTCCAGGTACCAGCATGACCGCCAGCTCCTGCAGCGACGGCAATAAGGCCGTCGGCCCCGGCTTCAGCTGCTTTCTCAGCATGACGTCGGGTGGTGACATCGTGAAAAACCAAGCCACCGTAGCTGTGAACGGCATCAACGACCTCTTTGACTGCCCCCAAGCTCGTAATCACGATCGGCACTTTATGTTCGATGCAAATCGCCAGGTCCGCCTGCAGCCGTGGGTTGCTGTTATGCACAATCAGGTTCACGGCGTAGGGGGCAGGGTTATCCAATACGGCGAGTCCAGCTTCGATTTCTTCAAGCCAGGCCTTGAAACCACTGCTCTCGCGCTGGTTGAGTGCAGGAAAACTGCCTACCACTCCATTGCGGCAGCAGGCCAGGACAAGCTTGGGGTTGGAAATCAGAAACATGGGGGCTGCAACTACCGGCAGACGCAAGCGTTGTTCAAGCAGGGCGGGCAGTGACATGGATAACCTCGGATCGTTAAGAAGTGAGTTTAAAACGGTTTGACCACGGCCAGAATTACGATCGCCAGCAGAAACACGACCGGTACTTCGTTGAACCAGCGATAGAACACATGGCTGCGTTTGTTCTCGCCGCGGGCAAAGCGTTTTACCTGCGCACCACACATGTGGTGATAACCGATCAACAGGATTACCAGCGTCAGTTTGACGTGCATCCAGCCCTGGCTGAAATAGCCGCTTGGGTTGAGGCTGATCAACCAGCCGCCGAAAATCAGGGTCGCAATCATTGCCGGGCCCATGATGCCGCGATACAGCTTGCGTTCCATGATGCTGAATCGCTCTTTGCTAACGCAATCGTCGCTTTGTGCGTGGTAAACAAACAGGCGGGGCAGGTAAAAGAGGCCAGCAAACCAGCAGACGATGCTGATGATGTGAAAGGCTTTGAGCCATAGATAAAGCATTTTTAGTTATTCCCAGGTTCACGGTAGATCAAATAGTAGTAGTAGAGCGCCCGGGAGTCACCTTGGCGGTTGTCGCAGGGGCTCGGTATCCCTATTATCGAGGGCTTTCCAGTGGTTTCGTTGAGGGCAGGTTATGGTCAAGGTCGGTATTGTCGGCGGCACGGGTTACACCGGGGTCGAATTGCTGCGTTTGCTGGCACAGCACCCGCAGGCTGAAGTGGTTGTCATCACTTCTCGATCCGAGGCTGGCCTGCCAGTTGCCGATATGTATCCCAACCTGCGCGGTCATTACGACGGCTTGGCCTTCAGCGTGCCGGACACTCAAACACTGGCAGCGTGTGATGTTGTGTTTTTCGCAACGCCTCACGGTGTAGCCCATGCCTTGGCTGGCGAACTGCTGGCTGCAGGCACCAAGGTTATCGACCTCTCGGCGGACTTCCGCTTACAGGATGCTGATGAGTGGGCCAAGTGGTACGGCCAGCCTCACGGTGCTCCAGAACTGCTGGAAGAGGCGGTTTATGGTTTGCCGGAAGTGAATCGCGAACACATCAAGCAGGCACGACTGATTGCAGTGCCGGGATGCTATCCCACCGCAACTCAATTGGGGTTCATTCCTTTGCTGGAGGCGGGTCTGGCGGATACCGCGCAGTTGATCGCTGACTGCAAGTCGGGCGTGAGCGGCGCCGGTCGTGGCGCGAGTGTGGGTTCGCTGTACGCCGAAACGTCAGAAAGCATGAAAGCCTATGCAGTAAAAGGTCATCGTCATCTGCCGGAAATCCGCCAGGGTTTGCGTCGCGCAGCTGGGAAAGACGTAGGCCTTACCTTTGTACCGCACCTGACGCCGATGATTCGCGGTATCCACTCCACGCTGTACGCGACCGTAGTCGACCGCTCTGTTGATCTGCAGGCGCTGTTTGAAAAGCGTTACGCCAACGAACCGTTTGTTGATGTGATGCCTGCGGGAAGCCATCCGGAAACCCGGAGTGTGAGGGGCGCCAATGTATGCCGCATTGCCGTGCATCGGCCACAGGATGGCGATCTGGTCGTGGTGCTGTCTGTGATCGACAATCTGGTCAAGGGCGCTTCTGGTCAGGCCGTTCAGAACATGAACATTATGTTTGGCCTGGATGAGCGTCTGGGCTTGTCACACGCTGGCATGCTGCCTTAAGGCAGCAGGTTTTAAGCGTCAGGCAGTCATTAAGGGGGGGCGTTTTACGAGCCTCTTCCAGACAGCAGCCTGGCGTTGCTACTTATGAATAGTTGACCGCTTTTCTAGGAGAAGCGGATAATGCGCGTCATCACGCATTATGGCGGCATAGCGCCGGGAGATAGTCAGCATGAGCGTCGAATCCTTCACCCCCATGGCTTTGCAATTCACCGAAGGTGCTGCGCACAAGGTGAAGAGCCTGGTCGATGAAGAGGGTAATGATCGTTTGAAGTTGCGCGTTTTTGTTACGGGCGGCGGTTGTTCCGGTTTTCAATACGGTTTTACCTTCGATGAAGAAGTGGCCGATGACGACACCCTGGTTGAGCGCGAAGGCGTAAGCCTGGTGGTCGATCCAATGAGCTTCCAGTACCTGGCGGGTGCCGAGGTGGATTATCAGGAGGGTCTGGAAGGGTCGCGTTTTGTGATCAAGAACCCTAATGCCACCACAACCTGTGGTTGCGGATCATCGTTCTCGATTTAAATGTGTCGTACAGGCTTCACACTTAACGCCGCGTAGATTCGCGGCGTTTTGCTGTCTGCGCGTTGAGCTGAGTGTCAGGCGGGGTAGATGGCGCCCAATATACGCAGACCGCGTGCGCCAGTGACGCTGGGGCGGTTGGTAGGGATGCTTTCCAGGCAGCAGTGCGCCAGCCATGCAAAGGCCATTGCTTCGACCCAGTCGGGGTCTACCCCTTTGACCTGGGTGCTGTTCACTTGGGCGGGAGCCAGTAAGTCTGCCAGTCGGGCCATCAATGCAGCATTGTGTGCGCCGCCACCGCATACCAGCAGTTCGTCAGTGTTCGGCTGAGCGGCGCGCAGTGACTCTACGATGGTCTGTGCGGTGAGCTCCAGCAAGGTTGCCTGAACGTCTTCGGCCGGGAAGGTCGGAAGGTTGAACAGATGCTGTTTCAGCCATGCCAGGTTGAACACCTCGCGCCCGGTGCTTTTCGGGCCTTTGGTCTTGAAGAAGGGATCGCTGAGCAGGGCATTGAGCAACAGTGGCTCAACCTTGCCGCTGGCTGCCCATTGTCCGTTACGGTCATACAGTTCACCGCGCCGCTCTTGTATCCAGGCATCTAGCAGTACGTTTCCTGGGCCGCAGTCGAATCCTGCAACGGGAGCAGTAGGAGTTATCAGGCTTAGATTGCTGAATCCGCCTACGTTCAGTACTGCCCTGCTTCCGATGTCAGCCGTGAACAAGGCTTCGTGAAAGGCAGGCACCAAGGGTGCGCCCTGGCCTCCGGCCGCCACGTCACGACGACGAAAATCACCTACGACGCAGATGTTGGTCAATTCGGCCAGGAGTGCCGGATTGCCGATCTGTACGGTGAAGCCTTGGGCGGGCTCGTGCCGTATGGTCTGGCCATGACTGCCGATCGCCCGGATATCTGATGGGGAGAGTTGTTGCTGAGCAAGGAGCGCGTTGACACCCTGTGCGGCCAGTTCTACCCAGTGATTCTCGGCGATTGCGCAGCGGGCCACTTCGTCATGGCCGCTGGCGCACAACCCCAGGAGCTCGCTGCGCAGCGCTTCTGGCATCGGGATGTAATGGGTAGCGAGCAGAGTGATGCCAGGCTCGAGCTCTATAAGAGCGATGTCCATGCCGTCCAGGCTGGTACCGGACATCACACCTATATAGAGGGCCATTGCTTAGCGCTTGCTCGAGGCCAGGAGGGTGGCCTTTTCCTGGTTCATGCGGGCCATCAGTGGCTGGCTTTGCTGCAGGAAGCGGGTGCGTTCAGCTTTGGCAATCGGATCGGACATAGGCAGCTTCTGGCCCAGCGGATCAACGTGGACGCCATTGACCTGGAACTCGTAGTGCAGATGCGGACCGGTCGAAAGGCCGGTTGTGCCGATGTAACCAATCACTTGGCCCTGCTTGACCGAACCGCCGGTTTTGACGCCTTTGGCGAAGCCCTGCATGTGACCGTAAAGCGTGCGGTAGGTGTTGCCGTGTTGAATGATTACGGTGTTGCCGTAGCCGCCACGACGACCAGCCAGCAGTACTTTTCCATCGCCGGTAGCTTTGATTGGAGTGCCGCGGGGGGCTGCGTAATCCACGCCTTTGTGAGCACGGATCTTGTTCAGGATCGGATGCTTGCGACCTGAAGAAAAGCGCGAACTGATGCGGGCAAAGTCTACAGGGGTGCGGATGAATGCCTTGCGCATGCTGTTGCCGTCGGCGGTGTAGTAATTGCTGTTGCCTTGCTTGTTGGTGTAACGAACCGCGGTAAAGGTTTTGCCGCGATTGGTGAAGCGCGCAGAGAGAATGTTGCCAGTGCCTACGGTTTTGCCGTTGATCACTTTCTGCTCATAGATCACTTCGAACTGGTCGCCTGGTCGGATGTCCTGAGCGAAGTCGATGTCGTAGCCAAATACCTTGGCCATATCCATCGTGGTGCTGTGAGGCAAGCCTGCACGCTGGCCAGAGACCGAAAGCGAGCTGCTGATTACGCCATGGGCGTACGCAGTGCGCATGGTCGGTTGTGTGGTGACCCTGCGAAAGGTATAGCCCTTGGCGCTTTTATTGAGGGTAATGGTCTCAAGATCGCTGACCTGACTATGCAGTTTGTTCAGCTGCAAGCCGTCGGGACTCATCTCAAACTCGAGCTTTTGGCCATGCTTGAGCTGGCTGAATTGTTTGGCTTGCTTGTCGCTGGCCAGGACTTCATGCACAGAGGTAGGTGGCAGGCCAACCTTCTGGAACAAGGTTGAGAGCGTGTCGCCCTTGCTTACGATCACTTCGCGATGGGTAGGTGCGGCTGGTGCTTCAGGTTCGACTTTGGCAGTCGCAACCGGTGCGTTGTCCTGCTGTTCGATCTGTGCAAATGGCGATGGATTCGCTTCATTTGTGGCTTGAACGAGCTCGGCAGCGTCTTGATCTTGTGTCAGTTGTTCAGCAGGTGTTTCCAGCTCCAGATTTAGAGTTGTTCTTTTTGCTTCCACTTCGCTGGAGGGAAATACCAGCAAGGCCAAGCTTAAGAGAGCGGCGATACCACTTGCGGCGAGCAGGTGGGTCTTCGGATAAAGCGGTGGCGCTTTAGGCGGTTGACTGGTCATAGATGATTTTGACTTTGAGATAAAGGGTGAATTGGAAAAGATGACTGACACATTGAATATGAAATAACTGTATAAAATATAACCAAATCGCCCTTGAAGCAAGTCCGCGAGCTGTTCACGCGCGGATAGTCAGCCGTATGCCGGCCAGAACTTGTAATTAGTCCCTGATCTTGTATCGTTGGTTCCCTTTGAATTTGAGCCTTACGGGTCTGATATGAAGTCGGTTGAAGAGCAGCTAGCGCTAATAAAGCGGGGTGCCGAAGAGGTACTGGTCGAATCTGAATTGGTCGAGAAACTCAAGCGCGGTCAGCCGTTGCGTATCAAGGCCGGATTCGACCCGACCGCACCTGATCTGCACTTGGGTCATACCGTACTCATTAATAAGTTGCGCCAGTTCCAGGAGCTGGGTCATCAGGTGATCTTCCTTATAGGTGATTTCACTGGAATGATCGGTGACCCGAGTGGCAAGAGTGCTACGCGTCCACCGCTGACGCGTGAGCAGGTACTTGCGAACGCCGAGACCTACAAGACTCAGGTTTTCAAGATTCTTGATCCGGCTAAAACCGAGGTGGCATTCAACTCCACCTGGATGGATCAAATGGGGCCTGCAGACTTCATTCGTCTGACGTCTCAATACACCGTTGCTCGCATGCTTGAGCGCGATGATTTCGACAAGCGTTACACCACCAATCAACCCATCGCGATCCATGAGTTCCTTTACCCGCTAGTGCAAGGGTATGACTCGGTTGCATTGAAGGCGGACGTTGAGCTGGGCGGTACAGATCAGAAATTCAATTTGCTGATGGGGCGTGAGCTGCAGCGCGGCTATGGTCAGGAAGCGCAGTGTATTGTGACAATGCCTCTGCTTGAAGGCTTGGATGGCGTCAAGAAGATGTCCAAGTCCCTGGGTAACTATGTGGGTATCCAGGAAGCGCCGGGTGTGATGTATAGCAAGCTGGTGTCTATTCCTGATGCGTTGATGTGGCGCTACTTCGAATTGCTGAGCTTTCGCTCGATGGACGAAATCCATGCGTTCAAGGCTGATGTCGAGGCGGGGGCTAATCCGCGTGATATCAAGATCAAGCTGGCTGAAGAGATCGTGGCTCGATTCCATGGCGAAGAGGCTGCTGCCAATGCGCACCGTGGAGCGGGTAATCGAATGAAGGATGGTGAATTGCCAGATGATTTGCCTGAAGTGGAGTTGACCGCTGCTGAGGATATGCCGATTGCGGCTGTTCTTAATAAAGCTGGGCTTGTTAAGAACTCAGCGGTGGCCAGAGATCTGCTGGGTTCGGGTGGTGTGCGTATAGATGGTGAGGTGGTTGATCGCTCCTATATATATGCACTGGGTTCTACCCACGTTTGTCAGGCTGGGAAGAAGGCTTTTGCGCGAATTACGCTAAAAGCTGAATAAGTAGGAAATTAGTGCTGGACGGCGCATTTTATTAGCCTATAATGCGCCCACTTCCGGCGCAGTCGAAACGGAAAACTCCTTGAGTTTCAATGAGTTGGATTGGTTTTCGGCAGTGTCAGCTTCAAGTCATCGAAGCAGGAAATGAGGTGTTGACAGCAGCGTGTAACGCTGTAGAATTCGCCTCCCGCTAACGAGAGATCGAAAGCGCAAGTGGTTGATGTTACAGAGGAAACTTTGAAAGCATCTTAAAATAACCGCTTGACAGCAACAGAGGCTGCTGTAGAATGTGCGCCTCGGTTCAGCGAAAGCTAAACCAACCGCTCTTTAACAACTGAATCAAGCAATTCGTGTGGGTGCTTGTGGAGTCAGGCTGATAGTCAACAAGATTATCAGCATCACAAGTTACTCCGCGAGAAATCAAAGATGTAACCAACGATTGCTGAGCCAAGTTTAGGGTTTCTTAAAAACCCAAAGATGTTTGAACTGAAGAGTTTGATCATGGCTCAGATTGAACGCTGGCGGCAGGCCTAACACATGCAAGTCGAGCGGTAGAGAGAAGCTTGCTTCTCTTGAGAGCGGCGGACGGGTGAGTAATACCTAGGAATCTGCCTGATAGTGGGGGATAACGTTCGGAAACGGACGCTAATACCGCATACGTCCTACGGGAGAAAGCAGGGGACCTTCGGGCCTTGCGCTATCAGATGAGCCTAGGTCGGATTAGCTAGTTGGTGAGGTAATGGCTCACCAAGGCTACGATCCGTAACTGGTCTGAGAGGATGATCAGTCACACTGGAACTGAGACACGGTCCAGACTCCTACGGGAGGCAGCAGTGGGGAATATTGGACAATGGGCGAAAGCCTGATCCAGCCATGCCGCGTGTGTGAAGAAGGTCTTCGGATTGTAAAGCACTTTAAGTTGGGAGGAAGGGCATTAACCTAATACGTTAGTGTTTTGACGTTACCGACAGAATAAGCACCGGCTAACTCTGTGCCAGCAGCCGCGGTAATACAGAGGGTGCAAGCGTTAATCGGAATTACTGGGCGTAAAGCGCGCGTAGGTGGTTTGTTAAGTTGAATGTGAAATCCCCGGGCTCAACCTGGGAACTGCATCCAAAACTGGCAAGCTAGAGTATGGTAGAGGGTAGTGGAATTTCCTGTGTAGCGGTGAAATGCGTAGATATAGGAAGGAACACCAGTGGCGAAGGCGACTACCTGGACTGATACTGACACTGAGGTGCGAAAGCGTGGGGAGCAAACAGGATTAGATACCCTGGTAGTCCACGCCGTAAACGATGTCAACTAGCCGTTGGGAGTCTTGAACTCTTAGTGGCGCAGCTAACGCATTAAGTTGACCGCCTGGGGAGTACGGCCGCAAGGTTAAAACTCAAATGAATTGACGGGGGCCCGCACAAGCGGTGGAGCATGTGGTTTAATTCGAAGCAACGCGAAGAACCTTACCAGGCCTTGACATCCAATGAACTTTCTAGAGATAGATTGGTGCCTTCGGGAACATTGAGACAGGTGCTGCATGGCTGTCGTCAGCTCGTGTCGTGAGATGTTGGGTTAAGTCCCGTAACGAGCGCAACCCTTGTCCTTAGTTACCAGCACGTAATGGTGGGCACTCTAAGGAGACTGCCGGTGACAAACCGGAGGAAGGTGGGGATGACGTCAAGTCATCATGGCCCTTACGGCCTGGGCTACACACGTGCTACAATGGTCGGTACAAAGGGTTGCCAAGCCGCGAGGTGGAGCTAATCCCATAAAACCGATCGTAGTCCGGATCGCAGTCTGCAACTCGACTGCGTGAAGTCGGAATCGCTAGTAATCGTGAATCAGAATGTCACGGTGAATACGTTCCCGGGCCTTGTACACACCGCCCGTCACACCATGGGAGTGGGTTGCACCAGAAGTAGCTAGTCTAACCTTCGGGAGGACGGTTACCACGGTGTGATTCATGACTGGGGTGAAGTCGTAACAAGGTAGCCGTAGGGGAACCTGCGGCTGGATCACCTCCTTAATCGACGACATCAGCTGCTCCATAAGTTCCCACACGAATTGCTTGATTCATTGTAGAAGACGATAACTGCAGAGTCGCTCTGTGGTTTTTCTGTCGTAAAGCTTAGAAATGAGCATTCCATCAAATGATGGTGAATGTTGATTTCTGATCTTTTGATTAGATCGTTCTTTAAAAATTTGGGTATGTAATAGAAAGTTAGACTGGATAACACTTTCACTGGTGTTTATTCAGGCTAAGGTAAAATTTGTGAGTGTCTCTTAATTGAGCATGCGAATTTTCGGCGAATGTCGTCTTCATAGTATAACCAGATTGCTTGGGGTTATATGGTCAAGTGAAGAAGCGCATACGGTGGATGCCTTGGCAGTCAGAGGCGATGAAAGACGTGGTAGCCTGCGAAAAGCTTCGGGGAGTCGGCAAACAGACTTTGATCCGGAGATGTCTGAATGGGGGAACCCACCTAACATAAGTTAGGTATCTTAAGCTGAATACATAGGCTTAAGAAGCGAACCAGGGGAACTGAAACATCTAAGTACCCTGAGGAAAAGAAATCAACCGAGATTCCCTTAGTAGTGGCGAGCGAACGGGGACCAGCCCTTAAGCTGTATTGATGTTAGCGGAACGCTCTGGAAAGTGCGGCCATAGTGGGTGATAGCCCTGTACGCGAAAACATCTTTACAGTGAAATCGAGTAGGACGGAGCACGAGAAACTTTGTCTGAATATGGGGGGACCATCCTCCAAGGCTAAATACTACTGACTGACCGATAGTGAACTAGTACCGTGAGGGAAAGGCGAAAAGAACCCCGGAGAGGGGAGTGAAATAGATCCTGAAACCGTATGCGTACAAGCAGTGGGAGCCCACTTTGTTGGGTGACTGCGTACCTTTTGTATAATGGGTCAGCGACTTATTTTCAGTGGCAAGCTTAACCGAATAGGGGAGGCGTAGCGAAAGCGAGTCTTAATAGGGCGTCTAGTCGCTGGGAATAGACCCGAAACCGGGCGATCTATCCATGGGCAGGTTGAAGGTTGGGTAACACTAACTGGAGGACCGAACCGACTACCGTTGAAAAGTTAGCGGATGACCTGTGGATCGGAGTGAAAGGCTAATCAAGCTCGGAGATAGCTGGTTCTCCTCGAAAGCTATTTAGGTAGCGCCTCATGTATCACTGTAGGGGGTAGAGCACTGTTTCGGCTAGGGGGTCATCCCGACTTACCAAACCGATGCAAACTCCGAATACCTACAAGTGCCGAGCATGGGAGACACACGGCGGGTGCTAACGTCCGTCGTGAAAAGGGAAACAACCCAGACCGTCAGCTAAGGTCCCAAAGTTATGGTTAAGTGGGAAACGATGTGGGAAGGCTTAGACAGCTAGGAGGTTGGCTTAGAAGCAGCCACCCTTTAAAGAAAGCGTAATAGCTCACTAGTCGAGTCGGCCTGCGCGGAAGATTTAACGGGGCTCAAACCATACACCGAAGCTACGGGTATCACTTAGGTGATGCGGTAGAGGAGCGTTCTGTAAGCCTGTGAAGGTGAGTTGAGAAGCTTGCTGGAGGTATCAGAAGTGCGAATGCTGACATGAGTAACGATAATGGGTGTGAAAAACACCCACGCCGAAAGACCAAGGTTTCCTGCGCAACGTTAATCGACGCAGGGTTAGTCGGTCCCTAAGGCGAGGCTGAAAAGCGTAGTCGATGGAAAACAGGTTAATATTCCTGTACTTCTGGTTATTGCGATGGAGGGACGGAGAAGGCTAGGCCAGCTTGGCGTTGGTTGTCCAAGTTTAAGGTGGTAGGCTGGAATCTTAGGTAAATCCGGGATTCTAAGGCCGAGAGCTGATGACGAGTTGTCTTTTAGACAACGAAGTGGTTGATGCCATGCTTCCAAGAAAAGCTTCTAAGCTTCAGGTAACCAGGAACCGTACCCCAAACCGACACAGGTGGTTGGGTAGAGAATACCAAGGCGCTTGAGAGAACTCGGGTGAAGGAACTAGGCAAAATGGCACCGTAACTTCGGGAGAAGGTGCGCCGGTGAGGGTGAAGCATTTACTGCGTAAGCCCATGCCGGTCGAAGATACCAGGCCGCTGCGACTGTTTATTAAAAACACAGCACTCTGCAAACACGAAAGTGGACGTATAGGGTGTGACGCCTGCCCGGTGCCGGAAGGTTAATTGATGGGGTTAGCTAACGCGAAGCTCTTGATCGAAGCCCCGGTAAACGGCGGCCGTAACTATAACGGTCCTAAGGTAGCGAAATTCCTTGTCGGGTAAGTTCCGACCTGCACGAATGGCGTAACGATGGCGGCGCTGTCTCCACCCGAGACTCAGTGAAATTGAAATCGCTGTGAAGATGCAGTGTATCCGCGGCTAGACGGAAAGACCCCGTGAACCTTTACTATAGCTTTGCACTGGACTTTGAATTTGCTTGTGTAGGATAGGTGGGAGGCTTTGAAGTGTGGACGCCAGTCTGCATGGAGCCAATCTTGAAATACCACCCTGGCAACTTTGAGGTTCTAACTCAGGTCCGTTATCCGGATCGAGGACAGTGTATGGTGGGTAGTTTGACTGGGGCGGTCTCCTCCTAAAGAGTAACGGAGGAGTACGAAGGTGCGCTCAGACCGGTCGGAAATCGGTCGTAGAGTATAAAGGCAAAAGCGCGCTTGACTGCGAGACAGACACGTCGAGCAGGTACGAAAGTAGGTCTTAGTGATCCGGTGGTTCTGTATGGAAGGGCCATCGCTCAACGGATAAAAGGTACTCCGGGGATAACAGGCTGATACCGCCCAAGAGTTCATATCGACGGCGGTGTTTGGCACCTCGATGTCGGCTCATCACATCCTGGGGCTGAAGCCGGTCCCAAGGGTATGGCTGTTCGCCATTTAAAGTGGTACGCGAGCTGGGTTTAGAACGTCGTGAGACAGTTCGGTCCCTATCTGCCGTGGACGTTTGAGATTTGAGAGGGGCTGCTCCTAGTACGAGAGGACCGGAGTGGACGAACCTCTGGTGTTCCGGTTGTCACGCCAGTGGCATTGCCGGGTAGCTATGTTCGGGAAAGATAACCGCTGAAAGCATCTAAGCGGGAAACTTGCCTCAAGATGAGATCTCACTGGAACCTTGAGTTCCCTAAAGGGCCGTCGAAGACTACGACGTTGATAGGTTGGGTGTGTAAGCGCTGTGAGGCGTTGAGCTAACCAATACTAATTGCCCGTGAGGCTTGACCATATAACACCCAAGCAATTTGCGTCGAAGAGACCAGATTGCGGTGTGTGAAGACGATACAAACCGAAAGTTTGCGACTCACAAAACACCAACTATTACATACCCATTCGCTGGAGCGTAAACCGAAAGGTAAACGACCTGGCTACCGAATTTCTTGACGACCATAGAGCATTGGAACCACCTGATCCCATCCCGAACTCAGCAGTGAAACGATGCATCGCCGATGGTAGTGTGGGGTTTCCCCATGTGAGAGTAGGTCATCGTCAAGATTAAATTCCAAACCCCCTGTCTGCTAACGCAGACAGGGGGTTTGTTTTTGTGGCGAGAAAAGTTGTGCCTTACGGAGAGTTGCCCTTGTTAGCGCATCGCTTTGTATCTTCCCCCAGTTACTGTGCATCGCAGGGTTTCTATGCAATAGCTCTCCTCATGGCTATTATGCGTGCCTCATTGTGAGGCGATACTTGCATGCTGACGTTGTTGAAACTCCTTAAAGACGGTCGATTCCATTCTGGGCAAGCGCTCGGTGCAGCGCTCGGCGTTAGTCGCAGTGCTGTATGGAAACAGCTCCAGCATCTCGAGTCTGACTTGAATTTATCAATTCATAAGGTTCGTGGTCGTGGCTATCAGTTGGCTGCACCGTTAGAGCTCCTTGAGCAGGGTCAGTTGGACACCAGCCCTTGGCCTGTCTCGATTAATCATTCTTTAGATTCTACTAATGCTGAAGCACTTCGCGCGGTTGATCGTGGTGCAACGGCGCCATTTGTGGTGCTGGCTGAGCGACAGACCGCAGGGAGAGGGCGGCGGGGGCGACAGTGGGTCAGCCCTTTCGCCGAGAATATCTACTACAGCCTCGTGCTAAGGATGGACGGCGGGATGCGTCAGCTAGAAGGCCTTAGTCTTGTGGTTGGCCTTGCCGTGTTGAGTGCGCTCAGGGAAGTAGGTGTTTCGGACGTGGGGCTCAAATGGCCGAATGATGTGCTGGTGAACAACAAAAAAATCGCAGGTATTTTGCTTGAGTTGGTTGGAGATCCCGCCGATGTATGTCATGTAGTCCTTGGTATTGGCATCAACGTGAACATGAGAGTGGCGAGCGAGGTTGATCAGGCCTGGACTTCGGTATATCTGGAGTCTGGAGTGGCGATCAACCGAAATGTGTTGGTTTCAAAGCTCAACGATAGTTTACGCATTTATCTTAAGCGTCATGCCGAATCGGGTTTTTCGGCTATTCAGTCGGAGTGGGAACAAAATCATTTGTGGCAAGGACGTGAAGTCTCCTTGATTGCTGGGGTACACCAGGTGAACGGCACGGTCATGGGTATTGATCAGCAGGGTGCGCTACGCATGAATGTGAATGGTGAAGAGAAGGTGTTTAGTGGCGGCGAGCTAAGTTTGAGGTTGCGCCATGATTCTTGAGATGGACTGTGGAAACAGTTTCATAAAGTGGCGCGCTCTGGACGGTAAGGTCGTGGTGAGCGGCGGAGTCGTTGAGTCTGATGTTGGGCTTATGGCTGCGATTTTAGCTGTTCCAGCGCTATGTATTACGCATTGCAGGCTCGTGAGCGTGCGCAGTGATGATGAGACATCGAGTCTAGTGGCATCAATTGTGTCTACGTTTGATGTCGCAGTGGAGTGTGCGAAACCTGCGCGGGAAGTCGCAGGTGTTAGTAACGGATATGAGGATTTTGCCCGTTTGGGGCTGGACCGCTGGTTGGCCCTGGTTGGGGCGTTTGAGTTGGCAAAAAGTGCCTGCCTGGTTCTGGATTTCGGTACTGCGGTCACAGCGGACTTTGTTGCATCTGACGGCCAGCATCTGGGCGGGTTTATATGCCCTGGAATGCCCTTGATGCGGGACCAGCTGCGTACCCATACCCGGCGTATCAGATACGACAACTTTTCTGCAGAGCAGGCATTGCTCCGTCAAGCGCCGGGCCGTACAACGGCCGAAGCTGTAGAGCGTGGATGTTTGTTGATGTTGAGGGGCTTTGTTTTGACTCAACTCGAGTTGGCGCGTGAATATTGGGGGCAAGATTTTGAGGTGTTTCTCACAGGTGGCGACGCCAGCTTGGTGAAAGATATGGTGCCTGATGCGCGTGTGGTGCAAGACCTTGTATTTGTTGGCTTGGCGGTAGTTTGTCCCCTTCCTTGAGGTTCTTATGCGTTGGCTGTTTCTTTTGCTGGTTGTACTCAATATTTTTTATTACGTTTGGCATCAGCAAGAGGCGGCGCCCAGAGCGAAGGAGATCGTCTCCTTATCCTTGTACAAGGGGGATAAGCAGGATATACGCCTGCTCAGTGAGGCCCGACCCGGTGTTGTCTCTGCTGGAGTCCTGGGAGGTCGCGTAGAAAGCCAGGCGTGCCTGTATATAAGCGGCTTGTCCAGTGAGGATCAGTTACAAAGACTACAGCGCAGGCTTGCGGAAGTAGATATGCAGTCAATACCAGCGACTGTAAGTCGAGATGATTCGGGGGGATTCGTACTAAAAATCGTACCCCAAAACAGCACCGCAGCCAGCGAAATGGCGCTGACTAACCTTGCCAATGAATTCAATGGGTTAAAATACAAAAAAATGCGGTGTGAGGGCTTGCAGCCACCTGATAGTTTGAATAGAATGGCGCCCGCTCCACAGTGAACGCCAAACAGGTCGTTAGGTGTGAAGCGGGTCAAGTTGCTAACTTCCTGATTTAATTGAAGAAAGTGGTTGACACAAGGTTAGAATGATGTAGAATTCTGCCTAGCTCAGGAGGGGTTCCCGAGCGGCCAAAGGGATCAGACTGTAAATCTGACGTCTACGACTTCGAAGGTTCGAATCCTTCCCCCTCCACCATATTTAAGCTAGAGCAGCAAGATTTGCGGGTGTAGTTTAGTGGTAGAACCTCAGCCTTCCAAGCTGATGATGCGGGTTCGATTCCCGCCACCCGCTCCAGTCTCGCTGTTTTCGCAACATGTTTTGCTCTTGTAGCTCAGTTGGTAGAGCACACCCTTGGTAAGGGTGAGGTCAGCGGTTCAAATCCGCTCAAGAGCTCCATATAACAAGGCAGATATGAAAATATCTGCCTTTGTTTTAACAGGTGCATAGCCTGTCTGGGGTGTTTGCTGGTGGTGCCTTGTTGGTATTGCTGCCCTGGTTGGTTGTTACGGTTGTGGGTAGCTCGCATTCTGCTGCTCGCTGGCAATTTCCGCTTTGGTAGGGTTGATTGCAAAAGTAATTGCATAAGTTGTTGAAAAGTCTCTCTCGTGTCGGCATAATCGGCGGCTCGATAATGTTTTAGGTCAGTAGCTCAATTGGCAGAGCGACGGTCTCCAAAACCGTAGGTTGGGGGTTCGATTCCCTCCTGACCTGCCAGATTCGCTCATTGCGTCTGGCTTTCTTTTCACAGGATCCTCTTAGATGACTCCCAAGGCTGAAGTTCAAGGCTCTCGCTTCGATCTCCTCAAGTGGCTTGTAGTGGTTGCTCTTGTGGTGGTTGGCGTTGTTGGGAATCAGTATTATTCTGGTTCGCCGATCCTGTATCGCGTCATTGCACTTCTTGTTATTGCTGCTGTTGCTGCCTATGTAGGCTTGCAGACGGCGAAAGGCAAGTCGTTCTCTGTGTTGGTGAAGGAAGCTCGTACTGAGATTCGTAAAGTCGTATGGCCAACTCGCCAAGAAACTACGCAGACCACGTTGATCGTGGTGGCTGTTGTTCTTGTTATGGCGTTGCTGTTGTGGGGTTTAGATTCCCTGCTCGGTTGGCTCGTTTCCTTGATTGTTGGCTAAGGGTGTCCCGTGGCTAAGCGTTGGTACGTAGTGCATGCTTATTCGGGTTACGAAAAGCATGTTATGCGCTCTTTGATTGAGCGTATTAAGCTGGCAGGCATGGAAGAAGGCTTCGGCGAAATTCTGGTTCCCACTGAAGAAGTGGTTGAGATGCGTAATGGCCAGAAACGCAAAAGCGAGCGCAAGTTCTTCCCTGGCTATGTGCTGGTTCAAATGGATATGAGCGAAGGGACTTGGCACTTGGTCAAGGATACTCCGCGCGTAATGGGCTTCATTGGTGGTACTGCCGACAAACCGGCACCGATCACTGATAAAGAGGCGGAAGCAATTCTGCGTCGTGTTGCTGATGGTAGCGACAAGCCCAAGCCAAAAACACTATTCGAGCCGGGCGAAGTTGTCCGTGTTACCGACGGTCCATTTGCTGATTTCAATGGCACGGTCGAAGAAGTTAACTACGAAAAGAGCCGTATCCAAGTGGCTGTGCTCATTTTCGGTCGCTCTACTCCGGTAGAGCTAGAGTTTAGCCAGGTCGAAAAGGTCTAGTTAGACACGAATCCCAACCCCATGGTCTAGGCTGTGGGGTTTTGTCGTCACTGGGATAAACGCGCAAGTAACCGGGGAGCCTCTTTAGGCGCTTGAACCCGTAATTGGAGTGCCTCATGGCTAAGAAGATTACCGCTTACATCAAGCTGCAAGTGAAGGCCGCTCAGGCCAACCCAAGTCCACCCGTAGGCCCGGCTCTGGGTCAGCACGGCGTGAACATCATGGAATTCTGCAAAGCTTTCAACGCCCGTACTCAGGGTATTGAACCAGGCCTGCCGACTCCAGTGATCATCACTGTATACAGCGACCGTAGCTTCACGTTCGAAACCAAGTCGACCCCTGCTTCGGTTCTGCTGAAGAAGGCTGCTGGTCTGACTAGCGGTTCCGCTCGTCCAAACACCGTTAAGGTTGGCACTGTAACTCGTGCTCAGCTGGAAGAAATCGCGAAAACCAAAAACGCGGATCTGACTGCAGCTGATATGGAAGCAGCCGTGCGTACTATCGCCGGTTCTGCTCGTAGCATGGGCCTTAACGTGGAGGGTGTGTAATGGCTAAGCTGACTAAGCGTCAAAAGGCAATCGCCGGTAAAATTGAAGCTGGCAAGTCTTACAACTTTGTAGACGCTGCTGCTTTGCTGGCTGAGCTGTCGACTGTAAAATTCAGCGAGTCTTTCGACATCGCCGTTAACCTGGGCGTAGACCCACGTAAATCTGACCAGGTTGTTCGTAGCGCTACTGTGCTGCCACACGGCACTGGTAAGACTGTACGTGTAGCTGTGTTCACTCAGGGCCCAGCTGCTGAAGCTGCTCTGGCTGCCGGCGCTGATCGCGTTGGTATGGATGACCTGGCTGCTGAAATGAAAGGCGGCGACCTGAACTATGACGTAGTTATTGCATCCCCGGACGCAATGCGTGTTGTAGGTCAGTTGGGTCAGATCCTTGGTCCACGTGGTCTGATGCCTAACCCTAAGGTTGGTACTGTAACTCCAGACGTAGCTACCGCTGTTAAGAACGCGAAGGCTGGTCAGGTTCGTTATCGCACTGACAAAAACGGTATCATCCACACTTCCGTTGGCAAGATCGGTTTTGATGCCGTCAAGCTGAAGGAAAACGTTGAAGCCCTGATCGCTGATTTGAAGCGTATCAAGCCAGCTTCTTCGAAAGGTATTTATGTTAAGCGCGTTACCCTGAGCACCACTATGGGCCCAGGCTTGGTCATCGACCAAGGTTCTTTGGACGCGTAAGACAAATTGGCGTGCTTTTAGCTCGCCAATGAAAGATTGGGGTCCCTGCCTGGCGGGGGCTATCCAAGACCGTAGGCGGCGCAAGCCTTAAACCTCAAGCCTACGCAGATGGTGCTCCCGGTTCCTTACCGAATCAGACACCAAAACGACATCCGGCCTCGGTTGGATGAAACGGTAACATGCAGGAGTTAAACCCGTGGCAATTAAACTCGAAGACAAGAAGGCCATCGTCGCTGAAGTCAACGAGGCTGCCAAAGTTGCCCTGTCCGCTGTTGTGGCTGATGCCCGCGGTGTGACAGTAGGCGCTATGACCGGACTCCGTAAAGAGGCTCGTGAAGCTGGCGTTTACGTACGTGTTGTACGTAACACCCTGCTCAAGCGCGCTGTTGCTGACACTGAATACAGTGTCCTCAACGACGTGTTCACAGGCCCGACCTTGATCGCATTCTCGAACGAGCATCCAGGCGCTGCTGCCCGTTTGTTCAAAGAGTTCGCTAAAGGTCAGGATAAGTTCGAGATCAAGGCAGCTGCGTTCGAGGGCAAGTTCCTCGCAGCTAATCAGATCGACGTACTGGCAAGTCTGCCGACCCGTGACGAAGCAATTTCTCAGCTGATGAGCGTGATTCAAGGCGCTACCAGCAAATTGGCTCGTACTCTGGCGGCACTTCGCGACCAGAAAGAAGCAGCTGCAGCTTAAGGCTGAGCAACTCCTTTCAGCGTTTATTGTTTATTTCGATAGCCGCCTAGGCTGTCACCCCAATACAGGAATTTTTAGTCATGTCTCTGACTACTCAAGAAATCATCGACGCAATCGGTTCGAAATCCGTTCTGGAAATCGTTGAGCTGATCAAGGCAATGGAAGAAGCATTCGGCGTTTCCGCTGCTGCTGCTTCTGCTGGTCCTGCTGCTGCCGCTGCTGTTGTTGAAGAGCAAACTGAATTCAACGTCATGCTGCTGGAAGCTGGCGAGAAGAAAGTTAACGTGATCAAGGCTGTTCGTGAACTGACTGGTCTGGGCCTGAAAGAAGCCAAGGCAGTTGTAGACAGCGCTCCTAGCGTTGTTCTGGAAGCTGTTGCGAAAGACGCAGCTGACAAAGCCAAGGCAGCCTTGGAAGAAGCAGGCGCTAAAGTCGAGCTGAAGTAAGCATCGACCTTGCGTCTCCAGCCCAAGCGTTAAGCTGAGGCTGATGGCTGGTGGCTCTTGCCACCGGCCTTTTTCCGTTATTGGCAGTCGACTAGGTCGATGCCTTTAACGTGCTGTAACCACCCTGTGCGGTGGAGCAAACCAAGGGGTTTGCACGATTTTCTGGCTGCTCCCGTCGGGAGAGGCCAAACAAGCAGGTGACCAAGCTGGGGAACGCTGATGGCTTACTCATATACTGAGAAAAAACGTATCCGCAAGGACTTTAGCAAGTTGCCGGACGTCATGGATGTGCCGTATCTCTTGGCAATCCAGCTGGATTCGTATCGTGAATTCTTGCAGGCGGGAGCAACTAAAGATAAGTTCCGCGACGTGGGCCTGCATGCGGCCTTCAAATCCGTTTTCCCGATCATCAGCTACTCCGGCAATGCTGCGCTGGAGTACGTCGGTTATCGCTTGGGCGAGCCGGCATTTGATGTCAAAGAATGCGTGTTGCGTGGCGTAACGTACGCCGTACCTTTGCGGGTAAAAGTTCGTTTGATCATTTTCGACAAAGAATCGTCGAACAAAGCGATCAAGGACATCAAAGAGCAAGAAGTCTACATGGGTGAAATCCCCCTGATGACTGAAAACGGTACCTTCGTAATCAACGGTACCGAGCGTGTAATTGTTTCCCAGCTGCACCGTTCCCCGGGCGTGTTCTTTGACCACGACCGCGGCAAGACGCACAGCTCCGGTAAGCTGCTTTATTCTGCGCGTATCATTCCTTACCGTGGTTCGTGGTTGGACTTTGAGTTCGATCCGAAAGACTGCGTGTTCGTGCGTATTGACCGTCGTCGCAAGCTGCCTGCATCGGTATTGCTGCGTGCGCTGGGCTATACCACTGAACAAGTGCTGGACGCGTTCTACACCACTAACGTGTTCCACGTTCAGGGCGAAAGCATTAGCCTGGAATTGGTTCCGCACCGTCTGCGCGGTGAAATCGCGGCCATCGATATTACCGATGACAAAGGCAAGGTGATTGTTGAGCAGGGTCGTCGTATTACTGCTCGCCACATCAACCAGCTGGAAAAAGCCGGTATCAAAGAGCTCGTTATGCCTCTGGACTATGTCCTGGGTCGCACAACGGCCAAGGCTATCGTGCATCCGGCTACCGGCGAAATCATTGCTGAGTGCAACACCGAGCTGACCACTGAAATCCTGGCAAAAATTGCCAAGGGTCAGGTTGTTCGCATCGAGACGTTGTACACCAACGATATCGACTGCGGTCCGTTCGTTTCCGACACTCTGAAGATCGACTCCACCAGCAACCAATTGGAAGCGCTGGTCGAGATCTATCGCATGATGCGTCCAGGCGAGCCGCCAACCAAAGACGCTGCTGAGACTCTGTTCAACAACCTGTTCTTCAGCCCAGAGCGTTATGACCTGTCTGCGGTCGGCCGGATGAAGTTCAACCGTCGTATCGGTCGTACCGAGATCGAAGGTTCGGGCGTGTTGTGCAAAGAAGACATCGTTGCCGTGCTGAAGACTCTGGTCGACATCCGTAACGGTAAAGGCATCGTCGATGACATCGACCACCTGGGTAACCGTCGTGTTCGCTGTGTAGGCGAAATGGCCGAGAACCAGTTCCGCGTTGGCCTGGTACGTGTTGAGCGTGCGGTCAAAGAGCGTCTGTCGATGGCTGAAAGCGAAGGCCTGATGCCGCAAGACTTGATCAACGCCAAGCCAGTGGCTGCGGCGGTGAAAGAGTTCTTCGGTTCGAGCCAGCTTTCCCAGTTCATGGACCAGAACAACCCGTTGTCCGAGATCACCCACAAGCGCCGTGTTTCTGCACTGGGCCCGGGCGGTTTGACGCGTGAGCGCGCTGGCTTTGAAGTTCGTGACGTACACCCGACTCACTACGGCCGTGTTTGCCCGATTGAGACGCCGGAAGGTCCGAACATTGGTCTGATCAACTCCTTGGCTGCTTATGCGCGCACCAACCAGTACGGCTTCCTTGAGAGCCCGTACCGTGTAGTGAAAGACGCACTGGTAACTGACGAGATCGTTTTCCTGTCCGCCATCGAAGAAGCCGATCACGTGATCGCTCAGGCCTCGGCCACGATGAACGACAAGAAAGTCCTGATCGACGAGCTGGTAGCTGTTCGTCACTTGAACGAATTCACCGTTAAGGCGCCGGAAGACGTCACCTTGATGGACGTCTCTCCGAAGCAGGTTGTTTCGGTTGCAGCGTCGTTGATTCCGTTCCTTGAGCACGATGACGCCAACCGTGCGTTGATGGGTTCGAACATGCAGCGTCAAGCTGTACCCACTCTGCGCGCTGACAAGCCGCTGGTAGGTACCGGCATGGAGCGTAACGTAGCTCGTGACTCCGGCGTTTGCGTCGTGGCTCGTCGTGGCGGCGTGATCGACTCTGTTGATGCCAGCCGTATCGTGGTTCGTGTTGCTGATGATGAAGTTGAAACTGGCGAAGCCGGTGTCGACATCTACAACCTGACCAAATACACCCGCTCCAACCAGAACACTTGCATCAACCAGCGTCCGCTGGTTCGCAAGGGTGACCGTGTACAGCGCAGCGACATCATGGCTGACGGCCCGTCCACCGATATGGGTGAGCTGGCGTTGGGTCAGAACATGCGCATCGCGTTCATGGCCTGGAACGGTTACAACTTCGAAGACTCCATCTGCCTGTCGGAACGAGTTGTTCAAGAAGATCGCTTTACCACGATCCACATTCAGGAACTGACCTGTGTGGCACGTGACACCAAGCTTGGGCCTGAAGAGATCACTGCAGACATCCCGAACGTGGGTGAAGCTGCACTGAACAAACTGGACGAAGCCGGTATTGTTTACGTAGGTGCTGAAGTTGGCGCTGGCGACATTCTGGTAGGTAAGGTCACTCCGAAAGGCGAGACTCAACTGACCCCAGAAGAGAAGCTGTTGCGCGCTATCTTCGGTGAAAAAGCCAGCGACGTTAAAGACACTTCCCTGCGTGTACCTACCGGTACCAAAGGTACTGTTATCGACGTACAGGTCTTCACTCGTGACGGCGTTGAGCGTGATGCTCGTGCCCTGTCGATCGAGAAGACCCAGCTGGACGAGATCCGCAAGGATCTGAACGAAGAGTTCCGTATCGTTGAAGGCGCCACTTTCGAACGTCTGCGCTCTGCTCTGGTTGGCCGTATAGCCGAGGGCGGTGCCGGTCTGAAGAAAGGTCAGGAAATCACCAATGAAATCCTGGACGGTCTTGAGCATGGTCAGTGGTTCAAACTGCGCATGGCTGAAGATGCTCTGAACGAGCAGCTTGAAAAGGCTCAGGCTTACATCATCGATCGCCGTCGTCTGCTGGACGACAAGTTCGAAGACAAGAAGCGCAAACTGCAGCAGGGCGATGACCTGGCTCCAGGCGTGCTTAAAATCGTCAAGGTTTACCTGGCAATCCGTCGTCGCATCCAGCCGGGTGACAAGATGGCTGGTCGTCACGGTAACAAAGGTGTGGTCTCCGTGATCATGCCGGTTGAAGACATGCCGTACGATGCTAATGGCACCCCGGTTGATGTGGTTCTCAACCCGTTGGGCGTACCTTCGCGTATGAACGTTGGTCAGATTCTCGAAACTCACCTGGGCCTCGCGGCTAAAGGTTTGGGCGAGAAGATCAACCTCATGATTGAAGAACAACGCAAGGTCGCTGACCTGCGCAAGTTCCTGCATGAGATCTACAACGAAATTGGCGGTCGTCAAGAAAGCCTGGATGACTTCTCGGACCAGGAAATTCTGGATCTGGCGAAGAACCTTCGTGGCGGTGTGCCGATGGCTACCCCGGTGTTCGACGGTGCCAAAGAAAGCGAAATCAAGGCAATGCTACGTTTGGCTGATCTGCCAGACAGCGGCCAAATGGAGCTGACTGACGGTCGTACCGGCAACAAGTTCGAGCGTCCGGTAACCGTTGGCTACATGTACATGCTGAAGCTGAACCACTTGGTAGACGACAAGATGCATGCTCGTTCTACCGGTTCTTACAGCCTGGTTACCCAGCAGCCGCTGGGTGGTAAGGCACAGTTCGGTGGTCAGCGTTTCGGGGAGATGGAGGTCTGGGCGCTGGAAGCCTACGGCGCGGCATACACTCTGCAAGAAATGCTCACAGTGAAGTCGGACGATGTGAACGGTCGTACCAAGATGTACAAAAACATCGTGGACGGCGATCACCGTATGGAGCCGGGCATGCCCGAGTCCTTCAACGTGTTGATCAAAGAAATTCGTTCCCTCGGCATCGATATCGATCTGGAAACCGAATAACACGTGACGCGAATCGAGAGCGGGGCTGTTAGCCCGCTCTCTGCTCCGCCAGGAGGAAAGGCCTTGAAAGACCTACTGAATTTGCTGAAAAACCAGGGTCAAGTCGAAGAGTTCGACGCCATCCGTATTGGATTGGCATCGCCTGAGATGATCCGTTCGTGGTCGTTCGGTGAAGTTAAAAAGCCGGAAACCATCAACTACCGTACGTTCAAGCCTGAGCGTGACGGCCTGTTCTGCGCCAAGATCTTTGGCCCGGTAAAGGATTACGAGTGCCTGTGCGGTAAGTACAAGCGCTTGAAGCACCGCGGTGTGATCTGTGAGAAGTGTGGCGTTGAAGTCGCACTGGCCAAGGTCCGTCGCGAGCGCATGGCTCACATCGAACTGGCTTCGCCAGTTGCTCACATCTGGTTCCTGAAATCGCTGCCGTCCCGTATCGGCTTGCTGATGGACATGACCCTGCGTGATATCGAACGCGTTCTCTACTTTGAGAGCTATGTTGTTATCGATCCAGGCATGACCACTCTGGAAAAAGGTCAGCTGCTGAATGATGAGCAGTACTTCGAAGCGCTGGAAGAGTTCGGCGACGACTTCGATGCCCGCATGGGTGCTGAAGCTGTCCGTGAACTGCTGCACGCTATCGACCTGGAACACGAGATTGGCCGTCTGCGCGAAGAAATTCCGCAAACCAACTCCGAAACCAAGATCAAGAAGCTGTCCAAGCGCCTGAAGTTGATGGAAGCCTTCCTGGGCTCCGGCAACCTTCCTGAGTGGATGGTACTGACCGTTCTGCCGGTTCTGCCGCCAGATCTGCGTCCTTTGGTTCCGCTTGATGGTGGTCGTTTCGCGACTTCCGACCTCAACGATCTGTATCGTCGGGTAATTAACCGTAACAACCGCTTGAAGCGCCTGCTTGATCTGTCCGCTCCGGACATCATCGTGCGCAACGAAAAGCGTATGTTGCAAGAAGCGGTCGACGCATTGCTCGACAACGGCCGTCGTGGTCGCGCTATTACCGGTTCGAACAAGCGTCCTCTGAAATCCTTGGCTGACATGATCAAGGGTAAGCAGGGTCGTTTCCGTCAGAACTTGCTCGGTAAGCGTGTTGACTACTCGGGTCGTTCGGTAATTACCGTAGGCCCGACCCTGCGTCTGCACCAGTGCGGTCTGCCGAAAAAATGGCTCTCGAGCTGTTCAAGCCGTTCATTTTTGGCAAGCTGGAAATGCGTGGTCTTGCTACCACCATCAAAGCAGCCAAGAAAATGGTTGAGCGCGAGTTGCCGGAAGTTTGGGACGTTCTCGCTGAAGTTATCCGCGAACATCCGGTTCTTCTCAACCGTGCACCGACTCTTCACCGTCTGGGCATCCAGGCCTTTGAACCGGTTCTGATCGAAGGTAAAGCTATCCAGCTGCACCCGTTGGTCTGTGCTGCGTACAACGCCGACTTCGACGGCGACCAAATGGCCGTGCACGTACCGCTGACACTGGAAGCCCAGCTGGAAGCGCGTGCGTTGATGATGTCGACCAACAACATTCTGTCGCCAGCCAACGGTGAGCCAATCATCGTTCCGTCGCAGGACGTTGTATTGGGTCTGTACTACATGACGCGTGAAGCGATCAACGCCAAGGGCGAAGGTCGTGTGTTCGCTGACTTGCAAGAAGTTGACCGTGTATTCCGTGCTGGCGAAGCCGCACTGCATGCCAAGGTCAAGGTTCGCATCAGCGAAACCGTCAACGACCGTGATGGCGGCAGCGTGAGCAACACCCGTATCGTCGACACCACTGTCGGCCGTGCGCTGTTGTTCCAGGTTGTGCCAAAAGGTCTGTCGTACGACGTCGTCAACTTGCCGATGAAGAAAAAAGCGATCTCCAAGCTGATCAACCAGTGCTACCGCGTGGTTGGTTTGAAAGAGACTGTTATCTTCGCTGACCAGTTGATGTACACAGGTTTTGCTTACTCGACCATTTCCGGCGTTTCCATCGGTGTTAACGACTTCGTTATCCCTGATGAAAAAGCTCGCATCATCGCGGCTGCAACCGATGAAGTGAAAGAGATCGAAAGTCAGTACGCCTCCGGCCTGGTAACCCAGGGCGAGAAGTACAACAAGGTAATCGACCTTTGGTCGAAAGCTAACGACGAAGTTTCCAAGGCAATGATGTCCAACCTCTCGAAAGAGAAGGTTATCGACCGTCACGGCGTTGAGGTTGAGCAAGAGTCGTTCAACTCGATGTACATGATGGCCGACTCCGGCGCACGGGGTTCTGCAGCGCAGATCCGTCAGCTGGCCGGTATGCGTGGTCTGATGGCCAAGCCGGACGGTTCCATCATTGAAACGCCGATTACTGCGAACTTCCGTGAAGGCCTGAGCGTACTTCAGTACTTCATCTCTACTCACGGTGCTCGTAAGGGTCTGGCGGATACCGCCTTGAAGACAGCTAACTCCGGTTATCTGACTCGCCGTCTGGTAGACGTTGCGCAAGACTTGGTTGTGACTGAAGTTGACTGCGGTACCGAACACGGTCTGCTGATGACTCCGCACATCGAAGGCGGCGACGTTGTAGAGCCGTTGGGTGAGCGCGTGCTGGGTCGAGTAATCGCCCGTGACGTGTACAAGCCGGGTACCGAGGACATTATCGTTCCTGCGGGCACTCTGGTTGACGAGAAGTGGGTTGAATTCATCGAGCTGAACAGCATCGACGAAGTCATCGTGCGTTCGCCAATCAGCTGTGAAACTCGCTTCGGTATCTGTGCCAAGTGCTACGGTCGTGACTTGGCTCGTGGTCACCAGGTGAACATCGGTGAAGCTGTCGGCGTAATCGCTGCTCAGTCGATCGGTGAGCCGGGTACACAGCTGACGATGCGTACGTTCCACATCGGTGGTGCGGCAAGCCGGACCTCTGCTGCTGACAGTGTTCAGGTGAAGAATGGCGGTACTGTCCGTCTTCATAACCTCAAGCACGTTGAGCGTGTAGATGGCTGCCTGGTAGCTGTATCCCGTTCCGGTGAGCTGGCCATCGCTGATGACTTCGGTCGTGAGCGTGAGCGCTACAAGCTGCCGTACGGCGCCGTGATTTCGGTTAAAGAAGGTGACAAGGTTGACGCTGGCTCGATCGTAGCCAAGTGGGATCCGCACACTCACCCAATCGTTACCGAAATGAAAGGTACCGTGACCTACGTGGGCATGGAAGAAGGCATCACGATCAAGCGTCAGACTGACGAATTGACCGGTATGACCAACATTGAAGTCCTCGACGCCAAAGACCGTCCAGCTGCCGGCAAGGACATCCGTCCAGCCGTTAAGATGGTTGGTGTGGATGGCAAGGATCTGCTGTTGCCTGGTACCGACGTACCGGCTCAGTACTTCCTGCCAGCCAACGCCCTGGTCGGTGTAGCGGATGGTGCGGAAATCGCGATCGGTGACGTTATCGCTCGTATTCCGCAAGAGACTTCGAAAACTCGAGACATCACCGGTGGTCTGCCACGCGTTGCTGACTTGTTCGAAGCGCGTCGTCCGAAAGAAGCCTCGATTCTGGCTGAAGTCAGCGGCACCATCGCGTTCGGTAAAGAAACCAAAGGCAAGCGCCGTCTGGTTATTACCCCGAACGACGGTACTGATCCGTACGAAGAGCTGATTCCAAAGTGGCGTCACCTGAACGTCTTCGAAGGCGAGCAAGTGAACCGCGGCGAAGTTATCTCCGACGGTCCAAGCGATCCACACGACATCCTGCGTCTGCTGGGTGTAAGTGCGCTGGCCAAGTACATCGTTAACGAGATTCAGGACGTTTACCGTCTGCAAGGCGTAAAAATCAACGATAAGCACATCGAGACCATTCTGCGTCAGATGTTGCGTAAAGTTGAGATTGCCGAGTCTGGTGATTCCACCTTCATCAAGGGCGACCAGATGGAGTTGACCCAGGTGTTGACCGAAAACGAGCGTTTGGGTGGCGAAGATAAATTCGTTTCCAAGTTCACTCGTGTTCTGTTGGGTATCACCAAGGCGTCGTTGTCGACTGAGTCGTTCATCTCCGCGGCCTCTTTCCAAGAGACCACCCGCGTACTGACCGAAGCAGCGGTAACCGGCAAGCGCGATTACCTGCGCGGCCTGAAAGAAAACGTTGTCGTGGGTCGTTTGATCCCGGCTGGTACCGGTTTGGCATACCACAGCGAGCGTAAGCGCCGCCGTGAGGCTGACAAGCCGTTGCGCGTAAGCGCCAGTGAAGTGGAAGCTGCACTGACCGAAGCGCTGAACTCGAGCGGTAACTGAGTTCTGCGGTAAATGAAGGGTGGGCCTCGGCAGTTCCATTCATCGAATTGAGACATTTTGTCTGGGTTTGATGAGTGGAAGTGTCGGGGCCTTGCCTTGACTGGGGGCAAGATCCTCTTTAGACTCTTGTACCCCTAAATTTGGCGGGAATTCGTTCCTGCCATTTTGCTTTTCTTGCAAGACAATAGCGTCGCAAGACAACAGTGGAGCTAGTAGATGGCAACTATCAACCAGCTGGTACGTCAGCCGCGTAAGCGTATCGTCGAGAAATCCGACGTACCTGCGCTGCAAAACTGCCCGCAACGTCGTGGCGTATGCACCCGTGTGTATACAACTACGCCGAAAAAACCTAACTCGGCACTGCGTAAAGTATGCCGTGTGCGCCTGACCAACGGTTTCGAGGTTTCCTCGTACATCGGTGGTGAAGGTCACAACTTGCAAGAACACAGCGTGGTACTGATTCGTGGCGGTCGTGTAAAAGACTTGCCAGGTGTTCGTTATCACACCGTTCGCGGCTCTTTGGATACTTCCGGCGTTAAAGGTCGTAACCAAGGTCGTTCGAAGTACGGTACCAAGAAGCCGAAGTAGTATTCGGTTGCTGGTAAAAAATGCAGATTTCTTTTTTTCTGAGTCGATAAGAGTAAGGTCGGACGTGCATCTTTTGGATGTAATGGTTCCGAGCTAACCTGAAGACCGTTTGAGGGCTTATCCATGCCAAGAAGACGCGTAGCAGCCAAGCGCGATGTGCTTGACGATCCAAAATACGGAAGCCAAATCCTGGCCAAGTTCATGAACCACGTGATGGAAAGCGGCAAAAAAGCCGTTGCCGAGCGTATCGTTTATGGCGCGCTGGAAAAGGTTAAAGAACGCAAGAACAGCGATCCCCTGGAAATCTTCGAGAAAGCTCTCGACGCCATCGCTCCGCTGGTCGAAGTGAAGTCGCGCCGTGTAGGCGGTGCTACTTACCAGGTTCCGGTCGAAGTTCGCCCGTCCCGTCGTAACGCCCTGGCAATGCGCTGGTTGGTAGACTTCGCCCGTAAGCGCGGCGAGAAGTCTATGGCTCTGCGTTTGGCTGGCGAACTGTTGGACGCAGCTGAAGGTAAAGGTGCTGCTGTTAAGAAGCGTGAAGACGTGCACCGTATGGCCGAAGCTAACAAAGCTTTCTCGCACTACCGCTTCTAAATTCAGCTTCACTAATTTTGCGAGGGCTTTATGGCTCGTACTACTCCGATTAGTCGCTACCGTAACATCGGTATCGTCGCTCACGTGGATGCTGGTAAAACCACTACCACTGAGCGCGTACTGTTTTACACTGGCAAAAGTCACAAAATGGGCGAGGTGCATGATGGCGCCGCGACCACAGACTGGATGGTTCAGGAGCAGGAGCGTGGTATTACCATTACTTCTGCTGCTATCACCGCCTTCTGGAAAGGTTCTGCCAAGCAGTACAAGGACGAGCATCGCTTCAATGTAATCGATACCCCGGGCCACGTAGACTTCACTATTGAAGTTGAGCGTTCCCTGCGCGTACTCGACGGCGCTGTCGTTGTGTTCTGTGGTACCTCGGGCGTTGAGCCTCAGTCGGAAACCGTATGGCGTCAAGCCAACAAATACGGCGTTCCACGTCTTGTTTACGTAAACAAGATGGACCGTGCTGGCGCCAACTTCCTGCGCGTTATTGAGCAGATCAAGAAGCGTCTGGGCCACACTCCGGTTCCAATCCAGCTGGCTATCGGTTCTGAAGACAACTTCCAGGGTCAGATTGATCTGATCAACATGGAAGCTGTGTACTGGAACGATGCTGACAAGGGTATGGTTCCTGTTCGCAAAGAAATTCCAGCTGAGCTGAAAGATCTTGCTGACGAATGGCGCGACAACATGGTTCAGGCTGCGGCCGAAGCCAATGAAGAGCTGATGAACAAGTACCTCGAGGGTGAAGAATTCACCATCGCGGAAATCAAGGCTGCTCTGCGTCAGCGTACTATCGCTGGTGAGATCGTCTTGGCTGTTTGCGGTTCTTCCTTCAAGAACAAGGGTGTTCCCCTGGTTCTCGACGCCGTTATCGACTTCCTGCCTGCTCCGACTGATATTCCTGCCATCAAGGGTACTGACCCTGATGACGAGAGCATCGAGCTGGAGCGTCATGCTGACGACAGCGAGCCGTTCTCGGCTCTGGCGTTCAAGATCGCTACCGACCCATTCGTAGGTACCTTGACCTTCGTCCGTGTTTACTCGGGCGTGTTGAACTCCGGCGACGGCGTGATCAACTCGGTTAAAGGCAAGAAAGAGCGTGTGGGTCGTATGGTGCAAATGCACGCAAACGCCCGTGAAGAAATCAAGGAAGTACGCGCTGGTGACATCGCGGCCTTGATCGGCATGAAGGACGTCACCACTGGTGAGACTTTGTGCAACGCTGACAAGCCAATCATTCTGGTTCGCATGGACTTCCCGGAGCCGGTTATTTCGGTTGCCGTAGAGCCTAAGACCAAGGATGACCAGGAAAAAATGGGTGTTGCACTGGGCAAGCTTGCTCAGGAAGATCCATCTTTCCGCGTTAAAACTGATGAAGAGACTGGTCAGACGATCATCTCGGGCATGGGCGAGCTGCACTTGGACATCCTGGTTGACCGGATGCGCCGTGAGTTCAACGTCGAAGCCAACATCGGTAAGCCTCAGGTTTCGTATCGTGAGCGCATCACGAAGAACTGTGAGATCGAAGGCAAGTTCGTTCGTCAGTCCGGCGGTCGTGGCCAGTTTGGTCACTGCTGGATCCGTTTTGCACCTGCTGACGAAGGTCAGGAAGGTCTGCAGTTCGTGAACGAAGTGGTAGGTGGTGTGGTTCCTAAGGAATACATCCCGGCTATCCAGAAGGGCATCGAAGAGCAGATGAAGAACGGTGTTGTTGCCGGCTATCCGCTGATCGGCCTGAAGGCTACCGTGTTTGATGGTTCTTACCACGACGTCGACTCCAACGAGATGGCGTTTAAGGTGGCTGCTTCCATGGCGACCAAGCAACTGGCTACCAAAGGTGGCGGTGAGCTGCTTGAGCCGATCATGGCGGTAGAGGTTGTTACACCTGAAGACTATATGGGTGACGTGATGGGCGACTTGAATCGTCGTCGCGGCATGATCCAGGGTATGGAAGATACGGTTTCCGGCAAAGTTATTCGTGCTGAGGTTCCGTTGGGTGAAATGTTCGGTTATGCGACCGACGTTCGTTCCATGTCTCAGGGTCGCGCAAGCTACTCTATGGAATTCAAAAAATACGATACAGCTCCGGCGCACATCGTCGAAACTGTTACTAAAAAACAAGGCTGATTTAGTTCAGTCCTTTAGGCAAGGAGTTAATTGTCGTGGCTAAAGAAAAATTTGATCGTTCCCTACCGCACGTCAACGTTGGCACTATCGGTCACGTTGACCATGGTAAAACCACGCTGACTGCAGCTCTGACTCGTGTTTGCTCCGAGATTTTCGGTTCGGCTATCGTTGACTTCGATAAAATCGACAGCGCGCCAGAAGAAAAAGCTCGTGGTATCACCATCAACACTGCGCACGTTGAATACAACTCGCTGATCCGTCACTACGCTCACGTTGACTGCCCAGGTCACGCTGACTATGTGAAGAACATGATCACCGGTGCTGCTCAGATGGACGGCGCTATTCTGGTTTGTTCGGCCGCTGATGGTCCGATGCCACAAACCCGTGAGCACATCCTGCTGTCCCGTCAGGTTGGCGTTCCGTACATCGTGGTTTTCCTGAACAAGGCTGACCTGGTAGACGACGCTGAGCTGTTGGAACTGGTTGAGATGGAAGTTCGTGACCTGCTGTCGACTTACGACTTCCCAGGCGACGACACTCCGATCATCATCGGTTCTGCTCGTATGGCTCTGGAAGGCAAAGACGACAACGAAATGGGCACCACTGCCGTTCGTAAACTGGTTGAAACTCTGGATACTTACATTCCGGACCCAGTTCGTGTTATCGACAAGCCGTTCCTGATGCCAATCGAAGACGTATTCTCGATCTCCGGTCGCGGTACTGTTGTAACTGGTCGTATCGAGCGCGGTATCGTTCGCGTTCAAGATCCGCTGGAAATCGTTGGTCTGCGTGACACTACTGTTACCACCTGCACCGGCGTTGAAATGTTCCGTAAGCTGCTTGACGAAGGTCGTGCTGGCGAGAACTGCGGCGTGCTGCTGCGCGGCACCAAGCGTGACGACGTAGAGCGTGGCCAGGTTCTGGTTAAGCCGGGTTCGGTTAAGCCACACACTACCTTCGAAGCTGAAGTGTACGTGTTGAGCAAAGAAGAAGGCGGCCGTCATACTCCGTTCTTCAAAGGCTACCGTCCACAGTTCTACTTCCGGACCACTGACGTGACCGGTAACTGCGAACTGCCGGAAGGCGTTGAAATGGTAATGCCAGGCGACAACATCAAAATGGTTGTCACCCTGATCAAAACCATCGCAATGGAAGACGGTCTGCGTTTCGCAATCCGTGAAGGCGGTCGTACCGTCGGCGCTGGCGTAGTAGCCAAAATCATTGCTTAAGCTTTGATTGCCTGAAAAAGCCCCCGCTCAGCGGGGGCTTTTTTTATTGAGTTGACACCCAGTTGGGCCATCTATAGAATTGCGCCTCCTTTAAACGGGCGTATTGCGCTCGGTGGGAATAGCAATCGGAGTCTGAAATCCAATGCAAAATCAGCAAATCCGTATCAGGTTGAAGGCTTTTGACCATCGCCTGATCGACCAATCAACCCAGGAAATCGTGGAAACCGCGAAACGTACTGGTGCTCAAGTGCGTGGTCCAATTCCACTGCCTACCCGTAAAGAGCGGTTCACCGTTCTGGTCTCCCCGCACGTCAACAAAGACGCGCGTGACCAGTACGAGATCCGTACTCATAAGCGCGTTCTGGACATCGTCCAGCCAACGGATAAAACCGTTGATGCACTTATGAAGCTTGATCTTGCGGCCGGTGTGGAAGTGCAGATCAGCCTCGGCTAAGACTTGGGTCTTAGTCGTGTAACGCTCTGAAATGGGCGGCCATAGCGGGTGAAAGCCCCGTACACTCATGAGGTTTACAACATGACTATTGGTGTAGTCGGTCGTAAATGCGGTATGACCCGTATTTTCACCGAAGAAGGTGTCTCCATTCCGGTTACGGTCATTGAGATCGAGCCGAATCGCGTCACCCAGTTCAAAACTGAAGAAACCGATGGCTATCGTGCAGTGCAAGTCACTGTCGGCGAGCGTCGCGCTTCGCGTGTAACTGCTGCTCAAGCGGGTCACTTCGCTAAAGCAAACGTTGCAGCTGGTCGTACCGTAATGGAATTCCGTCTTGAAGAAGGCGAGTACCAAGCAGGCGATCTGATCAACGCTGAAATCTTCACCGCAGGTCAGATGGTCGATGTGACCGGTCAGTCCAAAGGTAAAGGCTTCCAGGGTACGATCAAGCGTTGGAATTTCCGTGGCCAAGATAACACTCACGGTAACTCCGTTTCCCACCGCGTCCCGGGCTCTATTGGCCAGTGCCAGACTCCTGGTCGTGTATTCAAGGGCAAAAAAATGTCCGGTCATATGGGCGCTGAGCGCGTGACCGTGCAGTCCCTCGAAGTAGTGCGCGTCGACGCTGAACGCAATCTGTTGTTGGTCAAGGGTGCTGTTCCTGGCGCTACTGGCGGCAACCTGGTTGTACGTCCGGCGGCCAAGGCTCGCGGTTAAGGGGAAGCTGACATGCAATTAAATGTAAATGATGCTCAAGCGATCGAAGTTTCCGAACTGACGTTTGGCGGCGAGTTCAACGAGACGCTGGTTCACCAGGCAGTCGTGGCCTACATGGCTGGCGGTCGTCAAGGTAGCAAGCAGCAAAAGACCCGTTCCGACGTTCGTGGTGGCGGTAAGCGCCCTTGGCGTCAGAAAGGTACTGGCCGTGCTCGTGCCGGTACTATCCGTAGCCCAATCTGGCGCGGCGGTGGTACTACTTTCGCAGCTCGTCCACAAGATCACTCTCAGAAGCTCAACAAGAAGATGTATCGCGCAGCAATGCGTTCCATCCTTGCTGAACTGGTTCGTACTGATCGTCTGATCGTGGTTCAGGACTTCGCAGTTGAAGCGCCGAAAACCAAAGATCTGCTGAACAAACTGAATGGCATGGGTCTGACAGACGTCCTGATCGTGTCTGAAGTTGTTGATCAGAACCTGTACCTGGCTGCTCGCAACCTGCCACACGTTGATGTACGTGACGTGCAAGGTTCCGACCCAGTTAGTCTGATCGCATACGACAAGGTGTTGATCACCGTGTCGGCCGTGAAGAAATTCGAGGAGCTGCTGGGATGAACCAGGAACGCGTATTTAAAGTTCTGCTTGGCCCGCACGTTTCCGAGAAGGCTACGGTTCTGGCAGACAAGAAAGGCCAGTTCGTTTTCAAGGTTGCTACTGATGCAACCAAGCTGGAAATCAAGAAGGCCGTCGAAAGCCTGTTCAGCGTGAAAGTTGAGCGTGTTACTACCCTGAATGTTCTGGGTAAGAGCAAGCGCACCGCTCGCGGCGTGGGCAAGCGTAATGACTGGAAGAAGGCAGTAATCTCCCTTCAGCCAGGCCAAGATCTCGATTTCAGCAGCAGTGCTGAGTAAGGAAGGGGTGCATCATGGCAATCGTTAAATGCAAACCGACTTCCCCTGGCCGCCGTCATGTGGTCAAGGTGGTCAACCAGGAGCTGCATAAAGGCGCTCCTCACGCACCGCTGCTCGAGAAGAAATCGAAGACTGGTGGTCGTAACAACAATGGCCGTATTACCACGCGTCACATCGGTGGTGGTCATAAGCAGCATTATCGTTTGGTCGACTTCCGTCGCAACGACAAAGATGGCATTCCAGCCACTGTTGAGCGTATTGAATACGATCCAAACCGTACTGCTCACATTGCTCTTATGTTGTACGCAGACGGCGAACGCCGTTACATCATCGCCCCTAAAGGCGTGAGCGCTGGCGACCAGCTGATTTCGGGTGCTTTGGCTCCGATCAAGCCAGGCAACCAGTTGCAACTGCGCAGCATTCCAGTTGGTAGCACCGTACACGGCATCGAATTGAAGCCGGGCAAAGGCGCACAAATCGCTCGTTCCGCTGGTGCTTCGGCTCAGTTGGTCGCTCGTGATGGTGTCTACGTGACCCTGCGTCTGCGTTCCGGTGAAATGCGTAAAGTATTGGCTGAATGCCGTGCAACGCTTGGCGAAGTCTCGAACTCCGAGCACAGCCTGCGTTCGCTGGGTAAAGCTGGTGCCAAACGCTGGCGTGGCGTTCGCCCAACCGTTCGTGGTGTTGCCATGAACCCGGTTGACCACCCACATGGTGGTGGTGAAGGTCGTACCTCTGGTGGTCGTCATCCGGTATCGCCATGGGGCTTCCCGACTAAGGGCGCGAAGACTCGTGGTAATAAGCGTACCGACAAAATGATCGTCCGTCGTCGCAAGTAAATAGAGGGATACGACAGTGCCACGTTCTCTGAAAAAAGGTCCTTTTATTGATCTTCACCTACTGAAGAAGATCGAAGTGGCGGCGGAAAAGAACGATCGCAAACCGGTGAAAACCTGGTCGCGTCGTTCGATGATCCTGCCACAAATGGTCGGTTTGACCATCGCTGTGCATAACGGTCGTCTTCATGTCCCAGTTCTTGTGAACGAAGACATGGTTGGCCATAAACTAGGCGAGTTTGCCGGTACCCGCACTTATCGTGGGCACGTGGCAGACAAGAAAGCCAAGCGTTAAGGGGTAAGGAACGATGGAAGTAGCCGCTAAGTTGTCGGGCGCTCGAATCTCCGCCCAGAAAGCCCGCTTGGTCGCCGACCAGATCCGCGGGAAGAAGGTGGGCGAAGCGCTCAACCTGTTGGCTTTCAGCAACAAGAAAGCCGCCGAGATCATCAAGAAAGTGCTGGAGTCGGCCGTAGCCAACGCCGAGCATAACGAAGGCGCGGACGTTGACGACCTCAAAGTCGCCACCGTTTTCGTCAACGAAGGGCGTTCGCTGAAGCGCATCATGCCGCGTGCCAAAGGCCGCGCTGATCGCATCGTCAAGCGGTCTTGCCATATCACTGTCAAGGTTGCTGACAAGTAACGGAGTCGAAGAGATGGGTCAGAAAGTACATCCCATTGGCATTCGCCTGGGAATCGTCAAGGAGCACACCTCCGTCTGGTACGCAGACGGTCGGACTTATGCGGACTATTTGTTCGCTGATCTGAAGGTGCGTGAATACCTCCAAGACAAACTAAAAAGCGCGTCCGTAAGCCGTATCGATATCCATCGTCCGGCCCAAACTGCACGTATCACCATCCACACCGCTCGTCCAGGTATCGTTATCGGGAAGAAAGGTGAAGATGTTGAGAAACTGCGTCAGGACCTGACCAAGCAAATGGGTGTGCCTGTGCACATCAATATCGAAGAGATCCGCAAGCCGGAGCTCGACGGTATGCTGGTTGCGCAGAGCGTAGCTCAGCAGCTGGAGCGTCGTGTAATGTTCCGTCGCGCGATGAAACGCGCTGTACAGAACGCTATGCGCATTGGTGCCAAAGGCATCAAAATCCAAGTGAGCGGTCGTCTCGGCGGTGCTGAAATCGCACGTACTGAATGGTATCGCGAAGGTCGTGTGCCATTGCACACCCTGCGTGCCGACATCGACTATGCCAACTACGAAGCTCACACCACTTACGGTGTGATCGGTGTAAAGGTTTGGATCTTCAAAGGCGAAGTAATTGGTGGTCGCCAAGAAGAGCTGAAGCCACAAGCACCAGCGCCTCGTAAAAAAGCTGCTAAGTAAGGGGTACGCCAAATGTTACAACCTAAGCGTACGAAGTTCCGCAAGCAAATGACTGGCCACAACCGTGGCTTGGCATTGCGCGGTAGCAAAGTCAGCTTCGGCGAATATGCGCTGAAGTCTGTTGCTCGTGGTCGTCTCACCGCTCGTCAGATCGAATCAGCGCGTCGTGCACTGACCCGTCACGTTAAGCGTGGCGGTAAGATCTGGATCCGTGTATTCCCGGACAAGCCTATTTCCAAAAAGCCCCTCGAAGTTCGTATGGGTAAAGGTAAGGGTAACGTGGAATATTGGGTTGCCCAGATTCAGCCAGGCAAAGTCCTGTATGAAATCGAGGGTGTTACTGAAGAGCTGGCGCGTGAGGCTTTCGCCCTGGCTGCTGCAAAGCTGCCGCTCGCCACCTCCTTTGTTAAACGGACGGTGATGTGATGAAAGCGAATGAACTTCGTGAAAAATCCGCACAGCAGCTGAACGAGCAACTGCTCGGCTTGCTGCGCGACCAGTTCAATCTGCGTATGCAGAAAGCAACTGGCCAGTTGGGGCAGTCGCATCTGCTCTCGCAAGTTAAGCGTGACATCGCTCGCGTGAAGACTGTGCTCAAACAGCAGGCAGGTAAGTAATCATGGCTGAAGCCGAAAAGACTGTCCGTACGCTGACTGGCCGTGTTGTCAGCGACAAGATGGACAAAACCATCACCGTTTTGATCGAGCGTCGCGTTAAGCACCCGATCTACGGTAAATACGTTAAGCGTTCGACTAAGCTGCACGCGCACGACGAAACCAATCAGTGCCACATCGGCGACAAAGTCACTATTCGTGAAACTCGTCCGATGGCCAAGACTAAGTCTTGGGCATTGGTTGATGTTCTCGAACGCGCTGTGGAAGTCTAAGGACTAGGGGTCGGAGAAATTATATGATTCAGACTCAATCCATGCTCGATGTGGCCGATAACAGCGGCGCACGCCGCGTTATGTGCATCAAGGTGCTGGGTGGCTCCCATCGTCGTTACGCTGGTATCGGTGACATCATCAAAGTTACCGTGAAGGAAGCAATTCCTCGCGGTAAAGTGAAAAAAGGCCAAGTGATGACTGCTGTTGTAGTCCGCACTCGTCACGGCGTACGTCGTGCTGATGGCTCCATTATCCGCTTTGATGGCAACGCTGCTGTTCTTCTGAACAACAAGCAAGAGCCGATCGGCACCCGTATCTTTGGGCCAGTGACCCGTGAACTTCGTACTGAGAAGTTCATGAAGATCGTCTCGCTCGCCCCAGAAGTGCTGTAAGGAGATCCGACATGCAAAAGATTCGTCGTGACGACGAGATCATCGTGATCGCCGGCAAAGACAAAGGTAAGCGCGGTAAGGTGCTTAAGGTTCTCGCTAACAACCGTTTGGTTATTGGCGGTCTGAACCTGGTTAAGCGTCATACCAAGCCTAACCCGATGTCGGGCGTACAAGGCGGTATCGTCGAAAAAGAAGCTCCACTGGACGCTTCTAACGTCGCCATCTTCAACGGCGAAACCAACAAGGCTGACCGCGTTGGTTTCAAAGTAGAAGAAGGCAAGAAAATTCGTGTCTTCAAGTCGACCCAAAAAGCGGTTGATGCTTGAACACTGCTAGGTAGATAAGACCATGGCACGACTAAAAGAGATTTACCGGAAGGAAATCGCTCCGAAACTTAAGGAAGAACTTAAGCTTTCGAACGTGATGGAAGTTCCGCGCGTTACCAAAATCACCCTGAACATGGGTTTGGGCGAAGCGATCGGTGATAAGAAAATCATCGAGCACGCTGTAGCTGATTTGGAAAAAATCACGGGTCAAAAATGTGTAGTGACCTACGCTCGCAAGTCCATCGCAGGCTTTAAAGTTCGCGAAGGCTGGCCGATCGGCGTTAAGGTTACTCTGCGCCGTGAGCGTATGTACGAATTCCTGGATCGTCTGCTGTCGATCTCCCTGCCTCGGGTTCGCGACTTCCGCGGCCTGAATGCCAAGTCCTTCGATGGTCGTGGTAACTACAGCATGGGCGTTAAAGAGCAGATCATCTTCCCGGAAATCGACTACGACAAAATCGATGCCCTCCGCGGTCTGGACATTACCCTGACCACCACTGCTCGAACGGATGATGAAGGTCGCGCATTGCTGCGTGCATTCAAATTCCCGTTCCGCAACTGATTGGAGTAGGACCATGGCTAAGATGAGCATGAAAAACCGCGAGCTGAAACGTCAGCTCACGGTTGCCAAGTTCGCCAAGAAGCGTGCTGAGCTGAAAGCTATCATCGTGGATCTGAACGCAAGTCCAGAAGCACGTTGGGAAGCTCAAGTTGCTCTGCAGAAGCAGCCACGTGACGCAAGCGCTGCGCGCATGCGTAACCGCTGCCGCCTCACTGGTCGTCCGCATGGTGTTTACCGCAAGTTCGGCCTTGGCCGTAACAAATTGCGTGAAGCAGCAATGCGCGGCGACGTACCAGGTCTGGTTAAAGCCAGCTGGTAAGGCGCACAGGCAAAGTTACCCATGTCAGGGTCGTAAGATCCTGACAGCCGGTGACCTTGAATATGAATCAAGCCCCTATTGGGGCTTGATTCATTTCTGGCGTGTGTCTAGAATGACCGGCTCGCCTGAGCCCGTGCTTTTTAAGCATTGAGTCACTCGGCGACAGTTGTAGCCGCAAGGCTAATTCTTTTTGTATCAGGAGCGTCTAGCCCATGAGTATGCAGGACCCGTTAGCGGACATGCTAACTCGAATCCGTAATGCCCAGATGGCTGAAAAGTCCGTCGTAAGCATGCCATCTTCCACGTTGAAGGTAGCTGTAGCCAAAGTTCTCAAAGACGAAGGTTACATCGCGGATTATCAGATCAGCAGCGAAATCAAACCACTGCTGTCTATCGAGCTGAAATACTTCGAAGGCCGTTCGGTTATCGAAGAAGTTAAGCGCGTTAGCCGTCCAGGCCTGCGTCAGTACAAGTCCTCCGAAGATCTGCCGAAAGTTCGTGGCGGTCTTGGTGTGTCTATCGTCTCCACCAGCAAAGGTGTGATGACGGATCGTGCTGCGCGCGCTGCCGGTGTCGGCGGCGAAGTTCTTTGCACTGTGTTCTAAGGGGGGATAAGCATGTCACGCGTCGCTAAGAACCCCGTTAAGCTGCCAGCTGGTGTCGAAGTAAAATTCGCCGGCCAACAGCTTTCGGTGAAGGGTGCCAAGGGCACTCTAGAACTGAACATCCATTCGTCCGTTGAGATTGTTGAAGAAGCTGGTGAGCTGCGTTTCGCTGCTCGCAATGGCGATCAACAAACTCGCGCAATGGCTGGTACCACTCGTGCGTTGGTAAACAACATGGTCCAAGGCGTAAGCCAAGGCTTCGAGCGTAAGCTCCAGCTGGTCGGTGTTGGTTACAAAGCGCAAGCAAAAGGCACAGTGCTGAACCTGGCTCTTGGCTTCTCGCACCCAGTGGATTACGAATTGCCGGAAGGCATCACCGCTGAGACTCCTAGCCAAACCGATATCCTGATCCGGGGTATTGATAAGCAGCTGGTAGGTCAGGTGGCCGCTGAGATCCGCGGTTTCCGTCCGCCAGAGCCTTATAAAGGCAAGGGTGTACGTTACGCGGACGAAGTCGTCCGTCGTAAAGAAGCCAAGAAGAAGTAGGGCATAGCAAATGACCGACAAAAAAGTTACTCGCCTGCGTCGCGCTCGCAAAGCACGTCTGAAAATGCACGAACTAGAAGTCGTGCGTCTCTGCGTGTTCCGCTCGTCGCAGCATATATACGCCCAGGTCATCTCGGCCGACGGCAGCAAAGTCCTGGCAAGCGCCTCGACTTTGGACAAAGAACTGCGTGATGCTGCCACTGGCAACATCGACGCGGCCACAAAGGTTGGCCAGCTGGTCGCTACGCGTGCAAAAGCCGCTGGCGTCTCGCAGGTGGCTTTCGACCGCTCTGGCTTCAAGTACCACGGCCGCGTGAAAGCGCTGGCTGAGGCTGCTCGTGAAGCTGGGCTGGAGTTCTAAGTTATGTCAAATAACGACCAAAAGCGCGACGAAGGCTACATTGAGAAGCTGGTTCAAGTTAACCGCGTAGCCAAAACCGTTAAAGGCGGCCGTATCTTCACTTTCACCGCGTTGACCGTGGTTGGTGATGGTAAAGGGCGTGTTGGCTTCGGCCGTGGCAAGTCACGTGAAGTGCCTGCTGCGATCCAGAAGGCAATGGAAGCTGCTCGCCGCAACATGATTCAAGTGGACCTGAACGGCACCACTCTGCAGTACGCCATGAAATCCGCCCACGGCGCTTCCAAGGTTTACATGCAGCCTGCTTCTGAAGGTACCGGTATCATCGCTGGCGGCGCTATGCGTGCTGTCCTCGAAGTTGCTGGCGTTCAGAACGTACTGGCCAAGTGCTACGGCTCGACTAACCCGGTAAACGTGGTTCACGCCACTTTTAAAGGTTTGAAAGCTATGCAATCTCCTGAATCTATTGCCGCCAAGCGTGGCAAAAGCGTCAAGGAGATCTTCTGATCATGGCTACCGTTAAAGTAACGCTGATCAAAAGCATGACCGGCCGCATCCCTAATCACAAACTGTGCATTAAGGGTCTGGGTCTGCGTCGCATCGGTCACACTGTAGAAGTACTTGATACTCCCGAGAATCGCGGGATGATCAACAAGGCTTACTACATGCTGCGTGTAGAGGGTTAATCGATGAAACTCAATGATCTGAGTCCAGCGCCGGGTTCCCGTCGCGAAAAGCATCGTCCGGGCCGTGGTATCGGTAGCGGTTTGGGCAAGACTGGTGGCCGTGGTCACAAAGGTCAGTCCTCCCGTTCCGGTGGCACAATTGCTCCAGGCTTTGAAGGCGGTCAACAGCCGTTGCATCGCCGTCTGCCTAAGTTCGGTTTCGTTTCCCTGAAAGCTATGGATCGCGCAGAAGTGCGTTTGTCCGAGCTGGCTAAAGTGGAAGGCGACATCGTTACTGTGCAGACCCTGAAAGATGCCAACGTGATCAACGTCAACGTACTGCGTGTGAAAATCATGCTGTCCGGTGAAGTTACTCGCGCTGTCACAATCGGCAAGGGAATCGGCGCCACCAAAGGTGCGCGTTCGGCTATCGAAGCAGCTGGCGGCAAGTTCGAGGAATAAATGGCTAAGCAAGGTGCTCTCTCAGCGCTCAGCAAAGGCGGGTTATCCGAGCTCTGGGCTCGACTGCGTTTTCTATTCCTGGCGATTATCGTCTACCGAATAGGCGCACACATCCCAGTTCCAGGCATCAACCCGGACCGGCTGGCGGACCTGTTTCGACAGAATGAGGGGACCATACTTAGCTTGTTCAACATGTTTTCCGGCGGCGCGCTGGAGCGGATGAGTATTTTTGCGCTGGGGATCATGCCGTACATTTCGGCATCGATCATCATGCAGCTTATGTCCGCTGTTAGCCCGCAGCTGGAGCAGTTGAAGAAGGAAGGTGAAGCTGGACGTCGCAAGATAAGCCAGTACACCCGCTACCTCACTGTCGTTCTTGCTCTCGTTCAGGCTATTGGCATGTCCATTGGTCTGGCGGGGCAAGGCGTAGCGTTCACTGGTGACCTAGGCTTCCATTTCGTTGCAATAACCACTTTTGTGGCGGGTGCAATGTTCATGATGTGGCTGGGTGAGCAGATTACTGAGCGTGGTGTTGGCAACGGTATCTCGATGTTGATTTTTTCGGGTATCGTCGCCGGTCTTCCGAGAGCAATAGGGCAGTCTTTCGAGTCTGCACGTCAGGGCGATATCAATATTTTCGCTTTGGTTGCTATCGGTTTGCTGGCAGTAGCGATTATCGGTTTTGTGGTGTTCATTGAGCGTGGTCAGCGTCGTATTGCTGTTCACTACGCCAAGCGTCAGCAGGGCCGCAAGGTTTTTGCTGCGCAGACTAGCCACTTACCGCTGAAAGTGAATATGGCCGGCGTTATCCCGGCTATTTTTGCGAGCAGCATTTTGCTGTTCCCGGCTTCGCTGGGTGCCTGGTTTGGTCAGTCTGAAGGTATGGGCTGGTTGCAGGACATCTCGCAGTCGATCGCTCCTGGTCAGCCGTTGAATATTCTGCTGTTTAGTGCAGGGATTATTTTCTTCTGCTTCTTCTATACGGCGTTGATGTTCAATCCGAAAGACGTAGCGGAAAACCTGAAGAAGTCCGGTGCCTTTATTCCGGGTATCCGTCCAGGTGAGCAGTCGGCACGCTATATTGATGGCGTTTTGACTCGTTTGACTCTGTTCGGTGCTCTTTATATGACGGCCGTGTGTCTGTTGCCCCAGTTCCTGGTGGTTGCGGCAAACGTTCCGTTCTACCTTGGCGGGACCTCGTTGCTGATCGTTGTTGTGGTTGTTATGGACTTCATGTCCCAAGTACAATCGCACCTCGTTTCGCACCAGTACGAATCCCTGATGAAGAAAGCCAACCTGAAGGGCTACGGCAGCGGCATGCTTCGCTGAAGTACTACCCCGTAAGGTGAGAGGAGTTGGTGATGAAAGTTCGTGCATCGGTGAAAAAGCTGTGCCGTAACTGCAAGATTATTCGCCGCGAAGGTGTTGTTCGGGTAATTTGCAGCGCGGAACCACGTCACAAACAGCGCCAAGGCTGAGTGTGATCTGTTTGAAGCCCAGCAGCTAGTGCGCTGCTGGGTTGATTATTTGTTATTACAGCGATATTATCTCGCGCCCTATTTCTTGGCTTCCGGGGCGTAGGTAGCTGTCAATTGGAGTCCCACTGAATGGCCCGTATTGCAGGCGTTAACATTCCAGATAACAAGCACACTGTTATCTCGCTGACCTACATCTATGGTGTTGGTCGCACTACCTCACAGAAAATCTGTGCGGATGCTGGTGTAAACCCAGCCGCTAAGATCAAGGATCTGAGCGACGAGCAGATTGAGTTGCTGCGTGGCGAAGTGGCGAAGTTCACCACTGAAGGTGACCTGCGTCGTGAAGTCAACATGAAAATCAAACGCTTGATGGACTTGGGCTGCTACCGCGGTCTGCGCCATCGTCGTGGTCTTCCAGTACGCGGTCAGCGTACCAAGACCAACGCGCGTACTCGCAAAGGTCCGCGTAAGCCGATCCGCAAGTAATCGCACCAGCGAATCGACAGGAATTTAGTCATGGCAAAACCTGCTGCTCGTCCTCGTAAGAAAATTAAAAAGACAGTGGTTGATGGCATCGCCCACATCCACGCGTCTTTCAACAACACAATCGTGACCATCACCGACCGTCAGGGTAATGCGCTTTCTTGGGCTACCTCCGGTGGTTCGGGTTTCCGCGGTTCTCGCAAGTCCACCCCGTTCGCTGCTCAAGTAGCTGCTGAACGTGCTGGTCAAGCTGCGCTGGAATATGGCCTGAAAAACCTTGACGTTAACGTCAAGGGCCCAGGTCCAGGTCGTGAGTCCGCTGTCCGTGCTTTGAACGGCTGTGGCTATAAGATCGCCAGCATCACCGACGTGACGCCAATCCCGCACAACGGGTGCCGTCCGCCGAAGAAGCGCCGCGTGTAATCCAGGAGACTGTAAAGAATGGCTCGTTACATTGGTCCAAAATGCAAACTGGCACGTCGTGAAGGCACCGATCTCTTCCTGAAGAGTGGTGTGCGCGCTATCGAATCGAAGTGCAATATTGAAGCTGCTCCAGGCATCCACGGCCAACGCCGCGGTCGCCAATCCGACTACGGTACCCAACTGCGTGAAAAGCAGAAGGTCCGTCGTATCTACGGCGTTCTCGAGCGTCAGTTCAGCGGCTACTACAAACAAGCTGCTGGCAAGAAAGGTGCAACTGGCGAAAACCTGTTGCAACTGCTCGAATGCCGCCTGGATAACGTCGTATACCGTATGGGTTTCGGTTCTACTCGTGCCGAATCTCGTCAGTTGGTATCGCACAAGTCGATCAGCGTTAACGGTCAGACCGTAAACGTTCCGTCGTACCAGGTTCGTGCTGGTGACGTGGTCGCTATCCGCGAGAAAGCAAAGAACCAGCTTCGCATTGTCCAAGCTCTCGATCTGTGTGCCCAACGTGGCCGCGTAGAATGGGTAGAAGTAGACACTGAGAAGAAGTCGGGCGTTTTCAAGAACGTTCCTGCTCGCAGTGATCTGTCCGCCGACATCAACGAAAGCCTGATTGTCGAGCTCTACTCCAAGTAAGGGCTAGAAAATAGGTGCATCCATGCAGATTTCGGTAAATGAGTTCCTGACACCTCGCCATATTGATGTGCAAGTTGTCAGTCCAACCCGCGCTAAAATCACACTCGAGCCTCTCGAGCGTGGTTTTGGCCACACCCTGGGCAACGCGCTGCGCCGCATCCTGTTGTCCTCAATGCCAGGCTGTGCAGTAGTCGAGGCCGAGATTGACGGTGTGCTCCACGAGTACAGCGCCATCGAAGGTGTACAGGAAGACGTAATTGAAATCCTGTTGAACCTTAAAGGTCTGGCTATCAAGCTGCACGGCCGTGACGAAGTTACGCTGACCTTGTCGAAGAAGGGTTCGGGGGTGGTTACCGCTGCCGATATTCAGCTGGATCATGATGTCGAGATCGTTAATCCCGATCACGTAATCGCCAACCTGGCGTCTAACGGCGCCTTGAACATGAAGCTCACCGTAGCTCGTGGTCGTGGTTATGAACCAGCAGATTCGCGTCAGAGCGATGAAGATGAAAGCCGCAGCATTGGTCGCTTGCAGCTTGACTCTTCGTTCAGCCCGGTTCGCCGTATCGCATACGTGGTGGAAAACGCCCGTGTCGAGCAGCGTACTAACCTGGACAAGCTGGTTATTGATCTGGAAACCAACGGTACACTGGATCCTGAAGAGGCCATTCGTCGTGCTGCAACCATTCTGCAACAGCAGTTGGCTGCATTCGTCGACCTCAAAGGTGACAGCGAGCCAGTGGTAATCGAACAGGAAGACGAGATCGATCCGATCCTGCTTCGTCCGGTTGACGATCTGGAACTGACCGTGCGTTCGGCCAACTGCCTTAAGGCGGAGAACATTTACTACATCGGTGACCTGATTCAGCGCACCGAAGTAGAACTGTTGAAGACTCCGAACCTGGGCAAGAAATCCTTGACTGAAATCAAGGACGTTCTGGCCTCCCGTGGTCTGTCCCTCGGCATGCGCCTCGACAACTGGCCGCCTGCAAGTCTTAAGAAGGACGACAAGGCGACTGCCTGATCGTCGTAATCACCGAACGTTGTGTTTGGTAAGGAATGAACCATGCGTCATCGTAAAAGTGGTCGTCACCTGAGCCGCACTAGCTCCCACCGCAAGGCTATGTTTCAAAACATGGCAGTGTCGTTGTTTGAGCACGAGCTGATCAAAACGACTCTGCCGAAAGCCAAAGAATTGCGTCGCGTTGCTGAGCCGCTGATTACTCTGGCCAAGAATGATTGTCTGGCTAACCGCCGTCTGGCCTTCGACCGTACGCGTTCGAAAGCCATCGTTGGTAAGCTGTTCAACGATCTGGGCAAGCGTTATGCAACTCGTGAGGGTGGCTACCTGCGCATCCTCAAGTGCGGTTTCCGCGCTGGCGACAACGCGCCTATGGCGTACGTCGAGTTGGTTGATCGTCCAGTTGGCGGTGAAGCTGTATCCGCTGAGTAAGACGTCAGTCTCTACAAAGAACCGGGCCTAGTGCCCGGTTTTTTGTGTCTGTACGATTATGTTTTTCTATTGATTCTTATCATTTAATGCATTTGCCCGTGCGCAGATCATGGTCAATACTCTTCCTCAGCCGATTAGCCGGCAGTACAAAGACTGACTGAGGAAGCAAACGCATGAGCCAGACCAAAACGCTTACAACCGCCAGCGGCGCTCCAGTTGCTGATAACCAGAATTCTCGTTCTGCCGGTCCTCGTGGCCCTTTGCTACTCGACGATTTTCATCTGATCGAGAAGCTCGCCCACTTCAACCGTGAAAACATTCCGGAACGACGTGTGCACGCGAAGGGTTCAGGTGCACACGGTACCTTCACGCTGACCCGTGACATGGCTCAGTACAGCAGTGCCAAGCTGTTCGACACCATTGGCAAGCAAACACCAACGTTTCTGCGCTTTTCAACCGTAGGTGGCGAACGTGGCTCGGCCGACACCGAGCGTGATCCACGAGGTTTTGCACTCAAGTTTTATACCGAAGAAGGTAACTGGGACATCGTGGGCAACAACACGCCCGTGTTCTTCATTCGTGACCCTCTTAAGTTTCCCGACTTTATCCACACCCAAAAACGTTTGCCGCAAAGCAATCTGAAAAGTGCGCAGATGATGTGGGATTTCTGGTCACACTCGCCTGAAGCATTGCACCAGGTCACTATCCTGTTCTCTGATCGTGGGATTCCTGATGGCTACCGTCACATGCACGGTTTTGGCAGCCATACCTACAGCCTGATCAATGCGGCCGGTGTGCGTCACTGGGTCAAATGGCACTACAAGACCAAGCAAGGTATCAAAAACCTGCCGCCTGCCGAGGCAGCGCGTCTTGCAGGTACTGACCCTGACTATGCACAACGGGATTTGTTTGATGCCATTGAGCGCGGTGATTTCCCTAAATGGCGTGTCTGCATGCAGATCATGACCGAGGCGCAAGCAGCCGCTCACTACGAAAACCCATTCGACGTGACCAAAACCTGGTCACAGAAAGAGTTTCCGTTGATTGAAATCGGTGAACTTGAGTTGAACCGTAATCCACTCAACTACTTCGCCGAAGTCGAGCAAGCTGCGTTTGGCCCCAGCAACATGGTGCCCGGTGTCGGTTTGTCTCCAGACCGTATGCTCCAAGGTCGTGTGTTCGCTTATGCTGATGCGCATCGCTACCGTATAGGTACTAACCACCAGCACCTGCCTATCAACTCGGCGCGTGTGCCTGTGCATAACTATCAGCGCGATGGTGCCATGGCCTATGGCAACAACGGGGGAGCTGCGCCGAACTACGAACCCAACAGCTACGCGGATGCGCCAAAACAAGCCCCGCAGTTCGCTGAGCCGCCTCTGGCCCTGAGTGGCGCAGCTGATCGTTACGATCATCGCGTTGATAGCGATTACTACAGCCACGCGGGCGCGCTGTTCCGTCTGATGAATGACGAGCAGAAAGCCCTGCTGATCAATAACATCGCAGGGGCAATGGGCGGGGTTTCAGACGATGTGGTGGAGCGTCAGCTGCAACATTTCTACAATGCCGATCAGGCTTACGGTGACGGTGTTGCCAAAGCACTGGGCGTAAAGGCTAAGTAAGTCTAAGTGAGAAGCAGAACCGCCCTCAATAGGGCGGTTTTTGCGTTATTTAGGCCTGTTTTCTCTACAAATGCAGGATTTTATAGCGATTGAGTCGTGACCTCTTAGTCTGCATGGTTCAAACTACAGCCTTTCAAGCAGGGAGATGTGCGGCGATGCAAGGGCACCCGGACGTAATCGATTACCTCAACACGTTGCTCACCGGCGAGCTGGCTGCACGTGACCAATATTTTGTCCATTCCCGTATGTACGAGGATTGGGGTTTTACCAAGCTCTACGAGCGTATCAACCACGAAATGGAAGAAGAGGCACAACACGCTGATGCGTTGATGCGCCGGATTCTGATGCTTGAAGGCACTCCGCGCATGCGCCCGGATGATTTGGATGTCGGCACAACAGTGCCTGAAATGTTCGCTGCTGACCTGCGCCTTGAGTACAAGGTCCGCGCTGCACTGTGCAAAGGTATTGCTTTGTGTGAGCTGCACAAGGACTACGTAAGCCGTGACATGTTGCGCATTCAGCTGGCAGACACCGAAGAAGATCACACTTACTGGCTGGAAAAACAGCTGGGCTTGATCAAGACGATAGGTCTTCAGAACTACCTGCAATCGCAGTTCTGATTTCAGTCGGGTAAGAGAACGCAACCCTATTGTGGGAGCGTGCTTTGCTCGCAATACAGAATGCGCTAACAAAAAGCCCCTGCCATCTGTTGATGGCAGGGGCTTTTTTTATGCGCCGTTTTTAATCCCGGTCGCGGATCAGCAACGGTTTCAGATAGAAGCCCGTATGAGATTGCGACATCTCGGCTACTTCTTCCGGAGTACCGGTTGCGATGATCTGACCACCCTTGGAACCGCCTTCAGGTCCCAGGTCAACCAGCCAGTCAGCAGTCTTGATCACATCCAGGTTGTGCTCGATCACCACCACGGTATTGCCGTGATCGCGTAGACGATGCAGCACATCCAGTAATTGCTGGATATCGGCAAAGTGCAAACCTGTTGTAGGTTCATCGAGGATATAAAGCGTTTTGCCAGTATCGCGCTTGGACAGCTCGCGGGACAGTTTCACCCGTTGTGCTTCACCGCCTGACAGCGTTGTGGCGGACTGCCCCAGCTTGATGTACGACAAACCTACATCCATCAACGTTTGCAGCTTACGCGCCAAGGCCGGCACGGCATCAAAGAACACACGGGCTTCTTCGATGGTCATCTCCAGCACTTCGTGGATGCTTTTGCCCTTGTACTTGATCTCAAGGGTCTCACGGTTATAACGCTTGCTCTTGCACACATCGCAAGGCACGTAGATATCAGGCAGAAAGTGCATTTCTACCTTGATCAAGCCATCACCCTGACAGGCCTCGCAGCGTCCGCCCTTCACGTTAAAGGAGAAGCGCCCCGGGCCATAGCCGCGCGAGCGCGACTCAGGTACGCCCGAGAACAACTCGCGTATCGGCGTGAACAGCCCGGTATAGGTCGCAGGGTTGGAGCGGGGTGTACGGCCAATCGGGCTCTGGTCGATATCTACGACCTTGTCCAGATGCTCAAGGCCTTTGATGCTGTCGTGAGCCGCGGCTTCAAGCGTGGTTGCGCCATTGAGTGCTGTGGCGCTGAGCGGGTAAAGCGTGTTGTTGATTAGTGTCGACTTGCCCGAGCCCGATACACCGGTCACACAGGTCAACAGCCCAATTGGGATTTCCAGATCCACGTTGCGCAAGTTGTTGCCGCGAGCGCCTTTTAGCGAAAGCGTCAGCTTCTTGTTGCGTGGTGTGCGCTTGGCGGGCACGGCGATCTTCACCCGGCCCGACAAGTACTTACCGGTCAGTGAGTCCGGGTGTGCCATGACCTCGGCCGGGGTACCCTGCGCGACGATGTGCCCGCCATGCACACCCGCGCCCGGGCCGATATCCACCACATAGTCCGCCAGACGAATCGCGTCCTCGTCATGCTCCACCACAATCACCGTGTTACCGATGTCGCGCAGATGCTTGAGGGTGCCCAGCAATCGGTCGTTATCACGCTGATGCAGGCCGATGGAGGGTTCGTCGAGGATATACAGCACCCCGACCAGGCCTGCGCCGATCTGGCTGGCCAGACGAATACGCTGGGCTTCACCGCCGGACAGCGTATCGGCACTGCGATCCAGTGACAGATAGTCGAGCCCCACATTCACCAAAAACTGCAGGCGCTCGCGAATTTCCTTGAGGATCTTGTCGGCAATTTCGCCGCGACGTCCGGTCAGGCTCAGGGTGCTGAAGTATTCGGTCGCATCACCAATAGGCATATTGGTCACGGCCGGGAGGGTTTTTTCACCGACCCACACGTGGCGGGCTTCGCGCCGCAGACGGGTGCCGCGGCAATCCGGGCAAGCTTGGGTGCTAAGGAACTTGGCGAGCTCTTCACGCACGGTAGACGACTCGGTCTCGCGGTAGCGACGCTCAAGGTTTGGCACGATGCCTTCAAACGGATGCGCGCGCTTAACGATGTCACCGCGATCATTCAGGTAGCGGAAATCTACATTTTGCGTGCCACTGCCGTACAGGATGACCTTTTGCTTATCAGCCGCCAGCTCGCTGAACGGCACTTCAAGACTGAAGTCATAATGCTTGGCCAGCGCTCCCAGCATCTGGAAGTAATAAACGTTGCGCCTGTCCCAGCCGCGTATCGCGCCTTCAGCCAGGGTCAGCTCGCCATTGACCAGCCGCTTGATGTCAAAAAATTGCTTGACCCCCAGCCCGTCACACGTGGGGCAGGCGCCAGCCGGGTTGTTGAAGGAAAACAGCTTGGGCTCCAGCTCACTGATCGCGTGGCCACAGATTGGGCAGGCGAAGCGCGCGGAGAAAATCATCTCTTCACCCGGCTCGTCGTCCATCGGTGCTACCAAGGCAATGCCATCGGCAAGCTTCAGCGCGGTCTCGAATGATTCGGCCAAGCGCTGTTGCAGATCTGCACGCACTTTAAAGCGGTCGACCACCACGTCGATGGTGTGCTTCTTCTGCTTGTCTAGCTTAGGCAGCTCATCCAGCTCGCAGAGCTTGCCGTTGACGCGTGCCCGCACGAAGCCCTGGGCGCGCAGCTCTTCGAATACAGAAAGGTGCTCACCCTTGCGCTCGCGAATCACCGGAGCCAGCAACATCAGCTTGCTGCCTTCAGGCTGCGCCAGCACCAGATCGACCATTTGGCTGACGGTCTGGGCTTCAAGGGGGATGTCGTGGTCCGGGCAGCGGGGGATACCTACGCGGGCGTACAGCAAGCGCAGGTAATCGTAAATTTCGGTGATGGTGCCAACCGTGGAGCGCGGGTTGTGCGATGTCGATTTTTGCTCGATGGATATCGCTGGCGACAGACCTTCGATGGTATCGACGTCGGGCTTTTCCATCATCGACAGGAACTGCCGCGCATAGGCTGACAGCGACTCGACATAACGTCGCTGGCCTTCGGCGTACAAAGTGTCAAACGCCAGGGATGATTTGCCGGAGCCAGACAGTCCGGTGATGACGATCAGTTTGTCCCTGGGCAGGGTCAGGTCGATGTTCTTCAGGTTGTGGGTTCGTGCCCCACGTATCAGGATCTTGTCCACTGCGGCCTCGCTTGGCGGGCATAACGTAAACGAATGAGTATACGGATCTGTATGAAAGCTGTGCAGGCCTTGATGACACGATGTCATTCAAGCAGCCTTTATAACTTTTGCGTGACAAAGCGTCGCGGCTCTCTCGCGTATGTGCTGTTACTCGATGGGACTGATAGAATCGCCGCCGGTTCACATGAGGTTTTTCCATGCACGATCCCCACAGCGAACGCATGAGTAGCGGCGAGACCCGAGCAGCAAGCGGTCTGGCCCTGGTGTTCGCCTTCCGTATGCTAGGCATGTTTATGGTGTTGCCGGTTTTGGCGACCTATGGGATGGACCTTGCCGGCGCGACGCCCGCCCTGATTGGCCTCGCGATTGGCGCTTATGGCCTGACTCAAGCCATTTTTCAGATCCCGTTTGGTGTTATTTCCGACCGTATTGGGCGGCGCCCGGTCATTTATCTGGGGCTGATTGTCTTCGCTTTGGGTAGCGTGTTGGCGGCTAATTCAGATTCGATTTGGGGTGTCATTGCGGGACGTATCCTGCAGGGAGCGGGTGCAATTTCTGCTGCTGTCATGGCATTGCTGTCAGACCTCACCCGTGAGCAGCATCGCACCAAGGCGATGGCCATGATCGGCATGACCATCGGTTTATCATTTGCTGTCGCAATGGTCGTGGGGCCGCTGCTCACTCGTGCCTTCGGGCTGTCCGGGCTGTTTCTGGCCACAGGTGCGATGGCGCTGCTGGGGATCGTGATCGTCATGTTCATGGTGCCGCGCTCGACCGGGACCTTGCAGCACCGCGAGTCCGGGGTGGCCAGGCAGGCATTGCTACCCACCTTGCGTCATCCAGATCTGCTGCGTCTTGATCTCGGCATTTTTGTGTTGCACGCCATGTTGATGTCGAGCTTTATCGCGTTGCCGCTGGCGCTGGTCGAAAAGGCCGGACTGCCCAAGGAGCAGCACTGGTGGGTGTACTTGACTGCCTTGCTGATTTCTTTCTTCGCCATGATTCCGTTCATCATCTACGGCGAAAAGAAACGCAAAATGAAACGAGTTTTACTCGGCGCCGTCGCGACGTTGATGCTCACTGAGCTATTCTTCTGGCAGTTTGGCGACAGCTTGCGTGCATTGGTGATTGGTACTGTAGTGTTCTTTACTGCGTTCAACCTGCTTGAGGCTTCATTGCCTTCGCTGATCAGCAAAGTGTCACCGGCGGGTGGCAAGGGCACGGCGATGGGGGTTTATTCCACCAGCCAATTCCTGGGTTCGGCACTGGGGGGCATACTCGGCGGCTGGTTATTCCAGCATGGCGGTTTGTCGGTTGTGTTCCTTGGAGGCGCAGGTCTGGCTGCACTCTGGCTGGCCTTTGCTGTTACCATGCGTGAACCACCATATGTAACCAGCCTGCGCTTGCCGTTATCACCTGATGCGCTTCGCGAAGCAGGTTTGACCGAGCGTTTGAAAGCAGTTGCTGGCGTTACAGATGCAGTGATCGTGGCTGAAGAAGCTGCGATTTATATCAAATTGGACACCGAACTATTGGATCGCGCGACACTCGAGCAGTTGGTTAACCCAGCGCCGACGTGCGAAGCCTAGGAGAACGTTATGGCCCGTGGGGTTAACAAAGTTATATTGGTCGGCACATGCGGCCAGGATCCCGAAGTTCGCTACTTGCCTAACGGTAATGCCGTGACCAACCTGAGTCTGGCAACCAGCGAACAGTGGACTGACAAGCAAACTGGCCAAAAAGTCGAAAAGACTGAATGGCACCGTGTATCGATGTTCGGAAAAGTTGCCGAGATCGCTGGCGAATACCTGCGCAAGGGTTCGCAGGTATACATCGAAGGCAAGCTGCAAACCCGTGAGTGGGAAAAAGACGGTATCAAGCGTTACACCACCGAAATCGTGGTCGACATGCAAGGCACCATGCAGCTTCTGGGTGGCCGTCCACAGGGCGACCAACAAAACCAGGGTGGTGGTAACAACTACCAGCAACAGCAGTCCGCTCCGCGTCAGCAGGCTCAACGCCCTGCGCCGCAGCAGCAGCCTCAGCAGCAGTCGCGTCCAGCGCCGCAACAGCAGGCACCACAACCTGCTCCGGACTTCGACAGCTTTGATGACGATATTCCGTTCTGATTTGTAGCTTTCGAGCTTCATCGCAGTACTAAAAAAGCCCGTCGCTGATTCAGCGACGGGCTTTTTTTGTGCCGCACTTTTTGCAGGGAAGGGCATGGTTGATCCGGGACAGGACTCGCTTGTGCTGCATATGAGAGAGTTTTCTCACGAAGGTGCTGGGTTAATCCGTGGATTGACTACGCTGTACCGGGAAGCGCGCGTCGAGTCGCCGGCCGATTTTCTCGGTTCGTTGCGATCTGCTCGCCAGACTTGTCCAGGAGGATTTCCGGGTTTGCTCACATTCAAGACAGCGATTTTGTTCCTCATCCTGTTGTTATCAGGCAACGGTGTTGTTCAGGCAGCGCCTACGCTGGCCTCCATCATGAAAGCCGAAGAGTCCGACGGTAAGCCACCCGTATTGGTCGATGGCGGTTTGCTGGGCGCCTTGGGTGCCGGTATGGATGAGGTCCAGAGCCAGCTGGGCTCCAGCGTGCATCAGTTAGGTGCCTGGAGTTTGCGTATCAAACGGGCGGCACAAGAAGTCGAGGAGCTGGGGGTTCAGGCATCGACTCATCCTTCGTGGAACGGGGTGGGGGATTTTTTCCTGTTATCCGTGATCTGGGTATGCGCCTTCATCGGATTAATGCTGGCAGGACGTTGGCTTGCGAGTTATTTGGGCAAGAGTCGTCGAATTAACAGCAGGCCGCGGATCCAAGCGCTTATCGGCTACGGGTTACCTTATTTGGTGCCTGCGCTGCTCAGCTTATTACTGACGTTGTATGTCAGTCGTTTCCTGAACGACTCCCTTGGCCGTTCGCTGGCGCTTAGCCTGTCATATGCCAGCAGCGGAGGGGTGTTCTGCTCGGCACTGGTGCTGTCACTGAATACGATGTTTGATGTGGAACACAAACGACGTGCAGTTCAGATCATTCGCGACTACGCCATGCGCCCGCTATTTTGGACCGGTTTTTTGGCTGCTTTGAGTGATGCCATGAACAGCCCGCAAATTACGCTGGAAATTGGCGGCAACATTGCGACCTGTCTCTCGGTGTTTTCAGGGTTGATGGCGTGCGCCATTTTAGCCTTTTTGGCAGTCCGGCTTCGTCGTCCGGTTGCTCACTTGATGCGTAATCGGGCCTTGGCTCAGCGTCTGGGGCAGCCGGCATTGCAAGAGTCATTACGCATTTTTTCGGTGCTCTGGTATTGGCCCCTATTGCTAATGCTGCTGGCAACGGCACTCAACTTGCTGGGTGTGGGCGAGGGTAGCGAGCGCGCTTTGCGCAATGCGCTGCTGACATCCGGCTTGCTGATCGGCACTGTATTTCTGAGTACGATCCTGCATCACTCATTTCGTACGAAAGTTCAAAGCTCCGGAGCCTATAAAGATCGCTTTATGAATGTGGTTTACGCCTTGCTGCGTATTGCCCTGGCGGTGAGCTTTATTGAGCTATTGGCTAATATCTGGGGTTTCTCATTGCTGGCCTTTGCTTCAGACAGCAATACCGGCCGGGTTATAAGCGACTCACTGGGGCACATCCTGCTGATTTTTCTGGTGACCTGGTTGTCGTGGGTCGTGCTCGACACAGCTATTCAGCAAGCGCTGGAGCCCACGACCAACCGACGTGGCACCCGCGAACCCAGCACGCGGATCAAAACCATCCTGCCGTTGACGCGCAATGCGATCAAAGTGGTGTTGGTGGTGATCTGTACCATCACCACCATGGCCAATCTGGGAGTTAACGTGGCTCCCTTCCTGGCGGGCGCCGGGGTTATCGGCCTGGCGATCGGCTTCGGCTCTCAGCAGCTGGTTCAAGATGTGATCACCGGATTGTTCATCATCATTGAAGACACCATTTCGGTCGGCGATTGGGTCGTGATCGACTCTTCCCACGCGGGTACGGTCGAGGGGTTGACCATTCGGACCTTGCGGCTGCGGGACTCCCGTGGCTTTGTCCACTCGGTGCCGTTTGGTCAGATCAAGGCGGTGATCAACCACTCTCGGCAGTTTGCCTATGCATTTTTTTCAGTACAGTTCACTTACGACACTGACATGGACAAGGCGACAGCCCTGATACGGGAGGCGGGGAATAAAATCAGTGACGATCCTTTGCTGAGCCTCAGCTTGCAGGGCTCGTTGACCATTTTTGGTGTCGACAGCATGAACCTGGACGGTGTGACGATTACTGCGCAGTTCCGCACCCTGTCGGGGGCGCAGAACACCGTTAGCCGGGCATTCAATGACCGGCTTAAAAAGCTTGTGGATAAGTCGCCTGAAGTGCATTTTGCGCAACATTATCCACAGGGGTTCCTGATGCCTGTTCGTGAGCCGGAACAATCATCGCAAACAGACTCCTCGGCGCAACGGTCTACAGTGCTGCTGTCAGACATCCCGCCGCGATCACAGTGAGGGCCAGCTACATGGGGGCAGTTTGTCAGTGACGAGTGAGGCAGAAACCCGCAAAATGAGGCTATCTTGATCATGGTCAGCAGCTTTCACGGCTGGTTTTCTGGTATACATCACCGTTCTGAATAGACTGAGTCTGCATACTTTATGCGAATGCGCCTTATGTTATTGGGCGGCGGAAATGCCCTCGGGCAGGCGCTGATTCGTCTGGGTGCCGAGGAAGACATTAATTTCCTTGCCCCGCGTCCACCGCAAGACGGTTGGGACGCCGCGAGCCTCACGCAACTGCTCGACGACACCCGCCCGGATGCTGTCATCAACCTTGCGTACTACTTCGACTGGTTTCAGGCGCAGTCAGTGAGTGAGACCCGCCTTGCCGCTCAAGAGCGTGCTGTCGAGCGTCTGGCTGAGTTGTGCCAGCACCACAGCATTACCTTACTGCAACCTTCCAGCTATCGAGTTTTCGATGGGTCGCGAGCCACGGCCTACAGCGAGAAGGACGAGCCAGTCCCGCTAGGGTTGCGCGGTCAGGCACTGTGGCGTATCGAGCAAAGTGTGCGGGCCATTTGCCCACAACACGTGCTGCTGCGTTTTGGCTGGTTACTGGATGACAGCCCCGATGGCACCCTTGGGCGGTTTCTGGCTCAAGCCGAAAAACCGGGCGAACTGCTGATGGCCGATGACCGACGGGGCAATCCGACACCGGTGGACGACGCCGCGCGGGTCATTATCTCGGTACTCAAGCAGCTTGATTGTGCGGCGCCCCTGTGGGGCACTTACCACTACGCCGGGCATGAGGCGACGACGCCGCTGGCGCTGGGCCAGGCGATTCTGGCCGAGGCGCGCAACCTGCATCCGCTGGCAATCGAAGCACCTACGCCCCAGGCACATGCCGCGCGGCCGGATGCGGCTGAAGAGCCTCAGCACGCAGTGCTGGCGTGCAAAAAAATTCTACACACCTTCGGGATCAAGCCTCGCGCATGGCGTGCGGCACTCCCCACTTTACTGGACAGGTTTTATCGTCATGGTTAATGCGCCCGTTTTTATCACCGGTGGCGCCGGCTTCATTGGTTCCAATCTGGTTGAGGCTTTGCTGGCCAAAGGATATGCCGTACGGATCCTCGATAACCTGTCAGCGGGCAAGCGCAGCAACCTGCCGTTGGACAACCCCAAGGTCGAGCTGATCGAAGGTGATGTGGCTGATGCTGCATTGGTTGCCAAGTTAATGGCCGGTTGCAGTGCGGTAGTTCATCTGGCAGCGGTCGCGTCGGTGCAAGCATCGGTGGACGATCCGGTCCGCACTCATCAAAGCAACTTTATCGGCACCCTGAACGTGTGCGAAGCCATGCGCGAAACCGGCATCAAGCGCGTTGTGTTTGCGTCCAGTGCTGCGGTCTATGGCAATAACGGCGAAGGTGAGTCGATCGTCGAAGACACGCCTAAAGCGCCGTTGACCCCTTACGCCGCCGACAAGCTGTCCAGCGAGTACTACCTGGATTTCTACCGTCGCCAACACGGTCTTGAACCGGTGATTTTCCGCTTCTTCAATATCTTTGGCCCACGCCAGGATCCATCTTCGCCCTACTCGGGCGTGATCAGTATTTTCAGTGAGCGTGCTGAAAAGGGCTTGCCTATCACCATTTTTGGCGATGGTGAGCAAACCCGCGATTTCGTCTATGTGGGGGATGTAGTCAGACTTCTAGTGCAGGCCATAGAGGCGCGGAAGGTTGAGGAAGGCGCAGTGAATGTTGGCCTGAACAAGGCCACCACTCTCAAGCAAATGCTTGAAGCTCTGAGCGAAGTCGTCGGCCCACTGCCACCTATCACCTACGCTCCTGCCCGTTCTGGCGATATCCGTCATTCCCGTGCCGACAACAGCCGTCTGTTGCAACGCTTCACCCTGGGTGAAACCACACCGATGAGTGTCGGACTGGCGCGCCTGCTCGGTCGCTAATGTTTTTTCGCTCACAAAAAAGGCGCCTTTAAAGGCGCCTTTTTTATGGGGGCGGGCTTAGAACTTGTAGCCCAGACCTACCATGTAAACCCATGGGTCTACATCAACGTTGACCTTGGCGCGTGTGCCCGGTGCGACGGCGTTGTTTTCGACCGTTGCGCGCGTGTCGATATCGATATAGCGCGCCTGGGCGTTGATCATGATGTTATCGGTCAGCATGTAGTCAGCACCCAGCTGCCATGCCATGCCCCAGGAGTTTTTCGCCTTAAAGTTGTCGAAACCTTCGGCGCTGGCGCTGCTGCCGACGTGTTCGTCGTAGATCCAGGTGTAGTTGATACCGGCACCCACGTAAGGCTGGAACACCGACTTGGAATCCAGTGGGTAGTAAACAACGCTCAAGGTCGGTGGCAAGTGCTTGAGGCTGCCCAGTTTGCCGTTGGCCGCAGCAAGGCCGGTGCCCTTGAGTTTGACGTCATGCTCAAACGGCGTTGCCGCCAGCAGTTCGATACCCACATGGTCGGTAATCATGTAAGCAAAGTTGAGACCCAGTTGCGTGTCGCTGCTCATGGTCGCCTTGCCACCCAGATCGGTGCCCGCCAGTGGGCCCTGATCAACCTTGACGCTGGAGCTGTCGGCCTTCGGGTTTACGGTGATGGCACCGGCACGCAGAATGATGTCGCCTTCGGTGTGTGCGTGGGCAAGAGGCGCGACGACAGCGAGCGCAAGGGCGGCTGCGCTGAGCAAAGACTTGTGCATGGGAGCTCCATTGGGATATTTAAAATTTATATAGCCAATGGTAATGAGCCCGCACACCCGTTCAGTTGACCCAGCTCAATGAAAAGATGAAGTTGTGAAAAATTCGTTAGTTGCCAAGAGCGCCCCGGTGCTTTTGATTCACTCCGGCAATTCGTACACCACGATCTTCTGCGCATCCATCTGATAACCCGCATCCGCCAGCTCGCTGGTACTGGCCTTGACCTGCATCGCCCCTACGATCCAGTACGGTTGGTACAGCTCGTCGAGTTTGACCCCCTCTTTGCTGGTCACATGCACGATCTGGTTCGACGGTGGGGGCGGTACGTGAATGCACGCGCCGAAGTAGGGCACCAGCAAAAAGTCCGTGGTACGGCCATCTTCGCTGACCTCAAGGGGCACGATATATCCCGGCAGGCGAATCAGTTGGCCGTCCAGCGCCGCAACTACCGGCGCGTTGGGCAAGTTCTGCCTGGCTGCCGGAGCGGTCTCCATGTCACCGATCTGAGACAAGTCGTGCAGCGGCGTCATGTCCGGGGCTTCAGGTGGCGCATCCGGCGGGATCATCTCAGACCAGGTCAGCTCTTTTGGGTCGGCCGCCCACAGCGGTGTCGCCACCAACAGTAAGAACGCCAGTACCACGCGTGAGATTGCAGACCTTTTCATAAACGTAGGCTCATAAACGAATGGACAGGCCGTCGGCCAGCGATTGTCGATAGGCGCGCCAAGCGGGCACGCAGCCCATCAGCAGGGCGGCTGCCAGAATACCGCCCAGCAGCGTCCATTCATATTCACTTGGCCATGCCAGTGGCAAATACAGTCCGTAATTGGATTGCACGTAGCCTTGAGCGATGGCGATGCACACATACAGCAAACCTACACCTGCGATCACCCCGGCCAATGCCAGCGCGAGGGCTTCGAAAATCAGCAGGGTTGCGATGTGCCAGGGCCGTGCACCCACGGAGCGCAGAATCGCCATCTCGCGGCGACGTTCATTGAGGCTGGTCAAAATCGCAGTGAGCATGCCGATCAGCCCGGTCAATACCACGAACAGCGAAACCACAAACAGCGCCTTTTCAGCGGTGCTCATCAGGCTCCAGAGCTCTTGCAGGGCCACGCCCGGCAAAATGGCCATCATGGGTTCGCCGCGAAACTCATTGATTTCACGTTGCAGGGCAAAGGTGGACATCTTGCTGTTCAGGCCCAGCATGAATGCGGTGATGGCCTGTGGCGTGAGGTCCATATTGCGTGCCTGATCGGCGCTGACACGCCCGGCACCATGGGCGGGCACACCGTTGTGCCAGTCGATATGAATCGCTTCCATGCCGCCAAGGCTGATGTGCAGCGTGCGATCAACCGGGGTGCCGGTGCGCTTGAGAATGCCGACCACGGTGAACGGTTTGTCGTCATGTTTGACCAGGCTGATCGCTGCCACGCCATGGGCCAGCACCAGCTTGTCGCCCAGTTTGTAATGCAGCGCCTCGGCGACTTCGGCACCCAGTACCACTTCGAAAGGATCGGTTGCAAAGGCCCGGCCACTGTCCAGCTTCAGGTTTTGTTTGTGGCCATATTGATAGTGTTCAAAGTAGTTCTCGTTGGTACCCATCACCCGATAACCACGATGCGAGTCACCCAGGGACATGGGAATTGCCCATTTCACTTTCGGGTTGTTGGCGAAGTGTTCAAAGCTGTCCCAACGAATGTTGTTGGTGGCATTGCCGATACGAAATACCGAATACAGCAGCAGGTTGACCGAGCCGGAGCGCGCGCCAACGATCAAGTCCGTACCGCTGATGGTGCTTGCAAAGCTGGCCCGGGCTTCGGTGCGCACCCGCTCGACTGCCAGCAGCAGGCAGACCGAGAGGGCAATGGCGAAGGCGGTCAGCAGCGCGGTAAAGCGGCGATTGGCCAGGCTGGCCAGCGCTAGACGAAACAGATACATCTCAGACCTCTACCTGTGTGGCGGCGCGATTGAGTTCAGACAACGACAGATTGCGGTCGAACAGGGGAGCCAGGCTTTGATCGTGGCTGACAAACAACAGGCTGGCCCCAGCCTCGCGGCATTCGGCAAACAGCAACTGGATAAAGGCTTCGCGGGCGTCGGCATCCAGCGCAGAGGTGGGTTCGTCGGCAATCACCAGTTCGGGCTGGCCGATCAATGCGCGGGCGGCGGCAACGCGCTGCTGCTGGCCAATTGATAACGAATCGGCGCGACGCTCCAGCAGCGCCGGATCTTTGAGGCCCAAATGTGCGAGCAGGGTTTGCGCGGCGTTATCCACACTGCCATGGCGCTGCACGGCGCGGCTGGCGCGTAGTTTGGAGAAGTGGCAAGGCAACTCAACGTTCTCGCGAACCGATAAAAACGGCAGCAAATTGAACTGCTGAAAAATATAGCCCGTGTGATCAACCCGAAAGCGGTCGCGTGCGCCCGAGCCTAGTTCGCTCAGTTCCTGGCCCAACAAGCGGATCGTGCCCAGGTCGGCTTTTTGCACCCCGCCCAGCAAACCCAACAGGGTAGTTTTGCCACTACCGCTGGGGCCTTTGAGAAACAGGGTTTCACCGGGTTCCAGGCGAAACGCCGGGATATCCAGCAGCACGGGGTGCCCCGGCCAGCTGAAGCTCAGGTCGCTCAGTTCGATAAGTGCTTGGGTCATGGGGAGAGGAAATCGCCTGTGTCATCGGGGGGTGTTTTTTGTGGGAGCGGGCTTGCTCGCGATCCAGACGCTGCAGTCTTTCAGTGAAAGCACGGTGACGCCATCGCGAGCAAGCCCGCTCCCACAGAGGGGCGGGTATTTAAAACTTCAGCGTAGGTGCCTTGGCCGTCACTTCCACCGCTTGCTGACCACTTGGGCCGATCAGTTGTACCTTGAATTTATGCGTGCCGGGGAATGTCTTGAAAAACTGGGCCAGGTCCAGGGCTTTCAGCGCATCCGGTTGACTGCAGGTAAAAGCGTAGTGGGCTTCGATATCACTGTGGTGGTGTTCGCCCTTGGTTACCCCTTCTTCGGGAGACGATTCGAACAGCGGGCTCTTGAGCTCTTGCTCGTCAGCGGTGCAGCCGGCGGCCTTTGGAATGCTGAACAGTACCAGCGGGTTTTCCAGTTGTTTGCGGGCCGAACTGACCTTGGCCTTGTCCGAGTCGGTCGTGGCGACGTGTTCAAAACCCACCAGATTCATGGATGGACCGTCCAGGTCCAGCTCCAGCGTCTGACCGTCCAGCGCCACATTCAAGCTTCCCACGCCATGTTCATGGGGCGGCAAGCTGCTGTGCTCATGCTCATGCTCATGCTCATGCTCATGCTCATGCTCATGGTCATGGTCATGAACGTCGGCGGCGTGAGCCATCGCCAGCGGCAACAAGGCAAACGGCAAAGCAAGAAGCAAACGGCGCATGGGAGCACTCCAGCAAGAAATATGAATATTTTGTTATGTGATCTTATAACAAGTGTTGCGAGAGTTTGCCCGTGTGCTTGGCGTTACGCAAGACGCATGGGAGCATGGCTTCCTGAAATTTGAGGAGCACAACGATGGTGCGCATTCGCGGAACGATAGGCGACTGGCCGGTGGATTTGACGGTGGAGCTGGATGACGGCGATTGGGCGAAGCTGGGCGCGCAGTTGCCTGTGGGTGAGGCGCCGACCATTCAGCCACCGGCCAAGCCAGCGAATCAGGATGATGCCGTGTGGGAAACCACCAAAGACTTGCTGCGCAAGGCCGGCCAGATGACCGGGCCTGAGCTGCTGGGGCAGCTTGAAGCGCTGACCGGCAGCACGGGTGCGGGCAAGCGCCTGTTGGTTCGCCTGCGCCATTGTGCCGAGGTCAAGGTGGTCAGCGGCGCAGATTCACCTATCTACAGCTGGGTTGACGGGGCGTAACAAAAACCCTGTAGCAGCTGCCGAGGGACGAGGCTGCGTTCGACGGCGGAGCCGTCGCAAACCCGGCAAGCGCGATGTATCTGAAACACCGCGTGATCTGAATTTACGACGGCTTCGCCGCCGAACGCAGCCTCGTTCCTTCGGCAGCTGCTACAGATATGTATCGGCGTTTAGTACAGCGCTGCAAACAGCTTGCGGCGGTACGTGGTGACCAGCGGGTGGTCGTTGCCCAGCAGGTCGAACACTTGCAGCAACGTCTTGTGGGTGATGCCTTCGTTATAGCTGCGGTTGCGGGTAAACAACTTCAGCAAGCCGTCCAGAGCCCCTTCATATTGCTGGCGCGACAATTGCTGAATCGCCAGTTGGTACGCAGCTTCATCGTCCTGCGGGTTTTGTGCCACGCGGGTTTTCAAATCGGCAACATCAGGCAAGTCTGCCGCCTGGCGCAAAAACGTCAGTTGCGCCTTGGCCCCTGCCAGCTCGGCTTTGTGCTCGTCGCTTTTGACCGCATCCAGCACGGCTTGCGCTTCAGTCAGTTCACCGCGCTCGGCCAGGCAGCGGCCATACAGGATGAGTGCCATGGCGTTGCTGTTGTCTTCAGTCAGGATGCTTTTAAGCAGGGCTTCGGCATCGGCAAAACGGCTTTCGGCGAACAGCGCCTGAGCCTGTACCAACGGGTCTTCCACGGCGGCTTCAGGCATGACTACGTGAGGGGCGAGCATGGTGCGGATGGCCGACTCAGGCTGTGCTTCCTGGAAACCATCGACAACCTTGCCGTCCTTGAACAGCACGACCGTGGGTAATGTCTGAATACCGATGCGGCCCACAATGTCCTGCTCGACATCGCAATTGACCTTGGCCAGCAACAATTCGCCCTGATAGTCCTCGGCGATTTGTTCCAGGATCGGCAGCATCACCTTGCAAGGCGCGCACCACTCGGCCCAGAAATCCACCAGAACCGGCTGGTCGAAAGAGGCCTGGACCACTAATTTGTCGAAGTCCGCGGAGGTTACGTCGAAGCTGTAAGCAGGCTTAGGCTGATTCATTATGTGTCTCGAAGCAGGTAAATGAGGGCAACTATAAAGGCTCGACGCGAGCGCTGAAAGGCGTGGGTTCGCGTTGCGCGTGATACAGGCTGACGTTGCGAAATTCGTGGGGTTCGGCCAGGTCGGGCAAGGTCAGTGCCTTGAGCATTTCCAGTGGTCGATACAGCGGATGCTTGAAGTCGCGCACGCGGGAGTCGGCTACCAGCGCCTCTTGGCCGCGGGTTAAAAAATGATCCAGCAACGGCAGGTTTTCACGGTCATACAGCACGTCAGCCACCAGGATCAGATCGAACCGGTCGACCTCGGCAAAAAAATTACTGCAATAGCCCAGTTGCACATCGTTGAGTTGCGCATTCGCCCGGCATGCAGCCAGCGCTAGCGGGTCAAGGTCGCAGGCCACGACTTCCAGTGCCCCCGCCCGTGCAGCCGCAATCCCCGCCACGCCGGAGCCGGCGCCAAAATCCAGCACGCGCTTGCCTTTGACCCAGTGCGGGCGGTCGGCCAAAAAACGTGCCAACGCCAACCCGCTGGCCCAGCAAAACGCCCAGTAGGGCGGCTCGTAGAGAATGCGTCGGGTTTCGTCAGGGGTGAAGGCACGATCCATGTTGTGCGCATCGATCAGCCAGAGCTTGAGCGCAGTGTCGGGCAAGTCGGTAATGATCAGTTGCGCATCACCCAACAACTCGCCTAACGACTGCTGCAGGTCTAGCGGTGTATTCATGGTGCTTTGACGAATGCCAGAGTGCCCAGCGCCTGCGTTGCGGGCTGGCTGATAATTCGTGAAGGCAGGTGCAGGATCAGTTGCCCGGACTGGCTGGCCCGACCGCGCAGCTCCACCCGTGCACCGGCCGGGAAGGCTTCGGGGTTGAAGCGCAGCTTGAATGGCAGCGGCTGGTTATTACCGATGATTTTGCTGCTGGCCATCAGTCCTTGGGGGCGTCCACGCTCGTCGACAATCAGCATTGCCAACTCAACCTCGGCGCCCGCCGGGGCACCGGTCAGCACACCGCTGAGCTCGCGCTGGTGAGCGGGCAGCGGGCCCAGGTCAGCCGGGGCGTCGGTTTTTGGCTGCGTCAGCACTTGGGGCTGTGCCGATTTGGGTGGCTCACTGCTACAAGCCACCAGCAAACTGGCAAGGCACAGCAAAACAAGCGTTCGTAGCGGCATACACGGCTCCAGCAGCAGGTCAGTCGATGTATCAGATTGTGTAAAACATAGTAGCCCGACTGTATACCGTAAAGCCTATGGCTTGTCTTGCCAGTGGGATGCGCTAACATGGGGCTCCCCATTTTTGTTGGCTGCCACCATGCACTGTCCCTTCTGCGGTGCCAACGACACTAAAGTCATCGACTCGCGTCTGGTCGCCGAGGGCGACCAGGTGCGTCGCCGGCGCGAATGCCTGGCCTGTGGTGAGCGTTTCACCACCTTTGAAACAGCCGAGTTGGTGTTACCCCGTCTGATCAAGCAAGACGGCAGTCGTCAGCCCTTCGACGAAGATAAGCTGCGCGCCGGCATGCAGCGTGCGCTGGAAAAGCGCCCGGTGAGTGTCGAGCGCCTTGAAGCGGCGCTGGCGCGAATCAAGCACAAGCTACGTGCCACCGGCGAACGTGAAGTCAAATCGCTGGTGGTTGGTGAACTGGTCATGGGCGAGCTGCAAAAGCTCGACGAAGTGGCCTATATCCGCTTTGCCTCGGTCTATCGACGCTTCCAGGACTTGAACGAGTTCCGTGAAGAGATCGACCGACTTGCCCGTGAGCCCTCGAAAGAATGACCCAGTCCACTGAACAATCGATTTTAGACATCCATTACATGGCGCGTGCCATCGAGTTGGCGCGCAACGGTTTGTACACCACTCACCCCAACCCGCGTGTCGGTTGCGTAATCGTGCGCGACGGGCAGATCGTCGGCGAAGGCTGGCATGTGCGCACCGGCGAGCCCCATGCCGAAGTCCACGCGCTGCGCGCAGCGGGCGAACTGGCCCGTGGCGCTACAGCCTATGTGACCCTTGAGCCGTGCAGCCATCACGGGCATACCCCGCCGTGTGCCGAAGGCCTGATCAGTGCGGGCGTGGCGCGTGTAGTTGCGGCCATGCAAGACCCCAACCCGGAAGTCGCCGGGCGCGGCCTCAAGCGTATGGCTGACGCCGGAATTGAAGTGCTCAGCGGTGTGCTTGAAACCCAGGCCAGGGCGCTTAATCCAGGCTTCCTCAAGCGCATGGAGCACGGCCTGCCGTTTGTGCGGGTCAAGCTGGCGATGAGCCTTGATGGCCGCACCGCGATGGCCAACGGCGAAAGCCAGTGGATCACAGGTCCTGAGGCGCGCTCTGCCGTACAGCGTCTGCGAGCCCAGGCCAGCGTCGTGCTGACCGGAGCCGACACGGTTCTGGCCGACGGCGCACGCCTCACGGTGCGCGGTCCCGAGCTGGGCCTGAGCCCTGAACTGACCGCGCTGGCGCTCAGCCGCCCGCCGCTTAGAGTGTTGATCGACGGGCGTTTGCGGGTACCGCTGGATGCACCTTTTTTCAAAGCCGGGCCAGCGCTGGTCGCGACCTGCGTGCCGCCTGCCGAGCAGTACCGCACGGGGCCCGAATGCCTGGTGATTCACGGCGCCAACGGCCAGGTTGACCTGCGCAAACTATTGGTTGCGCTGGCTGCACGCGGCGTCAACGAAGTGCTGGTCGAGGCCGGTCCGCGTTTGGCTGGGGCATTTGCCGATCAAGGTCTGGTCGATGAGTACCAGATCTTCGTTGCGGCCAAGTTCTTGGGCTCCACAGCCCGGCCACTGCTTGAGCTGCCGTTGACCCACATGAGCGAAGCACCATTGCTCAAAATCACCGAAATGCGCGCGGTGGGCGATGACTGGCGAGTCACTGCCATTCCCGTGCCGCCAGCGAGCGTATAATTCTCAGCCTTCGTTTTACGCAGGCTTTGTTCTCAAGGGGAACGCCATGTTTACCGGCATCATCGAATCCATCGGCAGCATCCGCGCACTGACCCCAAAGGGCGGCGATGTGCGGGTTTCCATCGACACCGGCAAGCTCGACCTGAGCGACGTCAAACTCGGCGACAGCATCGCGATCAATGGCGTGTGCCTGACTGCCGTTGAACTGCCGGGCAACGGATTTGCGGCTGATGTCAGCCGCGAGACCCTGGATTGCACCGCGTTCAACGACCTGAAAAGCGGTAGCCGAGTCAATCTGGAAAAAGCCCTGACCCCGACCACGCGCCTAGGTGGTCATCTGGTGAGCGGTCACGTTGATGGCGTGGGTGAAGTGATCTCCCGTGAAGAGAACGCCCGTGCCATCGTATTTCGTATTCGTGCGCCCAAAGAACTGGCCAAGTACATCGCCCATAAAGGCTCGATCACCGTCGACGGCACCAGCCTGACCGTGAACTCGGTCAATGGCGCCGAGTTCTCCCTGACCATCATTCCGCACACCCTGAGCGAAACCATCATGGACGACTACCGTCCGGGTCGCAGGGTCAACCTCGAAGTCGATTTGCTGGCGCGCTACCTTGAGCGTCTGCTGCTGGGCGATAAAGCCGCCGAGCCGACCTCGGGAGGCATCAGCGAAAGTTTTCTGGCCGCCAACGGCTACCTCAAATCCTGACTTAAGGGGGTGCCGCGTGGCGCTCAACAGCATCGAAGAACTGGTCGAAGACATCCGCCAAGGCAAGATGGTCATCCTTATGGATGACGAAGACCGCGAGAACGAAGGCGACCTGATCATGGCCGCCGAGTGCTGCAAGGCCGAGCACATCAATTTCATGGCGCGTTTTGCCCGTGGCCTGATTTGCATGCCGATGACCCGTGAACGCTGCGAACTGCTGAAGTTGCCGCTGATGGCGCCGCGCAACGGTTCCGGCTTTGGCACCAAGTTCACTGTCTCGATTGAAGCCGCCACCGGCGTGACCACCGGCATTTCCGCCGCGGATCGCGCACGCACCGTGCAAGCGGCTGCAGCCAAGGACGCCAAGGCCGAAGACATCGTCAGCCCGGGCCATATCTTCCCGCTGATGGCCCAGGCGGGCGGCACCCTGGCCCGCGCCGGTCACACCGAGGCGGCCTGCGACCTGGCCCGCATGGCCGGTTTCGAGCCAGGTGGCGTGATCTGCGAAGTCATGAATGACGACGGCACCATGGCCCGTCGTCCCGAGCTGGAAGTATTCGCCGCCGAGCACGGCATAAAAATCGGCACCATTGCCGACCTGATTCACTACCGCATGATCCACGAACGTACCGTTCAGCGGATTGCTGAGCAGCCACTGGACAGCGAACTGGGCCAATTCAACCTGGTGACCTATCGTGATTCAGTCGAAGGCGATGTGCACATGGCACTGACCCTGGGCAAGATCTGCGCTGAAGAACCGACGCTGGTTCGGGTGCATAACATGGACCCGCTGCGCGACCTGCTGATGGTCAAGCAACCGGGCCGCTGGAGCTTGCGCGCCGCCATGACCGCGGTGGCCGAGGCGGGCAGCGGTGTGGTGCTGCTGTTGGGGCATCCGCTGGACGGCGACGTATTGTTGGCTAATATCCGCGAAACCGCGGACCACGCGCCGGTGAAAAAACAGACCACCTACAGCATCGTAGGTGCCGGTTCGCAGATCCTTCGTGACCTGGGCGTGCGCAAAATGCGCCTCATGAGTTCACCAATGAAGTTCAATGCCATATCCGGTTTCGATCTGGAAGTTGTAGAATACGTGCCCTCCGAATAAAGACCGGTCGTGTCCTGTCCGAAATTCGTGGCCCAATATCCTTAAAGAACGCACGCGAGTGCGTTCTGGCTCTTTAATACGAGACATACCGAATGACCCTGAAGACCATCGAAGGTACCTTCATCGCCCCCAAAGGGCGCTACGCTCTGGTAGTTGGCCGTTTCAACAGCTTTGTTGTCGAAAGCCTGGTGAGTGGTGCCGTTGATGCCCTGGTTCGCCACGGTGTGAACGAAAGCGACATCACTATCATTCGTGCGCCGGGTGCGTTCGAAATCCCGCTGGTTGCGCAAAAAGTTGCTCAGCGCAACGAGTTCGCTGCCATCATCGCCCTGGGCGCTGTGATTCGTGGCGGTACTCCGCACTTCGAATACGTTGCTGGCGAATGCACCAAGGGCTTGTCCCAAGTGTCCATGCAGTTCGGCGTACCGGTAGCATTCGGTGTACTGACTGTTGATTCGATCGAGCAAGCCATCGAGCGTTCCGGCACCAAAGCCGGCAACAAAGGCGCTGAAGCTGCCTTGTCCGCCCTTGAAATGGTTAGCCTGTTGGCACAGTTGGAGGCCAAGTGATTTCCGACGAAAGCGATCGTTTCAACCCGCGCGATCCAAAACCTGCGGACGCTGGCAAACCCTCCAAGAGCGCCAAGCGCCGTGAAGCGCGTCAACTCGCGACTCAGGCCCTGTACCAATGGCACATGGCCAAGCAATCGTTGAACGAGATCGAAGCTCAGTTTCGCGTTGATAACGACTTCACCGACGTTGACGCTGCTTACTTCCGTGAAATCCTGCATGGCGTGCCTGCACACAAAGGCGAGATCGATGCTGCTCTCGTTCCGTGCCTGGACATCACCATCGAAGAACTCGACCCGGTTGAACTGTCTGTTCTGCGTCTGTCGACCTGGGAGCTGATCAAGCGTGTCGACGTGCCTTACCGCGTTGTGATCAACGAAGGTATCGAGCTGGCTAAAGTGTTCGGTTCCACCGACGGCCACAAGTTTGTCAACGGTGTGCTCGACAAACTTGCGCCGCGCTTGCGTGAAGCTGAAGTCAAGGCTTACAAGCGCTAAACGGCGCTGTCGGCCATGGGCGAGTTTGAGCTGATCCGCAATTTCTTCGCTGCCGCGCCCTGTGCGCAGGGTGGCGAAGGTGTTGCTCTGGGTATTGGCGACGACTGCGCCCTGCTGGATGTTCCCTTCGGGGAACAGCTGGCGATTTCCACCGACACCCTGGTAGCCGGGGTGCACTTCGCAGATCCTTGCGACCCTTTCTTGCTCGGTCAGCGTTCGCTGGCGGTGGCGGCCAGTGATTTGGCAGCCATGGGCGCAACACCCCTCGCATTTACCCTTGCCCTGACCTTGCCGACGGTTGAAGCCGATTGGTTAGAGGCTTATGCCCGCGGTTTAAACCTGATGGCCCAAGCCTGTGGTCTGCGTCTGATCGGTGGCGATACCACGCGCGGGTCGTTGTGCCTGACGCTCACGGTGTTCGGCCGGGTGCCCGCAGGCCAGGCCCTGACCCGCAGCGGTGCCCGCTCGGGCGACCTGCTGTGTGTGGGCGGTGAGCTGGGCAATGCAGCTGGCGCTTTGCCGCTGGTGCTGGGCCAACGCACCGCAGAGCCGATGATCAGCGAACCGTTGCTGACCCATTACTGGTCGCCACAGCCGCAGCTGGCGCTGGGTCAAGCACTGCGCGGCAAAGCCACTTCGGCACTGGACATCTCCGATGGCCTGCTCGCCGACTGTGGCCATATAGCCTTGGCATCAAAGGCGGGGTTGGTGATTGAGCTGGATCGAGTGCCCGTTTCGCTGGCGCTGGAAGAGTTTCTGGGCGACAGCGGTGCGCAGCAGGCTGCCTTGAGTGGCGGTGACGATTACGTGCTTGCGTTCACCTTGCCCGCGCTTGAGCTGCCGACGTTGCTGGCCGATGGTTGGCCTATCCATGTGATTGGCCGCGTGGTCGAAGGGCAGGGCGTGACACTGCTGGATGCGGATGGCTCAGACATCACGCCTGCAGTGCGCGGATATCAGCATTTTCACGCTTGACCCTGTGGGAGCGGGCTTGCTCGCGATGGCATCACCACGTTCAGCCTGATACACCCCATCGCCTGCTTCGCGAGCAAGCCCGCTCCCACAGGTACTGTGTGTGCCACAAGTCATCAAACTTTTAGATATTTATCCTCGGTAATTCAGCCTAAGCGTCTGTCGGAACCTCCTGTTACAATGCCGCCTCTGCGAATCTCCAGTCCTCAAACTGATCAGGAGCACACGGTGCCCGTCGTTTTCGTTGCCGCTTGCAAGTTGCCCACCCCCTTTGCCGAATTCACCATGCATGGCTTCCTTGAGAAAACCACGGGCCGTGAACACGTTGTGCTCAGTTTGGGCGACGTGACGGATGGTGCTCCGGTGTTGGGTCGGGTTCATTCCGAATGCCTGACGGGTGATGCCCTGTTCAGCCAGCGCTGTGACTGCGGATCGCAGCTCGAAGCGGCCTTGCAGGCCATTGCCCGCGAAGGGCGTGGCGTGCTGTTGTACCTGCGTCAGGAAGGTCGTGGCATTGGCTTGTTGAATAAAATCCGTGCCTACGAGCTGCAAGATGGTGGCGCCGATACCGTTGAAGCCAACGAACGCCTTGGCTTTGCTGCCGACCAGCGCGATTACGCTATCTGCCTGCCGATGCTTGAGCACGTAGGCGTGCAGTCGCTGCGCCTGATGACCAACAACCCGCGCAAGGTCAAAGCCTTGACCGATATGGGCATCACCGTGGCAGAGCGTGTGCCGCTGCACACCGGGCACAATCCGCACAACAAACTGTACCTGGCGACCAAGGCCAACAAGCTCGGTCACATGATGGGCAACCAGCATCAAAATGAGGCAGACCCGGCGTGACCCGTGGTCAGCGTCGTAGGCGCCTGAGCTTTAGTTGGTGGCAACAGCTGGTACTGACCCTGCTCCCGCTGCTGTTGGCCAACTGGTTTTTTGGCAGCTCCGAGCCGTTGCTGCCTGAACTGGCGATGCCGTTCTTCATCGCAGGCGTGGCATCGATGTTCGCGACCCTGCGCACGTTCGGGCCTTACAAGCATGGCCTGATCAACCTGCAAAAAGCCCTCGACACCCCGCAGGAACCGGCGGCTTGGGATGAGCTGGCACGTGTGCGTCACCGTGCCCTGCTGGCCGCAGGGTTCCCCACCTGGATCGCCGCTCTGGCCGTATTTGTCGGGCTTGAAGGTGTTCCGCTGTTGCTGCTGGCATTGTCGACACTGGTGCTGTTTTACCTCTACCGCATTCCTCGCCAGGTCGGCTGATGCGCGTCTGGCTGGCGGCTCTGCTGCTGAGCGCCAGCACGCCCTCCCTGGCCACCCCCCGTGTGGTCAGCCTGTCACCTTCTTTGTCTGAAATGGTCGTCGAGCTGGGCGCCGCCGATTTGCTGGTGGGGCGTCTGGATGCGGGCGAGCCATTACCGGAGCTGGCCAGCGTGCCCTCAGTGGGCCGCTACGGGCAATTGGACATGGAGCGCTTGCTCAGCCTTCAACCCGACCTGCTCTTGCTCTGGCCGGGCAGTGTGGGCATTGCACAGCGCGAACAGCTGCGTAGCCTGAAGATCCCGACCTACATTGGCGAGCCAGGCAGCCTCGATCAGCTGGCTGATCAGGTTGAAGCCCTGGCCGCTGCCCTTGAGCGCCCTGCGCGGGGGCATGCACTGGCGGATCAATTGCGTCAGCGTCTTGCCGGATTACGGGCGAAGTATCAGAGCGACAAGCCGGTGCGAGTGTTTTATCAGGTGTGGGATCAGCCTCTGTACACCATCGGTGGCGGGCAAATCATCAGTGATGCGCTGGCCGTGTGCGGGGCGAAAAATGTGTTCGACGACCTGAAGCTGCCGGCTCCGCAAGTCAGTATCGAGTCCGTTCTGCAGCGTAATCCCGAGGTGATCATTGCCAGCACCCAGGCGCAGCTGGATGCCTGGAAAGCCTGGCCGCAGATTGATGCGGTCAAGCATGGGCGTTTGCTGTTGTTGGCCGACAAAGGCCTGGAACGCCCAAGCGGGCAGATGCTGGAAGCGACAGCCAGGTTGTGTGAGCAACTGGCGTCAGAGCAGTAACCCTCCCTCAGTGGGAGCGAGCCTGCTCGCGAAGGCCTCAACAGAGCAGGCTCGCTCCAACAAAAAGTTTCACAGCGTTGGGGTCCAGGTGACGGCCAACTGCAGCGAGCGCCGCTCTTCGCGGTAGCCATAATAGCTGCCGTCATAGCTGTAAAGGGCGCGGGTGAAGCGCTTGTCCAGCAGGTTGTCGACCTTCACATCGAACCGCACTTCTGAACTGGCCTGCCAGTTGCCGCGCAGCCCCAGCACGCCATACCCGCCAATGGGCTGCTTGTTGTCTTCATCATTGAAACTGTTGCTCACCGCCTGCCAGGTAGCGCCTACCCCCACACGGTCAAATTGGCGGTCCAGATCCAGGCTCAACGTCCGTCGTGCGCGGCGGCTCAAGGTGTGGCCAGTGTCTCGATCACGGGGGTCGATGATCGCAATCCCCAGGCTGCTCTGCCAGCCGAACCACTCCTGCTGCACGGCGCTTTCGAAACCGGTAATTTGGGCCGCGCCGATGTTTTGCTGGATAAAGTTGGCGTCGGCCACAATCGCGTCACGAATGTCGGTGCGATACAGCGAGGTTTCCAGGCGGCTGGTGTCACTCAGCTGACTGCGCCATTGCAGTTCGTAGCTCTTGGAGTGCTCCGGTTTGAGATTCGGGTTGCCGAACTCTGGGTAGTACAAGTCATTGAATGTAGGTGCGCGAAACCCTTCGCTGTAAGACAGCAGTACATCGTTGTCGGCGTTGAGCGGCACAGTCAGGCTGGCGCTCCAGGTGTTGTGGCTGCCGAATTGCTGGTTCTGGTCGTGACGCAGGCCCAGCTCGGTCGAAAAGTAATTACCGTGGAAGCGGTGCTGGATAAAGGCGGCACGATTCCAGCGACTGTCTACGTCGAAAACGGTACTGCTGCGCACGCGGTCTTCATAGGTGTCTGCGCCCAGGATCAGGGTGTTTTGATCGTCCAGCGTCAGGTTGTTTTGCCAGTTGAGTGAGTCTCGATAGGTGTTGAAGCTGTAAACGTCAGAGCTAAGCTTGTCCCGGGTCTTTTCGCGGTTTTCGCTGTGGCCCAGTTCCAGGCGTGAATTCCAGCGCTCGGCAAGCTGGGCGTCGATAAAACTGCCGACGCTGCTGATATCGAAGTCGCTGTAAAGTTGCTGCCCACTGACCGTCAGGGTGCTCGGGTCCCAGCGACCAAACGAGTTGTCGAGTTCGGTCTTGCCGATATTCTTCATCGCGGTCAGTCCGACCTCAAGGTCCTCGCTCAGGTAGTGGCTCAGGTTCAGGCTCAGTGATTTGTTGCGATAGGCATCATGGTCGTTGTCGCTGGGGAAGGACTCGTGAGTACGGTTGATCCCCGCAGTCTGTTCGAGACTGCCGCTCAGGTTGTAGCGCGTTTGCGTATCCCCGCCGGATATCCCGACGCTGTTGTCTGAGCTGCCATAGCTGCCCATCGCGCTGCGGACTCGAAGCTGCGGGGCCTGATTGGCGCCACGGCGAGTGAAAATCTGAATCACCCCGCCGATCGCATCACTGCCGTAGATCACTGATCGCGATCCGCGCAGCACTTCTACGCGTTCGATCTGATCGATATTCAGGTACTGCAGGTTGCTGTCGGCCGAAGTGGCATTGGCCATGCGTTGGCCGTCCACCAGCACCAGACTTTGTGCCGACTTGGTGCCGCGAATATAAATCCCCGGCAAACCACCGCGCCCGCCGCTTCGCGCCACTTGAACCCCCGGTACCCGGCCCAGCAGGTCGGTCAGGCTGGTGGGTTGCAGGCGGTCAATGTCTTCACGGGTGAACACGCTGTTGGCGCTGCTGCTGTCCGAGCGCGCTTCAACCTGGCGATTGCCGGTGATCAGTGTTTGCGGGAGTTTGAGCGCGTCTTCGCGCTCAGCGGCGTTGGCCAGCAACGGGCTGCTGAGGATTAAAACCAGACGAAGGTGTTTCATGGGTGTTAAAAACTCCGTAGCCGCTGGCGAAGGAACGAGGCTGCGTTCGGCGGCGTAGCCGTCGTAAAATCAGCATGCGCGGTTTTTCAGTTACACCGCATGTTCTGATTTTACGATTGCTTCGCAATCGAACGCAGCCTTCGGCAGCTGCTACATATGCGAGTACATTTCCAGCTTTTCTACAGCCCCAGCAATGCCATGCGCTGGCGCACCGAGGCTTCAATGCCTGGCGCATCCAGGCCGCACTCGGCCAGCATCTGGCTCGGTTTGGCGTGCTCAACGTAGATGTCCGGCAGGCCCAGGTGCAGGACTGACTTGAGTACGTTTTCACGGGCCAGGAACTCGCTGACACCCGCACCGGCGCCACCCATGATGGCGTTTTCTTCGAGGGTCACCAACAGTTCATGGCTATCAGCCATTTCGCGAACCAGTGCTTCATCCATTGGTTTGACGAAACGCATGTCGACCACGGTGGCGTCGATTTTTTCTGCCACTTGCAGGGCTTCGGCCAGTTGCACGCCAAAAACCAGCATGGCGACTTTGGAACCCTGGCGACGAATCACGCCCTTGCCGATTTCCAGCGGCTCGAGGTTTTTTTCGATAGGCGCGTTTGGGCCAGTACCACGCGGGTAGCGTACTGCCGCCGGGCCGTTATACAGATGGCCGGTGGTGAGCATTTTGCGCAGTTCGTTCTCGTCGCTCGGGGTCATGATGACCATGCCCGGGATGCAACGCAGGAACGACAGGTCGAAACTGCCTGCGTGGGTTGGGCCGTCTTCGCCCACCAGACCTGCGCGGTCGATGGCGAACAGTACGTCCAGATTTTGCACGGCCACGTCATGCACCAACTGGTCGTAACCGCGCTGCAGGAACGTCGAATAAATAGCCACCACAGGCTTGGCGCCTTCGCAGGCCATACCGGCAGCGAAAGTCACAGCATGCTGTTCGGCAATCGCAACGTCGAAATAACGTGTGGGGAAGCGTTCGCTGAAGGCGATCAGGTCCGAGCCTTCTTTCATGGCTGGAGTGATGCCCATCAGACGCTCATCGGCAGCGGCCATGTCGCACAGCCACTCGCCAAAGACCGCCGAGTACTTCGGCCCGCTGGCCACTTTTGGCACCGCTTTCGGTGCGTTCAGCGGGTCAAGCTTGGTGATGGCGTGATAGCCAATCGGGTCGGCTTCGGCGGGAGCAAAGCCTTTGCCTTTCTTGGTGACGATATGCAGGAACTGCGGACCTTTGAGGTCGCGCATATTGCGCAGCGTCGCGATCAAGGTTGGCAGGTCGTGACCATCGATAGGGCCGATGTAGTTCCAGCCCAGCTCTTCAAACAGCGTGCCGGGTACCAACATGCCCTTGGCATATTCTTCGGTACGGCGGGCGATTTCCCAGGCGCCGGGCAAACGCGACAGCACTTTTTTGCTGCCTTCGCGCATGCTTGCGTAGGTACGGCTGGAGAGGATTTTGGCCAGGTAATTGGACAACCCCCCCACATTGCGCGAAATCGACATGTCGTTATCGTTGAGGATCACCAACATGTTGGCATCCACTTCCGGCGCGTGGTTCAGGGCTTCAAAGGCCATGCCGGCAGTCAGCGCGCCGTCACCGATCACGGCGATCGCCTTGCGATCGCTGTTCTGCAGGCGGGCGGCAATGGCCATGCCCAGCGCTGCGCTGATCGAGGTGCTGGAGTGCCCAACGCCGAAAGTATCGTACTCGCTCTCGGAGCGACGCGGGAAAGCGGCAACGCCGTCCTTCTGGCGCAAGGTCGCCATTTGCTCGCGACGGCCCGTGAGGATTTTGTGCGGATACGCCTGATGACCCACATCCCACACCAGTCGGTCGTCGGGGGTGTCGAACACGTAGTGCAACGCGATGGTCAGCTCAATGACACCCAGGCCGGCACCGAAATGCCCGCCCGTCTGGCCGACGGTATAGAGCAATTCCAGGCGCAACTCATCGGCCAGGGTTTCCAGCTCGGCTTCGGCCAGGCGGCGCAGACCCGCAGGCGTGCCTGCCCGGTCGAGCAGGGGCGTAGTCGGACGGTTGCGGGGAATCTCTTGAAACGTCGTTGGCATCAGGCGAATCGTTATAGGTATAAGAAGAGGCGGCAGTTTACCTTATGGAACGTAAGCTGCCCACGCAGTCTGGCACTCGTTAGTAAGACCTTGGCATTAGAGCTGTCAGAAATCATTACCGAGTGTGGCTTATCAGTGGCGGCGTTCAACGATATATCGCGCCAATTCACGCAGCGGTTCGGCACCTGCATCAAAATGCCGCAGGGCATTGAGTGCCTGATCGCGCAGATCCAGTGCATAGCCTTTGGCCTGCTCCAGACCCATCAGCGCCGGATAGGTCGGCTTGTCCCGTGCGATATCGGCGCCCTGGCGTTTGCCCAGAGTCGCGGTATCGCTTTCAACATCCAGAATGTCGTCCTGAACCTGAAACGCCAGGCCAATGGCCCGCGAGTAGGTGTTCAGTGCGTGCAGATTTTTGGCGTTGGCGTTGCTGCTGGCCAAGGCGCCCAGTTGAACACTGGCTTCGATCAGGGCTCCGGTCTTGTGCCGGTGCATGTTTTCCAACGCTGCCTGATCAAGTTTCAGGCCTACAGAACCCAGGTCAATGGCTTGTCCGCCGACCATTCCTGCCGGGCCTGCGGCCTTTGCCAGGGCGGTGACCATGCGCAAGCGAGTCTCGGCGTCCAGGGTGTTGAGTCGTGGGTCGAGCAGGGCGCTGAACGCCAGGCTTTGCAAACCGTCACCGGCCAGAATGGCGCAGGCTTCGTCGAATGCCTTGTGGGTGGTCGGTTGGCCGCGCCGCAGATCGTCATCATCCATTGCGGGCAAATCATCATGCACCAGCGAATAGGCGTGGATCAGCTCGACGGCACATGCCGCGCCATTGGCTTGTTCGGGCACGCTGCCCAGCGCCTGGCAAGCGGCATAGGCCAGTAGCGGGCGAACACGTTTGCCACCATTCATGACGCTGTAGCGCATGGCCTCGTAAAGACGGGCCAACTCCGGTGCCGGAGCGACAAGCAAGAGTTCAAGCGCCGCATTGACGCGTGCCTGGCTGCTGATCTGGTAAGCGTCAATCATTCGGACTGTTCCGCATCAAAAGGCTCTTGCGCCAACTCACCATCACGCTCAAGCAGGATCTGGACTTTCTGCTCGGCCTGGGCCAATGCGCCCTGACAATCACGGGTCAGGCGGATGCCTTGTTCGAAGGCGGTCAGAGAGTCTTCCAGCGACAGCTCGCCATTTTCCAGACGCTCGACCAGTGTTTGCAGGTCAGCGAGTGACTGTTCGAAATCCGGTGAAGCTTTTTTGCGGGCCATGGCGGCATTCTCGGTAGGCGTTAAAACCGGCTGACACTAGCAGACAGCAGGTTTTGGGGCAAATCGGGGGCGGCCTTCACCCTGCGGACTTTGAAGTGGATGACCTGGAAATGATGCCCTAAAGCCCGGGCAAGATTGAGCTTTAGCTCCATCGCCGGGCACGAAGGCTATGCCCTGTTGGGGGTTTACTCCTCAACCAAGTTTGCCGTCCGTGCCTTGACCCAGGCGGCCAAGGAGCTGGCTGTTCACGGCATTACCGTCAACGCCTATTGCCCCGGAGTTGTGGGCACTGACATGTGGGTCGACATTGACAAGCGTATGGCCGAAATCACCGGCGCTGCGATTGGTGCGACTTATGAAAAGTTTGTCAGCGGGATAGCCTTGGGTCGGGCAGAAACACCGGATGACGTGGCGGCCTTTGTGTCCTACCTCGCCAGCCCGGATGCTGACTACATGACAGGGCAGGCTCCGCTGATCGATGGGGGGCTGGTGTTCCGCTAAATCCCGCCGTTGCAACAACACTTGTGGGGGGCGAGCTTGCCTGCTCCCACTGTTCTTCAAGGCTCGTCTTGCAGGCGCAACCCAACTGGGTTTTTTCGAAAGCTTCAGATTCGCAGGCATTAAAAAGCCGGCTTGTGGCCGGCTTCTCGGGGGCGGGTTTGGCTTATTTTTGGTAAGCCGTACTCGCCTTCAATCGGGACATCCAGCGCGTTGCGGCTGGGTGTGGGGCGTGACGGCTTTTTGCGGTCTGGCCCTGCATTCCGGCTCGCTAGAAGCGAGGGGGATGCGCAAGTGCGGCAAATCATACTGGGATTGAAGTGCTTTTCCCACTAAAAGCCTGCCCAAACGCTATTCCTCCAGTGTGTAAGGCATCGGAGGGCGCCGGCGATTGAGCGTGGACCACCAAAATACCCATCCCAATATCCGTATCTGCTGCGCTTGGACTTCGGCGGCGCTGAACACTTCGTCCGCTGACTCCAGGTGGTTGTGGCTGCGCAGGCGCAGGCCGTTGTTGGGCAGGCGATAGACGTATTTGATGCGCAGCATGCCGTCCTGTTCGAGAGCATAAATTTCGCCGTCGACGATATGGGTCAGGCTGCGGTCGACGGCGACAGTGGAGCCGTCCTGGATTTTATGCGACATGTCGTTGCCGATCATGGAGATACACATGGCCTGGTCGGGGCTGACGTCCATGGCCTCCAGAACTGAACAGGTTAATCGCACGGTTCGGTCAGGAATGTGCACCACCCGAGTTTTGCCCGAGCCATCCGGGTGCAGGGCTTCGCTGTAGAAAGGCACTTCAACTTCGAGGCAGGCAGCAGGCTTGTGCGGCATCGGCGCTTGGTCAGGAGACGTTGCGTCGTTGCTGTCGGCAAACCCCGGGTGTTTGTTTCCTTCTCCTGTGCGTAACCAACGACTGTTGACGCACAGCAGCTCGGCGATTTCATCCAGCCGAGCCATGGGAATGCCTCGCTTGAACCAGTTGTTGACGTGCTGCGGCGTAACGCAGCGATTGGCTGCGAAGTCCGAAGCGGTTAAATGGCACTCCCGCAGGAGGGCTTTCAGGCGATCACCGGATGTATTCATGAACACAGAGTCTACGGGCAAGGCCGGCCTGTTTAAATAAACTAAACGTTCAAAAAAACATGGCTAAAACCAGAAAATTCCCAGTCCTACAGAGACCTTTCCTACGTCCATGGGATAAGCATTTTGAATGCCGTAAACGGGCTGTTTTGTTGCGTTTATGCGGGCATAAAAAAACCTCGGCGAGCCGAGGTTTTTTTAAGGGGTTACTTAGCCTTTGTAGGCAGCAACCGACTTCATGATCTCGGTGCGGGCGGCTTCTGCATCGCCCCAACCTTCGATCTTCACCCATTTGCCTTTTTCGAGATCTTTGTAGTTCTCGAAAAAGTGCTGGATTTGCTGAATCAGCAGAGGTGGCAGGTCGGTGTACTCTTTCACGTCAACGTACAGCTGGGACAGCTTGTCGTGAGGCACTGCAACTACTTTGGCATCGCCGCCGCCGTCGTCAGTCATGTGCAGGATGCCAACCGGGCGAGCACGGATAACCGAACCTGGAGCTACCGGATAAGGGGTAACAACCAGCACGTCCAGTGGATCACCGTCGTCGGCCAGAGTGTTCGGGATAAAGCCGTAGTTGGCCGGGTAGAACATCGGGGTAGCCATGAAGCGGTCAACGAACAGGCAGTCGCTGTCTTTGTCGATTTCATATTTGATCGGCGCGTGGTTAGCCGGAATCTCGATAGCGACGTAGATGTCATTCGGCAGGTCTTTGCCAGCCGGAATCTTGCTGTAGCTCATTGGGCGGTGCCCCCGTTAGTAGGCCAGTTTGGTTGGCCGATTTGGCCAAAAAGTGGCGGCGATTATAGGCGTATTCCTATAAGGACGTCACCCTTGGGCGATCAGTGCTGTGCGCGGTATTCGGGGTGTTCGGTTTGCAGCTGCTTGAGGCGTGCGAGGGTGTCCTGACGATAGAACAGACTCAGCTGTTGATAGACCAGCGGATAGGCATGGTTCAACAGGTCTGGCGCGCTGAAAAAGTACTCGCTGGTGACCGCAAAGAACTCGGCCGGGTTTTCGGCCGCATACGGATCAATTGGCGCGTGGTCCGCGTTGTGGTGGTCAAGATAGTGATTGAGGTGGTCGTAGGCCTGTTGCATGGCCTTGGTCCAGTCACTCACGTGCATGCTGCTGTGCAGTGGCGGCATGCCATTGGCAGAGCCATTGAGCATGTCCAGTTTGTGTGCCAGCTCATGGATGACCAGGTTGTAGCCTTCCCAGCCACCGCTCGACAGAACGCCAGGCCAGGCCAGAACCACCGGGCCATGCTCCCAGGCTTCACCGCTGTGATGGCCTTCCCACTCATGCTCGACGCCGCTGGAGTCTCGATGGCGTTGGGGGCTGATGAAGTCGTCGGGATACAGCACGATTTCGTGAAACCCTTGGTACCAGTCCAGATCGCCCAGATTGAGCAGCGGCAATTGTGCCTGAGCGGCCAGCAACAGCCGGCCCTCTTCGGTCAGCTCAACACCGGGCATGGCCGTCAGGTGTTTGTCCTTGAGGAACAACACGCTGGTGTCGCGCAGCCACTTGTCCTGCTCGTCATCCAGCCCGTCGAGAATGCTCAACCGCTGACGCACGCTGTGCCAGACATCGGGTGCCACCGGGTGTTGCGCCAGAATCCGCTGGCGCCGCCATTCAGTTAGAGACCACATGGTAGGCGAGTCCGATCAGGCTTTGGCTTTAGACGGAGTACGACCCATGCGGCTGCGGACTACGCCAATAATCATGGGTACCAGCGACAGCAAGATGATGCCTACCACCAGCAAGGACAGGTTTGTCTTGATGAAAGGTACGTTGCCGAAGAAGTAACCCAGGGTTACCAGGCCGCCGACCCACAAGATCGTGCCAAATACGCTGAACATGAAGAAGCGCGGGTAGAACATGCGTGCCACGCCGGCAACAAACGGCGCGAAGGTACGGAAAATTGGCAGGAAGCGCGCCATCGTGACGGTTTTACCGCCATGACGTTCGTAGAAGTCGTGGGTTTTTTCGAGGTAGTCGCGACGGAAGATTTTTGAGTTCGGGTTGCTGAACAAGCGCTCGCCTGCCGTTCGTCCGATCACATAGTTGGTGCTGTCGCCCAGAATCGCAGCCAGCATCAGCAAGCCCCCGAGCAATACAGGGTCCATGCCGCCGCCTGCCGCTACAGCGCCTGCGATAAAGAGCAGCGAATCACCCGGCAAGAACGGCATAACCACCAGGCCGGTCTCGCAAAAAATCACCAGAAACAGGATGGCGTAGATCCATGGCCCGTAATTGTTCACCAGCATGTCGAGGTACACATCGAGGTGCAGGATAATGTCGATCGGGTTGAAATCCATGTAAAGCACCTGTGTTGATGACCCGGCTCTGCAGGTCTGTGCGGGGAGGGGTAGGTAGTTAACTACAACTAATGTAGTTTTTTCGTACTTTTTTAAGGAATCGGATTATACGGATTGAGACGAATTCTGCTGATGGAGTTTGTAGCGAAGCGTGTATTGAATTTCCAGCTGTTCAAAACGTGCAGCCGTTGAGATGCAAAGCGAGGCTGCGACAAGGGTCGCAGGCACAGAAAGATACTCCAGCCGTGGGAGCGAGCCTGCTCGCGAAGATCATTCGCGAGCAGGCTCGCTCCCACGGGGGCTTGATCGTTACTCGCCCTTGAGCAGGAAGTTTTCGCTGGGGGCACCCACGTCCACGGTCTGTACCTGTGCTTCATCCTTCAAGTTGACCCCCGACAATTGCCGACGGCAGGCCTCGCGCATCAAATACGCCAGCCGATGAGCGGCCATGCCATAGCTCAAGCCTTCGAGCCTTACATTGGAGATGCAGTTGCGATAAGCATCGGTCAGGCCGATCTTGGGCGCATAGGTGAAGTACAGCCCCAGGCTATCGGGTGAACTGAGGCCGGGGCGCTCGCCGATCAGCATCACCACCATTCTTGCGCCCAGCAGTTCGCCGATCTCGTCGGCCACGGCGACACGGCCTTGCTCCACCAAAATGACGGGTGACAGTGACCAGCCCTCGGTGGCTGTGTGTTCTTCCATGCGCGCCAAAAAGGGCAGGGTGTGGCGATGAACAGCCAGTGCCGACAAACCATCAGCAACCACCACCGCCACATCGATCCCCCCGGGGTTGGCTTGGGCGTAGTCGCGCAATTGCTGTGCCGAGCTGTCGTTAAGCTTGCGCCCCAGATCCGGGCGTTGCAGGTAGCTGTGGCGGTCAATTGCGGCGCTGTGCAGCAACAGGCTTTCGCGTCCGCGCTCGCTCAATTGCGCGCTCAAGCCCGGGTGATCAAACGGTAAATGCACCGCATCACGGGCCTGGGCGTGAGCAAACTGAAAATCCAGCTGGGCCTGAGTCGGCATACTGGTGCCCGTGCGGCCCAGCGCAATGCGCGCCGGGGTCAGGCGGCGCAGTTCCAGCCACGGGTTAGGGCTTTGGGGCGGGGTGTTGGCCATGTTCAGCGTCCTCCCAAGTGAGCCAGCGCCTGGCGAAATGCGGGTGGCAATTGATGACCGAACTCAATCCGGCCGTCGGCCTGAGTGAAAATTCCGACTTTGCTCAGCCACTGTTCAAACTCGGGTGCAGGCTTGAGTCCCAGGGTTTTGCGCGCATACAGCGCGTCATGGAAGGAAGTGGTCTGATAGTTGAGCATGATGTCGTCCGACCCCGGAATGCCCATGATGAAGTTGATCCCGGCCACGCTCAGCAGCGTCAACAGGGTGTCCATATCGTCCTGGTCGGCTTCGGCGTGGTTGGTGTAGCAGATGTCGCAGCCCATCGGCACGCCCAGCAACTTGCCGCAGAAGTGGTCCTCAAGACCGGCTCGAATTATCTGCTTGCCGTTGTACAGGTACTCGGGGCCGATAAAGCCGACCACGGTATTGACCAAAAACGGTTTGAAATGCCGCGCAACGGCGTAGGCCCGCGTCTCGCAGGTTTGTTGATCCACTGCGAAATGGGCGTTGGCTGACAGCGCGCTGCCCTGACCTGTCTCGAAATACATCAAGTTGTTGCCCAACGTGCCGCGATTGAGGCTTAAACCCGCTTCATACCCTTCCTGCAATACATTCAAGTTGATACCGAAACTGGCGTTGGCCGCTTCGGTGCCTGCAATCGACTGGAACACCAGGTCCAGTGGAACCCCACGATTGATCGCCTCGATTGAGGTGGTGACATGGGTCAGTACGCAGGACTGGGTCGGGATTTCATAGCGCTGAATGATTGCGTCGAGCATGTTCAGCAAGTCGCAGATCGAGGCGATGCTGTCGGTGGCCGGGTTGATGCCGATCATTGCGTCGCCGTTGCCGTACAGCAGCCCGTCGAGAATGCTCGCGGCAATCCCGGCCGGGTCATCGGTGGGGTGGTTGGGCTGCAGGCGAGTCGAAAGTCTGCCGCGCAGGCCCATGGTGCCGCGAAACTGGGTGACGACACGGATCTTTTGCGCCACCAGAATCAGGTCTTGCACACGCATGATTTTCGAGACGGCAGCGGCCATTTCCGGCGTCAGGCCTGGCGCCAGGGCGCGCAGGCTATGTTCATCGGCCGCGTCGCTGAGCAGCCAGTCGCGAAAGCCACCGACCGTCAGGTGGCTCACGGTAGCGAAGGCTTGCAGGTCATGGCTGTCGATTATCAGCCGGGTGACTTCATCGGATTCGTACGGGATCAACATTTCTTGCAGGAAGTACGCGAGCGGGATATCAGCCAGCGCCATTTGTGCAGCGACGCGTTCGCCGTCGTTCAGGGCGGCCACGCCGGCCAAAAAATCCCCGGAACGTGCCGGGCTGGCTTTGGCCATCACCTCTTTGAGGCTGTCGAAGCGGTAGGTCTGGGTGCCAACCGCATGAGAGAAAGTTGCCATTCAGGGTGCTCCATGACGCCAGACGCAGCGCGTCTGGCGGATTTCTCAGCGGTTAATGCAGGGCCTTTTCGGCCTGTTGAATAGCCGCGAATTCCTCTTCCGGCGTGCCGGCCACCAAGTGGTGGCGACTGTAGAAAGCGAAGTAGGCAATTAATACTCCATAGATCACCGCAGCGCCAATCACCACCCGTGGATCTACCAGGAACCCGGCGACTACTGCGACGCAAGCGAGCACCAAAGCGATGCCTGAAGTGAAAATACCGCCCGGCGTGCGATACGGACGCTCCATTTTGGGGCGACGAATGCGCAGGGTGATATGCGCGGCCATCATCAGCACGTAGGAAATCGTTGCGCCAAACACTGCCACGAGAATCAGCAAGTCGCCCTGGCCGGTCAGCGACAGGCCGAAACCGATAATGCCGGGAATGATCAAGGCCAGAACGGGAGCCTTGCTCTTGTTGGTTTCGGACAGTTTGCGCGGCAAGTAGCCTGCGCGGGACAGGGCGAATATCTGACGCGAGTAAGCGTAAATAATCGAGAAGAAGCTGGCGATCAAACCGGCCAGGCCCACCAGGTTCACAAAGCTGCCCATCCAGGTCGAGCCGCCGTAAGCCTTGCTCAGTGCTTCAACCAGCGGATTACCCGAGGTCATCAAGCTGTTTGCCCCCGCGCCCCCTGGACCAATCACCAGAATCAGCAGGGCGAAGGTGGCCAGTACCAGCATGGCGCCAATCAGGCCGCGAGGCAGGTCGCGCTTGGGGTTTTTGGTTTCTTCAGCGGCCAGCGGCACGCCTTCGACTGCGAGGAAAAACCAGATTGCGTAGGGAATGGCGGCCCAGACGCCGACATAACCGAACGGCAGGAAGGGGCTGGCGCCTTTGGCTTCGGTGACCGGGATATCCAGCAGGTTGGCGACACTGAAGTGCGGCACCATCGCGACCAGAAACACCCCAAGCGCAATTGCGGCCACGGCGGTGATGATAAACATCAGCTTGAGCGCTTCGCCGACCCCGAAAATATGGATGCCGATAAAGATGATGTAGAACGCCAGATAGATCATCCAGCCGCCAATTCCGAAGAGCGACTCGCAGTAGGCGCCAATAAACACTGCAATGGCTGCGGGCGCGATGGCGTACTCGATCAGGATGGCGGTACCGGTCAGAAACCCGCCCCAAGGCCCGAATGCGCTGCGCGCAAAGCCATAGCCGCCACCGGCGGTGGGGATCATCGAAGACAGTTCAGCCAGCGAAAAGCACATGCACAAGTACATGGTGGCCATCAGCAATGTGGCGATAAACATCCCGCCCCAGCCGCCTTGGGCCAGACCAAAGTTCCAGCCGGCATAGTCGCCGGAAATCACATAGGCCACGCCCAGGCCCACCAGCAGGACCCAGCCGGCAGCGCCTTTTTTCAATTCTCGTTGTTGGAAATATTCACTGCCGACTTTTTCAAAGTCGACAGAGGATGCCGCCGAAGCGGGAGTAGGTTCGCTAGGCATGGGAGTCACCTGTTCTTTTATAGTTTGAGAAAATATGACAGGGAGCAAAGCAAGAGCTGGGCCAAAGGCTCGGTATAGAGCAGTTGAAACCCGTTGTAGGAGCGAGCCTGCTCGCAAACGGCCTTCGCGAGCAGGCTCGCTCCTACGGGTTTGCGGGCTTAGAAGAAGCCCAGCGGGTTGATGTCGTAGCTCACCAGCAGGTTTTTAGTCTGCTGATAGTGGTCGAGCATCATTTTGTGGGTCTCACGGCCAACGCCGGATTTTTTGTAACCACCGAACGCCGCATGTGCCGGGTACAGGTGATAGCAATTGGTCCACACACGACCGGCCTTAATTGCGCGGCCCATGCGGTAGGCGCGGTTGATGTCGCGAGTCCACAGGCCTGCACCCAGACCAAACTCGGTGTCGTTGGCGATCGCCAGCGCTTCGGCTTCGTCCTTGAAGGTGGTGATGCTGACCACCGGGCCAAAGATTTCTTCCTGGAATACGCGCATTTTGTTGGTGCCCTTGAGCAGGGTCGGCTGGATGTAATAGCCGGTTGCCAGGTCGCCTTCGAGTTTAGCCACTTGGCCGCCGGTCAGCAGCTCGGCGCCTTCAGCCTTGGCGATTTCAAGGTAGGACAGGATCTTGTCGAATTGCTGCTCGGACGCCTGGGCGCCGACCATGGTGTCGGTGTCCAGCGGGTCGCCACGCTTGATCGACTCGACTTTTTTCATCACCACTTTCATGAAGTCGTCGTAGATCGACTCCTGAATCAGTGCCCGCGATGGGCACGTGCAGACTTCACCCTGGTTGAAGAACGCCAGCACCAGGCCTTCAGCGGCTTTCTCGATGAAGGTTGGCTCAGCCTGCATGATGTCTTCGAAGAAGATGTTCGGCGACTTGCCGCCCAGTTCAACGGTCGACGGAATGATGTTTTCGGCAGCACATTTCATGATGTGCGAGCCCACGGGTGTGGAGCCGGTGAAGGCAATCTTGGCAATACGCTTACTGGTGGCCAGCGCTTCGCCAGCTTCCTTGCCGAAACCTTGCACGACGTTGAGGACGCCGGGTGGCAACAGGTCGCCGATCAGTTCCATCAGCACCGTGATGCTCAGCGGGGTTTGCTCGGCGGGTTTGAGGACTACGCAGTTACCGGCAGCCAGTGCTGGCGCAAGTTTCCAGGCGGCCATCAGCAGCGGGAAGTTCCAGGGGATGATCTGCCCGACCACGCCCAGCGGTTCGTGGATGTGGTAGGCCACGGTATTGCCGTCAATCTCGGCCGCGCTGCCTTCTTGTGCGCGGATGCAACCGGCGTAATAGCGGAAGTGGTCGGCTGCCAGCGGCACGTCTGCATTAAGGGTTTCGCGTACTGCTTTACCGTTGTCCCAGGTTTCGGTCACGGCCAGCAGTTCGAGATTTTGTTCGATGCGATCAGCGATTTTCAACAGCACCAGCGAGCGAGCCTGCACGGATGTCGCGCCCCAGGCATCGGCGGCGGCATGGGCGGCGTCGAGGGCTTTGTCGATGTCTTCTGCGGTCGAACGCGGGAATTCGGCGATGGCTTTGCCGTTCACAGGCGAGGTATTGGTGAAGTACTGGCCTTTGACGGGCGCCACGAATTCGCCGCCGATGTAGTTACCGTAACGGCTCTTGAACGAGACGATCGAGCCTTCAGTACCGGGTTGTGCGTAACGCATGGTGTGTGTCTCCTGGCTTTATTGTGCTTATGGGAGGACGCGCTGTGGCGCTGATACAAGCAGGAGCAAGGGCTGGGCCATATTTGTGAAGTCCTTGTAAACCGTGGCTTCAAGGCTTTTTTGAGGCGATTGGGCAGGGGGTGCTGTGACAGGGCTGATACAGCCGTTGTGACAATTTGTACCATCGACGGTACGGTCGACGACCGGTGAGTCAGTTCGTGATTGCAATGGGCCGCATGCCAGAGGATGCTGGGCATTCGGTTTGGACTGGATCTCTGTTGCCGCTGAGGGTGGGTTGCCTCTGTCGAGCGTGAGGCCACCGAAACAGAGCGGAGAACAATAAGAAATGCACAGCACCGATTTGAGCCGTCACGCACGGCAAGTCATAGATGTCACCCAAGGGCGCCCTCAAGGGTGCGACCCGTCTATCGTTCGTTCCTGGCAACGATGCCTTGAGGATTATCACCTCGATCCCGCACAAACCATCGCTCCGACCGTGCTTGAGCAAGGCCGCATTCTCGAAGGCCGCGAGCGGTTGCAGCAGGTGCTGAAAATCGCCGGTCATGAAATGAACAGCTTGCACCAGCAACTCTCCGGTGCCGGGCATGCTGTGCTGCTCACAGATGCCCGAGGGGTAATTCTCAACTGTGTCACCGCCCCCTCCGAGCGCAAGGTGTTTGAACAGGCCGGTCTTTGGCTGGGTGCCGACTGGAGCGAAGCGCGGGAGGGCACCAACGGGATTGGCACTTGTCTGGTGGAGCGCCAGGCATTGACGATCCATCAGGACGAACACTTTCGCGGTCGACATACCGGGCTGACCTGTTCGGCGAGCCCTGTGTTTGATCCCCAAGGTGAGTTGCTGGCGGTGCTGGATGTGTCTTCGGCCCGTCACGAAGCTTCGCGCCAGAGCCAGTTTCATACCATGGCGCTGGTCAATCTCTCGGCCAAAATCATCGAAAACAGCTACTTTCTGGGCCATTTCGAAAACCAGTGGCTGCTGCGGTTTCACCTGCAGGCGGAGTCGGTCGGGCTGTTCAGTGAAGGCATGCTGGCCTTTGATGGTGACGGGATTATTTGCGCCGTTAACCAAAGTGCCTTGAACCTGCTGGGCCACGTGCGTGACGGGTTGATCGGGCAATTGATCGAGAGTGTGTTCGATTGCCCGCGCGACGACTTGTTCGCCCGGGCCACTCCCCAGGCGACTACCAGTTGGCCGCTGCGCACTCGCGATGGCCGCCGACTGTTTGCGGCGCTGCGCGGTCAAGCACGACGTGCGCCTGTTCCGGTCGCGGTACATGTTGAGCCGCAATTGTCGCGCCTTGGCGGGATTTGTCTTGGGGATGAAGCCCTGCAGGTCGATTTTCGCCGTGCGTTGCGGGTGTTTGAGCGCGATGTGCCGCTGCTGATCAACGGCGAAACCGGCTCCGGTAAAGAAGCCTTTGCCAAGGCCGTGCATCAGGCCAGTTTGCGTAGCAGCCAACCTTTTGTGGCGCTCAACTGCGCGTCTATTCCGGAGAGCCTGATCGAGAGCGAGCTGTTCGGTTACCGCGGCGGCAGCTTTACCGGGTCCCGCAAGGAGGGCATGCAAGGCAAGTTGCAGCAGGCCGATGGTGGCACCTTGTTCCTGGATGAAATCGGCGATATGCCTCTGGCGCTGCAAACCCGTCTATTAAGAGTGCTGGAAGACCGTCTGGTGGTGCCGATTGGTGGCGAACCACTAGAGGTTAACGTGCGCATCATCAGTGCCACGCACCGCAACTTGCAGGAGCGCGTAGCCCACGGCAGCTTTCGCGAAGATTTGTATTACCGTCTTAACGGGCTGGAGGTTGGTCTGCCAGCGTTGCGCGATCGCACTGACAAGTCGCAGTTGCTGGACTTCTTGCTGGCAGAGGAGGCGGGCGGACAACCGTTGCGGATCAGCCAGCGCGCGCGCGAGGCGCTGCTGGAGTTTGCCTGGCCGGGCAACGTGCGCCAATTGCGTAATGTGCTGCGCACCCTGGCGGCTTTGTGTGACGACGACGTAATCCAGTTCGGCGACTTGCCTGCCACTATTCGCCTGGCTCCGTCCAGGGTCCCGGAACCTTGTGAGCACCCGCTTGAAGATGCCGAAAAGCACGCCTTGTTGCTGGCGCTCGAACTGCACCGCTGGCACATGACCCATACGGCGCTGCAATTGGGGGTTAGCCGCAATACCCTTTATAGAAAGCTGCGCAAGCATGGGATTGAGCGCTGAGCAGAGCGACTTCACGTGTGTGGGAGCTGCGGTCTGCCTGGCAAACCGCGGTGATGTCATCGCGAGCAAGCCCGCTCCCACATGAATCATCAGGTGCGAAACTCACCCCCCTGCGCTACCCTTCGCCGATGATTTACGAGGTCGACTATGCACATTCATATTCTTGGTATTTGCGGCACTTTCATGGGTTCGCTGGCGGTTCTTGCCAAAGAACTGGGCCATCACGTTACCGGCTCTGACGCTAACGTTTATCCGCCAATGAGCACCCAGCTGCAGGCTCAGGGTATTGAATTGACTCAGGGCTATGACCCGTCTCAGCTCGATCCGGCTCCAGATGTGGTGGTGATCGGTAATGCGTTGTCGCGGGGCAACCCGGCGGTGGAGTACGTACTCAACAAGGGCTTGCCGTATGTGTCGGGCCCGCAATGGCTCGCCGACCATGTGCTGCAAGGCCGCTGGGTGCTGGCCGTGGCCGGCACCCATGGCAAAACCACTACCAGCAGTATGCTGGCCTGGGTGCTGGAACACGCAGGCATGGCGCCGGGGTTCCTGATCGGTGGCGTGCCGCAAAACTTTGCGGTATCGGCCCGTCTGGGAGTCACGCCGTTCTTTGTGGTTGAAGCCGATGAATATGACAGCGCCTTTTTCGACAAGCGCTCGAAGTTCGTTCACTACCGCCCGCGTACGGCGATCCTCAACAACCTTGAGTTCGATCACGCCGATATCTTCCCGGACTTGTCTGCCATCGAGCGCCAATTCCATCATCTGGTGCGCACCATTCCGAGCGAAGGGCTGGTGATCCATCCGACCACCGAGCCTGCCTTGCAGCGTGTGATCGAGATGGGCTGCTGGACGCCGGTGCAAACCACGGGCGAGGGCGGCCAATGGCAAGCTCGTCTGCTCAGCGAAGACGGTTCGCGTTTTGAGGTGCTGTTTGACGGCGTCATGCAGGGCACTGTCGAGTGGGACATGACCGGCCAGCACAACGTGGCCAATGCCTTGGCGACCCTGGCGGCTGCACGCCATGTGGGCGTTGTGCCGAACCTGGCGATTGATGGCTTGAGCGCCTTTAAAAGCGTGAAACGTCGGATGGAAAAAGTCGCTGAAGTTCACGGCATTACCATTTACGACGATTTCGCCCACCACCCGACTGCGATCGCGACCACGCTCGACGGCCTGCGCAAGCGCATTGGTGATGCACCGCTGATTGCCGTGATTGAGCCGCGCTCCAACTCCATGAAGCTCGGTGCTCACCGTGATGGTTTGCCGCAAAGTGTGGTTCAGGCCGATCACGTGGTCTGGTACGCACCGGCCAATCTGGGCTGGGATCTGGCGGCGACAGTTGCGTCGAGTCCTGTGCCGACGAAGGTCTGCGATTCGCTGGAAGCCATCATTGCCGAGGTCAAGGCCCAGGTTAAGCCGGGCGCCCATGTGGTGATCATGAGTAACGGCGGCTTCGGCGGGCTGCATGGCAAGCTGGCGGACGCGCTGCAATGAGCGGCCCGGAGCGTATAACCCTGGCCGTCACCGGCGCATCGGGCATGCAGTACGCCCTGCGTTTGCTCGATTGTCTGGTGCGGGAGGATCGCGAAGTGCACTTCCTGATCTCCAAGGCGGCGCAATTGGTGATGGCAACCGAAACCGACGTCAGCCTGCCGGCCAAACCACAGGCGATGCAGACGTTCCTGACTGAATACACCGGGGCTGCTGCCGGGCAGATTCGGGTGTACGGCAAGGAAGACTGGATGTCCCCGGTGGCTTCGGGGTCAGGTGCTCCGGCGGCGATGGTGGTGGTGCCCTGTTCGACGGGTACGCTGTCGGCGATTGCTACTGGCGCCTGCAACAATCTGGTGGAGCGGGCGGCCGACGTGACCCTCAAGGAGCGTCGCCAGTTGATTCTGGTGCCGCGTGAGGCGCCGTACTCCAGCATCCATCTGGAGAACATGCTCAAGCTGTCCAATATGGGGGCCGTGATCATGCCAGCGTCTCCCGGTTTCTATCATCAGCCGCAAACCATCGATGACCTGGTGGACTTTGTGGTGGCGCGGATCCTCAACCTGCTCAACATCCCCCAGGACATGCTCCCGCGATGGGGTGAGCACCATGTAGGCGGCGATGAATAAAGCGCTTTTGGCTTTGCTGGCGGCGGCTCTGGTGTGTGGTTGCGCCAGCGTACGTACGCTCAATGCAGCAAAGCCGGGTGCACCGATTGTCTATTCGGGCACCCGGCTTGATCTGTATGCGTTGCAAGGCGGGTGTTGCGCCAAGGATCGCTTTGGAGCCGAGGCCCCGCGATACCCCGGTCTGGACCTGCCCGCCAGCGCGTTGCTCGACACGGTAGTGTTGCCGTTGTCGGTGCTGACCGCGCTGGGTGTCGGGTTTCAGGCCAGTGGTGGTTTGTAGCGAACCGGTGGCGGGCTACTTGCCCAGCTTGCGTAAGTCATCCGACTCAATCACCCGCACGCCGTCCTGTTCTTCCAGCGCCAGGCGCCAAAGGGCCCGAGCCAGTTGGCAGGCCTCGATGCCGTGGTACTTGCCCGGAATCAGTTTGGATAATGGCCCAGCGATTTGCTCGGCCAGTCGAGGCTCTACACGGTCTCCCAGGAGTAGCGAAGGGCGTGCGATGGTCAGTTGCGGCCAGTTTTGGGCGCGCAGCGATTGCTCCATTTCGCCTTTGACACGGTTATAGAACACCGACGATTTTGGGTCGGCGCCAATGGCACTGACCACAATCAGGTGTCGGGCACCCATTTCTCGCGCGCGTTTGGCGAAAGCCACCACCATGTCATGGTCCACTGCGCGGAATGCAGCTTCCGAGCCTGCCTGTTTGATTGTGGTGCCCAGGCAGCAGAAGGCCACATCGACCCGGCCACTGAGCTGGGGCAGGAATACGGCTGGATCACCTACCGGGTTTTCCAGGTGCGGATGCGCCGCCAGAGGCTTGCGCGAAGGGGCAAGCACGCGAGTGATGGTGGGTTCATTGAGCAGGCGGTCGAGCAACAGTTCGCCCGTAAGACCGGTGGCTCCAGCGAGCAAAATATGTGAAGGCGTCAAGTGCATAGTGTTTCTCCCTTGATACAACCAGCTTAGCCATTCCAGGGTTATTTGCTTACTGCAAAGCCTGTTTTGCTTGTTGATGACGCAAGCGTTGCCAGTGGTTCAGAACGCCTTTTGGCGCCCATATTTGAGGTTCGGAAGGTTCGTAGCCATCAGCCAGCTCACGCTCGGCGACGTAGTGTTTGGCCAGCTTGAAGGCTTTTTGCAAATCGTCTGTCTGGTTCAGGGCCTGAGCAAACAAGGCATTGCCGAAGTAGGTGAAGTCGGCTTCTTCCGAGCAGCCGAAGGACACGCGATCAGCCTTGGATGCGGTCATGATCAGGGTTTTTTCATCCTTGAGTGCGGGGATAAAGCCGCCCGAATAGCAGGATGAAATCACGATGACCTTGTCGCGGTTTTTCAGGGGGGCCAGCGCCGCCGCCAGTTCGTCAGCGGGCAGATCTGCCAGCTCCAGGCGGGGCTGATCCAGCACCAGTTCGTGCTCTTGTGTGCCGTGGCTGGTCAGGTAAATAAATATCAGGTCTTCCGGGCCAGTGCGTTCGGCCAGGGTAAGGGCCGCACGGTGCAGATTCTCGCGGGTGGCCATGGGGCGATCGAGCAGGTGATCACGGTGGTTTACCAGCGTGATCTGGCCGCGGCTGCCAAAGCGACTGGCGAGCATGTCGTTGACGTAATCGGCTTCACGCTTGAACACGCTCTGCTTGCCGTCGCCTGCGAGCACTAGGCTGTACAGCTCAATGGCCGGTGTCGACGGTGCAACACCCGCCAATGCCTCGTTGAGCAGCGTGCCTTGGTTGAGCAACCCCAGTTCCAGCGGGTCGGGCAAGACAGTGCCATTGGCATCGCGGACCCGCTGGCCGTTAACCCAGAAACCGCTTTGCACGGTGCCATCGGCCAGCGTCAGGGTGCCCTCGCCCTGGTAGGTGTCTGCGGCAAATCCGCCCACATAAGTGCTGGCGTCGGGCAAGCTCAAATGGCCCTGACCGTTGAAGCGCCATTCGTTGAACATGCCGCGATAGTGGCTGCCGTCGATGCCGATCAGCTCGCCCTTGCCGGTCAATGCGCCGTCTTTGAACTCGCCGACCCAGACATCTCCGTCGGTATTTTCATAGCGACCTTTACCGTTCAACTGATTGTGCTTGAACGCGCCTTCGTACTGGTCGCCGTCGGCACTGTTGAAGACGCCGTTGCCCTCCAGCTCGCCATTGACGAACTGGCCGGTGAATTCATTGCCGCTGGCATCGCTGCGCATCCCTTCCCCGTGGGGCTTGCCGTGGGAAAACTGGCCTTTGTACTGGCTGCCGTCTTCCAGTTCAAGCTGGCCGTTGCCCGAGAACTGGTCATCCTTGAAATCCCCTCGATAGCTTAAGCCGGCTTCTTTGCGCGTGCCTTCACCTTCGCGTCGCCCTTGCTTGAAACCGCCCACATAAGTGCTGTCGTGAGTGGTCAGGCTGCCTTGGCCGCTGAATAAGCCTTGTTCAAACCCGCCGCGATACACATCGCCATTACTGGCGTGCCATTCACCCTGGCCTTGCCACAGGCCATTTTTGAAGTCGCCTGCGTACCAGCTGCCATTGGGGTAGTCGATGCGTCCCTGGCCTTGCAGCAACCCGTTGACCACTTCGCCACGATAACGCCCGCCATCGGGCAGGCGTGCGTCTGGCGGTAACAGCGATTCACCGTCACCGCAGGCCGTCAGCAGCAGGGTCAAAGCAAGGGGGGCAAATGGGCGCATAGCGTGATCCGGATAATTAAGCCACCGAGTATGCCGTAGCAATGGAGGGTGTCTATAGGCCCGGATGAAACATCGAGACTAATTCAGTGTTGCTGTGTGAGCCCGGGCCGGCAAGGTTTGGCAATGCCGGTGGTGGCGGGGACGTGCTTATAATGCGGCACAAAAATATTCGCTGGAGAGGTGAGATGTTGTTACGCGGCTTGACGTGGCTGGTGCTGTTTCAATTGCTGGGCACTGCGCTCAATCACTTGTTCGTCCCCGTGTTGCCCGGCCCTATTATTGGGCTGCTGCTGTTGCTGGGGTTTTTTATGGTGCGGGGACAGGTCGGCGAGCCATTGAGTCTGGCTGCCAGCAGCCTGTTGCGTTATCTACCTTTGCTGCTGGTGCCACCCGCCGTGGGCGTCATGGTGTATGCCGCTGATATTGCTGCTGACTTTTGGGCTATCGTCGGGGCGCTGGTACTGTCGTTGTTACTCTCGATGGCGTTTGTGGGCGTGCTGATGCAACGCTTGCTCAAGCGTCACAGTCATCCTGAGGAGCGGCCATGAGCGTTCAATGGCAAGGCGCCTGGGAATCAGTGATCCATCATCCGCTGTTTGGTATCGGCATCACCTTGGGCGCCTATCAACTGGTGCTTGCGGCTTACGAAAAAACCCGCTGGATTTTCCTGCAGCCCGTACTGGCCTCAATGCTGCTGGTGATCGGTGTGTTGCTCAGTTGCGGCTTGAGCTATGCCGAGTACCGTGAGAGCACGAATATCCTGAGTATCTTGCTGGGGCCTGCGACGGTGGCGCTGGCGGTGCCGCTGTACCTGAACCTGCGACGAATTCATCAATTGTTCTGGCCTATTTTAACTACGCTGGTGGTTGGCGGTGTGTTTGCCACCGGTCTGGTGGTGCTGCTGGCGTGGTGGTTTGGGGCAGAGCACATGATGTTGATGACCCTTGCGCCCAAATCCGTCACCTCGCCGATTGCTATGTTGGTGGCTGAACAGATTGGCGGTGTGGCGGCACTGGCGGCGGTGTTTGTGTTGATCACTGGAGTGATTGGCGCCATTTGCGGGCCTGGCCTGTTACAGCTTTTGGGGGTTCATAGCCCGGAGGCCCGGGGCATGGCACTGGGGATGACGGCACATGCAGTCGGCACGTCGGTGGCCTTGCATGAGAGTGAAGAGTGCGGTGCTTTTGCAGCGTTGGCGATGAGTTTGATGGGCGTTGCCACGGCGGTATTTTTGCCGTTGGCCGTGACCCTCGTGGTGTAAGGGTGAGTGTATGACGTTGCCACTGTTTCCTTTGAAGACGGTACTGTTTCCGGGGTGTGTACTGGATCTGCAGATTTTTGAAGCGCGCTACCTGGACATGATTGCCCGCTGCATGAAGCAAGGCACGGGCTTTGGCGTGGTGTGCATCCTTGATGGCCGAGAAGTCGGCAATGCCCCACAAGACATCGCCGGGATCGGCTGCGAAGCGCTGATCCGCGACTTTCAGCGCCAGGACAATGGACTGCTGGGAATTCGGGTCGAAGGTGGGCGCCGCTTTGAGGTGCTGAGTACTGAGTTGCAGCGCGACCAGTTGTTGGTAGCGCAGGTCGAATGGCTGAGCGAGATCCCCGAACAGCCGCTTCAGGATGAAGACCAGGACCTGCTGGCCTTGCTCAAGGCTTTGGCCGAGCACCCGATGGTCGCAGCCTTGAGCATGAATACCGAAGTCGCGGGGCAGCAGTCATTGGCCAATCAACTGGCGTACCTGTTGCCTTTTGCCGAAGCAGACAAGATTGAGCTGCTGCAGGTCGATGACCCGCAGCAGCGTCTGGACGGGATTCAAGTGCTGCTCGATGAGATTCAGGGCGAGGCGTTCACCTGACAGTTTCGGGTTCAATAGGCGTAGCGCAGCAGCTCTTTGGACATGTGGGCCAGCATGAAAAAGCCGTAAAGCGCAGTTACCGAAGGCAAGATCAGCCACCAGATTTTCTGTGGAATGGGTTCAAGCGGCATAAACCGCTGGCTCAGCGCCAGCGCGAATGCATTGACGGTGATGGCGAGCAGGGCGCCTGCGGTGATATCGGTTGGCCAATGAGCACCCAGATATACCCGCGACATCGCCACGGTGATCGCCAGCAAGCACCCGAGTAACACCCAGGTAACGCGCATGCGCTGTGGCTGATTGCGTCCGGCCAGAATCGCCAGGGCTACAAAAAAAGCAAAGGCTCCCGAGCTGTGCCCACTGGGCATGCTGTAGCTGGTCAGGGGGTCGACCAGCACTTCGGGGCGTACCCGGGCGAAAAAGTGTTTGGTCGACGTATTGGCCAGGGCTGTAAACAGCGTGACCCCGCCAAAGAACCACATCGCCCGCCATTGCTTTGTGAACAGCAGAATGACGCACACCAGTGCCGCCGCTAAAAACTGCGTGCGGAAGTTGCCGATTTGCGTAACCAGCACCGCAGCGGTGTCCATGGCGCTGCTGCGATGCTCCTGTACCAGCGCATTGATGCCCTGGTCGAAGGCCGTCATGTGCGGGTAGCCAATGAAAACGGCCAGCAGCAGGGTCAGGCTCAATGCGCCGATCAGTAGTGTGGTTCTGGGTTGGCGACGGATGCTGGCATTGATGCTCAGCCCCAGCAGGGCAACCAGGCCTACGGCAACGATGGCGGCCTGAGGCCAGAAGCCTTCGGGCAGTGGCAGGCGAATAGCTGCGCCGGTTGCCCAGCCTGGAAGCAGGTACGCAACTGCCCAGCCTGCGCCCGCCAGCAGGCTCACGCCGATAAATCGAGGGATCGGCATGTCGCACATCCCGGCCACCATCGGCAGCATGGGGCGCAACGGGCCAATAAAGCGGCCGATCAACAGACTGACAATGCCATAGCGATGGAAGTAGCTCTCGGCGCCATTCATCCATTCGGGATGTGTGCGCAAGAGTGGCAAACGTCGAATGTTCTGGTGGAAGCGTCTGCCCAGGGCGTAAGACACCACGTCACCCAACAGCCCGCCGAGAAAGCCCAGCAGTAACGTTTGGCCCAGTGACAAGGCGCCGCTGCCAGCCATGACGGCAATGGCGAACAACAGCACGGTGCCGGGAACGATGATCCCGGCAATCGCCAGGCACTCCACGCACGCCACAATAAACACCGCAAGGCCCAGCCATTGCGGGTTGGCTGTCAGCCAGCCGGTTACGCTATCGAGCCACGGGCCCATGTTTCAATTTCCTTGTTCAAGTCAAAAGCCCCGTGAGGGTGCTTTCATTTCACTATCAAATAATCCTGCCCCTCGACCTGACCGCGGCGTAGGGGGTTTCGTGTGCAATACGCAGCGTAATCAGCGTCAACAAAGCGGTACATCAAATGTTCGTCCCGTCCATGGGGTATGCCCAGGCGAGAGGTCTGGATGATTCGCGAAGGTTTTTCTCTGACGTCATCGACCCATAAACGTTCGGGGTCGAAACATTTTGCATCCCAAACGGGGACTTTGAGGCCCAGTGCTTTACAAAGCAGGGTTTGCCCGGCGCAGAGTTTCTGCTCGGGGCGAGGGTTACCTTGGGTGTCAGGGTTGTTGAGTTGCATCTGCGCCAGGCTGTCCGGGCCCGACAAGTTGTCCAGCCACGGGTAGGCGGATTTGATCAGTACCGCGTTGCCGGGACCCTGGGCGCTGAAGTTCAAAGAATCGCCGCCACGGGCGTAATACATATAAATATGCCCGCCATCCAGAAACAGCGCCTTGCGTTTTTCGGTGTAGCCCAGCGATGCGTGGCTGCCCTTGTCTACGATGTAATAGGCTTCGGTTTCGATAATCCGGGCACTGAGCCACAGGCCGTTGACCCGATGGCGGATGACTTTGCCCAGCAGTTCGCGAGCAAGAAGCTGGGCGTCGCGGTCGAAAAAGGCATCTGGCAGCATCATTGGCATTTTCAGGACGGTCAGTGGATAGCTGAAAAGGGTCAGATAATAGCAAGTCATGCTTAATCGGGGCTGAACGCCGTGTATTTGTAGTCCATTTCGACCATCCGCCTGCCACCGCTGTGCGTAAGGCGGTTGGACCGCTATAATCGGCCGCTTTCCTCCCTGCCAAGACCCTTGAGACCATGACTGAGTCCGTTCTTGACTATATGACCCGCTTGGGTCGCGCTGCTCGCGAAGCTTCCCGCGTGATTGGCCGTGCCAGTACTGCGCAGAAGAACCGTGCCCTGCACGGCGCTGCTGCTGCACTGGATGCCGCTCGCCTGGAGCTTGTTGCCGCCAACGAACTGGACCTGGCCGCCGGCCGGGCCAACGGCCTTGAGCCCGCCATGCTGGAGCGCCTGGCGCTGACCCCTGCACGCATCGACAGCATGATTGTCGGTTTGCGTCAGGTGGCAAGCCTGCCAGACCCCATCGGCGCGATCCGCGACATGAGCTACCGCCCCTCGGGTATTCAGGTTGGCAAGATGCGCGTACCACTGGGTGTAGTCGGAATCATCTATGAATCTCGTCCGAACGTGACCATTGATGCAGCCAGTCTGTGCCTGAAGTCAGGCAACGCGACCATTCTGCGCGGTGGTTCCGAGGCGATTCACTCCAATCGTGCCATTGCGGTCTGCATTCAGCGAGGACTGGCCGAGGCCGGTTTGCCGCCAGCCGTGGTGCAAGTGGTTGAAGTGACCGATCGTGCTGCAGTGGGCGCATTGATCACCATGCCAGAGTACGTTGACGTGATCGTGCCACGGGGTGGCAAAGGCCTGATCGAACGTGTCAGCCGTGATGCCAAGGTGCCAGTCATCAAACACCTTGACGGCATTTGCCATGTGTACGTCAGTGCCCAGGCCGATCTGGCCAAGGCCCAGCGTATTGCGTTCAACGCCAAAACCTACCGTTATGGCATTTGCGGGGCGATGGAAACCCTGCTGGTGGACCAGGCGGTGGCTGCAGCGTTTCTGCCGGCAATGGCTGAACAATTTCGCGCCAAGGGCGTCGAACTGCGCGGTTGCGAACGCACCCGGGCGTTGATCGATGTGGTGGCGGCGACCGAAGAAGACTGGAACACCGAGTACCTGGACGCGATTTTGTCGATTCGCATCGTCGACGGGCTTGATCAGGCGATTGAACATATCAATCACTACGGCTCTCACCACACCGACTCGATCGTGACTGAACATCAGGGTGAAGCCCGGCGTTTTATGGCCGAAGTGGACTCCAGTTCCGTGATGCTCAACACACCAACCTGCTTTGCTGATGGATTTGAATACGGATTGGGTGCGGAGATTGGCATTTCTACTGATAAGCTGCACGCCCGCGGCCCGGTAGGTCTCGAAGGTCTGACCTGCGAGAAGTACATTGTGGTCGGTGATGGCCAGTTGCGCGGTCAGGAGCCGGTCTGACTTGGTCGCTCTTAAAGCGTCAGGGCCGACACCGAAAATCGAAGCGTTACCCCTGCGCATAGGCGTGCTGGGTGGAACCTTCGATCCGGTGCATATCGGGCATCTGCGTGGCGGACTTGAAGTGGCTGAAATGATGGGGCTCGACGAGCTTCGTCTGACTCCCAATGCCAGGCCGCCCCACCGCGATACGCCCCAAGTGTCAGCTCATGACCGTTTGGCGATGGTCGAGTGTGCTGTCGCAGGAGTGGCTACGCTGGTAGTGGACGCGCGGGAGCTGCAACGGGACAAACCGTCCTACACGATCGATACGCTGGAACTGATGCGGGCCGAAATGGCCGCGGACGACCAGTTGTTTTTACTGTTGGGTTGGGACGCTTTTTGCGGCCTGCCCACGTGGCATCGCTGGGAAGAGTTGCTCCAGCATTGCCATATCCTGGTGCTACAGCGCCCGGATGCCGACAGCGAACCGCCGGATGCCTTGCGCAACCTGCTGGCAGCGCGCTCGGTAAGCGACCCGCTGGCCCTGAAGGGGGCAAGCGGACAGATTGCATTCGTTTGGCAGACGCCGCTCGCGGTATCCGCCACCCAGATCCGTCAACTGCTGGCCAGCGGTAAGTCGGTACGTTACCTGGTGCCCGACGCGGTCCTGGCCTACATCGATGCGCACGGGCTTTACCGTGCGTCGAACTAAAAAGGGAGTGTTTCAAGGCGCGAATTGACGTGTATTGAAACACCCGAACATACGAGCAAAACGAGTTTTATATGACTGACAAAGATGTAAGCAAAGTAAAGCGCAAAGGCACGTTCAAAAGCGCCCCTCTGCCAGAAAAAACCTTCAGCAACGAGCCTCTCAAGGGCGAAGAGCTGGTCAAGGTAGCTGTAGCAGCTCTGGAAGACGTCAAGGCCCAGGACATCCAGGTCATCGACGTTCGTGACAAGCACAGCATCACTGACTTCATGATCATCGCCACCGGTACGTCCAACCGTCAGATCGGCGCGATGCTCGACAAGATCCGTGAAGCCGTCAAGGCTCTGGGCGTCAAGCCGTTGGGCGAAGAAGGCAAGGGTGACAGCGACTGGGTTCTGTTGGATATGGACGACGTGATCGTTCACATGATGACCGCCAGCGCCCGTCAGTTCTACGACCTGGAGCGTCTGTGGGCCGGTGCTGAGCAAAGCCGTGCAGGCAGTGCTGCTCACCACAGCCCGGAAAACACCCACGAGCACTTCCTGAAGCTCAACAAAGACCAAGAGTAAGGGTTCGCTGTGCGCCTGCGTTTGATCGCTGTCGGTTCGCGTATGCCTAAATGGGTGGAAGAAGGCTGGCATGAATATGCCAAGCGTCTGCCATCCGAACTGGCCCTTGAACTGGTGGAAATACCGCTCAATACCCGTGGCAAGAATGCCGACGTGGCTCGATTCATCCGTCAGGAAGGCGAGGCCATGCTGGCCAAAGTCGGCCCCGGAGAGCGGATCGTCACCCTCGAAGTGCACGGCAAACCGTGGAGTACCGAGCAGTTGGCGGTTGAACTCGACCGCTGGCGCCTGGATTCGCGCACGGTGAACTTTATGGTCGGTGGCCCGGAAGGGCTGGCGCCGGAAGTCTGCGCACGCGCGGATCAGCGCTGGTCGCTTTCGCCATTGACGTTGCCGCACCCGTTGGTAAGGATTCTGATCGGTGAGCAGTTGTATCGCGCCTGGACAGTGTTGTCCGGGCACCCGTATCACAAATAGCTCAGCGCCCTGAATGTCTCAGCCGATTCGCCTTAAAGACCACGAGAAAGACTCACGCCTTGTGCGCGGACGCGTCGTGGTCGGCGCATTTGTGGTGGTGGGGCTGATCTGTGTATTGCTCGCGCGGCTTTATTATCTGCAGGTGGTGCAGTACGAGTACCACTCCACCTTGTCAGAAAACAACCGGGTGCATGTGCAGCCGATCCCGCCTACACGGGGTTTGATCTTTGACCGCAATGGCGTGGTGATTGCGGACAACCGTCCCAGCTTCAGCCTGAGCATGACCCGTGAGCGTTCTGGCGACTGGCAGCAAGTGCTCGACGTTATTGTCGAAGTGCTGCAGCTTGCGCCCGAAGATCGCGCGCTGTTCGAGAAGCGCATGAAGCAGGGGCGGCGGCCATTTGAGCCGGTGCCTATTCTGTTTGAGCTAAACGAAGAGCAGATCGCCCGGATTGCCGTCAACCAGTTCCGCCTGCCCGGGGTCGAGGTGGTTGCGCAGTTGGTGCGCCATTACCCCCAAGGCGCGCATTTTGCGCACTCAGTGGGTTACATGGGGCGGATCAACGAGAAAGAGCTTAAAACCCTCGATCCGGTCAATTACAGCGGTACTCACCATATCGGCAAAACCGGCATCGAGCGCTTCTACGAAGCCGAGCTGCACGGTCAGGTGGGTTACGAAGAAGTCGAAACCAATGCCCGGGGCCGGGTATTGCGGGTACTCAAGCGTACCGACCCGATCCCTGGCAAAGACATCGTGCTCAGTCTCGATATCAAACTTCAGGAAGCGGCCGAAGAAGCGCTGGCAGGGCGCCGTGGCGCCGTGGTTGCACTTAACCCGATGACGGGCGAAGTGCTGGCCATGGTGAGCCAGCCGAGCTTTGACCCAAACCTGTTCGTGACCGGCATCAGCTTCAAGGCTTATGCCGAACTGCGCGATTCGATTGATCGACCGTTGTTCAACCGTATCTTGCGCGGCCTGTATCCACCGGGCTCGACGATCAAGCCTGCGGTAGCGATTGCTGGCCTGGACAGCGGCGTGATCACCGGCTCGTCGCGGGTTTACGACCCCGGCTATTACCAGTTGCCCAATTACGATCACAAATACCGTAACTGGAACCGCACCGGTGATGGCTACGTCGATCTGGACACCGCGATCATGCGCTCCAACGACACCTATTTTTATGACCTGGCCCACAAGCTGGGGATTGATCGCCTGTCGACCTACATGAATCAGTTCGGTATCGGGCGAAAGGTCTCCCTGGACATGTTCGAAGAGTCCGCCGGTCTGATGCCGTCCCGCGAGTGGAAGCGCGCCACCCGGCGTCAGGCCTGGTTCCCGGGGGAGACGCTGATTCTGGGGATCGGTCAGGGTTACATGCAGTCCACGCCTTTGCAGCTGGCCCAGGCCACGGCGCTGATTGCCAGCAAAGGCAAGTGGATTCGTCCGCACCTGGCCAAGACCATCGAAGGCGTGCCGCCGGTGGATCCGGATCCGGTGCCGGACATCGTTCTGCGTGACCCGTCCAATTGGGCCAAGGTCAACCACGGCATGCAGCAAGTGGTGCATGGCGCACGCGGTACGGCGCGGGTTGCGGGCGTTGGCGCGCAATACCTGATTGCCGGCAAGAGCGGTACGGCGCAGGTAGTAGCCATCAAGCAGGGTGAAAAATATGACCGCTCCAAGGTTCAGGAGCGTCACCGCGACCACGCCTTGTTCGTCGGCTTTGCTCCGGCCAATAACCCGCAAATTACCGTGTCGGTCATGATTGAAAACGGCGAAGCCGGTAGCCGCGTAGCCTCGCCCGTAGTGCGCAAGGTCATGGACGCCTGGTTGCTGGGTGAAGACGGCAAACTCAAACCCGAGTACGGCGGTCCCGTAAAGGCAGAGGTTCCGGCTGATGATCAGTAATTTCGACCGTATCCTCTCCAGTGAGGACGTGATGCGTCGCCGTGCCACGCTGCTTCAGCGTTTGCATATCGATGGCCCGCTGCTGATTTTGTTGCTGACTCTGGCGGCTGGCAGCCTGTTCGTGCTGTATTCGGCAAGCGGCAAAAGCTGGGATCTGCTGAGCAAACAGGCAACTTCATTTGGGATCGGGCTGGTGTCGATGTTCATCATCGCTCAGCTTGAACCGCGTTTTATGGCTCGCTGGGTACCGATCGGTTATCTGGCAGGCGTGCTGTTGCTGGTGGTGGTTGACGTCATGGGCCACAACGCTATGGGCGCCACACGCTGGATCAACATCCCCGGGGTGATTCGCTTCCAGCCCTCGGAGTTCATGAAAATCCTCATGCCGGCGACCATCGCCTGGTACCTGTCCAAGCGCACGTTACCGCCGCAGCTCAAACACGTGGCGGTCAGTCTGATGCTGATCGGGGTGCCCTTTGCCCTGATTGTGCGCCAGCCCGACCTGGGCACGGCCTTGCTGGTATTGGCGGGCGGTGCGTTTGTATTGTTCATGGGCGGGCTGCGCTGGCGCTGGATCCTCAGTGTGCTGGCTGCGACGGTACCTGTGGCGATTGCCATGTGGCTTTTCGTTATGCACGACTACCAGAAGCAGCGGGTTCTGACGTTCCTCGATCCTGAAAGCGATCCGCTGGGCACCGGCTGGAACATCATCCAGTCCAAGGCCGCCATCGGTTCGGGCGGGGTGTTCGGCAAGGGCTGGCTGCTGGGCACCCAGTCGCACCTGGACTTTCTCCCGGAGAGCCACACCGACTTCATTATTGCGGTGATGGGTGAAGAATTCGGGCTTGTCGGTATTTGTGCGCTGCTGCTGATTTACTTGCTGTTGATCGGTCGTGGCCTGGTGATTACCGCCCAGGCACAGACGCTGTTCGGCAAATTGCTGGCAGGCAGCCTGACCATGACGTTTTTTGTTTATGTTTTCGTCAACATCGGTATGGTCAGTGGCTTGTTACCGGTAGTGGGCGTGCCATTGCCATTTATCAGTTACGGCGGCACTTCGCTCGTGACGCTGTTGTCAGCGTTTGGGGTTTTGATGTCGATTCACACACATCGCAAGTGGATCGCACAAGTTTGATTAAGGTGAATTATTCAATGCAAGCAATGCGTGGCTGGGCCGCTCGATACGCGTCATGGGTAGGCCTGTTGGGTCTATTCGGGGCAGCGCAGAGCGCCGTAGCCGGTGACTACGAGGGCTCACCCCAGGTGGCGGAGTTCGTCGGTGAAATGACCCGCGACTACGGATTCGCTGGCGAGCAACTGATGGGCGTATTCCGTGAGGCCGAGCGCAAACAGAGCATTCTCGATGCCATTTCCCGACCGGCTGAACGCGTCAAACAGTGGAAAGAATACGGCCCGATGTTTTTGACCGACGCCCGGGTTGCCCGAGGTGTCGATTTTTGGCGTGAGCACGAAGCCGTACTGGCCCGCGCCGAGCAGGAGTACGGGGTTCCAGCCCAGGTGATTGTGTCGATCATCGGCGTTGAGACCTTTTATGGTCGTAATACGGGCAACTACCGGGTGATCGATGCACTGTCGACCCTGGGGTTCGATTACCCGCCCCGTGCCGAATTTTTCCGTAAGGAACTGCGTGAGTTCCTGCTGCTGACCCGCGAAGAACAAGTCGACCCGCTTACCCTTAAAGGCTCTTATGCCGGGGCGATGGGTTTGCCGCAGTTCATGCCGAGCAGCTTTCGCGCCTATGCCGTGGACTTCGACGGTGATGGTCATATCAATATCTGGAGCAATCCGGACGATGCTATTGGCAGCGTTGCCAGCTACTTCAAGCGTCATGGCTGGGTAGCGGGTGAGCCGGTGGTGATTCGCGCCGATGTGCGAGGCGATCGGGTCGATGAAGGCCTGACTCAGGGCATCGAGCCGGTCAAGACCGTCGGGGAGTTGCGAGCGCTGGGCTGGTCGAGTCATGATGCGCTGCGCGACGACATGCCGGTGACGGCGTTCCGTCTTGAAGGCGCCGACGGCCCTGAATACTGGATGGGCCTGAAGAATTTTTATGCGATCACGCGCTACAACCGAAGCGTGATGTACGCCATGGCAGTGCATCAACTGTCCGACCTGCTGGTTCAAGCACGGGGCAACAAGTAATGCCGTTTCTAGCGATCCGTACACCTTTGAAGCTCGCCGCCTGCGCCGCTATCGCGCTACTGGTGGTGAGTTGCTCCAGCAGCCGCACGACGACTCCGCAAACGTCTGCCGGTGTCAGTTCCAAGCCAGGTCTGGACATCAACCGCGCGCATAAAGATGGCGCACCATGGTGGGATGTCGACGTGTCTCGTATCCCGGATGCCACGCCGACCCTGCACAGCGGTCCTTACAAGGCTGCACCGTACTCGGTTCTGGGCAAGACCTACTTTCCGATGCAAGAGTCCAAGACCTACGTGGCCTCTGGCACTGCGTCCTGGTACGGCACCAAGTTTCACGGTCAAAACACGGCCAATGGCGAAGTGTATGACCTGTACGGCATGAGCGCGGCACATAAAACCCTGCCGCTGCCCAGCTACGTCAAAGTAACTAATCTCGATAACGGCAAGGCCGTAGTCCTGCGGGTTAACGACCGTGGACCGTTTTATTCGGACCGCATCATCGACCTGTCCTACGCTGCCGCCAAGAAACTGGGCTATGCCGAAACCGGTACGGCACGGGTCAAGGTTGAAGGCATTGACCCTCAAGCCTGGTGGGCCCAGCGCGGTCGTCCGGCACCCTTGATGCTCAATGAGCCGAAAATGGCCCAGAACACCGCTCCGACCGTCTCTACCGGCAAGATTGAGCAATGGACGCCACCGGCGCAGCAGCATGCCGCCGATGTCGTACCGGTCAGCACCCTGCCCAAGGGGCAGGGTACGTATTTGCAGGTAGGCGCCTTTGCCAATCCGGACGCCGCCGAGTTGCTTCGTTCCAAGCTCAGTGGCATGGTCAGTACCCCTGTGTTCATCAGCTCGATTGTGCGCAATCAGCAAACCTTGCATCGAGTGCGCCTGGGGCCCATTGCTTCGGCGGGCGAAGTACAGCAAACGCAAAACAGCGTGCGCCTGGCCAATTTGGGCCAGCCAAGTGTTGTGACGTCGGATCAGTAACACCGATCAAAGCGTTGGGCCCGGAGCATCAGGGGCCCAAACGCAGTTGCAGAGGTCAAGAATAAAAGCCCTTTCAGGGGCAGGGACTGCAACTGAATACGCGGCAGTCAGTCATACGACTGCCTGTACAGTTTTGCCCGTGAGGGTAAGTTTCAATTAACAACTTCGAGAGACGGATGAACATCACCACTTTTGCCAAACGCCTGTGCCTGCTTGTACCGCTGATCGTCACTCCTGCCGCCTGGGCAGTCGAGATGATGCCGTCGCCGCCACAACTTGCAGCCAAGTCCTACGTTCTGATGGATGCCAGCAGCGGTAACGTGCTGGTCGAGAACAACGGTGACCAGCGTCTGCCACCAGCCAGCCTCACCAAGCTGATGACTGCTTACATCGCGACCCTGGAAATCCGTCGTGGTCAGATCGGCGAAAACGATCCGGTAACTGTCAGTGAAAACGCCTGGCGTACCGGTGGTTCGCGGATGTTCATCAAGGTCGGCACTCAAGTGTCGGTCAGCGACCTGCTGCACGGCATCATCATTCAGTCGGGTAACGACGCCAGCGTGGCTTTGTCTGAGCACATTGCCGGCAGCGAAGACGCATTTGCCGACATGATGAACAAAACCGCTGGCGAGTTGGGCATGTCCAACAGCCACTTCATGAATCCGACCGGCCTGCCAAACCCGGAGCATTACTCGTCGGCTCATGACATGGCATTGCTGGCCCGTGCCATCATTCACGAAGACCCGACTCACTATGCGATCTACTCGCAGAAAGAGTTCTTCTGGAACGGCATCAAGCAGCCTAACCGCAACCTGTTGCTGTGGCGTGACAAGACCGTTGACGGTCTGAAAACCGGTCACACCGACGAAGCAGGCTACTGCATGGTGTCGTCGGCTGTTCGTGATGGCCAGCGTCTGATTGCCGTGGTGTTTGGTACCAACAGCGAAGTCGCCCGTGCTGCCGAAACGCAAAAGCTGCTGACCTACGGTTTCCGCTTCTTCGAAACCCAGACCTTCTACCAGAAGGGTGTAGAGCTGGCTCAGGCCCCGGTCTGGAAAGGCACTACCAACCAGGTCAAAGCCGGTTTGGCTGAAGACTTGACCATGACGCTGCCTAAAGGCCAATTGAAAAAGCTGGCTGCAAGCATGACCATGAACCCGCAACTGATGGCCCCTATCGCCCAAGGCGATGTGATCGGCAAGGTTGAGGTCAAGCTCGACGACAAGGTTGTGCACAGCGCCGACCTGATTGCACTGGAGCCCGTTGAGGAAGGCGGTATTTTCCGACGCGTCTGGGACAGCATCCGTCTATTCTTCTACGGACTGTTCAACTAATAGCTCCCACCTGTATGGCTCCGCGCTTACACGGCGCGGAGTTATCTCTGTAGCTCAAGGCTTACGAGGCCAATACGCCATGACCGATACCGAAGTAAAGGCGCCAAAGATCGAATTCCCTAACGTGGATTACCCGGTTAAGGTGATCAGCGACACGGGTGTGGGCAACAAGGACAGGATCATCGACATCGTCAAGAAACACGCGACGGTCAACGATGATCGTGTCGACGAACGCCAGAGCACCAATGGCAAGTACACGACGATCCAGTTGCACATCGTGGCAACCGATCAGGATCAGCTCTACAACATCAACAGCGAACTGCGAGCCACCGGCTTCGTACACATGGTGTTGTGATGTCGCAGGTCTTGGGTATTCGCGAACTGGGTCAGCTTGATTACGAGCGTACCTGGCTGGCGATGCAACGTTTCACCGATGAGCGCAAGCTTGAGCCGGACACGCAAGATGAAGTCTGGCTGGTGCAGCATCCGCCGGTATTTACCCAAGGCCAGGCAGGCAAGGCCGAGCACCTGCTATTACCGGGTGATATCCCGGTGGTGAAGTCGGATCGCGGTGGCCAGGTGACCTATCATGGCCCTGGTCAATTGGTCGCTTACCTGTTGCTTGACGTGCGCCGGCTGGGTTATGGCGTGCGTGAGCTGGTCACGCGGATGGAACAGTGCCTGATCGACCTTCTCGCCAGCTATGGCGTGAACGCTGCGGCCAAGCCTGATGCCCCCGGTGTGTATGTTGACGGCGCGAAAATCGCCTCACTGGGGCTGCGAATCCGTAATGGCTGCTCCTTCCATGGTCTGGCCCTGAATGTGGACATGGACCTGGAACCGTTTCGACGGATTAACCCCTGTGGTTATGCGGGGCTGGCGATGACCCAGCTGCGTGACCATGCAGGGCCGATTGAATTTGCCGAGGTAGGTGCCCGGCTGCGTGTGCAGCTCGTCAAACACCTCGACTATGCTGAGCAGACGACCCTGACGGGCGGAATCGACTGATATGACTACTGCGCAAGACGCTGTTCAAACCCTGATCCCAACGCTGGATATCTCAGAACGTGCAGCCCGCGCCAGCGAGGCCCGTTCCAAGGTTGAGACCGGCGTTAAATTGCGCGGTGCCGAAAAGGTTGCGCGTATCCCGGTAAAGATTATTCCGACCACCGAGCTGCCGAAGAAGCCTGACTGGATTCGTGTACGCATTCCGGTTTCGCCTGAAGTCGACCGTATCAAGTCATTGCTGCGCAAGCACAAGCTGCACAGCGTGTGCGAAGAAGCTTCCTGCCCGAACCTGGGCGAGTGCTTCTCGGGCGGCACCGCGACCTTCATGATCATGGGCGATATCTGCACACGTCGCTGCCCGTTCTGCGATGTGGGTCACGGCCGGCCGAAGCCTCTGGACGTCAACGAGCCTGAAAGCCTGGCCATCGCCATTGCTGACTTGCGCCTGAAGTACGTGGTGATCACCTCGGTAGACCGCGACGACCTGCGTGACGGCGGTGCCCAGCACTTTGCCGATTGCATCCGCGAGATCCGCAAGCTGTCACCGGGTGTTCTGCTTGAAACCCTCGTGCCGGATTACCGTGGTCGCATGGACGTTGCGCTGGAAATCACCGCAGCCGAGCCGCCTGACGTGTTCAACCACAACCTCGAAACCGTGCCGCGCCTGTACAAGGCCGCCCGCCCTGGTTCCGACTACCAGTGGTCGCTGACCTTGCTCCAGCGCTTCAAGCAGATGATGCCGCACATCCCGACCAAGTCCGGCCTGATGCTGGGTCTGGGCGAGACGGATGAAGAAGTCATTGAAGTGATGAAGCGCATGCGCGAACACGACATCGACATGCTGACCCTGGGTCAATACTTGCAGCCATCGCGCAACCACTTGCCGGTACAGCGTTTCGTGCACCCGGACGTTTTCGCCTGGTTCGCCGAAGAAGGCTACAAAATGGGCTTCAAAAACGTGGCATCCGGACCGTTGGTACGTTCTTCGTATCACGCGGATGAACAAGCCAAGCTGGTCAAATCCATGCTGGTGAGTGCCTGATTCCATGACAAACCGGAGCACCGCGCCCGTGTCTTTCAAGACCCACAGCGCGGTGCCCGCGTTGCCCGCTGGTGGGGTGATCGCCCTGATCGCCCCGGCAGGTCCCGCCGAACTTGATCTGAATCGTGCGACCCAATGGATGCATGCCCACGGCTATCAGCTGCGGATATTTCCGGGTGTGTGGGAAAAGGACGGTTATCTTGCAGGCTCCGATGCAGTGCGCTTACGCGACCTGCATGATGCGTTTGCTGATGACAGTATTGATGCGATTTTCTGCCTGCGCGGCGGTTACGGTAGCCCGCGCTTGCTGGACGGCATCGATTTTGAGCTGCTGCGTAGCCATCCCAAGCCTTTTGTGGGCTACAGCGATATCACCGCGCTGCACCTGGCGATCACTCGTTACGCGGGCTTTGTGACCTTTCACGGGCCGATGTTGAACGCCGACTTGCTGGGCAACAAGCAGCCACCCACTGAATCCTCACTGCTACGCATGCTCAGCGGGCGACAACTGCCCGTGCTTGAGCACCCAGCTGCCTACCCCCTGACGACGATTGCGCCCGGATGCGCCAGTGGCCGTCTGCTGGGCGGCAATCTATCCATGATCTGCGCCACTCTCGGGACTGCGTTTGAGCTGGATGACGAAGACATCATTCTGTTTATCGAAGACGTGAACGAGCCGCTGTACCGGGTTGATCGCCTGCTTACACATTTGCGCCTGGCGGGTAAGCTCGACAGGTTGCGAGGTGTCCTGGTGGGGGATGTGGCGGGGGTTGATGTGCTGGCGTTGGGGCGGTTGCTTACCCAGGAGCTGGGTGGGCTAGGGATTCCGGTGTTGGCGGGATGGCGCAGCGGGCATTGTGACCCCAATCTGACCCTGCCGATGGGGGCTCAGGTGCGACTGGATGCGGACCTGCAGCAGTTGGTGCTTGAGCAGGATGTGGTCACAGTAAAAACTTGAACCGTGGGAGCGGGCTTGCTCGCGATTGCATCGACTCGTTTTGTCAGAGATACCGAGTTGATAGCATCGCGAGCAAGCCCGCTCCTACAGGTTGAGTCGCGACTCAACGGCTTCGCAAACTCTCCAGCAACTTGTGACTCGGATAGCCGTCAGCTGGCCAGCCCATGGCTTGCTGCGCGCTCCGAATCGCTTTGCGGGTGTTGGCGCCAATAATGCCATCAGCATTGCCAGCATCGTAGTTACGCTCGCTCAGCAGTGTTTGCAACTCGACGCGTTCGGAACGGCTCAGCGGTCGATCATCTTTTGGCCACGCGGCCATGATGTTTCCGCCACCGTTGAAGCGCTGAGACAACAAGCCCACCGCTAGCGCATAGGACGATGAATTGTTGTAACGCAGGATGGCGCGGAAGTTATCCAGCACCAGGAATGCCGGGCCACGGTAGCCTGCTGGCAGGAGCAGGGTAGCGCTCAACTGCTCGGAGCCGGCAGAGGTGTCAGGCACTAATACACCCAACTGTTGCCACTCGGCGACGGTCTTTTTGACGGCACCATCAGCCAGCGCGTAATCAAACCCGGCAGGCAGCATGACCTCAAAGCCCCATGGCTGGCCTTGTTTCCAGCCTGAGCTTTGCAAGTAATGCGCAGTCGAGGCCAAGGCGTCAGCCGAGCTGTTCCAGATGTCACGACGCCCATCACCGTCGAAATCCACGGCATGGGTTTCGTAGGTGGTAGGAATGAACTGGGTCTGGCCCATTGCTCCGGCCCAGGAGCCGAGCATTTTTTCTGCGCTGATATCGCCTTGCTGAATGATTTTCAGCGCCGAGATCAGTTGGCTTTGGGCGAATTCCGGGCGACGCCCTTCGTAGGCGAGGGTGGCCAGGGAGCGAATGACAGACTTGTTGCCCTGGAACGAGCCAAAGTTGCTCTCCATCCCCCAGACCGAAACCAGCACTTGGCGGTCGACGCCATAACGCTGTTCGATGCGGCTCAGCAGTTCGGCGTTTTGCTCCAGCAAACGCTGACCATTGCGCACACGCAAAGGTGACAGGGCGCCGTCGAGGTATTCCCAGACCGGTCGGCTGAATTCAGGTTGGCTGCGGTCTGCCTTGATCACGCTCATGTCGGGCGTAATGTCCGCAAAGGCGTTATCGAACACCTGCGGGCTGATTCCGGCGTTAAGGGCCTGAACACGGAAATTGGCCTGCCACTCACTGAAGTTCTGTGCGGGCTGGACAAAGGGGATGTCGGTGCTTGGCGCACTGGTGGTCACCGCTGGTGCGGGAGGCGTCACAGGCAGGGGTTGAGCATCGGCTGCGGTAGGTTTCTCGGCGCAGGCGACTAAAAGGATGACGCTGGAAGCAGCGATCAGTTGGCGCATCGGCCAACCACGTTTATGACTTAAGGGCATGCGCAGGTCCAGGTAATGCAAATCAGATGCAGACCTTATCATCCCCGCTGTCAGGCAGCCAGAAAGTAAAAAGCCTCCCGGTCTCTCGACTGGAAGGCTTCGCGGCGGTAGCTGCCTTTGCCTTTGGCGGGGCGTTCCTGGCGGCTGCGGAACAGGGGTTGGGCGACGATGGATTTGGCCTTGTTGGGGCGTTTGCTCATGGCAGGTGCTCTCGCTTGGTTTGAACAAGCGCAAATCATCGGCCAGTTTTTTTCGGTTGTCCAGTGGCCGGGGCCGGGCGGTAAACCCGTAGCAGCCTTCGGCAGCTGCTACGGGGGGCGTTAGCGCTTCAGGGTTATTCCGCTGGCAGATTCAGACGTTGCCCACACATCAACAGCGCCAACCGGCTCAGGCTGCTCCACGGTGAGCCCGCGGCCTGGCCCTTGATTTGCGCATCGATACGCTGTGCGTCCATCAACAGTTGTGCCCAGCGCTGTGCCGAGTAACGTTGCAAGGCTTTGCTCATCAACGGCTTACGTTTGTCCCAAACCGGAGGGCGGGCCTGGCTGAAAGCCTTGTCCAGCGGGATACCCTGACTGTATTGCAGCGCAATATTGGCCAGTACCCGCAGTTCACGTGCCAGCGCCCACAGGATCACAGGAGGTTCTACGCCTTCACCGCGTAATCCTTCAAGCATGCGCAAAGCGTGGGAAGCCTCGCCGTTCAGTACGGCATCGACCAGGCCAAATACATCAAAGCGCGCACTGTCAGCCACCGCGGCCTGCACGGTTTCGACGGTTATCTGACCGTCATCGGTCATTAGTTTGAGCTTTTCGATTTCCTGGGCGGCTGCCAGCAGATTGCCCTCGACCCTTGCGGCAATCAGTTCGACGGCGTCCTGGCTGGCAGCCAAGCCCGCCTGGGACAAGCGCTGGCGAATCCATTGAGGCAGTTGATTGGCGTCTACTGGCCAGATCTGTATGAACTGGGTATGAGGCCCCTCAACAAGTGCCTTGCCCCATTTGGTCTTCTGCGCGCTGCCATCAAGCTTGGGCAGGCTGATCAGCAGCAAGGTGTCTTCGGCCGGGCGTGAGCAGTACTCGATCAATGCCGCAGCGCCTTTATCGCCGGGCTTGCCCGAAGGCAGGCGCAGTTCCAGCAGGCGTTTTTCAGCAAACAGAGACATGCTGGCGCCCGCTTGCAGCAGGGTACCCCAGTCAAAGCTGGCGTCGGCGCTGAACACCTGGCGCTCATCAAAACCTTGTTGGCGAGCGGTGCTGCGAATGGCGTCTGCGGCTTCCTGACACAGCAACGGGTCATCGCCGCTGATGACGTAGACCGGCGAGAGGCTGCCTTGCAGGTGTTTGGCGAGTTGGGCGGGGGCGAGTTTCATAGGGGCTATAACGATAGCGGGGCGCTTGAGCGCCCCGTATGCCTTACTGGTCTTGCAGTTCGAGAGGCGACTGTTGAGGGGTTTCCTCTTGAGCCTTGCGTGCAGCTTCAATGGCGTCGGCTTCAGCCTTGGCCTTCTCGTCGGCCTGCTGTTGCAGTTTTTCCAGTTGCTCCGGAGTCAACTGCTCAAGACGCAGGACCAGTTGCTGCACGAGGTCGCGACGCATCTCTTTGCGGATCAATTGGGCTTCCTGGTTGGCGCCAGCGATGTTGCTGGCGTCCTGCAGGTAAACCTTGTTGGCTTCAACCCGGTTGCTCAGCAGTGTCAGGTTGTTGCGACCCTGGATCTCGTAGTTGACCACGTTGGTCAGTTCATACTCGGCGGTACCGCCGTTGCCCGCGTAGCTGGCGGCGCGCTGAGATTCTTTTTCGCTGGTCAGAATCATTTTGTACGGAGCACTGGCGGTAAGTTTCACGCCGCTGTTTTCCAGTACTTGACGCAGTTGGCGCACGGTATCGCCGTAGGCGTTGCGAGCCGTTACGTCGAGTTCGGTGATCGTCAGCTGATTGGTGCCGGTGCCGCGCAGTTGAAAGCCGCAGGCGCTCAACAAAATAGCGAGACCCATCACCAGCAGGTTGCGTTTGATCATGTGTTGCTCCCCTTGAAACCAGATAGGCCGACTAGGCGGCCCTGAAGGTCTTATTGGGCGCCCGCGTATGGCACGGGCGCCTGTTCCAGTTAGCTCGCGACGATGTTGACCAGTTTGCCCGGCACCACGATCACTTTGCGAATCGTCAGGCCTTCGGTAAACCGCAGTACGTTTTCATTGATGCGGGCTGCGGCTTCAACGTCTTCACGGCTGGCGCTGGCTGGCATTTCGATATGTCCGCGCAGTTTGCCGTTGACCTGGATAACCAGTTGCAGGGTGTCCTGGATCAGTGCGTTTTCATCCAGGGTTGGCCATGGCGCATCAATGACGGCACCGGCATGGCCCAATTGGTTCCACAGCTCATGGCTGATGTGCGGAGTGATTGGCGCCAGCACCAGTGCAACAGTTTCAAGACCTTCCTGAAGCAGGGCGCGGTCTTGTTCAGTCACTTGCGGTGCTTTTTCAAGCACGTTCATCACGGTCATCACCTGGGCGACGGCGGTGTTGAATTTGTGATGCAGGCCGACGTCCTGGCTCGCTTGCTTGATAGCCTGGTGAATAGCGCGGCGAATGACTTTTTGTTCGTCGCTCAGGCTGGCGATATCCAGCTTGCCCGGCAGGCCTTGGGCAACGTGGGCATAGGCCAGACGCCATACGCGCTTGAGGAAGCGGTGCGAACCTTCAACACCCGAATCGGACCATTCCAGGCTCGCGTCAGGTGGCGAGGCAAACATCATGAACAGACGGCAGGTATCTGCGCCGTATTGCTCGATCATGTATTGCGGGTCGACGCCATTGTTCTTGGACTTGGCCATTTTTTCAGTGCCGCCGATTTCAACGGGCAGGCCGTCGCTGATCAGTTTGGCGCCGATGATCTTGGCCTTGCTGTCACGCTCCAGTTCGACATCTGCCGGGTTGAACCAGGTCAGCGCACCGTTGGCTTCGCGACGGTAGTAAGTCTCGGCAATCACCATGCCCTGAGTCAGCAGGTTCTTGAACGGCTCGTTGGAGCTGACAAGGCCTTCATCACGCATCAGTTTGTGGAAGAAGCGTGCGTACAGCAGGTGCAGGATGGCGTGTTCGATACCGCCTATGTACTGGTCAACCGGCAGCCAGTGGTCAGCCGCCGATTTCTCGACCAGGCCACCTTCATAGTGCGGCGAAGCATAACGGGCGTAGTACCACGAGGACTCGACGAAGGTGTCCATCGTGTCGGTTTCGCGCTTGGCCGGTGCGCCACATTTAGGGCAGCTGCACTCGTAGAATTCAGGCATACGCGCCAATGGCGAGCCGGCGCCATCGGGCACGACGTCTTCTGGCAAGATCACGGGCAACTGGTCTTCTGGGACCGGAACGTCACCGCAGGTCTCGCAATGCACGATCGGGATCGGGCAGCCCCAGTAGCGCTGACGGCTGATGCCCCAGTCGCGAAGACGGAACTGGGTACGCGACTGGCCCAGGCCTTTGGCGGCCAGAGCGGCTTCAATGGCCGCGAATGCCGCATCGAAGTCCAGGCCGTCAAACTCGCCGGAGTTGATCAGCGTACCGTGCTCGTTGTAGGCGTCCTGCCACGGAGCAGGTGATTCGTCGCCCGCGCTGGTGCGAACTACCGCTTTGATCGGCAGGTTGTACTTGGTGGCGAATTCAAAATCACGCTCGTCGTGTGCTGGAACGGCCATCACTGCGCCGTCGCCGTAATGCATCAACACATAGTTGGCGACCCAGACCGGGAGTTTTTCACCGGTCAGCGGGTGCTCAACGAACAACGAGGTTGGCAGGCCCTTTTTCTCCTGGGTCGCCATATCGGCTTCGGCTACGCTGCCGCCTTTGCATTCAGCGATAAACGCCTGCAGCTCAGGGTTGCCTTGTGCAGCTAGAGTGGCGAGCGGGTGCTCGGCAGCCACGGCCACATAGGTGGCGCCCATCAGGGTGTCAGGACGGGTGGTGAAGACCTTGAGTGCACCCGCTTCGCCGATGGACTCGACGTTGTAGGGGAACTGCACTTCCATGCCGCGGGATTTGCCAATCCAGTTACGTTGCATGGTTTTGACCTGCTCGGGCCAGCCCGGCATGTCGTCGAGGCTTTCGAGCAGCTCATCCGCGTAAGCGGTGATCTTGAAGTAGTACATCGGGATTTCGCGCTTTTCAATCAGCGCGCCCGAACGCCAGCCGCGGCCGTCGATGACCTGCTCGTTGGCCAGAACGGTCTGGTCCAGCGGGTCCCAGTTCACGGTACCGTTTTTACGGTAGATCACACCTTTTTCGAACAGGCGGGTGAACAGCCATTGCTCCCAGCGGTAGTAATCCGGCTGGCAGGTAGTGATTTCGCGAGACCAGTCAACGGCCAGACCCAGGCTACGCAGCTGGGTTTTCATGTAGGCGATGTTTTCGTAGGTCCACTTGGCCGGCGCGACGTTGTTTTTCATCGCGGCGTTTTCGGCCGGCATGCCGAAGGCATCCCAACCCATGGGTTGCAGGACGTTTTTGCCAAGCATGCGCTGGTAGCGGGAGATTACGTCACCGATGGTGTAGTTACGCACATGCCCCATGTGTAGCTTGCCGCTTGGGTACGGGAACATCGATAGGCAGTAGTAAGTCTCTTTGCCTAGATCTTCGCTGACTTCGAAGGACTTTTGGTTGTCCCAGAATGATTGGGCGGCGGCTTCTATTTCACGGGGCTGATATTGTTCGTGCATGGCTACTTGTACTGATAAAGGGTGGCCTAATCCTCTTCAACATAGACCGGCTATTGTGTTGCCCGGTCAGGTTGGAGCAGGGGTTACAGGAAGTCCCGTAGCATACATGACCCCGCTCTATCGAGGGAAACCCTGATTGCCTCATCACTCCGTTGGTCGCAGCAGCACGCCGGTTTTACATGCGCAGCTAAGCTGTCTTTGGGGGAGAAACATTTCCTTAAATGAGGTGGACGGATGGCAGAGTTGCAACGCAGTGCACCAACATCGCAAGTGTATGAGCGGCTGATTGATCGTTTGAACGTGGCTCTTGATTCAGCAAATACGGCTGTCCAATTACGTGATGAGCGTCCAGTTGAACTGGAGTTACGAGGCTTGAGTCATGCCGAGCTGGAGTTGATCAACCTCTATTTGAATCGGACGGGGCGTGAGGCAATTGAACGCTCGCAAGGCAGCAGGAACATGCAAGATGCCCCTAAAGCCAAGGTCATCTGGCTCAAAGACAGGGTGCAGGGAGCTTAGGGCCTTACGGCGATTCAACGATTCAGGCCGGGCCTTCATAAAAAGTCGCATCAAAAACGGTTGTACCCCGGGTTGATGTATCAAGCGTTTGTGTTTGGGTTTCTCACCTGCGCTGTTGATGCGTTCACTCAACCCCCTTAGGCTTCGGGCATCTTTGGAGATGCTCGATGCCTATTCGATATTTTTTAAAACAACTTCTACTACCTCCCGGAATTCTTCTACTCCTCTTGGTGCTTGCCTGGTGGCTGCGTCGTTCCCGCCCGCGTTTGGCGGGTGTGCTGTTCGCCTTGGGTGTGGGCGGATTTTGGCTGATGAGCTTGCCAGTGATGGTGGAGTGGGGCGCACGGGTGCTCGAAAGCGAGCCGCCGCTGGCTCAAGGCGAGTGGTCAACACTCGCGCAGCGGGCGGATGCAATCGTGGTGCTGGGTTCGGGCCGTGAGCGGGGAGACCCGGCATGGGGCAGCGATCAACCGACGGGAATAGGCCTGGAGCGCCAGCGATATGCGGCTCGTCTGGCCAAGGCTTCAGGTTTACCGGTACTGACCACAGGAGGTTTGCACTACGGCACGCCACCCAGCGAGGCGCAATTGATGGCGGACTCGTTGCGCGATGACTTTGGTGTAAACGTGCGCTGGAAAGAAGAGCAAAGCCGTACCACGTGGGAGAACGCCAAAATGACGGCAGATATTCTGCTGCCGTTGGGTATCAAGCGCGTGGTCGTAGTGACACACGGCTGGCACATGCCACGTTCAGTGTGGAGCTTTGAAAAGGCTGGCTTTGAAGTCGTGCCCGCCCCCGTTGGATTCTTGAGTGCTGACAATGCTCGGCCGTTGGGGGGCTGGATGCCCGAGTACAAATCGTTCTGGCAGTCTGGGTTGTTGATCAATGAAGCGGTCGGGCAGATGTCCTATCCGCTTTTTTACCGGTAACTGAGAGGCAGGGCGTTTGGCTGTTTGTGGGAGCGGGCTTGCTCGCGATGCAAGCGCTGCGGTCTGGAGGGCAGCAGTGATGCATTCGCGAGCAAGCCTGGTAGCCACTACACCGTCTTGGCAATCCGGCTGGTGACCAGAGCCCAGCCAATCAGCAGGCTGCACAGGATGATCAGCGGCCACGAACGCCATTGCAGGTAAGGCGTGAGGTTGTGCATGGGCACTACTTCGCCATACATGATGCCCTGCTCAAACTGCGGAATTTGGGTGGTGATCTGGCCGAACGGATCGATCAGCGCCGTCACGCCATTGTTGGTGGCCCTGATCATCCAGCGTCCTGCTTCCAGGGCGCGCATCTGTGCCATTTGCAAGTGTTGCAACGGACCAATCGATGTGCCGAACCAGGTGTCGTTGCTGATGGTGAGCAAAATGTCGCTTTGGGCCGCGAGGTTGGCCACGAACTCCGGGTACACCACTTCATAGCAAATAAGCGGCGCGATCTGATAACCCTTGGCTTGCAGCATGGCTTGATCCGCGGGGCCCCGGGCAAAGTCCGACATCGGCAGGTCGAAGAAGGCGATCAGGCCGCGTAATACATCCTGCAGCGGCACGTATTCGCCAAACGGCACCAGCTTTTGCTTCAGATAAACGCCGTCACCCTGGCCCACAGCGGTAATGCCGTTGAAGTAGCGCGGCTCATGACGTACTTCCTGGCGGATTGGCACGCCGGTAATCAGTGCCGAGTTTCGATCAGCGGCAAACCGGCCCATCATGCTCAAAAAACCTTCAGCGTTTTCTTTGAGTACGGGAATAGCGGTTTCTGGCCAAACGATTAGATCAACCCGCTTCGAGCTCAACGTCATGTCGCGGTACAGGGCCAGCTGTGCGTTGAGCTGCGCCGGGTCCCATTTCATGCTTTGTTCGATATTGCCCTGGATCGCTGCCACGCTCAGCGGATCACCCGAGGGGCTGGTCCAGGCGTGATGCTTGAGCGCCTGGCCGATGCACCATGGGCCGAGCAGCAACACCAGGCCCGCCACGACAAAGGCTTTGCGTTTGGCCTTGATCAGTCGCGGCACGTTGCACAGCAGGGCTGCTGTCAACGCCAGGGTGAAGGAAATCAGCCACATGCCACCCAGCGGGGCAAGCCCGGCCAGCGGGCCGTCGAGCTGGCTGTAACCGGAGTACAGCCAAGGGAAGCCGGTAAGGAACCAGCCACGGAACGCTTCTTGCGCGACCCATAAAGCGGCAAACGCCAATGTGTCGGCCAGGGGGGCTTCATTGCGACGAATCCAGCGTGCCCAGAGCCAGGCGGGCAGTGCAAAGAACCATGCAATAGCGGCCGTGAACGCCAGCATCAGCAGTCCGGCCAGCAGTACAGACGCGCCGCCGAAGTGATGAATGCTGTAGTAGATCCAGCTGGTACCGGCGCCAAACAGGCCGAACCCGTAGCACCAGCCACGCCCCAGCGCCTGCTTTGGAGACAGGTCGCGCAAGCCGAGATAGAAAATGGCCAGGGCAACCAGTGCCAGTGGCCAGATATCGAAGGGTGCCAACGCCAGGGTTGTCAGTGCGCCGGCCACCACGGCCAGCAAGTTACCGGGCCAGCCGGGGGAGGTTATCCAGCGCATTTCAATCCTTGGTATTGAGGTTTAGCGGGCAATAGGCGTGAGACGAATCAGATGAATCCGGCGACTGTCCGCATTGAGGATGCGGAAGCGGTAGGGGCCGATTTCAGTGGTTTCGTTGCGTTTTGGCAAGTGTCCGAACGCGCTCATGACCAGGCCGCCAACGGTGTCGAACTCATCGTCGGAGAATTCGGTATCAAAGAACTCGTTGAAGTTCTCGATGGGGGTGAGGGCCTTGATCAGGAAGTCACCGCTTGGCAGTGGCTTGATGTAGCTGTCTTCCTCGACATCGTGTTCGTCTTCGATGTCGCCGACGATCTGCTCCAGAACGTCTTCAATCGTTACCAGACCTGCCACGCCGCCGTATTCGTCGATCACGATGGCCATGTGGTTATGGTTGGCACGGAATTCACGCAACAACACGTTCAGACGCTTGGACTCAGGGACAAAAGTCGCCGGACGCAGCAAATCCTTGATGTTGAACTTGTCGCCGTTCTCCTGAAGGATCAGCGGCAGCAGGTCTTTGGCCAGGAGGACGCCCAGGACGTCGTCGTGGCTTTCGCCGATCACCGGGTAGCGCGAGTGCGCCGCTTCAATGATCGCCGGGAGAAATTCACGGGGGGTCTGGGTCGCCTTGATGCTGATCATCTGCGAGCGCGGAACCATGATGTCCCGTACTTGCAGGTCCGCTACCTGAATGGCGCCTTCGACGATGGCCAGCGCTTCACTGTCCAACAGTTTGTTCTGGTGTGCTTCGCGCAGTAGCTCAAGCAGCTCCTGGCGGTTTTTCGGCTCATGGGCAAAGGCCTGGGTCAGTTTACCTAACCATGACTTTTGCCCGTTGCTCGATCGGTCTTCGCTCATAGCGATTTACTCGTATCCCTTGGTAGTTTCAGTGGGTGTTAATCAGTTTCGTCGTCTGCGTACGGGTCAGGATGACCCAGTTCAGCAAGCAACGTTCGTTCCAGTGCTTCCATTTCTTCGGCTTCTTCATCTTCTATATGGTCGTAGCCCAGAAGATGCAAGCAGCCGTGAATCACCAAATGGGCCCAGTGGGCCTCAAGGCTTTTACCTTGTTCGGTGGCTTCGCGTTCAACCACGGCCACGCAGATCACCAGATCGCCCAGTAACGGGATATCGAGAAATTCGTCAGGCACGTCAGCCGGGAAGGACAGCACGTTTGTGGCGTAGTCTTTCTGGCGCCAGGTGTGATTGAGCTCGCGGCCTTCGGGTTCGTCTACTAGACGAATGGTCATTTCCGAATCGGCGGTACGCTGACGAAGGGCCAGTTCACACCATTGGCGGAACTGGACTTCGGTGGGCGCGGCTGCCTCGGTGGCCAGTTGCAGGTCAAGCTCAAGCATCGTGACGGTAATCCTTTGCAGCGGGCAGTGCGGCCAGCTTGTCGGCGGCTTCCTGTTCGTAGCGCCCGTAGGCTTCCACAATGCGCTGCACCAGCGGGTGGCGCACGACGTCTTTGGACTGGAAGTGGGTAAAGCTGATGCCCGGTACATCCTTGAGCACTTCAATGACGTGGTTCAGCCCTGATTTAGTGCCTTTTGGCAGGTCGATCTGGGTGATGTCACCGGTGATCACGGCGGTCGAGCCGAAGCCGATACGGGTCAGAAACATCTTCATCTGCTCGACGGTGGTGTTCTGGCTTTCGTCGAGAATGATAAAGCTGTTGTTCAGCGTACGGCCCCGCATGTAGGCCAGTGGTGCGACTTCGATCACCTGGCGCTCGATCAGCTTGGCCACGTATTCAAAGCCCAGCATTTCGTACAGTGCGTCGTAAAGCGGGCGCAGGTACGGGTCGATTTTTTGCGACAGGTCACCTGGCAGGAAACCGAGCTTTTCGCCCGCTTCAACCGCCGGGCGCACCAGCAGGATGCGGCGGATCTGCTCGCGCTCCAGAGCATCAACTGCGCAGGCCACGGCCAGATAGGTTTTACCCGTACCCGCTGGGCCGATTCCGAAGTTGATGTCGTTACCCAGGATCTCTTTGACGTAGCGCTGCTGGTTAATGCCTCGAGGGCGAATCATGCCCTTTTTGGTACGCAGCGACACGCTGGCTTCTGCCACCGGATTGCTGGCCAGATCTTCGACGGCAGATTCCTGCAGGAACAGGTGCACCATGTCCGGTGAAAGCTCAGAAGCCTTGGTTTCACGGTACAGGCGGCGCAGCAGGTGTTCTGCGGAGGAGGTCAGTTTGGGGTCGCCGATCAGCTCGAATTGATTACCGCGATTGCGGATTTCGATCGTCAGGCGTTGTTCGATCAAGCGCAAATGCTCGTCGAATTGCCCGCACAGATTGGCGAAACGGCGAGCCTCAAATGGCTCGAGAAGAAAGCGATGTGGTTCGATGGGTGCGTTCAAGGTCGTATTTAGCCGCCCTTAGGCAATTGAGATGAAATGAAGGATAACGCTAGCAGGTCATGGGCGAAAGGACTTACTGATGCGACATAAAACCTGTAGCCGCTACCGTAGGCTGCGAAAGCCCACGAAGTGGGCCAAGGGTTAAGTCCATCGCAGTCTTCGGCAGCGGCTACAGGGTGTATTCAGTTCAGTAACGAGCCTCGCAACGAGTGCGGTTGGGCTGCATCGATGTGTACATCGGCAAACTGTCCGATCAACTGCGGGTTGTCGCAGCGGAAGTTGACGATACGGTTGTTCTCGGTACGACCCTGAAGCTCACCAGGGTCTTTTTTCGAATAGTCGGTAACCAGAATCCGCTGAGTGGAACCGACCATTTGGCGGCTGATCTCGAAACCCTGCTGGTTGAGGCGATGTTGCAGCGCGTTGAGGCGTTCCTTTTTACGCTCTTCCGGGGTGTCGTCCGCCAAGTCAGCTGCCGGGGTGCCCGGACGCTGGCTGTACACGAAGGAGTAGGAGAAGTCGAAACCGACGTCTTCGATCAGCTTCATGGTTTGCTCGAAGTCCTTTTCGGTCTCGCCCGGGAAACCAACAATAAAGTCGGAACTGATGCAGATACCCGGTACGGCAGCACGCAGCTTGCGCAGCTTGGACTTGTATTCCAGTGCCGTGTGGTTGCGCTTCATGGCCGACAGAATACGGTCCGAGCCTGATTGCACTGGCAAGTGCAGGTGTTTGACCAGCTCCGGGACTTCGGCGTGTGCCTGGATCAGGCTGTCGGAGAATTCCAGCGGGTGGGAAGTGGTGTAGCGAATGCGCTCGATACCGTCGATCGCAGCAACCACGCGAATCAGCTCGGCGAGGTCCGCCAGGCGACCGCCTTCGGTAAGGCCGCGATAACCGTTTACGTTTTGACCGAGCAGGGTCACTTCACGCACGCCGTTTTCAGCCAGGTGAATCACCTCGGCCAGCACGTCATCGAACGGGCGGCTGACTTCTTCACCGCGGGTATATGGCACCACGCAGAATGTGCAGTACTTGCTGCAGCCTTCCATGACCGAGACGTAGGCGCTTGGGCCGTCGATGCGCGGCTCTGGCAGGTGGTCGAACTTCTCGATTTCGGGGAACGACACGTCGACTTGCGGCAGTTTGGTAATACGCGCAGCGTCGATCATTTCTGGCAGGCGGTGCAGGGTTTGCGGGCCGAACACCACGTCTACGTAAGGGGCGCGATCACGAATCGCCGCGCCTTCCTGGCTGGCAACACACCCGCCCACGGCAATAACCATGTCGGGGTTGGCCAGTTTCAGCTCACGCCAGCGACCCAGTTGCGAGTACACGCGGTCTTGGGCACGTTCACGGATCGAACAGGTATTAAGCAGGATGACATCAGCGTCTTCGGCGCGCGCTGTGACTTCCAGGGCCTGATGTTCACCCAGCAGGTCGACCATGCGCGAGCTGTCGTACTCATTCATCTGGCAACCGTGGGTTTCGATGTAAAGCTTCTTGGCCATGGGTGTTCATCAAGTGATTCAAAGAACCGCGCATTATAGGGGGCATAGCCGTTGCTTCCTAGCGTTGTGCGTCTGACGGCTATGCTATAGTTCGCGCCCTCTTTTATACCTCCAGATGTTTACCCGCCCACCATGACCAAACGTGAAGCTCCAATCTACAAGGTGATTTTCCTTAACCAGGGCCAGGTGTTCGAAATGTACGCCAAGCAGATCTATCAAAGTGATCTGTGGGGTTTCCTGGAAGTTGAGGAATTCGTCTTCGGTGAGCGCACGCAAATGGTCGTCGACCCGAGTGAAGAAAAACTCAAGGCCCAGTTCGAAGGTGTGGTGCGCAGTTTTGTGCCGATGCACTCGATTGTGCGTATCGACGAGGTTGAGCGCTTGGGCACTCCCAAAATCAGCGAAGCCCGTGGCGTCAGCAACGTGATGCCGTTTCCGTTTCCGATGCCGGAAAAGTAAGGCCGTCCATTCTGTCGGACATGGTCTGCGGGGATTTGCTCAGGCTTTGGGCCCGTCTTTATGAAAGGCTGGCGCCCGAAGCAGCAACCCTTTAAGGCAGGGGCGAAAACGGTGAGCGGGCGTCGGTTGATTGCAGTTCCTGCAAGTACTTGCGGAAAATCTGCCCCAGAATCTGGGTGGCGGTTTCGAGTTGGTCCCGGGGCATCTGCTCGGCTACCAGGTCGGCGGTGTCCAGAGCGTCTTCAGCGCCGTTAACCGCGGCCATCTTCAGCACGATGTACGCCTGAATGTTATTGGCCGGTACACCTTCGCCCTTGAAGAACATGGTGCCGAGCTGGAACTGAGCCATGGCGTGGCCTTGTAGCGACGCTTGCTCGAAATAGCTCAGTGCCTGATTAAGGTCGCGAGGGGTATTTTTACCGTCGTAATAGAACTCGCCTAACTCGTATTCGGCTTCTGCATCCCCGGCTTTCGCCGCCTCAACGCACGCTGCAAGTGCCTCGGCGAGGTCTTCAGGCTGAGTATTGAGGGTGCAGCGACCCATCGCTGGGATCAACAACGAGTTACCGCCTGCCTGGACAAGCAGCGGTTGTAGGAGCAACAGGCAGCCCAGTGCAAGGGCGCGGCCGGTGCGGTTCATGGGAATCGACGTACCTCTGAAAGACGGGTTAACCCGACCATGGGATGTATAGGCGCGCATTATGAAATAAGCAGAGGCAACCTTACAAAGTCTTTACTCGTTTTTCTGCTGCCTGACCGCGATATCCATTGATTTAAGACGATTTTGGACGGGCGGGGTAAAAGATCAGGTCATAACGGGCATAAAAAAACGGCAAGGGCGTTAGCGCTTGCCGTTTTGTCGATCATTTCAGGGCGGCAAATGCGCGCTCGGCAGCGTCCAGAGTCAGTTGCAGCTCGGTCTCGCCATGGGCGATCGAAGTGAAACCGGCTTCGAAAGCACTCGGCGCCAGGTACACACCACCGTCGAGCATCAGGTGGAAGAAGCGCTTGAACAGATCAGCATCGCTGGCCATCACATCGTCGAAGGTGACGATGTCGTCGGCGCCGCTGAAATACAGGCCAAACATGCCACCGGCCTGGGTGGTGACAAATGGAATCCCTGCCGCGTCGGCGCGCTGTTGCAAGCCATCGAGCAAGCGGGTGGTGTAATCGCTCAGCTCGGCGTGGAAGCCCGGGCGGCTGATTAGGCGCAAGGTGGTCAGGCCTGCCGCCATTGCCAGCGGGTTACCGGACAGGGTGCCGGCTTGGTAAACCGGGCCCAGTGGTGCGATGTGCTGCATGATTTCGCGCTTGCCGCCGAAGCAGCCAACCGGCATCCCGCCGCCGATGATCTTGCCGAAGGTGCTCAGGTCCGGGGTGACGCCGTAATGGGCTTGAGCACCACCCAGGGCAACCCGGAAACCGGTCATCACTTCGTCAAAAATCAGCACTACGCCGTGCTTGTCACACAGGCTGCGCAGGCCTTGCAGGAAGCCAGGCGCAGGCGGCACACAGTTCATGTTGCCGGCCACCGGCTCGACGATGATGCAGGCCACGGTGTCGCCAACTTCGCCCAGCAGTTTTTCAACCGCGTCGATGTCATTGAAGGCGGTGGTCAGGGTGTGTTTGGCGAAGTCTGCCGGAACCCCGGCCGAGCTCGGTACGCCCTGGGTCAGCAGGCCGGAACCGGCCTTGACCAGCAGGCTGTCGGAGTGGCCGTGGTAGCAACCTTCAAACTTGAGAATATTGTCGCGGCCGGTGAAACCACGGGCCAGGCGAATGGCGCTCATGGTGGCTTCGGTGCCGGAGCTGACCATGCGCACCATTTCCATTGACGGCACGATGGAGCACACCAGATCTGCCATTTCGGTTTCCATGGCGGTCGGAGCACCGTACGACAAGCCGTGCTCCAGTTGCGCACGCACCGCATCCAGCACTTCTGGATGGCTGTGACCCAGAATCATCGGGCCCCACGAACCGACGTAATCCACGTAGCGCTTGTCGTCTTCGTCAGTCACGTAGGCGCCTTCGGCGTGCTTGAAGAACAGCGGGGTGCCGCCCACGCTCTTGAACGCACGAACGGGCGAGTTCACGCCACCGGGGATGTGTTTTTGGGCATTGGCAAACAGGGTTTCGGAACGAGACATGGTGGGCTCTCTCTGAATCAGGATTCGGTATTTAAATAGACAACAAGGTGTTGAACGCCTTGGCGCGGCGGGTGACTTCCTGGGCGTTCTGGGCACCAAACAGGCCATGCACCACGGCCAGCAGATCGGCACCGTGGGCAACCAGGGGGGGCGCGTTGTCCAGGGTAATGCCGCCAATCACACAAATCGGCAGGTTGAGCCGGGCGCGAGCCTGGTCCAGCACGTCCAGGGTCGCGGTAGGGGCGCCGGGCTTGGTGCTGGAATTGAAGAAGCGGCCAAAGGCAACGTAACTCGCGCCTTCCTTGGCTGCTTGCTCGGCAAGCTCAATCTGGCTGTGGCAGGTCGAACCAATGATGGCATTGCGCCCGAGCAGTGCCCGGGCCGGCGTCAGCGGACCATCGGTTTGCCCCAGGTGTACGCCTACGCCCAGGCGCGCGGCCAGCTCAGCGTCGTCGTTGATGATCAAGTGCGCCTTGTAACGCTCGCACAAACCCCGCAAGGCCTCGGCTTCGCGTAGGCGACGGGCGTCGTCGTTGCTTTTGTCGCGGTATTGCAACAGCGTCAGGCCGCCATCGAGGGCCGCCTCAACGTAGGGCAGCAGCTTGCCGGCCAGCAGTTGGCTGTCAGTGATTGCATACAAGCCGCGCAGTGTCATGGGTCGTGCCTCATTCGTTACGAGCAGAAGTCCAGCGGCAAGCGGCGCGGTACAAACTGCCCCTGCCCCAGTTGCTCGGCATCGCGCAGGGTGCGCCACGTGTAGTTGAGCGCGGTTTGCACGGCGCTGACCAGTTCTTCACCGATGGCCAGTCGCCCGGCCAGGGTGCTGGCCAGGGTGCAACCCGAACCGTGATAGCTGCCGGGCAAGCGATAGCAGGTAAAGGTGTGTCGGCTGCCGTCGCGGCTGTACAGGCGGTTATGGACTTCGTGCTCATCACCGTGACCGCCAGTGATCAGCAGGTGCTTGCAAAAAGGCAGCAGTTTTTCAGCGCACTCATCGGCGCTGCCATCGGGCAGTTCGGCCAGGATGCGGGCTTCAGGAAGGTTGGGGGTGGCAATGGTGGCCAGTGGCAACAGGCGTTCGCGCATGGCGTAGCCCACTTCATCCTTGCCCAGTCGCCCACCGCCGCCTGCGCGCAACACCGGGTCACAGACCATTGGCAGGTGTGGATGGGCCTGAAGCAGTTCGACCACGGTGTCGACCATTTCCAGTGAGCCGAGCATGCCCAGCTTGACCGCCGCAACGGTGGAGTCGCTGAGTACTGCATCGGCTTGCGCCAACACCCACTCGCGATCCAGCACGCGGAAATCACGGACATTGACAGTGTTCTGCACAGTCAAGGCTGTCACCACCGGGGCGGCGTGACAGCCTTGAGCCAGCAGGGCTTCGATATCTGCCTGCAAGCCGGCACCACCACTGGGGTCATGGCCAGAGAGACAGAGGACAACGGGGCGAGAACTGTAGATATTCATGGTGCGCGAGCTTACCACCAAACGGTTTTTTGGGGCGCTTGGTCCGTGCGCAGTTAAATGTTGGTTATAAGCTTTTGATTGCCCTGATAATTTTGCCGTCAAAATACGAGTTGTTCGCTGTAATGCCCGTTCTAGAGCCTTTTGGATGATTTGTAGCGTGGTGTGTATGTGCCATTAATGGCTATGTTAGAGTGCCTTCAAATTAATAACCGGTCATTCGGGCGACGTAATCCCAGAGGGAGTATGGGGTTGCGCAGTTTATCGAGTGAGCTACGTTGGGGCTGTATGCGCTATTTGTTGATGATGTTGTTGAGCTGGCTACCGATGCTGGCTAGCGCAGTCACTTTTGACGAAACCACACAAAGCCTGCCCTTGGGCCGCGTGATGCAAGTCTTCGAAGACGTGGGCGGCAAGGCGACCCTGGCCGATGTCACGGCACACGACGAACTGTTCAAGGCACACACCAAAGACACCTTGAACGAGGGTTACTCGCACTCGGCCTTCTGGGTCAAAGTGAACCTGCACTATCAGCCCCAAGACCCTAAAGTGCACAGCACCTGGCTGCTGGAGCTGGCTTACCCGCCCCTTGATTTCATCGAGCTCTACTTGCCAGATGCCGCAGGCAACTACCGGCTGGCTGAGCGTACGGGGGATGCGCTGCCTTTTGACAATCGTCAGATCAAAGAAAACAACTACCTGTTTGAACTCAACTTCACCCCCGGGCAAAACCAGACCCTCTACCTGCGCCTGGCCAGTCAGGGCTCGGTTCAGGCCCCGCTGACGCTGTGGTCAGCTCAGGCCTACCTCGAAGAACAGCCCGTACGGATTTACATCCTGGGTCTGATTTATGGCGTGTTGCTGGGGATGCTGATTTACAACCTGTTCATCTACCTCAGCGTGCGTGATACCAGCTACCTCTACTACATCTTCTATATCGGCTCCTTCGGCCTGTACCAGTTGTCAGTCAATGGCGCCGCGGTGCAGTACTTTTGGCCGAATAACCCGTGGTGGGCCAATGCCTCGACGCCGTTCCTGATTGGCGCATCGGCGTTTTTCGGGTGCCAGTTCGCCCGCTCCTTTTTGCACACCGCTTCCCACAGTCGCTGGCTTGATCGGGCCTTGATGTTCCTGATGGCAGTGGGTGTTCTGGTGATGGTGCTCGCGTTGACGACCAGCTATGCCGTGTCGTTGCGTCTGGCCACGGGTCTGGCGCTGGCGTTTATCGTCACCATTTTCACCGCCGGAGTGGTGGCCTGGATCCGTGGTCTGCGGGTCGCGCGCTACTTTGTGATCGCTTGGTCGGCCTTTTTGCTCGGTGGGCTGGTCAATACGCTGATGGTGCTGGGCTATCTGCCAAACGTGTTCCTGACCATGTACGCCAGCCAGATCGGCTCGGCGATTGAGGTGGGGCTGCTGTCACTGGCGCTTGCCGACCGGATCAATGCCATGCGTGACCTGCAGGCGCGCACGCTGCAAGAGTCCGGGCAAAAGCTGGCGGCCATGAACCAGCAACTGGCCCGTACCAACCAGCTAAAAGATGAATTTCTGGCCACCGTGACCCATGAGTTGCGCACCCCCATGAATGGCGTGATTGGCTCTCTGGAGCTGATCAAAACCCTGGACATGGGCCCTGAACTTGCGCAGTACACCCAGACGGCAGAAGGCTCTGCGCGCGAGATGATGCACATGGTCAATGGCATTCTGGTCCTGACCGAGCTACAAGCGGGTCGACTGGTCGCGCGTCCTCGACCATTCAGCCTGAATGAACTGATGCAAGGGCTGAGCGATCAGTTCGGGCCAGCAGCGCGAAATAAAGGGCTGGAGTTTTCGTATGAAGTGGCGCGAAATCTGCCTGATAAGTTGGTAGGGGATGCCGAGAAAATTCGCCAGTGCCTGGAATGCCTGCTGGATAACGCCATCAAGTTCACCCGCGCAGGGGGCGTGATCCTGCGTGTCACCGGCAAATCTGCGGCGCCTGGGCGCTGGGCGCTGGCGTTCAATGTGATCGACAGCGGCATCGGTTTTGTTCACCAGGAAGAAGCCGAACTGTACCAGCACTTCTTCCAGGTCGATGGTTCTATGACCCGCGAATACGGTGGCCTGGGCATCGGTCTGGCGATTTGTCGACGTCTGGTGGAACTGCTTGGCGGACGTCTGACCCATCATTCGCAGCCGGGGCAGGGCTCACAGTTCCAACTGTTGCTGGAGCTTGAGGCGCCGGTTCAAACCCCGCAGCCGGCCCCTGTGTCGGCCCGTACCCCGACCATGGTTCGCACACCGGGCGAGTGTGTGGTTCTGCTGGTGGAAGACGCTGCTAACCCTGTGGTGGTGCGCGGCATGTTGCTCAAGTTGGGTTACCGCGTACTCAGTGTCGACACCGGGCAGGCTGCGATCGACGCACTTCGCCGCGAGCGGGTCGATGCGGTATTACTGGCGTGCCCGCTCGCTTTGGTGTCGGGCACATCGATGGGCAGCCAGTTGCTGACACTGGCTGCGTGCGCGCAGTTACCCGTACTGGCGCTGTTCGAGTCCGAGTCCGAGGCCCATCAAGCCCGTGAACAAGCCGGCGGGATCACAGACTATTTGATCAAACCACTGCGGTTTGAGGCCCTGCAACACACCCTGGCACAACGCCTTTTGACTGAGGAAGGCAGCAAGAACGCAGAGTTTTAGGCGGTTATGCCACTTGTTTAGGTGCAGATGCGTGCTTCACTGGCTCTATTGGCAAGCGCCAGAGGAGCCCGCGCAATGAACCTGCATCAATACGCTGAAACCCATCAGGTAACCAATCAGCCACCGTCTTTGGACGGGGTGAACCTGTACCGGATCGATCGGGTGCTGCAACAGTGGAGCCAGCACTTTGGCGCGGGCTGGGCGCAAGCGCGAATCGATGAGTACGGAGCACTGGCGGGCGGCCCGTTGATGGTGGCGGGCTTTCTGGCCAATGAAAACAAGCCGCAGTTTGTCAGCCATGACCGTTATGGGCATCGGATCGATCTGGTGGAGTTTCACCCTGCCTACCACGAGCTGATGCGCACGGCGATTGAGCACGGTTTGCCGTCATTGCCCTGGACGGACCCGCAACCCGGCGCCCATGTGGCCCGTGCCGCCATGACCTACCTGCACAGCCAGGCCGAAGCAGGGAGCGGCTGCCCCTTGACCATGACCTTTGCCAGCGTACCGGCCTTGCGGCTGCAGCCGGATATTGCCGATATCTGGCTGCCCAAAGTACTTGCCACCGAATACGACCCGCGCAATGTCGACATCAGCCAAAAGGCCGGCGTGACCCTGGGCATGGCCATGACCGAAAAGCAGGGTGGCACCGACGTTCGGGCCAACACTACGCGGGCGTACGCCGTGGGGGCCAAGGGAGCGGGGCAGGCCTACGAATTGTTGGGGCACAAATGGTTCTGTTCGGCGCCGATGGGTGATGGCTTCCTGACCCTGGCGCAAACCGACAAGGGCCTGAGCTGCTTTTTGCTGCCGCGTCATCGTCCGGACGGCAGTCGCAATGAGTTCTACATCCAGCGCCTGAAAAACAAACTGGGCAACAGTTCCAACGCCTCCAGCGAAGTCGAATTTCGGGGCGCACTGGCCTGGATGATCGGCGAAGAAGGGCGCGGCGTGCCGACGATTATTGAAATGGTTGCCATGACCCGCTTCGATTGCATGGTCGGCTCCAGTGCCTTGATGCGTCAGGCACTCACCCAGGCCAGCCATCACTGTGCGCACCGTTTGGTGGGTGGCCGAGTGGTGGCCGATCAACCGTTGATGCAGAACGTACTGGCAGACCTGGCGCTGGAAAGTGAAGCCGCGCTGGCCCTGAGCCTGCGCATGGGGCGTGCTCTGGATCATCTGGATGACCCGCAAGAGGCACGGTTTTCTCGGCTGGTGACGGCGGTGGGCAAGTATTGGATCTGCAAGCGGGCCCCGGCCATGATCAATGAGGCGGCCGAATGCATGGGCGGAGCGGGGTATGTAGAGGACAGTATCTTGCCGCGTCTGTATCGCGAAGCGCCGGTGAATTCGACGTGGGAAGGTTCGGGTAATGTGCAATGCCTGGACGTGTTGCGAGCCTTGTCCAAAGAGCCCGGCGTGCTGGACGCCCTGTTTGCCGAACTGGGCGACGGGCATGGCGATGGGCGTCTGGGGCAGCATATTACGCAGCTTAAAACGGCCTTTAAAGACACTGAAGACATTCAATACCGCGCGCGGCAACTGACAGAAGACATCGCCTTGGGCCTGCAAGCAAAGCTGCTGCTGGAGGCGGGCAACAGCGATATCAGCGACGCCTTTATCGCCAGCCGCCTGCACGGCAGCGGCCGGGTATACGGCACCTTGCCAAGGGGTTTGAATGTAGCCGCGATCGTTGCCCGCTCAACCCCTGGGATCCCCTGAACATGTGCGCTCCCACAGGAAATCACCCACATAAAATCAGTGGCATGCCTACATTTGTAGCTGTCTTTACCCCTCGATACAGGCAAGATAAAGGCCTGCCCGTTCAGAAGACAGGATGCTTATCGTGACCGAAGCTTTTATTGTCGTTTCCACCGCTGAAGAGGCCGTTGATCGCCTCGCTGCCCTCCACGAGCGCGCAACCACTGCGTTAAGCCAGGCACTCAAGCGTTATCTTAAAGACCGAATCGAACCCAGCGCCGACGAGCGCGCCTTGTTCCGTTACCCGGAACTGCGATTGACTAACACCATTCACGGTGAAATCCCCACCCTGACCCGTGCTTACGCCAAAGTGCAATTGCCGGGCACCTACAGCATCACCGTCACCCATCCCGCATCTTTCCGTAACTATCTGCTGGAGCAGTTGGTGCCGTTGATGCGCGATTTCACCGTTGAGGTGGAAGTCGGTGTCAGCCAGCAAAATATTCCGTATCCCTATGTGGTCGAACAAGGGGATGAACTTGCCGGTTCCGGTGTTACCGCTGCGGCATTGGCGCGAGTGTTCCCGAGTACCGACCTGTCCGCCGCCACTGATGGCATCGCAGATGGCCTGTACGATTGGGAAAACACCGATCCGTTGCCCTTGGCGCTGTTCGACGCTGCCCGGGTCGACTTCTCGCTGCGCCGCCTGGTGCACTACACCGGCAGTGACTGGCGCCATGTGCAGCCGTGGATTCTGCTGACCAACTACCATCGCTATGTCGACCAGTTCATCCTCCATGGCCTTGAGCAGTTGCGTGATAACCCGCGTTTTGTGCGCATGGTGATGCCGGGCAACGTGATTATCGAAAAATCCATGGACTACGGCGAAGCTCAGGCCATTGCGGCGGGTGTGGTGTGGCATCGCTACCAGATGCCGGCGTATCACCTGCAGGCCAACGACGGTCACGGCGTGACCCTGGTGAACATCGGCGTCGGCCCGTCCAACGCGAAAAACATCACCGACCACCTTGCCGTGCTGCGTCCCCATTGCTGGTTGATGATTGGTCACTGCGGCGGCCTGCGTCAGTCGCAAACCATCGGTGACTACGTGTTGGCCCACGCCTACATGCGTCGCGACGGGATTCTTGATCGGGTCGTACCGCCGAATATTCCGATTCCGGCGCTGGCAGAGGTGCAACTGGCGTTGCAGGAAGCGGCGGCACAGGTCACTGGCGAACGCGGCGAAGAACTGAAAAAACGCCTGCGCACCGGCACCGTACTGACCTATGACGACCGTAACTGGGAACTGCGCTGGGCTCAGGAGCGCCCGCTGATCAACCTGTCCCGCGCCGTGGCCGTTGACATGGAAAGCGGCACCATTGCGGCCCAGGGTTATCGCTTGCGCGTTCCGTACGGCACGCTGCTGTGCGTGTCGGACAAACCCTTGCACAGCGAAATCAAACTGCCGGGTTCGGCCAACGCTTTCTATGAGCGGGCCGTGAGCCAGCACTTGAAAATCGGTATTGCCGCCGTGGACTTGATGCGCAGCCAGCTCAACTCCCTGCACTCGCGCAAACTGCGCAGCTTCGACGAACCGCCGTTCCGTTGATCGGTGATGGTCATTTAGCGATCAGGGGACTAGCATTGCCAGCCCTGATCGCTAGATGTCCTTTTTTGTCATGTCTCGTCCCGCCCCACGCCGTCCGGCCTCGAAAAGTCCAAACCCTCAAGCTGCCAACCGCCGTGTGGCCAAGGCGCCGCCGTCTGATCCCAAGCTGTATCTGTTTAACAAGCCTTTCGATGTGCTGACCCAGTTCAGCGACGAAGGCGGGCGGGCGACGCTCAAGGACTTTATCCCGATACCGGGAATTTATCCGGCCGGTCGACTGGACAGGGACAGTGAGGGGTTGCTGCTGCTGACCAATGATGGCCAGTTGCAGGCGCGGATTGCCGATCCCAAGCACAAATTGCCCAAGACCTACTGGGTACAAGTGGAAGGCGAGCCCACGCCAGAGCAACTGCAGCAGTTGCGTGAGGGTGTGGAGCTCAACGATGGCAAGACTCTGCCAGCCGAAGCACGGGCACTGGAAGAACCGCAGCTATGGCCGCGCAACCCGCCGGTGCGCTTTCGCAAAAGCATTCCCACGTCGTGGCTGGAGCTGGTGATTCGCGAAGGGCGCAATCGTCAGGTACGGCGCATGACGGCCGCGGTGGGCCTGCCGACCTTGCGTCTGGTGCGGGTGCGGATTGGCGACTGGACGATTGAAGGGCTGGAGCAGGGGCAATACAAGGAAGTGCCAGCGCGGCTATAGCGCGCCGGACTCGATCAGCCCGATCACCACGCTCTTGATGATGAACGCCGCAACACCCAGGCCCAGTACGAAAAACAGAATCATTGAGCCGAAGCGCCCGGCTTTGGACTTCTTCGCCAGATCCCAGACGATAAAGGCCATGAAAATGATCAGCACACTGACCAGAATCGTCATCATCCATTCTTCAAGTACTGCAGGATCCATCGGTGTTCTCCGGCGTCATCGTGGGAAAAAGCCGTAGGAGTATACGTCATGGTGCCGGCGCGGCTATTGATCTGGAGGGTGATAGGGGTTCGCGTAGCCCGTAGCAGCTGCCGAAGGAACGAGGCTGCGTTCGATTGCGAAGCAATCGTAAGATCAGAGTGCGTGGTATCACTGAAAAATCGCGTGTGCTGATTTTACGACTGCTTCGCAGCCGAACGCAGCCTTCGTTCCTCGGCAGCTGCTACGGGAGTTGCTTTCACGTGCGCAAGTGAGTCAGTGGCAACTCGGTGCTGTTAAGCACCTGATTGAGCACAAAGCTTGAGCGCACGCTGGTCACGCCCTCGATGCGGGTCAGCTCGCCCAGCAGCAGTTTTTGGTAGTGATCCATATCGGCTACCACCACTTTGAGCTGGTAATCCGCGTCCATGCCGGTCACCAGGCTGCACTCCAGCACTTGCGGCAGGTTGCGGATACAGGCTTCGAAGTTTTCAAAACGCTCTGGCGTGTGTCGGTCCATACCGATCAGCACGTAGGCCGTAAGGCTTAAACCCAACAGCTTACGGTCGAGCAGCGCCACTTGCCGGCTGATATAGCCGTCATCCTCAAGCTGTTTGACGCGCCGTGAGCAAGGTGATGGCGACAGGCCGATACGCTCGGCCAGTTCCTGGTTAGAGATGCGTGCGTCACGCTGCAATTCCGCCAAAATGCTCAGGTCATACCGGTCGAGTTTGCTCACGAAGTTACCCTTTGTCATAACTATTGCGTGAAAGTATCCACCTTAAGTCAAAAATTGCGCAAGTGATGTTTTATCGAGCAATCTTCGCAATCGCCTGTCGTGGCCTCAGGCCTATTCTTATTAACAGAATCACTGCCCGGACATAGAGTCCACTGCGGCCCGCCGAATCAGGCCAGCCGCGGCCGCCAACCCCATAGGGTTGCCCCGGCCCCCGGGCTACGCACTGCCCAGAAGGCAGAGCGAGGTGAGCCAACATCACAAGTGTTGAGCCAGGACGAAACAGATTTTCGCAAGAAGCAAAGGGCGACCGACGGGTCGCCCTTTTTTTGTCTGTCGAAATTAGTTGCGTTGCTGGGTGCTTGGCGTAGAACCGGTTCTCGAATTTCCAGTCTTATGTTTAGGCCCTATCTCGCAGTGAGGAACAGCATGAAACCGCGCATCTGGCATCTGGCTACAGTTGGCGTGCTCTGTGTGAGTGTCAGCGGACAGTTGTTGGCCGATGAGCGAGGTGAAGGCGGTTCTCAAGATGCGCGCCCTGCTCACTCCAGTGGTGGTCAGCAGCATTGGCAGCAAGGGCAGGGCGGTAATAATCAGCCGCGCCAGGAGCACAGTCAGGGGCGCCCCCAAGGTCGTCAAGACAACTCGCAGCGCTCCGACAACAGACCTTCAAAAGACAATGCGCAACCCCCAGGTGGGCAATGGCAAGGGCGGCCACAGGGCCAGCCCCCTGGTCAGCCTCGCCCGTACCAGCCAGGTAATAACCTGCCGATCCAGTCGCGTCCAGACAGGGTGCAGCAGACCCAAGCCCCGAACCGGGGTGGTCAGCAGAATTGGCACAGCGGCGGTTACAACCCGGGTGCGGATAACCGTCATCCCAACGATCAGCGTTGGGTCGGGCGGCCTTCCGGGCATGGCAATGGCTGGGGCCCCGGGCCGCAGTATCGTCCGGGCTATGTGGTAGACCGTTTCCCTGGCCGGCACTGGCAAGTGCCCTATCGCGGTCAGGATTACTTCTTTTCAGGCGGCTACTGGTATCGCCCGCAAGGCCCGCGCTACATCGTGGTTCAACCGCCTTATGGGATTCGCGTAGGGTATTTGCCTGAGTTTGCGCGGGAAGTGTGGTTTGGCAGTACGTTAATGTTCCTGGCGGCGGGTGCGTATTACGCGTATCAACCCGCAACCCAGGATTACATCGTGGTCCAACCCCCGACCGCCCAGCAGCCTGTGAGCAACGGCTATGACGTGGTGGCTTACCCGGTCAATGGCCAGAGCCCGGCGCAAGTCGATCAGGACCGCTACGACTGCTACCGCTGGGCCATCGATCAAAGCGGGTTTGACCCAGCCAGACTCACTTACGCCCCCGCCCCGGCAGTGGTGCAAGCCTATAGGCAAGCTCAAGGCAGTTGCTTGAGCAGTCGCGGGTATCAGGTGACGTATTGATGAATGACGAAACGCTGTAGCAGCTGCCGAAGGAACGAGGCTGCGTCCGGCGACGTAGTCGTCGTAAAATCAGGCGCTCCGGTGTGTCAGATAAATTGAGTGCTCGGGTATCACGACGGCTTCGCCGCCGGACGCAGCCTCGTTCCTACGGCAGCTGCTACGGGGTTATGTGTACCCTGGGTTTAACCACTTCCTGCGGGTCGGCGTGCACCAGCACTTCGGCCTGCGGGTAGGTTTGCGTGATGGCTTCGGCGGCGTGGTCGCAGATGGCATGGGCCTCGGACAGGGTCAGCTCGCCCGGTAGCTCCAGGTGAAACTGCACAAACCAGATATTGCCCGAGATACGTGTACGCAGGTCGTGAGCACCCAGCACACCGGGTACACCACAGGCCAGCGCCAGCATGTTTTCGCTGACGTCGCTGGGTAACTCCTGATCCATCAGTACGGCAAAACTCTCACGCCCGATCTGGATGGCGCTCCAGAGGATATACACCGCAATCCCCAGACCAAACCAGGCGTCCAGTTGAGGAAAACCCACACTGGCCAGCACCAGCGCCAGCAAAATACTGCCATTGAGCATCAAGTCAGAGCGGTAGTGCAGCGAGTCCGCGCGCACCGCATTGGAGCCCGTGGCCTTGACCACCCGGTGTTGCAACGCTAGCAGTGCCACGGTCATCACCAGCGAAAACACGATCACGCCAATCCCGATCCACGGGGCGCCCACAGGCTCGGGATTTTTCAGCCGTTCGACAGCCTGAAAGGCGATCAACACCGCACTCACGCCAATGAACAACGCTTGTGCCATGCCGGCCAGCGACTCGGCCTTGCCGTGCCCGTAGCGGTGATCTTCATCGGCGGGGCGCAATGCGTAATGTACGGCCAGCAAGTTGAGAAACGAGGTCACGCCATCGAGCAGCGAGTCGGTCAACCCGGCGAGCATGCTGATCGAACCACTGAGCCACCAGGCGATGGCCTTGGTCACGATCAACAGGCTCGCCACCGCCACCGACGCACGGGTGGCCAGGCGTAACAGGCGGGCGTGTTCCGTGCTGCTGGTCATGGCGCTTCCTTGTTCATGGGCAACGGGCTTCAGGCGGCAGGTTGCAAACCGTACATGGCCAACTGCTGTGCGCTGCCCTTGTGCTGGATCAGGCGCGGGTCGTTCAGCGGGAAGCTGCGGCCCAGCTCGCTTTCGAGAATGGCCTGAAGCTTGGTGTTATCCACCTTGCCGTCTTCGCCGATGGCTTCGTGCAGTTTTTCCGGGGCGATGTGTGCGGTTTTTCCTGGCGGGAAGTAAATCGCACCGGTGGCGAAATCGACCCCGAATGCGATCAGGCCCGGAATCACATAAAACAGCAGGCCCACGGCATCGAGCACTGCAATCATGGGATCGATCTTGCCGTCGATCTGACCACGACGATCGGGAAAGAAAATACTGCCGCAGGCAGTCAATTGGCTGAGCAGGGCCGCAACTACAACACCGCCGATCACACGGGAAGACATACGCATACAAAAACCTCGAAGACGCTTAAAGGACTGAATCATTAAGACCGCGCTTAATGCCCAACTGTTCGCCGTTATACTCGTCGCTCTGTTCTGGAGCCACCATGATTTCTTTGCCGATTGATGAAGTTTTACCTGCGCTGCGCCTGGCCTTGGCCGAGCGGCATGAAGCCGTGCTTGAAGCGCCGCCCGGCGCCGGTAAAACCACCCGTGTTCCGCTGGCCCTGCTCAATGAACCGTGGCTCGCGGGGCAGAAGATCCTGATGCTCGAACCCCGGCGTCTTGCTGCCCGTGCAGCCGCCGAGCGTTTGGCCAGTGAGCTGGGTGAAAAAGTCGGCGAAACCGTGGGCTATCGAATTCGTCTCGACAGCAAAGTCGGCCCCGCTACCCGTATCGAAGTGGTCACCGAAGGCATTCTTACCCGCCGCCTGCAGCACGACCCGGCGCTGGAAGGGGTGGGCCTGGTGATTTTCGACGAGTTCCATGAGCGTAGTCTGGATGCCGACCTGGCGTTGGCCTTGAGCCTCAATGGCCGTGAGCTGTTTCGCGATGAGCAGCCGCTGAAAATCCTGCTGATGTCCGCCACCCTTGAGGGCGAGCGCCTGGCCAGCATCCTGGGCGATGCACCGATCTTGCGCAGTGAAGGACGCATGTACCCCGTAACGATGCGCTGGGGGCGACCCTTTGTGCCCGGTGAGTTTATCGAGCCGCGAGTGGTGCAGACCGTCCTCGATGCCATCAACGATGAAAGCGGTAGCCTGCTGGTGTTCTTGCCCGGGCAGGCAGAGATTCGCCGGGTCAATCAGCAATTGGCTGACGCGCTGGGCTCGCGCAGCGATATTGTGCTGTGCCCGTTGCACGGTGAGCTGGATCTGGCGGCTCAGCGTGCTGCCATCGAGCCGGCGCCCAAGGGCCTGCGCAAAGTGGTGCTGGCGACCAATATTGCCGAGACCAGCCTGACCATTGACGGCGTGCGCGTGGTGATTGATGCCGGGCTGGCGCGGGTGCCGCGTTTTGACCCGGGCAGCGGCATGACCCGTCTCGATACCCAGCGCATCTCTCGTGCCAGTGCCACTCAGCGCGCTGGCCGTGCCGGGCGTCTGGAGCCCGGTGTTTGTTACCGCCTATGGTCAGAAGACCAGCACGGGCAAATGGCCGCCTATGGCAGTGCTGAAATCCTCCAGGCAGATCTGGCCGGGCTGGCGCTGCAACTGGCGCGCTGGGGCGTAACCCCGGAACAACTGATCTGGCTCGATGTGCCTCCCGCCGCAAGTTATGCACAGGCCCAGCAATTGCTGGAGCGTTTGGGGGCCTTGCGCGACCGAAAACTTACCCCTCACGGCGGAACGATGGCCGAACTGCCCGCGCACCCGCGTATCGCCCATCTGTTACTGCGTGGCCAGGATCTGGGCCTGGCTGACATGGCCTGTGACGTGGCGGCGTTATTGGGTGAGCGCGATATCTTGCGCGGCGCAGGAGCAGATGTGCACAGCCGTCTGGCCCTGCTTTCGGGCGAAAGCCGCGCCGCACGGGGTGGGCAAGGAGGCGTACAGCGAGCCAAACAACTGGCCCGCCAATACCGGGGCTATTTGCGAACCAAGGCCACTCAACCGGTCATCGACCCCGATCACCCGCGCTGGCTGGGTGCCTTGCTGGCGCTGGCCTACCCCGACCGCATTGCTCAACAACGCAAGCCCGGAGGTGCGGAGTATCGGCTGGCCAATGGCCGGGCAGCATTGTTCAGCGAAGTCGATGGCCTGATGAAACAGCCCTGGCTGGTCATCGCAGACCTGGGCAGTCGTCAGGGCCAGCGTGAAGAGCGCATCTACCTGGCCGCCGAGTTTGATCCCGCATTGCTTGATGGCGTGTTGAGTGAGCAGGTCAGCGTTGTCGATCAGCTTGACTGGGATGAACGTGAAGGCGTGTTACGTGCTGAACGTCAGCGCAAGGTAGGTGAGCTGGTGCTCAGTCGCGAGCCATTGACCGGGCTGGACGAGGCGGCGCGCACCCAAGCGCTGATCAATCTGGTGCGGCGCAAAGGCCTGGAGCTGTTGCCGTGGACGCCCGAACTGCGTCAATGGCAGGCGCGTGTGGCACTTCTGCGTCAGCTTGATACGCAAAGCCAGGGTCAGAGCGAATGGCCGGATGTCAGCGATGCTGCATTAGTGGGCGGGCTTGAGGAATGGCTGGCGCCTTACCTGGGGCGGGTTTCGCGGCTGAGTCACTTTGCCAGTCTGGACCTCTCGAGCATTGTGCATAACGTGCTGAAGTGGCCGCTGCCACAACGTCTCGACGAGCTGGCACCCCATCACATCAAGGTCCCGTCGGGTTCATCGGTGAGGTTGGATTACAGCGAGCACCCGCCAATTTTGGCGGTGCGGCTGCAAGAGCTGTTCGGTCTGGCCGATACCCCGCGCATTGCAGGCGGGCGGCAAGTGGTCAAATTGCACCTGTTGTCGCCTGCACGGCGGCCGGTACAAGTAACCCAGGATTTGGCCAACTTCTGGCGCAGCACCTATGCCGAGGTGAAGAAAGACCTGAAGGGGCGTTACCCCAAGCACTACTGGCCCGATGACCCATTGGTGGCCGAAGCCACCGCACGGATCAAGCCGCGCAAAGCCTAGCAACCCCCGTAGCAGCCTCGTTCCTGCGGCAGCTGCTACGGAGGTTACGTATCAAGACCCGATGTAGCTGGTTTTGACCACGGTGTAGAACTCCTGCGCATACCGGCCCTGCTCACGGGAGCCATAGGACGAACCTTTACGCCCGCCAAATGGCACGTGATAGTCCACACCAGCCGTGGGCAGGTTGACCATCACCATCCCGGCCTGAGAGTGGCGCTTGAAGTGATTGGCATATTTGAGTGAGGTCGTCGCGATACCGGCCGACAGGCCGAACTCGGTGTCATTGGCCATTTCCAGGGCCGCTTCGTAGTCTGCAACCTTGATGATGTTGGCCACCGGGCCGAACACTTCTTCGCGGCTGATGCGCATGCTGGCGGTGCTATCGGCAAACAGGGCGGGGGCGAGGAAATAACCTTCGGTATCGCACGTCACCAAGCGGCCACCGGCGACCAGTCGAGCGCCTTCGTTCTGGGCAATGTCGATGTAGCCAAGGTCCTGGTCGAGCTGAGCACGGGACACGACCGGCCCGATATCGACCCCCGCCTGCAAAGCATGGCCGACCTTGATCGAACGCATGCGTTCGGCCATGGCTTCGACGAACTTGTCGTGAATGCCGGCGGTGACAATCAGGCGGCTTGAGGCGGTGCAACGCTGGCCGGTGGAGTAGAACGCGCTTTGTACGGCCAGCTCGACCGCTTGCTTGAGATCGGCATCGTCGAGGATGACCTGCGGGTTCTTGCCGCCCATTTCCAGCTGGACTTTGGCCTGACGAGTAACACAGTTGATTGCGATCTGGCGTCCGACGCCCACGGAACCGGTGAAGCTGACGCCGTCCACTTTCGGGTTCTTGACGATCGCTTCACCGACCACGCGGCCGCTGCCCATCACCAGGTTGAAAACACCCGCCGGGAAGCCAGCCCGAGAGATGATCTCGGCCAGCGCCCAAGCGCAACCCGGGACCAGGTCGGCGGGTTTGAAAACCACGCAGTTGCCATAGGCCAGGGCCGGGGCAATTTTCCAGGCCGGGATGGCAATAGGGAAGTTCCACGGAGTGATCAAACCGACCACGCCCAACGCTTCACGGGTGACCTCTACATGGACGCCCGGGCGCACCGAAGGCAGGTAATCGCCCGACAGGCGCAGGCACTCACCGGCGAAAAACTTGAAGATATTACCGGCGCGGCTGACTTCACCGATCGCTTCAGGCAAGGTCTTGCCCTCTTCGCGTGCCAGCAGGTTGCCCAGCTCTTCCTTGCGAGCGAGGATTTCGCTGCCGACTTTGTCCAGTGCGTCGCAGCGCGCCTGAATGCCTGACGTCGACCAGGCCGGGAATGCCGCCCTGGCCGCATCAATGGCGGTCTGAACCTGGTTGGCATCCGCCTGTGCATATTCGCCAATCACATCGGACAGATCGGATGGGTTGATGTTTGAACTGTAGGTGGGTGCTGCTACCCATTCGCCAGCAATGTAATTGTCGAAACGCTTTGAGTCAGTCATGAAGTTTCTCCACAGGCGGGACAACCGTTGATTGCCTGTAGTTATACGTCATCGTACAACTACAGGCAAAGCAATCATCACTTCATTGTTTTTGGCAGGCAGCGGCGAGGGCGATCTGACTCAGTCCGGGGGCAACAAAAACCGCCCCAGTACCGGCAGATGATCCGAGATGGTGAGGGTGTCTTCCTGGCGCACATAGCCTTCAATGCGCTGCAGTTTTGGGCTGTGGAAGAGGTAATCGAGAGTGCGGTCGGGTTCTTCGGCACGGGGATCGTTGGGGAAGTGGGTCAGCCACAGCTCCCGGTCGATGCCGGTGGCTTCAGGGTTGCTGGGGATCATGGGGTACTTTTCCCACAGCACGTGCAACTCGCTGTCCGCTGAGTAGCCCAGCCGCAAAGGGGCGGGCAAACGCAAGAACTGGCCAATGGGCAGCAGGTTGAAATCCCCGCCGATCAGCCAGGGCGTGCCCTGGCTTTCGAGCTTGTCGACCAGCGTGGCGACGGTTTGCATCTGCTCGCGCAGGTTGCTGTTGTTTTGCGAGGGGGCGTCCAGTTGAGTGTTGATCGCGGCCAGTTGCCCACCGTCGTTGAGCGGCAGGTAATTGACCAGTAATGCAGGTTTGGGCTGGAACTGGCGACTGATGAAGTTGGCCTCGGCCACTGGTAATTGCAAGCGTTCGGCGTGCTCGATCTGGTAGCGGCTGAGGGTGACCAGCGTGCGCCCGACGCTGCCGAAAATGTGCCAGTCGGGTACAAAATCGGCCTTCCAGGTAAACGCCTGGGTGCTGCAGGGGTAAATGTCGATCAGACGTTCCTGCAGCAGGGCCAGTTGATCCTGATAACCACTGGCCTTGGCGTTGTCGTCGACCTCTTGCAGCAACACCAGGTCCGGGCGTTCGTCACGGATGACCCGCGACACTTCATCAAGGCTGAAGGCCATGTCGTCACGGGTAGGGCGGGTATCGGGGCCGTTGCCATCGGCCAGGTTGTACCAGAACACGTAGCGCTTGCCCGCCAGGTACTGGATGTTCCACGTCATGACCTTGAGTGCCTGGCCGGGCACCAATACGGGAGCCGTGATCGGGCAACTGAAGGTCAGCACCTCTCTGGGGGCGGGGCGCCATGTAACGCTATAAATCAGGCATGCCAGAAGCGTTGAGATCAGCAGCAAACCAAATACGGTGCGGCGCAAGAAACGTGGCATGGGCTCGGCTTATGACGTTACAAGGAGTGACCGAACATACCTGACGGTTGTGCGGCATTCCAAGGTTCTTCACGTAGGGATTAGCTGTTTCTATCTGTCGGACGGTTCGCTAATTAGCATAAATAAACGGAACAGAACGACGGAGACAAACAACTGCAGGAAGCTGTTGAGGCTATCGAGTACCAGCGAAAGCAGCGTGTTGTCGTCCTTGGGAAACATCGAATAACTGAGCTCCTTGAGCAGCATCAGCGGCCCCAACACGGCCAGTATGCAAACGAAAATCCGCCAGAAATGGCCACGGCTCAGATTGAAGCTCGCTTTCATTGCAGCCAGTGGGGCATCACCGCGCAATACCAGCCGGTACTCGGCAAATGCCAGCACGACGGTCAGGAAAATGCCTGGAATAAAAAACATCGACAGCCCCAGCACGATCAGCAACGTACTGATTGCCGAGAGCAAGGCAAACTTGGGCCACAGATTAATGGCCAACGCCAGCAGGTCGCGATTGCGAGGGTTTTCGCCCCGACTGCGGGCATCGAGAAACAGGATCAGGGCGCCGGTGTACAGCGGATAGAGCAGCAGCCCGACAATCAGGCTGTAGCCGGGCGACGGATCCGGGCCCACGGCGTTGTCAACGATGTGCTGCAACACGGCTTCAAGGATGACCAGCGGCAAGCACAGCATCACGATCTGGCTCAGATTGCGCTGGAAGAAGTACAGGGAGTCGCGAATAACGGTCAGCGGATTCATTGGCAGTTGTCAGCAGTCAAAAGCGGTGCGCCACTTTAACCGATGAGGGGTCGATATGAGCAAATGTTAACGCGGCTGAAAGTCAGCGGTTCACGCCGGGCGGTTTATCCGCGCAAACCCTTGGCAGGCTGGCATACTGCACCCCTTGTTTTCAGTCGCGTGCCCGCTTGCCCGGGCGTCATGAGGTTTGCCGGTGAAAAAAATTGCGGTCTTCGCGGATGTGCAGAACCTCTATTACACGGTCCGCCAGGCCTATGGCTGCCATTTCAATTATGCGGCCCTGTGGGCAGATATCAGCAAGCGCGGTGAAATCGTCGAGGCCTATGCCTATGCGATCGACCGGGGTGACAGCAAGCAGCAGCAGTTTCAGCAGATCCTGCGCAACCTCGGTTTCACGGTAAAACTCAAACCCTACATTCAGCGCAGTGACGGCTCGGCCAAGGGCGACTGGGACGTCGGTATCACCATCGACATCATGGACGTTGCCGCCCATGTGGATGAAGTGGTGCTGGCTTCAGGGGACGGCGATTTCGATCTGCTGCTCGAGCGCATTGCCAGCAAGCACGGCGTTGAAACCGTGGCCTATGGCGTGCCCGGCCTGACTGCCAACTCATTGATTCGCGCTGCCAGCCGCTACGTGCCGATTGAAGGCAATTTGCTGCTTAAGTAACCCCCACTCTTACAGGATTTATCAGGTTTGGAACGCATCGCGGTTATTGACTTTGAAACCACCGGCCTCTCCCCGAGCAGCAGTTGCCGGGCCACCGAAATTGCAGTGGTGATTCTTGAGGGCGGTCGCATCGTGGAGCGTTACCAAAGCCTGATGAACGCGGGCGTACGCGTACCTGGGTTTATCGAACAGTTGACCGGCATCAGTAACGCCATGCTGCGCACTGCGCCGTCGGCCGAACAGGTGATGAACGAGGTTAACGAGTTCGTTGGCATCACACCGTTGCTGGCGCATAACGCGGCCTTTGACCAAAAATTCTGGGACTTTGAAATGGGCCGCATCAAGCGCACCCGTTTGCAGAATTTCGCCTGTTCCTTGTTGCTGGCGCGACGCCTGATGCCGGCGGCCCCCAACCACAAGCTGGGAACGCTGACCACCTTTGCCGACTTGCCCCATACCGGCCAGGCTCACCGGGCCATGGCCGATGCTGAAATGGCGGCCAACCTGACGGCCTATCTGGCCGAGCAACTGCGCCACAAGCATGGGTTGAAAGAGCTCAATCACGACCTGCTGTGTGGTTTGCAAAAAGTCCCGGCCGCGAAGGTCAATGAGCATCTGAAGCGCTATCGCGGGTTTTAAACGGTGGGAGCGGGCTTGCTCGCGATGGCATCGCCACGGGGTGTCAGTTTGATCGCGTTGCCAGCCTCGCAGGCAAGCCAATCGCCCACGGGTTTTGTGTTGCTCCCTCAGGCAGGTATAAAAGTGTACGGCCCCTTTTGGTGCGTTCTGTTACTTATGGTTTCGTCCCTCCTTCACTAAACTCTCCAGTCCCCTGCCTCTGCCCTTGAGCTAGCCATGCCTGCCGCACGTCGTTTTCCGCTACAACTGATCGGTGCCTTTTTTGCCTTGTACGTGATTTGGGGCTCGACCTACCTGGCCATTCGCATTGGCATTGAGTCCTGGCCACCTTTGATGATGGCCGGGGTGCGGTTTCTGATAGCGGGCAGTTTGATGTACGGCTTCATGCGCTGGCGGGGTGCGCCTGCGCCCACTGCCATTCAGTGGCGTTCGGCAGCCATGATCGGCTTTCTGTTGCTGGCCTGCGGCAATGGTGGGGTGACCCTGGCCGAGCACTCGGGTGTGGCGTCTGGCGTTGCCGCGCTGGCCGTGGCCACCGTGCCGTTGTTTACCTTGCTGTTCGGCTACTTCTGGGGCGCACGCAACACTCGCCTGGAATGGGCGGGCATTGCCCTGGGGTTGGTCGGTATCGGCATGCTCAACCTGGGGTCCAACCTGCAAGCCAGCCCGATGGGCGCGGCCATGGTCATTTTTGCCGCCGCTGCCTGGGCATTTGGTTCGGTCTGGAGCCGGCACCTGCCGCTGCCCCCAGGGCCAATGGCCAGTGCTGCTGAAATGCTCACTGCGGGGGCCGTGTTGCTGGCGGGCAGCCTGCTCAGTGGCGAACGCATGACAGAAATGCCGACTGCTGCAGGCTGGGGCGCCTTGCTGTATCTGGTGTTCTTTGGCTCGATCATCGCCTTCAGCGCCTACATGTATCTGCTCAAAAACGTGCGCCCCGCGGCTGCCACCAGCTATGCCTATGTCAACCCGGCCGTGGCGGTGATGCTGGGGATCGCCTTTGCGGGTGAGACCATTGGTTTTGAAGAGTGCCTGGCCATGGCCGTCATCATCAGCGCCGTGGTGTTGATCGGTTTGCCGCAGTGGCGCAAGCAGAAACCCGTGTGAATTAGGGTAAACTGCGCGCAATTGCAACTTATGCACCCCTGCGCAGACCTTTTTCGACGGTATCCCCATGACATTCGCCACCCTTGGCCTGATCGAACCCTTGCTGCGCGCCCTTGAGACGCTCGGCTACAAGACCCCAACCCCGGTTCAGGCCCAAGCGATCCCCGCAGTACTGGCTGGCCGCGACCTGATGGCTGCCGCCCAGACAGGCACCGGCAAAACCGGCGGTTTCGCCCTGCCGTTGTTGCAGTCGCTGACCATGGAAGGCCCGAAAGTCGCCAGCAACTCGGTGCGCGCACTGGTGCTGGTGCCGACCCGTGAACTGGCCGAACAGGTTCACGAGAGCATTCGTCAGTACGCCGAGCACCTGCCGTTGAGCACCTATGCGGTGTACGGTGGCGTCAGCATCAACCCGCAAATGATGAAAATGCGCAAAGGCGTCGATGTCCTGGTCGCAACGCCTGGGCGTTTGCTCGATCTGTATCGTCAGAAGGCGATCAAGTTCAATCAACTGCAAACCCTGATCCTCGACGAAGCGGATCGCATGCTCGATCTCGGCTTCTCCGAAGAGCTGCGCGACATTTACCGTGCATTGCCGAAAAAGCGCCAGACCCTGCTGTTCTCGGCCACCTTTTCTGACGCGATTCGCCTGTTGGCCGAGCAGATGCTCGACAACCCGCTGACCATTGAAGTTAGCCCGCGCAACGTGGCCGCCAGCAGCGTCAAGCAGTGGGTCATCCCGGTCGACAAAAAGCGCAAGGCAGAGCTGTTCTTGCACTTGCTGCGCACCCAGCACTGGAAGCAGGTGCTGGTGTTCGCCAAAACCCGCAATGGCGTGGATGAATTGGTCGGCAAGCTGCAAGGTCTGGGGATCAACGCTGACGGCATTCATGGCGACAAGCCACAAGCCACGCGTCAACGGGCGCTGGATCGCTTCAAGGCCAGTGAAGTACAAATCCTGGTGGCAACTGACGTCGCCGCGCGCGGTCTGGACATTGAAGACCTGCCGCTGGTGGTCAACTTCGACTTGCCGATCGTGGCCGAAGACTACATTCACCGCATTGGCCGTACCGGTCGTGCCGGTCAGAAGGGCGAAGCCATTTCGCTGGTCTGTGCTGACGAAGTGAACATGCTGTCGGCAATCGAGATGCTGACCCGTCAGACCTTGAAGCGCCACGAAGAGCAAGACTTCGAACCGGAGCACCGCGTGCCCGAGACGGATGCTTCTGGCCAGGTGGTCAAAAAGCCGAAGAAGCCGAAAAAGCCGAAAACCTCAGGCGGTGGGGGCAAGCGCAACCTGGGCAAATGGGTTGATAGCGGCGAAGCGGCACCGGCCGAGCCATCGGTCAAGCCTGTGCGTAAAGTACCTGTGTTCAACACCGGTCCTCGCAAGCGCAAGCCTTAAGGTCGACCCCGTCACTGGGGAACTTCAACTGTGGGAGCGAGCCTGCTCGCGAATAGCCTTCGCCAGCAGGCTCGCTCCCACAGGGGGCCTGACCAGGATTAGTGCTGCGCTTTAAACCAGCTCAAAACCCCCAACCCTGCGGCACGGCCACTGGCAAAACAGCCTGTGAGCAAGTAGCCGCCGGTTGGGGCTTCCCAATCGAGCATTTCGCCAGCGCAGAACACCCCCGGCAATGCTTTGAGCATCAGGTTTTCATCCACAGCCTCAAAGCACACCCCCCCTGCGCTGCTGATGGCTTCGTCCAGCGGGCGGGCTTTAATCAGTTCCAGAGGCAGCGCCTTGATCGCTTTGGCCAATTGCGTCGGGTCGTTGAAATACTCGGCGGGGGTCAACTCGCGCAATAGCGCCGCTTTTACACCGTCGAGCCCCAACTGACTGTGCAAGTGCTTGCTCATCGAGCGCGAGCCGCGGGGTTTGGCCAGTGCGGCCTGGATTTTATCCACAGGCTTGCCCGGCAGCAGGTCGATCAGAATCGTCGCTTTGCCCTGTTGATTAATCGCCTCGCGAATCGGCGCTGACCAGGCGTAAATCAAACTCCCTTCAATCCCGCTGGCAGTGATCACGCATTCGCCCAAACGCGGCGTGCTGTGCTGCAGTGCAATGGCGATGTTTTTCAGCGGGGCACCAGCGAACTTGCTGCGCAGCAACTCACTCCAGCCCGCTACATCAAACCCGCAATTGCTCGGCTGCAGCGGCGCCAGTTCGACGCCGCGCTCGGCCAGCAAGGGCATCCATGCACCGTCCGACCCCAGTCGGGCCCAACTGCCGCCGCCCAATGCCAGTAACACCGCATCAGGCTCTAAGCGCTTTTCGCCTTCGGGGCTGTCGATGCGTAATTGGCCATCGGCTTGCCAGCCCAGCCAGCGATGGCGGGTGTGGATAATTACGCCAGACTCGCGCAGACGCTTGAGCCAGGCGCGCAGCAGTGGCGCGGCTTTCATATCGGTGGGGAACACCCGGCCTGAGCTGCCGACAAAGGTTTCGATACCCAGTTCATGAATCCACTGGCACAAGGCATCGGCATCGAAGGCCCGCAGCAGCGGGGCGATGTGCGGCGCACGCTCGGCGTAGCGGGACAGGAACGCCGGGTAGGCTTCGGAATGGGTGATGTTCATGCCGCCGACCCCGGCCAGCAAAAACTTGCGGCCCACCGACGGCATGCCGTCGTACAGATCGACTCGCACGCCTGCCTGGCTCAACACTTCGGCAGCCATCAAACCGGCCGGACCCCCGCCAATAATGGCGACGTGATGGAGAGGGGAGGCAATGGAATCAGTCATGGCAGGGCTGCAAATCGGCGAAATAGGCCGGGCATTCTACCTTAGGGGTGGGTAGATCACCCGTAGCAGCTGCCGAAGGCTGCGTCCGGCTGCGCAGCAGTCGTAAAATCATGGCTCGCGTAATGTCAGATACAAAGCATGCTCAGGTTTTACGACCGCTTCGCGCTCGAACGCAGCCTTCGTTCCTCGGCAACTGCTACAGGGGTGCTGATAACTGTACGAAAAACATACAGCACCCTGAGAGCTATGAACCCCGTGGCCTGTAGGGGGTTCCACTCAGGTTATCCACAGGCAGTTCCACAGGCATTGTGGGTAAAAAATCACAGCTTAGTGACACCCCGATGACAGCCAGACCTTTTGCGCAGTGTGATGCAAGATCCCGTGCCGACGCGCCAGTGCCTTGCGGTCTTTGCTGTAACCGCCGCCGATCACGCCGACCACCGGAATATCGCGGCCCAGGCAGTGGCGCATAACGCTCTCGTCGCGGGCGGCAACCCCTTCATCGGTGAGTTTCAAATAGCCCAGGGCATCGTCTTTATGCACGTCCACGCCAGCGTCGTAGAGCACCAGGTCCGGTTGATACAAGGGCAGCAGGTAATTAAGCGCCTCGTCGACCACTTGCAAGTACTCGGTATCACCCATCCCCATCGGCAGGCCGATGTCCCAGTCACTTTGAGCCTTGCGCGCCGGAAAATTCTTTTCGCAGTGCAAGGAGACGGTAATGGCGTCCGGGGTATGTTCAAGGATCCGCGCAGTGCCATCGCCCTGATGCACGTCACAGTCAAAAATCAGCACCCGGTTGACCCGGCCGCTTTCCAGCATATAGCGGCTGATAATGGCCAGATCATTGAAGATGCAAAAGCCTGCCGGGTGATCGTAGTGCGCGTGATGGGTCCCTCCCGCCAGATGGCAGGCCAGCCCGTGTTCCAGCGCCTGCTCGGCGGCCAGCAGCGAGCCGCCCACCGCACGAATGGTGCGTCGCGCCAACGCCTCGCTCCAGGGCAAACCCAGGCGGCGCTGATCTTCGCGGGCCAGTTCGCCCGCCATGTAGCGCTCGATATAGGCACGGTCATGGGCCAGCGCAAGGATATCCACAGGGCACAGCTCGGGCCGCAGCAGGGCCGCATCCTGGGTCAACCCGGACTCGACCAGGTGATCGCGCAACAGGCGGAACTTGTCCATGGGGAATCGATGATCCGCCGGGAACTGCGGGCTGTAGTCATCGTGGTAAATCAGCGGCACAGGCATAGGGATTTTCGCGTCGTAACGAGCGCTGGATATTAACAGCGCTGTACACTGCGGACATATGTAAAGCCCGGTAACAAATCGGAGAGAACGGATGGAGCAGATCAAAGAGCTCGAAAGTGCCCGTTTGCACTTGCGCCCCTGGCGTGACACAGACTTGCCCGAGTTCGCTGCCATGTGCGCTGATCACCAGGTGATGCGTTATTTTCCGAACCCCTTGAGCCGCCTCGAAAGCGCAGCGCTGATTGGTCGCATTCGCGGCCACTTTGCCGAATACGGCTACGGGCTGTGGGCGCTGGAGCGCAAGGACACAGGTGCCTTCATCGGTTTTACCGGGCTGATGAATGTCACGTTTGACGCCTCGTTTACCCCGGCTGTCGAAATTGGCTGGCGACTGGCGCCCGAGCATTGGGGCCTGGGATACGCCAGTGAAGCGGCATGGGCGGCATTGCGCTGTGCCTTCGATCGGTTGGCGCTGGATCAAGTGGTGTCGTTTACCAGCCAGGTCAACCTGCCATCTCAAAAAGTGATGCAGGCCATCGGCATGCAACACGACCCTGGCAGTGACTTTGAGCACCCCCGGCTGCTTGAAGGCCATTCGCTAAGGCCCCACGTGCTGTACCGCATTACGCGGGCACAGTGGTTGGAAACCCTGCACGGTTAAGCAGGATTAGTAGAGCGGCGAAAGCCGGAATTTTTGACCTGCGTAACGAAGATTACGACGGTATTGCTTTGTGTGAGGAGAATCTGAATGAGCCAAGTGTTGGATGATCTGGTCAATTTGCTGACCCTGGAACCGATCGAGGAGAACCTCTTTCGCGGCAGCAGTCAGGACTTGGGCTTTCGCCAGTTGTTCGGTGGTCAGGTACTCGGTCAATCCCTGTCTGCCATGAGTCAGACGGTCGAAGACGCCCGCCACGTGCACTCGATGCATGGCTACTTTTTGCGCCCTGGCGACGCAAGCTTGCCCGTGGTGTATCAGGTTGACCGGGTGCGTGACGGCGGCAGCTTCAGTACGCGCCGGGTGACCGCCATTCAAAAGGGCCAACCGATCTTTACCAGCAGCGCTTCGTTTCAATACGACGAGGGTGGTTTTGAACATCAGATCCCTATGCCTGATGTTGTAGGACCTGAGAACCTGCCCTCGGAGCTCGACATGATTCGCCAGCGCGCGGACCTGATTCCAGAGTCGATGCGTGAAAAGCTGCTGTGTGCCAAGCCCATCGAGTTTCGTCCGGTGGTGGGTGAAGACCCGTTTAACCCCAAGATCAGCGACCCGATCAAGTACGTGTGGTTTCGTGCCGACGGCACATTGCCCGACACGCCTGCGCTGCACAAATACCTGTTGGCTTACGCCTCTGACTTTGGCTTGCTGACCACCTCCTTGCTGCCCCACGGCAAAGGGGTGTGGCAAAAGGATATGCAGGTCGCCAGCCTCGATCACGCGTTATGGTTTCACGCTGACCTGCGTGCCGATGACTGGTTGCTTTATGCCATGGACAGCCCATGGGCAGGCAATTCCCGCGGCTTCTCTCGCGGCAGCGTCTACAACCGCGCAGGCCAGTTGGTCGCGTCGGTCACGCAGGAAGGTTTGATCCGCCATCGCAAGGACTGGGCATGACACTCAAGGACGTTAAACACTGGGTTTTCGATATGGATGGCACCCTGACTGTCGCGGTGCATGACTTTGCCGTGATACGCCGCGAGTTGGAGATCCCGGAGGGTGAAGACATCCTGACCCATCTCAACGGTTTGCCCGCCGAGATTGCGGCGGCCAAGCACGCCTGGCTGCTGGAGCACGAGCGCGAATTGGCGCTGGCCTCAACCCCTGCGCCGGGCGCGGTCGAGCTGGTGCGCGATCTGGCCGCTCAGGGTTGTCGTCTGGGCGTATTGACCCGCAACGCTCAGGAGCTGGCGCATATCACACTCAAGGCCATCGGCCTGGACCAGTGCTTTGCGCCACAGGATGTACTGGGCCGTGACAACGCCGCGCACAAGCCGGACCCCGATGGCCTGCTGCAACTGGCGCGGGCGTGGGGCGTGCCTGCGGCGAAGATGGTGATGGTGGGGGATTATCACTTTGACCTGGCCTGTGGCCGCGCTGCCGGCAGCAAAACCGTACTGGTCAACGTGCCCGAAAACCCGTGGCCAGAACTCACCGATTGGCACGCCAAAGACTGTTTCGAGCTGCGCCAGTTGCTCGACTGACAGGACTCTGTGGGAGCGGGCTTGCCCGCGATGCAGGCGGCGGGGTTTGTCTGATGCATGCCGCTGATGCCATCGCGGGCAAGCCCGGCTCCCACAGGGTTGCTCGCTAAAGCCGTGCTGCCGAGAAGGTATCGCACTGATTGATATTGCCTTGCGCAAAACCGGTCTTGAACCACTTTACCCGTTGCGCCGACGTGCCGTGGGTAAAGGAGTCGGGCACCACGCGGCCTTGGCTTTGTTGCTGCAAACGATCATCGCCAATGGCGTTTGCGGCATTCAGGGCCTCATCAATGTCCCCTGGCTCCAGCCAGTCCAAGCGTTTTTGCGCATGGTTGGCCCAAACCCCTGCCAGACAGTCCGCTTGCAGCTCCTGACGCACCAATAAGCCGCCATCACCCTCCATGCGTTTGCCCTGCTGGCGAGCCATCTGCATTTTGGACGAGACGCCCAGCAGGGTCTGCACGTGATGGCCCACCTCGTGAGCGATCACATAAGCCTGGGCAAAGTCGCCAGCGGCCTTGAAGCGCTGGGCCATTTCCTGGAAGAAACTCATGTCCAGATAGACTTTCTGGTCTGCCGGGCAATAAAACGGCCCGCTGGCCGCGGTTGCAAAGCCGCAGGCCGAATTGACCTGGCCGCGAAACAGCACCAGGGTCGGGTCTTTGTACGTGCGTCCGGCTTGCTGAAAAATCTGACGCCATGTGTCTTCCGTATCGCCCAGCACTGCGCGGACAAAATCGGCCTGTTCATCATTGGCCGCAGGTGCACGCCCTGCCTGCTGAGTGACTTGGGGCGAGGACTGCCCGGTGAACTCGCCGCTTAACTGGTCGAGCATCTGCAGCGGGTCCTGCCCGGTTAACAAGCCGAAGCCGACAATCAACACCACGGCCATCAGGCTCAGCCCCTTGCCGCCGCCAATCCGCATCCTGCCACCACCACTGGTGCCTTGATCGCGTACGTCTTCGACGTTATCGCTACGTCGGCCTTTTTTCCAAAGCATGGGGACAATCCTCTGATGAATCGTAGTTACAAGTGTTGCTGCTGAGTCGGGGCTGCGCCAGACCGGCTGTCAGACGGTTATGGAGAGCGTTGTATCCCGTTAAAAAGACCTGAACGCCTTAATTCAGTTCCGGGCCTTGGGCTGAAGTGGTTGAATACGGCTTGCCGATCCCCGCCCCGGAGTTGTTAGCCCTGTGAACATTGATACCCGCATCAAGTACCGCCACCTTGTGTGCTTTATGGAAATGGCACGCCAAGGCAGTTTGGCGCGGGCGGCGGATGTGCTGGCGGTGAGTCAGCCAGCCATGTCCAAAACCCTCAAGGAGCTGGAGGAATTGCTGACGGTCAGCCTGTTTGTTCGCAGTAAAAGCGGGGTTACTCTGACCGAAGCCGGGGTGGCGTTCCTGCGGTATGCAACCCCTTCGGTGCAGGCTTTGCGTGAAGGCGTCAATGCCTTGCGCGGTGGTGAATACGTGGGCGGCACGGTGCGGCTTGGGGTGTTGTCGACGGTTGAAAGCCTGCTGATACCCGAACTGGTGCAGCGCCTGCACGCACGGCATTCATCACTGGTAGTGAGCGTCGTGACCGGGCCTAGCGCCTACCTGTTATCCCAGTTACGAGTAGGGGATGTCGATCTGGTCGTAGGGCGCATGACCGACAGCCCGGAAATTCAGGGTATGAATTTTGAGCATCTTTACAGCGAGTCCATGACCCTGGTGGCCCGCGCAGGCCATCCCCTGACACAAGGTCCGCTGGATCGTAGCCTGCTCGAAAATTACCCGCTGGTGTTGCCGCTGGCCAACACCACCATTCGCGCCTTTGCCGACAGCCTGTTCGTACAGTGCGGTATCAACCAGTCCCGTCAGCGTCTGGAAACCCTGTCGATTACCCTGAGCCGGCGTTATGTTTTGCGCAACGATGCGCTCTGGATTGCGCCTCTGGATGCCGTGCGCCTGGATCTGGCCAGTGGCCAATTGCAAGAAATCGATCTGGGCCAGCGCGAACCTGGCGGCTCGATCGGTATTTGCAGCAATGCCCACGTACCGATGTCGGTGGCGGCACAGGGGTGTGTCGAAGTCTTGCGCGAATTAGGTCAGGCTTACGGTGATGGTATTTATCCATAACCATTTGGTTATGGATGGAGCTGGCCTTTTCAGTAGTCCTGATTCGCCTGTTGTTTGAAACTGGTGCCCAGCCTTTATAAAAACAACAGGAGATCGACATGTCTGATGCAGACAGCCGGCGCTTTATCATCCGTGACCGCAACTGGCACCCCAAAGCCTTGACCCCCGATTACAAAACGTCCATTGCCCGCTCCCCGCGTCAGGCGCTGGTGAGCATCCCACAATCGGTCAGTGAAACCAGTGGTCCTGACTTTTCCCACCTGAAATTCGGTAAGTTCGACAACGACCTGCTGCTCAATTTCAACAACGGTGGTTTGCCTATCGGTGAGCGGATCATCCTCGCGGGTCGGGTGCGCGATCAGTACGGCAAGCCGATTCCTCACACCCTGGTTGAAATCTGGCAAGCCAACGCAGGCGGCCGCTATCGCCACAAGAACGACCGCTACCTGGCGCCGCTGGACCCCAATTTTGGCGGCGTGGGCCGCACCCTGACGGACAGCGAAGGCTATTACAGTTTCCGCACAGTTAAACCAGGCCCCTACCCTTGGCGTAACGGGCCAAACGACTGGCGCCCGGCGCATATTCACGTTTCTATCAGCGGCCCCTCGATTGCCACGCGGCTGATTACCCAGCTGTATTTTGAAGGTGATCCGATGATCCCGATGTGCCCGATCGTCAAATCGATTACCAACCCGGATGCCGTGCAAAGCCTGATAGCACGACTGGACATGGGCGCGGCCAATCCGATGGATTGTCTTGCGTATCGTTTTGACATCGTGCTGCGCGGTCAGCGCAAGACTCACTTCGAAAACTGCTGAGGAACCCCGTCATGCCTATCGAACTGCTTCCGGAAACCCCATCGCAAACCGCTGGCCCCTACGTGCATATAGGCTTGGCCCTGGCGGCGGCCGGCAACCCGTCGCGACCTGAAGAAATCTGGAGCGAGATGGCCAAGCCTGACGCTGCGGGCGAACCTATTGTGCTGTTTGGCAACGTCTACGACGGCAATGGCCACTTGGTGCGCGACTCCTTCCTGGAGCTGTGGCAAGCCAACCATGAAGGGGTCTACGACGAGGATTTTGATTCAGAAAAAGCCTTCAACAGTTTCGGCCGTACCGCGACCACCTTCGATGCGGGTGAATGGACGCTTAGCACCATCAAACCGGGTGTGGTCAATAACGCTGGCGGTGTGCCAATGGCGCCGCACATCAACGTGTCGCTCTTTGCCCGTGGCATCAATATCCACTTGCAAACGCGCCTGTATTTCAGCGACGAGCCAGAGGCGAACGCCAAGTGCCCGGTGCTCAACCTGATTGAGCAACCACAACGCCGCGAAACCTTGATCGCCCAGCGCTGCGAAGTGAATGGCAAAACGGCCTACAAGTTTGATATCCGAATCCAGGGCGAAGGGGAGACGGTGTTCTTCGACTTTTAAAAATGCGTGGTGTTAACGCAAAACCCGTAGCAGCTGCCGAGGAACGACGGCTGCGTTCGATTGCGCAGCGATCGTAAAAACCTGAGCTCGCGGTACTTCTGAAAAATCGCGTGCTCAGGTTTTACGACGACTTCGTCCTCGAACGCAGCCTTCGTTCCTCGGCAGCTGCTACGTGACTTATGTGCGGCCGCGCCGCTGCTGCCACGCCGCCGCCAGCCCGCTGATGCAGATAATCGCAATGCCGATGCGGCTGGTCAGGTCAGGCGTGTGGTCAAAAAGCAACCACCCCAACACCCCTGAAAACACAATCTGGCAGTAGCTGAACGGTGCCAGCAAGGCCGGTGCTGCCACACGAAACGATTGGGTCAGCAGCAAATGCGCTGTCATCCCCAGCGAGCCCAATGCCAGCATTTGCAGGCCGTGGGTCAGTGTCGGTGTTTGCCAGAAAAACGGCACCAGCGCACTCATCACCAGCACATTGAAGAGCCCGGCAAAAAAGTTGCTGGTAGTGGGGCTGTCGTACGCGCTGAGTTTGCGCGTGAGGATTTGATAGCAGCTAAAACACAACGCTGCTGCCATCGGCAACAACACCGCCGGCGTGAACAGTTCGCCCCCCGGGTGAATGATGATCACCACACCGATAAACCCACACACCACGGCCATCCATTGCCCGCGAGTCACCGTTTCGCCCAGTAAGGGCCCGGACAATGCGGCGACCAGCAGCGGTGCCAGAAAGTTGACCGCCGTATTTTCCGCCAGTGGGATAAACAGCAACCCATAGGTGAAAAAAAGGCCCGAGCCCAGTAGGCAAATAGCCCGCAAAACCTGAAGCAAGGGCCGCTTGCTTCGCAATACACGCAGCCCTGATTGCGGCAGAAAGATCCCTGCCATCAGCACGGTGTGCACCAGATAACGTGCCCACACCACCATCACCACCGGGTAAATACCACTGAGGTACTTGGACAGTGCATCGTGACTGGAGAACAGCGCAGTGGCCGTCACTATCAGCAGGATGCCCTTCAAAGGGTGGTTCACCCCTGAAAGGGGTGTGGGTAATGTCATCGAATACCTCGTTGTTCTATGCGCTAAACCTGTGGGATTTTTCGCGGCGCCATGAAGTACATCCACACTAACGCAATGAAGTACATCGCTGGAATCATGGTGAACAGCAAGGTGTAATTATTGTTCGTGACGGTCAGCACATAGCCCACAAACTGGGTCATGAACATCCCGCCAATGGCTGCGCACATGCCACCAAAACCGAACACAGTACCCATCATGTGTTTGGGCGTGTAGTCCATCACCATGCTCCACACGTTGGCGGTCCAGGCCTGATGCGCACCCAGTGCTAGGGCGATGGCTCCCACCGCGACCCACAGTTGGCTGGAGCCCGCAGCCATTACCACACCGATGATGCTGATTGCGCACAACAGCATCGACACCAGTCGCGCCTTCACTGCCGCCATGCCGCGCTTGATCATCATCGAAGACAGAATCCCGCCGCCGACGCTGCCGAAATCGGCAGTGATATAGATGATGATCAGCGGTATACCCATCTGGGTCACGCTGATGCCCAGGTTGTATTGCTGGTTCAGGAACGGCGGTAACCAATACAAGTAGAACCAGAACACCGGTGCCGTCATGGCGTAGGACAACGCGAAGGCCCACGTTCCGCGCATCTTGAGGATGGTGCCGAACGAAACGGTGGTTTGCTCAGGCTCTTTTTCTTGCTGGATATAAGCCAGTTCTTCTTTGCTAACGGTTGGATGATCTTCCGGGTTGTAGTACTTCAAACCCCAGAAAATCAGCCAAATCCCCCCCAATGCCGCCATGCACAAAAAGGCGGCTTGCCAGCCCCACACATGCAGCACCAATGGCAGCAACATCGGAGTGAACATGGCGCCGACGTTGGTACCGGCGTTAAAAATTCCGCTGGCCACAGCCCGCTCGCTGGCCGGGAACCACAGGCGCGTGGTTTTTACGCAGGCCGGGTAGTTGGCGGCTTCGGTCAGGCCGAGAATGAAGCGGCAAATCATGAAACCTGCCGCCGAAGTGGCGAGGCCATGGGCACCGGTTGCCAGGCTCCAGAGCAAGACGGCGCAGAAGAACACGCGCTTGACCCCAACCCGGTCAATCAAGCGGCCTTGCAGGACGAAGCCAATGGCGTAGCCCACTTGAAACCAGAAGTTGATGTTGGCGTAGTCCATCGCCGTCCAACTCATCTCTTTGGCCAGGATCGGTTGCATGACGCCCAGGGCTGCGCGGTCGATAAAATTCAGTGTGGTGGCGAAAAACACCAGTGCGAGCATGCCCCAACGGGTTCTGCCAGTCGCCAGGGTGCCGCGAATCTTGTCACCGATTCCTGCGTTTGGAGCGTGAGCAGAGGTAGTGCGTGCAGTCGGAGAAGGGACCATGGATGTTTACCCGTTTCTTGGAATTTTTATGTGGTGTTGCACAACAGTTGATGCAAGAAGTACGGGTTCGATGGTGGCGAGTGGACAAAAAATCGTCAATTCAAGATAGGCCATAATGTTCGATAATCGCACGCAAAACTAACCGGTTGGTACAGATTGGTTGCTCAATAATAGGGCGCCCTTAATAATCAAGCCATCAACAAATGCCGTCGCCTGCAGTCTGCACCAATCCTGGGAGTTTTAAATGAAGCGTTCGATCGCCACTGTTTCCTTGAGCGGCACCCTGCCAGAGAAGCTGGACGCCATTGCGGCGGCGGGTTTTGACGGGGTCGAGATCTTTGAAAACGACCTGCTCTATTACGACGGCAGCCCTCGTGAAGTGCGCCAGATGTGTGCAGACCTGGGGTTGGCCATTAGCCTGTTTCAGCCGTTTCGTGATTTTGAAGGTTGCCGCCGCGATCGCCTCGCCCGCAACCTTGATCGCGCCGAGCGCAAGTTTGACTTGATGCAGGAGCTGGGCACCGACCTGGTGCTGGTGTGCAGTAATGCCGCGCCAGACTCGGTGGGTGACCGGCAAATTTTGCTGGATGATTTGAGCCTGCTTGCCGAACGTGCGGGTGCGCGCAACGTGCGCATTGGTTACGAGGCGCTGGCGTGGGGGCGTCACGTTAATACCTGGCAACAGGTCTGGGACTTGGTGCGCCAGATCGACCACCCCAATCTTGGCGTGTTGCTCGACAGCTTCCACACCCTGTCGCTCAAGGGTGATCCAAGCGCCATTGCGCAGATTCCCGGCGATAAGATCTTCTTTGTACAAATGGCTGATGCACCGATTCTGGCAATGGATGTTCTGGAATGGAGCCGTCATTTCCGATGTTTCCCAGGGCAGGGCGAGTTCGATCTGCCGGGCTTTTTGGCGCCGATCATACAAAGTGGCTACACAGGGCCTCTGTCGCTGGAAATATTCAATGACGGTTTTCGGGCTGCGCCGCCGCGGGCCAATGCGGCCGATGGCTTGCGTTCGTTGTTGTACCTCGAGGAAAAGACCCGCGAACGGCTTGTGCAGCAAGCGGCCCCGGCCGCGACGCTTGAACCCTTGTTTGCACCGCCTCAAGCCAGTCAGTACGACGGCATCGAGTTCCTGGAATTTGCCGTGGATGAAAGTCAGGGCGCGCAACTCACTCACTGGCTCGAACGCCTGGGGTTCAGCAAGGCCGGGCAGCACCGTTCAAAAAACGTGAGCTTGCTGCGCCAGGGCGACATCAACCTGATCCTCAACGCTGAACCCTATTCGTTCGCCCATAACTTTTTTGAGGCCCACGGCCCATCGTTGTGCGCCACTGCACTGCGTGTGCAGGACAGCACCAGCGCTCTGGCCCGTGCCGTGGCCTATAAAGGCCAGCCCTATCGCGGGCTGGTCGGCCCCAATGAGCTGGAGCTGGCGGCGGTGCGCGCACCGGATGGCAGCCTGATTTATCTGGTGGACCAAGACGCTGCGGGCAAGCCGCTGTATGAGTCGGACTTCACCCTCACGCCCACCCCGTCAGCCCAGGGCGGGCTCAAGCGCATTGACCATATGGCCATGGCATTGCCAGCTGATAGCCTCGACAGCTGGGTACTGTTCTATAAAAGCCTGCTGGATTTCGAGGCGGATGATGAAGTGGTGCTGCCAGACCCTTATGGCTTGGTAAAAAGCCGAGCGTTGCGTAGCCGATGCAGCTCGATTCGTTTGCCGTTGAATATTTCCGAAAATAGAAACACTGCCATCTCACACGCCTTGTCGAGTTATCGGGGTTCAGGTGTACATCACATTGCTTTCGAGTGTGACGATCTGTTTGCTGAAGTCAGCCGTGCCAAGGCTGCGGGCGTGCCGCTGCTGGATATCCCGCTCAACTACTACGACGACCTGGCGGCGCGGTTTGATTTTGATGATGAGTTCTTGAGCGAGCTGGCCTATTTCAACGTGCTGTACGACCGGGATGCGCAGGGCGGCGAGCTGTTTCACGTGTATACCGAAGCGTTTGAAGGGCGTTTTTTCTTCGAGCTTTTACAGCGCAAAAATGGCTATGCCGGCTATGGCGCTGCAAACGTAGCCGTACGGTTGGCTGCCATGGCCAAGTCGCGCAGTGGCGCGGTGCGTCAGGCAAAGCTGTAGGGCGACTTCCTTCATAGAGCAGGGCGCCCCATAATCGCGGGCATTCCAACATGGCCGTGAACCTTACATGACCGACATTCCAGAGCTCGACACCGGCGCCACGGCACCGGTCGTCGAACCGCGTAAAAGCCGTAAGAACAACCCCGAAAAGACGCGGGAAAATATCCTGCAAGAAGCGATTGTCGAGTTCGTGGAGCAAGGGTTGTCGGGAGCACGGGTGGACGCTATTGCAGAGCGCACCAAGACCTCCAAACGGATGATCTATTACTACTTCACCAGCAAGGAGCAGCTCTACGTTGAGGTGCTGGAGAAGCTGTACGGCGAAATCCGCAGCATCGAAGGTCGTTTGAACCTGGATCAGCTTGAGCCGGTCGAGGCCATTCGGCGGCTGGTGGAGTTCACGTTCGATCACCACGATATGAACGCGGACTTTGTGCGCATTGTCAGCATCGAAAATATTCACAAGGGTGAGTACATCAAGCGTTCGGAAGGCATCAAAGCCATGAACGACACGATTGTGCATGCGCTGGAAAACATCCTGCGGCGCGGCGTTGAACAAAAGGTATTCCGTGCGGGGCTAAACCCGCTGGATGTCCATTTACTGGTCAGTTCATTCTGTTTTTATCGAGTGTCGAACCGGTACACACTGGGTGAGATTTTCCAGGTCGACTTTTCCGATCTGCAGGTCAAGCAGCGTCAGCGCGACATGATGTGTGACGCGGTGTTGCGTTATTTACAGGCATGACCGGGCGCCACATTTCTGGAAATGAAATCCAATACCAATTGAAAATCATTCTCGACAAAAAGTAAGATAGCCGCCCCTTTCCTTCATGCTCAGGGAGTCGGTTTGTCGGATATGGATCTCAAAGGCTTGTTCCTCAAGCATGCCGGTACCCTGCGCGGGTATCTGGCGCGCAAGGTGCGAGACCCTCAGCTGGCCGCAGACCTGGTACAGGAAAGTTTTCTGCGCATGGCCGAGCGTGGGCGCAAGGAGCACATCGACAACACCCCCGGCTATCTGTATCGCATCGCGGGCAACCTGTTGGTCGATCACATTCGCCAGGAAACCCGACGCAAGACCGACTCGGTTGCCCACGAAGCACTGGCCGAAATCGAAGATGAACTGGCAGGGCTGGAGGCCCAGGCGATGGCTGAACAACAGCGCATGGCTCTAAAGCAGGCATTGTCCGAGTTGCCCGAAAGGACTCAGGAAATCTTCCGTCTCAACCGCATCGAGGGCATGACCCATGCTCAAGTTGCGCGCCATCTTGAAATTTCTGACAGCTCAGTGCAAAAGCATCTGTCAAAAGCCTTGGCCTACGTCATGCAGCGCCTACAAGAGCCTGAGAAATAACATTCAAATATGTAGATGAATGGCTTACTGAGTTTTAGCCGGCGAGACGTCACTGCTTATATATAACGAGAAATAGAGATTCACACCTGATGAGCCAAGGCCCCGAACAGCAGATCATTACTGAAGCGGCCGCCGAGTGGGCGGTGCGTCTGCACGCGGGTGCGTTGAGTGAAGACGCCCGGGCGCAACTGGACCTGTGGCTGGCAGCCGATGAGCGCCATGCCCCGGCGTTGCGTTTTGCCGAGCAGACTTGGGCGGCGCTGGGAGCGTTGGCGCTGGAGCCAAGGCCCGTAACGCATCGCCAGCCTGCGGCCGCTATACGCCCTGTTCCGATGACTCGACGCCGGCGCCCGATACGTTGGGCCGGGCGCGCGGCGGTGCTGTCGCTGGTGCTGGCCGTCGGCTGGATCAGCGGCCCGACCCTGCTGCTTCAAATGCAGGCGGACTACCGCACGGGTGCAGGCGAAATCCGCACCGTTCAACTCGCCGATGGCAGCTCGGTCGAGCTGGACGCATCCAGTGCAATCAGCATCGACTACGACACCCGCGAGCGGCGGATCAGATTGCTTTCGGGGTCGGCCGTGTTTGACGTGTCGCCCATGGGCGAAGCCGAAACCCGGCCTTTTGTGGTGCAGAGTGCGGGTGGGCGAACCCGGGCGCTGGGCACGCAATTTGTGGTTGGTCGGGAAAGCAGCGACCAGGCATGGGTCGGGGTGTTGCAGCACAGCGTTGCGGTCAGCCTGTTGACTCCACCGGTTCAGGGCGCGGCGCAGCAAACCCTGGAAGAAGGCCAAAGCGCCCGCTACAGCGCACAGGAGGGTGTACAAAAACTGCCCGGTTTCGACCTCAACGCGGCCACCAGTTGGCGCCGTGGTGTACTGGTCTTTGACCGTCAACCGCTTGCCCACGTGATCGAACAGCTCAACCGCTATCGCCCCGGCCAGATTGTATTGGCCAATCCTGCCCTGGCCAGTCGACAGGTCAGCGGTGTATTCCGCCTCGAAATGCTCGACAGCGCACTGCACACCCTCACCCAGGAGCTGCATGTGCAACGTGTCGAACTGGCGGGCGTGAGCCTGGTGTATTGAGCCACCACCCATCCTGTGGGAGCTGCCTTGCCGACGACGCAGGCGGCGCGGTGTGTCAGGCAGATTGCAGTGCGGCTATCGCGAGCAAGCCCGCTCCCACAGGGCCCTCCAGCGCTTTTTGAAAATTAATCGCAAAAACCTTTACTGACTTCACCCCGATGTTACGTCTTGCTATTGAGATTCATTCGCAAAGCAGCTCGTAGCCTGGGGAAAATAAAAATGATGGGTAGTCAGCGCAAAGGGGTGCAGTCCGCAAGCCGGTTAGCCTTTGCTGTTCATGTCGCACTGTTTGCGTCGCTGGCGGTGCAAGCGCCGGTACAGGCCGCTGAAAAAGTCAGCAGCGCCGTGCAACAAGAATTTATCGCCTTCCATATTCCGGCCCAGCCGCTGGACAAGGCCGTGCTGATTTTTGCCGAACAGGCTGGCCTGCAAGTGCTGTTCGACAGCCAGATGCTGCAAGGCCTGAAATCCTTAGCGCTCAATGGCGACTTCGGCGTACAGGAAGGTCTGGCCCGTTTGCTGGGTGGCAATCCGGTGGAGTACCGCTTTACCGGCGAACGCCAGGTCACCCTGACCCGCGTCAGCGGCGAACACAATGGCGCACTGGCATTGGGCACTACTTCGGTGACGGCCAGCGAAGGCAGTAGTGGGGATTGGGTGTATCAGACCCCATCCTCCGTCGCTGTCATCACCCGCGAGCAAATCAACAAGCGTGCCCCGCGTCACGCAGCCGACATGCTTGAAGAAACCGCGGGCGTGTACACCGCCGTCAATCAGCGTGACCAGGGCCTGTCGGTCAACATCCGCGGTATTCAGGACTATGGCCGGGTCAACATGAACGTTGATGGCATGCGCCAGAATTTCAACGTCAACGGTCACCAGCAACGCAATGGCGTGATGTTGATCGACCCGGAAATGGTCTCCAGCGTTGAAATCGACAAAGGCGCCCAGTCCGGCATGGGCGGTGCGGGCGTATTGGGGGGTATTGCCAGCTTTAACACCCTGCAAGCCAGCGAGTTCCTGGAAGACGGCAAAGAGTACGGCGGGCGCATCCGGGCCGGCAGCGGTATCGGTAAATTGGGTAACGGCACCTATTTCAATGGTGGTGGCGTCTTCGCATTTGGCAATGATCTTGGCGATGTTTTGGTTGCTTATAGCGAGCGCCATTTTGGTGACTACCGTACCGGTCGGCAAAACGCCGATAACCTGGGCGTAAATATTCGCAACAAGAACAAATATCGCGAAGCCTGGACAGACTGGCTGACCAGTGAAGTAGGCGATACCGGCAGCGTGACCCGTTCGCAGATGGTCAAGTTCGGGCTGAACCTGCCCAACGACCAACGAGCGCAGTTCACTTACCTGGAAACCGACAGCGATAGCGCTGACGCATGGACCAACCTCAATGCGACGCAGGATGGTTATGACTATGTGCGTACCGGTAAAAGCGATATCAATACCGGCAACCTGGCGCTGGATTACAGCTACAACCCGGATAACGAGCTGATCGACTTCAAAAGTAAACTTTATTACGTCAATACGCAGCTTGATCGGCGTAATGCCCCCCACAAAGCGTCGGCTAATAGTGGTAATGCATTTGATGGTTACGAAGATGAGTTTCGCACCAGCACATGGGGTTTTCAGGTAGAAAACACGTCCCGGTTTGACTTCAACAACTACGGGCAACTGAGCTGGAACTATGGTCTGGAAAGCTATCAGGACATCTTGAAATCCAAGAACAATCTGGTGCCGGCCGAGAACGAGAATGATCTGCCCTGGGTCGAGGGAGCAGACCCGGAAGGCAAACGCACCATGGCCAGCCTGTTCAATAACCTGCATTACCAGTACAGCTATTGGCTGGCGCTGGATGCCGGGTTGCGTTATGACCGCTATCGCCTGGAAGGCAAAACGGGCATGAGTTTATGGCAAGCGCAGGTCACTCCAGGGGAGAATGGTGGCGAGGTGATGACCTCGGGGACTACTGTAAGAAATGTTTATTTCTATGATTCAGATCGTGAAGAAGGCAAGTTTTCACCGACGTTTGGTATAGGGATAAAGCCCGGAGTTGACTGGTTGCAGTTCTATGGGCGATGGGGCCAAGGCTGGCGCCCGCCGGCGGTGACTGAGGTGTTTATGACCGGGCGGCCCCATGGGGGGAATGCGCCGGAGCGGGTTTACCCCAATCCATACCTGAAAGCTGAGGAAAACCGGGAATGGGAGTTCGGTTTAAATATCTTTAAAGAATCCCTGTTCTTTAATAATGACCGGCTTGGAGTAAAAGTTGCTTACTTTGATAATAACATCAAGAACTTCTCATTTTTACACTATGGTGTCTCTCTTCCAGGGTCGGCGGATGTCGTCGGGTCGGGTCGCTCTGCGTATGTGAATAACCAGGCGGAGACCCGGTTTCGCGGCGTTGAATATCAGTTGAATTACGATATGGGACGGTTGTATACCAACCTGAGTTACACGCACATGATTGGCAGTAATGAATTTTGCTCAAGTGGGTACTATATGGGCGGCGCCAAGAAAAGGGGCGAGCTTATTAAGATAATCAGGACGCCCTACACCCGGCCTAATGGCAAGATTGGCTACATTAATACTAGAGTCACTGAATGGCTCGATGACCCGGACAGAAACAACAAAATCGATTGCGGATCTACTATGGGTAATGCGGCATATATGCCCGCAGATCGAGGGTCTCTAACAGTGGGGGCTCGTTTCCTTGAGCGGCGCCTGGACACGGGGATACGCTTTCGCTACAGCCCTGGTAATGGCGCGGGTCTGAATGAATGGAGTTACTCCGGTATAGAGCAAGCACACTGGCCTAAATACAGCGTGTACGACCTGTATGCAAGTTACTGGCCGACGGACACGTTGAATATTACCTTATCATTAGAGAACGCTACCGACGAAGCCTACTTTGTGGCCATGGGTGATGCCAATAACTTGAGCATGGCGCGCGGTCGGACATTGAGTGGCATGCTCGAATATAAATTCTAAATAACGGCCTGTTTGCTTCGTTATATAAAAGATTGCTCGTTGTGAGCAAAGGCGTGCATCGCTGTGCGCCACTTCACTGAAACTATCTAAGGAAGAAGTTCAAGTCATGACTATTTCAATTAACTATAGTTCGTTTGTTGGTTCTGATTCGATTGGTGACGTGCTTAGCGATTGGGCCCAGGGTTTTAAAACTGCGGGTCACGGTCTAAGCAATACCGGTGGTTTCAATAGTGGCGGCCGTGCTCAAGATGGTGAGCAGTATGCGACGCATGGTGCCAATAATTCGGACTACGCCTTTATCGCAGGAAGCGATACCAGCAATGGCCTGCATTATGTGTATGACCCTAAAGTCTCTGCTGGCGACAACATGAACCATTACCTGTGGGGTGAACTGGACAGCGTGAGTTTGGGTGAAGTGCTGACTGGTGGTTCGGGCAGCGCGTTTGGCCTGGGCGACTACACCGTCTCCTTCAACGGCCTCGACCTGTCCGCCGCCAGCGATGCGGGCCGTGCTGGCAACGCTGTTCAAGACGTGATCTACGGCCTGATGAAAGGCGACGTATCGGGTCTGGAAGGCGTGCTCAACAACCTGCTGAGCGGGTTCGGCCTGAGCACCGATTCAACCTTCGACCAACTGGCGGCAGCTGGCCTGGCTCACGCCGATGCACCGCTGGCGGCTGATATCAGCCTGGTGGGCGTGCAAGAAGTGGTTCAGGACTGGGCTCTGGCGGCGTAACTCCCGCTCACTTCAGTGAACTCCAATCCTGTGGGAGCCGGGCTTGCCCGCGATTGCATCGCAGGCAAGCCAGGCTCCCACAGGGTTTTCGGCCCACTTCCTCGGAATCCTTCCATGACCCGGCCCAAAGCCAACGAGATGCTGGCTGCCTTGACGGCCTACAAACGCGCTTTTTTCAATATTGGCCTGTTCTCGGCCGTGATTAATTTACTGATGCTGGCGCCGGCGTTGTACATGTTGCAGGTGTATGACCGGGTGCTGGCATCAGGCAATCAAATGACCCTGTTGATGCTGACGCTGATGATCCTCGGCCTCTTTGGCCTGATGGGCGCGTTGGAATGGGTGCGTAGCCAGGTGGTGATCCGCCTCGGCACGCAGATGGATATGCGCTTGAATCAGCGCGTCTACGACGCCGCGTTCGAAGCGCAATTGCGCACCGGCAACCCGGCGGCCGGGCAGGCGCTGAATGACCTCACCAGCCTGCGTCAATTTGCGACTGGCAATGCCCTGTTCGCATTCTTCGATGCGCCGTGGTTTCCGGTGTACCTGTTTGTGATTTTTATGTTCAGCCCGTGGCTGGGGCTGCTGGCCCTGGGCGGTGCGGTGCTGTTGATGATACTGGCGTGGGTCAATCAACGCGTCTCGCAAGCCCCACTTAAAGCCGCCAGTGAGTTGTCGGTGCAAGCCACCCAGCAAGCCAGCGCCCATCTGCGCAATGCCGAGGCCATCGAGGCCATGGGGATGCTCGATACCTTGCGTGGGGGCTGGCTGGCACAACACACGGCTTTTTTGGCACAGCAAAATCTGGCCAGTGAAAAGACCGCCACGGTCAGTGCCTGGTCAAAAGGTGTACGCCTGGCCCTGCAGTCGCTGGTGCTGGGGCTCGGCGCCTTGTTGGCGGTACAAGGACAAATCACTGCCGGGATGATGATCGCCGGCTCCATCCTGATGGGCCGCGTATTGAGTCCCATCGATCAGTTGATTGGTGTGTGGAAGCAATGGACTTCGGCGCGGTTGGCCTATCAACGTCTCGACGCTTTGTTGCAGGCCCATCCGCCGCGCCCGGTGCGCATGGCATTGCCTGCGCCACAGGGCGAGTTGTCGGTGGAGCAATTGAGCGCCAGCGCTCCCGGCACCCGTCGCGCCACCCTGGCCAACCTGAGCTTCACCCTGCCGGCCGGGCAAGTGATGGGGGTGATCGGGCCTTCTGGCTGCGGCAAGTCGACCCTTGCCCGGCTGTTGATTGGGGTGTGGCAGCCGCTGGCGGGCAAGGTGCGGCTGGACGGGGCTGAGTTGTCGCAGTGGGACAAGCATCAGCTCGGGCCTCATCTGGGGTATTTGCCCCAGGACATCCAGCTGTTTGCCGGGACCATCGCGCAAAACATCGCACGCTTTGCCGAGGTGGATGCCGACAAGGTGTTGGCCGCTGCGCAACTGGCCGGGGTGCATCAGCTGATTCTGCAATTGCCCGAGGGGTATGAAACGCGCCTGGGTGAAGGCGGCGCAGGGCTGTCCGGCGGGCAGAAGCAACGCATCGGCCTGGCCCGTGCACTTTACGGCTTGCCAGCGGTGATCGTGCTCGACGAACCCAACTCCAACCTCGATGAAGCCGGGGAACAGGCCTTGTTACAAGCCATTGCCCAGCTCAAACAGCACAAGCGAACACTGATTTTGATCACCCATAAACCCAATGTGCTGACCCTCACCGACTACCTGTTGATTCTGCGCGAAGGCCAGCTGCAAGCCTTTGGCCCCACGGCCAAGGTGCTTGGTGCGCCCGCTGCAGCGAAATCTGCGGCGCCCAAGCCTGCTATGAATGTGAGCTATCGGCTCGGTACGGCAGAGGCGGGCAAGGCATGAAGTATTCGAACGCCAAGGTCCCTGGGGACAGCAATGTGCTGCAACTGGATGACACACGCTATTCGCGTTTGGGTTGGCTGTTGATGCTCGGCGGCTTTCTCGGGTTTCTCGGCTGGGCCGCTTTGGCGCCGCTGGACAAGGGCGTCGCGGTGTCGGGCAAGGTGATGGTTTCGGGCCATCGCAAAGTGGTGCAGCACCCCAGTGGCGGGATTGTTGAGCGGATCGACGTGCGTGATGGCGACAAGGTGGTTGCCGGTCAGGTTTTGATCCGGTTGAAGGAAACCCCGCTGTTGGGTCAGGCCCAGTCGTTGCGCAGTCAGTTTTACGGCTCACTGGCCAGTGAAGCGCGGCTTAATGCCGAGCGCGATGGCGCACTGGAGGTCAGTTTTCCGACAGAGTTGACGACACTGGCGGCGGCGCCTGAAGTGGCGTCCAACCTGGCGTTGCAACGCCAACTGTTCGACAGCCGACGTCAGGCCTTGCTGCTGGATCAGCAAGGTATCCACGAAAGCATCGCAGGCGCCGAGGCGCAGTTGCGTGGGGTACGGGACTCCCAGGCCAGTAAAGTCCTGCAACGTACGGCGCTCACCGAACAACTGCAAGGTTTGCGTGAGCTGGCGCGGGAAGGGTTTATCCCGCGCAATCGCCTGCTGGACAGCGAGCGGGTGTACGCCCAGGTACTGGGCTCCATCAGCGAAGACTACGGTCGCATCGGTCAATTGCAGCGACAAGTGTTGGAGATGCGTCTGAAAATTCGGCAACTGGCCGAGGAGTATCAAAAGGAAGTCCGAACCCAACTGGCCGACACCCGAGTGCGCACCGAGGATCTGCGCAACCGGCTGGCATCGGCCGAGTTTGAGTTGGCCAACAGCCAGTTGCGTGCCCCGGTGGCCGGGATTGTGGTCGGACTGGACGTGTTCACCGAAGGCGGGGTGATCAAACCCGGTCAGGCACTGATGGAAATCGTGCCCCAGGGAGAACCCCTGCTGGTTGAGGCGCGCGTGCCGGTTGAACTGGCCGACAAGGTTCACCCAGGCTTGCCGGTAGAGTTGATGTTCTCGGCCTTCAGCCAAAGCACCACGCCAAGGGTTGCAGGCGAAGTGACACTGGTGTCGGCGGATCGCCAGGTCGATGAGCGCACGGACGAGCCGTATTACACGCTACGCGCACAGGTCAGCGATGCGGGCATGGCCCAACTGGCCGGGCTGCAGATTCGCCCGGGCATGCCGGTTGAAGCATTTGTGCGCACGGGCGAGCGCTCGATGCTCAATTACCTGTTCAAGCCGTTGCTCGACCGCACGCATATGGCGTTGGTGGAGGAATGACGGTGCGCCAGTTCTTATGTGGATTACTGATGGCGTGTGCTGGGCCGGTACAGGCGATGGGGTTGCTGGAAGCCTACGATCTGGCGATTCGCAACGACCCGACCTTCCATGCTGCCATTGAAGAGCGGGCGGCAGGGGAGGAGAACCGCGCCTTGGGTCGCTCGGCGTTGCTGCCCACCCTGTCGTGGAACTACAACAATTCGCGCAACGAGTCCGAAGTCACCCAGGCCAGCACTCGGACCGACCGCGACTACCGCAGTTATGCGGCGACCTTGACCTTGCAGCAACCGCTGCTGGACTACGAAGCCTACGCACGATTCCGACAAGGTGCAGCGCAGGCGCTGTTTTCTGATGAGCGCTTTCGCAGCAAAAGCCAGTATCTGGCGGTGCGCGTGCTCAGTGCCTACAGCCAGGCGCTGCTGGCGCAGGAGCGGATCGAATTGAGCCGGGCGCAAAAGCGCGCCTTTGCCGAGCGCCTGCAACTCAACCAACGGCTTCTTGAAGGCGGTGAGGGTACTCGCACCGATGTGCTGGAAACCCAGGCGCGCCTGAGCATGGCGGTGGCTGAAGAAATCGAGGCGCAAGATAATCAGGACGCAGCCTTGCGTGAGCTGGAGGCGATGCTTGGTGAGCCGCTGCAGGTCGAGCAGCTTGCCCCGCTGGTGGCGCATTTTGTGATTCTGCCACTGGAACCTCAGCGCTTCGAAAGCTGGCGCGAACTGGCGTTGGCCAATAACCCGGAGCTGGCGTCGCAGCATCACGCGTTGACCTCGGCCGAGTATGAGGTGGAGCGCAAGCGGGCCGGGCATCTGCCTAAGCTCAGCTTGTATGCCAGCAGCCGTCAGACCAGCTCCGATTCGGAGAGCACCTATAACCAGAAATACGACACCAACAGCGTGGGCATTCAGCTCACCGTGCCGTTGTTTGCAGGAGGATCGGTGTCGGCATCCACCCGTCAGGCCGCGCGGCAACTGTCCCAGGCTCAGTACGAACTGGACGCGCAAACAGCGACGACGCTGGTGGACCTGCGCAAGCAATACAACCTCAACAGCAGCGCGGCGGCCAAGGTGCGTGCGTATGAAATGGCCGTTGAGTCTGCCGGTGCCCTGGTGCAGGCGACGCAGAAAAGCGTGAGTGGGGGCGAGCGGGTCAATCTGGATGTGCTGGATGCCGAACAGCAGCTGTTCAGTGCCAAGCGGGATTTGGCTGAGGCGCGCTATGCCTATTTGCTGGCGCGGGTGCAGCTCAAGTACTACGCGGGGTTATTGAATGAAGGGGATTTGCGGCAGGTGGCGGGGTATTTTCGGGCCCATTAAACATGGCCAAATTGCGGCGTGGCCTTCGCGGGCAAGCCCGCTCCCACAGGTATTGCGCTGATCCTGTGGGAGCGGGGTTGCCCGCGATTCGGTCGACACGGTGTATCAGAACCTGTGTTTACCGGCGAACCAGCAACACGCCCGATTCCATGTGGTGAGTCCACGGGAATTGGTCAAATACTGCGCAGCGCTCAATCCGGTGAGTATCGTGCAGTTGGGCGATGTTCTCGGCCAATGTGGTGGGGTTGCACGAGATATACAGGATGTTGTCGAAGCGGCGTGTCAGTTCGCAGGTGTCCGGGTCCATGCCCGCACGCGGCGGGTCAACGAAAACGCTGCCGAACTCGTAGCTTTTCAGGTCGATGCCCTGCAAACGACGGAACGGACGCACTTCATTCAGGGCTTCGGTCAGTTCTTCGGCTGACAAACGTACCAGCGTGACGTTATCCACAGCGTTGTCGCGCAAGTTGTTGAGCGCGGCATACACCGAGGTCTTGCTGATTTCGGTGGCCAGCACTTTGCGCACGCGAGTGGCCAGTGGCAGGGTGAAATTGCCGTTGCCGCAATACAGCTCAAGCAAATCATCCGAACGCTCGCCCAATGCCTCGTATGCCCAATTGAGCATCTTCTGGTTGACCGTGCCGTTGGGCTGGGTGAACGCGCCTTCAGGCTGTTGGTAGGTGAAGGTGCGACCCGCCACTTCCAGCGCTTCGACGACATGATCGCGGCCGATCACAACACGTTTGCCCTTGGAGCGGCCGATCACGCTGATATCGAGGTCTTTGGCCAGCTGCTCGGCAGCGGTTTGCCAGTGCTCGTCCAACGGGCGGTGATAGCACAAAGTGACCATCGCATCGCCTGCCAGGGTGGTCTGGAACTCCACCTGGAACAGCTTGTGGCTCAGGGGGGCGCTGGCTTTCCAGGCCGACTTGAGTTGTGGCATCAATTGGTTGATGCGCAGGCTGGCAATCGGAAATTCTTCGATCAGGATCGGTGTGCGCTTGTCATCTTGCGCGAACATGGCGTAGTGACGCTCGCCCCCTTCGCGCCACAGGCGAAATTCGGCCCGCAGACGAAAGTGCTTCAGGGGCGAATCGAACACCTGGGGTTCTGGCGCATCGAAAGGCGCCAGCAACTCGCGCAGACGCTGGGTCTTGGCCTCAAGCTCAACGGCGTAGGTAGCAGAATCAAACGGCAAAGCACTCATGCAGGAAACCAACCTAGCTTGACGACAAACAGAACCGACAGAATGATCAGCGGCGCATTAAGCTCGCGGGCCCGGCCCGACAGCAGCTTGATCACAGTCCAGGAAATAAAGCCGAAGGCGATGCCGTTGGCGATGGAGTAGGTAAACGGCATGGCCAACGCGGTGATCACCACCGGGGCGGCAACGGTGACGTCGTCCCATTCAATTTCGGCTAGGCCGCTCATCATCAGTACCGCAACAAACATCAGTGCAGGTGCTGTGGCGAAGGCTGGAACGCTGGCGGCCAATGGCGAGAAGAACAACGCCAGCAGGAACATGATGCCGACCACGATGGCGGTCAGGCCGGTACGGCCACCGGCGCTCACGCCTGCTGCCGACTCGATGTAGCTGGTGGTGGTCGAAGTACCCAGCAACGAACCGGCCATGGCCGCGGTGCTGTCAGCGATCAGGGCGCGACCCATTTTTGGCATGTGTCCGTCTTTGCCCATCAAGCCAGCGCGCTTGGCCACGCCGATCAATGTGCCGGAGTTGTCGAACAGGTCAACGAACAGGAAGGCGAAGATTACGCTGATCAGACCGATGTCCAGGGCGCCCTTGATGTCCAGTTGCAGGAAGGTCGGGGCCAGGGAAGGTGGCATCGACACGACGCCACCGAAATCGGTGACGCCCATTGCAATGGAAGCAATGGTCACGGCCAGAATGCCGATCAGCACCGCGCCCCGTACTTTCATCGCTTCCAGGGCAACAATCAGTGCAAAGCCCAGGGAGGCCAGAACCACTTTTGGCTGAGTCAGATCGCCCATGCCGACCAGCGTTGCCTTGTTGGCAACCACGATGCCGGCGTTACCCAGGGCGATCAGCGCCAGGAACAGGCCGATACCGGCGGCAATGGCCGAGCGCAGGGGCAGAGGAATACTGTTGATGATCCATTCGCGGATGCGGAAGATCGACAACAGGAAGAACAGCACCGCCGAGATAAATACCGCACCCAGCGCTACCTGCCAGGTGTGGCCCATGTGCAGCACCACGGTGTAGGTGAAGAAGGCGTTCAGGCCCATGCCCGGTGCCAGTGCAATCGGGTAGTTGGCAATAATGCCCATGGTTGCCGAGCCGATAGCCGCCGCCAGACAGGTGGCAACAAATACGGCGCCTTTGTCCATGCCCGTCTCACCGAGAATGCTCGGGTTCACGAACAGGATGTAGGCCATCGCCAGGAAGGTGGTGATACCCGCAAGAATCTCGGTACGCACATTGGTGTTGTGTGCTTTGAGTTGAAACAGCCTTTCCAGCATGCCAGTCCCCGTGGCGCCAAATGCGCCGTGATTAAATCGTTTTCAACAGCAAAGCACAGACGCGGACCGCCTGAAGAATTTCTGTCTGTCGGAAAAAGCCGCGCATCATACCAGCAGCTCGTACATATGGCTGCTTTGGTTAACCTGCTGGGCCGTGTTTTATAACCTTGATGTGGCAGGCATACTGCGTGCCAGTTTTAGGAGGGATCCATGAAGCACTTCATCACCTCAATTTCAGCCAGTGTTGGCTTCCTTATAAGTGCCGCTATCAGCGCCGTGCCCGCGACGCCCCTGAGCACGGTAGAGATTCTCAAGGTGGCGTCTGTTTCCTGCGCTGTAGAGGATGTGTCCGATGGCCGCGAGCAGACCCGCTGCGACCATGATGGCCCCCACATCAAGGTCTATGTACTGGAGCGCGGTTACGGCGGCCAGCCAAATGTGACACTGGATGGTCAGGAAGTTGACGGAGTTAGGGCTCCGGTCTGTAACCAGGGTCAGGGGCTGGTGGCCTGTAACGGTGCAGGCACCACGGTGGGGCACTTGTATACCTTTGACCTGGGTAGCAAGGACGGCGGCTGGTTCGAGTTCAGCAACACTTCGCTGGTGCCGCCGCACAACCGACTGGGTGTGCGGCTATATATAAAGTGAGATCCTCGCCTGTAGTCGCTGCCGCAGGCTGCGATCGGGCCCGCAGGGGCCGCTCTTTTTAAAGAGCGAAGGTCCTTCGGCCCTTATCGCAGCCTGCGGCAGCGACTACAGGGTTTTGTGCTCTTCCACCATTCGGTCCCGGTTGGCCAAGCCCGGGAACAGTTTTATCCACAGCCCTGTGACGACCAGCGTGCCAACCCCGCCCAACACCACGGCGGGCACTGTGCCCAGCCAGTGGGCGGTGACGCCGGATTCAAATTCCCCCAGCTGGTTGGACGCGCCGATAAACAAGCCGTTGACCGCACTCACCCGGCCACGCATTTCATCCGGGGTCTCCAGTTGCACAAATGAGGCGCGGATCACCATGCTGATCATGTCTGCCGCGCCAAGTACCACCAGCACCGCCATTGAAAACCAGAACGAGGTCGACAGGCCGAACGCGATGGTTGCGACACCGAAGATCCCTACAGCGGTAAACATGACGCGCCCCACCTTGCGCTCCACTGCGAATCTGGCCAACCACAATGACATCAACAAGGCACCGACCGCCGGAGCCGAGCGCAACATGCCCAGGCCCCAGGGGCCGGTCAGCAAAATGTCCTTGGCAAACACCGGCAGCAGCGCCGTGGCTCCGCCCAGCAGGACCGCAAACAGGTCCAGAGAGATAGCGCCTAAAACGTCAGGGCGGCTGCGAATGAAGCGAATGCCCGCGAGCAGGGAGTCCAGCGTGGCCTTGGCTTTGTTCAGTGGCAACTGGCGGGCGGGAAGGTTGCTCATCAGCAGTGCGGCAATCAGATACAAAGCAACACTCGGGCCATAGACCCAGATACTGCCAAATGCATACAGCAAACCGCCAAACGCAGGCGCGACAATGGTGGCGGACTGTTGCGCCGCTTGTGCCGCCGCCACTGCGCGTGGAAAGAGTTCAACCGGCACGATGGAGGGCAGCAGCGCTTGGGTGGCGGGCATTTCGAAGGAGCGGGCGGCACCCAGCAAAAACGCCAGGATAAAGATCAGTTCCCGGGTGATGTGATCGCCTGCACTGCTGATGGCCAGCGTCAGGGCGATCATGGCCTGAACCGACTGGCACAGGGCCGCGACCTTGCGACGATCATAGCGGTCGGCCACATGCCCGGTGTGCAGCATAAACAGCAGGCGCGGGGCGAACTCGATCAAACCTACCCACCCCAGGTCCATCACATTGCCTGTCAGCTGGTAGAGGTTCCAGCCAATGGCCACGGTGAGCATCTGAAACGCACTGGCGGTGAAGATACGGGCAAACCAGAAGGCCACAAATGGCCGGTGATGGCGGAGCAGGAGGGGCTGGCTGGTCATTTAAAAGAGATCGTGGCCGAAGACAGGGAGCGTCGAGACTATCATTGTTTTGTAACAAATAATGACTCGAAATATCACAGTCCTCCCGGACTGCACGCAGGATGGCACAAGCGTTTTTTACGATTCCCTGCGGTTCTTGCAACGGTCTATATCAAGGCCTGAGGCATCGTGTCACGCGACAACAAACCACATTAGCCGTGTGTCAGGAATGGACTACTCTTTCATCGATGCTTGATCCAGATCAAAGCCTGTGGGGTTTTGTCTGAGTGGCCAGCCGGCCAAATCCCTTTGCGTTGTGGTTTTAAAAGCGAACAACGATTCGCGGTGGCCACGGCTTGCGGGGTAGTTGGATCCAGGCAGGATGCCTGGGTCCTCAACGACCTGATACCTGATAGAGGAAGACTTATGTTCGGATTGGATGCTCTCGAGCTCGCCCGAATTCAGTTCGCGTTTACCATATCGTTCCACATCATTTTTCCCGCCATTACCATCGGTCTCGCCAGCTATTTGATGGTGCTCGAAGGTATGTGGCTGAAAACCCGTGACGATACCTACCGCGATCTGTATCACTTTTGGTCGAAAATTTTCGCCGTCAACTTTGGGATGGGCGTGGTATCAGGCCTGGTTATGGCCTATCAGTTCGGTACGAACTGGTCGAGGTTCTCGGACTTTGCCGGTGCTGTTACCGGGCCGCTGTTGACCTATGAAGTACTGACCGCATTCTTCCTTGAAGCAGGTTTTCTGGGCGTCATGCTGTTTGGCTGGAACCGCGTAGGCCGAGGGATGCACTTCTTCTCGACCGCGATGGTGGCACTCGGGACGCTGGTTTCGACCTTCTGGATCCTGGCCTCCAACAGCTGGATGCAAACCCCGCAAGGCTTCGAAATCATTGATGGTCGGGTCATTCCGGTGGATTGGCTGGCGGTGATTTTCAACCCGTCGTTCCCTTACCGCCTGGCGCACATGGCCACGGCAGCCTTTGTAGCCACGGCATTTTTTGTCGGTGCTTCGGCGGCCTGGCATTTGTTGCGCGGTCGTAACACGCCGGCCATTCGCCGCATGTTCTCGATGGCGATGTGGATGGCCCTGGTGGTTGCGCCTGTGCAGGCTCTGATCGGTGATGCCCACGGCTTGAACACGCTGGAATATCAGCCGGTGAAAATCGCAGCAATCGAAGGTCACTGGGAGAACAAACCCGGTGAGCCGTCGCCGCTGATTTTGTTCGGCATTCCCAACATGAAAACCGAAACCACGGACTACAAGATCGAGGTCCCGTACCTGGGCAGCCTGATCCTGACCCATAGTCTGGACAAGCAAATCCCGGCGATGAAGGACTACCCGGCAGCGGATCGTCCGAACTCGACCATTGTGTTCTTTACCTTCCGCATCATGGTTGCGCTGGGCATGCTGATGATCTTTATCGGCCTGTGGAGCGTGTGGCTGCGCAAACGCGGCACGTTGTACGAGAACCGTTGGTTCTTGCGTGCGGTGCTGTGGATGGGACCATCGGGCCTGATCGCTATTCTTGCGGGTTGGTTCACCACCGAGATTGGCCGTCAGCCGTGGGTAGTTTATGGGCTGATGCGCACTTCGGATGCGTCCTCCAATCACAGCGTCATGCAAATGAGCATCACGTTGGTCATGTTTGTCGTGGTGTATTTCTCGCTGTTCGGTGTAGGTATCGGTTACATGATGCGTCTGGTGCGCAAGGGCCCGATCACTCACGAAGGCGATGACGAAACCCACGGTGGCCCAGGCCAGCAACGCACGCCTGCCCGTCCTCTGTCTGCGGCCCATGAGGGTACAGATGAAGGCCACAGCGACAGCCTGACTAAGGGGAATTGAGTCATGGGTATTGATCTGCCACTTATCTGGGCAATCATCATCATCTTCGGGATCATGATGTATGTGGTCATGGATGGCTTCGATCTCGGGATCGGCATCCTCTTCCCCTTTATCAAGGGCGACAGCGACCGCGATGTGATGATGAATACGGTCGCCCCTGTCTGGGACGGTAACGAAACCTGGCTGGTACTGGGCGGTGCGGCGTTGTTTGGTGCCTTCCCGCTGGCCTACTCGGTCGTGTTGTCGGCACTGTACTTGCCACTGATGTTGATGCTCATGGGCTTGATCTTTCGTGGCGTGGCCTTTGAGTTCCGCTTCAAGGCCCGGCCGGAGAAGCGCCATATTTGGGACAAGTCCTTTATTGGCGGCTCGCTCGTGGCCACCTTCTTCCAGGGGGTGGCACTGGGTGCCTTTATTGACGGCATTCCGGTGGTTAACCGCGAGTACGCAGGGGGCGGCCTGGACTGGCTTTCACCGTTCACCGTGTTCTGCGGGATTGCACTGATCGTGGCGTATGCGTTGCTGGGTTGCACCTGGCTGATCATGAAAACCGAAGGCCATTTGCAAGAGCGCATGCACAAGCTGGGTCGCCCATTGGCGTTGGCTGTACTGGTGCTGATGGGAATTGTCAGCCTGTGGACTCCGCTGGCGCACACTGACATCGCCGCACGCTGGTTCACCCTGCCGAACCTGTTCTGGTTCTTGCCGGTGCCGATCCTGGTGTTGGTGACCATGTATAGCCTGCTCAAGGCCATAGCGCGCAAGGCTCACTACATGCCGTTTCTGTTGACCCTGGTGTTGATCTTCCTGGGTTACAGCGGCTTGGGTATCAGCTTGTGGCCGAACATCATCCCGCCTTCGATCTCGATCTGGGACGCTGCGGCACCGCCCCAAAGCCAGGGCTTCATGCTGGTGGGCACCTTGTTTATCATCCCGTTTATTCTCGGTTACACCTTCTGGAGCTACTACGTGTTCCGCGGCAAGGTGACTCACGAAGACGGTTATCACTAGCAGTAAATGCCGCTGTGGCCTGAGGGCCACAGCCTTTTCCCTAGAGGAGGCCCGAACATGGCTGGCAAGGATTATCTAAACGACGTGCAAGAGTGCGAAAAGAAGCCCTTGTGGCAACGCATTGGCTGGTTGCTGGTGATCTGGACCGCCAGTGTGGGGAGCCTGGCAATATTCGCTTGGTTGATTCGGCTATTCATGACCGCTGCGGGGATGAAGAGCCACTGATGGCCAGGCAATAAAAAACCCTCTACGGAGGGTTTTTTATTGCCTGGAAGGGCGCGCTTACTTGCGCGCCTTCAGGATCACAAACTTGGGCGTGGCGGCAACCTGCTCGACGCCACGAAACAGTTTGGCCAGTTTGCTGTGGTAGCCCAGATGGCGATTGCCGACGATGTACAAAGCGCCGCCCACCACCAGCGCCTCACGCGCCTGCTGGAACATGCGCCAGGCCAGAAAGTCCCCCACCACTTGTTGCTGATGAAACGGCGGATTGCATAGCACTACGTCCAGTGAGTCCGGGGCCTGACTGGCCAAACCGTCATCTGCCCGCACAATGACCTCGCGATCACCCAGTGCGGCCTGCCAGTTTTCGCGGGCAGACTGCACGGCCATGAACGATTCATCGACCAGCGTGTACTGCGCCTGCGGGTTATTCAACGCGCTGGCAATGGCAAGCACCCCATTGCCGCAGCCCAGGTCGGCAACCCGGGCAGTGCCCAAATTGTTGGGCAGGTGAGGCAGGAACGCTCGAGTACCGATATCGAGGTCTTCGCGGCAAAACACGTTGGCGTGGTTGAGCAGTTCGATGGCCGGTTTTTCCAGTCGATACCGCGTTGGGTACGGCGATGTGAACGGCCCCAGGGCCTGCGGCGTGGCAATCAGCAAGCGGGCTTTTTTGACCGCCAGCGAGGCCTGCACCGGCCCGATATAGCGCTCCAGCAGATCGCCTGCTGCGCGTGGTAAGTGTTTGACCATCGCAGCTGCAATGACTTTAGCACCGGGTGCCAATTGGCCTTGCAGGCGGATCAGTTGCTCTTCAAGCAGCGCCAGAGTTTTGGGGACACGCACCAGTACGCAGTCGAAAGGCCCGACCAGAGGCTCGCTGGCGGGGATGATCGATACCGCATCGTAGGCATGCCCGTTGAGCACCAGATTCTTTTCCAGCGCCTGCAAGGCGAGAAAGGAGTCGCTGCTGCTGGTGACAGGCAGTGTGCTGACGAGACTGACTGCCAGTGCACCAAAACTGTCATTAAGCACCAGCACCCGGCTGTTCGCGGGCAGCGCCTGCTCGGCCAGGTGATTTAGCAAATACTCATCCGCCGCATCAAAGGCCTGCAAAGGCTCGTTTTGCTGTTCGGGTTGGCGGATCAGGCGAAGTTGGGCGAAGGGGCTTTCTAGCACAGGCATTTATACAAACTCTGAGGAATCGGCAGCTGCATGGCCAGCCCCTGAGAGAGGGATGGCAAGCAGAGGAGTCCGTGGGTTTTACAGGTAGGCGTGATTTTACTTTTTTTTGCCGCAGATTGCCTGATGCGTTTGTCCGCTGTAGAGCAGAGCGCGTTTAAAGCAGGCCAAATCTGGCAGCCATGACCACGGCCGAAGTCTTGTTGCTGGCCCCCAGTTTTTTCATTGCGCCGCTTATGTGAAAGTTCACGGTACGGGTGCTGAGGCTCAGAATCATGGCAATGTCGGAAGCAATTTTGCCTTCGGCGGTCCACTTCAGGACTTCTATTTCCCGTTCGGACAAACGGATGATGTTGATCGCCAGTCTGTGGCGCAGGTGACAGCGTTCGAGCATGGCGCTGTGTAACTGGTTGCACAGCCAAAGCACATTGGCAGCCTTGCCTGAAAATTCGTCTTGCGACACCGGTGGGTCTTTTCTGGCAAGGCTCAACATACTCACTACGCCATTGGGGTCGTGCACCGATTGCGTCCAGCCATATGCCAGCCCGCAGACTTGTGTGGCTTTCCATTGGTCGGGGGCATCACGAAAAATATCGGAGCTCCAAATAATGGGCATGATCGACAGCTGGCAGTGAGTCATGAGCGGGTTTTTGTGAAATAGGGGGCCTTTTTCATACCGTTCGACATAATCATTTGGATAGTTGGTTATTACCTTACTACTCGTTGTTATGTTTCCATGCCGCGGAATCATGCGAAAGAAAAAGTAATCAAAACCGTACTCTTCAATTCGTTTGAGTGTGTCAGAGCAAAGGTCGGCCTCACTTATGCAAGAGAGGTATTGGTTTTTGCTGATTGAATGATGTGCGGTCATAAGGCGCTCCGGCGGCCCGACAGTCAGTGGGTAGTAGCGTGTGAGGTGCTATTAAGATTATTTTAGATGTTGTTTAAGATATTGCTGTGTATTAAAAAATATAAATGTAAGACGCACGAGTTGAGTGTTTATATATGCAGGTGGTCATTTAAACAGCGTGTTTATTTATACTTTTTTGGGTTTGTATATATAGCTGTCGTGCTGTTTTTAAATAGATTGGATCCCAGGAGTGTGCGGGTTAATTAACACTCATCTTGCCTGCGGCATAGGGTTTGGGCTTGGAGGCTGTCTTAAAGCCATCACCAACCATAGGTGTTTCTCTTGGCGTCTTTGGGCGACACTAGAGGCATTCGCCAATGGAGTGCCCCATGACTGCCAGCGCAGAAAAATTTACCCAGCAGACGCTTCTCGATGTCAGACCGCTGACCCCCGGACTGTTCACATTGCGTACCACGCGCGACCCGGGCTTTCGCTTTACTGCAGGCCAGTTTGCCAGGCTTGGCGTGACCAAGGCTGATGGCAGCACGGTTTGGCGCGCCTACTCCATGGTCTCTTCACCCCATGACGAGTTTTTGGAGTTCTTTTCGATTGTCGTGCCAGGGGGGGAATTCACCAGCGAGCTCAGTCGTCTTGAGGTCGGCGACACCCTGTTGGTGGAGCGTCAGGCCTTTGGTTTTTTGACCCTGGACCGTTTTGTTGACGGGCGTGACCTCTGGTTGCTGGCAACGGGTACGGGCATTGCACCGTTCCTGTCCATCCTCCAGGATTTTGAAGTGTGGGAAAAATTCGAGCGCATCGTGCTGGTTTACAGTGCCCGCGAAGCTCGCGAGCTGGCTTATCAGGACCTGATCGCCGGCTTAAGTTCCCGTGATTACCTTGCCGAATATGCACACAAACTTGTCTATGTTCCGATCGTCACCCGTGAGCATGTGCCCGGTGCATTGAACGGGCGTATGACTACGCTGATCGAAAATGGGGAACTTGAGCAGGCTGTTGGTGTTGAACTGACCCGCGAGCACTCGCGAGTCATGTTATGTGGCAACCCGCAAATGATTGATGACACGCGCAAGTTGTTGAAGGCCCGCGACATGCAATTGAGCCTGAGTCGCAGGCCTGGGCAAGTTGCTGTTGAGAACTATTGGTAGTGCGCGTTTTATATGTCATGCAGCATTAAATAAACAACGGCGCCCATAGGCGCCGTTGTTTATTATGGACAGTTAAGGTCGGTTATTTTGAACTTTAAGCAGGTCGCGAATTTCGCCCAGCAGTTCCTCTTCTTTGGACGGAATAGGCGGGGCGCTTGGAGCGACTGCCTCTTCACGCTTCAGACGGTTGATTGCCTTTACACCCATAAAAATGGCAAACGCTACGATGATAAAGTCGATCACGCTCTGGATGAATTTACCGTATGCCACGACCACCGCTGGCGCATCGCCAACGGCAGCTTTAAGCGTAATGGCCAGGTCACTGAAGTCCACGCCGCCAATCAACAACCCCAGCGGTGGCATGACCACGTCACCCACGAAGGACGAAACGATTTTGCCAAATGCCGCGCCGATGATGATACCGACGGCCATATCGACCACGTTCCCTTTGACCGCGAAGGCCTTGAACTCACTTATCACGCTCATAGGTAATTCCTTGTTACAGATGAAGTTGGTAGATGCAGTGTAATTCAGCATGGAAGATCATGCCTGCGCCGCTGCTTGCTTGTGGCGCAATAATCGACCCGTTCTAACACCCTAAGGTTTCAGCAGGCCTGCAAGTCGCGCTCAATACGCGATTGATTACCCCAGTGCCAGACCTTTTTCTCAATGGACTGTTTGAGACCTTTCTATTTAGGATTTACCCCGCAGCCCTCTAGCCTTTGGTCAGCGCGCAGTTGCGCAAACCATCATCAGAGGACTCACCCATGACCACTCCCTTAGGCTTCGGAGCGCTTTCGCAGCGCCGACTGCTATGTGTTTTAAGTGCCAGCCTGCTATCGGTTTCGGTTCACGCCTCAACCCTGACCCGTGATAACGGTGCTGCTGTCGGTGATAACCAGAACTCTCAAACCGCAGGGGCCAGTGGCCCGGTGTTACTGCAAGATGTGCAGTTGTTGCAGAAGCTTCAGCGTTTTGACCGCGAACGTATTCCGGAACGTGTGGTTCATGCTCGTGGTACGGGCGCGCACGGTACATTTACCGTCACCAATGACCTGAGCGACCTGACTAAAGCCCGAGTGTTTGCCGCTGGCGAAACCACTCCGGTGTTTGTGCGTTTCTCTGCGGTAGTGCATGGCAACCATTCCCCCGAAACCTTGCGCGACCCGCGTGGCTTTGCCACCAAGTTCTATACCGCTGACGGTAACTGGGACCTGGTAGGCAACAATTTCCCAACCTTCTTTATTCGTGATGCGATCAAGTTCCCGGACATGGTTCACGCCTTCAAGCCGGACCCGCGTACGAACCTTGATGACGACTCGCGCCGTTTTGACTTTTTCTCCCACGTCCCGGAAGCCACACGCACCTTGACCGAGCTGTACTCCAACTCGGGCACCCCGGCCAGTTACCGCGAAATGGACGGTAATGGTGTGCACGCTTACAAACTGGTCAACGCCAACGGTGACGTACGTTATGTGAAGTTCCACTGGAAGAGCCTTCAGGGTTTGCACAATCTTGACCCGAAACAAGTCACACAGGTTCAGGGCCAGGATTACAGTCACATGACCAACGATCTGGTGACTCACATCAACAAGGGTGACTTCCCCAAGTGGGATTTGTATGTACAGGTCCTCAAGCCTGAAGACTTGAAGTCGTTCGATTTTGATCCATTGGATGCGACCAAAATCTGGCCGGGCGTGCCTGAGCGCAAAGTCGGGCAGATGGTCCTGAACCGTAATCCGGCCAATGTGTTCCAGGAAACCGAGCAGGTGGCCATGGCCCCGGCCAACCTGGTACCAGGCATCGAGCCATCAGAGGATCGTTTGCTGCAAGGCCGGGTGTTCTCGTACGCCGATACCCAGATGTATCGCCTGGGAGCCAATGCCCTGCAACTGCCAATCAACGCGCCGCGGGTTGCGGTGAACAATGGTAATCAGGACGGTGCGATGAATATCGGCCATACCAGCAGTGGCGTGAACTACCAGCCGAGTCGTCTGGAACCGCGTGAAGAGCCGCAAGCGGCGCGTTACAGCGAAATGCCGCTGTCGGGCAGTACACAGCAGGCGAAAATTCAGCGTGAGCAAAACTTCAAACAGGCAGGCGATCTTTACCGTTCATTCAGCAAGAAAGAGCGTCAGGACCTGATTGAAAACTTCGGCGGATCACTGGCGACAACAGACGATGTAAGCAAGCACATCATCTTGTCGTTCCTCTACAAAGCTGATCCCGAGTATGGCATTGGCGTCACCAAGGTAGCCAAGGGCGACCTGAACCGGGTCAAGTCACTGGCTGCCACATTGGTGGATTAACCCCCACGCCCGCTTTTGTGTGAGCGGGCTTGCCCGCGATGGTCTCGCCGCCGTTTGCCCGTCATGCCGCGTCGCTCGCATCGCAAGCCAGCCAACTCCCACACAGGCCTGTGGGTATTGAGGAGTCGTGCACCATGCGTTTTTTTGTTTCTTGGATCCTGCTTCTGGTCAGCGGGCAGGCGTTGGCCGGTGAGTCCGACGTTCGGGAGCAGCTTCAGGGCTACTATTTCGACGCGGCCCGGCGTGGCGATGTGGCGATACTCGATACTTTTATCGAGTCCGGTTATGCGCTGGATACTCAGGACAGCAAGGGTTATACCGCGCTGATTCTCGCGGCCTATAACGGCCAGCCGGAGGCGGTTGAGCGTTTACTCTCAGCAGGCGCCAATGCCTGTGTGCAAGACAAACGCGGTAATACAGCCCTGATGGGCGCGATTTTCAAAGGCGAGCTCAACATCGCCCGGCGCTTGATGTTGACGGACTGCAATCCTGATCAACGCAATGGCGCAGGGCAGACTGCTGCCATGTATGCCGGATTGTTCAAGCGGGTTGAGCTGCTCAATGACTTGTCTCGCCAAGGTGCCAACCTGAATGCTGAAGATGCACTGGGCAATACTGCCGCTCGGCTGGCCAATGGCGAAATCCGTATGCCTGTGTCGCGCTGATCAAAGCTCAGTGGGCTATCATCGCGGTTTTTCCGTGGAGTTCAGATGGCCAAGCCCAAGCGCATTTACGGCTGCACCGAGTGCGGCGCAACCTTTCCCAAGTGGGCAGGGCAGTGCGGCGAGTGCGGCGTCTGGAACACCCTGGTCGAAACCATCGTAGAAAGCGGGGCCGCAGCGCCGCCCAGTGGCCGTACCGGCTGGACCGGGCAACAAGCCCAGATCAAAACCCTGGCCGAAGTCAGCATTGCAGAAATCCCGCGCTTCTCCACCGCGTCCGGCGAGCTGGATCGGGTGCTCGGTGGCGGCCTGGTCGATGGCTCGGTGGTGTTGATCGGCGGTGACCCGGGTATCGGTAAATCCACGATCTTGCTGCAAACCTTGTGTCAGATGGCGACGCGCATGCCTGCGCTGTATGTCACCGGCGAAGAGTCTCAGCAGCAAGTGGCCATGCGCGCCCGCCGCCTGGGGCTGCCGCAGGATCAGCTCAAGGTGATGACCGAAACCTGTATCGAAAACATCATCGCCACCGCCAAGCTTGAAAAGCCCAAGGTCATGGTGATCGACTCGATCCAGACCATCTTCACCGAGCAACTGCAGTCGGCACCGGGTGGCGTGTCCCAAGTGCGAGAAAGTGCGGCGTTACTGGTGCGCTATGCCAAATCGAGCGGTACGGCGATTTTTCTGGTGGGCCACGTGACCAAAGAGGGCGCGCTGGCCGGGCCGCGCGTGCTGGAGCATATGGTCGACACCGTGCTGTATTTCGAAGGCGAGTCTGACGGGCGCTTGCGTCTGTTGCGCGCAGTGAAAAACCGGTTTGGCGCAGTCAACGAACTGGGTGTGTTCGGCATGACGGATAAAGGCCTGAAAGAAGTCTCCAACCCGTCAGCTATTTTCCTGACCCGTGCCCAGGAAGAAGTGCCGGGTAGCGTCGTCATGGCCACCTGGGAAGGCACTCGCCCGATGCTGGTGGAAGTGCAGGCGCTGGTGGACGACAGCCATATGTCCAACCCGCGCCGTGTGACCCTCGGCTTGGATCAGAATCGTCTGGCCATGCTGCTGGCCGTCTTGCATCGTCATGGTGGTATTCCTACTCATGATCAGGATGTATTCCTTAACGTGGTGGGCGGGGTCAAGGTGTTGGAAACAGCGTCGGACCTGGCGCTGATGGCGGCCGTGATGTCGAGTTTGCGCAATCGTCCGCTGCCCCACGACCTGCTGGTATTCGGAGAAGTGGGTCTGTCGGGTGAGGTGCGTCCGGTGCCAAGTGGCCAGGAGCGCCTAAAAGAAGCCGCCAAGCACGGCTTCAAACGCGCCATCGTGCCCAAGGGCAACGCTCCCAAAGAGTCTCCGCCGGGCTTGAAAGTCATCGGAGTGACCCGTCTGGAGCAAGCGCTGGATGCGCTGTTTGAGTAGGGTTTCAAATCTGTAAAAAAACTGCAGGGTTTGAGTGTGGTCTCTGGCCAAGAGGCCGTTGCTGACAGTGGTGCTGCACGGAAAAAATGTGCAGCGCCGCCCAGCAAAAATCCACAAAAGAAGGCTCTAGACCAACGTTAGGGGCTGGCCTTTAGAGCCAAGAGCGCTAAACTCCGGAAGCAGTCTTTCTTGTCCAACTGGCCGGAATTTAAAAATGAATAATAAAAATAGCCTGCTACGCCACATTCCGTGGCTGCTGCTGGCAATTGTAGGAGCCTTCGCCCTTGGCGTCGTAGCGTTACGCCGGGGCGAGGCGATCAACGCCTTGTGGATCGTAGTGGCAGCGGTTGCCATTTATCTGGTTGCTTACCGTTATTACAGTTTATTCATCGCCACCAAGGTGATGCAGCTCGACCCCAGTCGCGCTACCCCTGCGGTGCTCAACAACGATGGTCTGGACTATGTGCCGACCAACAAACACATTCTCTTTGGTCACCACTTTGCAGCCATCGCTGGCGCCGGACCGTTGGTGGGCCCTGTATTGGCTGCACAAATGGGTTACCTGCCGGGTACGCTCTGGCTGATTGCCGGTGTTGTGCTGGCCGGTGCGGTGCAAGACTTCATGGTCCTGTTCATGTCCACCCGCCGCAACGGTCGCTCCTTGGGCGACATGGTGCGTGAGGAAATGGGCAAGATCCCGGGCACCATTGCGCTCTTTGGCTGCTTCCTGATCATGATCATCATCCTTGCGGTGCTAGCGCTGATCGTGGTCAAGGCCCTGGCCGAAAGCCCGTGGGGCATGTTCACGGTGATGGCGACCATCCCGATTGCGATGTTCATGGGCATTTACATGCGCTACATCCGTCCGGGTCGCATCGGTGAAATCTCCATTGTCGGTGTGCTGCTGTTGCTCGGCTCCATCTGGCTGGGGGGCCAGATTGCAGCCAGCCCGGAGTGGGCTCCTGTGTTCACCTTCACCGGTACGCAGATCACCTGGATGCTGATCGGTTATGGCTTTGTCGCGGCAGTATTGCCGGTGTGGCTGGTTCTGGCACCGCGTGACTACCTGTCGACCTTCCTTAAAATCGGCACCATCGTGGCGCTGGCCATCGGTATTCTGGTCACCATGCCAGAGCTGAAAATGCCCGCGCTGACCCAGTTCACCGACGGCACTGGCCCGGTCTGGAAAGGCGGGCTGTTCCCGTTCCTGTTCATCACTATTGCCTGCGGTGCGGTATCGGGTTTCCACGCACTGATTTCGTCGGGTACTACCCCCAAGTTGCTGGATAACGAATGCAACTCCCGTTACATCGGCTACGGCGCGATGCTGATGGAGTCCTTTGTGGCCATCATGGCAATGGTTGCCGCTTCGGTCATCGAGCCTGGCGTGTACTTCGCCATGAACAGCCCGGCGGCCATCGTCGGCGGTGATGTGGTGACTGTTGCGCAAACCGTGAGCAGCTGGGGTTTTGCAATTACCCCGGATGCACTGACTGCGCTGGCCAAGGACATTGGTGAAACCACCGTTCTGGCCCGTGCCGGCGGTGCGCCGACCCTGGCTGTGGGTATCGCTCAGATCCTGCACAACGTGTTGCCGGGCGAAAACACAATGGCGTTCTGGTATCACTTCGCCATTTTGTTTGAAGCCCTGTTTATCTTGACGGCGGTTGATGCCGGTACTCGTGCCGGTCGCTTTATGCTGCAAGACTTGCTCGGCAGCTTTGTGCCTGCACTCAAGCGCACCGAGTCCTGGGGCGCCAACATGCTGGCAACAGGCCTATGTGTGGCGATGTGGGGTTACCTGCTGTATCAGGGCGTGATCGATCCATTGGGCGGCATCAACACCCTGTGGCCGCTGTTCGGTATCTCTAACCAGATGCTGGCGGGTATCGCGCTGATGTTGGCAACCGTTGTGCTGATCAAAATGAAGCGCCAACGCTACATTTGGGTAACCATGCTGCCAGCCATCTGGTTGCTGATCTGCACCACCGTTGCAGGTTTCATCAAGCTGTTCGACGCCAACCCTGCGGTCGGCTTCCTGGCCCTGGCCAACAAGTACAGCACTGCGCTTGAGGCGGGCCAAGTGATTGCTCCGGCGAAAAACATCGACCAGATGCAACACGTGATCATCAACGCGTACACCAACGCCGGTCTGACCGTGCTGTTCCTGTTCGTGGTGTTCAGCATTCTGTTCTTTGCGATCAAAGTGGGCGTGGCTGCATGGGGCAGCAAAGTACGTACGGATAAAGAGTCGCCGTACCAAGCCATGCCGGATGCATAACAGAGGGTTGCAACCATGTTCAATGACCTGAGTCGCCTCGGTAAATACCTCGGTCAGGCCGCACGCCTGATGGTCGGCATGCCCGACTACGACAACTACGTCGAGCATATGCAAACCAAGCACCCGGACAAGCCGGTCATGAGCTACGAGGCGTTCTTTCGCGAACGTCAGGAAGCCCGTTACGGCGGCAAGGGTGGGCCCAAGTGCTGCTAACCCGTAAGGGCTAAGTCGCATCTGACTGTGGGAGCGGGCTTGCTCGCGATGAATGCGCCGCGGTGTATCAGTGACACCGCGTTGCTTGAATTGCGAACAAGCCCGCTCCCACATTTTTTTCGCGTTTTTTCAGGAGAATGTGCATGTCCTCTCCAATCCCCGTCACCATCCTCAGCGGCTTTTTGGGTGCCGGTAAAACCACCTTGTTGCGCTACCTGCTCAAGGCCGAACACGGTCTGAAAATCGCCGTGATCGAGAACGAATTCAGCGATGCCGGGATCGATACTCAATTGTTGGGTGATGAGCCTGTGCAAGTCATGACACTGGCCAATGGCTGCGTGTGTTGCACCATCCACACCGATCTGACCAAAGCCCTGTACTTGCTACTTGAGCGTCTGGACAGTGGCGAAATTGCCTTCGATCGCCTGGTGATCGAATGCACCGGTCTTGCCGATCCGGCACCGGTGGCGCAAACCTTTTTTATCGACGAAGAACTGCGCGAGCGTTATTTGCTGGACGGCATCATCACCTTGGTGGACGCCGCGCACGCCGATGTACACCTGAGCCAAACCATCGCCCAGGCGCAAATCGGTTTTGCTGACCGCCTGTTGGTGAGCAAGCGTGATCTGGTGGATGACGCCACCTTTGATGCCTTGAGCGAGCGTTTGACCCGTATCAACCGTCGGGCGCCGATTCGCGTGGTTGAGCACGGCAAGATCGATCTGGCCGAGTTGCTGGATGTGCGCGGGTTCAACCTGAACGCAGACCTGGGGGGTGGCTTGAGCCTGCGTCCAGTGCCGCCTGCATCATCCATCGACCGCATCTCCAGCCTGGTGCTGCGTACCGAAACACCACTGGATATCGACAGCCTCAGCGCGTTCATGAACGAACTGCTGGAAGATCATGGCAAGCAATTGTTGCGCTACAAAGGCGTTTTGAGCATCGCCGGCGAAGATCGACGGTTGGTGTTTCAGGGCGTGCTGAAACTCTATGGTTTTGATTGGGACACTGAATGGGCTGAGGGTGAGGCGCGTGAAAGCGTGATGGTGTTTATTGCCGATGACTTGCCTGAAGCCAAGATCCGCGAGGGGTTTGCGCGGTTGACGCTTTAATCTGTGGAGCAGGTGTGCACCGCAGAAGTATGTCATCCAGATAGAGGCTCACTAGCCTTATGGCTGTGGTTTCGTCTTGATTCTCTACAGCCTTGGCAATTGCAGCTTGATGTTGCCATGCACCGATTGAGTTGATGTCATTGCGTGCAATAGCCAGTGACGTCAGTGGTACAAGATTGCCGAGGAAATACGCCAATGGCGCATTCCCGGCCATCTTTGCCAAGTGCTGATGAAACGCCGCTGCCAAGCGTATTGCGGCGCCATGCCGGTTTTCGGCCTGTGATTGGCGTTGGCTCTCAAGCAGTTGGTGTAATTGGCGCAAGTCATCCTTTTCAGGTTGTTTGCAGGCCATGGGGATCAAGGCCATTTCAGTCAGTCGACGGGCATGCAGAGCTTGGCGGATTTGTTCGTTGGTGGGTGCTGCAACTCTCGCGCGAGCATTGGGGTGCACGGTCACGAGCTGCTGATAAGACAGCCGTGACAGCGCCTCGCGAACGTGTGATCGACTGGCGCCATACTTTTGTGCCAAAGCGTCCTCACTCAAACGACTGTCGGGGAGGATGCGTTGTTCAACAATGGCATCCAGCAAGCGTGTGTAAACATCGTCATGCTGATGTATCCCGGTTTGAGGCCGGGAGCGCAGTGATGATGTGCAAGGTTGCAGCAAAGCGAAAGAACTCATGATATGTCTCCGGTTTGATACGCGCTCAACCGCCAAGTTTGTCGTCAGGAATATTGAGCTCTATTCCACTGCGTCGACCTTCGCGCAGGATATGGCGACGCATCTCGGCGCTAGCCAGCGCACTGTTTTTCGCACGAATGGCGCGTACGACCGCCTCGTTTTCCTCAAGCCGTTCTGCCAAATGCTCGGGTGAATTGCGTAGCACTTGCGCACTTTGTTTGAGGGCATTGCTGGTTTGTTGCACCACGCTTTGGAAAATCGGGTTAGAGGTCAGGTTGAACAGTTCTTCGTGAAACGCGATATAGGCGTTGACCCCAGCCTCGCTGTCGTTTGCTTCCAGCGCTTCGCGCATGTCCATGAGCGTCAGACGCAACTGCCCCACCTCCTTGCTGCTAATCGACTGTGCTACAAGCCCCACGATAAATGGCTCAAGGGTGTAGCGCAGTTGCAAGATATCTTCCAGGCTTGCGTCGGCAACCGCATGCTCTTGGCTTTGAGTGCTGCTGGGATTTGCTTGCAGCACCACGACGCCCTTGCTGGGCATCGTGCGTACTAGCCCCAACGTTTCCAGAACAATGATTGCTTCACGCAAGCTGGGGCGGCTGATGCCCAGCTTTTCAGCCAACTCTCGTTGTCCCGGTAGCATTTCCCCGGAGCGCCACTCACCTCGTGCCAAGGCCGTTCTGAGTTTTTCTACCACTGAATTTACAACGGTTGACGAGGTGATCACTGTTAGCTCCATGAACATCAAAAAAGTTAAAAACCAGGTCTAGAATTCCTGCGGCCCAACGGCGACCATCGGCTTTAAAGGCTGGAAGGTATATCCCGGCTGTCCGGACAGCACTTTGTTGGCGCGCTGTACGTCGATGTCTTTTTCCCAGCGGGCGATCGCTACGGTAGCTACGCAGTTACCGATCAGGTTAGTTAACGCTCGACCGATGCCCATAAACCAGTCCACTGCCAGCACGAGTACCAAGCCCACCACTGGAATGGCCGGGATAGCGGTGAGGGTTGCGGCGAGGATAACCAATGCTGAGCCGGGAATGCCGTGTGCGCCTTTGGACGTTATCAGTGACACCAACAAGATCGTCAGCAAATCTGTCATGGCCAGTGGCGTACCTGTGGCATTGGCAATAAAGACTATGGCCAGTGTCAGGTAAATCGAGAATCCATCGAGATTGAAGGAATACCCGGTTGGAATTACCAGGCCCACTGTGGAGCTGCCTATGCCCAAATGCTCCAGCTTGCGCATGATTTGTGGCAAAACGGCGTCGGATGATGCCGTACCCAGCACGATGGTAAGTTCCTCACGCAAGTACTTGATCAATGGCCAGAGACGCAGGCCCGATGCGCGCATTACCACACCTAGAATCACTGAAACAAAGGCGGCACACGTCAGGTAAAACAAGCCGACCAGGCTGCCCAAGTGTTGCAGTGAGTCCAGGCCATAGGTGCTGGTGGTAAAGGCGATGGCGCCAAATACTCCGATCGGAGCCAGGCGCACAATCATGCCCATAATGCGGAAAATCACATGGCTCAGTTCGTTAATCAGCCGAGAAATTCCAGACGCTGCTTCGCCGACCAAATTCAATGCGCTGCCGAACAGTACCGAGAACAGCAACACTTGCAGGATGTTGTTGTCGGCGAAGGCGCCAATTACGGAGGTCGGAATCAAGTCCATCATGAACTGAGCGGTGGTGTGCATATGCTCGCTGCGTTGAGCAATGTCACCCAGGTTTGAACTGGACAGTTGATCCAGATGGATATTGGCTCCGCTGCCGATTCCAGTGCTGAACGCGAAGACAAGACCGATGATCAAGGCAATGGTGGTCAGCACTTCGAAGTAGATCACGGACTTGAGTCCGATTCGCCCCACCTTCTTCAGGTCGCCAGCGCCACTGATGCCACTGACCACGACGCAGAACACAATCAGGCCGATGAGCATTTTGATCAGCTTGATAAAGCCGTCGCCCAAGGGTTTGAGGTGGGAAGAGTATTCGGGAAGGGTCAAGCCACAGACGACGCCCAAGAGGAGGCCGAGTACAACTTGAAAGAAGATTGAGCGCGAGCACCATCTGATCATTGGAGGAATCCTGGTAGTGTCCTGACAGCGATGCAGTAGGCATCAGCTTCCGAACTTAATTATTGTGGTCTTACCGGTATGTCCAGTTCATGCTCAGTGTAGGTGGGAGTTTTCACGATTATCAAGCAGATTTTCACGACTCGGCTGCTCCGGTATGACCGGTTGTTCGCAACCCCACGTGCTTGAGCCTTTAGCCCGTTTTAAAAAACGTCGCAACAGACCTGTTGCTTTGCGACGGCAGGCGATCAGCGGGCAAAGTTGTGTGGGAGGGGGCTTGCCCGCGAGGGTATCGACACCGTTTACTTCAGGCACGCTGGCACCTGATTCGCGGGCAGACTCGTTCCCACCGGAAAAGTGGTGTTTTGAGTCCAGTTAATAAGGGACGTTTCTTTCGAGAATACTTAACATAAATACAGTTTTATTGCGGTCTGCTACTTCGGCCAGATAATGATGGGGTGAGCCTTTAACTTTCTGTATGCCTATAGATTTGTTGTGGTGAGTTTTGAGCGTGATAAGGGTCTGTTCTTTATGTAAGGTGGGTCCTGTTACAAGAGCGTTTTTTAGGTCAAACAGTGTGAAGGTGATAGGGTCTTTTAGTGTCGGGTTTTTCGCATAGAGTATGTCCCTGTAATGTTTGGCCAGCCTGTGTCGATCATACTTGCCCGTGTGTTTGATATGTATTTCATATCCTTTGCCGGTGTACCGGAAGTAAAGCGTGAGTGGCTCCTTGACCCCGCCGATGGCATGCGGCTGTATACCGACGGCCGTGGAGTCGTCCCTCGTCTGAGGTCGACCAGAGAAGAAGCCCCCACTGGCAAACGAGTCAGTCACTATTACGGGCTGGCCGTAAAGTATCCCCAAAAGATCCAGGTTGTGGTTCGGTATTTGTAAGGTTGCTATAAAAGAGTGTTGAGTGTCATGAGTCATTGTCTGCGCTCTAGTGTGGGTGAGGAACATAGAGTTCAGACTAGGATGTAGATGCTCAGGAGGGGTGGGCTATATATTTCAAAATAAAAGAATCAATAAAAAGCCCGGCTAAAGAGCCGGGCTTTTATTTAGCTATTTACACTCAGTTGCCGTAGACCGGCAGCTTGGCGCAGATGGCTTTGACTTTCTCGCGAACGGCGTCGATAACGGCTTCGTTATTGATATCAGCCAGGATGTCGCAGATCCAGGTGGCCAGTTCACGGCATTCTTCAACCTTGAAGCCACGAGTGGTAACAGCTGGAGTACCGAAACGCAGACCCGAGGTCACGAACGGGGAGCGTGGATCGTTCGGTACGGAGTTTTTGTTAACGGTGATGAACGCTTTGCCCAGTGCGGCGTCGGCGTCTTTACCCGAGATGTCCTGCTTGATCAGCGACAGCAGGAACAGGTGGTTTTCAGTACCGCCCGATACCACGTCAAAGCCGCGCTCGATAAATACCGAGGCCATGGCCTGGGCGTTTTTGACTACTTGTTGCTGATAAGCCTTGAACTCTGGTTGCAGAGCTTCTTTGAAGCACACGGCCTTGGCGGCGATGACGTGCTCCAGTGGGCCGCCTTGCGAACCCGGGAAGACAGCGGAGTTCAGCTTCTTCTCGATGTCGGCGTTGGCCTTGGCCAGGATCAGGCCGCCACGTGGACCGCGCAGGGTTTTGTGAGTCGTGGTGGTCACTACGTCAGCAAACGGAACCGGGTTAGGGTAAACGCCAGCAGCGACCAGACCGGCTACGTGAGCCATGTCTACGAACAGGTAGGCGCCAACCTTGTCAGCGATAGCGCGGAAGCGCGGGAAGTCCAGGATCTGCGAGTAGGCAGAGAAACCGGCCACGATCATTTTTGGCTTGTGTTCAACTGCCAGACGCTCTACTTCGTCGTAGTCGATCAGGCCGTTGGCATCGATGCCGTACTGGATGGCGTTGTACAGCTTGCCCGAGGACGACACGCTGGCGCCGTGGGTCAGGTGACCACCGTGTGCCAGGCTCATGCCCAGGATGGTGTCGCCAGCCGACAACAGGGCCAGGTATACAGCGCTGTTGGCCTGGGAACCGGCGTGTGGCTGAACGTTGGCGTAATCGGCGCCAAACAGTTCTTTTGCACGGTCGATAGCCAGTTGCTCAACCACGTCTACGTATTCGCAGCCGCCGTAGTAGCGCTTGCCCGGGTAACCCTCGGCGTATTTGTTGGTCAGGACCGAGCCTTGAGCTTCCATGACCGCTGGGCTGGTGTAGTTTTCCGAAGCGATCAGCTCAATATGTTCTTCCTGGCGCTGAGCTTCTTGCTCCATGGCGGCAAAAAGGTCGGCGTCGAACTTGGCAAGTGTCAAATCACGGCTGAACATGGCGGTCCTCAAGGATCGGGGGCAGAAAAGGAGGGCATTCTAACTCAATGGGTTTTATCTGGCATATGAATGCGATTCACGGTGATGAGATGCAGGATTCACGCTTGTAATTCATCACTTGCCGCTCGCAGCTGCTTGACCAGCAGATGAGCTGGCATCGGGCGACCAAACAGATAGCCTTGCACTTCATCGCAACCATGCTCGCGCAAGAAATCCAGCTGTTCGTGGGTCTCCACGCCCTCAGCGATTACCGCCAGGTTGAGGCTGTGGGCCATTGCAATGATCGCTCGGGCAATCTGCGCGTCCTGCTCGCCTGAGGGCAAGCCATCGACAAAGGTGCGGTCGATTTTCAAGACATCGATCGGGAATTGCTTGAGGTAGTTGAGCGACGAGTAACCGGTGCCAAAGTCGTCCACAGCAATGCTCAGGCCGAGGTTTTTAAGGCTGGCCAGAATGTGCAGGGCTTCGCTGACTTCGCGCATGAGGATACTTTCGGTCAGTTCAAGCTCCAGGCAGGCAGGCGACAGGCCGGTTTCCTTGAGAATGTTGGCGATGCGCGTGCCCAGTTGGCCATCGGAGAACTGACGCGCCGAGATGTTGACCGAGACTTTGGGAACGCGCACTTTGGCCTGGTGCCAGAGCTTGAGCTGACGACAGGCCTCGGCCAGTACCCAGTCACCCACTTCGACCACCAGGCCCAGTTCTTCAAGTACCGGGATAAAGTCGCCGGGCGGTACCAGGCCACGCCTTGAGTGGTTCCAGCGCAGCAATGCCTCAACGCCGGTGAGGCGTTTGCCGTCGCCGCTGAATTGCGGCTGGTAAAAAAGGATGAACTCTTGCTGCTCAAGGGCGTGTCGCAGGTCGCTTTCGAGCTCCAGGCGCTCAAGGGCACTGGCGTTCATGTCTGCTTGATAGAACTGGAAGTTGTTTTTGCCACGTTCTTTGGCGTGGTACATCGCGGTGTCGGCGTTTTTCATCAGTTGGCTGAGTTCGTTACCGTCTTGCGGACTCAGGGCGATACCAATACTGGCTGTGACGAAGAACTCGCGACTTTCAAGTACAAAGGGTTTTACCAGGCTGGCGAGGATCTGTTCGGCCACGCTGATGGCCCGGTTCAAGGCCAGTTGGCGGGTTGAGCGGGGCTGCAGGAGCAAGGTGAACTCGTCACCACCCATGCGCGCCACGGTATCGTCGTCACCCACGCAGGCCAACAAGCGGATGGCCATGTCTTTGAGCATGCGATCGCCTGCGGCGTGGCCCAGGGAGTCGTTGATCGGCTTGAAACGGTCGAGGTCCAGGAACATCAGCACCACCCACGACTTGTTGCGTTCGGCCTGTTGCAGCGCAGTGTGCAGGCGGTCCTGAAACAGGGTGCGGTTGGGCAGGTGGGTCAGGGCGTCGTAATAGGCCAGGCGGTGAATCCGCTGTTCACTGGCCTTGCGCTCACTGATGTCACTGAAGAAGCACACATAGCTGGCCAAATCCCCCTCGTCATCGAGCACCGCCGTGATGCCGACCCACGCCGGGTAGTGCTCGCCGTTGAGGCGCTTGAGCCAGACCTCGCCTTCCCATGTTCCGTGCACATGCAGTTGCTTGAGCACATAAGTCAGGTGCGCGCGTTGCTGGGCATCAACGGTCAACATGCTGGGCAATTGGTCGAGCACCTGAGCCACGGCGTAGCCGCTGACCCGGCTAAAGGCTTCGTTGGCTTGCACGATATAGCCGGCAGGATCGGTAATCAGGATGGCCGACGTGGAATGCTCGAACACCGTGGCGGCCATGCGCAGGTCTTTTTCAGCACGACGTTGCTGACTGATATCACGACCAACGCCCAGAATGCCTTCGAAGCCATCGTTTTCATCCCACACAAGTACCAGACGCAGCTCAATAGGGACTTTATGCCCGTCGGCGCGTAAGCAGTCGAACAGGAATAACTGGGTTTGCACCTGGGCGCGCAGGGCGGACAGTTGTCGAGGCTTGTGCAGGGCGTCACGGATACGCTCGATCAGGTTGTAGATACCCTCCAGTTGCTGCGGGGTGGCGATAATTGACTGCCAGCCATGGTCGAACACCCACTGTGCGTCGTACCCCAACACGGTCTGTATGGAGGGGCTGAGGTAGTTCATGCGCAACGTGCTGTCGGTGGAGAAAATGACGTCACTGATGCTTTCGGCCAGCATCCGGTAGCGCTGCTCACTGTCACGCAATGATTCACTGGCTTCGATCTGGTCGGTGACGTCTTTGGCTACACCGACGATGCGCGTGACTTGATCCCCGGTGTCACGGGCAAAGGCCTGCTCTCGGATATCAAAGCGCCGCCAGGTGCCCTGATGATGGCGAAAGCGCAGTTGGCACTGCATGAGGTGTTTATAGCCATCTTCCCGTTGTTGCTGACGCAACTGGTGATAACGCTCAGCGTCATCGGGATGCAGCAACAGCTCCCAAAAGTAAGCGCCCATTTCCTGCAGTTCGATGGCGCTGTAGCCCAGGGTTTGCCCGAGGTGATGGTTGCTGAAAATGATTCGCTGGCTGATCACATTTTGTACATAAAGGTGGTCCGGCACGGTGCGCACCACATCCGACCAGAAGCTCTCGCGCTCTTGCAGGGACAGTTCGATCAGCTTGCGGCTGGTGATATCGCTGATGCTCAGAATGACCGCGTGATAATCCTGATGGTCGACAGGCAGTCGCAGCACCAGCCATAAATGCTGATCCCGGCCGCTGGCATCAGTCAGCTTTATTTCCAGTTCAAGTTGTTGCAGTTGATCCAGTACGGTTTCGACTATTTGATAGCCAATGGCCGAACGGGTGTGCGGGCAGCCGTTGATCAGTTTAAGCCAGGCGCCGTCCCCGGATTCGACCTCCAGCAGTTGCATGGCGACCTGATTGACCTCCGTGATGCGCAGTTGCCCGAATAATTGAGAACGATGCTCCGGGTGATCACTCAGCCATTGCTTGAGGTCATTACTGTTTTGGAGTTTTTCGCGCTCAAGAAACCCCGGCAAGCTGGACATGTCCAGCACGCACAGGGCCACCCCGGTGCCTTCGAAAATATCGTGATAGCGCCGGCGGCCTTCATGGAGTTGGCGTTGGCGGCGGCGCAGGTTTAGCAGCGCAATAATGGGCAATAGCGAAAACAGCAAGCCCAGCAGGCATTTGATGATAAGGCCTGGTAGCAGTCGCTCAACCGCCTGGCGCTCATTGAACAGCCCGCGCAACTGCCAGTCACTGTGGTTGATGGGACTCAGTTGTACGGTGTCGCCTTCATCCTGCGAGCTCAGGGTTGAGCCTGGCGAAGTGGGGCTGTATGCCCGGCTCAGGACCTTGCGGGTTTTGGCGTTTTCGATCAGCCATTGTGGTCGACTGCTGCTGGCGTTCTGATGTGTCATGTTTTGCAGCAGATCCGGGCTCATGCGTAGCAGCCAATAACCATCGATATCGCCGGTGGGCTGGCGAAGCAACAAATAGAACACGCTGGCGTCATTGTTATTGCTGAAGTAATAGCCGTCGGTACGTTTTCGAGAGGGGTTTTGCCTGATCCAGTCAGTCAGGAAGGCCGCGTCGGGGCTGGTACCTGCGCTGTCGAGCAATACCTGCCCGGCAGTGCTCAGCAAGGCCAGGCTCTGGAGCGAGGGTATGGATTGACGCAGTTGAGTGACCAGTGCCTGTTGCTGGCGCAGGTTTTTCGGCGATGTATCGATGGGCAGCAGGTTAAAGGCTGTTTCGGCCCGCACTTCCATGCTCAGGCTAATGTGATCGGCCAGGTCGGCGCTGTAGTTGATGCTGTTTTGGCGCTCTTGTTGGAGCGTTTCCTGGAACTGCTCGATCAGTAACCAGAACAGCATGGCCAGCAGCAATAGCGCCAGGGCCGCCAATGCACTTTTCAACGTTCCGCGCACAGGCGTCCCCAGAAGTGGGCTGGACGCTTTAATCAGAGTGGGCGGGGTGACAATGGGCAACGTGTGATCCTGCAATTTGGCGGCAATGGCGCGAGGCCCCCTAGAGGCGTCAAGCATGCCTTGGGCTGTGGCAAAGTGCCAGCCCTCTGGTCTGCACTGGTTTGCCCTGTTCAGCGCATTCAGGTAGATTCGGGCGTCTACATTTATGCTTTTTCTGCGAGCAGGCATTGATCTCGATCAGTCCCTGACCTTCTGCTATGGCCTGATCCGGGCATTGCTCGCGCCTTATTCACCCGTCACTGACCCTAGGTTCTCCATGGCTCAATACGTTTTCACCATGCATCGGCTGAGCAAAGTTGTTCCGCCGAAGCGGGAAATCCTGAAAAATATCTCCTTGTCGTTTTACCCAGGCGCCAAAATCGGCGTACTGGGCCTCAACGGTTCGGGTAAATCCACCCTGCTGAAAATCATGGCAGGTGTCGACACCGAGTTTGACGGTGAAGCTCGCCCGATGCCGGAGCTGAACATCGGTTACCTGCCGCAGGAACCGCAGCTGGATCCGAGCAAAACCGTACGCGAAGTGGTTGAAGAAGCCGTTAGCGTCATCAAGGATGCTCAAGCGCGCCTGGATCAGGTTTACGCCGAATACGCCGACCCGGATGCCGATTTTGACAAGCTGGCTGCTGAACAGGCCAAACTTGAGTCGATCCTGCAAGCGAGCGACGGTCACAACCTTGAGCGCCAACTGGAAGTCGCTGCCGATGCGCTGCGTCTGCCGGCCTGGGATGCCAAGGTTGAACACCTGTCGGGTGGTGAGAAGCGCCGTGTGGCCTTGTGCCGCCTGCTGCTGTCGGCCCCGGACATGTTGCTGCTCGACGAACCAACCAACCACCTGGATGCCGACTCGGTAGCCTGGCTTGAACACTTCCTGCACGATTTCCCGGGTACCGTGGTTGCGATTACGCACGACCGTTACTTCCTGGATAACGTGGCGGGCTGGATCCTTGAGCTTGACCGTGGCGCGGGTATTCCTTACGAGGGCAACTATTCGGGCTGGCTTGAAGCCAAGTCCGATCGTCTGGCTGCCGAATCCAAGCAGCAGTCGGCTCATGAAAAGGCCATGAAAGACGAGCTGGAATGGGTCCGTAAAGGTGCCAAGGCGCGTCAGTCGAAGTCCAAGGCACGTCTGCAACGCTTCGAAGAGCTGCAATCGCAGGAATTCCAGAAGCGCAGCGAAACCAACGAAATCTACATCCCGGCCGGTCCGCGCCTGGGTGACAAAGTTATCGAATTCAAGAACGTGTCCAAGGGTTACGGCGATCGCGTATTGATCGACAACCTGTCGTTCGCCATGCCTAAAGGCGCCATCGTTGGCGTGATCGGCGGTAACGGTGCCGGTAAATCGACCCTGTTCCGCATGCTGATGGGCAAAGAGCAGCCGGACTCGGGCACCATTGAAGTCGGCGAAACGGTGCAACTGGCGTGTGTTGACCAGAGCCGTGACGACCTGGATGGCAGCAAGACTGTGTTCCAGGCGATTTCTGACGGTTCCGATGTGATCCGCATCGGCAACTATGAAATCCCGTCGCGTACCTATGTAGGTCGTTTCAACTTCAAAGGTGGCGATCAGCAGAAGTTCGTCAAGGACCTGTCCGGTGGTGAGCGTGGTCGCTTGCACCTGGCCCTGACCTTGAAAGAGGGCGCCAACGTGCTGCTGCTCGACGAACCGTCCAACGACCTTGACGTTGAGACCCTGCGTTCGCTCGAAGAAGCGCTGCTGGACTTCCCGGGCGCTGCCATTGTGATCTCTCACGATCGGTGGTTCCTTGACCGCGTCGCGACTCACATCCTGGCGTACGAAGACGACTCGCAAGCGATCTTCTTTGAAGGTAACTACACCGAGTACGAAGCCGACCGTAAAAAACGCCTCGGCGAGGCGGCCACCCAGCCGCACCGTGTGCGTCACAAGAAACTGGCCCAATAAGGTCGGTATCAAGAAAAAACGGAGCCCCTCGAGGCTCCGTTTTTTTTGCAGAGCGATGTTGTCCCTGTGGGATCGGGCTTGCTCGCGATGCAGGCGACTCGGTCTCTCTGACGCGCCGTGGTGATGCCATCGCGAGCAAGCCCGCTCCCACAAAGGAATAAACGGCGTGTTTTTAGTGGTGCGAAACTGGGTACAAGAAGCTTTTTTTTGGTGCGCAAAAGCCCGTGAAATCGGCGTAATTTATATAAATGCACCATTTAAATTCATAACTGCGACATTTTGCGCTGTCACGGTGCCACATGAATTGATAAAGTTCCGGTCAATCTCTGTTTAACGACAATAAATTTGCCGAGAATTATCCATGATCGAATCCGTCGACCAGTTCCTTGCCCGCCTGAAAAAACGTGACCCGGACCAGCCTGAATTCCATCAGGCGGTTGAAGAAGTCCTGCGCAGTTTGTGGCCGTTTCTTGAAGCCAATCCGCATTACCTTACTTCAGGAATTCTCGAGCGTATTTGTGAACCTGAGCGAGCGATCGTGTTCCGTGTTTCCTGGGTGGATGATGAAGGAAAAGTGCGGGTTAACCGTGGCTTCCGTATCCAGATGAACAGCGCCATTGGCCCGTACAAGGGTGGTCTGCGGTTCCATCCCTCGGTGAACCTGGGCGTTCTGAAATTCCTGGCTTTCGAACAAACCTTCAAGAACTCCCTGACCTCGTTGCCGATGGGCGGCGGCAAGGGCGGCTCTGACTTCAACCCCAAGGGCAAGAGCGACGCCGAAGTCATGCGTTTTTGTCAGGCCTTCATGAGCGAGTTGTATCGCCACATTGGTTCGGACGTTGATGTGCCGGCCGGCGATATCGGTGTCGGCGCCCGTGAAATCGGCTTTATGTTTGGTCAGTACAAACGTCTGAGCAACCAGTTCACTTCAGTGTTGACCGGCAAAGGCATGAGCTACGGCGGTAGCCTGATTCGCCCAGAAGCTACGGGTTTTGGTTGCGTGTACTTTGCTCAGGAAATGCTCAAGCGCAGCGGCCAGCGTATTGATGGCAAGCGTGTTGCAATCTCTGGCTCCGGCAACGTGGCGCAGTACGCAGCCCGCAAGGTTATGGACCTGGGCGGCAAGGTCATCTCGCTGTCGGACTCCGAAGGCACGCTGTACTGTGAGGCCGGTTTGAGCGAGGAGCAGTGGGAAGCGCTGATGGACCTCAAAAACGTCAAGCGCGGACGCATCAGCGAATTGGCCGGGCAGTTCGGACTGGAGTTTCTGGTTGGCCAGCATCCGTGGAACCTGGCGTGCGACATCGCGCTGCCATGCGCCACCCAGAACGAACTGGACGCTGAAGCGGCTCGTACACTGCTGAGCAATGGCTGCGTGTGCGTGGCAGAAGGCGCGAACATGCCGACCACTCTGGAAGCGGTCGATCTGTTTATCGAAGCCGGTATTTTGTTTGCACCGGGTAAGGCATCCAACGCCGGTGGTGTGGCAGTGAGCGGTCTGGAAATGTCGCAGAACGCCATGCGTCTGCTGTGGACGGCGGGCGAGGTGGACAGCAAGCTGCATAACATCATGCAATCGATCCACCATGCGTGCGTTCACTACGGTGAAGAAAACGGCCGAATCAACTACGTCAAAGGCGCGAACATTGCGGGCTTCGTCAAAGTCGCTGACGCGATGCTGGCTCAGGGCGTGGTGTAAGCCGGTTCCGTTCTTCTGTGGGAGTGGGCTTGCTCGCGATGCTAGCGACGCGGTGTATCTGTTGCATCACGTCGATCCAATCGCGAGCAAGCTCGCTCCCACACGGTCTCTATCTAGTTGGCAAGCGCCGTGTGCTCAGCCAGCTCCTGCTCGATAAAGGCTGCAATCATGGCGCGGTAAACGTCCTCGGTGACGTTCGGGTTAGCGCCCAGCTCTGAGGCCAAGCCCCGGACTTTTGCAATCACTTGCTCAACCCGCTGGGGAGCCCGCACCGCATCGCTGTCTTTTTTAAAGCGCGCTGCTTGCGACACGTAGGCGCCGCGTTCGGCGATCAAGCCGACAATCTGTCGATCCAGCCCGTCGATTTTCTCGCGCACCTGCTCAAGGGAATCACAGTTAACAACCATGTTGTAAAAACTCCTTTTAGTAGTGATACCACTTCAACTCCAGCATCACTTCGTTGATGGGGGTGGTCAGCTTGCTGAACTCACGCTGTGCGCTCAGTCGCAAGCCCAGATTGCGTGAAATTTCCCATTGCTGATTCAGGCTGAGGCTGCGGCGGACTTCGCCGTTGGTGAAGTAATCACCTTTGGCTTCGAGGCTCAGGTTGCCCACCGGATTGCGCCACAGGACGCCTGTGTTAAACCCTGCCGCCGGTGAGATAAAGGCAGCGAAATCGTTGTTGTGCTCCACGCGCAGGGTGCCCAGGGCGAAGCCCAATACGTTCTCGCCCAACTGCCAGGTCCCTCCCGCGCCCCCATTGACGTGGCTGACAAGATTTTCGTCGCCATGCTTGCCGATTACCCGTTCCAGACCACCGCCCACTTGCCAGGACCAGGGTTGCAGCAAGGCATTACGCGGGGTCAGGGAGCGGATATTGGCCAGATCCAGCTGTTGAACTTGCCATTTATTGCCTTCGTACTGACGCACTTTGAGCTGCAGGATTTCAATCTGCGCCCCTAGCGGGAAGCCCGGTGCGTTGTCGTTCAGGTCGTGGTAGGCCATGCGCAGGCCGTATTCGGCAAACGCCTTGTCGTCACGACTACCGGCTCCCAGTTGCCAGGTGCGCGACTCGTGGCCGTTTTCGGGCAGTTCGGGTTTTTCGACGTGCAGTTCGGGGGCAGGGTTCTGGTTGATCGCGCGCAGCAGTTCGAAGCTGCGCTGGGAGCGCGCAGGATCGCGTTCAAGACCGTTGGCCCGGTAGCGTTCAAGACGATAAGCCGCGTCGATAATCAGTGCCTGACGTTCTTTTGGCAGCGCCTTGAAGGTCGGGTTTTGCAACTGGGCCTGATCGGCGCTGATCTGCAATACCCATTGCTGTTCTTCAGGGTCGATGGCTTTGGCGCGATCCAGCAGCTCACGTTCGCGGGACGGACGGTACTCGATGCTTTCGACCAGCCCGGCTTCCTTGACCGCTTTAACGGTGTCGGTAGGGATCGCGGTCAGCGGGAACTGGGTGGTCAGTTGCAGGCCCGGGCGTGCCACTTGCAAGAGTTCCAGCAGGCGGTACGAGCAGTTTTCGTCAAAGAAAAAATAGTCGAACTGGATCTGTTTGAGCTCCCACACATGTTCGACCATGCGCTGGGTTTCTTCGGGTGTCAGATTGAGCCGGTATTCCCACAGATCACGGTTTTCGAGACTGCGGTACTCGGAGAGTTTTTCCTGGTAGGGCACCAGCGCGAACAGACCGGGGTAGCCGCCGGCCAGCCCTTTCCAGGCGTACAAAATGCTGTTGTCGGAACCTTCGATATAGGCGCCGAAATTGATTGCGTAGCTGAGCAGGGCGGTCTTGTTGTCCTGCACATCAGCCTGGTCGATACGCAACAAAGTATGGCCAAACATCGAGGACGGGCTGTTCAGGTAAGCCGCCGGGAAAATCATCACCGTGCTGTGAGGCGCTACGTCCTTGAACCATTGCGTGAACTCTGCGCATTCGGCCTTGGGCAGGTCGTTCAGGTTCAGTTGGGCCTTTAGCCAGCGGGTGCGGGCGGGGTAGACGCACTGCGGGTGTTTGTCCCCCAGGCTCAAGGGCGCATACAAGGCCTCGACGGTGGCACGCAGTTCGGCGTCCGGGTGGTGCGCACCCTCGGGGGCCAGAAAGAATTTGTCGTCGCTGACATAGCTTCGCCAGCCGCTCAGTTTGCCGGCTTCATAGTGTCCCAGAGAGATCCAGAACGGGTCGTTGGCCAACTGCTGAACACGTTGATCGTCGATATGGGGTGCGGCATACAGCGGGGCGCAGGCACAGAGCGCCAGATAGGCAAGGCGTTTGAGCATGTTCGGCAACTGTTGTCAGACGAAGAGAGTTGAAGCAGGAGAATACCCGCTCCGAGAGGAGCGGGCAGATCTCATTTACTACGCAGCAGTGGCGTACTTGGCCAGGCGAGCATCGCCTTTGAGGATGGCCAGGGTGTTGTTGTGGACATCTTCAGCCGTTACATCGGCCTTGCTGAAGATTTGCTGGAAGTGCTCATGGGTGACGGCGGCAAAGTGCGCGCGATCTTCAGGTGCGACGCCCAGAACCACCGCGTAAGTGGTCAGTGCTTCGCCATTGCCTTTGGCCATGTCTTCGGACAGCTCGTTGATCATGCCATTCATGGCAATCCACGATTTGCCGCCGTAGGTCAGGGCGTCCTTGGTGGTACAGCCGTTGGTGCCGGAGGTCATGCCGAAGGTGGCGTTACCGGACGTGCCGTTGGTAGTGGATGCCAGGAAGTGAGCAGGGGTGCCGCGCTGACCTTCAAACAGCATGTTGCCCCAACCGCAGTTCGGACCGCCCGGGGCTTGCGCCATGGCATTGAGGGAAACAACTGTAAAGAGAGTACCGAGAAGAATCCGTTTCATAAGCTTTGTTCTCTATATGTGTGCAACCAATGGACAAGGGTTTCTGGCCCTGAAGCGCCAGTACGAGCCGGTTATGCCTTCCAGCCGCGTAACAGCTTGGAGTCTAGGCACGATCGGCAGGTTCCGTGGTTTTTTGTAAAACAATCTCTGTTGGCGCACATTTTTTGCCCGTAAATACGATGGTGCGAGCTTTCCCGTGTTGTACGCCTTGCCAGTGGTGTACAGCCAGCGCCAGAATGCTGCAATCTGCCCCGCCCGATGTAAGGAAGCCCGATGCCTGATTCTGTTGCCACCAGCTTGCGTCTAGCGCCTGATGCGCTAACCCGTCCTTTCTCTGCTGAACAGTTCAGCTTCTCGAATACCAATGATTTAGAACCTTTTCGCGGCATTCTCGGCCAAGAGCGTGCGGTCGAAGCCTTGCAGTTTGGCGTGGCCATGCCACGTCCGGGTTACAACGTATTTGTGATGGGCGAGCCGGGTACGGGTCGCTTCTCATTCGTCAAACGCTACCTCAAGGCCGAGGGCAAACGCCTGAAGTCCCCGAGCGACTGGGTGTACGTCAATAATTTTGACGAACCACGTGAGCCGCGCGCCCTGGAATTGCCTTCCAGCAGCGCGGGTGCGTTTATTGCCGACATCAACCACCTGATCGACAACCTGCTGGCGACCTTCCCGGCGGTGTTTGAACACCCGACTTATCAACAACGCAAAAGCGCAATTGACCGAGGCTTCAATCAGCGTTACGACCGTGCGCTGGATGTGATCGAGCGTTTGGCTCTGGAAAAAGGCGTTGCGCTGTATCGCGACAGCAGCAACGTTGCATTCACCCCGATGAGTGATGGCAAGGCGCTGGATGAGGCCGAGTTTTCGCAATTGCCTGAGTCTGAGCGTGAGCGTTTCCACGAGGATATTTCCGAACTGGAAGAGCGCCTGAACGAAGAACTGGCCAGCCTGCCGCAGTGGAAGCGTGAGTCGAACAACCAACTGCGTCAGTTGAACGAAGAAACCATCACCTTGGCCTTGCAGCCGTTGCTGTCGCCGTTGTCGCAAAAATACGCCGAAAATGGCGCGGTCTGCGGCTACTTACAGGCCATGCAGGTTTACTTGCTGAAAACCGTGGTCGAGCAATTGGTCGACGACAGCAAGACCGACGCCCAGGCGCGCAAGCTGCTCGAAGAACAGTACCTGCCGAGCCTGGTGGTGGGCCAGCCACTGAGCGGCGGTGCGCCGGTGGTATTTGAGCCGCACCCTACTTACGACAACCTGTTCGGCCGTATTGAATACAGTACTGATCAGGGCGCGCTGTACACCACGTACCGGCAATTGCGCCCTGGCGCGCTGCATCGTGCCAATGGCGGTTTTTTGATTCTCGAAGCCGAGAAGATGCTCAGTGAGCCCTTTGTATGGGATGCCCTCAAGCGTGCCCTGCAATCGCGCAAGTTGAAGATGGAGTCCCCGCTAGGCGAGATGGGCCGTCTGGCGACCGTCACCCTCAACCCGCAGGTCATTCCCTTGCAGGTCAAGGTCGTGATCATTGGTGCCCGCCAGCTGTATTACACGCTGCAAGACCTTGATCCGGACTTCCAGGAGATGTTCCGGGTGCTGGTGGACTTCGACGAAGATATCCCGATGGTCGATGAAAGCCTTGAGCAGTTCGCTCAGTTGCTGACCACCCGGACCTCAGAAGAAGGCATGGCACCGTTGACGGCCGATGCGGTGGCGCGCCTGGCGACCTACAGCGCCCGTTTGGCCGAGCATCAGGGGCGTTTGTCGGCGCGTATTGGAGACCTGTTCCAGTTGGTCAGCGAGGCGGATTTCATTCGTCATCTGGCAGGGGATGAGATGACCGATGCCGGTCATATCGAACGTGCGCTCAAGGCCAAGGCCACGCGTACGGGGCGTGTGTCGGCGCGCATTCTTGATGACATGCTGGCAGGGATCATTCTGATCGACACCGATGGCGCGGCCGTGGGCAAGTGCAACGGCCTGACCGTGCTGGAAGTCGGCGACTCGGCCTTTGGTGTACCTGCGCGGATTTCCGCCACGGTGTATCCGGGAGGCAGTGGCATCGTCGATATCGAACGTGAAGTTAACCTGGGGCAGCCCATTCACTCCAAGGGCGTGATGATCCTGACCGGGTACCTGGGCAGCCGTTACGCCCAGGAGTTCCCGCTGGCGATTTCGGCCAGTATCGCGCTGGAGCAGTCCTACGGTTACGTCGATGGCGACAGTGCATCGCTGGGTGAGGCCTGTACGTTGATTTCGGCCCTGTCCAAGACGCCGCTCAAACAGTGTTTTGCCATTACCGGCTCCATCAACCAGTTTGGTGAAGTGCAAGCGGTGGGCGGAGTTAACGAGAAGATCGAAGGCTTCTTCCGACTCTGCGAAGCACGGGGGCTTACAGGCGAGCAGGGTGCGATTATCCCGCAGGCCAACGTGGCAACCTTGATGCTGGATGAAAAAGTGCTACAGGCGGTGCGTGACGGCAAGTTCCACGTATACGCGGTGCGTCAGGCCGATGAAGCGTTGAGCTTGTTGGTGGGTGAACCTGCCGGGGAGCCTAATGAAGAGGGCCAGTTCCCCGAAGGCAGCGTCAATGCTCGCGTGGTAGAGCGGTTACGGGTAATTGCTGAGATGATCAACGATGATGACCTGAAGGAAGCCGAGAAGGAGTTGCTGGCTGAAGTCCTGTCAGCCACGAAACCCGCCTGAACCCCAAGTCTGTAGATACTCTGTTCCAGGTCAAGCCCCAGTGGGAGCGAGCCTGCTTGAAGTATCTCTGTAGCCGCTGCCGAAGGCTGCGATAAGGACGCTGGGCCTTCGCTCCTGGCAAGTGAGGGGCTGCTTCGCAGCCCATCCCAGCCTGCGGCAGCGGCTACAAGGTAGTGGGAGCTATGCATAGTCGCCAGTCGATCAAGCCGTTGGTCATTGGCGACTTTTCTTATGCGTTTTTTCTTCTATTCTCAGGGCATGGACTCCACTGTCGTCACCGGACGATGCAGCCCGTAGTGTGCGGCTGAAGACAGGATCTACCGAGGGTCGCCGCCATGTCGCGCAACCTTTGTCTCACTCGCCAATGCTTGGGCCTGGTGACTCGTATTGAATGCAGCATTCGACCGCTGGCAGGCAATAACGGGATGTGGACGCTACTGTTTGCTGCAGGCCTGGCAGGTGAGCAGCCCTCTACCATCAAGGCGCAAGGCCCGTTTCCCGGCCCGTTCGTGGCTGAAACCATTCTTGAATCAATCGTAGAAAGCCTGACACTGCATGGCTATCGGCTCGCGGACGATCCGCAGATCTGGTGCCTGCATGTACAGGCCCAGCTGCGTCAGATCAATGGCGGGCGCTGCAGCGCGTCCCACTAGAGCGGCGGTTTTATTGGGGCATGCTGGCTTGCGGAGCTTTGTCGAGTTTGACTTCAAAACCATATTCGACGGGGTTCAGTGCTGTGCGTGCATAGCTTTCCAGTTGAGTTGGCTGGCCATAAAAGTAATGCACGTCGAATGCGGGCGGGCCATCGGGCTCGTCACTATGGCGCACCGCTATGACTTCCTTCAGGTAGTTGCCCGTTCCATCCTTGGCATAGAAGCGCCAGGCCTCGGCCGGGAACACTTTTTGATCAACGATCAGGGTATTACCCTTGAGCTCAAGGCCTTTGGGCAGGTGTGTGACCTCCAGTACCTGTTTGTCTATGTCAGCGATAAACAGGGGGATTGAGCCCACGGCATAGGCCGGTGTTTCGGGGAACAGATTCAGATCGTAGGTGATGACGCCTGCTTCGGGGTCCACATCAAAGGCTTCGGTGGGCAGTTCGAGTGGCTCACTGCGATTACCTTTTTCGTCTTCGGCAAAGAAGGTCACGGGTGCGTCAGATCGTTGCGGTAGCGCCCCGAGCATTTCGTCGTTGAAGGTGGCGGGGTGGCTGAACTCCAGGGTTGCTGCGCTGGCGTCGTCCACTGACTGGCTGATCACTACGCTCTTCTCCAATTGCTCGGGGTCAAGGGTGGCGTTCTTGAGGTAGTTGGCGGCCTGGTCGTCGTACACCACAACGCTGATCGGTAGTGGCTGAATGTCTTTGCCCACTACGGCCTTGTCAAGTTTGAGCACTGGCAGGTCGAGAGACTTGCGGGTGAGATCGGCCGTGGAAAAATCGAGCACGTTGATATCGACATGTTCCACCGTGCCGTTGAAGTACACCTTGCTGTAATGGTGGGGGTGCTTCTGATCAAAGGCTTTTTGCTCGTTATCCAGTTGCTGCTCGAACGCATCACTCCAGGCTGTTTGCTTGAGCATCTCGGCCAGTTGCTGCTGATAAAAAGCCAGTTGCTCGGGATTTTCGTTGATCGAGCCTGAGCGCGACAGGAACTGCCCGGAGTGGTCGCGGGCCTGAATGATTAGCGGGTTTAGCGGAGTGTCTCGCACTTGCTCTGCCAGTGGGGCGCTGTTGACGATATCCACTTCGGCATAGTTCTGACCCAGTGCCAGCAGGGTCACGCTGATGGTGCCGTCAGTGCGGGTCTTGCCCACATCTTTGGCGTCCAGGTTGAAGTTGACCACCTTGCCCGGCGCGATAACTTCGACTTTGCCGTGAAGGATGAGGGGTTGAGGCTGTTGTGTGTTCTCGACCTCAATCCCGTCAATGTAAGGGTAAGTGACGGTCAGATCGTCCGGATTGCTCAGGTTGGCGCTTGAGGGGCTTAGCTGGATGCCTGGATCGGTTTCAGACCACTCTGGAGCGAAGGGCACCACTTGCTTGTTGCTCAGCGTCACAGACTGCCATTCCAGCGCGTGGGGGAAGGGGAACTCGGACGCGCTATTGAGCGGGAACGGGAAAACGGGCTCCAGGTCGGTCAAGTAATCGGAGCTTGTGTTTTTGCGCAGCACAAACAGACCGTTGATGTAGGTATCGCTGAGCGCCTGGCTGCTGGGGTAATGCTTGAGCAGCGCAAGGTCGTCCGTGCCGTATTCGGTCTCAACGGGTTTGTCTTGCAGCTTGAGGCGCGCGCGCTCCAGCAACAGCAAGGAACCGCCCAGGTCGGCGATTGCATCTTTGAGCTGTTGATCCTTGATGGTGTCCAGGCTCTGTTCAAACGCGGCGCTGCGTTCTTCCAGGCTGGCCTGCTGGTGCTCGTCGTCAGGCGAGCAACCGCCAATGGCGAGCAACGTCATCGAAAACCCAAAACAGGCCAAGGGAAATCGCAGATACATGGTTCGGTTTTCCTGTCCGTAAACGATGCTTGGGAAATGGACACTAGCAGAAAATGTTTTTACAGGCTGTTTCGAAGCCTTTAACTATGGCGTTTTCTCACTGATATACTCGCGCCCATTTTTTTAATTCCTGTGAGATTCAATGGAACGCTTTATCGAAAACGCAATGTACGCCTCGCGCTGGATTCTGGCGCCGATTTACTTCGGGCTCTCGCTGGGTCTATTGGCTTTGGCGTTGAAGTTCTTTCAGGAAGTGTTTCACGTAATCCCCAACGTGTTCGCGTTAAGTGAGTCGGATTTGATCCTGGTCATTTTGTCGCTGATCGACATGGCGCTGGTGGGCGGTCTGTTGGTGATGGTGATGATTTCCGGTTACGAGAACTTCGTTTCGCAACTGGATATCGACGACCACAAAGAGAAGCTCAGCTGGTTGGGTACCATGGACTCGACCTCGCTGAAGATGAAAGTGGCGGCATCGATCGTGGCAATCTCCTCAATCCACTTGCTACGAGTGTTCATGGATGCACGCAATATCGAGACCGAGTACCTGATGTGGTACGTGATCATTCATATGACCTTTGTGGTATCGGCCTTCGCGATGGGCTATCTGGACAAATTGACCAAACACTGACGCTTAGCCCGGGTGCACACACGCACCCGGGCTGCGAAGGCTTTGGGGGCTGTGGTAGTCTGCTGGCCCTTTTTTGGTTCAGGGTGTTCCGAAGCTACGGTTAACGTGGCATTTGCGGGCACCCCCACAGCGGAGCAGTGTTATGTCCGAAGTAAATCTGTCGACCGACGAAACTCGCGTTAGCTACGGCATTGGCCGTCAGCTGGGCGATCAACTGCGCGACAACCCGCCGCCGGGCATCAGCCTGGATGCAATCCTGGCTGGCCTGACTGACGCATTCGCGGGCAAGGAAAGCCGAGTAGGTCAGGAAGAAATGTCGGCCAGCTTCAAGGTGATCCGCGAGATCATGCAAGCTGAAGCGGCTGCCAAGGCAGAAGCTGCTGCAGGCGAAGGCAAGGCTTTCCTGGCTGAAAATGCCAAGAAAGACGGCATCACTACCCTGGCTTCCGGCTTGCAATTTGAAGTTGTGACTGCTGGTGAAGGCGCCAAGCCATCCCGTGAAGACACTGTACGTGTTCACTACCACGGCACCCTGATCGACGGCACTGTGTTTGACAGCTCCTACGATCGCGGTCAGCCAGCTGAGTTTCCGGTTGGTGGCGTGATTGCCGGCTGGACCGAAGCCCTGCAACTGATGAACGCCGGTAGCAAATGGCGCATCTACGTGCCGAGCGAACTGGCTTACGGCGCGCAAGGCGTTGGCAGCATCGCTCCGCACAGCGTGCTGGTATTCGACGTTGAGCTGCTGGACGTTCTGTAAGAACTCGGCGCTTTAACGTTGGCTGCGGGTTTGCCAGCAAACCCGCAGCTGCACCGGCGACGTCATAGTTGTATCTTGGCGTGGTGCGGGTGGGTGTCAGTTGTGCCGCAAGGGCGCAATGCCCGGGCATAGCAAAACAGAAACAAATTTCGCACCAGCTCCTTGAGCACCACCGGCTCACTTGAGTTGAGACCGTTGAAATCCAGGTCACCCTGGTCCTGCAGTTCATTCAGCGCTTCTTCTTCCAGTACCGCACAGACTTCCCCGGTTTCCCGATGCAGGATTCGCAGATAGGGATGTGGGCGGTCCAGCCAGGCATCAATTAAATAAGTCATGTCGTCATCTCCTTGATGAATACCAATGAGAATAATTCTTATTCAATTAATAGCAAGTGCCTATTGGCAGATTTATCATCTTTGAGCATTAGAGTTGCTGCGGATCAAAGTTGCTGGCTTTTTGATGTTGCGCGGGGGTGTAGCGAGGGAAGTCGTACCTTCCTGCGCGAAACGCAGGAAGGAAAGCAGCAGGATCAGACTTTACGTACGAACTCGGATTTGAGTTTCATCGGGCCGATACCGTCGATCTTGCAATCGATATCGTGGTCGCCATCGCACAGGCGAATGTTTTTGACCTTGGTGCCCACTTTGACCACCAGGGACGTGCCCTTGATTTTCAGGTCCTTGATCACGGTGATGGTGTCGCCGTCAGCCAGGACAGTGCCTGCCGAGTCTTTGTAGACTTTTACATCGCTGGCTTCTTCACTCTCGCCGTTAGCGGACCACTCATGGGCGCATTCCGGGCAGATCAGCTGGACGCCGTCTTCGTAGGTGTATTCGGAATTGCATTTTGGGCAGGGCGGCAACGTGCTCACTAAAGCTCCTTAAGAGTCAGGATGGCTAAAAGGCGCGCATTATATAGGGTTTTAGTGCGGGGCGGGAAATGGCGGGGCAGATTGACCGTTTGGGAGCGGGCAAGCCCGCTCCCACAGGCAGTTAGTGCGTGCGTGCTACCGCAAATTCGCTCAGCTCAACCAGTGCGTCGCGGTATTCGCTTGGCGGCAGGGCTTGAAGGCAAACAATTGCACGGGCCACATAGTCACGAGCCAGTTGAGCGGTGTAGTCCAGCGAGCCGGAGGCCTCAACGGCAGCACGAATGCTCTCCAGGTCCTCAATGCCGCCTTTCTGGATGGCTTTGCGCACCAGGGCAGCTTGCTCGGGCGTACCTTCGCGCATGGTGTAGATCAGCGGCAGGGTCGGCTTGCCTTCGGCCAGATCGTCACCGACGTTTTTGCCCAGGGTTTCGGCGTCGCCGCGGTAGTCGAGCAGGTCGTCAACGAGCTGGAAAGCCACGCCCAGGTGATCGCCAAAGGTACGCAGCGCTTCGCTTTGTTCTGGCGTTGCACCGGCCAGTGCTGCAGCACTGTGGGTCGACGCCTCGAAGAGCATCGCGGTTTTGCCGCGAATGACTTCCATATAGGTTTCTTCGGTCGTGCTGGCGTCGCGTACTTTGGACAACTGCAACACTTCGCCTTCGGCAATGATGCGGGTGGCTTGCGACAGGATTTTCATCACTGGCATCGAGCCCAGCTCAACCATCATTTCGAACGAGCGCGAGTAGAGGAAGTCCCCGACCAATACGCTGGGTGCGTTGCCCCACGTTGCGTTGGCTGTTTTGCGGCCACGGCGCATGCCAGACATGTCGACCACGTCGTCGTGCAGCAGGGTTGCGGTGTGCAGGAACTCGATGGTCGCGGCCAGCAGACGCATGTCGTCGCCTTCGCGGCCAAGGGCCTTGCCACACAGCAGCACTAATAAAGGACGAAGGCGTTTGCCGCCGGCTGAAGTAATGTAGTCACCGATTTTTGAGACCAGCGGTACGCGTGAAGTCAGCTGCTTCTTGATGATGCCATCGACGGCGCTAAAATCGTCCGCCACCGCGCGGTAGAAAGCTTGGGGTTGCATCAGCGACAGGTGCTCCAGAAGGGTTGCGCGGCATGCTAGGTCGGGGGGCTGGGCCTGTCAAGGCGCGATAGACGGCCCCTTGCAACCCCGGCATGGCTTGCGTACAATCGCGCACCCTGAACTTCCTGGGCAGCACCTGCCTTACGCAATTGCACTTGGGCCGTTCCAGCCCCATGCAGCCATGCCAGCCAATACCTTTACCTATAAAGCGCTGGGTGAGCAGGATTATCGGAGAAATACCATGTCGTACGCAGTAATCGTTACTGGTGGCAAGCAATACAAAGTAGCTCCAGGTGAATACCTGAAGATCGAAAAACTGGAAATCGCTACCGGCGAATCCGTAACTTTTGATCGCGTTCTGTTGGTCGCCAATGGCGACGACGTAAACATCGGCGCTCCAGTTGTTCCTGGCGCCACTGTTGTTGCTGAAGTGATCTCCCAAGGTCGTCACGATAAAATCCGCATCATCAAGTTCCGTCGTCGTAAGCACCACATGAAGCGTATGGGCCACCGCCAGTGGTACACCGAGATCAAAATCACCGGTATTCAGGCTTAATTTCAGCCTAATTCCTCACTAGGAGAATTGACTCATGGCACACAAAAAAGCTGGTGGTAGTACCCGTAACGGTCGCGACTCAGAAGCCAAACGCCTTGGCGTGAAGATGTATGGCGGCCAGGCTATCATTCCGGGCAACATCATCGTGCGTCAGCGCGGCACCCAATTCCACGCTGGCTACGGCGTTGGTATGGGCAAAGATCACACCCTGTTCGCGAAAGTGGAAGGCGTGATCAAGTTCCAGGTTAAAGGCGCCTTCGGTCGTCGCTATGTAAGCATCGTTCCGAAGACTGCAGTCGTCGCGGCGTAATAGCTTGGTAGCTGGAAGAGCCCTGTCTTGCGACGGGGCTTTTTCGTTTGTGGGGTGAGTCTCTTGCAAAACTGTTTGTATGGGCTGCTGGCGCTGGTTTTTACGGTCGTTGATTGAGGTCGCTGCGCTCATTTTTGCAAGAGTCTTATGTCTTGGTTTTTATCGGCTCGTCCTGATGACGAGAGGCGTGTTTTGTTATGAAGTTTGTTGATGAAGTATCGATCAAAGTAAAAGCAGGCGACGGCGGTAACGGTTGCATGAGCTTCCGTCGTGAGAAATTCATCGAGAACGGTGGTCCAAACGGTGGTGATGGCGGTGATGGCGGCTCGATCTACATGATCGCCGACGAAAACCTCAACACCCTGGTTGATTACCGCTACACCCGTCACTTCGATGCCCAGCGCGGCTCGAACGGCGGCAGCGCTGATTGCACGGGTCGCAAGGGTGAAGATCTGGAGCTGCGCGTTCCGGTCGGCACCACGGTGATCGACGCGGGCACTCAGGAAATCATTGGCGACCTGACCAAGGCCGGCCAGCGTTTGCTGGTTGTGCATGGCGGTTGGCACGGCCTGGGCAACACCCGTTTCAAATCCAGTACCAATCGGGCGCCACGCCAGACCACTCCGGGTAAGCCGGGTGAGCAGCGTGACCTGAAACTGGAATTGAAAGTACTGGCTGACGTGGGTCTTTTGGGCTTGCCGAATGCCGGTAAAAGTACCTTTATCCGTTCGGTGTCTGCGGCCAAGCCAAAAGTGGCGGATTATCCGTTTACCACGCTGGTGCCTAACCTGGGCGTAGTCAGTGTGGATCGCTGGAAGAGCTTTGTGATTGCCGATATTCCTGGCTTGATCGAAGGTGCTTCCGATGGTGCAGGCCTGGGGATTCGCTTCCTCAAGCATTTGGCGCGTACCCGACTGTTGTTGCACCTCGTCGACATGGCGCCGGTTGAGGGCAGTGAAAGCGCTGCCGATACCGCAGAAGTCATTGTCAATGAGCTGACCAAGTTCAGCCCGTCGCTGGCTGAGCGTGATCGTTGGTTGGTCTTGAACAAGTGCGATTCGTTGCCGCAGGACGAGCATGATGCGCGCGTTAAAGAAGTTGTCGATCGTCTGGAGTGGACGGGTCCGGTATACGTGATTTCGGCCATTGCCAAGATCGGTACCGACAAGCTGTGCCACGACATCATGCGTTATCTGGAAGATCGTGCTGACCGTCTGGCCAATGACCCTGCCTACAAGGAAGAGTTGGCTGAGCTTGATCAGCGCATCGAAGATGAGGCGCGTGCGCAGTTGCAAGCGCTGGATGACAAGCGTGCCTTGCGCCGCAGCGGCGTGAAGAGCGTCCACGACATCGGCGACGATGACTGGGATGAAGAGGATGTTGAAGACGATGATGGTCCTGAAATCATTTACGTCCGCGACTGATTCGTTGCAGTAAACTACAGCGCCGCTCAATGAGCGGCGTTTTAGCATCTACGAATTGGTAATCAAAAATAATTCCATGGGTAGCGCTCGGTCGCGCTGCTCTCAGGCATAGGTTGGATGATGATGCGGAGCAAGGTGACGGGTGCGCAGCGCTGGGTTGTTAAGATCGGCAGTGCGTTGCTGACAGCGGATGGCAAAGGCCTGGATCGCGCAGCGATGGGAGTCTGGGTCGAGCAGATGGTGGCGTTGCACGAGGCTGGCGTTGAGCTGGTGCTGGTGTCTTCGGGTGCGGTTGCGGCCGGGATGAGTCGCTTGGGCTGGACGGTGCGACCGAGTGCCATGCACGAACTGCAAGCGGCTGCGGCCATTGGCCAGATGGGCCTGGTGCAGGCCTGGGAGTCGAGCTTTGCCGAGCACTCCCGGCATACCGCACAAATCTTGCTAACCCATGATGATCTGTCTGATCGCAAGCGTTATCTCAACGCCCGCAGCACCTTGCGTGCGCTGGTGGAGTTGGGCGTGATCCCGGTTATTAATGAAAATGACACGGTGGTTACGGACGAGATCCGCTTCGGTGACAACGATACGCTGGCGGCGCTGGTGGCCAATCTGGTCGAGGCGGATCTGCTGGTGATTCTGACTGACCGCGACGGCATGTTTGATGCTGATCCGCGCAATAACCCTGATGCGAAAATGATCTACGAGGCACGTGCCGACGATCCTGCGCTGGACGCGGTAGCAGGTGGCACGGGGGGTGCGCTGGGGCGTGGTGGTATGCAGACAAAATTGCGGGCAGCGCGTCTGGCAGCGCGTTCGGGTGCGCATACCATCATCGTGGGCGGGCGGCTGGAGCGGGTGCTGGATCGTCTGAAGGCTGGTGAGCGTCTGGGTACGTTGCTGTCTCCTGAGCGCGGTCTGCTGGCGGCGCGCAAGCAGTGGCTGGCCGGGCATCTGCAAACCCGCGGCACGCTGGTGCTGGATGAAGGTGCGGTTGCGGCCTTGTCCAAGGGCAATAAAAGCTTGCTGCCGGTAGGGGTCAAGGCGGTTCAGGGTGGTTTCCGTCGTGGTGAGATGGTGGTCTGTGTGGCTCCGGACGGACGAGAGATTGCCCGCGGTCTGGCTAACTACAGTGCCGCAGAGGCGCAAAAAATTATTGGGCAGTCGTCGGATGCGATTGTCGGTCTGTTGGGGTATATGGCTGAGCCGGAGTTGGTTCACCGCGATAACCTGATCCTGGTTTGAATGTGAGGTGTGACATGCGCTTGATTGGCGGTTTATTGGGGTTGATGCTGGCGGTGCCGTTGCTGGCGTCGGCCGAAGAAATCGGCACGGTATCGACCGTGTTCAAATTTGTCGGGCCGAATGATCGAATTGTGGTTGAGGCGTTCGATGATCCGAAGGTTGAGGGTGTGACCTGTTACTTGTCTCGCGCCAAGACGGGCGGGATGAAAGGTGGGCTGGGGTTGGCTGAGGATCGCGCCGAAGCATCGATTGCATGCCGTCAGACCGGGCCGATCAGCTTCAAGGGTGAGCTCAAGGATGGTGAGGAGGTGTTCAAGGAGCGCACGTCCTTGGTGTTCAAGACCATGCAGGTTGTGCGTTTCCTCGACAAGAAGCGCAATACGCTGGTGTATCTGGTGTATAGCGATCGTCTGATCGAAGGCAGCCCGCAGAACGCAGTCACGGCGATCCCGATTTTGCCGTGGGCACACGAGTAACGTTCCCAATAAAAGAGCTGCGGTCATCGCAGCTTTTTTTTGCCGATTTTTTACTGTGTTGGTGCTTTGACGTTTTTGTAGTCGCTGACGAGCGTCGCAAGGCCGTAGGGTGCGCTCATTGGGGGGGGTGCGCAGGTTGTCGGAATGCCACCGCTTCGCGCTCGGACGCAGTCTCGCTATGCTCGTCAGCGGCTACAGGGTGAGCGTTGTGTTCAGAAGGGGGCAAATCACAGGCAATAAAAAACCGACCCTGAGGTCGGTTTTTTAAAAAGCTTATCGCTTAAGCGGCAGTCGCAAGGTTCAAAGCCTTGACGTGGCCATTCAGGCGGCTCTTATGGCGAGCAGCTTTGTTCTTGTGGATGATACCTTTATCGGCCATACGGTCGATAACAGGAACAGCCAGAACATAAGCAGCTTGCGCTTTAGCAGCGTCTTTTGCGTCGATGGCCTTAACTACATTCTTGATGTAGGTACGAACCATGGAACGCAGGCTGGCGTTGTGGCTGCGACGCTTCTCAGCCTGTTTTGCACGTTTTTTGGCGGAAGGTGTGTTGGCCACCGTCGAGCTCCTCGAAAGACTTTTGGGAAATAACAAACAAAATAGGCCGCGAATCATGCCGATGACGAGAACTCTTGTCAAGGGCGTTTGATGCGATCCGCTGAGTGGTGGATCGAGGCAGACGGGATATTTATTTCCGGCGCTTGACCTGTAAACTCGCGAGCTTGGCTCTGTGCTGTTGCGGCGCGCAGTATCGCATAAGTGGGCGCTTTGTTCGCCTGCTCTTTCTCTATAGGCAAAAACTCTTTCAATGAACCTGCTCAAGTCGTTGGCTGCCGTCAGCTCAATCACCATGATTTCCAGGGTTCTGGGCTTCATTCGCGACACCATTATTGCGCGCGCCTTTGGTGCTGGCATGGCCACGGATGCGTTCTTTATTGCTTTCAAACTGCCAAATCTGCTGCGCAGGATTTTCGCCGAGGGTGCTTTTTCCCAGGCGTTTGTGCCGATTCTGGCGGAATACAAAAGCCAGCAGGGCGATGAGGCGGCCCGTACATTTGTCGCGTATGTCGCCGGGCTTTTAACCCTGGCACTGGCCATTGTGACCGTACTGGGCATGGTGGCAGCTCCATGGGTCATCTGGGCGACCGCCCCGGGCTTTGCCACGACCCCGGAAAAATTCGAGCTGACCAGTGACATGCTCCGGGTCACGTTCCCTTATATATTGCTGATCTCGCTGTCATCGCTGGCGGGGGCAATCCTCAATACCTGGAACCGTTTTGCAGTGCCGGCCTTTGTGCCGACCCTACTCAATGTCAGCATGATCATTTTTGCGCTGTTCCTGACGCCGTATTTCGATCCACCGATCATGGCGCTGGGTTGGGCGGTGCTGGTCGGCGGTCTGGCCCAGTTGCTGTTCCAGCTGCCTCATCTGAAGAAAATCGGCATGCTGGTGCTGCCGCGCCTCAATCTGCGTGACAGCGGGGTCTGGCGGGTGATGAAGCACATGGTGCCAGCCATTATCGGTGTCTCGGTCAGTCAGATTTCGCTGATCATCAATACGATCTTTGCTTCATTTCTTGTCGCAGGCTCCGTGTCCTGGATGTACTACGCAGACCGCTTGATGGAATTGCCATCAGGTGTGCTGGGCGTGGCGCTCGGGACGATCCTGTTGCCGACCCTGTCCAAAACCTACGCCAACAAAGATCGTCAGGAATATTCGCGGATACTCGATTGGGGCTTGAGACTGTGCTTTGTATTGGTGCTGCCGTGCTCGTTGGCGTTGGCCATTTTGTCCGAGCCGCTCACCGTTTCGCTGTTCCAGTACGGTCAGTTCACCGCCTTTGATGCGGCCATGACCCAGCGTGCATTGATCGCGTATTCGCTTGGGTTGCTCGGGATTATCATGATCAAGGTCCTGGCGCCGGGCTTTTATGCGCAACAAAACATTCGTACGCCGGTGAAAATCGCGATTTTTACCCTGGTGGTGACTCAGTTGCTCAACCTGGTATTTATTGGGCCGTTGCAGCACGCCGGTTTGGCGTTGGCCATTAGCGTGGGTGCCTGTATCAATGCCGGTTTGCTGTTCTGGCAGATGCGTCGGCAAAAGCTGTTTGTCGCGCAGCCGGGCTGGACTAAGTACCTGTTCAAGCTGGTGTTGGCAGTGCTCGTGATGTCTGCGGTACTGCTGGGTTTGATGCAGCTGATGCCTGCCTGGGATCACGGCAATATGCTGGAGCGGTTTATCCGTCTGGGCGGTCTGGTCATTACGGGTGTGCTGGCTTATTTCGGCACGCTGCTGCTGCTGGGCCTGCGTTTGAAGGATTTCGCACGCAAGTCTCTTATGTAGGGTAATTGCAGGTCAGACGTCTATTTTGTCGAATTGACCTGATTTGCCTTGTGCTGTTGCCTGTCGTACCGGGCCGGGTGTGGTTATAATCGACCACTTTATGAGCAAGAAGCGCGTTATGCAGCTGGTTCTAGGCCTTCACAATCTGCGGCCCCAGCATCGGGGCTGCGTCGCCACTATTGGCAACTTTGACGGTGTACACCGTGGTCACCAGGCTATCCTGGGCCGGCTGCGTGAACGTGCGCTGGAGTTGGGCGTGCCCAGCTGCGTGGTGATTTTTGAGCCGCAGCCGCGCGAGTTCTTCAACCCGGATACGGCTCCGGCCCGTCTGGCCCGGTTGCGCGACAAGCTGCAACTGTTGGCCGACGCCGGGGTTGATCGGGTGCTGTGCCTGGCGTTCAACCAACGCCTGTGCAAGCTCAGTGCGGCCGAGTTCGTCGATACCATTCTGGTTGATGGCCTGGGTGTGCAGCATCTGGAGGTCGGTGACGACTTCCGTTTTGGCTGCGACCGCGTGGGCGACTTCGACTTTTTGCAGCAGGCAGGCCAGATGCAGGGCTTTACCGTCGAGGCGGCGCAAACTGTCGAACTTGAAGGTGTAAGAATCAGCAGCACCAAGGTGCGTGATGCCTTGGCTGATGCAGATTTCTCCCTCGCAGAACGTTTGTTGGGGCGCCCTTTCCAAATTACTGGCAGGGTATTGCACGGGCAGAAACTGGCGCGGCAGTTGGGCACTCCAACCGCCAATATCCAGCTCAAGCGTCGTCGTGTTCCATTGACCGGGGTGTATCTGGTCAGCATTGAAATCGATGGTAAAACCTGGCCCGGCGTCGCCAATATTGGCGTCAGGCCAACCGTAGCAGGAGATGGCAGCGCCCATCTTGAAGTACATTTATTGGATTTCGTCGGTGATGTGTATGGCCGGCGATTGACCGTGGCATTCCACCACAAGCTGCGTGATGAGCAGCGTTTCGCCTCCCTGGAGGCGCTCAAGACGGCGATCAATGCGGACGTCGCCGCCGCCCGAGCCTATTGGCTGGGTCAACCGCTTAAAAAGAGCCTGAAATGACCGACTACAAAGCCACGCTAAACCTCCCGGACACCGCCTTCCCAATGAAGGCCGGCCTGCCACAGCGCGAACCGCAAATTTTGCAGCGCTGGGACAGCATTGGCCTGTACGGGAAGTTGCGCGAGATTGGCAAGGATCGTCCGAAGTTCGTACTTCATGACGGTCCTCCATACGCCAACGGCACGATCCACATCGGTCATGCGCTGAACAAGATTCTGAAAGACATGATCATCCGCTCCAAGACCCTGTCGGGTTTTGACGCGCCGTACGTGCCGGGCTGGGACTGCCACGGTTTGCCGATTGAGCACAAGGTTGAAGTGACTCACGGTAAAAACCTGCCTGCGGATAAAACCCGCGAGCTGTGCCGTGCCTACGCCACCGAGCAGATCGAGGGTCAGAAGGCCGAGTTCATCCGTTTGGGTGTTCTGGGTGACTTCGCCAACCCTTACAAAACCATGGACTTCAAAAACGAAGCCGGTGAAATCCGTGCTTTGGCCGAAATCGTCAAGGGCGGTTTCGTGTTTAAAGGCCTCAAGCCTGTGAACTGGTGTTTCGATTGCGGTTCGGCCCTGGCTGAAGCGGAAGTCGAGTACCAGGACAAAAAATCGGCGGCCATCGATGTTGCGTTCCCGGTTGCCGACGAAGCCAAGCTGGCCGAGGCCTTTGGCCTGTCAGCCCTGAGCAAGCCGTCATCGATCGTGATCTGGACCACCACCCCGTGGACCATCCCGGCCAACCAGGCGCTCAACGTGCACCCGGAATTCACCTACGCGCTGGTCGATGTGGGTGACAAGCTGCTGGTGCTGGCTGAAGAGCTGGTCGAGTCATGCCTGGTTCGTTACAACCTGCAAGGTTCGGTCATCGCGACCACCACCGGTGCAGCCCTGGAACTGATCAATTTCCGTCACCCGTTCTACGACCGTCTGTCGCCAGTTTACCTGGCCGAGTACGTTGAGCTGGGTGCTGGCACCGGCGTGGTTCACTCCGCCCCGGCATACGGCGTGGACGACTTCGTGACCTGCAAAGCCTATGGCATGGTCAACGATGACATCATCAACCCGGTGCAAAGCAACGGCGTGTATGTGCCATCGCTGGAGTTCTTCGGTGGCCAGTTCATCTGGAAGGCCAACCAGAACATCATCGACAAGCTGATCGAAGCCGGTGCGTTGATGTTCACAGAGACCATCAGCCACAGCTACATGCACTGCTGGCGCCACAAGACTCCGCTGATCTACCGCGCAACTGCGCAGTGGTTTATCGGTATGGACAAGCAGCCGACCACCGGCGACACCTTGCGTACCCGTGCGATCAAGGCCATCGAAGACACTCAGTTCGTTCCGGCATGGGGTCAGGCTCGCCTGCACTCGATGATCGCCAACCGTCCTGACTGGTGCATCTCGCGTCAGCGCAACTGGGGCGTGCCGATCCCGTTCTTCCTGAACAAGGAAAGCGGTGAGCTGCACCCACGTACCGTCGAAATGATGGAAGAAGTGGCCAAGCGCGTTGAAGTTGAAGGCATCGAAGCCTGGTTCAAGATGGACGCTGCCGAGTTGCTGGGCGACGAAGCGCCGCTGTACGACAAAATCACCGACACGCTGGACGTGTGGTTCGACTCGGGCACTACGCATTGGCACGTTCTGCGCGGTTCGCACCCTATGGGTCACGAAACCGGCCCGCGTGCAGATTTGTACCTGGAAGGTTCCGACCAGCACCGTGGCTGGTTCCATTCCTCGTTGCTGACCGGTTGCGCCATCGACAACCACGCCCCGTACCGCGAGCTGCTGACCCACGGCTTCACCGTGGACGAAGCGGGTCGCAAGATGTCCAAGTCCCTGGGCAACGTGATTGCACCGCAAAAGGTCAACGACACCCTGGGCGCCGACATCATGCGTCTGTGGGTTGCCTCGACGGACTACTCGGGCGAAATCGCGGTATCCGACCAAATCTTGCAACGCAGTGCGGACGCCTACCGTCGTATCCGTAACACCGCCCGCTTCCTGCTGTCGAACCTGACGGGCTTCAACCCGGCCACCGACATCCTGCCCGCCGAAGAAATGCTGGCACTGGACCGTTGGGCCGTTGATCGTGCTCTGTTGCTGCAGCGCGAGCTTGAACTGCATTACGGCGAATACCGCTTCTGGAACGTGTACTCCAAAGTGCACAACTTCTGTGTTCAGGAGCTGGGCGGTTTCTACCTTGATATCATCAAGGATCGTCAATACACCACGGGTGCCGACAGCAAGGCCCGTCGTTCCTGCCAGACCGCACTGTTCCATATCTCCGAGGCGCTTGTGCGCTGGATCGCGCCGATCCTGTCGTTCACCGCTGATGAGCTGTGGCAATACCTGCCGGGCGAGCGCAACGAATCGGTGATGCTCAACACCTGGTACGAAGGCCTGACTGAAATGCCTGAAGGCACCGAGATGGATCGCGCCTACTGGGAACGGATCATGGCGGTCAAGGTTGCGGTCAACAAGGAAATGGAAAACCTGCGCGCAGCCAAGGCTATTGGCGGCAACTTGCAGGCTGAAGTCACCTTGTTCGCCGAAGATGAGCTGGCAGCTGACCTGTCCAAGCTGAGCAACGAACTGCGCTTCGTGCTGATCACCTCCACTGCCAGCGTTGCACCGTTCTCGCTTGCACCTGTGGATGCCGTGGTAACCGAAGTCGCCGGTCTCAAGCTCAAAGTGGTCAAGTCGGCCCACGCCAAGTGCGCTCGTTGCTGGCACTGCCGTGAAGACGTCGGCGTGAATCCGGAACACCCGGAAATCTGCGGTCGTTGTGTCGACAACATCAGCGGCACCGGTGAGGTACGTCACTATGCCTAATACCAGTACTGCCGGGCGCTTCGGGCGCCTGGGCTGGCTCTGGTTGACCGTGCTGGTTTTGGTCATTGACCTGACCAGCAAGGTCTACTTCGACAACTCGCTGCAGATGTACCAGCAGATTGTGGTGATCCCTGATCTCTTCAGTTGGACCCTGGCTTACAACACCGGCGCGGCCTTCAGCTTTCTGGCTGACAGCGCCGGCTGGCAGCGATGGCTGTTTGCGCTGATTGCAGTGGTGGTCAGTGCCGTGTTGGTCGTCTGGCTCAAGCGTCTGGGGCGCAATGACACCTGGTTGGCCATCGCCCTTGCCCTGATTTTGGGTGGCGCGTTGGGTAATCTGTATGACCGTATTGCCTATGGTCATGTGGTCGATTTCATTCTGGTGCATTGGCAAAATCGCTGGTACTTCCCTGCGTTCAACTTCGCCGACAGTGCAATTTGCGTAGGTGCTGTGATGCTGGCACTGGATATGTTCAAAAGTAAAAAGTCCGGAGAACCCGCTCATGACTGAACAACGTATTGGTCAGAACACGCAGGTCACTCTGCACTTCGCGTTGCGCCTGGAAACGGGCGACACCGTCGACAGCACCTTCGACAAGTCCCCGGCCACTTTCAAGGTCGGTGATGGCAGCCTGCTCCCAGGTTTTGAAGCGGCGTTGTTCGGTTTCAAGGCTGGTGACAAGCGCACGCTGGAAATCCTTCCGGAAAACGCTTTCGGCCAGCCTAACCCGCAAAATGTGCAGGTTATCCCGCGTTCGCAGTTCAAGGACATGGAGTTGTCGGAAGGCTTGCTGGTGATTTTCAACGACGCGGCCAACACCGAGCTTCCGGGTGTGGTCAAAGCCTTTGATGACGAGCAAGTAACCATCGATTTCAATCACCCGCTGGCAGGCAAGACCCTGACCTTCGATGTTGAAATCAAAGACGTTAAAGCGCTGTAAATCTGTGCCCGGCTGCGGCCGGGCCTGACAGGCATTATTTTTTTGCGCGTCCCACGAGGCCCAGCATGCATATCAAACTCGCCAACCCCCGTGGCTTCTGCGCTGGGGTGGACCGTGCGATTGAAATCGTCAATCGCGCTCTTGAAGTATTCGGTCCGCCTATCTATGTTCGCCACGAAGTGGTGCACAACAAATTTGTCGTCGAAGACCTGCGCTCCCGTGGCGCGATTTTCGTCGAAGAGCTGGACCAGGTGCCGGACAACGTCATTGTGATCTTCAGTGCCCACGGGGTTTCCCAGGCCGTGCGTGCAGAGGCTGCGGGCCGTGGTCTGAAAGTATTCGATGCAACTTGCCCGCTGGTCACCAAGGTGCATATCGAGGTCGCGCGCTATAGCCGTGACGGTCGTGAATGCATCCTGATCGGCCATGCCGGTCACCCGGAAGTCGAAGGCACAATGGGTCAGTACGATGCCATTAATGGCGGCGCGATCTATCTGGTCGAAGACGAAAAAGACGTCGCCAATCTGCAGGTCAGGAACCCGGAAAAGCTGGCGTTTGTGACCCAGACCACCTTGTCGATGGACGACACCAGTCGTGTGATCGACGCCCTGCGCGCGCGCTTCCCGGCTATAGGCGGGCCTCGCAAGGACGACATCTGCTACGCAACGCAAAACCGTCAGGACGCGGTCAAGCAACTGGCCGATGAGTGCGATGTAGTGTTGGTGGTGGGCAGTCCTAACAGCTCCAACTCCAACCGCCTGCGCGAACTGGCGGAGCGTATGCAAACCCCGGCCTATCTGATCGATGGCGCCGAAGACCTGCAAAAAAGCTGGTTCGATGGCGTGCAGAGCATTGGTATCACTGCGGGCGCTTCAGCCCCTGAAGTGCTGGTCCGTGGCGTGATTCAACAGCTGCATGCCTGGGGTGCAACTGGTGCCGACGAGCTGGCGGGCCGCGAAGAGAACGTCACGTTCTCCATGCCCAAAGAACTGCGTGTACGCGCCATAACCTAAGCTGGCGCACATAACGCCTGTGCAGCCTGATCGCTGCGCAGGCTAATGCGACCGCTTTTTGCCAGCACCACTTGATGGTGGCTCTGCGCAGTCTTTGCCTGACAAATATGCAGCGTTCCCGCCTGAAAGGCGCCTCGGCTTAGCAGTGGCTCGCCCAGGGGATTGAATCGCACATAGTGTTTAACGGGCGTATTACCCGCAATCGGTATGCGTTCACTGTTCTGAGTCTCGATCAAGATCGGGTTGTTCTTGTCGAGATGTCCTTCTCCACTCAAGTCCAGAATGGTCTTCCAGCCTGTGCTCCAGTCCTCATCCCGCGCATAAACCACCACGTATTGATGACGTAGCAGTGCCTCAGTGCGAGCGTTGCGCAGGCTGCTGGCCAATTCCTGCGCAGTGACCAAGCGTCGATGATGCTCAGTTAGCTCGCTATAGGCCGGGCTGGCAAATCGGACTGTGATAGCCACGATGATCAGAGCCAGCAGTAACTGAATCAGGCTCATGCCACGTTGATACACGATGTCCTCCTTTGACGTCACTGATGTGTTTTCTCGGTATAGCCGATCCGAACGCTGCAGCAGCCCGGTAAAGGTTTCATCATGTTTGTGGGTTTTTACGGGAGTAGGGCTCACGAGATCAGGCGAATAATCGGGTTGCCTTGCTTGGCAATGTCCTACCGGTGAGAGCTGTGAGCGACGCTAGGCTTTTTGCAGGGCGACACAGGACGTGTCGCCGACATCTCAGGGATGGACGACGCAGATGGTTCGAATCTGTAAAAGCCGGCAAGCCGGGATGACTCTGATCGAAGTGCTCATCGCGCTGTTGATTTTGGTCATCACTCTTTTTGGGGCTGGCGCGGTGCAGCTCAATGCCTTGAAGTACACCGCCAGTGCGTTAATGAGTACTCAGGCCAGCTTTATTGGTTACAGCATGCTGGATCGGATGCGCGCCAACTCAACCGGTGACTACAGGATCTCGGGGCTGGGCCAGATCAGGTCCGCCGCTACAGACGTTATCAACCAGGACCTGAATGAGTTCAAGCGCAGCATTCACCAATTTGCCGGGGATTCTGCCAGCGCCGCCATTGCGCTCAACGGTGGGCAGGTGAGTATCACGCTGCAATGGGATGACGTTCGAGCCGCCGGAAAGCCAGGTGCCTTGGGCGTATTTTCCCTGAGCAGCAATCTGGTTGCCGATACGGCGGCAAAAGCCTCATGAGTCGTCCAAGTTCAGGCTTTGGCCTGATTGAACTGATGGTGGCTCTCGCGTTGGGGCTGATGGTGGTGCTGGGGCTCACACAGGTTTTTTTAAGCTCTCGCGAGACTTACTTGAGTCAGCGCTCATCGGCTCTTCTGCAAGAGGACGCACGGTACGTGCTGAGTAAAATGGCTCAGGAGATTCGTATGGTTGGCATGTTTGGCTGCCTGTCGATTGATCGCATTATTGATGCGCCCCCGGTGTTCCAGACGCCTGTTTCCTGGCAAGGGGGCTCGGGGTCGAAGTCCCTGCACATGATCAGTGCAGACCTTGGGTTTCAGGCGGCCAAGCCGGACTGGACGGTAGTCTCTGACTGTACAACCACCGCCAGGGCCTATCCCGGGATGCAATTACCGTTGGCTCCGGGCGAAACAAGTTTCCGTCTGCGTGAGTTGTTTTACCGTTTTGAGAACGGCCAGTTGAGGAGCGGGCCCGGCAACGCCGTGTTGCTCGATAATGTGGCCGCGTTTGATGTGAGTTTTGGCGTAGCCGGCTCGTCGAGTACGCAGTCAATTGTGCGTTATGAAGACCGTCCGGCCAATGCTTCCAGTATCCGCAGCGTGCGCATAGGACTGACTCTGCGAGACCCTGAGGGGCGCGTCAGGGATCAGGTCTATCACCTGGTTGTCGCTTTGCGTAATCGACTGGTTTAGGGCCTGTATGTCTACTTCCTTGAACGCTCAACGTGGCATGGCGCTATTGGCCAGCCTGGTATTCATGTTGCTGCTCAGCCTGTCAGGCCTCAGCTCAATGGTCAGCGCAACACGGCAAGAAAAACTGGCCGCAGGCATCCAGCACGCCAATCAGTCATTTCAGGCTGCGGAGGCGGCGCTACGCAGTGGTGAGTCCTGGCTTCAAAATGAGTGGGGCACAGTTTTGGCCTGCTCTTCGCCTGCGAATTGTAACCCGCCCGTCGAGGCACGTACCCAAGCGCGGCCCGTGACAGACCTCATATCAGGGGTGCGATGGGTCAGCGTTGTGGGTGGGCTGTATGGCGTTCAGAGTCTTGGGCCAAGCATTACGCCAGCCCACTTGCCAGTATCGACAACCACCCGTTTTTACCGCGTGACAGGCATTGGTTTGCATGGGCAGTCGCGCACGGTCCTGGAAAGCATTTATGCGCTTTATCAGGAGGCGAGTGAAAGTGCAGAAAGGATGGCGCCCCTGCGTTTTCGAAGGGTCATGTGGCGACAACTGCAATAGGGGTACGCAATGTGTAGGCATGGAGCAGGTTTTACCCTGATCGAACTGATGATCGTCGTGGTGATCATCGGTATCCTTGGTGCATTCGTGTATCCGTTGTATGGCGACTATGTGAAGCGAGGGTATCGCTCTCAAATCCTCGTCCTGCTGTCGGAGCAAGCCCAGCGTCTTGAGCGTTTTTATACAAAAAATGCGGTTTACAGCGGCGGGCATGAATTCAGTTCAGGGAATCAGCACTACGACATTACGTTCGATCTCGCAGATCACGCTTTCTTGCTAACGGCGACGCCTAAAGAGGGCTCGGCAATGGCAGGCGACCAATGTGGCAGCTTCACGCTGGCCAACACCGGTCTTGCAGGGATTACCCAGGCAGCCCCTGACGTGACTCTGCGGCAGTGCTTGGGACGTTAACGATTAATTTTGAATGACGGGCTGGATCAATAGATGGCTAGGCAGCAACGGGTAGTGATTGTCGGGGGTGGGGTTATCGGCCTGCTGAATGCGTTTAATCTGGCTGCCGATGTAGAGCAGGTCGTTCTGCTGGAGCGTGGCGGTGTAGGGCAGGAATCTTCATGGGCGGGCGGAGGCATTGTTTCTCCGCTTTATCCGTGGCGCTACAACCGTGCGGTTACGGCGCTGGCCCACTGGTCACAAGATTTTTATCCGCAATTGGCCGAACGTTTATTTGCTTGCACGGGAGTCGATCCGCAAGTACATACCACCGGTTTGTATTGGCTGGATCTTGAGGACGAAGCACAGGCGCTGGAGTGGGCCAGGTGCGAGGGGCGCCCTCTTGCGGCAGTGGATATTTCAGCGGTTGACGATGCTGTGCCGGTGTTGGGTGGCGGTTTTTCTCGTGCCATTTACATGGCTGATGTGGCTAATGTGCGCAATCCACGGCTGGTGAAGTCGCTCAAGGCTGCATTGAAGGCAATGCCCAATGTCACGATTCACGAGCAATGCGAAGTGCTGGGGTTTGTCCGTGAAGGCGACAAAATAGCGGGGGTGAACACGGCTCAGGGTGAGATTCGTGGCGATGAGGTGGTGTTGTCGGCGGGCGCATGGAGCGGTGAACTGTTGAGTAAGTTGGGGCTTGAATTGCCCGTAGAACCGGTCAAGGGTCAGATGATCTTATACAAGTGTGCACCCGACTTTTTGTCGTGCATGGTGTTGGCTAAAGGGCGTTATGCCATTCCGCGTCGCGACGGTCATATATTGATCGGCAGTACGCTGGAGCATGAAGGCTTTGATAAAACCCCGACTCAGACGGCCCTTGATAGCCTAAAAGCCTCGGCGGTTGAGCTTATTCCTGCACTGGCTGATGCAGAGGTAGTGGGGCATTGGGCGGGATTACGCCCGGGATCGCCTGAAGGTATTCCGTATATTGGGCGTGTATCGGGCTTTGACGGGTTGTGGCTTAACTGCGGGCATTATCGCAATGGCTTGGTTTTGGCTCCGGCGTCCTGTCAGTTGTTTGCAGATCTGCTGCTGGGGCGTGAGCCGATCATCGATCCGGCGCCCTATGCGCCAGAGGGGCGGATCTAAACATCTGATGCGCCGCGGCGCTTGAACCGCGGCAAGCCCGCTCCCAGAAGAGCCTAATACAAATAGTGGCTGGCGCCTGTGGAGTGTGGCTTTTTGCAAAGTTAGCCGCTTTTTTTGGGCCCTTGCTCCAGATGGTTCTGGGTGCAATACCACTCCTGCTGCTGGCTCAGTGCGCGATCACGCGGCAGATGCACACCACAGTGGGCACAGCGCACCATCGGCAGGACACCTGGATCTACCGGCTTTTTAGTCTCGGCCAGATTGGCTTTGTATTTGCGCCAGAGCCACACACCTGCAGCGATCAAGGCAGCCCAGATCAGTAAACGAAACATGGTTATTCGCTATTCGAGAAAAGATGCACCAGTTTAGCCAAGGACTTGGCAGGCGCACAGCGCCAAATCAAACATAAAAAAAGAGCCCCGGAGGGCTCTTTTTTTTGGCACCGAACAATCAGTCGAACAGGCCAAGCGTCATGTAGCTGAACCATGAGCGGCTTTTACCTTCCGCTTCAGGCTCCGGTATTACATCGCCGTCAGCATCTTTTGGCTTCAGTTCAGCCGGAATAGCATCCTTGGCATCCTGATATTGCTTCTGGATATCCAGGTTGGCGCGGGTTTCACCCGGTGGCAGTGGTGTGCTGGACTCGATCAGGCCCAGTGTGGCCTTGCTCAGCCACGAGCGGCTGTCCGACTCGGAAGTCTGCGGCACAAACTGGCCGTCAACCAGGCTTGGGTGGTCAGGGTAGTTGTCCTTGAGCACTTCAAGGCTGGTGTTGGCCAGTTGATCAAGGTGCATGCGCTGGTAGGACTCGACCATCACCGCCAGGCCGTCACCCACCGAAGGGGTTTCCTGGAAGTTCTCGACCACGTAGCGACCACGGTTGGCTGAGGCTACATAAGCCTGACGAGTCAGGTAGTAGTCGGCTACGTGGATTTCATACGCTGCCAGAAGGTTGCGCAGGTAAATCATGCGCTGCTTGGCGTCTGGTGCGTAACGGCTGTCGGGGAAGCGGCTGGTGAGTTGGGCGAACTCATTGTAAGAGTCACGTGCAGCGCCAGGATCGCGCTTGGTCATGTCCAGCGGAAGGAAGCGCGCGAGCAGGCCAACGTCCTGGTCAAACGAAGTCAGGCCTTTAAGGTAATAGGCATAATCAACGTTGGGATGCTGTGGATGCAGGCGGATAAACCGTTCAGCTGCAGACTTGGCAGCTTCGGGCTCAGAGTTTTTGTAGTAGGCATAAATCAGTTCAAGCTGTGCCTGATCGGCATAGCGCCCGAACGGGTAGCGTGACTCCAAGGCCTTGAGTTTGGCGGTAGCACTGGTATAGCTGTGGTTGTCCAGGTCGGCCTGTGCCTGCTGGTACAGCTCGACTTCGCTAAGGTTTTCGTCAACTACTTCTTTAGTCGACGAGCAAGCGGCAGTCAGTGCGAGGATGGCGATCAGCAGCAGGTGTCTCACTTGCATGGCGGCTTGCGTCCCTATGACGGCCGCTGTCTTGGGCGGGTCCGTCCTGTTATGATGAGCGCCCCGTGAAAAGCCTCGGGGCAAAAGACGCCGTATTTAACCACAAGCGCGCAGCCGAAACCAAAGGCTTGGCGCGGTCCTGATGAGCATGTCCGAGAAAATTCAACTTCGCGAAGAGGTGCCGTCCGAACTGGGTGGCCAACGCCTCGATCAAGTCGCCGCACAATTATTCGCTGAGCACTCGCGCTCGCGCCTTTCCGCCTGGATCAAAGACGGCCGCCTTACTGTGGACGGAGCCGTCATACGCCCCCGTGACATCGTGCACGGCGGTTGCATCCTGGAGCTGACTGCAGAGCAGGAAGCACAGGGTGAGTGGATCGCTGAAGACATTCCCCTGGATATCGTCTACGAAGACGATGACATCCTGGTCATCAACAAGCCTGCGGGCCTGGTGGTGCACCCGGCTGCAGGGCATGCCAGTGGTACTTTGCTCAATGCCTTGCTGCATCACGTGCCGGACATTATCAATGTTCCGCGTGCGGGGATCGTGCATCGCCTGGACAAAGACACCACGGGCCTGATGGTGGTCGCCAAGACCATTCAGGCGCAGACGCAACTGGTTACACAGTTGCAGAGCCGCAGTGTCAGCCGGATCTATGAGTGCATTGTTATTGGTGTCGTTACCGCCGGGGGCAAGATCGACGCGCCCATCGGTCGTCACGGCCAGCAGCGCCAGCGCATGGCGGTAATGGAAGGCGGCAAGCAGGCGGTGAGTCATTACCGCGTGCTTGAGCGTTTCCGTTCCCACACCCATGTGCGGGTCAAGCTGGAAACCGGTCGTACGCACCAGATTCGTGTGCATATGTCTCATATCAACTTTCCGTTGGTCGGAGACCCTGCCTACGGCGGTCGCTTCCGGATTCCACCGTCTGCCAGTGTGACGATGGTTGAATCGCTGAAAACCTTCCCGCGTCAGGCGCTCCATGCTCGTTTCCTGGAGCTGGATCATCCGACGACCGGTAAGCGCATGAGCTGGGAATCGCCACTGCCGGACGACTTTGTCTGGTTGTTGACGTTGCTCAAGCAAGACCGTGAGGCATTCGTCGGGTGAACACCTTCCTGATACCTGACTGGCCTGCGCCGGCAGGCATCAGGGCCTGTGTGACCACTCGTGCGGGCGGCGTCAGCCTGGCGCCGTTCGACAGCTTCAATCTGGGCGATCATGTGGGCGACGACCCTGTCGACGTTGCACATAACCGCCAACGCCTTACCCATATTTTTGACGTACAGCCCGCTTGGCTTAGCCAGGTTCACGGGGTTGTAGTCGTACCTGCCAATCCCGACCTGATTGTCGAGGCCGACGCGAGCTGGACGGCAATCCCGGGTATCGCCTGTACGGCGATGACGGCCGACTGCCTGCCTGCGCTGTTTTGCGATCGTGCCGGAACTCGCGTAGCTGCAGCCCATGCCGGTTGGCGCGGGTTGGCAGCTGGCGTGCTTGAAGCCGCGGCGCATAGCCTCAATGTTGAGCCACAGGAAATTCTTGTGTGGCTGGGGCCTGCCATTGGCCCCAAGGCATTTGAGGTAGGTGCCGAGGTTCGGGAAGTTTTTATGGCGCACATGCCTGAGGCGGCAGGGGCTTTTGTGCCCAGCGTCAATGATGGCCGCTACATGGCTGACATCTATGAGTTGGCGCGTTTGCGTTTGGCCCGCGTCGGCATCTCTGCTGTTTACGGTGGCGGTTTTTGCACCGTGACTGATCCGCGTTTTTTCTCCTATCGGCGCAGTCCTCGTACTGGCCGTTTCGCTTCACTGGTCTGGATCGAAAAGACCGTCTAGCTGATCTACGTCATTCCTGCATGGCTTGAAACTCCCGTAATCGCCCGCATCTACTATGGTATCTGGCAGGTTTCTTCATTCAGGAGTTTCCATCCCTCCGGCCTGCTCATAAGGAAGGTGACTAATGCGTATAGATAGATTAACCAGCAAGTTGCAGTTGGCGTTGTCCGATGCTCAGTCTTTGGCCGTTGGCCTTGATCATCCGGCCATTGAGCCAGCGCACTTGATGCAGGCATTACTGGATCAGCAGGGTGGTTCGATCAAGCCATTGCTGATGCAAGTCGGTTTTGATGTAAACAGTCTGCGTAAAGAGCTGACTAAAGAGCTCGATCAACTGCCAAAAATCCAGAATCCTACTGGCGATGTGAATATGTCGCAGGATCTGGCGCGTCTGTTGAACCAGGCAGACCGTCTGGCGCAACAAAAAGGCGATCAGTACATCACCAGTGAAATGGTGTTGCTGGCCGCGATGGACGACAACAGCAAACTGGGCAAGTTGTTACTGGGCCAGGGCGTGACCAAAAAAGCCCTGGAAAACGCCATCAACAACTTGCGTGGCGGCGAAGCGGTCAATGACCCCAACGTCGAAGAGTCGCGGCAGGCGCTGGACAAATACACCATCGACCTGACCAAGCGCGCTGAAGAGGGCAAGCTCGATCCGGTGATTGGTCGTGACGATGAAATTCGTCGCACTATTCAAGTCCTGCAGCGCCGGACCAAAAACAACCCGGTGCTGATCGGTGAGCCTGGCGTGGGTAAAACCGCGATTGCCGAAGGTCTGGCACAGCGAATCATTAACGGCGAAGTGCCTGACGGGCTCAAAGGCAAACGCCTGCTGTCGCTGGATATTGGTGCGTTGATTGCCGGTGCCAAGTTTCGTGGTGAGTTCGAGGAGCGTCTTAAAGCTCTGTTGAACGAACTGTCGAAGCAGGAAGGGCAGATCATCCTGTTCATCGACGAGCTGCATGTGATGGTCGGTGCCGGTAAAGGTGAAGGCGCAATGGACGCCGGCAATATGCTCAAGCCTGCGCTGGCCCGTGGCGAGTTGCACTGTGTAGGTGCCACTACGCTCAACGAGTACCGCCAATACATTGAGAAGGACGCAGCGCTTGAACGTCGCTTCCAGAAAGTATTGGTAGACGAGCCGACCGAAGAAGACACCATCGCGATCCTGCGTGGCCTCAAGGAGCGTTATGAGGTTCACCACAAGGTGGCGATCACCGACGGTGCAATTATTGCCGCGGTCAAGCTCAGCCATCGCTACATCACTGATCGTCAGTTGCCTGACAAGGCCATTGACCTGATGGACGAGGCTGCCAGCCGTATCCGCATGGAGATCGACTCCAAGCCTGAGGTACTGGACCGTCTGGAACGTCGCTTGATTCAACTCAAAGTTGAAGCCCAGGCGCTGAAGAAAGAAGAGGACGAAGCGGCTAAAAAACGCCTCGAGAAATTGCAGGAAGAAATCCAGCGTCACGAGCGCGAGTACTCTGACCTGGAAGAAATCTGGACTTCGGAAAAAGCCGAAGTGCAGGGTTCTGCCCAGATCCAGCAGAAGATCGAGCAAGCGCGTCAGGAACTTGAAGTGGCACGCCGTAGCGGTAACCTCAACCGCATGGCCGAGTTGCAGTACGGGATCATTCCCGATCTGGAGCGCAGTCTGCAGATGGTCGACGAGCACAGCAGCAAAACTGAAAACCAGTTGTTGCGCAGCAAAGTGACTGAAGAGGAAATCGCTGAAGTGGTATCGAAGTGGACGGGTATCCCGGTCTCGAAGATGCTCGAAGGCGAGCGCGACAAGCTGATGAAGATGGAAAGCTTGCTGCATGAGCGCGTGATTGGTCAGGACGAAGCCGTTGTGGCGGTGTCAAACGCCGTACGCCGTTCGCGTGCAGGCCTGAGTGACCCGAATCGCCCAAGCGGCTCGTTCATGTTCCTGGGCCCGACCGGTGTGGGTAAAACCGAGTTGTGCAAGGCGCTGGCGGAGTTCCTCTTTGATACAGAAGAGGCGATGGTGCGGATCGACATGTCGGAGTTTATGGAGAAACACTCCGTGGCTCGACTGATTGGTGCGCCACCAGGCTATGTAGGGTACGAGGAAGGTGGTTACCTGACCGAAGCAGTACGGCGCAAGCCTTACTCGGTGATCCTGCTGGACGAAGTCGAGAAGGCTCATCCGGACGTGTTTAACGTGTTGCTGCAAGTGCTTGAAGACGGTCGGTTGACTGACAGTCATGGTCGCACGGTAGATTTCCGCAACACGGTGATCGTGATGACCTCCAACCTGGGTTCTGCACAGATCCAGGAGCTGGTAGGCGATCGTGAAGCACAACGTGCTGCGGTAATGGATGCGGTAAGCACTCACTTCCGTCCGGAGTTTGTAAACCGGATCGACGAAGTGGTGATCTTCGAGCCTCTGGCCCGTGATCAGATTGCTGGCATCGCTGACATCCAGTTGGGTCGTCTGCGTGGTCGTCTGGCTGAGCGCGACCTGAGCCTTGAGTTGAACCAGGAGGCTCTGGATAAGCTGATCGCGGTAGGTTACGACCCTGTGTATGGCGCACGCCCTCTGAAACGTGCAATCCAGCGCTGGATCGAAAACCCGCTGGCACAGCTGATTCTTTCGGGTCAGTTCTTGCCGGGCACGATCGTGACAGCCAGCGTGAAGGACGACGAAATCGTCTTCCTGTAAGGCTTGGATGTAGTGCTTTAAGGGAGGCCTCGCATTGCGAGGCCTTTTTTTTATTTAGGGTGTTGATCTACAAGGAAAACGCGAGTAAAGTGCGCCCCGCAGTAAGTCACCCGCAACGGCAACTTGGCCCAAACCAGGAAGCCCGCTAGAAGAGCTAAGTAATTGTCTTCTAACGAAAAATAAGGGTTGACAAGGGTTTTAAAGCTTGTAGAATAGCCGACCTCAGAGACGCCAACGCAGAGATGCGCTGAACTCAAAGAGTGTTGCAAAGTAGTAAAGCAACAATGTTGTAGATTGAAATATGTAGTTCCGCGATAGCTCAGTTGGTAGAGCAAATGACTGTTAATCATTGGGTCCCTGGTTCGAGTCCAGGTCGTGGAGCCATTTTCAAGCCGGGGTATAGCGCAGTCCGGTAGCGCGCCTGCTTTGGGAGCAGGATGTCAGGAGTTCGAATCCCCTTACCCCGACCATTTTTGGGTCGTTAGCTCAGTTGGTAGAGCAGTTGGCTTTTAACCAATTGGTCGTAGGTTCGAATCCCACACGACCCACCATTTTTGGCTCCAGTTCACTGGGGTTAGATCTTAAGATCAGAGGCCAAAAGCACTGATCGCAGAAGGCGCCTCTAGAAGGTGCCTTTTTTTTACCGGGGTATAGCGCAGTCCGGTAGCGCGCCTGCTTTGGGAGCAGGATGTCAGGAGTTCGAATCCCCTTACCCCGACCATTTTCTGCCCAGCAGTAATGGGTGTAGAAAATAAGGTGCTGATGCCAACCGCATCAGCGACCATAAAAAAAGCGTCCTTAGGGGCGCTTTTTTTATGCCTGCAGAAAACCTGTAGCGCATCTGTGGCCGCTGCCGGGGTTCGAAAACTGCGATGTGCATCACGCGGTGTATCGGGTGAACCGCAGTGATGCCTTCGCAGCCTTCGTGACTCAGCAGCGACTACATGCCTTAACTTGCGCTTGGAGCTGCAGCGGATGTTGGCGGCGGCGTGCTGGCGCTCGCGGTTGCAGCCTTGTCGTCCGCGGCTTGAAGATCCTGCAGTGCCGCAGAATATTGATCAGACTCCGCCTTGGGCACCATCTGCCACGAAGGTTTGCGCACCGCATAGAAGATAAATGGCGGCACCCCAGCCACGACCAGTCCGAGCAACAGAATCCCTGCGTACTCGAAAAACGGCATGCTGCTGAAGTTATTGGGCGGAATGAAGCCGAAAATCAGCGCCACGCACGTCGAGAACAGCCCCAGGAAGCACCAGCCATGAAGGCCTTTGAGCACATAACCACGTTTTACGTTGGGCTGTGTTTTGCGCAGCTTCATGGCTGCCATAAACATAAATACGTAAATGATCAGGTACATCAGCGCCGCCATCGCACTGATCATCCAGAACGCATCCGATACGTTGTCGAGAAAGATATAGATAGTCGAGAGTAGCGTGACGATAACGGCCTGCAGGTACAGGATATTTTTCTGCACGCCCTTGCTGTTCACTTTCTGCATCACGGGTGGAAGCATCCCGGCCTTGCCCACGAACAGCAGTCCGGTAGACGGTCCGGCAGTCCAGGCCAAGACCCCGCCCAGTGCGCCGATAATCAACAAAATAGCCATGATCGGTGTTGCCCACGGCATATTGAAACCTTCAAAGAAGGCCGCATAGGCTTGAATCACACCGGCAGTGAGGCTGGTCGAGTCTGCAGGAACCACTAGCGAGATCGCCACGGTCGGTGGGATAAACACCAGCAAGATCATAAAGAAGGCCAAAAGAATCGCCCGAGGCATTTCTTTTTGCGGGTTACGCAACTCGCGGGCGTGAATGGCGTTCATTTCGATACCGGCAAACGCCAGGAAGTTACTCACAATCAGTACCAAGCCAGTGATGGCGCCGGTAAATTCTCGCCATAAGTCCGGGTGCAGATTGTGTGAACCAGCTTTGACCGTGGAATGCGTATCGAAAATGGCCGGAATCAGCGCGTCCCAGGTTAAGGGTGTTGCGGATTTATGCCCCAGCACCAACCAGGCGACACCGAGCAGGACCAGCAGCGCGGCGGGCAGTGCGGTGCCCAGCAACATAAACCATGACGTCAGTTTCGATAGCGTCGTCAGCCCATTAAGTGCCACAAACGTTGATAACCAATACAGGACAATAATGACCGCGGCAGTGAATACACCGCTTTTGGCCAGTTCCGGGTTTATCAGATAAGCCATGGTGCTGGCGCCAAATCCGAGCACGATCGGGTACCAGACAACCACTTGGACCCACATGAACCACATGATGAAAAAGCCTGGGCGGTCACCGTAGGCTTGTCTGACCCAGCCATAAATTCCGCCGTTCCAGCCGGTTCCCAGTTCAGAGGCAACCAGCGATACCGGGATGAAAAACAGCAATGCCGGAATGACATAGAGGAAAACCGAACCCAGGCCATAGACGGCCATGCTGGGCAGGGAACGGATGCTGGCAACAGCGGCAACCATCATGAAACAGATGGTGAGCCATGACATGTAAGTTTTGGTTTTGCTGGCGGTAGTCATAAACGCCTTCCCCATTTTGCGTGATTAGTGCAGCAGGCTCAGGTTGAGCGTGCGGCTGAGGTATTCGGCGGCCAACTGGCCGCGAACGCTGTTGCCTGCCACATCCAGCGGCGGAGCAAAGGCAGCGATGGCGCATACGCCGGGAACCACCGCGAGAATCCCGCCACCGACCCCGCTTTTGCCCGGCAGGCCGACCTTGTAATACCAGTCGCCTGTGGTGTCATACAGACCATTCAAGGTCATTTCTGAGAGGATGGGCGCCACGTGTTTGGCTGCCACTACTTGCTTGCCCGTAATCGGGTTGACGCCGCCATTGGCCAGGCACGCGCCCATGGTCACCAGGTCATGGCAGGTAATCGCTACCGAGCATTGACGGGTGTACACATCGCACACTTGCATGGGGTCGGCGTACATGTAGCCGTAACTTTGCAGCAGCCAGGCAATGCCGCGATTGTGTTGATTGCTGCTGGCTTCGGATTGATATACCTCGTCGTTTACCGTTAATTCACGCCCGGCAAAAGCGTTGTAGGTGGCCTGTATCTGGTCCCAGCGAGCTTGGGCAGAATCGGCCTCAACCAGGCTGACAGTGGCCATCGCGCCTGCGTTCACAAAGGGGTTGAGGGGGCGGCCCTTGTGCAGTTCCAGGGCAACCACCGAGTTGAATGGCTCACCGGTCGGGTCGCAGCCGATCTTGCTGCGCAAGGCCTGTGGACCGACCTCATCGAGCACATGGGAGAGGGTAAATACTTTGGAAATCGACTCGATGGCGAAGGCGTAATCCGTGTCGCCTACCTCGGCATGGGTGCCATCACAGAACATGATGCTGATGCCGAACAGATGGGATGGCACTGAGGCCAAGTAAGGAATGTAGCTGGCATTCTTGCCGTGCTGATTACTTGAATACCGTTGCAGTGCCTGCTCCAGTGCCTGTTTGACCGTGCTGTCTACGGTCGTGGGTCTTTGCTTCATCGCGCTCGCTCCGTGAGTACTTCCAAGAAACGGAACTATAGATCGGAAAATGCACGGTGGTCGGAAATCGGACAGCAGACTCAAAATGCTTGTCTATGCTGGCTTGGCGAAGGCTAAGTCAAAGTGAATAAAACAGACCCTGCATTACTCAAGGAGAGTTCTTATGGCGCTGCACCGCATCAAGCACAAGTCGGCCACCGATCCTGTTTTTGGTTCTTCTGAACTGGCTCACGCCGCTGCGACCAAGGGCTTCCCGGAGGCGGAGCAGTCGCCACGAGATGTTTATCAGTTAGTCCACGATGAGCTGTACCTGGATGGTAACGCCCGCCAGAACCTCGCCACTTTTTGCCAAACATGGGAAGAGGATGAAGTTCACAAGCTGATGGACCTGTCGATCGACAAGAACATGATCGACAAGGACGAATACCCGCAATCGGCGGAACTGGAGAACCGTTGCATCCATATGCTGGCGGATCTATGGCACTCCCCGGCGGCGGCCACCACCCTCGGCACGTCAACTGTGGGTTCCAGTGAAGCCTGCATGCTCAGTGGTCTGGCTGCGTTGTGGCGCTGGCGTGCGGTGCGCAAAGCGGCTGGCAAGGCTACGTCTACCCCGAATATGGTGTGCGGTCCGGTGCAAGTTTGTTGGCATAAGTTTGCCCGTTACTGGGACATAGAAATTCGTGAAGTACCGATGTCCGAAGGGCATTGGTTCATGACGCCTGAGGACATGCTGGAGCGGGTCGATGAAAACACCATCGTGGTGGTGCCGACCTTCGGCCAGACATTTACGGGTCTGTATGAAACCGTAAAACCGTTGTCCGATGCCCTGGACGATCTGGAAAAAAGCAGCGGCCTGAGTGTCGATCTTCACGTCGATGGTGCAAGTGGCGCGATGCTGGCGCCGTTTTGCGCACCGGACATTCTTTGGGACTTTCGTGTACCGCGGGTCAAGTCCATAAGCACCTCCGGGCACAAGTTCGGCCTAGCACCGATAGGCGCGGGTTGGGTGGTTTGGCGCGATGCGAAGGAACTACCGGAAGGCCTGATTTTCCATGTGAACTACCTGGGCGGCGACATGCCGACTTTCGCCCTGAACTTTTCGCGTCCGGCCGGGCAGATCATTGCCCAGTACTACAACTTCTTGCGCCTTGGGCGTGAGGGGTATGAGCGTATTCATTCGGCGTGCTACGAGACAGCACAATTCCTGGCGCGAGAGCTGGTCAAGATCGGACCGTTCGAGATGCTCTACAACGGCGATCCGCAATTGGGGATTCCGGCGCTGACCTGGCGTTTAAAGCCCGGTGCGAAAACCAATTACTCTCTGTATGACCTGGCCGATCGCCTGCGCATACGCGGTTGGCTGGTGCCCGCGTACAGCTTGCCTGCCAATGTAGAGAACGTGGTTGTGCAGCGGATTCTGGTAAAGCAGGGGATGTCGATCGACATGGCCAAATTGTTGCTGGCCGACTTTGTGCGGGATATTCAATTCTTCGAAGAGCATCAGCCCCACGGCTTTAAAGGCCGTGAGGCCGAGGCTGGAAACCACGCAGGGCGCTGATTACGCGGCTCTGTAGTCGTACTTAGTGCAGTTTCAGGCGCGGCTCGGTGCCGCGTCCGATTCTGCTGCCAAGCATTAGCATCAGCGTGCGGAATGTCCCGTACAGCGCCATCTGGTGCATGCGGTACAACGAGATATAAAACATCCGCGCCAACCAGCCTTCCAACATGACAGTGCCCATCAGGCTACCCATCAAGTTACCCACAGCCGAAAAACTCGACAGTGAAATCAATGAGCCGTAATCACGGTACTTGTAGTCTGGCAGCTGCGATGAGCCTTCAATCCGCAGCTTCAGCGACTTGGCCAGCAGAGACGCTTGCTGGTGAGCGGCCTGGGCGCGAGGTGGAACCATTTTGTCGGTGCCCGGCTGCGGGCAGGCCGCGCAATCACCGAAGGCAAAAATAGTGTCATCGCGGGTGGTTTGCAGGGTAGGGCGCACAACCAGTTGATTGATGCGGTTGGTTTCCAGGCCTGCGATTTCCTGCAGAAACCCCGGGGCACGGATACCGGCCGCCCATACCTTCAGGCTTGCAGGAATCACCTGGCCGTCCTTGGTAATCAAGCTTTCAGCGGTGACTTCGCTGACTGCAGAGTTGGTCAGGACCGTCACCCCGAGTTTTTCTAGGGTTTTATGCACAGGCCCGCCAATCCGTTCCGGCAGTGCGGGCAACACCCGTGGTCCTGCTTCAATCAGGGTGATGTGCATGTTTTCAGGCTTGATGCGATCCAGGCCGTAAGCCGCCAGTTCGTGCGCGGCATTGTGCAGTTCAGCAGCCAGCTCAACCCCGGTGGCGCCAGCGCCAACAATGGCAACACTGATCTGCTCAAGCACATCGCTTTGCCCGGCGTGAGCGCGCAGGTAGTGATTAAGCAATTGCTGATGAAAGCGCTCGGCCTGCTTGCGGGTGTCCAGGAACAGGCAATGTTCAGCCGCGCCCTTGGTGCCGAAATCATTGGTAGTACTGCCTACGGCAATCACCAGTGTGTCGTAACTCAGATCCCGGGCAGGCACCAACTCTTGACCGTTTTCGTCGAGGGTTGCCGACAATGATATCTTTTTCAGCTCACGATCCAGCCCGCTCATGCGTCCCAGCTGAAACTGGAAATGGTTCCACTTGGCTTGAGCGACGTAGTTGAGTTCGTCTTCCGATGAGTTCAGCGAGCCGGCAGCGACTTCATGCAGCAGCGGTTTCCAGATGTGGGTCAGGTTGGCATCGACCAGCGTGATGCTGGCCTTGCCGCGCTTGCCCAGTGTCTTACCCAGGCGGGTCGCCAACTCCAGGCCGCCGGCGCCGCCGCCGACAATAACAATACGATGGGTCATGGATATCACTCACAAGGCTTGAAAAAAATTCTGTGCCTGACCTTACCCGGGCGAGCGCAATGCAGCTCATAGCACCAGGTAACTCAGGAGGCGGCTCAAAAGGCCCATGCCGATGACCACGATCACCACCATTGCAAGGAGCAGCCAGGGCCTGAAGGGCCGGCGCTCAACCTGATGTTGTGGCAGTTGCAGGTACTCTTCGACATGCTTCAGATCATCTGGGTTCAGGCGGCTGGGCATATTTTTGGCCTCGTCAAATAGACGTTGCAGGATGTGTAAAAGCTACAGCATTGATCAACCGGGATTAAAAGAAGCATAGCCGTCAGACCCCAATGGCTCGACCCGCAGTTCGTCGTCTAGACGAATGATCCCGCTTTCGATTACCCGGGCCGTGATGCCTCCGTGGCCTCGTACTGCCTGGAATGTGCCCCGACCCAGGCGCTGTTCCAGTCGTGCACAAGGCTGGCACCAGCCTGTGGTTTCAAAAATGGCCTGGCCAATCCTGAAACGTCGGCCCTTGAGGCTGAACAGGTTGATCCCGCGAATAACCAGATTGCGTCGTAAATCCTGGGCCACTACCGGCTGATCCTCGGAGCGCCCCAGCAGTGAGTTGATGACGGCCAGGTGCTCCCATTGAATCAGCGTCACTTGTCGGGCGTTGCGGGCGCCTGGTCGTGCATGATCGCCCGTCAGTCCGGCTTCGCGGCGGGCTTCTACGGCGTCGAGTTCAAGCATGTCGGCGCGTGACTCGGGGCGCACGCCAATCCAGCACACACGACCGGTTTGCGGGACCTCGGCAATCAGTTCATGCAGTGGGCTCACAGGCTGATACCGACATCGAAAATAATGCTGCGCCCCAGGTTGTTGCGTAGAAAGTCCGGCGCATCCGGTTGGGCAAACAATACGCGGGCAAAGGTCGGTCCCACCAGTGACAGCGAGCGCCAGCCCTGACGCAAATATTCCGTCGGTGGCGGAAAGTGGCTGTTGAGGTCGAGTACTTCGCGCTTGAGACTGGAAAACGCAATGATGTCCAACTGCCCCAAGTCGATATCGCGCTCTTGGTAGTTCTTGGCTTTTTTATGCAGGGTAGGGCCCAGGCGCTGCAATAGTTTAGTCGCCGGAATCCGCTTGGGTCGCGCCTCGCGTCGTACCAACTGGCTCAAGGAGTAAGCACTGCGTCGACGCTGAAGCTCTTCACGCCATTCGTCGTTCAGACGCCTGCCCTCATCGAGCACAAAAAACACTTCAAAGCGCGCATCGCCAAACAGCACGTCGGGTGGCTCCTGGCTTGCCTGGATGAAGTCTTCGTTGTGATAGGGAATGTTCAAGCCTTGCAGCAGGCGCTGGCAAACCCAACGCTCACGCTCCCATTTGCGGGCATTGGATAAAAAGGCATTGGCTTGCTCGGCCTGGATGGTGAGCAAGCGTAAATAATCTGAGTCGTCCATGGACGCAGCTTAGCCTTGAAACAGGTGTTACTGAAAGTCCGGGTGTAGACTCATGCGCATCACGTACACAAGCATCAGGCACGGAGGGTTGAGCGGTGTGCATTAACAAGGCTGGGTTGGCGGCATGATCAGTGCGCAGGTGTTATCCATACACACATTGGTAATCGGCTGGCTGGTCTTTGTGCCCGTTGTGTTGTGGGCTATCTGGCGAACACCCTGGGTTGAGCTGTTTGCCGATGCGCGGCGTCAGCACCTGTTGTTTGGCACGGTCTTTTCGCTGTTTTTGCTATGGCTGGTACGACGAGACTTTGAGGGGGGCGTGTCTTATCACTTTATTGGCCTGACGGTGGTCACGTTGCTGCTCGACTGGCCGCTGGCGATTGTAGGGGCATTGATCGCGCAAGTCGGGCTGGTGTTGCTGGGCCGTCAAGATCTGGCGGCAATGGGCGTCAATGGGGTGTTGCTGATTCTATTGCCGGTTGCCGTGACTGAGTTCTGCGCGCGCATGGTCGAGCGAGCGCAACCCAACAATCCCTTTGTGTATATTTTTTGCTCAGGCTTTTTCGCAGCCGCCCTGGCGGCGTTGCTCTGTGTATTGGCGGTGCTTGGGGTCTTGTTGTTGGACGGGCTGTTCGTCATGCCGCAATGGCTGGAAGATTTTATTGGTTATCTGTGGCTGATCATCTTCCCCGAGGCGTTTATCAACGGGATGCTGGTCACGGCACTGGTGGTGTTCTGCCCTGAATGGCTTGAGACCTTCAACCGTACCCGCTACCTGGCGGCGCCGGGAAAGGATGATGGCCCCGAATAAATGGCCTTGCCTGTGGAAGCCGGGCTTGCCCGCGATGGTATCGCTGAGGTTTACCTGACAGGCCGAGTTGCCTGAATCGCGAGCAAGCCCGCTCCCACGTTTTTAGTGCAGGCGTTCGCTCAGGTCCTCTGAAAACAGATCATCTTCAGCATCCGGGCTCACCGGAATCTTGTGTTCTTCGGACGCCCAGGCTCCCAGGTCAATCAGCTTGCAGCGGTCCGAGCAAAAGGGGCGGAAAGCGTTGGTGGTATCCCATTGCACGGCTGTGCCACACGTCGGGCAGTCGATGGTCATAGGTTTAGTCATGGTTGGCCTCCACGCAAAGTTAAATAAAAGTTATGCAGGCGTTCGACCTCAGTCTGCAACGCCTTCAGATCGTTGTCATTGACCAGCACATCGTCAGCGTGGCGAAGGCGATCTTCGCGACTGGCCTGAGCCTTGAGAATGGCCTGCACCTGCTGCTCGGTGGTGTTGTCGCGCAGTAGCGTGCGTTGAATCTGTACGGCTTGCGGCGCATCGATCACCAGCACGCGCTGGGTTGTCGTGTATTGCCCTGACTCGATGAGCAGCGGCGAGACCAAAATGGCGTAGGGCGATTGTGCCTGCGCCAGGTTGTTGGCGATCTCTTCACGAATCAGCGGATGTAGCAGCGCCTCAAGCCAGCGACGTTGCTCGGGGTCGGTAAAAATGAGGGTGCGCAACGCGCCGCGATTGAGCTGCCCATCCGCTTGCAGCACCTGCTCGCCAAAATGCTCCGCAATTTTGACCAGCGCCGGGCGCCCCGGTTCGACGACCCAGCGGGCAGCATGATCGGCGTCCACCACGTGTACGCCCAGCGCGGCAAAATGTTCAGCCGCAGCACTTTTGCCGCTGCCGATACCGCCGGTTAGCCCGAGAATCCAGGGTTTGGAAGGTGGAGTCATCATGTCAAACCGAAATCTGCCAGTAGAGGCCGGTTATTTGACCACCCCAGAGCAATGCAATCCAGCCGGCAATTGCCAGATACGGCGCAAACGGGATGGGGGTCGAGGTATTGGCTCGGCGCATGGCCAAAAGGCCCACCCCCACCAGCGCTCCCAGCAACGAAGACAGCAGGATGGTCAATGGCAGCACTGTAAATCCGCCCCAGGCGCCCAGCATGGCCAGTAACTTGAAGTCGCCATAGCCCATGCCGTCTTTGCCAGTGATCAGCTTGAATATCCAGAACACCGACCACAGGCTTGCATAGCCCAGTGCCGCGCCCCACACGGCCTGCTCCAGAGTCGTGAACGTGGAGAAACTGTTCAGCAACAACCCCAGCCAGAGCAGGGGGAACACCAGAGAATCGGGCACGAGTTGATGTTCGATATCAATCAGGCAAATGGCAAGTAGCCCCCACGTCAGAAGGAGCATGCACCCCGCTTGCAGGCCAAAACCGAAATGCCAGGCAACAACCGCCGACAGGGCTGCGCAAGCCACTTCAGTCAGTGGATAGCGCACACTGATAGATGTTTTGCAGTGCGAGCATTTACCGCGCAAAAACAGGTAGCTGAGTAATGGAATGATCTCCCAGGCGCGCAGTGAATGCTGGCATGCGGGGCAATGCGAGCGGGGCCGCATCAAGTTATACACAGGGCCCTGGGTGGGCGCGGGCAGATCCAGCAGTTCGCAGGCTTGGGACTGCCAGTCTTGTGCGAGCATTATTGGCAGACGCCACACCAGCACATTGATAAAACTGCCCACCAATAACCCGAGGATCAGCCCGCAGACGATGAACGTATCGGGGTGAGTGCTCAAAAAATCATTCATGCTCAGATCACTCGACCCAGGTTGAAAATGGGCAGGTACATGGCGATGACCAACCCGCCAACCATGACTCCAAGTACCACCATGATGACTGGCTCCATCAACGTTGTCAGGTTATCGACCAGGGTGTCGACCTCGCCTTCATAATAGGCGGCTACGTGGTCAAGCATGCTGTCCAGTGTGCCGGATTCTTCGCCAATGGCGGTCATCTGGATAGCCATGCCCGGAAATATACCCGCAACGCTCATGGCTAAATGGATCTGGCTGCCTGTCGCGACCTGTTGCTTGAGGCGCAGCACGGCTTCTTTGTACACGCTATTGCCCGTGGCGCTGGCCACCGAATTCAGCGCTTCAAGCAATGGCACGCCGGCAGTCAGGGTGGTCGACAGCGTTCGGGAAAACCGGGCCATGGCGGACATGTGAAGCAGATTGCCGATGACGGGCAGTTTTAAAAGCCATCCATCAACCCGTTGGCTCAGTGCGCTGGAATGTTTATAGCGATGACGCAAGCCGGCAAGGGTGACGCCAAGTATTCCCAGCAGCCACAGACCGTAGGTTTGCAGCCCTTGCGAGAGGGCGATCACCCATAAGGTGAATGCGGGAAGTTGTGCGTCGAATGAGCGGAACACCCCCTGAAATTGCGGGACCACTTCGATCAACAAAATGCTGCATACCACCAGCGCCACCAGCAGTACCGCGATGGGGTAGGTCATGGCTTTTTTGATTTTCTTTTTAAGCGCTTCTGTTTTCTCCTTGTAGGTGGCCACTCGACGCAGCAACACGTCCAGGGCACCGGCTTGCTCGCCTGCTTCAACCAGGCTGCAAAACAGCGAGTCAAAATGTGCCGGCTTTTTACGCAGCGCGGCTGTCAGGCTGATACCTGCGCTGATCTGCTGTTTAAGCTCGATTACCTGTTGGCGCATTGCCCGTTGTTCAAAACCGTTGGCAATAACCTCCAAGGCTTGAAGCAGCGGGATGCCAGCGCTGATCAGCGTGGCCAACTGGCGAGTGAACAGGGTGATGTCCAGCGCGGTGATGGGCTTTCCTGTGGGGGGTTCACTGTTTGCCTGACGCCGGATTTTACTAACGGTAATACCTTGGCGACCGAGTTGGACCCGGATCATGGCGTGGCTGTCAGCGGTTATCTGTCCGCTGATATGAGCCCCCTTCAGGTCTGAGCCCTCCCATTGGTAGAGCCTGTTTTTAATGGCCTGTATTGCCATGCATCCATCCCTGGAACGCTGAGCGTCCTGCTGTGTTGTGAGTCCAAAGACTAGATGCGTCGAGCCTGGGGCCGATCGGTTGAGCGTGTCCAAAGGTGTCAGTGATGCAGTTGTGGAGCATCGGCCCACTAACCTTGATAGCCTGTGCGCACTTTTTTGGCTGCACAGCACTGCTACGGCGCTTATCAGCGCCCCTTCTTCGGAGACTCCGCGTGAAACAACAAAAAGGCTTCACCCTGATCGAACTGATGATCGTTGTTGCGATTATTGGGCTGATCGCTTCGTTTGCATTCCCGGCTTACAACGATCACGTCATGAAGACCCGTTTTGCCGAAGTGAATGCAATCAGCAACACCTACAAGACAGCCGTTGCCCTGTGCTTCAGCAAGAGCAATGACTTGGCGGTGTGCGATGCAGGCACCAATGGCATCCCGGCTCCGGCCGAAGCCACTGACAACCTGGCTGCGGGCATGACGGTGATAGATGGCGTGATTACCATGGCCGGCACTCAAGCTGCCGGCGGCTGGGTCAGCGTATTGGTTCCGACATTGAGCGGTTCAGGCGCCACCCTGACCTGGACTCAAAACGGCACTTGCCTGGCCAGCGGTGCGTGTCAATAACCAGGGTTGTGGTAGCGCTCCCTGCGGTGCCCATTTGACGGACACCGCAGGTTTAGCCCGGTCAGCGGCTACGGGGCTGGGCGCTTTTGATGCAAACCAGCAGCGATGCGAATAAAGGCTTTGGTAGCAGGGGACGCCTGACGTTCATCCAGCACCGCCAACCCGACGCTGCGTGTCACGGGCGGGTCCAGCGGTTTTTTTACATAGCTGTCTGCGTGTAATAAACCACGCTCGGGCAGAGCTTGTTCCGCCAGAATACTGACCCCGTAACCCATCTCGACCATGGCCAGCGTGCTGATCAACTGGGCGCTGCGATGCAGCACGTTGGGTATTTGTTTTTGTGCTGAAAACAGCCGTTGCAACAACGGTCCGGAACCGGCCTCGGTCATGATGAAGGGGCCTTCGCAGAGGGCCGCCAGGGTCACACTTTGTTGCGTGGTCAACGGGTGATTGGCAGGCAACAGCGCCACCATTTGATCCTCGCAGAGTACAGTTGTGTCGAATTTGTCTTCGGGCAGAACCACGAACCCCACATCCACTCGACGCTCCTGAATCCAGCTGATGACCTCCTGGTCTGTCCCTTCGTCGATGCGTACTTCAATCCCCGGATAGGTCTGGCGAAAGTGCTTAAGGATCCCGGGCAGCAACTTCATCGATGCAGAAGGTCCAAACGAACCGATCCGCAGTGTTCCGCGCTTCATCCCCCGGGCATCGGCGGCTTCCTGATACATGGTTTCGCATAGCCCCAGCATTTCGTGAGCCCGTGACAGCAGTTGCGCGCCGATATCGGTCAGTTCAACGCCCGCTTGATGGCGGTGAATCAGCTCAACACCCATTTCCTGTTCCAGTGCCTTGAGCGCGTGGGACACCGCTGACTGGCTGATGCCCAGGCGCGTGGCGGCCAAGGTGAAACCACGCAGTTCGGCCACGCGGGCAAAAATTTCAAGTTGGGTAAACGTCATCAAGTTGCCTCATGAGCTTTTGCTCATTTCCTTATGAGTTCATATCTATCGGAGTATAGGCCCTTCCCCTCACGCAGACGCTCATCGCCATGCACACAACGTATGTACAGACTTGGTTCTCATCGAAAAACGCGGTCTACGCCAAGCTGGTTATGGTTTCGTGTTTATGGGGCGGGACGTTCGTCGCGGGGCGCTATCTCGCGGTGGATATGGCACCTCTATTGAGCGCTTGTCTGAGATTTTTACTGGCGAGTTTGACCCTGGTGCTGATGCTTGGTCTAAAGCGCAATTTGAAAATATCGCTGAGTGCAGGCCAGTGTCTGCACCTGGCAGCTCTCGGTTTTTTTGGGGTGTTTGCCTACAACCTGTTCTTTTTTTACGGGCTGCACTTCATCAGCTCATCGCGGGCTTCGCTGATCGTGGCGCTCAACCCGGCACTGATTGCGTTGACCGCTTTTGCAATCAGCCGCGAACGGCTGCGCCCGGTCAATCTGGCGGGTATCGTGTTGTGTATTGCGGGCGCCAGCACCGTGATTATCAGCAAGGGCACAGGTTCCATTGCCTCGGTGTCGGGTGCCTGGCGCGGTGATGTGCTGATTCTGGGCTGCGTGATGAGTTGGGTGATCTACAGCGTGTTTGCCCGCCGACTGGTCAGGGAGATAGGCCCGCTGCACACCGTGGCTTACTCGGTAATGGCAGGCACATTGATGCTGTTTATTGCCGCCATCGTTCAGGGCGATTTGAATCTGCCTGCGCTGTCCCATATTCAGCAAACACAGTGGCTGAGCCTGATTTACCTCGGCGTCTTGGGCTCGGCGCTGGCGTATATCTGGTACTACGATGGCATTCAAAAAATCGGCGTTACCCAGTCAGGTTCATTTATTGCCTTAAATCCGTTATCGGCGGTGGTGTTGGGAATGCTGGTCCTCGGCGAGCGTCTGAGCCTGGCGATGGTGCTGGGTGGCGTGCTGGCCATTACGGGGATTGTGCTGTGCAATCGCAGTCCAAGGCCTGTTTGACTGGCGGCCAACATTGACGTCCGAAAATGGCGAGAACCAGCAAAATGGCAGTGCTATTGTGCGGCTTATGAACTCAGATAACTGCCTGTCCACGCCCAGCATCGCCGCCTGCGAAATCGCTCGCTTGAGCCGCGATGCGCGTTTTGACGGGGTGTTTTTTACCGCGGTGCTCAGTACTCGAATCTACTGCCGCCCGGTGTGTCCGGCGCGAGCGCCCAAAGCGCAAAACGTGGTGTATTACCCCAGCGCAGCAGCGGCTCAAGCCCAGGGCTTTCGCCCCTGTTTGCGCTGTCGGCCGGAACTGGCGCCGGGCAATCAACTGTGGCTGCAGGGTGAGCATCTGGTGGCGCGAGCGCTCAAGCTGATCAATGAGGGGTATCTGGCGGATCATTCGCTGGAGGGGCTGGCCGAGCGCATGAACATCGGTGCCCGGCAATTGCGTCGCTTGTTTGTCCAGCACTTGGGGGCGCCACCGATGGCGGTGCATGCCACTCAGCGCCTGTTGTTTGCCAAGCAACTGTTGACCGAAACCGACCTGTCGATCACCGAAGTGGCCATGGCTTCTGGCTTTGGCAGTCTGCGTCGTTTTAATGCGGCCTTTGCCGAGGCCAATCATGCAGAGCCCAGGGCCTTCAGGCGCAGCCCGAAGGCGCGTGCGGACAAGGCCCTGGTGTTGCGCCTGGGTTATCGCCCGCCTTATGACTTTGCTGCCCTGCTGGGTTTTTTGCAGACTCGCGCCTTGCCCGGTATCGAACAAGTCGACGGGCACAGTTATCAGCGGATTTTTGGCAAGGCGCACGCGCCGGGTTGGCTGCGAGTCAGCGCCTGGCCGGGGGAGCAGCATGCGTTGCAGCTTGAGCTGCGCAACGTAGCGCCTAGCCAGATGCTGGGCGTAGTCACGCGAATTCGGCGGATGTTCGATCTGGATGCCGACCCTTTGGCCATCGCCCGCACGTTAAGTCTCAGCCCGCTGCTGGCGCCGGTTATCGAGCGGTATCCGGGCCTGCGATTGCCCGGTGGCTGGGACGGGTTCGAAGTCGCGGTGAGGGCCGTGCTGGGGCAGCAAGTCAGCGTGGCGGCTGCGCGAACCCTTGCCAGTCGAATCGTGCAGCGCTACGGGATTGCCATTGAGGCGGGCGCAGGTTCGGGGCTGGATCGACTGTTTCCGGGGCCAGAGCAATTGGTCGACGCCGATCTTGGACAAATGGGCATTACCCAGGCACGTATCAATACGATCCAGGGGATTGCGGGTGCGTTGATCGATGGCCGGGTCGATTTTGCCGTGGAACAACCGTTAGAGCGCTTCATCAGCCGCTGGGTGCAACTGCCCGGTATTGGCGAATGGACCGCCCACTACATCGCCATGCGCGTGCTCAAACACCCCGATGCGTTCCCGGCAGCAGACTTGATCCTGCGCCGCGAAGCCAACCCAGGCGGTGACCCGCTTAGCACCAAAGCGCTGCAGGCGCTGGCTGAAAGCTGGCGCCCGTGGCGGGCCTACTCAGTGATGTATTTATGGCGCGCAGCAACCGACTCGGCGGCTGCCCGCAAGGTATTAACATGACGACTATTTACTACGAAGAAATACCATCACCGATAGGCCCGCTGTTTTTGGTCGCCGATGATGAAGGGCTGCGTGAAGTGCGTTTCGAGCTGGATCGCCGGCCGCATACGCCTTTGGCCGGTTGGGTGCATTCACCCCTCAAACTCGCCGAAGTTCGCCGTCAGTTGGAGGAGTATTTTTCTGGCGATCGCCTGACGTTCGACTTGGCGCTCACGCTGCTCGGTACAGAGTTCCAGCAGTCAGTGTGGCAAGCGTTGACCACCATTCCCTACGCGGTGACCACCAGTTACGGCCAGCTATCACAGCAAATCCAACGGCCCAAGGCGTCTCGGGCTGTGGGGGCTGCGAATGGGCGTAATCCGATTCCGATCATCATCCCGTGCCACCGCGTGATTGGCAGCAACGGTACGCTGACCGGTTTTGCGGGAGGACTGGCGGCCAAGCAATGGCTGCTGGAGCACGAAATGAAGTGTCAGGGCTTTGCGCTGTCCTGAGCACGTTGCACTCAACCTGTGGGAGCAGGCTTGCTCCCACAGGGTACAGAGCTGTTTAGAGGCTCAAGCGCATCGACAAATCCACCGCTTTGACATCCTTGGTCATGGCGCCAATCGAGATGTAGTCCACGCCGGTTTCGGCAATAGGACGCAGGGTCGTCTCGTTGATACCGCCGCTGGCTTCCAGTTTGGCTTTCCCTGCGTTCAGACGCACCGCTTCACGCATATCGTCCATGCTCAACTCGTCCAGCATGATGATGTCTGCGCCTGCTTCCAGGGCCTCCTTGAGTTCGTCCAGGCTTTCGACTTCGATCTCAACCGGCTTGCCCGGGGCGATTTTATGCGCGGCGCTGATGGCTTGAGCGATACCGCCGCAAGCAGCGATATGGTTTTCCTTGATCAGAAAGGCGTCGTAAAGACCGATACGGTGATTGTGGCAGCCGCCACAGGTCACTGCGTATTTCTGCGCCAGACGCAGACCCGGCAGTGTTTTACGAGTGTCCAGCAGCTTGACCTGAGTGTCGGCCACTTGATCGGCCAAGTGTTGCGCGTGGGTGGCAACGCCTGACAACAGCTGCAGAAAGTTCAGCGCGCTGCGTTCGCCACTGAGCAGTGAGCGAGCAGGGCCTTCAAGGTGAAACAGCACTTGGTTGGGGCTCACGCGCTCGCCATCAACAACTTGCCAATGCACGGCAACCCGGGGATCAAGCTGGCGAAACACAGTATCGACCCAAGCTGTACCGCTGATGACAGCGGCTTCACGGGTAATAATCGTGGCTTTGGCCAAGCGTTCGGCCGGGATCAGCCGTGCAGTGATATCGCCGCTGCCAATGTCTTCGGCTAACGCACGACGTACGTTGGCTTCTATTTCGGCAGTGAGGTCGGCCAGGCGTAAATTCGGCATAACGAGCTCCACAAACAAAGTGCGCCGATTATAGGGCCATGCCACGGGGGAACCCAAGGTGCGCCGAAGCGTCGTAGGCAAATGCCTGCAATGTGCTTCTTTCGGCACTTTGAGCATTATTTCGGGCCCTCACTCACTCAAATGAAGAGTCCTCTGGTACAAGCGCCTTCTTTTGCAAGATAATCCGCCTTGCGATTGGCGCCATAGGTTTGACGTACAGCCATTACCTTAAATTCGATACACCGGCCAGTGCATACGCCACTGCCGGCCTCTGTTTGTGAGTGTCAAAAATGGCTCTTACCACGAGCCTTCACTGGCAAGCGAACAGACCCTTCAGGGAGACCAGGATGCAAAATGACGGGAAAGTGGGGCCTGCACACAGGATCACCACTGAGTGGGCGATGCACTCGCCGCTTGCCCGCCTGCCTGTGATCCTGCTGCAGGTTCATGACAAAGCCGCCCAGCAGCTCAGGACCGAGCTGCACGTGCTGTTCGACAATGCCGATGAAACCTTGTTTGAAATGGCCGACAAGGCGCAAGGCGATACTGAGCAGAGCCTGTTTTTTGAAGCCATGCGCGATGTGCGGCTCAAGCGCAAACACATTGAACGCGGTTTTCTTGAGCACCTCTTTGAAGCCTTTGTCAGGCTGGCCCAACCAGAAAACAGTGAGCCCACGTTGCAGGGCGTTGTTCCGGCACAGGCGGCCTTTTCGCTGATGGCCGATGACCTTGAGCGTGCTCAAGTGACCAGTGCGATGGTGTCGCGGGTCCTGAACCACAACCAATTGGCCTTGTGCCAGTTGAGCACTCGCCTCAATACCCTCAGTTGCGTCCCCCTGGATGAGCACAACAATCCGCTAGGCCCGGCGAAGCTGTGCGAGTACTTTTTGCAGGCCGAGCGTGATCAGGGTGTGGACATCAAGGTCAAGCTCATCATGCTGCGCCTGTTCGAGAAGTACTTGCTCAGCCGGACCCAGCATCTGTACGCCGATGCCAACCAGCTATTAATCGCCACCGGTGTCCTGCCAGATCTGTCGGACAGGACTTCGTGTTGCGCAGTAAAAACCGATGCCCTTGCGCAGGACTCTCCCGGTACCAGCGAAAATGCTAGCAATCTCGTAGGGCTTTTATTCGATTACATCCGCGATGACCGAAACCTGTCACCCCCGTTGAGAAAGCTGTTGGGACTGCTACGCGAACCGATGCTGCAGATCGCCCAAAGCGATCAGAATTTTTTTAGCTGTGACAGCCACCCGGCCCGGCGCTTGCTCAATGTGATCGCTGGCGCCGCCATTGGCTGGGGCGCCAGCGCCGATGACTGCAACGACCTGCTGTATCGCAAAATTGAGCACGTGGTACTGCAACTGGCCCGGTATGCAGGCAATAATCCGGCACTGCTTGAATCCCTTCTGCATGACTTTTCGATGTTTACCCGCGGCGAATTCAGCCGCATCGAGTTGCTCGAGCAGCGCACCCGTGATGCCGAGCAGGCGCGCAGTCGCCCCAAACTTCAGCCCGCCCCGGTGCAGTCCCTGTCTTTACCCGCTCTTGATGAACAGGGACACCTGGGGTTGTTGCTGGTCAGCCAGTTGCGTATCGGGGCCTGGATCGAACTTCAGGAAGACGACAACACGCGACTGCGTTGCAAGCTGATCACGATCCTGGAACCCGAAGGTACGCATATTTTTGTCAATCGCCTCGGGGCCAAGGTGCTGGAAAAAAACCGCACCGATTTAATCGTCCAGCTGCGCAGCGGGACGGTTTTGCTGCTTGACGACCGACTATTGATCGACCGGGCCCTGGAGTCGGTAATAGACAGTCTGCGTCAGTCCGGCGCCGAGTAATCGGGTCGTAAGCAGATTGCTCCCCATCAGCGCGCTCATCGCGGCATACTGGGCCTTTGGTTTTGCCTGTTGAAGGAGCCTGTATGCAATTGGACCCCGCGAGCGGCTGGTTTCAAGGTGTGCGCCATTGTCCGTCACCCAACTTCAATGCGCGCCCGAGCGATGAAATCTCCCTGCTGGTCATCCACAACATCAGCTTGCCGCCGGGGCAGTTCGCCACCGGCAAGGTTCAGGAGTTTTTTCAGAACCGGCTGGACGCCACAGAACACCCTTACTTTGAAGGCATTATCGACTTGAGGGTGAGTGCGCATTTCCTGATCGAGCGTGACGGAGCTGTCACCCAGTTTGTCTCTTGTCTTGATCGCGCATGGCATGCGGGGGTTTCAAGCTTTGAGGGGCGAGAAACGTGCAATGACTATTCGCTGGGCATTGAACTTGAGGGCACCGACGAACTGCCTTTTACGGATGCGCAGTATCAGGCATTGACTGCCTTGACCCGGCAATTGCAGGCGGCTTTTCCCGCCATCACCTCGCACAGGATATGCGGCCATAGCGATGTTGCTCCGGGGCGCAAGACGGATCCGGGGCCGGCTTTTGATTGGATGCGCTTTCGCAGCGCGTTGCCGCACACAGGAGAGAGACAATGAGTTTTGTGGTGTTACTGCTGGCGATTCTGGTGGAGAAATTCTCGGGTTTGCGTCAGCGTCTGCAGCGTGACGGCGGCTGGCTGCGTGAGCTGCACAAGCTCGAATCCAGCCAGACCCTGGGTAATAAACCCTGGTGGATACTCATCATCCTGATTGCATTACCCGCTGCAGTTTTGGGCATGCTGTTGGTGGTGCTGCATCCTGTGGCTTATGGCCTGCTGGCGCTGCCGATACACCTGCTGGTGGTGATTTACAGCTTGGGTCGCGGTGACTTGCTGGGCGGGCTCGGGCCGTTTCGTGATGCCTGGCGGCGTGGCGACTTGCAGGCGGCAGCCCATGTTGCCGAGCGCGACCTGGGCGTAAGCGCAGACAGCGGCGAGCAGTTGCTGGACAAGGTGCAGGGGCATTTGTTGTGGCAGGCCTACCAAAGCTTTTTTGCGGTGATTTTCTGGTATTTCCTGCTGGGGCCTGTGGTTGTCTTGAGCTATCGCCTGCTGGCCCTGGCGGCGGAACACAGCCAGAACCCGGCGCTGGTCGAGCGTGCCGAGCAGTTGCGCCATGCCTTCGACTGGTTGCCGGTGCGGCTGCTGGCGGCAAGTTTCGCGCTGGTGGGCAACTTCGCGGCGGTCAGTCGGGTGATGTTGCATGAGTTACTGAGCTGGGACATCAGCGCCGCGCAACTGATTAACAAGGCCGGCTGTGCTGCTGCAGAAATCCCTGCACCACAAGCCGGGCCTGAAGGTGTCACCAGTCTCGACACCCTCTGGGCCCTGCTGCTGCGCGCGGCGGTGCTGTGGTACGCGTGCTTTGCAGTGTGGGCGTTGCTGCTGTAGAGCAGCATTTCATCGCTGTGGCAGCGGGCTTGCTCGCGATGGCATCGACTGGGTATCCCTGACCCACCGTGTCGTCTGAATCGCGAGCAAGCCCGCTCCCACAAGGAATTCCACAGGTTTGTGCTCAGTGCGTCCAGCCAAAGACTTCGCAGACATTGGCCGTGGTGGCCTCGGCCAATCGCTCGGGGCTGACACCCATGACCTCGGCCAGTGCCTGGCAAATATCGGGCAGGTGTTCCGGGCTGTTGCGCTGGTTGGGGTACATGGCAGGGGCCATGTCGGGCGAGTCGGTTTCCAGCACGATGGCCTCCAGCGGCAAGTCGACCATCACTTTGCGCAGGCGCAACGCCTGCGGCCAGGTGGCCGCGCCACCCAGGCCCAGCTTGAACCCCAGCTTGATGTATTCACGCGCTTCTTCGCGACTGCCTGCAAACGCATGAATAATTCCGCCGCGCTTTAGCCTGATGCGCTTCAGGGTCGCAATCACCTGCGCATGACTGCGGCGAACGTGGAGCAGGGCGGGCAGTTGAAAGTCGGCGGCCAATTGCAGTTGCGCTTCAAACAGCTGTTGCTGGCCATCGCGGTCGAGTTCGGGAAGAAAATAATCGAGGCCGATTTCACCCACGGCACACACTTGCGGATGCTGCGCCAGGCGACTCAGCCATTGCCCAAGCTCAATAACATGCTCAGGGCGATGGTCGTCGAGGTACACCGGGTGCAAGCCAAAGGCGGCATACAGCTGGCTGTCGGTTTGCACCAGATCCCACAACCGCTGCCAATTACTCTGATAGACCCCCAGCACCACCATTTTCTCAACACCCAACGCTCGACTGCGCGCCAGTACCTGCGGGCGGTCAGCGTCAAAGTCCGGGAAGTCGAGGTGGGTATGTGAGTCGATCAACTGCATGCTCAGGCCTGATGGATGCGCTGTTTGAAATTACGTGCGATCGCATGAATACCGGGCACGTAGTTCTGCTCTTCAATGGCTGCCAGCGCCAGGTTCAGGGCTGTCTCGGCGATCAGTTTGTGTTGCTGGCCCATGGCATTGACGGGCAGCGGCAGGAAGTCCAGCAACTGTGTGTCACCAAAGGTGGCCAGGCGCAAGGGCGGGCGCTGGGTCGGGTGCTCCAGCAATGCGTCGAACATCCCCTGCAACAGCACGTATGAGGTCGTGATCAGCGCATCCGGGAAGTGCCCCTGACGAGCCAGCAACTCATCGATGATCCGGCGTCCACATTCGCGGCTGAAGGCCGCGCCGTGTTCAATCAGGACTTCGCCTGCAAACCCTTCGACAGCCTGTTTGAAACCGGCCTCACGGGCCTGACTGACGCTCAGTTCAGGACGGGCGCCGATCAATACAATCTGCCGAGGCAATGGCTGCAACAGGCTACGGGTCAATTGCAGGCTGGCTTCGCAGTCATCACTGATGACCGAGCAAAAACGCTCCGGCTCCATCGTCCGGTCAATGGCAATGATCGGCATGCCCAGGTCTTGCAGCTGGCGGTAGCTGTCATCTTCCTCGGGCAAGCAACTGGCCACGAACAGGGCGTCGCAACGACGGGCACGAAACAGCTTGAGCAACTGGCGTTCACTTTCCGGGGCATCGTCGGAGCTGGCGATCAGCAACTGGTAGCCTCGGGCGCGGGCGCCTTGTTCGAGTTGCTTGGCCAGGCGGGCATAACTCGGGTTTTCAAGGTCCGGGAGGATAAACCCCAAGGTACGCGTGTGCCGGCTGCGCAACCCGGCTGCTTGTGGGTTGGGGGTAAAGCCGTGCTCCTCGACTACAGCGCGTACGCGCTCGACCGTGCTGCTGCTGATGCGCTGCTGCTCGGCTTTTCCATTGATGACATAGCTGGCCGTGGTTACGGAAACACCTGCCAATTGAGCAATATCACTGAGCTTCACGCCGAAAATTCCTTATTTTTTGTAGTACATGTCGACATTTTGGCCAATCCTAACCGATAAAGGCAGCCGACCATCGTCTGCCCTTCGAGTACGGCCTTTTTTGCAACATCCGCCGCGAGCACCCATCAATACGACAAGTTGGACTTCAAGCGCGAGCAATTATGCAGTAACGTGCCGGGTATTCTTGATTAAACGTTTCAGCAGACGTATTTAAAGGTGTTGGTCCCGGTAGCGATGTGCTTGCCACACATCCACAGACACAGCCCGTGATGAGCAACCTAAGCTGACTTAATTCAAAACAATACCGGGTGCCATGGAGCACCGGAAAGGAGAACGCATGCTCGAGCTCACCATAGAGCAGATTTCCATGGGCCAGACGGCCGTGGACAAATCTGCGGCGTTGCAATTACTCGCCGATAAACTGGTTGCCGATGGCTTGGTGGCTGAAGGTTATCTGAGCGGCTTGCAAGCGCGTGAGGCTCAAGGTTCGACCTTTTTGGGCCAGGGCATTGCAATCCCCCATGGCACGCCTGAAACCCGCGAATTGGTGTTCACCACAGGGGTGCGTTTGTTGCAGTTCCCCGAGGGCGTGGACTGGGGTGATGGCCAGATGGTGTACCTGGCGATTGGCATTGCGGCCAAGTCCGACGAACACCTGCGGTTACTGCAACTGCTGACCCGTGCCCTGGGCGAAACCGATTTGGGCGAAGCCCTGCGCCGTGCCAGTTCCGCCGAAGCCTTGCTCAAATTGCTCCAGGGTGCCCCCCAGGAGCTGGCGCTGGATGCCCAGATGATTGGCCTCGGCGTGTCTGCGGATGATTTCGAGGAGCTGGTTTGGCGCGGTGCACGCCTGTTGCGCCAGGCCGATTGCGTGAGCAATGGATTTGCCGCCGTACTGCAACAAGTCGATGCACTCCCGCTGGGTGATGGCCTGTGGTGGCTCCACAGCGAGCAGACGGTCAAGCGCCCGGGGCTCGCGTTTGTAACACCGGACAAGCCAATACGTTATCTGGGCCAGCCGCTGAGCGGTCTGTTTTGCCTGGCCAGCCTGGGCGAAGCACATCAGGCTTTGCTGGAGCGCTTGTGCGCGTTGCTGATTGCCGGCCGCGGTCATGAGCTGGGTCGTGCGACCAGCCGTCGTGCAGTGCTCGAAGTGCTGGGCGGAGAGTTGCCGGCGGACTGGCCGAGTGCCCGTATTACCTTGGCCAACGCCCACGGCTTGCATGCGCGCCCTGCCAAGGTGCTGGCGCAACTGGCGAAAAGCTTTGAGGGTGAAATCCGCGTCAGAATCGTCGACGGGCAGGACTCGGCAGTCTCGGCCAAGAGCCTGAGCAAATTGCTGAGCCTGGGCGCCCGTCGCGGCCAGGTGTTGGAGTTTATTGCCGAACCAAGCATCGCCAATGACGCATTGCCCGTACTGTTGTCGGCTGTCGAAGCCGGTTTGGGTGAAGAAGTCGAGCCACTGCCGACTCTGGTCGAAGCGGCGCCGAGCGTGGCTGAAATTGCCACGCTGATCACCGCTCCGGCTGCCGGTAGCATGGTCCAGGCCATCGCGGCCTCGCCCGGCATTGCCATTGGCCCGGCTCACATTCAAGTGCTGCAAACCTTCGACTACCCGTTGCGTGGCGAGTCATCAGTGGTTGAGCGCGAACGCCTGCAAAAAGCCTTGAACGAAGTGCGTCAGGACATCGAAGGCCTGATTTCGCGCAGCCAGTCCAAGGCCATTCGCGAAATCTTCATCACTCACCAGGAAATGCTCGACGACCCGGAACTGACCGACGAGGTCGATTCGCGCCTCAAGCAGGGCGAAAGTGCTGAAGCTGCCTGGATGTCCGTGATCGAAGCCGCTGCGCATCAGCAAGAGTCCTTGCAGGATGCGCTGCTGGCTGAGCGTGCGGCTGATTTGCGTGATATCGGCCGCCGCGTATTGGCGCAGTTATGTGGCATCGAAACCCCGGCAGAACCCGATCAGCCTTATGTGCTGGTGATGGATGAAGTGGGCCCGTCGGACGTCGCGCGCCTTGATCCGGCCCGGGTTGCGGGTATTTTGACTGCCCGCGGCGGTGCCACTGCCCACAGCGCCATTGTTGCGCGTGCACTCGGCATTCCGGCGTTGGTAGGGGCGGGGGAAGCCGTGTTGTTACTGGCGCCAGGCACTCAGCTATTGATAGATGGCCAACGCGGTCGTTTGCACGTTTCTCCGGATGCCGACGCCTTGCAGCGCGCCACGCAGGAGCGCGACAGCCGCGAGTTGCGTTTGCTGGCCGCTTCAGCCCAGCGCCATGAGCCAGCTGTGACGCTGGACGGTCACGGGGTTGAAGTGTTTGCCAATATCGGCGAAAGCAAAGGCGTCGCCAGTGCAGTCGAACAGGGTGCCGAGGGCATTGGCCTGTTGCGCACCGAGCTGATATTCATGGCCCACTCCCAGGCGCCGGACGAGGCTACTCAGGAAGCGGAATACCGTCGCGTGCTGGATGGTCTGGCCGGGCGGCCCCTGGTGGTTCGCACCCTGGACGTGGGCGGCGACAAGCCGCTGCCGTACTGGCCGATCGAGAAAGAAGAGAACCCGTTTCTGGGCGTTCGTGGCATTCGTCTTACGCTGCAACGCCCGCACGTTATGGAAAGCCAGTTGCGAGCTTTGCTGCGCTCGGCAGACAACCGCCCTCTACGCATCATGTTCCCGATGGTGGGCAGCGTGGCCGAATGGCGCGCCGCCCGTGACATGACCGAGCGTCTGCGACTGGAAATCCCGGTGGCCGATTTGCAACTGGGGATCATGATCGAAGTGCCTTCTGCCGCCTTGCTGGCCCCTGTACTGGCCAAGGAAGTGGATTTTTTCAGCGTCGGCACCAACGACCTGACCCAATACACCCTGGCCATCGACCGTGGTCATCCGACCTTGTCGGCTCAGGCAGACGGCCTGCACCCGGCGGTGCTGCAACTGATCGACATCACCGTACGTGCCGCCCATGCCCACGGCAAATGGGTTGGGGTGTGCGGCGAATTGGCGGCCGACCCGCTGGCGGTGCCCGTACTGGTTGGCCTGGGCGTGGATGAACTGAGCGTTTCGGCGCGCAGCATTCCTGAAGTCAAGGCACGGGTACGGGAGTTGAGCATGGATCGCCTCAAAACCCTGGCCGCGCAAGCTTTGAGCGTTGGCAGCCCGGATGAAGTTCGTGCATTGGTGGAGGCGCTCTAATGGCCAGAATCCTGACCATCACCCTCAACCCGGCACTGGACCTGACCGTGCGTCTGGGGCATCTGGAACCGGGCGAGGTCAATCGCAGCCCGATGATGCTGACCCATGCGGCGGGCAAGGGCGTAAACGTTGCGCAAGTGCTGGCGGACCTGGGCCACACACTGACGGTGAGCGGCTTTTTGGGCGAAGACAATCAACAAGCCTTCGATGCGTTGTTCAAACGCCGGGGCTTTGTCGATGCATTTGTCCGCGTCCCCGGTGAAACCCGCAGCAATATCAAACTCGCTGAAGACGATGGCCGCGTTACAGACCTGAACGGGCTCGGGCCGCGGGTCAGCCAGCAGGCGCAGCAGGCCTTGCTCGACACACTTGAGCGTATTGCCCCCGGCCATGATGCAGTGGTCGTGGCCGGCAGCTTGCCCCAAGGCGTGAGCCCGCAGTGGCTGCACGCTCTGGTGCTGCGCTTGAAGGCTCTCGGTTTGAAAGTGATTCTGGACACCAGTGGCCAGGCCTTGAAAGAAGCATTGGCGGCTGGCCCCTGGTTGATCAAACCCAATACTGAAGAACTCAGTGATGCCTTGGGTTGCGATATCAGCAGCCTTGAGGCCCAGATCGCAGCCGCCACCCGTTTGCAGGCGCTGGGCATTGAGCACGTGGTTATTTCCCATGGTGCTGACGGTGTGAACTGGTTCAGCCACGCCGAGGCCTTGCAGGCACTGCCGCCCAAGGTCAGCGTAGCCAGCACGGTGGGGGCGGGTGACTCGTTGCTCGCGGGCATGGTCCACGGTTTGCTCAGTGGCCACAGCCCCGAACAGACCTTGCGCACCGCCACTGCCATTGCGGCGATGGCAGTCACCCAAATCGGTTTTGGTATCAGCGATGCGGCGCACCTGGCGCAGCTCGAAAGCGGCGTTCGCGTTCGCCCCCTGACAAAAGAATAAGAGGGATACACATGAAATTAGCCATTGTGACGGGCTGCCCAAACGGCATGGTGACCAGCGTGCTGTGCGCCCGTTTGCTGGATGCAGCGGCGCAGCGTCAGGGCTGGAGCACCAGCGTTGAAGTGCATGATCCCAAGCATCCGGAACGCCAATTGTCGGCGGCCACCCTCGATGAAGCCGAGTGGGTCTTGCTGGTCAGCAGCACTCCGCTGGACATGCAGCGTTTTATTGGCAAGCGGGTGTTTCAGAGCACCCCGGCCCAGGCCCTGCAAGATGTAGAAGCTGTGTTGCTGCGCGGGGTCCAGGAGGCGCAAGTTTATATCGCACCTGCACCTTCATCGACTCCGGTCGAGAGCGCGAAGCGCGCCCCTAAAATTGTCGCGATCACGGCCTGCCCAACGGGCGTTGCGCACACCTTCATGGCGGCCGAAGCCTTGCAGCAAGCGGCCAAGCGTTTGGGCTACGAACTGCAGGTCGAAACCCAGGGCTCGGTCGGTGCGCGCAATCCGCTGAGCGCCGAGGCTATCCGGGACGCCGATGTGGTACTGCTGGCGGCAGATATCGAAGTGCCTACCGAACGTTTTGCCGGTAAAAAGATTTACCGCTGCGGCACCGGCATCGCCCTCAAGCAAGCCGAAGCCACCCTGAACAAGGCCCTGAGCGAAGGTCAGCAAGAGAGTGCTGCGACGGGCGGTTCAGCCCCGGCCAAGCAAGAAAAAACCGGGGTCTACAAGCATCTGCTGACCGGCGTGTCGTTCATGCTGCCCATGGTAGTGGCGGGCGGTTTGCTGATCGCGTTGTCCTTCGTGTTTGGCATCTCTGCTTATAAAGAGCCCGGCACACTGGCGGCAGCCCTGATGCAAATCGGTGGTGATGCAGCTTTTAAATTGATGGTGCCGTTGCTGGCGGGTTACATCGCCTATTCGATTGCCGACCGTCCGGGCCTGGCGCCAGGGATGATTGGTGGTCTGTTGGCGAGCACGCTGGGCGCCGGGTTTATCGGCGGGATCATCGCCGGATTTATCGCGGGCTACTGCGCCAAGGCGATCAACCGCTACCTGCAATTGCCGCAAAGCCTTGAAGCGCTGAAGCCGATTCTGATCATCCCGTTGTTCGCCAGCCTGTTTACCGGCCTGGTGATGATCTACGTGGTGGGCAAGCCGGTTGCCGGGATGCTTGAGGGGCTGACCCACTTCCTCGACAGCATGGGCACCACCAACGCCATTCTGTTGGGTGTGTTGCTGGGCGGGATGATGTGTGTCGATCTTGGCGGGCCTATCAACAAGGCGGCGTATGCGTTTTCGGTAGGGCTGCTGGCTTCCCAGAGTTATGCACCGATGGCAGCGACTATGGCCGCAGGTATGGTGCCGCCAATCGGCCTGGGTATCGCGACCTTCCTGGCGCGACGCAAATTCGCCCAGACCGAGCGTGAGGCTGGCAAAGCGGCGCTAGTGTTGGGGCTGTGTTTTATTTCTGAAGGTGCGATCCCGTTTGCGGCCAAAGATCCGCTGCGGGTCATCCCGGCGAGCATCCTGGGTGGCGCGTTGACGGGCGCATTGTCGATGTACTTCGGCTGCAAACTGATGGCACCGCACGGCGGCTTGTTCGTGTTGCTGATCCCGAATGCGATCAACCATGCGCTGCTGTACTTGCTGGCAATTGTGGCGGGTAGCCTGGTGACTGCAGTGGTGTATGCGGTGATCAAACGGCCGGAGCCAGTGGAAATGGCGCTGGAGACAGCCAAGGCGTAGTTGCCCGGTAGCCAATACCTTGTGGGAGCGGGCTTGCTCGCGATGCACTTGATGCAGTTGATCTGATTCACCGCATTGAGCCTTTCGCGAGCAAGCCCGCTCCCACAGGAGTCGGGCTAGTAACCCGAGAGAAAACCTCTAGTACACATCGCGGCGATAGCGCCCTTGCTCGATCAGCAACTCCACCGCTTCAGCCCCCAGCATATCGATCAGCGCCTGATCCACGCCCGCTGCCATCCCCTGCAAACTGCCGCAGATATAAATCGCGGCGCCGTCTGCCAGCCACTGGCGCACTTCATCGCCAGACTCACGCAAGCAATCCTGCACATAGACCTTCTGTGCCTGATCCCGGGAAAATGCCAGATCCAGTCGGGCCAGATCACCACTGGCCAACCAGCCTTGCAGTTCATCGCGGCAGTAAAAGTCGTGTTCGGCGTTACGCTCGCCAAAGAACAACCAATTGCGCTGCTGTCCTTGGGCGATCCGTGCCTTAAGCAAGCTGCGCAGCCCTGCCAGACCGGTGCCATTACCGAGCAGAATCAGCGGCACGGGTTCGGCGGGCAGATGAAAGCTGCTGTTGCGCCGCACACGCAGGCTGATCGCCGAGCCGATGGCGGTATGTTCCGTCAGCCAGCCCGAACCAATCCCCAGGCTGCCATCGGCATGCCGCTCCTGGCGCACGATCAATTGCAGTGAGCCATCTTCAGGGATTGAGGCAATGGAGTACTCGCGCATGTTCAGCGGGACTAATGCGTCGACCAACGCTTGGGCGTGCATGCCCACCAGGTGAGCGCGATTGTCCGGCAGTTGGCGGCCGCCCAGTGCCTGGGCCAGGGTTTCTTGCAGGCCATCGAGTTGCACCGGGGAGTTGGCCGAAAGGCCCAGGCCGTCAAGGAAGTGCTCGACGGCCCATGTGGACTGCCTTGGCATGACTTCTACCAAATCACCGGCCTGCCAGGAGGCGTTCCCATCGAGTGGGGTGAGCGCCAACAGATAAACCCCCGAACCGCTGCTGCCGGGGTTGAGCAGTTCGCGCTGATCAAGGCTCCAGTTGTTGTAGCTCGGTGCCTGCCAGTTGGCGCTCGGCGCGCCGCCGGTGAGCTGGCTGAGCTGTTGCTGCCACTGATGAAGTGCCTCGGCATCACCGCTGTCGACCTGCACCGGGCTAAACAGCGCTTGGGCCCCACGCTCGCTCAGCCATTGCTGGACCCGGGTGGCAAAACCACAAAAGTTCGGGTATTGGCGGTCGCCCAGCGCGAGCACGGAATACTTGAGCGTGTTCAGCCCCAGAGGCTGGCCGAGGATTTTGCGTTCAAAACCACGGGCGCTGTCGGGCGCTTCGCCATCGCCAAAGGTGCTGACCACAAACAGGGCGTTGCTGGCCTGTTGCAAGTCGTCTTCGTTGAGCGCCCCCAAGGGCTGAACCCGCACCGGCAGACCGGCCGCCTGCAGTTGTCCGGCAGTCTGCCAGGCTAATTGCTCGGCAAAGCCGCTTTGGCTGGCAAAGCCGATCAGCCATGACGGCGCATCGTTGCTGACTGCGGCAAACCCCTGGCGTGCCTGTTTGATCTGGCGTTTTTTACGGCGACGGTCCAGGTACAACAACCAGCCGGTAATAAAGAACAGCGGCATGGTCAGGCTGGCGATGGTCACCAGGATGCGGCCGGTCAGGCCCCAGTAGCTGCCCACATGGAGCGCGTAGATGCTGCTGAGCAATTGCGCCTTGTAGCTTTTGTCTTCGAAGCGATCGTGTTTTTTCACCGCGCCGGTGGCGGGATCGACAGTGATCTGGTTAAACGCACGCTCGTGGGGCGAACTGTTGAGCAGGTAAAACACCGTTGCCGGCTGCCCTGCCACAGGGGGCATGCGCACGTTGTACAGGCTCAGGTCCGGTCCCGCGGCTTTCTGGATACTGGCCCAGATGGCGTCGTAGTCGGCAACCGGAGCAGGTCCCGCAGGCCCTGGTTGGCCACGGCCGCCTTTGCGCTGCTGGCTGTTGGGTGAGTCGGAAAACAGCTTTTGCAGGCCCTTGTTGTACCACTCGTAGGACCATGACAAACCGGTCAGTGCGGCCAGCAGATAAAAGATCATGCACCAGGTACCAGCGACCGCGTGCAGGTCCCAGTTAAAGCTGCGGCCTTTTTTCGCCCAGTCCAGTGTCAGCCAGGCCCGCCAGTTCAGCGCCTTGCGCGGCCAGCGCAAGTAGAGGCCAGACAGGCAGAAGAAAATCAGCATCAAGGTGCAAGCGCCGGTGATCTGGCGACCGGTTTGGCCCATGGCCAGAAAGCGGTGCAGTTGCAGCATCAGGTCGAAAAAGCCCTGGCCGCTGGCCTCGCCCTGATAGGCGCCGGTGTAAGGGTCGACATAGCGCAGCTGCCCACGTCGCTCACCCGGTGGCGGGGTGAAGAAAATCCGCGCAGCCGTGCCGCTGTCCACACCCACCCACAGCATTGAAACTTGTTTGCCTTCGGTGGCCTCGACCCTGCGCACCAGTTCGGCGGGAGGCAGCACGCCGCTGTCGAGTTTCTCGACCTTGAGTACCGAAGGGTTGAGCAAGTTCAGCAATTCGTCCTGGAACGACACCGTGGCGCCGGTTATCCCCATCAAGGCCAGCACCAGCCCTGCGGTGATCCCGAAAAACCAGTGCAGCTGAAAAAGTGTTTTCTTAAACACGACGACCGCCTTGCTTGCTCAATTGAATGCTTCAGGATTTGTAGCCGCTGACGAGGCTACACACAAAAGCCCCGACCATCAGATGGGCGGGGCTCTGTACAGCTCAGCTTCGGATTAGAAGTGGAAGCTGGTGGTCAACAAGGCTGTACGGCCCGCCGCCTGGCTGGCGAAGTGCGACGCATAGGCTTTGTCGTAGTAGGTCTTGTCGGTCAGGTTCTGCACGTTCAGTTGCAGGTCGATATTTTTGGTCAGCTTGTAGCTGGCCATCGCGTCGAAGCGGGTGTAAGCCGGGACGTAAACGGTGTTGGCGGTGTCGCCGAACACTTCATCCACATAGAACGCTCCGCCACCAACGGTCAGCTTTGGCATCACTTCATAAGTTGTCCACAGGCTGAAGCTGTTTTTCGGTGTGTTCGGCATTTCGTTGCCTTTGTCCGACAAGGCAGTGGTGTTGATGCTGCCGTTGCGGTTGCCTTTTTTACCTGGATCAACCAGCTCGCTTTTCAGGTAACTGTAGCCTGCAAACACCTGCCATTTTTCAGTGATCTTGCCGCTGGCCGACAACTCCAGACCGTCAACGCGGGACTCACCGGCGTTTTCGTAGGTGAAGGAGTCAGTCAGGACGCGAGTGTTTTTCTTCTCGGTACGAAATACCGCCGCCGTCAGCGACAGGCGATCCTGGAACACATCCCACTTGGTACCCAGCTCGTAGTTAACGGTTTCTTCCGGCTTCAGGTCGCTGGTAATAGTACTGCCAGGAGCAATCAGGCCGTTGCCTTCAACGCCTTCACCCACAATGCCGCCCGGAGGCGAAGCAGAGGTCGCGTAGGAAACGTATACGCTGCCGTTATCCAGCGGCTTCCAGACCAGACCGGTCTGCCAGTTGAAGAAGTTGCTGTCGTTGGAGGCTTTAGTGCGGCCTGTTGCAGCGTTGGTGTTGGCGGTGGTACTGAACGAGTCATAACGCAGACCCGCGTTCAACAGCCATTTTGGATCAAGTTCGATCGTATCGAAAACGTAAGCGGCCTTGGTCACGCCAACGGTGTTGGTGCCGTAGTAGTTGCGATTTTCAGTACCGGTCCACACGTCGTTTGGATTCGGGTTGGACAGTGAGGTGCACTGGCCACCGCTGTTGCCGACTTTGTCCGGTGTGCAATTAGGATTGCTGTTCGGGGAGACGGTGTAGCTGCTGGCCCGGGTTTCTTCACGGGTGAATTCGACACCTGTGGAATAGGTGTTCTTGAAGCCCATGACCTGGAAGTTACCAAACAGATCGGTCTGGTTAGTGGTGGTTTCTGTGGTCGAAACACGAGTGTTGGCCCGACGCCACACGGTGCCAAACTGGTTAACGTTGTGCTGGCTGTCATCCGGCTGGGTCAGGATGTAATCCTGGCCAGTGTTGCCGTGACGGAAGGTGTTCTTCAGTGTCATCGCGTCGCTGAAGTCATGCTCGAACGAGATGGTGCTGATATCGACGCGGGTTTTGCGGAAGTCACGATCTTTCAAACCGTAAAAGTTGCGGCTGTCGCCACCATCGTCTGGCTTGTCGTGAGCATGAACAGCTGTTTTGGAGCTGTTGCTGTAGCCATATGGAATGCCCGAATCTGGCAGGTCGTTGCTTTCCAGGTGGTAGTAACTGACGTTCAGGCGGTTTTCTGTGCCCAGGCCGAAGGTCAGCGATGGCGCAACGCCCCAGCGGTCGTAGTTGACCGAGTCGCGGCCAGCGACATTTTGCTCGTGGCTCATCAGGTTCAGACGGAACGCTGCTGTGTCCAGAAACTGGCGGTTTACATCCACGGTATAGCGGCGGGTCTGGTCGGAGCCGTAGGTGAAGCCACCGTTGAGGAAGTCACCCATTTTAGGGGTCTTGCTCACCATGTTCAGGCTACCGCCTGCCGAGCCACGACCACCAAAGGAGGAGTTCGGGCCTTTGCTGACTTCGATCGACTCGATGTCGAAAATTTCGCGGGTCTGGCCGCCAGCGTCGCGCACGCCGTCCAGGTACATATCGGCCTGAGCGTCAAAACCACGAATGAATGGACGGTCGCCCTGTGGGTTGCCGCCTTCGCCTGCGCCGAAAGTGATGCCCGGCACGGTGCGCAATGCGTCTTGCAACGAGGTAGCTGCGGTGTCCTGCAGCACTTGCTGAGGGATAACAGTGACGGAACGCGGGGTATCGATCAGGGGAGCGGTGTACTTGGACGAGCTGGCTTTCTCAACCTGATAAGACTGCTCGGTCTGCTCGCCAGTAACGGTGGTCGCGCCAAGGGAAATACTGTTGCTCTGTGCCTTGCTCTCAGTGCTTTCAGCGGCCTGAGCCATATGGGCTGCAGAGGACGCGGTAATAGCAACACCGATGGCCGAAGCCAGCAAGCGTGGTGAGCTGACGGGTATTTTTAATTGTTGGCGCGACATTTTAAGATCCCTTCCCCCAGAATTTGAGCCGCGAAATATAGTGCAAACAATTCTGGCTATCAATTGAGAGGTATTACTATTTGCGCTAAATTTACAATCTTTACAATTTGCCTTTACGGTTTTTTCACACTCGTTCGTCTATGGGCGCACAACAGCGTTTTACACATCCAATAAGAATCAATAACATTGCCATCCCTCTGATATCAGGTGTCGCGTCATGTTGCTGCATATCCCCGGCTTGTTCTCTCGCGAAGAGGTGCAGCGCATCCGTGAGGCGCTGCAGCAAACTGAATGGGCTGACGGCAAAATCACCGCCGGTTTTCAATCCGCGAAAGCCAAGCACAATCTGCAATTGCCCGACGACCATCCGCTCGCCAAGGAGATTGGCGCAGCGATGATGGACCGACTATGGAAAAACCCGCTGTTCATGTCGGCTGCGTTACCGCACAAGGTCTTTCCGCCGTTGGTGAACTGCTACACCGGGGGCGGCAGTTTTGATTTTCATATCGATAACGCCGTGCGTCAGCCCAAGGGCAGCCCCGAGCGGGTGCGTACCGATCTCTCGGCAACCCTGTTTTTCAGTAATCCCGAGGACTATGACGGCGGTGAGCTGGTGATTCAGGACACCTACGGTGTGCAGCAAGTCAAACTGCCCGCTGGTGATATGGTGCTGTACCCCGGCACCAGCTTGCACAAAGTCAATGCGGTTACCCGGGGAGCACGTTTTGCGTCGTTTTTCTGGACTCAAAGCCTGGTACGCGAAGACAGCCAGCGCACTTTGCTGTTTGAAATGGATGGCGCGATCCAGCAACTGACCCGCGATGTACCCGATCATCCATCCCTCATCCAGCTCACGGGCACCTATCACAACCTGTTGCGTCGCTGGGCCGAGGTCTAAGTCATGAGCTTTCAATTACGCCGCGAAGAAGTGCTCGACGGTGACCAGCTACGCGCCATGCTGGCTGAAAACCCGGCGAAAGCGGCCCAGGCCATTCTGATAGCGGCCAAGCAAGGCATCGTCGACGGCCAGGCCTTGCTGGGGCAGATCTTGCTCGATGGCCAGGGCATCGCGCGCGACCCGGTGCTGGCCAAACGCTGGTTTCAAATCGCAGCCAATAGCGGCCACCTGATGGCCCGCAACATGCTCGGCCGGTGCTGGGAACATGGCTGGGGCGGCCCAGTGGATTGCACGCTGGCCAGCCTGGAATATCGGCAAGCAGCAGAAGCTGGTCTGGATTGGGCGCTCTACAACTACGCCAACTTGCTGGCTACCGGTCGCGGTGTGGCGCAAGACCAGAGCACGGCGTTCAAGTTGTATGGGGTGGCAGCACAGGCGGGCCACGCCAAATCGATGAATCTTCTTGGGCGTTATCTCGAAGAGGGTGTGTATTGCCCTGCTGATAAAAAGGCAGCGTGCTTCTGGTACGAACGCTCAGCCATGGGCGGTGATTTTCGTGGCCAGTTCAGCCATGCCTCGGTACTGGCAGAGTCCGGAAACATTGACGAAGCGCTGGTCTGGTTTGAGCGTGCTTTGGCGGCAGGCAATCTGAACTTCTTGCGAGTCAGTTACCTGGCCCTGCTTGAGGCCCGGGAGCCTCGTGTCAGAGCACTGAGCGACCTGTGGCAAGCGCGTATAAATTCGCTCCTGAACAGTAACGACTGAGACTAATTACACCGCTGCGGGCAATACTCGTACGCGGTGTTTTAGCATGTCCGTGTGGGCGGTAGTTTGTTTGGGTACGTATTCTTTTTTATTTTTGTCGTTGTCTTACGTCTTGTCGAGTCGTGGTCCAGTTGATTAATAACCTTTGAAGATTGATTCTGTTTTAGCAGGATAATTATTTAAAGGGAATTAATATGCAAAGTGATAATCACGCGCGTGTTGAAAGTAGTGAAGAGGCCAGGCCGCTTGAAGAAATGACGTCGTTGGAGGCGGCCATTTATTTGCCGTCGCAGTATATCCAGGTGCTGGCGGGTGAAAAAAATGCGGCGGTGTCAAAGGATGAGTTGGGGTTTATTATACGGCGCAGTGATATACACAGTGTCCGCGCCTATGTGCGTGAATCGCGAACGTTACCCGTCGATTACAACAAGATCGTTGCGTGGTTCGGGGCCAATACGCAAGGGGTGCCCGGGCTGGAACCTGCCAGCATTCAGTCGTTTCATCAACGGGTCGTCCAGCACGCTGGAACTTGGTCGGCGCTGGAACGTGATACTAAAGAACTCAGCCGGCAACTTAACCGGTTCTCGGACAGTTTTATTACGACGGCCAACGGCATTATTGAACTGATCAATAAAATTGAGTTCGAGCGTTTCCTCACGGGTACGCTGAATGAGTTGACCGAGGCAGAAGAAGCCGAGTTGAAGTTGATTGTTCTAAACTCGACAGAGCTTACAGCGGTTCGTATTGTCAGGGAGTACGTGCTACTGATCAAAAAAGACACCGACGCCTATATCAAAAAAGCCACGGCCGTCGGTGCCTTGGCGGCCGAGTTTGAACGGGTGTTGTCAGACGAATTGATTCACGAAGTCAACAGCAAACTTGATGCGTACGCCAAGAGAGGCCACTCCAGAGAGCGCGAAGCGTTAGTGGCGCGTATAAAGCAACTGGACAGCGAAATCGAACAGTTGATCAAGGACTATAAGTCTCAGGTGTTGTATGGCCATTCAGGGATTTTCCTGGGGCCTATCGGATTGGCCATCACCGGTGGGATATTTGGTGTTAAAGCCGAAGCGACACGCGCCCGAAAAAACCAACTGATTGCCGAGCGTGAGATCGCAAGGTTAAGCAGCCAGGAGCAAGAGAGGCTGGCCACGGTGCTGGATGCCACTCAGCAGCGTTTTACCGATCTGCGCAGCCGTATGCTCGGTGCCGAGCAGGGCGCCAAGCAGTTGGCGCAAGTATGGAGCTACATCGCCAAATACCTCGACGAGGCCGCCTACCAGTTGGAGGGCGTGGATGATCTTGCCCGGTTGCACCGGTTCAAACTTGATTTTTCACAACTGTTGAATCCCTGGAAGCGTGTTAAAGATTACAGCGTGCAGATATCCAATGCGTTTAATGAGATTATCGATGGGCGTCTTTGAGTAAAGGGACTGAATTCATGAATAGGGATATTGAACTGATGGTTTATGAAAATCCGGATATGCCGGGTGTGTTTGCCGGGCTGAGAAAATTCAATGCGGTGGCGGTTAATCGTGACTACGATTTTATTCCCTCTCTGCAAGAGCGTTTGAGTCTGGCGGCCAGAACGTTGAGTCAGGGGGTGCGCACGATTGTCGATCAAATACGTCATCTTGATGTGGTCGTTGAAAGTTCGGGGCTCGACGCACTGCTGGAGCAATGGGCTGCCATTCAGGCGCACACGCAATTAACTGCCGACATACACTCTGCTGCGATCACAACACTTAATGACACTTGTGCTCAGCGGATAAGCAGAATCGTAAGTGCTGTCGGCACAGCCAAAGAGCACGTGCTGCTGCGGATCGATGAGGGGCGAGGATTAAACTTGGATCACTACTCTGATCCCTTGCTGGCTTATGACGTGGCCCGACTCGAAGCGTTGGAGCAGCAGGCTCTCATACTGCAGATAGAAGAAGACAAACTGCGTGGGGACAAACAAGTCATAGACGCCGCAGTCACTCTTCTTCAAACCCGAACATGGCTGGATCATGTCAGGGACTTGCTGCCGAGCGCTGAACAGATTCAGGCGCTTGTAACTTCAGCGCTGGTAGGAAAGGCGGAGGCGGATGTGGTGGTGGCTGCCATTGAACGCGTTACGCTGTACCTGGGCTTTTTTGACGGCGGTTATCGTTTGTTTGCCCTGACCGAGGCACGCAATAAAATAACCGACAAGTTATCTGACGTGCGAATGCTGAAAAGCAAAAACATGACAGATGCACGAGGATTAAAAGAGCGTGCAGAAAAGATAAGACGCCACGCGGAGTTGGTTGAGGCCAGGACGTATTGGGTTGACAACATGAAGCGAGTTGCCCGGGGGCTTGGGGAGTTTATCGCCCGGGTGCATTCAACGACTGAAGTGAATGAGCACTTGATACAGCAGGTATCGGCAGAGCTGGCAGGGTTTCAGCGTTTCTTGCGGCAGATCAGTCGCTAGGCGGTAATGACAGCCCCCCGACCACTAGGCCGGGGGGCTTTTTTTTACAGGTAGAAAGACTTCAGCGGCGGGAAGCCATTGAACTCAACGGCGCTGTAGCTGGTGGTGTAGGCACCGGTCGACAGCCAGTACAGACGATCACCGATTGCCAGGTTCAATGGCAGGCCGTACTTGTAGTTTTCGTACATGATGTCGGCGCTATCGCAGGTTGGGCCGGCAATCACGACTTCTTCCATTTCGCCTTTCTTTTCAGTCCAGATCGGAAACTTGATGGCTTCGTCCATGGTTTCGATCAGGCCCGAGAATTTGCCCACGTCGGTGTAAACCCAGCGCTCCACGGCGGTGCGGGATTTACGCGCTACCAGTACCACTTCACTGACCAGAATGCCGGCGTTGGCAATCAGTGAACGGCCCGGCTCCAGAATGATTTCTGGCAGGTCGTCACCGAAGTCTTCCTTCAGGAAGCGAATGATTTCTTCTGCGTAGGTTTCCAGGCTGTTGGTGCGGGTGATGTAGTTGGCCGGGAAGCCGCCGCCCATGTTGATCAGCTTGAGAACGATGCCGTCTTCTTCTTTCAGGCGCTCGAAGATCACTTTGACCTTGGCAATGGCCGCATCCCACACGCTGATGTCGCGTTGCTGGGAGCCCACATGGAACGAGATGCCGTACGGCACCAGGCCCAGGTCACGGGCCAGGATCAGCAAGTCCATGGCCATATCGGTCTGGCAGCCAAATTTGCGCGACAAAGGCCAGTCAGCCGTCGTCGAGCCTTCAGTCAGAATGCGTACGTAGATTTTCGAGCCCGGAGCGGCTTTGGCGATGTTGCGCAGGTCAGCTTCAGAGTCGGTGGAGAACAGGCGCACGCCTTTCTCGTAGAAATAGCGAATGTCTTTGGATTTTTTGATGGTGTTGCCGTAGCTGATGCGATCCGGGCCAACGCCTTGGGCCATCACTTTGTCCAGCTCGTAGATCGAAGCGATGTCGAAGTTCGAGCCCTTGTCGCGCAGCAGATCAATGATTTCGACGGCAGGGTTGGCTTTGACTGCGTAGTACACCTTGGCAAACTCGAAGCCTGCACGCAGGTCATCGTAAGCCTTGCTGATCATGGCAGTGTCGATCACCACGAACGGGGTTTCCTGGGTGTCAGCGAAGGCCTTCATTTTGTTGAAGGTATCGCGCGCGTAATAGTCTTCGACCTTGATCGACATGCTGAGGGACTCCTAGTGGCAAACGTCATAAATAAATGGGCGCAACTGAACATCCTCCGTATCCCCACTTTGGTTCGCCTACTTCCCAAGGCATGTCCGCCGAAAGCAAATAAGGTAAATGGACCTTGCTGTCTCGTCGTCAGTACTTGAGCCGGATGGATCGTTTCCAGCATGGATGTTCGGCGCGAACTTTAGGGCGTGAGTGCGTTGAGATCAACAAAAAATGTCGCGTTTTTGTACGCGTTCGTCGTGGGCACACTGACAGCTATTTAAGTAACCGACCTTTGTGACACTGGGGAGTTCGCACGCAGCGCTTTTACGGGGGCCGCAAGGGCGGGTAAACAGAGTGACTGAGTCGCCAGTGTCGCGAGCAAGCCCGCTCCCACAGGGGCTTTCGTCCTTGTGGGAGCGTGGCTTGCCCGCGGTGGCATCAGCGCGGTCAAGCAGAGTAATCGAGTCGCCAGTATCGCGAGCAAGCCCGCTCCAGCAGCTCTTAAGCCAGCGCGATATCGGCCGGGGATACAATGCTGGTCTTGGCACCACGGGAGCGGCCCGAGCTCAGGTAAGCTGCAATCGACTCTTGCGTCACTTCACCCTGGAACACACGCTCGGGGTCCATTACCGGCAACCACGAACGGTTGAACTCATACATGCGTGACAGCAGGATGCGCAAATGCTCATCCGATGCAGCAGTGGCGGTGAACTCGCGCAGGTACTGGCCGCACGTACCGGTCTGGCGGTGCAAGTCGCGACGACGCACATAGCCCAGGGCCTTGTTGTCGGCGCAGGTCACGACGACATAACGACGGTCGAGTTCGTCCATCAGTTCCAGTGCTTCAGCCACTGGCGTTTCAGGGCTGACCGACGGCGCGTTGTCCGCTGCGTCTTCTGCCTTGACCAGCAGCAGGCGCTTGAGCGTGCTGTCCTGGCCCACGAAGTTGCTGACAAAATCATCGGCCGGGTGGGCGAGCAGGGTGTCCGGATGATCCATCTGCAACAACTTGCCGCCACGGAAGATCGCAATTTTGTCGCCCAGCTTGATGGCTTCGTCGATGTCATGGCTGACCATGATTACGGTCTTGTTCAGTGCCCGCTGCATCTCGAAGAATTCGTTCTGGATCATCTCGCGGTTGATCGGGTCAACGGCGCCAAAGGGTTCGTCCATTAATAGCAGCGGTGCGTCAGCGGCCAAGGCGCGAATCACCCCGATCCGTTGCTGCTGACCGCCCGACAACTCTCGCGGATAACGGTTGAGATACTGCTTGGGTTCAAGCTTGATCATGCTCATCAGTTCGCGGGCACGGTCATGGCACTTTTGCTTGTCCCAGCCCAGCAGGCGCGGAACGACGGTGATGTTTTCCTCGATGGTCATGTTCGGGAACAGACCGATCTGCTGGATCACATAACCGATATTGCGGCGCAGGGTCACCGGATCGAGGTCGGTGGTGTCTTCGCCATTGATCAGGATCTTGCCGGACGTAGGCTTGATCAGGCGGTTGATCATTTTCAGCGTGGTGCTTTTACCGCAACCCGAAGGCCCGAGGAACACACAGATTTCGCCTTCGTTGACGGTCAGGCTTACCGAGTCCACGGCTTTTACGTCTTTGCCGTTGCTTTGGAACGTTTTGCTGAGGTTTTGAAGTTCGATCATTTGAGCAGTCCTTTTGGAGTCAGCGAGCGTTGCAGCCATTGCAGAAGCAGGTCAGCGATGATGGCCAGAATACTGACCAACACGGCGCCGACGATCAGCATCGACATGTCGCTACGGCTGATTGCAGCAAGAATAAGTACACCCAGACCGCCAGCACCGATGGTGGCGGCGATGGTCATGACACCGATGTTCATCACCACGGCGGTGCGCACGCCGGCGAGAATCACAGGTACCGCAATGGGCAGTTCAACCATGCGCAGGCGCTGGCCGAAGGTCATGCCGATGCCCCGTGCCGCTTCGCGAATACCCGGCTCAACACCGGTGAGGGCGAGGAAGGTGTTGCGCATGATGGGCAGCAGTGAATACAGGAACACGGCAGTGATGGCCGGCATCGGGCCCAGGCCCTGGCCGAACTTGGAGTAAAACGGCAGCAGCAGGCCAAACAGGGCAATGGATGGAATGGTCAGCAGCACCGTGGCGCTGGCTTGCAGGGGGCCGGCCAGTGTCGGGAAGCGTGTCATCAGCACACCCAACGGCACGCCGATCAGGATCGCCAGAATCACGGCGATGCCGACCAGGCTGATGTGTTGCAAGGTCAGATGCAGGACCAGCGACCAGTCCATATGGGAAAAGGCGTTTAAAAATTCCATGTCTTTTCCTTAGTTGAGTGGATGCTGGCGCAGGAAATCTGCGGCCACCGTGGAAGGGCTTTCGTGGTTCACGTCGACCCGCGCGTTGAGCTGGCGCATGGTTTCGTCGTCAAACAGTTCAGCCAGCGGCTTGAGCAGCGCTTCCAGATCCGGGTGGGCATCAAGGTAGGCTTTGCTCACGACGGGTGCGGCGGTGTAGTCCGGGAAGTAATGCAGGTCATCGTCCAGCAGCTTGAGGTTGAAGGCACTCAAGCGACCGTCAGTGGTGTACACCAGACCGGCAAACACCTGACCGTTTTTCAAGGCGGTGTAGACCAGGCCCGCGTCCATTTGACGAATGTTGCGGCGCGTCAGGTCCATGTCGTAGAGCTCGACCATGCCCAGCAAACCGTCAGAGCGGTTGGCGAACTCGGTATCCAGTGCCACCAGCTCGTTCTGGTTATCAGGTTCACGCAGCACTTTATTCAGGTCGCTGATGCTGTTGACGTCAGGGAACTGCTTGGCCACGTTTTCTGGCAACGCCAGGGCATAGGTGTTGCTGAACTTGGACGGGTGCAGCCAGACCAGTCCCTTTTTCGCGTCGAGTTCTTTAACCCGGTCGAAGGATTGCTGGCTATCGAGTTTTTCAGTCACGTGGTTGTAAGCCACCAGTGACACCCCGGTGTACTCCCAGATCAAGTCCAGTTGCCCGGATTCCTGGGCACTGCGCGCCAGGCTACTACCCAGTCCACCTGTCACTTGAGTGTTGTAGCCCTTGCTTTTGAGGTATTGCGCGGTGATTTCAGCGAGCAGGGTTTGCTCGGTAAACACCCGCGCCCCAATGCGAATCAAGGGTTTTTCAGCGGCTTGGACAATTCCTGCACACAGCAGGATGCAGCCTAATAAGAAGCTAATTTTTTTCATGGGTATTCCTTTGCTCAGCCAGACCTTAAACAGGTCGCAGACCGCGTTCCAACCACCGGCGGCTGATCAGTATCACCAGTCCGTCGAGCAGCAATGCCAGCAGCGCAGTACAGGCGGCGCCGAGGATCAGTTGCGGCTGATTGTTAAGGGCAATGCCGGGGAAAATCAGGCTGCCCAGGCTATTGGCGCCGATCAGGAACGCCAGGGGTGCCGTACCGACGTTGATCGCCAGTGCGACCCGTACACCGCCCATGATGATGGGCACGGCGTTGGGCAATTCGACTCTCCACAGCACTTGGCGCGGGGTCATGCCGATGCCGACGGCAGCTTCCTTGAGCGAACCCTGTACGTTTTTCAAGCCTTCATAGGTGTTGCGCACGATGGGCAGCAACGAGGCGAGAAACAGGGCGAAGATGGCAGGACCGCTACCAATCCCCAGAAAACCCAGGGCAATGGCCAGTACGGCCAACGGAGGGACGGTGTTGCCGATGTTGAAGACTTGCATGAAGCGTTCCGCACGTCCGGCCATACTCGGTCGGCTGAGGAAAATGCCAGCGGGTATCCCTACCAGGAGGGCGGCGAGCATTGAAGCGAGTACCAGGTACAGATGGGCTTGCAGGTAGAACAACAAATCATCTTGATAGTGTTCGATAGTGCTGATGCCGATCCAGTGGACCAACAGGGCCAGGAGCGCGATAACAACCGCACCTCCAATAAGCCCTTTTCCATAGCGATTTGCCACAGACGGACTCCTTTTTTTCAGTCGGCGAACACATCGTCGCGTGGCATTACCATTCCTGGCTGCCGACAATGTGTTCGCGAAGAGCAACAGGTGGTGGCGAAAAGCGCCCTCATCACCTGTCATTAGCGCAGCCTCGTCAGGCTAACTTGCTGATATTTCAGCCCCTGACGGTTTGTCGTATCAGGAGAGTGGACGCCTCCACTGCTCAAAAGGTTCACATTATTTACGGCACATTGCCACCCTTGTCCGACGAGCCAAGGTACCAACGGTGGCTGTAACTACCGGTTTTAGGCTATAATCCGCGCCCTTTTTTGAATCAATCGTCAGGCGATTTCCCATGACCAACCAGGCCGCCGAAGTCGCGAAACGCCGCACTTTCGCCATTATTTCCCACCCCGATGCGGGTAAGACCACCATCACCGAAAAGCTCTTGCTGATGGGTAAGGCGATTGCTGTCGCCGGTACGGTGAAATCGCGAAAGTCCGACCGCCATGCCACCTCCGACTGGATGGAAATGGAGAAGCAACGGGGTATTTCGATTACCACGTCGGTCATGCAGTTCCCGTATCGCGACCACATGATCAACCTGCTCGACACCCCGGGCCACGAAGATTTCTCCGAAGACACCTACCGCACACTGACCGCGGTCGACTCGGCCCTGATGGTGCTCGATGGCGGTAAGGGCGTTGAGCCACGGACCATCGCCCTGATGGACGTCTGCCGTCTGCGTGACACGCCCATCGTCAGCTTTATCAACAAACTCGACCGCGACATTCGTGATCCGATCGAGCTGCTGGACGAGATCGAGGCAGTCTTGAAAATCAAGGCGGCGCCGATCACCTGGCCGATTGGTTGCTACCGTGACTTCAAGGGTGTTTACCACCTGGCAGACGACTACATCATCGTCTATACCGCTGGTCACGGTCATGAGCGCACCGAAACCAAAATCATCGAGAAGCTCGATTCCGATGAAGCCCGCGCCCACTTGGGTGACGAGTACCAGCGCTTCGTCGATCAACTGGAACTGGTTCAGGGCGCCTGCCATGAATTCAACCAGCAGGAGTTCCTTGATGGCCAGCTGACGCCGGTGTTCTTCGGTACGGCCTTGGGCAACTTCGGTGTCGACCACGTGCTCGATGCCGTCGTGAATTGGGCGCCCAAGCCATTGGCCCGCGTTGCCAACGAGCGCACGGTTGAGCCGGTAGAAGAGAAATTCACCGGTTTCGTGTTCAAGATCCAGGCAAACATGGACCCAAAACACCGCGACCGTATCGCCTTTATGCGCATTTGCTCGGGCAAGTACGAAAAGGGCATGAAAATGCGCCACGTGCGTACCGGCAAGGACGTACGAATCGGCGACGCGTTGACCTTCTTCTCCTCGGAGCGTGAACAGCTCGAAGAAGCGTTTGCGGGCGACATCATCGGTTTGCACAACCACGGCACCATCCAGATCGGTGACACCTTTACCGAAGGCGAGAGCCTGAGCTTTACCGGTATCCCGCACTTCGCCCCGGAATTGTTCCGTCGCGTTCGTCTGCGCGATCCGCTCAAGTCCAAGCAACTGCGTCAGGGTCTGCAGCAACTGGCCGAAGAGGGCGCCACTCAGGTGTTCTTCCCGGAGCGCAGCAACGACATCATCCTGGGCGCTGTGGGTGTGTTGCAGTTCGATGTGGTCGCGAGCCGCTTGAAAGGCGAATACAAAGTGGAATGCTCCTACGAGCCGATCACCGTTTGGTCGGCACGCTGGATCGATTGCAGCGATAAGAAAAAGCTCGAAGAGTTCAAGATCAAGGCTGTGGAAAACCTGGCCATTGATGGCGGTGGTCACCTGACCTACCTGGCGCCGACACGCGTCAACCTGGCGTTGATGGAAGAGCGCTGGCCGGATGTGAAGTTCCGTGCGACCCGTGAGCACCACTAAGCGCTAAGGCGTCTGGTTGAAAATAAGCGAAGCCCTTGGGCTTCGCTTTTTTTATGGCCGCGGCTCTGTAGATACGCTGTTTTAGGTCAAGCCCTATTGTGGGAGCGAGCCTGCTCGCGAACGACCTTCGCGAGCAGGCTCGCTCCCACAATTGTCGTTTTCCAAGGCCCTGCGGTCCTTATCGCAGCCTGCGGCAGCGTCTACAAAGTTATAGGAAGTTTCTCTCGCTGTTTAAAGATGCCTGCTTTGGGATTGAGGTGTATCTCTTAAATTTGTGTGCAGAACACTCGTAAATACACTCATTGGTCTTATCAAGAGAGAGTGTTTTGTCAGTGTTTACAATGAGAGGAGTTCATATTAATGCCTAATGAAGTGGATAAATACTTGGGGCCTCACAGAAAAATTGGTCCCGGTTCATACGAATTGGCGCCCTATCCCATTGTGGGGAAATGGGAATCTGAAATTAAGTTTGGTGGTGGGTACAACACATGGGGATTGAACGAAGGGTCGCGTAGAGGAGAGGGAGGACCGAGCAATATCCGTGAAGTTGCAAAGCCCAATGTTGTAGCGGAACTCATGAATGAACAAATTCACAATCAGGCGGCCATTGATCACGACTATGGTGCGCGATTCAATAGTCTCTTGGGTGATATTGCTCGGGAGCTGCAAGAAAAAAAATTGCTGGCCAGCGGTGCTCAGGCTCTGGGGGCTGCGGAGTCAGCGGTAACAGATCAACACGTTACCTTGGAACTTATTGAGTCCAAGAGGCAACAGTCCATAGCCCTTGCGCCTGAGATATACGGGCTTTATGGCCAAAGTCCTTATTTTTTAATGACATTGCTGTCGAGCAATAAAATAAACGATTTTTTTAACAGTAATAACGGCAACAACCCTCGTGAAGTGCTTATGGCGCTGTTCGCCCAGTTTGATCATGTTTATCAGTCGGCTATGGAGCTCAAAGCGCTTTCGCTTTCCACCACTTTTCTTGCGGGCAAGCTTGCTGATTTGGCGCTGCAAGTAGAGCACGTGCAGGGGGCTGCCAATGACGCAGTTGCTTATCAGCGAATGGACATCATCACCCGTGAACAGGATATTCATGCTCAGCAACTGCCGGAGTTTCTCCACATAGAGTTTGCCACTGCTGCGGGCTCTGTGAAGGGTATGACTGCTTCTGAAGCGTTGAACCATTTCACGCAGACGCTAGAGGGCATGGCCGCGTCTAAAATCGCCGAAATCAATCCTGTTTATGCGCCCCCGCCAATCAGCAGGGGCGGAATCACATTTCACTATCCTGCAGAGAACCCGAAAATCAAGGCCCCCTTGAGCAAGCCCGAGTTGGAGGCGCTCAACGAGTTGGTATCCTTGCAAACCCATACTAAGTTGGGGGTTAAGTGGCTGAGTTATCACGATGCTTTACTGAAGACGGAGTCAGCCAGGTATCTCACGTTAACCGCAAATGCTTTTGGCAGTTTGGCTGAGCGGGCAAGGCAGGCTGAACACACTATCCGTATAGCCAATACGTTTCGTGCCCCAGGCGCCTCGTCAGCGACAAGCCCCCTGTTTATGACTTCAGCGGGAACCGTCGCGGTTATTGATGCAGCGGCAGTTACCCTGCAAGCGGCTATCCGCTCTGCAGTTGCTGCGTTGGGAAGCTTGGCGGCGGGTACGGCTTCGGGGCTTTTGGTCGGTGTGTCTGCTTTGGTGTATTCGCCCAAGCTGGCTAATGGGGAGCTGCCTGAGCGTTATGCTTTTAGCATGCCGTTGTCGGACCTGGCTCCTGCGCTCGGTCAGGATTTATCGGCTGTCGCTGCCGCCAGTGGCACTGTTGATATGCCTGTGCGTATCAGTTCAAAAACAGCTGCCGATGGGCAATCAGAAGTTTTCGTCGCTAAAACCGATGACGTAACTGTTCCGTCGAAAGTCAGGGTGGTGGTTGCCACGTTTAGCCCTGAGCAGAACGTATATAGCGTCACGACTGATGACGTGCCAGCGAGAACTTTGACATGGACACCTATCGTCGATCCGGGGAACAGCTCAACCACTTCCCCCGCTGAGCAACCTGCGCCAACGGTCTACACTGGCGCCACGGTAACGCCGGTTGTGGGCAGGATTGACGCTTTTCCGGGGCTTGCTGAAGCCGGCTTTGATGACTTCATCACGGTATTCCTGGCGGGCTCCGGTCTACCGCCGCTGTATGTGATGTTCAGAGATCCCCGGGAGGATGCAGGGGTAGCAACGGGGATGGGGCCGCCGGTGACTGGAATCTGGTTAGGGGATGCGGCGCAAGGTGAAGGGGCTCCCGTTCCGTCGCAGATTGCCGATCAGCTTCGAGGCAGGGAGTTTAAGAACTTCAGGGCGTTTCGAGAGGCGTTTTGGAGGGCGGTCGCGAATGATCCTGAGTTGGCTGAACAGTTTAAAAGGCAGAATTTATCAGCGATTTCTAATGGTAAATCTCCATTCGTAAGTACATCTGAGCGTGCTGGTGCTGCTGTAAAATTCGAGCTTCATCACAAGGTTTATGTTTCGAGGGGCGGTGCTGTTTATGACCTCGCAAATATTACTGTAGTGACACCGAAGCGCCATAAAGAAATACATCGAGCGGGGGAGTGAACTAATGAAAAAACAAATTTCGGACTACACTGAAAAAGAGTTTTTGGACTATGTTGTATCGCTGTGCGATAGCAGTTTGCGGACAGAGGATGAAGACGTGAAAATGGTTTTAGAATTTGAGCGTTTGACAGAGCATCCTGATGGATCAGATCTGATTTTTTACCCAAGAGATAATAGGGAAGATAGTCCAGAAGGTATTGTGAAAGAAGTTAAAGAGTGGCGAGCCGCCAACGGTAAGCCCGGCTTCAAATCTGCTTAATTGCTCTTTATCAGGCTCAGCCATTCAGTATTCTTGAATGGCTGAGCTTTTTATTGGCTAAACATCCTTGAGGATTAACTTGATTTGATGACCTAACGCTCACTTCCCAGGTAGTGAATACACGGCTACAAGGGGGAGAAGCCCCGCCACAAAGTATCGATAAACGCGGCTGCGTAACTCCGAATGGGTATATCGCAACCTGTGTGTTTCTGGAAAAGCTGAAGGGGGCGAACTAGGTTTAAAGGGTGTTTTTCCCACAACAGGATGGAAATCGCCATGAAGCTTTTTCAACGCATTGTATTGTTGCTCAAAGTGCTGGTGTTGCTGGCGGTGAGTGCTTCTGCGGCATGGGCGAGCAATCCGCTGAGCAGTGCCGGGGCAGGATTTTCGGCAACAGGCGTGCCGGGGCCGACGATTCATGCGCTCTACAAATCGGACTCGGAGCCGGGTGATCAGGGGCAGGGCGGCAGTTCGGGGGATGACGACCAGACCGATGGTGACGGCGGCGCGGATGGCGGTAGCAGCGGTGATAACGGCGATGACGGTGAAGAGGGCGATGAAGGCGATAGCCAGACGTAGTTTTTTGAACGGTGGGAGCGAGCAAGCCCGCTCCCACATAAGCGTCAGTCAGTTAGAAACTGCTCCGCGTGGTGGCAGGCGACCTGGCGGTTGTCGAGCAGGCGCAAGGCCGGTTCGTCAGTGCTGCACACCTGGGTCGCGTACGGGCAGCGCTTGTGGAAAGCACAGCCTGATGGCGGATTCAGCGGGTTGGGCAGTTCGCCAACAATCTTGATCTTCGGCTTGTCCGGATCCGGGTGGATGGTCGGGGTCGCCGAAAGCAATGCCTGGGTGTAGGGGTGCAACGGGCGGGTATAGATCTCTTCCTTGGGACCCATTTCTACCGGGCGACCCAGGTACATCACCAATACCGTGTCCGCCACATGCCGCACCACTGCCAGGTTGTGCGAGATGAACACATATGCAGTGTTGAATTCCTGCTGCAGGTCCATGAACAGGTTGAGCACTTGCGCCTGGATCGATACGTCCAGCGCAGACGTCGGTTCGTCCGCCACCAGCACTTTGGGTTGCAGCATCATGGCCCGTGCCAGGGCAATCCGCTGGCGCTGACCACCCGAGAACATGTGCGGATAGCGATGGTAATGCTCAGGGCGCAAACCGACCTGCTTCATCATGGCCTGCACTTTTTCGCGACGTTCGCTGGCGCTCAGGTTGGTGTTGATCAGCAGCGGCTCAGCCAGTTGATCACCCACTTTTTGCCGAGGGTTGAGCGAGGCGTATGGGCTCTGGAACACCATCTGCACGTCTTTGCGCAGTTGCTTGCGCTCGGCCTTGTTGGCCCCCGTGACTTCTTGACCGGCAATTTTCAATGAACCGGAGGATGGCTCTTCGATCAGGGTCAGGGCGCGGGCCAGGGTGGACTTGCCACAGCCAGATTCACCCACTACGGCCAGGGTTTTGCCGGCTTCAAGTTCAAACGACACACCGTTGAGTGCGCGCACCAGTGCATGGCCTTTGAACAGGCCGCGGGATACTTCGTAGTGACGGGTTAGGTCGCGGGCGGTAAGAACAACAGTCATTACGCCACCTCCTGATTCAAGGGGAAGAAGCAGCGCACCTGGCTGTGAGCCTTTTGCTCCAGCACAGGACGTTGTTGACGGCATTGTTCTTGTACGTAGGGGCAGCGCGGCGACAACAGGCAGCCTTGAGGCCGGTCGTAACGCCCCGGCACGATGCCGGGCAAGGTGGCCAGGCGTGCGGCGCCCATGCTGTGTTCCGGGATCGCGGCCAGCAGGGCTTCGCTGTACGGGTGCGCCGGTACGTCAAACAGCCCCGGCACGTTGCCGACTTCAACCGCTTGGCCGGCGTACATCACGCACACTCGCTGGGCGGTTTCGGCGACCACGGCCAGGTCGTGAGTGATCAGTACCAGGCCCATGTTTTGCTCGCGCTGCAGGTTGAGCAGCAACTCCATGATCTGGGCCTGGATGGTCACGTCAAGCGCGGTGGTCGGTTCGTCAGCGATCAGCAGTTTGGGTTCGCCTGCAATGGCCATGGCAATGGCCACGCGTTGGCTCATGCCGCCCGACAACTGGTGCGGGTAAGCGTCCATGCGGCTGGCGGCGCCAGGGATTTCGACTTTTTCCAGCAGCTCGATGGCCCGTTTGCGGGCTTCTTTTTTCGACATCTTCAGGTGCAGGCGCAGCACCTCTTCAATCTGGAAACCCACGGTGTAGCTGGGGTTCAGCGCGGTCATCGGGTCTTGAAAGACCATTGCCATGTCTTTACCGACGATTTGCCGGCGTTGACGGGCGCTGAGGGTAAGCATGTTCTTGCCGTCGAAGTTCAGCGCGTCGGCGGTCACGATGCCGGGGTGCTCGATCAGGCCCATCAGCGCCATCATGGTGACCGATTTGCCGGAACCCGATTCGCCAACAATGGCCAGAACTTCGCCTTTATCCACAGACAGACTCAGGCCATCAACCACCGGCACGGCCGTTGAGTCGCCAAAGCGGACGTTGAGATTCTTGATTTCTAACAGTGACATGGGAATCTCCTCAGGCGGCGTTCTTGAGTTTCGGGTCCAGCGCATCGCGCAGACCGTCGCCCATCAGGTTGATTGCCAGCACGCTGAGCAAAATGGTCAAGCCGGGCAGGCTTACGACCCACCACGCACGTTCGATGTAGTCACGGGCTGATGCCAGCATGGTGCCCCACTCAGGGGTTGGCGGTTGTACGCCAAGGCCCAGGAAACCCAATGCCGCAGCATCGAGAATCGCCGAGGAGAAGCTCAAGGTGGCCTGAACGATCAACGGTGCCATGCAGTTGGGCAGCACGGTGATGAACATCAGGCGTGGCAAGCTGGCGCCGGCCAGGCGGGCAGCGGTCACGTAGTCGCGGTTCAGTTCGCCCATGACGGCGGCACGGGTCAGTCGCACATAAGAGGGTAACGAAACCACGGCAATGGCGATGACGGTGTTGATCAGGCCAGGGCCGAGGATGGCAACAATCGCCACGGCCAGCAGCAAGGACGGCAGGGCCAGCATGATGTCCATCAACCGCATGATGCCAGGGCCGAGGATGCGCGGGAAAAATCCGGCAAACAGACCCAGGATCACGCCCGGGATCAGGGAGATCACCACGGACGACAAACCGATCAGCAGCGACAGGCGCGAACCTTCAATCAAACGTGACAGCAGGTCACGGCCCAGTTCGTCGGTCCCGAGCAGAAACTGCCACTGACCGCCTTCAAGCCAGACCGGTGGGGTCAGCAGGAAGTCGCGGTATTGCTCACTCGGGTTATGGGGGGCAACCCACGGCGCAAAGATCGCGCAGAACACGATGATGCTCATGAAGATCAGGCCCGCTACGGCGCCCTTGTTTCTGGAGAAGGCATGCCAGAATTCTTTGTAAGGCGATGGATAAAGCAGGCTTTGATCCAGTTCGGTAGTGCTTGGAGAAGTGCTCATGGTCAGGATCTCAGCGCTGGTGACGGATGCGTGGGTTGGCAAAGCCGTAGAGGATGTCCACTACGAAGTTGACCAGAATCACCAGGCAGGCGATTAGCAGGATGCCGTTTTGCACCACGGGATAGTCCCGGGCACCGATGGCTTCGATCAGCCATTTACCGATACCGGGCCACGAGAAGATGGTTTCGGTCAGCACGGCACCGGCCAGCAGGGTACCGACTTGCAGGCCGACCACGGTCAGTACCGGGATCAGGGCGTTGCGCAGGCCGTGCACGAACACCACGCGAGCCGGGGACAGGCCTTTGGCGCGGGCGGTGCGGATGTAGTCTTCGCGCAGCACTTCGAGCATCGATGAACGGGTCATCCGCGCGATTACAGCCAGCGGGATGGTGCCCAGCACAATGGCCGGCAGAATCATGTGGTGCAGTGCATCCCAGAAAGCTTCGGGCTGGTCGCTGAGCAGGGTGTCGATCAGCATGAAGCCGGTCTTGGGCTCTATGTCGTACAAGAGATCGATACGTCCGGACACGGGCGTCCACCCCAGGCCTACGGAGAAGAACATGATCAGGATCAGGCCCCACCAGAAGATCGGCATCGAATAACCCGCCAGGGAGATACCCATCACCCCATGATCAAACAATGAGCCTCGCTTGAGTGCTGCGATAACCCCGGCCAGCAACCCAAGGATACCGGCGAACAGTAACGCAGCGGCGGCCAGCTCCAGAGTGGCGGGGAACAGTGCGGCGAACTCGGTCCACACGCTTTCGCGGGTGCGCAATGACTCGCCAAGATCACCATGGGCGAGCTTGGTGACGTAGTCGATGTACTGCTCATAAAGGGGCTTGTTCAGACCCAGGCGCTCCATGGCCTGAGCGTGCATTTCAGGGTCTACCCGACGCTCACCCATCATGACTTCGACCGGGTCACCCGGGATCATGCGAATGAGTGCAAAGGTGAGCAAGGTGATGCCGAAGAAGGTGGGTATCAACAACCCTACTCGGCGGGCAATAAAACTAAACATCGTGTGGTGTTCCTTATCAGCCGGTTAGGCAAGTCCGCCAGGGTTCAGGTAAACCCTGGCGGGTTTTTTATTGTTCTACTTCACCTGGGTTGTGGCGAAGTTGTTGTTGGTCAGTGGACTCAGCGTATAGCCCTCGACATTTTTGCGCATCGCAGTAAACAGCATAGGATGGGTCACGTTTATCCAGGGTTGATCCTGATTAAAAATCAGCTGTGCCTGTTGATAGAGTTCTGCGCGTTGTGAGGGTTCAGTGATGCTGCGCGCCCGGGTGATCAAGGCTTCGAAATCCTTGTTGCACCAGCGTGCATAGTTTTCGCCGTTCTTGGCCGCCTCGCAGCTGAGCAGCGGGGTCAGGAAGTTATCCGGATCCCCGTTATCGCCCCCCCATCCGGTAGAGACCAGATCATGCTCGCCACTTTTGGCGCGCTTGAGCATTTCGCCCCATTCCATGACCCGGATATCCAGTTTTAGGCCGATCTTCTGCAGGTCCGACTGCAGCAACTGCGCGCCCAGCATCGGGTTGGGGTTGCTCGGGCCGCCACCGTTACGGGTAAACAGAGTCAGCACGGTGCCCTCGGGCACACCGGCTTCCTTGAGCAGCGCCCGCGCCTTGTCCAGGTCCCGGGGCGGGTTCTGGATGCGGGTGTTGTAGCCAAGCATGGTGGGCGGGTACGGGTTGATCGCTATCAGCGCATTGCCTTCGCCGTGCACGGTGTTGAGGTACGTCTGCTTGTCGAAGGCCATGTCGATGGCTTTGCGCACGCGTACATCGCCCAGGTACTTGTGGCTGGAGTTGATGGCGATATAGCTGGTCATGAGGGCCGCCAGTTCATCGACCTTGAGGTTAGGGTCTTTGCGGATGTTTTTGACGTCATCGGGTTTGGGGTACAGCGCGATCTGGCATTCGTTGGCCTTGAGTTTTTGCAGGCGTACGTTGCTGTCGGTGGTGATGGCGAAAATCAGCGCATCGCTCGGTGGCTTGCCGCGGAAGTAGTCCGGATTGGCCTTGAAGCGTACCTGGGCATCTTTGTTGTAGCGCACGAAGATAAACGGGCCGGTGCCGATGGGCTTGTTGTTCAGGTCTGCTGTTTTGCCTGACTTGAGCAACTGGTCGGCGTACTCAGCGGAGTAGATGGACGTGAAGGGCATCGCCACGTCACGCAAGAACGGCGCTTCAGGGTGGTTGAGGGTGATTTTTACCGTCAGATCGTCAATTTTCTCGACGCTTTTGAGCAGGTCTTTGAAGCCCATGCTTTCAAAGTAGGGATAACCGACCAGCGAAAGTGCGTGCCACGGGTGATTCGGGTCCAGCTGGCGCTGAAAACTCCAGACCACATCGTCGGCATTCAGGGTTCGCGTCGGTTTGAAATAATCGGTGGTGTGAAACTTAACGCCGGGGCGCAGGTAAAAGGTGTATTCAAGCCCGTCGGGGCTGATGTCCCAGCGTTCCGCCAGGGCTGGCTCCACATCCGTCGTGCCGGGTGCAAAGTCGGCCAGGCGGTTGAGTATGGTTTCAGCCGATGCATCGGCGGTGACGGCAGTGGTGAATTGGGCGATGTCGAACCCTTCAGGGCTGGCTTCAGTGCAGACCACCAGGTTCTTGGCGCACACACTGACCGTTGTGCTCAGCAGCGCCACGGCCAGGGCGGTGCGTAGTGGAAGTCTTTTCATATCAACCCTCTCCAGAATGGGGTAAGCCTGCGTAACGACTACGGCTGATTCGTCGAATCAGCCGCGATCTTTGGGTGTGTTATGGGCGTTACAGAATGTTGAATGGAATGGTGGTCACCAGGCGGAACTCGTTGATGTTGCCGTCAGACTGGTTTTTGCTGGCACGGTGCGTGGTGTAAGTGGCGCGAATCGCGGTGGCTTTCAGTGGGCCGCTCTGAACTGCATACGACGTGCCAATGCTGTATTCGGAGTGATCTTCGCCGTCCATGTTCTTCACGTCGTAAGCGGTGCCTTTGTAATTGGTACCGTCAATGTCCCAGCCACGAGCGTGGTAAGCGTTGAACTTCAGGCCCGGAATACCGTACTGCGCCATGTTGATGCTGTAGGCCAGTTGCAGCGACTTTTCGTTCGGGCCGTTGAAGTCCGAGAGCAGGGAGTTGGCCAGGTAGATACCGTTGGTTTCGTGCAGGTAATCGAAGTATTCGTCGCCGCTGACTTGCTGATACGACAGTGTCACGGTATGAGCCAGATGACTCAGGCCGAAGGCCAGGCTGAAGGTGTCGTTGTTGATGTTGCCCAGGGCCTTGCTGCCGGTGTCGAGGGTCTTGTAGTAGTTGAAGTTGGTGTTCAGGCCGAGCGTGGCGTTGTCGCCCATGTCGTGCACTGCACCGAAGTAGTACTGGTTCCAGAAGTCTTCAACGTGGGTCGCGTAAAGCGTGGTTTTCAGGCTTTTAAACGGCTGGTAGTTGAGGCCTGCAACGCTGGCGCGATCGGTTTCGACGCCGGTGGCGCCGTACTCGCTGCGGAACTTGCTCAGGCTTGCTTCTGTACGTGGGGATACGCGGTCAAAGGAGCCTGCATCGAAGGACAAGTTGTTGAACTCTTCGCTGTGCAAGCCCACCCCTTGAAAGCTTGAAGGCAGTGCACGGTTACCGATCACATCGATGGTCGGGCTGCTGAAGTTCTGTCGGCCTACGGTCAGCGTGGTGTTGGAGATGCGGGCGCTGAGATTGGCCAGGCCCAGCTTGCTCCACTGGCCGACCGCATCGCCATCGCTGTGGGTCAGGGTCCGGTTGTTGGGACCGGCAATGTCCTTGGCGTCACGGTCCAGTGCCACGGCGTTGTAAGCCGCTACCTGGGTGCTGAAACCGACAGTGCCTTCGGTGAAGCCCGAGGTGTAGTTGAGGATCGTGCCCTGTACCCAGTTGATCCGGCGCGGGGTGGATTCACGGGTGCCGTGGTTGTTGTAGCTGAAGCGATCATCGCGACGCTTGAGTTCATTGGCGTACCAGTTGCGGGTAGTGCCGCCCAGCGTCTGCTCTTCGACAAAACCCTTGGTTTCGCTTTGAGCGCTGGTTGCCTTCAGTTCGGTAGGCATGAACTCATCGGCATTGGCCATCGCGGCGAGGCTGCTGATGGACAAGGCTAGTAACGTGCTGCTGGTGACTTTCATGGTTGGGGCTCCTTTGGTTTCTTTTTTATTGCCGGTCTTTATTTGTTTTGACTCGGCTGTTGTGAAACGTCTTAAAGCATTGCAAACGTTTGCTTGGTACACGATTGGCGAAGCTAGAGCGGGCCACCGGTTAAGTGACCTGCTGATGCAACGGTGTTGTTTGTGGACTCTGGTGTGGGAGCGAGCCTGCTCGCGATGCTCTTGAAAACTTCGCGAGCAGGCTCGCTCCCACAGTGGCACTGTTCTATTGGTGTGTTTAGTCGTTGAGGCTGACGCCCGAGAAGGCGTTGCGCCCGAAGGGGCTGACCGTGAATCCTTCGACCTTGGCACTCAGTGGCTGGTTGACCGTGGAGTGCGCAATGGGAGTGATCGGCACCTGTTGCTTGAGCAACTGCTGGGCCTGTTTGTAGAGCACGGTGCGTTGATCGCGGTCGGTCACGATCTTGGCGTTCTTGACCAGCGTGTCGTACTCCTTGTTACACCACATGGAGTAGTTGTTACCGCCAATCGCGTCGCAGCTGTAGAGCGTGCCGAGCCAGTTGTCCGGGTCACCGTTGTCGCCAGTCCAGCCAATCAGGCTGATGTCATGCTCACCGTTTTTGGTGCGCTTGATGTACTCGCCCCATTCATAGCTGACGATCTTGACCTTGAGCCCGATCTTGGCCCAGTCCGACTGAAGCATCTCGGCCATGAGCTTGGCGTTCGGGTTGTAAGGGCGCTGTACGGGCATGGCCCACAGGGTGATTTCAGTGCCGTCCTTGACCCCGGCTGCCTTGAGCAGTTCTTTGGCTTTTTCGGGATTGTAGGCGGTGTCGGTGATGGTCTCGTCGTAGGACCACTGCGTTGGCGGCATGGCGTTGACCGCTTTCTGGCCAGCGCCCTGATAGACGGCCTTGAGGATCTCGTCCTTGTTGACGGCCATGTCCAGCGCCTGGCGAACCTGCAACTGATCAAGCGGTTTGTGCTGCACGTTGTAGGCGATATAGCCGAGGTTGAAGCCTGGCTTTTCGATGACCTGCAATTTCGGGTCGGCCTTGAGGCCGGCAACGTCGGCAGGCCGCGGGTTCAGCGAGACCTGGCACTCGTTTTTACGCAGCTTTTGCATGCGCGCCGAGGCGTCGACGCTGATTGAGAAGATCAGGTTGTCGAGCTTGACCTGGCTTGGGTCCCAGTAGTCCTTGTTGGCGGCGTAACGGATGTTGGAGTCTTTTTGATAGCGCTGGAACACGTATGGGCCGGTGCCGACGGGTTTCTGGTTGATATCGCTGGGCTTGCCGGTCTTGAGCAACTGATCGGCGTACTCGGCCGACAGGATGGCGGCGAAGCTCATGGCCAGGTTTTGAATAAAGGCGGCGTCGACCGAGTTGAGTTTCATGACCACGGTCTGCGGGTCGGTTTTTTCGACGCTGGCGATGTTCTTGTCCAGGCTCATCCCGGTGAAATACGGGAATTCGGTCGGGTAGGCCTTACGGAACGGGTGGTCGGGGTTGAGCATGCGGTTGAAGGTGAAGAGCACGTCATCGGCGTTGAAGTTGCGGGTCGGGGTGAACCATTTGGTGGTGTGGAACTTCACATCGTCGCGCAGGTGGAACGTCCAGGTCAGGCCGTCTTCAGACACATCCCAGCTTTTTGCCAGTGCCGGGCCTGCGGCGGTGCCGCCTTTTTCGAATTCGGCGAGGCGGTTGTAAATGGGTTCGGCCGCGTCGTTATCGGTAGCTGTGGTGTACTGCGCGGTATCAAAACCGGCCGGGCTGCCTTCGGAGCAAAACACCAGGCTGTTGGCAGCGTTTGCGATCGGGCTGCCGGCAAGTACGCCGGCGCTGAGTAACACAGATAAAACCAGAGGGTTGCGCATGGCGTTCCCTATCCTTTTCTTGTTTTTGAGTCCTGAGCGCGTGCCCTGGGTAAAGGCGTGCGGTTCAGGGCGTCGATTTCATCAGCTACGATGCCGCACCCGGCGCAATAGACTGTTTGGATGACGACGTTATGGCGTCGGTCCACAGCAGTAAATGCGTCAGGCCTGACAAACTTGTAGGAATTGTCTTGGCGTCCTATAGCCTCTGATGTAGTCAGAAGTGGCTTTAGGCTGTAGGTGATTTCCACCGTCCTGGTAGATGAGTGAATGCGGCCTTGTAGCCGCATTCACCGGTCCTTTTATTTGCCGACGCTGACCCCGTAGAAGGAGTTCAGGCCAAACGGGCTGATCTTGAAGTCCTCTACGTTCTTGCGCATGGGTTGATACACCGTCGAGTGTGCGATGGGTGTCATCGGAACCTGGCTTTTGAGTCGCTGCTGCGCCTGTTGATACAGTTTTGTGCGCTCAGCAACATCGGTGGTGGCCTTGGCGGCCTTCACCAGCTTGTCGAACTCGGGGTCACACCACTTGGAGAAGTTGTTGCCTTCCAGTGAGTCGCAGCCGAACAGGGTGCCGAGCCAGTTGTCCGGGTCACCGTTGTCGCCGCTCCAGCCAATCAGCATCGCGCCGTTCTCACCGCCCTTGGAGCGCTTGATGTACTCGCCCCATTCGTAGCTCATGATCTTGGCCTTGAGGCCGATCTTGCTCCAGTCCGACTGGAGCATTTCAGCCATCAGCTTGGCATTGGGGTTGTACGGGCGCTGAACCGGCATGGCCCACAGGGTGATTTCGGTGCCTTCCTTGATCCCTGCTTCCTTGAGCAGTTCCTTGGCTTTTACCGGGTCGAACGGTGCGTCCTTGATGCTGGTGTCATAGGACCATTGGGTCGGCGGCATGGCGCCAACGGCCAGCTGGCCTGCGCCCTGATACACCGAGTCGATGATTTGCTGCTTGTTGACCGACATGTCCATTGCCTGACGGACCTTGAGCTGGGCCATCGGGTTGGGTTCGTTGCTGCCCTTGATCTTGTCCATCACGTTGTAGGCGATGTAACCCAGGTTGAAGCCTGCCTGGTGGGGCATCTTCAGGTTCGGGTCTTCGCCAAGGGCCTTGAGGTCAGCCGGGCGCGGGAAGAGGGTGACCTGGCACTCGTTCTTCTTGAGCTTCTGGATGCGCACCGACGGGTCGGTGGTGATGGCGAAGATCAGGTTGTCGATCTTGACGTCTTCAGGCTTCCAGTAGTCCTTGTTGCCGGTGTAACGGATGTTTGAGTCTTTCTGGTAGCTCTTGAATACAAACGGTCCGGTGCCGATCGGCTTCTGGTTGATATCGGCAGGCTTGCCTTCCTTGAGCAGTTTGTCGGCGTACTCGGCCGACTGGATGGAGGCGAAGCTCATGGCCAGGTTCTGGATAAACGCGGCATCGACCGTGTTCAGAGTGAAGCGAACGGTCTTGTCATCGATCTTTTCCACCTTGGCGATGTTTTTATCCATGCCCATGTCGGTGAAATAAGGGAATTCGGTGGGGTAGGCCTTACGGAACGGCTGGTTGATGTCGAGCATGCGGTTGAAGGTGAAGAGCACGTCGTCGGCATTGAAGTCGCGGGTTGGCTTGAAGTACGGCGTGGTGTGGAACTTGACGCCATCACGCAGATGGAAGGTCCACGTCAGGTTGTCGGGCGAGACATCCCAGCTGGTTGCCAGGCCCGGCTCAACCTTGGTGCCGCCACGTTCAAACTGGCTCAGGCGGTTGAACATGGTTTCGGCCGACGCATCGAAGTCAGTACCGGTGGTGTACTGGCCCGGGTCAAAACCCGCTGGGCTGCCTTCAGAACAGAACACCAGGTTGGTCGCTGCGTGGGCGAAAGGTGCGCTTGCCAGCAGGCTGGCGCCTACTAAAAACGGAATGACCGCGTGTTTGAACATGGTGGCCTCATGATTTTTGTCATTTTTGGTTTGAGGGCGACCTTGTGAGTCGACCCGGCGATACTTATGCACAGCCCATACCCAATGCAATATGTGTAGGCGGCTGAAGTTTGAAAATGTGGAACGATCGTACAAGAATGTCGCTTATCTATAAGTTATGACGCATTTGATCGTTTGCGTCCGGCTTTTAGACTCATTTTCTTACGTGCTTTGGAGCCTTAAGCGTTGCGCATGCACTGTTTTGGTACAGCGTTGTTACTTATCTAGACTCTCGCCTTGGAAAGATGTAAGCCGGTGCTGACAGCGTCTGTAGGCCTATGCCTTTTAATATTAGGACCGTCTGTAGGTGTTTTCCGAAGGGCATAAAAAAACCCCTGAAGCCTCAAGGCTTCAGGGGTTTGTAGGACGTTTAAGGCTTATTGCATCTGTACTTCAATCACGCCATCGGCGCTCATGCTGACTTCGCTGGTGCCGGCTTCGACTTCTGGCGTTGGTGCAGAGTCCATCGCAGGCGCTGCGGCTTTCATCATCATCTCGCTACGCATGTAAGGCTGCGGGTAACCATTGGTGTTGAGGTTCAGGTTGACGATTTTGTAACCCTTGCCGCCCAGTGCGTCGGTGGCCATTTGAGCGCGAGCCTTGAACGCGTCTACGGCATCCTTGAGGAGCGCGTCTTCGCTGGTTTTACGAGTGGCTTTGGCGACGGTGAATTGCATGCTGCCCATTTTCAGGGTTTGCATCAGATCACCGGTGAGCTTGGACAATGCAGCGAAATCGGTGCTTTCCAGGCGCAATTCGGCGCGCTCGCGCCAGCCGGTGATCTTCTGGGTTTTATTGTCGTAAATCGGGTAGCTGTTGCGGTTGCCTTGACGCAAGGTCACTTCCTTGACGGACTTGGCCTGGCCGATGGCCTTGTTCATGGAGGTGGTGATTTCTGCGGCCAGCTTGGCGGCATCAGTGTTTTGCGCTTCGGTGTACAGCGTCACGATCATCAAGTCGCGGGGGACTTCCTGGCTCGCTTCGGCGCGTAGGGAAATCTGGTTGTAATGAATGTCTTCGGCCAGAGCGGGCAGGCTGGCCAGTGCACCGATGCTCAGGGTCAAAAGGGCCGCGGTGCGTTGAATGTTGGACATGGAAGCTCCTTGAATGAGGACAATAATGGCTATATGACTCTAATTAGCGGCCATCAGTTCGCCCGATTACATTTTCGATACATTTGGCGGCTACTTCTTTGTCCACTGTGGGAGCGGGCTTGCTCGCGAAGCAGGCACCAGTGTCTGTCAGCCAGACCGCATCGAAGCCATCGCGAGCAAGCCCGCTCCCACACAGTTTGCCCAGATGCAGGCCATTAGCCGCTTTTTCACAAAAAACACTGTGGCTCTTTGCCGCACTTTTGCCTGTGGGGCCGCCCGCTTGGTTATACTCTCGGCGATCCGCCTGGAGCGCTCATCAGGAGAGCTCATGCTCGCCCCCGTTCAGTTATTGTCCGCGACTCGCCAGAACCTCTGGCGTCTTACGTTTATCCGCATGTTGGTACTGGCCGCGCAAGCAGGTTCGGTTGGCTTTGCCTACCTGTTCAACTTGCTGCCGTTGCCCTGGTTTCAGCTGAGTATCACCCTTGGGTTTTCAATGCTGTTGTGCGCGTTTACCGCGATCCGGTTGCGCACAACCTGGCCTGTGACTGAGCTTGAGTATGCGCTGCAACTGGCCTGTGACCTGTTTATCCACAGCGCCTTGTTGTACTTCTCGGGTGGCTCGGCCAATCCCTTTGTTTCGTATTACCTGGTGCCGCTGACCATCGCCGCGGTCACGTTGCCCTGGCGCTATTCGCTGGTGTTGACCGGCATCGCGCTGGCGCTCTATACCCTGTTGTTGATGCAGTTTTACCCCATAGACACCGTGCCGTTTTTCCGCGAAAAACTGCAGATCTACGGAATGTGGCTGAGTTTTGCCCTGTCAGCGGCAGTGATTACGTTTTTCGCAGCCAAGATGGGTGAAGAGCTGCGCCGTCAGGAAGAACTGCGTGCGCTGCGTCGTGAAGAAGGCCTGCGCGACCAGCAATTGCTGGCGGTGGCAACGCAAGCGGCCGGTGCGGCCCATGAGTTGGGCACGCCGTTGTCGACCATGAGTGTGCTGCTTAAAGAGATGCGCCGCGATCACCAGGACCCTGAGCTGCAGGATGATCTGAGCGTGCTCCAGGATCAGGTCAAGTTGTGCAAGGAAACCCTGCAGCAGTTGGTGCGTGCCGCTGAGGCCAATCGTCGGTTGGCGATTGAGGTCCAGGACGTCACCCAGTGGCTGGATGAAGCCTTGAATCGCTGGCACTTGATGCGCCCTGAAGCCACTTACCGCTTTCAGTGCCTGGGCCACGGCCCTGTTCCACGCCTGGCGCCGCCTCCGGACTTGACCCAGGCATTGCTCAATTTGCTCAACAATGCAGCCGATGCCTGCCCTGAAGGGCTGGAAGTCTGCCTGGACTGGGATGCAGTTGATCTGACCATCAGTATTCGTGACCACGGTCCGGGTGTACCGTTGGCCATCGCCGAGCAAATCGGCAAACCCTTTTTTACCACCAAGGGCAAAGGCTTCGGTCTGGGCCTATTCTTGAGCAAGGCCAGCGTGACCCGCGCTGGCGGCTCGGTAAAACTCTACAGTCATGAGGATGGCGGAACGCTCACAGAGCTGCGCCTGCCACGTGTCGCCCGAGGAAATGAAAATGAGTGAAGAAATTCAGGTCGAAGGCGAAGAGCTGCCGCATTTGTTGTTGGTAGATGACGACGCCACTTTTACCCGTGTAATGGCGCGTGCCATGAGCCGTCGCGGTTTTCGCGTAAGCACCGCGGGTTCTGCCGAAGAAGGGCTGATTCTGGCTCAACAGGATCTGCCCGATTATGCGGCGCTGGATCTGAAAATGGACGGTGATTCTGGCCTGGTCCTGCTGCCCAAGCTGCTTGAGCTCGATCCCGAGATGCGAGTGGTGATCCTCACCGGTTATTCGAGCATCGCCACCGCCGTCGAGGCGATCAAGCGCGGCGCCTGCAACTACCTGTGCAAGCCTGCGGATGCCGATGACGTGCTCGCCGCCTTGCTGTCCCAGCATGCCGACCTTGAAACCCTGGTGCCGGATAACCCGATGTCGGTTGACCGCTTGCAGTGGGAGCATATCCAGCGTGTGCTGGGTGAGCATGAAGGCAATATCTCGGCCACTGCCCGTGCCTTGGGCATGCACCGTCGTACCCTGCAGCGCAAATTGCAAAAGCGTCCGGTCCGGCGCTAAGCCATTTGTAGTGAATGAGGCTAGTGGGGATGTCATGCCTGGGCTGCGGGGCGTTCTGGCACCGTGCTAGAGTGCGGCACCCCGCTTTTTGGAACCCGACATGAGCCTTCTGATTCGTAGTGCTGCGTTGAGCCTGCTGCTGGCCAGCTTGCCTTTGGCGGCAGCCCCTGTTGCTACACCGCTGCTGCATGGGCAGTTTCTGCCTGCGGATGATCTGCAAGTGCGCAGCGAGGTGCCCGAGCAACAGCAATTGATGCTGGTGACATCCTATTCGGTGGTGGTGGGGAGCCAGCGTCAATCCAATCAGCAACCGATCCCGGTGACCTCGCCTTTATTGGTGCGCTTGAAAGGCAAGCCCATGAGCCAAGGTGCTACGGTGCGCCAGGTGCTGATTTCGTTTGATGGCGAAAGTAAAAGCCTGAAAAAGCCCGTGTTTGACAGTAAAACGCGGACTTTGAGCCTTTCGTATCCGCTGTCCCAATACCGCGTCGTGATTGATTTGTTGCGCAACGACACGGTCTATTGCCAGTTTTTGACCTATGCCAATGGCCATATCTGGGCCGACTTGCACACCGGTAGCGTGCGCGCACGTTGAGCCTTGGGTAAACTGCGGGCCCGTGAAGTATCAGCAGGCTGGAGCCGGACATGCGTAAAGACAAGAAGCAGTTGATTGGTGACGAGATCGGCGACGAGCAGATCAAGTTGTTCCTGGATTTCGAGCCCGTAGACGCTACCTCGCCCTCGCTGCACAAACTGATCAAAGCCTATCGTGGCCTGCGTATCGATGACTTTGGGCGCTTCCTGACGTTCTTCAAGGAAGCCGGTTTTGACCTGGATGGCAAAGACGAGCACGGCCAGACCTTTGTCGACATCATCAAGGATCAGCGCAACGCCGACGAGTACATCGAACTGATTGACCAGGCTCGCGGTTGATTAGCCTGTAGGAGCGGGCTTGCTCGTGATTCTGGCGCCTCGGTCTTCAAGTTGAACCGCGTCGATTTCATCGCAAGCTAGCTCGCTCCCATTTAAAGCACTAACCCTCTCCTGATTAAAGATTGATCCCACACCACGCATGGGTTTTGCGGCGGGGAGCTTTTGTGTGGGCGATCAATACTCAAGGCTCAACTGCTCACAAGGGCTATGGGCAGGCCGCTCAGGGAAGGGGGTCGAACAATGAATCATTTATTCACGTGTTTCAGTGCGCTGTTTTTTGCAATCGTCAGTGGCTGGGCATTGGCTGGCGATGAGGTGCTGGAGGTTGAGATCTTCAATGCCACGGCTCAGGCGATTGTTCCGGGCAAGGATTTTTCGTGGCTTGAAGCGCCCGACGCTACCGGCCATGATTTTGTAATCGAGCCGCACTCCAGCCTGGAGTTGCTGTACTACTTGCCCACGTCCCGTGGTGCGGATCTGTTCACCTATCAGCAAGGTGAGCAGGCGTGCCTGTTCGGCTTCGGCCATCTCACGCCGGGGGGTGGTAACCTCGACCGCTGGGCTCAGGCCAGGTCGATTGGGTCAGTCCCCATTAGCTGTGCCGCTGAGCTGATTGCAGTCCCCGACGACGATGAATATTCGCTCAACGGCGGCTCGCGGGTGTTATTCACCATGGGCTGATGCTGCGGGATGGAACCACAAAAAAGCCCCTCGGCCTGAAGCAGGACGAGGGGCTTTTTTTGACGCCTCAAGACGTCGGTGGTGCGTTACGCGATGCTGGTGTTGGCGCTCTGTGGCTCAACCAGTTCCAGCAACTCGGAGTTGCGGGTGCTGATTTCGCGGTACAGCTGGGCGTCGGTCTCGAGAACGTGTTCCCGTGCCGGGAAGATTTCCTTGAGTTTGGTCGCCCACTCGCCAGTGGCTTTCTGCGGGAAGCAACGCTCGATCAGGTCCAGCATGATCGAAACGGTGACCGAAGCGCCCGGAGAGGCACCCAGCAGGGCGGCCAACGAACCGTCCTTTGCCGCAACCAGTTCGGTACCGAACTGCAATACGCCGCCTTTTTTCGGGTCTTTCTTGATGATCTGAACCCGTTGACCGGCAATCTCAAGACGCCAGTCTTCGGCTTTGGCCTGCGGATAGAAACGACGCAGGGAGTCCAGGCGTTGTTCCATCGATTGGCGCACTTCGCTGACCAGGTACTTGGTCAGGTCCATGTTGTCGCGAGCAACGGCGAGCATTGGCCCGATATTACCCAGTCGGATCGACATCGGCAGGTCAAGGAACGAGCCGTGCTTGAGGAACTTGGTGGTGAAGCCGGCATAAGGTCCGAACAGCAGGGACTTTTTGCCATCGACCACACGGGTGTCCAGGTGCGGCACCGACATCGGTGGCGACCCGACTGCGGCCTGGCTGTAAACCTTGGCCTGGTGCAGCTTGACCACTTCAGGGTTGTCGCAACGCAGCCACTGGCCACTGACCGGGAAGCCGCCATAACCTTTGCTTTCTTCGATGCCCGAAGCTTGTAGCAGCGGCAAGGCCGCACCACCTGCACCCAGGAACACGAACTTGGCATCAACGTGGCGGGTATTGCCGCTGTTGGTGTCTTTGATGCTCACCGTCCAGCCGCTGCCATTGCGCTTGAGGCCCGTGACCTTTTTGCTGTACTTGATCTGGGTGTCTGCTGCGCTGGCCAAATGCTTGAGCAACTGCTGGGTCAGGGCGCCGAAGTTCACGTCAGTACCCTGCAGTACACGGGTGGCCGAGATCTGCTGGTCCGCAGGGCGGCCCGGCATCATCAAGGGCATCCACTCGGTCATTTTGGCTTTGTCTTCGGTGTATTCCATGTCTGAAAACGCATGGTGCTTGCTCAGCACTTCAAAACGTTTTTTCAGGAAGGACACGCCTTTTTCGCCTTCAACGTAGCTCAGGTGAGGTACCGGGCTGATGAAGGATTTGCACGAACCGAAAGTCCCTTTTTGTGCCAGATAGGCCCAAAACTGCTTCGACACCTCGAACTGGGCATTGATATGCACAGCTTTTTTGATGTCGATCGAACCATCAGCCGCCTGCGGCGTGTAGTTCAGCTCACAAAGGCCAGCGTGACCGGTACCTGCGTTGTTCCACGGGTTGGAACTCTCCGCAGCACCTGAGTCCATCTGCTCAACAACTTCCAGCTTGACGCCGGGGTCGAGCTCTTTGAGCAGTACGGCGAGGGTGGCACTCATGATGCCCGCTCCAACCAGTACTACGTCGACTGCTTCGTTATGCGCCATTAACGCGTCTCCAAAATCTACGGCACCAAATTGACGGCATAGCTGCCAGGTGTTCCGAGGCGGGGTTCTGATTTGCCTCGGGTCACTCATGGCCGGGATCGCCATGTCCGATTCTTCGCAATTTCTTGCAACTTTAGCGGACGCCACCAACCGGGCCTTCAAGGTTCATATGAACGCATTTCAGTACTCGGGAGGCAATTCGACTTAAGGTCTAGAGCGTCCGTTTGTGCAACCAAATCCGTAAGCGGACAGGCTTCAGTCTTGTGCTGTGGAGCCGACTTCGATCCTGCTTGGTGGGGCAATTTCAGACGCTAATGGTGCATGTTCAGACGCAAAACTTTTCATTTGCTCGCCACACTCTTGTGAAGTTGTGAAACCCGTTTTTTTTCACGCTCTCTTGAAGACGTGAACCTCAAAAAAGGGCTACCGCACGCCGGGTACCGAACCCAGTGACCGAGCGTTATGGCAGCTCTGGCAGACCCTGTAAAAAGTGGGGATACGCAATAAAACGCAAGCGCACCTGCTTCACATGGTCTGTGTGGGCGGCTCTCTGTGGGCGGTGCGGGGGAGCTAATACAAGCGCATTAGCGATGCTGCGAGGCCCGATCAGGAGACGTCCTTATAATCGGGGGGAGATTGTAGCGAAGAAACGCGGGCAATTGATCCTGTTAAATGACTTTTATTGGTGCGTTGGTCAAAGTCCCAGCAGGGGTTGCACTGCTGAACGTGGTGCGGACGAGGCAATACGGGCGCTGGCGGGTAGTACCTGGTGCAACCAGTTGAGGCGGATTTCTTCGATTTCGACCCAGCTGTCGCCGACCGGCGGTTGTTTGCATTGCTTGAATGCCTGGCAGCGACCCGTCGGGTCGAGGCGGGCGAAGCAGCGGTGAGGGCGATTCAGGCCCAGCAACGATAAGAACCTGTTCATGGCAGCACCTGTTGAGTCAGTCAGTCAGACAATGCCCTGTTGACGTGACATCACGATGTAATGGCGATGACAGGGTGGTGACAGCATGCGGCTAGTTCGCAGGCGCACAGCACCCTATACTGACGGCCTGTTTTACCCAGTCCTGGAGAGATGAGCATGTTGCAACGCCTGTTGTTCGGTTTGATTACTGTGACCAGTTTGACTCTGGTCGGCTGCGCCCACAGCCCGCAACAACTCAGCCCGCAACCCAAGCTGACCACCCAGCTTGCGCCAGTGGGTCGTGGCCAGCCGGTAGTGGTGCGTGTGGTCGACGGTCGTCCTTCGCCAACCCTGGGTACCCGTGGTGGCATGTACCCCGAGACCAGCGCAATCAGCGTCAGCAGTGCCGACCTGATTCCCAAGCTACAAGCCCAGGCTGAAGCCGCCGTGCGTTTGCTGGGCTACACGCCTACATCCAATGCGATGAATGCCCCGACGTTGACCGTGACCCTGGCCGAACTGAAGTACCAGTCGCCCAAGGACACCATGTACGTGACCGAAGCGACCATTGGCGCGACCTTCCGCTCCGATGTGAAGAACGGTGGCCGTACTTACAGCGGTCGTTATGGCGCCTCCCTTGATCAGCGCTTCGGCATGGCGCCCAATCAGGAAACCAACACCAAGCTGGTGAGCGATGTGCTCAGTGACGCACTGACCCGTGTGTTCAAGGATCCAACCATCGGTCGTTTGCTCGGCGAGTAAATGCTGCAAAACAAAAAGCCCGAACTCAGTGAGTTCGGGCTTTTTTGTGTCTGGCTTCAGGCCGCTTCGGCATACAGCTCAAGGCGGCTGACGCCGGTGAGCAAGTCCAGTTCAGGCAAATCGGCATGGGTATGGCCGCTCAAGGCGCAATAGACCAGCCAGTGGCGATCCTGAACGTTAAAGGCCAAGCCCTCGATCAGTGCCTGTTGTTCGTCGCTGGGAGCGATGAGGTAAAGGCGGTCCTGGTTTTCTGCGTGCAACATGACAAGCTCCGTGTCGGTGTCGAGGGGCCACAGAGTGGCCTCTCTTCATGACGATACGGTGACAGCAGAAATTAAGCATTGCTGTGGGAGCGAGCCTGCTCGCGATGCGGGCGGCTCAGTTTGTCGGTGCATCGAGTCGATGCAATCGCGAGCAGGCTCGCTCCCACGGGTCTTATCGGGTTACAGGGGCAGCCCGGCCTTGACCCGATACTGATTACGTACCGGCATCGCATATTGCAGCACCAGGTACGGGCGGTGTTCGGCCGGGCAGGCGTCCAGGCGGCGCTGCCATTCCTGTTGTGCCTTGGCCAGTTCTTCGGCGCTGAATACCTCGGCAGCCGTTGGTACTTGCAACTCGGGCTCGGCATCAGCCCACTGCGCATACGCCAGGTAGTGCGCAGGGAACAGGCGGTAACCGCTGAGGATATGGCGATCCATTTCCGTGGCCAGCAATTTGCTGTCCTCGAAAAGCTCGGTAATGGGCGCGGCAAAGTTCACGTGTACGCGACCTTTGTAACCGGTAATGCCGTTGGCGATACTGGTGTCGTCTTCGCCCGGCGCCTTGCTGTATGTGCCCGTGGTTGCGCGGATATACAGCTCTCGAGCTTTGGCCTGATCGCAGGGGTCGTATTCGTAGCTGATCGAAACCGGGGTCAGGTTCAGAGACTGAATGACCTCGGCGAACGGCTCGCTTTTACGGCTCATGTGAAACATTTTCAGGATCGCCGAGTCGGTGCGGTCATCGCCGTCCTTGGCCCGGCCTTCAGCCTGGGCAATCCAGATTGACTGGCAGTCCGTGCGGATCGAGTGATTGATGTAAGCCGACAGCAGTTGATAAGCAGCAAGCTTTTCACGGCGCCCGGTGATCGAGCGGTGAACGATGAAGCTTTTGTTCAGGCGCATCAAATCGCTGACAAAGGGCTTTTGCAGCAGGTTGTCGCCAATGGCGATACGGGGTGTTGGCAGGCCCGCGTGATAAACCGCGTAGTTGACGAAAGCCGGGTCCATCACGATGTCGCGGTGGTTGGCCAAAAACAGATAGGCACTACCCGTCTTCAACTGTTCAACGCCGGTATAGGTCACACCATCAGTGGCATGCTCGATGGTGCGGTCGACGTAAACCTCGACCTTGTCTTGCAAAGTGGCGACGGAGGTCACGCTCGCGAACTCTTTACGCAGACGATGGGCTATAAGTGGTTTTAACAGCCAGCCGAAAGCGCCTGCCAGGCGCGGGAAGCGAAAGTGGGTCAGGATATCTAGAAACGCCTTGTCGCTGAGCAACCGGGCCAGCACTGCTGGGACTTCGGCGTCGTCGTAAGGTCGGATGGTATCGAATTCGCCCATCATGCTCTCTTGTTGGAAACGGCTAGGGTTGGTACGCAGGGCAGGGCAAAAAAATAGCCCTGCTAATAGACAGGCGATTATACGCACAAGTCACTCAGGAGACCGCGATGCTTGAAACTGAGCACTATGAATGCCCTTATTGTGGCGAGCAGGCAGAAGCTGTACTCGACCTATCCGGTGGCGATCAAAGCTACATTGAAGACTGCCCGGTGTGTTGCCGGCCCATTATGTTTCATCTACAGACCGACGGTCGGGAATGGATGCTCGATGTTCATACCGAAAATGAGTAGCGAGTGAAGCTCATGCAGCGCATCTACGAGCCGGAAAACCTGATGGAAGCCGAGCTGTTGCTGGGCATGCTTGCCAGTGAAGGGGTGGAAGCGCGGCTGGAGGGGCGCGACCTGATCGGGGCTACGGGCGAATTACCCGTGTTCGGTCTGCTGGGCTTGGCGGTTGCCAATGATCGCGCGCAATACGCGCGAGAGTTGATCGATGCGTACAATGCCGCGTCACCGGTGGCGGGTGATGAGCCCGAGAGTTTCCCCGATGTGCTGGATTGCTGAAGCCAGCGACGGTTTTTTCACTGCTTTATAGAAGAAGAGTTGTGCTGCCCCATGTGTGGACGTTTTGCCCTGTTTCGCTGGAACCCTGCGTTTGCAGCCTTGCCCGGTTTCCCCGCTGATCAGCAGGCCCAGTGGAATATTTCGCCCAATGACGCGGTGTTGATCCAACGGGTGGGTGCCGAGCCTGGCCAGCGCGAACTGGCACGGGCGCGCTGGGGGCTGACCCCGGCCTGGCTGACCGATCTGTCACGCACTCCTGCCCATGCCCGGGCTGAAACCGTGGCCGAGCAGCCTATGTTTCGCGACGCCTTGCGCCAGCGGCGCTGTCTGATCCCGGCCAACGGTTTTTACGAATGGCGCGGCACCACCCGCAAACGTCCCTATTGGCTGACACCGGGGGAGGGGGCTTCGCTGTTTTTTGCCGGTATCTGGGAGGCGTACCCGGTTGAGGGGCATGTGTGGTTGAGTACCGCGGTGATCACCCAGGCAGCGGCCAGTCAGCGTCGGCCGTTGATTCTGGATGAAGCGGGTCAGCAAGCCTGGCTTGATCCAGAAACGCCGCTTCATGTATTACAGGCGCTGCTTGCCAGCCCGCAGATGCCGTTGCGTGAACGACCGTTGGCCAATCTGGTCAATGATCCCAAACTCAATGCACCCGAGTGCCTGACGCCGGGTTGAGATACGATGCGCACCCTCTTTATGGAGATAGTTGATGGGTAAGTTAGCGGTAGTGTGCGCGATGGGCGCCGGGTTGTTGCTCGGCGGTTGCCAGGCGGTGAATACCACCAGTGGTGGGGCGGTCGGCGTTGAGCGCAAGCAGTATATGTTCAGCATGTTGTCGAGCCAGCAAGTTGACCAGATGTATGCGCAGTCGTACCAGCAGACAGTGAGCGAGGCGAGCACCAAGGGTGCACTGGACAAGACCAGTGCCAACGCCAAGCGCCTGCAGGCAATTGCCAACCGACTGATTGCCCAGGCCCCGGCCTTTCGCCCGGATTCCGCGCAATGGAACTGGGAAGTCAATCTGATCAAGAGTGATGAGCTCAACGCCAACTGCGGTCCTGGCGGCAAGATCATCTTTTACAGCGGGATCATCGATCAGCTCAAACTCAGTGATGATGAAATCGCCGCGATCATGGGCCATGAAATTGCCCACGCCTTGCGTGAGCACGGGCGTGAATCCATGTCCAAGGCTTATGGCATCGAGATCGCCAAGCAAGGCGCCGGTGCATTGTTGGGGTTGGGGCAAGACAGCCTTGGGCTGGCCGACACGGTGGTGAATTACAGCCTGACCTTGCCCAACAGTCGCAGCAATGAAAACGAAGCAGACTTGATCGGCCTGGAGCTGGCAGCGCGTGCGGGTTACAACCCGAATGCGGCTATTACCCTGTGGCAGAAAATGGCCCAGCAATCACAGGATGGACCGCCTGAATTCATGAGCACTCACCCGGCCTCCAGCAGTCGTATTACGGCGCTGCAAGCAGCCATCCCCAAGGTAATGCCGCTTTATCAGCAGGCCCCGAAATCGTAACCCCCTCGTGGGAGCGGGCTTGCTCGCGATTGGATCGCTGCGGTCTGACACTTAAACCGCGTTGCTGCCATCGCGAGCAAGCCCGCTCCCACACTCAAAAGCGGGCTACACCCAGCCGCTGATCTGCATTGCCTTGTACACCGCCACGATGGCCAGTACGACGAACGCGGCAGCTGCCAGGCGTCGAATCAGGGTCAGCGGCAGTTTGTCAGCCGCAAAGTTACCCGCCAATACCACCGGTACGTTGGCAATCAGCATGCCCAGGGTGGTACCGATAATCACCAGCCACAGATCCGGGTATTGCGCCGCTAGCATCACGGTCGCGACTTGGGTCTTGTCGCCGATTTCGGCAATGAAGAACGTGATCAGAGTGGTAACGAAAGGTCCGTACTTGCGCGCGGTGCTGGCTTCGTCGTCATCCATCTTGTCGGGCACGAGAGTCCACAACGCAGTAGCGGTAAAGCTCGCAGCAAGGATCCAGTGCAACATGGCGTCACTGAAGAAGGTGCTGAACCAGGCGCCTACGGCACCGGCCGCCGCATGGTTGGCCAGCGTCGCGACCACGATGCCGGCAATAATCGGCCAGGGTTTGCGAAAGCGTGCGGCGAGAATGAGGGCAAGCAGCTGCGTCTTGTCGCCGATTTCGGCCAAGGCAACAATTGCGGTAGGAACGAGTAAGGAGTCGAGCATCATCAGGTAGCTTCCAGGGGCGGGTCGACACGGCTATGACACGTACAGCCTTCCCGCCCCGGGTAAGGTGTTCGTGTCATAGGTCTTGTCAAACCCCGGTCCGTCTGTGCGGACACCTGGGTCGCATACGCCATGGTCTGTTGACCAAGTATGTTGACGTATGCCGGACGAGCGTGGCGCTCGTGGGAGACTACTCCCCTAGGACGGAGCGGATTCTGCCTAGGCAAATCCGATCCGGCAAGCCCTTATTTCACAATGTGTTCAACGGCGCTTGGCGCTGTAAATCCGGAAACCCTGACCTTCTGCCTTGACCGCGCAGGCACCGAAATGCTCTTCGATCAGCGGTTGGTAACGCAGGAAGCTGTTGGCAACAATCCGAAGTTCGCCGCCTGTTTTCAGATGTTTGACTGCTTTTTGCAGCAAATTTTCAGTGGCGTGGTAATCGGTGTGCACCCCGACATGGAACGGCGGATTGCTCAGAATCGAGTTCAAGCCCATGGGCGCTGCATCAATGCCGTTGCCTGTAATCACTTCGCCTTCCAGGCCGTTGGCGGCAAGGGTCAGACGGCTGCTGGCCGTGGCGAAGGCATCCACGTCGAGCAAGGTGACAGTGTTATGCGGGTAGCGCCGTTTGACCGCAGCGCCGAGCACGCCTGCGCCACAGCCGAAGTCCAGCACGTGACCGCTGGGCAGTTTGTCCAGATGCTCAAGCAGCAAGGCGCTGCCGCGATCCAGGCGCCCGTGGCTGAACACGCCCGGCAGGCTGACGACCTTTAGCGGGCCTTCAGCCAGCGGCAGTTCGTAATGGTGCGCGAGGTCTTCAAGTACCGGCACGTTCGGAGCGTTATCCACAGTCACTTGCCACAACTGGCAGTGCCGCGCGCTGTCGAGCTTGCGCGGCTTGCCGAACGGGATCAGCTGTTTGGAGGCGCCTTCAATGCCGCCCTTTTTTTCGCCAACCAGAAACACATCGGCATTGGGTAAGCGAGCGGCCACGGCCTTGAGCACGTAGTCGCTCAGTTCCTTGGACTTGGGCAGAAACACCACGGCAGTGTCGAATGCCCGTTCGGGGATTTCGACACCAAACTGCACACGACCTTCAAAGCGGGCGTCGAGTACGGCCTGGTCGCCGGCGTGCCAGCACCAGCCGTGTGCATCGGGCAATTCGCCGAGTAGTTCGTCAGCCGGCAAGCCGACTAACAGCACCGAACCCTGAAAGTATTCAGGCTGACGAAGCAGTACTTCACTGCGCGGATCCATAATCTGCTCCTCAAAAAGGGGCGCAGTCTATCAACTGACGACCCGCAGCGCTGTACCGTTGAAGAACGCTTCGGCGTTTTGCGCCAGTTGGCCGACGATACGCTGCCGGGCCTCGCGGCTGCCCCACGCGCTGTGCGGGGTAATGATCAGGCGCGGGATGTCGGCTGCCAGCAGCACGTTGCCGTCGCGGGGAGGCTCGACGCTCAGCACGTCGGTCGCCGCGCCGCCCAGATGGCCGCTGCGCAGCGCGTCGGCCAGAGCCTGTTCGTCGATGATGCCACCGCGTGCGGTGTTGATCACAAAGGCCCCGGGCTTGAGCAGTGCCAGCTCCCGGGCGCCGATAAAATTGCGTGTGTGCTCGGTGAGCGGGCAGTGGAAGGTCAGGGCGTCGACCTGAGGCAGCAGCTCGTCCAGGGTCAGGCGGTCGGCGTGGGCCGGGCGGCCGGGGATCTGACCGATCAATACGCGCATGCCGAAGGCTTCGGCCAGTCTGGCCACTGCGCTGCCCAGTTCACCATGACCGAACAGACCCAAGGTCTTGCCTTCCAGCTCCACAATCGGAAAGTCCAGCAGGCAAAACTGTTTGGCTTCCTGCCACTGACCGTCGGTGACGGCTTTTTGATAGTCGATCAGGCGTGTGGCCATTGCCAGCAGCAGGGCAAGGGTGTGCTGTGCCACGGATGGCGTACCGTAGCCCTGGCAGTTGGCAACGGTGATCCCCTGAGCGCGGGCGGCCTCAAGGTCTACGTTGTTGGTGCCGGTGGCCGCCACCAGAATCAGCTTGAGGTCCGGGCAGGCGGCGAGAGTGTGGGCGTTGAGTTGGACTTTGTTGCTGATGGCTACACTGGCGCCTTGCAGGCGTTCGATCACATTCGCGGGGGTAGTGTCCGACCACACCTGCAGATCGCCGAAGCTGCGACGCAGCGGGCCCAGGTCGAGGTCGCCCAGATCCAGTGACGTGTAATCAAGGAATACGGCGCGCTGAGTGTTAGTCATCAACTGTACCTTTTGTGCTGTGAAATGAAGGCGTAATGTGGCGAGCCTAACAGAAGAAACAATTTGTAATGGAGCCGTACATGTACTGGACAGAATTTTTGACCGTTGCCCTGATTCACCTGCTGGCGGTGGCCAGCCCCGGGCCGGATTTTGCCGTGGTGGTACGCGAGAGCGTGACCCACGGTCGCCGCGCCGGTATTTTTACCGCCTTCGGTGTAGGCACGGCGATTTTCGTCCATGTCGGTTATTCGCTGTTGGGTATCGGGATTATTGTGTCGCAGTCGATTGTGCTGTTTAACGCGCTGAAGTGGCTGGCTGCGGCTTACCTGCTGTACATCGGCTTCAAGGCGCTGCGGGCCAAACCGGCCGATCCGGCCGCACTGGCCGCCGCGTTGCCGGTGGGTGAGCGTACGGCTCGCGGTGCGTTCACTTCGGGTTTTGTCACTAATGGCCTGAACCCCAAGGCGACGCTGTTTTTCCTGTCGTTGTTCACCGTGGTGATCAACCCGCATACGGCGCTGTCGATCCAGGCTGGCTACGGCGTGTACCTGGCGGTCGCCACCGGGCTGTGGTTTTGCATGGTCGCCATGCTGTTCAGTCATCAGCGTGTACGCACCGGCTTTGCCCGCATGGGGCATTGGTTTGATCGCACCATGGGGGCGGTACTGGTGGCGCTGGGCATAAAGTTGGCGTTTACCGAGATGCATTGATCCCTATGCGTAGTCGCTGCCGCAGGCTGCGAGCTTTTGATCTGATAGCGATTAAAAGCTCGCAGCCTGCGGCAGCGACTACGGGAGTGGGAGTGTTCTTGTCAAAATCTGGATTTGCTTCATCCTTGCGGGCTTATTGCAGTGTGCCCACGGAGAAGTATCGATGTCCTCAGTCAACCGGTCCTGGCGCCGCGCCAAGCTGGCGCTGGCAGTCAGCCTCGCGTCGACGTCCGCCTGGGGCGTGAGCTTCAATGTCGGCCCGGTCGAGGGCCAGATCGATTCCGAGTTGTCCATCGGTGCCAGTTGGTCCACCGCCAAGGCCGACCGTAACTTGATTGGCGCCAACAATGGCGGCAAGGGGCAATCCGAAATCTCGGATGATGGCCGCCTCAACTTCAAGCGCGGCGAAACCTTCTCCAAGCTATTCACCGGCATGCACGCACTGGAGCTGAAGTACGGCGACAGCGGCCTGTACGTACGCGGCAAGTATTGGTACGACTTCGAGCTGCAGGACGACAGCCGGCCCTTCAAACCCGTCAGCGACAGCGGGCGCAAAGCCAGTGCGCAATCGGCCGGGGCGCAACTGCTGGATGCCTTCGTGTACCACAACTATGAGATCGCCGATCAGCCCGGCGCGGCGCGCCTGGGCAAGCAAGTGGTCAGTTGGGGCGAGGGCGTGTTTATCGGCGGCGGGATCAATGCGATCAACCCCACCGACGCGTCTGCCTATCGGCGGCCAGGGACTGAATACAAAGACGGCCTGGTACCGGTCAACCTGTTTTATATCTCGCAAAATCTGACTGACAATCTGTCGGCTGAAGCTTTTTATCAGCTGGATTGGGAGCAGTCGCAAGCAGATAACTGCGGGACGTTTTTCTCCCAATCCGATGTGATGGCTGACGGGTGCAGCGGCAATTACCGGGTGATGAGCAAACGCTCGGCGTTAGATGTGGCAGACCTTGCGGCGCTCACGGGTGCGGGTGTCGACGTAAACGGCGAGGGCGTGCTGGTGCGTCGTGGCGCTGATCGCAATGCGCGCAACGGTGGTCAGTTTGGCGTGGCCATGCATTATGTGTTTGAGCCGCTGGACACCGAGTTTGGCGCCTACTTCATGAATTATCACAGCCGGGACCCGATCCTCAGTGCGGGCGCTGCGCCGCAGTCGGCCTACAACGCTGCGGCAGGTGCGGGCGGGCTGGGGTCGATGATCGTTGCCGGCAACTCCAGCTACTACGTCGAATACCCCGAAGACATCCACCTGTATGGCTTGAGCTTCGCTACCAGGTTATCCACAGGCACGGCCTGGAAAGGCGAGCTGAGCTATCGTCCCAATGCGCCGGTGCAACTCAACAGCAACGATTTGCTGTACGCCAACATCACGTTGCTGCCTGGACTTGCAAGCGCATCGCCATTGACCGTGACTCCCGGCGCGGATGTACAGGGCTATCGGCGTAAGGAAATCACCCAGTTCCAGACGTCCCTCAGCCATGTTTTCGACAACGCCATGGGTGCCAATCGCCTGACCGTGACCGGCGAGGTAGGGGTCACCTACGTGGGCGGGCTGGATAGCTCATCAGACTTGCGTTATGGCCGTGATCCGGTGTTCGGTTCAGACGGCCATGACGGCTTCACCACCGCCACTTCCTGGGGCTATCGTGGTCGGGCGGTGTGGGAGTACAACAGTGTTTTACCCGGTGTGAACCTGAAGCCCAATCTGGGCTGGTCCCACGACATCAGCGGCTATTCCCCTGGTCCCAATGCCAACTTCGAAGAGGGCCGCAAAGCCATCTCCGTTGGCCTGGACGGCGAATACCAAAACACCTACACCAGCAGTCTGTCGTACACCAACTTCTTTGGCGGGCGCTACAACACGCTCAGTGACCGCGACTTTGTGGCGCTGACGGTGGGGGTGAAGTTCTAAGTCGGAGTTTGTGAGGTGGCGATCGGGCGACTATGGTTTGCGTAGTGCAAATGTCAGCGACCAAAGGAATTTTTACAGCGGGTCGTGTTCTAACGCCCACAAAGGTCCAATGCCAACGGCCTTTGCCCCAGAAAGATTGATCAGGAGCTTCACCATGTTCATTTCGCGTCGTTTGATTGTTGCTGCAAGTGCGGTTGCCTTGCTGGCCGGCTGCGCTTCGCCTAACCCGTATAACAACCAGGGCCAGGCGTCTTCCGGGACGGGCATGAGTAAAACCGCCACCTACGGTGGTCTTGGGGCATTGGCTGGTGCTGTAGCCGGTGCTGCCATCGACCACAACAACCGTGGCAAGGGTGCGCTGATCGGCGCCGCTGTGGCGGGTCTGGGTGCTGCAGGTTATGGCTACTACGCTGACAAGCAAGAAGCGGCATTGCGTGCAAGCATGGCCAATACCGGCGTAGAGGTTCAGCGTCAGGGCGATAACATCACTCTGGTGATGCCGGGCAACATTACCTTTGCCACCAACTCCGCCAACATCGCCCCAAGTTTCTATCAGCCACTGAACAACCTGGCGAACTCGTTGAAGCAGTTCAACAACCAAAACCAGATTCAGATCGTGGGTTATACCGACAGCACCGGTAACTACAACTACAACATGCAGCTCTCGCAGCAGCGTGCGCAGAGCGTGGCGACCTACCTGACGTCCCAGGGTGTGAGCGGTCAGTACCTGTCAGTACGTGGCGCCGGCCCGGCCGACCCGATTGCCAGTAACGCAACAGCTGACGGTCGCGCGCAAAACCGCCGCGTTCAAGTCACACTGGCGCCGATCCCTGGCATGCAATACCAGCAGCCAGGTCAGGTGCAGCAGTACCCGTAAAGGCAAGGCACTTCGTAGCAGCTGCTACGGGTTAGTCACAAGCCATACAAAAAAAGCCCCGCGATCCTTGCAGATCGCGGGGCTTTTTATTGGGCGTGACGTTTACTTTTTCAGGCCGTAATGCTCATCGAGCATACCCGGGCCATTGGGGCTCTTTGGGGCGTAATCCAGTGGAGGCTCAGTACTGTGCGGCGGAGTGATGCGCTCGCGATGCGGTTGTGGCACATCGGAGTGCAGAGCAGCCAGCAGGCGTTGGCGAGTTTGCTCGTCCAGGGCCAAACGGTTGGCGCCCTCGGCGAGGTGTTCTTGCACGTCCTGATAGCTCTGAGTGAGCTTTTTGACCAGATTGGCGGTGGTGTTGAAGTGGGTCACCACTTCACTTTGGTAACTGTCAAAACGTTCCTGGATGTCGTCGAGCTGACGCTGCGTACGGTTAGGCACGGCATTTGGCAGTAGACGAGCAACCAGAAAACCAATGGCGACACCGGCAACCAGGGCGAGAGTCGGCAACAACCAAATCAAGAGCGAGTGTTCCACGAGTCCTTCCTCTATAAACGGCTTTGCTTTACGTTAACGGCTCGGACCTGCGCTGTATACCGCGATGCACTCGCAAATATGTCAGACAGAATCTATCAGCTAGACGAGTCGACCCAATTTGAGGTCACGGAGTTCCTTCTTGCTTACCCGCGAAACCCCCGTAGTAATTGATGGCCCGGTCGGCCAACTGGAAGCCTTGTACCTTGATTCTGCTGAGCCACAGGGCCTTGCGCTGCTGTGCCACCCCAATCCGGTGCAGGGCGGAACAATGATGAATAAAGTGGTTTCGACCCTGCAGCGCACTGCCCGCGATGCTGGCCTGATTACCTTGCGATTTAATTACCGTGGCGTCGGCACGAGCGCTGGCAGTCATGACATGGGCACCGGCGAAGTCGACGATGCACTGGCTGCGGCTCATTGGTTGCGCGCCAAACACCCTGAATTGCCAATCACCTTGCTCGGCTTTTCGTTTGGCGGCTTTGTTGCAGCCAGCCTGGGTGGCCGGCTTGAGGCCGAGGGCGAGCATTTGTCGAGGGTGATCATGGTCGCCCCGGCGGTGATGCGTCTGCGCGACGAAGATGCCTTGCCCCACAACTGCCCGCTAACGGTTATCCAGCCCGAAACCGATGAAGTGATCGATCCGCAGCTGGTCTATAACTGGTCAAACGACCTGTCGCGCCCCCATGAGCTGCTGAAAGTGGCAGAATGCGGACACTTTTTTCACGGCAAGCTGCCCGAGCTCAAAGAGTTGGTAGCGCCACGCCTTTCGAATTGATTGCAGCCTGATAAGCGATTACCCATGACCACTCGTACTCGTATCCTCACCGGTATCACCACCACCGGTACGCCGCACCTGGGCAACTACGCCGGGGCCATTCGCCCTGCGATCGTGGCCAGTCGCGACCCCAATGCCGACTCGTTCTACTTTCTGGCCGACTACCACGCCCTGATCAAATGCGATGACCCGCTGCGCATTCAGCGCTCGCGTCAGGAAATCGCGGCGACCTGGCTGGCGGCCGGTCTTGATGTAGATCGTGTGACGTTCTATCGCCAGTCAGATATCCCGGAAATCCCGGAACTGACCTGGTTGCTGACCTGCGTGGCGGCCAAGGGGCTGCTCAACCGGGCTCATGCCTACAAGGCTTCGGTCGACAAGAATCTGGAAAATGGCGAAGACCCGGATGCGGGCATCACCATGGGGCTGTACAGCTACCCGGTGTTGATGGCCGCAGACATCTTGATGTTCAACGCCAACAAGGTGCCGGTCGGTCGCGACCAGATCCAGCACGTTGAAATGGCCCGCGACATTGGCCAGCGTTTTAACCACTTGTTCGGTAATGGCAAAGAGTTTTTCGCCATGCCTGAAGCGCTGATCGAAGAAAGCGTGGCTACCTTGCCAGGCCTCGATGGTCGCAAGATGTCCAAAAGTTACGACAACACCATTCCGTTGTTCAGCAGCGCCAAAGACATGAAAAGCGCTATTTCGCGCATCGTCACTGATTCCCGTGCGCCGGGCGAGGCGAAAGATCCGGACAACTCGCACCTGTTCACCCTGTACCAGGCATTCTCCACGCCTGAGCAGGCGGCAGAGTTGCGCAGTGAGCTGTTGCAGGGCCTGGGCTGGGGCGAAGCGAAAGAGCGTCTGTTCAAGCTGCTGGACGCCGAACTGGGTGAGTCCCGCGAGCGTTATCACGACTTGATGTCACGACCTGCCGACATGGAAGACATTCTTCTGGCTGGCGCACAAAAAGCGCGTCAAACCGCGAGTCCATTCCTGGCGCAATTGCGTGAGGCGGTGGGTCTGCGATCGTTTGTCAGCGTGGCTCAAACCGCCGCTGCCAGCAAAAAGAAGGCCGCCAAGGGCCCTCGCTTTGTAAGTTTTCGCGACGAAGATGGCAGTTTCCGTTTCCGTCTGCTCGCCGCCGATGGCGAGCAACTGTTGTTGTCGCGCAATTTTGCCGATGGCAAAGCCGCGGGTCAGGTCACCAAGCAACTGCAATCCGGTGAGCCACTGGATGTGCGCAGTGACGAGCTGAGCTTCAGCGTCTGGCTGGGTGACGCCTGTGTGGCCGACAGCCCGGCGTTTGCCGACAGCGTGGCGCGTGATGCGGCTATCGAAGCACTGCGACTGGCGCTATTGCCCGCGCAAGACTGAGAAAGTGCGACGTTTCGTCTCAGGTTTGATTGCCATTCTTAAGGGCCGTCGCTACAGTGTCGGCCCGTTTTTGTTGCCTTGCTAACGAATTATGACGCCTCTAGAACGATATCAAGTTGATCTGAAACGCCCGGACTTCTTTCACGATGCCGCACAGGAAAACGCCGTGCGCCATCTGCAGCGCCTGTACGACGACCTGGTGGCTGCTTCGCAGAGCAAGCCGGGTCTGTTCGGCAAGCTGTTCGGCAAAAAAGAGCAGGCGCCGGTCAAAGGCCTCTATTTCTGGGGAGGCGTGGGCCGGGGCAAGACTTATCTGGTCGATACGTTCTTCGACGCGTTGCCGTTCAAGCAGAAGATGCGCACTCACTTCCACCGCTTCATGAAGCGCGTGCATGAAGAGATGCGTACCCTCAATGGCGAAAAGAACCCGCTGACCATCATCGCCAAGCGCTTCTCTGATGAGGCGCGGGTGATTTGCTTTGATGAATTCTTTGTGTCGGACATTACCGATGCAATGATCCTCGGCACCTTGATGGAAGAGCTGTTCAAAAACGGCGTTACCCTGGTCGCGACGTCGAACATCGTGCCGGACGGTTTGTACAAGGACGGCTTGCAACGTGCGCGTTTCTTGCCTGCTATTGCACTGATCAAGCAGAACACCGAGATCGTCAACGTCGACAGCGGCGTCGACTACCGTCTGCGCCATCTGGAGCAGGCTGAGCTGTTCCACTTTCCGCTGGATGAAGCCTCCGAGAAGAGTTTGCGCGAAAGCTTTAAAGCGCTGACGCACAACTCTACCCGGGCGATTGAAGGCGATGACTTGATCATCGAAAACCGCACCATTCGCGCTCTTCGCACTTGTGATGACGTGGCCTGGTTCGATTTTCGCGAGTTGTGCGACGGCCCGCGTAGCCAGAATGACTACATTGAGCTGGGTAAAATCTTCAACGCTGTGATCATCAGCGGTGTAGAGCAGATGGACGTTAAAACCGACGACATCGCCCGACGCTTTATCAACATGGTCGATGAGTTTTATGACCGCAACGTAAAGCTGATCATCTCGGCTGAAGTTGAGCTCAAGGACTTGTACACCGGCGGGCGCCTGAACTTCGAGTTCCAGCGCACTCTCAGCCGTTTGCTGGAAATGCAGTCTCACGAATACCTGACCAGGGCGCACAAACCCTAGTCGAGAAAAAGGCCTGCATTGCAGGCCTTTTTTTTACCCTCCTGAATCTGGAGGGCGTCTTCAGCATCGGGCTGTCACAGTCATGGCCGGAATTTAAGCGACTTGTTTTACGCCCGCCTGCAGGAACTGCTGCCGATACTGGTTCGGTGACAGCTCGGTGTGCTGGCGAAACAGTCGCGCAAAGAAACTCGCGTCGTCATAGCCCACGTCGTAGCTGATGGTCTTGATGCTTTTGCGCGAGGCCGAGAGCAGTCCCTTGGCGGTTTCTATGCGCAGGCGTTGCAGGTAATGCAAGGGCTTGTCGCCTGTTGCGAGCTGAAAACGGCGCATGAAATTGCGGATACTCATGCCGTGATCGCGAGCGACGTCTTCAAAGCGAAACTTGTCGGCAAAGTGATCTTCGAGCCATTGCTGAATTTGCAGAATGATCACGTCCTGATGCAGTTTTTGGCCGCCAAAACCAATGCGCCCCGGGGTGTAGTTGCGCTGCACCTCGTAAAGAATGTCCCGGGCCACGGCCTGGGCAATATTGGCGCCGCAGAAACGCTCGATCATGTAGATATAGAGGTCGCAGGCAGAGGTCGGCCCGCCGGCGCAGTAAAGGTTGTCGGCGTCGGTGAGGTGCTTGTCCTGGTTGAGGTGGACCTGAGGATAGCGCTGGGCAAACGTGTCGAAAAAGCGCCAGTACGTGGTTGCTTCCTTGCCATCCAGCAGCCCGGCTTCGGCGAGCCAGAACACCCCTGTGGCTTCTGCACACAAGACTGCCCCGCGAGCATGCTGCTCGCGCAGCCAAGGCAGGACTTGCGGGTAGCGCTGGCAGATCGTGTCGAAGTCTTCCCCGAAGGCCGGGAGGATGATGATGTCGGAGTCCTCCAGGCCGCCATCGACGGGGAGTACCACATTGCTGAAGCTGACTGCGGGTTGGCCGTCAGGGCTCACCAGTCGCGTTTCGAAGGTGGGGGTCAGGCCCCGGCCTAATTGCTTGCCATGACGCAGGCTGGCGAGATGAAAGAAGTCCTTGGCGTGCATCAGGGTCGAGGCGAATACCCGATCGATGGCCAGGATGCTGACGCGCCTCAGGGGCGTGGAGCGTTGAGTAGACATAGACATATTTTGATTATTCTTATAGGTGAAATTGGTCAACTTACGGCTGGATCGTCTTATTTTTTTCCCTGTGTGTCTAGGGGGAGGTTACGCCGCCCCTGTAGCAGCTGCCGCAGGCTGCGTCCGGCAGCGTAGCCGTCGTAAGGTCGGAGGTTGCGCACTGACAGTTAGTCGGCGCTCTCAGGTTTACGATTGCTTGGAAATCGGACGTCGCCTTCGGCAACTGCTACGAAAACGGTTTACAGCAGGATCAAGGCGCCGGGTTTGGCTGCTCCTTGTGAATCGCTTCGATGCCGGCCAGTACTTCATCCGATAGTTTCAGGTCGTGGCTGGCGATATTGCTTTTGAGTTGCTCCATTGACGTCGCCCCAATGATGTTGCTGGTGACGAACGGTTGCTGGGTGACGTAAGCCAGTGCCATCTGGGCCGGGTCCAGGCCGTGTTCGCGGGCCAGGGCCACATAACGCTCGCTGGCAGCCACGGCCTGCGGGTTTGAATAGCGCGAGAAGCGGCTGTAGAGGCTCAGGCGGCCTTTAGGCGGCTGGGCACCGCCACTGTACTTGCCCGACAGCATGCCGAACGCCAGGGGCGAGTAGGCGAGCAGGCCGCATTGTTCGCGAATGGCAATTTCGGCCAGGCCCACTTCAAAGCTGCGGTTGAGCAAGTTGTAGGGGTTCTGGATCGATACGGCGCGTGGCCAGCCACGGCTTTCGGCCAACTGCAGAAACTTCATCGTGGCCCATGGCGTTTCGTTGGACAGGCCTATGTGGCGGATCTTGCCAGCCTTGACCTGTTCGTCGAGTGCCTCAAGAGTGTCTTCCAGGGGGGTGAAGTCCTCGTCGGCGTTGTGCTTGTAGCCCAGCTGACCGAAAAAGTTGGTACTGCGTTCAGGCCAGTGCAGTTGGTAGAGATCGATCCAGTCGGTTTGCAGGCGTTTGAGGCTGGCGTCCAGGGCTTGCACGATGTGAGTACGGTTGTGTTTCAGGTTGCCGTCGCGGATGTAGTCGATGCCGTTGCCGGGGCCAGCGATCTTGCTTGCCAGGATCCAGTCGGCACGATCGCCGCGTTCCTTGAACCAATTGCCGATGTAGCGCTCGGTGCTGGCGTAGGTTTCGGCCTTTGGCGGCACCGGATACATCTCGGCGGTGTCGATAAAGTTGATGCCGGCATTTTTCGCGTATTCGATCTGCTCGAAGGCTTCAGCCTGGGTGTTCTGCTCGCCCCAGGTCATGGTCCCGAGGGCGATTTCGCTTACTTTCAGTTCGGTCCGGCCTAGCTTGCGGTAATCCATCGTGTGCTCCTTCGGGTAAACAAACATAAAAGCAGGTTGTAATTTTTTGCGCAATCTGGATAATTGCCGACCTCTTTCTGCAGTGGAAGTGATGCGCCGCCTGCCGAAGAATCTTGCCGTTGAACGGACGCGCTGACCCGAGCCCCCGATAGCGTCTGTATCCGGCTGCCTTTGACTTGTCAAAGTACGCACTATTCAGTAAGATCTGCCGTCTAATTTACAGGGCGGCCCCTGAGGCTATAAAGAATGAAAACTTTTACTGCTAAACCAGAAACAGTAAAGCGCGACTGGTTTGTCGTCGACGCTGCTGGTCAGACCCTGGGTCGTCTGGCCACCGAGATCGCGAGCCGTCTGCGTGGCAAGCACAAGCCGGAATACACTCCGCACGTTGACACCGGTGACTACATCGTTGTTATCAATGCTGAGCAGATCCGTGTTACTGGTGCTAAAACCACTGACAAGATGTACTACTCTCACTCCGGTTTCCCGGGCGGGATTAAGTCGATCAACTTCGAAAAGCTGATCGCCAAAGCTCCTGAGCGCGTGATCGAGACCGCGGTTAAAGGCATGCTGCCTAAAAACCCACTGGGTCGCGACATGTACCGTAAGCTGAAAGTCTATGCGGGCGCTGCTCACCCTCATACTGCTCAGCAGCCCCAAGAACTGAAGTTTTAACGGAATAGTTCATTATGTCGGCGACTCAAAACTACGGCACTGGCCGTCGTAAAACCGCAACCGCTCGCGTTTTCCTGCGTCCGGGTACCGGTAACATCTCGATCAACAACCGCACTCTGGAGAATTTCTTCGGTCGCGAAACTGCCCGCATGGTAGTTCGTCAGCCGTTGGAACTGACTGAGACTGTCGAGAAATTCGACATCTACGTCACCGTGATCGGTGGTGGTGTAAGTGGTCAAGCTGGCGCAATCCGCCACGGTATCACTCGCGCACTGATGCAGTACGACGAAACCCTGCGTGGCGCTCTGCGCAAAGCTGGCTTCGTAACTCGCGATGCTCGTGAAGTTGAACGTAAGAAAGTCGGTCTGCGTAAAGCGCGTAAGCGTCCGCAGTACTCGAAGCGTTAATTCGCAGCTTCGTTCAAAAAAGCCCAGTCTCCTTCGGAGCTGGGCTTTTTTTATGGGTGATGAATTATTGGTGTGACAACTTGCCACATCCAGCAAACGCCTATACTACAAGGCTTGTAGCCGCCCGAGAGCGGTAATTACCTTGTCAGAGTAGGGGCTTTTCATTACCATTCTGCAAAATTTTTATAAGTTCAGATGCAAATTTAGTAGATGCCTGATTTAACAGGCCACAAAGCTGATGGGAGAGGACTGAATGAGCAATGACGGCGTAAATGTCGGCCGGCGTCGCTTCCTCGTAGCAGCCACATCCGTGGTGGGTGCTGCAGGAGCGGTGGGGGCGGCGGTCCCGTTCGTGGGGTCGTGGTTTCCCAGTGCCAAGGCGAAAGCCGCTGGCGCACCGGTGAAAGTGAATATTGCAAAGGTCGAGCCAGGTCAGCAAATGATTGCTGAATGGCGTGGTCAGCCGGTATTCATCGTACGTCGCACCGAGGAAATCCTGGCAAATCTGAAGAAGATTGAAGGGCAGCTTGCTGACCCTGATTCCAAGCAATCTGATCAGCCTGCTTATGTGAATCCGGAGTTGCGGTCGATCAAGCCAGAGATTCTGTTGTTGATCGGTATTTGCACCCACTTGGGTTGCTCGCCTACGTTCCGTCCTGAGGTCGCGCCCGTTGATCTTGGCAAGGATTGGGTAGGTGGTTATTTCTGCCCTTGTCATGGTTCGCACTATGATCTGGCCGGCCGTGTTTACAAGTCGCAGCCAGCCCCGCTGAACCTGCCAGTACCGCCCTACTATTATGAGTCGGACAACATTGTTGTCGTTGGCCTCGATGGGGAGAACGCGTAATGAGCAAGTTCATGGATTGGGTAGACGCCCGCTTCCCTGCAACCAAAATGTGGGAAGATCACCTCAGCAAGTATTACGCCCCGAAGAACTTCAACTTCTTCTATTTCTTTGGCTCCCTCGCATTGCTCGTTCTGGTTAACCAGATCGTTACCGGCGTGTGGCTGACCATGAGTTACACGCCGTCGGCAGAAGAAGCCTTTGCTTCTGTCGAATACATCATGCGTGACGTCGAATACGGCTCCATCTTGCGTTACCTGCACTCTACGGGTGCATCGGCGTTCTTTGTTGTCGTCTATCTGCACATGTTCCGCGGCTTGCTCTACGGCTCCTACCAGAAGCCCCGTGAGCTGGTGTGGCTGTTCGGCATGATGATTTATCTGGCCCTGATGGCAGAAGCCTTCATGGGCTATTTGTTGCCTTGGGGTCAAATGTCCTACTGGGGCGCCCAGGTAATCATCTCGCTGTTTGGCGCGATTCCGGTTATCGGAAACGACCTGACCCAGTGGATCCGTGGTGACTACCTGATCTCCGGGATTACCCTGAACCGCTTCTTCGCCCTGCACGTAGTGGCCTTGCCGATCGTGATTCTGGGGTTGGTGGTGTTGCACATTCTGGCGCTGCACGAAGTCGGGTCCAACAACCCGGACGGCGTGGACATCAAGAAACATAAAGACGAAAACGGCATACCGCTGGACGGCATTCCCTTCCATCCGTACTACACCGTGAAAGATATCGTCGGCGTTGTGGTGTTCCTGTTTATCTTCTGCTCGATTGTGTTCTTCTTCCCGGAAATGGGTGGTTACTTCCTGGAAAAACCGAACTTTGAACAGGCCAACGCCTTTAAAACGCCGGAGCACATTGCACCTGTCTGGTACTTCACGCCCTTCTACGCGATCTTGCGTGCGATTCCGGACAAACTGCTTGGCGTAATTGCCATGGGTGCCGCCATTGCGATGTTGTTCGTGCTGCCCTGGCTTGACCGCAGTCCTGTGAAGTCCATGCGCTACAAAGGCTGGATGAGCAAGGTGTGGCTGTGGGTGTTCTGCATCTCCTTCGTGATTCTGGGTGTGTTGGGTGTATTGGCACCGACCCCGGGCCGCACGCTGCTGTCGCAGGTCTGTACGTTCCTGTACTTCGCCTACTTCATTCTGATGCCGTTCTACACCAGGCTTGAGAAGACCAAACCGGTTCCGGAAAGGGTGACTGGCTGATGAAAAAGCTATTTGCTGTATTGATGCTCGCAGTTATGCCTGTGTTCTCCTTTGCGGCTGAACAAGGTGTGCAGCTCGACAAGGTCGACATCGATGTTTCTGACAAGGCTGCCATGCAGGATGGCGCGCGCACGTTCGCCAACTACTGCATGGGCTGTCACAGTGCCAAGTTCCAGCGTTACGAGCGCGTAGCAGACGACCTGGGTATTCCCCATGACGTCATGCTCGACAATCTGGTGTTCACCGGTGCCAAGATTGGCGACCACATGAACATCGGCATGCAGCCAGCTGATGCCAAGGCTTGGTTCGGTGCTGCACCGCCAGACCTGACTCTTGTTGCTCGTGTTCGTGGTACTGACTGGCTGTATAGCTACCTGCGTGCTTTCTACGAAGACCCGTCTCGCCCTTGGGGTGTGAACAACAAGGTTTTCCCGAACGTGGGTATGCCTAACGTTCTGGCGCCGCTGCAAGGGCGTCAGGTTGTGGGTTGCAAGCAAGTACAGATCGTCGAAGACGGCAAGAAGCAGTATGATCCGCTCACCGGCACGCCTTTGACGCATGAAGCGTGCGACCAGCTGACAGTGCTGCCTAAAACCGGCGCGCTGACTGAAGAGCAGTTCGATGAGAAGATCAAGAATCTTGTGACCTTCCTGGCCTACTCGGCCAATCCGGTGAAGCTGGAGCATCAGCGCATCGGTACTTACGTGCTGATCTACCTGGCTTTCCTCTTTGTATTCGCTTATCTGCTCAAGCGCGAATACTGGAAGGATGTGCACTGATATAGTTACACGCAATGCTGTTAATCGTGCGCGCCCGAGGGTGTCTCTGAAAAGGTAACAGTGCAGGACGGGTGGCAAGCGGGGTCTAGCGACTCTGTTTGCCCAGGTTCTGCGGTTATCAGAGGCGTTCCTTGGGCGCGTTCGTTTTTCTGCTCCCGATAATTTCAACAAGCGAGGAGGACCGCCATGGGCGTGACCAATCGGTTGGCCTGTTACTCCGACCCCGCCGACCACTATTCCCATCGAGTACGTATTGTGCTCGCAGAGAAAGGTGTCAGCGCCGAGATCATCAGTGTGGAGGCGGGCCGTCAGCCGCCGAAGCTGATCGAAGTGAACCCTTACGGCAGCCTGCCAACCCTGGTCGATCGTGACCTGGCGTTGTGGGAGTCGACTGTGGTGATGGAATATCTGGATGAGCGTTACCCGCATCCTCCGCTGTTACCGGTTTATCCGGTTGCGCGGGCCAATAGCCGTCTGCTGATTCATCGTATCCAGCGTGACTGGTGTGCTTTGGTTGACTTGATCCTTGATTCGCGGACCAAGGAGCCGGCACGTGTAGTGGCTCGTAAAGAGTTGCGCGAGAGCTTGACGGGTGTTTCTGCATTATTTGCCGACAAACCTTTTTTCCTCAGCGATGAGCAAAGTCTGGTCGACTGCTGCCTATTGCCGATACTCTGGCGCTTGCCTGTTTTGGGTATTGAATTGCCGCGGCCAGCCAAGCCGCTGCTCGACTATATGGAGCGCCAATTTGCGCGTGAGGCTTTCCAGGCAAGTTTGTCTGGTGTCGAACGCGACATGCGCTAAAGCTTAGGAGCCCTCGATGAATTCAAGTCGACCTTATCTGGTGCGTGCGCTCTATGAGTGGATCGTTGATAACGACTGCACTCCGCACATGCTGGTTAACTCTGACTACCCGAAGGTGCAAGTGCCTGCGGGTTTTGCCAGTGACGGGCAGATTGTCCTGAATGTTTCGCCAACCGCCGTGCGTCAATTGCACATGGACAACGAAGCAGTAAGCTTTGAAGGGCGTTTTGGTGGTGTGCCGCACACGTTGTACGTGCCTATCCCTGCAATCATGGGTGTTTACGCCCGCGAGAACGGCCAGGGTATGGTATTCGACCTGGAAGAGCCTCTTGAGGCTGATGACGAGGTTGAGCCGGATGACGATGGGCCGCCACCAGGATCTGAGCCGCCTCGACCTACGGGTCGGCCAAGCCTGAAAGTGGTGAAGTAATAAAAAAGGCGACCTGAGAAGGTCGCCTTTTTTGTGTCTGGCAGTTGGGTGCTGTCAGTCGATGTACTCGAACAGTTTGACGATTTTTTGCACGCCGGAAACACTCTGCACCAGGCTGGTAGCGCGGGCTGCTTCCTGCTTGGTCACCAGGCCGAGCATGTAGACGATGCCGTTTTCCGTCACGATTTTGATCCGCGAGCCGGGAATCGCGTTATCGGTCAGCATTTGGGTCTTGATCTTGGTGGTCAGCCAGGCGTCGTTGTTACGCGCCAGGATCGAAGACGGCGCCATGACTTGCAACTCGTTGTTGACCTTCTTCACGCGTTGAACGGCGGCGGCAGCTTGCTCGGCCTGGGCCTTCAGGTCGGCGCGCGGGGTTTGGCCGGCCAGCAGCACGATGCCGTTGTAACTGGTGACAACGATATGCGAGCCGGTGTCCAGATCCGGATTGGCCTTGGCCACGTTCACGGCTACCTTGGTTTCAATCAGGGAGTCGTCGATTTTGCTGCCGAAGGTGCGGGTGCCGCGATCATCCTCAATAGGCTTGTCGCGGGTGGCGGTCAGTACCGAGCTGCAACCGGCAGTCAGACCAAGACACAGGGTCAGGGCTATCAGGCCAAGGCGATTAAAAGTCATTCTTCACTCCCGAACAGTTGGCTGTCGATCAGATCGCACAAGCAGTGGATCGCCAGCAGGTGGACTTCTTGAATTCGTGCGGTGACATTGGAAGGTACGCGAATCTCTACGTCCTCGGGCAGCAGTAGTGAGGCCATGCCGCCGCCATCACGGCCAGTCATTGCGACTACGACCATCTCGCGATCGTGGGCAGCTTGAATGGCCTGGATGATATTGGCCGAATTGCCGCTGGTTGAAATAGCCAGCAGCACATCGCCGGGTTGGCCGAGTGCGCGGATCTGCTTGGAGAAAATCTCGTTGAAGCTGTAATCGTTGGCGATCGAAGTGATCGTCGAAGTGTCGGTGGTCAGTGCAATCGCGGGCAGGCTGGGCCGCTCGCGTTCAAAGCGGTTGAGCAGCTCGGATGAAAAGTGCTGGGCGTCACCTGCCGACCCGCCATTGCCGCACGAAAGCATTTTGCCCTCGTTGAGCAGGGCATTGACCATCACCTGGCTGGCTAGCTCGATGTGAGGGGCAAGCACTTCCATCGCCTGCTGCTTGGTGTCGATGCTGGCTTGGAAAAGCTGGCGAATCCGGGATTGCATGTCCATCTATGTGACCTTAAGTAGGGCGGCTGGTCGGGCGTTATCCAGGTGTTCCTGAGTGACTTCCCGGCACAAGAATGTGCAGCCAGCAAAGCAAAGCAAAATCGTTCAAAAAAGGGTGCTGGAATCGGTCTGGCAGCGTTATTGGCTGTCAAAGGCATTCCGTAGCCAGTTCAATTGGGGTGTTGCGCTGTCCATTGTCACCACGTCAAATCGGCACGGGTGATTGGCCCAGCGTGTCTCCCGCTGCAAAAAATGCTGGGCGGCAAGTATCAGCTTTTGGCACTTGCGTGCGTCAATGCTGGCCAGAGCGCCACCCCATTGCGTGTGTTGTCGGTAACGAACTTCGACGAATACTACTGTATCGCCGTCAAGCATGACCAGATCCAGCTCGCCGCGCTTGCATGACCAGTTTTGCGCCAGCAGGCGCAAACCCTGTTGCTCAAGATGCCGCAGCGCCAAGCGCTCGGCATCCTTGCCAATGTGTTGGCTTGAGCGCTCGGGCATCAGTTTGGGGTAGCAGGCAGGCGTTGAGGCTGGCCATTGATGAACTCGGCCCATGGCAGCTGACGCTCGACACGCTGTGCCGGGCTCATGCTCAGGCTGCCGGAAAAGCCGTCGATCCGGCTGTCGGGCAGTGCCTTCAACTGACCCAGGCTCGGTGCCAGGCGATAGGCGTCGATACCCATAGCGTATAGGCGTCCCAGGCTACCGCCTGCTTGTGGCCATTGTGCGGTCACTTGTTGGCGCACCGGGTTGGATGGATCGAGCAACCAGGGTGTTTCACAAAAGCGGATGCCGTTCATGTCGTTGTACTGGTTCTGGTCGCCACTGGCGCTGAATACGTGGGAGGTCGCGTAAACAGGGAGGTCACCAGCGTACTGATAGTTCAGGGTCGGTTTGATCTGCTGGGCTTGCTGAGGGGTGGCGGCCAGGAAGATAAATTCCATGTCCTGTCGGCGCGTAGGTTGTGCGGAGCCACCGCTTTTGCGCAACTGCACCAGATCGGCAACTTGCTGGGCCAGTGCTACGGGCTTGTCGATGTGTTCTATGCCAACGATGGTGCCGCCGTGGGCTTCCCACTCCTGGCGAAACGCCTTGAGTACACGGTCGCCCCATTCGCCGACTGGCACCATTGCGCCAGCGCGGGTTAGGCCATCGGCGCGTGCACGTCGAGCTACTTCGCGGGCTTCATCTTCAGCCGCCAGGCCAAACTGGAACAGTTGTGCAGGACCTTGAGCGCCCTCGCTGTAGTTCAGGGCCAGTGTGGTGATCGGCAATTGCGGGCGAGCACTGAGTTGCTTGACCAGGTTTTTTTCCAGTGGCCCGACCACCAGTTGCACGCCGTCGGCTTGCGCCTGGCGATAGAAGTCGTCCAGCGAGGTCAGGCGCGAGCTGTTATAGAACTGAATGCTTGGCGGGTTCTGGCCTGCTTGTTGGGCCTGATAGTGAGCAGCCATGAAGCCATCACGCAGTGCTTTGCTCACAGAAGCCAACTGGCCGTCCTGTGGCAGTAGCAATGCAATTTTGGTCAGGGGCTGGCTGGCCAGTTCCTTGAGCTTGATCAGTGGTGCCGGCAGTTGGATGGCAGCAGGGTGGGCAGGGTTTTGTGCACGCCATTGATCGATAGCGTTTTGCTGATCCTGCAGGGTGCTCGCGCTCTTGACGGCCAGGGCCAGAGACATCCAGCCGCCCAGTACATCGTTGCTCTGGGCGTGCAGTTGATCGACCGGCAAGGCGGCCACCAGTGCCCAAATGGCTTCGTTGTTGCTACTGGCGGCGTCGCCGGTCAGGTTCGGGCTCATGGCTGCGCGTTCGCGGGCCGCTGCCAGCGTCTGGCCATCAGCTTCGAGGGCGAGGGCGTGGACGGTATGGGTACGCACCTGCAGGTCGGCTGGCAGTTGGCCGAGGATCGACGTGCTTGGGTGGTTCAAGGCCGCTAACGCTGCTTTGTGGTCATTGCGGCTCATCGCCAGCTCGGCTGCCAGGGTGTTGGCAAAAACTTGCTGGGCAGGTTTGAGTTGATCCAGTGCAACCAGCCCCAGAATCTGTGCCGCGCGCGCCGAATTCTGCTGGCGCTGGGCAAGGTCGGCTGCCGACAGGCGCAGCAGGGCGGCCTTTTCCGGATTTGTGGTTTCGGATGCCTGCTGGAGCAATTGCTCAAGACTGGCGTCCGGGGTCCGTGGAAGTTCGCCAAGGCTGGACGAGGGCGAGCTAGCGCAAGCCGCCAACAGGGCAGCGAGGCAGAGGGCAGTGAACAGCCGCAGGCAAGCGATCATGTAGTGTTCCTGATACTCGATCAAATGAGTGGGGAAGTGTACCCAAGCACTGGCCGGGGCGCGATGTTAGAGGCAATAAAGCCTGAATTTAGATGCTATCTGTACGTTGTGGAGGTGAAAGTTTCCCCGCTTGGCGGTTTGCGGCCTGCAGGGTGGGTGCGTTCATGAGGGCTCTACGCGCTACAATGGCGGCTTTAACTCTTATGAGGTGTGCGTTTTGACTGCTCCAGGTGATTTGAATTCCGTTCTTGGCTCACTTTATGTGGTGGCCACGCCCATCGGTAACCTGGACGACATCAGTGCGCGCGCGCTCAAGGTCTTGCGTGACGTGTCACTGATTGCGGCCGAAGACACGCGCCACTCCCTGCGCCTGCTGCAGCATTTTGGTATTTCAACGCCGCTGGGCGCCTGTCACGAACATAACGAGCGTGATGAAGGCAGCCGCTTTATTCAGCGTTTGCTGGCCGGTGAAGATGTCGCATTGATTTCTGATGCGGGTACGCCGCTGATCTCCGACCCGGGTTATCACTTGGTGCGTCAGGCGCGAGCGGCTGGCGTCAGGGTTGTGCCGGTGCCGGGTGCCTGCGCCTTGATCGCGGCCCTGTCTGCGGCGGGGCTGCCTTCTGATCGCTTTATTTTTGAAGGGTTCCTGCCTGCCAAGGCTGTCGGGCGTCGTTCGCGTCTGGAATTATTAAAAGAAGAGCCCCGCACGCTGATCTTTTACGAGGCGCCGCACCGGATTCTTGAGTGCCTGCAAGATCTTGAGCTGGTATTTGGGTCAGAGCGCCCGGCATTGCTGGCGCGCGAGCTGACCAAGACATTCGAAACACTCAAGGGTTTGCCCCTGTCCGAGTTGCGTGCATTTGTTGAAGGCGACAGTAATCAACAGCGCGGCGAATGTGTTGTGCTGGTTGCGGGCTGGACCGCGCCAGAAACAGATGAAGTGGTCAGTAGTGAGGCGATGCGTATTCTCGACTTGCTGCTTAAAGAAATGCCACTCAAGCGTGCGGCTGCACTTGCCGCTGAAATAACCGGTGAACGCAAAAACGTCTTGTACCAAGTTGCACTTGAAAAGCAGAAAGCAGAGTAACAATTGATATCAGGTGATGGCGTTTTGATGTCTTTGCATGTATTGCCCCGTGACTAAAGGCCGCAACTCAGGCAATTCAACCTGCCTTGCGGCGTTTAACGCTTGTTCTATACGCTCTGTACAGTTAATCTTCGCCCCGGAGAGTCGATTGGACAGTCGCTGCCTTCTATGAAAATTAGGGGGGGGAGGAAAGTCCGGGCTCCATAGGGCGAAGTGCCAGGTAATGCCTGGGAGGCGTGAGCCTACGGAAAGTGCCACAGAAAATAACCGCCTAAGCGCTTCGGCGCCGGTAAGGGTGAAAAGGTGCGGTAAGAGCGCACCGCACGACTGGCAACAGTTCGTGGCTAGGTAAACCCCACTTGGAGCAAGACCAAATAGGGTTCCAAGGCGTGGCCCGCGCTGGAACCGGGTAGGTTGCTAAAGATGTCCAGTGATGGCCATCGTAGACGAATGACTGTTCACGACAGAACCCGGCTTACAGATCGACTCTCCACCTTTTTTTCTTCTGCTTGCCCTGCAGGCAGAATGCTATATCAGACAGCGCTTAATCCCCCGCCGACATTTGCAAGATTAATTCCCGACGTAATGCCGAAAAGTTCTTACTCTTAACAAACTACTTTAAGTTTGAAGTCCAGGGCTTTGAATTCGCTGCGCCTTGCTCGTCAAAAAACCCCTCCGCTTACTGCTCTACGTCTATTTACCCTCCTAAATCTCAGTTATGTAAGGGTTTTCCTGTGGGTCGCTCCTTGACGGTGTGGTGGGCGCATTCCTATAGTGTGCATAAGTGGTGGAAAGTGGCATAAAGTGGGTTTTCTAGACGTAAAACGCTAATATTTGGAGATGCGACCAGTGTTTCGCGGAGCCAACGCAATCAGTCTCGATGCCAAGGGCCGTCTCGCAATGCCGAGCCGGTACCGTGACGAGCTGATTTCGCGAAGTTCCGGGCAGCTGATCGTGACCATCGATGCGGTAGATCCCTGCTTATGTGTGTACCCCCTTGATGAGTGGGAATTGATTGAAACCAAGCTACGGGCGTTGCCTTCGTTGCGTGAAGAAAACCGCCGCTTGCAACGTCTGTTGATTGGTAATGCCGTCGATCTTGAACTCGATGGCAGTGGTCGTTTTCTGGTGCCGCCGCGTTTGCGTGAATATGCCAAGTTGGATAAGCGCGCGATGTTGGTAGGCCAGCTAAACAAGTTTCAACTGTGGGACGAGGATGCCTGGGAAGCTGTTTCTGCCGCTGACCTTGCAGCCATTCAACAACCGGGCGCGATGCCTGACGAACTGCGTGATTTAATCCTGTGACTATAGATAGCGGCTTCAACCACATCACCGTACTGCTCGACGAAGCCGTAGAGGCTCTCGCCGTACGTCCTGATGGATGCTATCTGGATGGCACCTTCGGTCGCGGCGGACATAGCCGCCTGATACTCCAGAAGCTTGGCCCTGAGGGGCAATTGCTCGGGTTTGATAAAGATCCACAGGCGATTGCCACCGGGCAAGCGCTAGCGGCCGAAGACGGCCGCTTTGTTATTGTGCAGCGCAGTTTTGCTGAAATGGGATCCGAAATTGCCGATCGCGGTCTGGCCGGTAAGGTTGACGGTGTGCTGCTCGATTTGGGTGTGTCTTCACCGCAACTTGACGATCCGGAGCGCGGCTTCAGCTTCATGAATGACGGCCCTCTGGACATGCGCATGGATCCGGACCGCGGCATCAGTGCTGCCGAGTTCGTTAACACAGCATCCCAGGAAGAAATCGCCCGCGTCTTCAAAGAGTATGGCGAAGAGCGCTTTTCCGGTCGCATGGCTCGCGCGGTTGTAGAGCGTCGAGATATCAAGCCGTTTGAGCGCACCGGCGATCTGGCTGAAGTGTTGAAAGTGGCCAATCCGGCCTGGGAAAAGGGCAAGCACCCTGCAACCCGTACTTTCCAGGGTTTGCGTATTCACGTGAACAACGAACTGGGTGACCTTGAGGCTGGCCTTGAGGCTGCATTGGAGTCCCTGGCAATCGGCGGCCGTCTGGTGGTGATCAGCTTTCACTCCCTGGAAGACCGTATCGTCAAATTGTTCATGCGCAAACTGGTCAAGGGCGAACCCGACAACCTGCCGCGCGGCTTGCCCGTTCAACACGTTGCTTTTGTTCCGAAAATCAAAATTCACGGCAAAGCCCAGACCGCGTCCGATGCCGAACTCAAAGCCAATCCACGCTCGCGCAGCGCTGTAATGCGCGTCGCGGAGAAGCTTCGTTGAACAAGCTCTTCGCCAAACCACTTCCCGGCGGAAGTTTTTTCATGCTGCTGCTGTTTATTGGCGTCCTGGTTTCGGCTGTGGGCGTTTCTTACAGCGCCCACTGGAACCGCCAGTTGCTCAACACCCTATACGGTGAACTGAGTGTGCGTGACAAGGCACAGGCGGAATGGGGGCGTTTGATTCTCGAACAAAGCACCTGGACCGCCCATAGCCGTATCGAAACACTGGCCAGCGAACAACTGAAAATGCGCATTCCTGGCGCAGCAGAAGTTCGAATGGTGGCGCCATGATCAAACTCGAGGGCGCGCTCTATCCGTGGCGTTTTCGTGTGGTGCTGGCATTGCTGGCACTGCTGGTAGGCGCGATCGCGTGCCAGATCGTTTACCTGCAAGTGATCGACCATGACTTTCTCAAGGGGCAGGGCGATGCGCGCAGCTTGCGACATATCCCGATCCCTGCTCACCGTGGCCTGATTACCGATCGCAATGGTGAGCCGCTGGCCGTTAGTACGCCGGTGACCACCCTGTGGGCCAACGCCAAGGAAATGCAGGTTGCCAAAGACCGTTGGCCAGCCTTGGCGCACGCGCTCGGGCAAGACCCTAAAGTGCTGACGGCGCGTCTGGAACAGCAAGCCAATAAAGAATTTATCTACCTGGTCCGGGGCCTCACCCCTGAGCAGGGCCAGGTTGTGCTCGACCTCAAGGTGCCGGGCGTTTATGGCATTGAAGAGTTCCGCCGTTTTTACCCTGCCGGTGAAGTTACGGCCCACATGGTCGGCTTTACCGATATCGACGATAAAGGTCGTGAAGGCGTTGAGCTGGCCTATGACGAATGGCTGGCCGGAGTTCCGGGCAAGCGGCAGGTGATCAAGGACAGGCGCGGGCGTCTGATCAAAGATGTGCAAGTGACCAAAAACGCCAAGGCAGGTAAGACCTTGGCGTTGTCGATTGACCTGCGCCTGCAGTATCTGGCCAACCGCGAACTGCGCAATGCGCTGGTCGAGAACGGCGCCAAGGCCGGTAGCCTGGTGATCATGGATGTGAAGACCGGCGAGATTCTGGCGATGGTCAACCAGCCTACCTACAACCCCAACAACCGTCGCAACCTGCAACCGGCGATGATGCGTAACCGCGCCATGATCGACGTGTTCGAGCCGGGCTCGACGGTCAAGCCGATCTCCATGAGTGCTGCGCTGGAAACCGGGCGCTGGAAGCCTACTGACAAGGTTGAGGTTTATCCGGGCACCCTGCAGTTGGGCAAGTACACCATTCGTGACGTATCCCGTTCCGAAGGTCCGGTCCTCGACCTGACCGGCATTCTGATCAACTCCAGTAACGTGGGCATGAGCAAGGTTGCCTTCGATATCGGTGGCGAAGCGATCTTCCGCCAGATGGCCAAGATGGGCCTGGGGCAAGACACCGGCCTGGGCTTTCCGGGTGAGCGCGTCGGCAACCTGCCTAACTACCGCGAGTGGCGCAAGGCTGAAACCGCGACCCTCTCTTATGGCTACGGCGTGTCCGTAACGGCGATCCAGCTGGTCCATGCGTTCTCGGCATTGGCCAACAACGGCAAGCTTGCTCCGCTGACGCTGCTAAAAACCGACCGCCCGCCCGAGTCTGCGCAGGTCATGCCTGAGCAAGTCGCCAAAACGGTGCAGGGCATGCTCCAGGAAGTGATCGAAAACCCTCGCGGTGTATGGCGTGCCAAGGTGCCGGCGTATCACGTTGGCGGCAAGTCGGGTACAGCGCGTAAAACATCTTCGGGCGGCGTCAAAGGCTACGCAGTGAACTCTTATCGTTCCCTGTTCGCCGGCTTCGGCCCCATGAGCGACCCGCGTTACGCGATCGTTGTAGTGATCGATGAACCGAGCAAGGCGGGCTACTTCGGTGGTCTGGTTTCCGCTCCGGTATTCAGCAAAGTCATGTCCGGCACGCTGCGTCTGATGAACGTGACCCCGGATAACCTGCCGACGGCAGCGGAGCAACAAGCAGCCGCAGCCGCGGCAGCAGCCAAAGGAGGGCGCGGCTAATGTCCCTGAGCCTGAACAAGATTTTTCCTCATGCCGGCCACGATCTGCTTATTCGTGAGCTGACTCTGGACAGCCGCAATGTACGCGCAGGTGATCTGTTCCTTGCGGTGCCCGGCGGCAAGCTCGATGGTCGTGAGCACATCGCTGACGCGTTGAAGCGCGGCGCGGCTGCCGTAGCCTATGAAGTGCAGGGTGCAGACGTACTGCCCATCTCTTCTGTTCCCTTGATTCCGGTCAAAGGTCTGGCGGCTCAGCTGTCCGATATCGCCGGGCGCTTTTATGGTGAGCCGAGTCGTCATCTCAACCTGGTCGGCGTGACCGGTACCAACGGTAAAACCAGCGTCACTCAGTTGGTGGCGCAAGCGCTGGATCTGTTGGGGCAGCACTGCGGCATCGTCGGCACGCTGGGCACGGGCTTTTATGGCGCGCTGCAAAGCGGTCGCCACACCACGCCGGACCCTATTGCCGTACAAGCCATGTTGGCCGACCTGAAAAAGGCCGGTGCCAAGGCCGTCGCAATGGAAGTCTCTTCCCATGGCCTGGATCAGGGGCGTGTCAGCGCATTGGCGTTCGACGTTGCCGTGCTGACCAACCTGTCCCGTGACCACCTGGATTATCACGGCACCATGGAGGCTTATGCTGCCGCCAAGGCCAAGCTGTTTGCCTGGCCGGATCTGCGTTGCCGCGTACTGAACCTGGACGATGAGTTCGGTCGCCAACTGGCCGCTGAAAAGCATGGTTCGCGCCTGATTAGCTACAGCCTTGAGGACAGCAGTGCCACGCTGTACTGCCGTGATGCGACCTTTGATGATGACGGTGTCCGCGCCACCGTGGTGACGGCTCAAGGCGAGCACCTCCTGCGCAGTTCCTTGCTCGGGCGTTTCAATTTGAGCAACGTGTTGGCCGCTGTTGGCGCCTTGCTGGGGCTGGATTACGCACTGGACGAAATTCTGGCCGTGCTGCCGAAGCTGGAAGGTCCGGTCGGGCGCATGCAGCGTCTGGGTGGCGGCACCAAACCGTTGGTGGTGGTTGATTACGCCCACACCCCGGATGCGCTGGAAAAAGTATTGCTGGCGCTGCGTCCCCACGCCAAAGGCCAATTGCTGTGCCTGTTCGGCTGCGGCGGCGATCGAGATCGCGGCAAGCGTCCGTTGATGGCGCACGTGGTTGAGCGTCTGGCTGATGGTGTTCTGGTCACCGACGACAATCCGCGTACAGAAGCACCGACGCAAATCTTTGACGACATTCGTGCTGGTTTTGTAGCACCGCAGAACGTCATCTTTGTAGCCGGTCGCGGTGATGCAATCGCTCAAGTCATTGCCAACGCCCACGCTGAAGACGTGATCGTGCTGGCCGGTAAAGGTCATGAGGACTATCAGGAAATCAATGGCGAGCGTCATGATTTCTCTGATCTGGTCGAAGCCGAAAAAGCCCTGAGTATCTGGGAGGTGGCCAATGCTTAAGCCTCTGTTGCTGAGTGAAGTGGCTACTGCTCTGCAGGGGCGTCTGGTTGAAGCGGACTGCCGCTTCAGTGGTGTCAGCATCGACAGCCGGGCGATTACGAAAGGTCAGTTGTTTATTGCCCTGACCGGTCCGCGCTTTGATGGTCATGATTACCTGAATGAAGTAGCTGCCAAAGGCGCCGTTGCCGCCCTGGTCGAGCGCGAAGTACCTGAGTCAGCACTGCCTCAACTGGTGGTCAAAGACACGCGAGAAGCACTGGGTCAGTTGGGCGCGCTCAATCGTGCCGGCTATGACAAACCGGTCGCGGCCATTACCGGCTCCAGTGGCAAGACCACCGTCAAAGAAATGCTCGCCTGCATCCTGCGTACCCGTGGTCCGGTACTGGCGACCAAAGGCAACCTGAACAACGATCTGGGCGTGCCGCTGACGCTGCTCGAACTGAGCGCCGAACACACTGCAGCGGTCATTGAGTTGGGTGCTTCTCGTGTTGGCGAAATCGCCTACAGCGTGGCCTTGACCAAGCCTCATGTTGCCGTGCTCAACAATGCAGGCACAGCCCATGTGGGTGAGTTCGGCGGGCCGGAAAAAATCGTCGAGGCCAAAGGCGAGATTATTGAAGGGCTGGATGCCAATGGCATCGGCGTTCTGAATCTGGATGACAAGGCATTCGCCATCTGGAAGAACCGTGCAGCAGGGCGCAAAGTGCTGAGCTTTGCCCTGGAAAACCCTCAGGCCGACTTCCATGCCAGCGATCTGGCCCGTGACGCACGGGGTTGCACGGGCTTCACGTTGCACAGCCCGTTGGGCGCCGAACGAGTTCAACTCAATCTGCTGGGCAGCCATAACGTGGCCAACGCATTGGCGGCCGCAGCCGCAGCCCATGCCCTAGGTGTCTCGCTATTTGGCATCAAAACCGGCCTCGAAGCCGTGTTGCCAGTGAAAGGCCGGGCAGTTGCCCAATTGACTGCCGATGGCCTGCGAATTATTGATGATACTTACAACGCAAACCCCACCTCAATGTGCGCTGCCGTTGATATACTCGCCGCCTTTTCCGGCCGCACCGTCCTGGTGCTCGGAGATATTGGCGAACTGGGTGAGTGGGCGGAGCAAGGACATCGTGAAGTAGGCGCTTATGCCGCCGACAAAGTTTCAGCGCTCTATGCGGTGGGACCCATGATGGCTCATGCCGTCACAGCATTTGGACACCAGGCTCGTCACTTCGCCAATCAGGCTGACCTGATCAAGGCGCTTCGCGCTGAGCACGAAACAAACACCACTATTTTGATCAAGGGCTCGCGCAGCGCAGCGATGGAAAACGTCGTTGCGGCTTTGTGCGGTTCCAGCGGGGAGAAACATTAATGCTGCTGCTGCTAGCGGAGTATCTGCAACAGTTCTACAAAGGCTTCGCGGTCTTCCAGTACCTGTCCCTGCGCGGGATTTTCGGGGTGCTGACCGCGCTGACCTTGTCGCTGTGCCTGGGGCCGTGGATGATCCGCACCCTGCAAAACCGTCAGATCGGTCAATCGGTCCGTAACGACGGCCCGCAATCCCATTTGTCCAAATCCGGCACCCCAACTATGGGTGGCGCGTTGATTCTGTCGGCAATCACCATCAGTACCCTGTTGTGGGCTGACCTGAGCAACCGCTATGTGTGGGTTGTGATGATCGTGACCCTGCTGTTCGGCGCCATTGGCTGGGTCGACGACTATCGCAAGGTCATCGAGAAAAACTCCCGTGGCCTACCGAGCCGCTGGAAGTACTTCTGGCAGTCGGTGTTTGGTCTGGGCGCTGCGATCTTTCTGTATGCGACGGCGCCAAGCGCGGTCGAAACCACACTGATCCTGCCAATCCTCAAGGACGCCAGCATCCCGCTGGGTATCGGCTTTGTTGTACTGACCTACTTTGTGATCGTAGGGTCTAGCAACGCGGTCAACCTGACTGACGGCCTTGATGGTCTGGCGATCATGCCTACGGTGATGGTGGGCGGTGCGCTGGGTATCTTCTGCTACCTGTCGGGCAACGTTAAATTTGCCGACTACCTGCTGATCCCGTATGTCCCGGGCGCTGGTGAGTTAATCGTTTTCTGCGGCGCGCTGATTGGTGCCGGTCTCGGATTTTTGTGGTTCAACACCTACCCGGCACAAGTGTTCATGGGTGACGTCGGCGCGCTGGCGCTGGGCGCGGCCCTGGGCACTATCGCCGTGATCGTGCGTCAGGAAATCGTGCTGTTCATCATGGGCGGTGTGTTCGTGATGGAAACCCTGTCCGTGGTGATCCAGGTAGCGTCTTTCAAGTTGACCGGCAAGCGGGTGTTCCGCATGGCGCCGATTCATCACCACTTTGAACTTAAAGGCTGGCCCGAGCCTCGCGTGATCGTCCGTTTCTGGATTATCACCGTGATCCTCGTGTTGATCGGTCTCGCCACGCTGAAGCTGAGGTAGAACCTGTGTCTCTGATCGCTTCTGACCACTTCCGCATCGTTGTCGGCCTCGGCAAGAGCGGCATGTCCCTGGTGCGCTTTCTGGCGCAGCGGGGCGTGTCGTTTGCTGTGGCAGACACGCGGGAAAATCCACCGGAACTGGCCACGCTGCGCCGTGACTACCCGCAAGTGGAAGTGCGTTGTGGCGAACTGGATGTCGAATTCCTGTGCCGTGCCGACGAACTGTATGTGAGCCCCGGCCTGGCACTTGCGACTCCGGCCCTGCAGGCGGCGGCGGCCCGTGGCGTGAAACTGTCGGGCGATATCGACCTGTTCGCGCGTAACGCAAAGGCGCCCATCGTTGCAATCAGCGGCTCCAACGCCAAAAGCACTGTGACCACCCTGGTCGGTGAAATGGCGGCGGCAGCCGGCAAGCGCGTTGCGGTCGGTGGCAATCTCGGCACGCCTGCGCTGGATCTTCTGAACGATGACGTCGAGCTGTACGTGATGGAGCTGTCGAGCTTCCAGCTGGAAACCACCAACCAGCTGGGTGCTGAAGTGGCCACCGTGCTCAATGTCAGCGAAGACCATATGGATCGCTACAGCGGCCTGCCGGCGTATCACCTGGCCAAACACCGGATTTTCCGTGGTGCCAGGCAAGTCGTGGTCAATCGTCAGGATGCGCTGACGCGTCCGCTGATGAGTGAAGGTCAGCCGTGCTGGACCTTCGGCCTGGGTGCGCCGGATTTCAAGGCTTTTGGCCTGCGTGAAGAAAACGGCGAAAAATACCTCGCGTTCGAATTTCAAAACCTGATGCCCGTTCGCGAATTGAAGGTGCGTGGTGCTCACAACCAGGCCAATGCCCTCGCTGCATTGGCTCTGGGCCACGCAGTGGGCTTGCCGTTCGATGCCATGCTGCAAAGCCTGCGTCATTTCACCGGCCTTGAGCATCGCTGCCAATGGGTACGCGAGCTTGATGGCGTGAGCTACTACAACGACTCCAAAGCTACCAACGTCGGTGCGGCACTGGCTGCCATCGACGGCTTGGGCATGGACATGGACGGCAAGCTGATCCTGATCGCTGGCGGCGACGGCAAGGGGGCAGACTTCAGCGGCCTGCGTGACTCAGTCGCCAAGTACTGCCGCGCAGTTGTGCTGATGGGTCGTGATGCAGAGTTGATCGCAGAGGCGGTGGGCAATTCGGTGCCTTTAGTGCGCGTCAGTTCGCTGGACGAAGCCATCGAGCAAAGCCGTGCGTTGGCCCAGCCAGGCGATGCTGTGCTGCTGTCGCCCGCCTGCGCCAGTTTTGACATGTTCAAAAATTACGAAGACCGCGGCCAGTTGTTCGCCCGCGCCGTGGAGGTGCTGGCATGATTTTCGGCATCCTCAAACCTTACCCTTCGCCGCTGATCACGGGCCGTGGCATCGACCTCGACTTCCCGTTGCTGGCCGGTTGCCTCGCGTTGCTAGGCCTTGGGCTGGTGATGATTACTTCGGCATCGTCCGAAGTTGCCGCCTTGCAGTCAGGTAACACCCTGTACCACATGATCCGCCACCTGTTTTACATCGTCCTCGGCCTTGGCGCGTGCATCCTGACCTTGATGGTGCCGATCGCGACATGGCAACGCCTGGGCTGGTTGTTGCTGATCGGTGCGTTTGGTTTGTTGGTGATGGTGCTGATCCCGGGTATCGGGCGTGAAGTGAACGGTTCCATGCGCTGGATCGGCTTCAGCTTCTTTAACGTACAGCCTTCAGAAATCGCCAAGGTCTTCGTGGTGATCTACCTCGCGGGCTATCTGGTGCGCCAGCAGAAGGAAGTCCGTGAAAGCTGGATGGGCTTCTTCAAACCATTCATCGTTTTGCTGCCGATGGCGGGCCTGCTGCTGATGGAACCGGACTTCGGTGCCACCGTTGTCATGATGGGCGCGGCGGCTGCCATGTTGTTCCTGGGTGGTGTTGGCCTGTTCCGCTTCGCCCTGATGGTGGCACTGGCGGTGGGTGCAGTGTTTGTCCTGGTACAGGCCCAGCCTTACCGGATGGCGCGTTTGATCACCTTTACCGACCCGTGGTCCGACCAGTTCGGTTCCGGCTACCAACTGACCCAGGCCCTGATCGCGTTCGGTCGCGGAGAGTGGCTTGGCGTTGGTTTGGGTAACAGTGTGCAGAAGCAGTTCTACCTGCCTGAAGCGCACACCGACTTCGTGTTCTCGGTCTTGGCTGAAGAATTGGGCGTAGTCGGCTCGCTGTTGACCTTGGCCCTGTTCGTATTCGTTTGCGTGCGCGGCATGTACATAGGCATGTGGGCCGAGCGCGCCAAGCAGTATTTCTCGGCTTATATGGCCTACGGCTTGTCGTTCCTGTGGATCGGTCAGTTCCTGATCAATATCGGGGTAAACGTCGGTTTGCTGCCAACCAAGGGTCTGACCTTGCCATTCCTCAGTTATGGCGGCAGCTCGCTGGTGATTTGCTGTGTGTGCATGGGCTTGTTGCTGCGCATCGAGTGGGAGAGTCGTACCCACTTGGGCAGCGAAGAGACCGATTTCAAAGAAAGCGACTTCGATGAGGATCCGACCCATGGGCGCTAATGTGCTGATCATGGCCGGCGGCACCGGCGGCCACGTGTTCCCGGCGCTGGCGTGTGCGCGCGAGTTCGAAGCACGTGGTTATACCGTGCACTGGCTCGGTACTCCCCGTGGCATCGAGAATGAACTGGTTGAGCCTGCGGGCTTCAAACTGCACCTGATCAATGTCGCGGGCTTGCGTGGCAAGAGCAAACTGTCGCTGTTAAAAGCACCGTTTGTGTTGCTCAAAGCGCTGTTTCAGGCACGCAAAATCATTCGCCAGCTCAAGCCAGTGTGTGTGCTGGGTTTTGGCGGCTATGTGACAGGGCCTGGTGGTTTGGCCGCGAAAACCTGTGGTGTGCCAGTGATCATTCACGAGCAGAACGCGGTAGCCGGTACGGCCAATCGTCTGCTGGTGCCGATGACCCGTCGTGTCTGCGAAGCCTTCCCTGAAACCTTCTCCGCCTCGGACAAACTGCGTACCACCGGCAACCCGGTACGTCCTGAACTGTTCACGCTTGCGCCACGGGCCGCACTGGAAGGGCGCAAGGCGCGCCTGCTGGTGCTGGGTGGCAGCCTGGGTGCCGAACCCCTGAACAAATTGTTGCCTGAAGCCTTGGCCAAAGTACCGGCTGACATTCGTCCTGAAGTGTTTCATCAGGCAGGCAAACAGCATGGCCAGATTACAGCCGAGCGCTATAACGCGGTCGGTGTCGAAGCTGACGTACAACCGTTTATCAAAGACATGGCCCACGCCTATGGCTGGGCCGACCTGGTGGTTTGTCGCGCAGGCGCGCTGACCGTCAGTGAACTGGCTGCGGCCGGTCTGCCTTCGCTGCTGGTGCCATTGCCCCACGCGATTGACGACCATCAGAGCCGTAACGCCGACTTTTTGGCACGCGAGGGCGCAGCCTTCCTGATGCCGCAAGCGACAACTGGCGCAGCCGAACTGGCTGCACGCCTGACAGAGGTTTTGATGCAACCGGAACGACTCAACAGCATGGCGGCCAATGCCCGCCGACTGGCCAAACCTGATGCGACCCGCAACGTTGTAGATATCTGCCTGGAGGTGGCCAATGGTTGAGAATCAAAAAGCTATGCCACAACCCGAGATGCGTCGTATCCGTCGTATCCACTTTGTCGGTATCGGCGGTGTGGGCATGTGCGGCATTGCCGAGGTGCTGCTGAACCTGGGCTATGAAGTGTCGGGTTCAGACTTGAATGCATCGCCTGTGACCGAGCGTCTTGAATCGTTCGGCGCACACATCTACATCGGCCATCGTGCCGAGAACGCTGCCACCGCCGATGTACTGGTGGTGTCGAGCGCGGTGAACACGTCGAACCCTGAAGTGGCGAGTGCACTGGAACGCCGCATTCCTGTAGTGCCGCGGGCCGAGATGCTGGCTGAGCTGATGCGCTATCGCCACGGCATTGCCGTCGCCGGGACCCACGGCAAGACCACCACCACCAGCCTGCTGGCCTCGGTGTTCGCGGCCGGTGGCCTGGACCCGACGTTCGTGATTGGCGGTCGACTGAATGCAGCCGGCACCAATGCACAACTGGGCACCAGCCGTTACCTGATTGCTGAAGCAGATGAGAGCGATGCCAGCTTCCTGCACTTGCAGCCGATGGTTGCTGTGGTCACCAACATCGACGCCGACCATATGGCGACCTACGAAGGCGACTTCAACAAACTGAAGAAAACCTTCGTCGAGTTCCTGCACAACCTGCCGTTCTACGGTTTGGCCGTGCTGTGCCTGGACGATCCTGTAGTGCGTGAAATCCTCCCGCTGGTCAAGCGTCCGACCGTAACGTACGGCTTCAGTGAAGCTGCGGACGTGCGTGCGATCAATGTTCGCCAGCAAGGCATGCAAACTTTCTTCACCGTGTTGCGCCCGGACCGCGAGCCGCTTGACGTGTCGGTGAACATGCCCGGCAACCACAACGTGCTTAACGCCCTGGCGACCATCTGCATTGCCTCCGATGAAGGCATCAGTGATGAGGCCATCGTTCAGGGGCTGTCGGGCTTTGAGGGTGTAGGTCGTCGCTTCCAGGTGTACGGCGAGCTGCCTGTTGAAGGCGGCAGTGTGATGCTGGTCGATGATTACGGCCACCACCCGACCGAAGTCGCAGCCGTGATCAAGGCCGTACGCGGCGGCTGGCCGGAACGTCGTCTTGTGATGGTTTATCAGCCGCACCGTTTCAGCCGTACCCGTGACCTGTATGACGATTTCGTCCAGGTGCTGGCCGATGCCAACGTGCTGCTGTTGATGGAAGTTTACCCGGCCGGTGAAGAGCCGATTCCGGGCGCTGACAGCCGTCAGCTGTGCCACAGCATCCGCCAGCGCGGTCAATTGGACCCGATCTACATCGAGCGCGGCGTTGAGCTGGCGCCGATCGTCAAGCCGCTGCTGCGCGCTGGCGACATTCTGTTGTGCCAAGGGGCGGGCGATATCGGCCGTCTGGCACCGCAACTTATTAAAAGCCCGCTGTTCGCCGGTGCTGTTGTTGCTACCAGTGAAGGAAAGTTGAAATGACTGCTGCCTACGCCAACCTGTTCTCGACCATTGCCCCTGCCGACTTCGGCCGTGTGGCCGTGCTGTTCGGCGGCAAAAGCGCTGAGCGTGAAGTCTCGTTGAAATCGGGCAATGCCGTACTGGGTGCGCTGCAAAGCGCCGGTGTGGATGCCTTCGGTATCGATGTGGGCGATGACTTCATCACCCGTATCACCCGCGAAAAGATCGACCGTGCGTTCATCATCCTTCACGGCCGTGGCGGTGAAGACGGCAGCATGCAAGGCCTGCTGGAGTGCCTGGGCATTCCTTACACCGGCAGTGGCATCCTCGCCTCAGCCCTGGCAATGGACAAGCTGCGCACCAAGCAGGTGTGGCACAGCCTGGGTATTCCAACCCCACGTCACGCCGTGTTGAGCAGCGAAGCCGATTGTATTTGTGCAGCCAAGGAACTGAGCTTCCCTTTGATCGTCAAACCGGCACATGAAGGTTCAAGTATCGGTATGGCCAAAGTGAATAATGTTGACGAGTTGATCGTCGCTTGGGCCGATGCCAGCAAGTACGACTCGCAAGTGTTGGTTGAGCAATGGATCAGTGGTCCCGAGTTCACCATCGCCACCCTGCGTGACCAGGTGTTGCCTCCGATTGCCCTGGGTACGCCGCATACCTTTTACGACTACGACGCCAAGTACGTGGCCAACGATACCCAGTATCGGATCCCGTGCGGCCTCGACAGTGCCAAGGAACAAGAGCTCATGGACCTCACGGCGAAAGCCTGCGAGGCGATCGGTATTGCCGGTTGGGGCCGTCTGGACGTGATGCAGGACACCGCTGGCCAGTTCTGGCTACTGGAAGTCAACACCGCGCCGGGCATGACCGATCACAGTCTGGTGCCGATGGCGGCCAAGGCTGCGGGTCTGGATTTCCAGCAGTTGGTGCTGTCGATTCTGGCGGCAAGCTTAGAGGCGCGGGGTTAAGTCCATGCAAGGTGCATCGCTTCGTCATCAACCACCCGCTCCCGGCCGCAAGCCGGTGCCGCGTGGCGCCAGCCGGATGGTGGCGAAAGAGCCGATGTCGGTGCGTTTGCCAAAAGCCAATTTTGGCTTTTTGAAAGCCTTGTTCTGGCCGGTACTGCTGGTGGCGTTGGGTTATGGCACCTACGAAGGTGCACAACGCTTGATGCCGTATGCGGATCGGCCGATCACCAATGTCAACGTGCAGGGTGATTTGACTTACATCAGCCAGCAAGCCGTGCAGCAGCGCATCGCCCCTTATGTGGCGGCGAGTTTCTTCACGGTAGACCTGGCAGGCATGCGCACCGAGCTTGAGCAAATGCCATGGATCGCACACGCCGAGGTTCGGCGTGTGTGGCCCGACCAGGTGGTGATTCGCCTTGAAGAGCAACTGCCGGTTGCCCGCTGGGGTGATGAAGCATTGCTGAACAACCAGGGCCAGGCATTCACGCCGCGTGAGCTGGCCAACTATGAGCATTTGCCGCAGCTGTTTGGTCCCCAACGGGCTCAGCAGCAAGTGATGCAGCAGTATCAGGTGTTGAGCCAGATGCTGCGTCCGATGGGCTTTTCAATTGCCCGGTTGGAATTGCGTGAGCGCGGTAGCTGGTTCCTGACCACCGGAGCTGGTAGTGCAGGACCTGGAATCGAGTTGCTGTTGGGGCGCGATCACCTGGTGGAAAAAATGCGTCGCTTCATAGCCATCTATGAAAAAACGCTGAAAGAACAGATTACAAACATAGCGCGCATCGATTTGCGTTATGCCAACGGATTGGCCGTCGGCTGGCGGGAACCTGTGGCACCCACGATAGCCCAACCCGCTGTCGCGAAGAATTAAGAAGAGGCAGGACCCATGGCAAACGTGCAAAGCGGAAAAATGATCGTCGGTCTCGATATCGGCACCTCCAAGGTGGTGGCGCTGGTGGGCGAGGTCGGTGAAGACGGCACGATCGAAATCGTCGGTATTGGCACGCATCCGTCCCGGGGCCTGAAGAAAGGCGTGGTGGTGAACATCGAGTCCACCGTGCAATCGATCCAGCGCGCCATCGAAGAAGCGCAGCTGATGGCCGGTTGCCGGATTCACTCGGCGTTTGTCGGCGTTGCCGGCAACCACATCCGCAGCCTGAACTCCCACGGCATCGTGGCGATTCGGGATCGCGAAGTCAGCTCGGCCGACCTTGAGCGTGTTCTCGACGCCGCACAGGCCGTCGCGATCCCGGCTGACCAGCGTGTACTGCATACCCTGGCGCAGGACTACGTGATCGATAACCAGGAGGGCGTTCGCGAGCCACTGGGCATGTCGGGCGTGCGTCTGGAAGCCAAGGTTCACGTAGTGACGTGCGCCGTGAATGCCGCACAGAACATCGAGAAATGCGTGCGCCGCTGTGGTCTTGAGGTGGACGACATCATCCTCGAGCAACTGGCGTCGGCTTACTCGGTGCTGACCGATGATGAAAAAGAATTGGGCGTTTGCCTGGTCGATATCGGCGGCGGCACCACTGACATCGCGATCTTCACCGAAGGCGCGATTCGCCACACGGCAGTGATCCCAATTGCGGGTGATCAGGTGACCAACGACATCGCGATGGCGCTGCGTACACCGACCCAATATGCCGAAGAAATCAAGATTCGCTACGCCTGTGCACTGGCCAAACTGGCTGGCGCCGGCGAAACCATCAAGGTGCCGAGCGTAGGCGATCGCCCACCGCGCGAGCTGTCGCGTCAGGCGTTGGCCGAAGTGGTCGAGCCGCGTTACGACGAACTGTTCACCCTGATTCAGGCTGAGCTGCGTCGCAGCGGCTACGAAGATTTGATCCCGGCGGGCATCGTGTTGACCGGTGGTACTTCAAAGATGGAAGGCGCGGTCGAACTGGCCGAAGAGATCTTCCACATGCCGGTCCGCCTGGGCGTGCCGCACAGCTTCAAGGGCTTGACCGACGTTGTGCGTAATCCGATTTACTCCACCGCTGTGGGCTTGTTGCTGTACGGGCTGCAAAAGCAGTCAGACGGTATTTCCATGTCGGGTATCAGCAACCGCGACAACTACAGCAGTGACGAACAAAAAGCCCCTGTGTTTGAGCGCCTGAAGCGCTGGGTGCAGGGCAACTTTTAAAGCTTGAGCTGTAAAAAGATTCAAAGCGGTAGAAGTAGGCGAAAAAAACTAGAGAACTGAAAGGAGAGGGACCATGTTCGAACTCGTAGACAACATCCCGCAAAGCCCGGTAATTAAAGTTATCGGTGTTGGTGGTGGCGGTGGCAATGCTGTTAACCACATGGTTAAGAGCAACATCGAAGGCGTGGAATTCATCTGCGCCAACACTGACGCGCAAGCGCTGAAAAGCATCGGTGCGCGCACGATCCTGCAATTGGGCACTGGTGTGACCAAGGGCCTGGGTGCCGGCGCAAATCCAGAGGTAGGCCGTCAGGCCGCTCTGGAAGACCGCGAGCGCATCGCTGAAGTGTTGCAGGGCACCAATATGGTGTTCATCACCACGGGCATGGGCGGTGGTACCGGTACCGGTGCTGCGCCGATCATTGCCGAAGTGGCCAAGGAAATGGGGATTCTCACCGTTGCGGTGGTGACTCGTCCGTTCCCGTTCGAAGGTCGCAAGCGCATGCAGATCGCTGACGAAGGTATTCGTCTGCTGTCCGAAAGCGTCGATTCGTTGATCACGATTCCGAACGAAAAACTGCTGACCATCCTCGGCAAGGACGCAAGCCTGCTGTCGGCTTTCGCCAAGGCCGATGACGTGCTGGCCGGTGCCGTGCGCGGTATCTCCGACATCATCAAGCGTCCGGGCATGATCAACGTCGACTTTGCCGACGTGCGTACCGTGATGAGCGAAATGGGCATGGCAATGATGGGCACTGGCTGCGCCAGCGGTCCGAACCGTGCACGTGAAGCGACCGAAGCGGCTATCCGCAACCCGTTGCTGGAAGACGTAAACCTGGAAGGCGCTCGCGGCATCCTGGTCAACATCACCGCCGGTCCTGACCTGTCTCTGGGTGAGTACTCCGACGTGGGTAGCATCATCGAAGCCTTTGCTTCCGAGCACGCGATGGTGAAGGTCGGTACCGTTATCGATCCGGACATGCGCGACGAACTGCATGTGACCGTGGTTGCTACCGGTCTGGGCGCAAAAATCGAGAAGCCGGTCAAGGTCATCGACAACAGCGTTCAAGCCTCGTACGCAGCTTCTGCGGCACACAACGCACCTGCTCGTCAGGAAGCGCGTACCGAGCGTCAGGAACAACCGGTGGTTAACTACCGTGATCTGGACCGCCCGACCGTGATGCGTAACCAGGCACAGCAAGGCGCGACGACCGCTGCCAAGCTCAATCCTCAAGACGATCTGGATTACCTGGACATCCCGGCTTTCCTTCGTCGACAGGCTGATTAATGAAATCAATCAGGGCTATTAAGGTGATTGGTATTCAGCAAAGGCTCGGTCTGCTATTATCCCCAGCCTTTGTTGATACCTATTCGCAATTTGCGCTGAAGCGGCCAATGCCATGATTAAGCAACGCACCCTGAAAAATATTATCCGTGCCACAGGTGTCGGCCTGCACTCCGGTGAGAAGGTCTACCTGACCCTCAAGCCTGCCCCTGTGGACACCGGCATCGTGTTTTGTCGTGCAGACCTTGACCCTGTTGTGCAGATCCCTGCCCGCGCGGAAAACGTCGGCGAGACAACGATGTCGACCACGTTGGTCAACGGCGATGTAAAAGTAGACACGGTAGAGCACTTGCTCTCGGCCATGGCTGGCCTGGGGATCGATAACGCCTACGTCGAACTCTCCGCGTCTGAAGTCCCGATTATGGACGGTAGCGCCGGACCTTTCGTGTTCCTGATTCAATCTGCCGGCCTGGAAGAGCAGGACGCGCCGAAGAAGTTCATCCGTATCCTGCGTGAAGTGACAGTGGAAGACGGCGACAAGCGCGCCACTTTCGTCCCTTTCGAAGGGTTCAAAGTGAGCTTCGAGATCGATTTCGATCACCCGGTTTTCCGTAACCGTACCCAAAGTGCAACCGTAGACTTCTCAAGCACTTCGTTTGTTAAAGAAGTCAGCCGCGCACGTACTTTTGGTTTCATGAGTGATATCGAGTACCTGCGCAAGCACAATCTCGCACTCGGCGGTAGCGTAGAAAACGCGATCGTGGTCGACGCGGATGGAGTACTAAACGAAGACGGCCTTCGCTATGAAGACGAATTCGTGAAGCACAAGATCCTCGACGCAATTGGCGATCTTTACCTGTTGGGCAATAGCCTGATCGGTGAATTCAAGGGCTTCAAGTCTGGCCATGCACTGAACAACCAGCTGATTCGCAAGCTGCTTGAGCAGACCGATGCGTGGGAAGTCGTGACCTTTGAAGATGCCAGCACTGCACCGATCTCGTACATGCGTCCGGTTGCGGCAGTTTAAGTAAAACTTCTTTCTCTAGTTTTTGAAGGCCACCTCCGGGTGGTCTTTTTTTTGTTTGTGATTTAACCACGCCATGCTCTATTCCGTGGGTTTTGGTTTAAGTGCATTGAGCCCGGTTTCATTGATATCCATTACCCGGTTTCTACCGCGCTTCTTGGCTTGATAAAGCGCTTTATCGGCAGTGCTGATCAGTTCTTCCTGAACGTCGCCTGGTTTGGCATAGCGAGTACAGGCACCCAGACTGACAGTGAGCTTGTTCGTTGCGGTGTTGGCCGGTTGCATGTGTTCCACCGCGCTGCGAATTTTTTCAGCCAGCAGGCGAGTGCCCGCAGCGTCTGTCTCCGTCAGGACAACCGCAAACTCTTCTCCGCCATAGCGGGCCGCCAGATCAGCGGGGCGGCGCACATGGGCATTGATTGCCTGTGCGACCCGACGCAAGGCTTCATCGCCTGCCTGATGGCCGTAGCTGTCGTTGAAGGCCTTGAAGTGATCGATATCAATCATGATCAATGACAGGGGGGCGCCTGAGCGTTGAGCGCGTCGCCATTCCAGATCCAGTGTTTTATCCAGCATGCGTCGATTGGCCAGTCCGGTAAGCGGATCGGTGGAGGCCAGGGTTGCAAGCTCTCGTTCTGCGCGTTGACGCAGGCCTAGTTCGCGAACCAGTAGCCAGGTAAGCCAGAGCAAACCCAGGCAGAGCAGCAGCGTTGCGCTACCGATCAACAAGGCTGTGTGCTGCCAATTACTGAAAATGTGCTCGGTTGACAAGGCCACCACGACCACCATGGGCAGCTCGCTGACTTGAGCGAAGTTGTAAAGACGCTCCAGGTTGTAGGCACCGGACATAGCGGTAAAGCTGCCATAACGCTCTGTGAGAAAACGCAAAAAGATCGGCGTTTGGCTGAGGTCCTGACCGGTGTAAAACTTGGTAGTCGCAGGAGACTGAATCAGCAGGATACCGTCCGTGCTGATGAGGCTGATGTTGCCTGTAGGTCCAAGGTCCAGCCCGCGGAACAGATTCTGAAAGTAGCTCAATTTCATCTGGGCAACGGCGACGCCGCCAAACGTGCCGTCCGGAGCCGTAATTCGGCGGCTCAAAATCAGGTTCCAGTCATTGGGTATCCCGCTGACGAGCAGGGGGCGACTGATGAAGAGTTCATCGCTTTTTGCTTTGAGGTGCGCCCTGAACCAAGGCTGCTGAAGAGCGTTGTCCAGCAAGGGTACCGTCGGCCGAGAGCTGGCAATCAGTTTGCCTTCGGCATCGAGTACAAAGAACCCTGCGTTGGAAGGCGCTTCAATGGCTCTGTCGAAGAGCACCGACTTTTGAGTCTGTGGCGAAAGAGGGGCCAGTGCCTGGCTTTGCATCAGTTTGATCAGGTTGCTCAGGGAGGTGTCGTAGATCGAGAACGTGTTACGAATATCCCGGCTGATCAACTGCACAATGTTCAACGCCGCGCGTGCGGCGTCTTCTTCGGTATTGCGGAACTCCCTGACCAGCAAATAGCCAACGATGCTGAGGATGGCCAGCACCGAGAGGGCGCTGGCCCCGACCAGCATGCGTCGAGTGATGATGTGTGAACGCGGGGAGAATGGAATGGCCTTGCCCTCACAGATACGATTCGTGCCCTGCCATAAGGTGATGCCTTACAGAGATAAGGCCAGCTAAAAGCTGGCCTTATGGTCAAGGATTAAAACACATCAATAGGATAGTCGACGATTACCCGGTACTCATCGACATCGTTGTCGACGCTCTGGTAAGCCGTGTTACCGCGGTTGGTTGCCCAGCGCAGGCTTACTGCCAGATCCTTGGCCTTGCCTTCCTGAAGTACGTACTTGACCCCCAGATCGCGCTCCCAGTGATGGGCATTCTTGCCTGCGGGGTTGTACCAGTTGCTGTAGCCGATGCTGTTGGCGTCAGCCTTAGTCAAATCCAGCTCGCCGCGTGAGTAGGAAGCACTGGTCGTCAGACCTGGAATACCGAGCCCGACAAAGTCATATTCGTATTGCAGCTTCCAGGAGCGTTCGTTCGGGCCGTTGAAGTCCGAATATTGCTGCGAGTTGTCGAGGTATACGCTGTCACCCTGATAGAGGTAGTCAAAAGGCGTGTTGCCGTTGACCCGCTGGTAGACCGCCGTCACCTTGTGTCCGTCGACTCCGACCGCGAAGTGCAGGCTGAAGGTGTTGTTGTCGATATCCCCCAGCAGCGCCTTACCGGTGTCCTGGGTGTGATAGAAATGCAGGCCGGGATTAAGGCTGATGCTCTCGGTCAGCGCATAGGTGTAATCCAGGTCGTAGTAGTACTGGTTCCAGATATCCTGCAGCTGGGCCGCATATAAATTGCTGGTAATCCCAGGCACACCGCTCCAGGACGTACCGGCCCAGGTGATGTGCTTGCTGCCCTGATCGCCAAGGTCGCCGTAGGTGGTTGTCAGACGGCGCATGCCACTCTGGTTGTAGGGCTTTTCAAAGCTGACCTGGCCGCCTTCGAACATCCAGCCATCGAAGCTGTGATTGGTCAGGCTGACACCGCGAAAGGTCTGCGGCAGCATGCGAGTTTCGCCGCCGGCAATCACCGGGTTGGTCAAAAACAGATCGCCTGCCTTGAGTTCGGTATCAAATGCCCGAATTTTCAATGCCGCACCGGCAGACGAGAAGGATGTGGGGGCTTTGCCGTTACCATCACTGACCGGCAGGATGCTGCTGCCGTCCGTGCCGCCACCGCCGTCGAGCTTGAGCCCAAGCAGGGCGTAGGCATCAAGGCCGAAGCCGACCGTGCCCTGAGTGAAGCCCGACTCAAATTTACCGACGAAACCTTGGCCCCATTCCTTGCTGTCATCGGCATGGGGGCTGCGGATATCGTGGTTCATGTAGTAGTTGCGGGCGTTAATTTTGAGGCTTGAGCCTTCGATAAAGCCGTCTTTTGAGGCGTCGTCAGCGGCATGGGTGAAAGTGGGGATCGTTGCAGCCAGGGCAATGAATAACGGACTGAGTTTTAGTGAGTACTTCACCAGTGAGTTGCTCCTTGAGAGTGGCGGCAGTTGTTATTTTGATCAAAGAAACTGTGCTTGCTTGATCGCACTCCAGAGAGGCAGTGCTTTTTTTTTAAACAAAAAAAAGCCGCTATGATAGCGGCTTTTGAAACAATCAGTCACATGCATGGCATATGGCTGACTGGGTCGGGAAGTTTGAAAGCGTTGGATCAACTGTCTTTTGCTTCATCCGAAACGCTGGCTTTGGCCTGCTTTTGCTGGGGCTTGGCGTCGTTTTGTTGACGTGCCGTCAGCTCTGCCTGGTTCTGCTCAAAAGAAGCTGCGCGTGCCGCATTTTGTGCGACGAATGCAGGGGATTCTTCCGCCATGGCCAAAGGCGACAACAACAAAGACGACAAAACGAAAACGCTAGCCATACCCATACTGCTGGACATTTCAAAGACCTTCTTGCTTAGCAAGTGCTGTGTGATGGCCTAAATCTATAGCGGTGCGAGGTGGCGAAAAAGCCATGTTTTGGACAAGGACTTTTGCGTTTAAAGTAACAAACCGGGAGATGAGCGAGCTAGACACATCAAGCCCGCGAGAACTGAGCAGGGTGGCAATCCTTTTGACGTCAAAGGTTGCAGCCTTGCTCAGCTCCTGCGGGGATGGATGACACAGATGCACCGTCATTGCGTCACGCGCCGGGCAATGTGTACTGGGGCTCAATACGATGGTCAACGCGCGTTAAGATTGAATTTCGCCTGCAAGAATGACGTGCTCAGGACGCTGTTACACGACTGTAAACTTGATCGTGGCTAGCGAAACCTCATGGTTCAGGCGCGAATCCCATAATGAGGCATAGACCGTATTAACTCCCGGAAAAGCCGGGTTGGCCCACGTGGTAACTTCAAAGTTAGGGAATGCTGCGCCCATACCAAGGCCAGGACCTCCGGGTCGCTCATACCGAACAGTGTAGAAGTGGGCTTCCTCAGGTCGAATACCTGTTGTTTTTACTTTAAGCGTTATTGAAGCCTCTTTTATATATTCGCTGTTGTGAGGAGGTGAAACAGTCTCGATTTTTGGGGTGGTTGGAATAATGGCTTTAACAGGAATTGTTTTGGAAGTTGTAAGGTTAAGGTAGGTGGCTTTCATGGTTAAAGAAAAGCTTTTTGTCACCGGCCCTGTGATAAGACAGTTTCGAGCGCTGGTATTGGTGATGTTGAAGTTCGGCATGTGCGGGCTGGTGCTCATGCTCCAGTAAACGACCCCATCGTACACGGTGTTGCCGTTGGCATCCTGAACCAGTGAGGGCGTCCGGATAGTGCATCCTGTATTGATGGGGGTGTCAGTGTCGCCGCTACCGCCGATTAAAATCCGGGTCGCGGGTCCTGCTAACACGTGGGTATCATTGTTTTTGGTGAAGTCGTCACTGCTATTGAAGTCATTCATGAGAACTACCTGTTCAGGAAAGTTAAGTGTGTTGGGTAGCGGACTTTAATTAAGGGCAGTTGTGTTGGGTATTTATTGCTTGTCGCAGGGGGAGTATGAGGAGGGGGGGGTGAGTCGTCTACTGTCATAATTAGCAGGTGTGATTATGATGCTGGGTATTTATTGTGCGTGAAAAGTTATGGTGGTTCTAAGATGTATGTGTTTAATGTGTTTGCGGAAGGGGTGTTATTGTTTGATGTTGTGTTTATAGGTGTTTAGATCTGGGGCTCGGGGAGTGTCAGTCCAAATATATTTCTACCGTGTTGGCTGCGTACAAACACGTCGCCGCCGTGCATGTGTGCAATCGCTTTAACAATGGCCAGCCCCAATCCGTGATTGGCGCCACTGTTATAGCGGGCCGCATCAACGCGATAAAAGCGCTCGAACAGGCGAGGTAAATGTTCTTGGGCAATCGGCTCGCCAGGATTGCTGATACTGATGGTCACCTGATCCTCCGTACGACTGATCTGTACGTCAATCGATTGCCCGGCCTCGGTGTGCTGCACAGCATTGCTCAGCAAGTTGATCAGTGCCCTGCGCAGATGGGCTTTTTCGATATTGACCTGAGCATCGCCGCTCACCCTCACATCAACCTGCGCGTCCTCAAGAATGAACTCCAGATAATCCAGGGTCGTGGCCACTTCATCTGCCAGGGACGCCCGGGTCAGTTTGCTCGCCTTGCTCCCCTGATCGGCGCTGGCCAGAAACAGCATGTCATTGATGATACTGCGCAGGCGCTCCAGTTCTTCGAGGTTGGATTGCAACACCTCAAAGTAGTGCTCGGCCGAACGCCCCCGCGTCAGTGCAACCTGGGTTTGGCCAATCAGGTTGGTCAGGGGTGAGCGCAGTTCATGGGCCACGTCGGCATTGAACGACTCCAGCCGCGTATAGGCCAACTCGACGCGTTCGAGGGTTGCGTTAAAGGCGCTGACCAGTTGCTCCAGTTCCGGAGCCATGGGTGCGAGGTGTAAGCGTCCAGACAACCGTGGGGGAGCCAGTTTTTGCGCGGCCTCAGACAAAATGTTCAACGGCTTGAGGCCGATCCTTGCCACCCAATAACCGAGCAGTGAGGCCAGCAGAACACCAATAGCCGCCAAGCTGATTAACGCGATCAGCAAGTGGTGCTGGGTCTGACGAAAGGTTTGCGTATCGATGGCTATTAAAAAGCGCATCGCCGGGCGTTGTTCCTTGGCCGGGATCTGGCTGATCAGCACGTTGAAAGGATAAGCCTGACCAGGCAGCTGCAGGTCCCGAACACCGGTCGGGCCTTGGGCGAACTCGCGTACGGCGGCTTCGGGGTTGCCATATTCATAGAGCGGGTCCGAACTGATTGCCCAGAATCGGATGCGTTTGTCTTCTTCGCTGAGCAACTTAAGCTTGGCGCTGATTTTGGCCCAGTGTTCGGGCGTGCCGTAACGATTTACGGAAGACTCCAGCACGCTGTAACGCGCATCCAGTTCTGCTTCCGGCAGACGGCTAATACTTTTGTCGACCTGCTGATACAGCGCACCGCCGATCAGCACAAACACCAGCAGCGCCACGAGGGCAAACATTGCACTCAGGCGCAGGGCGATCGAATTCAGGGTGCTGAGTCGCTTAAACACCACGCCGCTCCAGCACGTAACCCATGCCGCGAATGGTGTGCAGCAGCTTGTGCTCGAAGGGGCCGTCGAGCTTGGCCCGCAAACGCTTAATGGCGACTTCGACCACGTTGGCGTCGCTGTCGAAGTTGATGTCCCAGACCATCTCGGCGATGGCCGTCTTGGAAAGAATCTCACCCTGGCGCCGCGCCAGCACGCTGAGCAGCGAAAACTCCTTGGCGGTCAGATCCAGTCGGGCTCCGGCGCGACTGGCCTTGCGGCTGATCAGGTCTATCCACAGGTCATCCACGGTCACCTGCACGGGTTCATGGCCGCCGCTGCGACGGGTCAGGGCTTGCAGGCGGGCCACCAGCTCCAGAAACGAAAACGGCTTGCCCAGGTAATCGTCGGCACCTTCGCGCAGCCCGCGAATCCGGTCTTCGACCCGCTCGCGGGCGGTCAGCATGATCACCGGCGTTTGCTTGCGCGCCCGCAAGGCACGCAGCACGCCAAAACCGTCGAGGCCGGGCAGCATCACATCGAGCACGATCACCGCGTAGTCGCTCTCCATCGCCAGGTGCAGGCCTTCGATCCCGTCGCGGGCCACATCCACCGTGTACCCTTGCTCGGTCAGGCCGCGGTGCAGGTAGTCGGCGGTTTTTTCTTCGTCTTCGATAATCAGAACGCGCATGACCCGCCTCAGTGATTCGTCGCCAGCACACTGGCGGATTTGGAGCGATGGAACATCCGCTCAAGCCACAAGTATATGACCGGCGTGGTAAACAGGGTCAGTGCCTGGCTCACCAGTAGCCCGCCAACCACGGCGATCCCCAGTGGCTGGCGCAGTTCGGCACCGGTGCCGTAGCCGAGCATCAGCGGCAGGGCACCCAGCAAAGCGGCGAGGGTGGTCATGATGATGGGCCTGAACCGCGTAATGCACGCCTGGTAGATGGCCTCTTCGGGGCTCAAACCGCGGTTGCGCTGGGCGTCGAGGGCAAAGTCGATCATCAGGATGCCATTTTTCTTGACGATACCGATCAGCAGCACCAGCCCTATCAGCGCCATGATCGAAAAGTCCTGGCCGCATATCCACAGCATCAATAGCGCCCCGACCCCTGCCGATGGCAGAGTCGAAATGATTGTCAGCGGGTGCACAAAGCTCTCATAGAGCACCCCCAGAATGATGTAAACCGCGACCAGTGCCGCCAGGATTAGCCACGGCTGGCTGGACAGCGAGCTCTGGAACGCTTGCGCAGCCCCCTGGAAGTTGCCGCTGATGGTGCTCGGCATGCCGATTTCATTTTTAGCCTGATTAAGCATCAACACGGCATCGCCCAAGGCCACGCCGGGCGCGAGGTTGAATGACAGGTTGGCTGCCGGGAACATACCGTCATGGCTGATCGAGAGCGGCCCGCTGGTAGGTGCATCAACCTTTGCCAGGGCCGACAGCGGCACCATTTCCCCGGTCAACGGCGAGCGCAGGTAGAAGTAGTTCAGGCTCTCAGCTTTGCCACGCTGCTGCGCGTCCACCTCCAGAATCACGTTGTACTGGTTGGTTTCGGTCTGAAACTCATTGACCTGCCGCTGGCCAAACGCGTCGTACAGCGCCTCATCGACATCGGTGGCAGTGAGGCCGAAGCGGGCTGCCGCGTTCCGGTCGATTCTGATATGGGTGATGCTGCCGCCCAGTTGCAGGTCGTTGGACACGTCGCGAAACGCCGGGTTGGCGCGCAGCTTTTCAGTCAGGCGCTGGGTCCAGGTGGTGAGCGTCGGGCCGTCGTTACTCTTGAGTACGTATTGATACTGGCTGCGGCTTGGCCCCGAACTGAGGTTGATGTCCTGGCCTGCGCGCAGGTACAGCACGATGCCTGGTACCTTGGCCAGTTGCGGGCGAATCCGGTCGATAAATTCGCTGGCCGACACATCGCGGTTTTTCCGGTCTTTAAGGGCAATCCAGAAGCGGCCGTTGGCGATGGTCTGGTTGCTGCCGGTCACGCCCACCGAGTGGGAAAAGGCCTGGACCGCAGGGTCGTTACTGATGATGCTGGCCAGCGCCAGGTGCTTTTGGGTCATGTCCGGGAATGAAATGTCGGACGCCGCTTCGCTGGTGCCGAGCACGAAGCCGGTGTCCTGTACCGGGAAGAACCCTTTGGGGATTAGCACGTACCCGACGATGGCCATGGCCAGCGTCACGCCGAAAATCCCCAGCATCAACCGCTGGTGCGCCAGTGCGCGTTTCAAGCCTTTTTCGTACCACGCCAGCAAGCGCTCGCCAAAGCCCGGCCTGGCGTCTGGCGTGTGCACCGGTGAACGCATAAACAGCGCGGCCAGCGTCGGGGCGAGGGTCAGTGACACCACGACTGAAATCAGGATGGTCGAGGTTGCGGTCAGGGCGAACTCTTTGAACAGCCGCCCGACCACGCCGCCCATGAACAGCAGCGGAATGAACGCGGCCACCAGCGAGAAGCTGATGGAAACCACGGTAAAACCAATCTCGCTGGAACCCTTGATCGCGGCTTCGCGCATGCTTTCGCCGGCTTCGAGATGACGGTGAATGTTCTCCACCACCACAATTGCATCGTCGACCACAAACCCTACGGCCACCACAATCGCCACCAGCGTCAGGTTGTTGAGGCTGAAGCCCAGCACATACATCAGGGCAAAACTGGCAATCAGCGAAACCCCGAGGACCGCCGACACAATCAGCGTGGCGGACCATTGGCGCAAAAACAGCGCCATCACCGCGACTACCAGCAGCACGGCAATCAGCAAGGTGATTTCAACTTCATGCAAGGATGCGCGAATGGTTTTGGTGCGGTCACTGAGCACGGTCACTTCAACCGAGGCCGGCAACATGGCTTGCAATCCGGGCAGGGCGGCCTGGATTCGGTCCACGGTTTCAACGATGTTCGCCCCCGGCTGACGTGATATCACCAGGTTGAGCCCCGGTTGATGCCCGGACCAGGCTTGTACGTAATCGTTTTCTGCACCGTTGACCACCCGTGCTACGTCGCGCAGCTGCACGGGGGCGCCGTCCTTGTACGAGACGATCAGTTGGCCGTACTCATCCGCGTCAAACAACTGATCGTTGGTCGACAGGGTAGAAATGCTCGACGGGCCGTACAGCGCGCCCTTGGCCAGATTGAGGCTGGTTCGCTGGATGGCCTGGCGAATATCGGCCAGGGTCAGGCCAATGGCGGCCAGCTTGTCGGCGGAGGCCTGGACCCTGATCGCCGGGCGTTGCTGGCCGGTGATGTTGATCAGGCCCACGCCATCAATCTGGCTGATCTGCCGGGCCAACAGGGTTTCGACATAATCGCTGAGTTCGGTGCCGGGCATGTGCATTGAACTGATGCTCAGAATCAGCACCGGGCTGTCGGCCGGGTTGACCTTCTTCCAGGTCGGCAGGGTCGGCATATCCTTGGGTAACTTGCCGGAGGCGGTGTTGATCGCCGCCTGGACTTCTTGTGCCGCGGTGTCGATGCTTTTGCTCAGGGTGAATTGCAGGGTCAGGGTGGTCGAGCCCAGCGCACTGCTGGAAGTCATTTGGGTCATGCCGGGGATGGCGCTGAACTGCACCTCCAGCGGCGTTGCCACCGATGAGGCCATGGTGTCCGGGCTGGCGCCCGGTAGCTGTGCCGACACTTGAATGGTCGGGAACTCGGCTTCGGGCAAGGGGGCGACAGGCAGGCGTGGAAAGGCGATCAACCCCACGAGCACCAGGGCGAACGTCAGCAGCACCGTGGCGACGGGGTGATCGACGCACCAGGCGGACAGCGAGCGGCTGTTGGTCATGGCTGCACCTGAGCGGCCGTTGGCTCACTCAGTATTTCAATGCGCGAACCTGGCTTGAGCCGCGACTGACCATCGCTGACCAGCGTGTCGCCCGGGTTAACGCCGGTGATGATGCTCTGCTCGGTGTCTTGATAGACCAACTGCACGGGGACTGTCTCGACGGTGTCGACCAGCACCCGGTACACAAAGTAGTTGTCCAGCCCGCGCTGCACCACCTGAGGCGGCACCACCAGCGCGTTCTTCGCCAGCCCTGACTGGATCTGGACATTGACCAGTTGGCCGGGCCACAGTGTTTGCTTGGGATTGTCGAAACGGGCTTTAACCTTGATCGTGCCAGTGGTTGCCGAGACCTGATTGTCGATCAGGCTCAAGCGGCCTTCACCCAGAGGCATGCCGCTGCTGTCGGCGTTACCGATAAAAGCTTTGACCCGGGCCGGGTCTTTGGCCGTGAGCAAGTCGTGCAGCAGGGGGAGCTGATGTTGAGGCAGCGAAAACTCGACGGCGATGGGGTCGATCTGGGTGACGGAAAACAGCCCTTGGGTATCGCTGACCCGCAGGAAGTTGCCCGCATCCACCGTACGAATCCCTACACGGCCGGTGACCGGGGAGCGTATTTGCGTATACGACAACTGCACCTGCGCCGCGGTAATTGCCGCCTGATTGCCAAGCGCCGAGGCTTTGAGCTGATTGACCAGTGCTTGTTGTTGATCGAGGGTTTGTTTGGACACGCCGTTGTCCACGCTCAACACCTGGTAGCGTTTGAGATCGGCCAGTGCCACTTGCAGTTGTGCCTGATTCTGCCCCAGTTGGGCCTTGGCCTGGTCAAGGCTGGCCTTGATCGAGCGGTCATCCAGGGTCGCCAGGAGGTCGCCAGTCTTGACCTCCTGGCCTTCGGCGACCCGTATGTCGGTGAGGATGCCGTCGATTTGGGGACGGATCATCACGCTGTGCAGCGATAACACCGCGCCAATCCCGCTGACATAGCGCGCTACATCTTGCTGCAGTACTTGAACAACCCGGACTGGCACCGCCGCGCCACCCGTGGACTTGCTGGGTGCGGGGCGGTTGAGCCACAAGGCAGTGCCACCGATCAGGGCAACGACGAGGGTGCCCAGCATGATTTTTTTAGTTGTGGTGGGCATGCCTGATAGACGCCATGTGCGTGGAGTGAGGGCTGATCAATCAGTTATAGCGTGTAGACCCGGTCAGTACGGTGACGGCTAACTGACATTGCTGACAGTTAGCACTGAGTAAAACATCCGGCAGGTCATTTTTGTGGGAGCGGGCAGATTGATGATTTTTACGACCAGTGAGTGCAACGCACAGGGGGCGCACAGGTATACTGCGCGGCATTGCGCCACTTGGCCTGACTTTTTACCGTATTTCGGAGCTTTCATGACTACCCCTACACAAACGACGGCTCCTGATGCCCCGGACACTGAACTGGTTGAAAATGAAACCACTCTGGAGACCCCGAAAAAACCGGTCATCCCAGCGTTCACTTTCCCTTTCAAGCCTTCCGAGTTTGCCAAGGCCAAGTCCCAGGGCAAGGCGTACTACCAGAAAAGCGGCCTCGGCGGCCACGACACAACCCCTGGCGCACCGCCACACGGCACCCGTAAAACCATGGGCAAGCGCTGATCTATAGCTCGATGCGCTGCACCTGAACCATCCCGGCCCGCTCGTACAAACGACGGGCCGTGGTGTTGCCCTCCATGACCTTCAGGTCAACGCAGGCCTCACCGCGTTGTGCGTACACCGCAAACACTCGCGCCAGCAACGCCTGGCCAATGCCTTGCCCTTGATGTCCGGCATGCACCACCAAATCCTTCAGATAAGCGCTGGTCCAGCCTTGCGCGACGCCCACCACCACGCCTGAACGCAGTGCGATCAAGCACAACTGCGGGTCGAATTCGGCGTCGTGCAGCAGGCTGTGGCGCCACTCCTCGAGCGAATCAACAGTGCCACTGCCATCGCTGTAACCCTGGCTGAGCAAGGTATGCACCGGTTGCATCAGCTCCTCGCTCAGGGCCACAACGCTTACATCGGCAGGCCAGCAAGCGGCTGCCAACGGGCGAGTCAGGTCTTTGCGCAGTAACAGGCAGTACTCGCTCATGTGTCTCAGTAACCTTGCTCGGCAACCGTGCGAGCCGCCAGGATCAAGCACTGCGTCAGCTCGGGCGAAGAGAATTTGGTCAACACCGCATTGGCTCCGGCCAGGCGCGCTTTTTCGCTGTTCATCGAGCTGTTCAACGAGGTGTGCAGCAGCACGTACAGGTGCGCAAAGTCAGGGGTGTCACGCACGGTGCGGGTGAAGGCATAACCGTCCATTTCCGACATCTCGATATCGGACACCAGCACATTGATCTGGTCCGGTGTGCCTTGCAGTTCCAGCAGGCGCTCGATGGCTTCCTTGGCGCTGCGCGCCGTGTGGCAGTGCAGGCCCAGATTGCGCAGGGTAATGACCGATTGCTGCAACGCCACCTGGCTGTCGTCGACCACCAGTATTCGAGCGTTGGCCAGCAGCCTGGATTCTTCCCTGCTGAGGTTTTGCTCTGCGCCTTCGACTTTTGCCGGAGCGATACCGTGGATCACTTTTTCGATATCCAGCACCTGCACCAGCACGCCGTCGACCTGGGTTACGCCAGTGATATACGAGCGTTTGCCGGAGCCATAGGGCGGTGGGCGAATATCCGTACTCAGGCAGTGCACGATTTTGCTCACGGCCTGTACATGCAGGCCCTGCTTGGAGCGGCTGACATCGGTCACGATCAGGCAGCCGCCATCAGGATCGAGCAACGGCTGCTCGCCGATGGCCCGACTAAGGTCAATCACCGACAACGCCGTGCCACGCAACACCGCAATGCCTTTCACATTGTGGTGCGACTCGGGCATTTTGGTCAGCGGCGGACAGGGGATGATTTCACTGACCTTGAGCAGGTTGATCGCCAACAACTTGCCGCTGCGCAGAGTGAAGAGCAGAAGCGAAAGTGAATCTGCGCGGGCATTGTTCGATGACATAAAAACCTTCTGTGGTGGGAGCGATACAGCGTTATCGACCTTAACCGGGCGGGCTTTAATTTGTGGGAGCGGCAGGTTTACTTCAGGCCCAGTCGTTTGGCCATGCGCCCCAGGTTCGCCCGGTCCAGGCCCAATTCCCGCGCAGCGCTGGCCCAGTTGTGCTGATGGCGTTCAAGGCAGGCGCTGATCAGCTGGCGCTGGTAGTTATCAGTGGCCAGACGCAAATCGCCGATGGGCTGCTGTACATTCAGGGGCTCAATTGCCGCAGCGCTTGGGGGGGTGGTTGGCAAGTCCAGGTCTGCCGCCGTCAGGGTCAAAATGCGCGGTCGCGTGGTGCAACTGCCCAAGGCTTTAAGGGCGCTGCGGCCGATCAAATGCTCCAGTTCGCGCACGTTACCCGGCCAGGAATATTGCACCAGAGCGGCTTGCGCATCGGGACTCAGGCGTAAGCTGCCAAGGCCCATGCGCGAGCGGTTTTGCTCCAGAAAAAAACCGCTCAACAACAGCACATCACGCCCGCGTTCACGCAATGCCGGCACTCTGATCGGATACACACTCAACCGGTGATAAAAGTCTGCACGCAGGCGACCGCTGCGCACTTCTTCAGCCAGGTCGCGGTTGGTGGCCGCGATCAGCCGCACGTCGACCTGATGCTCCTGATCCGAGCCCAGGCGCTGTAACTGCCCGCTTTGCAGCACCCGCAGCAACTTGGCCTGCACGGTCAGGGACAGCTCGCCCACTTCATCCAGAAACAGGGTGCCACCGTTGGCCAGTTCGAATTTTCCGCGCCGGTCATTGGTTGCCCCGGTGAAGGCGCCGCGCACATGACCGAACAGCTCGCTTTCAACCAGGGTGTCGGGCAGGGCGGCGCAGTTCAGGCTGATCAGCGGTTTATCCGCCCGTGGCGAGGCCGCGTGAATGGCCTGTGCCACCAGTTCCTTGCCGACACCGGTCTCGCCGGTGATCAGTACTGTCAGATCACTGCCGCCCACCAAGGCGATTTCTTCAAGCAGGCGCTTGTGAATCTTGCTCTGGCCGATCAGTTCTTTATTGGGTGAACCGTTGGCCTGTCGATAGAGCTCGGCTTTCTGCTGTTCGTCCTCCACCCGCAATGCCAGGCGTTCGATGCGTTGAGCCACGTTGACCGTAGCGGCGGCCAGGCTGGCAAAGGCCTGCAGGTCGTCCAGTTCGATCGGCTCAAAGCGTTTTGGGTCCAGGGCGTCGAGCGTCAGCAGCCCCCAGGGGCGCTCGTCGACAAACAGCGGGCAGCCCATGCAGTCGTGGACTTCCAGGTGCTCGGCGAGTCCGTCTACCAACCCGTCATACGGGTCTGGCAGCTCGCAATTGCTAGGGAATCGGGTAGGGCCGGGGCTCGCGAGCAGCGCTTCAAAGCGCGGGTGCTCGCTGACCTTGAAGCGTCGCCCGAGGGTATCGAGGCTCAAGCCATCGACCGCCAGCGGCACCAGCCATTCGCCGTCCAGCCGCAGCAGGGCGGCGGCATCGCAGGGGAGCAGGGCGCGCAAGGCGTGCAGCAAGCGTCGATAGCGCTCGCTCTCGGGCAGGTCGCGGGACAAGTCAGCCACAAGTGGCAACAGGGTGGTGAGTAGCAGTTTTGCAGTCATTTTGACCTCGTATAGTCTTTATGACTATAAATGAGTATGAGTCAAAATGACTATATATTCTTTAAGGTATTGATTTTAAAGGATTTAAATGTTGGCACGAAAGCTGATAGGTAAAGAGTAATTGTTAAAGCCTACGTGCCCAGGAGTTACCTTATGCTTACTGCTCAGGATCGTGCCATCGTTAAATCCACCGTACCCTTGCTGGAAAGCGGCGGTGAGGCGCTGATCACTCATTTCTATCGCATGATGTTGTCCGAATACCCGCAGGTGCGCTCTCTGTTCAACCAGGCCAACCAGGCCAGTGGTGATCAGCCCCGTGCACTGGCCAACGGTGTACTGATGTATGCGCGGCACATCGACCAGCTCGACCAGTTGGGCGATTTGGTTGCCAAGATCATCAACAAGCATGTTGCGCTGCAAATCCTGCCGGAGCATTACCCGATTGTCGGCAGTTGTTTGCTGCGGGCGATTGAGGAAGTGCTGGGCAGCGATATCGCTACCCCTCAAGTGTTGAGTGCCTGGGGTGCGGCCTATAACCAGCTGGCCGATATCCTGATCGGTGCCGAAGCCGCCATTTACGACGAAAAAGCAGCTGCCCCAGGCGGCTGGCGCGGCGGGCGAGCGTTCAAGCTGGCGGCCAAGATCCAGGAAAGCGCTGAGATCACCTCGTTTTACTTCCGTCCGGTCGATCAGCAGCCAATCCTTGATTTTGCTCCGGGTCAGTACATCGGCCTCAAGCTGATGATTGATGGTCAAGAAGTCCGTCGTAACTATTCACTTTCTGCGCTGGCTCAGGTCGGTCGTTACCGCATCAGCGTCAAGCGCGAGAGCGGCGGGGTTGTTTCCACTTTCCTGCACGACCGGATGAACGTGGGCGACACCCTGGAACTGTTCCCGCCAGCGGGCGACTTCACGCTGACCGACAGCGAAAAACCGCTGGTGCTGATCAGCGGTGGCGTGGGTATTACGCCGACCCTGGCAATGCTTGAGGCAGCGTTGGCGACACAGCGTGCGATTCACTTTATCCACTGTGCCCGCAATGCCGATGTGCACGCCTTCCGCACCTGGGTAGATGAACTGGCCGATCAGCACCCTCAATTGAAGCGTTTTTACTGCTACGACGAGCAGGGCGAATCTGCAAATCATGTAGGGCTTTTGACTGAGGAAGTGCTGGCGCAATGGTTACCGCAAGAGCGCGACCTGGATGCTTATTTCCTGGGGCCCAAAGGCTTCATGGGGGCGGTCAAACGTCACCTCAAAGCACTGGGTGTGCCTGAGAAGCAAAGCCGCTACGAGTTCTTCGGCCCGGCGGCAGAGCTGAAGTAACCTTAATCCCCCATTAATCCCCTTGCGAGACCTTCCCGGTAACGTTCAGATACATCCAGGCATCAGGTCTGGGTGTAAACTGCGCGGCTTACACACAATCAGGCTAAGGGACGCGGGATGACGAATGACATGTTGCAACTGGGCCGGGAGAAGCGCTTCCTGGTTCTGCTCGGGCTGATTTGCCTGGCGCTGATCGGCGGCGCCCTCTATATGCAGATCGTGCTTGGCGAGGCGCCTTGCCCGCTGTGTATCCTGCAGCGCTATGCCCTGCTGCTGATCGCGATCTTTGCCTTTATCGGCGCCGCGATGCCTACCCGGCGCAGCCTTACGGTGCTTGAAGTGCTGGTGGTGCTGAGCGCCATTGGTGGAATCGCCGCTGCCGGACGTCACGTCTACATCCTGGCCAACCCGGCAGTCAGCTGCGGTCTTGACGCGTTGCAGCCGATTGTCGATGGCTTGCCACTGGCGGCGATCTTCCCGCTGGGGTTTCAGGTGGACGGCTTTTGCTCAACCCCTTACCCCCCCGTGCTCGGCCTGTCGCTGGCGCAGTGGGCACTCGTGGCCTTTGTGATGACTGCCGTGCTGGTGCCTCTGGGCATTTACCGCAACCGTCAAAAAGCCAGCTAAGCAAAGCGTTAAATTTGCCATGAGGCGCCTCGTTCTTCCTCTGGATGTGCGGGGCGTTTTTTTGTCCGCGCGCAAATGTAAAGAGGGTGTTAACCGGGGGTGGAAAAAGGGTGCGCAACACTGCGACATATTGTCACGGAGCGTTTGTCGCAGGGCGTGTCTTCATCTGACAGACGGTCTTTCAAACGTATGACTTCGTGTAACGGCTCTGAGACGTTTTGACGCTGATGACGGGGTTGAAAAGTACGTGGCGAGACTCAACGCAAATCGGCTGTAGCCCTTTTTATTTGGGCGTTCAGGAGGGGTAGGGGTGTGGTTGTCGTGCGCTAAAAAGGGGCGCTGAAATCGAGGGGTAATGGCGTGCTACAGCCACGAGCAAGGGGGGTGTCAAAGCGCGGGGCGTAATAATAGGTAGGGATTGTTACCTAGGCCGAGAAGAATTATTTCCGGATGAGACATGGTTTATAGAGAGCTACCTAACTACAATCGCCCGCACTGAACGTCCAGCCTGCTCATCCCTGAGCCCAAGCGGGAAGTTGAAGGCCGACTGGGTTGTTCAATACAGGCGTCCCATGCGACTCCCAGGTACTGGCAACCCTTCTAAGTTCCGCACCAAATGGAATTGGTCTGTGACAAGGCCATTGACCACGTATCGAATAAGAAATCACTGCTAACCCGGAATTTGCCCGTTCACCTGATGGTGATAGAGCAGGCTTTTATTCAATTCCGGAAAAGAGCCAACCCTTGGCAGGGCGAAGTGTTGGCGAAAAAAACCAACTGCATTGTGCAAGCTGTTTTAGAGGTCGTGAGATGACTAAAAAAAGGTACCCCAGACTCCTTGGCTTATTGCCACTTTTCGGCATGTTGCTGCTGGGAGGTTGCAAGTGGACGCTGCTGGATCCAGTGGGGCAGGTCGGGGTCGAAGAGCGTAATCTGATCATCACCGCTACGTTGCTGATGCTTCTGGTCGTAGTGCCGGTCATCATTATGACCCTGGTCTTCGCGTGGAAATATCGTGCGTCGAACACCAGCGCTACCTACACGCCGAAGTGGTCGCACTCCACCAAGATCGAAGTTGTGATCTGGACCGTGCCGATTTTGATCATCATCGCCCTGGGCGTGATCACCTACAAATCGACCCACGCGCTGGACCCGTATCGTCCGCTCGAATCTGACGTCAAGCCGATTACCATCGAAGTGGTGGCTATGGACTGGAAGTGGCTGTTCATCTACCCGGAACAGGGTATCGCCACCGTCAACAAGATCGTGTTCCCGGCCAACACACCGGTCAATTTCCGTATCACTTCTGACACGGTCATGAACTCGTTCTTCATTCCGGGCCTGGGCGGTCAGATCTACGCCATGGCCGGTATGCAGACCAAGCTTCACCTGATTGCCAACCGCAACGCTGAAATGGAAGGCATCTCTGCCAACTACAGCGGCGCTGGTTTCACCGGCATGAAATTCAAAGCGATCGCGACTTCTCAGGCTGAATTCGATGCCTGGGTAAGTGAAGTCAAAGCATCACCTAAACAGCTTGAACAAGCTGAATACGAAGCCTTGAGCAAACCAAGCCAGAACAATCCCGTTGAGCTGTTCTCCTCGTACACACCGAACCTGTTTCAGAAAATCGTCGACAAGTACGAAGGTATGACTCCAGGCAAGCCGGTCAAGCACGAGAAGAAAGAAGTGGCCGGGATCGATGGGGTGGACACAAGTTCGCATTCAGCTGCCGGGGCAGAGGAGTAAACGATGTTTGGTAAATTAAGTTGGGAAGCGGTCCCGTTCCACGAGCCGATTGTCATGGTCACCATTGCCATGATCGCGCTCGGTGGTCTGGCGCTGTTTGCGGCAATCACCTACTTCAAGAAGTGGACTTACCTGTGGACCGAATGGCTAACGTCAGTCGACCACAAGAAAATCGGCGTGATGTACATCATCGTTGCCATGATCATGCTGCTGCGCGGCTTTGCCGATGCCGTCATGATGCGTACCCAGTTGGCCATGGCCACCGAGGGTTCGCCTGGCTACCTGCCGCCTGAGCACTATGACCAGATCTTCACCGCTCACGGTGTGATCATGATCATCTTCATGGCGATGCCATTCTTCACCGGCCTGATGAACCTTGCAGTGCCGCTGCAGATCGGCGCACGTGACGTTGCTTATCCGTTCCTGAACTCCCTGAGCTTCTGGCTGCTGGTGTCCGGCGTTGTGCTGGTCAACCTGTCCCTGGGCGTCGGCGAATTCGCCAAGACCGGTTGGGTTGCTTATCCGCCGTTGTCGGGTTTGCAGTACAGTCCGGGCGTGGGGATGGACTACTACATCTGGGCACTCCAGCTATCGGGGCTAGGTACGACGTTAACCGGGGTTAACTTCCTGGCGACCGTACTGAAGATGCGTGCTCCTGGCATGAAGCTGATGGACATGCCGATCTTCACCTGGACCTGCACCTGGGCAAACGTCCTGATCGTGGCTTCGTTCCCGATCCTGACCGCTACCCTGGCACTGCTGACACTTGACCGTTACATGGATTTCCACATTTTCACCAATGAACTTGGTGGCAATCCAATGATGTACGTCAACCTGTTCTGGGCGTGGGGTCACCCTGAGGTGTACATCCTCATTCTTCCGGCGTTCGGTATCTTCTCCGAAGTTATCTCCACGTTCACCGGCAAGCGTCTGTTCGGTCACCACTCGATGGTCTACGCCTCCGGCGCGATCTCGGTGCTGGGCTTCATGGTTTGGCTGCACCACTTCTTCACCATGGGTTCGGGTGCAAGCGTCAACGCCTTCTTCGGTCTGGCGACGATGCTGATTTCGATCCCGACGGGGGTCAAGCTATTCAACTGGCTGTTCACCATCTACCAGGGCCGTCTGCGCTTCACCAGCCAGGTTCTGTGGACCCTGGGCTTTATGGTGACCTTCGCTATCGGCGGCATGACCGGCGTACTGCTGGCCATCCCGGGTGCTGACTTCGTACTGCACAACAGCCTGTTCGTAATTGCTCACTTCCATAACGTGATCATCGGCGGCGCGGTATTCGGTTACATCGCAGGCTTCAGCTTCTACTTCCCTAAAGCGTTCGGCTTCAAACTGAACGAGAAGTGGGGCAAGGCAGCGTTCTGGTTCTGGTGCGTCGGCTTCTTCGTAGCCTTCATGCCGCTCTACGCGCTGGGCTTCATGGGTATGACCCGTCGTCTGAACGCCAGCACCAACCCTGAGTGGGTGCCTTACCTGTACGTTGCTCTGTTCGGCGCAGCACTGATTGCAATCGGTATTGCCTGCCAACTGATCCAGCTGTACGTCAGCGTACGTGACCGCAAGCTGCCAGAGAACGCCTGCGAGCACGGCGATCCGTGGAATGGCCACACCCTGGAATGGTCGACTTCGTCGCCACCTCCGTTCTACAACTTTGCTGTAGTGCCACGGGTCGACACCATCGACGCGTTCACCGAAGCCAAGGAAAACGGTACTGCGTACAAGGCCCCGGCCAAGTACTCGCCGATCCACATGCCTAACAACACCGCAACCGGTGTGTACATGGGTGCTTTGTTGACCGTGTTCGGTTTCGCAATGATCTGGCACATCTGGTGGTTGGCCATCGTTGGTCTGGTCGGCACTGTCGTGGTCTTCGTTGCCCACGCTGCCCGTGATGACCAAGGCTACATGGTGCCGGTTGAGACCATCGAGCGTATCGAGGCTGAGCAGCACAAGCGTCTGGTAGCCGCAAAAGCAATCCCGGCTTCCCGTGTTGAAACCAAGTTGGAACAGGCTTAAACCATGTCGAACTTAGCGACCACTGCTGGACACGCTCATGGTCACGACCATGAGCACGAGGAACACCACGACGCGGGCGAGACAACCATATTTGGTTTCTGGCTCTACCTGATGACCGACTGCATATTGTTCGCGTCGATCTTCGCGGTATATGCAGTTCTGGTTAACAACGTAGCGGGTGGCCCGTCGGGCCACGACATCTTCGAGCTGCCATACGTACTGGGTGAAACTGCCCTGTTGCTGTTCAGTTCGATCACCTACGGCTTCGCCATGCTGGCGTTGTTCAAGGGCAAAAAGCAGCAGGTGCTGTTCTGGCTGGGCATGACCTTCCTGCTCGGTGCAGGCTTCATCGCCATGGAAATCAACGAGTTCCACCTGTTGATCTCCGAAGGCTACGGCCCTAGCCGTTCGGGCTTCCTGTCCGGGTTCTTCACCCTGGTGGGTACCCACGGTCTGCACGTGACCAGCGGTCTGATCTGGATGGCGATCATGATGTATCAGGTGCAGAAAAACGGCCTGACTTCGACCAACAAGACCCGTCTGAGCTGCCTGAGCCTGTTCTGGCACTTCCTGGACGTGGTCTGGATCTGCGTATTCACCGTTGTTTACCTGATGGGGACTTTGTAATGGCTAACGCACATTCCGACGGCGCCAATCACGGCAGCGTGAAGTCCTATGCAATCGGCTTCATCCTGTCGGTGATCCTGACCGTTATTCCGTTTGGGCTGGTGATGTACCCATCGCTGCCTAAATTCACCACGCTGGCGATCGTGCTGTTGTTCGCCGTGGTGCAAGTTGTAGTTCACCTGGTGTACTTCCTGCACCTGGACCGCTCGCCTGCTCAACGCAACAACGTCACGGCGCTGGTATTCGCGGCCCTGGTTATTGTGCTGCTGGTGGGCTTGTCCCTGTGGATCATGTTCAGCATCCACACTGAAATGATGGCGAAGTGAGGTAAGACCCGATGTCCTTTAAGCACTTTATCCAAATCACCAAACCGGGGATCATTTTCGGTAACGTGCTTTCTGTGGCAGGTGGGTTTTTCCTGGCCTCGAAGGGGCATTTCGATCTTGCCCTGTTCCTGGCCGCGGTAATCGGCACCTCCCTGGTGGTAGCGTCCGGTTGTGTGTTTAACAACTGCATCGACCGCGACATTGACATCAAGATGGACCGCACCAAAAACCGCGTACTGGTCCAAGGCCTGATCTCCCTCAAGGTGGCACTGATTTACGCCACCTTGCTGGGGGTTGCCGGCCTTGCCCTGCTGTATCGCGTAGCCAATCCGCTGGCGGCTCTGTTCGCGGCGATCGGCTTTGTGATCTACGTCGGTCTGTACAGCCTGTACTTCAAGCGCAAGTCGGTTCACGGCACGCTGATTGGCAGTCTGTCGGGTGCGATGCCACCGGTTATCGGCTACGTCGCAGTGAGCAACAGCTTCGACATGGCCGCACTGACCCTGCTGGTGATGTTCAGCCTGTGGCAGATGCCGCATTCCTACGCCATCGCGATCTTCCGCTTCAACGATTACCTGGCCGCATCGATTCCGGTGTTGCCCGTGAAGCGCGGGATCAAGGTTGCCAAGAAGCACATCCTGCTTTACATCCTCGCGTTCCTGATCGCGACCCTGATGCTCACCCTTGGCGGTTACGCCGGTATGAGCTACATGGCCGTGGCTGCCGCGATGGGCATGTACTGGCTGTACATGGCGTGGACGGGCTACAAGGCCGTCGACGACAAGGTCTGGGCACGCAAGCTGTTCGTGTTCTCGATCTTCACCATTACCGCACTGAGCGTCATGATGTCCCTGGATTTCAAAGCGCCCGCCGAGTTGCTGCTGACTTACGCGCACTAAGATAGCCAGACTGAAAAACCCCGCCTTCGAGAGGAGCGCGGGTTAATCAGGTGGTCACCCCCAACACCCTGTGAAGGCTTCGCTTTCACAGGGTGTTTTGTTTTCGGTGGCCATCATCATGAGCGAGTCCGCACTGATCGGTATCGATCTGGGCAAACATACTGTGCGCCTTCACGGCCAGGACAAGTCGGGCCGCGAGGTGTTTCGCAAAAAATGCTCCCGAGCGCAGATGATGCGGTTTTCGGCAACATGCCGCGCTGCGTCGTGGTGTTGAGGTCTCGCGTTCCTCGATGCTTTTAGTTGCGCCCCAAACCGAATCCCGGCAAACCCTCTCCATGCTGCACCGTAGGCGCGAGTCGCTGGTGCACGAGCGTCCCCAAACGGCTAATCACTCCAATGTAGTGGCGTGAGCCTTGGCCAATAAGCTGGCGCGTATCGCCTGGGCGATAGCGGCCCAACCTACGCAATACGAAACGGGGGCAGTCCATTTTAAGCGGGCGCGATAGCCCTTAAATGCGCCAACGAAGCTCATCTCCCAAGTCGTTCAAAGCCCAGTTGTTCTGGTATAGGTTGCGCCGAAAAGACCCGCTGAAGCCTCGACGATCGTCGAGCTGTCATTTGGCGAGCAAACCACCACGGTGAAATAGCGGTCTTCCGATCCTGGGGGGGCGCCGCTTTGTCCGTGGACTTGCCGTGGTTTTTTGCCCTACATACCGGCCAGATTTTGCTTGCATATATCCATACGGTGAGATGATCAAATTGACGTTCTTAGTTTCAGTCTAGGAACTAAGTAAATTACAACTATAAATTAAGGTGCGCATGATGATTGATCGATCTTTTAGGTTGGCCCTGGTTGCTTGTACGCTTGCGAGCAGCGCTATGTTTGTAAGTGTTTCTGCGAGTGCTAATTCTAATTTGATAACCAAAGAATTTGCGGTTGGTTGTAACGGTGGTGATTTTGGTGGGCGTGCGACTGGTGTATATACTATAGACCCGAAAACACGTGCCATTTCGGCGCATATACAAAAGTACAAAATCTTCAGGTTTGACAATAAGAGTGCTGGTAATAAAGCCAATCTTAATATGGGTATGAGCCATTCGAATACTACCACGGCTATGAGTGTTTACTCGGCGGATAACTTGAGGCAGGACGACACTTGGCGTAGTGTGTCTTTGAGCAGGTGGTTGCATCAGGTTCCAGGCTATCCGGTTAGTGTTGGTGTTGAGTTTGTTTTTGATAAATCTGGGAAGGATCCGAAGTGTAAGGCTTCTGCAGTACTTGCTCAGTAAGTTGTTTATGTTTGTGCGGGCAGTGTTGATGGCTGTCTGCGGATAGTGTAGTGGCTGCGCGCTCTTGTCGGTGTAAAGTCACCCGCAGGTGCGCGCGGTTTGAAAAGTAAGATTCCTCGCTGTTCTTATGTGTGTCTAAAGAGATTGCTTGATGTTCAAAAGGTAGTGATTGCGTTCTCCTGTCATGCAGTTGTCGTATTCGCGTGCTCTCCCTCTCCTGGGCTAACAACGAGTCACTGTTTTTAAAGGGTTAAGGGTTGTCATGGATAATTTGATATGTATTTCTATGAAAGGTATCAGTAAAAGTTACCGTCATGACGCAAAGACCCTTCAGGTTTTAAAACATGTCAATTTTCAGGTGGGTGTGGGAGAAACATGCGCTATTGTTGGGCCGTCTGGCTCAGGTAAAAGTACGCTTCTGAGCATTATCGGTTTGCTGGATTTTCCTGATGAGGGCGACTATCTACTGATGGGGCATTCAGTTGCAAATGCTCAGAGTGATGAGTTGGCAATGCTTAGAAAGTCAGAAATAGGATTTGTTTTTCAGCATTATAATTTAATTGCCCGTTTGAGTGTTCTGGAGAATGTGGCCTTACCGCTCCGTTATAGGGGGGTTGATCGTGCGCGCGCTCTAGAACAAGCCATGCAGATGTTAGGCAGGGTTGGAATGGCGGATCGTGCCCGCTTCAAATCTGCCGATTTGTCAGGGGGGCAAAAGCAACGAGTGGCGATTGCACGCGCGCTCATAGGTCAACCCTCCTTGATTCTTGCCGATGAACCGACGGGTAGCCTGGACAGTGAAACTGCCCGTGAAATACTTGAGTTATTGTTGTCGATACAAAAAGAACAACGGGTCACGTTGTTGATTGTGACCCACGACAATCAAGTTGCGCATCTGATGCAAAAAAAAATCAGGGTGCGGGGTGGCAGGGTTGAGGAGATGGGAGCATCCGTCCTTTGAGTACGTTAATAATGCTCCCATTGAATCAGGCTGTTGAAGATGCACTTGACAGTTTCCGTACATTGTCCAGACGTTCGGCCTTGGCGCTTCTGGGTATCGTAATAGGCAGCGCCTCCATTGTTGCGATCATCAATATCGGGCACAACGCGGGACTCGATGCTGCCTCTATATTTCAGGGTATGGGGACCGATACGTTAGTCGCACAGTTGCCGGATAAAGAGGATGCGCAGGTGTCGTTGCTCTCTATAGATGCTGCGAAAATCGAGGGGTTGGATCTCCCTGGGCTGCAGATAACACCGACAGTATTCGCCTCCATCAGTCTGGTGTTTAATAATCGTTCAGTCAATGCCCGCCTTGTCGGGACCGAGTCTTCTTTATTTAATGTGATCGCGCTGTCGTTACTTAAGGGGCGATTCCTGCATGAGTTTGATTTTGAAGAAAACGTTGTTGTTCTCGGTCATCAAGTAGCCGTCTCATTGAGTGAAGGAGGTTCTAGAATCCAAGTAGGTGATTGGCTTAATATCAATAACTACTTGTTTAAGGTTGTGGGTATTTTGAAATCGAAGACGAACTCGATGGTCAGTCCTGTTGTTGTCGATGATTCGGTCTTTATACCGTTGCATGCTATTTCCCGAGTAGAAAGCCAGACCGCGCTGCGTGATCTGATTGTCCGTGTTCCTCCCCCGCTCAATATTGAAATCGCTGCCCTGCGGTTACATGATCAGTTGGCCCGTACTTTTGAATTTCGTTCAGTTCAAATAATGGTTCCACAACAGATAATCGAGGGTATGAACCGCCAAAATAGAACGTTCCATTATCTGTTGATAGCACTCGGTGCTATTGCTCTGGTGGGCGGCGGTGTGGCGGTTATGAATGTTATGTATATGAACGTTTCCGAGCGACGTGTTGAAATCGGTTTGCGGATGGCTATTGGCGCTCGCCGCCAGGACATACGCAATCTGTTTCTAATCGAAGCGCTCGCGTTCAGTACGCTGGGTGCTGTGTTGGGTGCGGGCGTGGGTATAGCGCTGGCCTGGCTGTATGCCGTGATATCGGGGTGGGCATTTGAGTTGGCGATGCTGTCCATCCCGTTGGGCGTTTTAAGCACGTTACTGGTCGGCGTTTTCTTTGGGTTGAAACCTGCAATTGCGGCTTCGCGCCTTACGCCTGTAGAGGCGCTCCGTGATGATTAAATTAGCGGTTGTTACAAGCGCTGCGTGCTGTGTTTTGATCCTGTCGAAACAGCTGGCAGCCGCCCCTGCTCGAGTCGACGCCGGCGTGCCGCACCAGAGCGAGTTGCCCAGTGACTTGTTGAGTCAGCACTCCATCGATCTGTCCCTGGCTGAAGCTGTTTCGTTGGGCTTACGCCGCAACTACAGCATCCGCAGCCTCAAGCTCCAGCGTTTGCGGGAGAAGTTCGATTTGCTCGTGGCAGATGACCTGTTCAACCCAAAACTCAAGCTCAGTGGTACTCACCGGCTATCCAGGGGCAGCGTCGACAGCAGTCGCTCTACTGGCATTACGCCCAAGGTGAGCCTGCTGGGTGAGTATGGGACCAACATTGATCTGAGCTGGAACCAGCAGCTCAATGCCACGAAAAATTCGGGTGACATGAGCAGTGATGGCCTGGGGCTGACGTTGACTCAACCGTTGCTCAGGGGGACAGGTAAAGAAGTCACGACGGCACCCTTGCGCCTGGCCAAATTGACCGAGCAAGTCAACCAGTTGAATGTGAAGGCGAGCGTATCCAAAACCGTGTACGACATCATCGCGGCCTACCGTACGCTGATGAAATCCCAGACTCAGGTAACGCTTGCTATGGCGGCGCTTGGTCGGGCCGTCTCGCTGCTCAATATCAACAAACAGCTGATTGGTGCGGGTCGAGTAGCGGAGTTTGACGTTGTCCAGATAGAGGCGGATATCGCGACACAGGAGTTGGCGGTAGAAGAGGCGAAAAATCAGTTGGCGGCGAGTCGATTAGTGATGCTCAAGCTGTTGGCACTCGATCTGGAGACGCCTGTGCGTGCCAGTGACACCCTGCAAGTGACTCGGCTTGATATTGATCAGGCGACTGCGCTGAAAGTGGCGCAGGCCAGGCAGCCGCAATACCTGGCGACGCTGTTACAGAGCGAACAGGCATCGATCAACCTGTTGGTCGCGCAAGACCGGGGGCGTTGGGATGTGTCGTTGGTGGCAGGCGTCAATCAGCAACGGGACAATCACAGCATCAATGGCTCCAATCGGACGTGGGACAGTTACACAGGTCTGAAGCTGGAGATTCCTATTGGAGATATCAGCATCCGCCAGGCCAAGGTCAATGCCCAGACTCTGGTTGAGCAGCAGCAGTTGTATCAGGAGGAGGCGCTTATCGATTTGAAGCGTCAGATCACCGATTCCGTTCGGGGCCTGAACACTCTTTGGCGTCAGCTTGAAATTTCCCAGCGGGTCATGGACCTGTCCAGGCGCAAGCTGTCCATCGAGAACGACAAGTTGAATGCTGGCCGATCCAGCAACTTTCAAATCATCAGTTTTGAAGCCGACTTACGTGCGGCTGAAGATGCCAATTTGAGCGCGAAGATTTCATATCTGGATGCCAGAGCCCAGCTGAATGTGCTGCTGGGCGTGATGCTGGAGAGCTGGGAGATATCACTTGAGAGTTTTTGATCGGTCCAATGCCCTGGCGGGGCGCTGGAAGTATTTTGCAGCTTTGGGCCTGCTGCTGACCTTGGCCCTGGTTTTGCTCCTGCCGGCGACCCCGGACGGCCCCGTTACCTGGGTGGCGGTCAGTAGTCAGAAGCTGGAGCATGAAATCGGCCTGGTCGGCAAAATCGAACCGGTTGAGACAACCATCATCACTGCTCCTTTTGAAGGTTTTGCCTTGGCCAATGAGTTGCGGCCCGGTATGCAGGTCGAACAGGGGCAGGCATTACTGTCGCTCGATACGGCGCTGCTAGAAATCAAGGTCAGGGATGCTCTGGCCAACAAACTGAAAATGCAGCAGGCCATTGAAGTCTACGAGGCATGGGCGACGGGGCAGCAGATGATGCGAGCCAGGCAAGCGCTCAGAGTGGCCGAACTGTATGCGGGCAGTCTTGAACTTGAGCTTTCTCAGGTCGAGGAGCTGTATCAAAAAGGTATTGTTCCGCGTAACGAGCGCGATGCCTTGAAGCAGCAACATAACCTGCAGTCGCTTGAGCTGACGGCTGCCAAAAGCGAGCTCAAGCATGTGCAGGCAGCCGGCAAGGGTGAGGCCAGAACCATTGCCGATATGGAGTACCAGAATGCATCCATCGCCCATCAACAGCTAAGCGCCTTGCTGGAGCACAAGACGCTCCATGCTCCGTTTTCGGGTGTTGTGTTGTCCCTTGGGGCGCCGCAGTCGACAGCGGGCGAAGCGGGGGGGCTGCACCGGGGCGTTCTTTTGGCTACAGGTCAGCAACTCATCAAGCTGGGCAACATGAAAGGTCTCAAGGTTGTTACCCAAGTGGCGGAGTCGGACGTGAACAAATTTGTCCTGAACCAGGACGTAGCTATAGCCGGCGATGGCTTTTCGGGGCGGCAACTCAGTGGTTACGTCAGCGCCATCAGTCAGTTGGCCGTTCAGGATGACAACGCTGGTAGTGCTGCCAGATTCCCGGTCACCATCACCGTAAATGCCCCCGAGGATGGCGACTTCAAAAATGTCCGGTTGGGCATGAGTGTGCACATGACCATCGTGACATACCGCAACGAGAACAGTTTCATCATCCCCCACGCAGCCGTGGAACAGGCCGGTGATGCCATGTTCGTAGAGCACCGTGAAAACCTGGACGCGCCAGTGGTGCGGCGCGAGGTCACGATTGGCCAATCCACTGCCCAGGGGGTTGAGGTGTTCGGGCTGAACTCCGGGTTTGTGAGTGTGAGAAGCCTGTGAGAACACAGCGCTTCACACGGCCCCTTTTGGGAGCGGGCTTGCTCGCGATGGCATCACTCGGAATCTGACGTCGCAGGGGTCTTGAGTCCGGCTTTCCAGGGCGAGTACTCGATTCTATGGAATGCGCTGCCTATCCCTCTGGCGTTGGGTTCAAAGCCCGGCATGGTGCTCAGGTTCATTTGCTTGCAGCGCTGGACCAGGCTGGCAAGTAAGGTATCGTCCTGCTTGAACTCAGCGGGACGCAGGGCATGGGGATCCAGACTGGCCGCACATTCCAGCACCTTGCCTGTGCTGTCGCTCATCATCATGAGCGTGGCGACACCGATGCTGTCGATGGGCAGCGGGGCAAGCAAGTGCTTGAACAGAAAATCGTTTTGCGCCTTGTCCAGCAACGCTGCCGCGCGTTGTTCGCGGTCTTCGGCACTGAGCCCGGTGAGGGGATAAACCGCGACCGGAGCGACGACTTTAGCCGTCCTGGTCCTCGAGTTGATCAGTGACGAAGGCAGTTCGGGGAACACCGCCGTCCAGCAGATTGACACCAGATCGGTCGCCAGTGTGCGGTTGTAGGGGTAGATCCGGTTATCCAGCTTCGTGTTGGGTTGAGTGTCGCAACCAATGATGCGGTTCTTGTCATCAACGGTCATTACCAGGTTGAAGCTGCCATTGCGGCCCTGGGCGTTAGCCAGATCAGCCTCTCGGGCAAGCACCTTGCTGATCAGCTTTTCATAAACCCCGCGTTGCAGGGCCTGCTCCTTTTCCTGGGCAGGGGTGAGCCTGGACGGTTTGTCCGGCGCGCGGGTGCTGGATTGGCAGCCGGCCACCAGGAGGGCGGCAAGGACGAGGGAGAATGAGGGTTTTAACATGACGATCCTTGTGCGAGAGGCAGGCCGGGTAGAGTCCTTGCCGACTTTTAAACGGCGTGCAGTTTATCGCATTCAAGGAGCTTGTTGCAGTTGGGTTTTATTCGCGTTAGAGGCAAGTGCTGCACTTTCCTGCGCAGCGCAGCAGCCCCTTGCTTCACCCTTACGGATGCCAGCCCAACTGACTTGAAACCTGCTGCGAAGCCACCATCAGCTGTTTCACATAGTCCTGTTTCAGTTCTTCGCGAAAGCGAAAGCACGGGAACGACACGCTCATGCCGCCAATCACATGGCCGAAACGGTCGCGGATGGGGGCTGCGAGACAACGCATGTTGTCTTCGAATTCTTCATGGTCTTCGCCATAACCCTGCTCGCGAACCAGCGCCAGTTCCTGCAGGTAGGCGTCGATGCTGGTGAGGGTGTTGGCGGTGCGCCGCTCGAAGCTTTCTTCACGCAGGAGCGCAAGCAGTTCGTCTTCTTCCAGCCAGGCCAGCAGTACCTTGCCGATGCCGGTGCAGTACAACGGCGCCCGGCGCCCGATGCGCGAGTACATGCGCAAGTTGTATTTGGAGTCGATCTTGTGCACGTAGACGATGCTGCCTTCGTCGAGGATGCCCAGGTGCACGGTCTCGCCAGTCAGTTCGTTGATGCGGCGCATGCCAGGTTCGGCTTCGCGCACGATATCCAGATGGGGCAGGGCCTGGGCCCCCAGCTCGAACAGCCGCACGCTCAGGCGGTAGCGGTCTTCCGCATCCTGAACCACATAACCACGCGCCTTGAGTGACTGCAAAAAGCGATAGACCGTGCTCTTTGACATGTCCAGCTTCTGTGCAATTTCGGAAACGCCACTCTCTTCCGGGTGTTCGGCCAGGGCTTCAAGCACAGCCATGGTCCGGCCGACGGCAGAGACGAGTTCGTTGTTCTGGGTGGTGCTGTTGTCCATGAAGGCTCCAACGCAATTTAAAAAAACAAGGATATACCGTAGAGAATCGAAACGCTGTTTCATTTTTCTTGACGGTGTTCGGATTTTGATTAAACTCGGCCTCAAGCGAAAAAATGAAACGCCGTTCCAAAAATAATAATCAGCTCGATGCACTGTCACTCTCAGGTGCCTGTGTCGACGCAAAGCGACCCATAAAAACAAGGCGCGCAGAGATGACGGTAACCCTCGGGCATTGCCCACAGGCCAATTTGACCCAGCCCCTGCGGGTGGCACTGGTGGGCGAGTGCATGATCGAGATGCGCGGCCAGCCGGGTGCCGTGTTCAGCCAGACCTTCGGTGGCGATACGCTCAATGCAGCGGTGTACTTGTCCCGCCTGGGCGCCGGCAACGGAATTGTTGCCGACTATGTAACCGCCATTGGCGCGGACGCTTTCAGCACGGCCATGCGTCAGTTGTGGCGCGATGAAGGTGTCGGCGATCAGCATGTGCGGGTGATCAAGGACGCGCTGCCCGGTCTGTATTTCATCCAGACCGATGACCAGGGCGAACGCCGCTTCTCTTACTGGCGTGGCGAAGCTGCCGCACGGCGGGTTTTCGACGGGCCTGAAGCAAGCGCCGTTCTGCGCGCCTTGGCCGACTACGACTATGTGTACCTGAGCGGTATCAGCCTGGCGATCCTCACCACCGAAGGCCGTGAACGCCTGATGCAGGCTTTGAGCCTGGCCCGCGAGGGCGGCACGCGCATTGTCTTCGACAACAACTACCGACCCCACTTGTGGCCCGATGCGCCTTCAGCGCGCCAGGCATACAGCGACATGCTGCGCCTGACCGACCTGGCCCTGATCACCTGGGAAGATGACGCCGCGTTGTTCGGTTATGCCGATCACGAGGCCTTGTTTCGCGCTTATGCCCAGTTTGGGGTGGGCGAAGTGGCACTCAAGCGTGGTCCGGATGCGTGCTTGATCCAGTGCGCCGCCGGCCGTTTCGAGGTGCCCGCCGAAAAGGTGCAGCGAATCGTTGATACCACGGCGGCAGGCGACTCATTCAGTGCGGCTTACCTTGCCTGCCGCTTGCAAGGCGGTACGCCACAACTGGCCGCGCGCTGGGGGCACCAGCTGGCGGCGGAGGTGGTGCAGCACCCCGGCGCGCTGATCCCCGGAGTCGCCATGCCAAGCCTGAACATGCCTGAATTCTCTTCTGTCGCCGAGGCCTGAACCCATGAAAATTGTTGAAGCACGCGTGATTGTTACCTGCCCGGGTCGCAACATGATCACCCTGAAAATTGTCACTGACTCCGGTGTCTACGGCATCGGCGATGCCACCTTGAATGGTCGCGAAATGGCGGTCGTTGCCTACCTCGAAGAACACGTGCTGCCCGCGTTGATCGGGCGGGATGCCCAACGCATCGAAGATATCTGGCAATACCTGTATCGCGGTGCCTACTGGCGCCGTGGCCCGGTCACCATGACCGCGATTGCCGCTGTCGACGTGGCTCTGTGGGATATCAAGGCCAAGGCCGCCAATATGCCCCTGTACCAGTTGCTTGGCGGCAAGAGCCGCGAGCGGGTCATGGTGTACGGGCATGCCACCGGCAAGGACATCGAAGGGTGCCTGGCCGAAGTCGCCCGCCACGTGGAACTGGGTTACAAGGCGGTGCGCGTGCAGTGCGGGATTCCGGGCATTGCCACTACCTATGGTGTGGCCAAGCGCAGCGGTGAACGTTACGAACCGGCCGACAGCGACCTGCCCGCCGAACATGTATGGGACACCGCCAAGTACCTCAACCATGCCCCCAAGCTGTTCGCCGCCGTGCGCGAACGCTTTGGCGATGACTTGCATATCCTGCATGACGTTCACCACCGCCTCACGCCGATTGAAGCCGGGCGTCTGGGTAAAGCCGTGGAGCCGTTCAATCTGTTCTGGCTGGAAGACTGCACCCCGGCCGAGAACCAGGAAGCCTTTCGCCTGATCCGCCAGCACACCACCACCCCGCTGGCAGTAGGCGAGGTGTTCAACTCGATTCATGATTGCCGCGAGCTGATTCAAGAGCAGTTGATCGACTATATCCGCGCCACTCTGGTTCATGCGGGCGGCATCACGCATGTGCGGCGTATCGCCGATTTTGCAGCGCTCTACCAAGTGCGTACCGGCTTTCATGGCGCCACCGATCTGTCGCCGGTCACCATGGGTGCGGCGCTGCATTTCGATACTTGGGTGCCCAATTTCGGGATCCAGGAGCACATGCCCCACGACCCGCTGACTGACGAAGTATTCCCTCACGCCTACCGCTTTGAAGACGGTCATTTCACGCCCGGAGAAACCCCGGGGCATGGCGTGGATATCAACGAAGAACTGGCTGCCAAGTACCCCTACAAACGCGCCAGCCTGCCGGTTAATCGCCTTGAAGACGGCACGCTCTGGCACTGGTAGACACCGCTTAAAAGCTTTTTTGTACGACTGTGAATAACTATAAAAAACCGGGCGTCATGTCCTGGCAGGAGTTACCCGATGAAAGCGTTTCAAGTAAGAGCTCCCTTTGAATTCGGCCTGGCCCAGGTCGATGTCCCGCAACTGGCGCGCAACGAGGTCCGGGTTGAGGTGGCCTATGCGGGTATCTGTGGCTCGGACCTGCACATCATTCACGGGCAGAACGCCTTCGTGCGCTTTCCTCGGGTAACCGGCCATGAATTCTCCGGCGTTGTGAGCGAAGTGGGCGCGGACGTGGAGCAGATCACGGTCGGCGACCGCGTGTGTGTCGACCCGGTGATCAGCTGTGGCACCTGCTACCCCTGCCGGATCAACCGCCCCAACGTCTGCACCGGGCTGCAAGTGATTGGCGTACACCGCGACGGCGGTTTCAGTGAGCAGGTCTGTGTGCCGGCGAGCAATGTCCATCGTCTGCCTGACGCCATGTCGCTCAGCCATGCCGCGCTGGTGGAACCGTACTCCATCGCCCTCAACGTACTGGACCGCATGCAGCCCCACCCTGGCGACAGCCTGTTGATCTACGGCGCTGGCGTGATCGGCCTGACCCTGGTGCAAATGGCTCGGGCGCTGGGCCTGACCGACATTACCGTGACCGATGTAATTGACGAACGCCTGGATACTGCCCGCGCGTTGGGTGCCAGTCGCACCCTCAATGGCAAGGACGTGGACGTCGAGGCCACGATGCGTGAACTGACCCACGGTGAAGGCGTGCCGCTGATTGTCGATGCTGCCTGCATACCGGCACTGATGCCGCAAATGGTACGCATCGCCTCACCGGCGGGGCGTATCGGCCTGCTGGGTTTCAGCACCACGCCAACCGACTTGATTCAGCTGGAAATGATCAAGAAAGAACTGACGCTGGTAGGGTCCCGTCTTAACAACCGCAAGTTCGCCCGGGTGATTGAACTGATCGCCAGCGGCAAGTTGCAGGTTCAGGAAATGATCAGCCACCGCGTCCAGTTTGATGAGATGCCGCAAGCCATTGCGCTGATCGAAAACCACCCCGAGCAGACCCGCAAGGTGTTGGTGCAACTGAGCGCCAAGGATATTTCGTAGCCGTTGCCGCAGGCTACGTTCGGTTGCGCAGCAATCGTAAATCCAGAGTCCTTGGTTTGCCTGACAAACCAGTGAACCTGACCTTGCGACAGCTTCGCTGCCGGACGCAGCTTGCGTCAGCTGCTACGAGTTTTGCGCACCGCAAAAAGTTACACGTGCCCCATGCCGGGCACCCTCACCGAATAAAACAACAAGCGGGAGGTTCCAATGTTTGGTCAAGGTCGTACGTTAGTCATCATCATGCTGTTCCTGGCAGGCGTTATTAACTACCTGGATCGCTCGGCATTGTCCGTAGCCGCCCCCTTCATCCAGAAAGACTACGGTCTGACCACGGGTGAAATGGGCATGATCTTCAGTAGTTTTTTTGTCGGCTATGCCGCATTCAACTTTATCGGCGGCTGGGCAGCTGACCGCTACGGCGCAAAAACCACGCTGCTGCTGGCCATGGTGCTGTGGTCGCTGTTCAGTGGTCTGACGGTATTGACCGTCGGCTTCATGTCGCTGGTGTTTATCCGCATTCTGTTCGGCATGGGTGAAGGCCCGTTGAGCGTGACCACCAGCAAGATGGTCAACAACTGGTACACGCCCAAGCAGCGAGCGCGGGCAATTGGTACCTCCATGTCGGGTACCCCCTTGGGTGGCGCAATTTCCGGACCGGTAGTGGGCTTTATCGCCATCAGCTACGGCTGGAAAGTGTCGTTCATCATCATCATGTTGGTGGGCCTGGTGTGGGCTGCCGTCTGGTACAAGTTCGTCAAGGACAAGCCTGAAGGCAAGATTGCCGAAGAGATTGCGCAAGGCGAAGGCAATAGCCAGCTGGCCTCGCAACCGGTTCATCCGCTGCGCTACTACCTCAAGCAGCCGACCGTGTTATTCACCTCGCTGGCGTTCTTTTCGTACAACTACACGCTGTTCTTCTTTCTGACCTGGTTCCCTAGCTACCTGACAATGGCCCATGGCCTGAACGTTAAAGAGATGAGTATCGCCACGGTTATTCCATGGTTGCTGGGCTTCCTGGGCCTGGCACTGGGCGGCTTCATTTCCGACTTCGTGTTCAAGAAGACCGGGCGGATGATGTTTTCGCGCAAAGTGGTACTGGTCACCTGCCTGTTGGCATGCGCGCTTTGCATCGGTTTTGCCGGGGTCGTCAAAACCCTGTATCCGGCAGTGGCGCTGGTGGCTCTGGCGGTGTTCTTTCTATACCTCACCGGCGCCATCTATTGGGCAATTATCCAGGACACGGTACCGGCCGCACGGGTGGGTGGTGTGAGTGGCTTCATGCACTTTCTGGCCAATACCTCGGGCATCATCGGCCCGACCCTGACCGGCTTTCTGGTGCAGTTTACCGGCTCGTTCACCAGCGCGTTCCTGTTGGCGGGGTTGCTGACCATCATCGGTGCGGTGTGTGTCGCACGCTATGTCAAACCGTTGCCAGTGGTCGATGAATCCGACAGCGCCCAGCCACGTTCGGCCCTGAGCCATTCCTGAGGAGAAGGTTGATGCCCGTCGTTCAGCGTGTCCCCGCGGTGGCAACTGCAGCCGAAATCGGAATCGTGCATTTGGGCCTGGGAGCGTTTCATCGCGCTCATCAGGCGGTTTATTTGCAGCGCCATCTCAATCGCCACGGTGAAAGCCCGTGGGGAGTGTACAGCGCCAACCTGCGTTCCAATCGCGCGCTGGTCGAGCAACTGCGCGAGCAGCAATGCCGCTATTCGGTGGCCGAGTACCGTGACCGTGAACAGGTAACGTTGCGCGACATCACCGTGTTGTGTGAGGCGCTGTACGCAGGTGATGGCGGTGATGAGCTGCAACTGCTGTTGCAGCGCATGGCCGACCCGCGCACCCGGATCGTGACCCTGACGGTGACTGAAAAAGGCTATTACCTTAGCCCGACCACGGGGCAGTTGCGCCTGCAAGACCCGGCGATTGTCCATGATCTGGCAAACCCTCAGGCGCCGCGTACAGCACCCGGCATTGTGCTGGAGGCCTTGCGCCGCCGGTATGAGGCGGGCATTCCGGCGTTTACCGTGTTGTGCTGCGACAACATGCCCGACAACGGCCAGCGCACCCGTCAGGCAGTGAGTGGCCTGGCCGCAGCGCGAGACCCTGAGCTGGCGCAGTGGGTTGAGCAGCAGGTGGCGTTTCCAGGGTGCATGGTCGACCGCATCGTCCCGGCGATGGATGCGCAGGCGTTCACCCGGCTGGAGGAGCAACTCGACTGTCATGACCGTGCGGCAGTGGTGTGCGAAAGCTTCAGTCAGTGGGTGATCGAGGACCATTTCCCGCTCGGGCGCCCCGACTGGGAAGTGGAGGGTGTGCAGATGGTGGCGGACGTGCGTCCGTTCGAAACCATGAAGCTGCGCATGCTTAACGGCAGTCATTCACTGCTGGCGTACATCGGCTTGCTCGCGGGGCATGAAACGGTGTTCGACGCGATCAGCGACCCGGATCTGGCGCGTTGCATCCGCCATTACATGGCCCGGGAGGCTGCGCCAACACTGGATATGCCGCCTCAGATTGATGTGGCGGGCTATGCACGCGACCTGTGCGCGCGTTTTGCCAACGACAGCTTGCAGCATCGCCTGCGACAGATCGCCATGGACGGTTCACAAAAATTGCCGCAGCGCTGGTTGCAGGGTGCGCAACAACTGCTCGACGCGGGACGCAGTATTGACTGTGTCGCGTTGGGCATCGCGGCCTGGATTCACTACTGCACGCAGCCCTTGCCGGGTGCTGAACCCCATGGGGTCGACGATCCGCTGAGCGCCACTTTCGCCGATATTGCCGGTCGTTTTGAGGGGGCGCAGCGGGTCGACGCCTTTCTCGAACTGGATCAGGTATTCCCGATCGTGTTGTCAGCACAACCCGCCTTTCGCGATGCGGTTCAGCGTGCTTATAGCGCTCTGGAACACACTGGCATGGGCGTTCATCTAAAAACTTTTGCAGCACACAACTAACAAAAAGGGAGATAGACATGGAACAGACTTGGCGTTGGTTTGGCCCCAAAGACCCGATTTCACTGGCTGATGTGCGCCAGACCGGGGCGACCGGGATTGTCACCGCGTTGCACGAAATCCCCAATGGCCAGGTGTGGCCGGTGGACGCGATTGCGGCACGCAAGCAGATGATTGAGGCGGCCGGTTTGACCTGGTCGGTGGTAGAAAGCATCCCGGTTCATGAAGACATCAAGCGCGGTTGCGGGCGCCGTGACGAGTACATCGCCAACTACCAGCAAAGTGTGCGCAACCTGGCGAGCTGTGGCATTGATATCGTTTGCTACAACTTCATGCCGGTCCTGGACTGGACCCGTACAGACTTGGCCTGGGAGATGGAAGATGGCGGCTGGGCACTGCGGTTTGACCAGACCGCATTTGCAGCCTTCGACCTGTTTATCCTTCAGCGTCCTGGCGCACAGGCCGAGTACAGCGCCGAAGATACCCTGCAAGCCAAGGCCTACTTCGACAACCTGACACCGGCCCAGAGCGAGAAGCTGGTCAACACGTTGATTGCCGGTCTGCCGGGTGCCGAAGAGCATTACACCCTTGAAGATTTTCGTGCCCTGCTGCGCACCTACGCCGACATCGACGAAGCGAAGTTGCGTGAGCATCTGGGGCACTTTTTACGTGAAGTGATCCCGGTCGCTGAAGAGTCGGGTGTGCGCATGGCAATCCATCCGGACGACCCTCCGCGGGCATTGCTGGGACTGCCGCGTATTCTGTCTACCGCCGCTGACGCGCAATGGTTGCTGGATGCCGCGCCAAGCCCGGCCAACGGCCTGACCTTCTGCACGGGCTCCTACGGTGTGCGTGAAGACAATGACCTGGTGGCAATGGCCAAGCAATTTGCGCCCTTCATTTACTTCACTCACTTGCGCTCGACCCGTCGCGAGGCGGATCCGCGCAGCTTCCACGAAGCGCACCACCTGGGGGGTGACGTAGACATGGTCGGAGTGATTGGTGCGCTGGTTGCAGAGGACCTGCGACGTGAACGCGAAGGCGGGCCGCGCTTGCCATTGCGTCCTGACCACGGCCATCAGTTGCTGGACGACCAGCACCGCAAGAGTAATCCGGGCTACTCCCTGATCGGTCGCCTCAAAGGGTTGGCCGAAATACGCGGTGTCGAGCTGGCGATGCGTCAACAGCTGGCGTGACCTCACTACCGTGGGAGCGAGCCTCAAGAACGGGAGAGCTTGCGTAAGCTTCCACGGTCGCGTGTACCGGTTCTGCGGCCGCTTCGTCGCAGTGGCGCACCATCCCGAACGCAGCCTCGTTCTATTCGTCAGCGGCAGCGGTGGAGGCGTTCGGGTATCAATACTCAAAAACCTTGCGGTGCTTCTGCACAAAATCTTCCCAGCGGACCGGCTGGCGGCCTGTTATTTCGAAGAAGTTGTCGAAGGTCTCATCAACCCCGGGAATCTGCCCTGCAGCCATGCGTGTGAAGTTGTCCTTTACACAGCTCATGTAAGCCATTTCTGCTCCGGCTGCGCGCATGTTGTCCAAAAATACCTGCGGTGACTGGGCGTTGTAGCTGAAGGGTTGGCCCAGCAGGCGGGTCATGATGGCTGCGATGTCGCCATAAGATTGCACGTCGTAGCCCAGTCGGTAGGTCTGGCCCGCATGTTTGCTCGGGTTAAGCAGTGCTTGTGCCGCTACTCGGGCAACGTCTTCGCCGTCTACCCAACTGAACGGTGTATCACCGGTGTATTGCTCGATGACCCCGGATTTTACGGCCTGGGTGCCATCGTAGCTGAGCAGGTTTTGCATAAAGCACTCAGGGCGCAAGTGGGTGAACGAGAAGCCCGACCACTCAATGTAGCGCTCCACAAACTGGTGCCAGGCCCAATGGCCGATGGTGGTGTCGTCACGTCCGCAGGCGCCCAGATGCACTATGTGCTGTACGCCGGATTTTTTCGCCTGATCGAGAAACGCTTTGCTCTGGCGCAGCATGTCCACGGTGTAGCCGGTGACAAGTAGAGCGCGATCGATACCTTCCAGCGCCGGGGCCAGGGTCTCTTCTTTATCGAAGTCCAGGATGACGGTGCGAATGCCCTGGGCTTCAAAGGGCTGAGCCTTGGCCGGGGAGCGTACAGCTGCGACCAGCGTGATGGTGTCGTCAGCCATCAGGTTGCGCAGGGTATCGCCGCCGATCTGGCCGGTGGCGCCGGTGATTAAAACGGTGGGTTTGTGCGAGGTCATAAATACGCCTGATGCTTGAGTAAGGACTAGGTGCGAAAGCTTACTGGGGAAATGAAAGCGTATTTACGATACATTTTATCGAATCAGATGAACTGAATTCACCAATGGCGGGGCGTGCATGTTTTCTTCCGAGCGCTTGAAGGGTATCGATGTGTTTGTCTGCGTCGCGGACTCAGGCAGTTTCCGGGCGGCTTCCGAGCGCTTGAACCTGACCGCTTCGGCGATCAGCAAGGCCATTGCCCGGCTAGAAAACAGGCTTGGGGTCCGCTTGTTTGAGCGCTCCACCCGACGCCTGGCATTGACCGATGCCGGAACGGCCTTCTATCGAACCTGTACTGGGGTGTTGGCCGAGCTGGAAGAGGCCGAGCTCGCCATGCAGCCTGACAATGCCGAGCCCCAAGGCCGGATCCGCATCGACTTGCCTGCGGCCTTTGGACGTTTGCAGGCGTTGCCGGTGATTTTGCAGTTTGTTCAGAAGCATGCCCTGCTGCTGCCGCACATTTCGTTTTCGGACCGTTTTATCGATCCGATCGAAGAGGGAGTGGACATCGTCGTGCGGGTGGGTGGGCCGGATATCTGGCCTGTTGGGTTGGAGCATCGGTTTCTGGGCCGTGAGCGGCATGTGTTCTGCGCCGCGCCAGCCTATCTGGAAAGCTGCGGGACGCCCCAGACTGATCGCGATCTGGAGCATCATCAGTGCGTCGCCTACGGTCGGGCCGACGGCACGGTCAGCCCGTGGTGTTTTTCCGGCAGTCGACCGGGTGAGACCGAGCGTCGGGTGATGGCTGCCAAGTACATTGTGGGGGATGGTGAAGGGCAGGTGATGACGGTGCTGGCGGGGTGCGGCATTGCCCAGTTGCCCACTTGGCTGATCAAGCAGCACTTGGCCGATGGCTCTTTGGTCGAAGTGCTGCCACACCTGGCAAGCGAAGGGTTGGCAATCAATCTGGTGTGGCCAAAAAGCCGTCAGGGCTTGCCCAAGGTCAGCGCGTTGCTGGATGCCCTCGCCGCCGGGTTGAAGCCGTTGGTGTAAGTGTGGCTGTTTGGCCTGAATTGCCCTCCTGCACGCTGTGGGTTGCCGTTGTTACAACGGCAGCATGCGGTCTTGAATGACCCGCTTCATCACCAGCGTGGAGGTGAGGCGCTGAACGTTGGGCAGCGAGGTCAGACGCTCATCATATAGCTGCTGGAAGGCCGGCAGGTCGGCTGCGACCACATGCAGCAGATAGTCCGGATCGCCGAACAAGCGTTGAGCATCGACGATTTGTGAGGTTTCGATCACGGCAGTTTCAAAGTCAGTAATCGCCTGGCGGGTCACTTCACGCAGGGTCACGAACACCATCGCGGAAAAATTCAGCCCTAACTCGCTGGGCGCCAACAGGGCCCGATAGCCCAGGATCACGCCTGAGTCTTCCAGTGCCCGCACCCGGCGATGACAGGGCGAGAGGCTAAGACCCACCCGTTCTGCCAGTTCCGTAACCGAAAGTCGGCCATCGGCTTGCAGCTGCGCAAGAATCTTTCTGTCAATTCGATCCATGTGGAAGAACCTTCCCTTGTCATGGCGGCTGGTTGGGATAAACGAAAGATAATCCTACCAGCATTTCCTTATTCTTCTTTTGCTCGCTGGCGCTTTTAACGGTGGCAGAGGCAGGGAGCTGCGGCGCCTTAATAACCAACGTGATTCCAGCGAAGAAAGGAAAGTCCTTTGACTCTCAGCGTCTTGGCCGCTTTTTGGGCGGTGTCTTTTTTGTTCATCATCACTCCCGGCGCAGATTGGGCTTACGCGATTTCTGCGGGCATGCGCGGGCGGCTGGTGACGCCTGCGGTGGCTGGCATGTTGTCCGGACACTTGCTGGCCACGGTGATTGTGGCGGCGGGTGTGGGCGGGCTGGTGGCGCGCAACCCGATGGTCCTCACCGCCCTGACGGTTGCCGGGGCCGTGTATTTGCTCTGGCTGGGTGTGTGCATGCTCAGGGACCCTGCGACGCCTCAGTCCGGGGAGGGGCAGGTGTCTGATTCGTGGTCGCGCTGGGCGTGGAAGGGGTTGTGTGTGAGCGGCCTGAACCCCAAGGTGCTGCTGTTGTTTCTTGCCCTGTTGCCGCAATTCACTGACCCGCTTTCAACCTGGTCGATACCCACGCAGATCATTGCCCTGGGTGCACTGCATGCGGTCAGTTGTGCCGTGGTGTATCTCATGGTCGGGTTCAGCGCCCAGGCCGTGTTGCGGACCCGGCCTGGGGCTGCGAAAAACGTCAGCCGGTTGTCCGGCGCGGTGATGGTCTTGATTGCAGTGGTGCTGCTGGCGGAGCAGGCCTACAGTTGAGGCTTGGTCCACTACGTGAGGAAGAAGCCGTGGCAACGAGCAGCAGCGATCAGCAAGCAACGCCCCAAGCGGTCATTGAGTTCTGGAAACAGGCGGGGCCCAAGCATTGGTTCGCCAAGGATGAAGCGTTCGACACCGTTTTTCGCGAGACTTTCTACGTCGCCCACTTTCAGGCCGCCAGGCGCGAGCTTGAACACTGGATGGAGCAGCCCGAAGGTGCGCTGGCGTTGCTGTTGCTGCTTGATCAGTACCCACGCAATTCGTTTCGTGCAACGGCGCACATGTTTGCCACCGACCCGCTGGCACGCTTCTACGCACGTCAGATGATCGATGCCGGCATGGACCAGGAGATTGATGGGTCCTTGCGCATGTTTTGTTATTTGCCGTTTGAGCATTCGGAAAGCAGTGAAGATCAGGAGCTGTCACTGCAACTGCATCACGCGCTTGATCCAAGCGCTTCGGAATGGGCGCAAGAGCACGCCGATATCATCCGCAGATTTGGGCGCTTTCCCCATCGCAATGACGTTTTGGGACGCGAGACCACCGAGCAGGAGCGCAGGTTTTTGAACGATGGCGGGTTTGCGGGTTAAGTGCCGGGCATCCAGGGCCCTGAGGTGTGCGGCTGGGGAAAGGCTCGGCAAGCAGGCATAATCGGCGCCTGCGCCTGAACCCCCTTACTTGATTCGGAGTCACCCATGAAGCCCCAAGCCTTGCTGCCCTTGGCCCTGTTCCTCACTGCCGGATTGTTCAGCACCGGGGCCGCGGCGGCGGGTGATGCACAAGCGGGCGGCAAACTGTTCACCAAAACCTGTGGTGGTTGTCACAGCATCGGGGAAAACGCCCGGAACGGTTTTGGCCCGCACCTCAATGGCGTGATAGGTCGGCTGGCCGGGACCAGCGCCGACTACCAGTACTCCGACGCCATGAAGAACTCCGGCGTGGTGTGGACGCGGGAAAAACTCGCGGCGTATATCGAGGCACCCAAAAAGGTCGTGAGCGGTACGCGGATGATTTTCTGGGGGATCAGCGATCCTGAGAAAATCGAGAACCTGCTGGCCTACATCGAGACATTTCAGGGGCAGTGATTACTGCACGTCTTTCAAGTAGTCCTTGAGCGTCAGCAGCGCAGGGTGCATCTGTTCCAGGGTTTGGGCATTCGTGAATTCGCCGGACAGCCTCAGCAACTCTCGCCCCATGGGCGTCTGCGCACCGCCCAGGGCATCAAGCGCCAGATCCAGACATCGGCCGACTTTGAGCTGGATGGCGTTGATATCGCCATTGCGCAGTTCAAAGGCAAAGACGTCGCGCTGGTAGTCGCTCATGGCCGGATCGTCACGCAATATAGGGCTTGAACCTTCGCACTCATACGCCAGTTTGAGTGAGTAAAGGGCGACTGCTTCCAGTGGCAATTGCATCGAAAAGTTCCTGTGCTGTGATGCCGGGCGGCGATCATCGCTGTTCTGCAGGTGAAAAAAAAGGCTTTGAAATGGCCGGGGCGGGTTTCCAGTATTTATGACAGACCGATGGTACCCTCCGGATATTTCAGGGACGGAGCAAGATGATGCGAAAGATGGCATCAGCCGCAGTGGTTGCAACGGGTTTGCTCGCAGCGAGTGGAGCGTGGGCCTGGACAATGAAGGAGGGCACGATCCAGTTCAGTAACGGCGAAGTGTCTTATTGCCAGAGTTGGGCACTGGATGCGGTTTCCATCATGCTAGGTCGCCAGGAAAACAGGCCCCCTACGTTTGTTTACGATGAATACTATGAGCCTTCGGATGCAACCAGGCAGATGCGCGATGTGTTTGAGCGCGATGCCGAGACGTACCCGATAGAAGAGACAGAAGAAAAGAAATTGGCGGCCGCAGAGAAGTTCGGCAATAACGTCAAGGGTCGTTGCTTCAAGGCCTATATCGAGCGCGTTCCGCAATCCTGAGGGCAATGCTCCGCGGCGGTGCTGCAGGTATTGATATGCCCCGTTGGCCGGGTTAACACATGTTGGAGCCCGGCCACACACGACCTACACCAACACGGTCAGCCAGGCGGACACCAGCAGCAAAAAAGCCAGAGCATGGTTCAAGCGTTTGAAGGCCTTGGGTGAGCCGAACGCCCGGGCACTGCCCACGCCGAGCAACGCCCATACGGTCATGCACGGCAAGGACACCAGCAGAAAGGCCAGCGACAACACCAGCAGCCGTACGGTCTTTTCGCTGTCACCGGTAAACACGCTCACCACCGCGACCGCCATCATCCAGACTTTGGGATTGACCAATTGCAGTGTGGCTGCACCGAACACACTGAGACCATCGTCCTGCGAGGCGGTCGGACCCAGGGACGGCGGCGCGATTTTAAAAATCTGCCACGCCAGCCAACTCAACCAGAGCACCCCGGCCCAGGCCATTGCCTGCTGCACACGAGGAAACTGCAGCAGGGTTTCGCCCACCCCGAGCCCGACGGCAAGCACAATCAGCGTCGCCGTCATGCATGCGCCAAAAATGATGGGCAGCGTGGCAACCAGTCCACGTCGCGAGCTGTGGCTCAACACCAGAATATTGGTGGGCCCCGGGGTTATCGAGGCCACGAACGCAAACAGCAAAAAGGGCAGCAACGATTCCATGGCTCAAACTCCTTGATCAAAAAAGAAGCCATGGTCGCGAGTCAGCAGCAATCAGTCTGGAAGGTTTGAGCAGCGCTTGCGGTAATCCGCTGGCGTGAGTTGGTAAGCGCGACGGAACCAGCGCCCCATATGGCTTTGATCGGCGAACCCGAGGGCGCTGGCCACCTGCACCGGCGACTCGCCCCGCGCCAGCAACTGCCGCGCCTTGGCCAGGCGCAGCTGAATCAAATAGGCATGAGGCGCCAGCCCAAAAGCGGCCTTGAAAGCGCGCGTCAGGCGAAAGCGATCCACCCCACAGGCTTGCGCCAGATCATCCAGCCCGATGTCCTCGCAGACATGGGCATGCAGATAGTCACGCGCCACTTGCGCCACCAATGGCTGGCGCGGATCAAAGGACTGCCGTTTGCGCCAATCAAGGTGGCAAGTGAGTGCCCCCAGCAAGGTATCGATAGTGGTTTGGCGCACAATGCGCAAGTCGCTTTCATGGAGCGCGTGGAACGCTCGTGAAATGGCAGTGGCCAGGCCCGGATCCTGACTCAGCGTATCGGCAAACCCCGGCTGACTGTTGGTTGGTGCGTGCTCGAACAAAGCGTGCAACTCCCGCTCAAGCCAGTGCGGGTCGAGGTAAAGCATGGAATAAGTAAAGCCTTCCTCGGTCGGCGCATGCCCGTCGTGGATCTCACCTGGCTCCAGCATGAAAACCTTGCCCGGCGTACTGAGATGGCGAGCGCGTCTGCAATTGAACTGCTGCACGCCCTGCTCGGTGACCCCCACCAGAAAACTGTCATGCCAGTGCGGATCGTAGGCATGCCCTTTAAAATGGGCACGAATCGATTCAATTCCGGTATCGGCATCCTGGGATAACTCAATCCAGTTGCGTTTATTCACGGAACGCTCCAGAGGGTGGTGATTCAGCTTTGAGCTGTGCGATCGACTAAATTACCGCGCTTTGGAAGACGGCGTTTAGAAGATTTGTGCGGGGTGAGGGTGAGCTAAAAGAGGAGGAGGGGATGAGAAGCGGAGGGCAAATGTCAGGCACAAAAAAACCGGCTCAGTGGCCGGTTTTCCTGTGCTGCGAGTCCTGGTAGAGACTTGCAGGTACTGCTATATGGTGCCCGAGGGAGACTCGTGTGTTCTATATAGACCGTGGCTTGTAGCGATATTTTGTAGTTAGGGATACAGGTAGGGATACATCCTTATGAATGCTGTACTTACAGGTTATCGCTGAGATCCTGCTGAGCTATCAACAAAAGAGATTTGTTCAGGCTTTCGGAATCTGAAGAGAGGTGGGCATCTCTATGGCAATTCGGGCAGAGAGCAACACAGTTGGAAACGCGGTCGCTCACTTTCACACTCAGAATATGATGTACATCCAAAAAGCCTTTGTATGGTCGACTTGCTCCGCACCCAGGCCGCTCGCAACGACCACCGCTTCGTTTTATAACTGCGGTACGTACTTTAGGGTCGCGGGCCCATTTGGAGACATTAGCTGAAAATTGCAGGGCTGCATCACGGCCTAAAAGAGATAGATCCAAGCCTGGCAGGTCACTCATGGAGTCGTCGATATACTTAATTTGGTCTGCAATGAAGGGGCGTTTAGCGAGGTCCTCGACATCGGGCCATTCCCAAAGGATATCTGCAACCCTATGACCCTCATCTGAGCGTTTGTCCATAAGCCAAATTGTTGGACTACCGCCATTTTCTGTGTGGTTTTTCTTGAGGCCTCCTAGCCTACCTTCAGCTATTAGCTTGGCACTTATTAGTCTCTGTTCGTTTAGGACTGCAGCTAGGGCAGTAACAGGAACCAGTGCTGCAAAAACAATGGATGTGCCATCACTCTGCACCAGTAATGAATGTGAAATTCCTTTTGGTGCCTCTCTGCCAACAATCTCCGCAATGGTTTTATCCCAATCCCCGTCGATCAGTCTGGCACGCAGCTGGGCCGCAGAGAATTGCGTATTACGGTCACTCTTCCATCGCCAGCACAGACGAACCCGGGCAGTGAACGTAGTGCCATCAGAGTCTATGGCGGACAGGATTTGTGAATGGCCACTCCTCACATCAGTTACTGAGCTAAAGCCGATTCTTTCAAGGAACGGTTTGAGCATTCCCCGAGTAGCTTTTTCGGCCTCAAAACTAGCAGGGGTACGAAACGCACGTTTAGACGTTACCTGATCCATTAAACCACCGGGATGTGTTGTGGGAGGTAGGAGAATGGCTACCAAAAGATAAAAGGAAGCGTGCAGGCTGGATTCTAATAAAGCAAATGGCTAGAAAGCTGCTGGGGACCCTGAGGTTTGTTATGGCATACGGGGCAGGAAACCCGCGGGATTACGTTAGTGAAAGGGTTCACAGCTTAGTGAACTGGTGAACTGGGTTAACTGTAGTTCACCAGTGCATTTGCACTAAGGATCGGGGGATGCCAGGAGGCCCCGGGGATTGTGTTGCTGATCGTGAACACATAGCTGAGTCAACTGGGTCAACCAGTCAACAATGGTCAACTAACTCTGGAACCCAGCCACTAACGATTTCGTGCGGGTTTCCTGCCCCGTACTTAGCAATAGGTCCCAGGGGCCCCCGGTACTTTTGACGCGCCGGGAAGTATCTCTGCTCCTATCGCTGAAGGCACCACCGATTGGGGCTAGGGGATGGTCTCTCGACAGCGGTGTTACAAGTGTAACGGGTGTTACGGATAAATTTATATATATGATTTTAAAGGTTTTTTTGGTTGTTACATCGCTTTGATTAGTACTCGTAGGTAAGTGTTACAAGAGCTACGAGTGTTACATGTAGTTTCCCCTAGGAGTGGTCGCTATCGACCCCAAGCTTGTAGTTGGTCTGAGGCAGCAGTCGGCCAAGTCAGGCGGCTTCCAGCCAAAAGCAGACATTCGTAAGATGCTACTACAGAGAACTTTTCAGATGTGTCATAGTGCCACTATGCTTTGACAGCAGTGTCGCTTTTGAGCCATTTATAGATAAAACGGACAACAAATGATGCAGCTAATGGAAGAGCTATTTCATATTCAAGAGCTGGAAATATCGATTACGTCAAGCTGCACTTTGGCTTGTGCTCACTGTGGGTTTTTAGTCCCCAAACAGCCTGAGCCGTCCATTGGTGAGCCAGTCACCGAGATCACCCATACACTTGATAACCTATTCAAGGCGGGCGTCCGAGTTAAGAGTCTGGCAATTCTGGGAGGAGAGCCAACTATCGATGGGCGGTTGCTTGAGCGTGTTCTGTCTCGAATTGCCGCCATTGGGATATCAAAGCGCTTGGAAGTGGTCAGCAATGGGTTAACGCCGCGCGGGCTCACCAAATCTTCGCTACAGCAAATCGACCGCCTGAGTATCAGTGTGTATGGCCTTAGTGAGGTCTTTCTCGACCGTTACCGTACATGGATATCCCTTGTTGCCCCTCATGTAGAGCTCATTTCCAGAATGAACGAGGAAGGTTGGGACCCCTGGGTCGATGAGCGCGAAGTCTCCGCTACGCAAGCACAGGCGATGTTTGATAATTGCTGGTATCGGCGCCATTGCGCCACGGTAGAGCGCGGCCGGCTGTACGTTTGCTCGCGTATCGCCAAACTTTCGCGGGACGACGAAGGTTTGGCCATCATGCCCGGAACCACTCTGGATGATGTGCGTGCATATATGAACCGGCCACAGTACCTACCTGCGTGTGCAACCTGCACGCCCATGATGGGGCTGGAACTCGTACCGGCGGGAGTCCAGCCAGATGATCGAATCCCTCGACTGGAGGCACGTGCCATCGACTGGCTCGACTCTGAGATTAGCAACGCGATAGTAAGAATCGTATGAGCCATCACGCGAGGATAATTTACAGCCGTGCTGCAATCTGCGTTGGCGGTGTTCCTGGGGCTGGCAAAACGACTCTACTTCGCAATCATGTGGAATTGGAGGCCCGCGACATGCAAGTCACTGGATCATCCATAGTTAAACAAATTATTGCGCCCTCATCAGTTCATGAGCTTGACGGTTGGCCGTCCGAGCAGCGCCGTGCCGTCCGCGAGCAATCGATCCGCGAGTTGCAGCAGCTACGAGAGCTGTGTACGGGGCGCATGCTTGTTGACGGGCATTTTACCCTTAGAAACCGAGTTTCTGGCGTGCTTGAGCCCATTTTCACACCGGAGGACAAAGCCTTTTTTCAAGGGCTCATACTCATACATCCCCAGCCTGAATCTGTTCTGGCGCAACGAAAAAGCGATGGGCGCGTGCGCAGCACGGAGTCAGTTGTTGATGTTGCCGCGCACATTGAGTTTGAGCTGTATGAGGGGCGCCGGCTTGCCAGAGATATGGGAGTTCCACTGCTGGAAGTGGTCGAGCTTGGTATGCCACAAAGGCTGCAAGCTATGGCTGAATTTCTCAGTAGGATAGCGCCATTGGGCGCGCGATGATGCCTGGCTTGCAAACTCTGAAAGGTCAAGTCCTGCATGAAGAATTGAGAAGGCACATGCCATTGCGTGAGGAGCACTCTTTGGGTGTCTGCCTCGTTGTGGATGCCGATCGGACACTGTGCTCAGAGGACACCGGACGGCTAATCGGACAAGGGTTCGGTGTTAATCGCTCGATTCGGCGTATTTTCGAGCAGTTGGGCTATCAGGATGAGGCGTTCACAGCAGTATCCGCACTGTGGTCTGCTATCCATAAAGAAGCGTATCTATACGAGCTTGAGAGCGTCGCTAACGGTATTCAACTGCGAGCCTGCTGGATGTATATCCTGAATATTCTCACCGACAGAGTTCCCATCTTGGTTTTGACGGCCGGAATTCCTCAAGTCTGGCGGCGCATCTTGTCGAATGCCGGGCATGCCCGTATCCCCGTGTTAGGCGGTTGCCACCTAGAGCTGGATGAATATGCAATATCTGCCCGATCGAAGGGCGATATTGTGAATGCATTAAGAGAGCTAGGATGGAGAGTAATTGCCGCTGGCGACAGCTGTGTCGATCTACCAATGCTTGTAGCTGCGCATGTGGCTTTGTTCGTACCTGATCACAAAGGCAGTCCTGCTTTGCGCAGTGAACTGGCCGTAGTGCCTTCTATCCGTCATCTGCTCGTCGATGACCAGCGCTTTGATGGACTATCCACATGTACGGTTATGGAAGCAGCCAAAATGATTCTTCAGGGAGGTGTTTGGAGTGCTAATTGATCATTCAGATGAACAAATGATGCGCTTGCTCGTTAACGCTACTCGGCAGGCCGAATTGAAGGGGCCTGCTCTGGCTGAGGCGCACCGTGAAGTAGGCAGACGGTTGGCTGGATCGGTCGCGCAGCATCTTATACTAGAAGATGTTGAGATTTGTCATGTCGCTGGTATCTCCACTGGAGTCAGAGTCAAAGTCGGTAGTGAGCCCATAATCGTGGCTGTCATGCGAGCGGGACTTTTTGTTGCTGAAGGAGTCTGGTCCTCCTTGCCTGACAGTTCGTTAGTGCTCCACAGCGATATAACAAGCCTCAACATATCGCCAGTGGGAGGACGCACCGTGATTATCGTGGACAGCGTCATTAATACTGGGCGTTCAATTCGCGATGTTTTGAGTGCCGTAGAGGCGCTTCAACCTACCAGTATTGCCGTCGTAGCATTGGTGGCATATCGAACCAATCTTGAGGCGTTAGTGGATGAGTTCCCTGATGTGTATTTCCATGTCGCACGCCTATCTGACCGCTCCTACATTGGCAAGGGTAGTACAGACACCGGAGCGCGACTTTTCGGTACGACGACCTGGAGTGATGAAGTCTGAGTAAGAGGAAGAGTCTAGTGCTCAACATGTATTGCGTATTTCGGACTAGCGTCTTCTGCTCTCAGGAGCTTGAGTAAATCGGGCATTTGTTTCTGGCCAAAACTGCCCGCTCTGAGTTGTGGATTCAACTGGTCGACACAATACGACTAAATTCTGTGTAAGCAGAAGGTGAATAGCCCCTAGTTTCGTAGACGTTCGGTGACCGCTATCGGCCATAAGCACTCAGTCACCAAAGGCCAAAATCGGTCCTCTACCTGATAGATAATCCGCCTACTTTCCCTAAGTATAGACAGGCGGGGCTTGGGCTAAATTGGATAGACCTTATTGCTGCTGAGTCCAACCTGCCGCTGCCCATTCCAAGTTCTCGGGTATCAGGTAGCGGTTACTGGCATCTGCCAGCCGCTGGTTAGCCATATCTTCTGCGACTTTGAACAGCAATTTGGAGGCTTCAGTATCGGGGCTTAGGGTGCTGTGCTCGGCAGGTGTCACCAGCCATTGGCTGGCTTTTGCAGGGTTCAGTTTGGCTTTGCCGTCGTTAACCTGAATGGCTACAAACTCCTGCCGCATACGTTTGCCCTGAGGGCCTTGCCAGCGAAGCATGGCTCCAAGTAATGCCCCATCGCCGAATTCTGGCTCTTTGAGCATCGCAGCCAAACCACCGAAGTCGTGCTCGCAGGCTTTACCCAGCAGGTACTGCATTAGCTTGGAGTTGAGGTCGAGCATTTGGGTGTCGGGGCGGTTTGCGGCCAGCATGCGATCCAAAGTCACGTCCATACGCAGGGAGGCTTTGGGGGAAATTCCCATGTCGCGCATCACCTGCTCGGACAATCTAATACGCAAAAGCCGCTCTTTATGGCTGCGCTCCGCGAGCTCGATACCCAGTTGTTCGAACATTCCTAGGACGAAGCTGTAGAGATGCTCGACGGTGATTTCCAGCTCGTCGCGTAGCTCGTTGGGGTCGCTGGTGGCGGCGTGCACAAACAGTTCTCGCTGTTTGGCGGCAGCTGTACGTGCCTGTTTTAATGCCTCATCGATACGCTCACGGGTTCGGTCTATGCCGAGTTTTGTGGCTTGTTGCAGGATTTCTTCCACATCTATCAACTCTGCCAACTGACCGAGGATTTCGTCTTTCAGGCCATCATTGAATTCGTGCTGCTGAACCTCGGCCAGGTCAGTCACCACGCTGTCGATCCGCTCGTACATCAGGTCGACGATATTCTGATCCAGGCTGTCAGTTTGCTGGATGTTGAACACAACCACTTTCTTCTTCTGCCCATAGCGATACAGGCGGCCAATGCGCTGTACGAGGCGCATGGGGTTCCAAGGTAGGTCATAGTTGACCATGATGTGGCACTTGCTCTGTAGGTTAATGCCTTCCCCGCCTGCTTCAGTCGAGATCAAAAAACGGCCTTGTTCTTCAAAGCGCTTGATGGCTTCACGCCGTTCGGCATGCTGCATGGAGCCATTGATTAGCTCGACCTGATCACTGCCATAGTGCTCTGCTAAGACATCCCGCAGATAGTTTTGAGTAGTGCGGTATTCGGTAAAAATTAGCACTTTCTCGTTGGGGTTGGCTGCCTGAATTTTGCCGATGATGTCTTCAATAAACAGCTTCAGTTTAAGGTCATTGGCCTTCAACTCAGCAGCCTCAGCAATCAGGTTTTTCAGCAGTTGTACCTCGCCCGCAAAAAACTCACGGGCATCGCTGGTGAACTGTTCTTCCCATTCACCCAAGTAGCGCTCGTCGCTTGGCTCCTCAGTAGAAGTATCGTTTGCTTGATCGTCGAGTAGGCGCTGAAGGCGATTACACAGCGCCCTGTGAATGGCGGCTGCGCTGGAAGCAGCGAGTTTTCGATAAACCGTCATGACGAAACCAATGGCGTTACCTGTGCGGCCTAGTGATTCGCCTGCGTCATAGCCTTTGCGCAGATAGGCTTGAAGGGTACTGTCGAACTCGACGGACTTCTGGCTGCTGCGTACCTTCAAAGCCTTAGTGATCTTGCCTTGGAAGATGAAGTTCCCTTCTGCGTCAGTTACGTCGGCTTTGTGATTGCGGAACACCATATCGTGCAGAATTTCAGGCTTCAGGTTGAGTGCCATCAGTTCGGTACGGCGCTCAGGGCGCAGCAGCTCTAGCAGTGCGACGAACTTGTCCTGCATGCCCTGGTGAGGGGTCGCACTCAGCAACAGCATGTGCTTGGTTTGGCTGCGTAAGTTCTTCGCCAGATCATAGCGTTCAGAGCTGTTCAGCTTTTGTCCGTACTGGCGGCGGCTAAGTCGATGCCCTTCGTCAAAAATCACCAGATCCCAAGGCTCTGCTTGGAGTAGACTTTCCAAGTGACCTTCCTGCTTGAGTCGATCCATGGAGCCGATGACACAGTCGTGCATCTTCCATTGACGGGGTTCATTGATGAAAAAGTCCTCGCCATAGATCTCGAAGTCTTCAATCTTGAACTTGTGATATAGCTCTTCCTGCCACTGCTTGGTCAGGCCTGCGGGGGTGATCAGCAGGATGCGTTTGACGAGGTCTCGTTGCCGCAGCGCATGCAGAAGCATGCCGGTCTCGATGGTCTTACCCAAGCCTACATCGTCCGCAATCAACCAATTGAAGTTGCCGGAGGCGAGGATGTGGTGCACCAAGTGAATCTGATGAGGAAGCGGCTCAATCTCAAGGTGAGAAAGGGCGCCGGTGTTTTCATTCCATACTTTGATGGCATGGGCCAGCATGCGCAGGCGCATGCGTTCCGCATCAACTGCTTCGCCTTTGCTGGTTGTGACAAAGCGATGTTTAACGCCCTTTACCTGGCGCAAATATTGATAGGGCAGCCAATGGCGCTCACCTCGCTCAGGAAAATCAACCAACACTTGCTCGCTGCCTGCCAAGGTGCGCTGCTGCATGATGACGCCCTGCCCTAGTGAGCGAAAACCGCTACCTGGGGTTTCGTCGACCACGTCCATGCCATTTTGAAAGCCCGAGCGCACAGCAGATGCATCGACATAGGCTAGCTTCTTCTCCGGACTGAACCAGTGAACCTGAAGCTGATCTTCGGCCTCTTTAGCAATGGCCATTTTGACGATTCCCCGGCGTTCACTCTGGCCGCTGGGTAATGTTTGGCTGACCCAGCAACCTGGAACGTGGGTAAGTCTGGTGGGCTTCATGGGCTAGTCCTTTATCCTACGGCTCAATGCTTGGCGAAGGTTGGTCGGTACTTTGTATGTGTAAGGCAGATGCGAGAGGTGCTGCTGACCATTGCGATGGTGCTTCATCAAGATCATCGTCAATGCTCTCTTCCTCGGCCTCAGAGTCGCTAGGGCTTCCTGCGTTTTCAGCCTGCTTTTTCGAGCGATTTTCGGCAATAATCGATGGCGTTTCTTCTACTGGCCGCTTGTCACTGAAATAGCAATTAGGCTCCAGCGGATGCTTGGTTTGAAATACGCCATAGGCCCTAAGCATCTCATTTTTTTCGAACTCCAGTGCGTCGCACAGGCCAAGATCGCTGTATTCCTCAGCAGGCAGTTCGTGAGGGTCGCAGAAGTCAAAGGGCTGATTGGCAGGTAAGCAACCTTCCAAATTGGCGAACCTGAACCACAGATATCTAGCAAAGGCTTTAAATGCGAGGCGCAAGATAGTGTTCTCGTACCAGGAGGCAAAAAGACTCTCGAGAAAGACCTCGACTTCCTCAACCTGGGGTAGTGATTCGAACGAGCGTACGATCAGCAAAGCTGTCGGCCAAGACAGCACGTAGTAGGACAGGCGGCTATCGCCGGTTTTATCGAATGAGATCCAGTAGATGTCGTTTTCAGACCAGATCACTTTGATGTGAGCCCCCAGGATTAACTCGTCGGGGGTGAGTCCTTTTTCGATTTCTCTCTCAAGGGCTAAGCGAGTCTGTCCCCAGCCACTCATGACGAAAATTTGTTGGATCAGAGGGAGTGTACTGAGTGGCCAGTTGGCCTTTCCGACCAGTTCAGCGGCTTTCTGGAGCGCACGGTCTTCGCGAGATATTGTGTTTGTTAGCCAATCTTCGGGTTCGGGAGTGGTAGCGTCCTCACCGTCGAAGATTTCATCTGGGTCAAAGGCGTATGCCGCGTAGTCGTCATCCAGATCGCGGAAGTCGTCCGTAACACTCTGGCTGTCTTCTTCGGGCTCCGCCCCAAGCTCGTAAATCGATAGATCCTGAATGTCATTATCAAAGTCGGTGGGATCTTCCGGATCCTCAATGCCCAAATTCCGCTGAGATGACGTTGGGATGTTTAGTTCCAGACCAGTCAGCGCAAGGTATTCAGCATCCTCGTCCTCATCGCTCTCGTCAGATACTGCATCGTAAGGTTGAGATGTGCTCGGAACCTCAGAGGCCCACGGCGTCGCTGGTTGTAGTGAAGGTTCATCAGGAATCGATGATTTCGATGGTTCTGGATCGCCGAAATCGGTTGGTTGAACAGCCATTAGTGGGCGCACCGATTTGTTGAATACCCTGACTCCGGCTAGCTCTTCTGCGGCTTCCTTTTCCTTCCGTGGATGAGAGAGCTTCAGAATGTTTTTTGTGGGTGTGGGCTGAGTGTTCTCATCCTTATCCGGATGCTCATCGTAGGAGTCCTCAGTAGCAGCCGGAGCGGTATCAGGTGCGTCAATGGCTTCAGGCTCATCGAGGAATGTTGAAGCTTCAAATGGCGTTGATTCTGATTGGCCCTCCCACCAGCCGTCAGTTTTCAAAGAGGGGTATTTAGAGGACGCTGTGTTCTGAATAAAGGTTAACGAATCATCGACTGTATCGGTCAATGTCTTGTCGGTCGGAGCTTTTGGGTTTTCGAGGGGTGTCAGATGCTCAGCTGAGTGATTAAGAAATGCCAAGTCACTGTCGGTTGGCAAGTCGTTTGTCGACTCTGCAGGCTCGATCTCGACAAAGGCCTGCTGTTGGCGTTTCAGAAGGAGGGCACGCTGCATTGCTTTTGCCCCATCTATGGGCCGGCGTTGCAACATGTACACACGACTGAGCAGATTCAGAGAATCAGGCTCTTCAAACGTTTCAATGGCTTCCAAGAGAAGCGACTCGGCGGCCTGCAACTTGCCAGACGCGACTAGGTCGTTGACGTCTTGGATGAGCAGTTCTTTGCTGCGTTGCTTGCTCTTGATCGAGAGCATCTGCGGTGCGCGATGTTTTTTGAAGTGGAGAATCAGCTCAAGCCTGCGCTGGATATCATTTGATGACTGATGGCTTTTCAGGAATTCGGTAAGGAGTGCTCTAGCTGTGGCGTGTTGCCCTAGAGTAATCAGAAGCGAAATGGCTTGGAGCAGGCCCTCTGAAGAGTGGCCTTTCAGGCACGCACGGATCTTCGTCTCCAGCTCTTTTGGATCCGACGCGGCGTAGCTCCACAGGCCGTCTAACAGTGCTTCCCAATCCATTCTCATACCGACTCCGTGACGACACAGCCAAGCTCTGGGAAAATCTTGGGCCGTAGGGTTAGCACTGCCCCATAAAATTGTGGCCTGTGTCGACCGTCACATTATCCAGACTGATCTTATGGGTAAAGTCAAACCGCCATCAAAAGGAGTTTTCATTGGCTATGCGGGCAACGCTTGCCCGTTCTTGGATTCGCATTAGTGCGTATGAGAAGTAATTCCGTTTAATCGGGCAGAATGACCGCTATTGGCCGCTAGAGGCCTGTCGCGAAGGCCGTTCAATCGGTCCAATACGGCGCTTCGAAAGAGGTAGGGAATATATGATTTTTTTTGGTGAGGGGTTGTAGTGCTGTTGGCAGAGATTTGAAGCTCAGGCCAAGGCGGAAGCCTAAAGGGCTTCCTCCTTGGAGTTAACTCCGTTTTGCGAGCTGTTGTTCTATGACGCTAATCTCTGCGTTGATTGCTGCAATCGTCATTGCCTCTATTTTTGTAGCTTTCCCTATCTTTGGCTTTACGACGTTTATTAGACCGTTTAGATGCGTTTTCCTAGCTTTCAGGGAATCCGAATAACTGATTTTGCTTTGTGTGGCAGCGTTCATAGCTGGCCCTCTAGGGTGACCGAAACGGTCTTGAAGCAAGGCCGTTTCGGGTTAATCTGTGCTACATAGCAAGTACGTCTTCAAAACTACGTTGATAAGAGCTATCGGACAGGTCGTTCCAGCTCCAGCGCCCGTTGGTTTCCCCCAGCTCAGGGATGTTCAGGTGGGACAGAGCTATTGGGTCGCGATCGATAAGGCGTCGAACGGCCCATAGCTTGTCGCCTACTTCGATCAGCGCTTTTGCGGCCTCATTCCACTTCTCCTCAAGCACTGTGTTTGCCAGATATGACGCTTAGTTTTCAATGCCTGCGCGCATTCTGTGCTTCGGTTATGTGCTGATCAATAGTGACGATTTCTTGCTCCAGTGCAGTAATAATCAGCTGTTGGCGACGATGATGCTCAGCGGCTGAGGTGAGATGTTTCGCTGCCTTTTGAGCATCGTTATTAGCGTTTTTCTCACCCTCTTCGTCACCCCAGGCGACTGCCTGTGCATAAGCTGTAGCGGCATCTGTCTCGGCTTGCCGAGCTTTTGCCATGTCCTCATGTGCTTGCTGACGGACCTGCTCCAAGCGCGTGCTTATGCTGTCACGTTTTTGGTTTAGCTCTTCTTCGTCAGCTTTCCATGTAGTGATGGCTTCGATATAGCCAGCCATCAGGTTCTGGTGATTGGCCAGTGTTTCTCGGCGATGTATCTTCTTATCGAGCGTATCGATGTCCCGCTCACGGTAGCCGACCTCTCTTTTTTTATCGGTGATTTCATACCGCAAGTTGCTTTCCAAACTTTGCAGCACTTCATAGTCTTCGAGTGCAGCCGCAAAGGGGGGCCAGTTCGCGCTCAAGTGTTACCTTCTCGAGAATTGTTTGTTCGCGGCGGTCTTTCAGTTCTTGGATCTCGTTCATTTGTTCTATCTCAATGTAATTCGATTAGGGGTTGGCTGAGTGGCTGGCGAGGCCGGGAGTAGGCCGGCACTACCTCGATCAATGGGCAACCGTCAGGCAGCCCTGGCCTCGCTCTCATCCGTCCCCGGAATCGTCTTTACTATGTAGCAGCGTTGCGTCCCTAGCCCGGGCAAGCGCACTGAGCACGAAGCCTTCCCATCCTTGTCGGGCTCCAGAACACCTCGACATAAAAGCTCTCTGTTCACTGCAGTGATGTTCATCCCTTTGAACACCTCGGTAGTCCAAGCCCCTGGCAGGATGTAGTAGGTGTTGGTGGTATGTGCTTCATCGCCCGAACCGCGCTCAAGTGACTTGCGAAAACCCAGCCTGTCGATGGTGCGCGGGCCGTGCTCGTCGATCTTGGCGGCGGCGGATTCCCAGCGGGTGAAGCGGCTTTCACCGAAGCGCTCAATGACTTGGCGCAGCCGAGCGATGATGGCGTCACCTTCATAGTTACCGGCGCCGCCCCGTTCATTCAGCCATGCGTTGAGGCAGACACGGGCTGCTGCGGTCGCGGTGCCGTCAGGCCAGCCGGTGATGCCCAGTGCGGTAGCCAGCTCACCAGCTGCAGCCGCTAGGCCAAAGCGTAGCGCAGCACGATGGGCTTGGCCGCTCGCTGAGGCTGGTAGGGACTTGGCAATAAACCCTTCAAGCGTGCGGCGCAGGATGATCGCCCAGCCATGCTTTTTTTCGGGCTCGCACAGCGCTGATAGAAAAGCAGTGAGCGGTGTGCCGTAGTACTTGGCTACTCGGGCCTTGAGTGCGTCAGAAAGGGCAGCAGCGTCCTCGAAACCATTCAACACATCGAACATGCCGAGCCCTTTACTGGCATCTGCAGGCACCGCGAGCATGCGTACTTCCATGCCTGCTTTGAGCTCTTTGTTGGCCTCGGCCATGTGTTGCGCCAAGGTTTTCTCGCCGGTGGAGAGAAACAGCAAACGCCACTCTTGAACCTGTCGGCCAGCTTGACCGCGATCGTTAGCACGAGCTTTGCCGGTGCCGTTGCCGAGCATGTATACGGTTTCGCCAATGATGCGCGGGTCGCACATGCCTATTTCGTCGAGTACCAGGAGGCCGTCCGAGTGCGCGGCAGCGATGGATTCCAGGGCGTTATCGGTCGAGCGCCATGACCGCACCAAGCGCGGCCCGCCGTAGATCGAGGCAGCGACTTGCAGGTGGGTGGTTTTACCGCCCGAGCTATCGCCGTACAGGTGAAAGCCGCCTGATTCATGGCCAAGCATGTGCAGCAGTGGTCCAGCAAACGCCACGCTGGCCACAAATGCCAAGCGATGATTGCCCACGCACAAGGCGCCGATTTGCTCTTGCCACTGCTCCAGGGTGCCAGCCTCGCTGATAGGCGGCATCTGGGTGCCTGCTTCATAGAAGTGCAGATGCTCAGTGTGGGACCCGACCTGTTGCTCTGGCAGTAGGAAGGCGCTGTCATGCCAGCCCAGTCGTGTGACCAAGCGTGCTCGCTGTGCGCTGTCGAAACCTTGGAAGTAGCTCTGCAAGTCGTTGCGTGCATTGCGGCTTGAGCGTGTACCTGCAAGGCGTAGGCCCATATCAACGAGCGGGCCTAGAACGTCTTTCCCGAAGTCGCCGGTCATGGTGCGCGCTGGAATGTTCCAGCGTTTTTTGGCCCCGTCCGGATCGTCAAACTCGACCAGCAATCCCCAGTTATGACCTTTGGCATCACGGGTACGAGCGAGTATTTCCAGTGGCGAGCACACAGGGCGCGACTCGCCATCTTCACCGGAATAAAACACACCTTCGTGAGTCAGACGAAAGCCGCTGGGTAGAGTATCGGTCTTGGGTTTCGCCGCACGCTTGGCCAGTGCTTTTACCTTGGTCTCTGCAGCCGGGGCAGACGCAGTACCAAAGAGTTCGCCGGTGCGCTCCAGTTCGGCAATGTGGCTCGACGTCCAGCCTTTGACGAGTGCGTCCGCTGCATCGTCGCCTTGCTCCCACGTACCGCCCTTGGCGAAACCGGGTAGATCATTTTTGAGGGTGGGTTTGCGTTTGAAGTTTTCCAAATCAATCACGCGAACTGACTCGGCGCCGATTGCTTCAAGTTTTTTAGCAACGGCCTCCATGCAACTGGTGCCGCTTGGATCGTTATCAGGCCACAACACTACGTTGCGATTTTTGAGAGGGGTCAGATCGGCTTTGTGCCAAGCATTCGAGCCATTTGGCCAACAGGTGGCCACGTAGTCAGGAAAGAGTTCGGCGGCAGCATCTGCAGCTTTTTCACCTTCGCATAGCACCACGGGTGCTTCTGCTTGCAAGCTCAGCTCGTGCAATCGCAGCAATGGGCGAGGCTCGGCCAAGCCTTGCCAGCGCCACTGTGTTACTTGGTTATCGGATCTCTGGCACCACGTTAGCGGAGCGAAGACTTTCTTGGATTTGCCGTCTTCGTCCAGGCCAAGGTCAAAGCGATAAAGCGCCATTAGGGGCTGGCCCTGAGTATCTCGATAGATCCAGACTTTGGACGGGGGGCCGTGCTGTCGGTGCTTGGCCGGGCACTTGTTCATGGCCTCGGTCGGGATCGGCTGAATCGCTTCCCATTCAGGCGCAGAGCTTTTAGCAGGTGTCGATTTTGATTGAGAGTTCTCAGCGCTTAGCCGAAGCAGATCCGCAAGTTTATTGCAGGCCTCCACGTCCGTGCAGCCATCCAGGTAGCGCACCAAATCAATCAGATCGCCACCTTTGTCACCGGTAGCAAAATCAGCCCAGGTGCCTTTGCTCAGGTTGATTTTGAGCGACCCCGCACGCTTGTCGTTGCGGGTGGGATTGGGTGCTGTGTACTCCTTGCCGCCGTCCACACGTTTGCCGTTGGGCAACCAGTGGGTGAGTACACGATCAATGTTTTGCTGTGCTGCGCGTTTAACCTGGGCGAACGTCGGTCGACGTGAATGGGGTATTTGGGGGCTCATAGGCCACCGTCTTGAGCGTGTTGCAGCCCCAGGGTGACGTCATCAATGAGTGCTTTGGCCATTTCGCTGAGGTAGTGCGAAGCCCATCGCATGGCTTCGTTGCCATCGTCCATAGCCCCCAGGAACGAGAGTGTGTTCACGCAGTTCATAAGGAGAGAGGCGTGCTGCAGCGCTTCTTCGCCCGAGACTCCGGGGTTGACGGTAAACAGGCGTTGGTTTTCGGTGTTGCATTTGGCGAAGGTGGCGCCGCCTACTGTCTGGATCAAGGCTGGAGAGGTCATAGGGCACCTCTTTTTGCAACGAGGGCGCGGGCTTTGGACATGTGGAGGTTGTAACGGGCGAGGCGGGTAGTGAGGCTGGAGTTGGCGTGTAAGGCGGCGAGAGCCATTGCTCGATGAGCGGCGGCGCGAATTTTGGACGGATTGAGGGCGTGTTTCATTTGGCGTAACTCCTGTATGTGAGGAGCTGCCACTGTTCGCCGTCAAACGAATGAGGGTGGCAGCTGTGCGCAGGTTGACGGACCGGGCATACAGGACCCCGGCAGACCCGAAGGTCTCCCACGCACAGCCGCCATAAAACGGATATGCGGACGCAAAAAAAGCGCCTGCAATCGATATGGGGGCGCCTATGCGCCTGTATGTACTCGGGCCGTCAAACCCGGTCGCTGATTTTTCAGCGACCAGAAAAGGGTAACGCTCCCTTTGGCAAAGCGCAACCGCGTGGAGTTCTTGCGGTACTTTTGGATGCGGCATAAATTGAGCGGGCATGTAGATTCACCTCAACGCCTCCGGTTGCAGCCGGGGGCGTTTTCGTTAGTGTTTGGTGTTGTTAGGACGAGTCAGGGTCAACCAGCTCAGATGCTGGCCTTTGCGGGACTCGGAGCGCATGTGCTCCAGCGCGTCAGGGTTAGCCAGCAGGTTGGGAATGAGCTGTTGTGCATCCTTGATCACCACTCCTGGTGGAGCGTCGACGGCGAGCAGCGCCCAGTCCAGTGAGGGCCAAACCAGAATCAGAACATGGGCGCCTTCGGCAATGGCCCGGTCACGCAGTGCGCGCAAGCTATCTCGGCCTTTAACGACAGTGGGCAGGGCATCTTCAAGAACGCCGACAGCGTCGAGGGTGGTGTGTGGCAAGAAGATAGGAGTCATGCCGCCACCTTGTTGCGCAAGGCGATACGGTCACGTGTCCAGCTCTGGACTTCCTCCAGTACCCAGGCAACAGGTGCGCCACGGGCGTTGCTGTTACTCAGCTTTACGGGAGAGGGAAAGCGGCTTTCGGGTTGCTGCATGAGTTTGTAGATGGTGGGGCGTGCAAGGCCGACAATGGCCATGACTTCATTGATGCGGATTAAGGTCGTTGCTGGGTCGCGCGGCGGCAGGTGGTTGATTTTTGAAGCGCGTGAATGGGTCATAGTCGTGCCTGTATGGTGAGAGACAGGCACAGGCTAGAGAGAGGCAGGAAAGCAAACACGGTTTGCTTTTTTTTGAATTTCAACGAGGCAGGAATTTGCCTTTCTTAAGGTATTTTCTGACGGTGGGGGGCGAAGCGATACCTTCGGTTTCTACCAGTGCTTTCACCAGTTCAGAAGCGGATATTTTTGGGTTTGCGACAATATGGCGTTTCGCTGACTGGCTCACTCTTGCGAATGTTTGCACGGCGCTCAATTGTTTCTCGGAGTTTGGCTTGCTGTTGGCTTTGCCTGCTGATGAAGCTCTTTGAAAGGCCTTTGCCGAAAATGCGTCGTTCAGTGGTTTGCACAAAAAGCCGGAGACGTTGAATGACTTCTTGGAGACGTCAATGCTCTCAATTTGCTGGCACAGCTCGGCCAGCATCAGCGCTCGTTGAGCGTCTCCCAAGCACTCACGGAAGGATTCACGGGCTTCGATTTCCACGTCTCTGTCTTTGAGGCGTTCCTCTTGGACGAGGGCGGCATAGTGCTTTGGGGCTGTTGCATGGAGATGGAGAACGAGCTCTTCATCCAAGTCATAGATGGACACTTCAGTTTCAAATAGCCAATTGGCAAGAACTGTTAAACCTTCTGTGGCCCGGACCAGCGCATAAGTGGCCGCCAGTTGAGAGTCTTGGGCGTTTCTGTCTACCTGGTGGAATTGCCTTATTACGTCTGGTAGTGAGGATGGATTTGCATAGCTCGCATGTTCGTCGATGGAGTCGCGAAGCCGATACATCGTTGCGATCACTGCTCCTGCATGGTCTGCGTAGCTGAGTTCTTCAAGCCAAAATGAGGTGGCATAGTTGATCAGGCCAAAAGCTTCTTTGAAGTGCTCATGAAACTGGGGGTATAAGGCTAACTCTCTTACAGCCTGTTCTATCTCGTCTTGCTCCCAAAGCAGGCTGCTGACATCGAAGCCTGCAATCTCCAAGACGCCATAAGGCATCTTCTCATCGTCCATTCGCTCGGCCCCTCGCCCAGATACCTTTGTATCTAACCAGCGCTTTTTCGTTACTGGTTTTCTCGGCCGGCAGCTTGGCGGTTGCGGGAGTCGTTACATAGGTTGGTCACGTTACACGCTGTGTACCTGAGTTGCTTTTGGCGTGTTACATGAATTTATTACTTATATTTCAAGTGGTTAGGCTTTATCGATACACGCGTAACACCCGTAACACTGAATTTCAGGATGATAGGGACACTTGTTCACACGGCCTTGCCAAAGTCAGCGTGCACCACATTGTCAGCGGCCAGCTTATCCAGGTGGTCGGCATACCACTGCATCATTTTGATGCGGTTATCGAGGTACTGGGCTTTGTTGTAAATCCCGGAGATGCCTTGTTCCTTGTGTGCCAGTTGAGCCTCCACGTGCTCTTTTGGCCAGCCATGTTCCCTCAGAAGCGTGCTTGCGGTATGGCGTGTGCCGTGGCCGACCAGACGGCTTTTGTAGCCTATGGTGGCGAAGACTTTGTTGATGGTGTTCTCGCTGATAGTCGGGTTTTTTGCGCCCACACCCGGGAACAGCCAGCGGCTACGCCCCGTTAATGCTCGTAGCTCAATCAGGGCAGCAGTAGCTTGAGTGGGCAGGGGACTAACAAAATCCCTGCGCATCTTCATTTTCTCTGCTGGCGTGGTCCACAGGCCTTTATCAAGGTCAATCTCTGCCCATTCGGCACAGCGGACCATACCGGGTCGTGAGGCTGTCCACAGGCAGAGCCACGCCGCCGTACGGGCAGTCAATCTGCTGGGGGTGTTTTTGAGTGCTTTAAGAAACTCACCCAGCTCATGCTCGAGGAGGTGAGGGTGCTGCTGGGTTTTGGGGGATTGGGCGGCGATATCGCGTAAGCGGCTACCCGGGTCGTTCTCCGTTAGCCCCAGTCCAATGGCTCGCCCAAAGATCTGATTGACCCAGGTGCGGCATTTTTCGGCGACGTTATGGGCGTCGCGGGCTTCTAGGGTGGCCTGCAGGTCAGCGCAATCGGTACGGGTGATGTCGTCGAGCGGTTTGTCACCCAGTGCCGGGAGTATGTCTTTATCGAGGTAGGTGCGGATTTTGTTGAGGGTGGAGGGCGCGAGGCCTTTTTCTTCTTTGGCTTTGAGCCATGCCTCAGCTGCAGTGCGGAAGGTGCGGGTTTTGGCGAGGTTGATGGCGGCTTTGGCTGAGCGTTTCTGTTCCAGTGGATCGGCACCGCTACTCACTACTTTGCGTAGTTCAGATGCTTTCTCTCGTGCGACGGCGCCGCTGATTTCGGGGTAGCCCCCGAGCCCCATCCACGCCCAATTGCCCGCCGGGCGCTTGTAGCGTAATTGCCACGATTTGCCGCCGTCCGGTTTCACCCTGAAGTAGAGGCCGCTTCCATCGAGCTCTCGATATTCTTTCGACTCCGCCTCCAGCCCGGCCAGCGTGGTATCAGCCATGGGGCGGCGCTTGATGTCGGCACGTTTCATTATTCTTGTATCCCAAAGTTAGGACTTTTTCTCAGGATACAAGGAGGGATACAGGGATACAACGGATAGGGGGAGACAGGGGTAGATCGTCAGGCACAAAAAAACCGGCTCGGGGGCCGGTTTCTCTGTGCTGCAAGTCCTGGTAGAGACTTGCAGGTACTGCTATATGGTGCCCCGAGGGAGACTCGAACTCCCACTCCTTTCGAAAACGGATTTTGAATCCGCCGCGTCTACCAATTCCGCCATCAGGGCTCAATGGCGGCGAAGTATAGAGATGAGGTTTAGGTCGGTCAACAACTTATTGGTCTATTTTTACTAAGTCCGTTAAACTCCCCGGCCCTGCTAGACGAAACCTATCATGCGCGTTGCTGACTTTACTTTCGAACTCCCTGATTCGCTCATCGCACGCCATCCTTTGGCGGAGCGCCGTAACAGTCGCCTGCTGACCCTGGACGGGGAGAGCGGCGTACTGGCACATCGTCAATTCACTGATTTGCTTGAGCATTTACGCCCGGGCGACTTGATGGTGTTTAACAATACCCGGGTGATTCCGGCTCGCTTGTTTGGCCAAAAGGCCTCGGGCGGCAAGCTGGAAATTCTGGTTGAGCGAGTGCTCGACAGTCATCGGGTGCTGGCGCATGTGCGCTCCAGCAAGTCGCCAAAACCAGGGTCGAAAATCCTGATTGACGGTGGCGGCGAAGCCGAGATGCTGGCGCGCCACGATGCGTTGTTCGAGCTGGGCTTTACCGAAGAGGTTTTGCCCCTGCTGGACCGTGTCGGGCATATGCCATTGCCGCCTTATATCGATCGCCCGGACGAAGGCTCTGACCGCGAGCGGTATCAAACGGTCTACGCGCAGCGCCTGGGTGCTGTAGCCGCGCCAACCGCTGGCCTGCACTTTGATGAGCCGCTGATGCAGGCCATTGCGGCCAAGGGCGTTGAGACTGCATTTGTGACCTTGCACGTGGGCGCGGGTACGTTCCAGCCGGTACGGGTTGAGCGTCTTGAAGATCACCATATGCATACCGAATGGCTCGAAGTGGGCCAGGATGTGGTCGATGCCGTGGCTGCATGCCGCGCACGCGGTGGCCGGGTAATTGCCGTGGGCACCACCAGCGTGCGTTCGCTGGAGAGTGCCGCGCGTGATGGCGTGCTCAAGCCGTTCAGTGGTGATACCGATATCTTTATTTTCCCGGGCCGACCGTTTCATGTGGTCGATGCGCTGGTGACCAATTTCCATTTGCCGGAATCCACGCTGCTGATGCTGGTTTCGGCGTTCGCCGGTTATCCCGAAACCATGGCGGCCTACAAGGCTGCGGTTGAGCATGGGTACCGCTTCTTTAGTTACGGTGATGCAATGTTCATCACCCGCAATCCTGCGCCGACGGCTCCTGCCCCGGCCCCTGAGGATCAAGCATGAGCAACTGTCGTATGTCTTTCGAGCTACTTGCCACTGATGGCAAGGCTCGTCGCGGTCGTTTGACCTTCCCCCGTGGTGTGGTTGAAACCCCGGCATTCATGCCGGTCGGTACTTACGGCACGGTCAAGGGCATGTTGCCGCGCGATATCGTCGATACCGGCGCGCAGATGATTCTGGGCAACACCTTTCACTTGTGGCTGCGTCCTGGCACTGAAGTGATCAAGAAGCACGGCGACCTGCACGACTTCATGAAATGGCAAGGTCCGATCCTGACTGACTCGGGTGGTTTCCAGGTATTCAGCCTGGGCGCGATGCGCAAGATCAAGGAAGAGGGCGTTACCTTTGCTTCGCCGGTAGATGGCGCCAAGGTGTTCATGGGGCCGGAAGAGTCGATGCAGGTTCAGCGTGACCTGGGCTCCGACGTGGTCATGATTTTTGACGAGTGCACGCCGTACCCGGCGGATGAAGAGGTTGCCCGGGTTTCCATGGAGCTGTCGTTGCGCTGGGCGCAGCGCTCCAAGAATGCCCATGGCGACAACACGGCGGCACTGTTCGGTATCGTTCAGGGCGGCATGCATCAAAACTTGCGCGAGCGCTCGCTCGAAGGTCTGAACAAGATCGGTTTTGACGGCCTGGCCATTGGCGGTTTGTCGGTAGGCGAGCCGAAGCACGAAATGATCAAGGTGCTGGATTACCTGCCTGCGATGATGCCTGCTGACAAACCTCGTTACCTTATGGGGGTTGGCAAGCCGGAAGATCTCGTTGAGGGTGTGCGCCGCGGTGTGGACATGTTCGATTGCGTGATGCCAACCCGCAATGCCCGCAATGGGCATCTGTTTATTGATACCGGTGTCATCAAGATCCGCAATGCGTTCCATCGCCATGATGATTCGTCGCTGGATCCGACCTGTGATTGCTATACCTGCCAGAACTTCTCCCGCGCTTATCTGCATCATCTGGACAAGTGCGGCGAAATGCTGGGGAGCATGCTCAATACCATCCATAATTTGCGGCACTATCAGGTGCTCATGGCTGGTTTGCGCGAGGCTATTCAACAGGGTACATTGGCCACCTTTGTCGACGCCTTCTATGCCAAGCGCGGGCTTCCTGTGCCGCCTTTGGACTGAGTTTCGGACCCTTAAGAAACAATATTGCAACTGGAGTGCTTCATGAGCTTTTTCATCTCTCCCGCTTTCGCGGACGCTGCTGCACCTGCCGCTGCTGGCCCTATGGGTGGCGGTTTTGAATGGATTTTCCTGGTCGGCTTCCTGGTCATCTTCTACCTGATGATCTGGCGTCCACAGGCCAAGCGCGCCAAAGAGCAGAAAGCCCTTTTGGGTAACCTGCAAAAAGGCGACGAGATCGTGACGACTGGCGGCATCGCCGGCAAGATCGTCAAGGTTTCTGACGCTTTTGTTGTGATCGAAGTGTCTGACACTGTCGAGTTGAAAATTCAGAAAGGCTCTGTTGCAGCCACGTTGCCTAAAGGCACGCTGAAAGCGATCTAAGTTTCAACTTTTAACAATCGACGGGGCGCGCAAGGCGCCCCGCGTTTTAAGCGGGCGGCGTGATTGATGCTGAACAAATACCCTCTGTGGAAATACCTACTGATCCTGGCGGTGCTGGCGATCGGTTTTATTTATTCCGCTCCCAATCTGTACCCTGATGATCCGGCCATTCAAGTGTCTGGTGCGAGCACGGCCCTGCAGGTCACACAAGCTGATCTGGATCGCGCAAGCAAAGCGTTGACGGATGCAGGTATTGCCGTCAAAGGCGCCTCTCTGGCACAGAATGGCAAAGGTGGCTTGCTGCGCCTGGTCAAGAAAGACGACCAGCTGCCAGCCAAGGATGTGGTACGCAAGGCTCTGGGTGACGACTATGTCGTAGCGCTCAACCTGGCACAGACCACGCCGCAATGGTTGCGTAGTCTGGGTGCTCACCCAATGAAACTGGGTCTGGACTTGTCGGGTGGTGTGCATTTCCTGTTGGAAGTGGACATGGACAAAGCGGTCGATGCACGCATGAAAGTGTACGAAGGCGATGTCAAAAGCTTGCTGCGCAAAGAGAAAGTGCGCTATCGCAGCCTGCCGCAACTCAACGGTGCCATTCAATTGGGCTTCACTGATGAAGCTACCCGTGAGCAAGCGCGTGGCCTGATTCGCAAGAGCTTCAATGACTTCGACATTACCGCTGCAGACCTTAACGGCCAGCCGGTTCTGCGTCTGGCGATGACCCCGGCCAAGCTGGCGGAAATCCGCGAATATTCCATCAAGCAAAACCTGACAACCGTCCGTAACCGGGTTAACGAGTTGGGTGTTGCCGAGCCTTTGGTTCAGCGTCAGGGTGCCAACCGCATCGTGGTTGAGCTGCCAGGCGTACAAGATACTGCCGAAGCCAAGCGTATCCTGGGTAAGACGGCCAACCTTGAGTTCCGTCTGGCTGCCGAGCCGGGTGCGTCCAAGGCCACGTCTGAAACCTTTGAGTTCCGTGAAGGCAATCGTCCGACCGCGCAAATCGAGCGTGGCCTGATCATCACCGGTGACCAGGTGACCGATGCTCAGGCAGGCTTTGACGAGCACGGCCGTCCGCAGGTGAACATCAAGCTTGATGGTCATGGCGGCGAGTTGATGAGCCGTTCGACGCGCAGCAACGTTGGCCGCAGCATGGCGGTAATCTTCATCGAGCAGAAGCCGGTGACGACTTACACCAAGAAAGTGGTTGATGGTGTCGAGAAGGACGTGCCGGTTCAGGCGTTCAAGGAAGAGAAAAAAATCATCAGTCTGGCGACCATCCAGTCGCCGCTGGGCAGTCAGTTCCGGATTACCGGCCTGAATGGCCAGGGTGAGGCTTCCGAGCTTGCATTGCTGTTGCGTGCCGGTGGTCTGGCGGCGCCAATGTACTTCGCTGAAGAGCGCACCATTGGTCCAAGCCTGGGTGCTGACAACATCACCAAGGGTATCGATGCATCGCTGTGGGGCATGCTGTTCGTGTCCATCTTCATCATCGCCATCTACCGCTTCTTTGGTGTGATCGCGACGGTGGCACTTGCGGGCAACATGGTCTTGCTGCTGGCCCTGATGTCGGTGCTGGGTGCAACCCTGACCCTGCCGGGTATTGCCGGTATCGTGTTGACGATGGGTATGGCGGTCGATGCCAACGTACTGATCTTCTCGCGTATACGTGAAGAGATTGCCAATGGCATGACCGTGCAACGGGCTATCAATGAAGGCTTCAGTCGTGCCTTTACGGCGATTGTCGACTCCAACCTGACAACCCTGTTGGTCGGCGGGATTCTGTTCGCCATGGGTACTGGGCCGGTTAAAGGCTTTGCGGTGACCATGTCTCTTGGGATCTTTACCTCGATGTTCACGGCCATTATGGTCACCCGCGCACTGGTTAACCTGGTGTATGGCGGTCGGGACTTCAAGAAGTTGTGGATTTAAGGGGCTGCCATGTTACGTACAATCAATTTCATGGGCGTTCGCAACGTTGCGTTCGGCGTCACTGTGCTGCTTACCGTGCTGGCCTTGTTCAGCATGTTCCACAAGGGCATGAACTACGGCCTGGACTTCACCGGCGGTACGCTTATCGAGCTGACCTACGAGAAGCCGGCTGATCTGACCAAGGTGCGTACGGAGCTGGCTTCGGCCGGTTTTCATGACGCTGTGGTACAGAGCTTTGGTGCGACCACCGACCTGTTGGTGCGCATGCCTGGCGACGATCCGTTGCTGGGTAACAAGGTAGCAGCTGCGCTGGGTCAGGCCGATACGGCTAATCCGGCGGTCATCAAGCGCGTTGAGTTCGTTGGGCCGCAAGTAGGTGAAGAGCTGCGTGACCAGGGCGGCCTCGGCATGCTGATGGCGCTTGGCGGCATCATGCTTTATCTCGCGTTCCGCTTTCAGTGGAAGTTCGCAGTCGGTGCGATTGTCTCTCTGGTTCACGACGTGATCGTGACCATGGGTATCCTGTCCTGGTTCCAGATCACCTTCGACCTGACGGTATTGGCGGCGGTGCTGGCGATCATCGGTTACTCGCTCAACGACACCATCGTGGTATTCGACCGGGTTCGCGAGAACTTCCGGGTGCTGCGCAAGGCCAGCCTGATCGATAACATCAACATTTCGACCACGCAAACCCTGTTACGCACCATGGCGACCTCGATCTCCACCTTGTTGGCGATTGCGGCACTGTTGATCTTCGGTGGCGATAACTTGTGGGGCTTCTCGATTGCACTGTTCGTGGGTGTATTGGCGGGTACCTACTCGTCGATTTATATCGCGAACGTGGTGCTGATCTGGCTGAACCTCAGTGCGGAAGACTTGATCCCGCCGGTGGCGAGCGAGAAAGAGATCGACGATCGTCCATAACCTCTGGTTATAAGCAGGTTGTCACTTAAAAGGCGCGAGTATTGAACTCGCGCCTTTTTTTGTGCTCCAAGGCTAGGATTGATGTGGGATTGTCCCTACGTATGATGGTCTGGAGGTTCACGTGAACAAGTCATTGCTGGTAGGTGCTGTGCTGGGTGCTGTCGGTGTTACAGCCGGTGGTGCTTTTGCCACTTACAGCTTGGTTAAAGGCCCTGAGTCTGCGCAGGTGCTGGCCGTTGTGCCAGTCAACCAGCAGGTCAAAACGCCGCGTGAGGTGTGCAAGGATGTGACTGTGACGCGCCAGGCGCCGGTCAAGGATCAGCATCAGATCGTCGGCAGCGTGATCGGTGCTGTGGCGGGCGGTTTGCTGGGTAACCAGGTGGGTGGTGGTACCGGTAAGAAGATTGCTACGGTTGCCGGTGCGGTGGGTGGCGGTTACGCCGGCAATAAGGTTCAGGAAGGCATGCAGGAGCGTGATACCTACACCACGACCCAGACGCGCTGTAATACGGTCAATGACATCAGCAGCAAGGTTGTCGGGTATGACGTGCGTTATTCGCTCAACGGCAAAGAAGGCAAGGTGCGGATGGATCACGAGCCGGGCAATGAAATTGCGGTGGATAAAGAAGGTAAGCTGATTCTGAATTGATAGGTGTGGGGCTTGGGGGCACTACTCGTCAGCTGCAACGGTTTTTCAGTTGGTAGTGGCAATATTTTCAGGCCAAAAAAAAGCACCCCGAGGGGTGCTTTTTTTGTCTGCGGGTTTCGCTTAGCGTTTCAGCGAGGCCGGCAGGTGTGGCTGGATTGCAGTCAGAACAGCTTTGAAGCACTTGGTGTTACCGGCAACGATGTGACCTTTTTCAAGGAAATCGTGGCTGCCGGTGAAGTCGCTGACCAAGCCGCCTGCTTCTTGAATCAGCAATGCGCCTGCAGCCATGTCCCACTCGGACAGGCCCGACTCCCAGAATGCGTCAAAACGACCGGCTGCAACGTAAGCCAGGTCCAGGCTAGCTGCGCCTGCGCGGCGGATACCGGCAGTCTGGCCAACCAGGCTGCGGAACATGCCCAGGTAGTTTTCCAGGTTGTCCATTTGGTTGTCGCGGAACGGGAAGCCGGTACCCAGCAGGGCGCCTTCAAGGCTAGTGCGACCGCTTACGCGCAGACGGCGACCGTTGAGTTGGGCGCCGCGACCACGGCTGGCGGTGAATTCTTCCTGGCGAACCGGGTCGAGAACCACTGCGTGCTCAAGGCGACCACGGTATTTGCAGGCGATGCTGACGGCGAAGTGTGGAACGCCGCGCAGGAAGTTGGTGGTGCCATCCAGTGGGTCGATGATCCACAGGTAGTCTTCACCTTCACCGCTGCCTGGATGCATGCCGGTTTCTTCACCGAGGATGCCGTGCGTCGGGTAGGCCTTGCGCAGGGCGTCGATGATTTTCTGTTCAGCAGCACGATCGACTTCAGAGACGTAATCCTTGGCGTCTTTTTCGTCAACCTTGATGGTATCCAGGCGCTCGATGGAGCGGAAAATCAATTCACTGGCGCTGCGGGCGGCGCGCAGCGCGATATTCAGCATGGGCTGCATGGACGTTTCACCTAAGGTTGTTAAAGAAAGCCGAATATTCTATCAGAAAACTTTGTGAGATGAAGGTTTGCGTTAGCTTTCGTAGCTTATGGCGTTTTGCTTAGGTAAGATTTGCTCCCTTTTGTTGGCCTGTGAGCGCTTCCTTTGTTGCCTAATATTCGTGTCGTTCTGGTCAATACCAGCCATCCCGGGAACATCGGCGGTGCTGCGCGTGCCATGAAAAACATGGGGTTGTCGCGGCTGGTTCTGGTGGAGCCAAGGTTGTTTCCACACCATGAAGCCGATGCGCGGGCGTCAGGTGCGGGTGACATTCTCGAAAATGCTCAAGTGGTCGCGACCCTAGAGGATGCCTTGGTGGGCTGCAATCTGGTGCTGGGTACCAGTGCCCGTGATCGCCGTATCCCCTGGCCGCTGCTGGACCCGCGCGAGTGCGGGCAGAAAGTGGTCGAGGAGGCAGCTCAAGGTGCTGAAATCGCGTTGGTGTTTGGTCGTGAGGACTCCGGCCTGACCAATGAAGAGTTGCAACGCTGTCACTTTCACGTGCATATCCCTTCCGACCCTGAATTCAGCTCTCTGAATCTGGGTGCGGCTGTGCAGGTGCTGAGTTACGAAATTCGCATGGCCTGGCTCGCGAGCCAGGGGCAGCCGAGCAAGATCGAAAAAGAGGAAGTGGCGTCCACCAAAAGTGGCGAGCTGGCGACCATGGACGAGCTGGAGCGCTTTTACGAGCACCTTGAGCAAACCCTCGTGGCCATTGAATTCATGGATCCGGAAAAGCCGCGCCACCTGATGGCTCGTCTGCGTCGACTCTACGGGCGCAGCGCTGTCAGTCGTGCGGAGATGAATATTTTGCGTGGCATTCTCACCGAAACCCAGAAAGCAGCCCGTGGCGAGCTGCTCAAGCGCAAGGATTAATGATGTTTGAGCGTCTGCGTGAAGATATCCAAAGTGTGTTTCATCGTGATCCCGCGGCGCGCAATGCTTTCGAGGTGTTGACGTGCTATCCGGGGATGCATGCGATCTGGATTCATCGTTTGTCGGCGCTGTTGTGGCATGCCGGCTGGAAGTGGCTGGCCCGCCTGGTGTCAAACTTCGGGCGCTGGCTGACCGGGATTGAAATTCACCCGGGGGCGAAGGTCGGGCGTCGTTTTTTCATCGATCACGGGATGGGGATTGTGATTGGTGAAACCGCGGAAATAGGTGATGACGTGACCCTGTACCAGGGTGTGACGCTTGGCGGCACAAGCTGGAACAAGGGCAAGCGCCACCCGACGCTCGAAGATGGGGTTGTGGTCGGGGCGGGCGCCAAGGTGCTGGGTCCGTTCACGGTGGGAGCGGGGGCGAAAGTCGGCTCCAATGCGGTAGTGACCAAGGCGGTGCCGGCCGGCGCAACGGTTGTCGGTATTCCGGGTCGAATCATTTTCAAAAGTGACGATGAGACCGAAGCCAAGCGCAAAGCGATGGCCGAGAAGATCGGTTTTGATGCCTATGGCGTCAGTGAAGATATGCCGGATCCGGTGGCGCGCGCCATTGCTCAACTGCTGGATCACTTGCAGGCGGTCGACGGCAAGTTGGATGGTATGTGCGGTGCGCTCAAGGATCTGGGCAGTCCTTACTGTGCGAAAGATCTGCCTGAGCTGCGCGAAGAAGACTTTGCCTGTGTAAAAGACAAGGACGAAAGCAAGGCGGTCTAGGTTCTGGGTGCTGTGGGGGCGAGCCTGCTCGCGATGCTGGCGCTGCGATCTTTGGGGCGGTCGAGATGCGGCCATCGTGATCAGGCTCGCTCCCGCACCAGATGCTTCATGTGCCATTACGTCGCAGACCCTGCTACAATGCGCGCGCTCTTTTGCGGGTAATCCCGACTAAAGTACTAGGTCTAATAGTTGACTTAAATAGTCGGGAATAGCATACTCGCTTCCATTCCGAATTCCGTGGTACCTGTCCATGAGACTGACTACAAAAGGCCGTTACGCCGTAACTGCAATGCTCGATTTGGCGTTGCACGCACAGCACGGGCCGGTGTCCCTGGCCGATATTTCCGAGCGCCAAGGCATCTCTCTTTCCTACCTTGAGCAACTGTTTGCCAAATTGCGCCGCAGCAGCCTGGTTTCCAGCGTGCGTGGCCCGGGTGGCGGCTATCAGCTGTCACGCGAGATGCAAAGCATCCAGGTGGCTCAGGTTATTGATGCCGTGAACGAGTCAGTCGACGCAACGCGTTGCCAGGGTCTTGGCGACTGCCATGCCGGTGACACCTGCCTGACCCACCACCTGTGGTGTGACCTCAGCTTGCAAATACACGATTTTCTCAGCGGTATCAGCTTGGCTGATCTTGTCACTCGCCGTGAGGTACAAGAGGTAGCCCAGCGTCAGGATCAGCGCCGCTGTAATGGCAAGGCGCCGCACCTGGATAAGATCGAAGCGTCCGCCGTCGAGTGACTGCATAAAAACGACGGTGCGCCAGCCAGCCTGATTTAGGAGATAGTCCATGAAATTGCCAATTTACCTTGATTACTCAGCCACCACCCCGGTTGATCCGCGTGTTGCTCAAAAAATGAGCGATTGCTTGCTGGTTGACGGAAACTTCGGTAACCCGGCTTCGCGTTCCCACGTATTTGGCTGGAAAGCTGAAGAAGCGGTCGAGAACGGTCGTCGCCAGGTTGCTGATCTGGTCAATGCTGATCCGCGTGAAATTGTCTGGACCTCCGGTGCGACCGAGGCCAACAACCTGGCAATCAAGGGTGCTGCGCATTTCTATGCCACCAAAGGCAAGCACCTGATCACCGACAAGATTGAACACAAGGCCGTTCTCGACACCATGCGTCAGCTGGAGCGTGAAGGCTTTGAAGTGACCTACATCGAGCCGGGTACCGATGGTCTGGTCACTCCTGCCATGGTTGAAGCGGCCATGCGCGACGACACCATTCTGGTTTCGATCATGCACGTGAACAACGAGATCGGCACCATCAACGACATCGCTGCCATTGGTGAGCTGACTCGCTCGCGCGGCGTGTTGTTCCACGTTGATGCTGCACAGTCCACCGGCAAGGTTGAAATCGACCTGGCCAAGCTGAAAGTCGACATGATGTCGTTCTCGGCGCACAAAACTTACGGCCCTAAAGGCATTGGCGCGCTGTACGTAAGCCGCAAGCCTCGTGTGCGTATTGAAGCTGCCATGCACGGCGGCGGTCACGAGCGTGGCATGCGTTCGGGCACCTTGGCCACCCACCAGATCGTGGGCATGGGCGAAGCGTTCCAGATCGCCAAAGAAGAAATGGCGGCCGAAAACATCCGTATCAAGGCGTTGAGCGACCGTTTCTTCAAGCAGGTTGAACACCTTGAAGAACTGTACGTAAACGGCAGCATGGTCCACCGCGTCCCTCACAACCTGAACCTGAGCTTCAACTATGTTGAAGGCGAGTCGCTGATCATGGCGCTCAAGGATCTGGCTGTGTCGTCCGGTTCGGCCTGTACTTCCGCTTCCCTTGAGCCGTCCTACGTATTGCGTGCCCTGGGCCGCAATGACGAGTTGGCACACAGCTCGATACGTTTCACGTTCGGTCGTTTCACCACCGAAGAAGAAATCGATTACGCCGCGCAGAAGGTTTGCGAGGCTGTTACCAAGCTGCGCGCCCTGTCGCCGCTGTGGGACATGTACAAAGACGGCATCGACATTTCGAAAATCGAATGGGCGGCGCACTAACAATTTAAGTCGCCGTAAAGTAGACGCTGTAAGCGCAGCGAACAGCAGCATTTACAGCGTCTCAAGAGCGACTCTCTGATGAGTGAGGATTAGTACCATGGCTTACAGCGAAAAGGTCATTGACCACTACGAGAACCCGCGCAACGTCGGCAAGATGGACGCGGAAGACCCGGATGTTGGCACTGGCATGGTCGGCGCCCCGGCATGCGGCGACGTGATGCGTTTGCAGATCAAGGTTAACGAGCAGGGCATTATTGAAGATGCCAAGTTCAAGACCTATGGTTGTGGTTCGGCAATCGCTTCCAGCTCCCTGGCAACCGAGTGGATGAAAGGCAAGACTCTGGACGAAGCAGAGACCATCAAGAACACTCAGCTGGCTGAAGAACTGGCTTTGCCGCCGGTAAAAATTCACTGCTCCGTACTCGCTGAAGACGCCATCAAGGCCGCTGTTCGCGATTACAAGCAGAAGAAAGGTTTGATCTGATCCTCGCTGCGTGCGCCTGTTAAAGGCGCGGGCGAGGTGAAGAAACTGGCAAAAGGTAAGGAGTCACGATGGCTATCAGCATGACAGAAGCGGCAGCTCGACACATTCGCCGTTCCCTTGATGGGCGCGGCAAAGGTGAGGGGATTCGTCTGGGTGTTCGCACTACAGGCTGTTCCGGTCTTGCCTATGTGCTGGAGTTTGTCGACGAAGTGGGCGAAGAAGACCAGGTCTTCGAAACCCATGGCGAAAAAGTGATCATTGATCCGAAAAGCCTGACCTACCTCGACGGTACCGAGCTGGACTTCGTCAAGGAAGGCCTGAATGAGGGCTTCAAGTTCAATAACCCTAACGTGCGCGGTGAATGTGGCTGCGGCGAAAGCTTCAACATCTGAGGCTAGTCGTGGGTACTCCTTGTCATTTTGCTTTGTTTGAGCTGCAGCCGAGTTTCAATCTTGATCTCGATCAGCTGGCTGTGCGTTATCGAGAGTTGGCGCGCGGTGTTCACCCGGATCGATTTGCCGATGCTTCCGAGCGCGAGCAACGTCTGGCGCTGGAGCAGTCCGCCAGCCTCAATGAGGCTTACCAGACCCTGAAAAACCCTCCCAAGCGTGCGCGTTATCTGCTTGCGTTGCAGGGTGGTGAGTTGCCGCTGGAAGTCACAGTGCACGATCCCGAGTTTCTGATGCAGCAGATGCAGTGGCGCGAAGAGCTTGAAGATTTGCATGACAGCGCCGATATGGCCGGTATAGAAGCATTCAAGCGTCGACTGAAAGTCGCTCAGAGCGAATTGAACGACAGCTTCGCTGCTTGTTGGGATAACGCTGCGCAACGCGAACAGGCCGAACGCCTGATGCGGCGCATGCAGTTCCTCGACAAGCTCTCTTACGAAGTGCGCCAGTTAGAAGAGCGCCTCGACGATTAACCCCGTGCTTCCCTGGTTGCACGCCTGATTACAGATAAGTCCTGATTACGATGGCCCTACTGCAGATCGCCGAACCCGGCCAAAGTCCTCAACCGCACCAGCGACGTCTGGCTGTGGGGATTGACTTGGGCACTACCAATTCGTTGGTCGCTGCATTGCGCAGCGGTCTTTCCGAGCCTTTGGCTGACGCAAATGGCAGCGTTATTTTGCCGTCTGCCGTTCGCTATCACGCTGATCGCGTCGAGGTAGGTGAATCGGCGCGTCTGGCTGCTTCCAGCGATCCTTTCAACACCGTGCTGTCGGTCAAACGATTGATGGGTCGTGGTCTTTCCGACGTCAAGCAATTGGGAGAGCAACTGCCTTACCACTTTGTAGGTGGTGAGTCGCACATGCCGTTCATCGACACTGTGCAAGGCCCGAAAAGCCCGGTGGAAGTGTCTGCTGAAATCCTCAAAGTGCTGCGCGAGCGGGCCGAAAAGACCCTGGGTGGCGAGTTGGTAGGTGCGGTGATTACCGTTCCGGCCTATTTCGATGACGCTCAACGTCAAGCCACTAAAGATGCTGCCAAACTGGCTGGCCTCAATGTGTTGCGTTTGCTCAATGAGCCAACCGCTGCTGCAGTGGCTTACGGTCTGGATCAGTCTGCAGAAGGCGTTGTGGCTATCTACGACCTGGGCGGGGGCACGTTCGATATTTCGATTTTGCGCCTGACCGGTGGTGTGTTTGAAGTATTGGCCACTGGCGGCGACAGCGCGCTGGGCGGCGATGACTTCGATCATGCGATTGCCAGCTGGATGATCGAACAGGCCGGCTTGTCTGCTGACCTCGATCCGGGCACGCAGCGCACCTTGTTGCAGGCAGCCTGTGCCGCCAAAGAAGCGCTGACCGATGCGTCCTCTGTAGCTGTTGCCTTCGGTGACTGGCATTCAGAGCTGACCCGCGAAGCCTTTGAAGCAATGATCGAGCCCATGGTTGCGCGCAGCCTGAAGGCTTGCCGCCGTGCGGTACGCGACGCCAATATCGAAGTTGAAGACGTTCAGGCAGTGGTCATGGTGGGTGGTTCTACCCGTGTGCCCCGTGTGCGCGAAGCCGTCGCCGAGATGTTTGGTCGCCAGCCCCTGACCGATATCGACCCTGATCAAGTGGTCGCCATTGGTGCAGCGATTCAGGCGGATACCTTGGCTGGGAACAAGCGTGACGGTGACGAATTGCTGCTGCTTGACGTGATTCCGTTGTCCCTGGGTCTTGAGACCATGGGTGGGCTGATGGAAAAGGTCATTCCGCGCAACACCACGATTCCGGTGGCCCGTGCTCAGGATTTCACCACCTACAAAGACGGCCAGACAGCCATGATGGTTCATGTGCTGCAGGGTGAGCGCGAACTGATCAGCGATTGCCGTTCTCTTGCGCGCTTTGAGCTGCGCGGTATTCCGCCGATGGTTGCCGGTGCTGCGAAAATTCGCGTGACCTTCCAGGTGGATGCCGATGGTTTGCTCAGCGTGACGGCTCGCGAACTGGGCTCAGGCGTTGAAGCCAATATTCAGGTCAAGCCCTCGTACGGCCTGACCGACGGCGAAATAGCCAAAATGCTCAAGGATTCGTTCCAGTACGCCGGCGATGACAAGGTTGCCCGCGTGTTGCGTGAGCAGCAGGTAGATGCCCAGCGCCTGATCGAGGCTGTGCAAGCGGCCCTTGAAGTCGACGGCGAGCGCTTGCTGGATGCTGAAGAACGCATGGTGATTGAGCTGCAAATGCAGGAACTGTCCGAATTGTTAAAAGGCACCGATGGTTACGCCATCGAGCAGCAGACCAAGCGTCTGTCGCAAGTGACTGATGCCTTTGCTGCTCGCCGCATGGACTTGACCGTCAAGGCCGCCCTGGCGGGTCGCAACCTGAATGAAATCGAGGAATAACTGATGCCGCAGATCATTTTTCTGCCACACGCCGAGCATTGCCCGGACGGTATGGTTGTAGAGGCTGAGACCGGCAAGACCCTTCTCGAAGTGGCCCACGAAAATCACATCGAAATCGAAAGTGCCTGCGGTGGCGTCTGCGCCTGCACCACGTGTCACTGCGTGATTCGCGAGGGTTTTGACTCGCTGAACGAAGCTGACGAACTGGAGGAAGACTATCTTGACAGGGCCTGGGGCCTGGAAGCCACTTCACGCCTGAGCTGTCAGGCTCGTGTCGGCACCGAAGACATCACTGTCGAGATTCCGAAGTATTCGCTCAACCATGCTGCCGAAGCGCCGCACTGATAAGGAGTTGTCATGAGCCTTAAATGGGTTGATGTGCAGGAAATCGCAATCCAGCTGGCTGAAGCTCACCCGGACGTCGATCCGCTTTCGGTGAATTTCGTCACGCTGCGTAATCTGGTCATGGCGCTCCCTGAGTTCGATGACATCCCTGATCGTGGCGGCGAGAAGGTTCTCGAAGCCATTCAGGGTTTGTGGATCGAAGAAGCCGACTAAGCTTGTAATCGACGTAATTATGAAATACCCAAGAACCCGCGTATAATTCGCGGGTTTAATTTTTCGCTTAAATCACTGTTTCTGGAGTTACACCATGGCTGTTCAACGCACTTTCTCCATCATCAAGCCTGACGCTGTTGCAAAAAACGTTATCGGCGAGATCACCACTCGTTTTGAAAAAGCCGGCCTGAAGGTTGTAGCTTCCAAACTGAAGCAACTGTCCAAAGCCGAAGCTGAAGGCTTCTACGCTGAGCACAGCGCTCGTGGCTTCTTCGGCGACCTGGTTGCTTTCATGATCTCCGGTCCTGTTGTTGTTCAGGTTCTGGAAGGCGAAAACGCTATCGCTCTGAACCGTGAGCTGATGGGCGCTACCAACCCTAAAGAAGCAGCTGCCGGCACTATCCGTGCTGATTTCGCTGAATCCATCGACGCTAACGCTGTTCACGGTTCCGACTCTGAAGCAGCTGCAGCTCGTGAAATCTCGTACTTTTTCGCAGCTACTGAAGTAACCACTCGCTAAGTATTGGCTTGTGAGTGAGGGTGAAGACATGATTGCAACGACTGGCAAAACCAACCTGCTGGGACTGACTCAGCCGGAAATGGAGAAATTCTTCGACTCAATCGGGGAGAAGCGTTTCCGTGCCGGTCAGGTCATGAAGTGGATTCACCACTTTGGCGTCGATGATTTCGACGCCATGACTAACGTCAGCAAGGCCTTGCGCGACAAGCTCAAGGCCATTGCTGAGGTTCGTGGACCTGAAGTCGTCAGCGAGGACATTTCTACCGACGGCACCCGTAAGTGGGTGGTACGTGTAGAGTCCGGCAGCTGCGTCGAGACCGTTTATATTCCCTCGGGCAAACGTGGCACATTGTGCGTTTCGTCCCAGGCTGGCTGTGCCCTGGACTGCAGTTTTTGCTCCACAGGCAAGCAAGGCTTCAATAGCAACCTCACCGCCGCCGAAGTCATTGGCCAGGTGTGGATTGCCAACAAATCCTTTGGCAGCGTCCCGGCAACCATCGACCGCGCCATCACCAACGTGGTGATGATGGGCATGGGTGAGCCGCTGCTGAACTTCGACAACGTCATCTCCGCCATGCATCTGATGATGGATGACCTAGGCTATGGCATCTCCAAGCGTCGGGTGACCCTGTCTACCTCGGGCGTGGTGCCGATGATCGATGAGCTGGCCAAGCACATCGACGTTTCCCTGGCATTGTCGCTGCACGCACCCAATGACGAATTGCGCAGTCAATTGGTGCCGATCAACAAGAAGTACCCGCTCCAGATGCTGCTTGAGTCTTGCCGTCGCTATATGTCGACCCTGGGCGAAAAGCGTGTGCTGACCGTTGAGTACACCCTGCTCAAGGATGTGAACGACCATGTTGATCACGCCCGCGAAATGATCGAGTTGCTCAAGGACACTCCGTGCAAGATCAACTTGATCCCGTTTAACCCGTTCCCGCATTCTGGCTATGAGCGTCCAAGCAACAATGCCATTCGCCGTTTCCAGGAGCTGCTGCAGCAAGCCGGTTACAACGTGACCGTTCGCACCACTCGCGGCGAAGACATCGACGCGGCGTGCGGGCAACTGGTGGGGCAGGTCAATGACCGTACACGCCGTAGTTCGCGCCTTATCGCGGCTCGCGAACTCAACGCCGATGACGAATCAGCGCAAAGCGCTGCCTCTGCATCCTGAGAGAGGACATCCATGATCCTGCGCGCCGCGCTCTCCGTCGTGTTGGTCAGCTCTTTGGCTGGCTGCGTATCGTCGGGCGATTCAGTCTCGATGCAGGGCGACAAAGGGCGTAACGAGGCGCGTCAGGCCTATGTTCAGCTCGGGTTGGGGTATCTGCAGCAGGGAATGGTCGAGCAGGCTAAAATTCCTTTGCGCAAAGCCCTTGAGCTCGACGAGGCGGACCCGGACACCAACGCCGCGCTGGCATTGGTGTTTCAGTCCGAAATGGAGTTCGAACTGGCAGAGAAGGCATTCCGAACCGCATTAAGCGGGCGGCCGGGCGATGCGCGAATCCTCAATAACTATGGCAGTTTCCTGTTCGAGCGTCAGCGTTACCAGGAAGCCAGTGCCCAATTTCAAAAAGCTGCGGCTGATAACCTCTATCCGGAGCGTTCCCGTATTTTTGAGAACCTGGGTATAACGTCGCTTGAGTTGGGGGAGCGCGAAAGAGGTCGTCAGGAGCTTGAAAAAGCCCTGCGTCTGAACCCTCGGCAACCGCGGGCGTTGCTCGAAATGGCTCAGATGTCATATCAAGACAAGCAATATGTATCAGCACGTGACTTTTACGAACGTTTTAGCCTGCTTAGCGGGCAAAATGCACGTAGTCTATTGCTCGGTGCGCGACTGGCGACTGTTTTCGACGACCGCACCCCAACTGCCAACCATGGCCAGCAACTAAAACGACTCTATCCCGGCACGCCGGAATATCAGCAATACCTGTCGGAGCAATGATGAAAGCGGCGCAACCCGAAGTTCTAGCAGCGACTCGTGTCAATCCCGGTGAGACTCTGCGTCAAGCCCGTGAAAACAATGGATGGACGCTGGCTGAAGTCGCCTTGAAACTCAATCTCACGGCCAGCTCATTGAGCAACCTTGAAACGGGGGCGTTCGACAAGCTGCCAGGGCATACCTTTGCTCGCGGCTACATCAGGACCTATGCCAAATTGCTGGGCATGGATCAGGCCAGCCTGGTGCGCGACTTTGACCTTTATACCGGCACTGACGCCAACGGCAGCAATGTGCACAGCCTGGGCCGCATAGAAGAGCCGGTTCGGGTGTCCCATACGATTTTGCGTATCGTCAGCCTGTTGTTGCTGATTGCCGTGATCGGTGGTGGTTTCATCTGGTGGCAAGATCAAACGTCCATGCGTGCCAAGGACCTGATTGGCTTGACCCCGGAACACGTTGAAGTTGAAGGCGCAGACGGCACAACCCGCATCCATCCGCTTGACGAACCTGAAGACCAGGCTGTTGCTGAGGCCAAGGCCGAAGGCGAAACGCCGGTTGTAATTGAATCTGCTCCAGAGCAGGCAGCAAGTACTGCATTGGCACTGCCGGCGGCGTCACAAGTGCCTGCAGCGGCTCCAGATGCCACAACTCCGGCGTCTGCGCCTGCTGTTGTAGCGCCTGTAGTAGCCCCGGCTGTTGCGCCTGTCGCTACTCCAACGGCGGCGGCTGCGCCGGTCGCGGGTGCTGGCAAAGTGGGCGTGCAATACTCCGCTGATTGCTGGACTCAGGTAACCGACGCCACGGGTAAAGTGCTGTTCGGTGGCCTGAAGCGCAAAGGCGAAAATCTAGAAGTGAGCGGCAAGCCTCCACTGACCCTGCGTCTGGGCTTTGCCCGTGGCGCACAGGTGACCTATAACGGTCAGGCTGTGGATGTGGCTCCTTTCACCAGTGGCGAGACTGCTCGCCTGAAGTTAGGTCAATAAGTCATGCACGGCGAATCACCAATCAAACGTCGCGAATCGCGCAAAATATGGGTCGGTAATGTACCAGTAGGTGGCGACGCCCCTATCGCTGTACAGAGCATGACCAACAGTGACACCAATGATGTCGCTGCAACCGTTGCCCAAATCAACCGTCTGGAGGCTGCAGGCGTTGATATCGTACGGATTTCCGTGCCGGACATGGACGCTGCTGAAGCGTTTGGCCGGATCAAGCAACTGGTCAAGGTGCCATTGGTTGCCGACATCCACTTCGATTACCGGATCGCCTTGCGCGTAGCGGAATTGGGCGTGGATTGCCTGCGAATCAACCCGGGCAACATCGGTCGTGAAGACCGTGTACGTGCGGTAGTTGATGCCGCACGGGATCGTGGTATTCCGATCCGCATCGGCGTTAACGCCGGATCGCTTGAAAAAGACCTGCAAAAGAAATACGGCGAACCGACACCAGCTGCTTTGGTCGAGTCGGCACTGCGTCACGTTGAGCACCTTGAACGCCTTAATTTCAAGGACTTCAAGGTCAGCGTGAAGGCTTCCGACGTGTTTATGGCTGTTGAAGCCTACCGTCTGCTGGCCAAGGAAATCGTCCAGCCGCTGCACCTGGGGATCACCGAAGCCGGTGGTTTGCGTTCAGGCACAGTGAAATCTGCCGTGGGCCTAGGTATGCTGCTCGCCGAGGGAATTGGCGATACCATCCGCATCTCTTTGGCGGCAGACCCGGTTGAGGAAGTAAAAGTCGGTTACGACATCCTCAAGTCGCTGCATCTGCGCTCGCGTGGCATCAACTTTATCGCGTGCCCAAGCTGTTCTCGGCAGAACTTCGACGTGGTGAAAACCATGAACGAACTTGAAGTTCGTCTTGAAGACCTGCTGGTGCCGCTGGATGTTGCGGTGATCGGTTGTGTGGTCAACGGCCCTGGCGAAGCGAAGGAAGCCCATGTGGGGCTCACCGGTGGTACGCCAAACCTGATTTATATCGACGGCAAGCCGTCGCAGAAACTGACGAATGATAATCTGGTGGACCAGCTCGAAAGACTGATCCGGCAGAGGGCGGCCGAAAAGGTCGAAGCTGACGCTGCAGTTATCGCGCGCGGCTAACCAGACGAATAAAGGATTTATTGTGAGCAAGTCTTTGCAAGCCATTCGTGGCATGAACGACACTCTGCCGGAGCAGACGCCCCTGTGGCGCTACTTTGAAAGCAAGGTTTCGCGTTTGCTGGATAACTACGGTTACAAGCAAATTCGTATGCCGATCGTCGAATTCACCGAGTTGTTCAAACGCTCGATCGGTGAAGTGACCGACATCGTCGAAAAAGAGATGTACACCTTCGAAGACCGCAATGGCGATTCGCTGACCTTGCGCCCTGAAGGTACTGCTGCATGCGTGCGTGCTGTGCTTGAGCACGGCCTCACTGGCGGTGGTCAAGTACAAAAGTTGTGGTACATCGGTCCGATGTTCCGCCACGAGCGCCCGCAAAAAGGCCGTTATCGCCAGTTCCATCAGATCGGGGTCGAGGTGTTCAACCTTGATGGCCCGGACATCGATGCCGAACTGATCGTGTTGACCTGGCGTCTGTGGGGCGAGCTGGGTATCCGTGATGCGGTAAAGCTCGAACTCAATAGCCTGGGCACCAGTGAAGCCCGTGCACGCTACCGTGCTGCCCTTGTCGAATACTTGTCCTCGCGCCTGAGTGAACTTGACGAAGACAGCCAGCGTCGCTTGAAATCCAATCCGCTGCGCGTCCTTGACACCAAAAATGCCGATACCCAGGCGGTTTTGGTCGATGCGCCGAAGCTGGTTGATTACCTGGACGAAGAGTCCCGTGTGCATTTTGAGGGCCTCAAGGCGCGCCTCGATGCCGCAGGCATTCCTTACACGATCAATCCAAAACTGGTTCGTGGCCTGGACTACTACAGCAAAACCGTATTCGAATGGGTCACCGATAAATTGGGGGCTCAGGGCACCGTGTGTGCTGGCGGTCGTTATGACGGTCTGGTCGAGCAAATGGGCGGCAAGCCCACTTCAGGCGTTGGCTTTGCGATGGGCATTGAGCGCTTGATCCTGATGCTCGAAACCCTTGAGCAAATCCCAGAAGAAATCGCGCGTCAGGTCGATGTGTACCTGTGTGCTTTCGGTGAGGCGGCCGAATTGGCTGCTCTGGCTTTGAGCGAGCGTGTTCGCGATCAGCTACCGAACCTGCGCTTGCAGATTAATGCCGGTGCAGGCAGTTTCAAAAGCCAGTTCAAAAAGGCTGACAAGAGCGGCGCACTGTACGCGCTGATCCTGGGTGACGACGAATTGGCCCAGCAAGTGGTAGGTTTAAAACCCCTGCGTGGCCAGGGCGAACAACAAACGATTGCCTGGGATGCTCTTTCCGAGCACCTGGCCACCTGCGTCGTGCAGGGTTGAAGCTGTAAAACAGCCGATTTATCGAATTAAGGAGTGTTGGGGTGTCGAGTAACGATGATGATCAGCTGGGCGAGTTGAAAGACTGGTGGCAGCGCAACGGCAAACCCCTGGTCACTGGCGGCTTGCTGGCGCTGGTGGTGGTGTTCGGCTGGCAGGCTTGGCACAAATATCAGACGAATCAGTCGCAAGGTGCGTCGATTCTCTACCAACAATTGCTTGAAACCACACTCACGCCTGACGGCCAGCCCGATGTGGCCCGTGTGGCGGACTTGGCCAACAAGTTGAAAAGCGAATACGCAGGCTCTGCTTATGCGCAATTCGGCGGTCTGTTTGTGGCCAAGGTCGCAGTAGACAACGGCAAGCTCGATGACGCAGCCGCTGAGCTGAAAGCCATTGTAGACAAGCCGGCCAATGCCACCCTGGCTGAAGTGGCGCGTCAGCGTCTGGCTCAGGTGTTGGCAGCGCAGGGCAAGGTTGATGATGCACTGAAACTGCTTGAAGGTGATTCGGACAAGGCATTCTTGGCCAGCCGTGAAGAGCTCAAGGGCGACTTGCTGGTGCAGCAGGGCCGTGCCGACGATGCACGTACAGCTTACGAAAAAGCCAAGGCCGCCTTGTCGGACGAAGCAGCAGTAGGTGGCTTGCAAATCAAGCTCGATGACCTGGCCAAAGGGGATGCGTGACGTGATGCGTTGGAAACATGCGGCATTGCTGGCTCTGGTCGTTTTGGCCGCGGGTTGCAGCAGCAACAGCAAAAAAGAACTTCCACCTGCCGAGCTGACCGATTTCAAAGAAGAAGTCGTGCTGCAAAAGCAATGGAGCCGCTCGATCGGTGACGGTCAGGGCAAAACCTACAACATGCTGGTTCCAGCGGTTGAAGGTAACAACATCTACGCCGCAGACGTAACTGGCGTTGTGATGTCTCTGGACCGCATGAACGGCGACGTTGAGTGGAAAAAAGACCTCGAACTGCCTGTTTCCGGTGCAGTTGGCCTGGGCTATGGCCTGGTCATGCTCGGCACTTTGCAAGGTGACGTGATTGCCCTGGATTCCAGCACCGGCGAAGAAAAGTGGCGCTCACGCGTCAACAGCGAAGTGCTTGCACCCCCGGCAACAAACGGCGATGTCGTAGTGGTACAGACTCAGGACGATCGCTTGATCGGTCTGGATGCTTCCACCGGCAATCAGCGTTGGACCTATGACAGCACGCCGGGTGTGCTGACCTTGCGTGGTACTGGCGCACCACTGGTGACCAATCATCTGGCAATCGCCGGTCTGTCGACTGGTAAAGTGGTTGCCCTTGATACGCGCAACGGCGTGCCTGTGTGGGAGCAACGTGTTGCCATCCCGCAAGGTCGCTCCGAGCTTGAACGCATTGTCGATATCGACGGTGGCCTGCTGATGTCTGGCGGTACACTGTATGTCGCCAGCTACCAGGGCCGCATGGCGGCGCTTGAAATGGAATCGGGTCGCGTGCTCTGGCAACGTGATGCTTCCAGCTATTCAGGTGTCGCTCAAGGCTTTGGCAGCGTCTACGTCAGCCTGGCGTCGGGCACTGTAGAAGGCGTTGACGAGCGTTCGACCACCTCACTGTGGAGCAACGATGCTCTGGCTCGCCGTCAATTGTCGGCGCCGGAAGTCTTCTCCAGCTACGTGGCTGTCGGTGACATGGAAGGCTATCTGCACCTGTTAAGCCAGGTCGATGGTCGTTTCGTAGGCCGTACCCGCGTCGACAGTGATGGCCTTCGGGCTCGTCCGCTGGTGGTCGGTGACATGATTTACGTGTTTGGTAACAGCGGCAAACTGGAAGCCCTGACCATTCGCTAAGGCGTCTATGCTTGAGGCTTCAGGGCCTCGAGCAGCCTTGCTCTGGCAAGGTTTGCGGCACATTTGTGCTGTTCCGAACTCTGGCCGCTGCCTTGCAGCGGCTTTTGTATTTTCTGAAATAACGAAGTGGAGAGCCGCATGGTTCCCGTAATCGCCCTGGTGGGCCGACCAAACGTCGGCAAGTCCACCTTGTTCAACCGCCTGACCAGGACTCGTGACGCCATCGTTGGCGACTTGTCCGGTCTGACCCGTGATCGCCAATACGGTGAGGCCAAGTGGCAAGGGCGTTCCTACATTCTGGTCGACACCGGCGGTATCTCCGGTGACGAGCACGGTATGGACGAAAAGATGGCCGAGCAGTCGCTGCTGGCTATCGAAGAAGCTGATGTCGTTCTGTTCCTGGTAGATGCAAAAGCGGGTTTCACAGCCGCTGACCAGATGATCGGCGAACACCTTCGCAAACGTAACAAGCGCTCCTACGTAGTGGCCAACAAGGTTGATAACATCGACCCGGACATGGCTCGCGCCGAGTTCGCACCACTGGGCATGGGCGACGCGATTCCAATCGCCGGTGCTCACGGCCGTGGTATCACACAAATGCTGGAAATTGCCCTGAGCAACTTCCCGCGTGACGAAGAAGAGCCAGAAGACGGTGAAGAAGAAGTCGTTCTCGAAGGCGAGGAAGCCAAGCGCATTCCTGGCCCAAGCGAGAAAGACGGCATCAAGATCGCCATCATCGGTCGCCCTAACGTTGGCAAGTCGACACTGGTCAACCGCATGCTCGGTGAAGACCGTGTCATCGTTTATGATCAGCCAGGCACTACCCGCGACAGCATCTACATCCCGTTTGAGCGTAACGACGAGAAGTACACGCTGATCGACACCGCAGGTGTGCGCAAGCGCGGCAAGATCCACGAAGAAGTTGAAAAATTCTCCGTGGTCAAAACCCTGCAAGCGATCAAAGACGCCAACGTGGTGATCTTTGTGATGGACGCCCGCGAAGGCGTGGTTGACCACGACCTTAACCTGTTGGGCTTTGCGCTGGAGGCCGGTCGGGCTCTGGTCATTGCGATCAACAAGTGGGACGGTATGACCCCGAGCGAGCGCGACTTCGTTAAAGTCGAGCTGACTCGTCGCCTGTTCTTCGTCGACTTTGCCGATATTCACTTTATCTCGGCACTGCACGGCACTGGCGTGGGCAACCTGTACCAATCGGTGCAGAACTCCTTCAAGTCAGCCGTTACCCGTTGGCCGACCAACCGTCTGACCCAGATTCTGGAAGATGCGGTCAGCGAGCACGCGCCACCGATGGTCAACAGCCGCCGGATCAAGCTGCGCTATGCCCACTTGGGTGGTGCCAACCCGCCGATTATCGTGATCCACGGTAACCAGGTTGAGAAGGTTCCGAAGTCTTACGTCCGTTATCTCGAAAACACCTACCGTCGTGTCTTGAAGTTGGTCGGTACGCCGATCCGCATCGAGTTCAAAGGTGGCGAGAACCCGTACGAAGGCAACAAGAACTCGCTGACCGACCGTCAGGTCAACAAGAAACGCCGCATGATGTCGCACCACAAGAAAGCCGAGAAAAACCGCAAAGACAAGCGCTGATAGCGCAAGGTTCGAGCGTAATGAGAAAGGGTCCGAAAGGGCCCTTTTTCGTGTCTGACGTTTGGGCTATTCTCGGTAGGTCCTGCGCCGTAGTCAGTGCCGGGAACTCAACAGGGAACGGCCATGATCACCAGCAAGTTGCCGAATGTAGGCACCACTATTTTCACGCGCATGTCGCAGCTCGCGACAGAAACCGGCGCACTCAACCTGTCTCAGGGGTTCCCCGACTTCGATGGCCCGCAGGCATTGCGTGATGCTGTTGGCAAGCACATTGCCAGCGGTCACAACCAGTATTCACCCATGACCGGTTTGCCTGCCTTGCGTGAGCAGGTAGCGGCAAAAATCACCCGCAGTTATGGCGTCCAGGTAAATGCCGACACCGAGGTGACCATCACACCCGGTGCGACCCAGGCCATTTTCTGCGCGATCCAGGCCGTGATTCATGCCGGTGATGAAGTGATCGTCTTTGACCCGTGCTACGACAGCTATGAACCCTCGGTTGAGCTGGCTGGGGGCCGCTGCGTGCACGTGCAACTGGGGCTCGAAGACTTCTCGATAGACTGGCAAAAGCTTGAGGCGGCCCTGAGCCCGCGTACGCGCCTGATCATCCTGAACAGCCCGCACAATCCAAGCGGCGCCCTGATCAGTCGCGCCGAACTGGACCAGCTGGCCAGGCTCATTGCCGACCGCGATATCTACCTCATCAGTGATGAAGTGTATGAACACCTGGTGTTCGATGGCGTGCCCCACGTCAGTGTTTTGTCCCATCCTGAGTTGTACCATCGTGCATTCGTTGTCAGCTCTTTCGGCAAGACGTACCACGTGACGGGCTGGAAAACCGGTTACGTTGTCGCGCCGCCGGCCCTGACGGCTGAGTTGCGCAAGGTTCACCAATACGTCAGTTTTTGCGGTGTTACGCCATTGCAGTATGCGTTGGCAGACTTTATGGCGGCTCACCCCGAGCACGTTGAAGAGTTGCCAGGGTTTTATCAGGCAAAGCGTGACCTGTTTTGTGATTTGCTCAGCCCGTCGCGTTTTACCTTCAGGCCGGTGGCTGGCACGTACTTCCAGTTGGTGGATTACTCCCTTATTCGTCCGGACCTTAATGATGTCGACATGGCCATATGGCTGACCCGCGAACACGGGGTGGCGACTATCCCGGTGTCGGTGTTCTACCAGACCCCGCCCGAAGGGCAGCGGCTGGTTCGTCTATGTTTTGCAAAACGCGAGGAGACGCTGCGTGAAGCAGCAGAAAAACTATGCGTGATCTAAAGGGTTTACCCGATTTAACCGTAGCGCTGGTGCAAACCACGCTGGCCTGGCATGACCGTCAGGCCAACTTCGATCATTTCGACGAACTGCTTGAGCAGGCTCGGGGCGCCGATTTAGTGGTGCTGCCCGAAATGTTTACCACCGGCTTCAGCATGGACTCCAAAACCCTGGCTGAGCCTGAAGGCGGTCCGAGTACCGAATGGCTGCGCAAACAGGCCAAAAGGCTTGATGCCGTGGTGACGGGGAGCGTTATTGTGCGCGCTGCAGATGGCAGTCACCGTAATCGCTTGCTGTGGGCTCGGCCCGATGGCGAAGTGCTTCACTATGACAAACGCCACCTGTTTCGCATGGCCGGTGAGCATGAACATTTCACCCCGGGCGAGCGTCAGGTTCAGTTCGAAGTTAAAGGCTGGCGCATTCGTCCGTTGATTTGCTACGACCTGCGCTTCCCGGTGTGGAGTTGCGACCCCCATGACACTGACCTGTTGCTGTACACCGCCAGCTGGCCAGGTGCGCGCCGGCTGCACTGGAACCGTTTATTGCCTGCACGGGCCATCGAAAACCTCTGCTACGTCGCAGCGGTGAACCGGGTGGGCACGGACGGTAAAGGAATGGTCTACACGGGTGACAGTCACGTCTTCGACTTCCAGGGCGAGTCGCTGCTCAGTGCCGGTGAGGCTGACGGGGTTTTCACCATGAACCTGAGTGCGGCTGAATTGCGGGCTTACCGCGAGCGCTTCCCGGCCAATCTGGATGCCGATAACTTCGAGCTGCATTAAAACCTGTAGAGACTCTGCTACCACCCAAGACCCCCGCAGTGGGAGCGAGCCTGCTCGCGAATGATCTTCGCGAGCAGGCTCGCTCCCACGGTTGAAATATCCACCACAAAAAAGCCCCCAAGGCTCTCGCCTTGGGGGCTTTTGTGTTTCTGGCGATGCTTACGCCGCTTTAGCCTCGGTTTCGCTCAGCGAGCGGTTCAGGGCGCTGAACAGTGCCTTGAAGCTTGCCGTAGTGATGTTTTCATCAATACCCACACCGTGTACGGCACGTCCGCCGTTGACTCGCAGCTCAATGTAAGCCGCCGCCTTGGCGTTGGTGCCAGCACCGATTGCGTGTTCGTTGTAGTCCATTATTTCGGCGTTGACGGGCAGGCCGGCTACCAGCGCTTCCAGCGCGCCGTTGCCCTTGCCGCTCCAGCGCAGGTTGGTTTCGCCATCGCCTTTGGCTGACACTTCAACCTCGACGGCACTGTGACCGTTCTCTTCCTGTAAGCGGTGGCTGACCAGCGCGTAAGGGGTGTTGGCTTGAAGGTACTCAGTGCGCAGCAAGCTGTGGATCTGCTGAGCCGTCATTTCCAGACCCAGGCGATCAGTTTCGCGCTGAACGACCTGGCTGAACTCGATCTGCATCCGGCGTGGCAAGCTGATGCCGTATTCCTGCTCCAGCAGGTAAGCAATCCCGCCTTTGCCCGACTGGCTGTTAACCCGAATCACGGCTTCGTAGCTACGGCCGATATCAGCCGGGTCGATTGGCAAGTACGGGACTTCCCACAAGGCATCCGGTTTTTGTTGCGCGAAACCTTTACGGATGGCGTCCTGGTGCGAGCCGGAGAATGCAGTGTGGACCAGGTCGCCCACATACGGGTGACGAGGGTGAACCGGGATCTGGTTGCACTCTTCGACCACTTTGCGCACGCCGTCGATGTCAGAGAAGTCCAATTGTGGATCCAGGCCCTGGGTGTACATGTTCAAGGCCACAGTCACCAGATCGACGTTGCCAGTACGCTCACCGTTACCAAACAGGCAACCTTCAACGCGATCGGCACCTGCCATCAGGCCCAGTTCGGTTGCGGCAACACCGGTGCCACGGTCGTTGTGGGTGTGCAGGCTGATCAACACGCTGTCACGGCGATTGATATGGCGGCCGAACCACTCGATCTGGTCGGCGTAGATGTTCGGAGTCGCGCACTCAACAGTGGCAGGCAAGTTGAGGATCATCTTGTGCTCAGGCGTCGGGTTCCAGACCTCGATCACCGCGTCACAGACTTCCTTGGCGAACTCCAGCTCAGTGGCGCTGAACGTCTCTGGCGAGTACTCGAATGTCCAATGGGTTTCGGGTTGCTGAGCGGCATATTTGACGAACAGCTTGGCGGCGCTGACCGCGATTTCCTTGATGCCGTCCTTGTCCTGATTGAACACGATGCGCCGGAAAGCAGGGCAGGTTGCGTTGTACAGGTGAACGATGGCTTTTTTCGCTCCGCGCAGCGACTCAAAGGTGCGTGCAATCAAATCTTCTCGGCCTTGGGTCAGCACCTGAATGGTGGTGTCATCCGGGATGTGGCCGTCTTCGATCAGGGTGCGCACGAAGTCGAAGTCGGTCTGGGACGCAGCCGGGAACGACGCCTCGATTTCTTTAACGCCAACGCTGACCAGGGTCTTCCAGAAACGCAGCTTCTTCGTCGCATCCATCGGCTCGATCAGCGACTGGTTGCCGTCGCGCAAATCGGAACTGCACCAGATAGGCGCGCTGGTGATGGTTTTCGAAGGCCAGGTACGGTCAGGCAAATCAATGACCGGGAAAGCGCGGTATTTGGAAGACGGGTTTTTGAGCATGGTCATCAGGCAATCCTTAATAGGCGAGCCGACTATTCAGATGCGGCCAGCCGGAAAAATACAAAGCAGAGGGCGAGGCACCGCAATTAGCTTTGCAGTCGTGCACTGACGAGGCAAAGGCTGCGATGTTGGCGAAGCAGAATGAGGGTATGTGATGTGTTCATGACCTCAACCCTAACCATTGGTGAGAAGGATGGCAAGCAGGCAAAAAATATTGAGATAACTGCTCGATTCTGACGGTAATCCGAGTTTTTATAGCGTTTTATGTCTTCGGTTGTCGTGTTTATTGCGCTGCTTGAGGGTTCGGCACACATCGTGTGCTGTTGGGTACAGGCAATCCAGGTCAGTACGAATTGAACCCGGGAAGTCTGCCTGCAGACAGCTCTATGATTTAGCGCCGAAAAGTTGTGACCACCCAGTCTCACAAACCGTGAAAACCCATGAAAAGCCTTGAGTTTCGGTGCTCAGGCATGAGCATTGATGAGGGTTTTCGCTTCATCACTGCAATCGCCGTAATACTTGATCCCACTTCCACAGCAGCTTCACAGGCTCTGTAGAAATCAGTGATCAGCAGCCGAGTATTACGATGCGAATTTATAGCTATCTCTTGTTGATGATGGGGTGCGGTTTGGGTTTGACTGCGCCAGCAGTCGCCTCGCCAGCCATCAATCCGGGGCCGATGTTCGGCTTTCTGGATGAAGGAAAAAGCGCCGTCCTCAAGCGTATTTACAACTCCGGAACCAGCACCGCATTCGTGAAGGTGGTGGTTCAGGAAATCATCTACGACGCCCAGGGCCAGCCTGTCGAGCAACCGCCAAAAACGCTCTCTGATGCACCGCTGGCCGAGCAGAACACGCTGCTGGCAAGCCCCGCCCGAATGATTATTCCAGCCAATGGCATGCAATCGACCCGTCTGTTGTTTATGGGCGGTCGTGACCATGAGCGGTATTACCGGGTTCGCTTTATCCCCGTGCTGCCGTCCAGTGCCGACACGTTTGACCAGAGTGCCGATGACCAGCAGACCTACAGCAAAGACCTGGCCGCGCAAGTCACCCTGTTGACGGGGTTCGGCACGCTCATGTTTGTCAGGCCGGACACCGTGAAGTTTGATACGAAACTTAAAGATGAAAAAGACACGTACAGCGTCCATAACGCAGGCAACAGTGTGATTGCCCTGGACTTTGTTAAAAGTTGCCATGTCGATAAAACATCCGAGTGTTCAACGATTGGTCAACACTATGTATTGCCCGGCAAAACCCACACGTTTACCAAAGAACAAAACAAACTTCATAGCTTTGTGCTTCAAGAAGGCAAGGCTGAGCGCAAGGTCTCGTTTACCCGCGCTTGACTGTTAATTGCACCTCAATGATGTATCACCCCCCCTGACTATAAACCTGAAGAAGGATATACCAATGCAACGCACTTTCATGGCTACTGTTAGCCCACTGGCCCTTGCCTTGTTGACCACCCTGGGCGCTGCGCAGGTCTCTGCGGCTGACCCCGTCGAAGTACAAGTTCAATTGATCGCCACTATTCCATCGACCTCGTTTTTTGTTGTACCCGCAGAGACCGGCTGGATCGGTGTGGCTCAACGGATGGAGTGGACGCCTAGTGCTCTGGCGGGGCGTGGCAAGTTGAGCACCCTGCGCAAAGCCTTTGACGTCAAGAACAGCTCGGGTGCCATTGCCGCACGCCTTACCGATGCAGGCGGCCCTTTTCTGTCCAGTGGCGCTCAAATGATTCCGCTTGTCGTTAAATTTAATGACTTGGAGCTGGGCACTGGCGATAGCCAAGAGTTTATCAACGCCACAGAAGCTGCTGCCGGTAAACGAGTGGACCTGACGATTGCCGCCGTCGATACAGGCATGGCCGGCGGTGATTTTGTACCGGGTGAATACAGCGGCATCGTCAACATGACCTTCGATGCCGTTGCGCCTGTCACGCGTTAAGCCGTCTTTAGTAATGCCTGAGTGGTAAGGCTCTCTTTCCTGGCGGTCGAACTTCGATCGATGTTCTCGGCCGCCCGGAAAGTGGAGCTTTATAGGTTTTACATAAACGATGTCAGTTCGTCTGGATAATAACTATTGAACTCTGTAATGGGTCGTGCCCTGATTGTGTGCTGGTCGATCATTGTATCGGCGGGCGTTAACGCTGACGTTAATCCACCGTCCAAGTTGGGTGTATTAAGTCAGGCAGAGGCTTTACCTGATGGTTTTCAGGAGCACTTCTTTGATGTGCCGCTGGCCGTGCGTATTGATGTAAACACTCAGTTACTGGGCGATGCCCTAGTGGTCCTCGGTCGTGATGAAACCATTCGATTATTGAGCTTTACCGATACACAGCAAAGCGCATTGCCTGAGGCGCAGCGTGCCCAATGGCTGGAGCAGTTGGCCAGGCCTGTGGCGCTGGGTAGCTGCACGAGTAGTTGTGCAAACGGCCTGGTGGCCTTGCATTACAACCTGCAAGACTCACAGCTTTCGATTTTGACTGATGACGCTGAGTATCAAGGCGCTTCTGCTCAGTACAACAGCCTGCCCGAGGGCGGCAGTACCGGTCTGATTGTGCAAAATCAATTGAACATCGCCCGTGGTGGTGGCTCCGAAGCCAGCACGGCGGCGCGTTATAACGTCCAGGCCAGCAGCAGCCTCGGTAACTGGACACAGGTGGCCTCGGCCGAGCTGGCGCGCACTGGCGAACCCGACTCGCCCACCTATCACTCTCTTAACCAGCTCTACGGCCAGCGCGAGTTTGCGGGCAACTTTCTGCGAGTGGGGTATTTCACCCCGGATGCGCTCGGGGTGTATCGACGACCCCGCAACTTTGGCGCCAGCCCTGACACCACCCTCGGTGTCATGTACGGAACCAGCGACAGCCTGGCCGTCAACAGTACAAGCCCCAGTACCTATCCCGTGTATGTCACGCCTAGCCGTCAGGGCCTGGTCGATGTGTATCGCGACGGCGTCCTGATTTACAGCCAGGCCGTTGCCAGTGGTTTGCAGACCCTGGACACCCGGCGTTTGCCCGGGGGCATTTACCCGGTGCAGGTGCGTTTGATCGAGGATGGCCAAGTCACTTCCACCACCGAAGAGGTGATCTACAAGCCCAATAACTGGCGCAATGCCGATCAACCCTGGCGCTACAGCGTGTTTGGCGGCAAGCGACGTCAACTGTTCAATAACTGGGGCGATGACGTTCAATATGATCAGGGTTTGACCTACGGGGTTTTACTCAATTACCTGGTGCATCCCCGCGTCATTCTGGGGGCTGACGCTCAACGTGTTGCGCAAAAAATGCAATACGGCAGTTCAATCGACTGGAGCCTGTCAGACAAGATCAGTCTCTATAGCAACGTCTATCAAACGTCTGACTACGGTACAGGAATGGACGTTCAGGCCCGTTATCAGTATCAAAGCGGCAGCGCGATGTTTTCCCACTCGCGCTCCTGGCTTGATACCCGCAATGACATCGACTACCTGGACACCGTCGCGATTCGCCCCAAAAACCGCTACAACGGCCGTACGCAAAACACGGCGTTGTCGGTTACCCAGCGCTTGAGCATGACCAGCAGCCTGACCGGCCGTGTCAGCCACAGTCGCGGCAATACCAACGGCACAGGCGTTGATCTGAGCTGGCTGCGTCGCAGTACGCTGTTTGGCAGCGATGTGAACTGGCAGGTGTCGCTGTTTGATCGCCCTGCGAGCATCAGCAATGGGAGTCAGCGTAATCGCGGGGTCGACTTGAGCATCAACCTGGCGCTGGGCAAGCCGGGTGGCAGTCTGTCGGCCAGTATCGGCAGCCGCACCTCCCGTGATGGGGAGCGCGAGCTCAACGGCTCTTTGGGCTACAACAAGGTGCTGGACGGCGATTTTTTCAAAAGCTATTCCACCAGTCTAACGGCCGACAGTTACGGCGCGGGCCTGAGCGGTGCGACCCAATTTGAAACCCGAATGCTTAACGGCGACGCCTATGCGCAGCGCTCGTCCTATAACGGAGAGGTCAGCGGTGGCTTGAACCTCAGCAGTACCGTGGCCGTCGGCGCAGGGGCTGTGGCAGCCAGCGGCAGTTTCTATGGGGGCGACGGAGCAATGATCGTCGACCTGGATTCGGACATCGACAACCTGGTATTGCGCGCCGACGACATGGGCGGCAGTTATGGCTCAGCGCTTAAGCCCGGCAGAAATATAATCCCGGTGGGGGCATATGAAAGCGGCACGGTGCACTTCGATTTTAGTGGCAGTGATGCCCACGCCGCCTCGATACAACCGCCACAGACGCGCTACCACCTTAATAAAGGCGCAGTGGCGTACCAGAAGGTTCGCGTGCTCAAAACCCTGTCTATATTGGGGCGTATTGTCGATCCCCAGGGGCGTCCCATGGCGGGCGCACATATTCAAAATCATGCCAGCAGTGGTGTATCAGAGGCTGACGGGTTCTTTGTTCTGGAAATGAGCGAATCGTCACCCAGCCTCGAAATACATCATCGTGGGCAGCCCGCCTGCAGTGTGCTTCTGGATCCGGCTAAACATAAGCGTGAAAACAATGTGCTGTTGGTGGCCGATATCGTCTGCAATCCAACATCAGTGCGCGTTGCCAAAGGGACTTGAGAATGTCAATAACGTGAAGGGGGGTGCCCTGTTAAATGGCGCTGAATATCGGGCGCACCAGGGGGTGTCATTTATTATTTTTAATTGAGTAATCAAAATGCGGAAGTTATTTATAGTTAACCCTCATGTTGTCATGCGTCATGGGTTGGCATTGCTAGTGATGTGTTATGCACTGTCGACGTCGGCCTATGAAAAAACCATTGAGGCGGTGTATACCCCGGATCCGAATAATCCAACGAGCACGACCTTCGTCCTGTTGACCCCTGGCGAAGGCAAATGCTCTTTGTCGATGTACTGTAATGGGGCGCTGGGGCTTCAATTGCCGGTTGTTTTTGAGTCGGCCATGGGTATAGACGTAACTGCCAACGCCAATGACCCAAGGCAAGGCGCGTACTTCAAGATCCCCCGGGCTTGGCGCAGCGTGATGCTGGTCAATAATGAAACGGGATCTCAAGCCGAATTAAAAGTTCGGGCGGCGGCGGTAGGGGCTCGGTACGTTTTAATCCAGCCAGCCTATGAACTGTCGCCGGGAGGTCCAACGGTACCCAACTATGGGCATGGGTTGCTCTGGCAAGGGGGCACGTGGCATGAGTCAGTTGCGCCGTGTTTTTCATCCCGGCTGTGGTATTTGGTCCCCAAGGTGCATGAGTTTTTTTGGCAGTACCGCACCAGTGATACCTGCACGAAAAAAGCGCTGTTCGATATACCAGGGCCTTTTATTTATAACAGGGTTGAAACCGCCTTCGAATTCGCAATGCCTAACCCGCTGGACATGGAGCCTGGCAACTATACGGCCAGTACTCTGTACAGCGTGGGGCCGGGGCAGGATTTCGACTTTGGCCAACTGATGCTGCCTTCAGACAGCCAGATCACCCTTGATTTCAGTTTTGTAGTGAACGGTGCGCTGAGCGTGGAATTTCCACCGGGCTCCCATCGCGCGGTATTGCAGCCCAGAGAAGGTTGGCAAGGCTGGCTCAACTCGGGGCGCAAACCACCCGCCTTGAGTGCGTTTCAGAACTTTAAAATATCGGCGTCAAGCCACTTCAAAATGTACCTGGACTGCCAATACTCGGTCGGTACGGACTGCGGTCTACACGCCGAGTCGGCCACGCAAAATGCCCAGGTGGCAGTGGATACAACGGTGAGCTTTGCGGCCGGTATCACGTTAAGTCCAGGCCGGCGTGCGGCGATTAAAGTGCCCTTGGCGCAGGGCATCCACAATGCGGTGAGTTTTGACATTGACGGGGCCCAAGTCTCTCGCGGCGCAAGCATGAACTATGCAATAAAGCCTGAGGTCACGGCGCTCATGGTTGAAAATCCGGGCAGTACTTACAGTGGCGTGGTCACCATTGTCTTTGATATCAGTACTTGATAAGGGGTATTCGAGGGCGATGGATTGCACGGCGGACAGTGTATTAAGTGAAGTGTGTTGTTTAAGGCGAATTCTTGAAGTTTCCTACGTGTGTCTTTAATTAAAACGCTCGACTGACCGGTGTCGTGTCATTGTTTGTGGGGTGTGTTCATTCATCAATAGGGTGTTTATGTTTACTCATGTGGTGAAAGGGGGCGTGATCGTTCGCTGTGCTAAATGAATGATGTAGAGTGATATATAGTTCGGCATTTTAAATGGCGGAATATTACACTCCGCCCACTCATTTTATAAGGCATGTAATACCATGGCCCGTTACTTGATAGCTGGCGTAATGTTATTTGATGATGAGTTGTATGAAGTGTCTGGGCCGGGGGACGTTGTTCAGTCCGTGGTGTTGGGGGCGGCAGCCAGTCGTTGTTTTTCAACATTGCTTGAGGCCCAGGGCTCCATCGTGACGAAAAAGGAGTTGTTGCACGCGGGGTGGGAGCGGTACGGGCAGCAGGTGTGTGCCAATAGCGTCAACCAGTCCATTGCCCAGATCCGCCGCTGTTTATCCAGCGTGGGCCACTGCGATTACGTGGTCACGGTACCGCGCATTGGCTACAAGGTCAGCGATGCCTTGTCGATTGAGAAATTGGGTGACTGTACGCAACCTGCACCCGGGGATGACTTGAGCTGCGGGCACGATATCAAACCGGTAAGGCTCATGCAGGATGACCAGGTTGTCGGGCCGGCGAATAAAAAGCTCGGCACTAGCAAATCGCTGTTGCTGGGCGGGTTGTTGCTCTTCAACTCGCTCCTGGCCTTTGGCTGGCAATCGATGCAGTTGAGTACGCCCTTGTCTGCGGCCATCGAATTGAATTATTTGCCGGTACCTGCCGAGTCTGGCTTGCACCTGTTCTCTGCACCGGGGTTAAACGCAAGCCCTGAGCGAATCAATGCCCATCTGCTCAAGCTGAAGGAAAAACCGCCAGCATTCACGGCATTGGGGAGTTACGCGTATGTGTATTTGAATGGTGCATTAAGAGATGACGTTTATGGATATTTTTTATGCCGGGATCCGATAGAGGTCAGTGTCTCGGGGTGTATTTCTTATTTTGTCGTGGAGGGGGCCGAATCATGACCGCTGCAAAGTCCAGTGCGCCGGGCATGATGTTTATTGCGCTGATCCTGGTGCCTTGGCTGGTCGCGACGTGGTTCTACTCTGCTGATCGAGTGGTGTGGGAGTGCCATCTGGATTTTGAAATGCTGGTGACGTCGAGTGATCAAAGAGTGGAGCGAACACTGGGTTCCTACAGCCAGTTCTTTTATGGCAACAACCTGGGGTTCTCACGGATCAGTGGCCGCAAAGTGCACGTCTTGAAAAATCATCAAACCCGGGTGCACAACTTTTATCGCTTCATGGATTTCAAGTATGTGCAGGCAGGGCCTTACCTGAAAAACAAGATCACTAAGATCACGCGCAAACAGGGGGACACGCTCAGTGATGATCAGGAGCTGGCATTTATGAGCGTGCCGGGGGAGGACGTTTATGATCAGGTGTTGAAGCTTGGCCCCAACACGTATTCGTTTGGCCGTCTCGGCATGCCACGCCAGATCTGCCAGGGCAGGCAAGGGTGGCTGATGCCGCGTTTACGTTAGGGCTGAAAAGCGCCGATAAAGATCGCAGGATCGACCCGGGCATCGTTCAAGCTGATGTTCCAGTGCATGTGCGGGCCCGTAGCCCGCCCGGTCGAGCCGACCTTGCCGACCACATCACCACGGGCCAGTTGCTGGCCAACCTTGGTGTCAATTTTCGACATATGGCAAAACATACTGATGAAGCCTTGGCCGTGATCCACGAACACCGTATTGCCATTGAAAAAGTAGTTGCCGATCAGGATCACTTTGCCAGCGGCCGGGGTTTTGATCGGTGTGCCTGCTGGTACCGCAAAGTCGAGGCCCGCATGGGGATTGCGCTCTTCACCATTGAAAAAGCGGCGCACGCCAAACTTGCTGGACAGCGGCCCGTTGACCGGTTTGTCCAGCAGCAGATTGCTCGGGGTATTGGGGCTGAAAGTACGGTAGGCCTTGATCTGAATCGCCAGTTCATTGTCGATTCGCTTGATATCCGCCGGGTTGGGATTGACCTGACGCTGATTCTTTAGCGTGATGCGCTGCTCGGGGTATTTCTTGTTGCCCACCGTGAAGGTCAGTTGGCGCGAGCCACTGCTGAGGGTCTGGGTGCCCGGTTTTACCGTCAACGGGATGCCGACAATCGCCCGCCAGGTGTCCTGCTCCTTGATCACCAGCACCGGTTTGCCTTCATAGGTTGCCTTGGGGGCTTGTGCGCCGGTGCCCAACTCAATCACGGCAACGCCGCCCGGCACCGGTTTATTCAATAAACGGGTGATGTAACTGTCAGCGGCGTGTGCGTTGAAGGTCAGGCACAGCAACAGGGCGGCAGAAAAAAAACGTGACATCAGTTAATCCAGTAAAGAAAGGGTGACGGGCGTGAGGTGATTGTCCTCGACCCGGACTTGCAGCTCGCCTTCGCCCAACTTGGCCTTCAAACGCTGACCGTTATGGGTTTGCCCGGCGCTGCGAACGGCGTTGCCGCGCTCATCCAGCAAGATGCTGTAGCCACGCCCCAGGGTCGCCAGCGGGCTGACCACGTGCAGGGTCTGCATGTGGCTCTGCAGTTGCAGACGACGACCTTTCAGACCTTCGCGCATGGCCCTTGGCAAGCGTTCGGCCAGACTGTCCAGGCGCTGGCGCAACATGGCCAGTTGACGACCCGGATGCTGGGCGGCCAGGCGGGTTTCGAGGCGGATCAGACGCTCACGGCGGGTATTAAGGCTGCGCTCGAACGCGCGGCGCATACGCATGTCCAGATCATCCAGGCGCTGGGCTTGCTGGCGCAGACGTTCGCCGGGGTGGCGCAAGCGACGCGTCAGCCCCTCCAGACGCAAGCGGTCGCGCATCAAGCGGTCGCGAATGCGCATCACCAGGCGCCGGTGCAGGCTGTCGATTCGATGTTGCAGGTCGCTCGAGTCCGGAGCCAGCAACTCGGCAGCAGCAGACGGCGTTGGCGCCCGTACGTCCGCTACAAAGTCGGCGATGGACACATCGGTCTCGTGGCCTACAGCGCTGACGATGGGGGTTGCACAGGCGTCGATGGCCCGGGCTACGGCTTCTTCGTTAAAACACCACAAGTCTTCCAGCGAACCACCGCCCCGGGCCAGGATCAATGCATCGAAGCCTCGGGCATCCGCCAATTTCAATGCCCGCACAATCTGCGCAGTGGCTTCGCGGCCTTGCACTGCGGTGGGGATCAGGGTCAGTTCGACGTGCGGCGCCCGGCGGCGGAACACGCTGATGATGTCGCGAATGACCGCCCCGGTGGGCGAGCTGACAATGCCGATGCGCTGCGGGTGAGCGGGCAGGGCGACCTTGCGTTCGGGGCTGAACAGGCCTTCGGCGCTGAGCTTTTCTTTCAGCGCATCGAAGGCCAGACGCAGCGCGCCATCACCCGCGGGCTCTACGGTGTCGAGGATCAGCTGATAGTCACCGCGGCCCTCAAACAACGACACCTTGCCGCGTACCTTGACCGCCAGACCGTCCTTCAAAGCCTGGCGCACCCGCGCCGCGTTGTTGCGAAACAGCGCACAGCGCACTTGTGCGCCACTGTCCTTGAGGGTGAAGTAGACGTGGCCGGAGGCCGGGCGCGCGAGGTTGGAGATTTCGCCTTCTACCCAGATGTTGCTGAACACGTCTTCGAGCAAGACCCGCGCCCGGCCATTGAGCTGGCTGACGGTCAGGACTTCTCGGTCGAGGTTGAGTCTTGCAAAGGGGTCTTTAATCATGCGGGCCATCATAAGGGCGGATTGTTCTGTCTGCACCTGCCCGGTTAAAGTCCGCGCACAAAAATACAGGGAAGCAGAGCAATGGATTTGCCTTTCACAGGTAGCGAGTGGGTATTGCTGGAGCTGGCCATTGCGCTGGCGTATGTGGTGTTTGGCGTGGCCGGATTCGGTACCGCACTGGTTGCAGGTCCTCTGCTGATTCTGTGCCTGCCTTTGTCCAAAATCATCCCGCTGCTGGTCCTGCTGGATTTTGTCGCGGCGTTTGGTAACTGGCTGCCCTCGCGCCGGGATGTGGCGCGCCCCGAGCTGCTGCGACTGCTCCCTTGCATGGCCATGGGGTGTGTGATTGGCGTTGTGTTCTTGCTCAACCTCAAGTCCGACCTGTTATTGCTGCTGATGGGTATCTTCATCAGTGCCTATGCGGTGTACAGCCTGGCGGTGAAGGTGCGACCGACCGAAGTTGCACCCGTCTGGGCGATCCCGACCGGCGTCACGGGCGGGCTATTTGGCGCATTGTTCGGCAGCGGTGGTTTTTTGTATGCGCTGTATCTGAATGCACGCTTGCCCAAAGACGCGGCGCGGGCCACCCAAAGTGCGTTGATCAGTTGCAGTACCGTGGTGCGCTTGAGTTTGTTCGTGATTGCGGGTGTGTATGCCGATGGTGCACTGCTGTTGCTCGCCGTCTGTCTGTTACCGGCGATGGCGCTGGGGCTGTGGACAGGCCGTCGTCTGACCCGCAAATTGTCCCGCGAGGCCTTTGTGCGCCTGGTGACCTGGCTGGTGCTGGCGAGCGGGATTGCGCTGATAGCGCGTTACCTGAGTGCTTGACCTCGCGGTGAGAGGCTTTAAGCTGCGCGCCTGATCCAACTCTGTGGGAGCGGGCTTGCTCGCGATGCAGGCACTGCGGTGCGGCAGCCAGATCGCGAGCAAGCCCGCTCCCACAGTTTCAGTGTGTTGCCCTTATCCCACGTACACGTGCCGTATCCATGAACTCGCAAAGCATCATCGTTCCTAAAATCTCCACCTTGCCGGTTCATGAGCCGCGTGCCAGGGCCATCGTGCGCTGGCTGGTGCGCAAGAACATCATTGAAGAACAACTGACCACCTGTGGCCGCACGGGCAACGGTATGGCGTATGCCATCGCACCGGGAGCCCGGGAAGTGGTGCTGCACCCTGAGGCGCTGCCATTTGGTCAGCCGGTCAATGGTCTGGAGATCATCACCAAGCGCTGCATCTACACTCCGTCCAAGGGCTTTCTTGAAGAAGCCGGCTGCGCCGAGTGCCGCAAGGAAGTGGGGGAGGCGCTGTTCGACAGCCTGGAAGACTGGATGCCGGGGCGCACCGACAACTTCATCTGCCCGCTGTGCTCCCATGAAGACGACATCAACGGTTTTTTGTTTTTGCAGCCCTGCGGGTTTTCTAACCTGGGCTTCATTTTCAATAACTGGGCCGAGGCGGGCTTTAAGCAGAGCTTCCTCGACGAGTTCGCCGACTGGCTTGATCAGCCGGTGGCGTGGGTGCAGGTCGAGTTGTAACACGCAGATCCCGTAGCAGCTGCCGAAGGAACGAGGCTGCGTTCGATTGCGAAGCGATCGTAAACTCAGAACACGCGGTTCAGCTGAAAAACCGTGTGATCTGAATTTACGACGGCTACGCCGCCGGACGCAGCCTTCGGCAGCTGCTACGGTTCGATTTCTGCCTTCAAAGTCAGCTATTCATTGGCCCTTAGCGCAAAACTCTCTAAAGGTTTACGTTGAGAGACGCAGGTGTTTTGAGTACAATGGCGCGCTTCCATTTTCCCGCTCGGGAGCCCCAGCGATGCTGCGTATCAGCCAAGAAGCACTCACATTCGATGACATCCTTCTCGTCCCCGGTTATTCCGAGGTTCTCCCGAACGAAGTCAGTCTAAAGACTCGTTTGACCCGTGGCATTGAACTGAATATTCCGCTGGTTTCCGCCGCAATGGACACCGTGACTGAAGCCCGTCTGGCAATCGCCATGGCTCAGGAAGGCGGTATCGGCATCATCCACAAGAACATGACCATCGAGCAGCAAGCTCACGAAGTTCGCAAGGTCAAGCGTTTTGAAGCCGGTGTGGTCAAAGAGCCCATCACTATCGAGGCTGATGCCACGGTACGTGAACTGCTTGAACTGACCCACCAGCACAACATTTCCGGCGTTCCTGTACTGCACAATGGCGACCTGGTCGGCATCGTGACGTCCCGTGACGTGCGCTTCGAAAACCGTCTGGAAGCTACCGTTCGTGACGTGATGACGCCTAAAGAGCGTTTGGTCACGGTCAAGGAAGGCGCTGACAAGGAAGAAGCCCGCGAATTGCTGCACAAGCACCGCATCGAGCGCGTCCTGATCGTCGACGACAAATTTGCCCTCAAAGGCATGATGACCGTTAACGACATCGAAAAAGCCAAGGCTTACCCGCTGGCCAGCAAGGACGATCAAGGTCGTCTGCGCGTTGGCGCTGCGGTAGGCACTGGCAAGGACACTGCCGATCGCGTGGCTGCCCTCGTGGCTGCTGGCGTTGACGTGGTTGTTGTCGATACCGCTCACGGTCACTCCAAAGGCGTGATCGACCGCGTTCGTTGGGTCAAGCAGAACTTCCCTGACGTTCAGGTGATCGGCGGCAACATCGCCACCGGCGCTGCTGCCCTGGCCCTGGCTGAAGCTGGCGCTGACGCGGTTAAAGTCGGTATCGGCCCAGGCTCGATCTGCACCACCCGTATCGTTGCCGGTGTTGGCGTTCCGCAAATCAGCGCGATTGCCAATGTTGCCGCGGCCCTGGAAGGCACTGGCGTACCGTTGATCGCCGACGGCGGCATCCGTTTCTCGGGTGACCTGTCCAAGGCCATCGTTGCCGGTGCGTCCTGCGTGATGATGGGTTCGATGTTTGCCGGTACCGAAGAAGCACCGGGCGAGATCGAGTTGTACCAGGGCCGTTCGTACAAGGCCTACCGCGGCATGGGTTCGCTGGGTGCGATGTCGCAATCCCAGGGTTCCTCCGACCGCTACTTCCAGGACTCCTCTGCGGGTGCCGAGAAGCTGGTGCCGGAAGGCATCGAAGGTCGCGTGGCATACAAAGGCTCGCTGACTGCAATCGTGCACCAACTGATGGGCGGTCTGCGTTCCTCGATGGGTTACACCGGCTGTGCCGACATCGAGCAAATGCGTACCAAACCCGAGTTCGTGCGCATCACGGGCGCCGGCATGGCTGAATCCCACGTCCACGACGTGCAGATCACCAAGGAAGCTCCAAACTATCGCGTAGGTTGATAGTGGTCGCACCCGGGCTCACGCACGGGTGCGATACGAATTAAGTCACCGGGGCTGTTTGATTCAGCCCCGTGTCGTTTCTGAAATTAATCGAGATTTTGTCATGGCCCTCGACATTCACGCCCACCGCATTCTGATTCTGGACTTCGGTTCCCAGTACACCCAACTGATCGCCCGCCGCGTGCGCGAAATCGGCGTTTACTGCGAACTGCACCCGTTCGACATGGATGACGCAGCGATCCGCGAATTCGCACCTAAAGGCATCATCCTTGCTGGTGGCCCGGAATCCGTGCACGAAGCGGGCAGCCCTCGCGCGCCTCAAGCTGTATTTGACCTGGGCGTACCGGTTTTCGGTATCTGCTACGGCATGCAGACCATGGCTGAACAGCTGGGCGGCAAGGTTGAAGGTTCCGAGCTGCGTGAGTTTGGTTATGCCCGCGTAGACGTGGTTGGCAAAAGCCGCCTGCTGGACGGCATTGAAGACCATATCGACGCTGACGGCCTGTTCGGTCTGGACGTGTGGATGAGCCACGGTGACAAGGTCACCAAAATGCCATCCGACTTCCACGTTCTGGCCAGCACTCCAAGCTGCCCGATTGCTGGCATGTTCAGCGACGAACGTGGCTACTACGGTGTGCAGTTCCACCCGGAAGTGACCCACACCAAGCAGGGCGGCCGCATCCTGTCGCGCTTTATCCTCGACATCTGCGGCTGCGAAGCCCTGTGGACGCCGTCGAAAATCGCTGAAGACGCAATCGCCAACATCCGTGCCCAGGTGGGTACTGACAACGTATTGCTGGGCCTGTCCGGCGGCGTTGACTCCTCGGTGGTTGCAGCGTTGCTGCACAAGGCAATCGGCGATCAGCTGACGTGCGTATTCGTGGACAACGGCCTGCTGCGCCTGCACGAAGGTGAGCAAGTGATGGCCATGTTCGCCGAGAACATGGGCGTTAAAGTGATCCGTGCCAATGCGGCCGATCAGTTCCTGAACAACCTGGCTGGCGAAAGCGATCCAGAGAAGAAGCGCAAGATCATCGGTCGTACTTTCATCGACGTGTTCGATGCCGAGTCCTGCAAGCTGGACAACATCAAGTACCTGGCGCAGGGCACCATCTACCCGGACGTGATCGAGTCGGCTGGCGCCAAGAGCGGCAAGGCTCACGTCATCAAGTCGCACCACAACGTGGGCGGCCTGCCGGACGAGATGAACCTCAAGCTGGTTGAGCCGTTGCGCGAACTGTTCAAGGACGAAGTCCGTCGTCTGGGCCTGGAACTGGGCCTGCCGTACGACATGGTCTACCGTCACCCGTTCCCGGGCCCGGGCCTGGGTGTACGTATCCTGGGTGAAGTGAAGAAGGAATACGCCGACATCCTGCGTCGTGCTGACCACATCTTCATCGAAGAACTGCGCAAGGCCGACTGGTACCACAAAGTCAGCCAGGCATTCGTGGTGTTCCAGCCGGTCAAGTCGGTTGGCGTTGTAGGCGATGGCCGTCGTTACGCCTGGGTTGTAGCCCTGCGTGCCGTAGAAACCATCGACTTCATGACCGCACGTTGGGCGCATCTGCCTTACGAGCTGCTTGAAACCGTCAGCGGCCGGATCATCAACGAAATCGAAGGCATCTCCCGCGTAACGTATGACGTGTCGAGCAAGCCGCCGGCAACGATTGAGTGGGAATGATGGGACGTCCGGCACTGACCGGCACCATCTAGCAAGAAATACCCTGGAGCCCGCGTAATTGCGGGCTTTTGGTATTTTGGGTTTGGCAATCGGTTGGCGGACGGTTTACCGGCGACCTTCGCATTCCGGTGATTCGCCAATGCGGTCGAGCTTGTCCCTGCGCTTGAAGCCTGCGTCATCAATGGCGTGTTTAATGGCTCACCTCGTACGTTTGTGAGAGAGCTACATCAATACCGTGTCGCGGATAAGGAATGCGACAGGGTATCGAGAACGCTTAGCCGTGCAGTTATCAGCAATCACTGATTTTCCATCTCCCCTGGGGTGCAGGTGTGTGTTGAAGCTCTTCACGCGCAGCCGTCAACCAGTCCGCGCAGATTTCGGGCTAGAAGTTATCAATCGCGTTGCACATTGACACCTTCCCCGCTGGCTGCGGTTGGACCATGGCCCACTGCTTGCCGCCCGCCTCCAATTCAACCAGCTGGAACGAACAGTCCGCCGACATGGTGGCCTGCACCATGTAGTCCACGCCAGGCTGAGGTACGAAGGTCATGGCCTTGGCACACTGCCGGGAATATTGCAGGCGCCCCAGATAATGGAGTGTGATCGGCTTGTTCGCCGGTACCAGCAGCTCTGACGAAACCGAACCTGCCAACGAATAGATCGGTCCGGGAATGCCGAGGTTTTCGCCGTTGTGGTCGGGGAAGCCGGGTTTCGCCGACGCCATCACCCCCGCGCCGGGCACGTTCCAGTCGAGACAGTCACGCCCCGGCACGGCGCGCACCAGGCCGTCGGTGAGCAGGCGGATACGGGCAGTCTCGCCGCCCTGCGGGGGCACATAGCCGGTGGACAGCGAACGCACGTTCGCCACTTGGCCGCAGCCGCCGAGCGTTAGCAGCACGGCGGGGATTACAAGCAACAGTCTCATCAGGTATCGACTCGCAGGGGGAAGTTAAGGCTGGCGGCAGTTCTGGTTGACCGACAGGTGTGGCGCCGGCTCATAGCTCACGCGCTGCAAACCATCGGCGTCCTGGAACAGGAAGTACTTGACGCGACAGTCCTTGAACATCGCTGAGTAACCCTCCGCCCGGAAGCCTTGGCCGTCGACCTGTTTGGTCACGGTATTGTTGCGGCTGACCACCGCGAGCACCTTCTGATAGCTGTCGCCCATGTCTACCCCAGGCTCGCCGGTGATCGCGGCCGAGGAGGCACAACCGCCCAGCGCTGTTACCGCCAGAGCCAATGCGGCGCCATACAGTCCATTGCGTAGATTGTTCATTCCGTGTGTCCTTTGGGTGATGGGTTAACGGCGGCCGTCGCACACCGGCGATTCGCCAATGCGGCCGAGCTTGCACATGTCGAGGTTATCTTTGCGCTTGAAGCCTGCGTCTTTCATGCAATAGAAATTCATTAACCTCACATCGATTGGCGACCTGTCTCCTGCGCCATCAACATTGGTATATCCGCACGCACGCATCGCAGCAATGATCCCGGTCTGGGATACGCCCTCCTTGTACCATTTTGTGTAATCCGGAGCCGGCGGTTGAAAGCCCCTTCCCGTGCAGCCAACCAGTAACACAGCGCAAAAACTCAGTAACAGGCTCTTCGTGAGCATGGCGTTCCTCCTCATGGTTTTCATCGCCAGACAGCTCAACTCCCTGGTAGCGCAGGCAGCATACAGGGAACTTTCGTTCTGCAAATGCCTCTACACAGTCCTTCTTCAGGCTATTCAGGGATCGAATGAAAACTTCTTTGGCGTTTCCATTAGCAATCACTTTCGCTCTGGTCTTGACCGGCTGCAGCAGCCGCCAGGCGGGTGATCTTACTTCAGGACCGGTTGTTCCACTGGCCATGAATGACCATCAAGCCAGCGTGACTTTCCGGACTATAGGCGGCGAGGGTGATCGTCCTGTCAGTTACATGTACGGCGATGCCACTACTGGATTAGTGAGCGCGGGTGAGCGGGTTTATGACTCTGCTTACTTCAAGCGCGTACCGGCTTACCTGAAGAAAATCGCCGGTGGTACTGACAGCATCAGTAAGCTGGTCGAAGCGGATAAACCGGTATCCGTGAAAGGGGAGGTCAAGGACAAACCGTTTACCTTTAACGGTATTCCCATGCCTACGCCGTTCGACAAGGAGCAGCCTGCTGCGCAGCAATTCACGCCGCACGCCAAGAAGAATTACCTGGTTGAAACCGTGATCGCCGACACGTGGGTCATGAACGTGTACGAAGTCTCGGCAACGGGTGAACGCAAAACCATTGGCGCTCCCAAAAAGGATGCCGGCACAAACTGACTGCGCAGGCATCCTGTAGAGGCAAAGGCTTATTTATAGGGTTTAGACCGTTTAACCGGTTTGTTTTAAATAAGGCGGTCAACATTTTCGGGTATTGACCGCCTTTTTTGTGGGCTGTAACACGTTGCAATTGTCCTGAATAATTGGATCCATGTTTACACTTCAGGCGCTCTTTAGGTCATAGAGACTTCTGTTTCATTTTCTCGATTTAAGCACATTTTCGGCGCCAATTATTTGAACTCCCTAGTTGCTCAAAAAGCAATTGGGCTTAGTTCGATTGATTCATACGGGCTATTAAATTGTCAGCCATAAGTAATACAGCGACCCACTAAAACAAGTAGTTAGGAGCGCTATTATCTGTGCTGTCAAAATACTGACAATCGCAGCCAGTTGCATTCTTCCTATAAGTCGGTGATTCATCATGATCAAGATCATGGCCTTCTTGTTAATAGGAGTTGTTACTGCAGGATGCAATGGATTCGTGAAGCCCGACTTGTCGGGGCCTGTTAATGACTCGTACTTTGCGGTCTTTTCAGGCTTTCCCATGCCGTTTATGTACATGGCCTCGGCCGTGCAATGGAATGAGGATTACGCCGTCACGACAGCGCACACTCCGTTTATCCCCAATGTTGCCTACCGTTGTAGCACCCATTGCGATTTGGTCTTTATCAAGCACAAAGCAAGCGGCCACTATCCATCCTGGCGGGCACCGCGTGTGGGTGAACGTATCACCGCGGTGGGGTTGAGCCCTTATCTGGTGACCACCACGGGCCAAGGCAAGGTGTATCAAACGCCCTTCCGCAATACCGAAGAACATAGCGGTGATCTTTATGCCATCCACGATGCCCCGCTGGTCAAGGGGATGTCGGGCGGGCCGGTTATCGGCAGTGACGGCAATATTGTCGGGATTAATGCCGGTTTTTACTCGACCACATTGAACGATGTGATCACTCAGTCCGGTTTGAAAGGGGCTGAGCGGGTCAGCATTTTTATCCCTTATTCGATCATTCGGCGCGAGTGGCTGATGCTGCAGGCGCAACTGGATGGCCCGCGTGGTTCGAAGTATGCAGCGAAGTGATTGTTGGCAAGATCAAGAGCCCCTCTCCCGGAGGGAAGGGGGACTGAAGGCAAAAAAAGATCTGTGCAGCGCCACAAACCGGCGCCCTCTCCCTCTGTGAGAGGGCTGGGGTGAGGGTGCTTTTGACTCTAGCGCCTCGCCACATCCGAAAAGTAAAACTTGTCCAGGGTATGCCGCGACTCGGTGTACTCGAACTGGCGCCCATCCTGTAAAAATGTCTGGTTACTCACCACGATCACATGGCTCTGACCGTCCAGGTCCAGATGCTGTTGATCATCCTTGCTGCGCGGCACCGCTTCAATGGTGCGCTGGGCATAGCTGATCTGCAGGTTCAGGGTTTGCTCGATGTAGGCATAAATCGAGTGCTGGGCAATCTCTTGATTCAGCCCCGGAATCAGATCGCTCACAAAATGGTTGATGTCCAGAATCACCCGTTTGCCATCTATGCGGCGTACCCGTTTGATTCGGGTGATGAGGCTGCCTGCTTGCACATCGAACTTCTCGCACAACGCGCCCTCAAGGGCAAATTGCGTGAATTCCACCACGTCCGTGCTGACGTTATCGCCCAGCCGCGGGTAGGTTTCCTGGAAACTGACAATGCCACCCAACTGAAACTCGATCGGGCTGGATGACAGCACGAAAGTGCCTTTGCCATGGATCTTTTGCGCAAAGCCGCGCTCCTGAAGCTGTTCGATGGCCTTGCGCACGGTGCCACGGCTGGCCTCATAACTGGCCATCAACTCGGCTTCGGACGGCAGGCGGGCGCCTCGGGCCAGGCGTTCAGTGGTGATGCTGGCAAGCAGATCGGTGTAGATCTGATTGTATTTAGTCATGGCGAGGGCTCTATGCCGTTGGGGCTCAGGGCCCGAACCTTAAGGGCAGGGGATAGGCAGTGCAAGTACTGGCGCCAGGGCGACAGGTAAAAAAACTCAAACTCGTCTGTACCAGTTGTTGCTTTAACTCGTACAGACGAGTATTTTTCGTTTCTGCGTGCTGCCACAACGACGCTCCATAATAAAAATTCAAGCGGAAGACAACGCATGAGCCACGACTATTCCAAGATCGCCAGCGAACTGCTGCACAGCCTCGGTGGCGCTGACAACGTTGAGCAGGCCGCCCATTGCGTGACTCGCTTGCGTCTGGCGCTCAAGGACCCAAGCCGGGTCGACAGCGCAACCCTCAACCAGATCGATCTGGTGAAAGGCTCCTTCTTCACCGGCGGGCTGTATCAAGTCGTGATCGGCCCCGGCGAAGTTGAAAAGGTCTATGCCGCCTTGCGCGAGCAGACCGGCCTGGCCGCTGCCACCATTGCCGACGTCAAGCAAAAGGGCGCCGACAAGGCCAACGCCATGCAGCGTCTGGTGCGAGTGTTCTCCGATGTGTTTATGCCCATCCTGCCCGCGCTGATCATTGCCGGCCTGTTGATGGGTGTTAACAACCTGCTCGGCGCCAAAGGCATGTTCATAGCCGATAAAACCCTGCTCGATGCCTATCCGTCCCTGGACGGCGTGTGGAGCTTGATCAACCTGATGGCCAATACGTCTTTTGTGTTCCTGCCTGCTTTGGTGGGCTGGTCGGCGGCCAAGCGTTTTGGTGGCAGCGAAATTCTCGGCATCGTACTGGGCCTGATGCTGGTACACCCCGACCTGCTCAATGCCTGGAACTACGGCAAGGCCGTGGCCGGGCTTGACGGGCAAAGCCTGCCTTACTTCGACATCCTGGGCGTGTTCCAGATCGAGAAGGTGGGTTACCAGGGGCAAATCCTGCCGATCCTGATGGCCGCTTATGTCATGAGCGTGATCGAGAAATGGCTGCGGGCGCGGGTGCCCAATGCCATTCAATTGCTGGTTGTGCCCATCACCACCATCGTCATCACGGGTGTGCTGGCGCTGGCAATCATTGGCCCGGTGACGCGCCACCTCGGGATTCTGATTACCGAAGGCGTGGTCATGCTGTTTGACCTGGCGCCCGTGCTCGGCGGGATGATTTTCGGCCTGCTGTACGCACCGCTGGTGATCACCGGCATGCACCACATGTTCCTGGCCGTTGACCTGCAACTGATCGCCACCCAGGGCGGAACGTTTATCTGGCCGATGATCGTGATGTCCAATCTGGCCCAGGGCAGCGCCGCGCTCGGAGTGTTTTACATGAGCCGTAATGTGCGTGAACGCAGCATGGCCTCCACCTCTGCTGTTTCTGCGTATTTCGGGATCACTGAGCCCGCCATGTTCGGGATCAACCTGCGCTACAAATTTCCGTTCTACGCGGCCCTGATCGGCTCGGCGCTGGGCAGTATTTTCCTGTCGCTGAACAAGGTCCAGGCTTCGGCAATTGGCGTCGGCGGCTTGCCGGGCTTTATCTCGATCATCCCGCAGTACATCCCGATGTTTGTGATCGGCATGCTGGTGGCCATTGTCGTGCCGTTTGTCCTGACCTGCGCCCTGAGCCTGAAAATCATTCGTCCCGGTTATCGCGTCGCCTGATCGATCACCCACCGTTTTTAAGGAACCCCCCATGCAAGACTGGCAGCGTTCGGTGATCTATCAGATCTACCCAAAAAGCTTTTACAGCCACGCGGGCAACGCGACCGGCGACTTGCTGGGGGTGGTCGACAAACTCGACTACCTCCAATGGTTGGGTGTTGACTACCTGTGGCTGACGCCTTTTCTGCGCTCGCCCCAGCGTGACAACGGCTATGACATCAGCGACTACTACGCCATCGATCCGAGCTACGGCACCATGGCTGATTGCGAGTTACTGATCAGCGAGGCCAGCGCCCGGGGCATCAAGCTGATGCTCGATATCGTGGTCAATCACACCTCCATCGAGCACGAGTGGTTTCAGCAGGCGCGCAGCAGCCTCGACAACCCGTACCGCGACTTTTACATCTGGCGTGATCAACCCAATAACTGGGAGTCCAAGTTCGGTGGTTCGGCCTGGGAATACGAGGCGCAAACCGGCCAGTACTTCCTGCATCTGTTTGACCATACCCAGGCTGACCTCAATTGGGATAACCCCAAGGTGCGAGCTGAAGTGTACAAACTGATGGGCTTTTGGCGGGACAAGGGCGTGGGCGGCTTTCGTCTGGACGTGATCAACCTGATCTCCAAACCGGCGCATTTCCCGGAAGACAGCAGCGACGGGCGCCGCTTCTACACCGACGGCCCCAGCGTGCACGAGTACCTGCAGGAGATGCACCGCGAAGTGTTCGAGGGTCACGATCTGGTCAGCGTCGGCGAGATGTCGTCCACCAGCCTTGAGCACTGCATCCGCTATTCACGCCCGGACAGCAAAGAACTGTCGATGACCTTCAACTTTCATCACCTGAAAGTCGATTACCCGAACATGCAGAAGTGGGTACGGGCTGATTTCGATTTTCAACAGCTCAAGGGCATCCTCTCGGACTGGCAAGTCGGCATGCAGGCGGGCGGGGGGTGGAATGCCTTGTTCTGGTGTAACCATGACCAGCCCCGTGTGGTCTCGCGTTTTGGCGATGACGGTGAGCACCGCGTGGTCTCGGCCAAGATGCTCGCCACTGCGCTGCACTTTCTTCAAGGCACGCCGTATGTGTATCAGGGCGAAGAGATTGGCATGACCAACCCGGGGTTCGAACATATTGAGCAGTACGGTGATGTCGAAACCCTGAACATCTACCGCCTCAAGCGTGAAGCAGGCGCGTCCCATGATGAATGCATGGCCGCGATCAAGCAGAAGTCGCGGGACAACAGCCGCACACCGATGCAATGGGATCACCAGGCGAATGCCGGTTTCAGCAGTGCCGAGCCGTGGATCGGTATCCCCGGCAACGCTCAACTCATCAACGTTGAAGATCAGCTCAATGATCCGGCCTCGGTGCTGCATCACTATCGGCACTTGATCGCCTTGCGCCGCGATGAGCCGCTGATTCAACACGGTGAGTATCGCCAGTTGTTGCCAGAGCACTCCCGGGTGTGGGCGTATTTGCGCCAGGGGGACGGTGAAAGCTTGCTGGTGATCAACAACTTCTACGGCGCCCCGTGTGACATCGAACTGCCAGAAGGGGTAATCGATACAGGCATGACGCAACGCCTGCTGATCAGTAACTACGACGATTGTCCGGTGCGTACGCACACTGTGCATGTGCGCCCGTACGAGTCCTTTGTCCTGCACCTGAAGTAACCCTCTGTGGGAGCGAGCCTGCTCGCGAACAAGGCTACCTGGCCTTCGCGAGCAGGCTCGCTCCCACAGAAGTCACTAGCGTTTTACCCATAACAATAAAAAGGTCGTTCCATGAAATCTTCACTCAACCACAGCATTTGCATCGCCAGCCTGTGCCTGCTGGCACCGCTTTCAGCCAGTGCCCTGGAATTTGCCGGATACCTGCGAAGTGGTGTGGGCAACTCACTCAATGGCGGCAAGCAATCGTGCTTCAAACTGCCCGGTGCCGAGGCCAAATACCGGCTGGGCAACGAATGTGAGCAGTACGCCGAGCTTGAACTGCGCCAGGACGTGTACAGCTTCGACGACGGCTCGGTGCTGAGCGTCGATGGCATGGCTTCGTTGTACAACCAATACGACCGACAACTGACCTTTCAAGGCGACAACGGATCGGCTCGCCTGCCGCAGTTGTACGCGCAGTGGTCCAACCTGCCGAGCCTCAACGGTGGCTCGCTGTGGGCCGGGCGACGCTACTACAAGCGTAACGACATCCATATTTCCGACTTCTACTACTGGAACCAGAGCGCCACGGGTGCCGGGATCGAGGACGTGTTGATCGGGGGCCTCAGATACAGCTACGCCCTGTCGCGCAAAGACAACCTCTACCAGGAAAACTACGTGACCCGTCACGACTTCAACGTGGCCGGTTTCAATACCAATCCGGGCGGCGAACTGGAGTTTGGTCTCAGTTACCTGGACAAGCCCGAGCGTACTGATGCCCATAGCGGCTGGGCCATTACTGCGCAGCATGTGCAAAGTGAATTCCTGGGCGGCAAGAACAAACTTGCCGTGCAATATGGCGAAGGCTCCGGCACCGGGCTGGGTTACACCGGTGACTATCGTCTCGATAACAGCAGCAAGCGATACCGGATTGTCGAGTTTTTCGACTGGCAACTGACGCCGCGTTTCGGTGGACAGATCGAGGCGGTGTACCAGAAGGATTTTCGCCCTGACGGTGGCAATCAGGAGTGGCTATCCCTGGGCGTGCGCCCGGCCTACGCGATCACCGAACAGTTCAAATTGGTAACCGAACTGGGGCACGATCAAGTCAAGGCAGCGGACGGCACGCGCAAGCTGAGCAAGTTCACCTTCGCACCCACCTGGTCACCTAAGGGGCCGGGCTTTTGGACACGTCCTGAAGTGCGTTTGTACTACACCTATGCAAGCTGGAACGCTGCCGCACAACGCGCAGCCAATGAGTTGGACGCCGGTTCAGCCTTGTCCGATACCGGTTCATTCGGCACGGCACGGCATGGCTCAAACGCAGGCTTGCAAGTCGAGTACTGGTGGAAATAAGCGGGCTGTCGGAGCTCGTGCTCCATCGGCATTTAACCGAATCAACTGCAGGTGAAGTCATGGTCACATCCCAACAACTGGAATTGCTGGCGCCCCTGTCGGGTGTGCTGATGGCGCTGGAGAACGTGCCCGATCCGGTGTTTGCCAGCCGCCTGATTGGCGACGGTCTGTGTATCGATCCAACGTCGCAGGTGCTCTGCGCGCCGCTGGCCGGGGTGATCAGCAACCTGCAGCACACCGGGCACGCTGTGAGCATCACGGGCGACAACGGCGTTCAGGTATTGCTGCACATCGGGCTCGATACGGTGAGCCTGGGCGGTAAAGGTTTCACCCCGTTGGTTGAGGAGGGCCAGCAGGTGACGGCGGGGCAGGCGCTGATTGAGTTCGACGCGGACTTTATCGCGCTGCATGCCCGCAGCCTGTTGACCCTGATGCTGGTGGTGAGCGGCGAAAGCATTGCCCCGAGGGGCTTGGTGAGCGAGCTGGTTGAAAGCGGGGAGCCGGTGTTGTGCGTGCAGATGGCTCAGGCTGAGGCAGTGACAGAAGATCTGGCCACGGCTGCACAACGTTCAGCGCCACAAGACTTGCCGAATGCCAACGGCCTGCATGCTCGCCCGGCAGCGGTCTTCGCCCAGGCCGCGAAAGGCTTTGCGTCAAGCATCCATCTGCATAAGCAGGACGAGAGCGCCAATGCCAAGTCGCTGATCGCGATCATGGCCTTGCAGACGGTTCATGGTGACAGTGTGTATCTTAGCGCTGCGGGTGCTGATGCCGATCAAGCCCTTAAGGTGTTGTCCGAACTGCTGGCGTCCGGTTGCGGCGAAACGGTTAGGGCCGTCACCGTCGAGCCATCGCCCGTTGTTACATCTGAACCGGTTGCAACCGATGTGTTGCGCGGGGTGTGCGCATCACCGGGTTCGGCCTTCGGTCATGTGGTTCAGCTCAACGAACGCGCGCTGCACATCACGGAGTTTGCGTCCCATGCTCAGACCGAGAGCGACCATTTAAAGCAGGGCCTGGCCGATGCCAACGCTGCGCTGCAAATGCTGTGTGACAACGCTGCGGGCAAGGCTCAGGCCGAGATTTTCAAGGCCCATCAAGAGTTGCTTCAGGACCCGGGCTTGCTGGAGCAGGCCTATGCGCTGATCGAGCAGGGCAAGAGCGCAGCATTCGCCTGGCAAAGCGCCACGCAGGCCACCTCGACACTGTTCAAAAGTCTGGGCAGTCACTTGCTGGCCGAGCGTGCGCTGGATCTGGAGGACGTCGGCCAGCGGGTTCTCAAGTTGATGCTGGGCGTGCAGGACAGCGCGCTGGAGTTACCCAACCACGCCATTCTGATTGCCGAACAACTGACCCCATCACAGACTGCCTCGCTGGATACCCGCAAAGTGGCGGGTTTTGCCACCGTCGGTGGAGGCGCCACCAGCCATGTTGCGATTTTGGCCCGGGCACTGGGCTTGCCGGCGATGTGCGCAATGTCGCACCCGGTGCTGGCGCTGGCCAATGGTACGCCCGTCGTGCTCGATGCTGATCGGGCAGAGCTGCTCCTGAACCCGGCCCCTGAACGCATCCAGCAACTCACTCTTCAGCGTGCCCGGCAGCACGAGCGCCAGCAGCGGGACCTGCAGCAGGCGGCTTTGGCGGCCTGCACCCTGGACGGGCGGCATGTTGAAGTCAGTGCCAATATCGCGTCCCTGGCTGAAGCCGAGCAAGCAGTGGTCCTCGGCGCGCAAGGCGTGGGCTTGTTGCGCTCCGAATTTTTGTATCTGGAGCGCAACAGCGCTCCAAGCCACGAGGAGCAGGTGTCCACCTACAGTGCTATCGCGCGTATCGTGGGGGCTGAGCACAACCTGGTGGTACGCACGCTGGATGTGGGGGGCGACAAACCTCTGGCTTACGTACCGATGGAGCACGAAGCCAATCCGTTCTTGGGCATGCGCGGGATTCGCCTGTGCCTGGAACGTCCTCAATTGCTGCGTGAGCAGTTCAGCGCGATTCTGGCCAGTGCCGACCTGACCCGCTTGCACATCATGCTGCCCATGGTTACCCAATTGTCTGAGTTGCGCCTGGCCCGCCAATTACTGGAAGAACAGGCCCAGGCGTTGGGGATCACCACACTGCCCAAGCTTGGGATCATGATCGAAGTGCCGGCGGCTGCCCTGATGGCGGATTTATTTGCGCCGCTGGTCGACTTTTTCTCCATCGGCACCAACGACCTGACCCAGTACACCTTGGCGATGGATCGTGATCATCCGCGTCTGGCCAGCCAGGCGGACAGCTTGCACCCGGCGGTATTGCGTCTGATCGCCACCACGGTCAAGGCCGCCCATGCTCATGGCAAATGGGTTGGCGTGTGCGGTGCGCTGGCCTCCGAGACGCTGGCGGTGCCGGTGTTGCTGGGGCTGGGGGTTGATGAATTGTCAGTAAGCGTGCCGTTGATACCGACGATCAAGGCCCGGGTCCGCGAGCTTGATTTTTCGGCGTGCCAGACCCTGGCGCAGCACGTGCTGGGGCTCGAAAGTGCCGAGCAGGTGCGAGCCTCATTGCAGCCGCTGGTGCAGCCCATGACCGAGTTGGAGTACTGAACATGTTCGATAAATGGCATCAGGCATTCTGGAAGGCACTGACCCCGGACCTTGTGGCGGATGAGCCCGCCAGAGCGGCAACGACACTGGACGACCCTGTATTGGCGGCCCTGGGGGGCGCCAGCAACGTCAAGTCCGAGCAGCGCGTGGCGTTGACCCGTATCCGCGTCGAGCTTGAGGATGTCACCCGCATGGACCCGCAGGCGCTACGCAAGGCGGGTGTGCCGGGCGTCATGACTCTGTCGGGTGGTGTGGTGCATTTGGTGGTGGGGTTGTAAACCCGGGGCCCGCTCCCACAGGGTGTGTGTTTGCCTGCCAACTGTGACCCTTCGCCACCCCGCCCTTACTGTTTCGCAATTGCAGGTGTATCGTATTCGCCTTTTGCGGGCGTCACGTCCGCGCTGGCTACGAGAGGTAGTTGAATCCATGTCCTTTACCCGTCGACAAATACTCGGTGGTTTGGCCGGCCTGGTAGTGGTGGGTGTTGGCGCAGGAGGCGCTTCGCGTTACTGGCTGGGCAAGGTGGCCGCAGAAAATGCAGGTCACGATTACGAGCTGATTTCCGCTCCACTGGATGTCGAACTGGTGCCGGGTCATCAGACCCAGGCCTGGGCCTTTGGCCCTTCGGCGCCCGGTACCGAGCTGCGTGTGCGTCAGGGGGAGTGGCTGCGGGTGCGCTTTATCAACCACCTGCCGGTCGCGACCACCATTCATTGGCATGGCATCCGCCTGCCGCTGGAAATGGACGGCGTACCCTATGTCTCGCAATTGCCGGTACTGCCCGGTGAATATTTCGATTACAAATTCCGCGTGCCGGATGCGGGCAGCTTTTGGTATCACCCGCACGTCAACAGCAGTGAAGAGCTGGGGCGTGGCCTGGTCGGGCCGCTGATCGTTGAAGAGCGCGAGCCTACCGGTTTCAAGCACGAACGTACCCTGAGCATCAAAAACTGGCATGTGGATGAAGAGGGTGGCTTCTTGCCGTTCAGCATCACCCGCGAAGCGGCGCGTGGCGGTACAGCCGGTCGACTGTCGACGATCAACGGCAGCCATGTGCCGACCATTGAGTTGCCAGCCGGGCAGATCACCCGGGTGCGGATCCTCAATCTCGACAACACGCTGACCTATCGCCTGAATATCCCCGGCGTGGAAGCCAGGATCTACGCGCTGGACGGCAACCCCATCGAGCCGAGGCCGTTGGGCAAGGATTACTGGCTGGGGCCGGGCATGCGCATTTGCCTGGCGATCAAGGCTCCGGCTGTGGGGGAGGAGCTGTCCTTGCGTGACGGTCCGGTACGCTTGGGCACCTTGCGCTCGGTAGCCGGCAATGATGCGCCGAGCGAATGGCCGCCTGCATTGCCTGCCAACCCGATTGCCGAGCCCGACGTTGCCAGCGCCGAGAAGATCAACTTCAACTTTGAGTGGGTCGGTTCGGTGTCCGAGGATCTTGGCCCTGATCAGCCGCCAAGCTTGTGGCAGATCAATGGCATTGCCTGGGACATCAAGGACAAGACCTGCGCTGACCGCCCCATTGCCAAGCTCAAATTGGGCCAGAGCTACATTTTTGAGCTCAAGAACATGACCCAGTACCAGCACCCGATCCATTTGCACGGCATGAGCTTCAAGGTGCTGGCGTCCAACCGCAAAAAGATCATTCCGTACTTCACCGACACTTACCTGTTGGGCAAAAACGAGCGTGCCCGGGTGGCGCTGGTGGCGGATAATCCCGGCGTGTGGATGTTCCACTGCCATGTGATTGACCACATGGAAACCGGCCTGATGGCCGCTATTGAGGTTTCCTGATGCGACAAGGGCGTCAACCCCAGATCATCGACCGCAGCCGCGATCAAGACTTTATGCGCGAAGCGCTGGCCCTGGCGGCTCAGGGTGCAGCGCTGGGTGAAGTGCCGGTGGGCGCGGTTGTGGTGCAGAACGGTGAGATCATCGGTCGCGGCTTCAATTGCCCGATCAGCGGCAGCGACCCCAGCGCCCATGCCGAGATGGTTGCCATCCGCGCGGCGGCGACAGCAGTCAGCAACTATCGGTTACCGGGCAGCACGCTCTACGTCACGTTGGAACCGTGCAGCATGTGCGCAGGGCTGATCGTTCATTCCAGGGTGGCGCGGGTGGTTTACGGCGCGCTGGAGCCCAAGGCCGGGATTGTGCAAAGTCAGGGTCAGTTTTTCACCCAGGGCTTTCTCAATCACCGTGTCCTGTTCGAAGGCGGGGTGCTGGCTGAAGAGTGCGGGGCGGTTCTGAGCGAGTTCTTCAAGGCCAGACGAGCCAAACCGACGTTGTAGCCGCTGCCGGGCAGCTACTTCAACTTCACCCGCAGAACTCGAGCCTTGCAGGGATTATTGTGGGAGCGAGCCTGCTCGCGATGCAGACGACGCGGTTTATCCGAATGATCGCGGTGATCCCTTCGCGAGCGGGCTCGCTCCCACTTCAACTTTGGCGCCCTGAAGAGTCGAACTTGCAGGGATTATTGTGGGAGCGAGCCTGCTCGCGATGCAGGCAACGCGGTTTATCCGAACGATCGCGGTGATGCCTTCCCACAGGGGAGGGGGGAGGTACCGGTATTGCTTACTTCCTCGCGACTATCACCGCCCGCATCGGTGCCGGCAGGCCTTCGATGGTTTTGCTGTGGTCGTTGGGGTCAAGGTAGTCGCTCAGTGACTGGAATTTCATCCACTCGGTTGCGCGCTGTTCTTCGACCGTGGTGACGCTGACGTCCACACAGCGCACGTCGCTGAAACCCGCGCGGCGCAACCAGCGTTCAAGTGCCGGGATCGAAGGCAGAAACCACACGTTGCGCATCTGTGCGTAGCGGTCTTCCGGCACCAGCACCTGATTCACATCACCTTCAATCACCAGGGTTTCCAGCACCAGTTCGCCGCCTTTGACCAGGCAGTCTTTCAAGGCCAGCAAATGCTCGATGGGTGAGCGACGGTGGTAGAACACACCCATGGAAAACACGGTGTCGAAGCCTTCCAGGTTGGCCGGCAGGTCTTCGAACGGGAAGGGCAGGTGCCACGCGGCTTCTTGCTGCAAGAACCGTTGCACGGCCTGGAACTGGCAGAAGAACAGCCAGTTGGGGTCCACCCCGATCACGCTATGAGCACCGGCGCCAAGCATGCGCCACATGTAGTAACCATTGCCGCAGCCCACATCGAGGATGCGCTTGTGCTTAAGGTCGATGTGCGGTGCCACTCGTGACCATTTCCAGTCCGAGTGCCATTCGGTATCAACGTGCACCCCAAACAGGTCGAACGGGCCTTTGCGCCACGGCGACAGGCCCATGAGTGCCTTGCGCATCTGCACACGGGTTTCGTCGTCGCACTCGGTGTCCAGGGTCAGGCCATTGAGCAGATCGATTGTGCTCGGTTTGACGTTGGGCAACGCATCCAGCGCGCTTTGCCAGCGCTCCAGATCGCCGTGGCCTTTCTCCATTTTGACGTCGAGCTGGGCCTGCAGGGTGTTGGCCCATTCAGCCAGTGGAGTGCCGGCCAGACGCCGGGCTAGTGGGGACAGATCAATCATGGCAAGGCAATCAACGAGGCAAAGTTAAGACACTGGAACCACGGCACGACTTTCGAGAACCCGGCGGCCAGCAGGCGTTCGCGGTGTTCTTCGAGGCTGTCGGGCTTCATGACGTTTTCGATGGCGCTGCGCTTTTGCGCAATCTCCAGATCGCTGTAGCCATTGGCGCGTTTGAAGGCAACGTGCAGGTCGGTCAGCAGCGCGTGCTCTTGGGGATCACTGAAGCGCAGTTTTTCCGAGAGGATCAAGGCGCCGCCGGGCAGCAACGACTGTCGAATCCGCCCAAGCAGTGCCAGACGCTCATCCGGGGCTATAAATTGCAGGGTGAAGTTCAGCGCAACCACTGACGCGGGCTCAAACTCCAGGGCCAGTATGTCGCCCTCGATCACGTCAACCGGCAACAACTCCTGGAACATCGAGTTCTGCCCGTTGAGGTATTCGCGACAGCGCTCGACCATCGCCGCCGAGTTGTCTACTGCAATGACCTTGCACCCTTCAGTACGCACATGTCGGCGCAGCGCCTGGGTCACTGCACCCAGCGAGCTGCCCAAGTCGTACAGGACGCTGTTGGGCTGGGCAAACTGTGCCGCGAGTACGCCGAGGTTTTCGACAATGGTCGGGTAGCCGGGCACCGAGCGCTTGATCATGTCCGGGAACACCCGCACCACGTCTTCGTTGAAGGCGAAGTCCGGCACCTGGGCCAGGGGCTGGGCGAAAATACGGTCGGGTTCTTTGCTCACGGCGGTTCCGGCGATGGGAAATTTTAAAGGGGCGGCATTTTAGCCAAGTTAGCGCCGGGATGCGCGCTCTGTCTGATAAACCGTTCAGCGTCTGCTCTGAGAAAACACCGAGGCGCCAATACCCCACTGGCCGAGCCAGTAAGTGAGAATGATCAGGTAGGGCGCTGCGCTGAAAGGATGCACGAAACGGTCGATTCCGATCAGGCTGTCCGAGACCACGAACGCCACCGCGCCTGCGGCTGCCAGCCAGGCCGAACGCGTGGGTACGCAGGTGCCAAGGCGGGCGAGGGCACGCCACAACATGGCGCTGATGGCCAGGGCGTAGACGCTCACCGGGATCAGCAAGTCGCCAAGGCCGCTTGAGGCCATCACGCTCAATAAACTGCCGCCGGCAAGCAGCGACAGCCCCAAAGGCAGCCAGGCCGGGCGACGGCAATCCACCAGGTAGGCCTTGAGGTAGGCCAGATGGGCGAGCAGAAATGCGCCAAGGCCAAATACAAAAAGGTCTTTAGGCCATGCCAGCAGAATGTCACCCAACAGGGAAAACAGCAGGCCGATACTGATCCAGCGACGAAAGGGGCTGGCCGGGGCATCCTGGAGCCAGCCGAGGAGCATCAGCACGGGCACCGGTTTGCTCAGCAAGCACAGTAGCGTGGCCTGCGTGCTCAAACCGAAGAGGTAAGTGCCCGCGGCGATCACCGCCAGAATCAGCCACCCCATATCAATTCACCGTGATTGCGCAATCGAATACCTGTGCGGGCTCGGCTTCGGGTTCCCAAGGTTGCTGCGAGGTCAGGCGCAGACGCCCGCTGCCTGGGGCAAACACCTGGAAGCGCCAGGTCGATAGCCCGCCGCTGCCCAGTAACTGGCCATTGTCACTGCTGGTATAGACCTCCGGGCCCAGGCTACGCAGTACGCCGCCCGCGGAGTCCTGAATGGCCCAGCGGTAACCGGTGGTGGGATTGCTGGGTAGCGAGACAATCAGATGCTGCCCTACGTGCAGTTGCTGGGGGCAGTCACTTTGTTCTTCGACGGTTACGTTGTGTGCAGGCTGTTGAGCGCAGGCCGCCAGCAGGCTGAGGCCAAGCACAGGGATAAGGCGTGCATAAAGCATTGAAGGCTCCGGTCAGACAAACACAGTGGCTCAGCATAACCCATGATAGGGGCTGCGCCATTTGTCGGCTGCCGATCAGAGACTGGCGTGGGGCGGGCTGATGGTGAAATCGCCACACATTTCGAGGCTGTTGCCGTTGTGGTCCAGGCCTTCCATTGTGAACAGCCGTGCGCTGTAGCAACTCTCGACCACACTCAGGTGCAAGGACCCTACGTCAGCCTGGTTCAAGTGATAAACAGGGTGCCCATCGACCTCAATGCATTCGATGTAGGTCATCGATTTGATGGGGCCGTGCTCGTCTCTTTTGAACAGATAAATGCCTGACTGGATATTGATGTCCAGGGTCAGGGTAACAGCGCGATAGCGGGTTGAACCGAAGTCATCGAACTCACCCGTGATGACAATTTTCTTTTGGCTGCTGGCAAATGTCATTTCCTGGGCAGTAAAAGCCGGGCGGTCGAGCAGCTCAGCCTTGAGCTCACCTCGGGTTCTAGGATTGAAAACCTTTTGCCCTGGTTCTTTCAGCCTGAGGACATCCGGGTTCTCATACACGGGATGATGAAGTGGCATAGTCGATACCAGCATTATTTTTGTGAGATTGGGCTCTATTAACGATGGAAAATGTACAGGTGTCTACTGTCAGAAGTGACAGTAGACGTGTCTAGAATAGATCTCACCGACCTGTTGCAGGCCAAAAAATGTGGGAGCGGGCTTGCTCGCGATGGTCATAGCCCGGTTTGCCTGACAAACCGTGCTGCCTGCATCGCGAGCAAGCCCGCTCCCACCCAAGTCAGTCAGCTACAAAAACAGTCTTTAAAACAACACTTTGGCGACATCGGTAAAGCGTTTGGCGAAGTGCACGGTAATCCCTTCTTTCAAGTAATCAGGCAGTTCTTCGAAGTGACCGCGGTTCGGTTCGGGCAGGATCAGTTCGTTGATTTTTTGTCTGCGCGCCGCAATTACTTTTTCACGTACACCGCCGATCGGCAAAACATGCCCGGTCAGGGTCAACTCGCCGGTCATGGCGATGCCTTTTTTCGGTGGCTGATTGCGCGCCAGTGACAGCAGGGCGCTGGCCATGGTTACACCTGCACTTGGGCCGTCTTTTGGCGTGGCGCCTTCAGGCACGTGCAAATGCACAAATGCCTCATCGAAAAACTTGGGGTCTCCGCCAAACTGTTTCAGGTTGGAGCTGATATAGCTGTAGGCGATTTCGGCAGACTCTTTCATTACCTCGCCCAGTTGCCCGGTCAGCTTGAAGCCGCGATTGAGGGTGTGTATGCGTGTTGCCTCAATGGGCAATGTCGCGCCACCCATGCTGGTCCAGGCCAGGCCTGTGATCACGCCGGTTCCGCTGATCACTTGCTCGTTACGGAACACCGGCATGCCCAGTGATGCTTCGAGGTCCTTGGGACCGATCTTGATCACTGCGTTCGGATCTTCCAGCAACTTGACCACGGCCTTGCGCACCAGTTTGCCCAGTTGTTTTTCAAGCTGGCGCACCCCGGCTTCGCGGGCATAACCGTCGATCACTGCGCGCAGGGCGCTGTCGCTGATGCTCAGGCTGTTTTTGGACACGCCTGCCTTCTCCAGCTGTTTTGGCCACAGGTGACGCTTGGCGATCGCGACCTTTTCTTCAGTGATGTAACCCGAGAGGCGAATGACTTCCATGCGGTCGAGCAAGGGGCCAGGGATCGAGTCCAGGGTGTTGGCAGTACAGACAAACAGCACTTTGGACAGGTCCAGACGCAGATCCAGGTAATGATCGAGGAAATCGACGTTCTGTTCAGGGTCCAGGGTTTCGAGCAAGGCAGACGCCGGGTCGCCCTGGAAGCTCTGCCCCATCTTGTCGATCTCGTCGAGCATGATGACCGGGTTCATTACCTCCACATCCTTGAGCGCCTGCACCAGCTTGCCCGGCTGGGCGCCAATGTAGGTGCGGCGATGGCCCTTGATCTCGGCCTCATCACGCATGCCGCCGACGCTGAAGCGGTAGAACGGTCGGCCCAGGGATTCTGCAATCGACTTGCCGACACTGGTTTTACCCACGCCCGGCGGGCCCACCAGCAACACAATCGAGCCGCTCACCGAGCCTTTGTAAGCGCCTACCGCGAGGAATTCGAGAATCCGGTTTTTAATGTCATCCAGGCCGGCATGGTGGGCATCAAGCACTTTGCGTGCGTGCTTGAGGTCGAGCTTGTCCTGGCCGAACACGCCCCACGGTACTGACGATGCCCAGTCCAGGTAGTTGCGGGTGACAGCGTATTCCGGCGACCCGGTTTCCAGGATCGACAGCTTGTTGAGTTCTTCATCGATGCGTTTTTGCGCCTGGGCTGGCAGTGTCTTGCCTTCAAGTCGCTGTTTGAATTGCTCGATATCGGCGCTGCGATCATCTTTGGTCAGCCCCAACTCCTGCTGGATCACCTTGAGCTGTTCTTTAAGGAAGAATTCGCGCTGATGTTCGCCGATCTTGAGGTTAACTTCGGCAGAAATCTCTTTTTGCAGCCGCGCGACTTCGACTTCCTTGCGCAGCATGGGCAGTACTTTCTCCATGCGTTTGAGCATGGGCACGCAATCGAGTACTTGCTGCAGCTCGTTGCCCGTGGCGGAGGTCAGTGCCGCCGCGAAGTCGGTGAGCGGCGACGGATCGTTGGGGCTGAAGCGGTTGAGGTAGTTTTTCAGCTCTTCGCTGTACAGCGGGTTGAGGGGCAACAGTTCTTTGATCGCATTGATCAGTGCCATGCCGTAAGCCTTGACCTCGTCGGAGGGGACTTTGGGCTGTTGCGGGTATTCGACCTCCACCAGATACGGCGGACGGTGATGTTTGAGCCATGTACTGATGCGCACGCGGGTCAGGCCCTGGGCCACGAATTGCAACTTGCCGTTTTCGCGGCTGGCGTGATGAACCTTCACCAGCGTCCCGTATTCCGGAAGGCTTTTGGTGTCGAAATGTCGAGGATCCTCAGGCGGCGTATCGACGAAAAACAGCGCCAGAGAATGATGAGGCGACTTGCTGACCAATTCGAGGGTTTCGGCCCAAGGCTCTTCATTAACGATGACCGGCAGAACTTGTGCCGGGAAGAACGGGCGATTGTGGATCGGGATGATGTACACCTTGTCCGGCAGGTTTTGCTCAGGCAACGCCAGCTCAGTCCCGCCAGAGTGGGGTTGGTGTTCGGATTCGGAGTGTTCTACATCGGTGTACTCAGTGGTGTTATCCGGAAATTCTTGCTGGTCGCTCATGGGGCACCTGCGCAATTGGGTATGGGTGTTAGATGGGGCGCGGTGCAAGTGGTTTCAATGGTGAACAGATTTTCATGGTCAATTGGCTTGTAGCCGCTGAGGAGCGAAGCGAGGCTGCGACGGGTTGCGTAGCGACCCTGTTTGAAGGTCCTTCGGCCCTTATCGCAGCCTGCGGCAGCGGTTACACGTTTTACTCAGGCCTTGGACATCAGTCATTTCGTACGACGCTTCGCCTTCATTTTCGTGAAGCATCCAAGAAACTCTCGATCCGTTTTAGGGAGTCAGCGTGATCTATGATTAGCCCTTCGTTCGCTCGGGTTGAAGGCGCTGAGCCCCCGTACCCCAGCGGCCAGCAGCAGGCAGATGGCGGCTAGATAAAGTGGGTTTTGAACATTTAGCAAACTGACAGTCACTCCTGCGAAGGCAGCTACCAACTGATGTATGAAGCCGCACAGCGCCATTGAATACGGTCCGCTGACAGGGGAGTGATCACTGGCTTGAGACAAGCTGATGGGGTAGCTGATGGCTTGGCAGAAAACGATTAAACAGTACGGCAACCAGAGTAGTGCTGCACACGTTGGGCTGGTAATCACGGCCAGTAACATCACGAGACTGGCAACAACCATAAGGCCGGTAGCGATGGCACTTAACTGCGATTGCCCGCGGATTAATACATGGCGATTGACGGTCAATGACCCCAGCAAGTAAGCCAGGCTCATGGCCCAACCCAATACGCCGTAATCGCTGGCCGACCACCTGTAAGTAGTTTGGAAAATGGATGGGGCAGCAGTGTTGAAACCAATGATGATTGCGTAACCCAGCCCTCCAATCAATGCGCAGCGCAGGAAGGGCGCATGACGAACGATTGTCAGGTAATGTCCCCAGCAAACGGCTGCGTAAGGTGTCTGTCGAACATTCGATAACCCACAATGAACAAGTCCAGCGAGAAGGGTGGCTGCAAGGGTCAGGCACCAGAAAATAACGGGCCAGCCAAAAGTGCTCATTAATATCGCCCCTGCGTATTGCCCAATCCCCAGTGAGACAACAAACGCTATGGATAACCAGGAAAGTACTTTGGCGAGTTGATCTCCCTTGAAGTGTTGCGCCACCAGGGAACGAGCCATTACCGACATCCCGCTGGCACCGAGCCCTTGCACGAAACGCAGGGACATAAACGTCTCGATCTGTTCACACACGGCCAGCAGGGCGCTACCCAAGCTGAACATCAATAACGACCCTATCAAGACCGGTTTGATCCCCCATGTGGCCCCCCACTTGCCCCATAGCAGCATCGGAACGGCCATGCCCCCCAGATACACAGGCAACGACAAAGACGTCAGGCTTTGAGTGGCGCTCAGTGATTGGGCAATAGACGGGAGCGCGGGCAAGTACATCATCATGCCCAGTTGCGCCAGGAACACCGCCATGCAGGCTATTACGGTTAATAAGCGCATGTGTGAATGAGGCATCAGTATCACTCGTAATGAAGTCGATGGCGGCTGAAGGTGTTGAAGAGTGGTGAACTCTAGTGTGGGTGGGTTAAATCGGACCAGGCAAGGTGTTGGCTTGCCAGTATCCCTGTATTAAGTTGCAAAATTTTATTATCAATTCAGCGTTCATATCTGCACGCAATGTTATTCGTATAGCAGACTGATGTTTGGCTACAACCGGGAAAAATACGGCAGCCGTAAAAAATCCATGATCAGCAAGATAGGAGGCTGCTTGAGTCGCTACTTCGGCCTCGCCACAGTGAATAAGTCGAATGGCTGTGAAGCTTCCTTGTTGTTTTGTTTTAATCAGGCTGTCGAACAGTTGTATGTTCGTGTGTAATTTGTTCTGCAGGAGGTTCAATTCATCAGTTTGGTGCAGCAGAATTGATGCTCGACCAGCTCCAATGGCCGCACTGTTTAAACTTTGTGACCAATTACTGGGACCGCCGTAGCGTAGGGTTTTTTGTTTGTGTTCAATATTTCCGAATATCACGACACCCCCGCTGGCACCAAAAGACTTTGCGAGGGATGCAACAATTATTGATTGGTCGTCCAATGTAGTCAGGTTGGATCTTACATGGCCTACACCGAGTCTACCTGTCGTCGATAACGAGTGAGAGTCATCCATGTAAATGAACATGCCGTACCGGTCTTTCAGGTATTGTATTTCTTCAATATTTGCGACGCCGCCCATGCTGTAGACACCATCGGCAATGTAGGCGACGAGTCGGTTTTTTTTGCACACGTCCTCTAAATAATTCATGTCGTTATGTGGGCAAGTCAGAATTTCTGTTTCATCTGCGCATGCTGCTTTTAAATGGTTCATTGAGTAGTGAGCGCTTTTGTCAAAGCACATGAGCGGAGCAGTATTGTTGGTGAACGTGCCAGATGCCAGCAAGGGGAGCACGCCTGCGCTTGCTGCGCTGCAAGAAAGTGTTGTCAGACAGTGTGCGGAAAAGAGAGCTGAAAGCTCCTGCTCATACAGTTCAAGAATATTGAGCTTGCAGCGGTTTTTAGAGTTCGGAATGCGCAAGGATCCGGTGCTTGTCAACGCGTCGATAGCACCTTTCAATAATGCGGGGTGGTAGTCAAGCCCAAGGTAAGAAGTGGTACAGAAATGATGGAAAAGTCGGTTGTGTTGATCTTTTAAATAGTTGGTGCTTTCTATTGTAACGTCAAGGTTTGAGATTTTCTCCAGTTCAGCAATTTTCCAGTGTGCATCTGCAGTGGATATCATTTTTTTGTAGTTGCTGAATTTGTTTTTTTGAACGTGTTCGTTGAGCATTTTCTTACTCCTTGGGTTATAGATGCTTTATCCAAGGGGCTATTTTTACTTTTGGTAATCAGTGTGTCTGTGGGAGGGAGGAACTTTTATTGTAAGAGGTTGCTGTTCATTATGGAGAAGCAGCCTACGAGGTTAAACTTTGCATAAGGTTGTTGGTGGGTGGTTTATTTTTGTTCTGAGAGAATGTTTTAAATCACAGGCATCATGTCTGTCCGGCATGCAGGGTATAAATCTACCCACAAAAAAAGGCGGCTATCTCTCGATAGCCGCCTTTCTCAAAACCCGCTGAAAAACTTACTCAGCCAGTTTAAACGCCATGACATAGTCACCTTTCTTGGTGCCCAGGCCGCCATGACCGCCCGCCATGACCAGCACGTATTGGGTGCCGTCCTTGCCGGTGTAGGTCATTGGTGTGGTCTGGCCGCCAGCAGGCAGGCGACCTTCCCACAGTAGCTTGCCGTTGCTTACATCGTAAGCACGCAGGTACTGGTCAAGGGTACCGCTCAGGAAGGCCACGCCACCCGCGGTGGTGAATGTGCCACCCAGGCTTGGAACGCCCATCGACAGCGGGATCGGAACCGGCGAGCTGTCACGCACGGTGCCGTTCTTGTGTTTCCAGATCAGGTTGTTGTTGGTCAGGTCGACCGCAGCAACATAACCCCACGCCGGTGCCTGGCAAGGCAGGCCGAGTGGCGACAGCAGGGGCTCCAGGATCACGCCGTAAGGCGAACCTTTGTTCGGTTGAACGCCGGAAGTTTCGCCTTTGCGCGGGCCCATTGCAGCCACGTCGGCCTGCGGTACCAGCTTGGAGGTGAACGCCATGTAGCTCGGGTTCAGGAATGCGATCTGGCGAACCGGGTCAACCGAGATGCCGCCCCAGTCGAACACGCCGAAGTTGCCTGGATAAACAATCGAACCTTGCAGCGATGGCGGGGTGTACATGCCGTCGTAACGCAGGGATTTGAACTGGATCCGGCACAGCATCTGGTCAAACGGGGTCACACCCCACATGTCACGCTCGGTCAGGACCGGCGGGATCATGTTCAGGTCCGAACGAGGCTGAGTCGGTGCAGTGTGGTCGCCTTCTACAGCGCCGCCCGGGGCAGGGATTTCGTTGATCGGCACAATGGCTTCGCCAGTGCGACGGTCAAGAACGTAGATGCTGCCTTGCTTGGTGGAAGCCAGCAGAGCCGGTTTCACGCCATCAGCGGTTTTAAGGTCCATCAGAGTCGGTTGACCACCCACGTCCATGTCCCACAGGTCATGGTGAGTGAGCGGACGATACCAGCGGACTTTACCGGTGTTGATGTCCAGGGCAGTTATGCCAGCAGCATAGCGCTCGGAATCTTCGGTGCGGTCGCCGCCGTATTGGTCTGGCGTCTGGTTGCCCATCGGCAGGTACAGCATGCCGAGGTCTTCGTCGACAGCGAACATCGACCACATGTTAGGCGAGTTGCGGGTGTAGGTTTCGCCTTCAGCAATCGGTGTGGTTTTTTCCGGGTTGCCGCTGTCCCAGTTCCAGACCAGCTTGCCGGTACGTACGTCGTACGCACGGATTACGCCAGATGGCTCGTCAGTGGAGATGTTGTCGGTCACGTGGCCGCCAATCACAACCAGATCTTTGGTCACGGCAGGTGGCGAAGTGGAGTAGTAGCCACCGGGTGCAAAATTACCGATGTTGTGACGCAGATCGACCGAACCGTTCACACCGAAGTCTTCACACACTTTACCGGTGTCGGCATTCAGTGCGATCAGGCGGGTGTCCGCAGTCGGCAGGAACAGGCGACGTGGGCACGAGTTGCTCGAAGTAGCAGCAGCAGGCTCGGCAGGGCTTTGCTCAGTGCTGACTTTGGCGTAGGCGTTTTCGTCGTGATAAGTCACGCCGCGGCAGGTCATGTGTGCCCAGCCTTTGAAGTTTTCAGCGTTCTGAGTGCTGATCTTCGGGTCGTAGCGCCAGATTTCCTTGCCGGTGTCCGGATCAAGGGCAATCACCTGGCTGTGCGGAGTACACACATACAGCATGCCGTTGACTTTCAGCGGGGTGTTCTCGGCAGTTGTTTCACCGGGATCGCCTTCACCTGGAATGTCACCGGTGCGGAATGTCCAGGCTGGAACCAGCTTGTGGGCATTTTGCGGGGTGATTTCTTTCAGCGGCGAGTAACGGTCACCATAGGCGGTACGACCGTAAGACTGCCAGTCACCATCCGGCATGGCCGGTGCAGTGTTGGTCATGCCTGGAACGGCTTCACGGTCCAGTTGACCTTTGACTTCACCGGGACTGGTGAACTGGCTGGCCAGTGCAGCCAGGCCTGCCAATACCACTGCAACGCTCAGCGCGCCGGTAGCAACAGGTGCGGACTGGCCGCGCAGTACCGGACGACGGAACCATGGCAGCAGCAGCACGATACCGATGGCGAACCATACGGCCAGACGTGGGACCAATTGCCACCAGTCCAGGCCGACTTCCATCAGTGCCCATACGGTGCTGGCGAACAATACCAGCGCGTACAGGGTCAGTGCCGCACGGCGCCCGGCAATCAGCAGCGCGCCCGACAAGCCAAAACCGATACCGGCCAGCAGGTAGTACCACGACCCGCCCAGCGTGACCAGTTTGATACCCCCGGCCAACATGGCCAGGCCCATTAGCAGCAGCAAGATACCGAGAAGGCTCGGTAGCAGGCGGCTTCGACTGAAAGCACCATCAGTGCTCATAGTGTGGTTCTCCGTTACGTTAGAGGTGTTCCAGCGAGGGCGTGTCTTCAAGGGACGAACCGACGCGGGAGTGAATCAGCTAAATAGGTTGTTGATCGCAACCTTCAAGGTTGCCGTTGCAGTCCGCTCGTCAGAACGAACTTTGAATTTTCAGACCGCCAATCAGCGCGTCATCCAGCTGGCTGACGCCACCCGGGTGGCGGATGTATTGCAGGTTCGGTCGAATGGTCAGCCAATGAGTTACGTGCACGCCGTAGTACAGTTCGGCGCTGTATTCAGTGTCCTGAGGCGGCAGGTAATCGGGATTGTCGAAATCGTAGATGGCGCGGGCCTGATTGGTGGCCTGGGCGTTCTTGCGATAAGCCGGGTTGACGTGAACCCGTGCCATGGCAAAGCCGATGTCATCCTTGGGCCGCGCATCGAATACGCCTTTGTAGACGACGCCCGCCTGAACATAGTTGTCCACGGCGTTGGTTTTCTTGTCGTGCAGGGTGGCATTGGCGAACACACTCAAGCCCCTCGACTGATCGCTGGCGCGGGTAGTGAGCTGCTGTTGCACACCCAGCCACATCCCATGTTTGCTCGAACTGCTGCGATACGCTTCACCCGTCAAGGCGGCAGGCTGGCCGTTGGAATCTTTGTAAGCATCTGTTGCTTTGGCATTACTGTAGTAGTAACCCGCTCGATATTCCCCTGGCAGGCCATTAATTTTTGGCGTCCACACCAGTTCAATCGGCAGCACTGCGCCTTGAGTACCACTCCCGCTGAGTTTGAATCCGTTGCCGCGATCCAGGTTCGACGGGTTTTGCTCATAGGCGCCGACCTGTGCGTACAGCTCCGGCGTCAGGTGATATTTGACCCGCAGTGCCCACTGGCTGACGGGCCAGTTGTACCAAATGCTGCCAGCCCAGTTACCCACCTGCGAGCCGCAGAACGCCAGGTTCTGGAAGTCGCACGGGAAGCTGTTGAAGTCTTCGCCCTGACCAAAGCGGCCGACCTTGATGTCGAGCTTCTGATCAAAGAACTTCTGCTGGTACCACATCTGCGTCAGGCGAGTGGTTTGACCGCGACCCCAGACTTCCTGGGCCGAGGTGAAACCGCCCACGCGTGGATCGTTGATGCGATCGTTGCTGATGTTGTTACCGCTGCGATGGGTAATCGTCAGTTGAAACTCGGCGTCGTCCCAGCCCAGGATCTTCTGCAGGTCCAGGTGTGTGCCCAGGCCGAACTGGTCGCTGTAACGCGCCGTGCGGTCATGATCGTAGCCGCCATGCAGGTTCGAGCCCACTTCGCCCACGTAGTCGAGAGAGAAGGCATAGCCCTGTTTTTCCAGTTCGCTGCGGGTGCCGCCCCAATCGCCGAGCATCCACTTGGAGTCGGAGTCAAAGGCGGGTGCTGCCTGCACGCAAGTAGCCAGGCCCAGAGCGGTGATACCGCCGATCAATGCCAGGGCTTTTTGCCCGGCAACAGGAAGCAGCGCGCTGTGTTTGCGCATATTCAGGAGTGTGGACATAAGTCGAGATGCGAGTCTTTATAGGTATGGCTGTGGCTGTGGGTAGCGCTGTCTTCAGAGGCAGGGCTTGCACTTCAGATTTAAGGGAGAATGAATCGTTTCAGCCCTTTATGTGGAAATGATAAGGCCCTGATACGTTTTGAAACAGCACTTTAAGTGACATGGATCATTTCGGATTTGGTAACAGTGTGCTGCGACGGTTCGTCTCAGAGGCTTTTTGCCTCACGTTCGGTGCTGTTGGCAGGTAATCCCGACCTGGGAGGGTGTTGAATAAATAGTGCCAGATTGCGGTTTTAACCTGGCCTCACAGGTCGTGCAGTGACTGCAAACGCCGGGAGGGGAGGGCGAGAGCTGTGGGAGCGAGCCTGCTCGCGAAGACCATTCGCGAGCAGGCTCGCTCCCACAGTGGAAGTCGCTTTGCAGTCGCGACGAGGGCCCCCCGCACTCTTCACCCAGCACCTCGCCTGCGAACAGGACACGGTGATTGAGAACGCCCCGGGTAAAAAACTGCCCCTGACTGTGCACAATCCCGGTCTTGGGCTCATGCGGCGAAGCAGTAAGCAATGTTGGCAAGGCCAGTTTTTTTGGGGCGGGTTGTAGGAGCCCCTTGCTTAGAACGTGGTGCGCAGGCCGACCTCGATACCGCGCCCGGGGGCGGGTGCGATATCACGCAAAATCGAGCTGGCATAACGCACGGTCTGGTTGGTCAAGTTGTCGCCCTTGACGAATGCCAGCCACTGACTGCTGCCTACATCGAAGTGATACCCGGCGCTGGCGCCCAAGGTGGTGTAGCCGTCCGTGCCCGATTCATTGTCCGGTACGCGGCCCTGATTGCTGGCGTGCTCAATGTCGACTCGTGCTTGCCAGCGATCCAGCTCCCATAGCAGACCACTGCTCAACCGTAACGGGGCAATGCGGGGTAACGCTTCGCCGGTGTCGAGGTTGGTGGCCCGTGTGTAGTCACCTGACAGCTCAAGGGCAAATTTGCCGTAAGCGCTTTCTCCAAGCTTCCAGTGATCCTTGGCTTCGAAGCCAGTGAATCGTGCCCGCACCCCGGAATAGGTGTACTCCGGAATCCCGTCGGCGTCGGGTTCGCCTTCGTCGTTCAGTGTACGACCTGTGCCCAACAGGCCTATGTAATTGGAGAAGTGGCTGTAGAACACGCCAACGCTGCCTTTGTGGGTGCCATTGTCAAAACGCAGCGCCAGATCACTGGACACGGCTTTTTCTTTCGACAGGTTGGCGTTGCCCACTTCATAGGTGCCGGTGGCGACGTGAGCGCCATTGGCGTAAAGCTCGTAGAACGTGGGGGCGCGTTCGGTGTAGCCCAGGGTGGCGGCCAGCGACCAGATCGGAGTAAGGGTGAACACTGCGCCTGAAGACAGGCTGCCTGCGGTAAAACTTTTGGAGCTGTCGGCCGCAGAAAAGCGCTCATTACCCTTGGCATCCGGGTCGACCACGGTACGCTCCAGGCGCCCGCCGAGGCTGAGTTTCAGTCGCTCGGTAGCTTGCAGCTCTTCGAGAATAAACAGCGCGCCGCTGTTGGTATCGGTCTGCGGCACGAAGGCTTCTTCGCCCAGGGCCGAGAACTCGTTGCGATTGACCTGTGCGCCGACCACCCCTTCCAGCGGGCCGATCGGCACATGGCGGGCTTCGACGCGGGCTTCGTAGCCCTTGTTCTTGAACGTGGTACCGACTTCGCCGCCTTCGATTTCGCGGTGTTCGTAATCGGTGTAGCCGGCATCCAGTTTCAGCGAGCTGAAAGGGCCCTGCAGGTTGCGTATCTCGGAGGCGAACGCGTAGTGATCCTGTTTCATGCGGATGCGTACGTCTTGTTCGGCCGGTGAGCCGTAATTGGCGTCATACGTGCTGTAGGACAGGCCTGCGTAACCGTCGTCCCACGTGTAGGAACCGCCCACTGCACCGCCGTCCTGGCGTCCATTGCTGTTGCCTAAACGGCCTTTCTTTTCGACACCGTCTTCGCTTTCAGGGGCGTGACGGCTACGGGCATAGCCCGGGATTTTCAGGTCATTGAATTCGCGGGCGTTGGCATCCAGGTGCAGGGCGAAGGTGCCATCACCCGCTTCCAGTTTGCCGGCACTGCTGCGGGTAGTGGCTGCGCCGCCGTAGCGCAGTTCGCCGGCGCCGTGAATGCCTTCGATGGCTTCGGTAGGGATGCGGTTATCGAAGGTGTTGACCACGCCGCCGATGGCATTGCCGCCGTACAACAAGGCCGCCGGGCCGCGCACGATTTCGATGCGCTCAACGTTGACCGGGTCCAGCGGCACCGCGTGATCGTAAGACAGTGACGAGGCATCCAGGGCACCGACGCCGTTGCGCAGGATGCGGATACGGTCGCCATCCAGCCCGCGAATGATCGGACGGCTGGCGCCCGGGCCGAAGTAGGAAGAAGACACGCCGGGCTGTTTATTGAGGGTTTCGCCCAAGCTACCTTGCTGTTGCAGGGTCAGGTCATCGCCTTCAAGCACCGTTGTGGGTGAGGCCAGTTGGCTGTTACCCAGCGGGTTGCCAGTAATGACTTGCGGTTGCAGTTCGAGGGCATAGGCCGGGGAGGCGAGCAGCAATGCGGTCGCGAGCGGTGTCAGGTGAAGGCGTCGCAGTTGACGCGGGAAGGCAGGGGAGGGCATTGCAAGTTCCTTGGCAAGGTGACGAAAGAAAGCGGCGCTGAGCGCTCTTTGAACTGAACGTTATAGTTACAATATAACATCACTTTAATGGTGTCCAAGCGGAACTTTCATTTGGGTGCCGGGTCACGGCTAGACTTGCTCCGTACCGAATGCACTTCCCCCTGAGCAGGTGCTCGGCTAAGGTGCGCGGCTTTCTCTCAATTGCTTTAAAGGCCCGGCATGACTGAATCCAACAACAACCCTTTGCACGGCGTGACGCTGGAACAGATCCTCACTGCGCTCGTGGCGCATTACGAGTGGGAAGGGCTGGCCGAGCGTATTGATATTCGTTGCTTCAAGAGCGACCCGAGCATCAAGTCGAGCCTGACGTTCTTGCGTAAAACACCGTGGGCGCGGGAAAAGGTCGAGAAGCTGTATGTGAAATATGCTCGTACCAAGCGCGAAATTTGATCGGCGCATGAGTGACGGGTCACGCAAGCTTTGCACCGTGATGGCAATCCTGGGCTGGAGCGGTCTGGCCATTCAGCTAGAGCTGGTGCTGTTCGCCCGCTGGATGAGCGGAGCGAACGTAGTGGGCGGGCTGGTGAGCTACTTCAGCTTTTTTACCATTTTGACCAACACCCTGGCCGCCTGCGTGTTGACCTGTGCAGCAGGCACTCGCACCTCAAAGGGCAGGACGTTTTTTTTGCAGCCGTGGGTCAGTAGCGGCATCGCGGTCAGCATTATCGTGGTGGGGGCGGCCTACAGCCTGTTGCTGCGCCAGCTCTGGCAGCCCGAAGGCTTGCAATGGCTGGCCAATGAAATATTGCATGACGTGATGCCGGTACTGTTTGCGTTGTACTGGTGGTTTTGCGTGCCGAAGGGAGGGTTGCGGGTCAGTCATATCGGGGTCTGGATGCTGTATCCGGTGCTGTACTTCACCTACATCCTGTTACGCGGACACCTGCTGGGTGTGTACCCGTATCCGTTTATCGATGTCGAGAAATTGGGCTACGGGCAAGCGTTTATCAATGCAGGCGGGATTCTGGCAGGATTTGTTGCGGTCGCGCTGGCGGTGGTGGCAGTGGACCGTTACAGGGGGCAACGGGCCTGATCCCGTCCTGGAATTTGTGGGAGCGGGCTTGCTCGCGATAGCATCAAGGCGCGTCAGACAAACCCCATTGCTAGCATCGCGAGCAAGCCCGCTCCCACCGGGTTTTGCCATGAGTCTTACTCTTCAGCACTACCTTCCAGGCGCCAATACCCCACGGCCTTGACGAACTCTTCATTCAAACCGTGGGTGTCGAGGAGTACCCGGCGAACCTTGCGCGACAGTGCGCTTTCGGTCGCAACCCAGGTGTAGAGCTCACCAGCAGGAATCCTTAGACCGGCCACCGTCTTGAGCAAATCGTGCTCTGGCGCATCGCGATGTACCCACATCACTTCAATCGATGCCGCACTTTGCAAAGACTGTTGCTCAAGGGCGTTTTCCACCTCGACCACCACTAACGCGCGGCGATTGGCCGGCAGTTCTTCCAGTCGACGGGCGATGGCCGGCAGTGCGGTTTCGTCACCGATCAGCAGGTAGCTGTCGAAAATGTCCGGCACTATCATCGAGCCTCTTGGGCCGCCGATGTGCAGGTGCTGTCCTGGCTCGGCTTGAGCCGCCCAGGTGGCAGCAGGGCCGTCACCATGCAGCACAAAGTCGATGTCCAGCTCAAAAGTCTTCACGTCATAGCGACGCGGAGTGTAGTCCCGCATCGCAGGCATGGCGCTGCCTTTCAGGCCGGCACTCAACTCCATATTTTCCAGCATCGCCCGTTCTTCGGCGGTTTGCGGGAAAAAAAGCTTTACGTGATCGTCGCTGCCCAGACTGATGAACCCCGCCAATTCAGGACCGCCCAGGGTAATGCGGCGCATGCGCGGGGTCAGGTCGACGACCCGCAACACTTCAAGTTTGCGACGTTTGATTTCATGCATGACCCGGTGAATGGTCTGGGGATTCTCGGCATTCATTCAGCGTTCTCCTGCGCAGGCTGGGCAGTAACAGGGCCATCGACGATGGCTTTGGCGGTGTTGTTGAGTAAATCGCGTACCCGCAGGATTTCTTCCGGGCTCCAGCGACCATGGTGCATCTGCAAGGCATGGCGCAGGTTGTGCACGGCCTCATGAATTTCAGCGGGACGATCATGGCCGCGCAAGGAGCGCTTGCTGACATCGATGCGCATGCGCACGCCATCCAGGGCAATGGCTTGGTCGCTCAGTGACTGGCGACCAAGGTCGGTCACGCAGTAGCGTTTTTTCCCGCCCTCAGCGTCGCCCTGAATCATTTCGCTTTCTTCCAGGAACGTCAGGGTGGGGTAAATCACGCCCGGGCTTGGGCTGTACGCACCGTCGAATAAGCCTTCGATCTGGCGGATAAGGTCGTAGCCGTGGCAAGGCTGTTCAGCGATCAGTGCCAGCAGCAGTAATTTCAAATCGCCTGGGGCGAATACACGGGGGCCGCGTCCGCCGCGCTCGCGGCCGGTACGCTTCTCAAAACCGTCTTGACCCGCGCCATGTTCGCGGTGGTGGGGATGATGTTCGCTCATTTTCTCTTCGTCCTCTCGTTAAGTTAGATACAACTTAAGATATATCTTAAGAAATGTAAAAACTCAGACGACGAACGGTAATGATTCTCAATGGATGGCGCGGATCCTTGTAGCAGCTGCCTCGTTCCTTCGGCAGCTGCTACAGGTCAGTTTTCGCGATTTGTGCTGGCCCCGGCGCCAGGCACAAGGTGTGGGTACCCGGTTGCAGGTAGGGCGTGAGGATCGGTGCCATGCCTTTGAGCACTTGTACCGGCAGTGCGGAGGTGAATTTGAAGGCTTCGGCCGAGCGACCCGGAACGAACGCGGTCAGGGTGCCGAAGTGATGCTCCCCGATATAAAACACGAACGTGGCGGTGCGGTTGATCGATTTGGAACTGAGAATTCGTCCACCCGCGCCCATGCTTTCGATGCGGTTATCGCCCGTGCCGGTCTTGCCGCCCATGGCCAGTGGTGAGCCATCGTCGAGTTTGAAACTACCCGAGACCCGGCGCGCAGTCCCGGCATCCACCACTTGCGACAGGGCTTCGCGCAGGGCCGTGGCCACTTCGCTGGGCATCACCCGTACACCTTTGTCGGGGTCGTTGACCAGGCGGGTTTCGTAGGGGGTATCTGCGGCGAAATTCAGGGTATCGATACGCAACACCGGTAAACGGACGCCATCGTTAAGGATGATGCCCATGAGCTCGGAGAGCGCTGCCGGCCGATCACCGGAGCTGCCCAGTGCGGTGGCGAGCGAAGGCACCAGATGGTCGAACGGGTAGCCGACTTTTTGCCAGCGTTGATGGATGTCCAGAAACGCTTCGATTTCCAGCATGGTGCGGATGCGGCTGTCACGGGCGCTCTTGTGTCGGCTTTTAAACAGCCAACTGTAAACTTCCTGACGCTCATGTTCGCTGGCGCCTACTGCCTGCTGGAACGTGGCCTGCGGATTATTCAGCAAATACCCCAGCAACCACAGATCCAACGGATGGACTTTAGCTATGTAGCCTTGATCGGGCAGGTTGTAGGCCCCGGGGCCGTAGCTTTCATACAGCTTGGTCAGCCGCTCATCAGTGATTTTGTCGCTGCTCAAATGCGAGCGCACAAAGCGGTTAAAGGTGGTCTGGTCTGAGTTCGGGAACAGATAACGGTGCACTGCCGACATTCGGATGGCAGTGGGATGCATGCTGTCCAGGAAGGTGTCGAGGCGGGCCTTGGAGTCTTTGCCCCGGTATTTTTTCCAGAACTTGAGCATAAAAGTCGTGCCTTCCCGATCGGCGAAGCGGCTCAGATACTCCTGGCGAAGCGGGTTGCGGTCGTCCCGGAGCAGTTCGACGTTATTGCTGGGGGACTGAAAGCTGGTGTAGCGCACCACGTCGCGCATCAGGCGAACAAAAGGCAGGTTGATCGACTCACGTATTGAATCGCGCAGCGTTGCCGTGCGGTTGTTGTCCTGGCTGCGGAAGTTGTGGAAGCGATGCATGCCACCGCCGGTGAAGAAACCTTCGCCCGGGTTGGCGGAGTATTGCCGGTTGAGCGCGGCATCGAGCATGGGCGCCAGCGTTGCGCCGGGATTCTCGATCAGGTAACCCAGCGCCCAGCGGGTCAGTGGATCTTGATCGGTTAGCGGGATTTTTTTCAGCGTGGCACTGGGCTGGCTGGCGTAGCGATCATGTAGCTCGGCGATGATTTGCAGGTAGGTGGTCAGGACCCGCAGTTTGGCCGTTGAACCCAGCTCCAGCTTGCTCCCTTCATTGATGTCGAAGGGCTGGTCGGTGCTGTCGGTTTGCACCCGTGCCCGGGCACCGTCCGGTGTGAGTTCGAACAAGGTAAAGCTGTAGCGCACTTGCGCGGTACTGGTGGGGGTTAGCAGGTAGGGCCCCAGCAGGCCGATTTTTCCGGCAAAGGCGGGGTCTGCCAGTTGGCGCAGATACTCACTGACCTGGCGCTGCAAGTCGCCTTGCAGCGTACTGGTGGCAGACAGGTCAAGACGGTCCAGGTCATACAGTGGGCGCTTGAGCAGCACTGAAAGGCGGCTGCGGGCCACGCTGATGCCCTTGTTGGTTTCGTTCGGTTGCATCGTCGGCGCCAGGGCCCAATCCCGGTAGGTCACTTGACTGGCCAGCGCGGCGGCAGTGAGTGCCGGATCAATCACATTGTTTTGTGCCAGCAGGCGAAGATGGCTGTCGGTCAGTTGCGCCAGCTCGTCACGGCCTCGAGCCAGATAGTGCGAAGGTCTGCGCTGGGCGATCATCAAAGACAGCACTTCGCGCAATGCCAACCCTTTCTGCGCCAGGCTTTTCGGGTCAGTGGCGGTACTGGCCAGTATCTGGTTGACCTGATTGAAGTCTGCGCCGTACCACACCCGCAAACCTTCGGCCATGCCGTGGACTTCGCCGTGCCCGGGCACGGCCGACAGTGGCACGCTGTTGAGGTAGTCGCGCACCACCTTTTGCCGGGCCGGCAGCGTCTGCGGACCGTCCTGATAGGCTCGCACGCTGGCCGAGACCATCTGACGCAGTTTCTCGCTGCCCGACAACGTCAGTCCATCGGGTGAATGGCGATATTTTTCAAGCTGGGTGGCCAGGGTGCTGCCACCTGCGGACTGCCCCGGCAGATGGAGCATTTTGGCCACTTGCGAATAAGCGGCCATGGCAAATCGCGGCCAGTCCACGGCAGGGTTCGCTTGCGGCTGCGCAGGATCAAGCAGGTCGCGGTTTTCGATAAACAGCAAACTGTGAACCACCAGCGGGGGAATGCTCGCAAAGCTTGAGTACAACTGCTGCGGGTAGTTGTACTGATACAGGGCGCTACCCGCACAATCGGTGATCGAGAGTCCTGTCTGAATTTTTTCCGGATAGGGTACGAAAAATCCTTTCTCGCTGTAGCCCAGTAACTCTGGCGAAAAGCGGCTTTGTTGAGTGATTACGTAGTCACGTTTTAGCAGGCGTGGAAGGAAGTCGCCTAATGCGCTGTAGCCTAAACGCTTGTCGAAAGGCCCATCCCCAGGATATTGAATCGCGTCGGACGGCCCCGCATGCATCGAATAGCTCAATGAGGCGGCAAAGCGGCTGAATTCACGGGCTTGCAGCTTGGAACTGCGCACCTCCTGTGCAATGGCAAATCCCAGTACAACCAGTCCTGCCAACACCACTAGGCCGAACACGAGCCATCCATAGCGCTTGGGTTCAGGCGAGGGTGGCGGGGGTGCAGCATTGTCCATTGCTGCTGATGGCACCGCCGTTTTTCTGGAGCTTGAGTTCCACAGTACGCCCATAGTCGACAGTTCCAGGTACGCATATTGGTTGCGCTTGGTTGAAGCGTAGACGCTGACGGATACGGGTGAAAAATTTGTAGGGTTAATCTGATAATCCTGTCGCCTAAGAGGAGAAGACTCGTGGTGAAACAAGCGTCCCACGTGACGCAAAGCGAAGGAATAGAGCCCTTGCTAGTGCTAAATACGTTCTGTGTAGGGGAATGACTGTGCACCAACCCTGTGCAATACTCGCCGCCGATCTCAGTAGGGCATTTCCCTTCTGGTCTAACGGCCTACAAAGCCCGGGCTGATCAGGAGGTTGGACAGGTGACCCGCCCGTCTTTTCGAGCGCTCTATTGATGCATATCCAATAACAATATGAGGTTGTATTTTTATGCCAGTCGGCAACCACCCGCCCCACGGTGAAACCGTTCAAGGCGGCCCCCTCAAACGCGAACTGGGCGAGCGCCACATTCGCTTGATGGCGCTTGGCGCCTGTATCGGCGTAGGCCTGTTTCTGGGCTCGGCCAAAGCCATTGAAATGGCCGGTCCGGCCATCATGCTGTCCTACATCATCGGTGGCCTGGCCATTCTGGTGATCATGCGTGCACTCGGCGAAATGGCCGTACACAACCCTGTGGCCGGCTCGTTCAGCCGCTACGCCCAAGACTACCTGGGCCCACTGGCCGGCTTTCTGACCGGCTGGAACTACTGGTTCCTGTGGCTGGTGACCTGTGTCGCTGAAATCACTGCCGTGGCGGTGTACATGGGCGTCTGGTTCCCCGATGTACCACGCTGGATCTGGGCCCTGGCGGCGCTGATCAGCATGGGCTCGATCAACCTGATCGCGGTGAAGGCGTTCGGTGAATTCGAGTTCTGGTTTGCCCTGATCAAGATCGTCACCATCATCGCGATGGTCTTCGGTGGTATTGGCATCATCGCGTTCGGCTTTGGCAACAACGGCGTTGCGCTGGGTATTTCGAACCTCTGGACCCACGGCGGCTTTTTGCCCAATGGCATCCAGGGTGTGTTGATGTCCCTGCAAATGGTGATGTTCGCTTACCTGGGCGTCGAGATGATCGGCCTGACTGCCGGTGAAGCCAAGAACCCGCAAAAAACCATCCCGAGTGCGATTGGCTCGGTGTTCTGGCGCATCCTGCTGTTCTACGTCGGTGCATTGTTCGTGATTCTGTCGATCTACCCGTGGAACGAAATCGGTACCTCGGGCAGCCCGTTTGTGATGACCTTTGAACGTTTGGGCATCAAGACGGCGGCAGGCATCATCAACTTCGTGGTGATTACCGCAGCACTGTCGTCATGCAACGGCGGCATTTTCAGTACCGGTCGCATGCTCTATAGCCTGGCGCAAAATGGTCAGGCGCCTGCCAACTTTGCCACCACCGCGAAAAACGGTGTGCCGCGTCAGGCATTGCTGCTGTCGATTGCCGTCCTGCTGCTAGGTGTAGGCCTTAACTACATGGCTCCCGAGAAAGTGTTTGTCTGGGTGACAGCCATTGCGACCTTTGGCGCGATCTGGACCTGGTTGATGATCCTGCTGGCGCAACTGCGCTTTCGCAAGAACTTGAGCCCGCAAGAAGCCGCTGCCCTGAAGTACCGCATGTGGCTCTACCCTTACAGCTCGTACGCGGCGTTGGCGTTCTTGCTGATGGTGGTCGGCCTGATGGCCTTTTTTGAAGAAACCCGAATCGCCTTGTTTGTAGGCCCGGGATTCCTGATCCTGCTGACTGTGCTGTTCTATGTGTTCAAGTTGCAGCCAACGCAGAGCTCACCGGCCAAGCTCAACTAAACGCCTGTGGGAGCGGGCTTGCTCGCGATGAGGACGCCGAGGTCTGTCAGACTGATTTCGGGATCCCATCGCAAGCAAGCCCGCTCCCACATCAGCAGTGACTATTTGCGCGACAGGCGCTTGTTCCAGTCCAGCCAGGCCGCCAGTACGGCCATCATCCCCACGCCCATCAGGGCGCTAAACACCTGCATCACAACCCCATCACCGCCCAGTGCATTGAGCATGTCGGCCAGCGGTGCCAGGACCACCCCCAGACAGAACACCTCCAGCGAATAACGGCCCATGCGGCAGGTCTGACGGGTAAACCAGTTGTTTAGCCAGGCGCCTTGGGGAACCACTTTGGCCGCCACGTAAGCCAGGGCCAAAAAATGCAGTAAGCGCACCGGTGAAAGGTTGGTCTTGCTGATCGGATAGAGATGCTCGCCCAGCCAGAGCGGCATGAGCGCGTCGTGAAACTGCGGCCACTTCCACGACAGCGCCAGCAAACCGGTGATCAACAGGTAGGCCACCGCCCCTAAAAACACAGGCTGACGGGATAAGGGCCGTGTTTCTGGCGCTTTGTCGCGCTGCCCGTGAGTTGCCGCCGCACCCCCCAAAATAAACAGGAACTGCCAGGCCATCGGGTTGAAAAACCATACCCCGCCTTCCTGGGCCGCCAGGTTCCACACAGGAGCTAGCAGGTACAGCGCCAGAGACACGGCCACTACATAAACGGCTTTGCGCAGCAGCATCGGCAGCACCAGCGGCAATCCGAGCAGCAGCACGATATAGAGAGGAAGCGGGTCCATCAGGTTGGGTTTGAAACGCAGCAACAACTCGTCGGTCAGGGCCTGTTGCGGGTTACTCAAGAAGTACTGCAAACCCATCTCCTGCACCAGATCGCGGGTTTCGACGTGGTTGTTGGCATAAAACACAATGCCCATCAGCACCGCCAGCAGGAAGATATGAACCACGTACAGCACCCAGGCACGGCGCAGGATTTTCACGCTGGCGATCAGGAATCCATCGCGTTGAGCAATTTTTCCGTAGGCCAGCACGGCGGCATAACCGGCCAGAAATACAAAAATCTCAGCCGCATCACTAAGGCCGAAATTTCGCACCGTCAATTCAGCCAGCGGGTTATGCGGGATGTGATCCCAGAAGATAAAAATCAGCGCCAGCCCGCGAAAGAAGTCGATGCGGTGGTCGCGTCCGTTAAGTATCACGGCGAGTACTCAGAAAAAAATGAATAAAAATGGGCGCAGTTCAGATTGCACGCCACCTGTTGGCGGCGCGCAGGGTGACGCTAATAGCGCTTAAATGCAAAGGCTGCGCATAGCCGCAATGTGTGTGACCAGGGAGCTGATATTACTCCTTGCAAATGGTCTATCGAGTTTTTGTATCAAGGATGTTCTGGGTAATGCGTTCCAGGGTTTTCTTCTTGTGCCGGTCGATGTTTTCAAGTTCGGCGTAATAGTCTGCTTCTGGCATGGGGGCACCCGTGAAAACCCGGGTTTGATCGATGTTCAGGCGGTGCGCCAGTTGTTGAAGTTCCTGTTGCAACAACAACCGTGCGTCAGTGTCATCACTGCCCACGGTGTCCACCCACCGCTGCTGTTTCTCCTGAAGGGTTTCCAGATCCACGTAACGTTGCTCAAAAACAAGGTTGCCGGCTTTTATGTCCGCGCTGTATGCCGACTGGATGTGGTCACGCCAGATACCTTCCTCCAGCAGCTTTTTAGCCATGTATCCGTGTACGGTCTCCTTGTTGAGCACAATGTGATAAGCCTCCTCGATCTGCGCCGGGGATATTTTTGCAAGCGCCCTGAACTGCATGTGCGACGGTTGCCATGGCAACTCAAGGCGCTGCGCCAGGTCCACTTGATAGATCAGCTTTACTTCCAGCTCGTCAGGTTCAAGCCTTGATATTTGCTCGGGTGACAACACGTGCTCGCTCACGGCTGACCGGTAAGCATGGTGTTGCAGGGCGACTTGAGTTTGGGCGATATCGTCCAGTTCAAGTAAACGCACTCGACCCTTCATGAGCGCGAGCAATCTGGTTTCTTTGTCACTGCCTTCGGCCAGTAATGCTTCGCGCAGCAAAAACTTGAACCCGAAGCGGCTGAAAATGGTCGAGGTACGATCAACGCATGTTTCGTTCTCAAGGGAGCTTGCGAACACTTCTTCTCGATACCCGGCGTCTTCTGCGGCGCATTCCAATACTTTCCAGACTTTCTCGGTCAACTGTTGGCGGTCGTGTTGAAAGTCAGCAGAAACCACGAGATCGCGAATGACCCTGAAGAAGTTTTCGGCGTTGGGCTCAGCTTCCAATGCCGTCCAGATAGCCGTTTTCAGGACCCGTTCGGACTCCGTCAGAGAGGGGTCGAGCCAGAGATTGACATGGTGGGTGGGTACGGGCGCGTGCACGCGTCGCTCCAGGGCCAGCCCCTGGCGGGTCCGGTGTGCGTTGATTGCATCCCAGGTCGAGTTATCAAAAGGATTATCGTGCAAGAAGGTGTTTCTTAGCCTTTGCACGGGTGTCTGGAAATAACCTTGGGGCAGTGCCGTCAGGCTATTGTTGCGCAGATCCAGGTGCGTCAGAAACGGCAGGTGCTCAATGCCCTCCGGCCACTGTGTGAGCCCGGTGGCTCTCAAGTCCAGACGTGCCAGCTCGCTCATCTGCGTGAAATCAGGAAGGTGGTCGAGCGGGTTGCTGCTCAGGTTGAGCACCCTGAGTTTTTTCAGGGCTGCCAATTTTTCTGCCGCTTCAGGCGTCAGCGTAATCCGGTTTTTCGACAGGTGAAGCTGTTTCAACTCCTGCAAGTTGAACAGTGATGCCGGGAGGGCCTCAAGGTGGGCCGATTCAAATTTCAGCTCCTGCAGATTCGGGAATTGGGCCAGGAACGGGTCAATGCTTTCGTGCAGATACATGTCGCTCATTTGCAGCGAAGTGACGTGACTGAAGTCGGCATTGAGGGCCGGTAACCTGGCCAGATTCAGGTTGGTAATATTGAGTCTGGCGCCTGGGAACTCGGTGCCCATGCCGGAGCTGCGCTGCCAGCATCTGATGATTTTGTTGGCGGCACGGGTCTTGTCGCTGATATGTACGGGACGGAGGTGGGACTCGTTGACCTGAACCATTTCCAGAGGTCCGTTTATCCACTCGGAAAGGGACTCTTTAAGCGCCTTGTACTCTTTGTTCAGGGCCTCCAGCCGGGCCAGCCCTGCACGGCTGTAGAGGCTTTCAAGTTCCAGAAAGCGTTCTACAACCTCATTGGTATGCATGGGGAACATCTTGGACTTCAGGTGCCTGACCCTTCTTGGACTGGCCCTGAAGCAGGGGAAAGGTGCACGGCCACAGCGAATGGCTTCTGGATCAATTGCGGGGTACCGGATACGTCCTTTGGCCAGCTGCAAGGGCGACTCCGTTTTAAGCGTCGTGGGTTTGAACCCCAGCACTTTACTCAGTGCCTGTCGATCCAACCCGGGGCGTTCGACCAGCGCCTCTTTCAGCGCCTGGCCTTGTCCTGTGTGGGGAAAGCCAAGCGCTGCGCGCTCTTGATCGGGCAGGGCGTGCAAGACCGAGGCGTAGATATCGTCCAGTCCATGCAACATGTGCTCGCTGGCGTTGTAGGTCAGGTAACGACTGCCGACTTTGACAAGGACTTTGCGAAGCGGCGCATCCCGAGGCCCAACCTCATCGAGCAAGGCACCTGACAAGGTTTTGTCACGGACTTCGAGCCTGACCTCAGGCGACCAGCCAGGCATTTTTTCGAGGCTGTGCAGAATCAACTTTTGCGTATCGGGGTTGTTGTCGTAATCAAAGTAAAAGTCGTCACAGGCGTGGGCCAGCCGCACCTCTTCGACATACAGCCTGGCCTCTTCGGCCACGGGCAAAGGAATGCGTACGCCGTCTTCCAGCGCCCACCGCTCGGCAGAGGTGGCGGCGTCAACCAGCTCGGTAGCCACAGGCACGGGCAGCCCTGGCCAGGTGGTTATCAGTTTCATGACCAGAGGGTCTGTAGAGCGGTTCGATCGGGCATACAGTGATCGAAACAGGTCATCGCTCAGTTGCTCGGCCCGGTCAGCAATTTTTGTACTCAGTCGTTGGACCTTTTCTTCAATGCTGGCGGCAAGGCCATTACCTGTGAGGGCCCGCACCTCGTTGTCATCCAGTGACAGCAGTACGCTTTTCAACAGTTCACCACGGCGTATCTGACTGTCGAGTATTTGAATGACAGGCACTTTAGCGGGGCTCCCATTGCCATACTCAATGATGGTTTTGCCCTCGCTGTCCAGGCAACGCAAGGCTTTGGAGCGTGGCCATAAATCGACGTCAACCAGCACTTGAAGTTGCAGGAGCGGGTCGGCGGTGGTGTCGTGAGTCCGCATTTTCTGGATGAACTGCTCAAGGTGCTGTTTGAGTTTGAACCGTGTAATCCCGTCTTCAAGCAGGGCAGGCGGTGGCGCGAGGTCACGATAGGCCTGACGCAAAAGGGCGCTGTCGGTCTGGCTGGCGTGCATCAGGTACCGGGCCTGCTCGTCGCTCAGGTCGCTTAACGACGGATCAAGGCGGCGCACCAGCGTTGATTCGCTCCATTGAGAAAGCTCTTCTGCTTCATGGATCCAGGCCCCGTGACCGTTAGGGTCGATAGGCGGCGCATAGTGCTCGGGATCGGTGGGGTGTTGCAGACGCCAGGTGCCTTCGGCAGTTTTTTGCACCCGGTAGTTTTTGCCTTCCAGCGCCAGGTAAGATTTGCCCTCGTGGGTGTACAGCCCCTGGTTGTCGGGGCCTTCTGATGCACCTGGATCAATGTCGTGTTCAAAGGGGGTGAGGTCGGGCTTCCATAATTTTGTCTTGCCGCCAGGAAGCTCTATGACATCCAGTTCTTCCACGAATGGAGACACTCGCACCGCAGCCGGCCTGGTAATTTCGGAGGCTACTTTTCCGGCGACGGCCACAAAGGCCAGATTCATCAGTACGTCTTTTGTATAGGACCAGGCGTGTTCTTTTTCATCCTGCTCCCAGGCTTCAATACCGTGATAGACCTCGGTCATCATTTGCGCGGCAAAAACCACCATCATCACTTCCCCAAGCCCCGGAACAAAAAGCGCTTCGACATTCAGAATATTCAGGGCGACGTCCAAGTAATGTTCGAGACGGTCAATCAACGTCAGGCGGTTTTTTTCGGCGGTGGGTACGGCCAAAAAACGGGCATCGTTAAACAGCTGCCCGGTTTTTTTTTGATAAAGATGCCGGAACAGATTGGGCAGTATCGGTTGATGCTGCATGTAAAGCGGATCGCGAGTTGAGTGCTGGAACCGGGCAGTCAGTCGTTTACTCAACTTCAACTTCTGGGATTGACTGGCCAGATGGACAAAGAATTGACGATAACTTTCAATTCCCATCTTTGACATCAGATCACTGTGCGCACTTCTGAGGTTGGGGTATTCCTTCAGGCCACTGACGGGGTCACCCGGTATATAGATGACACACCGGGAGTCCTGTTCAAGTGAGGGCGCGTGAAAAACAATAAGCGAGTGAAAGGCAATGTCATCGAGGCTCATTGACCCCACCGTGAGGGGGTTGCCATTGAACTGCACGCTGTCATGGCCCTTGCAGTAATCGATGAGTGTCCGGTGCGTGGTCGCAAGGATGTCTTTTTTCATGAGCGCAATATCAGCGTGAAGCATGAGTGTGTTGCGCTCGTGTTCGATAAAGCGTTGCTCCAGCAGATTTTTTTCAACGTTGCCTGGAGGGTTAAAAATACGCTGCAGATGCTGTTGGTAGCGGCCGCCGATATCAAGGTCGCGGCACAGTTTCGCAAAGGCTGTTGGTTCGATGGGAATGGAGTGTGGAGCCGGATCGCTGGAGTGTGTCGACTTGTAGTCCCATAGGTGGGAGCCCCAGGGAATACCGTGTGCTCTGGCCTGATTCCCCTCGAAGTTGTGCAAGGCTGCCTGCAACAGAGTATGTGTGTCGGTGCGTTCAATCTCATCGGTAAAACTATTGAGTGTGGTGAGGCTGATGACGTTTTTATTGACATCACAGGCCGTCCCAAACGCCTTGAGCAAGGCCTGTTCCAGAAGCGGCACTGCGAACCTATCGACCGTGCTGATCTGGTCCAGTGTGGAGTGCAGTGCTTGGAGTGATTGATGGTTAAGTACCTGGGTGGCCTTGAGTGCCATGCGTTGTGAAAGGGGGGCGCCGGTGTACCACGTGGGCACGTCGAACGAGTGTTCATTCAGGCGTTTGATAAGGCGCTCGGGCAATAGCCCTAACGTATCGCTCGCTACGTTTTTTATAAAGTCGTGATGAATACCCAGCTCTTTTAAATCAAGAACCGGTGTGAAAGTGGTGGGGGGCGTTAAGTGGGAGGTGGGCATTAACTGACATCCTTGTAGTGACGAATAGACGGAGTCTAAGAAGGATGCAGGGCAGTAAAAAGTTTAAAGAATTGATGGCAGGGCGCCAAGTTAAGCGATTAATCAGGATCAAGTATTAATTATGTAGTGCTGTTGTTTGCCGGGTAAGTTATATGGCCCGGCCCTGTAAGTTATCAGCGACTGAAACCCACAGGGCGTGCTCAAGGTCGCGTTATCTAAAATTCATGCATCATTAAAAACGTGCAGGCTTTTGATTGATGAGCGTTGATCAATGGCACCAGCCGGCGGAAATGCTCACTTTGGCAATGGGCATCCAGAGCGGCCTGATCCGGCCATTGTTCGATAAAGACGAAATGGCCGGGGTCCTTGTGGTCCACGTACAGGTCATATGCGATGCACAGAGGTTCCTGACGGGTCTTCTCTACCAGTTCGGCGTACCACGGGCGAACGGTCTCCAGATGTTCAGGCTTGATGAAGTCTTCAGCGATCACTTTCAACATGGTGCTCTGTCCTTGTGGGCGTCAGGCCGCAGCGATGTCGTTTGGCTCGAAGCTATCGGCCCGTGCCATTTGCCACATGCGCGAATAGAACTCGCCATTAACCTCTCCTGTCAGCAGTTCGCCGGGCTTGAGGAACACATGCAGTTGCGAGAACAGCTTGATCTCGGTGGCTGACATGCGCCGCACCAAGTGCTTGGCATTGAGCTGGGCGGGGTGTTCCAGACCTGCTGCCGCGAGCATTTCGGCCAGGGCCTTGAGCGTGTTGCGGTGGAATTGAAAAACCCGCTGAGCCTTGTCCGGTACTACCAGGGCACGTTGGCGCAAGGTGTCCTGGGTCGCCACGCCAGTGGGGCACTTGTTGGTATGGCAGCTCTGCGACTGAATGCAGCCTACGGCGAACATGAAGCCTCGGGCCGAGTTTGCCCAGTCGGCACCAATGGCCAGCACGCTGGCGATATCGAAGGCGCTGACAATTTTGCCGCTGGCACCCAGTTTGATCTTGTCCCGCAGATTCAGGCCCACCAGCGTGTTGTGGACGAACAGCAAGCCTTCGCGCAGCGGAGCACCAATGTGGTCGGTGAACTCTACGGGGGCGGCGCCCGTACCGCCTTCCTTGCCATCGATAACGATAAAGTCCGGCAGGATTCCGGTTTCGAGCATGGCCTTGGCGATCCCCATGAACTCCCAGGGATGGCCCAGGCAAAACTTGAAGCCTACGGGTTTGCCGCCGGACAGCTCACGCAACTGCGCGATAAATTGCATCAGTTCGATCGGGGTCGAAAACGCGCTGTGGCGCGAAGGTGAGATGCAGTCTTCGCCCATGGGTACACCGCGTGTGTCGGCAATTTCCTGGGTCACTTTGTGTTTGGGCAAAATACCGCCATGGCCCGGTTTGGCGCCCTGGCTCATTTTGATTTCGATCATCCGAACTTGGGGGGTGCAGGCTTGGGCAGCAAAACGCTCAGGATCGAAACGCCCATCTGAGGTGCGACAGCCAAAGTATCCGCTGCCAAGTTCCCACGTCAGGTCACCACCGTTCTCACGGTGATATGCGCTGATGCTGCCTTCCCCCGTATCGTGGGCAAAGTTACCGAGCTTGGCACCCTGGTTCAGGGCGCGAATGGCGTTGGCACTCAGCGAGCCAAAGCTCATGGCCGAAATATTGAAGATCGACGCCGAGTACGGCTGGCTGCATTGCGGGCCGCCCACCACGATTCGAAAGCTGCCTGGATCGGTCAGCGGGGCCGGACGCATGGAGTGGCCGATAAACTCAAAGCCCGGCTGGTACACGTCAACCAATGTGCCGAAGGGTTTGTCGGCACTTTCATTTTTGGCGCGCGAATACACAAGCGAGCGTTGAGCACGTGAGAAGGGCAACGCGTCGCTGTCAGATTCCAGCAGGTATTGGCGAATTTCCGGGCGGATGGCTTCCACCAAATAGCGAATATTGCCCAAGATCGGGTAGTTGCGGCGTACGGCGTGGGGGCTTTGCAGCAGGTCGAAAATCCCCAGCAGGCTCAACACCAGAGTGATGGCAGTAAAGGGCCATAACCACTCATGGTGCATAAACGGCAGACTGGCGAGGGTGAACAAAACGCAACATGCAAAAAACGCATAACGGCTTAGCAGTGACAGGCTCATACGGTTTCCTGTTTCAGGCTGATCTGTTCCGTCAGGCAGTCAGGCCTGAAGAGGTCGAGAACAGAAAAAGGACAATAGAACCCTCTCTTTGAGTTGGGGGTTTGCAGGGAGTGTTGGTCATGTAACACGCAAATGCCATCTCCTTGTCTGAATATTCATTGAACGGGATTTCCTTTGCGACAGCATCCCGACCAAAGTCGGGCGCTTCATACAGACGGCTCGGGTAAAAGTGCCATCTGTATATTTTCAGGCTCGCCGAGCCGTGTGATCCTGCGCGCACTTTTAGTCTTGCTGGCCGATAACCGTGACCTTTCCAGAACATTCCATCGCCGTAACGCCCAACATCATCCGTATAGCCGCTGCGATTTTGATCGGCCCCGATGGCCGAACCCTGCTGGTGCGTAAACGCGGCACCCAGGCCTTTATGCAGCCTGGGGGCAAAATCGAATCCGGTGAGCAACCGGTCAGTGCCCTGGCCCGAGAGCTGGAAGAAGAGCTGGCGTTGGTGATTGATCCGGCGAGCGCTACCTGGCTGGGGCATTTCGCAGCGCCTGCGGTCAATGAGCCAGGCTTTGAGGTGCAGGCCGAGTTGTTTCTGCTGCACATCAGTGGGCCCGTCACACCGGCCGCTGAAATTGAAGAAGTACAGTGGATTGACCCCGACGGGGATGGCGGCCTGGTGCTGGCGCCCTTGACCCGGGATCTGGTCTTGCCATTTTATCGCCGTGCATTGCTGACAAGGACTGCCCCTTGATACCTGTTAATGATGTGCTGATTTTTGCGGCGGCCTGTCTGCTGATGGTCTTGACGCCGGGGCCGAACATGATCTATTTGATTTCCCGTTCGATCTGTCAGGGTCGAAAAGCCGGGGTCACGTCTTTGCTCGGCGTGGTGGCGGGCTTCTTTGTGCACATGTTTGCCGCCGCCGTGGGCCTTACTGCAGTGTTTTTGGCGGTGCCCATGGCCTATGAGACGCTTAAGTGGGCCGGTGCCCTGTACCTGTTATGGATGGCCTGGCAAGCGGTCAAACCCGGTGCCAGGTCTGCGTTTGAAGCGCAGGAGCTGGTGCCGGACTCATCGTCAAAACTGGTGTTGATGGGGTTTATGACCAGCGTCCTGAACCCAAAGGTGGCGATGTTTTATCTGTCGGTATTTCCGCAATTTATCAGCCCTGAACATGGCTCGATGTTTACCCAGAGCCTTGTGCTGGGCTTGACTCAAATCAGCGTCAGCTTCACGGTCAACCTGCTGATTGCGCTGTTTGCCAGCGGTATTGCCGTATGGTTTGTGCGCAACCCAATGTGGCTGGCGGTGCAGCGTTATGTCATGGGCTGTGTGCTGGCTGCACTCGCGGTGAGGCTGATGCTGGAACAACGTAAAACCGTATGACCTGGATCTGTGATGGCTATAGAACTGCTTGAACCTTCAAACGCCAAGGCGTATCGCCAATTGATGCTTGAAGCTTATGCGCTGCACCCGCAGGCGTTTGTGTCTACCATTGCCCGCCGTGAGAAATTGCCGCTGAGCTGGTGGGAATCACAACTTGATGATGACTTGAACGCTCTGTTTGGTGCCTTTGTCGATTCCAGACTGGTGGGGATCGCAGGTCTGGCTTTCGAGCCTTGGGACGATGCCCGGCACAAGGCCACGTTATTTGGACTGTATGTTTCCCAGGCCTTTCGCGCACAAGGGCTGGGCGAAGACCTGGTACAGGCAGTGCTGTCATTGGCCGGGCAAGAGCCTGAAATCAAAGTGATTGAACTGACCGTTAGCGCCGACAGCACTGCTGCGCTGGCGTTGTACAAACGCTGCGGATTTGAGCAGTCAGGGTTGGAAGAGTATGGGATTCGAGTGGGTGAGGCGTATTACGACCGGGTGCATATGCGCCGGTTGGTGAACGTCGAAGCCATCTGATTTGGTTTTTTTGGACGCGGCGGTGCGACTTGCTCGCGATAAAACCGCCGCGCTCTGGCCGGGTTAACGCACCGCGCTCACACCATCCAGCGTCGAGAACGATGTGTCCTTGGCCGTCAGCAAAAAGTCGCGCATGTACGGTGCATCCAGCATGTCGGCGCGGATCGCGGCGTACAACGTCGCAAACAACCCTTTCTCGCCCAGGCGTTTGGCCTTCACATACCCCCGAGAGCTGTATTCATGCAGCGCCCAGTGCGGCATACCACAGACACCTCGTCCACTGGCTACCAGCTGCATCATCATGACGGTCAGCTCCGAGGTGCGAACCTGTGCTGGTTCAACATCGGCCGGTTCCAGAAAGCGGGTAAAGATGTCGAGCCGATCGCGCTCCACCGGGTAGGTGATCAAAATTTCGCTGCTCAGATCGTCCGGCACGATAAACGGCTTGCTGGCCAGGGGGTGCTGGTTGGCCACGGCCAACATGGCTTCGTAGGTAAACAGCGGGACATAGGTCAGGCCGGCGATTTCTTGTGGGTCAGAAGTCACTACCAAATCCAGATCACCCCGGGCCAGTGCTGGCAACGGGGCAAAGGCAAAGCCGGATGCCAGATCCAGTTCGACCTCGGGCCACGCATCACGGAACTGATCGATAGTGGGCATCAGCCATTGAAAGCAGCTATGGCATTCAATCGCCATGTGCAGGCGCCCGGCTGTACCGCCGACCAAACGGGCGATATCACGCTCTGCGCCGCGCAGTAGCGGCAGCATGGCATCGGCCAGCTGCAGCAAGCGCAAGCCACCGCTGGTGAAACGAACCGGTTTGGTTTTGCGCACAAACAGGGGCATACCCATGCGCTCTTCAAGCTCTTTGAACTGGTGAGATAAAGCGGACTGAGTCAGGTGCAGGCGTTCTGCCGCTTCGACCAGGCTGTCTGACTCGCGTAACGCGTGCAGGGTTTTGAGGTGACGAATTTCCAGCACAATGGCTCCATGAGTAAATTTGATGATCAACACGAAAACGTTTAGTTTGTCTCATGTTGGGGCGGGTGTCGATAATAGTGCCATTACTTACACGAAGGAATGTCGTCATGGCCCTGGCCCACACTCTTGGTTTCCCCCGCATTGGCGCAGACCGCGAGCTGAAAAAAGCACTCGAAGCCTACTGGAAAGGCGATATCGATCAGGCCGCACTGCAAAGCGTTGGTCGCCAATTGCGAGCTGATCACTGGCAACTGCAAAAGGATGCAGGCATCGATTTGCTGCCTGTGGGTGACTTCGCCTGGTACGACCAGGTCCTGACCCATTCGCTGACCTTCGGTGTCATCCCGCAGCGTTTTGCCAGCACCCTGGACGAGCAGCACCGCCCGACGCTGGATACTCTGTTTGGCATGGCTCGCGGTGCTAGCCAGAGCTGCTGCGGCGGTGAGCACACTAAAGGCCAGTACGCTCAGGAACTGACTAAATGGTTTGATACCAACTATCACTACCTGGTGCCGGAATTCAGTCAGGACCAGCGCTTTGAGCTGAGCTGGAACCAACTGTTTGAAGAGACCGCCGAAGCACTGGCCCTGGGGCATACGGTCAAGCCCGTCATTATCGGCCCGCTGACCTACCTGTGGCTGGGCAAAGCCAAGGGCAACGAGTTCAACAAGCTCGACCTGCTGGAAAACCTGCTGCCGGTGTACGCGCAAATTCTTTCCAGCCTGGCCGAGCAGGGCGTGGAGTGGGTGCAGATCGACGAGCCGATCTTGTCCATCGACCTGCCGCAGGAATGGAAAAATGCCTTTGAACGGGCTTATCACATTCTTCAGTACTCGCCACTGAAGAAGCTGGTCGCCACCTATTTCAGCGGCCTAGAAGACAACCTAGGATTGGCCGTTAGCCTGCCGGTAGAAGGGTTGCACGTGGATCTGGTGCGCGCTCCCGACCAGTTGCATGCCATCCTGGATCGCTTGCCGACCTACAAAGTGCTGTCCCTGGGCCTGGTCAACGGTCGCAACGTTTGGCGCTGTGACCTGGAGAACGCCCTGGCCCAATTGCAAGAAGCTGAAGAGCGTTTTGGTGACAACCTGTGGGTGGCCGGTTCTTGCTCGCTGCTGCATAGCCCGGTAGATCTGGATCGCGAAACCAAACTGGATGCAGAGCTCAAGAGCTGGCTGGCCTTTGCCAAGCAAAAGTGCGCCGAAATCGCCGTGCTGCGCGATGCCCTGAATATCCCGCAAGACCCGAAGGTGCAAGAAGCCCTGGCCCAGAGCCGGCGCGTGCAACAAAGCCGGGCTAACTCGCCACGGATTCACAAGGCGGCGGTACAGGCTCGCATCGACGCGATTACCGATGCTGACAGTCAGCGTCAGTCGCCCTTCGCCACCCGTATTGAAGTGCAGCGCGCGCGGTTGAATTTACCTGCTTTTCCGACCACTACCATTGGCTCGTTCCCACAGACTGCTTCTATTCGTCTGGCGCGTCAGTCTTATAAGCAGGGCAAGCTGTCGATCAGTGAATACACCGACGCCATGCACAGCGAAATTCGCAACGCCGTGCAAACCCAGGAGAGTTTGGGGCTGGACGTGTTGGTGCATGGTGAAGCCGAGCGTAACGACATGGTGGAATACTTCGCCGAGCAGTTGGACGGTTACGTGTTCACCCAATACGGCTGGGTACAGAGCTATGGTTCACGCTGCGTCAAACCGGCAATTATCTTCGGTGATCTGAGCCGCCCGAAAGCCATGACCGTTGAGTGGATCACCTACGCTCAGGGCCTGACCCACAAGGTAATGAAGGGCATGCTGACTGGCCCGGTGACCATGTTGATGTGGTCATTCCCCCGCGAAGACGTGTCGCGCAAAGTCCAGGCGCAGCAGTTGGCACTGGCGATTCGCGATGAAGTGGTCGACCTGGAAAAATCCGGAATCAAGATCGTACAAATTGACGAGGCCGCATTCCGCGAAGGCTTGCCGTTACGCCGCGCACAATGGCAGGAGTACCTGGACTGGGCAGTCGAAGCGTTCCGTCTGTGCGCCTCAGGCGTGGGTGATGAAACCCAGATCCACACCCATATGTGCTACAGCGAATTCAATGACGTGATCAAGTCGATCGCCGAGATGGACGCCGACGTGATCACCATTGAAACCTCCCGTTCGGACATGCAATTGCTGGATGCCTTTGAAGCGTTCGACTACCCGAACGACATCGGCCCGGGTGTGTATGACATTCACTCGCCACGGGTGCCGGACACGGCTGAAATGGTCAAGTTGTTGAGCAAGGCAGCCCAGCGTATTCCAGCCGAGCGACTGTGGGTCAACCCGGATTGTGGTCTTAAGACCCGCGCCTGGGCCGAAACAGAAGCTGCACTGATCAACATGGTTGCAGCAGCACGGCAGTTGAGAGCGAGCGCGGTTCCAAGCTAAAAGAGCGAAAGCTACAAGAGCTACAAGCCACACGCGGTAAGACTTGGTCTTGCAGCGTGTGGCTTTTTTACTTTTAGCGTCTCAGGTCATCCCAAGAAGCATCGTCTTAGTGGCTAGGTAGTTTCTGATCAGTGGGCGTTGTCTCTGTCATTTCTTACAGTAGGCAACCCCCCCATCCAAGCGCGTAATCACTCTCAAGGGAGTCAGTCACTGACTCAAAGTCCTCGGTTTTCTGGCCACTGCCGTGGTGGATGTCTGGGGGTATTTCCTGTCAATGCGGGTGTAAACAGCTTGAGGTTATGGTCATGGCGAGCAAAGAAACTTCCGGACAATCTGAAACCACGCAAGCCACTGCCAGTTCGAGCGATGACCTGACGTCCTCTCTCACCGAAGAAGGCGAGCCGCCGATTGAAGTGATACCTGTAGGTGATGATCCGCCCATTGACGATAAGCCAGTGATCGGCGACGAACCACCGGTGGACCAAGAGTCCGAAGGGTATACCGCTGAGCGCGAAGCCTTGCGCGTACTTCACGAACGGATCACCGAGTTAGGTTTTGATTCCGTGTTCGAGCTGATGCGCGAGGGTCCCGCGCTGGTGCGGGCAAAAATCCTTAGCCGAACGCCGCAAGTCATGGACCCAGTGCAGGTGGATGAGCTGTTTGACCAGGCTCAAGCCCGCGCCGCCGGACTGACTCGGCTCTATGCCCAGTTGTGCGCGCGAAGCAACCCGGCGTTGCAGGCACTCACCAAACTGGAGCCGCCCGAAGACCCCAACGGGATACATCGCTCGATCGGCGGTAGCGGCAATTATGAGGCCTGGTTCAAGCAAACCAGCGCCACCGGGTTCGCCCATCCGGACTCGGTGGGTTCGTTGTTTTCCCCGGCCAGCTATCTGACGGATCTGTATCGCGCGGCCAAGCCCTTGCATCCGTCTACTAGCGGTCTGCAATTGAACCTGCGGCGCCCTGATCTGGCCCCGCTGCTGCTGAGCGACGCCAACCTGAACGAAGAAATCAGCACGCTGGCATTGACCCTGGAGGTGCTGGAAGCCGGGGTTACCGGAAATGTTGACGAGTTGCTGCGTACCTCGGTTTACCCAATGAACCTGCCTTATAACCATGCCAGCGAACAGATCCTGCAGGGGATGGCCGCCCGCAAAAGTAGCCCGGCTGAACTCTGGTCGGTGCTGGGGGATTTCGAAGGCCAGGCACTGAAACACGAGACCAATCTGCTCGCCTGGAGCAGCAGGATGCCGGTGAACCATGCGCGTGATGCGCTGGGGATGTCGCCCGAGCTGGCAACCATCTTGACTCAAGCTCAAAACACCAGCGAGGCCGGTGTTATGCGCTATTTTGGGTTAACAAGACTGAACGAAATGGAATATGCCTCGGGCCTGCAGGCAGCGCTTCAGGTTCCAGTGGACGTGATTGTTTCGGCACTCGGTAGTGGGCCTTTCTTCAGTCTCTCGGCTCCCGAAATAGTCTTGCCCCAGACCTACGCCGCCCGCTACATCAATGGCTGGACAGACGGCACGCCGTCCCCGGCCAAGCCCTTGTACTGGTATGTAGGTGCCGCGGTCGGTCATCCGGTACCTGCGCCGACCAATAGCCCTCCGAGCAGTGGCTTTTACAACCGCAACGGTCGGGCCATTGAACGCCTGAACCGCATCTTTCGCTTGCATCGCCATGTGAAGCAACTGTCTTTCGAAGAACTGGACTGGCTGGTTTGCCAGGCCAGTGACACTATTTCCGTTCACCCCCTGACACAGCCTCTGCAAGCGCTTGCGGTATACCTGCCGCTGCGTCAACGCTATGCCATGGCGGTCGACAGTTTTGCCGCGTGCCTGGGCTTGCTCAACACCTTCCATGGCGCCGGCCAGTCTTCGTTCTTTACTTCCTTGTTTGGCGATGAAGACCTGATCGACCTTGCCAATATCGACTTTCAGCAAGCCACCCAGAACCCGCCTTCCCTGAGCGCACGGGCCCGACTGTGCCAAGGGCTGAAGATCGACGATGCCACGTTGATCGTGCTGGCCCAGTTTCTACCGACCATGGACACTAACAAGGTGCTGCCGGTGCTGGGGCTGGAGCAGATTTCGGCGCTTTACCGGCTGGTGGCGATACCTCGGGTATTTGGCCTGAGCGTGGTTGAGGCTTTGCACTTCTGGGATGAGTTGGCCGACCCCGATGCCATTGTCCGGGCACTGGCCCAGCCACAACCCAACCAGGTCGCCCTCGGCGTGCTGATACGCACCGGCTATCTGGTGGACTGGATGCGCAACGCCAAGCTCGAGCCCCAGCAGCTCATGGCTCTGACCAGCCGTCGCTATCCGGTGCAGGCCACCCCCGAGCTACAGGTCTTTATCGAAAATATCTACAGCACCCTGAGCGGACGGGCAGTGGTCGAAGCCGCCTTGCAGGCGACAGAAGACGCGGTGCTGCGCACCCAACTGGCGCGTCATATCGGTGCCGAGTTCAACCTTAAGCCCAACATTGCCACGGCCGCCCTGGTCTGGGTCGACGCTGTGGCCGAAGAAATGACATCGACCCTGCAAGGCTACAACCTGCTGAGTTTCTGGGCTGACATCGAGCGTGTCGGCCTGGGGGTGGCCACGCTGGATGAACTGCCCCAAGCCGTGCAATACGCCTACCTGATGCGCCAGTTCGCCCAGGCCTGCCATTGGGCCCAGCTGGGCGAGCAGGACCTGGACGTGCTGCTGCCTGCAGGCGTGGGCAAACCTTCAGCGCTGACGGGCGAATTGAATGCCCCAGCCTTGACCCTGGAGCTGTTGCTGCTGTTGTCACGCTATCGTAAATGGCAACAGGTGTTGGTCGTCGAGGTGGCCGAGGCTCGAACATTCCTTCTGCGCGCGGCAGCGCAGGATCCAGCGCTGACACTGGAAGTGGCCGCGCAACAGCTCAGCGACCTGCACGGCTGGGACCTGACGCAAACCCTTGTGTTGATGAACGCCAGCGTGCCACGCAGTTTTGCGGCACTGCTGCCCCTGCTGCACACCATGCAATTAAGCCAGCGCCTTGGCGTGTCCCCGACGGACATGTCGTGGGTCGCCAAGTTGACTGGAACCGCCGTTGTTGATCAGGCCACGCTCACCGTGATCGCCGCCAAAATCATTGGCGCCGCACACGCCTAACCGGGAGAACCGCTATGAACGAGAAATTATTGGCCGGTCTTAACGAATCCCGGCGTGATGCTTTGGTGCCTTATTACCTTAAGCATGTAATCCCCCTTCGAGGTCTGGGCGCACTGGCGGCCAAGATCACGACTGCCGAGGATCTTTATGAATACCTGCTGCTCGATCCGAATGTGTCCGGGCAGATCAAAACCAGCCGCATTGCCGAAGCCGTGGCCAGTGCCCAGTTGTACTTGCACCGCTGCCGCGAACAGCTGGAACCGAATCTGGATCTGCCCGCGATGCAACAAGCCTCCAACGAGACCGGTTTTTTCAGTCGCTGGAACGCCTATAACAAACGTTATGCCTCCTGGGCTGGCTTGCAACGGCTGATGTATTACCCGGCCAGTTATATCGACCCTGAGTTGCGGTACAGCAAGACTCAATTATTTGAAGAACTGGAAACCGCCATCAACCAGGGGCGAATCACCGACGAGCGCGTGGAGCAGGCCTTCACCCAGTATGTGAGTGGCCTGCGCAAAGTGCTGGATATTCGTTATGACAGTGGTTATCAGGTCGAACCCGCAAGCAGTAAGGGGGAGGCGTATTTCCTGGGCAGTATTCCCGGTACACCCGGTGAATATTATTGGCGCCGTGTGGACAAGACCGATCATGGCACCAATGCCAAAGTGCGCAATATTGCGTCGTGGAGCCAATGGCTCAAGATTGATGCGCCGCTGCAGCCGATGCCTAACACCGTGCCGTCGATTGTGTACTTCGCCAATCGCTTGCATGTCGTGTGCGTGCATGAATATTCCGCCGGCGGCACGGCAACTGATAACGACGGGGTCACTGAAGCTCACGCAACGATGGTGCAGGAACTGCAGATTGCTACCCTCAAGCCCTCCGGGCAATGGAGCCTGCGCGCCTGGCCTTTAACCAATAATCCCTCTAAGGTTTTTGCGGCTGAATTACGGCGTGCTGCCCCTACGACGATTGAGCCGGAGTTGGGTGTGTTTGTTGAAACCCCTACGGGGATTAGTTTGTATCGCTTCAGCAAACTTTTACAGATGATCGACTCACCCGGGGGGGGTGTAACATTAAACTTTACATACAAGAATTTAAGCTTTGGAAGTTATATTGATATTCTTGTGCGTCAGCCCTTGCTCTTTACATCTGCCATTCCAGCCAATCAGTTTTCGGCGACTAGTTCGTTTGTATTCTCCTACTCAAATACTTATGGGTTTGCCTATTATGGGGATGTCGTGTTTGTCAATGTGGGGGGGAATCTAAGAATTTCAATAAATTCAAAAGCCAGTAATAACACGACTGGGTGGTTCGCCATTAAGGTTTTGCATGGGGGTGAGGTGCACTTTTCCCAGGATTGTAATACGACGCCTAGCTTGAAAACTTTTATTATGAATACGTCTGTATCGTTTGCTGATTTTGTACGGGATCATTCTTATGTTGTAGAGTTTTATAACTATGTATATAGAGCCAATATGGTTGTAGCGAGGAGCGCTCATGACACACCGGCCGTAATAACCAACTATGACACCTTAGCCAACTTGTGGATTCCTACCGCCTTCAACAGCGCTGGCCGCACCCAAATGCTCTACACGAAGCCTGGTAACCATAAGGAATACGTGCTCACCACACTGGCCGGACCTTTGCTGGAACAAAAAATGCTAGTGGGGGTAGATGCCCTGCTGTCGTGGGATGTGCAGCAGATGTTTATCGATCCGGCTGGGTACGAAGGCGCAACAATCAATCGCAAAATCAGTTTCGAGAGTGGGGTGGGTCTGTACACCTGGGAGCTGTTCTTCCACGCACCCTTCTTGATTGCCAATCGTCTACTGGCTGAACAGCGCTTCGATGAGGCCGATCGCTGGTTCAGGCGCCTGTTCGATCCGGCGGGTTATCGAAACGCTGCTGGCGTACTGCAAATGATCAGCGGTAAGCCGCGCTACTGCAATGTACGGCCGCTGCAAGAGGATTTGACGTGGGGCCCTTCTTCTCCGGTCGATACTGATGACCCGGACGTGATCGCCACTGCCGACCCCATGAATTACAAGCTGGCTGTGTTTTTGCGCGAGCTGGAGCTGTTGGCGGCACGTGGGGACCAGTTGTATCGCCAGCAAACCCGCGACAGTTTGAGCGAGGCCAAAATGTGGTACGTGCAGGCCCTGCAATTGCTGGGTAAGCGTCCGGAACTGCCCTTGGCGCTGGCGTGGAATGCGCCGACGCTTGAGGCTGCCAGTAGCGCATCCAACCTGCGGCTACTGGAGCTGGAACAATGGGTGGAGGAGGAATCAGCGCTGCTGCCACCCGCTTCAACACGGCAGATCATGGTGGCTAATGGGCCGTTCCGGCCGCCGGTGGACAGTGCGGTGCTGGCTTACTGGGATCGTTTTGAGGGGCGGCTTTATAACCTGCGTCGTCATCTGTCCATCGACGGTCAGCCGTTGGCGTTGGAGTTGTTCGAGACCCCCGTGGATCCCAAAGCGCTGCAGCTGGCTCGTTTGGCTGGCGATGGCGCGGGTGGCATGCAGGCCGGGGGCGCCCCGGTTCTGTGGCCGCAACGCTTTATGGTGTTGCTGGAGCGTGCGCGCAATGCTGTGCAGCAGGTGATCCAGTTCGGCGCCAATCTGCAAGGCGTGCTGGAGCGACGCGATGCGGATGCATTAAACGTGTTGCAACAAACCCAGCAAGGCGGCTTGCTGGCCCTGATGGGCGAAGCCCATGGGGCCAATTTGGCCGCGTTGCGACACACACTGTCGGGCCTGCAAGGCACCCAGGCCGCGACCCTGGCGCGCCAGCAACATTACGACGTGCTGTTTTCGGAGAATATTTCCGCCAGTGAGCAGCGTGCGATGGACCTGCGCAGTGAGGCGGTGTTTCTTGAAACCACCTCTGGGGTGCTACGCCTCACCGCAGGTGGGCTTAATCTGCTGCCCAATGTCGCGGGCATGGCAGTCGGATGGGGTGAGGTCGGTGGCCTGGTCGATGCCTTCAGTGATGTGTTACGCCTGACGTCAAATGCGAAGCAGGGCGAAGCCGTCAAGCTGGACAGCTCCGAGCAGTACCGTCGCCGGCTTCAAGAGTGGGACTTGCAGCGTGATCAGGCACGGCGTGAGGGCGAGTTGATCACGACCCAGATCGCGGCGCTCAACGAACAAATCGCGATGGCTGAAAAACAACGCCAACAAACTGAAATGGAACAGGCCTACAACGATGCGGTGCTCGAAGTGCTGAACACCCGCTTCACCGGTCAGGCACTGTTCAATTGGCAGGCTGCGCGTATGTCCACTTTGTACTATCAACTCTACGATACGGTGTCTTCGCTGTGTACACAGGCCCAGACCAGCTTGCGCTGGGAAACCCAGGACACTCGAAACTACCTGCGCCCAGGCAACTGGAGTGATCTGTATCAGGGGCTGCTGGCCGGCGAAAGCCAGTTGTTGAGCTTGCAGCAAATGGAGGCGGCTTACTTGAGTTGGGATCAGCGTGCTTTGCAGGTGCGCAAAACAGCTTCGTTGCGCACCCTTGACCCGCAACTGATCGACACCATTCGCCAACTGGTGACGCCCGATAGCCTGGCTGTCGTGGATCGCATAAAAACCGAACTGCCCGTCGAGGCCGTTGTGGACAGCGACAACAATCTGGTCGTGACCTTCAAGCTGCAGAGCCTGAGTATTCTGGACGACTATCCAGCGAGCCTTAACCTTGGGAGCCGCCGTTTGATCAAGAGCCTGAGCATTTCGTTGCCGGCGCTGTTGGGGCCTTACGAAAACGTGCAGGCGGTGTTGCGCTACAACAGCGCGCATCAGTTGGCCAGTGGCTGCAGCGCAGTGGCGTTGTCCCATGGTCTGGATGACAGCGGGCAGTTCATGCTGGACTTCAACGATGGTCAGTACCTGCCCTTTGAAGGGTTGCCAGTCGACCAAGGAGAGTTTTCACTGGTGTTCCCACATGCCCGAGGCGGCCAGCAGGCAATGTTGCTCAGTTTGAACGACATTATTCTGCATGTGAGTTACACGATCCGTTGAGCGTACGCAGTGTGGAGCAGTGTAGAGACTCTGTGTGGGAGCGAGCAGGCTCGTTCCCACATGGGGCAGTCAGTGCAAGCGCACCCATACACTGACCAGTACCGTGGCGGCCATCAGCCAGGCCACTGCGGCCAGTGCCAATGAGGCCTCAAGCCGCATGCGGTCCACCAGCACATAGAGGGTTGCCAGGTAGACGAAGTAAGGAATGATCGACCACATGCCAAAGACAATGGTGGTTTTAAGGTCGTCCACCGAGCGGCCTTTACCGACGATGTAATGCGCAATCAGGGCAAAGGTCGGGAACAACGGGACCAAACCCGCGATGTAGTAATTTTTGGTCTTGGCCAGCATCGCGAGAATGATCACGACGCCAGCGCCCAAAGCCGCTTTGAGAATCAAATCCATCAGTGAGCGATCCCGTATTTTTTGACTTTGTCGAACAGGGTGGTCTTGGCCATGCCCAGCTCCAGGCTGGCTTGGGTCAGGTTGCCGCCGCTGCGTTGCAACGCGTCATTGAGCAGGTTGCGCTCGAACGCCTCAACCGCCTCGGAAAACCCCAGCCCCTGTGCCGCGCTGCCTCCGGACTTTTTAAAGGCCGGCAGGCCCAGGGCGAAACGCTCGGCCACGTTGCGCAGTTCACGCACGTTGCCCGGCCAGTCATGGCTCATCAGGCTGGACACGGTCTGGTTGTCCAGTTCAGGGGCGGCTCGGTCGAAACGCAGGGACGATTGCTGCAAGAAGTACTCGAACAACTGCAGGATATCTTCGCGGCGCTCGCGCAGGGGCGGCAGTTCAAGGGTGACGACGTTCAGGCGGTAATACAGGTCGCTACGGAACTGGCTGGCTTTGCTCAGTTGATCGAGGTCGGACTTGGTGGCCGCGATTACACGGCAATCCACGTCGATGCTCTGGTTGGAACCCAGGCGCTCCAGGGTGCGTTCCTGCAATACCCGCAGCAGCTTGATTTGCAGGTTGATCGGCATGCTCTCGACTTCGTCGAGAAACAGTGTGCCGCCATCGGCGTGTTCGATTTTGCCAATGCGGCGTTTGCCTGCACCGGTGAAGGCGTTGGCTTCGTGGCCGAAAATCTCGCTTTCAAACAGGTTTTCCGGCAAACCGCCGCAGTTAAGTGCCACAAACTGCTGGGGATGGCGTCGGCTGAAGTCGTGCAGACATCGGGCGACCAACTCTTTGCCTGTGCCCGTTTCGCCTTCAATCAATACGTTCGCTGAGGTATCGGCGACGTTGGCAATCAATTCACGCAACTGCTGCATGGCAGGCGAGCGCCCGATGATCCGCCCTTCGAGGGAGTCGCGTTCGGCCAGCTGGCGACGCAGCGACCAGACTTCCCGGGCCAGGCTACGTTGTTCCAGCGCACGGCGGGCCACATCCACCAGCCGCTCCGGGGAAAAGGGTTTTTCCATAAAGTCATAGGCGCCGTCGCGCATGGCGCCCACCGCCATGGAAATATCGCCATGGCCTGTGATGAGTACCACCGGCAGGCTGCGGTCGCGGGCCTTGAGACGCTTGAGCAATTCCAGGCCATCGATCCCGGGCAAGCGAATGTCACTGATGACGATGCCGGGGAAGTTGTCGCCTACCAACGCCAGCGCCTGCTCGGCACTGCTGACGCCTTCGCTGCGAATGTCCTCGAGTGCCAGTGCCTGTTGGCATCCGAGCAGGACGTGGGGATCGTCTTCAACGATCAGGACGGTCAGGTCGTTATTCATATCGGCTCGGCCTTGGCGGATTGCACCAGCGGTAAAAGAAGGACAAATGCGACACCACCACTGACCGGGAACTCGACGCTGAGGTTGCCGCCAGCGGCTGCGGCCAGGCTGGCTGACAGGGTCAAGCCCAGGCCCAGGCCCTGTTCGCCGGGTTTGGTGGTGAAGAACGGTTCGAAGAGATGTTTGCGGGCTTCGGGGTCGATCCCGGGGCCGTTATCGCGGACTCGAAGGCGATATTTGCTGTCATTGAACTCGCCCTCTAGCCAAAGCTGTGGCGATGCTGTGTGACCCTGCATGGCGTCCAGTGCGTTACCGATCAGGTTGACCAGAATTTGTTCCAGTCGGGTCTGGTCAATCTTCAGTGCCACATCATTGAGCTCTCGATGAAGCTGCACGCCGGATTCTTCCATGCGGCTGGCGAGCAGCTGCAGGGCCGCGTCGACAGCCTTGCCCAGGCTGGCCTGGCCCTGGTCATCGCCACGGCGTGCAAACGAACGCAGGTTGGCGGTGATGCGGCCCATGCGATCGACCAGGTTGTTGATGGTGCTCAAATTGTCGGCGGCGACCTTGAGGTCTCCGCGCTCAAGAAAGCGCACGGTATTGCCTGACAGTGTGCGCAATGCTGCAAGGGGCTGATTCAGTTCATGGGCAATGCTGGTGGACATCTGCCCGATGGCCGCCAGTTTACCTGCCTGTACCAGTTCATCCTGGGCCCGACGCAAGGTGTCTTCAGCCTGGCGTCGTTCTCGGATCTGGCCTTTGAGCCGTTCGTTGCTGGCCCGCAAGTGGGTGGTGCGCTCGGTAATCTTGCGTTCCAGCTGGTTGTTGGCTTCTTGCAGGGCTTCGCGAGCCGCCAGCCGGGTGGCTATCACTTTGCGCCGTTCATTCCAGGCAATCAGTAGAAACGCCAGCAAGGCAAAGGCAACAGCAACCAACGTCCCCTGATTCGCGGCTTCACGGCGCAGATCTTGTAATGGCGAAAGCAGGGTGATGTCCCAGGGCGTGTCATTAAGCTTGCGGGTTTGCGCCAGATAGCTGACTTCCTGTTGGTCGGTAACGACCTGATTGTTATTGGCAAAGGTGACTTTTTCTACCCCGGTCGCCAGGTTTTCGCGCTCCAGAGGTTCCAGTTCATTAAGCGGCCACCAGTAGTATTGAAGGCTGCGTGCCAGTCGCTCCTTGGTTTCGGGGCTGAGTGGGCGGATTGATTTAAGGCGTCTGGTGGGATCGCTGGACAGAATGATGATGCCGTTCTCGTCGCTCACATAGGCTTCGAGGCGAGCGCGTTGCCAGCGTTCTTCAAGGGCTTCGAGGCGGACCTTGATCACAGCGACGCCAATGATCTTGCCTTGTTCTTCGAGGCCGTGAGCCAGGTAGTAGCCGGGTTCACCCGAGGTGCTGCCAATCCCGTAGAAACGCCCCGGCTGGCCGCGCACAGCGTCCTGGAAGTAGGCGCGAAATGACAGGTCTTCACCCAGATAGCTGTCGGTATCACGCCAGTTACTGGTAGCCATCACGCGGCCAGTAGTGTCGAGCACATAGATCGCCCGGCTGCGGCTGCGGCGGTTAAGGCCTTCAAGGTACTGATTGACGGCGACCCGGTTCTGCACGCTCGGATCAGCCAGCAAGCGGGAAACACTGGATTCCAGTTCCAGCAGGCTGGGCAGGTAGGTGTATTTGCCCAGTTCGCTTTCAACGGTACGGGCGTGGAGCTCAAGCTGGCGTTCGCCGGTTTCGCTCAGCGTGCGAATACCGAAGTGTTCACTGATGCGATAGCCCGCGTAACCCAGGCCGATCGTCATCAGGATGATCAGCAACGGCAGCAGGAAATGGCGGAGTAGACGAGGTTTCACGGCAAGTGAGGGCGGAGCACCGCGATAAAGAGTGGGGTCGCATTTCATCACAGATGCCTTGGGTCAACCACTGCGCAAAGGGGGTTGCGAGACCCGTAGTCGCTGCCGCAGGCTGCGAAGAATACCCTGTGGTATCCAGAAAACGGGGGCTGTGGCCCCCTTCGCAGCCTTCGGCAGCGACTACAGGTATTTGGTTTGCACCAAATTTAGTGCTGCAGGATCTTGGCGAGGAAGTGCTGGGCACGCTCGGAGCGGGCAGATACATCGCCGAAGAACTCTTCTTTTTCGCAGTCTTCGACGATTTTGCCTTGGTCCATAAAGATCACACGGTCGGCTACCTTGCGTGCAAAACCCATTTCGTGGGTTACACACATCATGGTCATGCCTTCGTTGGCCAGTTGCACCATCACGTCGAGTACTTCGTTAACCATTTCCGGGTCGAGCGCCGAGGTCGGTTCGTCAAACAGCATGACGATCGGATCCATGGCCAAGGCTCGGGCAATGGCCACACGCTGTTGCTGACCACCGGACAACTGGCCTGGGTGTTTATGGGCATGGGCCGACAGACCGACCCGCTCCAGCAGTTCGAGGCCTTTTTTAGTGGCTTCGGCCTTGCTGCGACCCAGCACCTTGACCTGAGCAATGGTCAGGTTTTCGGTGATGGTCATGTGCGGGAACAGTTCGAAATGCTGGAACACCATGCCAACCCGCGAACGCAGTTTTGGCAGGTTGGTCTTCGGGTCGGCAATGGATGTGCCGTCAACGCTAATGTCGCCTTTCTGGAACGGTTCAAGGGCATTGACGCATTTGATCAGGGTCGACTTGCCCGAGCCGGACGGGCCGCATACCACGACCACTTCGCCCTTTTTGACTTCGGTACTGCAATCGGTCAGTACCTGGAAGTCCCCGTACCACTTGTTGATGTTCTTGATCGAGATCATACGGCAAACCTTTTTTGCAGACGCTTGACCAGCAGCGAGGCGGAAAAGCTGATGATGAAATACACCAGACCGGCGAAGATCAGGAACTCATTGGAGCGGCCGATAATGTCGCCACTGGAGCGCGAGGCATTGAGGAAGTCCACCAGGCCGACGGTATAGACCAGTGAGGTGTCCTGGAACAGGATAATGCTCTGTTGCAGCAGCAATGGAGTCATTTTGCGAAAGGCCTGTGGCAGGATGATCAGGCGCATGGCCTGGCCGTAACTCATGCCCAGTGCTTTGGCTGCACCCATCTGGCCTTTGGGAATGGCCTGTACGCCAGCTCGCACGATTTCGCAAAAGTAGGCAGCTTCGAACATGACGAAGGCCACCAGGCACGACTCAAAAGCGCCGATCGGGGTGTCTTTGCCAGTGATCCAGCGCAGCACGAAAGGCACGGCCAGATAGAACCAGGTGATCACCAGCAGTAGCGGGATCGAGCGGAAGTAGTTCACGTAAGCGCCGGCCAGGTTGGCCATCCACTTGCTTGACGACAAACGCATCAATGCCAGTACTGTGCCCAGGGCCACACCACCGACGACGCCCATGACCATGAGCTTCAAGGTCATGATCATGCCGTTCCACAGGCCTGGCAGGGCAGGGACGATGCCGCTGAAATCGAAGAAGTCCATTATTTACCCCCCAGAGACATCAGGCCGGGCACCGCTACTTTCTTCTCGATCATGCGCATCAGCAACATCAGGCTCATGTTCAGGGTGAAGTAGATCAAGGTTGCCAGGGTGAAGGCTTCAAACAGGTTGGCGGAAAATTCGGCGGTCTGTTTGGTTTGTGCCAGCAGTTCCATCAAGCCGATCAACGAGGCCACGGAGGAGTTCTTGAACACGTTCAGGAACTCGGAGGTGAGCGGTGGAATGATGATCCGGTAGGCTTGCGGCAGCAGCACGTTCCAGTAGATTTGCGACATGCTGAAGCCCATGGCCCGAGCGGCAGCTTCCTGGCCTCGGGGCAGCGCCTCGATACCGGTACGCACCTGCTCGCAAACCCGTGCGGCGGTAAACAGGCCCAGGCACACGACAACGCTCAGGTAGGCCGAGGTAGTCGGGTTGAGGTCTTGTTTGTACCACTCCTGCAAATCAGGTGGCAGCAGATCGGGTACCAGGAAGTACCAGATAAACAGTTGCACCAGCAGTGGAACGTTGCGGAAGATTTCCACGTAAACGGTGGCGATGCCCGCGATGAAACGGTTCGGCAGTGTGCGCATGACGCCCAGCAGCGAACCCAGGATCAAGGCGACAATCCAGGCGACGACAGCGATTGCGATGGTCCAGCCCAATCCGGAAATAAACCAGTCGAGATACGTCTCGCTGCCTACGCCGGTGGACTTGAAGAATACGGTCCAGTCCCAGTTGTAATTCATGCAGGGTCTCCCCTCAGATGGGTCTATAAACAAGCACTTGCTTCAGGGAATCCGTTCTCACCCGACAGTGTCGTCGGGCACACAAAACCCGCTCGATAACTAGCGGTTCGAGTGTTCTCTAATGCAATAAGAAGCTTAGTACAAAGGTGCTCGGCAACTCCCGAGCGTGACGAGTCACGCCCGGGAGTATCAACGTCCAGAAATCAGGATTTCTTTTCTTCTGCTGGTTTGTCGTCTGCCGCTTTGTCGGTCGGATTGGCGATCAGCGCCTTGAGCTCATCGCTCATCGGGAACATCAGGTTCAGGCCTTTTGGAGGAATAGGCGACTGGAACCAGGTGTTGTAGGTGTCGTTGATCTTGCCCGACTTGTAGTAGGCGACGATGGCGTCATCCACTGCTTTCTTGAATTCTGGATCGCCTTTACGAACCATGCAGCCGTAGATTTCGTACGACTGTGGAGTACCGGTAACGGCCCAGTCGGTTGGCTTCTTGGCCTTGGCCATTTCACCGGCCAGCAGGGCGTCGTCCATCATGAAAGCAACAGCGCGGCCCGACTCAAGCATGTTGAACGCTTCGCCGTGGTCTTTTGCCGAGATCACGTTCATGCCCATCTGCTTGTCGGCGTTCATCGCCTTGAGGATGCGCTCTGAGGTGGTGCCCGCGGTGGTTACGACGTTCTTGCCTTTCAGGTCAGCGAAGTCCTTGTAAGGCGAGTCCTTTTTGGACAGCAGGCGGGTGCCGATCTCGAAGATGCCGACCGAGAAGTCGACTTGCTGCTGGCGCTCCACGTTGTTGGTAGTGGAACCGCATTCAACGTCAACGGTGCCGTTCTGTACCAGCGGGATACGGGTCTGGGAGGTGACCAGGTTGTACTTGATCTTGAGGTTCGGCATGTCGAGCTGTTTTTTCAGCCCATCTACGATTGCCAGCTGTACATCGTGGGAGTAGCCAACCGGCTTGCCGGAAGCGTCCGCGATGTAGGAGAACGGAATGGAGGAGTCACGATGCCCAAGGGTGATGGTGCCGGATTCTTTGATTTTCTTCAGTGTGCCGGTCAATTCGGCTGCAAAAACTGGAGTGCTAATCAGAGCTGCAGCAATTGCTGCGCCCAAAAGTTGCGGAACGATGCGCATCGGTGTTTCCTCGACATTGTTTTTTTTATTGAGCCCGTTTGTGGGCCCTTTTGTACTTCGAATGTCTCAACAGACTAAACGCTCTGTTAAAGCATTCGGTCCAGAGTGTAGAGCATGAGTCGTGCCAGACATTGAATTTATGACTAACACACTGATTTATATGGATTTAAATCGTTTTGAAGAAGGGCCTTAAATGCAGGTGTGCCCGGAAAGCCGAATCATGCAGGGGCAGGTGTTCGGAAAACCGAATGAAAGACGGGCTGGTCACTCGTGATACGTGGCTCGGGATTTGTAGCAGGTCGAGCCGAATGCACTGCTGGCAACTTGAATTGTAGAGCCGCCGCTCCCTCAGGAAATGTGAAACCTGCGGGAGCGGGAGAGGGGCTTAAGCTGCTTCTACCTTGCGGTGTTTCAGGTTAAGGGTGGCCATGTACTGGGCCAGATGTGCCTGTTCTTCAGCAGTGGTGAACAGGCCCAGTTTGGTCCGGCGCCACAGAATGTCCTGTGCATCCAGTGCCCATTCCTGATTGCACAGGTAATCGACTTCACGGCTGTAGAGACCGCTGCCGATATGCTCGCCCATGTCGCTCAGGCCTTGTACGCCATCCAGCAAGCGCCATGAACGGTTGCCATAGGTGATTGCCCAACGCTTGGCAATCGCTGCATCCAGCCAGCTGTGCTTGCTGATGAGGGCTGCGCTGAGGGCATTGGGGGTGGTCATGTCTTCACCGCCCGGTAATGTCGCGCTGGCGGTCCAGCTCGGTTTGATCTGGGTGAAATACGGGGTCAGTTGGGCCATGGCCGATTCGGCCAACTTGCGGTAAGTGGTCAGCTTGCCCCCGAACACGGACAGCAGCGGGGCCTCGCCCGGTACGCCGGACAACGCCAGGGTGTAATCCCGTGTCACGGCCGAAGGGTTGTCTGACTCGTCGTTACACAGCGGACGCACGCCTGAATAAGTGCGCAGGATGTCGCTGCGGCTTACTTGCTGTTTGAAGTGGGCGTTGACCACATTCAGCAGGTAGTCGGTTTCTTCTTCGGTGATGCTCACTTTGGCCGGATCACCTGTGTATTCACGGTCGGTCGTACCGATGATGGTGAACTGATCCATGTACGGGATGGTGAACACAATCCGTTGGTCTTCGTTTTGCAGGATGAACGCATTAGGCGCGTCGTAAAGCTTGGGCACTATGAGGTGGCTGCCCTGGATCAGGCGAATGCCGTAAGGCGAGTCCAGCTTCAAGTCATCCTTGATGAATTTGGCGACCCAAGGGCCTGCAGCATTGACCATGGCTTTGCTGCGAATGGAAAACAGGCTGCCATCAGCGCGTTCCAGATTCAGTTCCCACAGCCCTTTATTACGACGCGCGCCGACACAACGAGTCTGAGTGTGAACATGTGCGCCTTTTTCCCGCGCAGCCATAGCGTTAAGTACGACCAGGCGAGCGTCATCGACCCAGCAGTCGGAGTATTCAAAACCTTTGGTGATTTCTGCTTTCAGTGGGCTGTCCGCACCAAACTTGAGACTGGTGGAGCCTGCAAGTTTTTCGCGCTTGCCCAAGTGGTCATACAGGAACAACCCGGCACGGATCATCCACGCCGGGCGCAGGTGCGGGCGGTGGGGCAATACAAAACGCATCGGTTTGACGATGTGCGGAGCTTTGGACAACAACACTTCGCGCTCAGCCAGAGCTTCTCGTACCAGACGGAACTCGTAATGTTCGAGGTAGCGCAAACCGCCGTGGATCAGCTTGCTGCTGGCTGACGAGGTGTGGCTGGCCAGATCGTCTTTTTCGCAAAGAAACACAGATAAGCCGCGACCGGCTGCGTCTGCCGCAATCCCGACGCCATTGATTCCGCCGCCAATCACAGCAACGTCGTAAACCTCAGCGAGGGGGGTGGCAGGCAAGGTGGTCAGGGACATAAATGGGCCTCGCGTTCTTTACGCATATTTGAATGTGAACATTAATGTTCATTTTCGAAAATATTAGCGGATAAAGACGTACGAGGCCAGCGCCTTTCGATTGAAAAAACTCATCGAAGGGGGTCTAAAAGAAAAATATCGAACATTTAGAGTCGGGAGTTGAACCTGTGGGCTGGTTACACGACTTCCAGGCGAATCTTGTTTTGAGCAAGGAGTTGCGCGAGTTCGGGCACAGGTGGCTGATCGGTGACCAGGCAATCAATCAGGGTTATCGGGCCCAGGCGTACCATCGCATTTCGGCCGAACTTGCTGGAGTCGGCAGCCAGGATGGTTTGCCTGGCGTTGGCAATAATTGCCTGAGATACGCGCACTTCCTGATAGTCGAAGTCAAGCAGGCTGCCGTCTGAGTCGATGCCGCTAATGCCTACCAGTGCAAAGTCGAACTTGAACTGGTTGATGAAGTCGACACTGGCCTGGCCCACGATACCGCCATCACGGCGTACGTTGCCGCCTGCGATCAGGACTTCAAAGTCATCCTTGGCGCTCAGGATCGAAGCCACGTGCAGGTTATTGGTGATGATTTTGAGGTGGTTGTGATTGAGTAGCGCCCGTGCAATCGACTCGGTTGTGGTGCCGATGTTGATGAAAATCGAGGCGTGATCAGGGATCTGGGCAGCGATGGCTTCGCCAATACGGCGCTTTTCGTCGCGCATCTGATCTGCGCGCATGGCGTAGGCAGTGTTTTCAACGCTGGAGTCATAGGCGGCTCCACCGTGGTAACGGCGTAGCAGATCGGCTTCTGCCAGTTGATTGATGTCACGGCGAATGGTCTGCGGTGTGACGACGAACAACTGAGCCATTTCCTCGATGCTGACATAACCGCGCTCGCGTACGAGTTCGAGGATCTGCTGCTGGCGTGGAGGCAGATTCATGGAGTTTCCTTTGGGCGGCGAAGCAAATTCGCCCATGATGCCGCAGGAAAGCGCCGCCTGCTACTCGCAGGTGTCATCAAGTCTTGAAGCAACTGCGGGCGCCAGTGGCGCCCGCAGTTTTTATTGCCTTGGAGGATTAGTTGCTTTCTTCGTGGGGTTCCCAGTCGCGAGTACGGCTCACGGCTTTTTTCCAGCCGGCATAGAGCTTCTCTTTGCTGGCTTCGTCCAGCGCAGGTTCGAATTCGCGCTCGATCACGGCCTTGCCGCGCAACTCATCCAGGCTGCCCCAGAAGCCGCAGGCCAGACCGGCCAGGTAGGCCGCGCCCAATGCGGTGGTTTCGCGCATTTGCGGGCGTTCAACCTGAGTGCCGAGAATGTCTGCCTGAAATTGCATCAGGAAGTTGTTGGCTACGGCACCACCGTCTACGCGCAGGGCCTTGAGGCGTTCGCCGGAGTCCTGCTGCATGGCGTCCAGCACGTCGCGTGTCTGGTAGGCAATCGACTCAAGCGCTGCACGAATGATGTGGTCAACGCGAACGCCGCGAGTCAGGCCGAACAGAGCTCCACGGGCATACGGGTCCCAGTAAGGGGCGCCGAGGCCGGTGAACGCCGGTACCAGGTACACACCGTTGCTGTCTTTGACCTTGCCGGCGAAATATTCGGTGTCATGGGCGTCGTTAATGATCTTCAGCTCATCGCGCAGCCATTGAACCGTGGAGCCACCGTTGAACACGGCGCCTTCGAGTGCGTAGGCAACTTCGCCCCGAGGGCCGCATGCAATGGTGGTCAACATGCCGTGGGTCGATTTGACGGCTTTGGACCCGGTGTTCATTAGCAGGAAGCAACCAGTGCCATAGGTGTTCTTGGCCTGGCCGGGTTCGACACACATTTGACCAAACAGCGCTGCTTGCTGGTCGCCTGCAATGCCGCCAATGGCGATACCGCTTTTGGTGCGGCCGTAGATTTCTGAAGACGACTTCACTTCAGGCAGCATTTCGCGCGGGATATCCAGCACTTCCAGCATCTTGGCATCCCACTCCAGGGTGTGGATGTTGAAGAGCATGGTGCGTGAGGCATTGGTGTAGTCGGTGACGTGGGTTTTGCCGCCGGTAAATTTCCAGATCAGCCAGCTGTCGACGGTGCCGAACAGTAGTTCGCCATTGCGTGCACGCTCACGGCTGCCTTCAACGTTATCCAGGATCCATTTCAGTTTGGTGCCCGAGAAGTACGGGTCGGTCACCAGGCCTGTGGTGTCGCTGATGTACTGCTCGTGACCTTCGCGCTTGAGCTGCTCGCAGATTTCAGTGCTGCGGCGGCACTGCCAGACGATGGCGTTGTAGATAGGGCGACCGCTGACTTTGTCCCATACAACGGTGGTTTCACGCTGGTTGGTGATGCCGATGGCGGCTACCTGGTCGTGATGCAAGCCGGCTTGGGCCAAGGCTTCGACCATCACGGCGCTTTGGGTGGCGAAAATTTCCATTGGGTCATGTTCAACCCAGCCCGGTTGCGGGTAGTGCTGTTGAAACTCACGTTGCGCGGTGCACACCACGTTGGCGTCACGATCGAAGATGATCGCTCGCGAACTGGTTGTGCCTTGGTCTAGCGCAATGATGTAGTTCTTATTCTGGATGTCGGTCATTTGAAATTGCCTTGCAGAATGAGGGAGGTTGGGGGCGCGAGACAGGTAACGGGCAGTTGGTCTCGTGCGCCCCGTTTCATAAGTCGATATCAGGAAGCTTGGGTTTTCACTTGCGCAGCAGTCTGGGTATCGGCGGCTACAGGGGCAGCGTCAGGCAGATGGCGAGCAATTAACCCGCGATAAATGGCCGCGCCCAGGCAAGCGCCCACGATCGGTGCAAATATTGGAATCAGGAAATAAGGGATGTCGCGTCCGCCAGTGAACGAAATTTCACCCCAGCCTGCAAAGAAAGTCATCAGTTTAGGCCCGAAATCACGCGCGGGGTTCATCGCAAAACCGGTCAGCGGCCCCATCGAGCTTCCGATGACGGCAATCAGCAGGCCGATCAGCAGGGGAGCCAATGCACCGCGTGGCAAGCCGTTCTTGTCGTCGGTCAGGGCCATGATCACGCCCATCAGGATGGCAGTAATCACCATTTCAACGAGAAAGGCTTGCAGAATTGTGAGCGAAGGGTGCGGGTAGGTTGAGAAGACCGATGCAAGCTCAAGGCTGGCCTGGCTGCCACGAACCATTTGATGCGCTTGTTCGTAATCGAAAAACAGGTTGCTGTAGAGCGTGTAAACCAACGCTGCAGCGCAAAAGGCTCCTGCGACTTGGGCAAGGATATAAAAGGGCAGTTTGCGTTTTTCGAAATCGGTGAACAGGCACAGCGCGATGCTGACGGCCGGGTTCAGGTGCGCGCCGGAAACGCCTGCTGTCAGGTAAATCGCCATGCTGACGCCGATGCCCCAGATGATGCTGATTTCCCATAAGCCAAAACTGGCGCCCGCGACCTTGAGAGCCGCAACACAACCGGTACCGAAGAAGATGAGTAGTGCGGTGCCGAGAAACTCGGCCAAGCACTGACCTGAAAGTGTGGGGTGCTGAGATGCAGTCGACATGTGAAACCTCATTATTGTTGTTTTTTGACGTCGTCAATCAGGGTGGCAGTGCGCCTGAGCCTGGACCGGAAAAATACGTATTTCAGATTTGTGCGGTCAGGCAAAGTCGTATGAGTATATTCAGATTCGAAAAAATATAGACAAGAAACACTGCTGTCAAAGGTCGAAAGTGAACGGGTATTCATATTCTGACTTTAGAGGAGGGGTTTGGTATTGGTTTTTCTGTAAGAAAACACTACAAATTGGTAGGTGGAAGTGTAACGTTTCAGCTAAAAATTCAACGCAAAGCCCCGTGTCAGCGCCTTTTTAAGGGCCAATAGCCTAAAATCTGCCATCGGATTTCACTGCCTCATTCAAGACTGGAGCTGTCATGACGCCTGCGCTGGATCTGCTGAAAAAAGTTCGTGCCGAACATAGGGTGCATAGCTATGAGCATGACCCCAAAGCGGCCTCCTACGGGTTAGAGGCCGCAGAAAAGCTTGGCCTGGAGCCTGCTCAAGTGTTCAAGACGTTGTTGGCCAGCAGTGAAAAAGGCGAGTTATTGGTCGCCGTTGTACCGGTCGTCGGAAGCCTTGATTTAAAAGCGCTTGCGCACGCTGCTGGGGTGAAGAAAGTCGAAATGGCGGACCCTGCGGCGGCTCAGCGGTCAACAGGATATCTGTTGGGAGGGATCAGCCCGTTGGGGCAGAAGAAGCGACTACGCACCTTTATCGATAAAAGTGCTGAAGGATTTGCGACTGTATTTGTCAGTGCCGGACGACGCGGACTTGAAGTGGAGCTGGCGCCTGGGGTGCTGGCAGAGCATACGCAGGCGCAGTTTGCAGAGGTAGGGCGGGTTTAAACGAATTCTCGCACCGCCCCTCCTGCAAGGGATTACTGGGCGGAACTGTAGCGCCTTACACCTGATTCGGAAGGCGGGATTTGTGCAGCGATGCTGCCGCTGGTTTGGAACATCACCAGGTGTTCCGCGGCAACCCGAATGCCCACTTGAGCACCTGGCAGGTGGTCGGCGTGGCTCGGAAAAATCGACTCCAGCTGGCTGCCAGTAGGCAGTTGCAGGCGGTACAGGGTCGAGGCACCAAGGAAAGTCTTGCCGATAATCCGGGCTTTCAAATCGCTGTCCGGTGCATAGACGATATCGTCAGGACGCAGTAATACATCAACTGCGCCGCCCGTTGGCCACGTGTAAGCACGGTTGCCGCGCAAAACGCCCAGTTCGGTTTGTACCGATTCCGGGCTGAGTAACTGGCCCCGAATGAAGTAGCCCTGACCGATAAAGCTCGCCACAAACGGTGTCTGTGGCTCGTGATAGAGGTTGTAGGGCGTATCCCACTGTTCAAGGCGCCCTTCCTTGAAGACCCCGACATGGTCGCTCACAGCGAAAGCTTCTTCCTGGTCGTGTGTCACCAAAATCGCACTGGTGCCACGGGCTTTCAGGATGTCTCTCACTTCATGGCTGAGCTTGCGTCGCAACTCGCCGTCGAGGTTGGAAAACGGCTCATCCAGCAAGAGTAATTGCGGCTCGGGCGCCAGTGCGCGTGCAAGTGCGACACGTTGCTGCTGACCGCCGGAAAGCTCGTGAGGGAAGCGCTTGCCGAGATTCTTGAGATTGACCAGTTCAAGTAGCTCTTCGGTCACGCGCTCTTTGTTTGGATGCTTGCGAATCCCGAACGCTATGTTGTCGGCCACGCTCAGGTGCGGAAAGAGAGCGTAGTCCTGAAATACCATACCGATACGACGTTTCTCTGGGGCCAAGGTAAATCCGGCACTGGAGATGACTTCACCCGCCAGCCGGATTTCACCTTGATGTACCGGCTCAAAACCGGCAATCGCGCGCAGAGTGGTGGTTTTGCCACAGCCCGAGGAGCCCAGCAAGCAGCCAATATCGCCGGCATTGAGGTGCAGGTTGAGGTTTTGTACGACGCTCTGGCCCTGATAGCCACAGGCCAGATCGCTAAGGTTGAGCAATAACGGCTGACTCATGCGGGTTGATACGCCGGTTGGACAAGGAATTCGAGCAGCGCCTTTTGCGCATGCAGGCGGTTTTCAGCTTGATCCCACGCCACGGAGCGCGGGTCATCCAGCAAATCGAGGCTGATTTCTTCGCCGCGGTGGGCTGGAAGACAGTGCATGAACAGCACGTCGTCGGCAGCGAGGTCGAGCAGGGCACGATTGACCTGGTACGGGGCAAACAACTGCAGACGCTTGGCGGTTTCTTCTTCCTGGCCCATGGAGGTCCACACATCAGTGCTGACTAAGTGGGCGCCAATTACGGCATCACGCGGGTCGCGAACGATCGTGACGCGATCACCGGCTTGAGCCACAAACTGAGGATTGGGCTCATAGCCTTCAGGGCAGGCAACGCGTAGCTGGAAGTCAAACTGGATAGCCGCTTCTATATAGCTGTTGCACATGTTGTTGCCGTCTCCGATCCAGGCCACGGTTTTACCCTTGATCGATCCGCGATGTTCCTGGAAGGTTTGCATGTCAGCCAGCAACTGGCACGGGTGCAGATCGTCTGACAGACCGTTGATGACCGGTACGCGGGAATTGGCCGAAAACTCGGTAAGGGTACTGTGGGCGAAGGTACGAATCATGACGGCGTCTAGCATGCGCGACATCACGATGGCGCAGTCGCCAATCGGCTCGCCACGACCCAATTGGGTATCACGTGGCGACAGAAAAATGGCCTGACCACCCAGCTGGATCATGCCGGCTTCAAATGACAGGCGGGTACGGGTCGATGATTTCTCGAAAATCATGCCCAGAACGCGACCTTTCAGAGGTTCGAAGAGAACGCCGCGTTGACGCAGGTCCTTCAGCTCGATACCGCGACGAATCACGCTGACTAGCTCTTCGGGCGTGCAATCCATCAGGGAGAGAAAGTGCCTTGCGCTCATCATTAACTACCTTTTTTGCAACGACCGCAGATGCTCAAAGCCGGGGTTTTCGGAAAAACGGGCGAGACCTGCGGCGAAAGCCGCACGGGGCGACGAAATAGGGGAAGGCGCGATCTTATAAGGAAATGTCGCGTCTTGCCAATAAGGGTCACGTGTATAGAGGTTTGAGCGAGTCTTGCGCTGCATGAGCCGCTCAGGTGGTTTGCCTCACCTCAGCTGCCCATTTGTACACTGCCGTGGCGTCGCTTGGCAATTGCACGGTCTTTTGGTGTGTTACGGTCGCCGTATTTGTACTCGCTGTCGAGGCGCTGATACAGTGATGGCGCGGGCAATCCAGATGGGTTTCATGTGTTCGCAGCCTTCGTTGCCGGCAGCGGCTACGGGGCCTGCGAAGGGAAGGGGGGCGACTATTGTCTGTCGGGGAGACCGAGCGTGACGCTCGGCTTTCCGTTACAATGCGCCACCGTGCCGACATCTGAGTCGGAAAGTTCAGCCGAGGTGCTCCATGGATATCATCGAAACTATTAAAGACCAGATTGCTAACAACACCATTCTGCTCTACATGAAAGGCTCCCCGAATGCCCCACAGTGTGGCTTTTCGGCCAAAGCTGCTCAGGCAGTCATGGGCTGTGGCGAGAAGTTCGCTTACGTGGACATCCTTCAGAACCCGGAAATCCGCGCCAATCTGCCGAAGTACGCTAACTGGCCAACTTTCCCGCAACTGTGGGTCGGTGGTGAGTTGGTAGGCGGTAGCGACATCATGGCTGAAATGGCCGCTGATGGTTCTTTGCAGGCTTTGATTAAAGAAGCTGTCGAGAAAGCTGCTGCAAACAAGACTGAAGCTTGATGTCAGTCGCGTAGTTACAGTTGTTAAGTAACGCGCATAAAAAAGCCCCGCCCCGTGATAAACAGGGCGGGGCTTTTTAGTGGGCGTTAGTTACTCGCCCATTTGCGATTGCAGGTAATTCTCAATACCGATTTTATCGATCAGGCCCAACTGAGTTTCCAGCCAGTCGATATGCTCTTCTTCAGATTCCAGAATATCTTCCAGCATTTCGCGGCTGCCAAAGTCACCCACAACTTCGCAGTGGGCGATAGCGGCTTTGAGATCGGCGTGGCCGGTCTTCTCAATACGCAGGTCACACTCAAGCATTTCCTTGGTGTGCTCGCCGATATGCAGCTTGCCCAGGTCCTGAACGTTTGGCAGGCCTTCAAGGAACAGAATGCGCTTGATCAGCTTGTCCGCGTGTTTCATCTCGTCGATGGACTCGTGGTACTCATGCGCACCCAACTTTTCCAGGCCCCAATCCTGATACATGCGTGCGTGCAGGAAGTATTGATTGATTGCGACCAGTTCGTTGCCGAGAATTTTGTTGAGGTGCTGAATGACTGAAATGTCGCCTTTCATGGCTGGGGCCTGCCTTAATTAACTGTATATAAGGCAGAGTTTGATCCGCACGTTGCAGGCTGTCAAACCTAAGTATTTGAATAATAAATGAAAATTAATCGGAATAAGAATGTTTGTGTTCCGCGTCTTGGGGCTAACCACTTGAATTCTGGACATAAAAAAACCGGACACTAAGCCCGGTTCTTTGAAATATGTTAATTAAGCGGCTGAAAATTCTGCCGGAAAACTCATAACGGCCTGACTGGTTTGCAGCGAAGCCAGGGTTTCGCGAACCACTTGCTTGGCTAAGCATGCACATTTACCGCATTGGCTAGCGACGCCTGTTGCTTCGCGCACTTCACGGTAGCTGCAGCAACCGTCGTAGATTGCGTCGCGAATTTTTCCATCGGTGACGCCAGTGCAAAGGCAAACGTACATAAATAAGAACCATCGCTGGTTGGGATTCAATGACAGGGATCTTAATGTTAACGAGAATGATTGTCAAAGTGCCTTGAGTCTCAATTGAGGTCTGCCTGCGTTGTGCTGACGAACGGTCTCTATGGTTCTGTGTTTGGCGCCTGAAAAAGGGTTAAGGCCCGCCCTGACGAGCGGTGTATGATGACCGGTCATTTTCACGCAGGAACTGGTCAGCTGAATGCCATCAACCAATGGCAGCCCCGACCGGATCCTGTTCTTCACGCAGCACACCAGGAGATATCCAATGAGCGTACTCGTAGGCAAACAAGCCCCTGACTTCACCGTCGCAGCCGTACTTGGCAATGGCGAAATCGTTGACAGCTTCACGCTGTCCTCCGCCATCAAAGGCAAATATGGCCTGGTGTTCTTCTACCCGCTGGACTTCACTTTCGTTTGCCCGTCCGAGCTGATTGCTCTGGACCACCGCATCCCTGACTTCCAGGCGCGTAACGTTGAAGTGGTTGCCGTGTCGATCGACTCCCATTTCACCCACAACGCATGGCGCAACACCCCAGTGAACAATGGCGGTATCGGCCAGGTGAAATACACCATGGCTGCCGACATCAATCATGCAATCTGCAAAGCTTACGACGTTGAAACCGAAGGCGGCGTAGCGCTGCGCGGCGCGTTCCTGATCGACGACAAGGGCGTTGTTCGCTCCCAGATCGTTAACGACCTGCCACTGGGCCGTAACATGGAGGAGCTGCTTCGTCTGGTAGACGCTCTGCAATTCCACGAAGAGCACGGCGAAGTTTGCCCTGCCAACTGGAAAAAAGGCGACAAAGGCATGACAGCATCGACTGCTGGTGTCGCTGCGTACCTGACCGAGAATGCTGACCAGCTGTAAGCGTCAGATTCAGGCATAAAAAAACCGGACCCAGTGTCCGGTTTTTTTATGCTGCGATGAAAGCCTGAACGACAGGATCAGTCGTTGAAGTCTTTCCAGCCGCCCATTTGTTTCCAGCGGTTGACGATGCCACAGAACAGCTCAGCGGTTTTCTCGGTGTCATAACGAGCCGAGTGTGCTTCACGCCCATCAAAATCGATGTCGGCGGTCTGACAGGCTTTGGCCAGTACCGTCTGGCCATAAGCCAGACCTGCCAGGGTCGCTGTGTCAAAGCTTGAGAAGGGGTGAAACGGATTGCGTTTCATGTCCAGGCGCGCTACTGCGGCGTTGAGGAAGCCCAAATCAAAGCTACTGTTATGTCCCACCAAGATGGCACGCTTGCAGCCGTTGGCTTTCAGGGCCTTTCGCACACCACGGAAGATGTCGGTCAGGGCCGTTTCTTCACTGACCGCCATGCGCAGTGGGTGATCGAGCTTGATGCCTGTGAACTCCAGCGCTGCAGCTTCGATGTTGGCGCCTTCAAACGGTTCCACACGGTGGAAATAGGTGTGCTCCGGGAACACAAAGCCTCTTTCATCCATGCCGATCGTGACTGCTGCGATTTCCAGCAAGGCATCAGTAGCGCTATTAAAGCCACCGGTTTCAACATCGATTACGACCGGCAGATAGCCGCGAAAACGCTCGGCCATCGGGTGGCGCGATCCGCCGCCATGGCCGCCTTCGTGTTCGTCATCATAATGGTCGTCACTCACAGCTGTTCCTCCAGCAGGCGCCAGCGCAGTGTTTCACCGGCGCGCAGCGGAATTACGGTCAACTCGCCGAAAGGCAGGCTGGTTGGGGCGGTCCACTCCTGGCGAACCAGGGTGATGTGTTCGGTGCTGGCAGGCAGACCGTAGAATCGAGGGCCGTTCAGGCTGGCAAAGGCTTCCAGCTTGTCCAGCGCATTACGCTGCTCGAAGGCTTCGGCGTACATCTCGATGGCTGCATACGCGGTATAGCAACCGGCACAACCGCAGGCAGCTTCTTTGGCGTGCTGGGCATGGGGAGCAGAGTCAGTGCCCAGGAAGAACTTCTCGCTGCCACTGGTGGCCGCATCCAGCAGGGCTTCCTGATGGGTGTTGCGCTTGAGGATCGGCAGGCAATAGAAGTGCGGGCGAATACCGCCAACCAGCATGTGATTGCGGTTGTACAGCAGGTGATGCGCCGTAATTGTCGCGCCGACGTTGGCCGAAGCCTCGTTGACGAACTGCACCGCCTCAGCTGTGGTGATGTGCTCAAACACGACTTTTAGCGTCGGGAAGCGATCTACAACGCGGCGCATATGCTCGTCGATGAAGATTTTTTCGCGGTCAAAGACGTCCACGCCAGCGCGGGTGACTTCACCGTGAATCAGTAAAGGCATGCCAACTTCAGCCATGACTTCAAGGACCGGGAAGATCGCATCGATACTGGTGACACCAGAGTCGGAGTTGGTCGTTGCCCCAGCCGGATACAGCTTGGCTGCATGGACGAATCCGCTGGCCTTGGCCGTACGAATGTCTTCTGGCTGGGTTCGGTCAGTGAGGTACAGCACCATCAGCGGCTCGAAACGGCTTCCGGCCGGGCGAGCAGCCAAAATGCGCTGGCGATAGGCATCGGCTTCGGCGGCATTACGCACCGGAGGTACCAGGTTGGGCATGATGATGGCGCGGCCAAAAGTGCGCGCAACATCCGCGACAGTGTGAGGCAACACAGCACCATCGCGAAGATGTATATGCCAGTCGTCGGGACGCAGCAGGGTCAGGCGGTCAGACATTGGGAATTCCAGGCGGGTCAAACTGATGTGAATGCTACCGGAAAAGACACTCACAGGCACTCGCTATCAAGTTTTGTGATTGCTGACCGATATCTCATGGGTATGCCGTAAATCTGTGGCCTGTTATTTTGCAGTACAAGCCTGTGGAGCCTCCCGTGCGCCAGTGTTATCTCATCCTGCTCTGCATGTTTGCCAGCCTGCCTGCCATGGCTCTGACTTTTCAGACTCGGCTGGAGAATATCGAGTGGAAAGTAGAAGGTGACAAGTTCGAGTGCCGGCTGATCCAGCCCATTACTGATTTCGGCTCCGGGGCCTTTGTACGTCGGGCAGGAGAGCAGGCAGTCTTTCGTCTCAATGCCTACAACTCAATGCTGGGCGAAGGCTCTGCAACACTGCTTGCCGCCGCTGCGCCATGGCAGCCGGGCAGGGGGGACATTGATCTGGGGTCAGTGCGCATTGGTCGTGGCCAGGTGCTTTTCAACAGTTCTCAAGCCCAGGCCGGACGCCTGTTTCGCGGTCTGCTGGAAGGGCGCAGCCCGCTGGTCAGGCACTTTTCCCGTGAGGGTAATGTCTCTGAAGTGCGTTTGCTACCGGTCAGGTTTCGTCAGGCATACGGTGACTACGAGGCTTGCACCGCAAAGTTGTTACCGAAAAACTTTGATCAGGTCAGACAAAGCCGCATTGGTTTTCCTGGTGGCGGTACCGAACTGGACGCGACCGCACGGGTCAACTTGCACGTCATGGTGGAGTACTTGAAGGCGGATCCAACCGTCAATCACGTCATCCTGGACGGCTACTCCGATAACATGGGTAACAGATTGACCAATCGTGAGTTATCACGGCGCCGGGCATTAGCCGTCATGGATTACTTCAAGGAAAGCGGACTTCAGGAGTCGCAGATCACGGTACGTTTTCATGGTGAGCAATACCCGTTGGTGCCGAACACGAACCACGCTAATCGTGCGAAAAATCGTCGGGTTAGTGTCCGTTTGGAGCGGTATCCGGAGTCAGAAAAAGCTGCTCCTTCAGTTGGAGTCTCCAATCCCGCTGCAATTTCTTGAAGTGCCCCTCTCGTCGCCCCTTTGACATAATCTGTCGCTTTGTCGTCTTAAGCTGTCGCGCCTCTGTAAATTAATAGATATGGGCGGTAGACTGTTCGGCTTTTCGAACAACCCGTGGAGTGATGGCATGGCGGACGTAAACAAGGTCGTTCTGGCTTATTCGGGCGGCCTGGACACTTCGGTGATCCTGAAGTGGCTGCAGGATACTTATAACTGTGAAGTCGTAACCTTCACCGCTGACCTGGGTCAGGGCGAAGAAGTCGAACCGGCACGTGCCAAGGCGCAAGCCATGGGCGTTAAGGAAATCTACATTGATGACCTGCGTGAAGAGTTTGTTCGAGACTTCGTTTTCCCGATGTTCCGCGCCAACACTGTTTACGAAGGCGAGTACCTGCTGGGTACTTCCATTGCTCGTCCGCTGATCGCCAAGCGCCTGATTGAAATTGCCAACGAAACAGGCGCAGACGCCATTTCCCACGGCGCAACGGGTAAAGGTAACGATCAGGTTCGTTTCGAACTGGGTGCCTATGCCCTGAAGCCAGGAGTGAAAGTGATTGCTCCTTGGCGTGAGTGGGACTTGCTCTCCCGTGAAAAGCTGATGGATTACGCTGAAAAGCACAATATTCCGATCGAGCGTCATGGCAAGAAGAAGTCTCCGTACTCGATGGATGCCAACTTGCTGCACATCTCTTACGAGGGCGGTGTGCTGGAAGATACCTGGACCGAGCACGAAGAAGACATGTGGCGTTGGACCAAGTCGCCAGAAGATGCGCCTAACACGCCGACCTTTCTGGAACTGACTTACCGCAATGGCGATATCGTTGCCCTGGACGGCGTCGAAATGACCCCGGCCACCGTGTTGGCAACCCTTAACCGTATCGGCGGCGAGAACGGCATCGGTCGTCTCGATATCGTTGAGAACCGTTATGTAGGGATGAAGTCCCGTGGCTGCTACGAAACACCGGGCGGCACTATCATGCTGCGGGCTCACCGTGCCATTGAGTCGATCACTCTGGACCGTGAAGTCGCTCACCTGAAAGACGAGTTGATGCCCAAGTACGCCAGCCTGATCTACACCGGCTACTGGTGGAGCCCTGAGCGTTTGATGCTGCAACAAATGATTGATGCATCTCAGGCTCACGTGAACGGTGTGGTTCGCCTGAAACTGTACAAAGGCAACGTGATCGTTACCGGTCGCAAGTCTGACGATTCATTGTTTGATGCCAACATTGCCACTTTTGAAGAAGATGGCGGTGCTTACAACCAGGAAGACGCTGCAGGGTTTATCAAGTTGAATGCATTGCGCATGCGCATTGCTGCAAACAAAGGCCGTAAGTTGTTCTGATGCGTGCCCTATAAAAAAGCCCCGGCCATTTGGTCGGGGCTTTTTTTTGTCTCTGGGCTGCAGGTCACGTGTCATCAGGGAGAAACGAATATGTCGAGCTTGCGTGTGTCGATGGTGTAGGTGATCAAGGTTGTATGATCGGTGGGTGTAGCGTTGTGAGTACTGAAGATGGTGTGCATTAATTCGCCTGGCGTGATGCCAGGCGGCGTGTTTTTCAGTAATAAAAATACGTCATTCTTGTGGGTGTTACTTTTGCACTTGCGTGGGGATTTGCAGTAGCGGTGGCGTCTGTCTTTCGGGATGTTTTTAAATGAGCGTAGGGACGGCGAATGATTCAGATCAATAAGGTGGAAGCTTTTTAACTTTGTACCTTCAAAAAGTACAAGTTTGTCGGTAGAGAACAGGGTGGGTGCGTTATTCGGTCCTGAGGGTTTTGCGGAGGCGGAATCGTATGTTCTGTGGCCTTGAGGCAAAAAAGTAAAGTAGTGAGGCGTGAACGAACTGAACTTTATGCCCAGTTGATAAGCTGGCTTGGAAAGTAGTGTGTCTGTGCTGAAGTCAGTGTAGGTGCGAGGGGTATAAGCAGCCGTTGTTAAAGGCAAGGCGGCCTTGGATAAGTTTGCTGGGGTGTAGAGTGTTTTGTTGTTGAAGTTAAGTGTCAGGAAGAATAGTGTCACCAAAAGTACAGGGAATATTATTAAAAACCAAACGTACTCTTTCTGGTGTTCACTGTCGATGTAAGGCAGTGATACCGCCGCGGAAGCTTCTGTCAGCATTGAGAAAACTGCAATGATAGTAAGTGGGTTATTGATTTTTAGATGGTTTTTTATCATGGGGTAACCTTTTTACGGGTGGTTCGGCAATGGCCGGGCGCACCGTGTTGGGGGTGTCAGCACTCTGGGAGCCGGTGCGTTTTCATTTTATGGACGGGTTACTATGAATTTAGACGTGGGATATTGAAGCTGCAAACTCAATACGGGTTTTGAGGTGGCACCTTGAATGGGGATCTTTCGGTTTTTTTGCAGGTTTCGATTGTTCGTAGGAATACTGCCGCTATCTATGTTGAATTTCATAGGGGCTAATAACTAATTGATGTAATGGTGCGTAAGTTTTTGTCTTTAGTTTGGGTAAGTTATGGTGCGCAAGCATGGAATGCTATTTGTTGGCGGGTTTCTATCAGTTTTTCTGTACTCTGATTTGATGGTAAACAGGGCGGGTTGGGAATTCTTTTGATATGGATTTATGTTTGGGGGTTTTCTGAATGATCTGTAGTCCTATTCTGTAAGTACAAATTTCTAATTTTTTTCATTAAAAAAATAGTAGATTCCACTGGATGTGTATAAATCGGTGAGTCTGCAGTGTCTTGTGGTTTTCTAATGTGTATGTGCTTTTTTTGAGTAGAAGGAAGGGTGCGTAAGATACTGTAGCGGAATCGTTTGTAAATTTTAAGTTTGCTTTGGGGTGTGTGCTGTAGTGGAGTGCCGATTCTGGTTCGGCATGAGGTGTGTTGCATGTAGGGAGTTGTTCTGATGGCAAGCGGGGATATATCTTAAATAAGAGGATGGTCGTTCTAGATGATGTATTTGAATGTTGGTGTGCTGAGGTGGTAAGTAAGAATTCTTTGATGTTGGCAGGCTATTTCTGTAGGTCAAATCTTCAATATTTGTAGGAAATGTCTTTGGTTGTGGATGCGTGAGGGGGCGCTATGCCCAGTTTGTTATGACTAGGCTATGGTGCTGGTTCTAAAAATTCGAACAGCGATAAATTGGAATTGCCCATGAATAAAGTGCTGATCGTGGATGATCATCCTGTCATTCGTCTTGCTGTGCGTATGCTCATGGAACGACATGGCTATGAAGTCATCGCAGAGACGGATAATGGTGTGGATGCTTTGCAACTTGCGCGTGAACATGCGCCTGATATTGTGATTCTGGATATAGGAATACCGAAACTTGATGGGCTGGAAGTTATTGCGCGGCTGTCCACTCCGGCGGTGCTAATTAAGGTGCTGGTGCTGACCTCGCAAGCTCCTGGCCATTTTTCAATGCGTTGCATGCAGGCAGGAGCCGCAGGTTATGTTTGTAAACAGCAGGATTTAACCGAGTTGTTAAGTGCAATCAAGGCTGTGCTGTCGGGTTACAGCTATTTCCCTAATCAGGCGCTGCACTCAGTGCGTTCAAGTCTGGGGAATGCGAGTGAAGCTGATATGGTCAATCGCCTTTCAGGGCGAGAAATGATGGTGCTGCAGCAGTTGGCGCGGGGAAGAAGCAATAAGGAGATAGCCGATGGCATGTTCCTTAGCAACAAAACGGTGAGTACCTACAAAACCCGCCTGCTCTTGAAACTCAATGCTCGGTCGCTCGTAGACCTGATCGAGCTGGCCCAACGTAATGGCTTGGTGTGAGGAGGAGGAAATAGGGACGTGACTCAAAAGCCCCTCCAGGAAAAGCCTCCGCTAAAGGAGGCTTTTAAGATTGGGTGACGGAAATTAAAGATCGTATCCATAATCTTCGAGCTCTTTTCTGAGCCTTTTTTCTTCCAGGAGCGCGTCAATGGTACGGCGTTTGGCCAAATTGGTTTTAGCTACCTCAACAACAGGCTCCACCACATCGTCTGGATCGACGACTGCAAAATCTTCTTCTACTTCCAGTTCTTCTTTGCCAGTGCTCATTCAGTTCACTCCAGGCCAAGACAGTCAATGGCGCCCCTTATAGCGATAATCGCCGCTCGGGTAAAAAAGATTTTCTTAATCGATCAGTCCATAAAATCTCTATTACTCAATCATCAGAGGTTTTTTGCTTGAATTCGCACAGGTCTTCAATGCGACAGCTTCCACACCGCGGCTTGCGCGCCTGGCACACATAACGTCCATGCAGGATGAGCCAATGGTGGGCGTCCAGCAGATACGGCTTGGGCACGTGCTTCATTAAATTCTTTTCGACCTCGACCACGTTTTTGCCTGGTGCAATTCCGGTTCGATTACTGACCCTGAAAATATGGGTGTCTACGGCCATGGTCAGTTGTCTGAAGGCGGTGTTGAGCACAACATTTGCAGTTTTTCGACCTACTCCGGGTAGCGCCTCAAGCTCTTCTCGCGTCTGCGGAACCTGGCTGCCATGGCGCTCAATCAATAGACGACAGGTTTCAATCACGTTTTTGGCCTTGCTGTTATACAGGCCAATGGTCTTGATGTACTGCGACAGACCTTCTACTCCGAGAGCGTAGATGGCTTCTGGTGTATTGGCGACCGGAAACAATTTGGCCATCGCCTTGTTCACGCTCACATCAGTGGCCTGAGCGGACAGGATCACGGCAATCAACAGTTCGAAAGCAGATGAATAGGCCAGTTCGGTTTTTGGCTCAGGATTGTCTTCGTGAAACCGGCGGAATATTTCAAGGCGCTTTGCGGCGTTCATGGGTAAAACACTTCCTGGATGGCTGTCCGTTAAGTGAAGAGGCGCTTGTTTGGGATGCGAGAATTTGTCAGGCCTGGGTTGGGTCTAGCGCGTTGAGTGTTACCTCTGCTTGAGTGACAGCATCGGTTAAAAGGTTCAACTGCGTGTCGGATTGCTCCTGGGTTATGGCCTTTTTAAGCTCTGCGCGACGCATGGCCAGCTGGATTTTTGCGCGTTTGAGTTCTGCGGTGTTCGCAGTAGGTGCAGAAACAGAAACCTCGCTGGCAGGCTCCAGTTGAGCCAGTGCGTGTTCGGCTGATTCAAACTGCTGTTGCAGGGCCAGAAGTTGGGATTGCTGCTGCGCCGTTGGAGGATGGCCGAATGCCCTGAGTGATTTGTTCAGTTGAGCGCGCGCCATGGCGAGTGTGACTTTGGCTTTTTTAAGCGCTGCGTCATTAAGGCTGGACAGTTCTGCTCCCAGGCTAACCGGTCGAGCGCCACTGTCAGCTATTGCAGGCGCGCGTTGGGCGCGCGCGGAGCGTTCTGCCTGCCTGTGTTCCTCTTCAAGGCGCAGGCGCTCGTCACGTACTTCATAGCGTCTGCGTGCATGATCACGCTTTTGGTTGCGGGCGATGTACTGCTCCGCATCGTGAGCGAGACCGCCGACAATGGGGGTTCCATTTACGGGCAGGGGGCGCATTTCTATGCAATCGACCGGGCAAGGTGCAACACAAAGGTCGCAGCCGGTGCATTCGTCGACAATGACGGTGTGCATGAGCTTGGCTGCGCCGAGAATGGCATCAACTGGGCAGGCCTGAATGCATTTGGTACAGCCAATGCATTCGGCTTCCCGAATAAAGGCCACTTGTGACGGCGCAGTACCACGCTTTAGGTCCAGCTCCAGGACTGGAATGCTGAGCAGGTCGGCAAGTGCGGCAATGGTTTCGGTTCCCCCGGGAGGGCACTTATTGATCGCCTCGCCTTGTGCGATGCCTTTCGCATAGGGTTTGCAGCCTGGGTGGCCGCACTTTCCGCATTGAGTTTGCGGTAATAAAGCATCAATACGTTGAATCAGGCTCATGGTGTGAAGTCCAGCTACAGCGGGTCGCATCTGGGCGACACTCAACATGCGCAGAGATAAATAAGGGCGTGGGTCAAGCGTGCGCGCATGATCGGTCGGCCCAAGGGAATGCGGCTGATTATCCGACATGACGGGGAGTGCGGCTACTGATGAACAGCGTCTGGCGGCTTGCTGGCCGCCAGACGTTGCAAAGGGGCGGTGTTACTTGATGCGTTGACCTGGCTTGGCGCCGCTATCCGGGCTCAACAGGTAAATTTCTTCACCGCCAGGGCCAGCAGCCATCACCATGCCTTCGGACATGCCGAAGCGCATTTTGCGTGGTTTCAGGTTGGCAATCATCATGGTCAGGCGACCTTCGAGCTCAGCCGGATTCGGGTAGGCACTTTTGATCCCCGAGAACACGTTGCGTTGCTCGTCACCAATATCCAGTGTCAAGCGCAGCAGCTTGTCGGCACCTTCAACGGCTTCTGCCTTGAGGATCAGCGCAACGCGCAAGTCCACTGCGGCGAAGGTATCGAATTCGATTTCTGCTGCCAGCGGTTCCTTGACCAGTTCACCGTTGCCCTGTGGGGCAGCGGTGCCGGTGTCGGTCTGGCTTGCGATCAAGTCTTCTTTCGAGGCGTCTGTCATGGCTTGAACCTTGACCGGGTCGATACGGGTCATCAGTGGCTTGAATGCGTTTAGCTGATGATTGGCCAGCAACACGTTGTGATCGCTCCAGATCAAGGGCTCGACATTGAGGAACGCCTCAGCATCGGCTGCAAGCACGGGCAGTACCGGCTTGAGGAAGATGACCAGTTGACGGAACAGATTGATGCCCAGTGCGCAGACGGCCTGTACTTCATCCTGCTTGCCTTCAACCTTGGCCATAGCCCAAGGTGCCTTGTCGGCGATCCAGGCGTTGGCGCGGTCTGCAAGACCCATGATTTCACGCATTGCGCGCGCAAAGTCACGGGCTTCATAAGCCTCAGCAATGCTTGGGGCTGCAGCCAGGAAGGCTTCTGTCAGCTCGGGGGCTGCGTTGCCCTCGACCATGACTCCCGCGTTGCCCTTGTGGATGAAGCCTGCACAGCGGCTGGCAATGTTGACAACTTTGCCGACCAGGTCCGAGTTGACCTTCTGTACGAAGTCTTCCAGGTTCAGGTCCAGGTCATCGACGCCGCGGCCCAGTTTGGAGGCGTAGTAGTAGCGCAGGTATTCCGGTGCCAGATGGTCCAGATAGGTGCGGGCCTTGATAAAGGTGCCGCGCGACTTGGACATTTTCTGGCCGTTGACGGTCAGGTAGCCGTGAACATTGATGGCGGTAGGTTTTCGATAACCTGCGCCTTCGAGCATTGCTGGCCAGAACAGGGCGTGGAAGTTGACGATGTCCTTGCCGATAAAGTGATACAGCTCGGCGGTGGAGTCCTTTGCCCAGTACGCATCGAAGTCCAGTTCCGGACGGCGTGCGCAGAGGTTCTTGAAGCTGGCCATGTAGCCGATTGGGGCATCCAGCCATACATAGAAGTATTTGCCGGGTGCGTCCGGGATCTCGAAGCCGAAGTACGGCGCATCGCGGGAGATGTCCCACTGTTGCAGGCCGGCATCCAGCCACTCGGCGATCTTGTTGGCCACGGCATCTTGCAATGCACCACTACGGGTCCAGCTTTTGAGCATGGCGTCGAAGTCGGGCAGCTTGAAGAAAAAGTGTTCGGAGTCTTTCAGTACCGGAGTGGCGCCAGAGATTGCCGATTTCGGGTTTTTCAGGTCAGTGGGGGCGTAGGTTGCGCCGCACTTTTCACAGTTGTCGCCGTACTGATCATCTGTGCCGCATTTAGGGCAGGTGCCCTTGATGAAGCGATCGGCCAGGAACATTTTCTTTTCCGGGTCGAAGTACTGGGTGATCGAGCGGGTAGCGATATGCCCGGCTTCGCGCAACTTGAGGTAGATCGCACTCGACAGCTCACGGTTTTCTTCGGCGTGGGTCGAATGGAAGTTGTCGAAGTCGACGAGGAATTCGGCAAAGTCGGCGCTGTGTTCAGCCTGGACGTTGGCGATCAGTTGCTCGGGTGTGATGCCTTCTTTCTCGGCGCGCAACATGATGGCCGAGCCGTGGGCGTCGTCTGCGCAGACATAAGTGCATTGATTGCCGCGAAGTTTCTGGAAGCGCACCCACATATCGGTCTGGATGTACTCAAGCATATGGCCAAGGTGAATTGAACCATTGGCATAGGGCAGGGCGCTGGTGACGAGGATCTTGCGTGGCTCGGACATGGGGCTCGGCTACTTGATGAGACGGTGGTCGGCCACTATAAAGCGCCGAGCAATATATTTCACCCCGTGACGGTGTATCTGATCGTTTACGCTGATTTTGACTGTTTCGAAAGCCTGCTTGCGCAGGTCTATTACAGGTACGATAGCGACCTGTTTTACTCAGTCTTTACGGGAGTTGCTCATGAGCGCAGTCAATCGCGCAGCGGTGGAGGCCGTCCTTCGCCAATACACCGACCCTTATTTGAATCAGGACCCGGTCAGTGCCGGATGCGTTCGCAATATCGAGATTCAGGGCGAACGCGTCAGTGTTCAGCTTGAGTTGGGTTATGCCGCGGGCCTGTTCAAGAGCGGTTGGGCGCAAGTGTTGCAAACGGCTATCGAGAACATGGATGGCGTGAGCTCGGCCAAGGTCGAGATCAGTTGTGTGATTGCGTCGCATAAGGCGCAGGCACAAATACCGGGCCTGGCCAATGTGAAAAACATTGTGGCCGTTGCTTCTGGAAAGGGTGGGGTTGGTAAATCCACTACCGCAGCCAACCTGGCGTTGGCGCTGGCTCGTGAAGGTGCGCGGGTCGGGATTCTGGATGCGGACATTTACGGCCCGAGCCAGGGCGTGATGTTCGGCATTGCGGAAGGGACGCGGCCAAAGATTCGCGATCAGAAATGGTTTGTACCCATTGAGGCTCACGGTGTTGAAGTCATGTCGATGGCGTTTCTTACCGACGACAACACGCCAATGGTCTGGCGCGGCCCGATGGTGTCGGGAGCCCTGTTGCAGTTGGTAACGCAGACCGCTTGGAATGACCTGGATTACCTGGTCATCGATATGCCGCCGGGTACCGGGGATATCCAGCTGACCCTGGCGCAAAAAGTCCCTGTGACCGGTTCTGTGATAGTGACAACCCCGCAAGATCTGGCTTTGCTGGACGCGCGCAAGGGTGTCGAGATGTTCCGCAAGGTGAACATTCCGGTGCTGGGCGTGGTGGAAAACATGGCGGTACACATTTGCTCGAACTGTGGTCACGCTGAGCATTTGTTCGGTGAGGGTGGTGGCGAGAAGCTGGCGACGCAATACGGTGTTGAAGTGTTGGCTTCATTACCGCTGTCGATGGAAATCCGCGAGCAGGCCGATAACGGCAAGCCAACCGCGGTTGCTGATCCCAATAGCCCGATTGCATTGATCTACCAGGAACTGGCACGTCAGGTGGGTGCGCGTATTGTCCTGCACGAAGCGGCTTCGCAGGCCATGCCGACCATTACTACCAGCGACGATTGATTCTTGAGAGTCAATTTAAGCAAGGCCTCGTAGCAGCTGACGAGCTCTGCGAGGCTGCGTCCGGCTGCGAAGCAGTCGTAAACCCGGTGTGCGCAATCTCGCAGAAACATCGAAGCTGAATGGTTCTGCGAGCGCTTCGCACTCGGACGTAGCCTCGTACTGCTCGTCAACTGCTACAAATGTTCAGGCATAAAAAAACCCCGCTTTTAAGGGCGGGGTTTTTTACTGGATCAGCACAAGTTAGATAACTTGAACTTCCTCAGCTTGCATGCCTTTCTGACCGCGGGTAGCGATGAAAGAAACCTGTTGGCCTTCTTTCAGGCTTTTGAAGCCGTCGGATTGGATTGCTTTGAAGTGAACAAACAGGTCGTCACCGGATTGTGGAGTGATGAAGCCGAAGCCTTTTTCATCGTTGAACCACTTAACGGTACCAGTTTGGCGATTAGACATGGTGTAACTCCTTGAACAAAGATAACTGCGACGCAGGAAAAGCCCTGGCCGAGACTGAGTGCAAAGAGCAGGAAAAATTCTTGGAGATGGTTGGATCGAAATTCAACATATCGTGTAGAGATTCTCAGTGACACAAGCAGCACAGTGGCGCCACCTTAACGCTTTTTTCCGAACGTGCAAAGGGTCTTTGCGAAGGTTTCTCTAAAAACGTGACTGACGGTTGCCCTCACAGCCTGTATTCACGGCATCTACAGCTATTTTCGATATTTTTGCCCCAGACTTTTGAACCGGGCCCTAGGGGGCGGTAAGATGCCCGACAGAATTTTCTACCTCGCTATTCAGGACACCCGCCATGAGCATCAAACCAGACAAGTGGATTCGCCGCATGGCGCAAGAGCACGGCATGATCGAACCTTTCGTCGAGCGTCAGGTGCGTGAAGAAGGCGAGAACCGTCTGATTTCGTACGGTGTATCGAGCTACGGCTACGACGTTCGTTGCGCAAACGAGTTCAAGGTGTTCACCAACATCAACTCGGCGACCGTTGATCCGAAGAACTTCGACGCGGGCAGCTTTGTTGATGTCACCAGCGACGTTTGCATCATTCCGCCCAACTCCTTCGCTCTGGCGCGCACTGTTGAATACTTCCGTATCCCGCGAAATGTGCTGACCATCTGCCTGGGTAAAAGCACCTACGCGCGATGCGGCATCATCGTTAACGTGACGCCGCTCGAGCCTGAGTGGGAAGGCCATGTAACGCTGGAGTTCTCTAACACCACCACATTGCCTGCCAAGATCTACGCCAACGAAGGCGTGGCACAAATGCTGTTCTTCGAATCCGACGAAGAGTGCGAAGTGTCGTACAAGGACCGTGGCGGCAAGTATCAGGGGCAGCGCGGCGTGACTTTGCCACGTACCTGACGAACAGAGGGAATTCTTGAGCGATAAAGCACTCTATTGAGTGTATTTCCGGTTACGCATCCAGCGAGCCGGATCATCGCTCAGGAGTGCCTCATGAAGATTGATCCGACTATCCGCGCCCAACTGGCAAGCCTTGAGCCCAATCAGGTCGGGGTGCTGGCGTGGTCTCTGCTTGCCTTTCCCCAGTTACATGCAGGTGGCATCCCCGGCCAGCCTGACCCTGACTCCCCGCAACCGATCGAGCCCGAGCCGGGCGTGCCTACGTTGCCCGACGAGCCTCCGCCTGCCCCGATTGCCTGAATATTGAGCTGCCTTAAGCCGATTGGCTCAAGGTGAAAGCAAATAGCCGCTGCGATAAGCATCGCGGCCTGCCACGTGGGCAATGACCATGCCCGCCGTGGCCATTCGCCGAAGAGACCGTGCGTAGAGCAAACCCGGGTGGGTGCAGTAGACCGGTGTAAGCCGGTCGCTGATCGGATCAATGATTTCGGCAATCAACTGTCCAGCGCTCAGGCAGTCGCCAGGTTTGGCAATGAATACCAGCAAGCCGCCCACAGGCGTCGTTACGGGCTCCACACCGCCCAAGGGCGTCGCGGGATAGAGCAGGGGCGGTAAAGGTCCAGGCTCGCCTTCTATCGCGCCGAAATCGATCATGTAATCAATCAGCGCCTGGCAGTCGTGCTCGGCATGCTGGTGGCTGACGTCACCCAGGCCACGCAACTCAAGGGTGACGGAAATGCTGCCCTGAGGGATGGGGAAGCAATGTTCGAAACGCTTTTGTAACTGCCACCACAGCAGGGTGAAGCACTCATCGAACGACAACCCGCCGGAGTCTGTTGCCAGCAAGCTGGCTTGAGCGCCGAGATAACGCGCCAGCGGCTCCACCTGCAGCCAGGCCTCAGGTGTGGTGTACAGATGGGGGACTGCCTCGTAGTCACAGTGCAGATCCAGCACTACATCAGCATCGCAGGCCAGCGTTTGCAGAATCAGGCGTTGCGAGTGCAACTGCGTTGATGGCACTTGCGCTGCCAGCACTTTGCGCACGTGACGACGAATCAGTTGCAGGTTAAATGCGGGATCGTTGCTCAACTGACCTTCAAGCTCGTCACCGATTTGCTCACTGAGATCGAGGAAGTTTCGGTTGAAGTTTTGCCCGCTTTGCAACTCGTAACGACCCAGCGGGATATCCATCAGTACCTGGTCCAGACCGGCCGGATTGGCCACCGGTACCAGCACGATCTCACTGCGCAATCGTCCTGCTGCTTCCAGTTCGGCCAAGCGCTGCTTCAGGTGCCAGGCAACCAGCATGCCCGGCAATTCATCTGCATGCAGTGAGGCCTGAATATAGATCTTGCCCCGGGGCTGGGAGGGGCCGTAATGAAAACTGTGGATATGCCGTTCTGTCCCTGGAACTGGCGCCAGCAATGAGTGAATTTGATGTCGCTGCATGGTGACGTCCTTGTAAGCCGGGTTGAGAAGGCCCGCAGTAGCGTTGTGCCCAATCAGAACAATGCAAGCACATTAACGGTGGCATACACATTTTATTTGCGAAGGTGCCATCAGCCACCAGCCCTCTCCAGATGTGTGCGGGAGAGGGCTGTTGACGACTTTTTCAGTACGGGCCAGTTATTTGCCCGGAACCAGGGTAAGGCGGGTTTTACCGTAGGTTTTGTCGAAGTTTTGCGGTTGCATGGGGAAGCCGATGTACTGGCCCTTGAGCCACGGGTCTATGCCGTCCGTGTAGTGCGCACTGTCCGGGTTGCTGGATTGGCCCGTGCTGTTTTGCCCCATCATCGGTTCAGCTTGCCCGAAATCGACGATCATGCGCATTGCAGGGATCAGCGTCACGTCGAAGTTTGATCCGGCGACGTTGTAAGCCGCAGTGTTGAGCGTGGTGTGATCGCCCCCGGCCATGATCGGACCGCGTACCGTCTGGCCGTTGGCATTGCGCCACAGATATTGATGCAGCTTGCCCCACTGCCAGGCCTTGTGGTCGTTGCCCATCAGGCGGTCACCGGTGCTGATGGCGCCCGCCAGACTCCGGGCCAGAATGGCTGGTTTGTCTTCTTTTTGCGGGGTACGAATATCGTCCCAGAAGGGGCTGTCCTCACGGCCCAGCAAGTGGTCTGCCACCGCCGAGTAAGACAGGTTGCTGTTACCAATAAATGCCTTCCAGCCAGCACTGCCCTCCGGGCCCAACTCATCAAGGAAGAGCTGTCGGGTGCTTTCCTGCAAAAACAGCTCATACAGCGCCGCATCGGACGAGGTCGGGCTGAGTTTTGCGTCAAAAGCCATCAGTCGGGCGAGGGCTTCACGGGCCTTGGCTTGATCCGCCACGGGCAACCCTGCGATCGCCTGCTTGAGTGGCTGCGCCATGCCGGGGGCGACCAGCATGGTTTTCAGTTTGGCCGCGAACAGCGTGGTTTGGTCGTACTGCATCGCGATCATACTGCGAGCATCCTGCTTGCCGCTGCCTGCCAGTTGCGCAAGGCGCTCACTGCGCTCAGGTGAGAGCCACGAATTGGACAGTTGCATGCCGTAGCCATAGGCGGCTGTTCGCTGGTTCGCCGTCCCCAGCCAGCCCTGAGCCGGGTCCTGGTCGTAGGGGTGCAGCATCGGGTCGGCGTAGCCCTCCCAGTCGTAACGGCTATCCCAGCCCGGTGACGGAAAGAGGCCCAGGCCCTCCCTGCGGTTGGGGTAGAGGCCGGTCACTTGCCAGCCAATATGACTGGCATCGGCATACAGCAAATTCAGCGCCACAGCGCGGATCTCGCGGCTGGCATCCGACGCTTTTTCGCTATTTTGGGCACGGGACAGGTCGAAAAACGCGTCCAGGGTCTTGTCACCCTTCAGGTCCGGGGTTTGGAGGGCAAGGCCAAGGCTGCTGTTCAGCGCCGTTGGGGTGCCTACGGCGCTGTTTAACAGCGGCCCGTGTCGTGTTTCGTAAATGACCTCACGCACCGGGCGTTGACCTTTGACGAAAAACGTTTCGTTGCGCACGGTCGCCGGCAGCCATTTGCCGTCGGCCAGGTAGTACAGGCTGTTACCTTGGCGTTTGAGCTTCTCCAGGAACACGTCCTGGTTATCGCCCATTGCCGTGCTCATGCCCCATGCCACTTTGCCATTGAACCCGGCAAACAGCGTCGGCAAGCCCGCGATGGTTGCACCTGCAGCCTGATATTTAGGTGCACGGATCTGCACGTAGCTCCACGCCGAAGGGACGCCGATGGGCTGGTGAATATCGTTGGCCAGCAGGCTTTTGCCGCTGCGACTGCGCTGTGGGCCAATCGCCCAGTCACTCGAGGCCGTAACCCCGGGCAGGCTCAGTTGCGTGACCTGCTCCAAAGCCTGGGTCAAGCCGCTCAAGCCTTGCAACTGGCTACCAAGGGCAAGGCCTTTGAGCTTGTCTGCTTCGCTGGTGGGCAGGGCTTCGTTGGGGTAGGTTGGCGTCAGCCACGGGAGCTTGTCCGTGCCGACTTTTTGCGCCAGTACCAGGGAGTTGAGTTCTTCTTGTAGATTGACCGACATCCCGAAGTTCAGCAGGCTGAAAATCAGCGCCGAGTCTTCAGGCTTCCAGTATTCGACTTTATAGCTGGCTTGCGCCAGATCGGCCGGGAGCTTGTCGCGATAGCGGAACAAATAGGCGTTGACCCCGCGGGCATATACCTCGAAGAACTTCTTAAGGCGCGGAGAGGCGCTTTTATAGAGTTCGTCAGCATTCTTTTTCAGATTAACGGTGCGCATCAATCGGTCGGTTTCCAGCGCATCTGAGCCGTTCAGTTCGGCCAGGCGACCTTGTGCCAGCAAGCGCAAGCGCACCATCTGACTGATACGGTCACCGGCGTGCACATAACCCAGGGTGAACAGGGCGTCATGAAAGCTGCTGCTTTCGATCAGCGGCATGCCCTGACTATTGCGACGCACCGATACATTCTGCGCAAGCCCCTTGAGGGGGTGCATGCCAGAGGTTGGCACCAGGCTTTCAGTGGTCTGATTGTTTATCTGGCAACCGGTCAAGCCCAGCAGGCTGACCACTGCCGCGGCAACGCCGAACCGGGGAAGAAAATGAGTAAGGGCTGGCGAGGCCATGGCGAAGCTCCTGCGGGGGGTATGTCATCGAAAGGCGCTACGTTAGTGAGGCCGATGACACCGCGCAAGCGCTATCTTGGGGTGTTGTGGCGCCTCGCACTGCGCAACAACTGCAGGCGCCGGGGAAGGCTGCGATCAGGTCCTAAGGCCCTTTAGATTCATGGCGCCGCTGCGCGGCCCGTTGCAGCCTGCGGCAGCGGCTCCACAAAGTCTGATTGGATTACTTCTGCGGGTTGATCTTATCCACCAGCGCGTAAGCCCGCTCAGTGGCCGGGCGGGCCTTGACGCGCTGGAACCACACCTTCAGGGCCGGGAAATCGTCAAGGTTCTGGCCTTGCCATTCATGGGGCACGATCCACGGGTAAATCGCCATGTCGGCAATGCTGTATTCGGCCCCGGCCACAAAGTCCCGGCCCTCCAGTTGTTTGTTCAATACACGGTACAGACGGGCCGTTTCATCGGTGTAACGTTTTATCGCATAGGGGATTTTTTCAGGTGCGAAGCGATTGAAGTGATGATTTTGCCCGGCCATGGGGCCCAGACCGCCCATTTGCCAGAACAGCCATTGCAGGGCCATCTGCCGACCGCGCAGATCTTTGGGCAGGAATTGCCCGGTTTTTTCCGCGAGGTACAACAAAATGGCGCCGGACTCGAACAGCGAAAGCGGTTCGCCACCGTCTGCCGGGGTCTGATCGACAATCGCCGGGATGCGATTGTTCGGGGCTATCTTCAGGAAGTCCGGAGCAAACTGTTCGTTTTTGCCGATGTTGATCGGATGAACCTTGTAGGGCAGGCCAGCTTCTTCAAGAAACAACGAGACTTTGTGGCCGTTGGGAGTGGTCCAGTAATAAAGATCGATCATGAAGGGCTCCAGAAGGGAATATTCACGCAGCAACAGACGACCATCGGTGGTAGTCGTTGGCTGTGGACTGTCAGTTTTACTCTCTAAACCTCGTAGCATGAAAGCGTGTGGTGGCTTCTTGAGTTGATTTTTCATAAAGCAAAAACACAAACGCCGCACATGCCCAAGGCAGGTGCGGCGTTTGCAGAGCGTCCCGAGGGATCAGGCGCCGTGGCACTTCTTGAATTTTTTGCTGCTGCCGCACGGGCAAGGGTCGTTGCGGCCAACGTCTTTCAGTTCGTTGCGCACAGGCTCTTGAGGGGCATGGCCGCAATGCGGGCCATGGACATGACCATTGTCGTGATCATGGGTGTGGCCATGATCATGATCGTGGTTGCAGTCGGGGCCATGAACGTGGGGTTGCTGGGTCATTGCTCAATCACTCTGGAATAAAATCACCGGGGATTATCTCGCCTTTACGCGTCACGTGCACGTCGTAACCGTAGAACAGGCCGGTTTCGAGTGTGCCCTCAAACCGGTAGGGGATGGGCTGATCGGGTGTTTCGAGCAATTTGACCAGTGGCCGCACTTGTGGCCAGAGGTTGGTGCGAACAGGGATCACGAAATCTGCCTGGCTGTTGGGCTCCACGCTGAACCAGTGTTCACGTTCACCTTCAGTGAGCTTTATGGTGCCCAGATAGACGGTATAGCTCAGGCCCCGCACGGTGAGTGTGGATTCATTCGGGTTATCGACGATGAAGTGCAGCTTGAAGCGTTGCTCCAGCAATTTGGCCTGAACCAGTTCAACCCTTACAAGACGTATGTCCGGGTCCTTGTCTCCCGAATCAAACCAGGAGACGCACCCCGACAGCATCAGGACCATCGCCAGGGCCGTTGCTTTTATTATTTGAGCCCGAGCATCCATTCCTTACCCCTCAGAGCGCCGCATCAGCTCAGCCTATTGACTGAAAAAGCCGGCACAGCATTTTTTGAATTTAAGGCCGCTGGTGCATGGGCATGCATCGTTGCGCCCAACCTTTAGCGGTACCGTGGGGTCGATGAAATACCAACGGCCTGAGCTTTGCACAAATGACGAGCGCTCGCGGTGGCTGTGTTCACCGTTGGCGTCATGCCAGCGTGCAGTAAAGGTCACAAATGCGTGCTCTGGCTGACCGCCGAACACCTCGCTGCCTTCAATCGTCAGGCCCAGCCAGGTACTTTGCGCGCTCCAGTCGGCAATGGACAGGCGGTCGAGCCCGGCCTGCTGTACGGGCAAGGTGGTCGCCACCAGATAATCGATCAGTCCCAGCACATAGGCGCTGTAGCGCGAGCGCATCAAGGTTTCGGCGCTTGGGGCCGGGTGCCCTTCGTGATAGTGCCCGCAGCAGGCGTCCAGAAGATTGCCGCTGCCACAGGGGCAAATGGATGTACTCATCGGATTACCACCAATACTTGCCAAAATTTTCCGGGTTCGCCCAAAACCTGGCATTGAGCCAGTCGGGTACTTGTTTGTACTCGCGCAAATCGTAAGTGAATAGGGTCAATACCTGTTCGTCACGCTGAAAACGCTCATTACTTTGTAGTGCAAGCGCGAAAAAGTCGGTTTCTTTCCAGTCGCAGGCCGCCAGGTCCGCCAGCACCGCAATACGGCTGGCATTGAGGTTGCGAATCCCGCCCAGCAGCTCCAGGCCCGTGCGTTTGGGCAGGTGCTCCAGGCAATCGATCACCAGGGCGAGGTCAAAACGTTGCGCGGCAAGCTCCTGCGCCAATGGGCCAGGAGCCGCGTGAGCGACCAGCGCCTCGGGGTGCGCAGCCTGGAAAGCGGCCAGCGCCGGGAAGCTGCTGGCACCGACCACCAGCAAGCGTTGTGGCGCATAACGATCAAGCAGTGCTGCCAGCGCTTGCTGGGGCGTGCGTGTTGAAATACCGAGCGTCATCAAAAGTCCTCACTTAGAGCGTCCAAGACTAGCCTGCGCAAGCCTCGCGGCCTAGTGGGCAGTGTCGCGTGCTATCACCTTGCTGGCGCATACCCCAACCGAGGTCTTTACTTTCCGATGCATCGGCCAGACGCCGACCCTCAGGAGTGATCCCCTTATGAGCATCATCAGAACAGCATTACCTCTGGTTGTTCTTACAAGTGTTTTAACGGGCTGTGCCGGATTGCAGAAAACGGATTGGCCTACCTGTGCCGCAGTCGGCGGTGTGGGCGGGGCGGCGTTGGGCGCGATAAAAAGTTCGGCCTGGGCTGGGGGTGGCGCCGTGTTCGGTGCGGGCATGGCTGCCGCGTATTGTTGGGTCCATGGCGATGGCGATGCGGATGGCGATGGAGTGCTCGATAGCCTCGACAAATGCCCCGACACACCCATGGGCGTGAAAGTCGATGCAGTGGGTTGTCCAATAGTGGCCGTCGTTGTGGTGCAAGAAGTGGTCGTGGTTCAGGAAGAAGCCATTGTGGTGCGTGATGTGAATTTCGAATTCAACTCCGCCAAATTGACTGCGTCTGACAAGGACAAGCTCAATGTCATTGCCGCGCGCCTGAAAAAAGACGCGGCCAATGCGCAGCTCAAGGTCACCGGTTACACCGACAGCGTGGGCAACGAAGCCTATAACCTGAAACTGTCCAAACAGCGTGCGCAGTCAGTGGTCGAGTACCTGATCGAAAGCGGCGTTCCGCGCAGTCAGTTCGTTTCTGTGGCAGGTGCCGGTGAATCGAACCCGGTCGCCAGTAATCAGACCCCTGAGGGTCGGGCCCAAAATAGACGTACCGAAATTCTAATCGTCCGCTGAGCAGGCGCCGGGCATTGAGGTTCGCCGCAGATTTGATCCCGGGGTCAAATCTGCGGCGAAACTTTTTGTAAAGGTCTCTGGCGCCGTGCTCCTGCAAGCCGTTAATGTGCGTCCAAAGAAAAAACTGAAGGCGGATGTATGAAGGTGCTTTGGGGGCTGGGTAAGGCATTGATGCTGGTGTTTTGGGGCGTGGTACTGATCAATCTGTCCGCCCCCTTGATCTACCCGTTCGATAGGTTGATGAACGTCGCAGGCAGTCTGTTGCTGCTGACGCACGTGCTTGAAGTACTGCTGTTCAATGGTCGCCTGCAAGACCGCCCGCACCCCTGGCGTGATCGCCTGCTGATTCTTGTGCTTGGAATTTTCCACGCCTACACCCTTGTACCTTCTGAGCGAGAGCCCCGTCATGCGTAAGTTATGTTTGCTGGCTGTCCTGTGCAGCCCTTTTGCCCATGCTGATGTGGTGCTGGTAGAAGCCAACTCGCTGATGCGCTTGCCCGCCAATGCCAGTGTGTTGCACCTGGAAAAACTCGACGTTGCTGATTACGGCACGCTATTGATTCCGGCCGGTGTGACTCAGGTCAACATCGATCAACTGCAATTGGGCCGTGAGGCGCGTATCACCATCGTGCCGGCCGAACGCGGTATCGAGATGCGGGTTGCCCATGCCGAACTGAGCGAAGGTAGCCAGATCAATGCCCGTGGCGCTCCGGGCACCTTTGAAAAACCAGCCCGGCCAGCCCGGGACCTGAGCTTGCGCATTGAGTCACTGCAAGCGCCACAACTGTCCATCGATGCTCGTGGCGGAACTGGCGCCCCGGGTTTTGTCGGGCTTGATGGCGGCAATGGTGAGGAACCTGGCTGCACCTGGGGCGCGGCAGGCGCCGGGTCCAATGGCGATAACGGTGGCGATGGCCAGCCGGGTGCAGCAGGGGGGCAGGTACGAATCGAGCTGCCTCGCGACTACCCTGGCGAGCAGGTCAATGTGCGGGTTGACGGTGGTGCGGGTGGCAAACCCGGTGAGGCCGGACGTCCGGGCTCAGGCGGGAAATCCAAGGGCTGCATCGTTTACCGCACCGATGGTGGCAAATCGGGCCGTCCCGGCCTGGCCGGGCAGCCGGGTGAAGTGGGTACATCGGGCGCGGTGACCATTCAGCGGTTGTAATCCGGGCAATTGCGGGAGTGGGCTTGATCGCGATGGCCTCAGCGCTGTGTGGCTGATACAGCGCGTCGATTGCAATCGCGAGCAAGCCCGTTCCCGCAAAAAACGAAGGTAACAACCCTGCTCAGAAAGTCGGCCGGGCCGCCGCAATGGCGACCAGCACCAGGCCAACAATCAAGTTGCAGCCCACCAACCGACGGATCCGGCCCATCACTGCTGCACCTTCAGCCCACGCCTGAGCCTCTACGGCCTTGCGCAGCTCGGGCAATTGCAGCGACTGAATCCGGATAAACAGCGCCACCATCACGATGTACAGCCCCATCATGATCTGCACGTAGCGCGGCGCCGTTTCAAAACCGTTGAAGCGCATCTGCAGCAGGCCGACACCGCTTATCGGCAAAATGACCACAGCGATCCACACCCAGACAAAAAAACGTTGAAACACTTCAACCCACAGCTTTAACCGCGCCGGGCCTTCAAGGGCTGCGATAGCCGCCGGGCGCAGAATCATCCAGGCGAAAAACATGCCGCCCACCCAGATCAGGGCGGCCACTACATGCAGGCTGTAAGCGAGGGCAAAGGCGGTCATTGGGGTACTCCGTTCGGCGCGGGATGAATTAGCGGGGTATGATAGCGGCCATTCGAACCACTGAAAATTTATCCAGCGTTTCTTGCGCCCGAAGAATCATGATTAGTACCGAACTCAAAACCCAGATCCAGGGCGCATATTCGCGTTTTCTCGAATCCAAAAGTCTTAAGCCCCGTTACGGTCAGCGTTTGATGATCGCTGAAGTGGCCAAGGTGCTGGGCGATATCGACACCGACGAAGAAAACCACCGCAGTGGCGCCCCGGCTGTGGTCGCCGTTGAGGCAGGTACTGGCACCGGTAAAACCGTAGCTTATTGCCTGGCGGCCATTCCAGTGGCCAAGGCGGCAGGCAAGCGGCTGGTAGTCGCCACGGCAACCGTCGCGCTGCAAGAGCAGATCGTCTACAAGGACCTTCCGGACCTGATGCGCAACAGCGGCCTGAACTTCACCTTCGCGCTGGCCAAGGGGCGTGGGCGCTATATGTGTCTGTCCAAACTCGACATGCTGCTGCAAGAGGGCCACGCGCAAACCGCGACGGCGCAGCTGTTTGAGGAAGAAGGCTTCAAGATCGAAGTCGATGAGGCCAGCCAGAAGCTGTTCACCAGCATGATCGAAAAATTGGCCGGCAATAAATGGGACGGCGATCGCGACAGTTGGCCCCAGGCACTTGAAGACCAGGATTGGGCGCGCCTGACGACCGATCACAGCCAGTGCACCAACCGTCATTGCCCCAACTTCGGCCAGTGCGCCTTTTACAAGGCCCGCGAAGGCATGAGCAAGGTGGACGTCATTGTCACTAACCACGACATGGTGCTGGCAGACCTCGCGCTGGGTGGCGGAGCGGTATTGCCGGACCCGCGTGACACGGTCTACGTGTTCGATGAAGGCCATCACCTGCCAGACAAGGCTATCGGCCATTTCGCCCATTACACCCGTTTGCGTTCGACGGCGGACTGGCTGGAGCAAACCTCCAAAAACTTGACCAAACTGCTTGCCCAGCACCCGTTGCCGGGCGACTTGGGGCGTCTGCTGGAACAAGTGCCGGAATTGGCCAAAGAGATCAAGGCCCAGCAACAGTTCATGTTCGCAGCGTGTGAGCAAATTGCAGACTTTAAAGTCGGTGATGAGCCAGAAGGTCGTGAGCGACCGCGCCATCGCTTCATCGGCGGCCTGATCCCCGATCACATGCGTGAAATGGGTATCGAACTGAAAAAAGGCTTCTCGCGTCTGACGGACCTGTTCACCCGCCTGACCGAAATTCTCAAGGACGGCATGGACGGTGAGGTCAATATCGGCATCACCAGCAACCAGGCTGAAGAGTGGTACCCGCTGTTTGGCAGTTTGCTGTCCCGTGCTCAAGGCAACTGGGAACTGTGGACTGCATTTACCGTAGAAGACCCTGAGGACAACCCGCCAATGGCGCGCTGGCTGACCCTGGCTGAAAGCGGTTCGCTGTTTGATATCGAGGTCAACGCAAGCCCTATCCTTGCTGCCGAGATGTTGCGCCGCAACCTGTGGAACGTGGCGTATGGCGTGCTTGTGACATCGGCCACCCTGACTGCGCTGGGTACGTTCGATCGTTTCCGCATGCGTGCAGGTCTGCCGAAAACAGCCGTCACGGCAGTGGTGCCAAGCCCTTTCCATCACGCTGATGCGGGCGTGTTGCGGGTGCCGGACCTCAAGGCTGATCCGCGCGACGCTACGGCCCACACGGCGGCGATCATTCGTGAGTTGCCTGCACTGGTCGAAGGCTCGCGGGGCACCTTGGTGCTGTTTTCATCGCGCAAGCAAATGCAGGACGTGTTCGACGGTCTGGAGCGCGATTGGCGCAAGCAAGTGTTTATCCAGGGCAACCTGTCCAAGCAGGAAACCCTCAATAAACACAAGGCCCGGGTTGATGGCGGAGACTCCAGCGTGCTGTTCGGCCTGGCCAGTTTTGCCGAAGGTGTCGACTTGCCTGGCGCTTACTGTGAACACGTAGTGATCGCCAAAATCCCGTTCTCGGTGCCCGATGATCCGGTCGAGGCTGCGCTGGCGGAGTGGATCGAAGCCCGGGGCGGTAATCCCTTCATGGAGATCTCCGTTCCCGACGCTTCGCTCAAGCTGGTGCAGGCTTGCGGGCGGCTGCTGCGTACCGAACAGGATCGCGGCACCATCACGTTGCTGGATCGGCGCCTGGTTACCCAGCGCTACGGCAAAGCGATTCTTAATGCATTGCCGCCTTTCAGGCGCGAAATTTCTTAAGCGCGAGTCGGCGTTATCGCCGACTTTGCTGTCTATGCTTTGACTTTCACCACCTCACAGGTCCGTTTTCGGCCGTTTGGGAGAACCAGATCCATATGATTCGCCGTTCGCTGTCTGCTGTTTTTGCGTTGCTGGTCACGACCCCGCTGTTGGCGGCGCCTGCTGGTCAACAAACCTTGTTCAATTTCGTTCGCCCGGCCGATGTGGTGCAGGTGGCGACCACGGATGCGAGCTTGCCGCAATACAATGCGGAGCAAACGGCTGAAGGCGAAGTGCTGCGCCGTGTGGTCTTTAACCCTGGCGCAGCGCCCAGCCTGCGTTTAACACCGCAAACCGGGGTTTGGGACTGGTCGCAGTCGGGGATGATGACCCTGCGCATCCAGAACGCAATGAATTGGGCGCTGACCCTGGACGTGACCGTTCAAAGCAATAATGGCCAAACCCTGACCAGCCGTATTGATCTGCCAGCAGGTCCTGCGCAGACCCTGTTGTTGCCGTTAAAAGCCAACTCGCCCCGCAGCCAGGGCATGCGAGCCGGTCCGCCGATGCCGATGACAGTCGATGGCCAGCGAATCCTGCTGGCCGGCAGTCAGGGTGAAATCGATTTGAGCCAAGTGGTCTCGGTGAGCCTGTCGATTCCGCAACCGACCGCAGCGCAGAGCATTCTGCTGGAGCGCTTCGGGGTGCAGGACGGCGAGGGCGTGATCAAGGCCGTCTATGGTTCGATTGTCGATGGCTACGGCCAGTCGACCCGCGCCAAATGGCCGGAACGAGTCACTAACGACGAGCAGCTCAAGGCGGCAGCGGCCAAGGAACAGCAACAACTCAAGGGCTGGCTGGCCGGTCGTACTGACCAGGACAAATATGGCGGTTGGCTCAAGGGCACAGGGTTTGAGGCGACCGGTTTTTTCCGTACCGAGAAACGCAATGGCCGCTGGAACCTGATCACTCCTGAAGGTCACCCGTTTTATTCCCTTGGCCTCAACGCCGTGACCGCCAACGACAGCCAGACCTACGTCGCAGGTCGCGAGTGGATGTTCACCGACTTGCCCAAGGACGGTGCTCCCCTGGCCAACTATTACGGTGTTGGGGACAACAACAGCGGCAATGCGTCTACGCAGGGCCGGGGTTTCAATGCTGGCCGCTGGTACAACTTCTATGGCGCCAACCTGCAGCGCCTCTACGCCCAGCCGTGCGCAGTGGAAAAAACAGAACCGGGCAGCGATCCTGTCATCCCGTGTGCGCCGCAAACCTTCGATGCCAAGCGCTGGCAAACCCATACTCTTGATCGACTCCAAGCCTGGGGCTTCAACACCATCGGCAACTGGAGTGACCCCGAGCTGGGCCTCAACGATCGCGTGCCTTACACCTTGCCGCTGTCGATTGTCGGCGACTACACCAGTATCAGCACTGGCACCGACTGGTGGGGCGGCATGCCCGACCCGTTTGACCCGCGTTTTGCCATGGCCACCGAGCGCGCCGTGGCCATTGCTGCCCGTGACCACCGTGACGACCCGTGGTTGATCGGCTACTTCGCCGACAACGAACTGGCGTGGGCAGGCCCGGGTGATGATCCGAAATCCCGTTATGCATTGGCCCTCGGCACGCTGCGCATGACCACCGACGTACCGGCCAAACGCGCATTCCTCAAGCAGTTGCGGGACAAATACCGCAATCAGCAGGGCCTGTCCAAGGCCTGGGGTATCGACATTCCAGCGTGGGAATTAATGGAAGACCCGGGCTTCGAGGCGCCTTTGCCCAACGCCGAGCACCCGGAAATCGAAGCTGATTACCAGTACTTCCAGAAGGTCTTCGCCGACACCTACTTCAAGACTATTGCGGACTCGCTTAAATGGCATGCCCCCAATCACTTGTTGCTGGGCGGGCGCTTCGCCGTCAGTACGCCTGAGGCCGTGGCCTCCTGCGCCAAGTACTGCGATGTGTTGAGTTTCAACCTCTACACCCTGCAACCGCAGGACGGTTACGACTTTGCCAAACTGCGGGAACTGGACAAGCCGGTGATGATTACCGAGTTCAACTTTGGCTCCCGTGACCGTGGCCCGTTCTGGGGCGGTGTAACCGAAGTGGCCAACGAGGAAGCCCGTGGCCCGGCTTACAGCAAATTCCTCAAGCAGGCCGTGGCGGAGCCCTCGATTGTCGGGGTGCATTGGTTCCAGTACCTGGACCAGCCTGTAACCGGTCGCCTGCTGGATGGTGAAAACGGCCACTTCGGCATGATTGGCATCACTGACTTGCCGTTTACCGGTTTTGTCGACAGCGTACGCAAGTCAAACCTGCAGGCCCTCGACCAGTTGGGTCAAGAGGCTGCCAAAGCCCGGGCTGAAGAAGAAAAAGCAGCCAAAGCGCCTGTGCATGCAAGTGATGACGGCAGCGGCGGGCACTCGGGCGCAGGTCATGCGGGCGGTCACTCGGGTAAAGGCCACTGATTTTCAACCTGATTGCATGTTTGCGTGGGGAGCTGGCTTGCCAGCTCTCGCAGGTTTCAGGCAAATGTATGTGGCTCTGTTTTCACAAAAAAACGACTCCAGTGCTGATACTTTGCGCACCGCCTCATCAGCGCACAAAAATTGTGCGCTCAGAGCGCCTTGCTCTGTTTCAAAATCTTACTGGTGCTGGAACAATGCACGCCTTGTAGAGCCATGCTGATCCAGGAGGTACGGGTGCAGATTCAGGGTTTTCACGACCTTAAGTTCGAAGCAGTACGCGAGGCGTTTGCTGATCTTTTCAATGATCCGCAAGAGCGCGGTGCGGCACTGTGCATCCAGATTGGTGGCGAAACGGTACTCGACGTGTGGGCCGGTACGGCTGACAAGGACGCAGAGCAACCGTGGCACACAGACACCATTGCTAACCTGTTTTCTTGCACCAAAACCTTTACGGCGGTCACCGCCCTGCAACTGGTGGAAGAGGGCAAGTTGGAACTCGATGTTCCTGTTGCCCGTTACTGGCCTGAGTTTGCAGCAGCGGGCAAAGAGTCCATCACGTTGCGCCAGTTGCTGAGCCATCGTGCCGGTTTGCCGGCGTTGCGTGAGTTGATGCCGCCAACCGCCTTGTACGAATGGCAAACCATGGTCGATGCGCTGGCCGCTGAAGCACCCTGGTGGACGCCAGGCGAAGGCCATGGCTATGCGGCGATCACCTATGGCTGGCTGGTTGGCGAATTGATTCGCCGCGCCGACGGTCGCAGTGCGGGCCAGTCCATCATGGCGCGTACGGCCAGGCCGCTTGGGCTGGACTTTCATGTCGGGCTGGCCGATGAAGAGTTTTACCGGGTGGCCCATATCGCTCGCAGCAAGGGCGCGATGGGGGATGCGGCAGCGCAGCGTCTGTTGAAGGCGATGATGAACGAGCCGACATCCATGAGCACGCGTGCATTCACCAATCCGCCGTCGATCATGACCAGCACCAACAAGCCGGAATGGCGTCGGATGGAACAGCCAGCGGCCAATGGGCACGGTAATGCCCGTAGCCTGGCGGGGTTCTACAGCGGTTTGCTCGATGGCAGCCTGCTTGAAGCCGAAATGTTTGAACAGCTGACCCGCGAGCACAGTCTGGGTGAGGATAAAACCTTGCGCACGCAGACCCGTCTCGGGCTGGGTTGTATGCTGGATCAGCCGACCGTGCCTAACGCGACCTTCGGTTTAGGCCCCAAAGCCTTTGGCCATCCAGGTGCTGGCGGGTCGATTGGCTTTGCCGACCCAGAGTGTGAAGTGGCCTTTGGTTTTGTGACTAACACACTGGGGCCGTATGTATTGATGGACCCAAGGGCTCAAAAGTTGGTCAAAGTCCTGGCAACGTGTATCTAACAGGGTATTTGTAAGCCGTAGGTCGGAACCCTGTAGCTTTTATGTGTGCAACGTTTTTTTATGTAGGCTTAGTGCCTATTTATTCTTAATTCATTGTGTGGATATTCAATGTCATCTAATAAGACCCTCGCTTTGGCTCTCTGCCTGGCCATTACTGGTTGCGCACAAACTCCACATAATGACGCTGAAGGCGGCCACAAATGGTGGCAGTTGGGCTCGTCCGATCAGGCGTCGACTCCTGCTGATAAAAACGCCAGTGCCGCGGCCAAACCGGTAGATGCCAAAGTAACGCCGCCCGTGGCCAAGACTGCAGCGTCAGATGCCAAAGCGCCGGCACCGGCTGCCAAAACCCCAGCTCCAGCCCCGGTAGTTGCCAAAGAAAGTGGCTCCAGCTGGTGGCCATTCGGTTCTGACTCAGCCAAGAAAGATGCCCCGGTAGAAAAAGAAAAAGTTGCCGCCGTAGTTGCTCCCGCTGGCGCGGCAACCTCTACCAAGAATTGGTGGTGGCCTTTTGGTGGCGATGACAAAGCCTCTAAAACTTCTCCAGTTGGCGTGATTCCGATGCCAGACCCGAAAATCACTCAAGCCTGGCTGGATGAGTACGAACCGCGCCTGCGTGTGGCCATCAAGGACACCAACCTGAAACTGGAACGTCGCGAAAACCTGCTGATCATCGTGGCTTCGGCTGACAGTTCGTTCAAGGCAACCCGTCCTGACTTGCTGATGCCGTCGATGCTTGGTCCGTTCACCCGCGTGGCCAAAGTCGTTGAAGGCGATCCAAAAACTGCCGTGCTGGTGCTGGGTCATGCCGACTCTACAGGCGCCATGGCTGCCAATACTCGCCTGAGCCTGGATCGCGCCAAGTCGGTAGCCGCGATCTTCCGCATGAGCGGTTTGCAAGGTAACCGCCTCACCTTGCGTGGCATGGGTTCTGTGATGCCTCGCGCAGCCAACGACAGCAACGAAGGTCGTGCGTTGAACCGTCGTGTAGAAATCCTGATGACTCCGCAAGCCACCATGGTTGCGTTGGTCAGCAAGTACAGCCAGCCGGCGTTGTCGCCAGCTGAACTGGTGGCTGTGCAGCCTGCAGTTCCACCTTCTGTCGCTAAGAAGAATGCAGCGGCCCCGGCCAAGAAAGGCGTTGTCGCCAAAAAGGCAGCCCCGGCCAAAAAAGCAGCGAAGCCTGCGCCTGCAAAGAAGCCCGTCGTGGCTAAAGCCAAAGCTGCTGCTGACAAGAAAGTTGCCGCCAACGATCAGACCAAGAACTGATTGATTCAGGGAAGGATTGCGGCATGACTCAAGCATTGGCAGATATGCGACGTGATTACACCCGTGACGGGCTGACCGAGGCTCAAGCCCCGGCCGAGCCTTTCGCGCTGTTTCATCAGTGGTTCAACGACGCGGTCAAGACCGAACAGCCACCGGTGGAGGCGAACGCCATGACCCTGGCTACGGTCGATGCCGAGGGGCGTCCGCACTGTCGCGTGCTTTTGCTCAAAGGTCTGGATGAACAGGGTTTTACCTTTTTCACCAATTACACCAGCGCCAAAGGCCAGCAACTGACCGAGCGCCCGTTCGCGGCCATGACTTTTTTCTGGCCAACCCTGGAACGTCAGGTGCGCATCGAAGGGCAAGTGGTCAAGGTCACGCCGCAAGAGTCCGATGCCTATTATCAGGTTCGTCCTTTAGGCAGCCGGATCGGTGCCTGGGCCTCTCCGCAAAGCCAGGTGATCGCTGATCGTGACGAATTGCTAGGGTTGCTCAAGGCTACCGAAGCGCGCTTCAGCGACACTCAGCCCCATTGCCCCGAGCACTGGGGCGGCTACCGGTTATTGCCCCAGCGCATTGAGTTTTGGCAGGGGCGGCCAAGCCGTCTGCACGATCGCCTGAACTATCGGCGTGAAGGGGGGGAGTGGACTCGAGAGCGCCTGGCGCCTTGAAGAGGTTCCATGCGAGGGTGGCGCGCAGTGCAAAAAGATTATTTCGCGCTACTCTTTGCTGAAGTTTTAAATGGCAAAGCAGTTCTGTTTTTACTGTACAGACGCTGAATAAAGCCTTTTTATCCGCGCTGTACCGTGACAGGTCACCGGCAGCGGAGTTTAATGAATCCCTGATCTTTTGGAGTTGATCCTATGCGTAAGTCTGTTCTGTTGGTTGCCGCTTTTTCTACCATGACTGTCCTGTTGGGCGGCTGCACCTCCAACCTGACCGGCGATAGCTACTCGCGTGACGAAGCTCGACGCGTACAGACCGTTCGTATGGGCACCATCGTTGCCTTGCGCCCTGTACAAATCGAGGGCACCAAGACTCCGATCGGCGCTGCGACCGGCGCTATCGTGGGTGGTGTCGGCGGTAGCGCCATCGGCGGTGGCCGTGGCAGCATCGTGACAGCCGTCATCGGCGCAGTAGCCGGTGGCCTGCTGGGTTCTGCGGCCGAATCGGGCCTGACCAAAACTCAGGGTGTAGAAATCACCGTACGTGAAGACGACGGCAGCACCCGTGCCTACGTGCAGCAGGTTGAGCCGAACCAGGTGTTCCGCACCGGCGAGCGCGTGCGCATCATGACGGTTGATGGCACCAGCCGCGTTACCCAGTAAATCTGGCAATAGCGCTAAAACAAAACCCCGACCAGTGCGAACTGGGCGGGGTTTTTTTATGTCGGCCAATACTGCTCAGGACGAGTGCCTGAACGCCTGGTCGGCGCCTGACAGCGTTATGGCTATGTGATCCAGCAAGCGCTCTGCCGTGTACTTGGGCATCGAGTTGAACACCAGCACCACTGCCAGGCCCATCACCAGCGCAGGCCGAGGTATTTTGCCCAGGGTGTTTTTCTTCAGGCTGAACAGAAACACACAGGCGGCAACCGAGCCTATCAGGGCGCCTGCGATAGCTTCCGGCAATGGGTGAATGGTATGGGCGACATAGTGGATAGCGAACCACCAGGTGGCCACTAACCCTGCTCCCAACACTGGCCAGCGCAAGCGATGATCGAGCTGCTGGCACAGCAGATTCAGCATCACGGTGAAGACCAGGCAGGCATTCATGGCGTGTCCGCTGAAGACCGCAATGCCCAGGTCGTGAAGGCCAATGCCCCAGCCCTTGAACAGGATTTTGCTCGCGCCCACGACGAGGTAGGCAGACACCAGCACGGCCACCCATACAAAAGCGATTCTCTTAGACGCGCCCACCCATAGCCAGGCAGCAATGACCAACGCTGCCGGGAACATGACGGTGATGCCCGCGTACTGCACAATTTGAAATTTGTCTTCCACGCTTCCCTCTCTGGCGGTTCACACATGACAAGGGCAACGCAGATGACCTGCGTTGCCCTTGTCATGAGCCAGCCCGCTCCCGCATTAAGGCAGGGTCACGCCATAGGTTGTTTACGGCTAAAGAACAGTGTGACGGCATAGCCGATCAGCGCAGCCAGGATAGAGCCGGTCAGGATACCCATGCGGTCCATGCCCACGTATTCGCTGCTGCCTGCCACGAACGCCAGTGAACCCACGAACAGGCTCATGGTGAAGCCGATGCCGCACAGAATGGCGACGCCAAACACCTGGCCCCAGTTTGCGCCTGCCGGCAGTGCGGCCATGCCGGTCTTGATGGCGATCCAGGTCAAGCCGAAGACTCCCACGGTTTTACCGATCAGCAAGCCCGCAGCAATGCCCATTGGCACGTGGCTGACAAAACTGTGCATGCTGACACCCGCCAGCGATACGCCCGCATTGGCAAATGCAAACAATGGCAGGATCGCGTAAGCCACCCACGGATGCAGCGCATGCTCGATGGTCATCAAGGGCGACGGTTCGGAGTTTTTGGTCCGCAGCGGGATACAGAACGCCAGCGTTACGCCCGCCAACGTGGCATGCACACCGCTTTTGAGTACGCACACCCAGAGGATCAGGCCGATGATCATGTAAGGCGCAACCTTGATCACCCCCATGCGGTTCATCGCAATCAGGACGACCAGGCACGCGGCCGCCAGCATCAGCGATACGCCGGACAGTTCGCTGGAGTAGAACACCGCGATCACAATGATCGCCCCCAGGTCATCGATGATCGCCAGGGTCATCAGGAACAGCTTGAGAGACACGGGAACACGCTTGCCAAGCAACGCCAGCACGCCGAGGGCGAAGGCAATGTCAGTGGCCATGGGGATCGCCCAGCCGTCGAGCGCGTCGGGGTAGTCCTTGTTGATGTACCAGTAAATCAGCGCCGGCACGACCATCCCGCCGATGGCGGCGGCACCGGGCAGCACCACTTGCGAGGGCTTGGACAGCTGGCCTTCGAGCAGTTCGCGCTTGACCTCAAGGCCGATCAACAGGAAGAACAGGGCCATCAGGCCATCGTTGATCCACAGTAGTGAAGGCTTGGCAATTTGCAGGGCGCCGATTTGTACCGCTACCGGCACGTCCAGAAAGGCCGTGTAGTAATGGGAAAGCGGTGAGTTATTGATGATCAAAGCCAGAGCGGCCGCGGCAATCAACAGCAGACCGCTGGCAGCTTCCAACTGAAAGAAACGAGTGAAAGTGCTACGCAGAGGCAAGGTCGCTCTCCATCGATTAAGTAAAAGGTGCGACACCCTAACCTGTGGGGTTAGGGGTTAAAACAAAAACTATATTCTTTTTTGTTATAAGCAGCGGTTTGATCTCTCATCGCCAAAGAGCCTAGCAGTTGTGTGTCAAATTGAGTCTGTTCTGTGCCTGTGGTGGCTTTGCAAAATGGCTTAGGATTAGGTGTTATAGACCGCACGCCATGCTGTGCTTTCCCTTCTTGCTACCAAGAGCCACCCCCCCATGAACCAAGACCGCCAGTGGGCCCGCGAAGCCATTCGCACGATTGAGGCAGACTTTCAGCGCTGCGCTGACACCCATCTGATTCCGGTGTCGCTGCCGGGGTTGCCGGGTGTCGAGTTGTACTTCAAGGACGAATCAAGTCATCCCACGGGGAGCCTCAAGCATCGTCTGGCGCGTTCGCTGTTTTTGTATGCCTTGTGCAATGGCTGGCTAAAGTCCGGCTCACCGGTGATCGAAGCGTCCAGCGGTTCGACGGCTGTGTCCGAAGCCTATTTCGCCCGATTGCTGGGTCTACCTTTTATTGCCGTAATGCCTGCCAGCACTTCACCCGCCAAGATCGAGCAAATAGCCTTTTATGGCGGCCAAAGTCATTTGGTCCAAGACCCCACCCAGATCCACGCCGAATCCGAGCGCCTGGCCCGTGAAACCGGTGGCCATTTCATGGACCAGTTCACCTATGCCGAACGGGCTACGGACTGGCGGGCGAACAACAACATCGCCGAGTCGATCTTCCAGCAATTGCGTTTTGAGCGTCACCCGGAACCGAGCTGGCTGATTTCAAGTCCTGGCACGGGCGGTACAACCGCAACTTTGGGGCGTTATGTTCGCTATCGCCAGCACAACACCCGTGTGCTGTGTGCAGATGCCGAGCAATCGGTGTTCTTTGATTTTTACCTGAGTGGTGACGCCAGTTTGCGACTGGACTGCGGCTCGCGCATTGAAGGTATCGGCAGGCCCCGGGTAGAGGCCTCATTTTTGCCGAAGGTGATCGACGCAATGGTCAAGGTACCGGACGCCCTGTCGCTGGCGGCCATGCATTACCTGGCGCAGAGCATGGGGCGGCGGGTCGGTGGGTCCAGCGGGACTAACCTGATCGGCGCATTGATTGCGGCGCAACACATGGTTGCCAATGGCGAGTCGGGTTCGATCGTGGCGATTTTGTGTGATGGCGGAGAGCGGTATGCCACGACCTACTACGATGCGCAGTGGCTCAAGGCTCAGGGGTATGAGCTGGAGGGCTTGATTGCAGCGGTCAAGGCCTGCGTGGAGCAGGGCGTGGCATTGCCCGAAGGGGTGTTGCGGGAGGGGATTTAAAGCGCCAGCAAGCTGGCGCCCACAGGTCGATCCCTGTGGGCGCCAGCCGTCACGGATTTACGCGTCGATACCCAGAATGTCGCGGGCAACGGCTTCGGCAATCCGAATCCCGTCAACACCGGCCGACAGGATACCGCCAGCGTAACCTGCGCCTTCGCCAGCCGGGAACAAGCCCTTGACGTTGAGGCTCTGCATCGACGCATCACGGGTCATGCGCAGAGGCGACGAGGTGCGGGTTTCGATACCGGTCAGGATCGCGTCATGCATCGAGAAGCCTTTGATCTGCTTCTCGAATGCCGGCAAGGCTTCACGGATGGCTTCAATGGCGTAGTCCGGCAAGGCCAGCGCCAAATCACCCAGGGACACGCCCGGCTTGTAGGACGGTTCAACGCTGCCCAGTTCGGTGGACGGTTTGCCCGCAATAAAGTCGCCAACCAGCTGCGCCGGTGCCTCGTAATTGCTGCCACCCAACACGTAGGCGTGGGCTTCCAGGCGCTCTTGCAGCTCGATACCGGCCAATGGCCCACCCGGGTAGTCTTCAGGGGTGATGCCGACCACGATGCCCGAGTTGGCATTGCGTTCGTTTCGCGAGTACTGGCTCATGCCGTTGGTCACGACACGCCCTGGTTCGCTGGTCGCGGCAACCACGGTGCCGCCCGGGCACATGCAGAAGCTGTAGACCGAACGGCCGTTTTTGGCGTGGTGCACCAGTTTGTAATCGGCGGCGCCCAGTTTAGGGTGGCCGGCGTACTTGCCCAGCCGCGCACTGTCGATCAACGATTGCGGGTGTTCGATCCGGAAACCTACCGAGAACGGTTTGGCTTCCATGTAGACGCCGCGACCGTGGAGCATACGGAACGTGTCACGGGCGCTGTGGCCCAGGGCCAGGATCACGTGGCGCGAGTTTAGTTGCTCGCCGTTGGCCAGTACCACGCCGGTCAATTGACCATCGTCGATCAGCACGTCAGTCACGCGCTCTTGAAAACGCACTTCGCCGCCCAGCGCGATGATCTGCTGGCGCATGTTTTCGACCACGCCGGTCAGACGGAACGTACCGATATGCGGCTTGCTGACGTAGAGGATTTCGTCCGGCGCACCGGCTTTGACAAACTCGTGCAGCACTTTACGGCCGTGGTGCTTGGGATCCTTGATCTGGCTGTAAAGCTTGCCGTCCGAGAACGTGCCTGCGCCGCCTTCGCCAAACTGTACGTTGGACTCGGGGTTGAGTACGTTTTTACGCCACAGACCCCAGGTGTCCTTGGTGCGCTGGCGAACTTCGGTGCCGCGCTCAAGAATGATCGGCTTGAAGCCCATTTGTGCCAGCAGCAGGCCGGCGAAAATACCGCACGGACCAAAGCCCACCACAATCGGGCGCTGGCTTAAATCTTGTGGGGCCTGGCCGACGACTTTGTAGCTGACGTCTGGTGCTGGATTGACGTTACGGTCGTCCGCGAACTTGACCAGCAGCGGCGCTTCATCGCGCACGCTCAGGTCGATGGTGTAGATAAAGCACAATTCGGACGATTTTTTACGCGCATCGTAGCTGCGCTTGAACAAGGTGAAATCGAGCAGGTCATCACTTTCGATGCCCAGGCGCTGCAGGATGGCAGGGCGCAGGTCTTCTTCGGGATGATCGATCGGCAGCTTGAGTTCGGTAATTCGTAACATGACAGTGTCCAGTATCGGGGGGCCAGGTAAACCCTGGCAGAACCGCCAATTGTAAGCTGCTTCGGGGCAATATGCGGCAACAGTTGTCGGTTAGTCGTTGCGTGCGCCACCAAAATAGCCGCAGCCGCGCTGGACCTGGCCGTTGATACGCAGCTCGGCGCCCAGGTGTTGCACGCTGCCGTCAACACTGTCGGTGCAACGCTGTGGGGCAACCCATAGCTCTATGCGTTGATTGTTGGCTTCAGTGGACAGGGAAAAACGGCCATCACCGATCTGTTCTTCAACATAAGGCAGAGCCAGATCTGGCTGGCCTTCGCGTTTAAGTACCATGCCCTTGCCCCCGGCTTGTACCTCCCATGCCGGGCCATTGCCGTTGGCGTGTACGGTCAGTTGCTTGAAGTTTGGGTCCTGGCAGGCGCTGCTGCTGCGTTCAAGACGATAGAGCTGTTGCACCTGGACTTCACCGTCCGCACCGGGGGTTTTGCTGGCGACAAAACTGCCGCGAATATCGGCGAACAACTTGCCCGGTTTATTGGGCATATAAGAAGCGTCCTGCACCAGAGTGGTGTCGGCGCTGTCGCGCACCTCATAGCGCTGCTGGCCGACGCACGGTTGGAACACCAGATGATCACCGGATGAAACCAGCTCACCTTGCAGGCGGGTCAGGCCAGCGGTGGTGTCAGCTGGCTTGCTGTTGAGCAGTTGGCAGCCCGCAAACAGGGGCAGCAGGGCAAACAAAACCAAGGGACGAACAGCACGCATCATTGGGACTCCTGACTAGAGCCGCCACGTTACTCAGGCTGGCGGTGCATCACAAGAGGTTCACCTTCTGTAGTCGCTGCCGCAGGCTGCGATTGGAGCTGTGGGTTCTTCAAGAAAACGGCTTGCTTCGCAACCCTTCGCAGCCTGCGGCAGCGACTACAGAGCTCGGCTCAACCCACTATGTAGGTTTGCCCGGTTTGCAGGCCTTCGACACTTTTTGCGTAGGCCAATGCCACATCCGCGCCTGCTACAGGTTTGAAACCACGGAAGTACGGCGCGTACTTGCCCATCGCCTCTTCCAGTACCGTAGGGCTCACCGAGTTGACCCGCAGCCCGCGCGACAGCTCAATGGCCGCTGCTTTTACAAAGCCGTCGAGTGCTGCGTTGACCAGTGCCGCCGAACTGCCCGTGCGAATCGGCTCGCGATTGATGACACCGCTGGTGAAGGTGAACGAGGCGCCATCGTTGGCAAACTCGCGACCAATCAGCAGCAGGTTGACTTGCCCCATCAACTTGTCCTGCAGGCCCAGGGCGAAGTCGCTTTCGCTCATGTCTTCCAGTGCGGCGAACTTAACGTTGCCAGCGGCACAGACCAGCGCGTCGAAGCGTCCGGTCTGTTCGAACAGCTTGCGAATCGAGGTGCTGTCGCTGATATCGACCTGAAAATCGCCACTTTTGCGGCCAATACGTACGATCTCGTGGCGCGATGACAGCTCGCGATCAATGGCTGAACCGATGGTGCCGTTAGCGCCGATCAACAGGATTTTCATACTGTGTTCCTTCATGGATGAGGTGAGTGCTTAGTCTAGTGCTGGTTTTTTAGCGGGATAAGCGCACTAATTGGCAACCTTTGGTTTTCATATGGAAACAATCCATGAGCGAAATGGATGACTTAGCGGCATTCGCGGTGTTGATCGACGCGGGCAGTTTTACCTTGGCCGCCCAGCAATTGGGCTGCAGCAAGGGGCAACTGTCCAAGCGCATCAGCCAGCTGGAGGCACAGTTTTCGGTGGTGTTACTGCACCGCACCACCCGGCGTTTGAGTCTGACGGCTGCAGGTGCTGCGTTACTGCCCCAAGCCCAGGCACTGGTCGTGCAAGTGGAGCGGGCGCGTCAGGCATTGGCCCGCCTCAAGGACGATATGGCGGGCCCGGTGCGTATGACCGTGCCCGTATCCTTGGGCGAAACCTTTTTTGATTCACTGCTGCTGGAATTCTCCCGCGAATACCCCCAGGTGCAGATCGAACTGGAGCTCAACAACAGTTATCGAGATATGGCGCGGGAGGGGTTTGACCTGGCGATCCGCTCGCAGGTCGCCAGCAACGAGCGGCTGGTCGCAAAGCTTGTACTCAACTGGCACGAGATCACCTGCGCCAGCCCGGGCTACCTTGAGCAACACGGCGAACCAGCCACGCCGCAGCAACTGGTCGAGCATAGCTGCCTGTTGAACAGTCACTACAGCGGTCGTGAAGAGTGGCAGTACCACCTACAGCATGAACTGCACCGTGTTCGGGTCTCGGGGCCATTTGCCAGCAATCATTACAGTCTGCTGAAAAAAGCCGCGGTGATCGGTGCAGGTATCGCACGTTTGCCGTCGTACATGCTCAATGCAGAACTGGCCGATGGACGATTGCGCGCTTTGTTGCGTGACTATCAAACCCGCAGTAACCCCATGTATCTGGTTCATCCGTATCAGGGCGGTTTACCCAAGCGGACGCAGGTTTTGGCGGATTACCTTGTGGGCTGGTTCCAGCGCAGTGGTGAGGCAATTGATTTGCTTTAACGAAAATGTCTGGCGATCAGATGATCAATCGACAACGCTCCCGGGCCTTTGGCCATTAGGTACAACAGAATCGCGATCCATGTACCGTGAGTGGGGTAGGCGTCCGGGTACACGAATAACTGAATGGTCAGCGTCATCCCCAGCAGTGCCAGCGCTGAAAAACGTGTGGCAAGCCCTAGCAGGATCAGCAGCGGGAAGAAGTGTTCACTGAAAGTTGCTGCGTACGCGGCTATTTCTGGGGGCAGCAGCGGGACTTTGTATTCCGTGCTGAACAAGTACACCGCTGAGTCGGCCAAGCGTGGCATACCGAGTTGAAAGGTGCCATTTACCAGATCTATAGCCAGGCCCTCGACTTTAGTCTGGCCGGACTTCCAGAACACCGCGGCGATAGAAAACCGAGCGACAAAGGCTATCAGCGTGTGGGGGATGCGTTGCATCAGTCCGATTAAACGGCGTATCTGGCATGTGGGCGTTGCATTGGGGTTCATGGCGATACCTCAGCGGTGGGGTTTAGGCCGGTGATGGCGTCATGGCTGATCAGCAGCGCCAGAGCCTGGCCCAGATCAAAATCAGGGTCGGCTTCCAGGGCCTGGCAAGCGGCCAGCTCCAGGGCCCGGCCTTCCTTGAGCCCGTCCACGAACGCTGCACACCCGCAGCCAACTGCGAACACTTCCACCCGTAATCCGTTGCGTAGCACCACGGCGCTTTGTAGCTGGTACGGGTCAAGGCCATGGATTTGGCCCTGGTGTTGATGTGCGGTCCATAGAGCGGCTATGGCGTAGGTCGAGTGCAGGCTTGCGACGCCAGGATGCAGTTGCAGGCACAACTGGCCCAGGCTGTCGGGATTGTTGAGCGCGTGGATCAATAAGTGCGGGTCCACCGCGCAGGCGTCTGCGGCGTGAAAGGCCTGGACGCACAAAAGCTCCAGGCGTGCGACATCCGCCAAGTAAGGCACGCTGCTGGCGGATGCGAAACCCTCGACAAAATCTGCGAACTGGACGCCATAGGTGCTCATTACAGGGCTTTTTGGCGGGAACTCTTGAATAAATGCCCGCGCCATGGCCTGAAAAAAAACGTCGCCAACCAGCTGCCAAACGACCGGGTAGCTCGTGGCCAGTGCGTTGATCAGGCCGCTGTGGACATTGTTGCGATAAACCGCAAAACGACGCTCAATGTCGCCGTTATGGCAGGAAATACCTTGCGGGTAAGGCGTATCAGGATCGAGCAACGCTGCGCTGAAAGCATCTTGCATATTCATGGTTGCACCTGTGAGCTGCTCAGATACCGCTCGGTAAGTCGTGCTTCCTTGACCAGTTCGGCGAGTGCAGGCAGATGGTTGTCGCGCTCGATCAGGGTGGCCATTGGGCCAGTTCGTTCCAGTGTTCGTTGGTACAGCGTCCACACGGCTTGATCGACGGGTGATCCGTGATTGTCGATAAGCAGGCGCTCGCCAAGGCTATCGATCTCTTCGGCAAAACCTGCCAGGTGAATCTCGCCAACAGCCCGTAGCGGCAAAGCATCGAGGTAGGCAAGGGGATCACGGGCGTGGTTGATGCAGGACACGTACAGGTTGTTAACGTCCAGCAAGAGGCCACAACCACTGCGGGTGATGACTTCGCGGATGAAGTCGGCCTCGTCGAAATGGGCCTCGTCGAACTCAATATAGGTTGCGGGATTTTCCAGCAGGATTTGGCGCTGCAACAGATTCTGGACCTGATCAATGTGCGCGCATACCCGTGTCAACGTGGCGGTGTCATAACGTAAAGGCAGCAGGTCATTCAAAAAATACGGCCCGTGGGAAGACCATGCCAGATGTTCGGAAAACATCAGGGGCCGGTAGCGGTCGAGCAATGTGCTTACGCGTTGCAAATGCTCGGGATTGAGCGGGCTTTGGCCCCCGATCGACATACCGACGCCGTGTATCGACAGGGGATACTGTTCGCAAATCAGGCTCAGGTAGTGGTGGAACGGGCCTCCGGCGACCATGTAGTTTTCGGCGTGTACTTCAAAGAACCCGACGTCAGGCCGGGTGGCGAGTACATCCTGGAAATGTTCGGCCTTGAGCCCCAGCCCCGCACGCGGCGGGAGCTGCGGCGCACGAGGCGCGATGAGCGAAGCAAGCGGGCTATGCATCATCAGCACTCAGTGTACGAATCAGGATTTGGCTTTGTAGGCAGCCATTTGGCCAAAGCCGGTAGGCGATGTGCTGCTGGAGGTTTTTTCGCAGGTGCCTTTTGGTACGAGTTTCCAGGCATCGGCCTGATTATCTACCTTGGCGGTTCCTGCACAGGTAGTGCCTGCCCCTGCGGCGCAATCGTTATGGCCTTTCATGGCAACCCCGAAGCACTTCTCCATATCGCCAGCAGCCTGAGCGGGCAGGGCGGCGATACTCAGGGCGGAACCCAGAGCAAGCGCCAGTGCAGCGGCGGACAGGGTGCGGGTAGTTTTGTTGTTCATGGTGATTCTCCAGATCCCGGTAGCGATTGCTGCCGGCTTACCAAACTAGAGAAGCGAGATCGAAGGTTGTTACAGCCAATTTAAAATATTTTATGCAGCCGCTGATTCGACAGCGGCTTGTATGTTGGCGCTAAACCGTTTTTCGTAGGGGTCTGTGACGTCTGCGATGCATTTTGCTTTTGCTGGAGCCACACGAATGTCCAGACGACGCGAATGCCCATCACAGAAGGCCGAACGCTGGTGCTGTTATGGGGGTGGCGCGGCAGGACGCCGCGCCAGCCGCGATGGGCCATGGATGGCCCGTCGCGGCGTGCCCCCATGACAGTGACGGAGTGAGGGAACCACCGAGCCTGGGCGAGGCGGCCGAATGGTAGGGCAAGCCTTTTTGGTTACTTTTTCGGCGTTTGGAAAAAGTGACCCGCCGTAAGGGCGGAACCCGTAGAAAGTCGTGACACATCGAATGGATATGTACTCGGCATCGCTGCGGGCGCATCGCAAAACAACTGGCACACGGGGTACATATCCGGCATTCGCGGTTAACTGAAATGATGGTTTCGCTTTTACAGCGAGGCACTTTTGTCAAACAGCCACAAAAGTACCCAAAAGGCCTTGCCCCAGCGTACGGCCCTCGCTGCGCTCAGGTGTCCCTCACTCCGGTCCCGCTCCGTGGGCATGCCGTGACGGGCCATCCATGGCCCAACACGGCTCTCCCGGCATCCATGCCGGTCGACCCACTACGCAGAACCTGCGCTCGGCCTCCCGAAGGGCAGGCAGATCAAAAACCAGTGCAAAAACAAGATCAACGGCCCGCCGAGGCGGCCTACAGGCCGACCTGTTTAGCGAAGCACATTTCTCTAAACAGGCCGGTTGGCAACAGAGTATCTACAGGGTTTGGCTGTCCCGCTTCGTAGCAGTTGACGAGTAGAACGAGGCTACGTTCGGCGTGATGCGGCACTCCGGCGTAGCCGTCGCAAAATCAAACATTGCGGTGTGCCAGTCGACCCTGGAACTCATGTTTACGACGACTGCGTCGCCGGACGCAGCAACGTTCCTTCGCCAGCTGCAGAAAACTCAGTAGGGGACTATAAAAAACGGCCCCGAAGGGCCGTTTTGTGTCGCAGGCAGGTTTAGCCGCCCAAGTACGCGTCACGCACTTTTGGATCGCTGAGCAATTGCTCGCCAGTGCCTTGCATGACCACCCGGCCGTTTTCCAGCACGTAGGCGCGGTCAGCGATTTTTAGCGCCTGGTTTGCGTTTTGCTCCACCAGAAACACCGTTACGCCTTCATCTCGCAGTTGTTCGATGATGTCGAAAATCTGCTGAATGATGATCGGTGCCAAACCCAGTGATGGTTCATCCAGCAACAACAGCTTGGGCTTGCTCATCAATGCGCGGCCAATGGCGAGCATTTGCTGCTCACCACCGGACATGGTGCCGCCCCGTTGTGTGAAACGTTCTTTCAGGCGCGGGAACAAGTGCAGAACCTTGTCCATTTGCTCTTCGTATTCCTGCTTCTCGGTAAAGAATCCGCCCATGGCGAGGTTCTCTTCCACAGTCAGACGAGCAAACACCCGGCGCCCCTCAGGCACAACGGCGATGCTTTTGCGCATGATCTGCGCCGAGCTCAGCCCCACCAGTTCCTCACCCAGATAACGAATACTGCCGCTGTGGGCTTGCGGCGAGCCGCACAAGGTCATCATCAGGGTTGATTTGCCAGCCCCGTTGGCGCCGATCAGGGTGACGATCTCGCCCTGACGTACTTCAACGTTGACGCTGTGCAGGGCCTGGATCTTGCCGTAAAAGGTCGAAACGTTTTCGAATTGCAGCATTTTACGCTTCCCCCAAATAGGCTTTGATCACTTCAGGGTTGTCGCGGATCTGTTCCGGCGTCCCGTCAGCCAAAGGCGTGCCCTGGTTGATCACCACGATATGGTCCGAAATGCTCATGACCAGTTTCATGTCGTGCTCAATCAACAACACGGTCGCGTTGTGCTCATTGCGCAAAACGCTGATCAGCGCCTTGAGATCTTCGGTTTCCTTGGGGTTAAGGCCTGCCGCGGGTTCGTCGAGCATCAGGATGCGCGGGCGCGTCATCATGCAGCGTGCGATTTCCAGGCGTCGTTGCTGGCCGTACGCCAGAGTCCCCGCCGGGCGGTTGGCGAACTCGGTCAGGTTGACCTTGTCCAGCCAGTACGCGGCGTAGTCCAGGGCCTCACGTTCGCTTTTGCGAAATGACGGGGTTTTGAACAGGCCTGCCAGGAAGTTGGTGTTGAGGTGGCGGTGCTGGGCAATCAGCAGGTTCTCAACGGCTGTCATGTCTTTGAACAGGCGCACGTTCTGGAAGGTGCGGACCACGCCTTTTCGCGCAATCTCATGGCCCGGCAAGCCTTCAATCGCTTCACCGTCCAGAAGGATGCTGCCCGCAGACGGTTTATAAAAACCGGTCAGGCAGTTGAAAACGGTGGTCTTGCCGGCGCCGTTAGGGCCGATCATCGACACAACCTGTTTTTCCTTGACGGTCAGGGCCACGCCATTCACCGCCAACAAGCCGCCAAAGCGCATGCTAAGGCCGCTGACTTTCAGTAACTCGCGGCTCATTTTCGCAGCTCCAGGTGAGGACGTTGCATTGGCAGCAGACCTTGCGGACGCCAGATCATCATCAGCACCATCAGTGCTCCGAACAGCAGCATCCGGTATTCGCTGAATTCACGCATCATTTCCGGAAGCAGGATCATCACCACGGCTGCCAGGATGACACCCAGCTGCGAGCCCATGCCGCCCAGTACCACGATGGCCAGAATGATCGCCGACTCAAGGAAGGTGAACGATTCTGGAGTCACCAGACCCTGACGAGCAGCAAAGAAGCTGCCAGCAAAACCTGCAAAGGTAGCGCCCAGAGTGAAAGCTGACAGCTTGATCACGGTCGGATTCAAACCGAGGGCCCGGCAGGCAATTTCGTCTTCACGCAGTGCTTCCCACGCGCGACCGATGGGCATGCGCAGCAGGCGGTTGATGACGAACAACACCAGTAGCACCAGCACCAGCGCGATCAGGTACAGGAAAATGACCTTGTTGATCGAGTTGTAGGCGATGCCAAAGTACTCGTGAAAGGTTTGCATGCCTTCGGCAGCGGTTCTGTCGAAGCTCAGACCGAACAGCGTTGGTTTCGGGATGTTGCTGATACCGTTTGGCCCGCCGGTGATATCGGTCAGGTTACGCAGGAACAAGCGGATGATTTCGCCGAAGCCCAAGGTCACGATGGCCAGATAGTCACCGCGTAAACGCAGGACCGGGAAGCCCAGCAAGAACCCGAAGGTTGCTGCCATCAAGCCAGCCAGCGGCAAGCAGATCCAGAAGCTCAGGCCGAAGTAATGCGCGAGCAATGCGTAGGTGTAGGCACCCACGGCATAGAACCCGACATACCCCAGATCAAGCAGGCCGGCCAGCCCGACCACAATGTTCAGGCCCAGGCCGAGCATCACGTAGATCAGGATCAGCGTGGCAATGTCCACGGCACCGCGGGAGCCATAGAACGGCCAGATCAGGGCAACCACCACCAAACCGAGAATGATCCAGCGCTGGGTGCTGGGCAGGGTCAGGAAGTTGGTGGCCTTGGCAGGCACTTTTGGAAGGCTGGGGGAGCTTTTCCAGGCCGAGGTCAGTTGCTGGTTGAAAAACACGCGCACAAACATCAGCAAGGAGCAGATCGCGATCACGCTCAGGGTAAAGGTGCTGGTGTTGTGAACTTCGATGTTGATCCCGACGATAGTCAGTTTCAGACCGAGTACCGGGTAGGCGACGGCCCAGACCAACAGGGCGCTGAAGAGCGCCGACTTAAGATTCCTAGTCATACTTTTTCAATCTCCGGACGCCCCAAAATGCCGGTCGGACGGAACAGCAGCACCAGCACCAGCAAGCCAAAAGCCACTACGTCTTTGTACTGGTCGCCGAAGATATCGGCACCAAAGGCTTCAGCCACACCAAGTACCAGGCCACCGAGCATCGCGCCAGGAATACTGCCAATACCGCCCAATACCGCAGCGGTGAAGGCTTTAAGGCCTACCAGGAAACCTGCGTTAGGGTTGATCACACCGTATTGAACGCTGATCAACACTGCCGCTACGGCTGCCAGGGCTGCACCGATCACGAAGGTCAACGCAATCACGTTGTTGGTATTGATACCCAACAGGTTGGCCATTTTCATGTCTTCGGCGCAGGCGCGGCAGGCGCGACCCATGCGTGAGCGAGAGATGAACAGGGTCAGGCCTAGCATTGCGAGGAAGGTGACGACGAAGACCACGATTTGCATGTAGGAGACGATAACTTCACTAGCGCCTCCAGGGCCAAAGGTGAAGCCGCCTGGAATCAGGTTAGGGATCGATTTGTCTTTTGAGTCCTGTGCCAGTAGTACGGTGTTTTGCAGGAAGATCGACATACCGATGGCGGAAATCAATGGGATCAGGCGATTACTGCCACGCAATGGACGGTAGGCAACCCGTTCGATGCTGTAGCCGTAGGCGCTGGTGACCACAATGCTGGCAATAAACGCGGCAGTCAGCAGAAGTGGCACGCTGTCCAGACCCATCATGGTCAGACCGGCGATGGCGATAAACGCAATATAGGAACCAATCATGTACACCTCGCCGTGGGCGAAGTTGATCATTCCAATAATGCCGTAAACCATCGTGTAGCCGATGGCGATCAGGGCATAAGTGCTGCCAACGTTGAGGCCGTTAACCAGCATTTGGAAGAAGTGATAGATGTCAGGCATTACAAAGCTCCTAAAAACCTGAGACGCATTTCACTGGTGGAGTCATTTTCCGGCCCGGGCTATATGGGTCTTCACCCACTTGGAGCACAGGTCTTCTGCCAGCGAACCGCTGGTGACGGTTTTAAAGATTTTCAGGTGGGCAGACTTTCGGATCACGAAAGCGCAGCCCCATTTCCACGAACCAAAGACCCGTAAAACAAAACCCACCGCTTGTGCAGTGGGCTTTGTTGTCAGGTCGGGAACCGACCCTTACTGAGGGCTTACTTCAGTTTTAGGTTTGCCGAAGTGCCATTCGTAAACCACGAATTTGAAATCTTCCACGTCGCCTTTGGAGTCAAACTTAAGGTTGCCGGTAGGGGTTTTGTAGGTGCCTTTGTGGATCGCTTCAGCGACTTTGGTCGGGTCATCGCTTTTGGCTTGCTCGATACCGCCGGCAATCACTTCAACCGCTGCGTAAGCCGGGAACACGAACGGGCCGGTAGGGTCTTGCTTCTTGGCAGCAAAGGCATCAACCAGAGCTTTGTTGGCTGGATCGGCGTCGAATGCTTTTGGCAGGGTAACCAGCAGGCCTTCGGAAGCGCCCTGGGCGATTTGCGAGATGGACTCGTTGCCCACGCCTTCAGGGCCCATGAACTTGGCGTTCAGGCCTTTTTCTTTAGCCTGGCGAAGGATCAGACCCAGCTCAGGGTGGTAGCCGCCGTAGTAAACGAAGTCGACGTTGGCTTGCTTGAGCTTGGCAATAACCGAGGAGTAGTCTTTTTCGCCAGCGTTGACGCCTTCAAAGACAGCGACCTTGACGCCTTTGTCTTCCAGGGTCTTTTTAACGGCGGTGGCGATGCCTTCACCGTATTGCTGTTTGTCGTGCAATACCGCGACGACTTTCGGCTTAACGTGATCCGCGATGTAGTTACCGGCAGCAGGGCCTTGGGCGCTGTCCAGACCGATGGTGCGGAAGATCATTTTGTAACCGCGAGCGGTGATTTCCGGGCCGGTGGCGGCCGGGGTAATCATGATGATGCCTTCGTCTTCGTAAATGTCCGAAGCTGGCTGAGTGGAGCTGGAGCACAGGTGACCGACTACAAATTTGATGCCGTCATTGACGACTTTGTTGGCAACGGCAACCGCTTGTTTCGGGTCGCAGGCGTCATCGTAGTCAACCGCTTCAAGCTTTTTGCCATCAACACCGCCCTTGGCGTTGATTTGTTCGATGGCCATTTTTGCGCCAGCAAACTGCATGTCGCCGTACTGCGTCAGAGGCCCGGTTTTAGGGCCGGCGATACCGATCTTGATGGTGTCTGCGGCAAATGAATGGCTGGCGAACCCGGCCAAAACCATAGCGGCAAACAGTTTAGTAATCTGCTTCGTAGCCATCTTTATTGGTGCTCCACTCTTCTGTTGTAATTTTTATAGTCCTGGAAGCCAAGGCAGCCGGACCGGGTCTTCTTTTAGCGAAATGCCCGGCCAATCCCCCCTGCAACTGTACCGGTACAGTGTAGAGCGCCGGTTTAGCGCTTGAATAGCGGGCTGCCGGGGGAATAAACAGGAAATGTCGCTTAAACGTAAGAAAGAGACAGAATAGCGGCGGATTAGGCTGTTGATAGTTATCAGAATGTTGCCAGATCAACGTGGCGGTCCTTTGCCTTCTACTCTTTCTCCGTTCCTTTGCCTGAAAAACCGGGTTTTTCTACCGGGTGTGCGGCGTTATCATGGCGCCGATTTTTTTCCCCGGTGAAACCCATGAATCAAGAACCTAGCACCCTCTATGCCAAGCTGCTTGGCGAGACCTCAACTATTGAATGGAAAGCCTTGCAGCCCTTCTTCGCCAAAGGTGATTTGCTGTGGGTTGAACCAGAGCTGGACTTGATCGAAGCGGCGCAGGCCGTGACTCAGGATGATGCAGAGAAAGTCGCGGCCTGGATGGCGTCCGGGGTGCTTGGCAGGATGACGGAGGCACAGGCGCTAGACGTTCTTGAGCGGGACCCGCAGCTCTGGGCTGTAGTGGTTTCGCCGTGGGTGATGGTCCAGGAAAGGGCGCAAAAATAACTGCGCGCACCAAACAGGAGCATTTAGTTGCACTGATTTGACGAGCGCGGAGTGTGTAGCTGAGTAACCCGGCTGCAGGTAGTGGCAATTTGCCGTAGAGAAACGCCACAGTTGGTACTGTGGCGTTTTTTTATGCGTGGATGGCAGCTGTGCCGCTACTGGCGGGTGAGTACAAACGTGGTGTGATCCGCAGCAGGCACCGGCCGTTTGTCGAGCTGTTCGAGAATCTCTTGCAGCGCCTCGAAGGGAACGGGGCGACTGAGCAGATAGCCCTGGATAAAGTCGCAACCAAACTGGTTCAGGAATTCGAATTGCTGGGTGGTCTCCACACCTTCAGTGACTACTTGCAAGTGCAGGGTGTGGGCCATGAGGATAATGGCCTGGACGATCTCCATGTCCTGACTGGAGGTCGGTATGTCCTGGATAAAGGAGCGGTCTATTTTCAAGGTATTGAGCGGTAGACGTTTCAAGTAGGCCAAAGATGAATAGCCGGTACCGAAATCGTCAATGGACAGCGACACGCCAAGTGCCCGGATCTGACGTAACAACTGCGAGGTGCTGCTCAAGTTGCACATCAGGGCGTTTTCGGTGACTTCCAGTTCCAGTCGATGCGCAGCGATGCCCGAGGTGCGCAGAGCGCTTTCGATTTCGTCGGCCAGCTCCACCCGCACCAGATTGCGCGCCGAGCAATTCACGGCAATCCCCAGATGCTGCCATCCCTGCCGGGAAAGGGCTGCGAGGTCATGACAGGCTTTGCGCAACACCCAATGGTCCAGCTCGGCAATCAGCCCGTTAGCCTCGGCGATGCTGATAAAGCGGTCCGGGCCAAGCAAACCGTGTTCGGGATGCTGCCAGCGCACCAGAGCTTCGAGTTTGGCGACACGGCCGTTCTTTAAGTCAAAGATGGGCTGGTAATGCAGGAACAGTCCTTTGTCTTCATTGAGCGCGTTGCGCAGCTCTTCTTCTATCTGCAATTCAAGGGATGCACGGGTTTTAAGGTTTGGGCTAAAAAAGGTCAGATTGTTACGCCCGTTGCCCTTTGACTGGTAAAGCGCCAGGTCGGCATGTTTGAGCAACTCAGCGCTGGTGATACCGTCTTGCGGAAACACACTGATGCCAATGCTGGTGGTCATTACCATCTGTCTTCCAGACAGCTCGATGGGCTCTTTCAATTTGAGCATGATGCGATGGCCCATGCTTTGCGCTTCATCGTGGTGGCTAAGGTTGATCAAGATACAGAACTCGTCACCGCCGAAACGCGCAACGACATCATCGTGGCTGCGAGTGGCATGTTTGATGCGGGCCGCGATCACCTTGAGCAGTTCATCGCCCGCGTCGTGGCCCAGGCTGTCATTGATGCGTTTGAAGTGGTCAATGTCGAGAAACATCACGGCCAACTTGCTGTTTCTGGCGGTGCAATCAATGAGCTTTTCTGCGAATAACTGGTTGAAACCCCGTCGATTGATCAAGTTAGTCAGAGGGTCGTAATGAGCTACCTGCTGCAATGAGGCGCGCGCCTGGTCGAGTTGGCTGAGCAAGGCGTTTACCCGTCTCAGGTCGTGCTCCTTGAGTTGCAGCTTTTTGTCGACGATCGCGGCGCTGATGCAACTACCAATCAACAACAGCGCAATCAGGGCGACCACTAGAGCCAGTTGCCAGTTCTTGCTGTCGGCATCTGACTGGCTCGCCGGTGTATCGCCGAATGCCGACATGCTGAAGAAGCAAGCGCAGAGCAGAATCCCGGCCGCAGCCATGCACAGGGCATATTTGAACAGTTGATGCAGCAAACCAGTGCTTGAGCGCCAAGTTGTGATGTGATTGAACACTTGCACAATCACCAACGCTGCGATCAAGGCGGTCAGCAGTGAGCCAACGCCCACCGCCAGGCTGTAACGAGATTCTAGGGGGGATTCAAACGCCAGCAGGCAGATGGTGTACATGGCCCAGATACCGGTCGCCAAGCAGCTGACACTGATCCATCGCCAAACGTTTTTAGCGGCTGCTTTTTCTGCATTGGCGCAGCGGTCGAGCAGGTTAAGCGTGGCCAGGCACGCAGTACAGGCAACCAGCCAGGCGAGAAATACCAGATAGGGGCTGTAGCCGCCGATCAACAGCAGTTGCGCGTTATCTGAAGGCTCACCCAGAAGTTGCAACCCTAGCCTTTCCATTGCACGCCTCGGCAATCCAGATGTGCTAGTCGAAAGTTGCTAGCTTGGGATCAAGTATAGAAGCTGGATTGAGGCAGGCAGGGGTAGTGGCAAAATGATAGTGATCATTTTGTTATTAGGGCGGTGGTTTATAGTCAGTTACGTCATATCTGAACGGTCAGAAATGTGGGAGCGGGCTTGCTCGCGATAGGATCAATGTGGTGAAACTGAATCACCGCGTTGATCCTATCGCGAGCAAGCCCGCTCCCACAGGTCATGGGTTTTTAACCCGCTACCAGCACGCGAATGGCTTCAAGGCGCAAGGCTGCTTTTTCAAGCATGGCCAGGCTTTGTTCACGCTGCTTGCGCAAGGCAACCAGTTCGCTGTCCCGAACGCTTGGGTTGACCGCTTGCAGGGCGGTCAGACGTGCCAGTTCTTCTTCGGTGTCGGCGGCCAGACGGCGCTGCGCTTCGGCCACGCGCTCAGCATGGCGGGGTGCAATCTTGGCTTCACCGGCATTGATCTTTGGCGTCAGCTGATCGCGCTGGGCCTGAACGAACTTGTTGGCGCTTGCACGGGGCACGCTTTCCAGTTGCTCATTCAGGGTGTCGAAAGCCACGCGGGACGACAGGTCGTTACCGTTGGCATCGAGCAGGCAGCGCAGGGCGGCAGGGGGCAGGTAGCGACCCAGTTGCAGTGAACGCGGGGCTACCACTTCACTGACGTAAATCAGCTCGAGTAACACGGTGCCAGGCTTGAGCGCCTTGTTCTTGATCAGGGCGACGGCGGTGTTGCCCATCGAGCCTGACAGCACGAGGTCCATGCCGCCTTGCACCATCGGGTGTTCCCAGGTGATGAACTGCATGTCTTCGCGTGACAGGGCCTGGTTGCGGTCGTAGGTGATGGTCACACCCTCGTCGTCGCCCAGCGGGAAGCTGGCGTCGAGCATTTTTTCGCTTGGCTTCAGGATCAGCGCGTTCTCGGAATGGTCTTCGCTGTCGATGCCAAAGGCGTTAAACAGGGTTTCCATGTAGATCGGCAGGGTGAACTGATCGTCTTGCTCAAGGATCGCTTCAACCAGCGCTTCGCCTTCGCCCGAGCCGCCGGAGTTAAGCTCCAGCAAGCGATCGCGGCCAGTGTGCAGTTCTTGCTCAAGACGCTCGCGCTCAAGGCGCGCTTCGTCGATCAGTGCCTGCCACTCGTGATCGTCCGCAGCTTCAAGCAACGGCAACAGGCGTGGGCCGAACTGGTGTTGCAGGGCGTTGCCGGTCGGGCAGGTATTGAGGAAGGCATTTAGCGCTTCGTGGTACCACTGGAACAGACGCTGTTGCGGGCTGGTTTCAAGGTACGGCACGTGCAGTTCGATGATGTGCTTCTGGCCGATACGGTCCAGACGGCCGATACGCTGCTCCAGCAAGTCCGGGTGGGATGGCAGGTCGAACAGTACCAAATGGTGGGCAAACTGGAAGTTACGGCCTTCGCTGCCGATTTCGGAACAGATCAGCACTTGCGCGCCAAACTCTTCATCTGCGAAGTAGGCCGCTGCGCGGTCACGTTCAAGAATGTTCATGCCTTCGTGGAAGACCGTTGCAGGAATGCCGGAACGCACGCGCAGGGCGTCTTCCAGATCCATAGCGGTTTCGGCGTGGGCGCAAATGACCAGTACTTTGGTGCGCTTGAGCATTTTCAGGGTGTCGGTCAGCCACTCAACCCGAGGGTCAAAGCGCCACCAGCGTTCTTCATCACTGGCATCAGGCTGGGACTGGAAGCTGACTTCCGGGTACAGCTCGGCGTGTTCGCCCAGCGGCAGCTCAAGGTATTCGGCCGGGCACGGCAGCGGGTACGCGTGCAGCTTGCGCTCCGGGAAGCCCTGGATCGCAGCGCGGGTGTTACGGAACAGGACGCGACCGGTGCCGTGGCGATCAAGCAGCTCGCGGACCAGACGGGCGCTGGCCTCTGCATCGCCATCATTGACGGCGGCCAGCAGGGTATCGCCTTCGGCACCGAGGAAGCCGTGGATGGTTTGATGAGCTTCGGGTGACAGGCTGCCTTTATCCAGCAACTCCTGAACGGCTTGAGCCACCGGGCGATAGTTTTCGCTTTCGGCGCGGAACGCGGCCAGATCGTGGAAACGGTTAGGGTCCAGCAGGCGCAAGCGCGCAAAGTGGCTGTCCTGACCCAGTTGCTCTGGCGTTGCGGTAAGCAGCAGTACGCCCGGGATTACGCCGGCGAGCTGTTCAACCAGGCCGTACTCGGGGCTGACGTTGTCTTCATGCCACACCAAATGGTGCGCTTCGTCGACCACCAGCAGGTCCCAGTCGGCATCAAACAGCGCGGCCTGGGCCTTGGGGTCGTCAACCAGCCATTCCAGGGCAACCAGTGCCAGTTGGCAGTCTTCGAACGGGTTGCTGGCATCGCTTTCGATAAAGCGTTCTTCATCGAACAGCGCCACTTCGAGGTTGAAGCGACGACGCATCTCGACCAGCCATTGGTGCTGCAGGTTTTCCGGGACTACGATCAATACGCGGTTGGCGCGGCCACTGAGCAGTTGGCGGTGAATGACCAGGCCGGCTTCAATGGTTTTGCCCAGGCCTACTTCGTCGGCCAGCAAAACCCGTGGAGCAATACGGTCTGCCACTTCGCGGGCAATATGCAGTTGGTGTGCAATAGGTTGCGCACGCACCCCACCCAGGCCCCACAGCGGCGACTGCAGCTGACGGCTGGTGTGTTCAAGGGTGTGGTAGCGCAGCGAGAACCAGGACAGCGGATCGATTTGACCGGCAAACAAACGGTCGCTGGCCAGACGGAACTGGATAAAGTTCGACAGTTGGGTTTCTGGCAGGGTCACGGGTTCGTTTTGCTCGTTGAGGCCGTGGTAGACCATCAGGCCGTCGACGTCCTCGACTTCGCGCACGGTCATCTTCCAGCCTTCGAAGTGGATGATGGTGTCACCTGGCGAGAACCGAACACGCGTGAGCGGTGCGTTGCGCAGCGAATATTGGCGGGTTTCGCCAGTGGCCGGATAGAGCACGGTCAACAAGCGACCGTCCTGTGCCAGAACGGTGCCTAAACCTAGCTCTGCTTCGCTGTCACTAATCCAGCGTTGCCCCGGTTGATACTGCTGCGCCATGCTGCCTGACTCCCGCTTTGAAAAAGCCGAGTATATTAACGGATCAGTGGCCCCAGTCCAAAGGACTCTCATAAAAAGCTGCCCGGCATAAAAGAAGCCAATGCAGTTATCGACGAACGGCCCACCGCTACAGGTTGCCGTCGCCGACAGCCAGAAGACAGGAGAACAATAACTATGTTGCCGTCAATCTTGCCGCTGGGTGCCGTACCCGTGACCTCCGCACAGGACCCCGTGCGTCCTCGACCCGACATTCCGCCCGTGGCGCCGGCCCAAGCCAGTTCCAGTGAATGTGCCATTGATCTGAAGAACAACGATGCCGATCAGACCACGCTGCTGTTGCGCGAAGAGCAGCAGCGTCAACATGACAAACGTCGTCGTGAAGCCCGGGAGCAGGAAGGGGGAGCGCAAGCAAGGGCCGAAGACGGTGTGCCGGTTGCGCCCGTGGTTGATGGCCTCCAGCGCCAGGGGGTGTGGGTCGATATCAAGGTGTAGGTTTTTTTTCTGGTCAGCGCGTAGCTCGCATCGCATTATTGGCGCACTGAAACACACTGACAGTGGTCTGATTGTTTATGAGCCAAGACACCAAGCTGGTCGATCTGGGCGCCGAGCGCGCCAAACGAGTACACGACCTCAATGAAAAACGCTTGATCGAAGTGCGCAACGCATTTGAACAGGCAATGCCGTTGGCAAAAGCTGCGAAAAAGCCGAAGAAAAAACCGAAAAAGCGCTGAACTGCCTGTTTTCGATGATCTGCGTCAAATAATCCCCTCAACTGAGCACTGGCCGTGGATCACTATTGATCCCGGTCAAGTTGTGCGCCTATGCAAGTGATTAATCTAGCTTCAACAGACACACAATCAGACTTGCGCAGGAGGCCGTCATGTTTCTCGATAATGTGGTTATCGCCGGAGTTCTTACGGTCGGCCTCATGGTGTTGTTTTTCGCAGGTCTGGGCATTTTTATCTGGAAAGACTCCCAGAAGCGCAAATAGCGCCGAGTCTTTTTAGTGAATGAGCACGCAAGGCATTTTGGGCGACTTCGGTCGCCTATTTTTTTGCCTGTGCGTTTTGTCTACAGCATTTCACCCCTCTGAGGGAGCTAGCCTGCTCGGGAAAACCTCAAGTAGATCGCGACTTTCCAGTCAATGCACGCTGATGCTCATATCCTTCGCGAGCAGGCTCGCTCCCACAAATTGTTGCGGCATAAAAAAAGGTACGGCCCGTGAGGAACGTACCTTTTTTGTTCGTCGCTGAATCAGGCGAGAGCTTTGGACGCCAGCCAGAACAGTGTCGCAGACAGTGCGATGGTGGCCGGTAAGGTCAGCACCCACGCCATCAGGATGGTCTTGATCGTGCCACCTTGCAGGCCGCTTTTGTTGGCGACCATGGTGCCCGCCACGCCCGACGACAGAATGTGCGTGGTCGATACGGGCAGGGAGAAGATGTTGGCCATACCGATTGCGAAGGCTGTGGTGATCTGAGCTGCCATACCCTGGGCATAGGTCATGCCCTGCTTGCCGATCTTCTCACCGATGGTTTTAACCACGCGTTTCCAGCCAACCATTGTGCCCAGGCCCAAGGCCAGTGCGACGGCCAGAATCACCCAGAACGGGGCGTATTCAGTGGTGGCGGTCAGGTCTTTGCGCAGTTTTTCGAGGTCCGCTTTTTCGCGGGAATCAAGCACTGGCAATTTGCTGACTTTCTTCGCCGTGTCATCCAGGCAAAGCAGGTAGCGACGGATCTCGATACGTTTTTCAGCTGGAATCGAGTGGTAGTCTGCTACGCCTTTAAGCGAGCCAAGCAGCGCCTCGATGGTCGGTTCGGTTTGCTGCGGGTTGCAGCTGAACTGATCCGGCAAGTCGCCTTTTACGCTTTTGCCCAGCGCCAGGAACTCGGTCAGCGACGCATTGTTGCGCTGATAGAACTGGCTCAGGTGCAGGGTGGCGTCACGGGTTCGTTCGATCTGGTAAGTGGTGCTGTTCAGATCCAGAACGAACGCGCTTGGCACGATGCCGATCAGTACCAGCATGATCAGGCCGATGCCTTTCTGGCCATCGTTGGAGCCGTGAACAAAGCTGACGGCCATGGCCGAGATCACCAGAACGAGACGGTTCCAGAACGGCGGATGCTTTTTGTCGTCCAGCTTGCGGCGTTGCTCCGGAGTCTTGTGCATCTTGGATGCAGGACGCCACCACTTCAGGGCGATCAACACCAGGCCAGCAACCAGGAAGCCGGCCATTGGCGAGAACACCAGCGAGGCGCCAATATCGATCGCCTTCTGCCAGTTAACCCCGTCGCTTACCGGAATGCCGCTGATCAGGGCATTGGCCAGACCTACGCCCAGGATCGAACCGATCAGGGTGTGGGAGCTTGACGCGGGAATCCCGAAATACCATGTTCCGAGGTTCCAGGTGATGGCCGCTGCAAGCAAGGAGAACACCATGGCCAGGCCATGTCCGGTGTTCACATTGACCAGCAGCTCTACCGGTAGCAGGTGGACGATGGCATAAGCCACGCCGACCCCGCCCAGCAGAACGCCGAGGAAGTTGAACACACCGGAAAAGAACACCGCCAGATGAGGCGGCATGGCTTTGGTGTAGATGACTGTCGCAACCGCGTTCGCGGTGTCATGAAAGCCGTTGATGAACTCAAACGCGAGAACAAAGGCTAGGGCGAAGAAGAGGCTGATAAGAACCCAGGCGTCCAATCCGCTTAATAGATCGATCATGAAGGTTTTCTGACACGGTCATAAAGGGGGGCGGATTATGCCAGAAAACCCCGGTAATCAATGCACTAGCTGCCCGTTGGTAACATCTATAAATGAAAAAACTCGTAAGGGGCTTCTATAAATAGGCGTAGGAAATTCCCTTCAAACCACTGATACCAAAGGCTATAGGGGGTTTCGAAGGGCACGCTCAAGCGCTTGCGCTGGTCTGATCCGACTACATGAAATTTATCAAATCAGAGGTTGCTGCGGGATCGGTTTGGGCTCTTACATTGCCAGCAGCCACATCCGTTCATGCAAATGGCGGGTGCGCAAGGGGCAGCAAGCCGTTGTCTGTACAGATTTTCAGACGCTGGTCAGGGCTCTTCGGCTTTGAGTTCTTTTTCGATTTTCTGGATTTCTTGGGTGAAAGCCTGGTCGAGCAGACTGGCACGTTTGCGCCAAGGTTTACGCCCGGGCTCTGACTGAGCGGCGTAGGTCGTCACTTCGCCACCATAAACATCCTTGAAACGTTGTTCCTGACGCTCAAGTTCTGCGCGCAGTTCGTCTTTCGTCACTGTCTTACCTAATTGAGTTGAGATTAAACCTGGTGAATCACCGTGCAGGGAGGTTGATTCATATGACGAATGATAGGCGATAAGGCAATTGCCTATTTATAACGTCACGCTTAAATAAACCACGCGATGCACTCGGGCACGTCATCAACTAACACATGAACGTCGCCGTTGGTAAGTGTTCACCCCGCAGGGAAACAACACACGATGCACATTACGGTAGCGCCATGAGTCTCTATTGAACTCAACGAGTTGGTTGGATCCAATCTTTCGCACAGGCTTGAGCTTGTGCGCTCAAAAACGTTCGGCCCTAAAGTGCTATTACTATCGCCGAATAACTTTACGTCCGTCAACTTCCCAGTGAGTGCAGTGTTATAAATGGGTGTGAATTATCGAACAGTCCGGTCGTGTCACTCTATTAATGCGCTCCCCGGTAGTTGGACAATCAAGTTATTTAACCCTCTGGCTGAACTTAACCTGACTCGATATAAAATAGACGTTTTCTATCATTGCTCCGTATGTTTGCGCGGGGCTAATGACTTCAATTAATGCCGGGAGAACGTATGACAGGCTAACCAGGGGCTGTCGAAGAGGGTTGAGATTGCGATTATCGGCCAACGGTTCGATAATCGCCCGGCGTGCCATAACTATAAATAGCTGAAGCTGGGGGTTGGGAATGAATGATCAACTGCGCAATGGCGTAGCCAGTATCGCGCCACCGATTGTGGCGTCACCGGCCAAGCGTATACAGGCATTTACCGGCGACCCTGACTTTATGTCGTCGCTGGCCCGAGGCCTGGCGGTCGTGCAGGCGTTTCAGGAGCGCAAACGGCATCTGACCATTGCGCAGATCAGCCATCGCACTGAAATCCCGCGGGCCGCAGTGCGCCGCTGCCTGTACACCCTGATCAAGCTCGGTTATGCGACCACCGATGGCCGAACCTATTCCTTGCTGCCTAAAGTGCTGACCCTGGGCCATGCCTATCTGTCGTCGACGCCGCTGGCGGTAACGGCCCAACCGTATCTGGACCGCATGAGCGAACAATTGCACGAGGCGTGCAACATGGCGACCCTCGAAGGCGATGACATCCTCTACATCGCCCGCTCGGCAACGACCCAGCGCCTGATCTCGGTAGATCTGTCGGTAGGTGGCCGTCTGCCTGCCTATTGCACCTCGATGGGACGCATCCTGCTGGCAGCGCTGGATGATGTGACGTTGCACGAATACCTGGCCCACGGTGAGTTCCAGGCTAAAACCAGCCGTACCCTGCACACACCCGAGGCCTTGCTTGAATGTTTGCAGCAAGTGCGGGAGCAAGGCTGGTGTGTGGTCGATCAAGAACTGGAGCAAGGCCTGCGCTCGATTGCCGTGCCGGTGTATGACGCTTCCGGGCAAGTGCTGGCAGCCTTGAACGTCAGCACTCACGCGGGTCGGGTTACTCGCACCGAGCTTGAACAGCGCTTTTTACCGATCATGCTCAGCGCAAGCCGTGAGCTGAGTACCCAGTTGTTCAGTTGATGCAGCAGCTACTAAGCGTTCGATAAACGCACACTTAAGCGTTTATCGAATTGCGTGCTGGCAGTGCGCTGCTTAATGTCGCCTCAGCGCCCCGTTCGAAGTCCGCTGCGCGTTCTTCGGCACCTGGCCAAAATAATAATGAAGAGGCTACACGCCATGAGCACCCCAATCTGTCCGTCATTGACGCAGTCACTGCACAGTCGCCCGAAGATTCGCTGATCCCCCGATAGTTTTTAGTGTGAGCCGCCAGCCTCTGGCCGGTTTTTGTTCGCCCTGGTTTTTACTCGGTATAAAAATAATGAATTCACCCCAGTCTCCCGTCGGCAACTGCCTTGATGTGCAGTCCTTCATCAATGCTCAACCCTTGTCACGCTACCAGTGGCGCGTGGTGATCCTGTGTTTTCTGATTGTTTTCCTCGATGGCCTGGACACCGCTGCAATGGGCTTTATTGCACCGGCGCTGTCTCAGGACTGGGGCATAGACCGCGCCAGCCTGGGGCCGGTCATGAGTGCCGCCCTGATCGGCATGGTGTTTGGTGCGTTGGGTTCGGGGCCGCTGGCGGACCGTTTTGGTCGCAAAGTGGTGCTGGTGGTCGCGGTACTGGTTTTTGGCGGGTTCAGCCTGGCGTCGGCCTACAGCACCAACGTTGATCAATTACTGGTGTTGCGCTTTTTGACCGGTTTGGGACTGGGGGCCGGGATGCCCAATGCCACCACGTTGCTGTCGGAGTACACCCCTGAACGCCACAAGTCCTTGCTGGTGACCGGCATGTTCTGCGGCTTCAACCTGGGCATGGCCGCAGGCGGGTTTGTCTCGGCCAAGCTGATCCCTATGTATGGGTGGCACAGCCTGCTGCTGATCGGCGGGGTGTTGCCGCTGATCCTGACCCTGGTTTTAGTGGTGTGGTTGCCTGAATCGGCGCGTTTTCTGGTCGTACGCAATCGCAGTATTGAGCTCGTGCGCAAAGCCTTGGCCCCGATCAATCCGGCAGTTGTGGCTCAAGCTGCAAGCTTCAGTGTGCCGGAGCAAAAGACCGTCAAGGCCCGCAACGTGTTTGCGGTGATTTTTTCCGGCACCTACAGCACGGGCACCTTGTTGCTGTGGCTCACCTATTTCATGGGGCTGGTGATTGTGTATCTGCTCACCAGCTGGCTACCGACGTTGATGCGTGACAGTGGCGCAAGCATGGAGCAGGCGGCATTCATTGGCGCTCTATTCCAGTTCGGCGGGGTGCTGAGTGCGGTGGGTGTGGGATGGGCGATGGACCGATTCAATCCGCACAAGGTGATCGGCATTTTCTACCTGCTGGCCGGGGTGTTTGCCTACGCTGTGGGCCAGAGCCTGGGCAACATCACCCTGCTCGCCACCCTGGTGCTGGTGGCCGGTATGTGTGTGAACGGTGCGCAATCGGCAATGCCTTCTTTGGCTGCACGTTTCTACCCGACCCAAGGCCGCGCCACGGGGGTGTCCTGGATGCTTGGCATTGGTCGCTTCGGTGCAATTCTGGGTGCATGGATGGGCGCGACGCTGCTGGGACTGGGCTGGAACTTCGAGCAAGTGCTGACCGCGCTGGTGATTCCTGCCGCTCTGGCAACCGCTGCGGTTTTGATCAAGGGCATGGTCAGCCATGCGGACGCAACCTGATCGTTGTCGTGCTAACTATGTGTTCGATTAACGAACACATAGTCGATTATCGGATTGTTTGAGCGAAAGCTGCGGCTTAACCTGCTGAGCATCCGGTGTCGCTCTGGCGCACTTTCTTCAATCGCAGTGGCTTACAAAAAACGGGAGCTACCCCAGATGGCAGACATCATTTCGTTACACGACGCGGTGAAACAATTTGTGAGCGATGGCGACACCGTTGCCCTCGAAGGTTTCACTCACCTGATTCCGACTGCAGCGGGTCATGAAATCATTCGTCAGGGCAAGAAAGATCTGACCCTAGTACGGATGACACCTGACCTGGTCTACGACCAGTTGATCGGTGCCGGTTGTGCACGAAAATTGATTTTCTCCTGGGGGGGCAATCCGGGTGTTGGCTCGTTGCATCGTCTGCGCGATGCCGTTGAGAAGCAGTGGCCGCAACCGCTGGAAATTGAAGAACACAGCCATGCCGACCTGGCCAACGCCTACGTGGCGGGTGCCTCGGGCCTGCCATTCGCCGTGCTGCGTGCCTACGCAGGCTCTGACCTGCCCAAGGTCAACCCGCTGATCAAGACGGTCACTTGCCCGTTCACGGGTGAAGTGTTGGCCGCCGTGCCGGCGGTGCGTCCGGACGTGACGGTGATTCATGCGCAAAAGGCTGACCGCAAAGGCAACGTGCTGCTGTGGGGCATTTTGGGGGTGCAGAAAGAGGCGGCGTTGGCGGCCAAGCGCTGCATCGTCACGGTTGAAGAAATCGTCGACGACCTGCAAGCCCCTATGAACGCCTGTGTACTGCCCACCTGGGCACTTAGCGCGGTATGCCATGTGCCGGGCGGCGCGCATCCTTCCTACGCTCACGGCTACACCGAGCGCGATAACGTCTTCTATCAGGCGTGGGACCCGATTGCTCGCGACCGTGAGACGTTCACTGCCTGGATCAACGAATACATCCATGGCACTGCAAATTTCAGTGAGTTCCAGGCCAAGCTGGCCCGTGCTCTGGAGGCAAAATAATGACTTACTCCACCAATGAAATGATGACCGTTGCCGCCGCTCGCCGTTTGAAAAACGGCTCGGTGTGTTTTGTCGGGATCGGCCTGCCTTCCAAAGCGGCCAACCTGGCGCGCCTGACTTCATCGCCCGATGTCGTGCTGATTTACGAGTCTGGCCCGATTGGCGCCAAGCCCAATGTACTGCCGCTGTCGATTGGAGACGGTGAGCTGGCTGAAACCGCTGACACCGTGGTGTCCACCAGCGAAATCTTCCGTTACTGGCTGCAAGGCGGCCGGGTCGATGTGGGCTTTCTGGGCGCGGCCCAGGTCGACCGCTTCGGCAATATCAACACCACAGTGGTCGGCGACTATCACCAGCCAAAAGTGCGCCTGCCAGGTGCAGGTGGTGCGCCGGAAATCGCCGGGTCGGCGAAAAGCGTGCTGATTATCCTCAAGCAGTCCGCCCGCTCATTTGTCGACAAACTGGACTTCATTACCTCGGTAGGTCACGGCGAAGGCGGCGACTCCCGCAAACGTCTGGGCCTGCCAGGCGCGGGCCCGGTCGGGATCATTACTGACCTGTGCACCATGGAACCTGAAGCGCAGACCAACGAATTCGTGGTCACTGCGTTGCACCCGGGGGTGACCCGCGAGCAAGTGATCGCGGCCACCGGCTGGGCCATTCGCTTTGCCGACAACGTGCAGCAGACGGCGGCCCCGACCGATGTTGAGCTGACGGCCTTGCGCGATCTGGAAGCGCGCACTGCACTGGCCCACGGCCAGGCACCGGGAGAAGCGTGATGCGTGAAGTCTTTATTTGCGATGCGATTCGTACACCCATTGGCCGTTTTGGCGGTGGTCTGGCAACGGTTCGTGCGGATGACCTGGCTGCAGCACCAATCAAGGCACTGATCGAGCGCAACCCTAGCGTGAAATGGGACGAAGTCGACGAAGTGTTTTTCGGCTGCGCCAACCAGGCCGGTGAAGACAATCGCAACGTAGCCCGCATGGCCGCGTTGCTGGCCGGGCTGGCGCCAACCATTCCCGGCGTGACGCTCAACCGTCTGTGTGCCTCGGGCATGGATGCCATCGGTACGGCGTTCCGCGCCATTGCCAGTGGCGAGATGGAGTTGGCGATTGCCGGGGGCGTTGAGTCCATGTCACGAGCGCCGTTTGTGATGGGCAAGGCCGATGCGGCGTTCTCGCGCAACATGAAGCTGGAAGACACCACCATCGGCTGGCGTTTTATCAACCCGCTGATGAAAGCCCAGTACGGTGTCGATCCGATGCCACAGACGGCGGACAACGTGGCCGACGAGTACAACATTTCTCGCGCCGATCAGGACGCTTTCGCCCTGCGCAGCCAGCAACGTACTGCGGCTGCCCAGGCTGCAGGTTACTTCGCCGAAGAAATCGTGCCGGTTCGTATCGCCCATAAAAAGGGCGAAACCATCGTTGAGCACGATGAACATCCCCGTGCGGACACCAGCCTCGAAACACTGGGCAAACTCAAGCCGGTCAACGGCCCGGACAAGACCGTTACCGCAGGTAATGCCTCGGGGGTCAATGACGGGGCGGCGGCGCTGATTCTGGCGTCGGCCGAGGCGGTCAAGCGTCATGGCCTGGCCCCTCGTGCTCGAGTCCTGGGCATGGCCAGCGCCGGTGTGGCGCCGCGTGTCATGGGCATCGGCCCGGTGCCTGCGGTACGCAAGCTGGTTGAGCGCCTGGGTCTGGCGGTCAGCGATTTTGATGTGATCGAACTCAACGAAGCGTTCGCCAGCCAAGGCCTGGCCGTATTGCGGGAGTTGGGCCTGGCAGATGACGCGCCGCAGGTTAACCCCAACGGTGGTGCCATTGCGCTGGGCCACCCGCTGGGCATGAGCGGGGCACGAATTGTGATGACCGCCTTGCATCAGTTGGAAAAAACCGGCGGCAAGAAAGGCCTGGCCACCATGTGCGTGGGTGTTGGGCAAGGTCTGGCATTGGCGATAGAGCGGGTCTGATAGCGCTCAATACTGACTCTGTGGGAGCGAGCCTGCTCGCGAAGACTCCTGGTTTACTGGATAACCGCGTTGCTCTTGAGACCTTCGCGAGCAGGCTCGCTCCCACGGTCTCAGTCGTTCGGCTTATTGCGGTTACGGCGCTATATGTTGCAAGGTGTGTCTGATTGCAACTAAAACCTGATGAGTACATAAACATGACAACAGAAACTCACTACACAGGAGAGGAGCGTAAAAAAAGGATCTTTGCGATTGTCGGTGCGTCCTCCGGCAACCTTGTCGAATGGTTCGACTTTTACGTTTACGCCTTTTGTGCGATTTACTTTGCGCCTGCTTTTTTCCCCTCCGATGACCCTACGGTGCAGTTGCTCAACACCGCCGGTGTGTTCGCGGCCGGCTTTCTGATGCGCCCCATTGGTGGCTGGCTGTTTGGCCGGGTCGCCGACAAGCATGGGCGAAAGAATTCAATGATGATCTCGGTGCTGATGATGTGCGCCGGCTCGCTGGTCATCGCCTGTTTGCCTACCTACGCCTCGATTGGTGCCTGGGCTCCGGCCCTGCTGTTGATGGCGCGACTGTTTCAGGGACTGTCAGTGGGGGGCGAATACGGCACCACGGCGACCTATATGAGTGAAGTGGCGCTCAAGGGGCAGCGCGGCTTCTTTGCCTCTTTCCAGTATGTGACGCTGATCGGCGGGCAACTGTTGGCTGTGTTGGTGGTGGTGATTCTTCAACAGTTCCTGTCAGAAGATGAACTGCGAGCCTGGGGCTGGCGCGTACCGTTTGTGATCGGTGCCATTGCTGCGCTGATTTCGTTGATGCTGCGTCGCACCCTGAAAGAAACCACCAGTGCCGAAACCCGTCAGGACAAGGACGCCGGCAGCGTGAGGGCATTGTTCCGTGACCATAAGGCAGCGTTTATTACCGTGTTGGGTTACACCGCAGGCGGCTCGCTGATTTTCTACACCTTTACCACCTATATGCAGAAGTACCTGGTGAATACGGCCGGTATGCATGCCAAAACCGCCAGTTACATCATGACCGGTGCGCTCTTTCTATATATGTGCATGCAGCCGCTGTTCGGCATGCTGGCGGACAAGATCGGTCGACGTAACAACATGCTCTGGTTTGGTGCGCTGGGTACGCTGTGCACGGTGCCGATCCTGCTGACCCTGAAAACCATCAGCAGTCCGTTCCTGGCCTTTGTGTTGATTACGTTGGCGCTGGCGATTGTCAGCTTCTACACCTCAATCAGCGGGCTGGTTAAAGCCGAGATGTTCCCGCCGCAGGTGCGTGCGCTGGGCGTGGGGCTGGCGTATGCCGTCGCCAATGCGATCTTTGGTGGTTCGGCGGAGTATGTGGCGCTGGGGCTCAAGTCGATGGGTATGGAAAACAGCTTCTACTGGTATGTGACGGTCATGATGGCCATTGCCTTCCTGTTCAGCTTCCGCTTGCCCAAGCAGCCCAAGTACCTGCACCACGATCTGTGATGTAACCGCGCGCGCCATCGGTGGCGCGCGCCTTCTAAGGAAGGTTTATGAGTCATCAGCTTTTCGATGCGTACTTTACGGCCAAGGCCATGGACGAGGTCTTTAGCGACCATGGCCGGGTGCAGGCCATGCTTGACGTCGAAGCGGCTCTGGCCCGGGCGCAGGCCGGGGTTGGGGTGATTCCTCACTCTGCGGTCGCGCCTATTCAGGCGGCGTGTCGAGCTGAACTCTACGATTTCGAAGCGTTGGGCCTGGCAATCGTCAGTGCCGGTAATTCGGCGATTCCGCTGGTCAAAGCCTTGGGCAAACAGATTGCCAGCACCGCGCCCGAAGCCGAGCGTTACGTACACCTGGGCGCAACCAGTCAGGATGTGATGGACAGCGGTGTTGTGCTGCAATTGCGGACCGCTCTGGGGCTGATCGAGCGTGACTTGACGCAATTGGCGGACATCCTCGCCGACCAGGCTCAGCGCTATGCCACTACGCCTTTGGCCGGACGCACCTGGTTGCAGCAGGCCACGCCGGTCACGTTGGGGATGAAGATTGCCAGTTGGCTGGGTGCCGTCACCCGTAACCGCCAGCGCCTTAACGAACTGAAGCCGCGTTTGCTGTGCCTGCAGTTTGGTGGTGCTTCGGGCACCCTGGCGGCCTTGGGCGATCAGGCGATGCCGGTGGCACAGGCGCTGGCCAATGAGTTGGGCCTGAACCTGCCTGAGCAGCCTTGGCATACCCAGCGTGATCGTCTGGTGGAGTTCGGCGCGGCTCTTGGATTGATCGCCGGGGGGCTTGGCAAAATCGGTCGCGATATCAGCCTGCTGATGCAGACCGAGGCCGCCGAAGTATTTGAGCCGTCAGCGCCGGGCAAGGGCGGTTCTTCGACCATGCCGCACAAGCGCAACCCTGTGGGCTGCGCAGTGTTGATCAGTGCCGCGACACGGGTGCCAGGCTTACTGAGCATCCTGTTCAGCGCCATGCCCCAGGAGCACGAACGCAGCCTTGGCCTGTGGCATGCCGAGTGGGAAACCTTGCCCCAGATTTGCTGTGTCGTGTCCGGTGCGCTGGTTCAGGCACTGAACATTGCCCAAGGGCTGGAAGTGGACAGCGAGCGCATGACACGCAATCTTGACCTGACCCACGGGCTGGTGCTGGCCGAAGCGGTGAGCATCGTCCTGGCCCAGCGAGTAGGGCGCGAAACGGCGCACTATCTACTGGAGCAGTGCTGCAAACGTGCGGTGGCTGAACAGCGCCATTTGCGTGCGGTCTTGGGCGATGAGCCTGAAATCACTGCACATCTGAATGCAGACGAGCTGGATCGCTTGCTTGATCCGGCCCATTACCTTGGCCAGGCGACGACGTGGGTCGAGCGTGCGCGGGCTGAACATTTTGCGTTGGTCCTCTAAAGGAGAAGCTCGTGGGACGTGTACAACTCGCTGAAGGTGAACTCAATTACCGGCTGGAGGGCCCGCAAGGTGCGCCGGTGCTGGTGTTGTCCAACTCTCTGGGGACTGATCTGGGGATGTGGGATACGCAGATTCCGGCATTCGCCGAGCATTTCCAGGTGTTGCGTTACGACACCCGTGGTCATGGCCAGTCTCTGGTAACCGAGGGCCCGTACAGCATCGAGCAACTGGGCGGTGATGTGTTGACGCTGCTGGATGCCCTGAATATCGAGCGGGCGCATTTTTGCGGGCTGTCGATGGGCGGCTTGATTGGCCAGTGGCTGGGCATCAATGCCGGTGCTCGCTTGCACAAGCTGGTGGTGTGCAACACCGCGGCCAAAATTGGCGAGCCTTCGGTATGGGACCCGCGAATTGAAATGGTATTGCGAGACGGCGCGCAGGCGATGGCCGGGCTGCGTGATGCATCGATTGCACGCTGGTTTACCCCTGATTTTGCCCAGGCCAATCCCGGGCAGGCCAAGCGTATAACCGACATGCTCGCCGCGACTTCGCCACAGGGTTACGCAGCCAACTGTGCTGCTGTGCGCGATGCAGACTTTCGCGATCAGCTGGGAGCCATAGAAGTGCCCATGCTGGTGATTGCGGGCACTGAAGATGCGGTCACGCCGCCTTCGGGCAGCCATTTCATTCAGGAACAGGTGCGAGGCGCGCAGTACGCCGAATTTTATGCCGCGCACCTGTCCAACGTGCAGGCGGGCGATGCGTTCAGCCAGCGCGTGCTGCAATTTTTGTCAGCGGTCTGAGGGATTTTTTGTGGACGAAAAACAACGTTACGACGAAGGCATGCAAGTACGCCGTGCAGTGCTGGGTGATGCCCATGTCGATCGCAGCCTCAACGCCCTGACCGAATTCAACAGCGAGTTCCAGGAAATGATCACCCGCCATGCCTGGGGTGATATCTGGACCCGCCCCGGTTTGCCACGCCATACCCGCAGCCTGATCACCATTGCCATGCTGATCGGCATGAACCGCAATGAAGAGCTCAAACTGCACCTGCGAGCGGCAGCAAACAACGGAGTGACCCGTGCCGAGATCAAGGAAGTGATTATGCAGAGCGCCATTTACTGCGGCATCCCGGCAGCCAATGCCACGTTCCACCTGGCAGAGTCGGTGTGGGATGAATTGGGGGTTGAGTCGCGGGTTTAATAGATACATGTGGGAGCGGGCTTGCTCGCGATGCAGGCTACACGGTTTGCCAGGCAAACCGAGGTGATGCCATCGCGAGCAAGCTCGCTCCCTCAGGGTCATAAACAACAAACCCGCCAAAAGGCGGGTTTGTTGTTTAACCGATACGCATCACGCCTTCGGTGGTTGATCCGAAACAGGGCGGTCTTGCCCGGTTTGTTCGAACCAGCCGCCACCCAATGCTTTGTACAGCGTGACTTCACTGGTCAGCTGCGAAAGACGATCGGTGATCAGTGATTGCTGCGCGCTGAACAACGAGCGCTGGGCATCAAGGAAGGTCAGGTTGCTGTCGATGCCAATCCGATAACGACGTTCGGCTAACCGGTAGTAATCCTGGTTGGCGTTGACGAAATCGGTTTGTGCCTGCAACTGCTGGTTGTAGGTCTGACGCGCAGCCAGGCCGTCAGAGACTTCTTGGAAAGCGGTCTGAATCGTTTTCTCGTACTGAGAAACGGTGATTTCTTTCTGGATTTTCGAGTAGTCCAGGCTGGCGCGCAAAGCCCCTGCGTTAAAGATCGGCAGGTTGATCTGCGGCGAAAACAGCCAGGTACCCGAACCGCCCTTGAACAGCCCCGACAGGTCAGGGCTCAAGGTCCCTGCATTGGCCGTGAGGCTGATGCTGGGGAAGAACGCTGCACGTGCCGCGCCGATGTTGGCGTTGGCGGCCAACAGCTTGTGTTCGGCCTCCAGGATGTCCGGACGACGTTGCAGCAGGTCCGATGGCAAGCCAGCAGGTACTTCGCTCAACAGGTCGGCTGCCAGCGGTTTGGCCGCAGGCAGGTTGTCCGGGATGGTGGTACCCAGCAGCAGTGCCAGGCTGTTCTGATCCTGAGCCACCTGACGGGTGTACCTGGCCAGCTGGACCTTGGCGTTTTCCACCGAGGTACGTGACTGGCTCAGATCCAGTGCCGAGGCCACACCCACTTCATTGCTGCGCAACGTGAGCTTGTAGCTCTCATCGAACGTCTTGAGGGTGTCTTCGGTCAGTTTCAGCAGCTCTTTGTCAGCCTGCCAGGTCAGGTAGGCATTGGCGACACTGGCCACCAGACTGATCTGGGTGGAACGTCGGGCTTCTTCGGTTGCAAAGTAGTTCTGCAGTGCCTGATCGCTAAGACTGCGAACCCGGCCGAACAAGTCCAGTTCGTAGGCGCTGACCCCAAGGGTTGCCGAATAAGAGCTGGTGATACCCGATTCGCCGGTTTGCGACATGCGTGCCGGAGTGCGCTGACGGCTGCCGCTGCCCGTGGCCGAGACGGCCGGGAACAGGTCAGCACGCTGGATGCGGTACTGCGCGGCATAAGCGTCAATGTTCAGCGCCGCGACTCGCAGGTCACGGTTGTTCACCAAAGCCGTCTGAATAAGCTGCTGCAGCGCCGGGTCATGGAAAAATTGACGCCAGCCTTGTTCTGCAGCGGCCTTATTGGCCGCCTCGGTTGGCGAGTAGGCCGGGCCTTGCGGGTATTGCGCCGCTACCGGCGCTTCAGGGCGCTGGTAGTCGGGGATCAGCGAGCAGCCGCCCAGCGTAAACGCTGCGACAGCTACTGCGAGAAGCGACTTGCTCATTGGCCAGCCTCTTGGTTTGGAGTTTTAGTCAGATCCACTTTCGTCTTCGACTCTTTTTTGCTGCCAATGGACGATACGGCCACAAAGAACAGCGGTACCCAGAACACGGCCAGTACGGTTGCGGTGATCATGCCACCGATAACACCCGTACCAATAGCGTGCTGGCTGCCCGAGCCTGCGCCCGAGGAAATGGCCAACGGGATCACACCCAGTACAAACGCCAGCGAGGTCATGATGATCGGACGCAGACGCATGCGGCACGCCTCGATCGCAGCCTCCGACAATGTTCGTCCCTGTTCATGCAGTTCCTTGGCGAACTCGACGATCAGAATGGCGTTTTTCGATGCCAGACCGATGGTCGTAAGCAAGCCCACCTGGAAGTACACGTCGTTGGACAACCCCCGCAGGCTGGTTGCCATAAGTGCACCGATAATACCCAGTGGTACCACGAGCATGACTGCAATCGGGATCGACCAGCTTTCGTACAGTGCGGCAAGACACAGGAAGACCATCAGCAAGGAAATAGCGTACAGAGCAGGTGCTTGCGAACCTGATAGACGTTCCTCGAATGACAGCCCCGTCCAGGAAATACCAACACCCGCCGGCAGCTTTTTCGCCAGGGCTTCGACTTCGGCCATGGCTTGACCACTGCTGTAGCCCGGAGCCGGAGAACCGAGGATTTCCATCGCTTCTACGCCGTTATAACGCGACAGCTTCGGAGGACCGTAGATCCATTTGCCTTTGGCGAATGCCGAGAACGGCACCATGGTTCCTTCACCGTTACGCACGAACCACTTCTTCAGGTCTTCCGGGTTCATCCGCGAGTCAGCGGCGCCTTGGAGGAACACCTTCTTCACACGGCCGTGGTCGATGAAGTCGTTGACGTAGCTGGCACCCAGGCCGATCGACAGGGTGTTGTTGATGTCGCTCAGCTCAACGCCCAGGGCACGAGCTGCTTCGTCGTCGATTTCCAGTTGGTACTGCGGCTCATCGTTCAAGCCGTTTGGACGTACGCCGGCCAGAATCTTGCTTTGTGCAGCCATACCCAGGAACTGGTTACGGGCAGCCATCAGCTTCTCGTGACCGATACCGGAGCGGTCTTGCAGGTAAACGTCAAAACCAGTGGCGTTACCCAATTCCATCACTGCCGGCGGAGCAAACGCGAACACCATTGCATCACGGAAGGTGGAGAAGTGCGCCTGAGCACGGGCAGCCAGTGCAAACACACTGTTGTCCGCATCTCGCTCGCCCCAAGGCTTGAGCATGATGAACGCAAGGCCCGAGCTTTGACCGCGACCGGCGAAGTTAAAGCCGTTTACGGTAAACACAGAAGACACCGCTCCCGACTCTTCTTTCAACAGGTACTCGCGCATCCTGTCGATTACATCCTGAGTGCGTTCAGCAGTGGTGCCTGCGGGGGTTTGTACCTGTGCAAACAGTACGCCCTGGTCTTCTTCCGGAAGGAAGGAAGTAGGGATACGGGTAAACAGGAACACCATACCGACCACGATCAGTACGTACGCCAGCAGGTACGGAGCCTTGTGGCGAAGGATGCTGCCGACACCTTTTTCGTAGCGCTTGACGCCACTGTCGAAGGTGCGGTTGAACCAGCCGAAGAATCCGCGCTTGTTCTCGCCGTGATCACCCTTCTGGATAGGCTTGAGCATGGTGGCGCACAGCGCCGGGGTGAAGATCAATGCAACCAGTACCGACAGGGCCATCGCCGAAACGATCGTGATCGAGAACTGTTTGTAAATCACACCGGTAGAACCGCTGAAGAAGGCCATTGGCAGCAGTACCGCCGACAGCACAAGGGCGATACCTACCAGAGCACCCTGGATCTGCTCCATGGATTTCTTGGTGGCTTCCTTGGGCGGCAGGCCTTCTTCGGCCATTACCCGCTCGACGTTTTCCACCACCACAATCGCATCATCCACCAGCAAGCCGATGGCCAGAACCATGCCGAACATGGTCAGGGTGTTGATGCTGAAACCGGCAGCGGCCAGGATGCCGAATGTACCGAGCAATACAACCGGTACCGTCATCGTGGTGATGATGGTGGCGCGGAAGTTTTGCAGGAACAGGAACATCACCAGGAACACCAGTACGACGGCTTCAACCAGGGTTTCAACGACGCCCTTGATCGATGCCGATACCACTGGCGTGGTGTCATACGGGTAAACGACTTTCATGCCTTGCGGGAAGAAAGGTTCCAGGTCGCCGATGGTCTTGTGCAGTGCTTTTGCCGTGTCCAGGGCGTTAGAGCCTGGCGCCAGCTTGATTGCCAGACCCGAAGACGGCTTGCCGTTGAACTGTGCGCTGATGCTGTAGTTCTCGCCGCCCAGTCCAACCTCTGCCACATCGCTCAGGCGAACCTGGGACCCGTCGGTGTTGACCTTGAGCAGGATCTTTTTGAACTGCTCGGCGGTTTGCAGACGGGTTTTACCAATGATGGTTGCGTTCAACTCCTGACCTTTGACGGCAGGCAGGCCACCCAGTTGCCCGGAGGACACCTGTACGTTCTGTGCGCTGATGGCCGACTTAACGTCCACCGGGGTCAGGTTGTACTTGTTCAGCTTGGCCGGGTCGAGCCAGATACGCATGGCGTACTGGGCACCGAACACCTGGAAGTCACCCACACCTTCGGTACGGGAAATCGGGTCCTGCATGTTGGAGACGATGTAGTTCGACAAATCGTCCTTGTTCATGCTGCCGTCTTCAGACACCACACCGATTACCATCAGGAAGTTTTTCACTGCCTTGGTAACGCGGATACCTTGCTGCTGAACCTCTTGAGGCAGCAGTGGGGTCGCCAGGTTGAGCTTGTTCTGTACTTGAACCTGAGCGGTGTCGGGGTCTGTACCTTGCTCGAACGTAGCGGTGATGCTCATGCTGCCGTCGGAGTTGCTTTCAGACGAAACATAACGCAGGTGGTCAATACCGTTGAGCTGCTGCTCGATCACCTGAACCACGGTGTCCTGCACGGTTTGCGCCGAAGCGCCCGGGTAGGTCACGGAGATAGAGATGGCCGGTGGCGCGATGCTCGGGTATTGGTTGATCGGAAGCTTGAGGATCGATAGAGCCCCGACCAGCATGATCACCAGGGCAATTACCCAAGCGAAAATCGGACGGTCGATAAAAAATTTCGACATGGTTTACTCCCCTTTACTGCCTGCAGCTTTTTCTGTTGCCGGGGCAGATGCCGGGGTTTCGCCTTGTGGCTTATCCATGATCTTGACTTCAATGCCAGGCTTGATGAACTGCAGGCCGTCAGTGATCAAACGGTCGCCCGGGTTCAGGCCTTTCTCTACCAGCCAGTCGCTGCCGACTGTGCGCGAAGCTTGCAGAACGCGCATTTCAACCTTGTTGTCCGGCCCCACGATCAATGCCGTTGGCTGGCCCTTGAGGTTGTGCGTCACGCCGATCTGAGGAGCCAGGATCGCATTGCTGTCGATGCCTGCTTCCAGTTGTGCGTGGACAAACATGCCCGGCAGAAGGATTTCGTCAGGGTTCGGGAACACTGCGCGCAAGGTGACGGAGCCAGTGGTTTCATCGACCGATACTTCGGAGAACTCAAGACGGCCTTCTTGCGCATATTCGCTGCCATCCGGCAGGGTCAGCTTGACCTTGGCGGCGTTTTCACCGGCTTTCTTCAGGCGGCCGCTGGCCAGATCGCGGCGCAGTTCGAGCATTTCGACTGAAGATTGCGTTACGTCAACGTAGATTGGGTCCAGTTGGGTGATCACGGCCAATGCGTTGGCCTGGCCACTGGTCACTAATGCACCTTCAGTGTAGAGCGAGCGACCAATTCGGCCGGTCAACGGTGCCAGAACCTTGGTGTAACGCAGGTTGACCTGGGCGGTATTTAGCGTGGCTTCGGCTTCGAGGCGTGCGGCTTCGGCGTTGTCGTATTCCTGACGGCTTACGGCCTGCTCTGCGACCAATTGCTTGTAGCGGTCAGCCAGCGATTTGGCCGATTGTAGAGTGGCGCGGGCGCTCAGTACGGCGCTTTCATAGATGGCTGGATCGATTTGATACAGCTGCTGGCCGATTTTTACATCGCTGCCTTCTTTAAAGAAGCGCTTGAGGATGATGCCATTCACCTGAGGGCGAACTTCTGCCGAGCGATAGGACGCGGTGCGGCCCGGCAGGTCGGTGGTCAAGGTAAAAGGCTGGGTTTTCAGCGTCACGACGCCGACCTGAGGGATTTGCGGGGCAGGTGCTGCCTCTTCCTTTTTGCATCCGCTGAGTAGCGAAGCTAGGGCGATGGCAGCAACCAGAGCGGTAACAGCTGGCTTGAATTGCATGAAAATCCTCGGGTCAGGCACGCGAAAGCGCACAAGAATAGTGGAAGGGTAAAGAAAGCTGTTCCGGGTGGATAAGTAGCTTGCTAAGGAATATACTTACATTCGTGTCTGTTTGTAAATAGCGGGAGCGTGTCTCGCCTAGTACTACAGGGCCATTTTTAAAGCATGTAGTAGACCGGGATAAGGCACAACAAACGCCACCCGATGTTGGTCCGGACGAGTGATCGTAGCGGTCCGGATCCTCCTGATTGAGGTTTTTATTGCCATGGTGCGTCGTACCAAAGAAGAAGCTCTTGAGACCCGGAGCAAAATCCTCGAAGCGGCCGAGCAGGCCTTTTATGAACGGGGTGTTGCGCGCACGACGCTGGCAGATATTGCCGCGTTGGCAGGCGTCACCCGAGGTGCAATTTACTGGCACTTCAACAACAAGGCCGAGCTGGTTCAAGCGATGCTCGACAGCTTGCATGAGCCGTTGGATGAAATGGCCAAAGCCAGTGAAAGCGAGAACGAGGTTGATCCGCTTGGCTGCATGCGCCAACTGTTGATTCATTTGTTTCGCCAAGTTGCCACTGATCCAAAAACCCGGCGTATCAATGAAATTTTGTTTCATAAGTGCGAATTCACTGACGAAATGTGTGATTTACGGGCTCAGCGCCAGGTTGCGATGGTCGATTGCAACAGCAGGATCGAGCTTGCCCTGAGCAATGCCCTTCACCGTCAACAACTCCCTGCAAATCTGGATGTACGCCGTGCTGCTATCTGTTTGCATGCATATATCGACGGAATTCTCGGACAATGGCTGCTGGTTCCCAACAGTTTCGAGCTTTATAAAGAAGCTGAGTCCTGGGTCGATACTGGGCTGGATATGTTGCGTTTCAGCCCGACACTGCGAATCTGCGGCGATATCCGAAAGGGAGTTTAGTAGGCTCAAGCCATATGGCGAGTGAAGATTTTGCCCTTCGGGCCATTTGATGGCAGAAGGCATTTATATACGTCTAGCTCGCGGGTTTAAAGTTAGCGAGCTAAGTATTTTGTAGTTAAATTGTTATCGTTAAGTGAAACACCCTACAGCCTTCAGTAAATAGACCTAAGTCAAACAGGTCTCGTGGTGTTTGGGCGGCCACATCTTTCTTGGTTTTTTCTCTCAATCACCCTTCCTGCGTCTGCTTCCCCTACACTTGGGCGACGCTTTGGCTACATGCCAAAGCAGCCAAAATCGGGGAGCGGGCGACTGCCAACGTGTTTGTCCTCTCTCGACTAAAGCAAACAGACCGCGATGGTGGTGTGTGTCGTGGGGAATTCGAGGAATAACAAGTGAACAAGATTTACTCGAGTGCTGAATCCGCTTTGCAGGGGCTGGTCGAAGACGGCATGACCCTGGCTGTGGGCGGTTTTGGGTTGTGCGGGATTCCAGAGGCGTTGATTGCTGCCTTGCGCGACACCGGCAAGCGCGAGCTGACGGTGATCAGCAACAACGCCGGGGTTGACGGTTTCGGGTTGGGGCAACTGCTGACGACGCGTCAGATCCGCAAAATGATTTCTTCCTATGTGGGTGAGAACAAAGAGTTCGAACGCCAGTACCTGGCCGGCGAGCTTGAGCTGGAGTTCACCCCTCAAGGTACCCTCGCGGAAAAACTGCGGGCGGGCGGGGCGGGTATCCCGGCGTTCTTCACCAAGACCGGGTACGGCACGCTGGTGGCTGAAGGTAAGGAAACCCGTGAGTTTGATGGCGAGTGGTACGTCATGGAGCGTTCGTTGCGCGCCGATGTAGCCTTGGTCAAGGCCTGGAAAGCCGACAAGTCCGGCAATCTGCTGTTCAACAAAACTGCACGTAACTTCAACCCGTTGGCAGCAATGGCGGCCAAGGTGTGCGTGGTAGAAGTGGAAGAAATCGTTGAAATTGGCGAGATCGAGCCTGATCAGGTTCATTTGCCCGGAATTTACGTGCAGCGGCTGGTGCTCAACGCCACCCCGGAAAAACGTATTGAACATCGCACTGTGCGGAGCGCCTGATCATGGCCTGGACTCGTGAAGAAATGGCGCAGCGCGCCTCCCAAGAACTGCAGGATGGCTTTTACGTCAATTTAGGCATCGGTTTGCCTACGCTGGTGGCCAACTATATTCCCGAGGGGATGGACGTGTGGCTGCAAAGCGAGAACGGCCTGCTGGGTATTGGCCCGTTTCCTGCTGACGATGAAGTCGACGCTGACCTGATCAATGCGGGCAAGCAAACCATTACGACCTTGCCGGGCAGCAGCTTCTTTAACAGCGCTGACTCGTTCGCGATGATTCGCGGAGGTCATATCAATCTGTCGATTCTGGGGGCAATGCAAGTCTCCGAGAAGGGCGACCTGGCTAACTGGATGATCCCCGGCAAGATGGTCAAGGGGATGGGCGGCGCGATGGACCTGGTGGCCGGGGTCAAGCGCGTGGTGGTACTGATGGAGCACACTGCCAAAGGCGGCACCCATAAGCTGCTTAAGCAGTGTGATTTGCCACTGACCGGCGTGGGGGTGGTTGATCGGATCATCACCGATCTGGCGGTGCTGGACGTTACTGAGCAGGGGCTCAAGCTGGTTGAGCTGGCAGCGGGCGTCAGTCTTGATGAGCTGAAAGCGGCCACCGGTTGCGAAATCAACGGTTAGGAGCCAAGAACCCTGTAGCAGCTGCCGTAGGAACGAGGCTGCGTTCGGCGACGAAGTCGTCGTAAATCCGCAGAGCGCGGTGTACCTGACGCGCCAAGGTTAAAGGGTTTTACGACTGCTTCGCAGTCGGACGCAGCCTCGTTCCTTCGGCAGTTGCTACGAAGACAAGTGCCTTCTAGTTTTAAAGTGTTTTCGCTGAGTCAAATACGCAAAAAGCCCCTCGCGGGGCTTTTTACTTAAGCGTGAATCAGCGTTCCAGATCTTTGATCTTGCCTTTCACACCATCAAACTCTTCCGCGTCCGGCAGAGCGTCTTTCTTTTCAGTGATGTTGGGCCAGATTTCAGCCAGTTCAACATTCAACTGAATGAACTCTTGCATGTCAGCAGGGACTTCATCTTCAGAGAAGATCGCCTGTGCAGGGCATTCAGGCTCACAAAGCGCGCAGTCAATGCACTCATCCGGGTGAATCACCAGGAAGTTCGGGCCTTCGTAAAAGCAGTCCACCGGACAGACTTCTACGCAGTCGGTGTACTTGCACTTGATGCAGTTGTCGGTGACGACGAAGGTCATTTCTAATTCTCTCCTCAGGCGGCGGCAGCGAAGCCCTTCCAGAACGGGTTCGCCGGGTTCGGGAGTGATATCTACAGACCAGGCTAAAAGGTCAGTAGCATCCCGAACCGCGCGCGATTCTAGCAGCTTTTAAAGGCGTGTCTTTAATGTGTAGAGCAAATCAAGTGCTTTACGTGGCGTTAAGTTGTCCAGATCCAGCTTGGAAAGGTCGTCCAGCACCGGGTGAGGCAGGCTGGCAAACATGTCACTTTGCTGGGGGGCTGACTTTTTACCGGGTGTCGGACGCGGTACTTCGTGGGGCAGACTGGTGGTCTCCAGACGGCTCAAATGCTCGCGGGCACGGGTGATCACATTGGCTGGAACCCCCGCCAGTTGTGCCACTGCCAAGCCATAGCTCTGGCTAGCAGGCCCAGGCAAAACATGGTGCAAGAACACAATACGTTCATTATGTTCGGTCGCGCTCAGATGCACGTTGGCGACCAGCGGTTCGTTCTCCGGCAGTACCGTCAATTCGAAGTAATGCGTCGCGAACAAGGTGTAGGCGCGTAATTGGGCGAGGCGTTCTGCCGCAGCCCATGCCAGCGATAACCCGTCAAAGGTGCTGGTGCCACGACCCACTTCATCCATCAGCACCAGGCTGCGATCGGTGGCATTGTGCAAAATGTTGGCGGTTTCGCTCATCTCGACCATAAAGGTCGAACGGCCGCCCGCAAGGTCATCGCTGGAGCCGATCCGGGTGAAGATGCGGTCAACCAGCGACAATTCGCAACTGGCTGCCGGAACAAAGCTGCCGATGTGGGCCATCAGGACGATCAATGCGGTCTGGCGCATGTAGGTCGATTTACCGCCCATGTTCGGGCCGGTGATCACCAGCATGCGCGTGTCATCATCCAGCGCCAGATCGTTAGCCACAAAAGGCGTGGTCAGTACTTGCTCGACCACCGGGTGGCGGCCCTGGCTGATGCGCATGCACGGCTCGTCCACGAAACGTGGGCAGTTCAAGTCCAGGTTCAGTGCTCGCTCGGCCAGGTTGCTCAGTACATCCAGCTCGGCCAGTGCGGCGGCGGTGTCTTGCAGTGGCGCAAGGTGGCCGATCATTTCTTCGAGCAGTGCTTCGTAGAGCATCTTCTCGCGGGCCAGGGCACGGCTTTTGGCTGACAGGGCCTTGTCCTCGAAAGCCTTGAGCTCCGGGGTGATAAAGCGTTCGGCGCCCTTGAGCGTTTGGCGGCGGATATAGTCAGCCGGTGCCTGCTCGGCTTGTTTGCTTGGCAGCTCGATAAAGTAGCCGTGTACCCGGTTGTAACCGACTTTGAGGTTGGCGAGGCCGGTGCGGGCTTTTTCTCGCGCTTCAAGATCAATCAGGAATTGGCCGGCGTTTTCGCTCAGCGACTGCAGCTCATCGAGCTCGGCGTCGTAACCGGTTTTTAATACCCCGCCGTCGCGGATCACCGCTGGCGGATTGTCGTTGATGGCTTTTTCCAGCAGGGCTCCCAGTTCGGGATAAGTGCTGGTGGTCGTTGCCAGTTGTTGCAGATGCGGCGCTTCGAGTCCGACCATTGCATCTTGCAGTTCAGGCAGCGCGTTCAAGGCATCCCGCAGGCGTGCCAGGTCGCGGGGGCGAGCATTGCGCAGGCCGATACGGGCCAGAATACGCTCCAGGTCGCCGATTTCCTTGAGCTGTGGCTGCAGCTTTTCGAAGCGATAGCCGTCCAGCAAGCAGGTGATCGACGACTGCCGAGCCAGCAGGACGCTCAAGTCACGCAACGGGCGGTTCAGCCAGCGGGTCAGCAAGCGGCTGCCCATCGAGGTCTGGCAGCGGTCGACTACCGATTGCAAGGTGTTGTCGCGCCCACCCGCCAGATTGGTGTCCAGCTCCAGATTGCGTCGGCTGGCGCCGTCCAGGACGACGGTGTCGTCCAGGCGCTCATGACGCAGGCTGCGCAAATGGGGCAGGGCGGTGCGCTGGGTTTCTTTGGCGTAGCTGAGCAGGCAGCCGGCGGCGCCAATGGCCAGGGTCAGGTTTTCGCAGCCAAAGCCTTTAAGGTCTTGGGTCGAAAACTGCTGGCACAGACTTTTCAGGGCCGAGTCGCGCTCAAAGTCCCACGGCGCGCGGCGACGAACCCCACGGCGCTTTTCGGCTGGCAGGCCTTGTGGCCAGTCATCCGGGATCATCAGCTCGACCGGATTGATACGCTCAAGCTCCGCCAGCAGGTTTTCCCAGCCCTTGATCTCCAGCACCGAAAAGTTGCCGCTGGTAATGTCCAGAACGGCAAGGCCAAACAAGCGCTCATCGCCGAGTACGGCGGCAATCAGGTTGTCGCGGCGTTCATCCATCAGTGCCTCATCACTCACCGTTCCCGGCGTGATGATGCGCACGACCTGGCGGTCAACCGGGCCTTTGCTGGTGGCCGGGTCGCCGACCTGTTCGCAGATCACCACCGACTCGCCAAGCTTTACCAGCTTGGCCAGATAACCTTCAGCTGCATGGTAAGGAATCCCGCACATCGGGATCGCCTGGCCGGCAGACTGACCACGTGCCGTGAGTGTGATATCCAGCAATTTGGCGGCTTTCTTCGCATCTTCGTAGAAGATTTCGTAGAAGTCGCCCATGCGGTAGAACATCAGCTGATCAGGGTGCTGATTCTTCAGGCGCCAGTACTGCTGCATCATCGGCGTGTGGCTGGACAGGTCGGAAGTATTTTTACTCATCAGGGCTTAGGCGGATTCGTTCAGAAGTGGGGGAAAGGCAGGCCCGTGGCCTGAGGGTTTCGCAATGGGCGCAAGGTTAACATGTCAGCACCCTGCATCTACAGGCGTGCGCCGGGTGAGCTGACACGTTGCTATAAATAGAAGAAATAGCATTTGCCAACACTAAACACGGTCAGCACTATTGCCATCATGCCTAAACGAACTGTTTCAACTGTCCTTAAAGAGCTGCTCGCCCGGCACGGAATCAGCGCGATGGCGCTGCACCGTAGCACTGGGGTGCCGCAGCCCACGTTGTCACGTATTTTGAGCGGCAAAATTATCGATCCTTCCGATAGACATATCTCCAAAATCGCCGAGTACTTCCACATCAGTACCGATCGTCTGCGTGGTCGGGATGACCTCTGTACGTTTGCCGCGTCAGAAGCCGGCTTGCATCACCCTGACCTGCGAGATATTTGCCTGTGGGACGACGATACCCCGGTGGCGGACGATGAAGTGTCCATTCCGTTTTTGCGCCAGGTCGAACTGGCAGCGGGCTCCGGGCGTTTTGCCCTTGAAGAGAGCGAGCGCGCCAGGTTGCGTTTCGGCAAACGCAGCCTGCGTCATAACGGTGTGGAATTCGATCAGGCCAAATGCGTGACCGTGCGCGGTGACAGCATGCTGCCAGTTCTGCGCGATGGCGCTACGGTAGGGGTCAATGCTGGCAAGCGCACGCTGGAGGAGGTCATTGATGGCGATCTCTATGCGGTCAATCACAATGGTCAGTTGCGGGTCAAACAACTCTATCGCCTGGCGGGAGGGATCCGTTTGCGCAGCTTCAATCGTGATGAATTCCCCGACGAAGACTATGCCTACAGCGAGCTGGAGGATGAACAGCTTGTGATCCTAGGCCATGTGTTTTGGTGGGGCATGTACGCGCGCTAACCCTTACATTTAAGAAAAAACCCACAAGTCAGTGGGTTTTTTTCGGTCATCAAAAAGACCATTCACGCCGTAATCGTTGGCTTTGCCCGGCTTGCTGAAATCATCCGAATAAATATATGCATTGGTGCATTGACTGTATATCCATACATGAATAGTCTTTGCTGCATGGCGGTCCACGAAGTAACTCAAGCAGGGATGTGGCGTAACAGAGGGCGCCCGCTATACAGCCCGGGCCATAAATTGGCGTTTATCAATAAGGACACAGGAGTGATGACATGATTAATGAACCGCAGGTTTTGCTGGAAATGCCGGTTTTACTGGTCATCCTTCTTGCCTTGGTGGGCGGTGTTTTTGGTGAGATGTGGCGGGCGGACAAGGACGGAGCAAGTGGATGGTTGCTGATGCGGCGCCTGGCGCTGCGTTCGGGGGCATGCATGGTGTGCGGTGTGTCGACCTTCATGCTGCTGTACTCGGCAGGGATGTCGATTTTGGCGGCCGGTGCATTGGGTTGCCTGACCGCGCTGGCCGGCGCGGATGCGGCCATCAGTCTGTATCAGCGCTGGGCCGCCAAGCGGCTTGGAGTCGATGGTTCGGTTGGCGACTCGCGGATCGAGCCATAACAGACCCTTATTTGGTGTAGGTTATGGCGCTGACGCGCCCATCAGGAGAGGATCGTGGACCAAATATCTCAATTAGCGACTGAACTTGGGCTGCTGTTACAGGCTCTTAATGCCCAGGTGACGACCGCCGAATCCTGCACTGGCGGCGGTATCGCTGAGGCCATTACCCGCATTGCCGGCAGCTCCGCCTGGTTTGAGGCGGGATTCGTGACCTACTCCAACCAGCAAAAAACCAGGCAACTGAATGTTCCCGAGCCCTTGTTCGTTCAAGTAGGCGCGGTCAGTCGCGAGGTGGTTGAGGCGATGGTGCGTGGTGCGCAAGCGCAAAGCGGGGCTCGATTTGCTGTCGCGGTGAGTGGTGTGGCCGGCCCTGGCGGGGGGTCCCCCGAGAAGCCGGTCGGCACCGTCTGGCTGGCGTGGGGCGATGGCGATCATGTGACGACCGAGCGCAGACACTTCCCGGGTAACCGCGATGAGGTACGCCAGCAAACGGTGATTGCCGCCCTGGAAGGCTTAATACGCCGAACGGTACGAGAAATAAAAAATGAGGGGTAGGCGATCGTTTAACCCTGTGGAATAATACTGGCTACTTATACAGTTATCGGCCGTCGGGCCTTATTGATTACGAGAGGACTTTAATGGACGACAACAAGAAGAAAGCCTTGGCTGCGGCCTTGGGTCAGATCGAACGTCAATTCGGCAAGGGTGCCGTGATGCTGATGGGCGACCAGGAGCGTCAGGCAGTTCCGGCGATCTCCACGGGCTCCCTGGGTCTGGACATCGCGCTGGGCATTGGCGGCCTGCCAAAAGGCCGTATTGTTGAAATCTACGGTCCAGAATCTTCGGGTAAAACCACGCTTACCCTGTCTGTGATTGCACAGGCGCAAAAGGCCGGTGCAACCTGCGCGTTCGTCGATGCCGAACACGCCCTTGATCCTGAGTACGCGGCCAAGCTGGGCGTGAACGTTGATGACCTGCTGGTTTCCCAGCCTGATACCGGCGAGCAGGCACTGGAAATCACCGACATGCTGGTGCGTTCCAATGCGGTTGACGTGATCATCATCGACTCCGTTGCTGCACTTACGCCAAAAGCTGAAATCGAAGGCGACATGGGCGATACCCACGTTGGCCTGCAAGCACGTCTGATGTCTCAGGCGCTGCGTAAAATCACCGGTAACATCAAGAACGCCAACTGCCTGGTTATCTTCATCAACCAGATCCGCATGAAAATCGGCGTGATGTTCGGCAGCCCGGAAACCACTACCGGTGGTAACGCGCTGAAGTTCTACGCTTCGGTACGTCTGGATATCCGCCGCACCGGCGCCGTGAAAGAAGGCGACGTGGTGGTGGGCAGCGAAACCCGCGTCAAAGTGGTCAAGAATAAGGTGGCACCCCCGTTCCGTCAGGCCGAGTTCCAGATCTTGTACGGCAAGGGCATCTACCTTAACGGTGAGATGATTGACCTGGGCGTGTTGCATGGTTTCGTTGAAAAAGCCGGCGCCTGGTACAGCTACAACGGCAGCAAGATCGGTCAGGGCAAGGCCAACTCCGCCAAGTTCCTGGACGACAATCCTGATGTCAAGGATGCGCTGGAGAAGCAACTGCGTGAGAAGTTGCTGGGTCCAAAGACCGACGCTGAACTGGCGGAAATCAAAGTCATGCCGAAACTGAGCAAGGCTGCCAAAGAAGCTGCGGCACTGGCTGAAGCCGAAGAGATGGAAAACGCTACCGACAGCGATAACTGATAGACATCATGATCGCCGTTCTGGATACCCCCGTCGCAGTGCGACGGACTGCAATGGACCTGCTCGCGCGACGCGAGCACGGTCGAGTCGAGCTGACGCGCAAATTGCGTCAGCGCGGGGCTTGCCCCGACATGATTGACGCCGCCCTTGACCGTCTGACGGAAGAGGGGCTGTTGTCCGAATCTCGTTATCTCGAGAGCTATATCAACTACCGTGCCGGTTCAGGTTATGGCCCTTTGCGAATTCGCGAAGAGCTTAGCCAGCGTGGCCTGGTGCGTGGGGATATCGAGGAGGCGCTGCGAGAGTGTGGTTTCAACTGGCAAGAGCAGCTGGAAGATACCTGGCGCCGCAAGTTTTCCGGTCAGTTGCCTGCAGATGCAAAAGAACGTGCCCGCCAAGGGCGCTTCTTGAGCTATCGAGGGTATCCACTTGAAATGATCGGCCGCTTGTTGAGCGGCCGAGAGTTTGAAGACTGACAGCCGCTGTGGGAACGAGCCTGCTCGCGAAGTTCGTTCGCGGGCAGGCTCGCTCCCACAGGGTGTATTTTCAGTCCGCTACGGATGCGTGCTGTGAGGACGTAGTCGAACTGTCAACTGTCTCCCAGTTTTGCGGTTGGTTAATAAAGTTGACCAGCTCGCGTAACCGCCCCTGATTACGGCCACTGAATGCAAAGCTCAAGCAGGTCAGGTGGTTGAGTTTGGGGTCGTCGTGCTCAAAACCGCAGTACCCCTGTTGCTGGAAACCACTGCTAAGGCAGATATCAGCAAATTGATGCTGGATCTCCTTTAAGGCCAAGACACTGACAGGCCGCTTCATGCGGATCACAAAAGTTTTATTCAACCAGCGACTGGAGTGGAAGTTGCTGTAGAACTGGTTGATTTCATCCAGGGCTTCTTCGGCGCTATGAACCAGGCGCATCAACTTCAAGTCGTTGGGAAGAATGTATTGGTTGGCTTCCAGCTGGTCATGAATGAAGTCCAGGGCTCCTTGCCAAAACTTCCCGCCTGGCACATCCAGTAAAACCACCGGTACCAACGGGGTCTTGCCTGTCTGCATCAGTGTCAGTACTTCCAACACCTCATCCAGTGTGCCAAAGCCTCCCGGGCACATCACCAGGGCATCTGCCTCTTTGGTGAAGAACAGTTTGCGGGTAAAGAAAAAGTGGAAGGCCAGCACATTCTCGGTGCCGTTGATGGTGGGGTTGGCTCGTTGTTCAAACGGCAAAGTGATGTTGAAGCCCAGGCTATGGCTCAGGCCTGCACCTTCATGGGCAGCAGCCATAATGCCAGCGCCGCCGCCAGTAATGACCATGATGTCGGACTTGGCCAGCACACTGCCCATTTCCCGGGCCAGCGCATAGAGCGGGTGTTCGATTGGAGTTCTTGCCGAGCCAAAGACCGTGACTTTGCGTCGTCCCTTGAACTGTTCCAGTGTTCTAAAGGTTTTTTCGAGTTCGCGGATGGCTTGCAGGGTGATTTTGGTGTTCCAGCGATCAAAGTCGTCGTGGGCCATGCGCAACACGGTCAGCAACATCTCGCGATACAACGCCCGGTTCGGACTATTAGGCGCAACGCGCTGCAGCTGTTCATCGACTTCATGAGCAAGATCCAGCCCCTGTTCCTGGAAGTGAAGCGTCAGGGTGTCATTGGATTGATCAGGCATGTATTTCTCCTTCTACACAACATCCTTGAAGGCGCCGCAGGTGGGCAGCCGCAGAGACACAGAGTGTCAACCATGATGGTTCGATGATGGTCCCGGGATGTCTTGGCTGGCAACAGCTAATTGCCTGACCTACATGGAGTTTGGTGCGAGGAGGTCATGCGGGGGAACGTAGTGTCGAGGCCTGTGGCAGGCTCATGCGCCGTACCGGGAGGTACGGCGTGTCAGCGAGGTTACTTTTTGCGCTGGCAGTTTTCAGCCCGGAAATCCTGGATCAGGACCGGACTATTGGTTTTGTATTCCTTGAAGCTGTAGCGCAGCGTCGCACCTTGAGCCATCAGGGTGCGGAAACCTGCGTTGCTGCAAACACTGCGACCCAGTTGCGGGACTGTTTCTTCAGGATTGGAGCGCATCTGGGCGGACAATGTAGGACTGGCCTCCAGATTGTTGATCAAAACAGTACCGTCTACCGTAAAGCCTTTGTCCAACAGGTCCGCATTGATAGCCCGTGGTTTGCCTTCATTGCTTTTCGCGGCAACCTTGAGCAGGGTTTTGTTCAACTCAAAATCCTTGAGAGAAGCCGCTTGTGCAGCCAGAGGCAGTGCAAGCATAAGAGCGACGGTCGGAATGATATGGCGCAGCATGAAACTCTCCTGATTTCAGTGACCCAGGGTTAGACCGGCCACATATCTGTGCGTTCAGTGGCGCGGGAGTATAGGTCAGCATGAGTTGGCAGGAAATGCCAAAGGTCATGGATTCGCGCCCTCTTACTGCGCCTCTGTTAAACTTGCCGCCTTTCTCTTGTGAATCCGTTCGTGTGCCAATTCTGGCAAATGGATGGTTGGCGCCTTTAAGTAAAAAACCATGACCCTGACGACCTTTCCCCCGAATTCTGTCGCCCGTTTACGAGACGAGCGTGAAGAGGAGAGCACCAAGCCTTACCTGGCGCGTGGCTCACGTGCCCCGCGTTGCCATACTTGTCGCGTGATTGAAAGCCACTGCCTGTGCAGTTGGCGGCCAAAGGTCAGCACGCGCTCGGGTGTGTGTTTGGTCATGACTAAAAAAGAAGTGTTCAAACCCAGCAATACAGGTTGGCTGATTGCCGACGTAGTAAGCGATAACTTTGCCTTTATCTGGTCACGAACCGAAACCGACGAAGCGCTGCTGGCGCTGCTGTCTGACCCGCAGTGGCAGCCGTATCTGGTATTTCCCGGGGAATATGTCGCACCTGAGCGGGTTACGCACACCGTGGACATCGACAGCAGCAAGCGGCCGCTGTTTATCTTGCTAGACGCCACCTGGACCGAGGCGCGCAAGATTTTTCGCAAAAGCCCGTATTTCGATGCCTTGCCGATTTTGAGCCTGCTGCCCGAAAGGCTTTCGCGCTACCGGCTGCGCCGCTCCACACGCAGCGAGCACCTGTGCACCGCAGAAGTCGCCAGTTTATGCCTTGAGCTGGCGGGCGATACCGAGGCCTCAAATGCGCTGGACGCCTATTTTGATGTGTTCAGCCAGCATTACCTGGATGCAAAAAACCAGCTGCCGATGAATGAATCCAGCGTCGCGCACCAGGAACTGGGCGTTTTTGTAAAAGACCTTCCCCAGAATCGGGCTCAATAGACTAAAGAAGTAGCGCTACAATTTTCGAACAGATGTAAGCGAGCGCTATTGTTCGTATTTAAATGATGGCGCTGTGATAGCTTCCGCGTGGACCCAAGCGTCAGGTTTTCAACTTGACCACCCCCGCTTCGCTGGGCATGCTTGGCGCCGATTCGGCTTCAGTAGCTGCTAAAACACTTATATTTGCCGACGTTTAGCGTAAATCGCGCCGTTTGACCCAAAGTCTTTGAGCTATTGCTCGAGTTGCCTTAGCGAGTGCTGGAATTCATCAGGGCTCGCCTGAAAAACAGGATCATTTAAAAAATGGCCACATACGAAATCCTGATTGCCGACGACCATCCGCTGTTTCGCAGTGCCTTGCACCAGGCTGTAAGCATTGGACTGGGCGCTGATGTTCGCTTGGTTGAGGTTGCCAGTATTGCTGAGCTTGAAACACAGCTGGCGATAAAGGCAGATTGGGATCTGGTACTGCTCGACTTGAACATGCCGGGTGCTTACGGTTTCTCCGGGCTTGTGTTGTTGCGTGGTCAGTACCCGCAGATTCCGGTAGTGATGGTGTCAGCCCAGGAAGAAGCGTCAATCATGGTGCGGTCGCGCGAGTTTGGCGCCAGTGGCTTCATTCCAAAGTCCAGCTCGCTGGATGAGATTCAAAAGGCTGTACGCGCAGTACTCGATGGTGATGTGAGCTGGCCGCCACAGGCGTTTGAAGAAGTTCAGGTTTCGGCTGAGGCCAAGGCTGCCAGCGAAGGCCTGGCCAGCCTGACTCCCCAGCAGTTCCGAGTGTTGACCATGGTCTGCGAAGGTCTGTTGAACAAACAGATCGCCTATGAACTTAGCGTTTCCGAAGCAACCATCAAGGCCCACGTCACCGCAATTTTCCGCAAGCTGGGGGTTCGCACTCGCACCCAGGCCGCGCTACTCTTGCAGCAACTTGAATCAATTTCGAGTCATTAAGTAGCCTGTGTTCACGCTTTTTTGACGAAGCGTGAATTAGCGTCCCTTTCTCATTTTTTGCGCAGTTACCTACCTATGTCGCCTTTCAAGGGTAAAACCGGATTTAAACGGATTTTGAATGCCAGCGGTTACTCGCTGGACGGTATGCGCGCAGCCTTTACTGGCGAGGCGGCTTTTCGCCAGTTAGTACTGCTGAACGTGATATTGATCCCGCTGAGCTTCATGCTGAATGTGAGCCGGGTAGAGCGGGCCTTGCTGATCGCGGTATGCCTGTTGGCCTTGATTGTCGAATTGTTGAACTCGGCAATCGAGGCGGTGGTTGACCGCATCTCCCTCGACTTGCACCCATTGTCGAAAAACGCCAAAGACATGGGTAGCGCCGCCCAGTTTGTGGTGCTGACCATGATTGCCGTGGTGTGGGCAGTCATTCTGCTTTAAGCGATCGTCGGCAAAACGATCTCGTCGCTGCGCTGAACCCCTGCGGTGAAGGCGCGGCACAGTTCCAGAAACTCGCGCATGGCAGACGTCTGATACTTCTTTTTGTGCCAGATAAAGAAAAACTGCCGGGCCAGATCCAGGTCGGGTGTTTCCACGGCGACCAAGCTGCCGCGTCGAAAGGCGTCGCGCAATGCCAGGCGAGAGATGCATCCAATGCCCAGCCCCGACTCCACGGCCCGTTTGATTGCTTCAGTGTGCTCCAGCTCCAGGCGAATATTGAGTGCAGTTTGGTGATGGCGCATGGCCTGATCGAACGTCAGGCGGGTGCCAGAGCCTTGCTCGCGCAAGATCCACGCCTCGCGGGTCAACTCTTCCAGTGTGGCGTGACCACGCACCGCCAGCGGATGCTGCGGGGCGCAGAAAACTACGAGCTCATCTTCTACCCAGCTCTGCACTTCGATGTCCGGATGAGCGCAATCGCCTTCGATCAGACCCAGGTCAATTTCGTAATGGGCAACTTGTTGCACGATATGAGCTGTGTTTTGCACCACCAGCTTGACCTGACTTTCAGGGTGCGCCTGCATGAAGCTGCCTATCAGCAGGGTCGCCAGGTAATTGCCGATGGTCAATGTTGCGCCCACGGTCAATGAGCCAAAGCCGGATTTGCCGTTGAGCAGATCTTCGATTTCCTTGGCTTGATCCAGGAGAGCGACTGCCTGTGGCAACAGTTGGCGACCAAGGGCGTTAAGGCTTAAGCGCTTGCCCGCACGATCGAACAGTTGGCAACTGGTTTGGCGCTCGAGTTCTGTAATCGAGGTACTGGCAGCCGATTGTGAAAGGGCCAACAAACCAGCAGCGCGAGACACGCTCTCTTGTTGGGCGACGGTAACGAACACCTGGAGTTGTCTGAGAGTAAATCGCATATCGATATAACCGATAACCCTTATCTTAATAATTCAGTTAACAGATATTGTCGCCGCCATTAGAATGCTGTGCAATCGCGCCCATAGTCAGCGCAGGCGAAATTAGGAGCCCCGTACATGAGCAACATGAACCACGAACGTGTCCTCAGTGTTCATCACTGGAATGACACCCTGTTCAGCTTCAAGTGCACCCGCGACCCGGGTCTGCGCTTCGAGAACGGTCAGTTCGTGATGATCGGCCTGCAACAACCCAACGGCCGTCCGCTTATGCGTGCCTACTCGATCGCCAGCCCGAACTGGGAAGAGCATCTGGAGTTCTTCAGCATCAAGGTGCCGGATGGCCCGCTGACCTCCCAGTTGCAGCACTTGAAGGAAGGCGACGAGATCATCATCAGCAAAAAACCTACGGGTACGCTGGTGCTGGACGACTTGAAGCCGGGTAAACATCTGTATCTGCTCAGCACCGGCACTGGCTTGGCGCCATTTATGAGCGTCATCCAGGACCCGGAAACTTACGAGCGTTTCGAAAAAGTGATCCTGTGCCACGGCGTGCGTTACGTCAATGAAGTCGCCTACCGCGAGTTCATCACCGAGCACCTGCCACAGAACGAGTTCTTCGGCGAAGCGCTGCGTGAAAAGCTGATCTACTACCCAACCGTGACCCGTGAGCCTTTCGAGAACGAAGGTCGCCTGACCGATCTGATGCGCAGCGGCAAGTTGTTCAGCGATATCGGTCTGCCACCGATCAACCCTCAGGACGACCGCGCCATGTTGTGCGGCAGCCCGAGCATGCTCGACGAAACCAGCGAAGTGCTGAACAGCTTCGGTCTGAAAGTCTCGCCGCGTATGCGTGAGCCGGGTGACTACTTGATCGAGCGCGCCTTCGTAGAGAAGTAACAAACGCAGATCTAAAAATGTGGGAGCGAGCCTGCTCGCGATTACGACCTGTCAGTCACCCATTCGGTGAGTGGCACTTCACAATCGCGAGCAGGCTCGCTCCCACATTGCGTTTCAGGTCACTGCTTGGGAATGACTTCAAGCACACAGATCAGGCCGGGCTCGGGGTAATGCCAGCGTACGTCCAGATCCCAAAACTGCGCGCCGTACTCTCGTTCGGGTGCTGGCGTCTGGTAGGCCGGGCGGGGGTCTTGCGCCAGGCATTGCTCGATCAGCGCCACCAGTGGCTCCTGAAGGCGCAGAGCCTGCGCATGGGCCTGTTGCAGGGCCGTATCGGCCCACACCACGGGAATCAACGCCGGTGCCGCGCTGGCCATGCCATTGCTGGCATCGGTGATGATGTCTGCGTAAGGCACGTAGGGTTTGATATCGAGAATTGGCGTGCCGTCGAGCAGGTCGATTCCGGAAATCCACAGGCGATTGGCTTCAACCTTGTCCAGTTTGACCACGGACTGGCCGATGCCATTCGGGCGATGGGTTGCACGGGTTGCAAACACTCCCATCGACTTGTTGCCGCCAAGGCGTGGCGGACGCACCTTGAGGCGGGGTTTGTCTTCGAGCGCCTGATGGAAAACGAACAGCAACCAGACATGGCTGACCTGCTCCAGCCCTTGCACCGCATCGCCCTGATCGAACGGCGCGACCAGCTCCAGTACGCCACGGGCGGCCGGGGCCAGTTGCGGCTGACGGGGGATCGCGAACTTCTCCTTGAAGCAGGAGCGCACAAATCCGATGGGGGAGACGGTATAGGTCATGGAGGATGTCGGGCTGGTGGGTCAGGTCAGGTTCTTGTGGAAGCGGGCTTGCTCGCGATAGCAACGCCCCAGTGGTTCAGATGGACCGAGGCGTCTGAATCGCGAGCAAGCCCGCTCCCACAAGAGGTGTGTTTTCAGTCGCGAACGCGCAGGGTCAGGCCTTTCAGGAAGTTGCGCAGTAACTGGTCGCCACACGTGCGGTAGTTGGTGTGACCGAACTTGCGGAACAGGGCGCTCAGCTCAGGCTTGGACACCGGAAAACCGGCCGCCTTGAGGATGGCGTGCATGTCGTCTTCCTTGAGTTCGAAGGCCACGCGCAGCTTTTTAAGGATGATGTTGTTGGTCACTGGCAGTTCGACAGGCATCGGCGCACGGCTTTCGTCCTTGCCACGCTTGAAGATCACCAGGCCATCAAGAAAGTGCGCCATCACGTCGTCAGGGCAACGAACAAAACCTTCTTCTTCGTCTTTCTTCAGGTAGGTCAGTACGTCTTCCTTGGTCACGTCCAGGCCGCCAAGCTTGATGATTTCGACAACCTTGTTGTCGCTGATGTCGAGCATGTAGCGCACGCTACGCAGTACGTCGTTATGAATCATGTGGGTAATCCTGATATTCAGCAGTGAGCACCGCAGGCATTGCTGCGGTGTCGAAATGTTCTGTGTAGGGTTAGAACTTTTCTTTGGCGCTCATGTAGCGCCATTGGCCGACAGGCAATTTGCCCATCGACACGCCGCCAATACGAATCCGGCGGATCGAGATGACCGTCAGGCCGACGGCCTGGCAGAACAGTGCAATGACACCTGGCTGCGGATTTTTCATCGCAAAGCGCAGGCGGTTTTCACTCTGCCAGCTGGCCTTGACCGCAGGCAGCTCGCGACCTTTGTAGGTCATGCCGTGATTGAGGCGGTTCAAACCGTGGGGAGCCATCTCGCCAGAGACTTCAACCACGTACTCCTGCTCGATCTTGTTAGCATCGGCCGTCAGCTTGCGCACGATCTTCCAGTCTTGGGTAAACACCAGCAGGCCGCTGGCGTTGGCTTGCAGCTCGTTGCCAACGCTCAGGCGCAGGAAATGGCCTTTTAGCGGGCGCTTGCCGAAGCGGTGCTCTTCGCTCAGCGTTTCCGGGCCGATCAACGCCATGGCGCTATCGGTGTCCAGGCCCGCCGGGGCGTTCAGCAAGATGGTCACAGGCTCTGGTGCAGTAGCCTTGGCCTCTGGGTCCAGCTCGACTTTTTGGTTGTCGACTTTGAATTGCGGCTCGTCGATGACTTCGCCATCTACCGTGACCCAGCCACCTTCAATGAACAGTTCGGCCTCACGGCGGGAGCAGCCGACGAGTTCGATGAGGCGTTTGGAGAGACGTATCGGTTCAGACATGACAGGGGCCGTATAGGAATTGGGCGGCTATTGTACCCGCCTGGCGCCGGTTAAGCCCGGCAACATTTGCCTTATGAGCGTGCTGGGCGTTTATACCGCAGGTGCAGCAATGGATAAGGCTGGCCAAGGCCATCATTTTCGCAGCGTCCGATGACCTCAAACCCTTGTTTGAGGTAGAACCCGATGGCTTGCGGGTTTTGCTCATTGACGTCGAGTCGTTCGGCATTCAGTTCGTTGATGGCGAACATCAACAGGCACTTGCCTATGCCTTGCCCCCGATGGTCAGGATGGATAAATAGCATTTCCACCTTACCCGTCGCCACGCCGGCAAAGCCGGTAATGCGCTTGCTGACGGGATCCTTGCAGCAGATCAGCATCACCGCATCCAGGTATTGATCATTGACCAGGCCTCGTAACAGTTGGATATAGCTGTCAGGCAAAAAGTCATGTGTGGCCCGTACCGATGCTTCCCACACGTCGGTCAGTTCTTTGAAGTCAGTAAGGCGTGGCGTATGGATGACCCATTTTTGTTGCATCAAGCATGTCTCCTGACACAGATATGGAAAGCAATGGCTCAACAATAGACGTAAAAAAAGCCCTGTCGCGAGAGCGGCAGGGCTTTTTGAGAGGCAGTCGCGATTTAGATCACTTCAGCCCACAAGTCATACTCATCGGCGTCGGTGACGCGGCACATGATCTTGTCGCCCGGCTTGATGTCTTTGTCGGTGGCGATAAACACGTTGCCGTCGATTTCCGGAGCGTCGAAGAAGCAGCGGCCTACAGCGCCTTGCTCATCAACTTCGTCGATCAGGACTTCGATGTCCTTGCCGATTTTCATCTGCAGGCGTGCGGCGCTGATGGCCTGTTGATGGGCCATGAAGCGGTCCCAGCGATCCTGCTTGACGTCATCCGGGACGATGGCCGCGTCCAGCAGGTTGGCGGGTGCACCTTCTACCGGCGAATACTGGAAGCAACCCACGCGATCCAGTTGCGCTTCGGTCAGCCAGTCGAGCAGGTACTGGAAGTCTTCTTCGGTTTCGCCCGGGAAGCCGACGATGAAGGTTGAACGGATGATCAGGTCCGGGCAGATCACGCGCCAGTTTTTGATGCGGGCCAGGGTCTTGTCTTCAAATGCCGGGCGTTTCATGGCCTTGAGCACTTTGGGGCTTGCGTGCTGGAACGGGATGTCCAGGTACGGCAGGATCTTGCCGGCGGCCATCAGCGGGATCAGTTCGTCAACGTGCGGGTACGGGTAAACGTAGTGCAGGCGTACCCAGACGCCCAGCGAGCTGAGCGCTTCACAGAGTTCGGTCATGCGGGTCTTGACCGGCGCACCGTTCCAGAAGCCGGTACGGTACTTAACGTCAACACCGTAGGCACTGGTGTCCTGAGAAATCACCAGCAGCTCTTTTACGCCAGCCTTGACCAGACGTTGGGCTTCGTCGAGGACTTCACCGACCGGGCGGCTGACCAGTTTGCCGCGCATCGACGGGATGATGCAGAAGCTGCAGCTGTGGTTGCAGCCTTCGGAAATCTTAAGGTAGGCGTAATGACGCGGAGTCAGCTTGATGCCTTGAGGCGGCACCAGGTCGATCAGCGGGTTGTGATCCTGGCGCGGCGGCACTACCTGGTGCACGGCGTTGACCACTTGCTCGTACTGCTGCGGGCCGGTAACGGCGAGCACGCTTGGGTGTACGTTGCGGATAGCGCCTTCTTCGACACCCATGCAGCCGGTCACGATGACTTTGCCGTTTTCCTTGATGGCTTCACCAATCACTTCCAGGGATTCAGCTTTTGCGCTGTCGATGAAGCCACAGGTGTTGACCACCACGACGTCAGCGTCCTGGTAGGTGGAGACGACATCGTAGCCTTCCATACGCAGCTGCGTAAGGATGCGCTCGGAGTCGACCAGTGCTTTCGGGCAACCCAGGGAGACAAAGCCAACCTTCGGGTTGGCAGGCTTGGTAACGGTGGACATGGCGAACCTCGGTATGTAGTGACGTTACATGCCCGTAAAGGCTGCACGACGAACGGGCGCTTTGGATCGGCTTGCCTCCATTGAGGTTCTCAATGGAGTGCAGCAGACCCTTGTGCGCCTCTGATCAAAAAAAGTGCGCAATTTTAGCTATGGTCAACGCACTTGACCAGCGTTATGCGGGGATTTGCGACGAGTGCTGCGCTATGCTGCGCGCCGTTGCGAAAGCAGGGTTTTTAACTCGCGTGATTTTGTAGGCAGGAGCCGTAGATAACAGTCAGGAAATCAGCGCATGCTGCTGATCAAATGTAGCGCAAACCATTAAGAAACGCGGTCCATGGTCGTAGGGGTGGTTGATGGGGCAGGCAAGTAGTCAGGCGGCAGAAGACGGTCATTCAAAGGCCAAGCCCATCGGGATGCTGGTTGCAGCGGTGGGTGTGGTCTATGGCGATATTGGTACCAGCCCCCTGTACACCCTTAAAGAGGTGTTTTCGGGCGGGTATGGCGTGCAAGTCAACCATGATGGCGTCTTCGGTATTTTGGCGCTGATCCTGTGGTCGCTGATCTGGGTGGTTTCGATCAAGTACGTGCTGTTCATTCTACGGGCCGACAACGAAGGAGAGGGCGGCATCATGGCCCTGACCGCGCTGGCGCGACGTGCTGCTTCGCCCTATCCCAGGTTGCGTTCGGTTTTGGTGATACTCGGGTTGATCGGTGCTTCGCTGTTTTACGGTGACAGCATGATCACCCCGGCGATCTCGGTGTTATCCGCCGTTGAAGGGCTTGAGCTGGCGTTCAGCGGGCTGGAACGCTGGGTCGTACCGCTGGCCCTGATCGTGCTGGTGGCCCTGTTTTTGATCCAGCGCCGAGGAACAGCCACTCTGGGCAAGCTGTTCGGTCCTATCATGGTGCTGTGGTTTGTCGTGTTGGGCGGGTTGGGTATCCATGGCATCGTTCAGCATCCTGAAGTACTCAATGCGCTGAATCCGGTCTGGGGCGTGCGTTTCTTCGTCTCGCACCCGGGCATGGGTGTGGCCATTCTGGGTGCTGTGGTGCTGGCACTGACCGGGGCTGAAGCGTTGTATGCCGATATGGGGCACTTTGGGCGAAAGCCGATTGCCCGTGCCTGGTTCATATTGGTATTGCCCGCGCTGGTGCTCAATTACTTCGGGCAGGGCGCCTTGCTCCTGGAAAACCCCGAGGCAGCTCGTAACCCGTTCTATCTGCTGGCGCCGGCCTGGGCGTTGATTCCTCTGGTGGGTCTGGCCACGCTGGCCACCGTGATTGCCTCCCAGGCGGTGATTTCCGGGGCCTTCTCCTTGACCCATCAGGCGATTCAACTGGGTTACATCCCGCGCATGCACATCCAGCACACCTCCAGTGCCGAGCAGGGTCAGATATACATCGGTGCGGTTAACTGGTCGCTGATGGTCGGGGTGATTTTGCTGGTGCTGGGCTTTGAGTCCTCGGGCGCACTGGCCTCGGCCTACGGGGTGGCCGTGACCGGCACTATGCTGATCACCAGTATTTTGGTGTCGGCGGTGATGCTGTTGCTGTGGAAATGGCCGCCGATTCTGGCTGTGCCTGTGCTGATTGGTTTTCTGTTGGTGGACGGTCTGTTCTTTGCTGCCAACGTGCCGAAAATTGTGCAGGGCGGTGCCTTTCCGGTATTGGCAGGTATTGTGCTGTTTGTCCTGATGACCACCTGGCGGCGCGGCAAGCAACTGCTGGTGGACCGCCTTGACGAAAGTGCGCTGCCACTGCCGCTGTTTATCAGCAGCATCCGGGTTCAGCCGCCGCATCGAGTTCAAGGTACAGCGGTGTTTCTGACGGCGCGTCCGGACGCGGTGCCTCACGCACTGTTGCACAACCTGCTGCACAACCAGGTACTGCACGAGCAAGTGGTCTTGCTGACGGTGGTCAACGAAGATTCGCCCCGGGTGCCTGCATCGCGTCGTTTCGAGGTGGATTCGTATGGAGATGGCTTCTTTCGGGTGATCCTGCACTTTGGTTTCATGGACGAGCCGGATGTGCCTGAGGCGTTGAAACTGTGCCATCTCGATGAGCTGGATTTCAGCCCCATGCGTACCACGTACTTCCTTAGCCGGGAGACGGTGATTGCGTCCAAGCTGGTAGGCATGGCGCGTTGGCGCGAAGGGTTGTTCGCGTTCATGCTCAAGAACGCCAACAGCAACTTGCGCTTCTTCAAGCTGCCGCTTAATCGGGTGATCGAGCTGGGGACCCAGGTCGAGATGTAGTCGCGTTCAGGTCGCCAATAAAAAGCCCCGGCTCGTGAGAGTCGGGGCTTTTTTGTGCAGGAGGGAGGCGCTTTTGTGGGGGCGGGCTTGCTCGCGATACAGGCGCAGCGGTTTGCCTGATAAACCGCAGCGCACCCATCGCGAGCAAGCCCGCTCCCACAGGTGACTTACTCGGCAGTAGCCTGATGCTTCTTGATCAGGTCCACCAGGCGCTGAGCCAGGGCCGGGTAGTTTTCATCGAAGTGGTGCCCGCCGGGCAGCTTCAGGCTTTCGCCCACGGCTGTCTTGGCGGTACAGCCGCTTTCATCGACTTCTTCTGCGCCATAGATGCACACCACCTTGCTGGCAGGCAGTTTGGACATCTCCTCGCCGGTATCGGCTTCTGCACCCGCTTTGCCGAGCCAGCCATCGACATGGATCTCGAAGCTGCCGCTGCGGGCAAATGCCAGAAGCATGATTGAGTCGACGCGCTTTTGTTCGGCTTCAGGCAGGCGATTGTAGGTGGCAGGCAATACGTCCGCACCAAACGAGTAGCCCACCAGCACAAAGCGCTGGGTGCCCCACTTTTGACGGTAGTGCTGCATCAGTTCGGTCAGGTCGGTGGCGCTTTGTTCGGGGGTTTTATGCTGCCAGTAATAGCGCAGCATATCGATGCCGACCACCGGGTAGCCGATCTTGGCCATCTCACCGGCCACGTCGCGGTCCAGGTCACGCCAGCCACCATCACCAGACAGGAACAGGGTGACGGTGCTGTTTTGCTGGCCTGCGGGCACTTCGACCACCGGCATGCTCAACCCGCCGTTTTCATCGCCCACCAGTATTTTGCGCAGTTCGTTGCTCAGTACTTGGGGGTAATGAATGTCGTAGTCGCTGATGCTGGTCTGGGCGTTAGGTTGATCACGTACGAACGCAGCGCTCGGGTCGTCAGGGTTGTCGTTCCAGGCCACCAGCCAGTTGCCGTGGGCAGTGGTTTTCGGAACGGGCAGGGCACAGCCCGGCTCTTCGAGCTTGAAGCCCACCGACACGGCTTGTGCCTTGTCGTTTGTTTGCTCGGCCAGCCAGCGCCAGGCCAGGGTTGCCCCCGGACCGATGCCGCTGACCAGCGTCGCAGGACCCTTGAGTTGTTGCAGAGCGCTTTGCAGGGCTTGCTGCTGCAGGGTGCAAGCCTCCTTGGGCAGTATCACTTGCACCAGCTGCGCTTTGCCGCCACGGCTCAAGGCCAGTAGCTGCTTGTCGTTGAGCGCTTCTTCGGCCGGGGTGGCGATCACCACCCGGGCCTGGGCTTTTTGGCCGGGAGTGACTCTGGTCAGGGTCGAGCCATCAGTTTGGCTCAGGTGTTCAATTGTTGGCTCAGGCGCGGGGCGATTCCAGAACCAATAGCCGCCTGCTGCCAGTGCGACCAAAACTATCAAGGCAAGCAACAAAAACCGCCAGGAACGATGTTTCATTAACGTTTCACCAATCCAGTCAAGCCGCCTGCAATCAGGGCGGCGGTATCAGCCAGGGCTACGAGCGGATCAAGTCCGGCTGGCACGGCCATATAACGAGGTTCCCAGTCGGGCTGGAATTTATCTTTAAAGCGGCGCAAACCCTGAAAGTTGTACAGGTGCTCGCCGCGCTGGAACAGCATCGACCCTAAACGCTGGGTCAACGGTGCGCCGCGACGGGGTTGCAGGCCGGACAGAGGTACCATTCCCAGGCTAAAACGTGCGTATCCATGCTTTTTATAATGCTGAATCAAACCCACCATCATGAATTCCATGGTCAGTTTTGGCGCTTGCGGGTGGGCGCGCATCAAGTCGAGGCTCGACAGTTCGTGGCTGTGGGTCTCAAGCAGGTTGGCGAAGGCCACCGGTTTGCCTTCGAAGCGAATGATCGCCACGCGGAAGTGTTTGATGTAGTCCTCGCTGAAACGACCCAGCGAGAAGCCTTTTTCACGCACGTTTTTACCGGTAAGCCAGGCATCCGAAATGACCTTTAGCTCGTCCATCGGGGCTTCACCCGGTTCGTGGATCTCCAGTGACAAACCGTCACGGGTGCCGCGGTTCCAGGTGTAGCGCAGGTCTTTCATCTCCTTGCCCTTGGCTTCGAGATCAAAGCGGTGCAAGTCCACTCGGGCTTCTTCGCCAAGCTTGATCGCGGTCAGGCCAATGTCCATGTAGAACGGCAAGTTCTCGGCACGAACCTGATAGAACACGGGGCGGGCGTGGACGGTGTCGCACAGGTCACGAAACTGCCAGATCAACTCGGCCCGCTGCTGGGGTGGGCCGATCGGGTCGTAGAGCGCCACCAGGCTGCGCCCGCGCCGGGCGTACATCAGGAAGGCGTTCTCGTCCGGATGAAACAGCAGGGCCTTGTCACCTGTGAGCGCCAGGCCGCCGTCGGGCTGATCGGAGGCCAGGATGATTTTCCCGGCTCTTTGCAGCTCGGTGGCATCGGGTAAATGGATCACCGGACGTGCGGTTCGCAGCAGCCAGGTCAGCGACACGATCACCAGCAGCACGGCAGCGCCCAGCAATGAACGCAGGCCCCGTGGGGCGTCCGAGTCGAGGGTGAACTGCCACCACAGTTGATGGCTGTAAGGGACGTCTTGATAGGCAAACAGCAATAACCAGATCGAGGCGCCCAGCACGCAGACACTGGCCACCAGATAGAGCGGCGAAAACGGCAACTCGGTCAGACGGCTAGGGCGGTAGAACGAGCGCCGGAACAGGCCCAGCAGGCTGGCGGTCATGACCAGGACAGTTGCTTCCTCCCAGTCAAAGCCTTTAAGCAGGGAAAGCACGGCGCCAACCAGCAGCAGAATCGTGGTTAGCATCCAGGCAGCAGACAGGCGTCGGCGCAGGCCTTGTGCGAGCAATAAGCACAGCACGCCGATCAGGCTGGCGCCAAAGTGCGATGCGTCAATCAGGCGATGGGGGATCAGAAAACCAATGTGCTCGAGGCGCGTGTCAATCTCAGGGGTGGCCCCGGAAAACAGCAGGACCACGCCGGACATAAACACCAGTATCGCCAGAACCGGAGCGGCCAGCCCGGAGGCAACCCGCAGGCTTTGTCGCGTGTGAATCAGGCGCTGGGCTTCGTTGATCAACAGCATCAGGCAGGCAATCAGCAGCGGCACAATCACATAAATCATGCGATACAGCAGCAGGGCAGCAGCCAAGGGGGCTGCGCCGAGTTTGTCGGCAAAGGCGGCCAGCAAGATGGCTTCAAAAACCCCTACGCCGCCGGGCACATGGCTGAGTACGCCCGCAGCCAGTGCCAACAGATAAACCAGCATAAAGGCGCCCAAGGGCGGTGCTTCGGGCAACAACAAATACAGCACGGTGGCCGCAGCCGCGACGTCCAGGGCTGTAATGACCAATTGCAGGAAGGTCAGGCGCGGACTTGGCAGGCGTAACGTACGACGCCCGGCCTTTACCAGCAGGTTGTCCGGTATGGGTTGTTCAGGCAGGCGTCGACGATAGATGCCCAGCGCCAGTAACCCGAACAGCGCCAGAACCGCAAAAGCAATCGCGCCCAATAGATAGGTGGGGATATGCAGGGCCGCGGAGGCGGCAGGTAAATTACTCAACGTGGCCAGCGCTGCCAGCGGTGGCAGTGCACAACCCAGTGACAGGCTGGCGAACAACGTCATATGGGCAACTTCTGATGCGCCTACGCCATGTCGTGCATACAGGCGATATCGCACCGAGCCGCCGGAGAGCAGCGACAGGCCGATAGCATTGCCGATGGCAAAGGCGGTGAAGCCGCCCAGCGCCAGGGTTTTGGGTGGCAGCTTGACCCCGGCATACCGGCTGGCGGACCACTCATACCCAAGCAGGATCACAAAGCCCACGGCAGTCGCGGCCAATGCGCCGAAGAGGGCTGGCTTGGGGACTTCCAGGATCGAGTCTTGCAGGGCGTACAGGTCAAGTTCGCTGAGTAGGTGGCGACACGCAATCAGTGCTATCGCAAACAGCAGCAGCGTAAGTGCCAGGCCAATGGGTTGACGATACTTGCTCAGCAAATCCAGCCAGCGCAATCGAGTTGCGGCAATGGGGTGGGCTGCTGTGACGGCTTCTTTAGGTTCTGGCGAGTTATCGGGCATCAATCACCTCGTGGATCGTGCGCGATAGGATGGCGGCATAGGCTCAAGTTACCAATCCTTTTGGTGAAAATATTTCTAAATGTGTGCAATCGTTTGCCTGAGGTTCAGGTTTGGCCCTGACAAAAAGGGTAATTGTTGCCAGAGAGCATAGACGACGGGGCTTTCGGAAATATGACGCTCGGGGTCGATAAGCGCTTGGCGCAGACTTTTCGAGCGCGCACAAAAAAGGCCACTCTTTCGAGTAGCCTTTTTTGATGTTTGGTTGCGGGAGCCGGATTTGAACCGACGACCTTCGGGTTATGAGCCCGACGAGCTACCAGACTGCTCCATCCCGCGTCTGTGTGGGCGCATTCTACAGAGGAACGCGCAGGTGTCAACCTTAAATGTCGTAAGCGGTTGAAATAACCGGCTTTAATTCCTTTGGTGCCTGAATGTCAGGAGGAGGGGAAAACACTCAGGCACAAAAAAGGCCACTCTTTCGAGTAGCCTTTTAATGTTTGGTTGCGGGAGCCGGATTTGAACCGACGACCTTCGGGTTATGAGCCCGACGAGCTACCAGACTGCTCCATCCCGCGTCTGTGGAGCGCACTCTACAGTGATGCGGGAGCGAGTCAACCTTTAATGTATAAATGACCCGAATAAGATCAAAACAGGCCTTTTTTTGGGTTGGGGTAGTTCGGTCTGTAGCAGCTGCCGATGAACGAAGGCTGCGTTCGGCGGCGAAGCCGTCGCAAGTCAGGCGCCTTGGTGTGTCAGGTTTGTTGGGTGCTCAGGTTTACGGCAGCTTCGCCGCCGAACGCCGCCTCGTTCCTTCGGCAGCGGCTACAAGTAAGGCGAGCTACAAAACAGGCGCGCACAAAAAAGGCCACTCTTTCGAGTAGCCTTTTAATGTTTGGTTGCGGGAGCCGGATTTGAACCGACGACCTTCGGGTTATGAGCCCGACGAGCTACCAGACTGCTCCATCCCGCGTCTGTGGGGTGGATTCTACAGCGATACGCGGGGCTGTCAAACGTTAATTTAGAAAAAAACGTTCTGCTTCAACTGCTTAGATAGAAGAAGCAGTTGTAAAAGTGGCTGCAGGCCATGTTCTATAAGGGGTGTGGCTCTATTGGTAGGTTGGATTCGATTGAAAAAAACAATTCAGCATCAAAAATGCCCACGCCTGTCGGGCAAAAACCAGAGTACTGGTGCTATATACAGTTCGCAGTGACATACTGGCGATCCGCATTGCCTACTCCCTTGAAGAACGTCGCCTTACATGACGCAGCGCAAAATCATCCACGTCGATTGTGACTGTTTCTATGCCGCTATTGAGATGCGCGATGACCCGAGCCTGGCAAACAAGCCGATGGCGGTCGGCGGCTCCGCCGACCGGCGAGGGGTGATTTCGACCTGTAACTATGAAGCGCGGGCTTATGGTGTGCGTTCGGCGATGGCGTCCCGGCATGCGCTCAAGCTGTGCCCGGACCTGATCATCGTTAACGGCAGGATGGACGCTTATAAAGAAGCGTCGAAAGAAATCCACGGCATCCTGCGCGATTACACCGACTTGATAGAGCCGCTGTCATTGGATGAGGCGTATCTGGACGTATCTGAAAGCCCGCATTTTTCGGGCAGTGCCACGCGCATTGCCCAGGAGATTCGGCGCAGGGTCTCCAATCAGCTGCACATCACCGTATCGGCGGGCGTGGCCCCTAACAAGTTTCTGGCCAAGATCGCCAGTGACTGGAAGAAACCCAATGGGCTGTTCGTCATTACTCCGGATCAAGTCGAAGACTTCGTGTCCGCGTTGCCCGTCAACAAGTTGCACGGAGTGGGCAAAGTGACTGCGGACAGGCTCGGGCGATTGGGAATTGAGACCTGCCTGCAATTGCGTGACTGGAACAAATTGGCACTTGTGCGTGAGTTCGGCAGTTTTGGTGAGCGCTTATGGGGTTTGGCTCGAGGGATTGATGACCGTTTGGTGCAGAGCGACAGTCGACGTCAGTCTGTTAGCGTGGAAAACACCTACGATACCGACTTGCCGGATCTGGCCAGTTGCCTTGAAAAAGTCCCTGAATTGCTTGAGACGCTGACTCGCCGCATTGCGCGTATAGACAGCAGTTATCGGCCAGGCAAGCCGTTCGTCAAAGTAAAATTCCACGACTTTACCCAGACCACGCTGGAGCAGTCCGGTGCCGGGCGTGATCTAGAGAGTTATGAGGGGTTGTTGAGCCAGGCGTTTGCCCGCGGCGCCAAACCCGTTCGATTGCTCGGGCTTGGCGTACGTTTGCAGGATTTGAACAGCGGGTTTGAGCAACTGGAGCTGTTCAAGGGGTAGGGCATGCCTTTTGTGGACGTTATGTCAGCTAACGCCCGGATCTGCCACCAGTCGTCCGGCATTCTTGGTCAGGGAATGAAGGAACTCGCGTTGCAGCTCGGGATCGTTGCGGGTGAGTTCGATCAGGCTTTGTTCCAGTTCGCTGGCTTCTTCTTCCAGTCCCAGTTCCGACAAGCGCTTGACTCGATGTACCCATTGGTTGACGTCGTCACCCTCTAGGTCGTCGTAGATCAGGTTGTGGGCTTCGAGCAACTTGCCGCGCAGGTTACTGCTGATCGACAGGGTTGTGTTCGAATGGGTTTCGTCCTGAGCGTCTTCAACCATGATGGTCAGTTTGCCGATGTGATTGAGGTCTTGCTCGGCAAAAGGACTGTCCAGCAGGTTGAGGCGCAGTACGCCGTGGCGATCAGTGGTCAGCTCATGCGTCTGTTTACCAGCCTTGACCACAACCGGGCGTTCGGCCCAAGGCAAGCTTGAATACTCCAGGCGCTTGTCGCGCTGAATATCATCAATACCTGCCAGGTTCTGTTCGGCGCGGCCATGGGACTGCACGTTCATCGCTGGGTTTACACCGGCAAAGCCGTAGTTGATCCAGTCTTTGGTCACGCTGTCAGGAAGCTGCCCGAACATGAACACGTTAAGCACATTGGCACCCACCCCCGCGACGATAGCCACCGCACCCAGCGGAATCTCATAGACTTCGCGCCAGGGTTGGTAAGGGGTGTAGCGGTCGTAATGTCGTGTGACATCGAACTCGGTGACCTCGAAGGTCTTTTGTTCATTGATGCGTACACGGCGTTGCGGCAACTCAAGCACTGCTGGCGAGCCAACATCGATCAGAAGGCTATGGGCGAGAAGTTTTCGCTCGATGCGTTCCTCGTGCTCGCTGCGTTGCGACATGTGGTTGGCACAGCCGCTCAGCAGCAAGGCGCCGCTCATGGCGGCACCTGCGAGGGTTAAGGTACTTCGCTTGAACATGACGCCTCTATCTGGTTTCAGCGAGCGATACGGGCTTGAAGGAAGGCAAGCACATCAGCAACGGGCAGGGCTTGTGGCTCTGCTTCGGTGCGGCTCTTGTATTCCAGATTGCCTTCTGCAAGGCCACGGTCACTGACTACGATCCGGTGAGGGATGCCGATCAGTTCCATGTCGGCGAACTTGATACCTGGGCTGGTTTTCTTGTCGCGATCGTCCAGCAACACTTCAAAGCCTGCGGCCGTCAGTTCGGCGTAGAGCTTGTCGGTGGCTTCACGTACGGCTTCGGTTTCGTAGCGCAGAGGTACAAGTGCCACCTGGAACGGAGCCAGAGCGTCACTCCAGATAATGCCGCGCTCGTCGTTGTTCTGCTCGATGGCTGCTGCCACGACGCGGGAAACACCGATGCCGTAGCAACCCATTGCCAGCGTTACCGGCTTGCCGTTTTCGCCCAGCACTTGGCACTTCATCGCTTCGCTGTATTTGGTGCCCAGCTGGAAGATGTGACCCACTTCGATACCACGCTTGATTTCCAGCGTGCCCTTGCCATCCGGGCTTGGGTCGCCAGCGACTACGTTGCGCAGGTCGGCAACGGCAGGAACCGGCAGATCGCGCTCCCAGTTCACGCCGAAGTAGTGCTTGTCATCGATGTTGGCACCCACGCCGAAGTCGCTCATCAATTCGACCGAACGGTCGATGATGCACGGCAGTGGCAGGTTCAGCGGGCCCAGGGAGCCCGCGCCGGCGCCGATGGCGTCACGCAGTTCTGCATCCGAAGCCATGACCAGCGGACTTGCTACCAATGGGTGGTTGCCGGCCTTGATTTCGTTGAGTTCGTGATCACCGCGAATAACCAGTGCGATCAGCTTGCCTTCTTCGGCGGCGTGAACGATCAGGGTCTTGACGGTTTTTTCGATGGGCAGGTCATAGCCTTCGACCAGTTGGGCGATGGTTTTGGCATCTGGCGTGTCGACCAGGCGTAGTTCCTGGGTGGCCGCAGGGCGCGACGTTTCGACAGGAACTGCTTCGGCTTTTTCGATGTTGGCTGCGTAGTCGGAACCATTGCTGAACACGATGTCGTCTTCGCCAGACTCTGCCAGAACGTGGAACTCGTGGGAGCCGGCACCGCCGATGGAGCCGTTGTCCGCTTCAACCGGGCGGAAGTTCAGGCCCAGACGGGTGAATATCTTGCAGTAGGCTTCGTGCATGCGGTCATAAGTGACCTGCAGCGAAGCGTTGTCGACGTGGAACGAATAGGCGTCCTTCATGATGAACTCGCGGCCGCGCATCAAACCGAAGCGCGGGCGTGTTTCGTCACGGAATTTGGTCTGGATCTGATACAGATTGATCGGCAACTGCTTGTAGCTGTTCAGCTCGTTGCGGCACAGATCGGTGATGACTTCTTCGTGGGTCGGGCCTACGCAGAACTCGCGACCGTGGCGATCTTTCAGGCGCAGCAGTTCGGCGCCGTACTCTTCCCAGCGACCGGACTCTTGCCACAGCTCAGCCGGCTGGATGCTCGGCATCAGCACTTCCAGAGCGCCAGCAGCGTTCATTTCTTCGCGAACAATGGCTTCAGCCTTGCGCATGATCCGCAGGCCCATGGGCAGCCAGGTGTACAGGCCGGAAGCAAGTTTGCGAATCATGCCGGCGCGCAGCATCAGCTGGTGGCTGATAACGACCGCATCGGAAGGCGTTTCTTTCTGTGTGGCGAGCAAATATTGGCTGGTGCGCATGGTTAGTCGTTGCCGTTGCTGATGACTAGAAATGACTGGGCATTGTACGGGCGAGACGTGGCTGCGTACAGGGTGGGAGGGGGAGGTGGGCTCCCCCTGGGTTTTACGGAGTTTTTTCGAGGTTTACTGGCGGGTTGAGGCGTGCCCGGCGGCTTTCCTGAAACCAGTGCAGGCTGATCAGCAGCAAAGTGGGGATGCCCATCAGAGCCGTAATTATAAAGAAGTTGTGGTAGCCGAACTTCTCGACCAGCACCCCTGAATAGCCGCCCATCAAACGTGGCAGCAACAGCATGATGGAACTGAGCAGAGCGTACTGGGTAGCGGAAAACTTGAGGTTGGTCAGGCTGGACAGGTAGGCAACGAACGCAGAGGTGGCGAGGCCGGAGCTGAAGTTGTCGAGTGAAATAGTGACAATCAGCATGTCCAGGTTCGGGCCCATGTCCGCCAGCAACATAAACAGCAGGTTGGTACTTGCCGATGCCGCCCCGCCAATCAGCAGGATCGGCAAAATGCCGAAGCGCACGATGAGCAAGCCGCCCATGCCGGCGCCGACAAGGGTCATGATCAAGCCGAAGATCTTGCTGACACCGGCGATCTGATCCTTGGTGAAACCCTGGTCGATGTAGAACACGTTGGCCATGACACCCATGACCGTGTCAGACATGCGATAGGTGGCAATCAGGCCAAGCAGTAGAAGGGCTTGCCAGCGATAACGCAGGATAAAGTCATTAACCGGTGTCAGTACTGGGGCCAGCCCGCGTCGCCCAATGGTCGACAGGCACAACACCGTAAGCAGGGTGTACAGGATGGCCCGCAGAAAGGCCCGATCCTCCAGCACCAGTGTCATTGGGCTGACGCCTTCAAACAGCACACCTGCAAAATCGGTGTTGTAGAGCTGGGTGAACATGGCCGGAACTGAAACCAGCAATACGATCAGTACAAATACAGACGCCAACTGGTGACCAAAGCTGTAGCGACCGGCCGACAGTTGGGTACGCAGCGGTACCGGCGGCTCACGCATGAACAAGGTGGTCAGCAGCGCAGGCACCATCAGCAGGCCGAACAGCACATAGGTGCCGGTCCAGGCCGAGTGCTTATAGTTAAAGCCTGTCGAGCCGAAGCCTTCGGCAAAAAACAGGGCACCCGCGGTGGCCAGCAGGGCAGCCACGCGATACCCGGACATATAACTGGCCGCAAGCGCGGCCTGGCGATTGTCTTCTGCAATTTCCAGGCGATAGGCATCGACAGCAATGTCCTGGGTCGCCGAAGCGAAAGACACAACAACCGCAATGGCAATCAGCCAGGAAAGGTGTTTTTGCGGGTCGCAAAAGCCCATGCCGATCAGGCCCAGGATCACCAGCGACTGCGACAGCACCAGCCATGAACGACGCCTGCCCAGTTTTCCGAGCAGCGGTAAACGCCATTGGTCCAGGAGCGGGGACCACACCCATTTAAAGGCGTAGGCCAACCCGATCAAGCTCGCATAGCCAATGGTTTCACGAGCCACACCGGCTTCGCGCAGCCACACGGAGAGCGTTGAAAAAACCAGCATGTACGGTAAACCGGCGGCAAAACCGAGCAGTAACAGCACAAGGGTTGAGGGGCTGGAATAGGCAGCTAGCGCTTCGCGCCAGGTTTTACGGGGCATGGACTGGAGTCTGCCTCTGGTTGCGGAAACAAAGGGCGCACTCTAACCGCAGTGCTCTATCGGGCGCCAGCCATGACGTCGCATATCCACACGATTATTCATGATGCTCAAGCCTTCGGCCCGTAAACGTGCGCGCTGTTCGTCACCGGACGGGCTGCCTGCCGGTAAGCTGATACGTCCACCCGCGGCGAGAACCCTGTGCCAGGGCAGGCGCGTGCCTTCGGGGAGTTGGCTGAGCGTTCGCCCGACCCAGCGTGCAGCCCGGCCCAGTCCGGCAAATTCGGCAAGCTGGCCGTAGGACACCACGTAACCTTCGGGCACCATCATTAACGTTGAATACAGTGCAGTACGGCGAATGTCGGCTGGGGTTTGAGGGGCGTCGATAGGTGTGCTCACGGCGGACTTCTGGTCATAGGGTGGGGGGCTTGTTCTGTTAACTGAACTATAGAAGGAACTCCAGCACAATGAGCCGGTCTTTCTTTCTCAAGGGCGTGTCCATGGGGATAATGCCGGCATCCTTTCGCAATCCTGAGTTTCGCATTTGCTTATGCTGTCCAAAACCCTGTTGTGCCTTGCTGTCCTGAGTGTTTCCGCGCCCGTGCTTGCCGATACGGTGTGGTTGAAAAATGGCGACCGTCTGACTGGCAAGATCAAAGTATTCGATGGTGGCAAGTTACTGATCCAGACCGAATACGCCGGTGCCGTCCCCATTGACTGGAAACAGGTCAAAACCCTTGAAAGCGATCAGGAGTTGTTGGTCAAGCAGGATGCCTACACCGGAGAAAAAGCCAAGTCATTGCAGGCAGCCGAAGATGGCAGCGTGACCTTGGCCAATGGTGAAGCGCCGAAAACCGTAGAACTGGCTAGCATCCAGCAAATCCTCAAGCCCAAGCCGGTGATCGAAGACCTGGTCTGGAAGGGCAATGTCGATGTTGCGCTGGACTACAAGCGGGCCGACAAGGATACCGACGATTACGACATCGATTTCAAAACCACCGCTCGTCATGGGGCCTGGCGTCATAACGCCGAAGGCGAATACAACCGCGAGTTTCAGAACGATGTAGTAACCACGGACAACTGGACCGCCGAATACGCACTTGACCACTTCATCGATGACAAGTGGTATTGGCAAGGTCGACTGGCCTATAACCGTGACAAGGTCGAAGACGTTTCCCGCCAGCGCACCATCGGTACGGGGCCGGGCTATCAGTTTTGGGATGACGAACTGGGTGCATTCTCCCTGGGTTCGCTGATCAACCGCACGGACTATGAGTATTCAGACGGCAAGAAAGATAACTTCTACTCGCTGGCCATGAAGTGGGATTACAACCGCTACTTGATGGGCAAGACCGTTTCGATCTTCACCAACGGTGAGTTGGGCAAATCACTGGAGAGTACGTCGGACTACAGCCTCGATTCCGAAATCGGCTTGCGTTACAAGGTGACGGAATGGGCATCGCTCAATCTCAAGGCCGAGAAAGACCTGATTGGTGGTTCAAGCGGCTCTGATAACTCCCTCAACAAGACTCGCTACACCATGGGGTTTGGCGTGACCTGGTAATAGCTCATACATCTGTAGCCGCTGCGCCGCCCATCGCAGCCTGCGGCAGCGGCTACAGTGTTTGGGCCTAGATCCGCAAGCCGCCATCAAGCTCCAAAATCCGCCCGGTGTAGTAGTCGTTCTCAAAAATGTAGGCCGCGGAATGGGCGATTTCTTCAACTTTGCCCATGCGCTTCAACGGGATGCCGGAAGTCATCTTTTCGAGGGCTTCGGGTTTCATGCCCAGGGTCATTTCGGTTTCGATAAAACCCGGGGCAATCCCGGCCACTCGAATGCCGTAGCGTGACAACTCTTTGGCCCAGGTCACCGTGGCTGCGGCAACGCCGGCCTTGGCTGCCGAGTAGTTGGTCTGGCCGACGTTACCTGCGCGCGAGATCGACGAAATGTTGATAATCGCGCCCTGACTGTTGAGCTCGATCATTTTCGCCGCGACCTCACGGGTGCACAGGAAAACGCCGGTCAGGTTGACGTCGATTACCGCCTGCCATTGCGCCAGGCTCATCTTGGTCATCACCCCGTCCTTGACCTTGAGCAGCAGCCCGTCACGCAAAATACCGGCGTTGTTTACGAGACCGTTAATCGCACCAAAATCTTCTGCAATCTGGGCAACGGTTTGCGTAACCTGTTCTTCGTCAGCAACGTTACACAGGTAGGCTCGGGCTTCGACACCGTGCGCCTGACAGGCTGCGACTGCCAATTCGAGCTTTTCCGGATTGAGGTCGACCAGTGCCAGCCTGGCGCCCTTGGCAGCCAGATACTCAGCCATGGCACGACCCAGCCCTTGGCAGCCGCCAGTGATAATGATTATTTTGTCTTTAAGTTGCATGAGTGCCCTGATCTCGACCGTTATCGACGGATTTTTTATTAAGGAGTCATAAGTTGAGCGTTGAAGCTGCCAAGCATGCCCGAGAATTACTGCTCAAGGAATACCGTGGCGCCCTGTCGACCCAGTCAAAGGCCATGCCGGGTTTTCCGTTTGGCTCCGTGGTGCCTTACTGCCTGGATGACCAGGGGCGGCCGCTGATTTTGATCAGCCGTATTGCCCAGCACACCCATAATCTGCGCAAGGATCCCAAGTGCTCCTTGATGGTCGGCGAGCGTGGGGCTGAAGATGTCCAGGCCGTTGGGCGCCTGACGTACCTGGCCGAAGCCGAGCAGTTGACCGAGGCTGCAGCCATTACAGCTGCCGCTGAGCGTTACTACCGCTACTTCCCTGAAGCCAGGGGCTATGACACTGCCCATGATTTCGATTTTTGGGTGCTTAACCCGGTCAGGCACCGTTATATAGGTGGCTTCGGGGCGATTCACTGGCTGGATCAAGTCACGCTGGCCAATCCCTTTGCCGGGCAGGTCGAGGTGCGCATGGTGGACCACATGAACAGCGACCACGCCAACGCCATCGAGCATTACGTCACATTGACCGGGCTACCGCATACAGCGCCAGCTACGCTGGTGGGTATCGACAGCGAAGGCATGCATTTGCGTATAGGTGAAGGCCTGCATTGGTTGGGCTTTCCCGAGCCATGCAATACTTCGACACAGGTGCGCGAAGCATTGGTTTTATTGGCACGTGCAAGCGAGTGGCCGAAAAAACAGACGGCATAGCCTTGAATTTGGCGAGGCGCGCCGTCATCTATATTGGGTTGGAAGATATTCTTCCGGAGAGGAATCATTTGATGCGCGCTTTTCTATTGCTCTTTCTGTTGTTTCCAGTGCTAGAGCTGTACGTCTTTTTCAAGGTCAGCACCGCTATCGGGTTTTTCCCTGCGTTGCTGCTGATCATTGCCGGCTCGATGCTGGGTGTTCTGGTGGTTCGTGTTGCAGGTCTGGCCACGGCGCTTCGAGCGCGTGAAAGCCTCAATCGCGGCGAACTGCCTGCTCAGCAAATGCTTGAAGGCCTGATGCTGGCCTTGGGTGGCGGTCTTCTGGTACTTCCGGGCTTTATTAGCGATGCAGCCGGTCTGCTGTTGCTATTTCCGCCGGTTCGTCGTTTTCTGGTCAACCGTCTGCGCAAGCGTGCAGAAGAACAAGCCATTCGCCAGCGTGCGTTTGCGGATGATTTCGAGGCCGCAGCCCGTCCACGCTCCCAGCAGCCTTTGGGGCGTGAGCCCAATGTGATCGAAGGCGAGTTCGAACACCGCGACAAATAAGGCATTGGCGTTATCAACACGGCACCTTGGGTGCCGTGTTTGTTTTTGGGCCAGGCAACAGTTTAAAAATTTCATGGGTGTGCCCTTGTAATAAGTGGATGCGCCCTTATGTAACGGACACCGCAGGGTTTTACTGGCAACAGCACAACCCCTTCAGCGAATCGCACCCGGCATTTCCGGACTTGCAAACCCCGCCGGTATTGACACCGGCCGATGAACACCACAATTAGGAGAGATCGACAATGAAGCTTCGTCCTCTGCATGACCGCGTCGTAATCCGTCGCAGCGAAGAAGAAAAGAAAACCGCTGGCGGTATCGTTCTGCCGGGTTCTGCTGCCGAAAAAGCCAACAGCGGTGAGATTCTCGCTGTCGGTACTGGCCGAGTTCTGGACAACGGTGAAGTACGTGCGCTGGCCGTGAAAGTGGGTGACAAGGTTGTGTTCGGCCCTTACTCCGGCAGCAACACTGTGAAAGTCGACGGCGAAGACCTGCTGGTTATGGCTGAGAACGAGATTCTCGCTGTAATCGAAGGCTGATCTCCCGCTCCTTTTCCCGTTACTACAAAGTATTTAAGGAAGAACGAACATGGCTGCTAAAGAAGTTAAATTCGGCGACTCCGCCCGTAAAAAAATGCTGGCCGGTGTTAACGTCCTGGCTGACGCAGTAAAAGCGACCCTGGGCCCTAAAGGCCGTAACGTGATCATCGAGAAGAGCTTCGGCGCTCCGACCATCACCAAGGACGGCGTCTCCGTTGCTAAAGAAATCGAGCTGAAAGATCGCTTCGAAAACATGGGCGCGCAGCTGGTTAAAGACGTTGCCTCCCGTGCCAACGATGACGCTGGTGACGGTACTACCACTGCAACCGTTCTGGCTCAATCGATCGTCAACGAAGGCCTGAAAGCCGTCGCTGCCGGCATGAACCCGATGGACCTGAAGCGCGGTATCGACAAAGCGACCATCGCCATTGTCAAAGAGCTGAAATCCCTGGCCAAGCCATGCGCTGACAGCAAGGCAATCGCTCAGGTAGGTACCATCTCTGCCAACTCCGACAGCTCCATCGGCGACATCATTGCCGAAGCCATGGAAAAAGTCGGTAAAGAAGGCGTGATCACCGTTGAAGAAGGCTCGGGCCTGGAAAACGAACTGTCGGTTGTTGAAGGCATGCAGTTTGACCGTGGCTACCTGTCCCCGTACTTCGTCAACAAACCAGAAACCATGACTGCCGAACTCGACGGTCCGCTGATCCTTCTGGTCGACAAAAAGATTTCCAACATCCGTGAACTGCTGCCAGTTCTGGAAGCTGTTGCCAAGGCCGGTCGCCCACTGCTGATCGTATCCGAAGACGTTGAAGGCGAAGCCCTGGCGACTCTGGTTGTGAACAACATGCGCGGTATCGTGAAAGTCGTTGCTGTTAAAGCACCTGGTTTTGGCGATCGTCGCAAGGCAATGCTGCAGGACATCGCTGTTCTGACTGGCGGTACCGTTATCTCCGAAGAGATCGGTCTGAGCCTGGAAAGCGCTACCCTGGAACACCTGGGTAATGCCAAACGCGTCACCGTAACCAAAGAAAACACCACCGTTATCGACGGTGCTGGCGTTGAAGCTGACATCCAGGCTCGTGTGACTCAGATCCGTGCCCAGGTAGCTGATACCACTTCGGACTACGACCGTGAAAAACTGCAAGAGCGTCTGGCCAAGCTGTCTGGCGGCGTTGCAGTGATCAAGGTGGGTGCTGGTTCCGAAGTAGAAATGAAAGAGAAGAAAGCCCGCGTTGAAGACGCCCTGCACGCAACCCGTGCAGCCGTTGAAGAAGGCGTGGTACCTGGCGGTGGCGTGGCACTGGTTCGCGCTCTGCAAGCAATCGCTGATCTGAAAGGCGACAACGCTGATCAGAACGTGGGTATCGCATTGCTGCGTCGTGCTGTTGAAGCACCTCTGCGCCAGATCGTTGCCAACTCCGGCGACGAGCCAAGCGTAGTTGTCGACAAAGTGAAGCAGGGTTCGGGTAACTACGGTTACAACGCAGCCACTGGCGAATACGGCGACATGATCGAAATGGGTATCCTTGACCCGGCTAAAGTGACTCGTTCGGCTCTGCAAGCGGCTTCGTCGATTGCCAGCCTGATGATCACCACTGAGGCGATGATCGCTGAGATCCAGGACGACAAGGCAGCTGGCGGCGGTATGCCAGACATGGGCGGCATGGGTGGTATGGGCGGCATGATGTAAGCCAGCCTTACCCCGATACGCAAAAGCCCCGCCTGAGTAATCAGGCGGGGCTTTTTTGTGCGGGCTAACCGCGTTTGGCTATTTGTCTCAACGGCTACGAAATGCCTTCACCGTGAAGCCGCTGCCGAGCGGGGAGAGGCTGCGATCGGCGACGTAGCCGTCGTGAAATCACGGATCACGGGTATTCAATCAAATCACCTTGGCTGATTCAGCGATCGCTTCGCAATCGATCTCAGCCTTCGGCAGGCGGCTACAGCATTATTGCGCCGGCTTCCAGCCCAGCAATTGCTTTTTATAGTCATGACTGGCGGCCTGGTAGTAAGTGATCGCCCGCTCAATCAACGGATCGGTCGCCGTTACGCGGGACTCAATACTGGTTGTCAGCGCTTCGTCGTGGCGGCGCAGCCCCTCACGCGGGCTGAGAATGGCCAGGTCTTTACCGTCAAACAAACCCAGGTGCTGATAGTTGCCCACGACCACGCGCGGCGGTAGCGGATTGTCCTGCAGCAGGTTGCGACCAAAGAAGGTCGACTGGTAATCCAGGTTCAGCAAACCGAGCAAGGTTGGCGCCAGATCGATCTGGCTGGCCAGTTGCGAGTTCTCCCGCGCTTCGATCAGTTTGGGCGCATAGATAAACAGCGGGATCTGATAGTTGGTGATCGGCAAGTCTTCCTTACCGGCACTACCCGCCGTGTGATCGGCCACGAACACAAAGATCGTGTTGTCGAACCAGGGTTTTTTCGCGCATGCTCAAGGAACTGGCCGATAGCGTAGTCGGTGTACTTCACTGCGCCGTCACGGCCATTGCCCGACTTGATGTCGATCCGGCCTTCAGGGTAGGTGTAGGGGCGGTGGTTCGAGGTGGTCATCAGTTGCAGTAAAAACGGTTTTTGTTGCGCGTAATTGATATCGGCCAGCTTCAGCGTTTCACGGTACAGATCTTCGTCGGCCATGCCCCACGCGTTTTTGAAATGGATATCGGCTTCATTCACGCTGCTTTGGTCAACGACGCGGTAACCGTTGCCGCTGAAAAAGGCGTTCATGTTGTCAAAGTAACCGCGTCCGCCATAGACGAACACGCTGTCATAACCCACGGCGTTCAGCTGCTGGCCCAGGCTGGCAAAGCCGCTTTCACGGCCGATGCGCTTGACGATGGAGCGCCCCGGCGTCGGCGGAATGGCCAGGGTTATGGCTTCCAGGCCACGGTCGGTACGGGTCCCGGTGGCATAAAAGTTATTGAAGTACAGGCTCTCCTTGCGCAGTTGATCCAGGTGTGGCGTGAGATTGCGGCCATCACCGTTGCTGCCCAAATATTTGGCGCTGAAGCTTTCAATTGTCACCAGCACAATGTTGGGCTGACGCGAAGTTCCAGGGTTGTCGATATTGCGACGAATATCCAGCGGGTCCTGGCCTACAAAAGTCGCGTTGGGCTCAGTCAACTCCTTGCGCAATTGTTTGGCCACCACGTCGGTCGGCAGGCTGGTGTAGAACTGCTGGTAATCCAGCTCGTTATTACGGAACGCGGCAAAGAACTGATACGGGCCGTTGCTTGCCAGTTCATGCTGATAGGCATTGCCTCCTTGACCACGAGGCCCGTCCTGATCGAGCAGTTGCAGGCTCAGGCCGGCTACCAGCAACAGGCCGGCAAAGGTGGCGATACGTGTGCCAAAGGTCGGCAAAGGAGCATTCATGGCAGCGTTGAACGGTTTGCGCAGAACAAGGCTCAACACAATGGCACTCAGGGCTATGCCGCTGAGCAGTATGCCAATGGGGTAGGATTCCAGTACGTTATTTAGTACTTCATCGGAATAGACCAAGTAGTCCACGGCGATAAAGTTAAAGCGCACGCCGAATTCATCCCAGAACAGCCACTCGGCGACGCCCGTGAACAACATGGCAAACAGACTGAGGGTCAACAGGCCCTGCAAAAACCACTGATGACCACGACGACGCCACAGGCCGGGCGGACACAGGAGCAGGTACAGGCCCAGCGGCAGGGCTGCATAGGCCAGAAAACCGAGGTCGTACAGCAAGCCAATGCCAAACACCGGTAGCCAGTTGTGACCCGCCTCACCCAGATGGGTGACCAGCAGAACGCCCCGGGTAATGAGAAAGGTCGCCAGCCAACAGCCAGTCAACAGCAGGAGATAGCGCATTGGCGCAGTGTGCAGCAGACGCATCGTTGTTTTCCTTGAACGCGAGGGTGCGCGAGTGTGCGGGTGCCTCTGTATTGACTGTGTGAACCGAGAGTAAAAAAAGTGTCATTTTGGCAAGAGCTGCAACTAAATCGTTGATGCGCCCTGCGGTGCTGGCCCTGTACGGTTCTTGGCCTTAAGCTGCGCGGGCCAAGACGGCTGTAACTGTGAGCGGAGAGAGGACCCATGCGAATTCTATTGGTTGAAGACAACCGCGATATCCTCGCCAACCTGGCGGATTATTTGGGGCTCAAGGGCTATACCGTTGACTGCGCACAGGATGGTTTGTCAGGTCTGCACCTGGCGGCCACCGAGCACTACGACCTGATTGTGCTCGACATCATGTTGCCCGGTATCGACGGCTACACCTTGTGCAAACGCCTGCGTGAAGACGCCCGTCGAGATACGCCGGTGATCATGCTGACTGCCCGCGACCAACTGGACGATCGCCTGCAAGGTTTCAAGTCCGGCGCTGATGACTACCTGCTCAAGCCGTTTGCCCTCTCGGAACTGGCGGCGCGGATCGAGGCCGTGTTGCGTCGCGCACAAGGCGGAGGCCGACGCGAGTTGCAGGTTGCCGAGCTGCGTTACGACCTAGATACCCTCGAAGTTACCCGCGAAGGGCGTTTGCTCAAGCTCAACCCGGTGGGCCTCAAGCTGCTCGCGGTATTGATGCAAAAAAGCCCGCACGTACTGCGCCGCGAAGTTCTGGAAGAGGCCCTTTGGGGCGACGATTGCCCGGACAGCGACAGCCTGCGCAGCCATGTGCACCAACTACGTCAGGTGATCGACAAGCCGTTCGACAAGCCTCTGTTGCAAACCGTACATGGTGTTGGCTACCGCCTCGCCGAGCTTCGCGATGGAGTTTAAGCAAAGCCTTTCCCAGCGGATCATCATTGCCTTTGCCCTGATGAGCGCGTTAGTGGCCGGTACATTCGCCGTGGGCATTATTGCCACCGTGCACTTGGTCGAAGAAAAGCTCATCTCGGCAGGCCTGGGCGGTGATTTGCAACGTCTGTTGCTGATGGACAACGGTGCCGACTGGAACCATCGGCCCAAGCCCAGCCAGTTGTTTTACTTCAGCGGCGGGCGAGGTGACTTTGCCCTGCCCAAGGACCTGCGCCACCTGGATCCGGGTTTTCATGAAGTGTTTCGTGACCAGCTGTCGTATCACGCGATGGTTGAAGTGGTCGATGGACGGCGTTATGTCCTGCTGCAAGACCAGAGCGATTTTGAAGAGCGTGAGCGCGTGCTGTTTGCCGTGGTCGTGGTCGGTTTTGTACTGGCCCTGGCTTTGGCCGTCTTTTTAGGCTGGACCCTGGCTCGTCGCGTAATGGCTCCCGTGGTGCGTCTGGCGCGTCAAGTTCGTCATCGCGATCAGTTGCTGGGGTTGGCACCGCCCCTGGCGCCGGACTACGCGGCCGATGAAGTGGGTGAGCTGGCAGTGGCGTTCGATGCCACGTTGGGCCGTTTACGCGACACCCTGACCCGCGAACGGCTGTTTACCAGTGATGTAAGCCACGAGTTGCGAACGCCGTTGATGGTGCTTGCCAGTTCCTGCGAGCTCCTGCTGGAAAACCCATCGCTTGATCAGCGCAGCCGTTCACAGGTCGAGCGCATTTCCCGCGCTTGTGAAGAGATGCGTGAACTGGTGCAAACCTTCCTGATGTTGGCCCGTGCGCAGCATGAAGATGCCAGCATGTCGCCTACGGTCACCCTTACCACTGTGGCCGAAGGCCTGATCAGCCTGTGGCGTGAGCCCATTGAAAACAAAGGCCTTGAGCTGATTTATGAGCCGGGTAGCCCGCTGGATACCCGCTATAACGCGACCTTCCTGCACGCGGTCATGGGCAACTTGCTTCGCAATGCGTTGCACTACACCGACAAGGGCTTTATCCGACTGACCCTTGAGCCCAGCGGCTTTGTGGTGGAAGACAGCGGCGTCGGCATCCCGGAAGAAAAACGCCAGGCTATGTTCCAACCCTTCGTTCGCGGCAGTGAAAAACGAGGTGAAGGGCTGGGCCTGGGGTTGTCGCTGGTGCAGCGAATCTGTGAAAGCCAGGGTTGGCGCGTGACCCTCACCACCATGGAGCCCAATGGTTGTCGTTTTCGCGTAGAGCTTGGTCCGACCGACGTGTGAAGCTCCTCCCGCGGCCTGCCTTCAGCAGGCCGCTTTATATGAAAGTTGATCCGTAAGTGGCCCTGCGCCAGCATTTCCGCGATGTAAAACCCTGCAACATTTGTGTAGGACGCATAGACGGAATTTTCACCTGTTGATGACCTGACGCTTACGTTCTCCTGACTAAGGTGGCGGTTATATGCTTCAGGAGCACCGTCATGAATCCCATCATCAAACTCAAGTTCTCAGAAAAGTACGACCAGCAGCACGCTACCCAGTACCTGGCCAAACACCAGGACGGGCTGGCTCGCCGCCTCTCGCACAAGCGCGACGAGCAACTGGCGCGCCGCGCGTTGCAGTTAGCCGGTGAGCCTCAGGTGGTTCTGGATTTACCATGTGGTGCAGGGCGTTTTTGGCCGTTATTGGCGCAAATGCCAAACCGCGAAATCATTGGCGCCGACAATTCTGCGTCCATGTTGGAGGTGGCGGCGCTGGCGCAACCGGCCGAAGTGGTGAAACGGGTACGGCGCTTGCAGACCTCAGCATTTGAAATAGATATGCCCGATAACTCCGTTGACAGTGTTTTTTGCATGCGCCTCCTGCACCACATTGGTGATGCAAGTCACCGGATGGCTCTACTGCGGGAGCTTCATCGCGTCAGCCGGGACAGTTTGATCATCTCCCTCTGGGTAGATGGCAATTTTAAAGCCTGGAAACGCAAGCGTCTTGAGCGTGAACGTATTGTAGAAAGAGAGCAAATAGGTTACCAAAACCGCTTCGTGTTACCAGCTGTTACAGTGGAGTCGGAGTTTAAAAAGGCTGGTTTCGTCATTCAGGATCATTTGGACTTTATTCCGCTTTACGCGATGTGGCGGGTTTACGTACTAAGAAAGAGATAACTCATGACCGTTGATTTTGTACAGCAATCCCCCTCTGCGACTGAAGACCGATTTGAATTTTACTGGAATCAAAAAGGTGAATGGGTTGAAGAGCCCAATCAGCGTCGTGGTGGAGAGAGTGGTGTACAACGCATTCACGATGCCAACGAGCGTTTGCTCTATGTAAAGCGTCAAGTGGGGCATACCTACCGCAGCTGGCGCTACCCATTGGGTCGCCCGACGGTGTTGCGTGAGCGCGATGCATTGGTTGCGATGAACCGGTTATCGGTTGGCGTGCCAGAGCTGGTGTACTGCGGGGCCCGGCAAGGGGCAGACAAGCAATGGCGAGCACTGCTGGTGACAGTCGCCCTGGACGGCTTTGTTGAAATCGACAACTGGTATGCCGCTGGCGAACGTGAGCGTTGGGGTGAGGCGGTGCATGACCGTGTACTCGAGGCGATTGGCCAAACCCTTGCGCGCATGCACCTGGGGCGCTGGCAACATGGCTGTCTGTACGCCAAGCATGTGTTTGTCCGCGTTGCAGGGCAGGGTGAGAACGTAGACGTAAACGTGGCTTTGCTGGACCTTGAAAAAAGCCGGCAACGCCTGACGACCCATAAAGCAGCCTCGCACGACCTGAAGCAGCTACGCCGCCATTCGTCGTGGAACGCCACGGAATGGGACAGACTGATCTACTTTTATAAGACGGTGTTTGGCAGCGCCATCAAAGGTTTACGGTGATGAAGCGAGAAATAGCACGAAGTTTGTTTCTGCTGGGAGCTCTGGTCATTGCTGGTGTGGCTCTGGCCGCGTGGGAACAGCCTGTGACTCAAGTGTTAAGTGGGCCCCCGGCTGGGGCTCATTGCCCACTGCCGCGGGTAGTGAAAGTGGCAGTAGCGACAAAGCCCGATCACGACCTGCTGTTGTTCATGTTTGGAATGAGCCAAGGGATGAAGAAGTAGGACGGCGGATAAAATCCCTGTAGCAGCTGCCGAAGGAACGAGGCTGCTGCTACACAGATTTTTGTCATCTGCTACATCACATGCAGATGGTTATCCCATAGCCCCGACGGTAGATCTAATGGCTTGGCGTTCAGATCGCTCTGACGGCAGTCATAGAATCGGCAACGGCCCTGGCCGGACGTAACCACAAACCCATCCTTTACCGCACCCACCCCTGCACAATCCGGCAATGGCGCATCCAGACGCAAAGCCCCGCTGTCCAGATCCCACACAAAGAATCGATTGCCCCGTGGAGCGGTCAGCGCGACAAGCCTTAACTCACTGTGTACCGCGACACTGGCCGTGTAATGACCCATGGCACGCAGCTGTGGCTCGGCCACCGGGAAGGGCTCAAATGGCTGGCCAGGTCGCTTGATGGCCAACAATTCGGAAAGCTCATGGGCGTCACCCATGAATTGCTGACAGGCCAGGATCGTGCCATCGCTGGCGATACCCAAGTGGCGAACGCTGTTCATTTGCTGGCTCAGGGTTTCCTTGCTGAGCAAGGTGCCATCGCGTTGCATCAGTACCAGGCTGGGCTCCATCGCATTCAGGTTCATCTCGACCCGGCTTTCGGCCTCTGTCCGAATGCCGCCGTTAGCTACCACCAGGGTTTCGCCATCAGGCATCCACGAGACTTGATGCGGGCCTACGCCGTGGGTAGGGATTTCGCCACTGTGGATCAGGCGCTCGCCCTCAAAGCGGTAAACCCCCAACAAGCCACGGCCCGGGTCAGTGATGTCGTTTTCGGTGGTGTACAGCCACTCGCCGTCTTTATGGATGACTGCGTGACCATAAAAATGGCGGTTGGGCAGGGAGGTCAGTGTTTGCAGCAACTGCCCGTCTGCAAGGTTGATCAGGTAGCTTTCGGTACCGGGACGCCGAGCTACAAACAGTGCAATGGGTAGCGTGGGGTGGTTGATGATGTCGTGGCAGCGCTGGCCTACCTGCGTGCTGAATACCCGAGTGCCATCCAGGCGATAACCGACAGCAAAGTGATTGCCGTCCACATCGTCACGGGCACTCATCAGCAGTGGGCTACGGTCTTTTTGCTTGAACAGTGACCAACCACCCAACGTGACGGCGCTAAGCAGTAAACCGCCGAGCTTGAGAGCTTGCCTGCGCATCATCGAACCCCCTTCATCAATCGCCGTCGTTGGCGTTAAAGCCCAGCTGGACGCCCAGCGCTTTGGCCAGTTCGCCTTCATGCAGACGGTGAACGACGTTCAGGCTGTCGTAGATAGCGTTCAACTGGGTGCGGCCGGCGTCGTCTGCCAGCAGCTCATTAAGTGTGCGTTGGTTGTCATTGAACAGCTTGAGCGAAGCTGCATAGGCCGCATCGATCTTGTCAGCCAATGGTTTTTGCTCGGCAGGCAACAGGCTGCGCAATCCTTTGTTATCGACACCTGCCCATACGCTCTGAGCAGCAGAAAGGCTGGCAGCCAGGCTTTTGAGCGACGACTCGCTGCGCCATGCATCAGCCTGGAATGGCTGTGGGATGCCCTTGCTCTGACGGCCCATGGGGGTGCCGAGTTTTTTCTTCAGGGTGTCGAGTGCCGTGACCTGCACGCGCAGCACGTCAGCGATGGCTTCGTGGGAGTCGGCATAACGCTGGTTCGGGAACTTGCTCATCTGCGCGAGCATGCCGTCTGTGCTGTTCCAGCTGGCCAGGATTTCTTCAGCCAGTTGCTTCTGACGTTCGCCGATGGCGGTCAGCAGCGGGCAGTAACGGGCTTTTTGCGAATCGTCAGCGAGGTTGATGTTGCTGTCGAACAGAATGTATTCGTAAGCAGACAGGCCTTGCACCACAACGCTGGATTTGGTCAGGGCGGCTGCATCGATCTGTGGCTGGGCAACCACCAGTTGCTCAACCTGACGGCCGACCAGGTTCTTCTTGTCTGGCCAGAACTGTACCTGCCACGAGCGATTGCCTTCGGCCAATGGCCCGATCAGCAGCGGTTGCAGCTCGGCCCAGGCTTTTTGCGCGTGCAGGAAGTCAGCTCTGGCAGTCTCCAGGTTTTCCTTGCCTTGGCAGTACGCCAGAGCGCTGACGGCCAATTGGCGGTCGGCTTCAACCCAGCGGCTGTAGGTCGGCAAGATCACTTGCTTGGCGATGGCTGCCGAGGTGACGGCCTGCGGGTCTTGTGGCGAGCATGCGGCCAGGGCGATAGCCGCGAGGCTGGTGAACAACAGCTTGGGTCGAAACATGTCGGGGTCCCCGATCTTGTAAAGCGTTAAAGAGAGTTCAGGAACGCCAGCAACGCAGCGCGCTGCTCGGCATTAAAGCGTAAAACCTGCTGCTTGGCCGGTTCGGCTTCGCCACCATGCCAGAGCACGGCTTCAAGCAAATTGCGAGCACGTCCATCGTGCAAAAACTGAGTGTGACCGCTCACTTCCTGAGTCAAGCCGATGCCCCACAGCGGTGGCGTGCGCCAGTCTCGGCCGGTGGCAGCGAACTCGGTACGGTTGTCGGCAAGGCCAGGGCCCATATCGTGGAGCAACAAGTCGCTGTACGGGCGAATGACCTGATTGGCCAGTTCGGGCTCGGCGGCATTGGCGGATGTAGTGAACGCAGGCGTATGACATGAGGCGCAGCCTGCCTGGTGGAACAGGTTTTTACCGGCCAGCACCTGGGGGGCGCCGACATCACGTCGGGCAGGTACGGCCAGGTTGCGGGTGTAGAACTCCACCAGGCGCAGAATGTTGTCGCTGACCTCGGGTTCGCCATCAGGGCCGTTGCCGTTGGGCGCTTCGAGGCAGGCAGTTTGAGCCTTGGTGCAATCATCGAAGGGTCTCAGGGAGGTAGTGAGCCCCATATCACCAGAAAAGGCGTGAACATTTTGTTGATTGAGATTGGGTTGGCCGGCTTTCCAGCCAAATCGACCCAAAACCGTCTTTTGCTGGGCGTCATCCCACACCCAGTTGGGACGTCCGGCGATGCCGTCACGGTTTTTGCCCTGAGCATCGGCATTGGCCAGAATCGCCTCGTTCGGGATGGCTTCGAGCAGTCCCAGGCCAATCATCGGCGGCGCGATACGAGCCGAAAAACGTGTGTCGGGGTGCATCGGGCCATAACCCAGCTGGGTTATTTGTAGCGTGGGTTTGCGCAATTCGACTTCAGTGCCGTCTTTGAATCGTACGGTCACGGGTTCGTAGTCGACCCGTACCTTGCCCTCGGGGGCAACGCCAGGTACGGACATGTCCTGCAACTGGCCGCCATAGACTGGCTCGGGCACGATGCCGGCTTGTTCTATCAGCGTGGTGTAAGCGGGGTCGTTGGGGATCGATAACCGAACCAGCATCGACACGGAGTTCTTGGCGTCGGGAGCTGGCGGATGGCCACGGCCGTCCTTGATATGGCAGTTCTGACAGCCATTGGTATTGAACAGCGGGCCCAGGCCATCGCGCGCGGTGGTGGTGGACGGGGCAATGACCCACGGGCTGCGAAAGAAACTGTTACCGACGCTGAAATCCAGTCGCCGGGTGGGCGAAAGGTTGGCTGAGGGCATGGAAAACGCATTTTTATCGGTTTTGCGCACTGTTGTAGCCCCGCCGGAGCGGGCTTCGCCGGGTTCGGGTTTGGTGAAACGCGGGGCATCATCACAACCGCCAAGGCTCATGGCCAACAGCAGCAGGGACAGGCGAAGAGGCAACGAAGGCATCAAACGTCCAGATCAGTGAGCTAAATCGAGGGCGCAAAGTTTATCAGGGAAGGTGAATTGAAATAAGAGGGATTAGCGTTTGCTGTGACTTGTGGCAGCAGATCTGTGGGGAATCATATGGGAGTGGGCAGGGTGGGCCCACAAAAAAGGCGACCCGAAGGCCGCCTTATTGTTCATTCAAACGCTACAGATCAAAATTCGTGATCGGCGGTGTCCGGGTTCAGGTCGCTGATGCCCAGCTTGCCAGCGGCTTGCTCGATGGCACCGGTCTGCTTGACCAGAGCGGCGATGGCATCACGTACTACCTGATTGCCTGCAGCGTTATCTGCTGCGATCAACTGATCGTAGTGCTCGCCCTTGTTGGCGCGGTCAACCATGACCTGGATCTTGGCTTCTGTGTCGGCCAGATCGGATTTCAGGGTGGCGTCTGCAGCCGGATCAATCACGACCACCAACGACGACAGGCTAGGACCGGTCATTTTGGTGCCATCAGCACGCAGGTACTCGCCCAGGTACACGTTACGAATGCCCTTGGCATCGTAGAAGTGCGAGTAGTGGGTGTTGTCGCTGAAGCAGTCCTGCTCGTCTTCAGGCGAGTTGGCTTCCAGTGACACTTTCATGCGCTCGCCGGCCAGTTCGCCCAGCGACAGGCTGCCCATGCCGAACAGCATTTTGCGCAGGCCGTTTTGTACCGGCTCGGCTTCAAGCGTCGCGCGGTAGTTGTCGGCCACGTTTGGTGCCCAGTTGCCGACCATTTCGTCGAGGTCGTTAACCAGCAGTTGGGTCACGGCTTTCAAGTAAGCGCGACGGCGATCGTTGTGACCTCCGGTAGCACCTTCGCCTTCCAGGTAATCAGAAGCAGGACGGTTGCCAGCTCCAGGGCCTGTACCGTTGAGGTCCTGGCCCCACAGCAGGAATTCGATGGCGTGATAACCGGTAGCCACGTTGGCTTCGGAACCGCCCAGCTCGTTCAGGCTGGCCAGAGTTTCCGGAGTGATTTCGGTGACGTCGACCTTGTCTTCGCCGATCTGAATCTGGGTGTTGGCGATGATGTTGGCGTTGGCACCCGGGTTGCCCAGTGCGCCTGCATAGTTGGCGTCAACGTAGTCGATCAGGCCTTCGTCCAGCGGCCAGGCGTTAACTTGGCCTTCCCAGTCATCAATGATGGTGTTGCCGAAGCGGAATACTTCGCTCTGCAGGTAAGGTACGCGGGCTTCAACCCAGGCAGCGCGAGCGGCTTTCAGGGTGTCGTCGTTCGGCTTGGCCAGGAACGCATCGATAGCGGTTTGCAGCTTTAAAGCAGTGCTTTGAGCATCGCTGTAAACGGCGTGAACCATGTCGGCGTAATGCGCAACGACGGCCTTGGCGGCAGCTTCGTCGACTTTTGCCGCGGTGATGTCAGTGGCTGGCGTCGCAGTGCTGGTGGCGGCTGCTGGAGCAGGAGTTGCAGCGGTTTTTTCCTTGTCCTTGTCGCCACAACCGGCGAGTGAGATAGCAATGGCCAGCAGACTGGCGGTTGCCAGAGGCATACGAATCATGGCGAAAATCCTGCTTCGAGAGGTGGGACAAGCGTGCGGCTGCACGCGAAACTGCCACATAATGCGAAAGATATGCATTTTGTGTAAAGAGTTACTGTTGGAAATATTTCTTATTTACCACCGGCCTGTACCGGATCTTTCCCGAATCTCGAAATATGGATTTACATATTGACGGTCTCGTCACGTTTGGCCTGCTTGAGATAAGCGACCAACTCCCGCGAGCCAAGGGGTTTGCTGTACAGATAGCCCTGGCCCTCATGGCAGCCCTCGCCAATGACGTAGGCTTCCTGATCAACGGTTTCAACACCTTCGGCAATAACCTGCATGCCCAGACTTTTGCCCAGCTGGATGATGGCGCGCACGATAGTGGCGTCGTCGCCGTCGTCAATCAGGTCCTGAACAAAGCTTTTATCGATCTTGATTTTGTCCAACGGCAAGCTTTTGAGGTAACTCAATGACGAATAGCCGGTACCGAAATCATCAATCGCAATCAACGCGCCGGAGCGGCGAAGGCTCAGCAAGTGCTGGGCGGCGGTGCTGATGTCTTTCATCAGGCTGGTTTCGGTGACTTCCAGTTCCAGGCTGCGCGGCGGCAAGCGGTAACGCTGCAGCAGGTTGTTAACCACACGCGGCAGTTCGACGTGGTGCAACTGCACCGTGGACAGATTGACCGCCATGCGCAGCTCACTGAAGCCTTGATCATGCCATTCGCGCAACTGGCGGCAGGCTTCGTCCATTGCCCATTCGCCAATGGCAATGATGCTGCCGTTTTTCTCGGCCAGCGGGATAAACAGATCGGGCGGGACCATGCCGTGGACCGGGTGCTGCCAGCGCAACAGGGCTTCGACACCGACCACGCGATGGTCGCTGTAACGGATCTGGGGCTGATAGACGAGGTAGAGCTGATTGCATAGCAGGGCATCACGCAGGTCTTTTTCCAGCTCTCGCATCCGCCGCATTTCGCGGTCCACGCTGGCGATATAAAACTGATAACGGCTGCGCGAGTAACTCTTGGCCAGGGTCATGGTTTGCTCGGCTTTTTGTAGCAACTGCTCGGTGGTGTCTCCATCCTCGGGAAACAGCGTGATGCCGATAGTGGCGCGCAAGCGGATGTTTTGCTGGTCAAGGCAAAACGGTGATTCCAGGTCATCCAGAATGCTCTGGGCCAGCTCGGCAGCTTCGTAGGGCTGATCGATCTGGGCCTGAATCAGCGCAAACTGATCGCCACCCAGGCGCCCCAACGCGCCGAGGCTTCCGCTGTGGGCGCGCAAGCGATCGGCCAGAGCCTGCAGCAACTGGTCGCCGGTCTGATAGCCAAACTGCTCGTTGATGCCTTTGAAGTCGTCCAGCCCCACGCAGAGCACCGCCACGCGGCGCTGCAAGCGGCCAGCATCGGTAAGGATCTTGTCCAGTTGACCCTGCAGTTGCTGGCGATTGGGCAGGCCGGTCAGGAAGTCATACTGAGCCATGCGCAGCAAGGAGCTTTCTGCCTCGTGACGCAAACGGTTATTGCGTTCAATCGAAGCGAGCAACTGATTGGAAGTATTGACCCATACGCCCAGCTCGTTGTGCTCGTGACCTTTGAGCAGAGGGATTACATGCTCGCTGGGACGGTCCGGGTTAATGCTGGTCAAGTGCCCGATGACTTTGGACAGCGGCTTGGTCAGCAACCATTGATACACCGAGTACAGCACCAGCCCCATGAGCAGGGCGCGCAACAGTCCCGAGAGCAGCATGACGGCTGAGTCGGCCAATAAACCTTCACCGTAGCTGGCGGTGTCGAGGGTAATGCTCAGGTCGCCGTAGTACTCGCTGTACGGACCCTTGCCCACCAAAGGAATACTGTAAGTGTGCTCTTTGCCCAAGATCAGATCGGTCACCCAGCGGCTCGATGAGTCTTGCAGCGGCCGTGATTTTTCGGCGAGGGCGGGTTCATTGGGATGGCCGATAGAAGCCTTGCGCACGGCCCCATCCTGGAACATGCCTTCGATGACCTGCAAGGCCATTTCACGGTCCAGGCTATACAGCGCCTGGGTCGAAGGGTCGCGAAACATGTCGAGGATACGTTCGGCATCTAGTGTGACAGCCTGCCGGACTCTGTAGGCGTCAAAGACAATTTGCGCGCAGCTCAGTACCCCTCCTACGACGACTGCCGACAGCAGTGCGATGCGGAGCAACTTCAGTGACAAGCTGTTCTTGAATTGCAGCTTCAAAGCACTTTTCCCTGTTCCTTGCCGATGTTGCCTGTGGCCTTGTAGATGGACGATTTATTACAGGTGTAGAAGCAATAAATACGCAGTGCTCACGATCGCTACTGTGTCGGTATTTTCACTTCGAACTTGAGGTGCTCATTTAAAAAACACAACGCTTTCATACTAGCTGGCCCGAACTCGGCGGGCGGCTCTTTTGGAACTTTAAATCGGACCAAAAAAAACCCGGCAATGCCGGGTTTTTTTACCTGGAGTCAGGCTTAGGCAGTGAAGGCTTTACCTTCGAACTGCTCAGCAACAAACTTCCAGTTAACGAGGTTCCAGAACGCTTCAACATACTTCGGACGTACGTTGCGGTAGTCGATGTAGTAAGCGTGTTCCCAAACGTCGCAGGTCAGCAGCGGGGTGTCGCCGCTGGTCAGCGGGTTGCCGGCGCCGATGGTGCTGGCCAGGGCCAGGGAACCGTCTGCTTTCTTCACCAGCCAGCCCCAGCCGGAGCCGAAGGTGCCGATGGAGGTTTTGCTGAATTCTTCCTTGAACTTGTCGAACGAGCCAAAGGCAGCGTTGATGGCATCAGCCAGCGCGCCGGTTGGTTCGCCGCCGGCGTTTGGCGCCAGGCAGTTCCAGTAGAACGTGTGGTTCCAGACCTGAGCGGCGTTGTTGAAGATACCGCCCGAAGAGGTTTTAACGATCTCTTCCAGTGTTTTGCCTTCGAACTCGGTGCCTGGCACCAGGTTGTTCAGGTTCACGACGTAGGTGTTGTGGTGCTTGTCGTGGTGAAACTCCAGGGTTTCTTTGGAGATGTGCGGCTGCAGGGCATCGTGTGCGTACGGCAGCGGCGGCAATTCGAAAGCCATGATGATTCTCCTAATCAGGTCAGTTGCGATGAGCGCAAGGCCGATCACGGGCGGCCAAACACGCGCCGATGAGTTTTTACTCTTTGCGGCGCAGGGGCTGGATCATAGCACCGGGGTGAAGGCATAACCACGCGACAACTGTGTGGGATAGACGTTTCAGCACTTCTGGCGATTTTTTTGTGACCTGCGCAAGCCCGGCTCCCGCAGGTTCTTGTCTTAGCCCGAAACGATCAATTGCACCGCCACGGCATACATCATCACCGCCACCAGCAGGTCCAGTACGCGCCAGGTATTTGGCCGTGCCAGCCACGGCGCAAGCCATGCGGCGCCCAGAGCCAAGGTGAAAAACCACATCAGCGAAGCACTGGCCGCGCCCACCACATAGGCACCGGGCACACTCTGCTGTGCGCCGAGTGAGCCAATCAGCAAAACGGTATCGAGGTAGACGTGAGGATTGAGCAGTGTGACAGCCAGTGCGCTGAGCATCACCGCCTTGAGTGAGCGGGCGGTCTGGCCGGCGGACTGTTCAAGGCTGGATTTGGAGAACGCACGACGCAATGCTTGCGTGCCGTACCACAGCAAAAACACCGCGCCACCCCATCGTGCAACGCCGAGCAACACCGGGTTTTGCGCCAGAAGGGTCGCCAGACCAAAGACCCCGGCCGCCACCAGCAAGGCATCGCACACCACACAAAACGCCGCCACGGGCAGATGGTGTTCACGACGCAGGCTTTGTGCGAGCACGAAGGCATTTTGGGTGCCAATGGCCATGATCAGGCCGAACGCGACCAACAGGCCATTGAGGTAGCTTTGCCACATAAGGATTACTCGTCGAATTGCAGGCGGGGGGAAGGTTGCTGCTGGCTATTGTCCGGCCCTTGGATGTATAAGAAAAACCAATATTGCTGATCGCTCATTAGGAAAACTGATGTTCGACTATAAATTGCTCTCGGCCCTGGCCGCGGTAGTAGAACAAGCCGGATTTGAACGGGCCGCGCAGGTACTGGGTTTGTCACAATCGGCCATTTCCCAGCGCATCAAGTTGCTGGAAGCGCGCATCGGTCAGCCGGTGCTGATCCGCGCCACGCCGCCGACTCCGACCGAGATTGGCCGGCGCTTGCTCAACCATGTGCAGCAAGTACGCTTGCTGGAGCGTGACCTGCAAAGTGCCGTGCCGGCGCTGGACGATGAAGGCTTGCCCGAACGCCTGCGCATCGCCTTGAATGCCGACAGCCTGGCCACCTGGTGGGCACCGGCGGTGGGTGATTTTTGTGCCGAGCAGCACCTCTTGCTGGACCTGGTGGTTGAGGATCAGACCGTTGGCCTCAAACGCATGCGCGCCGGTGAAGTGGCTGCCTGCCTGTGTGCCAGTGAACGGCCGGTGGCCGGAGCCCGCAGCGTACTGCTGGGGGCCATGCGCTATCGGGCATTGGCGAGCCCGGCTTTTATTGCACGGCATTTTCCTGATGGCGTGAGTGCAGCGTTGCTGTCAAAAACCCCCGCGCTGGTGTTCGGCCCGGATGACTTTCTGCAGCATCGTTACCTGGCCGCACTGGGCGTAGACGGTGGATTTGAGCACCATTTGTGCCCGTCCTCCGAAGGATTTATCCGCCTGGCCGAGGCAGGTCTGGGGTGGGGGCTGGTGCCTGAGCTGCAGGTACGCGAACAGCTTGAACGTGGAATGCTGGTAGAGCTTTTGCCAGATAAACCCATCGACGTGCCACTGTACTGGCATCATTGGCGTAATGGCGGACAACTGCTGAGTCAACTGACTGAACATTTATCTCGTTCGGCGTCCCGCTGGTTAGGGCCTGTTGACGTTTCATTGCGGCCGCGACGCTAGTCCACGTGGTGCAGGGCAAGGCGCGAGTAGCGTAGTTTGGTTGTTCCAAATAAGCTGCGAGCAACGCTGCCCTGCGCCACGTGGAGTAGCGTCCCTTCGGGTCGCGTGTCAAATTTCGCCAGGCTGCGTTGCAGGGCTTGAGAAGGGAACAACCATTCTCGGCGCCCTGCGCCTTGCCTGGCAAAATTTTACCCAGCGACGCGGTTCGCAATGAAACGTCAACAGGCCCTATGCCTTTGGCCTGATAACCGACGTTTAAAGAGCAAGCAGCAAGAATTACAGCATTTGGAGTGATTGATGAAGATTCTGGTCACCGGCGCGAGCGGCTTTATCGGCGGGCGCTTTGCGCGTTTTGCCCTGGAGCAGGGCTTTGACGTACGGGTCAGCGGGCGACGGGCTGAGGGTGTTGAACACCTGGTGCGGCGTGGGGCTGAATTTATCCCGGGTGATTTGACCGATGGCTTGCTGGTGCGTGACCTGTGCGTCGATGTCGACGCTGTGGTGCATTGTGCGGGCCATATGGGCGCTTGGGGGCGTTATCAGGACTTCCACCGCGACAACGTGCTGGTGACCGAGAACGTAGTCGAGGCCTGCTTGAAGCAGCGGGTGCGGCGCTTGGTGCATTTATCCTCTGCGTCCCTGTACTTCGATGGCCGTTCCCGCACCGACCTCACTGAAGAGCAGTTGCCCCGGCGTTTTCGGCACCCTTATGCCGCGACCAAAAATCTGGCGGAGCAAAAGGTATTTGGTGCCCAGGAGTTCGGTCTTGAAGTGATTGCCCTGCGGCCGCGCTTTGTCACGGGGGCAGGGGATATGAGCCTGTTCCCGCGCTTGTTGAAGCTGCAACGTAAAGGTCGCCTGGCCATCGTGGGCAACGGACTGAACAAGGTCGACTTCACCAGTGTGCAAAACCTCAACGAGGCGTTGATGAGCAGTTTGCTGAACACGGGATCGGCATTGGGCAGGGCTTACAACATCAGTAACGGCACGCCAATTCCGTTTTGGGATGTGGTCAATTATGTGATGCGCCAGATGAACGTGCCGCAAGTCACCCGTTATCGCGGCTACGGCCTGGCCTACAGTCTGGGAGCCCTTAACGAAGTCGGCTGCAAGCTGTGGCCGGGTCAGCCCGCACCATCACGTTCGCGTTTGGGCGTGCAGATCATGGACAAAGACTTTACCCTCGACATCAGCCGTGCCCGGCATTACCTCGACTACGACCCCAAGGTCAGTCTGTGGGCCGCACTGGATGAGTTCTGCGGCTGGTGGAAAGCTCAGGAATCGCCGTACCGATAAATGCTTGTAACTGAGCGCTATTTTTGAAGGTTTACCATGCGTAACGATGCCCGCGACGACTTTGAACATGTCCCGACCTTGCGCGCTGAAGCCCATGATCATGATGAGCTGGCGCCCACTGACGGTGCTCGTGAGCGCACCACGGTTTATTCACGAAATACCCCGGTGATCAAGGTCAAAGGCCCGAGTACCGGGCCTTTGTGGACGTTGATCTGTGCCTTGCTGTTTGCCGTGGGCGGGCTTGCCTGGTGGAGCTTTCAGCAGATCTCACTGATGGAGCAGCAACTGGTGGCGACCCAGGAAAGTTTTGCCCGCATCAGTGAAGATGCGGCGGGGCGGTTACAGGCGATTTCCGGCAAGGTGGTGGCCAGCGAGTCGAGCATCAACAATGGCAGTGAAGCCTTGAAGTTGCAGATCAAGCAGCTTGAAGAGCAGCTCCTTGAGCAGAGCAAGCGTCAGCAGGGCGTTGTGGCGGGCCAGCAGGGCGAGCTGGATCAGCGCTTTGAGCAGATCAATGCGGCGATGGTGCTTCAGGTGACGGCGCAGAAAGAAACCCAGGCCAGACTCGAAGCCGAGTTGAAAGGTTTAGGTACTGAATTGTCGACGCTTAAAGCAAGTGTCGCGCAACAGGCTGTGGACGTGGCAGCCCTGAAAAAACAAGGCAACCCGAGCGCTGCGGTAGAGCGCCTTGAACAAGACATGATCGTGCTCAAAAGTGAGCTGGAAAACCGACCAGCACCTGCCCAGGGCGCCAATGCCGCTGAGTTTGATGTGTTCCGTGCCCAGATGACGCGCAACATCAATACCCTGCAAAGCCAGATTCAGAACTTGCAGAAGCAGATCAGCGCGCGGCCGTAAGTTTCCACACGCCCCCTACAGCGCCTTGTCTTCACGCCCGCGCAGTATCTGATTGGGCATCGCCAGCGCCGCTGTCAGCCCCAGCAGTGAAACCGCTGCGCTGATGGTCAGCAGGTGGCGGAAGGTCACCAGCAGTTCTGCTCGCAGGTCATCCAGGGCCGGGCCTTGTACGGCGTTCAAGCCGTCCAGCAACACATTGCCCGAGCTGCCTTCTCCCAGTAGTGGCTGGCCCCCAGCAGGTGCCAGCAGTGAGTCATGCAGCAACGCCAGCAGCAGGGCCGACATCAAGGCTACCCCCATCGCACCGCCCAGCGCGCGAAACAGGTTGGTGGTGCTGGTCGCCACGCCAATGTCGTGTTGTTGCACCGAGTTCTGCGCCCCCACCAGCGAGGTCGGAAATTGCATGCCACCAGCGATCCCGCTCAAAAGCATGAACACGCCACTCAACAACTCGGCGCTCGGCGGGCTGAAAGCCATCCCGAGGATGGACAGGGGCATCAGCACCGCACCGCTTAAAATCATCGGTTTGTAGCGCCCGGTTACCGAGGTCATGCGTCCTGCAAAATACGCTCCCATCGGCAAACCTATGGCCAGAGGCAGCAGGTGCAGGGCCGCGCTGTCGGCACCCGCGCCGGTGATGCTCTGATAACGCAACGGCATCAGCACAATCAGGGAAATGGCCTGGAAACTGGTGAAAAACACTGTGCACCAGCACAGCACTGCATTGCGATTGGCAAACAGGTGCATGGGCAACAAGGGTTCTTTCGTGCGGCGTTCGTGCCACACAAACAGCCCAAGCGCGATCAGCGCAACGGCCAGAAACCCGGCCACCTGATCATCGCGCCAGCTGTGTCCCTGGCCGATAAACGTGATGCTCAGCAACAATGACGTCAGGCCTACGATCATCAGCATCGTGCCCAGGTAGTCAATAATCGGTTTGCGTTGCGGGACAGGCAACCCAACCAGCGTGCGATGGGAGATCCACAAGGCCGCCAGCCCCAGTGGCAAATTGATTAAAAATACCCAGCGCCATGACAGATACTCGGTCATGTAGCCGCCCAGCACGGGGCCGGCAACGCTGGCCAGCGCATACATGCTGCTGAAATAACCCTGATAGCGTCCGCGTTCGCGAGGGGGCACGATATCGCCAATGATCGCCTGGCTCACCGAGATCATCCCGCCAGCACCAATGCCCTGAATGATCCGCGCCAGTACCAGTTGCTCCATGTTCTGCGCGAGCCCGCAAAACAGCGAGGCCAGGGTAAACAGTCCCATGCCAAACAGCATCAGGCGCCTGCGGCCGTACAAGTCACCGAGTTTGCCGTAGATCGGCACGGCCACGGTCATAGCCACCATATAGCCCGAGATCACCCACGCGAGTTGGCTGACATCCTTGAATTGGGCGGAAATGGCGGGCATGGAGACGGCGACAATGGTTTGATCCAGCGCCCCCAGGAAAATCGCCAGCATCAGGGCGATCAGAATGCTACGAATGGCGGGCTTTGTCTGAGGGGGAGGATTCAGGCTGGTCACGAAAACACCTTTGGGCGGCAAACCTGTGGCGGAGTGCCGCTAGTCTACTCGATAGCCTGCTATTCGATAGCCTCGTAAGGGAGTCCCACGTAATTTTCTGCAATGGTGGTACGCCCCGCCTCGGAGTCGACGAAATACGCCAGTTCACTGTCAGCAATACGCTGGCTAAATCCGTCGTTGTCGGGAAAACGGTGCAGCATTGACGTCATCCACCACGAGAACCGTTCAGCCTTCCAGATGCGCCGCAGGCACACCTCGGAATAGCGTTCCAGCAGATCGGTACGACCCTCGCCGTAGACCTTGAGCAAGATATTGAACAGTGTGCTGACATCGCTGGCTGCCAGGTTCAAACCTTTGGCCCCGGTCGGCGGCACGATATGCGCGGCGTCGCCCACCAGAAACAGGCGCCCGAACTGCATCGGCTCGACCACAAAACTGCGTAGAGGCGCGATGCTTTTTTCGATGGAAGGCCCGGTGATCAAACGCTCAGCCAGCGCCTTGGGCAGGCGGGTTTTCAGTTCGTCCCAAAACCGCTGATCAGACCAGTCCTCGACCTTTTCCTGTACCGGGACCTGCAGGTAATAACGGCTTCGGGTAGCCGAGCGCTGGCTGCACAGGGCAAAGCCACGCTCGTGTTTGGCATAGACCAGTTCGTCGTTGACCGGCGGTGTATCGGCCAGTACGCCGAGCCAGCCGAAGGGATAAACACGTTCGAAGATATTCAGGGCATCACTGGGAATCGACTGACGCGCCACGCCGTGAAAACCATCGCAGCCGGCAATGTAATCGCAGTCCAGGCGCCAGCTTTCGCCATCTTTGTCGAACGTGACGTAAGGCGCATCGGTTTTCATTCCGTGGGGCTGAACGTTGCTGGCGCTGTACAGGGTCTGTGCCCCGGCTTCTTCGCGCGCGGCCATCAGATCGCGTGTCACTTCGGTCTGGCCGTAGACCATCACCGTTCTGCCGCCGGTCAGACCCTTGAGGTCGATATGCACCTGGCGGTCATCCAGAGCCAGTTCAAAACCATCATGGACAAGCCCTTCAGCGTCCATACGCTGACTTACCCCAGCCTGGCGCAGCAGATCGACCATGCCTTGCTCCAGTACCCCGGCGCGAATCCGCCCCAGGACGTATTCACCGGTCTGGCGCTCGATGATGACGTTGTCGATTCCGGCGTTATGCAACAGTTGACCCAGCAGCAGGCCCGAAGGTCCAGCGCCGATAATAGCGACTTGAGTTCTCATTATTGTTCTCTCGAGCAGCCTCGACCCTGTGGGACGAGAGGGTTCTTATTCATTTGTGCCTGTATTTTTCGCTTGCGAGAGAAGCAATAGAAGGTGATAACCACGTCATTACCGGTACTTTTCGCTAATCGGTGCGATTATCGGCTTTCAGAAAGAACTTCAGACCTGGCGCCCATGAATCCTTCAATTCCGGTGTTCAAACTCTACGGCGAGCAGCAAGACTGGCTTGGCCCCGACCTGTTGCACTGCGAAACCATCTCGCTGCGCAGCCGCGTCCACGACTGGGAAATCCGCCCTCATCGGCATGCCGATCTGTGCCAGTTACTCTATGTACACACGGGTCGTGCGCAGGTTGAGGTCGAAGGTCAGCGTCATATCCTGGAGCAATCGGCCATTCAGATAATCCCGCCACTGTCCGTGCACGGGTTTCAGTTTTCGCCGAACGTCGAAGGGTTTGTACTGACGCTGGCGGCTCCGTTGGTGGCTCAACTGCAAGCGCAGCTGGGAGGCTCAGTCAGCTTGTTGCAACGAGTCGCCAGTTACCCGGCAGGCAAGGATCGTGATTACCTCAATAATCTGTTCAGCGAACTGCAAAGCGAGTACGTCGGCGCACAGCCCGCCCGCGACATGCTTTTGCAATCGCTGATCAGCGTGCTGCTGGTGTGGGTCGCCCGTCAGGTGATTCAGCGCCGTGAAGCCCAGCAGCTGCCATCACGGGGGCGTGAGTACCTGAGCGTGTTCAACCAACGGGTCGAGGCACTGTTTCGCGAGCAACCGAGTGTTGAGCAACTGGCGCATCAGGTGGGTATTTCTGTGGCGCACTTGAACAGCATCTGTCGCGAACTGGCGGGGCAGTCGGCATTGCAGATCATCCATCAACGCATTTTATTGGAAGCCAAGCGGCATTTGATTTACACGCCAATGACCATCAGCGAGGTGGCTGACAGTCTGGGGTTTGTTGATCCGGCCTATTTTGCGCGGTTTTTCCGGCGTCTGAGCGGAACTTCCCCTAGTGCCTTTCGAACAGGTCGGGCTGACGGCATCAGCCCGACCTGATGCTCCGGGGCTTCCTTACCTCAGAGCGCTGAACAGAGCATTGCAGTGCGCGCCATTGCAACTGGCGATCAATCCGGATGCTTGCCGGGTTTGCTCAGCGCGGTAACAAGCGCCTGCAAACAGTACAGCGGCAGCAAAAACGACAAACACGGTCATACATCTTGTTTTTGTTTTAGTAGTCATGGCATTGGCTCCCTGACGTCATAGCTTTGAGGCTAGTTCAGACCTAGGTTCTTGCCATGTCAGTTGTACGAGTGGTTCTCCTCGGCTTCATCCCTCAAATGGACTAGGCGACTGATGTTTGCACTCCCGCAGCTACAGATCCCGGTCCCACGCGGGTTCGTCGCTAAAACGTTCAGCGAGAAAGTCGAGCATGCTGCGCAATGTGGCCGGCATGTGTTTGCGCGAGGCATACACCGCGTAAATGTTCATCAGGCGCGGTTCTGCGTCAGGCAGCAAGCGCACCAGTTCACCCCGTTGCACATACACCCCGGCCTGGTAGCTGGGCAGCAACGAAATCCCTGCGCCAGACAGTGTGGCGCTCAATAAAGTGCTGGCTTCGTTGGCGCTGATATTGCCTTGTACGGGTACTGAGACCTCCTCACCGAGGCAGGTAAAATGCCACAGGCTTTTGCCGTAATAAGTATGGGTCAGGCAGTTATGCCGGCTTAGCTCGTCGACCAGCTGCGGCGCCGGGTGTTCGCGTAAATACGTCGGGGATGCACAGAGCACCGAACGACAAACGGTCAGCTTGCGGGCGATCAGGCTCGGGTCCAGATCATTGCTGGTGCGAATTGCCAGGTCGATGCGCTCGTCCACCAGGTTTACGGTGCGGTCGAGCATTTGCAGGTCAATGCTGACCTGCGGATAAAGCCGCACATAGTCAGTCACTGCCGCCGCCAGTTGCGCCTGTCCGAACGACGTACTGACGCTGATGCGCAGCAGCCCCCGGGGGGCGTCGGTGGGTACATCCACCGCGGCCTGCATGTCATCAGCCAGCTCCAGCAGTTGTCGGCAGCGGGGCAGGGTCTCATTGCCCGCAGCGGTCAGGCTCAACTTGCGCGTGGTGCGGTGCATCAAGCGTGCGCCCACCCATTCTTCCAGCTCCGCCAGATAGCGCGACACCACCGGGCGTGACAGATCCAGGTGATCGGCCGCCGCCGACTGGCTGCCGAGGTCGACGACAGTCACAAACACCCGCATTGCAATAAGACGATCCATGATCTGCCCGATATCTGAAACAAACTATGTTCAAGCATCGCATTTTTAGTTAGCGATCGTGCAACTAAGCTCTGTCCATTGCCGACCTTGGCCACTGACTCAGGAATTACCCATGACTGGATTTTCGACCCTTCGCCGTTTTGTCCTCAGCGCTGTCGTGCTGGGCTTTGCAGCCCATGCCGCGGCTCAGGCTCCGTTGACCCTGGACGTCTACAACCCTGGAGAGGCGGCGATTTTCCCGGTGTCTTCGGTGCTGATCAGCGGTGACAAAGACGCCATTCTGGTTGACGCCCAGTTCGGCAAGGCCCAGGCACAGCAGGTGGTCGACAAGGTTCGCGCCAGCGGCAAAAACCTCACCACTATCTACATCAGCCACGGCGACCCTGATTACTACTTTGGCCTTGAAACCCTGACCCAGGCATTTCCCGACGCCAAGGTCGTGGCCTCGGCGCCGACCGTTGCACATATCAACGAAACCAAAGACGCCAAGCTGGCGTTCTGGGGCCCGAAAATGGGCACCGATGTACCGGGCAACGTGATCGTGCCGCAGGTCCTCAAGGGCAATACTCTGGACCTAGAAGGGCGTGAACTGGATGTGGTTGGCCTCACCGGGCGCCAGCCAGATCGCACTTTCGTATGGATTCCATCGCTTAAAGCCGTGGTTGGTGGCGTTGTAGTGGCCGACAACCTCCACGTGTGGATGGCCGACACCCAGACCCCGCAATCGCACAAGCAGTGGTTGGCCACCCTCAAGCGTATCGACAGCCTGCAGCCGAAAATCGTGGTGCCGGGTCATTATCTGGGCGAAAGCGATCGTTCGTTGAAGGCCGTGCATTTCACCCGTGACTACATCAAGGCGTTTGACGAAGAGACTCTCAAGGCCAAGAACTCGGGCGAGTTGATTGCGGCAATGAAAAAACGCTTCCCGGATCTGGGCGAAGAATCGTCGCTGGAACTCAGTGCCAAAGTGGCCAAAGGCGAAATGAAGTGGTGAAACTGCTTGCGTGTCCAACGGTAAAACCTACTCACTGGAGAGCGTCATGAGCAAAATTGCAATTATTGGAGCGACGGGGCGTGCCGGCAGCCAACTGTTGGAAGAGGCCCTGCGTCGCGGTCACAGCGTGACGGCCATTGCCCGCAACGCTACCAAATTGGGTGAGCGCGCCGGTGTCGCTACCCAAAATGTCGACCTCAACAACGCCCAGGCCCTGCAAGACGCAGTGGCGGGGCATGACGTGGTGCTCAGCGCAGCGCATTTTTCGACTCAGCCAGCTTCGGTGATTATCGAGCCGGTGAAAAAAGCCGGCGTCAAACGCCTGCTGTTTGTGGGCGGGGCGGGCTCCTTGCTGTTGCCAGATGGCAGCAAAGTCATCGACAGCCCTGGCTTTCCCGAGGAGTACCGTCCTGAAGCCTCGGCGGGCTGTGTTTACCTCGACACCCTGCGTGCCGAAAAAGATCTGGACTGGAGCTTCCTGTCACCGTCTGCCGAGTTTGTCGATGGTGAACGCACAGGCAAGTTCCGCTTGGGTGCAGACCACCTGCTGATCAGCGCTGAAGGCAAAAGCTGGATCAGCTTTGCTGACTTCGCCATCGCCATGCTGGATGAAGTCGAACAACCCAAGCATTCCCGCCAGCGGTTTACGGTGGGGTATTGATCTACGGCTGATCAGCATCCCCTGCCTGTTTCACCAGCCAATCCAGCAATTCGCGCAACGGCGCGGACGGTTCGTTGCGCGATGAACACACCAGCCGGTAGACGGCGCCGGTCCGTACTTTGAAGTCAAAGGGCATGGCCAGTCGGCCAGCCTTCAGATCATCCCCGATCAGTGACCAGTCTCCGATGGCGACTCCGTTGCCTTGAGCGGCAACGGTCATGGCCAGGTCCAGGGTGTCGAAGTACTGGCTCTTGCGAATCATCGACACATCTCCCCCCGCCGCAGCCAGCCAGTTGATCCAGTCCTGTTGATCGCGACTGGGGTGCAGCAGGGTGTGTTGTGCAAGGTCGTTCAAGTGGTTGATGGCGTTATTGCCGTCCAGCAGGTGCGGGGCGCAGACCGGGGTCAACTGTTCGTCAAACAGGTGCCGGCCTTCGCGCTTTGGCCCTGGCTGCGGGCTGTAGACCACGGCGGCATCGAAAGCCTCGCGCCGAAAATCCACACCGTGTTGCACGCTGCTGGTCAGTTCTACCGGCACGTCCGGACGCAGTTTTTGCCACTGGAGCAACTTGGGCAGCAGCCAGCGCAGCATGCAGGTAGGCGCCTTGATTTGCAGCGGGGTACGACGAATGCTGGCGTGCTCGACCGCCTCGCCGATCATGTCGAAGACCTGCTCAATGCGGGGGTAAAACGCCTGGCCTTGCTCGGTCAGACTCAGGCCGCGAGCCTGGCGATGGAACAGCGCATACCCCAGATGCTCCTCAAGCCCGGCAATTTGCCGACTCACCGCCCCCTGGGTGATGTGCAACTGCTCACCGGCACGGGTGAAGTTGCAACATTGAGCCGTGATCAGAAAAGTATGCAGCGCAGGCAGTGGCGGTAGGCGTTTCATCAGTGGTCAGCCATGAGTCAAGGACATGGCTAGTATGAGCACGTTTGCGTTGTGCGCACCACAGCCGACCGCTTCAATGGTTCATTCCCGAACAAGAAGAGGAGCAGGACACATGGCGACGTGCGGCGAAGTATTGGTCAAGTTGCTGGAGGCGTATGGGGTCGAGCAGGTGTTCGGCATCCCCGGTGTACACACCGTTGAGCTGTATCGCGGGTTGGCAGGTTCCAGGATCAACCATGTAACCCCGCGTCACGAGCAAGGCGCAGGGTTTATGGCTGATGGCTATGCCCGCACCAGCGGTAAGCCGGGCGTGTGCTTCATCATCACCGGCCCCGGCATGACCAATATCACCACTGCGATGGGCCAGGCGTATGCGGACTCGATTCCGATGCTGGTGATTTCCAGTGTGCAGTCGCGCAGCCAATTGGGTGGTGGGCGTGGCAAGTTGCATGAGTTGCCGAATCAGGGGGCCTTGGTCGCTGGCGTGGCGGCGTTTTCCCACACCCTGATGTCGGCGGCGGAGTTGCCGGGCGTGTTGGCGCGGGCATTTGCGCTGTTTCAGGCCGGGCGGCCACGGCCCGTACACATCGAGATCCCCTTGGACGTGCTGGTGGAAAACGCCGATGCACTGCTTGCCAGTCTCCCCGTCAGTATTGCCCGGCCGGGGGCCTCACCGGCTGCCATCGAACAGATGAGCCAGCGGTTGGCCCACGCTAAACGGCCGTTGATTCTGGCGGGTGGTGGCGCGATAGAGGCGGCGCCCGCGTTGCAGAAGCTGGCTGAGCGACTGTGCGCGCCAGTGGCTCTGACTATAAATGCCAAGGGCATGCTGCCTTCTGATCACCCGCTGTTGATTGGCTCGACCCAATCGCTGGTTGCGACGCGGGCCCTGGTGGCCGAAGCCGACGTAGTGCTGGCCATTGGCACCGAGCTGGCCGAAACCGATTACGACGTGACCTTTGCTGGCGGCTTTGAGATCCCCGGTGCCTTGTTGCGCATCGATATCGACCCGGATCAGACCGTGCGCAACTACTCGCCGACCCTCGCTCTGGTGGCGGATGCGAGCCTGGCAGCCCAGGCTTTGCTGTCGAGCCTTGCTCAAGTGCCGTCCCGGGAGACGGGCTGGGGTACAGAGCGGGTCAGTCGCCTGAAGGCCCGGCTGGAAACTGAATGGGATGCGCCGACCCGGGCGCAAACCCATTTTTTGCAGGCGGTGTTTGATGTGCTGCCAGATGCGGTGTGCGTAGGCGATTCGACCCAGCCGGTGTACACCGGCAACCTGACTTTCAACCCCGTGCAGCCGCGTCGCTGGTTTAACTCATCAACCGGCTACGGCACCCTCGGCTATGCACTGCCAGCGGCAATCGGGGCCTGGCTGGGGCGCCGGGCAGAGGGGAGCGGGGGTGGCCCGGTGCTGTGTCTGATCGGGGACGGGGGGTTGCAATTCACCCTGGCTGAACTGGCCAGTGCGGTTGAAGCTCGCACACCGATCATCGTGTTGCTGTGGAATAACCAGGGTTACGGCGAAATCAAAAAGTACATGCTTAATCGCGCCATCGAGCCGGTGGGTGTCGACATTTATACCCCGGACTTTATCGGTGTAGCCAAGGCGTTGGGGTGCACCGCGCAGGCGGTGGATGGCGAGGCGCAATTGCGCGCTGCCCTGGCCAGTGCCGCCGACCGCAAGGGGCCCAGCGTGATTGAAATCGATGAGCTGCGCTGGCAGCAATCCCTCGGGCTATAGGCTCATTCGCAGGCGCGCCAGATCCCGCACCGGTGGCGCGCCAAACTGACGGCTGTACTCGCGGCTGAATTGCGAGGGGCTCTCGTAGCCCACGCGATAGCCGGCGGCCGATGCATCCAGGCCCTCGCTGAGCATCAGCCGTCGCGCTTCGTTGAGGCGCAATTGCTTTTGGTACTGCAGTGGGCTCATGGCGGTCATGGCCTTGAACCGATGGTGCAATGTCGACACGCTAAGATTGGCCTCCCGCGCGAGGCTATCGATGCGCAGCGGTTGTTCGAAGTTGCCGTTAAGCCAGGAAATCGCCCGGCTGACGCGATGGTTTTGACTGTTCTCGCTGGCGATTTCATACAGTCTGTGGCCAAGAGGGCTACGCAATAGTCGGTACAAAATCTCCCGGCGAATCAGTGGCGCCAGCATTGCGATATCTTTGGGTGTGTCGAGCAAGCGTGTCAGGCGCAGCAACGCGTCGAGCATTGGCTGGTCAATGGGCTCGACGTACAACCCGCGCCCGGTTGGTCTCGATGGCACGCCCATGGGCCCCGCATCGCTGATCAGCGTGGTGATCTCCGCCGGGTCAATATCCAGACGCAAGGCCAGCACCGGCCGCTCGGAGGATATCTCCAGCACCCGGCCGCTAATCGGCATCGACACAGAAACCACCAGGTAATTGAGCGGGTCGTAGGCGAAGTACTCATCCGCCAGGCGCACCTCTTTACGGCCTTGAGCCATGATGCATAGCGCTGGTTTTGGCAGGCTGGGGGCAAAATCGCTGGGTTGGCTGTATCGGGACACAAACAGCGCCTCGACGCCCGTGTTGAACGAGCCGTCTTCAGGGGTGTGGCGCAAAATCAGGTCAGCCAGTTCCGCGCGCTGAGTTTCAAGCGCGGGGTCGAGCGCCGGGCGCGGCGGTTCCAGCAGTGACATAGGTTGCATCCTCATTAAAGCAACAGGGCAGGCACAGCTTAAGTTTGTGCAAGGCCAAGGGGTAGCTGATTTCTGTCGTTGTCTTGCCTGATCCTGTCATTACTCTGCATAAAGCACCTGTCAAACCCGTTGCAGACGCTCAACCTTGCTCGAAAGGCCTATGACGAAGCAGGTGATTCACTTGTGTAATCAGGAGGGTAGCAGGCGAGGTTTTGCAGAATCGTGCAAGCCAGGGGCAGGAATCGACTAACGGTCACGGGTGCTGGCCTTTAAGCTTTGAACCTCTCCCTAACACCACTTTCCTTTGTGGAGGCCAGCATGCCCCAGTCCAATGCCGTCAGTCACATGACCCTGGTTCGCGCCCGCGCAGGGTGCTCGGTTCAGGTCGAGGCGTGCCTGAGCCAACTGATCGAACCGACGCTCAAGACGCCCGGTTGCCTGCACTTTGTCTTGCAGCATTGTCAGACCGACCCGCTACTGTGGCAGGTCGCGGGTTATTGGCAGGATGAACCCTCGATGCAGGCGTATTTCAACTCATCGCTCATGGATGTTTACGGCGTGCTGGTTCACCAGCAAGTGGTAGATAGTCTTGATTTTCAGACCTTCAACGATGCGAACGGGCTGAACAGGTAGAATGCCGGTTTTTCCATTGGCCGGGAGTTGAAGCATGGCGCGTAAAGAGTTTGCACAGTTTGAAGCGGTATCAGCCGTGGTTCCGGTTGAACCCGGGATTTACCATGCCGCGATTGCAGTCAAAGCCTTGTACGAAGGTGGAGCGCCGCGCTTTCACAAAGTACTGATCGAGCAAACCTTCAAAACAGCCACGGCCGCCGATGCCGCTGCTGCTGAGCAACTTGAAGCCCTGCAAGGCGTCACCGAAGACGCCGAGCTGGTTTGGTAGTTGTAGGGTCTGTTGACGTTTGGGTGTGGCTCACAACTAAGCGTCAACAGGCCTTAACGCGGGCGATGCATTTTGAACAGTGCTTCGGGGCCCAGCTGGAAGTAATCCGCCGGGCCGCCACCGCGTAAGATCGGTTCGGCGGCTGCGGTGTCGTAAATCCCGTCTTTAAGCAGGTGTCTGGCGATATGTACGGCCACCACCTCGCCCAGAATCAGCCAGCTTGGCACCAACGCCTTGTCTGCACGTTGCAGCTGGATGATTTGCGTGACCTTGCATTCAAACGATACCGGCGTTTCGGCCACTCTCGGCACACTGATCACCCGCGAGGGTGCAGTCGTCAGGCCTGCCAACTCGAACTCATTCACCTCGGGGCCGACCATGGCGCAGCTTTGGTTCATCGCTTCGGCCAAGGGGCGTGTGGCCAGGTTCCAGACGAATTCGCCGGTTTGCTCGATGTTATTGAGGCTGTCTTTGCGGCCCACACTGCAAAACCCGATGATCGGCGGGATGTAGTTAAAGGCATTGAAAAAGCTGTAGGGCGCAAGGTTCAGTCGGCCTTGGGTATCCTGAGACGAAATCCAGCCAATCGGACGCGGACCGACGATGGCGTTGAACGGATCGTGGGGCAGGCCGTGGCCTTGGGAGGGTTCATAAAAATGAATATCGTCATGCATGGGAGTAGTCCGCAAACGGCTGATATAGAGCCCCTATAGTGCAAGGCATTGGGGGTGATTACAAAAGCGGCTACGGGTTCGCGCAATTTCCGTTCCCCCAAAAACGACTAAGCCCGGCCAGGGCCGGGCTGAAGTGCCTCCCTTCAGGTGTTAGCTGAAAAGGGCGCCATTGGTGCGATCGTAACCATCCGAGGCAAAGGTATCCGAATGGGTACGGCTGAAGCCGTCTTCTGCGAAGGTGGCCGAGTTAGTTTTGTCGAAGCCGTCTTCAGCGAAGGTAGCCGAGTTGGTTTTGTCGAAACCGTCTTCGGCGAAGGTGGCCGAGTTGGTTTTATCGAAGCCGTCTTCAGCGAAGGTAGCCGAGTTGGTTTTGTCGAAACCGTCTTCAGCGAAGGTAGCCGAGTTGGTTTTATCGAAGCCGTCTTCAGCAAAAGTGGCCGAGCCTGTGCGGTCAAAACCGTCAGCGGCAATTGCGGCGGAGCCTGTGCGGCTGAAACCATCTTCAGCAAAGCTCGACGAGTGAGTACGGTCGAAACCATCAGCGGCAAAAGCGTTGAAGGCCAGGGCGGAGAAGGCTGCTGCAATGATCAATTTGGTTTTCATGTTTAAGTTCCTTGTTTCGTGTCTGGGATGTTCAGTGGCTATGGGTTTAATGCTACGCCGATTAATTTGATTAAAAAGCGCAAAAAATAGCGTTAAACAATCGATTATTTCGATCCATTGGCCCGCGCAAAAATTGCGTCACGCGTGTCTGCTCTTCCATTGGGTGGCTGATCGCTACAGCCAGCGTTTGATTTCTTGCTGAGATTGATAGTGCACTAACAGAATTAACTGACTATTAAGTCAGATTAATCTGGTGCTCTGAAAGAAGGGGGCTTCGAAGGGGGTAGTGCGGGAGGGTGTGGCGGGTACAACCAGCCCCGTGCGGGGCTGGTTGGGGGCGAGGGGTTAGTCTGTTTCGATCCGCGAGTGCTTGCGGGTGTCTTTCATGGTGGCGTACACCGCCAACGAGCAGGCGATGCAGGCCGTCACATACCAGTAGTAACCGGTCTCCATACCTGCACTCTTGAACCACAGGGCAATGTATTCAGCCGTACCGCCGAAGATCGAAACGGTCAGCGCGTAAGGCAAGCCTACGCCCAATGCGCGGATCTCTGTCGGGAACAGTTCAGCCTTCACCACAGCGTTGATTGAGGTGTAGCCGCTGACAATAATCAGTGCTGCCATGATCAGGAAGAACGCGCCCCACCAGGTGGTGATGGTGTGCAAGGTGGTGAGGATCGGGACAGTGAACAGGGTGCCCAGAACGCCGAAGGCGATCAGGATTGGGCGACGCCCGATCTTGTCAGACAGTGCACCTACCAGCGGCTGGATACACATGAACAGGAACAGTGTGGCGGCCGAAATGGTGGTGGAGTCCGAGATGCTCATGCCCACCGTGTTCACCAGGTATTTCTGCATGTACGTGGTGTAGGTGTAGAACGCCAGCGTACCGCCCATGGTCAGGCCGACGACGGTCATCAGCTCTTTAGGGTGGCGCATCAAGGTGCGCATGGCGCTTTCTTTAGGCTTGACCTTGGCCTTTTTGAACGACTCGGTTTCTTCCATGCCGCGACGCAAATACAGCGCGACCACGGCGCACAGGGCACCGATTACAAACGGAACGCGCCAGCCCCAGCTGTACAGCTGTTCTTCGGTCAGGGTTTGTTGCAGAACGATCAATACGCCCAAAGCGATGAGCTGACCCGAGATCAGGGTCACGTACTGGAAGCTCGAGAAAAAGCCGCGACGTTCCTTGGTTGCCATCTCGCTCAGGTAAGTGGCCGAGGTGCCGTACTCGCCACCCACGGACAAGCCTTGCAGCAGGCGGGCGAAGACCAGCAGGACGGGCGCCCACACGCCAATGGTTTCATAACCTGGCGACAGGGCGATGACCAGCGAGCCGAAGCACATCAGTAGCACGGAGGCCATCAGTGCGGCTTTACGGCCCTTGCGGTCAGCGTACAGGCCCATTAGCCAGCCACCGATCGGGCGCATCAAAAAGCCCACGGCGAAAATGGCGGCGGTGTTGAGCAGTTGTGCGGTGGTGTCGCCTTTCGGGAAGAAGGCCTTGGCGAAGTACAGCGAGAACGCGGCGTAGACGTACCAGTCGTACCACTCGACCATGTTGCCGACGGAGCCACTGAAAATTGATTTGATACGGCTGGAGGTGGTCTTTTCTTTAGGGGCCGCAGACACGGACCCGGCAGGCAGAGTGCTGGAGTTATCCATTGAATGGATCCTTCTTTCATTGTTTTTTTATAGCGCGTCAAAACGCGAGCTTGCAGGGCTATAGCAGGAGTTGTGCCAAGGCTGGAGAGCCCGGTTTACAAGGGGAGGAGGCTGGTAGTGAGCGGAAATCCGCTGGTTTTCGGGTGCGTCATAGGCAAGAATCCGCCTATCTGACAAGCGTTGCAGGCCCTGACTCTTGTGGGAGCGGGCTTGCTCGCGATGGCATCACCCCGGTTTACCTGAACAACCGCGCCGTCCGAATCGCGAGCAAGCCCGCTCCCACAGAGGCAGGAATCGCTTAACTGCTCCCCAAAAACACTTCGCGCACCAACCCGTGGCGTTGCATTTTTTCATTCAGGGTACGGCGCGGCAGCTGCAATTCGTTCAGCACCGCCTTGATGTCGCCTTTATGCCGGGTCAGCGCGGCACGCAGGCATTGCGCCTCAAAGGCTTCCTGTTGCGCCACCAGCGATTGCCCAGCGCCGGGGTCGTCCAGTTGTGGTTCGCTCAAGCCCAGTACGTCCCGTTCGGCAACGTTGGCCAGCTCGCGCACGTTGCCCGGCCAGTCGTGGCTCAGCAGATGCGACAGTTGTGGCCCGCTTAGCGGCTGTGCGTTGCGCCCCAGGCGTTCACCGGCATTGCGTGAAAAGGCGTCGTACAGCAAAGGAATATCTTCCCGCCGCTCGCGCAGGGGGGCCAGGCGCAGTTCCGCCACGGTCAGGCGGTAGGCCAGGTCTTCGCGAAAACGCCCGGCCCGGGCTTCATCGAGCAAGTCGGGTTTGGTGGCGGCAATCACCCGCAGGTTCACGCTGATGCTCTGGTTGGAGCCCAGGCGCTCCAGCTTTTGTTCCTGCAGCACTCTAAGCAATTTGGCTTGCTGGGCGAGTGGCATGCTTTCGATTTCATCCAGAAACAAGGTCCCGCCATCGGCGTACTCAAGCTTGCCGATACGCTTGCCCATGGCCCCGGTAAATGCACCGCTTTCGTGGCCGAACAGCTCGGCTTCAAATAACTGCTCCGGGATCGCTGCACAGTTCAGTGCCACGAAAGGTTTGTCGGCGCGCGGGCCAAAATCATGCAGGCAGCGGGCGACCAGTTCCTTGCCGCTGCCGGTCTCGCCCCGGATCAATACATTGACCGGTAATGGCGCCAGTTCCAGCACCTGGCGGCGCAAGGTCTGCAAGCTTCGCGACACACCCAGCAATCGCCCGTCGATCAGCTCGCGCAGATCGGCCTGTTCGTGCAAACGGCGGTTTTCCAGTACCAGTTGGCGTTTTTCCAGGGCTCGGCGCAGGCTGCTGAGCAGTGCTTCGGGGCTGAAGGGTTTTTCGAGAAAGTCGTAGGCGCCATCCCGCATGGCTTCGACGGCCATCGGCACATCACCGTGACCTGTCAGCAAAATCACCGGCAGATCCGCATCCAGTTGTTGCAGGCGGGTCAGCAAGGCCAGGCCGCCCATGCCCGGCATACGCACATCACTGACAATCACCCCGGCAAAATGCGCGGGCAATTGACTCAGGCAGTCTTCGGCGCAGCTGAACAACTGCACCTCAAAGCCGCTCAGGCTTAGCCATTGCTCCACGGCATTACGAATACTGGCCTCATCATCGACCACGATCACCGAGTTGAGCATGTTTCACATTTCCTGTGCGATGGGCAGCGTCAGCGTGAATTGCGCGCCATCGGCCTGATTGCAGGCGGTCAAGCGACCGCCGATTTCGTGAACAATGGCGTAAGACACCGCCAGGCCCAAGCCTAATCCGTCACCCACAGGTTTGGTGGTGAAGAACGGATCAAAGATTTTACCCAGATGTTCTTCCTTGATGCCGCCTGCGCTGTCGCTCACCGTCAAGTGCCAGAGTTGTTGATTGGCCTCGATGCGGATTTCCAGACGCTTGCGCGGTTTGTCGCGCAGGGCGTCAAGGGCGTTGCGCAGCAGGTTGATCAAGACTTGCTCCAGACGGATCGCATCGCCGCGTACCCAGGCGGGGCGAACCAGATTGATAGTCAGGTCGACCGTTTCTTCCTGCAGGCGTGGTTCCAGCAGTTGCAGGGCCTGATCGACAACACGTGCCAGATCCAGACGTTCGCGCAAACCGCTGGGGCTTTGGCGAGCGTAGGTTTTTAGATGGCCAGTGAGTGCGGCCATGCGCGTCAGCATCTGCTCAAGCGGGTCAAGGGCTTTGTAAGCGTCGTCGATACGGCCGTGATCGAGCAACAGGCGCAAGGTTGCCAGTTGCATGCGCTGGGCAGTCAGGGGCTGGTTGATCTCGTGAGCCAGCGCCGCCGACATTTGCCCCAGTGCCGCGAGCTTGGCTGACTGCACCAGGCCATCTTGAGCGGTGCGCAAGTCCCGGGTGCGGGCCTCGACCAGTTGCTCAAGTTCTTCGCGATTGCGCTGGCGCATGCGCGCCAGGCGCCAGCGCTGGAATAGAAACAACCCCAAAAATACCAGCGTCAACCACAGCCCAATCGCCGCCAGCGCGGCATTGCGGCTGTCTTCAGTAGACGCCAGCGGGCGGCGCAACAGGTGTAGCGTCCAGCCTTCGGCATTGAGGGGTAAGGTGCCCCACAGGTAATCCGCCGGGCCATCGGGGCCGTCGACGCGGCTCAGGTAGCTGTTTTCACCAAAGCTTTGTAGCGTGCGGGTTTTTATGAGCGTCAGCGGTTGGTTGTGGTACTGGCGGGTGGTGGAAATTTCGCTTCGATCGCTGTCATTCAAAGGGAGGAGCATGCGATAGCGCCAGTTGGGCTGGTTGGCAATAAATACAATGCCCCGCGCATCGCTGACGAGCAGCGTGTCTTTGCCCTGGCTCCATTCGCGTTCCAGTTGCGGGAACTCCAGCTTGACCACCATCGCGCCCAAAAACTGGCCTTCGGGGCCGAGTACCGCGCTGGATAAAAAGTAGCCCGGGATACCGCTGGTCACGCCCACCGCATAGAAACTGCCGGCACCCTGGCTACGGGTCTGCTTGAAGTACGGCCTGAAGCCATAGTTGTGGCCAACGTAACTGTTGGAGGTATTCCAGTTACTGGCGGCGACGGCCAGCCCGGTGCTGTCGAGCAACTCCAGGGTGGAGGATTGCGCTGCGCCGTTGATGCGTTCCAGTTTCAGGTTGAGCTCGGCTTGTACCTGAGGCGTGACGGGGCTGCTCAGGGCGTTCACCAGTTCGGAGTCCAGCGCCAGCACGGCGGGCAGTGCGCGATAGCGTTCGATTAACGTGTGCAGTGAGTTGGCATACAGATTGAGCTGCTCAGGCCCGCGTTTGGCGCTTTCTTCCAGCGCATGGCGATCGGCCTGAAGCATCGCCCAGCTCCCCGCAACGACGGCTCCTGCCAAAATCAACACGCAATACAGCGCCAATCGCAGATGGCGAGAAGTCATGGCCATGTTTACAGGCTGCTCTATAAAGGACAAAAACCCTAGCATGGTGCCACTGGGGGCCCATAAAGCCCATGTGATTCGGGTATTTATCTACAGCATGCCGAGGTTTGCCCATGGCTATGTTGGGGCTATTACTCAACGGAATCATGAAGATGACAACCCTGTCCCCCCCAGTGAGCGGTAGAGCACCTGTACTCCTGAGCAAAACCCAATGGGCGCAAAATGAAGCGCTGTCTTTTATCGCCTCCATCGTGCAGTCCAACTTTGCCCTTCTTGATGATGAGCAGAAAAACAGCTATCCCCAACTCCATCGCAAGGCCCAGGCAGACCTCGAAGCGGTCGAAACGGAGATCAAACGGATCAAGGACACCTTTAAATCCAGCCAGATCGCCGCGCTCAAACGAGAACTGAAAACCCTGACGGGCGTTGATATCAACCCCGAGCAAGCCCGCATCTACACGCGCTATCGTGAAAATATCCACGAAGACCTCAATGAATACCTCTCACGCATCAGTGGCGACAAACCTGCACGCGAACCCCGGTTCACCTTCAGCCCCCCTCGCACGACTCGCGCGCTGGATAAATCAAGATTTATCGAGCGCGTTCACTCGGTCACGCTGTGGGACGCCGCTTGCGAGAACTTCAGCTATCGAACCGATTCCAGGCTGCTCAAGCCCTACAGCTATGAGCAGGCCAGTCACATCGATTATGCCGAGGGCTTGAATGGGCAAGCGGCAGGGCCGTTTATCGCGATCGCGCGCAGACTGGATTTTGGCGTGCAGTTGAACCGCTTGCTGGAGCAGGCAGCCGGGCCGGCTGGATCCTTGATGCGGCTGGCAGTAGACGCAGCCAAATCCAGCATTGAATTCGAGTTGTTGGAGGCATTGCGAAATAACACCGTCTCGAAAGTTCAGCGCAGGGACCATGAGTTATTGCTCGGCATGTTGAAGGGGGACTCGACACCCCACCTATGGCCCGTCTCGATGGGGCTTGCCAGGAAGCACAGGTTTATCCATCCGCCTGTGGACACGGGTGCCGACGGCAGGCTGCTGTTCGGTTCGCAAAGTGGCTATGACTTCATCGGAAAAGGCAGCGTGGCGCTGCCGCTTTTCATCATCAAGGTGCCCGAAGTCATGGGTGTCTTCAGCTACTTTCCTAATCGGCTGGGGGGTGCAGTTTTATGGCATACGAACGTAGGTGCCGTGTTCCAGCAGTTCGTGCAACAACTCAAGCAGGATCACAGCAAGGGGCAGCTGGGCTGGTTTGTCAGGCAACTGGCGCTCAAAGACCTGGGGTTCTTTAACAAACTGTTGGGGGCTGAGCCAAGGCCCGAAGGGCTGTCGTGGCTGGCGGGGGTGTTGTATGACAGTTTTCGCAGCACGTTCCCCGAACCTGACCTGGACAGTTTGCAACTGTCTGTCGAAATGTCTGCGGCTGGATCGCCACTGATGGCGCACGCAATGGCCGAGCGGCACATGCAGCGCTACCGCTCCAACCTGAACATGCTGGCCACCCCCAAGTCCGAACAGGACTGGCAGGCGTTCAAGGAGGCATTGACCGATATCGGCAGTGAGGTGTTGAGCCTGCTCACCACTCCCATGCCCGGAGGCGTGTTGGGGCTCAATAAAATCATGCAGGGTGCCATCTTCGGATCGCTGGCCTACAGCGTTGTGCAGGGGGTCAAAGAAGCCGGAAAAGGGGAGGCCAGCACCTTCGCCGGGGCATTGGCGGACTCGATGGATATGCTCATCAGCGGGCGGTTGACTGGCGTTGCAAGCAAGGCTCATCGACAACGCATGAACGCACTCTGGAACCATGTGGGGCAGCCGATCAAGGTCATTCACCAGGACGGCAGGACCGAGTTGTGGGATCGGCAGTTAAGTCCCTATTCGCAAGTGGACGCCACCCTGCTGGACACGTTGACGCCCAACCATGAAGGTATTTATCCGCACATGGGCAAGGCGTATGCCAAGGTCCAGGAGGGCGACAAGACCCTGGCCATCGAAGTCATCCTTGACCCCGTCCACAAGCATTACGTGCTCAAGGCCGTTGATGCTCAGGTGTACCGGCCGCCTGTGGTATTCGATACCGTGACCAAGGTCTGGCGTCTGGCGCTCGATGATGTTCAGAGCCTGAGCGACGTTCAGTTGTTGCAGCGCATGCTGGTGGTCGATACCCAGAGCGCTGCGCGTGGGGATATCGAGCGGATGCTGAGCATTACCGCGACTTCTCGCCAGCAGTTGCAGGACACCTGGCAAGGCCAGCCCATACCGGGCCCGCTGGCCGACGGGGTACGTCGGCTGATGGCTGATCGACTCATCGAGCACATCGTTACCGACTTGCCACTGCGCGTGGCATTACCGGTCAGCGCCCACCGCGCGGTACTGAGTGTCTTGACCCAATTGGACCACTGGCCGGTGGAGGCAGTGCTGGATGTACTCGATCCACAAGGGACGGTGATTGAATCCTACGGCAAGGATTACCGCCCTGGAACGCCGTTGAATCGTATTCAGGTCAAGCGTCTGGATCATGGTGCCTATGCGGCCAAGGACGATCTCGGCCAAGGCAGTACGCAGGTGCATCAATTGCTCGCCTTGGTGCTCGACCAATTACCCGAAACATCAATGCTGGGGCGCGAAGACAGTCCTGGTCGTGACAGGGCCACGCGGATTACAGCCATTGGCGAGCAAGTTTGCGATCTGGCCCGAGAGGACAAAACGCTTTTATTCAAGGCCCTCACCGGGCTCGAAGGGCATGCGCGCAACGACCCGATTGCCAGCGCAGATGCAGGCCGCAAGTACTTGCCGCTGGTGTGCCCGCCGATCTCGGAAAGCACTACGCCACTGCTCGCCAAACTTCATGAGCTAAACCCCTCGTTGTCTATCGAGAGTCTGGAGTCACTGCTGGTTGCGCATCCATTCAATACGTACCAGGTGAGCCGTGCCCTTGAGCACAACGCCCAGCCCTTGCCGTTTGCCAGCGCGGTGGATCAACTGGAGATAAAACTGCGTGTCGATCAGGCTCTGGATGGTATTTATCACCCGCGGGCCCATACCCGGGATATGGATGGCTGGGCGCGGGAGTTTGCGCGCGGTGCCCTGCACGACAAGCTCAATCGCAGGCTGGTGGTCACCGATGCTGCGAGCGCCTATAGAGCCACCGGGGCTGACGACACCAGTGTCGTGCTGCGTCATCACGGCAATGGCTCTTACGGAGCGTTTGATTACCGTCGTCAAGAGAACATCACGTTCAGCTCAACCCCTGACAGTTTTTATCTGGCGCTGGGTTGGTTGCTCAAGCCTCACGAACGCTCACAGCTGGGCATGCAGGGCATCAGCATCACGGGTCTGCGCAAGACCTTGGGCGATGCAATGCTGGCCAGTCGTCAGGCAGATGGGCGCGTCAGCCTTTGGGACAAATCCACGGCCCAATACCAGAGGGCGGTGGCGTTACCCCTTGATCAGCCGCCGGGGGAGTTGGGGCTTTACGAGATAGAGGGTAAACACCATCTGTCGCTTTACGGCGTGGTGTATCAGGTTGAACTCGATGCCACGCTGCACAAGTGGCGACTCAAGCATCCGGATAAAGTCGGGGTCAATACGCCGCTGCTGGAGCACAACGGCGATGGCGCATGGCGACTGAAAAGCGAGAATCCGCTGCACTGGTCCAGGCTCCAGCTCTTGCGAAGACTGCGCGCCGAGCCTCAGTCCGTGAGCGATGAGACAGCGCAGGCAATCATGGCCGTGAGCAACACCGATGAAGGGGTGTTGCGCCAGGTACACATGAACAACCTGACCCCGCCACCCTTGCTGATCGACACCTGGAAACGCTTCGGGATTGAACGGGACATCCGCGGTTTTGTGAAAAAAATGCAGGCAGCTCACACCCTGCCGGATGCCCGTACCGACCTGCAGCTGTTATTGATGCAAAGTATGCCCGGCTGGCCACGGGACAAAGTACTGCAAGTGGTGGACGCGCAAGGTAATACCCTGCAGCAGTACGGCACTGATCTTGGGAGTCACGTGCCACGCATCAGAATCTTGCGCGATGACACCCACAACGGAAGCTTTTTGCGTGCCTTGCTTTCGCAGATGAATGAGGGCGATACCCGGGTTTTACTGGGGGATTACACCCCGGTGATCGAAGCGCGAATGCTGGTATTGGCTAAAAAAATCGCCGCTCATGCCCTGGAGCGCGAAGTTGATGTGTTCAACACGCTGTACCAGAGCCTGGAGCAGAGCACTGATACCCATGTAGTTGTGGTTCAATACAAATACCCGCAGCTCCCCAAAAGCGTCATCAACAATCTGCTCAGGCACACCACAGGCCGCGAAAAAGCTCACTTCCTTGATCAAGGGCTAATCCCGCCACGGCTGGCCGAGCAAATTACCTGGACCTCCAGAGAGGTACGCCTGGCCCGGGCTTATGAGGGCTTGTTCATGGAGGCTACGGCAACTCCCGACAGCGAAAGGCTCATGTTGCATATGCTTGAGTCCCTGTCGGGCTGGCCCGCAAATGTGAGAATCGAGGTGCGCCGCAATGACGTGAACGGTCAGTTGCTCGACAGCATTGGATCAGCCGGTGGGCGCTCACCCCGCAGGCTGGTCAGGCGTGACGGTCGCTACCGGGCTTATGATCAGGATGGCCAGGCACTCAATGCCCCATCAACGACGGATAACAATCTGCTCGCGTCGATCTTGCATGTGTTGAACGAGGCCGAGCGTGGGGGCATCGCGATCAAGGATGTAAACGATACCCGGGTCCTGGCCAAAAAAATCAGCGACCTGGCCATCGCCCACAGAAGCCAGGTCAAGACCCTGTTGGGGCTGGAGCCGCCTAACCACCGGATTGAGCCGCCGATGAAAGTCGATACCTCGTTTGTCGCCTATCCCTTCTTTCTCAATCAAGGGCAGTCAAACCATCCTCTGGACCTGGTCCGTCAGGTGAGAAGCCTGTACCCGCGGATGAATTACGTTGAAAACCTGCGTTTTCTGGACGCGCTGGGCGGCACCGATGCGAGCAGGCGGGCAGAGGTCGAGCGGTTGCGGGTGGAACTTGAGACGCTGCTAGGGCAATTGGCGAGTTGGGAGCGCATCCAGCTTTACCCTACGGCGGGAACCCATGTTGCAATGGCACTTCCCGGGGAGCGGCGTAGGGTGTGTGAGCTGATCGAACGCGCCTGGCGCAGAGATACAGAGACTGTTTCGGCGCAAGCAAGCCTTGATGGCGGCTACTTACTGGTGTTCAACGGTATTCAGGCTGGCGACCTGCCGGCGCTGACAGGAGATTTCAGCCATATCAGGGGGCTGCACATGGATAACATGAACCTGCACCGAGGATCGAATGAGTTTTTGAACAGTTTCAGCCAACTGCATGTGCTGACGATGTCTGACAATCGATTGAGAAGCCTGCCACCTGCGATTGCCAACATGCCCCGGCTGACGACGCTCAACCTGTCCTACAACAACATTGTGCTGAGCCCTGAAAGTGCGCAACAGCTGGCGGGTTGCACAGCGCTTCAAGCGCTTCGCCTTGATAACAACTCGTTAGGCATCACGCCGGACGTAAGCCGGATGACGGCGTTACGCTATTTGAACTTATCGCATACCGGAATTACGAGCTGGCCTGCAGGGTTGCAGGGGCTGACGCACCTTGAAGAAGTCAATCTGCGGCATAACAATATTGTCACTATCGAGCAGACGCTGTTTGAGGCCCCCGGTGCCAACGCGGTCAACAGCGTGACCCGGATTCACGGTAACCCTATATCCGCCGAGAGCCGTGACCGATTGATCGACTACTGGGGCAGAACCGGCATCCATATGGGCTACATCCCGGCGGTTGACCATGCCCATGCCTTTCACGAGGCCCGCTACCCGACAGGTGACATCAGTCCGTGGTTATCCTCGGGCCTGAGCGCTGTGCAACGGCAGCAAAAACTCCAGCAGTGGGCCTTGCTCAAGGGATTTGAGGGCAAGGCAAACGACTTGCTCAAATTGCTGTCGGGTCTGGCGCAGGCTCAAGCGGATATGTCGGCTCATAGCCGGTTGGCGCTGCACGACCGTGTGTGGACATTGATCGATCGCCTGCTGGCGGACACAGCCTTGCGCGACCTGCTGTTTCAGGGCGTTCACTATGATGCAACGTGCCGGGACGGTGTCATGGTGCTCCTCGACAACCTGGAGGTGCAGGTGCTCATTCATCAGGCTGAAAACCTGATCGGTGCGAACGTGCGCGAGACACAGCATTTAAATCTGGCCAAGGGGTTGTTTCGTCTCAGGCAAGTCGACCAGATCGCAGACGCCGTTATCGCCGAGCGCTTAAGGCTGGGAGGCCATCCCGATGTGGCTGAAATACAGCTGTTTTACCGAATCCAACTGGCCGAAGCCCTTGGCTTGCCGATTCAGACCCGGTCGATGTTTTCTGCGCCGATAGCAGGTATTTCTGCGGCGCAAATCACCGAGGCCAAAGACAGCATTCTGGCCATGGACGCTGGCCCCGCGCTCAAACACTCGATCATGCAGGAGGTTTTGTGGCGCAACTTTCTTCACGCCAAGCATACCGCCCGGTTCGAGGCCATTGAGGAGCAATACCAGAAGGACTACACAAAGCTCTCAGAGGACAGCGAACTGTCTGACGACTTGCAGTTACTCCGGGGGGCAGAACTGACCGATAGCAGAGATCAGAAGCTCAATCTATTGGTTGAAGAACTGACAGACGCGGCACTCCAGGGCGCTGATCAAACCCCTGGCGGGCCTCTGTAACCCGTTGGGGATCAGGGAGCCGCAGGCGTCTGAGCCTTGATCGCCACCACACTCAATACTTGATTTTCAAGCAGGCAAAACTGCGCATCCAGCTCGCGGCCGTGTTGCCATTCAGGCGACAGGTCGGTGAGCAGGCGCAGGCGCACATGGCCGTCCGTTGTCCAGTCGAGCACTTCGGCGTGTTCAAAATAAAAGCGTTTGTGCACCAAGGGAAACAGGGCCTTGAACAGGCTTTCCTTGACCGAGAAGGTCAGGGTGACCAGCAGCGCTATCTGCTCTTCAGGCCCGGCAGCCATGCGTTGCAATTCATCGGGGGTGAGGATTTCATTGGCCAGGCGCTTGGCGCGCTCGGTGCTGAGCAGATTCTCCAGATCCATGCCCAGCCCTTGCCATTCACTTTTCAGTGCCACCAGCGCTGCAGCGCGCCCATTGCTGTGGGTGATGGTTCCGCTGATATGAGCTGGCCATACGGGGGCGCGGTCTTTACCCATGGTGGGAACGTTACAGGTGCCGTCCAGTTGCAGCAGGGCGGCGCGGGCGCACAGGCGGCCGGCCAAAAATTCGGCTTGGCGTTTGGCCACTGAGCGTTGAATACTCGCAGGCATCTCAATGGCGCTTTGGGCAAAATCATCCACTGCAAGCTGTGCGGGGATAAAGTCGGTGCTGAACCACACACTGGCGGGCAGTTGTTGCGGCAGGGGCCAGTCAGTACGCAACGGCGTGCAGCAGGCAGGCAGGGCGGGGAGTCGGTTCATGGCGGGCATTGTGCAGGGGCTTGGCCCGGCTGTGCAATTGTTCAGAGTCTGTTCAGGGCGCACGACTTACTGTGTGTGGCTAGGCTGTAGGGGACACACGTCCTTCGAGACGCGGATTTTGCTTGGGAGAGCGCGATGAAATTGTTGGTGGTTGAAGATGAGGCGTTGCTGCGCCATCACTTGCAAACCCGACTGAGCGAAAACGGCCATGTGGTCGAGGCCGTCGCCAATGCCGAAGAGGCGTTGTATCAGAGCGAACAGTTCAACCATGACTTGGCCATGATTGATCTGGGTTTGCCGGGAATGAGCGGGCTGGAACTGATTCGTCAGTTGCGCGCGCGGGGCAAGACGTTTCCGATCCTGATTCTGACGGCTCGTGGCAACTGGCAGGACAAGGTCGAAGGGCTGGCTGCCGGCGCCGACGATTATGTGGTCAAGCCGTTTCAGTTCGAAGAGCTGGAGGCGCGGCTCAATGCGTTGCTGCGCCGTTCCTGTGGTTTTACCCAGTCGACGATCGTGGCGGGAGCGCTGGTGCTGGACATCAATCGCAAGCAAGCGCTGCTCGATGATGAGCCGCTGGCGTTGACAGCGTATGAGTACCGTATTCTTGAGTACCTGATGCGCCATCACCAGCAAGTGGTGGCCAAGGACCGCCTGATGGAACAGTTGTACCCGGATGACGAGGAGCGTGATCCGAATGTGATCGAGGTGCTGGTAGGGCGCCTGCGTCGCAAGCTTGAGGGGGCAAATGGCTTTAAACCGATCGATACCGTGCGTGGGCTGGGTTACCTGTTCACTGAGCGCTGTCGATGATTCGTTCGCTTCGCGTTCGATTGATGTTAGCGGCCACGTTGTTGGCCGTGCTGTTTATGCTGGCGCTGTTACCGGCCATGCAGGGGGCGTTCAGTCTGGCCCTCAAGGACGCCATCGAGCAGCGCCTGGCGTCTGATGTCACCACGTTGATTTCGGCGGCCAAGGTCGAAAAAAACCATCTCAAAATGCCCGTCCTGTTACCGGACGAGCAGTTTGACCTGCCGGACAGTCGCGTTCTCGGCTATGTCTTTGACCGCGAGGGCCATCTGGTGTGGCGCTCGCGGGCTACGCAAGAAGAAACCATCAACTACAAACCGCGCTATGACGGGCGTGGCAACGAATTTGCGAGTATTCGCGAAGACAACGGCGAAGAGTTTTTTGTCTACGACGTCGAGGTGAAGTTGCTCGGCGGCAAGAATGCGGCCTTCAGCTTTGTTGCCTTGCAACCGATGCGTGAATACAACCTGACGTTGGCAGGCTTGCGCGAAAACCTTTACCTGGGGTTTGGCGCGGCGTTGATTGTGCTGCTGGCATTGCTATGGATTGGTCTGACGTGGGGGTTACGCGCCTTGCGACGTTTGAGTCAGGAACTGGATGAAATTGAAACCGGCGAGCGGGAAAGCCTCAGCGAGCAGCACCCTCGGGAGTTGCTGCGTCTGACCGGCTCGTTGAACCGTTTGCTGCAAAGCGAGCGCGAGCAGCGTACGCGTTATCGCGATTCACTTGATGACCTGGCCCACAGCCTGAAAACCCCCTTGGCGGTGTTGCAGGGTGTGAGTGAAAGCATGGCCCAGCGCCCTGCAGAGCGCGAGCAGGCCTGGGTGCTGCAAAGCCAGATTGAGCGCATGAACCAGCAAATTGGCTATCAGTTGCAGCGTGCCAGTTTGCGCAAAAGCGGCCTGGTCCGCCATCAGGTCGAACTGCTGCCGGTGGTGCGCAGCCTGTGTGACACGCTGGACAAGGTGTACCGGGATAAAGGGGTGAAGGTCAGCTACGACATTCCGGAGTTGAGCCATGTACCGATCGAGCAGAACGCCTTGCTGGAATTGCTCGGCAACCTGTTGGAAAACGCCTACCGGCTGTGTCTGAGTCAGGTACGCATCAGCCTGCATCGCAATGTGCATGGCATTGAGGTCTGCGTTGAAGACGATGGCCCGGGCGTGCCGGCCGATCAACGCGCAAGAATTCTGCAACGCGGGGAGCGCCTGGACCGTCAGCATCCGGGGCAGGGCATTGGCCTGGCAGTGGTCAAGGACATCATCGAAAGCTATGACGCCACCCTGACGCTGGACGACTCGTCACTGGGCGGGGCCGCCTTCCGGATTCACTTCCCGGCGTAGTGAGCGACGAACCCCTCTAGCAGCAGCCTCGTTCCTTCGGCAGCTGCTACAGGAGTCCGTGGGATTCAGGCGGATATCCGCCATCTTGTCCGTCTCAACAGGCTCGATGGGCGGAATCCCGCCAAGTCCTGTCCTTGAAAATCAAACTGTAATTTCCTGCAGGTGCTGGTGCCATGGGCCTTTGAGAGGGTTTTGCCCAATGTGGCCCACGGCTTGCAATAAGTGCGAGAGGTCTGCCGGTAGAGCAGCTCCAACAACAAATCCCTCCAAGAAGGAGGGTTCGCGCTTTGGGTATCGCCAGTCTCAGACGGAATGATGACTGAGTGATGCACTTGAGGAACTTTGCAATGACGACTCGTCAGCCACTGTACAAATCCCTGTATGTGCAAGTGATCTTAGCTATCGCTATCGGCATCTTGTTGGGCCATTTCTACCCTGAAACCGGTGTTGCCCTTAAACCGCTGGGTGATGGTTTTATCAAACTGATCAAGATGGTCATCGCGCCCATTATTTTCTGTACGGTGGTGAGCGGTATTGCCGGCATGCAGAGCATGAAGTCGGTCGGCAAGACCGGTGGCTATGCGTTGCTCTACTTTGAAGTGGTATCGACCATTGCCCTGCTGATTGGCCTGATTGTGGTCAACGTGGTTCAGCCTGGCGCGGGTATGCACATTGACGTGTCGACTCTGGATGCCAGCAAAATTGCCGGTTACGTGTCGGCAGGCGCAGACCAGAGCATCGTAGGCTTTATCCTCAACGTGATCCCGTCGACCATTGTTGGCGCCTTCGCCAATGGGGACATCCTGCAAGTGCTGATGTTCTCGGTGATCTTCGGTTTCGCCCTGCATCGCCTGGGTGCTTACGGCAAACCGGTACTGGACTTCATCGATCGCTTCGCCCACGTGATGTTCAACATCATCAACATGATCATGAAGCTGGCGCCCATTGGTGCGCTGGGTGCGATGGCCTTCACCATCGGCGCTTACGGCGTAGGCTCGCTGGTTCAGTTGGGCCAGTTGATGATCTGCTTCTACATCACCTGCGTGTTGTTCGTGCTGATCGTGCTGGGCGGTATTGCCCGCGCTCACGGCTTCAGCGTTTTGAAGCTGATCCGCTACATCCGTGAAGAGCTGCTGATCGTACTGGGTACGTCCTCGTCGGAATCGGCCCTGCCACGCATGCTGGTGAAAATGGAGCGTCTGGGCGCGCAGAAGTCGGTGGTGGGTCTGGTGATCCCGACCGGCTACTCGTTCAACCTCGACGGCACTTCGATCTACCTGACCATGGCTGCTGTGTTTATCGCTCAGGCGACAGACACTCATATGGACATCACACACCAGATCACGCTGCTGCTGGTGTTGTTGCTGTCGTCTAAAGGTGCTGCAGGCGTAACCGGTAGTGGTTTTATCGTACTGGCGGCAACCCTATCGGCTGTAGGTCACTTGCCGGTTGCTGGTCTGGCGCTGATTCTGGGTATCGACCGCTTCATGTCCGAAGCCCGTGCCCTGACCAACCTGATCGGTAACGCGGTGGCAACCTTGGTTGTGGCCAAGTGGGTGAAAGAGCTGGACACTGACAAGTTGCAAGCAGAGCTGAACTCTGGTGGTCGCCCGCTGGACGACACGCGTCCGCAAGATGACCTGGGTGTGGCTGAAGGCCCGGCCCCGGTGTTGCTCAAGTAAGCTTGAGTGAATAAAAAACCCATCTTCGGATGGGTTTTTTTATGCCTGCCTATTCGACCCGGGTTTGGCCGCTGAAGACCAACGTCTGGCGGCAGCGTCTGCACAGGTAACTGCGCCCCTGGTTGACCAGGGCATGACGCTGGGCCGAGAACGCAAAGTCGCTCTGCGGACAAGGGCAGCGGTAGATGTAGCGCGTGGCGCTACGGCGCTTGATGGCGTAGGTATGGCAGCGATTGGGCGGCAGTTCGTACACCCCGCGCATGATCAACTGCCATTCCTCACCATGGGGTGCGATGCGGTCGCCAAACAGTTGGTGGGCAATCAGGTGGGCGACTTCGTGGGGGACAGTCTGCTTGAGAAAGTCTTCACTGTTTTCGCGGTACAGCTGCGGATTGAAGCGCAGCAGGTTTTCGTGCAGATGGGCGACACCTGCTTTTTGCCCGCGCAGCTTGAAGCTGACGACGGGGCGTTTAAAAGGGCGTTTGAAAAATACTTCGGCCTGTTGGAAACAGTCTTCGACGCGGGTATTGAGTGACTCGGGCATTCGGTTCGGTTCTCCAGAGCTGGCGATTATGCCGCAAGCGGTGGGGGTTCCGAACCTGTTGGCGCCCAATGGTCTATATCAGCCTGTGGGAGCGAGCCTGCTCGCGAAAGCTCAAGTGCATCAGGCCTTCGCGAGCAGGCTCGCTCCCACAGGTTTTAGGGGGACGTTTAGTTGGTATACACCGGCCCTACGCCCAGCCCCCAGACAATCACGGTAAATGCCATGATCGCCACCAGTACCACCAGGCCGACCGCCAGTACCGAACTTGAAAATAGAAAGCCTTCGTCGGGGTCAATGTTCATGAAGGTCGGCAGGCCCACGTAGAGTAAATACACGGTGTAGCAAATGGCTGCAGTGCCCACCATCATGCCCAGCCACATGTGCGGATACAGCGCCGCCAGCCCGCCGATAAACAGCGGTGTAGCCGTGTAGGTGGCAAAGGCCACGCAGCGCGGCAGGCTGGGTTGTGCATCGTAAGTGCGGGCCATCCAGTGAACAAACGCGCCCATCACACCCACGCCCGCAAGCATTGCGACGTAGGACATCAGGGTCATCCACAACGCGCTGTCCAGGGTCAGCATCACCGGCGCTCGAGCACCGATCACCCAGCCCACCTGAGTGGTACCAATAAATGCGGAAATGGCCGGGATCGCAGCCAGAATCAATGTATGAGTGAGGTACATATGGCCGATGCTTTCTTCTGCATCGCCACGGATTTCGCGCCACTCTTTATCGGGGTGGGTGAAAAGGCCCACAACGTGATGGATCATGGCTGTCGCTCCTGTATAAGACGCATCGCCCCCAGTGGGACGCGTGCCGGTCGCGCAGCCAATACGTTTCAATGCGGTGGGCGTGCGGCCTTAGATCAAGTATAGGGAACCTGCCGACCCATATAACCGGCCCTTTAGAGCATATTGTGCTGTCAGACGCAGGCTTATCGCATTGACGTCTTTAGGGGGCAAAGGGGTGCGTCGTTTGAGGTTTTTTCGGTAAAATCCCCGACTTTTCGTCTTAACTCGCGGATTTCAAGCGCTATGGGCACTCATTCGGTCTCTCAAATCAAACTCCAGAAACGCCTGCGTCGCTTGACCGGTGAGGCTGTGGCCGACTTCAAAATGATTGAACACGGCGACAAGGTGATGGTTTGCCTGTCGGGTGGCAAAGACAGCTACACCTTGCTCGATGTGCTGCTGCACCTGCAAAAAGTCGCGCCCATCCAGTTCGAAATCGTGGCCGTGAACATGGACCAGAAGCAGCCGGGCTTCCCCGAAGACGTACTCCCGACCTACCTCAAGTCATTGGGCGTGGAGTACCACATCGTTGAAAAAGATACCTACTCGCTGGTCAAGGAACTGATCCCCGAAGGCAAGACCACCTGTTCACTGTGTTCGCGCTTGCGCCGGGGCACCTTGTACACCTTTGCCGACAAGATCGGCGCGACCAAGATGGCCTTGGGGCATCATCGCGATGACATCGTTGAAACCTTCTTTCTCAACATGTTCTTCAACGGAACCCTCAAGGCGATGCCGCCCAAGCTGCGCTCCGATGACGGGCGCAATGTGGTGATCCGGCCTCTGGCGTACTGCAACGAGAAGGACATTCAGGCCTACTCGGACCTGCGGCAGTTCCCGATCATTCCATGCAACCTGTGTGGCTCGCAGGAGAACCTGCAGCGCCAGGTCGTCAAGGACATGCTTCAGGACTGGGACCGCAAGACGCCAGGGCGCACCGAGAGTATCTTTCGCAGTTTGCAGAACGTTATCCCGTCGCAATTGGCGGACCGTAACCTGTATGACTTTGCCAGCCTGAAGATCGACGACACTGCTGCGTCGCGGTTCGTTAACCTGCTTAACCTGTAAATTGCCGAGAGGAGAGGGCATGCGCGACTACAAATGGCTGCACGAATATTGTTTGAACCGTTTTGGTTCGTCAGCCGCACTGGAAGCTCAATTGCCCGTCCCGAGAAGCCCGGAACAATTGCGCCGGATCAGCGATGATCGCTACCTTTCGACCCTGGCTCTGCGTGTTTTTCGTGCCGGGCTCAAGCACAGCGTGGTGGATGCCAAGTGGCCGGTGTTTGAGGAAGTGTTCTTCGGATTTGACCCGGAGAAAGTGGTGCTGATGGGCGCCGAGCATCTGGAGCGGCTGATGCAGGATGCGCGGATCATTCGCCATCTGGGCAAGCTTAAAAGCGTACCGCGCAATGCGCAGATGGTGCTCGATATCGCTCACGAACACGGCAGTTTTGGCGCGTTTATCGCGGATTGGCCGGTGACCGATATCGTCGGGTTGTGGAAATACCTGGCCAAGCACGGGCATCAGTTGGGCGGATTATCGGCTCCACGCTTTTTACGTATGGTCGGCAAGGACACCTTTGTGCCCAGCGATGACGTGGTAGCTGCTTTGAACGCGCAAAAGCTGGTGGACAAAGCACCTACCAGCCTGCGGGACCTGGCGATTGTGCAAAACGCATTTAACCAGTGGCACGCCGAAAGTGGCCGGCCGATGTGCCAGCTGTCACAGATGCTGGCGTTTACGGTGAACCATTAAGCAGGTTTTGCGAGCGGCATAAAACCTGTGGGAGCGAGGCTTGCCCGCGATGGCAGCGCCTCGATTTGCCTGGTAAACCGAGTCGACTGCATCGCGAGCAAGCCCGCTCCCACACGCTCTTACGCGCCTTCACCCGCCAATCGCCGATCCAGCTGGTAACGCCAGCGCACAAACAGCATGGCGCTGATGAACACGGCCACACTGGCGGCGATTTCCAGCAGGCCGAACACTTGGCGATTCGGATCGAACGCTGCCAATGCCCCCTTGATCAAGTACAGGTTGACCACGTAGCAGGTGAACGAGTGCCCGCGCGGGCTGCCTTTGAGCATTCCTGGGACCAGAAACATCAACGGCACCAGCTCGATCAGCAGAATCACCCACGGGCGTGCGCCATGCAGGTCAGCAAAGATCAGGTAGTAAACGCACAGCAGGCCGATCAGGCCAAAAAAACACACCAGGCTCAGTACGCGCATCAGCCGCACCCGCGGCTCCAGCCATTCGATGGGAGGCAGCACTTTTGGCTTTTTAGCCACGGGTGGTCTCCAGTTTCAGGGCGATGGTGGCCAAGCGTTGACCCAAGGCCCGGCACAGGGTGACTTCGTGTTCGTCCAGCCCGCGCTTGCCGTCGGCGCCCGCGTGATGGCTCGGGCCATACGGAGTTCCGCCGGCCGTGGTGTGCAGCAAGGACGACTCGCTGTAAGGCAGGCCGGTGACCAGCATGCCGTGGTGCATCAGCGGCAAGAGCATCGACAGCAGAGTGCTTTCCTGGCCACCGTGCAGGCTGGCGGTTGATGTGAAAACACCAGCCGGTTTGCCGACCAGTGCGCCCGTCAGCCAGAGATTGCTGGTGCCATCCAGAAAATATTTCAGCGCAGCAGCCATGTTGCCGAAGCGGGTAGGGCTGCCCAGGGCCAGACCCGAGCAGTTTTTCAGGTCGTCGAGGCTGGCGTAAAGGGCGCCTTCTTCCGGAATGCCGGGGGCCACGGCTTCGCACTCGGTGGAGATGGCGGGCACCGTACGCAAGCGTGCCTCAAGGCCGCCTTGCTCGATGCCGCGGGCGATTTGCCGGGCCATCTCACTGGTCGAACCATTACGGCTGTAATAAAGAACCAGAATATAGGGTGCGCTCACGGCAGGATCTCCAGGACTTTTTCAGGTGGACGGCCAATCACCGCTTTGTTGCCCACGACCAGGATCGGCCGTTCGATCAGCTTGGGATGCGCAGCCATCGCGTCGATCAGTTGCGCCTCGCTGAGGCTTGCATCCGCCAGGTTGAGGGCCTTGAACTCGTCTTCGCCGGTGCGCAACAGTTGGCGTGCGCTGATCTTCAGCTTGGCCAGCAGGTCGCGCAGTTGGGAGGCGTCCAGGGGCGTGTCGAGGTAGCGTACTACGGTGGGAGTCAGGCCCCGGGCTTCGAGGAGTTCGAGCGCACCGCGGGATTTCGAGCAGCGCGGGTTGTGATAAAGCGTCAGATCGGTCATGTGCGGGTCGCATCTTGCGTAAGGTGGCGGCTATTCTACCCGCCTGACGGGCGCGCCTGAACCGTATGCGGTAAATGGCCGCTCGCTGATGGCTTTTTGTATGTATTCACCAAGAAGGATCAACACATGTTAAAGCGACTCATGGCAGTAGCTGCCGTCTCTGCCACGTTATTGTTGGCCGGCTGCGGAAATGATTATGGGGTCGATCAGCACGGACAGAAGATCGCATCGGAGCGTCTGGACAAACAATGGAAGGTCATCAATTACTGGGCTGAATGGTGCGGGCCATGCCGGATTGAAATTCCTGAACTCAACTCCCTGGAAAAACAGCTGCAGGGGCAGTCCGTGGGGGTGTTCGGGGTCAACTTCGATGGTTTGCAGGGCAAGGAACTGAGCGAAGCGAGTACCGCGCTGGGCATCACGTTTACCGTGCTGGCGCAGGATCCGGCTGAAGTCTTCGATCTGCCACGTAGCGAGGCATTGCCAGTGACCTACATCATCGATGACAAAGGCAAGGTGCGTGCGACGTTGATGGGCGAGCAGACGGCGGCCGGCGTGTTGGCCAAGATCAAGGAATTGCGCGGCTAAGCGAGGCCAGCTTCTGTGGGAGCTGGCCTGCCAGCGAAAACATCAGCGCGGTGAGTCAGGCAGGCCGGGTTGTTTGCATCGCCAGCAGGCTGGCTCCCACAGGTTTTTAGTCCTATTCAGGCCACAGCCGTAGCGGCTTGCCTTCAGCTGGCCAGAACCGCACTTGTTCAATCGGCGAGATGTCCCAGCTCTGTACGGTTTGCAGGGCCTCGAAGAATCGGTGCTCCTGCTCCATCAGTGCCGGGGCACAGGCTTTGCGGGTGCTGCCCACGCCACCAAAGGTCAGCGTGTTGCCGTCCAGGGTGTACGGCGCGAACCAGTGATTACAACCGCCACTGCCATAGGCCCGGCCAGCATCGTCCAGGGTCACGGTCAGGTGGCTGTTATCGATCAGCGGCCGTTCGCCGATCCACTCCAGTACATAGGTGTGGTTCTGCTGCAACTTGACCGGATCACCTGCGCAGCCGACCAGGCTTGCGCCGAGCAAGGCGAGCAGGGTCAGGTGTTTCATGGCGCAACCTTTTGGCATTGAGGGCACACGTGTTTGCTGCCTTCAGTGCTCCAGCCCAGCTCTGCGATACGTGCCGAGGCTGCAGGTTTTTGCGCCTTGGTGCCGAGTTTGGCGTCGACCGCGAACTCGAACTTCAACTCTTTAGCGCATGTGTCGCAGTTGACCTGCCATTCATGAATCGCCAGCTCGCCGAAAACCGGCCCTTTGGTGACGGCAACCCACTGGCCGCGCGGATTGATCAGGTGACGGACCTTGTCGACGGTCAGGCGCATGGACAAGTCCTTGCTGCCTTTGAGGGTCACAATCAGTACGTCGCCGGTTTGAATCGAGCCACCGTTGCCGGTGACCTGATACAGACCTGGCGCCAGGGCGCGGCATTCAATCAGGGTGTGCTGCGGGTTAAGCAGGCTGTAGCGAAAATCGTGTTCGACCATGGGTCCTCCAAATAAGTCGCTATGCTAGCACGCAGGCATCAAAGCCCAAGATCAACCTTCGATCAGGTTTTGCGGTGTACCGTTTTTCCAGGCCGCGATGTTGCTCAATGTCGTGGAGGCAATCGCACTCAGGGCCTCACGGGTCAGAAACGCCTGATGGGCGGTGATGATCACATTGGGAAAGGTCAGCAGCCGCGCCAGCACATCATCTTGCAGGGGCAGGTCGGAGCGGTCTTCGAAGAACAGTTGGGCCTCCTCCTCATAGACATCCAGCCCCAGGTAACCCAACTGGCCATTTTTCAGCGCTTCGATCAGCGCCGGCGTATCGACCAATGCGCCGCGTCCGGTGTTGATCAGCATGGCGCCATGTTTGAGGGTGGCCAGGCTGGTGCTGTTGATCAGGTGTTTGTTGTCTGAAGTCAGCGGGCAGTGCAGGGAAATGATGTGCGACTCGGCCAGCAGTTCGGGCAGGCTTACATACTTCGCGCCCAGAGCCAGCAGCTCGGCGTTTGAGTACGGGTCAAAGCACAGCAGTTTGCAGCCGAAACCGGCCATGATTTTGCCGAACGTAGCGCCGATCTGACCGGTGCCGACCACGCCCACGGTTTTTCCCACCAGATCGAAGCCGGTCAGCCCGTGCAAGGTGAAGTCGCCTTCGCGGGTGCGGTTGTAGGCCCGGTGCAAGCGCCGGTTAAGCGCCAGGATCAAGGCCACGGCATGTTCGGCCACGGCGTGCGGGGAGTAGGCTGGTACGCGCACCACGCTCAAGCCCAGGCGTTTGGCAGCCGGCAGATCAACGTGGTTATAGCCGGCCGAGCGCAGGGCAATAAGCCGCGTGCGGCCTGCGGCCAGTTGCTCCAGCACCGGGGCGCTCAGGTCGTCATTGATAAACGGGCAGACCACCTCGTAGTCATGGGCCAGCGCTGCAGTGTCGAGGGTCAGGCGCGCCGGCTGGAAGTGCAGTTCATTGCCGTCAGGTTGCTCGGCTGCGGTGAAACTGTCGCTGTCGTAGGTCTGGCTGCTGAAAAGAATCGTGCGCATGGGTCTTCCTTGGTGGGTGGGCCTGAACTGTGTAGCTCGTCAGCGGCTACAGCTTCTCGGTTTTATGCGCGACTGCGCGCCTCTTTGGCCAGGCGGATGATGGCCCTGTCCAGTTCTTCGAGGGCAGCGCCGGCATTGGGACTTGTTTGCTTGAGCAGGGTTTCGCTGCGCTGGCAGGCGGCTCGCAATTGCGGAACACCGCAGTAGCGCGTGGCACCGTGCAAACGGTGGACCCGTTCGATCAGCGCATTGTTGTCCTTGGCGGTGCGGGCCTGCTGGATGGCCTCGCGGTCAGCTTCCAGTGAGGCCAGCAACATGGCCAGCATGTCGATGGCCAGGTCAGCCTTGCCGGCCGCCAGCCGCAGGCCTTCCTCGTGATCGAGTACCGGTAACTGGGCGTTGTGGCGGATGGGTTCGTGGTGGTTGTCGCTGATTTGATTGCGCAAGGCCAGCCCTGTCCATTTCAACACCACCTGCGCCAATTGACGCTCGCTGATGGGCTTGGTCAGGTAATCGTCCATGCCGCTTTGCAGCAGGGCACGTTTTTCGTTGGCCATTGCGTGGGCTGTCAGCGCGACAATCGGCAGCGGCGTGCAGTGGCGCTCGCTTTCCCATTGGCGCAGGACTTCGGTGGTTTCCCGTCCGTCCATGCCGGGCATCTGCACATCCATCAGCACCAGATCAAAGTCTTCGGTCTTGACCGCTTCGATGGCGGCATAGCCGCTGTCCACGGCAGTCACTTTGGCGCCCATGCCTTCGAGCAGGGTTTGCACCAGCAACAGATTGGCCGGGTTGTCATCGACACACAGCAGTCTCGGTGCGCGACTGGCCAGTGGCTCACCGGGCTCGGCACGGGGTTGCTTCGGGCTGATCAGGTCGGCCAGGGCACGGCGCAGTTTACGGGTACAGGCGGGTTTGGCCTGAAGCTGGCCGTGGGGGTTAGTCACCACGGTATTAAACAGCCCCTGCTCGGTGGTCGGGCACAGCACCAGCACTTTGCAACCCATGTGTTCCAGGTCCCAGATGTGCTGGGTAAGACGCTCGGGCGGCGTGTCATTGGCCGTGACCCCGAGTACCGCCAGATCTATAGCCTGCGAAGTCTGATGGGCGCCGGTCACGCAATTGGTGAGATTTTCAAGGGTGGTACACGGCGTGACTTCCAGGCCGCAGTCTTCCAGTTGATGGTGCAGGGCCTGGCGAGCCAGGTCATGCTTCTCCAGGATCGCCACGCGCCGGCCCAGCAATGGCGCAGAGGGCAGGTCCTCGACGTCATCGCGGGCCTTGGGCAGTTTGACGCTGATCCAGAACACCGAGCCTTCGCCGGGGGTGCTTTCTACGCCGATTTCGCCACCCATTTGCTCTACCAGTCGCTTGGAAATCACCAGCCCAAGCCCGGTGCCGCCAGGTTGGCGCGACAGTGAGTTGTCAGCCTGGCTGAAGGCCTGGAACAGCGCCCGGATATCCTGGGCGGTCAGGCCTATGCCGGTGTCCTGCACGCTGATGCGCAGTTGTACGCTGCCATCGGTTTCGTTTTCGTCCTGGTCTTCAAGCATGGCGCGCACGGCAATGGTGCCTTCGCGAGTGAACTTGATGGCGTTGTTGACCAGGTTGGTGAGGATTTGCTTGAGTCGCAGCGGGTCGCCAATCAGCGACAGCGGTGTGTCTCGGTACACCAGACTGACCAACTCCAGTCCTTTGTCATGGGCCGAGGGTCCTAGGATGGTCAGGGTGTCTTGCAACAAATCGCGCAGATTGAACGGGATAGTGTCGAGTACCAGCTTGCCGGCTTCGATTTTCGAAAAGTCGAGAATCTCATTGATGATTCCGAGCAAGTTGTCGGCTGATTTTTCGATGGTGTTCAGGTAGTCGAACTGACGTGGGGTCAGCTCGCTTTTCTGAAGCAAGTGGGTAAAACCAAGAATGCCATTGAGCGGAGTGCGGATCTCGTGGCTCATATTGGCCAGAAACTCTGACTTTATCCGGCTGGCTTCCAGGGCTTCCTTACGGGCCAGGTCGAGCTCCAGGTTCTGGATCTCAATGGTTTCGAGGTTTTGGCGCACATCTTCAGTGGCTTGGTCGACGCTGTGTTGCAGTTCTTCCTGGGCATTGTGCAGGGTTTCGGCCATGCGGTTGATGCCCGAGGCCAGCTCGTCCAGCTCGTGGCTGCCCAATGGCGGCAAACGGGTTTCAAGGTGCCCGTCCTTGAGCTGCGCCACGGCTTGCTTGATTTGGCCCAACGGGGCATTGATCGTTCGGCTCATGCGCAGTGCCAGCAAGGTGGTCAGCACCAGCCCGGTCACTATCAGCAGCAAACTGGCAAACAGGTTGCGGTAGCTGCGCAGCAGCATGCCGTTGTGGGAGAGCTCGAGCTCGACCCAGCCCAGCAGGCGGTGGGCCTCGTTGGGGATCACGTCACCGGCCAGATTGCGATGGCGGCCAAACACCGGCAGTAAATAGCGGGTGGCGTCGTTATCCGTCCGTTGCTGCAGTTGGGTGCTGCTGCCCAGAGGGGCCTGATTGAGCATGATCGGCCCGGCATGGGCGAGGGGTTCGTGGTTGGCGTTGAGGAACGCAACGGCCCGTACATCCTGTTGCTCAAGGGATTCGGTGGCGATACGTGCCAGGAGTGCGGTGTCATGCCGGCCCATGGCAGGGGCCACCAGAGGGGCAAGTTGTTCGGCGATCATTTCTCCGCGCTGTAACAACTGCGATTGCAGCTCTGATTGCTGCAGCCAGGTGAAGTAGCCGCCCAGTACGGTTGCCATCAAGCTGACGGGCAATAACGTAAGCAGCAATACGCGGCCTTTGATACCGAGGTTTTTAAGCACGCAACTCTCCAGCCCTGCATTCTTTTTAAGAGTGACCTGTGCATCCCGCTCAGGCCAGAACGCAGTGTAGCCACATGGTGCCTGGCAAATCTTTGAAAATTTGCCCTCAATTCCGATTGTCGGACCCGCTATAAAGCCCATGCCGGTTGCCCGTAGTGGCTCAATCTTGAATAATCGCCGATTGAGAATTACTTGCAGACGCTAATGAATCCCGTAGCTGTTAGCCCTTCGCGCCTTCTGACCATTGAAGACGATCCCATTCTGGGCGCCTATCTGCACGAGCAGTTGCTGCGCTGCGGGTTTGACGTTATCTGGTGCCAGAACGGCCAGGAGGGGTTGGCCCGTGCCCGGCAAGAGCACTTTGATGTGGTGCTGATGGACATCCTGCTGCCCGGCATGAATGGTTTGCAGGTGCTCACGCAATTGCGCCAGACCCACGCCTTGCCGGTGATCCTGATGTCCGCCCTGGGCGCCGAGGCTGACCGTATCAGCGGGTTTCAGCTGGGGGCAGACGACTACTTGCCCAAGCCGTTCAGCATGGCCGAGCTGCGGGTACGGATCCAGGCCATCTTGCGCCGCGTCGCCCTGGACCGTATGCCTGAAACCCGCCTGACACAGGATCCGCCACCGGCCGAGAGCGGCTTGCTGTTCGACGAAGACACCTGCGACGTACGCCACGGCGAGCAGTGGGCCGGGTTAACCCGCAGCGAGTTCCGTTTGCTCGATACCTTGCAGCGCAATGCCGACGAGGTCTTGAGCAAGGCATTTCTCTATCAACAAGTGCTGCAGCGCGGTTATGCGGCCCATGACCGAAGTCTGGACATGCACATCAGCCAGATCCGGCGAAAACTCAAAACGGTCGGCTACCATCAGCGCGAAGTGCGCACGGTGTGGGGCAAGGGTTATGTCTTGAGCGCCAGCGATGCCTTGTAAAGTGCCGGGCAAGAACTCTGTCTTCTGGAAGCTGGCCTGTTTGCTGGTGGTGTTCTGTTTGCTGATGATCTGGCTCAGTTGGTCTTGGGGCCGCTACATGGACAAGCGCACCGGCTTTCTTTCCGAACAGGCCCACAACACGCTGGTGCGCTACGCCGGTGAGGCCGAGCGCGCCTGGGAGACCGCCCAGCAAACCGGTGTCGACCAGTGGCTGCAGACGATGGGCAGCAGGGAGCCCGGCTGGGTCGGGGTTATTGGTCAGGATTTGCAATCGCTGAGCAGCTATCCGCTCAATGACCACGAAGCTCAGCGCCTGACCTTTTTACGCGGCCTTGACTGGCCGATCAGCCATGTCAAGACGGCACGCCCGTGGATCAAGGTGCCCTTTCCCAAGGACCCTTCAGCGGGCAGCCTGGTGATCGAGTTGCCGCAACGCTTTATGCCGGGCCGCTCCCAGGTGATCTGGCGCATTGTCACCAACGGCGTGATTCCGGGTTTGTTGACGTTGTTGCTGTGCGTGGGCCTTTACCGCGTGCTGATCGTGCCGCTGAATCATTTGCGTGAGCAGGCCAACGCATGGCGTGCAGATCAGTTGGGTGCCCGGCTGTCTAGCCAGACCACGGCGCGTCAGGATGAGCTGGGTGAACTGGCCCGCGCCTTCGATCAAATGTCCGAGCGCCTGCAAAGCACCGTCTCGCAACAGCAGCAGTTGCTCCGGGACTTGTCCCATGAACTGCGTACGCCCTTGAGCCGCTTGCGGGTGGCGTGTGAGAGCGAGCAGGGGGTTGAGGCCTTGCGCGAGCGCTTGAGCCGAGAAGTCGACGGCATGCAGCGGCTGGTTGAAGACACCCTGCAACTGGCCTGGCTGGATGCCGAGCGCGGGCCCTTGCCGGTGGAAGATATTCAGGTTCAAGCGTTGTGGGAGATGTTGACTGAAAACGCCCGCTTTGAAAGCGGCTGGCCACAATCGCGGTTGCCCTGCCTTGTGGATGAACACTGCTGGGTGCGCGGGCACCTCAACAGCCTGGCCCAGGCCCTGGAAAACATCCTGCGTAATGCCATTCGGCATTCACCGATTGACGGTATTGTCAGCTTGAGCGGCCAGCGTGAAGGCGACGAATGGCACTTATGGATGGACGATCAGGGCGGCGGCGTGGCGCCTCAAGAGCTGGAACGGATATTCGCGCCTTTTACCCGCCTGGATGGCTCTCGGCCAGGGGACGGCGGTTTCGGTCTGGGCCTGAGCATTGCGCGCAATGCCTTGCGGTTGCAGGGCGGCAGCTTGTGGGCAGAGAATCATGGGGGCGGGTTACGAGTGCATGTTCGTTTACCAGCCAAATAGCTTGCGCTTGCACCACGTAGCAGCTGACGAGCAGCGCGAGGCTGATACGGGTTCGAGTGTGCCTCAAAGCCTGGCTTATAGCCTTTAGCCATAAGCACCGCACTTTGCGTGATATGGGCTGTCGGCGTTTGTCGGTATGATGTGCGGCCCCGCGGTCTGGATTGCGAATACGCCATGACATTGCAGTACCCAACTATCGCCGATTGCGTCGGCAACACTCCTCTGGTGCGCTTGCAGCGCCTGGCTGGAAACACCACCAACACCTTGTTGCTCAAGCTCGAAGGGAACAACCCTGCAGGCTCGGTCAAGGACCGTCCGGCTCTGTCGATGATTGCACGCGCTGAAGGGCGCGGGCAGATCCAGGCCGGCGATACCCTGATCGAAGCCACCTCGGGCAATACCGGGATTGCACTGGCCATGGCTGCTGCGATCAAGGGCTACAAGATGATCCTGATCATGCCTGACAACTCCAGCGCCGAGCGCAAGGCGGCCATGACCGCCTACGGCGCCGAGCTGATCCTGGTCAGCCAGGAGGAGGGTATGGAAGGTGCCCGCGATCTGGCCGACAAGATGCAGGCCCAGGGCCTGGGCAAGGTCCTCGACCAGTTCGCCAACGGTGACAATCCCGAAGCGCACTACACGGGCACCGGCCCCGAGATCTGGCGTCAGACCAACGGTACGATCACCCACTTCATCAGTTCGATGGGCACCACCGGTACCATCATGGGTGTGTCGCGCTACCTCAAGGAGCAGAACCAGGGCGTGCAGATCGTCGGCTTGCAGCCGATGGAAGGCGCCGCCATTCCGGGTATCCGTCGCTGGCCGACCGAGTACCTGCCGAAAATTTATCAGGCTGACCGCGTTGACCGCATCGTCGACATGGCCCAGCGCGAAGCTGAAGACGTAACCCGTCGTCTGGCCCGTGAAGAAGGCATTTTTTGTGGCGTGTCCTCGGGCGGGGCGGTGGCAGCCATGCTGCGTCTGAACCAGGAAGTCGAAAACGCGGTGATGGTCGCGATCATTTGCGACCGGGGCGATCGTTACTTGTCGACTGGCATTTACGATGAGCCTAATTGATGGCTAAGCAAGAAAGAGGTCTGCGCTTCCAGCCTGCTGGCGGGACCAAGGCCCCGCAAGTGCCTGCGGGCAAGAAACAGCGTTTGAACATCGAGCGCCTGGCCAACGACGGACGGGGTATTGCCTTTATCGAAGGGCGTACCTGGTTTGTGTCGGGCGCCCTGGCCGGTGAAGAAGTCGAAGCCCGGGTGCTGGGGGCTCACGGCAAGATCGTTGAAGCCCGCACCGAGCGTGTTTTCAAGGCCAGCGACATCCGTCGTGTGGCGCCTTGTGCCCACGCGGGAAAATGCGGCGGTTGCAGCGTGCAGCATTTGCCCCATGAAGAGCAGCTTGCACTGAAACAGCGCATGTTGACCGAGCAACTGTCCCGTGTGGCAGGTGTCGAACCTGAAGAGTGGGCGACTCCGCTCACAGGTCCTGAGTTTGGCTATCGGCGCCGTGCACGCATCGCCGTGCGCTGGGATGCGCGGGCCAAGCGTCTGGACGTCGGTTTTCGGGCGGCCGGTAGTCAGGATATCGTCGCCATTGATCACTGTTTGGTTCTGGTACAGGCATTGCAACCTATCATGTCGGGGCTGCCCGCTATGTTGCGCCAGTTGAGCAATCCCAAGGCCCTTGGCCACGTCGAGTTGTTCAGCGGTTCGGCGATTGCGGTTTTGCTGCGGCACATGGCGCCGCTCAATGATGCGGACATGAACGTCCTGCAGGATTTTTGCCTTACCCATAACGCCCAATTGTGGCTGCAGGGTGAAGGCGAGCCACAACCGGTCGATTTGACCCAGTCCTTGGGCTACCGTTTGGAACAGTGGGGGCTGGAGCTGGCGTATCGCCCTGGTGATTTTGTCCAGGTCAATGCTGGCGTCAATGAAGCGATGGTGGCTCAAGCAATTAAGTGGCTTGCTCCACAAGCTGACGAACGGATTCTTGACTTGTTCTGTGGGCTGGGTAACTTCGCGTTACCACTTGCGCGTCAGGTACGCGAGGTGGTTGCCGTTGAAGGTGTTGCGACCATGGTCGAACGCGCAGCGCAAAATGCGGTCAGTAACAACCTGCACAACGTGGCCTTCTTTCAGGCTGACTTGTCGCAGCCGCTGGTGGATGCAGTCTGGGCCAAAGACGGTTTTTGTGCCGTACTGCTCGATCCGCCTCGCGATGGCGCTTATGAAGTGGTGCGCAAGCTGTCAGGCCTTGGCGCCAAGCGTTTGGTGTATGTGTCGTGTAACCCGGCCACGCTGGCACGGGACACGGTTGAGTTGATGAAGCAGGGTTACCGGTTAAAACGTGCCGCAATCCTCGATATGTTTCCGCAAACAGCGCATGTCGAGGCGATGGCGTTATTTGAAGCAGACTAGGACGGTCTGTCTATTTCGACGGGCCCGCAACCCGCGCAGTGACGCCCTGTAGCGCGCGGTTGGGATTAGGGCCTGTGATTTCGGCGCATTGAATCTGCGCTGTAGGGAAGGTAAGCAAGATGGTACAGGTCAGAGCACACCAGCCGATCAACACCGACGGCAGTCTCAACCTCGAGGCATGGCTCGATCATGCGGTGAGTGTCGATGTGGCGCTTGACCGTGAAGCCTTGAAAGAAGCGTGCGAGTTTGCGCGCGAGGCCGAGCAGCAAGCCAACGCGGCAAAAAACCTGTGGGCCGAGGGCACATCGAGCTTTCGCACCGGCCTTGAAATCGCCGAGATCTTGGCCGATCTAAAACTGGATCAAGACTCTCTGGTTGCCGCCATCCTCTATCGCTGCGTGCGCGAAGGGCAGGTCTTGTTGCCTGCCGTCAGCCAGCGCTTCGGGCCGGTGGTTGCCAAGCTGATTGATGGCGTGCTGCGCATGGCGGCCATCAGCGCCAGCCTCAGTCCCCGTCAGTCCATGGTTCTGGGTACCCAGGGCCAGGTCGAAAACCTGCGCAAGATGCTGGTCGCGATGGTTGATGACGTGCGCGTTGCACTGATCAAACTGGCCGAGCGGACCTGCGCGATTCGTGCGGTTAAGAATGCCCCGGACGAGAAGCGCAACCGCGTCGCCCGTGAGGTGTTCGATATTTATGCGCCATTGGCGCACCGCCTGGGTATCGGTCATATCAAGTGGGAGCTGGAGGACTTGTCCTTCCGCTACCTGGAGCCCGAGCAGTACAAACAGATTGCCACCTTGCTGCACGAGCGCCGCCTTGATCGCGAGCGTTTTATCAGTGATGTGATGAACCAGTTGCGTACCGAGCTGGTGGCCACCGGAGTTGATGCAGACATCAGCGGCCGGGCCAAACACATCTATTCCATCTGGCGAAAAATGCAGCGTAAGGGCTTGGCTTTCAGCCAGATCTACGACGTGCGTGCGGTACGGGTACTGGTCCCGGAAATGCGCGACTGCTACACCGCGCTGGGGATCGTCCATACCCTGTGGCGGCACATTCCCAAAGAGTTCGACGATTACATCGCCAACCCTAAAGAGAACGGCTACCGCTCGCTGCACACCGCCGTGATCGGGCCTGAAGGCAAGGTGCTGGAGGTGCAGATCCGCACCCACGCCATGCACGAAGAGGCCGAGCTGGGGGTGTGTGCGCACTGGCGCTACAAGGGCACGGACGTCAAGGCCGGTTCCAACCAGTACGAAGAGAAAATCTCGTGGCTGCGCCAGGTGCTGGAATGGCACGAAGAACTCGGCGATATCGGTGGTCTGGCCGATCAACTGCGGGTCGATATCGAACCGGACCGGGTGTACATCTTTACTCCGGACGGTCATGCCATCGACCTGCCCAAGGGCGCAACACCGCTGGACTTTGCATACCGGGTGCACACCGAAATCGGCCATAACTGCCGCGGTGCCAAGATCAACGGGCGCATCGTGCCGCTCAACTACAGCCTGCAAACCGGTGAGCAGGTCGAGATCATCACCAGCAAGCACGGCACGCCGAGCCGCGACTGGCTGAACCCGAACCTGGGCTACATCACCACGTCGCGGGCGCGGGCCAAGATCGTTCACTGGTTCAAGCTGCAGGCGCGTGACCAGAACGTCGCGGCTGGCAAAACCATGCTTGAGCGTGAGCTGAGTCGTTTGGGCCTGCCGGCGGTGGACTTCGAGAAGCTCGCCGACAAAGCCAACATGAGAACCGCCGAGGATATGTACGCGGCGCTCGGGGCCGGTGACTTGCGCCTGGCGCAGTTGATCAATCTGGCGCAGCAGCAGGTCGAGCCGGAGCGCGGCAGCGAACAGATGGAGCTGATTCCGCGCAAGGCTACGGGCTACAAGCCGGGCAAGCGCGGGGACATCCAGATCGAAGGCGTCGGCAACCTGCTTACCCAGATGGCCGGGTGCTGCCAACCGCTGCCGGGTGATGCGATTGTCGGTTACATCACCCAGGGGCGTGGCGTGAGCATTCACCGTCAGGACTGTGCCTCGGTGTTGCAACTGGGCAGTCGTGAGCCTGAGCGGATCATTCAGGTCAACTGGGGGCCGATCCCGGTGTCCACGTACCCGGTCGATATCGAAATTCGTGCCTACGACCGTTCGGGTTTGCTGCGTGACGTATCTCAGGTGCTGCTCAACGAGCGGATCAACGTGCTGGCGGTCAATACCCGCTCGAACAAGGAAAACAACACAGCATTGATGACCTTGACCATCGAGATCCCGGGTCTGGACGCGCTGGGGCGTTTGCTGGGGCGTATTTCGCAACTGCCGAACATCATCGAAACCCGTCGGATCGGGCGCAGCGAAGCAAGATAACCTGTAGTCGCTGACGAGGTATGAGGCTGCGATAAGGGCCGAACGACCTTCGCTTTGTAAAGCGGGGTCGCTACGCAACCCATTGCAGCCTGCGGCAGCGACTACAGGTTTGGGCCAAAGGATTACAGATGTACAACCTCGACGACCTGCTACACCTCATGGCCCGTCTGCGTGACCCGCAGTACGGCTGCCCGTGGGATATCAAGCAAACCTGGGCCACCATCGTGCCTTACACCCTTGAGGAAGCTTACGAAGTTGCCGATGCCATTGAGCAAGGCGACTTTGAACACCTGCAAGGCGAACTGGGCGATTTGCTGTTTCAGGTGGTGTATTACAGCCAGCTGGCCCGTGAAGAAGGCCGATTTGAGTTTGCCGGAGTGATCGACAGCATCACCCGCAAGCTGATCCGCCGACATCCCCATGTGTTCCCCACTGGCGATCTGTACGCGCCGCTGGATGTGCCACGCCTGACTGAAGAGCAGGTCAAGCAGCGCTGGGATGAAATCAAGGCGCAGGAGCGGGCAGAAAAGTCCAGGGTCCCCGAGCAGCTCTCCTTGCTGGATGACGTACCGGTGGCGCTGCCAGCGCTGTCCCGTGCGGCCAAATTGCAAAAGCGTGCGGCCCAGGTCGGTTTTGACTGGCCGGCGGCATTGCCGGTGCTGGACAAGGTCCGTGAAGAGCTGGACGAGGTGCTGGAAGCCATGGCCGATAACGACACGGCGGCAATCCATGACGAGATTGGCGACCTGCTGTTTTCGGTGGTCAACCTGGCCCGCCATCTCAAAGTTGACCCTGAAACGGCCCTGCGTGGCGCCAATGCAAAATTTGATCGACGTTTCCGGTTTATTGAGCAGGCATTGCGCGATACCCTGCGTCCCATTGAAAGTTGCACCCTTGAAGACCTGGACGCCCTGTGGGGCGAAGCCAAGCGCCAGGAAAAGAATTTGCCCAGCTGCGGCTGAGTTTGCCTAAGTGAGTAAGTAGATGAGCATTTCCCTACGCGACCAGTTGCTCAAAGCCGGACTGGTCAACGAGAAGCAGGCCAAGCAGGCCGGCAAAGAAAAGCAGAAGCAACAGCGCCTGGCCCACAAGGGTCAGATTGAACTGGACGACACCCAGCAGCGTCTGGCTGCTGAAGCGAAGGCCGAGAAGGTCAAGCGCGATCAGGAGCTGAACCGTCAGCAACAGGAGAAAGTCGAGCAAAAGGCCCGCGCCGCCCAGATCAAGCAATTGATCGAAGTCTCGCGTCTGCCGAAGCTGACGACCGAGGACTACTACAACTTCGTCGATGACAAAAAGGTCAAGCGCCTGTCGGTCAACACCCTGATGCGCAACAAGCTGGCCAATGGTTCGCTGGCGATCGTGCAGCACCAGGGCGGCTACGAAGTCATCCCTCGCGAGGCGGCGCTTAAGATCCAGGAGCGCGACCCGCGCCGGATTGTGCAATTGAACATCCTGGTCGAGCCGAAAACACCGGAAGAAGATGATCCGTACGCGGCTTATCAGATCCCTGATGATCTGATGTGGTAACACTCACAACCCGTGGGAGCGAGCCTGCTCGCGAACGCTTTCCCGAGCAGGCTCGCTCCCACAGAGTTTTGCGTTAGCGCATAACAAAACAAACCCCGCTTCGGCGGGGTTTGTGTTTTTCAAGTCTGTAGTTACTGTCGTTCAGGCCTGGCGTTTTTGCGCTTCCAGCTTTTCCAGCTCAGCCTTGTAGCTGTGAGCGTCGCTTTCGCGGTGGAACATGCCGACCAATACGTCTTCTTGATGAACATCCCACAGGTGTACACCGTGGGCTACCAGTTGGTGGAACATACGTGAATCGTCGCGCTCAGTTACTTTGATAGTCATCTGCTTGCTCCAAATTCTGATGAGGTTCTGCGGCAAGTCGTCGCAGGACTTCTTTATAGAATCTGTTAGCTTCCTAAGTAAATAGCTGATTGTCGCGCTGTCATGTTGTAAAAAAGCGCATAACCCTGGAGCCCTTGTAATACGTGGTGTTTACGGTTTTGCTCATAAGTTTTATGAATAAAGTTTCATGTTCATGTCGTTCAGCGGGCCAAAAAAAACCTCGCCGAAGCGAGGTTTTCTGAGGCTTGCGGTTTAGTTGCCTTTGACCGTTTTGCCATTCACCGTGCCGTCCAGCAGCATGATGTTGTATTCCTTGCCGTCTTTTTCGACCTGACGCAGCTTGACCAGCAGCGAATCCCAGTTCTTGGCGAACCACATTTCTGTGATGCGCTTGTTCTGTGTTGGATCGCGTACGCGCTCAACCTTGATTGCGTCTACCTTGCCCGCCTTGGTTTCGACCACTTCAGGGCCGATCACGCGGAAGTCATAGGTGTCGACGTCGTTACCATCAACCACTTGGTAACTCATGGATTTTTTACCCGCTTCTACATCACGTTGAAGCGCGAGCTGGTAGGTGGACTTGTCGAGCATGCCGGTAAGCAGCGGCACTTTGACTGCGTCGCCCTGGTCGGTGCCGGTGACCATTTTGGTCGCCCAGTCGAAGTCCAGATCGATCTTTTTCGCTTTACCCAGGCCGCCACGTTCGAAGTGGTAGGTCAGCGGGATCAGCGTATTTTTCTCAATCTTGAGGGTGCTTTCTTCGTTAAGGCTGGCCACCAGCATCGACGCCTTGAAGTTCAAGGTCCAGATGCCGTTGTCACTCTTGGTCAGGCTGCGCTCGGCGGAACCGCTCATGGGCAACTGTTTCCAGTCAGCGGTGTAGCTGGCCTTGAAAGGCTGAAGTTCGGCTGCATGCACTGCTGGAATAGCCAGCAGGCTGAAGGCGAGAAGCAGGGCACGACGCATAAGTTCTCCTAGGTTCGTATCAAGTGGCCGCTGGCCGCAAGTAATTGACCGTCCAATAATGCGCCTTGCTCGTCAAGTGACAAGCGACCTTCGGCAAACCAGCGCACTGCAAGCGGATATATCCGGTGTTCCTGGGTGTGAACCCGTTGCGCCAGAGCGTGCGCAGAGTCATTGGACTCTACCGGTATCACTGCCTGTACGACCAGAGGTCCGCCGTCGAGTTCCTCGGTCACAAAGTGAACACTGCAGCCGTGTTCGCGATCGCCCGCTTCCAGCGCGCGCTGATGCGTATGCAAGCCTTTGTATTTAGGCAGCAGCGAAGGGTGGATGTTGAGCAGGCGACCCTGATAGTGACGCACAAAATCTGCGCTGAGAATGCGCATGAATCCGGCCAGAACCACCAGTTGCGGTTTGAATTCGTCGATGATCTTGATCAATGCAGCATCGAAGGCCTCGCGGCCCTCGAATGCTTTGTGATCCAGTACGCGGGTATCGATACCCGCGTCTTTGGCGCGTTGCAAGCCGTAGGCATCTGCGCGGTTGGAGATGACCGCACGGATTCTTGCCGGGCTGTCCTTGATGTCATTGCTGTCGATCAAGGCTTGCAAGTTGCTACCGGTGCCGGAAAGCAGCACCACTACATCACAGGTATCAGGCATTAGTGCGCCTTGAGGTTTTGCAGCTCAACTTGTGGTGCGCCTTCGGCGGCCGTTGCGATCTGGCCGATAACCCAAGGTTGCTCGCCTGCTTCACGCAGTACGTTCAGCGCAGTTTCAACGTCAGCCTGTGCCACGCAGATCACCATGCCAACGCCGCAGTTCAGCACGCGGTGCATTTCGTTTTCGTCCACGTTGCCTTTTTCTTGCAGCCAGTCGAATACGGCAGGGCGCTGCCAGCTGGCAACGTCCACAACCGCCTGGGCGCCTTTTGGCAGAACGCGCGGGATGTTGTCGAGCAGGCCACCACCGGTGATGTGGGCCATGGCTTTAACAACGCCGGTTTCTTTGATCAGCTTGAGCAGCGGCTTGACGTAGATGCGGGTTGGCGCCATCAGCAGGTCGGTCAGCGGCTTGCCGTCGAGCTGGATGTTTTCGATGTCGGCACCGGATACTTCGATGATCTTGCGGATCAGCGAGTAACCGTTGGAGTGCGGGCCCGAAGACGGCAGGGCGAGCAGGGCGTCGCCGGCAGCAACCTTGGAGCCGTCGATGATTTCGGATTTCTCTACAACGCCCACGCAGAAGCCGGCCAGGTCGTAGTCTTCGCCTTCGTACATGCCAGGCATTTCAGCGGTTTCGCCGCCTACCAGCGAGCAGCCGGACAGTTCGCAGCCAGCGCCGATACCGGTAACCACTTGGGTCGCGGTTTCTACGTTGAGCTTGCCGGTAGCGTAGTAGTCGAGGAAGAACAGAGGCTCGGCGCCGCATACGATCAGGTCGTTAACGCACATGGCAACCAGGTCGATACCGATGCTGTCGTGTTTGTTCAGGTTCAGTGCCAGGCGCAGCTTGGTGCCAACGCCGTCAGTGCCGGAAACCAGAACAGGCTGCTTGTAGCCAGCCGGGATTTCGCAGAGGGCGCCAAAACCGCCGAGGCCGCCCATCACTTCCGGGCGTGCAGTGCGCTTGGCCACGCTCTTGATGCGTTCGACCAATGCTTCACCGGCGTCGATGTCTACACCGGCGTCTTTGTAGCTCAGGGATGGTTGCTTGCTCATAATCCAGGCCTTTAGGGGGGATTCGGGGGTATCGACCGAGTTCAGGGGGCAAGCTTGCAAGTGCTCGTCAAGTGCATCAGAGCATTTACAGGGTGCCCGGCTGTTGGCGGTCTGCGAAGGCGCGCGATTTTATCAGGCTTGAAGGGCAGCGGCCATCCTCGGGCCGACAGGCAGGGTTATATCTGTCGAAAAAAACCTTTTTTAGTCGTACTTGGGTCTGTGTGCGGGCCTGTATAAGGTATAGCGAATTACTTTTGAGTTTTTATGACCGAATGAAAACTGCGATACGGGCGTGAATGATTTGGCAGCAGCCGTGTCAGAAGTCTGTTCGAGTGTTTTTATGGCGTCCTTTTAGGCTGCTTTTTGTGATCGGGAATCTTTCATGCGTCTGAGCCAATTTTTAGCCGTGGGCTGTTTGTCCTTTTTTAGCCTGGCAAGTCATGCCGAAATCCTGACCGACCTTTATCAAGTGCGTGAGCCGGTGGCCAGCCAGTCACCCGATGAACGCACCCAGGCCACGCAAAAGGCACTGGAAACCCTGGTACTGCGTTTGACGGGTGATGCCAAGGCGGTTCAAAACCTCGGGCTTGAGGCGATTCGCAAGGACCCGCAGCAGATCATCAGTCGGTATGGTTATGACGCTGGCCCGCCAGAAAGCCTGCAGGTGGATTTCGACCCGGTGAGTACTGATCGGGCGTTGCGCCAGGCCGGTTTGTCGCTGTGGGGCAGTAATCGTCCCGCCTTGCTCGGCTGGTGGTTGAACGATTCGGTCGATGGGTCGAGCCTGGTCGGGGACGGTCAATCTGTGGCTGAACCCTTGCGCCGTGCAGCGCAGCACCGCGGGTTGCCATTGCGCTTGCCGCTGGCAGATCTCAGTGAACAGCTGGTGGGTACGGCTGAAAACCTTGAGGGCAGTAATCCCGCACCGTTGAAGGAGGCTTCAGAGCGCTACGGCGCGGATGCCTTGCTGGCTGTACATGCCCGTGAAGACGATGGGCAGTGGAGTGCCAAGTGGCGTTTGTGGGTAGGCGACCAGCAGGAGCAGGGCAGTGCGCAGGCACCGGATCAGGCGGCACTGGCCGATGCCGTGATGCTTGCGGTGAGCCAGCGTCTGGCCCCGCGTTATGCGGTCAAGCCCGGGGTCTCCACGGAGCAATTGCTTGAAGTGCAAGGCATGACGCTGCCGCGCTATGCGCAACTGTGGCATCTGCTCGAGCCTTTCGGCGCGCAACTAAAGAGTGTCGACGGTGATCGTATTGTGTATCTGGTAAATGGCAGTGCCGAGCAGTTGCGTTCGCAACTTGGACTGGCGCAGCTACAGGAAGTACCGGCAGAGCAGGTGCCTGCTGCGGCGGGCGCAGGGCAAGCGGCCGGTGCTGCTTCTACACCAACGGCGCAGCTTCGGTTTCGCTGGTAGGTTGTTGTCTTCTTTATATAGGGATGGGGTGGCTCATGGCTGATTCGCGACAGTGGGTGTGGTGGGGCGTAGGGTTGGGCTTGGCCCTGTTTTTATATTTTTTGCATCCGATACTCACGCCTTTTCTGGTCGCAATCGTCCTGGCCTATATGTTCGACCCTGTGGTTGATCGGCTGGAAAAAGCCGGGCTTTCAAGAACCTGGGGCACGGTCGCGGTCTTTGCACTGTTCACGGTCATCATGATGACGTTGATATTGGTGTTGGTGCCGTTGCTGGCCAAGCAGCTCTTGAAGCTTTATCAGTTGGCACCCCTGGTACTCGACTGGTTGCAGCACACGGCGATGCCGTGGGTGCAGGCCAAGCTTGGTTTGAGCGACAGCTTTTGGAAGTTCGACAAGATCAAGGCCGCAATCACTGAGCACATGGGGCAGGCCACCGACATTGTCGGCATAGTTTTGTCCCAGGCCACGGCTTCCAGTCTGGCGTTGATCGGCTTCCTGGCCAACCTGGTGCTGATTCCAGTCGTAGCGTTTTACCTGCTGCGAGACTGGAACATCATGCTGGCCAAGATTCGCAACTTGTTGCCGCGTGCACGGGCCGATCAAATTGTGTCTCTGGCCAAGGAGTGTCACGACGTGCTCGGCGCTTTTGTGAAAGGCCAGTTGCTGGTGATGCTGGCGTTGGGGGTGATTTACTCTGCCGGTCTGATGCTGGTCGGGCTTGAGCTGGGGCTGTTGATCGGCTTGATGGCAGGGCTGGCGGCTATCGTGCCGTATATGGGCTTTATCGTCGGTATTGGTGCCGCCCTGATCGCCGGACTGTTCCAGTTTGGCGGGGACCTGTACCCGATGCTCGGAATCGTGGCTGTGTTTATGGTCGGTCAGGCGCTGGAGGGTACGGTACTTACACCCTTGCTGGTGGGTGACAAGATCGGTATGCATCCGGTGGCCGTGATCTTCGCGATTCTTGCGGGTGGCGAGCTGTTTGGTTTTACCGGAGTGTTACTGGCATTGCCGGTAGCGGCGGTGATCATGGTGCTGGTGCGTCATGTGCAGGAGTTGTACAAGGACTCTCATGCCTATAAAGGCAGTGAAGACCCGGAGCTGTAACGGCAAGGTGCTATGAAGGGCGGGCTCACCGGGTAGGTGATCCCGCCTTTTTCATGTGCGCTTGAAGCGCCTGAAATGTCAGAAAAAGATCAAACAATCCAAGACCTTAACGCAAACCTTTGATTTTGCTCGTGGTCTGTTACATTGTGTGCCCGGTTACACGGGTATAAACTTTTAATACTTTACACAGAGGCCACTAACAGTTCGCTTGAACTGTTCAGTCAGCATGAAACCGATTCAGCTGCCCCTAGGTGTGCGTCTGCGTGATGACGCAACCTTCATAAATTACTATCCAGGCGCCAATGCCGCTGCACTCGGCTATGTCGAGCGACTGTGCGAAGCCGACGCCGGCTGGACAGAAAGCCTGATCTATCTCTGGGGCAAGCAGGGTGTAGGCCGCACGCACTTGCTACAGGCCGCCTGCCTGCGCTTTGAGCAAATGGGTGAGCCGGCGGTGTACTTGCCTCTGGCCGAGTTGCTGGATCGCGGTATTGAAATCCTCGATAACCTTGAGCAGTACGAACTGGTCTGCCTGGATGATCTTCAGGCGGTGGCCGGGCGTGCTGACTGGGAAGAGGCGCTGTTTCACCTGTTCAATCGCCTGCGCGACAGCGGGCGCCGTCTACTGATTGCGGCGTCTACCTCGCCACGCGAGCTGCCAATCAAACTGGCTGACCTCAAGTCCCGCCTGACCCTTGCGCTGGTGTTTCAGATGCGCCCCTTGTCTGATGAAGACAAGCTGCGTGCCTTGCAGTTGCGCGCATCACGTCGCGGTCTGCATCTGACCGACGAAGTCGGACATTTCATCCTCACGCGAGGCACTCGCAGCATGAGTGCTTTGTTCGATCTGCTAGAACGGCTCGATCAAGCGTCCCTGCAGGCACAGCGCAAGCTGACGATTCCTTTCCTGAAAGAAACCCTGGGCTGGTAGCTCACCCCTTTAAAACTGCGGTCTTCAGCCATTTTTGACGTTTTTAAGGCGTCAGAAAACCCGCGCGGCTCAAGAGCTGTGGGCGCAAAATCTGTCGTCAGGGGTGTAAAGCCTTAGATGTCACGATAAAACCAACAAGTCACATTTAGATCGATTGAATTTGCAAATGAGGATCATAGAAGGCATAGTCGCGGCTACTTTTCTTACAAGCCACGGTCGTGCCCATGCTAAAGCGCTTCGCACCCCTCGTGCCTCTCGCACTCGTTACCCTGTTGTTTGGCTGCGCTGCCCACACGCCAGTGTCGCAGCAAGTTGTCGATCAACAGGTTCAAAAGCCATCGTCGGTATCGCAATCTTCCGCTCTTTATCAGGAAGAACTGGCCACCGAAAAAGAACTGGCTGAGTTTTCCGTCAACAGCAAGCCTTACCAATTGCCCGCCCTGGCTGACAGCATCCTTGAGCGCGGCATGTCCCTGATCGGTACGCGTTACCGTTTTGGCGGCACCTCTGAGGCAGGTTTCGATTGCAGCGGCTTTATCGGTTACCTTTTCAAGGAAGAAGCTGGCATGCAGTTGCCGCGCTCAACCCGTGAAATGATCAACGTAAAAGCACCGCTGGTCGCACGAAACAACCTTAAACCTGGTGACTTGTTGTTCTTCAGCACCAATGGTCGTGGCCGTGTCAGTCATGCCGGTATTTACCTGGGGGATGACCAGTTTATTCACTCCAGCAGCCGCCGCAGCGGTGGTGTACGGATTGATAACCTGGGTGACAGCTACTGGAGCAAGACCTTTATTGAGGCCAAGCGCGCCCTGGCGATGGCACCGGCGAGCGTAGTAGCCCGCAAGTAAAGTTAATGTCTTACTTGAAGTTTGGCTGCTAAGGGCTAGAATTCAGTCGCATTGTTAAATTCTTGAAGCCGCGAAGGTGTCCCCTCTCGCTGCTTCAGGTTTCGCGGCCAGAGTTGCCGTATCCAGAATCAGGAACATTCTGTTTATGTCGACCATGGCCCGTGTTGCCCTCTTGACCTTAGCAGCACTGCTTAGTGCTTGCGCCAGCCCCCCGCCCCCTGCCCCGGTGGTCAAAAAGCCTGTTGTGTTTGCCAACCCTTATGAAGAAACCTCGCCGGTAGCCGCCGACGTGCTGTTTCGCGCCTTGGGTCTGGTGGGCACGCCTTATCGCTGGGGTGGTAATACTCCGGATTCCGGCTTCGATTGCAGTGGTCTGATCAAGTACGTGTACAACGACGCGGCGGGCATTTCATTGCCGCGCACCACCCGCGAAATGATCGTGATGCAGGCGCAAAGTGTCGGTCAGGACAAATTGCAAACCGGTGACTTGCTGTTTTTTGCCACCAATGGCGGTTCTCAGGTCAGCCATGCCGGGATCTACGTAGGCGAAGGCCGTTTTGTGCACGCACCGGCCACAGGCGGTACGGTCAAGCTGGACAGTCTCAACAAAGCCTACTGGCAGAAAGCCTATCTGAATGCCAAGCGCGTGTTGCCGACCGAGCAGCATCTGGCGCGTCTGCCGTAAACCCGAACCTGCATCACGCTGGGTGGGAGCGGGCTTGCTCGCGATGGATACAACGCGGTGTAACTGCCACGCCGCGGTGATCCAATCGCGAGTAAGCCCGCTCCCACTGTTTCATTTGCTGGTAGGCTTTGCCGACACCCGCCAAACCTTGTTGCCGACATCATCGGCCACCAGCAAATCCCCTTGCTTATCGATGACCACGCCTACCGGCCGGCCCATGGCTTTTTCGTCCGCGTTGAGAAAACCGCTCAGTACATCAACTGGCATGCCTGTGGGCTTTCCGTCAGCAAAAGGTACAAAAATCACTTTGTAACCACTGTGCGGTTTGCGGTTCCAGGAGCCGTGCTGGCCAATGAACGCGCCTTGGGTGAAGTCGGGCAGTTTGCTGCCTTCGGCAAAACTCAGCCCCAGGGATGCAGTGTGCGGGCCGACGGCATAGTCCGGTGCAATGGCTTTGGCGACCAGTTCCGGATTTTGCGGGTTGACCCGTACATCCACGTGCTGGCCGTAATAGCTGTAGGGCCAGCCATAGAAACCACCATCCTTGACTGAGGTGATGTAATCGGGGACCAGATCGCTGCCGATTTCGTCACGTTCGTTAACTGCTGTCCAGAGTGTGCCGGTTTTGGGTTCCCAGTCCAGGCCGTTGGGGTTGCGCAGGCCAGAAGCGAAAATCCGGTGATTGCCGGTAGCGCGATCAACCTCCCAGATCGCGGCGCGGCCTTCTTCCTTGTCCATGCCGTTCTCGCCCACGTTGCTGTTGGAGCCAACGGTGACATACAGCTTGGTGCCATCAGGGCTGGCGATGACGTTTTTAGTCCAGTGATGGTTCAGCGGGCCGCCTGGCAAATCGAGGACCTTGACCGGCTTCGCCTTGATGCTGTTTTCGCCCGCCTGATAGGGGAAGCGCAGCAGCTTGTCGGCGTCGGCGACATACAGATCGTTGCCTACGAGGGTCATGCCAAAGGGGGAGTTCAGATTGTCGAGAAAAACCGTGCGAGTTTCAGCCACTCCGTCGTGGTCTGCATCGCGCAACAAGGTGATCCTGTTCGCGCTCGGCACACCGGCGCCTGCGCGGCTCATGACTTTGTCCGCGATCCAGCCCTTGATACCCTTGCTGTCATCCGGCTTGGGCGGTGCATTGGTTTCCGCGACCAGCACATCGCCGTTGGGCAATACGTAGAGCCAGCGCGGATGGTCCAGGCCTTCGGCGAAAGCGGCGACCTTCAAACCTTGGGCGGCAATCGGTGTGGAGCCCTCAGCCCAACCGACCGCCGGGGCGATATTGACGGTGGGTATAAGCGTCTTGTTCGGTTCAGGCAGCTTCGGCGACGGGCCGGTGCCATCACTCACTTGCAGGGTCGAAGTCTCGCCGCAGGCAGCCAATCCTGCCGCAAGTACGATGACAATAGCGTGCTGGCGCTTGAGCATGAAGAACTCCATTAAGTTTGGTCTTGTAGGTCATAGAGAAGCGTAGCCCCTCAAAGGTTCAGCCCGCAGCTTTGTATAAACCCTTTTGGTGCCACCTTTAATTGACGCTCCACCCCCAACCCTCTAACCTTCGCGGCTTGTTTCAGGTGCTCGGCAACGTAAGGTTGGCCGAGTGAAACAGGGAAGCCGGTGAGGGCGTGTTTGACCCACACAACCGCCATGATCCCGGCGCTGCCCCCGCAACGGTAAATGAGTCAATGCCACGCTGAGTGCCACTGTGTTTCTTCACGGGAAGGCGCGTGGTCAGGGTGTGTCCCGCAGGGGGCTAAACCGCTTATGAGCCCGGAGACCGGCCTGATCCATCCAGCATCCTCGCGGCGGGCGAGGACGTGCCGATTATTTGACTATCCCCCCGCCTCCCGTTTGCATCATTGAGCCCCAACGGAGAGCTGCCATGAACGAATCCCCCGAACGCGACGAACGTCATCAGGCGCGCATGCTGCGCAAAAAAGCCGTCATGGATGAGCGCATTGCCAGCTCGCCCAATGAGTGCGGGCTACTGCTGGTGTTGACCGGCAATGGTAAAGGCAAAAGCAGTTCCGCTTTTGGCATGCTGGCCCGGGCCATGGGCCACGGCATGCAGTGCGGCGTGGTGCAGTTCATCAAGGGACGCAACAGCACCGGCGAAGAGATCTTCTTTCGCCGCTTCCCCGAGCAGGTGCGCTACCACGTGATGGGCGAAGGCTTTACCTGGGAAACCCAGGATCGCCAACGCGATATCGCCGCTGCCGAAGCCGCGTGGGAAGTGTCCCGAGAAATGCTGCGTGACCCGTCCATCGGGCTGGTGGTACTGGATGAGCTGAACATCGCACTCAAGCATGGCTACCTGGACCTTGAGCAGATCCTCGCCGACCTGCAGGCCCGTCCTTTGATGCAGCATGTACTGGTCACCGGACGTGGCGCCAAACCTGAACTGATAGACCTGGCCGATACCGTGACCGAAATGGGTGTGGTCAAACACGCCTTTCAGGCCGGGATCAAAGCTCAGAAAGGCATCGAATTGTGAGTGTTCCAGCATGAGAGAGTCGCGTCATTGCCCGGCGGTGTTGATCGCCGCGCCGGCTTCCGGTCAGGGCAAGACCACCGTAACCGCTGCCTTGGCCCGATTGCATCGCAATCAGGGGCGCAAAGTGCGGGTGTTTAAATGTGGCCCGGATTTTCTCGACCCGATGATTCTGGAGCGTGCCAGCGGTGCGCCGGTGTATCAGGTGGATTTGTGGATGGTGGGTGCGGATGAAAGTCGCCGCCTGCTGTGGGAGGCCGCCGGTGAAGCAGACCTGATCCTGATCGAAGGCGTCATGGGGTTGTTCGACGGTACGCCGTCCAGCGCCGATCTGGCGCGGCATTTTGGCGTCCCGGTATTGGGTGTGATTGATGGCACTGCAATGGCCCAGACGTTCGGTGCCCTGGCCTTGGGACTGGCGCGCTACCAGCCGGATCTGCCGTTCGCCGGGGTGCTGGCCAACCGGGTCGGCACGGTGCGTCATGCCCAGTTGCTCGAAGGCAGCCTGACCGAAGGCTTGCGCTGGTACGGGGCGTTGTCCCGTGAGACCGGTATCGAGTTGCCGAGTCGGCATTTGGGGCTGGTGCAGGCCAGTGAGCTCAACGACCTGGATGCGCGTCTCGACGCGGCAGCCAATGCTTTGGCCAGTACCTGTGAGGTAGCGCTGCCACCCGCCGTTGAATTTGCCGCGCCTGAGCCCGTGACGGTCGAGCCATTGTTGGCTGGGGTTCGAATTGCTGTAGCCCGGGATGAAGCCTTTGCCTTCACCTATGGAGCGAGTCTGGACCTGTTGCGGACGATGGGAGCCGAGCTGGTGTTTTTTTCGCCGATTCGCGATGTCCGCCTGCCAGAAGCTGACAGCCTTTATTTGCCGGGCGGTTATCCCGAGTTGCATCACCTTGAGCTGTCGCGCAATGCACCGATGCTTGAGGCGATCCGCACCCATCACGCCGCCGGTAAACCGCTGCTGGCCGAATGTGGTGGCATGCTTTATCTGCTCGATGCCTTGACCGATGTTGACGGTCAGCGAGCCGAGCTGGTGGGTTTGCTGACGGGGGAGGCGACGATGCAAAAGCGTCTGGCGGCGTTGGCATTGCAATCGGTGGACATGCCCGAAGGGCTGCTGCGTGGTCACACTTACCATCACTCGCTGACCAGCACTGAGCTTGAACCTGTTGCCCGTGGCCTGAGCCCCAATGGCGGGCGCGGTGCCGAAGCGGTGTATCGCGAAGGGCGGATGACCGCCTCTTACGTGCACTTCTACTTTCCGTCCAATCCTCAAGCCATTGCTGCGCTGTTTGCGCCGTGTACTGTGAAGGCGTCATGACCGACAACGCCTTTAGCCCTGAAGAGCGCGCAGCCGTGTACCGCGCCATTGCCGAGCGCCGCGACATGCGGCACTTCAGTGGTGGCAGCGTGGCACCCGAACTGTTATCGCGTTTGCTGGAAGCGGCGCACCAGGCTCCGAGCGTGGGACTGATGCAGCCGTGGCGGTTTATCCGCATTACTGACCGGGCACTGCGGGGCAAGATCCAGGGATTGGTCGAAGCTGAGCGGGTACGTACCGCCGAGGCGTTGGGCCAGCGCTCCGATGAGTTCATGACGCTCAAGGTCGAAGGTATACAGGACTGCGCCGAGGTGCTGGTGGCGGCGTTGATGGATGACCGTGAAAAGCATATTTTTGGCCGACGCACCCTGCCGGAAATGGACATGGCGTCGTTGTCGTGTGCGATTCAAAACCTGTGGTTGGCGGCGCGTGTCGAAGGCTTGGGCATGGGCTGGGTGTCGTTGTTCGAGCCTGAAGCCCTGGCCGATTTACTGGGTTTACCTGCGGGAGCCAAACCTCTGGCCGTGTTGTGTCTGGGCCCGGTCGAGGCCTTTTATCCGGCACCCATGCTGGTGCTGGAAGGGTGGGCGCAAGCGCGTCCGCTGAGTGAACTGGTGTATGAGAATTATTGGGGAGTGAGTCCATGAGTGTGGCGTTGCTGTGCGTCGCCGGTGTGGCGCTTGATGCGCTGTTTGGCGAGCCCAAGCGCTGGCATCCGCTGGTCGCGTTTGGCCGCATGGCCGAGCGTATCGAGCAGCGGTTCAATTCTGGCGGACGTGGCTGGCGCAGTCATGGGGTGACGGCCTGGGTGCTGGCGGTGCTGCCGTTGACGATCCTTGCAACGGCTCTTTCATGGCTGCCGTATATCGGCTGGCTGGTGGAAATTCTGGCACTGTATTGCGCGTTGGGCATGCGCAGCCTTGGCGAGCACGTTCAGCCGGTTGCCGAGGCCTTGCGCGCCAATGACCTGGACGAGGCGCGGACCCGGGTCGGTTATCTGGTCAGTCGCCAAACCAGCGAGCTGGATTCGACTGAAGTTGCCCGCGCTGCCACTGAGTCTGTGCTCGAAAATGGCAGTGATGCGGTCTTCGCCACTATTTTCTGGTTTGTCGTGGCGGGAGCGCCGGGTGTGGTGCTCTATCGTTTAAGTAATACGCTGGACGCGATGTGGGGTTATCGCAACGAGCGCTTTGAGCGTTTTGGTTGGGCTGCTGCCCGTATCGACGATGTTCTTAACTATATTCCTGCAAGGTTGGTGGCGTTGACTTACGCCGTGCTGGGTAAAACCCGACTGGCCTTGAAGTGCTGGCGCAAGCAGGCACCTCAGTGGGACAGCCCCAATGCAGGCCCGGTAATGGCCGCAGGCGCAGGTGCCCTGGGTGTTGAGCTGGGTGGCCCGGCGATTTATCACGGCGAACTGCATGAGCGCCCGCAGTTGGGCGAAGGCGTGCCAGCGGATGCCGACTCGATTGGTCGTGGTTGGCAGTTGGTGCAACGTGGCGTATGGCTGTGGCTATTGGTTCTGTGTGCGTGGAGTGAATTCTATGCTTGAGCACGGCGGACGTTTACGCAGGGCGGCGCAGCATTACGGTATTGCCGAGGCTGACTGGCTGGATTTGTCCACTGGACTGGCGCCCTGGCCCTTTGATATTCCCCCTGTACCCGAGCGTGCCTGGGCGCGTTTGCCTGAAACCGACGATGGTCTTGAGCAAGCCGCCTGTGCCTATTACGGCGCGTTGAGTGTCTTGCCGGTGCCGGGCTCGCAGTGCGCGATCCAGCTGCTGCCGCGCCTGCGTCGCAGTGGCAAGGTGGGTGTGCTGTCGCCGTGTTACGCCGAACATGCACATGCCTGGAGGCACAGCGGGCATATCGTGCGTGAAATCATGGAACAGGAAGTCGATTTCTACCTCGACACGCTGGACGTGCTGGTGGTGGTCAATCCCAACAACCCTACCGGGTTGAAGCTGTCGCCGGAGCGTTTGCTGGAATGGCATGCGCGGCTGGTGCAGCGCGGTGGCTGGCTGGTGGTGGACGAAGCCTTTATGGACAACACTCCAGAACTTAGTCTGGCCGAGCACACACAGCGTACCGGGCTGATCGTGTTGCGTTCTTTCGGCAAGTTTTTTGGTCTGGCCGGGGTACGGTTGGGTTTTGTGCTGGCCGAGCAAAAATTACTCAAGTTGCTGGCCGAGCAAGTTGGGCCCTGGGCCGTTAGCGGTCCCACGCGTATCGTCGGTCAGGCCTGCCTGCTCGACACCGACGGCCATGCTCGCCAGCGCGAGCGCAGTGAGCTGGCCAGCGGGCGGCTTGAGCGATTGCTGGGGTTGCATGATTTGCCGCCGTACGGCGGCTGTGCATTGTTCCAGTGGTTAATCACGCCTCACGCCGATCGCCTGTACGAATTTATGGCGCACCGCGGCATTTTGCTGCGCCTGTTTGCCCACAACAGCAGCGTACGTTTTGGCCTGCCTGCCGATGAGGCTGACTGGGTGCGCCTGGAGCAGGCATTGGCAGCGTATACCAAGGAAACCACATGAGTACGTTGATGGTGCAAGGCACCACATCCGATGCCGGCAAGAGCACGCTGGTGACGGCCCTGTGCCGCTGGCTGACCCGCCAGGGCGTCGCTGTGGTGCCGTTCAAACCGCAAAACATGGCGCTCAACAGCGCAGTGACCGCCGAGGGTGGCGAGATCGGTCGTGCCCAGGCAGTGCAGGCCCAGGCGGCTGGATTGGCGCCGCACACGGACATGAATCCGGTGCTGCTCAAGCCCAATAGCGACACCGGTGCCCAAGTGATTATTCACGGGCGTGCCGTCACCAGCATGAATGCGGTGGCGTATCACGACTACAAGGCCATTGCCATGCAAGCGGTATTGGCCTCGCATCAGCGTTTGAGTGCCGCATATCCGGTGGTCATGGTCGAGGGCGCGGGTTCGCCGGCCGAGATCAATTTGCGGGCCGGTGATATCGCCAACATGGGCTTTGCCGAAGCGGTTGATTGCCCGGTGGTGTTGATTGCCGATATCAATCGCGGCGGGGTGTTTGCCCATCTGGTCGGCACTCTGGAGTTGCTGTCCGAGACCGAACAGGCACGGGTCAAGGGGTTCATCATCAACCGTTTTCGTGGCGATATCGCGTTGCTCCAGCCCGGCCTCGACTGGCTGGAACAACGCACCGGCAAACCGGTGATCGGCGTGTTGCCCTATGTGATGGACCTGCATCTTGAGGCCGAAGACGGCATTGATCAGCGCCAGACTGACAAGGTCGAACAGGTGCTCAACGTGGTGGTGCCGGTATTGCCGCGTATCAGCAATCACACCGACTTCGATCCATTGCGCCTGCACCCGCAAGTAAACCTGCAGTTTGTGGGGCCGGGGCAACCGATCCCGCCCGCAGACTTGATCATCCTGCCTGGCTCCAAGAGCGTGCGCAGCGATCTGGCGTACTTGCGCGCCAATGGCTGGGATGCGGCCATCAGCCGTCATTTGCGTTACGGCGGAAAACTGCTTGGAATTTGCGGCGGTTTGCAGATGCTCGGTGAGCAGGTCCACGACCCGCTGGGCCTTGAAGGGCCAGCCGGTTCAAGTGCCGGGTTGGGCTTGCTGGCGTTTAGCACCGAGCTTGCAGCCGAGAAGCAGTTGCGCAATGTGCGCGGGCATTTGACTCTTGAGAACGCACTCGTCAGCGGCTATGAAATCCACGCCGGCGTGACCACGGGCGTAGCGCTGGAGCTACCAGTGGTGCACCTGGATGACGGGCGCTGTGATGGCGCGCAAAGTGCGGACGGGCAAATCCTCGGCACTTATCTGCATGGTGTGTTCGAGTCGCCTGCGGCTTGCAGTGCGTTGCTGCGTTGGGCCGGTTTGCAGGATGTGCAAGAAGTGGACTACCACGCCCTGCGCGAGCGAGATATCGAACGGCTGGCGGATCTGGTGGAAAACCATCTGGATACCGCGTACTTGCGAGCGTTGTGCAGAATTTAAATCTGTGGGAGCGAGCCTGCTCGCGAAGCCGCATTGGAGTTTTCGCGAGCAGGCTCGCTCCCACAGTTCCAGAGGTTTATTGACATGCTGCAACTGATTTTGGGTGGTGCCCGCTCGGGTAAAAGCCGTCTGGCTGAAAAGCTGGCGACCGAGTCCGGCTGTGCCGTCACCTACATAGCCACCAGTCAGCCGCTGGACGGTGAGATGAACGAGCGCGTGCGCCATCATCGCGAACGTCGTCCCGGGCATTGGGCGCTCATCGAGGAGCCGATTGAGCTGGCCCGGGTGCTGCGTGACAACGCTCGCGCCGATGCTTGTTTGCTGGTGGATTGCCTGACGCTGTGGCTGACCAATCTGCTGATGCTCGAAGACCCGCAGCGCTTGAATGCCGAGCGTGACGCGCTGTTGGAATGCCTGGCTGATCTGCCGGGCGAAATTGTGTTTGTCAGCAACGAAACCGGAATGGGTGTCGTGCCGCTGGGCGAATTGACTCGCCGCTATGTCGATGAAGCCGGTTGGTTGCATCAAGCCCTGGCCGAACGCTGTCAGCGAGTCGTGCTGACAGTGGCGGGCCTGCCCCTGACGTTGAAAGGAACTGCATTATGAGCACCCCTTGGTGGCTGAACCCCTGCAAGCCCGTTGACCGTGACATGCAAGCGGCCGCGGCCGAGCGTCAGCAGCAACTGACCAAGCCCGCAGGCTCCCTGGGTCAGCTTGAGGCGTTGGCGGTGCAACTGGCTGGTTTGCAAGGGCGACTCAAGCCCCGTGTCGATCAGGTATGGATCGGGATTTTTGCAGGTGATCACGGCGTAGTCGCTGAAGGTGTGTCGGCCTATCCGCAAGCGGTCACCGGGCAAATGCTGCACAACTTTGTCAGTGGTGGTGCGGCAATCAGTGTGCTGGCCCGCCAATTGGGCGCGCAACTGGATGTGGTGGACCTGGGTACGGTGACGCCGATGCTTGATCTGCCGGGTGTGCGTCACTTGCAGTTGGGCGCGGGTACGGCCAATTTTGCGACGGGTCCTGCGATGTCCGACGCTCTGGGTTTGAAAGCTCTGCACGCTGGGCGCGACAGTATTTTGCGGGCACAGGCTGCAGGCAGCGAGGTGTTTATCGGCGGTGAAATGGGGATCGGCAATACCGCGTCTGCCAGTGCCGTGGCCAGTGCGCTGCTTGATTGCCCGGCCTCACTGTTGACCGGGCCAGGCACGGGGCTGGATGCAGCCGGTGTAAGCCACAAGGCACGGGTGATTGACCGTGCGCTGGCGTTGCATGCCGGTCACCTCGACGATCCGCTGCAGACTCTGTTTCGCTTGGGGGGCTTTGAAATTGCTGCCTTGGTCGGCGCCTATGTGGCCTGTGCCCAGGAAGGCATCGTGGCGGTGGTCGATGGATTTATCTGCACCGTCGCGGCCATGGTCGCCGTGCGCTTGAATCCGCTGTGTCGCGATTGGTTGATCTTCAGTCATCGAGGGGCTGAGCAGGGCCATCGCCATGTGCTGGAAAGCTTGCAGGCTGAGCCGTTGCTTGATCTGGGCTTGCGTCTGGGCGAGGGCAGCGGTGCAGCGTTGGTGGTGCCGTTGATGCGTTTGGCGTGCGACCTGCACGGGCAGATGGCGACCTTTGCCGAAGCCGCCGTGGCAGATCGTCCGGCATGACCGTGCAGCTGGATTTGCTGCGTCATGGCGAGACCGAGCTGGGTGGCGGTTTGCGCGGCAGCCTTGACGACGCCTTGACGACATTGGGCTGGACGCAAATGCGAGATACCGTGACAGGCCAAGGACCGTGGGATCGAATCGTCAGCTCGCCGTTGCAACGCTGCGCATTGTTTGCCCGGGAACTGAGCGAGCAGCTCGATCTGCCTGTGTCGTTCGACAAGGATCTGCAAGAACTTCATTTTGGTGCTTGGGAAGGGCAGAGCGCTGCGGCGCTGATGGAAGTCGATGAGCAAGCCTTGGGCTTGTTCTGGGCCGACCCTTACGCCTTTACCCCGCCCGACGGAGAGCCAGTGCTTGAGTTCTCGGCGCGGGTGCTATCGGCCGTCAGCCGTTTGCAGCGGGATTTTGCAGGCCAGCGGGTGCTGGTGGTATGCCATGGCGGGGTGATGAAGTTGTTGTTGGCCCAGGCTCGCGGTATGCCTCGCGAGCAGTTGCTGCAAGTACCGGTAATCCACGGCGCGCTGTTCGGGTTGCAGGTCGGCCCCGATGGAGAACTCGCCGAGGTCGATCAGTGATGTTGCCGTTCTGGATTGCCTTGCAGTTTTTGAGCAGCTTGCCAATTCGCCTGCCGGGTATGCCCCAGCCTCAGGAAATGGGGCGTTCACTGCTGTTTTATCCGCTGGTGGGCTTGCTGTTCGGTTTGCTGTTGTGGGGCCTCAATGCACTGCTGACAGATGCGCCGCTGATGTTGCACGCCGCTTTACTGTTGACGGCTTGGGTGTTGCTCAGCGGCGGGCTGCATCTGGATGGCCTGGCTGACAGTGCCGATGCCTGGCTGGGTGGCTTTGGCGATCGCGAGCGCACGCTGACCATCATGAAAGACCCCCGCAGCGGACCGATCGCGGTGGTTACGCTGACGTTGGTGTTATTGCTCAAGTTCTGTGCGCTGCTGGCGTTGATAGAACAGCACAACGGAGCACTACTTCTGATCGCTCCCTTGATCGGGCGCAGCGCTTTGCTGGCCGTATTCCTGACCACCCCGTATGTACGGGCCGGTGGTTTGGGGCAGGCGCTGGCTGACCATTTGCCGCGCAAGGCGGGCTGGTGGATGTTGGGAGGCAGTGCCCTGGCGTGTGTGGTATTGGCCGGGTATGCCGGGTTGTGGGCATTGCTACTGGCAGCCGTGGGGTTTGAAGGGCTACGCCGGGTGATGATGCGCCGTCTGGGAGGCACCACGGGCGATACCGCTGGTGCGCTGCTGGAGTTGCTCGAAGTGCTGGTGTTGGTTGGGCTGGCGTTGATCGTTGCCTAACGTGCTGCCAGATTCACCAAGGTTGATCGCTCTGAGATAAATCTTGATTCTGTTTTATTGCGGGTATATACATACAAAATGTTACCAACTCAGTGTTTATGCACCAATCTGCGACGTGCTGCGCGTGGCGTGAGCAGGCATTACGACGGCGCTCTCGACGGCTTCGGGATCAACGTCGCCCAGTATTCTTTGCTGTGTAATCTCAAGCGGCTCGATCAACCCAGCATTTCCAGCCTGGCAGAAGCGATGGGGCTGGATCGCAGTACGTTGGGGCGTAATGTGCGGGTGCTTGAGGGCGCGGGTCTGTTGAAACTGATGGAGGGGGCTGATCAGCGTAATCGTCTGGTTTGCCTGACCCAGGCAGGGGACGAGTGCTTGACGGCTGCCCTGCCTGCCTGGGAGGACGCTCAGCAGCGCTTGATGGATCGTTTGGGTGAAGCCAAGCGCGCACAACTGTTACAGCTATTGGATGAGTTGGCAGGCACTGATTGAGAACACCCCCTAGGGGGCAGCGGTTCGATTATAAATGGGTATATACCCGCTCCCGGAGAACAACAATGACATCGGTGTGGCGCAACAGTGGATGGGTCCTTCTTGGCAGTGCGCTTATCCTGGCTCTGTCTTTGGGCGTAAGGCATGGGTTCGGTCTGTTTCTGCCTCCCATGAGCGCGCAATTTGGCTGGGGGCGTGAGGTGTTTGCCTTTGCTATTGCCTTGCAGAACCTGATCTGGGGCCTGGCTCAGCCTTTTACCGGGGCGCTGGCAGACCGCTTTGGCGCGGCCAGGGTGGTGATCGTCGGGGGTGTGTTGTATGCGGTGGGGTTGCTGTTGATGGGACTGTCGGATTCGCCGCTGTCACTGTCGTTGAGCGCGGGGCTGCTGATCGGGATCGGTCTGTCCGGTACTTCGTTCTCGGTAATCCTGGGTGTCGTCGGGCGCGCCTTGCCCGCAGAAAAACGCAGCATGGGCATGGGGATTGCCAGTGCGGCGGGGTCTTTTGGTCAGTTCGCGATGTTGCCCGGTACCTTGGGGTTGATTGGCTGGCTCGGCTGGTCGACGGCGCTATTGGTGTTGGGTGTGTTGGTGGCGCTGATTGTGCCGTTGGTCAGCATGCTCAAGGATCGGCCGTTACCCAATCTGGGTGGCGAGCAAACCCTCAAGGAGGCTCTGCGTGAGGCGTGCTCGCACTCGGGCTTCTGGCTATTGGCGTTTGGCTTTTTTGTCTGCGGCTTTCAGGTGGTGTTTATTGGCATCCACTTGCCGGCCTATCTGGTGGATCAGCACCTTCCTGCGACAGTGGGTACGACGGTGCTTGCGCTGATTGGCCTGTTCAATATTTTTGGTACCTACACCGCCGGTTGGCTAGGAGGGCGGATGTCCAAGCCCCGTTTGTTGACAGGTTTGTACCTGGCCCGGGCGGTGGTGATTGTGTTGTTTCTGTGGGCGCCAGTAACGCAGTTCAGTGCATATCTGTTCGGCATGGCCATGGGGTTTTTGTGGCTGTCGACAGTGCCATTGACCAACGGTACGGTGGCAACCATGTTTGGCGTCCGTAACTTGTCGATGCTGGGCGGGATCGTATTTTTGTTCCATCAGCTCGGGGCATTCCTGGGCGGCTGGTTGGGTGGCGTGGTCTATGATCAGACAGGTAGTTACGATCTGATCTGGCAGGTCTCGATCTTGTTAAGCCTGTTGGCTGCGGCCTTGAACTGGCCGGTGCGCGAGCGCCCGGTGGCCCGTTTGCAGGCGCAGGGGAGTATGGGGTGAATTCAACCTGGATATGGCTCGGTGCAGCCAGTATTGGTGTTTTGTTGCTGGCCCTTGTGTGGTGGGGCTGGCATCAAGGCGGACTGGCTTTAATGCAGTTAGGCATGGGCGCTTGCTAGTGTGGCGTCGGGTGAGTAAGTTCTGAGCCTGCCTCTTTTTAAAGGACACCGATGATGCTTAAGCGCTGGATTGCGATGCCTGTACTGCTGATAGCTTGTGCCGGCTCGGTTTGGGCGGCGGATTGTCCCCCTTTGCTGGAAGGCACATTGCCTAAATTGCGGGCCAAGGAATCGATTGATCTGTGCCAGCGCTTTGCAGGCAAGCCGCTGTTGATCGTCAATACGGCGAGCTTTTGCGGCTTTGCCCCTCAATTCAAGGGGCTTGAGGCTCTGAACCAGCGCTACAAGGGTCAGGGGCTGGAGTTGATTGGTGTGCCGTCGGATGACTTCAAGCAGGAATCCAAAGATGGCGAAGAGACGGCCAAGGTGTGTTACGTCAATTACGGTGTGACTTTCACCATGATCGATCCGCAGCATGTGCGTGGGCCTGATGCGACGCACCTGTTCAAGGTACTGGCCGAGCAGAGCAGCGCGCCGAAGTGGAATTTCTATAAGTACGTGGTTGATCGTCAGGGCAATGTGATTGCCAGCTTCTCTAGCCTGACCAAACCCGATAGCCCGGAATTGATCGAGGCGATCGACAAGGCCATTGCTTCAAAGCCCTGAAACGCACCCATTAAAAATCCCCGCCTCGGTAACGAGAGCGGGGATTTTTTTGATTCAGCAGGCGAGGCGGTTGGCCTCGCGGTGAATCAGAACTTGTAGGTTGCACCTACTGCAAAGCCGTTAGCGCTGTTTTCATATTTGGCGCTGTAGCGGTTGATGCCTTTCGAATCGTTGACCTTGACCGACTCTTCCTTCAGGTAGGAGTAAGCCGCATCAATGGTCAGGTTCTCGTTGACGGCATAACCGGCACCCAAACTGAAGATCGTCCGGTCACCGGTAGGAATGCGTGGCGAGCGATTTTCATTGTTGGTAGGCGATTGGTCCCAGGTCAGGCCGGTACGCAGTACCCACTGCTTGTTCAACTGATAAGACGTGCCAATGGCGTAAGCCCAGGTGTCGTGCCAGTTTTGATCTTCTTTGATGGTGGTGAAAGCTTGAGCGCCACCTGCGCCAGCGTTGGCAGCAGTAACGCCTTCGTTTTTGACGGTAATGTCTTTCAGACGGCTCCAGCGCGTCCATGTAGTACCGGCATAGAGCTTCCATGCATCAGACATATCTTGGGTGACGGACAGGTCCCAGGACTCTGGGGTGTCGATCGACAGCGAAGCGTCATAGCGATTGCTTTTCAGCAGTCCAGCTGGTGTTCCGGCGCCAGCCTCGATGTCAGTGTGACCCTTGAGCTTGTAGCTGACTTTGGAGTGGTAGGTCAGGCCAACGCGGGTGGTGTCTGTCGCTTGCACCAAAATACCGGCGTTGAACCCCAGAGCTGTATCGTCGCCTTTGATTTTGACGTGGGCTTCAGGGGTGCCCGGGACCAGCGCAAGATCAGATTCCAGCTTGCCAGCGATGCGGTTGATGGTTGGACCGAAGCCTACCGAAACCCGATCGTTGAATGCATAGCTGACAGTAGGCTGCAAGGTGACGACAGCAACGTCACTGGTGCTACCGAATGCACGGCCCTGGAAGTTTTTTTCATATTCTGTGGCAAGGCCGAATGGGGCATATACACCAAAGCCAACAGCCCACTGGTCGTTGAGTCGATTTGTATAGAAACCCATCGGTACGCCGGTGAAGGGCACCATATCGCCTTTGTTGGTACCTCTGGCGTTACCGCTGGCATCCTTGATGTTGGATGATGCATCAATTACAGCGACACCGCCGGTCACTTGCTGACCTTGAAGGCGGGACATACCGGCAGGGTTACCAAAAACAGTACTTGCATCGTCGGCAGAAGATGAACGACCTGCGAAACCGGTCCCCATACCGCTGACGCTTTGTTCGTTAAGTGCGAAGCCGCTGGCGAAAATCTGGCTGGAAGCCAAAGTGACAGCGAGGCCAAGTGTGGTCTTGAGCATTACTTTTTTCATTATTAGAACTCCTTATGATCACCGGACGAAAACTACCAACATTTTTGTTGAAGCGCTATAGGCTAAATCGCAGAAGATAGCGATGTTTTGTAGGACAATCCGACCGGTTTCAGGCTTTTTAGAGATTGTTGTAAGTGGCGGAAATCTCAAGCCACTTGGTTGAGAGGTAAAACGCAGGTACGCCAAGCATGGGCGAAATCCCGTAAACGTCCATGTGGTTCAAAGGCTTGGCGCCAAATTCTTGCCATGCCCAGCAGGTCATCGGCTGGTGGGATGGCGATCTTTTGCTGTTCGATCAACAACCAGGCAATGGCCGTGGCATACCGCAAATTAACGGTGAGCTCGAGGTGAGGGCTGCACAAGAATGCATGCTGGCTGGCCAGCCCCCGAACCAGGCTCGCCAGATCGGGGTCGTGGGCCAGGTACCCATCCCACAAGGCTGAATGACGAAGTTCGCGTATGCAGTAAAGGCCATGACCGTGACGATCATGCAGAGCCGAGCCTAAATGTGACTGGCTGGCTGCAATACCTAGCAACAAAGCTTCTGCGTCCGGGTTGTCCTGCCCCAGATACAGAAGCGTTGGTCGAATCACGTACTGGCTCAATTCCCTGGCGGCGATACCCATAAAGTCCTCGAGGCCCGAAATGACCAGCGATACCCTAGAGCTTGGCAGCTGTGGATCGAAAGGGTTCGCTGGAAGCGGAACATGCCGCTTAAGTTGAAGTGTAGTGTCATATCTTTGCTGTAAAGGACTGTTTTTAAAACATTTCAAGCTTCGGGTCGGTGGCTATATATCCGCAAGGACTTAAGCAATGCCGAATGTTTCTTAAATGGCAGGCAACAAAAAGCCCTGCGGATCAGGCAGGGCTTGTTGTGTAACGCTCAAGCTTTCAGGCAACAAGGGCCTGACGAGTACGCTCGATCACAGCTTGCAGAGGTTCTGCGCTGGAGTATTGGTCAGGGTACAAACGTTCGCTGTGACGTGCGATACCGTGTTCGTTGACCAGGGTGAAGCTGAAGCATCCTTTGCGAGCGGCCATAATCAGGCAGTTCATTGGAGCAAAGGCGTTGGTTAGGGTGCGAATGGCATCCTGAGTATGGATTTGAGTAGACATAGTTATTAGGTGTTCCTACAAATGACACGGATTCGATCCGTGCTGCGTTAAAACGTTCCAGTGACGCCGAGCCATTCTTTGGCTGGACGAAGAACCTGACTGGAACAAAGCCGCCAGTTGGAGCGCATTAATTATGTGGCGCTTGGGCTGGCAGGTAGGTACTTAGGAGGGCAGGCAATCACAACTGGAGCTAAGGTTCCGTGCTCCGGGTGAAGATCCTGATCAATTTGCAGGTTGGTTCGGTCAGAGTAAAAGAACTTCGCGATACCCTGTGCGTTTGTGCAGAGGCTGTATCGTCGCAAGTTTTACCTGGAAACCATCTAGGGGGTCGATCCCGCTTTGTCAGCGCTGCTTTGCATTACGCAAGGTGGCTGGGGGGATTTGTTCGGCCCGAATTGACTTTCAGCTTGGTACTAACGCTGCGGATACTAACGGGTTGAAATATTAAACGCAAGTGTGCTAGAAAAAATACTTTACGTAGTCGTGGCTCATGCAGTGAGAAATCCACTGGCGGCTCCGTACTTAGTCAGTGGTTTTGTTTGGTAATAGTACATATTTGGCCATTTACCAGGGACCGCCGAGCGGGTTTTATTGACTCAATACCTGCACAGCAGCGCTCTGTAGCGGTGCGCTGGCCTACAGATTATGCGCTGTAACGGCCCGGATTCCTGCTCTGAATGTGAACTTGTGCACATTTGCAGTGCTGCTCACAAAATCGGCGCAGATACCCGTGTGTTAGTCCGCCTAGCCTGTCTGGTAAATTTAAGTCAATGAAAAACATCGTTTTTTTTAATTGGTGAAAAAATCGACAGTTTGACCTGAGGCCCCGTAGGGTGGGCCTTTGCGGGGGTTAAACTGGGGTTGTCCACTGACTTATCCACAGGATCTGTGGATTGTCCCGTGCGCTTGCTCTAGATCAAGGGTGTAGACTTTTTTCGACTTTACCCAAAGAAAAAAAGGAGTAGAGTGGCGCGCCTTCTGTTCTGCCCACAGTGTCGTATGAAGTTCCGCACAGCTACTTCCTCTGTTACTCGCTCAAATACATCCAATGATGCCCCCAAACGCTTTTCTTTGCGGGTGGCCATCTGGTTGCTGGATAACCCGCGCCTGGGTGCCAACCCCAGCGTTCAGCACGTTGCCGGACATTTGCTCAAGCAGCCCGCGCGCCAGGGTGTAGTACTTGCGCAGAGTCGTTTGGGGCAATTGATGTGCCGTGAATGCGGCAGCGCCCGCGACCAGCGTATCGGCCATGAATTGTTGCGTCAGGCGGCCCGTGCTGGCGATCGTCTGGCACAGCAGGAATTGAGCAAGGCCGAAGACTGAACTGTCTTCGGCGCTGTCTGTTGGTTACCCTTGCTCTTTTACCTCGCGTGGAGGGGTTATGGCCCTGGATCTGAGCAGTCTGTTGCTTGGCCTGGCAGCAGCAAGCGTGCCATTACTGGCGTTTATCTGGCAGTTGCAGCGTCGTGCCAGTGGTCATCACGCTGAGCTTGCGTTGCTCAGCGAGCGTTTGAACACGGCGCAACTGGCCCAGGAAGGCTTGAGTGCCCAGCTGGATGCGTGCCGCGACGAAGTCAGTGATCTGGGGCAGGCCAATGCAGCCAAGCAGGCCGAACTGGCCGCGCTGCGTCGAGAGGTCGAGTTGTTGCAGGTGGAGCGCGATAATGGACGCGATGCTGCCCACGCCTGGAACCTGGAGCGCAATCATAAAGAAGTCGAGCTGCGTCGCCTGGATGCTCATGCGTCTGCGCTGGCTGCCGAGTTACGCGAACAGCAAGACAGCCATCAGCAGCGACTCAATGACCTGCAAGGTTCAAGGGATGAACTGCGGGCGCAATTTGCCGAGCTGGCGGGCAAGATCTTTGATGAGCGTGAGCAGCGCTTCGCCGAAACCAGCAATGAGCGCCTAGGGCAACTGCTCGATCCGCTGAAAGAACGTATCCAGTCGTTTGAAAAGCGCGTTGAGGAAAGCTATCAGCAGGAATCGCGTGAGCGTTTCTCCCTTGGCAAAGAGCTTGAGCGCTTGCAGCAATTGAACCTGCGCCTGAGTGATGAGGCGACCAACCTGACGCGGGCCTTGAAAGGCCAGAAAACCCAGGGTAACTGGGGTGAGTTGATTCTGGAGCGGGTTCTTGAGCATGCAGGGCTTGAGAAAGGTCGCGAATACCAGACCCAGGTGAACCTCAAGGGGCCCGACGGCGAGCGTTTCCAGCCCGACGTGCTGATCATGTTGCCGGGTGACAAGCAGGTTGTAGTCGACTCCAAGGTCAGCCTGACGGCGTATCAACAGTACGTCAGTGCAGAGGACGACGTGATTGGGCAAGCGGCACTCAAACAGCACGTGTTGTCCCTGCGCAATCATGTAAAGGGGCTTGCCGGCAAAGACTACAAACGCCTGGAAGGGCTTCACAGCCTGGATTTCGTGCTGTTGTTCGTACCAATCGAGGCCGCCTTTTCGGCGGCGTTGCAAGCCGAGCCAAACCTGTTTCAAGAGGCTTTCGATCGTCATATCGTGATCGTCAGCCCTACCACACTGCTTGCCACCTTGCGGGTGATTGACAGCCTCTGGAAGCAGGAGCGCCAAGGCCAGAATGCCCGTGAAATTGCCGAGCGCGCAGGCTGGCTCTACGACAAATTCGTACTGTTTATTCAGGATCTGGATGAGGTAGGCAATCGCCTTCAGCAGTTAGACAAGGCCTACAGTTCAGCCCGAAACAAGCTCACTGAAGGGCGAGGGAATCTGGTTAGTCGCAGCGAACAGCTCAAGTTGCTGGGCGCAAGGGCCAGTAAAAGCTTGCCTGCCGACTTGCTGGAGCGGGCCATGACCGACGTTGATGGCGTGGCCCATCCAGCGGAATAAGAGCTGGAGATGGGGTTTATGGGATCAAGCATGCTCCCACAAGTTTAGCCCCCTCCCTTCGCTGTCAGAGCGGCACATGCCTGCTCAGCAGCGCTCGCAGAACCGCAGGCTTAACCGGCTTAGGCAGGTATTCAAGGCCTGCGGCATGCACCTGTGCAATCATCTCCGGGCGGCCATCGGCGCTGATCACCACGCCCGGGACCGGTTCGCCCAACTGTGTTCGCAGCCAGCCCATCAGTTCTGTCCCGACCTCGCCATCATCCAGGTGATAGTCAACCAGTACCAGTTGCGGCCGCACGCCTTCGTTGAGCAGTGCGGCGCACTCTTCGCGGTTGCGTGCCGTCCACACGCGGCAGCCCCAGCGTGTGAGCAGGCTCTGCATGCCAATCAGGATGCTGTCTTCATTATCGACACACAGCACTTGAGCGCCTGCCAGTGGTTGTCCATTCTGCTCGGCAGCGACGGGCTGCGGCGCCGCCTGGCTCTTCGCCATCGGCACGCTGACGCTGAACACGCTGCCAAAGCCGGGCCATGAGCGTACTTGCAGGGTGTGGCCGAGCACCTGGCACAAGCCGTCGGCAATCGCCAAGCCCAGGCCCAAGCCTTTTTCGGCGCGGGTCTGGTGGCTATCGAGGCGTTTGAACTCTTCAAAAATGACCTGCAGTTTGTCTTCCGGGATACCCGGCCCGCGGTCCCACACCTCAAGGCACAGTTCGCCGCCGCGTCGTCGTACACCCAGCAATACGGGGCCTTTGGCGTAGCGAAAGGCGTTAGTCAGGAAGTTCTGCAAGATACGCCGCAGTAACTTGATGTCGCTGTTGACCCGCACACGGCTGCCCCGAACTCTAAAGTTCAAGCCCTGTTCCTGTGCCTGGGCGGTGAATTCATTGCCGAGGGTTTCAAACAGATCGTTAATGGCGAAAGGTTTGATGTCGGGGGTGATCTTGCCGTTTTCCAGGCGCGAAATATCCAGTAGGTCACTGATCAGGTCTTCTGCGGAGCGCAATGAACTGTCCAGATGCTGCACCAGTTTCTGAGCTTCCGCGCTCAAGCCCTCTTCCTGGTGAGAGAGAGCAGCGGAGAACAGCCGTGCAGCGTTCATTGGTTGCATCAGGTCATGGCTGACGGCAGCCAGGAACCGGGTTTTGGATTGGCTGGCTGTTTCGGCCACGCCTTTGGCTTCGGTCAGCGCCTGATTCAGTTGCGACAGTTCAAACGTGCGCTCGGCCACCCGTTGTTCCAGGCCTTCATTGGCCTCGGTGAGCGCCTGCTCGGCTTCGCGGAACGCGGTAATGTCGGTAAAACTCATCACGAAACCGCCGCCCGGCATGGGGTTGCCGATCAGCTCGATCACTCGGCCATTGGGGAACAGCCGTTCAGAGGTGTGCGCCCGGCCCTGACGCATCCAGTGCAGGCGGCGAGCCACATGCACTTCAGCTTCGCCGGGGCCGCACAGGCCGCGTTCAGCATTGTGACGAATGATGTCTGCAATCGGGCGGCCCACGCTGATAAGGCCGTCGGGGTAGTTGAACAGTTCCAGATAGCGGCGATTCCAGGCCACCAGTTTGAGTGACTGGTCAACCACGCTGATGCCCTGGGTGATGTTCTCAATCGCGCCCTGAAGCAAGGCACGGTTGAACTGCAGCACTTCCGACGCTTCATCGGCAATACGTACGACGTCTTCCAGCTGCATTTCGCGGCCTTCAATGGCCGCTTTTACTACTGCGCGGGTAGAAGACGCGCCGAGTACCCCGGCCAATAGCCGTTCGGTATGGGCGATCCACTCGCCATTGGCGTTTTGGTTGGGGTTAAAGCCCTTGCCCTGACGGTACGCGAAGCGAATAAAACTCTGATGGGCGCGTTCTTCACCGACAAAGCGCGCCGCGAGGGCAAGCAGGTCGTTGACCTGTACCGAGAGCATGGAGCGGCCGCTGGGGTGGCTACTCAGTTCCTGGCCGATAAAGCGCCCGGCCTGCCAGTGTTCTGATACTCGGGTACGCGACAACACCGAGACCCATGCAAACAGGGTGAAGTTGCCGGCCAGCGACAGCACCACACCTTGGGTCAGCGGGGTGATCGACAGGCCCAGCGGATTGCTGTGCAACCACGCCAGCCCCGGGAAGTGGCTCAAGTGCCAACCAAAGCTGTGGGCGATGATCGGCAGTACCAGGGTGTAAAACCAGATAAAGGTGCCCGTAGCCAAGCCGGCAAAAACCCCGCGACGGTTGGCCTGCTTCCAGTACAGGGCGCCGAGCATGGCCGGGGCCAGTTGAGTGACGGCAGCGAAGGCGATCTGGCCGATGGTGGCAAGGCTGGCGGTCGAACCCAACAGGCGGTAGCTGACATAAGCCAGCAACAAAATCACCACAATCGATACGCGACGAACCGAAAGCATCCAGTGACGGAACACTTCGAAAGGGCGCTCGGCGTTCTTATGCCGCAGTAGCCACGGCAGAAGCATGTCGTTGGAGACCATGGTCGACAGCGCGACACTGGCAACGATCACCATGCCGGTGGCCGCCGATGCCCCGCCAATAAAAGCCAGCAAGGCCAGCGCCGGATGAGCCTGAGCCAGGGGCAGGCTGATCACGAACGAGTCAGGCAAAACTGAGCTGGGCAGTAACATTTGACCTGCCAGAGCAATCGGTACGACGAACAGGCCCGCCAGAATCAGGTACGCCGGGAACACCCATTTGGCCAGTTGCAGGTCTTGGGGCTCGATGTTTTCAACCACCGTCACGTGGAACTGTCGGGGCAGGCATATGATCGCCATCATGGCCACGCCGGTCTGGACCACCATCGAAGGCCAATTGATAGTTTCCTTCCAGTACTGTTCGAGTCGCGGGGCGAGCATGGCCTGATTGAAGAGGTCGTCGAAACCGTCATACAGGCCATAGGTCACAAAGGCGCCCACGGCGAGAAATGCGAACAGTTTGACCAGCGACTCAAAGGCAATTGCCAGCACCATGCCCCGGTGGTGCTCGGTGGCGTCGAGGTTGCGCGTACCAAACAGTATGGTGAACAGTGCCAGTACCAGCGTCACGATCAGTGCCGTGTCCTCGACCCGTGAGCCGGTAGCGTCGGCGCCTGCTCCGATCAGCAGGTTAACCCCGAGCACAATGCCTTTGAGCTGCAGGGCGATATAAGGCAGTACACCCACCAGGCAGATCAGTGCCACCACAATCGCCAGCGACTGGGATTTGCCGTAGCGGGCGGCGATAAAGTCGGCAATCGATGTGATGTTCTCTTGCTTGCTGATCATCACCATCTTTTGCAGCACCCAGGGCGCGCATACCAGCAGCAGCACAGGCCCCAGGTAAATCGGCAGGAACGCCCAGAGCTGCTCGGCGGCCTGACCGACGGCGCCAAAGAACGTCCAGCTGGTGCAGTAAACCGCCAGCGACAGGCTATAGACCCACGCGCGAACCCGCGGCGGCAGCGGTTTGCTGCGCCGGTCACCATAGAAGGCAATGGCGAACATGATGGCCATATAGGCGAGGGCGACGGCGGCGATAAGCCCGCTGGACAACGACATGGACACTCCTGAGCGTGTAAGACCCGAGCAATCCGGCTGCGGGAAGCTAGTCTCGCATGATGTTCGGGGCGCGTCAGTGTCGACGATGGTCTGAGCGCGGCCTGGTGTCGCAGTTACAGGTTTGGCCTTTGTGCCGTCTGTGAGGCGGTGGGCGGTGGTAAAGAGTATTAATCGGGCGTGGTGTGCTTGAGTTCAGGATATTCTGCGTTATCTATTAAATAGATAACAGTTAGAGAAATTACCCGTTATATAGATATTCGATTTGGTTCTACTCTAGTCCTACCTCATATGAGGAACAGGAGGAACCCATGACTTGCCCTAACAAAGCCAATGCCGGTTTTCGGCCCTTTAGCCACTTGCAGCACCCGCGCGAAGTGATCCGCCAGTTCACACCCAACTGGTTTGCCGCGACCATGGGGACGGGGGTTTTGGCGCTGGCGCTGGCTCAGTTACCAGTGCATATCCCTGGCCTGCGTGCCTTTGCCGAGGGGCTATGGCTGTTCAATATCGGTTTGTTCATCCTGTTCAGCGTGCTGTATGGCGCGCGCTGGATGCTTTACTTCGACGAGGCCCGACGCATTTTCGGACACTCCACGGTGTCGATGTTCTTCGGCACCATCCCTATGGGTCTGGCGACCATTATTAACGGCTTTCTGGTGTTCGGCGTGCCCCGCTGGGGCGGCGAAATGGTGCAGGTGGCCGAGGTGCTGTGGTGGATTGATGTGGCCATGGCGCTGGGCTGCGGAGTGCTGATCCCTTATCTGATGTTCACCCGCCAGGATCACAGCATTGACCAGATGACCGCTGTCTGGCTGTTGCCGGTAGTCGCAGCAGAGGTCGCTGCGGCCAGTGGCGGGCTGTTGGCGCCCTATCTGACGGATACTGCCGCGCAGTTCCACGTGCTGATTACCAGCTATGTGCTGTGGGCATTTTCGGTGCCGGTGGCGTTCAGTATTTTGACCATTTTGATCCTGCGCATGGCGCTGCATAAGTTGCCCCACGAGAGCATGGCGGCTTCCAGCTGGTTGGCCTTGGGGCCTATTGGCACCGGCGCCCTGGGCTTGTTGTTGCTGGGGGCCGATGCGCCGGCGATTTTTGCCGCCAATGGCCTGGCGCGGATCGGTGAAATCGCGGAAGGTCTGGGGCTGATCTCCGGGGTTATTTTGTGGGGCGTTGGCTTGTGGTGGATCGTTATCGCGGCGCTGATCACGATTCGTTACTTCCGCTCGGGAATCCCGTTCAATCTGGGCTGGTGGGGCTTTACCTTCCCGCTGGGCGTGTACTCGCTGGCCACCTTGCGCCTGGGCAGCATGCTGCAGCTGACCTTCTTTGATGTGGCCGGTTGTGTGCTGGTGGTGGCGCTGGCGCTGATGTGGCTGCTGGTGGGGACTCGCACGGTGCAAGGCGCTTATCGTGGCGAGCTATTTGTGTCGCCGTGTATTGCAGGCTTGAAGAAGTAAAATTTGTGCTCGGGTTCTGTGGGAAAACGCCGAATTAGGTGTAACCGCAAACAGAACCCGAGCAAGGTTGTGTCCTGAGTGTTACAACGGCCCTCCAAAGAGAAAGCCTATCAGCGCAACGTGAGTACATGGACGATGAGCCACCCCTCGCAATTCAGTTTGCTAAGCAAGCGTCGCTTCCTGCCTTTTTTCGTGACCCAGTCCCTGGGCGCTCTCAATGACAACCTGTTCAAGCAATCTCTGATTCTGGCCATCCTTTATAAGTTGAACATCGAGGGTGATAGGGGGATTTGGGTCAACCTCTGTGCGCTGCTTTTCATCGTGCCGTTTTTTCTGTTCTCGGCGCTGGCTGGGCAGTTCGGTGAAAAATACCCCAAGGATCGCCTGATACGTCTGATCAAGTTGGGTGAAATCGCGATCATGATCGTCGCGGCCATAGGGTTTGCCTTTGATCATCTGGCCTTGATGCTGGTTGCCTTGTTTGCCATGGGCACACATTCGGCACTGTTCGGGCCGGTGAAATATTCGATCCTGCCGCAAACCCTGCGTGAGGAAGAGTTGGTCGGTGGTAATGGTCTGGTCGAAATGGGCACTTTTCTGTCAATTTTGGCGGGCACTATTGGTGCCGGAATCATGCTGTCGTCCAGTAATTACACAGTAATAGTCTCGGTAGTGATCATTGCGGTGGCAGTGTTGGGGTACCTGGCCAGCCGCGCCATTCCAGCCGCGCCTGCTGATACGCCGCAGCTTCGTTTGAACTGGAATATTTTCAGCGAGTCCTGGGCCACCCTGCGTATGGGGCTGAATCAGACGCCTGCCGTGTCGCGCTCTGTAGTGGGCAATTCGTGGTTCTGGTTTGTGGGCGCGATTTACCTGACGCAGATCCCGGCCTATGCCAAAGACTGGCTGTATGGCGACGAGACCGTGGTGACGCTGATACTCACTGTGTTTTCGGTGGGTATCGCCCTGGGATCGCTGCTGTGCGAGAAGCTTTCAGGGCGCAAGGTCGAGATTGGCCTGGTGCCCTTTGGCTCATTTGGGCTGACCGTGTTTGGCCTGCTGCTGTGGTGGCATTCGGGGCAGATGCCGCAAAACATTCAGACCAACGATTGGCTGGGCGTGCTGGGGTTCAGTCAGGCCTGGTGGGTGTTGTTCGATATTCTCGGACTGGGTGTGTTTGGTGGCTTCTATATAGTGCCGCTGTACGCACTGATTCAGTCCCGTACCTCCGAAAGTGAGCGGGCGCGGGTCATTGCCGCCAACAACATCCTCAATGCGCTGTTTATGGTGGTGTCGGCGCTCGTCACCATCCTGTTGCTGAGCGTGGCCAAGTTGACGATTCCCGAGTTGTTTCTCGTGGTGTCGTTGATGAACATCGCGGTCAACACTTACATCTTCAAAATCGTTCCTGAGTTCAGCATGCGCTTCATGATCTGGCTGCTCAGCCATTCCATGTACCGCGTGCAACACAAGCACCTGGATCTCATCCCGGATGAAGGCGCGGCGTTATTGGTGTGTAACCATGTATCGTTTGTGGATGCACTGCTGATTGGCGGCGCGGTACGCCGTCCGATTCGTTTTGTGATGTATTACAAAATCTACAACCTGCCAGTGCTGAACTTTATCTTCCGCACAGCGGGCACGATTCCGATTGCCGGACGTGGCGAAGACGAGGCGATCTACGAGCAGGCGTTCGACAGGATTGCCCGGTATCTGAACGATGGCGAGTTGGTGTGCATCTTCCCTGAGGGCAAACTCACCACCGATGGTCAGATCAATGAGTTCAAGGCGGGAGTGACGCGGATTCTGGAGCGCACGCCGGTGCCGGTGATTCCGATGGCGTTGCAGGGGTTGTGGGGCAGCTTCTTTAGTCGCGACCCGAACAAGGGTTACTTCAAGCGACTTTGGTCACGGGTGACGTTAGTCGCTGGCGAGCCGATGCCGGCCACTGAGGCCACGCAGAAAGTGTTGCGTGAGAGGGTGACGGCGTTGCGCGGGGCGGTCAAATAGGTAACACAAATGTGGGAGCGGGCTTGCTCGCGATACAGGCGCTGCGGTTCTTCAGTAAAACCGCATCGACCGCCATCGCGAGCAGGCCCGCTCCCACAGTTTGTTGTGTTATGCGCTGATCTTGAGGCCAACCAGGCCGGCAATGATCAGGGCCACACTGGCCAGCCGGAACAGCGCCATCGACTCACCAAACAGGATGATCCCGGCGATCACCGTACCTACTGCGCCGACACCGGTCCAGATTGCGTAGGCAGTGCCCAGTGGCAGTTCTTTCATGGCAAGGCCCAGCAGGCCAAGGCTGATGATCATGGCGCCTACGGTCAGTGCCGTAGGTAACGGGCGGCTGAAGCCGTCCGTATATTTCAGGCCAACAGCCCAGCCAACTTCAAACAGGCCAGCGAAAAACAGAATGATCCAGGACATATTCATCTCCATCAACTGATGGGGTCGTCCCCAGAATAATCACTCGTTGAGTCGCGAGGTCGTCCTCGCAGTGCGCAGTATATTGCACATGATTATTCCGTCAGGCAACCCCGAAATTTCACTCAGTTGCAGCTTTGGCTGCCGCCAGACGATCTTCTTTCTCGCTCATGCGACGGAAATACGTCGACAGCAGCGCCCCCGAGATGTTGTGCCACACACTGAACAGCGCGCTGGGTACGGCTGCCAGCGGCGAGAAGTGTGCGCTGGCCAATGCCGCGCCCAACCCGGAGTTCTGCATGCCGACTTCCAGCGCCAGGGATTTGCGTTGGGCCAGCGGTAGCTTGAACAGACGACCGGTAAAGTAGCCTAGCAAATAGCCGAAGCTGTTGTGCAGTATCACCACGGCCATGATCAGCAAGCCCGATTTGGCAATCTGAGCCTGACTGGCCGCCACTACGGCCGCGACGATGATCACGATGCTGACCACCGAGACCAGGGGCAGTACGTCCACGGCAAAGCGCACCCGTGCACCGAGCAGACGTTGGGCCAGTACACCAAGCACAATCGGCAGCAGCACAACTTGCAGGATCGACCAGAACAGCTCCATGAATGAAACCGGCAGCCAGGCTGAAGCCAGCAGCCAGATGAGTGCCGGGGTCAGCAATGGGGCGAGGAGGGTGGTCACGGCGGCAATCGCCACAGACAGTGCAAGATCACCGCGTGCCAGCCAGGTCATGACATTGGACGAAGTGCCGCTTGGGCAGCAGCCAACCAGAATCACGCCGACGGCGATCTCGGGTGGCAAGTGGAACACTTGGCAGAGCAACCACGCCACGCCGGGCATGATCACAAAATGAGCAACCACGCCCAACGCCACGCGCCACGGATGGCGGGCGACTTCGGCGAAGTCTTCGAGTTTGAGGGTCAGCCCCATGCCGAACATCACGACGCCCAGCAAAGGCACGATGTAGCCTTTAAGGCCGACAAACCAGGCGGGTTCAAGAAACGCCAGCACGGCGAAAATCAGCACCCAGTAAGCAAAGGTATTACCGACAAAGCGGCTTAAAGCAGCCAGTGCGCGCATGGTGATCCTTATTATGATTATGGTGGTGGATATGAGTGTGGGAGCGAGCCTGCTCGCGATAATCGAGTGAGCGCCCTGGCGCTTCGACCTTCGCGAGCAGGCTCGCTCCCACAAAAAGACGGTTGCAGTGGGTTGTTTAGATCCCCTGCGGAATCTCTTCGCCGCCCAGTGCTTCAAACAGTTGCGGCAAGAACTCGCCGAAAGTCAGCATCATCAGGGTGAAGCTGGCGTCCTGCTGGCCCAGATCGTCGTCACCGCCGTCCTGTTCAGCCTGGTCTTGGAGCAAGTCTTCGAACTTGAGGCGTTTGACCACCAATTTGTCATCCAGTACGAACGACAGTTTGTCTTGCCATGCCAGTGACAGTTGGGTCACCACTTTACCGGTACTCAAATGCAGCTGGATCTCGTCGCTGGTCAGGTCCTGACGTTTGCAGCGAATGATGCCGCCGTCTTCATGGGTATCGCGCAGCTCGCATTCGTCGAGGACGAAGAAGTTGTCGGCGGCTTTTTGGGTTTTGACCCACTCGGTCATGACGGCGCTTGGTGCGATTTTGACTGCCAGAGGGCGAACTGGCAGCGAGCCGATCACTTCACGCAATGTGGACAGCAGGTCTTCGGCGCGTTTTGGGCTTGAAGCATTAACCAGGATCAGGCCCTGCTTGGGGGCGATGGCGGCAAAGGTCGCCGAGCGGCGAATAAAGGCACGGGGCAGGAACGCCTGGATGATTTCATCCTTGAGCTGATCGCGCTCCTTCTTGTAGACCTTGCGCATTTGCTCGGCTTCGATCTCGTCGACCTTTTCCTTTAAAGCATCGCGCACAACGCTGCTTGGCAGGATGCGTTCTTCTTTACGAGCGGCGATCAGCAGGAAGTCCTGGCTGACGTGAACCAGGGGTGCGTCTTCGCCTTTGCCGAACGGGGCAACGAAACCGTAGGTGGCTACTTCCTGGCTTGAACACGGGCGGGCCAGTTTGGTGGCCAGTGCAGTTTCCAGCACCTGCGCATCAAAAGGCAGATCTTGGGTCAGGCGATAGATAAGCAGGTTTTTGAACCACATGGGGTGAATCACTCCTATATACAAAGACGCATTATTCGCTTGATAGCCTTAATAGGCCAACCCTGCGCTAAGCCTTTGTCACCGTTAGAAAAATTATTTTAAAAAGTGCTTGCCAGACTATAGGTCGCTACGTAGAATGCGCGCCACACCGAGAGTGAAAGGGTGATTAGCTCAGCTGGGAGAGCATCTGCCTTACAAGCAGAGGGTCGGCGGTTCGATCCCGTCATCACCCACCATTCGCTCACAGTGTTACGCGCAGCGGTAGTTCAGTCGGTTAGAATACCGGCCTGTCACGCCGGGGGTCGCGGGTTCGAGTCCCGTCCGCTGCGCCATTTTTTGTACCATGAGCCCCTTGAACGCTTGTGGTTGGATAAGCCCGCTAAATGCAGGTTTTCCTGAAAGGCTTCGATATTGTAGTTCGCTGCAATATCAAAGATGCAGGGCGTAGGAAACGGAAGTTTTTACAGGGTTTTGAAAAAAACTTGAATAAAAACAACCACTTACACAAAAAGTGTGAGAGAATGCGCTCCGCAACGAAAGTGAAGTGAAAGGGTGATTAGCTCAGCTGGGAGAGCATCTGCCTTACAAGCAGAGGGTCGGCGGTTCGATCCCGTCATCACCCACCATTTACTTTCAATGTTACGCGCAGCGGTAGTTCAGTCGGTTAGAATACCGGCCTGTCACGCCGGGGGTCGCGGGTTCGAGTCCCGTCCGCTGCGCCATATTCGGAATACAAGCCCCTTGAACGCTTGTGATCCACATGAAGCCTGCCTAGTGCAGGCTTTTTTGTGCGCGTGTGTTTTGTTGGCGGCATAAAACCGTAGCAGCTGCCTCGTTCCTACGGCAGCTGCTACGAAAATTGCATTTGCCCTTTTAGAAGTCCCAGCGCGTTGTCACCATTACGTTGCGCGGATCACCGTAGTAGGACGAGTTGTAAAAACCGACGTTGGTGTAATACGACTTGTCGAACACGTTGTTCAGGTTGACGGTGGCCGACAGGTTTTTCGAAATCTGATAGCGCGCCATCAGATCAACCAGCCAGTACGGATCCTGGGAAAACTTTTCCTCGACGCCACCTTTGTTCCAGTTGGTCAGCACCTGCCATCCCGTGCTCTGCCAGCGAACACCGCCGCCCAACGTCAATTTGTCGAGATCACCGGTCAGCTTGTAGCTGGTATACACGTTGATCTGGTCTTCAGGCTCCCACGTCGAGACCTTTTTGCCACTTTGGTCGCGTATGACCTTGTGTGTGTAGCCCGCTTGCAATTGCCAGCCAGGCATCAGCTCCCCGGAAATTTCTGCCTCATAACCCTTGGTCGTGGCTTTGATGCCTTTATAGGCGTAGTCAATGTCGGGGTTAGTTGGATTGCCGTTGTAGGCCGTATCTGCTTCAGGACGGTTGTCCTGATGTACTTCGAAGTACGCCAGGCTTGAATTCAGGCGGCCATCAAAGAACTCGCCTTTCAGGCCCAACTCATAGTTGGTGCCTTCATCCGGCTCAAGCATCTTGTTGTCGCGGTTGCGGTAGTACGACTGCGGCAGGAAGATTTCTGTATAGCTGGTGTAGGCCGAAATAGTGTCGTTGATGTCGTAGATCAAGGCTGCATAGGGAAGCACTTTGCCCGTATCTTTAGCGTGACTGGTGCCGGTCAGGGTGTAGTTGGCCACTCGGGTGCCCAGCATAAGCTTCAGGTCGTCGGTCAGGCTGAAACGACCCGTCACGTATGTACCTGTCTGACGCGTGGTTTCATCATTGATCGACGTGACATTACCCCAGTCCGGCTCAAGGCTGTCGCCCTTCCAGTTGTAGTAGTCGTAGGCGTTGTTCACCATCTTGGCGTTGGTGTAATCCTTGCCGGTCCAATGGGATCTGGAGACCGAGCCGCCAATGACCAGCTCGTGTTCGCGTCCCAGCAGGCTGAAAGGGCCAGTGGCAAAAATGTCACCGCTGTCGCTGACGTATTCACCGGTGTACTTGCGGGCAAGCATGGGCGCAAGGCCGGTGGTGGCATCCGGATCGAGCAATGCACCCAAAGGGGCGTTATAACCGTTGATTTGATGGTTGTATTGGCCTTTGACTACCCAGCCACTGTCAAAATTGTGCTCCAGGGTCGAGAAAACCGTCCGGGTGTATTGCTCCCAACTGCTCCATTTTGCGCCGTTGTTGAATGATCGAGAGGTGCTGATTCGATCACCCTTGGAGTTGAAGAGCGAGGCGCTGCCCGACCAGCTTGAGCCTTTGGGGTTATTGTCCTGATAGTCGGCGCCAAGGGTCAGCAGGGTGTCTGGGCTCAAGTCCACCTCAAGAATGCCGTAGTACACCTCGCTGTCGCGCTTGTAGTGATCCATGAACGAGTGCTTGTCCTGATAGGCCGCCACCGCCCGGCCACGCACATTGCCGCTCTCGGTCAAGGGCCCGCTGACATCGATCTCGGAGCGGTAGTTGTTCCAGGAGCCCGCTCCCACGTCGATATGCGCCTTGAATTCATGGGTGGGTTTTTTACGCACCATATTGATGGTGCCGCCCGGCCCCCCGGCGCCGGTGAGTAGCCCTGTTGCGCCCTTGAGGATCTCGACCCGGTCGTAGATCGCGGTGTCGGTCAGGGTGTGCCCGGCAGAGTATTGCGGGTCTTGCAGGATCGGGATGCCGTCGTACTGAAAGTTTTTGATCGCAAAGCCGCGGGAATAATAGCTGGTGCGATCACTGTCGTAGGTGGCCACGGTGATGCCGGGAGTGTGGCGCATCACATCATCGATCGAGTTGAGGCCAAAGTCGTCCATTGCCTGGCGCGTCACTACGGAAATCGACTGCGGTGTTTCTCGCGGTGTCAGCACCATGCGTGTTGCGGTTGCAATGGAGCCTGGGGTGTAGGAGCCGGACCCTTCGGTAATAGTGCCCAGCTGGTTGGCGCTGACCTGAGTGGCGCCCAACTCCAGCGAACCGCTCGCAGACGGTAGAGCGTCGAGCATATAGCCATTGGCACTTTTGACCGCTGTGTAGCCACTGCCACGTAGCAGTGCTTCGAATCCGCCTTGTTCGTTGAAGGCACCCTGCAGACCAGGCGTCGACAGACCCTCCAGAGTGCTCGACTGAAAAATGATCGCCACACCGGCCTGCTGCGCGAAGCGATTTAACGCGTTGCTCAGCGGGCCTGCAGGAATGTCATAGGTTTGCACGGCCGCCGATTGTGCCTGGGCGGTCGAGGTACAGATCACACCGGCCGCCGAAGCGACACTCAAGTGAATTGCCAGGGCCAGCGGCGTGCAGGTGCGCGGGCCAAGGCGCCCGCGCAGGTTGGAGGAAGTCAGCATGGAAAGCGCAGTCCTTTGTGAGTCGTTGTATCTACCTTGACGGCTGACTCGAAAAAAGCGGAACGAATGGGAATTATTATTTTTTAGGCGGCTGCAGGTGGCTGATCACAAGGAGCCACGGTGTATAGGTTTTGATCTGCACGGGCAGGGTTTCGGCGATCAGTTGCAACGCCCGGTCGGTATCGTCCAGGGGTAGCACGGCCGAGACACGCAAGCTGGCCAGGGCTGTGCGATCAAATTGCAAATGGCCGCGACGATGGCGAGAAATTTCATCGAGCACCTGAGGCAGGGGCTCGTTTTCAACCACCAGTTGATGGCGCTCCCAGGCTTGATTGATGCTGGCCGCAGAAACGGTTCCAGAGAGCTCGACCGAGTCGCGGCGAATCAATGCCCGGGAGCCTGCATCCACTTCCAGGGTTTGCTGCTCATTGACGCTTTGTGCCGCTACACGTGACTGCAACATGCTCAAGACGGTGGTGTCACCTTGGCGTTTGACCACGAAGCGGGTGCCCAATGCTCGCATGCTGCCTTGAGCCGTCTGCACTAAAAAGGGTCGGGCGCTGTCGTGGGCGACGTCAATCAGCACTTCACCCTGAAGCAACTCAATACGGCGTTCTCGTCCATCGAAATGCACGTTGACCGCACTGGTACCGTTTAGGGTAATGGTCGAGTTATCGGCCAGACGCCGGGTCTCCCAATCGGTAGGGCCGGTGCTGATATCGGCCGTCCATTGCTCGGGATAAGGGCTTTTCATGATCAGCGCAATGGGCAGTGCCAGGCAGCTGGCAATCAGTAATGCGCGCAGGTGCTGCTTGCGTTGGGTAGCAGGTTTTCGCCGGTTAAACGCGGCGTTAAGCGCCGCTTTTGCCGGAGCTGAATGCTCGCGAAAGGCTTGCAGGCGGTTAATCACATCCTGCATGCGCAGGGCTGCGGCAGCGTGTTTCGGACTTTGTTGCTTCCAGCACTCGAACTCCAGGCGCAGCGTTTCACTGAAGTCGTCTTCGTGCAGGCGAAGAATCCATTCGGCGGCTTGTTCGTCTATGGTTTGACGCTGCTCGGACATGGTTGTTTCAGGTATCCAGACTGTGGCTGCAGTGCAGCAGCGCCTGGATCAGATACTTGCGCACTGTGCGATCAGACAACCCCAGTTGTCGGGCAATCTCGCACTGGGTCAGGCCGTCCAGGTAATACATCACGAAAGCCTGGCGCGCCTTGTCCTGCATGCCTTCCAGAATAAACGCAATCTGCTCGAGGGCTTCCAGGGTGGTCAGAATCTGCTCGGGTGATTGAAAGTTTTCGAGTGCTTCTGTGGTCAGGGCCAGCTCTTGCAAGTAGGCGTTTTCTATCTGTTTGCGGCGTACCTGATCGATGATCAGTCGGCGTGCCGTCGTGCTCAAAAAGGCGCGGGGTTCACGCAGTGTGGCTACAGACTCGCGGGCATTGAGGATTCGGGAGAAGGTGTCTTGGGCCAGATCAGCTGCATTTTGTGCGCAACCGAGCTTTCTGCGCAGCCAGCCAAACAGCCAGCCGTGATGTTCGCAGTACAGTTCAGTAATAGCGGTCTGGTAGGGAGGTTCACCCGAAGACATAGGACATTGCCTAAACGTTATTGAGAATAATTACCAATTCTTAACGAAAGTCTGGGGTAAACGCAAGGTGGGTGATTAGAGTAGAGCAGAGCTCAGTAGCAGCTGCCGAAGGAACGAGGCTGCGTCCGGCGGCGCAGCCGTCGTAAAACCAGACATTGTGGTCGTTCAGAAAAATCTCGGACTCAGGTTTCACGGTCGCTTCGCAACCGAGCGCAGCCTCGTTCCTTCGGCAGCTGCTACGAGGAGCAGCAGAATATCTAAAGGTTTTCTGCGGGGTTCAATTCTTGGCAATCAGATTGCCGGCATGCAGCCCGCATTCTTTTTGCGTGGCTTCTTCCCACCACCAACGGCCTTCGCGCTCGTGCTGGTTGGGCAGAACCGGTCGGGTGCAGGGCTCGCAGCCGATGCTGATAAAGCCACGCTCATGCAGGCTGTTGTAAGGCAGTTCCAGCATGCGGATATAGCCCCAGACTTCTTCGCTGGTCATCTGTGCCAGCGGGTTGAACTTGTACAGCGTACGTTCTGGCGTCGAGAACGCGCCGTCGATTTCCAGTGCTGCGACCTGGCTGCGGGTGCCGGGGCTCTGGTCGCGGCGTTGGCCAGTAGCCCAGGCTTTGACTGTCGACAATTTGCGGCGTAGCGGCGCGATTTTGCGCACGCCACAGCATTCGCCATGCCCGTCCTTATAAAAGCTGAACAGGCCTTTTTCTTTCACGAACGGCTCAAGCGCGGTCTGGTCAGGCGAGATCAGTTCGATCTGGATGTTGTAGTGATCGCGCACTTGCTCGATAAACCGATAGGTCTCGGGGTGCAGACGGCCGGTGTCTAGGCTGAACACCTTGACGTTCTTGTTGAGCTTCCAGGCCATGTCCACCAGCACCACGTCTTCGGCACCACTGAAGGAAATCCAGAGCTCGTCGCCAAAGTGTTCGAAGGCGAGTTTGAGTATGTCTTGCGGGGACTTGCTGGCGTATGTCGCGGCGAGTTCAGCGACGTCGAACGGGTGGCTCATCAGGCGGCTTCCTACAGTAAATGGCGCTGGGCGCTCTCTAGTGACGCGATCTTAGCAAAAAGCGCGGGCTACAGGGTTTGCAGCGTATCGAGCAGCACCTTCACTTTGGTGATGGATTCCTGGTACTCGTCCTGCCAGTCGGAGTCGGCAACAATACCGCCGCCGCCCCAGCAACTGACCCGTCCGTCCTTGACCAGCAGGCTGCGAATCGCAATGGAGCTGTCCATTTCGCCGCGTACATCGAGGTACAGCAAGGATCCGCAGTAGATGCTGCGGCGCGTAGGCTCCAGCTCATCGATGATTTGCATCGCGCGGATTTTCGGGGCCCCGGTAATCGAGCCGCCGGGGAAGCTGTCACCGATCAGATCCAGCGCATCTTTACCGTCGGCCAGTTCGCCGATCACGCTGCTCACCAGATGATGGACGTTGGGGTAGCTTTCGAGGGTAAACAACTGCGGCACGCTCACTGAGCCGGTGCGGCACGTGCGCCCCAGGTCATTTCGCAACAAATCCACGATCATCAGGTTTTCTGCACGATCCTTGGGGCTAGCCAGCAGTTCGGCGGCGTTCGCTGCATCTTCGGCGCTGTCTTTGCCCCTTGGGCGGGTGCCTTTGATCGGTCGGGTTTCGACTTGATGCTGACTGACCCGCACAAAACGCTCGGGGGACAGGCTCAAAATGGCGTCGTCGTCAGGCAGGCTCACAAACCCGGAAAAAGGTGTCGGGCAGGCAGCGCGCAATGCGCAGTAGGCGGTCCAGGCATCGCCCTCGCACTGGGCGCTGAAACGCTGGGTGTAATTGACCTGATAGCAGTCGCCCGCCTGGATGTAGCGATGGATCTGAGCCAGAGCCTGCTCGTACTGGCCGGCGCTGATATCCGGCTGCATCGGTTGTTTGAGCGAAAAAATTCCGCTGTGCAGCGGTGCGGGCTGAGTGAACAACTGGATCAGGTGCTCACGCTCCAGGGGCTCGCAGCGTGGGTGAAACACCAATTGGCTGGTGGCCGCTTGATGGTCGCTGATCAGTGCCCAGGCATACAGGCCCAGTCGCGCCTCCGGCAGGTGCAGGTCATCAAGGGCGTAGGCGGGGAGTTGTTCGAGCTGTCGGCCAAAGTCGTAGCTCAAGTAGCCGATCAACCCGCCAGCAAAGGGCAGGTCGTAACCGGCGGGGAGCGCGGCATTACCCATTTGCTTGAGGCTGTCACGCAGACGCTGCAAGAAATCGCGCCCCGACTCGCCGGGCTGCAGGGTCAGTTCTGCCTGTGGCCAGGCACTCATCAGGTCGTAGCGTCCGCGGTCTGCGGTGGGACGGCCACTGTCGAGCAGCACGGCGCCAGGGGCATGACGAATCACCGCAAAATAGTCGGCAGGATTGGTGAGATAGGGCAGCGGGTGTACAGAACAGGTCAACATGCGAAGCAAATCAGCCATCGGAGCGGGGTGCAGATTGTAGTCCTGTGCAGGACTGCAAATCTATGTGGCTTGTGGGAACTGTGGGAGCGGGCTTGCTCGCGATGGCGTCGATGCGGTCTGTCAGGCAAACCGAGTTGATAGCATCGCGAGCAAGCCCGCTCCCACAGGTTTTGAAACGCTTATTCGGGCTGGTGAATATGCCCAAACAGCTCTTGGGCAAAGCGCACGCGCTCTTCCGGAGTTTCCTTGATGCCTTTGGCTGCCAGCTCTTCGAGGCGAGCCTCGACTGCATGGGTACGCAGGGTCAGGCCACAGTCGTTGGCGATCTGGATATTCAGGCCCGGGCGGGCGTTGAGCTCCAGAATCAGCGGGCCTTTGTCCTGGTCAAGCACCATGTCGACACCGATGTATCCCAGGCCGCACAACTCATAACAGCCCGCCGCCAGCTTCATGAAACCGTCCCAGTTGGGCAGTTGCACGCCATCCACCGCATTGGTGGTGTCCGGGTGCTTGCTGATGATGTTGTTCAGCCAGGTGCCGCGCAGGGTCAGGCCCGTGGCCAGATCGACACCCACACCGATGGCGCCCTGGTGCAGGTTGGCCTTGCCGCCCGATTGGCGGGTCGGCAAACGCAGCATGGCCATCACCGGGTAGCCCATCAGCACGATGATGCGAATATCCGGTACGCCTTCGTAGCTGATGCTTTTGAAGATCTGGTCCGGAGTAACCCGGTACTCGATCAACGCTCGATCTCGGTGACCGCCCAGGGAGTACAGGCCGGTCAGGATGCTGGAGATCTGATGCTCGATCTCTTCATGGCTGATGATTTTGCCCGAGACCGTACGAAAACGGTCTTCGAAACGATCAGCGATCACCAGAATGCCATCACCGCCCGCACCTTGTGCGGGCTTGATCACGAAGTCGCTGCGATCACCGATGATTTCGTCGAGCTTGTCGATGCCTTTCTCGGTGGAGATCACGCCGTACATTTCAGGCACGTGAATGCCGGCTTTGATGGCGCGTTCCTTGGTGATGATCTTGTCATCCACAATCGGGTACAGGCTGCGTTTGTTGTACTTGAGTACGTAGTCCGCATTGCGCCGATTGATGCCCATGATGCCCTTGGCTTCCAGGGCCTTCCAGGTCTTCCAGAAGCCGAACATCAGGAATCAGCCTTCAAGAACGCTTTGAAACGCACCAGCTCGGTCAGGCGGTAGCCGCGATAGCGACCCATTGCCAGCATGAAGCCGACCATGATCAGCAAGACTGCCGGGAAGGTAAATACGAAATAGACCAGTTCCGGGATGCTCATGACCAGGTATGCCAGGGTGGCCGCGAACAGTGTGCCGATTGCAACTTTCATTGCGTGCCCACCACCTCGCTCTTCCCATGTAATCGACAGGCGCTCGATGGTCATTGTCAGAATCACCATCGGGAACAATGCTACCGAGAGTCCGCGTTCCAGGCCCAGCTTGTGGCTGAACAGGCTGATGGCCGCTATCAATATCACGACGAATGTCAGCACGACTGACAGACGCGGCAGCATTTGCAGTTTCAAGTGCTCGAGGTAGGAGCGTAGCGTCAGCCCGAGTGCCGTGATGACGGTAAACAGGATGATCCCGAAGCCCAGCTGTGTTTCGCGGAAGGCCAGAGCGATCAGTACCGGGGTAAATGTCCCCAGGGTTTGCAGGCCGATCAGGTTACGCAGAATCAGGATCACCAGTACGCCAATCGGGATCATCACCATGATCATGAAGGTTTGCTGGGTCTGCAGCGGCAAGCCGTACAGCGAGTACTCAAGGAAATTGGCGTCAGTGTTTTCGTCCGTCAGTTTGGCCAGGCGAATGGCGTTCATTTCGCTGTTATTCAGGCTGAAAGTGACGTTGGGTTTTTTGCCGCCATCGACCGTGACCATTGGCTCGTCACCGATCCACCACAACAGACGGTCAGACGGCAGGCCTTGCTCGCCGGTTTCAGGGTTGAAGTACAACCAGTCGTTGCCGTTAAAGCTGCGCAGCCACAACTCAGGGTTTTGTGGCTGATCGGCCACCAGGCGGATGGTGTGGACCTTTTCCATCGGTACGTGGGCAATCGACAGCAGCAACTCGATGACCTGAGCCTTGTGTGCAGTCGAAGGATCGCCAGCCAGCAGCAGCTTCACGTTGTCATCGTTGGGGTTGCTGACGCGCTTGATAGTCTCGCTGATAAAGGTTTCAACGTCGGCCGAGTGCTGGCGGATCGGTGCGAGCAAAGCTTCGGCAGCGATTTTTTCCGGCCCTTCGACGGCGATGCTGTCACGGAATACCGGCCCCTTGACCTTGGTCTTGTCGCCCGAGTAACGCTTGGTCAGCACCAAACGATAATAGAGGGTCTGCTTGCCACTGACCCGGCGTGCGGACCAGGTCACTTTGCGGTTGCCATCAACGCGGTTGACGCTCACCCCGTAGTTATTGGAGATGAAGCTTTCGTTCAGGCTGACGTAGTCGCGGTTCAGCGGCGGTACGAACATCTGGATCTTGACCGGATCCTTGGAGCTGGCGACGAATTCAACCTTGGCGTCGATGTTCCAGAGGTCATCCGTTGCATCCTCGGTTACGGGGATGCCAAGGGCAAAAATCTGGTAGGCCGTAATCGAAATGCCCAGCACCACAAGGATGGTGATCAAGATTTTCAGGTGAAGGGTAAGAGCGCGCATTTCAATTACTCTGCGGTTTGAGCGTTAGCGGCGCAGGCAGGTTTGCCAGCAGCGTATTTAAGACTTGGGTCAACCAGCGCATCAAAGCGTTTGAGCGCCTCGGAGCCGATCAACAGCGGGTATTGGAACGCACTTCTATCGGTCAAGTTCACTTCGATGGTGCGTAAAGCCTTGCCCATGCAGATTTCCAGGGAAATGACCGGGCGGGAGGTGTAGTTCTTGTCGGCCTGCGGATCGTAGTCACCTGAACGGCGCTTGATCTTGCTGACCCGTGCCAGCGGGCGTTCGATGGGGTGAGAGTGAGCATCATCGATGGCCAGGTAAAAGCGCACCCAGCTCTCTCCGTCACGTTTGAAACGCTTGATGTCACGGGCGCTGAGAGAGGCGGTCTTGGCGCCGGTGTCGAGTTTGGCAGCCACCTGCAAATTGATGCCTGCGAGTTCGGCGTATTCATTGAGGCCGTACACTGTTTTTTCGGCGCCAAGGCTTAAGCCCGGTACGCACAGCAGGCAAGCGAGGATGGAGATGGTGGGAAATTTCATAAATCGGGGCACGTCTCTTGCAATCTTCAGTTCAAGGCACTGGCAGTACAGAGCAAGTTTCCTCGTGCGGCTGCCCTATGGGTGGGGCAGGGCTGATGCGGTCGGCATTCTAACATGATGGTTTTATGGCGCCAGCGCCGGGGTGCTTCGGGCCGGGCGTAAGGCTTGTCGATTAAACTAAGGTCGTATTAGTACGATTGTCGACAATATCTATTTATTCTTTGACTACTTGCCGCTAAATGGCTAGTTTTGGCGCTATTGATTTTCAAGGTGTCGACAATATGCTGCAAGCACTGGAACCTGCCCAGATCACCCAGGACGACTCGGAAACCCTCTCCGAGAACGTGTTCCGGCGTATTCAGGCGGCTATTGTCAAAGGCGAGATCGCCCCGGGTAGCAAGATCTCCGAGCCTGAGCTGGCGCGCACCTACGGCATCAGTCGTGGGCCATTACGCGAAGCCATTCACCGTCTTGAAGGCCAGCGTTTGCTGGTGCGCGTCCCGCATGTTGGGGCGCGGGTCGTGTCGTTAAGCCACGCCGAACTGATCGAACTCTATGAGATTCGCGAGTCCCTTGAAGGGATGGCCTGTCGTTTGGCCGCCGAGCGTATGAGCGATGAAGACATCGCCGACTTGCGCCGGGTACTCGAAACCCACGAGCGCGATGAAGCGTTTCAGGCGGGTGTCGGCTACTACCAGCAGGAAGGTGACTTCGATTTTCATTACAAGATTATTCAGGGCAGCGGCAACCGCACCCTGACGCAAATGCTCTGCGGGGAGCTGTATCAATTGGTGCGTATGTACCGCATCCAGTTTTCTGCCACGCCCAATCGCCCGCACCAGGCGTTTGCCGAGCACCACCGAATTCTCGATGCCATTGCCGATCGCGACGGCGAATTGGCCGAGTTGTTGATGCGCCGACATATCGGCGCCTCGAAACGCAATATTGCGCGTCACTATCAAGACGGCGCCCAGCAGACAGCCACTCCACGAGGTGAGTCATGAGCAATAAAAACAGTCCAGGCCAGCGTTTCCGTGATGCAGTCGCCAGCGAACATCCTTTGCAAGTGGTAGGCGCCATCAACGCCAACCACGCGTTGCTGGCCAAGCGCGCCGGTTTCAAGGCGATCTACCTGTCGGGTGGCGGCGTCGCTGCCGGGTCTTTGGGTGTGCCGGACCTGGGTATCACTGGCCTGGACGACGTGTTGACCGATGTGCGCCGCATTACCGATGTGTGCGACCTACCGCTGCTGGTGGACGTGGACACCGGTTTCGGCTCCTCATTCTTCAATGTGTCGCGCACCGTGAAATCGATGATCAAGTTTGGCGCGGCGGCGATTCATATCGAAGACCAGGTCGGCGCCAAGCGTTGCGGTCATCGTCCGAACAAGGAAATCGTCTCGCTGCAGGAGATGGTCGACCGTATCAAAGCCGCCGTCGATGCCCGTACCGATGACAGCTTTGTGATCATGGCGCGTACTGATGCACTGGCCGTTGAAGGGCTGGAGTCTGCACTGGAGCGTGCCGCAGCCTGTGTTGAAGCCGGCGCAGACATGGTTTTCCCTGAAGCCATCACTGAGCTTGAGATGTACAAGCTGTTCGCCAATCGGGTGAAAGCGCCGATTCTGGCCAACATCACCGAGTTCGGCGCGACACCGCTGTACACCACAGAACAACTGGCTGGTGCTGATGTTTCGCTGGTGCTGTACCCGCTGTCGGCATTCCGTGCGATGAACAAGGCGGCCGAAAACGTCTACACCGCCATTCGCCGCGACGGCACCCAGCAAAACGTGATCGACACCATGCAAACCCGCATGGAACTGTACGACGCAATCAACTACCACGAATTCGAGCAGAAGCTCGATGCCCTGTTTGCGGCAAAGAAATAACCGGACACTGATCCTGTGGGAGCGAGCCTGCTCGCGATGGGATCAGTGCCGTGCTTCAGGCAAACCGTGTTGCCTGAATCGCGAGCTGGCTCGCTCCCACAGATGAATGTATTGAACCCAGTAGTTGCCGAATCCCTAACAAATTCAAGATTGGAGAGCGCAATGGCCGAAGCAAAAGTATTGAGTGGTGCCGGATTACGCGGCCAGGTCGCCGGGCAAACTGCCCTGTCCACCGTAGGTCAGGAAGGTGCGGGCCTCACTTATCGTGGTTATGACGTACGTGAACTGGCAGCCGATGCCCGTTTTGAAGAAGTGGCCTACCTGCTGCTGTACGGTGAACTGCCAACCAAAACCGAGCTGGCTGCTTACACGGCCAAGCTGCAAAAGTTGCGTGATTTGCCACAGGCACTGAAAGAAGTGCTGGAGCGCATTCCCGCCGACGCCCACCCGATGGACGTAATGCGTACCGGTTGCTCTTTCCTGGGCAACATCGAACCGGAAAAAGACTTTTCCGAGCAGCAGGACAAGACCGACCGTCTGCTGGCGGCCTTCCCGGCGATCATGTGCTACTGGTATCGCTTCAGTCACGATGGCAAACGTATCAACTGCGTGACCGACGAAGAGTCGATCGGTGGCCACTTCCTGCACTTGCTGCACGACAAGAAGCCGAGTGAATTGCACGTCAAAGTGATGAACGTGTCGCTGATTCTCTACGCGGAACACGAGTTCAACGCTTCGACCTTTACTGCACGGGTTTGCGCATCGACGTTGTCCGACCTGTACTCCTGCATCACGGCGGCCATCGGCTCGCTGCGCGGCCCGTTACACGGTGGCGCCAACGAAGCGGCGATGGAAATGATCGAGCGCTTCGGTTCGGCGCAAGAAGCGGTGGAAGGCACCCTTGGCATGCTGGCGCGCAAGGACAAGATCATGGGCTTTGGCCACGCGATCTACAAAGACAGCGACCCGCGTAACGAAGTGATCAAGGGTTGGTCGAAAAAACTGGCTGATGAAGTGGGCGACACCGTGTTGTTCAAGGTTTCCGAAGCCATCGACAAGACCATGTGGGAGCAAAAGAAGCTGTTCCCCAACGCCGATTTCTACCATGCCTCGGCGTATCACTTCATGGGCATCCCGACCAAGCTGTTCACCCCGATCTTTGTGTGTTCTCGCCTGACCGGCTGGGCGGCGCACGTGTTCGAACAGCGTGCCAACAACCGCATCATCCGCCCGAGCGCCGAGTACATCGGCGTAGAACAGCGCAAGTTCGTGCCAATCGAGCGTCGCTGATCAAGCAGGCAGAGAGCCGACTGAAGGGTGGGGGCGGGCGTGCTCGCGATGGAATCAACGCGGTTTGACTGATAAACCGCAGCGCCGGCATCGCGAGCAAGCCCGCTCCCACATGAGTCCTTTGCCCTTTTGTAATTACCGTGATCGAGTCCCACGCCAATGAATACTGAATTTCGCAAAACACTACCGGGCACCCGGCTGGATTATTTCGATACCCGTGCGGCAGTCGATGCGATCAAGCCCGGCGCTTACGACACCCTGCCTTATACCTCCCGCGTACTGGCCGAAAACCTGGTACGCCGCTGCGATCCGCAAACCCTGAATGCCTCGTTGAGCCAGTTGATTGATCGCAAGCGCGATCTTGACTTTCCATGGTTCCCGGCACGTGTGGTCTGCCACGACATTCTGGGGCAGACCGCGCTGGTCGACCTGGCCGGTCTGCGTGATGCCATCGCCCTGCAAGGCGGTGATCCGGCACAAGTAAACCCGGTGGTGCCGACCCAACTGATCGTCGATCACTCGTTGGCCGTGGAGCGTGACGGCACCGATCCCGAAGCGTTCGAGAAGAACCGCGCCATCGAAGACCGTCGCAACGAAGACCGTTTCCACTTTATCGAGTGGACCAAAAAAGCCTTCAAAAACGTCGACGTGATCCCTCCGGGTAACGGCATCATGCACCAGATCAACCTGGAGAAAATGTCTCCGGTGATCCAGGTCCGTGATGGCGTAGCCTTCCCGGACACCTGCGTCGGCACTGACAGCCACACCCCGCACGTCGACTCCCTGGGCGTAATCGCCATCGGTGTGGGCGGCCTTGAAGCAGAAAGCGTGATGCTTGGTCGTGCGTCGTGGATGCGCCTGCCGGAAATCGTCGGCGTTGAGCTGACCGGCAAGCTGCAACCGGGGATTACTGCCACCGACATGGTGCTGGCGCTCACCGAATACCTGCGCAAGCAAAAAGTGGTCGGCGCCTGGCTGGAGTTCTTCGGCGAAGGCGCATCAGCGCTGACGTTGGGCGACCGCGCGACCATCTCCAACATGGCCCCGGAATACGGCGCCACGGCGGCGATGTTCTACATTGACCAGCAAACCATCGACTACCTCAAGCTGACCGGTCGCGAAGACCAGCAAGTGCAGCTGGTCGAGAACTACGCCCGGCTCACCGGCCTGTGGGGTGACAGCCTCAAAGGCGCGCAATACGAGCGCGGGCTGAGCTTCGACCTGTCCAGTGTTGTGCGCAACATGGCAGGCCCGAGCAACCCCCACGCCCGCGTGGCCACCACCGATCTGTCCTCCAAGGGTATCGCCGGCCAGTGGGATGACGTGCCGGGGCAAATGCCTGACGGGGCGGTGATCATTGCCGCCATCACCAGTTGCACCAACACCAGCAACCCGCGCAACGTGATCGCTGCCGGTCTTATCGCCCGCAACGCCAACAAGCTGGGGCTAACCCGCAAACCGTGGGTCAAGTCGTCGCTGGCGCCAGGCTCCAAAACCGTGGCCCTGTACCTGGATGAGGCCGGTCTGACCGATGAGTTGGAGCAACTGGGCTTCGGCATCGTCGCGTTTGCCTGCACCACCTGCAACGGAATGTCCGGTGCACTGGACCCTGAAATCCAGCAGGAAATTATCGACCGTGACCTGTACGCCACGGCTGTGCTCTCGGGCAACCGCAACTTTGACGGGCGCATTCACCCGTACGCCAAGCAGGCGTTCCTGGCGTCTCCGCCATTGGTCGTGGCCTATGCCATTGCTGGCACCATCCGTTTCGATATCGAAAAAGACGTGCTGGGCCTGGATGCCGACGGCAAGGAGATCCGCCTGAAAGACATCTGGCCGAGCGACGAAGAAATCGACGCAGTGGTCAAGGCATCGGTGAAACCTGAGCAGTTCCGTCAGGTTTATATTCCGATGTTCGCGATCCATGAAGACACCGGCCCGAAAGTCGAGCCGCTGTACGACTGGCGCCCGCAGAGCACTTACATCCGTCGTCCACCGTATTGGGAAGGTGCGTTGGCCGGTGCGCGTCCACTTAAAGGCATGCGCCCGCTGGCCGTGCTGCCGGACAACATCACCACCGATCACCTGTCGCCATCCAACGCGATCATGCTCGACAGCGCCGCGGGTGAGTACCTGGCGAAAATGGGCTTGCCGGAAGTCGACTTCAACTCCTACGCCACACACCGTGGCGACCACTTGACGGCCCAGCGGGCAACCTTCGCCAACCCGAAACTGTTCAACGAAATGGTGATCGAGGACGGCAAGGTCAAGCAAGGGTCGCTGACCCGTCTTGAGCCGGAAGGCCAAGTGATGCGCATGTGGGAAGCCATTGAAACCTACATGGACCGCAAGCAGCCGCTGATCATCATCGCCGGCGCCGACTACGGTCAGGGCTCGTCCCGCGACTGGGCGGCCAAGGGCGTGCGTCTGGCGGGTGTCGAGGCCATTGCTGCCGAAGGCTTTGAGCGTATACACCGCACCAACCTGGTGGGTATGGGCGTGTTGCCGCTGGAGTTCATGCCGGGCACCAACCGTAAAACCCTGCAGATCGACGGCAGTGAGACCTATGACGTGATTGGCGAGCGTACTCCGCGTGCCACGCTGACGCTGGTGATCACCCGTAAAAATGGCGAGCGTGTCGAAGTGCCCGTGACCTGCCGTCTGGATACCGCTGAAGAAGTCTCGATCTATGAAGCGGGTGGCGTTTTGCAGCGCTTTGCCCAGGACTTCCTGGAATCAGCCACCGTTTGATCACTGCGCCGGGGCCACGTGCCCCGGCCTTAACAGGACTGTGTTTTATGGCCTATGCAGCGCAAATCAAAATCCCCGCGACTTACATGCGTGGCGGCACCAGCAAGGGCGTTTTTTTCAGCCTGCTGGACCTGCCCGCCGTGGCTCAGGTGCCGGGCGCAGCCCGTGATGCCTTGCTGCTGCGAGTGATTGGCAGCCCCGATCCGTACGAAAAACAGATCGACGGCATGGGGGCTGCCACATCCAGTACCAGCAAAACCGTGATCGTGAGCAAAAGCCTGCACGCTGATCACGACGTGGACTACCTGTTCGGTCAGGTTGCAATCGACAAGCCATTCGTGGACTGGAGCGGCAACTGCGGCAACCTGTCGGCGGCAGTGGGTTCGTTCGCTGTCAGCAGCGGTTTGGTGGATGCGGCTCGTATCCCTCGCAATGGTACGGCTGTGGTGCGTATCTGGCAGGCCAATATCGGCAAAACCATCATTGCCCATGTACCGATCACCGACGGCGAAGTCCAGGAAACCGGCGATTTCGAGCTGGATGGCGTGACCTTTCCGGCGGCCGAAGTTCAGCTGGAATTCCTCAATCCGGCGGCGGATGAAGAGGGGGCGGGCGGTTCGATGTTCCCTACCGGCAATCTGGTGGACGACCTTGAAGTACCTGGGGTTGGCACCTTGAACGTGACAATGATCAATGCCGGGATCCCGACGATTTTTGTCAATGCGCGGGACATCGGTTACACCGGTTCGGAACTTCAAAGCGACATCAACAGCGACCCTAAAGCCCTGGCGATGTTTGAAACCATCCGCGCCCACGGTGCGCTGCGCATGGGGCTGATCGACACGCTTGAAGAGGCCGCCAAGCGTCAGCACACGCCCAAGGTTGCCTTCGTTGCACCCCCTGCGGCTTATGTGTCGTCCAGCGGCAAGCCGGTGGCAGCGCAGGATGTGGACTTGCTGGTGCGGGCCTTGTCGATGGGCAAGTTGCACCACGCGATGATGGGTACCGCGGCCGTGGCAATTGGCACGGCCGCGGCGATTCCGGGCACGCTGGTTAATCTGGCTGCGGGTGGTGAATTGCGCAGTGCCGTGCGCTTCGGCCACCCGTCGGGCACCTTGCGCGTTGGTGCGCAGGCGCAGCAGGTCAACGGTGAATGGACCGTGACCAAAGCCATCATGAGCCGCAGTGCGCGGGTGTTGATGGAAGGCTGGGTGCGGGTGCCCGGCGATTCGTTCTAAATCCGGTGGGAGCGGGCTTGCCCGCTCCCGCTGATTGACATGTGTATTTCAGAGCAGGCATTCAGATCTGCCATGTAACGACCCTGACCCTGAGGATGGAACACGACACCTAACCACTCTTTGGAGGCACCCCATGAGCGCCAACGTCGACCTCAACAACCGCCCCGACTATGACCGGGTTTTGCAGGACATCGCCGATTATGTCCTGACCTACACCATCACCTCCCCCGAAGCGCTTAACACTGCGCGTAACTGCCTGATGGACACCCTGGGCTGCGGCCTGCTGGCGCTGCGTTTTCCGGAATGCACCAAGCACCTGGGGCCCATCGTCGAGGGCACCGTGGTGCCGTTTGGCGCTCGGGTACCGGGTACGTCGTATCGCCTCGACCCGGTCAAGGCAGCGTGGGATATCGGCTGCATCGTGCGTTGGCTGGATTACAACGACACCTGGCTGGCGGCTGAGTGGGGTCATCCTTCGGACAATCTGGGCGGCATCCTGGCAGTTGCCGATCACCTGTCGCAAAAGCGTATCGCCCATGGTGAGGCGCCGCTGACAGTGAGGGCTGTGCTTGACGCCATGATCATGGCCCATGAGATCCAGGGTGTGATTGCTCTGGAAAACTCCTTCAACCGTGTCGGCCTGGATCATGTGTTGCTGGTTAAAGTCGCTTCAACGGCGGTCTGTGCCAAGTTGATGGGTGCTAATCGTGAACAGCTGCTGTCGGCGTTATCCCACGCGTTTGTGGATGGTCAGGCGCTGCGTACCTATCGTCATGCACCCAATGCCGGGTCGCGAAAATCCTGGGCGGCAGGGGATGCGTCGAGCCGAGGCGTGCGCCTTGCCGATATTGCGCTGCGAGGCGAGATGGGTATTCCGGGTGTGCTGACGGCCCCGCAGTGGGGCTTTTATGATGTGCTGTTCAGCCATACCAACAAGGATCTGGCGCTCAAGCCCGAAGGCCGGCGTGAGTTCAGCCTGAGTCAGCCTTACGGCACTTATGTGATGGAGAACGTGCTGTTCAAGATCAGTTTTCCGGCTGAGTTTCATGCGCAAACCGCCTGCGAAGCGGCGGTGACGTTGCATCCTCAGGTCAAGGATCGCCTGCACGAAATCGATAAAATCGTGATTACCACCCACGAATCAGCGATTCGGATCATTTCCAAGCAGGGTAAATTGGCCAACGCGGCAGACCGTGATCACTGCATTCAATACATGACTGCCGTACCGCTGGCCTTTGGCAACCTGGTGGCCGAGCACTACGAGGACGACTTTCACGCCGCGCATCCGATCATCGATCAGTTGCGCGAAAAAATGGTAGTGATCGAAGATCCGCGCTACACACGCGAATACTTGGAGGCTGACAAGCGCTCGATTGCCAACGGGATTCAGGTGTTTTTCACCGATGGCACTCAGACCGGGCAAGTGGTGGTGGAGTACCCTATTGGTCATCGCCGGCGCAGGGCTGAAGGGATTCCATTGCTCGAAGACAAGTTCAAGGCCAATTTGGCGACGCGTTTTGTGGGTCAGCGTTGTGCCGATATTTTTGCGCTGTGCAAGGATCAGCCGCGGCTTGAAGCGATGCCGGTTAACCGGTTTGTGGACCTTCTGGTGCCTTGATGCATAACACTGCCCCTGTGGGAGCGAGCCTGCTCGTGAAAGCCTCCCACAGTGGTCATGTGTTTTGGCCGGTTACTTGAACCGCCGCTCCACGCCTTTTTCGACCAGAATCTTGGCCGAGATTTCCTCAACCGAGAAATGCGTGGAGTTGATGTGCGGGATGTTTTCGCGTTGGAACAAACGCTCGACTTCACGGACTTCAAACTCGCACTGGGCAAAACTGGAGTAGCGGCTGTTGGGCTTTCGCTCGTTGCGAATGGCGGTCAAGCGGTCCGGGTCGATGGTCAGGCCGAACAGCTTGTGTTTGTGTTCGCGCAGGGCTGCAGGCAGTTTGAGACTCTCCATGTCGTCATCGGTCAGCGGGTAGTTGGCCGCGCGGATGCCGAATTGCATGGCCATGTACAGGCAGGTAGGGGTTTTGCCGCAGCGCGACACGCCTACCAGAATCAAATCGGCCTTGTCGTATTTGTGGGTGCGGGCGCCGTCGTCGTTGTCGAGGGCGAAGTTCACCGCCTCGATTCGCTCCATGTAGTTGGAGTTATGACCAATGGAGTGGGATTTACCCACCGAATACGAGGAGTGCTCACCCAGCGCCTGCTCCAGTGGTGCCAGGAAGCTGGAGAAGATGTCGATCATGAAACCATTGGATGTGGCGAGGATCTCGCGAATGTCCTGATTGACGATAGTGTCGAAAATTATCGGGCTATAACCGTCTTTTTCGGCGGCGTTATCGATTTGTTGTACCATTGCCCGCGCTTTGTCCACGCTGTCTATGTAAGGGCGCGTGAACTTGCTGAAGGTCACATTTTCGAATTGAGCCAACAAACTTTGGCCCAAGGTTTCGGCAGTAATGCCCGTGCCATCGGAGATAAAGAAAGCAGATCGTTTCATTTGCGCCTGGGGCCTTAAGCTGGTGACGATTCTTGGATATGATAGGCGCGCTTTTGTCGCGCTACATGGCAGGCAGTGTCACTTATTTTCCGGGTCCAGGCCACAATCGCTGCGATGACTCATGATGAGTGTCCAGCGCCCTGAGCTTTTCCAACACAGTTAGTGGAGAGATCACCTTGGTAGAGTACGTAGTTTCCCTCGATAAGCTCGGCGTCCATGATGTAGAGCACGTAGGGGGCAAGAACGCATCCCTCGGCGAGATGATCAGTAATCTTGCAGGCGCTGGTGTTTCAGTTCCAGGTGGCTTCGCCACTACTTCTCAGGCATATCGTGATTTTCTAGAACTGAGTGGTTTGAACGATCAGATCCATGCAGCGCTGGATGCGCTCGATGTTGATGACGTTAATGCTCTGGCCAAGACCGGTGCCCAGATCCGTCAGTGGATCATGGAAGCCGAGTTCCCTGAGCAACTTAACGCCGAAATTCGTACCGCCTTTGCCGCTCTGTCCCAAGGCAACCCGGACATGGCCGTTGCCGTGCGTTCCTCGGCTACCGCCGAAGACTTGCCGGACGCGTCCTTTGCCGGCCAACAAGAAACTTTCCTGAACATCCGTGGCGTTGAGAACGTGATTCGTGCGGCCAAGGAGGTTTTTGCCTCCCTGTTCAACGATCGTGCGATTTCTTACCGTGTACACCAGGGCTTCGATCATAAACTGGTCGCCCTGTCGGCAGGCGTACAGCGCATGGTGCGGTCAGAAACCGGCACTGCAGGCGTGATGTTCACTCTGGACACCGAGTCGGGCTTTCGCGATGTAGTGTTCATCACTGGCGCCTACGGCCTGGGTGAAACCGTCGTACAAGGTGCGGTAAACCCGGATGAGTTCTACGTCCACAAGCAAACCCTCGAAGCCGGCCGCCCTGCGATTTTGCGTCGCAACCTGGGCAGCAAAGCCATCAAGATGATCTACGGCGAAGAAGCCTCTGCCGGTAAGTCGGTCAAGGTGATCGACGTAGATAAAGCCGACCGCGCACGCTTCTGCCTGACCGACGCTGAAGTGAGCGAACTGGCCAAGCAAGCGATGATTATCGAAAAGCACTACAAGTGCCCGATGGACATCGAATGGGCCAAAGACGGTGATGACGGCAAGCTGTACATCGTTCAGGCACGCCCTGAAACCGTGAAGAGCCGCAGCGCCGGCAATGTCATGGAGCGTTATCTGCTCAAGGAAACCGGAACAGTACTGGCCGAAGGCCGTGCCATTGGCCAGCGCATTGGTGCGGGTAAGGTTCGTATCATCAAAGACGTGTCTGAGATGGATAAAGTCCAGCCGGGCGACGTGTTGGTATCGGACATGACCGACCCGGACTGGGAACCCGTGATGAAGCGCGCCAGCGCCATCGTGACCAACCGTGGCGGTCGTACCTGCCATGCGGCGATCATTGCCCGCGAGCTGGGTATCCCGGCCGTTGTGGGTTGTGGCAACGCTACCCAGCTGCTGAAAGACGGTCAGGGCGTTACCGTATCGTGTGCCGAAGGTGATACCGGTTTTATCTTCGAAGGCGAGCTGGGCTTTGACATCAAGAAGAACTCCGTGGATGCCATGCCGGATCTGCCGTTCAAGATCATGATGAACGTCGGTAACCCGGATCGCGCCTTTGACTTCGCACAGCTGCCGAACGCCGGTGTGGGCCTTGCCCGTCTGGAATTCATCATCAACCGCATGATCGGTGTGCACCCTAAAGCGCTGCTGAACTACGATGGCCTGCCACAGGAAATCAAGGACAGCGTCGACAAACGCATCGCGGGCTATAGCGATCCAGTTGGTTTCTACGTAGAGAAACTGGTTGAAGGCATCAGCACGTTGGCTGGCGCGTTTACGCCGAAGAAAGTGATCGTGCGCCTGTCGGACTTCAAGTCCAATGAATACGCGAACCTGATCGGCGGCAAGCTGTACGAGCCGGAAGAAGAGAACCCGATGCTGGGCTTCCGCGGTGCTTCGCGTTACATCAGTGAAAACTTCCGCGACTGCTTTGAACTCGAATGCCGCGCTCTTAAGCGTGTACGCAACGAGATGGGCTTTACCAACGTCGAAATCATGGTGCCGTTCGTTCGTACCCTGGGTGAAGCGAGCCAGGTCATTGATCTGCTGGCTGAAAACGGCCTGAAGCGTGGCGAAAATGGCCTGCGCATCATCATGATGTGCGAGCTTCCGTCCAATGCCATTCTGGCTGAAGAATTCCTTGAGTTCTTTGACGGTTTCTCCATCGGCTCCAACGACCTGACTCAGTTGACCCTGGGCCTGGACCGTGACTCCGGTGTGATCGCGCATCTGTTTGACGAGCGTAACCCTGCCGTTAAAAAGCTGCTGTCCAACGCCATTCAAGCGTGCAACAAGGCTGGCAAATACATCGGTATTTGCGGTCAGGGCCCATCCGATCACCCGGACCTGGCGCTGTGGTTGATGGAGCAGGGCATTGAAAGTGTTTCCCTGAACCCGGATACCGTTCTGGAGACATGGTTCTTCCTGGCAGAAGGCCAAGCTCAGGCTTGAGTCGTTGAGCGAGGAGCAGGGTGGCCGTAAGGGCTGCTCTGCTCTTTATAGGCAGTAGGGCGAGTTCCTGTGTGAAGTCGCCCTTTTTTGTGCAAGAGCATTATGCAAAGCAGCAGTCTCCTTTTTCCCGTTGCCCTGATCAGCGCTGAGCGTCGGGGCGATCTGAGCGAAGATGTTTATCGCTTGAAACCCGCCAATAGCCCGGATATTTCCGTTGAACTGGTGGTTACTCGACTGGGTATGGCCGACGACAGCCAGGTGCGCGGTGTGCCGGTCATCCTGTTGCATGGCAGTTTTTCCAATCGGCGTTTCTGGTACTCACCCAAAGGCGTGGGGCTTGGGGCATATTTGGCCCGTGCCGGTTTTGATGTGTGGCTGCCAGAGATGCGTGGTCACGGCCTTTCGTCGCGCAATATTGCCTGGAGCAAGAACCGCGTGGCGGATTATGCCCGCTACGATTTACCCGCGATTGGGGCATTTGTTCGTGAGCAAAGCGGGCAAGTCCCGCACTGGATAGGACACTCCCAAGGCGCCATCAGTTTGGCCGCAGCCCTTGGTGGGCAGTACCTGAATGACGAGGACGTAGCGTCGGCGGCGTTTTTTGGTTGTCAGATCAATCGTCGTTATTGGTCACTGAAAATTCCGCCCGTGCAGTGGGGCGCTTATTTGTTGTTGAAGCGTTTTGCGCAATTGTCGGGTACGCGACTTAAGCGTGGCCCTGAGGATGAGCCTGTCAGCATTGCTCTGGAAGCCTTGCGCTGGAATGGTTTGATGGGGCGCTTCAAGGACGCTGAACGAGACTGGTGGGCTGGATTGGCAGAGGTCCAGGTCCCGACGCTGGTCGTGGCGGCTGTGGGCGATCGGCTAACACCGGAGTGGGCGTGTCGTAAATTGTTCGATCAATTGGGCTCTGAGCAGCGCACGTTTGTGTCTCTGGGCACCGAGCACGGTTTTAGCTCTGACTTCAGCCATGTCGAAATGCTGGTCAGCCAGCCTGCACAGAAGGAAGTCTGGCCATTGGTGCGTAATTGGCTGAGTGAGCGGTAGCGGTTGCTTCGCAGGAAGGAGTAACAGGAAACTTCAACCGTGGGAGCGAGCCTGCTCGCGAACGACTTTCACGAACAGGCTCGCTCCCACAGGGGTGGTTGATTTGTGACGCGATTGGCGAGCCGGGTCATATTTTGTTGCTTTAATCCAGGCAGGCTCTCATGGTGGGGCGCTGTCAATCTATAAGGCCAGCCCTTACCAAAGCGTCTATAACCATAGTGCTAACGTTGTTTTGATTGCTATGCCCACCCTGAACAGGAGCTTTCTCGTGAATCACTACATCACTCCCGATCTGTGCGATGCCTACCCTGAACTCGTGCAAGTGCTTGAACCTATGTTCAGCAACTTCGGCGGGCGCGACTCCTTTGGTGGCGAGATCGTGACCATCAAGTGTTTCGAGGACAACTCGCGCGTCAAGGAGCAGGCCGAACTCAACGGGCAGGGCAAAGTACTTGTGGTTGATGGCGGTGGTTCGCTGCGCCATGCCTTGCTGGGCGACATGATTGCCGAGAAAGCCGCGAAGAATGGTTGGGAAGGCATTGTGATTTACGGCTGTATCCGCGATGTGGATGTACTCGCGCAAACCGACCTGGGCGTGCAGGCTTTGGCCAGTCATCCGCTCAAGAGCATCAGGCGCGGCGTGGGTGATGTGAATGTGCCGGTGACGTTTGCGGGTGTCACGTTCCGCCCCGGAGAATTCATTTATGCCGACAATAATGGCGTTATCATTTCGCCCACGGCTCTGAAAATACCGGGCTAAAGGCATTAACACTAAGGATCACGGATGTTCGAGGACGAAAACGCTCAATGGGGGCTGGTGCATGCACTGGTGCTGGATGGGGAAGGCGGTGCGCGTTCGATTGCGCGCACCGAGCTGAACGATCTGCAGTTGCAGGCCCACGAGAGCATCTGGTTGCACTGGGATCGCAGTCACCCGCAGACTCAGAGCTGGTTGCGTGATTCGAGCGGTTTAAGTGATTTCAGCTGTGACTTGTTGCTTGAAGAAAACACCCGTCCTCGTTTGGTGTCTGTTCCCAATAATGAACTGCTGCTCTTCATGCGCGGGGTCAACCTGAATCCTGGCGCAGAGCCTGAGGATATGGTTTCGCTGCGTATTTTCGGCAGTGCGCAGCGGGTGATCTCGCTGCGTATGCGTCCGCTTCGGGCCACTGACGAACTGCTCGGTGAGTTCTCCCAGGGCGAGGGCCCCAAAACCCCCTCTGAACTGATCCTTTATCTGGCACAACACCTGACGTTGAAGGTGCAGGATTTGATCGGAGATCTGTCAGAAATCGTCGATGACGAAGAAGATAAAATAGATGCCGACGAACGGTATACCCCTGACCATAATTCCATTTTGCAGATTCGTCGAAGGGCAGCTGCCTTGCGTCGTTTTCTGGCTCCGCAGAGGGATATTTTCGGTCAGCTCACGCGTATCAAATTACCGTGGTTTAGTGCCGATGATGCCGACTACTGGAACGAATTGAACAACAGCCTGACCCGCTATCTGGAAGAGCTTGAACTGACCCGCGAGCGCGTGGGGCTGGTGCTTGAGTCTGAAGACCGGCGCTTGAATGTGCGCATGAGTCGCATCATGTATCGCTTCGGTGTGCTTACCGGGATCTTTCTGCCGATCACGTTTATTACCGGTTTACTGGGGATCAATGTGGGGGGCGTTCCGTTCTCCAATGACTCTTACGGCTTTGCGGTGACGTGCGGTGTGATGCTGCTCATCGGGGTGGGGCAGTGGTGGTTTTATCGCCGATTGCAGTGGCTGTGAGTGAGCCTGATGTGACCTCGATAAATGTGCCTTCGTCTTTTACTGACTTACCGAGAGGTGCTTATGCACGATCCGTTTGAACAGTCCTTACGTGAAATGCTCAAGGCTCCTACGTCCAATCGTGACGACGACGCCTGCCTGGGCCGAGTGCTGAAAACCGCCAACCGTCAGGTCGGTGCGGGTGATCTTTTCAGTCTGCTGGGGCGCTGGATGCAAGCACTGATGATTGCTTTGAATAGCGGTTCAGCTCATATTGCGCCCGTTTCGCGGCGCAAACCTGCTGCTCGCCCTGTTGATAAGGCTGATTGAACATGGAATTGAATGTCTGGACCCAGAGCCTGGTCGCGGCAATGACTGCCTTGTGGACTAAGATTGCGAACTTTATTCCCAACCTCTTCGGGGCGTTGGTGGTCGTACTGCTGGGCTTCGTGGTTGCAAAACTGCTCGACGCCTTGCTGTCCAAGCTCCTTGCCAAATTGGGCCTTGATCGCCTGATGGGTGGCACGGGCTTGACCAAAATTCTGGCGCGGGTCGGTATTCAGGTACCGATCTCGACGCTGATCGGCAAGATCGTGTATTGGTTCGTGCTGCTGGTGTTCCTGGTTTCCGCGGCCCAGTCGCTGGGCCTGGATCGTGTTTCATCAGCATTGGACCTGCTGACCGTGTATCTGCCCAAGGTGTTTGGTGCGCTGCTGGTCCTGCTGGCTGGCGTGCTGCTTGCGCAGGTGCTTAACGGTCTGGTTCGTGGTGCTGCCGAAAGTGTCGGTTTTGATTACGCTGGCGGGCTGGGTCGAGTGACTCAAGGTCTGGTCATTATCATCAGTATTTCGGTGGCCATCAGCCAGCTGGAGGTCAAAACCGATCTCCTTAACCATGTCATTGTGATTGTGTTGATTACCGTTGGTCTGGCCATTGCCCTGGCAATGGGGCTGGGCAGCCGGGAAATCGCGGGGCAGATACTTGCCGGTATCTATGTGCGTGAGCTGTATCAGGTTGGGCAAGAAGTGCGTGTGGGCGAGGTTGAGGGGCAGATCGAAGAGATTGGCACGGTTAAAACCACGTTGCTGACCGATGAGGGTGAGCTAGTCTCCCTCTCTAATCGGATCTTGTTGGAGCAGCACGTAACCAGTCGCTGAGGCGGCAAACCCTGCTAATGTACGCCGCCGCAAAAAAGCCATGATTGATAGGCTGCGGCGGACATTGACCTGACTGCTGGCACAACTTGTTTTGAATAAAGCCCAATCGCTATCCATGCGCTACGACCCCCGCGAACTCTCTGATGAGGAGCTGGTGGCGCGCTCGCATGATGAGTTGTTTCACGTGACGCGCGCTTATGAAGAGCTGATGCGGCGCTATCAACGCACTTTGTTCAACGTTTGTTCAAGGTATTTAGGGAACGATAGGGACGCTGATGATGTCTGTCAGGAAGTAATGCTTAAAGTGTTGTACGGTTTGAAAAATTTCGAAGGGAAGTCGAAATTCAAAACATGGCTATATAGCATCACTTACAACGAATGCATCACACAGTATCGGAAGGAACGGCGAAAGCGTCGCTTGATGGACGCGTTGAGTATTGACCCCCTCGAGGAAGCGTCTGAAGAAAAGGCGCCGAAACCTGAGGAAAAGGGCGGACTTGATCGCTGGCTGGTGCATGTAAATCCGATTGATCGTGAAATTCTTGTGCTGCGTTTTGTCGCAGAACTGGAATTTCAGGAAATCGCGGACATAATGCATATGGGTTTGAGTGCGACAAAGATGCGTTACAAGCGTGCTCTAGATAAATTGCGTGAGAAATTTGCAGGCATTGCTGAAACTTAGTTCAGCGCAAATGGCTCTACGTGTAGGCAAGGTCTGATAGACTTGCCGCCGAGTTGTCCCCCGGTATGTGGGACTGCTTTACAATCACCAGATGGGGATTTAACGGATGAAACTGAAAAACACCTTGGGCATTGCCATTGGTTCCTTTGTAGCCGCAACTTCGTTCGGTGCCCTGGCACAAGGCCAAGGCGCGGTCGAGGGTGAACTGTTCTACAAAAAACAGTACAACGACAGCGTCAAGCACGTAGAAGACGGCTACAACCCAGGCGCATCGATCGGTTACTTCCTGACCGACGACGTTTCGTTGAACCTGACCTACGACAAAACCAACCACACCCGTTCGAATGACGGCACTGGCCATCAGAAAATCAAAGGCGACAACTTTGGTCTGAACGCTCAGTACCACTTCGGCACCGTAGGCGACGCTCTGCGTCCATACGTTTCCGGCGGTGTTGCTCACAAGAGCATGACCAACGTGATCGCAGACGGCCACAGCGGTCGTGACCAGTCGACTTTCCTGACTGCAGGCGCTGGTGTTAAGTGGTACATCACTGACAACCTGTTTGCCCGTGCTGGCGTTGAAGCTGACTACAAACTGGACAACGGCAAGTGGGACTACGCTCCTACCGTTGGTCTGGGTGTGAACTTCGGCGGCAACGGCGGTAAAGTCGCTCCTGCTCCAGTTCCAGCTCCAGCACCAATCGCTGAGCCAGAACCAGAAGCTCCAATCGCTGAAGTTGTTCGCGTTGAACTTGACGTGAAATTCGACTTCGACAAATCCAACGTTAAGCCGCAGTACGCAGCTGATATCAACAACGTTGCTGATTTCATGAAGCAGTACCCTGCGACTACCACCACTGTTGCTGGTTACACTGACAGCGTTGGTACCGATGCCTACAACCAGAAACTGTCGCAGCGTCGTGCTGACGCCGTTCGTGCAGCTCTGGTTAACCAAGGTGTTGCAGCTAACCGTGTAGACGCTGTTGGTCACGGTAAAGCTAACCCAGTTGCAAGCAACGCAACTGCAGAAGGCCGTGAACTGAACCGTCGCGTAGAAGCGACCGTCCAAGCAGAAGCTAAGTAATTATTTAGCTCGGCTGTTCAGAAAAACCCGGCTTAGGCCGGGTTTTTCTTTGCCTGTGATTTAGCGGTCCGCGCAGCTATAATCGCGCACTCTTCAAGTAACCCTTTGAGTCCAATCAGCCCATGTATAACCTGGCCCGCCAGTTGCTCTTCAAACTCTCCCCTGAAACCTCTCACGATTTGTCCCTGGACTTGATCGGTGCGGGCGGCCGTCTTGGGCTCAACGGTTTGTTGTGCAAGGCGCCGGCAAGGCTGCCAGTGAAGGTCATGGGGCTCGATTTTCCGAATCCGGTCGGGCTGGCCGCAGGTCTGGACAAAAACGGTGCTGCGATTGATGGTTTTGCGCAGTTGGGCTTTGGTTTTGTCGAGATAGGTACGGTCACGCCACGACCTCAGCCAGGCAATCCCAAGCCACGAATTTTTCGGTTGCCTGAAGCGCAGGCAATCATCAACCGCATGGGGTTTAACAACCTAGGGGTTGATCATTTGCTGACGCGGGTTCAGGCGGCCAAGTACACCGGTATTCTTGGGATCAATATCGGCAAGAACTTCGACACGCCGGTCGAGCGTGCGGTCGATGATTACCTGATTTGCCTGGACAAGGTGTATGCCCACGCCAGCTACGTCACCGTGAACGTGAGTTCGCCCAACACTCCTGGCCTGCGCAGTCTGCAATTTGGTGATTCGCTCAAACAGTTGCTCGAAGCCCTACAGTTGCGTCAGAACGAACTGACACAGCGCCACGGTAAGCGCGTTCCACTGGCCATCAAGATCGCCCCTGACATGACCGACGAAGAAACCGTGCTCGTGGCTCAGGCGCTGCTAGAGACGGGTATGGACGCAGTCATTGCGACCAACACGACCCTGAGTCGGGTCGGTGTCGAAGGCATGGAGCATGGTGACGAGGCCGGTGGCCTGTCGGGCGCCCCGGTGCGTGACAAGAGTACCCATACGGTCAAGGTGCTGGCAGGTGAACTGGCAGGCCGTATGCCAATCATCGCTGCGGGCGGGATCACCGAAGGCAAGTACGCGGCTGAGAAAATCGCTGCGGGTGCGAGCCTGGTGCAGCTCTACTCGGGTTTCATCTACAAGGGCCCGGCCTTGATTCGCGAATCGGTAGATGCCATTTCTGCCTTGGCGCGTTCATAAGTCATCGCATCAACCGGCAGGCATTAAAAAGGGCTCCCTAGGGAGCCCTTGGGCCGAAGCCCGCCGCCTGGATAGGACGGCATGGTTAAGTCATTGCATCTTCGAGGTGATGTCGGATTTGCCCAGAGTTAGCCGACGGCGTGAAGTTCGTTGAGTCTGTGGATGCCCGCAGTGCCAGTCATACCGTCCCAGTTGTCGCCGCGTCCTTCGCGCCAGCCGTTAATCCAGGCTTGGCGTACCGACGGTAGAGTAAAAGGGCAAAGCTCGCGGGATTTTCCATGAACACCGTATTGATATCCGCGTAAGAAAGCTTTTTCCAACGGATCACGCTTAAGTCTTCTCATAGGGTAGTGCCCTCACTTGTTGACTGTTTTATTTAGCGTCGACCTTCTGAAGGTCGGGGCAGAGTGTTCTGCCGTTGGTGTGCTCGCTGCCGGCGTGGCGAGCATTTTGTTGTGGCCTGTGCGGCCATAACCTGTGTTGAGTTCTAACCAATGCGCCAAGGCGTGTGAATGATCGTTTTGTCATAAGGACGTAACGATAATGGTGTTATGGCCATAAGTAAGGTCGCTTTTTCACTGCGAAATACGACCAAAGCCTGACAGGACGAGAGTTTACAAAGATGATGCGTTTCATTCTCTGCTGCGAATACCCCCCTGTTTTACTGGGGCACTATTCGACGAAGGGTCTGAGTATGACCAGTTGTTTCTCGATGAATGACCTGCCCTTGCGTCTAAACTCTTCGTGCCTAAGTGCACGAATAACGCCTCGGTGGAACGGCACAGTTTCGTGCCACACGAGCGCTCTTCAAGAAAAGCGCTTGATTGAAAACGGAGCAGGCAATGCGTTGCCTCTTCACTGATAGCTAAAAGCTCAGGAATCCCATGTCGGATCGTTACGAACTCTTCCTTACCTGCCCTAAAGGCCTTGAAGGCCTTCTCCTCGAAGAGGCCACCGGCCTTGGCCTTGAGGAAGCTCGCGAGCATACCTCGGCCATTCGTGGCATGGCAGATATGGAAACTGCCTACCGCTTGTGTCTGTGGTCGCGCCTTGCCAACCGTGTACTGCTGGTGCTTAAGCGCTTTCCGATGAAAGATGCGGAAGACCTGTATCACGGCGTTCTGGACATCGACTGGCATGACCACATGGTCCCGGATGGCACTCTGGCTGTTGAATTCAGCGGTCATGGTTCAGGCATCGACAACACGCACTTCGGCGCCTTGAAAGTAAAAGACGCCATCGTCGACAAGCTGCGTACGCCGTCCGGCGAGCGTCCGTCCATCGACAAGATCAGCCCGGACATGCGCATCCACCTGCGCCTGGACCGTGGCGAAGCCATTCTGTCCCTGGACCTGTCGGGTCACAGCTTGCACCAGCGCGGCTACCGTCTGCAGCAAGGTGCTGCACCGCTCAAAGAAAACCTTGCAGCAGCCATTCTCATTCGTTCGGGCTGGCCGCGTCTGGCTGCCGAAGGCGCCGCCCTGGCTGACCCGATGTGTGGTGTGGGTACGTTCCTGGTTGAAGGCGCAATGATCGCTGCCGACATGGCGCCCAACCTGAATCGCATTCACTGGGGTTTTGATGCCTGGCTGGGGCACGTACCGGCGATCTGGAAAAAACTTCACCAGGAAGCCACTGAGCGTGCAGAGGCCGGTATGGCCAAGCCGCCACTGTGGATTCGTGGTTATGAAGCCGACCCGCGTCTGATCCAGCCTGCGCGCAATAACATCGAGCGTGCAGGCCTGAGCCACTGGATCAAGATTTACCAGGGCGAAGTCGCGACCTTCGAGCCGCGTCCGGATCAAAACCAGAAAGGCCTGGTGATCTGTAACCCTCCGTACGGCGAGCGTCTGGGTGACGAGGCGAGCTTGCTCTACCTCTACCAGAACCTGGGTGAGCGTCTGCGTCAGGCCTGCTTGAACTGGGAGGCTGCGGTGTTCACCGGTGCCCCGGATCTGGGCAAGCGCATGGGTATCCGCAGCCACAAGCAGTACTCGTTCTGGAACGGCGCCTTGCCGTGCAAGTTGCTGTTGATCAAGGTTGTGCCTGATCAGTTCGTGACGGGTGAGCGACGTACGCCTGAGCAGCGTCAGATTGATCGTGAGCAGGCCGAATCCGATCTGCCGTCGAACATTGAAGCGCCAGGCAAGTACGAGAAGTTCAACAAGAACGGTAACCCGATCAAGCCGGTGCCGGTGGTGATTGAGCAGCCGCGCTTGAGCGAAGGCGGGCAGATGTTTGCCAACCGTCTGCAAAAGAACGTCAAGGCGCTGAGCAAGTGGGTCAAGCGCGAAGGCATCGATTGCTACCGTGTTTATGACGCCGATATGCCTGAGTATTCGATGGCTATCGACCTGTACCACGACTGGGTTCACGTCCAGGAATACGTGGCACCGAAGTCCATCGATCCGGAAAAAGCCTCGGCACGCATGTTCGATGCCCTGGCGGCCATTCCGCAGGCGCTGAACATCGACAAGAGTCGTGTGATCGTCAAGCGTCGTGAGCGTCAGAGCGGCACCAAGCAGTACGAACGTCAAAGTGCCCAGGGCAAGTTCACCGAGGTCAATGAAGGCGGCGTGAAGCTGCTGGTGAACCTCACGGACTACCTGGATACGGGTCTGTTCCTGGATCACCGCCCGATGCGCATGCGCATTCAGAAAGAGGCGGCCGGCAAGCGCTTCCTCAACCTGTACTGCTACACCGCAACTGCCAGCGTACATGCGGCCAAGGGCGGTGCGCGCAGCACCACCAGCGTTGACTTGTCCAAGACCTATCTGGACTGGGCGCGCCGCAACCTGTCTCTGAACGGATTCTCTGACAAGAACCGTCTTGAGCAGGGCGATGTAATGGTGTGGCTGGATGCCAGTCGTGAAGAATACGACCTGATCTTTATTGATCCGCCGACCTTCTCCAACTCCAAGCGCATGGAAGGTATCTTCGATGTGCAGCGCGATCACGTGCAGTTGCTGGATCTGGCCATGGCGCGTCTGGCGCCGGGTGGGGTTCTGTACTTCTCGAACAACTTCCGCAAATTCATCCTCGATGAAAATCTGGAAGCGCGTTATGCCGTTGAAGAAATAACCGCCAGCACCATTGATCCGGACTTTGCCCGCAACAGCAAAATCCACCGTGCCTGGAAAATCATGGCCCGTTAATAGCGACTGTGTACTGGCCTGCCTGCTTCTTGCAGGGGTGGGCCTGTAGTGGGAGCGAGCCTGCTCGCGATGGCACCTGCGCAGTTTTGCGACTGACCGGGTCGCCTGCTTCGCGAGCAGGCTCGCTACCACAATAAAAAACGCCCCTGATCATGCGATCAGGGGCGTTTTTTTATTGTGGGATTTTATTGTGCGATGGAAACCGTGGTATTGGCGAGTGGAGGCTGGCGATACAGGTCGAGTAGCACCTGATCGAGAATCGCCGAGGCGCCCCACGGGCGAGGGTCGTTGAGGATGGCGACCACAGCCCAGGTGTTGCCGTTGCTGTCGCGGCTAAACCCGGAAATGGCACGCACGGTATTGAGCGTGCCGGTCTTGATATGAGCTTGACCGTTCATGGCTGTGGTTTTCAAGCGCTTGCGCATGGTGCCGTCTTTGCCGGCAATCGGCATGGAGCTGATGAACTCGGCAGCGTATGGGCTTTGCCAGGCGGCCTGGAGCATCTGTGCCATTTCACGTGCGCTCACGCGTTCGGCACGGGACAAGCCGGAGCCGTTTTCCATGACCAGGTGCGGTGCGGTGATGCCTTTCTTGGCCAGCCATTGGCGCACAACTCGCTGTGCGGCCTTGGCATCGTCACCGTCGGCGTCGTTGCGGAACTGTGCGCCCAGGCTCAGGAACAACTGCTGGGCCATGGTGTTGTTGCTGTACTTGTTAATGTCGCGAATGATTTCGGCCAGATCCGGAGAAAATGCCCGTGCCAGCAGTTTGGAGTTTTTCGGCACGCTGGCCTGACGGTCCTGGCCCTGAATGCTGCCGCCCAGCTCTTTCCAGATGGCGCGTACAGCGCCTGCGGTGTAGGTCGCGTGATCAAGCAGGGACAGGTACGTCTGCGAGTTGCAGCCATCGGCCAGTTGCCCGCTAACAGTAACGAGTACCGAGCCGTCTGCTTGCGGGACCGGGTTGTAGCGCACATCGCCAGTACATTGTTTAGCGTTGATGGCCTTGACCTGATTGTCGATCTTGATGCTCGCAATCGGAGGTTCCACCGAGATCAGCACCTTGCCGCCGTCGTTTCGTGCCACGAAGCGCAAGGCTTTCAGGTTGACCAGCAGCGAGTCGGGCTTGACCAGGAAGGGTTTGTTTTTGTCATTGCCGTCGTCGTTGAACACGGGGAGTTGAGGTTGATTGAAGAAGTTGCGATCAAGTACCAGGTCGCCGGTGACCTGTTGCACGCCATTGGCGCGCAAGTCGCGCATCAATAGCCAGAGCTTTTCCATGTTCAGCTTGGGGTCGCCGCCGCCTTTCAGGTAGAGGTTGCCTTGCAAGATGCCGTTGTTCAGGGTGCCGTCGGTATAGAACTCGGTTTTCCACTGATGGGTCGGACCGAGCATTTCGAGGGCGGCGTAAGTGGTCACCAGTTTCATGGTGGAGGCCGGGTTCATGGAGACGTCGGCATTGAATACGGTGGGAATGCCGGGGCCATTGAGCGGTAGAAGAACCAGCGACAGTGCGTCGTTCTGCAGTTTGTTGGTCTTGAGTGCTTGTTGAACCTTGGGCGAAAGCGTTGTGTTGACGGGGGCGGCGTTGGCGCCGAAGGCCAGTGGCAGAAAAAAGCTGGCAAGAAGCAATGGCCGTAAAGATTTGATCATAAGAAGTAAAACCCTGCAGGCGAGGGAGAAAAAATACGAGGGATGATGGAAAGTTCCCTCAATGGTCGTAAAAGTGTTGGCATTATGCCCCAAGGTTGTTGGGCTTGTGCATCCACCTGTAACAGGGTTTGGCTGATTAAGTATAGAAAACGATGAACCGTTCACACGGAACCGGGCAAGCGTTGCCTTAAGCTGCTAAAGTGCCGCCCGTTATTACTTAAGAGGATTGTTCAATGGCTACTAATCGTTCCCAGCGTCTGCGCAAAAAACTGTGCGTTGATGAATTTCAGGAGTTGGGTTTTGAGCTGAACCTGGATTTCAAAGAAGACCTGTCGGAAGAGGCTATCGATGCATTCCTGGCAGACTTCCTGGCGCAAGCCATGGAAGCTAACGGCCTGGGTTATGTTGGCGGCGACGACTACGGTCTGGTTTGCCTGCAGAAGCGCGGCTCGGTCAGCGAAGAACAGCGTGCAGCTGTTGAATCCTGGTTGAAAGCGCGCCCAGAGCTGAGCAGCGTTGAAGTTAGCCCGCTGTTGGACGTGTGGTACCCGGAAAAGCCAATCAATCCGGTAGCCTGACGTCAAACGCAAAGGCGGCCCGAGCGGCTGCCTTTGTGTGTTACGCCCTCTGACCCGTCCCGGGTTTTGCAGCACATCCTTTCACTTTATTGCCCGCACTGATCTGCGTGATTTTTCGTGGGTGCCATTAACGTGTTCGGTCAGACACGTCGCGTCGCTTTTTATCGCGAGCAAGCCCACTCCCACAAGAGCGGTATTGAACACTCATTTTGGGTGCCTCAGTCGTAAATGGCTTTCTTCTTCCAGTCAGCATCCGCTTCGTCGGTTTTCAAGCCTTCAGTCAGTTCATTGACTTCGCCCGTTGACGGCTCTAGGGCGTTCAGCACTTGTGCGTTGGCGCGTGCAAGTTGTGCCTCGAAATCCTTGATCTGCGCGTTATACATGGCGGGCACCGGCTGTTTGCGCAAGTACTGTACAGCGCGCTCAAAGGCCAGGCGCGCCTGCGCAGGCTGATTCTTTTGCAGGGCGAGTTTGCCCAGGTTATTGAAGAATTCGATATGTAGCACGACCAGCAAGTGGCGAATCTCTTTGATCCACTGCTTGGCTTCATTGGTGGGCAAAAAGCCGTCTTTGGCGGCACGGGTAATTTGGCCGTGCAGTGTTTCAAGCAAAAAGCGTACGTCTTTGGCTTTTGCTTCTGTCAGTACAGGGTTGGGCGGGTTGTTAACCGGGATCGACTCGCCTTTAGCTATCAGCCCGTTGAGCTCTGCTACTTGCGCCTTTAAAGCCGCGCTGGATTTTTGCAGGAGTAACAGGCGTTGCGTGGCGTTGAGCTCAAGGCGTGTGAGCAGCAGCTTGAGGCCTGGGGTCATCAGCTGGCCGGGAAAGGTTTCGTTTACTTCGCTGCAGCGACGTATGCGATCGTTGAGCTCGACTTTGAGGCGCGCTTTTTCCAGTTTGTTGTTTTCAACTACATGGTTCATGTAGACGATAGCGATCAGTAGTGCGATCCCGACAACGACAAGCAGGGCGATCATGGAGGGCGTCAACGTTAAAACCTCTTGTGGGTGTGGATGCGCTGTCTCGGTGAGGTCGGCGTGCCTGGCTATATAAAGAGGCTAAAGATCGACAGGCAGCAAACTGCCATCACTGAGGTCGAGCCATCATAACCTCCTTGTAGGGTGACGGAATATAGGCGTCAGGAGCTGGGCGACATACTGCGTAGGAAAGCGCCGAGAGAAGAGGGAAGTCATTGATTTCAATATATTTTCATATTGGGGTTGACGACTTTCAAATCCATCCCTAGAATGCGCGCCAATTGCAGCGTAAAGCGAACAGCTAAACGCATGTAACCAGTGAAGTTGTAGCGTGTCCCCTTCGTCTAGTGGCCTAGGACACCGCCCTTTCACGGCGGTAACAGGGGTTCGAGTCCCCTAGGGGACGCCATTGCGGGAATAGCTCAGTTGGTAGAGCACGACCTTGCCAAGGTCGGGGTCGCGAGTTCGAGTCTCGTTTCCCGCTCCATTTTTAAGCAGCTTCGCTTTCGGGCGGGGTTGAGTGAAAGCCAAGACATTAGCGTTTGTTAGTGATCTGGCACTGAAATGTACGTGTACATTTCGGGCAACGTCCCCTTCGTCTAGTGGCCTAGGACACCGCCCTTTCACGGCGGTAACAGGGGTTCGAGTCCCCTAGGGGACGCCATTATTGCGGGAATAGCTCAGTTGGTAGAGCACGACCTTGCCAAGGTCGGGGTCGCGAGTTCGAGTCTCGTTTCCCGCTCCATTTTTAAGCAGCTTCGCTTTCGGGCGGAGTTGAGTGAAAGCCAAGACATTAGCGTTTGTTAGTGATCTGGCACTGAAATGTACGTGTACATTTCGGGCAACGTCCCCTTCGTCTAGTGGCCTAGGACACCGCCCTTTCACGGCGGTAACAGGGGTTCGAGTCCCCTAGGGGACGCCATTATTGCGGGAATAGCTCAGTTGGTAGAGCACGACCTTGCCAAGGTCGGGGTCGCGAGTTCGAGTCTCGTTTCCCGCTCCAAATTTTGTTTTTTGGAGCTACGCAGTTTCAAAAAACACACAAAAAGCAGCCTTAGGGCTGCTTTTTGCGTTTTTGGGTTTTGATTTTCCGTTCACCCCTCGCAAAAAACCTGCAGCAATGGTGCGATCGGCATCTGTCCGAATGTTTGTACCGCTCTCTCGATTTCAGCAGCTACGCTGAAAACATCGCAGCCCATATTTTCCAAGGCTTTAGGCGCTCTCGCAGAGAAGACGACTGGCAAGTTGCGTGCTCGGCCGTCCCTCCATAACCAGAGAAACCGTATGACTAACTTTAAAAAGTGGCTTGGTGGTTCACTGCTGGCATTTGGGCTTGTCGCTCAGCCAGTATTGGCAGATAACGCGGGCAACCCCGTTCACTTCGGCGACCTCACCTGGGAGAGCGGCAGCCTGATCACTGAAGTGCTGCGTCTGATCACCGAAAAAGGCTATGGCGTTGCAACCGACACCTTGCCCGGCAGCACCGTAAGCCTGGAAGCTGCGCTGGCCAAAAATGACATTCAAGTGATCGGCGAAGAGTGGGCAGGGCGAAGTCCCGTGTGGATCAAGGCTGAGGCCGAAGGCAAGGTTTTCGGTTTGGGTGACATCGTCAAGAACGCCAGCGAGGGCTGGTGGGTGCCGGAGTATGTAATCAAGGGCGATCCGGCAAAAGGCATCAAGGCATTGGCACCGGACTTGAAGTCGGTCAACGATCTGGCCCGCTATAAAGAAGTATTCCGTGATCAGGAAGACCCTGCTCGTGGGCGCTTCCTTAATAGCCCCAGCGGTTGGACCTCCGAGACCGTCAACAGCCAAAAGCTCAAGGCTTATGGTCTGGATAAGGACTTCGTTAACTTTCGCACCGGTTCAGGGGCGGCGCTGGATGCCGAGATCAGCTCCTCGATCCGTCGTGGCAAGCCGGTGTTGTTCTACTACTGGTCACCGACTCCGCTGATCGGGCGCTACAAACTGATCAAGCTCGAAGAGCCGCCTTTCGACGCCGAGGCCTGGAAGACCCTGGCTGATGCCAACAACCCCGAACCCAAAGGTACGCGCTCATTACCGGCGAAACTGTCCATTGGCGTATCGGCACCTTTCAAAGCCCAATACCCGCAGTTGGTCGAGTTCTATGAAAAGGTCGATTTCCCTATCGACTTACTCAACATCACCCTTGCCCAAATGAGCGAAAAGCGCACCGAGCCGCGCAAGGCAGCCGAAGCTTTTTTGCGCGAGCAGCCGCAGATCTGGCACGCCTGGGTGACCCCGCAAGCGGCTGAAAAAGTCGATGCAGCGCTTGAATCTCAATAACCCGCGGAGCACGAGCATTGCATGTTTCCTGACAATCTGACGTTTTCCATCGCAGGGTGGGTCAATGACGGGGTTGATGCACTGGTCAGCAATTACGGCGATGTGTTCCGGCATATCTCCGAAACGCTGCTGTGGGCCATCATCCATCTCGAAAACCTGCTGCGCATTACCCCGTGGTGGCTGATGCTGGCCATCGTTGGGGTGATTGCCTGGCATGCCACACGCAAAATCCTCAGCACTCTGTTGATCATCGGCCTGTTGTTTTTGGTAGGTGCAGTTGGCCTGTGGGACAAGCTGATGCAAACCATGGCGCTGATGATGGTGGCCACGGTGATTTCGGTGTTGCTGGGCATCCCCCTCGGGATTCTGGCCGCACGCAGCAACCGGCTGCGTTCCGTGTTGATACCACTGCTGGACATCATGCAGACCATGCCCAGTTTCGTGTACCTGATTCCTGTGCTGATGCTGTTTGGCCTGGGCAAGGTTCCGGCGATTTTTGCCACGGTAATTTATGCCGTGCCGCCGCTGATCCGCCTGACCGACCTGGGTTTGCGTCAGGTCGACCGTGAGGTGATGGAGGCGATTAACGCGTTCGGCGCCAACCCCTGGCAGCAGCTGTTTGGCGTGCAATTGCCACTGGCCATGCCCAGCATCATGGCCGGTATTAACCAGACCACCATGATGGCATTGTCGATGGTCGTGATTGCCTCAATGATCGGTGCCCGGGGTCTGGGCGAGGATGTGCTGGTGGGGATTCAAACACTCAACGTCGGCAAAGGCCTGGAGGCTGGTCTGGCCATTGTCATTCTGGCAGTGGTGATCGACCGCATCACTCAAGCGTATGGCCGGCCTCGGCGTGGAGGCCCGAAATGAATGAAATGGCGATCAACAAGATCGAGGTGCGTAACGTCTTCAAGGTGTTTGGCAACCGCGAAAAAGAAGTGATGGCCCTGATTCGTGAAGGCAGAACCAAGGACGAAGTGCTGGCCAGAACCGGCTGCGTTATCGGTATCAACGATCTGTCGTTGTCGATCCGCGCCGCAGAGGTGTTCGTCATCATGGGGTTGTCCGGCTCGGGCAAGTCCACGCTGGTGCGGCATCTGAACCGTTTAATCGACCCTACCAGCGGCCAGATTCTGGTGGATGGTGAAGACATCCTTGAATACGACATGCCCGCCTTGCGCCAGTTTCGGCGGCACAAAATCAGCATGGTTTTTCAAAATTTCGGCCTGTTACCCCATCGCAACGTGATTGAAAACGTCGCGTATGGCTTGAAGGTGCGGGGCGACAGCAAGGCGCAATGGGAAGAGCGAGCGCAGCACTGGATTTCCACGGTCGGGCTGGAGGGGTATGAGCACGCTTTTGTTCATCAGCTGTCGGGCGGTATGCGCCAGCGTGTCGGGCTGGCCCGGGCGTTGGCGACCGACACCGATATCATTCTGATGGACGAAGCCTTCAGTGCCCTCGATCCGCTGATCCGTGCCGAGATGCAGGACCAGTTGCTGGAGCTGCAACGAAGGCTGCAAAAAACCATCGTGTTTATCACCCATGACCTGGACGAAGCGTTACGCATCGGTAATCGCATCGCCGTGCTCAAGGACGGGCGTTTGATTCAGGTCGGCACCCCCCGGGAAATCCTGCAGTCCCCGGCGGATGACTACGTGGACCGGTTCGTCCAGCGGCGTCGCACCAGCATTTAGGTTGTTTGAGCCGATGTCATGGTCAATTCAGATCGTAACGCACGGACAGCACACCTTTTTTGAGGGTGACAGAAAGCACGTTGACCGCCACTAATTCGCTCAGGGAGCGAACATGGGTGCCACCGCACGGATAGCTCGGCAAATTGCCAAATCCGACGGCGCGTTGGCTGGAGTCCAGATGAAGCTGGCGGGGTAAGTCGGCACTGATCCAGCGCTCCAGTTGTAGCTGGATGGCTAGGGCTTCCAGTGGTTGAGCGTCTTCGCCGGGGGTGAAGCTGACCCGGCATTCGCCCGGCCAGTGATGTGCCTTGGTCGGCATCCAGCCAGCCTGTTCGCCGAGGACTCCAATCAAGTGCCCGGCACTGTGCAGTCGGGCGTTGAGATGTCGTCGCGCTGCATCCACCTGAGCGCGTGCGGGGCCAGGTGCAATGGCCTGCGTGACGTAATGCACAATGTTGTCTTGTTCTTGCAGCACCTTCACCACTTCACTGTCACCGATCAGGCCCAGATCGCACGGCTGCCCGCCGCCTTGCGGATGAAAAGGGGTCGCCTCCACGGTCACGGCAAATACGTCTTCGTGGGCTGTGCAACTGATCACGTTAATGTCTGCAGTCAGTGCGTCATCGGTAAAAAAGAGGCGTTGGGTCATTATGGTGTCCTGGTCGGTGTCTTTTTTTAGTATAGAGTTGCGCGTTGATCGTGATAATCCACCAGAATTTCAATGGACCTGTGCGCTGTGAGCATAAATCTACCGTTATCGTTGTTGGCTGAAATGGTGATGTTCGTGAAGGTGGTCGAGGCCGGGAGCTTCTCTGAAGTGGCGCGGCAGCTCGGTACATCACCTTCTGCGGTCAGTCGCAGCGTTTCGCGTCTGGAAAAAGCCCTGGCTATCCGTTTACTGCAGCGCACCACGCGCAAATTACGCTTGAGCGATGATGGCGAAGAAGTCTTCAAGCGCTGCTGTGAGGTGGCGGGTGCTGCCCAATCCGTCATGGACCTTAGCGGGCGCTTCACCCGCAGCGCTGAGGGCTTGATCCGGATCAGCGTGCCCAAGGCCGTTGGGCGTTATGTGATTCACCCGCACATGCCCGAGTTTTTACGGCGCTACCCACACGTTGATGTGCAATTGATTCTGGAAGACCGTTATGTCGACCTGATCGATGACAACGTTGACCTGAGCATTCGTATCACCGACCAGCCGCCTCCGGGGCTTGTGGGGCGTCAATTATTCCCGATCGAGCATGTGTTATGCGCCACGCCTGCTTATTTGGCGGAGCACGGCACGCCCACCGAGCCCGAGGATTTACGTGGGCATAGCTGTATTTATCTGGGAGAAACACCAGCGGATGCACGGTGGAAATTCAAGCAGAGCGCCAGGTCGGTAACCGTTGGCGTGCGCGGGCGCTACGCGGCCAATCACACCGGGGTGCGGCTGGATGCCGTGTTACAGCATCTCGGAATTGGCAGCCTGCCGTACTTCACTGCGCGTCAGGCACTGGATCAAGGGCTGATCGTTCAAGTGTTGCCTAAGTGGAGTTTTATTGCTTCCTACCATGGAGGTGCATGGCTGCTGCATGCACCATCGCGTTATTTGCCCCCCAAAATGCGGGTGTTCATCGACTATTTGGTTGAGCAACTGGCGCAGGAACCCACCCTTGAAATGGGGCGGACACAGGATTTTCGTCCTTCATAAAAAAGCCCGCGCGGTAAACCGGGCGGGCCTTGAATAGTTTGCGAAGCGATCAGTGCTGTGTGCTGTCGTCTGACACAGGCATCGCCATCAGTTGTTTTTCCTGATTCCAGTCGAACGGCTCGTCGTTCTGTTCTGCTTCGTGACGACGCTCTTCCAGTGCTTCATACATGTCCAGTTCTTCATCCGACAGGAAGTTGAAGCAGGCACCACCGAAGTACCAGAGCAGATCACGCGGGACCAGGTGAGCGATCTGTGGATAGCGCTCGATGACCTGGCACATGATGTCCTGGCCCAGATATTGGCTATTGATCGGGTCAACCGGCAGCGAACTGCGCATGTCGTCAAAGCGTTCCAGAAACAGAGCGTGGCTTTCCTCAGGGATCTGCTCAGCGTCACCGACAGCAACCAGGATGCTGCGCAGAATGTCGAGCAAGACAAGGTTGTGGTTCAGATCATTGGTGGCCATTGCGGGTGTCCTCTAGAGCAAAACGGGCGCGAGAGTATAAAGCCCCCGGCGCCCGCTGTCCCGTTATCGAATCTTTCCTTCACTGTGGGTGAGTTCTTCCTTGGAGAAGTCATCCACATCAATCACCTTGCGCCGCGCCGCTTCAGCGGTGCGTAGCGTGTGTGCCTCGGCCGGTTGCAGTACGCCGGCTTGCAGTGCTGCATCGATGGACGGTTCTCCCGCCTCCGGTTTTACCTGACCGCTTTTAAGGGCTTGATGCAATTTTTTGTGCAGCGGGCGCGCCTCATTCAGCAGGTCGCAGGCATGTTGCAAGGCGCCCACCGCGTCGTCTGGCGATTGTGGGCGATAACAGCCCGAGAGCACCGCCTCAAGCGTCGGATCACCCTTGCCACGACCCAGTACTTCGGCAACTTCGGCATCCAGCTCATCTGATGGCCCGGTGTGGCGTCGACCAAACGGGAACACCACGCCGCGCAGCAGGCAGCCCAGTATGCGGCTCGGGAAGTTTTTCAGCAGTTCATCCAGTGCGCGCTCGGCGTGCCCTAGGCTTTCTTCCATGGCCCATTTGAACAACGGGTTGAGGTACTCCGGCGAGTCCAGATCGTGGTAACGCTTGAGCGCGGCGCTGGCCAGGTACATGTGGCTCAACACGTCACCCAGACGCGCGGACAAACGCTCGCGACGTTTGAGCTCGCCCCCCAGCAGCATCATGCTCAGGTCGGCCAATAGTGCAAAGGCTGCTGCCTGGCGGTTCAGTGCCCGGAAATAACCTTGGCTCAGGGCGTTGCCCGGTGCATGTTCAAATCGACCAAGGCCCAGGTTCAGCACAAAAGTGCTGGCCATGTTGCTGATCGCAAAACCGATATGCTTAAGCAGCAGGTCGTCAAACTCAAGCAGTGCCTGATCCTTGTCTTCACGCCCGGCCAGGGCCATCTCCTTGAGTACGAAGGGATGGCAGCGAATGGCGCCCTGACCAAAGATCATCAGGTTGCGTGACAGGATGTTTGCGCCTTCCACGGTGATGAAAATCGGCGCGCCTTGCCAGTTGCGGCCCAGATAGTTGTTGGGCCCCATGATGATGCCCTTGCCGCCGTGGACGTCCATGGCGTGGCTGATGCATTCGCGGCCGCGTTCGGTGAGGTGGTACTTGAGAATCGCCGACAGTACCGAAGGTTTCTCGCCCAGGTCCACTGCGTTGGCGGTGAGCATGCGCGCGCTGTCCATCAGCCAGGCGTTGCCGCCAATTCGTGCCAGGGCTTCCTGGATACCCTCGAAGGCGGCCAGCGGCACATTGAACTGCTCACGCACCTGGGCGTACTGCCCGGTCACCAGACTGGTGAACTTGGCTGCGCCGGTGCCGACAGCCGGTAACGATATCGAACGCCCGACCGACAGGCAGTTCATCAGCATCATCCAGCCCTTACCGAGCATTTCCTGGCCACCGATCAGGTAATCCAGGGGGATAAATACGTCTTTGCCTGAGTTTGGACCGTTCATGAAGGCTGCGCCCAAAGGCAGATGGCGGCGGCCGATCTCAACCCCGGGGGTGTCAGTGGGGATCAGCGCAAGGCTGATGCCAAGGTCTTCCTTGTCGCCCAGCAGATGGTCCGGGTCGTGGGCCTTGAAGGCCAGGCCAAGCAGGGTGGCGACAGGGCCCAGAGTGATGTAGCGCTTCTCCCAGTTCAGACGCAGGCCGATCACTTCTTCGCCTTGCCATTGGCCTTTGCAAATGATCCCGGTGTCGGGCATTGCGCCGGCATCGGAGCCGGCCAGCGGGCCGGTCAGGGCAAAGCAGGGGATGTCATCGCCACGGGCCAGGCGTGGCAGGTAGTGGTCGCGCTGCTCATCGGTGCCGTAATGCAGCAGCAACTCGGCGGGGCCGAGGGAGTTGGGCACCATTACGGTGGAGGCCAGATCGCCACTGCGGGTGGCCAGCTTCATTGCTACCTGGGAGTGGGCGTAGGCCGAGAAACCTTTGCCACCGTAGGCTTTCGGGATGATCAGGGCGAAGAAGCCGTGTTCCTTGATATGCGCCCAGGCCTGTGGCGGCAAATCCATGGCCTGCCCGATTTCCCAGTCGCTGACCATCGCGCACAGTTCTTCAGTGGGGCCATCAATAAACGCCTGTTCTTCTTCTGTGAGCTTGACCTTGGGGTAAGCCAGAAGCTGGTTCCAGTCGGGGCGGCCGCTGAACAATTGACCATCCCACCATACGGTGCCGGCGTCGATGGCATCGCGCTCGGTTTGCGACATGGGTGGCAGGGTCTTTTGAAACCACTTGAACAACGGTGCGGTAAATATTTTGCGCCGAAGGTCTGGCAACAGCAGCAGAGCGGCGGGCGCTGCCAGCAGTAGCCAAAGGATTGTCAGCAACCAGCCCGGCACATGGCCGATGACACCCATTGCCAACAGATAAACCGCGACAACAGCCAGAGTCGTCAGCGGAGCGATGCGGCGATGGGCCATATAGGCGATGCCAACAATCAGAACCAGTATCCACAACAACAGCATATTTAATCCTCCATGAAACCAGGGGCGATAACTCTTGTGAGCTTAGTCGCAACTTCCGATCAAGGTTGTAAGGATAGTGACCTTGCGCTGGAGGCAGAGTTCGACATCCCGGCGTAGACTCCGTCGGCGTCTATCAATCAGGAGCCAGATCATGCTGAAAGTGTGGGGTCGCAAGAATTCGTCAAACGTGCGCAAGGCGTTGTGGTGTGTCGAAGAATTGGCGTTGCCGTATAGCCGGGTAGAGGCGGGCGGTGCATTTGGAGTGGTCGACAGTCCTGAGTACCGGTCGTTGAATCCCAATGGTCGGGTTCCCATGATCGAGGAGGATGACGGCTTTGTGCTGTGGGAATCAAACGCCATCGTGCGTTACCTCACAGCCAGATATGGTTCGGACACGTCCTGGTATCCAACCGATGCCCGAGTGCGTGCGCAGGCTGATAAATGGATGGACTGGACCAGTACCTCATTTGCGGTTGAGTTTCGTGCAGTGTTCTGGGGTGTTCTGCGCACGCCTGCCGAGGAGCAGGACTGGGTGAAAATCAACGCCGCCATCAAAGCCTGCGATCAATTGCTGGCTGTTGTGGATCAGGCGCTGGCTGAAAAACCCTACCTGTCGGGTGATGAGATCGGCATGGGCGATATCCCGCTGGGATCCTTTATCTATGCCTGGTTTGAAATGCCCATCGAACGTGCGTCCCTGCCGCATTTGAGTGCCTGGTATGAGCGCTTGAAGCAGCGTCCGGCTTACCGAAATGCAGTGATGACCGCGTTGACTTAATAGCCACTATTAATACGGGCGACTGTACTTGTGCGGCGAGGCCAAGCACCATACGGCCTTGTCGGACTTGCCCTACAGGTAGTTCGCCCTTACTTATACCTCCCCATTTCCCCATCTTGGTGCGTAATCCGATATGAGTTCCGCTCTGTCCATACGGCAGCTAACCAAAACCTACGGCAACGGTTTCCAGGCCCTGAGTGGTATCGATCTGGATGTTGCTGAAGGTGACTTTTTTGCCTTGCTGGGCCCTAACGGCGCCGGCAAATCCACGACCATCGGCATTCTCTCGACCCTGGTAAATAAAACCAGCGGTACGGTGAATATCTTTGGCCATGACCTCGATCGCAATCCGGCAGCCCTTAAGCGCTCGATTGGCGTGGTGCCGCAGGAGTTCAATTTCAACCAGTTTGAAAAGACCTTCGACATCGTCGTGACCCAGGCGGGTTACTACGGCATCCCAGCCAAAATCGCCAAGGAGCGTGCTGAAAAGTACCTGACGCAGTTGGGGCTTTGGGATAAACGCGACACGCCTTCGCGCTCGTTGTCCGGTGGCATGAAACGCCGCTTGATGATTGCCCGGGCCTTGGTGCACGAGCCGCGTCTGTTGATTCTCGATGAGCCCACTGCGGGTGTGGATATCGAGCTGCGTCGCTCGATGTGGAGTTTTCTCACCGAGCTGAACGAGCAAGGCACGACTATCATCCTCACCACTCACTATCTGGAGGAGGCTGAGCAGTTGTGCCGCAACATCGGGATCATCGACCACGGCACTATTGTTGAAAACACCAGCATGCGCCAGTTGCTGGGGCAGTTGCATGTCGAGACCTTTTTGCTCGATTTGAAGCATCCATTGCAGGCGGCCCCGCAGCTGATCGGTTATCCGAGTCAATTGCTCGACGCCAGTACGCTGGAAGTACAGGTCGACAAAGCCGTGGGTATTACCGGTCTGTTCACTCAGTTGGCTGCGCAAAGCATCGAAGTGGTGAGCTTGCGCAATAAAACCAATCGCCTTGAGGAGTTGTTCGTGTCGTTGGTCGAAAAAAACCTGGCAAAGGTGGCGGTATGAGCTCGGAGCTGCGTCCCAACCTGGTCGCGTTGAATACTATCGTTTACCGCGAAGTTCGACGCTTCATGCGCATCTGGCCGCAGACACTGCTGCCGCCTGCGATCACCATGGTGCTGTACTTCGTGATTTTCGGTAACTTGATCGGTCGACAAATCGGTGATATGGGTGGTTTCACCTATATGGAGTACATCGTGCCGGGCTTGATCATGATGTCGGTGATTACCAACTCCTACGGTAACGTGGTCTCAAGCTTCTTTGGTGCCAAGTTTCAGCGCTCGATTGAAGAGCTGATGGTGTCGCCGGTATCGCCCCACACCATTCTGATCGGTTTTACCGTGGGCGGGATTTTGCGCGGGTTGATCGTGGGCTTGATCGTGACGCTGCTGTCGCTGTTCTTCACCCACCTGCAGGTACACCATCTGGGCCTGACCATTGTGGTCGTGGTGCTGACGGCGACGATCTTCTCGCTGCTGGGGTTTATCAACGCCGTATTTGCGCGCAACTTCGACGATATTTCGATTATCCCGACCTTCGTGCTGACGCCGCTGACGTACCTGGGCGGGGTGTTTTACTCGATCACACTGCTGCCGCCGTTCTGGCAGAGCGTGTCGCTGGCCAACCCAGTGCTGCATATGGTCAACGCATTCCGCTACGGGATTCTTGGAGTGTCGGACATCAAGATCAGCGTGGCGCTGACCTTCATGGTGGTGGCAACCATCGTGCTGTACTTCGGCTGCGCGAAACTGCTGGTGAGCGGGCGGGGTATGCGTCAGTAGTTGGGAGCGCCATGTCTTTGAGCTGCGCTGCCGTGTAGAGAACATGCCGTTGTCTTGGGTAATGACTTGTCTTGCTAATCAATAAGATAAGCCATGTTCTGTTCACGCAGCGCTAGAGCCGTATCCCAAACGGGCTAGCTAAACGAATCAATATCAAAATTGAAGGGTGTTCCCGGAATGCGGACTCCGGTAATGGCTGCTATCGCCCGCTCATCATCATCGTCGGCTGCTGGCGGAGCCATTGCCAGTTGTTCCTCCTTACGGTTCTCTGCATGAGCTTTCCAGCGAGGCAAATCGTCCTCTGCCAGTTCGGGTAGTCCCGCGAACAAGCCATACACATCGGCCTCACTGATACGGTTTGCCCGTAACTCGCTCAGCCGCGTGCGCGTGATTTCTATGTTGGTGAACTCTTGTTGAAGAGCGGCCATCGCCGCGGCTTGATGACTGACATATCTGTCGGGGCTCGCCGCCAGACGGCTCTCCAGGGTGAGTATTTGCCGCTTGGCATTCGTTAATGCCTCATCCACTTGCTCAAACTCATCAATAGTCACCAATGAGCGATTGGACTCCTGAGCAGCCTGCCAGCGGCGCAGGCTGGCCCAACAGTTTGGAATGTAGCTGACGACCATTTTGTGGTGGGCATTATCAATCACCTGCCGCAAGAATGGGCCGCGGGCGGGCAGGCCGTCGGTTGCCTTCAGCGCTACGGCACAACCGTGGTCGTTGATGGTGCTGCACCCTGGCTTCCAGAGGATCGAGGACATGATGCCCGCGTTAAAGTAGACCGGCATGAAGTGTCGCAGTGTGCCGTGGTGGGCGTAGGGCTCACCGGTCATGTTGACCATGCCCAGTACCAGCGATGCCACCCCGATAGCCGGATTCACCACGGTAACGACACCCTGTGCCATGTACTCCCGCTGGGTGGACGTATTCATCCATGTCGATGGAACGCTTGGCACCGGGTCGTTGTGGTTGACTATGCGGTGGTGAACCAGCGGTTTTGCGCCCTCAACGAAGACCTTGTCACCGGCCCGGGGGGCACCGTAGGTGTAAAGCACGATGTCTGCTGTATACCGTTTATCACGTCGTAGCATTTCAGACACGATCAAGGCAATCGCCCCGCCCAGGCTGTGCCCGGTGATAACCAGCTTTTGTCCGCTGTAAAACTTGTTCAGGTAACGGGTAACAAAAAGGTAGGCCACCTTGGCCGCACCATAAAATCCGTTGTGCACCTTGCCAGGCGAATCGCCAAAGGGCACCTGAGTCGCATCCATGTCGCGCAAGGCATCAGCCACACTGGCCGTGCCCCGGATCGAGAGAAGAATCAGCGCATCATGGTGAGTGATGAAAGCTTGGGTATCGGTGCCACCGTCTTCTGCACGATCATCAAGCCAGTGAATAGTCGCCGGATTTTCCTGCTTTTCCCCCAGGCTTGGGCTATTAACCTGCGGGTAGAGTTCCGGGTCGAAGGGCACCACCTCCAGGCGTCTGGAGTACGGCACCTCCTCATACAGCGGGTAATACGCCTTTCCCCCGGCCTGCGCCGCATCCACCTGCCAAAGCTCGTCAAATTTTGCTAATGCGTCAGCAAACCAATTGCCGATGCTCGGCTGTAGCGGAAAGCTCACTGTGTCGGTTTCTACCGGATGATCGTTGGGCTGCTGGGCGAAGTCGCTGTAACTCAGGGTTGACATCAGTGCCAGTTGGTAGAGGTTGAGCGCGCAGAAATCGTTGCTGGGTGACAGCATGGGGCGCAGGGCGCGCAGAGGGCGCACCTCCAGCACGGTGTGCCGGTTCGGCATCAGCGCAACGCCGAAACGTTTTGTTAGCTCAGGCTTGTAGCCAGCACTCCCTTTGACAGGTAGCGGTCGAAACAGCTTAAAGACATGGAAGTTGGGAGGGGAATGGCGTGCGGCCAACGGCGGCAGGTGTGCGCCGTGTTCCACGAGTTCTCGTACCTCTACCTGATAAAAGGCACCTGCATTGGTCCTGTCTTGTGCAGGATTGGATTGAGTGCGAAGACCGGACTTATTGGAGAAGCGAGTTTTTTCGGCTCGTACCTGTAGTTCGGTGATGGGTAGGGGGTAGTTTTTCCGGACTATTAGTTCGTTGTAGTCGTCTTCACGACCTTGGTATGTCTGATTCAGTCGAAGCTCCACAGGGCCGCAGTAGTGGTTTTCCACCTTGCCGGAGCCTGTCGCATCCAGCTTGCCGGTGTAAATAATGTCTTCGTGGTCGATGATTTGATAGGCCAGCCCGGCATAAGGTTGTCCATCGCCGAACTCGTCCACTAACTGAAAACTGGTCGAGTGCTCCCGTAAAGGGCAAGCGTGAATGGTGCCATCCATGGATGACCTGTCACGTTCTGGCAGTGCAAGGCTCATGGGGCAATCTCCTTGTTTTCAGTACAACCGGGGTAAATGGTGCAGGTGTCGCGGCCATCCGGCATGCGGAAGGTGCTGAAGTCTTTGTGGTTGCCGTAGCAGAAAGCGTGCTGGTCTTCAAAACCTTTGCCCATACAGCGTTTCCAGCCACCGGGTACCTTGACCCAGGTATCGCCCATGTAGGGTTCTTCCTCATCAGCCAGCTTGATCTTCAGTTTTACGGTTTTGCCCGGCAACTGATCGAGGGTGTACGCGGCAAACGGACGACCTTTGGTGACATTGCCCTGGGCATCGGTGTTTTTGCAGTCAAGTATTTTGGTGATGTAACGCTTGGGGCCAATCGTGCGAAATAACCACTGACACTGCCCCGAAAACTGGCTTTCACCAGCCGCATTGAAGGTGCCCTTGTCGCGAGCGTCGAGATAATCGCGCACCGCGATAAACCCGGAATCACCGCCTGAGTCACCAAAGTCTTTGCCGTATACCCCATTGATCTCAAGGTCTATGCCATTCAGCACCAACTCGCAGCCTTTGCGGGCGCGGTGTATTTCAATCTCTACAGTGGCCTTGTATTCAGCCCACCATTCGCGGTTGAACTGCTGTTTCACATTGTTATACCTGCCCAGGTTGCAAGATTGACCGGGGACGGGCACGTAGGTCACTTTCGCGACATAGGCAAAGCCCGGAGGCATGTCGGCAGTAAGGGTAAAAGTGTCGGACTTTCCTCTGGCTGAGCAGCCGACGGTCAAGGCCAGGCAACTGCCAAGAATTAAACTCTGAATGACGCGTTTTATACGGGGGCAGGTATGGATACGGCTATCAAAGGACGCTTTAACACTGTCTTTCAGGGAAGCAAGGCTCATGGGGTCACCTCCTTGTTTTCGGTGCAGCCGGGATAAATGGTGCAGCTACTGCCATCAGGCATTTTGAAGGTGCTGAAGTCTTTGTAGTTGCCATAGCAAAAGGCATATTGGTCTTCAAAATTTTCGCCCATACAACGTTTCCAGCCACCGGGTACCTTGACCCAGGTATCGCCCATGTAGGGTTCTTCCTCATCAGCCAGCTTGATCTCCAGTTTTACGGTTTTGCCCGGCAACTGATCGAGGGTGTACGCGGCAAACGGACGACCTTTGGTGACATTGCCTTGAGCATCGGTGTTTTTGCAGTCGAGGATTTTTCTTAGAATTCGAGTTTTACCCGAGGTCCGAAATAACCACTGACATTGCCCGGAAAACTGGCTTTCGCCAGCCGCATTGAAAGTGCCCTTGTCGCGAGCGTCGAGATAATCGCGCACCGCGATAAACCCGGAATCACCGCCGGAGTCACCAAAGTCTTTGCCGTATACCCCATTGATCTCAAGGTCTATGCCATTCAGCACCAACTCGCAGCCTTTGCGGGCGCGGTGTATTTCAATCTCTACAGTGGCCTTGTATTCAGCCCACCATTCGCGGTTGAACTGCTGTTTCACATTGTTATACCTGCCCAGGTTGCAAGATTGACCGGGGACTGGCACGTAGGTCACTTTCGCGACATAGGCAAAGCCCGGAGGCATGTCGGCAGTAAGGGTAAAAGTGTCGGACTTTCCTCTGGCTGAGCAGCCGACGGTCAAGGCCAGGCAACTGCCAAGAATTAAACTCTGAATGACGCATTTCATACGGGGGCATTCCCCTGCCAATACAGCGTCTCCTGATAAACCCGGTCAAAGTGCATCGCCGGGGTTTCGTTTGGCCGGGGTAGCCAGTTTTTGGGTGGGGTGTAATCCGGCGCCTGCAAGCTTTGCGTCAACAAAAAATGAATGCTGTCGGGTTCCTGCCAGCCCCAGGTGTGCGCCAGGTCGAGTTGACCCCGTAGCCAGCTATCAATGTCTTGTTCTCGGGCCAGATCGAGCAGCGTGTCGAGGTACTCGCGGACCAGGTAACGGCGCGTATTGTCGAACTGTATGCCCTTGAAGATTTCTTCCGGTGTAGGGGTATGGCACCAGGCGGGGTCTGTGGGCAGGGGATGAGCACCGGGATCAGGGTTGTCGGTAACAGTCCACTGCTCAGCCTGCCAGTAACACACGCTGGTCATGAGGCCGAGGTACTCTGCACGTTGCTCGGGTTGCAGGTAGGCCAGTGCACGCCCCAGTACGCGGTTATCGTGAAAGCGATAAAGCGCTTGGTTCGGCCGCTCACCGGTCACCAGACGGTTCTGCCAATGGGCGGTCAACGCATCGAGGTCAGCGCTTGCGGCGCTGGCAAGCCAGCCCCAGTGACGGTCCGGTGTCTTGAGCAGGGCCTGAAGGGCCGGATGCTCAACCGCGTCCAACCTGAAGAGGTAGGGGGCAACGTTGGCCAATGAATCAGCAGGTGTTCCCCTGTACAGATTGCGGTAGTGATCGACGCCCAGTTCACTGACCAACCCATTGCGCTCGTCAAGTTGGCCATCTGAATCCAGTACCAGGTAAAGGTGTCGTCCCTGCCGGGTTTGCTCTTGCAACCATTGCTCAAGGGTAATCATGCACGTTCTCCAGTGCTGCATAGTCCATCACGACAGGCCTCGCACAGTGGGCATTTGTCCGCTGCTTTCTGTTTGACGGCGGCCAAGATGGACAGCGGACTCGCGATAATCGATTGCGGTGCGTTGACCAGCGCCTGCGCGGCTTGCAGCGAAGGAACACCCGCCACCGGCGCACCTCCCTGAACAATGTCCACGCTGCTGAAAATGCCGCCTGCGGTAATGAGAATGTGTTGACCACCGGCCTGGAGCGTCAGGCTCATGCCGGCATTGATCACCACATCGGCGGCGGTGACATGGGCGTGTGCCCCCGCCTGAATCACCAGCGTGCCGTCGGCCGTCGTGCTGCTGTTACCGGTGATGCTGATCAGTTCGTTGCCACCGATCACCGTGTTACGCAGGCCTTGGGTGGTGTGCAGTTCGTCACCCTTGATCAGGCTGGAGCTGTTGTTGTCGACTTGTTCAAAACGGTCGTTGCTGATCAGGCTGTGGCTGTCTCGGGTGACCTGTTCGCGGCGGTCATTACCGACTTTAGTGTCGATGTCGTTGAGGATCACCTGCTCCATGTCGCGCTGCGCACGCAGGTAGATCAGTTCCTGCCCGGCCCGGTCTTCAATCGACAGCTCGTTGTAGCCGCCACTCGCGGGCGAGCTGTGGCTGCGCAGGGCTGTTTTGGTTTTGTTCGCGGGCAAGGGGTATGGCACCGGCGTGATCTTGTTGGGTACGCAACCCGTAATCAGCGGGAGGTCGGGGTTGCCCTCCAAATAGGTCACCACCACTTCCATGCCGATACGCGGGATGGTCACCGCACCGAAACCTTCCCCCGCCCAGCTGGATGACACCCGTAGCCAGCAACTGCTCTTGTCGCTGCCCAGCTCAGCGCGATCCCAGTGGAATTCGACCTTGACCCGGCCGTATTCATCGCAAAAAATCTCTTCCCCTACAGGGCCGGTGACTCTGGCCGTCTGACTGACCAATACTGATTGGCGCATGACCAAGGGGGGGCGGTAGAACACGTCCCAAGGAATCGCACTGAAGGTGTTGCGGTAACCCTGGGTGAAGCCGTCTTCGGGGTTAACGTCGTGGGTGATCGTTTCTTCTAGCGCCTGAGGCTGCTTGCCTGTGTGCGTCACGCTGAGCAACAGCCACAAGTCGTTGCACGCTGTGCGGGGGTGTTCGGTCAGGTCGAAGAAGTGACCGCTGCGCAGAGTCGGCTGGTCGCTTTTGCCCTCGGCCAACTGGTAGTCGGTGCGGTGCCGCTCCAAGGCCTGCTGGGCAATCTGTTTGCCGAGCTTTTCATTTTCGATCAACGCCGGGTAACGGTAGTCTTCGAGCGCAGGACTGAACTCGGCAGTGAAGTGGCTTTCCAGCAACAGGCTTGGGCGTTTTAAGTCATAGCCCCGGCGCGTGGTGGTGCTGGTTCGGGTGCTGAAACGCATGGAGAACTGGCTGACGACCGGGTGATCCGCGGCCAGGCCAGAGCCTTGCAGATAGGGCGTGCCCCCCAACTTTGGGAAATAGGTCTGATCGTCGGTGAATACGAGCAGGTGGCCATCTTGGCTGTGTTGGTGGTGCCACGAAATCCCGTCCTCACTGCACAACCTCTGGATGAACTCGAAGTCGTTTTCCCCATATTGAGTGCAGTATTCGCGTTCCGGGCTGGTGTTGACGTGGAAGGTGTACGCATCGGCCTGGATGCCATGGCCTTTAAGGACCTGAGCAACGATCTGCGGCACTGTCAGGTGCTGAAAAATTCGTTGGTTATGGCTGAACTGCAAGTAGTAAAGCGCTGGCACCAAGGTCAACTGATAGCGGGTCAGACGTTTACCGGCCTCGCCCACGAACACCTCTTCGATATGGCCATGAATGCCTTCACCCCTCAGACCAAACTGGAGAAACGCCGGCTGACTGAGCAGGCTCTCCAGATCGAAATCAGCGAACTCACTGACGAGTTCAACCTGGATCGCATACAGGCTGCTGATGGCTTCGGTGCCCTTAAAGGCCAGCACCTTGAAGTCGTTGCGAACATGGGGGATCACTAACGTGAAATGCGCAGCATTGGCCGACGCGAACATACGCTTGTCCTTAAGCAGGGGATAAAGGGGCGTTGCGATACCTGAGCCTGAGCAAGCTCGAAAACTGCGGTGCAAGCTAGCAGGGCGCCAAACCGATTGATGTAAGACGCTTCCTAAAACAGGAGGGAATTTTCAGTTGTTCAGGGTGCTGAGTCGGCGAACGGCAGAGGCAATGAAGGTGACGCTGAAGTGATGGTTCAACTGTCTGGATGCGCTACCCAGAATTATTCAGCAGCGCAAAGCTGCTGATCCGCGGGTGTGGTGTGTCAGTAGTTGTCGTTAAATACACATGAAAAGGCCCCTTTCGGGGCCTTTTCTATGGGTGCTTGTTTTTCCGTCCCTTCCATTTACGGCTGACCCACCAGCGCCAATAAAGCATGGTCAGGCAGTAGGCCAGTGCTCCAAGTACCACTCCGCACACGACTGAGCCCAATAGGAATGGTTGCCACACGGTTGAAAGCTGGCCGCTGATCCATTCCCAGGTCAGCTCATCGGGCAGGGTGCGCGCAGGGACATTCATCAGCCAGGCGCCAATCTTGTAGGTGCAATAAAACACCGGCGGCATGGTGATCGGATTGGTCAGCCATACCAGGCCCACTGAGATCGGCATGTTGGCGCGCACGTTTACGGCCAGAAAGGCCGCGAGCAGCATCTGAAACGGCATGGGGATAAAGGCTGCAAAAATACCCACAGCCATTGCCCGGGCCACGGAGTGACGATTGAGGTGCCAGAGGTTTGGGTCATGCAGCAAGGTGCCCAAAAATCGTAAGGACTTGTGTTCCCTGATCAGGGCCGGATCTGGCATGAAACGTTTGATTAAACGCCGTGGCATGGGCCTCTCCCTAGGTCAAGGGCGCAGTATGACCAAATTCGACAGGATGCCTATTCAGACTTTGTGACAATTTCTTAAGCGAGGGTCCCTGATAACAACTAATCCGAGTCAAAGGGATAAGTTGAGTATAGGCATGTACACAGGGATGTTTGCGTTGGCGACGGGCCTGATGGCACTGCGGTTTTTACCCGCGCTGCCGTCACCGGGGTGGTTGCTGGTGATGTTAATGGCGGCGCTATTGATTTTGGCTATGCGTCTCTGGCCGGTGGGTCTTTTTGTGCTTGGGTTGACTTGGGCGTGTGCACAGGGGCAAAGGGCGCTTGATGATCGCCTGCCAGTCGTACTCGACGGCCGGACGCTTTGGGTCGAAGGGCGGGTCATCGGATTGCCGCAGCAGACGGAAACTTCCGTGCGGTTTGAGTTGCAGGGTGCCCGCTCGCGCCACGGCGCGTTGCCTGCCACCATCAGGTTGAGCTGGTATGGCGGATTGCCCGTCAACAGTGGCGAACATTGGCGACTGGCGGTCACGCTCAAACGTCCCAAGGGGTTGCTCAACCCTCAGTCGTTTGACTATCAGGCCTGGCTGCTGGCGCAACGCATTGGCGCTACGGGCGTGGTCAAGGAGGGTCAGTTACTGGCTGCGGCCAGCCATGCCTGGCGTGATGGTTTGCGTCAGCGTTTGTTGCGCATCGATGGCAATGGTCGGGAGGCGTGGCTGGCAGCGCTGGTCATGGGCGACGGTTCGGGCTTGAACCGTGATGACTGGACGCTGCTACAAGCAACTGGAACCGTACACCTGCTGGTTATTTCGGGCCAGCACATAGGGTTGTTTGCCGGATTGATCTACGGGCTGGTCGCGTTGCTGGCGCGTTATGGCCTGTGGCCGGGCTATTTGCCGTGGCTGCCCTGGGCCTGTGGCCTGGCGTTTGCGGGGGCTGCGGGTTACGGCATGCTCGCCGGCTTTGAAGTGCCGGTGCAGCGCGCGTGCGTGATGCTGGGGCTGGTGTTGATCTGGCGTTTGCGGTTTCGTCATCTGGGCGTGTGGCTGCCATTTTTGCTGGCGCTCAATGCGGTGCTGATTGTGGAGCCACTGGCGAGTTTGATGCCGGGGTTCTGGTTGTCATTCAGTGCTGTGGCGGTGCTGATTTTATACCTTCAGCGGGCGGCTGGGGGCTTGGGATTGGAGGGGTGTCTGGCTGCGCCCCCATGGACTGATAGCCCTGGGCTTGTTTCCGATGCTGTGGATTCTCGGTCTGCCCATCAGCCTGACCGGCCCGCTGGCCAATTTGATTGCCGTGCCCTGGATCAGCCTTTTGGTGCTGCCGACGGCATTGCTGGGAACGTTGATGCTGCCGGTGCCCTGGCTTGGTGAAAGCCTGTTGTGGTTGTCGGGTGGCTTGCTCGACTTGTTGATCAACGGGTTGGCCCTGCTGGCTGATGTTGTCACGCCCTGGTTGCCCGCAGTCGTGCCGATCTACATTTGGCTGTTGAGTGCTCTGGGGGCGCTGATCCTGTTGCTCCCGGCCGGGGTAGCCCTCAGGCCGTTGGGGTGGCCGCTGGTGCTGTTGGCCGTTTTTACGCCTCGCGAGCACATCCCTCACGGTGAGGTCGAGGTCTTGCAGCTGGATGTCGGGCAGGGGCTGGCAATTGTCTTGCGGACCCGTAATCACACCCTTTTGTATGACGCAGGCCCCAAAGTCCGAGATTTTGACCAGGGAGAGCGGGTGGTGGTGCCGGTGTTGCGTTCGTTGGGGGTGGGCGAGCTGGATGTGATGCTGCTGAGCCATGCTGATTCAGATCATGCGGGAGGAGCGCTGGCGGTTCAGCGATCGATGCACGTGGCACGGGTGCTCGGTGGTGATGTGTCGGGGTTGCCAAAGCAGTTGCGGGCGCAGCCGTGTGCCAACGGGGAGAGCTGGGTGTGGGACGGCGTGAGGTTTTCACTCTGGCAGTGGCCAGGCGCGAGCGATAGCAATCAGAAGTCTTGTGTCCTGCAGGTGCAAGCACGCGACGAACGGTTACTGCTGACGGGGGATATTGACGCCCATGCAGAGCGAGCGTTGCTGCGCAGTCCGCTGGCCGTGCCGACCCGCTGGTTGCAATCTCCCCACCACGGCAGCAAGACCTCGTCGTCAATGGCTTTTCTCCAGGCGCTGGTGCCTGAAAGGGTGCTGGTTTCCCGGGGGCACGGTAACAATTTTGGTCACCCGCATCCGCAAGTGATGTCCCGTTATCAAGCGTTGGGGGTGCAGGTATGGGACAGCGCCGAGCAAGGAGCTGTGTGGTTTCGTTTGGGGGCGTCCGGCAAGGTTCAGAGCATGGCCGGCCAACGCCGGTTCTGGCGCGATGGATGATACGTGTCTGGGGGTGGCTTGCTGGCGATTCAGGCGGCGCGATTTGTCTGGTGCGCGGTGTTGATACCTTGAGGAGCGTGCCCGCTCCCGCACGTCGGCCCCTAAGGTTCAGGGCAATCCTGTGGTAGAGTGGCGCACTTTTTCGAGGGGATTGTCACTGTGTGGGAACTGGTCAAATCAGGTGGCTGGATGATGCTGCCGATCATTCTGAGCTCTGTTGCCGCGCTGGGCATTATTGTTGAGCGTCTGTGGACCCTGCGTGCCAGTCGCGTAACCCCGGAACATCTGCTCGGACAGGTCTGGGTCTGGATCAAAGACAAGCAGATGGACAAGGAAAAACTCAAATTACTGCGCGCCGACTCGCCGCTGGGTGAGATTTTGGCAGCGGGTCTGGCCAACTCAAAACATGGTCGCGAGATCATGAAAGAGTGTATCGAAGAGGCCGCTGCCCGGGTGATCCACGAACTTGAGCGTTATCTCAATGCGCTGGGTACGATTGCTGCAATGGCGCCGCTGCTGGGCTTGCTGGGCACCGTACTGGGCATGATCGATATTTTCAGCTCGTTCATGGGGTCGGGCATGACCACCAATGCTGCCGTGCTGGCGGGCGGTATTTCCAAGGCGTTGATCACCACTGCCGCCGGTCTGATGGTGGGTATCCCTGCAGTCTTCTTCCATCGCTTCCTGCAACGCCGTGTCGACGAGCTGGTGGTCGGGATGGAACAAGAGGCGATCAAGCTGGTTGAGGTGATACAAGGCGACCGTGAAGTCGATGTGGTCGGGAGCAAAGCGTGAAATTTCGCCGCAAGCCACGGGAAACGGTTGATATCAACCTCGCGTCATTGATTGACGTTGTGTTTATCCTGCTTCTGTTTTTTGTCGTGACTACTACGTTTACCCGCGAAACCCAGCTGCGCGTCGATCTGCCGGAGGCCGTCAGCGGCTCGCCCAGCGAGGACCAAAGCACCAAGCATCTGGACATCGCCATCAGCGCGGACGGTGTTTTTTCGGTGAACGACCAGTTGTTGCCGAAAAATGATCTGGCGAGCCTGATGGAGGCTCTGCAGAAAGAGTCCGGCGGCGATACCCAATTGCCACTGTCGATCAGTGCCGATGGCAAAACTCAACACCAGGCGGTCATCACTGCAATGGATGCGGCCGGTAAACTCGGCTTCAGTCATTTGCGCATGACCACTGTCGAGGCGCAGGCGACTCCCTGATGGCCATGTCCGATCGTTTGTTGCGCGCCTGGTATGCCGGGCATCCGCTGCTGACCCTGCTGCGCCCGCTGGAATGTCTTTACCGTCGCGTGGTTGAGCGCAAGAGAGCGCGTTTTGTGGCAGGAGAGGGCGAAATCTATCGTCCTCCCGTTCCGCTGATCGTTGTGGGCAATATCACTGTGGGCGGCACCGGAAAAACGCCTTTGATCCTCTGGCTGATCGAACATTGCCAGCATCATGGGCTGCGGGTCGGAGTGGTCAGTCGCGGTTATGGGGCTACGCCACCTCAGTTTCCGTGGCGCGTGAGCGCTGAACAAAGTGCCGCGCAGGCAGGTGATGAGCCTTTACTGATCGTGCAGCGCACCGGCGTACCTCTAATGATCGATCCGGATCGCAGCCGTGCGGTCAAGGCCTTGCTGGCCAGCGAGCAGTTGGACCTGATTCTGTCCGATGACGGTTTGCAGCATTACCGTCTGGCGCGCGATCTGGAATTGGTTTTGATCGACAATGCCAGGGGCCTGGGTAACGGCCGCTGCCTGCCTGCGGGGCCGCTGCGTGAACCGGTCGAGCGTCTGCAGGATGTGGACGCGGTGTTGTACAACGGCGCTTCCAGCGACCCCGGCGGCGGTTATGCCTTCAGGTTGCAGCCCACTGCACTGGTCAATCTGATCAGCGGTGAACGTCAGGCGCTGGACTATTTTCCTGCTGAACAAGTGCTGCATGCGGTAGCCGGGATCGGCAACCCGCAGCGTTTCTTCACTACCCTTGAAACGCTACACTGGCGGCCAATTGCCCATGCTTTTGCCGATCACGCGCCCTATAGCGCCGAGGTGCTGAATTTTACGCCGCCCTTACCCGTGGTCATGACTGAAAAGGACGCGGTGAAGTGCCGTGACTTTGCGTCACCCGACTGGTGGTATCTGGCCGTGGACGCAGTACCCTCAGAAGCTTTTGTGCTGTGGTTTGATCAACAGTTGCTGGGTCTTTTGCCCGATCGTCTTTTGACTTGATCCATCTTTATCCAGGGGAACCCTAATGGACACCAAATTGCTCGATATCCTTGCTTGCCCTGTTTGCAAAGGCCCGCTCAAGCTCAGTGCCGACAAGACCGAGCTGATCAGCAAGGGCGCAGGTCTGGCTTACCCGATCCGTGATGGCATTCCAGTGATGCTGGAAACCGAAGCCCGTACCCTTTCAGCTGATGAGCGTCTGGATAAATGATTCCGGTTTTTACAGTCGTAATTCCGTCGCGCTTTGCCTCGACCCGTTTGCCAGGCAAGCCGCTGCAGATGATTGCTGGCAAGCCGATGGTCCAGCACGTCTGGGAGCAGGCCTGTAAAAGCAGCGCGCAACGTGTGGTGGTTGCCACTGACGATGCGCGCATTGTCGACGCCTGCAAGGCGTTCGGCGCCGAGGTGCTGCTGACACGTACCGACCATGAGTCCGGCACCGACCGTCTGGCTGAAGTCGCCACGCAATTGGGGTTGGCCAGCGACGCTATCGTGGTCAATGTTCAGGGCGACGAACCCATGATCCCGCCGCAAGTGATCGATCAGGTTGCTGTCAACCTGGCTACCCACACTGAAGCGAGCATGGCGACCCTGGCCGAGCCGATCGATGATGTCGAGACGCTTTTCAATCCCAATGTGGTCAAGGTCGTCAGTGACATCAACGGGTTGGCGCTGACCTTCAGCCGGGCCACGTTGCCGTGGGCACGGGATGACTTCGCGCATCAGCCGGACAAATTGCCCGTTGGCGTACCCTATCGTCGACACATTGGCATCTACGCCTATCGTGCAGGCTTCCTGCATGACTTCGTCAGCTGGGGCCCTTGCTGGCTTGAGAACACCGAGCGCCTTGAGCAGTTACGGGCACTCTGGCATGGCGTACGCATTCACGTGGCGGATGTGCTTGAGGCCCCGCCGGCCGGTGTTGATACCGTAGAAGACCTTGAACGCGTTCGGCGTTTGCTGGAGTCATGAGTTTGGACCTGCAGGTCAATGCGTCGCTTAAGCCCTTCAACAGTTTTGGCGTTGATGTGAAGGCGAGCCTGTTTGCTCAAGCCCACAGCGATGCCGATGTGCGTGAGGCGTTGTTGTGTGCGGTTGAGCACCAGCTGCCGTTGCTGGTCATTGGTGGTGGCAGTAATTTGCTGCTGACCGGTGATGTTTCGGCGCTGGTTCTGCGCATGGCCAGTCGCGGCATTCGTTTGCTGGAGGATGACGGCGACAGGGTTATTGTCGAGGCCGAGGCGGGGGAGGTATGGCATGCCTTTGTGCTGTGGACCCTGGAGCAGGGGTTGTCGGGGCTCGAAAACCTCAGCTTGATCCCGGGCACCGTGGGAGCCGCGCCGATGCAAAACATTGGCGCATACGGTATTGAAATCAAGGATGTATTCGCAGGGCTTACGGCGCTTGATCGACAAACCGGTGAGTTGCGTGAGTTCAGCCTTGCAGAGTGCAACTTCGCTTATCGCGACAGCCTCTTCAAGCAACAGGCCGGACGTTGGTTGATTTTGCGGGTGCGGTTTGCCCTGAGTCGCGCCACGCGCCTGCACCTGGAATACGGCCCTGTGCGTCAGCGCCTTGCCGAGCAGGGGATTGAACAGCCTACGGCCAGCGATGTAAGTCGGGCGATCAGCAGTATTCGCAGCGAAAAACTGCCCGATCCTGCGGTACTGGGCAATGCCGGCAGCTTTTTCAAAAACCCGTTGGTCTCGGCTGCCCAGGCTGATGAGTTGAAACTGGCTCATCCTGGGCTTATTGGCTATCCGCAAGCGGATGGGCAGGTAAAGCTGGCAGCGGGCTGGTTGATTGAAGCGGCGGGCTGGAAAGGCTTTCGAGAGGCCGACGCAGGCGTGCACCGTTTGCAATCGCTGGTGCTGGTCAATCATGGCTCGGCCACCGGCCTGGAGTTGTTGGCATTGGCGCAGCGCATTCAAGCCGATATCCAGCAGCGTTTTGCCGTGCAGCTGGAGATGGAGCCCAACGTTTACTGACAGATCAGCCGGCTGTTGAGCCCCATAAAAAAAGCCCCGCCAGTTCAGAACTGGCGGGGCTTTTTAGTGGCCTTTGGAATTAGGCGAGAGGTTTAGACTCGTGTTCCTGTTCCTGGGCTGCGGTTTCACTTGCAGGTGCATGGGCGGCAGCAGCAGCGGCGGCTGCAGCCTCTTCACGCTTGCGACGACGTACTTCGCGCGGGTCGTTAGGTGCACGGCCATTGCTTGGAGCGCTGACTGCAGGAGCTGCAACCACGACTTCAACCACTTCAGTCGCCACAACGACTTCAGCTTCAGCTGGAGTCGGTTGAGCGGTGACTACGGTCTCGACTACAGCTTCAACCGCCACCACTTCAGGAGCGGCAGGTTGTGCTGCAAGAGGGGTTTCAACTGCGGCAGGCTCGGCAATTGGCTCGCGTACAACGCGGACTTCCTTGGTAGGCTCCGGTGCTTTTTCGAAAGCTGGCGCCTCGAAAGCTGGAGTCTCAACGACCGGAGTTTGCGCGACGGCTTCGATGACTGGCTCTGGAGCTGCTACAACCGGCTCGGCGACAACCTGGACTTCAGGGTGGGCTTCTTGTACCGGTGCAACTTCAACTTCAGGTGCCTTGATCGCTTCGATCGGCGTTACTGCTTCGACAGCCGGTGCTTCTACAACCGAAGTTTCAACAACGGTTGCTTCTTCAGCTGCGGTTGCTTCAGCAGCGGGTGCTTGAGTCGCAGGTGCTTCTACAACAGCTACTTCCTGCGCAGCTTCAGCGGCAACTACGGTTTCAGCCGGGGCTGATTCCTGAGTTGCTTCAGTCGCACGCTCTGCTTGTTGGTGAGCCTGAGCTTCAGCAGGAGCACTGATTACCGAGCTGGCTACTGCTTCTGTCACGGCCAGGCCGGCAGCGATTTCAAGGGTGGTTGCAGGAGCGTTTTGGGCGTTGCCTTCTTCGCTGTTCTCTTCCGAGCCCTCAATCACGTTGCCGTTGGCATCGCGTTGACGTTCACGACGATTGCTGCGACGACGCTGACCACGGGAGCGGCGACGTGGACGATCGCCTTCGGCGTTGTCCTGTGTCTCGTCCTGGGATTGCTCTTCGCTGGACAGCACTTCTTCGTCTTCAGCAGCAGCTGCTACGTGCTCTTCGCGTGGAGCGCGCTCTTCACGAGGGGCGCGAGGCTGGCGTTCTTCACGAGGCGGGCGGGCCGGACGTTCTTCGGTTACGGCTGCGGCAGCAACAGCAGGCGCTGCGTCCAGAGGCTCGCGCAGTTCGCGTACGCGCTCTTCACGGCCTTCGCCACGAGGTTTGCGGTCTTCGCGAGGTGCGCGTGGAGCGCGTTCTTCACGAGGTGGACGCGGTGCACGTTCTTCGCGAGGTGCTTGAGCAACAACCGGTGTTTCTTCGCGAGTTGTACGCTCTTCACGCGGCTCACGGGCAGCACGCTCTTCACGTGGTGCGCGTTCTTCGCGAGGTTTGCGTTCTTCATCGCGACGACCGTTGCGGTTGCGGCTTTGCTGGCGGCCGTTGCGACGCTCTTCGTTGCGTGCAGGTCGCTCAGGGGTTGCCGGCTTCTCAACCACGGTCGGAGCAACAGGCTCTTCCTTGGAGGCGAACAGGCTTACCAGCGACTTGACCAGGCCTTTGAACAGGCTTGGCTCGGAGATGGTGGCGGCGGGTGCAGGTGCAGTCGGCGCTGCGACGGCTTCGGTAGGAACCGGTGCCGAGGTGCGTGGTGGTGCAGTTTTAACGGCGGCTTCCTGGCGAACCAGAGTGCGGGTGGCAGCAGCAGGCTGGACTTCTTCCACTTCGGCAGCAGCGGCAGCAATTTCATAGCTGGACTGGTTGGTGTGGGCTTCCGGGCTGTCATCACGCAGGCGCTGAACTTCGAAGTGCGGCGTCTCAAGGTGGTCGTTCGGCAGAATGACGATGCGAGCACGGGTGCGCAGTTCGATCTTGGTGATCGAGTTGCGTTTTTCGTTGAGCAGGAATGCAGCAACCGGGATTGGCACCTGGGCACGTACTTCGGCAGTACGGTCTTTCAGGGCTTCTTCTTCGATCAGGCGCAGGATGGCCAGCGACAGCGACTCAACATCGCGGATGATGCCGGTGCCGTTACAGCGTGGGCAAACGATGCCGCTGCTTTCGCCCAGGGATGGACGCAGACGCTGACGGGACATTTCCAGCAGGCCGAAGCGCGAGATACGGCCGACTTGTACGCGGGCACGGTCTGCTTCCAGGCATTCGCGGACTTTTTCTTCCACGGCGCGCTGGTTTTTGGCAGGGGTCATGTCGATGAAGTCGATGACGATCAGGCCGCCGATGTCGCGCAAGCGCAACTGGCGGGCGATTTCTTCAGCCGCTTCAAGGTTGGTTTGCAGTGCGGTTTCTTCGATATCGCTGCCTTTAGTGGCGCGGGCCGAGTTGATGTCGATGGACACCAGGGCTTCGGTCGGGTCGATAACGATGGAGCCGCCGGAAGGCAGTTCAACGACGCGCTGGAAGGCGGTCTCGATCTGGCTTTCGATCTGGAAACGATTGAACAGCGGAACGCTGTCTTCGTAGAGTTTGATTTTGCTGGCGTACTGCGGCATCACCTGGCGGATGAAGGTCAGTGCTTCGTCCTGGGCTTCAACGCTGTCGATCAGTACTTCGCCGATGTCCTGGCGCAGGTAATCGCGGATAGCGCGGATGATCACGTTGCTTTCCTGGTAGATCAGGAATGGCGCGGAGCGATCCAGTGAGGCTTCTTTAATGGCGGTCCACAGTTGCAGCAGGTAGTCGAGGTCCCACTGCATTTCTTCGCTGCTGCGGCCCAGGCCTGCAGTGCGAACGATCAGGCCCATGTCAGCAGGGGCGATCAGGCCGTTCAGCGCTTCGCGAAGTTCGTTGCGCTCTTCACCTTCAATGCGACGGGAGATGCCGCCGGCACGCGGGTTGTTCGGCATCAGCACCAGGTAACGACCGGCGAGGCTGATGAAGGTGGTCAGGGCTGCGCCCTTGTTGCCACGTTCTTCTTTCTCGACCTGGACGATAACTTCCTGGCCTTCGCTCAGGACGTCCTTGATGTTTACGCGGCCTTCAGGAGCCTTCTTGAAGTACTCGCGGGAGATTTCCTTGAGGGGCAGGAAGCCGTGGCGCTCGGAGCCGAAATCGACAAAGGCAGCCTCAAGGCTTGGTTCAATGCGAGTAATACGGCCTTTGTAGATGTTGGCTTTCTTCTGCTCGCGTGCGCCCGACTCGATGTCCAGGTCGTAGAGGCGTTGGCCATCTACCAGTGCAACGCGCAACTCTTCAGGTTGAGTTGCGTTAATCAGCATTCTTTTCATGTTGTACCGTCGGTTTCCGGGCTACCGGAAACGGCGTTCGGCACACACGACTTCTCACGGTCGGTGTCAGGTGCGTCAGGAGTTGTTGGCCACTCCTGTGTACAGCGAGGTTCGAACCTTGGGGTCGAAGTCGCGACTTACGCTTCCTGCTTGCTGTGGTGCTAAAGCACCTCTTAAGCAAAAGTCTGGTCAGGAGGAGGAATCAACCGGCGGCTGTGGACGAGATGAAGCGTCTTGATAAAGCCTATTGCTACACAGTCCGGCGGTTGTGCGTCTCCACCCTACACGTATCCCTGATAATTCGGGTGCTGCCGCGCGCAGAATCCGCAGCGGGTTGGCATTTACCGTGTTCTCCAAAAGGGGAGTTCACGCATCATGGCTAATAAAGGCAATGTTTCTGAAGCTTTCGCCCGAAATTCCCGAAGCTGACTGCACTTTGTGAACTGGCCGTGAATATCGGCGTAGAAGGGGAGTTTGCACTCTGCTTTCCAGGCTCGCTTCAGGCCTCATGTCACCTGCGCTTGTTACAACTCCAGGTCTTGCGTGTGTTGCGAAAGCCCCGTGGGACGGCCTCGCGTCCTTGTTAAGAGCGTTGGTCAGGGCCGGTGGTACACCGTTAATCCTCTGTCCAGGCCGCTTTTGGCGGCGTTCGCGACTATAGCAGCAATGATTAAGTGCTTCAATTCCATAAAAAATTGTTATCATCGGCGCCATGACGACGACTACCCCCCCGACCCCCAGCGTCCAGCTGCTTGAGGTCTCGCCGGAATATGCCGGCCAACGCATCGACAATTTCCTGCTTGCTCGACTCAAGGGTGTTCCCAAGACCTTGATTTACCGCATTTTGCGTAAAGGCGAAGTGCGCGTGAACAAGGGCCGGATCAAACCTGAGTACAAGCTGCAGGCGGGCGATATCGTGCGCGTGCCGCCGGTGCGCGTGCCTGAGCGCGACGAGCCGGTGCCTGTGGCGCAAGGCTTGCTGCTGCGCCTTGAGGCGGCGATTGTCTATGAAGACAAGGCGCTGATTGTATTGAACAAGCCAGCAGGTATCGCCGTGCACGGCGGCAGCGGCCTGACGTTTGGTGTGATTGAAGCCTTTCGTCAGATGCGCCCTGACGTCAAGGAGCTGGAGTTGGTACATCGTCTGGACCGTGACACGTCCGGCCTGTTGATGATTGCCAAAAAACGCAGCATGTTGCGCCATTTGCACGAAGCGCTACGTGGCGACGGTATCGACAAGCGTTATATGGCATTGGTGCGTGGCAACTGGGCGGCTTCGATCAAGCAGGTGCGTGCGCCACTGATGAAGAGCAACCTGCGTTCGGGTGAGCGCATGGTTGAAGTCAACGAAGAAGGTAAAGAATCGGTCACGGTCTTCAAGGTGCTGCGCCGCTTCGGTGATTTTGCAACCATGGTAGAGGCGCGCCCGATCACCGGCCGTACTCACCAGATTCGCGTGCATACCCTGCATGCCGGACATTGCATTGCCGGTGATACTAAATACGGCGATGAGGGCTTCTCCAAGGAGATCCGTGACTTGGGTGGCAAGCGGCTGTTTCTGCATGCCTACATGTTGACGGTGCCTATGCCCGATGGCGGTGAGATGAAATTCCAGGCTCCGGTAGATGAAATGTGGGCCAAGACCGTGGAGCGACTGAGTGTCCCTTACTGATTACAAGCTGCTGATTTTTGACTGGGATGGCACGCTGGCCGACTCCATTGGTCGTATTGTCAGTGCGATGCAGGTTGCGGCGCAGCGGGCGGGTCGCCCTGAGCGCGATGCGCCTGCAGTCAAAGGGATTATCGGCTTGGGCCTGCCTGAGGCGATTCTGACGCTGTATCCCGACATGACGCCAGGGCAGGTGATTGCCTTCCGTCAGCACTATGCGGATGTCTATATCGCCATGGATGCTGAGCCTTCGCCGCTGTTCGCAGGGGTCAAGGAGTCGCTTGAAGCATTCCGTGCGCAGGGCTATCGCCTCGCTGTTGCCACGGGCAAAGCGCGTCGCGGGCTTGATCGCGTGCTCAAGGCTCACGGATGGGAGGATTTTTTCGACATCACCCGTGCGGCAGACGAGACTGCAAGCAAGCCTGATCCCTTGATGCTCAATCAGATTCTGGCTCATTGTGATGTGCTTCCGGGTCAGGCGTTGATGGTGGGGGATGCTTCCTTTGATTTGTTGATGGCACGCAACGCGGGCATCGACTCTGTCGCGGTAGGCTATGGTGCTCAGTCAATGGAGCGCTTGCTGACGTTCGAGCCCCGGTTGGCGATTGACAGTTTTCCCGAGTTGCGCGCCTGGCTGGGTCGTCAGGTTAATTAAAGTCTTTGCTGGGGTAGTGCATGGTTGATCAATGGAAAGCGCCCTCTGCGGCTGAATCGACTGTCGGTGATGCGAAAAGCTGGCAGCTGCTGGAAAAAACCTTGTTGGCGGGTATCCAGGAGCAGCGCCGTTCGCGTCGCTGGGGTATTTTCTTCAAGGTCCTCACGTTCTGTTATTTAGTGACGGTCCTGTTGCTGTTCACTCCGTTGCTGGACATGGAGCGTGCTGCTGTCGGCGGCTCGGGTTATACCGCGCTGATTGATGTGCGTGGCCCGATTGCTGATAAAGAGCAGGCCAGTGCCGATAATCTGGTCACCAGTCTGCAGGCTGCGTTCGAGGATCCAAGGGTCAAGGGTGTGGTGTTGCGCATCAACAGCCCCGGCGGAAGCCCTGTGCAGTCGGGTTATGTCTACGATGAAATTCGTCGTTTGCGCGGCCTGCATCCTGACACCAAGGTGTATGCGGTGATCTCCGATCTGGGTGCTTCCGGCGCTTATTACATCGCCAGCGCTGCTGACGAGATATACGCCGACAAGGCCAGTCTCGTCGGGTCGATTGGTGTGACCGCGGCAGGCTTTGGCTTTGTCGGGACGATGGAGAAGCTGGGGGTTCAGCGTCGTGCTTACACCTCGGGTGATCACAAGGCATTTCTGGATCCGTTTGAGCCAGAAAAGCCGGACGAAACCAAGTTCTGGCAGGGCGTTCTGAATGTGACTCACCAGCAGTTCATTGATAGCGTCAAGAAGGGCCGTGGTGATCGCCTGAAAGACAAGGAACATCCGGAGTTGTTCTCGGGGCTGGTCTGGACCGGTCAGCAGGCGTTGCCGCTGGGGCTGATTGACGGGCTGGGCAATACCAGTTCGGTTGCTCGCGATGTGATCGGTGCCAAGGATCTGGTGGATTTTACTGTTCAGGAATCTACTTTCGATCGATTCTCGAAAAAGCTCGGTGCCAGCGTGGCTGAGCAATTGGCGATGTGGATGGGCTTCCAGGGGCCGACGCTGCGCTGATTGTCTTGTGCTTCAGTGAGAGCATTGGAAACCGGCATGAAAATGCCGGTTTTTTTACGCCTCAAGGAATGTCGACACCTTCGGCGAGCAGCATGTCCACAAGGCGTATTAACGGCAGCCCGACCAGGCTGGTGGCGTCATCGCCTTCTGTGCGCTGAAACAGGCTCACGCCAAGGCCTTCGGCTTTAAAGCTGCCAGCGCAGTCGTAGGGCTGCTCGGCGAGCAGGTAGCGTTCGATCTGCTCTGTCTTTAGGGGGCGCATGTGTACGGTAAAGGGGATGCAGTCGACCTGGTAGTGCCCGGTCTGGCTGTTGAGCAGGGTCAGGCCGGTCAGGAAGCTCACGCTGGCACCGCTGGCACTCATCAGCTGTTGGTGGGCCTTATCGTGGGTGTGGGGTTTGCCGATGATTCGTCCGTCGAGTACGGCGACCTGATCAGAGCCGATAATCAGATGGTTTGGGTGGCTGTGGGCCAGTGCTCGCGCTTTCTCCAGGGACAGGCGTTTGACCAGTTCGACGGCGGTCTCGCCCGGGCGGTGGCTTTCGTCGATATCGGGCGAGCTGCAACTGAAAGGCAGGCGCAGGCGAGTCAGTAAATCGCGGCGGTAAACCGAGCTTGAAGCAAGTAATAAAGGTAGCATGCGCGGCTCCTGTAGGTGGTTGGCGATTCTAACGGGCGTACGGGATGTCGCACAGGCACAATTTCCTTTGACAGGTGAGGGGGTCGTCCCTAGAATGCTGCGCCTATGTTGAATGACCCGATTCCACCTCACGTTGACCCGCGCAAATTAGCTGATCGTGGCACTACCCTTCAAGGTGAAGTGCTGCTGGCTGATTTGGAGAGACTCTGCGACCCGCTTTCCGACAATGTCGGTACGGTCCAGGCTAAATTTGTTTTTGAGCGAGACGAGCGAAGATCTGTGGTAATACACAGCTCCATCGACGTTGAGGTCAAAATGGTTTGCCAGCGTTGTCTTGAGCTGGTCACCCTGCCGATTCACAGCGAGTGCAGTTATGCTGTGGTGAAGGAGGGTGCAAATACCCAGTCGTTACCGAAAGGTTATGACGTGCTGGAACTGGGCGAAGATCCATTGGATCTGCAGTCACTGATCGAGGAAGAGCTTTTGCTTGCCTTGCCCATTGTGCCTGCTCATCATCCGGAAGAATGCCAGCAGCCGGCGGGTCTCGATGAGCCCGAACCAGGCGAGGACGAGGTAACGCGGTCCAACCCGTTCAGTGTATTGGCGCAGTTAAAGCGTGACCCAAACGTTTAGGAGTTAATTAATTATGGCTGTTCAGCAGAACAAAAAATCCCGCTCTGCCCGTGACATGCGTCGTTCGCACGATGCTCTTTCGGCTAGCACTCTGTCCGTAGAAAAAACCACCGGTGAAATTCACCTGCGTCACCACGTATCGCCAGAAGGCGTATACCGTGGTCGTAAAGTGATCGACAAGGGCGCTGACGAGTAATCACTTGTCCGCTCAGGTCATCGCGATCGACGCAATGGGCGGGGACTTCGGTCCCCGCAGCATTGTTCAGGCTTGTATTGCCTGCCTGTCTGCTACCCCCTCGTTACACCTGACCCTCGTCGGTCAACCTTCCGTACTTGAAACCTTGATCGCTGGCCATTCGGCTGTGGATCGCTCGCGCCTGACGATTACTCCTGCTTCAGAAGTGATTGCCATGAATGAGCGGCCTTCCCATGCCTTGCGCAGCAAACCGGATTCGTCCATGCGTGTGGCACTGGAGTTGCTCCGTGATGGCAAGGTGCAAGCCTGCGTGAGTTCCGGCAATACCGGTGCACTGATGGCGTTGTCCCGGCATGTGCTCAAGACCTTGCCGGGAATCGACCGTCCGGCCATGGTGGCGGCGGTTCCGACCCAGACTGGCTACTGTCAGTTGCTGGACTTGGGCGCGAATGTCGATTGCACGGCCGGGCAGTTGTTTCAGTTTGCAGTGATGGGTTCGGTGGCGGCGCAGGCGCTGGGTGTTCTTCGTCCGCGGGTTGCCTTGCTCAACATCGGCACCGAAGACGTCAAGGGCAATCAGCAGGTCAAGGAGGCCGCCGCGTTATTGCAAGCGGCGCCCGGGCTGCATTACATCGGCTTTGTCGAGGGCGATGGCGTGTACCGGGGTGAGGCGGACGTGGTGGTGTGTGACGGGTTTGTCGGCAATATCATGCTCAAGTCCAGTGAAGGGCTTGCGACCATGATTTCAAGTCGGCTTGAAGCGGTGTTCCGGCGTACCCTGTTCAGTCGCTGTGTCGGGGTGCTGGCGTTGCCGTTGATGCGGCGCCTGCAGGCTGATCTGGCGCCCGCGCGTCATAATGGCGCGAGCTTTCTCGGGTTGCAGGGGATTGTGATCAAGAGCCACGGTTCGGCAGGTGCTCAGGGCTTTCAGAGTGCGATAGAGCGCGCACTGATTGAAATCCATGAAGACCTGCCAAAGCGTTTGTATGGGCGCCTTGACGGGTTGTTGCCGTAGGCGTTTTACCGGGCGGATACTAAAATGTGACCGCTCAGTCCAATCAGCCATCCAACTGTCAGTTTCTTGCGTCCACTACGGTAGGGCGTCAATTCTCCGACGACAAGATCATTAGGGGCTTGTTACATGTCTACATCCCTCGCATTTGTCTTTCCAGGGCAGGGTTCGCAGTCCCTCGGCATGTTGGCCGAGCTGGGCGCGGAACATCCGCTGGTCCTGGAAACATTTAAAGAAGCTTCTGATGCTCTGGGTTACGACCTGTGGGCACTGATCCAGGAAGGTCCTGCAGAGAAGCTGAATCAGACCGACATTACTCAGCCTGCCATTCTGGCTGCCTCGATTGCCCTGTGGCGTCTGTGGCTGGCCGAAGGCGGCAAGCGTCCTGACTTTGTTGCAGGCCACAGCCTGGGCGAATACAGCGCATTGGTTGCTGCCGAGTGCCTGACATTGGCTGAAGCGGTCAAGCTGGTTGAGCGTCGCGGTCAACTGATGCAAGAAGCCGTGCCGGCTGGCCAAGGTGCCATGGCGGCAATCCTGGGTCTGGAAGATGCTGACGTGCTGGCGGCCTGTGCAGAAGCAGCACAAGGTGAAGTGGTCAGTGCAGTCAACTTCAACTCGCCGGGCCAGGTTGTTATTGCGGGCGCCAAGGCGGCTGTCGAGCGCGCCATGGAGCTGTGCAAGGCCAAAGGCGCCAAGCGTGCACTGCCGTTGCCGGTAAGCGTGCCCTCGCACTGCGAGCTGATGCGTCCTGCCGCTGAGCGTTTTGCCGAGTCCATCGAAGCGATCGACTGGAAAATGCCGAGCATTGCGCTGGTGCAGAACGTCAGTGCCGCCGTTGCCGCTGACTTGCCAACCCTCAAGCGTGACTTGCTCGAGCAGTTGTACAAGCCTGTGCGCTGGGTTGAGTCGGTACAGGCTCTTGCAGTCGGTGGTCCGGTTGATCTGGTTGAATGCGGCCCGGGTAAAGTTCTGGTAGGCATCAGCAAGCGTTGCGCTGAAGGCGTAACGACTCACAATTTGAATACCCCGGATGCCTTCGCCGCTGCGCGATTGGCTCTGGTCTGAATCAGGAGAAGCCTGCATGAGCTTGCAAGGTAAAGTTGCACTGGTAACAGGCGCAAGCCGTGGCATTGGCCAGGCTATCGCATTGGAGTTGGGTCGTCAGGGCGCCGTTGTCATCGGTACCGCGACTTCGGCAGCCGGTGCTGAGCGTATTGCCGCCACCCTGAAAGAAAACGGTGTTCAGGGCACTGGCATGGAACTCAATGTCACCAGCAGCGAATCCGTTGCTGCAGTGCTGGCGAGCATTCAGGAACAGTTCGGCGCGCCGGCGATTCTGGTCAATAATGCCGGTATCACCCGCGATAACCTGATGATGCGCATGAAAGATGACGAATGGCATGATGTCATCGATACCAACCTGAACAGTCTGTATCGCCTGTCCAAGGGGGTTTTGCGCGGCATGACCAAGGCCCGTTGGGGGCGAATTATCAATATTGGCTCTGTTGTGGGTGCCATGGGCAACGCAGGCCAAGTAAACTACGCCGCCGCCAAGGCAGGGCTTGAAGGTTTCGGTCGTGCGCTGGCACGTGAAGTGGGCTCGCGCTCGATCACTGTCAACTCGGTAGCTCCGGGCTTTATCGATACCGATATGACCCGTGAATTGCCGCAAGCACAGCGCGAAGCCTTGCAAACGCAGATTCCGCTGGGCCGTTTGGGTCAGGCTCAAGAGATCGCAAACGTGGTCGCTTTCCTGGCATCCGACGGTGCAGCCTACGTGACTGGGGCTACAATCCCGGTCAACGGCGGGATGTACATGAGTTAAATGTGACGGATTGCTTCAAAAAAATGTCATACGAGCTGTCTAAAATCCGTTATAAAGCTGCAATCTATTTATAGGCAGCCGGTTGTTGAGGTGTGAGTGCAAAGCTTTCAGTTGAAAAACTGAAAAGGCTTTCGATACACTTGCCCACTGGCCAGCTGCCTGAATTTGTCCATTAGGAGTGAAAACAAGGTATGAGCACCATCGAAGAGCGCGTCAAGAAAATCGTTGCCGAGCAACTGGGCGTTAAAGAAGAAGAAGTGACCAATGCTGCTTCCTTCGTTGAAGACCTGGGTGCCGACTCCCTTGACACCGTTGAGCTTGTGATGGCTCTGGAAGAGGAATTCGAGACTGAGATTCCTGACGAAGAAGCTGAAAAGATCACTACTGTACAAGCCGCTATCGATTACGTTACTAGCCACCAGGCGTAATAGTTTGTAATCGTTGCTCGCTGTCATGGAAAAACCGCACTGCCGCTCTGGCGTGCGGTTTTTTCTTTAGGCGTGAAGCAAAGTGTCGTCAATAGAATAAAGGAGAGTGCTGTGTCGCGTAGACGCGTCGTAGTCACCGGTATGGGGATGTTGTCGCCACTGGGTGCGGATGTTCCGAGCACTTGGCAAGGCATTCTGGCAGGCCGAAGTGGCATTGGTCTGATCGAACACACGGATCTTTCTGCCTATTCCACCCGTTTTGGCGGCTCGGTACAGGGCTTTAACGTTGAGGATTACCTCTCCGTCAAAGAAGCCCGAAAACTTGACCTGTTTATTCAATACGGTTTGGCAGCTGGGTTTCAGGCTGTGCGTAATTCCGGCCTTGAAGTAACCGACGCCAATCGTGAGCGCATCGGTGTGGCAATGGGGTCGGGTATTGGCGGTTTGACCAATATCGAAGAAACCAGCCGTACCCTGCACGAGCAAGGCCCGCGACGGATTTCTCCGTTTTTCGTGCCCGGTTCGATCATCAATATGATTTCCGGCTTTCTGTCTATCCATCTGGGTACACAGGGGCCTAACTACGCCATTGCGACTGCCTGTACCACGGGTACGCATTGCATCGGCATGGCAGCACGCAACATTGCTTACGGCGAAGCCGACGTAATGATTGCCGGCGGTGCCGAAATGGCCGCCTGCGGCCTGGGCATGGGTGGTTTTGGTGCCTCCCGCGCGCTGTCGACCCGCAACGACGATCCAACCCGTGCCAGCCGTCCGTGGGACAAAGGCCGTGATGGTTTTGTATTGTCTGACGGTGCCGGTGCGCTGGTGCTCGAAGAGCTTGAACATGCCAAGGCGCGTGGTGCGACTATCTATGCCGAGCTGATCGGTTTTGGGATGAGCGGTGACGCTTTCCACATGACCTCGCCTCCGGCCGATGGTGCAGGTGCTGCCCGCTGCATCACCAATGCCCTGCGTGACGCTCAGCTGAACGCTGATCAAGTGCAATATATCAACGCCCATGGTACTTCGACGCCTGCCGGTGACCTGGCAGAAGTGTCGGCGATCAAGTCGGTGTTTGGTGATCACGCCTACAAACTGGCGGTGAGTTCCACCAAGTCCATGACCGGTCACCTCTTGGGTGCGGCGGGTGCGGTCGAGGCGATTTTCAGCGTGCTGGCCATCAACAGCCAGATTGCACCGCCGACCATCAACCTCGACGAGCCTGACGAAGGCTGTGATCTGGACTTCGTGCCGCACACCGCGCGCGAAATGCCGATCGATGTGGTGTTGTCCAACTCATTCGGCTTTGGTGGCACTAACGGCTCGTTGGTGTTCCGTCGGTACGCCGAGTGATGCAAAGCTGGGTCGACGGTCAGCCGGCGAACGCACTTGCGTCGCTTAAAGACCGTGGGCTGGCCTACGGCGATGGTCTGTTTGAGACCCTCGCGGTCAAGGCTGGCACACCGTTGCTGCTGGAGCTGCACATGCAGCGTCTGGCGCTCGGTTGTTCCCGGCTGGCGATTGTTGCGGATCAGGCATTGATCCGCAGCGAATTGCTGGCTTATGCGCAAGCGATGGGCGAGGGCGTCCTCAAACTCATCCTGACCCGTGGCGATAGCCTGCGTGGTTATGGCGCGTCCCCCGAGGCTAAGCCTCGAAGAATCCTGCAAGCCAGTCCGGCTGCGGCTTACCCTGATGCCTACGGGCAGCAAGGTATTGCGCTGTTTGACTGTGCCACCCGTTTAGCCGAGCAACCGCTGTTGGCGGGGCTCAAACACCTCAATCGACTCGAACAGGTGATTGCGCGTTCCGAATGGCAAGACCCGGCCTACGCCGAGGGCTTGATGCGCGACACCTCGGGGCGAGTGATTGAAGGTGTCTTCAGCAATCTGTTCATGGTGCGTGACGGGGTTCTGATTACCGCCGATCTGCACCGTTGTGGCGTGGCTGGCGTAATGCGCGCTGCTCTGCTGGCCGAGGCCGAGCGCCTGGCCATCCCTTGTCATGTCACTGACATCAGCCTGGCGCAGCTGCAACAGGCCGATGAACTCTTCCTCTGTAACAGCGTGTATGGCGTTTGGCCCGTGCGCGCATTTGCAGACCTGAGCTGGCCGGTGGGGCCACTCACCCGTAAACTGCAAGGCATTGCTCGCACCCTATTGGATGTTTGATTCGTGAAACGTAAATTCTTGGTGCTGCTGGAGACGGGTCTGGTGCTGGCGGGCTTGCTGCTGGGCGCTAGCGCCTGGAAGCTCAATTCGGCGCTCAACCAACCGCTCAACCTGACGCAGGAACAACTGCTCGATGTACCGGCCGGGGCAACGCCGACCGGTACGTTCAATCGTCTGGAAGCCGACGACACGCTGCGTGACGCGTTCTGGCTGCGCTTGTACTGGCGCTTCAACCTTGAGGGTCAGCCCTTGCACAGCGGCGAATACCGCATGACTCCGGGTATGACCGCCCACGACCTTATCGGTCTGTGGCAGCGCGGCGAAGTGGTGCAATACAGCCTTACCCTGGTTGAAGGCTGGAACTTTCGTCAGGTGCGCAGTGCTTTGGCCAAGCACGAAAAAATCGAACAGACCCTCGATGGCCTGAGCGATAGCGAAGTCATGGCCAAGCTTGGGCATGCAGGCGAATTCCCGGAGGGTCGATTCTTCCCGGACACCTATCGCTTTGTGCGCGGCATGACCGATGCCCAACTGCTGGAAAAGGCCTACGACCGTCTCGAGAAAGTGCTTGCCCAAGAGTGGGAGCAGCGTGATCCAAGCGTGCCTTATGCCACGCCTTATCAGGCGCTGATAATGGCCTCACTGGTAGAGAAAGAAACCGGTGTGCCACAGGAGCGTGGGCAAATTGCCGGGGTTTTCGTGCGCAGGATGAAAATCGGCATGCCGCTGCAAACCGATCCTACGGTGATCTATGGTCTGGGCGAACGCTACAACGGCAAGCTGACACGGGCCCATTTGCGTGAACCCACGCCATACAACACCTATACGATTCCTGGCTTGCCGCCAACGCCCATAGCCATGGTCGGGCGTGAAGCGATTAACGCCGCCTTGCACCCGGTCAGTGGGACAAGCCTGTACTTTGTGGCCAAGGGCGATGGTAGCCACACGTTTTCCGACGATCTGGATGCGCATAACAATGCGGTGCGCGAGTTCCAGATCAAGCGCCGGGCCGATTACCGTTCGAGCCCCGCGCCGACCCCTGCTGCTGAGTCGGCGAGTCCCCCGGCCGAGCCGCAAGGCCCGAAAGACACTGATTAAGGATTGCTGCCTGTGACTGGCTTGTTTATTACCCTGGAAGGCCCCGAAGGCGCGTTATATTACCTTTCGCTTATGTGTAAACCGATCTCAGTAAATGCCCCTTACAAATAATGTAAACCGGCTAGCCTTATCTTTCAGGCTTAAAAGCCAAATCCCTTCCAGGCCCATATGTGAGGAGAGGGTGAGCCAGCTCAGTGGATACGTGGTGCCTTGACGAATACATTTTCTTCTACCACGCTGTAAACCAACCCCACCCATCAACCTACTAGGTAGCAGGAAAAGCAAATGGCAAAAGGTTGCCTAATCGTGTGCGACGGAAATAACGGGGCGGGGAAGTCTTCGGTTATCCGTGCAATTGAAGAACACTTGATTTCTCTAAATCACCAGGTGGTTGTAACTCGTGAACCTGGTGGTACTCGGGTTGGTGAAAAGATTCGAGGGGTAGTACTCGACCCTGAAACCCCCGAGCTCTGCGACACCACTGAGCTCTTGCTGTTCGCAGCTGCTCGCGCTCAGCATTTAAAGGAGAAAATCATCCCTGCGATTGAAGCTGGAATGATTGTGATCTGTGATCGCTTCACGCCTGCCACCATAGCTTTCCAGCACTATGGTAGGGGTATCCCCCTAAGCTTGGTTCAGAGTATCAATAGCTTCGCGCTTGAAGGGTTTGCGCCCGACCTCAACATCATTTTGGACGTAGATCCAGATGTCGGTATGAGGAGGGTAGCGTCACGAGGTGAAGGGCTTGATCGCATGGAGATGCAGCAACGTGAATTTTTGATGAGAGCGCGTGATGGGTTCCTGCGCCAAGCAGAACAGTCGCCCGAAACATTTGTTGTTGTTGATGCTTCCCAGCCGTTTGAAGTTGTGAGTAGCGAAGTGCTCGCGGTTGTTGATAGCTTGCTGGCAAAAGCTGCGTAGGTTTTCTCATGCGATACTTATCTATGTATCGCAGCGAGACAACTTCTACCGCTACTGATCGGACAGTAATCGCCTCAAATTATCTAGAGAGGAAGGATTTCGACTTATCCATACCGTTGCATGGCGGTTTGCACTATGTATTTGTGCGTGGCGTGAAAATGGCTACATACACTAAAGGTTATGAGCTTCGCAGGGCAATTAATGCGTTCCTTGATTTTGCGTCGGAATACAATCGGGTTGTAATTCCCGCGCTGCGAATTGAATCTCTCAATGATATAGGCGTTGAAGAATACGCTGTTTTTGAAGAGTACCTACGTAGAAATGATGAGCGGATATATTTGGCGATTAAGCTTCGCTCCGCCTTGAAACTCATAGCTCGGAATTTCGATGATGGCATGCCCCAGCTAAAACTTCGTAGAATTGAAGAGCCTATATCCACTCCCTCTGAGCCATTGAGCGATCAAGCAGATCAAGATTTTTTTAAGGTTATGCGTAATAAAGTTGATTTGTTAAGGGAGAAGTTGCGCATAAGAGAACAGATCAGAACTGCCCTGCCATACGATAAGTGGGAGGTCTGGTCGATCTGCAGTGAACTCTATCAGGCGAAGCCTAGTCGGCCTTCTCAATGGGAAATTGACCCATTACGCGCCGCTGCTACACTACAGCACGAGGGCTATCCTTTTTTTATTAATAAGTTTCACTTTTCTGCTTATGCCGCTGATGCGAGAGGGGCTTACTTGAGTCCTACTGGTAGAGAACCCCTAGAATTTGTGCTGTCGTGCTGCATTTATTTAGGGTTTTTGAGGCATAGAGCACCGAACTGTATCTCATTGACTGGGTTGTTCAATTTGATGTATCCAACTTCGCAGGATCAAGCGACGCTGGTTATGTTTATTCAGAGGCAATTAGGGTGGAATAAAGAGTCAGTTCTAGCTTTAGACAAAGACGACTTTGTTCACCCTATCTCTGAGCTGGCAAGTGATGACTCAGTGCTGCTGGTTTCTCAAAAGTTTAAATCGCAAGGGCAGGGTGAATTTTACATCAAAGCCAAAGCGGTACTGGCAACTAGTAGTCGCTCTGACCCTTATTCGGGTTACAATCTAATTCAGCTAGCAAGCGATCTCTCTGAAGTCTGTCATAGGGATTTGCGTCATGATCACACTGTCGGTGCTGATGATGTACGACTTCGCTCGCCCTTTCTATTTCTTGGGGAACCTCATCTGCCCTGGAGTCCTTCGGAGAGAATTTACTCTTTTGATGATATGGGAATGTGGAAAGTTGGGGTTAAAAACTTTCTTGAGGATGCGAAACTCGTAGACAATGGAACCCAGTTGGTCAATCCTGCCGACATTCAGCATCGATTGCGAGTGACGTCCATTCAAAATAATAAAAAGGCTCATAACCAACCTTTGGCACTTACAGCCTTAATCTATGGGCACTCTGACCTTACCACCACAGATACCCACTACGACAGTTCGGTGTACGCAATGGTGGATCGCAGGAAACGCTTTCATTCATTCCAGCAACTGTTCATTGAAAAAAGCCAGAGCGGTCAGTTCAAAGGCTTCATGGCGAACAGCGCATCGGCTAAGGTTGAGCTGCCTCGTTTCAGAATCTTTACAATCATTGGACATGAGCGGGCGCTATGGGCTTGTATGGACTCTAGCAAGCCTTCATACCCAGGAAGCACGTCATTGGCAGCAGACGAGCGTTGCACACGACTAGACAAATGCAATGGGTGTGATCAGTGGTGCGTTCTGGAGGACTCATTGCCTTTTTTGATGGAGCGGGAAGCGATGCTGGCGCTTCAGATTGAAAGGGATCCTCTCGCGTATCCTGGGTATTCAACTGAGCTTCAGGTACATCAGCATATTCTCAACACTTGGGGTAACAGTACAGCGTTGGAAGCGGCCAAGGACTATAGGAGTAACTATGACGCGCTATTGCCATTCGATCTGAAGTCTCTCGTAGCTTATCTTGAGGATTGACCATGATTGCCAATGATGATGAGGACGATGATTTCGAGCAGTTGATGCAAGAAATTGATAGTGAAGCCCGACAGGCTGCTGATGCCTATTTCAATAATCTCTATGAGACATCCCACGGGCGCTCCTGTCACTCTTCAGGTGAAGACGTAGCCGAGGAGTCGTCTGTCCCGCTAGAAGACTTATCTAATCGTCAGCGTAAAGGTGGTCTCAAGTTTAAACTGGCCGCTAGTCCCACTGGTGATTTTCCGGTTTCACACTATTCTAATTATAATCAAGGTCGCTGGGTTTTGATGGAGGGAAGAGAGTATTGTGAGATTTCAATAGTAATTAATAATTCGCGTGAGGATTTACAATCGCTTAAGCGCGCAATATCGTACTATTTTTTACCATCCACTAATCCATTTGGGACTATCAAAAGTTACGTTTCGTCAATGAATTATGCAGATGCTTTTAAGTATGTCGAGCGTTTTGTTTTCAAGGATAATCATCTGGACGGTACTGAGGAGTCTCTATCAATTATAAGTTCAGATATGTTGAATCAGGCGCTTGATGAGTGCAAAGTACAGGCATATCCACATTCGTATTATATGTTATTTTTCTATATAAATTTTTGGCTTTCAGTCTCTGTCCAGCAGCTTATACCAAGTGAGCTTTGTCTGGATGTTGATGTTAATGAGATAGATACGCCTGAAAGAAGAAGAGATGTATATGATTATATCGCCGCTAATTTTGTCGGTTGGAAGCCTTTTACAGAGGAAGAACTCCGCTATTTACTAAGCTATGCCTATTTTTGGATAGATGAGGGCATCCCTGTGATTGAGGGTGTCCAGCGCTATCTGCTGACGATACCCAAGGCCCTAGAGTCGGTACACATCACGGCACAGCGTGATACACGATTTGAATCCGTACTGGCACAGCAGGTGAAAGGGATTAACATTGTCGGTTTTGACTATAATACCCTTTCCCAGCGCATGACTTCCTCCTCAGGACGTCACTTGGAATATATTCGACATAGCTATAGCTGGAAAGATAAATACAGGCGCGCTGTCGACAGGGTCAGGAATGCAATTTTTATTCTCTTTTGCCTGATGACTGGAATGCGCAAAAGGGAAATGGCTGCGCTTAAGTTTGAGGATGTTACGCGTGGGGCGGACGGCGTCTGGCGCGTATCCTTCGCTAGGTATAAAACAAGCACCGATCCAAATTATTTGGGGGATGCTGACCACATCAGCATCCCGGATTACTTGGGTGAAGCAATTGATTCGTTCAGGAAACTTCGAATTTTTGGTCACTATTTTCGCAAAGGTTATATTTTTCAACCTGTGAGAGGTGGGGCCACAGTAAACAGACTCGATCGAATGATTGCTAACGTAGCTCGTACTGTCGCAGGAGAGGCTGGCGTTCCTCAATTACATATCCACCGATTCCGTAAGACCATCGCAGAACTTTTGATCAATGAGTCTGAGGCCAATATCGACGTCATTCGAATGATATTTGACCATAGTTCATACGTCATGACACTTCGTTACATTGCGCGCAATCCCTTTTTAGTTTCCTCGGTGGTCGACACCCTCAAGGAACATTTTGCCGAGGATTTCGTAGATGTCGTTCGCGCTATTCATACTGGGGTTTACGCTGGTGATGCAGCGAACAGGATTGCTGATCAAGTGAATAAACGGCCCGAGCTATTCTCAGGCACCGTTTTGAAAACCACAGTAATGCAATATGTAAAGCACCTATTTGAGGGCGGTTCGTCGTTTCGAATCCAGCGCACTTCTCTTGGCACTATATGTATGTCTCAAACATTCCATGAGTGCGACCAACTTCCGCCATGCCTGGCATCCACTACAGGATTAATCTATCCGGCAGGGCCTGATTTTTCCAACTGCCAAATTCATTGTGATAAAAACGTGATTCTTCAGGGGTCTCAAGATGCCATTGAGCATAATCTCAAGTTTTACAGGACGATTCTTGCTAACGGAGCTAGACTCAAGGTTGAGGCAGTCAGAGAACTTGAACTGAAGGTTTCAGTTAATGAGCGATTGCTTAACGAATTATTAGTGTCAGCTGCCAAACATAAAGTGGAGCCTTTCACGGATAGGTCATAAGCTCCTCGAGTTCATCAATGAGGTTCTATACTGTGAGCGTATCTGACACCGAAGAAAGAATAATCACGGTCATCCGCGACCACTTTTTGAGTGGTACGAAGGAAAAGCTGACAGTAGGGATTGTCTCCGAGCGTGCAGGTATATCTAGGCAAGCATTTCACAAGAATTATCTTCACCTTAAAGGATTCATCACTGGTCAGCGCACGGTCGATGAGCTGTTGCTTAGGCAAGGAATCGATGCCTCTAAGGTAATACTACAGACCCAAAAGCTTGTGAGAGAACTTGAGTCGGAGTTGCAGGATGTACTATCCAGGCAAGATGCGAGGTTCAAGGAATTTGAGAACAACATTATAACCTCTTTGATGACAAGTGATATCCTCACTCACCGCGCCAAAGAGTTGACCGCTGAGCTCCGTAAAAAAGCACTTCATGTTGAAAAACTTAAACGTGAATTAGATGAAAAGGAAGTTGAGTTATCATTAATCATTGCTAATACTGGTTCGCATCCACAACCTGTTCTAGGGAAGAAAGTGGATGTTCATGTTTTTAAGCCTGATCTAACCATTGCGGTCGCTAACTTGCCATCGGCTAACGACAAAGAATCCTATATCGTGCTCAAGCGCAAAGCAATTGACGCCATGCAACAAAAAGTACTAAGGCTACTCAAGAAGGGGGCAATAAACGTAATTATTTTTCAGGAGCGATACCTCTGCTCATTTGAGAAATTTATTGATCGCTATTGTTCAAAGCGCGATGAATCGCTTGTGGTCATTAATTTACCAATCTACTCTCGTATTGAAATCAAGGAATTTATACAAGCCCTGAAGGGCGCTGTACCGCTACAGCTATATGTCCCCTATTGCGATAGCGAGGCGGTAATCAACGCGCAGCGTGGTTTCCTATTCAGGAATGTTCCTGAATTTGAGTTCAAGGCTATGGCGAAGGAACCTTTGCCTACGATCTACGACGGCTATGACAAAGTGACGGTCTTCAGGATCGTACAGGGGGATTGAATGATTTCCATCGAGAGACGACAGCTTACCTATCCCCACGTATCCAATCCTGGAAGAATTAGGTCGCATTACGTACTCATTGCCGTGAATCGCGGCAAAAGGACTTTGCTGAGTCATGTAAATCTGTATCTGGAAGACGTGAGCTCCTCTCTTGATACTTCCAATCGGTATTCAAATATTATATCGCTTTTCTACCGGTATCTCTCAACGTTAGAGAAATATCGGACTGTACCAATCTCAAGCTATCACTCTTTAGTCGATAATAACGATATAAAGGAATGGCAAATCCAGCGCGAGGTTAGCCGAGTGGTCGCGCAGTCGACTAGGCCCAGCACAGAAACTATTATTGAGGATGCTAAGAGAATTTATGGCTTCTTTGAATGGCTTCGAAAAAAAGACTATCCAAGCTGCGTGTCTTTTCAGTATGTAACGTGGAGGGCGAACTTCAAGGACGAGGAGCTTTTAGCTCATATCAAACGGAAAGCTCTTACCGTTTTGGACGGGCGGGGGTGCGGGCTCTTGATAGACAATACTTCCAAGATCGCTCCTACTCTTTACCCACAAATTATGAGATGAAGAGCCTAATCTTGGGGTATAAAGATCCAGTCTATGCTGCGCTTTTCAAGCTCTCCCTCGGAACGGCGATGAGGCCTATGGATCTTTGTAAGTTCCCCTACCTGGGCAACGGCCTTAACTCCCACATCAAGCCTTTTGAGTATATGGGTTTAGATGGGGAAAATGTCGAGTACTATGTAAATCAGAGCAAAGGTAATAAATCCCGTAAGATCACCATTCACAAGCTTGACCTTAAAGCCTTGGACGACCATTACATCCAAGAGCATTACGCTCCCCGAGCAGAATTGTACGAAAAACGATTCGGAAAGCCATGTCCTCCATCAATTCTCTTTCTGTCCTCTCGGGGAATACCAGTGACGCCCAAAATGATTTCCCGCCGCACCGTTGCTGCTCGAGCGCGCGCTCGGGCCAGTGATCCGTCTATACGCAAGTCCATTCGTTTTTACGATGCTAGGCACTGGTGGCCGACTAAATTCCTTATCCAGCGATTTAAGGGCGGACTACTGGGGCAAATGAGTGAGGTGCGCGACGCAGCTGCTATGCAGGTTATCAAGAACCAGATGGGGCACAAACATCTGATTACCACCTATAACCACTATGTTGATCATGCTAGGGTGATACTGCGCGCTCATATGGGCTTGGTAAACGAACTCGTCACACATCCCTCGGAGACCGTAGAGCAATTTCTGGAGTCTCCGTCCCTGCTTTGACCCGTCTTTGCCGGGCTCTGCGCGAACGATCTCACTGATCCTAGCTATCAAGCTAGGTCAATACTGTGTCCTCGACCGTCTGACCCAGATTTACTCGACCATTCAGGTTCGCTCTGCTGGCATTATGCTACTGTTGAGTCCTTTCTTGGCTAGCAAGGATGAACGGTATGGTTACAGGCAAGTCAATCACCAGCGTCAATCGAATCATCGCGCACTCGCATGGCGCCCGCGAAATGCTGTTTGTGATTGAGCGAAACAAGCTCGATCAGAACATTGAGGCGCGGCTGGCGATTGATCACCTCAAAAAAGATGGTGACTGGATCCTACCTGCGGGTGTCGGCAAAGTAAGCGAATTCAATGCTCGTGGTAAGGAGATCAAACGGCGAGATCTCCCACTTATCAAGAAATCAGTTCCTCAATACCGTAGCTGGAAAGACTGGCATGGTAACGAGCACAGCGGGGTGCAAATTCGAAGTATGGATGTGTATCCCATTGACTTTGTACGCCCGCCTATGGAGCACCTTTCTCTGAGCGTCATTGATGGGAAAGAGTACATCGTAACCCGCCGGGTGAATTTTGATGAGCTGCCCGCTGCTCTTCTTCACTTGGCCAACCTCATGCTCGAATTCTTCCAGGAGTTTGAGATCTTAGACGTTGGGCGGCAGCGCATTGCAAAGGTGGAGGCGCGCCATCTGCAGTGGGAGTTGCTTCCTCCTGGGAAGTACCCTTGGAAGAACGCTGAGGCCATCGTCAAACCCTATTTGGCCGGTCTGCGGGCGTCAGAGCAGGGAGTGATCGAACATCGGATCAGGGAAATAACTCGATTCGAGCCTGATTTCTTTGCCACGGGCCGAGGGGGTTATCAAGGCTACTTCGTCTTTGGCTTTTCCAAGCGTGGGATTTACTTACTTGAGAGCTCACATTTGGATAACGCCACCTATAGGTTTGGCGAGGATTGGGAAGTCCTATCGACACTGACCAAGGATGAGATCATCAACGGCGATCATGGCCACCAGCGTTTCATTCACGATAAGACCTGGGGCCGTAAGATCCGGCAAATGCTCGCATACGCGTAGGGGGTGTTTACCCTTTGGTATGTCGTTCAAAGACGTGGCCCTCAGAGCATCAGAGATGGCTTCGGCGTCATGAGGCGCCTCTAGCCGTCTCTTCGAATTACCAATGCTACCGGCTAGATGAATTGAACGTCTGGTTATAATGTCTGGGTTTCAGTCTTTTGATGCAGAGCCGGTCACTGTTGATCTCTATGAAGTCACTTTCCTGATCGGGTTCAACGGTTCTAGCAAGGCCGCAACCCTTCAGGCGCTTTGACGATTTTGTAGGCCAGCGCAAACACAAGGTGTCAGATCTTCTGCGACATATAGCCTATCCGTTGGGCCATGGTCTCCGGCCTCGCCTAAATTGCCGTTATACTTTTTGCCAGTACCGATACACCGTTGAGCTGGCCAATCCAAGCCTCTGTGCCACCTCAGCCTGACTCATTCCTAAAGTCTTCAGATCTCTCACAGCATCGGCATTCTTGGTATTGCCAGGCTTACCCGCAGGCCGCTTTTTCAGCTCTTTGCCCACAAACTGACTCCGAACAAGCACCTCTCCTCCTTCTGCTTTGAATGAGTCAAGTTCTGCACGTGCTCTCTCAAGGGTGGTGTCGGTAGGTTCATCCTTCTGGATAGCGACGCATAGGGCTATAAGAGCAATAGGATCAAACTGGAGGGCATCTGCTAATTCGATCAATTTCGCGACCGTGATATTGCTCTTTCCTTGCTCCAGCTTTCCTATGTTTGCTTTTGCACTGACGTCTGCCAAATCACCATAGTCAAATCCCCGGATTGTCCTGATTGCCCTGAGTACTCCGGCGATCTCATTCTTAAGCGACATAGTCAGCCCTAAAAGCGAGGATAGAGCCATAACGCCTGTCTTCCGATAAACCACGTTTGGTGGTAGTATTGAAAGTGCGCGGTGACGCTTTCTCAGAGTTGAGCCGCACAACCATATGTTCATGGTCTTTTGGATATGGGCATGAGGCAGTTTTAGCGCCAAACATATCACATGTATTGTCAGAGGTTTTTTGATTGGAATTTGAAGAAATCCAAGCAGCCAGCGAGCTCCTCTCCACCACTGGAGAGCCACGCTCTGGATCTGGAGAAAGCCAAGAGCGCTTGATTCAACTAGTACAGAGCCGCTTTCCAAACAAAGGTTTTTGCATTGTCCAGCAGTGGACAATCGTGCACGCGATAGCGAGCGATGGGGATCTCACTAAAATCCACGTTCATGGCCACCTGCCGCTCTTTGTTTTCGCCGAAAAAGTCATCCTAGACAGCCGAGGACGCTTCGATTACGGAAATTGGGTGCGCAGTACCATGGCCATTTCATTCCAAGATGGCTTTCTCTTTGAAACCAAAAATACTGTGTACGTTTTGATGGGAGACGGCGACGAAAAGTCGGCCAATCTCGCCGCGATACTGTCTCTTTATCAGTGATGTCAGCTGCAACTGCGGTCTGTAGATCCACGGGAATGCGAAATGTTTAGAAGTCATGAAGCCTTTGCCGAGGGCGCCCCTAATATCTTTGGGGATGGGTATTCAAACTGGCGGATATTTGAACGCCACTTGGCTCATCCTTGGTATCACGTCGTTCTTGAAGAGTGCTTGGATGGCAAGGTGTGGCCACGCACCATGATGATTAGTGACATCGATATGCTCGAAGAAATACTTTCCCAACAAACCAGCGAGTTTGTCGTTACGGAAATTCAGGTCGTCACGCCGGGGTGGATGAACAAAAACGGCAAGTGGATCATGGAGGGGCTTTCGGGGTTGCTGGTGGGATATGACTCCACGGGATGTCGGGTATGTCTTCACAACATAGATGACGAAAAGGCTTATACCGATGCCCCAGGTCGTCTTATTGACGCTCACTCTCTTAAAGGGCTTCGAGTGATTTTTTAATCCAAGTACGTAAACGCAGTCTCTCCTTGCAAGGCGAGCAATGCTCGGAGGCCGGCCGCCGCAGCGGTATCCAAAGTACAACTAAATCGAAACTGGTCGTCCGTTATGAAAATTCAGTTTTACTCTGACCTGCACCTCGAGTTCGCTCGGTTCGATCCCGCCCCAAGCGAAGCGGACGTAGTAATTCTCGCCGGCGACATTGATATCAAATCGCGGGGCGTGAAATGGGCAAGCGAGGTTTTTCAATGCCCAGTGATCTATGTATGCGGTAATCATGAGTACTACGGCGGGCACATAGGTCACACACTGCTAAAGATGAAAAACGCTGCATTGCCCCATGTGCATGTACTCGAAAACGAGATGCTCATTCTCGATGGCACACGCTTTTTGGTCACAACTGCCTGGACGGATTATTCGTCTACGGGTGATGTGGTTGCGGCAAAGAGAATTGCTTGGGATTCGATGAACGATTTCTTGGTGATTCGAGCCGACTTGGATTACAGGCGCTTACGTCCAGACGACTTGGTAGCCAAATCAATGAGGGCTCGCCGCTGGTTAGCCCAGGAACTCGATAAACCCTTCGACGGTAAAACCGTGGTGGTCACACACCATGCACCAGTGTTGGATCACCTGGGTGACGATCACCCTGGACATCTGGCTGCAGCCTATGCGAACGATTGGTCAGAGTTACTTAGTAAGGCTGACCTCTGGATACATGGGCACACGCATTTTGCAGCAGACTTCCTCAAGAATGGGTGCCGAGTGGTTTCCAATCCACGCGGTTATCCGGGTCAAAGGACAGGCTTCGATCCTGGGTGCTTGGTGGTGGTTTGATGGTGAATAGATCTCGTCAGTGTCCTCCATGAGCTCGGAGTTGTGAATCGCCCCGGGTTTCCTAGACACCTCTTTGCCTTAAACTGAGGCCAATTAGGAGGTGCCATGAGCAACCCACGTTATCCCGAAGAATTCAAAATCCAAGCGGTCAATCAAGTGACCGAAAAACAGCTGCCTGTCGCTGATGTAGCGGCCCGTCTCGGTGTGTCGACGCATAGCCTCTATGCCTGGATAAAGCGCTACAGCAAACCTCAAGAAGAACGGCAGCAGGATGATGATCAGCACGCTGAGCTGCGTCGTCTGCGAGCGGAACTCAAGCGCGTCACTGAAGAGCGAGACATATTAAAAAAGGCCGCCGCGTATTTTGCCAAGGAGTGCGGCTGAAGTACGCCTTTATCAAGCAGCACACGGGCGACTATTCGATTCGAAGGCTTTGCCTGACGCTGAAAGTCCATCCCAGCGGTTATTACGCCTGGCTGTCTGAGCCGCAATCGGTACGCGCCAAAGACGACCAGCGACTGCTGGGTTTGATCAAGCACTCCTGGCTTGAGAGCGGCGGCGTTTATGGCTATCGCAAAATCCATGATGATCTGCGCGAGATCGGTGAGGACTGTGGTCGCCATCGTGTGGCGAGGCTGATGCGTCTTGAAGGGTTGCGCTCTCAGACAGGGTATCGACGCCGCCCTGGAAAGCACGGCGGTAAGCCAGCGGTCGCCTCACCTAATTTGCTGAAGCGCCAGTTCGATGTCGTAAAACCCAACAAGGTTTGGGTCACCGACATCACCTACATTCGTACGTATGAAGGCTGGTTGTATTTGGCAGTGGTGCTGGATCTGTTTTCTCGTCAGGTCGTTGGCTGGTCAATGAAGTCGCAGATGACCAGTGATTTGGCCATTGATGCGTTATTGATGGCGGTTTGGAGGCGAAAACCGAAGCAGGAAGTGATGGTTCACAGCGATCAGGGCAGTCAATACAGTAGCTCCGATTGGCGCAGCTTTTTGAAGGCGAACAACTTAATCGCCAGCATGAGTCGTCGTGGCAACTGTCATGACAATGCCGTGGTCGAGAGCTTTTTTCAGCTTCTGAAACGGGAACGGATCAAGCGGAAAATCTACACCACACGGGAAGATGCTCGTAGTGATGTGTTCGATTACATCGAGATGTTTTACAACGCAAAACGTCGTCATGGTTTCAACAATCAGCTGTCGCCGGTAGAGTTTGAAAAACGTTACGTAATGAGCTTGCAAGGTGTCTAGAGAATCCGGGGCGATTCAAACCGACGCAAATGAAGCTGAAAGAATGAGCATGGAGTAATAGCGGTGAATCCAAATATGAAATTTGATGTCGTAGTAATTGGCGGCGGCCAATCCGCACTCGCAACCGCCTATTTTCTGAAGCGTTCAGGTATGTCATTCGTGCTACTTGATGCAGACCCGGCGCCAGGAGGCGCATGGCAGCATGGGTGGGATTCACTCCGACTATTTTCTCCGTCTTCATGGAGTTCGATTGCAGGCTGGCCTATGCCTGCTGTGTCGGAAGAAACGCCTAGCCGTGACGATGTTGTCGATTATCTGACTCAGTATGAAAAGCGATACAACTTTCCCATCATTCGTTCTACGTGGGTATCCCGTGTTGAGAGAATTGAAGACGGTTTGCGCGTTGTTTCGGGGGATAGATATTGGGATGCCAGAGCGGTCATCAGTGCAACAGGCACTTGGAACCGTCCATTCATTCCAAGTTATTTAGGGCAGGAGTTGTTTTTAGAACAGCAGCTTCATTCCGCTCATTATGTAGGCCCGAATAGGTTTGAGGGAAAGACCGTCCTTGTCGTGGGCGGGGGGAACTCGGGAGCCCAGATTTACGCCGAGGTTTCCAAAGTAGCCCAGGCAACCTGGGTGACTCAAGAAGTCCCAAGGTTTCTGCCTGATGAGGTTGACGGCCGCGTCCTGTTCGAACGAGCTACGGCTCGATTGAAAGCCCAGCAGGAGGGCTCAGAACCTAAAGAACTCATAGGTGGGCTAGGTGATATCGTTATGGTTCCATCGGTAAAAGAGGCTCGTGAACGCGGTGTGCTGAACGCGGTACGACCGTTCACTCATTTTACTCCGACAGGTGTCGTATGGCCGTCAGGACATGAGACGACGGTGGATGTCGTTATCTGGTGCACCGGGTTTTTTCCAGCGCTAGACCACCTTACCAACCTAGGCCTTGTAGGCCAGGACGGCAAAGTAGCAGTGGACGAAAACCGAAGTGTTGATTTACCCAATTTATGGCTGGTGGGTTACGGCGATTGGACGGGGCTCGCTTCTGCAACATTAATCGGCGTGACCCGTACTGCACGAGATGTGGTCAAACAAGTGCATAGCTATCTCGCGGGCGTAGCCTGATGGTTCGTAGTAGATCAAGCGCACCTACTATGACGCGACTTTAAGCTTGGGAATCAATGCCCACTATCAGTACTTCTGCGCAGAAGATGCTCAATGAGCGTTGATTGGGTCAGCCTCATACCTTGGACTTTACGACCTTAAGCCCTAAGTGGCGCCTCCTTATAAACACGGGTTTCTGTTGCGGTCACGCCACTTTTCTATATTTTCAGCCGAAACGGTTGCTTTGAAGCAAGAGGGCGGACAGGGCTGTACAGTCCCACTTATGTCGGTACTGGCTTGCCTACCATGCAGGCGACGTGTCCTATCGATTGATGCCTCATTCATGTCTACGCGGTTTTTATCAACTAGAGTTCCCTGAAATTATCAACTGGCACGAGAGGGAACTTCATAACTGCGCTGGATGTTTTTTGGGTCGGATTGGGGGGCGGGCTGGGGTCTTTGCTGCGCTGGTGGATCGGACTGCGGGTGGGGCAGATCTATAAGGGATCATTCCCGCTGGGCACGTTTTTGATCAACGTCAGTGGCGCCTTTGTGATCGGCTACTTGAGCATTCTGTTTACCGTTGACTGGCGTGACCGCTACGGCGACTTCCTGAGTGCTGCCGTGCTCACTGGTATTCTTGGCGGCTACACAACGTTCAGTAGCATGCAGCTGGATGCTTCCAAACTGATCAAGGCGAAGGATCGTGCATGGGCGGCAGGTTATCTGATCATCTCGGTACTGGTCGGTCTGGCCGCCGCCGCATTCGGCGCCTGGCTGGCGCGCTGACACAGGAGCAAACACCATGTTGAACATGATTATTCTGATTTTCGTCGGCGGCGCGTTTGGCGCCATGTGCCGCGAATTTGTCATGCTGTCAGTGCCGCGCTTGGCCGACGGCTTTCCCATGGATATTTTTGTCGTCAATATCGTCGCCGCCTTCCTGCTGGGGGTGGCCACGTCGCTGTTCAAGAGCAACCGGATCAATCAATACGTACACGTCATGGTAGGCACCGGGATCATGGGCGGCCTGTCGACGTTCTCAAGCTTTGTCTTTGGCGCCGTGGAGATGATGAAAGATCCCGCCAGTGTGTTCGTGTCCATCAGTTATCTAGTGCTCAGTCTAGTCATCGGATTTGCTGCAGTGGAGTTGGGCCTCGTAGCCGGGGCCAAGGTCTCGCCAATACCAGCAGCGGACTCTTCGCACTAAACGTTCCTGATACATAAATAGCCCTTGAGTATTGAGGGCTTTTTATTTCGTATATTTGTAGCCCTCCGGGCTTCATGCTGGGTTGGCTAAAATCTAACCAACCAGAATCTTAGATGGCCACTTTCTTAATCATCATTAGTACCTCCAAAAAACGGGTGTGATAAGTACCAGTACAGTGAGTATCTCTAATCGGCCCAGTAGCATGCCGATGGTGAGCAACCATTTTGCTGCGTCGGGTAATGATGAGAAGTTACCAGCAGGCCCGATGATGGTGCCAATTCCAGGGCCCACGTTACACACCGCAGTAGCCGCGCCACTCAATGCCGTTGTCCAGTCCAGGCCGATCAAGGCAAGTCCTAAGGCGATAATTGCAATGGTGATGCTGAAGAAAAATGAGAAAGTCAAAAGCGAGCGTAGTATTTCCTCGTCAATTGGATGGCCATTGTACTTCTTCTGAATCACGGATCTTGGATGGATTAGTTGCTTTAAGCTACCTATCAGTAAAGTCGCAGCAACCTGAAAACGGAAGATTTTGAGGCCCCCAGCTGTGGAGCCCGAACATCCTCCAACAAAGGTCAAATAGAAGAACAAAAGAACTGCAAAGCTCCCCCAGAGCGTGTAATCGCCAACAGCAACTCCGGTAGTAGTGACCACAGAGGTCACGTTGACTGCGACGATACGAAACGCATCCCACCATCCGTAATCGCTGTGATAACAGAGCCATGTCCCTACGGCCAGCCAGGTCACAATCAAGAATCCAATAAATCCACGTACTTGGTGATCTTTAATCAGCGCACGCCGGTTGCCGCGCAATGTCGCAACATACAAGGTAAACGGTAGACTACCCAGAATCATGATGACCACAGCTATCCAGTGGATCGCTGGCTGCGTCCAATGCCCCAGTGAAGAGTCCGAAGTCGAGAATCCTCCAGTTGAGATCAAGGACATGGCGTGGTTGACCGCTTCAAACGGCGTCATTCCAGCGACCCAAAGAGCTAGCGCTCCGAGCCCCGTGAGTCCCAAGTAGAGAAAGAGGATGTATTTGGCGGCCACATGGGAGCGAGGCGTTACTTTTTCCGACCAGTCTGAGGACTCTGTCTGGAAGAGACGCATACCACCCACCCGCAACAGTGGAAGGATCGCTACAGCCATGCCTATGAAGCCTATACCGCCGAGCCAATGCAGCATTGAGCGCCAGATCAATAATCCCGGTGAAGCGGTATCCAAGCCAGTGAGTACCGTTGACCCTGTAGTTGTGATGCCCGACATTGTTTCAAAGAATGCATCGGTGTAACTGATGTCGCTGATAAACACCATTGGCAGCGATGCGAAGATGCACACCACAACCCAACTGCCAGTAGTTAGCAGGTACATATCCCTGGGACGAAGCTGGGCGGTATCTGGGCGTCCTCGTGCGATCAACAGAAGGCCGCAGACAGATGTGATTAAGCTAGACCACAGGAAAGCTGAAAGATCGCCACCATCCCGCTCATAGACCGCCAGTGTGATCATTGGGATAATCATGCTTATAGCTAGCGTGATTAGAAAAATGCCTAAGATGAATCCGATAAGCCGTAGTCCTGCGAGAGACATATAAAATAGCCTGATGAATTAGCGCAGTGCAGTATTGGATGCTCCATCTTTAGGGGTTGTAAAATTTTCGTAAAATCTTTAATAAATTAGGGCGGCAGCGCACACCAGCATCTTGCGGACGTTGGCGGTAACCGTCCGGGCAATACACCTCCCTGATGCCATCGCTTAAGGCGATGGTTTCCACCTAAATTAAGCGGACACCCATGCCACAAGAACGCCGTTCCTATTCTAAATCCTTCAAGGCCTAAGTCATTGCCGAGTGTGCGCAGCCTGACACCTCGATTGTCAATGTTGCCTTGACCTACAACCTCAATGCCAACCTCGTCCATAAATGGATTCGGGTGCGTACGCAAAAAAATCTGGCGCTTAAAAGTGCCTTTATTCCGGTAAAGACGCCGCCATCGGCAGCGGTGCATCAAGTCCTTCCCAGCACGATCCTGATCGAAGTGCCTCATTCAAAAGGCGTAGTCGTTGTGAGCTGGCCGGCAGAAAATGCAGCGGCGTGTTCCGCTTTCCTACGAGAGCTGCTGCGATGATCAGCATCGACTCCATCTGGCTCGCCACCGAGTCTGTGGACATGGGGGCCGGCACTGAAACCGCAGTCGCCATTCAGGCATTAATCAAAAGCCCCGTTGAGCACTTCGTAAATGAGCCCGGTTGCTAGTGCGACGAGTATCAAGTCGGTGCCCGCCTGCTGCCATTCGTATCCATCATAATGCGGCAGCCTGCCGATCAATCGACCATCTAGCTTTTTCGCGATACCTGGTGGAAGAGGCTTGCCGCGAGCGAGGTTTTTCTGAATGCCGGGTGGCAAAGCAGGGCCTGGACTCCAGTAGTCCCGATATCCGTCAACAATCCCAAGAATGCTTCCCCGATTGATACTTGGGCCGTGATTCCAATCGCCGCCCCCGGAGTTTTTGCCTTTGCTTCCCTGGCCGGCCTGATTGCCATGGACTTGGCTGTTTTGCTGGTTTCCCTTGCCGTTTCCCTGGACTTACCACGTCGTGGGCCAGGTGTTCTTTAGCTCTGCGGACAAGTTCACTGAAGTCTTTGACTTCAAGGAAGCTCTCAACAAAGTCACCATCGATCTCATACAGGCGCATTTCTGGGATATCACTGCCGTCGCAGCGCTGGATAAGGTCGTGATCAAGTTCCGTCGTGAAGGCGCTGAGGTTGAAGTGCTCGGTCTCAATGAAGCCAGCGCAACAATCGTTGACCGCTTCGGTGTACATGACAAACCCGGTGCCATCGACAAGCTCATGAGCCACTAAGGAGAACGACAATGACCCACGTAATGGCATGCATTGATAACTCACAATCCTCATTGACGGTCTGCGATTACGCAGCATGGGCCTCGCAACGACTCAGCGCTCCCCTGACCTTGCTTCATGTGCTGGATAAGGAGAAATATCCTGCATCCGTACGAGCACTCTCGCATCAGGCAGTTTCTGGTAGGCAGCACGACCACGACGATGCTGCGAACATCCACTTTACCCGTATTGCTGCTTCGCTGAGCCAATTCCATTGGCCACAGTATTTCCAGAACTGCGGAAATGCCGTGGCCATTCTGGACGATGACTACTGATCTTGCCGTAACGAGACCACATGCAACTCATAACTGAAATTGTTCACCCCGAGCTGAAATCCAAACAGGGCAGAGTATTCCGTCGACATGCAGCACGCGGCATCGTGATTCGGGATGATCAGATCCTGTTGCTGTTCACCGAGCGCTATAACGACTTCAGCTTTCCTGGAGGCGGTCTTGATGGTGACGAGGACATTGTCACAGGCCTGAGGCGTGAGCTTGAGGAAGAGACTGGTGCCCGTGAAATACAGGTACTCCAGCACTACGGTTATATCGAGGAGTACCGGCCCTACTGGAAGCCACAGTACGATCTGATGCACATGACCTCGCATTTTTATCAATGCGAAGTCGCGCCCCAGCTAGCGCCCGTGAGAATGGAAAGCCACGAAATCGCTAATGGTATGCGGCCTGTCTGGATCAACCTGCATGAAGCCATAACGCATAATGAAGCCGTGATGCAGCGTCAGGAGTCATCGATGGGGCAGTCAATTCAGCGCGAAACGTTCATGCTGAAAAAAGTCGCGTCCGAGTTGATGCCGCCAATCAGCCTTTGAGGGGCTATCTCAGCAGCTTGTGGCGTAAAGCACGATGACCTCACTTCGCGAGACGATGTTCCAGCCACAGGATTTCTGTCTGGGAGAAACTCCGTGGCCGGCTCGCTTACGCTTATTTAGAGACCGTGGCAGCGACAATGGCGGGCCCAGCGCTGCGTCGCAAAATCAGGACTCCACCGATTGCAGCCAAGGTCGAACCGATCAACACACCGACTTTTACTTCGTCGATCAGGTGAGCTGATCCAGCAAACGCCAGGTTTCCGATGAACAGGCTCATGGTAAAGCCGATGCCACACAAGAGCGCAACGCCGTAAAGCTGTGCCCAATTGCTGCCTTCCGGCAGTTTGGCCAAGCCCATACGAATGGCCAGAGCAGCCAATAGGAAAATGCCAATCTGCTTGCCCACCAACAAGCCGAGCGCAACACCCAGCGGAACCGGATCGACTAGGTTTTCCATCGAAATACCGGCTAATGAAACACCCGCGTTGGCGAAGCCGAAAATCGGCACCACAGCGAATGCTACCCACATGTGCAGCTTCTCTTCTAGGAAGAGCAGTGGAGACCTGGCTTCCTCTTCTGGCTTGCCCATTGGGACACACAGTGCAACGGCAACACCCGCAAGAGTGGCATGCACCCCCGACTGCAGCACGAAGAACCACAGCACACCACCGACCAGCATATATGGGAATAATCGTCTGACGCCCAATCGATTCATTGCGATCAGAATGACTAGGGTTGCGAGCGATGCCAGCAACATCGGCATGGAAAGACCAGTGGTGTAGAAAAAGGCGATGATAACCACAGCACCCAGGTCGTCAATGATCGCCAAGGCAGCGAGGAAGACCTTCAGCGACGTAGGGACTCGCTTCCCCAGCAACGACAAGACGCCCAAGGCGAATGCGATGTCGGTAGCGGCTGGAATAGCCCACCCCTTCAACGTCTCAGAATTACCCCAGTTGATTGCGATGTAAATAAGCGCAGGCACAACCATGCCACCGACGGCACCAAATCCAGGCAAGGCGCGCTGTCCCCAAGTGGAGAGCCCTCCTGCCAGAACCTCTCTCTTGATCTCGAGTCCGACCATCAGGAAGAAGATCGCCATCAAGCCATCATTGACCCAATGCTCGACAGACATGCCCAACCAGACACTGTGCAAGGCTGCAAAATAACTTTGCGAGAGAGGCGAGTTGGCCACGATTAGTGCCGCGAGTGCTGCGCCCATCAGCACAAGACCGCCAGCGGACTCCGACGACAGGAAGCGAGCCAGAATCGCGGCTGCTCTAGGGGTTTCGGCTTTAGCTTGATGATTAGTCATCAACGTCCTTGGGATCACTTCAAAGGTAATATATTAACACTTGGCCCATACATGCGCGGCGGGGTTAAACAGCCTGAAACAGTTAATGCTGAAGGGCATAGTCAGCGAGCATTCCTCAACGCAAGCCTCTGAAATAGGGCTTACGTCCAAGCACCAATGCCGTCACTGACTCGATCCACCGTCTCCTTTTCGAATAACCCGATGAGTCGTCCCACTGCTTGATACCATCCAGCACACTTATATGAAGATTTAATGTCTGGAAGGCCTTTGCGTGAACGTTATCCATCGCTGGTTAAGTCAACCCCGTGCACGTCTCATCGCCTTGATCGGACTGGTTCTGATCATGCCTTTGTGCCTGCGTGCAGCTCTGGGTTGGTCGAATCCACTTGGCTATCTTTCAGATCTGGGAATTGCGAGCCTGCTCATCGTACTCTTGCATCGCTGTCCTTGGTGGTTAGCGCTACCGGTATTGCTGGCATGGGGGCTTATGACTCTGGCGACTGCCGAACTGGTCAGCGCGGTCGGTAGGCTTCCCAACTCATCAGACCTGCACTACCTGATCGACCCTCAGTTTTTGGAAAACTCTACCGGGGGTGGTTTCGCCCAGCCTTGGCTGGCCGCTACTCTGTTTCTTGGGCTGGTGGTTTGGCTGGTCACGCAGTACCTAGGACGCTCCGCTACGTCTCCGAGCTTGCCACGAAACGCGTGGGCAGCACCGCTACTGCTGTTGATCACCCATTGGGGTGCTCAGCACCTGTACCCCTCAGAAGAAGACCAGTGGCGCTTGTTCAACCTGCCACATCAGTTGATGGCCGCGAGCGTTGGCGATGTTCAGGCAAGCGCAGAAGAGTGGCTGGAGCGTGATGTTGTCGATGTTCCACCGCAAATGGCGGGGCTTACTCAACTCGATCTGGACGGACAGAAATTGCTCGCGGCACCAGGGCGGGCGCGAAATGTGTTGATCATCGCGCTGGAAGGTATTCCTGGTGCCTACGTTGGCGTCAACCGCCAAGCCCTGCACAGCAGCTATCAAGAAAATCTCATGCCCAACCTCAGTCGCTGGGCAGAACGCGGAATGAATACGCCGGATTATGTACTGCATAGCCATCAAACCATTCGCGGCCTTTACGCTATGCTTTGCGGCGATTACGACAAACTGGACAACGGAACGCCCAAGGGGGTTGAGATGTTGACCCAGAACAAACGGAACAAGGCGTGCCTCCCAGCCCAACTGCACAAGAACGGATTCGCCACGCACTACCTTCAGGGTGCAGGCCTTAGATTCATGGCCAAAGACAAGATCATGCCGCACATTGGCTTCGATGCTACCCACGGCTTGGAATGGTTCACCAATAGTAACTATCTAGATTTTCCTTGGGGCAAAGACGACAAGGCGTTCTTCGAAGGGGCACTCGACTACGTCGGCCAGCTGAAAAAGCAGAAAAAACCATGGATGCTGACCCTGCTGACCGTTGGCACCCACCAACCCTATTCGGCCCCTCAGGACTATCTTGAGCGCTACGACACACCCAAGCAGGCTGCCGTCGGATATCTGGATGATGCCCTAGGGCAATTCCTCAACGGCCTGGAACGCCAAGGCATCTTGAAAAACACCTTGGTGGTGATCACCTCGGACGAATCTCACGGAATTGATGGAGTGCGCCTAGCTTCCTCTTGGGGTTTCAACCTGATGTTAGCGCCCGAGCAGGATCAGTTGCCCAAGGTAAAGTCTGGGGTCTACGGGCATGTCGATCTGAGTGCCTCAATACTCGACTATTTCGCCTTACCTGTCCCCTCAGCCTTGAGCGGTCGCTCGCTGTTTCGTGACTATGAAACAGGCCGCGAGATCATGTCGTTCACCAACGACAAGCTGCGTTATCACGATGGCCAAGGCACCTTGATCGAGTGTGACTTTCAACAACGTTGCAGGAATTACAATAGCGCAGGGTTCATTGCCGACCACGCTACCCTTGCTGGACAGTACGGGGGCAAACGAGCACGAGAAATCACATCAAAAGCCTCGGCGCTGGATCATTCGCTGATCCGGACACCGTTGAACCAGCACTACCAGTTCGGCAGTCCCACCATCATCCCGCTTCAGGCACAGATCAAGGATGACTGGGCTGACAACCTGATCGGTGCTCAGTATCTGGAAATGCCCAAGGGCTCACAAACACGCGTGCGCCTGACCGTGCGCTCTTTAGATCCACAGCAGAACGCTTACATCCTGCTGAAAGCCAAGGAGTTGGAGCAGGATGTGCCACTGGGGCTGCCAGCAGAAATGGTCGTCACTGCCGATCAGCCGCTGGAGATGGACTTCAGTTTCGATAATACGCAGCCGCGTAAAGCGTTCTCGTTCCACCTGCTTGGCTATGGGCTAGGTGCCGTTGAAGTGAGTGACTTCAGCGTTATTACCGAGCTGCTAGAAGCACCGGAGGCGCTGGAAGAGTCCCAGGTTGATAACGTAGCTAAATCAAGTTAGGGCGCTATGCATAACTGGGATTAAGTTGAAAGCATTAATATTCCGGGTTTTACAAGGCAACACAGGAATATTGCAAAAACTGCATGCCATATAGTGAATAAACAGAGTTTTCTTAAAAGCAGCAGTAGTATTTATGCCTCCCCGTTTTTGCTTCGCGCAGTGCTCGGTTGCATGCAATATTAGATAAAAATCTAGAAGATTAAACTTCTCACCAAAACATTTTGTCACATTAATTGCTGCTGATAGTTTGATCTACATCAGTAATTGCCAGCCGGTTGATTGCGTTACATCTATAGTTCCTGTCAGCTAGAAGGAACTATAGGATGTAAGACCGAAAATAATGTTTTCAGCCTTATATTCCCACGCTCGCTCATGATCACCTCAGCCCGTCTCACTTGAGCTGTGTGCACAGGAGATACTCATTGATGAAGCAGGTGGTCGACGCATCAACGGGGCAAACACCAATCCCTCCGCATTCCGTGGCCTGGCACTCCCTACCTGCAGAGCAGGTGACAAACCTGCTTGAGGTCAATGAGCATGTCGGGCTGGAGGCCGCCGAAGTTCAAGCCCGGCTTGACCGCACTGGTTTCAATCGTTTGCCAGAAGCCGCACGGCGACCCGCCTGGCTGCGATTCATGCTGCAATTTCACAACATTCTGATTTATGTGCTTCTAGGATCCGCTGCGATTACCGCGATGCTGCAGCATCTGTGGGATACGGTGGTGATTCTGGCGGTGGTCATTGCAAACGCAATCATTGGCTACGTCCAGGAAGGCAAAGCGGAAAAAGCCATGGACGCTATCCGGCAGATGCTGGCACCGCACGCCGCCGTGATTCGCGCAGGCCAACGCTTAAGTATTGTGGGCGAGGAGCTAGTACCGGGCGATATCGTATTGCTGGAGGCGGGAGACAAAGTCCCTGCTGATCTACGTCTGCTGCACGTGAACAGACTACAAATTCAAGAAGCAATTCTCACAGGTGAGTCCGTACCCGCAGAAAAGCATACCGAACCAGTGGGCCTTAAAGCCGCTCTGGGTGATCGTACCTGCATGGCGTTCAGCGGTACGCTCGTGACATGCGGACAAGCTACAGGGGTTGTAGTTGCTACCGCAGCTGCAGCTGAGATCGGCCGCATCAGTACGCTAATTGCTGGAGTAGAAACGCTGACAACTCCGCTGGTGCAGCAAATGAACGTCTTTGCACGTTGGCTGACGATCTTGATCTTGCTAGTCGGTGGACTTCTGCTCGTGTTCGGCCATTATGTCGCGCACTACGAGTTCACAGAGATTTTCATGATCGTAGTCGGGATGTCAGTAGCGGCGATACCTGAAGGATTGCCCGCCGTCCTTACCATCACGTTGGCTGTCGGAGTTCGCGCAATGGCTCGCCGCAACGCTATCGTGCGTCGCCTGCCTGCCATCGAAACACTAGGCTCGGTATCCGTCATCTGCACTGACAAAACTGGAACACTGACCCGCAACGAAATGATGGTCGCATCGGTCGTCACGAACGATCTTCTCTTCACGGTCGATGGCGCAGGTTATCAGCCAGCGGGAGGCTTCAGGATTGCCGATCAGCTGATCGAGATATCGTCTCACCCTGCGCTCTCAGAATTGGGGCGAGCAGCAGGTCTCTGCAACGATGCCGTGCTGCGCCAGAATAAAGACTTATGGACGGTTGAAGGCGATCCGATGGAGGGAGCCTTGCTAGCGTTTTCCGGAAAAACCGGAATAGATAGCGATGAAGATCATCGTACCTGGCCACGAAGCGATGCCATTCCGTTTGACGCGAAACACCGTTTTATGGCGACCCTCCATCACAACCATAATCGCCATGCTTCTATCTATGTAAAAGGTGCGCCAGAGCAAATACTGGCCATGAGCACGCGGCAGTTCGTAACCGATGGCGTGACTGAGCCCCTTAACGCGGACTACTGGTACGAACAGGCAAACACCATCGCCGCAAAAGGGCAGCGTGTATTGGCGTTTGCAGCTAGGTCAGTTCAGCCAGAGCACACTGTGTTGGAGTTTGGGGACGTGCAAGGGAAGTTAACCTTGTTGGGCATGGTCGGGCTAATTGATCCGCCTAGACCCGAGACGATAAAGGCAGTTCAACAATGCCAGGCAGCGGGAATTGTTGTAAAAATGATCACTGGCGATCATGGCGGCACCGCCGCCGCAATCGGTCGTCAGATTGGCTTGCATAATCCCGACAAGGTGCTGACTGGTGTAGACCTGGACTCCATGAACGATGCCGCCCTCAAGGAGGCGGTAAAGGAAGTCAATATCTTTGCTCGTACCAGCCCTGAACATAAACTCAGGTTGGTCATGCTGCTGCAGTCGAATGGCATGACAGTGGCAATGACGGGCGATGGCGTTAATGACGCACCAGCGCTAAAGCGTGCCGATGCTGGCATCGCTATGGGGGGAAAAGGTAGTGACGCCGCCAAGGAAGCTGCCGACTTGGTGCTGGCTGATGACAACTTCGCGTCCATCGTTGCTGCAGTGCGCGAGGGGCGTACAGTCTACGACAATATTAAGAAAGTCCTGAGCTGGACGCTTCCCACAAGCGCAGGTGAAGCCATGACCATCATCGTGGCCCTGCTCCTCGGCCTTACACTGCCGGTGACGCCGATACAGATTCTGTGGATTAATCTTATAACCGCAGTAACGCTCGGCATAGCGTTGGCATTCGAGCCCACCGAAGATAACACCATGCGCAGACCGCCTCGTTCGCGCAAAGAGCCATTGATAAGCGGTGCTTTAGTCTGGCATATGGTGCTTGTTTCTATTCTGTTCCTCTGTGGTGTTTACGGCATTTTTTCGTATGCGCTCGACCGTGGCTACTCCGTGGAGTTGGCCCGAACCATCGCGGTGAATACGCTAGTCGTGATGGAAATTTTCCATCTGTTCTTTATTCGTAATCTCTACAGCACATCGCTCACCTGGAAGGGCATTCGTGGCACCAAGGTCGTGTGGATGACCGTCGCAGTGGTTACCTTGGCCCAGTTCGCCATCACCTACGCGCCACCTCTGCAAAAGGTGTTTGCCACAGAAGCGATCCCCTTCCTTGATGGCCTACTTATCATCGGGGTCGGTGTTGCGCTCTTTGCGATCATCGAGATTGAAAAACAGATTCGAATCCGCCTGTCCGAGTAGAACTGATTGCAAGCTGGCAATCCCCTAACGACAAGCATCTTCATGCCACTGAAAGAGGATTTAGAAAATGCATAAAATACTTGTAGCTGTCGATGGCTCCGAGCACTCGGAGCGCGCAGTGCGTTACCTTATTGGGCTAATCCAAGATGGCGGATTACTGGGCGGTAGTGTTGAGGTACATCTGGTGAATGTACAGCCACTGTTACCAACTCGAATTGCACACGACATGAGAGCGGATGAGATTGATCGTTACTACGGTGATAAAAGTGCTGAGAGCTCACAAAAAGCTGGGGTGCTTCTGAAGCAGGAAGGGGTTGCATTTACACTTCACACCTTACAAGGCGATGCAGCAAGCCAAATCGTGGCGTGCTCACACTCTTTAGGATGTAACAACATCATCCTAGGCTCACATGGCAACGGCTTTCTTGCAGGGATTTTTCTGGGCTCTGTCGCGGCAAAGGTGATTCAGCTCTCAGATATACCAATCACCTTAGTCAAATAGGAAATCGTCAAATGCATGCTAGCGCGACCCCATAAGTGGGTTATCAAAGGCCGATATTCTGGAATGACTTTGATTGAGTTGAGTCATGCGCAGCATAGCCATCCACTTTTCTATGCGTGTGGTTCCCTCGACATTTGATGTGCCGAGCGACTGAGAGGCAAATCACTTGCCCCTCAGTTCTGACTCCCGGCTGATGCTTTCAATTTGGAGTGAAACCTACTTGGGAATATACGCAGCTACCGACTTGCGAATCTCTTCCCGCGCCTCATCCGCGCTCCCCCAACGCCCCATCTTCACCCACTTACCCGGCTCCAATGCTTTGTAGTTTTCAAAGAAATGCTGGATCTGTGCGAGGAGTAGCGCAGGGAGGTCTGAGCACTCCTTTACGTCGCTGTACATCGAGCTGAGTTTTTCATGAGGCACAGCGATCACCTTGGCATCCGCTCCGGCTTCGTCAGTCATGTACATCACACCCACCGGGCGACTGCGGATGACAACTCCAGGTGAGACGGGATAAGGGCAAACCACCAGGACGTCAAGAGGATCTCCGTCATCGCTCAACGTATTTGGAATGAACCCGTAGTTGGCCGGATAGAACATCGGTGTGCTTAGGAAGCGGTCAACGAAGATCTGTCTGCTCTGCTTGTCGACCTCGTACTTGATCGGCGAGTGGTTTGCAGGGATCTCAATAACTGTGAAGAAGTCATCGGGGATCGCGTTACCAGCAGGAATGTCCGCGTAGCTCATGTTCATACCTCCGATGTTGTAGAAGTGGTTGCGTCGGACGGATCTCTCCCAAGTGGGCTCATTTCTTTTGGCAAATCGACTATCCATTCGCCTAACATCATTCTCTGATAGCGACGGTTACGTTGAGTAAAGAAAACGACCATAAAGCCTTTCATGTCTATCTCCTCAGCGAGTACCAATCACTTGGTATGAAAGAAGCCCTGCAGCGGTCATCGCCAGCGAACCAACCACGTGCAACGAAATTGAGCCAAGCGCCCAGAGCAGTTTTCCCTCCTGAATCAAGGTGACTGTTTCGGCTGAAAATGTAGAAAAAGTGGTAAGACCACCACAAAATCCGGTGATGATCAGGAGGCGCCATTCAGGGCTGAGCGAAGGCGATGCAGCCAAGAAGGCGATGGTCAGCCCTATGAGATAACCCCCGACCATGTTCGCGACTACAGTCCCGGGAGGAATCGTAGGAAATAGAGCGTTCAGCTTTATACCCAAAAGCCAGCGTAACCAAGCACCAACTGAGGCGCCGATGGCAATGACGATCAATGATTTCAGCATGACGAGCACTCCTTACCAAACCTGGAGGGCCAAGCATGCAGAGGGACAGCGCTGTAAGATGGGCGAAGCACGAAAAGTAAGATCATATCCTGTCCTAAATTAGGGACAGGGAGCGACACCTACGCACCCTGTCTAGGGTTCACGTAGGCATCATCAGCACAAGGCGGTTAAAGGAGGAATGCCATCTCCTGATAAGATCCTATAGCATCCGCGCTACTGACATCAATAACCTCCTATACAGATCAAGATACCTTTGGCTGATGCTTGCTTTCAAAGTACACCGCTGAGCCACCATCCAAGCATTCCACTGCCCAAGACGACTACCCATGGGGGAACCCTCCAAAACATTAGGGCGACAAGGGCTATCAGCGCCAAACCGAAGTCTTGAGGTTTCAAAATTGCACTCGTCCAGACTGGGTTATATAAGGCCGCCAAGAGTAGCCCTACTACTCCCGCATTAATTCCTGCAAGGGCCGATTGGGTGCGAAAACTATGTCGTAGTTGCTCCCAGAATGGCAGCACGCCGATTACGAGTAGGAATGAAGGTGCGAAGATAGCGACCAGGCATACCGTAGCTCCGATCCAACCAGAGGGTTGGGCGTTCATGGACGCTCCGAGAAATGCTGCGAAGGTAAAGAGCGGGCCCGGTACGGCCTGTGCTAAGCCATACCCAGCAATGAATGTGTCGTTGGTTACCCATCCGTTGAATACGGTCGCAGACTGAAGTAACGGTAGTACAACATGCCCCCCTCCAAAAACTAATGACCCTGCTCGGAAAAAGGCATTCGTCATAGCTAGTGCTTCAGAGGGCCAAACCTGGATCAAAAATGGTAGGCCTACCAATAAGCCAAAGAATACCACCAACGATACCAGACCTACTTTTCGGCTAACTGATATTGGAAGGGGCTCAGCAGTATGCTGTTGAGCAGGCTTGAAAAGCATCAGACCGATGACAGCACTGCAGATAATCACGGCGATCTGCCCCCAGGCATTTGGCCAGATGAGTGCTGCGCAAGCTGCAAACACAGCGATGGTTACCCTGGGTACATCAGTACAAATATTGCGCGCCATTCCCCAGACGGCTTGAGCAACAACAGCAACCGCGACGATCTTAAGTCCGTGCAAAAGACCGCTTGGGAATGCATTTCCCCACGCGGACATCCCTTGCGCAAACAAAACGAGGATTATTGCCGATGGCAGTGTAAACCCAGCCCACGCGGCAACTGCTCCAGAGAAACCAGCACGCGATAGCCCCAAACCTATGCCTACCTGGCTACTGGCAGGCCCTGGCAGAAACTGGCACAGGGCGACCAAATCGATATAACTGCGCTCACTGAGCCATTGGCGCCGAACAACAAACTCTTCGCGGAAGTAACCTAGGTGTGCAATTGGCCCTCCGAAGGAGATGAATCCCAAGCGCAAGAACACCAGAAAAACCGTCCACGGGGTATGGGCTGTAATCATCTTGGTACTACTTTCAGCTGACAAGATTCATGCTCCCAAAAATAGCGGCTGTACTGACCAATTAACACTGTGGCTACGCTCTACAATCCAATATGCCTGTTTTAGGAGGCGCTTACATCGATTTACACACACCGACGACTTTGGGCAGAGGCAGGGCGATGGTTACCTTAGTCAGCAGGTCAATCCGCAAGAAGCCGTTGAAGTAGCCCGAGGCGTGACTGGACATTCAGTGGATTTAAAAGGCCTGCTTGGGCTGGGCCCGGTGTCCGATCTACATACCCAAATCTGCCTCAAGACGGGAACCCTTCAAATTGGTCGGCAATGTCCCGACGGGCATGATTTTCAGTATCTCGCTAGTGAGATACTCGGCGTGAGCGGAGTAAGTCGCGATTCGCCCTTGCTCAACCGACCTATAAAGCACAGCCGCGTCTGCAGCTGCTGGGTAAATCTCAGAATACTCAGCACATCATCCTGAATAACCCCTAGTTTCATAGACACATCCATGCCACAAAGATGTTGACCTCAATACTTCGCTTTTGACAGGGAACGAATAAAATTAGAGTGTGAGCCCAGACTCCACAGTGCGCGCCTTCGTGATCGTTACTCATGGATCTTATACCTAAACGATTGGCGGAAAACTCCAAAGTTGGTGTATTGTTATGGGACTAACTACGTAGAGATTAAACATGTCAAAACTTGCTGAATTTCGCCAACTCGAAAAACACCTTGCCGAACAACTCGAGGCTCTCGAAACACTGAAAGGCGATGCTGGCCTCAAAAAGGAAATAGAGTTTGAGTCGAAGCTGCGCGCTCTGCTTGCTGAATACGGTTACAGCCTGTCTAACATCATCAACTTGTTGGATCCTCAGACTGGCCGCAGCACTCCAGTAGTGAAATCCAAAGCTGGCACTCGTAAACCACGTCAGGTGAAGGTCTACAAAAATCCGTACACTGGCGAGGTCATCGAAACCAAAGGTGGGAATCACAAAGGTCTGAAGGAGTGGAAGGCAGAACACGGCTCAGATACCGTTGAGTCCTGGCTGACCAAGTGATTTTGGTTTGAGTACAAAAGGGCCGTTCGAGGGCCCTTTTGGTATGTTATTTGAGATAGGTGGTTGATCTTCTCGGCGGAGAATTCAAGCATCTCCAGAGGCTCTTGAGTAACTCCTATCTGACGCTGAAATCTGTGCGTTTTTGGCCATAGAAGCTTAGTGTTAGCCAACTCCCCCAGATTACGACCCATCCTGACCGCCCCTGCTGAGTATCAAAACAATAACCTGATAAACAAGGACGGTTTTCCCCGTCGTATTAGCGACATCGACTTTAAAAACAGCCCCCCCCAGTTCATAGTTCCGTGCGTGGATGAGTGTTTGTATTACTTAAGCTGAGAGCTAGAGAATATCCCTAGGCACGACCGGAGCCACAAGCGTTTAATCGCACCGACGGGGCGAGTTGGCAAAGAGACCGGCAACACCTTTGCCGACACTAGTCAGTTCGACAGGATCACCCAGCGCATCAATGGTGACCAGAATGGAGTGGCCGATCGGCAGGCGCTGTATGCCCAAGCGCTCAAGGTGTTGGCGTGATGGAGGATACGGTGTTGGGTGCTGCTGATCATCCTTGCCCTGATGGTGGGTAGCGCGTGAACTGCATGGCCGTGGCAGGCCACGCCTACGATGAGCAATTGGTCGCCAAGGAAGCTGCCCACCAAACCAAGTTCACCCTTCTGACCAATGCCAGCCCCACGCGGGTTCTGGCAGAGCAGGGCAAGCTCCTTACCCTAGAGCAATTGCTGGCAGCCAGTGACCGATCCTATTGCCGAACTCTGACCTATGCAAAAACCAAACAATCACGCTTGGGTGATCGCTTGCTACTGCCGGCCTGCGGCTGTAAGTCCAACTCGACGGAGCTACGAATGGTTGTGACGCAGTGCAACCTACCACCGGTGCCGGCGGCATGGCTTATGGTGCCCTTAGAACCCAACTTGTTCCAGCGCATGCCCAACGAATTATCGGAGTCTACGGTGACGGCGATCAGGGACTAATCGCGTTGCAAGCCTGCCAAGGCTACGCGAGAGAAGTCTCTGGTAAGAAGTTAAAAGAGCTGAGGTTTTAGAAATTTTGTTCCCAAAGCTTGCTAGGATAGCTTGGCTAAAATCTCGTTTTACCATAGGAACAGCGGGGATAATGATAATTACACGTTTTATGACGTGAATCTCAAAAGGGGAATCTTATGGTTGGAAAGCCTACGGATGATAGTCCAAACACACCTTCTCAACCCAGTGAAGGCATTCCTGCTCCTACTGGAGCGGCCAATCTTATCGATACTGACTATGTCATTGGTCAAGACAACATCAAGGGAGAGTTTTCGTTCTCACTCGATATCCACGGTAAAGTTTTCATCATTTCAGCAGCTACCATTTTACTATTCGTGATTTTGACGCTGGCATTGCAGAATGAAGTAGAACCCCTTTTTAGCTCCATTCGAAACTGGCTAACCAGCCATCTAGCCTGGCTCTTCATGAGCATTGCGAACGTTTTTGTCTTGCTATGCATTGCACTTATTTTCTCTCCGCTGGGCAAGGTTCGTTTGGGCGGTAGAGATGCCAAACCAGACCATAGTTACGTCGGTTGGTTTTCAATGCTTTTTGCTGCGGGGATGGGCATTGGGTTGATGTTTTATGGGGTAGCCGAACCCATGTCGCATTACGCTGCTTCAATGGGAGGTGTGACAGTCGATGCGAGCGGTTTACGCACGGATTGGGCGCCCCTAGGAGGTGCCGAAGGTGATATGAAGGCATCTGCTGACTTGGCGATGGCGGCTACAATCTTTCACTGGGGACTCCATCCTTGGGCTATATACGCGATTGTGGCGCTGTCTTTAGCGTTGTTTTCTTATAACAAAGGCTTGCCACTTTCAATACGCTCAATTTTTTATCCACTATTGGGTGAGCGTGTCTGGGGATGGCCGGGACATATCATCGATATACTAGCGGTATTTGCCACGCTATTTGGTTTGGCGACCTCTTTAGGGATTGGCGCAGAACAGGCTGCCGCAGGGATTGAATATCTCTTCGGAATTCAATCGACGAATCTGAGCAAGGTTGTACTGATCGTTGGGATCACCATAATCGCTCTTTGGTCAGTCCTTTCCGGCTTGGACAAGGGCGTCAAAATGCTTTCCCAGATCAATATGGGGCTTGCGCTGCTCTTGTTGGTGTTCGTAATCATTGTGGGGCCGACCCTGGCTATTTTCACTGGATTCTTTAAAAATCTGGTGACTTATGTTGAATATTTGCCTGCGCTCTCAAACCCATTTGGACGTACTGATATCGAGTTCACTCAAGGCTGGACTGCCTTCTACTGGGCTTGGTGGATCAGTTGGTCACCATTTGTAGGCATGTTTATCGCTCGCGTCAGTCGTGGTCGAACTGTCAGAGAGTTTCTGATCTCTGTTCTACTTGTGCCTTCAGTAGTTTCTGTATTATGGATGACTACGTTTGGCGGTACGGCAATTGACCAAGTGACCACTCAAAGCCTTATGGGAGTCAAGGACGCGGTCTTAGAGCTGAAGTTGTTCGCCATGCTGGGAGAGCTCCCCCTCAAGGAGATCAGCTCATTCCTAGGTATTATTCTGGTCATAGTGTTCTTTATTACTTCCTCTGACTCCGGCTCATTGGTGATCGATACCATCACAGCTGGAGGCAAGGTTGACGCGCCTGTTCCTCAACGGGTGTTCTGGGCGGTAATCGAAGGCGTGATTGCGATTGCTCTGCTATTGGGGGGCGGTCTGGTGGCACTGCAGGCAATGGCAGTATCCACGGGATTACCTTTCGCAATAGTTCTAATGATAGGGTGTATCTCTCTAGTGAAAGGACTAATGTCTGAGCCTCGCTAGTCAGTATGAGCTAGGCTATAGGTAAGATTGATCTCAAGCTTCAAGGTGTAACATATCTATCTGCTTGCACCTTGAAGCTATTAACTTGGTTCAATTCCATAACTCACCGACAGGTGTGAGTGGCGAGTAGTGAGTTGCTATCTGCGCCTGCAACAACTCGGCAGTCGCGAGAGCATCGGTTAATGCATGATGTGCGTGATAAGCCGGCAGGTTCAACCTAGAGCGACTGTCTGCCAGCCGTATGGACTGTTGCTTGCGTCCAATCAGTCGGCCGAACCAGCTAATTTTTTGCCTATGGAAGTGTGCCTCTAACTGCATCGTATCGATGACTGGAAACTTAAGGCCTTCACCTAAATACCTACGCACTGCCTGATCCAAGAAAGCGCGCTCAATATTCCGGTAATGGACGACAATCACTCTGCCCGCCATGGCTTCAAGCAAAGGATCAAGCACCTGCGCAAACACGGGGGCATCTAAAATTTCGGCATGGGTTATGTGATGAAAGGTCACTGACTTTTCATTCAGTTCGGACGATGGTTTTATCACCCAGTAGAGTGAATTCCCGCAACAAATACGATTAAGCGTGAACGGCATAACACCAATACTCACGATGCTGTGGGACTGTGAGTCAAGGCCGGTAGTCTCTACGTCCATGGCCAGCAGTTGAACGCTCTCAATGGGTGCCAGCGCTGAAACCGCGCCAGCTTGATAGAACTTTCGTAATAGAGGATTAACCGAAATCTTCGCCAATGTCTCGAACTCGGCAGACCAGTCCAGCACTCTATTTTTAGGCTGCTTTTTTAGGTTTTTCATCGCTAAAAGCGGCCCTTTGAAGGATATCGGAATCGCAAGAAATTTTGGCCATTGCTCAACACCTGAAACGCTTCTTTGAGGTTATGTCGTTCACTGCTAGAAAAGCGCTCGGGCTCAATGTAGTTATTGAGTGATGCCCCCTGTTCAAGTGCGTCCGCCTGGTGTCGAATACGCACCATCGACAGGAACTCTAGTGCGTACCGAAGTTGCTTTAATGCTTCTGGAGGAATGACTTTACTGCGGGCTATAGCATCCATGCGATCAAATGAGTTCTGAGCGGTACTGCCACATGCTAGCGCATGAATCCGGATAAGGTCGGTCAGCGGTGCCGTGCCACGCCCTTTAAGGTTGATGATCCTTTTTTGCTGTCCGTCAGTCTCGACGACAAAAGTACGGAAGAATCCTAATGGCGGCGTTCGATTAAGGGCAATACGAGCCATTGCGCTTAGAAATACAGGGTGTGTACTGGCTTTTCGAGCGCACAGGTCTTTAAGCTCTTGTACCAACTCAAGCTTGCCAAAAACCCCATCCAGATCGAAAAAAATACAGCTATTAAGCAACGTAGTTGGATTAGGTTTTTCGATCCACTGATCGAAGTAACTTCGCCATACCTTCAAAGGCTGTCGCCACTGCTCGTTGGTCGCCATGACCCCGCCCTTGCAGTAGCTGTAACCGCACGCGGCCAGTCCATCGCTAACAAACGTTGCCAGGGCTCGGAAGTAAGAGTCGTGTTGGATCGGATCGAAGCTGTCGTCGAGTACTAACGCGTTGTCCTGGTCAGTCACTAACAACTGCTCATCACGCGCCATTGATCCCAAAACCATAAAGCAGTAAGGCACTGGAGGCGGGCCTAACTTTTTCTCGGCCAGCTCAAGCAAACGCTGGGTAAAGGCACGGCCAATACCTGAAATCGCGCTTCCGATCATGTGCGCAGTAGCCCCGTCACGCACCATGCGGATATAGGTTCCTCGCAGGTCACGTAAAAGTGATCTCAGACCTTCAACTGAGGTCTGGTTAGAGATTCTGTTAACCAAGTACAAACTGCTATGCGATTCGTACCTGATGATATCCGACAGGTTTATAAGGCCAATTGGATTACCATCGTGCACAACCGGCAAGTGATGAATATTGCGGCGCAACATCACAAGCATGGCTTCAAACACTGAATCATCGGAGCCAATTACAACCGGATCGACTGTCATAATGTCGCTGGCACGAGTTTCGTCAGCGTTTAGGCCCACTGCAACAAATCGCGTGCGAAGGTCTCTATCTGTGACGATCCCTTCTATTTCAGCTGTCTTTAAACCTGCTGGAGACATGACTAGAACGCAGGATACACTTTGCTCAGTCATGATTTTTGCAGCGCCGCCGACAGAGATATCTGACGTGACCCACACCAAGGGACGTGAGATAAGTGCGCGACATTTGAGCTGAATAAGCTCACTAGCACGCCCCTGAGCTTCAACAGCAGTTTTGAGTCTCGAGTTTCCCTCTGCTTCAACGAAGTCAGCGAAAGCATCATGTTGCGCACAAAGGTCAGCGAAAACGTCGGCAGGGATGTAATAGATCAGGCTATCTTCCAACGCTCGGGCGGGAAAGCGTACCTTGTTGCTACGTAACAGACCTGCCTGACCGAATAGGTCACCTTCGACGAGACGGTCATAGAGCTCACCATTACGCCGGTAAATCTCCACCGCACCACTACGAACATAATGCAGATCCTGAATGGTCGCACCGGCTTCAAGAATGTCACTGCCGGCTTTGAAATAACTCACTTCAATTCGCCGAGCGATGGCGTCTACCGACTCCTTTGGCAGGGCATCAAAAGGAGCGAAACGATAGAGGTGGTCGCTAATCTCCTGTAACTCAATCTGCATGAAACCTCGTGATGCTGGAAAAATAAAAGTCGCGAGCGCCATAGTTGGCGAATGGGAATAGTCTTTCTGTATCGGCCACCACATCACATCCGGTGACTCGGATCAAGCTTCGTGGCTGACTTACGTTATGCGTTGTAACCACTTTGAGTAACTGCGTACGGTAATTTTTGCGATACCCAGAGGGTCAATATTATTCGCCCCGGGTTTCTGAGGTGTTCAGCAATCACTATTCGCCTAGAGATGCCCCTCCTGAAATGCGGCAACCAGCCAAAAGCGGACTGATCGAGCCTTGCCTCATCTTGTGTCCTTTTGAGGCTTCGATATCTCTAGGAGAGCCGGGGCGGATTCAGGGGCTGAAATCCTACACGGGTCTCGACAGGGTCTTTGATCGCCTTTAGGGGGAGCTCAGAATCTCAGGTGACACCTTTGAAATCCATGTCTTTTACCAGCACTTATATGCAGGAGATGCAAAATGAGCATTGATTGGATCAACTTCACGCCTTGGACTTCATTAGCTGGAGGCGCCTTGATAGGGCTGGCTGCTAGCTTGTTTGTTCTCGCGAATGGACGCATCGCCGGCATCAGTGGACTGCTTGGAAGCGTGCTGCGATTCGATAGTGAGGGTTGGAGTGAGAAGGCGTTATTTCTTCTTGGTCTACTGATTTCTCCGTTGTTGTGGAGAGCGTTTACCGTAATGCCAGAGATCGAGATTAAGGCAGGGTGGCCGACGCTGATCATTGCGGGCTTGCTTGTCGGAGTGGGTACTCGTTACGGATCTGGTTGTACAAGCGGCCATGGCGTTTGCGGGATCTCTCGACTCTCAGCACGATCCATCACGGCAACGATGTGCTTTATGTTTGCTGGCTTTGCAACGGTGTACATCATCCGTCATGTGGTGGGAGCATGAAAATGATCAAGTTGACCGCCTTTTTTGCAGGACTGATCTTCGGCCTTGGTCTTCTCCTGGCAGGCATGGCGAATCCCGCCAAAGTATTAGCTTTTCTTGATTTGGCCGGGGCCTGGGATCCATCACTTGCACTGGTGATGGGGGGGGCCATCGCGGTGGCGATTATTCCCTTGAGTTGGGCGCGCAAAAACAAACAATCCTTGTTGGGTGCCCCGATGCAGTTTCCAATGAAAAGGGAGTTGGATTCCCGCTTGATTGGCGGCAGCCTGTTGTTCGGTATAGGTTGGGGGCTTGCGGGGATCTGCCCTGGGCCAGCGTTAACAATTCTGCTTACAGGGCACGGCCAAATCATCATATTCGTATTGGCCATGTTGGCCGGAATGTACTTGTTTAACCTATTAGAACGTAGCGCACGACCCGATTAGGCTGAAACCGTGGACACGATACTGGGAGCACAGTCAGACTCTCAAACCTGCTGACCAGATCGATAACACGTATTTCCGGCCAATGAATATTTGATGTCCGAGCTGAGCGATTCACAAGTCTTCATTTTCGCTGAGCGATTCTTGCTGGCCTGGAACCGAATAAAATTTTAGCTGATGGCGTTTAGCTTTTGATTGAACGATCCGGACTATGCTGCAAATTCCAATACCCAACTCGACCCTCGCGCAGAATCTGACTGCCAAAGCTGACCGATTGAAAAACCAAACAAGCACGCCTTCGTGACCGCTTTGCTGCTGATCTGGGCTGTCAGTCCCGCGCGATGTCAACGCCACAACTGGTTGTGACTGACCACAACTGCGGCGTGGTTTATTGCGCCCATAGAGCCCAACTTGACCGAGCTCGTGCAAGACGAATCGTCGGCGACCATGGGCTGATCGCCCTGAAAACCTACCCAGGAAGTATCGGCAAGTAAAAAAAGGAGTGATCGAATCAACATGTTTTGGATGTGCTATCTTTAGTTTTAAACCGTTTAGTTGATCTAACCAAACAAAGCGCTATAAGGAGCTTGCCCCTTAAGTCTCAGTCTATAGTTCGGGTTTTTGTACTATGATTGCTCTAGGCTAAAGGGTTGGTGGTTGTAGTAAGTCTATTATATTGCTCTGTTTTTAAGGTCTAGTCAGATGCTTTGATTAGCTGATGATCAGGTGTCTAGGTATGTTGAATTATGTCACTAATCTGAATAGTTATCTTAATGGCTGTTGGTCAGTAATGGAGGTTCAGATTGTACCAGCATCGTGCTACCAAAACGAAAGCGGGCTTAGCAGCCATCGCGTTTCTATTGATCACGCTCGTGCCTATGTGGGGCACGCTCCATGCTTGGCTTGATCAAGAGAACGTTTTGGTAGAAAAAGCTGCGGGTAGTGATGCTATGAATCTTGCCGTTGCATTCGATGTGCACGTTCAAAGCGTGGTTCGTTTTATAGATACTTTAACTCAAGATTTGCGTGAGCATGCTGTTAAAGATCGAAATGATTTTGGGCGCATAGTTAAAGAGGAACTTGTACTTTATGGGAGCATGGTTGCTCAAGTTGCGCTGATTTCTCCGGAGGGGATGCTAGTTTATTCGTCGCTAGCCCCAGCCTTGGGTGCGGTAGATCTTAGTGGTCGCGATCATTTTCGCGTGCATCGTGATAATCCATCAATAGATAAGTTGTTTATTAGTAAGCCCGTGTTTGGCCGGGTTTCTGGTGTTTGGTCTATACAGTTCACTCGGCCAATAATTGAAGGTGATAGTTTCTCTGGGGTCGTGGTAGTGTCAATTCCTATGTATTTCTTTTCAGATTTCTATAAAAAAATTAATGTCGGGGCTCATGGTTTGATTGCTCTTGTAGGTATGGATCGTGTTCCTCGTGCAGTAGCGTCAAAGGATAGCGGTACTATTAATGTTGACGAGTTATTGCTTTCGGAAAGTGCGCCATATTTTGGTAAGGAAGCGGTGCCTGAAGGGCTGTATAGAGGAGTTAGTGCATTCGATGGGTCTGAGAGCTTGACCGCATACCGTCGCTTAGAAGACGCTGGTTTGGTTGTTCTTGTTCAGCTTTCACCTGAAGATTATTTGATGTCATCTGGTAAGCGTTATAGAGTGCTAATTTTTTGTGCAAGTGCTGTCACGATATTGCTACTGTCTTTTGCTTTGTTGATATATTCCACCGTGTGGCAGCATTTGAAGGATGCAAAAGCCCTCAAGCAGGCTCACAAAACTCTTCGGGAACTTGTAAATGTTGATATTTTAACTGGCGCACTGAGCAGGAGCCATTTTTTAGAAGTCCTTGAGAAGGAGTTCAGGGATTCAGAATCCTGCGGTACGAAGTTAAGCTTGATATTGATTGATATTGATCATTTCAAGCAGGTAAATGATACGTATGGGCATCCGATTGGAGATATTGTTCTGAAACAGGTGGTTGCTGTGTGTTGCGCCGAACTTCGAGCACATGATAGTTTTGGGCGGTTAGGGGGGGAGGAGTTTGGTGTGATCCTCCCATGTACGGATGGGGCAAGCGCCGTCGGTGTTGCAGAGAAGTTACGGCTGGCGATTGAATGTGCAAAGATTTCAACAAGTAAAGATCTAGTTCGGGTGACTGTTAGCATGGGTGTAGCATTCGCGCTGCCCTCGGGAGATACCCCAAGTAAGTTAGTTGTTAGAGCGGATGATGCGCTTTACTGTGCAAAACAAGCTGGTCGTAATAGGGTCTGTTCTGCTTGTGGTAATGATGACGCTTCGCAGGTTACGACGCTGTCGACAAATGACTCGTAGTGTTTGGCGGTAAGGTAAAGTGGCTTGAATAAAGTAAGCGAAGATTTTATTTATCAAGGAAAGTTTTAGCCTATACGGAACGGCTATTTATTGGAGCTGTTTTATACCTTGGTCGTGTTGAAACGATGGGGCACTCATAGAGTTTGGTGGCAGCTTGTTCGTTGTTGCCAATGGGTCGCATTCCGAGCGCAGACGGATTACTAGGTGCAAAATACCCTATGGTAATACTTATTAAGCTTTTCATATTAGCTGCCGATACCCTTTACACAGGGCAAGGGATCTATCTAAATGAGAAACAATCAACCGGTCACGCAGCGCGAGATTGCCTTGGGAGCGCAACAAAAACTTATTTCTACAACTGATGCACGAGGTGTCATTACGTATTGCAATGATGCTTTTGTCGAGATCAGCGGTTTCAATAAGTCAGATCTTATAGGCGCGCCCCAAAATATCGTCCGACATCCCGATGTCCCCTCTGCCATATTTGCTCATATGTGGGGCGCTCTCAAACAGGGCCAACCTTGGATGGGGATCGTAAAGAACCGAACTAGCAGTGGCGACCATTACTGGGTGAATGCTTATGTCACTCCAATTTTCGAGGGCAGCCAGGTAATTGGTTATGAATCAGTCAGGGTTAAGCCTACGACCGATCAAATTCGACGCGCAGAGAACCTTTACAATCGCCTAAACCTAGGCAAGTCGGCTATCCCCAGCAGTGACAAATGGCAACCTGTCCTCATGGACTGGCTACCACTTTTGGCTATGGGGCTAGTGGGCTCCTTAGGGGGAGTATTTTTCAGTACTTCTCTGGCATTAACCTTGGCGGTATTAATATCTGTTCTCTTCGGGGTGATTGTTTCGCGTCAGAAAAATCAAGGGGCGCTGCATCTGTTGAAAATGGCTGACCCCACAACCTCGGATCAGTTAATTGCACAGATGTATAGCGATGAGCGCGGCCCACAGGCGCGGCTTGAAACCGCATTTGTGAGCCAGACATCGAGGCTCAAGACTTGCCTTACTCGTTTGCAAGACACCGCAGAGCAGCTCACTGGTCTGGCTGAAAGGTCGGATAACCTCGCCTCAGATAGCTCGCGCGGACTTGAACGTCAGCGAGTCGAGACTGAGCAAGTGTCAGCTGCAGTTAGTCAGATGGCTGCGACCACGCAAGAGGTCGCAACCCACGTTCAGAGAACCGCTAGCGCTACTCAAGAAGCCAATGAGCTAACAGGACGGGGCCGTGATGTAGCTCGAGATACCCGAGAGGCCATCCAACGCCTCTCGATCGTTGTCGGAGAGACTGGTCAAGCGGTTGCACAGTTAGCTAAAGACAGCAATGAAATCGGAACGGTTGTCGATGTCATCAAAGGTATTGCCGATCAAACCAACTTGCTTGCTTTGAATGCCGCGATCGAAGCTGCACGTGCTGGAGACATGGGCCGGGGCTTCGCTGTTGTTGCTGACGAGGTGCGTCAGTTGGCACAACGCACCACTCAGTCAACCATCCAAATTCATAGCCTGATCTCCAAGCTTCAAACCTCGTCAAATAGTGCTGTTAAAACCATGGAGAATGGACATCGCCAAGCTGAAGAAGGAGTCGCCTGGGTACTAGAAGCTGACAAGGCACTGGTCGGTATTAGTGATGCGGTAGCTCACATTACTGATATGACCACCCAGATCGCCGCAGCGACTGAAGAGCAAACTGCCGTTGCAGAGGAGATTAGTCGCAACATTACGACCATCGCAAATCTTGCAGATCAAACATCTGAACAAGCAAGAAGCTCGGCAGAGCTCAGCAAAGAATTAACTCAAACAGCGACGACCCAGTACTCATTGGTCGAACGATTCAACCGTTAACAAACGAACCTTCTCGACAAAAGCCCGCTCTGCGCGGGCTCTCAATTGCGCTCTTAGCCTGGCTCTGATCTCAAGGTTTTGCGAGAGCAAATCCAAGGTTTAGAGGGGCTTGTTGATAGCGGTGCCAATCAGCTAACCCTCTCCCATGCTGAGCGCAAAGTGTCCCGGTTTCTGTCAGAAGCATTCGCCCAGTTACCGACGTGACTCGTGCTTACGTGTGGTAAATACCGCGAGCTGACTGGCAGGTTACTGCGCAAGGAAGCATGCAAGTGACCGATAACTGTCTTTGGCCAGCGACAGCTCTGGGTCGAGGCTGACTGTCAGTGGGCAACCGCTATACTGATTTGACTACTGAGAGGGCGGGTATTGATGAAGAGGACAATTCTGGGAATGACTGAGGCTGGCGAGCCGTTGATCTTAGAGGCCTTAGAAGCTCTGCGTCTTTATCGTGAGGCTAAAACTTTAGGCCGCCCACAAGAGGAAATTGATCAACTGAAAATATTGGCTGATTCGCTAGTCCAGACAGTAACCGATTATCAGCTTTTAGCGGCTGGTGCTGACTTCATAACGCTTCACTAGAAAGGATTACACTTGAGAAATGCAGCTTGGAGAGTGTCTAGAAAAGCCGGAGCGATTTATTTGCGTACGGGCTTAGAGCGCGGCTAGTAAACGTTCGAGCTGCTCACGTTCCCAAGCACCCAGTAGGTCGACAGGATCAGCTCCTTCCCGCTGCCAGAGCTCAAGTGTCCCGACTCTGCCATCAGGCGATCTGCAGTACTCGCAGTAGTCCAGGGTGTCACAGTCGTTGAAGAGTGTGAGCTGCCAGCCATCAATCTCCACGGGCATGAGGCCGTGATAGATCTCATTCCATGACTGGATAGCGCTTCTCATCATGATGCGTTTGCCGAGCGCTACGTCAGTCAGCACCTGGGAGACCTCGTTGGCGGGGAGAGGAGAGGTTGTGTTCAAATCATTCTGTGTGCGAGTCATCGCTTGCCCATCGCTAGGCTGTGGTATGAAGTCACGTCAACGGGGAGGTCGATCCTTCGGCCCAATGGGCCCGGCTCATCAATTAGCTAAGCATCTCCTTCACGATGGACGCCACATTTCTAGTACCGTCTATCCCTCGGTGATAGGTACCCAGCCAAATCAGGCCCAACGACTCTACCGTTCGCGTCAGTGATTTCGGTCGATAGTCATATAGGCCGGCATGCCATTTCCTGGCATTGAAATGTGGCAAGCCTTCGAGCAGGGAAGGGCACTCAGCTACGCCTGCATCGCGCTCAAAGTCACCCCAAGATGCCCAAGCCGCGTTTGGATAACTCGCAGCAGATGTTCGTAGCTCTTCGCCAACCTTCTGATGGGTTCGGGCACCGTCGACGTCCGCTGGTTGAATGGACGTAAGCTTCGTGCAGAAATCGGTCAGGGTAGGGTTGATCTGAGGTCGGACGAAACGCTGGAATTCGTCGAGGATTTCAAGCGATTCCAAATCGATTACCACTAGGCCAATCTCAATCGTTTCCATCTTATCGGGGATGACCACGAGCGACCTTGGAGATTCGCTTAACCGATATCAAAATCGGTTTAGCACGCGACACTCATGAAATGGAGTATTTAAATTGCAGAGCCATAAGGTCTTCTGCCCAATGGTTTAAGTTTTTTTTGTTGTATTGTAAAGAAAGTATCGCCGAAGGCGATCTCGGCGATACATGATTAACTAGGATTTTACTATATAATGGTCTCGCCCCAGTATTGGGAATTATATAGGCCCTTCATATTTCGCGTTTCAATGTGCCTCTGGTGGATAGTGTGGTCGGGCAATTCGAAGATTTTCGGAGATTCAACAATTTCGCACTCATTTTTTAGTGTTTCGATAAATTGTTGGATTTTTTCTGGTATCTCCGATAGTGAGTTACATTCTGGCAAAACATTTTTGAGGATATTGCAGTTGATAGGTGTGATGTTATTTTGTTTCAAAAGCTGCCAGCCATGTGTGGTACCGAAACCAGAGTTTGTGAGCACTCCACGCAGGTGGGTAACATTTTCGGGGTGTTGAATTTTTGGGAATGCTTTTTTGTAAATTTGGTTTTTGGATTCCAAGGTTAGATTGTCGAAGCGCAGAGTTTGACTAACGGCCTCTTCAATTCTGCCGTCAAGTCTTCTGGCCATTCTGGCAGACTCAGCGTATAGAGTGGCTTTAGCTTGGATTGTAAGAATAGTGTGAGAGTTTTTGCAGTAGACCAACAAGTCAATCTCGCCGCCTTCAAATTTTTTTTCCAAGCATGTACTCAACCCATTACTTTCAAAGTGCCTCGCAGCCCTCTTCAATAGTTCAGGTTCGAAGAGGTTGGAAATCATGCTGTCAAATTTATATTTCTTTTTCTTGGACTGATCATTTTGAATTGCAATTAGGAGGTTTCTTGCGCCAAGTAAAGTGGGGATTGCTGCGGGTAAGAAATATACATCATCCTCGATGCGCCAAAAAGGCGGGAGGAATTTGTTTGATATTTTGGTGTGTTCACCTTCGGAACAGAAAAAGAATTCTGAGAACTTATCAAAGTCTGAATCCGATACGCTGGACAGCTTTTGAATGTGGTGTTTGATTTCAGAGTATTTCATCTTTTCCATTGCCAAGCCTTGCCAAAGCTTTTTGCCAAGCGGCGTATCGTGCAAAGCGTGGGCCGTTAAATATTTGTCGACGACAATAGATACATCTATGTAGGTCTGGCCTATGCACATAAAGGCAGTTCTGATTTTTTTGAACTCTGCTGGGGAGGAAAAGCCAATGTGCGTGTAGAAAGAATCAGGGATTATGTCGGCCTCAACAAAGGCATCCTGGGCGTTGGAATACATTTTTGAGATGTAGTCAAAATAAGCAGTGGGATTTATCGATCTCTTGGAGTCAAGCCTGTAAAAGATTTTGCTAAATAAGGTTTTTGGGCTTCGCTCAAGTTGGGTTACTGTCGGAAGTGAAAGGTTGGTGAGTATGATATCAGTCAGTTCATGGTCTTCCGCGTCCTGGTCGAAGTAATCAACATAAGACTCGTGTTCGTTTTTTCGCGTAAAGCTGTAAATATCATTATGAATAAATGGGAATACAATATTTAGATTTGCGCATGCGAAAAGATTTTTGAAATCTTCTGGTTTGATTTTGTAGCCTGATTCGGTGCAGGATTCCAATGTTTGGTTGTTGAAATCTTTGACTTTTTCAAGGATGAAGGTGTAGGGGATAAGTGTGCTGTAAGGTATTTCCATATTATCTAGCAGATTGCGCGTTGTAATCTGGCAGAAGTGGTTGTATATGTACGGAAAAGGTAGCTTCAAAATTGGGTTTGCATCAAATAGGTTGTCTACTTCTGGCTCTAGATCTTTCATTCTGTCCCTTGAGGTTTATTTGTGTGGCAATGATATGTGGCTTGCAGAAATATTAGACTTCGCTCGTGGTGATTTGAGGTTGTCATGCATCGTGGATGAGAGCAGGCGTTTTGCTCAGCTAAAGTTTGTCGGTATTTTATCAGGTGAGTGTGGTGCGTTCGATAGCTCGATCTTCGCACTAGCCGATTATCTGTCGCCTTTTTTCAGTCATGTACCAATTCACGGTTTCAATGCATAGCGCTGAAGTCATTGTTCGAAGGTGGTGAACACGGTACACGCCAAAGCGGAGTCTAGAGCAGTTTCCCTCGACACAGTCCACACTTTATGTGCAGGCACTATCGGTACTTCGACCAACCAGGTCGGCCATCAAGCTCCTCCAGCATGTCATCGTCATCATGTCTCGCCCGATAGCCGTTCGATACCGGGCGAGGATCGAACTCTTCAAAATTCAGGATCGATTGAGTCTGCCTGGTCGGCGCGTGGTAGGTCGCTTGTTCGTAGCAGGCGAACCGCCGAGCATCATCGCTGTGGCTCCAATCCGCCCCCTCAATGTCGGCCTCATGAAGGCCACTTATACCGGTCTTGTGTGCGTTGGCTGCGGCTGAATTTTGAGGAAGGGGAATTCCTTTGGTGATCCACACCCTCGCTTCGCGCAAGGCCTTCGATCCAATGGAATATTTCACCACGCCGTCCTCCGCGACGACGAATGCCAAGTGACCTTCTGAGGCTTGTGCAAACTTCGAAGCGATACACGAGCGGGATGCCTGAAAGTGATCAGCCAGTTCGGCAAGGTGCTCCAAGGTGAAGTCCTTTTCCTCCGCAAGCGGTTGGATCATTGCCCAGGGAACCAAGCACTCGGCAGCAAAGATGTCGCACGAAATCTCTTCCTGATGACGCCCCGTGAAGCGTTCGAGCTCATCAGCGGGCACCTTCTCACCATGCTTGGACGGGAGCTCAAGGACATGGTGTGCGATCTCATGGAGGATGGTGAAGCGCTGGCGAACCACGCTGTCCTTTTCGTTGACCCAGATGTGTTTCTGTCCGCGCCTTTCAAAAGTATTACCCGCTTCACCATCGGGAAGCTCCACACGCGAAACCTTGAAGCCCAAGTGAAGCGCCAGTGCCTCTACATCAACGGGTGCTGTGTTGATACCTGTGTCCTTCAACAGTTTCCTGGCCCGTGAGATCACAATGTTTTCGTCCATGAAGACCCTCGTCATTACATTTGCTGGATGAGTTCGATCCGTTTGAGCCATGCTTCTTCAGTGTTCGGACGCTCACCTCTGAAGCTCATCGTTGCTACGTCTTCAAAATCCTCCCATGGGATGTCCGTGCGAGAGACCATCAGGTGATAGAGGGAGTCCTCAACAGTGACCGACTTGGCCAGCAGCTTGAAAACATCGCCCTCTCTGTCATCCAGCTCGAGCGCGTGACTCAGACGCGTGACGACATCCTCTGACGGGGCTGCCCGGTCTCCCTTCTCCAATCTCCAGATATACGCATGATCCAGGTCGCCTGCGCGCTTCTCCAAGTCACGAAAGCTCAGCTCTTTTCGTTCACGCATGGTTGCGATGAACTCAGCCAAATCCATTTTTTTCTCCAACCTCTTGCATTGCCCAAACGGGCGGGAGTAGTCTGTTGCCTAGCCAGACAACAGCTCGCGATTCATACCCATGATAAGCGGCTTTTTTTTGAAGTCCACTGTTGTCTGTCCGGACAACGACCCTCGGGTCGTTTTTTAAGATCGATGGTGTTGTCTGTTCAGGCAACAGTTCGCATACGAGGTTTTTCCCATGACACAGTTGAACGAGTTAGAAATTGAAGACGTGGCAGCCGCCGTCTTGGCGGGCCGCGAAGTACGTGAACATGGCCCTTACAAAATTCAGCTCGGTAACGAGGAGCTGAAGTACCGGCCACTGGTAATCGCTGATCCTGTTCCAACCGGCCAGCAGGTGCTGGAGGTTGCGGAACTCCGCCCGGTCGACGAGTACCTCTTGTTCCAGGTTCTCAGCAACGGCCATTTGGAGCTGCTCAGCCCCAGTGAAACGACTGACCTGCGCCAGGCTGGTATCGAGAAATTCCTGGTGTTTAAGAGCGACCGCTCGTTTCGGTTCTTCATCGACGGGCGCGCCCAGGACTGGGGCGGCCAGCTCATCTCTGGTCGCACTCTGAAGCAGTTGGCCGGCGTGGATGTGCAGAAATACGACATCTTCCTGGTCATCCCGGGTGAGGACGATGAGCTGATCGAAGATCGTGACTTGTTCGACTTGGCGCGCCCTGGTGTCGAGCACTTTGCGGCGGTGGAGATCAACATCAAGGTCTTCGTCAACACGCTGCCCGTGTTCGTCCACGCTCGCAACCTGAGCTACTGGGATGTAGCGCGACTCGCATTTCCCGATGCGGAACCAGGCCCTAACTCTCACTTCACCGTGACTTATGCGAAAGGTCACGAAGGCAACTCGCTCATTAACCTGGTCGCTGGCCAGCACGTTCGTATCAAGAAGGGGATGCACTTCAATGTCACAGCCACTGATAAGTCGTAGTCCCCACCTCCTGCGCTTGCGCAACGAAGGATACAACTTGGACACCAGGGAAAGTTACCTCCTGGTTCGGGACGTGCCCTACGTAAACGCTCAGCGTCAGGTGTGCAAAGGCGTGTTGGTTATGGCGCTCAATCTAACTGCTGATGTTGCGGTCAGTCCGGGCGACCATACGGCACATTTCATCGGTGACTGCCCTTGCGATTCGCAAGGGCGTCCCCTCGAGCAGATCATCAACAGCAGCGGTACGAATCAGTTGATGTCGGATTTGGTCGTGAACCACTTTTTCTCGGCCAAGCCCAAGAGTGGCAACTATGCCGATTACTACGAGAAGGTCTCGATCTACGTTTCGATTTTGAGCGGCCAGGCCGAAGCGGTGGAGAAGGGTGTCACTGCCAAGACCTTCGCGCCGTTCCGGTCTGATGTTGAGGAGACAGTCTTCACTTATACCGACACGGCGTCGACGCGCGCCGGCATCGGAATGTCCACCGAGAAGTTCAAGGGATTGAAGGTGGCAGTGGTGGGCCTTGGCGGTACTGGCGCCTACATCTTGGATCAGGTCGCTAAGACCCCGGTGTCGGAGATCCACCTGTTCGACGGCGACATGCTCCAGCAGCACAATGCTTTTCGCTACCCAGGTGCTGTCTCCTTCACCGACTTGCAGCGGGGAATGAAGAAAGTTGAGTACCTCAAGGAAAAGTACGGCGAGATGCACCGCAACATCACTGCGCATCCTTGCATGATCACTACGGAGAATGTCGCTGATCTGAGTGCCTACGACTACGTGTTCCTCAGTGTCGATAACACTACGGTACGGGACTTGGTGGTCAAAGCGCTTCGGGGTACCCGCACCTCGCTGCTCGATGTCGGCATGGGGGTGCATCTGGTCGGCGATACACAGCAGATCTGGGGAACATGCCGAGTCACGACGCTCACGCCGGAGCATCACGACCACTCTGATCGCACTATGCCGCTGACTGAAAACCCTGCAGAGGACGCCTACCGTTCGAACATTCAGATCGCTGATCTGAATGCGCTCAACGCGGTACTGGCGGTCGGCACCTGGAAGCGGCTCTGTGGTTTCTACGTCGACAACGTCCAGGCCGACCACTTCACCTACTCGACCAACCTCAATGAGATGGGCAATAGCGAGGAGCGTCCATGACTATCAAAGGTCTTACGCCGCAATTCGTTGAGCACTTCCCGGAGAAGTTGGAGCCCGGTCAGCTCTACCTGGCCATGGAGTTCGCAACTGCAGCACACCTGTGTGCCTGTGGTTGCGGCAACAAGGTGATCACACCTTTTTCTCCAACCGACTGGCAGATGTCATTCGATGGTGAAACGGTGTCACTCAAACCGTCCATTGGCAATTGGACATTCCGGTGTCGCTCGCACTATTGGGTACGGTCAGGGCGCATCGAGTGGGCAGGTGATATGTCTCAGGAGGCGATCGACACCGGACGCAAATGGGATGCCCAAGCGAAAGTACGGCAGCAAGCAAACAAACCTAACGGCGATGAGGTACGCCAACCGACTCCAATCGCTCATGAAAAAACCCAAGCACCGTCGTTGCTTGAAAAGCTGAAAAAGTGGTTAGGCTTCTGATGACTAGGCCAAGGATCGGCTCGGCTTACCCCTCAAACGGAGGTTAGATATTGGACATGCAGTCACGTCACAATTTCGTTGTGTTTGGTGCTCCGATTTCTTCCATGAATCCGTCTAGGAAAGTATTCAGACGTGCATGCCTATCCGCTGCTAGCCGAGCACCTTCGACAGTCTGGAATCCAGAGGCGAGCTTGAGCAGTTTTGTGTGGAAGTGCTCAATGGCGAAACGTTTATCTTGAAAGTCCCTGCCCGCGGCAGTGGGGTTAGTAAAGTCGTGCAGTGCCGAGCCCATTCGGCCAGAAACGTAGAACGAGCGCGCGACTCCTACCATTCCTATGGCATCTAGTCGATCACTGTCCTGAAGAATCTTGGCTTCGAGGGTGAGTGGTTCGATGCCTGCTGAGAAGCTGTGCGTTTTCACCGCGTGAGCGACTAGCTCAATGCGCAATGCAGACCAACCCATCCGTTCCAGTATAGAAGAGGCTTTATCTGCCGAAAGCGTTGATGCTTTCGCCCGTAATGGAGAGTCTTTTTCGACTGCAACACAGTCATGCAAAATGGTAGCTGCAAGCAATGCCTCTAAGTCCCCACCTTCTTTTTCCTGTATCCGCCGAACATTCGTCCATACCCGGTGAATATGAGACAGGTCGTGAGAGCCGTCCGTACTGTCCTCGGGTAGAAAAGCGAATAAATCGGACGCTAGCCTTTGGTAAGGAAAGAATGGCTCATTAATCATTGAAAAATCTCCTGAGGAGGACGCGAGTGCGCCGGAGCCACGCGATAAATCAATGGATCGGCCCTCCTCGACAGATGCAAATCAAGGCACACCTTGGCTAAACAAATGGTGAGCATCACAAAGCCAAAATAAAAAATAGACGAGGTTTTGCTCGGAGCCCGCTCTCGCTTAGGGGAAGAGCATGAATGGGCTGCCGTCGTGGCGCTGAGCTGGATCGATATCCGATGTGTCCAGTCCGTATGTGCGGAGAAACCAGCGTGTCTGCCCGCCATACTCTTTTCCCACCTCGCTGCGCCCGTGCAGTGCGATGCGGTTGTTAACCAAGGCAATATCGCCCGGTTCCAGTGGCAAGGGGATGACGCAACCTGCGCATGCCTCTTTCAGAGCGACCATTGCTTCATGAGCAGAGGCTTGGGCGCCTGTAGCGATCTGGGTAGTTCTATGGCTGAACCGAATCCACCATTTGTCCTGAATCGCATACAGAAGCTGGGCGTAATCGACTTCCAATTCATCTCCGAGAATATCGATCATCCCGTCGCGGAAGGTCAGTTGCGAGCCAATAAGGTACTGAGGCTTCTGCAGATCCTCGATGTGCTCATTTGTCAGTGACGTCATGAGCTGGTCAAGCGGCATAACTGTGGTTGGCACATCATTCGGATTGCGCAAAGAGGATAAGCAGACAAAATCCGGCGAAGGTGCAATACGTGGATTGAGCGGGTCGCGGTAGCCGCGCATTGGAAACGTGACTGCGTCAGTGTGGCCGCTCATTTTGTCAGCCGACTTGTCGGTAAATTTGCCTCGTCCAGGAGGGAACACCACCAAGTTGACGAACAGATCGCCATTGTTTTCTGAGCCATAAGAGACCGTATCGGAACCGATGGCTGCAAGACACGCGATCGCCGAGACCATGGCCATTGCCGCTCCTTCAGCCGAAGGCACCGGGCAGAAATCCTCCGGAGTATCCGGTAGCTCCCCGGTTTCGAACACAGCTTGCAGTCGTAGGTAGGGTTGGGCCCAAGCGTAGTCTTTCACTGCTGCACAGCTGCAGTTGTGACTATTCAGCTCTTGCTCAATTGCGGGAACCAGCATCAGCCCTAGGTTTACTGGATTAGCCAGACTTTCAATGACCTGCTCAAGGGTCAGTTGAGCCCGCCAATGGGTGACAGCTGCCCGCACGGCTTGTGAAAAGATTACGTCGATCAATTGTGTCCCTACATGCGCTAGTGATATAAAAGTGATGTACGCCAGCGTGACCGTCACGCACTATCCTACCAGCGACCAATCCTGATTATGAAAATGCCAACACTTAAGCCTGCTGATTATCTCGAAGGGTGCGCTAGTTTCCTAGCCTGCCTCAAGCCATTCATGCGCTTGCGAGAGACCTCCGAAGGCCTTGTGTGCGAAATGACGCTGGCGGATGGTCAACCGGTGAAAGTGACTGGTATCGATCAGCCGCATCTGCTGCTTAATCTAATGTCGGCTCTGGTGAATCTGATTCCTCAGTCACGTTCTGGCGAACAGCACGTGGTGCCCAATGTCTCACGCACAGCGCCTGCAAGACCGCAGGCTTTGGAGACGATCATGCAACCTACGGTAAATACCAAGCACATGGACGAGCAAACACGCGCTGCCCGAGAAGTGATTGGGTTAACCACCAAAGTTTCGATGCACACCTTGGTAAAGTCAGTCGCAGATGAGCGTGGAGTCTCCGTGGCTACCGCTGCCCGTGATCTTTTGCAGGACGGACTGACAAGGTTTGACCAGGAGTCGAGGACGATCAGCCCTTCTCAGTTGCTGACTGACTACGAGCGTAAAGCCAACGACTTCGAAGGTGGCGAGTCAGAACACTGGGTGATCCGAGCAGATCGAAAAATTGTGAACAGAACTCGTTTACGAGCAGGTGAGTACGAGCGATCGTTATCTTCTTTCACCAATTTTGTGATCGCTCAGGCCTTGAGTCATTGCCCTGTTGCGAAAGCACTGCGATCAGAAGCTCATGGGCCGATCATTACAGACGAAGCAGTGGTTGAGGCCGTAAAGGTAGTTGAGCAAGCGTGCGGCCCTAAAGCTCGCTTACTGGCGACACAGATTGATCTGGGTGAGCACCGTCAGCTGACCAACATGATTCTTGGTGGCACCGTGACTGCGCCTGCGCGGGTATTGGCAAAAATGGCTACGGCCTTGACGGTGCCTCTAGAAGTGCTGTCAGTGGCGTTGGAGCGTCGATTTGTTACTCAGACGGTACCAGCTTATAAGGCTACTGAGGCCAAGCCCACGGTTCAGGTCGAGCGCAAGGCCTGGAGTGTTGCGGTGAAGGAACTCCAGTTGCCCGCCGATGAGGAAGAGCGTCTTCTCAAGTTGGAGGGCTAGGCGTGAATCCATTTGACAGGGCTCGTAGGCAAGCATTTGAAACCCGAGAAGCCCTGGTGGGTTTGTCTGACTCCCTGTCGGGAGTAGCGTCCGGTGCACTTTTGGCAGGTGTGGAAGACGCACTGAATATCGCGATTGAGCGTCTGCCCTTCGGACACCCTGAGCTGGGAGGGGGGAGCGGCGTCCTCAAGCGGGAAATCAGCACCGTCTACATCCGAAACGATGTTTCACCCGCTGAGTCCGCCTACCTGATTGCTCATGAGCTGGGACACTGGTTTCTGGATGGCGACCGTCCTGCCCAGACCATCGCTCACCTCAGTGCAATGACGGCTTCTTATGGTAGCCAGGCCACGGTTGCTGTTGAAGCCTACGGTGCCCGTGAACGGTTGGAGCTACAAGCTAACGTATTTGCTCGCGAGTTGCTGCTACCCCGTGCAGTGGCCAGCCAGATGTTTCACGGAGGTATGGGTGCAAGCGCAATTGCTGCCAGTTTGCAGGTGCCCTTGGAGATTGTGCGGCTCCAGCTATTCGACGGTGTACTGCTTCCGATCCTGCCTCCATCTCCGCCGCCACCGTTGCCGCCCATGACGTCAGGGCAACATGTCGCTGCCACTGCTTCTGAGACCTTCGTCAATGTGGTTGCTGGGCCGGGTACGGGTAAAACCACCACATTGATTCACCGGATTAAGCACCTAGTCGAACAGGGTGTGCCGCCAAGCCGAATCCTCGTCCTGACCTTCACCAATAAGGCAGCGCACGAGTTAGTGGAGCGCCTGAAGGCATCCGCTATCACCGGAGCATCTGAAGTTTGGGCTGGTACCTTTCATGCGTTCGGCCTCGAATTCCTAAGAAAGTACCATCAGCTATTCAACCTCGATCCAGATGTCCTAATAGCTGACACGTTGATGCAGGTGCGGCTAATGGTGCGCACGCTTCCCAAGGTACAGTTGAAGTACTACTTAAGACTTCAGAACCCATATGACTGGCTTCCAGGCGTCATGGGTCAGATCAAGCGACTCAAGGAAGAGTGCCTCACCGTTGCCGACTATCGGGCGCGACTTACGGCTTTGCAGCCCTCCGATCCTGACATTGCGAACGAGCGGGAGGACATTGCCACACTGTTCGAAGCCTATGAGGCCGCGATGCGGGCGGAGCAACTGGTCGATTACGTCGATTTGATAGCGCTTCCTTCTACCCAGGCCAAGCGCGACCGAACTTCGGTCGTCCAGTACATCGATCATTTTGAGCACGTGCTCGTCGATGAGTATCAAGACGTCACCGAGGTGATGGTCGATCTTTTGCGGCAGTTGGCTTTGAATGCGCGCTCCGTTTGGGTAGTCGGTGATGTACGCCAAGCGATTCATCACTGGCGAGGCGCCTCGATCAGAAGCCTGATCGATTTCGATGCCACCTTCAGAAGCAATATTTCTGGCGCAAATGTCCAGCGGTATGCATTGGATCTGAATCGGCGGAGTACCCCGCAGATTCTAGAGCTATTCTCCTGCGCAGGCATCAACCATGCCCTAAGCAGCCGGATGCCGCTGGAACATGTAAGTGCCTATCGTCATTCAATCGGGATCATTCCGACCCTGTATGAGTGTGGTTCCAAAGACTCTCAGGCAGCAACGATCGCCCAGCGCATTGGTGGATTGGTTCAGCAGGGCATCCCATACAGAGATCAAGTGGTCATCAGTCGCAAATCTGCAGATGTCGAGCAGGTGGTGGAGGCTCTCGCTGCTTTAAATGTGCCGGTGCTACACATTGGCGATGTTTGCCAGCGGCCAGTGATCAAGCGGTTGCTCTGTCTGATGGAATTGCTTTGCATGCGTCAGCCCCGCTCGCTGGTAGGGCTTGTTTCTGAGCCTGCTTTCAGCATGAGCTCTCAGGATATCGAGCACCTCAATTTCCTTACCTCAAAGGGCTCAGGCTCTGGCATGCAACGCGGTCGTTGGTTATGGCAAACCGTTCCTGGCTTGTCACCAGCGGGTCAACAAGCCAAGTCGAACCTCGCGCAGTTGTTGAATGGGCTTAAGCGCAACAGCCGGCCGTGGGACTTCGTGTCGAAGGTGCTTCTGGATCAGCGCTATGGAATGCCCAACCCCGCTGATCAATCTATTCAGGCGCATACCGAACGGCTTGCTCTATGGTTGTTCGTTTACGCTGTCCGAAACGGTGATGGTGATGCCAGCCAAGCTCGACTGTCGCAATTTTTACTTCGCGAAGAACTACGTCGACGAATCGGTGAGAGGTTGGGAGATCGTGGTTTGCCTCCGGAGGCGAGAGCCTTGGACGCAGTGAGCGTAATGACTGTTCATTCGAGTAAAGGGTTGGAATACCCAGCAGTCCATGTGACGGACATCAGTGATTCGTCTTATGGCGCCGATCGTCCTTATGCATATGATGTGCGTGGTTTGGAGTTGCTGCCTCCAGAGGTTCTGAACAGCACCGCTGCCGAGTTTATGTTTGAGGAGCGGGTCGAGCGGAACAACCTGCTGTATGTCGCCCTGTCCCGAGCACGCGACTACCTGTACCTTTATGAAATCAGCGGCTGGCCTCGTCCAACACCATTGAATCTGGCCCAACCGACCAGTTTGATCAAGCGCCCTGGGGTCGCAGTGCCGGGAGCGGTTGCAGCACCGATGCCTGTTATCAGCAACTCGGTTGTGCCGACGGTCAGCTATGAGGCTTTCCAGACGTATCTCAGTTGTCCACTGCAGTTTCACTACCGGTACGAGCTTGCTCTCACTGCCGAGCAAGATATCGACGTATCGATTCGAGCTCGCTGGGCAATCACCGATATGCTTTTGGCTTTTGCCAGAGATGGAGTCTCACCTTCGGAAGCGTTCACGACCGCTTGGGCATCACACCGCTTGCCAAGTAAGTTAGAAGATCCCGGCTTAATGGTGGACGCAGTCGCTGCGGCGAAACGAGGCATCGCAGTAGTGCGCAGTGTAGGGGGTGTCGTAATTGAGGGTATGGTGTCGCAGGTTAACGGATTGCACATCGAGCTCCCCTGGATGCTAACCCTGAATAACCAGCTTCACTGGATCCGGACTCAAACAGGCATTCAGTACACCCTAGGGCACCTGAGGCCAATGATGCTGAACATTAACGGCAAGCGAGTGGCAAGCGCCAAGGTCTACTCGATGATCACCGATCAGCATGTCGTGGACGTGGCATCTAAAAAGGCTGAAAGCACTACGGTCTACAAGATGGCCGCTCGATTCGCGGCAGGGGATCGATCTGCGGTCAAGGGCAGGCACTGTGGTCGCTGTGCATACCTCAGCATCTGCGCAAATACTCCATAGTTTGTCTTACCCCTAAAGCTTGTCATAGTTACCAAGCTAATCACCGACAAAACGGGCCACTCGCTGAGTAGCCCGTCATACATCGCGCAGCTTTATTTCTTTCTAGGTTTTCCGGCATCGTCCCGCTTATCTCGGACTTGGCCGTCTTGATTTCGGGAACGGGGTTGTACACCTCCGCCTGGCTTTGGAACCGTTACGTGAGGGTTCAAAGGTCGTCTGTCGGTCAGGCTGTCATACTTGTATGACCTGTGGTGATGGAAAGGCTCAGTCATGAGCACCCGCTACTCAAACAGTTCCGATGCTCATCGCGCCGACGCTGAGCTTAGCAGACGATTTTCTTCGAGCGCAGCACTAAGCCGAGAACACTCCACCGACTCTGCTTAAAGCACGCGCTAAAGAAGTGATACCAATTGCGAGGCCGGTTTAACGATCTGACATGTACTATTTACGGGGTGCTGATCAAAGCATCATCGCCTTGAGAACCCTTGCACCTGTGTAAAGGACAGTGCCAATTACGTTGATCTTTCTGTACGTAGCATTCGGAGAAGTGACGAGGTGGTAGCGATCAGGCAGCCGGGTAAGGTTTCGCTGCAAGCGAACACGCTCTTTTGAGGACAGGTCACCACGAGCGAGCTGGGAGGTCAAAAACGCCAGTTTCTCGTCGTACTCGTTGCCCCAGTCGGCACGAAAGAAGTCCTGGATCCACCTCAGGTTTGCATAGAAAAGCGCATTAACGGTAAGCGCGAGCGACGCAGTCTGGAGGTTGAGGTCTCCTTGTTTCCATAGGCCGGAGAGGATCAGGCACGGCGTCAAAACGATCAGGAAGAGATAGGTCATACGGGAGGGTGGATCTTTACGTTTGAGCATTTTGGCTCCGTTTGAGCGATGGGGCAGGACGTAACAAATATAGCAGTATCAGTTGCAACGACTCAGTAGGAGCTATGCGGTGCAACGCCACGCACTGCCAACTGCCTTGGATGTTCAGCATTTAATGTCGAGCAAACAGCGTCTGCTTCTGTCCAAGCTTTGAAGACACCATGCTTGCTGGCTGAGCCTCCTTCTACAAGATCAACGACCCTGTATCGCTTGCTGCCATCGTCCAGCGTGGTGGTTTCGATCACTCTGAATCTTTCGTGCATGGTTGCTTTCCGTGCATGACATTGGTGGTCTAGAACTACCGGCTAAACTAGACGATTTCAAAACCGAGGCAGGTTTGAGCTGAGACAATTTATGACAGTGCAATGCGCTCGCCTTTGCGGGGAGGCCGGCTCAGCAGTGGGCGGTGTGTGTTGCATTTTTCTAAAAGTCGCTGCTTCGGGACGACGGGCCCGACTGAGTCGGTTTGAATGAGGTCGGGGGCACTGATCAGAGACGGTAGTATGGTGCTGTCATCGGTCAAACCGACCCAACCTAATGAGCAACTGCTCGTTATATCTCGCAAAACCAAACACCAATCAAGAGTCTGCTGAAGCGAAGGATTAGAGATGGTATGTTCTTTCACCCTGGACGACTACACTCAGAAGCTCGTCGCGGTCTTTCAGGCCGAGGAAGATATGGCTTAGTCACGTCGTGGGGCGGCGGGTGAAAAGTAGGAGGGATGAATGCCAAAGCTGAGCAATGACTCCCAAGGTATCGGCGTGGGATGTGATTTGATAAATGCCTAGCCTAGCTGCCGAGCTTCATGCTAATGAAGCTCGGACGAGCCTACAAAATCCTATTTCTTTGGTTTCTTCCTCAAACCCGATATGTAATCAAGCGTCGTTTTAGGTGAGGAATATCCCATTATGTCCGACACCGATATATCCGACACCGATGATGAACTCGCCTTCATGATGTGGACGATCACCGATTGCCGGATCCTGTGTATAGATCTTTGTGCAGGATCATTTAACGCTACACGCAGATAGGAACCGATGATTCTGCTCATCTGCTGCGAACTCATGGGAACCCTTGCGTCTGTTTCGGATGGAAACAGAAAGTCATTCACTGAAAGGCCTGCTTCCTGGATATACCTGCCTACCACGCGTCCAAAGCTACCGGGTAAAAGGGCAAAACCTTCTTTTGAGCGGGATTTAGCGTAATGCACGCGCATTAGGACTCCCGAGTCGACGTACGAGAAGTCCTGCGGCTTGGCAGGCATGAGATCATGAGGACGTAGTCCCTGCAGCAACATGGCAATACAGCTTTGATCCCGAAGACTACCTCTGCACTGCACCACCTCCCACAGAGCCTTCAGGCCTTTCTCATCAATTAGGTATGAGGCTGGAACTGAATGCCTACGTTTCAAACCTACGTCAGTTGGCTGACAAGCATGGTCAATGCTGGTTTCATTTGATGGGTCTGAACACTCTGGTGCAGCATCTAAAGGGAGAGCGAGCACAGTCGGTGCTGAGGAATCAGCCTGGTGCCCATGGTTGAAGTCTTGGAATGCACGTAGCTCTTGAAGGGGAAGTAATTTCACCAAGCGGTCGAGAACGGTCTCCTCAATACCGATGATTTTGCTCGCCTGGCAAAATGCAAAAATAGATGTGCTGATGCCATCCCGAACATCATTATGGGTGGGCTGGGGAGCCTTTGAACCGTCTGCTTCAGCCGACTGCTGGATATCATGGACGTCGCGATAGCCTAAGCCCCGTGACAGGATTGCTTGGGCAGAGGCAAGACTTATAGGAGTGCCACTGGGCCAATTTTTCTGTAGTTTTTTTGCGATACGTTTGAAGCCGCGCTTGTCGACAAGATCGGCGCTATAGATGGGTACACGCATGACATTCTCCATGTCAGGGTGTCGGCTGCCCTCTGACGATTGTCGAATAGGCATGCTAAGCAAAAAGTTAAATCAACCTGTGGCAACCCACCTTTGCGAACCGACCGCACGATCCAGGAACCGATCAATCAACGCTAGCACAGCAATTGCACCTGTCTAGAAAATCGGTTCTCGAGGAGCCCCGCTGTTTTCTCTCCACATCCGCTATCGACGATGAATGACATCTGGCTGCTTCAGGAGGTCAGCCAAGCTACATGTGAAAGGAATGATCGCGTTATCCAGGTTGTCTGTACCAACATTAGCGTCACTTTCTCCGTGCCGGATTAGTCGGACATGCTTCATTCATCAGATTCCTGCACAGCTGCCATAGCGATCATGCAGGGCACATAAGTCATCGTCTGGCAGAGGTGAGCCAGCGGCACGAAGGGTGGCCTCCTAATGGGCATGGTGGCAGGCATATTTGCATGTTTGCGGGATTGGCTATTGATACATATGGAAAATCATAAGATTAAGAATCTGAGTTTTATTATTCTTTTAATAATATTTAGAATGATGTTTTAAGTGGGGGTTTATATTGATTCGAATCATTTTGTGTTTTGTCGTTGATTGTATTTTTTTGATGATTTATTGATTTTTGGTGAGTTATTAAGCTTCATGAATTTTTGTTTTTTGAACTCCGATTGCCGTGTCAATATATAGCTAATCATTGATTTTAAAGAGAAAAATTGTTTTTTTTTTGTAAAAAAACTTGCCCTGATTGCGGGCTTGGACTAGCTTTTTTGTTGTCGGTAGTGCCTCTGTGGTTAGGCCTTAATAAACCTTTTCTCATAGGGGCGGGCAGGTTTGCTTTTGAATAATTGGAGAGTGAGATGCCAGATCAAAACGATGCCCGTCAAGCCCCTCGAATTGCTCATTATTTTCGAGATGTTGATTTGTCTAGCAATTCGTGTCCGCGATTCATACCAGAACTTTTTTCCACAAATTGCTGGGCTGAGGATTGGCCTGCACGTTTCCTTCTCAGGGTCGCCATACGCTTTCATCATATTTGGGCCACTTTTGGCATCAGGGACGGACAAGAGACGATCCATGGGGCTCAGCCAGCCGTTTGCTTCTCAAACTTTAGCGTTGCCGATCTGATTGCGGTACGAGAAGGTGTAGAAGGAGTCAACAAGGCCGTCACTCAGTATGCGATCACCTTTCCCACGTGCTCAGCGGAGCGAGCGGGAGCAGAGCAGGTAGTGCAAGGAGGCGACCTGCGAGCATTCTTACAGAAGAGCAATCCTGTAGTTGCTGTGACTCCGGAAGACGTCCTCCGGAATGAGTATCGCTACGTCGTCTGTCAGTTGGATATGTTTAACGACCAGGCAATGCCCTCGGAGTGGCGATGGCCATACCCCCGGAATTATCACCGCGCGATAGCTAAGATGGAAGATAACGGCTGCCTCGGGGATAAGCTGCCAGGATTCGAACTCACGCAGAAGAGGTGGTCAGGGATCGGGATAGTCGTAGCCACTCAAGCGGACGCCCGCAGGCTCCAATATGACATCTTGTCCCTCATCGACCAGCAAATATTATCGGAAAGCCACTTTGATCACCTTCTGGTCTGCGAGCGTTTGCCAACGGCTTTGGAGGGGCTCTCTGAGGTCGGCAAGCAATCTGCGGTTCAGGCAGCCTACTTTGACTTCAAATCCTGCATGGTCGTCTCCGATGAAGCTGCTGTCGAAGCTCTTCAGGACTTCTCGGCTCGAATATCTGAACTTGAGTTATGTACCTTGAAAACCGTGACACGTGAACGCGGTGGCTGCTGGGTTTACTTTGAAGACAATACCCACCCATACGTTCGAGCTCTCATCAAGGCTGGCCGAGTGCTGGTCAATAAGCTGGGGCGATATATCGGTACCTTAGATGAGCTAGATCGTCGGCGGGATCTACGAGAGCGCCAGGAGATCGTCAAAGTCCTCTGTGAGCAACTACAGCTGAAACATGGTGTGGCCTGCAGCTATTTCAGTGTGCTCAACTCTTGGCGTCCCGACGACTTGCCAAACTTTTGCGGCCGGCCCTGGAGCGGTTTTTATCGAATTACAGATGAGCCCGACGATGAGGATGATGAAGAAAATGAGGGCGAGATCAGCTGAAAATAAGCTGCGTTATCGCTAGGCGACGAAGCTCAGCACTCTGCCCCTCCTTCTTGAGTGAGCTGCTCCTGAGGCTTGGTGTAGTGTTTAATCCAGGCATAGAAGCTGTACACGGACACGCCCAACAGCGCTGCCCCTCCCCGAGATAGGAAGCTGATTTCCGGTCACCTGGTTGTCCACCTAGATTTGAATTCTTAGGGAAAAGCCCGGTTACTCGTTAAGCGTCCGGTTTTTCATTAAATGGGCGGAAGTAACATTCAGTTATCCGATGATTGGTATGCCCCATCATGGAAGCTACAGATGCCAAGGCCATCGAGCTGAACTGATCGGGAGCTGCGGGCTGGGAGGTAGAGGACTGGCGGATATCCACATGAAGTGAGTGAGACTCCAGATCATCTCCGTAGAGTATCTCTTCTGAACAGTCATGGAGAACAGGTATCTGGTATGGCTCAATCCCCAAAGTATTCGATTCAAGGACTTCTTTAACGGCCGACTGAAACGAGTAATCGGAGCGGCCTGAATACACTTCATTTTCGCTCGCGAAATCTACTTCCAATCGCTGATTGAGATCCAGTTCCTTGATGGGTTCCCACAAGGACTCAATGGTAGGGAAGGTTTTGCCTGCCACATCGTCGCTCAAAAACAGATAGAGCAGGTTTTTGTGAGCGGCTACCACCTTTACCCCAGACATAGCGCCTTGGATGTGCGCTTGCTCAAGGGCCTCTATAACGAAGCTGTGCTCTAAAGGTTGGTTGTACAAGACGGCGAAGCGCTGCTTTCCTGCCTGCGCCATCACATCAAGATTAGGGGTTTTCCACTGCAGCGTGCTGAACACAACGCAGTGGAGACTCTTGTCGAGTACTTCAGGAGTGCTCTCGAGGTGAAACAGGTGTGAAAGCGTCATGTCGGCTTTTCTCCTGAGTGTTAATAGTCAATGAAGTCAACAGGAGGTACTTAGTCAAGGTGAAAGGGCAAGATATGAGTGGTTTCCGACGGAATATCAGTATGTTAAAGGTATACTCATTGATTCTGACCCGCTGCCGAATAACCTTTTGGCGGGTCAAAATGGGCAACGTCTGACTACCCCAGCCCTTCAACCGTTCGTCCGGTTGGAAGAGGCGAAATTTTGTCAACGAGGTGCTCCGTTGCTGTCGTTTATCTCATCCAGACAGGGAGGAAAAGACCCTATACAATCACGGCCTTACCTCGTTTGGTTTACATTTTTGGCGCCGAAGGACGTCGGATTCGACGCTTCTTGCTTTCAAATAGCCGGTTTGGTTTACATTTGGGGGCCAAAAGTGACCCTTTCAGGGCTTAGTTGACGCTAGTGGCGTTTCTGGTGTTTTTTCACTATTTTCAGGATTATCTAACTCATTGAAAATTATCGGTTCAATGAAATTTTTCGTGATTTTATTTGGGATTGACGTTTGGTTTACGTCTCTTCCAAAGAAAATATTTGGAACAGGAAAAAGCACCAACCGCGAGTATCTGGCAGAGCGCTTGCGCGCCGAAGGTATCGACGTAGTGCTGACCCGCGAACCTGGCGGAACACCCTTGGCAGAACGTATCCGCGAACTGTTGCTCACGCCCAGCGATGATGCGATGTGTGCCGACACCGAGCTGTTGCTGGTGTTCGCCGCCCGGGCCCAGCATCTGGCCGAAGTCATTCGCCCAGCTTTGGTACGTGGTGCGGTGGTGCTGTGTGATCGCTTTACCGATGCCACTTATGCCTATCAGGGCGGCGGTCGAGGTTTGTCCCATGAGCGTATCGCGACCCTTGAAACCTTTGTTCAGGGGGCGTTGCGTCCTGACCTGACCCTGGTGTTCGATCTACCGATTGAAGTCGGCATGGCCCGGGCCAGTGCCCGTGGTCGTCTTGATCGCTTTGAGCAGGAAGGTCGTACGTTCTTTGATGCGGTGCGCAGCACCTATCTTGAGCGCGCCAAGGCAGAGCCTGCGCGTTATCGCCTGATCGATGCCGCGCAGACGCTGGAGCAGGTGCAAGGGCAGCTGGACGCCCTGTTGCCAGAATTGCTGAGCTTGCACCGTGGCTGAGGCCTATCCGTGGCAAGACAGCCTGTGGCAGCAAATGGCAGGGCGCGCGCAGCATGCCCACGCCTATTTGCTGCACGGGCCAGCAGGCATCGGCAAACGGGCGCTGGCAGAGCGGCTGATGGCCAGCCTGTTGTGCAAGCAACCGGTCGGGCTTGATGCCTGTGGCGCATGTAAATCCTGCTCGTTGCTGGCTGCCGGGAGTCATCCCGACAACTACATTCTTGAGCCTGAAGAGGCTGACAAGGCGATCAAGGTAGACCAGGTGCGCGATCTGGTCAGCTTTGTGGTGCAGACCGCCCAACTGGGCGGGCGCAAGGTGGTACTGGTCGAGCCGGTAGAGTCGATGAATATCAACGCCGCCAACGCCTTGCTCAAAAGCCTTGAAGAGCCCTCCGGCAACACCATCCTGCTGCTGGTCAGCCATCAGTCCAGTCGATTGTTGCCGACCATTCGCAGTCGTTGCGTGCAGCAGGCTTGTCCGTTGCCGAGCCAGGCATCGAGCCTTGAATGGCTGGCCAAGGCCTTGCCTGATATCAGCGAAGCAGAGCGGGGCGAGTTATTGACCCTTGCCGCCGGTTCGCCCCTGGTGGCCGTCAAGTTGCAGGCACAGGGTGTTCGCGAGCAGCGTGCTGCCGTGGTGGACGGGGTTAAAAAGCTGCTCAAGCGCGAGCTTTCTGCCAGCCAATTGGTTGAAAGCTGGAAAACCATTCCGTTGCTGTTGTTGTTTGACTGGTTTTGCGACTGGTCGAGCCTGGTTTTGCGTTATCAACTGACTCAGGACGAAGACGGTCTGGGGCTTGAGGACATGCGCAAAGTATTGCAGTACCTGGCGCAGAAGACCCCGCAGGACAAAGTGCTGAACATTCAGGACTGGATTCTGGCTCAGCGCCAAAAAGTGCTGAGCAAGGCCAACCTCAATCGCGATTTGTTGCTGGAAGCGTTACTGGTGCAGTGGGCAAGCCTGCCCGGCCAGCGCTGATTTGATTGAATTGATAAGCAGGTAAATTTTGTATGTTGGTTGACTCTCATTGCCATCTCGATCGTCTTGATCTGAGCGCCCATGACGGCTCGCTGGACGCGGCTCTCGAGGCAGCACGTCAACGCGGTGTAGGGCATTTTCTGTGTATCGGCGTAAGTGCCGACAACGCGGCGGATGTCAAAGCCCTGACCGATCGCTATGCCGATGTGGATTGCTCGGTGGGCGTCCACCCCCTGGACGTACAGCCGGGAGCGGCACCCGCTCTGGACTGGCTGTTGAACGAGCTGAACCACCCTCGGGTGGTGGCTATCGGTGAAACCGGTCTGGACTACCACTACGAGCCTGAAGCTGCCGACTTGCAGCAACTGTCGTTTCGGGTGCATCTGGAAGCGGCTCAGCAGACGGGTAAGCCGGTGGTTATCCACACCCGTGGCGCCCGTGCCGATACCCTGAACTTACTGCGTGAGGCGGCACTGCCTCAGGCAGGCGTGCTGCACTGCTTCACTGAAGACTGGGACATGGCCAAGACGGCGCTGGACATGGGTTACTACATCTCGCTGTCGGGCATCGTCACCTTTCGCAATGCAGACGCGCTGCGGGATGTGGCTCGCCAGGTGCCTGCAGATCGTTTGCTGGTCGAGACCGACTCGCCATACCTTGCTCCGATTCCCTATCGGGGCAAACCGAATCTGCCGCAGTACGTACGTGAAGTTGCTGAGTTTCTGGCCATGTTGCGCGGCGAGTCCTACGAGCGCTTTGCAGAGCAGACCACCGAAAACTTCAAGCGTCTGTTCCCGCTGGCTCGGGTTGCGCAGTCAATCTGACGTGGGAGCGGGCTTGCTCGCGATAGCATCACCGCGCGCATCCATTCAGGCCGCAGCGCCTGCATCGCGAGCAAGCCCGCTCCCACAGTTTTTAAAGTAAACAGGCAGGCAAAAAAAACCCGGGCTCTGGGGAATCCGGGTTAAGACCATTAGGAGTAAAACAAAGGCACACATTCCGTTGCTGCCTATATCGGCGAGACACTTTGGGGGGGATGTCACGCCGACAGGTTAAGTATTGGCCAGCTTTGTCGAACGTCCAGCCGGGATTGATCGTTTTTTAAACAGATTTGGAATACCCGAGCTTCGCTTGAGTGCTCATTGGGCCGCGGGTAAATCGTTTGAACACATCGATATGCAGGATGATCCGTGCAATTTTGCGTGACTAATGCATAATACTTCGCTTCGATTTTGACCCCAACAGACCTTTTCTTATGCACAAAGAACCCCGTAAGGTCCGTGAGTTTCGTCGCCGCGAGCAAGAAATTCTCGATACCGCGCTCAAGCTGTTCCTCGACCTGGGTGAAGACAGTGTCACCGTCGAGATGATTGCTGATGCCGTGGGTATCGGCAAAGGCACGATCTACAAGCACTTCAAGTCCAAGGCCGAGATCTACCTGCGCCTGATGCTCGACTACGAGCGCGATTTGAACGAGCTGCTGCATTCCGCCGACGTGGATAAAGACAAAGAGGCGCTGTCCCGTGCCTACTTTGAGTTTCGCATGCGTGATCCGCAGCGTTACCGGTTGTTCGATCGCCTTGAAGAAAAGGTCGTGAAGGGCAATCAGGTGCCTGAACTGGTCGAAGAACTGCACAAGATCCGTGCATCGAACTTTGAGCGCCTGACCCTGCTGATCAAGGGGCGTATCAGTGAAGGCAAGCTCGAAGACGTACCGCCATACTTCCATTACTGCGCAGCGTGGGCTCTGGTGCACGGCGCCGTGGCGCTGTATCACTCGCCGTTCTGGAGCAATGTGCTGGAAGACCAGGAAGGCTTTTTTCAGTTCCTGATGGACATTGGCGTACGCATGGGCAACAAGCGCAAGCGTGACACCGATACCCCGGCTGTAGAGTAACCCCGGCCAGTATTTGCCTTCATGGCTTATGGCCTTGAGGCTTATAATCAGGCTTGGGTCTTGCCAAAACCTGATTTATGAGTCAGGTTTTGCGGCGGCCCATTTCCCCCGCGCCGGAGTCATCCATGATCGTTGATCGCCAAGGCAGACGTTTTCGCAACTTGCGTATCAGTCTGACCTCCGCTTGCAACTATGCCTGCACCTACTGTGTGCCTAACGGCAAGCGGTTGGTTGCCGCGCAGGATGAGCTGTCGGCCGAAGCGATGGTGCGCGGGGTGGCCTACCTGATCGAGGCGGCGGGCATCGAGCGCTTGCGCATCACGGGCGGCGAGCCGCTGGTGAGCCCCAAGCTTGAGACGTTTATGCGTGAAGTGGGGCAATTGGGGTTGAGCGACATCAGCCTGACCACTAACGGCCAATTGCTTGCGCGCAAGTTGCCATTGCTGCTGGACGCGGGCATTCGCCGTCTCAATGTCTCCCTGGACACCCTTGATCCAGCAGCCTTTCGCAGCATTGCCCGTGGCGGCGATCTGCCGACCGTGCTCGACGGCATGCAGCAGGCCCGGGAAGCGGGGATCAAGATCAAGGTCAATATGGTGCCCTTGCGCGGACAGAACCTGGATCAGGTCATGCCGTTGCTGGAGTACTGCCTTGAGCGCGGCTATGAACTGCGTTTTATCGAGCTGATGCGCATGGGGCATCTGGCCAGTGATGGCAATGCCTTCCTGCAGCAGTTCGTCAGCCTTCAACAGCTGTTATCGCTGATTGGCGAGCGCTACGAGTACTTGCAGGCCGATGCGCCAATCGATGCCACGGCTGTGCGCTACCAGATTCCGGATCACGGTTATTTCGGGGTGATTGCCAACGAAAGCGTGCCGTTTTGCCGAACGTGTTCGCGGCTGCGGTTGTCTTCCACGGGGTGGCTGCATGGTTGCCTGTCGTCGAGCAATCGCCACTATGTGGGTGATCTGCTCAACAAGCCTCGCCATCAGGCGCTGCCTGCGCTGCAAGGCCTGCTGATGAAAGCCTTGGGCGACAAGCAGGACGTTGCGTTCTCCGGTGGCGCCACCGTGATGAAGATCATCGGCGGCTGAACTGTAGACCCCGTCCTAGTGGGAGCCAGCCTGCTGGCGATGCAGGCGACACGGCCTGCCTGGCTCACCGAAGTGATGCTTTCGCCAGCAGGCTGGCTCCCACAGTAACCAAGTTTTTTCCCACAAAAACTGAACTCTGCGAACTGGCGCGCAATCTGCATCACGCGACTATTCGCCGGTTTTCTGTCACCGGCCATCGGGAGAGCAGGATGCGTGGTCTGATTGTTTGGCTGGCTTTATTGGCGCTGGGCGGCTGCATGAAGCTCAGCGATCTGGGCGAGGGCGCGCGTTATCAGTTGAGTGACGCGGGCATGCTTGATCACAGCAACACCCGTCGCAGCAACTCGCTGCGCATTCAGCCGGATTCCTTTATCTACATCGCCCAAGGGCCGTTTGCGCCGATCGGCGATCCGTACGTGCGCCCCAACGTGGTGGCCGAAGAAGCCTTTAACGGTTTCGTCGAATACTTTCCCATGGTGCGTCGCGCCAAAGAACCGGTCGGCCTCGATCAGGCGATGACCGAAGCCCGGGGCTTTGGCGCTCACTACTTGCTGTTCACCCGCTTTGCTCGGGCCGATGACCGCATCAGCAACAGCGACGAATGGCTCGACCAGGAAGAGATCAGCCGGTTGGGGATCGACAGCGGCGTGATCCAGGTGATGTTGATCGAGACCAGCACCCAGTATTTGATCGATACCGCCACCATCCGCAGTCGCGGCGGTTTGCTGACGTTCCATGACAACAAGCCCGCTGACCTGATAGGCCCGCCGCTCGCCAAGTACGCTCGCAGCTTGATAGGCTTGAGCGATCAATAAGTCGAGGAGAGCAACATGAGCGAGCCGGTAGACGTCAGTAACCTGTTGGCGCAAATCCCCAGGGCCGACAAGGGCCTGCCGCCCGTTCACTTGTGGGACACCGCGTTTTGCGGTGACATAGACATGCGCATTGCCCGGGACGGCACCTGGTACTACATGGGCACGCCAATTGGCCGCAAGCCCATGGTCAAGCTGTTCTCGACGATCATTCGCCGCGACGGCGATGACTACTTTCTGATCACTCCGGTAGAAAAAGTCGGCATCAAGGTGGATGACGCGCCTTTTGTCGCGATCGCTTTGCAAGTGGTAGGGACGGGCGAGCAGCAAGTCCTGCGTTTTACCACCCATGTCGACGAGTTGATCGATGCCGGCACCGAGCACCCACTGCGCTTCGTCATCGATCCTCAGACCCAGGAGCCCGCGCCCTACCTTCATGTACGGCGCAATCTCGAAGCCCTGATCCACCGCAATGTGTTCTACCAACTGGTCGAACTGGCGGTGGTTCGTCAGGTCGACGGGCAGAACTGGCTGGGTGTCTGGAGCGGGGGGACGTTTTTCCCCATGGGTCTTGAGCCTTAAATTGCGTGCCTGACCCCTAACAATAAAAATCAGGAGCACCTATGCCGTGGACAGCCGTTACTGCGCATCGCGCAACGCTTGGGGAGGCGCCGTTCTGGGATGCTCCCGAGCAAACCTTGTACTGGGTCGATATTGCCGCCAGGCAGGCTTTGCGCTTGCAGGGCGACAACGTACAGATCTGGCAAATGCCCGAGCACGTTTCAGCCTTTATCCCCTGTGCCAGCGGTGATGCGCTGGTGACCTTGAGCAGCGGTGTCTATCGCCTTGATCTGGATTCGCCGGGCCTTGATCCGCGGCTCACACTGCTCTGTGTTGTCGATCCGCAGCCAGGCAATCGCCCCAATGAGGCCCGGTGCGACGCCTTGGGTCAGCTGTGGCTGGGGACCATGCAGAACAACATTGGCGAGCAGGGCCAAGACTTGCCTGTCGAGCGCCGCAGTGGCGGGCTCTTTCGGGTTCAGGCCGATGGCCGTGTCACGCCGTTGCTCAACGGCCTGGGCATTCCCAACACCCTGCTGTGGAGCGCTGATGCCACCACCCTGTATTTCGGCGACAGCCTGGATGCCACGATTTATCAGTACTCGGTGGCGGCAGATGGCTTCTTGAGCCCGCCTGAAGTCTGGCGTGGCCCTCACCCTCGGGGCGGTCCGGATGGTTCGGCGATGGACGCCGACGGGTTCGTCTGGAATGCACGCTGGGACGGCAGTTGCTTGCTGCGCCTGGCCCCCGACGGGCAAGTCGACCGGGTGATCGAGTTGCCGGTCAGCCGTCCTACCAGTTGCGTATTTGGCGGTGCAGACCTGCGCACGCTGTTTATCACCAGTGCAGCCAGCCCGGCCAACCACCCTTTGGATGGAGCGTTGCTGTCGATCAGGGTCGATGTTCCTGGCGTTGTTTGCACACGATTTGCGGGTTAAATCCCTTAATGTGGGACGATAAATTATATATTGAGATTCTGTTGCCCCTGGGTTTATAGTCGGCCTCAGCTCCACGCACTCACACTTAAAAAAACAAAACAGGTGAAGTGATGCCGAACTACTCCAGGGTGCTCCTGCGCACTAGCGCGTCTGCACGTCACCCCCAATCCCCCCTGCTTTTTAACCGGTCATCGACAGATGCCCGGTTTTTGTCGTGTTTAGGAGTCCTGATCAATGGCTGAACCACTTGCACTGCCCCCCGTGGCTGATCCCCCCCGCGGCGAGCGCCTGAAGAACAAGGTCGTGCTGTTGACCGGTGCCGCTCAAGGTATTGGTGAAGCCATCGTCGCCAGCTTTGTGGCGCAACAGGCGAAAATGGTCATCAGCGATATCCAGGCCGAGAAGGTGGAGAAGGTCGCCGCCCATTGGCGTGAGCAAGGCGCGGATGTGCAGGCGATCAAGGCCGACGTGTCCAGCCAGCCAGACCTGCATGCTCAGGTTGCACTGGCGCTGAAACTCCACGGTCGGGTTGATGTGCTGGTCAATTGCGCCGGGGTCAACGTGTTCCGTGACCCTCTGGAAATGACCGAAGAAGACTGGCGCCGCTGTTTCGCCATCGATCTGGATGGCGCCTGGTACGGTTGCAAGGCGGTTTTGCCGCACATGATCGAGCAGGGCCTCGGCAGCATCATCAACATTGCCTCGACCCATTCGAGCCACATCATTCCCGGTTGCTTCCCGTACCCGGTGGCCAAGCACGGCCTGCTGGGCCTGACCCGTGCACTGGGCATCGAGTACGCACCCAAAGGCATCCGGGTCAACGCCATTGCCCCAGGCTATATCGAGACGCAACTCAACATCGACTACTGGAACGGTTTCGCCGACCCCTATGCCGAGCGTCAGCGTGCACTCGATCTGCATCCGCCGCGGCGCATCGGCCAGCCGCTGGAAGTCGCCATGACGGCCGTGTTCCTGGCCAGCGATGAAGCACCTTTTATCAACGCCTCGTGCATCACCATCGATGGCGGGCGATCGGTGATGTACCACGATTGATTGCGTGTCTGGACGCAACAGGTTCTGCAGACCGTTAACAATAAAAACAAGGAGTCATCCATGAAACGTCGTCTCGGTATCCGTTCCCTGTGTTGTGCGGCCCTGGCCGCGACCGCCTTGAGTCTCAGCAGTGGGCTGCAGGCGGGCGACCCGGTGAAGATCGGCTTTTTGGTCAAGCAGGCGGAGGAGCCCTGGTTCCAGACCGAATGGGCCTTCGCTGAAAAAGCCGCCAAAGACAAAGGCTTTACCTTGATCAAAATCGCCGTGCCCGATGGCGAGAAGACCTTATCTGCCATCGACAGCCTGGCTGCCAACGGCGCTCAGGGCTTTGTGATCTGCCCGCCGGATGTGGGCCTTGGCCCTGCGATCATGGCGAAGGCCAAGCTTAACGGCTTGAAAGTGATCGCCGTGGATGACCGCTTTGTCGATGCCAGCGGCACGTTTATGGAAGAGGTGCCGTACCTGGGCATGGCAGCGTTCGAAGTTGGCCAGAAGCAGGGCAGTGCGATGGTCACTGAAGCCAAAAACCGCAACTGGGACTGGAAAGACACCTATGCGGTTATCAACACGTTCAATGAGCTGGACACGGCTAAAAAGCGGACTGATGGCTCGGTCAAATCCTTGAAAGACGCGGGTTTGCCAGACGATCACATCCTGTACTCGGCGCTAAAAACCCTCGACGTACCCGGCAGCATGGACGCCACCAACTCGGCGCTGGTCAAACTGCCCGGTGGTGCGAAAAACCTGATCATCGGCGGGATGAACGACAGCACAGTGCTCGGCGGAGTGCGTGCCACGGAAAGTGCCGGGTTTGCGCCCGCCAATGTCATCGGCATCGGCATCAATGGCACCGACGCCATTGGCGAGTTGAAAAAGGCCAACAGCGGCTTTTTCGGTTCGATGCTCCCCAGCCCGCATATCGAAGGCTACAAGACGGCGACCATGATGTTTGAGTGGATCACCGAGGGCAAAGAACCGCCCCTGTACACCGCGATGGATGAGGTGACGTTGATTACCCGTGACAACTTCCAGGAAGAGCTGACCAAGATCGGTCTATGGAATTGAACGCGCTCACGGATGCTGGCGCCTGCCTGCGGTTCAGCGCAATCGGCAAGCAGTTTCCTGGCGTGCAGGCGCTTGCCAATATCAGCTTTGTCGCTCATCCGGGGCAGGTTCATGCGCTGATGGGCGAGAACGGTGCCGGTAAATCAACCCTGTTAAAGATTCTGGGTGGCGCCTTTCAGCCCAGCAGCGGTCATTTGCAGATCGGCGAGCAGGAACTGACCTTTAAATCCACGGCTGAAAGTATCGCCAGCGGGGTCGCTGTGATCCATCAGGAGCTGCATTTGGTGCCGGAAATGACCGTGGCCGAGAACCTGTTTCTGGGGCATTTGCCTGCGCGTTTTGGCCTGATCAATCGCCGCTTGTTGCGCCAGCAGGCGCTGGAGTTGCTCAAGGGCCTGGCGGATGAAATTGATCCGCAGGAGAAAGTCGCACGCCTTTCACTGGGGCAGCGTCAATTGGTGGAAATCGCCAAGGCACTGTCCCGTGGCGCCCATGTGATTGCCTTCGACGAGCCCACCAGCAGCCTTTCGGCCCGCGAGATCGATCGGTTGATGACAATCATCACCCGCCTGCGGGACGAAGGAAAAGTGGTGCTCTACGTCTCCCATCGCATGGAGGAAGTGTTCCGGATCTGTGATGCGGTCACGGTGTTCAAGGACGGACGCTACGTGCGCACCTTCGAGCAGATGAGCGACTTGAGCCACGACCAGTTAGTGACGTGCATGGTCGGTCGCGATATTCAGGATATCTATGACTATCGACCTCGGGAGCATGGCGAGGTGGCACTTAAAGTCGAGGGTTTACTCGGCCCGGGCCTGCGTGAGCCGGTGAGTTTCGAGGTGCGCAAAGGCGAGATACTCGGCCTGTTCGGGCTGGTGGGGGCGGGGCGTACCGAGTTGTTGCGCCTGCTTGGCGGGTTGACCCGCTGCAGCGCCGGTCGCCTTGAGTTGCAGGGCACTGAGCTTAAGTTGCAGTCGCCCCGTGATGCGATTGGCGCCGGGGTGTTGCTGTGCCCGGAAGACCGCAAGAAAGAGGGCATCATCCCGCTCGCCAGCGTCGCCGAGAACATCAACATCAGTGCCCGTGGTACCCATTCGACCCTGGGTTTTCTGTTGCGTGGCAAGTGGGAGCGCGCCAATGCCGACAAGCAGATCAAGGCGCTGAAAGTGAAGACCCCCGGTGCGTCGCAAAAAATGATGTACCTGTCCGGCGGCAATCAGCAAAAGGCCATTCTTGGGCGTTGGTTGTCGATGCCCATGAAGGTGCTGCTGCTCGACGAGCCGACGCGAGGCATCGATATCGGCGCCAAGGCCGAGATCTACCAGATCATCCATACCCTGGCGGCCAGTGGCATTGCGGTCATCGTGGTGTCCAGCGACCTGATGGAAGTGCTGGGTATCAGCGATCGCATTCTGGTGCTGTGTGAAGGTGCGGTATGTGGCGAGCTGCCCCGTGACCGGGCCAATGAATCCAATCTGTTGCAGATGGCCTTACCCCGCCAGCGCGGCTGAAGGCGTGATCTATTGAGAGGTATCCATGACAATTCAAAACACGTCACTGCCACCTGGGCGTAAACCTCTGGACATGCGCCGCTTTCTCGACGACTGGGTCATGTTGCTGGCGGCGCTGGCGATCTTCCTGCTCTGTACTTTGCTGATCGACAACTTCTTGTCGCCATTGAACATGCGGGGGCTGGGGCTGGCGATTTCCACGACGGGGATTGCCGCCTGCACCATGCTTTATTGCCTGGCATCGGGTCATTTCGACTTGTCCGTGGGATCGGTCATCGCCTGTTCCGGAGTTGTGGCTGCGGTGGTCATGCGTGACACCGACAGCGTTTTTCTGGGTGTGAGTGCTGCGTTGGGGATGGGGCTGTTAGTTGGCCTGATCAACGGGATAGTCATCGCCAAGCTGCGGGTCAATGCGTTGATTACCACGCTGGCGACCATGCAAATTGTGCGTGGCCTGGCCTATATCTTTGCCAACGGCAAGGCGGTGGGGGTGTCTCAGGAGCCCTTCTTCGTGTTTGGCAACGGCCAATTGTTCGGCGTACCTGTGCCGATCCTGATCACCATTGTGTGCTTCCTGTTTTTCGGCTGGTTGCTCAACTACACCACCTATGGGCGCAACACCATGGCCATTGGTGGCAACCCGGAAGCGGCACTGCTGGCGGGGGTCAATGTTGATCGCACCAAAATCATCATCTTCGCTGTCCACGGGCTGATCGGTGCATTGGCCGGGGTGATCCTCGCGTCACGGATGACTTCAGGCCAGCCGATGATTGGCCAGGGGTTTGAGCTGACCGTGATCTCGGCCTGCGTATTGGGCGGTGTGTCGCTGAGCGGCGGGGTGGGAATGATCCGCCACGTGATCGCCGGGGTGTTGATTCTGGCCATTATCGAGAATGCGATGAACTTGAAGAACATCGACACGTTTTACCAGTACGTCATTCGCGGCTCGATCCTGTTGCTGGCGGTGGTGATCGATCGCTTGAAGCAACGCTGAATCCGTAGCAGCTGCCGAAGGAACGAGGCTGCGTCCGGCGGCGCAGCCGTCGTAAAACCTGGGTGCGCGAATTAACTGAAACACCGCGTTGCCTGACTCTACAGCAGCTTCGTCGGGGTGCCGCATCACGCCGGACGCTGCCTCGTTCCTTCGGTAGCTGCTACCTATAGCTACTCATTTAATCCCTATATATGAGATGCATATTTATATATTGAGATTTGTGGCGCTTGCGGTTTATAGTCGCCTGCACTGATTCACAGCATTCACTGCTAAAAACAAAACAGGTGAAGCGATGCAGGCGCAATTGATCGCGCTCGATTGGGGTACAACCTCCCTTCGTGCTTATTTACTCGGTCCCGCCGGGCAGGTGCTGAAAATGCGCTCGCTGGCCTGCGGGATCATGCAGCTACCCAACACGCCCCGGTTGATTGCAGATCACTGGTGCGCTGACGGTTTTGAGCTGGCGTTCGACGAGGCTTGCGCTGACTGGCTGCAAGACAATCCCGGTATTGCGGTCATTGCCTGCGGCATGGTCGGCAGCGCCCAAGGGTGGCACGAAGCGGCTTACCGCGAGACACCGGCCAGCCTCGGCGCCTTGAGCACAGCCTTGCAGACGGTGCGCAGCGTGCGCGGTGTTGAGGTCCATATCGTGCCGGGCGTGATCCAGCACTCAACGCTGCCCAACGTGATGCGCGGCGAAGAAACCCAGGTACTGGGCGTCCTGCAAACCCATCCCCATCTCAATGATTGTTTGATCGGCCTGCCAGGCAGCCATTCCAAATGGGTGCAAGTGCAGGACGGCTGTCTGGTGCATTTCGATACGTTCATGACCGGCGAGTTGTACGCCGCCGTCTGCGAACACACGATTCTGGGTCGTACCCAGCAGCAGGCCGAACAGTTCGACGCGGCCGCATTCGACCGTGGCGTACAGGTGGCACTGTCGCCGGACGGCGAACGTGGCCCGCTGTCGACGCTGTTCAGCGCACGCACCCTGAGCCTTACCGGACAACTGAGCCCAGTGCAGCAACCCGACTACGTGTCCGGTCTGCTGATCGGCCATGAGCTGGTCGCGCTGGGCAATGTGCTGCGTCGACGCCGCGGCGGGCAACCGCTGCCAGCGATCATTTTGATTGGCAACTCGCAACTCTGTGAACGCTACCGACGTGCACTGGGTGCTTGCGGGTTCGCCGATGTGAGCCTGGCAGAGCAGGCGACCGAGCAAGGTTTATGGCACTTGGCCCAGGCGGCCGGGTTGCTCCAACACACTCATCTGGAGGCCTGAGATGCTCAAGCAAGCACTGGCAAAAAACGGGTTGATCGCCATCCTGCGGGGGCTGCGGCCACAAGAGGCGCAGGCCATTGGCAAGGTGCTGTATGACGAAGGCTTTCGCACCCTGGAAGTCCCGTTGAACTCCCCTGAGCCCTATCAAAGCATCCGCATTTTGCGCGACAGCCTGCCTGCCGATTGCCTGGTGGGCGCAGGCACGGTGCTGACGCCCGAACAGGTCGAACAGGTCAAGGCTGCGGGCGGGCAGGTGATTGTCATGCCCCACAGTGACCCTGACGTGCTGCGTGCGGCCAAGGCGGCCGGCTTGTACCTGTCGCCGGGTGTCGCCACGCCCACCGAAGCTTTTGCTGCGCTGGCCGAAGGTGCCGATGTGCTGAAAATGTTTCCTGCCGAGCAAATGGGGCCGGCGGTGGTCAAGGCCTGGCTGGCCGTGTTGCCAGCAGGTACGTTGCTGATCCCGGTTGGCGGGATAACCCCGGACAACATGCAAGTGTTTGTCGATGCCGGGGTGTCCGGTTTTGGGTTGGGCTCCGGCCTGTTCAAGCCCGGGATGAGCCCTGCTCAAGTGGCGGTTAACGCCAAGGCCTACGTGCACGCCTGGAATGCCCGGCGTCAGGCTAACTGACTGGCGCCGTAGCGCCCCATCGAACAAGAGAGAGAACACGATGAAAATTACCAAACTCACCACTTACCTGGTTCCGCCGCGCTGGTTGTTCCTGAAGATCGAAACCGATGAAGGCGTGACCGGCTGGGGTGAGCCCGTGGTCGAAGGTCGCGCCCACACCGTGGCCACTGCGGTGGATGAATTGTCGGACTACTTGATCGGCAAAGACCCGCGCAACATCGAAGACATCTGGACCGTGCTCTACCGCGGCGGTTTTTACCGTGGCGGGGCGGTACACATGAGCGCCCTGGCCGGTATCGACCAGGCCCTGTGGGACATCAAGGGCAAGGCGCTGGGGGTGTCGGTCAGCGACCTGCTGGGTGGCCAGGTGCGGGACAAGATCCGGGTCTATTCGTGGATCGGTGGCGATCGCCCGGCCGACACCGCCCGAGCAGCCAAAGAAGCCGTCAGCCGGGGTTTTACCGCGATAAAAATGAACGGCACCGAAGAGCTGCAATTTGTCGACAGCTTTGAAAAGGTCGATCTGGCACTGGCCAACGTGGCAGCGGTGCGTGATGCGGTGGGCCCCAATGTCGGTATCGGTGTGGATTTCCATGGCCGTGTCCATAAGCCAATGGCCAAGATCCTGATGAAGGAGCTGGACGCGTACAAGCTGATGTTTATCGAAGAGCCGGTACTGAGCGAAAACTACGAAGCGCTCAAGGAGCTGGCGCCGCTGACCAGTACACCGATTGCCCTGGGCGAGCGGCTGTTTTCACGTTGGGATTTCAAGCGGGTGCTGAGCGAAGGTTATGTCGACATCATCCAGCCGGATGCGTCACATGCGGGCGGGATCACTGAAACCCGCAAAATTGCCAACATGGCCGAGGCGTATGACGTGGCCCTGGCCTTGCACTGCCCGCTGGGGCCGATTGCACTGGCGGCGTGCCTGCAGCTGGATGCCGTCTGCTACAACGCCTTTATCCAGGAACAAAGCCTGGGCATCCATTACAACGAAAGCAACGACCTGCTGGACTACGTCAAAGACCCGGCGGTATTCGATTACGACAAAGGCTTTGTAAAAATCCCCAACGGTCCGGGCCTGGGCATCGAGATCAATGAAGAGTACGTGCAGGAGCGTGCATTGATCGGCCACCGCTGGCGCAACCCGATCTGGCGTCATGCCGACGGCAGTTTTGCCGAGTGGTGAGTGGTGGGAGCGAGCCTGCTCGCGAATTTGCCAACCCGGTATGACTGCAATACCGGGATGAGGCAATCGCGAGCAGGCTCGCTCCCACGTTGTAAACGACCTCAATAAACATAAGAAAGAGGCATGCCCATGTCATCTGCAAGCACTGTCGCGCCCGCGATTTTAGTGGCGCCTAGCCGTAAGCGTTTTTTCATCATGGTGCTGTTGTTCATCACCGTGGTGATCAACTACCTGGACCGTAGCAACCTGTCGATTGCCGCCCCCGCACTGACCACCGACCTGGGGCTGGACCCGGTGCATGTGGGGCTGATTTTCTCGGCGTTCGGCTGGACCTACGCCGCCATGCAAATCCCCGGCGGCTGGCTGGTGGATCGGGTACCACCGCGCATTCTCTACAGCGTCGCCTTGCTGCTGTGGTCGGTGGCCACGGTGATGCTCGGCTTTGCCGCGAGCTTTATCGCCCTGTTCGTTTTGCGCATGGCAGTGGGTGCGTTGGAAGCCCCCGCGTACCCGATCAACAGCCGGGTGGTAACCACCTGGTTTCCTGAGCGTGAGCGCGCCACGGCGATCGGCTTTTACACCTCAGGGCAGTTTGTCGGCCTGGCGTTTCTGACTCCGGTACTGGCCTGGTTGCAGCATCACTGGGGCTGGCACATGGTGTTTGTCAGCACCGGTGTAGTGGGGATTATCTGGGCGGCTATCTGGTACGCGGTGTACCGCGAGCCCCGGGACTTCAAGGGCGTCAATCAGGCGGAAATCGACTTGATCGCCGAGGGGGGCGGGCTGGTGGATATCCAGAGCCAAACCGCCAAGCGCAAGGCTGCGTTCAGTTGGCTGGACCTGGGCATCGTGCTCACCAAACGCAAGTTGTGGGGCATTTATCTGGGGCAGTTCTGCCTGAACTCGACGCTGTGGTTTTTCCTGACATGGTTCCCCACGTACCTGGTGAAATACCGCGGCATGGACTTTATCAAGTCCGGTTTGCTGGCTTCGTTGCCGTTTCTGGCGGCGTTTGTGGGTGTGCTGTGTTCCGGGTTCTTTTCTGACTGGTTGATTCGTCGCGGTTACTCGGTGGGCTTTGCCCGCAAGTTGCCGATCATTGGCGGGTTGCTCATTTCGACCTCGATCATCGGCGCCAACTTTGTCGACTCCACGCCGTTGGTAATTGCGTTTCTGGCGCTGGCGTTTTTCGGCAACGGGCTGGCGTCGATTACCTGGTCCCTGGTGTCCACCCTGGCACCGGCGCGGCTGCTGGGGCTTACCGGCGGGGTATTTAATTTGATCGGTAACCTGTCGGCGATTACCACGCCCATCGTGATTGGCTTTTTGGCCACCGGCGATTCGTTTGCCCCGGCAATCACCTATATTTCGGTGCTGGCGCTGCTGGGAGCACTGTCCTACATCTTGCTGGTGGGCAAGGTCGAGCGGATCGAACTGTAGCCGTCAGTCAGCCGGGCGACCATAATGCTGCCCGGTTCTCACCTATCAATGGAAAGGCTGGCTATGCAGGACGACTCCACGAAAATCGCTCCGACCGGTACTCAAACCTTGCTCCGCGGCCTGGCGGTGGTTCAGGCCGTGGCCAATGGTGCGCGTGACCTAAAGGACATCGCCCGGGTGATCGGGACCACGCGCAGCACCACCCATCGTCTGGCCAGTTGCCTGGTGGATGAGCGTTATTTGCGGGTGTTGCCCAAGGTGGGGTATTTGCTGGGGCCCAAGCTGATCGAGCTGGGCTTTCAGGCGCGGGAAGAGTTGCCGTTGGTGACGCTGGCCGAGCCGTATCTGGATCAATTGTCAGCGTTGACCGGCGATACCATTCATTTGGCGGTGCGTGAGGGTGATGAGGTGCTGTACCTGCACAAGAATCCGGGGCGAAATGGCCCGGAGATGCGTTCGCGGGTAGGGCATCGGATGGTGATGGCACGCACGGGCATCGGCAAGGCCATGTTGCTGGATGCATCTGTGGACGAATGGCGGCGGCTGTATGAAGCCGGTCAGGGGGCGGGCGGCAAAAATCCGTTGTGGCCCGATCATCAGGAGCCGTCGTGGGAGCAGTTCGAGGAGCGTATGCGCAACTATGTGGCGGGTGGGTACGCGTTTGATCTGGAAGACAACGAACCGTCGATTCGTTGTGTGGCTGCGCCCATACGTGATGCCAGCGGCCAGATCGTCGCAGCTATCAGTATCGCCAGCACTGTGCCGTATATGCCCCACGAGAAAATGTCCGGGTTGATCCCGGTTATTACCCATGCTGCGCAACAGATATCGGCTGAGTTGGGCGGGTAAGTGGACTGCACACAACGGTGGGAGCGAGCCAGCTCGCTCCCACAAAAAGCCGGTGCTTAGGCTTTCAGCGTTTTCATGTCGATCACAAAACGGTATTTCACGTCGCCTTTAACGACGCGTTCAAAGGCTTCGTTGATGTTTTTGATGTCGAGCATTTCGATGTCGCACGTAATCCCGTGCTCGGCGCTGAAATTGAGCATTTCCTGAGTTTCGGCAATGCCACCGATCAGCGAACCGGCCAGTACGCGGCGCTTGAATACCAGGTTGAAGGCGTTCAGGGCTGGCTCAACGGGTTCGATCAGACCCACCAGGATATGCACACCGTCATACGCCAGGGTCTCGAGGTACGGGTTCAGGTCGTGCGGCACCGGAATGGTGTCCAGCAGGAAGTTGAAGGTGCCCGCAGCGGCTTTCATCTGTTCGGCATCGGTGGACACGATCACGTGGTCGGCACCTTGACGGTAAGCTTCTTCAGCCTTGGCCTGGGAGCGGGTGAACAGCGTCACTTCAGCGCCCATGGCCTTGGCGAACTTGATGCCCATGTGGCCCAGGCCACCCATGCCGAGGATCCCGACCTTGTCGCCCGGCTCAACACCGTAATGAACCAGTGGCGAGTAGGTGGTGATGCCGGCGCACAGCAGCGGTGCGGCGCTGGCCGGGTCGAGGTTTTTCGGGATGCTCAGCACGAAATGCTCGCTGACCACCATATTGCTCGAGTAACCGCCCATGGTCAGCGTGCCGTCAATGCGGTCCGGGCTGGCGTAGGTTTGGGTCATGCCTTCCAGGCAGTATTGCTCCAGATCTTCCTTGCAGGCCGAGCAGGTGCGACACGAATCGACCATGCAGCCCACGCCGACCAGATCGCCGACCTTGTGCTTGGTAACTTTGTCGCCAATGGCCGTCACCTTGCCGACGATTTCATGGCCGGGCATCAGGGGGTAAGTCGCGAAGCCCCAATCATTGCGTGCCTGGTGGATGTCGGAGTGGCAAACGCCGCAGTACAGCACTTCGATAGCGACGTCGTCCGGGCGGGGCGCGCGACGGTTGAACTGCATAGGCGCCAGAGGGGCCTTGGCGTTCTGAGCGGCGTAACCGATAGCGTTATAAGTGACAGTGGACATGAGAACCTCGCGAAACGTTGACTGTGTAGAGGGGGCGATTTTGCGCCTGGATGCTTTGCAGGACTATGACGATTCCTCCGTCTGTCATGCCTAATACTCCGGAGTAACGGGTCTTCTGTCGCTTTATTGACCAATTCTGCGAAGATGCGGCTGTCTATTCCTCTTGTGAAAATTTCTCCATGCTTTTGACCCGTCATCGGGATGAGAACGCCATGCTGGTGTCTCTGATCGAACCGCTGGCGACACAAACCGGTTTTGTGTCCACCTTGTTGCCTGAAGTCCGGGTCGTTTCTGCGTGCCGGGAAGTGGCCCGGATGCCGCAGATTTATGAGCCTAGCCTAATGGTGATTGCCCAAGGCAGTAAGTTGGCCTATCTGGGGCAGCGCACGATGGAATACGGTGCGGGGCATTATCTGGTGCAGGCGCTATCGGTGCCTTTTGAGTGTGAAACTTTCGCCTGTGAGGAGATGCCGCTATTGGGCGTGGCGATCAGTATTGATCGCGCGGTGCTGGGGGAGTTGGTGCTGGCGATGGGCCTGGCCCCTGACCGCAATGCCGTGGCGCAGACGCCGGAGTCGATGACTTCGGCGGTGCTGGATGATGATATGCGCCATGCCGTCGAGCGCCTGCTGCGTTGCCTGCATGACCCGCTGGAGTGTCGGATCATGGGCCAGGCGCGGCTGCGCGAAGTGCTGTTCGCAGCATTGCGCGGACCGCAGGCGGGAGTGCTACGGGCATTGGTCGAACAGCAAGGGCAGTTTGCACGGGTGGCGGCATCGTTGAGTTATTTGCATGAACACTTTGCGCAGCCGCTCAATGTCGAAACCCTGGCCCGTTGCGCGAACATGAGTGCATCCACCTTTCACGAACACTTCAAACGCAGCACCTTGCTGTCGCCAGTGCAGTACCTCAAGCGGTTGCGTCTGTTACGGGCACAGCAGTTGTTATTGAGTGAGGGGCTGGGTGTAGCGCAGGTGGCGGAGCGTGTGGGCTATCAAAGTACCTCGCAGTTCAGTCGCGAGTACAAACGCTACTTTGAGCGCAGTCCGGGGCATGAAGGGGTGGGGTGCTAGCCAGCCGGTGTGACGGGCGTGTTGTGGGAGCGGGCTTGCTCGCGATGCGCGCAGCGCAGTCTGTCAGGCAAACCTGGGCGATCCCATCGCGAGCAAGCCCGCTCCCACAAATCCTGGGGCAATAAAAAAGGCTCCCGAAGGAGCCTTTTTGACTTACATGTTCGGGTAAGTCGGGCCGCCGCCACCTTCCGGGGTCACCCAGGTGATGTTCTGCGACGGGTCTTTGATGTCGCAGGTTTTGCAGTGAACGCAGTTTTGCGAGTTGATCTGGAAGCGCTTTTCGCCGCTTTCCTGAGTGATCACTTCGTACACGCCCGCCGGGCAGTAGCGCTGTGCCGGCTCGTCGTAGAGCGGCAAGTTAACGCTGATCGGAATGCTCGGGTCGCGCAGCTTGAGGTGGCACGGCTGCTCTTCTTCATGGTTAGTGCTGGAGATGAACACCGAGCTGAGCTTGTCGAAGCTCAGCTTGCCGTCGGGTTTCGGGTAGTCGATCTTCTTGCAGTCCTTGGCCTGCTTCAAGCACGCATAGTCTGGCTTGGTGTCGTGCAGGGTGAACGGCAGTTTGCCGCCGAAGATGTTCTGATCCATCCAGTTGAAACCCGCGCCCATGATCGGGCCGAACTTGTGCATCGCCGGGCCGAAGTTACGGCTGGCGAACAGTTCGTCGAACAGCCAGCTGGCTTTGAAGGCTTCAACGTAGGTGTTGAGTGCGTCGCCGCCTTCGGAGTCCGCCAGCAATGAATCGGCCACGGCGTCTGCTGCGAGCATGCCGGATTTCATTGCAGTGTGGCTGCCCTTGATCTTGGCCACGTTCATGGTGCCCAGATCGCAACCGATCAGTGCACCGCCGTTGAAGACCATTTTTGGCAGGGAGTTCAAACCGCCTTTGGCCAGGGCGCGGGCGCCGTAGCTGATGCGTTTGCCACCTTCGAGGTATTGCTTGAGCACCGGGTGATGCTTGAGGCGCTGGAACTCGTCGAACGGCGACAGGAAGGTGTTGCTGTAAGACAGGTCAACGATCAGGCCGACCACTACCTGGTTGTTTTCCAGGTGATACAGGAAAGAACCGCCGGTGTTTTCGCTGCTGATGATGTCCAGCGGCCAGCCAGCAGTGTGAACTACCAGGCCTGGCTGATGTTTGGCGGGGTCGATTTCCCAGATTTCTTTCAGGCCGATGCCGTAGTGCTGGCTATCGGCGTCGCTGTCGAGTTTGAAGCGCTCGATCAGTTGTTTGCCAAGGTGGCCGCGGCAGCCTTCAGCGAACAGGGTGTACTTGCCGCGCAGTTCCATCCCCGGGGTGTACAGGCCTTCTTTGGGGTTGCCTTCACGGTCAACGCCCAGATCACCAGTGATGATCCCGCGAACCACATTGTTTTCGTCGAACAGGACTTCTTGAGCCGCAAAGCCGGGGTAGATTTCTACGCCCAGGTTCTCGGCCTGTTGCGCCAGCCAGCGGCACAGGTTGCCCAGCGAGATGATGTAGTTGCCTTCGTTGTGCATGGTTTTAGGCACAAACAGGTCAGGCACCTTGGTCGCGGTGCTGTCGCTGCGCAGTACATAGATATCGTCGCGGGTTACTGGAGTATTGAGCGGTGCGCCCAGTTCTTTCCAGTCCGGGAACAATTCGTTCAAGGCGCGAGGTTCGAAAACAGCACCAGACAGAATGTGAGCACCGACTTCGGAGCCTTTTTCAACCACGCAGACGCTGATTTCTTTACCGGCTTCGGCGGCCTTCTGCTTTAAGCGGCAGGCGGCGGACAAACCGGCAGGGCCGGCGCCGACGATGACCACGTCGAATTCCATGTACTCGCGTTCCACAGGCTATCTCCTACTCAAGGCTCAACGGTATTTTTCTAATTGGAGGTTTGGCACTTCATCCATTATTCCCTCTACCTCGAGGTTGAAGACGCAATGGATGATGCACCGCTCTCTCTGATGGGCGGGCATTATATCTACACCACTAGCAGCGTCCAATACAAACGTTTGTTTGAATCCGCTGCAAGCCAGATAAATCAAAGACGCGCGGCTCAAAACTGGCCAATTTGCTGTATTGACCGCAAATGGCGTTCCGGTCAAGATACGGGCGGTTTTGCGCTCGCCGTAGGCTGATTGTTGGTTTCAAGAGCACCTCTAAAGACAGGGCATAGGCACAAGCCTGTAGGAGCCTGCCATTTTTTGAGCGGAGTTTACACGTCCTTTCGGTGTATGACTTGTTAGTCACATCGGACAAACGGTCGCAAGAGAAGGACTGGCACTCGTCTCTTCTAATAATGAAGGCAACGATCTTTGGAGGTGCCCTTGTGCCAATGAGCATCAACCGCCAGGTTCGCCTAGGCGACTTTCTTTTCACCGGAGAGTAACGAGGAATCCATGAAGGTTCTTGTAGCTGTCAAACGAGTGGTCGATTACAACGTTAAAGTTCGCGTCAAAGCGGACAACTCCGGCGTTGACCTCGCCAACGTCAAGATGTCGATGAACCCCTTCTGCGAAATCGCTGTGGAAGAAGCCGTACGCCTGAAAGAAAAAGGTGTTGCGACTGAAATCGTCGTCGTCTCCATCGGCCCGACCACTGCTCAGGAACAGCTGCGTACCGCGCTGGCACTGGGTGCAGATCGCGCCATTCTCGTCGAGTCCGCCGAAGATCTGACCTCGCTGGCCGTGGCCAAGCTGCTCAAGGCCGTTGTCGACAAGGAACAGCCTCAGCTGGTGATCCTGGGCAAACAGGCCATCGACAGCGACAACAACCAGACTGGCCAGATGCTGGCCGCGCTGACCGGTTTCGGTCAGGGCACCTTCGCTTCCAAAGTTGAAGTGGCAGGCGACAAGGTTGCAGTGACCCGTGAAGTAGACGGCGGTGCGCAAACTGTTTCGCTGAGCTTGCCGGCGATCATCACCACCGACCTGCGTTTGAACGAGCCGCGTTATGCGTCCCTGCCAAACATCATGAAGGCCAAAAAGAAGCCGCTTGAAGTGCTGACGCCAGATGCGTTGGGCGTTTCGACAGCTTCGACCAACAAGACCCTGAAAGTTGAAGCACCGGCTGCTCGCAGCGCGGGTATCAAGGTCAAGTCGGTGGCTGAACTGGTCGAGAAACTGAAAAACGAAGCGAAGGTAATCTAAACATGACTATCTTGGTAATCGCAGAACACGACGGCAAAGCACTGGCCCCGGCCACGCTGAATACCGTGGCTGCTGCCGCTAAAATCGGTGGCGACATCCACGTTCTGGTTGCAGGCCAGGGCATTGGCGCAGTAGCCGAAGCCGCCGCTAAAATCGCTGGCGTGGCTAAAGTACTGGTCGCCGACAACGCGGCTTACGCCCATCAGTTGCCTGAAAACGTGGCGCCTCTTGTCGCTGAGCTGGGTGCCGGTTACAGCCACATCCTGGCGGCTGCTACCTCCAACGGCAAAAACATCCTGCCGCGCGTTGCTGCGCAGTTGGACGTGGATCAGATCTCCGAGATCGTTTCGGTCATCAGCGCTGACACCTTCACGCGCCCGATCTATGCCGGTAACGCCATTGCTACCGTGCAGTCCACTGCGCCGGTAAAAGTGATCACCGTACGTGCGACCGGTTTCGACCCGGTGGCTGCAGAAGGTGGTTCGGCAGCGGTTGAAGCGGTTGCAGCGGTTCACGATGCAGGGACTTCGTCGTTCGTGGGTGAAGAACTGGCCAAGTCGGACCGTCCTGAGCTGACCGCAGCCAAAATCGTCGTTTCGGGCGGTCGCGGCATGCAGAACGGCGACAATTTCAAACTGCTTTACACCCTGGCTGACAAGCTGGGCGCTGCTGTTGGCGCTTCTCGCGCAGCCGTTGACGCAGGTTTTGTGCCTAACGACATGCAGGTCGGTCAGACCGGCAAGATCGTTGCGCCACAGCTGTACATCGCGGTGGGGATTTCCGGCGCGATCCAGCATCTGGCCGGCATGAAAGACTCCAAGGTGATCGTTGCGATCAACAAGGACGAAGAAGCACCGATCTTCCAGGTGGCTGATTACGGCCTGGTAGCGGACTTGTTCGAAGCCGTACCTGAGCTGGAGAAGCTGGTTTAATCCAGTTGCTTCACTTATAAAGAGCCCGGTCATCCGGGCTGTGGAGAAGGGCGGGGCACTCAGTGCCTGGCATCGTCTTCATGGCCTGAGTGACCGGGTTTTTTTGTGGGTCTCAATAGTGTGTGTGGAGCGTAGGGCTATGGATGTGCGTCAGCTGAGCAGGTTGCTGGTGGGGTTGGCGTTATTGCCGCTGTTGTCAGAAGCTGCGGGCAAGTGTGAGCGCCTGATCGTTACTGGCAGTCCCGATGCACCACCTTACCTGTGGCGCGATCCAGCCGACCCTGCGCACTTGATCGGCACCAGTGCCGACCTCATACAGCAGGCGGGCCAGGAACTAGGGATCAAGGTTGAAGTGCTCTACGGTGGCAAGCGCGCCCAGGCTCAGGACGAAGTGCGCGCCGGGCGCATGGACATGCTGCTGGATGCCCCGCTAACGGTCAGCGGGCTCTCGTCGTTCGACTACATCCACCCGCCCTTAGTGCGTAACGACTATCTGGTGTGGACCCGCAAGGACTCAACCCTGGTCTACGAAACACCTGCCGACTTGCATGGGTATACGGGCGCCTTCTCCGAAAAATCCCGATTAAGCGAAACGTTCAATGAGTTCGCTCAGCATCAGCTCACTCTGGAACGTCTGCCCGGCCTGACCCAGGCCTTCCAGAAATTGCTGCTCGGCCAGGCCGAATACGTACTGGCCGGTCGCTATTCCGGTACGGCCACTGCGCAAACCCTGGGCATTGCCGATGATCTGCTGGCGCATCCACAGCCGATTGATCAGCCTGGGCTGTTTTTGGCGATTTCCCATGACTCGGCCTGCAATGAGCCGTGGTTGCGCGGACAGCTCGCCAAAAAGATGACAGAATTGCCCGCGTCCGGCCTGACCGAGGCGGCATTGCAACGCAATCTAGAGCGGTGGAAAGCCCAGTTGCTACAACCGCTCAGCGCCCCAAAACAGTAGGAATCCCTAGTGACAATTCGACCTATTTTCGCTGCCCTGGCCGTTCTGGCTCTGGCGGGGTGTGCAGCCGATCCTGCGCCGAATGAACAATTGCGTTTGACCGAACAGGCTCTGGAGCAAGCCAGGGCTGTGGGTGCCACAGCCGATGATATGGCTGAACTGAAACAAGCCGAAGACAAGCTGGCCCAAGCGCTGGCTGATATGGCAGATGAATCCTTTAAAGACGCGCGCATGCAAGCCGAACAAGCCGAGCTTGATGCCCGATTAGCTGAAGCTCGCGTGCTGACGCAAAAAAGCCAGGAACAACTGAACGTGCTCAATACCCGTATTTCGCGCTTGCGCAAACAACTGGCGGAGGCGCAATGAGCCTCAAGTCCAGAGCTTTCATGGGTGTGCTAGTAGCGGGTTGCGTCGGCCTGACCGGGTGCGCAGGGCATCACAACAGCGAGCAGGCCTTGCAACAGGCCAGCACTGATTTTCAGACCGTCAAGGAAGACACTAATGTGCTGCGCATCGCCCCCAAGGACGTGATTCGCGCCGGTGAGTCCCTGGCCCGCGCTGACCGTTTGTCCAGCTATTGGGGCAGTGGCGAAGACGTTGCGCATTACGCCTATTTGAGCCAGCGTTACAGTGAAATTGCCCGCGAGCACACGCAGCAGGTGCTCAACGAAGAGCGTGCGGCCAAGCTCGAACTGGAACGTCAGCGCCTGCAACTGGCCTTGCGTGAAGCCAAGTTGTTGAGCGTTCAGCAACAGGGCCAATGGCTGGAAGAGCAAATTATCAGCCTGGCCACCACTCAGACTGACCGTGGTTTGGTCATGACCCTGGGGGACGTGTTGTTCGATACGGGCGAAGCCGATTTGAAAAACTCGGCCAATCGTACGGTGCTCAAGCTGGTGCAGTTCCTGCAACTGAACCCCAAGCGCGTTGTGCGAATCGAGGGCTACACCGACAGCACCGGGGGTAAGGAAGACAACCTCAAGCTGTCCCGTGATCGCGCGCAGGCCGTGGCGGATGTGCTGGTCGATCTGGGTATCGACGAGAAGCGAATCCTGGTGGAAGGTTATGGCGATCAATACCCGGTTGACGTAAATGCCACAGAGCGCGGTCGTGCGCAGAACCGCCGTGTTGAAATCGTCTTTTCTGACGAAAAAGGCCAACTGGGCGCCGCGCGCTAACAAACAGGGATGACTTGACTGATGTGGGAGCGAGCCTGCTCGCTCCCATAACGGCACTATCCGCACCCATACAGTTCTCCCCGCACACGGCCTGTACGGCTTTGTTAAGTGACAACTGTGCCCGTACACTTCTAAACTGTTCCGGTATTGTTCTCCACAATAATAAAGCTTGAACATCGAGAGCGGCGCCATGACCAACCTTTTGCTCTATCAACGTATCGCTCAGCAGTTGGCTGAGGATATCCGGCGTGGCGTTTATCAGCCGGGCGAGCGTGTGCCCTCGGTGCGCAAGATGAGCTCTCAGCTGAACGTCAGCCATGCCACGGTGTTGCAGGCTTACGCCAACCTTGAAGATCAGGGTTTGATCCGGGCACGGCCGCAGTCTGGTTATTACGTGCACCAGACCCCGGCATTGACCGCACCCACTCCTGATATCGCCCGTGTAGAGCGTCCGGGGCTGGTCACTCGCAGCAGCATCATCCAGCAGGTATTGGTTGAGTCTCGTCGCGAAGGCGTATTCCCGCTGGGCGCGGCCGTGCCCAGTGTCGATTACTTGCCTGTGCGGGCTTTGCATCAACAACTGGCCAAGGTCACGCGTTTTCATAGCCCACGGGCGTTCAGCTACATGTTCAGTCCGGGGTTTGAGCCACTACGTCGGCAAGTGGCAATCCGCATGCGTGACGCCGGGGTGGTGATCGATCCTTCCGAAGTCATCATCACCCACGGCTGTGTCGATGCCCTGCAAATGTCGTTGCGCGTACTGACTCGCCCAGGAGACCTCATCGCGGCCGAGTCGCCCACCTACTACGGGCTGCTGCAACTGGCGGACCTGCTGGGCTTGAAAGTCATCGAGATCCCCAGCGATCCGGCGACCGGCATGAGCCTTGAGGCCTTGCAACTCGCGGCCAATCAATGGTCGATCAAGGCATTGGTACTGACCACTCGCCTGAGTAATCCGCTCGGAGGGACCATGCCTGAGGAACGGCAAAAGCAGCTGCTGCGTCTGGCTTCCGACTTTGATATCCAGATTGTCGAAGACGATATCTATGGCGAGTTGATGTTCGAGGTCGGGCGTACCAAGGCGTTGAAAGCCTATGACCGCCTGGATCGGGTGATTTACTGCTCGAGTTTTTCCAAAACCTTGTCACCTGGCGTGCGTATCGGCTGGATGATCGCTGGCAAGTTTCAGCAGGAAATCCAGCGTCTGCAAACCTTCACCACCCATTCGGCGTGCAGTGTTACGCAGATGGGGGTAGCGGCTTACCTTGAAAACGGTGGTTACGATCGCCATTTACGTTACATCCGCCAGGAATACCGAAAAAACCTGAGTGCGTTCCAGTTGGCCGTTCAGCAGCACTTTCCGGAAGGTACTCAGATGTCCCGTCCAAGCGGAGGTTTTATCTTGTGGGTCAGTTTGCCGGGCCGGGTCAACACCCAGGAGTTGCATGTCCGGGCGCTGCAGCAAGGTATCAGCATCGCGCCGGGGCTGATTTTCAGTAATACCGAGCAGTTCAATCACTGCATACGGCTTAACTGTGCCACACCCTGGAACCGGGAAGCCGAGCGGGCGCTGATGACCCTTGGCATGCTTGCCAATCAGCTCTGCCAGGAAGCCGCAGGCCAGTACGGTGGAAGTTCGGCAGTAGCGGGGATGGCATTTTGACCATAATCACCTTGTCACCCTGTGCGTAAAGCGCGAGCATACGCACCTGAATCGTTAAAACTGTGGGAGTTATGAGAGCGACATATTGTGTTGGCCTTTTATTGGTGGGCGTGTTGAGTACGCTCAATACTGTGGTTGCGACAGCGGCCCCGGTACAACCGCTGTCAACCTCCAGTGAGGCGCAATCTGTCCACTCGCCTGCCAAGCCTGCTGCCAGTGTGAAAAAGGCACCGGTCAAAAAGCGTGCTCCCATTGCATCCAAATCCAAGTCGGCCCATGAAATCGCCAAGAAGCGTTTACCTGCGGCGAACCTCGATTTGCGCTTGCCTCCCGAGATGGTCAAGCAACTGCATCCTTTGGGCACTATTCCTATGCCTGCTCACAAACCCCTGCTGCCGAATATGTTTGGCGAGAAGCCCGCCGAAGAGAGCCCTTTTCAGCTCAACGGGCGCTTGCTCAGCAATGAGATGAACCTGCAATTGCGCAACGAAGCCCGTCACAACGAAATCGAAGGCGCTGCGCTGGATTTCGAATTCAAGCAATAAGTGCCGAGTGCTCAAAAACAGGCTTCTAAACTGACTATTCAGTCACTGTCATTTATCAGCACATTCTGCTGAACGGTCAATTTCAAACACCTGTTCCAGCGAGTACTATCCCTTGTCATCAACACACTTTGCCCCGAATGAGGTGCTAACGTCATGAATTGCCGTGAAGGCTGTGGCGCTTGCTGCATTGCCCCTTCCATCAGTACACCGCTGCCGGGCATGCCCAACGGCAAGCCGGCCGGGGAACGCTGCCTGCATCTTTCAGTCGACTACTTGTGTGGTTTGTTCGGCCAGCCGCAACGCCCTGCAGTCTGTGGCGAGTTCAAGGCCGACATCGAGGTGTGCGGCACTGACCGGGAAGAAGCCATTAACCTGATCGGTTGGTGGGAGCAGATGACCGCGGCATAGTGCGTTTATGACCAGTGAACAGACCTTCAACAATAAGGAATAAGACAATGGGTTCGTTGCATCGAGTGGCATTGGTATGTGGTTTGAGTGTTTTGCTGGTGGGCGTGGCCCAGGCCGAAGACTGGAAAGTCGCCAAGGATCAGGACGGCATCAAGGTGTCGCTGAGTGAAGTCGCCGGCTCCCAGTACAAGGCTTACCAGGGGGTAACGACCATCAAGGCGCCGCTGGCCAAGGTCAGCAAATTGCAGGAAGACGTGGCGGGCGCTTGCGCCTGGATTCATGAATGCCAATCGCAAAAATTGCTCAAGCACGAAGGCGATCAGAGCTGGACCTACACCCAGTTCAAAACACCCTGGCCGGTCACCCCGCGTGATTCGGTGCTGCTGGTGACCACTGCCCAAGGTGCGGACGGCAGTTTGACCCGCACCCTGAAAGGCGTGCCGACCTACCTCCCGGAAGAAAAGGGCTTTGTGCGGGTTGCTCAGGTCAATGGTTTCTGGAAGCTGGTGCCTAAAGGCGACAACTTGACCGAGGTGACGTACCAGGTGCATACCGAGCCTGGCGGCAGCGTGCCTTCCTGGCTGGCCAACAAGTTTGTGGTCGATGCCCCGTTCAATACCCTCAAGGGGCTTAAAGAGCGCGCTGAAAAGCCATAACGCTTAACCGGGCATGCCTGGTCCTGGACAGCGCATCTGTCCAGGCGCCGGGTGCAGGTTTCAGTGGTACGCATAAAACCTGTTGAAATTCATGGATTACCCCCTTGGCAGACGCGGCACCGTGGAGCTACTCTGCATCCAGACCAGCGAAGTAATCGACTGGCTCTGATCTTGTTCGCTACATGCTTATTACTCCCCTTGTCACGGCATACCTGCTGCCGATAGGGGAGCGCTGAATGTCTATCCATTGCGAGGAGGACGTTTCATGAGCACAGCCCATCAAGAAGACCTCAGCAGCTATGTGCTGCGCCGCATGAAAGAAGGCGGTTTTGATTTTTCACGCATCCACCCAATCGAGTTTTACGCGATCTTCCCGGACGAGGAGCGTGCGCGCAGAGCTGCAGGCAAATTTTGTGGTGAATCCCTGAACGCACAAATCAATGTACGTGATGACGGGGCGTGGTACCTGGAACTCAGTAAAGTGATGTACGCCACCTATGGTGGCATCGGTGATTTCGAGCAGGACTTTGAAGCTGTCGTGGTGCCGCTAGGTGGCATTATTGAAGGTTGGGGTGTTAAGCAGGAGGTGCGCGGCCTGTTGAATTGATATGAGTTCGATCGGTTAGCGGCCGGCCTCAGGGCTGGCCGTTCTTGTTTTTGCGCCAGGCAATTAAAGCCCCCGCAACGTATAGCGGACGAAGACGCGCAGGAGGTGCGCGTCTTCGGTATTTGGGCGAGTCTTTAGCCGATGACCTTGGTCAAGTTCGGCAAGATCAGCAGCAAGGTGGTAGCAAAGAGGATGAGTCCGGCCTGACGTACTTTCGTATGTTTAAACATGGCTATCTGCCTTTTTTTGTTATTCCTGAACGACAATGCCCGCGACAAGATCACTACGCCTTGAATACAAAGCGGCCTTGGCGACAGGCTTAACCTTAGAGCCCCCATAAGATATGGCTTAGAACCCTTTCACATCATTCAAGTGCAGTAGGTTTCTAAAACGCTATTAGGTTTGTCGGGCTCGCCCTGTCAGCCCGTTGCTAGACGCAATGGGCTCTTTGACCGTCAATTTTCTTAGCGCCCTACCGTTCGTCCGGGAGCTTTGTACAGTCACGTTTTACCCTGCATAAGCCTGCAGCCTTCAGGCTCAAGGGATGACCACTACGTTCAGTACTTGCCATGAATTACTCTTTCAAGGCAGGCTCTATGGAGCTCCCATCACTACTTTCGCCTTTATCGTGCCAGGTACTTTTATGTCGCTACGCATCTGCATTCTGGAAACCGACATTCTGCGTCCAGAGTTTGTTGATCAATATCAGGGCTACGGGCAAATGTTCGTGCGCCTGTTCTCCACGCAGCCTATCGCGGCACACTTCAGTGTTTTTAACGTGATGCACGGCGAGTACCCGTCTGAGGACCAGGTCTTTGATGCTTATCTGGTAACCGGCAGCAAAGCTGACTCGTTTGGCACCGATCCATGGATCCAGCCCCTGAAAACCTATTTGCTGACCCGCTACGAACGTGGCGACAAGTTGATCGGCGTGTGTTTTGGTCATCAATTGCTGGCGCTTCTGCTGGGCGGTAAGAGCGAGCGCGCTACGCAGGGCTGGGGCGTCGGAACCCATCAGTACAAATTGGCCGCCAAGGCACCGTGGATGAGCCCTGTGGTTGAAGAGTTGACACTGTTGATCAGTCACCAGGACCAGGTGACGGCCTTGCCGGAGAACGCCACGGTAATAGCCTCCAGCGATTTCTGTCCGTATGCCGCTTATCATATCAACGACCAGGTGCTGTGCTTCCAGGGGCATCCCGAGTTTATCCACGACTATTCACGCGCCCTGCTTGACCTTCGCCAAGAGCATTTGGGCGAACAGATCTACAGCTCCGGCATCGCCAGCCTGGATCAAGACCATCATGGGCGCACGGTTGCCGAGTGGATGATGCGTTTTGTTTCACACAAGCCGCAAACCGCCTGACTCCCGGTTTTGCTTTTATGGGGAGGCGGGCTGGCTCGCGAAGGTTTCTACTCGGTAAGTGATGCACCGAATTGTTTGAATCGCGAGCAAGCCAGCTCTCCCAAGGAGCGGTGCAGGTTACAGCCAGCCAGAGCGCTTGAAGCTCGCCCACAGGCCGGTAACGCCTAGCGCAATAAACCCCAGGACCCCGAAGTAGCCGTAATGCCAGGTCAGTTCAGGCATGTTCTGGAAGTTCATCCCGTAAATGCCCGCCACGGCAGTGGGGAAGGCCAAAATGGCCGCCCAGGCTGCGAATTTACGCTGCACGATGCTCTGGCGTGAGGACTCCAGCAACACGACGATCTCAATCGTCTGAGTGGCGATGTCGCGCAGGTTGGCGAGGTCTTCCATCTGACGGGTGACGTGAATCTGCACGTCGCGAAAATACGGGCGCATATTCTTGTCGATAAAGGGAAACGTCAGACGCTGCAACTCTTCGCTGATTTCCACCATGGGCGCCACATAACGGCGCAGTCGCAGCACGTCGCGGCGCAGGCCATGCAAGTGCACGATGTCAGCCTCATTGAGGGCATTGCCCATGATGCTTTGTTCAAGTTGTTCGATTTCGGCGTGGATGGCCTGGCTGACGGGTTGATAGCTCTCCGTCACGAAGTCGAGCAGGGCGTACAGGACAAAGTCTTCGCCATGCTCCAGCAGTAGCGGGCGCGCCTCGCAGCGCTGGCGCACGGACTTGTACGAGGCCGAATGGCCATTACGACTGGTGATGATGTAGCCGTTGCCGGCAAAAATATGGGTTTCGACAAACTCCAGTTGGCCTTCGTGGCGAATGGGCGAATAGATCACGATAAACAGTGCATCGCCGAAGGTTTCGAGTTTGGGCCGGCTGTGTTGCTCAAGAGCGTCTTCGATGGCCAGTTCATGCAGATTGAACTGGCGCTGCAGGTTGCTCAGCTCTTGCGCGTCGGGTTGCTCCAGACCAATCCAGACGAAGTGGCCGGGCTTTTTGGCCCACTCAATCCCTTCGTCCAGAGTGATATTGGTGACTTTCTTGCCTGCGCTGTAAACCGCAGCAGCAACAACTCTCCCCATAGTTCTAATCGCTTCTTCTTCAAAGGGTTATGGCACGAAGATGCAGCTTAGCGTGCAATCCACCACTTTGAGTCTACAAACGTTCAGAGGTTCGGGTTGGACGCCGTAGTGTTGCCCCCCGCCACGGGTGGCAAGTGACGGTTTTTCTGGCTCAGCAACTCTCGGTCCATGGCTTCGATGCATTCGCGCATTTGCTTGTGGCACTGCTCCATCAGCTGCGGGATGTCATCCAGAGTCAGGCCGGCAGTCGGGATTGCGGGCAAGGAGCGGATCAGGATATCGGCACTGTGCCAGCGGTTGAGCTTCAGGTGCTGGCTATAGGTGCTCACACACACCGGCACAATCGGCACGCCGGCAGTAATTGCCATCTGGAAGGCGCCTTTTTTGAACGGCAGCAGGGTTTTGCCAAAATTGCGCGTACCTTCCGCAAAGACCCAGATAGACGTGTCTTTCTCTTGCAGGGTGCGAGTGGTAGTCAGCATCGATTTGCGAGCTTTCTGCGCGTTACCCCGATCAATCAGCACGTTGCCCGCCAACCAGAACAACTGGCCGAACAAGGGCACCCATTTCAGGCTTTTTTACCGATGCAGACGGTGCGGTGCGGCACTACGTTGCCGAACACAAACAGGTCGTAGTTGGATTGATGGTTGGCAATGACCACGCAGCTTTGTGGCTTGTCCATCAGCGGCCCAACTTCGGTCTTGAGCTTGTAGCCCAGGATCCATCTGGATGGCCAGGCATACAGGCGCGCGCACAGGCGACTGTTGTCCGGGTTGAAAGGACGGCATAAGCCCAGCAGTACACCCAGTACCCCTGCGATCATAAAATGCAGACACATCAACAACATACGTATCGAAAGTAGCATTTACAGGCTCGCGAAAACAAAAGTCGGCGCAGTGTACGGATGTGCACTGTATTCAGCAATTACCCCGATACAACTAGGAGATGACTGAAGTTTAAGCAGTTGTTTCAACGAGCGTGTGGAGGGGCGGGCTAGAGATGTTGACGAAGATATGGCTAAAGGCCGGTGGAGGGGGAATCCCGACCGCAGGCGGCGATCGGGACCGGTTTTCAGGGGAGAAGGTTAGAGCGGGTGGAGCTGATCTTCTTCGATGGCCTTTTCCAGCGTTTCCAGCAGCGCTTTGCGCACCTTCAGTTTGGTGTTTTTGTGAGCCTTCATATTGATCTTCTTTAGCTGACGGGCCGCTTCCAGAGCCGCAGCCTGCAATTCTTCAGGCTTGACCACCTTGTCGAGGAAGCCTGCGTCTACTGCGGTATGCGGGTTAAACATTTCGCCATTGATGACCGAGCGATGGAATGCCGATTTGCGCAGCCGGTCGCGGGCCAGCTCAATGCCGGCGTGGTGCATGGTCATGCCGATCTGCACTTCGTTCAGGCCGATGGTGAACGGACCTTCGACGCCGATACGGTAGTCCACCGACAACAGCAGGAATGCGCCCTTTGCCACCGCATGACCCGGGCACGCGATAACCACCGGGAACGGGTGGGCCAGCATGCGGCGAGCCAGGGTCGACCCCTGCCTGACCAGTTCAATGGCTTGCTCGGGGCTGGCCGTCATTACTTTCAAGTCATAACCGCCGGAGAGAATGCCTGGTTGCCCGGTAATAATGACCACGGCCCGATCCTGCTCTGCGCGGTCCAGGGCGGTATTAAACGCACTGATCACATCCGGGGAAATAGCATTGACCTTGCCATTGCTCAAGGTCAGCGTGGCGATACCGTCTTCCAGGTGATAGGCAATCAAGTCACTCATGGCGCAATTCCTTGTAATGAAGTGGGGCAGACGTTACCCAGCCCCACGGCGCAGGTAAAGGGCTATGACTGACCGGTGAGTCATGGGATTGGCTTGCGCCTTCTATATAGAAGGCGCTGGCGCGGCGATTGCGGCTGAACGCGCAAAGCGTCAGGACCGGGATTTGGCAGAAACACCCGCGAAAGGCATGCCCCCCAAAACGACTATTTTCGTAAGCACATGAAAATTCTGAAAAAACATTTGTCATATCGAAAGCTTTCGACTACATTAGCGCGCCTCGACAGACAGAACTTGTTTGAAGAGATACGGTGAAGTGTCCGAGTGGCTTAAGGAGCACGCCTGGAAAGTGTGTATACAAGAAATTGTATCGAGAGTTCGAATCTCTCCTTCACCGCCACATTAAGTAAACACAAACCCCTGATTTTCCTAGAGAAAGTCGGGGGTTTGTGGTTTCTGGCGTCTGGAAAAAGGCGATATGGGAACAATATGGGAACAATATGGGAGCACGACCGCTGAACTGCCCGTATTCTGCTTGAAGGCTCTTCTTCGAACTCAAATGGATTTAGATGATTATGAAAGTGCTCCCCCTTGGTGTGCTGGTGTTGCTGACTGCAGGTTGCGTCCAGGTCCAGCAGTACACGCCCCCTCCCGGTGTACCCCAGGCACAGATCCGCAGCGAAATGGACGCCTTGAGCAATTATCGAAACTACCTGACCCTGACCGAAGCTCCGATTGTGGGCTGCAAGTACGGCAGAACCGTGTCGGTTAAGCCAGGTCGGCAATTGTTCGCCGTGCGGGACAAAACATCCCGGCCAGCAGGCTTTATCCCGGTTGAAGCGGCAAAACCCATCCATTTGGTAGTGGATGGTGCAGCTAATGCCGGGCGTAGATGCAAGATCGAATTCGTCAGCGAGTTCGCCCCGGCTGCCCGTTATGTCATTAAGGGAGGCATTGTCGAGAGCCCCGAGACTTACGATTCGTGCCAGGTCAAAATCTTTAATGAGGACACCGGAGCGCCTTTGTTGATGCTCGAGCCGTCAACACTCAAGAACGACTGTGTTCTGGACAAATTGCCGTTTACGGCGCGTTGATTGTTGCAGTAAGGACGTGTATTAGCTGGCAAGCGGCGTGAGGCTGCGTCGGTCGACGCAGTCGTCGCACAATGTGCTGCTATAAGGCGCCCGCTAAATCCTAATGGCTGGATGTGTGATCGCCGTGTTAGCGGGGCACGGTAATGATGCCAACAGTCTCATCTTTAATAGTGAACGTTATCGGTAACTTAGAAGAGTATGAGTGGTGTCATATTTAACGGAGCGGGTTTATTTGCGCTAAAGCGCCTTGCATGTTTTTAGTTCTGACCTAATATCTGTTCGCACTAAGCAGCGCGACACGATTCCAGGACCGGTTTTCTGTCGCGCCTGCTTTCCAATTGTTTGACGTAGAAGGAACTACGATGAATGTTGACTGGCAAGGTGCGGGTGATATTCAGGCTATTTTCGGCACACTGATCGACAAGGAGCTTAATTGCACCGTCGAAGAACGTGACCGTCTCTCTATTCCTATTTCCAACGCGCTGATAGAAAAGTTTGCACGACTGGGGTTGTATAAATACAACTTGCCGGCCGTGTGGGGCGGTCAGGAAGTTGGTTATGCTCAGTGGGGCCGTGTGCTGGAAAAGCTCGGGTATTTATCCACGGACTTATCGTTTCCATTTTTGATATCCGTGAGGATGTCATTTATTTCTTTTTTAATTGCGGTGGGACGGGAGGATGTAAATAACGAATACCTGGTTCACCTGATTGAGGGTAAAACAGGTGGTGCATTTGCTTATACAGAAGATGCCGATGCTTTTTCTTTTGTCTCCCGTGCCGTTCCCGCTGCGGACGGTAAAACCTATACGGTTAATGCCGTGAAGAAAATCGTTACCGGCGGTGAGACGGCGAATTATTTTTTGCTGTTTGTCCATGGTGATACCGCGGACATGCAAGTGTTTCTTGTGCACGCCGACGATCCGGGTGTTGTGGTGACACCGAGCGTGATGCATGGCTGTCGTTCAACAGGGATTGCCTGTTTGACATTGACAGATGTGCGCCTGGATAAACACCGCTTGTTGCTGGCCACGGACGGCCTGAGTTTTGCGCAGCGTTATTTCCTTAATTGCAGGCGCTCATTGCAAACCACCTTGTTTTTAGGGCGCGCCCGCGCCGTGATTGAAACCACCGTGGCGTATTTGCAAAACACTGTGCGTTACGATCAGCAGTTGATCGATATGCAGCATGTTCAGGCCTGTATCGGTGAAATGTATATGGCGCTTGAGTCATCCCGCACCTTGGTCCATTACTCACTGGAGCGTCAGGTCAGGCAAGAGTCTGACGTGTACTGGGATGCAGTGGCTTCAATGGCCAAGTATCAGGCGGTGAAGGATGTGAACAAAATCGCCCTCCAGGCCCTGAACCTGACGGGTGGTTGGGGCTATACCGAAAGCAGCGGTATCGGCCGGGCGCACCGTGACTTTACGGCCCTGGTGGCAGGGGCCGATCCGCAGGAAAAGCTCAAGGTTGATATGGGGATTCGGATGGTGCACGACCTGGACATGATGTCCCGGCGTTCTTCAAAAAAGGAGAGTTGAACATGAAGATCAAGTTGTCAGGCAATTTGGCACGTTTTGTTAACTACAAAAAAGAGTTGCAACTGGAGGGTGATGGTATTCAGACCGTGGGCGATGCGCTGCACGCGTTGGTGGTGAGTTATCCGGTATTGAAGGACATTATTTTTGATAAGGATCGCAACGTTAAAAAAGGCTATTTGATTTCTTTGAATGGCGAAAAAGTTGACGCGGCAGCTCAGGTAAGTAAAGGCGGTGAGGGTGACTGTATTGATATTTTCACTGCGATAGCCGGGGGTTGATGCTATGCAAGCCAGAACAATAAAAGTTTCCCATCCGGTAGAGTCCATGCTGTTTGGACCTTTCCAGTTTCATGCCCATTCGCTGATGTTGCTGAGTTTCAGTTCGATGTGGTCCTGGGGCAGTACCTACCTGTCAGTTTCCTTTCCGGGGATGATCAAGGAGTATCATCAGGGCATGGTGGCTGTGGGTGCCGAAGTTGAATATGTCGAACCTTTTGAAATGTTCTCGGCCGATGAATTTTCGGTGTCGGTCGATGAGTTCAAGGTGCGCCAGGGCAACTCTGTGTTTCAAGTGCTGCACCTGATTCGTGCCCAGGGTATTGTGGTTGCCAGGGTCAAGGTTCGCTGGAAACTGCTGGAACTGGATGGTGATGAAGCACTGTCCGCAACCCCGGGGGTTATTAGGCCCGCTTTTTTGCAAAAATTTCTTCCCGAAGAAGTTGATCCTTCACGGGTTGAACGGCCTTTGCTGGCACAACTGGAAAGCTTGAAAGAGCATGGGCAACTCTGTGCGGAGTTTGAACATGACTTCACCCTGTTCCGACATCGCTGTGAAGTGGCTGATCAATGGGCGTTCTTTGAGTTGCCTACACTGGCCTCGGAAAGCAGGGAGTCATTAATAGACTCCCTGCAGGAAGACCCAGGTGAACTTGCCAGTTCACTGGGCTTGGCCCTGAATAATATTTACATGGAATGGCGTTGCCCTTTTTATCTTTTGGAAAAGGGCCGTGTAAAAACCCAGGCTTATCGGCTGCAGGACAAACTGTATTTTGCACATCATGTTTTCAACCTGACGCGCGCCAATACATTGGCAGCGATCGTAATTGAAGCGTTTTAAATGCGAATCAGGTTTTTTGCCTGTCTCGTCAACCCGATCCTGAAAAAGTGAAGGGAGCAACATCATGAGCAGGGAGGCTAATGCGATCGAGTATGACCAGCTTACCGCGGGTGAAATGGGGATGTATTCCCGTCACTTGCTGATCCCCGCGATCGGCGTCAAAGGTCAGCTGGCATTGAAAAATGCCAGCGTACTAATGATTGGAGCGGGCGGTCTGGGGTGTCCGGCGCTGCTTTATCTGGCGGCTGCCGGGGTGGGGCGGCTGGGAATTATCGATGCCGACCAGATCAATGTGTCCAATGTGCACCGCCAGGTGCTGTTTCGTATCACTGATAAAGGTCAGAACAAGGCCGATGTCGCCAAGCGGCGTTTGCAAAAACTCAATCCTTACATCGAGATCGAAACCTGGATCGAGCGCTTTAACCTCGACAATGCCCAGGCGCTTGTGGCCGATTACGACATCATTGTCGATGGCACTGACAACTTTACCGCCAAGTACTTGATCAACGATGCCTGTGTCTATGGCGGCAAGCCGCTGGTGTATGGCGCCATCATGCAGTTCGAGGGGCATGTCACGGTGTTCAACGCGCTGGATGAGCAAGGCCGTCGTGGCGCCAATTATCGTGATCTCTACGATGGTCCGCCTGACGCCGCGTTGGCGCCCAACTGCGCAGAAGCCGGGGTGCTGGGGGTTCTGCCCGGCATGATTGGCTGCTTTCAGGCCAATGAAGTGATCAAGCTGATTACCGGGATCGGGCGGCCGCTGATCAACCGCCTGATGGTCTACGACGCCCTTGAGGCCACGAGCCGGGAGATCGGATTTTCGCCTGTCGCCGATAACCCCCTCAGGGACCCCCTACGCCCGCCAGTGCTGGAAGAAATGGCACAAGTCTGTAGCGCGCCAGGCGTCACCGATGACTTTATGCTGAGCATTGATGACTTTGCCGCGCTGATCAGTGAAACGTCGATCCATCTGATTGATGTGCGTGAGGGGCATGAGCGCGAACAGGTATCGATCGGTGGCGAACATGTACCGTTGGGGCGGGTGGGCGAGTGGGCAGCACAGTGCCTGGACGACAGGCCGATCGTGATTTACTGCCAGTCGGGTGTCCGCAGCCAGAAGGCGGCGAGAATCCTCGCGCAGCAAGCGCTCAGGTCACCGATTTTCAGCTTGAAAGGCGGCTTGAGTGCGTTTTTGGGCGCAGATAGCTATGCGCAGATGATGGCTGAACTGGTGTTCTGTGAATGTCCCATGAGCCATCAGGCTCTCGTGTAAAAACACTGTGGGTCAGGCTTGTTTGCGATGCAGATGAAGTGGTTTGTCTTGCATTCAGTCGCAAGCAAGCCTGCTCTCACAGGGTCGCCGTTAGCGCGATGATCAGGTAGACGGGTTATTGATATCCAGCGCCTTGGAGATAGCTTGCTCTGCCTCGACGAATGCAGGTGTCCTGCCAGCGTCTGCATAAATGTCTTCACCTTCTTCAACCCTGATGACCTCATTACCTTTCACGTAGGGCATGGCCTCTTCCGCTTGCATGAGCGCACTGTGGATCAGGCCTCGGGTGATGCTGGCCTCATCCAGCCCGTAGGCTTGCGCGAAGGCCTTGATTTTGACCAGGTCATGTTTGTGCAGCTCAAGGGTGTATTCAACCCGCTCACTTGATTCCTGAGACCTGGATTCCCAGTTGTTGAGCATGTCCCTGAAGACGTCCATAAAGCTTCTCCTGTTTGACGGCAGTGTTTGCGGACAGTATGGCTCACGGTTCACTGACATGATGGCAAGTCCAGCACAGATCGTTTATCTGCCAGGGCTGATAGCCTGAAGTGCCACCCGTCAGAAAAAACGGTATTTATCTAAACCTTTGCCGCCACGTGCCTTCAGATCAAGTGCAGGGAATAAACCTGCCTTTTTTTGGAGGACGTTATGAAAACCCTGATTGGCCCTAAACGCTTTGTGGCAGGTTGTGCCTTGGTCTATTCCCTGATCGCGGCCGCCACAGCAGTCGCAGCCAGTCCGGCAGACTTTGTGGATGAGGCCCATGCAGCAGGGATTGCCCAGATAGAAACCAGCCGTATGGCGATCAGTAAAACCTCTTCAACGGACGTAGAAAGCTACGCCGTGGAGGTGATCAAGGACTACACCAACGCCAACCGTGATTTGAAGGACATTGCCAGCAAGCAGGACTTACAGGTTGCCAACGACGAGTTGGTCCTCGACAAAGCCAAAAAGCTGATGCTGCAGGTGCAAGAAGGGGATTCATTCGACGCGGCCTATGCGGCCAGTCAGGTGAAAACCCATGAAGAGGTCATTGAGCTGTTCAAGCAGCAATCCAGCAGCTCTGATTCGCCCGAGTTGCAGGCGCTGGCCGAGAAGTATTTGCCCAAGCTCGAAATGCATCTGGTGATGGCCAGGAAGCTGATGGATGCCCATCACAAATCCTGATGTCCTGAATTAAAAACGCCCGGTGAGTGATTCGCCGGGCGTTGCGTGTGCTGCGGACGGGGTCAGACGGCGATTTCGTTGAAACCGCAGTACTCTTCCCAACTCATGTCCAGTGCCTCGGCGACTTCATGATGCACTTCAAGGCGCATGCTCTTGAGTTCTTCGGGGGAGCGAGCGATCAGTTCCAGCGCCAGTTCCCAGGCTTCCAGGCCGCGACTTTCGGCTTCATCTTCAAAGGCCCATAGAATCTGTTGCTGGCGGTCCTCTGCGCTCAGATCTTTCATTTCTTCGATCAGTTCAGGGTGCGCCTTGATAAAAGTATCCAGGGCCAGTTCGTTACGGGATTCTTTAGGGATCATATGGCGTCTCGGATCGTTAGGACCGCCTGCGTGGGCAGGCTGTCGTCAGGGCGTTTTCTCGCATGCTAGCGAGTTAGCATTACGATGAAAAGCGCCATATAGCCGGTTAGCCTACGGTTTGTATCTTGCTTTCCCGTTGCAGGCTGTACCCCCAGACCGCCAGCGCCAGCGTTGCGACTACCGAGCCGACCACCACGATTCCGTCCCAGCCATATACCGGATAGGTCTGCGCGCCCACCAGAGAGCCCAGTGCGCCACCGATGAAATAGCAGGTGATGTAACCAGCGTTCAGTCGGTTTCGGGCGGCGGGACGTACTTTGAACACTGCATTCTGGTTACTGACATGTACCAGTTGCACAGCGAAATCCAGAGCCAGTACGCCGATCAGCAAGGCGATCAATGAGTGACCGGCAAATGCCATGGGCAGCCAGCACGCCAGCAGGACCAGCAGGCCGACGGTAGTGGCCTGCTGACCTTTGCCGTGATCGGCCATGCGCCCGGCCCAGTTTGCCGCCACTGCACCGACGGCGCCCGCCAGGCCAAACAGACCGATGACTGCGTCCGAGTAGCTATAGGGCGGCACTGCCAGCAGAAAGGCCAACGGTGTCCAGAATAGGGCAAACAACGAGAAGGTCAGCAGGCCCAGCAGCGCGCGCAGGCGCAGTATCGGCTCCTCGACAAACAGGGTGAATACCGAGCCCAGCAGTTTTGGGTAGCTCAGACCGGCGCTCTGATGATGGTTGGGAAGGGCGCAAAACAAGGAGATGGCACTGACCAGCATCAACGCGGCAGCCACCAGATAAATGGTTCGCCAGTCACCGGCCGACGACAGTGCACCGGCCACGGTGCGCGCGAGCAATATCCCCAGCAGCAAACCGCTCATCAGCGTCCCCACCACTCGGCCTCGGCTTAGCGGGTCGGTCAGGCTGGCCGCCATTGGCACCAGTACTTGTGCCGACACGGAAAACAGCCCGGTTATCGCCGTGCCCACTAGAAGCCACGTCAGTGAAGGTGAAAAGGCGCTGAGTAAAAGGCCCAGTGCGCTGAGCACGGTCATGGTCACGATCAGTCGACGTTGCTCGAACAGGTCGCCCAGCGGTACCAACAGCAACAGGCCAGCGCCGTAGCTCAGTTGCGCGGTAATCACCACGGTGCCGGCGCTGCTCATGCTCAAACCCAGTTCCTGGGCGATGGTGTGCAGTAAGGGCTGTGCGTAATAGTTGCTGGCGACAGCCAGGCCGGTGGCGGTGGCCATCAGCAGGATCAGGGCAGTGCTCAAGGGTTTGGTGGCAGTTATAGAAGCGGACATTGACTGTCTCGTAGGCATGGGGAATGCGCAGAAGTATCAGAACGCCGGCGTCGAATGTCACTGAATATGTCGACGATTTTAATTTATAAACGACAAAGCCCCTGGCCATGACGACCAGGGGCTTTGCTTGAAGCCGTATTGCCTGACTTAGTTGCGACGCCCCAGCAGCAAGCCCACTACCAGTCCGAAGCCGGCCGAGATGGCCACTGTTTGCCACGGATGGCCACCGATGTAGTTTTCAGTGGCATCGACCACAGGCTTGGTACGTTCACGCACGTTGGTGACCGAGTCCAGTGCTTGCTTGAGCTTCAAGCTGACCTGAGCACGCAGGGTTTCACCTTCTTCGCCGACCAGGGACACGCTCTCCTTGAGCAGCTTTTCAGATTCGGCAATCAGTTCTTGAAGCTCGCTGAACGCTTGATCCTTGATTTGATCTTCAGCTTGTACGGCATTTTTTCGAGCCATTGCGGTACTCCTTGCAGTTGAAAAGGGTGATGAGTAATGGAGTCAACCCAATGCTAAAAAGTTGCATCTGTTTTGAGCCTGGTGTTGTTCTGACCTGACAGAGTAGTCAAAAACCAGACGGAGACACTTCTTTGTAGGGTGTAAGATGTCACCTAAATTTACGCCGCAGGAAATTCTCATGAGCTTCAACCTCGCCAACAAGCCTCTCGCTGAGCGTGCTGCGCTTGAAGATGAAAAATCCCGTTTGTATGACCTTTGGCAGAGCAATCTGGGTAAGGCTAAAGGGGATGCGGCGCGTTTGTTCGGTGAGCGCGCCAAGCGCAAGGGCAAGTGGGCTGAGTGGGTGCGTTCGGAACTGGACGCCATGTCGCCACCTGAGTACGCCAACATGGTGCGCAGTGAAGTCAATCGCATGATGGCCGCTGCCAAATAAACTTTACGCAAAACCTGTGTGAGCGGGCGTTCAGTGAATCTCGCAGACGGTGAACGTTTGCACCGCGCCCGCCACATTGATCTGCACCTCATCATCCAGCTGCTTGCCCAGCAAAGCGGCCCCCAGAGGTGATCTAGGGGTGATGACGGTCACGGTGCGCCCGTCATGGTTGAGTTTGAGGCCTGCGGCGTCCGGGGCCAGGAATAGCCACTGTCCGCTGCCGTTTTCGGCCTCCAGATTGACCAGTGCCCCGATTTGAATGCCCTGCGCCGCGCTGTGCGCAGTCAGGGGCATGCCCCGGCAGTTTTTCAGCGCCTGGCGAATTTCTTCAACCCGGCGCGCCTGACCTGTGGCCAGGTACGATGCTTCAAGCCCTAACGTGTCGTACTTGTTCTCGGCGATGTTTTCCGCATGGGTCGCCGCTTCATAGGCGGTTTGCGCTGCGCGCTGGAGCACGTCGAGGTCGATGTCGAGCTTTTCCAGCATCAGCAGGTGCACAGCGGTCTTGTTCATGGTCGCAGCTTGATAGTGACGAAGGTCGATTGTCGCACGAGTGCCGCGCAGATTAATCCGCCTTAAAGCTTCTGTACGCGTTGAATTATGCGGACAATCAGCCCTTTGAATGTTGGAGCCCGGAATGAAAGCCTCCTGGGATATTTTTTGCAGTGTGGTCGATAACTACGGCGACATTGGTGTGACCTGGCGTTTGGCGCGCCAATTGGTGGCCGATCATCAGCAGGGTGTACGCCTGTGGGTCGATGATTTGCGGGCATTTGTGCCGCTGTGCCCCGAGGCGGATGTCGACGCGGCGCGCCAATGGCATCAGGGAGTCGAAGTGTGCCAGTGGCCGCAGCCGTGGCAGTCCGTAGACGTCGCTGACGTGGTGCTCGAAGCTTTCGCCTGCAAACTGCCTGAAGGTTATGTGCAGGCGATGAAGGCCCGCGAAACGCCAGCGCTGTGGATCAACCTTGAGTACCTGAGTGCCGAAGACTGGGTCAGTGGTTGCCACGGATTGCCGTCCCTGCGTCCAGATGGCTTGAAACGGATGTTCTTCTTTCCAGGGTTCGATGCGGGCACCGGTGGCCTGCTGCGCGAAGCGGACTTGCTGCAGCGTCGTCGAGCCTTTGAGCAGGACCCTCAAGCCAAACAGGCATTTTTGCGGGGGCTGGGGGTTTATCCGGCAAGCCACGCACGCCTGATTTCTCTGTTCGCTTATGAAAATACCGGGCTGGCCAGCTGGTTGGACGCCCTGGCCACTGGCAGCGTTGCGACGCATCTGTTGGTGCCCCAGGGGCGGATCATGGGCGATCTGCTGCGCTGGCTTGGCATGGATCAGTTGGGGATGGGTGATGTGCAGCAGTGTGGGGCCTTGACCGTCCAGGCGTTACCGTTCGTCCGCCAAGAGGATTACGACCACCTGTTATGGAGTTGTGATTTCAATGCGGTGCGCGGCGAGGACTCATTTGTGCGGGCGCAATGGGCGGGTCGACCGCTGCTTTGGCATATCTACGAGCAGGAAGAGGACGCCCACTGGGTCAAGCTCAATGCGTTTTTGGCGTTGTATGTCAAAGACCTTACGCCGGGCGCCGCCCAGGCATTTACCGGGTTGTGGCACGCCTGGAATGGTGGTTGCGATATGGCTCAAAGCTGGAATTTGCTGCTAGAACACTGGCCCGAGATCACGGCACATGCCGAGCAGTGGTGTCTGGAACAGTCATTGCAGGCCGATCTTGCGCAAGCGCTAGTACTGTTTTATAGAAATTGGATATGATACTCGGCCTAGATTTTTGTAAATCTCATTCCAAATTCGGATACTCGCAATGAAAACTGGTAAAGAGCTTAAACCCGGTACAGTCATCAAGCTCGAAAACGACCCTTGGTTGGTTCAGAAAGCTGAATTCACCAAGTCCGGTCGTAACAGCGCAATCATGAAGACCAAGCTGAAAAACCTGCTGACTGGCTACAAGACTGAAATCGTATACAGCGCTGACGACAAGCTCGAAGACGTGATCCTGGATCGCAAAGAAGCGACCCTGTCCTTCATCAGCGGCGACACCTACACGTTCATGGACACCACTGACTACACCATGTACGAGCTGAACGCTGAAGACATCGAAGCCGTTCTGCCATTCGTTGAAGAAGGCATGACCGACGTTTGCGAAGCCATCTTCTTCGAAGATCGTCTGGTTTCCGTAGAGCTGCCGACCACCATCGTGCGTCAGGTTGACTACACCGAAGGTTCCGCTCGCGGCGACACTTCGGGCAAGGTGATGAAGCCTGCCAAACTGAAAAACGGTACCGAGCTGAGCGTTGCAGATTTCGTTGAAATCGGCGACTGGATCGAGATCGATACCCGTGACGGTGGTTCCTACAAGGGCCGCGCCAAGGTTTAAACCTTGCGTTAACCGCACAATAAAAAAGCCCGGTCATATGGTCGGGCTTTTTTTTGCCTGTCAAAAAGCCTCGGTTTAGAGCTTTGCCCGGCGTAGGGGACTGGTTAGCATGGGCGATCATAAAGAGGGGCTGTAATGCTGATTGATTTTGCAATGTACACAGCGCTGGGGCTCGCCCTGGGTGCACTGGGCGGGTTGTTCGGGATTGGCGGCGGCTTGATCGCGATCCCTGTGTTGGGATTATGGTTCGGGCTGGATCAGCAATTGGCGCAAGGCACTGCGCTGGTCATGGCGGTCCCCAATGTGTTTCTCGCTTTGTACCGGTATCACCAGCGCAACAAAATCGATCTGCGTCAGGCTGTGCCATTGGTGGTGATGAGTTTTTGTTTTGCCTGGTTGGGGGCAATGCTCGCGGTAGGTGTGGACCCGAGCAGCATACGCTGGGGCTTCATCGGCTTTTTGCTGGCGATTACCCTTTACAACCTGATCAAACTGTATCGCTCGCCTGCTCAACCGACTGCAGGCGCCCGCTACGGTTGGCCCTGGTATGGCGCGCTGGGCGCCCTGGCGGGCACCACGGGCGGGCTGTTCGGTGTCGGCGGGGCCGTTGTGGCGGCCCCCGTGCTGACCAGTGTGTTTGGCACTACTCAAGTGGTGGCTCAGGGCCTGTCGCTGGCCCTTGCTGCGCCCAGCACTGCGGTTACGTTGCTGACGTACGCGGTGCATGACGAGGTCAACTGGGTCATGGGTGTGCCGCTGGCCATCGGCGGACTGTTGAGCATCAGTTGGGGGGTCAAGGTCGCCCACGCCATGCCGGAGCGGATATTGCGTGGCCTGTACTGCGCCTTTTTGTTGCTGTGTGCGGGCTTGCTGGCGATTAAAGCTTAAAGCCTTCGACGATGTACTCGGCAAAGCATTCAATGATGGGCGACGACACACTGTTGGGTTTGCGTAGCAGCACAATACTGGCGGAGGGCAGCACGGGCAGGTTCTCTGCTTCGCCAATAATGCGCAGGTCGGGCGTCAGCAGGCTTTGCAACTGGGCGGTCACCGCCAGCCCGGTGCTCACCACGGCATTGATGGCGGCCAGGCTGGCGCTGGTGTAGGCAACCCGATACTCGCGTTGCTGGATATCCAGCGCATTGCAGGCCCAGGTCCGGCAAAAACAGTCGGTATTGAACATTGCCAGTGGCAAGGGCGTTTGTTCGTGGGGCGAGAAGCCCTGGGCCACCATCCACACGAAACGCTCCTGACGCAGGATCTGGCCCATCTCGGTGCCAGGTTTGCGGGTCACGATGGTCAGGTCCAGGTCATTGCGCTGCAAAAGTTGCGATGACGGTTCACAGTGCACTTCGACATTGATCAGCGGGTAGTCCTGAGCAAAACGCGACAGCACGCCAGGCAAAAATCGCATCACGTAATCATCAGGCGAGCCGATTTTGACGGTGCCCACCATTTGCGGCTGACGCAGTGTGTTGAACACTTCGCTGTGCAGCTTGAGGATGCGTCGTGCGTAACCGAGCAGCACGTGGCCCTCGGGGGTAAGGCTTACGTTGCGCCCTTCGCGCTGAAACAGCGCGCACTGAAGTACGTCCTCTTCCAGTCGCTTCATCTGCATGCTGACCGCTGACTGGGTGCGGTTGACCACTTCGGCGGCACGGGTGAAACCACCATGATCGGCGATCGCGGCAAAGGTGCGCAGCAGGTCAGTGTCGATACTGGGGAATTCGGCCATTGATCAATCTCGCAGATGTATCGCATAAGAAACATTCGTTGGATTGATCTTAAGCCCGGGCCGAGACTTGAGCCATACCCCAGGAGGGCTCAAGTGATGAAAGGTCGAAAAAGTGTGATGTGGTTTGCCCGTATATCCCGCTGGTATCAACTGTCGCGGGAAAGGGCGAATCTGAGGCAGATCAGTGATGCGGCGCTCAAGGATCTTGGGCTGAGCAGGGCGGATATCGAGATCGAAAGCCATCGGGCTTTTTGGGACGATCCGTTCAACAAGTGAGACGGACTCACCTCAACCGACCTGTGGGAGCGGGCTTGCTCGCGATGGCATCAACCCGCTTTGTCTTGAGGCACCGGGGTGTCTGCATCGCGAGCAAGCCCGCTCCCACAAGAGTTTCATCCGCAAGGTGGTGGATCAGCGTTTAACTTGCTTTAGCGTCTCGGCAATTAAAAACGCCAGCTCCAGGGACTGATCGGCGTTCATGCGCGGGTCGCAGTGGGTGTGGTAGCGGTCCGACAAGCCATCCTCGGTAATCGGGTTGGCGCCGCCGATACACTCGGTGACGTTCTGGCCGGTCATCTCGATGTGAATCCCGCCGGCGTAGCTGCCTTCAGCCTCGTGAACCTGGAAGAACTGCTTCACCTCGCCAAGAATCTGCGCAAAGTCACGGGTTTTGTAGCCGCTGCTGGCCTTGATGGTGTTGCCGTGCATCGGGTCGCAGCTCCACAGCACCTGCTTGCCTTCGCCTTCTACGGCGCGGATCAGCTGCGGCAGGTGATCGCCCACCTTGTCGGCACCCATGCGCACGATCAGGTTAAGACGGCCAGGGTCGTTGTCCGGGTTGAGGATGTCGATCAGGCGGATCAGGTCTTCGTTGTTCATGCTTGGGCCGACCTTGACCCCGATCGGGTTGTTGACCCCGCGCAGAAACTCGACATGGGCGCCGTCCAGCTGACGGGTGCGGTCGCCGATCCACAGCATGTGCGCGGAGCAATCGTAGTAATCGTTGGTCAGGCTATCGCGGCGCACGAAGGCTTCTTCGTAGTTCAGCAGCAGGGCCTCGTGGGCGGTAAAGAAGCTGGTTTCGCGCAGTTGTGGCGAGCTGTCCATACCGCAGGCACGCATAAAGGCAAGCGTTTCGTCGATCCGGTCAGCCAGTTGGCTGTATTTTTCAGCCAGCGCCGAGTTGGCGATAAAGTCCAGATTCCACTTGTGTACCTGATGCAGGTCGGCAAAACCGCCCTGGGCAAAGGCGCGCAGCAGGTTCAGGGTGGCGGTGGACTGGTGATAGGACTGCAACAAACGCTCTGGATCGGGTACCCGGCTTTTTTCATCGAAGCCGATGCCGTTGACGATGTCGCCGCGATAGGCCGGTAGCGTGACGCCGTTGATGGTTTCGTCGTTGGCCGAGCGCGGTTTGGCGAATTGCCCGGCCATGCGTCCAACCTTTACCACCGGGCAGCCTGCCGCGAAGGTCATGACAATGGCCATTTGCAGCAGGACTTTGAAGGTGTCGCGAATCTTGGCTGCCGAAAACTCCGCAAAACTCTCAGCGCAATCTCCACCCTGTAGCAGAAACGCCCTACCTTGAGTGACTTCAGCAAACTGTCGGCGCAATTCGCGGGCCTCGCCGGCAAATACCAGTGGCGGGTAACTCGCCAGGCTTTGCTCGACGCGTAACAGATGTGCGGCGTCAGGGTAGTGAGGTTGTTGTTGAGCCGGCAGGGCGCGCCAGCTGTCAGGTGTCCAGATTTGGCTCATCGCAGACTCTAGTGTTTGTAGGAGATGACTCATGTTAGCAGCAAATTAGTGCGTGACCTGTTGCGCCGCAATGGCCGACAATTGCGCCTTTGCGCTCGACATCGAGTGGTTGTTTTCTACAGCGTTGCGGGTGATGCCGGGGCGCGGCAAGGAGAGGAAATGTCTGAGGAGCGCGTAGAGCGTCTGCTCGCTGAAGTCCATGATGATTTCGGCATGATTCGAGTGCTGGAGGTGGCTGACTATCGCTTCCTCGAATTTGGCGATGCGATCGAGCAAAGTTGCGTGTTCACTGCGGATCCCAGCTGGCTGGAGTATGACTACACCCGCGCCATGCTGATTGGTGCGCTGTGCCATGAGGCCCCCGAGAGCGCGCTGTTCCTGGGCCTTGGCGCCGGCACCCTGACCCAGGCCTGCCTCAAGTTCTTGCCTCTAGAAGATGTTGAAGCCATCGAACTGCGCCCGGATGTGCCGCGCCTGGCCATCGAGTACCTGGGATTGGACGATGACCCTCGGTTGTATATCCGCATTGGCGATGCGATCGAACTGCTGGACAGTGCCGAGCCGGCGGACCTGATTTTCGTCGACCTTTATAACGATCTGGGGCCTGCAGCCGGTCACCTGGCGTGGACATTCCTGGAGAACTGCCAAAAGAAGCTCGCTCCCAATGGCTGGCTCATCATCAATCAGTGGGCCACCGATGATGGCAAGCCCCTGGGGGCTGCCTTGTTGCGCGGCTTGTATCACCGGCACTACTGGGAGCTGCCCGTCAAAGAGGGCAATGTCATTCTGATGGTCCCTGCTGATCTTGATCAGGATCTGGATATCGACGCCTTGACCGCCCGGGCGCAGGCTCTGGCACCGCGTTTGGGCTACTCGCTTGAGTCACTGATCAAGGCCGTTCGCCCTGCAACCTGATGCTCACGGATGAAACGTTTTAGCGTTTGCCCCAAGGTGGTCAGGCGTTAAACGTTTTTTTGAGGACGAAAATATCGTTAAAGCCCGGTCTATAGAGGGGTACAGACGATTGCATCCCAAAAAAACGCTTCTTTTTTTTGATAAATCCGGTATAGTGCGCGCCGGCCTTTAGCCGGGCCACGTTTAGGTGTCGCATTTCCCGAAGCACGCTTCGGCTGCTCGTCCGTTTCGCGGACAACCCTGAACGCTCCATTCATTTAACGTTTTCGCAAATCCCCGCCGACAAAGCAGCCAGGGCGACTCTTGAGTCTTACACGGCATGCGCAGCTTTGGAGCATGGGTCTTTGCGGATGCACTTAGAGGCAGACCCATGACCCAGGAAACCGGCGGCTTCGCCGCTTTTAATCTTAATCCGAACATTCTTGCAGCTGTCATCGCGACTGGCTACGAAGAACCTTCGGCTATTCAGCATCAATCGATCCCGATCATTATGGCCGGTCACGACATGATTGGTCAGGCGCAAACCGGTACGGGTAAAACCGCCGCGTTCGCACTGCCGATCCTGCACCGCATCGATCCTGCTAAGCGCGAGCCGCAAGCCCTGATCCTGGCGCCAACCCGTGAGTTGGCGCTGCAAGTAGCAACCGCTTTCGAAACCTACGCCAAGCAAATGCCTGGTGTTACCGTTGTGGCCGTTTACGGCGGCGCCCCTATGGGTCCACAACTGAAAGCAATCCGTAATGGCGCACAGATCGTTGTCGCCACTCCGGGCCGTCTGTGCGACCACTTGCGTCGTGACGAAAAAGTTCTGTCGACCGTGAACCACCTGGTTCTGGACGAAGCTGACGAAATGTTGAAACTGGGTTTCATGGACGATCTTGAAGTTATCTTCAAGGCTCTTCCTCCAACCCGTCAGACCGTGTTGTTCTCGGCAACCTTGCCGCAGTCTATCCGTGCCATTGCTGAGCGCCATTTGCGCGATCCGCAACACGTGAAGATTCAGACCAAGACTCAGACCGTTACCGCGATCGAACAGGCTCACCTGTTGGTTCACGCTGACCAGAAGACCTCGGCTGTATTGAGCCTGCTGGAAGTTGAAGATTTCGACGCCCTGATCATGTTCGTACGCACCAAGCAAGCGACCCTGGATCTGGCCAGTGCCCTTGAAGCCAAAGGCTACAAAGCTGCTGCGCTGAACGGTGACATTGCTCAGAACCAGCGTGAGCGCGTAATCGACTCCCTCAAGGATGGCCGTCTGGACATCGTTGTTGCGACCGACGTTGCTGCTCGTGGTCTTGATGTTCCACGTATCACTCACGTGTTCAACGTTGACATGCCTTACGATCCAGAGTCCTACGTTCACCGTATCGGCCGTACTGGCCGTGCAGGTCGCGAAGGTCGCGCACTGCTGCTGGTAACTCCTCGTGAGCGCCGCATGCTGCAAGTGATCGAGCGTGTAACCGGTCAAAAGGTTGCTGAAGTCCGCCTGCCGGATGCTCAAGCTGTTCTCGATGCCCGCATCAAGAAGTTGACCAACAGCCTGACGCCTCTGGTTGCTGACGCTGAATCGACTCACGGTGATCTGCTGGATCGCCTGATTGCCGATATCGGTTGCAGCCCACGTGCTCTGGCCGCTGCTCTGCTGCGCAAAGCAACCAATGGTCAGGCTCTGACTTTGGCTGCCATCGAACGTGACCGTCCACTGGTTCCTAACAGTGCACCGCGTGAGCGTTCATCCGAGCGTTCGGGTGACCGTCCTGATCGTGGTGATCGTGAGCGTCGTGCTCCGGTTCCATTGGCCGAAGGCCGTGCTCGTTGCCGTACCGCTCTGGGTGCGCGTGATGGTATCGCCGCCAAGAACCTGCTGGGCGCTATCCTCAATGAGGGTGGCCTGGCACGTGAAGCAATCGGTCGCATCCAGGTGCGTGACAGCTTCAGCCTGGTAGAGCTGCCGGAAGTGGGTCTGGAAAGTTTGCTGGCCAAACTGAAAGACACCCGCGTTGCTGGCAAGCAGCTTAAGCTGCGTCGCTATCGCGAAGATTAATCACCGCTTGCTGTGATTGATCGCTAAAAAAATCCCCGACTGGTTCGGGGATTTTTTTTGTCCGTGATTTGTAGTCGCTGCCGAGGAATGGGCCCGGATTCAACCAAATCTATAGATATCCATCCCCAGAGCACCCAGTGTCCAGCCCTGATGGGCAATGCTGAACGGGCCACCTGCGCCTCGGGCGAAGTACAGTGGCAGCAGATGTTCATCGCTGGGATGGTTTTTGGCTGCGTAGGGCGCCAGTGTTCGGTAGTCGTGCAGCGCCGATTCGTCGTCACTGGCCAGGGTTTGGATCATCCAGTCGCGGAACTCCCTGGCCCAGGGCTCGATGCTTTCAGGGCCCGCGTGCCAGTCCAGTTCGTGCAGATTGTGGGTGATGCTGCCCGAGCCGATGATCAGGATTCCTTCATTTCTCAAGGTGCCCAGGGCGCGTCCTATCTCGGTCTGGGCTTTCGGGCCCAATTGGCTGGGCAGTGAAACCTGCACCACAGGAATATCGGCTGCCGGGTACATCAATGACAGTGGCACCCAGGCACCGTGGTCAAAAGGGCGGTTGGCGTCCAGCCGGGCCGGTAAGCCTTTGTCTGCAAGCAGTTGAACAATGCGGGCGGCCAGCGCCGGATCCCCGGGGGCAGGGTATTGCACGGCAAACAATGCAGGCGCAAAACCACCGAAGTCGTGCCAGGTTTCTGGTGCTGGATGGCTCGCGACCCTGAGGTCTGGGCTTTCCCAATGCGCGGAAACCAGCACGATGGCTTTCGGGCGGGGCAGTTCGTTGGCCAGACGTGTGAGCGCCGGGCCACTGGCGCCCGGTTCCAGTGCTAGCATTGGCGAGCCGTGGGAGATGAACAGGCTGGGAAGCATTAAAAACATCCTCAAGGTTAAGATGCCTCATCTTCATCCTGATCATTGATCTAAATCCAATATAAGTTTTAGTGCTTATCTATCGAATTTAAAGGTGAATCATGCAGCCCGAATTTTGGCACGACCGTTGGGACCGCAATCAGATCGGCTTTCACCTGGAACAGGTCAATCCCTATCTTCAGCGCCTGTGGCCCCTGCTTGAGCTTGAGCAGGGTGGCCGTGTGCTGGTGCCGTTATGTGGAAAGACCCTTGATTTGAGCTGGCTGGCGGCCAGCGGCTTTGAAGTGCTGGGCGTGGAGCTGACGCAGACCGCTGTGGAGCAGTTTTTCAGTGAGCAGAAGGTCGAGCCACAGATTAGCCAGCGGGGCGCCTTCACGGTGTACGAGGCGGGCCCAGTGACGATCTTGTGCGGTGATGTCTTTGCACTGACGGCAGCCGATGTCTCCACCTGTGTGGGGCTGTATGACCGTGCGGCTATGATCGCGTTTCCTCCTGACATGCGAGAGGCCTACGCTCGACATCTGACGGAAATTCTTGTCCCGGGGTGCAAGGGGCTTTTGATCACGCTCGACTACGACCAGTCGCAAATGAAGGGGCCGCCGTTCTCAGTGCCGGACGCCGAAGTACAGCGCCTGCTGTCGCCTGACTGGGCGCTGGAGGTCGTCGAGCAGCCGGATGTACTCGACCAGGAATGGAAGTTCCTCAAGGGCGGTGTGACGCGTCTGGTGGAGCGCGTCTATCGCCTGGAAAAAACCGGCAAGGCCTGAATACGGTGCCCATAAAAAAGGGCGACCTCAGTCGCCCTTTTCTTTGGTTGCCGTGGGGTTAGCCGCGGCGACGCAGTGCATCGATACGTTCTTCCAGTGGCGGGTGGCTCATGAACATCCGCGCCAGGCCTTGTTTGAGGCCGCCGTTGATCCCAAAAGCCGCCATGGTGTCCGGCATGTGAACCGGCAGGCCCTGTTCGGAGCGCAGGCGCTGCAGGGCGCTGATCATGGCCGCTGTACCAGCAAGCTGAGCACCGGCTTCGTCAGCCCGGAACTCGCGTTTGCGCGAGAACCACATCACGATGGCGCTGGCCAGGAAACCCAGGACCAGTTCAGCGAAGATGGTCGCGACGTAGTAGGCAATGCCACGGCCTTCGTCGTTCTTGAAAATCACCTTGTCGACAAAGTTGCCGATGATCCGGGCAAAGAACATGACGAAGGTGTTCACCACGCCCTGCACCAGTGCCAGGGTCACCATGTCACCGTTGGCAACGTGGCCGATTTCGTGAGCCAGTACCGCTTTTACTTCATCGGGTGAAAAACGCTCCAGCAAACCTTGGCTGACAGCGACCAGCGCATCGTTTTTATTCCAGCCCGTGGCAAAGGCGTTGGCTTCATATGCCGGGAAAATCCCCACCTCGGGCATTTTGATCCCGGCTTCGCGGGACAGTTGCTCAACAGTTTGCATCAACCATTGTTCGTGACGAGTACGAGGTTGAGTGATCACCTGGGTGCTGGTGCTCATCTTCGCCATCCATTTGGAGATGAATAGCGAGAACAAAGACCCTGCAAAACCAAAGACCGCACAGAACACCAACAGCTGACTGAGGTTCAGATCAACCCCGTTGGCCGCCATGAACCCGTCAAAGCCGAACAGGCTCAGGGTGATGCTGGCAATCAGCACGACCGCCAGGTTAGTGGCCAAAAACAGCAGAATGCGCATCATGGTTGTAAGAATCTCCTCGTCTTAAGGGTGTTGCCGTATGCGGGTATATAAGGTGCCGCCTCGGGCTATTCAACCGGGTGACTATTTCAAACTGTGTCCTACAGGCAGATTCTAGTGATGTACCTGACATTTCCTAATGTGAATGAGCATTTTTTTTAGGCAAAAGTTCCACCGAAAGCCAGTAAATAAAGGGCTTTTCCGATTTTTTTGGTTTTTTGACGGAAGCTGCAGGTCGGGAACGGCGGTGCGTGAAGAATGTTTCATCAGACACATGCTGTGCGACTTTTCATTGGTCGCACAGCATGCTCAGAAATTACTGACGGTATGTCTTCAGGAAGTTACCGATCCGGCCGATGGCCATATCCAGTTCATCAACACGGGGCAGGGTAACGACGCGGAAGTGGTCAGGCCATGGCCAGTTGAACGCCGTACCTTGAACCACCAGCAGTTTTTCCGAGAGCAGCAGGTCCAGGACGAACTTTTCGTCGTTGAGGATCGGGCACACTTTTGGGTCGATACGCGGGAATGCGTACAGCGCGCCCATTGGCTTCACGCAGCTTACGCCGGGGATATCGTTGAGCAATTCCCAGGTGCGGTTACGCTGCTCCAGCAGCCGGCCATTCGGCAGTACCAGGTCATTGATGCTCTGGTAACCACCCAGTGCGGTCTGGATGGCGTGCTGGCTCGGTACGTTGGCGCACAGACGCATGTTGGCCAGCATGTCGATGCCTTCGATGTAACTTTGGGCGTTTTGCTTGGGGCCTGAGATAGCGATCCAGCCCGAGCGGAAACCCGCGACCCGGTATGACTTGGACAGGCCGTTGAAGGTCAGGCACAACACGTCCGGGGCCAGCGAAGCGGTGCAGATGTGCACGGCGTCGTCATAAAGGATCTTGTCGTAGATCTCATCCGAAAACACCACCAGGTTGTGCTGGCGTGCAATCTCCAGCATGCCGAGCAGCACTTCCTTGGAGTACACCGCACCCGTCGGGTTGTTCGGGTTGATAATGACCATGGCTTTGGTGTTGGGGGTGATCTTGGCTTTTATATCTTCCAGATCAGGCCACCAGTTGGCTTGCTCGTCGCACAGGTAGTGCACCGGGTGGCCACCGGCCAGAGTCACGGCAGCGGTCCACAGCGGGTAGTCAGGTGCTGGCACCAGGACTTCGTCACCGTTGTTGAGCAGCGCTTGCAGCGACATCACGATCAACTCGGAGACGCCGTTGCCCAGGTAGATGTCTTCAATGCCGACACCTTCCACCTGCTTTTGCTGGTAGTACTGCATCACGGCCTTACGCGCGCTGAACAGACCTTTGGAGTCGCTGTAGCCCTGGGCGGTCGGCAGGTTGCGGATCACGTCCTGAAGGATTTCGTCCGGCGCTTCAAAACCAAAGGGGGCCGGGTTGCCGATATTCAGCTTGAGGATGCGATGACCTTCCTCCTCCAGGCGTTTGGCGTGCTTGAGCACTGGGCCGCGAATGTCATAACAGACGTTGGCGAGCTTGTTTGATTTGCTGACCTGCATGGCGATGTGATCCCGAAAATGAACGATCCAGGCAATGTGATGACCACGGCTCTGGGAAATTCTGTGTTTTCACACAGTGGCTAACACCGGTTTGCTTCAAGAGTCCGTTTGAATGCGGCGAGTGTCCTGTCTTACAAATACGGTCCATTGTTGATAACAGACGCCGTCAAAATGGATCAGTATTTTCGAGACAGGACACTAGGGCGATGCCAGACTGGCGTTTAACGAGGCGCAATCATACGTGCCACCCGACCCCTGGAAAAGCCACCGATCGGGGTTTTTCAGTTGCAGAGGCAGAACCATGGAAAAGTTGACCAAAACCCTGGACGAATGGAAGGCCATGCTCGATCCCGAGCAATACAACGTGTGCCGCCTGAAGGGTACTGAACGTCCGTTTTCGGGCAAATACAACGCCACTAAAACGGACGGTGTTTACCACTGTATTTGCTGCAAGGAACCGTTGTTTGATTCCCGCGCAAAGTTTGACTCAGGTTGCGGCTGGCCCAGCTTCTACGAGCCGATTGGCGAGAGCGCGATGGTCGAGATCCGTGACGTCAGCCACGGCATGGTGCGTACCGAAGTGGTTTGTGCCAAGTGTGATGCGCATTTGGGCCATGTGTTCCCCGACGGTCCGCCACCCACCGGTCTGCGCTATTGCATCAACTCGGTGTGCCTGGACCTTGCTCCCCGCGACTAATTATTGAGGCGCCGTCATGAACGACAATCTGCTCGATATTGCATGCATCACGCTGGGCGGCGAATCCAAAACCCTGGCGGACTTCGGGGCAAGGGCGTTGCTGGTGGTCAATACCGCGAGCAAATGTGGATTTACCCCCCAGTACAAGGGGCTCGAAGCCTTGTGGCAGCAATACAAGGACCAGGGGTTGGTGATTCTGGGGTTCCCGTGCAATCAGTTCGGGCAGCAGGAACCGGGTGATGAAGCGGCCATCTCTGAATTCTGCGAGTTGAATTTTGGCGTGACGTTTTCGCTGTTCAAAAAAGTGGACGTCAATGGCAGTCAAGCTCACCCGCTGTTTGCCCAGCTCAAGAAGCGCGCGCCGGGGTTGTTGGGCTCGCAGGGCATCAAGTGGAACTTCACCAAGTTTCTGATCAGTGGCGATGGTAAAAGCATCAAGCGTTATGCCCCGACTACCAAGCCAGAGGCACTCAAGGCGGATATTGAAGCGTTGCTGCGCTAAGCAGTAGCCGCTTGAGTCTTTGTAGCCGCTGACTCGCTCCGTGAGTCAGCGGCTACAGAAAAATCCCATTATCAGTTTTTTTGCGGCACCCAGGTATCGATCAGCGCAGCCAGCTCTTCACGCCTGAACGGTTTGGCCAGATAGTCGTTCATCCCCGCCGAGCGGCAGCGCTCGCGCTCTTCGGGCATTGCATTGGCGGTCAGGGCGACAATGGGCAACTTTGGCCAGCGTCCGCGGTGACGGATTTGCCGGGTGGCCTCGTAGCCATCCATCACAGGCATATTGCAGTCCATCAACACCAGATCAAAAGTCCTCTGTTCCAGCTGGGTCAGCGCTTCGCCGCCGTGGGCCGCAACCACCACGTCACACCCCAGTTTGCTCAACATGCCCTTGGCCACCAGTTGGTTGACCGGATTGTCTTCGACCAAAAGAATCCGTGCTCGATGCGAAACAGGGGGGGTGATGATTCGGTCGCCCGGGATGTCATCATCTTTTTTCAGCAGCAGGTACTGTAGGGTTTGATACAGCGCCTGGCGCGACAGCGGCCTGGCTTTTTGCTGCAGGGGTGCCAGCGCATTGACCTGATCGCCGGGCATGAAGTTGCCATAAGCGGTGACCAGCAGGATCGGCGCGCTGATGGCTGGCCGCAGGCCAAACAGGCATTCGGGGCAATCAGTAATCAACAGATGAGGGTCTGTATCGGCCAGGGACTCGTCCAGTGAGTAGTGCTTATAGTCGAGCCCCCACAGGGGCAAATAACTGCCAAGCAATTCGCTCAGGCCGCTGCTCGCCGCGCTCACCACAATAACCCGCCCGGACAGTGATTTAGGTGTGATAGCAGGGGTGTGGCAGGGCAAGGGCAGCTCGGCACAAAACTGGCTGCCAAAACCGATTTGCGAACGGATGGTCAATCGCCCGTGCATCACTTCGCACAAGCTGTTGGTCAGGGTCAGCCCCAGCCCGGTGCCGCCAAATTGACGGGTGATGCTGGCCCCGGCCTGGGTAAATGGGCTGAAAATTCTCGCCTGAGCTTCTTGGGCAATACCGATACCGGTGTCGCAGACCTCGATGCGCACCAGATCATCCTGAGCGCTGAGGCGCACATCCACTCGTCCGAACCGGGTGAATTTCAGGGCATTGGACAACAGATTACTGACGATCTGGCGCACCCGTGTCGGGTCACCCAATACCAGTGTGGGGAAGTTCGGGTCGATCAGGCACGTCAGTTCTACGCTGGGCGCTGCGTTCTGCGATAGGAGGTTGGCGGTGTCTTCGATCAGCGAACCGAGGTCGAAGGCAATATGTTCGAGTTCCAGTTGACCGGCGTCGAACTTCGACAGGTCCAGAATGTCATTGAGCAGTTCAACCAAGACCTTGCCCGAATCGTGGGCTATGGACAGTTGTTGGTGTTGTTCAGCATTCAGCGGGCTGTCTAGGCATAGCGCCAGCATGCCCAGCAAACCATTGAGCGGGGTACGAATTTCGTGGCTCATGTTGGCCAGAAATGCCGACCGTGCCTGAGCCATTTCCAGTGCAGTGCTGCGAGCCGCTTCTAGCTCTTCATTGGAGTGGCGCAGTTGCTCGTTGATGGCTTCCAGCTCTTGGGTGCGCACCGAGACGATGGTTTCCAGTTGTGCCAGGTACTCGGTCAGGCTGTTTTCGGCGCGCCGCCGATATTCCATTTCACGGGCCATGGCCTCGAACTGCTGATTGGCGGCGTTGACCAGCACACCAATCTCATCGTCTTGATGACCGCAAGGGCAACGCACCTTTGATTGGCCAGGGCTGCCGGGTTTGTTCTTGGTTATCTGACTGATTACCCGCACCAGCGGCTTGGTCAGCATCACGTAAAACAGACCCAAGAGGATAAAGGTCAGGATAATACTGCGAATGAAACCGCCGAGCAGCGTGACTTCGGCCCGCTGCAAAAAACGCTTTCCGAAGGGGTAGGTATCCACCTCAAGGTGTAACGCGCCGATGCTTTGTTCAGGTAAGTGATTAAAGTACAGTCGTTCTTCAAAAGAACGATTGGAACCAAACAGGGAATCGCTGAGCGCTCGATAGCGCCCGCTTTCGGGTTGATCCTGAACGGAACCCAGAATCACATTATCGCTGTCGACAAGTTGTGCGCCGATGATGGCAGGCGATCGCAACAGACCCAGCAGAAGCTCTTGGGCCAGCTCTGAGTCAAGGTTGTAGGCAATCCGTGATGCCGGGTTATGGCTGATCTCAAGCAACGATTGGATTTCGCGATTGATGGCGGCGTTTTCACTGGCATAATCGATGCCGATTTGCAGCAGGCTAAGCATGGCCCCGAGAACCAGACCGACCAGCACCGTCAGTTTTGCTTGCTTGAAAGACAGGCGATGGGTGAGTTTTATATCCATGGGGTGCTGCACCTGTTTCCATTTCCTTGCGGCGTGCAAGAGTAGTCGATGTGTAGGGTAACCGGCAGGCATAACTGCGGTATTTGCCGCTAACCGAGTGAGTCATGTCGTGGATGGCGGCTAAATATACGTCATATCAATATGCCATCATTGTGTATCAGTCTGAGGAAATGTTGTGAATTCTAAACTGGATGCCTTTCTGGAGCGTGCCGAAGCGGTCCTTGCTCGCCTTGAACCCTTGCTGCCAGCGCAGCGTGAACCGATCGAATGGCACGAGTGCCTGGCTGCACGGTGGCAGCGTGAAGGTCGCTCTGGTTATTTGATGCCGTTGCACGTCAGTCTTGAAATGCGCCTTTCGGACCTTATCGGCATTGATAACCAGCGCGACCAATTGGGGCGCAATACCAAGCAGTTTCTTGATGGCTTGCCAGCCAACCATGCTCTGTTATGGGGATCGCGGGGTACAGGCAAGTCTTCGATCATTCGCGCCCTGCTGGCGGAGTATGCCGGAGCGGGTCTGCGCCTGATTGAAATCGAGCGCGATCATCTGGCCGACCTGCCGCGAGTCGTCGAACTGCTGCAGGGTTTGCCTCAGCGTTTTGTACTGTTTTGCGATGACTTGTCCTTTGAGGCCGGTGAAAGCGATTACCGAGTGCTGAAAAGTGTGCTCGATGGCTCTCTGGAGCAAGCGCCGGATAACGTATTGCTCTACGCAACGTCGAACCGTCGCCATCTGGTGCCAGAAAAGGAGAGCGACAACGAGAACTGGAAGAACGTCGACGGTGAGCTTCATCCCAATGAGGCCGTAGAGGACAAGATTGCTTTGTCCGACCGCTTCGGCCTTTGGCTGTCGTTCTATCCCTTTACTCAGGAGCACTTCCTGAGTGTGGTTGAGCACTGGATTGATGTATTGGCCAGCAAAGCCGGTTTGCAGTGGCAGCGTGACGAGGCGCTGGATATTCTGGCTGTACGCTGGGCGACCGGGCGCGGCAACCGCAATGGCCGTTGCGCCTATCAGTTCGCGCGTTACTGGGTGGGTTTGAAATTGTTGGAGCAAGCGAATGATTGATTTGAACGCCACAGGGGCCGGCCTGAACGGCTATACCTTGTTGCAGGCTCAACTGGAGTCGTTGTTGGCGGATGAGCGAGACTTTATTGCTAATGCCGCGCAGTTTTCGGCGTTTTTGTTTCACCAGCTTGATGATCTGAATTGGGCAGGGTTTTACCTTAACCGCAATGAAGAGCTTGTGCTGGGCCCGTTTCAGGGACAGATCGCCTGTATTCGGATCCCTTTCGGGCGCGGCGTTTGTGGGGCTGCGGCTGCGAGCCGGGAAACACAGCGTGTTGAGGATGTGCACGCATTTGCCGGGCATATCGCTTGCGACAGCGCTTCCAACAGTGAACTGGTTGTTCCGTTGATCAAGGGTGGTCGTCTGATAGGTGTGCTTGATCTGGACAGTCCCAGTGTCGGGCGGTTTAGCGAGCAAGACCAGCAGGGCATTGAAGCTCTGGCTGCGATTTTTCTGCGCTTGAGCGAGTGTTGAAACCGGTCAAATTGTCAGCCCGGCCTTGGACATGAGCGCTTCGATGTCGACGGCATCGATTTGTTCCGGCTCGAGAAACTGCCGGGCGTATTCCATAAACACCTGTTCGTGCATAAACAGCGCGAACAGTTGGGGATCAATATGGGCATCGCGGCACATGCCGGCCATGATGCTCAGCGCCTCACTTAACGTTTTGCTGCGTTTATAGGGGCGGTCCGAGGCGGTCAGTGCCTCGAAAATGTCGGCAATCGCCATCATCCTTGACTCCAGGCTCATCTCTTCGCGTTTCAAGCGTTTTGGATAACCGCTGCCGTCCATTTTTTCGTGATGCCCGCCCGCGATTTCGGCGATGTTGCTCAGGTAACTGGGTAGGGGCAGGCTGCTGAGCATCAGAATGGTTTGAACAATGTGATTGTTGATGATGTAGCGTTCCTCGCTGGTCAATGTGCCGCGCCTTGTGCTCAAGTTGTACAGCTCGCCACGGTTGAATTTGTATTTCGGCACGTCGAGTTTGAAGCCCCAAGGGTTTTCATCGGCAATTACGTCAGCTTCAGGCCGAGTGAACAGGTGCTCGGGTTTGTCGGCCAGCAGCCGCTCTGTAACCGGCAAGTCTTGTTCCTCACGGGTGGACTGGCGTTTGTGCTCTTCCCAGGACACGCCAATGCGGTCGTCCAGTGTGCGCGTCCATGTGCGCCGGGAAATGGCATTCAAACGCTCAAGATCAGCGTCCATCATGGCCTCACCGCCCATATTGCTTTGGGCGACAAACGCAAACTCTTCATCCAGCGCCGACAGGCTGGCGTCGCGCAGCTCTGACAGTTGTTGATCGTCGCCGCCCAAGGCCAGTGCTTGCCAGTAATTGATCCACGTATCGCGTTTGAGCACTTCAAAGCGTGTGCGGATTTCGTGAATACGGTCGTACAAGGTTTCAAGTTTGGTGGCCTTGTCGACCACATATTCCGGCGTCGTGACCTTGCCGCAGTCGTGCAGCCAGGCCGCGATGCGCAGGGCTTCCCATTGTTCTTCCGAGGGGTTGTATTGCTCAAACGGCTTTTGTTGGCTAGCCGCCGCTGCTTGGGCCAGCATCAGGGTCAGGGTTGGAACCCGTTGGCAATGGCTGGCTGTATATGGACTTTTGGCATCAATGGCTCCGGCCAGCAGTTGAATCAATGCATCCAGCAACTGTTTTTGACGTGCTTGCAGGCGCTGGCTTTCAATCGCGACCGCAGCCGTACCTGACACCGCCTGGATAAAGGCAATCCGGTCTGCCCGCAGGTGATCCTGATCGTCAAGCGAGCCACTGTCGTTCAACACCAGTACCAGAATCCCCACGGTTTCACCGTGACGGTTGTGCAGTCGAATACCGATAAGATGGATACTCTGGCTGTCCAGTTCATGCATAAGTGGCTGCAAGTCACCAGCCTGCTCGAGATTGAGTGCGCGGGCGACACTGTCATGGCCTTCGAAAAGTGCCCGCAGCCATTCGGGGCTCTGGCTGTCGTCGGGGTCCAACACTGGCTGCGGCTGGGTGGTGAGGTCTTGGGGCTGGCCATTGATGATCAAGCCCTTTAGCTCCAGTTGCGTACTGTCGTTTTTTGCAAGGTAGATCAGCCCGGCCTCTGCCTGGGCGATTTTGAGCGTTTCAAACAGAACTGACTGCAACAAAGGTTCAAACCGGGTGTGAGCAGAGAGACTTGAGGTGATTTCAAAAAAACTGGCTAGCGTTTCCCTCATGCGCCCCATGGAAGCTTCCAACTGATCGATTTCGAGGACGGGCGACTGCTGCCTGGGTGTGTAGTTGAAATCGAAGCGCCGAATGGCATCGGCCTCACGAACCAGTGCCTGCAAGGGCTTGACCAGTAATCGTGAGGTCACCCAACCCATGGGGACACACAGGAAGAGTGCAATCAGCGTCACCACAGCACCTTGCCATCGCAGCCGGTAGGCATCCGCCAGCAGCTCGTCTTCGGGGACCATCATTGCCAACTTCAAACCATTAGCGCCGCCGTCGTCCACGGTGAATTGTGAAACGATCCATTGGCGATGGCCGTCGTTGAGGCGCCGGTGCGGATTTGCGCCCTGATCGATCAGATAACTCAGTGCCGGACTCAACTCTGAAACTTTGGGCAGTTTCGCGGGATCCTGAGCGGTTAAAAGCTTGTTGAAATCCGGATAGGCGATCGCTCGGCCATCGCTATCGAATAAAACGATTTGCGTGCCTGGGGTTGTCTGATGGTTAGCGAGAGTGCTCGATAGCTGAGAAAGGGTTACATCGGCCCCCATCACCGTATTGGTCGCACTGCGTCTGGCTAATGTGGTGCCGACCTCCCGCGTGGAAAAAACAAATAGGGGCTGGTGGTGGCTTGATCCTGGCCGGCGTGCGCCGGGATAAACCACTTGCGGGTGCGAGGGTCGAAGGTTTCATCGGGGATGCTTCGCTGTTCCAGTTGGGTCAAGTGTGCATCCAGGTATGTTTTTTTGGATTCAACCGTACCTTGTTGTTCGGATCGCTTTATTGACCAGACTTCATAGTTCGCTTGTGGCGGTGCTTGCACCTTCAATCTTGTCGCTTGATCGCGTAAAGGCCGGACCAGGAAAAAGTTGCCGTTGTCATCTCCCAGAAATAAAGCAGACAAGGTGTGATTGTCTTCCAGCGTTTGTACGAAAGGTTGCAAGAGCTCCGTTCGACGCTCGACTCGATCAGTCATGGCATCAGGATTGAGGATCAGCAGGTTTAGAGCGTGTCGTATGGGTTGGTAGGCATTGAGCAAATCATGCTGCACATCCTGCTCGATATAACCGAACAGTTTTTTACTGCTGTCGAGAATGATGTGGGTGGTTTGCTGGTAATTAAAAACGCCCAGCACTACGCCCAGCAGGAGCAACAAAAATGTAAACATCGCACTAATGTGGACATGCAGCGGGAATTGGCGCTTGTGGGAGTGCGCAGAATTGCGCATGAGTGTTTTCTCCACAGACAAATGCGTGCTGATGCATGTAAGCATAGTAAATGCGGGCCAAACTGCTCATTCTTTGGCTCGGATCTGCGGGCGGCTCAGGTGTTATTTACCCGCTTTTCAAGTTGCAGGGCCAATGCATCTTCGAGCTCTTGCATGGCGGCTTGAACGTGATTACGAGCCGGAGTCAGGCTGTGCTGGCTGGCCTGCTCCAGCGCTTCACACTGCTTGATCAGGGTATTGGCTCCCACAATGCGGGCGGCGCCTTTTATGCGATGAGCAATGTCGACAAATGCTTGCAACTCCCCGTTGTCAGGAAGCTCAAGCAACGCTTTGAGATCCTGCCGGTTACTGCGCAACAGCTCTTCGAGCAAGCGTTGAGCCTGAACGGCGTTGTGACCTGACAACGAGTTGAGGCAATCAACGTTGAACACTTGCGAGCACGTGTAGAGCGGCTCAATCGTCGTTATGCGCTGGCTCAGCAAAGTCAGGCTGATGGGCTTGAACAGGCAGTCGTTCATTCCTGCCTGCTCGCAGCGCTGGCGCTCCTCAGGTTGAGCATTTGCAGTAAAGCCCAGCACTGTGCACGGCGGTTGCTGCCGTGCCTGTTCATGCTGGCGTATGGCCCTAGTCAGGTCATAACCATTCATGACTGGCATGTTGCAGTCCGTAATCACCAGATCGAATGCGCCTTGTTTCCAGGTTTCCAGGCCAGAGGCGCCATCGTGTTCTATGGCAAAACTGTGACCTAAAAACCCAAGTTGCTGACACATCAACAAGCGGTTCGCGGGATGGTCATCTACCACCAGAACGTTAAGTTGGCGAGCGGCGGGTTTGATATTCGGCTCTTGTGTCTCGGCGATTGGAGAGGGCGCCAGAGTTGGAACCTTGAGCGCTATCTGAACCAGGGTTCCTTCTTGTGGCTGGCTGCTCAGTTCGAGGCTTCCACCCATCATTTCACACAGACTGCGGCAAATTACCAGGCCGAGTCCTGCACCGTTAAGGGCAAGCTGCCCGCTATTTTCCACTTGTGCGAAGGGTTCAAACAACCGTGCCTGGTCGCGCTCACTGATACCGATGCCCGTGTCCTTGACACTCAACTGGAGTTCAACCTGATCCGCATTGCCCGTGGGCAGCAAGTTGAGTTCGAGGGTTACCTGGCCATGTTGGGTGAACTTGATTGCGTTGCTGATCAGGTTGGTCAGGATTTGCTTGAAACGAAGCGGGTCGATGAGTACATCGGGGGGGCTGTCTGCTGGATTGAATATCAGGGAGAGGGTCAGGCTTTTTTGCCGGGCCAGACCATCAAAGACCCTGATCACCGAACTGGCAAGACTGCGCAGGTTCACGCGTTCTGGAGACAGATTCAGTCGTCCAGATTCGATGCGGGCAATATCGAGAATATCGCCGATCAATTCCAGCAGGTCCTTGGCCGAGTTGTAGGCAACCTCAATGGAGGGCCGGTCCAGATGCCCTTGGTCTGCACGCTTCAGGGTAAGTTCAAGCAAACCGATCACCGCATTCATCGGCGTGCGAATCTCATGACTCATGGTTGCCAAGAAGGTGCTTTTGGCCCGATTGGCGTCATCTGCCAACTCTTTTGCTGCGCGTAGTTCATCAAGGAGTTGGCGGCGTTCACTGATATCGATCCAGCCTCCAATAATGCCCTGTACCTCACCCAGCGAATCCCGATAAGGAAGGATCCAGTGGTAGATGGTGAACGTTTTGTCGCCAATATTCAGTGGCCGATCAACGATAAGCGGTGTGCCTTCACTCATGACCCGCAAGTAGTCAGCCTGATAATCATGGGCTTCACACTTGTTGTTCAAAAGGCTGCAGGTTTGCATCACCGTTTTGCCTATGATTTCTTCTCGCTTGGCTGAAAAAGCTTCCAGGTAGCTGTTATTACAGGTTTTCAGAATGCCCTCCCGATCACGCACATAAATCGGGTGAGGGGTCCCATCGACCAGCGCGCGCATAAACTCGAACTGATCATTGAGTGCACGTTCTGCCATTTTTCGTTGGCGGATCTGACGCCGCATATAGGCATTCCAGACCAGTGACAGCAAGAGCAAAAGACTTGTGCCAATGATGATCTGGTAGATCAGGCGGTGATAGTTGCGCCAGTAACTGTCAGATGCCGGAATGTATCCGCGCCAGCGACTGTTGATAATCCCCAGCTCATCAGGTGCGATGCTCAGTAGTGCCTTGTTGAGGATAGAACCCAGTTCGGTGGCGTCCCGTGCCGTTGCCAGGGAAAAAGCAGCTTGTTGGGTGCCTATGGTGGCGCTGATTTGCAAACGGTCCTGAAACAGATCCGAACTCAGCAAGTAATTGGCAATGACCAGCGTACTGACCGCGCCTTGTACTTGTCCTTCGGCCAGTAATTCTGTGGCGCCATGGATATCCTCGGTTTCGACCAGGGTTATCTGTGGGTATTCACTGCGCAGGTATTCGGTCAGCGGGTTGCCGTTGGGCAAGGCCAGTTTTTTACCCGACAGTTGTTCAAGGCTTGTGGGTTGGTCATGGCCTTTTGCGGTGAGCAGGACAAATGAGTTTACGAGATAGGGTCGACTGAAGTTGAGGGCATCTTCCCGGGAAATAGATGGGTTGATGGCCGCTATGATGTCGGTTTCGTGTTGATTGACCATCCGGATCATGGACCTGAGGCTATGTGCACGCTGTATCTCGAAGCGCAGCCCCGTACGCAAGCGAATCATCTCCAGCAGGTCGGCAGTAATGCCTCTGAAATTTCCTTTGGAGTTAAAGAAGGTCAGCGGTGCAAGGGTCTCGTTGACGACCACTTTCACTACCGGATGCTGAGCCAGCCAGCGTTCTTCAAGCTCCGTAAGTTGCAGTTTTTGATCGGAGAGTAAAATGTCACTGCCTGCGCTCCAGCGTTTGGCAATGCTTTCCTGTTCGCTGTTGGGGACGGCTTTGAGTGTGGCATTGATGATGTCGAGCAACTGCAAGTTGTCACGGCGGACGGCAAAACTGAAACCGTGGGCTTCGTGTTTGCCAAAGTTGGCCATTTTTATGTTCTTCAGATACCCCTTGTTGATCATGTAGTGGGTCGACACCGTGTCTCCCAGGAACACATCGGCCTGATCGAACGCCACGGCGTTAATGGCATTTTGATAGGAGGGGTAAGACTGAATGATTGCCTTGGGGTAGAGCGCCTTGACCTCCGCCAGTGGCAAGTAGTGATAAACCATGCTCAGGCGCAAGCCTGCCAGGCCTTGGGAGAGTGAGCGAGTTTCTCCTTCTCGGGTTACCAGTACGGACTGGTCGATGGCGTATGGAGTGGAAAGCAACAGATTCTGGTTGGCGGCTTCGAAACCATTTGACGTGCCGAGCAGGTCGATTCGTCCTTCTTCAAGTGCCTTGATGGCCCCGTCTCTGGAGGCAAAGCGCTGAACCTGTATCGACACGTTGAGGGCTTTTTTCAGAATACCGACGTAATCGGCGGTGAAACCTTCGTAGTCCTGACCGCTGTCGGTTATGTCGAAAGGCGGGTAGTCCGCTGTGGAGGTACCCACCACAAGTTTAGGTTTGTTCTGTAGCCAATAGCGCTGTGCTTTATCCAGCGGGACGTCCATGTGATAGGTGCCCGAGCGGCTGAGCAATGAAAAGGTTTCAGTGCGGGTAGGCTCGGCGAACACTGAAGTACAGAGGATCAACCCTGCGAACAGTGATAAATACTTGTTTAACCGCGTGGGCATCCTATTTCTCACACCAGGGCGTTACGTTTGGCCAGCTCGATAAGATCGACCAGAGAGTTGGCTTTTAATTTCTGCATGAGTCTTTTTTTGTAAGTACTCACGGTCTTGTTACTGAGGAACATGCCAGTGGCAATTTCCTTGTTTGTTTTACCTTGTGCGAACAGTTTCAGGACCATGAGTTCACGATCATTAACTTGTTTGAAAAGCTCGATTTCGGAAACGCTGTCAGCTTCATTCTTTTCAGGAGTCAATGCTTGACTTGGGAAGTAATTGTAGCCAGAAAATACAGCTTTTATTGCACTGACAAGTTCGCTGAGTTCTTCTTGTTTGCACACGTAGCCCGCAGCGCCGGATTGCATGCAGCGCATGGCAAAAAGCTTGGGTGATTGAGCCGTGAGAACCAGTGTTTTAAGGGTTGAGTTCATTGTGTTGAAGCGCGAGAGCACTTCCAGACCATCGAGTTTTGGAATGCTGATGTCGAGAATTATCAAGTCTGGAACGCATTCACGGATCATTTGCATTGCATCTACGCCATTGTCGGTTTCCCCGACTATTTCATAACCTTCATGTTCTAACAACATTCGAATGGCCAGTCGAATAACCGGATGGTCGTCGACAATAAAAACGGTACTCATATTGATTCTCCCCATAAAAATCTGCATAGAAAGCGCGCACCTTAGCTCAGATATAAGAGTGGGGGCACGAATCGATTTGCTTGCAAGCGTAGTATGGGAATTTTCCTACGGTAAATCAGGCGCGTGCTCACGGTTTGTTTGAAGTGGTGGAGGGCTTTAGTCGTATTTAGGTGTATATGTTTAATGCGGTGGTTAAAATATTTGCGCTGTAGTAAGAAGAGTCCTACATGTAGTTACTTGGAGTCTACAAGGTGTTTTGTTTGAACTCTTTAATGGGTAGGTTGCTAGTGTTGATTATGACTGGAAGTTCACTGCTGTATGCCGCGAGCAGATGCTTTATAACGGAGGGCCCTCCCGTTTTACGGGGGGAGGGCATCAGGTATCAGCTCGGGCTGGATTGGCCGGTCATAGCTCGCGCCATTTCGGTGGCATAGCTATCGGTCATACCGGCGATAAAGTCGATGATACGCATGAACGAGCGGTGTAATGGCCAGTTCGGATCGGGTGCATTGTTACCCAGCAAGTCGAGGATGCGTCGATTCTTGAACGATGGGACCCGCCCCCCATGTTGTTCCAGTGCTGCGCCACAAAAGGCATTGAGCAAGATTTCCAGAGAGGTATAAGCGCCGATTTCATGCAGGGTTTTGCGTTTGTCCTGAAAGATTTTCTTGCGTGCCATGTCCTTGGCATCCAGCACACAGCGCTTGGCCGGTCCGTGCATATGCTCGACCAGATCCCCCGACAGAGTGCCTGCCAGCAGAGCATCCTGTTGCTCTACAAAGGCCTGGGCGGCAGCGTTGGTCAGATGCTCGATGGCCTTGCCGCGCAGGATTGCCAGCTTGCGTCGCCGGGAGTCGCCGGGGCCTAGCAGGCGGTAAGTTTCTGGCAAGTCTTCACCCACCAGGTCCAGCAGCAGGGATTCGACTTCAGCGTACTGCAGCAGATCCATCTCCAGACCATCTTCAAGATCGATCAGCGCGTAGCAAATGTCATCGGCCGCCTCCATCAGGTAGACCAGAGGATGGCGCGCCCAACGCTGGTCTTCTATCTGTGGCAGGCCCAGCTTGTGGGCGATACCTTCGAGCAGGTGCAGTTCACTCTGATAGCACCCGAACTTGTGTTTCTTATAGCCCAGCGAGTCTGCATGACGTGCAGTCCAAGGGTATTTCAGAAAGGTGCCCAGCGTTGCATGGGTCAGGCGCGTGCCGCCGTCAAACTGGTGGTATTCGAGCTGTGTCAGCACCCGGAAACCTTGGGCATTGCCTTCGAAGCTCAAGAAATCATTGCGCTCAACGTCACTCATGTCGTCCAGCCAGCCACGCTTGGCTGCCTGATCAAACCAGTTGCGAATGGCGTCCTCCCCGGAGTGCCCGAAGGGCGGGTTACCAATGTCATGGGCCAGACAGGCCGACTGCACCACCATGCCCAGATCGGCCGGATCGCACCATTCAGGCAAGGCGCTGCGGATTGTTTCACCCACGCGCATGCCCAGTGAGCGACCGACGCAGCTGACTTCGAGTGAGTGGGTGAGCCGGGTATGGATATGATCGTTGCTGTTCACCGGATGGACTTGAGTCTTGCGTCCCAGACGACGAAATGCGCCAGAAAAGATGATCCGGTCGTGATCTTTGTGGAAAGGGCTGCGCCCGAGCTCTTCCGGGCTGTGATGAGGTTTTCCCAAGCGTTCGCGATTAAGCAGGGTTTGCCAATCCAAGGCGCAGTGCTCCGTTAATGACTGAGGGTGCAGCTTCTCGCTTCAGAACGGATGGTGCAAGTGTGGGGCGTGCTCAAAAACTCCGCTGTGGGAGCGAAGCCGCCCGGGAATCAAACAATACGATTTTTCGGGCAAACCGCATTGATGCTTTCGCGAGCCGGCTCGCTCCCACAGAAGGAGGGTGGTCTTATCTGTTCAAGGCTTGCGCGAGGCCTGGATAACCATCTTGATCAGCGGTATCAAGCCGGTGGTCAGGCCGATCCAGCGGGAAGCCCCCTCGGCGTTTTTACTTTTGGCGCCTCTGCCTGTTAGAAAACCGAGCAAGGTCACAATCCCGACCCCCCACAGGGGCGCGTGCTTGATCCCAAGGGTTTCTTGCCAGTTGCTGGTCATTCCACGCATTTTTTGCAGGGGCTGCAGCAGCTGTTGCGATTCATGACGAATCTCTTGGCGATGCATTTCCATACGCAAGCGAATCAGCGTTTTACGCAGTTCCTGGCGTGAGGCGTTTTTCGGCATTTCAGGCAGGCTCATGGCAGCAAACGCTCGCGGTCTTTGGCCAGCTCTTCGAGCGTGGCGTTGAAAGGAGATGATTCATCGAACACCGCGGCTTTCAGGCGCAACCCGCAGAAAACTGCGGCCAGCGTATAAAACACACAAAGTCCGAGAATGCCGCTGATGCGGTAACTGTCCCACAGCAAAATCATCACCAGCGCCGACAGCCCGATCAACAGCAGTAACCCGAAAACCAGTGCCAGCCCGGCAAACAACAACAGACTGACCGTGCGTGCCTTCTGTTCTTGCAGCTCGATGCCCAGCAATTCGACATGACTGTGCAACAGACCCAGAAACGCGGCACCCAGGCGCCGCGGTGAGGAACGGGGCGAACCGGATTCGTCTGTCATATCAGCGCCGCGTTGCCAGCAGACCAATCAAAAAGCCTGCGCCAGCCGCGATTCCAACGGACTGCCAAGGATTTGTCTGAACGTAATCTTCAGTGGCCACCACGGCAGCCTGGCCACGGTCTTTGAGTGATTCCTTGGTTTCTTCCAGTGTTTCGCGGGCTTTGAACAGGCTCTCCTTGATCTGGGCGCGCAGTTCTTCAGCTTGATCCCCGGCCAGGGATGCGGTGTGCTCCAGCAGCCTTTCGGCGTCAAACACCAGAGCCTGGAAATCGGCCATCAGTATTTCTTGAGCATTCTTTGCTGTTTTGCGGGCCATGATTAACTCCGTGAGTGGCTTGTTGATCGTTCGAGTGTAGGTCTTCGGCGAAGGTTCATTCGCTTCTGTGCCATTGCATAAGCTTTGGCAATGGGCAGGCAAAAGATGTTTGTGTTGAACAGGGACCAACCTTAGCTTAAATCAATCGTTTTCGCGGGGGGTGGATGCATCCCGCGAGTCTGTATTTTCAAAACAGCCTTCGAGCAAGTGATAGCGATCATGACGCACTTGATCCACCCGGCGTTGCACGGTTTTTTCAGGCAGCCCAAGCATGATCAGTGCATGAGAGGCGAGCATCAGGCTGGACTCCAGTAATTCGGGCACCACTTCTGTCGCCCCCGCGGCCTTGAGCTCTGCAAGTTGGCTGTCATCGCGGGTTCTGACCAGGATGGGGACCTCGAGGGTTATCAGTCGGGCCTCCTTGAGCACGCTCATGGCCACCTCTGTGTTGTCTACGGCAATCACCAGCAGCCGCGCACGATCCACGCCCACAGCGCGCAGTAGATCACCTCGACGGGCGTCACCGTAGTGCACGCTGTTGTCCGCTTTTGCAGCTTCCTGAATGCGGTCCGGGTCGTAGTCCAGTGCGACAAAATCCTTGTTTTCACGGCGCAAAAAACGCCCGATGGACTGGCCTACGCGGCCATAGCCACACATCACCACGTGCCCATGCAGTTCGGCACTTTGTGCGGCTATTTCTTCCAGCTCGGCCTCTTCATAGGACTGGCGGTGCAGGCCGGCAGCAATTTTCGGGGCGGCCCTTAACAGCAGGGGCGTCAGCAACATAGAGCAAAAGGTGGCTGCCAGCAGGTAGCCTGCAATCTGCGGTGGAATCAGTGAGTTGAGCTGCATTTGCGCCATCAGTGCAAAGCAGAATTCGCCGCCTTGGGCCAGTGCAAGGCCACTGCGCCAGGCTGTTTCACCGTCGCTGCCGCGCAGTTTGACCAGCAGTGCGACCACGCAGCCTTTTATCAGCATCAAGGCCAGGGTCAGCCCCAAAATCAGGAAGCCATCGTGAATGAACAGTTGCAGGTCAATCAGCATGCCGATACTGACGAAAAACAGGCCCAGCAAGATGTCACGGAATGGTCGGATATCGGCTTCAATCTGATGCCGGTAGTGGCTTTCACCCAGCAGCATCCCGGCAAGAAACGCACCCAGTGCGGGCGACAGGCCAAGCAGGTGAGTGAGCCAGGCGGTGAGCAGCACGATGACCAGCGCCAACAATACAAACAGCTCGGCTGAGCGAGACGCGGCCACTTCGTGGAACAGGCGCGGTAACAGGAAACGGCTGGCAAACAGAAGCCCGCAAAACAGAATCACCGTCTTGCCCAAGGTAATCGGCAAAGCCCAGTACCAAGCCTGATCGCTGCTGCCAGCGAAAACCGGCACCAGGGTCAGCAGCAGCACTGCAACCACGTCCTGGAACAGTAAAACGCCGATCGCGTTCTGGCCGTGACGACTGAAGATCTCACCCAGGCTGGTGAGCTCTTTGCTCACGATAGCGGTGGACGATAAGGCAAGCCCGGCGCCGAGTAAAAAAGCACCGTTAAAACTCATGCCAAACGCATACAGCAGGCCGCCCAGTGCAACGGCAGAGCACAGCACTTGCAGGCTGCCAAGACCAAACACCACTCGACGCAGCTTGAGCATCTTGGGCAGTGAGAACTCCAGCCCCAGTGAGAACAGAAGGAACACCACCCCGAGCTCGGCCAGATCCGGAAGATCCGGACTGTCATTGACCCAGTCCAGTGCGGTGGGGCCGACGAACAGGCCAACACACAAATAACCCAGCACCGGGGGTAGTTTCAGGCGCCGGAACATTGCGATGACCACCAGTGATGAGGCAAGGATGATTAACAAATTGGCAAACACGAAAGTCTTCCCTGTCAGATCGAGTAAAAAAGTCGCGAGCATCCGGTAGTTGAGCAGGGATGGCGCTGATGTGGGTCAAGCGTAGTCGCAAGGATCGCTAAAGAGCGATTGTATTGCCCGGCCGGTCAAGTGACTGATGGTGTCTGCTGCAGGTCGACGTCTTGGGCCAAGGCTCTTAAAATAAGTACTTTATTAATCAGGTCGTTATTTATGCCTCCCGAATGTCAATTGTTCGGCACCCTGGGCTGTCACCTGTGTGAACTGGCCGAAGCGATTCTAATGCCTTTGGTTGAGCATGGGCTGATGGTCGAGCTGGTCGATATCGCCGACAGCGACGCGCTGTTTGAAACCTACGGTTTGCTGATCCCCGTATTGCGCCGGATCGATACTGGCCAAGAGTTGGGCTGGCCGTTCGATACCGAGCAGGTAGTGAGCTTTCTGGGGTAAACCCTGCCGTGTTTTGCAGGCGCGACCACGACGAAACGTGAACAGGCCTCTGGTCTTTGCGCGATAATCGCCAACTGCATTTATCGCCTGAGTGTTCCTATGTCGCCCCAGCCTTTCAACGCCGCCGAGCATCAAGCCAGCACTTTGTATCTGCCGCCGGGCAGTTGGCAGACGGTGCTCGACTGTCTGTGTGAGCACTTTCGTGCCATCAGCCGCGATCAGTGGCTCGACCGAATTGCCCGTGGCCGGGTGCTGGATGCCAACGGTGCGCCTATCAGCCCGCAGTTGGCCTACAAGGAAGGGCTGCGCATTCACTACTTTCGCGAAGTCCCGAACGAAACACCGATCCCTGTGCAGGAAACCATTCTGTACGCAGATGAGCATCTGGTGGTCGCGGACAAACCGCACTTTCTACCCGTGACTCCGGCGGGTGAATATGTCGAACAAACGCTGTTGCGACGCTTGATTCGAACGCTGGATAACCCGCATCTGGTTCCGCTGCATCGGATCGACCGGCACACGGCAGGCCTGGTGTTGTTTTCGGCCAACCCTGAGACTCGCTCGGCGTATCAGTCGTTATTCCCCACGCGAAAGATCGAAAAGCGCTACGAGGCCATTGCTCGAGCCTTGCCTGATCTAGAGCTGCCGCGTGTGCACAAAAGTCGTTTGGTGGAGGGCGAGCCCTTTTTCCGCATGCAAGAAGGGAAGGGCGTCAGCAACACTGAAACCTTGGTCGATATCTGTGAGAAAAAGGGTGAGTTGTGGCGCTACGCACTGTATCCCGTGACCGGAAAAAAGCATCAATTGCGGGTGCATATGGCGGCACTGGGGGCGGGAATCTGCAATGACCCTTTCTATCCGGACGTGATCAAGGATGCAGTCGATGACTATGCCAATCCGCTAAAACTGTTGGCACAAAGCCTGCGCTTTGCAGACCCACTGACGGGGGAAGAGCGTTTTTTTGAGAGCCGGATCCGGCTGGACTGGTAAAGCAAAACCCGCACAAGGGTAAGGCCGTTCACGATATGTGCGGGAGCGAGCCGGCTCGCTCCCGCGGAGCCGGATTACAGCTCTTTAACGGTGCGAATCTGGTCTTTGTTGATGCGGGTTTCTTTACCGTCCAATTGCTCGAACTGATAGAAACCGGAGGCATCATCGTACTTTGGCGAATCGACTGTCTGGATTTCACGGCCGTCGTTCAGAGTGATCACTGAAGGCGAAGAACAGCCAGCAAGGGCGGCCAGGCCAGCAGCAAGCATAAGGGCGGCGAGAGTCCGGTGAGTCATGGTGTATCTCCAACAAGTGAATGTGCTGTTATAGATTACTGTCCCTGAGACGTATACATCGTCTGCAAGTTCCATTGCTAGTGTCTGGCGGACACCAGCACGGTTTATTCCAGTAAGTCCGGAGTGTTGAAATTGATCAGTCGAGGGTCATTTTCAGCGCATTGCCAAGCCCGCGCATTGAGCTGGAGCATGATTTTGCGCGGACTGCGCTCACCTGCTAGCCATGCGGCTTCGAAGGCGGGCGCCAGCGTAGTCGGAATCACGCACAGCAGCGGTTCCCAATGTTCGCCATGGCGCACCATCACCGGTTGATCCGGGTGTTCACTGGCTGCGCCAAGCAGGGCACCAAGCAAATCACTGTCAATGTTGGGTACGTCGCAGGGCAGCACCAGTAAGTGCGAATGCCGGGCTGCGGCAAGGCCGGCACGAATCCCCGCCAAAGGCCCGTCAAAGTCATCATTGCCATCACTGATCAGTTGATCGGCATAGAGTGCGTATCGATCGTGGTTGCGATTACACGAAATGATCAGGTCATCGGTCAGCGGTCTTGCGACGCGCTGCGCGAACTCGATCAGTGGCTTGCCCTGCCATGTCACCAGACCTTTGTCCTGGCCGCCCATGCGCTGGCCGCGTCCGCCCGCCAGCAGCAAAATGGAGCATTGAAACTGGCCCATGAGGTACTCCGCACAACCAGCGAAAAGAAGGGCTGTGATATAACACCGGGCTGTTTATCCTACAACTGGACCTCGTCTATGAAAGCCAAGGTTGATGCACCTTTCGTCCCTCTGAACATCGCTGTTCTGACCGTCAGTGACACCCGAACCCTCGAAACCGATACCTCTGGCCAGGTCTTTGTCGACCGCCTGAGCGATGCCGGGCACAACCTGGCGGCGCGGGTGTTGCTCAAGGACGACCTGTATAAAATTCGCGCCCAGGTCGCCACCTGGATTGCCGAAGATGTGGTGCAAGTGGTGCTGATTACCGGCGGCACCGGCTTTACGGCCCGCGACAGCACGCCGGAAGCCGTGAGCTGTTTGCTGGACAAACAGGTAGATGGCTTCGGCGAGTTGTTTCGTCAGATCTCGGTGGCCGACATCGGCACTTCGACCGTGCAATCCAGGGCACTGGCCGGTCTGGCCAATGGCACGCTGGTGTGTTGCCTTCCGGGGTCGACCAATGCGGTACGCACCGGTTGGGACGCAATCCTGGCCGAGCAACTGGACTCCCGTCATCGTCCCTGCAACTTCGTCGCCCATTTGAAGCAGGCGCCGGCCTGTGGCACCCGTGGATAAGCCGGGCCGTACGGGCGAGTTGATGCCTGTCGAAGTGGCGTTGGCGCGCCTGCTGGCGCTGGCTGAAGCTGCGCCGATCCTGGGCACCGAGTCGGTCCTCCTGGCTGCGAGCGAAGGCCGGGTCTTGGCCCATGACCTGATTTCAAGCCTTGACCTGCCGCCCTGGCCTAACAGTGCCATGGACGGTTATGCCCTGAATATGGCGGATTGGTCGGGCGAGCCGCTAATGGTCAGCCAACGTATTTTTGCTGGCGCTGCCCCGGAACCGTTGGCCCCGGGAACGTGTGCCCGAATCTTTACTGGCGCGCCGGTGCCGGCGGGTGCGAACTGCGTCGAGATGCAGGAAAACACTCAGGTACAGGCCGACGGTCGAGTGGTCTTTACCCACGCATTGCGTGCAGGTCAGAACATTCGTCCACAAGGGCAGGAAACCACCATTGGGGAAGTCGTCCTGTCGGCTGGCACCCGCTTGGGGCCGATTGAGCAGGGCCTGGCGGCGTCCTTGGGGTGCGCGGCGCTGGAGGTGATTCGGCGGGTCAAAGTCGCGGTGTTGTCCACGGGCGATGAGTTGGTTGAACCGGGCCTGCCGTTAGGGCCGGGGCAAATCTACAACAGCAACCGCGTGTTGCTGTGCAGCTGGCTGACGCGACTGGGTTGTGAGGTGGTCGATGCGGGTATTTTGCCCGATGACTTGGCAGCGACTCGTCAGCGCTTGGGTGAGTTGGGCGCTGTCGACCTGATTTTGTCCACGGGCGGAGTGTCGGTGGGCGAGGCGGATTTTTTAGGGATTGCGCTTCGCGAAGAAGGCGAGCTCGCCTTGTGGAAATTGGCGATCAAACCGGGAAAACCCCTGACCTGCGGGCACTTTCGCGGTGTGCCGGTGATCGGTTTGCCGGGCAATCCGGCGTCGACCCTGGTGACGTTCGCGTTGCTTGCACGGCCTTACCTGCTACGCCTTCAGGGCGTGCAGGCCGTCGAACCGCTCAAATTCCAGGTGCCTGCGGGGTTCGTCTGGCCCAAGGCGGGCAATCGTCGCGAGTATCTGCGTGGGCGGTTGGAGCAGGGGCGTGCGGTGATCTACAAAAACCAGAGTTCGGGCGTCTTGCGCAGCGCGGCATGGGCCGAGGGGCTGGTGGAAGTCCTCGAAGAACGCACTCTGGTTGAAGGGGACTGGGTTGGGTTTATCCCGCTGAGTGAAGTGCTGGTGTAACGCTTTGTGGGGTGGGGCTTGTAGCAGCTGCCGTATCACGCCGAACGGAGCCTCGTTCCTACGGCAGCGGCTATGTAATCGGCACCCGACCATACAGGTCGGTCAGGCGAACGATGTCGTCTTCGCCCACGTACTCGCCGCTTTGCACTTCAATCATTACCAGATCAACTTCTCCTGCGTTGCTCAGTCGATGAGGGCTGCCGGGTTTGATAAAGGTGGACTCATTGGTGGCGAGGGCAAAGTCGAGATCACCATTGATCACCTGCGCTGTGCCGCTGACCACGATCCAGTGTTCGCTGCGTTGCTGATGGACTTGCAATGACAGCGCGGCCTGAGGCTTGACCACGATGCGCTTGATCTTGAACCCCGGACCTTCCTCCAGCACGGTGTAAGTACCCCAGGGCCGAGTTACGGTACGGTGCAGGCGATAAGCTTCGTGGCCCTGAAGTTTGAGCGTCTGGGCGATATGCCTGACGTCCTGACTGCGTCTGGCATCGGCAACGAGCAGAGCATCCGGCGTGTCGATAATGATCAGGTCATTAAGACCCACCCCGCCCACCAGGCGCTTGGGCGAATCGATGTAGCAGTTGTGCACATCGTGCAGCACGTTCTGGCCATTGCACTGGTTGCCATTGGCATCTGCGGGGCTTAACTCGCGCACCGCCTGCCATGAGCCGATATCGCTCCAGCCCAGTTGGCAAGGCACTACGGCGACTTTTTGCGAGTGTTCCATCAACGCGTAATCGATGGAGATATCGGGTACCAGGGCAAAGTTTTGGCTATCCAGTTCCAGGTGGCGCTGCTGTTTGCCCTGGAACACCTGGCTGTGCTCCAGGCAGTTGATCACTGTGGCCAGAATGTGGGGCGCGTGGGTCTGGAATTCGCGCAGCACACTGTCGACCCGCATACAAAACATGCCGCTGTTCCACACATGCAAGCCACCCTCAAGGTAGTCCCGGGCTGTTCGGGCGTCAGGTTTCTCAACAAACCGCTCGACCTTAAAGCCGTCGCTGCCCAGCGTCTGGCCTTTTTCGATATAACCAAAGCCGGTTTCAGCCCGGGTTGGCAAAATGCCAAAGGTCACCAGCCAGCCCTGGTCCGCCAGGTGCCGGGCGCTGTCTACCGCCCGGCCGAAAGCGGCAATATCGGTAATCAGGTGATCGGCGGGCAGGACCAGCAGTTGGGCGTCCTCGCCGTAACGCCGGGCCACGTGCAAGGCAGCCGCCGCGATGGCCGGGGCAGTGTTGCGGCCAAAGGGCTCGAGGATAAAGTCCAGCTCTACACCGGAGGCGTTCAGTGGGCGATAGTCGTCGAGCGTGCGGAAAAACACGTCCCGATTGGTAACGGTCAGCAGCCGATCCACGTCACGCAGCCCGATTGCGCGACTGAACGTCTTCTGCAACAAGCTCTCGCCATCTGGCAGGCACATAAAGGGCTTTGGCATGGCCTCTCGTGACACTGGCCACAGCCGGGTGCCAGCGCCACCAGCGATGATGCAGGGAACGAGTGTGCTCATTCAAAACGCCTCTAGAATCTTTGGATTGCTGTCAGATCGTGAAGTCTGACGGGTTCTGCGGCTTTGATCGACCTGTGGATGTTAAATCACGGGGGTATGAGTCGTTTTTGTCGGGCTGTTGTCCAAGCTGTTAGACCGAATATGTCGAGGGATGGAACATGAGTGCAGGTAAGGCGTTTTTGATTCTGCATGGCAAGCAAGCACTCAATGAAGAGGTGCGGGCGGCCGTTGAGCAGCAGCGTGAGGCGGGGTGGGAGTTGGCGGTACGCCTGACGTGGGAGGCCGGAGATGCGCAGCGTTTGGTGCAGGAGGCGCTGGACGCTGGTTACACCCACCTGATTGCAGGCGGGGGGGATGGCACCCTGCGGGATATTTGTGAGGCCATGGCGCTCGCCGATACCGAGGCCAGCCTGGTGCCGTTGCCGTTGGGCACCGCCAATGATTTTGCGCGGGCGGCGGGCGTCTCGCTGGAGCCGAGCGAAGCCCTGGCCTTGCTGAATGTGCCGGCCAGGGCTATCGACCTGGGCGAGGTGGGCGGTCAGTTGTTTTTGAACATGGCCACGGGGGGCTTTGGCAGTCAGGTTACAGCCAACACCTCGGAAGACCTGAAAAAGGTGCTGGGTGGCGCGGCCTATCTATTTACCGGGCTGACGCGCTTCAGTGAACTGCACGCGGCTTACGCCGAGTTACAGGGGCCGGACTTTCACTGGAAAGGAGAGTTGCTGGCGCTCGGGATCGGCAACGGCCGTCAGGCTGGAGGAGGGCAAGTGCTGTGCCCTGAAGCCCTGGCCGATGATGGCATGCTGGATATCAGTATTTTGCCTGCCCCCCAGGAAATTGTAGGCACCCTGAAAAGCCTTATGGCAGAGGGCTGGGGGCTGGATAACCTGTTTGTTCGGGCGCGCTTGCCCTGGGTTGAGATCAAGGCGGCCGAGGGTCTCTCAATGAATCTCGATGGCGAGCCGCTGGAGGGTGATGCCATGCGGTTCACCGTGCGCAAGAGTGCATTGAAGGTTCACTTGCCCGAGGGCTCGCCTTTGCTTGGACAGTAAGTGCCTGCGGGTTGGTTGATGGCTATCCGACATCAAGTTTCCGAGCGTCCGGCCGATAACGACAGTCATCAAGTCCCCACGCTCAGGAGTTACTCATGGCCGGCATTCTCGACACGGTAGACCAGCGCACTCAGTTGGTGGGCGCAAACCGGCTGGAGCTTCTTATGTTTCGTTTGGCCGGTCGGCAGTTGTTCGCGATCAACGTGTTCAAGGTGCAAGAGGTTTTGCAATTACCCAAGCTGACGCTCATGCCACACCGCCACCCCCATGTGTGTGGAGTGGTCAATTTGCGCGGCAAGACCCTGCCGGTGATCGACCTGTCCCGGGCGATTGGTATGCGGGCCCTGGTGCCGGGCCCGGACAGCACGATTATCGTCACCGAATACAACCGCTCGGTGCAGGCTTTCCTGGTGGGCGGGGTCGATCGCATCGTCAATATGAACTGGGAGGCCATCCTGCCACCGCCCACGAGTGCGGGCCGCCAGCATTACTTGACGGCCATCAGCAAGGTTGACGAGCAACTGGTCGAAATCATCGACGTGGAAAAAGTCCTGGCCGAGATCGTGCCGTACAACGCCAAAGTCTCCCGTGAGAACCTTTCTGATCCGATCTTTGAACAGGTGCGTGGACGTGAGGTGCTACTGGTTGACGACTCCAGCGTGGCGTTGGCGCAACTGCGCGAAACGCTCTCGCAGTTGGGGGTCAAGATGCATATCGCCAGCGATGGTCTTAAGGCATTGAATCTGCTCAAGGGCTGGGCTGATACGGGCCAGGTCATGACCGACAAGCTGCTGATGATTTTCACCGATGCCGAAATGCCGGAAATGGACGGCTACCGTCTGACCACTGAAATCCGCAACGATCCGCGTTTGCGCGGCTTGTATGTGGTGCTGCATACCTCCCTGTCGGGCAGTTTCAATGAGTCGATGGTTAAAAAGGTCGGCTGCGACAATTTCCTGTCCAAATTTCAGCCTGACAAGCTGGTGGATGTTGTCCGCCAGCGTCTGATGCTGGATCAAATCCCTGCATGAAACCTTGTGTCTTTGCTTTGGGGATCTGCTCGTATATTGTGGCTTTTTTTACCAGGCAGGGAGCATGAACCATGCTGCGTCTAAGCGCGCTTTATCGTTTTCCACTTAAGTCCGGCAAAGGCGAAAGCCTGCTCCAGGCCCGGCTGGACAAGCTGGGGCTGGTTGGTGATCGACGCTGGATGCTGGTGGATCAAGCTAGCGGGCGCTTTCTTACCCAGCGTGCGGACCCCAAAATGAGCCAGCTCTCGGCGCTCTGGAACGCTTCGGGCGGCTTGACCCTGAATGCCCAGGGCTTTGAGGCACTGGACGTTGCGGTGCCGGAGATCGACACGGATCTGCGGGGTGTCACCATCTGGCGCGACACCCTGCGGGTACCGGATGCGGGCGATGTCGCCGCCGATTGGCTTAGTCGTTTTATCGAAAAACCAGTGCGTCTGGTACATGTACCGCTTGAGCGTGCGCGGACCACTGAGGCGGGGTATGGCCGTGATGATGACAAGGTCGCGTTTGCCGATGGCTACCCGCTCTTGCTGATTGGTCAGGCGTCGCTGGACGACATTTCACACAAGGTCGGACGACCTTTGGATATGCTGCGTTTCCGGCCCAACCTGGTAATCGAAGGCAGCGAAGCCTTTGCCGAAGACGGCTGGAAGCGCATCCGCATTGGTGATGTCGAGTTTCGTCTGGTCAAGTCCTGCTCGCGTTGCATCCTGACCACCATCGACCCGTACACCGGTATCCGCGATGAACAGCGCGAACCGTTGGCAACCCTGATGACCTATCGCAAGCAGGACGACGGCATCATGTTCGGTCAGAACCTGGTGAACGATGGCAGTGGCGTGCTGGAAGTCGGGATGCCGGTGACAATCCTGGAATAGAGCCAAACCTCGTAGCAGCTGCCGAAGGAACGAGGCTGCGTCCGGCGACTTAGTCGTCGTAAAACCAGATTGCGCGATTTAACAGAATAACCGCGTAATCTGGTTTTACGACCGCTTCGCGCTCGGGCGCAGCCTCGTTCCTTCGGCAGCTGCTACGGGATCTATGTATTACTGATCATCAAAAAACCGTTCATGCCAGTCGACTACGGGTTGTGGCGCGTTGAGCTTCTGCCCGTAGATCACCGAATAAGACAGCACGTTCTGTACGTACTGGCGAGTTTCGTCGAAAGGGATGCTTTCGATCCAGACATCAAAGCCCAGATGGTTGGCGCCCTTGAGCCACTGGCGAACGCGACCTGGCCCTGCGTTGTAAGCCGCTGAAGCCAGTACCCGGTTACCGTTGAACTGGCCATGCACCTGGCTCAGGTAAGCCGCGCCCAGCTGGATATTTTTGTCGGGGTTCAGCACTTGCTGCGGGGACGCCAACGGGATATTGAATTTACGCGCCGTCTCTTTGGCAGTGGCTGGCATCAACTGCATCAGCCCGCTGGCGCCTACACCGGATCGGGCGTCGTCCATAAAGGCACTTTCTTGACGGGTAATGGCGAATACCCAGCTTGAGTGCAAGCCACGAACCTTGGCTTCACGTACCAGTGTGTCGCGGTGGGCCATTGGGAAGCGAATATCCAGATCATCCCAATACTGTGCCTGACTGATGGTTCGAATAGCCGGGAAGTACCACTTAAGGTCGTAGGCAAGCTTGGCCTGGGCGACCATTTCATCGCGGCTGAACAGACGGCTGACGTAGTACCACTCGCGACGACCATCGACGATTTGCCCGCGATCATGGAACTCCAGTGCGCGCTGGACACCCGGAGTGTTGCGCACTTTTTTGATCAGTTGCGGGCTCAGCATCAGGGGCCGGTTGTTGAGCTGGTAAGGGGTCTGGGCACGGTCTGCGGCCAGGAAGCCGTAAAAATCACGCTCATTGGCGACTTTTTTGAACAGGGCCAGCGCTTGCGGGTTTTTCGGTTCGGCCAACTCAAGGCTGCGGGCCTGCCAGTAGCGCCAGCGGCTGGTGGTCGCCAGGTCCTGGGGCAGTTTGCGGGTCAACTGGTAGGCGTCTTCCCAACGGCCCAGACGCAGCAGCAGGCGCAGGCGCCATTCGGTGACGGTGTTGTCCCGAAGCTCCGGGTCATATTTGGTCATGATATCCAGGCCGCGACTGTCGTAGCGGCGGGCGAATGTCAGACCGATTTCCCGGGCGATGGCGACTTTTTCGTCGCGTGAGAAATGCATGTTGGTGGCGTAGGTGTCGAGCAGTGACGCGGCTTTTTCCGGATCTTGCCGGGCCAGGCGGCGCAGCCCCAGGCCTACGGCGTCAGACATGGCTTCGCTGGCTGGCGCAAAACGTGAAGGCTGGCTCAGCATGTCGGGTTTTTGCGCCACATCAATCATCAGCTTGGCCTGTGGGCCCAGCGTGGTGAGGCCATTGGCCAGAGAGGTCGCCAATGCGTAATTGCGAGCTTCGGCTGCCAGCTTGACCCGCTGCCAGCGTTTTTGCTCGGTCAACTGGCCTTCGGCGGCCCATTGGCTGAACAGCGCGTCGCATGCAGCTGGCTGCGCTTTACCCACCAGCCACAGTTTTTCGGCGTTGGCATAGCCTTCTGCCTTGCGGTTGTGTTGCAGCTCATATTGGCCGTTGAGGCAGTCCAGCTCGGTGAAATTGAGTTTTGGGTCGTAATACTTGGCGAAGGTAGCCCAGTCGCCACGGTCTGCCAGCCAGCGCAGCCAGCGCAGTTTCATCCAGTTGGCTTGAGGCAGGTCGCCGTGGTCGGCCAAAAACTGCTCAATTTCGGTGTTACTGGCTGACTTCAGGCGGGCGGTCAGTTCGTCATAGGCGAGATAGGGCGTCAGCGGATAGCTGCGCAGAGCCGCGGCATTTTGAAAATAAGGCCCGGAGTTACCTTTGGCCAAGGCGCTCTTGGCCTGGTCGTAGAGTTGGCGTTGTTGAGTAAGGTCTGCGCCATGGGCGGCTTGCACGGCACAGCTGGTGAGAAGCAGGCAGGATAAAAAGTTGAAGAGACGACTGCGCATGAGGCTTCCGTACTGATAAAAAACGCGACGAGCACAGGTGTTGTCTGCACTGATTATTTCCTAGCTTAGCCTTTTGCCAGCAGCACGTGAAAGCCCGGTCGACTAACCGACACAACTTGGCGGTAAAAGAAGGCAAGTGGACTGCGTACACGAAATACCCGGCCGCCTGGGGGTTCAAATCAGGTAGAATACGCGCCCAGTTTTTGGAGAAGCTCATGACCCTGCTCAAATTCAGCGATGTGTCCCTTGCTTTCGGCTCTATGCCGTTGTTGGACAAGGTGTCCTGGCAGATCGCCCGTGGAGAGCGGGTGTGCATCATCGGCCGCAACGGTACCGGCAAGTCCAGCATGATGAAGCTGGTTAAAGGTGATCAAAAACCCGATGACGGCTCTGTTTGGCGCGCGCCCGGCCTCAAGATTGGCGAATTGCCGCAAGAGTTGCCGGTAGCCGACGAGCGGACCGTGTTCGACGTTGTGGCCGAAGGTCTGGACGGTGTTGGCGAGTTGCTGGCGCAGTACCATCATCTGAGCCAGAACATCGTGACCGATGCTGACCTGGACAAGCTGATGCATGTTCAGCAAGACCTTGAAGCCCGCGATGGCTGGCGCTTGCAGCAATTGGTAGACAGCACCCTGAGCCGTCTGCAGTTGCCTGCCGATAAAACGCTCGCCGAATTGTCTGGCGGCTGGCGTCGTCGCGTCCTGCTGGCGCAAGCACTGGTTTCCGAACCGGACTTGCTGCTGCTCGACGAACCGACCAACCACTTGGACATCGGCGCAATCGCGTGGCTGGAAGAGGCCCTGAAGGACTTCCAGGGCGCGGTTCTGTTTATTACCCACGACCGTTCATTCCTGCAAAATCTGGCCACCCGGATTCTGGAACTGGACCGTGGCGGCCTGATCGACTGGAACGGCGACTACGCCAGCTTCCTGGTCCATAAGGAAGCCACCCTGGCAGCTGAAGAAACCGCCAACGCGCTGTTTGACAAGCGACTGGCCCAGGAAGAAGTGTGGATCCGCCAGGGCATCAAGGCCCGTCGAACCCGTAACGAAGGTCGTGTACGCGCCCTTAAAGAGTTGCGTGTAGAGCGCAGCGAGCGTCGCGAGCGTACTGGCAAGGCCAACATCCAGCTGGATACGGCAGACAAGTCCGGCAAGCAAGTGATGGTGCTGGAAAACGTCAGCTTTGCTCACCCGGGTGGCCCGTTCCTGCTCAAGGACTTCTCGATGGTGCTCCAGCGTGGCGACCGTATCGGTCTGCTGGGTGCCAACGGTACAGGTAAAACCACGCTGCTCAAGCTGATGCTGGGTGGCCTGGTACCGACCGAGGGTACGGTTGAGGAAGGTACACGCATCGACGTGGCTTACTTCGATCAGTTGCGTCATCAGCTGGATCTGGAAAAAACCGTAATCGATAACGTGGCTGAAGGCCGCGACTTTATCGATATCGACGGTCAGAGCCGCCACGTACTCAGCTACCTGGGTGACTTCCTGTTCAGCCCTCAACGTGCCCGCACGCCGGTCAAGGCGCTGTCGGGTGGTGAGCGTGCGCGTCTGTTGCTGGCCAAGCTGTTCAGCAAGCCAGCCAACCTGCTGGTGCTCGATGAGCCTACCAACGACCTGGACGTTGAAACCCTGGAGCTGCTCGAAGAGGTCTTGCTGACCTTCAAGGGCACCGTGCTGATGGTCAGTCACGACCGGGCATTCCTCGACAACGTGGTAACCAGCACCCTGGTTTTCCAGGGCGAAGGCAAGGTTCGCGAATACGTAGGTGGCTATCAGGACTGGCTGCGTCAGGGCGGTTCGCCGCGCCTGCTGGGCGTGACCGAGAGCAAGTCCGGCAAGGCCGACTTGAACTCTGCCGTGGTCGAGGCTGCACCTGCTCCAGTCGCAGCGCAGGCTGCTCCCACCGCGAAAAAGAAGCTGAGCTACAAATTGCAGCGTGAGCTGGAATCGTTGCCGGCAGATATCGACGCGAAAGAGCAGGCAATTGCTGCGGTTGAAGCAGAGATGGCTGATGCAGGTTTTTATCTGTTGCCAGCTGCTAAAACGGCTGAAGTTATTGCCAGGCTCGAAACGTTGCAAGCTGAGCTTGAGCAACTGGTTGAGCGCTGGGCTGAGCTGGATGCCTGATTGATCGAGTGCTGAACTGAAAAAGCCCGGCCCTTTCACAAGGTGCCGGGCTTTTTTGTTGTTACATACAGATAAACTTAATCAGGTTTTTTCAGGCTGACAGCCAGTACGTCGCACGGAGCACCATGTAGAACGTCGTTGGCGGTAGAGCCCAGCAAAAGTGCGAGGCCGTGACGGCCGTGGCTGCCGACCACGATCAGGTCGCATTTTTGTGCTTTGGCCAGTGCATGGATTTCCTGGCGTGGCTGACCGTAGTTCAGGTGGCAGTAATCCTTGTGCAGTTGCGGGTACTTGGCGATCAAGCGCTCAAGCCGCTCCTTGGCCTGATCGAACTGTTGCTGCTGCAGTTGCGAGAGGTCCATGGGCACGTCGCCACCAAACGCCATCGCCATCGGTTCGACGATGTGTATCAGTGACAGTTTGGCACCGTTGGCCTTGGCGCTTTCACTCGCGCGATTGATCACGGGGTCGCACTCGTCGGTCAGGTCGACAGCGACCAAAATATGTTCGTAGGGCATGTGGGGTGCTCCTGTAGATGGCGATTAGTTATGAGTATGGCCCTTTTCCAGAGCCTTGGTTCAAGTCTGGGTCACTCGTTTATCACGTAATGAGAGTACAGATATGACGGTATGGATAGTGGTGTCAATCCTGGCACTGGTTCTGAGTCCCTTGGCCTGGCTGAGGCCTTCGCGGGGGCAGAGCGGGCGTATGGATTTGCGCATGGAGGCACGGCGCATTGGTTTGTCCATGCAGCTGGCGCCTCAGGAGTGGCCGTACTGGCTTGAGCCGCAGCCGCCCGGTTCCTGCGCGCAGTACCATCGCCCGCGCCGCAGTACTAAACCTGATGTTTGGTGCTATTGGCAATCGGCACCTGGAAAATGGCTCAATCGTTGGCAGGAAGAATGTGAGGATGAGCGCATGCTCGCGCAGTTCAAAAAGTTGCCAGCCAACGTCTATAAAGTTGAGGCTGATGCACAAATGATTGTGCTGGTGTGGGGCGAGAAGGGCGAGGCCCAGGTGCTGAAGGCGATTGATGAGGTGCTCAAGGCGCTGGCATGACCTTTGTGGAGCGCGCTTGCTCGCGATGGGATCGGCGTGGTGTGGCGGACAAACCGCGTCGTCTTAATCGCGAGCAAGCCCGCTCCCACAATTTTCACCTGAATGGCGCTTCAATGGTTTCGAGCACTCGAACCGCAGGTGTCTAAACTGACTGCCGGGTCGTTTTGTCATCATTGTTTTGGACAATTGACAATCGATCGCTTTTCCGTGAAGGTGTCGACACCCAAATCAAACGGGCGTATGAATTGAGTGTTTGTCATGTAAGACGGCTCTCATTTCCAACCCCGAATATCGCGTTTGCGGGTGTGTCTGGCGGATTGGCATCAACCTTGACGCAAAGGTCAATGGCAGCCAGACGCAGGCGTGCGACGTGTACTGTTCAGCTTCCATATCCTGGAGATCAGTTGATGATTTACGAAGGTAAAGCCATCACGGTTACGGCTCTTGAAAGTGGCATCGTCGAACTGAAGTTCGACCTCAAGGGTGAGTCCGTCAACAAATTCAACCGTCTAACCCTGAACGAATTGCGTCAGGCAGTGGATGCGATCAAGGCAGATGCTTCGATCAAGGGTGTCATCGTTTCCAGTGGTAAAGACGTCTTTATCGTGGGCGCCGACATCACCGAGTTCGTCGAAAACTTCAAGTTGCCGGACGCCGAGCTGATAGCAGGCAACCTCGAAGCCAACAAGATCTTCAGTGACTTCGAAGACCTCAACGTTCCTACCGTCGCGGCCATCAATGGCATCGCACTGGGCGGTGGTCTGGAGATGTGTCTGGCTGCTGACTTCCGGGTCATGGCTGACAGCGCCAAAATTGGTTTGCCAGAAGTCAAGCTGGGCATCTACCCGGGCTTTGGCGGCACGGTACGTCTTCCTCGTCTGATCGGCGTTGATAACGCTGTTGAGTGGATTGCCTCAGGAAAGGAAAACCGCGCAGAAGACGCGTTGAAAGTGAGCGCCGTTGATGCTGTGGTGACGGCTGACAAGCTGGGCGCTGCTGCGCTGGACCTGATCAAGCGCGCCATCAGTGGCGAGCTGGATTACAAGGCCAAGCGCCAACCCAAGCTTGAAAAGCTCAAGCTGAACGCAATCGAACAAATGATGGCTTTCGAAACCGCCAAAGGTTTTGTTGCCGGTCAGGCCGGTCCGAACTACCCGGCCCCGGTTGAAGCGATCAAGACCATCCAGAAAGCCGCGAACTTCGGTCGTGACAAGGCACTGGAGGTGGAAGCTGCAGGTTTCGCCAAGCTGGCCAAGACCTCGGCTTCGCAATGCTTGATCGGCTTGTTCCTGAATGATCAGGAGCTGAAGAAAAAAGCCAAGATCTACGACAAGATCGCCAAAGACGTGAAGCAGGCGGCCGTTCTGGGCGCAGGTATCATGGGTGGCGGTATTGCCTATCAGTCGGCCTCCAAAGGTACGCCGATCCTGATGAAAGACATCAACGAGCACGGCATCGAGCAGGGGCTTGCAGAAGCCGCCAAGTTGCTGGTGGGTCGCGTTGATAAAGGTCGCATGACCCCGGCGAAAATGGCCGAAGTGCTGAACGGCATTCGTCCTACTTTGTCTTACGGCGATTTCGGTAACGTTGACCTGGTGGTCGAAGCGGTAGTCGAAAATCCGAAGGTCAAACAGGCTGTTCTGGCGGAAGTGGAAAACCACGTTCGCGAAGACGCCATTCTGGCTTCCAACACCTCGACCATTTCCATCAGCCTGTTGGCCAAGGCCCTTAAGCGTCCGGAAAACTTCGTCGGCATGCACTTCTTCAACCCGGTGCACATGATGCCGCTGGTTGAAGTGATTCGTGGCGAAAAGTCCAGCGACCTGGCTGTTGCAACTACCGTTGCTTACGCCAAGAAAATGGGCAAAAACCCGATCGTGGTCAACGACTGCCCGGGCTTCCTGGTCAACCGCGTGCTGTTCCCTTACTTCGGCGGTTTCGCCCGACTGGTCAGTGCCGGTGTCGACTTCGTACGTATCGACAAGGTCATGGAAAAATTCGGCTGGCCAATGGGCCCGGCGTACCTGATGGACGTGGTCGGCATCGACACCGGCCACCATGGTCGCGACGTTATGGCTGAAGGCTTTCCGGATCGCATGAAAGACGATCGTCGTTCAGCGATTGACGCTCTGTACGAGGCCAAGCGCCTGGGTCAGAAGAACGGCAAGGGCTTCTACGCCTACGAAGAAGACAAGCGCGGCAAGCAGAAGAAAGTCGTTGATTCGAGTGTGCTTGAAGTCCTCAAGCCTATCGTTTACGAACAACGCGACGTGACCGATGAAGACATCATCAACTGGATGATGATCCCGTTGTGTCTTGAAACCGTGCGTTGCCTGGAAGACGGCATTGTTGAAACCGCAGCCGAAGCCGACATGGGCCTGGTCTATGGCATCGGCTTCCCGCTGTTCCGTGGCGGCGCCCTGCGTTACATCGATTCGATCGGTGTTGCAGAGTTTGTAGCACTGGCTGATCAGTACGCTGAACTGGGCGCGCTGTACCACCCGACTGCGAAGCTGCGTGAGATGGCCAAAAACGGCCAGAGCTTCTTCGGTTAAGCGCCCCATTAGAGTGAGAGTGAAATTATGAGCTTGAATCCTAGAGACGTGGTGATTGTAGACTTCGGTCGCACCCCGATGGGCCGCTCCAAGGGTGGCATGCACCGCAACACCCGTGCCGAAGACATGTCTGCGCACCTGATCAGCAAAGTGCTGGAGCGCAACAACAAGGTTGACCCGGGCGAAGTGGAAGACGTGATCTGGGGCTGTGTGAACCAGACCCTGGAACAAGGCTGGAACATCGCGCGCATGGCGTCGCTGATGACTCAGATCCCGCATACCTCCGCAGCTCAGACCGTGAGCCGCCTGTGCGGCTCGTCCATGAGCGCCCTGCACACTGCTGCGCAAGCGATCATGACCGGTAATGGTGACGTATTCGTGGTCGGTGGCGTCGAGCACATGGGGCACGTGAGCATGATGCACGGCGTCGACCCTAACCCGCACATGTCGCTGTACGCGGCAAAAGCCTCGGGCATGATGGGTTTGACCGCTGAAATGCTGGGCAAGATGCATGGCATCACCCGTGAGCAGCAGGATGCATTTGCTGTGCGTTCTCACCAGCTCGCGCACAAGGCGACGATTGAAGGCAAGTTCAAGGACGAAATCATCCCGATGCAGGGGTATGACGAAAATGGCTTCCTGAAGATGTTCGACTACGACGAAACCATTCGTCCGGAAACGACCCTGGAAAGCCTGGCAGCACTCAAGCCTGCGTTCAACCCGAAGGGGGGCACTGTGACAGCGGGTACTTCCTCGCAAATCACCGATGGTGCGTCATGCATGATCGTGATGTCTGCCCAGCGCGCAAAAGACCTGGGTCTTGAGCCGTTGGCAGTGATTCGTTCGATGGCGGTAGCGGGTGTGGATCCTGCAATCATGGGCTATGGTCCAGTACCGGCTACGCAAAAAGCGTTGAAGCGTGCAGGGTTGAATATGGCCGATATCGACTTCATTGAGCTCAACGAAGCTTTCGCCGCACAGGCCCTGCCAGTGCTGAAAGATTTGAAAGTGCTCGACAAGATGAATGAGAAGGTTAACCTGCACGGCGGTGCCATCGCACTGGGTCACCCATTTGGATGCTCAGGTGCTCGTATCTCCGGCACGTTGCTCAATGTAATGAAGCAAAATGGCGGCACTTTTGGGTTGTCCACCATGTGCATTGGTCTTGGCCAGGGCATTGCCACCGTCTTCGAACGCGTCTAAGCGTTGCGTTGATGGAAGCCGGGGCCTTGTGCCCCGGTTTTTGTTTTTAAGCGTGTTTATTTTTTTATTTTGCAGAGGGTCCGTAACATGCCGCTACAACCTGGGCTCTATCAGCACTACAAAGGTCCTCAATATCGGGTATTCAGTGTGGCTCGCCACTCTGAAACCGAAGAGGATGTGGTGTTCTACCAAGCCCTGTATGGCGATTACGGCTTTTGGGTGCGCCCGCTGAGCATGTTCCTGGAGTCAGTCATCGTTGAGGGCGAACACGTCCCGCGATTTGCCTTGATTCAGGCCGAACCCAGCCTTTTTTCCCGGCTATAAGGCAAGGTCGTGCAGAACCCTGTGCTTGACCTCACCTTGTAGCCACTATATATAGCGGTGCCGCGTCAGGCGCGAACCGCCTTTCACTTCTAGAATTCAGGAATTTTCTGATCCATGGGCAAATCGCTGGTCATTGTGGAATCCCCGGCTAAGGCCAAGACCATCAACAAGTACTTGGGTAACGAGTACGTGGTGAAGTCGAGTATCGGCCATATCCGAGACCTGCCCACCAGCGGTTCGGCTAGCGCCAGCAAAGAACCGGCTGCCAAGCGTGGCAAGGCAGCGGCAGGCGAAGCGCCGGCCCTGTCGCCAAAAGAGAAGGCTCAAAAGCAGCTGATCTCGCGCATGGGCGTCGATCCCGAACATGGCTGGAAAGCCAAGTACGAGATCCTGCCCGGCAAGGAAAAGGTCATCGAAGAGCTGCGCCGGCTCGCCAAGGATGCTGACACCATCTATCTCGCAACCGACTTGGATCGCGAGGGGGAAGCCATTGCCTGGCACCTGCGCGAAGCCATCGGTGGTGATGACAGCCGCTACAAGCGCGTGGTGTTCAACGAAATCACCAAAAAGGCGATCCAGGAAGCCTTCTCCAAGCCGGGCGAGCTGGACATCAACCGTGTTAACGCCCAGCAGGCCCGCCGCTTTCTCGATCGCGTAGTGGGTTACATGGTTTCACCGCTGCTGTGGGCCAAGGTTGCCCGTGGTCTGTCGGCAGGCCGTGTGCAGTCGGTAGCGGTAAAACTGGTGGTTGAGCGCGAGCGCGAAATTCGTGCGTTCAACCCTGAAGAGTACTGGGAAATTCACGCCGACCTTGGCACTGCCAAGGGTGCCAAGGTGCGCTTCGACGTCGCCCGTGAAAAAGGCGAGGCGTTCAAGCCGCTGAACGAAGCTCAGGCCATGGCTGCGCTGGAGAAGCTCAAGGCTTCCAATTACAGCATCGTCAAGCGTGAAGACAAACCGACCAGCAGCAAGCCGTCGGCGCCATTCATTACCTCCACCCTGCAACAGGCCGCGAGCAATCGCCTGGGGTACGGGGTGAAGAAAACCATGATGATGGCTCAGCGCTTGTATGAAGCGGGCTACATCACGTACATGCGTACCGACTCCACCAATCTGTCGGCCGATGCCGTCGAGATGGCGCGCACCTACATTGAAGGTGAGTTCGGCGCAGACTACCTGCCGCCGGCCCCGAACGTGTATAGCAGCAAGGAGGGTGCACAGGAGGCTCACGAAGCGATTCGTCCTTCAGATGTAAACATGCACCCAAGCAAGCTGTCGGGCATGGAGCGCGACGCTGAGCGCCTTTACGAGCTTATCTGGCGCCAGTTCGTGGCTTGTCAGATGCTGCCTGCTAAATACCTGTCGACCACCGTCAGCGTCGCGGCTGGCGATTTTGAGCTGCGAGCCAAGGGCCGCATCCTGAAATTCGACGGTTACACCCGCGTGATGCCACAAATTGCCAAGCCGGGCGACGACGACGTACTGCCAGATATGGCACAGGGCGATGTGCTGAAACTGATCGAGCTTGATCCAAGCCAGCATTTCACCAAGCCACCTGCGCGTTACTCCGAAGCCAGCCTGGTAAAAGAGATGGAAAAGCGCGGTATTGGTCGCCCATCGACCTATGCAGCGATCATTTCGACTATTCAGGATCGTGGTTACGTGGCGCTGCATAACCGCCGCTTCTACTCCGAAAAAATGGGCGATATCGTCACCGAGCGCTTGTCCGAGAGTTTCTCTGATCTGATGGACTACGGCTTCACTGCCGGCATGGAAGAGAACCTCGATGACGTGGCGCAAGGCGAGCGTGACTGGAAAAACGTGCTGGACGAGTTCTACGGCGACTTCAAGAAAAAGCTCGAAGTAGCCGCTGCGCCGGATGGCGGGATGCGTGCCAACCAGCCTGTGATGACTGATATTCCGTGTAAAGAATGTGGTCGTCCAATGCAGATTCGCACGGCTTCGACTGGCGTGTTCCTGGGGTGCTCGGGTTACAGCCTGCCGCCTAAAGAGCGTTGCAAGGCCACGGTCAATCTGGTGCCAGGCGACGAAATCGCAGCGGACGATGAAGGCGAGTCCGAATCGCTGGTGTTGTTGGGCAAGCACCGTTGCCCGATTTGCAGCACGGCCATGGATGCTTACCTGCTGGATGAGAAGCACAAGCTGCACATCTGCGGTAACAATCCGGATTGCGTCGGCTATGAAATTGAAGAAGGCAACTACCGTATCAAGGGCTATGAAGGTCCGAGCCTGGAGTGCGACAAGTGCGGCAGCGAGATGCAGCTAAAAACCGGCCGCTTCGGCAAGTTCTTCGGTTGCACCAACGCCGAGTGTAAAAACACCCGTAAATTGCTGAAGAGTGGTGAAGCCGCACCGCCGAAAATGGACCCGGTGAAAATGCCGGAGCTTAAATGCGAGAAGGTTAACGACACGTATATCCTGCGTGACGGTGCTTCAGGGTTGTTCCTGGCCGCGAGCCAATTTCCGAAAAACCGTGAGACCCGTGCTCCGTTGGTGATCGAAATTGTGCCGCACAAGGACGAGATCGATCCCAAGTATCACTTCCTGTGTGAAGCGCCGAAGAAAGACCCTGATGGGCGTCCTGCGGTGATTCGCTACAGTCGCAAAACCAAAGAGCAGTACGTGCAGACTGAAGTTGAAGGCAAGCCGACTGGCTGGCGTGCGTTCTACGACGGTAAGAGCTGGAAGGTTGAAGACAAGCGTAAAGAAAAAGACGCTTGATCTGAACTGAACGCTGAATAAAAAACCGCGCAAGGGCTATGCCTTGCGCGGTTTTTTTTGGCAGAAGCGCCCGTGAATATTCTTTTACGGATTGAACGGGGGAGGGCCATTCCTCGTAGCAGCTGCCGAAGGAACGAGGCTGCGTTCGGCGACGAAGTCGTCGTCTAACCAGATGCCGCTGTCCACCTGAAAGACCGCATGCTCCAGTTTTGCGACCGCTTCGCGCTCGAACGCAGCCTTCGTTCCTCGGCAGCTGCTACGAGACATATGTGCGACGCTTGCGCCAGCACCGCCTGATCCCTGAGACTGCACAAACTGCCATCACTCATTTGCTGTGGAGCGCCCGCATGGCTCACGAACTTTATACCCGCACCAATCAGAAGATCTATTTCGCTGGCCTGGCCCTTGAGGCCATGAACATGGCGGCTGACGGTCGTGCCATGAATGCTCAGGCGTTGGTTCAGGCTGAGCGCGAATCCGCGGTCTTTCATCTGTATGGGGCACTGCTTGGCTTGTGTCACGAGATAGCAGGCTTTTATCGGTTGTCACAGGCCAGTGCGCCTCGAGTCGAGTTGCTGCTCACCCAGCAAGTGCTGGACGAGAAGGCCATTCCTGAGTTGGCAGAGTTGGTTGAGCTGGCGCAGGCGCCGCAGACATGGCTGGCGCAACTGGTTGCGACCCACGCGGCCCTGTATCAGCCGCTACAGGCGCCAAAAAAGATTAAGGCGGATGTGTTCCAGCCCTTGATCGTTGCGGTCAATCTGGAGGATGAGGCAACCCAGGAGTTGAGTCGCGACACACTGGAAGAGTGGCGTCAGAACTTGAAAAGGCTGGCCATTCGGTTCCGTGATGGACTCAATGAGTGCTAAGGGTCTAAACCGAAACGGTACAGTCATTCATCAGTCTGTCAGCGAAAGCGCTACAGATCCCGGGAAATTTCCACGGGATGGCTGATATACTCCCGCGCTTTCGTGGAGAACAAATTTATATGCCAACGTCTTTTCTAGAAATTGTCGAGTTGCCAGACGGCCGTATCGAGTTGCGCCGAGCTGAGGACGAAGGGACTTTGGTAACGCTGAATTTTTCTGAAGATGCCAAGGCCTTTCTTCAGGGGCAACACGTAGAGGTGGCGAAAGCCATGCTTAGCGTTGGCGTACAAATGGCGGGCCGACTGGCCGAAGGCGAGCTCGAAAAAGACGATGGGCCACGCATTCTTCACTAAGCGCCCCTGACTGCTGCGCCACAGCCAGGCGAGTGCGTTCTGCACTGGCCCTGTGGCGGCATCAACGGTTTAACCCAAGCGAATATTCAAGCTCTGCCCGTTGCCGGTGCGTGCTGCGCTGATCAGCTGATGGCGCGCAGCGCTGGTCAGTGGGTTGATCCAGCTCACTACGGTGTGGCTACGTCCCAGCCGCAGCGCTTCGCAGGTCAGTTGCAAGGCGCTTTTATTGCCGTTGGGTTGCAGCAACAGAATACGTTCGCGATTCAATCCTGCGTCGCGTAACCAGCTTTGGGTCAGGCTCGCAGGCGGTGCAATCAGCGTCAGCCAACGGGCATTTTGATGCTCGCTCAGTTCGCGCAGCATAGGAGCAAGCAGGTTCAGGCAGTTTCCGGCGGCACCGCGTAGCGACAGTTCGCTGAACACTTCAGGCTCGGCGCTCCAGGGGGAATCGAGCACGTCCTTGATCGCGGGTGTCATGGGTTGTGCCATGAACGCCTCGAACAGGGTGAGTTGTGCTGGCAGCGGTGTATGTGGGAACTGCATGAAGCCTCCTTTAGCGGCGAATGACGCCGACACTCAAGCCTTCAATGACCAGTTCCTGGTCTTTGAGGTTGACTTCAATCGGGGCGAATTCAGGGTTCTCGGCGATTAGCCATACCTTGTTGCCTTCACGCTTGAAGCGTTTGACTGTCACTTCGTCGTCGATACGGGCCACGACAATCTGGCCGTTACGGGCTTCGCGACAGGTATGCACAGCAAGTAAATCGCCATCAAAGATGCCGACATCCTTCATGCTCATGCCTTGTACCCGCAGCAAGTAGTCGGCTCGAGGGTGGAAGAAGGTCGGGTTGATGTTGCATGACTCTTCGACGTGCTCCAGCGCAAGAATCGGGGCGCCAGCAGCCACTCGGCCAATAATGGGCAGGGTTGATTCGTCAGACTTGGCTTCGAAGCCAGGAATGCGAATGCCGCGCGAGGCGCCGGGGGTCATCTCGATCGCACCCTTGCGGGCAAGAGCCTTGAGGTGTTCTTCGGCGGCATTGGGGGATTTGAAGCCCAGCTCCTGTGCGATCTCGGCACGGGTGGGCGGGTATCCGTTGTCATCCAGGCATCGCTTGATGAAGGCCAGGATCTCAGCTTGGCGTGGCGTCAGTTTTAGCATGTTGATCGCTCTGTCTTTTTATACAGTGACTGGGATTATATACAGTGAAGGCTTATTGGCAATCATCCATTTCCAGCAGTCCGCTGGACGGTCATTAACACGTCGGGCGGCCCGCACTTTATCAGGTGGGGCCTTGCTGGCCGAGGCTGTGGTTAAATGCAGAACTGCTCGGTCCTAAAGCGAATACGTGATCTTGACTTTTTACAAGCTGAAACGTATGTTTCAAACAAGTGTTTAAATGTTTGTCAGGCGGAGTAGTCATGGCACAGTCGGAAACCGTTGAACGTATCCTTGATGCTGCCGAGCAGCTGTTCGCGGAAAAAGGGTTTGCCGAAACCTCATTGCGGCTGATTACCAGCAAAGCCGGAGTTAATCTTGCGGCGGTCAATTACCATTTTGGTTCTAAAAAGGCGCTTATTCAGGCTGTGTTTTCGCGCTTTCTGGGGCCTTTTTGCGCCAACCTGGATCGCGAACTCGAGCGTCGCCAGGCCAAACCCGAGAACCGTCCCAGCCTTGAAGAGCTACTGGAAATGCTGGTCGAGCAGGCGCTGGTGATTCAGCCGCGCAGTGGTAATGACCTGTCGATTTTCATGCGCTTGCTGGGGTTGGCATTCAGTCAGAGCCAAGGTCACTTGCGTCGCTATCTTGAAGACATGTACGGCAAGGTTTTCCGCCGCTATATGTTGCTGGTCAACGAAGCGGCCCCGCAAATCCCGCCTCTCGAGTTGTTCTGGCGTGTGCACTTCATGTTGGGTGCTGCGGCCTTCAGCATGTCCGGGATCAAGGCGCTACGTGCCATCGCCGAGACTGATTTCGGTGTCAATACCTCAATCGAGCAGGTGATGCGCCTGATGGTGCCATTTCTCGCGGCAGGCATGCGTGCGCAAAGCGGCGTCACTGATTCTGCAATGGCCAGTGCCCAGCTTCGTCCGCGCAGTAAAACCCCTGCGGTGACCGCCAAGGTTTGACCTGCTGCGGGTGTGCGCGGCTGCTTTGTTCCGCTAAGCTAGTTGCCATGCCCAGCCCTGACTTATTCCCGTCTGTCGATTCGTCGCCGCCTCTCTGGAGTGCGGCGCGCAGGCGCATGCCTGAGGATCCGGGCGGGGTAATGAACGCTCTCTTTTTAAAGGATTTCCCATGAGTTCTGCCTTGCAAGGCTCCTTGATGGTGGACGTCGCCGGTACTTGGCTGACGGCTGAAGATCGGCAATTACTTCGCCAGCCTGAAGTAGGCGGGTTGATCATCTTTGCACGCAATATCGAGCACCCGCGCCAGGTGCGTGAGTTGAGCGCCTCGATTCGTGCGCTGCGTCCCGACCTGCTGTTGGCGGTCGATCAGGAAGGCGGCCGGGTTCAGCGTCTACGTCAGGGTTTCGTGCGTCTGCCAGCGATGCGTGCCATTGCCGACAACCCCAACGCCGAGTACTTGGCTGAGCAGTGTGGATGGATTATGGCCACTGAAGTACTGGCCGTAGGGCTGGACTTGAGCTTTGCCCCGGTACTGGATCTGGACTACCAGCGCAGTGCTGTGGTCGGCAGTCGTTCGTTCGAGGGCGACCCTGAGCGCGCAGCCACATTGGCCGGGGCTTTTATTCGCGGAATGAACGACGCAGGCATGGCGGCGACCGGTAAGCACTTCCCGGGTCACGGATGGGCCGAGGCTGATTCCCACGTTGCCATTCCTACTGATGAGCGCAGCCTTGAGCAGATTCGCGCCCATGACCTCGTGCCATTTGCCCGCTTGAGCAAGCATCTGGCTGCCGTCATGCCGGCGCACGTGATTTATCCGCAAGTGGACAGCCAACCAGCCGGATTCTCACGTCGCTGGTTGCAAGATATTTTGCGCGGCGAGCTTCAGTTTGACGGCGTGATCTTCAGTGACGACCTGTCGATGGCCGGTGCGCATGTGGTGGGTGATGCCGCTAGCCGCATTGAGGCTGCCTTGTCAGCCGGTTGCGACATGGGGCTGGTGTGCAACGACCGCGCTGCAGCAGAGCTAGCACTCAGCGCCGCTCAGCGATTGAAGGTCAGCCCTTCGACAAGGATTGCGCGCATGCGCGGTCAGGCCTGGGCGAGCACCGATTATCGTCAGAGCCCGCGCTGGCTGGTGGCGATGGGTGCGCTCAAGGATGCTCAATTAATAGATTGAGCACATCGATGCCGCTTTGACGCTTGGCGAAGCAGAAAGACCGTATCGCCTGAATCGCAGGCATGCCAGCTCCCACAGAAATCGAGCCCGACCTCAGATTTCGCAAGTACCCCAACGCCCGTGGGAGCGGGCTTGCTCGCGATGGCATCAGCGCGAAAGACCGCGCTGCCTGAGTGGCAGCCAAGCCAGCTCCTGCGGTTAATCAAGAATTTGGATGTCTCAGCGTTTCTCTGTTTTGGGCGGCAGCGGCGCAAACAGCGCATCGATGTCGTCGTCCTGAAGCTTCCAGTCGCCAGCGACTCGTCCGTCAAGAACGCCTGCTGCCAAATCCGACTTTTCCTGCTGCAAGTGCTGGATTTTCTCTTCCACGGTGCCGCAGGCAATCATCTTGTACACAAACACCGGTTTTTCCTGGCCAATGCGGTAGGCACGGTCCGTGGCCTGGTTTTCAGCCGCCGGGTTCCACCACGGGTCGTAGTGAATCACTGTGTCGGCCTCGGTGAGGTTCAAGCCGACACCACCCGCCTTGAGGCTGATGAGAAATATCTGCAGCGTGCCGCTCTGGAAGTCTTTGACCGGGGTGCGCCGGTCACGGGTTTGCCCCGTCAGGATGGCGTAACGAACCTTGCGTTTTTTCAGTTCGATTTCGATCAGGCTGAGCATCGAGGTGAACTGTGAAAACAGCAAGATGCGTCGACCTTCGGCAAACAGTTCTTCGAGCATCAGCATCAAGCTGTCGAGCTTGCCGGAAGTACTGCCCTTTTTCGGCGGGGTGTCGCTGACCAGACGCAGGTCGCAGCACACCTGACGCAGTTTTAGCAGCGCCTCAAGGATAATAATCTGGCTACGCCCGACACCTTTGCGGGTGATTTCGTCGCGCACTTTTTTGTCCATCGCAAGGCGCATGGTTTCGTATACATCGCGCTGCGCCTCGTTAAGCTCAACCCAATGAATGATCTCGGTCTTGGGTGGTAGTTCGGTAGCGACCTGTTCCTTCGTGCGGCGCAGTAAAAACGGCTTGATGCGTGCATTGAGGTGCTGCAGGCGCTCGTTGCTGCCCTGGCGCTCGATGGGGATGCGGTAATCGCGGTTAAAGGTTTTAACGTCGCCCAACCAGCCAGGGAGCAGGAAGTGAAACAGTGACCACAGTTCTCCCAGGTGGTTTTCCAGGGGGGTGCCGCTCAGGCACAGGCGTTGCCGCGCAATCAGTTCGCACGCAGCCTGGGTAGCCTTGCTGCCAGGGTTCTTGATGTACTGCGCTTCGTCCAGTACCAGCAGGTGCAAGGGCTGTTTGACCAGATGCTCGATGTCCTTGGGCAACAGGGCATAGGTGGTCAGGATTACGTCGTAGTCAGCGAGGTGTGCAAAGTGTTTTTTGCGGGTGGCGCCAAACAACGCCAGCACCTTGAGCTGCGGGGTGAAGTGCGCAGCCTCGTCCAGCCAGTTGGGGATCAGGCTGGTGGGCATCACCACCATGGCCGGGAGATCCAGGCGGCCGGCATTCTTTTCGCACAAAATATGCGCCAGTGTCTGCAGGGTTTTACCCAGTCCCATGTCGTCGGCCAGTACGCCGCCCACCTCGAGCTGGCGTAACGACTGCATCCAGCTCAGGCCTTCAAGCTGGTAGGGGCGCAGGTTGGCATTGAGCCCTTCAGGGGCCTCTACGCTAAAGTCTTTGATGTCGCGCAGGCGCTGGGCAAAGCCGCGAATCTGCTCGCCACCTTCCCAGCGCAAAGGCAGGGCATCGAGTGCGTTGAGGCGCGGTGCATCAGCGCTTTTGATTCGCAGCGAGGTGGCATCCGGCTCGCCCAGGTAGAACTCGTCCAGAGTAGCCAGTACCGGTTTAAGCCGTCCGTAAGGCAGGGCAACCTGCAGCGGGCCATGGTTGCTGGCAGGGTTGGCCGGGATATTCACCAGAATCAGTTCGTCATCTCGGCGTCGGGCGAGTTTCTCGGGATTGAGGATATCGCTGTGGGAGCGCATCAGGTTCAGCAGTATCGGCAGCAGGCTCAAGTGCCGGCCGTTGACGATAATCCCCAGCTCCAGGTCGAACCAGTCGCGCTCAGGCGCCTCATCGACATTGGCATACCAGTCTTCGACCGGGGTCAGGTCAAAGCCGAATCCCTCATCGATCTGCAGCTCCCAGCCTTGTTCGCGCAGGCCGTGCATCTGGTTAAGAGTGAAATTCAGCCAGGCACTGTCGTTGACCAGTTCAAACAGCTCGCCCGCGCTTTCGGGCAGCGCTTTGCTCTGACGGGTGGCAATTTTGAAGCCAAGGCTGCGCAATTGCTCGCGATAGAGGTTTTCCAGGTCTGGATGGCGCTTGATCCGCAGGGTCTGCTGTTCCTGGCGCAGCAGGATGTCGGTGTTTTTTTGCCCGCTGACGTACTGGTCCAGGTAGTTGAACGACAGTGCGGCGCGGTGCTGGATGTAGCGTTGCATCTTGCCGTTGCGCGGCTCGAAGGCGCTGAACTCGGCGCTGGCCAGCCACAGGCGTGGCACCGGCTTTACATCGTCGACTTGAAGTTCTGGCAAGTTGTTGGGGCGACGTGAGTCGAGTACGGCCTGGAGCTTTTCCAGAAGCTCGGCATCTTGAGCGGCGGCGGGGTAGTTCAAGGTTTCTTCAATCTTCAGTAAGACGGCAGCGGTGTGCTTGCAATGGGTGCGTACCGGACAGGTGCAGGTGGCGTCCACCAAAAGCAATGTGCCTTTGGCGGATTCACGCAGGTGTATGGTCTGACGGTAGGTGTTTTCGCCTGAGCCCTGGCAGCTGGCGGTGATCATGCTGTCGCCGATCTGGACGATCCTGACGCGGTTTTCCTTCGCGTAGCGGCGGCCACGCTCAAGGCTTTGCTCTTTGAAGCGGCTGGTCCAGGTCGGTGCGAGCGGCTTGGTCAGCCGGGGTTTCTGGCTCAGGGTCATGGGTAGTTCATTTAGGAAGACTTCGGCGTCAGACGCTCAAACAGCGCCTCAATGTTATTGAAGCGTTCTTCCGGGCGTTCCATTGGCACCATGAACTTGAACAGGGTTGCACCTTCGAATTTGTAGCGGTTGGGTTGGCCCTGGATCAGTTTGATCAGCACCATCGGATCAACCGGTGTGTCTGCAGCAAATTCAATTCGCCCGCCTTGTGGGCCAGCATCGACCTTTTTGATTCCCAACTGCTCGGCCTGCAATTTGAGCAGGGTGATGCGTACCAGGTTTTTGGTGGGTTCGGGAAGCAGGCCAAAGCGGTCGATCATCTCGACTTGCAAGTCCTTGAGGCCTTCTTCGTCGGTGGCCGAGGCAATGCGCTTGTAGAGAATCAGGCGGGTATGCACATCTGGCAGATACGCCTCGGGAATCAGTGCGGGCACCCGCAAGTTGATTTCCGGACCTCCACCCAACGGTTGGTCGAGGTTCGGTTGCTCGCCCTTGCGAATCGACTTGACCGCCCGTTCGAGCATTTCCATGTACAGGGTAAACCCAACGGCCTGGATCTGGCCGCTTTGGCCGTCACCCAGCAGCTCACCTGCACCACGGATCTCGAGGTCGTTAGTGGCCAGGACAAAGCCTGCCCCCAGATCCTGGGTGTTGGCGATGGCTTCGAGACGTTTTTGCGCATCCCCTGTGATTTGCTGGCGAGGGGGGGTCAGCAAGTAAGCGTAAGCCTGGTGGTGACTGCGCCCCACGCGGCCGCGCAGCTGGTGCAATTGTGCCAGGCCGAATTTGTCGGCGCGCTCGATGATGATGGTGTTGGCGCTCGGCACGTCGATGCCGGTCTCGATAATGGTCGAGGCGATCAGCACGTTGAATCGCTTGTGATAGAAGTCGCTCATCACCTGTTCGAGTTCGCGTTCGCGCATCTGCCCGTGGCCGATGCCGATCCGCGCCTCCGGTACCAGTTCGGCCAGGTCTGCGGCGCATTTTTCGATGGTTTTAACATCGTTGTGCAGGTAGTAAACCTGCCCGCCGCGCAGCAGTTCACGCAGCAACGCCTCTTTAACCGTGCTTTTGTTCTGCTCCATGACGAAGGTGCGCACCGACAACCGGCGTGCCGGTGGCGTGGCGATGATCGACAGGTCGCGCATGCCCGACACCGCCATGTTCAACGTGCGCGGGATAGGCGTTGCGGTAAGGGTCAGAATATCGACTTCACTGCGCAGGGCCTTGAGCTGTTCTTTCTGGCGAACCCCGAAGCGGTGCTCTTCGTCGATGATCACCAGGCCAAGATTTTTGATTTTGACGTCGTCTTGCAGCAACTTGTGGGTGCCGATCACGATGTCGATCTTGCCTTCGGCCAGGTCGGCCACGGCGGCATTGATCTCTTTGGCCGACTTGAAGCGGCTCATCACCTCAACGGTTACCGGCCAGTCGGCAAAACGGTCGCGGAAGCTGTTGTAGTGCTGTTGGGCGAGCAGGGTGGTGGGGACCAGAATTGCGACCTGACGACCGCCATGCACGGCAATGAAGGCTGCGCGCATGGCCACTTCGGTTTTGCCGAAGCCCACGTCGCCACACACCAGGCGGTCCATCGGCTTGGGCGACAGCATGTCGGCGCGCACGGCTTCGATGGTGGTTTGCTGGTCCGGGGTTTCTTCAAACGGGAAGCCGGCACTGAAGGTCGCGTAATCGGCTTTCGGGTCCGCAAATGCATGACCTTCGCGGGCGGCGCGGCGAGCGTAGATATCGAGCAGTTCGGCGGCCACATCACGCACTTGCTCGGCAGCTTTGCGCTTGGCCTTTTGCCAGGTTTCCGAACCAAGGCGGTGCAGCGGTGCCAGTTCATCATCGCTGCCGGTGTAGCGGGCGATGAGATGCAGATTGGCCACCGGTACATAAAGCTTGGCGCCCTCGGCGTATTCAAGGGTCAGGAATTCGGCCACCTGATTGTCGACTTCCAGCGTCGCCAGGCCCTGATAGCGACCGACACCGTGGTCAATGTGGACAACGGGTGCGCCTTCGCGCAATTCGGTGAGGTTCTTGATGACGGCATCGTTGTTGGCATCGGCGCGTTTCTCACGACGCCTGCGCTGCATCACCCGCTGGCCGAACAACGGGCTTTCGGCAATCAGTGCCAGTGCCGGGTCGTCCAGCAACAGGCCTTCGTCCAGCGGGGCAATGGTGATTGCCAGGCGATGTTTGCTGGCGACGAAATCGGGCCAGCTATCGACGGTTTTTGGGCGCAGTTTCAGGCGCTCAAGCAACTCGAGGAGCACTTCGCGGCGACCGGCCGATTCGGCGGTAAACAGCACACGGCCATCAAACTGCTCAAGAAACCCGGACAAGGCAGCCAGTGGCTGATTGGCCTTGGCTTCAATTGCCAGGTTGGGCAGCGGTTGTGCGGGGAAGCGTTCACGACTGCTGCCGGTATCTACGTCATCTTGGCTTGCGACCACGCGCGGCCAGCTTTTCAGGCGGGCGAAACAGTCTTCAACCGGAAGAAACAGCTCGGCTGGCGGTAACAGCGGGCGCGAGGGGTCGACGCGGCGTTCTTCGTAACGATTGCGCACGTCAGACCAGAAGTTCTCGGCCGCCTGTTCAATACCTGGCAGCGAGAACACCTGGGTGTCGGCCGGCAGATAATCGAACAGGGTCGAGGTTTCATCGAAAAACAGCGGCAGGTAGTACTCGATGCCTGCAGGTGTAATTCCGCTGGTCAGATCCTGAAAGATCGGGCACCGACGGAAGTCGACATCAAAGCGTTCCCGGAAGCGGGCCTTGAAGCGGGTTACGGCGTCTTTTTGTAACGGGAACTCGCGAGCGGGCAGCAGCCTTACCGATTCGACCTTGTCGATCGAGCGCTGGTTTTCCGGGTCGAAGGTGCGCAGGGTCTCGATTTCGTCGTCGAACAGGTCGATCCGGTACGGCAGCTTGCTGCCCATCGGGAACAGGTCGATCAGGGCGCCGCGCACCGCAAACTCACCATGCTCGTAGACGGTGTCAACGCAGCGATAACCACTGGCCTCAAGCCGGGTGCGCATCTGGTCGACGTCCAGCTTCTGGCCGATATCCAGCACCAGGCTGCTGCCGAGCAAAAATTTGGTCGGTGCAAGGCGATGTAGGGCGGTGGTAATCGGCACTACCAAAACGCCATGACTCAGCTCCGGTAGCCGGTACAGGCTGGCGATACGCTGGGAGATGATGTCCTGGTGCGGCGAGAACAGATCGTAGGGCAGGGTTTCCCAGTCGGGAAAGTGCAGCACCGGTAACTGGGGCGCGAAAAACCTCAGCTCTTGCTCAAGGCGTTCGGCGCTTTGGCTGTCGGCGGTCAGGAGCAGGGTGAAGCGCTTGGCGGCGCTGGCGGCCTCGGCAATTGCAAGGCTCAGGGCGGCACCGGGCAAGTTGCTCCAGTGCTGTTTACCTGCCGTAGCAGGGAGTTTCGGTAGACGCAGGACGGGCACGGAAGGTTGAGCTCCAAGCGTTGCGACAAAGTCGGCAATTGTAACGGGCCTAGGGGCTGGCTGTCAGTTGCCGTCTTTAACAGCATTGAAATCAGCGTGAGTAATCGAACATGGGGGGCCCAGAGGGGCAGCTCAAGGGCTGCAGACCCATAAAAAGGCCAGTGTTAAAAAAATATTCGCCTATATTTACGGGTGCTTAATCGTTTCAGTAGCTGCGTGTGACAGGCGTGCATTGCCCCTGCATGGGTGCAGCGGCATAATGTAGCCCCTTTTTTCAGCCCCTACATGTGGAAGGTTCCCGTGACTCAGAAGCCCGACCAGTGTCTTGGTGAATGGATCGACCGTGAAGCACTCGCAGAAGCGATGATTCCGCTTATCGGTCAGCTATACCGCAATAACAATGTGGTTAGCTCGATCTATGGCCGCAGCCTGATCAACCGTTCAGTCATTGCGATTCTCAAAGCTCACCGCTTTGCTCGCCATCGTCAGTCCGATGATATCGAATTGTCCGTGCACGAAACTTTCCCTCTGCTCAAGGCAATGAGCGAGCTCAAGCTCGGCGCTGCCTCGGTAGACCTGGGCAAGCTGGCCGTCAAGTTCAAGGCCGAAGGCAATGGCCGCACGGCTGAGCAGTTTGTACGCGAAGAGTTGGCCGATGTAGTGGGTCAGCAAAACGCTTCTGCACGCAAAGGCACTGACGTTGTTCTGTACGGCTTCGGTCGTATCGGTCGTCTGCTGGCACGCATCCTGATCGAGAAAACCGGTGGTGGCGACGGTCTGCGTCTGCGTGCCATCGTTGTGCGCAAAGGCGCCGACAACGATCTGGTCAAGCGTGCAAGCCTGCTGCGTCGTGACTCGGTACATGGCCCGTTCGATGGCACCATCGTTGTCGATGAAGCCAACAACACCATCACCGCCAACGGCAACCTGATCCAGGTGATCTACGCGAAGAACCCTACCGAGGTGGATTACACCCAGTACGGCATTCAGAACGCGCTGCTGGTGGACAACACCGGTGTATGGCGTGACGCAGATGGCCTGGGCCAGCACTTGCAGTGCCCAGGTATCGACCGCGTTGTCTTGACCGCACCGGGCAAGGGCAAGCTGAAGAACATCGTTCACGGCATCAACCACGGCGAAATCACTGCTGACGACAAGATCGTTTCGGCGGCATCCTGCACCACCAACGCCATCGTGCCGGTGCTCAAGGCTGTCAACGACAAGTTCGGCATCGTCAACGGTCACGTTGAAACGGTTCACTCGTACACCAACGACCAGAACCTGATCGACAACTTCCACAAGGGCGATCGCCGTGGTCGCAGCGCTGCGCTGAACATGGTTATCACCGAGACCGGTGCTGCTACCGCTGCTGCCAAGGCCCTGCCTGAGCTGGCCGGCAAACTGACCGGTAACGCGATCCGCGTTCCGACGCCAAACGTGTCGATGGCCATCCTCAATCTGAACCTTGAGAAGCCGGCTACCCGTGAAGAAATGAACGAGTACCTGCGCCACATGGCGTTGCACTCCGATCTGCACAAGCAAATCGACTACGTGAGCTCGCAGGAAGTGGTTTCCACTGACTTCGTAGGTTCGCGTCACGCTGGTGTTGTGGATGCTGAAGCCACTATCTGCAATGACAACCGCGTTGTGCTGTACGTTTGGTACGACAACGAATTCGGTTACAGCTGCCAGGTAGTACGCGTGATGGAAGATATGGCCGGGGTTAACCCGCCAGCGTTCCCACGCTAAGCAAGCGCCGCAATTGAAAACGCCCCGACTGGTTCGGGGCGTTTTTGTTTGCGGGAATATTCACGTCCCGTAGCAGCTGAGGAGCGGAGCGAGGCTGCGTCCGGCGGCAAAGCCGTCGCAAGATCGTAAACCGCGGTGTGCCAGTTACTACTGGTACTCAGGGTTTACGACGGCTTCGCCGCCGGACGCAGCCTCGTTCCTTCGGCAGCTGCTACGGCTTTTGTGTCAGGCGTTACTCGGTATTGCCGATTGCGCCGTACGCAACTGGTGCTGATTGCCACGGAACAGCACCACGGTTGCAATCAACCCCAGCACTGCCGCACCGGTCAGCCACAGGCCGGGAGCGGCCTTGTTGTCCAGTACGTGGATCAGGTAGGTGCAGGCCGCCGGGGTAAAGCCGCCGAAGGTCGCAGTCGCCAGGCTGTAAGCCAGTGAAAACCCGGTGGTGCGCACTTCAATCGGCATGATTTCGGTCAGGGCAACCACCATTGCACCGTTGTACGAGCCATACAGGAAGGACAACCACAGCTCTACAATCAGCAGGTGGCTAAAGCTTGGGTTGGCCACCAGCCATGACAGTGCAGGATAGGCCGTCAGGATCGCAAGGATGGTTGCGCCCAGCAGCAGCGGCTTGCGCCCAATCTTGTCTGACAGCGCGCCCATGACCGGCAGCCAGAAGAAGTTCGACAGGCCAATGCACACCGTCACCAGCAAGGCTTCAAGGTCGGTGAGGTGCAGCTCTGCCTTGCCGAATGTCGGGGTGTAGGCGGTGATCAGATAGAACGACACGGTCGTCATGACCACCAGTGCCATACCGCCCAGTACCAAGCCAAAATTCAGCCTGACCGAGCGCATGATTTCCCCCAGGGTAGGGTGATGTTTGCGGGCTTCGAACTCGGGGGTTTCTTCCATTGAGCGTCGGATGACAAAGATCACCGGGACGATCATGCACCCCAGCAGGAACGGGATGCGCCAGCCCCATTCACCCATTTCTTCGGGGCTCAGCCAGTGGTTTAGGCCAACCCCGAGCAAGCCGGCAAATACCACCGCAGCCTGCTGGCTTGCAGATTGCCAGCTGACGAAGAAGCCTTTGCGCCCTGGAGTGGCGATTTCAGCCAGGTACACCGACACCCCGCCCAGTTCCACGCCAGCCGAAAAGCCTTGAAGCAAGCGACCGAGCAATACCAGCAGAGGAGCCGCCACACCTAGGGTGGCGTAGCCCGGCACGCAGGCAATCAGCACGGTGCCCATGGCCATGAGTGCGAGGGTAATGATCAGCCCTTTGCGGCGGCCATGACGGTCGATGTAGGCGCCGAGGAAAATCGCACCCAGTGGGCGCATCAGGAAGCCGGCACCGAAAGTCGCCAGGGCGAGCATCAGTGAGGCAAAAGCGCTATCGCTTGGAAAGAAGGTTTTGGCAATGGCCGTGGCGTAAAAGCCAAAGACCATGAAGTCGAACATCTCTAGGAAGTTACCGCTGACAACGCGAAAAATCGCCTTGCCTTTGCCCGTACTGGAGGCCATCTGAAATCACCCGCTTTTATCTGTTTTTATGCGCAATCCGTGTTTTTACTCGTCCTCACTGCAAGTTCAAGGCGTACGCCATTGTGCAAAACAGTTTTGTAACCATATGTGTATCAAAATATGTAGGCAACATTTGTCGTCGCTACACGAGCGGGCTAGGGCTGTTGCGCCAGTAAAGCGAGGCGAAGGTTGTCGGGCAAACCTTCGGGTGCGAGCCAGATTCCCAGATAGGCTTTGGCCAGTTCATGGTTTTGGCTGTTGAAAATAACGGCGCCATTACGTTCGACGTTAAGTCCACGGCGGGGGTTGTAGTCCAGGGCATAGCGATCGCCGCGCTTGATATTGCCAAAGCTGGCCTGCAGTTTTTTTAGCCCGGCATCGAGGCTGGCCAGGGTGGCGGCGGGGTGTTGGCGCTCGAGGATAGTGGAGGATGCCTGGGTGATATCGCTGTGATCCAGATCGCGTAAATAGAACAGCTCAAGGCGCAAGTCGCGCTGTTCGTTGAAGGCCTGTTGCGGGCTTGTGTCGGGTTTAGTGAACAGCGCGGCGGCGTAAATGTCGGCCCACAGATAGGTCAGTACGATCTGGCCTTTACGCTCCATCACCTGCGAGTCATCTCGCCATTGGGTGGGGAAATTAGCTTCTTTCAATCGTTCAGCCTGGTCTGCCAGGCTGCTGGCGCTGTACATCAGTAAAAGTACGATCAACATCTGGCGCATGATGGATGGGCTCTGATCGGTGGGTTGATAGAGGTTATGCCAGTTTTACGATTAATGCGGTTTTGCCCGACCCGTAGCCGTTAGTCACCCTGCGCAAATCGATGTAGTGAATGCAAAAATAGGCAACGACCAGACCAAGGGTTAATGTTCGCGGCGTTCAGGCTTCTATAGACTGTGCCCCACGTTTTGATCCTTCATGGCGCTGGCCGCGACATGATTTAGCCGCAGGTGCCCATAGGGGTGCCACGGCCTGTTCTGAGGAGTACGCATGGCTGTCTACAACTACGACGTAGTGGTACTGGGTTCCGGCCCGGCAGGAGAAGGTGCGGCAATGAACGCCGCAAAAGCAGGGCGCAAGGTAGCGATGGTCGATAGCCGACGTCAGGTCGGCGGCAACTGCACGCACTTGGGCACTATCCCGTCCAAAGCCCTGCGTCACTCGGTTCGCCAGATCATGCAGTTCAATACCAATCCGATGTTTCGGGCCATTGGCGAGCCGCGCTGGTTCTCGTTTCCGGACGTACTGAAAAGCGCAGAAAAAGTCATCTCCAAGCAGGTCGCCTCGCGCACCGGCTACTACGCCCGCAATCGCGTAGACCTGTTCTTCGGCACCGGCAGCTTTACCGACGAGCAAACCATCGAAGTGGTCTGCGCCAACGGCGTAGTAGAAACCCTGATGGCCAAGCAAGTCATCGTTGCCACCGGCTCGCGTCCTTATCGCCCGGCCGATATCGATTTTAGCCACTCCCGTATCTACGATAGCGACACCATCCTCAGCCTGGGCCACACCCCGCGTAAGCTGATTGTTTACGGTGCCGGCGTGATCGGTTGTGAATACGCGTCGATTTTCAGTGGTCTGGGTGTGTTGGTCGAGTTGGTGGATAACCGCGAACAACTGCTGAGCTTCCTCGACTCCGAGATCTCCCAGGCGTTGAGCTACCACTTCAGCAACAACAACATCACCGTGCGCCACAACGAAGAGTACGAGCGGGTTGAAGGCGTTGAAAACGGCGTGATCCTGCACCTCAAGTCGGGCAAGAAGATCAAGGCCGATGCCTTGCTCTGGTGTAACGGCCGTACCGGCAACACCGATCAGCTGGGGTTGGAAAACATTGGCATCAAGGCCAACGGCCGTGGCCAGATCACGGTTGATGAGAACTACCGCACCACCGTGCCCAACATTTTTGCTGCGGGCGATGTGATCGGCTGGCCAAGCCTGGCCAGTGCTGCGCACGACCAGGGTCGTTCGGCTGCGGGTAGCATCGTGGATAACGGCAGCTGGCGTTTTGTCAATGATGTACCCACCGGGATTTACACCATTCCGGAGATCAGCTCGATCGGCAAGAACGAGCAGGAGCTGACCCAGGCCAAGGTGCCGTACGAAGTGGGCAAGGCTTTCTTCAAGAGCATGGCGCGGGCACAGATTGCCGGTGAGCCTCAGGGCATGCTGAAAATCCTGTTCCACCGTGAAACCCTGGAAGTACTGGGTGTTCACTGCTTCGGCTACCAGGCTTCAGAGATCGTGCATATCGGTCAGGCGATCATGAACCAGCCGGGTGAACTCAACACCCTTAAGTACTTTGTGAACACCACGTTCAACTACCCGACCATGGCCGAAGCCTATCGGGTAGCTGCTTATGATGGCCTCAACCGGCTTTTTTAAGCGGCTCCGGCCGGTGGCCTGAGCCGGCCGGGGAGACCGATTTCAGCCATTCCCAAGGGTGGCAGTGGCCAAACCGGGAAAGTCTGTAATCAGGCTATCTACGCCGAAGTCGGCGAGCCTGCGCATCAGCGCAGGTTCGTTGACTGTCCACACCGACACATGCAAACCCTGGCGCTGCGCCTTCTCAAGGCGTTCAGGCGTACAGAGTGTCCAGTTGAGCGCCAATATCTCGCAGCCATAACTCTGGGCGACCTTGATCGGGTCGAGCCATGCGTATTCGGCTACCAGTCCGCGTGACAGGTCCGGGGTCAATTCCAGAGCGGCCTTGAGAACTTCCCGCGAGCTTGATGTGACGGTAACTTTGTCCATGAGGCCGTGACGTACCGCCATTTCACGAATCGCCAGCACGGTAGTTGCTGCGCGGGTGCGTGAGGCGCTTTTGACTTCCAGTTGCCAGTGTTCGAAGTCGCATTTTTCAAACAGCTCTTCAAGACGCGGGATCGGGCACGGGTGCATCCAGCCCGGGCCGCCCTTGCGTGCGTCATAGGTCGCGAGGTCGGCGGCAGTGTGTTCGATCACCTTGCCGCGCCGGTCGGTGGTGCGCTTTAGAGTGGGGTCGTGGATAACCATCAACTCGCCATCTTTGGACAAGTGCAGGTCGAGTTCACAGCGACGGACACCATGCTTGAGGCATTGCTCAAAGCTGGCAAGAGTGTTTTCCGGTGCTTCGCCCTTGGCGCCGCGATGGCCATAAATCAGAGTCACAATTGCTCCTTGTAAAGAGTGCTCACGGCCCGGTGCTTATTCGGCCGCAGATTCGTTTTGTTCGCGGGCCAGGCGCCGTGCCTGAGCCTGTTTTTGCAAAATATAGCGCGCCAGAAGCTGGCGCTGGGTATCGGTGATGGATTCAAATTCGGCGATGATTGTGTAGCGGTCACCCTGTGCCCGGCAATCGATGACGCGGGCTCGCAGCAGCAAGCCCAGGGCTTGCGGCATCAGAACCAGCTTGATCGAAAGGTGATTGCCCGCCGGGCAGGCCAGCGGATGATGAAACTCGATATCACCTTCGGACAGTTTGACCGGCTGCAGTTCGCCGATCTTGCCCATTACGGTTTGCGCGACAATCTGGCTGAGCAGTTCGACACGTTTGTTCAGGGTTTTAAGGTAGCTGGAAAGTGTACGGTCACGTTCGCTGATCTGGCGCAGCAGGTGTTGGGACTCGAATTCGCTCAGGTGCAATTCACTGAGCAAATTGAACAATGGCGACGCATCCTGCAACACTTCGCTGCTCGCAGCTTCGAGGGCTGACAGCGGGGTTATTTCCAGTGCGATCATATCCTCGATACGGTAGTATTCGCGGCGATCTGCGTCATTTAATGTCGACATGGCGAACCCGTGATGGCGGCTGTGGTCTGAGTGTAAAGCTGCTTATCAGGCCCCGCCACAAGGACGTCTTCTTTTCCCTCGAACAAGCCCCGACATGTTCAGACCTCTCTCTTTATTTATCGGCACGCGTTATACCCGTGCAAAGCGCCGCAATCATTTTGTGTCGTTCATTTCTCTGACTTCAATGATCGGACTCGCCCTCGGCGTGGTCGTGATGATTGTGGTGTTGTCGGTGATGAACGGCTTCGATCATGAGATGCGCACCCGCGTGCTGGGCATGGTGCCCCACGCGACTATCGTCGGCGATCAACCGATCAGCGACTGGCAAAGCCTGGCCGCCAGGGTCAAGCAAAACCCGAAAGTGGAGGCCGTGGCGCCTTTCACCCAGATGCAGGGGCTGCTGACCAACGACGGCAATGTGCAGAAGGTACTGCTCAATGCCATCGATCCGGCGCAGGAGCACAATGTCTCGATCATTGATCAGTTCATGCAGCAGGGGCAGCTCGATTCGCTGACCCCCGGCAGCTTTGGCATCATCATCGGCGACAAGGCCGCGAAAAAGCTCGGTGTGGCCATTGGCGACAAGCTGACCTTTGTCGCGCCGGAAGTCACCGTGACCCCGGCTGGCATGTTCCCGCGGATGAAGCGATTCACCGTGCAGGGCATTTTTCATGTCGGCGCCGGTGAGATCGACGGCTACCTTGGCATCACCAATTTGCAGGATCTGGCACGCTTGCAACGCTGGAAGCCCGATCAGGTGCAAGGGCTGCGGTTGAAGTTCGATGACCTGTTCGAGGCGCCACGCACCGCGTGGGAAATCGCCCAGCAGCTGGGCGAAAGTCAGTATTACGCCCGTGACTGGACCCGTACCCACGGCAATCTGTACCAGGCCATCCGCATGGAAAAAGCCATGATCGGCCTGCTGCTGTTGCTGATCGTGGCCGTGGCCGCCTTCAACATCATTTCCACGCTGGTGATGGTGGTCAATGACAAGAAGGGCGATATCGCGATCCTGCGCACCCTGGGTGCGACACCGGGCACGATCATGGCCACCTTTATGGTGCAAGGCACTGTGATCGGTGTGGTCGGAACCGCGATCGGTGCGGTGGTCGGCATGCTTGCGGCGCTCAACGTCAGTGCGGCAATCTCCGCGCTCGAAGGCCTGATCGGGCACAAGTTTCTCAATGCCGACGTGTATTTCATCGACTACCTGCCGTCGCAATTGCAGGCGCAGGACGTGTTGATGGTGTGCGGTGCGGCATTGGTTCTGAGTTTCCTCGCGACCTTGTACCCGGCCTGGCGTGCTGCGCGCACCCAGCCTGCGCAGGCGCTTCGTTATGAGTGAGTTGGGCATGAAAGAACAAGCAGTGTTGAGTTGCCGCGACCTGGGCAAGTCCTACGAGGAAGGCCCTGAGTCGGTGGTTGTACTGTCGGGCCTGCAGCTTGAGCTGCACCCCGGTGAGCGTGTAGCGATTGTCGGCACCTCGGGCTCGGGCAAAAGTACGTTGCTCAATATGCTCGGCGGCCTCGATACCCCGACCACCGGCAGCGTCTGGCTGGCAGGTGAAGAGCTGTCGGCGCTGGGCGAAAAGGCCCGAGGCCTGTTGCGAAATCGTTCGCTGGGTTTCGTTTATCAGTTCCACCACTTGCTGCCTGAGTTCACCGCTCTGGAAAACGTCTGCATGCCATTGTTGATCGGCAAGACGGCGATCCCCGAGGCGCGCGAACGTGCGACAGCACTGTTGACCCGTGTTGGCCTGGGTCATCGACTGGAGCACAAGCCATCGGAACTGTCGGGTGGCGAGCGTCAGCGTGTGGCGATTGCCCGCGCACTGGTCAACAAGCCGGGACTGGTGATGCTCGATGAGCCTACGGGCAACCTCGACTCCCACACCGCCCAGGGTATCCAGGACCTGATGCTGGAACTCAGCACTTCGATGCGCACTGCGTTCCTGGTGGTGACTCACGACATGAATCTGGCCCGCCAGATGGACCGCGTGTTGCACCTGCAGGACGGTCGTCTGACCCCGATCTGATCGGCCAGAACCCGACGCCTGCAAGCGGGCGTCGGGTATTCAATTTTTATACGGTGCCCGCGAATGTTCAGACCGTTATCGATTTTTATCGGCACGCGCTATACCCGCGCCAAGCGCCGCAATCGTTTTGTTTCGTTTATCTCCATGACTTCGATGATCGGCCTCGCCCTGGGCGTGCTGGCGATGATCGTGGTGTTATCGGTGATGAACGGTTTTCAGCGCGAAATGAGTAACCGCATCCTTGGCATGGTGCCGCACGCGACCATCGTTGGCGTAAAGCCGATTGATGACTGGCGCCCGGTGGCCGATGCCGCGATGAAGAACCCCGAGGTCACGGCGGCCGTACCTTTTACCGAATTAGACGGCATGCTGTCCTTTAAGGGTTCGATGCAGCCGATCCAGATCAGCGGCATCGACCCGGCGCAGGAAGGCAAGGTCTCGATCGTGACCCAGCATATTGCGCAGGGCAGTCTTGAAGACCTGAAGCCTGGTGAGTTTGGCGTGGTGCTGGGCGACCTCACTGCTCGGCGTTTTCGCCTGACTGTGGGCGACAAAATCACCTTGATCGTGCCTGAAGCCAGTACCGCGCCAGGCGGGATTACCCCGCGTTTGCAGCGCTTGAATGTGGTGGGCATCTTCAAGGTAGGGGCCGAGCTGGATGGCACCATGGGCTTGATCCATATGGCAGATGCTGCAGCCATCCAGCATTGGGAGCCCAATCAGGTGCAAAGCGTGCGCCTGGCGGTCAAGGACTTGTACGCGGCACCGCAGGTATCACAGCAAGTCGCTGGGGGCTTGGGGGCCGCTTACAAGGCAGATGACTGGACCCATACCCAGGGCAGTCTGTTCAGTGCCATGAAAATGGAAAAAACCATGATCGGCCTGTTGCTGCTGATGATCGTTGCCGTTGCTGCGTTCAACATCATTGCCACGCTGATCATGGTGGTGAACGACAAGGGCGCGGACATCGCGATCCTGCGCACCATCGGTGCTACACCGCGTCAGATCATGGCCATTTTCATGGTGCAGGGCACGGTGATCGGTATCGTCGGAACCTTGATCGGCGGAGTGCTTGGGGTGATAGCAGCGTTGAATGTCAGCGAACTGGTGGGCTGGATGGAGCGGGTTTCCGGGCAGCATATCTTCAGTTCCGACGTGTACTTCGTCAGTAACCTGCCGTCTGAGTTGCAAGGCGGCGATGTCGCGCTGATCTGTGGTGCGGGCTTTGTGTTGAGCTTTCTGGCGACGCTGTATCCTGCGTACCGGGCGGCCAAAATCCAGCCGGCCCATGCTTTGCGCTATTCCTGACAGGTGGGAGCGGGCTTGCTCGCGATGCAAGCTGCGCGGTGTTTAAGTCACACCGCGTCGATGCCATCGCGAGCAAGCCCGCTCCCACAGTTAAGTAAACCGGTCAGACAGGCAACTCAATCACAAACCGCGTCATCCCTTCCTGCGACTCACACCTGATCTGCCCGCCGTGGGCGCGAATGATCGATTGGGTGATCGCCAGTCCCAACCCTGCATGCTCGCTACTGCCTTCACGGCGGGCAGGGTCTGCCCGATAAAACCGGTCAAACAAACGCGGCAGCAGTTCTGCAGGAATCCCCGGCCCAGTGTTCTCAATGCTGATGCGCACACTGCTGGGCACAGCCTCAATCAGTACCTTGATCGCACCGCCTCCCGGCGTATAGCGCAGTGCGTTGTCCAGCAGGTTGGACAGGGCGCGCCGCAACATGCTGCGGTCGCCTGCAATGTGCGCGTTGCCCTGGCGGGTCAGTTCGATCTGAGAGTCTTCTGCCAATAGTGCGTAAAACTCCAGCAACGCATCCACTTCATTGCCAAGGTCCAACGGTTCGCGGCGGGGTGTGAGCAAGCCATGATCGGCCTTGGCCAGGTACAACATGTCGTTGACCAACTGCGCCATCCATTGCAGCTCCTCAAGGTTGCTGTGCAGTGCCTCGCGATACTCTTCAATGTTTCTTGGGCGGGTGAGGGTGACTTGGGTGTGGGTCAGCAAGTTGGACAGTGGTGTGCGCAACTCATGCGCAATATCGGCGGAGAACGCCGACAATCGTTGAAATGAACCGTCCAGACGCTCCAGCATGGCGTTGAAAGCTATTGCCAGGTCTGCCAGCTCAGCCGGCATCTGCTCCTGGGGCAGGCGAGCGTTAAGTGAGTCGGCCGAAACGCTGGCTGCAATCGCACTCATGCGGCGCAAGGGGCGCAAGCCGCTACGGGCCGCCCACGCACCGAGAATTGCCGTGGCCAGCGCTGAGAGGCCGACGGTCATCCAGATCAGGCGCTGCATGCGTTGAAGAAAGTGCTGGTGGTGAGTGATGTCCAGTAGCAGCGTCAGATGTGGAGTGTTTGGGGTGTCGTTTTGTGGCACCAGCACACGGTAATCGGTGCCATTAATTTGCAGGCTGCCCAACCCGGGCTGGGTCGCAAGTTCCAGCGGCAGGCGCGGTGAGCTGTCAAACCACAGGTGCCCGTCTTGACCGCGAACCCTCACTGCAAGGTCCGGCTGGTGGGCCAGGTCCTGCAGCAGTGCCGGCAGGCGCTGGGTGAAGCGTTCCAGGGTGTCCGCCCCTTGCAGTGTACTGCGCAGGACCGCCAGGCGGCTTTCCATCAGTTGCTGATCAAGTTCAACGAAGTGCACTTCACTGGCCCGTCCGAACAGCACCCCGGCAAACAGCGACACCACCGCGGTACAGCCAGCAAATAACAGCGCCAGGCGGCTGCTCAGTGACAGGTTGCGCATCAACTGCTGCGCTCTTCGAGTACGTAGCCCATGCCCCGTACGGTATGGATCAGCTTTTGCTCATGGGTGTCGTCGATTTTCAGGCGCAGGCGGCGAATCGCGACTTCGATGACGTTGGTGTCGCTGTCAAAGTTCATGTCCCACACCTGTGAAGCGATCAGGGATTTAGGCAGGACTTCGCCCTGGCGACGCAACAGCAACTCCAGCAGGGAGAACTCCTTGGCGGTCAGGTCTATGCGCTGGCTGTTGCGCTCTGCGCGACGGCGGATAAGGTCCAGGCGCAAGTCGGCCAGCTGCAGGCTGGTCTCCTGGGGAGCGTTACTGCCGCGGCGCAACAGGCTGCGCACCCGTGCCAGCAATTCGGAAAATGCAAACGGCTTGACCAGGTAGTCGTCAGCCCCAAGCTCCAGTCCGTGAACGCGGTCGTCGACAGCATCCCGTGCGGTCAAAAATAAAACTGGCAAGGTCAGGCCGGCACTGCGCACTGCTTGCAGGATCTGCCAGCCATCGCGGCCCGGCAGCATGACATCGAGAATCAGCAGCGAGTAATCGCCGGTCAATGCCAGGTGTTGTCCGGTAATGCCGTCGGCGGCCAGTTCGGTGGTAAACCCGGCCTCGCTCAAGCCCTGGCGCAAGTACTGTCCGGTTTTGACCTGGTCTTCGACAATCAGCAGTTTCATGGTCGACTCATCGTAAAAATTAACCTCAGACTTATACCTTGGTGCTCGTTATGTAGGTTCAAGCTGACAAATTTGTAATCTTACGGACAGTTGAATGCCAGTACCGGGATATTAAAGTGGCGGTAAGCCTCACCTATAGTTTCTGGGAGTAAGTATGACTGTACGTAACCGTTTGTCGCTCGCGGGCTGTTTGTTGGCCCTGAGCTTGCCAGTCATGGCATCGCCTGCAGGTCACGCTGAGTTTGGCCAGCCAGCGCCTGCCGCCAGTGCTACCCGCACGGTTGAGATCAACATGACCGATATCGCGTTCGCGCCCACATCCCTGGACGTGAAAGCCGGTGAGACCGTTCGTTTTGTACTGGTCAACAAAGGGCAGTTACTGCATGAGTTCAATCTGGGTGATGCGGCGATGCACGCGGCGCATCAGAAGGAAATGCTCCAGATGCAGCAAAGCGGCATGCTCACTCCAACGGGTATGGGGCGAGGGGGCATGGATCACTCATCCATGGGCCACGGCTCGATGGACATGCCCGGCATGAAGCATGATGACCCCAACAGTGTGCTGGTCGAGCCGGGTAAAACCGCTGAACTGACCTGGACCTTCGCCCGGGCCGACAACCTGGAATTCGCCTGTAACGTGCCCGGTCACTACCAGGCGGGCATGGTCGGCAAGGTCAACGTTGCGCCTTAAAACGTTCTGATCGTCAGTGAACGCTGAAAGCCTGGCTCAAACCCGATAGAATTACCGGGTTTTTCTAGCCAGGTTTTTGTCATGCATCCCGCCGCCGAACATTCCCCGCTGGGCAAGTCCAGTGAATACATCAGCACCTACACCCCGTCCTTGCTGTTCCCTATCCCGCGTGCGGCGAAATGGGCCGAGCTGGGACTGAGCGCCGAAACCCTGCCTTATGTCGGCGTGGATTTCTGGACCTGCTTCGAACTGTCGTGGCTGTTGCCATCGGGCAAGCCGGTTGTAGCCATTGGCGAGTTCTGCTTTGCCGCCGATTCGCCGAATATCGTCGAGTCCAAGTCCTTCAAGTTGTACTTGAACTCGTTGAATCAGAGCGTTTTTGCGGATACACCAAGCCTTGAAGCGACATTGCAGGCGGATTTGTCAGCAGCATCCGGTAAACCTGTGAGCGTGCGTGTGCGCAGCCTGAATGATGTTCAGGCTGATGGCGTAGGCGTTTTGCCAGGCGTATGCATTGATGACCTGGAAATCACGGTCAGCGATTACGAGCAGCCGCGTCCTGAATTGCTCAAGTGCGATGACTCACAGATTGTTGAAGAGAGCGTCTACAGCCACTTGCTCAAATCCAACTGCCCGGTTACCAGCCAGCCTGACTGGGGCACGGTAGTGGTGGAGTACCGTGGCGCAGCGCTGGATCACGCCAGTTTGCTGGCGTACCTGGTGAGCTTTCGCCAGCATTCGGATTTTCACGAGCAATGTGTGGAGCGGATCTTTCTCGACTTGCAGCGTTTACTCAAGCCCGAGACGCTGACCGTGTATGCGCGCTACGTGCGCCGTGGCGGGCTGGATATCAACCCGTACCGCAGCACCGAAGCAGTCGAGTTCCAGAATGTGCGGCTGGTGCGTCAGTAACAGCAAATCCTGTAGATACTCTGTTGTAGGTCAGGCCCTATTGTGGGAGCGAGCCTGCTCGCTCCCACAGTTGCCGTTTTCCTGTAGCCGCTGCCGCAGGCTGCGCTGGGTGGCGTAGCTACCCTGTTTTGAAGACCCTTCGGGCCTTATCGCAGCCTTCGGCAGCGGCTACACAGCTGTTGGGACTTCAGCGCTGATTCAGCGCCTTGGCCTGTTCCAGCACCGCCTCGACATGGCCCGGTACTTTTACGCCGCGCCACTCCTGACGCAGCACGCCGTCCTTGTCGATCAGGAATGTGCTGCGATCAACGCCCATGTACTCCTTGCCGTAGAGCTTTTTCAGCTTGATCACATCAAACAGCTGACACAGGGCCTCGTCCTTGTCGCTCAGCAACTCAAACGGAAAACCTTGCTTGGCCTTGAAGTTCTCATGGGACTTGAGGCTGTCGCGGGACACACCAAATACTTCGGTGTTGGCCGCCTGAAACTCAGCGTAATGGTCGCGAAAACCCTGGCCTTCAGTGGTACAGCCCGGGGTGCTGTCCTTTGGGTAGAAGTAAATCACCACCTGCTTGCCTTTGAGTCCCGACAACGTGACGGTTTGCTCGCTGGTAGCCGGGATCTGGAAGTCGTCTACGGGTTGGTCAATTGCAACGGCCATTGAGTCGGTTTCCTTACATCGGGTTCTGTGGGCGCCACGGTTCGATCAGGGCATCCAGGTTCAGCGCATCGGCGAAGTCCAGGAACTGATCGCGCAGCCAGCTGATTTGTATGCCGGCCGGCAAGGTCACGGTGAACGTGGCATTAAGCATGGTGCCGCCGGTTTGTGGGGCCTGATAGGTGTCGCATGTCAGGTTTTCCAGCTCTACGTTGTGGTCCATGAAGAACTGGCACAGCTCGTTGATGATGTCCGAGCGGTAGGCCGAGCTCACATAGGCTACATAGGGCAGTGCTTGCGGGCGGGTTTCGAGGGCGGCACTGCGCACGACATTCACACTGAAGGCATGTTTTTTGGCGAGGGTGGGCAAGCCGGCTTCAAGGCGCGCCAGGGCGTCCCAGCTGCCTGTTATTTCCAGGATCAGCGCACTGCATTCGCCGTGGCGAGTCAGGCGCGAAGTTACGACGGCGCAGCGATTTTCATGGCTGGCGCGACACAGGACGTTAGTCAGCTCCATTGGGTTGGCGCCAAGGGCACTGATGACAAGGAATTGTTCGCGGACTGTGGGGGTGGACATGCAGCCTTCCTAAAACGATGAGCGGTCAGTACGGTCGATAGCGAGCGAGTTGAATATCAGGCAACACGTCAGCGCCAGAGACCCGCCAATACAGCGTTACAGGCGGTTTGCAGGCTCTGCAAACCGCGCTTGGCGGCGTTTGGGCGGGGCTTTGGGCGCTTGCTGAAGGCCTGTGAAACAGACTTGCGCGCACATCAGTACCAATCAAAGGCTGAAGGGTAGCGAAAAGCAACGCTAAGGGGAATGCTCATCGGGCGCGCTGTTGCTTGTGCAAGGGTCATGGCGCCAGTACCATTACGGCTCTCTTTTTCCGGCAGGAGCGGTTGCATGATTGCGGGCAGTATGGTGGCACTGGTCACACCCATGGATGCACAAGGTCGTCTTGATTGGGACGCTCTGAGCAAACTGGTGGACTTTCACCTGCAAGAGGGCACCAACGCCATTGTTGCCGTTGGCACCACAGGTGAATCGGCAACTCTGGATGTGAACGAACACATCGAAGTGATTCGTCACGTTGTCAAACAGGTTGCAGGGCGTATCCCGGTGATCGCCGGTACGGGCGCCAACTCGACGCGTGAAGCGATCGAGCTGACCACCAATGCGAAGGCCGCTGGCGCCGATGCATGTCTGCTGGTGACTCCGTATTACAACAAGCCGACCCAGGAAGGCTTGTATCAGCACTTCAAGGCCATCGCCGAAGCGGTCGATATCCCGCAGATCCTTTACAACGTCCCGGGCCGTACTGCCTGCGACATGCTGCCGGCAACCGTTGTGCGCCTGTCGACTGTGCCGAACATCATCGGCATCAAGGAAGCCACCGGCGACCTGTCCCGCGTACCGGCCATCCTGTCAGGTGTCAGCAGTGACTTCCTGGTGTACTCCGGTGACGACGCGACTGCAGTCGAGCTGATCCTGCTCGGCGGCAAAGGCAATATCTCGGTGACCGCCAACGTTGCCCCGCGAGACATGAGCGACCTGTGCGCCGCTGCGATGCGTGGCGATGCCGTCACTGCCCGCGCGCTTCACGAAAAGCTGATGCCGCTCAATAAAACCCTGTTTATCGAATCCAACCCTATCCCCGTGAAATGGGCGCTGCATGAGATGGGCTTGATGTCGGACGGTATCCGTCTGCCTCTCACCTGGCTCAGCGAGCCTTGCCACGAACCACTGCGTCAGGCAATGCGCCAGTCCGGTGTCTTGGTTTAATTGAGGAAGCACTACGCATGAAGCGATTGGCCGGACTTTCCGCACTAGCCGTGATTATTTCCAGCACCAGCGGTTGCGGTTGGCTGTGGGGTCAAGATGGGTATTTCCGTGACCGTGGCAGCGATTACCTGGAAGCGCGTCAAACCCCTCCCATGCAGTTGCCACCAGGTGTCCATACTGACAAACGCCTAGTACCGCTGTTGCCGATCCCGAGCAACGTGCCTGACGACAACGTCAAGGGCGAGTTTGAGGTGCCGCGTCCACAACCATTGGCTGTGGCCGCCAATGCCAGTGACTTCAGCCTTCAAAAAAGCGGCGACAGCCGTTGGGTGATGGCGCAACGCTCCCCGTCAGAAGTCTGGCCGGTGGCAATGCAGTTCTTCCAGGACAACGGTTTCAGCATTGATGAACAGCGCCCGCAAACCGGGGAGTTCACAACGACCTGGCAGCGTGCTGACGAGCTTTCGGCTCCGATGGCCCGTCACGTTGGCAGCAGCGGCCTGGCCGCCGACAGCGAGACCCGCCTGCGGGTTCGCATCGAACCGGGTGTTCAGCGCAACACCAGTGAAATCTATGTCGTCAGTGCCAACCGTCCTGCAGGCAGCACTGCCAACGTCGACTTCGCCGCCCGCTCGGTCAACACCGGTCTGGATGCAGCCCTGGTTGATGAAATGCTGATCAGCATGAACCGTGATGCCGAGAAGGGCGGTTCGGTTTCGCTGCTCGCAGCGCGTGATTTCGACACCCCGGCGCGCGTCAGTCTGAACGAAGACGGCAGCGGCAACCCGGTACTGACGCTGACCGAAGACCTCGATCGTGCCTGGTCCAGTGTGGGTCGTGCGCTTGAACAAGGCGAATGGCGCGTTGAAGACATCAACCGTACCTTGGGCCTGTACTACATCAACCTCGCCGAAAAAGCCGAGAAGAAGGACGAGAAACCTGGTTTCTTCTCCGGTCTCTTCGGCAGCAAACCGGACAAGGAAGAAGTTGAAGCCCGCGCCCAGCGCTATCAGGTACGCCTGAGCAAGGTCGGTGACAGCGTGCAAGTGACTGTCGAAGAAAACATCAACACCGTTGCCTCGCCAGAAGTGGCGCGCAAAGTGTTGAGCGTCATCCAAGACAACCTGGGCTGATTCCATGCGCTTTGCCGTTCTCGGCAGTGGTAGCCAAGGGAATGGCACGCTGATAACCAGCGATAAGACTTATGTACTGGTCGATTGCGGTTTCTCCTTGCGAGAAACCGAGCGTCGCCTGGCCAGGTTGGGCGTTAGCCCGCACCAGCTGAGCGCGATTCTGGTAACCCACGAACATGCCGACCACGTGCATGGCGTGGGTTTGCTGTCTCGGCGCTACAATTTGCCGGTGTACATGAGTCGTGGCACTCATCGCGGGATGCGCAAGCCCCTGGAGCCGGCCGGATACGTTGCCGGTGGCCAGACATTGCAAGTCGGGGCGTTGACTATCAGTGTGACCCTTGTGGCCCATGATGCTCAGGAACCCACCCAATACGTGTTCAGTGACGGCAAGCGGCGGTTTGGCTTGCTGACCGACCTGGGCTCGTACTGCGCGGGTGTGCTGGACAGCTACCGCAACCTGGATGCACTGATGATCGAGGCAAACCATTGCCGCGACCTGCTTGCCCGTGGTCACTACCCTGCTTTTCTCAAGCAGCGGGTAGGGGGCCAGGAAGGACATTTGAACAACCATCAGGCTGCAAGCCTGGTGGCCGAGTTGGGCTGGCAAGATCTGCAACACCTTGTACTGGCACACCTCAGCAGCAAGAACAACCTGCCGCAGCTGGCCCGGCAATGTTTTGTCGACACCCTTGGGTGCGACCCGGACTGGCTGCAACTGGCCGATCAAGATTCAGGGCTCGACTGGCGCACAATCGCCTAGCCCACCTACTTAGCATGCGGAGCCCATCATGGAAAAACGTGAAGAACTCTATCGCGGTAAAGCGAAATCGGTTTACAAGACCGACGACGAAAACCGCTTGATCCTGCTGTTTCGCAACGACACCTCGGCGTTCGACGGCAAGCGTATTGAACAGCTTGATCGCAAAGGTATGGTGAACAACAAGTTCAACGCCTTCATCATGCAGAAACTCGAAGAAGCCGGCGTGCCGACCCAATTCGACAAACTGCTGGGTGACAACGAGTGCCTGGTTAAAAAGCTCGACATGATCCCTGTCGAATGCGTTGTGCGTAACTACGCGGCAGGCAGCCTGGTCAAGCGCCTGGGTGTCGAAGAGGGCATGAAGCTCAACCCGTACACCTTTGAACTGTTCCTCAAGGACGACGCCAAGGGCGACCCGTTCATCAACGAATCCCACGTCGTGGCATTCGGTTGGGGCACTGCCGAGCAACTGGTTCGCATGAAAGAACTGTCGCTCAAGGTCAACGATGTACTGAACAAATTGTTCGACGACGCTGGCTTGCTGCTGGTGGATTTCAAGCTTGAATTCGGCGTATTCCATGACGGCTCGATCGTTCTGGGTGACGAGTTTAGCCCGGACGGCTGCCGTCTGTGGGACAAGGCCACTGGCAAGAAAATGGACAAGGACCGCTTCCGTCAGGGTCTGGGCGACGTCATTGAAGCCTACGAAGAAGTTGCCAACCGCCTCGGCGTCCCGCTTTAAGCTGTAAAGGCGCGCAAGCAACTGATAGCACGCGGTTTTTTTGAAAAAAGGCTTTGCCATAATCAGAAACCGCGTTATGATGCGCGCCGTTGGAGAGATGCCAGAGTGGCCGAATGGGACGGATTCGAAATCCGTTGTACTGGCGACAGTACCTAGGGTTCGAATCCCTATCTCTCCGCCATTATTGAACAAGACGAAGCCCCCGTATTCATTGATGAATACGGGGGCTTTTTCGTTTATTTAAGATCGCTTAGGGCATTTTTAGGGCAGAAATGGTTTCGCTAGGCCTCTCTCGATTGTTGCCTGTTGAGATTCGATTTCTGACTTAGCTGGCCTTAGTCGTGCTTCGGCGGATGATCGATGCAGTCATGGGGGCTGTAGGGTACCTTGCGAAATTGACAAGTGGTTGGGTTGTTGCAGTTGCAGCTGCAAGCCGGCAGGGTGAATGGTCATGGTCATGGTCATGGTCATGGTCATGGGTTTGTGGCGTTTGTAATGCTTTGCAGGCGTATTGATCACGGATATTTAAATTGCCCCAGGCTCCTGTTTAAAAATGCAATAGGAACCAGCGAATCAAAATGACGTGATCCTTTCTTTTTTAGCGCTGTGCAACCCTTTGTCTGATGCGCAACGAAAAAAACTCTACTAGGCTCCTCGTGTGTCAGACTAATCAGCTGTTTCAAGCGTTAGATACACCTCTATCGACGGTCAGGAGACTCAAATGAAGCTTCACGATATTTTGTCAGCGCGCCTTCCAGAAATAGACGAGTCGGTGAAGGAGTGCGTCAATATGGGGGCATGGTTGCTTTTTAAGACTGAGGCTTCGGAGGGCGAGCATGAAGCTGCCTTTTATCTCAAGACTGGTGCAACTATCTTTGAGCTCGATGATCGCGGTAGATTGCTGCATGAAGTCACGAAAGGCGCCGAAAAGCTTGAGATAGATGAATTGTTCTACTTCGAGGACATTCGTAGGCCGACTTCGCTGAGTAATACCTGCCTTTAAAAACTATGGAAGCAGTAGCTCAAGGATACGTAGAATAATGAGTTTGATTGGTGGGAGCACGAGGTGGGTATTGTTTTTATCCACAAGCGCGCCAGATGCTGAGACGCGACATATATTAGATCTCGCATATGGTGTTTTGTGTCTTGAGCGCGCCGGTGTCAAAATGGCAGACATCGCAATCTATATTGACGGTGCTGATCGAGTATCTATCGATAACTTCATTAGGAGCGGTACCGCTTCCGCGTTTGTCGTTAAGGAATCGAAGGATTTTTTTGTCGACCAAGCAAACAACACTTACGAGAACGTTGTTATGTTTGTAACGGGGCATGGTGGTCCTCAAGGCATCGATGCAGTAGCACCGATTACTCCCTACACTTTACTGAAATGCCTGAAGTCATCACCGAATCTTCAAACAGCGGTCGTGTACCTCGGTCAATGCTACGCAGGAATTTTCAACTATATTGGGGCTGGTCGTAAGCAAACTATAGATGGGAAGGTTGATCCCGACGTTATTTTTATAGGGGCTACTAACCTTCATGAAAGCCTTAGTGCATCGACGATGGAGCCGTTTTTGACTGGCCCCGTTTCTTGGCTAGCAAATCTTTTTCTTTTATTTGCATTTAAGTGGTTTTCAAAGCCGGTTGATATAGATGGCGATGGCAAATATACGATCACAGACTCGTATAAATATGCAGGTGTCTTTTCTAATGCTATTAATAAGGATAAAAAGGCCTCTGCTTTAGCGAAATCAGTGGATCTCCAGTCTGCATGGACCGCTGCGAGGGCAGTCAACAAGGCGACCCCTAATATCCAAGCGCAGCTTGCAGAAGATGCCGCGTTCACGTGCTATTCAGAGCTTCTTGGGCTCCTCTATATTCATCAGGAGTGCTGGATTCTCAATGCGATTCCTTCGCAGAGTATCGAAGTATAGTGACGTGACTTGATCTGCGATATCGGATGCTGCATTTTGCCTTTGTGGATCACCACAAGGTTTTGTGTAGGCATCTGCAGTGTAGCCGATTAGAAGCTCGGCCGAGCTCTCCGTGATGCTTGGCCATTAGTATCTATCTTTATTCCTTAAATTCTGAAACCTAACATTTCCGATACCATCCCAGCCATGCTCTTTGTATCTTTCGGTATCCATCGTCCGTAGTGCTTCCTGACCATAGTTGTGTCGGCGTGCCCAAGTTGTCTGGCCACCCATTCAACAGGCACATAGCTCGACAGCATCTGACTGGCAAACGTATGTCGGCACTGGTTAGCGCCACGATGCCGGATCTCAGCCTTTTTAAGGTGCGTTGTAAACCAATTGCTAAGGGTCTTGCCGTTCCAAAGCAGTTCGCTGGTACTACTGCGGAACAAGAATCGAACCTTATGTTTTTTACTGGTGATGTTGTCGCGCTGAATCACTTTAATTTCAACGCTTGGAGCCTGTGAGGCGTCGATAATAATCTCGCGCATCAACTCTAGAGCAGGGTCAATCAGTTCGACGGTACGCAACCTGGAGCGCTCTTTCGGTACTTTGAATTCTCCAGCAACTGACGCTCTTCGCACATTCACTGTGCCCGCTTCTAAATCCACGTCTTCCACGGCTAGTGCGATGATTTCAGACAATGACAGCCCGGCCCAGCAGTTGAACATGATCATGCGGGCTTCAGGGATACGATCAGGATCTGCTTTGCCAATTTTCTTAATCTCTTCCCGGCTGAATGGATCGGCGTGCTCGAGGTCATTATCAGTACCCACATTACTGATTCGATCCAGAGGGTTAGCTTTAAGAATTCCGTCCCCAAAAGCGTTGGCCCAGACGCCCCTGATAACCGTAAAAATGTCATTCACGGTCTTTGGGGCGAGTCCTTGCTTTAGCAGTTGGGCCTGGAACAGTTCAATATCACTTTTGCTGATGTCCACGATTTTCGATTTACCGAACTTTTTCTCAACGTGCAGTGCTTTGCTTGCGTAGTTGGTGGCCGTGCTTGAGGCGCGTAGAGCGCGCTGGACTTCCATCCAGCGCTGAATGCCCTCTGATACAGTTCGCTTTGTAGAGTGCCCCCCAGCGCCTGAGAACATTGCTGCGCGAGGAGAGTCGGGAAAGTGAGCCGCGTAGTCAAAACGACCTTCTTTAATTTCAGCCAAGATCGTTCTGCGTTTGTTATCTGCGTATGCAATTGCGGATTTGTTAACCTTCACGATACCGGCCAGTGGTTCTCTGCAGCGTTGGCCATGCAGCATGAATGATATGCGTAGTTGCTTACCGTTCAGTTCGACTCCGGTTGGCATCTTGTCTGTCATGGTTGGCCCGCCATCCACTTCTCAATCTCTGAGCGGTTGTAGACGATTACATTGGCCGGGTCCCAGCGCCAATGTCTGCCTTCGAGCCATTTACCACTGGAGCGGTATTTACGAGCAGCTTCGGTGCTGATGCCAAAGGTTGGGGGCAGCAGCTCTTGGCGGAACCACGCGCCTGGGGTGATAAAAAAATCCATCTTATGTGCTGCGCTCATGCTGCCTCCCTAATCGTCTTCAACTGTTTTTTTTGAGTGATATTCTGCCAAACTAACTTTCCAGCTGCTTTGCAGATGAAGTAAGACAAGCTTAAAAAGCCAAATCCCATCCCAGTAAAAGTAATTGCTAAGTGCTGTATGAACATGTGCTGTGTACCTCGTTAAAGCCGCCACCGGGATCATTGGTGAGAGTCCGGCGGCAGCAAATTGCGGGCGTCTACTTACAAAGTGGCTTCGTACAGCGGCACTTCGTTAATGGCGGTTTGGATCTTGTCGCGCACTGCGTTGTAGGCTTCTTCGAGGACTTTGTCCGGGCGCACCAGTTCGAACCACATCATCAAACGGCCGTCCTGGATGCGATAACGGAATCGCGCCGGTACGCAGAATGCGTCACCGCCGAGGAACGGTTTCACACCAATAAAGAACTGTTCAGGAATGCGCAGCTGGCCAGCCTCACCGGCTCGACCGTCGATTTCTTCGTTGTAGGTCAGTTGCACTTGGCCATTGTCGAGGCGGGTGCCTTGGCGGAAACTGATATTTTTCTTAGCTTCGAGCGTGCGGCTGATTTCCAGCATGTCAGCTGCACCTGGTGCGTTTTGCTCGTTTGCAGGCTGAGTTATGTCCCACACGTTTTCTTCGATGAATTCGGCAAAGGTCGCTTGGTCCATACGCTTGCGGTCGTTTTCCTTCCAGCGACCCCACTCAACAGTGGTCGGGCAACGATAGGTCGCAACGTGTTCGCGCCATGCAGGGCTTTCTGGTTGGTGGTAATCGATAACCGCTGAGAAGGTTCGACCTTCTGGGCCGTTGCAGAAAACGGCGGTGGCAGAAGTGGCGAAGCGATTCACGTACTCAATGAACGACTCCGCATCCAGGACGGTGAGCTTTTGTTTGGTGCGGGTTGGGGCAGGTAGCAGGTGCTCCAAGTTCTCGAGCGACACACCGTGCGGTACCAGCGCAATCGGCGCTGCCAGTCCAGGGTGGTCGACAGGCTTGCCAAGGGCTTGGGCCAGAGTGAATAGCTGTTGTAGGGCTTGTTGCATTGGATGTGCTCCAGTGGGTAGTGCAAGTGGTGAGATGTGTTTACTGGCTGACGTGTCGCAGTACTTCGGGTTTGTCATCGTTCACCGTCCGAAGTGGAAGATCCTGTTGGCGTGGATCACGACGGGTGAGGTTGCCTTCGGGGGTTAGGAAGAACAAAGACGTGCCACGTGAAAGGGCCGGCTCTTTGGCTTTTACATCCGCTTTGATAGTCATCTGGCCGCTGCCATCAGGCTTGTAGGTGAGCTTGATCGTCAGCTCGCCCCCTTTGCCTGTTAAGCGAATGGCCTCGATCAAGCTATGCTGGGTTTCGCTGAGTTCATCCAGCAGGCCACCGGCTTCGATGTCGCGCAGGGTGTCAATGAATGGACGTGACTTGCTCATGTGCTGTGCCTCATTAAGTTTGGGTTATTCCCCTTGTGCGGCAGGGGCTGCCGTTGAATCAGGCTGCTTGCTTTGCCGTTTGTGCGTCTAGGTAAGCGGCCAAGTCATGCAGATAAACAACTGCTGTGCCTTTGTTCCCTGCACCGCCCAAACGGGTGACTTTTAGTTCGATTCGCCCAGCGCTGATTCGGCGCAGTAGATAACGATCGCTAGATATGTGTGCGAAGTAGCGCTCGCGTACTGCCTTCAGGCTTGGGCAAGGTGTGGTGAACTCCTTGCGCAGTTGATCGAGTGTGTTGCTCACGCTAAATCCTCCCCGCACCCCTCCAGTGGGGGCAGCAACTTGAGGCGAATTAACTCGGCCAGGCCTTCTTTGGTTTTCCCCATCGCCGCGGCACAAATGTGCCCCTCGCTGTCAGCAATTACAGCGCCGTATGGGTATTCAAGGCGGCGGGTAGGGGTGACGTAAGCAGTCTGCCCGTCGCTGATTACTGCATTTACGCAACGAAACACCTCGATCAGCTCAGCAGATGCCGCGGGAAGTGTCTCAAGCAGAGCAACTGCCTCTGCTGATGCCCCAATCATCGTGGCGCGACTGACGGTGGCCGGGTTGTTGACGAATATCGGGACCAGTTTCAAGGCGCCGATCGCTTGCGTGATGGCGTTCTGTTTCATGCGGCTGCGTCCTTTTTAGCGGGTGTCACGGTGATGCCCAGTTGTTTGCTTAACCAGCTCACGCCGGGCTCCTTCACCATAACTACCGCGTAGTAGCTGAAGGTATTGATGTTCGCGTTCCAGCGACTGCGTGTGTCTACATACAGATAACCCTGGTCTCGGTGCTTGCTGGCCAGTTCACCGTTCTGAGTCAAAATGCCAAGCTCACGTAAGCGACTGCGGAAGGCGCGTGGTTTCAAGCCAAGTAGGGCGGCAGTAGCATCCAGGGTACGGTTCATGTGGCTGCTCCTTAAGCCGCTGCGCGAGCGCAAAGGGCATTGAAGATCTCGTCCAGTTGGCCGGTCATCTGCTCAATCGTTTCGTCGTTGTGCACCACGAAATCGTTGTCGTGTATGGCTATGCCGGTTTCGCTGATATGTGGTTTCACATCGAGTGCGTTTTCGCGTAGCAAATGAATGACAAGGCCGCCTTTCTCTCGAACGAAAGCCGCTTCGTTTTCAAAACGAAGATCGCTAATCACAAAGCCGGAGGCTGCCGTATTGGTTTGCTCGAGGAATCCAAGATTTTGCTCGGCCAGAAGCAGCCACAGTTCTGGGTGCACCTGATTACGGCCCCACTCGGTGCCCATCGACTGCATCAGTTCGCGTGCGGAACGGCCTAGCCAGGCGATTGGCTGTTCTTTGTGCTCGTCGTCAAAGTCGCGTTGGCTAAGGTTGAAGATGGTTGTCAGGCCTTCACGCAGCGGGTCTGCGAATGCGTAGGTCTGGAGGTTGTGCGTGCAGACCAGGTGTTTGGCAGCAGTTGTTTTGCCCGTGCGGGCGAGGCCTGCCAATCCAATCAGAAACTTTTTCATGCCGCAGCACCTCCGAATGAAGAGATGGTTTCAGCAATCTGCGGAGTGAGTTCGATACGCCCTGGGCTGGTTATGATCGCCAGGCGGCTGGTGCGGCGTTGAATAGCTTCCACTGAGGAGGGGCTGTTGCAGGCTGCCGGATGGATGTATACCCGGCAGCGGATGTGGTTGTGCTGTGTCGATGTCATGACTCGTGCTCTTGGTGAGAGGGGTGAGTCATAAATTAGCGTTACTGATATGGCTAGTCAACAGTAATGCTTATAAATTTATTTTCCAGGCAAAAAAAAGCCACTGCAGGAAGCAGTGGCTTTTTCTTTCGGGGACTTCACAACAAAACTGAGTACCACCACACCTTACCTATGATCCGAATGTGATCTCTAACGTAAGATCCATCGTATCGCTCATCAGGGTACTCCTCAGTGTTGTAGCTTCGGAGTCGAAGTCCGAACCCTGGAAGGCTGTAGATCAGTTTGACCCGTAGCTGGCCATCATGATCAATAGCGTACATTTTCCCATCGATGATTTTTGTATCCGCCAGATTTACGCCCGCGGTGCTTCCATGAGGAAGTACTGGCTCCATGCTGTTCCCGCTTACTGGAACGCATGCAGCAGAAGCAGGGTCGATATTTTTTCGCTGCAGGGTGCGCTTACCAAACCTCAGCTTTCTTCCGTTTTCTTCAAGCATGACTGTAGATCCATTACCTGCGGATAGCTCGACTTCCTTAAAGAACGGCAGCTCAACCTCATCAGCTCCAAGTGGAACCTCATCGTCCCAGACCTCGATTGGACTAATTTCGCTTCTGAATAAAGGGATCGCGGTTAAACCAGTCGGGTCTTGTGTCGGAGAGCTACGGTCTAGAGCAAGTGAGCCTGATTGGCTCTTATGTACGTCATCTATGACGATAAAGCCTTCAGCTAACCGAGGGCTTACGTCAAAAGGATTGAATCCTAACGCCTTAGAAAACTTGAGCAGCGCGGGTAAATTGAGTGGGATCTTTCCATTCATATACTGGCTTACGACGCTTTGGCCAGACCACCCGCATTCCTCAGCAAGCTTTTCTTGGCTCAGATCGGGGTTCGCCTTCTTCCTATCTTGGTAGATAGCTTTCAAGCGCGCAGCTTCAGATTGAGTGACATCGGTAACGTTCTTCATTGGCCTACTTTATAAGCTCTGCTTATTTCCTCAAAACAGCTTTGCGTCTTTTTTTACTTGCTCAAAAAAAGAAGTATCACTAATATCTCGGTCGCTGGACACATTTGAGGATTAGGTGGATGGCTGATGGGATTGGTACACCGCTTGTGAATTTCGCTGAGGGGAAAACCCAGCCAGAGCTGGCACTGCTTCTAGGGGTTTCTCAAAGCGCGATTTCACAAATGCTCAATTCGAATCGGGACATCCGAATATTGATTGAGCAAGGACTCGACTACAAAGCAATTGAACTGCGTCCGATCGGTCGCCGCAGTAAAGCAAAAAAGACATAAAGGTGCTGGACCGGAGCCTCTCACCAAAGATCCTCCGGTCCAGCGACGACGATACACAGCACATGTACATCGGTCGTGGTCGTAGGATAGGGCGCGCCTTGTCTTATGGCTACACCGTAAAAGGGGTTTTTACGGTTATGAGTCGCATCGATCTATTACCGGACGCTGGTCCGGTGCTTTCATTGCGTCATGCGCTCTATCGCGCAGGACGTTCCTACAAGGGTGGTGTCACCGCACTTGCATTCGCAATGGTGATCGACAACGACTCCCTGCAGAAGAAACTCAAACTCGACGAAGAACGCCGCTGGCTTACGCCGGATGAGCTGGAGGAGGTGATTCGCCTCACGGCTGATCCGCGTTTGCTCGATGCCTTAGTGCGTCCAGCCGGGGCTGTTTGGTACAAGCCAACGCCAGTGCCTGCCACAAAAGAAGCGTTGAAAGCGGTAGGCAAGTTGCTTCATGAATCTGGCGAGTTTGTGTCTTGCATGCACGACGGTGTGGCCGACGCAGTTTGGGAGTTGCACGAAGTCGCCATTCTTGAGAAGCGTGGCATGGACGTTATCCGCGAGGTACTGGGCATCATGGCCGGCGCACGCCAGGCAATGGAGGACCGCGATAATGGCTGACATTGTTGATCTGGCTAATGACTATGCGGATGAGTTTTTACAGCGCGCTTTGGAGCAACGTCAGCGTGCTTCAGCATCCGCGGTCAGTGCATCAATCTGTGTTGATTGCGATGAACCGATACCAGCTCTCCGCCAGGAGAAGGTCAAAGGCTGCCAAACCTGCGTCAGTTGCCAAGAGTTGCGGGAGCGCCGCAGATGACCGATCGTTTTCACGCTGTGCCTATGGCGACATGGGCACGACGCTACATCGACACCTTCAAACTGGCACTTGTTGCCATCGAGCCGGGGGAGAAAGCTCCCAAAGAGTTGGGCTGGAATAAGCCCGGTGGTTACATCACTGATGCACAGGCTGCCGAAGCCTTCTGGTCTGCGAATCCAACGCACAACCTTGGCGTGGTCTTAGGGCCGAGCCGTGTTTGCTCGTTAGACGTTGATGATGTTCAGTGGACGCGCCACGTCTTGTACGAGCTGCTCGGCCTGGACTTGGACGCAATGGCGCTGGTGTACCCGACAGTAGTGGGTAACCCGGCACGTTTTCGTATCCTGTTCCAGTTGCCGGATGGAATAGACCTCACGCGTCATTCGCTTGCATGGCCCAACGAAAACGACCCTGATGGGTCGATTTTTAAAGGTCTGATCGAGAAAGCCAAAGCGGCAAAAGAAGCAGGCGATTTGGACGGTGAAGCGGCTGCACGTACCGAGGCAGAGCCCTACAAGCGGTTCACAGTTTTCGAGTTGCGCGCAGGCTTGGTGCAAGACGTATTGCCACCTTCAATTCATCCCGGTACCGGTAAACCGTATACCTGGCGCACACCACCCTCCGCTGATGGCCTGCCGGTGTTGACCACTGACCTGCTGGCCATTTGGCAAAACTGGGACATTTTCAAACGTGATGCCGAGGCTGCTTGCCCTTGGGCGCTGAAGGCTGAAAAGGTCAAACCAAAGTCGAGCAAGTCGCCTACCCAGGTAACTGGCAATCGGCCTTCGGTGATTGATGAGTTCAACCGCAGCCATGACGTTGAAGAATTACTGCGGACCCACGGCTACCTCAAACGCGGTAATAAATGGCTTTATCCGCAAAGCAGTACGGGCTTGCCGGGTATCACCATCACCGATGACAAGCTGTATTCGCACCACGGCGCTGACCCGTTGGCCAATGGTCACCAGAACGATGCGTTTGAGGTGTTCTGCCTGCTTGAGCACGGCGGCGATCAGTCCAAGGCGGTTAAAGATGCTGCACGCATGTTGGGTATGCAGCATTCGTCGCGGTCTGATCAGCGTGATCTTCCCCCTACCCCATCCGGAGATATGAGCGAGCAGGGCTCCGCTAATGTCGCTGTCAGCGATGCCGCTCCGACTCCTACTGGGGGCGCGGGGGAGGTGCTGACGCTCGATCACGCTCTTCGGCGATTTGCATTGGTAGAGGGAACCACGAATGTGTGGGACTTCGATCAGTCGAGGGTTATGAAGAGGTCGGCATTTGAGGCTCGAGTCGGTAAGCCTTTGGCGAAGCAGTGGCTGGAGGACACCGAGCGTCGAAAGCTGATATCCGATGAGCATGTGCGTGATATCGAGCAGTCTCGACGTATGGCTGGCAAAAAAGGCGGTGCATTCGGTATGCCGCCGACCGAGCGATACGTTTACATCGATGGTACGAAGGATGTTTGGGATCGAGAGAAAAAGCGGCGAATAGCAGAGGGCGCTGTGAAGATGGCCCTCGGAGATACATACCCCTTGTGGTTGAACAGCAGCGAGCGTCGGGTGGTGGATGTTGACCATATCGTCTTTGACCCAACAATGACCAAAGACCCGCAGGTCTACATCAATACCTTCGATGGATTGCCGCTAGAACCGATCTCTGATGAGGCCGCGTGCGAAAACCTGCGCTGGCTGATTTCTTTTCTCTGCAACCATGATCAGGATGCAGCTCAGTGGTTGACGCGATGGATGGCATATCCGCTCCAACACCTCGGCGCGAAGATGGACACGGCTGTTTTGATGCACTCGATCATGGAGGGCTCGGGTAAGAGTCTGCTGTTCGCCGATGCGATGGGCATGCTTTACGGTCAGTACGCTGCCACCGTAGGACAGACGCAGCTTGAAAGTACCTTCAACGCCTGGCAAAGCCGTAAGCTTTGGTCGGTGTTTGAAGAGGTCGTCAGCCGGGATCAGCGCTACAACCAAGTGGGCAAGATCAAGCACCTGATCACCGGCAAAACGGTGCGTATGGAATCGAAGTTCATCAATGGTTGGGAAGAAGCCAACCATATGAATGCGGTTTTCCTGAGCAACGAGATCCTGCCATGGCCCATCAGCGAAAGTGATCGTCGAATGCTGGTGATGTGGCCCGAGCATACCCTGCCAGAAGACCGGCAGAAGGCTATTGGCAAGGAGCTTAAAAACGGCGGGGTGGCTGCTCTGTATGGATGGTTGTTATCGATTGAGCTCGGCGATTTCGACCAGCGTACCCGGCCACCGAGTACAGCGGCACGTGAGCGTTTGGTGGCGTTGAGTCGTGCCGGGTGGCAAACATTCCTCAGTCTTTGGAAATATAACGAGCTGGGACGAGATCTGTGGGGCGCGTGCCTTTCTACAGATCTTTATTCACTTTTCCTTGAGTGGTGTCACCGCAATAAAGAACACGTGATGAGTCAGACGAAGTTCTCGCTGTTCGTCGGTTCGGAAGTGGACAAGACCCGATCTATCCCCTGGACAGAGGGCAGTAACAGACGATTTGGTGCGTTTTTCTTTCCAAACGATCCCGGTGCTTCCCAGCCCCCATCACTGAAAGCGGCCGATCTGGGCAAAACGGTCGCCAATTGGCGTGCCCAAGCGAAGTTGGCCGGCTGGAGCGTGGACAGCTGGGAACATGTCAAGGCGGCTGCAGCATGACTGTACCCAAAAGTGTGTTGGGTGTGTCGGGTGTGTGTGGGGTTGGTTTTGGGTACTCCACACAGTTTCAGACCTTTAATCATGCGGCTTTCCGACTGCTGTGTTGGGTGTGTTGGGTTTGTCGTAGCGCACGCGCATACGTGACGTTAATTGCACTGAAACGAAGACCTATATTTTTTTCTTATGCGAGGACCTATAAACCCAACAAACCCAACACACTCAACTCAAAGCTAATAAAGATATTGATTTTAAAGGATTTTATTTGTGTTGGGCCTGTGTTGGGTTTGGTGATTTTTGTGTTGGGTTCGTTCTTTTGGGGGGAAGGGCAATGATCGAAGAAATTGAAGCGTTGATGCAGCATTGGGCCAGCCAGCACTGCCGCGTTGGTGACGGTGTTGGGCTGGGCAGCCCGATGGCGACAATCATGCAGTGGGGTGGCAGTGCGCCACGTGGTACGCCAGGCTCGCGTGATCTGTTGTTGGCGTCGGGTAGTGGTATGGATCACGTTGCAACTGAAGTAGCGGCGGCACTTGCACAGCTTGAGCGGCAGTCTGAGAAAGGGGCTCAGCTCGCGACCTTGGCTCGCAATCGCTATCTGCCACAGCCTGCATACTCGGTTCGCTCTCAGCTGCAACTGCTCGGACTTCGAGAGGATGCGGATCGGACGTATCGGAATTGGGTTCATCGTCTGCATCAGCAGGTTCAGTTGATTCTCACAGTTCGCAGTGCCACAACTCGTGGCCTTGGCCAGCGCACTGGTTCACACGAAACCAGCCTGACCAGAGCAAGAATGAGCAGGCGCGCCCGTAGCCACTAACTACCGTTCGTCTGGGCACTTTGTCGTATTGTGGTTGGATTGTGGTCGTTTCATGGTCGTTTGTAGACCTACCGAAAATAGCCTCTTTTCGGTTTTTCCGGAGAGGGGTAAAACGTTCCCACGATATGAATTCTGCGCCTAAGCGCTCCCCGAGCACGTGCTGTGCACCTCGCCCTGGCATACACCAGCGCACTGAAAACCCTGCCCACCCCGGCGGGGTTTTCTTTTTTCAGCACCCCGCGCCGCTCTTTGATTGAGGTCATACATGACAACAGAGCAACAAGCGTTAGCTGATATGCCGATCTGGCTAGTGATCGCACTGTCCTTGATCGGCGGCGTATCGGGCGAGATGTGGCGAGCGGACAAAGATGGTGCTCGGGGTTGGTCCTTGGTCCGGCGGTTGGCCTTGCGGTCAGGTGCCTGCATCGGGTGCGGGCTGTCCACGATGATGCTGCTGCATGCCAATGGTGTGTCGATCTGGGCGTCATCGGCGGTGGGATGCCTCACGGCGATGGCCGGGGCGGACGTCGCCATTGGTCTTTACGAACGCTGGGCCGCTCGACGCCTAGGTGTTTGCGATGTGCCTTCTCAATCGGATCGCTCTGAATAATTCCTTCACATCCACTTGTTGAACAGGACTCCAGACATGAATGAATCCAGGCAGCAGCAGATGCTTGCAGGGCAATCCTCGATTGCTCAAAAAGTCTTTGGCCATGTCCCCATTCAAGCGCGCTGGAGCGCTCGCGATATCCACGGCGCAGTGATGGCAGCCAATGCCAGTGGCGCATCGGCCTATGCCGTTCGCCGGGCACTCGGTGAGCTCAAAGATGCTGGGCTTATCAGAGAGCCCATAGGCGGTAAATTTCAGCGCGATGTAGCCACCCGCAAATCCAAGAAGGAGACAGTCATGCCTCAGGCAGCCAAGCAGACCGTTGTATCGATCAAGAAACCTGAGGGTGCACTAGATGTTCTGGCGGCCCTGTCGGGTGAGGTGGTGTGTCTGTCTGATGAGTTCAGCAAGCGTTTGAAGGCGTTGGCTAGCCGCATCGAAGAGGTTGCCCTGTCGGTTGAGTCTGAGCGTGAGAGCAATGCTGAAGCAATCACCAAGGCCAAGCGCTTGCAAGAGGCGCTGCGGGAGTTTGCGTAAACATCAGCAGCCAAGCTCTCAGGCCCTGTGAAATTCCTCCCCGTTCTGGCCAATCAGAATAATTCTTGTCTCTCAAATCCTGCCGGGGACCCTGGGCATTTTCCACGGGTACGGGGCAGGAAACCCGCGGGAAATCGTTAGTGGCTGGGTTTCAAAGTTAGTTGACCACAGTTGACTGGTTGACCAGTTGACTCGGTATTGAAAGAGGCGACCACATGGCGTTTTTGACACGTAAGGAATACGGCGAACTGAAGGGTTGGTCCAAACAACACATCAGTAAGCTGATTCAAAATGATCGTCTGGTTTTGAATGAAGCAGGCCTTGTGGATGTTGACGCCAGTGAGCAATTTCTGGCGATGACTCGTGACCCCAGCAAGGTTGGTGTGAGCGCTCGTCATGCTCAGGACAAGCAGGCCAGTGCTCCAGCTTTTGCGCAGGTCCATCCTCCAGCTAACGCCTCGCTTCCATCGATTCCTGACTACCAGCGTTCCCGGGCACGTCGTGAACACGCTCAGGCGGAACAGATTGAAGCCCAGGTCCGAAAAGAAAACGGCTCTCTGGTAGAGGCGAGCGTCGTTGATAAGGCTGCTTTTGAAGCTGGCCGCATGCTGCGGGATCTTCTTCTCGGACTGCCACCGCAGATTGCCTCTGAATTGGTTGCGATGACCGATCCCTGGGACATTGAAAAACATCTGACGGCCTCCATTCGCCGAACGCTTGAAGACGCTGAGCGCATGTCCCTCAGTGATCTATCCCGAGCCCTAACTAAGAGCTGACCTTATGCACTTTCCCTACGCTGACGGAACTGAGGTTTACCGTTTGGCGTATTACCGTGGCTTGCGTCCAGACCCGGATCTCTGGGTTGATGAATGGGCCGACGAGTACATGCGCATTCCTCGCAGTGTCGGTGCGGCTGAGCCAGGCCAATATCGAACCGCTCGCACCCCATATGCCCGGGAGCCAATGCGCTGTTTGTCACCGGCTCACCCCTGCAAACGGGTGGTCACGATGGTGGCTTCGCAGTTGATGAAAACGCAGATTGCCCTGAACTGGATTGGCGCCCTGATCCACATGTCGCCGTCGAATATTCTGACGCTGCTCCCAACACTCAAACTCGCGTCACGGGTTTCATCCCGGATAAGCAAAACCATCGATGCTACCCCCGTGCTGCGCGAAAGAGTGGCTGCGCCGAGGTCACGCGATGCCAAGAATACTCAGGACACCAAGGAATTTGAGGGCGGCACTCTGTATGCAGTGACTGCAGGCTCCGCCGCCAACCTTGCGGAGCTGGCCGCCCGGTTTATTTATGGAGATGAGATTGACCGTTGGGAGGTCGACGTAGGCAACGAAGGTGATCCGGTAAAACTGGCCGAAATTCGGGGCAGTACGTTTGGCAGGAAGGCCAAGTTCTACTTCTCAAGCTCGCCCACGCTGAAAGGTGCTTCACGCATTGCCGATCTATTTGCAATCAGCGACCAGCGTTACTACTACGTCCCATGCCCTCATTGCCGGCACATGCAGATTCTTGAATGGGAGAACCTCAAATACACGGAGGATTACAGCCGTATTGAGTACCTCTGCAGCGGCCCTGATTGCGGTGCACTGATTGAAGAGCACCACAAAGGTGAAATGCTGGCCCAGGGCGAGTGGCGTTCTCACGCTGAAGGGGATGGTGAAACTGTAGGCTTTCACCTCAATGCCCTGTATGCGCCCTTGGGTTGGACCAGTTGGTTGTCGATGGCCAAGGACTACGACGAGGCCATCGTGAAACAGGCCAGTGGTGATCTGGAGGCTATGCAGGTGTTCTTCAACACACGGTTAGCCAAGGTCTGGGACAGTACTCAGGAGCAGACCAAGGCGAGCGTTCTCCAGGCCCGTGCCTTGCAGGAAGACTATGTACTTGGCTCTGTACCGAAAGGTGCTTTGATGCTCACAGCTTCGGTCGATGTGCAGGCCAACCGGCTTGAACTCATGGTGATGGGCTGGGGCGTGGGGTTAGAGCGCTGGATCATCGATCACCAAGTCATCATGGGTGATCCCTCAGATGATCGCACCTGGTCCGCGCTGGATGAAAAACTGAAGTCGCGTTATTGGCATCCCTGCGGCGTGGGCTTGTCGATTTTGGCGACGGCGATCGACACCGGGGGACATCACACAAATGAGGTGTACCAGTTCTGCCGTCTGCGTCGGTGGCGCAATGTGTTTGCAATCAAAGGTGCGAGCAAGCCTGGTAAACCACCCATTGCTCAGCGGCCTTCAATGGTCGATGTGACATGGCGTGGCCAAACCGAACGAAACGGGGCCGAGCTTTGGATCGTCGGTACCGACACTGCAAAGGACTGGATTTACAACCGCTACCCGTTTGAAAACGGTCCTGGTGCATTGCACTTTGCGAAAGATTTGCCCGATGACTTTTTTGCGCAGTGCGTGGCTGAACGCCGAATGACGCGTTACGTGAAAGGCAAGCCGGTCACCGAGTGGATCAAGGGCAAGTCCGAGCGTAACGAAGCGTTGGACTTGATGGTTTATTGCCTGGCAATGGCCCATTACCTAGGACTGGATCGCTACAAAGAGCGTGACTGGGACCGAGTTGCCCAGGCACTGGCTCAGGCTGAGTTGTTTGCCGAAAAAGCACCGACTGCTTCCTCGGAAGTTTCGCGGCCAGTCATTGTTTCTGAGCCAGCAATGGAATCACCAGATCCTGAACCTGATCCTGTACCAACCCCGGCAGCTCCACCGCAGCCGGTCGCACGCCTCCCTCAACGTCGCAGCTCCAGCAGCGGCTATCTCAAGAGACGCTGATTATGTCCTTTACCCAGAAGCACCTCGATGCGGTTGAGGCGGCCATCGCTCGCGGCGAAAAAACTGTGCGCTACGCCGATCGCACCGTGGAGTACCGCACGGTGGATGAGCTACTCAAGGCCCGCGACCAGATCCGCACGTCGCTGGTCGCATCGGCCGGGCCACGCTCAAAAGTGGTGAGGCTTTACCACGGAGGCAAGGGACTCTAATGGCGCGCCAATATCCAACCCTGACCCGCAACGGCTTCTTGTTGCCGGAACGGATCAAAGCCAGTTACGAAGGAGCCGGAGAGGGCAGGCGCTCGGCCAGTTGGGACGCCCCCGATGTCGGTATCAACAGCATCAACACCCCGGCCTTGCGCAACCTGCGGGCCCGTTCGCGGGCGGCAGTGCGCAACGATCCGTATGCGTTCAACGTCATCGACAAACGCGTCAGCAACCTGATCGGCACCGGCATCACCCCTCGACCCAAGATCGATGACGATGTCCTGCGCAAAGTGCAGCAGGAACTATGGGAGGACTGGGTCGATGAGTCGGACGCCGATGGCCTGACTGACTTTTACGGACAACAAGCATTGATTGCTCGTACCGTGGAAACCGCTGGTGAGTGTTTTGTGCGCATACGACCACGCAGCCTGGACGAAAATCTGGCGGTACCGCTGCAGCTCCAGGTACTGGCCCCCGAGTTTGTGCCGCACGACAAGTTTGAACCGGCCAAAAACGGCAACAGCATCCGTGCTGGCATCGAGTTCAACCCGGCTCACCAGCGGGTTGCTTACTGGATGTACCGTGTTCACCCTAGCGATGCCTCTTCGCTGAACGCCGGTTACAACCAGTTGGTACGGATACCAGCGGCGCAGGTGCTGCATATCTTTGAGCCCGTCGAACCTGGCCAGTTGCGCGGTGTGCCGCGTTTGGCGCCGGTGCTCAAACGCTTGCGCAGCCTGGACAACTACGACGATGCGGTGCTGTTTCGTCAGGAGGTGGCCAACCTGTTTGCCGGGTTTATTAGCAGGCCGCCTCCGGAGGGCATGCAGCTTGCGCTGGATCCGCTGACAGGCCAGCCCTTCAACGAAGACCGCGACGGCTTCACGCCGATGGTCGCGCTGGAACCCGGGACCATGCAGGAACTGGGACCGGGCGAAGAGGTGGAGTTTTCCAAACCACCGGACGCGGGCAACAACTACCCGGACTTTATGCGTCAGCAATTGATGGCCGCTGCGGCCGGTACCGGCACGCCTTACGAAATCCTTACCGGCGATATGCGCGAGGTCAACGACCGGGCGCTACGGGTGGTGCTCAACGAATTCCGCCGTCGCTTGGAACAACTGCAATTCGGCGTCTACGTCCACCAGCTCTGCCGGCCAGTGCGCGCAGCCTGGATGGACATGGCGGTGCTGGCCGGTCGCCTGACACTGGCCGACTACGCGCAACGGCGCCGCGAATACCTGCGCACCCGCTGGGTACCGCAAGGCTGGGCCTATATCCAACCGGTGCAGGACATTCAGGCGCGAATGATGGAGGTCAACGCGGGCTTCAACTCCCGTAGCGAAATGGCCCTGCGTTCAGGCTACGACGCTGAAACGGTCGACGCTGAAAACGCGGCCGATCAGGCCCGTGCCCGTGGCTTGGGCCTCAACTACAAAACACTCGTCGACCTGCCAACAGAGCCGGTCGATAAGGAGACACCATGATCAAGCAGTACCCGCTACGGATTTTCAACAAGGCCGGTGACCCTCCGGCGCCGCAGAGCAAACATTGGTACAGCCTGAAGGCCAGCGGTGAGGCCGAGACCCGCAGCATTGAGGTCTATGTCTACGGCGAGATCGGCACCTGGGGCATCACTGCCAACCAGTTTGTGCGCGACCTTGCTGCGATTGATGACGGTGTATCGCCCATTGTTGTGGCATTCAACAGCATCGGCGGTGACCTGTTTGACGGCCTGGCCATTCACAACGCACTGTCGCGCCTGGGCGAGCGTTGCACCGGCCGAGTTGATGCTTTGGCAGCTAGCGCCGCAAGTGTCGCGGTGTGTGGTGCTCACAAAGTGGTGATCGCGAGCAATGCCATATTGATGATCCATAACCCGTATACCTACGCGTCAGGCGATGCCGAGGATCTGCGTAAGGTTGCCGCCGCATTGGACCAAGCGACGGAAGTGATCATTGCCGCCTACAAATCTAAGGCGCCGAACATTGACGAGGTGGAGCTTCGGCGCCTGGTAAATGCCGAAACCTGGCTTACGGCGAGTGAAGCCGTTGCTTTGGGTTTGGCCGACGAAGTGGGCGAGGGCGTTACCGTCAAAGCCTGCTTGGGCCAAGGTAGTGCGCTGCATCGCTACCAGCACGCACCACAGGCATTGATGGCCCAGTTGGAGGAACCGCTTGAACCTGAGCCGAGCCCGAAGCCGGTCAAACCAGAGCCCGAAAAACCACCCGTTGTGGACTCGGCGAAGCTGGCCTTGCTGATTACCCAAAGCTGCAACACCGCCGGGATCAGCAATCTGATCGAATCGCTGATCAGCACTACCAAGCTGGCCGACGAGGCCACGGTCAACGCCGCGCTCACCAACGCCAAGGCAGTTCGCGACCTGTGTGTTGCGGCCCGTTTGCCGGAGTTCACCCAGCAGTTTGTCTCCGCCGGGCTCAGTGCCGAAGCGGTGCGCGGCCGGCTGTTCGACAAGCTGGTCAGCGGCGGCGGTTTTGAAATCGACAACAGCCTGCCTATCAACGATGACCCGGCGCCGAAAACCCAGGCCAAACAGCCTGACACCAATGCGATCTACGCGGCCCGTCGCGCCGCCCAAACAGGGGTAAAAGCATGACCATTAAAAAAGAGCCGATGCACGCGGGCGAGTTCCTGCTGTCCGAAGGCGCCGGGAATATCTCCCGCGAAGCGATCAACGTCGCTGCTGGCCCTGCGCTGAATGCGGGTCAGGTCCTCGGGCTGGTGACGGCCTCGGGTGAGTTCGCAGCCTATGAGCCCACTGCCGAAGACGGCAGCGAAAAGGCCGTGGCCATTCTGTATGGCCCGTTGGGGGAGTCTGACATTGTCCGTCGTGGTCGCGCGGTGGTGCGGCTGGCTGAGGTAAGTGAAGTGCATTTGACCGGGCTTGATCCGGAGGGCGAGAAGTCGCTGGCCGAACACTTTGTGATCGTGCGCTAAGCCGACCACACCTTTATCGCACCCCGCCATCGAGCGGGGTTTTTACATTCTGGAGAGTCCCCAATGGCCGACATCGCCATCTTTGACGACGAAGCGTTTTCTGTTTCCTCGCTGACCGCCGCCATCAACGAACAGCAATACCTGCCCGGGCGCCTGAGCAGCCTCGGCCTGTTTCAGGAAGAGGGCATCACTACTCTGACCGTACAGATCGAAAAAGACGGCGACACCCTGGCACTAGTGCCCGCCGGTGAGCGCGGTACTTCTGGTCTGGTGGTTGCTGCCAGCAAGCGCAACCTGATCCCGTTCAACACTGTCCACTTGCCTGAGCGCTTCACCATCAAGGCCGATGAGATCCAGGGTATTCGCGCTTTCGGTACCCGCAGCGAATTGCAGGCCGTGCAGGATGTAGTCAATGCGCGCTTACTCAAGGCCCGCCGTCAGTTGGACGTCACCCACGAATATCAGCGTATGGGGGCGCTGAATGGCAAAGTTCTGGATGCTGACGGTCGCACCGTATTGCTGGATATTTTTGATCGTTTCGGGGTGACGCAACAGACGCTGTCAATGGAGTTTTCTGCTGGCAAAGACAAGTTGCGTGTTCGCTGCATGAGGGCGCTGGATCTGCAAGAAGAGGCTTTGGGAAGCACGACAACGAGCGGATCCCGAGCGTTTTGTGGCAAAACTTTCTGGGAAGCTCTTGTTACCCATCCGGATGTCGTAGACACCTACAAAAACACCCAGCAGGCGGTCGTGTTGCGCGCGGATGCACGAGAAACCTTTGAATTCGGCGGCATCACCTGGGAGCGCTACCGGGGTCGTATCGCGGGCCAGCCTTTTGTCCACGACGACAAAGCCCTTCTGGTCCCCGAAGGGGTGCCAGACCTCTATATCTCGGCCTTCGCCCCGGCGGACTACATGGAAACCGTCAACACCCAAGGCATTCCGTACTACAGCAAGATCGAACCCATGCCGTTCAACAAGGGCATGGCCGGTGAGGCCCAGTCCAACCCGTTGCATATCTGCACCCGTCCACGCGCACAGATCCTGCTGGAGCTCTAGTCATGGGCATTCGTGATCTGGTGGCCGATATCGACAGCGTGATCTTCGACGTGCTGGGCGATACCGCGCGCATCGAAGGTCGCGCCGAACTGGTGCTGGGGATGTTCTCTGCACCGTGGAAACAGCCGCAGATGGGTCGCCTCAATACCGGCCTTCGGGAACCGCACTTTGTAGTGCGGGTCGCGGACTCCGATGGCCTGACCAAAGGGCTGCTGGTCACCATCGACCTGCCTGAACTGGACGGTGGTGGCGAGTACGACCTGCTGCAGCTGGAGCCCAGCGGCGACGGTTTGGTGTCTCTGATCTTGAGGAAACGTGCATGAACATTGGCAGTTTCAGTGAGGTAAAAAAGAACAGCGGGATGCTGCACATTCAGCCCTCGACCGAGGATCTGAAAGCGTTTTCGGACCTGGCTATTTTGGTGCCAAAGGCCGCTGCCAATGCTCAGCGTCGTGCGATCAACAAAACCCTGGGCTGGTTGCGCACCCACATTGCGCGTGCGGTGGGGCGGCAGGAAAAGATTGCAGTCAAAGCTGTGCGGCAGCGTCTACGCAGTTACCCGGTTGATGGCGGTGCGATGCGAGGGAAGCTCTGGTTCGGCATCAACCCACTGGAAGCCAGCCGGGCAGGGCGCGCCCGTCAGACTAAGGCGGGTGTGTCGGTGGCCGGCCGACGTTATCAGGGCGCCTTCTACAAGAAGGTGTACGGTAATCAGGCCGACATCTGGATACGCACCGCGAGCAAACACTTTGATAAAACCGATTACCCCGACAGTGAAATCACCTCGCGAAAAGGGCCAAGCTCGGGCTGGATTGCGGAAAATACGGATCGTTATCCGCTGGCCAAAGCCAAAATCTCACTGGATGCGGTACGACCTCATTTTGAGGAGTGGACCCGTAAAGCTGATGCAGAGCTGCTGAAAAAGCTCAAGCAAGAGATGAACTTCGAGCTGCAGAAATACTTGAAGGGGACACGCCGTGTCTGAGCAACCGTTCAGCCTTAACCTGTTGTATCAGGCCATCGAGCAGCAGATTCAGCAGCATTTGCCGGGTGTGCAGACGGTCAGCTTCTGGCCGGACATTCAAAACCACATTCCGCTGCCCGCCGTGTTTCTCGATATTGGTGAGATAGAGCCCGGTCAGGATACAGGCAGTGGCCAAACCACTCTGACTATCACTTTCGAAGCGCGGATGATTGTTGACGTGCTGTGCGCCGATCATTTCCAGCAGGCCGTACAGCTGGCGACGCAACTGGCTGTATTGCTGCGTGGTCAGTACTGGGGCTTGCCTGTGCAGCCCGCTGAATTCAAACGTTCGGCTCAGGACTGGACGCGCCCAGAACTGGACGGCTACACGGTATGGCTGGTCGAATGGACGCAAACCCTCTATCTCGGCGAACAAGCATGGCCGTGGCCCGATGAGCCGCCGGGTACGCTGCTGATCAGCATCAATGGCGAAGACACAATCGCGCCTGAGGATCTGCCATGAGCTACGCCAGTGCCGAACATGACCGCATGATCGCAGCCATGCTGCTGCCGTGCTATGTCGTTGCGGTAGATCTGGCGGCGTCGCCCCCGGTCTGCCGCGTCTCCACTGGCGACTGGACCAGTGCCTGGGTGCGTTGGCACAGCGTGGCGGCGGGTAAGGCCCGACACTGGAGAGCACCGAGCCTTGGTGAGCAGGGCGCGTTGTTGAGCCCAAGCGGTCAGGCCGGGATGGGGACTTTCATCCCAGGGTTGTACGGCGATGCAGGGCCACCGCCAGATAACCGCGACCACGTTGAAGTGTGGCGCTTCGATGATGGCGGCTCGCTGGTCTACGACTGGGAAGCCAAGAGTTACACCATCACCTTGCCCAGCGGCACCGTGACTATTGCGGTTGGGGGCAGTTCGGTGGTCATCACTGACAGCGCCGTCACCGTCACGGCAGCAGCGATTGACCTGATCGGGCCGGTCAGTATTGACGGCACGTTGAGCGTGACAGGCGACATCACCGGGCTAGGCAAAATCATCGACACCGGCGGCAACACCCCGAACCACAAGCACTAATTGATCACCCTCAATCAACCCGCCGCGTGCGGGTTTTTTACTGTCTGGAGAAACCCATGAGCAAGACGCCTGATGACAAAACCGCCGAACCGGTGGTGCCGGTGCTGCAAAAAAACGCCCCGGTACTGAGCCCGGCCCGCACCTTCCGCGACAAGGTCTACACCTCGCGCACTTTGATTCTGCCAGGCGGCGCCACGTTGCCAGTTGTCAAAGGTCGCGTCAGCGCAGTGGACGACGCCCAGTTTCAATACCTCACCACCCACCCGGACTTTGAACCCCTCACGGAGTAACCCGCGATGATCGGAATGGATCGCCACACCGGCGCGGCCCTTTCCGGCGTCGAGCATTTGCGCCAATCCATCGCCGACATTCTCACCACCCCGGTGGGCAGTCGGCGCATGCGTCCGGCCTACGGCTGCCAGTTGCGCCGGTTTGTTGATATGCCCGTCACAGCTGGCTGGAAAAGCGCGTTACAGGCCGAAGTGGCCCACGCGCTGAACCTGTGGGAGCCGCGTTTCAAACTGCAGTCGGTGCGGGTCACGGCGGTACTCAATGGCGTGATCAGCTTCGAACTCAAGGGTGTGTACCTGGACGACAGTGTAGTGATGGAGGTAAGCGCATGAGTACCGTGGATCTGTCGGCCCTGCCGCCACCGGAGGTGCTGGAGGCGTTGGACTTCGAAGACGTCTATCAAGAAGAACTGGCGGTATTTCGCGCCTACATGGGCGGCAACTGGAACGCTGAGCTGGAGAGCGACCCGGTGGTCAAACTGCTGGAGCTGGGGGCGTACCGCCGGTTGCAAACCCGGGCCCGCATTAATGATGCCTCCAAGTCCCTGCTGTTGGCCTACGCCCAGCACACCGACCTCGATCACTTGGCGGGTAACGTGCGGCTCAAGCGGCTGGTGATTCAGGAAGCCGATATCCAAAGCGTGCCACCGGTGCCGCAGGTGTTGGAGCTGGACGACGCGTTACGCGAGCGTATCCAACTGGTGTACGAGGGGCTGACCACGGCCGGGCCGCGCAACAGCTACATCCTGCACGCGCGCAATGCCTCGGCGCTGGTGGCTGACGCTCAGGCCGAAAGCCCGAGCCCGGCCCACGTGGTGGTCACGGTGTTGCACCTGGAGGGCAACGGCGTGGCGGATCAGCCGTTGCTCGACAAGGTACTGGAATACCTTAGCGATGAAGACATACGCCCGGTCGGCGACCGGGTCACCGTGCAAAGCGCCGAGGTGCAGGACTACCGAATCGACGCAGTGCTGCATATGGCCGGTACCGGTTCGGAAAACGAAGCCATTCTGGCCGAAGCTACCCGCCGTCTAGGGGCATGGATCAACCCGCGTCGACGGCTGGGTGTGGAAATCTCGCGTTCAGCCATTGACGCGCAACTGCACATCACGGGCGTCAGCCGCGTGGACTTACCCGGATGGCAGGACATCCCCCGGGCCAAGCACCAGGCCGCCTATTGCACCGGGTTCAACGTGACCCAAGGCGGTACGGGATGAGTTTGCTACCACTCAATAGCACGCAGTTGGAGCGGGCTATCGAACTGGCTATTGAGGAAGTCCCGACGCTCCCGATTCGCACCTTGTACAACGCTAAGACCTGTCCGGCGCACTTGTTGCACCAGTTGGCGTGGTCGTGGTCGGTCGACCGCTGGGACAACCGGTGGAGCGAGCAAACCAAGCGCGCTGCCATTGAATCGGCGTTCTTCATTCACGCGCACAAAGGCACCATCGGCGCCTTGCGACGTGTGGTTGAGCCGTTGGGGTATCTGCTGGAAGTGATCGAGTGGTGGCAGACCATTCCCGAAGGCACACCTGGCACTTTCGCGCTCAATGTTGGCGTGCGTGACAGCGGCATTACAGAAGAAATGTATCAGGAGCTGGTCGCACTGATCGACGACGCCAAGCCGCTGAGTCGCACCTTGACCGAGTTGGTGATCAGTCTCGAAAGCACCGGCAATCTCACAATTTATTCCTACCTGTACGAGGGCGAGGTGATCGACGTGTATCCGCCTGCACGGCAGGACATCGAGGTCACCGGCCATTTCGGTTTGGTAGGCCGGGAACATCAAATCGAAACCCTGGATGTGTACTTATGATTGATCAAAACAGCCAGTTTATGGCGATCCTCACCGCCGTGGGAGAGGCCAAACAAGCCAGTGCGGATGCCTTGGGCGTGCCGTGGACGTTCACCCAAATGGGTGTCGGCGATGCCAATGGCGGCGACCCGCAACCAAGCCGGACACAAATCAAGCTGATCAACGAGTGCCGTCGCGCCCCGCTGAATCAGGTCAAGGTCGACCCGAAAAACCCCAGCGTCATCATCGCCGAACAGGTGATTCCGGAAGATGTCGGCGGTTGGTGGATTCGTGAAATCGGCCTTTACGACGGTGATGGTGATCTGGTTGCCGTGGCCAACTGTGCGCCGAGCTTCAAACCTCTGCTCGCACAAGGCAGCGGAAAGACCCAAGTGGTGCGGATGAATTTCATCGTCACCAGCTCGGCTAATGTCACGCTCAAGATCGACCCGAGCGTAGTGTTGGCCACCCGGCAATATGTGGATCAACAGATCATCGACGTCCTGCCGCCGACTCGCACGGCAGGCACCTTTCGCAAGGTCACCATCGATGAGCGTGGCTTGGTAACCGAGGGCAGTAACCCGGACACCCTTGAAGGTTACGGTATTCCAATTGCGAGCCAGCAAGATGCTGAAAAGGGCGATGAAAATACGTTGCCCATGACAGCCCTGCGGGTAATGCAGGCGATCGGGGGAACGGTCAAAGCGGCGACGGAAAAGTTGGCGGGTCTGATAAAGATTGCAACTGACGCACTGATCGCGGATGGCACAGATAACACCACCGCAATTACTCCCCAGGGTCTCAAAAGAAAGTCTCAAGCGTCGGCGTACGATGTCACGCAAGCTAAATTGCTATCCACGGGTTCGTTCGGGTTGGGCTCTACTTACGCCGATGGCCCGTTAGCGCCAGAGGACATCAGCGGCCCAGAAAATTTGGGCACGGGGCTCTACCGTTACTCCTCCTTGACTAAAGGGGCTCCCCCGTTCGGCTCGCCTTACGGCGCTGTCTATCATGCTGCGATAACGACTGACACGGGCGGCGGGTGTGGCAATCAATTGGCAGTCGGGTATTTAACGAACTCAATAGGGTTTCGGCGATTGAACAAAGGCGTTTGGGGTCCTTGGTGTGAGCTTTACCACACGGCCAATTTAAAGCAGGCGACGGTAGAGGTGCCGGGGATTACTCAACTGGCGAACGCAGCCGATGTTATTGCTGGGTCTTCAACCACTAAAGCGATAACCGCTCCCGCCCTGCGCTTTGGCCTTCAGATACTAAAGAGCCAGACGGGGTATATCAAGTTCCCGACATGGCTCGGCGGGCTCATTATCCAGTGGACTAAAACCCCTGTTTTAAGTACTGCTGCGCCGTATATGTGGATTTACCCCATCGAGTTCCCAAACGAGGTGATTGGCATGAGTGGCATGTTCATCGGCTCGTCTCAGGGGACGCTGGAAGTCGTGGTGCAACCCACAAAGACCAACGCCAGGCTTGCTAACGGCCTGGCTGGGTCGGCCAATGGCCCGGCTTTTGTAATCGCGATGGGGTTTTAATATGAAATGCTACTACATCGTTTTTAATGAAGACGGCGCCTTGCATACCCGTCTTCCAATCAATGCGGATGTACCTGATCCGCTGCCAACAGGCACTGTCTCGGTCGATGGCGACCTATGGCTGCGCACCATCAACGAAGTCGACGGTACTTGGATGCTTTCCAATGATGGAAAGATTACAAAAGAGCCGTTTCCCGAACTCAAACCGGACTTTTCCGAGATCGAGCGCCGTTGGCGCGACGCTGAATTTACGTCGATCAAGTGGTTGCGCGAGCGTCACCGCGACGAACAGGATCTGGCTTTAAACACCACGCTCACACCAGAGCAATTCGCCCAACTGCTGGCCTACATGCAGCAACTGCGCGACTGGCCGCAATCACCTGCCTTTCCGACCCACGAGCAGAGGCCGGTGCCGCCGGGCTGGCTTGCTAGTCAGCGTCTGTAACGCCCCGCACGCCGGGGCGTTTTCGTATCTACCGTTTGACCCACATGAGCCTCGCACTGCGGGGCTTTATCGTTTCTGGAGAATGCCTTTATGAGTACAGCAAGCCGTTTTCACGGCGTCACCGTCGCGCTGGTCGATACCGGTGCACGCACCATTGCGTTGCCGTCCACGTCGATCATCGGTCTGTGTGACACCTTCATCGCTGGCCCGGAAACATCAGCCAAACCCAACGAACTGGTGCTCCTCACCAGCGAGCGCGAAGCCATCGCAGCGTTTGGAGAAAATTCGGCCATCACCCGCGCCGCCAAGGCAATCTTTATCCGATCCAAGGCCGTGATCGTCGCCTGTGGCGTAGACGAATCAGAGCCTATCGAGTATCAGACCTCGCTCATCATCGGCGGGGTGTTGGTCTCGGGGCAGCGTACTGGTCTGCAAGCGTTGCTCGACGGTAAAAGCCGGTTCAACGCCCAGCCACGCTTGCTGATTGCGCCCAAACACTCCGCTACCCAGGCGGTGGCCACCGCGATGGATGCCCTGGCGGGCAAGCTGCGCGCCATTGCCATCGTTGACGGTCCCAACACCACCGACGAAGACGCGCTGGCCTATGCCAAGGAATTTGGCAGCAAACGTGTGTTTATGGTCGACCCGGGCGTGCAGCAGTGGGACACCGTACTCAGTAGAACTGTGGATGCCCCGGCCTCGGCCTTTGCGGCAGGTTTGTTTGCCTGGACCGACACCGAGTACGGCTTCTGGGCCTCGCCGTCCAACAAGGAACTGGTCGGCATCACCGGCACTTCGCGGCCCATCGAGTTTCTGGATGGTGACGAAACCAGCCGCGCCAACCTGCTCAACAACGCCAATATCACCACCATCATCCGCGATGGCGGCTATCGCTTGTGGGGCAACCGCACGTTGTCGGCTGACCCGAAATGGTCATTCGTCACTCGCGTGCGCACGCTCGACATCGTGATGGACGCGATTTTGGCGGGGCACAAATGGGCGGTCGACCGCTCGATCACCAAAACCTACGTCAAGGACGTGACAGACGGCCTAGACGCCTTTATGCGCGACCTCAAAAACCAGGGCGCGGTGATCAACTTCGAAGTGTACGCCGACACCGTGCTGAACACGGCCAGCCAGCTGGAGGAGGGCAAGGTGTACTGGAACATCCGTTTCACCGACGTGCCGCCTGCCGAGAACCCAATTTTCCGCGTGGAGGTCACCAATCAATGGTTGGCCGAAGTGCTGGAAACCGCCGCCTAAGGAGGCCGCTCAATGATTCCTCAAGTGCTTTACGACACCAACCTGTTTATGGGCGGGATCAGTTTTGCCGGTGATGTGCCGTCCGTGACCTTGCCCAAACTGACCGTCAAAACCGACTCGTTCCGCGGGGGCGGCATGGGCGGCGAAATCGAGATGGACATGGGTCTGGAGAAACTGGAAGCCAGCTTCGTCACCACCGGCGTGCGCCGCGAGTCCATGAAGTATTTCGGCCTGGCCGACCAGACCAGTTGCAACCCGGTGTTTCGCGGTGCCTTCAGAGGCCTCGGTGGCAAGGTCACCCCGGTGATCGCCACGATGCGCGGCATGCTCAAAGAGGTCGACATGGGCGACTGGAAGCCCGGCGACAAAGCCGAGAACAAGTTCGCCATGGCGCTCCAATATTACAAGTTGGAGATCGATGGCAGCGTGATGTACGAAATCGACATGGTCAATTGCGTGCGCGTGATTAATGGCGTCGACCAAATGGCAGATGTACGCAGCGCCCTGGGCCTCTAAAGGAATAACCGCATGACCACTAACACTGAAAAGAAAATCCCGACCTGGCTCACCCTGACCGACGAAGGGGTCACCGTGAGCCTGCGTTATCCCGCCGAACTCAACAGCATCAAAACCGACAAGATCACCTTGCGTGCCCCGACCGTACGCGATGTGCGCACGGCGCAGGCCACCTCTGGCAACGATGCAGAACAGCGCGAAATGCAACTGTTTGCCAGCCTGGCCGAGGTCAGCGTCAAGGATCTGGAGTGCCTCAAGCTGTTGGATTACCAGCGTGTTCAAGAAGGCTATTTTCGTCTGGTCAACGAAGACGAATTGTAACCCCTCGACCTTGAAATACCTGGCCAAGCGCTTGGCGGTGGAGCTGAATTTTTCCGCCGCCGAGATCACGGACATGTCGTTCTCGGAAATTGTCTGGTGGCTCACGGATTGAGCCGCAACCATAGGGTAGGGCGAACAGATGGCAAACAAACTCGCCCTCGGGCTGGTGATCGGCGGGGCGGTCAGTTCCACCGTGGGCTCTGCTTTCAAGGACGTTGAAGGCCGGATCAAAAAGCTGGAAGCCACCGGGGCCAAGGCCCGGGTGATGCAACGCCAGATCGGCGACACCATCCGCCTGCGCAACGAATGGAAAAAAGCCCACGACAGCGGCGCCGCCGGTGCGTCCATGCTGTTGACTCGTCTCAATTCCAACCTCGACAGCCTGCGCAAGCAGGGTGTGGAAGTCGGGCGGCTTGACCGGGCTTACCACGCATTGGGCCGAACCGCCCGCAGTGCTGAGCTAAAAGCCAAAGGTCATACCCAGTTCAACGAAGGTCGGGCCGGGATGAAAAGCACCCTTGGCAAAGCCGCGATCGGCATTGCAGCGGTCGCGGTGCCCACCAAAATATCGGCGGACTACCAGGCACAAATCCGGCAAATGGCGATCTGGGCGCACACTGCCGGCACCGACGCTGAAAAGCAGATGGCCGACAAAATTACCCAGGTCGCGACCCAGAAAGGCATGAGCCAGAAGGCGCTGGCCAGTGCGGTCAGTGGCTTGATTGAAAAGGGCATCAGTTGGGAAGAATCGGTGGATTATGCGCCACTGATTGCGGACCTGGTCGACGGCCAGGGCATGGAAGCCGAAACCATTGCCACTCTGTTTAGCGCCTTCAAGGAGGCGGGTGTTGCCAAGGAAGACATGGGTGCCATGCTCGGCCAGGTCGCGGCGGCCGGTGACATTGGTGCGTTTGGACCCAAGGACATGGCCAAGTACATGCCCGCGCTGCTGGGCACCATCAAACGCCTGGGCATGGAAGGCCCGGAGGCGGTGCGCTTTCTCGGGGCCAGTCTGCAGTCGCAGTTTTCACAGACACAAGATGCGGCTGCAGCAGCCACCAACATGGACAACCTGCTCAATGCTGTGATCAGCAGCACCAGTCAGAAGCGTTTTGCGATGGCGGGCTATGACCTGACCGGGTCGATATTGGCGGCAACCAAAAGCGGCAAAGCGGCCAATCCGGTCGAAGCCTTTATCATGCTCAGCGAGAAATTAATCGCCAGGCAGGACCCGGAACAAGCCAAGCGCGTCGAGGCCCTCAAAGCCAAGATTCTAGCCTCAAAAGATGGTAGCGCCGAAGAAGAGCAGGCGATGGTCTCGCTGATTGAGGCCGCCGGTTTGGCCTCAATTGTCAGCGATAAAAGCGCCAGTGCCGGTCTGCTGGCCCAGATCAAATACGGCAAAACGATCAAGCAGAACATGTCCGATATCAAGGACACGGACGGGCAAGCCAAGATCGAAAAAGACGCGGCTGATGCGCGTGCAACCTCTGCTGCTAAGTGGGGCTCCGCAACGGCGAGCATAGAAGCTTCAATGACCAGTATTGGCGATGCCTTGCGCCCGCTGACGGATCTGGCTGCTGACGGCCTGACTAAAATCGGTACCAGCATTTCAGGATTGGCTGGAGAGTTCCCCAAGGTGATCAGCGGCACCACGCTGGCAGTCAGTGCGATAGGGATGGTGGCCACTGCCTTCAGCGCTTTCAAAATGGGCAAGGGTTTAATCAACATCGCCCGTGGCGCCTTGGGTGGTCGCGACAGTAATGCGGTGCAGAAGGTCTTTGTCACCAACGCCGAAGAGGGTGGCGATAGCGCTCCTGACACCAAAGGCTCGAAAGTGCTGGCCCTGGCTGAGATTGGTCTGAAGGCGCTGGGCGGCAAAAAGGACGGGGGCAGCGAAGAGGGCGAGGGCAAGGGCTTTAACCCGGTCGATGTTGGGCTCAAAGTGCTGGACGTGTTCCGCGAAGCCAGCACCGGCGAAGGTGACGGTGAAGACTCGGGGCCGCAAAAGGTGTTTGTGGTCAACGCAGCGGCCATAGGTGGTTATGGGGGAGGGGGCGGTGCAGGCAGACGTGGCGGTCGGCGCAGTCGCACGGGTAATCGCAGCGGCAGGCGTCGAGCCGGAGGCGGACCACGTCCGCCGAACCCCCCACGTCCGCCTGCTCCACCAGTACCGCCCGGTCGAGCAGCACGGGCAATGAGTCTGGTTGGCAAAGCCGGAAAAGTGATTCCTGGATCCGCGTTGTTGGAAGGCGGCATGCGTGTACTCGACACCTTCCAGAATGCCGACACCCAGGAGGCGAAGGCCGAAGGCTACGGTGCAGCAGCAGGCAATATGGCCGGAGCTTTGGCGGGTGCTGCAGCGGGCGCGGCCATCGGTTCCGTAGTACCAGTGCTGGGGACCGCAATCGGCGGGGTAATCGGCGGCATTCTCGGCAGCATGGGCGGTGAGTCCATCGGGGCGAGCCTGGGCAAATCATGGTTCGGTTCAGCGGATCAAAAACCGCCGGTACCGACAGTCAATGGGCAGGCATTTGATCCGTGCTTAACTCGTGGCTTGCCCGGGGCAACCAACATGGGGGATGTCGTGCGTTCGTTTTCGAGCGCTTCACCCACAGGGCCGCTGGCCATGCCGCCGAAAATTGAGCCGGTACTCAAAGTCGAACCGCCAAAGATCGATCAGAAAATCGACATCAATGCACCGCTTCAAATCACCGTGAAAGGCGATGTCAAAGACCCGGCCGCACTGGCGCGGGAACTCCAGCCGCACCTGCAGCGACAGATGGAACAAATCGGGCGGCAGATGTCGAGCCGTAACTTATATGACGCCCCACATGTCGGGTAAGGAGCGCCTATGGACTATATGGAAAAGCTGCAGTCGGGGTTGAAATACCTGACTGCAGCTGGGGAAAACGGGCGCCGTAGCCTGGACGGGATGCTCGGCCCGGTGAATGGCGCAATCAGCGAAATCACCGGTGCCGCCTCCGAATTGGGAGATTTGCCCTTTATCAGCCCCGAGACCGTGGCCAAGGTCCAACGGCTCATGCGCGGCATCAGCGCGGCGCAGTCCAAAGTTGGGACAGTGGTGGTCACCTACAACAAAGCCACCCGGGCGACCTCGCAAATCGAGGAGCGCCTCGCCACCCTCAAAGAACAAACGAGCAAGGCCGTCATGGCCATAAACAGCATCGCGGGCAACATCAACCCTTCACTGGCCAACATTATCCCGACCAGTGTCTTTGGTGTAGACCTGACCCCAGCGGTTGAGGCAGTGAAACCATTCCCTCACTTGCTGATCATCCAGCCGCTCCAACCAGAATCGAAGCCGTACTACTTCAACCTGGACACTGCGGCGTTTGAAGAGCTGACCCGTTCGAGCGACTTCCGCTGGGCCTCACAAGAACGCCTCTCGCGGCGTCCAGCGCAACAGGCCATCGGCATGGGCGAGGAACGGATCAAGCTCAAAGGCTCGATCTACCCGGGCTTCAAAGGTGGACTCAAGCAGCTGGACACCCTGCGCAGTATCGGCGCCCAACTCCAGCCGTTGGGCCTGACCACCGGTTACGGCGAAGTGCTGGGTAACTGGTGCCTGAAAAGCATCGAAGAAGAGCAGAGCGCCTTCCTGCAGGGCGGTATTCCGCGCAAGCAAGCCTTTACCTTGGAGTTTGTACGCTATGGCGACGACCTGCAGAACGGCTAGCGGCGACGTGCTCGACACGATCTGCCAGCACTACTACGGCCACCTCAACGGCACGGTCGAGGCCGTGCTCGATGCCAATCAAGGGCTCGCGGATGAGGTGCAACCGTTTCGAGCTGGGCTGTTGATTTGTCTTCCAGATCTACCAGCCCCGAGTAATGAGGTGGTGATGCTATGGAGCTAATCATCGTTCGTTATGCGTAACGCTTATTTTTAGCCCGCCCTATCAGGCGGTTTTTTTTGCTTGGTATTTACCTATGACACCAACCTTTCGCATCGTCGCAGACGGTGCAGACATCACAGCGCTGATTAATGACCGTCTGCTGTTACTGCGTACCACTGATAAACCCGGGATGGAGTCCGACGACTTTGAACTGCGTATCGATGACCGCGATAGCGCCGTATCGCTGCCCAGTCGAGGAGCCAGTATTGAGGTCTTTCTCGGCTACAGCGGCACCGCTCTAACCCGCCTCGGGCGTTACACCGTAGATGAGGTCGAATTATCCGGCCCTCCGGACACGCTGGTGATTCGGGGCAAGGCCAGCGACATGCGTGGCAGCGGAAAATCCACCCGCAGCGGCAGTTGGGAGAACGTCAGCTTGGCCAGCATCGTCAACGACGTGGCCGCGCGTAATGGTTGGTCTCCAGTTTGCCCGATGACCACCACGGTGCCCCGGGCTGACCAACTCAGTGAATCAGACTTTAACTTCATTACCCGGCTGGCAAAACAATACGACTGCACGACCAAAGTGGCCGACGGCAAGTTATTGGTCTTGCAACGCCAAGCCGGACAGAGCGCAAGCGGCAAGGTGCTGGGGGCGATCACCCTGACCCGCAGCGATGTCAGCCGCTGGCAATTTCGCCTCGCGGATCGCAGCACCCATAAGGCGGTCAGCACCAAGCATCAAGACAAGAAAACCGGCAAGTTGGCCATCATTACCTTGGACAACGAAGACGCACCGGGCGGTATGCCGCCTGTACACACCGACCGTCACATCTACCCCAACAAATCCGCCGCTGAACAAGCGGCCAAGGCCCGACTGTCCGCTTTCAACCGCTCCACCGCTGCTGTGCGTCTGGAAATGCCCGGGCGAACCGACCTGTTTGCTGAACGCAGCATCAACGCCCAAGGCTTTAAAACTGGTCTTGATGGCGAGTACCTGGTGGACTCGGTCGAGCAGGTCTTCACCCAAAGTGGCTGGAGTACCACCGTCGAATGCAATGCCGGAAAACAAGGCAAAGCCAAGGCCAAAGGTAAGAAAACCAAGGTTAAGGCGCCGCTAAAAGTCATCGAGCTGTAACCCCCAAACCGACCTCATACAACCCGCCTTGTGCGGGTTTTTTCGTAAGGGCAACTTATGTCGATTACCCAGCAACAACTTCTACAGATCCTCCCCAACGCTGGCCCAGTTGCCAGCGTTTTCGTGCCGGTACTCAACGCCGCGATGGTGCGCTACCAGATCATTGGTCCGAAGCGCGTAGCCGCGTTTATCGCCCAAGTCGGACATGAGTCCGGTCAGCTCAGATACGTCAAAGAAATATGGGGCCCAACGGCCGACCAAGCCAGATACGAAGGTCGAAAAGACCTGGGTAATACCGTCACCGGCGACGGCTCCAAGTACCGAGGGCGTGGCCTGATCCAGATCACAGGTCGGGTCAACTACATGACGTGCGGCGAAGCGCTGGCCCTGGACCTGATCATGCAACCCGAGCTGCTGGAAAAGCCACAGCATGCCTGTATGTCGGCGGCATGGTTCTGGGCGAGCAGGGGTCTCAACACCCTGGCTGACGCAGGCCAGTTCGACAAAATCACCCAGCGCATCAATGGTGGCCAGAATGGTGCGGCAGATCGCCAGGCGCTGTACGCCCGGGCATTGAAGGTGTTGGCGTGAAGATCGATGCGGTGAAGTGGGGCGGGGCGCTGCTGATTATCCTGGCCCTGATGGCTGGAAGCGCATGGGGCGCATGGGTGTGGCAGGCCAATGCCTACGGCCAGCGACTGGCCGCCAAAGAAGCCGCCCACCAAACCGAACGCACCGATGTGGCCAATGCCAACTCAGCGCAAATTCTAGCAGAGCAGGGCAAACGCCTCGCCCTGGAGCAGTGGCTGGCAGCCAGCGACCAATCCCATTACCGAGTCCTGACTGATGAAAAAACCAAACAAGCACGCCTGCGTGATCGCCTTGCTACTGCTGACCTGCGGTTGTCAGTCCAACTCGACGCCACAGCCACAACTGGTTGTGACGGAGTGCAAACCGCCACCTGCACCAGCGGCGTGGTTTATGGCGCCCGTAGAGCCCAACTTGACCCAGCGCATGCTCAACGAATTATCGGGATCACCGGCGACGGCGATCAAGGACTAATCGCGCTGCAGGCCTGTCAAGCTTACGCCAGAGAGGTAGGTTTCATGAATTTATAAAACGTTCAAGCTTTTTTAAGAAAACTAGTGATTTTAAGAATCGTCCTATTTTTTTGGGATTTACAGAGAAATATTATAGGCCGCGATTGCAAGCACTTAGTAAGTAGAGTGCTGGTAAGCAATATGTTTCTTTTAATAGGCGTATAGACCGAAATTTGTGGTTTTTTCGCTTTAGTGGAAACGTACTCGATAGGCAGCTGATTAGCTCGTGTCGAGCCTAGACTATTATCTGAAGTTTATCAAAATGGTAAATATTATGAAAAAGATTTATGCTTTAAGTTTTGCTGCTTCCGCATTGCTCACGCCGATTTTTGCAAGCGCGGCAACAACTACAGAGTTGAAGTTGATCGGTACTATCATTCCGGCAGCATGTGCGCCTAACTTTGTTGGTGGTTCTACTATTGATTATGGGAATATTCCAGTTGGGACGTTAAATGTTACCGAACAAACTATGCTTCCTGAAAAACACACAAGTCTTTCTGTGACTTGTGATGCGCCCGTAAAGTTTGCATTGAGCGCGATTGATGAGCGTAGCGCCACTGTGGTATCTACTTTGGCCACTATTGATAACTATGGTGCATCGGCAAAGTATGGCTTAGGCGCTGCTAAGAATGGTGCTAAAATTGGTGCTTATTCGTTGAAAATCGACGGCGAGACCTCAGGCACCGGATCAACATTTAGGGTGGCAAGTTCAGATGGTGGTAACACTTGGGTAAGATTTGGAGGTGGGCTCTCAGCTAGTGGGAGTTCGCTTGTTGCTTTTAGTGATGGCACGAGTAATGCACCTGCTGCACATAAGTCTGTGACTATGGATGTTCAGGTAGTAGCTGCGATTGATAAGGCTGAGAATTTGCCGGTTACGGATGAAATCAATATTGATGGGTTGGCTACTATTGAAGTGTTTTATCTCTAGTTTCTATCTTTTTGGTTTGTGGTTTTCCGGTTTGAATTTAGAAGCTTGGCCGTTGTGCTAAGTTTTAAATTATCATGTATGGACGGCTGTGCACAACATTGCCTGATAAATGCTCGCTGATTCATCTGGGTCGCCGGCAACGGCGATCCAGGATTTATCTCGCTGCGAGATATAAGTATTACCTGAAGTTTTCTTGGTTTTTCTGTCGACTGGTAGCAGCTAAGGTCTGATAATAGAAGGAAGAATATGAAATTTACTATGTTGTACTCACTTGGGTGGACGTTGTTTGTATCATCGCTGATAGTGACGGGCGCTCATGCAGCGGGAATGATCCCGGAAACTTCAGTGGTTATTCTTAATGAGGTCAATGGTGAAGCCACTATAAACATCAAAAACTCTGACAGTCGACCGGCTTTGCTTTACAGTCAAATCCTTCCTGTCGAGAACGATGATGAAAATCTCATTGTACTAACTCCGCCCGTTGCACGAGTAGATCCCGGCGAAACCCAGGCTATTCGTTTTCTCCTACAAACCACTGAGCCACTCAAAGTCCAGCGCCTTCGTCGAGTGGTATTCGAAGGTATTCCGCCGAAGGATGACTCAGCCGGAGTTAGGGTGAATATGAACGTGCGGCAGAACTTGCCAGTTATCATCCATCCTAAAGGTCTGGCCATGGATAAAGAACCTTGGCGTCGGCTTAAATGGTCGATCCAAAATAGCAAGTTGCAGGTGACTAATCCCGATGCCTATGTGGTACGTCTTGATCAGGCAATTACTCTGATGCCGTCCAATTCTATAGTGCAATTGCCTCGCTCGTATTTGTTGCCGGGTGAAGTTGTCACTCTCGATGTGCCCTCTGACACACTTAACACATTGAAGGATATAATACTCTCTCCTGCGACGGTTTATGGCTACACGGTCGATAAGTATACAGCCCCTGTTAGTCGCTGATTAAATTTCATGCCTTAAAGCCAAGTAGCTCGGTTGACGGCATTTGCTTTTCACTGAGTCTAATTATGTCTAGCGCCTACCTATGGCGAGTATGCCCCATCCTTATGGGTGTGATGCTCTTCACTGAACAAAATGTTGTAGCAGGAGTCTCTACGGATCAAATGTCTAGCCGCGCAACAGCTGCTGAGTTAGTTGAATTTGATATGGATATGCTTAAGGGGCGCAACATTGACCCTGAGGCCGCTCGATACTTTGCAAAAGCACCGCGTTTTTCTGAAGGCAGTCACACCGTCAATTTGTATGTAAATGGCATGAGTAAGGGGCAAGCCACAGCTATCTTCGATAGAGAGGGTCGGTTAGTTCTAACCTCAGACCTTCTTGATATCGCTCATTTGGCCAACCCTGGGCGATCACAGAAAATGCCTAAAGAGATTAATGCTAAATTTCTAGAAGCGTATCCGATGACACAAGTGGAGCTAAAACCGGGCAAGAGTGAAGTCGGGTTGATTGTACCGACCGATGCACTTCGCACTCCTGATGCAGACATAGGCGATTTTGCTGAGGGTGGCACGGCTGTCATGCTCAATTACAACCTTATGGGCATGAACAATCAGTTCCGCAATAACCGCAGCGAATTTCGCTCTTTGGATACTGTCGCAGGGTTCAATATAGGTAATTGGATTGTGCGAACTCGACAAAACTATTCCGTACAGGATGGCAGTAGCCGCACGGAACATCTGTACGCTTATGGGCAAAAAACCGTGACCAGTCTCAAATCGACCTTTCAGGGCGGACAGATCAATATCGCCAACTCATTGTTCTCCGGCGATTCAATTACCGGTGTTCAACTGGTACCTGAAGCAGGTCTGCGAGCCGGAGCGCGTAACAGCGGGGCGGCAGTGGAGGGCGTGGCCAACTCAACGGCGCGCATAGAAGTTAGGCAAAACGGAGCACTGATTTTGTCCACCGTAGTCCCCGCTGGTCCCTTTACCCTGGCGGACCTGCCATTGTTAAGCGCGAGTACGGATTTGGATGTTACGGTTATTGAGGCCGATGGTTCGCGTCGTACCTTCAGCATCCCTTCCGCTAGTTTCGGCGGAGGCACGCAAGGCGCTGCGCCAGGTTATTCTTTTGCTGTGGGCCAATATCGCCCATTGGGTAGTGGCGGAAGCTCGACACCCAGCTTACTCACTGGCAGCGGAACATGGGCTATAAATAGCAAGACTTCCGGTTCTACTGGTCTGATGGCTGCTGACGGCTATCAGGCGGCCGGATTGGCTCTCGATCATGCGATGACTCCCACCACAAGCCTAGGCCTGCGCCAAGTGTTTTCCAGTGCCACTGATGAGGGTCGTAAGGGATCACAAGTGAGTGCCAACTTGTCTACCCAGGTCACAGCAAAAATGTCTCTGGGCTTGAGCGCCACGCACCAGACTGAAGGCTATCGGGACCTCACAGACACCACCTATCGCCAGGACGATTCAAGTTGGTATCAATCGCGCTACCGTGATCAATTTACCTCGTCCGTCGGGTGGTCGGAACCAACATTGGGCAACTTTCGGCTATCTCATAGTTACACCAGCCAATTTGATAACAAGGATAGTCAACGCTTGGTGGGCTCATGGTCGAAAAACTTTAAGAAAGCCTCAGTCTCGGTAAACATGGAGAAAAGCCTAGGGGAAATCGGTCCTTATGGTTATGGAGACTCGGTTTTTTTGTCTGTCACGATGCCGCTAGGACAAGGTTCACTTAGAGCATTCTCCAATCATGATGACCGAGGTATTCGTACCGGTGCTTCTTACAACCAACAGGTCAACGATACCTTCGGTTATCGTGTTCAGGCCGAACGGAACAGCGTAGACCGGGATACCGACCTTTCGGTCTCTACCAACCTACTGCCTCGTTATGCTCATGCAACCGTGGGGTATTCACGTAGCGGTGAGGATTCCACTATCTACAACGGTAGTTTGAGTGGTGCCGTTGTCGCCCATGATGATGGTGTGACCTTCACTCCTTACGAGGTTAACGACACTTTTAGTATTCTTACTGTTGGAGATGTAAGTGGGGTTAAAGTAACAACCCCACAAGGCCCTGTCTGGACCGATGCATGGGGAAAAGCTGTGGCGCCAGGTATGCAGGCTTACGAGAACAACCGTGTGGAGGTTGTGGCCAAGAGTCTTCCGCGTAATGTTGATATCTCTAATACCTATAAGGAGCTCAAGGTCGGTCGCGGTTCGGTCAGCAACATTAATTTCAATGTTGTTACAGCCCGTCGCGTCTTGATGAATGTGACCCTCCCAGACGGAAGAATTCTGGACAAGGGATTGGCGGTTTCGGCAGACGACCAGTATCTCACCACGGTTGTCGATAAGGGCCAGGTTTTTCTGCCCAATATCGAGCCAGACGCGTATCTGACAGTTGGGCTACCTGGCGATAAAACCTGCAAAATTAATTTCAGCCTGCCACCAAAAGCCGATACTGATGGTTTTTTTGAAACCATCAACGCCGTGTGTCACCCTGTTCAGGGGCAATCGTTATGAAGTGTGTATTTTTTTCAAAAATGTGTGCAATCAGTGCCGCAATATTTGGGGTGTGTATCTCATTCACGGTCCATGCTGATGACTGCGTGATGTCAGTTAGCCAACCAGTCGTGGATTTTGGTCAAACCCAGCGTGCGCAACTGTTGGAAGGAATGCGCGAAGGACAGCATCTGCTGGTCGGAGCGCGGGTAGTGAATATAAACTTCAACTGCGCAGCGAATGCTGCGATGGCGTTGTCGTTTACCGGTGAGCGTGTGGGTGTTCAAGGTTATCGATTTGCCGAAGATGGTTTTTTTACTCTCCGGGTGCTGAGCGCCCAACTCGATGGCAAGTCCGTACATATGATGGTACGGGACGCCGAGGGGGCAGTGAGTAACTCCGATAACCAACTCCGTCCTGGTGTCAGCCTGGTTCCGGGATCCACGGGGCATCTAGCGCGCGGTTCGACGTTGAATGTTCAGGTGGAAGTGAAAACGTTCGTTACTGATCGTGATACGTTAGCCCGTTCACGTGAGCAATGGGAAGGCAGTGGTCAGTTCTCAATTGATACGTTATGAAGGTGAGTGTTGTCATGGCTTGGTGAGGTGTTGTGAAATTGTTTATTCAATAGAAAACCAGGTGAGGATAAATCACCCAGTATTGGTGTTGAAGTCGTCGGTTTTGCTTGAGATATATCGCTGATCAGGGAAGTATTAGTGTAAGTGCGGATTGTTAGATACCGCTCAATTTTTTAAGTCGATGATATAGAGCATCTATTTGGTGCGCGATGGGGCTTGTAGTGCTTATAAAAAATCGTACGATTTAGTTGGCTGTATAGCGGGTGATAGTGTAATTTCAGTTTCGCAGCCGAAAACGAAACCCTTTATTAATCTGATGTGGATGCGAGTAAGTCTGTAGTTTTCGCGGAACTATAATTCTAATAGATTGCTGATTTATATGGATAAAATCCCGGAGTGCCCTTCCGTTATACTGGTTATGAGTTATTTTGGCTTTTATTCGTTCGGCATTACGCCGTGGGGGGGGGGGAGACTAAGGCCTCAGTGACTTTTCGAGTACCATCGTTACTCGTGGTTCAGCAGCGTTGGGTGTCGGTGCAGCGAGCACCTGCTTATAAAGTTCCGTATTTACTGGCGCTTAGTAAGCCCAGCTTGAATGGGGTGCTAGGAGGCCACGGAAACCATCTTGTGGAAGCCAACACTTAGTAGCCAGCAGCTAGACTGATGTTAATACCAAGTTGGTGAGTACTGATGAAGAGGACGATTTTGGGAATGGCCGAAGCCGGGGAGGTTTTGATCTCAGCGGCTCTAGAGGCACAGGATCATTATCGAGAGGCCAAAAAAGCAGGACGCCCAACTGAAGAAGTGGAACGTCTGCGGATATTGGCTGACTCGCTTGTCCAAGCGGTAACTGATTATCAGCTTCTGGCGGACGAAGCTAATGCCATCACGCGTCACTAATCATTTTCAAGCAATTTGCTGTGGAGAAATACATGTCCACATCTGTCCGGTTACTCATTCAGGAGGCATGAGCTCAGTCAGTGAAGCGTTGATGAACTTTTCGTTCTGCGTAATGACCTCTAGCGCGCCACGAATATTTCCCCCCACCTCAGATGAGCCTTGCTGTTCAACCCATATCGTTAGCTCCATGATGGCAGCTTCCAAGGCAAGTTGGTTTTGGTTGAGTTTGTAAAACAGTGCGGGAATCAGATCTGAGTTCAACATATATGATCCTCTATGAAGGAACAGTCTAGCAGGCGAGGGGGAAATGGATTTTCGTACGTAGGCAGGACGCCGGAAGAGGACTGAAAAATAGTTCCTAAACAAAACATAGAGGCCGCATTCTACGGGGCTTGCAGAGGACCGATACTGCCAGAGTTTCGGAAAGGAATATCGCTACAAGCCACGGCCCGCTTGGGTTTTCATATCGGATTGCAAATCCGCCCACGGCAGTTCTAGTCCGGCTTCGGCCTACATAACTCCGTAAATTTGGATCTCGTTACGAGGAGAGGGCTTCGACTGACCTCATAGGTCCGGTAGTCTGCTTTCGGCCAAAAGTGGTCGTTCACTATTTAAGAAATTCAGGGCGATTCACGGCGCCTTGTAACAATCATATTCACTTGACGATTAATGAAGTTTTTCTAATCGCCTCTGCCTCCTTGCAGTCCCCCAGATCTCGACTAACTTCATGTCTAGTAGATATTGCATACGCCATGGAGGGTGGAAGATGCAGAAGCGGATAATCATTGTCGGCGGTGGCTTGGGCGGTACGATGCTTGCCAATCAACTGGTCACCAAGCTCTACCCCGAAATTCTGCGGGGAGAGCTGAAGATAACCCTGCTTTCCAACTCTGAGGACCACTTCTACAAACCCGCTTTCATGTACGTTGCGTTCAATCTTTTTTTTCAGGAGGAGCTCAAACGTCCTGAACGCTCGTTGTTACGCCCGGAAATAGATTTTCAAGTCGACGAAGTGATTCGTTTTGACTTCGCCGGACAGGAGCTGAGAACCCGGAGTGGCAAGCGTCATGGCTATGATTTTTTGGTAATCGCTACCGGTTGCGTACCTGCCCCGGAGCGTATCGAAGGACTCAAGGAGGCCGGCGACCACTTTTACCAATACGAACCAGCGCGACAACTGGCTCAACGTTTAAGTACCATTGAAAAAGGTCGGATTTTTGTAACGGTTTCTTTTCCCCAGACACCCAATGTTCCGCATCAGTGCGGCATCGCTCCCATAGAAACCACGTTGATGCTTGATGACTTCCTTCGGCGTCGTGGCGTCCGGGACAAGGTAGAAATCATTTACACCTACCCCACCACTTCACAATTGTTGCGCAATTGCTTATTCCTGCAACGGCCCACCGGCGAGATTTTGCCGGGGATCTTCGAACAGAAAAACATTCGCTTTCAACGGGGTTTCACACTAAGTAGAGTCGATCCGGAACAACGAATGGCTTACTCCGAAGAGGGGGATGAACAGCCATTCGACATTCTGATGGCGACGCCGCCGATTCGTGCAGTTGATGTGGTGCTTGAGTCAGGCGTTTCACAGGCTCAGAACAATGAAGGCTGGCTGCCGACTCATCATGAGACATTACAAGTCTATGGGCTCGAAGGTGTTTATGTTATCGGCGATACGGTTGATCTGCCAGTCAGTAAGGCGGGTGGGGCCTGCCACAACCAGGCGCCGGTGATCGCCAACAATATTGCAGCTGAAATCCGATTGGGCAGCCCAAATGCAGTGTATGACGGGCGCGTCCAAGCTGTGGCGCAGATGGGCCTAGATGCCGGGATGCCGCTTTGGTACGACTATGCCCACGACGTAATGCCGACCCCGCCGAGTAAACTCGGTGGCCTGCTACGCAATGGATTCAACCGTGGCCTTTATTGGGCTGTGGCTCGCGGAATGCTTTGACCAAGTACAGGGAGGAGTAAATACACATGGATGTCATCAATGAACCACCAGCAAAGAGTGCCAATATTAATCCCGAATCGCTTGAGCACAACTCTGGGCTTGAGGCCTTGTTGGGTAAGCTGCAACCACTTCTTGATGCTGGGCGTCTGGACAACCTAGTCGACCTAATGTCACTTCTCTCCGACACAGTTGACCTGCTTGACCTGGCCACTGTAGAAAAACTCGCACGGTTGTTCGAGGACACCACCACCTTCACCTGGAGTCTGGGCAATGCGCTACGCATGGCTGCGGCCGAGACTGCCGCAGAGGCGGAGCCTCCAAGTCTCTATGGGTTGCTGTCGCTCCTACGCGAAAAGGACACCCGCCGAGGCGTGGCACTGGTCCTCAGAACTTTGAATGTCATCGGAAGACAACTCTAGCCGGAAGGAATCACGTATGAACATTGGCCTCAGCCGTCCACGGCAAGGCCTTGTAATACTCAATGGAATTCTCAGCCCTATCTGAACATCAGCCCTTTACCGTTGCTCCGAGCAATAGACCGCAACCAACAAGCCTATGTGAGCACTTGATAACGACTTTGTAGAAATCCGTTATCAGACGCTGATGAGTCAATCAGACATAAATTTCGCTCATCACCCAACTGGCTGAACAATGGAATCCCTTTGCCCAACAACACTGGAATACGCGTGATAGTGATCTCGTTGATCAATCCTGCAGCGAGGAAAGACTGGATGGTCTGACCTCCGTCTATATAAAGATGCTTCAGACCTTGAGCCGCAAGCTGCGCCACGATAAGTACCGGATCGCCGGCTAACACATCGACATTGCCTCGCAGTTTTGGTGGTAGCGTTAACTCCCCATGTGAGAGCACCACGACTCGCGTGTTCTCATAGGGCCACTCAGGGAAGGACAGCACCTTGTCCAGCGTCTTGCGCCCCATAATTAATGCATCGACCGTCGTCATAAACTCATCATAAGTGAGCCCCCTTAGGACAGGGCACTCGTACTCAGGCCGATGGAGCCACTCAATATCTCCATCCATCCTGGCAATGAAGCCGTCAACACTTGCTGCGATAAAGACCGAACATTTTGTATCCATGGTCAGAGAGACTCCTTTTTTGGCGGTGTTTATAGCATGTCCTCAAGGCCGAGGATCACAAGGCGCGTCATGATTGAACAGATCTAGATACTAAATGACCGCTATTGGCCGAATGCAGACGATCAACCGGCACTGCCAGTTCTGAGTATCTGGAAATAAAGAATAGGGTGGATGCATACCAAAATCTGCGCAAAACATACCCTGGAGCCCACGGTTTATCGTTTGCTAATGCACGAAAAACCGTTAACTTTGCCAGCCTTGATGAAGATATTTATTCTTTGATTACAATGACTTATGGCGAGCTAAGATCGAACATGGGGTGCTAGGGCGCGTTGTGAATTTTAGATGTTGCGGATCTAACTTTGCAGTTATAACAACCTACACCGCTTGGCGTTTAGCCTTGGGGTTTGATGTCTCTAACAGGACCATGAACTCCTCGGGACAGGATATGGATTGCAGGCAATCGTCTCTCTCAATATAACGGCCTCAGCAAAATCTACAGCTCGCACGCTCCATGCATAGCAGAGGGGCTTGGAAACTTTAAACCTTATGAGATGTTTCCTGTAACTAGGGCAAAACTAGGGCAAATTACAGTCCGCTTGGGGCCGCTTTAGGCTTTCTTGAGTCGATGAAACAGCCCGTATTCATGGCCCCGAGCGGTATAGGATGAATACAGAAAACGTTCGAATCCCTATCTCTCCGCCATTATTACGAAAGCCCCGCAGATCAAGGTCTGCGGGGCTTTTTTGTATCCGGCATTTGACCACTCCTATCCCCCCGGAAATCCGCTTGGCACTTTCCGATCAGTCTTGCGGGTTGGTAGGTGAAAAATCCTCGGGGTAGCGCCAGAGTTAAGCTTGTAGCCGTGATATTAAGCGGTATCCACTTCATTAAAAATGAAATCCCCGCCAGTTTAATTTCGGCACAACGGTCAACTGGCGATTGGCTGATTTGGTTCTTTGGCGAAGCTCCAACGCTCAATTCGACGTTGTTGTAGATTGGGGTGCTCCGAAGGAACGCTGCGCAGAGTCGGCTGGTCGCTTTTGCCCTCGGCCAACTGGTAGTCGGTGCGGTGCCGCCACGAAATCCCGTCCTCACTGCACAACCTCTGGATGAACTCGAAGTCGTTTTCCCCATATTGAGTGCAGTATTCGCGTTCCGGGCTGGTGTTGACGTGGAAGGTGTACGCATCGGCCTGGATGCCATGGCCTTTAAGGATCTGAGCCACGATCTGCGGCACTGTCAGGTGCTGAAAAATTCGTTGGTTATGGCTGAACTGCAAGTAGTAAAGCGCTGGCACCAAGGTCAACTGATAGCGGGTCAGACGTTTACCGGCCTCGCCCACGAAGACCTCTTCGATATGGCCATGAATGCCTTCACCCCTCAGACCAAACTGGAGAAACGCCGGCTGACTGAGCAGGCTCTCCAGATCGAAATCAGCGGACTCACTGACAAGTTCAACCTGGATCGCATACAGGCTGCTGATGGCTTCGATACCCTTAAAGGCCAGCACCTTGAAGTCGTTGCGAACAGAGGGGATCAGTAACGTGAAATGCGCAGCATTGGCCGACGCGAACATACGCTTGTCCTTAGCGGAGAGAGGGGACAAAACGCGACGCCTACCTTAGACGTAATAAACAGCATCAACCGCCATTGAGGTTGATGCCGTGAAACGGCGACTCAGTTTCAGCCTGCGACTGGAGTGCGCCAGTCATCAGAACCGGAGGTGCCGGATACTTCGTGGGTCCAAGTGATTTTACGGTAGGTGAACTCAACGTCTTCCAGATGGGTGAAGTGTGAGTTCGACGGGTCCTGGCAGTTATGCATGTAATCCTTGATGTCGACGATGATCGCGTCTTCGAGTTTGGTGGTGAAGTAGTGCTCTTGAGTACCCGCTGCCGAGGTGCGATACCACTGGATGGTAATCTCAGTCAGGCGCTCGCCGGAGGTCAGTGCAGCCAGCAGCAGCGGCGAGGACTTGTCGAACACCTTGGTGATTTTGACAGGCTTGTGAACGCGTTGGCCGGTCGGTTGACCCGATTGCGGATCACGGGGAATGATCACTTCGTGGCTAAAGCCCTGAACCATGACCTGGTCTTCATGACCTTCCTGGTAGGTGTTGCCGACCGAGTCAGCGGTGAAAGCACCGGCGGTGATCAGGCCCTGCTTGGTACCCGTGATGGACATATATGCTGGCGTAGCCATGGATGCTCTCCTTGCTGAGAATATAGGGACCCACAGGCATGTTTGCGCTGCAGGTTCCAAAACAGTGATCAAGGTTTATGCCAACTAAATTAAGCCCTTTGATTATCAACGGCTTGCATTCAAAGTCTTAGGCTTTACTAACTACTGATATAAAAATTATCAATAAAAGTGCGCAAGAAGTTGCGCAGCTGCTGTGCAACTTCTTGCGCACTTGTCTGTTAGTGTTTAAGTGCGTGCCCTGTAGAGATTTATTCGCAGGGTTATCCACATTTTAGTGTGCAAATTTTGGTGAATGATGGCAGTTTGGTGTAGCGCATTTCAGCATCAATTAATCTCAGTCGCTCGAGATGTTTCCATGTGGATTTTAGGAATAGTCCTACATCTTTGCCTATTGCGACGAGTGTAGGGTGTGCACGCAATATTCGTTTTTTGGCCGTTCTCAAGTTGGAAAAAAGGGAAGCGTTAGGAAATTTATAAATGTTTCAATTGCTTGGACTCGATAGGAAAGCGCTAAAGCATTAATGCGGTAGTGCGGATTTCAAGATTTTTTTGGAATGTTAATTTGTGATGGTTGCGTTGCGTACGCTCAAAAATAGCGCGCTCGCATTGAATGATTTAAACCTCATCGGTTTTGCCCCACGTCCATTGCAGCTCTAATGGGTGTGTCGCGCCAATCTTAATTAAAGGTCATGGATGTCCTACTCTAGTAAACTTTCTGCTCATTACCTTGGACTCGCAAAAACTTCTATTTCTACAGAAAGTTTTGCGGGTGAGGATGTTCGTTTTTCGAGCGAATATGAAGTATTGGAAAGCGAGCTGAGTAAAGCCCAATCCATGCATGAAAGTGGCCATATCGATTGGCTGAAAATCTGCGAAAACAGCGAAACCCTGCTGCGCACCCTATCCAAAGATATACGTGTCGGAGCGTGGCTTACTTGGGGCTTGTACCAGCGCGAATCTTTTCAGGGGCTATTGGCCGGCCTCGGTTTGTTGCATCACTTGTGTGAGAGTCACTGGGCCGAAATCCACCCGGGCAAGGCACGCACTCGGTCCGCTGCCATCGGTTGGTTGGTGCCACGCCTTGAGCAGGTGCTAAACGAAAATATCGCGATCAAAGAGCAATTGCCGCTGTTCCGCCGGATGATTGATCACCTTGAAGGCCTCGATGCTGCCTGCACCGAACATTTGGGCGATGACGCACCATTGTTGCTGCCAATCTCCCGCCGTTTAAAAAACATGGTTCAGCGTGCTGCTGACAACCAGCCGGAACCCGGCGTGGTCGGCGCTGCTGTGGCTCAGGTCAAGCAGGCCGCCGCGCAGTTGTTCAATCCAGGCGCCCCGATCGATAACGAAAAAGAAGCCCACAAAGCTTTGCGTGCCCAGCAGGAAAACGCCCGCCCATTGTGCGCCTGGTGGCTCAAGCAGAAAGCCACCGACCTGCGCGCGTTGCGCCTCAATCGCACGCTGTTGTGGCTGCCCATCGACACGGTTCCTGAGCGCAACAACGAGCATATCACCGCGCTACGCGGTCTGCCGCTGGACAAACTGAAGACTTATCAGGATCGCTATGATCAAGCCAAATACGCAGACCTGATCGTGGAGCTGGAGGCGAGCTTGGCGAAGGCGCCATTTTGGTTCGATGGCCAGCGAATGGTATGGGAGTGCTTGCAAGAGCTGAACGCTGAGATGGCGATGCGTGAAGTGGAAATTCACTTCGCGTTATTCATGCAGCGCCTGCCTGGCATCATCGAATTGCGTTTTCACGACGGTGCCCCGTTCGCAGATCCGGCTACTCGCGCCTGGATCAGTGCCAACGTCAACCCGCACTTGCAAACCTCCAATGCACCACGCCAGGTTGAAGTAACCGATCCCCAATTGGCTTGGGAGTTGGCCCTGGAGGAGGTCCTTCCGATCTTACGCAAAGACGGCCTCAAAGCTGCCGTGCAGATACTCAAGCAAGGTCTGCAAAGTGCCCATGGCGGGCGAAGTCGATTTTTTTGGCAATTTGCTCTCGCCCGGCTGTGCTTCGCGGCCAAGAAATACGAACTGGCCAAGACCCAGCTCGAAACTCTCGACAAAACATTATACGACTCAGGTCTGCAAGCCTGGGAGCCCGATCTTGTACTCGAAGTACTGCATTTGCTGCATAGCTGCTGCGAGTTATTGCCGCAGAACCATGCTGTGCGTGAACGCAAAGAAGAGATTTATCGCAGGTTGTGCCACCTCGATCTCGAAGTGGTACTCGAATAGGCCCCCGGGCCACAACCGCAAGGAGAAAAGCCATGGCCAAAGAAGGCTCTGTCGCCCCCAAAGAACGCATCAACGTCACCTTCAAACCCTCAACTGGTGGTGCTCAGGAAGAGATTGAACTGCCGCTAAAGCTGCTGGCAATCGGTGACTACACCCACCGCAAGGATGAACGCAAAGTTGAAGATCGCAAGCCGATCAGCATCGACAAAATGACCTTCGACGAAGTGCTGGCCAAGCAAGAGTTGGAGCTGATACTGAGCGTACCGAACCGTCTTCAGGAAGAAGGCGACACTGAAGAGCTGGCGGTGAAAGTGCGAGTCAGCTCGATGAAGGACTTCAACCCGGCCTCGCTGGTCGAGCAAGTACCCGAGCTGAAAAAACTGATGGAATTGCGCGACGCGCTGGTGGCCCTCAAAGGCCCTCTGGGTAATGCACCTGCGTTCCGTAAAGCTATCGAAGGCGTTCTCGCCGACGACGAGTCCCGCGGTCGAGTCTTGGGTGAACTGGGCTTGAATGCCGCCGCCCAGAACGCCTGAACCCCCATCAGCCAAGGAAGCCAACACGATGAGTAAGAGTGCAGCGCAGCAGAAAACTACCGAGAATAGTGAATACAGCATTCTCGACAATATTATCGCCGAAACCCGCTTGACGCCGGACGACGAAGCATACGATATCGCCAAACGTGGCGTGTCAGCCTTCATCGAAGAGCTGCTCAAGCCGCAGAACAGCGGTGAGCCGGTCAAGAAAGCCATGGTCGACCGCATGATCGCCGAGATCGATGCCAAGCTCAGCCGTCAGATGGATGAAATCCTCCACCACAGAGCCTTCCAGTCCCTGGAGTCCTCGTGGCGTGGTTTGCAGTTGCTGGTCGATCGCACCAACTTTCGCGAAAACATCAAGATCGAAATCCTCAACGTCTCCAAAGAGGACCTGCTGGACGACTTCGACGATTCGCCGGAAGTCATGCAGTCTGGCCTGTACAAGCACATCTACACGGCTGAATATGGCCAGTTCGGTGGTCAGCCGGTTGGCGCAATCATCGCCAACTACTTCATGTCCCCAAGCTCGCCGGACGTGAAACTGATGCAGTACGTCTCCAGCGTTGCCTGCATGTCTCACGCGCCGTTCATTGCTGCGGCCGGCCCGAAATTCTTCGGACTGGAAAGCTTCACTGGCCTGCCGGACCTTAAGGATCTGAAAGATCACTTCGAAGGCCCTCAATTCGCCAAATGGCAGAGTTTCCGCCAGTCGGAAGACTCCCGCTACATTGGCCTGACGGTGCCGCGATTCCTCCTGCGTAACCCGTACGACCCGGAAGAAAACCCTGTTAAATCGTTCGTCTACAAAGAAACCGTCGCCAACAGCCACGAACACTACCTGTGGGGCAACACCGCCTACGCGTTCGGCACCAAGCTGACCGACAGCTTCGCCAAATTCCGCTGGTGCCCGAACATTATCGGCCCGCAGAGCGGAGGTGCGGTTGAAGACCTGCCGTTGCACCACTTCGAAAGCATGGGCGAAATCGAAACCAAGATTCCTACGGAAGTATTGGTCAGCGACCGTCGTGAATACGAACTGGCCGAAGAAGGCTTCATCTCTCTCACCATGCGTAAAGGTAGCGACAACGCCGCGTTCTTCTCCGCGAGCTCGGTGCAGAAGCCGAAGTTCTTCGGCATCAGCGCAGAAGGTAAGGCAGCAGAGCTTAACTACAAGCTCGGAACCCAACTGCCGTACATGATGATCGTCAACCGCCTGGCTCACTACTTGAAAGTGCTGCAGCGCGAGCAACTCGGTTCGTGGAAAGAGCGTACCGACCTCGAGCTCGAACTCAACAAGTGGATCCGTCAGTACGTCGCTGACCAGGAAAACCCAAGCGCTGAAGTCCGTGGCCGTCGTCCACTACGCGCTGCCCAGATTATCGTCAGCGATGTCGAAGGCGAGCCTGGCTGGTACCGCGTCAGCCTGAACGTGCGTCCGCACTTCAAGTACATGGGGGCCGATTTCACCTTGTCGCTGGTTGGCAAGCTGGACAAAGAGTAAACGGAGCGACTCATGACTGGATACGGCAGCCTTTTCGAGCGCTTGGGTGGCGACGCGGACAAGCGCCTCGGCTGGAGCCGCGAGATCTCCGCGATGGCGTCTGTGGCTGCCCATCTTGCCAAAATGCTTAGCACCCGTGCGGGCAGCGTGCAAACGCTGTCCGATTACGGGCTACCCGATCTCAATGACATGCGTCTGAGCCTGCACGACTCCCTGAGTCAGGCTCGTCTGGCCATCGAGAATTTCATCGAAGCCTACGAGCCACGCCTGAGCAATTTGCGTGTCATCTCCCTAGCGCGTGATCACGATCAGCTTCGCCTGTCCTTCAACATCGAAGGCCTGCTGGAAGTTGATGGTTTCAAGCGCCAGGTCAGTTTCGCCGCGTGCCTAGATGGCAGCGGTCAAGTCAAGGTCAGCTAATGAGTATCGTATGCCCTGACGTCCAAAAAGGTGGGGCGCAAATAGTCCTGAACATGCTTGAAACGCAGGGCGACCAGGACGATTTGTTCATGAGCTCGAATACCAGGCAGGTGCCCAGTGTCCTTTAACCACTACTACCAAAGCGAACTCACAGCACTTCGTCAGTTAGGTCGTCGCTTCGCCGAGCGTAGCCCGGCGTTGGCGCCTTTCCTGGGGCAGGCCGGGCGGGATCCTGACGTCGAGCGGTTGCTGGAGGGTTTTGCGTTTCTGACCGGTCGTCTGCGCCAGAAACTCGATGACGAGTTACCGGAGCTCAGCCATTCGTTGATGCAACTGCTGTGGCCCAACTACATGCGGCCGCTGCCGTCGTTCAGCATTTTGCAGTTCGATCCGTTAAATCGGTCAGGTCCGGCATTGATGGTCGAGCGCGATACACCGGTGGAAAGCGTTCCGATTGATGACGTACGTTGCCGCTTTCGCACCTGCTACCCGACTGAAGTCCTGCCGTTGGACCTAGCTGCGCTGAATTACTCGATAAAGGGCGACGGCTCACTGTTGAGCCTGCGTCTGGAGATGAGCGCCGACGGTCACCTCGGTGAGCTGGAGTTGAGCCGCTTGCGTCTGCACTTTGCCGGGGAGCGCTACATCAGCCAGATGCTGTACCTGAGCCTGCTACGTAATCTGGATAGCATCGAGCTGATTCCGCTGGACGGAGTCGGCAACCCCATTAATGGCGTCAACGGCACGCCAATGGCGTTCAAAATGCCCGGCGACCGCGTGCAGCCGGTGGGGTTTGCTGAAGAAGAAGCGTTGATCCCTTATCCGCTGAACACCTTCCGCGGTTATCGCTACCTACAAGAGTACTTTGCCTTCCAGGACAAATTCCTGTTCGTCGATATCAACGGCTTGGATCTACTCAAGGCTTTACCGGCAGATACCCTCAAGCAGGTGCGCGGTCTGGAGTTGCGTTTCGACATTCGCAAGAGTGGAGTCCTTCGCATGCGTCCAACCCTAGACAACGTGAAGCTTTACTGTACACCCATCGTTAATCTGTTCACGCACGATGCACTGCCGATCCGCCTTGACGGCAAGCAAGACGAGTACCTACTACTACCCGCCGAGCACGACCTGGAAAACTGTGGTGTGTTCTCGGTGGAAACCGTGACTGGCTGGAAACCTGGCGGCCTCGGTTATCAGGCGTATGTTCCGTTCGAATCTTTCGAGCACGACCCTAGTTTTGACGTACCCAACAGCCGCCCTCATTACAGCATTCGCCAGCGTTCTTCCTCGCTGCACGACGGCCTCGACACTTATCTGAGCTTCGGTATTCGCCACACCGAAGCCCAGGAAACCCTGTCGGTCGAGCTGATGTGCACCAACCAGAACCTGCCGCGCAAACTTAAACTTGGCGACGTCAGCCAGGCCTGCGAAGAAACGCCAGAGTTCCTGAGTTTTCGCAACATTACCCCCGCCACTTCGAGTTTTGCGCCGCCGCTGAATCGTGACTTCCTCTGGAAGCTGATCAGCAATATGTCGCTTAACTATCTGTCGTTGGCCGATGTCAACGCGCTGAAAGTAATTCTCGAAACGTACGACCTGCCGCGCTACTACGACCAACACGCTAAAAAAGTCAGCAACCGTCTGCTCAGCGGGCTCAAGTCGATCAAACATCAACACGTCGATCGATTGCACCGAGGGTTGCCGGTTCGTGGGCTGCGCACTGAACTGACCATCGACCCGCAAGGGTATATCGGTGAGGGCGACTTGTTCGTTTTCGCTTCGGTTCTTAACGAGTTTTTCGCGCTTTACGCCAGTCTCAATTCGTACCACGAGCTGCGGGTAAAAAGCACACAGGGAGAGGTGTACCAATGGACACCACGTATGGGCCTACAACCGCTTCTTTAAGTGTACTGACCCGTGGCATACGCGAGTACTCGCTGTTTCAGGCCGTACTGTTGGTAGTTGACCGACTACGCGAAGCACATCCTCAACTGAGCCATGACGATTTGTACGACCAACTGGAATTTCAGGCTAATCCTAGTCTGGGGTTTCCGGGCAGTGACGTTGATCGCGTTGAATTCTTTCATGAGCACGGGCTAATGCGTGCGCGCCTGCGCTTCAATGTGATCGGACTGGTTGGTTCCGGGTCACCACTGCCGGCGTTTTACGGAGAACAGGCCCTGGGCGACAGCGAGGACGGCAATCCGACCCGTAACTTCCTCGACCTGTTCCACCATCGCCTACAGCGACTGATGCTACCTATCTGGAAAAAATATCGTTATCGCGCCAGTTTCGAGAGTGGCGCCCTCGATCCTTTTTCTAATCGACTTTTTGCCCTGATCGGCCTCGGGGGTGAAGAGATCCGACGTGCCCAGGAGCTGAACTGGAAACGCCTTTTGCCGTATCTGGGCTTGCTCAGTTTGCGTGCGCATTCGGCGGCACTGATCGAAGCGGTGCTGCGTTACTACTTCAAGCACGCCGAACTGACCATTGAACAGTGCATTGAGCGCCATGTGGAAATTCTCGACGAACAGCGCAATCGCCTGGGGCGAGCCAACTCTGTGCTTGGTGAAGACGTGGTCTTGGGGGAGAGCGTGCGCGATCGCAGCGGCAAGTTCCGCATTCACATCCGCGAACTCGACTGGCAGCGCTTTCACGAATTTTTGCCAATCGGCTTCGGCTACCAGCCGCTGTGTGCACTGGTGCGGTTCACCCTCCGTGACCCACTCGATTACGACATTCGCCTGATGCTGCGCCATGAAGAAATTCGCGAACTGCGTATTGGCGAGCAAAACGCTTGTCGCTTGGGATGGACCAGTTGGCTCGGCCGCGAAAAAGCGGACGGCGTGGTGACTCTGGGCAGCAAAATTCATTAAGGACAGATGACAAATGATTAACGTAGACCTGCAACAACTCATCCAGGCTCTCGATGCCGAAACCCGTCGTGACCTGGAAAGCTCGGCCGAACGCTGTGTGGCCCGTGGCGGCGGCAAGATCCTCGTCGAAGACCTGTTGCTGAGTTTGTTGGAACGTCCGCTAGGCTTGCTTGACCGTGCGTTGCTGGATGCTGAAGTAGACGCTGGTGAACTCAGGGCAGCACTGCAATCACGGGGCGAGCACAGCGCTTCGCGCAACCCGGTGTTCGCCCCGGAGCTGGTGCAGTGGCTGCAAGACGCTTTGCTGGTTGCCAACCTTGAGCTGGGCCAAGCCCAAGTCGAACAGGCTGCATTGATTCTCGCGTTGCTGCGTAACCCGATGCGCTACGCCGGCAGTCGTTACCAGCTGTTGCTAGCAAAATTGAATATCGACCGATTGAAAGAATTCGCTTTGTCCCAAAAAGTACCGTCGGACATAGGTAAATCGGCGGTGTCGGGTGAGTCTCTATTGCAACGCTTTACCCACAACCTGACCCAACAGGCACGCGACGGCAAACTCGACCCGGTGCTGTGCCGCGACGGTGCTATTCGGCAGATGGTTGACATCCTTGCTCGGCGCCGTAAGAACAACCCGATTGTTGTCGGCGAAGCTGGCGTCGGTAAAACGGCCATCGTTGAAGGCCTGGCCTCGCGTATTGCTGCTGGTGAAGTGCCGCAAGCCTTGCAAGGCGTCGAGTTGCTGTCTCTGGACATGGGCCTGTTGCAAGCCGGTGCCAGCGTCAAAGGTGAGTTCGAACGTCGTCTCAAAGGCGTGATTGATGAAGTCAAAGCGTCGCCGAGGCCTATCATTCTGTTCATCGACGAAGCCCATACCCTGATCGGTGCGGGCAGCAATGCCGGTGGCTCCGACGCCGCCAACCTACTTAAGCCCGCGTTGGCCCGGGGAGAGTTGCGCACCATCGCTGCGACTACCTGGGCGGAGTACAAAAAGTACTTCGAGAAAGACCCTGCGCTGGCTCGTCGATTCCAGCCAGTGCAGTTGCACGAACCAACCGTCAGCGAGGCAGTGACCATCCTCCGTGGTCTGGCTCAGGTTTACGAAAAGAGTCACGGTATCTATTTGCGTGATGACGCGGTGGTCGCCGCTGCCGAGTTGTCCGCTCGTTACCTGGCGGGTCGTCAACTTCCGGATAAAGCTGTCGACGTATTGGACACCGCCTGCGCTCGTGTGCGCATCAGCCTCGCCGCCGCTCCGGAAAGCTTGGAGCGGTTGCGCGGTGAGCTGGCAGAGGGTGGCCGTCAACGTCAGGCACTGCGCCGCGATGCCGAGGCTGGTCTGCTGATTGACCGCGAAGCGCTGGATACGTTGGAAGCACGCCTCGAAGAAGCTGAATCCGAAATGGTCACGCGGGAAATCCTCTGGACCGAACAGAAAACATCGGCGGAGCTCCTGCTGGAACTGCGCCAACAACTGGCTAAGGCCCGTGAAGCCGCCAAGGGCACCGTGATCGAACCCCTGCCGGTAGACGAAACGCAAACCATCGAAACGCTAGAAGCCGCGCTCAACGAAACTCACAAAGCGCTGACCGAGTTGCAAGTCAAAGAGCGGCTGGTGAGCTTCGAGGTCTGCCCGCGGCTTGTGGCTGAAGTGATCAGCGCCTGGACCGGCATACCGCTGGCGCAACTGGCCCGTGAGCACAATGCTAAGGTTGCCAGCTTCGCGACTGACCTACGTACCCGCATTCGTGGTCAGGAACAAGCCGTTCACGCCCTTGATCGTTCAATGCGCGCTACCGCCGCCGGCCTGAACAAGCCCGATGCGCCCGTGGGTGTGTTCCTGCTGGTTGGTCCAAGTGGCGTCGGCAAGACCGAAACCGCATTGGCCCTCGCTGATTTGTTGTATGGCGGTGATCGTTTCATAACCACTATCAACATGTCCGAATTCCAGGAAAAGCATACTGTTTCGCGCCTGATTGGTGCGCCGCCAGGCTACGTCGGCTATGGCGAGGGCGGCATGCTTACCGAAGCCGTACGACAGAAACCATATTCTGTTGTGCTGCTCGATGAAGTCGAGAAGGCCGACCCGGATGTGCTCAACCTGTTTTACCAAATCTTTGACAAGGGCGTAGCCAACGATGGCGAAGGGCGCGAGATCGATTTCCGCAATACGCTGATTCTGATGACCTCTAACCTTGGCAGCGAGCACATCAGCGAACTTTGCGAAAACGGCGCACGACCATCGGCTGAAGTCCTCGAACAAACCATTCGCCCGGTGCTGAGCAAGCACTTCAAACCGGCGCTGTTAGCGCGGATGCGTGTGGTGCCTTACTACCCGGTCGGTGGGTCGGTGCTACGCGAACTGATCGAAATCAAACTTGATCGTCTGGGCGAGCGCCTTAACCGTCGTCAGCTTGACTTCACTTACTCACAGCACCTTGTCGATCACCTAGCCGAACGCTGCACCCAAAGCGACAGCGGCGCGCGCCTGATTGACCATTTGCTGGACCTGTACGTGCTGCCGTTGGTGGCTGACCATTTGCTGGACGCCATGGCCACCGGCGTTGCCATCAAGCGTGTTCACACAACGCTTGATGGCAACGCCGGCGTGATGTGCGAGTTCGCCTGAGGTGGGTGTGATGTTCAGTCAAGTGCGGCAACCCTTGGTCTATGCCGAAGCCTTATTTGCGCAGTTCGCCAGCCTGTCGCGAGCGGCGGATGGAACTGCGCTGCTGGGTGACTTCGTGCGAGGTCTGGCCCAGCTCAGCGGTTGTGAATTGGCACAACTGTACCTGCTGGACGCTACTCACACCTGTCTGGAGATAAATGCGGAGTGTCTTAATGGCAACCTGCAACCCCGGAAAACTACAAGTTTGCCAGCGGACTACAACGGCGAGCAACTGCTGCAATTTGCGCTGTGCCAGAACCGCGTAGTGTGTATTGGTGAATTGAGCGGCAGTCTGCACGAGACCAGTTTCCTGCCGAACCAGGTGAGGCCATGGCAATCACTGCTATGCGTGCCACTGGTCAATCAGCAGAAATCTGTGGAGGGATTACTGCTATGTGCCAGTCATCAGCACATCGAACTGCAAGGCTTCGCCGATTCGTTGGGTCGACTTGGCTCGTTCGTGTTGGGCCATTTGCACTTGCTGCAACGTTTCCAGCGGCGAAGCGGCGGAGCATCAGCGCCACTGGCCTCCACTCCAAGCGTCAGCGGCTATGGCCTGATGGGTAATAGCGCTGCCATGCGCCAGGTCTATTCGCTGATCAGCAAAGTCTTACACAGCTCCTACACCGTACTGCTGGGTGGCGAAACGGGTACTGGTAAGGAAGTGGTGGCTCGGGCGATCCACGAATGCGGACCGCGTCGTTCACAGGCGTTTATCGTGCAGAACTGCGCGGCGGTCCCGGAAAACCTACTGGAAAGCGAGCTGTTCGGTTACCGCAAAGGCGCCTTCACGGGCGCCGACCGTGACCGAGCTGGGCTGTTCGACGTAGCCAATGGCGGGACCTTGTTGCTTGATGAGGTCGGTGACATGCCACTGCCACTGCAAGCCAAGCTCTTGCGGGTTCTGCAAGAGGGCGAGATTCGTCCTCTGGGCTCCAACGACACCCACAAGATTGACGTGCGCATCATTGCCGCGACGCATCAGGATTTATCGGTGCTGGTCAGCCAAGGGAAGTTTCGCGAGGATTTGTACTACCGTCTCGCACAGTTCCCAATTGAGCTACCGGCCCTGCGCCAACGCGAAGACGACATTCTCGACTTGGCACGGTACTTCGCCGACAAGGCTTGTACGTTCTTGCAGCGCGATGAGGTGAGTTGGTCCAACGGAGTGCTTGATCTTTTGGCCCGCTACGCGTTCCCCGGCAACGTGCGTGAACTCAAGGGTTTGGTCGAACGTGCGGTGCTGCTCTGCGAAGGCAGCGAGTTGCTGGTGGAGCACTTTTCTCTGCGTATGGACACCGTACCTAAGGTCGAAAAGCTGAGCTTACGCGAACGGTTGGAGCAGATCGAACGCAGCCTGCTGATCGATTGCCTGCGTAAGAACGACGGTAATCAAACCCTCTCAGCTCGCGAGCTCGGCCTACCACGGCGCACATTCCTCTACCGCCTCGGACGCCTGAACATCAACGTGGGAAATGTCGATGGGTAGGCCAAATACGCTCGATTTCAATCCCCCCGCTTTTTATAGCCTTAACCCTAAGGGCTGGCGCTTTGTGTCGCCCCTGGAGACCCTCTGATGTCTATTCGTCACTGGCAAGCCGTCCTTCTGACAGTTGTCTTTCTATGTAGCCTCGGCGGCTGCAGCGGCAATTACAAATATAACGACAACACCTATCGCCCTTTGGGTGATCCGCAGTCGGTCAATCGCGGCAAGTGACCGCAAGGAGCATCACCATGGAACTGGTTTTCGAAATGCTGAGCACCAAGCAGTTCGTACCTACGCAGCTGTGCCAGAAGACCTTCAAGCAGGCCGGTGGCGTGATTGGTCGGGGCGAGGATTGCGACTGGATCATTCCGGACCGCAAGCGTCACCTGTCCAACCATCACGCGTTGATCAGCTACCGCGAAGGCAGGTTTTTCCTGACCGATACCAGCAGCAACGGGATTCAGAGTAGTGCCAGCGGTGCACGCTTGCACAAGGGCGATACGGTACGTATCGAGCACGGCAGCGTATACGTGCTGGGTGATTTTGAGATCCATGCACGGATAGTTCGCGCCCCGACGACTTACGAGGTGGAGGTCGGTCGCCCGCAAGCCGCCGGCAGCATCATTCCTGATGATGCGTTCTTTGACCTCGACCCGCTGAATGCTCTAGATCAGCAGGAACGTGTGTATTCGGAAATCGACGAGTTGATCTCGCCACGCGCGGCGCCGGAAGACACCCGTCAGCGCGCCGACTTCGCACGCATCGATATGGAAAGCTTAATGGTTCCGGAGCTGATCGATGCCCCGGTCGAACCTGAGCCCGCGCCAGCGCCGAAAGCAGTTGAACGTCAGAGTGACGGTTTCTGGGAAAAGTTTGCTGGTGCCCTGGGTGTGGACCTCAAAGGCCTTGACCACGATGCCAAAGAGGCGCTGGCGTTGAACGCAGCACGCTTGCTCAAGCAGAGTGTCGGCGGTTTACAGCAGAGTTTGCGCACTCGGAGCGAGTTGAAAAACGAATTGCGGCTTGCGCAGACTACCGTGCAAGGGTCTCAAAAAAACCCGTTGAAGTTTGCCGTTGATGCCGGTGAAGCGCTGGGCATTCTGTTGCAGCCCAACAAGTCAGGTCAGTTACCACCTGAGCAGGCTATCTCCCGTGCGTTTCGCGACTTACAGGCGCATCAGGTAGCCTTGCTGACGGCCAGCCGCGCTGCCGTTCGCGGCACGCTGGAGCACTTCTCGCCACAGCATTTGACCCTGCGATTCGAGCGCGACAATAAGCCGTTGCTGGCCACGTCCGGCAGCCGCTGGAGGGCTTACGGTCGTTACCACCAGGCCCTGCGTCAGGACGATGACTGGAGCGAGCGCTTGCTGGCCCGCGACTTCGCTCAGGCCTACGAAGAACAGATCCGACTGATTTCCACCCTCCACACCGACCACCAAGGATGATGCGCATGTCTCGCTGCTTGACTGTTTTTATTAATGCGCTGACTGCGCTGACCACCTTGGTGCTGTTGGTCGGTTGCTCGACGCTATCGCCGTATTCCCACATCACAAAACTCAACCTGAAACTGACGGCCAGCGATCAGTTGAACCCGGACCTCAACGGTCGTCCATCGCCGATTGTCGTACGCCTGTTTGAACTCAAGCACCCGGTGGCATTCGAGAATGCGGACTTCTTCAGTCTGTACGAGCACGCCAAGGAGTCCCTGGCTCCGGACATCGTTGCGATGGAGGAGCTGGAGCTGCGTCCGGGTGAAACCGTCGAGCTCAAGCTTAGCGTCGAGGAAGGTAGCCTCTACGTCGGTGTACTCGCCGCCTACCGTGACCTGCCGGATACCAAATGGCGCTACACCCTGCAAGTCGCCCCGGTGGAAGTTACCGACGCTGACCTGACCCTCGACCAGAGCGGAATTCGCAACACCCATGAATTGCTAGTCAAGGCGGCTGACTGATCATGAACCTCCATAAAGTCATTTGGCAGGAAGGCATGCTGCTGCGTCCGCAGCACTTCCAGCACAACGATCGCTACTACGACCACCAGATGAAGATTCGCACCCAGTTGCTGGGTAGCTACATCTGGGGCTTCCTCAACCTGGACATCGACTTGCAGTTCCTTAACATGGGCAAACTGGTGATCAGCCAGGCATCGGGGATTCTGCCGGACGGTAGCCTGTTCGAGCTGGGTGGTAATACTGAGCCGCTGGCCTTAGACGTGCCACCGAATACCGGCAACACGCCAATCTATCTGGCGCTGCCGTTGGTCACCGGAAACCACATCGAAGCCCGTCGGCCGGAGCAGTCCGACGTTCTAGCGCGCTATACCGCGTACGAAGCAGAAGTAGCCGACTCCAATGCTGGCGACGACTCCGCCAGCCAGGTCAGTTGCGCCCGCCCGGACTTCAAGTTATTGCTCGGCGAGCAGCAGAGCGATCAAGCGTACGTGAAGCTGAAAATATGCGAAGTACTGGATACCACGCCAGACGGTGTAATCAGTCTTGACCCAGAATTCGTACCAACCTACATCCAGGCGCACGCCTCCACCTACCTGCTGTCGTGCCTCAAGGAAGTGATTAGCATGCTAGGCAACCGGGGCGACGCCATTGCTGAGCGGATCCGTTCCAATGGCAAGGTGGGTGGCGCGGAAGTCGGTGACTTCATGATGCTGCAACTGATCAATCGCACCGAATTGTTGCTGCGTCACTATCTTAGTCTGGAACATGTTCACCCCGAAGAGTTGTACCGCACGCTGCTGACCATGCTCGGCGATCTGGCAACCTTCTCCAGCGACAGCAAGCGCCCGCGCTTGGACAGCCGTTATCAGCACAGTGATCAGGGAGCAAGCTTCCGTAAATTGATGGACGCGATCCGTCAGGTGTTGTCGATGGTGCTGGAACAGCACGCCATTGAACTGGAGCTGCAAGCGCGTCAATACGGGATCATCGTCTCACCGTTGCTCGACCACAAATTGCTGGGCTCTGCCTCGTTCGTACTGGCGGCGAGTGCAAACTGCGACTCAGAGGAACTGCGCCATCGCTTGCCGGCGCACCTAAAGATCGGTCCGGTGGAGCGTATCCGCCAACTGGTCAACCTGCATCTACCAGGTATCAAGGTCAAACCTTTGCCTGTGGCCCCGCGGCAGATTGCGTTCCATTCCAACAAAACCTATTTCATTCTCGAGCTCAGTTCCGAAGACCTGGCGCAACTCGAAAGCTCCGGCGGTTTCGCGTTCCATGTGTCCGGCGAATTCGCCGAGCTTGAGCTGAAATTTTGGGCCATCAGGAGCTGACCGACATGATCAAGGATACGGAATTCAGCCAGGACGACAAAACCGTCCTGCTCGACCGTCAGGGAGACGGCCCGGCGTCGAGTCCGCTGACGGACTTCGCGGCACCGCCACGTTTCGAGCAACTGGAAGAACGCATGATCTACGCCGCGCGCTTGCGGCCGGCCGAGGCCTTCAACATCAGCCTCAACTCGCTGGTAGCCGCGGCTTCCGATCTGCTGTCGGAAGTGGTGCGTCTCAAGCACAGCAACAACCGCGAAGACATGCTTGTGCTCAACGAGCGACTGACCTCAGGGCTGAAATTGTTTGAAGTCAGCGCCTTGCACAATGGCGCAGAAAGCAGCCAGGTGATGGCAGCCCGCTACGTGCTCTGCACCGTGGCTGACGAAGCTGTCGTCACCACGCCGTGGGGTAACGAAAGCGAATGGTCGCAAATGAGCTTGCTCAGCAGCTTCCATAACGAAACCTTCGGCGGTGAGAAATTTTTCCAGTTGCTTGATCGGCTGTCGAAAAACCCGGCCAAGCATTTGCCGATGCTGGAGTTGATGTACCTGTGCTTGTCTTTGGGCTTCGAAGGCAAGTACCGCGTACAGGCTCGCGGCATGCTCGAACTCGACGGCATCCGCGACGCCTTGTATCGCCAGATCCGTCAGTTACGCGGTGATGTACCACGCGAGCTCTCGCCGCATTGGGAAGGCCTGAGCGATCAGCGCCGCAGCCTGCTGCGTATCGTGCCAGCGTGGATGGTGGTGCTGTTCACCTTTGTTTGCCTGGTGATGATGTATTCGGGCTTCGCCTGGGTACTGAGCGAGCAACGCGATACCGTTCTACAACCTTATCAGCAGCTAGATCCGGCCGCGGTCCAACCGCAGTCGCAGCCGTAAACAGGGACGTGTGATGAAAAAGCTTGTCAAAAAAGTCGGAGCATTCTTGCGTAAGACCTGGGTCTAGACGCTGCTGCTGGTGCTGTTTGTCGCGCTGTTGGTATGGTTTGCCGGACCGCTGCTGGCGGTTGATGACTACAAGTTCTGGGAAGGTTCGACCTCCCGCTTGCTGACCATCAGCGTGCTGTTCCTGATCTGGGGCCTGACCATGGTCTTTGTCAGTTGGCGGGCGGGTGTTCGCAAAAAAACCATAGAAGACACTGAGTTCGGCCAGGATCGTATCCGCCGCGAAGAACAGATTGACGAAGAGCACAAAGAGTTAAGGACGCGTTTCAAAGACGCGCTGAAAACCCTGAAGACGTCGAGCCTGTATCGCGGTCGCAGCGAACGCTGGCGCAGTGACTTGCCGTGGTACTTGCTGATTGGTCCGCAGGCCAGTGGCAAAACCAGCTTGCTGGACTTCTCGGGGCTTGAGTTTCCGATCAACAAAATTGATCGAAAACTGACCCGCGACACCCTCGGCACCCGTCACTGCGACTGGTATTTTGCCGATAACGGCGTGCTGCTCGATACAGCGGGTCGTTACTTGACCCAGCCAGATGCCGACGTCGATGGCAGTGCCTGGAACACGTTGCTCGACTTGCTGCGCGGGCGCCGCCGCAATCGCCCGCTGAACGGTGTACTGGTGACCATTCCGGTGGAAACCCTGTTGAACGACACTGAGCAGGAGCTTGATGCTTTGGCCCGCCAAGTGCGTGCGCGCCTGCAGGATGTGCATCAGAAATTGCACGTCGATGTGCCGATCTACCTTGTATTGAGCAAGGCGGACCGCCTGCAAGGTTTCGATGAGTTCTTCGACCAATTGACTCGTGAAGAGAGCGATCAGGTGCTTGGTTCCAGTTTCCGCAAGAAACAGAGCGGCACTGATGTGGCCGTGCTACGCACCGAGTTCGAAGTGTTGCTGCATCGCCTCAACAGTCAGGTGATCATGCGCATGCATCAGGAACGTGATACCCAGCGCCGTGGTCGCATCCTCGACTTCCCGCATCAACTGGGACAAATCGGAGAACGTTTATGCCTCTTCGTCGATATGGCATTCACCGGCAACCGCTACCAGCGTGCCAGCCAGTTGCGCGGTTTTTACCTGACCAGCGCTCCACATCTGACAAAGAAAATGGACGAAACCACCGCCAGCATCGGCGCCAATCTGAGCATGAAGGCCGGCGTGCTGCCGACGCTGCGCAGTGGCCGTTCGCGCTTCATTCACCATTTGCTCAGCCGGGTAATTTTCCCCGAGGCCGATCTTGCGGGCTTGGACAAGCGCGAACGCAGCCGCATCCACTGGGGCCAACGTGCGCTGTATATGGGCGCATTGGCAGCTCTGGCGCTATTCGGCCTTCTGTGGGCCGGTGGTTTCTCCGCCAACTACGAGCGCTTGGAAAACCTGCGTAACCTGACACAAACCTGGAGCCAACAGAGCTCGGCCCTCACCACTCGTGATGACTCCATGGTGGTGCTCAAGACCCTCGACACCCGCTACGCGGCGACTCAGGTATTCCCGAGAAAAGGCGATGCGGGTTATCACGAGCGTGGCGGTCTGTATCAGGGTGAATACGTTAATCCGGTGGTTAAGGCTGCCTATGACCGTGAGCTTGAAGGGCAGCTATTGCCACGAGTCGCGGGCCTGCTAGAAGGGCAAATTCGCGCCAACGTGAAAGACCGCGAGCGCCTGCTCAACAGCCTGCGGGCGTACCTGATGCTGAACATGAAGGATCGCCGGGACGCGCCATGGCTAAAGGACTGGGTCGCAACCGAATGGTCCCTGCGCTATACCGGCAACACCACTGTGCAAAACGGCTTGAACAGTCACTTCGAGCGCTTGCTAAAACTGCCGTTCATCTATCCGCTTAATGAACAGTTGGTGGCTCAGGCGCGTCAGGTTTTGCGCAGCGAGTCCCTGGCTAACGTGGTATATCGCATGCTGCGCGAGCAGGCCCGTAACTTGCCGGATTACCGGTTTAGCCAACACCTTGGTCCACAGGGGTCGCTGTTTGTTGGCACCGATTACGTGATCCCGGGGTTCTACACCCAACAGGGCTATCAGCAGTACTTTTCGGTTCAGGACTCGATGCTGGTCACCGATATCCTAAGTGACAACTGGGTACTGGGTGAAAGCTCGGGTATCAGTGGTATGGACTTACGTCGCCTTATGGTCGAACTCGAGCAACTGTATTTTCGCGACTACGCCAACTACTGGGGTGAAGCGGTGGGCCGGATCGCGCTGCCGACCATCAACGATTTTAGTGACGGCGCCGAGCAATTGGCGGGCCTGACATCTGCCAATTCGCCGATCCTGCAACTGCTAGTGGAAGTGCGTGAAAACACCCGATTTCCAGTGGTCGCGGGCGCGGTAGATGACGCCACCGATGCGGCAGGAAAACTAGCAGACAAGGGCGGTAAGCTCGAAAAACTGGCGGTCGCTGCGGTGGGTAAGGCGTCTGACGCCTTGGTAAAAAAGCTACCGGATACTGCGAAGAAGTCCCTGCAAAGTCGCTTTGATTCGCTGCACCGCTTATTGGATGACAACAACGGCCCCACCGCTGACCTGATCCCGGCCCTGACCGCCCTCAACGACCTGCAAATGCAGATGGCCAGCCTGGCACGTGCCAGTTCGCCAGAGCAAGCCGCGTTCGAAATGGCCAAGACCCGCATGGGTGGCCAGCGTGATGCGCTGAGCAACCTGCGCAATGCGACGGGCCGTCTGCCGCGTCCGGTGAGTGTGTGGTTCAACGTATTGTCTGAAGATACCTGGCGTCTGGCACTCAGCGATTCTTATCGATATCTGAATCAGCGCTATCAGAGTGAGCTGTACAGCTTCTACGGCAAGGCGATCAGCAAGCGCTATCCGTTTAGCGCCCACAGCTCTAGTGACGTGGCAATCAGCGACTTTCGCGAGTTTTTCAAGGCACAGGGGATTGCAGATCGCTTCTTCGACAGCTACCTGCGTCCGTTTGTCAGCGGTGATCCCGGTAACTACCGGATGCGCAGCGTCGATGGTCACAGTCTGCCGATTTCCAAGGTCTACCTTGATCAGATGGCCGCTGCGCTCGTGATCCGTCAGAGTTTCTTCGCCGAAAACGCGGCCGATCCTCAGGTGCAGTTCAAGCTGGAGCCTTACACCCTCGACCCGGCTGTCAGCCGTTCCGAGTTCAAGTTTGGCGACAAGACCATCGAATACCGTCATGGCCCGATAGTACCGGTGTCGTTCAAATGGCCAACTGACGCTGAAGACGGGCGTACCAGCCTGGTGCTCGACAAAATGGTCGGTCGCGCGCTGGGGATCGAGAAGAACACCGGCCCTTGGTCGTTGTTCCGTCTGTTTGATTTGATGCAGACCGAATACCTGACCGGCCGTGACGTGCTGGTGCTTAAGGCTGATGTGGGCGGCCTGCGCGCCAACTACCTGCTGTACAGCCAACGCACGCCAAACCCGTTCGACATGGGCGTGTTGCGCACCTTCCGCATGCCGGTGCAGCTCTGATGCTGGTGGCCCGCCCCTGGCGCAGTGCTGCGCGCACCGATGCCGGCAAGGTTCGGGCGCGCAACGAAGATGCTTTTCTGGACGCTCCACAGCAAGGGTTGTGGGTGGTTGCGGACGGCATGGGAGGTCATCAGAAAGGCGATATCGCCAGCCAGTTGATCGTCTCCAGCCTGGCCGAGTTGCCAGTGCAGGGTGATTTCGACGAACGACTCAAAGGCATTCGCCAGTGCCTACACTGGCTCAACCGCCGTTTGGGTCAAGAGTTGACGGTCACTGCTGGACGTCACGACAGCATCATCGGCAGCACCGTGGTAGCGCTGCTGGTTGAGGGCAATCGCGCGGCCTGCATCTGGGCTGGTGATAGCCGCTGCTACCTGTGGCGTAACCAGCGTTTGTATCAGCTGTCCAAAGACCATTCGTTGCAACAACAACTGATCGACGAACAACAAATGAGCGTCGAACAGGCCAAGGACCATCCCGCAGCGAATGCCCTGACCCGTGCGGTCGGGGCAGCCGAACAATTGGCCCTGGATGTACTGGAGCTTGAGGTCTACCCCAGCGATGCGTTCTTGCTCTGCAGCGATGGTTTGTACCAGGGACTTGGCAGCGATGCACTCGGCGACGCCTTAAGCCTGACAGCGCCGAAGGTTGCCCTGGCGCGTTTATTTGACGGCGCATTGCGTGGCTCGGCCCGGGACAACCTGACAGCGGTAGTGATCCGCCAATGACTAAGCACATGCGACCGATCAACGACCTGTTGGAGAACGAAGAGCAGGACAGCAACCTGACCTACTTTGCGTTCGCCAAGCCTTACAACGCTGAAGCCGTGCGGGCACCAGCCAAGGCCAGCATCGGTGAACTACCCGATGTGTTGGCAGGCCGCTACCGCATTGAGCGCCTGCTCGGTGCCGGTGGGATGGGCGCGGTTTACCGTGCACGGGACTTGCTAAGCGAACAGTTCGGCGATCCCGATCCTTACGTCGCGCTGAAAGTTCTCAGTGAAGAATTCGCCGAATCGCCGGACGCCAGTGCGTTGCTCTACAACGAGTTCGCCCTGACCCGACGACTGCGCCACGACAACGTGCTGCGTTTGCACACCTTTGAAGTGGACACTGACTGCCAGCGAGCCTTCGTCACCATGGAGCTCATGCGTGGCCTGACCCTTGATAATTTACTCTGCGAACGTCCCATGGGCCTACCGTGGGAGGAGTTGCACGGCATCGTGCTGCCGCTGCTCGATGCACTGGCCTACTCCCATGCTCGAGGCGTGCTGCATGGTGATATAAAACCGAGCAACGTGATGCTCAGCGAAGAAGGTGTGCGCCTGTTTGACTTCGGTCTCGGACAAGCGAAGAAAGGCATCCTGCCCGGTCTGCCGCACCTGAGCCGCGAGCGCTTTAATGGCTGGACGCCGGGCTACGCCGCACCAGAACTGCTCGAAGGCCAAGCGCTGTCGGCCAGTTCTGATGTGTACGGCATGGCTTGTGTGATCTACGAGCTGGCGGGAGGCAAGCCCTCGTTCCGTCGCTTGTCCTCGAACCAAGCTCGCAATGAGCATTTGGCGCGTGATCTGCATGCACCTAAGAACTTACCGAAACACTGCTGGTCAGCCCTGCAAACGGCACTGGCTTTCGACATGGCGGACCGAACGATCACTGCCAAGCAATTGCGTGACGCTTTCGCTGTCACTTCGCCATGGCTGCAACGATTGATGCATTGGCGTAACGGATGACTTGCGAACAGGGAACAAGTAATGCTCAACAGTTCTAACGGAATGTATTTCAGCCTGTCCCCAGACGACTATGGGATGCATTACTTTCCTGTCGAACCTCACAGTGATCTAACCCAATGGCTTACCTGGCACGTCGTCGAATCAAACAAGTGAGTGGTTTTGTGCGTGACGGCTGGTAGTGGGAGGCGGTCGTGGGGTCTCGTTATTCAGTCCGGTAAAATCGCTGTTTTCCGTTACCTCCAAGCACTCCGCAAGCACCGATCAGTTCATTAAATCCTTCAGGTTGATCCTGATTTATCCGAAAGTTTGGACGTTATTATGGTATTTAAAAGCGTGATTTATTTTGTTGTTATTGGCGTTTTTTCTGGCTGGATATCGGCTGAGAGAAATGCTGCAGACAAGTACCCAATTCCTTTTGAGTTGAATAAGCACTGGGGGGCTAAAGATAAAAATGGTGTCGTTGTGATTCCTCCAATATACAAAAATGTTTTGTTATTCAATGGAGGTGTTAGTGCTGCCAGAGTGGAAAAAAAGATAGGTTATATTGATCGGCATGGAAAAATCGCTATACCTTTTAAATACGACAGAGGTTTGAATTTTAATAGTGGGCTTGTGGGCGTTTGCGTTGAGGGGAAATGTGGATATTTAGATGCAAGTGGAAATGTAATTATTCCTTTTTTGTATAAAGAAATAGACTATTTCAGGAAGGAGCAGGGAAACCTGGCAGTCGTGAAGGGCGAGCATGGCTGGGGGGTTATTAATAATAAAGGGCGCGACATAATTGAACCGGTACTTAGATCGAAGCCATCTATATCTGAAGGGTTTATAATTGCCTTTAAGGGTAGGCGAGATGGCACGATATATGACTTGAAAGGCAATGCAATAACGCCGCTAAATTATGATCAGATTGCTTATAACGTATGGGCCGGCAGATACCTGAATGACAATCTTTTTACAGTGGCAATCGATGGCCGTTGGGGATTCATTGATAAAACAGGCAAGGTCATAATCCCTGTGCGCTATGATAAAAGAGGTTTTTTCTTCAAAGGCTATGCAGAGTTAGTTCGAGACGGGAAAGTCTACCGAGTAGACAAGCGTGGGGCGGAGGAGCTGATTGGTGATTGGCAGCGACCAATCCCATAGGGACTGAAACTTGCGCTTGAGGCCTTTTTCACCCTCAAGCTCACCCACCATCATCCCGGTCCTTTTGGTCCATGCGCCGCAACGTTATTGATCCGTGGGAGAGCTTCGAGCAGAGCGATAAGCGCATCAGATAACGGCACGGTATGAATTCCCCCTGCTTGCGTTCGCACGACTGTTTTGCCGAGTTTTCTTAAAGCCGATTGCAGGTTAGGTGCCTAACTCCATCTCCCTGCGCTTTTCGCAGGGCTGGAAGCGCAGTACCCAATACTTCTTCCCGTTGGGCTTGATCAGGAGATGTAGGCCATCTCCGTCCTCGTAGGTGCCTGGGGTTGTCAGGTTTTCAATTTGCTTAGCGGCCAGCTTTCCCATGGGGATACCCTTTATCTGTTTTGCTCCCCAAAAAGACCTGGCAGGTTTGGCGTGCACTGGCTTCTTTTAAAGTGGCGGCGTTGTAGCAATTGATCCAGGCGTGTCGCTGTCAGCTATTTCTGATCGACAATCGACTGTCGCCTCATATCCCTCCTTGGCTGAGTTTCATACTCCCCGCCGACGGCCTCTGCATAGAAACCATTCTCAGAGCGTCCCACTCGCCCGTTACTCATTGGGCGAGCGGTACCGAGGTGTGCCTCACGGCATCTGCGGCAATTCCTGCGCCCGCAGATCGAACACCAACACTTCGGCGTCACTGCCATTGCTCAAGGTCAACCGTTGCTCCTTGCGTACTCGCACGCCGTCACCTTCCTGCAGGGCCATGCCGTTGAGTTCGACGCTGCCACGTGCCACATGCACATAGGCGTAGCGGTCGGCGGCAAGTTCCAGCGTGGCGCTTTCGTTGCCGTCTATCAGGGCAGCGTACACCCGGGCATTCTGGCGTACGTGGAGCGAACCATCGGCGCCATCGGGCGAGATGATCAGTTGCAGTCGCCCGCGTTTCTTCTGCGTGTCGAAATGCTCTTGCTGATAGCGGGGTTTGGCGCCAGCCACCTCAGGCACGATCCAGATTTGTAAAAAGTGCACAGGCTCACTGTGCGAGTGGTTGTACTCGCTGTGTGCCACGCCGCTGCCGGCGCTCATCAATTGCACGTCACCCGGGCGGATTACCGAGCCGGTGCCCAGAGTGTCCTTATGCTCCAGCGCACCGTCGAGCACGTAGGAGAAAATTTCCATGTCGCGATGGGGGTGCTGGCCGAAGCCTTTACCCGCTGCCACGCGGTCGTCGTTGATCACCAGCAGGTCGGAGAACCCTTGCTCATCCAGGTTGCGATAGTTGGCAAATGAGAAGGTGTGGAAGGATTTCAACCAGCCATGGTTGGCGGCGCCGCGATCAGATGCTTTGCGAAGGGTAAGCATGATGACATCTCCTGTGTGGACGTTGATTCGTCCGAATGGAGAGAAGCTTAATGGTTGATCTTGGATGAATTAAGTAGATGGAAACTGAAACACTGTCTCTTCACGGTTGACAATTTTTTCGGATTTATCACGTATTATTTTCCTGCGTTCGCTCCTGATCTGCGCTTAAACATCAGGCGGTAAGCAGCGCAACATTGGTAAGCCCACAGGGAAATTCGTTCATGCAACTGCTCACAGTGATACCTGACCTATGAAAACCGTGGCCATCGTGTTGTTTCCAGATTTCCTGCTATTGGACATGGCGGGTCCCATGGAGGTGTTCTCCATTGCCAACCGCTATCTACCGCCGGATCAGCAGTATGTGTTGACCACTCTGGGGGCCGAGCCAGGTTTGATGCGCGCCTCGAACGGCGTGTGTCTGCAGGCAGATCTGCCCATAGATCAGGCCAGCGGGCACTATGATTTGCTGCTGGTGCCCGGTGGTCCGGGAGCCTACCACCACAAGCCGCTGGCTTTGCTGGAGTGGCTAAAGGGCGCCGTCACACGGGCCGGGCAATTCGGTTCGATCTGCACCGGGGCATTCGTGTTGGGCTTCGCCGGTTTGCTCGATGGCTACCGCGTCACTACCCATTGGCATTACACCGAGCGGCTGATCAAAGCCTTCCCGAAGGCCGATGTCGAGATCGATCAGATTTTCGTGCAGGACCGTAATCTCATTACGTCTGGCGGCGTCACGGCCGGTATTGATCTTGCGCTGTCGGTGGTCGCCAATGACCACGGCAAAAAAATTGCCCTGGACGTGGCCAAAGTCCTGCTGGTGGTCATGAAACGTCAGGGCGGCCAGGCGCAGTTCAGTCCACTGATGGCCTCGGTTGGGCCCCAGGAAACCCCCATAACCCGGGTTCAGAACCATATTCTCGAACACCTCGATCACGCCTTCAGTATCGACTCCATGGCCAGGATGGCCAGCATGAGTCCGAGGCACTTTGCCCGGGTGTTTGCCCGGGAGGTCAACATGACACCTATGGAATTTCTCCAGGGTGCGCGTATCGATCGAGCGAGAAACTTATTGGAAACCAGTGAGTTGCCACTAAAGACCGTGGCCTTCAAAAGTGGCTTTGGCAGCGTCAGGCACATGCGTTTCCTGTTCACTGAAAAACTCGGCTTGACCCCCGCGCAGTACCGGGAACAGTTCAGCTAACCTCAATTGTCCGTGGTGCGCACCGATATGGCCGTAACGCTCCTACCAGAGCAGTTGTGCTGTCATCGATGCCTGCCAAGATAGATGAGAACTCTTTGCACTTGCACAAGGATGACCGCCCCATGAGCACTTTCACCACCCGTGATGGCACCGAGATCTACTACAAGGACTGGGGCACGGGGCAGCCCGTGGTTTTCAGCCATGGTTGGCCGCTGAACGCCGATAGTTGGGAATCACAGATGCTGTTCCTGGCGTCCAAGGGCTATCGGGTCATTGCCCATGATCGCCGCGGTCATGGCCGTTCCAGCCAGCCGTGGGCAGGCAACGACATGGACACCTACGCCGATGACCTGGCGCAGTTGATCGAGCTGCTGGACCTGCAAGATGCCGTGCTGTTCGGCTTTTCTACCGGCGGCGGTGAAGTGGCGCGCTATATCGGCCGCCACGGTACGGGGCGGGTGGCGAAGGCAGGGCTGATTTCGTCGGTGCCGCCCTTGATGCTCAAGACCGAGGCCAACCCCGGCGGCCTGCCGCTTGAGGTCTTTGACGGTATTCGCAAGGCATCGCTGGCGGACCGCTCACAGTTGTACATCGACCTCGCCAGCGGTCCTTTCTTTGGTTTCAACAAGCCGGGGGCCAAACCCTCCCAGGGCATGATCGACTGGTTCTGGATGCAGGGCATGACCAGCGGCCACAAAAACGCCTACGACTGTATCAAGGCGTTTTCGGAAACCGACTTCACCGAAGACCTGAAGAAATTCGACATTCCGACCCTGGTGGTCCACGGCGATGCCGACCAGGTGGTGCCGATCGAAGCCGCCGGCATCGCGGCGGCGGAATTGGTCAAAGGTTCTACGCTCAAGGTCTACCCCGGTGCGCCCCACGGCCTGACTGACACCCACAAGGATCAGCTCAACACCGATCTGTTGGCGTTCCTCAAGACCTGAACGCAGTGCTTCACTGAAACCCTGTCGCTGTCCGCCGTGGGAGCGAGCCTGCTGGCTCCCGCGGTGGAAGTCTCGCCAGGGAATATTTGTCTGGATGTGGTTGGAGCTTTTTGTGATGTCTGAATCCACTGAGATCGACCCGCCAGCCCGGGGAGTCGATGAGGTTGTGACCCTGGTGGTCAAGCATCGGGTCAAGGCCGGTTTTGAAGTGCCCTACAACGAATGGCTGCGCAAGATTGTGCGGATCGCCGGGCAGTGGGACGGACATCTGGGCGTTGACGTCGTACCTGGCAAGAGTGCTGGCCTGGACACCTACACCTGTGTGCTGCGTTTTTGCTCCACCGATGCCATGCAGCGCTGGCTGGACTCGCCGCAACGACGTGAACTGGTCAACGAAGCCACGCCCATGCTGGCGGACGGCGACCAGACCGAGGTCAACCCGGCCAACGAGTTCTGGTTTGCGCCTCACACAGAATCCCGCCCGCCGCCGCCCCGCTGGAAGCAGGCCGTGCTGACGCTGATGGTGATATTCCCGCATACGTTGCTGGTGCCGCTGCTCTGGAAGCCCTTGCTGGGCTTGAGCCCCTTTTTCTCCCATTACGTGGTTGCCACCTTTGTGATCACGCTGACCATCGTGGTCTCGGTGGTCTATCTGTTTATGCCAATGGCGACGCGTGTATTCGCGCCCTGGCTGACTGCCCCCACTGAGCCCAAGGAAACGCGATGAACGCCGATCTGATCTTATTCAATGGCCGATTTCATACTGTCGATCGCGACAACCCGCAGGCCAGCGCCGTTGCCATTCGCGAGGGCCGCTTTGTGGCGGTCGGCACCGATGCTCAGGCGATGGCCCTGCGTGGTACGGACACGCAGGTTATTGACCTCAAAGGTCGCTGTGTCATTCCGGGTCTCAATGACTCGCACCTGCACCTGATCCGTGGCGGGCTGAACTACAACCTCGAACTGCGCTGGGAAGGTGTGCCCTCGCTGGCCGATGCGTTGCGCATGCTCAAGGAACAGGCCGAGCGCACACCAACGCCTCAATGGGTGCGCGTGGTGGGCGGCTGGAACGAGTTCCAGTTCGCCGAAAAACGCATGCCCACCCTGGAAGAACTCAACCAGGCGGCCCCGGACACCCCGGTCTTTGTTCTGCACCTGTATGACCGGGCCTTACTCAATCGGGCCGCGCTGCGAGTGGCAGGTTATACCCGTGATACCCCGAACCCGCCGGGTGGCGAGATCGTACGCGATGCCAACGGCAATCCGACCGGCATGCTGGTGGCGCGGCCCAACGCGATGATTCTCTACTCGACCCTCGCCAAGGGGCCGAAGCTGCCGTTGGAGTATCAAGTCAACTCCACCCGCCAATTCATGCGCGAACTCAACCGCCTGGGCCTCACCAGTGCAATTGATGCCGGCGGGGGTTTCCAGAACTATCCCGACGATTATCAGGTCATCGAACAGCTGGCCAAAGATCAGCAGTTGACCATCCGTATCGCTTACAACCTGTTTACGCAAAAACCCAAGGAAGAACTGACTGACTTCAAGAACTGGACCAGTAGCGTGAAGCTGCACCAGGGCGATGACTTTCTGCGGCACAACGGTGCGGGAGAAATGCTGGTGTTCTCGGCAGCGGACTTCGAGGACTTCCTTGAGCCGCGCCCCGACTTGCCGCACACCATGGAAGACGAACTGGAGCCGGTGGTGCGCCATCTGGTGGAGCAGCGCTGGCCGTTCCGCCTGCACGCCACGTACAACGAGTCCATCAGTCGCATGCTCGACGTGTTTGAGAAGGTCAATCGCGATATCCCGTTCAATGGCTTGCCGTGGTTTTTCGACCATGCCGAAACCATCACACCCCATAACATCGAGCGGGTGAGGGCGCTGGGCGGCGGCATTGCGATTCAGGATCGCATGGCGTTCCAGGGCGAGTATTTCGTCGAGCGTTACGGCGCCAAAGCGGCCGAAGCCACGCCACCCATCAAACGCATGCTGGCCGAAGGCGTGCCGGTGGGGGCGGGGACCGATGCCACCCGCGTATCCAGCTACAACCCTTGGACTTCGCTGTACTGGATGGTCAGCGGTCGCACCGTCGGTGGCCTGGAGTTGCACGCCGAAGGCCTGCCCCGGCTGACCGCACTGGAGCTGTTCACCCACGGCAGCGCCTGGTTTTCATCCGAGCAGGGCAAGAAGGGGCAGATCAAGGTTGGTCAACTGGCCGACGTGGCTGCCCTTAGCGCGGATTTTTTCAGCGTCGACGAAGAAGCCATCAAATGGATCGAGTCGGTGTTGACCGTAGTGGGCGGCAAGGTGGTGTACGCCGCCGGCGACTTCGAAAAGCTTGGACCGGCCCGCGTACCGGTGTTGCCCGACTGGTCGCCGGTGGTGACAGTTCCTGGGCACTGGCGCCCGGGTGCGCCGTTGCAGGCGCAGGTTCACCTCTGCAGCGGGCCGTGCGCGGTGCATGCCCATGGCCATGAAAAAGCACGTTTGTCGAATGCACCGGTCAGCGATTTTGCCGGTTTTTGGGGCGCCTTTGGCTGCTCGTGTTTCGCATTTTGATCCTGTAACACCTATCTCTCGAGGAGTTTCACATGAGCAATGTTCCGTACAAGCGCCTGAACAAAGATGATGCTGTGGTGTTGCTGGTTGACCATCAAACCGGTCTGATCTCGCTGGTCCAGGATTTCTCGCCGAACGAATTCAAGAACAACGTGCTGGCGCTGGGGGATGTGGCCAAGTTTTTCAAACTGCCAACCATCCTCACCACCAGTTTTGAAAACGGTCCCAATGGCCCGATGGTGCCGGAGCTCAAGGAACAGTTCCCGGACGCCCCGTACATCCCGCGTCCGGGCCAGATCAACGCCTGGGACAACGAAGATTTCGTCAAGGCGGTCAAGGCGACCGGGCGCAAGCAGCTGATCATTGCGGGCGTGGTGACGGATGTATGTGTGACCTTCCCAACACTGTCGGCGCTGGCTGAAGGTTTTGACGTGTTTGTGGTGACAGATGCCTCGGGCACCTTCAACGAAACCGTGCAACAGGCCGCCTGGGCGCGGATGACGGCAGCGGGTGCACAGTTGATGAACTGGTTCTCGGTGGCGTGCGAGCTGCAAGGGGATTGGCGCAATGACATGGAAGGCCTGGCCAACCTGCTGTCGCCACGCATCCCCAACTACCGCAACTTGATGAACAGCTATTCGGTATTGACCGCTAAGTAATCTCCCTGGATGGATCAACCCCCGTAGCAGCTGCCTCGTTCCTTCGGCAGCTGCTACGGGGCGAGTGGTATCCGCTCAGCGCCTGTGCAACCAACTCAAAAAACCGCCTTTGATGGCCGGTGCCGGCGCGGCCATCAGCGCCATCCGGCTACTTTGTTCACGCACGGCCTGCAACCTGCTCAACGCCCGTCCTACCTCTGTGCGCTGCGCCATGCATTCGCGGGTCACCGACTTGTCGAGCCGATAAATGATGCTTGAAGTCAGCGTGGTAAAGGTCGCCTGGGACGGCGAATCCGTGAGGATGCTTTCTTCGCCCATGATCTCACCGGGCCCCATGCGTCCGGCTTCGACAGGCCCTGCTTCGTCGGGTACGGTCACGCTGACCACGCCGGTGGCGATGACCATCAGGCTGTCCGGCACCTCATCCAGAGCCAGCACCACCTGACCGGCCGCGTATTGCTGGGCAACCATGGAGTGGGCGATCTGGTCCCGTTCTTCTTCACTCAGCGAGCGGAAGATTTTCACCTCGTCGAGCAATGCCCGTGCCCGGCCCGCGGGTTCGATCACCGCATCAGGCTGGCGCGGAATACCCGCTGCCTCCAGATGCCGATGCGCCAGGTCGAACAGCTGGTTGCGCACCTCGCTTTTTTTAGCCAGCTCGGCAATAAACCCGCTGGCCACGTATTCGGACATGATCTCGCCTGCCTCCTTGAGCACCGCTTTGGGCGCAGGGTTAAGCAGCAGGCTGCTGCTGCCCTGCAACGTACGCTCCAACGCATCGAGCACTCGGCGCGGGCGGACATGGTTGGGCACCTGGATGCTAATCGACACGCCGTGCAGATGGGTGGGGCGACTCAGGTTGACGATCTTGGCCTTGGCCGCTACCGAGTTCGGCACGACCGCCGTGCTGCCCGCGCTGGTCAGCAGATGGGTGGCGCGCCAGTCGATATCCAGCACCTTGCCTTCGACACCGTCGATCACTACCCAGTCATCCACCTGATACGGCTTGGTGGTGTTGAGCACGATGCCGGAAAACACGTCGCTCAAGGTGCTCTGCAATGCCAGACCAACCACAATCGCTACCACCCCGGAGGTCGCCAGCAAGCCTTTGACCGGCAACTCCAGCACGTAACCGGCGGCCGCCACGATGGCCGCCAGAAACACCAGTGCGCCGATCACATCCTGCAGCAGGCGGCCGCTGTGACCGATGCGGCGCATCAGCACCAGGCCAATCACTTCGGTAAGCACCCGCGCCGCGTACAGCCACCACACAATTCCCAGCGCAGTAGCCCCCAATAACGCCACCCGGTCATCGCTAAACAGCGGTGCCTGCAACGGGCTGATCCCTGCGTTGATGATGATCGTGCTGAAGACCGCAAACAGCGCCAGACGCACACCCACCCGCGTGACACGCTGCCTGAACGGCGCCAGATGCCAGAGTGCGGCATCGATCACCAGCAGTACGGCAGCCCAGGACAATGGGTGATCGAGGAGAAAGGACATGGGCAAACTCCGAAATGATTAAGGCAAATGAGTGGGAGCGAGCTTGCTCGCGAAGGCTCTAAAACTGAAGGGCTTCACGAGCAGGCTCGCTCCCACGAATACACCTGCAGCGAACAGAGAATAGACGGGTGTTGAAAAGGGAAAAAGCCGCTATAAAGGGTTTAACTGTCCACCAGGTCATGACAATGAACCCGTTCGAAGATATGCGTATTTTTTGCCAAGTCATGGACTCTGGCAGCTTCACGGCGGCGGCCGACCAATTGGGGCTGTCCAAGCAATTCGTGAGTCGGCGGCTGATGCAACTGGAGGCGCGGCTTGGGGTGCGTCTGCTCAACCGTTCCACCCGGCGACTGGATGTCACGCCGCTGGGGCAAACGTATTACGAGTCGGCCATGCGCTTGCTCAACGACGTCGAGCACATGGAGCAGGGCATCGCCGGGCAGACCAGCGAGCCACGGGGCACCCTGCGCGTCAGTGCTCCGTTGTCCTTCGCCATGGCGCATCTGGGCTGCCTGCTGCCGTTGTTTTTGCAGCGCTACAGCGGCGTGACCGTTGAAGTGGACCTCAGCGACCGGCCGGTGGACTTGCTCAGCGAAGGCTATGACCTGGCTTTGCGCATTGGCGTGCTTGAAGACTCCACTCTGATTGCCCGCCGTATCGCCAGCATCGAGCGGGTGTACTGTGCCAGCCCCGCCTACCTGGCCGAACGCGGCACACCGCTCAAACCCCAGGACCTACACGAGCATGATTGCCTGCCCTATGGCCATGGCCGGCAAGTGCAGTGGCGCTTCGAAGGGCAGGGCAAGCCCCTGACCATCAACGTCAGCGGGCGCATGCGGGTCAATAATGGTGAGGTGCTCAGAGATGCGGCCGTCGCCGGATTGGGCGTTACCTACCTGCCGACCTTTATCGTCGGCTCGGCTCTGGAAAGCGGGCAACTGATACGGGTGCTGGACGATTACCGCTGCGCGCCGCTGGCGTTATCAGCGGTGTATCCACAGCATCGCCAGCGTTCGCTGCCGGTGCAGGCATTGATCGAATTTTTGCGCGAGCGGCTGGACCAGGTGCCTGGGGGGGTGTAGGGGGAGCCTGGCTCCCCCCGGTCGCTCATCAAACGATGGCGGGGTAATCGGCCATTGTGTCGGGCCACGGGCTCAACACTTCAAAGCCGTCGTCAGTCACGGCCACCATGTGCTCCCACTGAGCCGAAAGCGAGCCATCCTTGGTGACCACGGTCCAGTGATCGGGCAGGGTTTTCACATGGCGCTTGCCGGCGTTGAGCATGGGCTCGATGGTGAAAATCATGCCGGTTTTCAGTTTCATGCCCTGGCCCGGGTAGCCGTAGTGCAGCACCTGCGGTTCGTCGTGATAGACCTTGCCAATACCGTGGCCGCAATACTCGCGGACCACACTAAAGCCTTCTTTCTCGGCGAGGGTCTGGATGGCATGTCCAATGTCACCCAGGGTCGCGCCAGGGCGCACCATCCGGATACCGGCGCACATGGCGTCGTAGGTGGTCTTCACCAGATGCCGCGCTTCAGGGCTTGGCTCGCCGACGAAGTACATGCGGCTGGTGTCGCCGAACCAGCCATCCTTGACCACTGCGATATCGATATTGACGATGTCGCCGTCCTGCAGCACACGGCCAGAAGGAATGCCGTGGCACACCACCTCATTGACCGACGCACACACGGTTTTCGGAAAGCCGTGATAACCCACGTTGCCGGGGATGGCCTTTTGCACATTGACGATGTAGTCGTGGCAGATCTGGTCGAGCTGGTCGGTGGTCACGCCAGCCTTCACGTGCTCGCCGATCATGGCCAGCACTTCGGCTGCCAGCTTGCCCGCGACCTTGGACTGGGCGATTTGCGCCGGGGTATTGATAACAACGCTGGTTCTCATCAAACCGCTCCCGCAGTGGCGTCAGCCAGTTCGCACAATTGCTTCAAATCGAGGCCGCCCTGCAGTTCAGCCCGTATCAGCAGGCGGCAGATCTGGTTGTGATCCAGGTCGGGATGCAGTTCGGTCAACATGCCGATGCGCATCCAGTGCTCTGCCTGCGCATTGATTGAACGGTTGAGTGCGTTGCTGGCGACCCGCAAGTTTTCATGGGTGGCGTCCGAAATTTTTACGATGCCCATCTGAGTGCTCAATATGAAATGTATATGAAACGTATATTAATCGAGTGCGGTACCGGATCGCAACTCAAAGGTCTGTTTGTCATGGACAGCGCGCAGGGTCGATCCCTATGCTGGGGCCATTAAAAAAACAATCAGAATGCCATGACCCTCAATGCCTCCCTCCACGCGTTGCTCCATTGGCTGGCCCGGCCGCACCGCAGCCTGGTAGCGCGCTATACCTTGCTGTCGGTATTCGTGATGAGCATTGCCCTGATCACCCTTGCCGTTCTTTATGAGCAATTGGCCAAGGACCTGCTCAACCGTCTGACCGGTGAGCGGCTTGACGCTCAGGCGCTGTCGACGGCAAACCGCTTGTCGTCATTTCTGGATGACCGTTTTTACCAGCTCTCGGCCCTGTCGAATCATCCCAACATGCCGGACTTCATCGTCGACCAGTCACCCCTGATCAGTGATGTGGACTCGCTGCTCAAGCTTGAGGGGGACTTGCCCTTTATGTACGGGGTGCTGTTTTTCGATGAGCAGGATCGGCTGGTCAAGGTGTTGCCGGGCCAGTCTGCCTCCGGGGAGCCTTACTGGGGCAGTGAGCACTGGTCCATCGCGGGTTTGCCGGTGCAAAAGGTGGGTGATGTCGAGGTCATTGGCCCGCTGCTGCCAAAAGCGGGGGGCTCGGGCAGCTTTCTAATCCGCAAGAGTGTGCGCAGTGGCCGTACCAATCAGCGGGTGCGGATTGCGCTGCATTTACGCCTGGCGTCCTTGACCGAGCTGCTGGTCAGTGCGGGCATGAGCGGTGTGGTTGCGCCGCTGTTGCGCGTACCCGGCGCAGCGTTTGTCGACCCTACTGGGCGACAGGTCAAGGCGCCGGTCCAATGGCATGAAGGGCCGGTCATTCTGCCGGGCTGGCAGTTGGTGTTCAGCGTTGAACCGGGGGCGATCCTCAAGCCGCTCAACGATGCCCGATGGTGGCTGTACTGGGTCGCTGCGGGTTTCATCGGGTTTATCCTGGTCGTATTTTTCACCCTTTCCCGGCAATTGCGTTCACGGGTCAGCACGCTGTTACAGGGCGCCCATCAACTGTCCATGGGCGACCTCACCTATCGTCTGGCCCAGCAACCCCGGGATGACGAAATCAGCCATGTCGCCCGGGCGTTCAACGTGATGGCCGAACGTCTGGCCCAAGTGATGGAAAAAACCGTACGCACAGAAAACCTCGCGGTGCTCGGTACCTTTGCCACCGGTGTTGCCCATGAGGTGCGCAACCCGCTGGCAACCATGAAAACTACCGTCCAGGCCCTGCTGCGCCGTGAGCAAGAGCCGCAACGGCGCCTGTTGCTGAGTGATCTGGTCCAGGAAATCGACCGCCTTTCACGGGTGACCAATGACTTGCTGGAGTACGGCAGACCGCGCCCGGCCATGCCGCGAGAGGTGGCAGTGGCGCAACTATTTGCGCAGACCGCTCACTTGGTGACGCCGCAGATGCAGGCGCGCAACATCGATTTCCAGTGCACTGCGCCACCTGACTTGCGGGTGTTTATCGACCCGGATCAGGCCCAGCAGGTGTTGCTCAATCTATGCCTGAACGCCCTGCAAGCCAGCAGCGAGGGGCAAACAGTCAGGCTCGACGCCGAGCAGTGGCAAGGGCGGGTACGTATCGTGATCACGGATCAGGGGTGCGGGATTTCCGCCGCCGACTTGCAGAATATTCGCCAGCCCTTTTTTACCCTTAAAGCCCGTGGCACGGGGTTGGGGCTGAGCATTAGCCAGCAACTGCTGGAGGCCAACGGCGCCCGAATGGAAATCGCCAGCACCGTGGGCGAGGGCACTCGGGTGGTACTGGATTGCCCGGCTGCTGCGAATGACACAGGCGATGAGCATAATTCGTAGCAGTTGCCGAAGGAACGAAGCCGCGTCCGGCGTGATGCGGCACCCCGACCAAGCTGTCATAAAGTCGGGGCATGCGCGGAGTCAGGTAAATCACACATTCAGGTTTTACGATCGATTCGCAATCGAACGCAGCCTTCGGCTACTGCTACGGGTTTTGTATCGGCCTGAAATCTACAGAGAACGAATTGAAGTGAGTCGCTGATGCCCGATGTTCACGTTTTAATCGTCGATGATGAAGAAGCGCTGGTGCGCTCGCTCAGCTATGCATTGCGCGAGGAGGGTATGCGCATCAGCACGGCCAGCAGTGGTGAAGCGGCACTGCAACATCCCCTGGATGACATCGACATTGTCCTGCTCGATCTTGGCCTGCCGGGCATTGATGGCATGGCCACCCTGGACGGCTTGCGCCAGCGCAGCCCGTTGCTGCCGGTGATCATGATTTCAGCCCATGGTGACACTCGGGCCGCGGTGCAGGCAGTCAAGGGCGGGGCAACGGATTACCTGACCAAGCCATTTGAGCTGGATGACTTGCTTGCCACTATCAGCAGCACTCTGGCCCTTGATGTGCCGGAACCAATCACCAGTGGCGAGTTGGCGGCAGGCCTGCAAGGGCAGAGCGCGGTGATGTTGGCGCTGCATGGGGCCGTGCAGCGTATTGCCCGCAGTTCGGCAACGCGAATTCTGCTGCTGGGCGAATCCGGCACTGGCAAAACGCTGGTGGCCCAGGCCCTGCACGGCTACAGCTCGCGCGCTGGCAGCGCCTTTATCGAGGTCAACTGCGCGGCCTTGCCGGAGCAGTTGATTGAGGCTGAGCTGTTCGGCTCCGAAAAGGGTGCCTACACGGGCGCCCACCAAAAGCGGGCCGGGCTGGTCAGTCAGGCCAATGGCGGGACGTTGTTCCTGGATGAAATTGGCGAGTTGCCCCTGAGCCTGCAAGCCAAGCTTTTGCATTTTCTGGAGAACGGCAACTACCGCGCCGTGGGTGCCAGTCAGGCCAGCAGCGCGGATGTCAGGGTTGTGGCCGCCACTAATCGGGACCTGGCCGACGATGTGCGCCTGGGGCGGTTTCGTGAAGACCTGTTCTATCGTCTGAACGTGATCACCCTGGATATCCCGGCCTTGCGTGAACGTGAAGAAGATCTGCTGCTTCTGGCCCGGTATTTTGCCCAGCGTCAGGCGCTTGAAGAGGGCGTGAGTCCGATCCGGTTCTTGCCTGACAGCGTCGAGCGGCTGCGCCGTCATCGCTGGCCCGGCAACGTGCGCGAGCTGAAGAACCTGGTGGAGCGTCTGACTATTCTTTTGCCGGGGCAGGGGATCAGTGCCGCGATGCTGCCCGTGCAGTTGCAAGAGTCTGCATTGCCCGACAACACGGCGCTGGTGCTGGGCGATCAACTCGAACGTGCCGAGCGTGAGCTGGTCACCGATGCCTTGACCCGTACGGCGGGCCACAAGGGCCTGGCCGCGCAACTGCTGGGGATTTCCCGGCATGCACTCAAGCGTCGCCTGCAACGCCTGGGCATTGAGCGCTCGCCCGAGCGCTAACCGCTCAGGGTTGCGCGCATGTTGAGCGGTTAGCGCTCAACATGCGCGCCAGACGCCAATCTGTCGCCGCGGCCGCAGGCTGCGTCCGGCGTTCATGATTTTCGGTCGCTTCGCAACCGGACGCAGCTTTCGGCAGCGGCTACAAGGCCGTGTTCGCTCTGGTTTACCGGCTTGGCACACCCTTTGCTGTATCCCTCTCGCTGCTTAACAAGAGGCGTTTTCAACGCCCAAAGGAATTTATGCACCCGATGCGTTCATGGCATTTTTGCGTCCTGGCTTTGGCTGGTCTGCTGATGGGTTCGCCTGTGTGGGCCGAGGTCGGTCGACTGGAGCTCGGCGTGCCGGCGGCCCAGGCCGACCTGACGATGGGTTGCCTGTATCCGATGACCGAACGTGCGGCCATCTACGGGCGAGACAGCATTGCCGGGATTCAGGTTGCCCTCGACGAATTGCAGGCCCGCCAGCAGGCCGGTGAACCCGTGCCACGCTTGCGGGTGATCATTGATGATGACCAGTCCAAGGCCTCGTACGGGGTCAGCCTGGCCAAAAGCTTCATCCACAAGGATGGTGTGCAGGTGCTGTGCGGCATGGTCTCGTCCGGGGTCGCGCTGGCAGTCAGCCAACTGGCCCGCCAGGAAAAAGTATTGATGATCGGCACTGATCATGCGTCTTCGCGCATGACCCTTGAAAACGGCCACCCCTATTATTTTCGCGTGACCAACGATACCTGGACGTCCATGGCGGCCGGTGCCCGTTACCTGCAAGCACTGCAGAAAAAAACCGGCTGGAAGCGCCTGGCCTTTATCGGCCCCGATTATGAATACGGTCACGTGTCGCGGGATGACCTGCATGCCGCCCTGAACCAGCTGGGCGTGAAATTCGACGATGTGATTGAGCTCTGGCCGCGCCTGTATGAGCCTGATTACTCGCCCTACATCACCGCGCTGGAACAGTCGAAACCCGACATTATCGTTTCGGCCATCTGGGGCGGCGACTTCCATGCCTTCGTCAAACAGGCCGCGGGTTCCCGCTTGCTGGAAACCTCGCGACTGGCGAACTTCGACACTGGGGCCAATTTCGATTTTCTGGTTGCCCTGGGCGACAAGGCCCCGGCGGGGCTGATCCTGTCTGCCCGGCATCACAACAATTGGCCGGACACCGAGCGCAACCGCTCGTTTGTTGAGCGCTTTCATCGGTTGAACGGGCGCTATCCAACCTATGCCGCCCAAGGCGCCTACACCGGCGTCATGGTGTTGGCCAAAGCCTTTGAAAAGACCGGGGGCGTAACTGACAGCCAGGCGTTGATCCGTGCACTGGAAGGCCTTGAAATCGCCTTGCCGGAAGACCCGCCCGGCACGTACTCGCGCATCGACCCTGTGACCCATCAGATCCAGCAGAGCCAGGCCATTGGCTCGCCGGTCCCCACTACCGCTTACCCGCCTGCCCAACTGATGCTGGGTGACTGGTCGGTGTATTCGGCGCAAGAGCTACAGCTCGACAGCGCCACGCTGAAGCGGCGACTGGCCGCACGAAAACCCGTTGACGAGCCTTAGCCGCTCACTCATCCATCGAGAACCAAGCATGAATAATTCCAAGAAAAGCATGTTGAAACACCCTTTGGCATTTGCCATCACTGCTGCCGGTCTGGCCCTGTCCTTGAGCGCGGGTGTGCAGGCCGCTGAAAACGGCAAGTTCCGCATTGGTATCGTGACCTTCCTGTCCGGTCCGGCGGCCGGTCCGTTTGGTGAGCCGTCGGCCAATGCCGCCAAGGTGCTGGTCGAAGGCCTGAATAAAGGGCAGTTGCCTGCACCCTACGACAAGCTGGGGATCAACGGCGCTGAAATCGAAGTGGTGATCATCGATGAGGCAGGCGGGGCCGCCAAGCAGGTCGAGGAATTCCGCAACCTGGTGCAGCGTCAGAAGGTCGATGCGGTGGTGGGGTACATCTCGTCCGGCGACTGCCTGGCCATTGCGCCGGTGGCTGAAGAGCTGGGGGCGATGACGGTGTTCTACGATTGCGGCACGTCGCAACTGTTCAAGGAAGACAAAACCCCGCAGTACGTATTCCGTACCAGCCTTGATGCGGCAGTGGACAACATCGGCGCGGCGCGATACCTGGCCAAGGTTCGTCCGGATGCGCAGAAGGTCGCCGGCATTCAGCAAAACTACGCCTGGGGCCAGGACAGCTGGAACGACTTTACCCATTCCATGGAGCAGTTGATGCCCAAGGCCAAAGTGGTTGAGTCGCAGATGCCCAAAGTGTTCCAGGGCCAGTACGGCGCTGAAATCTCGGCGATTTCGGTCAAGCGCCCCGACATCATTCATTCCAGCTTCTGGGGTGGCGACATGGAAGCGCTGGTGCTGCAAGCCAACGCCCGAGGTCTGCTCGAAGACGCAACGGCCGTCCTGACTTGCGGCGAGTCGGCCATCGACCGCTACAAGGATCAGGCACCCAACGGCATGATCATTGGCGGCCGTGGCCCGTTCGGCGCCTTTGCCCCGGATAACGAACTCAACCGCTGGTTCAAGGACAAGTACGTAGCGGCTTACAAGACCGCGCCGACTTACCCGGCCAGCAAAATGGCCCAGGCGATTCTCGGCCTCAAGCACGCGGCTGAAAATGCCAAGGTCGAGTCCGGAAAAATCCCGACTCCGCTGCAAATCGCCACGGCGTTCAAAGGCTCAACCTTCGAGTCGGTGTCCGGCACTGTGCAAATGGCTCGAGCCGATGGTCACCAGGCCATGCAGGGCATCGCCTACGGCGAGTACCAGTACGACCCGGCGAACAAAAAAGGCAGCGTGCAAAACGTCATCGCCTTTTCCGGTGAGTGCGTGACCCCGCCGGATGGCACCACTGCGCTGGAGTGGATCAAGGCCGGTTTCCCTGGCGCTCAGTGCAACTGACCACTCTCGGGGATGTGCGTCCTGAACCGATTTTGTAGCAGCTGCCGAAGGCTGCGTCCGATTGCGAAGCGATCGTAAAACCCCGCTCCGGGTTTTGACTGAATGATCGCGTGCGCGGGTTTACGACGACTGCGTCGCCGGACGCAGCCTGCGGCAGCTGCTACGAGTTATCGGGGCGCCTCACGTCCTCCTGCAGAATCAAAGACAAGGTAGGACCTCTATGATGAGTCTTTTCGCGGTGCTGATTGACGGCACCATCTATGCCTCGTGGCTGTTTCTGGTTGCGGCAGGGCTCACGGTGATTTACGGGGTGATGCGCATCCTGAACATGGCCCACGGCAGCTTCTATGCCATTGGCGCCTACACCGCTGCGTCGCTGGTGGGCTGGTATTTCAACAACGGCATTGGCCCGGTCTGGGCTGGCTATCTGCTGATGCTGGGTTGCGCGCTGGTAGCGGGCCTGATCGTCGGCCTGATCATCGAGCGGGGCCTGTTGCGCTTTATGTACGGACGCGACGAAGTGCTGATGGTGATCATCACTTACGCGCTGCTTCTGGTGCTTGAAGACACCATGAAGATGATCTGGGGCGTGAACCCTTACTTCGCTTATCAGCCTTACGCCGAGATGGGCCGCAGCGCCCTGGCCGGACTCAAGGTCTCCAATTACGACCTGATGCTGGTGGGGGTTTCCGCCGTGCTGGGGCTGTGCCTGTGGCTGTGGCTGGAGCGCACGCATCAGGGCAAGGTGCTGCGCGCCGTGATTCACGACCGCGAAGTGGCAATGGCCATGGGGGTCAATGTGCGGCGCATGTTCACCCTGGTGTTTGTGCTGGGCACCATGCTCGGCACGCTGGCGGGCGCGCTGACTGCGCCGGCTATTTCGGTGGTGCCGGGCATGGGGGTGGAAGTCATCGTGCTGGCATTTGCCGTGGTGGTGATCGGCGGTATGGGCAGCATCGAAGGCGCCGCGATCGGTGCATTACTGGTGGGCTTGAGCCGGGCCGCGGCGGTGCATTACGCCCCGGAGTTCGAACTCTTTGTGATTTACGGGGTAATGGCGCTGGTGCTTGCAGTGCGTCCTCAAGGGCTGTTCGGCCGTGTACTGGCGAGGAAAATTTGATATGCGCCTGAGTAAAACCGAATTGATTCTGCTCGGCGTCGCCGTGCTGCTGGCCGCCGGTGGGTTTATCGCGCCGCAATGGCTGGTGTTCCTGCTGACGATGGCGCTGGCCAAGGCCATGGTGGTTCAGGGCGTGGTGATGCAAATGCGCGCCGGTCTGGTGACCTTCGGCCAGGGCCTGTTCTTCTGTGTGGGCGGTTACGCCGTGGGCATGAGCGGGCACTTTCTGGACATCACCGATCTGGCCATGTTGTTGGTGATCGGGGTGGGCGCCGCGGTGCTGTTGGCCATGCTGCTGGGGCTGTTGATGACCCGCTACCGGGAGATTTTCTTCGCCATGCTGTCCTTGGCGTTCTCGATGATCCTCTACGGCGTGCTGGTAAAAAGTTCGGCGCTGGGCAGCACCGACGGCTTTAACGTCAAGGCCTGGACCTTGTTCGGCTGGACCCCGGCTTCAGGGCAAGCGCCGCTGGCGTTGTTTGTCATCATCGTGGCCTGCTCGGGATTGCTGGCGGTGTTGCTGCATCGCTACAGCCGTAGCAGCGCCGGGATGATGTGCGAAGCCATCCGTGAAAACGAAGTGCGGGTTGAATACCTGGGCCAGTCCCCACGCTGGGTGCTGTACATGAACTACGTTGCAGCGGCAGCGGTGTCGGCATTGGGCGGTGGTTTCATGGCCCTGTCTGCCGGGCATATCGACCCTGAAATGGCCTACTGGATCACCTCGGGCGAGTTCGTCTTTATCGCGCTGCTGGGCGGCACAGCCCATGTGGCGGCGCCGTTTATTGCGGCCATTTTGTTTGCAGTGGTGCGTACCTACGCCATCGAGCTGGTGCCACACAGCTGGCAGATGATTTTGGGCTTCACCTTGTTGGCAATCATCATCTTTCTGCCTAAAGGCTTATGGAGCCTGTTCACCGGGCAAGCACGGAGAGCAAAAGCATGACTTGCATCCTCGAAACCAAGGGCCTGTGCAAGTCGTTCGGCGCAGTCACGGCTGCCAAGGATGTGAATGTTCGCATCCATAAAGGCGAAGTGGTCGGCGTGATCGGCTCCAACGGCGCGGGTAAAACCACCTTTATCAACATGGTCACCGGCTACCTGAAACCCAGCAGTGGCGAGATTCTGTTCAAGGGTCAGTCGATCATTGGCCATACGCCCCGGGCAATCACCCGTTCCGGCATGGCCCGTTCGTTCCAGGTGGCGCAGTTGTTCCCGCAACTGAGCGTGCTGGATAACCTGCTCATCGCCGTGTCGGCCGCACAAAGTCCGTTTCCATCGTTACTGGCACCGATGCGTAATGCGTCCCGCATCGCCCAGGCGGATGCGATCCTCGCCGAGTTCGATATCAGCCGCTGGCGGGATACGCCGGTCACGGCTGTGCCGCAAGGCGTGCGCAAACTGATCGACATTGCCATGGCGCTGATCGGCGACCCGCAGATGCTGCTGCTTGACGAACCCACCAGCGGAGTCAGCGCCGAGGAGAAAACCGCGCTGATGGACACCGTGATGCGGGTTGTCGCTCAGCATCAGGTCACGGTGCTGTTCGTCGAACATGACATGGACGTGGTTCGCCGCTATGTGTCGCGGATCATGGCTTTCTACAGTGGTGAAGTCCTGGCCGATGGCGCCCCCGAGGACGTGCTGGCCAACGCACGGGTGCAAGAGTTTGTGACCGGTGGCCCGAACGCTCACAAGAGGGCAGCGCAATGAGTCTGGATATTCGCAATCTGCAAGTTTCGATCGAAGGCGTGCCCATCCTCCATGACGTCTCCCTGCAGGTGGGAAGCGGGCAGATGGTGGGCCTGATCGGCCACAATGGTGCGGGCAAAACCACCCTGATCCGCGCCATCATGGGTCTGCTGGACGCCGATTCAGGCTCGATCACCTTTGCTGGTCAGGACCTGCGCAGCCTGGCCGGTTTCACCCGCGCCGGGGCGGGTATCAGCTACCTGCCCGAAGACCGGCGCCTGATCCCGTCGCTGACCGTGGAAGAAAACATCCTGCTGCCAGTCTGGGCCAACAAATTGGCTGACAGCCAGCGCCGCCTGGAATGGGTCTACAGCCTGATTCCAGAAATCGCCCAGTTCCGTGACCGCAAGGCCATGCAGCTGTCCGGCGGGCAACAAAAGCTGGTGGCACTGGCGCGTGCATTGATGCCGGGCAACAAGTTGCTGCTGCTCGACGAGCCTTTTGAAGGTGTGGCGCCGGTGCTCTCCCGCCGCTTGAGCGAAGTGATCGCCAAGCTGGGGCAGGAAGGACTGTGCGTGCTGATTTCTGAATCTGATGACACTCACTCTGCCGATCTGGTCGATGCGTTGTTTCGCATCGAGCGCGGCAGTGTGACCGTAGGGTAGGGGCCACCATGTCAAAATTTATCTTTGAAACCACTGCGCGGGTGATCTGCGAAATCGATGGTGCGTTGCGCCTTGGCGCCCTGTGTCGCGAATTGAAAGCCGAGCGCGTGCTACTGATCAGCGACCCGGGACTGCTGCGTGCGGGGCTGCTGGATGCGCCGTTGCAAGCCATGCGCGACAGCGGTTTGCAGGTCACGTTGTACAGTGACGTGCAGGCCGATCCGCCTGCGGCATCAGTGCAGGATGCGGTTGAGGTTGCGCGTCAGTGCCGGGCACAGGTGGTGATCGGCCTGGGTGGCGGCAGTTCCCTGGACACGGCCAAGCTGGTGGCCTTGCTCTGCGGCCAGACGCAGTTTTTGGAGGACATCTACGGTATCGGTCTGGCCAAGGGGCCACGCTTGCCGCTGATTCAGGTTCCGACCACGGCAGGAACGGGGTCAGAGGTGACGGCGGTAGCAATTGTCACCACCCCCAGCCATGAGAAAAAGGGCGTGGTCAGCCCCTTGCTTTATCCCGACATCGCTTTGCTCGATGCCCGGCTAACGGTCGGCTTACCCCCAGCGGTCAGCGCCATGACCGGGGTCGACGCCATGGTGCATGCCATCGAGGCGTACACCAGCGTGCACAAAAAGAACGTGTTGTCCGATGGTCTGGCCGTGCAGGCCCTGACCCTGCTGGCCGCCAACATGGACCGGGTACTGGCCGAACCGGACGACTTGCAGGCGCGTTCGGACATGCTGTTGGGCTCGATGCTGGCCGGCATGGCATTCGCCAACGCGCCAGTGGCCGCGGTGCACGCGCTGGCTTATCCACTGGGCGGGCATTTTCATGTCCCTCATGGGTTGAGCAATGCCCTGGTACTGGTTCCCGTACTGAACTTCAACCGCTCAGCGGCCGAACCGCTGTATGCGCAACTGGCCGCGGCGGTGTTGCCGGGGCAGCGGTTTGCCAGTGCGGCTGAGGCTTGCGATGGCTTTATCGATTTCATGACCCGCCTGGTGGCACGCATGCCCTTTGCCCAGCGCCTGCATGAAGTGGGCGTCACGCCTGAGGACCTTGACCGGTTGACCGATGACGCACTGAAAGTTGAGCGGCTGCTGATCAACAACCCGCGTCCCCTCGATCGCGACGATATCTACAGCATCTACGCCTCGGTGCTGTAAGCACGCTCACTCCAGGAGTTAAGCATGAACCATGAATTCAGAAGTGTGCCGCGCATCATCTGTGAGGCCGGAGCATTACAGGAAGTCGGCTCCGTATTCAGAGGCCTGGGTGCACAGCGCGTGATACTGGTGTGTGATCCGGGCATTGTCAGCCTGGGTTTTGCCGGGCAGGCTCAGGCGGTGCTTGAGACTGCGGGTTGCGAAGTGGCAGTGTTTGATCAGGTCGCGCCCGATCCGTCATCGACGCTGGTCGAGCAGGCAGTCAAACAGGCGCAAGGTTTCAAGGCCGATGGCGTGCTGGGGCTGGGCGGTGGCAGTTCGCTGGATGCGGCCAAACTGGTGGCATTGCTGATCAACAGCGAGCAATCCCTGGAAGACTTGTACGGGACCGACAAGGCTCAGGGCCAGCGCACGCCGCTGGTGTTGATGCCCACCACCTCGGGCACCGGTTCTGAGGTGACGTGGGTCTCGGTGATTACCGACGCTCAACAGCGCAAACAGGCGGTTTATTCGCCCCAGTTGCTGCCGGACGTGGCGATTCTCGACCCGCAACTGACCCTTGGTCTGCCAGCGAAAGTGACTGCGGCTACGGGGCTGGATGCGATGGTGCATGCCATTGAGGCCTACACCAGTCGCACCCGTAAAAACCCGATTTCTGATGGGCTGGCAACATCGGCCTTGGCGCTGCTCGGTGCCAACCTGCCCAAGGTTCTGGCCAACGGTCGGGACCTGGAAGCGCGTACCGCCATGTTGCAAGGTTCATTGATGGCTGGCATGGCGTTCGTCAATGCGTCGGTAGCGGCCATTCATGCGTTGGCCTACCCGCTGGGTGCACGGTTTCATATCCCTCATGGCCACGCCAATGCCCTGGTCATGGCGCCGGTGATCCGTTTCAACCTGGCCAGCGCTCAGCGCCACTACGCCGAACTGGCCGCGCACCTGCTGCCAGGCCAGCATTTTGACAATGAGGCCAGCGCCGCCGAAGCGTTTGTCCAGGCCGTTGAGGGGCTGGTCAAAGACAGTGGTCTAGAGCAGCGCCTGTCGAATTTGAACGTGGATCAAGCGTCACTGCCGGTGATGGCCAGCGAGGTGGTGGTGGGTATTCGTCGGCTGATCGACAGCAATCCCTGTGACATGACCGAGCAAGACGTGGAGGCCATTTACCGAAGCATTTACTAGTGGAACCCGTCGCAGCCTCGCTTCGCTCCTCAGCGACTACAGGTTTCGTCGTCAACTACGCGTCGTAGCAGTTGACGAGTAGAACGAGGCTACGTTCGATCGAGAAGCGGTCGCAAAGCCAGTACACGCGGTATGCCTGATAAACCGTGAAAGCTGATTTTACGACGGCTACGTCGGGGTACCGCATCACGCTGGACGCAGCCTCGTTCTACTCGTCAGCTGCTACAGAAACCCTTCCGTCATTGAGCAATGACGCGCCTGTCGCCAATCAGGCGCGTGCTGCTTCAGTGCGTTGCCAGTGTGTCCAGCGACTTGTCGACATACCCCTTGGCCAGCTCCACCAAGTGCATGACCGACAACACCAAATCGCGCGCAGGCCCGCTCAGGCCATTCCCCGCCTCATTCGCGCAAGCACCCGCACAGCGCAACAAGTCTGACGCCTGGGCCAAAGCCGCTTCTGAATTGACACTGTGCGGGATGGCCAGCATGGCCGTGCCTATAGGGCGATAAGGCTTATGGTTTTGCAGGTAGTAATTGAGCGCACGTTCGACGGCGGCACGGTCCAGCAACGGGTCGTGACTGTCAGCAGCATCGAGGGGTAAAGCAGGGGGATCGGGGGTGATTTTTTTCATGGCGTAACTCCGATTGTACTCAAGGAGCTGCCAGCACTCGCGACTAAGCAAATGGGAGGCAGCCGTGCGCAGGTTAGTCGACCGGTACATTCGGAAAAACCGGCGCGCTCGAAGGCGCCCTGCGCACGGCCACCATAAAACGCAGGCCGTAAAAAAGCGCCTCGCGGAGGTGGCGCCTTGCGCCGAATGTACACGTCGGGCGACTAAACCCAACCGCTGTTTTGCAGCGATTGGCCGAGACTATTCCCCGAAATGGACAGGCGCAAGCGAGCGGAATCTTCTCGGATGTTTCACAAGAATGAAAGCGAAACGTCGTACGAAATGACTGATTTCCAAGGCCTGAACACCCCGTGTAGTCGCTGCCGCAGGCTGCGATAAGGGCCGAAGGACCTTCAAGCAGGGTCGCTGCGCAACTCCTCGCAGCCTCGCTTCGCTCCTCAGCGACTACAGGTTTCGTAGTCAGCTGCTACGGATCGCGAGTACCACCCACCTCGCCCCAGGGGCGAAATCAATATTTCAGTTGGACACAAATGCTGGATATGTAATCGAAATACCTGTTTTGCGCGCAGCCACTAGAGGCGCGCGTTTGACCGGCATCAGAGTACCTACAGAATTGCTCAACGCCACAAATTGACTTTGGCCAGATCGATCAGCTCCCGTGCGCGGCCGTCCATCACTGTTTTGAGCATAAACAGGCCGAAACCCTTGGCCTGTTCGAAGGTTTTGGTCGGCGGCATGACCAGCTCCTGACGAGCGCTGACCACGTCCACCAGCACCGGGCCATCGTGGCTGAGCGCTTCACGCAACGCCGCTTCCAGCTCTGCGGGATGCTCCACCCGAATCCCTTTCACGCCCATGGCCTGGGCCATTGCCGCAAAGTTCGGGTTTTTCAGGTCGCAGCCTACATCCGGGAAGCCCGCTGCTTTCATTTCCATTTCCACAAAGCCCAGGGTGCCGTTGTTGAGCACAATGACCTTGATCGGCAAACCCACCTGATTGAGGGTCAGAAAGTCGCCCATCATCATGGTGAAACCACCATCGCCAGACATTGAAATGACCTGGCGATCAGGGAATGTGGCTTGCGCACCGATGGCCTGCAGCATGGCATTGGCCATGGAGCCGTGGTTGAACGAGCCGATCAGGCGACGTTTGCCGTTCATCTTCAAATAACGAGCAGCCCACGCGGTGGGCGTGCCGACATCGCAGGTGAAAATCGCATCCTCTGCCGCCAGCTCACTGACCAGACGATTGAGGTATTGCGGGTGGATGATCGAACTGTCGGGGCCGCTTTCAGCCAGTGCATCGAGGTCGTCGCGGGCTTTTTTGTAGTCATCGCGGGCAGCATCGAGGTGGGCGCGATCCGGGTTTTGCATCACTTTGGGCAGCACTGCTTCAAGCGTCAGCTTTACATCGCCCAGCAGCCCCAATTGCAGCGGGCAACGGTTGCCCAGTGCTTCAGGGCGCAAGTCAATTTGTGCGATATAGCTGTGCTGCGGGTAAAACTGGCGATACGGAAAATTGGTCCCGAGCATCAGCAAGGTGTCGCAGTTCATCATCGCCTTGTACCCCGAGGCGAAGCCGATCAGGCCGGTCATGCCGACGTCATAAGGGTTGTCGTATTCGACATGTTCCTTACCGCGCAGGGCATGCACGATGGGCGCTTGCAAGCGTTCGGCCAGTGCCAGGATTTGCGCATGGGCGCCGGCACAGCCTGCGCCGCACAGCAGCGTGACTTTCTTGCCATCATTGAGAAACGACGCCAGCCGGTCGATATCGGCCGGGGCAGGGCAAATCATCGGCTGGGCAGGCTTTAGCCATTGCGGCACCTTGGCCTCGGTGGCCTGCAGCGCCACATCGCCGGGGATTACCACCACCGCCACTCCGCGTTTGGCAATGGCCATGCGCATGGCCCGCTCCAGAATCTGCGGCAACTGCTCGGCGCGGGACACCAACTCGACGTAGTGGCTGCATTCCTTGAACAGGCTTTCAGGGTGGGTGGCCTGGAAGTAATCGATACCGATTTCACTACCGGGAATATGGGCGGCCAGTGCCAGCACCGGTACACCGCTGCGATGGGCGTCGAACAGGCCATTGATCAAGTGCAGGTTGCCTGGTCCGCAACTGCCGGCACATACCGCCAGCTCGCCGGTCAGATGGGCCTCGGCCCCGGCGGCAAAAGCGGCGGACTCCTCGTTGCGCATATGGATCCACTCGATCTGCTCCTGGCGGCGCAGGGCATCGGTAAACCCGTTGAGGGAATCGCCCACCACGCCAAACACGCGTTTTACGCCGGCTTGCTGCAGGGTTTCGGTGATGAAATCGGCAACCGTTCTGGTCATGGGGCTGGCTCCTCGAAGCAGTAAGGTGGATCAAGCAGGATAGACACTGCATGCGACCTTGCCGGTCTTTGAAACGTTCACCGGCCTTCGGCATGGGAATGTTTAGCGCAGGTGTAACCAAAGGTATAAAACTCTGCATTTAAACAAACGGGCCTGCCGTGTGAGGCTGGGTTCCCTTTTTGGCAACGGTTGCAGGTATGAGGCGTGGTCTGAGCAGTATTCAGTGCCAACGGCAGTCGCGCGCTCCTGCCGTGCGGCGTGTGCCATGCCTACCCTCAGAACTGGCCTTCTGGGCCCTGTTTCACTGCCGCCATGCCCGCCCGCCGGATGCTCGTTAGCCGTTAAATCCTGACTGTCGCGTACCCTCAAGGGGGGCGCCTGCCTGATACGAATCTACGAGTATTGCCATGAGTGCCTCAACCACGTTTGCCCCGCTCCAAGACGCCCTGGATTTTCTGGAACAGCACCCGGACATCGAGATGTTCGAGCTGTTCATCATCGATAACAACGGCGTGCCTCGTGGCAAGTTGCTGCACCGCGACGAACTGCTGGCGGTGTACGAAAGCGGTCGGCCGCTGCCGAGCACAATTTTGGGGTTGAGCATCAATGGCGATGATGTGGAAAACACCGGGCTGGTCTGGGATGTGGGTGATATCGATTGTCGCGCTTACCCCATCAGCGGCAGTTTGCAGCGCATGCCGTGGCGCTTGATTCCGACAGCCGCGGTGCAAGTCAGCATGCACCCGCAGCAGGGCATGCCCGCCACCGTGGCAGACCCCCGGCACCTGTTGGCCAAGGTGATCGACGGCCTCAAGGCCGATGGTTACTACCCGGTGATGGCGGCAGAGCTGGAGTTTTATCTGCTCGATCAACAGCGTGACAGCAACGGTCGGCCGCAACCGGCGCGCGATGCCGATGGTCAGCGTCCGCGTGCCACTCAGGTCTACGGGTTGCGTGAGCTGGAGCAAATCGAGCCGTTTTTGGCCGATCTTTACAGCGCCTGCAAGTTGCAAGGGATTCCGGCCCGTACGGCGATTTCCGAATACGCACCGGGGCAAGTGGAAATCACCCTGGAGCACCGCAACGATGCGTTGCAAGCGATGGACGAGGCCGTGCGCTACAAACGCCTGGTCAAGGGCGTGGCGCACAAGCACGGGATGGTTGCCTGTTTCATGGCCAAGCCCTTTGATGATCTGGCTGGCACCGGCATGCACATGCATGTGAGCCTGGCCGACAAGGAGGGCAACAACCTGTTTGCCAGTGAGGCCCCGCAGGGTACGCCGTTACTCAAGCAGGCGGTGGGGGGGATGCTCAGTACCTTGCTCGATTCGTTATTGATGTTTTGCCCGAATGCCAACTCGTATCGCCGTTTTCAGAGCAACAGCTATGCCCCGCTGGCAGCGACCTGGGGCGTGGACAATCGCACTGTCAGCTTGCGGGTCCCGGGCGGTCCTGCGTTTTCGCGGCACATAGAACACCGTATTTGTGGTGCCGACGCCAACCCGTACCTGGCCGCCGCTGCCATTCTGGCCGGTATTCATCGTGGTATTCGCGAGCAGATGGATCCTGGCGCTCCGATTGAAGGCAATGGTTATGCCCAGGCCACCGAAATGCTGCCGACCGACTGGCTGACCACCTTGCGCGCGCTGGAGGGTTCGCAGTGGGCGAAAGAGGCATTGGGGCCAGAGTTCTTGAAGGTGTACCTGGCAGTCAAGAACTCCGAATACCGGCAGTTCATGGGCGAGGTTGGTGAACAGGACTGGCGTTGGTATTTGCAGCAGGCGTAATGACTGACCACGAATCCGCGTAGCAGCTGCCGTCGGACGCAGCCTCGTTCCTACGGCAGCTGCTACGAGGTTTTGGGTGATCAAATGGTTTTCATGCTTGCGTGACAATTTTTTCACTGGTGCCCCGATAATCTCTGCGTCGATCATCATCAAACACAAGAGTTCGCGGGCCATGTCATCGCAGCCACCTTCTACCCATATTGAGCATGAGTTCGCCGAGCGTTATGACCGCGAGCATGCGAAGGTCTGCCTGCAAACACAGCCCCTGGGGGTTGTTCGCCGGCTGGCGTTGTGGCGCGAAAAACGTTTGGTCCGTCGTGCGCTGAAGGTGGCGGGCGAGCCGGGGCTGGTACTGGATCTGGCTTGCGGTGCAGGACTTTTCTGGCCCGTGTTGGCCGAGCACGGCAATCGGGTGATCCTGGCCTCGGATTCGTCGCAAGCCATGCTCAATCATGCCCAGACCCACCACCCGGCCAGCTTGCTGGCGCGTATCAAGCTGTTTCAAAGCTCGGTGTTCTCCATCGATATTTCCGAGAACGCGGTGGACTGCATTTTTTGCATGCAGCTGTTCCACCATGTGCGTGACGCAGATCATCGGCTGGCTATTTTGCGTGAACTTCACCGGGTCAGCCGTGACAGCCTGATTTTGTCAGTGCCGATTGGTAGTGAGGCGCAGCGGGTCAATGACCCGCAACGCATCGTGGTGAGCAAGGGCGATATTGAAGCTCAGTTCAAACGGGCGGGTTTCAGTATCTTCAAACAGTACGAAGTGCTGCCCGGTTGTGGGATGGGCAGCATCTACATCCTGCGTAAGGACACTTAATTCAGGGCTTTCAAAATGTCGTACGCCAATTCGACACGTGCGTCGTTCGGGTAGTTTTTGTTGGCCAGGATGACAATCGATTTTTGCTCTGAAGGCACGAAAACCGCATAACCCCCGAAACCGTTGGTTGAGCCGGTCTTGTTGACCCACACCGCTTGCTGTGGCGCCAGTGGCGGGTTGAGGGCGATGGCGCCGTTGTTTTCGTAGGCCATTTTGTTCGAGTTGCCCACCCGCAATGACTTGAGTTCGACGGGATAAGCGTACTGCTCCCAGATCAGGTCCTGAGTCATGGGCCCCACGCGAAAATAACCTGTGCGTGTATCGGTCAATGCCCTGCGAATCAAAGGGCTGGCGTTGCCCTGTCCCAGACTCAGTTCGGTGAAGTGGACAAGGTCACGGGCAGTGGTCTTCACGCCGTAGGCTTCGTTGCCGAGTACACCCGGGTTCAGCCTCACCGGTTCATCGTCCTTGTTATAGCCTTGGGCATACAGTGGCATTTTGCTCGCGGGCACCGTCAGGTAGGTGCTGTTAAGCCCCAGCGCCGGGAACAGGTGTTGTTCCATGGCCTGGGTAAAAGGCATGTTCATGCTTTTGGCGGCAATCACGCCGAGCATGCCGATGCTCGGGTTGGCATAACTGCGTTGTGTGCCCGCCGGGAACACCGGCTTCCAGGCTTTGAGGTAGTCCATCAGTTGGCGTTCGTCCTGCACGCTGTCAGGCACCTGCAAAGGGAATCCGCCTGCCGTGTGGGTGGCCAGATGGGTCAGCGTCACCTTGCCAAAAGGCGTGCCCTGGAGTTCGGGCTCGTAGGTGGCGACCGTATCGTTGAGCGAAAGCTGCCCCTTGGCTTGGGCATAAGTGGCCAGGGTGGCAGTAAATACCTTGCTGATGGAACCGACCTCAAACAGCGTGTCGGGGGTGACGGGTGCTTGAGTCGCCTTTGACGCCACGCCGAAATTATAAAAGTGTTGCTTGCCGTTGACGCTGATTGCGATGGCCATGCCGGGTACTGCGTACGCTTGCATAACGTGTCTGGCGCCGTTTTGCACTACGGCATCGAGTTCGGGCTCAGGGGTTTGAGCCAGGGCAGCATTGGCAAAGGCACAAAGACCTACCAGCGAGAAAGTCATTGCTGACAGCTTGCAGGACATTTTCATTGGATCCTCCTCGGTTTTTATAGGGCGCAAATCTACTCGTCTCGACACCGTCTAGTCCGATCGGCTTGTCACATAATGTGTTGTAACAAATCGTATGGAGCCTGAAGTCAGGCAACCTACCGGTAATAATGGCAAGTAGGTGCAGGATTTTGACTCAACTTTCGTAGGTTTTTTCGCGTACAACATGACGAGTCGATGTCCGGAAATCCATGAGGGCGATATATACTGCGCGCCATTCTTCAAGGGAGAGCCGTGTGGCCATCGATATTCACTGGATTCGCGACAACGATAGCCTCGGCCAACATTGCGCCGAATGGCAAAAATTGCCGTTCGTAGCCCTCGACACCGAATTTATGCGGGTCGACACCTTTTATCCCATTGCCGGCCTGATCCAGATTGGCGACGGTACACGGGCTTATCTGATTGACCCGTTGACCATCGACAACTGGCAGCCACTGGCTGACCTGCTGGAAAACACATCGGTTGTTAAAGTCCTGCACGCGTGCAGCGAAGATCTTGAGGTTTTGCTGCGCCTGACTTCCAGCTTGCCGGTACCTTTGTTCGACACCCAACTGGCAGCGGCCTACCTGAACCTGGGCTTCTCCATGGGCTACTCGCGCCTGGTCAAGGAAGTGCTGGATATCGACCTGCCCAAAGGCGAAACCCGCTCTGACTGGCTGCAACGCCCTTTGTCTGAAACCCAGATCAGCTACGCCGCCGAAGATGCCGTGCATCTGGCTGAAGTCTACAAATTGCTGCATCCGCGTCTGTCGGCAGAAAAATACAGCTGGGTGCTGGAAGATGGCGCCGAACTTGTCGCCAACCTGCGCCGCGAAGTTGACCCTTACGAGGTGTATCGCGAAGCCAAGTTGGCGTGGAAACTGTCGCGGGCTCAGTTGGCTGTATTGCGTGAAATTTGCGCTTGGCGCGAGCACGAAGCCCGCGCCCGGGATCTGCCGCGTAACCGTGTGATACGTGAGCATGCGCTATGGCCGCTGGCCAAGACGCAGCCCGACAATCTGGTCGCGCTGGCTCGTATTGAAGACATGCACCCGCGCACCGTGCGTCAGGATGGTGAGTTTTTGCTTGATCTGATCAAGCGTGCTGGCAGTCTACCGCCAGAAGAGTGGCCGCCCGCTGTACCCGAGCCTTTGCCGGTCGAGGCGGCGCTGCAGATCAAGCGTCTGCGTGCCATCGGCCAGGCACAGGCCGAGCGCCTGAACATTGCGCCGGAACTGATGCTGCGCAAGAAAACCCTGGAAGCCCTGCTAAAAAGCGGCTTCCCCAATGGCCCCTATCAATTGCCGGAATCACTGCGCGGCTGGCGCCGTGAGCTGATGGGCCAGGCCTTGCTCGATTGCCTGGCCACCGCTGGAGAACTGTCTTGAAACGTATTTGTTCTATTTATCGCAGCACCAAACGCAACGAAATGTATCTTTATGTGCTCAAGGCCGATGCTCTGGAGCGCGTGCCGGAACCTTTGCTGGCAGCCTTTGGCAAGCCATTCCATGCCTTTGACCTGGTACTGAGCCCGGAGCGAGCCCTGTCTCGCGAAGACATTCACAAGGTGCTGGAGAACCTGGAGACCCAGGGCTACCACTTGCAAATGCCACCGGCCGAAGACGAATATATCGAGCACTTGCCCGAAGAGCTGCTACGTCGCAACGACCCGATGTAAGTGCAGCGCCAGGTGTCCGGCTCCGGGCACCTGTCTTAAACGGACTCATTTTGATTGGCGGTGGCCGAACGCTCCGAGGCAAACCTCGGCGACGGGTGCTGGCAGTGGTTTAGAAAGGTTAGAAACATGCGCATCCTGATCGCCGAGAAAGACTACCCGCTCTACACCCAACTTCTGCAACGTATCGCACCGGATCTTGAGGTGCACTCCAGCGGGGACTCCGAACAACTGTCGCGCCTGGCTGGCGAGTGCCAGGTATGGCTGGGGCAACCGGATCTGTTGGCCACCCTGTTGCGTCAGGGCCATACGCCGGACTGGTTGCAGTCGACCTGGGCGGGGATTACACCGTTATTGGCTGACGGTTTGCCACGTTCATACCGTCTGACCCGTGCGGTCGGTATTTTTGGCCAGGTGATGGCCGAATACGTGTTGACCTACATGCTCGGCCACGAGCGTGAAGTCATGGCCCGTCTGGTCAGCCAGGTCGAACGCAAGTGGGACAACCGCATGGGCCAGAGCCTGGTGGGGCGCAAGGTATTGATCGTCGGGGCCGGGGATATTGGCCAAACCGTGGCTCAATTTCTGCTGCCCTTTGGCGTTGAGCTGTATGCCATCGCCACGACCGCGCGAGAATTGGCGCCGTTCAAGGAAGTAGGCGTGTTGAGCGATTTGCCGCGCATGGTGGGGGAGATGGATTACGTGATCAATCTGCTGCCCAATACGGCCGACACCCATGACGTCTACGATGCGCAGCTGTTTGCACAATTCAATCCCAATGCCGTGTTTATCAATGCCGGGCGCGGCGTTGCGGTGGTGGATGCCGATTTGGTCGAGGCCCTGCGAGTGGGGCATCTGGCGGGTGCGGTGATCGATGTTTGCCGTCAGGAGCCACTGCCAGCCAAACATCCCTTCTGGACCGCCTGGGGGTTGCTGCTCACAGGCCACAGCTCGGCGCCAACCTCGCCACCGATGATGGTGCAGCTGTTTGTCGACAACTTGCGGGCGTTTCAGGCGGGCGAGGCACTGCGTGGCGAAGTGGATTTCGAACGCGGGTATTGAAACCTGTGGGAGCGGGCTTGCTCGCGATGGCATCAACGCGGTTGACCAGATAGCGCGCGTCGTTTGCATCGCGAGCAAGCCCGCTCCCACAAGGGCCTTGATTACAGGCTGAAATCGCCTTCAGCCACCAGCTTGCTCAGTGGCTCGCGCTGGCTTGGCACTTCTTTGGCCTGCAGGTAATCCACCAACGTCGACTTGTCGCCGATCTTGCCGATGGCAACCATGGCCTGCACCGCGTAACCCTCAGGGATTTTCAGCTCTTTACGCGCCCGCTCGAAATCCAGACCGCTCATGCCGTGGGTATGCCAGCCGCTCAAATGCGCCTGCAGTGCCAGATGGCCCCAGGCCGCGCCGGTGTCGAACGCGTGGGTGGGTGCAGGTTTTTCTTCGGTGGTGCCCGGTGCGGCATAGGAGGTTTTGGAAACAATCACCACCAGTGCGGCGGCGTGCTTGGCCCAGCCCTGGTTGAACTCCACCAGCAGGCTCAGGTAACGGTCAAAGTCCGGAGTGCCGCGAAGGGCAAACAAGAAGCGCCAGGGTTGCGCGTTGTAGGCCGAAGGCGCCCAGCGCGCCGCTTCGAAAAAGCTCATCAGGGTCGCTTTGTCGATGGTCGCGTCGGTAAAGGCGCGGGGTGACCAGCGCAGGGTAAATTGCTCGTCAATCGAGTGATCGGCTTTACGGCTGTTAGCAGGCATGGCGGTTTCCTGAGGTAAATGTTACGTATTAATTCAGGGCCTAAAACTACTGTGATGTCGTCAAGGTGACAAGTCTGACGACAAGCCCTTGGCCCCAAGGGCCTTGGGCACTAGACTGGCGGCCTTTTCCACTCCCTGATGTTGATGTTTGAGCCATGGCCGCAATCGTTGAACCGTTCTGGATCCGCAAAACCCTCGATCAACTTGATCAAGAGGAATGGGAGTCGCTGTGCGACGGCTGCGGGTTGTGCTGCTTGCAAAAGCTCGAAGATGAAGACGACAACAGCGTCTACTACACGCGTATTGCCTGCAAACTGCTTGATCTGAAGACCTGTCAGTGCACCGACTACCCTAACCGTCGTGATTCGGTTCCGGACTGCATTCAGCTGTCGCCGGGCAAGGCCGAGGAATTCAAATGGCTGCCACCGACCTGCGGCTACCGCCTGGTCAGCGAGCGCAAGGACTTGCCGCTCTGGCACCACCTGGTCTGCGGTGACCCGGACGCTGTACACCATGAACGCATTTCGCAGTCGGGGCGCATGCTTGCTGAAGGCAGCGTGCCTGAAGACGACTGGGAAGATCATCTGATTTTCCGCGCCGGTTAAGTGCCGCAGCGCAGCAAAGGAGTGTGTATGGCGCTGCATTGCAAATGGCCCCGGGGCCTGAGTCTGCTGCTGATATTGGCCTGCGGACCGCTGTGGGCTTCGCAAAAAGTCGATCTCAACTACCACGTGCGACTGTTGCCCAAAAGCGATCAGGCCGAGGTACGGCTGACCCTTGGCGAGGGGGCGGCCGTGCGCAGCCTGGATTTCGACCTCGGGGAGCAGGGCAGTTACACCGATTTCAAGGCCGACGGACAATGGCAATTGAGCGCCGACCCTGCCCACGGTCGCGGCGTGTGGCGTCCCGCACCGGGTAATGCCAGCCTGAGCTACCGTGTGCGCTTGAACCAGCCGCGCAAGAACGGCAGCTTTGACAACCGGATAACACCCGATTGGGCCTTGTTTCGCGGCGAACAGCTGGTTCCGCCCGCCAACCTCGATCAGCAAGATGGCGTCGAACTGGTGTCTCGCCTTGAGTTCGAGTTGCCCAATGGCTGGAAAAGCGTCGAAACCGCCTGGCCGCGTATCGGCAAGAACCGCTTCCGCATCGATGATGTCTCGCGTCTGTTTGACCGTCCCACCGGCTGGATGCTGGCGGGTAACCTGGGCAGCCGTCGCACCACAGTGGGTGAAACCGAAGTCACGGTAAGTGCGCCCAAGGGCCAAGGCATGCACCGCATGGATGTGCTGACCTTGTTGACGTTTGTCTGGCCGCAAGTTCAGGCCGTGTTCCCGCGCAACCCGCCCAAGTTGCTGATTGTCGGTGCGGGCAACCCGATGTGGAAGGGCGGTGCTGCGGCGCGCAACTCGATTTACCTTTACAGCGGACTGCCGCTGGTCAGTGAGAATGGCACCAGCACGCTGTTGCGTGAAGTGGTGCAGGTATTCAGCGGCATCAATGACGAGCCGGGCCACGACTGGATCGGTGAAGGCTTGAGCGAGTACTACGCCATCGAACTGATGCGCCGTGCGGGCGGCATGAGTGACGAGCGCTATCAAACCCTGCAGCACAAGCTCACAGCAGCCGGTAAAACCGTCACCCGACTGCGCGGCCAGCAGGCCGGCCCGGCAATGGTTGCGCGGGCCGTCACGCTATTGCAGTCGCTGGACCGCGAGATTCGTTTGCAAACCCATAACAAACGTTCGCTGGATGACGTCAGCCAGGCGCTGATGCGCATGGACAAGGTCAATACCGCGAGTTTTATCCAGTTGAGCGAAAGCGTGCTCGGTGGCCACTCCGAGGTGCTGGACACCCCGCTGTTGCGCTGACCCCAACCTCTGGTGTGGGAGCGGGCTTGCTCGCGATCGGATCGCTGCGGTTTAACTGGCACATCTCGTCGCCGCCATCGCGAGCAAGCCCGCTCCCACCGTGTTTTGCCAGCTTCTTTACGCCTTCTTTACGCCCCCGCATCCCTCTCGATCTCGATCCTTTACGCCCTCACTCCCCACACTCTCTCCCTACGCGGCAAGTGCCGCTTCGGGAGAGTTGCCATGGGCGTTCTGGATGGGGTGTCACTGCTGTTGGCAGTGTCGCTGTTCGTTTATCTGCTGGTTGCGCTGTTGCGCGCAGACCGGAACTAGGAGCGGGTATGCACAGTTATGACTATGGGCTGATCCTCGCCTTTTTTGCCTTGGTACTGTTGCCGGCGCCGTGGCTGGGACGCTTTTACTACAAGGTGATGGAAGGCCAGCGTACCTGGCTGACCCCGGTAATGGGCCCCGTCGAAAAAGTCTGCTATCGCATCGCCGGGGTAGACCCGGGCATTGAGCAAAGCTGGCAGAAATACACGTTGGCCCTGCTGGTCTTTAACCTGATGGGCTTTGTGTTGCTGTTTGCGATTCTGTTGCTTCAGCAGTATTTGCCCCTTAACCCGCAGCAGCTGCCGGGCCAGGAGTGGACGCAAGCGTTCAACACTGCCGTCAGTTTTGTCACCAACACCAACTGGCAGAGCTACAGCGGTGAAGCGACCCTGAGCTACTTCAGCCAGATGGCCGGCCTGACCGTGCAGAACTTCGTCAGCGCGGCCACCGGTCTGGCCGTGCTGGTTGCGCTGTGCCGTGGCATCAGCCGTCGCTCGGCGCATACCCTGGGCAACTTCTGGGTCGACATGACCCGTGCCACCCTCTACGGCTTGCTGCCGCTGTGTGTGGTGCTGGCGCTGTTTTTGGTCTGGCAGGGCGTGCCGCAAACATTCGCTCATTACGTCAATGCCGTGACCCTGCAAGGCGTGGATCAAGTGATTCCCCTTGGGCCTGCCGCCAGCCAGATTGCGATCAAGCAATTGGGCACCAACGGCGGTGGCTTCTTCGGGGTGAACTCCGCGCACCCGTTCGAGAACCCAACGGCCTGGAGCAACCTGTTCGAGCTGGCCTCGATCATTCTGATCCCGGTGGCGCTGGTGTTCACTTTCGGCCACTACGTCAAGGATCTGCGCCAGAGCCGGGCGATTGTGGCCTGCATGCTGGCCTTGTTCCTGATCGGCGGCGGCACGGCGCTGTATGCCGAGTATCAGCCGAACCCGGCGCTCAACAGCCCGCTGGTTGAGCAGACGGCACCGCTGGAAGGCAAGGAAGTGCGCTTCGGCACCACCGGTACGGTGCTCTGGACCGAAACCACGACGTCGGCCTCCAACGGCTCGGTCAACGGCATGCACGACAGCCTCAACCCGCTGACCGGGATGGTGGCGCTGGTCAACATGATGGTCGGCGAAGTGATCTTCGGCGGCGTGGGCGCAGGGCTCTACGGCATGTTGCTCAACGTGTTGATCGCGGTGTTCCTCGCCGGTCTGATGATTGGGCGAACCCCCGAGTACCTCGGTAAAAAGCTGCAAGCCAAGGAAGTCCAGTTGCTGGTGGTGACCTTACTGGTAATGCCGGTGGGCGTGCTGGTACTGGGTTCGATTGCCGCCGTGCTGCCCAGTGCTGTGGCCTCGGTCAGCAACCCAGGGCCCCACGGTTTCAGCCAGGTGCTTTACGCCTTTACCTCGGCCAGTGCCAACAACGGTTCGGCGTTTGCCGGGCTCAATGCCAACACGCCGTTCTACAACCTGATGCTGGGGCTGGGCATGTTGATCGGGCGCTTCGGTTACATCCTGCCGGTGCTGGCGTTGGCCGGTAGCCTGGCGCAGAAGAAGTCCGCGCCCATCGGCCAGAACAGTTTTCCAACCCACGGCCCGCTGTTTGTGGCGCTGTTGACCATGACCATTTTGCTGGTGGGCGGCTTGACCTTTTTGCCGACGTTGGCCCTTGGCCCTATCGCTGAACAACTGACCCCGGGCTTCTAAGGAGACGATGATGACAATGCCTGCTCCTGTTTCAAAGTTGACACCCACTCCTGAGGCCAAGGCGCCCGAATCACCCAAAACCTCGTTCGCCGACATCTGGCGCCCGGCGCTGCTGCAAGCCTTCGTCAAGCTCGACCCGCGTCAGCTCAAGCGCTCGCCGGTCATGCTGGTGGTTGAACTGACGGCGATTTTCACTACGGTGCTGTGCTTTATGCCAGAGCCTGCGGTGCCCACCGCAGTGGCCGTGCAAATCGCCCTGTGGCTGTGGTTTACCGTGTTGTTCGCCAACTTTGCCGAAGCGTTGGCCGAGGGCCGGGGCAAAGCCCGGGCCGACAGCCTCAAGGCTGGCAGCGTAGGCTTGAGTGCTCGTCGGCGTACCGCCACGGGCAGTTTTGAAGTGGTGCCCGCCACCCGTTTGCGCAAGGGCGATGTGGTGCGCGTCGAAGCGGGGGAGATGATCCCCGGAGACGGCGAAGTCATCGAGGGGATTGCCGCGGTCAACGAAGCAGCGATTACCGGTGAGTCTGCGCCGGTGATCCGTGAGTCGGGCGGTGATCGCTCGGCGGTGACCGGCAACACGCGACTGGTGAGTGACTGGCTGCTGGTGCAAATCAGCACCAATCCCGGCGAGTCGACCTTGGACCGCATGATCGCCCTGGTCGAAGGTGCCAAACGCCAGAAAACCCCCAATGAAGTGGCGCTGGATATCCTGTTGATCGGCTTGACCCTGATCTTTCTGATCGTGGTCGTGACCTTACAGCCGTTTGCCTACTTTGCCGGTGGCAGCTTGCCGCTGGTGTTTTTGGTGGCGCTGCTGGTCACGCTGATCCCGACCACCATTGGCGGCTTGCTGTCGGCCATTGGCATTGCCGGGATGGACCGTCTGGTGCGCCTCAACGTGATCGCCAAGTCAGGGCGGGCGGTTGAAGCAGCGGGTGATGTACATGTCCTGATGCTCGACAAGACCGGCACGATCACCTTCGGTAACCGTCGCTGCACGGCGTTGTATGCATCCCCCGGCGTGACGGCCAAAGAGCTGGCCGAAGGCGCGTTGCGGGCCTCGCTGGCGGACGAGACGGCCGAAGGCAAATCCATCGTTGAGTTCATCCGGGGCCAGTACGCCCTGCCTGAGCTGCCGGGGTCTGACTTCAGCCCGGTGCCGTTCACGGCCGAAACCCGTCTGTCGGGGATCGATTACAACGGCCAGGTGTACCGCAAAGGGGCTGTGGATTCGGTGCTGGCGTTTGTCGGTCTCAAGCGCGGCGAACTGTTGCCCGCCCTGTCGCGGGAAATCGACAAGATTGCCCAGAGCGGCGGCACCCCGTTGCTGGTGTGCGCCCAAGGAAAGTTATTAGGTGCGATCCATCTCAAGGACGTGGTGAAACCGGGAATTCGCGAGCGCTTCGCTGAATTGCGCACGTTGGGGATTCGCACCGTCATGGTCACGGGCGACAACCCGCTGACCGCCGCAGCGATTGCCGCCGAAGCGGGAGTGGATGACGTGCTGGCAGAGGCCACACCGGAGAAAAAACTGGCGCGTATTCGTCATGAACAGAATGACGGGCGGCTGGTGGCCATGTGCGGTGATGGTGCCAACGACGCCCCGGCCCTGGCCCAGGCTGATGTCGGCATGGCAATGAACGACGGCACCCAGGCTGCCCGCGAAGCGGCAAATATGGTCGACCTCGACAGCGATCCGACCAAACTGCTTGATGTGGTGCAAATCGGCAAAGAGTTGCTGGTGACCCGTGGCGCGTTGACCACGTTCTCGATCGCCAACGACGTGGCCAAGTACTTTGCGATCCTGCCCGCGTTATTTGCTTCGATCTATCCGCAATTGGGCGTGCTGAACGTGATGGGGCTGAGCAGTCCGCAGAGCGCGATTTTGTCGGCCATCGTGTTCAACGCATTGATTATCGTGGTGCTGATCCCGCTGGCATTGCGTGGCGTACGTGTTCAGGCGGCCAGTGCTGCGCACTTGCTGCGTCGCAACTTGCTGATCTATGGCGTGGGCGGGCTGGTGGTGCCGTTTGTGGGCATCAAGCTGATCGACATGCTGCTCACGGCGCTGCATCTGGTTTAAGCATTGGAGGATTTCCCCATGACTACTTTTCTACGTCCGGCCCTGAGCCTGATGCTGTTGATGACCGCCATCACCGGCGTGATCTACCCGCTGACCGTCACCGGGATTGCGCAACTGGCGTTCCCGGAGCAGGCCAATGGCAGCCTGGTGCGCGACAGCGCTGGCAAGGTGCTGGGCTCGGCGCTGATCGCTCAGGACTTCAGTGGCGACACCTGGTTTCACCCCCGGCCATCGGCGGGGACCTATGCCACAGTGGCCAGTTCGGCCAGTAACCTGGCGCCGAGCAACCCGGCACTGGCCACGCGGGTCAAGGACAGCGCCACCCAGCTCGCCGTGCCGGGGCAGGGCCCGGTGCCACTGGCTTTGCTGACCACCTCGGGCAGCGGGCTGGACCCGCACTTGCCACCAGAGGCAATACGCTATCAACTGGCCCGTGTAGCTGCTGCGCGCAATGTGCCGGTGCAGTCCGTCGAGCAGCTGGTGGCTGAACATACCGAGCAGCCGCTGGTGGGGCCGCCGGTGGTTAACGTCTTGCTGTTGAATCGGGCGTTGGCGCAGCTCAACAACTGACACCTTCATGTGTGGGAGCGGGCTTGCTCGCGATGGCAGCACTGCGGTTTATCTGACGACCGCATCGTTTGCATCGCGAGCAAGCCCGCTCCCACAGGTCACATACACACACCCGATTTACAGGTAAACCCATGAGTCATTCCGGTCGCGCCGATGCGCTGTTAGCTGATTTGCCACGCGCAGGCCGTGGCCGGCTCAAGGTGTTCCTTGGCGCGGCACCCGGCGTGGGCAAGACCTACGCTATGTTGCAAGCCGCTCACACTCAGTTGCGCCAAGGGGTTCAGGTGCTGGCCGGGGTCGTCGAAACCCATGGCCGGGCCGAGACCGAGGCGTTGCTCAATGGCTTGGCGCAGCAGCCGATGCTGCGCTCGGAATATCGCGGCGTGCAGCTCGAAGAAATGGACCTTGATGGATTGCTCGCGGCCAGGCCCAAGTTGGTGCTGGTCGATGAGCTGGCCCACAGCAACGCCCCTGGCAGCCGGCATGCCAAGCGCTGGCAGGACGTGCAGGAACTGCTGGCTGCCGGAATCGATGTGTACACCACGGTCAACGTCCAGCACCTGGAAAGCCTTAACGATCAAGTGCGGGGTATCACCGGGGTGCAAGTGCGTGAAACCCTGCCGGACTGGATCGTGCAGGAAGCCTACGAACTGTTGCTGATCGATCTGCCGCCCCGTGAACTGCTGGAGCGTTTGCGCGAGGGCAAGGTGTATGTGCCGGAACAGGCGCGGGCAGCGATTGATGCGTTTTTCAGCCAGACCAACCTCAACGCCCTGCGTGAACTGGCGATGCAGACGGCGGCCGTGTACGTCGACGATGAACTGGACAAAGGCTATCGCCAGCAGGGGCAATCGGCCCCGGCGTTGCGCGGCCGGTTACTGGTCGGGATCGATGGCGATGAGCATGCCGAGCGTCTGGTGCGTCACGCCAGCCGGGTTGCCGAACGTAGGCATTTGCCCTGGAGCCTGGTGCATGTCGACAACGGCACGGTACGTGACGAGCAATCACGCCTGCGCCTGCAAAGCGCTCAGCAACTGGCGGAGCGCCTTGGCGGCGAAGTGGTGTTGCTGCGTGCCGGTGAAGTAGCCAAAACCCTGATCCAGCACGCCGGTGAGCGCCGTGCCAGCTTGCTGCTGGTGGGCCAGTCGCGTTTGACCTGGCGCCGGCGGCTTTTGGGTGGCGGGCTGGCGGCGCGCTTGTTGCGCGATTCCCATGGCCTGGAAATCAACGTGCTCGATAACGAGCAATCTCCAGCGCCGACCGTCAGCCGGCGTGAACATTCGCTGGTGTGGTTTGACTACGGGCTGGCGCTGGTTGCCACGGTATTGGCCAGCGCCCTGGCCTGGGGGGTGTCCAGCGTGCTGGCGCTGCCCAATATCTCCCTGGTGTTCCTGGCCGCTGTGTTGCTGGTGGCTGTACGCAGCAGTCTGGGGCCGTCACTGGCCTGTGCGGCCATGTCATTTCTGGCCTATGACTTTCTATTCATCCCGCCCAATTTTTCTTTCAGCATTCAGCGCGAAGAAGACGTGCTCACGCTGGTGTTCTTTTTGCTGATGGCGGCGTTGACCGGCAACCTAGCGGCCCGTCAGCGTCGGCAATTGCAGGCCTTGCGCGATACCCAGCAAGAAACCACCGAGTTACTCGATCTGTCGCGCAAGCTCACCGCCGCCACCGATCGCAAGGCCGTGGTCAGTGCGGCCGGTCAGCACTTGAGCGGCTGGAAAGAGCTGGATGTGTGCCTGCTCAATCGCAATGACAATGGCGGCTGGGACGTTGAAACAGGCGGGCCGTTGCAGTTTTCCGAAGCCGAGCGCGCCGCTGCGGACTGGGCCTGGACCCATGACCAGCCCGCAGGCAAGGGTACGGGCACCTTGCCGATGGGGCGTTGGTGGTGGTGGCCGATAAGCGCCGAGGAAGGACCGTTGGCCTTGCTCGGGGTGTGCCCCAAGCAAGGGCAGCAACTCAGCGGCCAGCGACGTCGTTTGCTGATGGCTTTGAGCCAACCCCTGGCTCAGGCGCTGGCTCGCGCACGTTTGGCCCAGGACCTGGAAGCTGCCCGCCTGCACGGCGAAACCGAGCAGTTGCGCAGTGCGCTGCTGGCGTCGGTGTCCCATGATCTGCGCACGCCGCTGACCAGCATGCGTGGCAGCATCGACACCTTGCTGGCATTGGGAGAGGCAATTCCCTTGGCCGACCGGCGCGAATTGCTTGAGGGCACGCGTGATGAGGCGGAGCGGCTGGATCGCTATATCCAGAACCTGCTGGACATGACCCGGCTGGGCCACGGTGCATTGAAGCTGGCCCGTGATTGGGTATCGCCCGCCGACATTGCAGGCAGTGCGCTGAACCGTCTGCGTGCGGTGCTGGCGCCCTTGCAGGTGCAGGTGGATGTGCCGCCACAATTGCCGCTGCTGCACGTACACGGTGCATTGATTGAGCAGGCGCTGGTCAATGTGCTGGAAAACGCCGCGCGCTTTTCACCGCCCCACGGGCATTTGCAACTGACGGCAGGCGCGGACGAAAGTGAGCTGTGGTTTGCCGTCGGTGATCAGGGACCGGGAATCCCGGAGGAAGACCGGGCGAAGATTTTCGACATGTTTTACACCGCTGCCCGTGGCGATCGTGGCGGGCAGGGCACGGGCCTTGGTCTGGCAATCTGCCAGGGCATGGTGGGCGCCCACGGCGGGCGCATCACTGTCGGCGACGGCATCGGCGGGCAGGGCACGTGCATCACCTTGTATTTGCCGGTCAGCGTGCAGCCGGGCCTCGAGAATGAAGGGCCGGAACGTGAAGACTGATATTCTTGGGCCACCTCTTTGCCACGATCAGAAGCCATGAGCCACAGCGCGACTATTTTGGTCATCGACGATGAACCGCAAATTCGCAAGTTCTTGCGTATCAGTCTGGTATCCCAGGGCTACACCGTGCTTGAGGCTGCGACAGGCGCCGAAGGGTTGAGCCAGGCGGCGCTGAAGCGACCCGATGTGCTGGTGCTTGACTTGGGCTTGCCGGACATGGACGGCCAACAGGTACTGCGCGAATTCCGCGAGTGGTCCAGCGTGCCGGTGCTGGTACTTTCGGTGCGCGCCAGCGAAGCGCAAAAAGTCCAGGCACTGGACGGCGGGGCCAACGATTACGTGACCAAGCCTTTCGGTATTCAGGAATTTTTGGCGCGGATCCGTGCGTTGCTGCGTCAGGCGCCTGCGGGCGAGGTTCAGGCGTCGGCGCTCGAGCTCGGTCCGTTGACCGTTGACCTGGCCTTTCGCCGGGTGTTGCTCGAAGGCGTCGAGGTGGCCCTGACACGCAAGGAGTACGCCGTGCTGGCGCAACTGGCGCGCCATCCCGGGCGGGTCATCACCCAGCAGCAATTGCTCAAGGATATCTGGGGCCCCACCCATATCGAGAACAGCCATTACCTGCGCATCGTTGTCGGCCATTTGCGTCAGAAGCTGGCGGATGACCCGACCCGGCCCCGGTTTATCGTGACCGAGGCCGGGGTCGGTTATCGGTTGTTGGACGCCGCGTCCTTTTCATAACGGTCCAGGGTGTCCTTGGCGATCATTCTGCCCAGTGCGATCAGCTCCGCAGCCTTGTAGAACTCAAAAAAACGGCACACCCGCTTGGGCACGTTGATCAGAATGTCCGGCGGGTAACCGGCAATCTTGTATTGCGCCAACGAGGTCTGCATCACTTCGAAACTCTGGTTGATCAAGTCCAGCAGTGAGGCCGGGCCCACGTTGTCGATGATGACTGAGCCGGTAGCCGACTTGGGCGAACCCTCTCCTGAACCGGGCCTGGCAGGTTGGCCCGAGTCAAGCCAGGGATTGGGCTGTTCCTGACTCAGCGGTTCGACCAGTGGCTTGAGCATTTCCTGCTCAAGGTTGAGCAACTGCTCGGCGTGTTTGTTACGAAACGGTATGCGCGAGCCCAGTGATGTCATCAGGTTGTCAAAGCGCCCTTTAAACGCGGCCGGGCGCTGGATAACGGGCAGTTGGTAATTGCTTTGATGGGTTGAGTTGAGGTTGACGGCGATGATCAGGTCGCAATGGCTGGAAACCACCGGCACGATAGGGAGCGGGTTGAGCAGGCTGCCGTCGACCAGCATGCGGTTGCCTTGCATCACCGGGGTGAACAGGCTGGGAATTGCCGCCGAGGCACGCATGGCCTGGTGCAGGCAGCCCTCCTGAAACCAGATTTCTTGCTGATGGGTGAGGTCGGTGGCGACAGCCGTGTAGGGGATGCGCAGGTCTTCGATGTTGATTTCACCGACGATGTTGCGGATATGGCCGAAGACTTTTTCGCCGCGAATCGCGCCCAGTCGGAAGCTGACGTCTACAAGGCGCAACACGTCGAGGTAGTCCAGGCTTTGAATCCAGTCGCTATACAGATCAAGCTTGCCGGCCGCATAAATTCCGCCGACCACCGCGCCCATCGAACAACCGGCGATACAGGCAATGTCATAGCCCCGACTCTCAAGCTCTTCAATCACGCCAATATGGGCATAGCCTCGTGCACCGCCGGAGCCCAATACCAATGCAATACGTTTTTTCATGAGCCCCACCTTTGCCTGACAGTGACCCACAATGCCTTTTTGTGAGTCGTAGGGACAGCTTTTGACATGAACCCGTATCTAGAGGCTAGGCTAGGCTCTGTTGATGTTTTGATCTTTGCGTTGTGGCACTTTTGTGCAGGTTGTTCGTCTGAGATTGCACTAAACATTTAATTTTGAGGAAAAAACCATGAAAGCATGGATGTGTGTGCCGTTGATTGCACTGGCATTGGCAGGTTGTGCGGGAACCAAGGCTTATCGCGATACCTGTGCCACGAACCTGGATGCGGCCTGGCATGAGCTGGATCTGGCCAAGGCAGAAGGCTTTGCCGGCACCGTCAGCTACTCCAAGGCGTTGTCCTTGTTGACGGCAGCCAAAACCCAGCAGCAGTTTGAAGCCTTTGAGGGCTGCACCAACAAAGCCGAAAAGGCGCGTTTCTATATTCGTGAATCCCGCGCCGGACGTTGAGCCGGCGCAGTGAGGGTGGAGGGTGAGGATGTCTGAGCTGGTTGACCGGATAGTTGCAAACGTTGTGCGCCTGGAGGTCAGGCTGCTGGCCTGTCAGGCGCGTCTTGAAGCCGATACGGACCCTGAGGCCCTGCATGATCTGCGCACCACGGTGCGTCGTTTACGCAGCCTGTTGCGACCATTGCGTGGCTTGCCGGGCGTGGTGCAACTGGAAATGTCGGCGTCCCAGGTGGGCGTTTTGACTACCCCCTTGCGCGATCTTGAAGTGCTTGCGGCGCACTTGCAGGACAAGGGCTACCCGATTCAGGCACAACGTCGTCTGCAACAGTTGTCCGGCAGTTATGCCCGGGTGGCTGACAGTGAGCAGTTGGCTCAGCTGTTGATGATCCTCGATGTGTTTCCACGCTTTCTGCGGGCCGCCGAGCGTGAAGGCTTGCTGCGCGGTTTGCGCAAGCGGATCGAAAAGGTCCTGGAAAAGCAGTGGCAAACCCTGGAAACAGCCCTCAATGATCCGGGCCATGACCGCCATCGCGTCAGGCTGTTGATCAAGCGCGTGCGCTATGCCGCTGAGGCCTACCCTGAGTTGAATCAGTTGCCGCCTCTGGTTGTGACGCGGCTCAAGGGCGCGCAACAGGCCTTGGGCGAGTGGCACGATGCCTGGCAGTGGTTGTTGCAAGCCGAACAACAGGCCGATTTGCAGCCTTGTGTCGCTCAATGGCAGGCGACCCTTGAACGGGGTGAGAAACGGGCTGACAAGGCGCTGGTCAAATTGAGTGCGGCTTGCTTCCACTCCTGATCTTTGGCCGATTCAGCGCTGTGCAGAGTCAGATGGATGGGTAGTATCCCGTCATATTTTTCTGTTTTGAGGTGCTCATGCAGTTTTGCGAATTGGTTGCGGCAGTGCGCAACACGCCCCTGAACGTAACAATCCCGGCAGACTGGGGGCAGGGACGTGCCAGCTTCGGTGGTTTGGTGGTGGCTTTGCAGTACGAAGCCATGCGCGCTCATGTGTCTGACGAGCGTGCGTTGCGTTCGCTTGCGGTGAGTTTTGTCGGCCCTGTCGAGGCGGATGTGCCGATCAGCTTTGAGGTCGAAGTGTTGCGTGAAGGTCGGGCCGTCAGCCAGGTAGTGGGTCGCGCTGTGCAAAAGGGTCAAGTAGTGACCCTGGTACAAGGCAGTTTTGGCGCATCACGGGAGTCAGCGGTGAGCGTCGACAGCGTGCCAGCTCCTGAGATGAAGGCCCCGGCCGAATGCCCGCTATTGCCCTATATCAAGGGCGTAACCCCTGAGTTCATGCGTCACCTGTCCATGGCATGGGCCGTTGGCGCCTTGCCGTTTACAGGCCGCGGTACGCGGGAAATGGGAGGGTGGATTCGTCTTGCCGGGGATGTGCAGGACGAACCTCTGACAGAAACCCACTTGCTGGCACTGGTCGATGCCTGGCCACCAGCGCTGTTGCCGCTGCTGAACAAGCCTACAGCGGGCAGCACGCTGACCTGGACCATCGAGTTCGTACAGCCATTGCCCCAAGCCAGCACGCTGGAGTGGTGCAAATACCTGGCGGTCATCGAGCATGCCCGTGACGGCTACGGTCATGTGGCTGCCAATTTGTGGACGCCGGGTGGCGAGCTGATAGCAATCAGTCGTCAGACCGTAGCCGTCTTCGGCTGATCAGAAGGTCTGGCTGTTATCCGTCTTGCTGTCGAGCTTGCTGCCCTGGTGTTGCAGGATCAGCGCCGCAAACAAGGCAACCAGACCGATCACCGCGCTCGTGGCGTTCTCACTGAAAACCCCCGACACCAGCAGCAGAAAAGCCACTATCAAGATAGGTATCGCGATCAGGTTGATTGCCTGATGCGTGCTGCCCTGATGGCTTTGCGGGTTGGAGCGCCATTGCCAGGCCGGTAAGTTTGGATGACGTTTGCCCATGATTGCTCTCCTTGTTCGAGGGTTCAGCTGTCGCTGAACCGGATAAACAAATCATAGATTTATGGCCGTCCTGCGGCGAATCAACAATGGCTATCAGCCTTATAGCTTTAACTGTCCAATGGCTTTATTCAGTTGGGCGGCCAAGGTTGCCAGCTCATTACTGGTAGTGGCCGAGTCGATGGTTTGTTGCACAGTGTTTTCGGTGACATCACGAATGCTCACCACTGCGCGGTTCATCTCTTCCGCCACCTGGCTTTGCTGTTCGGCTGCCACGGCAATCTGCGTGTTGCTTTCGCGCATCTGCGCCACGGCATGGGTGATTTCGGCCAATGCCACGCCCGCTTCCTGAGCTTGTTGTACACAGTCGTCGGCTTTGAATGAGCTTTCCTGCATAAAGTCCACTGCGTCACGGGTACCCGCCTGCAAGGCCGAGACCATTTTGGTGATTTCGTCGGTGGAGGTCTGCACCCGCTTGGCCAAGTGCCGCACTTCATCGGCGACCACCGCAAAGCCCCGGCCCATCTCGCCTGCGCGAGCGGCTTCAATGGCGGCGTTCAACGCCAGCAGGTTGGTCTGTTCAGCAATGCTGTGAATCACACCGACCACGCCATTGATTTTTTGGCTGTCTTGCGCCAGCTGCTGAATCATCTCGGCAGTGGTTTGCACCCCGGTGGACAGGCTGGCGATGGATTGCTGTACGCGGCTAACCACCTGCTGGCCGCTACCGGCCAGGTTGTCTGCCGTTTGCGACAGGTCGCGGGTGGCGCCTGCGTGTTGCGCAATGTGATAGACCGTGGCCGACATTTGATTGATCGCGGTAGCGGCCTGGTCGGTCTCGCTTTGCTGGCCGAGCATGCCGTGGCGTACCTCGTCCATGCTGCTGGCCAGGCGGGTGGCACCGGCGTCCAGTTGCGCCGCAGTCTGGGCCACGGTGTTGACCACGCGCTGATAGCCGGCCTGCATGGCGTTGAAGGCGCTGGCCATCTGCCCGACTTCATCGGTACAGGCCAGAGGAACCCGAGCAGACAGGTCGCCGGTTTTCTCGACATGCAGCATCACGTCCTTGAGGGTATTGAGCTGGCTAAGCAGGAAGCGGATCAGCAATTGTGAGGCGCAGAGCATGGCCAGCATCAGGATCAGCACGGCGGCGGCATAGTTGGGCAGTCGCTCGACAAACACCTGCGCCAGACTTGGCGCATAGGCCAGCACCGCAATCTTTTGCCCGTCATCGCGGGTCACCACGTCGGCGCCCAACAGCAGATCGTGGCCTGACAGCGGCATGGGATTGATCGAAACCCACCCGTTGGCCTGGTTGAGCTGTGGCAGGGCTTGATCGTTGACGTTGGGGATCTGGTTGGGCTCGAGGCGCAGCAAATGCCTGGCCTCAGGCAGGGGTTGCCCGGAGGGCCATGCTTTGAGCAATTGAGCCTGATCCCGGGCGCTGACCTGAGCGGCGGCCCCGCGCGATTGCTGCTCAAGCTGCACGGCGTAGAGCACCAGCAGCAGTGTGGTGACAAAAGCCACCGCATTGACTGCCCAGAATTTGTATTTGAGCGAGATGTTGCTAAGCCAGGTACCCATGGGAGGTCTTCTCTGATTTGGCGCAAACAATGTTGGCAAGGTGCCATCATTGTGCCGCTATTCAGTGACGATCTTGTTGATGTGGGTCAAGAGAGCAAAGCTCTTTGTAGATACTCTGGTGTAGGCCAAGCCCTATTGTGGGAGCGAGCCTGCTCGCGAACGACCTTCGCGAGCAGGCTCGCTCCCACAGTTGCCGTTGTCCTGCAGCTGCCTCGTTCCTTCGCCAGCGGCTACGAGTTTTAAACCAGTACCGGCAACCCATAAAATGCCCGTGCGCAGGCGGTCGTGTGTTCGGCCAGGTCCTGTTCGCTTTCACCACGATGCACGGCCACTTCGCGCAGCACGTCGGTCAGGTAAGCCGGTTCGTTGCGGCCATTTTTCGGTTTGGGTCGCAGAGTGCGTGGCAGCAAGTAGGGCGCGTCACTTTCCAGCATCAGGCGACCCCGGGGGATGTCCCGTACCAGCGGGTGCAAGTGGGTGCCGCGACGCTCGTCGCAGATCCAGCCGGTAATGCCGACGTGCAGGTCCAGATCGAGATAACTGAACAGCGCCTTTTTTTCGCCGGTGAAACAGTGCACGACAGCGGCCGGCAAGCGATCACGGAAGTCGCGCAGGATTTCGAGCAGACGCTGATTGGCATCGCGCTCATGCAGAAACACCGGTAGTTGCAGGTCAACGGCCATTGCCAGGTGTTCTTCCAGCACTTTCTCTTGCTGGGCACGGGGCGAGAAATCGCGGTTGAAATCCAGGCCGCATTCACCGACGGCACACACACCGGGCTCCTTGAGCAAGGCGAGCAACTGGCGGGCGCTGTCGCCGTTCCAGTCACTGGCCGAGTGCGGGTGAATGCCAGCGGTGGAGAACAGTCGCTGACCGCTTTCATCCAGGTCGCGGCACAGTTGCAAGGCCTGTTCGCTGCCTTCAACGCTGGTGCCGGTCAGCACCAATTGGCACACGCCCGCCGCGTAAGCACGGTCCAGAACGGCCTGGTGCTTGCCGTCGAAGCTTGGGTTGGTCAGGTTGACGCCGATATCGATGAGTTGCATGGTGCTACCTCAGGCCACAAGCCGCGAAGCATATCAGAGCTGTAGATTTATAAGAAAAACCAAGAACTACAGACAGTTATGGTTGTCTTTGAATGCCGCAACAACGCAATGCCCGGTTTTCTACAGGACGCATTGACTGTTTTGCGCGCTGTTTCCAGCGCTTAAAAGCCCCAAATGGGGCAACCGGTTGTCGGGTAATCCGACAGGGTGCTGGGCTGTATTCTTTCCGGAGAACGGATGACAAGACCGACGCTATTGATTGCGCTGTGCCTGCTGCTACTGCTACTGCTACTGCCACTACCGGCACTGGCACGATTGGCCGGACCCTTGCAGGTCGGGCAGCCGAGTCAGGTCCGCGATCTGGCGCAAATCCGCAGCAGTCAGGTGCTGCGGGTGTTGGTCAACCAGAGCCGCAACAGCTCGGGAGAAGTGCAAGGCCAGGCCATCGGCGTTGAATACCATCGTCTGCGTGCGTTCGAACGCTTCCTCAACAGCCATGCCCGTGATGGCCAGGAAATTACTCTCAAGATCATTCCCAAAGCCAAGGACCAACTCCTGGGCGCCTTGTCCCGTGGTGAAGGCGATGTGGTTGCCCCGGGGGAGTTGATTGATTTCAAGCCCAGTCGCGCCATCAGCGCCAGCGAGCCGATCGTCGACGATGTGCCATTGCTGTTGGTGGGGGTCAAGGGCGAACGTCGCTTCACCCGTCTTGAACAGCTGTCGGGCCGAACGGTGGCGTTGACCACGGGCAGCGCGGCTGGCGCCTCGGTCAATTTGATCAATCAAAAACTCGCATTGCGCAAACTGCCGCCGGTGAAGATCGAATGGGTAGACCCGACTCTGGCGGTGGAAGATGTGCTGGAGATGGTGCAGGCCGGCATTTTTCACCTGACCATCGTTGAGCGCCCGATTGCCGAGCGTTGGGCCACCTTGATGCCCAAGCTGCGGTTTGACCGTAAGGTGCTGGTCAGCGAACCCGACGCGATGCGCTGGTATGTGCGTCGCGATGCCTTGATGTTGCGTGCCAGTATCGACCGCTTTCTGGACGGCTATAAGGCACCGGCCGATCAGGACGTGGCGTTTGAGCGGGTGTATCGACGTTTGTATCGGGTGCATTACCCCTTGGCCCGAACCGACCGCCAGAAGCTTGAAAAGCTGCGTCCGGTGTTGCAAAAGCATGCTCGCCAGCAAGGTATGGACTGGTTGAACCTGGCGGCGCTGGCATTCAAGGAGTCAACCCTGAACCCGAATGCCAAGGGCGTTGGCGGAGCGACAGGGCTGTTGCAAATTACCCCCTCTGCAGCGCAGCGGGTGGGGGTCAACAACATTCATAACGTCGATAACAATGTACAGGCCGGTGCCCGGTACCTGGCTCTGATCCGCCGCAAATTCTTCGCCAGCCCCAAACTCAACGAGCGTGAGCGCATGGCCTTTGTCCTGGCGGCGTACAACATGGGCCCCGAGCGGGTACAAGGCATGCGCGCAGAAGCCAGGCGACGGGGGCTGAACCCTAATCAATGGTTTTTTCAGGTGGAACGAATTGCCATGGAGCAGGTGGGAATGGGCGCTGTCAGCTATGTTAATAGCGTGAATAAATACTATTTGGCCTTTGATCGGGTGCGCGACTCTCTGGAGCCCGCAAAAGCTGAGCTGGCCTCACGAAAATAATCGAAAAAACTGATTGTTATCTTGGGTTTATTCGACTTTTCACATTCTAAAAACTGATTAGTATGGCGGGCATTCCCCAACTGATTACCTAAAGGACTTCACCATGAGCAAATTGATCCATACCGTACTGGGCAGCCGCGCAGGTTATGGTTTGACTGTTTTGCGTATCTTCGTAGGCATCATCTTTGCAGCTCACGGTTCGCAGAAACTTTTCGGCTGGTTTGGCGGTGGCGGATTGGCCGGCACGGCGCAATGGATGGAAAGCATCGGCCTGGCACCCGGTACGTTGATGGCGGTGCTGGCGGGCGGTACCGAGTTTCTGGGTGGTCTGGCGCTGATCGTTGGCCTGCTGGCTCGACCTGCGGCATTAGGCCTGTCGTTTACCTTGCTGGTGGCGATTTTCTCGGTGCATATCCATAACGGTCTGTTTATGGCAAACAACGGTTATGAATTTGCCTTGGCTCTGTTGGGCGGCACCCTCGCTGTATTGTTCGAAGGTGCAGGCAAGTTGTCCCTCGATCGTGCGATTACCGACTGAAAATCGAATGTTCGTAAAAAGACCCGCCCAGAGCGGGTCTTTTTCGTTTTACATGATTGTTGACAGTTGTAAGCAGGTTTATCTAGGATGTTTCTTGCGCCGATTTAAACAGCTACTTGCGGGGCGCCAGAGGGTCTAGAGACCGTCTAAGAGGCTTGAAGCACGCCTCGAAATACCGCTAAAGCGCTGGTTCGGTGTTGCCTCTCACCTGCCACGCAGAATCTTGAGGCGGAGAACCGATACAGATGAGTCACCCACGTCCCCTGGTACGTCTTGCGCCGATCTCGGCCAGCCCTGCTTTGCGCAATCCAAAAATCCTTCTTGGCGGTAAACACCAGCCCACACTGCTGCGCTGTCTGGACGGCTGGCCGCGTCGAAAGGGCCGGGCTACGGCATTTTTGATCCAGTTTGTCGAAGAGGGTGATCCGCTGGCGCGCTTTGCTGCTGACAGTTTTGACCTGGCAGTGATCCAGTCCCCCGATGCCGACAATGCCGAGCAGGTGATTCATAACCTGACCCGCGTTTGCCGCCAGGGGCTGATTACACTGCGTTGATTACACCTGACCCCCTGAAACCCTGTAGCCGCTGACGAGTAGAACGAGGCCGCGTCCGAGCGCGCAGCGGTCGTAAACCCTGTATACGCGGTATACCTGACAAACCGAGTCGCCAGGGTTACGACGGCTGCGCCGCCGAACGCAGCCTCGTGGAGCTCGTCAGCCGCGATGGGCCATGGATGGCCCGTCGCGGCGTGCCCCCATGACAGTGCCGGAGTGAGGGAACCACCGAGCCTGGGCGAGGCGGCCGTATGGTAGGGCAAGCCTTTTTGGTTACTTTTTCGGCGTTTGGAAAAAGTGACCCGCCGTAAGGGCGGAACCCGTAGAAAGTCGTGACATATCGAATGGATATGTACTCGGCATCGCTGCGGGCGCATCGCAAAACAACGGGCACACGGGGTACATATCCGGCATTCGCGGTTAACTGAAACGATGGTTTCGCTTTTACAGCGAGGCACTTTTGTCAAACAGCCACAAAAGTACCCCAAAAGGCCTTGCCCCAGCGTACGGCCCTCGCTGCGCTCAGGTGTCCCTCACTCCGGTCCCGCTCCGTGGGCACGCCGTGACGGGCCATCCATGGCCCAACACGGCTCTCCCGGCATCCATGCCGGTCGACCCACTACGCAGAACCTGCGCTCGGCCTCCCGAAGGGCAGGCAGATCAAAAAACCAGTGCAAAAACAAGATCAACGGCCCGCCGAGGCGGCCTACAGGCCGACCTGTTTAGCGAAGCACATTTCTCTAAACAGGCCGGTTGGCAACAGAGTATCTACAGTGTTTTCAAGCAACAAAGTAGCGACAGGCTTTGCGGTTCAGAATCGATCCAGGCGGTAGGGCTCCAGTGCCGGTAAAGCACGGGCGCTGCCGGGCAATGCCAACTGCGCAATCAATTCCGCAGTCACTGCTGCCTGTGTCAGGCCAAGATGTTGGTGGCCAAAGGCAAGTAGCACCTTGCCGTCACCTACCTTGTCGATAATCGGCAATGAGTCTGGCAGCGACGGCCGAAAGCCCATCCACGGCGTGGCGGCTTGCGCGTTCAGGTCACGACGGAACAACCCTTTGCTCAGCCGATGTAACTGCCAGGCGCGCTCCATGCTAGGTGGCGCCTGCAATCCTGCAAACTCAACAGTACCCGCCAGTCTCAGACCGTCAGTCATCGGGGTCATGATGAACTTGCGCTCCAGCGAGGTGACGGCAAAAGGCAGCCGGTCATGTTCGTGGGGCAGCATCAGGTGGTAACCGCGCTCGGTATCCAGTGGGACCTTTTTGCCGGTCAGGTCGGCGGTGAGTTTCGCCGAATGGGCGCCGCAGGCAATCACCACTCGCCGGGCCGTCACACGGCCCTGAGGGGTGACCAGACTCACACCGGTCTCGTTCAGGTGCCCGCCCGTGACCTGTTGCGTGAGGAACTGCACACCGCAGGTTCTGGCGGCGTTCACCAGTTCGCATACCACGCGGTAGGGGTCGATAAAGTGCCCGGTCGCCGGGAAAAACAACCCGCCCTGAATCTGCTCGCTGAGTTGCGGCGCGGTCTCGTGTACCGCCTTGGCCTCCCAGAACTCAACCGGTACCTGTTGCTGACGCATGCGTGCCTGTAGCGCTTGGAGCGCGGGGCGTGATTCAGGTCGCTCGTAGACCAGCAATGAGCCGTCTTCGCGCATCAGGCCGGGGCAATCAATGCCGTCCAGCAGCCGGTGCCAGGCATCCAGGCTGCTTTCATTGAGGGCTCGGATACCGGCCACGGTGCGCTGGAAAGGCGCCGGGCGCAGGTTCAGCAGCAGCCGGGTAAACCAGGGCAGGGCACGGGGCATGTATTTCCAGTCCAGGCGCAGGGGGCCCATCGGATCCATGAGCATGGCCGGCAACCGCTTGAGGATGGACAGGTCGGCAATCGGGAACACCTGTTCGGTTGCCAGATGCCCTGCATTGCCAAACGAGGCCCCCTGGCCCGGCTCCTGCTGGTCGATGACCACTACCCGCAGACCCTGTCGCGCCAGCTGAAGGGCGCAGGCGACGCCGATAATGCCGGCGCCGACCACTGCAATGTCAGCGTTCTGGTGCGCGCTGTTTGAGCTGAAATGATCAGGCATTTTGTTGGGCTTCTCTGTGGCCATCGAGCAGGCGGCGCAGTTGCAGAGGATTGTCGTGCTTGAGTGCGGTGGGCAACAAGCTGTCCGGGAAGTCCTGATAGCAGACCGGGCGCAGGAAACGCAGGATAGCCGCGGTGCCGACCGAGGTGGTTCGCGTGTCGGAGGTGGCCGGGAATGGGCCTCCGTGGACCATCGCATCACACACCTCAACACCGGTGGGCCAGCCGTTGACCAGCAGGCGTCCGGCTTTGCGTTCCAGAGTCGGCAACAAGGCCCTGGCACTTTCCAGGTCTGCGTCATCCAGTTGCAGGGTGATGGTCAACTGGCCTTCCAGATGCTCGAAGACCTGGCGGATCTCTTCATCATCGGCGCATTGCACGACCAGCGACGCGGCCCCGAATACCTCGGCCTGCAACGCCGGATCGGCGATAAAGTCCCGGGCCCGGGTGACAAACAGGTGGGCCTGGCATTGGTTGGGCGTATCGCCTTTCAAGCCTGCTGCGGCTTCTTGCGCGCTGCTCAGTTCGTGCAGCGCGCCGACGCCAGCTTCATAAGCCTGGAAAATCCCGGGAGTGAGCATGGTCTGCGCCGGGCTGCGCTGTATCAGTGCGGCAGCGGCGTTGATGAAACGATCCAGGGCGGGGCCCTGGCGGGCAATGACCAGTCCCGGGTTGGTGCAAAACTGGCCAGCCCCTTGAGTCAGGGAGGTCACGAAGCCTTGTGCCAGCGCTTCACCGCGAGCCTGCAAGGCCGCGGGGAAGAGTAACACCGGATTGATCGAACTCATTTCTGCATACACAGGGATGGGTTCAGGGCGTGCCTGGGCCGCCTTGCACAAGGCCAGACCACCGCTGCGTGAGCCGGTAAAACCGACGGCTTTGATTCGTGGGTCGGTCACCAGGGCAATGCCCACCTCGCGACCGGAACCGAACAGCAGCGAAAACACGCCGGCATGCAGTCCCGATTTTTTCACCGCCCGGGCCACCGCGTGGCCGACCAGTTCGCTGGTGCCGGGGTGTGCGCTGTGAGCCTTGACCACAACCGGGCAGCCGGCGGCGAGAGCCGATGCGGTGTCGCCACCTGCGACGGAGAAGGCCAGCGGGAAGTTGCTGGCACCGAATACGGCTACCGGCCCCAGCGCCACCTGGCGTTGACGCAGGTCTGAACGGGGCAGGGGTTGACGTTCAGGCAAGACGCTGTCGACTCGCACATCAAGCCATTCACCCGCGCGCACGGTGCGGGCAAAGGTGCGCAGCTGCTGGCAGGTCCGGCCGCGCTCGCCGAGGATGCGCGGGCGTTGCAGCCCGGACTCGCTGACGGCGCGGTCGATCAACTCATCGCCGATGGCTTCGATTTCATCGGCGATGGTTTCAAGAAAAGTGGCACGAGCGGCCAGTGGCGTCTCGCGAAAGCTATCAAAAGCCTCCCACGCCAAAGCGCACGCCTGCTCGACATCTTCGCCGGTGCCGCCGAGGTAGGCCGGTTCCAGCGCTGTGCCGGTGGCGGGGTTGATCGCCCGGATCGCTTCGCGGCTACCGGTGATGGCTTGCTGACCGATCAGCATGTTGCCTGTCAGAGTCATGGCGTGTTCCTGGAAAAATTGGGCTGGGGGTGTGGAAGCGAGCCTGCTCGCTCCCACAGAAGCACCGCTCGTTTAAGGGAACGGGGTTGAGCGATCAGGCCACGTTCTGTTCGGCTGACCAGTTTTTGTACCACTGACGGAACAGGGCGTACTGGTTCTCGGCGTAGTGACGCTGAGCATCGCTGAGCGCATCGGTCTCGTTGAAGTGCAGGGTGTATTCGGTGTCGCCATTGAGCACCATCAGGTGCTTGTAGTAGAGCACCAGGTCGGTGCCTTCATCGAACGACGACAGCACGGCAAGGGCAGCCTCCAGCTCACGGGCCATACGGCGGGCCTTGGGGTCGCCCAGGGCCGCTTGCTTGCTCAGGGCGACCAGTTGCAGCACTTCGCGTGGCAGGGCGTTACCGATACCGGTAATGGCACCGGTGGCGTTGCAGTTGACGAAGCCATGGACCACTTGGGTGTCGACACCGACCATCAGGGTCACGTCGTCGTCCTTGGACGTGATGTGTTCAGCGGCGTAACGCATGTCGGCAGCACCGCCAAACTCTTTGAAGCCGATCAGGTTCGGGTATTCGCGACGCAGTTCAAAGAACAGGTCGGCGCGGGTGGCGAAGCCGTAGTAAGGGCTGTTGTAGATCACGGCCGGTAGCTGTGGAGCTGCTTGCAGGATGGCGGCGAAGTGAGCTTTTTGCGCAGCAGGCGAGGCCGCACGGGACAGCAGGCGAGGAATCACCATCAGGCCCTGGGCACCGACTTTGGCGGCGTGTGCGGCGTGGGACACGGCTTCGCGGCTGTTGACGGCGCCGGTGCCAACGATGGTCGGAATACCGGCAGCCACCAGGCGTGCCACGCCTTCCTGACGCTCGGCTTCGGTCAGCAATGGCCAGTCACCCATGGAGCCGCAGTACACGACGGCGCTCATGCCGATATCGATCAGTTCGCGGCCCTTGGCGACCAGCGCGTCGAAGTCCGGTTTGCGATCGGCGGTGCAAGGGGTCATCAGTGCAGGCATGCAACCGGTGAAAATGTTATCGCTCATTGTTGTAACTCCTGGAGTCGTTTATTCAGAGGTGGGTGGAACTGGGGGCTTAAATGCCCCACGCGAACGGATCTTTTTCGTCGATCAGCAACGTGCTGTCGGCGGTCATGAAGGCTTGGCCGGTAATGAACGGGCGAATGCGCTCGCCTTCCCATTGGTAGCTGCCAACAAACTGGCTGGCGGTAATGCTGGCTTGCACCCAGGGCTGGCCGGGGGCCAATTTGCCATCGGCCGCCAGACACGCCAGTTTGGCGCTGGTGCCGGTACCGCATGGCGAGCGGTCGTAGGCCTTGCCCGGGCACATGACAAAGTTGCGGCTGTCGGCCTTGTCGTCGTCGGCAAACAGTTCGATATGGTCGATCAGGGCGCCGTCTTCGCCGTGGATACCCTGGGCCTCAAGGGCTTTAAGCATCGCCCAGGTGTACTCGGTCAGGGCTTCGACGTTGTCCAGTTGCAGCGCATGGCCGTGATCGGACACGAGGAAGAACCAGTTGCCGCCCCAGGCGATATCGCCATACACCCGGCCGTGTCCCGGTACTTCAACGGCGACCTGTTTGCGGTAGCGGTAGGCGGGCACATTTCCAACGGTCACGCTGCCGTCTTCATGCAACGTGGCGCTGACCGGGCCGACCGGGGTGTCGATCTTGTGCTCTCCGGTCTCGATCATCCCCAGATGGTGCAGCGAAGCGACCAAACCGATGGTGCCGTGGCCGCACATGCCCAGGTAGCCGGCATTGTTGAAGAAAATAACGCCGCAGGTGGCATCCGGCGACACCGGCTCGCAATACAGCGCGCCCACCAGCACATCGTTGCCACGGGGCTCCAGCAGGCATGCGCGGCGCCATTGGTCATGCCGGTCGCGCAGTTCATCGCGCTGCTCGACCATGGTACGGCCGGCCAGTTGCGGAAAGCCTTTGATCACCAGGCGGGTGGGTTCGCCGCCGGTGTGTGAATCAATGATATGTACGTGCTTCATAAACTTATCCCTTGGAAGAGAACAGCGGCTGGGAAGACGGTGGCTAACGGTGTCTCAGGACGAAGTCTGGATTAACGCCCCCGTGGCGTGCCGGGGTGGCGTCTGGCTGGAAAGCTCCGGGGTGTCTTCGCTTTCCTCGTCGTCTTCCAGGCGGACCTTATGTGCCGGTACGCCGGTGGCGGCCCCCCAGTAATAGATACCCGTGGCGCACGCAGCGACGACCAGGGTGTCGAAAGGGTGAGCGAGCACGCCCAGGCCACCGAAGGTGCCGAGCTTGGACAGCACGATGGTCACGGCATAGAAGCCGATCAGCCACAAGGAAGAGCGTACTTGCTGGGCCAGGCTCAGGTGGTTGGTCGGTACAAAGCGGGCGCACAGCAGGTACACCACAAACATCACGATCTGCAGGCCGAGCAACCAGGACACGGTCTTCCAGCCTGACCAGTAGACGATCAGCGCAGCGACGATGAATGACAGCGGCCCCAGCACGGCCATCCACTTGACCCTGAAAGGGCGCGGCATGTCGGGTGCATTGCGGCGCAGTGCGGCCACGGACACCGGAGCGACGGCGTAGCTCAATACCAGCGCGGCGGATACCACGTTGATCAGGGCTTCCCAGGAGGGGAACGGCAGGGTCCAGAACACCGACAGGCCAAAGGTCAGCCACAGCGCCGGGCGCGGGATGCCGGACTTTTCATCGATGCGGGTGAACACTTTGAAGAACGTGCCGGTTTGCGCCCAGCCATAGATCACACGCGGTGTAGCGTTCATGTAGATGTTGCCGCAGCCGCTGGGGGAGATCACCGCATCGGCCACCACCAAATAGGCCAGCCAGCCCACACCCAGTGCCAGGGCGATGTCGCGATAGGGCAGGGCCAGTTCCTTGGTCACACCGGCCCAGCCGTTGACCAGCATCTCGGTCGGCACGCCGCCGAGGAAGGCGACCTGCAACAGCACATAAATCACAGTAGACAGCAGAACCGACAGGATCAGGGCAATCGGGATGGTGCGTTGCGGGTTCTTGACCTCGCTGGCCACCGAAATGATCGGGGTCAGGCCCAGGTAGGCAAAGATAATGCCGCCCGCGGAAACAGCCATCTGCACGCCCGACAGACCGAAGGGAGCAAAGCCCTGGGAATAGAGGTTTTCCGGCTTGAAGAAGGTGAACAGTACGCCGATGACCAGCAGCGGCACGATGAACTTGAATACGCTGACCAGATTGTTGGCCATGGCGAAGGTCTTCACGCTGCGATAGTTGAGCATGAAGAACAGGCACAGCAGGCCGAACTGCAGGAGCCAGCCCAGGATCGAAGGATCACTGGAGCCTGCCTTGGTCAGCTCGGGGAACCATGCTGCGGCGTATTGGCGAGCGGCGACCACTTCAATCGCCACCAGGCTGGAAAATGCGATCAGGGTGATAAAACCCATCAAGTACCCGAGCAGCGGGCCATGGGAGTAAACCGGGTAGCGGATAACACCACCGGCGCGCGGCAGGGCAGCGCCCAATTCACAGTAAACAATGCCCAACAGCAGCACAGAAAAACCGCCCAGCAGCCAGGAAAATATCCCCGCGGGCCCCGCAATTGCAGAAACGTGGCTGGCTGCGAACAACCAGCCGGAACCGAAGATGGCACCCAGACCGATAAAGGTCAGGTCCATCAGTGAGAGCTGTTTCTTGAATTTGCCTTTACCTGACATGGAGTCGCCTTATTGTGAGTTTTTGGTTAGGCAGGTGTGATGTCATTTGCCATTGCGCCAAAACCACTGGCGGGTGTGCAATGGCGCTAGATTGAACGTCCGGGCGGATTTGCGATTGATGTTTTCCATTGAAGCCGATGACGAAATCAGCACAATATGCACAGGTGGGTTGAGCCTGTTCGAGTAGTGGGGGAGTGAAATTCATGAAGCAGAATGCGTTTGCAATCCTGAGCCAGGGGAGCGAGCTGAGTCGTCCTGAGAGCCTTGAGCAGTTGCTGTCGGGTGTGGCGCTTTTGTTGCCGATGCTGGATGTGATTCCCAATGCCGCGATCTTTATCAAGGACATTCAGGCGCGCTATGTCCTGGCAAATCGCACGCTGGTGCAGCGTTGCGGGCTCAAGCAGCTGCAACCCTTGCTGGGCAAAACCAGCGCCGAGGTCTTCCCTGAGCAATTGGGGCCTGGCTATACCGAACAGGATCGACGCGTGCTGGAGCAGGGGCTGGTGCTGGAAGATCAGCTGGAGCTGCATTTGTACGGCAGTCGGGAGCCGGGCTGGTGCCTGACGCACAAGCGACCTCTGTATAACCGTGACGGGGTAATCATTGGCCTGGCCGGGATCTCGGTTGACCTGCAGTCGGCCAGTGACACCCATCCGGCCTATCAGCGGCTGGCGGCGGTAGACGAGCACATTCGCACGCATTTCAATCGTCGCGTCACCCTGGGCGAGTTGACGCGCATTGCCGGGATTTCAGTGGCGCAACTGGAGCGTTACTGCAAGCGAGTGTTCCACCTCACGCCGAGGCAGATGATCCAGAAGGTACGTCTGGAGCACGCCCATCGCCTGTTGCTGACCGACATTCCCATTACTGAAGTTGCACTGCAGTGCGGCTATACCGACCACAGCGCGTTCACCCGGCAGTTCAAGGCATTGACCGGCTTTACGCCGCGTCAGTACCGACAGGCCACGGCACCCTGAGGGCCAGGGTTACGGGTAATCAATCGCGACGATGTACACCCACTGCTCCCCGGTGGGTGTTTGTACCTGGACTTCGGCATCCAGTGACTTGCCGATCAGCGCCCGGGCCAGGGGTGAGTCGATGCTGATCAGCCCTTTCTTGAGGTCAAGCTCATCGGGCCCGACGATGCGGTAGCGCGACTGCTTGCCGTCTTCATCTTCAATGGTGACCCAGGCCCCGAAATACACCTTGTTCGGATCGCTGGGTTTTTCGCTGACCACCTTGAGGCTTTCAAGGCGCTTGGTCAGGAAGCGCACACGGCTGTCGATCTCGCGCAGCATTTTTTTGCCGTAGGTGTATTCGGCGTTTTCCGAGCGGTCGCCCTGGGCTGCGGCTTCGCTGACAGATTGCGTCACCTGCGGCCTGCGAACGTGCCACAACTCGTGCAGCTCTGCGCGCATCCGCGCTTCACCTTCAGGGGTGATCAGCGCGGTGCCGGCAGGGCGGGGAGGGCGATAGCGGCTCATGGGCAATCCGTGTGCAGAGAAGGGCGCGAGTCTATCAGCCCTCGCGCAACACTGTCAGCGGGCTGGCATTGAGCGCCCTGCGCGTACCGAATACACCTGCGCCACCTACCATCAGGGCGCCCAGCACGGGTAGCAGCAGCAGCCACGGGTGCGGGGACCACGGCAGGTCAAAGGCAAAGCGGTAAAGCACCAGGCTGACCAGTTCGGCACCCAGCGCTGCGAGCAAGCCGCTGGTGGCACCCAGCAGGCCGAACTCGATCCTCCTGGCCTTGATCAGCAGTTGCCGTTCGGCCCCCAGTGCCCTGAGCAGGGCCCCCTGGCGAATCCGTTCGTCCAGAGTGGATTGCAGGCCGGAAAACAGCACTGCCATGCCTGCTGCCAGGACGAACAACAACACGTATTCCACGGCAATGGTCACTTGCGCAAGGATGCTGCGCAGCTGCTCAAGCAGGGCTTCGATGGGCAGAATGGTCACGGCCGGGAAGCTGCGCGACAGATCGATGATTTCCTTGTCGTGCCCCGGTGCCAGGTAAAAGCTGGTGAGGTAAGTAGTCGGCAGGTCCTGCAGGGTGCCGGGTTGGAAAATCATGAAGAAGTTGGGTTGGAAGTTATCCCAGTTGATGCTGCGCAAGCTGGTGACACGGGCTTCGCGATTAACCCCGGCAACGGTGAAGGTCAGGTGATCGCCCAGTTTCAGTTTCAGGCTTTCAGCAACCTTGGCTTCTACCGAGACGCCCGGTATATCCCCGGCAGGTTGTTGGGTCCACCAGGTGCCTGCGGTCAGTTCGTTGTCGGCTGGCAGGTCGGCCGCCCAGGTCAGGCTCAAGTCGCGCTGAATGGCTTTGTCGCCGCTGGAGTCCTTACTGACGATATCTTGCGCCGGCTCGCCATTGATACTGATCAGGCGCCCCGGAATCACCGGATACAGCGGCGCAGCCTGGGCCTGAAGGGTCATCAGGTGGGCGCCGAAAGCGTCCTTGTCCGCCGGCAGGATGTTGAGTGCAAAGTAGTTGGGCGCGTTTTTAGGCAGCTGGTTTTGCCAGGTGTCGAGCAACTCGCCGCGCAGCAGGGCAATCAGGCCCATCGATAGCAGGATCAGGCCAAAAGCCAAGGCCTGGCCCGCTGCCGCCAGCGGGTGACGCAGTAATTGGCCCAGCCCCAGGCGCCAGGGCAGCGAGGCCCGTGCCAGCAGGCGGCGCAGGCTTTGCAGGCCCAGCAGCAGGATGCCGCCCAGAACCAGCGCAGCAATCACGCCCCCCCCGAGCAGGGCGAAGGTCAGCACCATGTCCAGGCTCATGCGCCACATGATCAGCCCCAGTGCCAGCAGTGCAGCACCGTAGACGGTCCAAGTGCTGGCGGGAATCGGCAGCATGTCGCGACGCAAGACTCGCAGTGGTGGTACGCGGCCCAATGCCGCCAGCGGCGGCAATGCGAAACCCGCCAGCGCCACCAGCCCGGTGCCCATCCCGGCGATCGCAGGCATCAAGCCTCCAGGCGGTACGTCAGCGGGCAGCAAGTCGTGCAACAAGGCGAATAGTCCAAGCTGCGCGAGCCAGCCAAGCACGGCACCCGCAAGGCTGGCCAGCAGACCGAGCACTGCCAGTTGAAGGGTAAACAGCCACAGGGTTTCGCGCCGCGACAGGCCCAGGCAGCGCAGCAGGGCGCTCGCATCAAAGCGTCGATTGGCAAAGCGCGTCGCTGACAACGCCACGGCTACGCCCGACAGCAGAACCGCCACCAGGCTGGCCATATTCAGGTAACGCTCGGCCTTGCCCAGCGCGCCACCGATCTGCTGGTTGCCATCACGGCCGTCCAGCAGGCGCTGGTTGGGGTCCAGGCCGGGTTTGATTGATTGGCGATAGGCTTCAAGGGCTGGGGCGTCACCGCGCCATAGCTCGCGATAGGTGACCCTGCTGCCCGGTTGCACGATGCCGGTGTCAGCCAGATCGTCCAGGTTGATCAGTACCCGTGGGGTCAGGCTGTAAAGATTACCGGCACGATCAGGCTCGTAGGTCAGGACGCGGGTGATGCGCACGGTTTTTGAGCCGACATCGATTTCATCGCCGATCTTGAGATCCAGCGCGGTCAGCAGTCGGGCTTCGGCCCACGCTTGCCCAGGCTCTGGGCCGCCACCGGATTGTTCTTCGGCATAGGGTTGGGCGGCGCTTTTCAGTTCGCCGCGCAACGGGTAGGCATCGTCTGCCGCCTTGATGCTGGACAGCTGAATGCCGTTGTCGGTAGCGATCACGCTGGCAAACTCAACCACGCGAGCGTGTGCGAGTCCCTGATCGATACCGACCTTGATTTGTTCTTCACGGGCCGGGGAGCTGCCATCCAGCACCAGGTCGGCGCCCAGGAACTCGGTGGCGCGCAACAGCATCGCACCATTGAGGCGGGCACCGAAGTAGCCGATGGCGGTGCTGGCTGCGACCGCAACCAGCAGGGCAAAGAACAGCACGCGCAACTCGCCTGCGCGAGCATCGCGCAGCAATTGGCGTACGGCAAGGCTTAGCAGGCGCAACAGCGGCAGGCGTGCCATCAGGGCTCCAGAGGGCCGACCAGATGGCCAGCTTCAAGACGGATCAGGCGCCGGCACCGATGGGCCAGGCGTTCGTCATGGGTCACCAGCACCAGGGTGGTGCCGCGTTCCTTGTTGAGTTCGAAGAGCAGGTCGGTGATGCGCTCGCCGGTGTGACTGTCCAGGTTGCCGGTGGGTTCATCGGCAAACAGCACATCCGGGTTGGCCGCAAACGCCCGTGCAATGGCGACTCGTTGCTGCTCACCGCCGGAGAGTTGGCGCGGCGAATGGCTCAGGCGCTGGCCAAGGCCGACGCGATCCAGCAGATGGCGGGCATGTTCGCGGGCATCTTTTCGGCCCTCTAGCTCCAGGGGCAACATGACGTTTTCCAGGGCGTTGAGGCTGTCGAGCAACTGGAATGACTGGAACACGAAACCCACGTGTTCGGCCCGTACCCGAGCGCGCTGGTCTTCGTCCAGCGTGCTCAGTGCGCGACCGGCCAGAATCACTTCGCCCTGACTGGGCAGGTCCAGGCCTGCCAACAAGCCCAGCAAGGTGGACTTGCCCGAGCCGGATGCACCGACAATCGCCAGGCTGTCGCCCTTGTTCAATTCAAGGCTCAAGGGGTGCAGGATGGTTAACTCGCCTTCCGCGCTGGGAACCACTTTGCTAAGGTTCTGCGCGGTGAGAATACTTTCGCCCATGGAGAATCCAATGCGTGTGTGGTTTTTAAGTGCTGCTCTGGCCCTGATGTGCATGGCGCAGACGGCAACGGCGGGAACAATCTTGATCGTTGGCGATAGTATCAGCGCGGCTTTCGGCCTGGATACCCGTCTGGGATGGGTGTCGTTGCTCGAACAGCGGCTCAAGGAGCAAGGATACGACGATAAGGTGGTCAACGCCTCAATCAGCGGTGACACCAGCGCTGGAGGGCTTGCGCGGCTGCCTGCACTGCTTGCAGAGCATAAGCCAGAGGTGGTGATTGTAGAGCTGGGCGGCAATGATGGCCTGCGTGGCCAACTGCCTGCTCAATTGAAACAAAATCTTGCAGGGATGATCGATGCCTCTCAACAGGCGGGTGCCAAGGTGCTGCTTTTGGGAATGCAATTGCCGCCCAATTACGGTGCGCGTTATACCCAGTCCTTTGCTGCGGTTTACGCTGAGTTGGGCAAAGAAAAAAAGGTCACTCTGGTGCCGTTTTTCCTTGAGGGCGTAGGGGGCAAACCCGAGCTGATGCAGGCTGATCGCATTCACCCGGCGGTCGGGGCACAGGGGCTTTTGCTGGATAATGTGTGGCCGGCGCTAAAACCCCTGCTTTGATGCTTTTCTAGTGGCAGTGTTTCGGCTAAGGTGGCGCCCCCCCGATTTGGAGCCCCCGATGTCGCGTCCTGCCTGGTCTTTATATGCCTATCAACTGATCGAGCCTGACGAACAGCTCGATTTGTTCGCCTGCCAGGAGGTACGGGTGCATCTGGTGACGCGTCAACTGGAGCTGGGAGGCACCATTGACCGTACCTTGTGTGGCTCATTGCTACCTGCACAACCGCGTTGGTCGGATGTCACTCGCAAGGTCTTTCAGGATCACCGGTTATGCCCTCTGTGCCGGGCAATTATCGAGTCGCAGCGACGTGGTACGGAGCCTATCTGGCCAGAGTTGCGCTTTGAACTATGATGTTACCTGTTTGATGCCCTAGCCGGCTCACGCTCCCCGTGGGCGCGGTGTACACTCCCTTTTTTGTCCCCCGTTGATTATGCGAAGGATGTTCCGGATGTTGTCGCGCCTACCTGCCGTCACCCGCTACCTGTCAGTTGCCGCACTCTGTGTTGCGGGTCCCGCTGTCGCGCTTGAATTCCCGCTGCCACCGCCTGGCGAAGATGTTGTCGGCGAAGTGCAGGTCATCAAGGGCAAGTACGAAGACTCCTTTGCTGATCTGGGAAACAAGTACGAGCTGGGCTATTCGGAAATGATCGCAGCGAACCCGGGAGTGGATGCCTGGTTGCCGGTCAAGAAGAACCTGGATGGAACGATAGTCGACACCGATATTGTGTTGCCAACCCAGTTCATTCTGCCGCCGGGCAAGCGTGAAGGGATCGTGATCAACCTGGCCGAGTATCGTTTGTATTACTTCCCCAAGGATCAGAACAAGGTCTACACCTTTCCGCTGGGGATTGGCCGCGAGGGGTGGGGCTCGCCTTTGGGGCAGACCAAAATCACTGCCAAGACGCCCAATCCGACCTGGACGCCACCGGCTTCGATCAAGGCCGAGCACGCCCGAAATGGCGACCCGCTACCGAACGTTGTGCCTGCCGGGCCAGATAACCCATTGGGCCCTTTCAAGTTCACGCTCGGCATGCCGGGCTACTTGATCCATGGTTCGAACGCCAAGTTTGGTATTGGCACGGGGACCAGCCATGGCTGCTTCCGGATGCTTAACCAGAACGTGCTTGAAATGTCGCGCATGGTGCCTGTCGGGACGCCTGTGCGAATCATTAACGAGCCGTACAAGATTGGTGTCAGCGGCGGGAAGGTCTTCCTTGAGGTGCATGAGCCCCTGAACGTCAAGGATGGCTCCCTGTTGGCTGTCAGCGACAAGTCCCACTTGACCCCTGAAGACTTGCAGAACAAATACGCTGCATTCATGAACTTTTTGCTCAAGCACAAAGACCTGGAAAACAGCATCCAGATCGACAAGGACAAAGCGTTCCCTGTTGTGGGTGCCGAGACGGGTATACCTGCAGAAATCGGCATATCCAATTCCACAGTGGTGGGTGGCCAGTCTTTGGACTACGTGCAGTAAAACGCACTAAAAACGCGCATTAAAAAGCCGCCGCGGTTAATACCTTCGGCGGCTTTTTATTGACTGCTTAGTAACCGGCAGGCAATAAAAAAGCCGACCTATAAATAGGTCGGCTTGATAATAATCCCGAAGGACTATTACTTGCGGCTTGCTTTTTCAAGCATGCGCAGAGCGCGCTCGTTTGCTTCATCAGCAGTCTGTTGTGCTTTTTGAGCAGCAGCCAGAGCTTCGTCAGCTTTACGGTAGGCTTCGTCAGCACGAGCCTGGGAGCGAGCTGCTGCGTCTTCAGTTGCAGTCAGACGGGCTTCAGTTTCTTTAGATACGCTGCTGCAACCGGTAGCCAGAACTGCGGCCAATGCCAGAGCAGAGAATTTCAGAACGTTGTTCATCGTGTTCCCCTTCAAGGACTTTCTAATTAAAGCTGCTCCTTCAAAGTGAGGAAACAGCCGGCGTACATAGTACCCATTACTTGTAGTAAGTAAAATGACCTAGCGCAAGAACCAAAAAAAATATTTGGCAAGCATTGTTGATCGGCTAGATTTAACTGATTGTGCTTGTAAAACAGTCAGTTTGGAGTGCAGTCAGCGGCATGCTCGTGATGGCACAACGTGACTTTAAGTGTGGTTCTACGTCATAGCCTCAACCTTCCGAAAAATGTTCAGGGCTTCTTTAAGGTTGTCGGGCTGAAGAAACGTTTGAGCTGGCTTGATTTGCTGGCAGCAGCCGACCCCATGAACTGAACATTTGCATTGAGAGTGACTACTCTTCCATCAGGCCTGTTCACACATTCTGTGCTGGCAGCTCGTGCGTGACGGCGTAGTAGTTCCCTCGGCGGAAAAACAACAGTAAGGTAGGGGTCACGGTTCAAGACCCGCGAAGGAGCAATGATGAGCGAGGCGTTGTCTATCCACCATGACCAGGCAGGTCACCAGTTTGAGACCACTGTCGACGGTCATCGTGCTTACCTGACCTACATGGATCTGGGCAAGCAGACTCTGGATATCTATCGCACGTTCGTGCCCAATGCCCTGCGTGGTCGGGGTATAGCGGCAGCATTGACGGAGCAGGCGCTCGATTACGCCGACAAGATGGGATATGAGGTGATTCCTTCATGTTCGTACGTCGAACGTTATATGGAGCGTCACAAGCGCCCTCAGGCCAATACCTGAAACCAGACTCATGAAAACGCCGGGCTTGCCCCGGCGTTTTTGTGTGCGCCTACAACTGCACGGTAATGGCGCTGGTGGGGCGTGTGCAGCACAGCAGGATGTCGCCGGGTTGCGGTGCATCCAGTGGTTCCTCCAGATACTCCACAGTGCCTTCCTGCAGTCGGACCTGACAGGTATTGCATAGGCCCGCCCGGCAGTTGAACGCCGGTTCAAGCCCCGCCTGTTCGGCCAACTCCAGCAGCGAGTTACAGCTTTCATTCCACATCACCCGAGTACCGGACGGCATGAAGCAGACACTCAGGGTGTCGTCATCCGTGCCCGCAGCAGTCTGGACGATGGCGGGTTCGGCAACCGCACTGGCTTCATCTTCTTCCAGCACCGCAGCGGGCCCAAAAAACTCATAGTGAATACGCTCCCTCGCCACCCCAAGGCTGCGCAACAGGCGCCAGTTTGCCTGCATGAACGGCCGGGGGCCACACAGGTAGACATCGTAATCGTCCAGTGGCAGCAGCTGTTGCAGGGTTTGACGCGTGATCAGGCCCTCACTGTGATGGCGGCCCCCGTCGTCTGCCCCGGGGTTGCGGTAGCAAAAATGCACGGCAATGCCCGAGCGCTTGTCGGCCAGGGCCAGGACCTCCTCGCGTAACGCGTGCACCGCCCCGTTCTCACAGGCATGCACAAAGTGCACGGTCCGGCCCGGCTGCTGGCTCAGGGTGTGGAGCATGCTGACCATCGGTGTCAGACCGACCCCGCCGCTGAACAGCAGCACAGGTCGTGTACTGATCTCGTCCAGTACAAACGTGCCGGACGGGCCCGCAACGTCCAGCAGGTCCCCGACCTGCACGCAGTCGTGTAGATGGCTGGAGCCCAGCCCGGATGGCAAATGGGGTTGGTCGAAGGGCGCAGGTTCGCGCTTGACCGAAATCCGCACCTGGCGCCCATTGGCAGCGCAGGCACTGAAGCTGTAATTGCGTATCACCGTGCTGCGGTCTGTCAGTGTCAGGCGCAGCGTGAGGAATTGGCCAGGGCGGAAATCAAGCTGGCTGATTCCGTCTGCGGGCGTCAGGACGAAGGACGTGATGATTGCGCTTTCAGGTTGCTTGTCGATCACCCGCCAGGCTTTAAAACCCGGTGTTTGAGTGCTCATCTCAGGCCTCCACGGTATTCGGCTTGGCGGGTACCAGCGGGATCAGCTCCTGGGGTTGTTCCAATGCAATCAGTCGCGCCAGATTGCGTCGAAACCGCAACGGCCCCGCGTCTGAAGCCAGGTCAATATTCGGGCTGCGCTTGTGGGCCATGCCCTCATGCACAGCGCTAAGTACAACCCGGTCCTCGGCAAACGCGTGGCGCACGTCTTCGTCAAACTGACGGGAAATGTCCTCGTTGTCCTGATCGAAATTACGCACTTGAAACCAGTAATAGCGCGTGTTCGAGTCGTCGATAGGGGTCATGAAATTGTAGGAGTTCATCAGGAATACCTGCTCATGCAGCGCGCCGTCATCGCTGCCTGTGCCCGCCGGGGTGAAGATGGCCTTGATGATGGCCTGGGCCGGATAGTGGACTTCGTAGTGTTGCTTGCGATCACAGTGGCCGCTGAATTTGACGAACTTGGCATAGAAGGGCGCGACTTCAACGTCACGCATCCAGCGCGAAACGATCACGCCGACATCGGTAACCGTGGTTTGCAGCGGTTCCTGGGCACAGGCAGCGTTGCCGAACGAGGACTGATGGACCCACGCCACATGGGACGGATCAAGCAGGTTGTCGGTCATGTACAGGTAGTTGCAAGGAATGATCATGCTGTCGCCACGATTCAGGCCCCAGTCAGGATCGCCCCACTCGGGTACGTGACAGATCTTGTCGGCATCGGCCAGTTCGGCGTCGCCCATCCAGATCCAGATCAGGCCGTAACGCACCTGCAGCGGGTAGCTGCGCACTTTGGCGCCTTTGGGCACATGGCTGCTGCCAGGGGCTTTTACGCAACTGCCGGAGCAGTCGAAGGTCAGGCCGTGATAGCCGCACTCGATGTCATCGCCTTTGCGTCGGCCCAACGACAGCGGCAGCTTGCGGTGCGGGCAAGCATCCTCCAGGGCTACCGGGGTGCCATCCTCCTTGCGATACAACACCACCGACTCATTGAGCAGCTTGACCGCAAGTAACTCCTCACCCAACTCGGTTTCACTGGCTGCGACATACCACGCGTTGCGCATAAACATGCGGTCTCTCCTTATTATTCTGGTGTGTGCCCTGTGCGAGGACGTGACCAGAATAAGAGGCATCGCATGAGTAAGAATAGAGGTCTAAAACTGTTGTGTGCTTTAGTTTTTCTTAACTAAAAGACATCGGATACGCAAAAAACTGTGGGAGCGGGCTTGCTCGCGATGCAAGCAACACGGCACATCCGGCACGCTGCGCTAATGCCATCGCGAGCAAGCCCGCTCCCACAGGACAAGGGGCTACTGGGTAAGGGACGCTAGCGCCCGCTCCCAAATCTGCCGTGTACGCACCCATACCAGCTCTTGCCAGTCAGGGTCGGCCGGGAAAAATTGCTCCAGCAGTTTGAGCTTGATCTGCCGGGCTTGCGGGCTGAACAGGTCGCCGTGCAGGTGCAGCCACTGGTCGTCGCGCAACACCGTATGAATCTGCTCGCCCGGATAGGTCCCGCACTCGATCACAAACGGCATCAACCGCACGCCGGGCAGGGCATTGATGATGGCTTGCGAGGTGTACCCGGTTGCCGTGGCGGCAACGCCCGTATCACTGTGGCTTCCAGCGCCGGTCATCAGGGTGAACAGCCATGGGCCAAACAGCCGTTGAGCATCCTCCAGTGCCGGATAAGGTGCTTGGGCGATGGTCATCAGCATCGGATGGCCGTAATCACCGGCACCGGTGTGCAGATCGAAACACATGACGCTGCTGGCGTGCGCCACATGCTCCTGGAGAATGCGGTGCAGGGTCCGGTTCGACCAGCTGGCGCCGTCGCCACCGTAAAACAGCCCGTCGGGATGGCGATACTGCCCCCCTTCAACAATCGACATCACCGCTGACCAACCTTCGCGTTGAACCCGCTCATTGAGCAGGGCATCGGCCTGTTCCCGTTGCGGCCCGCGCAGTTGGTCGCAGGCGTAAATCCTGTGCAACGCTTCGTACGCCTGGTTATCAGGGGGGGGCTGGTTGAAGTCCAGATAGTTGCGATTGAGGTCGATATTGTCTTCGTTGACCCGGCGCATCCAGGCCGTGCCCCACGGATTGATCAAGTGAATCAACAACACGGCCACATCATCGGGCAGGCTGCGCTCGCGCAAGGTGTGTAGCCACTGGCGCTGACTGTCCGAACCGTAAAAACCCTCTACACCGTGGGTGCCGCTCAGGGCCACCAGCAAGTGTTTTGCCTGGGGGTTTCCGAGCAGAGCGACGTCGGTGCTCAGGGCCTCGCCAAACGGGCCGCGAAGTGGATGTGGGTACTCGTAAAGCTGTGCGCCTGCCTCGTTGGCTGCAGCCAAAAACTGCTCACGCTGGCTGGCAAAACTGCGGTGCGAAGGGAAACCTGTGGTCATGCTGTGCTCCTGCTGAACTGCCTGACTGTTCACTTCAAGCGCCCTGAAAGAAACTGGGTCAAGCGCTCGCTCTTGGGGTTGACCAGCACTTCGCCCGGCGGGCCTTGCTCCTCAACCAGCCCCTGATGAAGGAACATCACATGGTTGGAAACATTGCGTGCAAAGCCCATTTCATGGGTCACCACCACCATGGTGCGGCCCTCTTCGGCCAAGGCTTGCATGACCTTGAGCACTTCACCGACCAGCTCCGGGTCCAGAGCCGAGGTGGGTTCGTCGAACAGCATGACTTCCGGCTCCATCGCCAAGGCCCGGGCAATGGCCACGCGCTGTTGTTGACCGCCGGACAGGTGGGACGGGTATTTGCTTTCGACCTCGGGTGCCAGGCCCACCTTGTGCAAGTATTGGCGTGCGCGCTCGATGGCTTCCTTGCGCTTGATGCCGAGCACATGCACCGGGGCTTCGATGATGTTTTCCAGCACGGTCATGTGCTGCCATAAATTGAAATGCTGAAACACCATTGCCAGCTTGGTACGTACTTTCTGTAATTGGCGCGGGTCAGCCACACACAGCGCCCCGTTCAGATCCTGTTTGGTGCGGATAGGCTCGTCGTTCACCGTAATGCTGCCGGCGCAGGGCTGTTCCAGAAAGTTGATGCAGCGCAAAAAGGTGCTTTTACCTGAACCGCTGGAGCCAATAATGCTGATCACGTCACCGGCCTTGGCCTTCAGGGACACGCCCTTGAGGACCTCGTGATTACCGTACTTCTTGTGCAGCCCCTCGATACTGAGTTTGTACATGCTCGATGTTCTCCAGGTGATGCCGGTTCAATGGGCCTGCGGTTGCAAGAAGGCTAGCCAGCGGTTTTCGCAGCGGCGAAACAACCAGACCAGGGTAAAGACCATCACCGCGTACAACACGGCGGCCAGGCCAAAGGCTTCAAACGAGGAGTAAGTGGCCGAGTTCACATCGCGCGCGACCTTCAACAGATCCGGAACCGTGGCGGTGAATGCCAGCGTTGTGGAGTGCAGCATCAGGATCACTTCATTGCTGTAGAACGGCAGCGAGCGGCGCAACGCAGAAGGCAGGATGATGCGTCGGTAGAGGGTAAATTCAGACATGCCATAGGCGCGTCCGGCTTCAATCTCGCCATAGGGCGTGGCGCGGATGGCTCCGGCGAAAATCTCCGTGGTGTAGGCGCAGGTGTTGAGGGCAAAGGCCAGCAGCGTGCAGTTGATGCCTTCTCGAAAGAAAGCATCCAGCGTCGGTTGGTCACGCACCACCTGCAAGCTGTAGATCCCGGTGTAGAGAATCAGCAGCTGGATGTACAAGGGGGTGCCGCGAAAAACGTAGGTGTAGAACCACACAGGAAGGCGCAGCAGTGGATTGCGCGATACACGCGCCACCGCCAGTGGCACGGCCAGGGTGCCGCCGATGGCGATGGAGGCGACCAGCAGCCATAGGGTCATGGCGACGCCCGAGAGTTGATAGCCATCGAACCACAGGTAGGACTTCCAGTATTCCTGGATGATTTCGTTCATAGCTGGGCACCTCTGACGCCGACCGAGTAGCGGCGCTCAAGCCACATCAATACACCGTTGGACACTGTGGTCAGGGCCAGATAGATCAACCCGCCGATCACGCTGAAAAAGAACAGGTCCATCGAGTTCTTGCCGGCATCCTGGGTGACTTTGACGATATCGATCAGTCCGATGATCGACACCAGGGCCGTCGCCTTGATCAGTACCTGCCAGTTATTGCCGATGCCCGGCAGCGCGAAGCGCATCATTTGCGGGAACAGCACGCGCATGAAGACCTGGCGCCGATTCATGCCGTAGGCCACGGCTGCCTCAAGCTGGCCAGCCGGTACGGCCTGAAAGGCACCGCGAAAGGTTTCAGTGAAGTACGCCCCGTAGATAAAGCCCAGAGTCAGCACCCCGGCGGCGAACGGGTTGATATCGATTTGCTCGAATTGCAGCCATTCGGTGAGGTTGTTCAGCCAGATTTGCAGGCTGAAGAACAGCAGCAACATGATGACCAGATCCGGCACGCTGCGGATCAGCGTGGTGTAGCCCGCTGCCAGGTAGCGCACTGCCGGTTGCTTGGACAGCTTGGCTGACGCGCCGATCAGTCCCAGCGTGACGGCCAGCAGCATCGACAGCAGTGCCAGCTGGATAGTCGCCAGCGTCCCATCGACAATCAGTGAGCCATAGCCCTGTAAGAACATGTTCTGTCGCTCCATGGGCAACGACGGTCCGCAGACCGGTTGCACGAAAGTGAACTGCAAGGCACCGGATCGCCTTCATGCAGGCCATCCGGCACCGTTCAGACGCGGGCTTCAGTTATAGATGTCGAAGGTGAAGTACTTTTTCTGGATCGTGTCGTAGGTGCCGTCCTGATGCATGGCAGCCAATGCCCGGTTGATGGCTTCGAGCAGTACCGGGTCGTCCTTGCGCAGGCCGATGGCGATGCCTTCGCCCAGGATCTCAGTGTTGGTAACCGCGTCGCCGGCAAAGGCGAAGCCGTTGTTTTTGCTGGTTTGCAAGAAGCCGATATCCGCCACTGCTGCATCGGTCAGGCTGGCATCAATCCGGCCGCTGACGAGGTCGGGGTATAGCAGGTCCTGGTTGGGGTAGGTGACCATGATCACCCCTTGCGGTGCCCAAATGGCCTTTACGTAAGCCTCTTGAGTGGTGCCTTGGGCGACGCCTACGCGCTTGCCTTTGAGCGACTCGGGGGTCGGCAGCAGGCCGCTGTCTTTTTTGGCGATCAATCGGTTAGGCGAGTTGTACAGACGATCCGAGAACGCGACGTTCTTTTTACGCTGCTCGTTGACGGTCATGGCCGACAGCACAGCGTCGAACTTCTTCGCCCGCAAGGCAGGGATGCTGCTGTCAAACGGGGTCTCGACCCATTTGCACTTGACCTTGAGCTCGGCACAAATGGCATTGCCCAGATCGATGTCAAAGCCTACCAGCTCGCCTTTTTCGTTTTTGGATTCAAAGGGGGCGAAGGTCGGGTCAACTCCGAAGCGAATCTCGGTCAAGTCCTTGGCCAGGATGCCGGTGGATGTCAGGGCTAAGACAGCTGCGAGGACAAGTTTTTTCATTTTTATTTTCCTTTGTCTGACGGGTTCGGCGTGAGGACCGTTCAACAGATACGTCGCGCATTGATCGTACCTGTATATACATGATGAGCAAATTACAGGCCAATTCAGCTGGATAGCGTGCCAGAGCAGTTGGCTGGATAGGTTAGGGCCAGGAATGCACTGGTTTTGTCACTCAGCAGCGGTGTGTCGTTACGTAGAGTTACATTCGTGTGGGAAATTTCCTCGACCTGTTGAGGGGGAGTGGCTCTACCAGAATACGAGGCTTTCATTTTTCTAAAAGAGGGTGAAAGCTGTGGCTTCCTATAGCTCAGCTAAAGTATCAATCCGTCAATTTGCATCAGGAGATGCTGATGAACAGCTTGCCTTCCCTGCGTGCCTTGCAGGTTTTTGAAGCCGTTGGACGCTTCGGCGGGATTGTTGAGGCGGCCAGGCGCCTCGGGATTTCGGCAGGAGCGGTGAGCCAGCAGATGAAGTTGCTGGAGGACACCCTGGGTTTGAGCCTGACCCACAAGGTCGGCAAGCGCATCCGCCTGACCGTTGCCGGGCAGCGTTACCACGAGAGTTGTGCTGCGGCGTTTGAAAGTTTGCGCGTCGCCCAGACCGAGGTCGAGCGTTCGAAAAATGCCAGCAACCTGCGCATCAGTGCGTTGCCGTCGTTGCTTTCGCAGTGGCTTGCCCCCCACATCTATGCCTGGCAGAACGAGCACCCACAGCTCAATGTATTTCTCGACGCCAGCCATGCCGAACCGTCGACAGAGGGCTATGACATCGATTTTCGTTTCACCTACGGCGATTACGTGGCGGGCGAAAACGCCATCGAGTTGTACCGCGATTGCGTGGTGCCGGTGCTGAGCCCGCACTTGTTGCGAGCCGATGCTGCGCTCAACAGTCCCGGGGATTTATTGGCGTATCCCTTGTTGTCGATTGACTGGCTGCCCAAGTTTGCCTCGCCGCCGTCCTGGCGCGACTGGTTCAAGTCACGGCAGGTGGACTGTGAAGGCCTGCGCGATGGTTACCGGGTCTATTCACTGTCGTCCATGGCGATCCATGCGGCGCTGGCGGGGCAGGGCGTGGTGCTGGCGCAGTATTCGATGGTGGCGGATGAGTTGGCGCAGGGGCGCCTGATCATGCCGTTCGCCCACGGCTTGCCATTGCCTTCGGCGTATTTTCTGGTGGGGGCAAAGGGGGCGTTTGACCGGGCGCACTGTCGCGACTTTCATCGCTGGATGGTGGCCAGGGGGCGGGAACAGATGGTGGCGAGTCAGCGGTTGCTGGAGAACACATAATCTGAAACCAACGTGGGAGCGGGCAAGCCCGTTCCCACCTGTCAGTGCGTTTTAGCCGCGATCACGCTTTGGTAGCACATCCTTGAGCTTGGCACGCATGCTGCGCAGGGTGCTTTCGGTAGATGCCCAATCGATGCAGGCATCGGTAATCGACACGCCGTACTGCAGGTCTTCGAGGTTTTTAGGGATTGCCTGGCAGCCCCAGTTCAGGTGGCTTTCGACCATCAGGCCGATAATCGACTGGTTGCCCTCGACGATCTGGTTGGCCACGTTCTCCATCACCAGCGGTTGCAGGGCCGGGTCTTTATTGGAGTTGGCGTGGCTGCAGTCGACCATGATGTTCGGGCGGATTTTCGCCTTGTTCAGTGCCTGCTCGCAGAGCGCAACGCTGACCGAATCATAGTTCGGCTTGCCGTTGCCACCGCGCAATACCACGTGGCCGTAGGCGTTACCCTTGGTGGTCACGATCGACACGCCGCCTTCCTGGTTGATACCCAGGAAGCGATGCGGGCTGGAAACCGACTGCAGGGCGTTGATCGCAACGGTCAGGCCGCCATCGGTGCCGTTTTTGAAGCCTACCGACGAAGACAGGCCAGAGGCCATTTCGCGGTGGGTCTGCGACTCGGTGGTGCGAGCGCCAATGGCCGACCAGCTGATCAGGTCCTGCAAGTACTGCGGGGAGATCGGATCGAGGGCTTCGGTGGCCGTTGGCAGGCCCATTTCAGCCAGATCCAGCAGCAGCTTACGGCCGATGTGCAGGCCATCCTCGATCTTGAACGAGTCGTCCAGGTACGGGTCGTTGATCAGGCCTTTCCAGCCTACGGTGGTGCGTGGCTTTTCAAAATAAACGCGCATGACCAGATACAGCGTATCGCTGACTTCTGCGGCGAGCACTTTCAGACGCTCGGCATACTCGTGGGCAGCCTTGATATCGTGGATCGAGCAAGGCCCGATGACAACGAACAGTCGATGGTCAGTGCCATCCAGGATGTTGCGAATCACCTCGCGTCCTTTGGTCACCGTCTGCAGAGCAGCTTCACGCAAAGGCATTTCGCGCTTGAGCTGTTCAGGTGTGATCAGGGTTTCGTTGGAGGCAACGTTTAGGTCGTCGATCGGTAAATCAGCCATCGTGTTACTCGTCAGGTCACGGGTGCCGGCCGCCAGCGATCCCCGTGCGGCGGAGCACAGCTTGATTGAGCGCATCGGGGAGCCGAACCTTAACGCGTTATCCGGTTATTCGACAATGGGCAGGCGCAGCTTTAATCCAGTACTGCCTGCGCCATCGCGTGATCCAGGGTTGCCTGAGAGAACTCGGTGGCGTGATGACTGACCCATTCCAGGGCAAGGGCTTCCAGGTCTTGCGGGCATGAGTTTTGTCGTTGCTGGAGGCGTGAATAGTGTTCGATCTGGCATACCTGTTCGCCCATGCGCGCGCCGAACAGTGTTTGTTCGTCGATCAGGGCAACGCCTATGCGGTAGCCCTTCGGCTGTTTCTCGCACCAGGCTATATAGCCCGGGTAGTGTGCGCTTTCCCCCAGGGTGGGCATGTACATGTCGACGGCGGTACCCCGTCGCCAGGCTCTATCGCTGTTGCATGACACGCCTGCGAGGCTGATAGAGTGCAGCTTGTGGCGCGAAAGTGAAGGTTGTTTGCGTCGCGTTATCTCAACGGGAATATCGTCAGGGTGAGGTAAAAAACGACCCATGAAAGCTGACTCCAAGTGCCATCAAATTAGTATTGTCTTTTGAGTATAGTGACTGAAATGGAACTGACAGACTTTGATGCCGATCAGCGCCTGCTGGCGTTGCCCGGGACTTCGCTGCTGATCTTCACCGGCGCGGGCTGTTCGGCATGCCGTACGGCCCGCCGCCTATTGCCCGATATGCAGTTGCCTGTTGATCGGTTGTGCTGGATCGATGCCGGTGACAATGGTGGCCTGGTCGAGCGTTACGAAATTTTCCATCTGCCAACCCTGTTTGTGGTGCGTGACGGGGCCTTTTACGGTGAGTTGAAGTCCCGCCTGAGCGAGGGCGAACTGGCGCACCATGTCCGACTGGCCTTGATGCATGAGCCTGACGAGCTACCGTGAACCGATGTCCGAACCCGCTTGAACCTGTGGAGGCAACATGAGCAAAGGCTTAAAGGGCAAGCTGGTGCTGGCCATTTCTTCTCGAGCCCTGTTCGATTTGAGTGATAGCCATCAGGTATATCTGAGCAAGGGGATCGAGGCGTACCGGCAATATCAGATTGAGCATGAAGATGAAGTGCTGGCGCCGGGGGATGCCTTCGCGCTGGTCAAAAAGCTCCTCAGTTTTAACGCAAGCCTGGGGCGTAACCGGGTTGAAGTGGTTCTGGTCTCGCGCAACAGTGCCGACACCGGACTGCGGGTGTTCAATTCAATCCAGCACTACGGCCTCGATATCTCCCGTGCAGCCTTCAGCGGCGGGCGCAATCCCCATCCGTATCTCAATGCCTTCGGCTGTGATCTGTTCTTGTCGACTCATGCCGAGGATGTGCGCAGCGCACTGGATGCGGGCTTTGCAGCGGCGACGATCCTGTCGGGTGGCGCGCTGCGGGCCGAGAGCAACGAGCTGCGCATTGCCTTTGATGGTGACGCGGTTTTGTTTTCCGATGAGGCGGAACGGGTTTTCCAGTCTGGCGGCCTGGAGGCTTTTCAGTCTCTAGAGCGCGAATCTGCTCGCAATCCACTGCGTGGCGGGCCGTTCAAGGGCTTTTTGGAGGCGCTTAACCTGCTGCAACGCGAGTTTCCTGACGACTCTTGCCCGATTCGAACCGCGCTTGTCACTGCTCGCTCGGCACCGGCCCATGAACGGGTTATTCGTACACTGCGCGATTGGGATATTCGTCTGGATGAGTCGCTGTTTCTCGGTGGGCTGGACAAATCGGCGTTCCTGGAAGCGTTTGCTGCCGATGTGTTTTTTGATGATCAGGCAGGCCATTGCGAACGGGCGCGTCAAGTTGTCGCTACCGGTCATGTCCCTCACGGCATCAGCAATGAATCCCGGGACTGCGCCCCTGAGTAAGCGCCACATGCAAGTTGTCGAGCGGGTCTTCGCAGTTGTCCGGGCGCTGCTAAGCTGAATCTACCTCGTCCATTAAAGCTGTCGGGAAGGTCGCATGATTCGCTCAATTCTGTACGCCACTGACCTTGGCGTTTATGCGCCCGTTGTAATGCAGCATGCGTTGGGGCTTGCCCGCAGCTTCGGCGCAGACCTGTTTGTGGTGCATGTGGTCGAACCCATGGGGTTGTTTGCCGAGTCAGTCCTGCAGAGCTACCTCGATGAACAGGCGTTGAATGAACTGCATCGCCAGGGCATGCACACCATGCTTTCGAATATAGAGTTGCGTGTGCTTGAGAATCTTCGTGAAGAGTTGGCGGGGTGGGAGCCGGAACTGGCCTTGATTCGTTCGGTCAAGGTGATTCAGGGTGAACCTTCGCAGGTCATTTTGGAACAGTCACAAAAGTTGTGCGTAGACCTGTTGATCCTGGGCAGTCACGCCCAGCCCACGGGGGGCGAGTCGCATTTGGGGCGAACCGCAACCCGGGTTATCGAGCTGGCGCAGGTGCCGGTGTATCTGGTGCCGCTGATACAGCGTCGGCGCAGCGCTGATGTGTAAGGCTGATGAATCGATAAAAACGATAAAAAGTTCTAGATTTCTTATTCCAACCTTCCATATAGTTATATATCGCCGCCGATACCCTTGGCGTCTATCAGCTTTGAGGGATGCATATGAAGCTTCAACAATTGCGCTACATCTGGGAAGTGGCGCACCACGACCTCAACGTTTCGGCTACCGCACAGAGCCTTTACACCTCACAGCCGGGTATCAGCAAACAGATCCGCCTGCTTGAAGACGAGCTGGGGGTCGAAGTCTTTGCCCGCAGTGGTAAACACCTGACCCGAGTGACGCCGGCAGGCGAGCGCATCATCACGACAGCTGGCGAGATCCTGCGCAAGGTCGAAAGCATCAAGCAGATCGCTCAAGAATTCTCCAACGAGAAGAAAGGCACGCTGTCGATTGCCACCACCCATACCCAGGCGCGTTATGCCTTGCCGCCGGTGATCAGCAACTTCATCAAGCAGTACCCGGACGTCGCGCTGCATATGCATCAGGGCTCTCCTATGCAAATTGCCGAGATGGCCGCTGATGGCACTGTCGACTTCGCCATTGCCACTGAGGCCCTGGAGCTGTTTGGCGATCTGGTCATGATGCCGTGCTACCGCTGGAATCGCTGCGTGGTCGTGCCACAAGGTCACCCGCTGACCAAGCTGCCCAAGTTGACCCTCGAAGCCCTGGCTGAATACCCGATCGTGACCTACGTGTTCGGCTTTACTGGCCGTTCCAAACTTGACGAAGCCTTCAGCCATCGCGGCCTGACCCCAAAGGTGGTGTTCACTGCGGCTGATGCTGACGTGATCAAGACCTATGTGCGTTTGGGCCTGGGTGTTGGCATCGTGGCCAAAATGGCCGTCGACACCAAACTCGACAACGACCTGGTGGTACTGGATGCCAGTGAGCTGTTCGAGTCCAGCATCACCAAGATCGGTTTCCGTCGTGGCACCTTCCTGCGCGGGTTCATGTGCGACTTCATCGAGAAATTTGCCCCGCACCTCACCCGTGAAGTGATGGCAAAGGCTATTGCCTGCCACAACAAGCAAGAGCTAGAAGACCTGTTTGCAGGCGTCGAACTGCCGGTGCATTGATCACGGGCAGCGCACAAATCCTGTGGGAGCGGGCTTGCCCGTTCCCACATTTATTTGGGCGTTTTACTGCTGCGAATTACGCGTATGCCGGTAATCGCTCACTGCGTCATACACCGCCCTGCGCAGGCGGTTGATCCCGCCAATCGGCCGATGCTCTTCGATGCCATGCCACGGACTGAACGACAGGTTGTCACACGCCAGATTCTGGCTTGGGGTGTCGAAGTCCTGAGGGGCAATTTTGACCCGCGCCACGGTCTCGAAGGGGGCGTCAGACTCTTTCCATTCAATGCTGGTGTCTTCGATCGGCATGAAGCGATTGGCGTTCTGGCGTTGAATCTGCAACACAAAACAGGCGGCAACCCGGTCTGTGGAGAGTTGCTGGTTCAAGGCATTGCGCAAGAAGTTGGGCAGCGCCTCATTTTGTTTCGGTAACGTGTAAGCCGGGCAGCTGTCAGGGTCCGGCGCTACACGGTATTTGGCATTGGCGGTGCCAAACTTGTAAGGCGATACCGAAAAATACGTGGTTTGCGTTGGGCTCGTCGGGGCGGGCGCCAGTGTGGCCAGGGCAATAAACAAATGGCGGATCTGCCAGCTGCGTGGATCCCATGACGGGAAGAAGGCCAGGGCCTTTTTGCCATCTGCCTGCGCACCGATGTTCTGGCGGTATTCGGCCACATCGCTGACGAAGAAGTTGGGGTGGTTGAACATCACAAAATCCTGTTCGCCACGGCCCTGCTGACTGGGTAGCAACTGAGTCCCCGGTACGTCCAGCAACTTGATCGCCATGCCCCGCGCATCACGGATGCTGTCGAATTGCGGGTAAGCGTTGCCATTGGACAGACGCATCACTGCTTGCCAGTGTTTCCCCGGTGTTGCGAATACCCCTTCACGTAATGCCGGATCGAGGTCGTCGAGCACCTGGACCTGCGCTTTGACGCAACCGTGAGCCTTGGCGTGTGCATCGCGCAGATAACGAGTGTTCTCGCGGTGCTGGTCAACGATCCTGATCGCTGTCTGAAGAGTGTCCTGGGTCATGGCGGCTTCACCCGCCGGGATTTGCTCCTGGGCCGAGACGGGGCCGCGATGCTGCCAAGCGTACCAGCCCGTGGCCAATCCCCAACCGAGCAACCCCAAGGCGATCAGCGCCAGTAGTAACCTGCCCAGCCATTTGCCGAGTCCAAGCCAGAAAGCGGTCAGCATGCAAACATCCTTTTAGCGAAATCTTCAGTGTATGAAGGGCCCATCATTGGTTGGGCAACTGTTGTTCCAGGGGGCCGCCAAGCACCTTCAAGTACTCCAGCAACGCCCAGCGTTCTTCGGGTTGCAGCAAGCGCCCGATTACGCCGTTACCGCCAAGGCCGGCGCGGAATTCGTGCCCGCTGTTGTGGTTGCCGCTGATACGCGTATCGAGCACAAACCCGCCGTCAAAAGCGTGTGTGCGGTAGCCCAAATGCCGCGGGTCGTACTCGAAGCTGCCGCGATAGAAAGTCTGGTCGCGCTCGGCCTGTGGCGATAGCAACTGGTACAGCGTAGGCACTGAACCGTTGTGCAGGAAGGGCGCAGTGGCCCAGATCCCGTCGAGGGGCCGCGCCTTATAGGCACGTACTTCCAGGACCCCGATCGGCAAGCCAAAACCGTTGAGGCGCGCCTGCTCTTGCGGGCCAATGTTGGCGTCATGGTAGGCGCGCTTTTCAACAAACGCAGTAACGTAGGCCAGGCCCTTGGCGACGGACAGTTGACTCATGTCCAGAGGTGTTTCGGTTTTGGGGTACAAGTCCACGTTCATACTGGCCAGTTCAACCGGGTCCCATTGCAACGCCCTGAGGTCGTATCGATTGTCGGCAATGTTGTTAGCGGTATTGGGATCGGTACCGATCACCTCGACCGGCACTATTTTCAGTTGCTTGACCAGGCGCCCGTTTTCTTCGACCACAGGCGGCACGTGACAGCCAGCGCAGTTTTCGTTGAAGAGTGCACGGCCTTTGGTTGCCAGAGGGCGATCAATCTTGCCGAACAACTCTTCGGGCCAGACCGGGGGCTTGAGTTTTTGCAGGGTTTCTTCGATCAGGTGCAAATCGTTTACCCGCACGCTGGACGGGTAGCGTGCATCGCCTTGCAGTGGTTGGCCGTGGGCATCGAAAAAGTTCAGGGTGGCGCCAACGCCAAGGGCTTCGCCAATATTGCGCGCCATCGGCTGCTTGGCTGATCCGTTCCACTGTACCCAGTCGAACGTCCACATGTCCCACAGGTGCGGATAGTCCACCGGGGCGTTGGCTACGCGGTAGTTGGCCGGGGAAATGGCATCACCGAAGCTTGCGTTGGCGATTCGCCCGAAAGCATCGGTACGGCCCGGCCCTTCAAGTGTGGGATAGAGGCCGCGATGGGTGTCATTCCAGGCCACCGCCAAAAACGTATCCAGGGAGGCCTTGAAATCCTTGCGCAACTGTTTGTGCTGCGCTGCGTATTGGTCGCCCAGGACCGTGCGTGCGAAACGCTCGAATTTCCAGGGGTTGTAGTAGGTCGCAGCGAGGCTGGCGACCAATGCTTGACCAAAACTGCCGCCGCGCAAGGTCGGTACGCTGGATGGCAGCACGTGTTGTGCCGGAGCGCCATCAATGCGCAGTGCCTGGCCTTTGAAGCGCAGTTCGCCGGTGTGGCAGGCAGCGCAGGTGATGTCCAGGTACTCAACCTTGCTGCCCGGGTTCTGGTGGCGCGTAAAGCCTACGGGCAGGTTACCCGGGTTGGCGGGGCTGGCGTGTTGCTGGGGATCGACTAAAAAACCGAAGCGCGCCAAATACTCGGGCGCTGCGAAAGGCTGTTTTGAAAAGGGCAGTTCGAGGGCGCTGAACCAGTCGTAATGCAAACCTTTAACTTGTGTGCCCTGGGGCGTGTAGTAATAGGTTTGGCGCTCGGCAGGGCTCCACTGATCCAGGTAATGCAGTTGCTGCGGGGGCTGGTAAACAGGCAGTTTCGGGTTGGCAATATAGTAGATCACCAGCCCAAGCAAGAGGATCAAAGCCAGCAGCAATCCCAGCAGAACACGGTAAAACAGACGCACAGTAACGCTCCTTGTAAAAATAATTACAGCCTTATGCCTCAGGGAGGGGCAGGCATCAAGTGACCTGTAGGCTTTGGAGGGTTTAGATAGGTGTTAATAAAAGTTGCTGTAATAGTGAATTGTTATTAATGCATGAACTTATCGGCATTTCGTCCCTCTTATGCCGGTAGCCATTGGTCGCGGCCGCCTGATAAGCTCGCGGCTTTACTCGATTGCCCATTTGGCGCATGAACAAGGAAATAGCATGAAACAGCATCGGTTGGCGGCAGCTGTGGCCCTGGTAAGCCTGGTACTGGCGGGTTGTGATTCGCAGACCAGCGTAGAGCTGAAAACCCCGGCGCAAAAAGCCTCGTACGGCATTGGCCTGAACATGGGCAAAAGCCTGGCTCAAGAAGGCATGGATGATCTGGATTCCAAGGCCGTAGCTCAAGGCATCGAAGATGCCGTCGGCAAGAAAGAGCAAAAGCTCAAGGACGACGAACTGATCGAAGCGTTTGCAGCACTGCAGAAACGTGCTGAAGAACGTCTGACCAAAATGAGCGAAGAAGCCTCTGCTACTGGCAAAAAATTCCTCGAAGAAAATGGCAAGAAAGCGGGTGTTGTCACCACCGCGTCTGGCCTGCAGTACGAAGTCATCAAAAAAGCCGATGGCCCTCAGCCTAAAGCTACCGACGTGGTGACTGTTCACTACGAAGGCAAACTGATTGATGGCAAGGTGTTCGACAGCTCGGTTGAGCGTGGCAGCCCGATCGACCTGCCGGTTAGCGGCGTGATCCCGGGTTGGGTTGAAGGTCTGCAACTGATGCATGTTGGCGAGAAGTACAAGCTGTACATCCCTAGCGAACTGGCTTACGGCGCACAAAGCCCAAGCCCGTCGATCCCGGCCAACTCGGTGCTGGTATTCGACCTGGAACTGCTGGGCATCAAAGATCCTGCCAAAGCAGAGCAAGACGCGGCCAAATAAGTAGCATTTCGTACGCGTAGCGCCCCGTCCCGACGGGGCGTTGTTGTATCTGCAGTCAGGGTTTTGTTTGCCCGGGTTGTGTCCTGCAAGGTTTCAAATCGCCCATAAGTTCCCTTGGCTAGTAGTTGCTGACTGCCAAGTCAATGAATTTATGGGTTTTTTTATGTGTGTAAAAAACGCCCGATCTGACTCCAGCCCTTATGGGGCGGGCCTTTCAGCGTTAAAAAACAGCTCTGTTCACAAGGTTATCCACAATTTGTGTGGATAACATTTTCGCCCAGCGGATCGATAAGGTCTGTTTTCACAAAAATTTCACCTCAGAGTGAAAAGCCGGGAGACCTTGGTGGCTGATAGGATTAAGCTTCAAGGGAAAGTTCTGACTCGATTTATTTAAAAGTCTGACGGGGTTTAGTAATGGATCTTCAAATCATCAAGCGTAATGGTGAGCCTGAATACGCCGTTCTTTCATGGGAAAGTTACCAGGCGCTGCTCAAGGCTGCAGGCCTCAAGGAGCGAACTGCAACGCCTGACCCTGTATTGCCGACACCCGCACCCGAGCAGGTGCACCCCGGACTCGATCAACTGCGCAGCCTGCGCGAGAACAAGGGCCTGGCCCTTGAAGTGCTGGCGCGCACAGTGGGTATCAGTCCGTCGTATCTGGGCATGATAGAAACCGGTGAGCGTCTCCCCGACCTCGCCATTCGTCGCAGCTTGGCCTGGGAGCTAGGTATCCCGGGCTGGAGGGAAGCATCATGAGCGTTCGCATCAGTCGTCAACACTGGGATGAGTTGTTGGCTGAGCTCGATCAGGCGCGTCGACAGCGCCACTTGCTGACGTACCGTGCGCTACTGGAACGGTTGCAATTACCGAGCCCTGCAATGTTGACCCTTACCGCAGCACTTGAGCACCTGGCGGCCATGGATGCCAGGGCCGAGCAGCCCTTGCGCAGTTCGCTGGTGATCAGTCAGGGCGCAAGTCGCCTGCCACGTACCGGATTTTTTGAATGCGTTGAGCGACTTGGACGCTTCCCCGGCCCGCCGGATGGCATTGCGGCCGCATCATGGCATGCCTCAGAGGTGGTGCGCGTGTTTGAGCATGCTTATGAGCACGAGGAGGCTTGAGTGCTCTGGCGGTTTAAGGCGCGCCTGAGCTACTGGCTGGCGCGCAAGTTGTTTCGCTGGTCCTGGTGCGTCCGCCAGCCGCGTATCTGGCGCTGGATGGAGGGGCAGTTTGCTCGGATGGCCAACCTTGGCGATACCCGTGCCCAAAGCTTCTATGGGCACATTCTGGCCTTTCGCGGCCAAGGCCTTGGAGCGAAGGAGGAGGGCGTACGCCTGTTGCGTCTGGCAGCATTGAGCGGCGACGCGAAGGCAGCTTATCAAGTGGGTGTTTTCAGCCTGGCGGGTTCGCTCGGCAAGACCCCGGATGCTGCAGAAGCGGCGCGCTGGTGGACGATGGCGGTAAAGGCGGGACATCCACTGGCCGCGCACAAGCTGGCGATGTTGTATCAGGAAGGTGGGCCGGGATTGCTGGCTGATCCGCAATTGGCCCGGCTTTACCAATAGCCAATAAATAAAAAGGGCGGGACGCATAACGCGGCCCGCCCTTTTTTTCAGCCTTGATTTACTTCTTTGCCACTTGCGAGCTGAGCTTGAGGTAGTCCAGCAGAATCCGCCCGGTTTCACTCAGGTAGGCGTCATCTTCCGGTTTGGTCTTTTCAGGCTCTACCGGCAACGCATCTTCGTCTTCTTTCTTCATTTCCTTGAGCGGTGCTTCGCCTTTGGCCTGACGGCGAGCGTTCTCCATCACCAATTGCTTGGCATCGATATCGGCGTGCTGTGCACGGCGCTCGGCCTCGTTCAGGCTGACGGTCTTCTCGGCCATCAGTTTTTCGGCCAGAGCCAGTTTGTCGCGGATAAAGATGAACTCCGCATCTTTTGCCGCGCGCGTGTCGTGGTTGGCTTTTAGCCGGTCGATGTAAGGCTTGAATGGATCCGACGCGGGCTTGATTGCTGGGCGGATCGTGTCCCAGGGCATGGCTTCAGGCAGTGCGCTTTCGCCGATTTCCTTGGTGTCGATAATCGACGGGAAAGCGACGTCAGGCAGTACACCCTGATGCTGGGTGCTCTGGCCGGAAACCCGGTAGAACTTGGCCAGAGTCAGTTTAAGCTCGCCGTGGTTCAGTGGCTGGATGGTTTGCACCGTCCCTTTGCCGAACGTCTGGCCGCCGATAATCAGCGCACGATGGTAGTCCTGCATGGCGCCGGCAAAAATCTCCGAGGCCGAAGCCGACAGGCGGTTGACCAGCAACGCCATCGGGCCCTTGTAGAACGCGCCCGGGTTTTCGTCTTCAAGTACGTCGACCTTACCGTCGGCGTTACGCACCAGAACCGTTGGACCCTTGTCGATAAACAGACTGGTCAGCTCGGTCGCTTCCTGCAACGAGCCGCCGCCGTTGTTGCGCAGGTCGATAATCACGCCATCGACTTTTTCTTTCTGCAACTCGGTCAGCAGTTTTTTGACGTCGCGGGTGGTGCTCTTGTAGTTCGGGTCGCCTGCACGGAACGCTTTGAAGTCCAGGTAGAAGGCCGGGATTTCAATCACGCCGAGCTTGTAGTCTTTGCCATCCTGTTTCAGGTTGAGGATCGACTTTTTGGCAGCCTGTTCTTCAAGCTTCACCGCTTCACGGGTGATGGACACAACCTTGCTGGTCTGGTCGTTCGGTGCGTTGCTGGCTGGAATCACTTCCAGGCGCACCACGGAGCCTTTAGGGCCTCGAATCAGTTTGACCACTTCGTCCAGTCGCCAGCCGATCACGTCGACCATCTCTTTGTCGCCCTGGGCAACGCCGATGATCTTGTCAGCCGGTGCGACTTGCTTGGTCTTGTCGGCCGGGCCTGCTGGCACCAGTCGAACAATTTTTACCTGGTCGTTATCGCTCTGCAACACGGCGCCGATGCCTTCCAGCGAAAGGCTCATGTTGATGTCGAAATTCTCCGCGTTATCTGGCGACAGATAATTGGTGTGCGGATCGTAAGACATGGCGAAGGTGTTGATGTAGGCCTGGAAGATGTCTTCGCTGCGGGTCTGGTCCAGGCGTGACAGCTGATTCTTGTAGCGCTTGGTCAGCAGTTCCTGGATTTTCGCAGGCTCTTTACCGGCGATCTTCAAACGCAGGACTTCGTCCTTGATGCGTTTGCGCCACAGGTCATTGAGCTCGGCTTCGGTCTTGAGCCACGGAGCGTCCTTGCGGTCGATCTGCAAGGTTTCGCGTGCCGAGAAGTCCAGCGAGTCAGGGCCTTTTTTCAGCTCTGCAAGGGCGAAGTCCAGGCGCGATTTGACCCGGTCCAGGTAGCGCTTGTAGATGATGAATCCGGGATTGAGATCGCCGCTCTTCAGGAAGTCGTCAAACTGGTACTTCCATTTGTCGAATTCGGCAATATCGCTGGCCAGGAAATAGCTGCGAGAAGGGTCGAGCAACTTCAGATAGCTGTCATAGATGATCGCGGAACGCGCGTCATTTAATGGCGGCTTGCTGTAATGATGGCGCTTGAGCAGCTCAACAACGTTAAGACTGGCAATTACCTCATCACGATCGGGCTGAAGGTTATCCCAACTGTTAGCGGCGAACGTATTGGCCGAAAACGGCAAAACGCCTAGGCCAATGAATAGGGCAAGTGCGGTGCTAGGGAATAAATGCTTCATGCTGATTCGACGCGGGGGCAATTGATAACGCATATTAGGCCGTCTTTGAAGTCGCCGGTTCCATCAAGGACCGGTCGCATAATGCAAAAAGCCCGGTGCAACAGCTCCGGGCTCAGTCCAGACTTACTATGGAGGCACTGTGAAAGCATTGCAAGGCGTTGAAGGTCAAGTGACATGGGTTGAAGAGCCAAGCCCTGCATGTGATGTGGGACAAATTCGAATTCGCGTGGCGGCTGCCGGGCTCAATCGGGCCGATCTTTTGCAGAGCGCCGGGTTGTATCCGCCGCCGCCGGGCGCCAGTCAGGTGTTGGGCCTGGAGTGCTCCGGGGTGGTCAGTGAGGTTGGGCCCGGTTCGTCCTGGCAGGTGGGCGACAGGGTCTGCGCGCTCTTGGCGGGCGGGGGCATGGCGCAAGAGGTGGTGGTCGATGCCCGTCACGCCCTGCCGGTGCCTGAAGGTCTTTCGCTGATTGAAGCGGCTGCTTTGCCAGAGGTGTACAGCACTGCGTGGCTGAACCTGTTCCAGCTGGCCGCCTTGAAGCCGGGGGAAAAAGTGCTGTTGCACGCCGGCGCAAGTGGTGTCGGTTCAGCGGCCATTCAGCTGTGCAAGGCCTTCGGAAGCCCGTGCTGGGTGACCGTTGGCTCGGATGAACGTTTGGCTTATTGCCAGGCGTTGGGTGCACAGGGCGGTGTGGTGCGTACCGAGGGGCTGGACAGCCTCAAGGCCATGGGGCCTTTTGATGTGGTGCTGGACCCTGTGGGCGCCAACTACGCCGAATCCAACCTTAAGTTGCTGGCGCTGGACGGGCGTTGGGTGTTGATCGGTTTGATGGGCGGTCGCAAGGCCGAGCTGGATCTGGCGCAGGTATTGGGCAAGCGTATCCAGCTGTTGGGTTCGACCCTGCGCAGCCGCAGCGATCAGTTCAAGGCGGACCTGCTCAGTGATCTGGGGCAACAGGTATGGCCATTGTTCACTGAGGGCCGCTTGAGCCCGCAACTGGCAAAAACCTTCCCGATTGAAGAGGCTCAGGCCGCGTTTGCCGAACTGGCCAGCAATCAGGTGTCAGGCAAGTTGGTGCTGGTGATAGACAGCAGCCTGAGCTGATCCTTTAAGAGGGAGGCAGACTGTGTAGCCGCAGCCTGCGGCAGCGGCTACAGGAAAACGGCAACTGTGGGAGCGAGCCTGCTCGCTCCCACATAGGGCTTGACCTACAACAGAGTCTCTACAGGTGTGAGGTGTTACTTCCAGTGATGGATCGGCCATCCGGCCTTTTCAGCCTGTTCGCGCAATACAGGGTCCGGATTGACAACATGGGGATGGTCAACCTTGAGCAATAACGGCAAATCGTTACGCGAGTCGGAGTAAAAGCTCGCGCCTTCGAGATTTTCTTCCTGTTCATCCAGCCACTCCAGCAAGCGCGTGATCTTGCCCTCGCGGTAAGTCAGCGTTCCCACGGTGTTGCCGGTGTAAAATCCGTGTGCAACTTCCAGCTCGATCCCCAGCACTTCATCGATACCCAATCGTTCTGCAATGGGCTTTACCAGATGGGTGCCCGAGGCCGAAATCACCAGGATCCGGTCGCCCGCCTTGCGATGTTGGGCAATGGTTTTTGTGGCGTCACTGAAGATGATCGGTTCGATAAAGTCTTCTACCCACGGCCCGACCAGATGATTAACTTCTTCGGGAGTGCGGCCTATCAACGGCTCAAGGCTGAAGGCCATGTAGTCTTCCATCGCCAGTTTGCCCTGGCTGTAGGCGTCCATCAGCTCGTTGTTGCGCTGCATGAACGACTTCGGGTCGACCCAGCCCAACCGGCCCATCTGCTCGCTCCACAGGGTGGCGCAGTCGCCATGAATCAGGGTTTCGTCCAGGTCAAAAATTGCCAAAGCCATCAGTGCAACTCTCTCTTCAGTGAATTCAAGAACATCAGGCTACCTCACAAAGGGTGCTCGAATCGATGGTCAGCGCCACGCGTTGACCATCCGCGTACAGATCACCGGGTGCACGGTTGAGCACGTCGACGATCAGTTGCACACCTCGCACCTCTACCCGGTAGCGGATGACGTTGCCCAGCAGGCTGTGGTTGAGGATTACCCCGTCGAGTTCGCCCTGCAGGCTCAGACCCACGGTTTCAGGGCGGATGGCGATACGGCTGCTGATCGGGCGTTGCAGCAAGCGGCTGGCAGTGTCGGGATCCAGCAGGTTGTAGTTGCCGATAAACCCGGCGGCGAATGCATCCACGGGTGCGGCATAGAGGGTTTGGGCATTGCCGCTTTGAACGATGTGGCCCTTGTTCATCAGGAATATCCGGTCGCTCATGACCAGCGCTTCTTCCTGGTCGTGGGTGACGAAAATCGTGGTCAGGCCCAGCTCGCGCTGAATGGTGCGGATTTGCTCGCGCAAGTGCTTGCGAATTCGCGCATCCAGCGCCGACAGTGGCTCATCCAGCAGCAGCAGGCGCGGACGCGTGACCAGCGAGCGCGCCAGGGCCACGCGCTGGCATTGGCCGCCTGACAGCTGATGCGGGTAGCGCTTGGCAAAATCATTCAACTCCACCAGTTGCAGCACCTCGGCTACCCGCTTGTTGCTGTCATCGCTACTGACCTTCTGCATGCGCAGGCCGAACGCAACGTTTTGCTCGACGGTCATGTTGGGGAACAGCGCATAGCTTTGAAACACCATGCCGATGCCACGCTTTTGCGGGCTCAGCGGCACGATGTCCTGGCCATCGAGCAGGATTTTGCCACCGTCCACGGGCGTTAACCCTGCGATGCAACGTAGCAGCGTGGATTTACCGCAACCGGATGGACCGAGCAGGGTCACGAACTCGCCCTTGGCGATGCTGCAGTTGATATCGCTGAAAATAGGGGTGCCGGAATAGGATTTTTGCAGGTGTTCGACGCTGACGAAGCTCATTGGCTTTTGTCCTTGTTCAGGAAGGTGGCAACCCAGGTCAGCACCAATACAAAGAGGAAATAGGAGATCACGAGCGCGCTGGTGAAGTGGCCACTGCTGTTACGCATGTTGTTCAAGAACACCTGCAAGGTTTCGTAGCGGGTGCCCACCAGAATGTTGGCGAACACAAACTCGCCAAACAGGAACGAGAACGACAGCAGCAGGGCAACCATCAAGCCTTTGCGCAAATTGGGCAGCACCACCAAAAACGCCGCCTGCCAGGTGCTGGCACCCAGCAGTTGGGCTGCGTCCATCAGGTCGCGCAGGTTGATTGCCTGCAGGTTGTTGGTGATCGCCCGGTACATAAAGGGCAGTGCCACGGTGAAATAACAGCCGATCAAAATCCAGGGTGTGCCGACCATTTGCAACGGGCCTGAGCCGTAGAGCTGCAGCAGGCCTACCGATGACACCACTGGCGGCACGGCGAAAGGCAGCAGGATCAGGATGTTCATCAGCGCATCGAGCCTGGGGAAGTGGTAATGCACCACAAACAGCAACGGCAGGATCAAAATCACCGACAGCACCAACGCAGCCACACAGACCAGCAGCGACTGGCCGAAGGCTGCGAGAAAGCGCGGGTCGCTCCACAACTGGCTGTACCACTTCAAGGTAAAGCCACTGGGCAGGATGGTCGCCGACCAACTGCTGGCGATGGAGTAGACAAGCGTGCCCAGCAGCGGCAGCAATAAAATCAGAAACAGCAGCCAGACAACGCTGCGATGGTAAATGCCGGGGGACCCGGATTCAGCGCGCGACATGGTAGCTCCTCTTTAACAGCCACTGATGCACCAGTGTCACCAGGGTCATCAGCCCCACCAGAATCACTGCCAGGGCACTGGCCATGTTCGGGTCCAGACTTATATCGCCCGAGACCATCGCAGCAATGCGGATTGGCAATACGTTGAAGTTGCCGGTGGTCAATGCATACACCGTGGCGTAGGCGCCAAGGGCGTTGGCCAGCAGAATCACGAACGTGCCCAGCAGTGCCGGGGTGAGGACTGGCAGGCCGATATGGCGCCAGAACTGCCAACTGCTTGCACCCAGTAACGAAGCCGACTCTCGCCAGTCTTCCCTAACCGCATCAAAGGCGGGGTAAAGCAGCAGTACGCCAAGCGGAATCTGGAAGTAGGTGTACAGGATGATCAGGCCGGTTTTTGAGTAAAGGTTGAAGTCCTCAATGATCCCCGCCTGTTTGAGCATGATCGTAATGCTGCCGTTAAAACCCAGCAGAATGATGAAGGCGAAGGCCAGGGGAACCCCGGAGAAATTGCTGGTCATGTTGGCGAACGCATTGACGAAATTGCGCAGCCGCGAATCCACCTTGCGCAACGAGTAACTGCCCAGGATGGCGATCACAATGCCGAACAGACTGGACCAGAAACTGATCTCCAGGCTGTGCTGGATGGCTTGCAAGTAGAATTTCGAGTTGAAGATCTTGATGAAGTTGGCCATGCCCCAGCCGCTTTCTTCAGATTGCACGCTGTGGATCAGCACCCACACCAGCGGGGCAATTTGAAACACGATAAAAAAACGGCGAAGGGCACCAGGCACAGCAACGCAAGCCATTTGCCACGGCTCATGGCGCTGGCCTCAGCAGGTCACGACACAACGGTTTGTCATGGGTCACACCCAGCAACTCGCAGATCGTGCCGCACAACTCGGTTTGTTTGGGGGTGACATCCGGGTTGAGGCTGAACGCATCGCCCAGTACAAACAGGGGGACTTCACGCTCTTCGGGCAGCATGCCGTTGTGTGAGCGGTCGTTGTTCATGCCGTGATCGGCCGTCACCAGCACCTGATAACCGGCCTGCAGCCAGCCTTGCAGGTAGTCGGCCAGAATGATGTCGGCCGAGCGCGCACTGTTGCGGTATTGCGGGGTGTCGAGACCGTGCTTGTGCCCGGCGTCGTCGATGTTCATGGGGTGAACCAGTAAAAAATTCGGTGTGTGCGCCACCCGCAGGCTTTCGGCGTCGGCGAACAAATGGGAATCGGGGTAGTGATCGCTCCAGTAGAAGTGCCCGTGCTGAATGGGTAAATCGGCTGCAACGGTATGGCGGTCCCGGGCGATCACAAAGGGCGAGCGGTTATACAGTTCGCTGACCCAGTGATAGGCCGCTGCCGCAGTACTCAGGCCACCGTCGCGGGCGTAATGGAACACGCTGCGCTGGTTGGACAGGCGCGACACATTGTTGTGCACGATGCCGCTTTCAATGGGCGGCACACCCGTGAGGATGCATTCGTAAAGAGGGCGCGACAGCGCGGGCAATTCGCAGGTGAGCTTGTAGAGTGCAGCACGACCCGCCCCGACGTAGGCTTGCAGATGGCCCATCGCCTGGCGGGCTACCTCGTAATTCAAACCGTCGAGGACTACCAGGATAACGTTGTGTTTCATGTCCGGCGACTCCGCAAACAGAAGTAGCATGCCAACTGCGTAGTCGCTGCCGAGGTACGAAGGCTGCGAGCCTTTCGCAATCAAAGGCTCGCAGCCTTCGTACCTCGGCAGCGACTACAGGTCTTGGTTCAGCGGGTTACTGCATATTGATAATGACTTCTTCCTGCCACAGCTGCGGCAGGGCCTTGGAGGTTTTTTCCCAGGCGTCTGCGTCCTTGATCGGGGTTACATTTTTGTATTGATCATTGGAGAGCAGCTTGGCTTGAACGTCATCAGGCAGCTTCAAGTGCTCGGCACGAATCGGCCGTGCATTGCCTCGCGCCAGGTTGGTTTGCCCTGCATCGCTGAAGATGTATTCGCGAGTCAGCTTGGCCGCGTTCGGGTGCTTGGCGTATTTGTTGATGATGGTGGTGTAACCCGAGATCACCGAACCGTCCGATGGAATCAGCACCACGTAGTCATCCGGGTTGACCATTTTGGCTTTGTAGCTCAGGCCGTTGAAATCCCAGACCACGCCCACTTCCACTTCACCTTTTTCCATGGTGGCGATGGTCGGGTTGGCCAATGACAAGCGGCCTTGCTTGGCGATGTCGGCAAACATCAGCAGGGCAGGCTGGATGTTCTTTTCACTGCCGCCATTGGCCAGTGCAGCGGCCAACACGCCATTGGTGGCTTGCGCCGCGGTGCTCACGTCGCCGATGGAAACCTTGTATTTACCTGATTTCAGATCAGCCCACTTGGTTGGGACTTCTGAGCCGTGCAGCAGCTTTTTGTTGACGATAAATGCAATGGTGCCGGTGTAGGCCAGCGCCCAGTTACCGTCCTTGTCCTTGGCCCAGTCCGGGATCTGGTCCCAGGTGGTCGGTTTGTAAGGTTGGGTCACACCTTTGGCAACCGCGATCGGGCCGAAGGCTGCTCCCACGTCACCGATGTCGGCGCTGGCGTTGTCTTTTTCAGCGGCGAACTTGGCCACTTCCTGCGCAGAGCTCATGTCGGTATCGATGTGCTTGAGCCCATAGAGCTTGTTCAGATCCGCCCAAGTGCCTTTCCAGTTGGCCCAGTCATCGGGCATGCCGACACTGTTGACCGTCCCCTCTGCCTTTGCTGCGGCTTCCAGGGCTTTTAAATCAACATCGGCGGCCATGGCCGATGTGCACAGGGCGATGCTTGAACCTAACAGTGATGCCAGGAAAAACCGTTTCATCCGAAGCTCCTTGGGCGTTTTCAACGCTGGGTTTTATTGCTCTTTTGCGGTGGGTTGGTCTAGGTCAGCAATACCTGAGCCAATTTAAGCCTGACTGATGACACTTTAATGTCGGCATTACATGTGCAGGTGATATTGCAGGCCTGTGTGAGCGTTTCGGCTAAGCGTAGACCATCGCGCAGGGCTTGATTGGCAAGGGCTGTGGCATTTTCTGATGGGTCTAGGTACAGACACTGTCATGCAACAGTCATGTGCTCTGACTAGGCTGCGGCTATCGAGGTTTGGTGTGTTTTCAGGCCGTGCCTGCCCACATTTGGTGCTGGACTAGTCCAGTCAGGTAACGTTAATGCGAGAAGGTGTACCCAAAGCGGTGACAGCGATCAGTCGCACGCTGCAAGAGCAAATTGAGCACGGCCTGTTGGTGTGCGGCAGTCAGTTGCCGGCCGAGCGCAAACTCAGTGAGTTGTTTGCCACCACTCGGGTCACGGTGCGCGAAGCGCTGTTGCAGCTCGAAGCCCAGGGGATGGTCTATCGCGAGGAGCGCCGCGGCTGGTTTATTTCGCCACCACGCCTGGCCTACAACCTAATGCAGCGCAGTCACTTTCACGCCATGGTCACGGCCCAGGGGCGAGTGCCGTCCACCGACGTGATTTCGGCGCGCCTGCTCCCGGCCACGGCGGCGGTATGCGATCGCTTGCAGTTGCCGGCGCTCTCCAGTGTGATCCAGATCTGCCGTGCCCGGCGGATTGACGGGCGGCTGGTGCTGTACGTCGAGCACTATCTGAACCCGCAGTATTTCCCACACATTCTTGAACTCGATCTCACCCAGTCGATCACCGAGCTGTATGCCCGGCATTACGATTTGCATTACGGTCGGGTGCGTTTCGAAATCGTGCCAACGGCGCTGCCGGTGCAGGCGGCGGCCACGCTCAAGGTCTCAACGGGCAGCCCGGGCTTGCAAATTGCGCGGGTCAATTACGACCAGCACGAACGGCTGATCGACTGTGACCTTGAGTATTGGCGACATGATGCGATTCATGTCGGGGTGGATGTGCAGGAGCGTTGAATTCCCCCTGGTTTTTGGAGGCAACTCACTCTGTGGGAGCGGGCTTGCTCGCGATGCATTCGGCGTGGTGTGTCAGGTAAAACGCGCTGATGTCATCGCGAGCAGGCTCGCTCCCACAAGGCGTGAGCGAACATCAAAGATCAGTCCTTTTGCAACATACCACTGCCCGCCGTCACGACTTGTACGCTCAGACGCGGGGTCGCCAGGTCAAGTCCGGCTTCATCCAGATGCCGCTTGAGGGACAGGTTGAACGCCCGCGACACTTCCCATTGCTTGATAGGCGCGGTCTTGAAACGGGCGCGCAGGATGGCGCTGCCGGACTCAAAGCTTTCGACCCCCTGGATCTCCAGCGGTGACCAGATATTGCGTCGCTGCAGTGGGTCGTTCCGCATTTTTTGTCCGACCTCACGCATCAGTTTGATCGCATCGTCGATGTCCATGTTGTAGGGGATCGCAACCCGGAAGATGGCGTAGCCGAACTCACGGGAGTAGTTCTTGATGCTTTTGATTTCGCTGAAGGGGATGGTATGCACGATGCCGTCGATATCCCGCAGGCGCACCGTACGAATCGTCAGCCCTTCAACGGTGCCCAGGTGTCCGCCGACATCGACGTAGTCGTCGATGGCCAGGGAGTCTTCAATAATGATGAACAGGCCGGTAATCAGGTCGGCGACCAGTGACTGCGCACCAAAGCCGATAGCCAGACCGATCACACCGGCACCCGCCAGCAGGGGGGTGACGTTCATGCCCATGTTGGCCAGGGCAACGATCAGCGCAATGATGAAAATCGCCACAAACAACACGTTGCGAATCAGCGGCATCATGGTCTGGGCGCGGGCATTGGCCAGGCCTTTGCGCGAGCGGGTCAGGGCGTGGTGCACGGCCGTATCGGAAAGAATCCAGATCAGCCAGGCAAACAGCAGCGTGCCGCCGAGGCTGAACAGTTTGACGCTGATTTCATGGCCTTCACCTTCGGTGAAGCTGATCAGTGACATGCCCCAGACCCGCAGTCCCAGCTCGATGAATACCAGCCACACAATCAGGTGCGCGAGGGTATAGACGAAGCTTTTCAAGCGTTCGGAATACAGGGCATGACGTTTGTGTCCACGTTGCGGTTTTTGCGAGTGACGTCGCACCAGCCCGTTGATCACCATGCACAACACCACCAGCACGGTGCAGATCAATGATTGGCGCAATGCGGTGCTGGTATCGCCCGCCGAGACAAATGTCGCGACCAGAGAAATGCCCACCAGAATCAGAGCCGGTATGAACCAGTAAGTCCCCAGGATATCGATGCTGTCGCTCAAGGCCCGTCGGGTCAGGCGCCGCGACAATGGCTGGTTGCGAATCAGGTGGGCAATGGGGCGACGGAACCGGATGATAAACAGCCCGGTGGACAGGGCGGCCATCACATTGGCAAAGGTAGCGGCCGTATGGGCCAGATGTACACCGAGGGTGGCCACCAGTCGTGGGTCACTGAGTGCTTCGCCAAAGGCGGCGAAGCTGCCGATCCACCACAGTGGACGAAACGCCTGATGCCGCAAAATATGCAGGGCACGATGGCGGTGGGGGCCATCGAGCAGTGAGAACAGGATGACGCAAATGGCCGAGAAGCAAGTGCCGATAACCAGTGCGTAAGCCAGCACCATCGCCAGGTCTTTGCCCAGCGACGAGGGCAGGGCGTAACTCATGTACACCGTGATCACTAGCGCCACCATCCACGGCCCCAGTTTGCGCAGGGCAAAGCGCAGCATGTCGACGGCCTTGGGGTGTTGAGGCAGTTCTTCGCTCAGTCCAAAGCGCACCCGGACACGGTGGCTGACCCAAATCAGCAGTGCCGCCGACAAACTCCAGATCATGATGATTAATGCAAAGCCAAAGATGATCGGCAGCCATTCGCTGGCGGGCAGCATCAGGGCCGACAGCTCTTCGTTGGCTTGGGAGATTTCTTTGGTCCAGCGAGAGGTCGGGCTGTCAGCGCCGGAGAACTGTTTTTCGAGATCTGCCAGGGTGCTGCCGATCAGCCCCAGAACACCGATCTCGGCTTCAGGCTGGGCTTTTTTGGTGGCGTCGCGCAGCTTTTTCAGGTCAGCCAACAGCTTGCTGCGCTGCTGATCGTTTTCGAGGTTTTTGATGACCTCGTCCAGCGATTGGCCCAGCGGCTCGGTGGGCTGCGCCTGGGCTTTATCCGAGCTGCCGAGCATGCCCGGCAAGCCAACGGCCTGTGCGCTCGTCATGGGCAGCAGCGTCAGCAGGCAAACCAGCAGGAAATAAGGCAAGGCAAAAAGACGGAGAAACACTGGGCGATCAACCTCGAAGGGTGCAAATTGGCCGAGTGTACGCTAGGGCCCGCGATCATTCATTTCTTGTCACCTATAAATAAATGATCGTGAATTCAGGGCGCGGGAAACAGGGTGCCTATTCGTTCAGCTTGGCGAGAATCTTGAAAACGATAGTGCCGAAAATCAGCAGCATGCCGCACCAGATCATCAGCACGCCGACGCCACTACTGCGTTCGCGAAAGTTGAAGCCAATGGTCAGCAGCAACATGCCGCAGACAATGGGAATCATCATGGAGTGGAACGCAGACATCTCGAACATGGTTATGGACCTGTAGAAAACAATGCCCCAAGTCTAGGTCGGTTTGCGCAGATGTGTGGTGATGTGTATCAAAAATGAATCAGCCCGAGCAGATGGCTTGTACGACAGTGGTAACGAGGCTGCTCGCGATGCAGGCGACGGGGGCTTGCAGTCAAACTGCGGTGCTCCAATCGCGAGCAGGCTCGCTCCCACAGGAGGGGGGTTGTGTCTACGGCAACTGGTTACTGGCGTAAAACGCGCTGAGTACTTTGACCAGATGCGCGAGGTCATGGCTGCCGGCCAGTTCGCGGATCGAGTGCATGGCGAACGTCGGCAGGCCGATATCCACGGTACGAACACCCAGATGGCTGGCGGTGATCGGGCCAATGGTTGAGCCGCAGCCCATGTCGCTGCGCACTACAAAGCTTTGCACCGGGACTTCTACGGCCATGCACAAGTGGCGGAAGAACCCGGCCGTTTCGCTGTTGGTGGCGTAACGTTGATTGCTGTTGACCTTGATCACCGGTCCGGCATTGAGCTTGGGACCATGGTTAGCATCGTGCTTGTCGGCGTAGTTGGGATGAACGCCATGGGCGTTGTCAGCCGATACCAACAACGACTTCTGGATCGTACGTACGTACTCGTCGCCTTCAGGCAGCACGCGCTGCAGGATCTGCTCCAGCATCGGGCCATCGGCGCCGCAGGCTGAACAGGAGCCGACTTCTTCGTGGTCGTTGGCCACAAACAGGCAGGTTTCTTCGGTCTCGGTGGTGAGCAGGGCTTGCAGGCCGGCGTAGCACGACAGCAGGTTGTCGAGGCGAGCGCCGGCGATGAAGTCACCGTTAAGGCCAATGACCGCAGCACTTTGGGTGTCGTAGAAACTCAGCTCGTAATCGAGCACCACGTCGGCATTGAGGCCGTGCTCGCGGGCCAGTTGGTCGGCGAGCAACGCACGAAAATCCACACGCTCGTCGCCTGCGACCTGGGCCAGAATCGGCGGCAGCTCGGTTTGCGGATTAATCGCCCAGCCTTCGTTGGCGGTGCGATTGAGGTGGATCGCCAGATTGGGAATGGTCGCAATCGGTGCCTTGAAATCGATCAGCTGGCTTTCGACCTGGCCATCGCGGCGGAAGGTCACGCGTCCGGCCAGAGACAAGTCTCGGTCAAACCATGGCGCGAGCAGGGCACCGCCGTAGACTTCTACGCCCAGTTGCCAAAAGCCCTGACGTTGCAGTTCAGGCTGAGGCTTGACGCGCAGGCACGGGCTGTCTGTATGAGCGCCGACCATGCGGATACCGCCCTGGAGCGGCGAGTGACGACCCAGCTTGAACGCAACGATAGAGGAATCATTACGGGTGACGTAATAGCGGCCGTTGGCTTCGGTGAACCATGTTTCGCGTTCGTCGAGGCGCTGGTAACCGGCAGCCTCCAGGCGCTGAACAAGACTGGCAGTGGCATGAAAGGGGGTAGGGGAGGCCTTCAGAAAGTCGATCAGGCCTTGGTTCAACTCTTCGCGCATAAGTTACTCCAGACAGCAAGGCCGCGAGTTTAGCGCATTGATCGCAGGATTTGTTGCGGTGCAATATCTGTAGCAGCTGCCGAAGGAACGAGGCTGCGTTCGATTGCAAAGCAATCGCAAAACCTGAGTGCGCGGTTTACCTGATATGACGCGAAACCTGAATTTACGACGGCTGCGCCACCGAACGCAGCCTCGTTCCTTCGGCAGCTGCTACGAAAGCGGCGCAGTGCTTAAAACGGTGCCGGGCACTCAAAGCGCAGGCGTTCGCCCGTTTGCGGGTGAGTGAAGCTCAGCATGCTGGCGTGCAAGCACAAACGTGGCCAGGCGGCCAGAGCCTGCGGGTGGGCATACAGACCATCACCGAGCAACGGGTGGCCGATAGACAGCATATGGACGCGTAACTGATGCGACCGGCCGGTGATCGGGGTCAGTTCAACGCGGCAGTAATCGCCGCAACGCTCCAGCACCTTCCAGAAGGTCAATGCGTTTTTGCCAAACTCGTGGTCGACCACGTGCCGGGGCTTGGTCGGCGGGTCGTAACGCAGGGGCAAGTCGATGCTGCCACTGTCGAGCTCGGGTTGACCCCAGGCCAGCGCGGTATAGGCCTTTTCGGTTTCACGGTCGTGAAATTGACGGGACAGTTCGCGGTGAGTGTCAGCATCACGGGCCAGCAGAATGATCCCGGAAGTTTCCCAGTCCAGACGGTGGACGATGCGCGCTTCGGGGTAGCCGTTTTCTTGCAGGCGGGTGATGAGGCAGTCCTTGTTGTCATCGGCCCGGCCGGGCACCGACAGCAACAGGGTGGGTTTGTTGACCACCAGGACGCCAGCGTCCTCGTGGATGATGTGAATATTGGACAACGGCATTAAAACAGCCTCTTAACAAACACCAACGGCGACGAGGGAACCTTCCCGGCAGGGAAGGCGCCCAAGTCGCCGCGGTGTCAGCCGGATCGATTAACGATCAGGCAGTGTGATGTTGAGTTCCAGAATCGAGCAGCTACCCTCGTTCTCCAGGGCGATCTGTACTTGATCATCCCCGATGTTGACGTATTTGCGGATCACCTCGACCAGCTCTTTTTGCAGGGCTGGCAGATAGTCCGGGGTGCTGCGTTGGCCACGCTCGTGCGCCACGATGATCTGTAGACGCTCTTTCGCGACCGACGCGGTGGATGGCGTTTTGCGGGTACGAAAGAAGTCAAAAATGTTCATTGTCTAGTTGCCTCCAAACAGGCGCTCGAAGAATCCCTTCTTCTGTACATCCAGGAATCGGTGCTCCACGGTTTTGCCCAGCAGGCGATCAACCGCATCGCTGTAGGCCTGACCGGCGTCGCTCTGATCATCAAGGATCACGGGTACGCCCTGGTTGGACGCCTTCAATACCGCTTGGGATTCAGGAATCACGCCCAGCAGGGCAACGGCCAGAATTTCCTTGACGTCTTCAACGCCGAGCATTTCGCCCTTGGAAACACGATCCGGGTTGTAGCGGGTCAGAAGCAGGTGTTCCTTGATAGGGTCCTGGTTCAGTTCGGCGCGGCGCGATTTGCTGGCCAGCAGGCCCAGCATGCGGTCGGAGTCACGTACCGAGGATACTTCCGGGTTGGTCACTACAATCGCTTCGTCTGCGAAGTACATGGCCAGGTGAGCACCGGTTTCGATGCCAGCCGGTGAATCGCAGACCACGTATTCGAAGGTTTCCTTAAGTTCCATCAGAACTTTTTCGACGCCTTCCTTGGTCAGCGCATCCTTGTCACGGGTCTGGCTGGCGGCCAGCACGTAGAGGTTTTCCAGGCGCTTGTCTTTGATCAGTGCCTGCTGCAGGTTGGCTTCGCCGTTGACCACGTTGACGAAGTCATACACCACGCGGCGCTCGCAACCCATGATCAGGTCGAGGTTACGCAAGCCAACGTCGAAGTCGACGATCACTGTTTTGTGGCCGCGCAGAGCGAGGCCGGTACCGATAGCGGCGCTGGTGGTGGTCTTACCCACACCACCCTTGCCGGATGTAACCACTAGAATCTTGGCCAAGGTGTTTCACCCCTAAGGAAAAAGGACTTTTTAGCCCCTGAATAACATCTCTATAAACGACTGCAGGCAAACAGCCTTGGCGGGTCATCATCCGAGAGCGTAAACGCTGTTTGGGTGTTGGTTGCCTACAAGGTGAAATCTGTTTTCTCTACGAATTTGAGATGCTTGGAAAATGGCGAGAGTATCCGTTAAAGACGGGTGATGTTCAACATGTCACTTGACAGACTGATCTGAACGCCTGTTCCCCACAGCGGATCTCTTCGCAGGTCTTCAGATACCTTGTACTTGCCTGCAATCGACACCAGTTCGGCGCTCAGTTGCTGACAGAAAATCCGCGCCTTGGTGTTGCCTTTATGGCCGGCAAGCGCTCGGCCACGCATTGGCCCGTAAACATGGATGTTGCCATCGGCCATAAGTTCCGCGCCCGGGCTTACAGAGGCTATAACCACCAGGTCACAACCCTCGGCATACACTGTTTGACCACCGCGTACGGGGCTGGTGATGATTTTGGTTGGTTTGATGGTCGGCTCAGGCGGTTTTTCAGGTTTTTTCGGCGCGACGACTTCGACGGGGTCAATCGGTCGTTCACGAGCCCCTGAAGGCGGAAGGACGGGCAGGTCAATGGCGATGGCCGCTGCGATGTCTTCAATACGGTTGGCGCGAACTGCCAGGGTACGCAGGCCATGCTGACGGCACACGCGCATCAGCCCCGGCAAATCGATAGCCCCTTCGCCGGCGGGCAATTTGTCCAGCGCCAGGACGAGCGGGGTGTTACTGAAAAAATTAGGCGCCTGGGCCACTTTGGCCGCCAGTTGACGGTCAAGGGCCTCAAGGTCGTTGTGCGCCAGTTCCAGCACCGTAATGGCGAGCATACTGCCCTTTAACTGGAACACAGGGGCTTGGTCTTGCGATTCGGTTTGGCTCATGGTTGCTTAACGCGACTTGTCACTTAAAGTGCTGAGACTTATAACGAGAACGCCCGCAAGCCGCAAGCCGGGTCGAACGATGTAGAATGCCCGACCCTTGTGTCTGTCCGGAATCATTAATGGATCGCCCGCGTTTTCGTGCTGCTTTTTTTCATCCGCGCTTCTGGCTGCTATGGCTGGGGCTGGGCGTGCTGTGGTTGGTTGTTCAACTGCCTTATAAAGTACAACTGTGTATCGGCCGTGGGCTGGGTGCGTTGATGTACCGGGTGGCCGGTGATCGCCGACGCATTGCGTCGCGCAACCTGGAGCTGTGTTTCCCCGAAAAAACCGCCGCCGAGCGCAAACAGTTGCTCAAGGACAACTTTGCCTCTACCGGTATCGCGTTTTTCGAGATGGCCATGAGTTGGTGGTGGTCCAAGCCTCGACTGGCGAAACTGGCCCATGTCGAAGGGCTGGAGCATCTCAAACAGGCTCAGATGGAGGGCAAGGGCGTCATCCTGATGGCCTTCCACTTCACCACCCTGGAGATTGGCGCCGCCCTGCTGGGTCAGCAGCACACCATTGATGGCATGTATCGCGAGCATAAAAACCCGTTGTTCGACTTCATTCAGCGTCGTGGGCGTGAGCGGCACAACGTCGATTCCCTGGCGGTTGAGCGCGATGACGTGCGCGGCATGCTCAAGTTGCTGCGCTCCGGCCGGGCCATCTGGTATGCACCCGATCAGGACTACGGCGCCAAGCAAAGTATCTTTGTGCCGTTGTTCGGCATTGAGGCGGCCACGGTTACCGCAACCAGCAAATTTGCCAAACTGGGCAAAGCTCAGGTTGTACCCTTTACTCAACAACGACTGGCTGATGGCAGTGGGTACAAGTTGGTCATTCATCCTCCCCTGAAGGATTTCCCCGGAGACAGCGATGAGGCTGATTGCCTGCGAATCAATCAATGGGTCGAGCGGGCGGTGCGTGAGTGCCCCGAGCAATACCTGTGGGCCCATCGCCGCTTCAAGACCCGTCCACCGGGCGAGCCCAAGCTGTACGACAAGCGCGGCTGAGGTCATTCGCTGTACGGCCTGCCCGCAGTGACGACAGTCGAGCCGGTCACGGGCCTGATCCTGTCTGGCGGTGGAGCGCGGGCGGCCTATCAGGTGGGGGTGCTGGCAGCGATTGCCGAGTTGCTGCCTGCGGGTGCGCCGAACCCGTTCCCCGTGATCGTCGGCACCTCTGCGGGGGCGATCAACGCGGTGAGCCTGGCCAGCGGTGCGATGGACTTCACCCGTGCGGTCGAGCACCTGACCGCCTTCTGGCAGGGCTTTGAAAGCCACCGGGTATTGCGTAGCGACTGGCCGGGGGTATTGCGTCAAGCCAGTCGATTCGTGGGGCACAGCCTGCTCGGGCTGGGCTCTCATGTCCCGGTGGCACTGCTCAACAGTTCGCCCCTGCGCGATCTGCTCCAGGACAAAATCAACTTTCCCGGCATTGAACAGGCGATTGCCGAGCAGCACCTGCGGGCAGTTGCGGTCACCGCGTTCGGTTATTCGTCCAGCCAGGCGGTGACCTTTTATCAAGGCAAGGGCACGATCGAGGGCTGGCTGCGGCATCGGCGCATCGGTACGCCCACGGCGTTGACGGTAGAGCATTTGTTAGCCAGTTCGGCGATTCCGCTGCTGTTTGCCCCGATCAAGATTGGCGAAGAGTACTTTGGCGACGGTGCCGTGCGCCAATCAGCCCCCATCAGCCCGGCGCTGCACTTGGGCGCCAACCGGGTGCTTGTGGTGGGGGTAAGCGGCAATCCGCGAGGGCCGGACACGCAAGAGGGTCAGCTGCGTTACTACAACGCTCAACAGCCGACCTTGGCGCAAATCGGCGGTCATATGCTCAACAGCACGTTTATCGACAGTCTGGAGAGCGATATCGAACTGCTGGAGCGCCTGAACCACTTCAGCCGCTTGCTGCCCAGACAAACCGACAACCTTGGCCTGTCACCCGTAGAGGTGTTGGTGATCGCGCCGAGCCAGCCCATAGACGAAATTGCAGCCCGCCATCGACATGAACTGCCCGCAGCGTTACGCATGTTCCTGAGAGGGCCCGGTGCGACCAAAACCAGTGGCGCAGGGGTACTGAGTTATTTGCTGTTCGAGGCTGGCTATTGCCGGGAGCTGATCGAGCTTGGACGTCGTGACGCCATGGCCAAGCGTGATGCATTGGGAGAGTTTTTGCGGGTTTAAGCGGTCGGATCTATAGCCGCTGCCGAAGGCTGCGATAAAGCCCGCAAGGGCCTTTCACGCAACATTCAGGAGAACGGGTTGCTACGCAACTCTTCGCAGCCTGCGGCAGCGACTACGGGGTTTGCATACAGGGCTACTCTGCAATCTGCAATTTACGCGCTTCGGTGTAGATGTAGCGCAGCTTGTCGTACTCAAACGGCGAGTCGAACTGGCCATAGCGGAAGCTGGTGTTGTAGCGCTTATCGATGGCGCCCAGTACCCAGATTTCCGGATGGCGGGTACTTTCGTGAGGCACATTCAGGAAGTTGATCTGCTGATTGACGCCAAAATCGACGGCAAGGCCGGTGGTGTCACGCAGGTTCGACGGCCCTAAGATCGGCAGCATCAGATAGGCGCCGCCCGGTACACCATAAAAGCCCAGGGTCTGACCAAAGTCTTCGCTCTGACGGGGCAGGCCCATGGCTGTTGCCGGGTCCCACAGGCCGCCTACGCCCAGCGTGGTGTTCAACAGCAAGCGCCCTGTGGTCTCCAGCGAGCGGTGACCCTTGAGCTGCAGCAGGCTGTTGAACAGGTTTGGCACATCGCCCAGGTTGCTGAAAAAGTTACTCACGCCAGTACGCAGAAAGCTCGGGGTGACGTAACGATAGCCATTGACCACAGGCAGGAATACCCACTGATCAAAGCGGTAGTTGAAGTGGTAAATCCGGCGGTTGAGCGGCTCCAGGGGGTCATAGATGCTCAATGCGTTCATGGTAGCGCGTTCAAACTCGCGCTGGTCCAGGCCCGGATTGAAGTTCAGCAGTTTCAACGGCTGGGTGAAGCCGTCGACATCTGGCGTGAGCTCCGTGTGAGCCTTGCTGTTATCTGCTTGGGCGAAGCCTGCGCCGAGCAGGGCGGCAAGAAGCAATAATTGTTTAGCCACGGAAGAACTCCAGCATATCGTCAGCGTTGACACGGTAGTTGAGATTGCCGCAGTGGCCACCATACGGGTAAACCGTCAGGCGGTTACCGAAGGTTTTACGCAGGAACCCAAGATCGCCAGGCCCCAGGATAATGTCGTCGGCGTTATGCATGACGGCAATTTTAGGGCTGTCTTTCAGATAATCCTTGAGCGCGTACAGACTGACTTGGTCAATCAGTTGCAGGAGGCTGCCGCCATCGGTTTTGGCGCGCCACATCGGAATCACCTGCTCAGTCAGGTAGCAGTCGAAATCACACTGCAACGAGCGCTTGAGGAACGGCGTAAGGCTGGTGCCTTCGGTAATCGGGTAATTGGGCGGTGTAATCAGGCCGCGGCGATTGATCAGGTCCGAGGTGAATACGATGTCTGCCGACGAGAAGCGGAATACGGTGCCGATCAGCATCGCCATCTGCTCGTTGGTCAGGCGCTCCTTGGAATTTTGCAGGTCGTAGACCAGGGCTGCATTGAGGTCTACGTGGCCTTTGTCCTGAAAGTAGCGGGTCAGCTTGCCCAGTACCAGTTCGTAGAACGTCGTGTTGTTGTTGATGCCCTTAACCTCTGTTTGCACCAGCTTGTCGAGGTTGCTGATGGAGGTGAAGAGGTTGACCGGGGGATTGAGCATCAACACTTTCTTGAAGTTGAAGCTCTTGCGGGTTTCATCCAGATGGCTGACGAATGCTGCATCCAGCGCTCCCAGGCTGTAACCAGCCAGGTAGTAGTCGGTCACCGGGACGTTGGCCTGCTGGGCGCGTACGGCTTGCATCACGTGATACAGGTCCTCGGCGTCGTACTGGCTAATGCCAGGTGTGGCCAGGCGCGAAGCCGCACTCATGAAGTCGTAGCTGGTCGGTGATGACAGCTGCACTACGTGATAACCCTCTTGGTAGAAGAGTTTTTTCAGGTACTCGTTGAGGCTGCTGTCGTACGCCGCCCCCGTGCCGGCAATCAGAAACATCAGCGGTGCCGGGTGATCCTGTTTGGCCATGCGGTAGGTCAGCTTTTTCACGGCCCAAAAGTTGGCGGGCAGCGTGAATTCGCGCTCGGGGCGCAGGCTGAGGGTGTAATCCGATTGTTTGATGTCCTCTTCGTCGGGCAGCAGCGGGCGCATTTGCGGCGGAGTGGTGGCAATCGTGGCTTCAAACGGATTCGTGATCGGGTAGCCATAAGTTGCGGGATCGACATCGACCGCTTGTGCGGACGCACTCAAAATAAGGCCGCCGAGTAAGGCAGCGAGGGGCAGAGAACGTAGCATGAAGACTATCCCTAAGAAGGTGCGCAAAAGATTCGCAGGCTATGACCACAGGGCTTGTGCTGAAGTGCCATACCGCGGCACTAAAAAACCCTAAAGAGTCCCGAAAAGGCGAAAAGCCACTCAAGATACACGCTGAATGACTTTAGTTAACAGATATCTGATTGCAAGGCTTGCATAGCCAAGGATGGGGATTAAGCTGAGCGCCGCTTTTGTCTATCGGAGTATTTATGCGACCTCGTTTGCCGTTAATCTTGCTGCTTATCGCCCTGCCTGTATGGCTGGCAGCCAGTTATGGGTTGCGTTACGGCTTGATGGAAGACCCGCAGTGGGTCGGGACGTGTGTTGCTGAGGCGGTGCGCTGGGAGTGCCAACTGCGCTCAAACCTGGGGTTGTTGATTCATTTCAGGGTGCTGGGTTGGGTTGCGCTGGTGCTGTCGATTATCGCGTTTTGTGTACGTGGGCGCGTCGGCAATGCGCTGGCGGTGCTGGCTTTGTTATTCGGCTTTCCGGCGCTGGCGCTCTACAACGCCAGCCTGGCAGTGTTTGCCGTGGTGATCGCCGGGTTGCGACTGGTGCGTGCAGCGAAGTAAGAAGCCGCAATGTGGGAGCAGTGAAGTGAGAGCGAACCTGCTCGCGAAGGCATCAGCGCGGTCTGCCTGACAGATCGCATCGCCAGAATCGCGGGCAAGCCCGGCTCCCACAAGGTGGGGCGTTACGCTTTTTGTCGCACGCTACGCCACAACGCAATGACCATCAGTACGCTCACCAATGCCCATGTCCAGGCTTGCTCGTTGTTCAGGCCTTCACGGTACAACTGCAGCGGTATGCCCGCGCCGATGATCAGTGCCAGCAGGCCGAATTCGCGGCGTGGCCCGCGTACAGGGCGCAGCAGGTAAACCAGTGCGGGCAGTATCAGTGCTGCACTCGGGAAGCTGCGATAGCGTGGCTCAAACACCAGTCCCAGCATCATCACAGCACCGGCAAACCCTGCCGCTGCCAACCACCAGCCAGCATGGCGCTCCAGCAAATTAAACAGGCGTTCGCGCCAGCCTTCTTTCTGGCCAAGGGCCAATGCGGCGTGGGCCATTACCATCAGGTTCAGGCCAACCAACAGGCCAGCCCAGGCCCATTCTCCGGCGTAGCGGCTGGTGACAGAGGCCAGCTCGGCCCAAGCCACGATGCTGCAACCCGCCAAGGCACCGAGTGCTGGCAGCAGCAAGGCTGAGCGTGGCGCGCGAACGCGCCCGCCCATCACCAGCGTGCTCAAGAAAACCAGTACGCCCAACCCCAGCCAGACAGGCCAGTGCGGCAGATTAGACACTGGGCCAGCCAGAATGCCTTTGTCCTGGCGGTCAGCATCAAACAAGCCCCAGTAACCACCAACAGCACCTTCGCTGCCGCGCTTCCAGGGTTGATCGAACGCTTCGATCAGGTTGTATTTCCAGCCGTTTTCTTCGGCCTGGGTGACAAAACCGCGAATGAATTTGGCTTCGTTGACCCGGCTAGGCAGGGCGGTTTCGCGTTGGCGGCCTTCGCTGGGCCAGCCGGTCTCGCCGATCAGAATGTCTTTGGGGGCAAACTTGTTACCGAACACCTGGCGAATTTGTGCGACATGGTTCACCGCCTGATCAATGCCTGCTGGGTCATCCTCCCAATAAGGCAGCAGGTGAATGGTCAGAAAGTCCACTGCCGGGGCGATTTCAGGGTGTTGTAGCCAAAATTCCCAAACGTCGGCGTAAGTCACGGGCTGCTTGATCTGGCTTTTTACCGTGTTGATCAGTTTGACCAGTTGCGGTGCGGTGACTTCTTTGCGCAGCAAGGCTTCGTTGCCGACGATGACCGAACTGACCACGTCCGGGTTGGCATTGGCCGAGGCGATCAGGGCGTCGACTTCCTGTGCGGTGGCAACCGGATCGCTGCTGACCCAGGCTCCGATCATCAATTTAAGACCGTGCTTGCGTGCAAGATCTGGCAGGCCTTCAAGGCCGGCCTGCGAATAGGTTCGAATGCACTGGAAGCGGGTGGCCAGCAATGCCAGGTCCGCGTCCATGCGTTCGGCACGAGGTACGAAAGGCTGGTCGAACGGCGATTGGTCCTTGTCGAACGGCGTGTACGACGCGCATTGCAGTTTATGGGTCGGTGTTGCGGCATCGGGCAATATCACCGGTTGGCCAAGGCCATACCAGAAGCCAGCAATGGCAAACACGCCCAGTAAGCAGGCAAGGAGATAAGGCAGCACGGGGAAGCGGGCAGTCGCAGACATGGTCAGGCCGTATGGGAGCAAAGCCGCGCATCTTACCTGCAATTGAGCGGGCCCAGCGCCTCCGTATAATTTTGACATGCAAAGTTCAGGCAGCCATCTGGACAAACTTCGCGGGTATCTAATTGGGTGTGGCCACAATGTCGCTGCTGGTTGTATGGGGGTCGTCGTCAGAGCAGGACGGCAAGCAGTCGAGGTTGATTATCGGGTGCAGGTGACTATGGGGTGTAAGCCTTGTAGGCACGTTGATGTGGTCCGGCACTCGTCGGGCCCGGCACTGTGGGGAATCAAAGATGAAGATGCGACGCCTTTTGAGCGCGGGAGCAACCTTGGTGCTAGCGATGAGTGCAGGGTTGGCATGCGCCGAGAGCAAGCCGACCCTGAATATTGGTTATGTGGATGGCTGGTCCGACAGCGTGGCGACCACTCATGTGGCGGCGCAGGTCATTAAACAGAAGCTGGGTTATGACGTGAAATTGATGCCGGTCGCCACCGGGATCATGTGGCAGGGCGTTGCTACGGGCAAGCTGGACGCCATGTTGTCTGCCTGGTTGCCGGTCACTCATGGCGAGTACTGGGCCAAGAATAAGGACAAGGTCGTTGATTACGGGCCGAACTTTAAAGACGCGAAAATTGGCCTCATCGTCCCTGATTATGTGAAAGCCCAGTCCATTGCCGACTTGAAGGGTAGCGACGAATTTAAAAATAAAATTATCGGCATTGATGCCGGGTCGGGTGTGATGCTCAAAACCGATGAGGCCATCAAGGACTACGATCTGAACGGCTACAAGTTGCAAGCCAGTTCCGGAGCTGCCATGACTTCGGAGTTGGGTCGCGCGTATGCCAAAAAAGAACCCATTGCTGTCACGGGTTGGGTGCCGCACTGGATGTTTGCCAAGTGGAAACTGCGTTTTCTAGAGGATCCTAAAGGCGTGTATGGCGCTGCAGAAACCGTCAATAGCATCGGTAGCAAAGAGTTGAGTAAAAAAGCGCCGGAAGTTGTCGCGTTTCTGGAAAAATTTTCCTGGAACTCAAAAGATGAAATTGGTGAAGTAATGTTGGCAATTCAAGAGGGGGCTAAGCCTGAAGCTGCGGCCAAAGAGTGGGTTGCCAAGCACCCAGAGCGTGTTGCCGAGTGGACCGCTAAATAATCGCGAAGCGTCTAGCTCGCAGCACACAAGACCGCTTGATGTTTTCATCAGGCGGTTTTTGCTTTTTTACAGTTTGATGCTTAGGTGCACCGTCCTTGCAGACTAGGTAACACGCGGGCTGCAGCAGATTTTGGGCTCTACTACTAAAGTCGTCTGGAATTGAATGTGCGGCGCCCTAATAGTGAAAACGTTACATCTCATCTGTGCTGCGAGGACAAAAATAATGAACGACAGCATTTACCTCTCGATTCAAAACAGCCCGCGCTTCAAGGAGCTGGTTAAAAAAAGAGAGCGGTTCGCCTGGATTCTCTCGGCAATCATGCTCGGTCTATATGCCGCCTTTATCCTGTTGATTGCTTATGGGTCACACATCATGGGGGCCAAGTTGAGTCCCGATTCTTCTATTACCTGGGGTATTCCGATTGGTGTGGGGTTGATTCTTTCAGCCTTCGTTCTGACCGGTATCTATGTGCGTCGGGCCAATGGCGAATTCGATGAGTTGAACAATGCAATTCTCAAGGAGGCTGGGCAATGATCGGGCGCCTATTGGCAACACTGGGCGTTGCAGCCCTTGCACCAGCGGTCTTGGCGGCAGAGGCCCTGACTGGCGAAGTGCAGAAACAACCGCTCAATATCTCGGCGATCATCATGTTCGTCGTGTTTGTTGGTGCGACCCTGTGCATTACATATTGGGCCTCAAAGCGTAACAAGTCTGCTGCCGACTACTATGCCGCTGGCGGCAAAATCACTGGCTTCCAGAACGGCCTGGCGATTGCGGGTGACTATATGTCTGCCGCCTCTTTCCTGGGTATTTCCGCGCTGGTTTACACCTCTGGCTACGATGGTCTGATCTATTCGATCGGCTTTCTGGTGGGGTGGCCTATCATCTTGTTCCTGATCGCAGAACGTCTGCGTAACCTGGGCAAGTACACCTTTGCTGACGTTGCCTCGTACCGTTTGGGTCAAACCCAGATCCGCTCGCTGTCGGCGTGCGGTTCGCTGGTAGTGGTGGCGTTCTACCTCATCGCGCAGATGGTAGGTGCTGGCAAGCTGATCCAGCTGCTGTTCGGCCTGGACTACCACGTTGCGGTGATTCTGGTAGGTATTCTGATGTGCATGTACGTGTTGTTCGGCGGCATGCTGGCAACCACGTGGGTACAGATCATCAAAGCGGTGATGTTGTTGTCGGGTGCGACGTTCATGGCCGTGATGGTAATGAAGCACGTTAACTTTGACTTCAATGCGTTGTTTGCCGAAGCAGTGAAAATTCACCCTAAAGGTGAAGCGATCATGAGCCCGGGCGGCCTGGTGAAAGATCCGATTTCGGCCTTCTCTCTTGGTCTGGCGCTGATGTTTGGTACTGCCGGCCTGCCTCATATCTTGATGCGCTTCTTCACCGTGAGCGATGCGAAAGAAGCACGCAAGAGCGTGTTCTACGCAACTGGCTTCATTGGTTACTTCTACATCCTGACGTTCATCATCGGTTTTGGCGCGATCATTCTGGTAAGTACCAACCCTGCCTTCAAAGACGCTGCTGGCGCCTTGCTGGGTGGTAACAACATGGCGGCCGTGCATCTGGCTGATGCGGTTGGCGGCAGTATGTTCCTGGGCTTTATCTCGGCCGTAGCCTTCGCCACTATCCTGGCGGTCGTTGCAGGTCTGACCCTGGCCGGTGCCTCGGCGGTGTCTCATGACCTTTATGCAAGCGTGATCAAGAAGGGCAAGGCCAACGACAAGGATGAGATTCGCGTTTCCAAGATCACGACCATTGCCCTGGCGGTACTGGCGATTGGCTTGGGTATCCTGTTCGAAAGCCAGAACATCGCATTCATGGTGGGCCTGGCGTTCTCCATAGCTGCGAGCTGCAACTTCCCTGTATTGCTGCTTTCCATGTACTGGAAGAATCTGACCACTCGAGGCGCCATGATTGGCGGCTGGATGGGTCTGATCAGCGCGGTTGGCTTGATGATCCTGGGCCCAACCATCTGGGTGCAGATCTTGCATCATGAAAAAGCAATCTTCCCTTACGAGTACCCAGCACTGTTCTCCATGATCATTGCGTTCGCGGGTATCTGGTTCTTCTCTATTACTGACAAGTCCAAGGCAGCAGAGAAAGAGCGTGCGTTGTTCTTCCCGCAGTTTGTGCGTTCGCAGACTGGTTTGGGGGCGAGTGGGGCGGTAGATCACTAATCCGCTGTAAACGTAATGTGTAACCTAATCCCCCTGCCGTGAGGCAGGGGGATTTTTTTTGTGCGCCCTAGCGACAGTGCGTGAAATGCGTAGCAGCTGCCTCATTCCTTCGATAGCTGCTACAAAATAGGCGTACAAAACAAAAACGGCCTCTATATATAGAGGCCGTTTTGTTTGCAGCTAAGACTATATCGTGGGATATGCCTTACTTGCGGTCTTCCAGGTTGGTCAGGTCACGCTGCTCGTAACCGGTGTACAGCTGGCGCGGACGGCCAATCTTGTACGGGCTGGAGAGCATTTCTTTCCAGTGCGAGATCCAGCCGACTGTACGCGACAGGGCGAAGATCACGGTGAACATGCTGGTTGGAATGCCGATTGCCTTGAGGATGATCCCCGAGTAGAAGTCGACGTTCGGGTACAGCGAGCGCTCGATGAAGTACGGGTCGGTCAGGGCGATCTCTTCCAGGCGCATGGCCAGTTCGAGTTGCGGATCGTTCTGGATGCCCAGTTCCTTAAGCACTTCGTCGCAGGTCTTTTTCATCACGGTGGCGCGTGGGTCGCGGTTTTTGTAAACCCGGTGACCAAAGCCCATCAGTTTGAACGGATCGTTTTTGTCCTTGGCCTTGGCGATGAACGTGTCGATGTTCGAAACATCGCCAATTTCGTCGAGCATGGTCAGCACCGCTTCGTTTGCGCCGCCGTGGGCAGGGCCCCACAGTGCGGCGATACCGGCGGCAATACAGGCGAACGGGTTGGCACCCGAAGAGCCCGCCAGGCGCACGGTAGAGGTCGAAGCATTCTGTTCGTGGTCAGCGTGCAGGATAAAGATCTTATCCATTGCCTTGGCCAGTACCGGGCTGATCGGTTTGATCTCGCACGGCGTGTTGAACATCATGTGCAGGAAGTTTTCGGCGTAGGTCAGGTCGTTACGCGGGTACATCATGGGTTGACCCATGGAGTACTTGTAAACCATCGCCGCCAGGGTAGGCATCTTGGCAACCAGACGGATCGCGGAAATTTCGCGATGCTGCGGGTTATTGATGTCCAGGGAGTCGTGGTAGAAGGCCGAGAGGGCGCCGACTACACCGCACATGACCGCCATCGGGTGGGCGTCACGACGGAAGCCGTTGAAGAAAGTCTTCAACTGCTCGTGAACCATTGTGTGGTTCTTCACGGTGCTGACAAATTGAGCCTTCTGCTCTGCGGTCGGCAGTTCGCCGTTCAGCAGCAGGTAAGCGGTCTCAAGGTAGTCAGAGTGTTCAGCCAGCTGTTCAATCGGGTAGCCGCGGTGGAGCAGGATACCGTTGTCACCATCAATATAGGTGATCTTCGACTCGCAAGATGCGGTCGACATGAAGCCAGGGTCAAATGTGAATCGGCCCGTAGCCGTTAGGCCTCGCACATCGATTACATCGGGACCCACGGTGCCAGTTAAAATGGGCAGCTCGACGGGGGCTGCGCCCTCGATGATCAACTGCGCTTTTTTGTCAGCCATGTGGCCTCCTATTTATGCTTGAAATCATCAGACAGACCCCCCACGCAGGGCCCGCACCACTATAGTGAGATAAATTTGAATGTCAATTTGCCTAAAGTCTTGCTGTACAAGGCTTTGGGGAGTCATTTTTCGCGAATATCCCTGCCGTTTACGCCTTTTATAGCCAGAGCGCAATGCGCTATTAGGGGGAGGTCTTTGCGTTGTCATTAGCGACCTAACTGTCTATACTCGGCAGCCGACCGCCAGGGGCTTTTGGGCCTGTTTAGATGGGGGTCGTCACTCCCGGGTGGTGGGTACCTGACCAGTGCGCATCCCAACAAACTTGCCCTGATTGTTAGGGGCTCTTCAGTGTGAAAAAAGCCGTGAATAGCCAACGACCTGTAAACCTAGACCTAAGGACCATCAAACTCCCCATCACCGGCGTTACGTCATTTCTGCACCGTGTATCGGGCATTATTCTTTTTCTCGGCCTGGGCATCATGCTTTATGCATTGAGCAAATCCCTGGGTTCGGAAGAAGGCTATGCCGAGGTGAAGGCATGCTTGACCAGTCCTCTGGCCAAATTCGTTGCGTGGGGCCTGCTCTCTGCCTTGCTGTATCACCTGGTTGCCGGTGTGCGCCACTTGATTATGGACATGGGCATCGGTGAGACGCTTGAAGGCGGCCGACTGGGCTCGAAAATTGTAATCGTCATTTCCGTGGTGATGATTGTTCTGGCGGGAGTTTGGATATGGTAACCAGCGTTACGAACCTGTCGCGTTCGGGCCTCTATGACTGGATGGCACAACGTGTGTCTGCGGTTGTTCTAGCGGCTTATTTCATTTTCCTGATCGGATACCTCGTTGCGAACCCTGGCATTGGCTACGCCCAATGGCATGAGCTGTTCGCAAGCAACTGGATGCGTATCTTCAGCCTGCTGGCCCTTGTTGCTCTGGGCGCACACGCCTGGGTAGGCATGTGGACCATCGCGACCGACTACCTGACGCCAATGGCGCTGGGCAAGTCCGCGACAGCAGTACGTTTCCTCTTCCAGGCAGTCTGCGGCGTTGCAATGTTCGCTTACTTCGTCTGGGGTGTGCAGATTCTTTGGGGTATCTGATTCATGGCTAACACAGTTAATACACTTTCGTTCGACGCCATCATTATTGGCGGCGGCGGTGCTGGCATGCGCGCTGCTCTGCAGCTGGCACAAGGTGGTCACAAGACTGCCGTAATCACCAAGGTTTTCCCGACTCGTTCGCACACCGTATCGGCTCAGGGCGGTATTACCTGCGCGATCGCCTCTGCAGATCCGAACGATGACTGGCGCTGGCACATGTACGATACCGTCAAGGGTTCCGACTACATCGGTGACCAAGACGCTATCGAATACATGTGTTCCGTAGGCCCAGAAGCCGTATACGAACTTGAACACATGGGTATGCCGTTCTCCCGTACCGAACAGGGCCGCATCTACCAGCGTCCGTTCGGCGGTCAGTCCAAGGACTTCGGTAAAGGCGGCCAGGCTGCCCGTACGTGCGCCGCAGCCGACCGTACCGGTCACGCGCTGTTGCACACCCTGTACCAAGCCAACCTGAAGGCCGGCACTGTATTCCTGAACGAATACTACGGTGTCGATCTGGTTAAGAACGAAGCTGGCGACTTTGTCGGCATGATCGTTATCTGCATCGAAACCGGTGAAACTTCGTACGTTCGCGCTAACGCTACTGTATTGGCGACTGGCGGTGCAGGTCGTATCTACTCTTCGACTACCAACGCCCTGATCAACACCGGTGACGGTATTGGCATGGCGCTGCGTGCTGGCGTGCCGGTACAGGACATCGAAATGTGGCAGTTCCACCCAACCGGTATTGCCGGCGCCGGTGTACTGGTTACAGAAGGTTGCCGTGGAGAAGGTGGATACCTGATCAACAAGCACGGCGAGCGTTTCATGGAGCGTTATGCTCCGAACGCCAAAGACCTTGCTGGTCGTGACGTAGTCGCTCGCTCGATGGTTAAAGAAATCATCGCGGGCAACGGTTGCGGTCCTGATGGCGACCACGTAATGCTGAAACTCGATCACTTGGGTGAAGAAGTTCTGCACAGCCGTCTGCCAGGCATCATGGAACTGTCCAAGACTTTCGCTCACGTCGACCCTGCCGTAGCGCCGATTCCGGTAGTGCCTACTTGCCACTATATGATGGGCGGCGTAGCCACCAACATTCATGGCCAGGCGATCACTCAGGACGCCGACGGCGTTGACCAGATCATCCCGGGCTTGTTCGCAGTGGGTGAAGTGGCCTGCGTATCGGTACACGGTGCCAACCGTCTGGGCGGCAACTCGTTGCTCGATCTGGTGGTATTCGGTCGCGCTGCAGGCCTGTTCCTTGAACAAACCCTGAAAGAAGGCGTTGATTACGCCCGTCCTCGCCAGTCCGACATCGATGCTGCCCTGGCACGTCTGGATGGCCTGAACTCGCGTAATGATGGCGAAGACGTAGCTACCCTGCGTAAAGAGCTGCAAAGCTGCATGCAGAACTACTTCGGTGTATTCCGTACTGGCGAATACATGCAGAAGGGTATTGCCCAGCTGGCTGATCTGCGCAAGCGCATTGCCAACGTGAAAATCAACGATAAGAGCCAGGCGTTCAACACTGCTCGTATCGAAGCCCTTGAGCTGCAAAACCTGCTCGAAGTGGCTGAAGCGACTGCAATCGCTGCTGAAGTTCGTAAAGAATCGCGCGGTGCCCACGCCCGTGAAGATTTCGAAGATCGTGACGACGTTAACTGGCTGTGCCACACCCTGTACTTCCCGGGTGAAAAGCGCGTTGCCAAGCGAGCTGTAAACTTCTCGCCAAAAACCGTCCCGACCTTTGAACCCATGATTCGGACTTACTAAGGGTGGCCGATATGTTGAAAGTCAGTGTTTATCGTTACAACCCTGATCAGGACTCTGCTCCGTTCATGCAGGAATTCGAGGTCAATACCAACGGTAAAGACCTGATGGTGCTGGACGTGCTGGCGCTGGTTAAAGAGCAGGACGAAGGTTTCTCCTATCGTCGCTCTTGCCGTGAGGGCGTTTGTGGCTCCGACGGCATGAACATCAACGGCAAAAATGCTTTGGCGTGTGTAACGCCGCTGTCCGCTGTCGTTAAAGGCAACAAGCTGATTGTTCGTCCATTGCCAGGTTTGCCGGTTATCCGTGACCTGGTCGTCGATATGAGCATCTTCTACAAGCAATACGAGAAAGTTAAGCCGTTCCTGCAGAACGATACTCCGGCTCCGGCCATTGAGCGTCTGCAATCGCCTGAAGAACGTGAAAAGCTCGACGGTCTGTACGAGTGCATCCTGTGCGCTTGCTGCTCCACCTCGTGCCCGTCCTTCTGGTGGAACCCGGACAAGTTCCTGGGCCCTGCTGCACTGTTGCAAGCCTATCGTTTCCTGGCTGACAGCCGTGACACCAAGACCAGCGAGCGTCTGGCTTCACTGGATGACCCGTTCAGCGTATTCCGCTGCCGCGGGATCATGAACTGCGTAAACGTGTGTCCGAAGGGCTTGAACCCGACTAAGGCCATCGGTCACGTGCGTAGCATGCTGCTGCAAAGCGGCGTGTGATCCAAAGCTGTACCGTAGGACCGCTGTAACCGTAAATGCTGCGGCGCAGGCTTCAACCGGCGCCGTAGTTTTAACCTGAGCAACAGCTCAAAAGCTGCGGCTCTTATTTTGAAGAAATGAGACCAGCAGGGGCATCCGGGCTGGTACCCGGACTATCAGCGTGATCCTAAGTGGCTTGTTTTAGTCGCTGTATTCGGACTTTCTCAAGCATGCTCTGGTGTTCTCGTCGATGGTGTCCCCTAACCGAGGGTGACCAAGCATGCAAGAAAGCGTGATGCAGCGCATGTGGAACAGCGGCTATCTTTCAGGTGGTAACGCTGCCTATGTGGAAGAGCTCTATGAGCTCTACCTGCACGACCCTAACGCTGTGCCAGAAGAATGGCGCACCAAATTTCAGACGTTGCCTACTGACGGCAACTCTGCCAACGATGTTTCGCACTCCACAATCCGCGATCATTTCGTGCTGCTGGCAAAGAACCAGCGCCGCGCCCAACCGGTTTCCGCCGGGAGCGTGAGCAGTGAGCACGAGAAGAAGCAGGTTGAAGTGCTGCGATTGATCCAGGCCTATCGGATGCGCGGCCACCAGGCAGCCCAGCTTGATCCGCTGGGGCTGTGGCAGCGTCCTGCACCTGCAGACCTGTCGATCAATCATTACGGCTTGACCAATGCCGATCTTGATACGACCTTCCGTGCCGGCGACCTGTACATCGGCAAAGAGGAAGCGAGCCTACGCGAAATTCTCGAAGCGTTGCAGCAGACATATTGCCGCACCATTGGCGCAGAGTTCACGCACATCGTCGATTCCGAGCAGCGCCACTGGTTTGAGCAGCGCCTCGAAAGCGTACGCGGCCGCCCGACGTATTCGGCTGAAGTCAAAGGCCATCTGCTTGAGCGTGTTACTGCAGCTGAAGGTCTGGAGAAGTACCTGGGTACCAAATACCCGGGCACCAAGCGTTTCGGCCTGGAAGGCGGCGAGAGCCTGATTCCTTTGCTGGACGAGCTGATCCAGCGTTCGGGCAACTACGGCACCAAAGAAATCGTTATCGGCATGGCCCACCGTGGCCGTCTGAACGTATTGGTGAACACCTTCGGTAAAAACCCGCGCGAGTTGTTCGACGAGTTCGAAGGCAAGAAAAAGATCGAGTTGGGTTCCGGTGACGTTAAATATCACCAGGGCTTCTCCTCCAACGTCATGACCGGTGGTGGTGAAGTCCATCTGGCAATGGCGTTTAACCCCTCCCACCTGGAAATCGTTTCTCCAGTGGTTGAAGGGTCCGTACGTGCTCGCCAGGACCGTCGTAACGACAGCACCGGCGAAAAGGTACTGCCAATTTCCATCCACGGTGATGCTGCGTTCGCAGGTCAGGGCGTGGTCATGGAAACCTTCCAGATGTCGCAAACTCGCGGCTTCAAGACGGGCGGCACCATTCATCTGGTCATCAACAACCAGGTGGGTTTCACCATCAGCAATCCGGAAGACTCGCGCTCCACCGAGTACTGCACGGACGTTGCGAAAATGATCCAGGCACCGATCCTCCATGTAAATGGTGATGATCCGGAAGCCGTTCTGTTCGTAACCCAGCTGGCTATCGACTATCGCATGCAGTTCAAGCGTGATGTCGTGATCGACCTGTTCTGCTACCGCCGTCGCGGTCACAACGAGGCCGACGAGCCAAACGGTACTCAGCCGCTGATGTATCAGCAGATCGCCAAACAGCGCACTACCCGTGAACTGTATGCCGAACGTCTGACGCAAGAAAAAGTGGTAGACGCAGAACGCGTTCAGGCCAAGATCGACGAATACCGCAACGCGCTGGACAACGGTCTGCATGTTGTGAAAAGTCTGGTCAAAGAGCCAAACAAAGAGCTGTTCGTAGACTGGCGCCCATACCTGGGTCACGCCTGGACTGCACGTCACGACACGCGCTTCGATCTCAAGACCCTGCAAGAGCTGTCTGCCAAGCTGCTGGAAATTCCGGAAGGCTTCGTGGTTCAGCGTCAGGTTGCGAAGATCTACGAAGATCGTCAAAAAATGCAAGCCGGCGGCCTGCCTATCAACTGGGGTTATGCCGAAACAATGGCATACGCAACCCTGCAGTTCGAAGGTCACCCGATTCGCATGACGGGTCAGGACATTGGCCGCGGTACGTTCTCGCACCGTCACGCCGTGTTGCACAACCAGAAAGATGCTGGCACCTACATTCCTCTGAAGCACCTGTTTGAAGGTCAGCCACGCTTTGACCTGTACGACTCGTTGCTGTCCGAAGAAGCCGTGTTGGCCTTCGAATATGGTTACTCGACCACCACGCCTAACGCGTTGGTGATCTGGGAAGCCCAGTTCGGCGACTTCGCCAACGGCGCCCAGGTTGTAATCGACCAGTTCATCACCAGTGGCGAGCACAAGTGGGGCCGTTTGTGCGGTCTGACCATGCTGCTGCCACACGGTTATGAAGGTCAGGGCCCGGAGCACTCCTCCGCACGTCTTGAGCGTTACCTGCAGCTGTGCGCCGAGCACAACATTCAGGTGTGCGTGCCGACGACTCCAGCGCAGATTTATCACCTGCTGCGTCGTCAGGTCATCCGTCCGCTGCGCAAGCCGCTGATCGTCCTGACACCGAAGTCGTTGCTGCGTCACAAATTGGCAATCTCGACCCTGGAAGATCTGGCCGAAGGTTCGTTCCAGACCGTTATTCCAGAAATCGATGCACAAGACCCGGCGAAAGTCGGTCGCATCGTGCTGTGTAGCGGCAAGGTCTACTACGACCTGCTGGAAAAACGCCGTGCCGAAGGTCGTGATGACATCGCCATCGTGCGTCTTGAGCAGCTGTACCCGTTCCCTGAGGACGACTTGATTGAAGTCCTGGCTCCGTACAAAAACGCCAAACATATTGTCTGGTGTCAGGAAGAGCCGATGAACCAGGGTGCCTGGTACTGCAGCCAGCACCACATGCGCCGCATCATCAGCGGTCACGACAAATCTCTCGTACTTGAGTACGCGGGCCGTGACGCTTCTGCTGCACCTGCTTGTGGTTACGCATCGATGCACGCTGAGCAACAGGCAAAACTGTTGCAAGACGCGTTCACTGTTTAACGCCTTCGCGCACTGAAACCGAATTTAAGGAACCAAAGAACATGGCTATCGAGATCAAAGCCCCAACATTTCCGGAATCGGTTGCCGATGGCACCGTTGCCACCTGGCACAAACAACCGGGCGACGCTGTAAAGCGCGACGACTTGATTGTTGATATCGAAACCGACAAGGTTGTGCTGGAAGTACTGGCTACAGCTGACGGCGTTCTGGGCGCTATCGTCAAGAACGAAGGCGACACCGTTCTTTCCGATGAAGTTCTGGGCTCCATCGTTGAAGGCGGCGTTGCTGCTGCCCCAGCCGCTGCTGCACCGGCCGCTCAGGCTGCTGCTCCAGCTGGCGAAGGCGAAGACGATCCGGTTGCAGCTCCTGCTGCTCGCAAGATCGCTGAAGAAAACGGTATCAACATCGCTTCCGTTGCCGGTACAGGCAAAGGCGGTCGTGTGACCAAGGAAGACGTCGTTGCCGCTGTTGCTGCTAAAAAGGCTGCTCCTGCTGCTGCGCCTGCCAAGGCTGCTGCTCCTGCCGCTGCTGCTCCGGTATTCGCTGCTGGCGACCGCGTAGAAAAACGCGTTCCGATGACCCGCGTTCGTGCCACTGTGGCCAAGCGTCTGGTTGAAGCTCAATCGAACATGGCGATGCTGACCACTTTCAACGAAGTGGACATGACTGAAATCATGGCATTGCGTTCGAAGTACAAGGACCTGTTCGAGAAGTCGCACAACGGCGTACGTCTGGGCTTCATGTCGTTCTTCGTCAAGGCTGCTACCGAAGCGCTGAAACGCTTCCCGGCAGTTAACGCTTCGATCGACGGTTCCGACATTGTTTACCACGGCTTCGCCGACATCGGTGTTGCTGTTTCTAGCGACCGTGGTCTGGTGGTTCCGGTTCTGCGTAACGCCGAACTGATGAGCCTGGCTGAAATCGAAGGCGGCATCGCTGCTTACGGTAAAAAAGCCCGTGACGGCAAACTGTCCATCGACGAAATGACCGGTGGTACGTTCACTATCACTAACGGTGGTACTTTCGGTTCGATGATGTCGACCCCGATCGTTAACCCGCCGCAAGCCGCGATCCTGGGCATGCACAACATCCTTCAGCGTCCAATGGCAATCAACGGTCAGGTCGTAATCCGCCCGATGATGTATTTGGCTCTGTCTTACGATCACCGCTTGATCGACGGCAAAGAAGCTGTAAGTTTCCTGGTAGCAATCAAAAACCTGCTGGAAGACCCAGCTCGCCTGCTGCTGGATATCTGATAGAAGCAGCTGCGAGTTTCAGGCCGCGCGTTAAAGCAACCGGCTTGAGGCTCGTATCATAGGAAACAGCTATGAGCTGCAAGTGTGAAGCTGCAAGCAATTGTGGTTTGGCCTTGTAGCTTGCAGCTTGAAGCTTGTAGCTAAAGAGGACTTTTTTACATGTCTCAGAAATTTGACGTTGTAGTGATTGGTGCGGGCCCTGGTGGCTACGTTGCTGCCATCAAGGCTGCTCAACTGGGCCTTTCGACTGCTTGCATCGAAAAATACACCGACAAGGAAGGCAAACTGGCGCTGGGCGGCACTTGCCTGAACGTTGGCTGCATTCCATCCAAGGCGCTGCTGGACAGCTCCTGGAAGTATCACGAAGCCAAGGATGCATTTGCTATCCACGGCATCACCACCGGTGAAGTGAAGATGGACGTTGCTGCGATGGTTGGCCGTAAAGCCAACATCGTTAAAGGTCTGACTTCCGGCGTTGCGACCCTGTTCAAGGCTAACGGCGTTACTTCCCTGCAAGGCCACGGCAAACTGCTGGCCGGCAAGCGAGTTGAACTGACCAAGCCAGACGGCACCGTCGAAATCATCGAAGCCGAGAACGTGATTCTGGCTTCGGGCTCGCGCCCAATCGACATTCCACCTGCTCCAGTTGATAACAACGTCATCGTTGATTCGACCGGCGCACTGGAATTCCAGTCCGTACCCAAGCGTCTGGGCGTTATCGGCGCTGGCGTTATCGGTCTGGAACTGGGTTCGGTATGGTCCCGTCTGGGTGCTGAAGTAACTGTCCTGGAAGCCCTGGACACGTTCCTGATGGCTGCAGACGCTGCCGTATCCAAAGAAGCCTACAAAACCCTGACCAAACAAGGTCTGGACATCAAGCTGGGCGCTCGCGTTACCGGTTCCAAGGTTAACGGCGAAGAAGTCGTTGTGACCTACACCGACGCCAACGGCGAACAGACCATCACGTTTGACAAGCTGATCGTAGCCGTTGGTCGCCGTCCGGTGACTACCGAGCTGTTGGCAGCTGACAGCGGCGTGACCATCGACGAGCGCGGTTTCGTGTTTGTTGACGATCATTGCGCGACCAGCGTACCGGGCGTATTCGCCATTGGTGACGTGGTACGTGGCATGATGCTGGCTCACAAGGCTTCGGAAGAAGGCATCATGGTTGTTGAGCGCATCAAAGGTCACAAGACCGAGATGAACTACGACCTGATTCCATCGGTTATTTACACTCACCCGGAGATCGCGTGGGTCGGTAAAACCGAACAGGCCTTGAAAGCTGAAGGCGTTGAAGTTAACGTCGGCACCTTCCCGTTCGCAGCCAGTGGCCGTGCCATGGCAGCAAACGATACCGGTGGCTTTGTTAAAGTCATTGCTGATGCCAAAACTGACCGCGTACTGGGCGTCCACGTGATTGGCCCGAGCGCAGCAGAGCTGGTACAGCAGGGCGCGATCGGTATGGAATTCGGCACCAGCGCTGAAGATCTGGGCATGATGGTTTTCTCCCATCCAACCCTGTCTGAAGCCTTGCACGAAGCAGCACTGGCAGTGAATGGCGGCGCCATCCACATTGCCAACCGCAAAAAACGTTAATACCAGACAATAAGAAACCACGGCGGTTTGCCCGTCGTGAGCCTTGCTAGCAAGCCTCACCGCGGAACTTCCGCCGGACGCAGTCTTGTCTTGTTTTACTCGGGGCCGACTCCGCTTACGCGGATGTCGGGCTTGAACAGGCAGCACAAGCAGCAGTCACAGGTGGTGCGGCACTAATAAAAGTGCAGCGCCGAATGCGCAGTACCTAACGAAGACGGTAAAAAGCATGAATCTTCACGAGTATCAGGGTAAGCAGCTGTTCGCTGAATACGGCCTGCCAGTATCCAAGGGTTATGCAGTAGACACCCCGGAAGCAGCCGCAGAAGCTTGCGACAAAATCGGCGGGACCGAGTGGGTTGTTAAAGCCCAGGTTCACGCAGGTGGTCGCGGTAAAGCGGGCGGCGTTAAGCTGGTTCGCAGCAAAGAAGACGCTAAAGCATTCGCACAACAGTGGTTGGGCAAGCGTCTGGTGACTTACCAGACTGATGCCAATGGTCAGCCGGTCACCAAGATCCTGGTTGAATCGTGCACTGATATCGCTAAAGAGCTGTACCTGGGCGCTGTCGTTGACCGTTCCAGCCGTCGTATCGTGTTCATGGCTTCCACCGAAGGTGGCGTGGACATCGAGAAGATCGCTCACGACACTCCAGAAAAAATTCTGAAAGCTACTATCGATCCACTGGTTGGCGCTCAGCCATTCCAGGGTCGCGAGTTGGCTTTCCAGCTGGGTCTGGAAGGCAAGCAAGTCACTCAGTTCGCCAAGATCTTCGTAGGTCTGGCCAAACTGTTCAAGGATCACGACCTGGCTCTGCTGGAAGTGAACCCGCTGGTTATCAAGACTGACGGCGATCTGCACTGCCTCGATGCAAAAATCAACATCGACGCAAACGCCATGTACCGTCAGGCCAAGCTGAAAACTTTCCACGATCCGTCGCAAGACGATCCGCGCGAAGCGCACGCTGCCAAGTTCGAACTGAACTACGTAGCACTGGAAGGCAACATCGGCTGCATGGTAAACGGCGCTGGTCTGGCGATGGGCACCATGGACATCGTTAACCTGCATGGCGGCAAGCCAGCCAACTTCCTCGACGTTGGCGGCGGTGCTACCAAAGAACGCGTTACCGAAGCGTTCAAGATCATCCTGTCCGACAGCAATGTCGCTGCAGTACTGGTCAACATCTTCGGCGGCATCGTTCGTTGCGACATGATTGCCGAAGGCATCATCGGTGCAGTGAAAGAAGTCGGCGTGAAAATCCCGGTGGTTGTTCGCCTTGAAGGCAACAACGCTGAACTGGGCGCTAAAGTACTGGCAGAAAGCGGCTTGAACATCATCGCTGCTACCAGCTTGACCGACGCTGCTCAACAAGTTGTTAAAGCTGCGGAGGGCAAGTAATGAGCGTCCTGATCAATAAAGACACCAAAGTTATCTGCCAAGGCATCACTGGTTCGCAGGGTAGTTTCCACACCCAGCAAGCCATCGAATACGGCACCAAGATGGTCGGTGGCGTTACTCCGGGCAAAGGCGGCACCACTCACCTGGACCTGCCTGTTTTCAACACCGTGAAAGAAGCTGTAGCTGCCACTGGCGCAACTGCCAGCGTTATCTACGTACCGGCTCCTTTCTGCAAGGACTCCATCCTTGAAGCAGCGTTCGGCGGCATCAAGCTGATCGTTTGCATCACTGAAGGCATTCCTACCCTGGACATGCTGGACGCTAAGGTTAAGTGCGACGAGCTGGGTGTTACCCTGATCGGCCCTAACTGCCCAGGCGTTATCACTCCAGGCGAATGCAAGATCGGCATCATGCCAGGTCACATTCACTTGCCAGGCAAAGTAGGCATCGTGTCGCGTTCCGGCACCCTGACTTACGAAGCGGTCAAGCAAACTACTGACGCCGGTTTCGGTCAGTCGACTTGCGTAGGCATCGGTGGTGACCCGATCCCTGGTTCCAACTTCATCGACATCCTGAAGCTGTTCCAGGAAGACCCGAAGACCGAAGCGATCGTAATGATCGGTGAGATCGGCGGTTCGGCTGAAGAAGAAGCGGCTGCCTACATCAAGGCACACGTGACCAAGCCAGTTGTTTCCTACATCGCTGGTGTGACTGCCCCTGCTGGCAAGCGCATGGGCCATGCTGGCGCAATCATCTCTGGCGGCAAGGGCACTGCAGACGAGAAGTTTGCTGCTCTGGAAGACGCAGGCGTTAAAACCGTGCGTTCGCTGGCAGACATCGGCAAGGCTCTGTCCGAGCTGACTGGCTGGGCAATCAAATAAGCCACGCGCTTATCTGATAGCTACACCAGACAAAGGCCACCTTCGGGTGGCCTTTGTGCGTTTGGTGTTTCGGTACTAAACAAATATATAGGCGTTACACGTCGAAGAAATTAACTGGAAAGTTGGGCACTGCCCTCTAGGTTTACCTTCGAAATAAACCTTATACGAGAGGATGTTACTGACATATCCAAATGTATATTGGAGATGCCCGTTTCTTGACTGGTTATTTGTGCAGAATGAAAATATTAACTTCTCAACCAGTGGAAGTTAAACAATGAAGGGTATTTCTCCAGGTCTGGCCAGCGTGCAAAGGTCCGCCAGTTTTCATGAGCTTCGACACATTCTAGTTTCTTCAGATCCCAGGCAAGTAGGGTCATTGGGCAGTGAGGAAAAACTCAAACTATTGCAGGCCGTTATAAAAGAATTAGCGGCTGCTGCAACTTCACAAAAAAATCCTGCTTCCCATATTGTTACCGGCCAAATGGGCGCTGGAAAATCAACGGCGATAAACAGTATTTCAGCACAGTTCAAAGGTAACTGTGTGATCGTCGATTACGATGATCTGAAGCGTTTTGTCCCTGGCTACACTGAGGCGGCACGGGAGGGTTACCCTGGCACTGTGCCCGGCAGCAAGGAGATAGCGCGTTATCTGGAGGAGGGTCTGCAAAAGCATGGGCTCGAAAACAGGCTCAACATGGTCATCCAGAAATCCATCAATAGTAGAAATCATGAAGTGCTGGCCGCAGCCAAAGCGTGCAAAGAGCATGGTTACCGTGTATCGCTCAACATCCTGGCAGTTGATAAGGCCACTAGCACGATGGGCGTCTTCTCACGGTATGAGTCTGGTTTGAAAGATATCAATGAAGGAAAAGACTCGCGGGACGGTGCCAGAAGAACACCAATGGACTATCACGAAGATGCGTATGTCAGTACCTCGAACCCTGAACAATACGAAAGCCTTGTGCCTGAACTGGATGAAGTTGTAGTGAGCGGCAGGGCGGGTGAGATTTATTATCATGGAGCGACAGATATATCACCTGACAAAATTGTCGCGGCTATTGAACAGGGAAGGGAAAGTGGAAAGTTCGAGCCCGTTCCATTATTCGAGAAGCTGTCGTCACTTGTTTCGTTTAATGCGCAGTTCGCCAATCCAGAGCTAAGAGACAAAAAATAACTGATGGGCCATCGTCTGTCAGATACAAAACCCGCTTGACTGCGACACTGCTCAAGTGTGGGAGCGGGCTTGCTCGCGATGGCTTCAGAGCGGCGTATTTATTCGGTAAATATCGGGCATCGTTAAAGACCATCGCGAGCAAGCCCGCTCCCACAGAGGCAAAAATCACTTAAGTGAACAACATTGCACCTTCGGGTGGCCTTCGTGCCTACCCCATCGCGGCAGCACCAACGCTGCAAAACCACACCAAATCAATTTTCGATGTCATCCAGGCGACAACTGCGTTCGTTCATCGGACAGTCCGCCCTCTAACAGTGCGTTGTAGGAAAAAAATCGGTAATCTTGCCGCCATTCTGCATTTCTGCGTGTGCATCCCAAAAGGAAGCCGCGCGCTAGACGGGTCGGACTTATACAGACCGACAGCATTTCCCACATCCGCACGGGAAATTCCCCTCTAAATTCCGATTCAGTAGTGTGGTATTTCCGTAATGAAAGTATTGAAAGGCCAGGACATCCTGGCACTTGGGTTTATGACTTTTGCCCTGTTCGTTGGGGCTGGCAACATCATTTTCCCGCCAATTGTTGGCCTGCAGGCTGGACCGAATGTCTGGATGGCCGCATTGGGCTTCCTGATCACCGCAGTCGGTTTGCCGGTGGTCACTGTGATTGCGCTGGCCAAAGTTGGCGGCGGAATGGACGCACTGAGCAGCCCGATCGGTAAAATCGCGGGTGGCTTGCTGGCGGCTGTGGCCTATCTGGCTGTAGGCCCGCTGTTCGCGACCCCGCGTACCGCCACCGTCTCTTTTGAGGTCGGTCTGGCGCCGTTGACTGGCGAAAGCCCGATGGCGCTGTTCTTGTACAGCTCGGTGTACTTCCTGATTGTGTTCTTCGTTTCTCTGTATCCAGGCCGTCTGCTGGACACGGTAGGGCGCTTCCTTGCTCCATTGAAAATCATTGCCCTGGCTATTCTCGGCATTGCCGCCGTGGCCTTGCCTGCGGGTGATGTTGGCGTTGCGACTCCAGAGTACGTGGCGGCACCTTTCTCTCAAGGGTTCATCAATGGTTACCTGACCATGGATACCCTGGGTGCACTGGTTTTCGGCATTGTGATCGTGAATGCCATTCGCTCCCGTGGGGTTGAGTCGCCGAAGCTGATTACCCGTTACGCAATCATTGCCGGTCTGATCGCCGGTGTTGGCCTTGCGCTGGTGTATATCAGCCTGTTCCGCCTGGGTGCGGGCAGCCACGAAGTGGCGGCGGGTGCAACCAATGGCGCGGCAGTATTGCACGCCTACGTACAGCACACGTTCGGCTCCCTGGGCAGCGGCTTCCTGGCTGTATTGATTGCCCTGGCATGCCTGGTAACGGCCGTGGGCCTGACATGTGCCTGCGCTGAATACTTCAGCACGGTCTTGCCTCTGTCTTACAAGACGCTGGTGATTATCCTTGCGGTGTTCTCGCTGGCCGTGTCGAACCTTGGTCTGACGCAGTTGATCGCCTTCTCCATCCCGCTGCTGACGGCGATTTACCCGCCGTGCATCGTGCTGGTGGCGTTGAGCTTCTGCAAAGGCCTGTGGCATGCCCAGGCGCGGATCGTGGGTCCGGTCATGCTGGTATCGTTCATCTTCGGTTCGATCGATGCGCTCAAAGGGGCGGGCCTGGCTGGCTGGATTCCGAGCCAACTGGCGAATATGCCATTCAGCGACCAGGGTTTGGCGTGGCTGGTACCATGCCTCGTGACCTTGGTGGGTGCATTTATTTGCGACCGTCTGCTGGGCAAGCGTGCAGAAGCACTCGCGTAATTATTCAGTTCGCCAAAAGCGTATCTGAATAGATAAAAAAGCCCTGTATCTTATGGATGCAGGGCTTTTTTTATGGCGGTGTGTTCGGGCGCTCGATCGACAAAGGTTAATGCCAGACATAACAAAGCCCGCACTTGGCGGGCTTTGTTTTACCTCACAAAAAGCCGTATTACTTGCTTTCTGGAGTTGCCACTGGAGCAGCAGGAGTAGCAGGAGCGGCTTCTTCAGCGGCGGCTTTGTTGGACTCGGCCTGAGCTTTGGCAGCTTCGGCGTTTTCTTTCGCCGCGTCGTTCACTTTGTCCTGAGCTTCAGACATTTTTTCTTGAGCTTGCTCAGCGTGCTGAGTGGCGTCCTGGGCTTTATCTTCGGACTTCTTGTCGCACGCAGCCAGACCAAGGGTGGCAGCCAGCATCAAGGCAACAGCAAAAGTATTACGCATGGGGTGTTTCTCCTTATGAGTAGATCTACGGGGCGTTTGAGCATAGGCAGATAGCTTAAGTTCCATGCTTTTCGACATATATAAGTAAAGCATCAGGGGCAGAAACGATTGGTAAAAAACGGATGCCATTCCATCAGGCCTTGAAATTTGAACCTTAGCCCCCAACTTTCATGACATCCCGCCGCCAACCCACTAGGGCGTGGCTCATGCCATCCAATCGGAGTTTGATAACAATGAGCGTGGAAACTCAAAAAGAAACCCTGGGCTTCCAGACCGAGGTCAAGCAACTGCTGCACCTCATGATCCATTCGCTGTACTCCAACAAGGAAATCTTCCTTCGCGAATTGATCTCGAACGCCTCTGATGCTGTCGACAAATTACGTTTTGAAGCACTGTCCAAGCCAGAACTGCTGGAGGGCGGTGCCGACCTTAAAATCCGTGTGAGCTTCGACAAGGACGCTAACACCGTCACTCTCGAAGACAACGGTATTGGTATGAACCGCGATGACGTGATCACCCACCTGGGTACGATTGCGAAATCCGGTACTGCTGACTTCATGAAAAACCTGACAGGCGACCAGAAGAAAGACTCGCACCTGATCGGTCAGTTCGGCGTGGGCTTTTACTCTGCCTTCATCGTCGCCGACAAGGTTGATGTCTACAGCCGTCGCGCCGGGACTCCTGCAAGCGAAGGCGTGCACTGGTCCTCCAAGGGCGAAGGCGATTTTGAAGTTGCCACCGTCGAAAAAGCCGATCGCGGCACCAAGATTGTTCTGCACCTGAAGTCCGGCGAATCCGAGTTCGCTGACGGCTGGCGCCTGCGCAACATCATCAAGAAGTACTCCGACCATATCGCCTTGCCGATCGAGCTGCCTAAAGAGCAACCCGTTGCCGAAGGCGAAGAAGCACCTGCGTTGGAATGGGAAACCGTTAACCGCGCAAGCGCCCTGTGGACTCGTCCTCGTACTGAAGTCAAAGACGAGGAATACCAGGAGTTCTACAAGCACATTGCACACGACTACGAGAACCCGCTGGCCTGGAGCCACAACAAGGTTGAAGGCAAGCTGGAATACAGCTCGCTGCTCTACGTGCCGGCCCGTGCTCCATTCGATCTGTACCAGCGTGAAGCCCCTAAAGGCCTGAAGCTCTATGTACAGCGCGTATTCGTCATGGATCAGGCCGAATCGTTCCTGCCGTTGTACCTGCGCTTTATCAAGGGCGTGATCGACTCCAACGACCTGTCGTTGAACGTGTCGCGGGAAATCCTGCAAAAAGACCCGATCATCGACTCGATGAAGACCGCGCTGACCAAGCGTGTGCTCGACATGCTGGAAAAACTGGCGAAGAACGAGCCTGAGAAATACCAGGGCTTCTGGAAAAACTTCGGCCAGGTCATGAAAGAAGGCCCGGCTGAAGACTTCGCCAACAAGGAAAAAATCGCCGGCCTGCTGCGTTTTGCTTCGACCCACGGTGACGATGGTGAGCAAAACGTGTCTCTGGCCGACTACCTGGCACGTGCCAAGGAAGGTCAGGACAAGATTTACTACCTGACCGGCGAAACTTACGCACAGGTCAAGAACAGCCCGCACCTCGAAGTCTTCCGCAAAAAAGGCATCGAAGTCCTGCTGCTGACCGACCGTATCGACGAGTGGCTCATGAGCTACCTCAGCGATTTCGACGGCAAGAGCTTTGTTGACGTGGCACGTGGCGACCTCGATCTGGGAAACCTGGACTCCGAAGAGGACAAGAAAGCTGCAGAGGAAGTGGCCAAGGCCAAAGAAGGTCTGGTTGAACGCATCAAGGCAGCCTTGGGCGAAAGCGTTAGCGAAGTGCGTGTATCGCACCGTCTGACCGACTCCCCAGCAATTCTGGCCATCGGCGAGCAGGACCTGGGCATGCAAATGCGTCAGATCCTGGAAGCTAGCGGTCAGAAAGTGCCTGAGTCCAAGCCAATCTTTGAGTTCAATCCGGCTCACCCGCTGATCGAGAAACTCGATGCAGAGCAGAGCGAAGAGCGTTTTGGTGACCTGTCGCACATCCTCTTCGACCAGGCCGCACTGGCAGCCGGTGACAGCTTGAAAGACCCTGCGGCTTATGTCCGTCGGCTTAACAAATTGTTAGTAGAGTTGTCGGTCTAACCGCGCTATAAAAACCCGCTTCGGCGGGTTTTTTTTGTTTTGAATTCAGGAGTTTTTAATGAAATCAATTACGGTCAGTTCAGTGGCCTATCAAATCGACGGCCAAGCTTACGAAGGCCGCCTCGCGTTTGACCCGAGCCGAGAAGACCCTTTGCCGGGTTTGCTGATGGCGCCCAACTGGATGGGCATCAGCGCGGCTGCCGAAGAGATTGCCAAGTCGGTTGCAGAGCAGGGCTACGTGGTACTGATTGCTGACTTGTACGGTCAGGCCATCCGCCCGGGCGATGCCGACGAGGCGGGCGCTGCAATGATGCCGCTCAAGAATGACCGCGCCCTGTTGCGCAAGCGGATGTGGGCAGCGTATGACGCGCTGAAAAATCAGGGCCTGGCCCAGGTCGACAGCAGCAAGCTGGCGACCTTTGGCTTCTGCTTTGGCGGTTGCTGCTCGCTTGAGCTGGCGCGCAGTGGTGCACCACTGCTAGCCGCCGTGTCCTTCCACGGCAACCTCGACACCCCAAATCCTATCGATGCACAGAGCATCAAGGGCTCGGTGCTGGTGTTGCACGGCGCTTCTGATCCCTTGGTGCCAAACGAACAGCTACCGGTTTTTGCGGCCGAGATGAATGCGGCGAGCGTGGACTGGCAATTGACCAGCTATGGCGGCGCGGTGCATTCCTTCACCGACCCGCATGCCAATGTGCCGGGCAAGATGATGTACGACGCCAAAACCTCCAGCCGTGCGTTTACCGCCATGCACAACTTGCTGGATGAAGTGTTTCGCGATTAATCGCAATCACCCAGTCTGTGGGAGCGGGCTTGCTCGCGATGCTGACGGCTCGATCGTCAGACAAAACCGGGCGATGCTATCGCGAGCAAGCCCGCTCCCACAGCGCTCACGCCGAGCGCTCCATCACCTCATTCACCGTCAAATCCCGCATCAACAACCCGTACTTCAAGTCCACCTGCTCAGGGATCGGCAGGTACACCGTGTGGCCGTCACCCGGTGCAACCTGGGTCGGCAAGCCCGCGCTGTTGTGCAACCGTTCGAGATCAAAGTGGTAATTGCCGTGCGGGGTCATCAGCTCCAGATGGTCACCCAGGGCAAATCGGTTTTTGACCTTGACCTCGGCCAGGCCGTTGCGCCGTTCGCCGGTCAACTCCCCGACAAACTGCTGGCGGTGCGATAACGAACTGCCCTGCAGGTAGTTTTGATATTCATCGTGGACATGGCGCCGCAAAAACCCCTCGGTGTAACCGCGCTGGGCCAGTGACTCTAGGTCCGTCATCAGGCTGCGGTCAAACTCACGTCCTGCCACCGCATCATCAATTGCCTTGCGATACACCTGGGTTGCCCGTGCACAGTAGAAGTGCGACTTGGTTCGCCCTTCGATTTTCAGCGAATGCACGCCCATCCCGGCCAGCCGTGCCACATGCTGCACGGCGCGCAGATCCTTGGAGTTCATGATGTAAGTACCGTGTTCGTCTTCGAACGCGGTCATCTGCTCGTCCGGGCGTTGGGATTCATGCAGCACGAACACGTCGTCGGTGGGCGCTCCCACCCCCAGGGTCGGCTCTACCACCTTGACGATATTGCCCAGTTCGTTTTCCGTGGCCGGTTTAGTGTCGTATTTCCAGCGGCAGGCATTGGTGCAACTGCCTTGATTGGCGTCACGCTTGTTCATGTAACCGGACAACAGGCAGCGCCCCGAGTACGCCATGCACAACGCCCCGTGGACGAAAATCTCCAGCTCCATGTCCGGCACTTGCAGGCGAATCTCTTCGATCTCTTCCAGTGACAGCTCGCGGGACAGGATGATCCGGCTCAAGCCTTGCTGACGCCAGAACTCGACACTGGCCCAGTTAACCGTATTGGCCTGTACCGACAAATGAATCGGTACGTGGGGGAAGTTTTTGCGCACCAGCATGATCAGTCCCGGGTCAGACATGATCAGCGCATCCGGGCCCATGGCAACGACCGGCTCCAGATCCTTGAGGAAGGTGCGCAGCTTGGCGTTGTGCGGGGCAATATTGACCACCACATAAAAACGTTTGCCCTGTGCCTGGGCTTCGGCGATGCCAATGGCCAGATTGGCGTGGTCGAATTCGTTATTGCGTACCCGCAGGCTGTAACGCGGCTGACCTGCGTACACCGCGTCGGCCCCATAAGCGAAGGCATAACGCATGTTTTTGAGGGTGCCGGCTGGGGCGAGGAGTTCGGGCGGTGCAAGGCGCATAGTCAGGTCATTCGCAAAAAGGCGCGATGGTAGTCGAGCCTTGATGCGGGACTATTGACCTGGGTCTATGGGTTGAGCTTGAAGCTGACACTCATGCTGGTCGACTGCCCCTTGTGCAATAGCGTCAACCCCGGATGGCCGGGCAGGTGATGGGCATTGACCGGGTGGCTGACGGGCTCGAAGCAGAAATACTTCTCCCCGGGCGGGCAGTAGACCAGACAGTACTGGCTGCCTGTAGCCTGGCATTCGAGCGTATAGCCCAGATCCGGCTGGCTGATCAGCGCGTTGCCATCCCATTCGGTAAAACAGTTGTCGAGCCGGGTGTGCGGCAAGGCGTTGCTCTGGTTGAAGTCCCATTCCACCGGCAGGGGCGCACGCTCCGTGGGCAGGCCCTGATCATCACACAGCCAGACCTGAGCGGCCTTGGCCTGCAATCGGGTGTTGGCGGTGCGCGGCAGATACGGGTGCAGCCCCAGCCCGTGCCAGGCGGCGCGTTCGTCCTGATGGGTGACGTTCAGGTCTATGCGCAGTTGGCCGTCGCTCAAGGTGTAGCGCAACTGGGCGCGGTACGCAAAAGGGGTGGTGCTGTCGAGTTGCAGGCAGGCATGGCGCGGGCTGTGCTCGGTCACGCTCCAGGCTTGCTGCCAGGCGCTGCCGTGAATGGGCAGGGGGCCGGGAGGATTGTTGGCCTGCAGGGCGAACCAGTGGCTGGGGCCGTCGAAGCCGCCGTTGCCTATCCGGTTCGACCAGGGCACCAGTGGATAACAGGCCAGCTGGTTGGCCGAGTTGCTGTCCAGGGCATCGGCCGCACTTGGGCGAAACAAGGGCTGGCCGCTGGCAATGATGCTCCAGTCGAGAATGCTGCCGCCTATGTGCGGTGCCAGAGTCAGACGGGTCAGGCCGTCTTCAAGGGTCAATGTTTCTGTGGGCATGGGGCTCTACCGTTAGGGAATGACAGATCAATCGGTGGCACGGCGCCAGGTCAGCATCACGATACCCGCGACCACGATCAGGCCTCCGATGATTTGGCCGCTGCTAAGCAACTGGTCCAGGATCAGCCAGCCGAACAGCAGGCTTGCCACTGGCTCAACGTTCATCACGGGTGCGTTGCGGGCCATGTTCAGGCGCGTCATGCAGATAAACAACAGGCAGAACCCTAGCCCATAAAGCGCCACCAGGCAGGCCAGAGCTGTCCAGCCGGTGGACGAGGAGGGCAGCGACACGCCGCCGGGCAGCACGCCGCTGACCCCGGCCAGGGCCGCTGCGCAAAACACAATCAGCATGGTCAGCATGCTGCGCACCGTGCCACGCAGGCTCGACAGTTTATGATCGGTAATCCAGAGCGCACAGGCGAACACGGAGGCGGCGGCGAACCCGAACAGAATGCCTTCGAGCCATTGCGCTTCGGTGCTGCCCTGGTTCGACAGGCGCTCGGGTACGTCCAGGGCAAATACCAGACCGCACATGATCAACCCCATGAGCAGCGCCGCTCGCCGGGTCGGGGCTGCACCGCCCAGCGCCCAGGTCAGCAGCACCAGCAGGATCGGCGCCACGTTGGCAATCAACAGTGCCAGTGCCACGGGAATCCGCGCCACGGCCGAATAGATAAAAAAGCTTTGTGCCGCGATCAGCAGCCCCAGCAGCAATTGCCAGCGCCAGTTGGCAGCGGTCAATCGGGGGCGTTCGCGTTGCCACAGCACCAGGCCGGTCAACACCAGCAAGGTCACGCCAGCGCGACACAGAATGGCCAGTAACAGGCCCGTATCGTGGTCGAAGGCGATGCGGGCGGCGATATGGTTGCCCGCGAATGCGCAGGCCAGCAGGACCAGAATCAACACGGCGATATGGCGGGGGAACAAAGCAGGAGCAGACATAAGTAACCAGCCTCCTTGGCTGGAAATAAAGCCTCTTGGATAAGCATTGTGGGAGCGGGCTTGCTCGCGATGGGATCGCTGCGGTGTATCAGTTACACCGCGTCGTCTGCATCGCAAGCAAGCCCGCTCCCACGGGCAGGGGACGGTTTACAGAACCAGGTTTGGCAACCACAGCGAGATGGCCGGAACATAGGTCACCAGCATCAGTACCATGAACAGCGCCACGTAGAACGGCAGCAAGGCTTTAACAGTGTTTTCAATGGTGACCTTGCCCACGGCAGCCCCCACGAACAGCACGGCGCCAACCGGCGGTGTGATCAGTCCTATCCCCAGATTGACCAGCATGATCATGCCGAAATGCACCGGATCGACGCCGATACCGATGATCACGGGCAACAGGATCGGCGTCAGGATCAGAATCAGTGGCGCCATGTCCATCACGGTGCCCAGCAGCAGCAACATCACGTTGATGCACATCAGGATCACGTAACGGTTATCCGACAGCGTCAGGAACGCTGTGGTGATCTTCATCGGGATTTCCATCAGCGTCAGGATGTAACCGAAGCTGGCGGCAAAACCGATCAGGATCATCACGATGGAAATGGTGCGTACCGCCCGGTGCATCAACTTGGGCAGGTCGCGCCATTTGTAATCGCGGTAAATAAACATGGTGACAAAGAACGACCAGACCACCGCAACCGCAGCCGACTCGGTAGCGGTGAAGATGCCGGTCAGGATACCGCCGAGGATGATGACCATGGCCATCAGCCCCCACATCGCTTCACCCGCGATCTTCAGTGCCTTGCGCAGCGGGATCACTTCACCTTTGGGGTAGTTGCGCTTGCGCGCAAAGATCATGCACAGGCCCATCATCACAGCGCTGAGCAGCAGCCCTGGCATGATGCCGGCCATGAACAGCGAAGCGATCGATACCGTGCCGCCAGCAGCCAGCGAGTACAGCACCGAGTTATGGCTCGGGGGGGTGAGCAGGGCTTGTACCGAGCCGCTGACAGTGACTGCCGTGGAGAACTCGCGGGGGTAGCCAGCGCGCTCCATTTCCGGAATCAGAACCGATCCTACAGACGCCGTGTCAGCCACGGATGAGCCGGAAATCGCGCCGAAGAAGGTCGAGGCCACAATGTTGACCAGTGACAGCCCGCCCCGTACGAAACCCACCAGCACCCCGGCGAAGGCCACCAGCCTGCGCGACATGCCCCCTTCGGCCATGATCGCCCCCGCCAGTACGAAGAACGGGATTGCCAGCAGGGAGAACTTGTTGACCCCGCCAGCCACCTGAATCATCAGGGCATCAAACGGGATATCGATCCACCAGGCGCCGACCAGTGCCGACAGGCCCAGCGCGTAAGCGACCGGCATGCCGAGAAGGATCAGGGCGATAAAGCTGCCCAACAGTACGAAAGCGTCCATTTATACGGCCTCTTCGCTGGCTTCTACGATGTCGAACCGCACGGCACGGCGGTGGCTTTGGTCACCCAGGAAGAGTTTTTCCAGGACGAAGCAAAGGGTGACCAGACCGCCTATAGGGATCGGTAAATAGGAGATGCCGACCCTGACGGATGGCATCTCACCGATGAATTGATTCCAGGTGGTCGCGCACAATTTAAACCCCTTCACGGTCATGAACAGGCAGACGATCACCATCAGTATTTGCACCAGCACGGCCACCTTGGAGCGGATGCGTGCGGGCATGCGTTCCACAGCCATCGCCACGGCCATGTGGGCCCCGGCGCGGTAACTGGCGGCGGCCCCGAAAAAGGTAAAGACCACCATCAACAAAATGGCGGTGGGCTCGGGCCAGCTGGAGCCGGTCCCGAGCACGTAGCGGGCAAAAATGCCCCATGGAATGATCAGGGTCATGGTCAGTACCGACAGGCCGGCAATCCCGATACATACCCGGTACAACATGTCGTTAAAGCGCAGCACGGTATTTTTCATGGGGCTCACCACTGCGGCGGAGAACGGGCAGGAGCCCGTTACCGCGGCATTATCGGACTGACTTATTGAACGGCTTCAATACGGGAAATCAGGTCTTTGTAGTTCGCACCATATTTGTCGCGCACTGGCTGAGTAGCGTCGTAGAAGGCTTTTTTCTGTTCTGGCGTGAGGGTGATGAACTCAACACCACCGGCCTTGAGCTTGGTGATGCTCTCGGCGGATTTTTTGTCCCACAGCTCACGTTCTTCAAACTGCGCCTCTCGGGCCAGTTTCTGCACCAGAGCTTGTTGCTCCGGGCTCAGTTTTGCCCAAGTGGATTTGGCGATCACGATTGGCTCCGGCAGGATCAGGTGATCGGTCCAGGTGAAGTACTTGGCGTTCTGATAGTGGTTGTGTTCAAGGAAGGTAGGGGGGTTGTTTTCGGCGCCATCGATAACGCCTGTCTGCAAGGCGCTGAAGATTTCGCCGGTCGCCATGCCGATGCCATTGCCACCCATGTCGTTGATGGTATCGATAAAGACCGGGTTGCCCTGGACGCGAATTTTCATGCCCTTAAGGTCAGCCATCTCGCGTACTGGCTTCTTGGTGTAGAGGTTGCGGGTGCCGCCATCCATCCACGCCAGCGCGACCATGTTGAAATCGGAATTGGTGATTTTATCCAGCATCTCCTGGCCAATTTCGCCGTCGATGATTTTGCGCATGTGGGCCTGGTCACGGAACACGAACGGCAGGTTGAACGCATTGGTTTCCGGTACGACCGGCCCGAGGATCCCGAGGCTGACGCGGGTCATTTGTATTGCGCCGGACTGAAGCTGCTCGACCACTTCTTTCTCTGAGCCCAGTACGCCACCGGCAAACATCTTGAAGGAAATATCGCCGTTGCTCTGGGCCTGGAGCTTCTTGCCCATTTCCTGCTCAGCCACCACAGGCGGATAGCCGGTGGGGTGAACTTCGGCGAACTTGATTTTGATTTCGGCCTGGGCCATGCCTGACAGGCAGAAGGCCAGTGGCAGTGCAGCGATAAGCAGGGTGCGTTTGAAATCCATGGGTCACTCCAAATATTGTTTTTTTTATATCAAGGTGTTGGATCAGCAGTGTCGGCAAAGCAGTCAGTTGTTGAACGCGGGCTCCGTCAGTCCCTTGACCCCGGGCCTGAGGGCGAAAACGCCTCCTGCCAGCGGCTGGTCGCTGAGATCACCCGCAGGACGGATCGAGGTGACGAACAGGGTGTCCAGATCTGCGCCGCCAAAGGCACACATGGCGGGTTTTTTGACGGGCACGGCCAAGGAGCGGTCAAGCTTGCCGTCAGGGGTAAACCGATGGACCAACCCCGCATCGTTGCCGCAGATCCAGTAGCAACCATCGGCGTCGACGGCGGCGCCATCGGGGCGGCCAGCATGCTCGGTCATGTCCACGAACAGGCGGCGGCCATGGGGGGTGCCGGTGTCGGTGTCGTAGTCGAAAGCCCAGATCTTTTGCACATCGGGGTGTGAGTCCGAGAGGTACATGGTCTTGCCGTCCGGGCTGAACGCCAGGCCGTTGGGAACAGTCAGCCCTTCAAGTTGCGCCTTGAGCGGTCCTTCCTGGCCCGCGTCATAGCGATACATCGCGCCTACCGGTGCCCCTGCGGCCATGTTCATCAACATGGTGCCCGCCCAGAAACGCCCTTGGCGGTCGCAGCGGCCGTCGTTGAAGCGCATCTCTGGCAGGGCGTGGGTCACGCTGGCCAGCAGGCGGCTGTCGAGGCTGCCATCGGCGTGGGGCGTGATAGCGAACAGGCCATTCTCCATGCCGGCGATCCAACTGCCATTCCCTGCCTGAGCAATGCACGCGAGCATTTGCGAGGCCTGCCAGCTTTGGTTTTTACCATCGGCGAGGCTCCAGCGGTGCAGGCGTTTTGCCGGGATATCCACCCAGTAAAGTGCTTGTTGCGCCGAGCTCCAGACCGGGCTTTCGCCGGTGGCGTTGCGTGCATCCAGAATCAGTTCAGCAGTCATGGCGGCTCAATCCTTGTCCGTATTCAGTGTGATGCGCGGGCAGCGGTTTACTCGTCGCCGAATGGACCGGCCGCAACGAAGGCTCCGCCCTGGTAAACCATGCTCGGATCATTGGCCGCAGGCATTGGTTGGGCGTCGATCTTGTCGCGGAATACTTCAGAGGTGTCCTTGGGCTCAAAAGCCAGGTGGGCCGCAAAACGGTTGTCCCACCACACGTTGAGGTTGTTTGAGGCGCCATAGACCACGGTGTGGCCGACATTTGGGGTGTACAACGAGCGTTCGATCAACTGCGTGAGGTCGGCAAAGCTCAGCCAGGTGCTCATCATCCGGCGGTTCTGCGGCTCGGGAAATGAGGAGCCGATGCGGATGCTGACGGTCTCGATGCCATAGCGATCGAAGTAGAAGGTGGCCATGTCTTCGCCGTAGGACTTTGACAGCCCGTAATAGCCGTCCGGACGACGCAAGGAGTGGGCATCCAGGGTTTGGTCCTGTTTATAGAACCCGATGACATGGTTGGAGCTGGCGAAGATCACGCGCTTGACGCCATGACGGCGTGCTGCTTCATAAACATGGAAAACGCCGCTGATGTTCGGGCCCAGAATTTCTTCGAACGGACGTTCGACCGAGACACCGCCAAAGTGCAGGATCGCGTCTACGCCCTCAACCATCTGGTGAACAGCCTGTTTATCGGCGAGGTCGCAGAGGACTATTTCTTCGTGACTATCGGCCGCGGGTGCTATTGGGGCGATATCAGAGAGTCGTAAAAGCTTGGCGTAGGGCTTGAGGCTTTCGCGCAGCACCTTCCCCAGACCGCCGGCTGCACCGGTGAGAAGAAGGCGATTGAAGGGGGTTTGGACAGTACGTGTGGTTGTCATCAAAGATCCCTGTAATTCTTGTTATTGTCATCTGTTGTCGTATGACTTGGCTCGGATTATTCACAGCCATTGTGGTGGTTGTCAATGCCGAATCCGTACTTGCAACCGCCGCAAATCGGTTGGGGTCAACAACAGTCTGGCTGTTGTGGGAGCGAGCCTGCTCGCGATGCTGGCGCTGCGGTTTGTCAGGAAAGTCGCAGTGATGCCATCGCGAGCAGGCTCGCTCCCACAAGTTGTTGGGGCTGGCGCTTACAACAACGACAGCGGATAGCTGATAAAGATGCGGTTTTCGTCAAACTCGTTAGCGCTGTAATCGCGACGGATACTAGCGTTACGCCAGCGCATGTTCAGGTCCTTGAATGTGCCGCTTTGCACGGTGTAGGCCAGTTCCGATTCGCGGCCCCATTCCTTGCCGTCCGTAATGGCGCCGGTGTGGATGTTATCGCCGCTGATATAGCGGTTCATCATCGTCAGGCCGGGTACGCCAAGCACTGCAAAATCCAGGTCGTGGCGCAGTTGCCAGGAGCGTTCCTTGGCGTTGTCGTAGCTGGAGTTGTAACTGTCGTTGGCCAATGTGCCGCCACTGGTGCCGTTGACGCGGAACCAGCCGTCGTCGCCGCTGACTTTCTGCAGGCCAACGTACAGGGTGTTGCCTTTGTATTTGGCCGACAGCAGGGCATAAGCGGTCTTGTTGTCCAGATCGCCAGCCAGTTTATTGCCGTCTTCCTTGCCCCAGAAATAACCGAGGTTAGCGCCCAGAGTCACATCGCCAATGGGCTGGCTGTGCAGGAGGTTAAGAAATTGCTGCTGATAAATGTCTTCCAGCTGGGCGTACCACACACCAACCTGAGTGCGCTTTTCGTTGAAGCTGTAATCACCGCCAGCAAAGTTGAATCGGTCCGAGGTAAAGGCGCCTTTACCGTTGAGCGACATGTCTTCCATGCTCGCATCGTTACGCGGGCTGTTGGCGCGGAACTGACCGCCGTAAAGGTTCAGGCCGGCGAATTCCTTGGAGGTGATCTGGCCGCCACGGAACGTTTGCGGCAGGGAGCGCCCGTCATCCGAGCGCAGGATTGGCAGCACCGGCATCCACTCGCCGATTTTAAGCTCCGTGTTGGAAATTTTGGCCTTGGCCGCGACGCCCAGGCGACCAAAATTATCGGCCGGTTCGCCATCGCTATGGATCGGCAGTAGTTGAGTACCGGCTGTGCCTTTGCCGCCGTCCAGTTTCTGAGAGTAGAGACCCAGTACATCCACTCCGAATCCGACCGTGCCCTGGGTAAAACCGGACTTGACGTCAAGAATGAAGTTTTGCGTCCACTCTTCGGCTTTGCTCTGCGGATAGGCAGGGTTGGTGAAATTGCGATTGATGTAGGCGTTGCGCAGGGTCAGGGTGGCTTTGGTGTCGTCCACAAAGCCCTCTGCCATACCCGTTAACGGCAAGGCCAGGCCCATGCTGCCGAGGCCGAGCAGCGCAAGGGATCGGGTATTTTTAGCGGTTATTGAGCGTGTGAGAAGCGAGAGGGCGCAGGTAGGTGACATCATCCGTAGAGCTCCTTGAACATTATTATTTTTGTTATCTGTTGTCATACAACTGGATGGATTTTTTACAGAGTGCGCACAGGGTTGTCAATGCTGCTTACGTCGTTTTCGTAGCCGTTGGTGCAGGTTGCGGGGTCTGGCTTGAGGGGGGATGGCACCGTGCTGCTTATCTCAGCCTGTGCCAACGGCTACACTGCGTCTATTCCAAGCATTCGCGGCTTACCGACATGGATGACACATGAACGAAACCAGTCTTCAACGCAAAACTCTTCTCCTGTTGCTGGCCTTGGTCACGATTGCCTTTATCTGGATTTTGCTGCCGTTTTACGGGGCGATTTTTTGGGCGGTGGCGCTGGGGATCTTGTTTGCACCCTTGCAGCGCAAGCTGCTGCTCAAGATGCGCGGACGCCGCAATCTGGCAACATTTACGACCTTGGGTGCGTGTACGGTGATCGCGATCATTCCGGTGGTCATCACCACAGCCTTGCTGGTGCAAGAAGTGGCCACCCTCTACAAGGACGTTGAGAGCGGCAAGATCAACGTCGCCAGTTACGTCATGCAGTTCAAGGACATCTTGCCGGCCACCGCGCAGGACTGGCTTGACCGTTTTGGCATGGGCAACATTGACGGGCTAAGTGAAAAAGTCTCCAAGGGTGCACTCGAAGGCAGCCAGTTTTTTGCCACTCAGGTTTTCAGCTTCGGTCAGAGCACTTTTGATCTGGTAGTGAGCTTTTTCATCATGTTGTACCTGCTGTACTTCTTTATTCGTGATGGTCAGCAGATGGTGCGCAACATTCGCAACGCAGTACCGCTGGCGGAACAGCAAAAACGCCTGTTGCAACTCAAGCTGCGCCGCGTGGTGCGGGCTTCGGTCAAAGGCAACCTGGCCGTGGCGATCACCCAGGGTGCACTGGGCGGCGTGATCTTCTGGGTGCTGGGCATCCACAGCGCGTTGTTTTGGGCGGTGCTGATGATGTTCCTGTCCTTGCTGCCTGCCATCGGCGCCGGGATCGTCTGGGCACCGGTAGCGGTTTACTTTGTGGTGACCGGTGCGGTTTGGGAAGGGGTGGTGCTGGCGCTGTACGGGGTCTTTGTGATCGGTATGGTGGACAACGTGCTGCGCCCGATCCTGGTGGGTAAAGACACCAAAATGCCAGACTTCCTGATCCTGATTTCGACCCTGGGCGGCATGGCAATCTTCGGCCTCAATGGCTTTGTGATCGGGCCGTTGATTGCCGCCTTGTTCCTGTCCAGCTGGGGATTGTTCAGCGGCACCCGCCGCAAGGTGCGGTTGCCAGCTGATATCCCGCCTGGCGATTAACGGAAGCTGTAGGAAACCCCGACGTAAACGCCCATGCCTTCACCCGGTGTGGAGCGCGCCGCATCCAGGCCTTTGTCGTCATAACCCGGAGTAATGGTTGCGGCATAGCGCTCACCGGTGAGGTTGCGCAGGTCGAGCCAGGTTTGCCAATCCTGCTTGGGGGAGTTGTAGCCCAGCGTTGCACCCCACAGCATGTAGGACGAGGCGTAGTACGAGTTTGCGTAATCCACCGCCATGCGCGAGGCCACCTGGGTGTTGACCCCGGCATAGAAGCCTTGTGGGTGGTCGTAACGGATCTCGGCCTGATAGTAGTGCTGCGGGATCCCGGGCAGTTTGTTGTCACCAAAACGCGAATCATCACGGTAATGGAAGTCGCTGAAGGTGTAGGCCTGGCGCATGGACACCTTGCCAGCGGCCTCGCCTTGCCACAGCAGGCTGTTTAGGCCGGCTTCGAAACCCTGGTGCACGGTTGGGCTGGCGTTTGACTCACCCACAATCGGCCCAAGGTTTTGTGTGGCTGCTTGCAATTCAACGGTCAACAGTTCATGGCGGATGGCCGAGTAATACCAGGCCAGATCCCATTGTCCGATCCATGATTCGCCGCGGGTGCCCAGTTCCAGAGTGGTGGCCGTCTGGTTTTTCAGGGCAATGGGTGTGCTTTGGCGTCCGGTGGCGGCACCGCTACCGACTGGAAACACAAACGGTGAACTCCAGATCATCGACCAGGGATGGGGTGGCTCGACCGAACGACTGAGGTTGCCGTACACCTGCAAGTTCGGGTTGAACTCATATCGCAGGCCGACACGGGGGGCGTAGTCCCAGTCATTTTGACTCACCTTGCCGCCGCTCTCGGGGTAGCTCACATCACTCTCGCGGCGGGTGTAGATCAGCGCCATGCCGGTGGTCAGCCATAGGTCGGGGATCAGCTCCAGATCGTTGCTGGCGTGCAGCACGGTGTCAGAACCCTGATAGCTGAAGTCGCGCATCTTGGTGCCGGGTGCGTAAGTCGCAGTGTTGCCCCGAGGGATACGTACATACTCCGAAGCACCACTGTTGGGCAAATGCTTGGTATTGCGCAGCCCTACGGTGGTTTTGCTTTCAAGTCCGAACAAGGTGTCGCGGCGCTTGTAGTTCAGCGTGCCGCTGACATCGGTGTAGGCAACTTTGAGGCGGTTGGGGCCTTCGCGCAGGTCCATGGGGTAGTCGTGATAGACCAGCCCCACTTCCAGTTGCGAATCGTCATCCAGATACATCGTGGTCTTGTTGCCCAGCCAGGTGCTGCCGGGTTGCGGGCGGGTGTAGTCACCGCTGACATAGGCCGGGTTGGCGGCGCGGGGATGATGCTTGATGCTGTCTTTGGTCACGCGCCCGGCCAGTTCGTTATCGGTTTCGCGATAGCGCAGATAGAAGCGGGTTTCCAGTTGCGGACTGAATCGATAACCGACGTTGGCGGCAATCCCTTTGCTGCTGCCCTGGGTGTGGTCCTGATAGCCATCGGTGTTGGAGTCGGTCAACGACACGTAGTAGTCCAGATCACCCAGCACCTGCCCGGAACTGATCTGACGTTTCTGATAGCCATAGCTGCCCGTTTCGTAGCGCACCTGCAAGGGCGCCGCGTCGTAGCCGGTATGGGTAACGTAGTTGATCGACCCGCCCAGGGCCAGTGAGCCGGTCTCGAAACCGTTGGCGCCGCGCAGCACTTCGGCGCGGCTTAGCCACAAGGGCTCGAACAACTCGTAAGGGGTGCCGCCGGGGCCCGTTAAGGGCAAGCCGTCGAACATCACATACAGGCCAGAACCGTGGGCGCTGGGCGCGCGGTTGATACCCGAGCCGCGCACCGAGACCTTGGCCCCGTCATTGCCCGCTGATTGTGCATAGACCCCCGGTTGATAGGCCAGCACATCGGCGTTGCTGGCAGTGCGGCCGTTTTCGACGCGACTCATGTCGATCAGGTTGCTGGCGCCGGGGATTTGCTCAAGCGCGGCCTTTGCGGCCTCAAGCTCACTGCTTTCTTCGCTGCGCACCTGAACCTCGCCCAGTTCCAGGGCACTGCCATAGGCGGGGGCGCTGCAGATCAACGCCAAGGGTAAAAGTGAAGAAAGAGCAGAGCGCATTAATGGAGCTTCCAGGTCGATGGGCGGGCGGCGCGCCAGCCTATACAAGCCGAGAATCACTCGCAACGTGCGGGCAGCATAAATTGAGTCGGAGCGGGCTTGCTCGCGATGCTACAAGCTCACGTTTTTTCGGGATTTTTCGCACAGGGTTGGCAATTGCTGGGGGCTTGGTGCGGGGCCTATAGTCGGTGCTCGCCGATAAGGCGACCGGGTTTGGCGACTTGGACAATATTTAGTTAGCATGTGGTTGTTATATATAGCGGGGCGTGTATTTTGCTCGCGTTGCTTTATGGCAGCTGTGCGTGGGAGATCTTTGGATCTGCCGGGTTTTCCTAAATGTTACCGGTTCGCCAACCCGCGCATAGCGGCCACCTTTTTTTGTTTGGCGACGAGAACGGTTGGCTCAAATTCGACATTTAGGAGTTTGATTAATGGCTAGTTCTTCGTTTATTCCTCTTACCGCTATCGACTGCACCATCCCCGCGTTATTGATCGATCGTAGCGCTCCCCTCGATGTGCTCCATGCCAACGCAGTCGCCCGCGTTCTGGCTGTAACTCAACTGATGGAATCGTTCTCCAGCCGCGAAATGCAGCAGGCCGATGCTGTTGATCTCAAGCATCTGGCCACTGTTGCCGCTCATTTACTGCGTGATGGTTGTGACCTGCTGGATGTGCTGGGTTGGCGGTTGCGGCCTGCTTGATCTTGTTTGTTTAACTGGCACGTTGAGTACATATCCGGCATCTAGGTCTAACTGGACTATTGGTTTCGCTCTTACAGCGAGTCCCTTTTAGAAGGACCCAAAAGGAACCAAAAGGTCCTCGCCCCAGCGTACGGCCTTCGCTTCGCTCAGGTTCCCTCATTCCGGTCACGCTCCGTGGGCCCGCCGTGACGGGCCATCCTTGGCCCAACACGGCTATCCCGGCATCCATGCCGGGATGCCCACTGCGCGGAACCTCCTCTCGGCCTCCCGAAGGGGCGGGCAGATCAAAAGCATTTCGCCCCGCGGCGGCCGACCGGCCGGCCTGTTTGGTGGCGGTTTGCGCACGATCCGTAGCAGCTGACGAGTAGAACGAGGCTGCGTTCGGCTGCGAAGCAGTCGTAAAATCGGCTTCCACGGTTAGTCAGGCATACCGGGTGCCCCGGTGTTACGACCGCTTCGCGATCGATCGTAGCCTCGTTCTACTCGTCAACTGCTACGACGCGGGGTAAGCGTGAGTCTGTAGCCGCTGACGAGCCGAGCGAGGCTGCGTTCGGTTTGGTGCGCCACTGCGACGCAGCAGTCGTAAAACCTTACACAGCGGTCGTTCAGGTAAATCCCGGGCTCAGGTTTTACGGTCGCATCGCAACCGGACGCAGCCTTCGTTCCTTCCAGACGCCGAAAAAGTCACCCAAAAGGCTTTCCATGTGCATCACCGCACGTCACGTCTGAGAAACTCATCCCGGGTCAAAGGGGCTTACGAGGTTGAGTTGTCCCAGAGAGGGCCTTTGGCCCAATGGTCAGTCGCTTCAGCGCTCAGGTAAGGCAGTACCTCCCGGGCCGTATCTTCGAATCGGGTAGTGCGGGTGCCTTTATTGTCATATCTGAACCAGTGGTCTCCTTCCATGGCCGCGCCCAACCGAATGCGTTTATTGGGATGCAGGTGCGTGGCGACCACTTTTGCCGCGGGGATCTGCTCGCCCCAATGCAGGGTGACTCCCTCAGTCGGACTGACAGCTACTTCAACGACGAAACCACCTCCATGTTTATCAAACTGAAACGTTAGCAGGTCGATTTGCTGTCCCGTGTTACGGCGAAAGTGTGGAAAAGATCCCTTAAACCCCATGCTGCGAAGCACCGGGACGACATGTTCTTTTAAGGCTGCATCAATTTTTTCGCGTTCCATGGCATGACTCCATTTGGCAGGCAGTTATTCGGTAGGACATGTGGAGGTGCCAGTCGAAGAGCATTGTCGTTGTTGGGGTGTGGCAGGTTTTTACTCAGCAGTTAAATACGGGCGCATAGCGTTCTTCACGTTTTTTAAAGTGAATGGGTGCCATGGGCACTTTTTCACCATTCACGTAGATATCCGGGAAGGTGAGGGTGAAGTCATCCATATCGCCCTTGCCCAGTGGCGTTCCCTTACGGCTGCTGCTGGTTTGTTCTCGCGGGTCAAAGCCGGTTTCCAATTGATCGATCCTGACCTGATAGGTTTCACCCGTCGCCAGGGTTACGCTCACCATGGGGGAGGCGGCACTGACCCACAGAGGCGGGTCGGTTTGTTTGTAAGCCGCTCGGCGTTGATCCGGTGTGTTCAGGTTGCGCAAGCGTGGAGGTATGTAGAGTCGGCCAAATAGTCGAAGCTCGGTATCAACTGAGCGCAGGTTACCCGGCCAGCTCGATGTGCCCGGCGGCGCTACATAGACCAGTACATGCACCCAATCGAGTTCTTCCGAGAGAGGGGCAAAGCTCATTGCTGCTTTCGGACCAGGGCAGGTGCGATCAAGCACGGCGTTTTTACCCGTTGCAGATTCGGGATACAGGTAGGGCCCGGTGCTGCATCCTGCGAGCAATGCCATGAGCGGATAGAGGAGGTATTTCTTCATTGGGGGGCCAACTCCATGTGCGGTATTGCCGACTATGTCATTTCTGCGATGGCTTCTCATCAGTTCTGTTTTTGGTTCTGCTGGCCACCCCGGGCCTTTCGACGGTGCGCACAGATCAAAAGCAATGCGCGTCGAGGCAGCCTGTTTTCGTGTTGACGACCCGTAGCCAGCGGTTACAAACCAAAAAAAACCCCGTGAAGGCCAGCCTTCACGGGGTTTTGGGTACAGCGCCCAGCGCTTAGCCAGCAAAGCTCAGCGAGGCGTGTTGCACCAGTTCCAGCATTGGCTGCGGGTAGACACCCAGGAAGAACACCATGACCGAAACCGCCAGCAGCATGACGCCACCGGCTTTTTGTTCCCAGTTCAGCGGAGCATCGTGGCGATGCAGTTTCGGCTCTACCAGGTACAGGGTCACCATCACTCGCAGGTAGTAGAACACGCCGATGGCGCTACCCAGGATCAGGGAACCGACCAGCCACCATTGGTGAGCTTCAACACCGGTGGCAATGATGTAGAACTTGCCGATAAAGCCAGCCGTCAGCGGGATACCCGCCAGCGACAGCATCATCACGGTCATCACGGCCGTCAGGTACGGACGACGCCAGAACAGGCCGCGGTACTCGTACAGTGCGTCGGCGTCACGGCCTTTGTAGGGCGAGGACATCAGGGTGATCACACCGAATGCACCCAGGCTGGTCAGCACGTAGGTGATCAGGTACACGCCGATGGCTTCCATGGCCATGCCCTTGCTCGCTACCAGGGCGATCAGCAGATAGCCAAAGTGAGCGATGGACGAGTAACCCAGCAGACGCTTGAGGTTGTTCTGGGTCAAGGCCAGCAAGTTACCGAACAGGATCGAGGCAATCGCGATCACGGTCAGTACATCGCTCATCACACCGGTGGTTGCCGAAGGTGTGATCTGGAACAGACGCACCATCACTGCAAACACGGCCACTTTGGACGCGGTAGCCAGGAACGCAGCAACCGGTGCCGGAGCACCTTCGTACACGTCCGGCGTCCAGAGGTGGAAAGGTACCAGCGACAGTTTGAACGCCAGACCCACCAGCATCATGCCCAGACCCAGCTGTGCCAGCGGCGCAGGTACGCCAGTGGCTGCCAGGGCCAGACCAATGCCGCTGAAGCTCAGGCTGCCCGCTTCGGCGTACAGCAAGGCCATGCCGAACAGCAGGAACGCGGAACCGGCGGCCGACAGCACCATGTACTTGATGCCGGCTTCCAGGGAGCGCTTGTTGAAGAAGGCGTACGCCACCAGGCCGTAAACCGGTACCGAGAGCAGCTCCAGACCAATAAACAAACCGGCCAGGTGTTGTGCGCTTACCAGAACGATACCGCCGGTCGCAGCCAGCAGCATCAGCAGGTAAAGCTCTTCTCGGTTGCCCGGGTAGCCCGTGCCGCCTTCGCCCAGATAGGCGTGAGCCAGGGTGACGCAGGCCAGGGTCGCGGCCAGGATCAGCCCGATGTACAGAAAGGCGAAGTTGTCCATCATCAACAGCGGGGTGACAGCCAGTGGAGCAACTTTCAACGCCGGGAAGATCGACAACAAAGCCAGGTTAAGACCCGCCACCGAAAGCAGGAAGGTCTGTGAGTGGTTGCGGCGCCACGCGATTGCCAGCATCACCACAACAACGGTGAGGCTGGTAATCAGCAGTGGAGCAAGCGCGATAAAGTGTTGGATCGTGAATTCCATAGCGCTCTTACCGGGCCGAAGCGAGTTGAGTGAAGGCGGTGCCGAGCCATTGCTGCACGCCATGCATGGTGGCAGCCGAGGTATCGAGGAACGGTTGTGGGTACACGCCGATGAAAATCAGCAATACCGCCAGACCGAGCACCATGATCAGTTCACGTGCATCCATGCCGGCCAGTACAGCGTCCGACTTGGATGGGCCGAAATAGGCACGGTGAATCATGATCAGCGAGTAGACCGAACCAAACACCAGACCGGTTGTTGCAATGGCCGTGATCCATGGGAAGCTGGCGAACGAGCCAATCAGGATCAGGAACTCACCCACAAAGTTACCGGTACCCGGCAAGCCCAGGGACGCCGCCGCGAAGAACAGGCTGATGGCTGGCAAGTAAGCGATCTTGGACCACAAACCACCCATCTCACGCATGTCACGGGTATGCAGACGCTCGTACAGTTGACCGCTGAGGATAAACAGCGCGGCAGCCGAAACACCGTGGGCCAGCATCTGGATCACGGCGCCTTGCAGGGCTAGCTGGCTGCCGGAGTAAATACCGATCAGTACGAAGCCCATGTGCGAAACGCTGGAGAACGCAATCAGACGCTTGATGTCGGTTTGTGCGAAGGCCAGGAAAGCACCGTAGAAAATCCCGATCAGGCCCAGGGCCATGGCAATCGGCGCAAACTCGGCCGAGGCATTCGGGAACAGCGGCAAGGCGAAACGCAGCAGACCATACGCAGCAGTCTTCAACAGGATACCGGCCAGATCGACCGAACCTGCTGTTGGCGCCTGTGCGTGAGCATCCGGCAGCCAAGAGTGGAACGGTACCACCGGCAGCTTCACGGCAAACGCGATGAAGAAGCCCAGCATCAGGATGTACTCAGTGGTGAGCGACATCTTGGTTTTCAGCAACTCGGCGTAGCTGAAGGTAATCACGCCGGTGGTGTTGAAGTTGACCAGCACCAGACCCAGGATCGCCACCAGCATGATCAGGCCGGAAGCCTGAGTGAAGATGAAGAACTTGGTGGCGGCGTAGATACGGGTTTTCTTGCCGTCCGATGAGCTGTGACCCCAGAGCGCGATGAGGAAGTACATCGGCACCAGCATCATTTCCCAGAAGAAGAAGAACATGAACAGGTCGATGGCCAGGAACACGCCAACCACGCCGCCCAGGATCCACATCAGGTTCAGGTGGAAGAAGCCCACGTGACGCTGAATTTCTTTCCAGGAACACAGAACCGACAGCACACCGAGCAAGCCGGTCAGCAGGATCATCAGCAGCGACAGGCCGTCCAGCGCCAGGTGTACGCTGATACCGAAGCGTGCGATCCAGGTGTGCTGGAACTCAAGGGCCCAGGTCGGGTCGGCGCCAGGCGCCGGTGCAAATGAGTAGTTCCCCTGGGACCACAGCCAAAGGCCGAGGGCAAGCTCAAGGGACATGGTCAGCAATGCAATCCAGCGGGGCAGGGTGGAGCCGAAACGCTCACCCAGCCAGCACAGGAGGCCGCCGATAAAGGGGATCAGGATTAGCCAAGGCAGAATCATGACGGGCTCAATTCCTTTCGCAAAGTCGAAGGTTCATATCAGACCGCTACCAACACGATGGCGCCCATGACCAGTACAGCACCGGCGGCCATGGATGCAGCGTACCAACGCAGTTGACCGGTTTCGCTGCGGCTGAGGGCGTTATGCCCGGCCTTGGCCATCTTCGGGATCAAACCAATGGTCTGGTCCAGAGGATCTTTGGCCAGCAAGCGGCAGATCAACAGGTACGGTTTGACGAACAGTTTGTCGTACAGCCAGTCGAAGCCCCAGGCAGCGAACCACCAGGCCGACAGGAAGCGACCGATGCCGCTGTTGGCGACGGCGGTTACAAAGCGACGCTTGCCCAGGTACAGCAGGGCGGCGAGCAGGATACCGGCCAGGGCGATGGCACCCGAGGCGATTTCCAGGCTGTGCTTGGCTTCACCGCCAGCATGGCCAACGCTTTGTGGCAGTACACCGGCCAGTGGCGGGGTGATCATTGCGCCGATAAACGTCGACAGTACGATCAGCACGCTCAACGGCAGCCAGTAGGTAACGCCGTGGCCCGCGTGGGCTTCAGTCTTGGCTTCGCCGTGGAACGTGACGAAGATCAGGCGGAAGGTGTACAGCGAGGTCATGAACGCACCGACCAGACCGGCATACAGCAGTTCGTTGTTACCGCTGGCGAAGGCTTCCCAAAGAATTTCGTCCTTGGAGTAGAAACCGGCCGTCAGCAATGGCAAGGCAGACAGCGCCGCGCCACCGACGATAAAGCTGGCGTAGGCCAATGGCAGTTTTTTCCACAGGCCGCCCATCTTGAAGATGTTCTGCTCGTGGTGGCAGGCAACGATCACCGCACCCGATGCAAGGAACAACAGCGCCTTGAAGAAGGCGTGGGTCATCAGGTGGAAGATCGCGCCGTCCCAGGCACCTACGCCCAATGCCAGGAACATGTAGCCGATCTGGCTCATGGTCGAGTAGGCAAGGATACGTTTGATGTCGGTTTGTACCAGTGCCGCGAAACCGGCCAGCACCAGGGTCACACCGCCGACAATGCCGACCAGGTGCAGCACGTCCGGCGCCAGAGTGAACAGGCCATGGGTACGTGCAATCAGGTAGACACCGGCGGTAACCATGGTTGCGGCGTGGATCAGTGCCGACACCGGGGTAGGACCGGCCATCGCGTCTGCCAGCCAAGTTTGCAGCGGCAGTTGCGCAGATTTACCGACAGCGCCGCCCAGCAGCATCAGGGTTGCCAGCACGATCCAGAAATCACCGGCCTGGAACTTCTGAGGTGCCAGAACCAGCAGTTCCTGAATATTCAGCGTGCCCAGTTGCTGGAACAGGATGAACAGGCCGATGGCCAGGAACACGTCGCCGATGCGGGTCACGATAAAGGCTTTGAGTGCGGCGTTACCGTTGTTGCGGTTGCTGTAGTAGAAACCGATCAACAGGTACGAGCACAGGCCTACGCCTTCCCAGCCGAAGTACACGAACAGCAGGTTATCGGCCAGGATCAGGAACAGCATGCTGGCGATAAACAGGTTGGTGTAGGCAAAGAAACGCGAATAGCCGTTTTCACCGCGCATGTACCACGAGGCGAAGACGTGGATCAGGAAGCCAACACCAACCACCACACCGAGCATGGTGACCGACAGGCCGTCCAGATGCAGGGCGAAATTAGGCTTGAAGCCTTCCACCGACATCCACTGCCACAGCACTTGCGTGTACTCACCACCTGGCGGCGGTGCGACGTTGAATTGCCAGATCACATACGCGGCCACGATGGCCGAGAGGCCAATGGAGCCAACGCCAATCACGGCCGAGAGGTTTTCGCTGAAGCGTCCACGGGAGAACGACAGCAGCAAAAAGCCGATCAGGGGGAATACGAAAGTCAGAAAGAGAAGGTTCATCCGCGCATCTCACTGGCAGCATCGATATCAAGCGTATGGAAGCGGCGATACAGCTGCAGCAGGATCGCCAGGCCAATACTGGCCTCAGCGGCTGCCAGGGTGATCACCAGGATGAACATGACTTGTCCATCCGGCTGCGCCCAGCGTGCACCGGCAACGATGAAGGCCAGTGCAGCGGCGTTCATCATGATTTCCAGACTCATCAATACGAAGAGAATGTTGCGACGTACCATCAGGCCAACCAGACCGAGGCAGAACAGGATGCCCGCTACCGCGAGACCATGTTCGAGAGGTATTCCTGGCATGTTATTGCTCCTTCGCCTCAGTGCGGCCCAAGTGGAACGCCGTCACCGCTGCAGCAAGCAGCAGCATCGAGGCGAGTTCGACCACCAGCAGGTACGGGCCGAACAGGCTGATGCCCACGGCTTTTGCATCAATGGTGGTTTGGCCGATTGCCGCACCGCTCTGGTGAGCGAACAGCACGTACAGCAATTGGGCCAGCAGGATGGCCGACAAAATGCTCGGCCCGATCCAGATGCCCGGTTTGAGCCAGTGACGTTCTTGCGTGACCGAGGCAGGGCCCTGGTTGAGCATCATCACCACGAACACAAACAGCACCATGATGGCACCGGCGTAAGCGATCACTTCGAGCACACCGGCAAAGGGTGCGCCCAGGCTAAAGAACGTCATCGCTACGGCAATCAGCGAAATAATCAGGTAGAGCAGGGCGTGCACAGGGTTGGTGTTGGTGATCACGCGTAGCGTGGACACGACAGCGACACCCGATGCGAAATAGAAAGCGAATTCCATCGTTCTTCCTTAAGGCAGCAAGCTCTTCACGTTGATCGGCTCGGCTTCGTTCTGGGCAGCGCCTTTCGGCTTGCCTTCAACGGCCATACCCGCAACACGATAGAAGTTGTAATCAGGGTTCTTGCCGGGACCGGAGATCAGCAGATCTTCTTTCTCGTACACCAGATCCTGACGTTTGAACTCGGCCATCTCGAAATCCGGTGTCAGCTGGATCGCGGTGGTCGGGCAGGCTTCCTCACACAGACCGCAAAAAATGCAGCGTGAGAAGTTGATGCGGAAGAACTCCGGGTACCAGCGACCATCTTCGGTTTCGGCTTTTTGCAGCGAGATGCAGCCTACCGGGCACGCTACGGCGCACAGGTTACAGGCTACACAACGCTCTTCGCCGTCCGGGTCGCGGGTCAGGACAATCCGGCCACGGTAGCGTGGTGGCAGGTAGACCGGTTCTTCCGGGTATTGCAGCGTGTCACGCTTGCGGAAGGCATGGCCAAACACCATCACCAAGCTGCGAAGCTGGGTGTAGGTGCCATGCACGATGTCAAACAGGTACTTGAACATGGGTCTCTATCCTCACTGAACCGCGCCGGCGGGCGTGTTCAACAACACGACTGCGGCGGTCACCAGCAAATTGATCAGGGTCAGCGGCAGGCAGAACTTCCAGCTGAAGTCCATCACTTGGTCATACCGTGGGCGCGGAATAGAAGCGCGTAGCAGGATGAAGATCATGATGAAAAACGCGGTCTTCAGGGCGAACCAGATAAACGGAATCTGCGGCAGGATGCCGAAAGGCCCGTGCCAGCCACCGAAGAACAAAGTCACCAGCAACGCCGAGATCAACACGATCCCGATGTACTCACCAACGAAGAACATGCCCCACTTCATGCCGGCGTATTCAATGTGGTAACCATCGGCCAGTTCCTGTTCTGCTTCTGGCTGGTCGAAGGGGTGACGGTGAGTCACGGCTACGCCTGCGATGAAGAAGGTCAGGAAACCGAAGATTTGCGGAATGATGAACCACAGGTTCTGCGCCTGGTATTCCACGATGTCGCGCATGTTGAACGAGCCAACCTGCACCACGATGCCCATCAGCGCCAGGCCCATGAACACTTCGTAGGAAACCGTCTGTGCCGAGGCACGCAAGGCACCCAGCAGCGCGAACTTGTTGTTGCTCGACCAGCCTGCAAACAACACCGCATAGACCGACAGACCGGCCATGGCGAAGAAGAACAGGATGCCGACGTTCAGATCCGCCACGCCCCAGGTCGGGGTGATCGGGATAATCGCGAAGGCGATCAGCAAGGCGCTCATGGCCACAACCGGTGCCAGGGTGAAGATCACCTTGTCGGCAAACGGTGGGGTCCAGTCTTCCTTGAAGAACATCTTGATCATGTCGGCTGCGATCTGGAACGCGCCAAACGGGCCAACGCGGTTCGGACCGTAACGGTCTTGCCACAAGGCCAGCAGGCGACGTTCTACCCAACTGAGCAGCGCGCCGCAAACGACTACGGCGAGCAGGATCACCACGGCTTTGAGCACCGAGATAATCACGTCGATCACTTCAGGTGTGAACCAGGTCATTGGGCTGCCTCCTGCAAACCGTCAACGGTAAGGCCAAAGATCGCTGGCGGGATACCGGCAAGCCCTGCAGGCAATGCCACCAGACCTGAACCCAGCTCTTCATTGATACGCAGCGGCAGACGCAGGGTCACGCCGGCAACGTTGAGGCTGAGCAGGGCACCTTCATTGACACCCAGACGATCGGCTTCGGATTTGGCCAGTGCGATGTAAGCAGCCGGAATGCGCTCTTGAACCGGTGCGGCTTTCGAAGAGTTCTCTTCGCTGCCCAACAGGTGGAAGAACGGCACCACTTGCCAGGTACCGCGTGCCGGGTTGAATGCGCCCGGAATGTTGGCAAACCAGCTCAGCGAATCACCTTCGCTTTCGATCAGGCGGGTGCCCGGGTCGCCAGCACGGATATGACCACCGACTTCGTCCTGGAACTTGTTCCACGCTTGTGGCGAGTTCCAGCCCGGCGACCAGGCGAACGGCACTTGTTGGCGCGGTTCGACGGAGCCCGAGTAACCTTCCATGGAGAAGGCGAACGCGGTGTCCGGGTCTTGTGGGGTGCGCGGTTCGTGCACGCTGATGTTGGCGCGCATGGCGGTACGGCCGCTGTAACGCAGCGGTTCACGAGCCAGCTTCATGCCTTTGATGCGGAACGCAGCAGACGGCGCGGCATCAATGATGCGGGCCAGTGCAGGTGTGCTTGCAGCCGTGGCTTGCGTGACGTGGTCGAGCAAGGTCCAGTCAACCGGCTTGTTCAGCAGGGTACTGCGCAGTGCGTGCAACCAGCGCCAGCCTTCGTGAACCAGAATGCTGGCGTCCAGGTAAGTCGGGTCGAACACCTGGAAGAAGCGTTGGGCGCGGCCTTCCTGGCTGACCAGTGTACCGTCGCCTTCTGCGAAGCTTGCGGCCGGCAGTACCAGATCGGCACGGTCGGTGGTCGCAGTCTTCTGGTGGTCGGCAACGATCACCACTTTGGCAGCGTCCAGCGCAGCGTTGACCTTGACCGCGTCAACACGGGTGAACAGGTCGTTTTCCATTACCACGATGGCGTCGGCTTTACCGTCGATCACGGCTTGCAAGGCTGCGTCTACCGAGTCGCCGCCCAGCATGGCCAGGCCAAGGCTGTTGGCTTCCGGCACGATGAGGCTGATGGAACCGGCCTTCTCGCGCAGGTGCAGGGCTTTGGCGATGTTGCCTGCGGCTTCGATCAGGGCTTTGGAGCCCAGGGAAGTACCGGCAATGATCAGTGGACGTTTGGCGGCGAGCAGAGCGTTGGCAATGCGTTGCGCCAGTTCCAGGGCTTCAGCATCCAGACCGGCAACGGCTGGGGCGCTGGCGTCGATGGCATGGGCTACTGCAAAACCGATGCGGGCCAGATCGTCCGGTGCTGCATGGACGCATTCCTCAGCCACGTCATCGAGCTTGGTTTCAGCCAGGCTTGCGATAAACAACGGGTTCAGCGCGTGCTGGCCGATGTTTTTCACGGCGGCATCGAGCCATGGCTGAACGCGCATGGCGTCGGCCATTTCTTCAGCCTTGCCCTTGACCGATTGACGCAACGACAGCGCCATACGGGCTGCAGTCTGGGTCAGGTCTTCGCCGAGGACGAAAATGGCGTCGTGATCTTCGATCTCGCGCATGTTCGGCACTGGCAGCGGGCTGTCTTTCAGTACTTGCAGCACCAGACGGATGCGGTCCAGCTCACCGGCTTCGATGCCTGAGTAGAAGTGCTCGGCGCCGACCAGTTCGCGCAACGCGTAGTTGCTTTCGAGGCTGGCGCGGGGCGAACCGATACCGACGATGTTGCGACCGCGCAGCAGGTCAGCGGCTTTGTCCAGTGCGGCGTCCAGGCTCAGCTTGGTGCCGTCGGCCAGCAGTGGCTGGCGTGGACGATCGGTGCGGTTGACGTAGCCATAGCCGAAACGGCCACGGTCACACAGGAAGTACTGGTTGACCGAACCGTTGAAGCGGTTTTCGATGCGACGCAGTTCGCCATAGCGTTCGCCCGGGCTGATGTTACAGCCGCTGGAGCAACCGTGGCAGATGCTTGGGGCAAACTGCATGTCCCACTTGCGGTTGTAGCGCTCGGAGTGGGTTTTGTCGGTAAACACACCGGTCGGGCAGACTTCGGTGAGGTTGCCCGAGAACTCGCTTTCGAGCACGCCGTCTTCAACGCGACCGAAGTACACATTGTCGTGGGCGCCGAAAACGCCGAGGTCAGTACCACCCGCGTAGTCTTTATAGAAGCGTACGCAGCGATAGCAGGCGATGCAGCGGTTCATTTCGTGGGAAATGAACGGGCCCAGTTGCTGGTTCTGGTGGGTACGCTTGGTGAAGCGATAACGGCGCTCGTTGTGACCGGTCATCACGGTCATGTCTTGCAGGTGGCAGTGACCGCCTTCTTCGCACACAGGGCAGTCGTGCGGGTGGTTGGTCATCAACCATTCAACGACGCTCGCGCGAAACACTTTCGCTTCTTCGTCGTCGATGGAGATCCAGCTACCGTCGGTGGCCGGTGTCATGCACGACATGACGATACGACCACGCTTGTCGTTCTCGTCGGTGTACTGCTTGACGGCGCATTGGCGGCAAGCGCCAACACTGCCCAGGGCAGGGTGCCAGCAGAAATACGGGATATCGAGACCTAGCGACAGACACGCCTGTAACAGGTTGTCTGCCCCATCGACTTCGAGATCTTTGCCGTCTACGTGGATAGTGGCCATTGTTCAAAGGTCTTCGTTGGCCCGGTGTCAGCGGGCGTGGCTAATGGAATCTTGTTATGCGTTCGAAACAACTCAGCCTCACGGCGTTATCGAACGATCAGAGAGCGGCACGGACCGCTCTCCTACAGAGCGTTACGCGCCGATTACAATCGGGCGTGCCAGAGGTGGAACCCCGGGTTTTGCTTGCGCAATACCGGCTTCGAACTCTGGACGGAAATACTTGATCGCGCTGCCCAATGGCTCCACGGCACCCGGTGCGTGAGCACAGAACGTCTTGCCAGGGCCGAGGAAACCGACCAGACCCAGCAGGGTCTCGATATCGCCGGGCTGACCTTCGCCGTGTTCAATCGCCATCAGGAGCTTGACGCTCCACGGCAGACCATCACGGCAAGGGGTGCAGAAACCGCACGATTCGCGAGCGAAGAACTGTTCCATGTTGCGCAGCAGAGACACCATGTTGACGCTGTCGTCGACGGCCATGGCCAGGCCGGTACCCATACGGGTGCCGACCTTGGCGATACCACCGGCGTACATTTGTGCATCCAGATGCTCTGGCAGCAGGAAGCCCGTACCGGCGCCGCCTGGTTGCCAGCACTTGAGCTTGAAGCCGTCGCGCATGCCGCCAGCGTAGTCTTCGAACAGCTCGCGAGCGGTCACGCCGAACGGCAGTTCCCACAGGCCAGGGTTCTTCACTTTGCCGGAGAAGCCCATGAGCTTGGTGCCCATGTCTTCGCTGCCTTCGCGAGCGATGGATTTGTACCAGTCAACGCCGTTGCCGATGATGGCCGGAACGTTGCACAGGGTTTCAACGTTGTTCACGCAGGTCGGCTTGCCCCATACGCCCACAGCGGCCGGGAATGGCGGCTTGGAACGTGGGTTGGCGCGACGGCCTTCGAGGGAGTTGATCAGTGCGGTTTCTTCACCGCAGATGTAACGCCCGGCGCCGGTGTGAACGAACAGTTCGAAGTCAAACCCCGAGCCCAGGATGTTCTTGCCCAGCAGGCCTGCTGCCTTGGCTTCTTCAACAGCACGGCGCAGGTGCACTGCAGCCGTGGTGTATTCGCCACGCAGGAAGATATAGCCGCGGTAGGTTTTCAGTGCACGGGCACTGATCAGCATGCCTTCGATGAGCAGATGGGGCAGTTGCTCCATCAGCATGCGGTCTTTCCAGGTGTTGGGTTCCATTTCATCGGCGTTACACAGCAGGTAACGGATGTTCATGGACTCGTCTTTAGGCATCAGCCCCCACTTCACGCCCGTGGGGAAGCCCGCACCGCCGCGACCCTTGAGGCCGGCGTCTTTCACGGTCTGGACGATATCGTCCGTCGCCATGTCAGCGAAAGCCTTGCGCGCAGCGGCGTAACCGTCCTTGGCCTGGTACTCGTCCAGCCATACCGGCTCGCCGTCGTCACGCAGACGCCAGGTCAGGGGGTGGGTTTCTGCCGAACGCTTGATCAGGTTGGCAGGGCCGAAAGAAGTCAGGGTCATGGGTAGGCCTCCAACAACGTGGCGACGCCAGCAGGCTGCACGTCACCGAATGTGTCGTCGTCGATCATCAACGCCGGCGCCTTGTCGCAGTTGCCCAGGCAGCACACCGGCAGCAGCGTGAAGCGGCCGTCAGCAGTGGTCTGGCCCAGGCCGATGCCCAGCTTGTTCTGGATTTCACCAACCACCGATTCGTGGCCGCCGATGTAGCAGACCATGCTGTCGCACACGCGGATGATGTGACGGCCAACGGGCTGGCGGAAGATCTGGCTGTAGAACGTGGCCACACCTTCAACGTCGCTGGCAGGGATGCCCAGCAGTTCGCCGATGGCGTAAATCGCGCCGTCTGGCACCCAGCCGCGTTCCTTCTGAACGATCTTCAGGGCTTCGATCGACGCTGCGCGTGGATCTTCGTAGTGATGCATCTCGTGCTCGATGGCCGAGCGCTCGGTTTCGCTCAGGGCGAAACGGTCTGTCTGGATAAGCGTGCTGTTCATGCTTAGCGGTCCACGTCGGCCATAACGAAATCGATACTACCCAGGTACGCAATCAAGTCCGCGACCATTTCACCTTTGATCACTGAAGGGATCTGCTGCAGGTGCGGGAAGCTTGGAGTACGAATCCGGGTGCGGTAGCTCATGGTGCCGCCATCGCTCGTCAGGTAATAACTGTTGATGCCCTTGGTCGCTTCGATCATCTGGAAGGATTCGTTGGCCGGCATGACCGGGCCCCACGAAACTTGCAGGAAGTGCGTGATCAAGGTCTCGATGTGCTGCAGCGTGCGTTCTTTAGGCGGCGGCGTGGTCAGCGGGTGATCCGCCTTGTACGGGCCTGCCGGCATGTTGCGCATGCACTGCTCGATGATTTTCAGGCTCTGGCGCATTTCTTCGACACGCACGATGCAACGATCGTAAGCGTCGCCGTTGGCCGCCAGCGGGACTTCAAATTCGAAGTTCTCGTAGCCGGAGTACGGGCGTGCTTTACGGATGTCGAAATCACAACCGGTCGAACGCAGGCCGGCACCGGTGACGCCCCATTCCAGGGCCTCTTTGGTGTTGTAGGCGGCAACGCCGATGGTACGGCCACGCAGGATGCTGTTGTCCAGAGCGGCTTTCTGGTACTCGTCCAGACGCTTTGGCATCCAGTCGATAAATTCCTGAACCAGTTTTTCCCAACCGCGGGGCAGGTCGTGTGCAACGCCGCCGATGCGGTACCAGGCCGGGTGCAGACGGAAACCGGTGATGGCTTCGATCACTTTGTAGGCGCGCTGACGGTCGGTGAAGGTGAAGAACACCGGGGTCATGGCGCCCACGTCCTGGATGTAAGTACCCAGGAAAAGCAGGTGGCTGGTGATGCGGAAGAACTCGGCCATCATGATGCGGATGGTGTCGACCCGATCCGGAACCTTGATACCGGCGAGCTTCTCGACCGAGAGCACGTACGGCAGGTTGTTCATCACGCCGCCGAGGTAGTCGATACGGTCGGTGTACGGAATGAAGCTGTGCCAGGACTGGCGCTCTGCCATTTTCTCGGCACCACGGTGGTGGTAGCCGACGTCTGGCACGCAGTCGACGATCTCTTCACCGTCCAGCTGCAGGATGATACGGAAGGCACCGTGGGCCGAAGGGTGGTTCGGGCCCAGGTTGAGGAACATGTAGTCCTCGTTTTCGCCGGAACGCTTCATGCCCCAGTCTTCAGGACGGAAACGTGCGGCTTCCTCTTCCAGTTGCACCTTGGCCAGGGTCAGGCTGTACGGGTCAAACTCGGTGGCACGGGCTGGGAAGTCCTTGCGCAGCGGGTGACCTTCCCACGTCGGCGGCATCATGATGCGCGACAGGTGAGGGTGGCCTTTGAAGTCGATGCCGAACATGTCCCAGACTTCGCGCTCGTACCAGTTGGCGTTCGGCCAGATACCGGTCACGGTCGGTACGCTGAGGTCGCTCTCGGACAAGGCGACCTTGATCATTACGTCACTATTACGTTCAAGCGACATCAGGTGATAGAAGACGGTGAAGTCTGCACCCGATGGCAGGCCCTGACGCTTGGTACGCAGACGTTCGTCTACACCGTGCAAGTCATAGAGCATGACGTAAGGTTTTGGCAGGTTACGCAGGAAGGTCAGGACTTCAACCAGTTTTGCGCGGGTAACCCAAAGCACCGGCATGCCGGTGCGCGTGGCCTGGGCGGTGAACGCCTCAGGGCCAAAACGGGTATTGAGTTCGACAACCACATCTTGGTCGTCAGCCTTATAAGGCGGGATGTACAGAGCGGAGCCTGTAGTCATGGTTTTTTATCGCTTTCGGTCAACGTAAAGAATGAAGCCAGTGTTTCGTTCTATTGATAGAAACGGCGCTGGATCAGACTTCGTCGGGGCTGCGCAGGTTGGTTACCTGAATACGCTGTTCACGGCGCTGTTCCTTTTGGGACGGCATCTCGGCGCGGTAAACGCCTTGGTCGCCGACAACCCAGGAAAGTGGGCGACGCTCCTGGCCAATCGACTCTTGCAAGAGCATCAAGCCTTGCAGAAAAGCCTCTGGGCGGGGTGGGCAGCCTGGCACGTAAACGTCCACGGGCAGGAACTTGTCAACCCCTTGAACCACGGAGTAGATGTCGTACATGCCGCCGGAGTTGGCGCAAGAACCCATGGAAATAACCCACTTAGGCTCAAGCATTTGCTCATAGAGACGCTGAATGATCGGCGCCATCTTGATGAAGCAGGTACCGGCGATAACCATGAAATCCGCCTGACGCGGCGATGCCCGGATAACTTCGGCGCCAAAGCGCGCGATGTCGTGGGGGGCCGTGAAGGCGGTGGTCATTTCCACGTAGCAGCATGACAGGCCGAAGTTGTACGGCCACAGGGAGTTTTTACGCCCCCAGTTGACCGTGCCGTTCAGCACGTCTTCCAGCTTGCCCATGAAGATGTTTTTGTGGACTTGATCTTCTAACGGATCGGCAACGGTTTCCCGTGTGCCGATCGGGTATTGCTCGTTAGGAGCATCCGGGTCGATCCTGGTGAGTTCGTATTGCATTGCCAAAGCCTCATTGTTTCAGCTTGGCCTGCCGCTTACGACGAGCTTCCGGTGCCCAATCAAGAGCACCCACCCGAAATAGGTAGACAAGGCCTGCCAACAGAATTGCTATGAAAACGAGAGCTTCGACGAATCCGGTCCAGCCGCTTTCGCGAACAGACACAGACCATGCAAAGAGAAAGAGGGCTTCGATATCGAAGATCACGAACAGCATCGCGACCAGATAGAATTTGGCTGAGAGCCGCAAGCGGGCGCCACCGGTAGGTAGCATGCCGGACTCGAACGGTTCGTTTTTGCTGCGCCCCCAGGCTTTTGACCCGAGGAGGCTGGAGACACCGAGCATGAAGGCGCAAAGGCCGACAACGCCGAGAAGGAAAATGGCAAAGCCCCAGTTGTGGGCTATGAGTCCTGTCGCTTCGGGCATGCTGGAAATCCTTAACAGAGAGCAAAGGTCTCTGAGCTTAAAAAGGTAATAAAGCAGTGACGTTATGTCGCAGTGCTATTGATTGCCGGGATTTTATGGCTAAACACCCAGCAAGTAAATTTTCTAAGATGAATTAATTCAGTCCTTTAGTGGTATGGCCTTCCTCGAATGTGCTGTAGGCCATGCGCTGCGGGCATTACAGCCTGTTTTGTTGATTATGTTTTACAACGACGGTAATCAACAATAGCAACTCTAAATGATAATCAATATTGTTTAAGTGTGGTGGTGTGCTGTGCGCCGGTTCAAGTTGGCTTATATAGGTGCGGTTAGCAAGTTTTGAACTTGGCTTTTTAACCCGGTTTTTGTTTTGGCGTATGGATCTGGGTCAGGGTTTTGTCGGATGGGCAGGGCCGTGGGATTTCTTTCTGTGGGAGCGGGCTTGCTCGCGATACTGACAACTCAGTACTCCAGGCATGGCGCGGTGATGTCATCGCGAGCAAGCCCGCTCCCACAGCATCGGTGTAAATTCCGGGCAAAAAAACGCCCCGAGCCAGTCGGGGCGTCATGTGCGAGGCATTGCGTTTTTGCTTTACGAGCCGGGCAATGGCCGTTGTTCCATTATCAGTGGAACTGTTCTTCTTCGGTCGAGCCGGTCAGGGCGGTGACTGAAGACGAGCCGCCCTGGATCACGGTGGTCATGTCGTCAAAGTAGCCAGTGCCCACTTCCTGCTGGTGAGCCACGAAGGTGTAGCCCTTGGCGGCGTCAGCGAATTCCTGCTCTTGCAGTTTTACGTAGGCCGTCATGTCGTTGCGGGCGTAGTCGTGCGCCAGGTTGAACATGCTGTGCCACATGTTGTGGATGCCAGCCAGGGTGATGAACTGGTGTTTGTAGCCCATTGCCGACAGTTCACGCTGGAACTTGGCGATGGTCGCGTCGTCCAGGTTTTTCTTCCAGTTGAAGGAAGGCGAGCAGTTGTACGACAGCAGTTGGTCTGGGTATTCCTTTTTGATCGCTTCAGCAAAGCGACGGGCTTCATCAAGGTCCGGCTTGGCCGTTTCGCACCAGATCAGGTCGGCATAAGGCGCGTAAGCCAGGCCACGAGCAATGGCTTGATCCAGGCCGGCGCGTACTTTGTAGAAGCCTTCCTTGGTGCGCTCACCTGTCACGAACGGCTGGTCATACGGATCGCAATCAGAAGTCAGCAGATCAGCCGCGTTGGCGTCGGTGCGGGCCAGGATGATGGTCGGCGTGCCGGCAACGTCAGCAGCCAGACGGGCAGCGGTCAGCTTTTGTACGGCTTCCTGGGTCGGAACCAGTACCTTGCCACCCATGTGGCCGCATTTTTTAACGGATGCCAGCTGGTCTTCGAAGTGAACGCCGGCGGCGCCTGCTTCGATCATGCTTTTCATCAGTTCGTAAGCGTTGAGGACGCCGCCGAAACCGGCTTCAGCGTCAGCTACGATTGGAGCGAAGTAGTCGATGTAGCCCTGGTCGCCCGGGTTTTTGCCGGCTTTCCACTGGATCTGGTCAGCGCGGCGGAACGAGTTGTTGATGCGCTTGACCACGGTTGGGACGGAGTCCACCGGGTACAGCGACTGATCCGGGTACATGGATTCGGCAGAGTTGTTATCTGCCGCCACTTGCCAACCCGACAGGTAAATAGCCTGGATACCAGCTTTAACCTGTTGAACCGCTTGGCCCCCGGTCAGGGCGCCCATGCAGTTGACGAAATCTTTCTCAGGACGGAAGGACGGGTGTGCGCCCTGTGTCACCAGTTTCCACAGCTTGTCGGCACCCATTTTTGCAAAGGTGTGCTCGGGTTGAACCGAGCCGCGCAGGCGGACCACGTCAGCAGCGGAGTAATCGCGAGTCACGCCTTTCCAGCGTGGATTTTCGGCCCAGTCTTTTTCAAGGGCTGCAATTTGCTGTTCGCGTGTCAGTGCCATGGAGATAAACCTCGTCGCATAGGTCTGGGTTGAAAAATGTTTGCTCCACCAGGCACACAACAATGTTGTTGGAATGAGTGCGTGAATGGCTACTCGCTGAGGGCGGTACGGGCCCCAGAGCCTTTGCAGGCTTCTGATCAGCGGGAGCGGGGCCATCATGCCCTTGCATTTTTGAGGCGTCAAATGTTTTGTAGTGCTTTTTTAATAACACTACATAATTGCGGAAAAACGACCCGTCAGTCAGTTTTGGCCCTTTTGGTCGAGTGCATCGACTTTTACCCGAACCGTCATGTCATCCCGGCTTTGAGTAGAGTAGCTGCGGGTTTGCGCCTCATTGTCGGTTTGATTTCGACCGTTGGTGCCCGTCAGGGTGATCCATTGCCCCAAAGGCCCGCTGACGTGTGTGTCGCTACTTTGAATGTTCACTACATCAGGCTGCTCCTGGCTCATTCGATCCCGAGTCGTACTGATCGCCAGGTGTACCGTTTCACCTGTGACACTTGCAGTGACGTAAAACCCCCGGGTGACGTTGCGATACTCGGTTTGTGTCAGCAGCCGGCCATAGGCATCAGTCTGAGTGCTGGTAAGCGGCACGCTCTGGCCTGTTTTGATGAATGCCGGAGTGCCCTCGGTGGTCTGGATTTGCTGAGTGCCGCCGTCGCGGCTTGCGGTACTGATTACGCGGGTGTTCGGGGCGGTGTCTGCGAGGTTGCTGTCGCGGGTATCGACCGTGATCAGCAGGCGCATGGCAGGCTTGTCGAGTTTAGAAAGCAGGTCTTCGAGGTTTTGGATTTTTGAGGCGGATGCCTCGACGATCAATTGATTGCCGTAAGCGCTGACCTTGCCGTTTTTGCCGACAAAGTTTTGGGCGATGGGGAGCAGCTCCGTGCTGGTGCGGTTCTGCAGGGTGATGACCTGCGTGTCGGCCTGGGCGCTGAGGCTGGATGCCAGCAAGAGGCTGGCGATGATGGCGCGTAGGGACATGTCCGTTATCTCCGCAATGCTGAAAAAGCTTGAAGGGAGTGTGCCAGATAGCAAAACGCCCCGCGATCCGAAGATGGCAGGGCGTTTTGCAAAACTACTGTGGGAGCGAGCCTGCTCGCGACGTTTTCAAGAGCGCCGCGCTAGCAGCCTTCGCGAGCAGGCTCGCTCCCACAAAGATGGGTGTGGCAGTTAGCTCCCGCGCACCATGTCAACGTGCGGAATCCCTGCTTCCAGGAACTCGTCGCTGACAATCTTGAAGCCCAGGCGCTCATAGAACGGCGTGGCGTGCACTTGTGCGCTGAGCATTTGCTGCTTAAGACCGCGTTTTTCAGCTTCGTCGATCGTGGCTTGCATCAACGCATCGCCAACTTTCAGGCCGCGCCAGTCCTTGAGCACCGACACGCGGCCGATGTGGCCGTCCGGCAGCAACCGGGCGGTACCAATCGGAAAGTCGCCTTCATAGGCCAGAAAATGCACGGCATCGGCATCGTCTGCATCCCACTCCAGTTCTGGAGGTACAGATTGTTCGGCAATAAACACCGCCTCACGAATGCGTCGAAGTTCGGCGTTGTCCTTTTGCCAGTCGGCGACACGTACGTGAATGCTATTCATCAGCGAACCCCAGGCTTCCTTGTTTGACCAGCTCACAGAGCAGGTCGCGTCCATCTTCATCGGCCAGCCATGAGCCGAGGTTGTCACTGTGCAGCGCGTCTGCGGAGCAAATCATTTTCAGCAATTCGCGCAGCTTGCCCGGCAGCAGGCGGCTTTGACCGCTGGCGAACAGCAGCAGGTCTTCATCGACCTCGGACCAGGCCAGGCGGGCGCTCGGGTTGCGGATCAGGATTGCGCCCTGTTCCAGGCTGCCCAGCAGGTCTTCTTCTTCGAGTTCAGGGCCGACCACGAGTTCCGGATAGCGCGGTTCTGTCATGAACTGGCCGAACCAGGTCAGCAGCATGCGCTCGTCGCTCATGTGCTCAGCCAGCAAGCCTTTCAGGCGGTCCAGGGCATCACGCTGGATCTGGTGCGGATCGCTCACCGGTTGCGCGTCGGCGTCGGTGTAGCGTTCTTCGTCTGACAGGTACTGGCTGAGGAAGTCGGTGAAGTGGGTCAGCACTTCAGCGGCGCTTGGTGCGCGGAAGCCTACCGAGTACGTCAGGCAGTCGTCCACGGCGACGCCACAATGGGCCAGGCGCGGCGGCAGGTAGAGCATGTCGCCGGGTTCCAGGGTCCACTCGTCGGTGGCCTGGAAGTCGGCCAGGATGCGCAGGTCGGCGTGCTCCAGCAGCTTGCTCTCGGAGTCGCACATCTGGCCGATCTGCCAGTGGCGCTTGCCGTGGCCTTGCAGCAGGAATACGTCGTAGTTGTCGAAGTGCGGACCCACACTGCCGCCCGGAGCGGCATAGCTGATCATCACGTCGTCGATCCGCCAGCTAGGCAGGAAGCGGAAGTTTTCCAGCAGCTCGTTGACTTCGGGCACGAACTGGTCGACCGCTTGCACCAGCAGGGTCCATTCACGCTCAGGCAGCTTGCCGAATTCGTCTTCAGCGAACGGGCCGCGGCGCAATTCCCATGGGCGCTCGCCGTGTTCGATGATCAGGCGCGATTCGACTTCTTCTTCAAGCGCCAGACCGGCCAGTTCGTCGGCGTCGATCGGGCTTTCGAAGTCAGGAATGGCCTGACGGACCAGCAGTGGCTTTTTCTGCCAGTAGTCGCGCATGAACTCGCGTGCAGTGATGCCGCCCAGAAGTTGAAGAGGAATATCAGGATTCATGTGTAACCTATTGAAAAATTGCACTTTGTAATCGGGAATAAAAACGCCCGGCACGGCCGGGCGTTAATAGGTCGTTGCAGCGATCAGATGCGCTTGGCTTGCTCGACCGCGTTGCCAATGTAGTTGGCAGGGGTCAGCAGTTTCAGCTCGGCTTTGGCCGCTTCCGGCATTTCAAGGCCGTCGATGAAAGTTTGCAGTGCTTCAGGGCTGATGCCCTTGCCGCGGGTCAGCTCTTTGAGCTTCTCGTACGGGTTTTCAATGTTGTAGCGGCGCATTACGGTCTGGATCGGCTCGGCCAGGACTTCCCAGCAAGCATCCAGGTCGGCAGCGATCTTTTGCGCGTTAAGCTCAAGCTTGCTGATGCCTTTGAGGCTGGCTTCGTACGCGATGACGCTATGGGCAAAGCCCACGCCGAGGTTGCGCAGTACGGTGGAGTCGGTCAGGTCACGCTGCCAGCGGGAAATTGGCAACTTGCTGGCCAAATGCTGGAACAGGGCGTTGGCGATACCCAGGTTGCCTTCGGAGTTTTCGAAGTCGATCGGGTTGACCTTGTGCGGCATGGTCGAGGAACCGATTTCGCCGGCAATGGTGCGCTGCTTGAAGTAGCCCAGGGAGATGTAGCCCCAGATATCGCGATCGAAGTCGATCAGGATGGTGTTGAAGCGGGCGATTGCATCGAACAGCTCGGCGATGTAGTCGTGCGGCTCGATCTGGGTGGTGTAGGGGTTGAAGCCCAGGCCCAGTTCGTCTTCGATAAAGGCGCGGGCGTTTTCTTCCCAGTCGATTTGCGGATAAGCCGACAGGTGGGCGTTGTAGTTGCCTACGGCGCCGTTGATTTTACCCAGCAGCGGTACGGCTGCAACCTGAGCGATTTGACGCTCCAGGCGGTAAACCACGTTGGCCAGTTCTTTGCCCAGGGTGGTCGGCGAAGCCGGTTGACCGTGGGTGCGCGACAGCATGGGCACGTCAGCGAACTTGATGGCCAGTTCGCGGATGGCTTGGGCGGTTTGACGCATCAGCGGCAGCATCACGTCATCACGGCCTTCACGCAGCATCAGGGCGTGGGACAGGTTGTTGATGTCCTCGCTGGTGCAGGCGAAGTGGATGAACTCACTGACGTTGGCCAGTTCAGGCAGCTTGGCAGCCTGCTCCTTGAGCAGGTACTCAATGGCTTTAACGTCGTGGTTGGTGGTGCGCTCGATTTCTTTGACGCGCTCGGCGTGCTCCAGCGAGAAGTTTTCGGCCAGCTCATTGAGAACGGCGTTGGCTTGCTCGGAAAAAGCCGGGACTTCAGGGATGGCAGCGTGAGCAGCCAGGCGCTGGAGCCAGCGTACTTCAACCAGAACGCGAGCACGGATCAAGCCGTATTCGCTGAAAATTGGGCGCAGGGCCTGGGTTTTGCCGGCGTAGCGGCCGTCAACAGGGGAAACCGCAGTGAGCGAAGAGAGCTTCATGGGGTGTTCTCGGACAGTCGGGCAACGAAATGGGGCGCGTATCATACATGAAAAAAACGGCCGGTCCGTTGCCAAGTGACCGGCGTCATACGCGTATCGATTTTTAAATAGGTGCCTGCTGGCGTGCTTCAGTTGCCGCGCAGCATCGGGTAAAGCTCTTTGAGCAGCTTGCGGCGGCTGATGACCAGCTGCCAGCGGTGGCCGCCCAATTGACGCCAAAGCCGCGCTGAACGGATACCGGCCAGCAGCAGGGCGCGAATTTTTGACGCATTGTTCGGTTGTTGCAGGTTGCGCATGTCGCCGTGTACCTGGATACGCTGACGCAAGGTGCTCAGGGTGTCCTGGTACAGCGCGCCACAGGCGGCAACCACGTTTTCATGAGCCGGGCCGAAATGCTCGACCTGGGACTGGATCTGCGGCAGGCGTTTGCCGATCAGTTCCAGCATGTCGTTGCGCTTGGCCAACTGGCGCTCCAGACCGAGCATCGACAGCGCGTAGCGCAATGGCTCGCGCTGAAGGGTATTGGGGTCACGCTCAAGGGCGCCGATCAGGGCTCGATAGCCTTCACGCAGATTGATGTCGTCACCACCAAAGACTTCAAGCGTGTCCTTGGGGTCGCGCACCAGCAGGCTGCCGAGCATGCAGGTCAGGTCGGCCTCGCTGACCTGGCCGGTTTTGGCTATCTTGTCCACCAGCACGGCGGCTAAAAATACGCCCCCCAGGGCTACCAGTTGCTCCTGAGTGGCGTTCATGCCCGGTTGCCCTTGCTGGACCATGGTTCTGCCACTTCGATCACGCCGCCGCCCAGGCAGACTTCGCCATCATAAAACACCACGGACTGGCCCGGCGTGACTGCACGTTGCGGGTCGTCGAAGGTGGCGCGGTAGCCGGTGGCGGTTTTTTCCAGGGTGCAGGGTTGATCGGTTTGGCGATACCGGACCTTGGCCGTCAGGCGTAGCGGAGTGCTCAGGTCGATCGGGTTGACCCAGTAAATTTCGGAAGCGAGCAGCGCGCCAGAGAACAGCCACGGGTGGTCGTTGCCTTGGCCGACGATCAGCTCGTTGTGCTCCAGATCCTTGATCAGCACGTACCACGGCTCGTCGCTGGCGTCTTTCAGACCACCGATGCCCAGGCCCTGGCGCTGGCCGATGGTGTGGTACATCAGGCCGTGGTGGCGCCCGATGACTTCGCCTTCGGTGTTTTTGATCTCGCCGGGTTGTGCCGGCAGGTATTGCTTGAGGAAATCGCTGAAGCGGCGCTCGCCGATAAAGCAGATTCCGGTGGAGTCTTTTTTCTTCGCCGTGGCCAGATCGTGCTTTTCGGCGATCTTGCGCACTTCGGGTTTTTCCAGTTCGCCGACCGGAAACAGGGTCTTGGCGATTTGCTCGCCGCCTACGGCGTGCAGGAAGTAGCTTTGGTCCTTGTTCGGGTCAAGGCCCTTGAGCAGTTCGGTGCGGCCATCAATATCGCGACGGCGCACATAATGGCCGGTGGCGATCAGGTCGGCACCGAGCATTACGGCGTAGTCGAGGAACGCCTTGAACTTGATTTCGCGGTTGCACAGGATGTCCGGGTTCGGTGTACGACCGGCCTTGTATTCGGCCAGGAAGTGTTCGAACACGTTGTCCCAGTATTCGGCGGCAAAATTGGCGGTGTGCAGCTTGATGCCAATTTTGTCGCACACGGCCTGGGCGTCTGCCAGATCATCCATGGCGGTGCAGTAATCCGTTCCGTCGTCTTCCTCCCAGTTCTTCATGAACAGGCCTTCCACCTGGTAGCCCTGCTCCATGAGCAGAACGGCGGAAACGGAAGAATCAACACCGCCGGACATGCCGACAATGACGCGCTGCTTTTTGGGGGCGACTAAGGCTGGATCACGCATAAGGATTCAATGAGTGTCTTGAAAAAGGACGCGATTCTAGCAGGCCCGAGCGCTCAAGGCTAAACCGAAGGGCGGATTAACGTCAGGTCGAACAGTTTACCGGCCAGATAATCGTCGACGCACTGCAGGGTCAGCTCGCTGCGCCACCGTTCGCGCTGGGCGATCAGCTCGTCACGGGTCAGCCAGAGCGGGCCAATGATGCCGGTGTCTAGTGGGTAGTCGGGGTGGTGTTTGACGGCCTTGCCGGCAAAGCAGATGCGCTGGTAGGTCACGCCATTGCTGGGAGCGGTATAAAGGTAGATGCCAATCACGCCGGACAATTCGACGTCGTAACCGGTTTCTTCGAGGGTTTCGCGGATGGCGGCCTCGATCAGGCTCTCGTTCGGGTCCAGATGCCCGGCCGGTTGGTTGAGTACTGCGCGGTCGCGCTTGAGTTCTTCAACCATCAGAAAGCGGCCATTGTCTTCAACGACAGTGGCGACGGTGATGTGGGGTTTCCATTCCATGGGGGTGTTCTCGAGGGTGATTAAGCTGTGGGAGCGAGCCAGCTCGCGAAAATATCAAGAGCACCGCGATTATCCACTAAATACTCTGTCCTTAACGATCTTCGCGAGCAGGCTCGCTCCCACAGGTTTTGTGTTCATCTATAAAACACAAACCCCGGCGTCGTGGGCCGGGGTCTGTGGTGTTGCCTGTTGCTCTTACACCAGTGAGGCGATGATCGCGTTCAGCGTGGCGCTAGGGCGCATTACTTTGCTCAGCTTGTCGGCGTCGGCGTGGTAGTAGCCACCGATGTCGACAGGCTTGCCCTGCACGGCGTTGAGTTCGGCAACAATTTTTGCCTCGTTCTCGGCCATGGCTTTTGCTACTGGAGCAAACTGGGCTTGCAGCTCTTTGTCTTCAGTCTGGGCAGCCAGGGCCTGAGCCCAGTACAGCGCCAGGTAGAAGTGGCTACCGCGGTTGTCGATGTTGCCGACTTTGCGCGATGGCGATTTGTTGTTGTCGAGGAACTGGCCGGTAGCCTGGTCCAGGGTCTTGGCCAGCACCAACGCTTTCGGGTTGTTGTAGGTCGTGCCCAGGTGCTCCAGGGAAGCTGCCAGTGCCAGGAATTCACCCAGCGAGTCCCAGCGCAGGAAGTTCTCTTCCAGCAGCTGTTGAACGTGCTTGGGAGCCGAACCGCCTGCGCCGGTTTCGAACAGACCGCCGCCATTCATCAGCGGAACGATCGAGAGCATCTTGGCGCTGGTGCCCAGTTCCATGATCGGGAACAGGTCAGTCAGGTAGTCGCGCAGAACGTTGCCGGTCACCGAGATGGTGTCCAGGCCTGCACGGGTACGCTCCAGGGTGAACTTCATGGCGTCTACCGGGGCCATGATGCGAATGTCCAGACCGCTGGTGTCGTGATCCTTCAGGTAGGTTTCTACCTTTTTGATCATTTCAGCGTCGTGGCTGCGCTTTGGATCAAGCCAGAACACGGCTGGCGTGTTGCTGGCGCGGGCACGGTTGACCGCCAGCTTGACCCAGTCGCGGATCGGAGCGTCTTTGGCCTGGCACATGCGCCAGATATCGCCTTCTTCGACGTTCTGTTCCATCAGCAGGTTGCCGTTGCTGTCAGTTACCCGCACAACGCCCGGGGTCTTGATCTGGAAGGTCTTGTCGTGGGAACCATATTCTTCGGCTTTTTGCGCCATCAGGCCAACGTTTGGCACGCTGCCCATGGTGGTCGGATCGAAAGCGCCGTGCTTCTGGCAGTCTTCGATGGTCGCCTGGTAGATAGTGGCGTAGCAGCGATCCGGGATCACGGCTTTGGTGTCTTGCAGTTGGCCTTCGGTGTTCCACATTTTGCCGGAATCACGAATCATGGCCGGCATCGAGGCGTCGACGATAACGTCGCTCGGCACGTGCAGGTTGGTGATGCCTTTGTCCGAGTTGACCATGGCCAGCGCAGGGCGGTTGGCGTACACGGCCTGGATGTCGGCTTCGATTTCAGCTTGCTTCTCGGCTGGCAGCGCCTTGATGCGGGCGTACAGGTCGCCGATACCGTTATTCAGGTTGAAACCGATTTCTTTCAGGATGTCAGCGTGTTTTTCCAGCGCGTCCTTGTAGAACTCGGCCACGATCTGACCAAACATGATCGGGTCGGAGACCTTCATCATGGTGGCTTTCAAGTGAACCGAGAACAATACGCCTTGCTTCTTGGCGTCTTCGATTTCGGCCGCTACGAACTGGCGCAGGGCTTTTTTGCTCATGACGGAGCAGTCGATGATCTCACCGGCCTGAACGGCGGTTTTTTCTTTCAGGACGGTGGTGGTGCCGTCTTGAGCGATCAGTTCGATTTTAACGCTGCCCGGCGCTTCGATCAGGGCGGCTTTTTCGCTGGCGTAGAAGTCGCCTTCGCTCATGTGAGCAACGTGGGACTTGGAGTCTGCAGCCCAGGCGCCCATTTTGTGCGGGTGCTTGCGAGCGTAGTTCTTGACCGACAGCGGTGCGCGGCGGTCAGAGTTGCCTTCGCGCAGTACCGGGTTTACGGCGCTGCCCATAACCTTGCTGTAGCGCGCTTTGACTTCTTTGTCGGCGTCAGTGGTCACGGTTTCCGGGTAGTCCGGGATGTCGAAGCCCTGCGCTTGCAGTTCTTTGATCGCGGCCTGCAATTGCGGGACCGAGGCGCTGATGTTAGGCAGCTTGATGATGTTGGCTTCAGGTGTAACGGCCAGGGCGCCCAGTTCGGCGAGGTGGTCCGCTACAGCCTTGGCACCCAATTGCTCGGGGAAGCTGGCGAGAATGCGGCCTGCAAGGGAGATGTCACGCGTCTCAACAGCAATATCAGCGGGCGCAGTGAAGGCTTCGATGATAGGCAGCAGTGAATAGGTGGCGAGCGCCGGAGCTTCGTCGGTGAAGGTATAGATGATCTTCGAACGGTTGGGCATTTCGGATTAACTCTCTTCTTTGCTGAGCGTGCTCAGATTCTCGAGATGCGCAGGGTAGGCGCTTTCGTTCACGGGGAACAATGAGCCGAAAGTCGAGGTTCTTCGCGGTGATGTGAATGCATCAGTAGAGCGTCAAGCGGTCGAACCGGGGTAACGGCTCAGCCTTTCTAGGCCTGAAAGACTCATTCCAGTAGGTGTTTCACTGTGACTCCGTGGTCACCGGCGCAGTATACATAGGTCACTAAGGTTGCTGCGAGGGGTGGCGCTTATCACGAATCATCCATTGGTCTAAGACACTGCGTCAAAATGCCCTGATTTTTGGCGTTTTATCCCCTGTTTACGGGGTTGTCAGGGCGGTTGGCAGCGGCTGGAGCGGTGTGTGCGGAACATTAAGTTTGCGTGTCGATTTAACTGGGTTACGCTCGGGGCCGGCATGATGTTCCACCCACAAATGGAGTTCAGCATGGGATACAACAAGATCAAGGTTCCAGCCGCAGGTGAGAAAATCACCGTCAACGCCGACCACTCTCTCAATGTTCCCGATAACCCCATCATTCCCTATATAGAAGGGGATGGCATCGGTGTCGATATCAGCCCGGTAATGATCAAGGTCGTGGATGCGGCGGTGAACAAGGCCTACGCTGGCAAGCGCAAGATTTCTTGGATGGAGGTCTTTGCGGGGGAGAAAGCCACCCAGGTCTATGATCAGGACACTTGGCTGCCTCAGGAAACCCTGGATGCAGTGAAGGATTACGTGGTCTCGATCAAAGGTCCGCTGACAACCCCGGTGGGTGGCGGAATTCGTTCGCTCAACGTTGCCCTGCGCCAACAGCTTGATCTGTATGTATGCCTGCGCCCGGTGCGCTGGTTTGAAGGCGTGCCCAGCCCGGTTAAAAAGCCTGGCGACGTCGACATGACGATCTTTCGTGAAAATTCCGAAGACATTTATGCCGGGATCGAATGGAAGGCCGGTTCGCCCGAAGCGATCAAGGTGATCAAGTTCCTGAAAGAAGAAATGGGCGTGACCAAGATCCGTTTCGACCAGGATTGCGGGATTGGGGTCAAGCCAGTGTCCAAAGAGGGTACCCAGCGCCTGGCGCGCAAGGCGCTGCAGTATGTGGTGGATAACGACCGCGAATCGCTGACCATCGTGCATAAAGGCAACATCATGAAGTTCACCGAAGGGGCCTTCAAGGAATGGGCCTACGAAGTGGCGGCTGAGGAGTTTGGCGCGACCTTGCTTGACGGTGGCCCGTGGATGCAGTTCAAGAATCCGAAAACCGGGCGTAACGTGATTGTCAAAGACGCCATAGCAGACGCCATGCTTCAGCAAATCCTGTTGCGCCCTGCAGAATATGACGTGATTGCGACGCTTAACCTTAACGGTGACTACCTGTCCGACGCCTTGGCCGCTGAAGTGGGGGGCATTGGCATTGCGCCGGGGGCCAACCTGTCTGACACCATAGCCATGTTCGAGGCTACCCACGGCACGGCGCCCAAGTACGCGGGCAAGGATCAGGTCAATCCGGGCTCCTTGATCCTTTCTGCCGAAATGATGCTGCGGCATATGGGCTGGGTGGAGGCTGCCGACTTGATCATCAAGGGGACCAATGGTGCGATTTCGGCCAAAACCGTGACCTACGATTTCGAGCGGTTGATGGATGGCGCTACGCTGGTTTCATCATCGGGCTTCGGTGATGCCCTGATCGCACATATGTAAACGGATCGGGCATAAAAAAACCGGCCGATTCGAGTGATTGAATCGGCCGGTTTTTTTGCTGCGGGTCGGTCCGTTCAGACCGAGAGGCTGGTTATCTCTTGCGCAGCCGCCGGGGCAAGGGCGGGAGCCTCAGCGTTGGTGATCGCCACAGCATGCAGGCCCTTGGGACCCTGGGTTATTTCGAAGCTCACAGGCTGGCCGGCCTTGAGAGTCTTGTAACCATCCATCTGGATTGCTGAAAAATGTGCAAAAAAGTCGATCGTGTTTCCGTGTTCGTCGATGCCTTCCTTGGCTTGCGTATTAATAAAGCCGAAGCCTTTCGCGTTGTTGAACCACTTGACCTTGCCTTGCATACTCATATCCCTCTGCTGCAAACAACTCCATCACTGGAGTATCATCCAGTTCACTCGCACAGAAACCAGTAATTATGGTTGACTGTGCGGACCATTTTTCCCACTGTGGGCACTAATGGTTGTAACACCGTTTTACCGATAGTCAAGGTCACGCGGCGGCGCGGTTGAAATTTGACACGTTTGCCTCCATCACTGTATCTGCACAACCTACGACGAACCTTTTTTTCCATGCATGCAATCAGCCAGACTCGACTAACATTCAATCAGGATCATCCAGATTTTGATGACGAAGACTCCGCTGGCTTGGCTGTGCAAGAGGCTAAGCCTGCGCTTCAGGCGCCACCGATGTACAAGGTGGTTTTATTTAATGATGACTACACTCCCATGGATTTTGTTGTCGAAATCCTTGAGGCGTTTTTTAACTTGAATCGCGAATTGGCGACCAAGGTCATGCTGGCCGTCCATACAGAAGGACGGGCTGTGTGCGGCATCTATACCCGCGACATCGCCGAGACCAAGGCAGCGCAGGTAAACCAGTACGCACGCGAAAGCCAGCATCCGCTACTCTGTGAAATCGAGAAGGACGGTTAACGCCGACCACTTGGGTATGAGGTGAAGCCATGTTAAATCGCGAGCTCGAAGTCACCCTCAATCTTGCCTTCAAGGAAGCCCGCTCCAAACGTCATGAGTTCATGACGGTTGAGCATCTCCTTTTAGCGCTTTTGGATAATGAGGCGGCCGCAACCGTTCTACGCGCCTGTGGCGCAAACCTCGACAAACTCAAGCATGACCTGCAAGAGTTTATTGACTCCACAACTCCCCTTATCCCTGTCCACGACGAAGACCGCGAAACGCAGCCAACCCTGGGTTTTCAGCGTGTCTTGCAGCGTGCCGTCTTCCACGTGCAGAGTTCCGGCAAGCGTGAAGTAACGGGCGCCAATGTACTGGTTGCCATTTTCAGCGAGCAGGAAAGCCAGGCCGTGTTTCTGCTCAAGCAGCAGAGTGTGGCGCGCATCGATGTGGTCAACTTTATCGCCCATGGTATTTCCAAGGTGCCGGGGCATGGCGATCACACTGACAGCGATCATGAGATGCAGGATGAAGAGGGTGGCGAGTCGTCGTCTTCAAGCAATCCACTGGATGCCTACGCCAGCAATCTGAACGAGCTGGCCCGCCAGGGTCGTATCGATCCTCTGGTAGGGCGCGAAATGGAAGTTGAGCGCGTTGCGCAAATCCTGGCGCGTCGTCGCAAAAACAATCCCCTGCTGGTCGGTGAGGCCGGTGTGGGTAAAACCGCGATTGCCGAAGGTCTGGCCAAGCGCATCGTCGACAATCAAGTGCCTGACCTGCTGGCTAACAGCATCGTCTACTCCCTTGATCTGGGCGCGTTGCTGGCGGGTACCAAATACCGCGGTGACTTCGAGAAGCGCTTCAAGGCGTTGCTCGGCGAGCTGAAAAAGCGTCCGCAAGCGATTCTGTTCATCGACGAAATCCACACCATTATCGGTGCTGGCGCGGCTTCCGGCGGCGTGATGGATGCTTCCAACCTGCTTAAACCTCTGTTGTCTTCGGGCGACATTCGTTGCATTGGCTCCACGACGTTCCAGGAATTTCGCGGAATTTTCGAGAAAGATCGTGCCCTGGCGCGACGTTTCCAGAAAGTCGATGTGTCCGAGCCTTCGGTTGAAGACACCATTGGCATTCTGCGCGGGCTTAAAGGCCGCTTTGAGCAGCATCACGGTATCGAATACAGCGATGAGGCCCTGCGTGCAGCGGCTGAACTGGCTTCGCGCTATATCAATGATCGGCACATGCCCGACAAAGCCATTGATGTGATCGACGAGGCGGGTGCATACCAGCGCCTGCAGCCGGTCGAGAGCCGGGTCAAGCGTATTGAAGTTGCTCAGGTTGAAGATATCGTGGCGAAAATCGCCCGTATTCCGCCAAAACACGTCTCTGTCTCGGACAAAGAGCTGTTGCGCAACCTTGAGCGCGACCTGCGCTTGACCGTGTTCGGTCAGGATGCCGCGATTGACTCGTTGTCCACCGCGATCAAGCTGTCCCGTGCCGGGCTCAAGTCACCCGACAAACCTGTGGGTTCGTTCCTGTTCGCAGGGCCAACCGGTGTCGGTAAAACCGAGGCTGCGCGCCAGTTGGCCAAGGCGTTGGGGATCGAGCTGATCCGTTTCGACATGTCCGAGTACATGGAGCGCCACACCGTATCGCGTCTGATCGGTGCGCCTCCAGGCTATGTTGGTTTCGATCAGGGTGGTTTGCTGACGGAAGCCATCACCAAGCAGCCTCATTGTGTGTTGTTGCTCGATGAGATCGAGAAGGCCCACCCTGAAGTCTTTAACCTGCTGTTGCAGGTCATGGACCACGGCACGCTGACCGATAACAACGGGCGCAAGGCGGATTTCCGCAATGTAATCGTCATCATGACTACCAACGCGGGGGCTGAAACGGCTTCTCGGGCTTCGATCGGGTTTACCCATCAGGATCATGCTTCCGATGCAATGGAAGCGATCAAGAAGAGCTTCACTCCCGAGTTCCGTAACCGTCTGGACACCATCATTCAGTTTGGTCGCCTCAGTCATGAAGTGATCAAGCATGTGGTGGACAAGTTCCTTACCGAACTGCAAGCACAGCTCGAAGACAAGCATGTGCAGCTTGAAGTATCGGATGCGGCGCGCGGCTGGTTGGCGGCGGGTGGCTATGACGCACTGATGGGCGCACGTCCGATGGCGCGTTTGATCCAGGACAAGATCAAGCGTCCTTTGGCCGAAGAGATTCTCTTTGGTGAGCTGGCCGACCATGGCGGTGTCGTACACATCGACCTGGAGAACGGCGAGTTGACCTTCGAGTATGAAACCTCAGTCGAAATGGCTTGATGTAGTTACGCAGTAAAAAAAGGCGCCTTCGGGCGCCTTTTTGCTGTCTGGAGTTAGATCAGGATCGGGTTTGGCGCATGCTCGGCGTTGCGCTCCAGCACCGGGTAGCCCAGGGCGGCTATATGGTGATGAACACGACGGTAGTCGCGCAGCACACGCTGAAAGATATCCCCTGATTCTGCCCATGCCGTCTTGTCATTTTGCAGCTTGCGAAAGTGCTCACGGCTGGCTCTTGCTTCCAGCTTGCGCATGGTTTCCTTGTGGCTGATCAGGGTGTCAGCCGCGGCTACGTCTTCGCGTAAAAACGCAGTAATGGCCAGGTTCAGGCTGTCCAGCAGGGCCAGGTGCATGGCCTGGATGTGAATCAGCTCGAACGAAGAGAAGCGTTCACCCCGGCGAGTCCTGCGAATAGCGAGCTGCGCCAGGTTGTTGAGGATGTCACCGGCATGCTCCAGGTTGATCACAAACATCAGGACTTCCTGGGCGCGGTCCGCATCGGCATTGCTCAGGCCATCCTGGCCAATGTCGGCAAGATAAGCGCGGATCGCCGCACTGAGCAGGTCCACGGAGTGATCCAGTTGGCGCACCTTATCCATCGTCTGCTGGTCAGGCTTCTCGAACAACTGCAAGACCTGGTTAAGCATCAGGGATGTCATGTCCGCCAGACGCAAGGCTTCCCGTACGCTATTTGACAGCCCGATATTGGCGACTTCCAGCCCGGCCTCGTCCAGATATTGCGGCATGCCCGGGTCTGCTGGCGGCTCCTGCTGTGCAAACAGGCGGGTCAGCAGGCGAGCGCAAGGCTCGGTCAAACCGATAAACACCACTGCCAGCAGCAGATTGAACGCGGTGTGCAGGTACACGACCCACTGCGCGAGACCGATATCGGTGCTGGCCATGTAGGTGGCCATCAGCGGCAGACATGGCAGCAATGCCAAGGTGCCGAGCAGGCGGATCAACAGGTTGCCCACGGGCAGGCGTCGCGCTACTGGCGAGCTGGCACTCATCACGGATGGCAAGGCGCCGCCGATATTGGCGCCGAGCATCAGGGCGATGGCGGTGGTCGGGGTCATCATGCCAGCGCCTGCCAAAGAGGCGATAAGCAGCACGACCGCGACGCTGGAGTGGCAGATCCAGGTCAGCAGCACGGCGGCGACCACCGCAATGATCACGTCACCTTCCAGACTTTGCATTACGGCGCGAAACACCGAGGTTGCTTCCATGTGGCCCAGGCTGGCGCTGAGCAAGCCCAGGGCCAATAGCATCAGGCCCAGGCCAATCAGTGCGCAGCCCACGCTTTCATGGCGCGAATCATCGCGCAGGCGAAAGACGATAAAGCCCACCAGCAAGATGACAGGCATCGCCAGCGAGGTATCGAAACTCAGAAGTTGCACCACTAAGGTCGAGCCGATGTTGGCCCCCAGCATCACTGCCAGGGCGGGTGCCAGGCTCAGGGTGCCCGCGGCGGTGAACGAGGTTGCCATCAAGCTGACCGCCGTACTGCTTTGCAGTACGCCGGTGATACCAATCCCGGAGATCAGCGCCATCCAGCGGTTATTGAGGTTGCGCCCCATCCAGTTGCGCAGTTGAGTACCGAATCCACGTAGCAGGGCGGTAGAAATCATATGGGTGCCCCACAGCAAAAGTGCGATGGCGCCCGCGAGATTGAGTAACAGAGTGGTTCCCGACATGAGGAATCTCCACAGAACAAACATTCATGTTTTACGAGGTCGTAATACGAAGGCATGGGCTGGCGCAGTGCTGCACCAGCCCATGGCGATTCAAGTCAGTACCACTGCTTGAAACGACGGATGTAGAGGGTTTTCATAAGCTGTGCGACGCAGCAATAGCTGACGAGGGTGCCTACCAGCCAAGGGAAGTACGACAGCGGCAGCGGCTCCAGGCCGACCATGGTGCCCAGCGGCGAGAACGGTACGTAGATCCCCAGCACAATCACAATGATGGTCATCATGGTGACGGGCCATGCAGCCGTGCTCTGGAAGAACGGGATCTTGCGGGTACGCAGCATGTGGACCACCAGGGTTTGTGACAGCAACCCTTCGATAAACCAGCCGGACTGGAACAGGGTCTGCATTTCCACGCTGTTGGCCGAGAACACGTACCACATCAGGGCGAACGTTGTGATGTCGAAGATCGACGACGTTGGCCCGATCCAGATCATGAAGCGCCCGATATTCTTGGCGTCCCACTTGCGTGGTTTTTGCAGGTATTCCTTGTCCATCTTGTCCCAGGGCAACGCCAGCTGAGAGATGTCGTACATCAGGTTTTGCAGCAGCAGGTGGATCGATAGCATCGGCAGAAAAGGGATGAAGGCGCTGGCCACCAGTACTGAGAACACGTTGCCGAAGTTGGAGCTGGCAGTCATGTTCAGGTACTTCATGATGTTACCGAAGGTCTCGCGACCCTTTAGCACACCTTCTTCCAGCACCATCAGGCTCTTTTCCAGGAGGATGATGTCTGCCGACTCTTTGGCGATATCCGTGCCGCTGTCCACCGAAATGCCTACGTCGGCATCGCGCAGGGCAGGGGCGTCGTTGATGCCATCGCCAAGGAAGCCCACGGTGTGGCCGTTGGCTTGTAGGGCTTTGAGCACCCGGGATTTCTGCAGTGGGGTGAGCTTGGCGAACACCGTGCGCTGTTCGACCTCCAGTTGGAGCGCGGTGTCGTCCATTGTCTCTATCTGCGGGCCCAGCAGCGGGGTACCTGGCTCCAGGCCCACCTGACGGCAAATCTTGCTGGTGACCACGGCGTTGTCGCCGGTCAGTACCTTGACCGCTACGCCGATATCTTGAAGGGCGGCAATCGCCGGGCCAGCGGTTTCCTTTGGAGGATCAAGGAAGGTCAGAAAACCACGTATCACCAGATCGCGCTCATCTGCGGTGTTGTATTGCTTGTGCGAATGGGCTTTCGGGATTTCGCGGGTGGCGACCAGCAACACGCGGAAACCATCCTCGTTGTACTCGGTGGCCAGGGCCAGCAATTGTTCGCGGCGAGCAGCATCCAGCGAGACGACGGTATCGCCTTCCATCACATGGGTGGCAATGCCCAGCATCTCTTCCACGGCGCCCTTGCACACCATCAGGTGGTCGCCACGAGTGTCCTTGACGATGATCGACAGGCGCCGACGCACGAAGTCAAAGGGCAGCTCATCCACCTTGCTGTAGTTGAGAGGTTCGTTGAACTGTGGGTCCTGCCGGGAAAACTGCACCACTGCCTGATCCATCAGGTTGCGTATGCCGCTCTGGTGATGGCTGTTGAGCCAGGCCAGGGCCAGCACCGACTCGTCGCGTTTGCCGGTGGAATCGACATGGTGCTCAAGGATGATGTGGTCCTGGGTCAGCGTGCCGGTCTTGTCGGTGCACAGCACATCCATCGAACCCAAGTTCTGAATCGCATTCAAACGCTTGACCACCACTTTGCGCTTGGCCATGGCGTTAGCGCCCTTGGCCAGGTTAGCGCTGACAATCATGGGCAGCATTTCAGGAGTCAGGCCGACGGCCACCGCCAGGGCAAACAGGAAGGCATCGCCCCAATCGCCCTTTGAGAACCCATTGAGGAAAAACACGATGGGCACCATGACCAGCATGAAGCGGATCAGCAGCCAGCTGACGCTGTTGACCCCGCGGTCGAACGCGGTTTGGGTGCGAGAGCCGACGATTGCCTTGGCCAGCGAGCCGAAGTAGGTGCGTGGACCGGTGGCCACCACCACGGCTCGGGCCGTGCCGCTGACCACGTTGGTGCCCATGAAGCAAATGTTGGGCAAGTCCAGCAGATTGCTCTGGTCAGCCGCGGTGCTGGAGGCGGACTTTTGTGTCACATCCCCCAAGGTGTCGTATTTCTCTACGGGTAAAGCTTCGCCAGTGAGCACGGCCTGGCTGATAAACAGGTCCCGGGACTCGATCAGGCGGATGTCCGCCGGGATCATGTCGCCCGCTGACAGCTGCACGATATCGCCGGCGACCAGTTCGCGCATCGGCACTTCGCGCACCGAGGTTTTTCCGCTGGTCTTGTCTCGCCGAACAACAGTAGCGGTGGTGCGGACCATGGCCTTGAGTGCTTCGGCAGACTTCGCAGAGCGGTGTTCTTGCCAGAAGCGCAGCAAGCTGCTGAGGCCGACCATCAAGCCAATGATGATGACTTTTGTCAGGTCGCCTTCTTCGCCATCGCGCTCCGGCAGCCAGTAGTCGGTGAAAAAGCTGATAACGCCCAGGGTCAGAAGTACATAAATGAACGGGTTATGCAGGGCCAGCATGAACTGAACGAAGGCGTGAGGCGGCTTGTCATGGGCCACCTCGTTGTAGCCATCGCTTTGCAGGCGTTCGGCGGCGTCCTGCTCGGTCAAACCTGCGGTGGTGGCGCGTACATTGGCCAGGGTGGCCGAGAGACCGTTCTGGGCTTCCCGAGCGGCACGCATGGACAGTTTGTTATTGTCGCTGGCGTTGTTCTTGTCCCGAACTTCAGTGTTTTTTACGGCGCTCATGATGAGTACTCCTGTCGCCAACTCTTGACCGGGCATATGTTGATTTACCTTTTAAGAGGCGAGCCAATATATGCCGAGTCGCAAACTTCGCAATCGGTTTAGTTGAAGTGTTTAGTGCGCTTTATATTCCCGCTGCGGTGAGGTAATTAATACTCGCGCAGCGGGTAGCTACTGGCTTCTTCCATAAGGAACTCCAGTTCATTAATAACTGTTTTAATGGGGTGGAACTTAGCGCAAAAAGCGACTCTGCGGGTCCTGAGAGTCGGCCATGCTCCAGCGCTGTTCCAGTTGGCCGGTGGCCGGACTGACGCGCCATTGCACCTGGCGGTGCGCAGGTTTTACGCCGGTTACGGGGATGGAGAAGGGGGATTTTGCCGAGCGAGCATAGGTGGGCTCGCGGGACAGTTTTACGCGCATGCTGGAGGCAAAGGCGCGAACGCCGGGTAGAACATGGGTTTTAAAGGTCATAACACACCTCGTGACCGGACTGCTGCCGGTGAGGTCGTTACGTTGGAGCGTCAGGCTCTAGCGCAGTTGACCCCGCCGTGCAGGCGAGTCCCGTCAATGTCTGGGTTGGGCGTCCGGATCTCCGTGTTAACGGTGACCGGACAGCGACTAGATACTGTGTCCATTGGCTTCTTTTATGAAGTTTATAGGCGGCCTGAATGACCGACCTGTGCAATCTACTCAGTGGGCGGTGGTCCGTCAACTTTAAAGCTCGGTAAGTGTGTACGGTACAGCAACGGTTCAGGTAGTTTGAAAGTTATTGGAGTGGTCCGCCGAGCAGGTCATTAATATGACAGGGAAGTTACAGGTATAGAAGTTTGAAGTGCGCAGCACTAATTGTGGGTGCGGGATATTCGCCTGGCCACACACACACCTTGTGGGAGCGGGCTTGCTCGCGATGGCAGCACTGCGGTTAAGCTGGAATATCGCGCAGCTTGCATCGCGGGCAAGCCCGCTCCCACAGGTCCTGGGTACAGACTCAAATCGCAGACAAACAAAAACGCCCGGCAAAGCCGGGCGTTTTGTATTGACTTGATTAACGAGCGCGGTAAGTGATGCGCCCTTTGCTCAAGTCATAGGGCGTCAGCTCGACGCGCACTTTGTCACCGGTAAGAATACGAATGTAGTTCTTGCGCATCTTGCCGGAAATATGCGCGGTTACGACGTGCCCATTTTCCAACTCCACACGAAACATGGTGTTGGGCAGGGTGTCGACGACAGTGCCTTCCATTTCGAAGCTGTCTTCTTTCGACATGCAGTAAAGCCCTCGGTGTCCAATGAATGGCCCGGTGCAACTGCGCCAGGCAAAAGCGGCGTGCATTGTGCCCGAAAAATGGGGTTTAAGCCAAGGGTTCAATCAAGAGAGCTCCATCTCTGATTAATCAGCAGCTCAATGGGCCTGTATTCGGTCTTGTAATTCATCTTTTTGCAGTTCTTGATCCAGTACCCCAAGTACAGCGCATCCAGCCCCAGACGCTGCGCTTCTGCAATTTGCCAGATAATGCCGTAACGTCCCAGGCTGCGGCGCTCTTCGTCGGGGTCGTAGAAGGTGTACACGGCAGACAGGCCGTTGGGCAGCACGTCTGTGACGGCAACAGCCAGCAAGCGGCCATCGAGGCGAAATTCGTAAAACTTCGAGAACGCCAGGTCGCGCACCAGGAACGTTGAAAATTGATCACGGCTGGGTGGGTACATGTCGCCATCGGCATGCCGCTGCTCGATATAGCGCTGGTAAAGGTCAAAATTTTCTTCGGTGAAACCAGGCTTTACAGCCCGTACCTGTAAGTCGGCATTGCGCTTGAAAATGCGTTTTTGCTGGCGATTGGGCTTGAACCGGGCAACGGGAATGCGCGCCGGGGTGCAGGCATCGCACTTCAGGCAATGTGGGCGATAGAGATGGTCGCCACTACGTCGAAAACCCATCTCGGACAAATCGGCATAAACCTGCACATCCATCGGCTGACTGGGGTCGAGGAACAGCGTGGTGGCCTGTTCATCAGGCAAGTAGCTGCAAGCGTGAGGTTGAGTGGCATAAAACTTCAAACGCGCCAGCTCGGTCATGATGGGCCCTCGGGAAATCTTTGAATTAAGTGTAAGCCAGTGTGTAAAAGTCGCCTATAAAACCCACTGTGCAGTTGTGGGTTGATCCAGGTGCTGGTGCAAATAATCGGCGAATTGCTGACGCGGGATCGAACGTGCGCCCAGGCTCTGCAGGTGATCAGTCGGCATCTGGCAGTCAATCAGCACAAAGCCCCAGGCCTTGAGGTGTTTGACCAGTGTTGCAAAACCGAACTTTGACGCGTTGTCGGCACGGCTGAACATCGATTCGCCAAAAAAAGCTGGCCCATTGCCAGGCCATACAGCCCGCCCACTAGCTCACCGTTATCCCAGACCTCAACCGAATGGGCATGGCCGCGAGCGTGAAGTTCGATGTAGGCGTTTTGCATGTTGTCGGTAATCCATGTGCCGTCCGCATAATCGCGAGGTGCTGCGCAGGCTTTGATAACGGCTGCAAAGTCGCGGTCAAAGCTGACTTGGTAGCGCTGCTGGCGCAACAGCTTGCCCAGGCTGCGGGACACGTGCAGCTCTTCAGGAAACAGCACTGTGCGTGGGTCGGGTGACCACCAAAGGATCGGCTGGCCTTCGCTGAACCACGGAAAACAGCCGTGACGGTAGGCCTGGATCAGTCGGTCTGCCGACAAGTCGCCACCTGCGGCCAAAAGCCCATTGGGTTCGCGCATGGCTTTTGCCAAGGGCGGAAATGTCAGGGTGTCGCGTTTTAACCAGGTCAGCATGGCAATCAGTCTTACAGAAGAAGGGAAGGGCGGCTGCAACTCTGTCGCGCAAGTGCGGTCTCAGTCGATCTGCCAGTGAAATGCGAGCTCTGTTTTGACGGTGGTATAAGTCTTTGTCACAAAAGGTAATACATGCTCAAATTGGCGCTTCCTGGCCAATTTCGGGACGAATCGAACCGCACCTTGAGCCAGCATGGCATCAACGGCTCAAACCCGTACAATGGCCTGCCTGTTTGAGCTGATCTAAACTGCACCAGCAATGCTGCAGGGAACTACTGGCAAAATAATACAGGGCTGGTTTCATTTCACGTTTGAGCGTGTCGCTTGTTCAATATGATGAACAGTATTTTGCAGTCACATTAGTCAATTAATAGTTGGGCGCGCCACAGGCGCAGGAAAAGACCCGTTTTGAAGAAATCCACAGCAGCACCCAAAGCAGTTCCTCTCTGGCGTCAGCAATTGCACTACCGGCTCAAGGAAGGTGCATTGATCGCTATCGGCGCCCTGTGCCTGTTCCTGATCATGGCCCTGTTGACCTACAGCAAGGACGATCCGGGCTGGAGCCATAACAGCCGTGTGGTGGATGTGCAGAACTTTGGTGGGCCTGCCGGCTCCTACAGTGCCGACATCCTGTTTATGGTGCTGGGTTATTTTGCCTACATCTTTCCGTTGCTGCTGGCAGTCAAGGCCTACCAGATCTTTCGCGAGCGGCATCAGCCCTGGCAGTGGAGCGGCTGGCTGTTCTCGTGGCGCTTGCTCGGGCTGGTTTTCCTGGTGATCTCGGGCGCGGCCCTGGCCCATATTCATTTTCACTCTGCCGTGGCCCTGCCTGCAGGCGCGGGCGGTGCGCTGGGCGAAAGCTTGGGTGACCTGGCCAAGAACGCGCTGAATATCCAGGGCAGCACTCTGTTGCTGATTGCGTTGTTCCTGTTCGGCCTGACCGTCTTTACCGACCTTTCATGGTTCAAGGTCATGGATGTGACGGGCAAAATCACTCTGGACCTGTTTGAGCTCATCCAGGGTGCCGCCAATCGCTGGTGGTCCGAGCGCAACGAGCGCAAACAACTTGTTGCCCAGCTGCGCGAAGTCGACAACCGGGTCAATGAAGTGGTTGCGCCAAGCGTTTCCGACAAGCGTGAGCAGGCTAAGGCCAAAGAGCGTCTGATCGAGCGTGAGCAGGCCCTGACCAAACACATGTCCGAGCGTGAAAAACACGTGCCGGCGGTCATTGCTCCGGCCCCGGCCAAGGCTCCTGAGCCAAGCAAGCGCGTACAGAAAGAGAAACAGGCGCCGCTGTTTGTGGACAGCGCGATTGAAGGCACATTACCGCCGATTTCGATTCTTGACCCGGCCGAAAAGAAGCAACTCAATTACTCCCCTGAATCCCTGGCGGCGGTTGGCCATTTGCTTGAAATCAAGCTCAAGGAATTCGGGGTTGAGGTCACGGTGGACTCGATTCATCCGGGCCCGGTGATTACCCGTTACGAAATCCAGCCTGCTGCCGGAGTAAAGGTCAGCCGTATTTCTAACCTGGCCAAAGACCTGGCGCGTTCACTGGCTGTTACCAGTGTGCGGGTGGTTGAGGTTATTCCGGGCAAAACCACGGTTGGTATCGAAATCCCTAACGAAGACCGACAAATTGTGCGCTTCTCCGAAGTGCTGTCGACTCCGGAATACGATAACGCCAAGTCCCCGGTGGCCTTGGCTTTGGGGCACGATATCGGCGGTCGGCCGGTGATCACCGACCTGGCGAAAATGCCGCATTTGCTGGTGGCCGGTACAACCGGTTCCGGTAAGTCCGTAGGCGTAAACGCCATGATCTTGTCGATCCTGTTCAAGTCTGGCCCTGAAGACGCCAAATTGATCATGATCGACCCGAAGATGCTTGAACTGTCGATCTACGAAGGCATTCCGCATCTGCTGTGCCCGGTTGTGACCGACATGAAAGATGCTGCCAACGCCCTGCGCTGGAGCGTTGCCGAGATGGAGCGTCGTTACAAGCTGATGGCCAAGATGGGCGTGCGTAACCTCGCTGGCTTCAACCAGAAGGTCAAGGATGCCCAGGACGCTGGCGAGCCGCTGGTCGACCCGTTGTACAAGCGTGAAAGCATTCACGATGAAGCGCCGCTGTTGGTGAAATTGCCAACGATCGTGGTGGTGGTCGACGAATTTGCCGACATGATGATGATCGTCGGCAAGAAGGTCGAAGAGCTGATCGCCCGTATTGCCCAGAAAGCGCGTGCGGCGGGTATCCACTTGATCCTCGCCACCCAGCGCCCGTCGGTGGACGTGATCACGGGCCTGATCAAGGCCAACATTCCGACTCGCATGGCGTTCCAGGTATCGAGCAAGATCGATTCGCGCACCATCATCGACCAGGGTGGTGCCGAGCAACTGTTGGGCCACGGTGACATGCTCTATATGCCACCCGGCACCAGCTTGCCGATTCGGGTACACGGCGCGTTCGTTTCTGACGAAGAAGTACATCGCGTGGTCGAAGCCTGGAAGCTGCGAGGCTCGCCGGACTACAACGAAGACATCCTTGCCGGTGTCGAAGAACCAGGCAGCGGCTTTGATGGTGGCAGCGAAGGCAGTGATGACGCTGAAACCGATGCGCTCTATGACGAGGCGGTACAGTTTGTACTCGAAAGCCGTCGTGCCTCTATTTCTGCGGTACAACGCAAGTTGAAGATCGGTTACAACCGCGCTGCGCGAATGATTGAGTCCATGGAAATGGCCGGGGTCGTGACCTCGATGAACACTAATGGCTCGCGCGAAGTACTGGCGCCAGCCCCGATGCGCGATTGATCTGCCCCACGGCTTCTAACTAATCAATGAGGATCTCCATGCGTTTTGTCAGCATGCTGTTGCTACCGGTACTGGCTTTTTCTTCGCTTTCGGCCCAAGCGGATGCGCAAAGTGTGCAACGTCTTGGCCAGCTGTTGGGGTCCGATACGATCACTGCCCGTTTTTCACAGCTGACACTGGATGGCAGCGGCACCCAATTGCAGGAAACTGCAGGTGAAATGTCGGTCAAGCGCCCAGGACTGTTCTACTGGCACACTGATGCTCCACAAGAGCAACTGATGGTTTCCGATGGCCAGAAAGTCTCGCTTTGGGACCCTGATCTGGAACAGGTCACGATCAAGAAGCTGGATCAGCGCCTGACCCAGACTCCTGCCTTGTTGCTGTCGGGTGACGTCTCGAAAATCAGTGAAAGTTTCGATATCACCTCCAAGCAAGCCGGTGACGTCATGGACTTCACCCTTAAGCCCAAGACCAAGGACACCCTGTTCGACTCCCTGCGCCTGTCCTTTCGTGGTGGCAAGATCAACGACATGCAGCTGATCGACAGCGTGGGGCAGCGTACCAACATCCTGTTCACCGGGGTCAAGGTCAACGAGCCGATTCCTGCGTCAAAATTCAAGTTCGATATCCCGAAAGGGGCTGATGTCATCCAGGAATAAGCCCTGGAAGAGGTTTCAAGCGCTGCCCATGGATCTGTTTCGAAGTGCCCCGATTGCCCAACCACTGGCTGCCCGTTTACGTGCGGCCAATCTGGACGAGTACGTCGGTCAGGAACACCTGCTCGCTCGCGGCAAGCCCTTGCGTGAAGCGCTGGAGCAGGGCGCGCTGCATTCGATGATTTTCTGGGGGCCGCCGGGGGTGGGTAAAACCACTCTGGCGAGACTGCTGGCAGAAGTGTCGGATGCGCATTTTGAAACTGTTTCGGCGGTGCTGGCCGGGGTTAAGGAGATCCGTCAGGCTGTCGAGATCGCCAAGCAGCAGGCAGGCCAGTACGGCCGGCGCACCATCCTGTTTGTCGACGAAGTGCATCGCTTCAACAAGTCGCAGCAAGATGCCTTCTTGCCTTATGTTGAAGACGGCACCCTGATCTTTATCGGTGCTACCACCGAAAACCCATCCTTTGAGCTGAACAACGCCTTGCTGTCGCGGGCACGGGTCTATGTGCTTAAAAGCCTCGACGAAGCGGCCCTGCACAAGCTGGTGCAACGTGCGCTGACAGAAGACAAGGGCCTGGGCAAGCGTGACTTGACCCTCAGCGATGAGGGCTTCCAGATTTTGCTGCGTGCGGCTGACGGCGATGGCCGGCGCTTGCTCAACCTGCTGGAAAACGCCTCGGACCTGGCCGACGACCACAGCGAAATCGGCACCGACCTGCTGCATAACCTGCTAGGCGATACCCAGCGGCGCTTCGACAAGGGCGGCGAAGCCTTTTACGACCAGATTTCGGCGTTGCACAAGTCGGTGCGTGGCTCCAACCCGGATGGTGCTCTGTACTGGTTTGCGCGAATGATCGACGGCGGCTGCGACCCGTTGTATATCGCCCGGCGCGTCGTGCGCATGGCCAGTGAAGACATCGGCAATGCCGACCCGCGAGCATTGAGCTTGTGCCTGTCGGCCTGGGACGTGCAAGAGCGTCTCGGCAGCCCGGAGGGCGAGTTGGCGGTGGCCCAGGCCATTACCTACCTGGCCTGCGCGCCCAAAAGCAACGCGGTGTACATGGGGTTCAAGGCGGCACTGCGCAGCGCGGCTGAATACGGTTCGCTCGAAGTTCCGCTGCATTTACGCAACGCGCCGACCAAACTGATGAAGCAACTGGGCTATGGCGACGAATACCGTTATGCCCATGACGAGCCAGACGCTTATGCCGCTGGCGAGGACTATTACCCCGACGAGCTGGAACCCTTGAACCTGTACCAGCCCGTCCCTCGTGGCCTTGAGCTCAAAATCGGCGAAAAGCTCAAGCACCTCGCCGCACTCGATCGAGCCAGCCCCAAGCAGCGGAGAAAGCCTTGATACCATTGGTCGTAGCGGTCTCGGTAGGCGGAGTTGCGGGCACTTTGCTGCGCTTTGCCACGGGTAACTGGATCAATGCCAATTGGCCGCGGCACTTTTATACCGCGACGTTGGCCGTTAATATCGTGGGCTGCCTGCTGATTGGCGTCCTGTACGGACTTTTTCTGATACGCCCGGAAGTACCCATTGAAGTCCGAGCCGGACTGATGGTCGGTTTCCTGGGTGGCTTGACCACTTTTTCATCCTTTTCACTGGATACGGTGCGCCTGCTTGAAAGCGGGCAAGTGCCACTGGCACTGGGCTATGCGGCCCTCAGCGTATTCGGCGGGCTGCTCGCAACGTGGGCTGGCCTGTCCCTGACCAAACTTTGATAAACGAGAAACCGACATGCTCGATTCCAAACTGTTACGTAGCAACCTGCAGGACGTAGCGGATCGCCTGGCATCCCGTGGCTACACGCTGGACGTGGCACGCATCGACGCGCTCGAAGCCAAGCGCAAGGAAGTCCAGACCCTGACCGAGAAGCTTCAGGCCGAGCGTAATGCCATCTCCAAAAGCATTGGCCAGGCCAAGGCTCGCGGTGAAGACATCGCGCCACTGATGGCCAGTGTCGAAACCATGGGCGGCGATCTGGCCAACGGCAAGGTTGAGTTGGACGAGATCCAGACCGAGCTGGACTCGATCCTGTTGAGCCTGCCGAACCTGCCGCACGAATCCGTGCCGGTTGGCGCTGATGAAGACGACAACGTCGAAATCCGTCGCTGGGGCACGCCGAAGGCGTTCGATTTTGAAATCAAGGACCACGTTGCGCTGGGCGAGCAATACGGCTGGCTGGATTTTGAAACCGCCGCCAAATTGTCCGGTGCCCGCTTTGCCTTGCTGCGTGGCCCGATCGCTCGCCTGCATCGCGCACTGGCGCAGTTCATGATCAACCTGCATACCGGCGAGCACAGCTATGAAGAGGCTTACACGCCTTATCTGGTTCAGGCCCCGGCACTGCAAGGCACGGGTCAACTGCCGAAGTTCGAAGAAGAGCTGTTCAAGATCAGCCGCGAAGGCGAAGCTGATTTCTACCTGATTCCGACCGCTGAAGTGACGCTGACCAACATCGTCGCAGGCGAAATCGTTGAACACAAAGCCCTGCCGATCAAGTTTGTGGCACACACGCCGTGCTTTCGCAGTGAAGCCGGTGCATCAGGCCGTGACACACGCGGCATGATTCGCCAGCACCAGTTCGACAAGGTCGAGATGGTTCAGATCGTTGAGCCTTCCACCTCGATGGACGCACTGGAAGGTCTGGTCGCCAACGCCGAGAAAGTCCTGCAACTGCTTGAGCTGCCTTACCGCACCCTGGCGCTGTGCACCGGCGACATGGGCTTCAGTGCCGTCAAAACCTACGATCTGGAAGTGTGGATTCCGAGCCAGGACAAGTACCGCGAAATTTCGTCGTGCTCCAACTGCGGTGATTTCCAGGCCCGTCGCATGCAAGCGCGCTTCCGTAACCCGGAAACAGGCAAGCCTGAACTGGTTCACACCCTCAACGGTTCCGGTTTGGCAGTAGGTCGTACGCTGGTAGCCGTGTTGGAAAACTACCAGCAAGCAGACGGCTCGATCCGTGTGCCTGAAGTGCTCAAGCCTTACATGGGCGGCATTGAGGTCATCGGCTAAATGGAGTTTCTGCCGCTGTTTCATAACCTGCGTGGCAGCCGTGTACTGGTGGTCGGCGGTGGGGAGATTGCCTTGCGCAAATCCCGGCTGCTGGCCGATGCCGGTGCCGTGCTGCGGGTGGTCGCACCCGCCATAGAGCCCCAGTTGTGCGAGTTGATAAACAGCAGCGGTGGCGAACAGGTGCTGCGCGGCTACATCGAGACTGACCTTGAAGGGTGTGTCCTGATCATTGCCGCCACCGACGATGAGCCACTCAACGCCCAAGTCTCCGCTGACGCCCACCGTCGCTGTGTGCCCGTGAATGTGGTGGATGCACCTGCCTTGTGCAGCGTGATCTTCCCCGCGATTGTCGACCGCTCGCCGCTGGTGATCGCCATTTCCAGTGGCGGCGATGCGCCGGTACTGGCCCGCTTGATTCGCGCCAAAATCGAAACCTGGATTCCTTCGACCTACGGTCAGTTGGCGGGTCTTGCGGCTCGTTTTCGTGCCCGGGTCAAAGGCTTGTTTCCGGATGTGCAGCAGCGTCGCGGTTTCTGGGAAGACGTTTTCCAGGGTCCGATTGCCGACCGCCAACTGGCCGGGCAGGGCGCTGAGGCCGAGCGTTTACTGTTGGCAAAAATCAATGGTCAGGCGCACGTCACCACCGGTGAGGTTTATCTGGTAGGTGCCGGGCCGGGTGATCCGGACTTGCTTACATTCCGCGCGCTGCGACTGATGCAGCAAGCTGACGTAGTGCTCTACGACCGCCTGGTGGCCCCGGCGATTCTTGAGCTGTGCCGTCGCGATGCCGAGCGCGTTTATGTCGGCAAGCGTCGCGCCGAGCATGCCGTGCCCCAAGACCAGATCAACCAGCAATTGGTCGACTTGGCCAAGCAAGGCAAGCGCGTGGTCCGGCTCAAAGGTGGCGATCCGTTTATCTTTGGGCGTGGTGGTGAAGAGATCGAAGAGCTGGCCGCTCATGGTATTCCTTTCCAGGTCGTGCCGGGCATCACCGCGGCCAGCGGTTGCGCGGCCTATGCCGGTATTCCGCTGACCCATCGTGATTACGCGCAGTCTGTGCGTTTCGTGACGGGTCACCTGAAAGACGGCACCAGCAATTTGCCCTGGAGCGATCTGGTCTCCCCGGCGCAGACGCTGGTGTTCTACATGGGCCTGGTGGGTTTGCCGATCATCTGCGAAGAACTGATCAAGCATGGTCGTTCGCCAGATACCCCGGCTGCTTTGATTCAGCAGGGCACTACGTCCAACCAGCGCGTGTTTACGGGCACCCTGGCTGACTTGCCAGCAATGGTAGCGGAGCATGAAGTTCATGCGCCGACGCTGGTGATCGTGGGCGAAGTGGTATTGCTGCGTGAGAAGCTGAAGTGGTTTGAAGGCGCTCAGTCGCAGGTCTGACGCTGCCCTCACCCCAACTCTCTCCTGTGGGAGAGGGTTGGGGTGAGGGGCTTTTGAGCTTGCCTCAGTTCCGGTTATCCCCCACCAGACTCTCCACCGATGGCACTCGTGTGTCGCTTTCCATCTGCGCATCGTGCTCAATCTGATGGCTGAAGCGATCCAGTGAGCCTTGCGCAGGCTGCGCATCGCTGGCAAAAACCGGTGGGCTCAGTATGTAAGCGCCCAGCAATCGGCTCAACGCCGCCAGACTGTCGATATGGGTGCGTTCGTAGCCGTGGGTCGCATCGCAACCAAACGCCAGCAAGGCGCAACGGATGTCATGCCCGGCGGTGACGGCCGAATGGGCATCGCTGAAGTAGTAGCGGAACATGTCTCGTCGCACTGGCAGTTCATTATCGCTGGCCAAGCGCAGCAAATGCCGCGACAAGTGATAGTCATACGGCCCGCCAGAATCCTGCATCGCCACACTCACAGCATGCTCGCTTGAATGCTGGCCCGGCGCTACCGGGGCAATATCAATCCCCACAAATTCGCTTACATCCCACGGCAATGCCGCCGCCGCGCCACTGCCTGTTTCTTCCGTGATGGTGAACAGCGGATGACAGTCGATCAGCGGTTGCTCGCCACTGTCCACAATGGCCTTCAGTGCGGCGAGCAATGCTGCCACCCCGGCTTTGTCGTCCAGATGCCGCGCGCTGATATGGCCGCTTTCGGTGAATTCCGGCAACGGATCAAAGGCCACGTAGTCGCCGATATTGATCCCCAGTGAGTCGCAGTCGGCCCTGGTTGCGCAATACGCATCCAGACGCAACTCGATATGGTCCCAGCTGATCGGCAACTCATCCACGCCGGTATTGAAGGCATGGCCGGAAGCCATTAATGGCAGGACACTACCGCGAATCACGCCATTGTCAGTGAACAGGCTGACCCGGCTGCCTTCGGCAAAGCGGCTGGACCAGCAGCCTACGGGCGCCAGAACCAGGCGGCCATTGTCTTTGATCGCCCGTACGCTGGCGCCGATGGTGTCCAAGTGTGCCGAAACGGCCCGGTCCGGACTGTTTTTCTGACCCTTGAGGGTGGCGCGCAGAGTGCCGCGCCGGGTCAGCTCGAAGGGAATCCCCAGCTCATCGAGGCGTTCAGCGACATAGCGCACGATGGTGTCGGTAAACCCGGTGGGGCTTGGGATAGCGAGCATTTCCAGCAATACCCGTTGCAGGTAATCGAGGTCGGGTTCAGGGAGGGTGCGATTCATAAAAGCTCCTGAGGGCCGGTCAGCTAGAGAGCAGGCTGACAGTGGGGGAAGAGTAAATCGATAAAGCGTTCGGCGGTCGGTTGCGGCTCATGGTTGGCCAGCCCAGCCCGTTCGTTGGCTTCGATAAACACGTACTCGGGCTGGTCGGCGGCAGGCACCATCAGGTCCAGTCCGACCACGGGGATATCCAGCGCCCGGGCGGCGCGGATGGCCGCGTCGGCCAGCACCGGGTGCAACACGGCGGTCACATCGTCGAGGCAGCCGCCGGTATGCAGATTGGCAGTGCGGCGTACGGCGAGCACCTGGCCTGCTGGCAAGATGCTGTCGTATTCATAGCCAGCGGCTTGCACGGTGCGCAGGGTTTCTGCGTCCAGCGCAATTCGGCTTTCACCTCCAGTGGCGGCCTGTCGGCGTCGGCTTTGAGCCTCAATCAGTCGTTGCACACTGTGCAGGCCATCACCCGTCACCTGAGCCGGGCGACGGATGGCGGCTGCGACAACTTCAAAGCCGATCACCACAATTCGCAGGTCGAGCCCCTCGTGGAAGCTTTCAAGCAGCACACGGCTATCGAATGCACGCGCAGCCTCGATGGCCACTTGCACCTTTTCGAGGCTGTCCAGATCCACCGCCACGCCATTGCCTTGCTCGCCATCCACAGGCTTGACCACCACCCGCGAGTGCTGCTCAAGAAAGTCCAGATTGTCGTCGGCGCTACCGGCCAGTTGCTGGCTGGGCACATTCAACCCGGCTTGGTGCAACACCTTGTGGGTCAGGCATTTGTCCTGACACAGGCTCATGCTGATAGCGCTGGTCAGGTCGCTCAGGGATTCGCGGCAACGAATCCGTCGTCCGCCGTGGCTGAGCGTGAAAAGTCCGGCAGGCGCGTCGTCGATTTGCACATCAATCCCGCGCTTGTAGGCTTCTTCAACCAGAATCCGGGCATAGGGATTGAGCCCGACTTCGGGTCCGGGGCCGAGAAACAGCGGTTGATTGATGCCATTTTTGCGCTTGATGGCAAAGGTCGACAGGGTACGAAAGCCCAGCTTGCTGTAGAGGCTTTTCGCTTGAGCGTTATCGTGCAGCACCGACAGGTCGAGGTAGCTCAAGCCACGGCTCATGAAGTGTTCGATCAAATGCCGTACCAGCACTTCACCTACACCGGGCCGCGAGCACTGGGGGTCTACCGCCAGGCACCAGAGGCTGCTGCCGTTTTCCGGGTCGTGGAACGCAGTGTGATGGTTCAGGCCCATGACACTGCCAATCACGGCGCCGCTGTCTTCATCCTCGGCCATCCAGTACACCGGCCCGCCTTGATCGCGGGAGGTGAGTAATGTGGGGTCGATGGGCAGCATGGCGCGTGCCTGATACAGCGTGTTGATCGCGTTCCAGTCCGCTTCGCTTTGCGCGCGACGGATCCGGAAACCGCGAAATACACGGGTGGCCGGGCGGTAGTCGGTGAACCACAGGCGCAAGGTGTCCGACGGGTCGAGAAACAGCTGTTGGGGCGACTGGGCCAATACTTGCTGCGGAGCTGCCACATACAGCGCGATATCACGCTCACCGGGTTGTTCGTTGAGCAACTCGTTGGCCAGGGTGGCGGGGTCGGGGAAGGTATGCCCGATCAGCAGCCGACCCCAGCCGCAATGCACGGCCACGGGCTGTGCACCGAGTGAGCTGCCGTCTTCGGCAAAACGCGCTTGCAGACGTTCGTAGGACGGTGTTTGTCCACGCAACAAACGCTGACTGTAAGCCGTAGCGAGGGGTTTCATCGATCAGATTCCTTGTTCGCTCAGCCACAGGTTCAAGGCTGCAAGTTGCCAGAGCTTGGAGCCGTTCAGAGGCGTCAGCTGGCTTTGCGGGTTGGTCAGCAGTTGATCAAGCATGGCCGGTTGAAACAGGCCGCGATCCTGGCTGGGGTCCAGCAGCAGATCGCGAACCCAGTTCAGCGTGTCACCCTGCAAGTGCTTGAGGCCGGGTACCGGGAAGTAACCTTTTTTACGGTCGATCACTTCGCTTGGGATCACCAGTCGCGCCGCTTCCTTGAGCACCTGCTTGCCGCCGTCCGGCAATTTGAAGCGCGCCGGAATGCGTGCCGAGAGTTCGGCCAGGCGGTAATCAAGAAACGGTGTACGGGCTTCAAGGCCCCAGGCCATGGTCATGTTGTCGACCCGTTTGACCGGGTCATCCACCAGCATCACCGTGCTGTCCAGTCGCAGGGCTTTGTCCACCCCGGCGTTGGCGCCGGGCTGGGCAAAGTGCTCGCGCACATAATCCCCGGCCTCATCATTGGCCGTCAGCCATTGCGGCTGCACTGTGGCTTTGTATTCGTCATAGCTACGATCGAAAAACGCTTCGCGATAAGCGGCATAAGGATCGTCTGCGGCATCGACAGGCGGGTACCAGTGATACCCGGCAAACAATTCGTCGGCGCCCTGGCCGCTCTGTACCACCTTGCAATGCTTGGCCACTTCGCGCGACAGCAGGTAAAACGCGATGCAGTCATGGCTGACCATCGGTTCGCTCATGGCGCGAAATGCAGCGGGCAATTGATCGATAATTTCGTGTTCGCCAATGCGCAGTTGGTGATGGCGTGTGCCGTAATGCTTGGCGATTAAGTCCGAGTACTGGAATTCATCGCCGCGCTCGCCCCCCGAGTCCTCAAACCCGATGGAAAAGGTCGACAAGTCCTGTACGCCCACGTCCCGCAACAAACCCACCAGCAAACTGGAGTCAACACCGCCCGAGAGCAGTACGCCGACATCCACTGCCGCGCGCTGGCGAATAGCCACAGCTTCGCGGGTGCTATCGAGTACACGGTCGCGCCAGTCTTCGAGGGTTAAATCCAGCTCGTCGGCATGGGGGCCGTAGGGCAGGGTCCACCAGGTTTTCTGCTCGGTGTGACCGTTGGCATCAATACGCAGCCAAGTGGCTGGAGGGAGCTTTTCAATCCCGGCAATCAACGTGCGTGGCGCGGGCACCACTGCATGGAAATTCAGATAGTGGTTGAGGGCGACGGGATCAAGCATCGGATTGATATCACCGCCCTTGAGCAACGCGGGCAGGGTGGACGCAAAGCGCAGGCGCTCACCGGTACGCGACAGGTAAAGCGGCTTCACCCCCAAACGGTCGCGGGCGATGAACAGGCGCTGGGCATCGCGCTCCCAGATGGCAAAGGCAAACATGCCATTGAGCTTTGGCAGCAGCGCTTCACCCCAGGCGTGATAGCCCTTGAGCAGCACTTCGGTGTCACCGTCCGAGTAAAAGGAGTAGCCCAGGGTTTCAAGCTCGGCTCTCAATTCAGGGAAGTTATAGATCGCGCCGTTGAACGCCAGCGACAGGCCCAGTTGGCTGTCGACCATCGGTTGAGCGGAGCCGTCTGACAAATCCATGATTTTCAGTCGGCGATGGCCAAGAGCTATCGGCCCTTGGCTGTAGAAACCCCAGGCATCAGGCCCGCGGGGGGCCAAGTGGTGGGTAATGCGTTCGATGGCTGCCAGGTCGGCAGGGTGTTGATCAAAACGTAACTCTCCAGCTAATCCGCACATGGTGTTTAAATCCTTGGTATTTCGGCATGTGGTGCTACAGGTTGAGTCAGCGTCTTTGCGGGACGCCACGTAGCGCTTGGGCCCGGTTTTAAAGGGGGATGGAGCGCTTGGCCGCATCGCCAGCCCGTGCGGCGCGGGGCAAAAAACACCCGCGGCGCGATAAATGACCGTGTTTTATCGAGTAACTGAGACCCGGATCGTTCAATAAAACTTACAAGAGGTCGATGACGCATGGGGCTGCATGCGGCCCAAGGTTGCGGGTAACCCATAGTTATCTATGGGTTTTCGGTACAGGCGTGACGCTAGGTTGGACGACTCATTTTGGTCACCCACCTGGACATTCGAAGATGACACGCACCGACCGTTATCCCCCTCTGGAAGCGCGCCAGAGCACACTCAGCGATCTTGAACCGCTGGAACTGGTTCAGAGCCACATGCCCAGATGGCTGCTGGACGCACCTCCCGACATCATTGATGCGTTGAATGCCGCCATGGCCCAAAGCCGGCTGTGGCATGGCCGGGTAGGCAAAAAATTCAGCGAGTTGCAAAGCGTCGAAACGTATTGCGGGACGCTTCTGGCGGCCGAGGTGATGTACGAGTTCGGCCCGTCGCTGGATATTCACCGCGACTATCTTGCCGCCGTGCATGTGCACGTGGTGACCGACAACACACTGCTGCTGACAGTGCGTCACACCACCGTGCGCGATGAGCCTAAAACGCTGTTATGGGCCGCGTTGCAAAACTTTTCTGTGGATGAATCCCAGGCTGACGGGTTCCATCCCCAAAGCAAGATCCTGCACGGTGGACACCCTGCGCGCCCCAGCCCAATCCTGCCTCATGAGATCGCAGCGCTGTGTCGCAGGCTGGACCTGGGCCTTAAATACCAGCTGTATTTGCAATGGTTTCTCGGGGTTGCAGCTCCCGGCATCCAGAGCCCGAACGCTACACAATTGGCCACTGAGAGGAATCTTCGGCAACTCAAAACCAGCGACATGCAGGTGGATGCGCATATCGCATTTCTCAAAAAGAACATCGGCCAGACAGCCTACAGTGCGTTGCTGGCAATGTTGGCCTTGGCCACTGATGCCGCCTCTACAGCATCGGTGCAACTGGACGGCAAGCCGATCTTTCACAGCTCGATGTCAATACTCGACACCGTCATCGACGGGGTCGTTATTTTTTCTGCGGACTCGTTGCTGCTGCATCCAGGCCAACGCCTGATTGCGTATATCCCCAACGATCCTGTCGCGCCTTTTTTCGAATTCAGTACGCTTCAGGTTTTTACCGATGAATTGAAGCATCGCCTGCGTGACCCTGCCTATGCCGATTTTTTCGCACGGTTTGTCGCCTTGAAGGCCCGTGCCGGATTTATGCAAAAGGTCAAAGCCCATCCTGAGGTACTGTTCCTGACGGCGACGCCTCTAGGCATGAGCGCTGCGCAGTATTTGACCTCGGTGCAACTCAAGAACATGTTTGCCGACGCGCAAGTGCTGGCGGTGCCAACAGGGGTTCTGGACCAGCAAGAGCGTGAAGCTCGCTGGCAAGCCTATAAAAATGCCGGCTTGTTATTGATCAACGTTGCAGCCTTGTTTGTTCCGGTGCTGGGAGACGTGATGCTGGCGGTAGCCATCGGCCAAATGTTGAAGGAAGTGTATGAGGGGGTGGAGGATTGGGCGCACGGCGATGTCGATCATGCCCGTGAGCATCTGTTGAATGTCGCCAAGGATATTGCCGTCAACGGGGCGATTGCCGTGGGCGCTGCTGCCGTGGGTACGTTGGCCAGCCGCATCAGTCAGGCCACCAGAAACCACTTCGAAGGCTTTGAGCCCATCCAGCGCGATGACGGCAGCGCAAGGCTGTGGAACAAGCAGCTGGAACCCTATGAGCATAAGACCGCTGGTGAACGGCAGCATAGGGCAGACGCCCAGGGCTTTTTTAAGTACCAGGGCGCTGACTGTGTGCAAGTGAATGGCAAGCACTACCGGGCTGAATTTGATTCCAGTCTTAACCAATGGCGTATTGCCCACCCCGCACGGCCAACCGCTTTCAAGCCGGCATTGCTGCATAACCGCCAAGGGGCTTGGCAGCATGCCCATGAGCGGCCGCTGGAATGGGACGCCAGCGCGACATTGATGGGGCGCCTGGGTGGTCCGGCGGTGTCACTCGATGCTCAAAGCCTGGAGCACGTGCGGCTATTGACTGACACGCCGCATGGGTTATTGCGCCGCGTTCATCTGCACAACCTGGCGCCACCGCCCTTGCTGAGGATCAGCCTCAAACGCTTTGAAATCGATCGGCAGATCACGGCGTTTATCGAGCAGATGAGTACCCATGAGTACAACGCCCAGCGCTGGGCTGATCTGCAGTTGCAGCTACTGCCATTGATGCCGGGCTGGCCTGTGGGCAAAGGGCTGGCCATGGCGGACAGTTCGGGGCGCAGCCTGGCGCACGCTGGCAGCAGCGTGGCCCGGATCAACCTGACGCCTGCGATGCTTGAGCAGGGCACGTTGCTGGACACTGTGCTGGGGGCGTTGTCGCAAACAGAGATCAATGGGTTGTTGGGGCAAGAGGGGAGCACTTCAGGGGATGTTGCACAGCGGTTGGCGCAGGCAATGGGAGCCTATGCGCGGGATAACAGATCGTCGGTCTTTGGTCATCTCTACGGTCAATTCGATGTTTCGACTTCGCCCCAAGCCATCCCTATTGAAAGGGCATTTGCGGGGCTGCCGCGTTCTGTGGCGCAAAACTTGGTCGAGTCTGCCACTGATAGCCAGCGCGAACTATTGCGTATTGCCAAGGTGCCTTTGGCCCTGGGCGAAATGGCGCGCCTGTACCTCAGGGAGAGCCGGATCAATCGGGCACTGGAGGGTTTTTACCTGCCGTTTCTGGCCGGCGCCGACACCGATCAATTAACCCTGCATTTTCTGGCGCGACTGCACGGCCTGCCCGCCGACGCGACCCTGGAGATTCGAGATAATTCGCTACTGGGCACTGTCACCCATCGATGGGGCAATGTTGAGGCAAAGGGCGCGCGGGTACTGGTCAAAACGGCCCAGGGCTATCAGCGCTACACACCGCGAGGTTCGATGCAGGTACTGGAGCCGGGCGGGCCAGTGCCATTGTTGAACGCATTGTTTACGTCTCTGACCCCCGATGAGCGTCTGGCAATGGGTTTTGCCTTGCCGGCAGATGCAACGCAATTCAATGCGGCGCTGGGCAAGCTGGCCGCGCAGGCCCGTCAAGAGTCTGCCGGGGTTCTGGGCATGCAGCCGATCAAACCCGTTTTCAAGCCACCGGTGACGCTGCCGAGCGGCCAAACCGGCTATCCGTTATGCGGGCTGGACCCTGGTGGGTACTCTGCAGCGCTTCAACGGCGGGTTCGCGATATTTACCCGGACATCAATAATGAACAGGTGCTGATTTACCTCGATGGTTTGATAGAACGGGGTCTCGACCCTCTGAATGTCCTACGTCAGCGCAAACGTGAGCGATTGGCGCTGGTGCAGAGCTTGCAACGCTGGATCAATGCCACGCCCATTGAGCAGTTGGTGACCAACACCGTCCACGATTATTCGGAAGACAGGTACCAGATCGCGGTTCTGATTCAGCGCAGTTGGCATAAAAGCCCGAAGCATCTTCCCTGGGCCAATCCCGATGAGGTTTACAGCCTTAACCTGGGCGGTTTTCGGTTGGACAGCCTGCCCGCACTGCCAGACCTGGCTGACTTCAGTCATGTGCGTGAACTCAAATTAAGCAATATGGACTGCAGAGATATCGCCGGTTCATTTCTTGAGCACTTCAGCGGGGTGGTGTCGCTGGAAATGGACAACAACCGCATGACCCGTTTTCCGGCTCAGCTAATGCACTTGCCCCACCTGCAGCGCTTGTCCCTGGCGCGTAACCAGTTGTACATGAGCGCTGAGAATATGGAGGTCTTAAGTACGTTGAACCGGCTGGAAGTGCTCAATCTCAACGACAACGTGTTGGGTCCACTCCTGAGTTTCAATGGCCTGGCCTATTTGCGCCGGGTGTATCTACGTCGCTCAGGGCTTGATCAGTGGCCTCAAGGCCTTATTTCCAGGCCACTGCTGGAGTCTGCCGACTTGCGAGAAAACCGTATCACCGAGATACCCGAGCATGTCTACCTGGCCTCGCCAACCTTTACGCGCCATATCTCGTTGTCCGGTAACCCACTGTCTGCGGCCAGTCGCCTGCGCCTGGCGCGTAACGTGATGCAAGGCGGCAGCAGCATGGGGATCAGAAGCGAAGAGCTGATGAGTGAGGCCGCAGCCTTCGAGTTTTGGACGGTGGGTATTACGTCCCAAGAGCGCCGGAGGCGAGAGTTATTGTGGAACGCTTTGCGCGCCGAACCCGCCGCCGATGATTTTTTTGTGGTGATCAGTCGTTTGACCTCGACGGCGGACGCCCAGAGCGTGCGGCACGACCTCAGCCGACGCGTGTGGGAAATGATCGAGGCCGCCAATGAAAGCAGTGTATTGCGCCGTGACGTGCTGGATATAGCGGCTTCCCCACGCAGTTGTTCAGACAGCGTGGCCTTTATCTTCAGTGCCATGGAAGTCCAGATGGAGCTGGCCGCTGTTTCGCGGGATGCCTCGCTTGAGGTGGGGCAATTGTTAACGCTGGGCAAAAAACAGTTCAGGCTGCATAAGCTCTCGCAAATTGCTGCCGCGCATTTCAAACGACAACTGGCGGCGGGAGAAGCCGCCGATGAGCTGGAGGTGCACCTTGCCTATCGCATCGGCCTGGCCGCAGACCTCGATCTGCCGGGACAACCGAGAAACATGTCCTTTGGGAGGCTGGCAGGAGTGACGCAGGCAGATCTGGAAGTAGCAAAGTTCGAAGTCGAAAATGCTGAAAGAACCCCGGAGTTGAATACGTTTATCAGCACCCAGCAATTCTGGAAGGACTACTTGATCAAGACCAGCAAGGCGCAATACAGCGCATTGACCAAACCCCATTTCGACAGTCTGGGCGAATTGTTGTTGAACTCGCCGCAGATGACCGATGAGCGCTATTTGCGCAGGGTGGCAGAAATTCGCCATCAAATGGACGGGGTGGTCGATGCCTGGTGTCTGGAAAAAACCAATGCCCTGCTGGATGCCCTTGAACGTTCAGGAGAAGAATCTACAGCCCTTTGATCAGCGCCCGCAGCCCGAACCGGCTTGGCAGGCAGGCCTCGGCGACAACCCGTGGCACGGGCAGGGGCTCATGGGTGATCCAGGCAGCCAATAGCTCGCCCGACAGGGGGGCGGTAATCAACCCGCGGGAACCGTGGCCGCTGTTGACGAACAAGCCTGCAAGCCAGGGGCAAGGCGTGTCTGGCACTTGGCGGGCATCCTTGCGCAATACGGCATAGGCGCTTGCGAACTGCTCCGGGTCGGTCAATGGGCCCACAATCGGCAAATAGTCGGGACTGGTGCAGCGAAAGGCCGCCCAGCCCTGCAGGGTGTGCGGGTCGAGTTGTTCATCGCCAAGGCGTTGGGCCATGTCCGGGGATATTTCCTGCAGCAAGTCGAGGTTGCCCTGGTGCCCCTCGGGGGTGGTGGTCAGGTCTTCGTTATGGAAGTCGAAACTGGCACCCAGCGTATGCTCACCCAGACGGCCCGGGGCAACATAACCCTCGGCACAGACCACGGTTTTAAGCACGGCGCTGTGTTGGGTTTCTACCAGTTGGGTGATTTGCCCGCGAATGCGCTTGAGCGGCAAGGCGCTGCTGGCCGGGAAACGCTTGACCTCTGCGGCACCTGCAAGAATTACCACCGGCGCTTGGGCCAGCAGTTTGTCGTCCTGGCAGGCCTGCCACTGGTCATCGACCCTGTGCAGTTGCAGCACGTCATGGTGCGTCAATACGTGCACATTGGGGTGCAAGGTCTGGTAATGGCATAGTGCAGGCGGGTGAACCCAGCCACCTTCAGGGTAGAACAGACCACCGTGGGCCAGTTCTATCCCGGCCAGAGCCTGTGCCTGGGGTTGATCCACCAGATGCACCAGCGCAGGCGGGAACGAGGCAGCCAATTGAGCCTGACGTTCGGCTTCCTTGGCATTGAAACCCAATTGCAGAACGCCGCAGTCATCCCAGTCACGCCCGCGTTGCAGGCCTTCCAGCAGGCGACGGGTGTAACCGAATCCGCTGACAATCAGTTGCGACAGGGTTGTACCGTGCGCCGACAGTTTGAGATACAGCACGCCCTGAGGGTTGCCTGAAGCCTCCTTGGCCAGTCGCTCATGGCGCTCCAGCAAAACCACCTGCCAACCTCTACGAGCGAGGCTGTTGGCACTTGCACAACCTGACAGGCCACCACCAATGACCAGGGCTTTACGCGGGCCTTTTACCTGCGGCGGGCGGGCAAACCAGGGTTTGACGCCGGATGTTGCAGTTACGTTTTCAGGCAAACCAACAAAAGTGCCGCGCAGAATCTCCCATTTATGGCCGATGCCCGGAGTACGGCGCATCTTGAAGCCGGCCTCGTTCAGCGCCCGGCGCACCCAGCCGGTGCTGGTGAAGGTACTGATGGTGGACTCGGGAGCGGCCAGGCGTGCCAGTTGCGCGAAGAGTTCGGGCGTCCACATATCGGGGTTTTTTGCGGGAGCGAAGCCATCGAGAAACCAGGCGTCGACTTGCGCGTCCAGTTGCGGCAGTTGCTCGAGCACGTCACCGATCAACAACGTGAGGGTGACCCGGCCATTGGCCAGGCTCAGGGTCTGGAATCCCGGGTGAATCGCAAAGTAGGCCGCAAGCAGTTGTTCGCTGTACGTCGTCAGCTCGGGCCACAGGGCGAGGGCGCGCTGCAGGTCCTGGCGGGTAAGCGGGTATTTTTCGACGCTGATGAAGTGCAGGCGGGCGTCGGGCGGTGCTTTTTGTTCAAACAACTGCCAGGCGCATAAAAAATTCAGGCCGGTGCCGAAACCGGTTTCGCCAATAACCAACTGACCATTGGCCGGCAGGTTTTGGAAACGCTCTGCAAGTGCGTTCTGTTCGATAAAGACATAGCGCGTCTCTTCCAGGCCGGACTTGTCCGAAAAATACACGTCATCAAACACCCGCGAATGGGGGCGACCTTGGTCATCCCAGTCAATCTGGGCATTGGGCATTTCAGTAGTCATGTGCGGCTCGGCAACGTCAAGGCGGCCATTCTAGCTGAACAGTAGCGGCGCGACTGATCCATGACAGTTTTGTGAGGGATGTTCCTACACGTTTAGACGCAATCCGCTAGGCTTGTGAAATCTTGCCAGGGAGCTTTCCATGTTCGAATCCGCTGAAATCGGTCATGCAATCGATAAAGAAACCTACGACAGTGAAGTTCCCGCCTTACGCGAAGCGTTGCTTGAGGCCCAATACGAGCTCCACCAGCAGAAGCGTTCTGCGGTCATCGTATTGATCAACGGCATTGAAGGCGCCGGCAAAGGCGAGACGGTCAAGCTGCTGAATGAATGGATGGATCCGCGGCTGATCGAAGTGCGCACGTTTGACAGCCAGACGGATGAGGAGCTGGCGCATCCGCCTGCCTGGCGCTACTGGCGGCAATTGCCCGCCAAGGGCCGCATGGGGGTGTTCTTCGGTAACTGGTACAGCCAGATGCTGCAGGGCCGGGTTCATGGCCGCTTCAAGGATGCCGTACTCGATCAGGCGATCAATGGCGCGGAACGTCTGGAGAAAATGCTGTGCAACGAAGGGGCGGTGATTTTCAAGTTCTGGTTTCACTTGTCGAAAAAACAGATGAAAGCCCGCCTTAAAGCACTCAAGGATGACCCGCTGCACAGCTGGCGTATCAGTCCATTGGATTGGCAACAGTCAGAAACTTACGATCGTTTTGTACGATTTGGCGAGCGTGTGATTCGTCGAACCAGCCGCGACTATGCCCCCTGGAACATCGTTGAAGGTGTGGATCCGTATTATCGCAGCCTGACAGTGGGCAAGATTTTGCTCGAAGGTCTGCAAGCCGCACTGAGTGAAGCCAAGACCAAAGCCCGCGCCACCCACGTCGCCCCGTTGACTGAAGCCCAGGACGGTTTGAGCCTGCTCGATTGTCTGGACATGACGCAGCATCTGGACAAAGACGATTACCAGGAGCAGTTGATCACCGAGCAGGCGCGCCTGTCGGGGTTGATGCGCGACAAACGGATGCGTCGACATGCGCTGGTATCGGTATTCGAAGGCAACGATGCGGCAGGCAAGGGCGGTTCGATCAAGCGTGTGGCGGCGGCACTCGACCCGCGCCAGTACAGCATCGTGCCGATTGCGGCGCCTTCTGAAGATGAGCGCGCACAGCCCTATTTGTGGCGCTTTTGGCGGCAGATTCCGGGCCGTGGCAAGTTCACCATCTTTGATCGCTCCTGGTACGGGCGGGTGCTGGTTGAGCGGGTCGAGGGCTTTTGCACCCCGGCCGACTGGATGCGCGCCTATGGAGAAATCAATGATTTCGAGGAGCAATTGCGCGATGCGGGCGTGATTGTCGTCAAGTTCTGGCTGGCGATCGATAAGGATGTACAGCTTGAGCGTTTTCATGAGCGCGAAGAGATCCCGTTCAAACGCTTCAAAATCACTGAAGAAGACTGGCGCAACCGCGAGAAGTGGGATGTGTATCGCAAGGCAGTGTGCGACATGGTTGATCGCACCAGTACCGAGGTTTCACCCTGGACACTGGTAGAAGCCAATGACAAACGCTGGGCGCGGGTCAAGGTGTTGCGCACGATCAACGAGGCTCTGGAAGCAGCGTTCGAGAAGAGCGACAAAAAGCGTAAAAAATAGGAAAAGCCTGTAGATACTCTGTTGCAGGTCAAGCCCTACTGTGGGATCGAGCCTGCTCGCGAACGACCTTCGCGAGCAGGCTCGCTCCCACAGTTGCACTTGTCCTGTAGCCGCAGCCTCGTTTCTTCGGCTACGAGAAGACCTATGGCCTAGTGCTTGCCAGTACCCAGCATATTTTCCGGGCGCACCCACTGGTCGAACTCGGCATCGGTCAGGTAACCCAGTTCCAATGCCGCTTCGCGCAGGGTCAACCCTTCGGCATAGGCTTTCTTGGCGATTTCAGCCGACTTGTCATAGCCAATATGCGGGTTGAGTGCTGTGACCAGCATCAAGCCGCGTTCCAGATGCTCGGCCATTTTTCCGGCGTCGGCTTCAAGGCCGGTGACGCAGTGTTTTTGGAAGTTGCTGCAACCGTCCGCCAGTAACTGGATCGACTGCAGCAGGTTGTGAATGATCACCGGTTTGTAGACGTTCAGTTGCAGGTGCCCCTGGCTTGCAGCAAAGCCGATGGTCACGTCATTGCCCATCACCTGGCAGGCCAGCATCGACAGGGCTTCGCACTGGGTCGGGTTGACCTTGCCCGGCATGATCGAACTGCCCGGTTCATTGGCAGGCAGCTTGATTTCTGCCAGCCCGGCACGCGGCCCTGATCCCAGCAGACGGAAGTCATTGGCCAGTTTCATCAGGGTAACGGCCAGGGTTTTGAGTGCGCCCGAGAGGGTGGTTAGCGGTTCGTGCCCCGCCAATGCGGCAAATTTGTTTGGCGCAGTGACAAATGGCAGACCGGACAAGGCGGCGATTTCAGCGGCAATTGCTTCGGCAAAGCCGTGTGGGGCGTTGAGTCCGGTACCTACCGCTGTGCCTCCTTGCGCCAGTTCATACACCGCGGGTATAGCCGAGCGTATGGCTTGTTCGGCGTAATCAAGTTGGGCGATATAGGCTGACAGTTCCTGGCCAAAGGTAATGGGCGTTGCGTCCATCATGTGAGTACGGCCGGTTTTAACCAGTTTCATGTGGCGTACCGACAGCTCGGCCAACCCGCCTGAGAGTTCGCTGATCGCGGGTAGCAACTGCTCGTGAACCGCTTTGGCGGTAGCAATATGCATGGCGGTCGGGAAGCAGTCATTGGAGCTTTGCGAGCGGTTGACGTGGTCATTGGGGTGGACGGGCGATTTGCCGCCGCGGCCTTTGCCAGCCAGTTCGTTGGCGCGCCCGGCGATCACTTCGTTGGCGTTCATGTTGCTTTGCGTGCCGCTGCCGGTCTGCCATACAACCAGCGGGAACTGATCATCGTGCTCACCGTCGAGTACTTCATCGGCGGCCTGTTCGATCAGCCGGGCGATGTCGGCGGGGAGGTCGCCGTTGCGGTTATTGACCCGGGCAGCAGCTTTTTTGATCAGCACCAGGGCGTGCAACACGGCCAGCGGCATCTTTTCGTTGCCGATGGCGAAGTTGATTAGCGATCGTTGAGTCTGAGCGCCCCAATAAACCTCATCGGCCACATTTACTTCACCCAGGCTGTCGGTTTCGATACGGCTCATCAGCTCATTCTCCTATAGGTCTGACCAGACAGCTTAGGCGCTGGTTTGCAGCGGGGGTTCAATCTGATGTTTTTAATGCTTTTGGTCAGGTGATGAGAACGTCTATCAGTCTCGGGGTTGAGTGACACACTTTATTAGGCGCAGAATGGCCGCCCTTGGGGTTCAACCTCGCTTGCTAGAAAAGGAAACTCGATGACCCGTCTTCGCGCCATCTGTACAGCGGTTGCTCTGGTTTGCGCCAGCGGCCAAGTTTTCGCCGATGCAGCCAGTCACGCTGCCAGTGCTGAAACGTTCCTGAAACTGGCACATGCCGATAAGCTCGGTACCCCGGTGTATATGCAAGTGCAGCAAATGTTTGCTCAACGTTTTGAGCAAACCAAAGCGCCAGCCTCCAAGAAAGCCCTGCTGGAAACCTACCAGGCCAAAGCCAACACCGCCCTGGACCAGGCCATCGGCTGGAATAAACTCAAGCCGGACATGGTCAAGCTGTACACCACCAACTTCAGCGAGTCCGAACTCAAGGATCTGGTAGCGTTCTACCAGTCGCCACTGGGCAAGAAAGTCCTGGAAAAAATGCCGCAGCTGACCCAGCAATCGGCACAAATGACCCAGGCCAAACTGGAAAGCGCAGTGCCGGTCGTCAACAAGCTGTTGGCCGACATGACCGCCGAGCTGGAGCCAGCAGCGGCCCCGGCCAAGAAGAAGTAAGCGGAGCCTGAATGGACATGCAGCAACGTATCGAATCGACGCTCAGCGCGTTGCAACCTGAGCACCTGAGTGTGCTGGATGAAAGCCACATGCACAGTCGAGGGTTGCAGACCCACTTCAAGGCTGTGGTGGTCAGCGAGCAGTTCGCCGGGCTCAACAGCGTCAAGCGTCACCAGAAGGTCTACGCCACCCTGGGTGACCTGATGGGCGAGTTCCATGCGCTGGCCTTGCATACGTACACGCCTGAAGAATGGGCGAAAATCGGCACGGCCCCGGCTTCGCCGACCTGTGCTGGCGGTGGGCACTAAGTCGTCTTTTTGCTAGAATCCGCAGCGCGCCGCTTAGCCGGCGCGTTTTTTTTGCATCCGGTTCACCCTTTGCGAGGGTAGCCACCTGGAGAGAAACACGATGACCGCGCCAATTGTTGTCGCTGCACTGTACAAATTCGTCACACTTGAAGATTACGTAGCACTGCGTGAGCCGCTGCTCAACGCCATGGTCGCCAATGGTATCAAGGGCACCCTGCTGATTGCCGAAGAAGGCATTAACGGCACGGTTTCCGGGACTCGTGAAGGCATTGACGGGCTGATGGCCTGGCTCAAGAACGATCCGCGCATGGTCGATATCGACCATAAAGAATCCTACTGCGATGACCAGCCGTTCTATCGGACCAAGGTCAAGCTCAAGAAAGAAATCGTTACCCTCGGCGTAGAAGGTGTGGATCCGAACAAGAAAGTCGGAACCTATGTCGACCCCGAGAACTGGAATGCGCTGATCAGCGATCCAGAGGTGCTGTTGATTGACACCCGTAACGATTACGAAGTCTCGATCGGTACGTTTGAAGGCGCCATTGACCCGAAAACCACCAGCTTTCGCGAATTTCCTGACTATATCAAAGCCAATTTCGACCCGGCCAAGCACAAGAAAGTCGCGATGTTCTGCACGGGCGGCATTCGCTGTGAAAAAGCGTCGAGCTACATGCTCAGCCAGGGTTTCGACGAGGTTTACCACCTTAAAGGCGGCATCCTGAAGTACCTCGAAGAAGTGCCGCAGGAAGAAACCAAGTGGCAGGGTGACTGCTTTGTGTTCGATAACCGCGTCACGGTGCGCCACGACCTGAGCGCCGGCGAATACGACCAGTGCCATGCCTGCCGTACGCCGATCAGCATCGCGGATCGCGAGTCGGAGCACTATCAGCCCGGTATCAGCTGTCCGCATTGCTGGGACACGTTGAGCGAAAAAACCCGTCGTAGCGCTATTGATCGGCAAAAGCAGATCGATCTGGCCAAGGCGCGCAATCAGCCGCACCCGATTGGCCACAACTACCGTAAACCTGCCGAGGTTTAAGATGAGCGCACGCCTGCTCTATGTGATGGACCCTATGTGCTCCTGGTGCTGGGGCTTTTCGCCCATCGCTGAGGCCCTGGTTGAGCAGGCCCAGACCGCAGGCGTCGAGTTGCACCTGGTGGTAGGCGGATTGCGTACCGGCAGTGGCTCGGCCCTTGAGCCCGCCACGCGGCGCTACATTCTTGAGCATTGGCAGGCAGTCACAGAGGCCACCGGGCAATCCTTCAATTTTGACGGTGCATTGCCCGACGGTTTTGTCTATGACACCGAGCCTGCCTGTCGAGCAGTGGTGGCAGCACGCAGTCTTGCCCCCGATTGTGCCTGGAGGTTGGTCAAGCTGATTCAGCAGGCCTTTTATGTGCAAGGTCGCGATGTCACCCAGGCCAGCGTGCTGGTTGAGCTTGCCGAAACGGCAGGGGTGCCGCGTATCGAGTTTGCCGCCGCTTTTGACTCGGCCGAACAACACACGGCAACGGGCGCCGACTTTACCTGGGTGCAAGACCTGGGAATTGCCGGGTTTCCCACTTTGCTCGCCGAGCGTAACGGCCAGCTGGCATTATTGACCAACGGTTATCAGCCGCTTGAACCTCTGTCTGACCTGCTTGCCCGTTGGCTAGAACGCGCTACGCGTGTTTGATCCTTCTGGGGTGCAGTCCTCGTCCCCGGTGACGGATCGCCTGACCTGGGCTGAAATCCGTCGTCTGGCCTTGCGCCACAAAAAAGCACTGTGGATTGCTAACGGCGTGGCCGTGCTGGCTACGTTGTGCAGCGTTCCCATCCCTTTGCTTCTGCCTTTGCTGGTGGACGAAGTGCTGCTGGGTAACGGTGATGCAGCGCTGAAAATCATGAACCATTGGCTACCGGCTGCCTGGCAAGGTGCGGCGGGGTACATTGGCCTCATGCTGGCCATTACCCTGATGCTGCGCTGTGGGGCGCTTTTGTTTAACGTCCTGCAGGCCCGGCTGTTTTCGCGTCTGGCCAAGGACATTGTGTTTCGCATTCGCCTGCGGCTGATTGAGCGCTTGAAGCGAATATCAATGGCTGAGTATGAAAACCTCGGCAGCGGGACCGTGACCACGCATCTGGTCACCGATCTCGAAACCCTCGACAAGTTTGTCGGCGAAACCTTGAGTCGCTTTTTGGTGGCCATGCTCACGCTGGTGGGCACTTCGGCGATTTTGCTGTGGATGCACTGGCAACTGGCCCTGCTTATCTTGCTGTTCAACCCGCCGGTGATCTACGCCACGGTGCAGCTGGGCAAGCGGGTCAAACACCTGAAAAAACTCGAAAACGACAGCACGGCGCGTTTCACTCAAGCATTGAGCGAGACACTGGACGCCATTCAGGAGGTACGAGCGGGTAACCGCCAGGGCTTTTTCCTCGGTCGTCTGGGGTTGCGTGCGCGGGAGGTTCGGGACTTTGCCGTGGCTTCGCAATGGAAGAGCGATGCCTCAAATCGTGCCAGCGGATTGCTGTTCCAGTTTGGTATCGATATTTTTCGCGCTGCCGCGATGCTCACGGTGCTGTTTTCGGATTTGTCGATTGGCCAGATGCTCGCAGTGTTCAGCTACTTGTGGTTCATGATCGGGCCCGTTGAACAGTTGCTTAATTTGCAATATGCCTTTTACGCCGCCGATGGTGCCGTCACACGAATCAACCAGTTACTGGCGCGCAGCGACGAGCCGCAATATCCCGGAGGCGTTAATCCGTTTCTGGGGCGTCAGACCGTTGGCATTGAAGTGCGTGACCTGAGCTTCAGCTATGGGGATGAAAAGGTACTGGATCATCTGAACCTGACCATCGCTGCGGGAGAAAAGGTAGCGATTGTAGGCACCAGCGGCGGCGGCAAGAGTACCTTGGTGCAATTGCTGCTGGGCCTGTATACGCCGCAGTCGGGGAGCATTCACTTTGCAGAGGCGAGTCAGCCAGAAATAGGCCTGCAGACCATTCGTGAACATGTCGCGGTGGTGCTGCAACATCCGTCGTTGTTTAACGATACCGTGCGCGCCAATCTGACAATGGGCCGCGAGCGAACGGATGAGGCGTGCTGGCATGCTCTGGAAATCGCGCAGCTCGATGGCACTATTCGTACGCTGCCTCAAGGGTTGGACAGCATCGTTGGGCGCTCAGGCGTGCGATTGTCGGGTGGTCAGCGCCAGCGTCTGGCGATTGCGCGGATGGTGCTGGCCGAGCCCAAGGTGGTGATTCTGGACGAGGCGACCAGCGCCCTGGATGCCGCCACCGAATACAACTTGCATCACGCTTTGGGAAAATTCTTGAGTGGTCGTACTACTTTAATCATCGCTCATCGTTTGTCTGCGGTAAAACAAGCAGACAGGGTGCTGGTGTTTGATGGCGGCTGCATTGCCGAAGAGGGTGATCACCAGCAATTGATCGCAGAGGGAGGGCTTTACGCCAAACTTTACGGGCATCTGCAACAGACTTGATACAGGCGGTTGTCGTTTAAGGGTGGGGGGCTGCCCAGGTTCGGATTTTTGTCGGTTTGGGGCAATAAGGACTGCTCAATTTTTTGAAAATTGGCCTAGGCTGATTTGTAGTGAGATTTTCTCTCTGGTTTTCATCTGACGCCATGAAGCAAGGAAACTCATGAAACTTAAACGCCCCCATGGGACGCCACGCTTGTTGGGCATTGTTTGGCCCTTTATTGCCGTCGTGCTTTTCCAGGCGCTATTGGGGTGCGTGAGTCTGTATATGCTCTCTGCGGTGCGCAGTTACGTGGGGGGCGAAAGTTTGTGGTCCAAAGGTCAAAAAGACGCCATCTACTTCCTCCACTTGTATTCCGATACGCAAGACCCTGTTTACTTCAGAAAATTTCAGCAGGCAATAAGTGTCCCTCAAGGCGGTCACACACTACGGCTTGCGATGGATCAATCTCCCCCTGATGTAGTCTCTGCCCGTGAAGGCATTCTGCAAGGTGGCAACAGCGAGCAAGATGTCTCCAGCATCATTTGGTTCTATCGATACTTTCGTAACGTCAGTTATATGAAAACGGCCATCGAGAAGTGGACCCAGGGTGATGCTTATCTGATTCAGCTCGATGAACTGGCTCAAGAAATGCATCGGGCATTGCTTGAGGGTCAGGCCAGCGAAGCGGACGTCAAACGCTGGGAGGACAATATATTTGCCATCAACGAAGGAATTGCCCCCGCAGCCAAGGCCTTCAGCGATGCTCTGGGTGAAGGCTCACGTTTTATCTGGCAGTTGCTGGTAGCCATCAATCTAGCCACGGCGCTGGGGCTGATTCTTCTGGTGCTCATACGAACTCATAAAGTGCTGGCTCAGAGCCGTGCATTTGCTGAAGCGCTGCAGCTGGAAAAAGAGCGGGCACAAATCACGCTTCAGTCCATTGGCGACGGGGTCATAACGACCGACGTGAATGGTGCTATTGCCTACTTGAATCCGGCGGCGGAGCAACTGACCCAATGGAAGTCCGAGCAGGCACAAGGCGTTACCCTGGCGGCGTTGTTCAAGTTGCTGGATGACAATGATCAGGATGACGGTTTGAAGCTGATTGAACGTATTCTCAGCGGCCAGCTGGGCAACAATCGCGAGCATTCCAGGCAGATTCAACGAATGGACGGCAGTACCGTCGCGGTCACGCTGGTGGGGGCGCCAATCCTTCACGCCGGGGAGGTGAGCGGCGCGGTGCTGGTGCTGCATGACATGACCCAGGAGCGTCAATACATCGCCAATCTATCCTGGCAGGCAACCCACGATGCACTTACCGGTTTGGCCAATCGCCGTGAGTTCGAATACCGCCTTGAGTTGGTACTGAAGAATCTGGGCCGACAACAGGGCCGGCATGCACTCATGTTTCTCGATCTGGATCAGTTCAAGCTGGTTAATGACACCTGCGGTCATGCGGCAGGTGACGAGTTGCTACGTCACATATGTGTGCTGCTGCGAACCGGATTGCGCGAAGGCGACACCCTGGCGAGATTGGGAGGGGATGAGTTCGGCATTTTGCTGGAAAACTGTCCGGTCGACATGGCGGAAAAAATAGCGGGAGGCTTGCGCCAATCGGTGCAAAGTCTGCATTTCGCCTGGAAGGGGCGACCGTTCATGAGCACCATCAGCATTGGTCTGGTCCACATCCATCAAGCCCCCGTGACCCTGGAGGCATTGATGCGTGCTGCAGATATGGCCTGTTACATGGCCAAGGAAAAGGGCCGTAATCGGGTACAGGTTTACCAGGTGGATGACACTGAGCTGTCTTTGCGTTTTGGAGAGATGGCCTGGGTGCAGCGCCTGCACGTAGCCCTGGAAGAGAACCACTTCAGACTGTATTCACAAGAAATCACTCCCTTGGGGGGGGCTCAGGAAGGCAGTGGGCACATTGAAATCCTGTTGCGATTGAAGGACGAGAGCGGGCGAATGGTTCTGCCTGACAGTTTTATTCCTGCCGCCGAGCGTTATGGTTTGATGAGCTCGATAGATCGCTGGGTGGTCGAAAATGTATTCAGGATCATTTCTGAATGTTCGGCCCAGTCGGGCGGGCGCCCCATGGCGATGTGCGCCATCAACTTGTCAGGCTCGACCATAGGGGATGACGATTTCCTGGCATTTCTGCACGAACAATTTGAATGTTACGCAGTGTCGCCCACGCTTATCTGCTTTGAAATTACCGAAACCAGCGCCATTGCAAACTTGGGCAGTGCGATTCGATTTATTAATGATCTCAAGGCGTTGGGTTGTCATTTTTCGTTAGATGACTTTTGTGCCGGTATGTCTTCGTTTGCTTACTTGAAACATTTGCCCGTCGATTTTTTGAAAATTGACGGCAGCTTCGTCAAAGACATGTTGGATGACCCTATCAACCGGGCCATGGTTGAAGTTATTAATCATATTGGCCATGTCATGGGAAAACGCACCATTGCCGAGTTTGTTGAAAGTACGCACATAGAGCAGGCGTTGATTGAAATCGGAGTTGATTATGCGCAGGGCTATATAGTTCAGCGCCCGCAGCTGTTTACCTTTGACAGTTTATTACAGCGCCCTGTGCGTTCCAGATCGTTGACATTGAAGTCGCCGGGAACTTTACGTTGATATGTTGTACCTTTTCTAAAGTCTCTTCTCAAAAAGGATTTGGATTGTGATTACTGTATTTAACCGGACAGGGCCTCTCATGGAAGAGGCCAGTTATCCACAGTGGGCGCAGCAGTTGATTCGCGATTGCAGCGAGAGTAAACGCCGTGCTGTGGGGCATGAAATATATAAACGCATGCGTGATAACACGCTAAGTCCCCGGGCCATGCGAACGTACCTGATAGGCGGCTGGCCGGTCGTTGAGCAGTTTTCGTTGTACATGGGGCGTAACCTGGGGAAAACCCGTTATGGGCGTCACCCGGGTGAGGACATGGCGCGTCGCTGGTTGATCCGCAATATCCGCGTCGAACTCAATCATGCCGATTACTGGGTGTACTGGGCTCGGGCGCATGGCGTGAGCCTTGAAGAATTGAACGCGCAAGACATTCCCGCTGAATTCCAGGCATTGAACGATTGGTGCTGGCATACCTGCGCGACGGACTCACTGGCGGTCGCTATGGCGGCGACCAATTACGCCATTGAAGGTGCGGTGGGTGAGTGGGCGGCGGCAGTGTGCTCAAAGAATATCTACGAAGAGTCGTTCCCGCTGGAGGGGCGCAAGCGCACGATGAAATGGCTCAAGATGCATGCTCAGTATGATGACGAGCATCCTTGGGAAGCGCTGGAAATCGTGTGTACCTTGGCCGGGATGAACCCGAGCGAGGAGTTGATCGACGACCTGCGCAAGGCGATTTGCAAGAGTTACGACTACATGTACCTGTTTTTGCAAAGTTGTTTGCAGCTCGACACAGCACCGGCTGTGCGTGTGCGCCGGGAGCTGGTTGAGAGCTAAAGGCCCAGTCTGAGATTCCATGTGTAAAAAAAACCGCAGGCTGCATTCACACGCAGGCTGCGGTTTTTGTTTGTTGACCTGTTACTGAGCGTCGAAGGCCTGGCCGTTGATGCCGGTGCTGTCCGGGCCCATCAGGTACAGATAAACCGGCATGATTGCGTGCGGTTCCGGGTTGTTTTCAGGGTTCTCGCCCGGGTATGCCAGGGCGCGCATGCTGGTGCGGGTCGCGCCGGGGTTGATGCTGTTGGAGCGTACCGGGGCGACGGCGTCGACTTCGTCGGCCAGGGTTTGCATCAGGCCTTCGGTGGCAAACTTCGATACGCCATAAGCGCCCCAGTAGGCGCGGCCTTTGCGACCGACGCTGCTGGAGGTGAAGATCACCGAGGCGTCCTGGGAAAGCTTGAGCAGTGGTAGCAGGGTGCTGGTGAGCATGAACATGGCATTGACGTTTATGTGCATCACGCGCATGAAGTTCTCGCCTGACAACTGCTCCAGCGGCGTGCGCGGACCAATGATCGAAGCGTTGTGCAGCAGACCGTCAAGATGGCCGAACTCGTTCTCGATCATGGCAGCCAGTTCATCGAACTGATGGGGCTGGGCGGTTTCGAGATTAAACGGGATGACGACTGGTTTAGGATGGCCAGCGGCTTCGATTTCATCGTAAACCTGGCTCAGGTTGGCCTCGGTCTTGCCCAGCAGCAGTACGGTCGCGCCGTGTGCTGCGTAAGTTTTGGCGGCCGCAGCGCCAATGCCACGACCAGCGCCGGTGACCAGAATGACCCGATCCTGAAGCAGGTTGGGGCGGGCGGAATAATCAAACATATAAAACCTCAACAAAAAACGAAGATCGTCAGCGGGCGCTTTTCAGCAACTGCACATCGCGTTATCCAGCACTTTGCGCAACTCGCTCGGGTGATCGACTACCACGTCGGCACCCCAGTGGTCGGGGTTGTCATCGGGGTGGATGTAACCAAAGCGCACGGCAGCAGTTTTGGTTCCGGCGTCCCGTCCGGACTCAATATCGCGCAGGTCGTCACCGACAAACAGGACGCTGGCCGGGTCTAGGTCCAGCATTTTGCAGGCCAGGATAAGCGGCTCGGGGTCAGGTTTGCTGTGGGTGACGTGATCCGGGCAGATCAGCAGGGCCGAACGTTGCGCCAGGCCCAGTCGCTCCATGATCGGCTGGGCAAAACGTACAGGCTTATTGGTGACGACGCCCCACACCAGATGCGCTTTTTCGATATCGGCCAGCAACTCTTCCATGCCATCAAACAGCTTGGTGTGCACCGCGCAATCGAGCTGGTAGCGCTCAAGGAACTCCTGGCGCAATTGTTCGAAGCCTGGCGCCAGCGGGTCCATGCTGAACGTCGCTGCTACCATTGCACGCGCCCCCCCGGAAATTTCGTCGCGTATCAGCTTGTCGGCGATGGGGGGCAGATCGCGGTCTGCCCGCATGGCCTGACAGATCGCGATAAAGTCCGGCGCGGTGTCGAGCAGGGTGCCGTCCATGTCAAAAAGAACTGCTCTTAAACGCATGTGTTACTCCTCGCGAAGGGTCTGGATCATGTAGTTGACGTCAACATCGGCGGCCAGTTTGTAGTGCTTGGTCAGCGGGTTGTAAGTCAGGCCGATGATGTCCTTGACGCTCAGGCCGGCCTGACGGCTCCAGGCACCCAGTTCGGAAGGGCGGATGAACTTCTTGAAGTCGTGGGTCCCGCGGGGGATCAGCTTCATGATGTATTCAGCGCCGATGATCGCGAACAGATAGGATTTCGGGTTGCGGTTGATGGTCGAGAAAAATACCTGGCCGCCGGGTTTGACCATGCGGTAGCAGGCGCGAATCACTGAGGCCGGATCAGGCACGTGTTCCAGCATTTCGAGGCAGGTGACCACATCGAACTGCTCTGGCATTTCGACGGCCAGGTCTTCGGCGGTGATCTGGCGGTATTCAACACTCACGCCAGATTCAAGCTGATGCAGTTGCGCCACGGCTAATGGTGCTTCGCCCATATCGATGCCCATCACGGTTGCGCCGCGCTGAGCCATGGACTCGCTGAGAATGCCCCCTCCGCAACCTACATCGAGGACTTTTTTGCCTGCCAGTTGCACGCGCTCATCAATCCAGTTGACGCGCAGCGGGTTGATATCGTGCAGCGGCTTGAACTCGCTTTCACGGTCCCACCAGCGATGGGCTAGCGCTTCGAATTTGGCGATCTCGGCGTGGTCAACGTTGCTCATGGGTAAATCCTCTAAAGCCTAATAATCTGGTAAAGCTCCGGGCGCAGGCCCGAAGGTACTGAATCAATGAGTATGGCCGCTTATGCGTTCGCCCCAGGACCTGGCTGTTGCGCCGAGCTGTTGCTCGTCCAGTCGGGTCAGGCGCCGATCATCCAGCAGTTGTTTGCCTGCAACCCACAGGTGTTTCACGCAATCGCGGCCAGTGGCGTAGATCAGCTGTGAGACGGGGTCGTAGACAGGTTGTTGGGCCAGTCCGCTGAGGTCAAATGCAACCAGGTCAGCGGCTTTTCCGACTTCTATGGAGCCAGTGTCGTTTTCAATACCCAGGGCGCGTGCGCCGTTGAGCGTTGCCATGCGCAGAGCGCGGTGTGCGTGCAGCGCAGTGGCCGAGCCGGCGACAGCTTTGGCCAGCAAGGCTGCCGTGCGGGTTTCGCCAAGCAGGTCGAGGTCATTGTTGCTAGCGGCGCCGTCGGTGCCGATCGCCACATTGACCCCAGCTTGCCACAAGCGCTCTACCGGGCAGAAGCCGCTGGCCAGTTTCAGGTTGGACTCAGGACAATGAATCACGCTGGAGTTGCTTTCTACCAGCATAGCCAGGTCGTCATCGCTGATCTGGGTCATGTGCACCGCCTGGAAGCGCGGGCTCAGCAAGCCCAGGCGCGATAGGCGGGCGATGGGGCGCTCGGCATGCTGTTCGACGGCCTGATGCACTTCAAAGGCGGTTTCGTGGACGTGCATATGAATGGCGGCGTCCAGTTCATCGGCGATCACCCGGATTTTTTCCAGATTTTCGTCGCCGACGGTGTAGGGCGCATGGGGGCCAAAAGCAATTTTGATCCGCGGGTGAAACTTCAGGTCAGCGAACAGTTCGACCGCCTGGCGCAGGGATTCGTCTGTGTTGCTGGCGCCGGGAATCGGGAAGTCGAGAATCGGGATTGCGATTTGCGCACGAATGCCGCTCTTGTGGACACACTCACTGGCGATTTTCGGGAAAAAATACATGTCGCTGAAGCAGGTGATGCCGCCCTTGAGTTGCTCGGCGATCGCCAGGTTGGTGCCGTCGCGCACGAAGTCTTCATCGACCCACTTGGCCTCGGCGGGCCAGATGTGCTGCTCCAGCCAGGTCATCAGTGGAAGGTCATCAGCCATGCCGCGGAACAATGTCATCGCCGCGTGGCCGTGGGCATTGATCAGTCCCGGACTGAGCAGCATGTCAGGCAGCTCTCGGGTTTCGGTGGCCGTGAACTTAAGGGCTTGCTGGCGCGGACCTATGAAAACAATGCGACCGTCCTTAATGCCAACGCCATGCTCCTTGAGTACGACACCGGCCGGCTCTACAGGCACCAGCCAGGTGGGTAGCAGCAATAAGTCCAGGGGGGTGGTCGGGGTCGGCATCGAAAACAGTTTCCAGTGCGTTGCAAAAGGAGGCGAAGTATACCCGAGCGTCTTAAGGGTGGGCTCGCTATAATCGGCAGCTTTGTTTCTGGGTGATGGGGTAAGGCATGCGCGATCGACTGTTGGCTGCGGAAAAGGTTAAGGCCATCGATTGGCGGGACGACGCCCTGTATCTGCTGGATCAACGCAGCTTGCCCCTTGAAGAGAACTGGCTGGCGTACACCCGTGTTGAGGGTGTAGCTCAAGCGATTCGCGATATGGTCGTGCGGGGTGCCCCGGTGATTGGTATCGCCGCGGCCTACGGTGTAGTGCTGGCTGCCCGTGTGCGCAAGGCGCAGGGTGGTGACTGGTTGGCTGCGCTCGAGGAGGATTTCACCCTGCTGGCAGACTCGCGTCCTACCGCGGGGAATCTGTTTTGGGCGTTGAATCGCATGCGTGACCGGCTGGCCCGTGCCAAAACCCGTATAGATGTCTTGCAGGTGCTTGAAGCCGAGGCTGTCGCCATTCAAGAGAGTGATCGTGAAGCCAACCTGACGATGGCGCAGTTGGGGGTCGATGTGATCCGCCGCCATCAAGGCAATGCGCAGGCTGTACTGACCCACTGCAACACCGGTGCGTTGGCCACCGGTGGTTTTGGTACGGCGCTGGGGGTGATCCGGGCTGCCTGGCTGGAGGGCATGATCGAGCAGGTGTATGTCGACGAAACCCGGCCCTGGTTGCAAGGCTCGCGCCTGACCGCGTGGGAGCTGGCCAATGAGGGTATTCCGGTGGTACTCAATGTGGATGCCGCGGCGGCACACATTATGAAAACTAAAGGCCTGACCTGGGTGATTGTGGGGGCTGACCGAATTGCGGCCAACGGCGATGTGGCAAACAAGATAGGTACCTACCAGCTGGCGGTTAATGCCATGCACCATGGCGTGCGCTTTATGGTCGTGGCCCCCAGCTCGACGATCGATATGGAGCTGGCCTCGGGTGATGACATTCCTATTGAAGAGCGTGACGGCAGCGAAGTGCTGGAAGTGGGTGGCAAGCGGGTGGGTGCCGATGTGCCGGCATTCAATCCGGTCTTTGATGTGACGCCTGCCGACCTGATCGACGTGATCATTACCGAGAAGGGCGTGGTAGAGCGTCCGGATGCGGCAAAAATGGCTCAATTGATGTGCCGCAAGCGGTTGCATTGAGGCGCTAGCCTGTAGCCGCGGGTGCAGGGACCAGGCCGTGTCCGGTTATACGACTGCTTTGCAGTCGGACGTAGCCTCGCGCTGCTCATCAACTGCTACGAAACCTTGCGTTCTTTTGTAGTATTCAGGCACTCAAATCCCCTTCAGAGCCCCTCTGAGCCCCTTCAGGCCGACACGCGTCATTCCATGCGCATCTGAGGGATAGGTGCGTGGCGGCGATTGTGATAACATTCGGCGGTTTCCAGGGTAGCCCGCAAGGGTTGCCCTTACTGCGCAAATCCGTGACATAACTTGTTGATTTGTCGTAAGTCGTTGCGTGGCACGTGGCCAGCGGCGGCGAGCTTCGTTCGTCCCGAATGGATGTGGCGAAGTTTCACCCGAAAAAGGAATCAGGCTTCTCATGGGCGAACTGGCCAAAGAAATCCTCCCGGTCAATATCGAAGACGAGCTGAAACAGTCCTACCTCGACTACGCGATGAGCGTAATTGTCGGGCGAGCACTGCCTGATGCACGCGATGGCTTGAAGCCCGTGCACCGGCGTGTGCTGTTTGCGATGAGCGAACTGAACAACGACTGGAACAAGCCGTACAAGAAATCTGCCCGTGTGGTCGGTGACGTAATCGGTAAGTATCACCCGCACGGTGATACCGCTGTTTATGACACCATCGTTCGAATGGCTCAGCCATTCTCCCTGCGCTACCTGTTGGTAGACGGTCAGGGCAACTTCGGTTCGGTCGACGGCGATAATGCGGCTGCGATGCGATATACCGAAGTGCGCATGACCAAGTTGGCCCACGAACTACTGGCCGACTTGCACAAGGAAACCGTGGATTGGGTGCCGAACTACGACGGCACGGAAATGATCCCGGCCGTCATGCCGACGCGAATTCCCAATTTGTTGGTCAACGGTTCCAGCGGTATCGCTGTGGGCATGGCCACCAACATTCCCCCGCACAACCTGGGTGAAGTCATCGACGGTTGCCTGGCGCTGATCGATAACCCGGAGTTGAGCATTGATGAGCTGATGCAGTTCATTCCGGGCCCGGACTTCCCAACCGCTGCGATCATTAACGGTCGCGCCGGTATCATCGAAGCCTATCGCACCGGTCGTGGCCGTATTTACATGCGCGCCCGCTCGATGATCGAAGACATCGACAAGGTCGGTGGTCGTCAGCAGATCGTGATCACTGAACTTCCTTACCAGTTGAACAAGGCGCGTTTGATCGAAAAGATCGCCGAGCTGGTTAAAGAGAAGAAGCTCGAAGGTATCACCGAGCTGCGCGACGAGTCTGATAAAGACGGTATGCGTGTTGTGATCGAACTGCGCCGCGGTGAAGTGCCTGAGGTTATCCTTAATAACCTCTACGCCCAGACCCAGTTGCAAAGTGTTTTCGGTATCAACATCGTTGCGCTGATCGACGGCCGTCCACGCATCCTTAACCTCAAGGATCTGCTGGAAGCGTTCGTTCGTCACCGCCGTGAAGTAGTTACCCGCCGTACTGTTTTCGAACTGCGCAAAGCCCGTGAACGTGGTCATATTCTTGAGGGGCAGGCGGTTGCCCTGTCCAACATCGACCCGGTCATCGCGCTGATCAAGGCCTCGCCAACCCCGTCTGAAGCCAAGGAAGCTCTCATCAGCACGCCTTGGGAGTCGAGTGCGGTAGTAGCCATGGTTGAGCGTGCCGGTGCCGATTCGTGCCGCCCCGACAACCTTGATCCGCAATATGGCCTGCGCGAAGGCAAGTACTTCCTGTCGCCAGAGCAGGCTCAGGCGATTCTTGAATTGCGCCTGCACCGTTTGACCGGCCTTGAGCACGAGAAGCTACTGGCCGAGTACCAGGAAATCCTCAACCAGATCGGTGAGCTGATCCGCATCCTGAACAGCGCCGAGCGCTTGATGGAAGTGATCCGTGAGGAGCTGGAAGTCATTCGTGCTGAATACGGCGATGTGCGCCGTACTGAAATCCTGGATCACCGTCTTGACCTGACACTGGGTGACATGATTCCGGAAGAAGAACGTGTTGTAACCATTTCCCATGGTGGCTATGCCAAGACCCAGCCGTTGGCTGCGTATCAGGCCCAGCGTCGTGGCGGTAAAGGTAAATCGGCTACTGGCGTCAAGGATGAGGATTACATCGCTCATCTGCTGGTCGCCAACAGTCACACCACGCTGCTGCTGTTCTCCAGCAAAGGCAAGGTGTACTGGCTCAAGACGTATGAAATCCCTGAAGCGTCCCGCGCGGCCCGTGGTCGTCCGCTGGTCAACCTGTTGCCGCTGGGTGAGGGTGAGTACATCACCACCATGCTGCCGGTCGAGGAATACACCGAAGGTCACTTCATCTTTATGGCAACCGCTAACGGTACCGTGAAGAAGACCCCGCTGGAATCCTTCAGCCGTCAGCGCAGCGTTGGCTTGATCGCGCTGGAACTGGACGAAGGCGACGTGCTGATCAGCGCTGCGATCACCGATGGTGAGCGCGAAGTCATGCTGTTCTCCGATGGTGGTAAGGTCACTCGCTTTAAAGAGTCCGATGTACGTGCCATGGGCCGTACTGCTCGCGGCGTGCGCGGCATGCGTCTGCCAGAAGGTCAGAAGCTGATTTCGATGCTGATCCCTGAAGAAGGCAGCCAGATCCTCACCGCTTCGGCGCGTGGTTATGGCAAGCGCACGGCGATCAGTGAGTTCCCTGAATACAAGCGTGGCGGTCAAGGCGTTATCGCCATGGTCAGCAACGATCGTAACGGCCGTCTGGTCGGTGCGGTTCAGGTGCAGGACGGCGAAGAGATCATGCTCATCTCCGATCAGGGCACTCTGGTGCGTACCCGTGTCGACGAAGTGTCGAGCCTGGGTCGTAACACTCAGGGCGTCACCTTGATCAAGCTTGCCAGTGATGAAACGCTGGTAGGGCTTGAGCGGGTTCAGGAACCTTCGGAAGTTGAAGGTGAAGAGCTTGAAGGTGAGGGTGAAGGCGGTACAGAGTTCGACGGTGAGGCCATCATCGATGGCGTTGACGACGAGCAGCCGCTAGAGGCTGGCGCTGACGAAGAAGAGCCGCAGCAATAAGCGGACACACAGGGGGGCGGATGAGAATTCGCCCCCTTGTTGTATGTCCAGAATGAAAGTTCGTGACACTGTGGGGGCGAGCCTGCTCGCGATGGCATCAGTGCGGTATATCAGATAGACATTACTGCCTGTATCGCGAGCAAGCCCGCTTCTACAAATAACAATGTGTCGAGTGTTGATTTATTGCGTGACCACCAAATCAGAGTGAGAGTGGAAGTGAGCAAACGAGCCTATAACTTCTGCGCAGGTCCTGCTGCGCTACCTGAAGCTGTCCTGTTGCGTGCCCAGTCCGAGTTGCTCGACTGGCATGGCAAGGGCCTCTCGGTCATGGAGATGAGCCATCGCAGCGATGAGTTCGTATCCATTGCGACCAAGGCTGAGCAGGATTTGCGTGACCTGCTGTCTATTCCCTCGAACTACAAAGTCCTGTTTCTGCAAGGCGGCGCAAGCCAGCAATTTGCTCAGATTCCGCTGAATCTGCTGCCTGAAAATGGCAAGGCGGATTACATCGATACCGGTATCTGGTCTCAGAAGGCCATTGAAGAAGGTTCGCGTTTCGGTCACATCAACGTGGCAGCCAGCGCCAAGCCTTACGATTACTTTGCGATTCCCGGTCAGAACGAGTGGAACCTGTCCAAAGACGCGGCCTACGTTCACTACGCGCCAAACGAAACCATTGGCGGTCTGGAGTTCGACTGGATTCCGCAAACGGGCGATGTGCCACTGGTCGCAGACATGTCCTCGGACATTCTGTCGCGTCCGGTAGATGTTTCCCGTTTCGGCATGATCTACGCAGGCGCCCAGAAAAACATTGGTCCGAGCGGTATCGTGGTGAACATCATTCGTGAGGACCTGCTGGGTCGTGCGCGTTCGATCTGCCCGACCATGCTCGATTACAAGGTCGCAGCCGACAACGGCTCGATGTACAACACGCCGCCAACGCTGGCTTGGTACTTGTCCGGCCTGGTGTTCGAGTGGCTGAAAGAGCAGGGTGGTGTTGAGGCTATCGGCAAGCTTAATGAAGTCAAAAAGCGCACCCTGTACGACTTCATCGACGCCAGTGGTCTGTACAGTAATCCGATCAATGTGTCTGACCGGTCCTGGATGAACGTCCCGTTCCGTCTGGCGGATGATCGTCTGGACAAGCCATTCCTGGTGGGTGCCGAGGCGCGCGGGCTGCTGAACCTCAAAGGGCATCGCTCGGTGGGTGGCATGCGTGCTTCGATCTATAACGCTGTGGATATCAATGCGGTTAATGCGTTGGTGGCTTACATGGCAGAGTTCGAAAAGGAACACGGCTAATGTCCGAACAAGAACTCAAGGCGCTACGACTGCGCATCGACAGCCTGGACGAAAAGGTTCTGGAGCTGATCAGCGAGCGGGCGCGCTGCGCCCAGGAAGTAGCGCGAGTCAAAATGGCTTCGTTGGCTGAAGGCGAAGTGCCGGTATTTTACCGGCCTGAGCGTGAGGCTCAGGTGCTCAAGCGCGTCATGGAGCGTAATAAAGGCCCGTTGGGCAACGAAGAGATGGCGCGACTGTTTCGCGAAATCATGTCTTCTTGCCTGGCGTTGGAGCAGCCACTGAAAGTGGCTTATCTCGGCCCGGAAGGCACCTTTACCCAAGCCGCCGCGATGAAGCACTTTGGTCATGCGGTCATCAGCAAACCAATGGCCGCCATTGATGAAGTGTTCCGTGAAGTTGCAGCGGGTGCGGTGAATTTTGGTGTGGTGCCGGTGGAAAACTCCACCGAAGGCGCGGTCAACCACACGCTCGACAGCTTCCTTGAGCATGACATGGTGATCTGTGGCGAAGTCGAGCTGCGTATCCACCACCACCTGCTGGTGGGTGAAAATACCAAGACTGACAGTATCAGCCGTATCTACTCCCATGCGCAGTCGCTGGCTCAGTGTCGCAAGTGGCTGGATGCGCATTACCCGAATGTCGAGCGTATTGCGGTGTCGAGCAATGCCGAGGCTGCCAAGCGGGTTAAGGGGGAGTGGAACTCTGCCGCGATTGCAGGCGATATGGCTGCAGGGCTGTATGGTTTGACCCGGCTTGCCGAAAAAATTGAAGATCGTCCGGATAACTCCACGCGGTTCTTGATGATCGGCAGTCAGGAAGTCCCGCCTACCGGCGACGACAAGACTTCAATCATTGTTTCGATGAGCAACCGTCCTGGTGCGCTGCATGAATTGTTGGTTCCGTTTCATGAAAACGGGATCGACCTGACGCGCATTGAGACGCGTCCTTCGCGTAGCGGTAAATGGACCTATGTGTTTTTTATCGACTTTGCTGGCCATCACCGCGACCCACTGGTTAAAAGTGTCCTGGAGCAAATCAGTCAAGAAGCTGTAGCGCTTAAAGTGTTGGGTTCTTACCCGAAAGCGGTTCTCTGAGGCGATAAAACATGAGCGGTGATTTCCTCGCCCTGGCACAGCCGGGCGTGCAACAACTTTCGCCTTACGTCCCGGGAAAGCCTGTGGATGAGCTGGCGCGTGAACTGGATCTTGATCCGGCCACAATTGTTAAGCTAGCCAGTAACGAAAATCCTTTGGGTGCGAGCCCCAAGGCGCTCGAAGCCATTCGCACCGAGTTGGCAGAGCTGACACGCTATCCGGATGGCAATGGTTTTGCGCTCAAGAGCCTGCTGGCTGAACTGTGCTCAGTGCAGCTGGATCAGGTAACGCTGGGCAATGGTTCGAACGATATTCTGGAGCTGGTGGCTCGTGCTTATCTGGCGCCAGGCCTGAACGCCGTATTCAGTGAGCACGCGTTTGCGGTCTATCCGATCGTTACCCAGGCAGTGGGCGCGCAGGCACGGGTCGTACCGGCCAAGGATTGGGGGCATGACTTGCCTGCCATGCTTGGCGCTATCGACAGCAATACCCGTGTGGTGTTCATTGCCAACCCGAACAACCCGACCGGAACCTGGTTTGGCGTCGATGCGCTGAACGAGTTCTTGCAGGATGTTCCCGAGCACGTCCTCGTGGTGCTGGACGAAGCCTATATCGAGTACGCCCAAGGCGGTGATCTGCCGGACGGTCTGGAGTTTTTGTCGGCGTATCCCAACTTGCTCGTTTCGCGCACGTTCTCCAAGGCTTATGGTCTGGCCGCCCTGCGAGTGGGTTACGGCCTGTCGACTGCAGTGGTTGCTGACGTGCTGAATCGCGTCCGTCAGCCATTCAACGTCAACAGCCTGGCTTTGGCCGCCGCGTGTGCGGCCCTGAAAGATACGGATTACCTGACTCAAAGCCGACGGCTAAATGAGGCCGGGATGCAGCAGTTGCAGGACGGATTTCGGGAGTTGGGCTTGGGCTGGATTCCATCCAAGGGCAACTTCATCGCTCTGGACCTCGGTCGTGAGGCGGCTCCCGTCTATCAGGGGTTGTTGCGCGAAGGGGTGATCGTGCGTCCGGTCGCCAACTACGGCATGCCGAACCATTTGCGTATCACTATTGGTTTGCCGGCGGAGAATATCCGTTTGCTTGAGGCGCTGGCCAAGGTTCTTGCTCGTGGTTGATGTAATGTCTGTGCAATCTGTTAAACCTGTCATCGGTCGCTTGGTCGTTGTCGGCCTGGGCCTGATTGGCGGTTCTTTCGCCAAAGGGATGCGTGAGAGCGGTTTGTGCGCGCAAGTCGTCGGTGTTGATCTTGATCCCGAGTCCTGTGCCATGGCTGTGGAGTTGGGCGTGGTCGATCGTTGTGAGGCGGATCTGGCAACTGCCTGTGTAGGCGCTGACGTGATTCAGTTGGCGGTGCCGATTCTGGCCATGGAGAAAATGCTTGGCCTTTTGGCTGGCATGGACCTTGGTCAGGCAGTGATCACGGATGTGGGCAGCGCCAAGGGCAATGTCGTGCGTGCTGCCGCACATGCATTTGGTGGTATGCCCGCGCGTTTCGTCCCGGGTCACCCTATTGCCGGCTCTGAGCAAAGCGGTGTCGAGGCCTCGAACGCCAGCCTGTTTGAGCGCCACAAGGTTATTTTGACGCCTGTGGCCCAAACCGATGCTGATGCGCTGGCCCTGGTCGATGAAATGTGGCGCGCCCTGGGTGCAGATGTTGAGCATATGCAGGTCGAGCGCCATGACGAGGTGTTGGCTGCAACCAGCCATTTGCCTCACTTGCTGGCTTTCGGGCTGGTGGACTCTCTTGCCAAGCGCAACGAGAATCTGGATATCTTCCGTTACGCAGCGGGTGGCTTCCGTGATTTCACAAGAATCGCGGGTAGCGACCCGGTAATGTGGCATGACATTTTTCTCGCGAATCGCGAGGCGGTGCTGCGCACATTGGATACATTTCGCAGTGATCTCGACGCTTTGCGCGACGCGGTCGATGCAGGGGATGGGCATCAATTGCTGGGCGTCTTTACACGCGCCCGGGTTGCCCGCGAGCATTTCAGTAAAATCCTGGCCCGCCGGGCATATGTGGACGCTATGAATTCCAACGATCTGATTTTTTTGGCAAATCCTGGTGGTCAAGTTACTGGCCGGATCCGCGTACCAGGCGACAAATCCATATCTCACCGCTCGATCATGCTCGGCTCCTTGGCCGAAGGCACAACCGAGGTGGAAGGTTTCCTTGAGGGTGAAGATGCCCTGGCAACGCTGCAAGCATTCCGCGATATGGGAGTGGTCATTGAAGGCCCCCACCATGGTCGTGTGACCATTCATGGAGTTGGCCTGCATGGCTTGAAAGCTCCGCCGGGCCCCATTTATCTGGGGAACTCGGGTACTTCGATGCGTCTGTTGTCTGGCCTGCTGGCCGCGCAAAGCTTTGATACTACCCTGACCGGTGACGCTTCCCTGACCAAGCGGCCGATGAATCGTGTAGCCAACCCACTGCGCGAAATGGGCGCCGTGATCGAGACCGCAGCTGAAGGTCGTCCGCCAATGACTATCCGCGGTGGTCACGCTCTGAAAGGCATGAGCTACACCTTGCCGATGGCCAGTGCTCAGGTTAAGTCTTGCCTGTTGCTGGCGGGCCTGTACGCAGAAGGCAAGACTTCGGTCACCGAGCCTGCGCCGACTCGCGATCACACCGAGCGCATGCTGCAAGGTTTCGGCTACCCGGTTACGGTTGATGGTCCTACTGCTTCGGTTGAGTCGGGCCATAAGCTGACCGCGACACATATTGAAGTGCCGGGCGATATTTCGTCGTCGGCGTTCTTCCTGGTGGCTGCTTCGATCGCCGAAGGTTCGGATCTGCTGCTTGAGCACGTAGGTATCAATCCCACCCGTACTGGCGTTATCGACATTTTGCGTCTCATGGGGGCCGATATCACCCTTGAGAATCAGCGGGAGGTGGGCGGTGAGCCAGTAGCCGATCTGCGTGTGCGTGCCGCCAAGCTGAAAGGGATCGAAATTCCTGAAGAGCTGGTGCCGTTGGCGATTGATGAGTTCCCGGTGCTGTTCGTGGCGGCTGCGGTTGCCGAGGGTCGTACGATCCTGCGTGGCGCAGAAGAGTTGCGGGTCAAGGAGTCTGATCGGATTCAGGTGATGGCGGATGGTTTGCTGGCGCTGGGTGTGAAGTGCGAGCCGACACCAGATGGCATCATCATTGATGGCGGCACTATCGGTGGCGGTGAGGTTCATGGTCACGGCGATCACCGTATTGCGATGGCCTTTAGCGTGGCGTCGTTGCGTGCGACCGCTCCAATACGTATTCACGACTGCGCTAACGTGGCGACCTCGTTCCCGAACTTCCTTGCGCTGTGCAAGCAAGTGGGTATGCGTGTAGCTGAAGAGGCGAACTCGTGATGGTTTCGGCACCGGTCATTACCATCGACGGTCCTAGCGGTTCCGGTAAAGGTACGGTTGCCGGGATCCTGGCCAAGCGCATGGGGTGGAACTTGCTGGATTCCGGTGCCTTGTACCGCTTGCTGGCGTTTGCTGCAGGTAATCACGGTGTTGCACTCGACAATGAGGCGCTACTGGAAAAATTGGCGGCGCATCTTGATGTGCAGTTCGTCGGGGCGACCGACGGCAAGCCAGCTCGCATCATTCTGGAGGGCGATGAGGTGACTCACGCCATTCGCAGTGAGGCGGTTGCAGCTGGGGCCTCGAAAGTCGCGGCTTTGCCGGCTGTTCGGGATGCTTTATTGCAGCGACAGCGTGCTTTTCAGGAGTTTCCAGGCCTGGTTGCCGATGGTCGTGACATGGGTACGGTGGTATTTCCTGATGCCCCGTTGAAGGTTTTTCTGACGGCTAGCGCTGAAGAGAGAGCCCGTCGCCGTTACTTGCAGTTGAAGGCGAAGGGCGATGATGTTAGTCTCTCGGGTCTGCTAGATGAGATTCGTGCCCGCGATGAGCGTGATACGCAGCGTGCAATAGCCCCGCTAAAACCGGCGGCTGATGCCATACAGCTGGACTCTACGGAGTTATCCATCGAGCAGGTGCTGGAACGCATCATGAGTGAAATCGCACTTCGCGATATTGCCTGATGACCAAGAAAGCGTGCAGGAGACCAGAAATAGTCCTGCGTGCCTTCTTTTATATAAACGTAACCCACATTGTCTGGAATGTGGCAGATGGGCGTATTCCTTCGCCCTTGATCAACAGGAATTAAAATGAGCGAAAGCTTTGCAGAACTCTTTGAAGAAAGCCTAAAAACCCTGAATCTTCAGGCTGGCTCGATCATCACCGCTATCATCGTTGATATCGATTACCAAGCTGGTTGGGTTACCGTTCACGCTGGTTTGAAGTCTGAAGGCCTCATCCCGCTGGAGCAGTTCCACAACGACGCTGGCGAACTGAACATCAACATCGGTGATGAAGTTCACGTTGCGCTGGACGCGGTCGAAGACGGCTTTGGCGAAACCAAGCTGTCCCGTGAAAAAGCCAAGCGCGCTGAATGCTGGATCGTTCTGGAAGCAGCCTTCGCAGCAGAAGAAGTGGTCAAGGGCGTTATCAACGGTAAGGTTAAAGGCGGCTTCACTGTCGACGTTAACGGCATCCGTGCGTTCCTGCCAGGTTCTTTGGTTGATGTTCGTCCAGTGCGCGACACCACGCACCTGGAAGGCAAAGAGCTGGAATTCAAGGTCATCAAACTTGACCAGAAGCGCAACAACGTTGTTGTTTCGCGTCGCAGCGTTCTTGAAGCAGAGAACTCGGCTGAGCGTGAAGCTCTGCTGGAATCCTTGCAAGAAGGCCAGCAAGTTAAAGGTATCGTTAAAAACCTCACGGATTACGGCGCATTTGTCGATCTGGGCGGCGTCGATGGCCTGCTGCACATCACCGACATGGCTTGGAAGCGTATCAAGCATCCTTCCGAAATCGTCAACGTTGGCGACGAGATTGATGTCAAGGTTCTGAAATACGATCGCGAACGCAATCGTGTTTCCCTGGGCCTCAAGCAGCTGGGCGAAGATCCATGGGTTGCTATCAAAGCCCGTTACCCAGAAAGCACTCGTGTTACCGCTCGTGTAACTAACCTGACTGACTACGGCTGCTTCGCAGAGCTGGAAGAAGGCGTTGAAGGTCTGGTGCACGTTTCCGAAATGGACTGGACCAACAAAAACATCCACCCTTCGAAAGTCGTACAAGTCGGCGACGAAGTGGAAGTTATGGTTCTGGACATCGACGAAGAGCGTCGTCGCATCTCCTTGGGCATCAAGCAGTGCAAATCTAACCCATGGGAAGATTTCTCTGGCCAGTTCAACAAGGGCGATAAAATCTCCGGCACTATCAAGTCGATCACCGATTTCGGTATCTTCATTGGTCTTGACGGCGGCATCGACGGCCTGGTTCACCTGTCCGACATCTCCTGGAACGAAGTTGGCGAAGAAGCCGTACGTCGTTTCAAGAAGGGCGACGAGCTTGACACCGTTATCCTGTCTGTTGATCCAGAGCGTGAGCGCATCTCCCTGGGTATCAAGCAGCTGGAAAGCGATCCGTTCTCCGAGTACGTACAAGAGAACGACAAAGGCGCAATCGTTAAGGGCATCGTGAAAGAAGTTGACGCTAAAGGCGCCATCATCACTCTGGCCAACGATATCGAAGCTACTCTGAAAGCGTCCGAAATCAGCCGTGACCGCATCGAAGATGCACGTAACGTTCTGAAAGAAGGCGAAGAAGTAGAAGCCAAGATCATCAGCGTTGATCGCAAAAGCCGCGTAATCCAACTGTCCATCAAGTCGAAAGACGTTGAAGACGAGAAGGAAGCAATCCAGAGCCTGCGCGACAAGCCAGCTACCTCTGAGATCGCTGCTGGTCCGACCACTTTGGGCGACCTGCTGCGTGCACAAATGGAAAAACAGAACTAAGTTCTGATTGACCATTAAAAAGGGCGACTTCGGTCGCCCTTTTTTGTGCCTGCGATTTAAGTGCGGAAAATCCATTCATTCATGATTTCCTGTGTGGGCGCGGCTACTGGTCGCCCATGCGCTGGCCTGGGAAGAACGCGCGTATATGTCGCGCGAGCTGTGAGAGGTCCTGGAAGGGGGTTGTTGTCGACTATGGTTATGGCTTAAGCCTGATGGGTGTCTTGAGAGGGGGTCGATGTTTGCAAAGATAAGTCAATCCCTGGGCTGTTCAAAATCAATTGATCATGCTAAAACCTTTGAAGCGCTGATCTAGCTGCTTGAAAAAGAAGGGAAAAATATGACGAAGTCGGAGTTGATCGAACGAATTGTCACCCATCAAGGGCTGCTCTCATCCAAGGATGTAGAGTTGGCCATCAAGACTATGCTTGAACAAATGTCCCAATGCTTGGCGACCGGTGATCGGATCGAAATCCGTGGTTTTGGCAGCTTCTCGCTGCATTATCGAGCACCCCGCGTTGGTCGCAATCCCAAGACTGGCCAGTCAGTCAGTCTGGATGGAAAATTTGTTCCTCATTTCAAACCGGGCAAAGAGCTACGGGATCGAGTCAATGAAGATGAGGAAGACGACATTTAATCCTTCAGGGAACAGGAGTTGCCGATGCGTAGCGTCAAACGTGCAGTGTTAGTGGTGCTTGCCCTGATCATAATTTTCGGGATTGTGATCTTCATCCTCGAAAACCAGCAGCCCACGGCATTGGTCTTTTTGGGTTGGCACACTGCTCAGCTGCCGCAATCGCTGTTTTTTATAGGTGCCTTGCTGGTAGGTATGGCGATTGGACCGGCAATAGGTTTTGTGGCCTTCAGGCGCAAAGCTGCCAGGTCAAAGCGCAAGGTGTTGGTCGAGTCCTGAGACCGCTTTAGAGGTCTCTCATAGGGTTAATATGGGAGGCTCTTGCGCGCTGACTGGTAAACGAAATTTAAAGTGCGCGATCAATATAAACGTGCAATACAAGATATTTCCTACAAGTTGACTGTATGTATTGTTAGGTGTCCTTGATTGAGTACCGGGAACCTTTTTTCTGGGTCTCAGGTGCTTGCTTTTGTGCTCAAGCGTTTCGCTTAATTGAGACTGTAATTTTTTAGTGATCAAGCAATCTTTATGTTCCAGCAGAACATTGTCTAATCAGGTGAGAATGCTCACCTTGTCCAAAGCTGCATGGCATCTCAAATAAACAATGCGAATGCAGTTCCGTGTGCCGTGGTAAGCGTGAATGTATGACTGACTTCGCCTAGGTTTCAGGCATACGTATTGACGGTCTTGCCGTGAATTAACAGAGCAAACTGGTAAATTTAGCGAATATTAATGGTCGGCGTGCGATATGGTTTTCCATCCGGTCGTCGCAAGCTGTGTCATATGAGTCATATTATCAAGTGGATACCTGCAAACCATGTGCTCATGGCTGCTATTCAATTGGCAGTGTTTGTCCCTGATCAGAGAGAGTAGCTAGAAAACGCAATTTACGCATAATGCTCTGAGATCGTCGGAAACTCTGGACGCCTTTTGAACATTCGGCTTGTATCGGGGTAAGGGAGTAAGTGCACATTTCCTTGCCCTCGAAATTACTACTGGCGGGATGTGAGCCAGTGGTCGCATAGTCAACTATACCTCAAGGTCAAGCTGAGTAACCGAAGGCATAATGTGGTCTTTACTGGCATTCAGGCATGAGGAACACCGGCGTGGCGATACAAAAGTATGGCCCGCAAGTCGGTTTTGTTGAAATGGGGGAGGAGCGCTGTATCATTCGTGCAGGCGATTGCACTTTTGGTGGTTGTTCAGCTATGCAGATCAGCATACGTGTGCAGTTTTGTCTCCGGATTTGGCAAATGTCCGGGGCAGATACGTTTGATGTGTAGTGAAAGAGAAGCAAAACGATTTTTAGCTACAGAGCTAGCAGGGCTGTATAGATTGTACAAAAAATACGACGATGTATAAGCCACTGCGGGCTAATGGCCCTGCTGCGAATCAACCTCGTAGCGATGATCAGAACCCAATTGCGGCCATTGGCGCATGCGCTGCACGATGGTAAACACGGAAGAACCTATTAATGAATGACCCATGCACATGACAAGCAGCGCAGTAACCCAGGACCCCGTCGCATCCGGGCCCGGCGACTGGTATCTGGTGCAATGCAAGCCCAGGCAGGACGAGCGTGCAGAGGAAAACCTTCTGCGACAGGGCTATGAGTGCTCACGTCCCGCCTGCCGACGCGAACGACGGGTACGCGGCCAGATGCAGCACGTCCAGGAATCCCTCTTTCCGGGTTATCTTTTTATTCACATGCCTCAAGGTGCCAACTGGGCTCCCTTGCGTTCTACGCGCGGCGTAGCGCGCGTTGTCGCCTTTGGCGGCCGCCCCCTGGCTGTCAGTCATGAGTTGGTAGCGCAACTACAAGATCGTGCAGACAGCCACATCATCACCGCGTTTAAGCCCGGTGAAAAAGTCACCATTCTTGATCAAGGCTTTGCAGGCATTGAATCCATATTCATGACTATGGATGGCGAAGAAAGAGTTATTTTGCTTATCAATTTAATGAATCGTCAGCAACAGATCAGTTTGCCTTTGGCGAGTATCACTAACCGTTAAATAAAAAACTCTGGTCATGGCCGGGGCAAAAAAACAGAACGCGTTCTCAGGAAATTGACGATGAATCCTGGGGCGGTAGCGTGTTTTGTAAAAAATCGAATTCAGTCATCACCTGTATGAATGACAGGCGATGCACCCCAATAGTTAAGGAAGTGCTTTAACAATGACCTCCCTCAAACGCAAAGGCATCATCCTCGCTGGCGGTTCAGGTACGCGTCTGCATCCACTCACGCTGGGTGTGTCCAAGCAGATGCTGCCGATTTATGACAAGCCAATGATCTTCTATCCGCTGTCAGTACTGATGCTGGCGGGTATGCAAGAAATCTTGATCATCTCAACACCAGAAGATTTACCTTGCTTCAAAAAACTGCTGGGTGACGGTAGTCAATACGGTATTGAACTGAGCTACGCCGAGCAGCCTAGCCCCGATGGATTGGCACAAGCCTTTATCATTGGCGAAGAGTTCATTGGCAAAGATCCGGTCTGCTTGATCCTCGGCGACAACATATTTTACGGCCAGAATTTTTCTGGCAACCTGCGCTCCGCTATGTCCCAGGAAACAGGTGCCACCGTCTTTGGCTACCATGTTTCGGACCCGGAGCGTTTTGGTGTTGTTGAGTTTGATGGCACAGGCCGTGCACTGAGCATTGAAGAAAAGCCAGCAAAACCCAAGTCCAACTACGCGGTGACAGGGTTGTATTTCTACGATAATCAAGTGGTGGAAATTGCAAAAAATATCAAGCCATCTTCGCGGGGAGAGCTTGAAATTACTGACGTCAATCGCGCTTATCTTGAGCAAAACAGTCTGACGGTTGAAATGCTGGGACGTGGTTTCGCATGGCTGGATACCGGTACTCATGAGTCTTTGCTGGAGGCCAGTCACTTCGTGCATACCATCGAACAGCGTCAGGGCTTGAAAGTGGCTTGTTTGGAGGAAATTGCTTTCAATAAGGGGTGGATAACACCCGAAATGCTAGAGTTTCAGGGAAAGAAATTTGAAAAGACAGGATATGGACGGTATCTGTTGAATATGTTCTTGGAAGCTAAATAAAGATGAAAATCACGAGAACCAATATTCCGGATGTGCTGGTCATAGAACCTGTTATTTTCAAGGATTCACGGGGTTGGTTTATGGAAACCTTTAACGAAAGAGATTTCTATAAAAGTTTAGAGTCTTTGAATCTTTCCATGCCTAAAGCTTTTGTACAGGATAATCACTCGTGCTCATCTAAATCTGTCTTGAGGGGGTTGCATTTTCAAGCAGCGCCGTATGCGCAAGGGAAGTTAGTGCGGGTCGTAAGAGGCGCTGCATACGATGTGGTTGTCGACATAAGAAAGTCATCGAAAACCTACCTGCAGTGGTTCGGAATTGAGTTGAATTGTAGCAATAATTTGATGTTATGGATTCCAGAAGGTTTTGCGCATGGGTTCGTGGCACTAGAAAACGATACACATTTTTTGTATAAGACTACGGATTATTATCACAAGGATTCCGAGCGAACCATTTTGTGGAGTGATCCCGCTTTGAACATTAAATGGCCGGATTTAGGTGGATTTAAGATTAGCGACAAAGATTCTCAAGCGTTAACTCTTGAGTCCGTCATTTAAAATAAGATCATTGCGATGATTGATTGTGTGGCTGTGCTTGTAGGTGAATGATAATTAGTGCTTGTAAGGTATAATATCGCACCTGTTTGAATCTGAGCACAGTTATCGAGCGGTAGCCTCCAAGGTTCTCTTGGCACATAGGGTGAATGAATGTCATACCTGACGGAAGAGCAACTCCACTCATCTGGATTCAAAAGTCTAGGGCAGGGCGTAAAAATCAGTGATAAGGCAAGTATCTATAATGCTTGCGAGATTGAAATCGGTGATTTTTCCCGGATTGATGATTTTTGTGTGATTTCTGGAAAGGTTAAAATTGGAAAGTATAATCACATCACCCCTATGTGTTTGGTCGCGGGTGGGGTGGCAGGCATTATTTTTGAGGATTTCTGCACCTTGGCCTATGGTGTGAAAATATTCTCTCAGTCAGATGATTATACAGGCGAAACGTTAACTAATTCTTTAATCCCCAAGAAATATAAAAATGAGAAGTTCTCAGCTGTTTTGTTGCAGCGTCATGTGATCGTTGGTGCGGGTTCAACTATCCTTCCTGGCGTTACCATTGCAGAAGGGTGTTCTGTAGGTGCCATGGCATTAGTCACCAAGAGCACTGACGTATGGGGGATATATACAGGTGTGCCGGCCAAGCGAATAAAAGAGCGAAAAAAAGATCTTTTATTGTTAGAAGTTGAATTTCTAAAAGAGCAAAATAATGATCCCGTTTAATAGACCTCTTTATACTGGTAATGAAGATAAATACGTTACTGCCGCTATGCGTAGCGCTAAAATGTCTGGCGATGGCGAATTTGGTCAACTTTGCCATCGATGGTTCGAAGAGCATCTGGGCTGCGCGAAAGCGCTCTTGACGCCTTCGTGCACACACGCTCTGGAAATGGCTGCCATTCTTATTAATATTCAACCTGGCGACGAAGTCATTATGCCAAGTTATACATTCGTCAGCACGGCGAATGCGTTTATTATGCGTGGTGCTAAGGTCATATTCGTCGATGTCAGGCCAGATACTATGAATATAGATGAAACCTTGATTGAAGCGGCCGTCACAGATAAAACCAGAGCTATTGTTCCAGTTCATTATGCAGGTGTTGGGTGTGAGATGGACGCGATAATGGCTATCGCAACTCGTCATGGGCTTTATGTAATTGAAGATGCGGCACAGGGGATGATGTCGACCTATAAGGGGAAGCCACTTGGAACCATTGGTCACTTGGGAACCTACAGCTTTCACGAGACTAAAAATTATACAAGTGGAGGGGAGGGTGGCTTGCTCATTATTAATGATACATCGCTAGTAAATAGGGCCGAAATAATACGGGAAAAGGGTACGAATAGGGGGCAGTTTTGGAGGGGGATGGTCGATAAATATACATGGGTCGATATTGGAAGTAGTTACTTGCCCTCTGAATTACAAGCGGCGTATCTGTATGGGCAGCTATTATGCGCAACAGAAGTCAATGAAGACAGGCTGCGGACGTGGAAAATATACTATGAGGCCTTTGCGGGATTTATTGATAAGGTAGAGCTACCTAGTGTTCCGGAAAGCTGTGTACATAATGCACATATGTTTTACATAAAGTTAAAGGACCTAGGCGCAAGAACGAAATTCATCGAGGGGATGAAAGCTCGTAATGTAATGACGGTTTTTCACTATGTACCTCTGCACTCTTCGCCTTGTGGTAAACGGTGTGCTGCCTTGTCAGGGGTTGATAAGTTCACGACCTCTGAAAGTGAAAAGCTGGTCAGGCTCCCGATGTGGGGTGGTATGTTGCCAGAAGAGCGTAATCAGGTAATTCGTGCTGCTGCAACTGTGCTAGCTGAAATCTAAACGCCCATGAAGGTATTGAATGGTGCCATTTTAACAAGCTGTGCTCACTTGTCCCGAATCGTCATGGGATTAGTGCTGATTAAAATAATAGCTTTCTATCTTGGCGCAGATGGCATGGGGCAGTTGGGCCAATTTATGAGCATGTCGACCATGGTTTATATGGTCGCTGGAGGAGGGATTACCAACGCAGTTATTAAGTATGTGGCAGAATATGCATCCTGTCCGAAACAACTTTTGCGGTTCTTGTCTACCGCGACAACCTACTCCGCCGTTTTTTGTGGTGTTTTTCTTTGTCTTGGCGTAATTTTCTCCCAATCCTTAGCTGTAGTAGTTTTCAATGACCCCGGCATGTATTGGGTCATTATTGCACTGGCATGTATTCAACCTTTGTTTGCTTTTGTAAATTTGGTTATTGGCGTTAGTAATGGGCTGATGCAAACAGAGGTCTATTCTAAGATACAAATTATAGGGAGTGCCCTGGCTGTTCCTATCATATGGAGTCTTGTGGTTCAGTTTGGTTTAGTTGGTGCGATACTTTCAGTTCTCGTTATGTATGTAATTACCTTTGGGCCGGCTTTTTATTTTTATTGCAGGTCAGCTTTTTTCGGAAAAGTGAAAATACGAAAACTCAAATTAATCGAGTTTACACGTCTATCAGCCTTTACGGTGATGATGTTGACAAGTGCCTTAACTTTCCCTGTGGTGGAAATGATTATAAGGCATGTTTTAATCGATTCGGCGGGGTATACCTCAGCGGGGATCTGGCAAGGCGCTATTAAACTTTCAGGCGCTTATCTTGGCTTCTTTACGGTTTTTCTAGCGTACTATTTTGTACCTACTATCTCACGGCTTGATGATAGGAAAACTATTGGTCGTATTACGCTCAAGTATTTAATTTTGATGGCGATGTTGTTCAGTGTTGGTGCAGCTGTATTCTATATGGGGCGTAACTTTCTAATTCCTCTCATCCTGGCAGATAGTTTCAATTCGCTGGGTGATGTTGTGATTTTTCAATTGCTCGGTGATCTTTTTAGAGTTTCATCCTACGTAATCGGTTTTGTGGCTGTTGCCAAGGCAGCGACAAAAATTTATATTGCGGCCGAACTCGTGCAGAATGGTTTGTTCTTGTTGCTTTCAATGATGATGTTGCACCTCTATGGGGATATTAGGGCGGTTATGATTGCTTATGCCGTTTCATATATTATTTATTTTGCGCTCTCTACAGTGTGCTTTGGTATTTATCTGAAGGGTTCACCCTTGCCTAGGAAAGTCAATGCTTCTAGTAGCTAATGTTTTAGAACTTAACGGTGGAACAACTTTTATTTTGAGAGTGGCAAGGGAATTTAAAAAAAGAAACAGGAGGATTGGCGTTTTAGTTCTGATGGATAAAGTGAATGATGGGCTACAGAAAAGTATTGCTCAGTATGCAGACGTTTACTACCTAAAAGATATTGCACATAAAGTCTACGTGCCGTTAATGTACTCTCCACTGGGTATTTTTGCTCCTCTGAATTTTTCGAAAATTTTAAATCTCGTAAATATCTATAATGGGCATGTGCACGTTATGGGTGTTTTCGGTTTGCTTTTTGTTAAGCGATGTTTGGATGCTCTAAACGTTGAGTTTAAAATATCTTTCGGTATCTATCATCAGAATGAAGTCATGTTTGATGGCGTTCCATATTATTTTGCAAAAAATGCAAAAATGTTGTTTGGGCTACTTCCGCCAGAGAGTATAGTTTTTTTTAACGAGAAAAATCGCTCTTCATATGAAAAGTTTTTCGACAATGACTATTCAAAATCTACCATTGTTCCTATAGGCATAGAGATGCCAAGGGCAGAGGTTAAGTTATTAGGAAAGGCTGATTCTAATCGTTTAGTGTCAATTGGGAATTTATATGCATTCAAATCATATAACCGGCATATTATTTCTTTGTTGCCTCAGCTGAGCAAGATCCGTCCGGATTTAATATACGAGATATACGGTACGGGTGAATATGAACCTGAATTACGAAAGCTGGTGTCCTACTTAAAGTTGGAGTCCGCTGTTCAGTTTAAAGGAAGCATTGCATACGAAGATATGCCGAGGGTTCTAGACGGTGCATTGGCATTTGTTGGTAGCGGTACAGCTATTCTAGAGGCTGCTGCCTTGGGTGTACCTGCGGTCATTGGCATTGAGTCGACCGATCAACCAATAACCTATGGGTTGTTGAGTGATATTAAGGGGCTTTCATATAATGAATTTGACACCAACCAAATAACTCGATCGATCAAGGATGTTTTGATTCAGCTAATGCTTAGTGCTGAAGGTTGGGAAACGGCAGCGATGGCATGTAAAGTCAAGTCGACTTCTTTTAGTATCGAACAAACTGTTGATGGGTTTATTGCACTAGAAAATTCAAATATGAATTTAAAATTATTTAAAGATCAGCGCTATGTGAATAGTGTCGGGTTATTTTCTTTTCTAATATGTGCGATTAAACATTCAGTTTTCGATGATAAGACGTTTTCAACACGTAGAGAGCAAGGGACGTTGAAATAACCATAAAGAGTAGAAGGTTGCAGCTTGTTTAATAATCATAAGCAGTAATGTGTGGTGCTATGAAATATTTTTCACATGGAACTTTGGCTGCTGCTTGGGCTTTACCTGTTTTAATTTTTAGTCTTTTTATGTTTCCTTTTTTTACATCAGGTGATCAGGAATTCTATAGGAAGTTTTATAGTGGTGTTTCTGATATGTCCTTTGTGGAGGGTTTCGTTTTCTATAAAAAGACCCTGGGGACAAGTGAAGCAGGTTATTTCTTGTTGACTTATCTTTTTTCGACAGTCCTACAGAAAGATGTACTGTTTTCATTGTTGAATTTCGTTCTATTTCAGCAAATTTTTTCATGGCTACTAAGGCATGACGTGAGTCGTGTTTTGTTTCCCATGGTGTATTTTAATTTTTACCTCATTGTTCTTGCTTTTTCTGCGGAACGACTTAAGTTGTCGTTGTTGTTTTTTTTGATTGCGTATAGTGCCTCCGGCCTTTGGAAGATTTTATTTTTAGCAGTTTCAGTTATGTCACACGTGCAAGTTTTAATAATTCTTTTGTCTGCCCAAGTTAGGAGGTTCAATACGGTCTTAAGCGAGTTTTCTCAAGGTCGTATCGGTTACGGGTTCGTGTCGTTGATGTTTTTGATAATGTTGATGCTTGGAATGTTGTTCGTATTGAGAGAGCATATCTTATCCAAGTTTCTTGTCTATTATGATCTTTGGGGAGGGGGCGGGGCAATATTGAAGCCTCTTTTCTTTACGCTGTTAACCGTATGCTATGCCGGTGACAAAAAACTTGAAGCCTTGCTGGCTTCGTTACCATTGGTCTTGTGTGCGTATTTGATAGGTGGGGAGCGTATTGTTATTTTTAGTTATTTCATTTTTGTATTTTATGCTCTTCAGGTTGATCGTGGAATTAATGTAGGTATTGTTATAACAGGTTTGTACTTTTTTTATAAGGGTCTCTTGTTTGTAAGCAATGTTGTGTATTTCGGGGACGGCTTTGCAAGTATTACTTAATATACCGGTAAGGCGCTATACTTTTCAAATCAAACTCAAATCATGCTTATTTTGAATTTATTGTTCCTGTCTCTGTGTCAGGGCGAATCAGTTGAGCGCAATAACTGCGTACAAGCAGTGCATGGTTTCAAAATAGTGCATCCCTTTAGGAAGATAGGCTGTGAAAAATTTTTCAGGAAAAAAATTATTAATCAGTGGCGGCACTGGGTCATTCGGTAATGCTGTTCTCAAACGTTTTTTAGATAGTGGTATTGCTGAAATAAGAATTTTCAGCCGTGATGAAAAAAAACAAGATGACATGCGCAAGCATTACAATAACGCCAAGTTAAAATTTTATATTGGCGATGTTCGCGACTATCAAAGTGTGTTGAATGCCACTCGAGGTGTTGATTATATCTTCCATGCGGCGGCACTGAAGCAAGTACCTTCTTGTGAATTTCATCCCATGGAGGCGGTCAAGACCAACGTCATAGGCACTGATAATGTGCTTGAAGCTGCCATTCAAAATGAAGTTAAGCGTGTGGTTTGTCTTAGCACTGATAAAGCGGTGTATCCCATTAACGCCATGGGTATATCCAAGGCCATGATGGAAAAAGTGATGGTTGCCAAATCGAGAAATGTCGATGAAAGCAAAACGGTCATTTGTGGAACTCGATACGGTAATGTCATGGCTTCCCGGGGTTCAGTGATTCCCCTCTTTATTGAACAAATTCGAGCGGGAAAACCGCTGTCGATTACCGATCCAAATATGACCCGTTTCATGATGACTTTGGCGGATGCGGTTGATCTTGTTTTGTACGCATTTGAACACGGTAATAACGGTGACTTGTTTGTTCAGAAGGCACCGGCAGCCACTGTCGAAACCTTGGCGCGCGCGTTGATTACTATGATGGGCATGCCAGAGCATCCTATCCAGGTCATTGGTACTCGCCATGGTGAAAAATTATTTGAAGCGCTTCTTAGTCGAGAAGAAATGGCGTGCGCTGAAGACCGCGGTCAGTACTTCCGGGTGCCGCCGGATTTGCGGGACCTGAACTATAGTAAATATGTTGAGCAGGGCGAAGAAAAAATATCCAGAATGGAAGATTACAACTCTCATAATACCGAACGGCTTGATGTCGATGGCATGCAGCGGTTGCTTTTAAAGCTATCATTTATGCAGGCTATCCAACGTGGCGAACACGTCGCGCCCGAGGAGTAAGCTATGAAAGTTCTTATCACAGGGGCTAATGGATTTATTGCACAAAATTTGTACGTTCAGCTGTGCGAACGCAAGGATATAGAGGTTTTACGCTTCTCCCGGGAGGACAACTTGTTCTCGTTGAAGGAGATGCTTTTGCAAGCGGACTTCGTGTTTCACCTTGCAGGCGTTAATCGACCCGAAAACCCCAATGATTATAAATCCGGCAATGTGGATCTTACACAGGCCGTGTGTGATGGAATAGTTGCAAGCGGACGGAAGATACCCGTTCTCTATACGTCTTCAAGCCAAGCAGAACTCGAGAATGACTACGGCATCAGTAAGTTAGCAGCTGAAAATGCGCTCATGGATTTCTCTGACAAACAAAATATACCGGTACATCTATTTCGTTTGCCAAATGTGTTCGGTAAATGGGCTCGGCCTAATTACAACTCGGCAGTAGCCACTTTTTGCCACAATATTTCGCGCAATCTACCAATTCAGATTAACAACCCTGATGCAGTTATTAATCTAGTCTACATTGACGACGTCATTGCTCATTTCATTGCCGTTATGGAGGGAGTAAAACATGGCACTCCTTTTGTTGCAGTTGAACCTGCATATTCGATAACGGTTGGGCAGTTGGCTGATCAGCTCGTTGCATTTCGTGATAGCCGCCATAGTTTGATTACGGAGGCAGTAGGGGCAGGGCTGACACGAGCACTTTATTCGACGTACCTTAGCTATTTACCTCCTCAGCAATTTACCTACGAGGTTCCTAAATATGGAGATGCTCGTGGTGTATTTGTGGAGATGCTAAAAACGCGTGACGCGGGTCAATTTTCTTATTTTACGGCTCACCCAGGTATCACGCGAGGCGGACATTACCATCACTCAAAAACTGAAAAGTTTTTGGTTATCAAGGGCGATGCATGTTTTCGCTTTCGTCATGTTGTATCAGGTGAATTCTACGAATTGTTCACTTCCGGTGAGAAGCCAGAGATTGTTGAAACTGTTCCTGGCTGGACTCACGATGTCACCAATATTGGCAGTGATGAAATGATGGTCATGCTTTGGGCGAATGAAATATTTGATCGTCAACACCCGGACACTTACACAATGCCTGTTGGTATCAAAGCCTAAATATATTTTAATCAGAGTTTGTCATGAAAAAATTGAAAGTAGTTACTGTTGTCGGTACGCGTCCTGAGATCATACGCCTGTCCAGAGTGATGGCTGCATTGGACGTTAGCTGTGAACATATACTGGTTCATACAGGTCAAAACTACGACTATGAACTTAATCAGATTTTTTTTGATGACCTCGGCATCCGTAAACCTGATTATTTTTTAAACGCAGCAGGTAGCACGGGTGCCGAAACCATCGGTAATGTCATCATTGCCGTTGACCGTGTACTGGCTGAAGTTGAGCCCGAAGCACTTCTGGTTTTGGGCGATACTAATAGCTGTATGGCTGTTATTCCAGCAAAGCGTCGTAAGATTCCTACGTTCCATATGGAGGCGGGTAATCGTTGCTTTGATATGCGTGTCCCTGAAGAAATTAATCGACGTATAGTCGATCACACCGCTGATATCAACCTGACTTACAGCACGATTGCGCGTGACTATTTGCTCCGTGAAGGCCTGTCGCCAGATATGGTAATAAAGACCGGCAGTCCAATGTTTGAGGTGCTGAATTACTATCGTCCAGGTATTGATGCTTCTGATGTACTTGAGCGATTGGGTCTTGAGGCAGGCAAGTTTTTTGTTGTCAGTGCGCACCGTGAAGAAAATATCGATTCTGATAAAAATTTTTTGAAGCTCGTTGATGTTTTGAACACAGTAGCCGAGCATTATGATTATCCGGTGATTGTCTCTACTCATCCTCGGACTCAAAAACGCGTAGATGCCATGGGCGTCACATTTCACAATAATGTGCGTTTGCTTAAACCGTTGGGCTTCAAAGACTACAACAAACTGCAACTTGATTCTAAAGCGGCTTTGTCCGATAGCGGCACGATTAATGAAGAGTCGTCAATTCTCAATTTCCCGGCGCTGAACTTGCGTGAGGCTCATGAGCGGCCAGAAGGAATGGAGGAGGCTGCGGTGATGATGGTGGGCCTGGAGGTTGAGCGGGTTATGCAAGCATTGGAGTTGCTGCGCACCCAGCAACGTGGCGCAGCGCGGTCGTTTAGACTGGTAGAAGATTACAGCATGCCAAATGTCGCCGAAAAAATTGTTCGTATCATTCACAGCTATCGCGACTATGTCATGCGTGTGGTCTGGAAGAGGTATTAAATAAATGGGAGTCCGTGTTTTACTGTTGACTCAATGGTTTGATCCCGAACCCACATTCAAAGGACTTGTTTTTGCAAGGGCGTTGGTCAAGCAAGGATTTGAAGTCGAGGTGGTAACGGGATTTCCTAATTATCCTGGTGGCAAAATCTATCCAGGATTTAAGCTGAAGTTGTTTCAAAGAGAATTCATTGATGGCGTTAAAATAACTCGGCTTCCTTTGTACCCTAGCCATGGACAAAGCGGCATTGGTCGAGTTTTCAATTATGTGAGCTTTGCTGCAGCCAGTCTTTTTTATGGTGTGTTCTTCGCGAAACGTCCAGATGTTATTTATGCGTACCATCCACCCCTGACGGTGGGTATAGCAGCCTCGATTATCCGTTTTTTTCGTCGTGTACCTGTACTGTACGATATTCAGGATATGTGGCCGGACACACTCAAAGCAACCGGTATGTTCTCTAATGACAAACTACTAGGTGTTGTGTCTAAAGTTTGTGATTGGGTGTATAGGCATGTTGATAAGCTGGTGGTGCTTTCGCCTGGTTTTAAAAAGGTCTTGATTGAGCGGGGGGTGCCAGAAGATAAGATTGAAGTTATTTATAATTGGTGCGCCGAAGAGCAAATCACCGCCAGTGCAGAAACCCCTATTTGTTTCTCTGATAACGCCAGATTTCGTATCCTCTTTGCTGGAAATATGGGCAAAGCTCAAGCACTGGATGCCGTCTTGGAAGCGGCGTATACCTTGCAATCGCGTAGCAGGCCTGTTGAATTCATATTTCTTGGTGGGGGGGTTGAAGTTGATGCTCTAAAAAGAATCGCTATCGAGAAGTCACTCACAAACGTTACTTTCTTACCTGCTGTTCCGATGGCGGAAGTCGGAGGCTATCTGAAAGCTGCCGATGCCCTTTTGGTGCACCTTAAAAAAGACCCCTTATTCAAAATCACTATTCCCTCTAAAACGCAGGCTTATATGGCAGTTGGCAGGCCATTATTGATGGCTGTTGATGGTGATGCTGCTGAACTTGTAAAACAGAGTGGTTGTGGCGTAGTCGTTGAGTCCGAGAATGTAGATTCTCTCGTCTCAGGTGTTGAATTACTGTTGAATTCCAGCGCTGAAGAACTCGCACTGATGTCTCAAAAAGGGCATGATTTTTATCGTAAACACTTATCGCTTGACCAAGGGGTCTTAAAGTTTTCGAAGGCTTTTAACTTTCTTGCTAAGAAATAGAATATTGTTCTTGATCACCCTATTGATGGCTGAGAGTTAGACATGGTGCAGGTGAGGTATATGCTCAAGCGTTTATTTGACGTTGTTGTTTCTATGGTTGCATTGATTTTATTATTTCCCATCTTGCTTGTGGTTGCTTGGTTAGTTAGGCGCTATCTTGGATCCCCGGTTCTTTTTCGTCAGGTACGACCAGGTCTGAATGGCAAACTGTTCGAAATGATTAAATTCAGAACCATGCGTGATGCATTTGATCACTCAGGTAACCCGCTGCCGGATAGCGCTCGAATGACACGGTTGGGTAGTTTTTTACGTTCCAGCAGTCTTGACGAATTACCAGGGCTTTGGAACGTATTGAAAGGTGACATGAGTCTGGTGGGACCGAGACCTTTATTGGTGGAATACCTCCCGCTTTATAGTCCTGCCCAGGCCCGTCGTCATGATGTAAAACCCGGTATTACTGGCTGGGCACAAGTCAACGGTCGTAATGCCATAAGCTGGGAACAAAAATTTCAATACGACATTTGGTACGTTGAAAATCAGTCATTTTGGCTGGATTGCAAGATTATTGCCTTGACCCTTAAAAAGGTTTTTGTGCGTGAAGGAATAAGCGCAGAGGGTGAGGTAACCATGTCCAAGTTTTTGGGTGAGAAGCCCCCCAGAAAATTTGCAATCCTGGGAGCTGGAGGTCACTCGCGAGTTGTGGCTGATACTGCCGAATGCTGCGGCTGGACAGACATAGAGTTTTTTGATGACAACTGGCCCTCCACTAAATTTGCGGGTCATTGGGCTGTCGTTGGTGATACACAGACGCTTTTAGCACGCTTCCATGAATTTGATGGTGTCATCGTCGCTATCGGTAATAATGAAATTCGACGCTTAAAAATGGATGAGTTGAGCAAGGGCGGTATTGTTTGTGACTCTTTGGTCCATCCATCGGCAACGATCAGTCGATACGCTACTCTTGGAGCGGGTGTCGTCGCTTTTGCAGGGGTTGTTGTAAATGCCGGTGTTAAGATTGGCGATGGCGCTATCTTGAATACGGGCTGCAGTATTGATCATGATTGTGTTTTAGATGACTGTGTTCATGTCAGTCCTGGCGCGAGAATTGCGGGGGCTGTGCAGGTTGGGCGTATGAGCTGGATTGGAATTGGTGCCTGCGTCAGGCAAGAGATCAGCATAGGGGCCAAGGTCACGGTTGGTGCCGGAGCCGCAGTGGTCAACAATATTACTGATGGTGTGACTGTCGTCGGTGTACCTGCCAGAGCTTTGTCAAAATAATAATCGCGAGAATGTATTCCTTCGTAGCTGGTTTATTTCATCCCGGGCAGACGTGGGCTGACTTTCATAACATTAAAAATTATGGGAACTGAATTGTGTTGAATACCCCATTTTCTCCTTGGCCTTCTTTCACGGAAGAAGAAGCAGACGCCGCACGTGATGTCATCTTGTCTAACAAGGTCAATTACTGGACAGGCCAAGAGACACGATCTTTTGAAAAAGAGTTCGCCGAATGGGCGGGCACTGATTATGCCGTTGCCCTGGCTAATGGTACCGTGGCTCTTGATCTGGCATTGAAAGCACTCGCAATAGGTGCCGGGGATGAGGTTATCGTTACGCCACGTACTTTCCTCGCGTCGGTTTCGAGCATTGTTAATGCAGGTGCGATACCCGTTTTTGCTGACGTTGATCTGGATTCGCAGAATTTTTCAGCGCAAACCATCCAGGCGGTTTTGACTCCTCGTACCAAGGCATTGATCTGCGTTCATTTGGCGGGATGGCCATGTGATATGGACCCGATCATGGCCTTGGCCAACGAGTATGGCCTGAAAGTAATTGAAGACTGTGCCCAGGCTCACGGTGCTCACTATAAAGGTCGTCCCGTCGGTTCTATTGGTCATATTGGCGCCTGGTCATTCTGTCAGGACAAGATCATGACCACTGGCGGTGAGGGCGGCATGGTCACCACTAACGATCGTCAGCTCTGGGCCGATATGTGGGCTTATAAAGACCATGGTAAGAGCTGGGAAGCTGTCTACGAGCGTGAGCATGCTCCTGGCTTTCGCTGGCTGCATGAAAGTTTTGGTACCAATTGGCGGATGCTTGAAGTTCAGGCCGTGATCGGTCGTATTCAGTTGCGTCGCATGCAGGATTGGCACCGCGCTCGTCTGAGTAATGCCCAGGCTATCTGGAAAGTTGCACAGCAGCTTCCGGCACTGCGCGTTCCCGTGTTGCCTGACGATGCGGTCCACGCAGCCTATAAATGTTATGTATTCGTACGCCCTCATTGTCTCAAGTCGGACTGGTCCCGAGACCGGATTCTCAATGAAATTGCCGCTCGGGGTGTGCCCGCCTTTGCCGGTTCATGTTCAGAGGTTTATCTGGAAAAAGCTTTCGACAATACTGACTGGCGTCCTGTGCAGCGTCTGGCTAATGCGAGAGAACTGGGTGACACGAGTATGATGTTTATGGTTCATCCAACATTGACCTCGCAAGAAATCGAGTTGACCTGCAAAGTAATCAGCGAGGTTGTTCAGCAAGCTTCGTTGGCGTGAGGTGTAACCTTGCGGTGTTGGTTCGGAGTACCGGGCCGCAAAGGGCTGATGGTTTTTTAGAGCAACAAAGGTGTCATGGGATTTATGGATAAAATTCGAGCGTACTTACTCAACCTTTCTCGGCGACAAAAACGCGTAATTCAAGTCACCACAGATGTAGTACTCGTTTGGATTGCCTTGTGGCTTGCGTTCGTTGTACGTCTTGGCATCGACGAGATGATCAACCCGGTCATATTGCACTTTTGGCTGTTTGTAGCCGCACCAATAGTTGCCATCCCCTTTTTTATTCGCTTTGGTATGTATCGCGCCGTGATGCGGTATTTCGGCAACGATGCGCTGATCGCTATTATCAAAGCCGTCAGTCTTTCGTCGTTGGTTTTGGCAGTGGTGATGTACTGGTACAGCACCCCCGCCAATGTCGTCCCGCGCTCGATCATTTTTAACTACTGGTGGCTGAGTCTGGTGATGCTCGGTGGTTTGCGCCTAGCTATGCGTCAGTACTTTTTGGGTGACTGGTTCTCGGCTGCTCAGCATGTGCCATTCACCAGTCGTGACGATGGCCTGCCGCGTGTAGCGATTTACGGTGCCGGTGCAGCCGGTAATCAGCTGGTTGCAGCCCTGCGAATGGGGCGGGCCATGCGGCCTGTGGCGTTCATTGATGATGATGAGGGTATTTCTGATCGCATCATCTCGGGCTTGCAGGTCTTCAAGCCAGAACACATTCAGCAGATGATTGATCGTACGGGAGCCCAGGAGCTTCTGTTGGCTGTTCCTTCATCTTCCCGTGGTCGGCGGCGTGAAATTCTGGGTTTGCTTGAGGGTTTTCCGCTCCACGTTCGCAGTGTTCCCGGCTTTATGGATCTGGCCAGTGGCCGGGTCAAGGTTGATGACATTCAGGAAGTGGACATCGCTGACCTGCTGGGTCGCGATCCGGTACCGGCCCAAGGTGAGTTGCTGGAACACTGCATTAAAGGTCAGTGCGTGCTGGTAACCGGGGCGGGTGGTTCCATTGGATCGGAGTTGTGCCGTCAGATTCTGGCCCTGAAACCGACGACGTTGCTTTTGTACGAGCACAGTGAATTTAATCTTTACAGCATTTTTGGCGAGTTGGACCAGCGAGTTAGTCGCGAGTCCCTCTCAGTGAAAGTGCTACCGATTTTGGGTTCAGTGCGTAATTCACATAAGTTACTGGACGTGATGAAGACGTGGCATGTCGATACGGTGTATCACGCAGCCGCGTATAAACATGTCCCCATGGTTGAGCACAATATTGCCGAAGGCGTGCTCAATAACGTTATGGGTACGCTCAACACCGCCCAGGCGGCGCTGCAATCCGGTGTCGCGAACTTTGTGCTGATTTCCACTGACAAGGCCGTGCGACCGACCAATGTGATGGGCAGTACCAAGCGCTTGGCCGAGATGACGTTGCAGGCGCTCAGTCGCGAGATTGCGCCGGTATTGTTTGACGATGCCGCTAATGTGTCACGGGTTAACAAGACCCGCTTCACTATGGTTCGTTTCGGTAATGTGCTGGGGTCTTCCGGGTCGGTGATTCCGCTTTTCCACAAGCAGATCAAGGCCGGTGGCCCGTTGACAGTGACCCACCCCAAGATTACTCGTTACTTCATGACTATTCCTGAGGCCGCGCAACTGGTGATCCAGGCTGGCTCAATGGGGCAGGGGGGCGATGTATTTGTCCTGGACATGGGCGAACCTGTGCGTATTGTCGAGTTGGCCGAGAAGATGATTCATCTCTCAGGCTTGAGTGTTCGCTCCGATAAAAACCTGCATGGCGACATAGAAATTGAGTTCACTGGCTTGCGCCCCGGCGAAAAGCTTTACGAAGAGTTACTGATTGGTGACAACGTAGTCGCGACCCGGCATCCCATGATTATGTGCGCTAACGAGGACATGTTGCCGTGGGATGAGTTGAAGCAGCGGTTGTCCCAACTGCTTGATGCGGTTGATAAGGATGATTATGTCCGGGTTCGCCAGTTGCTACGTGAGACCGTCAGTGGCTATGCGCCAGAAGGTGAAATTGTGGACTGGATTCATCAGCAGCGCCGCAGTGAGTTAACTTGACTACATACTCTGCAATGCACTGATTTTTGACACTCGATTCACATCGCCTACGTTTGGAATACAGCTCAGGAGAGCTGTTTTCAACTTAACGCTGTAATGGAGTGTCACTTATGCGTATCGCTTTTATCTCTTCGATCTTTTTGGCGTTGATGGTGGGTTTTTCGAGCGTGATTCATGCTGCTCCCTCGGTAGAAGCAACTGAGCCGGTTGCAGCTGCGCAAGTCGAGTCGGGCGCACAGGTGGTGACGATCAATCTCAACACCGCTGATGAGGTAACGCTTCAACGTGAGCTCTCTGGCGTTGGCGCTGTTAAAGCCAAGGCGATCGTGGCTTATCGCGAAGCTAATGGTGAGTTCGTGTCCGCGGATGAGTTGCTTGAAGTCAAAGGCATAGGCAAAGCTATCTTTGAAAAGAATCGCAATAAGGTGGCGGTCAAGTAAGTCAGGCAGTTGAACGAAGAAAGCCAGTCACTGACTGGCTTTTTTTTGTTCTGACGAAAGTGTTCAAGTGTCTGACGTTGATTGCTTCAAGGCGCTACGCGTCACGTCGAGGATCTTTTCCTTTAACGCAGCGTTCTCAGCCCCGCGCGCGAGAACCAGTGCTCCTACCAGAGTCGCGAAAATCACAATACTTTGGTCTTCGGCGTCTGGCCCTTGCAGTGTGGCCTGGATCTGTTTGAGTCTGGCATCGATCACGTAATCGGTGGTTGCGCTAGCCTGCCCCTGTTGTGCCATTTCTGCAGACATGGTCGGCAATGGACAGCCTTCTTGAGGGGAGGTCAGATGCCATTCTGACAAATAGGCATCAATGAACGCATGCAGGGGTTGTGGCTGGCTGAACAGCTCGGCGCAGATACCGTCAACCTGGCCAGCGGCGTGTTGCAATGCCTTTTCCACCAAGTCGTTTTTGGATGAGAAATGGGCGTAAAAACCGCCGTGTGTGAGGCCCAGGGATTTCATCAGGGGCTGCAGGCCCGTTGCACCAATGCCGTCTCTGCGAAAGAGACCGGATGCTTCTTTGACGATGCGCTGATGGGTTTGGGCTTTATGATCTTGTGAGTAGCGCATGACACGTGTCTCTTTATGCAATGGACCATCATAGCGTTGAGCTCAAAGGCGATGCATTGGGCATTCATGTAATTGTGCGTAGGTTTTTGCCCTTGGAAACTCACTCTTTGTGATGCAGGCCCTGACTGAATCAGGTGTTTATCGATCCTTCGATTCTTTGGCGTCCATTTCTGCATTGCGTTCAGCTACGCGCTTGCGTTGCTCGTCGGTCAGTTCAACTTTGTTGGCGGTGTCACGCAGCGTCATCAGGCCGCCCACGATGGCACCGATGGCGACAATCAGTATTAACCAGGCATACCAGGGCATAGTGTTCTCCTTGGTTGGAACTTCACTGGGCAAGGATTGCGCAGTGGATAGCTGTCTATGATATTGAGTCGGTAAGTGTCTACTCGTTCCATTGTAGGCCGGTTATACAGTAGCGCGCGTTATTACCCCGGTAATGACTAAAATCATGAATTTACGATCATCGGGTGCCGGTTAGCGGCTGGTTCCGCTACAATGCGCGCCGATTTCGACCAGCCTGAGAACCCGCTAATGTCCGACTGCCAGACTCCTATTATCGTCGCCCTGGATTTCCCTACGCGTGACGCCGCACTGAAGCTGGCTGATCAATTGGACCCAAAGTTGTGCCGCGTCAAGGTAGGCAAAGAGCTTTTCACCAGTTGCGCCTCGGAAATTGTCGGGACTCTGCGTGACAAGGGTTTCGAGGTTTTCCTGGATCTCAAGTTTCACGACATCCCCAATACCACGGCAATGGCGGTTAAAGCGGCTGCTGAAATGGGCGTCTGGATGGTTAACGTGCACTGCTCGGGCGGTTTGCGCATGATGGCTGCCTGCCGAGAGGTGCTCGACAAGCGAACGGGCCCGCAGCCTCTGCTGATTGGCGTAACGGTGTTGACCAGCATGGAGCGAGAGGACCTTGCTGCCATTGGCCTGGATATCGAGCCTCAAGAACAGGTGTTGCGTCTGGCAGCCCTGGCGCAGAAGGCCGGGATGGATGGTTTGGTGTGTTCTGCTCTGGAGGCACAAGCGCTGAAGACTGCGCACCCGACTCTGCAACTGGTAACCCCGGGTATTCGTCCCGCAGGCAGCGCTCAGGATGATCAGCGCCGTATCCTGACACCGCGCCAGGCACTGGATGCTGGCTCTGATTACCTGGTGATCGGTCGTCCAATCAGCCAGGCGGCTGATCCGGCCAAAGCACTGGCTGCAGTGGTCGCCGAGCTGGCTTAACGAGTAGCTCGGGGGCTGGTCAGCCAGCTCCCGAGGCACACTTTGGATTCAGATCTTCAACACCAGCTTGCCGTAGTTTTCTCCGCTAAACAGTTTCATCAGGCTTTGCGGAAAGCTTTCAAGCCCTTCAACAATATGTTCTTTGCTTTTTAGTTGGCCTTTGGCCAGCCATCCCGCCATTTCCTGCCCGGCTGCTGTATAGCGATCGGAGTAGTCCATCACTACAAAGCCTTCCATGCGTGCGCGATTGACCAGCAGTGACAAGTAGTTGGACGGGCCTTTCACAGCTTCCTTGTTGTTGTACTGACTAATTGCACCGCAAATGATGACGCGAGCCTTGAAGTTCAGGCGACTCAGCACGGCGTCAAGAATATCGCCGCCGACGTTGTCGAAAAATACATCGACGCCGTTAGGGCATTCTCGTTTAAGCCCCGCGATAACATCTTCGTTCTTGTAGTCGATCGCGCCGTCAAAGCCCAACTCTTGGGTCAACAACGCGCACTTCTCTTTCCCGCCTGCAATGCCGACTACACGGCAGCCTTTAAGCTTGGCGATTTGACCGGCAATGCTGCCGACTGCGCCTGCTGCGCCAGAAATCACCACCGTGTCACCCGTTTTAGGTGCACCGACTTCGAGCAGGGCAAAGTAAGCCGTCATGCCGGTCATGCCCAAAGCGGACAAGTACACAGGCAGTGGAACCAGTTTGGGGTCTACTTTATAGAAGCCGCGTGGCTCACCCACGAAGTAATCCTGTACGCCCAAGGCGCCGTTGACGTAATCACCAACGGCAAAACCAGGGTGGGAGGAGGCAATGACTTTACCTACACCCAGGGCCCGCATGACTTCACCAAGAGCCACGGGCGGAATATAGGATTTGCCTTCATTCATCCAGCCGCGCATGGCCGGGTCGAGGGACAGGTATTCGTTCTTGACCAAGATCTGGCCTTCTTTTGGTTGCACTACCGCAACGCTCTGGAACGTAAATGTGTCAGGGGTTGGTGCACCGAATGGACGTTTGGCGAGCAGAAATTGGCGGTTTGTCTGGTCAGTCATTGCAATAACCCCTTTGAAATAGATGTCTGTTGATAGACCTTCTTCAGCTTCAGGGCAAGTGAATGCAGGTTTACGAATAGGTTTTTATCAGTGGTGGTGATCTTCATAGGCAGGCTTATATCACTCGGATAAATAACTCGATCACTGCATTTGAACGGTTCACAGTGCAGGTGCACCCTTGAGAGGATAAAAATAATGGGCATGACGTTTACCGGACAAGTAGCGGTGGTTACGGGCGCAGGAGCTGGTATAGGTCGTGCCACGGCCTTGGCGTTTGCCGGCGAAGGCTTGAAAGTGGTGGTGGCCGATCTGGATGTGACAGGCGGTGAATGCACGGTCGAGCAGATAAAGGCGGTGGGTGGCAGCGCTGTATTTGTACGCTGCGATGTCACAGTCGAGGAGCAGGTCAAGCAGCTGATGGAGCAGGTCATCAGCTACTACGGTCGGCTGGATTATGCCTTCAATAATGCAGGGATCGAGATCGAGCAAGGTCGCCTGGCTGACGGCACGATGGATGAGTTCGACGCGATCATGGGGGTGAACGTCAAAGGTGTCTGGTTATGCATGAAATATCAGTTACCGCTGATGCTGGCTCAGGGTGGCGGGGCGATAGTCAATACAGCGTCGGTTGCCGGGCTGGGGGCTGCGCCAAAAATGAGCATCTACTCGGCATCCAAACATGCGGTCATTGGGCTGACAAAATCAGCCGCCATTGAATATGCGAAAAAGCATATTCGGGTGAATGCGGTGTGCCCGGCGGTGATTGATACCGATATGTTCCGGCGCGCCCATGAAGCCGATCCGCGCAAGGCCGAGTTTGCCGCAGCCATTCATCCAGTAGGGCGTATCGGTAAAGTCGAGGAAGTGGCCAGTGCCGTCCTGTACTTGTGCTCGGACGGCGCGGGGTTCACCACGGGGCATTCGTTGGCTATAGATGGCGGTGCGTTGGCGATTTAATGCGAACCCAGGATATGCCCGGTCCGCAGGTTGATAGCGTGTTATTAGCGCGCTTTCCAGTTCAGGATCATCAGGGTCAGCACCCCCGCGACAATTCCCCAAAAAGCCGAGCCGACCGAGAACAGGGTCATGCCCGATGCTGTGACCATAAAGGTAACCAGGGCCGCCTCACGCTCCTTGGATTCACTCATCGCAATGGTCAAGCCATTGATGATTGAACCGAACAGGGCCAACGCAGCAATCGACAGCACCAACTCCTTGGGCAAGGCTGCGAACAGCGCGGCGAGTGTCGCGCCAAAAACGCCGGCGATGCCGTAGAAAATCCCGCACCACATGGCTGCGGTGTAGCGCTTTTTAGGGTCTTCGTGAGCATGAGGGCCGGTGCAGATTGCGGCACTGATCGCAGCCAGGTTAATCCCGTGGGAGCCAAAAGGTGCCAGCAGCAATGAGGCCACACCGGTGGTGGTAATTAGCGGTGAAGCGGGCACGTTATAGCCATCGGCTCGCAGAACGGCGATGCCGGGCATATTTTGCGACGTCATGGCGACGACAAACAGCGGGATACCGATGCTGATGGTCGCAGCCAGTGAGAACGAAGGTGTTGTCCATACCGGGACGGCCACTTCGAGCGCAAAACCGCTGAAGTCAAGGAGCCCTAGCAAGCCCGAGATCAGAGTGCCAATCACCAGTGCCGCCAACACTGCATAGCGGGGCGACAGGCGTTTGACTATCAGGTAAGTGAAAAACATGCCAATGACCAGGCCGGTTCGGTGCTGCGCTGCGACGAAGATTTCGCTGCCGATCTTGAACAAAATACCTGCCAGCAAAGCGGCTGCCAGTGACGAGGGGATGCGTTTGACCAGGCGTTCAAAGCTGCCGGTCATGCCGCAGATAATGACCAGCACCGCACAGGTGATGTAGGCACCGATGGCTTCGTGGTAACTGACACCGCCCAGACTGGTAATCAGCAGCGCAGCGCCCGGTGTGGACCAGGCAATGGTAATCGGGGTGCGATAACGCAAAGACAGGCCTATGCTGCAAATTGCCATGCCGATCGATAGCGCCCAAATCCATGACGAAATCTGCCCGCTGGTGAGTCCCGCTGCCTGGCCTGCCTGAAACATGAGGACCAGAGAGCTGGTGTAACCGGTCATCATGGCGATAAACCCTGCGACCACAGCCGAGGGAGAGGTGTCTGCCAGAGGGTGCAGTCGCGGCTGCGTGGCGTCAGTCATGGAACGCTATTCCTTGTTCTTGATAAGAGTTCGAGCAAGGCGCAAGCCTAAACGCAAATGTCACATTTCATTGCGATACAGACGGGGTCGTAAATGACCGTACAGTCGTACTGGCACTCTGGCTTGTGTACAATGCGCCTTGCTTTTTGCATTAATTCCCAGTCAGCGACGCCCGTTTACGTATTAACGTAACTTCATCCGCCGCCGCTTCCCCACACGAGTACCCATGAACGAACAGTTGCAGCCTCTCAAGAAACAATCCCGCTCAGGCAAGGCCGGCCGTAGTGGAACCCAGGACGATATCGTCTATGCGCATATTTTTGAGGCGATCCTCGAACAGCGTCTGGCGCCTGGCACAAAGTTGAGTGAAGAGGCACTGGGCGAAATCTTCGGGGTGAGCCGCACCATCATTCGTCGTGCATTGTCGCGCCTGGCTCATGAAGGGGTCGTGCTGCTGCGGCCCAACCGTGGAGCGGTGGTCGCAAGCCCGAGCGTAGAAGAAGCGCGCCAGGTATTTTTGGCCCGGCGGCTGGTTGAAAAGGCCATTACTGAATTGGCGGTGGTCCATGCGACTGCAGACGATTTGTTGCAACTGCGCAAAATGGTGCAGGACGAACGCGACAGCTTTTCACGAGGCGATCGTGGTGCGGGGATCCGCTTGTCTGGCGAGTTCCACCTGAAGCTGGCTGAAGCGGCCAAGAATGCGCCGTTGATCAGCTTTCAGCGCAGCCTGGTATCGCAGACTTCGTTGATCATTGCCCAGTACGAGAGTGGCAACCGCTCGCACTGCTCCTACGACGAACACATGCAATTGATCGATGCCATTGAAGCCCGTGATGCTGCCCAGGCCGTGCACTTGATGATGCATCACATGGACCACATCGACAGTAAGCTCAACCTCGACGAAGAAAGTGCCTCGGATGATCTGCACGCGGTGTTCTCGCACTTGCTGCAAACCAAGGGCAAAAGCCCTCGACCTGCTGCCAAGCTCTAAGATTCATTGCAGTCGTGTGGCCACGTGTCTGCAAGGCAGCTGCCGAGGAACGAAGGCTGCGTTCGGCGGCGCAGCCTTCGTAAAATCTGATACTGCGGTGTATCAGTTAAACCCGGTTTTCAGGGTTTACGACGACTACGTCGCCGAACGCAGCCTCGTTCCTTCGGCAGCTGCTACATGGGTTTGACTCTCTATGACCTGCAACAGTGTGTGCAGGCCAAGGTAGCCATTAATTCAGCGCTGATGCACCAGATTGCCCGCTGCATAGGTCTGTTGCACAGTGCGGTCGTCGCCCAGGGTCATCAAGACGAACAGCGTTTCAGCGATGTTTTTTGACTGCTTGAGGCGATAGCTCATCAGTGGTGTTGCGTTGTAATCCAGTACCAGGAAGTCAGCATCGCTGCCCGGTTGCAGGTTGCCGATCCGGTCTTCCAGACGCAGCGCCCGCGCGCCGCCCAGGGTGGCCAGATACAGGGACTTGAACGGATCCAGACGAGCGCCTTGCAATTGCATGACCTTGTACGCTTCGTTAAGGGTGTTGAGCAGTGAGAAGCTGGTACCCGCACCCACATCCGTCCCCAGGCCTACATTGAGTTTGTGCTTCTCGGCCATCGGCAGGTTGAACAGGCCGCTGCCCAGGAACAGGTTGGACGTCGGGCAGAAAGCCACCGCCGACCCGGTTTCGGCCAGTCGTGCACATTCCTCGTCACACAAATGCACCCCGTGGGCAAACACGGAACGCTCACCCAGCAGTTGGTAGTGGTCATACACATCCAGATAGCCTTTGCGCTCAGGGAACAACGATTTGACCCACTCGATTTCTTGAAGGTTCTCGCTGATATGGGTATGCAGATACACATCCGGATATTCGCCAAGCAACTTGCCCGCCAAGGTTAATTGCTCAGGGGTGCTGGTCGGCGCAAAGCGCGGGGTAACCGCGTAATGCAGGCGGCCTTTACCGTGCCACCGCTCGATTAGCGCCTTGCTTTCGCTGTAGCCGGTTTCGGCGGTGTCGGTCAGGTAGTCGGGGGCGTTGCGGTCCATCATCACTTTGCCGGCGATCAGGCGCAGGTCCAGTCGCTGGGCAGCTTCAAACAAGGCATCGACCGATTGCGGATGCACGCTGCCAAACACCAGCGCTGTGGTGGTGCCATTGCGCAGCAGTTCCTTGAGGAAAATATCGGCGACTTCGTCTGCATGTGCCTTGTCGGCGAACTGTTTTTCGCACGGGAAGGTGTAAGTGTTGAGCCAGTCGAGCAATTGCTCGCCGTAGGCGCCAATCATTCTGGTCTGTGGAAAGTGGATGTGTGTATCGATAAAGCCCGGTGTGATCAGGGCATCCTTGTATTCGGTGACTTCAATGTCATCAGCGAGTTTTGCAAGCAGTTCACTGGCAGCCCCGACCGCTTTGATCTGCCCGTTGTCGACCACCAGCAGACCGTCTTCGAAATACTCATAGGAGGCTTCGATCCCGACGTCGGCGGGGTCGGCGATGCTGTGCAAAATGGCGGCGCGATAGGCTTTACAGGTCATGATAATTCTCAGTGTGTGGCATGACTGCGTCGTGAAGACGGCAGTAATTGTTTAATGGATTCGGATGACGCGGTGTCGGCTCCGGCGCTGTGCTGGCCGAAGTGGGTGTTGTAGGTGGCGATGATTTCGCCTGCAATGGAAATCGCGATTTCGACAGGCAGTTTGCCTTTGACTTCGCTCAAGCCCATCGGGCAGCGCATGCGCTGCAAATGTGACGCGCTAATACCCCGATCACGCAGGCGATGTTCAAACTTCACGCGTTTGGTTTTAGAGCCAATCAAGCCGAAGTAGGTAAAGTCATTGCGTTTGAGCAGGGCAGCGCTGAGTTCCAGATCCAGGGCGTGATTATGCGTCATGACGATGCAGTAGCAACCCGCTGGCAGATCCTGCACCTCGTCGACGGGCTCGTCGGTGACGATTTTTTGCACGCCTTGGGGGATGAATGTCGGGAATTCTTGTTCCCGCGAGTCGATCCAGCGCACCCGGCATGGCAAGCTGGCGAGGAGGGGCACCAGGGCCCGGGCCACATGCCCTGCGCCAAACACGGCGATGTGTGCCTGCACCTGGCCCATGGGTTCAAACAGCAACACGGCCACCCCACCGCAACACTGGCCCAAGCTGGCGCCCAGGCTGAAGCGCTGAAGATGGGTGTCTTGCTTGCCGCTATTGAGCATCTGGCGGGCGATTTCCATGGCCTTGTATTCCAGGTGCCCACCGCCAATGGTGTCGAATGTTTGATCGGCGCAGATAACCATTTTTGAGCCGGCATTGCGCGGGGTCGAACCTTGCTCCTCGATGATGGTGACTAACACGCAGGGCTCTCCCTGCAGCTGCAACTGCGCCAGGGCGCTGATCCAGTTATTCATGACTGTGTGCCTCTTCGCACCTTGCCGCCGCCGCTACAGAGAGTTCGCGCATTTGCTCACAGCCCCACAGGACCCTCTCCGGCGTAGCGGGCGCGTCGATGGCGGGTTGTGCGCGGTAGTCGGCCACACTCGCCACGGCGTCCTTGATCGCGCACCAGGCCGCAATACCGAGCATGAACGGCGGTTCGCCGACGGCTTTGGAGTGGAAGACGGTGTCTTCAGGGTTTTTACGGTTTTCTACCAGCGTGACGCGCAAGTCCAGTGGCATGTCTGCCACGGCCGGTATCTTGTAGCTGGCCGGGCCATTGGTCATCAGCTTGCCTTTGGCATTCCACACCAGCTCCTCCATGGTCAGCCACCCGGCGCCTTGAATATAGCCGCCTTCAACCTGGCCGATGTCGATGGCCGGATTCAGCGAGGCGCCCACGTCGTGCAGGATGTCAGTGCGCAACATTTTGTATTCGCCGGTGAGGGTGTCAACGATCACTTCGGCACAGGCCGCACCAAAGGCAAAGTAGTAAAACGGTCGTCCGCGAGCCTGAGTACGGTCATAAAAGATTTTTGGGGTTTTATAGAAACCGGTGCTCGATAGCGACACCTGACCGAAATAGGCCTGCTGAATCAAGGTTTCAAAGCTGATGACCTGCTCGCCAACGCGCACCTGGCCATTGTGGAAAATAACCTCCTGCTGGTCGACCTGATACTTGCCGGCGGCAAATTCAACCAGCCGCAGCTTGATGGTTTGCGCAGCATTTTGCGCGGCTTTGCCGTTAAGATCCGCCCCGCTAGACGCTGCAGTAGGCGAGGTGTTCGGAACCTTGTCCGTGTTGGTAGCCGTGATCTGCACGCGGCTGATATCCACCTGAAATACCTCGGCCACCACTTGTGCAACCTTGGTGTTCAAGCCCTGGCCCATCTCGGTGCCGCCGTGGTTGAGGTGGATGCTGCCATCGGTGTAGATGTGAATCAGTGCACCCGCCTGATTGAGGAAGCTGGCGGTGAAGGAAATACCGAACTTGACCGGCGTCAGTGCCAGGCCTTTTTTGAGGATCGGGCTGTTGGCGTTGAATGCCTTGATCGCTTGCCGGCGCTCGGCGTATTGGCTGCTGGCCTCAAGGTCAGCGGTCATTTCTTCCAGCAGGTTGTGCTCCACGGTCTGGTAGTAGTGAGTCACATTGCGTTCGGTTTTGCCGTAGTAGTTGGCTTTGCGCACGTCCAGTGGATCAAGGCCCAGATGGCGGGCAATGTGGTCCATGACCTCTTCGATTGCGACCATGCCTTGTGGGCCGCCAAATCCGCGATAGGCCGTGTTTGACGCGGTATTGGTTTTGCAGCGATAGCCATTGATCGTTGCATCGCCAAGGTAATAGGCGTTATCGGCGTGGAACATGGCGCGGTCGACGATGGAGTTGGACAAGTCCGGTGAGCAACCGCAGTTTCCCGCCAGGTCCAGCTTGATACCCTGCAGACGACCGCTGGCGTCGAAGCCAACGTCGTATTCGATGTAAAACGGGTGGCGCTTACCGGTCATCAACATGTCTTCGACCCGTGGCAAGCGCATCTTGGCGGGCTGCCCGGTCAGGCGCGCCACCACCGCACACATGCAAGCGGGGCCAGCGGCCTGAGTCTCCTTGCCGCCAAAACCGCCGCCCATGCGCCGCATGTCGACGACGATTTTGTTCATCGAAACATCCAGTACTTCAGCTACCAGCTTTTGCACTTCGGTGGGGTTTTGCGTGGAGCAGTACACGATCATTCCGCCGTCTTCGGTGGGCATGACCGATGAAATCTGGGTTTCAAGATAGAAGTGTTCTTGTCCGCCGATATGCAAACTGCCTTGCAGGCGATTTTCAGCTGCGGCCAGTGCGTTGATTGAGTCGCCGCGCTCATGGGTGTGGGTGTCCAGTACGAAGTGTTTGTTGCGCAGGGCCTGGACTACATCCAGCACCGGCTCCAGGTCTTCGTATTCGATAATGGCGGCCATTGCCGCCTTGCGCGCCGTGTCCAGGTCATGGGCAGCAACCGCCAGCACTGCCTGGCCTACATATTCCACCTTGTCGATGGCCAACAGCGGGTCGCCGGGCAGCAGCGGGCCGATGTCTTTGAGGCCGGGAATGTCTTCGTGGGTAATGACCAGGCGCACGCCTTCAAAGGCGTAGCAGGGCGTAGTGTCAACGCGGATGATTTTGGCATGAGCCCGGTCTGACAGGCGTGCGTAAAGATGCAACTGGTTGGGGAATTCGAGCCGGTCATCGATGTACTGCGCCTCACCCGAGACGTGCTTTTCGGCGCTGTCATGCTTGACGCTGCGACCTACACCGGTTTTCAGGTCCTGTTGGAAGAGGGCCGTCAATTCGGCCTGGGTCGGCTCATTCGTGTGATGGTTAGACATAAGCTGTTACCCGCGTCTCAAGCAGTGGTGCCTGCAGTTCGATGAAGTATTTGCGCAGCAGGTTTTGGGCGCTCAGCAGGCGGTACTCCTTGCTGGCACGAAAGTCCGACAGCGGGGTGAAATCAGTGGCCAATGCTGTGCAGGCGCGCTCAACAGTGGTTGAGTTCCAGTCTGCGCCGAGCAAGGCGGCTTCGCAGGCGTTGGCGCGTTTGGAGGTGGCGGCCATGCCTCCGAATGCCACGCGAGCCCCGGTCACCACGCCGTTGTCGATACGCAGGTTAAATGCGGCGCACACGGCGCTGATGTCGTCGTCCAGACGCTTGGAGATTTTGTAGGCGCGAAATGAATGGTTGGCGTCGGCGCGGGGAATGATGATCTTTTCGATAAATTCCCCTTCCTGGCGCGCCGTTATCCGGTAATCGATGAAGTAGTCCTCAATCGCCAGCGTGCGGCGGGTCGGGCCTTTGCGAAGTATCAGCTGTGCGCCCAGAGCAATCAGCAGCGGCGGTGAGTCGCCAATCGGCGAGGCATTGCCGATATTGCCGCCCAAGGTCCCCTGGTTGCGGATTTGCAGCGAGGCGAAGCGTTGCAGCAGTTCGCCGAAGTCCGGGTATTCGGCCTTGAGCGTGCCGTAAGCGTCCGTCAGCGAAACGGCTGCGCCTATTTCAATACGATCCTCGAAGCGCTCGATGAGCTTCATTTCGGCCACGTTGCCGACGTAAATCATGACCGGCAACGGGCGATGGAACTGGGTGACCTCCAGGGCCAGGTCGGTGCCCCCCGCCAGCAGGCGGGCCTGGGGTTGGGACTCATACAGCTCGGCCAGATCGCTGATGGTCAAGGGCAGCAGGCAACGTTTGTCGCCGCTGTTCAGTTCGCCGGTCTGGGTGGGCGAAATAGACTTGAGCAGGGCGATAGTGTTGTCCTGGAGCGCGTCAAATTGATCGTATTGCTGAACGCCGCAGGCTTGTTCGGCGGCGGCCAGGATCGGCCGGTAACCGGTGCAGCGGCACAGGTTGCCCGCCAGTGCCTCGTGGGCTTGATGGCCGTCAGGCTGGCCGGTGCTGTTTTTTTGCAGGGCGAAGAGTGACATCACAAAACCCGGCGTGCAGAAACCGCACTGTGAGCCGTGGCAGTCGACCATCGCCCGTTGCACGCTGTGCAGTTGACCTTTGTGCTTCAAGTCTTCGACGCTGATCAGTTGCTTGCCGTGCAACGCAGACACAAATGTCAGGCAGGAGTTGAGGCTGCGATAGCGCACACGTTCAAGGCCCCGGTCGTCCGTGTGCAGTTCGCCGACCACGACGGTGCAGGCGCCACAGTCTCCACTGGCGCAACCTTCTTTGGTGCCGGATTTGTTCAGGTGTTCACGCAAATAATTGAGCACGGTTAAATTGGGGTCCAGCGTGTGCTCGGTGCGCAGCGTCTGATTGAGTAGGAACTGGATCACGGAAGGCCTCGCATAATCATTATTGTTGTAACGCGGGATGTGCTGAATTTAGCTAAAGCTGACCTGCGGGTCAAGAAATAGAGATCAGGCATCCCTGTGATTTGAATCCACGGGATTTATTTGCTTATTTCGTGCCATATTCGGCCCCTGAAGCGCTGCGCGAGCACACACCAAGTGCGTTACACTGCGCCGCCTGCACTGATCAAAGATTTTGAAGGTAAAACATGACGTTCAAGGCGCCGGACAGCCTCGCCGAGCAAATCGCTCACCACCTCGCCGAACGCATCATTCGCGGCGAGCTCAAGCCTGGGGAACGCATTCAAGAACAGAAAGTGACGCTGGCGCTAAATGTCAGCCGTGGCTCTGTGCGCGAAGCGTTGTTGATCCTTGAGCGGCGACATCTCATCGCCATCCTTCCACGACGTGGCGCCCACGTGACCGAGCTCACCGCGCACAAGGTGCAGAGCCTGTGCACGTTGATGAGCGAGATGTACATCCTGCTCGGCAATGCCGTTGCCCAGCGTTGGGCCGTGCAGGCCGATCTGGGGCCGTTTTTGCAAATCCAGCAACGTCTGATTGCCAGCTACGAACGCCAGGACATCAGCAGCTTCGTTGAAGACAGCTTCAATGTAATGCGTGCGGCATACCCGTTTGCCGACAATCCGTATTTGCAGGAAACCGTCGAGAACCTCCATCCGGCCATGAGCCGCGCCTATTACCTGGCGCTGGATCAGCGCAAGGCTGAGATGAGCGAGTATCTGGCGTTGTTTGCGCAGCTGCTCGAAGCCGTACTGGCTCGTGATCTGGTGCAAATCCGCGTGGTGCTGAGCAACTATGCCCAGCGCAGTTGTGCGTTGGTGCTGTCTGCCTTGACGGATGCCTGAGCGTGCGCCTGACGTGTATCAAACTGGCTGGCTTCAAGTCTTTCGTAGACCCGACCACGGTTACCTTTCCCAGCAATATGGCTGCGGTTGTAGGTCCTAACGGCTGCGGAAAGTCGAACATCATCGATGCCGTACGTTGGGTAATGGGCGAAAGCTCGGCCAAAAACCTGCGTGGCGAGTCGATGACGGATGTCATCTTCAATGGTTCTACCACCCGTAAACCGGTGAGTCAGGCCAGCATCGAGCTGGTATTTGATAACTCCGACGGCACGCTGCTGGGTGAATATGCGGCCTACGCCGAAATCTCCATTCGACGCAAAGTCACCCGTGACAGCCAGACCACCTATTACCTCAATGGCACCAAATGCCGTCGTCGTGACATCACCGATATTTTTCTCGGAACGGGCCTGGGACCGCGCAGCTACTCGATTATCGAGCAGGGCATGATCTCCAAGTTGATCGAGTCCAAGCCTGAAGACCTGCGCAACTTTATCGAGGAGGCGGCTGGCATCTCCAAGTACAAGGAGCGTCGCCGCGAGACCGAAAACCGTATTCGCCGTACCCACGAAAACCTCGCGCGTCTGACTGACCTGCGGGACGAGTTGGGGCGTCAGCTTGAGCGCTTGCATCGTCAGGCCCAGGCTGCCGAAAAGTATCAGGAGTACAAGGCTGAGGAGCGTCAGCTCAAGGCGCAGCTGTCGGCCTTGCGCTGGCAGGCGCTGAACGAGCAGGTGGGGCAGCGCGAAGCGGTCATTGGTAATCAGGAAGTCAGCTTTGAAGCCTTGGTGGCCGATCAGCGCAATGCCGATGCCAGCATCGAGCGTCTGCGTGACGGGCACCACGATCTGTCAGAGCGCTTTAATCTGGTGCAAGGTCGCTTCTATTCGGTGGGCGGTGATATCGCTCGCGTCGAGCAGAGCATTCAGCACGGTCAGCAACGCTTGCGCCAATTGCAGGATGACCTGCGCGAAGCCGAGCGCTCGCGTCTGGAAACCGAGTCCCATCTGGGGCATGACCGCACGATGCTCGCGACACTGGGTGAAGAGCTGCACATGCTTGAGCCCGAGCAAGAGCTGACCAGCGCCGCTGCGGAAGAGGCCGCTGCTGCGCTTGAGGTGTCCGAGCACAGCATGCACGGTTGGCAGGAGCAGTGGGACAGTTTCAATCAGCGCTCTGCCGAGCCGCAGCGCCAGTCCGAAGTGCTTCAGGCCCGTATCCAGCAGTTGGAGACCAGCATGGAACGCGTCGCAGAGCGTCAGCGCCGCTTGGCTGAAGAGCGCGCCTTGCTCGCGGCAGACCCTGAAGATGCGGCGATCCTCGAGCTTAGTGAGCAACTGGCTACCAGCGAGCTGACCCAGGAAGCATTACACGCCAGCGAAGAGCAACTGGTAGAACGCCTGGAGCAAGTGCGCCACGACTTGCACCAGGCGATGCAGAATCAACAACAGGCTCAGGGCGAGCTGCAGCGGCTCAACGGTCGACTGGCTTCCCTTGAGGCCCTGCAACAGGCCGCGCTCGATCCCGGTACCGGTGCAGGTGAATGGCTGCGTGAGCAGCAACTCGCTGAGCAGCCGCGTCTGGCTGAAGGTTTGAGGGTTGAGGCCGGTTGGGAATTGGCGGTCGAGACTGTGCTGGGTGCAGATTTGCAGGCCGTGTTGGTCGACGATTTCTCACGGCTGGACCTGGGCGGCTTTGCCCAAGGGGATTTGCGTCTGTTCAGTGGCGGATCTCAGGAATCTCGTTTGGCGGGGAGCTTGCTCGATAAGGTTGAGGCCGATTTTGATCTGGCGCCCTGGTTGGCCCAGGTCAAACCGGTCGAGACCCTTGAGCAAGCGCTGGCCTTGCGTGCGCAATTGGTCGACGGTCAAAGCCTGATCAGTCGTGATGGCTATTGGGTTGGTCGTCACTTTTTGCGGGTGCGCCGTGCCAGTGAAGCCGAAAGTGGCGTCCTGGCGCGGGGTCAAGAAATCCAGCGTCTGGGGCTTGAGCGCGATGAGCGCGAGGCGGTGCTTGCCACGCTCGAAGAGCAGCTTCAGCGTCTGAGAGAGCAACAGCTCACCCAGGAGGACTCCCGTGAGCAGGTCCGCCGTCGCTTGCAGGATGAAGGGCGTCAGCAGGGCGAGATTAAAGCCAGGCTTTCTGCCAGCAAGGCTAAGGTCGAGCAATTGACCTTGCGCCGTCGTCGACTGGACGAAGAGCTGGCCGAGTTGGGTGAGCAGCGTGCCCTTGAGCATGAGCAGGTGGGCGAGGCTCGCCTGCTCTTGCAGGACGCGCTGGACGCAATGGCCACCGACACTGAGCAGCGTGAACTATTGCTGGCCCAGCGTGACAGCCTGCGCGAGCGTCTTGATCGGGTGCGTCAGGATGCCCGTCAGCATAAAGATCACGCGCACCAGTTAGCGGTTCGTTTGGGCTCGCTTAAAGCGCAGCATGATTCGACCCGTCAGGCACTTGAGCGGCTGCAACTGCAGGCTGAACGCCTGGCTGAAAAGCGCGAGCAGCTCAGTCTCAATCTGGAGGAGGGGGAAGCCCCTCTCGAAGAGTTGCGTCTCAAACTTGAAGAGTTGCTCGACAAGCGCCTGACCGTGGATGAAGAGCTCAAAATTGCCCAGACCGCGCTGGAAGATGCTGACCGTGAACTGCGCGACGCTGAGAAGCGCCGCAATCAGGCTGAGCAACAATCGCAGCTGATTCGTGGTCAGTTGGAACAGCAGCGTATGGAGTGGCAGGCCCTGACTGTGCGCCGTACGGCGTTACAGGACCAGTTGCTGGCAGACGGCTATGATTTGCATGGGGTGCTTGCCACCTTGAACAGCGAGGTCAACGAGCAGCAGGCCGAAGAGGAGCTGGAGCGCATTGCCGCGCGGATTCAACGCTTGGGCGCGATCAACCTCGCGGCCATCGATGAGTACCAGCAGCAATCGGAGCGCAAGCGTTATCTTGATGCTCAGGATGCCGATCTGGTCGAGGCACTCGATACCCTGGAAAACGTCATCCGCAAGATCGACAAAGAAACCCGGAGCCGCTTCAAAGACACCTTTGATCAGATAAATGGTGGATTACAGGCGCTTTTCCCAAAAGTTTTCGGTGGCGGCAGCGCTTATTTGGAACTGACGGGCGAAGATTTACTCGATACAGGGGTAACAATCATGGCGCGGCCACCGGGCAAGAAGAACAGCACCATTCATTTGCTGTCCGGTGGCGAGAAGGCTTTGACGGCTTTGGCATTGGTTTTTGCCATTTTCAAGCTCAATCCGGCGCCTTTCTGCATGCTCGACGAGGTCGATGCACCGCTTGATGACGCTAACGTAGGCCGCTACGCACGCTTGGTGAAAGAGATGTCGCAGACCGTGCAATTCATCTACATCACCCACAACAAGATTGCCATGGAGATGGCTGATCAGTTGATGGGCGTAACGATGCATGAGCCGGGTTGCTCACGTCTTGTAGCGGTTGATGTGGAGGAGGCGATGGCAATGGTCGATGCTTGAGCTATAAGCATGTAGGACGATTTTTTTCTTCTTGTAAGAGAAATATCAACTAATTGACCGATATGACTCACAAGTCGAAGGGTATATGGGCATAGCTCAATGCGACAGACGGTGTAAAGTTATCTTTGGTCGTGTTAATTTAATGTCTAATTTTTTTGTACGTGGGTAAAACGCCATTCAGAACATAGAGTTGGCGCCACGTTTTAAAGGGCTTTAGGCTCTTCTTCATAGAATCATTTTTTAGGGGCACGGGATTACATGGAAATCGGTCTGCGCGAGTGGCTGATAGTCATCGGCATAGTGGTTATCGCCGGTATTCTTTTTGATGGCTGGCGCCGTATGCGCGGTGGCAAGGGGAAGCTCAAATTTCGTCTTGATCGCAGCTTTTCCAACGCCCCTGACGACGATACCAGCCCTGAGCTTCTGGGCCCTTCACGGGTTCTTGATACCCCAAATCATAAAGAGCCGCTGCTTGACGAGCACGACCTGCCATCCGTGAGCATGCCGGCGCGTGATAAAGGTGCCAAGCGTGGCAAGCGTGGCGGTGAGCCGAGTCAGGGTGACCTGAACCTCAATCTTGATCTGGATGACGGCCCAAGCATCAGCGCCCGCGATGATGATTTTGCGCAAGAAGCCAAGCCGCGTGCTCGTTCGGCTCCTGCCGTGTCGGCCGTTGAGGCCAAAGAGTCACAACCACAGCAGGCCGCTGAAGAAGTCCTGGTGATCAGCGTGATCAGTCGTGACCCTGCAGGGTTCAAAGGCCCGGCACTGTTGCAGAACATCCTTGAAAGCGGTTTGCGTTTTGGCGAGATGGATATTTTTCACCGCCACGAAAGCATGGCCGGTAATGGCGAAGTTCTGTTCTCCATGGCCAACGCGGTTAAGCCGGGTGTATTCGATCTGGATGATATTGATCTGTTCAGTACGCCAGCTGTGAGCTTCTTCCTTGGGTTGCCTGGTCCGCGTCATCCCAAACAGGCTTTTGACGTGATGGTTGCTGCAGCACGCAAGTTGTCCCAGGAGCTCAATGGCGAGCTTAAAGACGATCAGCGCAGTGTGTTGACGGCCCAAACCATTGAGCACTACCGCCAGCGCATCGTTGAATTCGAGCGTCGCGCCCTGACTCAAAAACGCTGAACATGTGGGGGGCCGGCTTGCCTGCCCCCGCACACATGCAGAATGAATAATACAAGGAGCAGCCTCGGCTGCTCTTTTGCTTTGTGAGAGAACACCCCATGACCGCCGCCAATACCCGCATTTTAGAGCTGCGCGCTGAACTGGATCAGCACAACTATCGCTACCACGTGCTGGACGAACCGAGCATTCCGGACGCCGAGTACGATCGCCTGTTTCATGAGTTGAAAGCGCTGGAAGCCCAACACCCGGAGCTGGTGACTGCCGACTCGCCGACCCAGCGCGTGGGGAGTGCGGCCTTGTCGGCCTTTACTCAGGTGCGTCACGAAGTGCCCATGCTGAGTTTGGGTAATGCCTTCGATGAAACCGATATGCGTGAGTTTGATCGCCGTGTCAGCGAAGGTCTGGACCTGCCCGCAGGGGATCTGTTTGGCGGTGGCGCTGAAGTTGAGTACAGCTGTGAGCCAAAGCTGGACGGGTTGGCGGTCAGTTTGCTGTATCAGGATGGCAATCTGGTGCGTGGCGCTACGCGAGGTGATGGCACCACGGGTGAAGACATCAGCGTCAACGTGCGCACCGTGCGCAATATACCCCTTAAGCTGCATGGCAGCGGCTGGCCTGCGGTGCTGGAAGTGCGTGGCGAGGTGTTCATGTCCAAGGCAGGCTTTGAGCGCCTCAATGAGACTCAGCTCGCTGTTGGCGGCAAGACGTTTGCCAACCCTCGTAACGCGGCGGCGGGCAGCTTGCGTCAACTGGACTCTAAGATCACCGCCAGTCGGCCGCTGGAGTTTTGCTGTTATGGGCTGGGGCAAGTCTCCGAGGAATTCTCTGATACCCATATAGGCAATCTCAAGCAGTTGCAGCAATGGGGTATGCCCATCAGCCACGAGTTGAAACTGGCCCGCGGGATTGCCGAGTGCCTGGATTACTACCGTGATATTGGCGAGCGCCGTGCTGCGCTGCCCTATGAGATCGACGGTGTGGTGTTCAAGGTTAACAACCTGGCATCGCAGCGTGAGCTGGGCTTTCGGGCTCGCGAGCCGCGTTGGGCGATTGCCCACAAGTTCCCGGCGATGGAAGAGCTGACGGAGTTGCTGGATGTGGAGTTTCAGGTCGGGCGCACGGGTGCGGTAACGCCCGTGGCTCGCCTCAAGCCGGTCAAGGTGGCCGGCGTGACTGTCTCCAATGCGACCCTGCACAACATGGATGAAGTAGCACGTCTTGGGCTGATGATTGGCGATACGGTGATTATTCGCCGTGCAGGCGACGTGATTCCGCAGGTGGTGCAGGTAGTGCTCGAGCGTCGTCCTGAAGATGCCCGTGCGGTGCAGATCCCTGAAAGCTGCCCGGTATGTGGCTCCCATGTTGAGCGCACGCAACTGATCAAACGCAGCAAGGGGCGTGAAACCATCACCGAGGGTGCGGTTTATCGCTGCGTCGGACGTCTGGCCTGCGGTGCCCAGCTCAAACAGGCGATTATTCATTTTGTCTCGCGTCGTGCGATGGACATTGAAGGCCTGGGCGAAAAAAGCGTCGAGCAGTTGGTGGACGAGGGGCTGGTGAGTTCGCCCGCCGACCTTTATACCCTGGCTTTCGAACAGATTGTCGACCTCGAAGGCTTTGCCGAGTTGTCGAGCAAGAACCTGCTCCAGGCCATTGCCGACAGCAAGCGTCCGACATTGGCGCGTTTTATCTATGCGCTGGGTATTCCTGATGTGGGTGAGGAGACGGCCAAGGTCCTGGCCCGCTCCCTGGCCTCTCTGGATCGCGTACAGCGTGCCTTGCCTCAAGTACTGACCTACTTGCCTGATGTCGGGCTCGAAGTGGCGCACGAAATCCACAGCTTCTTCAGCGATGCGCATAACCAGCAGGTGATTGCTCAATTGCTGGAGCGTGGCCTGGAATTGCAGGATCAGGGCGATTTGGGGGCTGAATTCGCGGCCAGTGCGACGCTGGGCGGTCTGATCGACAAGCTGCACATTCCCTCGGTAGGACCGGGTGGCGCACAGAAGCTGGCCGAGAAGTTTGGCTCGCTCGAAGGCGTGATCCATGCGGACTGGCTCGATATGCGTCAGGCCTTGCCCGAAAAGCAGGCCAAGGCGGTACGTGAATTTTTCGATAATCCCGAAAATGCCCGTCTGGCGCTGGAAGTAGAAGCGCAACTGCGGGATTTCGGCATGCACTGGCAGAGTGAGAAGAAGGCTGTTGAGGGCTTGCCACTGGCGGGTCAGACATGGGTGCTGACCGGTTCGCTGGAGTTGATGAGCCGAGATGTTGCCAAGGACAAGCTGGAGAGTCTTGGGGCCAAGGTCTCAGGTTCGGTTTCTGGCAAGACCCATTGCGTGGTCGCAGGGCCAGGGGCTGGCTCTAAGCTGGTCAAGGCCAATGAGCTGGGGCTCAAGGTGCTGGATGAAGAAGCTTTTGTGGCCTTTTTGAAAGAGCAGGGGCTCGCGACAAAGCCCTAGTAGCAGTTGACGAGCAGCGCGAGGCTACGTTCGGCTGCGTAGCAGTCGTAAACCACTCAGCTTTGGTGTTTTAGATACATCACGCTGAACGGGTTTACGACGATTGCATCGTCGGACGCAGCCTCGCTCCTTCGGCAGCTGCTACCCCTGCTAGATCTGCAACAGAGTAACTACAGAGTGCGAGTGCACTCCCGAATCCAAGTACTTGAACCCATTCATTTTTTTATTATTGCAGCAGCGGTTGTAAGTTTTTCTCAGACAGGTACAATGGCGCCGTTCGCTGCTAGGCGGATGTTGTTATGGTGACCCTATCGGTCCCCCCGCAACGATTACCCGTGAACCTGGTCAGATCCGGAAGGAAGCAGCCACAGCGGGAACATTGTGTGCCGGGGTGTGGCTGGTGGGGTTGCCTCCATTTTAAAAATCCTCAGTTCTGCAGGGTTTTAGTCAAAATTCCAATCGTGTGATCCTGTCTCTCCAGGCATTCTGCTGAACTGTCGGCGTGTTGCCGTGCGTGGGTAAAACCTGTTCTGCATAGGCTGCGAGCAGTTAAAAGTGCTCATCGGATGCAATTTTGGCCTTGCTCCGCTAGCATTAGCCCCTTCCGCTTTTCAGACGCGACGGTTATCAATGAGTTATCAGGTTCTTGCACGTAAATGGCGTCCGCGCTCGTTCCGCGAAATGGTCGGCCAGACCCATGTGCTCAAGGCTCTGATCAATGCCCTGGACAGTCAGCGCCTGCACCATGCCTACCTGTTTACCGGTACCCGTGGCGTCGGCAAGACCACCATCGCGCGGATCATCGCCAAATGCCTGAACTGTGAAACAGGTATTACTTCGACCCCCTGCGGCGAGTGTTCGGTGTGTCGCGAGATCGATGAAGGGCGTTTTGTCGACCTGATCGAAATCGACGCGGCCAGCCGAACCAAAGTAGAGGACACGCGCGAACTGCTCGACAACGTGCAATACGCGCCGAGCCGTGGGCGCTTCAAGGTCTACCTGATCGACGAAGTGCACATGCTTTCCAGCCATTCGTTCAATGCGCTGCTCAAGACCCTCGAAGAACCGCCGCCCTACGTAAAATTTATCCTGGCGACCACCGATCCGCAAAAATTGCCGGCCACGATCTTGTCGCGTTGCCTGCAGTTCTCGTTGAAAAACATGACGCCCGAGCGTGTGGTCGAGCATCTGACCCACGTGCTCAGTGCTGAAAACGTGCCATTCGAAGATGACGCGCTGTGGCTGTTGGGCCGTGCGGCCGATGGCTCGATGCGTGATGCCATGAGCCTCACCGATCAGGCCATTGCGTTTGGTGAGGGCAAGGTCCTGGCGGGCGATGTGCGCGCTATGCTCGGTACCCTCGACCACGGTCAGGTATTTGATCTGCTGCATGCCTTGATCGAAGGCGATGCCCGGGCGCTGCTTGAAGCCGTGCGCCATCTGGCCGAGCAGGGCCCGGACTGGAATGGCGTCCTGTCCGAGATCCTCAACGTTTTCCACCGTGTTGCCATTGCCCAGGCATTGCCGGATGGCGTCGACAATGGTCACGGCGACCGCGACCGCGTATTGGCCCTGGCCAAAGCGTTGCCGGCCGAAGACGTCCAGTTTTATTACCAGATGGGCCTGATTGGCCGGCGCGATTTACCGCTGGCGCCAGACCCGCGTGGTGGCTTTGAAATGGTCCTGCTGCGAATGCTGGCCTTCCGTCCAGCGGACACCGGCAATGTGCCGAGTCAGCCGCTAAAGCCAGTGGGGATCAGCCAGGCCACAGTTGATTCCACTCAAACCCTGGCGGCTGCAACACCTGTTGCGCCAGTAGTCATTGCGCCTGCTGTTGCGCCCACGCCGGTTGTCGAGGTTGCAGAGCCAGTGATCGCTCCTGCGCCTGTGGAGCCTCCCAAGGCGCCTGTCGTGCCAGAAAAGGACTTACCCTGGAACGAGCCGTCAATTCCGGTGATTGAGGTCGAGGCTGCTCCTGAGTCGGTGCTGGACACCGTCGGCGAGCCGCCTGAGTTACCGCCGATGCCCCTGCCTACACCTGACAGCGTGGTACCAGACGCGCCGCAGTGGAGCGAAGCACCGATCCCCGATCCGACGCCTGAACAGGTTGATGCGGCCCTGACGGGAATGGATCGTGACGACGAGCCGCCTCTGGACGAAGACTATATCGAGCCGGACATGGATTCGGCGGCGTACAGCTACCTCGACGAACTGGCCAGCGAGCACGCGGCTGAGCCTGCGCCGGAACCCGAGCCCTTGCCTGCCGCAATGCCTGCGACCGGGCTGGCCCTTGAATGGCTGAATATGTTCCCCAAATTACCGGTATCGGGCATGACCGCCAGCATTGGCGCCAACTGCACCTTGATCGCCGTTGACGGGGATGACTGGCTGTTGCACCTGGATCCGGCTCACAGTGCGCTCTTTAACCTGACCCAGCAGCGCCGACTCAACGATGCGTTGAACCAGTACACTCAACGCACGCTCAAAGTGACTATCGAGCTGGTCAAGCCGGAACAGGAAACCCCGGCCCAGGCTGCTTCGCGTTTTCGTGCAGAGCGTCAGCGACTGGCAGAAGAGTCGATCTATGCCGATCCGCTGATCCAGCAAATGATCGAGCAGTTCGGCGCGGCAGTCCGAGACGATACGATTCAACCTGTAGACGTTGCCCAGGCCCCGGCTTAGCAACGCCAGAATAAATACTTACAACCCGCAGTCGTAGTGATTGCGGGTGCATTGTCCAAATAACGTTTGAGGTGATTCCCATGATGAAAGGTGGCATGGCCGGCCTGATGAAGCAGGCGCAGCAGATGCAGGAAAAAATGGCCAAGATGCAGGAAGAACTGGCCAATGCAGAAGTCACCGGTAAGGCCGGTGGCGATATGGTGACTGTGGTCATGACCGGTCGTCACGACATCAAGCGTGTAAGCATCGATCCGGCCCTGCTGGAAGGCGTCAGCGAAGACGACCGTGAAGTGCTGGAAGACCTGTTCGCCGCTGCGGTCAATGACGCCGTTCGCAAGATCGAAGCAAACAGCCAGGACAAAATGTCTGGCGTGACCGCCGGCATGCAACTGCCGCCGGGCATGAAGCTGCCGTTCTAAGGCGCTCTAGAATGCCAGGCCCTGAGCCTGGCATTTTTTTGCCTTTTTTACGGGCATTTGACGTCATCCCACACCGCGGGTATAAACCGCGTCTCGTTGTTTTGTCGGACCTTTCCCTATGAGCTTCAGCCCCCTGATTCGCCAACTGATCGATGCCTTGCGTACCTTGCCGGGTGTGGGTCAAAAGACCGCGCAGCGCATGGCTCTGCAATTGCTTGAGCGTGATCGCAGTGGCGGCTCGCGTCTGGCTTTGGCGTTGACCCAGGCGATGGACGGCGTTGGGCACTGCCGTCTGTGCCGAACCCTCACCGAAGACGATCTGTGCCCGCAGTGTGCCGACGTGCGCCGTGATGACACGTTGCTGTGCGTGGTCGAGGGGCCGATGGATGTGTATGCCGTTGAGCAGACCGGCTATCGCGGACGTTACTTTGTGCTCAAGGGGCACTTGTCGCCGCTGGATGGTTTGGGGCCAGAGGCGATTGGCATTCCGCAATTGATGACGCGCATTGCAGAGCAGGGCACCTTTGCAGAAGTGATCCTGGCGACCAATCCTACGGTCGAAGGCGAAGCAACTGCCCATTACATTGCTCAACTACTCAGCAATAAAGGCCTGATCGCTTCACGTATCGCGCATGGTGTGCCGTTGGGGGGGGAGCTTGAGCTGGTCGATGGCGGCACGCTGGCTCACTCGTTCTCGGGGCGTCGACCGATTACGCTCTGACAGGGAATGCCGGGGGTGACGCCTGTGGGAGCGGGCTTGCTCGCGATGGCATCAGCGCGGTTCAACTGAATGCCGCGGTGTCTGCATCGCGAGCCAGCCCGCTCCCACGGGTGATGTGTCGGTATTACTCGGTCAGTGAAAACTCGGTCAGGCAGAAGGTAGGTACACCCAAATCCTGCAGGCGCTGCGAGCCGCCCAGTTCAGGCAGATCAATAATCGCTGCCGCTTCGAATACCTGAGCACCCATGCGGCGTACCAGATTGGCAGCGGCGATCAGGGTGCCGCCGGTGGCGATCAAGTCATCGACGATCAGCAACGAGTCGCCTTCGCACAAACTGTCGGCGTGAACCTCCAGAAATGCTTCGCCATATTCCGTCTGATAACCTTCGGCCAAAACGTCAGCGGGCAATTTGCCTTGTTTGCGAAACAGGACCAGCGGTTTGTTGAGCTGATGGGCCAGCACCGAGCCGATCAAAAAGCCGCGGGCATCCATGGCGCCGATGTGGCTGAAGTCAGCCTCGACGTAGCGCTCGATAAAGCTGTCGGCGATCACGCGCATGGCGCGGGGGGATTGGTAGAGCGGGGTAATATCGCGAAAGATGACGCCCGGCTTGGGAAAATCAACTACCGGGCGGATCAGGGATTTGAGGCAAAAATCGTCGAAGACCATATCAGGTGTCCTGGCGTGCGTTAAGCGCGCCAGTATAACCCCTCAAGCCGCTTTAGACTTCCAGCGAACCACCTGCCAGGGCGCACAACTTGATCGGGTCAAGAATATGCACTTCCTTGCCTTCGGCTGTGATCAGCTGGTTTTCCTGCAGGCGTGTGAACACCCGGGACACAGTCTCTACGGCCAGACCCAGGTAGTTGCCGATTTCGTTGCGCGACATGCTCAGGCGATATTGATTGGCCGAGAAACCACGGGCGCGGAAGCGGGCTGACAGGTTAACCAAAAAGGTCGCAATACGTTCGTCGGCCGTTTTTTTCGACAGGAGCAACATCATTTGTTGGTCGTCGCGAATTTCGCGGCTCATCACGCGCATCAGTTGGCGACGAAGCTGTGGCAGTTGCACAGAAAGCTCGTCCAGACGTTCGAAAGGAATTTCGCACACCGGAGTGGTTTCCAGCGCCTGAGCCGATACCGGGTAGGTTTCCGTGTCCATCCCGGATAGGCCTACCAGTTCGCTTGGCAGATGGAAGCCAGTGATTTGCTCTTCACCGTTGTCACTCAGGCTGAACGTTTTCAGTGCGCCAGATCGAACTGCGTACACCGAGCCAAACGTGTCGCCTTGGCGAAACAAAAACTCGCCTTTTTTCAGTGGGCGCCCGCGCTTGACGATTTCTTCCAGCGCGTCCATGTCTTCCAGGTCCAACGAAAGTGGCAGGCAGAGAGGTGCCAGGCTGCAGTCCTTGCATTGGGCCTGGCTATGAGCGCGCACTTTTACTGGCTCGGGCATTTCTTAAATCCTTGTAGGAAAACACACATAAGATGCAAGGGTAACCCAGTGGGGGAGGCTAGGCCAGCCGCACCACACCAGTGCACTCATCTCATGCAATAGAGGCCGTGTTCGAGACCTTAAATCACCCGCGAATATCGCTGGCGTGTTTGCTGCTCCAGGTAGGCATCGAACACCATGCACACCGAACGAACGAGTAACCGACCGGCAGGCAATACGGTCAATTGCCGATCGTCCAGAGCAATCAGCCCGTCCGCCGCCATGGCTTCGAGCATCGTCCACTGGTGTGCGAAATACCCCCGGAAGTCGATATTGAAGGCCTGCTCGATGTGTGCAAACGGCAGGTGCAAATTGCAAATGATCTGCTGGATCACTTCCCGGCGGATGCGATCATCCTGATTGCACAGCAGGCCACGGTGGGTGGCGAGCTGGTCACTGGCCAGGGTGTGCTGATAGTTGGCCAGGTCGCTGTCGTTCTGGCAGTACAGGTCACCAATCTGGCTGATGGCCGAGACGCCAAGCCCGACCAGGTCACAATGGCCGTGGGTGGTGTAGCCCTGAAAGTTGCGCTGCAGGGTTGATTCTTCCTGAGCGATTGCCAGTTCATCGTCCGGTAGCGCGAAGTGATCCATGCCGATATAGCGATAGCCGGCGCCAGTCAATTGCTCGATGGTGCGTTCGAGCATCTGCAATTTCGCGGCAGGCGAAGGCAGGTCGCTCGTATTGATCCGGCGCTGAGGCATGAAGCGTTCAGGCAAATGGGCGTAGTTGAACACTGACAGGCGATCCGGCTGCAAGCTGATTACTTCGTCAACCGTACGGGCAAAGGCCTCGGGGGTTTGCTTGGGCAAGCCGTAGATCAGGTCGATATTGATCGAGCGAAACTGCAGGGTGCGTGCGGCTTCGATCACCGCCCGTGTTTCCTCCAGGCTTTGCAGGCGATTGACGGCTCGCTGTACGTCTGGATCGAGGTCTTGCAGGCCGATGCTGACACGGTTGAAGCCCAGTTCACGCAACAGACCCATGGTCGACCAGTCGGCTTCCCGCGGGTCGATTTCGATGCCGTAATCACCTGAGTCGTCGTCCAGCAGGTTGAAGTGCTGGCGCAACGTAGCCATCAGATGGCGCAACTCATCGTGACTGAGAAAGGTGGGCGTGCCGCCGCCAAAGTGCAGTTGCTCGACCTTTTGTTTCGGATCGAGGTGGCAGGCAATCATCTGGATTTCTTGCTCAAGCCTTTGCAGGTAAGGCTGTGCCCGGCCACGGTCTTTGGTGATGACCTTGTTGCAGGCGCAGTAATAGCAAATGTTGGCGCAGAACGGCACGTGTACATACAGCGACAGCGGGCGCAGCGCCTTTCGGCTTTCGCGCAGCGCGTGCAACAGGTCGAACGGGCTGACCTGATTGTTGAACTGCATCGCGGTCGGATACGAGGTATAGCGCGGACCCGCCAGGTCGTAGCGGCGGATCAAATCTGGGTCCCAACGAATGGCGTCGAGCATGCGGGCATTCCCCTGGGATGGCTGGCAATGCCCAAGAGTCTAGGGGGTGAGTCGATGTTGCATCTTGATTTGCATCAAGGGCTGTGATTGCGGATGGAAGGTGCTCGAAGCTAATGCCCCATCAACCAATGCTGATGCGGGCCGGGCAGGGTCCAGATGCCGAACAGGATGACCAGCAGCCCCCCGGCCATGCGCACGCTGCGTTTGCGCAACAGTGCAGTGACCCGCTCGGCAGCAAGGCCGGTGGCCAGCAACACGGGCCAGGTGCCAAGACCAAACGCCAGCATCAGCAATGCACTGTCGATCGCACTGCCCTGACTGGCGGACCAGATCAGCGTGCTGTACACCAGTCCGCAGGGCAGCCAGCCCCAGAGCGCACCCAGCAGCAATGCCCGCGGCAGGCTCGACACGGGTAGCAAACGGGTGGCCACGGGCTGGATATGCCGCCACAGGCCGCGCCCCAGGCTTTCGATACGGGTCAGGCCGCTCCACCAGCCGGCCAGGTACAGGCCCATGCAAATCAGGAGTAGTCCGGCCAGGATGCGCATGAACATTGCTGCGGGGCTATTGGCCACTGCCCAGCCCGCCAGCCCCAGCAGTAATCCTGCAGTGGCATAGCTGAGAATTCGCCCAAGGTTGTAGGCCAGCAGCAGCCTGAAGCGTCGGCTGCGTTGCTCTTTGGGAATGGCAAGGGTTAGCGCACCCATCAGGCCGCCACACATGCCCAGGCAATGCCCGCCGCCAAGCAGGCCCAAAATGACCGCCGAGACCAGCAGTGGCGCTAACTCAAGCATGGGGCGGGGTTTTGTTGTGGTTGTCGGTAATCGACTCCGGGTGCTGGTTCTTGGCTTCTTCGACGGCGGCGGTGTGTTGCGGGTCCTGGTCGTCGAACAGAATGCTGTGGGCGGGACTGTCCAGATCGTCGTACTGGCCGCTGTCCACGGCCCAGAAAAAGATGTAGATGGCGATGGCGACAATCAGCAGGGCCGCAGGAATCATGACGTATAGCGCTGGCATATAGGCTCCAGGCGACCGGTTCAGGCCGGATGCGGGCGGGTGTGTGGCGTGGCCGAAGTATGTGCCTGATCAGGCATGCGCGTCAGGCGCAAGGCATTGAGCACCACGGTCAACGAGCTGATTGACATGCCGATGGCGGCCCAGATCGGTGTGATCCAGCCCAGTGCGGCAAATGGCAGCATAAGGCCATTGTACAGGCCAGCCCACAACAGGTTCTCGATGATCACCCGTCGAGTACGTTTAGCCAGGCTAAAGGCTTGCACCAGTGCGCCCAGGCGATTAGAGAGCAGTACCGCATCGGCGCTGGTCTTGGCCAGGTCCGTGGCCGATCCCATTGCCACGCTGATATCGGCCGCAGCGAGTACCGGGACATCATTGACCCCGTCCCCCAGCATCAACACCTTGCGCCCCTGTGCATGCAATTGTTGCAAAATTTGCAGTTTGTCATCCGGGCGTAATCCGCCTCGCGCTTCATCGATGCCCAGTTCGCCAGCCACGCTGGCCACCATCGGCGAGCTGTCTCCCGAGAGCAGTAGCGTACGCCAGCCTCGTGCCCTGCACGCAGCCAGCAACGCGGGAGCATCATCACGCAGGCGGTCATCCAGAACAAACCAGCCCAGTACACCTTCGGTATTACCCAACAATAACCATTGCCCAGGCTCATCCGGCATGGCCGGGACCCGGCACTGGCTCAACTCGCAGACAAACCCGGGCTGACCGATGCGCAAACGCTGTTCGCCAACCCGTCCTTCAAGGCCCAGGCCTGGAGTGCTGTGGACTTCTTCGGCGGCTTGCGGCGCGCGGCCAAAAGCACGGGCAATCGGATGTTCGGAGCGATTTTCGAGGGCGGCGGCGAGGGCCAGGCATTGATCGCTGTCCAGGTCGCTCAAGGGGCGAATGGTCCGCAGCGTCAGACGGCCTTCGGTCAGTGTGCCGGTCTTGTCGAAAATCACGGTGTCGATCTGGTTGAGGCCTTCAATCACATGGCCACGGGTCAGCAGTAGTCCCAGTTTGTGCAGCGTGCCGGTTGCGGCGGTGAGTGCAGTGGGCGTTGCCAGGGACAATGCGCAAGGGCATGTGGCCACCAACATCGCCAGGACAATCCAGAAGGCCCGTGACGGGTCCAGTTGCCACCACAGCAAGCCGATCGCGGCAGCAGCGATCAACGAAAACAGGAGGAACCATTGCGCGGCCTTGTCGGCAATTTCGGCCAGGCGTGGTTTCTCGGTTTGGGCGCGGTCCAGCAAGCGCACGATGGCGGACAGGCGTGTGTCCTGGCCCAGGGCTGTGACTTCAATGGTCAGAGCGCCTTCGACATTCAGGGTGCCCGCCGTCACGGCGTCGCCTATACGGCGTGGCTGCGGCAAGTACTCGCCGGTGAGCAGGGACTCATCGACGCTTGATTGGCCATCAAGGATTTGGCCGTCTGCCGGAAGAATCGCGCCGGGGTGCACCAGTACCTTGTCGCCGACCTTAAGCTCGGTCAGCAGGATGCGTTCGCTTTGGCCGTCGTCAGCCAGGCGCAGGCAGGAGGCGGGCAGCAGATTGACCAGTTGTGCGGTGGCCGCCGCAGTGCGCTCGCGGGCTCGGCGTTCGAGGTAGCGCCCGGCCAGCAAGAACAAGGCAAACATGCCTACCGCATCGAAGTACAGCTCACCGACACCGGTGATGGCCGTCCAGATTCCGGCGATGTAAGCGCCGCCGATGGCCAGGGACACCGACACATCCATGGTCAGATGACGGGTGCGCAGGTCGCGCATGGCCCCCTTGAAGAAGGGAGCACAGCTGTAAAACACAATCGGCGTGGTCAGGAACAGCGCCACCCAGCGCAAGATGGTATGCATCTCGGGGCTGAGGTCGATATTGAATTCGGGCCAGGTGGCCATGGTTGCCATCATCGCCTGAAACCACAGCAGTCCGGCGACACCCAGTTGGCGCAAGGCCAGTCGGTTTTCACTGGCAAGCTGTTCAGTGGCGCGATCGGCCTGATACGGGTGCGCGACATAGCCGATATGCCGCAGCTCGCTCAGTATCGCGCTCAGCGGCAGTTGGCGCTGGTCCCAGCGTACGTGTAGCCGGTGGTTGGACAGGTTGAGACGGGCTTCGCCCACGGCAGGCAAAAGGCGCAGGTGTTTTTCAATCAACCAGCCACAGGCTGCGCAACTGATGCCTTCGATCAGCAGAGTGGTTTCGGCCTGTTCACCCTCGTGCCGCACAAAAGGCTTTTGCACGTCAGGGCGGTCATACAGTGCCAGCTCTTCTACCAGTTGCACGGGCAGGGCATCGGGGTTGGCGCAAGCTCCACTGCGGTGCTGGTAATAGCTTTCAAGGCCGCCGGCCACGATGGCTTCAGCCACCGCCTGGCAGCCCGGGCAGCAAAACTCGCGAATGTCACCAAGAACAACGGCAGTAAACCGACTGCCTGGCGGGACGGGCAAAGCGCAGTGATAGCAAGGTACGGGAGAGGTCATGGCGGTCTATCGCGGTGTGGTGGCGCCGGGAAATACGGCATCGCGGTCAAGCCCGCGGCCACATCTGTGGCCGCGGGCTTGACCGCGAAGAGGTTACTTCTTGTTGTGGTCTTCAGCGCCTTGCAGCGGCTCGTCACCCAACAACAGATCCTTGTCGTGGCCGACCAGTTCTTCTTCAAACAGGCGCCAGGTTTGGCCGTCTTCAACGCCCATCAACTCGACAAAGCGGCGACCTTCGATCTTGTCATCCAGCTGGCCGATGTAGCGTCCTGGTTCCGACTCGCTCTGGGTCAGGCTGATCTTGCGGTCTTTCTCGGGTTGGGTCGGGGAGATCAGGTTCAGTTCCAGAACCTGCGGTTTGCTGTTGCCTTCAAGCAACAGCACCACTTCGCCGGTCATCTCGTCCAGACGCAATTTGGCTTTCAGTTGCAGGGTCTGGCCCAGCAGCTCGCGATCAAGCGAGCGGTTGATCCCTTTGCCGGCCTCGTAGTAATTGTCGTTAACCAGATGATCCGGGTTGTTTACGGCAATGGTGACCATCGACAGGGTCAGGGTCACCGAGCAGGCGAGGATGGCAATGATGATCCACGGCCAAAGATGCTTGTACCAGGGGCTGGAGGGCTTTGCTGCGGGCATGTCGAATTCTCTTATCTGATTTGTGGGCCGATGAATCGGCTCTTGGCTTTAACATTGATGTCGTTGTTGTCGGCATCCTTGAGGATAAAGAACACCTCGTTGGTGCTGGACGGTAGCTTCTCGGGGGCAATCGACAACTCCACCGGCAGGCTGACGATATCGCCTGCAGCGACCTTGATTTCCCGTTTGCCTTGCAGCTTGAGATCGGGCAGGCCGGTGGCGTCCAGCACATAGGTGTGGTCTTGCTGATCTTTGTTCATGATCTTCAGGCTGTAGACGTTTTCGATGCGGCCTTCAGCGTTTTCGCGGTAGAGCACGCGGTCTTTGCTGACGTCGAAACCAACCAGTGTGCGGGTAAAGAATGCAGCAGCCAGCAGCCCCATCATGGTCAGCAGCACCAGGGCATAGCCAATCAGGCGCGGCCGCAGCTTTTGGGTTTTCTGGCCCGAAAGGTTGTGTTCGGTGGTGTAGCTGATCAGGCCGCGCGGGTAGTTCATCTTGTCCATGATGCTGTCGCAGGCGTCGATACACGCGGCGCAGCCGATGCACTCGATCTGCAGGCCGTCACGAATATCAATCCCGGTGGGGCATACCTGCACACACATGGTGCAGTCGATGCAGTCGCCCAGGCCTTGAGCCTTGTAGTCCGCATCTTTTTTACGCGGGCCACGGACTTCGCCGCGACGCGGGTCGTACGACACGATGAGGGTGTCTTTATCAAACATCACGCTCTGGAAACGGGCGTACGGGCACATGTAAATACACACTTGCTCACGCAGCCAGCCTGCGTTGCCGTAGGTGGCGAGGGTGAAGAAGCCGACCCAGAAGTACGCCCAGCCATCGGCCTGGCCGGTGAAGAAGTCGATGACCAGTTCACGAATCGGCGAGAAGTAACCGACAAAGGTCATGCCGGTGACAAAGCCGATCAACAGCCACAGGCTGTGTTTACTCAGCTTGCGCAGAAACTTGTTGGCGCTCATTGGCGCCTTGTCGAGCTTGATGCGTTGGTTGCGATCACCTTCAGTGACCTTTTCGCACCACATGAACACCCAGGTCCAGACGCTTTGCGGGCAGGTGTAGCCGCACCACACGCGCCCGGCGTACACGGTAATAAAAAACAGGCCAAAGGCGGCGACGATCAACAGTCCGGACAGGAGGATGAAATCCTGTGGCCAGAACGTGGCGCCAAAAATAAAAAATTTACGCTCCGGAAGGTTCCACCAGACCGCCTGGTGACCGCCCCAGTTGAGCCACACCGTTCCGAAATACAGCAGAAACAATAGGGCTCCGCCGCCGATACGCAGGTTGCGGAAAAGACCGGTGAAGGCTCGGGTGTAAATTTTTTCCCGGGCTGCGTACAGATCGGTGCTTTCAGTGGTTTTTTTGGCAGGTGGAGTGACGTCGTGTACAGGAATCTGATTGCTCATTAGTGCGTCCCACGGCAGTGGAAAATGCCTCGGTCAGTACATGCCGACCGCGGTCAGAAGGTGTTGCAGTAACGTAATGATACGCCTGTGACTCTAGCTCAAGGGTGCGACCTTTGGTCGCGTTCCGGAAAAGAAGAAGTTGGTATAGGAGTTGTAACAAGTCATGACATGGATCAATTGACTTAAGGCGGTAGGTGAGTTGCGCGCAGCCTTGAATCATAGCTCCCAAGGGTTGAGCAGGGCGGCGCCGCTGAAGGCGAAGTCCTTTGTATTGCGGGTGACGACAGTCATGTCATGAACCAATGCCGTGGCAGCGATCAGGGCATCGCTCTCATTGCTGCGGTCAGGGACGTGGAGGCGGGCGCATCGTCGGGCAACGCTGCCGTCGACTGACAGTACGCGCCCGGCAAAGGCAGGGATGACATGGTTGTCCAGCCAGTTGCGCAACGGTACGGCTTGCGTAGGGTCGCGCCGCTCCAGGCGCAGGATGCCGGTTTCGATTTCTAGCAGGCTAATCGCCGAGATGTACAGCCTGTAGGCTGGGACAGTGCTGGCCCAGGCCACCACGTTGGGATTGGCCTGGGGTTTGCGCAGTTCAGAGATGACGTTGGTATCGAGCAGGAACATTAGAAGTCCACTGGGCGCGGGGTGATGATTGCGCGTTCGGGTTCAAATTCGACCGCTGGCTCTGGCATGACGAGCAGGTCGACGATGCTGGCGTTCAGTCCGGTCAGTCGTTGGTACTCTTCCATGCATAGCAGTACATGGGCGGGGCGACCACGATCGGTGATGTAAACCGGCCCAGCCTGGGCTGCTTTTTTGGCACCGCTTGTGTCTTGGTTGAAATCGCGGCTTGAAATGGTCGTGATGGGCATGGGCTGTTCCTCCCCTGAAAATACAATGTAGAAACGTTACTACCTTTTGGGCGGGCGCTGCAACAGCTTGCCGGATCCTGAAACAAAATGGCCCCGCCAACTCTCGTTGGCGGGGCCATTTTTTGCTGCGTTCAGACGTCTGCGTTATTCGTCTGCCTTGGCTTCATCGCCATGGGACAGGCTGTAAACGTAGGCGGCCAGCAAGTGAACCTTGTCGTTCCCTTGCAGGTCAGCCTGTGCAGGCATCTGGCCCTGGCGGCCGTAACGGATGGTCTGCTGCAGTTGAGCGAAGCTCGAACCGTAGATGAACGCCCCCGGATGGGTCAGGTCAGGTGCGCCCATCAGCGGATTGCCTTTACCTTGCGGACCGTGACAAACCGCACAGTTGGTAGCGAAAAGCTCTTTGCCCTTGGCAGGGTCGGCTTTTGCACCTTCCGGCAATTTACGGCCGTCCAGGTTGGTCAGTACGTAGGCAGCTACGTCGCTGACGCCTTGCTCGCCAATCACTTCGGACCAGCCCGGCATGACGGCGTGACGGCCGGCCATGATGGTGGTCTTGATGTCAGCTGGCGTACCGCCCCAGCGCCAGTCGGCGTCGGTCAGGTTCGGGAAGCCGTAGGCGCCCTTGGCGTCAGAACCGTGGCACACCGAGCAGTTGGATGCGAACAGACGGCCACCCATTTTCAGTGCTTGCGGATCCTTGGCTACTTCTTCAATGGGCATGGCAGCGAATTTGGCGAAGATCGGGCCGAACTTGGCGTCCGATTTGGCCATTTCTTTTTCCCACTCATGAACGCCGGTCCAGCCTGTCTGGCCATTGGCAAACTGGGTTTGCTCTTTGGTGTCCAGGTACTGGTAGCCCGGCAACAGGCCTTTCCAATTACCCAGGCCCGGGTACAGAACGAGGTAACCGAGGGCGAAAATGACGGTGCCGACAAACAGCATGAACCACCATTTAGGCATTGGGTTGTCGTACTCTTCGATCCCGTCATAAGCGTGCCCGACTTTCTCGTCGGTCTGCTCGCTGCGCTGGCCCTTGCGGGTGGCCAGCAACAGCCAGGTCAAGGCGAAGATGGTACCCAGAGTGAGGACTGTAACGTACAGACTCCAGAACGTAGTCATTCTTTGTTACTCCTAGAAGCTTGCTCTTGCTCGACGTGCTTGATGGCTTCGGGATCATCCTTGAACGGCAACAAGGTAGCGTCGTCAAATTCTGACTTGCGTCGCGGGCTGAATACCCACAAGGCCAAACCGATAAAAGCCACCATCACGACGACAGTGCCCAGGCCACGAATCATCCCGATATCCATTCAGATCACCGTTTGCTTTTGATGATGGTGCCCAAGCCCTGGAGGTAAGCCACCAGTGCGTCCATTTCAGTTTTGCCCTTCACGGCATCCTTGGCACCGGCGATGTCTTCGTCGGTGTAAGGAACGCCGAGGTCGCGCAAGACCTCCATTTTTCTCGCGGTGTCCTTGCCGTCCAGCTTGCGCTCTACGAGGAACGGGTACGCGGGCATGATCGACTCAGGCACAACGTTGCGCGGGTTGTACAAGTGCGCTCGCTGCCAGTCATCGGAGTAACGACCGCCGACACGGGCCAGGTCCGGGCCGGTACGCTTGGAACCCCACAGGAACGGGTGATCCCACACGCTTTCACCGGCGACCGAGTAGTGGCCGTAACGTTCGGTTTCGGCACGGAACGGACGGATCATCTGCGAGTGGCAGCCGACACAGCCGTTGGCGATGTAGATATCACGGCCTTCCAGTTCCAGTGCGGGGCGAGGCTTCATGCCCTCAACCGGAGTGTTGGTCACTTCCTGGAAGAACAGCGGAACGATTTGGGTCAAGCCGCCAATGCTCACGGCGATGACCATGAAGAAGGCCATGAGGCCAATATTCTTCTCGATTGTTTCGTGCTTCATCAGTGGGCTCCAACTACAGAGATCTTGCTCGCCGCTTCAGCTTCTGCCGGGTTCGACGCACGTACGGTGCGGAACACGTTGTAGGCCATGAACAGCATGCCGCTGGCGAAAATGGCACCGCCGAGGGCGCGAACGATAAAGCCCGGGTGACTGGCTTGCAGCGCTTCGACGAACGAGTAGGTCAGCGTGCCGTCGTCGTTGATTGCACGCCACATCAGGCCCTGAGTGATGCCGTTGACCCACATCGAAGCGATGTAAAGCACGGTACCGATGGTCGCGAGCCAGAAGTGCACGTTGATCAGACCGGTGCTGTACATCTGCTTTTGGCCATAGACTTTCGGGATCATGTGGTACATGGCGCCGATCGAAATCATCGCAACCCAACCCAGTGCACCCGCGTGAACGTGGCCGATGGTCCAGTCGGTGTAGTGCGAAAGCGCATTGACGGTCTTGATTGCCATCATAGGGCCTTCGAAGGTCGACATGCCGTAGAAGGCCAGGGACACAACGAGGAATCGCAGGATCGGGTCAGTGCGCAATTTATGCCATGCGCCCGACAGGGTCATCATGCCGTTGATCATGCCGCCCCAGCTTGGAGCCAGCAGAATGATCGACATCGCCATACCCAGCGACTGGGCCCAGTCCGGCAGGGCGGTGTAGTGCAAGTGGTGCGGACCTGCCCAGATGTAGAGGGTGATCAGCGCCCAGAAGTGCACGATAGACAGGCGATACGAGTAGATCGGACGCTCGGCCTGTTTCGGCACGAAGTAGTACATCATGCCGAGGAAGCCAGTAGTCAGGAAGAAACCTACAGCGTTGTGTCCGTACCACCACTGGATCATGGCATCAGTCGCACCGGCGTATGCCGAGTAGGACTTGAAGAAGCTCACCGGCAGGGATGCGTGGTTGACGATGTGCAGCATTGCCGTCACAAGAATGAAGGCACCGTAGAACCAGTTACCGACATAGATATGCTTGGTTTTACGCTTGGTAATGGTTCCGAAGAACACAATGGCGTACACCACCCAGACGATTGCCAGCAGGATAGCCAGAGGCAACTCCAGCTCTGCGTATTCTTTGCTCGTGGTGTAACCCAGCGGCAAGGTGATGATCGCGCCGATGATAACGGCCTGCCAACCCCAGAAGGAGAACGCGGCCAGCGAGTCAGAGATCAGCCGCGTTTGGCAGGTGCGCTGCACGACGTAATAAGAGGTGCCAAACAATGCACAGCCACCAAAGGCAAAGATCACAAGGTTGGTATGCAAGGGGCGCAGACGGCCGAAGGTCGTCCATTCAAGGCCAAGGTTCAATTCAGGCCACACAAGCTGTGACGCGATGAAAACCCCGAGCCCCATGCCAAGGATCCCCCAGACCACCGTCATGATGGCGAACTGGCGGACTACCTTATAGTTATAAGCAGTCGGACTGATTGCTGTGCTCATTCTAAGGTTCCACGGTTTAGGTGTTTTATTAGGATAAAAATCGGTCGCAAGTATGTATAAAGCGTAGGGGTATTGCAACGAAGCATGACCCCGGTCAATGCTTTCCAAGGCTTATTCTGCGGCCTTTCCATGCAGGGAGTAAGGTCAAACGGACCTCTCTAAAATGCCGCACGGAGGGCAAAATCCAAGGGGGAGATGCGGGCAGGTTCAACTGGGGGTAAGGCATGGCGAGAGCATGGCGAACTTCGCAATGGACGACAGCCGTTGTAAACCCACTAGTGTGGCCCGTAACAGTGCCCTTCAACCTACCGATTAATTTCACTTGACGTAGCGCCGGGAAAATCCCGATCACGCAAGACAAGAGCTTAGTCCTGAATGGCGGGAGAGCAATGGCGGACTAAAAAGAGGTGCGACACTTGGTCGCGCTTTGAGGCGGGAACTGCCGCACCAAAATGATGCGGCAGGAAATGTCTGGTAATTATTCGGCTGTTTTTTCCTCTTGATTACCATGTGACAAGCTGAACACGTATGCCGCCAGCAGCTGTACCTTGTCGTTGCCCAGCAACTCGTTTTGCGCAGGCATATGACCCTGACGCCCGTGGCGAATGGTTTGCTGCAATTGCGCCAGGCTGGTGCCGTAGATAAAGCCCGCAGGTTGTGTCAGATCCGGCGCACCCATCATTGGCATGCCTTTACCGTTTGCACCGTGACACGCCACGCAGGTGGTATCGAAGGCTTGCTTGCCCGCCGCCAGATCCAGGGTGGTGTCCTGCGGCAAAGGCAGGCCGGCCAGATCGTGACGTACGTAGGCGGCCACGTTTTTGACCCCGGATTCACCCAGTACCTCACCCCAGGCCGGCATCGCAGCGATGCGTCCGCCCATGATGGTGGCCTTGATAGTGTCGGCATCGCCGCCCCAGCGCCAGGTGTTGTCGGCCAGATTCGGGAAGCCGAACGCACCTTTGGCATCCGAGCCGTGGCACACCGAACAGTTGGAGGCAAACAGGCGCCCCCCCATTTTCAGTGCAGCAGGGTCTTGTGCGACTTGGTCTACGGGCATGGCGGCGTACTTGGCAAAGATCGGTCCGAAACGGGCGTCAGCCTTGTCCATTTCCTTTTCCCACTCATGCACGCCGGTCCAGCCATTTTCATAGCCCGGCAGCAGGCCTTTCCAGTTGCCCAGGCCCGGGTAAAGAATCAAATATCCCACCGCAAACACCAGCGTGCCCACGAACAACATGAACCACCATTGCGGCAGCGGGTTGTCGTACTCCTCAATGCCGTCGAAGCTGTGGCCCATGGTCTCGACGGTATCGCTTTTGGTTTCACCCTTGCGCGTACTGACCAATAGCCAGGTCAGGCCGATCAGCGTGCCAATGGTCAGCACGCATATATAGAGACTCCAGAAGGTGGTCATGCTTTGTTACTCCTAGACGCTTGTTCTTGCTCGACGTGTTGAATCGCCTCTGGATCGTCCTTGAATGGCAGTAAGGTCGCGTCTTCAAACTCCGATTTGCGTCGCGGGCTGAACACCCACAACGCCAGACCGATAAACGCCACGGCCACCACCACGGTGCCCAAGCCGCGAATCATTCCACTACTCATCTCGAAGACCATGACTTACCTCTTGCTCTTGATGGCAGTGCCGAGCACTTGCAGGTAGGCCACCAACGCGTCCATCTCCGTTTTGCCTTGTACCGACTGCTTGGCATTGGCGATGTCTTCGTCGGTGTACGGCACGCCCAGGGTGCGCATCACGTCGAGTTTTTTCTCGGTATGGCTGCTGTCTACCGCAGCCTCCACCAGCCATGGGTACGCTGGCATTTTCGACTCGGGCACGACGTTGCGCGGGTTGTACAAATGCGCGCGGTGCCAGTCATCCGAGTAACGGCCTCCGACGCGGGCCAGGTCCGGCCCGGTACGTTTGGAGCCCCACAGGAACGGGTGATCCCACACGCTTTCACCGGCAACCGAGTAGTGACCATAACGTTCGGTCTCGGCACGGAATGGACGGATCATCTGCGAGTGACACTGCACGCAGCCTTCGCGTATGTAGATGTCGCGACCTTCCAGTTGCAGTGCGGTGTACGGCTTCATGCCTTCCACCGGGGTGTTGGTCACGTCCTCAAAGAACAGCGGGACGATTTGCGTCAGGCCGCCGACACTCACACACAGAATCATCAGCAACAGCATCAGGCCGATATTTTTTTCAACGACTTCGTGTTTCATTGCCAACTCCTCAGGCCATCTGCGCGGCGGCTACGACTTCAGCGGGCTCGGCGTTACGCACGGTGCGCCAAGTGTTGTAAGCCATCAGCAACATGCCGCTGAAGAAGATCGCACCACCGACCAGTCGCACGACATACCCCGGATGGCTGGCCACCAAGGTTTCGACGAAGGAGTAAGTCAGCGTTCCGTCTTCGTTGACTGCGCGCCACATCAGGCCTTGAGCGATGCCGTTGACCCACATCGATGCGATATAGAGCACGGTGCCGATAGTGGCCAGCCAGAAGTGAGCGTTAATCAGGCCCAGGCTGTACATCTGTGGGCGGCCGAAGATTTTCGGGATCATGTGATACAGCGCACCGATCGAAATCATCGCGACCCAACCCAGGGCGCCGGCGTGTACGTGACCGATGGTCCAGTCGGTGTAGTGGGAGAGGGCGTTGACGGTCTTGATTGCCATCATCGGTCCTTCAAAGGTCGACATGCCGTAGAACGCCAGTGACACAACGAGGAAGCGCAGGATCGGGTCGCTGCGCAACTTATGCCAGGCCCCCGAGAGCGTCATCATGCCGTTGATCATGCCGCCCCAGCTTGGCGCCAGCAGAATCAGCGACATCACCATGCCCAGCGACTGAGCCCAGTCCGGCAGTGCGGTGTAGTGCAAATGGTGGGGGCCGGCCCAGATGTACAAGGTGATCAGCGCCCAGAAGTGCACGATGGACAGGCGATAGGAGTAGATCGGACGTTCGGCCTGTTTCGGCACGAAGTAGTACATCATCCCCAAAAAGCCCGCCGTCAGGAAAAAGCCCACGGCGTTGTGTCCGTACCACCACTGCACCATGGCGTCAGTGGCGCCACCGTAGAGTGAGTAGGACTTCGTGAAGCTGACCGGGATTTCCAGGTTGTTAACGATGTGCAAAATGGCCACGGTCACAATAAACGCGCCGAAGAACCAGTTGCCTACATAGATGTGCTTGGTCTTGCGCTTCATGATCGTGCCGAAGAACACGATGGCGTAAGCGACCCAGACGATGGTGATCAAAATGTCGATCGGCCACTCCAGCTCTGCGTATTCCTTGGAGCTGGTGTAACCCAGCGGCAGGCTGATGGCTGCGAGCACAATCACCAGTTGCCAGCCCCAGAAGGTAAACGCCGCAATCTTGGGCGAGAACAGCGTGGCCTGGCAGGTGCGTTGCACCGAGTAGAACGAGGCGGCGAACAAGGCGCAGCCACCGAAGGCAAAAATGACCGCGTTGGTGTGCAAAGGGCGCAGGCGCCCAAAACTGGTCCAAGGCAAATTGAAGTTGAGTTCTGGCCAGACCAACTGCGCGGCGAGAAATACCCCGAGCCCCATACCGACGATGCCCCAAACCACCGTCATAATGGCAAATTGGCGGACCACCTTGTAGTTGTAGGCGGTACTTGTAGAAGTGTTCATGGTTCCCCATCCACGGTTCAGGCGAATACAAAGGCACGCCTGGAGTTATAGGCAGACTAAAAGCGAGGCAAGCATGGGTGTAGCAGGCAAGGACGGTATTGACGGGGATCAATGGCTGAAGTGCGTGGAACAGCGGGGCTGGCTGTGGAATGGCGCGCCAACCCCCTCATCCATGACGCTGATTCTGGCCCACGGTGCGGGGGCTCCGATGGACAGTGCCTGGATGACAGGCATGGCTGAGCGCCTTGCTGCACGCGGGGTGAGCGTGTTGCGCTTCGAGTTCCCGTACATGGCTCAGCGACGGCTAGATGGTGGTAAAAGGCCACCCAATCAGCAGGCAAAATTGCTTGAATGCTGGCATGAGGTATTTACCGAGGTGCGACGGCATGTCGCTGGGCAATTAGCCATCGGCGGCAAGTCGATGGGCGGGCGCATGGCCAGTCTGGTTGCTGATGAGCTAGAGACGCAGGCTCTGGTGTGCCTGGGTTATCCGTTTTATGCCGCAGGCAAACCGGAAAAACCGCGTGTGGCGCACTTGGCTGAACTGCAAACGCCGACTCTGATTGTGCAGGGCGAGCGTGATGCGCTGGGCAACCGGGAGGCGGTGGAGGCCTACACGCTGGCACCGGGTATTGAAGTGTCGTGGCTCGTGTCGGGGGATCACGACCTGAAGCCATTAAAGGCTTCGGGGTTGACCCATGAGCAGCATCTGGATGCGGCGGCAGACAAGATAGCGCGGTGGTTGCAGCAACCTTGAACGATTTGTGGGAGCGAGCCTGCTCGCGATGGCATCAACGCGGTGCAAGTGTTGAACCGCAGCGATCCAATCGCGAGCAGGCTCGCTCCCACAAGGGTCAGCGGTTAAACCGCGCTACCAGCGAGTACTGGCTGTTTACGGTCTGGCTCAGTTCTTCGCTCAACAGCGCCGAGTGCTGCGCCTGCTCGGAGGTCTGGTCCGCGAGATCGGCAATGGTGCTGATGTTACGGCTGACTTCTTCAGCTACCGCACTTTGCTCTTCGGTCGCGGCGGCGATCTGGGCAGTCATGTCGGTGATATTGGCCACCGCTTCGCTGATGCCCACCAGGGCCTTGTCGGCCTCCAGCACGCGGGCCACCCCTTCCTCAGCCTGACGGTGCCCGGCGTTCATGGTTTGCACGGCAGTGGCGGCAGTCTGTTGCAGCTTTGCAATCAGGCTGTGAATTTGCCCGGTTGATGTGCTGGTACGTTGTGCCAATTGGCGCACTTCGTCAGCCACCACGGCAAAGCCGCGACCCATTTCGCCCGCCCGCGCGGCTTCGATTGCAGCGTTCAAGGCCAGCAGGTTGGTCTGGTCGGCAATGCCCTTGATCACATCAACCACGCCGCCGATCTCGTCGCTGTCCTTGGCCAGTTGCGTGACCGTGGCCCCGGTTTCTCCTACCACCACCGACAAGCGTTCAATGGCCTCGCGGGTTTCACCGGCAATATCTCGGCCGCGACTGGTCAGGCGGTTGGCTTCCTGCGTGGCGTCCGCAGTGCGTTGCACGTGGCTGGCAACTTCTTGAGTGGTCGCGGCCATTTGATTGACCGCAGTTGCCACTTGTTCTGTTTCTACACGCTGGCGCTCCAGCCCGACAGAGCTCTTGTGCGCCAGGATGTCGGATTGACGGGCTTGCCCGCTCAAATGCTCGGCAGTGTCCTGCAGGCGGGTCAGGCAGGTTTTGAGGCGTGCTTCCTGGCTCAGGATGGACATTTCCAGACGCGCTTGCGGGCCACGGCTGTCGGTGTACATCTGGGCGATAAGCGGATCGGACGTGGTTTGTTCGGCCAGGCGCAACAGGCGCTTGATCCCGCGCTGTTGCCAGCTCAGGCCGAGCAATCCCAGCGGGATCGATAGCACGGCTGCCAGGGCAAATCCCCAGCTGGAGTTGAGCAGGGCACCAATCATGAAGCTCAACTGGCTGACCAGAATAAAAGGCAGCCAGTCCTGCAGCACCGGTAGCCACTTGTCACGCTGAGGCACTGCCGATTTGCCCCGGTTAAGGCGTGAGTACAGGGCTTCGGCACGGCGGATCTGTTCGGCGGTCGGTTTGATCCGCACCGACTCGTAGCCCACCACGCGCTCGTTCTCGAAGATCGGGGTGACATACGCATTGACCCAGTAATGGTCGCCATTTTTGCAGCGGTTCTTGACGATACCCATCCACGGCGCGCCCTTTTTCAGGGTGCTCCACATATGCTCGAACACGGCAGACGGCACGTCGGGATGGCGCACAAGATTGTGCGGTGCGCGTATCAGCTCCTCACGCGAAAACCCGCTGATTTCGACAAAAGCATCGTTGCAATAGGAAATGACGCCTTTGGCATCGGTCGTGGAGATCAACCGTTGTTGCGCGGGGAATGTGCGTTCGCGTTGAGTGATGGGCTGGTTGTTACGCATGTCGTTTCAATCCGCAAGACTTTGACAGGCTGTCGGCATGGGCAAGAAATTGTTTAATTTATATTTCACGTGTCGGGTTGTCGGCGAACAACCCGTCACGGCTGATGCAGACCGTCAGGGCGTGAGCATCGGGTAAGTAAAAAACACGAAATGCAGCACATTGAGCCCAAAGTGGGTGGCAATTGCCGCGCCCAGTCCGCCAAAGCGGTAAGCCAGGCCATAGCCGACCCCGGCCAGCCCCGCCAACAACATCCATTGCCAGCCGGCAGCCGCATGTGCCAGGCCAAACAGGGTCGAGGCGGCGACCAGCGCTACCGTCTGGCCATAGGGCAGCATTTTCAGTTTGCGGCTCAATCCGCCCTGGATATAACCGCGAAACAGAGCCTCTTCCACCAGTGTCACCAGCAGCAGATTATTCAGCAGCCAGAGGGTGCCCTGATGTGGCCATTTGGGTGCCCAGGTGATCATGCCCAGCAGCATTGCACCGCCCAACGCCATACTGGCTGCCAGCGCCAGGCCCATCAACGTGGCGCCCAGGGATGCGCGCCAGGCAAAGCGGGGCGCGATCCATGGGCACACCAGCAGCAGCCAGACACCAATCAGCGGCTTGTCCAGGTTGAAGTACATCGAGAATGGCACGGCATCCGGCGTCAGCCTTGCCGGGTTGATGGCGCGGCCGTTATGAAAACCGGGTAGCCAATGCAGGGCCAGCGCCACAGCCAGCACTACAAACAGTGCATGTCCGGCATAGCGCAGGTAATGGCTTTTGCGTTGGAGAACGGCGAGCCCGCTGAGGGTCAGTAGGCCAATGGCTATAAGGGTTTGAACACCCAGTTGCCCATAACTCAGGGCAAGTCCGTAGCCGAGGGTCAGAAGTGCCAGATAAGGCCATGGCAGAACAATCATGAAGATCCTTGGAATCGTTAAAAAACACCCCGGATCCAGTCCGGGGCGCGGCAGTATAACGACTCAAAAGGCTGAGCATGCGGGGAAGGCAATCTGTGGGAGCGGGCTTGCTCGCGAGGGCATTACCTCGACTTGCCTGACGGACCGCGTAGCCCGAATCGCGGGCAAGCCCGCTCCCACAGTGTTCAGGTGTGACTAAGAGGCAATCAGCTGACGCAATACATAGTGCAAAATCCCGCCTGCCTTGAAGTATTCCACTTCGTTTATCGTGTCGATCCTGCAGAGCACATCGACTTTTTCCTGGCTGCCATCCTCACGGGTGATCACCAGCGTCACGTTCATCCGTGGCTGCAATTGGGCGCCGGTCAGGCCCAGAATATCCAGGGTCTCCTTGCCTGTAAGGTTCAGGGTCTTGCGGTTCTGATCGAGCTTGAACTGCAAAGGTAGAACGCCCATGCCGACCAGGTTCGAGCGGTGGATACGCTCAAAGCTTTCAGCAATCACCGCTTTGACCCCCAGCAGGTTAGTGCCTTTGGCCGCCCAGTCACGGCTGGAGCCGGTACCGTATTCTTGACCGGCAATCACCACCAGCGGTGTACCGGATGCCTGATAACGCATGGCCGCATCGTAGATCGGCATTTTCTCGGCGGTGGGAATGTAGATCGTATTGCCGCCTTCTTCACCACCGAGCATTTCGTTGCGGATGCGGATATTGGCAAAGGTGCCACGCATCATGACTTCGTGGTTGCCGCGTCGAGAGCCATAGGAGTTGAAGTCACGGGGCTCGACGCCTTTATCGCGCAAGTAACGGCCGGCGGGGCTGTCCGCCTTGATGTTGCCGGCGGGTGAGATGTGGTCGGTGGTCACTGAATCGCCCAGCAGTGCCAGAATATTCGCAGCCTTAACGTCAGCAATCACCGGCAAAGGTCCGCTGATGTTGTCGAAAAACGGCGGATGCTGGATGTAGGTCGAATCAGCCTGCCAGACATAAGTCGCGGCTTGCGGCACTTCGATGGCTTGCCACTGGGCATCACCGGCAAACACTTCGGCGTATTCCTTGTGGAACATACCGGTCGTGACCTGGGCCACGGCGTCGGCGATTTCTTTCTGGCTGGGCCAGATATCGCGCAGGAACACCGGCTGGCCATCGTTACCTGTACCCAGTGGCTCACGACTGATATCGATACGTACGGTACCCGCCAGAGCATACGCCACCACCAGCGGAGGGGAGGCCAGCCAGTTGGTTTTCACCAATGGATGTACGCGCCCTTCAAAGTTGCGGTTGCCTGACAGCACCGAAGCCACGGTCAGATCGGATTGGGTAATTGCCTTTTCTATGGGCTCGGGCAATGGCCCTGAGTTGCCGATGCAGGTCGTGCAGCCATAACCCACCAGGGCGAAACCCAGTTGGTCGAGGTACTGGGTCAGGCCCGCGGCTTTGTAGTAATCGGTCACTACCTTGGAACCCGGTGCCAATGAGGTCTTGACCCAGGGCTGGCTCTTCAGGCCTTTTTCGACTGCCTTTTTGGCCACCAATCCGGCGGCCATCATCACACTCGGGTTCGAGGTGTTGGTGCACGAGGTGATGGCTGCAATGACCACGGCGCCGTTTTTCAGACGATAGGTTTGACCCTCAAAGCTGTAGTCAGCTTCGCCGATCAAGTCCGCATTGCCCACGGCCACACCGCCACCGCCCTCGCTTTCAAGGCGGCCTTCTTCTTTATTGGCGGGTTTGAATTGCAGGCTGAGAAACTCGTCGAAGGCCTGGCCGACATTGGGCAGCGAAACCCGGTCTTGCGGGCGTTTTGGCCCGGCCAGACTGGCTTCTACAGTGCTCATGTCCAGTGCCAGGGTTTCGGTGAATATCGGCTCCTGACCTGCTGTGCGCCACAAACCCTGGGTCTTGCAATAGGCCTCGACCAATTTGACGGTGGCTTCTGGGCGCCCGGACAAACGCAGGTAGTCCAGGGTGATTTCATCGACTGGGAAAAAGCCGCAGGTGGCGCCATATTCCGGGGCCATGTTGGCAATGGTGGCGCGGTCCGCCAGAGGAAGATCCGCCAGTCCATCACCGTAAAACTCCACGAACTTGCCGACAACGCCCTTGCTGCGCAGCATTTGCGTGACGGTCAGTACCAGGTCCGTAGCGGTGATGCCTTCTTTGAGTTTGCCGCTGAGTTTGAAACCCACCACTTCGGGGATCAGCATCGACACGGGCTGGCCGAGCATTGCAGCTTCAGCTTCGATCCCGCCCACGCCCCAGCCTAATACGCCGAGGCCATTGATCATCGTTGTATGGGAATCGGTGCCTACCAGCGTGTCTGGAAAGGCATACGTGCGGCCGTCTTCGTCTTTGGTCCAGACCGTACGACCCAGATACTCCAGGTTTACCTGATGGCAAATCCCGGTGCCGGGCGGGACGACGCTGAAGTTATCGAAGGCATTCTGCCCCCAGCGCAAAAACGCATACCGTTCGCCGTTGCGTTCCATCTCGATGTCGACGTTTTGCTCAAAGGCGCTGGCGCTGGCGAACCGGTCAACCATCACCGAGTGGTCAATGACCAGGTCCACGGGGGACAGCGGGTTGATACGCTGCGGATCGCCACCCGCCTTGGCCATTGCGGCGCGCATGGCGGCCAGATCGACCACGGCCGGGACACCGGTGAAGTCTTGCATCAGCACTCGGGCAGGGCGGTACTGGATTTCCCGGTCACTGCGCCGCTCCTTGAGCCATGCGGCCAGTGCCTTGAGGTCGGGCTCGGTAACGGTTTTGCCGTCCTCCCAGCGCAGCAGGTTTTCCAGCAACACTTTGAGCGACATTGGCAGCTTGCTCAGGTCGCCCAAAGATTTGGCGGCGAGCGGGAGGCTGAAGTAGTGATAAGTCTTATCGTCGACTTTTAATGTGGCTAGGGTATTCAGGCTATCGAGGGAGGACATGAAATGACTCCTTTAGACGGATCACGTTGCATAAACAGAGCTTCAAACCTAGCTCTGATTCCGGGCTCTGGCTAATAACTGGACTGTCTTTGCGGGTTCAAGGTTCCGAACTCGGCTATCATGCCGACCTTTTCGTGACAGTCCTTGCGCCAAATCAAGGATGCGCAGCCGGCCAATTCCTGCCCGCTGCCCAGGAGTAATTCAATGAACACCGTTTTTATGCACTGCCGGCCCGGGTTTGAAGGCGAAGTCTGCTCGGAAATTGCCGAACACGCCGCCCGTCTCAATGTGTCTGGCTATGCCAAGGCCAAGCCGAGCACTGCCTGCGCCGAATTTGTGTGCACCGAAGAAGGCGGCGCTGAACGCCTGATGAAAGGTTTGCGTTTTGCCGAGCTGATCTTCCCGCGCCAATGGGCCCGTGGCGGCTTTGTCGATCTTCCGGAAACCGACCGCATCAGCGTTATCCTTGAGCACATGGCGGACTTTCCGGTGTGCGGCAGTCTGTGGCTGGAAATAGTCGATACCAATGACGGTAAAGAGCTGTCCAATTTCTGCAAAAAATTTGATGCCCATCTGCGCAAGGCGTTGATCAAGGCCGGAAAGCTGGTTGAAGACGACGCGCACAAGCCGCGTCTGCTGCTGACCTTTAAAAGTGGCCGCGAAGTATTCCTCGGACTGGCAGAAGCCAACAACTCAGCCATGTGGCCCATGGGCATTCCGCGCCTCAAGTTCCCCCGTGAGGCACCGAGCCGTTCGACGCTCAAGCTGGAAGAGGCCTGGCATCACTTTATCCCCCGCGATCAGTGGGATGAGCGCTTGCACAGCGACATGACCGGCGTTGACCTGGGCGCTGCCCCGGGTGGCTGGACCTGGCAGTTGGTAAATCGCGGCATGATCGTGACCGCCATCGACAACGGCCCAATGGCTGAAAGCCTGATGGACACCGGCCTGGTGCAGCACTTGATGGCCGATGGCTTTACCTTCAAGCCCAAGCAGCCGGTGGACTGGATGGTCTGCGACATCGTCGAGAAACCGGCGCGCAATGCTGCGATGCTTGAAGAGTGGATTGGTGAAGGTCACTGCCGTGAAGCGGTGGTTAACCTGAAACTGCCGATGAAGCAGCGTTATGCCGAAGTGCGTCGCTTGCTCGACCGGATTGCAGACGGCTTCAAGGCTCGTGGCATCCAGGTTGAAATCGGCTGCAAGCAGCTGTATCACGACCGTGAAGAAGTGACCTGCCATTTGCGTCGACTGGACGTTAAAAAACCTAAATCTCGCTGATTCGGGAGTAACTGATGAGTTTTACTGACCTGCCGGTTGACGGCACTCTGGATGCCACCGGCCTCAACTGCCCTGAGCCGGTGATGATGCTGCACCAACACATTCGCGATCTAGCGCCGGGTGGCTTGTTGAAAGTCATCGCCACCGACCCCTCGACTCGCCGTGACATTCCCAAGTTCTGCGTGTTTCTGGACCATGAACTGGTGGGGCAACAGGAAGAGGCGGGCAAGTACCTGTACTGGATCCGCAAGAAGCAGGATTAAACGTTCAGGTTGCTACCGTGGGAGCGAGCCTGCTCGCGAAAGTCGCCGCATTGAGGCGTTCGCGAGCAGGCTCACTCCCACACGTCAGGCGCTGCGGCGAATATGTTTTTTCGCACTGCGCGCCAGCCGCACGCCAAGCATCAGCGCGGCGCAGGTCAGGCCAACGATTAAACCCTGCCACAGCCCGCTCGGGCCATTGGCTTCGCCAAACCAGTCCGTCAGCCCCAGCGCGTAGCCCACCGGCAGACCAATCCCCCAATACGCAAACAACGTCAACACCATCGTCACCCGCGTGTCTTGATAGCCGCGCAATGCGCCGGCGGCCGTCACCTGGATCACGTCTGAAAACTGATACAGCGCGGCAAACATCAGCAGCATGGTTGCCACCTCGATCACCCTCAGATCGGCGGTATAGACGGTCGCAATTTGCTCACGCAGCAGCAGGATCAGACTGGCGGAAATGGCCGCCCAGACCAGGGCGGTGCCCATGCCGACGCCAGCCACAAACCGTGCCTCACGAGGTTGCTGACGGCCCAAGGCCTGGCCTACACGCACCGTAATGGCCATGCCCAGCGAATACGGAATCATGAAAACCAGTGAACTGAAGTTCAATGCGATCTGATGGCCCGCTACAACGGTTGCACCCAAACTGCCGATCAGCAGCGCAATCACCGCAAAAATGCTCGACTCGGCAAAGACCGCGATACCAATCGGCAAGCCCACGCTGAGCAAGCGCTTGAGAATCGCCCACTGGGGCCATTCAAAATGGCTGTAGACCTTGCTCGACTGGTAGATTGCCCCGCGCCATGTCCAGACCACCATACCGATGGCCATGAACCACATCACAATAGCCGTCGCCCAGCCACAGCCCACGCCGCCCATGGCCGGGACGCCAAAGTGACCATAAATGAAGATGTAGTTGATCGGGATATTGAGTGCCAGTGCACTCAGCCCCAGCACCATGCTTGGTCGGGTTTTACCCAGGCCATCGCTGAAGTTGCGCAACACGCAATACAGCCCAACGGCCGGCATCCCACTGGCGATCCCGTATAAATAGCCCATGCTCGGGTCGATCAAGTCAGGGTCGACCTTCATCGCATGCAAAAGTGGCTCGGCACCGATCAGAATCAGGGCCGCGCACAGGCCGGTGATCAGCGCCAGCCACAGCGCCTGGCGCACGATCGGGCCAATGTCACTGTGAGCATCCGCGCCAAAACGCTGTGCCACCTTGGGGGTGGTGGCCAACAAAATGCCCGACATCAGTAAAAACACCGGGACCCAGATAGAGTTGCCCAGCGCCACGGCAGCCAGATCCCGAGGACCGACACGCCCGGCCATCACCGCATCGACAAACCCCATGGCGGTGGTGGCGATTTGCGAAATGATGATCGGAAACGCCAGCGCCAGGAGTGCGCGTACTTCTGTACGAACCCGGGCCGGGCGGCTTACAGCGGTAGAAGGGGGGGTATGAGTGACAGAGTTCACAAGCGTGCATCCACAGTGTTTAACGCGCAAAGCTGGCGATTGTACGCTTGACCAAAAGGTCAGAAAACACTGAGTTGTAGGAGCTTTGTAAGCATGATCGTAAGTACCTTCCACGCTTGGCTGGCCCATTCAGCGTAACAACGCCTACACTGCCACTCCGCCAAAGGAGCCTGCCATGTTGATTGTTGCTGACGAAAATATTCCGCTGATCGAAGAGTTTTTTGCTGACTTCGGTGAAATACGCCGTTTGCCGGGGCGTCAGATCAGCCGTGCAGACGTCCACGATGCAGACGTCCTGCTGGTGCGTTCGGTGACCAAAGTCGACCGTGAGTTGCTTGAAGGCAGCGCGGTGCGGTTTGTCGGCACATGCACCATCGGTACCGATCACCTGGCCCTCGACTACTTTCAGCAAGCCGGTATTCAGTGGTCCAGCGCCCCCGGTTGCAATGCCCGTGGCGTGGTCGATTACGTGCTTGGCAGCCTGTTGACCCTGGCCGAAATTGAAGGTGTCGATCTGACCCGGCGTACCTACGGCGTGATCGGCGCCGGTGAAGTGGGCGGTCGTCTGGTCAACGTTCTGCGTGCTCTGGGCCTCAACGTACTGGTTTGCGACCCCGTGCGGCAGGCCTGTGAAGGAGGTGATTATGTCACCCTCGAACAGATCATCGAGCAGTGCGATGTACTCAGCCTGCACACCCCGCTAAGCAAAACCGGCGACTACTCGACCTGGCACTTGCTCGATCAGCAACGTCTGGAGCAACTGAAACCGGGCACCTGGCTGATCAACGCCAGCCGCGGTCCAGTAGTTGATAACGCGGCGCTGCGCGAAGTATTGACCCGACGCGAAGACCTGCAGGCAGTGCTGGATGTGTGGGAGGGCGAGCCGCAAGTCGACGTCGAACTGGCTGACCTGTGCGTACTGGCGACTCCACACATTGCCGGGTACAGCCTGGATGGCAAGCAGCGTGGTACTGCGCAGGTTTATCAGGCGTTATGTGATTTTCTGGGGCATACCCCGCAGGTCAAACTCGCCGACCTGCTGCCCGCTCCATGGCTGGCGAAGGTTGAACTGAGTGCCGACAGCGATCCTGGCTGGGCCATGGCCATGATTTGTCGCGGTGTGTACGACCCGCGCCGTGACGATGCGGATTTTCGTCGTAGCCTGATCGGCAGTGTCCAGGAGCAGAAGCTGGCGTTCGATGCATTGCGCAAGCACTACCCGATTCGCCGCGAAATCGAAGGCCTGCCCGTGCATATCGAGGGTGAGTCAGTGGCCTTGAATCAACTGGTAAAGGCCTTGGGGGCGGTGCCTGTCTAAAGAGTCAGGGCATAAAAAAACCGGCCTTATGCAGTAAGGCCGGTCAGTCATTCTTGGGTTGCTATCTCATGTGTGGAGCTGGCTGGTCAGCGATGCAAACGGTGCGGTCTGTCCGGTAAACCGCAGTAATGCCATCGCACGGTTGCCCGCTGTCACAGAGGATCAGTCCTTGTGCACAGGCTTGACCAGGCGTTGCTCCAGTTCGTGGCAGGCGTCCTGAATCATCGCTTCAGTGATCAAGATTTCCTGACCATTCTCGTCGATAAACGCGCACCCCAGAGATTGCTGTGGTTGGGTGCGAATCACCGGTACGGCTTGAGCGTTCTGTTGCAAATCCATGGCCTGTCTCCTCATCAGGGTGTAGCGATACTGTAGATCCGTTTAATGACCAAGCTGTTACAAACTTGGCCACCAGCCCAGTCCAACAGAAATATCCTGAAACTTCCACCCCGACTTTAGAACATTACTGCCTAGGGCTTGCTGTTGCAGGTCATATTCAAGACGAGTGAGAAAGGTTTACCAAGATAAGCCGAACTTCGTTGTAGGCTGTGTAAGGCTTTTCACGCTGATCCTCATTCTGGATACCCCTCCCATGCTTTCGTCCCGTCATCGTCGTGCCATTCGTCTGGCCACCCATTTCATTGCCCCCTATCGTTGGCATGCATTTGGCGCCCTGTTGGCCCTGATTGTCACAGCGGGGATCACCTTGTCGATGGGGCAGGGCATTCGCTTGTTGGTGGACAAGGGTTTTATGACTCAGTCCCCCCATCTGCTTAACCAGTCCATCGGTTTTTTTCTGGTGCTGGTGCTGGGCTTGTCCGTGGGCACTTTTGTACGTTTTTATCTGGTGTCATGGATCGGTGAGCGGGTGGTCGCCGATATTCGCCGCCAGGTGTTCAATCACCTGATCGACTTGCACCCCGGGTTCTATGAGAACAACCGCAGTTCTGAAATCCAGTCACGACTGACCACCGACACCACCTTGCTGCAGTCAGTGATTGGTTCTTCGCTGTCCTTGTTCTTGCGTAACAGCCTGATGGTGGTGGGTGGCGTGGTCCTGCTGTTTGTCACCAACCCCAAACTCACCAGTATTGTGGTGGTCGCCCTGCCTCTGGTGCTGGTGCCCATCCTGTTTTTTGGCCGTCGGGTGCGCAGCCTCTCGCGCCAGAGTCAGGACCGGATAGCGGATGTCGGCAGCTATGTCGCCGAAGCCTTAGGCCAAATCAAGACGGTCCAGGCCTACAACCACCAACAGCAGGATCAGCAGCGTTTTGCCAGCACCGTTGAGCATGCGTTTGCCACCGCACGCAAACGCATTCTGCAACGGGCATGGTTGATCACGCTGGTGATCTTGCTGGTGCTGGGGGCTGTGGGGGTGATGCTGTGGGTCGGTGGCATGGACGTCATCGCAGGGCGCATCACCGGTGGCGAGCTGGCAGCCTTTGTGTTTTACAGCTTGGTTGTAGGGAGCGCGTTCGGCACCCTGAGCGAAGTTATTGGCGAGTTGCAACAGGCGGCAGGTGCGGCGGAGCGAATTGCCGAACTGCTGCAGGCAAAAAGCCTGATCCTGGCACCGGACACGGATCTACGAGTGTTGCCTGAGCGGGTGGACGGCAATCTGCGGCTTGAAGACCTGCGATTTGCCTACCCGTCGCGGCCTGAAAGTTATGCCATTGATGGTCTGAGCCTGTCGGTCAATGCAGGGGAGACCCTGGCGCTGGTCGGCCCGTCAGGAGCGGGCAAGTCGACGTTGTTCGACCTGCTGCTGCGCTTCTACGATCCCCAGCAAGGGCGGATTTTGCTGGAGGAGCAGCCCATCACCCAGCTAGACCCGCACGACCTGCGTCGTTGCTTTGCCCTGGTGTCGCAAACCCCGGCCCTGTTTTTCGGGACCATTGAAGACAACATCCGTTATGGCAATGCTGGCGCCAGTGATGCGCAAGTTGAAGCCGCCGCGCGAATTGCCCATGCCCACGACTTCATCCTGCAAATGCCCGAGGGCTATAAAACCCACTTGGGTGACGGCGGTCTGGGTTTGTCGGGCGGTCAACGTCAGCGTCTGGCTATTGCCCGGGCGCTGCTGGTCGATGCGCCCATTTTGTTGCTGGACGAAGCCACCAGTGCCCTGGATGCCCAGAGCGAACACTTGATCCAAGAGGCATTGCCCAGCCTGATGCAAGGCCGAACGACGCTGGTGATTGCTCACCGCCTGGCCACCGTGCAAAACGCCGACCGCATCGCGGTAATGGATCAGGGCAAGCTGGTTGCCATTGGCACTCACGCACAGTTGATCGCCAGTAACCCGCTGTATGCGCGACTGGCGGCGTTGCAGTTCAATGTAGGGATGTGAAAAGAGATCCGTAGCAACTGCCGAGGGGCGATGGCTTGAGATACTTCAACCGTGGGAGCGAGCCTGCTCGCGAAAATCATTCGCGAGCAGGCTCGCTCCCACGGAGGGCCTTGACCGGTGACAGAGTATTTACAGGGGAATGTGCAGGGCCTTAGCGGTACTCACACAGGTAAGCAGTGTCCACTGCAACCTTGAGCTGGAACTTGCTGTTGGCCGGTACGTTGAACTGGCTGCCGCTCTTGAATGTTTCAAATGCGTTGCTGCCCGGCAGCTTGACGCTCAGCTCACCTGAAACCACGTGCATGATTTCACGCTCGGCCGTGCCGAATTCGTATTCGCCCGCAGCCATGACGCCAATGGTGGCCTTGCCTTCGGTTTGTGCGAAGGCAATCGACTTGACGGTGCCGTCGAAGTATTCGTTGACTTTAAACATGGCGATTCCTCGGAATGGGCTAAAAAGGGCTGGCCAGTATGCAGAAGCCGTTTTATCCCGTCACGCCCTTTTGTGGCCGTCAGCCTTTGAGCACCAGAGGCAATAAACGTGCAGTATTTCGCGCATCTTCCAAGGCTCGATGTTGCTGGCCACTGAACTGCATTCCGGCCAGTTGCAGTGCGCTGTTAAGTCCCAGCGCACGCTTTAACTGACGGGCCTGGGCAAATTGCTGCTTGAGGTTCATGTGCGGCAATTGCAGCAGGGCACTGCCCAGTTGTTTCTGGCGCCATTCCTGCTCCAGCTGTTTGCGATCGTAGTCGCCCCAGCTGGCCCAGCCTTCGAGTTTGGGTAGATGTTGGCCCAGCCAGCGTTCGAACTGCTCCCAGACCACCGTCATCGGTGCACCAGTGTCAATGTTGGCCTGGGTGATGCGAGTCAGTTGACGGCAAAAAGGGGTCAACAACGGCCGACGTTGTGGTCGAATGAAACGCTGAAAATGATCGACCTCCCGGCCTGCGCGGGTGACCACGCTGGCACCGATTTCAATCACTTCCATTTCCTCTAGGGGCCAGCCGCCATCATCGGTTGTGGCTTCCAGATCAATTACCAGCCAGTGAGGCATGTGCAGCTTCCTTTAACAGCATCGGCGTTGAAGTGGGAGCGTAGCTAAAACACTGACCCGCACGGTTATTTTGTAGTGGGCCAGTGGACCGCTTGCTTGCTAGTCTATATGCGCTTCAATGGTGTGCGTGCTCGATCTAAGGTCGTGTGTCGATCAATAAGTTCCAGCCATGGGCGGCGCGGGATGTGTATGGTTTTGAAGTGTTCGCCGATTCAGTTGGCTCATAGTGTGTTGCTGACCCTCGGCATAATCTGGCTAACGCCGGTTTGGGCCGCCCAGGAAATCAGGGTCGGAGCTGCGCATTTTCCGCCGTATACCGTACGCCCGGAGCGCGGTGCCGATACCGGTCTGTTGTCCAAATTGCTCAACGCCCTCAACCAGCTCCAGAGCGACTACCGCTTTGTTCTGGTACCCAGCTCGATCCCGAGGCGCGTGCGTGATTTTGAGCGGGGGCGGGTGGACATGATGATGTTCGAAAACCCGGCCTGGGGTTGGCAGGAGCTCTCGTACACGGCCGTGGACATGGGTCTCGAAGACGCAGAAGTGTTTGTGGCCAGGCAGTACCCTGATCGCGCGCAACGTTATTTTGATGACCTGAGCGGCAAGCGGCTTGCGCTCTTCAGCGGCTATCACTATGCCTTTGCCGGGTTCAACTCAGCACCGAAATTCCTTACCAATACCTTCAGCGCAACCCTGACCTATTCCCACGAAAGCAACTTGTTGATGGTCTTGCGCGGGCGGGCAGACATTGCATTGATGACGCGTTCCAACCTGATTGACATCCAGCGCTACGACCCTAAGGTCAAATCACAGATTATGGTGTCCGAGCGTGTCGATCAGGTCTATCGGCACTACGCGTTGTTGCGACTCGATGCTCCGATCAAGAGTCAGGAATTCGCGCAAATGTTGAACAATCTTCGTGACAGCGGGCAGTTGAGAGCCATTTTTGGGCCCTACCAAATTGACGTGGTTGCCATGTAACGATTGATCCGGGAAGGGGGAGGTGATGGCGCGGCAGCTTTGCCGTCGATCGCAGCTTTGAGCAGCGGCTTGTATGTTGGCGCTAAACCGTTTTTCGTAGGGTTCTGTGACGTCTGCGATGCATTTTGCTTTTGCTGGAGCCACACGTATGTCCAGACGACGCGAATGCCCATCACAGAAGGCCGAACGCAGGTGCTGTTATGGGGGTGGCGCGGCAGGACGCCGCGCCAGCCGCGATGGGCCATGGATGGCCCGTCGCGGCGTGCCCCCATGACAGTGCCGGAGTGAGGGAACCACCGAGCCTGGGCGAGGCGGCCGAATGGTCGGGCAAGCCTTTTTGGTTACTTTTTCGGCGTCTGGAAAAAGTGACCCGCCGTAAGGGCGGAACCCGTAGTAGGTCGTGACATATCGAATGGATATGTACTCGGCATCGCTGCGGGCGCATCGCAAAACAACTGGCACACGGGGTACATATCCGGCATTCGCAGTTAACTGAAATGATGGTTTCGCTTTTACAGCGAGGCACTTTTGTCAAACAGCCACAAAAGTACCCAAAAAGGCCTTGCCCCAGCGTACGGCCCTCGCTGCGCTCAGGTGTCCCTCACTCCGGTCCCGCTCCGTGGGCACGCCGTGACGGGCCATCCATGGCCCAACACGGCTCTCCCGGCATCCATGCCGGTCGACCCACTACGCAGAACCTGCGCTCGGCCTCCCGAAGGGCAGGCAGATCAAAAACCAGTGCAAAAACAAGATCAACTGCCCGCCGAGGCGGCCTACAGGCCGACCTGTTTAGCGAAGCACATTTCTCTAAACAGGCCGGTTGGCAACAGAGTATCTACAGGAGCCGCTGAGGTAAATCCGGACGGACGATGTGTTTGTGCAAACGGCAGTGGCCTGAATCAGCGTCGCGCATAGGTATCGGGGTATGTTCCCGATACCTCGCGGCAATGAATCAGGGCATCGCGAATCATGAAGTTGACCAGCGTTGGCGACACGCCCAGCTCCTTGGCAATGTCTTTTTGTTGTACACCGTGCAGGCGATACATCTCGAATGCATAGCGCGTGCGGCTCGGCAGTTCGGTCAGAGCGGTCGCAATGTGCTCCAGGGTTGAGAAGTTGATCAACGAAGTTTCCGGGGAGGCGCCGTGGATGACCACGTTCAGGCCTTCTTCTTCTGAGCCCGAGTATTTCTGTTCCAGCGCTTGCTTGCGGTAGTGATCAATCGCAAGGTTGCGCACGATCTGGAACAGGTAGCTGAGCTGCGCCTTGAATGAAGAGGTGATCTGGGGGGCGGACTGCAGACGGAAGAAAGCATCCTGCACGACATCCTCAGCTCTGTATCGACAGCCGGTGATGCGTGCTGCGATTTTGACCAGGACCAGTCGGTTATCAACAAAGGCTTGAAGTAAGGGTGAGTCGCACTTGCCTGTGGACATTTGTTCCGTCATGGAGATCACCTGTTGCGAAAGATTGAGTGAGGCGCTCTTCGTGGAAGCGTCCTACACAGCTGTTCACAAACTAGGCTTAATGATAATGATTGTCAATTGAGAAATAGAACTAATAGCACTGAAAGGCTCGAACTGAGACATGCCTCACGCAGGTGTTGGTGCTGGCTGTGACCTTGTGTTCCAAAGGGCACAGCCAGCGGGTTTTACTTGGGACCGAGAATCTGCACCAGTTTTTCCGGCGACGGCGCGCCTTGTTGCTGTTGCAGGTTGCCTTGTTGGTCCAGATAGAAAATCGCCGGGGTTGCTGCCACATCCAGCTCCTCCATCAGCTGTGCGTTGGCATCCAGCTTGGCCTGAACATCGGCCGGGATTTTGGTCAATGGCTTGAGAGTGCTGGCCTTGCCGGCTTTTTCGTGATCATGCAGCGCTTGCTGAGGGTTCTTGGCGGCCAGCAGGGCGGCAGATTTGGCCGGGCTGTCTTCGCGGATAATGCCCACCATGATGTGGCGCAATTGCACCTTGCCCGAATCAACCCACGGGCGGGCTTGTTCCCAGAACATGTTGCAGTACGGGCAGTTCGGGTCGCTGAACAGGTAAACGATGCGCGGTGCATCCTTTTTGCCATCAGCGATCCAGTTACTCTTTTCCATTTCAGCCCAAACTTGCTTGGCCATGGGTTCGTAAACCAGTTTTTGCAGCGGAGCCAGGCTTAGGTCCTTGCCGTCTGCATCATACAAATTGCCCACCAGCACGTTGCCGTCCTGGGTCAGGTACAGCGCCATGCCACGGTTCTGGTACTGGGCCGCATAGCCACGCAAACCGCCGGGAGCATCGAAACTGCCAATGATTTTTGCGCCTTTGGCTTCAATCTTCTTGATCGCCGGCGGCAGCTCTTCAGCCTGCAACACAGGGGATTGCAAAAGTGCGGCGCCCAGCAGGGCGGTCATGCTCAGGGTTAGCAGTTTGCGGTTAAACATTTTTGCTCATTCCTTGCAGGGTCGGCCTGTTGGGCCGACATTGAATTGTTCAGGTTTAAAGGCTCCATGGCCCGGGCCAGGCTGGCTTGGGATAACTCGCCCAAATGGCTGCCCAGCAGCCGGCCTTCAGCGCTGTAGAACAGCGTAGTCGGCAGTGCCATTGAGCCGACTTTTTGCGCCAGCTGGCCGCCACTGTCGAACAGCACGTTGCTGAGGTTCAGGCCCTGGGTTTCAAGGAAGGTGCTGACGCTCTGCATGCTCTCGCCCTGATTGACGAACAGGAACGTTACGTTCTGATGCTGATGCTGGGCGTTTTGCAATACCGGCATTTCGCGCCGGCATGGCGGGCACCAGGTGGCCCACAGGTTGATCACCAGAGGGCCGCCCTGATAGCTGCTCAATTGCACCGACTCGCCGTCGGCGTTGCGCAACACCAACTCGGGCAGCCGTGTGCCTTGTTCGTAAAGATTGGACGAGAGACTGGCAAGCAGCCAGAACGCCAGGCCACTGCCTAGCCCCCAACCCAGTGGCCGGCGCAAGCCGACCCTGCGCCAGCCCCAGATGACCGCGCCGGCCACCACGGCGATCAGCCCCGGCCACAGCAAGAATCCGCCGTCACGCAAGTCCAGGACTTGCAGCGGGTCGTCCTTGAAGTAGCGCCAATAGCTGACGACAAAACCGATGCGCGCCGTCAGCAAGCCCAGTAAAAAAAGGCTGAACAGCACTGACTCGGGATTTTCGCCACCGCGCTTGGCCACACGCCACCCCACCAGTGTCGCCAGGGCAAGGGCCAGAATCAGCAGCAAGTGGTTGATGGCCAGCGCAAACGAACCGATGGTCAGGGTCAGCATTTAGAGGAGTTCCCGAGTGGCGTTCCAGTTATTCAAAAAGGTCTGGGCGTTGACTTCGCCAGTGATGCGTTGCCCGCGACGCTCAATACCGTTGGGGCCGATCCAGACAAAGCTGGGCGGGCCGGGTACTTGATAGCGGCTGAGCAGTTCGCGGCTGGCGACATTATCGGCGGTCACGTCAAGACGCAACAGGCGCACACCTTGCAATGCCTCCATCACCTGGGGTTTGCCGAACACCTGCTTCTCCATGACCTTGCACGACACACACCAGTCGGCGTAGTAATCGAGCATCACCCACTGGCCATCGGCCTTGGCGCTGGCCAGTTCACGGTCCAGGCTGGCGGGGTCCTTGATGGTGATAAACGCATCGTGGGCAGTGCTTGCAGTGCTGGCGCCCGCCACTGTTTTGGCGGTGTACACCTGCAATGGTTGCCACAGATCGGTACCGCCCCCGGCCGCGCCCACCAACAGCAGGCAACCCCACAGGCCCGCCAGCAGGCTTAACGGATTGAACAGGGTTTTGGCGCGCAGGAACGTCTGAGCCTGTTGCCACAGGGTGCACGCCAGAATGATCAGCAGCACGCCCCACAGGCCGACCCACAAGGACTCATCGAGTACCGGGCGTACCAGCAGCAATGCGGTACCCAGGAACAGGAAGCCGAACAGGCCTTTCATCAGGTTCATCCAGGCACCGGGCTTGGGCAGGAAGCGGTTGCCCACGGTAACCAGCAGCAACAGCGGTACGCCGATCCCCAGGCCCATCACAAACAGCACCAGGCCGCCTTGAACGGCATTGCCACTTTGCGCGATATACAGCAAGGCACCGGCCAGTGGTGCGGTCATGCAGGGGCCGACCAGCAAGCCAGACAGGGCACCGAGAATGCCTGCGCCGATCAAGCTGCCGCCCTTGCGGCCACGCCCGGCGGTTTCAAGGCGGTCGCGCAGAGCCGCGGGTAATTGCAGCTCAAAAAAGCCGAACATGGGCAGCGACAGCAGGATAAACAGCGCGGCAAAACTGCCCAGTAGCCAGGGCTGTTGCAGCAGGGCCTGCAAGTTGGCGCCCAGCAGGGCAGCCAGCACCCCCAGTCCGGCATACACCAGCGCCATGCTGATCACATAACTGCCGGCCACGGCAAAACCGCGCCCGGCCTTGGCACCGCTGCCTACCACCAGCCCTGCCAGAATCGGCAGCATCGGCAGTGAGCATGGAGTGAAGGCCAGCAACAGGCCCAGGCCGAAGAACAGCAACAAACTCCAGCCTAGCGAGCGTTGCTGCAAACTGGCAGCCAGTGACTGGTCTTGCGCCTGACCTTGTGCGGCCACAGGCTGCGCACCGCCCAGATCAACCGTCTGGCTTTGTGGTGGATAACACAGACCCGCATCGGCGCAGCCTTGCCAACTGACCTTGACCTGACCGCTGGCGCCTGCAGGGATCAGTATCTCAACCTTGTTGCGATACACCTGGGTGGCGCCAAAGAATTCATCGCTGTGTTCCAGACCTTGGGGCAGTACGGGCGTTTTTGCCGGATCCAGCCCGTCGAACTTGAAGCGCTTTTGGTACAAGTAATAGGTATCGGCTATTTTCCATTGCAGGCGGGTTTCGCCAGAAGGCAATGGCTCGACACTGAATGTGAAGGCTTTGTTGACCGGTAGAAAGTCAGGCTGTGCAAACGGATTGTTCGCGGTCTGGGCCTGAGCCACACCGACCAAACACATCAATAGAAAGGACAGCAGCAAACGCATGGGTAAAGCCTTGGGCAAGTTCAAGTGCAGCTACAGTGTGTTCCTGCGATTAACCGATCATTAACCGATGCACATCGCGGTGTACACGGCATAATCGGCCCTTAATCCCATGACCTTTTAATCGGCTCATTTAAGCGGGTATCAGCATGCATGTACTGGTTTGCGAAGACGACGAACTGATCGCCAGCGGCATCAAGGCCGGGCTGACGGCTCAGGGCCTGACGGTTGAGCACGTCGGCACGGCCAGTGCGGCGCGGGCCATGTTGAAGGCCGCCGAGTTCGATGTGATGGTGCTTGACCTGGGCTTGCCCGACGAAGACGGCCTCAAGCTGCTGCAGCAGTTGCGCCAGCAGGGGCTCGAATTGCCCGTACTGATTCTGACTGCCCGTGACTCGGTGACCGATCGTGTCGACGGCCTGCAGGCCGGTGCCGATGATTACCTGCTTAAACCCTTTGATCTGCGTGAACTCGCAGCCCGGCTGCACACGTTGCTGCGTCGGGTTGCAGGTCGCAGCGTCAACCTGATCGAGCACGGTAGCCTGAGTTACGACCCCAGCAGTCGCGTGACCTTGTTGGCGGGTCAACCAGTCGACTTGTCCCGCCGTGAGCAGGCGCTGTTGCAAGCCTTGCTGCACAACCGTGGGCGGGTACTGTCCAGTGAGCAGCTCAAGGACAGCATTTATGGCTTTGGTGACGAACTGGAGAGCAATGCCCTGAACGTTCATATCCATCACCTGCGACGTAAATTGGGCAACGGCATCGTTGAAACCGTACGTGGCCTGGGCTATCGCCTGGGGCATGCAGATGGCGCAGAGTCAGAAGCATGATGAGTCTGCGCCTGCGCTTGAGCCTGACTATTGGCTCGGCATTTGTTCTGGTCTGGGCCCTGGCTGCGGCCTGGATGCTCAGCGACCTGCGTCAGCAAATGATGTTTTCCCTCGATCAGCGGCTGGTGGCTTCGGCGCGCATGGTAGCGGGGTTGCTGGAGCAATTGCCGCAATTGCCGGTAAAAGGCGAGGGCACCCATTTCAGTGCCGAGCAACTGACCGTGCCCGGCGGCATGGCCTGTCAGGTCAGTTCGTTGCGCGGCGAGATCCTGGCCCGTAGCCACAATAATCCGGACCAGCCGATGCAGTCACAATCGGCAGGGTTTCATGACCAGATTATCGACGGCGCCGCCTGGCGCACCTTTACCCTGGATCGCGGTGATCTGCGTATTACCACCGCGGATCGTCAGGTCGAGCGCGAGGCACTGAACCTGTCGGTCCTGCTGGCGGCATCGGTGCCCGTGGGCATGGCGCTGATGGTGTGTCTATTGTTGCTGTGGCTGGGGATCGGCCAAGGGCTGGCGCCGCTCAACCGGATGCGCGATGCCTTGATGCGCCGCGATGCAGACTCATTGCAACCGCTGAACATCACGCCATTGCCCAGTGAGCTGAAACCACTGCTCGATTCGCAGAACCAGCTGTTCGCGCGTATTGCCAAGACCATCGAGCGTGAGCGGCGCCTCACCGGCGATGCGGCCCACGAATTGCGCAGCCCGCTGACTGCGATCAAAACCCACCTGCAAGTAGCGCGCATGACCGATGGCCAGGCCCGCGAACAATCACTGGCCCATGCCGAAGCGGGTGCCGACCGCTTGCACCGAACCCTTGAGCAATTGCTGCTGCTGGCGCGGGTTGAAGGCAGCCTGTCATTTGATGACGGGGTCAATTGCTCGGCCGAGCAAGTGGCGCGCCTGGCGATTCATGATGCCGCCAGTGCCGGTGGTGAACACATCCGCTTGCATCTTCCGCCAGACCTCCCGACCACGGCGCTTGAAGTTCCATCGGTATTGGCCATTGCAGCGCTGCGTAACTTGCTGGACAACGCCTTGCGCCATACCCCGCCCGGCACCCAGGTGGAATTGACGGTTGCCGTTGAGGGCTCGCACGTAAACTTCGTGGTCCGCGACCACGGCCCCGGCATAGCCCCCGAAACATTGCAGCACATGACCCAGCGCTTCTGGCGCAATGGCAACAGCAATGGGTGTGGGCTGGGCCTGGCGATCGTGCAAGCGATTGTCGAGCGTTGCCGCTGCGAACTGACTTTTGACAGTCAGTCCGATGGTTTGCGGGTTGAACTGCGAATGCCGTTGAAAAGCACTCTTTAAGGGAGCTGGAGCGGGCTTGCTTGCGATGCAGGCGACGCGGTCTGCCAGGCCAGTCGCAATGATGCCATCGCGAGCAAGCCCGCTCCCATAATGGCCTGACGGTTAGAATGCGCTGCAATGTACTGATTTTGTTACAACTTCAATTGGGCCATGGTTTACAGTACCCGCGCTTTACCGAATCACCCACAGACCGCTTTTTGGTGGCGTGATTCCATTCTGGATTAACAGACCCCTACGGCGCATAAACGGCCCACTTGACTGCTTGTACGAGGCTGGCACAGAACATCGGGTGAACATGATGTTTGTCTGGTGTGAGGACCTCGTACAAGAACAATAAGAGGATGATTCATGCAAAATCACCAACCTGCCACAGAAGAACCAGAACTGAAGCGCAGCCTGTCCAATCGTCATATCCAGTTGATCGCCATTGGCGGAGCCATCGGTACCGGTCTGTTCATGGGCTCGGGCAAGACCATCAGCCTCGCAGGCCCCTCCATCATATTTGTCTACATGATCATCGGCTTTATGCTGTTTTTCGTGATGCGCGCCATGGGCGAGCTGCTGTTATCCAACCTCAAGTACAAGTCGTTCATCGATTTTGCATCCGACCTGCTGGGCCCCAGGGCGGGTTACTTTACCGGTTGGACCTACTGGTTCTGCTGGATCGTCACGGGCATCGCCGATGTGATCGCCATCTCTGGCTATACCCACTTCTGGTTCCCGGATATCCCCCTGTGGTTGCCCGCTATCGGCTGCGTGGCGCTGCTGCTGTCATTGAACCTGATCACGGTAAAAATGTTCGGGGAACTGGAGTTCTGGTTTGCCATGATCAAGATCGTGGCCATTTGCGCACTGGTCTGCACCGGTCTTTATATGGTGACCACCGCGTTCCAGTCACCGACTGGCAACTCGGCATCCCTGGCCAACCTGTGGAATGACGGCGGAATGTTCCCCCACGGCGTGATGGGTTTTTTCGCCGGCTTCCAGATTGCCGTGTTTGCCTTTGTCGGCATCGAGCTGGTAGGCACCACCGCCGCAGAAACCAAAAACCCGGAGCGCAATCTACCCCGTGCGATCAATTCGATTCCGTTGCGCATCATTATGTTTTACGTGTTTGCGCTGATCGCGATTCTGGCCGTTACGCCATGGCGTGATGTTGTGGCCGACAAGAGCCCCTTCGTTGAGCTCTTCATGCTCGCCGGTCTGCCCGCCGCCGCCGGCATCATCAACTTCGTGGTCCTGACCTCTGCGGCCTCTTCGGCCAACAGCGGTGTGTTCTCAACCAGCCGCATGCTGTTTGGCCTGGCAATGGATGGCGATGCCCCGGGCAAGTTCAAGAGTCTGTCGCGCAGAGCGGTGCCTTCAAACGGCCTGATTTTCTCCTGCATCTGCTTGCTGGCGGGAGCGCTGGTGATCTATGTGGTGCCCAACCTGATGGAGGCTTTCACCCTGATCACCACGGTATCGGCCACCTTGTTCATGTTTGTCTGGACCATGATCCTGCTGTCCTATCTGGCCTATCGCAAAAAGCGTGACCACTTGCACCGCGCATCGAAATACAAAATGCCCGGTGGCAAGGTCATGGTCTGGGTCTGCCTGACTTTCTTCGTGTTTATCCTTGTACTGCTGGCTCTGGAAACCGACACCCGTCAGGCGCTGTATATGGTGCCCGTCTGGTTCGTGCTGCTGGCTGTGGGGTATCGCTCTGTTCGCCGCAACAAGCAGGAGGCCGAGAGTCAGGCTTGTGAGACGCAGTAATCGCGTTTTTCATGGCTTGGGGATACAAGGCCCGTAGCCGCTGACGAAGGAGCGAGGTTGCGTCCGGGGGCGGAGCACCCGTAAAACTGAACCCGGGAATTGTCTGCTGCACTGCAGGGGCCTGTTTTGCGAGGGCTGCTCCGCCGAACGCAGCCTTCGGCAGTTGCTGCGAACTGGCAGGGCGCGCTGCAAGCGTCGCAACGCGCCAGGTGACCAACCAGGTTCAGCTGTGGCTCAGCACCTTGACAATGGCGTCGATAGTGTCTTGCAACTCGGCCACTGGGTCAGCGCCATCTGCGGTCACCACCACCAGTTCACTGCCACCTTCGGCGATCGCAGCTTTCACCGCAGCTGCCGGCTGACGGTGATCCAGCACCAGCGCTACCTCATTGTCTTTCAGGGTTTGGGTCAGCGCTTGCAGCGACTCGGGGGTCCAGGTCTCATCGCCTTTGTGATCGACCTCAACCCGTTCCAGATTCAACCCGCCAATCAAGTAGTCCAGCCGATCCGACAAACTCACCACGGCCAAATTATCAGCCTTGGCCAGCTGTGCTTCGCTGTCGGCGCTGAGCTTGAGCAAACGCTGTTTGAGACCTGCCAGGTTGGCCTCGATCTTTGGCTTGGCATCCGGTGCCAACCGCACCAGATCGGCTGCGATCACGTCCGCCATGCGTCCCATATTGTTGCTGGTCAGCCACGGCTGGCTGTTCAGGCCATCGCTGTGAACACCCGGTTGCACGGCAATGCCCGGCAGGCTGCCGTCCACTGGTCGCGCAGCGTCAACTTCAACAATGCGGATATTGCTGCGCCGTGCCATGGGGTACAGCGGGTCATCGCTCCACACAGAGCGCAGGCCGATCACGGCATCTGCGTTTGTGGCCAGTTTGTGCAGGGCCGGAGCGCCGCGACCACTGAAATAGGCGCTCTGCCGGCTGCCGGGCAAATTGGCCGCAGCGGCCCGCTCCAGGGTCACGTTGCTGTCTTTGAGCAGCAACTCGCCCAGCCCGTAAGTGATCGGCAGGCTGGCGAGGATGCGCACCGGTTGCGTTGCAGTGTCGGCTGCCAGCAGTGGAGTACTGAGCAGGCCGGTGATGGCCAGGGCCAGTGCGAGTTTGCGCAGAGTGAACATTTATCCAATATTCCCTTTTAGGCTGGGCACCACGCCGCGGGCGATGGCGGCGAGAGCGAAGGCGATACCGGCCATCAAAATAATTGCGGCGCCGGACGGAATCGGCAGGTCAAACACGATGGGCAACAGGATGCCGCACAGGGTGCTGACGGTGGCGATCAACACTGAAATCCAGAAAAAACCTTTAAGCGACTGGCTGAGCAAACGCGCCGCAGCGGCCGGAATCACAAGCAGTGCGCCCACCAGAATCGCACCAATGACTTTTACGGCGGCTACGGTAATCAGCGTTACGAGGATTACAAACAGGTAGTCCAGAGCTTTGACAGCGACCCCGCGCACAGCGGCCAGTTGCGGGTTGAAACTGGCGAGCATGATGCGGTTGTACAGTGGTAGGCTGAGGCCCAGCACCAGCGCGCCGACCACCGCCAACACCAGCAAATCGTTGCCGTTGACCGTCAATACGGAGCCGAACAGCACGTTTTCGAGGATATGCACGTTGATCTTGCCCGCCAGAATCAGCAGCAGGCTGGCGCCCAGTGCCAATGACACCGACAGGAACACCCCGATCAGTGTGTCCGGGGCCAGGCCGGTACGGTTGCGCAGGTAATTAAGCGAGATCCCGAACAGCAGGCAATAGCCAAACAGGCTGCCGTAAGGCCCGGTGTAGGGTTCACCCAGCAGGATGCCGATGGCCACGCCAGTCAGCGCGGCATGCCCCACGGCTTCGGAAAAAAACGCGAAGCGTTTGACCACGACCAGGGTTCCCAGCCCGCCAAGCACCGGGCCAATCAGCAAACCGGCAAGCAAGGCGTTGACCACAAAACCGTAAGCCAGCACTTCGGGCAGATAGCCCGCAGAAGCCCAGCCCTGAACCATCAAGCGGAACGCTTCGTAACTCATGAAAGGGCGCTCCCGTGAGCCTTGGGATGGGTTGAAAACAGGTTGAGCAGACGTTCGGGGCTCAGGGTTTGCTCGGGCGGGCCGTCGAACAGCACCTGGCGATTGAGTCCGGTCACGCGTTCTGCCAAGCGTTTTACGGCGGCCAAATCGTGTTCAATCCATACCACCGTGACCCCGGCCTGACGCCAGTCAGTCAGCAAACGCTCAAATACCCGTGCACCGGCTTCGTCCAGCGCCGACATGGGTTCGTCCAGTACCAGCAGCTGCGGTGCGGGGATAAGGCCCTGTGCCAACAACACGCGCTGGCGCTCGCCGCCGGACAGTGCGCCCATGCGCCGCTTGCGTTTGTCCTGCATGCCCACGCGCTCCAGCGCTTCACCGATGGCGGGAGCCACCTTGCGCGACAAGCCCATAAACGCTGGACGGCGCTGGCACATGGCGGCCATGAAATCATCGACGGTCATTGGCAGCCCGCGATCGAATTCCAGCGCCTGGGGAACATAGCCGATCAATCCCGGCTCGCCAGGCCAGTTCAGGCACAGGCGACCCTGATGGGGCATTTGCCCCAGCAGCGTTTTGATCAGCGAACTTTTACCGCCGCCATTAGGCCCGACCAGTGCATGCACGCTGCCGGGGCGGATACTGAAACTGACATGATCCAGAATGGGCGTTCGGCCCAGGGTCAGCGACACCTGATCAAACTCGACCCCTGGCCCGCAGACCGCAACTGACAAGGGTTCAACGGCGGTCATGCTCCGGCCTCCTGAATGGCCCTGACCACGGTATCGAGGTTGCCGGTCATTTCCTTTTCGTATTTGTCAGCGCTGTAGTCGCCATAGGAAATATGCGACAGCGGGTACAGCTTGACCCCTGACTCGCGCTGAATGGTCTCAACATAAGTGGAAGGGAAGTCCATCTCGGAGAAGATGACTTTCACATCCAGCTCGCGCAGTTGATCGATGGTTTTCTTCAACTGGCTGGGGCTTGGTTCTATGCCGTGGGCAGGCTCAACCACGGCGGTGACCTCCAGGCCGAACTCACGCAGCAGGTAGTCGTAAGCCGCGTGTACTGTGGCTACGCGCAGGTCGGCGTTTGGTGCCTGGGTCAACTTGGCCAAGGCGTCGGCGCGCATTTGGCGCAGGCGCTTGCCGTAGGCGCGTGCATTGGCGGTGTAGGTCTTGGCGTTGGCCGGGTCGAGTTTGCCCAGTTCGCGGGCAATGTTATTGACCTGGGCAATCGAGGCGCTGATCGACAGGAACGTGTGCGGGTTGACCACCTTGCCCGCGCCGCGAGCCGCGTTACCTGTGGCTGCCAGCAGTGGAACATTCTGGTTGGCCTCGATTACCGGGATGTCCGGTTTTTCACTGGCCTCGATCATGCGGTCGGCAAAGTCATCATGACCCACGCCATTGAGCACGATCACATCCAGTGTGCCGATGCGCTTGATGTCTTCAGCCCGGGGCTCATAGGCGTGGGGGTTAAAACCTGCGGGAATCAACGGCACTACTTCGGCTTTGTCGCCGACGATATTGGCCACGTAACTGTAGTAAGGGTGCAGGGTGATACCAATACGCAACGGCTTGGCCAGCGGGGCCGGGGCGTCGGCAAAGGCCTGTGGTGACAGGCAAAAGGTAAACAGGGCGGCCAGCAGCACGGTGCGGCTACGCACAACAGATGAAATCGACATGGCGAGCAGTCTTCTCTCAGGTCAAGCGGTGGGTTCAGTGCCGATGTTGGCGTGTAACCCCGGCATCGAATTGCGCGATCACTTGCTGCCAGCCACTTTGGTTAAGGGCAGCATCGCTGAAGTCGGTGGGGGCTTTTACGTCGGGAGTGCGGTTGAGCCATATATCCGGCTGGGAGCTGATGCGCATCAAGAACGAACCCGCCACCTCAGGGTTGGGGCTGGTGCCCAGATACGCCTGCTCGCCCAGTAATTGCCAGGCATGGTTGCCACGGCTCACGGAGCTGGCATCGCTGGCAAAGGGTGCAAAGCCTTCTTCGGCCAGTTGAGCGGGTTGGGGCAGGGCACTGGACTCTTCGCGCAGCAACTGGATTTCATCCAGGGTGACCCGCAGGTCGGCGTAGATACCTTGTTCGGCAGCGGTCAGGTCTCGGCGTGCATCCAGTTGATGGGCGGCCACCGAAGTAATCTCCTGCGACTCGTGACGCCAGGCCACCACGGAGCCGGCTACAGTCAAAATCAACAGGCACAACAGCAGCACATACAGGGTTTCATGCCCGGCCCCGGCCGGACGCACGACTTGAGTACTCATGGAGCCTCGATATCGGCTTGGTCGATTTCAACGATGTGACCGGGGCCGGCGTCGAACAGGACATAAAACTCGGAATCGGGACGCTTGAAGGTCAGGGTTGAATCCGCTCCCAGCTTGCCGGGCACCAGGATGGTTTCGTCGTAGCCGATCACATCCAGGGTCACTCCCGGTGCGCCGCTGCCGTCGGAGAACCCGCCTGTGCAACGGATTTGCCCGTCTTCCACGGCTTTGCACTCACACATCGGGTTGTGGGCCAGTGCCTGGTTGCAGACACCGAGCAACGCAATAAATCCTGCCGCCAGGGCAGGTTTTTTAAACAGGCGCGAAGGCATTATTTGGTTCCTCGTTGGGCCAGCCAGGCCACCGTTGCCGGTGAGGCCTGACTCAGGGGAATGGAGGCCTGATGCATGGAGCCGTCCCACCCCTCAAGGGTGATCCACAGCTCGGCGTCGGCTTTGGTGCGATCCGGGATCGGCATGGTGGCGCCCATACGGTAGGGCGTACCGAAGAAAATTACGCCAGCGGCCCGCAGGCTGCGAGGTTTGCCGATTCGCAGGTAGGCGGCCTTGACCTGATCGATGCAGGTATCGCACAGGGCCGCGTTAAAGCTCTTCATATAGCCGGCCGGGCCATCAGGGCGCGGGGCTTCGTTGCGAAACTCAGCCAGTTTCAGGCTCCAGGGGCCGACTTGTACGGTGCCGATTTCACGCTCGCCCAAGCCGCTGTCCCCACGAAACAGCGAGGCATCTGCGAAGTACTTGGGCATGAAGCCCAGCGGCACCAACAACAGCAGGACATTTATGTGAAAGCGCCATTTGTGCCACCACCGGCCCAGGGTGGTGGAGGGCTGTGCGGCCACTGCCTTGCTCATACATTGGCCTCTTCTGGCTGTTGGCTATGCGCCGTGGCGGTCTGGGTTTTGGCGGGTGCGCGCTGTGATTTCTCGCTGCGCTTGAAAGCATTGGCGGTGGCCAGCGCAGTGCGTTTGGTCCAGATCAGCAGGCCGCTCAGAATCATCATGCTGAGGATCAGGCCGAAGAAGAACCAGATCAGCTTGACCCACAGGCCGCCAAAATCGCCGGTGTGCAGCGGACGCATGGACTCGGTGACCAGCTCCAGCCCGGAGCGGTCGGCAATCATTCGCGAGCCTTCGATCGCGCCGTTATACGGGTTGATTTCTGCTGTCTGGAACAGCAGTGGATACCAGCCCGGGCCGCCGACCTCGATGTGTCCGTAGGCATTGCTCGGCAGGCTGACAAAACTCGCTTCCAGCCCAGGAATTCTTTCGGCGGCAATCTTGACTGCCTGATCGAGGCTGATCTGCGGTGCGGGCTTGCCGTCAGGCATGATCGGCACGTCCTGGCGCGCCACAACAGGCGGGTTGCCAGCGGTCGAAATCGAAATCTGGTTATCGAACATAAAGGCCTGAATCAAGAACCACAGGCCGGTGATGGAAATGACCGCAATAAACCAGATCGACCAGATGCCGCACAAGCGATGGAAGTCGCCCCAAAAAATGCGTGCACCATGATTGAAACGCAGGTTGGGTTTAAAAAAGCCCTTCCAGAATTTTTTGTAGACCACCAGGCCGGTGATCAGCGACCCCAGCAATGGAAGGCCGAGGAACGACACCAGATACCAGCCCCAACTGAAGCCATTGGTGAACGGCACCAACCACCAGCCGTGCAACGCGCGGGTAAAGGCCTGGAAGTCAAAGCTGGGGCTTTCCCCCTGGATCGCCCCGGTGTACGGGTTGATGTACAGCGATGGCGAGCGGCCGTCCGGGTACACCACACGGGCCACGAGGGCAAAGTGCGACTCATCCGGGCGGCTGATCGACTGAACGGCCAGGTTCGGTTCGGCCTTGTGAATGGCGGTCAGCGCCTGCTCGTATGTCAGCAGTGGAGCGTCATCAAACGGCTGGGTGGATCGGGCTTCAGGGGTGGCAAGCCACACAATTTCCTGGCTGACCACGGCCAAGGTGCCGGTCACGCAGACAATCAGGACGAAGAACCATATAGGCAGGGTCAACCAGCTGTGAACCAGAAACCAGAGTTTGGAGCGGGACTTTTTGGACATGGGAAACGGCAAACTCGGGGGTAGGGCGGGTGTGTAATCGCCATTGAGAAGCGATCTCTTATACATGTAGGACGAATGAGGTGAGTAAAACCCGAAGCTGTATTTGTAATAAAATGTTTCATGCGTTCCAGTAGATGCTCTGCTGCGAGCTGAGGGGGGCAAATTTTCGTAGCAGCTGCCGAGGGAACGAGGCTGCGTTCGGCGGCGTAGCCGTCGTGAAATCAATGCATGCGGCCTGTCAGATACCCTGCGGACTCAGGTTTTACGATCGCTACGCGCCCGAACGCAGCCTCGTTCCTTCGGCAACTGCTACAAGGGCCAGTATCAGCCCAATGACCGTCCCAGCTTCCAATAACCCATCAAGGTCAAAGCCTTGCGGTCCATGCCGCATTCATGGATGAAAAACCTTCTGATCGCCATCACCGCCATCGATTCTCCAGCCACCCAGGCATAAAACTCGTTGTGCCTGGCGCTGGCCCGTTCCCAGAGGCGCTGGTTGTCCAGATCAAGTTCTTGCAGGACAGCACAAGCCTTTGCCTGCAGGCGTCGGGGCGGCAGGCTGGCCAGTTCACGGGCGGCGAGGATCATGCCGTCACCGTGCTGCTTGCCCAGGCTGGCACGGGGTAGCCAGTGGATTTTGGTGTTCGGGCCACAGACCAGGTTTTGGCAGTCGGATTCTTCGGGTACTTCAATAAAAACCTGCACCTGAGGGGTGTCGGGGTGATGTGCCAGCTCTTCGAGGATGCCGGCTATGGCGGGCAGCGCAGTTTCGTCGCCGATCAGCAGCACTTTGCGCATGCCTTGTGGCGGTTGCCACTCATAGCCGCCCGGGTCGTCCGTATAGGCGGCATTAGGGGCCGCAATTTGCAGGGGGGCACCCGCTTTGGCCTGTGTCGCCCAGCGTGTGGCGGGGCCGGTGACGCCGTGCAGGACAAAGTCGATATCCAGTTCGCCTGCCTCCAGGCGCAGGTTGCGAATGGTGTAGGAGCGCATGGGCGGCACCCGTTCGGGGCTCAAGTCGCGCAGGGGCGCCCGCCAATCCCCTTGTTTTGGCAGGTTGGAGGGCTCGCCATTGGCGCTGGGGAACAACAACTTGACTCGCTGATCGGGTGCCAGGGTGCGCATCAGTGCTACGTCGCTGCCACCGAACACAAAGCGTGTCAGCGAGGGGCTCAAGGTGATGCGGCGCTTGAGCTGGATATCGAACAGCCGGTAGGCGGTGGGTTTACTGAGTCGGTTGCGCAGGTTGTGTACCAGGGCGGCAGCGGGGGACATATCAGCACCTCAATAAGCAGGAGTCGTTGTGTATAACGAGCTGCTGGGGGCTTAATTTAAACTCCGTGCTTATTGAGGTTCGGGTAAACGTACCGGGGTCAGTACGGGTTGCCCGGCAAAGAAGGCGAGCAGGTTGTTGACCACCATTTGCACGGTGCCCTCGGCGGCTTCCGGTGATTGGCCGCCCATGTGGGGGGTCATTACCACATTGCCGAGCAATTTGAGTGCGTCCGGTACTTGTGGCTCATCATCGAATACATCGAGCCCGGCCCCGGCAATTTTGCCTTTGGCCAAGGCATCGATCAGGGCCTGGGTGTCGACCACGCTGGCTCGGGCAATGTTGATCAGGTAACCGTTGCGGCCCAGGGCATACAGCGCGGCTGTATCGACCAGGTGTCGTGTCTCGCTACCGCCGGGTGTGGCAACGATCAGAAAATCTACCGAACTGGCCAGTTCGATCACGTTTTTGCAGTAGGTGTAGTGCATGTCGTGGCGTTCCTGGCGGGTGTGATAGCTGATGCTCATGTCAAACCCGTTGGCTGCACGTTTGGCAATGGCCATGCCTACTGCGCCCAGGCCGAGGATGCCCATGCGCTTGCCTGCCAGCGAAGGTTGGCGCAGCTTGTTCCATTCACCGCGACGGATGCCGGCATCGGCCTGGGGAATGCCGCGTACCAGTGACAGTAGAAGCGCCATCGCGTGGTCGGCCACCGATGAGGCATTGGCGCCGGCGCCATTGGTGACGACGACCCCGCGGTTGCTGGCGGCCTGCAGGTCTACATGCTCATAACCGGCACCGATCACGCAGATAATCAGCAGCGAAGGCATGTCGGCGATCTCTTCGGCATATAAACCCAGCGGCCCACGGGTCAGCACCGCGTTGATCCGTGCGCCATGCTCGGCAATGGCTTCGGCGCGGCTGGACGGTGTGGGCGCCAGTATCAGCTCGAAACCTTCGCGCTCAAGCAGTGGCAAGTAGTCATTTACCGTTTCAACCAACACCAGTACGACATGGGCCATAGAGGACTCCGGCCAAGGGGATTAGAGCGTGGCCAGAGGTTAGCATCTCTGCCGGGCGGTTTCTTTTTATCGAGCTTGATGCAGGTGCTCTGTTTTCGCTGTATTGAGCCGTGGGGCGGGGGATGTGACCTTGTTGGCCTGCTGCGCTGGAGCCAAGCCGTCTCGGCCTGTTACCATTCGCCCTTTGTTTTATCTCCACTTCGAGACCGCCCATGACCACCGTTCGTACGCGCATTGCGCCATCGCCTACCGGCGACCCCCACGTCGGCACCGCTTACATCGCTTTGTTCAACTACTGCTTTGCCAAGCAGCATGGCGGCGAATTTATCCTGCGGATCGAAGATACCGACCAATTGCGTTCTACCCGCGAGTCCGAGCAGCAGATCTACGATGCCTTGCGCTGGTTGGGTATCACCTGGAGCGAAGGCCCGGACGTTGGTGGCCCACACGGCCCGTACCGTCAAAGCGAGCGCAGCGAGATCTACAAGAAGTACACCCAGCAACTGGTCGATATGGGTCATGCCTTCCCGTGCTTCTGCACGAGCGAGGAGCTGGACCAGATGCGCGCCGAGCAAATGGCCAAGGGTGAAACCCCGCGTTACGACGGTCGTGCGCTGCTGCTGTCCAAAGAAGAAGTGGCGGCCCGTCTGGCTGCTGGCGAACCGCACGTGATCCGCATGAAAGTGCCTACCGAAGGCGTGTGCGTAGTGCCGGACCTCCTGCGCGGCGATGTCGAGATCCCGTGGGATCGCATGGACATGCAAGTGCTGATGAAAACCGATGGTCTGCCGACCTACTTCCTGGCCAACGTGGTCGACGATCACTTGATGGGCATCACCCACGTACTGCGTGGCGAAGAGTGGCTGCCATCGGCACCCAAGCTGATCCTGCTGTACGAGTACTTCGGCTGGGAACAACCGCAACTGTGCTACATGCCGCTGCTGCGCAACCCGGACAAGAGCAAGCTGTCCAAGCGCAAAAACCCAACCTCGGTGACGTTCTACGAGCGCATGGGCTTTATGCCTGAAGCCATGCTCAACTACCTGGGTCGCATGGGCTGGTCGATGCCGGACGAGCGCGAGAAGTTCTCGTTGCAGGAAATGGTTGATAACTTTGACCTGTCCCGCGTCTCGCTGGGCGGGCCGATTTTCGACGTTGAGAAGCTGTCCTGGCTCAACGGCCAATGGTTGCGTGACCTGCCGCTGGAAGAGTTCGCCAGCCGCGTTCAGCAATGGGCGTTGAACCCTGAGTACATGATGAAGATCGCCCCGCTGGTTCAGGGTCGTGTTGAGACCTTCAGCCAGATCGCGCCATTGGCCGGGTTCTTCTTCTCGGGTGGCTTGCAACTCGATGCCAAGTTGTTTGAGCACAAGAAGCTGTCCAGCGAACAAGTGCGTCAGTTGATGCAATTGATTCTGTGGAAGCTTGAGAGCCTGCGTCAGTGGGAAAAAGACGCCATCACCGGTTGCATCCAGACGGTGGTTGAATCCCTGGAGCTGAAGCTGCGTGATGCCATGCCGCTGATGTTCGCTTCGATCACGGGACAAGCAAGCTCGGTGTCGGTGCTGGACGCCATGGAAATTCTGGGGCCGGACCTGACCCGCTTCCGTCTGCGCCAGGCGCTGGACCTGCTGGGCGGCGTTTCGAAGAAAGAAAACAAAGAGTGGGAAAAGCTGTTTAACGCGCTGAATTAATCATCGCAGGCGGTTTTTTTCTGTGGGAGCGGGCTTGCTCGCGATGGTATCGACACGTATTGCCTGGCACTGCGCGTCGTTCCCATCGCAAGCAAGCCCGCTTCTACAAAAGCGTCTAGATGGGTTTGGGCCAGTATTTACGGGGCAGGGAAGGTAAGTGGTTGTTCTCACGGCAAATTTTTTTTAAAAACTTTGAAAATAAGTTTGACAGCCTACCGATCCAGTCTTAATATGCGCCCCGTCCACACAGCAACATGAAACAAGCAGCAATAACACGCTGCGTTGACTGTCTGGGGCTATAGCTCAGCTGGGAGAGCGCTTGCATGGCATGCAAGAGGTCAACGGTTCGATCCCGTTTAGCTCCACCAAATTTACAGTTCAATGTCTGGCCACACCGGCATTGAATCGATCAGCACTCAGCGCTGATCAGTTAGAAGGTTTGTGTCCCCTTCGTCTAGTGGCCTAGGACACCGCCCTTTCACGGCGGTAACAGGGGTTCGAGTCCCCTAGGGGACGCCAGTTTTACAGAAGCAGCACTTCGGTGATGCTCCGCCGCCAGGCGATAAATCGGGGCTATAGCTCAGCTGGGAGAGCGCTTGCATGGCATGCAAGAGGTCAACGGTTCGATCCCGTTTAGCTCCACCAATTTACAGTTCAATGTCGGGCCACACTGGCATTGAATCGATCAGCACCGAGTGCTGATCACTGTTAGAAGGGTTTGTGTCCCCTTCGTCTAGTGGCCTAGGACACCGCCCTTTCACGGCGGTAACAGGGGTTCGAGTCCCCTAGGGGACGCCACGATTACCCGCTATGCGGGATTTATAAGGGTCATTCGATTATTGAATGACCCTTTTGTTTGTCTGCAGTTTTTATATTCCTCGCCTTGAAGCTTGCTGGTGCCACCTCTGCGTTACACTGCGCTCCTTTTTTGTTTACAGGGAGACAAGGCATGAGTTGGGATTTGGCAGCACCGTTCATCATTGACCTGCACGTTAAGGCCGAAGACATTGACGGGTTCGGCCATGCCAATAACGCGGCCTATGTGGTCTGGCTGGAACGATGTGCCTGGCGCCATTCGCAGCGCCTGGGGCTGGACCTCACCGAGTACCGTCGTCTTGACCGCGCCATGGCGGTATCCCGGCATGAAATCGATTACCTGGCCAGCGCCTACGAAGACGATGAGCTGCAATTGGCGACCTGGATTGTCGACTGTGACCAGCGCTTGCGCATGACCCGACACTTTCAGCTCGTGCGCCCCAGCGATGGCGTGACCTTGCTGCGTGCCCAAACCACCTTTGTCTGCATCGAGCTGTCCACCGGCAAGGCCAAGCGCTTGCCGCCCGAGTTCCTTGAAGGTTATGGCCCGGCTGTCGTGACAGCCTGATCAGCAGCGCCTGCTCATACCGATTGCCTACAGAACGGCGTAAACTGCCGCACGTTTTTTATGAGAGTCACCCATGCAAATTGCTTTGGCGCCGATGGAGGGGTTGGTCGACAACATCCTGCGTGATGTCCTGACCCGCACCGGCGGTATTGATTGGTGTGTGACCGAATTTATTCGGGTCACCGAACGGTTGTTACCAGAAGCCTACTTCCATAAATTCGCCCCCGAACTGCAGCACGGTGCCCAGACGCGTTCCGGCGTTCCGTTGCGCGTTCAGTTGTTGGGTTCTGATCCGGCCTGTTTGGCCGACAACGCGGCGCTGGCCGTTGAGCTGGGCTCCGGAGTGATTGACCTCAATTTTGGCTGCCCGGCCAAAACTGTGAACAAGTCCCGTGGCGGTGCGGTGCTGCTCAAAGAGCCCGAACTGCTGCACGCGATCCTGCTGCAGGTACGACGTACCGTGCCTGCGCATATCCCGGTGACCGCCAAGATGCGTCTGGGCTTTGACACGCCAGACAGCGCCAATGAGTGCGCGATTGCCCTGGCCGAAGGGGGCGCAAGCCAGATCGTGGTGCACGCGCGGACCAAGATGGATGGCTACAAGCCGCCTGCCCATTGGGAGTACATCGCCCAGGTACAGGAAGTGGTGAAGGTGCCGGTGTTTGCCAATGGCGATATCTGGTCGGTTGAAGATTGGCGCCGTTGCCGCGAAATCAGTGGTGCCGAAGACATCATGCTGGGTCGCGGCCTGGTGTCGCGCCCCGATCTGGCCCGGCAAATTGCCGCAGCCCGTGCCGGTGTTGAAGTGGTGCCGATGACCTGGGCTGACTTGCAGCCCATGATCCGCGATTTCTGGGCTCAGGCCGAGGCTCAGCTGACGCCGCGCTCAGCCCCCGGGCGCCTGAAGCAGTGGTTGGCCATGCTGACGCGCAACTATCCCGAAGCGGTCGTATTGTTCAATGCCATGCGTCGTGAGACCGACTGTGAAAAGGTCCGCCATCTGGTCAACAACCCGCCAGTAGACGCTGCCTGAAGCGGGTGAAAAAAATTCAAAAAAAGGGCTTGAAATGGTTTTGACGGTCCCTATTTAAGGGGTACGCGATGCCGAAACCGGGTCGCGTAACTAAATCTCGCTGAAATCAGGAGGATGAAATTATGAGCAACGCATTTTCAATGGCGCCACTGTTCCGTAATTCTGTCGGTTTTGACCGTTTTAGTGATTTGTTTGAAACCGCTTTGCGCAATGATTCGAGCGGCGGCTACCCACCTTACAACGTTGAAAAACGGGGTGAGGACAGCTATCGCATCGTGGTTGCAGCTGCAGGCTTCCAGCAAGATGATCTGGACCTGCAAGTAGAGAAAGGTGTGCTGACCGTAAGCGGCAGCAAACGTGAAAGTACCAGCGAAGAAGGCGTGACCTTCTTGCATCAAGGCATTGCACAGCGGGCGTTTAAATTGTCCTTCCGTCTCGACGACCATATCGAGATCAAAGGTGCAAACCTGAGCAACGGTTTACTCAGCATCGACCTGCAGCGGGTGGTACCGGAAGAGGCAAAAGCCAAACGTATCCCGATCAATGGGGATTCGCAGCCTGCTCTGCAACACTGATCTGAGCACGCGTTAGCAAAGAACCCCGTCTTCAGGCGGGGTTCTTTTTATCCGCGTGCATGTTAGGAGCAGTACGCAGGCATTTGTCCCCGATCTCTCCCCGAGGCAAGTGCCTGCAATTTACGTCTTGAATATCACTTTCCTGCCTGGCCTGCGGTCAACTGATGCTTTTGCAGGTTCTTGTCGGCTTTGTAGCGCAAGGCTACGTCGGGCACGCTGCCGCTTTTACCGGTTTCAACCCAGTTGCGAATCCGCCCTGCATCGGCGAAGTGGGTGTATTTGCCAAAGGCATCCAGAATCACCAGCGAAACCGGGCGATTGCCCATCTCGGTTACCAGCACCAGGCAGTGGCCGGCTTGATTGGTAAAGCCGGTCTTGGTGATCTTGATATTCCACTTGTCCTTTTTGACCAGATGATCGGTGTTATGAAAGCCCAGGGTGTAGTTGGGCTTGCGGAACGCCACGGTTTTTTCTTTGGTGGTGCTCAACTGGCTGAGCATCGGGTAGTGCCGCGCCGTTGCCAGGAGTTTGCTCAAGTCGCGGGCGGTGGACACGTTGTGAATCGACAGGCCGGTCGGCTCAACGTAATGGGTACTCATCATGCCCAGGCTTTTGGCCTTGGCGTTCATGGCTGCGATAAAGGCCACATAACCGCCTGGATAGTGATGGGCAAGGCTGGCAGCCGCGCGGTTTTCCGATGACATCAGGGTGATCAGCATCATTTCGCGACGCGAGAGCTCGCTGCCAATCTTGACCCGCGAAAACACGCCTTTCATTTCTGGGGTGTCGCTGATGTTGACCGAAATGTATTCATCCATCGACTGCTTGGCGTCCAGCACCACCATGGCGGTCATCAGTTTGGTCACGGAAGCGATGGGGACGATGGCGTCAGGGTTGCTGGCAAAAATGACCTTGTTGGTCTGCAGGTCGATCAGCATCGCGCTGCCTGAGGCGATATGCAGTTGTGAGGTATCCCTTGGGGCCGAAATGCTTTCAGCCGCTGCGGCGATTGAAGAGGCGCTGGTGCCTGCCAGAACTAAACACAGGCTTAAAATAGAAAGATGAATTTTCACGCAGAATGACTCAAGGATGGTTGGGAATTACCTGGCTGCAACGGCTGTTACACACATAACGTTACATTTTGTCAGTATGGATCAATAGCGGCAGAAATGCCTGATTTCGCAGGGTTTATCAGCGAATATTCGTGGATGAGGCTTTGAGGCGCCAGTGCATTGGCAGACGTCAATTGCAAGTGCTGGCGAAACAGGGATTCGTGCCCGGGCGAGCCTAGCAGTGCAAAGCTGTTGGCTGGCTGAACAGAGTAAGCGTTTGACCCGGCCCCTGGAGGTGGCGAGCAGTCAGTAACGCTGGAGGCGGGGCCAAGTACAACGCCTGTGGGGCGGTGGCCCCACAGGCGTGAGCGGGAGTTTTACGATTCGGCTCGATAATGCAGCAGGTCTCCGGGCTGGCAATCCAGCGCTATGCAAATAGCCTCCAGGGTGGCGAGCCTTATACCTTTTACCTTCCCTTGTTTGAGCAGTGACAGGTTCTGCTCGGTGATACCGACCCTCTGCGCGAGGTCTTTGGATTTGACCTTGCGGGTGGCCAGCATCACGTCCAGCTTAATCTCGATCGGCATCTTGGCCTCTTAAACAAACTGCTGATTTTCACGAGCCAACGAACAGGCGTTGTATAGGCTGCGGGCGATGATCATAAGAGAAGCGGAGAGGAATAAGGCAACAAGATGCGACGGTTCAAAGCTGATAGTGAGCAAACGCTCGCCAGCAGGGCGCAAAAATGTAATCCAGACACTCATGACCGGTGTCAGCAGCAGGCAAGCCAGCACCCACAAAGAGACGCTTTTGCCAACTTTGCCCAACAGTTCAGCCGACTCTGCCGAGAAGTATTCCCCGTTGCTGTAGGCCAGAAACAGGCTGCGCAGTGCCAGCAAACCCTTGGCCAGTATCAGCAGGGGGATACTGGAGAGCACGATTGCACCTGCGACTTGCCACCAGGGCATCTGAAGAATGTCTGCATTCAGTGTTTTGCTCATGGCGCTGAGGCTGAATCCGCCGACATAGGTGCCAATGACGTTGGGGAAAATCCAGTAAGCGATATTGGCCAGCAGCATGGTCACGACGAGTGCCAGAGTGGCTGTTGCCAGGATTCGGCTGCGATCGGCCAAGTGATCAGTTTTCATCTAAAAGTCCTTCTGTCGTACTGATGGTTTTAAGTGCCCGGATTCTGCGCAGAAACGGTAGGCGGTGTTTTGCGGTGGAAGTATCGTAATTCGATAATAAATGATTGTAAAACGATAATTTTAAGTTTTTCAGGAAGGGCGGTTACGGGTGCATGAGCGAGTTGTGCAGGTTAGGCAGGGCGATGCAATTGTGTAAAATGCCGGCCCTTGAAATTGACCGGCCGGCCTGATGACTCCTGAAGCGTTAACCACTCTGCATCTGCACCTATTGACTGCTCTTGAGGCTGCGCCCGATGAAACCCGACGTTTGTTCCATGGGCGCGGACGTTGCTGGCCGGGGCTTGAGCAGTTGACGGTGGACTGGCTGCAAGGCGTGGTACTGGTCTCGCTGTTCAAGGAGCCCGATGCCGGGCAGCTGGACGCCTTGAAGCAACTGTTGATGACTCTCGTGCAGTCCCCCCCATGGCAAGCCAGCGGCGCACACACGTTGGTGCTGCAACATCGCTATACGCTGCAGAGCGACACCGAATGGCTGGTGGGTGAGGCGGTTGATGAGTGGACGCTGACGGAAGGCGGGTTGCGCTATCGGGTGGACCTGGGCCGCAAGCAGAACAACGGCCTGTTCCTGGACATGCGCTACGGCCGTGACTGGGTGCGGGCCAACGCCGGGGGCAAACGGGTATTGAACCTTTTTGCCTACACCTGTGGCTTTTCAGTGGCCGCGATAGAAGGTGGCGCCGAGCATGTGGTCAATCTCGATATGTCACGTGCAGCGCTGAGCCGTGGCCGCGACAACCATCGGTTGAACGGGCACGACATGAGCAAGGTGACGTTTTTGGGGCATGAACTGTTCAAGTCCTGGGGCAAGGTGAAAAGCACCGGTCCTTACGATCTGGTGATCATCGACCCGCCGTCGTTCCAGAAAGGCAGCTTCCTGTTGACCAAGGATTACCAGCGCGTAGTGCGCCGTTTGCCGGAATTGCTCAGCGAAAACGGCACGGTCCTGGCGTGCATGAACGACCCTGCACTGGGTTCGGACTTTCTGATCGATGGCGTCACCCGTGATGCGCCCGGCCTGCGTTTTGTCCAGCGCCTGGATAACCCCCCGGAGTTCCCTGATGCCGATACCGAATGCGGTTTGAAAGCGCTGGTGTTCCAGCAAGGCGTTTGACAGGCAAAAAAAAGCCCGCTGGGGGAGGTGCGGGCCAAGGGGTTCATTGAATGAGCAATGAGCGCAGTGAATATACCTCTCGCTGCACTCAAAGACTGTGAAACAAAATTCATGGTTCTTGTGGGAGCGGGCTTGCTCGCGATGGCATCGACCAAGTGCTCCAGCCGAACCGCGTCGCTTGTATCGCGAGCAAGTCCGCTCCTAAAAAAATTTGCCGGTTATTTAGTGCGCGACGACTCGAACAGGAACCACACGCGGCGTTCGGCTTCGTCGATCCAGTTTTCCAGCAGGCTGGTGGTGGCTACATCCCCGAGTTCGGAGCACATGTCGTGAGTCTCACGCATGTAGGCCGCCAGTTGAATGTTGTCTTCGCGCAGCTCTGCCAGCATGTCTTCCGGAGTGACGAAGTCGGCATCGTTATCCAGCAGGCGCTGGAGCTTTTTAATATGGCCAATCGAGCGAAGCGTCGTGCGCCCCAGCTTGCGTACGCGTTCGGCAATGGCGTCGGTGGTCGCATAGATTTGATCGGCTTGCTCGTCCAGCAGCAGATGGAAATCACGGAAATGCGGACCGGACATGTGCCAGTGGAAGTTCTTGGTTTTCATGTAAATGGCGAAGGTATCAGCCAGCAGGGCATTCACTTCGGCTGCAATGTTGATGCAGGCTTCTTCGCTTAATGCCGTAGGTGTCCGCAGATCGGCCTTTCTGCTTTCCTTGGCGGATTTCAGGTCTTTCATGGTGGTTCCTCGTGGCAGCGGTTGATCGGAATTAACGTCACTTGAATGCGGCTGACTAAAGACCAGGATCGGCCTCTCGTCAAACGCGTCGGGGCGTCTCAAGGAGCCCGCGTAAAGTTTTGAGGGCCTGTGAGCAAGATCGTTCAAGACTTTCGTCAGTCAAGTTGCGACCCTTTGCCGCTGCTTACTGCCGGAATGTTTGTTATGTCTGATTCCCTTGCTCGAACCGCGTTTGTGCGCGGCACCATGGCCTGTCTTCCGCTCACGCTGGCGTGTGCCCCTTGGGGGTTATTGGCCGGCTCCACGGCCATCGATGCCCAATTGACGCCCGCGCAAAGCCAGGGGCTCTCGCTTTTTGTGTTTGCCGGTGCGGCGCAATTGGTGGCGATCGGCATGATCAAGGGAGGGGCGAGTGTGATTTCGATCCTGGTGACTACCTTGCTGCTGACCTCGCAACATTTGCTCTATGCCATGCATTTGCGACCGCTCGTGGCACCACTCGAATCGAGATGGCGTTTCGGGTTGGGCTTTTTGCTGACCGATGAGTTCTTTGCCCTGGTCAGCCCGTTTGACCAGAATACGTTCGATCGTTGGTACGCACTGGGCGTTGGGCTGTGCATGTACGTGGGCTGGAATATTTTCACCCTTCTGGGCGTGCTGCTGGGCAAGAGTATCCCGGGGCTGGATCAACTGGGGCTGGAGTTCTCGATTGCCGCGACGTTCATTGCGTTAATCACACCCATCGTTCGCAACTTTCCGACAATCGTCTGCATAGCAGTGTCGTTGCTGACCGTGGTGCTGTTCAGTTATTGGCGTTGGGAGTCGGCCATTGTGCTGGCAGGGCTGTCGGGCATGGTTGCAGGCTATCTGTGCAAGCGACTGGGAGGGTACTGGGCATGATTTGGGCAATCATAGGCGGGATGACGCTGATACTGTTTTTCAACCGCTACCTGTTTTTGGAGCCGCGGTTGCCGATTCGCTTGAATCGCGGGGTAAAGGAATTTTTGGGATTCGCGGTGCCGGGGATGCTGACAGCGATTTGCGGGCCAATCATCTTCGTCAAGGATCACGGGGTCGACCTGAGCCCGGGCAACCCGTACCTGTTGGCCGGGCTATGCACCATTGGGCTCATGCTCTGGAGCCGTAACGTCCTGCTCAGTGTCGCGTTGAGTGCGGCGCTGTTCTATCTGTTTCGCTGGTGGCTTTGATTTGCGCGGCGGCACGGGAGGTAAAGGGGCCGCTGAGGGCAACGCCGTCACTGACCACATACCAGCACGCCAGCAGGCCGTGCGCGCGAAGCGGAGCGGGTACTGCGCTACCGATGACCGACATGACATGAATCTTGGGCATAAACACCTCCTTCAAACAATGTCGCTACCTTACGGGCTGGGCCGCTGCGCAAAAAATCATTGCGCGTGATAGTCGTCATTGATGGCGATGAGGTGTCAGTCAACCACTTGATCGAGCATGTGCATGACTTCCTGATCGCTCAGTAATCCCTCGCGCACCAGATGCTGGGCCAGGAGTGAGACCAGCTTGGCGGTGCGATGGCCCTCGAGCTGTTTGAGCTCGGTCAGGGTGTTGTACACCTTGCTTGAAGTGCAGAGCCCTACGATGTGGTGCGGGTTTTGTGTAGGCATAGAGGTCGTCCTTGTTTTTATTAATGTGCCGATGATCGCGCCAATGGCGCTCCATCATGCCGCAGTCCGGGCCAGTACGGTGTCTCATCAGCGACATTCACATTGTCTATTCGGACCCACCGACAGCTGCAAAAAGCCTGCCGGCTTGCCTGCGCCGGGATTACCAGCGCGGCGGGCCGTAATAGCCACGTGGCGGGCCATAGTAGGCCGGGTGCGGCCGACCGTAGTAGCCCTCGTAATAGACAGGCTGAGGGGGTTGGACATACACCGGTTGCGGTTGGTAGTAGACCGGCGGGGCCTGAACGTAAACAGGTTGCGGCTGGACATAGACCGGTTGTTGCACGTACACCGGGCGCTGCTCCTGGCCTGCAATGACCGAACCCACAACCGCGGCGCCGACGACCGCACCAAAAATGGCAGGTCCGGCACCCCAACCGCCATGAGCGGATGCCTGCCCAGAGGCAGCCAGGGCGCCGATAAGCAAAGCAACTTTGGGGATGGTACGCATCATGACGATTCCTCGAATTTCAGCCCCGACTTTCGGCCTGCACCAGACCACGGATAATTGCGGGGATAACGTTAAGACCGTGTTTTATTAAAAAACTGCGAAGCGCGTTGGTAAATTTTGTGTAAGGTCTGCGGGCGCTGAGACGTTTCAGCGTTCGCAACTGCACTATGATCCAGCAAAACTTCCGGTACGGCTTGTGCCGTCCATCTAAAAGCATTCAGCAAGGAGATGAGCATGCAAATGAATCCGAACAAAGACACCCAGCTGTGCATATCGCTGTCGGGTCGACCGGGGAACTTCGGACTGCGTTTTCATAATCATCTATACGAACAACTGGGCCTGAACTTTTACTACAAGGCGTTCAGCAGCAAAGACCTCAAGGGAGCAGTGACCGGTATCCGTGCCCTGGGGATTCGAGGTTGCGGTGTGTCCATGCCGTTCAAGGAAGCGTGCATTGAGTTGGTGGACGAACTGGACGCCTCGGCTCGGGCCATCGCGTCGATCAACACCATCGTCAATACCGATGGTCACCTCAAAGCGTACAACACGGACTACATTGCCATCGCGCAATTGCTCGACAGTCACAAGGTTCCCAAGGACACCACTTTTGCATTGCGTGGCAGTGGTGGCATGGCCAAGGCCGTTGCCTCGGCATTGCGCGACGGTGGCTATCGCAATGGGTTGATTGTGGCGCGTAACGAGGTGACAGGGGGAGCGCTGGCGGCAAGCTGTGGTTACGAGTGGAAGCCGGAGTTGGCCGCACACAGGCCCCAGATGCTGATCAATGTCACGCCGGTGGGCATGGCGGGCGGGGCAGAAGCCGACGATCTGGCCTTTGAAGCAGATGCCATCGATCGCGCCGATATTGTCTTTGATGTGGTGGCGATTCCGGTAGAAACGCCATTGATCGTCCGTGGCCGTGCTCAGGGCAAGCAGGTGATCACGGGGCTGGAGGTTATTGCGATTCAGGCACTGGAACAGTTCGTGCTGTACACCGGTGTTCGACCTAGTGCCGAGCAGTTCCAGGCAGCGGTGGCATTTGCCCGCAGCTGATGGCAGGGTCGGGCGAGTGACCTCGCCCGACATCCGCTTTATTCCAGGTCTGCCAGGCGAGCCTCAAGGGCTGCGATGCGCGCTTCAAGAGCTTCAAAGCGCTCCAGCGATACCGTGGAGCCACTGCTGCGCTCTGCAGGCTGCTGACGGTTAGCCATGAGTGTGTCGATGTCAGCCGGATCCCCCATCGCGTGCATGTAGCGGTCTTCGCGCTGGCCGCTCTGGCGCGGCACCAGCAGCGCAAGATCGCGGGCGATCAGACGTTCCAGCTGGTGCTGCACCTGCTCTATGTCTTCGAAATCGTGCATGCGCGAACTGCGGGTCAAGAGCTCGTTCAGGGTTTGCGGGCCCCGCAGAAACAACAAGCCCAGCAGAACCACTTGCGCAGGCACCAGTTCCAGCGCCTTGTCGACCTTATGCTCCCAGCGGTCAGCACGGCTACCCATCACCAATCGGGTAAAGCCGCGGCCTTCCAGGGCGCGCAAGCTTTGTCCGACCTGTCCTTGAGTGAGATTAAGCACCGGTTCACGGCTGGTTTTCTGATTGCACGCCAGTACCAGCGCGTTGAGCGTCAGAGGGTAGGTTTCAGGGTTGGTGGCCTGTTTCTCGATCAGGGAGCCGAGAATGCGGATCTCGATGCTGTTGAGCAGAGGTCCGGTGTCAGATTCGATTTGAGTGTCTTCTGAGAGCTGACTAGCGGGAACTTCCATTTTCTTCTCCAAATTGAGTAACCGTTGCCAGCGACCATTGTGGAGTCTTTTGCGCGGCAGGGCGACTGCCATGTAAGCCCCGCGCTGTGGGGGCGAGCAGGCTCGCTCCCACAGGCGTTCCTAGTCGCGTGTCAGCGGTTGACCAGTTTCGCTGGCAAGGCGATCACCAGCAGGCTGCTCAGGAGCAGACAGCCTGCGAAGAACCAAAGCGCTCCTGAACCGCTACCGGTCACGTCAATGGCGATGCCCATCAGCGAATTGCTCACCAGGCCGGCGATATTGGCCAGCGAGCACGCGAGGGCAAATCCCGTGGCCGCTGCCCGCCCTTTGAGAAAGGTCGCCGGCAAGCTGAAAAACACCGGTACGGCCCCGATGATGGCGGCTGAGGCAATGGCAAACAGTAGAACGGTGGCGAAGACGTTATGGCTGTAGAACGTTGTGCCGGCCATGGCCGCCGCGCCGATCAGAAAAGGCACGATGATGTGCCAGCGGCGTTCGCGATGACGGTCTGAGCTTGCGCCAATCAACAGCATGCCAATCAGGGCGGCGGCGCTGGGCAGGGCGGTCAGTACACCTATATGAAAGTTGTCGGCCACGCCCGCATTACGAATGAAGGTGGGCATCCAGAAAGCCATGGCGTAGGCGCTGAGCAGGATGGAGAAGTCGATACCCCCGAGCATCCAGACCTTGAGGTTGAAAAAGCCGTCGCGAAAGCTGTGCTTGCTGTTTTTGCCTTCGGCGTCATCCTGGCGCAGCTCGTTTTCAAGCAGCGCTTTTTCTTCGTGGTTCAGCCATTTAGCGGTGTGGTGGCTGTTGGGCAGGGCCCAGAACGTCAGAATACCCAGCAAAACGCTGGGAATCGCTTCGATGATAAACAGCCACTGCCAGCCCTTGAGCCCTGCTGTGTTGTCGAACGCGCCCATGATCCAGCCCGAGAGCGGCCCGCCGATCACGCTGGAGAGCGGCATGCCAATCATGAACAGGGCAATGATGCGGCCCCGTCGGTGAGTCGGAAACCAGGTCGTCAGGTAGTAGAGAACGCCGGGCAGAAATCCGGCCTCGGCCGCACCCAGCAAGAAGCGCACAATGTAGAACTGGGTAGGGGTGGTGACCAGCATGGTGCAGGCCGAAAGCAGGCCCCAGGTGATCATGATCCGGGCAATCCAGATCTTGGCGCCGACTTTCTCCAGGGCCAGGTTGCTCGGCACCTCAAAAATGATGTAGCCGACGAAAAACAGCCCGGCGCCAAGGCCAAAAGCCGTTTCGCTGAACTGCAGATCGCCCAGCATTTGCAGCTTGGCGAAGCCAATATTGATCCGGTCCAGGTAGGACGCCAGATAACAGAAGCAAAGGAAGGGAATGAGTTTCCAGGTGATCTTGCGATAGAGCACCTGGACCGGGTCCGCGATAGCGCTCGCGGCGGTTGTACCAGCATTTGCAGAGGGCATGTGTGTCTTCCTGGCGGTGACTTTATGGTTGTTGTGTAGCCGCGATCAGTGCTTTGGCAGGCTCGTGAAGCGGCTTCCAAAGGCAGTGTCAGAAGACTGGGCAGGCCTTGTTAGGGCCCTTGCTCAGTAATGGTGACCAGTGCTCTACGGCCTGGTTCTATGGCAGGTATCCCTGTCTGCCAGTTGTTGCCTAAACAGTTTTTGTGAAGTGACTCATGGCCTCCTGTTTGCTGACGACGTCGCCATATTTACTGTCGATGTCAAACAGGTTCGCCTCGTGGGGGGCGCTGTGGCGATCACCGACACATTCGCGCACCACGATGGTTCGGAAGCCGTGCTGCACCGCATCCACCGCCGTAGCCCGGATACATCCGCTGGTCGAACAACCGGCCAGAACCACAGTGTCGACGCCCTGGGCGTGCAACAACGATGCAAGGCTGGTGCCGAAAAACGAGCTGGCGTACTGCTTGCTGATTACGACCTCATCCGGAGTTGGCAATACCTCTTCACAGAAGGCCGCCAGCGGGTTGCCCTCCACCATGTCCTGCATGACCGGGGCCTTTTTTACCCAGATCCCGCCGTCAATAAAGTGCCCGGGGTGGTAGCGAATATTGGTATGCACCACCAGCACTGCATTTTTGCGCGCGCAGGTTAGCAGTTCGACACTTTCGGCCACAGCGCTGACTACACCAGGTGCGAATAGTGGCGCACCTTTTTGTGTGTAGCCTTGCATGAAGTCGATCATCAGCAGTGCAGGCTTTTTACCAAAGCCGATGCGCTGGCCCCATACGCCTTGGTAGTTGGCGTCTGCGCTTTGCTGTTCATTGTGTTGCTCGGTCATGACCCGCTCCTATTTATACGCACCGGATAGCAGAGCCCCGGCACCCGGCACGATGGGCTCCAGGTTCAGGGCCTTGAGCATGGCGTAGGTGGTGGCAATGGCGGCGGTGAGCACCGGCTTGCCGGATTGCGCCTCAACCTGTGCAACCACGGGCAGTGATTGCATTTGCACGCAGGCCGACAGCACGATGACGTCAACGCCCTCAAGGTTCATACCGCTGACAATGGCGGGCAAGTTGGCTGGGTCGTGGCGGGCCACTTCCAGGTTGTCGGGAATTTCCAGGGCGCGCCAGTCCACCACTTCAAAGCCTTCTGCGCGGATGTAATCCACCACCAGTTCGGTCAGCGGCTTCATGTAAGGCGCGACGATGGCGATTCTTTTTGCCCCCATTACCTTGAGGCCGTCGATCAGGGCACCCGCACTGGTAATGACAGGAGCGTTGCCATCATTCTCGGCGGTAGCCAGGGTCAGGCGTTGCTCGGATTTTCGGTGGTAGCCCAGCCCCATGGCCATGATAGCTACCAGGCAGGCGTAACCCAGAACATCGACCCTGGCGTCGGACAGTTCGATCGCACAGCGGTCGGACTCGCCGTCCATGGCCGCCAGTTCTTCCTTGCGAACCTGCTTCATGCGCATGCGGCTGGAGTGAAAGGTGAAGCGTTCGGGGCGGATCAACTGGCGTGCGGTCAGCATCGCCGGGATCTCGGTTTCCATAGTGGTGTTGGAACTCGGCACAATCTGGCCGATGCGGTAAGGCTTGATCACGGGCTGTCTCCTTAAGCGGTGCGCTGAGTGCGGGTCGGGGGGTGGTCATAAAACTCGCCAAACGTGGCGAGGAAACCCTCAAGGTCGTCCCACGGGATCATGTGGCCGGCGTTGTCGATACGAGCAATGTTGATGGTTGGGTTCAGGTCAAGGATTTCTGCTTCGTCCCCGGCCTGGATCACGCCCCCACGCCCGGCGACCATCAGCAGGGTGGGCACCGCCAGTTTTGGCAGGTCCTGATGGAAGTCCACGTCATGGAAGTCATTAAAGGCGCGCACGATGGCGGGCTCATAACAGGTGTGCAGCCACTCGGCGCGCAACTGCAGCTGTTCCAGGGTCCAGGTCGGGCAAAAGGCACGCATGGCCTGTGCATCCATCCCGGTCACGGCCAGGCGGATCGAGTCCACGTACCACGGCAGCTTGCTTGGGTATTCGCGGCGGCCGGGCCCGGAGACAGGCGGGTCGATCAGTACCAGACTTTGCAGTCCGGCCGGGTTGCGCGCGGCGCTGCGCACGGCAAAGCGCGCCCCCATGGAGTGGCCGGCGAGGTGGTAATGAGTAAGGCCCAATGCCTGGGCAAAGGCGGCGATGTCATCGGCGCAGGCGTCGGTGCCGTAGTCCAGGTCGGGGCCACTGGAAGACAGGCCGCGCCCCCGGGCATCGAGCACGTAGGTATCGAAGTGCTCGCCCAGCCGCTCGGCCACAAAGCCCCAGGTGATGGCCGGGCTGGTGATCCCGGGGATCAGCAGCAGGACCGGTTTTGCGCCGTTGTCCTGGCCACCGTAGCGCAGGTAGTGCTGGCGTATGCCGTTGGCCTGGACATTGGCGCCGTGGATAAATGTGCTCATGCCAGGGCTTCCGATTCAAGTGAGTGGCTGTAGATGTCGTAGCCGTAAACCCAGGCCGGATCTTCCTGCGTGCGCAGCCAGGTGTTGGCGTTGGACACAGCCTGTACCCGTGAAGCTCGATCCTTGCGATTGGCTTCGTACAGTTCGAAGGCAGTTCGGTAATCACTCAGCCCGGTTTCTTGCAGGCAGCGGGTCAGCATGGCGGCGTCTTCAATGGCCATGCCGGCGCCTTGGGCCATATGCGGTTTCATCGGATGGCAGGCGTCGCCCAGCAAGACCAGTCGGCCGCGGCTCCACAGGGGCAGCGGGTTGCGATTGAGCAGCGGCCATTTGCTGACGCTTTCACTGGACTCGATCAGTGCCTGCACCGTCGGGTTGTAGCCGGCGAACGCTTCACGCATTTCTTCGCGGCTGCTGTCGACAAAACTGCCCTGGAAATCCCAGGCCGCGTGCGGCACGCCAGTGACGTAGTAGTACTCATCCCGCTTGGCGGTGGTGTGGTAGACCATCATGTGGCGGTCTTCGCTCCACCACTTCACGCAGTTTTCGAAGTTCAGGTTGTATTTGGCCAGTGTTTCGCTGCGGATGAGTGCGCGGTGGGCCACCCAGCCGCTGTACAGCGGCTTTTCTGCGCCAAGCAACTCTTCGCGGATTTTTGAGTTGATGCCATCTGCGCCAATGACGATATCGGCCTCGGTGCTGGTGCCGTCGCTAAAGTGCAGGCGCACCAGAGAGTCGGTTTCTTCGAGGCGGGTCAGGCATTTATTGAAGTGGGTGGTGCCCGGCGCGATGGTCGACATTTGCAGTGCATGCAAGTCGCCACGGTGAACCGTGATGTAGGCGGCGCCATATTCCTTGCGCGCAAATTCGCCCAGCGGGATGCGTGACAAGTAGTCGCCGCTGGCGCCGTCACGGCTGAACCAGAAGTCAGGGTGCGAGCCCATGTCGCTTAGTTTCTGTTCGATGCCCATGCGGCGGAAGATCTTCATGATATTGGGCCCCATGTGAATGCCCGCGCCAATGCGGGAAAACGCGGGGGCCTGCTCATAAACATCGACCTGGAATCCGGCTTTTTGCAGCAGCGTGGCTGCCGCAGCACCCCCCAGACCTGCACCGACAATGGCGATTTTTTGTTTTATGGGCATGCAAGGCTTCCTTTTTTCAGGTGGTGGCTGGCAAGAGTCGTGTTTGCGGTGGCCAGCTATTTACAGTGTATACGCTATTTATTTTTGAGTTGCATAGAGCCCTGCGAAAATAAAAATGACAAGAATGGCGGCTGTGTAACGCCAAGTAACCATTGTTTATTAGGTGTGTGTTGGTATGTAACGGTTTTTTACGTTCTTGAATGGCTTGTAAAAATAATGGGTGTTTACCGTTAAATAGCGTGTACGCTTTAAGTTGAGCCGTGGGATGCAACGCTGACTGCAGAGCAGGGGTGGTGCGCCAAACACATTCAGCGAGTCAATTGAGAGGAACCCTAAATGCCGGTAAGCGACTGCGAACTGACTCAGATGTTTGAGCACGTGTTGAAACTGTCAAAAGTCGATGCGACCCAAAGCGTCGCAGTGTTGAAAAGTCATTACTCCAACCCGCGCACCGTGAGGTCGGCGATGGAGGCTGCTCAGCGTCTGGGTGCCAAGGTGTATGCGGTGGAGTTGCCCTCGTTCAACCATCCGATGGCGATGGGCAATGACATGACGGCTTACTGCGGGGACACCGCACTCACGGGCAATATCGCGGCGCAACGGGCGCTGGAGGCGGCGGATCTGGTGGTCGACACCATGATGTTGCTGCATTCACCCGAGCAGGAGCAGATCCTCAAGACCGGCACGCGCATTCTGCTGGCGGTTGAGCCGCCTGAAGTGCTGGCGCGCATGCTGCCCACTTTGGCGGACAAGGAACGGGTGATGGCGGCAGAAAAACTGCTTAAACAGGCGCGCTCCATCCATGTCAAATCCAGGGCCGGCAGTGATTTCAAGGCGGCGTTGGGGCAGTATCCGGCAGTGACCGAGTATGGTTTTGCTGATGAGCCGGGGCGTTGGGATCATTGGCCAAGCGGTTTTCTGTTCTCGTGGCCCAATGAAGAAACCGCGCAGGGCGTGTTGGTAATCGATGTGGGGGATATCGTCCTGCCGTTCAAGAACTACTCGCGCGAGCAGATCACCCTGGAAATCGATCGGGGCTTCATTACCTCGATTCATGGCGGTTTTGAGGCCGAATACCTGCGCGATTACCTGAAGTACTTCAACGATCCCGAGGTGTACGGCATCTCCCATATCGGTTGGGGGCTGCAGCCGCGTGCCCAGTGGACTGCCATGGGCCTGCACGACAAGAACGATGGAATGTGCATGGATGCCCGGGCGTTTGAGGGTAACTTCCTGTTTTCCACCGGGCCCAACACCGAGGTCGGGGGCACGCGCAAGACGCCATGCCACCTGGATATCCCGCTGCGCCATTGCGATATTTATCTGGATGACCTGGCGGTGGTCACCGGCGGGGTGGTGGTTGCATCCAGGTAGAGGCCGCACGTCCTTGTAAATGACCTGCGCTGGCAGACCAGCCCCCACAGGGGTTGGCGACAGAGTGGCCCGCGCAGGTTAAGGTCATCACCACTCACCCTTCAATTGATCGAGGCCGCTGTGCCGGATACGACAGACAAAAAACCAGGCAGTCCTGTGACATACGACTTTTCCGAGCAGGTAGGTCATTTATTGCGCAAGGCCTACCAGCGCAACATGGCCATTTTTCAGCAGAACATCGGCAACTCGCAATTGACCGCCGTGCAGTTCATTACCCTGTGCGCAGTGCATGATCACGGGCCCAGTTCCCTGAGTGAGCTGATCAAGGCCACAGCGGTGGATCAGGCGACCATTCGCGGGATAGTCGAGCGCCTTCAGGCACGCGACCTGATTGCCCTCAAACCTGCGCAGCACGATAAGCGCAAGGTCATCGTCAGCCTCACCGAGACAGGTGAGCAGTTGGTGCGCGAAACCCAGCCCCATGCCGCACAAGTGAGCGAGTTGACCATGAGCAGGCTCAACCCGGCCGAACGGGTCGCGATGCTGTATTTGCTGCGCAAAATGGTCGATGAAAGCGCCGATTAACCCTTCCCAGGCCCCTTGGCATTGTTCTTGCCTTTATTTGATGAAGTAGTTACTTCATCAATGCCGCGGTAACAGAGGCCCTGCAAGCGCAGGGCTTTGCTACGCACTTTTCATGAAGTAAACACTTAATAAGATCCGCTCAAACAGTGCGGACGTTGCTACCCGGGGAAGCCTTGCATGAGCGATCAAACCCTTGCGCCTGTCAAAACGGTAACACTTGAAGTCAACGGGCAGCGGGTTGCGGTTACAGCAATGGCTGATACGCCCTTGCTGCTGGTACTGCGCAATGATTTGCAGCTGAACGGCCCGAAATACGGCTGTGGCCTAGGCGAGTGCGGAGCGTGCACGGTGATCATTGACGGGGTGGCTGCCCGCTCCTGTGTTTTCCCCCTGTCCGGGGCCGAGGGGCGAACCATCACCACCCTTGAAGGCATCGGCACCCGCGAGCATCCGCACCGGGTCCAACAAGCGTTTATTGATGAGCAGGCGGCGCAATGCGGCTACTGCATGAACGGCATGATCATGACCGCCAAGGCATTGCTTGATCGCAACCCCCACCCCAGCGAAGAACAGATTCGAAACGAACTGTCAGCCAACCTCTGTCGCTGCGGCACCCATATCGAAATTATGCGTGCGGTCATGCTTGCCGCCCGTCCAAAGCCCTGAACGGATTGATGACTATGACCCTTACCACGCTCACCCGTGATCAGTTGTTGGCCAAGTCTGGCGTTTTGCTGATCGTCGATCAGATCCAGCCCCCCTCGGGCCCGGTGGCCAAAGGCGGTGTGCCGGTGCTCAAGCCCAAGGAGCTGGGGTTGTTTATTGCGGTAAACGATGACGGCCAGGTCTACGGGTTTAACGGCCATGTGGATTTGGGCACGGGGATTCGTACCTCACTGGCGCAGATCGTGGCCGAAGAGCTGGATCTGGCACTGGAGCAGGTGTGCATGGTGTTGGGGGATACCGATAGCGCACCGAATCAGGGCGCAACCATCGCCAGCGCCACCATTCAGATCACGGCGATCCCTTTGCGCAACGCAGCCGCTGAAGCGCGGCGTTTTTTGCTGGCCCGGGCCGCACAGCAACTGGGTGTAGAGGCGGATGCCTTGCTGATGGAAAACGGCGTTATCAAAAGCGCCGACGGCCGCGAGCGTTCGTTCGCCAGCCTGGTCGAGAACGAGCGCCATGTGCTGAGCATTTCCGGGGATGCACCGCTCAAGGCGGTGCAAGACTATCGACTGGTGGGCAAGGCCTCGGCCCGGGTGGATATCCCCGCCAAAGCCACGGGCGAGCTGATCTATGTGCATGACATGCGCCTGCCGGACATGCTGCATGGCCGGGTGATCCGCCCGCCCTATGCCGGGCTGGACAGTGGCGAGTTTGTCGGCAACAGCCTGCTGGAGGTGGACGAGTCGTCCATCGCGCATATTCCGGGCATCGTCAAAGTGGTGGTGATCCGCGACTTCGTGGGCGTGGTTGCCCTGCGTGAAGAGCAGGCCGTGAAGGCCGCCCAGGCGCTGAAAATAACCTGGAAAGCCTGGAATCAAAAACTGCCCGACATGGATGATGTCGAGCAGGCGATCCGCGACAACCCGCGGGTACAGCGTGTGGTGCTGGACAAGGGCAATGTGGAACAGGCATTGGCGCAGGCCAGTGAACGCATGCCTCGCACCTATTTGTGGCCCTATCAGATCCATGGCTCCATTGGCCCGTCCTGTGGCCTGGCGGATTATCAGCCTGAGCAGATACGGGTGTGGTCCGGCACGCAAAACCCGCATCTACTGCGCGCGGACCTGGCCTGGCTGCTGGAGTATCCGGAAGAGCGCATTGAGATTATTCGCATGGAGGCGGCGGGGTGTTATGGGCGCAATTGCGCGGATGACGTGTGTGCCGATGCGTTGCTGTTGTCCCAGGCCGTGGGGGTGCCGGTGCGGGTGCAACTGACCCGCGAGCAGGAGCATGTGTGGGAGCCCAAGGGCTCGGCGCAGTTGATGGAAGTGGACGGCGGGATCAATGCCGACGGCGGTGTGGCCGGTTATGACTTTCAAACCAGTTACCCCTCCAACGGTGCGCCGACCCTGGCCTTGCTGCTGACAGGACGCGTGGAGCCGGTGGCGGCGATGTTCGAAATGGGGGATCGGACCTCGATCCCGCCTTATGATTTCGAGCACATGCGCGTAACGATCAACGACATGTCGCCGATCGTGCGGGCGTCGTGGATGCGCGGAGTGTCGGCGTTGCCCAATACCTTTGCCCATGAATCGTATATCGATGAATTGGCCTTCGCCGCAAAGGTTGACCCTGTCGAATACCGCTTGCGCTATTTGCACGATGATCGGGCTTCGGAGCTGGTCAGGGCGACGGCCGCACGTGCCGACTGGGTGGCGCGTACCGAGCCCATGCAAACCCCGGAGCAGGACAATATCTTGCGTGGCCGCGGTTTCGCCTACGCCCGCTACATCCATAGCAAGTTCCCCGGCTTTGGGGCGGCATGGGCGGCGTGGGTTGCGGATGTGGCGGTTGACCGGCTCAGCGGTGAAGTGTCGGTCACGCGGGTGGTGATTGGCCATGATGCGGGGATGATGGTCAACCCGGCCGGGGTGCAGCATCAAATCCACGGCAATGTGATTCAGGCCACCAGCCGCGTCCTGAAAGAGCGCGTGACCTTCGAAGAGTCCACCGTGAGCAGCAAGGAATGGGGCGCTTATCCGATTCTGACGTTCAAGCAGGTGCCGAAAATCGACGTGTTGATGATGCCGCGTCAGCACGAGCCGCCCATGGGGGCCGGTGAGTCGGCGGGTGTACCCAGTGCGGCCGCCATCGCCAATGCCATTTTTGATGCCACCGGGATTCGATTCCGGGAGCTGCCGATTACCCCGGAGCGTGTACTGGCTGCGCTCAAGCATTCGCAGGATGCGGCAGCGCCACCTCCCGAAGAGATAAAACCCAAGCGCTCAAAGTGGTGGTTTGCGCCGTTGGTTGCCGGGTTCGGCGCCTTAGTCGGTATGGCCGCTACGGCGCTGCCCTGGCGTGCAGAAATCGCCCCCATTGTCCCGCCTGCACTGGGTACCTGGTCGGCGGCCACCCTGGAACGCGGGCGGTTGCTGGCGGCGGTGGGTGATTGCGCGATCTGCCATACCGCCCCGGGCGGCGTGACCAATGCGGGCGGGCTGGAGATGCAGACGCCATTTGGCAAGTTGTACAGCACCAACATCACTCCCGATCCCGAAACCGGTATCGGCAAGTGGTCTTACACGGCGTTCGAGCGTGCGATGCGAGAGGGTATCAGCCGTGACGGCAAGCATTTGTATCCGGCCTTTCCTTACACCTCTTTTCGTAATATCGACGATGCCGACATGCAGGCGTTGTATGCCTACCTGATGTCGCAGGCGCCGGTCAGTCAGCCGTCCAAGGCCAACGACATGCAGTTCCCGTTCAATATGCGGCCGTTGATGGCGGGTTGGAATGCGATCTTTTTGCGCTCGGGTGAAGTCAAGCCACAGCCTCTACGCAGTGCCCAATTGAATCGCGGCTCTTATCTGGTCAATGGCCTGGGGCACTGTGCGGCCTGCCATTCGCCGCGCAACTTGATGGGCGCGCAGAAGGGAGGCGCGTCCTTTCTGGCTGGGGGCATGGTAGATGGCTGGGAGGCTCCGGCGCTCAATGGCTTGTCCAAGGCGCCGACACCCTGGACCGAGAATCAGCTGTTCACCTATCTGAGTACCGGTTACTCCGATGCCCACGGGGCAGCGGCCGGGCCCATGGGGCCTGTGGTCAGCGAGTTGGCAAAGTTGCCTGATGCCGACCGAAGGGCAATGGCGGTTTACCTGGCCTCACTGAGTGCGAATGCCCAAGCCGCTCCCGCGCCGGAGCCGAAAGCCGAAGCTCCTGATGACGCGGTGGCGTTGAGCAATGGGCAGCGAGTTTTCGAGGGTGCTTGCCAGGCCTGTCATGCCGACGGCCTGGGCCCAAAACTGTTTGGTGTCAGTCCGTCATTGGCCAGTAACAGCAACGTGCACAGCGCGTTGCCCGACAACCTGTTGAAGGTGATATTGCAGGGCATTCCAACGCCCGCGACGGCAGACCTTGGTTACATGCCTGGCTTTAAGGACAGCCTGTCGAATCGCCAGATCAGCGAGTTGGCGGCCTACCTGCGCCACCGGTTTGCCCCGGCCGAACCTGCGTGGCAGGGGTTGCAGCAGAAGGTGGCGCACGTGCGGGCCAATCCGGGTACTCATTGACCTTTTGCAGCGCCCGGCAGCGTCATGACACCGCGTATGACCAGGTCGCTGATAAACGTCAGCCAGTCTTGCTGCTGGTCTTTATCGGCGAGGTCCTGACCCAGGAAGGAGGTGAGGGTGTGTTGATTCGAGTTATAGAAATAGCACAGCGAAGCGATCATCAAATAAACATGGTTTATGTCGACGTCCTGGCGAAACAGCCCCTGACGCTGGCCTTCCTCGATGATCGGGCGGATCACGCCGACAGTGGTGGCCGACAGGCGCCCCATCTCCTGGGATTGTCTGGCGTGTTTGCCCTGATGCAGGTTTTCGATAGTCAGGATGGCTACGAATTCAGGGTGTGTAACGTAGTAGTTCCAGAAAAATGCCACCTGCTGGCGCAAGGCTTCAACCGGTTTGGACGGGTCGGGGCGGTGCAGGCTTTCGGCCTGATTGAAGGCCTCGTAGGTATGCTCCAGCACCCGGACAAACAGATTTTCCTTGCTGGAAAAGTAGTAATAAATCATCCGGTCGTTGGACTCGGCTTCTTTGGATATTTGCTCAATGCGCCCACCGGCATAACCGTCTCGGGCGAACACGGTAATGGCGGCCTTGAGAATTCGCGCTTTGGTCTGGTCGGCTTGATGGGCCCGGACACCGGTTTTTTTGTTCACGCTGTTGTTCTCCACGATGACGTGTGGCGCTGTTTTTAACGAATAAACTGCGGCGATGGTACGGCAATTAATTGAATAAGGCTGGGAGCGGCGGTCATGTCTGATTTGTATTGCTTGCTTGATGCACTGGATCACGCCGACACAGGCAATGTCGATGTGGTGTTGGCCACGGTGGTCAAGGTTGAAGGTTCGGCTTATCGGCGGCCGGGTGCAAGGATGCTCATACCGCGTTTCGGCCAGGCAGTGGGCACTGTCAGCGGAGGTTGCCTTGAACAAGAACTGGTCAGGAAAGCCTGGTGGCTGACTGAATCGGGAGAGCCGGTGATCCGCTGCTACAGCACGGCGGCGCAGGACGATGACGACCTCGATGAAGAAGGCGCAGAACTGACTTTTGGTCTGGGCTGCAATGGTACGGTGCATGTGCTGCTTGAGCGCCGAGAAGCGGGTAAGCCATCGTTGCTGCATACGCTATTGCAAGGTGTACGCACAAGCGGGCAGCCCGCCGCGCTGGCGACCGTGTTATCCGCAGAAGACAAGTACCGGGTCAAAATGGGGGCCCGGTTAGGGGTGGGCGCCCAGTTGCAACTGTGTGAGGGATTTCATTGTGAGGTTTTGGCAAGCAAGGTTCAGGTAGATTTGCTCGCGACCCTTGCGTGCAAGAAGTCGTCGCGAATGATCTATGAATGCGGTACGGGCGCCGTTGAGGTATTGCTGGAGTACATAGCACCCCAGCGCCGGCTGGTGATTTTTGGCGCCGGCAACGACGCCCAGCCGTTGGTGCGCTTTGCCACTGAGTTGAACTGGCAGGTGCATGTGGTGGACGGGCGGGCTAATTTTGCCCGCGCCGAGCGTTTCCCTTGCGCCCACCAGGTTCTGGTTGCGCCCATCGATCAGGCGTTCGATTTAAAGGCGGTAGTGGACGGCGCTGCGGTGGTGATTATGACCCACAGCTATCGGCAGGACAGGCACTGGCTCAAAAACATCCTGGTCTGCGCGCCCGCTTATGTCGGGCAGCTTGGGCCTAAAGAGCGCACGGAACGCCTGCTTCACGATATAGAGGCAGGACCCGCAGGGGCGCACGTCCATTATCCCATGGGGCTGGATCTGGGGGGTGATACACCAGAGAGTGTTGCCCTGGCCATTGTCAGTGAAATCAGCGCTTGCCTGAACCGGCGCCAGGGCGGGATGTTGAAACACCGCAAGACCACGATTCATGAGGCTACGCAGGTTCAACTCACGGCGTTGTCTGAGCCGTTACAGGTCGCAGGAGTTGGACACAATTGATCGGACAACCAAGCACACCGGTGGTGACGATGATATTGGCAGCTGGGGGGGCGGAACAAAATGCTCCTGGCGATCGAGGGCCAGCCTAGGGTCTGGTAAGTTCTTCTGGGCGACCTGGCGCTCTGCGACCAAAAGCTACAGGTTGATCTTCATACACCAGATGACTACAGGCGTGTCTATAATCGCCGCACATCCAATCCCGCCCACAGACTGTCGAGACTTTCATGACTATCTCTCTGTACGCCGCTTCCGTTCCTGTCTTCAAGCAAATGCTCAACGCCCTGAGCGGTGTTCTGACCAAGGCTGAAGCTCACGCGACGGCCAAGAACATCGACCCAAGCGTATTTTTGCAAGCGCGTCTGGCGCCGGACATGTTCCCGCTGGTGCGTCAGGTTCAAATCGCCGTTGATTTCACCAAGGGTGTTTCGGGCCGTCTGGCTGAAATCGAATTGCCGAAGTACGACGACAGCGAAGTGACCTTTGCTGACCTGCAAGCGCTGATCAGCAAGGTGCTGGCCTTTGTTGACGGGATCAAGCCTGAGCAAATCGACGGCAAGGAAGGCATCGAAATCATCACCCGTCAGGGCACTCCGAAAGAAAAACGCTTTACCGGCCAGGCTTACCTGCTGACCTACGGCCTGCCGCAGTTCTTCTTCCACGTGACCACTGCTTACGCGATCCTGCGCCACAATGGCGTTGAAGTCGGCAAGCGCGACTACATGGGCGCGTTCTAAGCAAATCACCTGTGGAGGCGGGGCAAGCCCGGCTCCCACAGGTTTTGCTGATTGACTCAGCCCTGCTGCAGGGTTGAGTCTTCCTTGGCCATGCAGGCCGCAGCCGTAAACAGTACGTCAGTGGACGAGTTGAGCGCGGTTTCTGCCGAATCCTGCAGGATGCCGATGATGAAGCCCACCGCCACGACTTGCATCGCAATCTCGCTTGGAATGCCGAACAGGCTGCACGCCAACGGGATCAACAGCAGCGAACCTCCCGCAACACCCGATGCGCCACAGGCGCAAATGGCTGCCACGACACTGAGCAGGATGGCTGTCGGAATATCGACCTCAATGCCCAATGTATGGACTGCGGCCAGGCTCAGCACCGTAATGGTGATCGCCGCGCCCGCCATGTTGATGGTTGCGCCCAGCGGGATGGAGACCGAGTAAGTGTCTTCGTGCAGGCCCAGGCGTTCGCTCAGCGCCATGTTCACCGGAATGTTGGCGGCCGAACTGCGAGTGAAGAAGGCGGTTATCCCGCTTTCGCGCAGGCACAGGAATACCAGCGGATACGGATTGCGACGCAGCTTCCAGAACACGATCAGCGGGTTGACCACCAGCGCCACAAACAGCATGCAACCAATCAGCACCGTCAGCAGGTGCAGGTAGCCCAGCAATGCGCCGAAACCCGAGGTCGCCAGTGTTGAAGCCACCAGTCCGAAGATGCCCAGTGGTGCAAAGCGAATCACCACGCGCACGATCAGCGTAACGCCGTTGGACAGGTCGCTGAGCACGGTACGGGTGGTGTCACCCGCATGGCGAATGGCAACCCCCATCCCGATAGCCCACGCCAGAATGCCGATAAAGTTGGCGTTGATCAGTGCGTTGACCGGGTTGTCTACCACGCTCAATAGCAGGCTTTGCAGCACTTCGCTGATACCGCCGGGTGCGGTAATGGCGATGTTTTCAGTGGCCAGCACCAGGTTGGACGGAAATAGCATGCTGGCGATAACGGCCACGACCGCAGCGGCAAAAGTACCGAACAGGTACAGAACGAGGATGGGTCGGATGTGGGTTTCCTGGCCGTGTTTGTGGTTGGCAATCGATGCCATGACCAGAACAAACACCAGGATGGGGGCAACGGCTTTCAAGGCGCTGACGAACACCTTGCCGATAAAGGACACCGAGAGCGCTGCGGAAGGCGCAAGCCAGGCCAACAAAATGCCGGCGATCAGACCGATCACAATCTGGGTCACCAGGCTGGTGCCCTTGAGCTTCTGCAGCAAGGTAGGTGGAGCATCAGTCATAGGGTTTCTCTAGTTGTTCTGGGTGGTGCGTTGAAAAAACCATGGGGCGATCAGCGGCAAACGGGCGGGCTGATCGACGCAAGTCGGCGGGAAGGCTAACTTTATCATAGAGATGTAGGTGCTTTCCTACGCAGGGGCAATCTGCCACATCGGCGATAGAGCGCGTCCCGAGCAACATGGCTTAGGGTTGAATCATTCTGTTAACATTGCGTATCCCCTACTTTTCTTCAAATCAGCGTGCCTTTCTGGCTTTCGCTGGTCTCGTTGTCTCTGGAGTTATTCATGCTGTTGCCCATCCTGCTGCTGTCCGCGGCCGGCTTTACTGTGCTCACTACTGAGTTTGTGATCGTCGGCCTGCTGCCTTCGATTGCCCGCGACCTTGATGTCAGCGTGCCCCAGGCCGGTCTGCTGGTGACCTTGTTTGCCTTTACGGTGGCCGCCCTTGGCCCGTTTTTGACCGCCTGGTTTGCACGTTTTCCGCGAAAGCCGCTGTTTATCTCGATTTTGCTGATGTTCGCCTTCGCCAACACCGTGGCGGCGCTGGCGCCGAATATTTGGGTGATGGCCTTTGCGCGGCTGTTGCCGGCACTGGGCTTGCCGGTGTTCTGGGCCCTGGCCAGTGAAACGGCAGTGGATATCGTAGGTCCGGATTATGCCGGGCGCGCGATTGCCAAAATCGGGTTCGGGATTGTCTGTGCGACGGTATTTGGCATTCCGGTAGGCACCTTGATCTCTGATGCATGGGGCTGGCGTAGTGCCTTCGCCATTCTGGCTGTGGTTGCGCTGGCCAAAGCCATGCTGCTGTGGATTTACCTGCCAAACACCCGTGTGGTCAAAGAGACCGTCACCCTCAGGTCGCAATTCGGCTTGTTGCGCAGCCCTTTGATGATCGGCCATATCGTGTTGTCGGTGCTGGTGTTCAGCGGCATGTTCACCGCTTACACCTATCTGGCGGACATCCTTGAGCGGCTGGCGGGGTTTGACGGGACGTTGGTGGGCTGGTGCCTGATGGGCTTTGGTGCGGTCGGTTTGATTGGTAACTCGTTGGGCGGGCGCATGGTCGATCGCCATCCGCTGATTGCCTCGATGGTATTTTGTGCCTTCATGATCGGGGGGCTGGTGGCCTTGGTGCCCAGCATTCACTCAACCCTGGCCCTGGCGGCGGCGATGGGCATTTGGGGCGTGAGTCAGGCGGCAATGTTCCTGGTCAGCCACGTGCGCTTGATGAAAGTCGCGCCCCATGCCCCGGCATTTGCGGCGTCGTTGAATATCGCCGGGGCCAACCTGGGTATTGGCCTGGGGGCTATGGTCGGTGGTCGGGTGATAGATAACTATGGTTTGGGCAGCCTTGGGTTTGCCGCTGCCGGGTTTATCCTGATCTCGATTTTGCTGGCGCTGCTGCTGATGACCGCAAAGGTGCGCCCCGTTTGCGTCAGCGCGGGGTAAACAATTCGCGTCGGGCCCCCTCGGTGATGGCAACGATGCCGGGGTGGCGGATTTTTCGCTCGACGGTAATGGCGTAAAACGATTCGGTCACAGCCTCGGTATGGCCGATCAACTCAACGTCAAACTGGCGTATCACTTCCTGGGCAATCACGCTGGGGGCAATGAATACGCCGATCCCGGATTGGCCAAAAGCCTGCATCAGTGCACTGTCATCGAATTCACCGACGATCCGCGGCTGTATCTGCTGCTCGGCCAGCCAGCGCAGCAAGCGGCTACGCAACACGGTTTCGGGCCCAGGAATCAGGAGTGGCGCGCCTTGCAGGCACTGCGGAAAGTTTTCTGAGTAATGCTTGGCCAGGGCAGGGGTGGCGAAAAAACTGATGCCGCACTCGCCCAGTTTTTGACTGAAGCCCTTGATGTCGAGGTGGGAGGGCATCGGGCTGTCGGAAATCACCAGATCCAGACGTTGAATGGCCAGGTCTGCCAGGAGCCGGTCCAGCTTGTCTTCACGACAGGTGATACGGATCGGCTCATCCAGTTCCATGGTCGGAGCGATCAAGCGATACACGATCGACTTGGGCACCACATCGGCCACGCCTACCCGAAACAGAATCTGCTGCTCCTTGGGCGCCATGCGCAGCATGCTTTCCAGCTCGATACCGACTTGAAAGATCTGCTCGGCATAGGGCAACACCTGGCGCCCGGTCTCAGTGAGCTCAAGTTGGCGCCCGACCTTTTGAAACAAGGGCAGGCCGTAGGTGTCTTCCAGCAGGCTGATTTGCCCGCTGATGGTTTGCGGGGTGAGGTTCAGTTGCTCGCAGGCGCGAACGATGCTGCCGGTTTTGGCCACGACCCAGAAATAATGGAGTTGACGGTAATTAAGCATCAGCGCTGCAACACTTCGTAAAAAACGAAGTATAGCGCTTATAAATACGAATTTTACTGAAGTGTTTGATTCTCTAGAATCCCGCGTCATGCGCAAGCCACCCCAGGTGGTCGTCGGTTTAGAGAGGAAAAAGATCATGAACATTAAAAAATCAGGTGTTGCACTACTATTGTCGGCAGGCTTGTTGCTCATGACCGGTTGCGATCAGGCTGAAAAAGCGGCGCAACAAATGTTGAGCAAGACTGCTGAATCCGCTAAACAGGCAATTGATGACACCCACAAAGCAGCTGAACAAGCGCTCAGTGATGCCACGGGTGGGCTGATTGAAAAAGAAAAGCCTGAGCAAGAAAACGAAGAATCGTCCAAAGCTATCTAAAACCAGTCTTACTGCAGAGTCCGAGCACACTTATGGAATATCTTTTACAACTGGCTGCCAGCCCCGCAGCCTGGGTCGCTTTAGCCACGTTGATTGTGATGGAAATCGTGCTGGGCATCGATAACCTGATCTTTATCTCGATTTTGACCAACAAACTGCCAGAGCAGTACCGCACCAAAGCCCGTCGCATAGGGATTGGCATGGCACTGATTCTGCGACTGGGCTTGCTGGGTACCATTGCCTACATCGTTCAATTGACTACGCCGGTGTTTGAAGTACTGGGCAAGGCCTTCTCGTGGAAGGACATGATCCTGATTGCCGGTGGTTTGTTCCTGGTGTGGAAAGCAACCAGCGAAATCCACCACAGCATGACTCCGCAGGCGGAAGAAAAAACCGAGAGCGTGTCCTCGAAAGTCACTTTGGGTTTTGCCGCGGCTATCGGGCAGATCTTGATGCTGGACCTGGTGTTCTCCATCGACAGCATTATTACTGCCGTAGGCATGACCGAGCACTTGCCGATCATGGTGATTGCAGTCGTAGTGGCAGTGCTGGTGATGTTGCTGGCTTCGGAGCCTCTGGCCAAGTTCATCAATGACAACCCGACCGTGGTGATGCTGGCGCTGGCCTTCCTTATCATGATCGGCATGACCCTGATCGCCGAAGGCTTTGGCGCCCATGTACCTAAAGGATATGTGTATGCGGCGATGGCATTCTCGGCCACTGTTGAAACACTCAACATTCTGGCGCGGCGGGTACGAGAAAAACGTCAGGCTGCCCTGGTGAAGTAAGCGGACATTGCTGTTAAAAAGCCGTCCACCCTGTATGGGGTGGGCGGCTTTTTTGTGGGAACTTTCAAATCCTGGGTCTGCCTCACAATCCGATATAACCGCTTTCCAGTTTTGTGTTTATCGAGCCGTGTGCGTCTAAGCGTTTTGGGGATGTAATGAGTCAAGTAATAACAAGCTATTAGTAACTTATTACGTTGACCGCTGTGACTACCCGTATGGGGGCTGATGTACCTGATGTGTAAACATCCAGTATTAAATGGTGGTTTTATTGTGTACTGCGCAGATCCTTAAATGCTAATCATCAGCATTTAAGGAGTTTGATTATGTCGGATGTTCTCCAGTTAGGCGCTACCTTTATCGGCGCTCGGCCAGCCAGCAAAGGGTATTCAACTTTCACATCACTCAACCTATCAAATTAAAGGGCAGGAAATAAAATCGGAGGATTGTGGGTGAGCGCCTCCAGAGTCGCTGTACTAATAATGACGATCTTTGTTCAAGGGTGTGGGGATAACTCCGATGTCTCCTGCCCAGAGGCAGACCGTATCTTTTTTGACAACTCCATCAAAGGTCATTTAGAGCGTAATCCGGGGGAGGGTGGGTTGCGCATTACCAGCCAGACGGTGAGGCAATTTACGACAGTCACAACAACTGGTGGTCTGTGCCCTTCGTTTCAGACGCGAGACAAATGATTGCTATTGTGAGTTGTGATGGGCGCGTAGAGCTTTCCGAGCGGCGTTAAGTCAATTACTTGCGGGATTCAAAAGCAGGAGTTCAAAAGGGAGTATTCAGCCGATAACTCTTGCAGCGCGGATATACAAGTATTTCAACGTGTAGCGTTGAGTTTCTGAAGTACAAGAGCCCATTAGCTCCCCCTGTTTGAGTAGGTGCTAATGGGTTTTTGCTGCGCCAACCACCAGTTTTTCAGGGGTGTCCAGCGGTTTGGCCTGCACCTGCGGGTGGTGATGGCGACTGATGCGCATCAGGCCCCAGAGCATGGCACCGGCAACGGCCAGCCAGCCTGTGATCAGCAGGAAAATAGTGAGTATCGGGCTCATCAGTGCCTCCTTTGCCCCCTACGGGCTCAAACACACGCTAAGCAGTGGACAGTCTAGTCTGTGCAGTGTTGCAGTCTATTGACCGAAGGTCGTGTTGGACTAACAGATTTGCTCTATCTCGACGATTGGGCTGTGGCTTAAGGCTATACCTCGCCTTATTGGCGCCCTATGATCGTCGGCCATGGCAGTCCTTACGGTCTGGCGTTCATTCAAGGCGAGGGAATATGCAGGCTGTAACTGGATTGATATCAGCGCGAAAGTGGCTGGCGGCGTTGTTAGCGTTGGTGATTGTAGGGTGTGCCAGTGTCGAATCGCCCGAGTTTCGGCGTTTGCCTGAGCGAGTCGAGCTCAATGGCGTGCCCTTTTTTCGCGGTAATGCCAATCAAGGTGCCCCGCAGACATTGGCCGGCATGCTCGGCGAGCAACGGATCAGAATCACCCCGGGGCTTTTGGTCAAGCCGCTGAAACTGCCGGAGGCCGAGGCGTCGTTGCAAGGCAGCATAGAACAACTGGCGGCTGGCTATGGGTTGATGGTTTACCCGCTGGACACGTCCTTGCATGCATTATTGGCCCAAGTGGCGGCAGGTTATCCGGTCATGTTGCGCTTCAATGACGGAACACTCTGGACAGAACCGCGCTACGGGATGCTTGTAGGGTACAACCGCGCCAAGGGGACGGTGCTGTTGCGGGCAGGCATGGAGCGGCGACGCCTTATGGACTTCGATACGTTCGAGTCAGCCTGGAAGGATGCGGGTGGTTGGGCGGTGTTGATCCTGTCGCCGACACAATTACCAGCCAATGTCGACAAGGCCCGCTGGTTGAAAGTGGCCAATGACCTGTCCCGCTCCGGTCAGGAACAGGCAGGGGCCAGAGCCATCAAGACCCTTGAGTCCCGCCCATAATTTGCGCGGGTATGCATCGCGAGCAGGCTCGCTCCCACAATCATCCCAGCACGGCTCGAACTCTGTGGGCGCCGAAGTTGAAGTGGGAGCGAGCCTGCTCGCGAAGGCACTCAATGACAGTCAAAAACCAAACTTGTCCCGCAGGCTGTAGTACCACGCACCCAAAGCGGTCAGCGGTGTACGTAGCAGTTGTCCGCCGGGGAACGGGTAATGAGGCAGGTCGGCAAAGGCATCAAAGCGCTCAGCCTGACCGCGCAGGGCTTCGGCCAGCACTTTGCCGGCCAGATGGGTGTAAGTCACCCCGTGACCGCTGCAGCCTTGGGAGTAATAGATGTTGTCACCGATACGTCCGACCTGAGGCAAGCGCGACAATGTCAGCAGGAAGTTACCCGTCCAGGCGTAATCAATCTTCACATCCTTGAGCTGCGGGAAGGCCTTTAGCATTTTTGGCCGGATAATCGCCTCGATATTGGCCGGGTCCCGCGCGCCATAGACCACGCCACCACCAAAGATCAGTCGCTTGTCACCGGACAGGCGATAGTAGTCGAGCAGGTAATTACAGTCTTCGACGCAATAGTCCTGGGGTAGCAGCGTTTTGGCCAGCTCTTCGCTAAGGGGTTCGGTCGTGATGACCTGCGTGCCGCAGGGCATGGATTTGGAGGCCAGCTCGGGGACCAGGTTGCCCAGATAAGCATTGCCCGCAACGATGATGAACTTGGCCCTGACCTTACCCTGAGGCGTATGAACCACAGGGTTGGCACCGCGCTCAATACGGATCGCAGGTGACTGCTCGTAAATCTTGCCGCCCAGTGACTCGACGGCGGCTGCCTCACCCAGTGCCAGGTTGAGCGGGTGGATATGCCCACCACTCATGTCCAGCAGCCCGCCCTGATATTCGTCACAGGCAACCACTTCACGGATCCGGCGCTGATCCAGTAGTTCCAAGGACGTGTTGCCATAGCGTTCCCAAAGCTTCTTCTGAGCTTCCAGGTGGCCCATCTGTTTGCCAGTGATCGCAGCAAACACCCCACCGTCTTTCAAATCGCACTGGATCTGATACTTGGCCACCCGTTCACGAATGATCTTGGCGCCCTCAAAGGCCATATCCCCCAGCAGTTGCGCCTGCTTGGCACCCACCGTGCGCTCGATCACATCGATATCGCGGCTATAGCTGTTAACGATCTGGCCGCCATTACGCCCCGAAGCGCCGAACCCCACCTTCGCGGCTTCCAGTACCGTGACCGTGAAACCGGCCTCCAGCAAAAACAGCGCGCTCGACAGTCCGGTGTAGCCGGCGCCGATCACACAGACATCCGTCTCAACCTCACCCTGCAGGGCAGGGCGCTCAGGAGTCGAATTAGCTGAAGCCGCATAGTAGGACTGGGGATAGGGAGTGTTCGACATTCTGCAGCCTCTGTTTTATATTTTTTACGAGTGCGACCGATGCTACCTGAGTTGAAATCCCCCCGCCAGCCACTGGCAGATGAGCTTTTTTGTGGGGAAAATAAAAAATTCGACTATTCATAGGGTTAGCTGCAAAAAAGGTGTTGACACCCCTCCGCAAATCTATAGAATGCGACCCCACAGCAGGCACGTAGCTCAGTTGGTTAGAGCACCACCTTGACATGGTGGGGGTCGTTGGTTCGAGTCCAATCGCGCCTACCAAACAAAATCCGCTCTGCTGGGCGGTCTAGAAGGGCTCACCGAAAGGTGGGCCCTTTTTTGTTGTCTGCGATTTGCAAAACTTTTGCAAAACTTTTGCAAAACCCCCACCTCAAAACGCCAAATCAGCTCCCACCTCCAGGTACTCGATACCTTTCGCTGTGTGCCCATCCTGATAGTGTTTAGTCATCTTCGCGTCCGCGTGGCCCATCAGCGCCTGGATGTATTCCTGCGGGAAATTCTGCTGCTCATATAGCCATGCGCCCAAAGCGCGGATCTCGTGAAAGGTGGGTCGTTCGGTGGCCGGAATATGGTCATACGCATGCGCCGCGTCACGTGCCTTGCTGAACTCGTTGCTCAGATAGTTCGGAGTGACCGAGGTCCAGTGATCCTTGGCGTCTATCTGCTCACGCCTTCTCGCCTTGGGCCTGTAATGAATCAGGTAGGGCGAAGCCACAGGGGAGCGCAGACATTCGCTCACAACCTCTCGTAGAGCCTTGCCCATTTTGATCTGCAGGTGAATGGGGTTGTCATAGCCCTGAGTCTTGCCGGGCGAAACCTTGATCGTATTGTTCTCAAGGTCGACTGCGGACTTGAGCCACGAAACGATATCGTCCCGCCGCTGCAGACTGGCCAGCGCCAGGCGGATGGCGCGTTTCAACCAGAGTGGCGTGGTGTCCGCGTTCGCAATCGTCATCAGGCCCGCCAGCGTGTGTCGCTGACGCTTCTTCTCGGCTTCCTTTTTGATCAGTGTCAGCTCGGCCACGTTGCGCTCAGCCAAACCCTTGGCCACCGCGAAGGCAAAGATCTGGATAAGCAGGCCGCGGTGCTTGGTGTAAGCGTTGTTGCTGAAGCCGTCCAAGTACTCTGCGACCGTAAGCACATCTAGCTGGCCGATTAGTTGATCTCCCAAGTCCTGCCGGTAGCGCTCAAGCTTGAACTGGATCTCAACCAGGGTACGAGCGGCATAGCCACGATCTTTCAGCCATTCGGCCTCAAAGCGCTCGACCAGGTTGCGCATCGTGGGCAGGCGATCGCCTGTCAGGATCATGAGCAACTCACCGTCACCGGCCATCACAGGGGCCAGCTTTGCGTTGGCAGCTCTGGCCAGCTTGATAGCGTCTTCCAGCGGGCGGTTAATGCTGGTCATCAGGCCGGTGATGGGGTTGCGGTACCGCCAGTATTTGCCGTTGGGGTAGAGGTTGGGGGGAAGCTTGCGGTTTTTGATTGTGCGAGGCCGAGAAGCCATTACCCAAGCTCCAGCATTTGAGCGAGCAGCGGATCGCTCGACCCCATAATCGCGGCCTGCAGGTCTACGAAATACATCCCGCCTTTTACCTCCCCCAACACTTCGCCTTCCTCTATCCATTTTTTGAGTTGTTGCAAGCTCGGCTTGCCGCCTGCGTAGCGCAGTTTTCTGTATTCACCGGCCTCCATCAAGCGAGGGAGGCGGGCAGTGATCTGAGCAATGATCTTTGCCATGACTGATTCCTGTTCCCGGGTGGGGCGATGTTGGGTTAGGGGGCGAGTGGGTTCTTGCGGAATGCCCAGTCGTGCGCGCATTGGCGGCAGCGGCCGAAGAGGCGGCCTGTGGCTTTTAGCGCGTCGTCCGGCGTTACGGCGCTGACCTTTCCGGCTTGCACTTCATAGTTTTCAGTGCCAACAACTTCTTCTTTGATTTGCATGTTGCGGCCACCGCAACGGGTGCAGCGAGCATCGATGTGCTCGCCGATGTTCTTTGTGGTCATTCCTTCTCCCGTGCGCGCCGCACTGCCGCTTCGGCTTGGCGCAACTTGCTGCATTTGATGTGGTTGCCGTGTGCACGTGATCTGTCGCATTTGTCGCAGATCGTTTGCAGGTCAAGCGCTTGCATGGGAGCGCCACTTATCCGAACTGTTCGGCGGAGGGCGGTCATGCTGCCTCCGTTATGGCCTGTCGGAAGACGGGTAGGGCGCCGGCCTGCTCGCGTATAGCGCGCATTCCCTCGATGTCGTATCCCCAGATGTTGCAGTCATCAAACCGCTCAGGCCCGAGATAGCCAGGGTGCAGTGGCTCGCCGGTGCGGATGTAATCTCGGAACCTTTCTATGAGCGAGCGAAGCGTGCCGCCATGGCTGAACCCACGCCACCTTCCTCCCCAGTTTGTTTTGTGAATGAAGATCCGCCGGGAGCTGAAATCGTCGATGAACCAGATCTTGCCGCGCTGATCGACTTCCATACAGGCGTAACGATTGGCCTTCTGGTTGAAGAAGAAATGCCGGCCGTGATTGCCAATGATTCGAATTACTTGGTTAACCTGCTCGGTGCGCTGTTGCTTCAGGGTGAGTTTGTTTCCTGTAGTCATGGGGTGTCCTTGCCGGGCAATGCCCAAGCGTTTGAGGGTGGAGGATTCTCGAGGTCGGAGACATCAGTAGTGTTTGTTAGGGCTGACTCCTTTCTATTATCTATGTGAGCTATGATGGCTTTTTGCCCAGCGGAGTATTCGCTGAGGTTCCGAGGCATAGATCAAAAAGGACGCACCGGTGACAGACTTTGTATTGGAAACAAAGTATGTGTTTGTTGACACTAATATCTATGAAGGTAAGAACTTTCAGTTTTTAACTTACGAGCTTGAACGTTTGTCATTGTTGGCATCTGCGGGTGAAATTGTTTTACTAATGAGCCCTATTATTGATTTTGAGATCAGGAATCATATAAAGGCTGGAGCTGTTAAGGCCGCAAAAAGCATCAAGGACTTTACAAAAGAGGCAATGGTTCTTAGAAATACAACAGAGCTGCCAGTTTCAGGTGTTTTTGAGCGTGTGTCCGCATTAGATATATCCACTGCTCTACTTGAAAATTATAGTCGCTTCATCGAGTTGGCAAGGGCAGAGGTTATTTCTTTTGAGGGTGTTAATCCGGCTGAGGTGTTTGAGCGTTATTTCTTAGAGCTTGCTCCTTTTAGTGAGGGGAAGAAGCATGAATTTCCTGATGGGTTTGTATGTTTTTCATTGTTGAATTACTCTCGTCAGGAAAACGCAAGAATATATGTTGTAAGTGACGATCGTGATATGCGAAATTTCTGTTGTGAACATGAGTCATTAATTTATTTGGATAGCCTAAATCCAATAATTGATGCTTTGGCTCATCTGGGTCCATATGAGCCCGCTAGTTTTGCAGATCAAATGTTTGATCGCTTGGAGTGTAAGATCGTTGCAGCTGCAAAACATTACTTAAATAGTTTGGAATTTGATACTGATCGAATGATTGATGATGTTATAGCTCAGAGTTTTTCTTTTGAAATGCTTCAAGTGCTAGAGCGTGATATGTATGAGGTGAGAGTTGGTCACGCAGAGTACGATGTTGTTATTGGTTTGGAAGTTTGGGCTCACCAAGTAGTTGATGATCTTGGAGATTTTGAGTCTGAATGGTGTTTTGAGGAATACATAGGTGTTGAGCGGTCACGGCAAATTTCTAAATTTAAAGCCGTGGTCGATATGCGTGTAATGTTGGTTTCAGAGGGTTATAAGCTGGAGTCAGTATATTTATGTGATGTTGATCCAGTGCTACGAAGCGATCTTAGTTTGCAAGATGCGTTTTCTGTTGAGATTCTAGCAGAGGGGTCGGCTCTATGATTCTAAACAACGGTAGTGGTCTTTTTGATCTGGTTGGTCAGGAAGTTATTTCGAAAAGAAATCTGTTTGATCTTATTCAGTTCTCTAAGGTTAAGTCCTCATCATATTGGGGAGGAGCATCCTTCTGGATTAGTAATACTCCTCAGCAGGGTATTAATTGGATTGGTGAGTTTCCAGCGCTTATGGGTGTCATTATAAAGGTGCGTCCTGGTAGTTATGAGGGTGATGGTTGGGCTGATAGTGATAAGGTGTTGTATCACTATTCGTTCAAGGCGAGAATGGGGGTTATTTCATATGAGGAAAAAGCTAATCAGGCTCTAATAAGACAGCCACAGCATTTGTATCCAATTTTCCTGTTTTCAGACTTTGGAAACAACTGGAGTTTCGAGGGGCGGTTTGAAGTCTTCGAGATAAAGGATGCATGCGTAGTTCTTCGGCGTCATGAAAAACCTGTAGATCATGCTGCTCCCAATCAAGTTGAGAAGTATTATGGGGAGGGGGATAGAAAGTATGTCTCTCATTTGATGGCCGAGCGAAGCGCTGCAGCGGTTTCAGCAATCAAAGCCTCTGCGGATTGGGTCTGCGAGATATGTGATCTTAACTTCGAGGAGTTTTACTCGTTTCCATATATTGAAGCGCACCATAAGATACCAATATCTACCTATGTTTCGTCACAGCAGATTGCGCTCTCTGATTTAGCACTGCTATGCGCCAATTGTCATGCGGCCGTTCACCTACACATGAAAAAGACACCGATGGATTACTATGAGATTAAGGAGGCTTTGAAAAAGCGCATAAAAAATTAACTGGTTAACTGCGCCTGAATGCGACAGCCTATCCATTTTATAACCAGCACGGCTTTGCTGTTTCCAATGGCCTTATAGCGTGGTCCATCGGGACATGCATCTGAAGGTTTTCCCCTCCAAGGGATTAGCGTGTAGTTATCAGGCAGTCCTTGGCAGCGTTCCCACTCGACTGGTGTTGTCCGTCGCACTCCTGAGGCCTCCAGTACATATGCCTCTCTGTCATCGAGAGAGCCTCCCCCCTGAGCCGTGAGAGTAGGATGAAGTTGGCGCTTCTCCGGCCATCCCGGCGAGAAATCCCGGCGAGCGCCTTCTCGCTCAAAAAGAACCGCGGTGGGATCGAACCCGTCTCGAGCACTTGCGACAACGAACACACGACGGCGTCGTTGGGCCAGGCCGAAATATTGGGCGTCCAAGACCCGCCATGCGATTGTTCTTTTGGGTCCATACACACAACCAGCGTCCTCCCATTTTTTCCTTGGAGGCTGCAGCTCGCAGTCCTCCCCAGCAAGCGCGCCAAGAAAGTATCCGAAGGCGTTGCCTTTATCGCTGAGGACGCCGGGGACGTTCTCCCAGACAATGACACTGGCGGGTTTTCGCTGGCCAGCGCGAACATAGTCAACTGCATCTGCAAGCTCCACGTATTTGATGGTTAGGGCGCCGCGCGGGTCTGTGAGGCCTTCGCGCATACCAGCGACCGAGAAGGCCTGGCACGGGGTGCCGCCGACTAGTACGTCCGGTGCCGGGATCTTTCCGGCAAGCACCAAGGCCGCCAGCTTGGTCATATCGCCGTGGTTCGGTACGTCGGGGTAGTGGTGCGCTAGGACCGCCGAGGGGAACGGCTCAATCTCTGCGAACCAGGCGGTGCGCATACCGAGCGGGTGCCAGGCTTGGGTTGCGGCTTCAATGCCGCTGCAGACGCTTCCGTAGGTCATAGGCATAATGGCTCCTAGTAGCCATAGTTTCGGTTTATGGCTAGTGCGTCGATTCAAAGAAATTAAAATCTCTGCTCTAAACTGTCACATCAAAGGAAGCGGTCGGAGGAAGCCTTTAAACGCAATACATTCCAAGAATTTTCATGGATAGCATCGTGAGGGCAATAAGTTGGGAAAGAATTCTGCGTTGAATCTAATGGCAGAGCCGGTCATTTTTGGTTTAACTTTTATAGCGCTAGTGCCTATTTTTGCTTTAGTGTACTGCGTTATTGGGGGGCAAGATTTTATCGGTGAGCCTAAAGGCTTTGTCGATTTTTTTTACTTTAGTGCTGTTACAGCTACAACTCTAGGTTATGGCGATGTTTCGCCAAAAACCGAGCTTGCGAGGTCGCTAGTCTCGTTGGAGGTTTTGTTGGGTGTCGTTTGTGCCGGTTTGTTTCTTAATGCTTGCTCATATCGACTTTCTGTCAGATCGGCAGCAGAAGAGAAGGCTAGAAACGAAGTTTTGCTTAGGTGGGAGCGATATGAGGTCAACAAAGAAACTTTATCGAGTTTTCATGAAGTTATAATGTTCCGATTGGAGAGGTACGCGGTCAGACTTTGGCTGTTAACAAATACGCCAGATGAAAGGGGGGAGTACTCTTTGGATAAGGTTATTGGGTTAAATGGTATTGTTGCTCACGACTTTCAATTTAGGGATTTTAGATTTCTTCATATGGAAACGCTGCTGGCAAGAGATGCTTTTCAAGCTTCTATAGTAAGCTACTACTTTAAGGATTTGAGACTATTTGTTGATGCCTTGCGAGACCTCTTGAAGTTTTCTCGATTGAATGATTGGTCTAAGTTGCGTAATGATTGCTTAGACTTTTTGCACGCTTACGAACACTTGGATTACTCTGAGTCGATCATGAAGTTTGAGCAGATGAGCAAAGAGGATGGCAATCTAGGGCGTATGATATTTTCACAGATTGAATCTGCGCCAGAGGAGGTTCCTGAAGTAAAGGGGGCTGATATGCTCGATTCGTACGTCTGCCTTTACTATTTGGCCAAGAAAAGCGTAGAGTTTTGCCGTGAGTACCTTGAAACAGTTGACGATATACTCGATTCTTCATGCCCGGAATGAAGTGGTTAATCTTCCGGCTCAGTATACATGTAAAGCTGACAGGGCCGTGCCCAGCAGCATGTTGCCATGTTGCCATGGTGGCAATTTGGGGTGGAATGATGTTGAATGTCGTCTTGTAATCTAAACATTGGAGGTTTTTTATGATGCCTTTCTTTAGGGCGGCAAATTGTTTTTCTAGCGCAGAGGACACGCTTTCTGCATTGGATGAAATCGGTAAAGACAAAGCTGTTGGGTTAGCATTGATTGAGTGCAGTAACGGCTTGTCGAGCATTCGGCGCGATCAGTTGACGGAGCCCGCAATAGAGTGGGTTTCTGAGTTGAGCTCTTTTCTTGATTACTCAGGACTTGAAGTGCCTAAAGATCAAGGTGGTATTCCCACTAAAGCCGCGACTCTTACTGCTGCTGAAGTTGGGCGTATCGCGGAATTGGTCAAGAATCTTCAGCGCTGGTTCAGTGCGGAAAATAGAAAGGGCATGTAGTTTCGTTCCCCAGATCTCTCTGTAGTTTGGCTATGCCGTGCTCTTTGAGCTGACGACCCAGTCTTGGTGATATGTAAAAGACTGGTGTGTCAGGTTTCTGAAGTCGGCGTGCTGTCTGACTCGGGCCTGTTGCTTGATTTATCCGCGCCACGTTTTTGCTAACTTCGATTTTGTGGCGCGGGCTATCAATTGCCTGATAGGAGAGAGTAGGGTTCAGAGAGTGAGCGTTGAGGTTCTGGGTTACCTCGCTGATCTCCTTAATGCCGTTCCACGTTATCAGCTTATCAAGCTGCTACCAATCAGCCAGTCGTACTCGATCGTCTTTCGCGGCGGCATTCGCCGATCGTTATTGTCCACTCCGGACCATGGCCTACCTCTTCAATTCCGCTGGCCGGCAGTGCCAACTATGTTTGACGTTTGCGTTGCCGGATGCGGGCTATACGACTCACATATGACTGCCGAAGAAGGCGAGTACGGTCAGCGTGATGCCTATGCGAAAAGCCCAACTGCTCAGGAATTTTCCGAACTGCTTAGCGTTGAACTGCGCTTCTTTTGCCTCTAGCTCACGAGCATGAGCAGTGGCATTGTTGTGGCCGAAGCGCTCGGCTACGACCACGCCAGTAGCGCGATTGATCAGCGAAAAGGTGTTGTTGCCGCTTGGCCGCACGATGATCAGCGGGGCCAGCGGTGGCGGTTGTACACCGGGCTTTTGGTAGAACTCGGCCGTGGCCTGGTGAGCACGTGCGCGCAACCCGTCGAGAACGGTGATGCGCTGGGCGATTGATGGGTGCATGGTCGATCCTCGACTTGGGTTACGGGTATTCGTCAGCGCTCAGGCCTTGCGATAAGGGAGGGCTGACGAATAACTGCAAGCATGAAAAAGCCCAGCCGAAACCGGGCTGTGTTGCTCTCTTAAAACGCCACCGTATTTAAGAGCCTGGTGTGCGGGCGTGCTCGTCACGGTTTATGTATGCATGGCAGAATCCTCCGGTTTGTTCGTTATGGGAGTAGGGATGTGATGCAGGTGTCCAGCGTCTGCTGGGTTGGCGTCCGCATCGGTCTGTACTCTGGCCGGAATATGCCGAAGATCAGACCGATGCGTCCTGGTGCTGGGGAGTACCAAGGGTTCGGGCAGTTAGCGACAGGCTGTCGTGGCGCTGGTTGATTCGTTGCGAGTTAAGCCGCGCTGTCTATCTCGCGTTGTGCCTGGATTCGTTCGTAGACTTCTTCGCGGTGAACCGCCACATCGGCAGGGGCGGTGATGCCGAGTCTTACTTGCTGCCCGCAAATGCCCAGCACCTGAATGCTGATGTCGTCGTTTATGCGGATGGTTTCGCCTACTCGTCGGGTAAGTATCAACATGGTGTTGCTCCTTGGTTTGCTGTTTCTGTGCGCCGGGCTGGCGCTATAGGGGGGTTAACCGGTCAGCTCTGGCACTTCGGCGCGGCGCACCAGGCGCATTTCGGCGAAGCGCCGTTCTGTGGGGCGACGGTCGCGGGGGACCATTTCGCTTCCGGTGGACGTGTGGATGGCAATCAGTCCGGCGAGTAGCAAGCAAAGTGGGGTGATGATCTGCCGCCGCATCGCTTCGGCGACCATAGCGCCCTGGCGATGAACGCCGAGCTTGAACATGGCGCAGGCCAATCGCTTGACCACGGTACCCGGCGCAATGCCGAACTCTCTGGCGATCTCTTTGGCGGTCAGTCCCTGAGCAACTGAAAGCACGAATTGCAGTTCCCGTGGCGCAAGGCCTCGGCCGAGATGGCCTTTCCATGCTCCGTCTACAATCGTCGATTCCATGATGTTTTCCCGGTTGTTTTCCCGATGCACCCGGCAAGCCAGGTGCAGCAGTGAAAGTGTCCGTTTCTAAAGAGCTCTCATTGCTGAGCCAGTCGGTCCCTGTGAGGGGGCTGGGGTCAGGTTTTCCCCTGGCCGCGGTAGCCGGCGAGTCTCCGGCTTGTTGCCGGTGTGAGCCGGCGATGGACATAGTTAACCATCGGTATATTAGCTTGGTCAATACCGATGGTTAATTATTTTTCTATGGACGAAAAAAATCCCGCTCAAGGGCGGGATTTGTTTAACGCTGTTTATTTGCTACCAGAGAACGGATGACCAGAATACGCGGCCCAAAACCTCGATTTCGTGCTCTGCCATCTCGCTGACTGAGTACTCTTCGTCCGGGTGTTCCTCTCTGTTAAAGCTGCGCATGCGCACGCCGCCGCCCGGTAGCCGATAGAGCGTTTTGACTCGTAACTGGCCACCATGATCGAGGGCGTACATCTTCCCGTCGCTCACAACTGTTGTGCCTCTATCCACTCCGACAGTGCTGCCATCAGGCAGTACCGGTTCCATGCTGTTGCCGTGAACGGTTACGCAAACTGCTTCTGAGGGCTGGACGCCTTGGCGTCTGAGGGTGAGCTTCCCGAAGCGTATTTTTTGTCTTGGGGATACCTGGACGCAGGTACGGCCTTGGCCTGCAGACAACTCCACTTCCTTTAGGAGCGGCACATATACCTCGTCATCATCGAGCGGTGTCTCATCGTCCCAAGCGTCTAGTGGGCCGATCAGTACGGCGTTGGATGCTGGGGTCGACTTATCTGACGCTGCTCTCGTGAGTTTTTCTATCTCTGCCGCCAGGCGAGGGCTGAATTTCTCTACTGGCTCTTGAAGCTGTTCTGAGAGGACGGCTGCGAATTGTGCGTTTAGGGGGTTGATCCCTTTGAAGTACAGGTTCACCGCAGCCGGTGTAACCCCCGCAGCATCAGCAATTTTTCGCTGGCTCAGCTTTAGCTCATTTTTTTTAGCAAGAAACAGGTCGTGCGCTGCCTTGCACTCGGCAAGGCGATCTGGAGGGAGGATGCGTTTTTTAGTCATGACGAGAATCTATTACCAATGGTTAAAACAAAGAAGAAACCATCGGTATTGATACTTAGTTAACCGATGGTTAATATCGTGCCAATTGCTACCAGAGGCACGACCATGAATGAGACTTCCCTTGATGAATTCGTGGCCGAGAAAGGGCAGTCCGAAGCCGCACGGCTTCTGGGCGTGACCCCTCCGGCCATCTACAAAGCCATAGCTGCCAGGCGTCATATCCGTGTACTTGAGCTCTCTGCCGGGGTTTTTCAAGCCAGCGAGCTGCGTCCATTTCCATCCCAAGCCACAAAACTGCAAGTCGCTTAAGCACTTGCAGCGATGAGCAGTATCCGCTCGTTTTTTGTCGAGCGGCAGAACCTCGGATTGGCTGTTAATTCATCCAGCTGCCAAATCGCAGGCAAAAAAAAGCCGGTGGCTAGACCGGCTTCTTCACAACACATTTCGGGGGCCATTATGAGCACCATTCCATCATCAGGCAACAGCGCTTTCCTGTTGCTACGCCTTGCACCTGTTAGGAGCGCCGCGCCTCCCATCATTACCACGACCACCGCACAGGAGGCCGTGTAATGGCCCGCATCCGCACGATCAAACCCGAGTTCTGGACCAGTGAACAGGTCATGGAATGCAGCCCTTTGGCGCGCCTGTTGTTTATCGGCGTGTGGAATTTCTGCGACGACGCGGGCAACCACCCGATGTCAGCCAAGACCCTGAAAGCACTGGTGTTCCCAGGCGACGACATCACCTCGGCGAAGGTCGGTGAACTGCTCGCCGAGCTGTCAACGAATGGGCTGATCGACCTCTACGAGGTGTCGGGTAAAGAGTACCTGCACGTCAACGGCTGGAAGCATCAAAAGATCGACCGACCGACGATCAAGCACCCTGCATATCGACTGACTATCGACGCTGACTCGGAGAATGCTCGACGAGCCCTCGCCGAGGAACCGCCAGAGCCTAGACGAGCCCTCACCCCCGGAAGGGAAGGGGAATGTAAGGGAGTAAACCCACCCAACGCGCACGAGACGTTCGACCCTCGCGAAATGGTCGCCATGACCCTGGACTGGTTGCCAGATCCAGAAACCCTAAAAACCTATGCCGTTCACGTTGGCCTGTCTGGCGCTCTGTTCACTCCAGCGGTGATTGCCCTGTTCACCTGCCACTACGAGCCGAAGGGTGTGATTAACACTCAGGCCGAGTGGGTGAGCATGCTGGTCAAGTGGGTGCAGCGTGATCAGGTCAAGACTGCCGGAACCAACGTCAGCCGCTTCCCGGGCAAGCCCCGTTCTGACGAACCCTTTGACGATGAAAACACCGACTGGCTGCATCAGGAGGCCACCCAATGAATCAAGTGTCAGTAATCGCCACCGGCCTGTGGGCCAAGGTGCAGACCGGCCAGTTCATCGCTGCCGGTGAAAGCGAAAACATCCTGCCCGCCGCCGAGCGGTCCCAGGCCACGGCCAAGGTCATCAACGGCCTGTTCCGCGAACTGCGATCGATTTTCCCGGCATGGAAGCAAGCATGGCCAGATATGGCGACGTACAAGGCCGCCAAGCAGCAGTGGATGCGCGGTTTTCTTGAGGCGGGGATCTGCAGCACCGAGCAACTGCGCTTCGGCCTGATGCAGGCACGCCAAGCCGCCAAGGACTTTGTGCCGAACGTGGGCGTGTTTATCGGCTGGTGTACGCCGACAGCGGAAATGCTCGGCCTGCCGAGGTTGGCTGCGGCCCATCGCGAGGCTTGCCGTAACGCGCATCCGTCGATGGCCGGCCAGGCCAAATGGACCCATGACGCGGTGTGGCATACGGCCAAAGAGTGCGGGTTTGAAAACCTCAACCGGCTGTCCCACGACCTGAGCATCAAGCTGTTTGAGCGCAACTACACGATCACCGTACGCCGCATTCTGGCGGGCCTGCCGTTGCAGAAAATGCCGCTGGCTTTGCCGACCCGGGCCATTGAACGCAGCGCGCCCGAAGTGGGCAACAAGGCGCTGGCGGCACTGCGGGCCATGCGTTCGGGAGGTGCTGCACATGCCTAACCCTCACCTGGCCCCGGTGGAACCGAGCGCCTACCGCTGGGCCGTTCACTGCTGCTCGTACAAGCTCGACTTGAGCCACAAGCCCGACCGGGCCGTGGCCCTTTTTGAGCACGAAAGCGCGGCAAAGTACTTCGGCGGGCTGATGTGGCCCAGCACCTTTGAAGTGGTGGACCTGCAATCACCGGTGGGAGCGGGGCAATGAACACCAAAATCAAAACCCTGACCGTGAAGCTGTCCGACGCCGAGATTGGTCGCAATGCCAAGCTCGAGCATGTACGCGATCTGCGCGATGCCGGTCACCCGGCGCTGCACTTTCGCTTTTCCAAAAACCGTACGCGTGGCTCCTGGTACTTGCTCAACAAACGCCGCTGGCACCGCATCGGCGCCTTCCCGGACTTGAGCTCTAAGCAGGTGCTGGCCGCGCTGCCGGCCGTGCGCCTGCGAGTATCGGCTGATACGGGCGCGACCATTTCCCAGTGGGCTACCACGGGCGAGCTGCTCAACTGGTACGCCGGTCGCATGGCTCTAGACCGCAGCCTGTCTGTCAAGCGTAAGAGCACTGGCGCTTCGGCCATGAAGTGTCACCTGCTACCGCGCCTGGGTGATCTGCCGCTGGTGGAGGTCAACAAGGCCACGCTCGATACCCTGTTCATGTGGCCCCTGCAGGAAGCCCTCTCAATCGATTACGTGCGTCTGGCGTTCCAGTTGCTGGCCCTGGCATTCCGGCAGGCGTTGAAGTTGGGTTGGATATCGTCCAACCCGATGGCGGGTATCAAGTTCAGCGACTTCTCCAAAGCTAAGGTCGGGATCAAGCCGTCGCGCCTGCGTGGTGTGCAACTACAGGATCTGCTGGCCGAGCTGGAGCAGGTCATGGACAGCGAACCGGCTGACGCCATGCAGGCCTTGATGATGTTGTGTCACGGCACGCGAATCGGGGAGACCCGGCAAGCGCGCTGGCCGCATATCAGCTTGGCCGAACGTGAGTGGTTCATTCCAGCTGAACACACCAAGACCGGCGTGGAGCATCACCTGCCACTGACCGACCAGGTGCGTGCCCTGTTGATCCGGTACCGCCACACACAAACCGCCCGCGGCTATGACGGCCAGTACCTGTTCCCGGCGCGCAATGGCAAGGCGCTGAGCGAAGGGCAGGCCAGTGCCGTGTTCACCCGGTTGGGCAAGGGCGAGTGGACCAGTCACGACCTGCGCAAGTTGGCTCGCACGGGCTGGGCAATCCTCGGCATCGACCACTTGATCGGTGAACTGCTGATCAACCACGCGATGGGTCACAACGTGAAGGTGTACATCCAGTCGGACGTGATGAATCGCAAGCGTGACGCGCTGGAGAAGTGGCACGCCCATCTAGACGAGAAGGGTTTCAGCCTGATTCACGGGCAGACAGGCGTTAGATTCGGAGAATCCGGTAATACGCTGCAGGCCGCTAACGGTGTGGCTTGCAGCGCTATTCAGAAAACAACCATAGGCGAGGTTTCAAAACCTGATGATAGCCAATGAGTATCAGGTTTTGACGAGCCAACAACACGACCTTCACGACCGGTGAAGGTCGGTTCAAACAATACAAGGTGTTAAAAAGCATGATGATCAGGAAGCCTGCAGGTCGCCCTTTGGGGGATACCGAGTATTTACTTGAGCAGTGGGGGTGGTGGCGTATGGATGGTGCAGGGATTCCGAAATACGTTTCGCCTTCCTTTGCGCTGATGCAACAGTCAATACCGCAACCTGCTGCGGCTAAGGGTTATTGCATCACTGATGACTGGGCTCTTGCTATCGATGAGGCTGTTGCCAAATTATCAGTTCGGGATCAACAAATGGGTGATGTCATATGGCTGTATTATGGTGCCAAGTGGCCAATGGTGCGAGTAGGTAAACACTATGGCTTGAGTGAAGGAAAGACTAGAGAGTTGGCTCGCGCGGGTGCAGCATGGGTTGATTGTGCTGTAAGTGAAAAAAGGTAATGTTCATGACTGCTAAAGCCAATGCATGAGTCTAGTCAGGAATGCCACTTTCAGTGGCATTTCATTGGGTGGTGAAATGCTATATAGGAGTTATTTCAAAAGTTGTAGCTCCTTTGGTTGCTTTGAAGATCTTGATTTGAGAGTTGGGGTTTATGTTGGTTATGGCTTTGGTTATGTTTTCTATTGTTGATTTTGTTGCGTTCATTCCGAAGATAATATGGGATATAGCAGTGGCCGGGTAATTAAACAAAGATATTTTGTTTCCTTCGTCAGTATTAAATTCAGTGTTTGCGGTGTTAAGCGGCAGTAACATGCGCCATTCGTCCTCATAATCCCAGCATTTATTTTTTAATATCAATAGGTTGCCATTCATTTCTGACAGGTTTTCAGCTGGAGGAATATCATCGTAGATGACTTTACGCAAATGATAGAATTCATCTGATTTGGAGCGGCGCCTGTTGAAAAAAATATTTTGCGTATCAAATCCAATAACAAAGCCTTTTGAATTGTCCGCATAGTTAGCCCACATAGACGGACTGGAGCAGTTGGGTGTGAGGCTGAGTACGCCTATAGTTGTATCAAGTCCGGAATATAACTCGTTTTTGACTCTGGCCGTGTTGGGGCTTATGTGTGTGTTGTTTAATTTTTCGATGTTGCTGAGGCTGAAGAAGTTATTGGCTAAATCGTTTTTCAATGTTGTAAGTTGTTCACTTGGCAGCGAGTTGATAATTGCTTTTTCGTCAGCTGTCATTTTATTCAGTATGTTTTGGAATGTTTGTTCTACTCCTATGTTTGAAAAATGATCGTGTAATTGTGTGCTAGATATTAATTCTCGAAATGACAAGTTGAACTCGAATGGGTCGTTGAGCGCCGATGGCTGCGTAAATCTGATATTGAGGTTGTTTAAGATGTCAATTCTTTCTGGTGTTACGTATTTGTAGAGTGTGCTAGGGACGTTTGCCATATGCATATTTATCGCCATTTTTGATAAAGTGTAAAAGTCGATATAAGCGTAGTGTCTTTTTCTCCACGATCAAGCTGGCTGAATCACAGCATTACGTAAAAGCAATATTATAGGAAAAGAAATCTATTTTCCGCGCGGAATAGATCTGTTTTCATAGCAGCGTGAATTGCTGTGAACGCAGCGAGACGCCTTCAAAACACGGCCGATGAGCCGGGTTTTTTGTTCCCTATCTACAAGCCTCGGCATTTGCCGGGGCTTTTTAGTTTTCGGCCCCGCCACCCCATCGCGTCAAGCTGGGAGTGCTGTCAGGGCCGAACCAATTCAGCTCCCAACTCGGGAGGACACCGGATGCCTCATATGCCTGACAAACCAGACACCTGGGTGATCGTACTCGCGTGGCTGAGTCAGCACTCCCCGACGATATATGCTGGCTCACTGTCCTTTGTAATGGCGATGCTGCGCATTGTGTATGGCGGCGGTACCCGGCGGCAGGCGCTGCTTGAGGCAACCATCTGCACGCTGCTGACGATCAGTCTGATCTCCGTGCTGGAGTACTTCGGTCTGCCTTCCAGTCTGGCCACACCGGCAGGGATATGGATTGGTTTCCTGGGGGTGAAGAAGATCGCCAACCTGGCTGACCGCTTCGCTGACTTCAAGCTGCCACGGCGCTCTGACTGATCCATCCACCAGGTACTTAATCATGGCGCTACGTCCTCAGAAGCCCTGTAACGCCCAAGGCTGTAACAGGCTCACGCGCAACCCTCGCTACTGCGACGATCACCTGCACCTGCTCAAGAGCTTCACTCGCGAGAAGCCCCGCGAATCCAGCTCGGCGCGTGGCTACAACTACAAGTGGCAGCAGGCCCGGGCAGGCTACTTGGCCAAGCATCCGCTGTGTTGCCACTGTTCGGCCCGCGATCTGGTTGTTGCTGCCACGAATGTTGACCACATCGTCCCGCACAAGGGTGATATGGCGTTGTTCTGGCAGCGATCCAACTGGCAGGGGCTCTGCGGGCCTTGCCACTCCACCAAGACGGCCACAGATGACGGTGGATTTGGCAACTCCAGGCGTTCTGGTGCAGAAAATGGCTGATTTTTCAATTAAAAATACACAAATAAGAATCATTCGCCTCCATAGGGAGGGGGGAGGTCAAAACTTTGGGGCTCTTTTCTCCTAGACCGCGCCCTCAAGAGGTTTTGTTCGCCCGCGAAATTAAAAAATCAGGAGTTGCGCTATGGGGGGCACCGCCACGGTCGCTGGCCGTGGTCGAAAACCCAAGCCCACGGCCCAGAAGAAACTCGCCGGGAACCCCGGTAAGCGGGCTTTAAACACCTGTGAACCGCAGTTCTCGACGGTGACCAATATTGATCCGCCCGAGTGGTTAAGCGCACGCGCCGCCACGATGTGGCGAATGCTGATCCCTGAATTATTGCGCGAACATGTTGTTGCGCTGACGGATTTACACAACGTCGAAGCGTTCTGCACCGCCTACGACAAGTGGCGGATGGCTGAAGAGGCCGTCCAGCAATTCGGCATCGTCGTCGAATCCGCCCAGGGCAGCCCGATGAAAAACCCTGCACTTACCGCCGCGAACGAATCCATGCGCCAACTGGTGACCTTCGGTTCCTTGCTCGGCCTCGACCCATCAAGCCGCAGCCGTATCATCGGCGGTAACAAACACACCTCAACCAACGAATTCGCCAAACTACTGAGTACCTAATGAGCAAAGTCCTGCACGCCAACGTCGACAAGGCGATGGTGTGGGGGCGCTCTGTTTTGCGTGGCAAGGTGCCGGCGTGCCGGTACATTCATCAGGCGGTGCAACGTCACTTCGATGACCTGGCCAACAGCCGCAAGCGCACCTTTCGCTTCAAGTTCGACCCGGCCAAAGCCGAGAAAAAGCTCAAGCTGATCCAGCTACTGCCGCACACAAAAGGGGAGTGGGCATTCAAACGCCAACTCATCACCCTGGAGCCGTGGCAGTTGTTCGGCCTGGCCGTGACCTTCGGCTGGGTCAAGAAGAAGGGCGGGCACCGGCGCTTTCGAGAAAGCTACTGGGAAGTGCCGCGGAAAAACGGCAAGTCCGTGGTGGCGGGCGGTGTAGGCATCAGTATGTTTGTGGCTGATGGCGAATACGGCGCCGAGGTCTACGCCGGTGCGACCACCGAGAAGCAGGCGTGGGAGGTGTTTCGTCCGGCCAAGCTGATGATCACCAAGTCACCGATGCTGGTCGAGGCGGCGGGGATTGAGGTCAACGCCTCAAACATGAACATCCCGTCCGACTTCAGCCGCTTTGAGCCGCTGATCGGCAACCCCGGCGACGGCGCATCACCAAGCTGCGCCATCGTCGACGAATACCACGAACACCCGACCTCAGCCCAGTACGACACCATGCTCACCGGCATGGGCTCCCGTCGCCAGCCGCTGATGTTCATCATCACCACGGCCGGTGCCGACATTGAAGGGCCTTGCTACGACAAGCGACGCCAAGTCATCGAAATGCTCGAAGGCACGGTACCGGATGAAGAGCTGTTCGGCTGGATCTGGACCCTGGACGAGGGCGACGACTGGACCGACCCGAAGATGCTGGCCAAGGCCAACCCCAACCACGGGGTATCGGTGTTTCAGGAGTATCTGGAAAGCCAGCAAGCGCGGGCCATACGCTCGACCCGCTTCACCAACACGTTCAAAACCAAGCACCTCAACCTTTGGGTGAGTGCAAAAACCGGCTTCTACAACGTCGAAAGCTGGCGTACCTGTGAAGACACCACGCTCACCCAGGAGCAGTTCGCCGGGCAGGAATGCATTCTGGGTTTCGACCTCGCGCGCAAACTCGATATGAACTCAATGGCGCGGCTGTTCTGGCGAGTTATCGACGGCCGGGTGCATTACTACTGCATCGCGCCGCACTTCTGGGTGCCTGAAGACACCGCCTACAACACCGACAACAAACGCATGTCGGAACGCTTTCAGGCGTGGATCAACTCAGGCCATCTGCAAACCACAGACGGCGCCGAGATCGATTACCGCGAGATTCTCGACGAGGCCAAAGAGGCCAACCACATCGCCCCCGTGCGCTGGTGCCCCATCGACCCGCACGGTGCGACGGGCCTCAGCCATGACCTGGATGACGAGGGTTTCAACCCGGTCACCATTACCCAGAACTACACCAACATGTCCGACCCGATGAAAGAGCTGGAAGCAGCAATTGAGTCGGGCCGCTTCCACCATGACGGCAATCCGATCATGACCTGGTGCATCGCCAACGTGATCGGCAAACACATGCCCGGCAACGATGACGTAGTGCGCCCGATCAAGCAGGGCGACGACAACAAAATCGACGGCGCCGTGGCGCTGATCATGTCCATAGGGCGGGTGCTGGCAAACCTTCATCCGGAGGAAACCCTCTCTGGCCACCTCACCAAACACGGAATCAGGAAACTCTAATGGGGCTATTCAAGCGGATTGGCCGGCTCTTTGGCGCCAAGGGCGATCCCCAGGCCATCGACACGTCAGAGAAACTGGCCCAAGCCCTGGGCGCAGGCTACGAAACCCATGCCGGGCAGCGTGTAACCACCAGCAGCGCGCTGCAGCAGCTGGTCGTATTCAACTGCATCAGGGTGTTGTCCGAGTCCATCGGCATGTTGCCGTGCCGTCTGTTGAAGCAAACCGGCAAGGTTCGCCTGCCAGCCACTTCGCACCGGCTGTATCCGCTGCTGACAATGGCGCCCAACAGCTTTATGACCTCCCAAGAGTTCTGGGAAATGCTGGTGGCGTGCTTGTGTCTGCGCGGCAACTTCTTCGCCTACAAGGTGATGGCGCTGGGCAACGTGGTCGAGCTGCTGCCGCTGAACCCCGACATCGTGACGCCCAAGCTCAAAGACGACTGGACGGTGGAATACACCGTCAACTTCAAAACCGGTCAGCGGGTGCTGACACAAGACGAAATCTGGCATGTGCGGCTGTTCACCCTTGACGGGCTGAATGGCTTGAACCCCATCGCCTACGCACGGCAAGCCCTGGGTCTTGGCCAGGCGATGGACACCCACGCTGCCAAGCTGTTTACCAACGGCGCTGTCACCAGCGGCGTGCTGCAGACCGAGCAAACCCTGACCGATGAAGCCTTTGCCCGACTCAAAGCCGAGTTCCAGGGCGAGCACATGGGCGTGGCCAACGCCTACAAACCGATGATTCTGGAAATGGGCCTGGACTGGAAACCTATCAGCCTTAACGCCCAGGACACCCAGTTCATCGAATCAAAAAAGATGAGCGAGGCGCAAATCTGCGGCCTGTTCCGTGTGCCGCCACATCTGGTGGCCAGCATGGAAAAAATGACCCTCAACAACATCGAGCATATGGGCATGAGCTTTGTGAACTACTCCCTGGTGCCGCTGATGACCCGCATCGAGCACCGCATTCAAGTGGGTTTACTCAATGAAACCGACCGCCTGACCCATTACGCCAAATTCAACGCCGGTGCCCTGATGCGCGGCGATCTCAAAGGCCGCTACGAGTCCTACGGCAAGGGCATCCAGTGGGGGATTTTGAGCCCCAACGATTGCCGCGAGCTGGAAGACGAAAACCCCCGCGAGGGCGGCGACATCTACCTGACCCCCATGAACATGACCACCAAACCGGAGTCGCCCGATGCAGACGAAACAACGGCTTGATCTGCCCCTGACCATCAAATCGGTCAGCGACAGCGGCGAGTTTGAAGGCTACGGCTCCGTGTTCGGCGTTGAAGACAGCTACAGCGATCTAGTGGTGCGCGGCGCCTTCGCCACCACCCTGGAGAAGTGGACAACCAAAGGTCGTCTGCCAGCCATGCTCTGGCAACACAACATGAGCGAGCCTATCGGCATCTACACCGAGATGCGCGAAGACGATGTGGGCCTGTACGTCAAAGGCCGCTTGCTGATCGACGCCGACCCGCTGGCCAAGCGCGCCCACGCTCATATGAAGGCGGGCAGCCTGACCGGCATGTCCATCGGCTACATGCTCGATGACTACGAATACGACAAGGAAAAGGGCGTCTGGATCCTGAAAGCCATCGATCTCTGGGAAGTCTCCCTGGTCACCTTTCCGGCCAACGATGAAGCCCGGATCACCGATGTGAAATCTCTGCTAGCCCGTGGCGAAACACCGCCGCCCAGCAAAGTGGAGCGCGCCCTGCGAGAGGTAGGGTTTTCGGGCTCCCAGGCCAAGGCCTTTATGGCCAAAGGCTACAGCGCAGTATCACCGCGAGAGGCGGGTGTTGACGACGCAATGCAATCCCTCAAATCACTTTTGACCCGCATTTAAGGAGCCTCTCATGGCTGTTGAAAAGAGAGACATTGAAGACGTTGCCGAAGCCCTGGGCAAGAAGTTCGACGAATTCAAAAAGACCAACGACAAGCGTATCGACGGCCTGGAGGAAGAGAAGGGCAAACTGTCCGGGCAGGTCGATACCCTCAACGAGAAACTGGGCGAGCTGGATGCCCTGAAATCCTCGCTTGAGAAAGAGCTGATCGCCATCAAGCGCCCGGACGGCAGCGGCACCAAGGCCGCCAGCGAACACAAAGCGGCGTTTTTGCAGTTTGTGCGCAAGGGCATCGACACCGGGCTTGGCGAACTGCAAGCCAAGGCGCTGCAAATTGGCGTCGAGTCGGATGGCGGCTACGCCGTTCCCGAAGACCTAGACCGCAGCATCATTGAACTGCTGCGCGAAACCTCGCCGATGCGCCAGGTGTGCAACCAGATCACCGTGGGCACCCCGGACTACAAGCGCCTGGTGAACCTCGGCGGCGCCGGTTCGGGCTGGGTGGGTGAAACGGCCGAGCGACCAAAAACCGACACCCCGACCCTGGGTCAAATTTCTGCCTTTATGGGCGAAATTTACGCCAACCCGCAAGCCACCCAAACCAGCCTCGACGATTTGTTCTTCAACGCTGAAGGTTGGCTGAACGATGAGGTGGCCCGCGAGTTTTCCGAAAAAGAGGGCAACGCTTTTTTGCTTGGCAACGGCACCAACAAACCGAAAGGCTTGCTGGCCTACACCCTCGATACGAAAAACGATGCCGAGCGCGAGTTTGGCGTGCTGCAAAAGATCATCACTGGCGCCGCTGGCCAAATTACCGGCGACAACCTTATTGATCTGATCCACGCCTTGAAGGCGGGCTACCGCGCCAACGGCACCTGGATGATGGGCAACCTCACCGTCGCCTATATGCGCAAACTCAAGGACAAGGAAGGCAACTACCTGTGGCGCCCGGGGCTGGAAGCCGGTGCACCGTCCGTGCTGCTGGGTTACGGCATCACCGAAAACGAAGACATGCCCGATGTAGCGGCCGATGCCAACGCCATCGCCTTTGGCGACTTCAAGCGTGCGTACACCATCGTCGACCGCATTGGCACCCGGGTACTGCGCGACCCGTACACCAACAAACCTTATGTGGGTTTCTACACCACCAAGCGTGTCGGCGGCATGTTGGTTGACTCCCAGGCAGTCAAAATCCTCACCCTCAGCGCGGAGTAACGGGCAGGGCGCCTGCGGGCGCCCGTGCCTCTGGAGATCGCCATGCCTACGATATTGGTCACCAAGCCATTCCCCTTTGCGGAGGGTGGCAATCACGTCATTCAAATTGAAATCGGTGAACAGGAAGTCTCCGAACGTTGTGCGTTGGTGGCAGTCGACCACTTGAAAATCGCCACGTTGGTTGAGGGCTCAAAAACCGAGCGCAAAACCAAGGCCAAGCCTTGATTGCACTGAGCCTCGTGAAGCAGCAACTGCGGGTGTTTCACGATGACGAAGACCTGTTGATTCAGGGTTACACCGATGCGGCACTTAGCGCCTTTGAAGGCTGGACCAACCGTACCCTGATCGACCCCGCACACGCGCTGCCCGACCCGCCGGGCAATGCGATCGCGCTTAGCAAAAGCATTTTACAGGGCGCCTTGTTGCTGATTGGCCACTGGTACGCTAACCGCGAAACCGTGGCGATGGGTATGTCAGCTATTGAACTGCCAATGGCCACCAACGCGCTGTGGAATCCCCACCGCTGGGTGAATTTATGAGAGCCGGTCCACTGCGACACATGTGCATGCTGCGCGGCCTCACTGAAACCAAGGACGAACTCAACCAGCCCGTCAAAGGCTGGGCCGATATCGGCAAGGTCTGGGCTGAAATCAAGGCCCCGTCCGGGCGGATGTATGAGGCAGCGTCGCAGATGCAGGCGCAGATCAACGCCGAAATAAACATTCGTTACCGCAAGGACGTGGTGGCCGGTCAGCGCCTGGTGCATGACGGAATCACCTACGAAGTCATTGCACCGCTGCCGACCAACCAGCGGGACATGCTCAAACTCATGTGCAAAACGGTGAAACCCAATGAGTAACGGCTCGGTCAGCATCCTGGGGCTTGGGGAATTGCAGGCGGATTTTGAGCGCTTGTCCCGGGCCACGGGCAACAAGGTGGCGCGTGATGCCGTAATGGCGGGCGCCCGGGGCGCCCGGGTCGCCCGAGACAGAGCCCGGGCCCTGGCGCCTGTGCGAACCGGCCGGCTGAAGAAAAACATCACAGCCACCCGTCTCAAACAATCGGAAACCCCAACCGGTGCCACGGCGGGCATACGGGTCAAAAAGCCCAAAGGCAAATCCACCAAGGCCATCAAATCCCGGGGCAAGAAAAGACGCAGTACCAAGACCGTTTACGACGCGCCTTACTACTGGTGGTTTGTTGAGTTTGGAACGTCCAAGCATGCAGCCGCGCCGTTTATGCGCCCCGCGTGGGACAGCAGCCTGCCGCAAATCGAAAAGGCCGTTATCGACAAACTGGCCCAAGGCATTGATAGCGCCATCACCGGGTAACCCCATGATCGAAAACTCACTTATCGACAGGCTCTCGCCTCTGGTCGACGGGCGCGTGTACTTCGGCGTTGCCCCCGAGGGCGCGGCCTTGCCCCGTTTGATCCTGCAAACCGTCAGCGAAGGCGCCGGATTCACCCTCACCGGGTGGGACGGCTCCAGCGACCTGAGTATTCAGGTGGACGCCTGGGGCGCCAGTCACTTCAAAGCCCTGACCCTTGCCCGGCAAGTCTTTACCGCCATGACCAATGACGGCGAAGACTTCACCACCGGCAGTGCAGACCGGCTACCGGACGCCTTTGAAGACGACACCGAACTTTTCAGCGTGAGCTGGGAATACACCCTGCAACCTTGATAGGAGGCCACATGGCCGCTCAAACCCCAACCAAAGCCAAGTTCGTCAAAACCCAGGGCACCAAGCTCAAGGTTTCCAAACTCACCACCCTTGATCCCAAAGACCCCGCGCTGCTGTGGGCAGACCTTTCGGTCACCATCAAGCAGCCGCAGTTCCAGGGCGGGCAGTCGGACGAAATCGAAGTTTCTACCCTGTCCAGCGAAGCCAAGGAATTCACTACCGGCCTTGCAGATAACGGCACCTTCACCATGTCCGGCAACTGGAAGGCCGACGATGAGGCACAAACCGTGCTGCGTACTGCCCGTGACGATGGCGAACCACGGGCTTTCAGCACCGGGTTTAAAGACGGCACCTCTTCGGACTTTTTGGGGCTGGTCACCCAGTTCACCTGGGACGCCGCCCCCAACGGCACCGTAAACGGCACCTTTAACGTCCGTATCACCGGTGCGGTTTCCTTCAATGTGCCGGTGAAAGCGTAATGGCCCGGGTAAAAGCCGCAGAAAGCGGCCTTCGTGCGTTTGCACTCGATCCGTTGCGCAACTTCAAACACGAAACCGTAGCGGTGGCAGAGTGGGGCGGCGCGCTTGTGACCGTCCGGGCACTGAGTGCCGGCGACTGGGTGGAGTACCGTCGCCGCGCCGCTGAGTTGGTGTCTGCTGCCCGTGTTGAGGCGGGGCTCAGTGCTCATGTGGTGGAAGCGGCCGAAGGCGAAGAGTCACCGCCTGAGCCTCAAGTGGAGGTCAATGCCAACTTGCTCTACGCCTTTGTATTGGTGCGCACCTTGTTCGATGAAAACCAACAGCGGGTTTTCTGCGATGAGGACGTAGACGAAGTGGCCGAGGCATTCAGCCCCGTGCATGACCGGCTATCCGCCAGGGTCTTTGAACTGAGCGGCGTCGGCCTGAACGAAGACACCCCCGACCCGGTGGACGCAGCGGGAAACGCCTGACGGCGGAACCGGCGCTGGCCTTTATGCTGGCGCTGGCTCTCCGCCTGGGAATGACCTTGCACGACCTGCGCGAACAAATGAGCGCAGAAGAACTGATGCTATGGATGGCCTACGACAGGCAGTCACCGATTGGCGATATTCGCGGGGATATTCAGGCATCGATCATTGCGGCATCCACGCTCCAGGCCCAAGGCGCGAAAGTGACCACCTCCGACATGATGCCGCAGTGGGCACCTGAAAAGGTGCTGCCAGTGGATGAAGAGCTGGAAGCGGCTGAAGGGGAGGCGTCTTTCAGGGCATACCTGCAGGGTATGAGTGATGCCTGAGAGTGTTAAGGCTTGGCCGAAGATCAAAACAAACTGACCCGCTCCGGCGGGTTTTTTAATTCCCGGAGAAAAGCATGGCAGGCCAAACCCTTCGCAAGCTGATTGTCAGCGTCTCGGCAGAAACCGGCGCTTACCAGCGCGAAATGGCCCGCGCCGGGCGTATGGGCCAAAGCTATTTTCGGACAATTACCAGCGGAAACCGGCAGGCCGCAGATGGCTGGCGCTCGCAGCAGGCTTCTATTGCCGCGCAAAACTCGGCGGTGTCATCACTCACCCGCTCGGTCAGCAATTACGCCTCGGTCATGGTGGGGGCTTTGGCTGTCGGCAATCTGGTGCACCAGGCTGACGCCTGGAACTCGATCAATGCCCGCCTCAAGCTGGCGACCTCAAGCACTGAAGAGTTTCAGTTTGCCCAGAAGTCACTGTTCGACATCAGCCAGCGCACCACCACCTCATTTGCGGACAACGCCAACCTGTTTACCCGTTCCTCCCGGTCACTGAAGGAATACGGCTACTCCACCAAAGAGTCGGTGCAATTTACCGAGGCGCTGGCCACCAGCTTTCAACTGTCGGGCTCCAGCGCTGAAGAAGTCACTTCGGTCACTACCCAGCTCAGCCAGGCGCTCGCCAAAGGCGTGTTGCGTGGGCAAGACTTCAACAGCGTTAGCCAGAGCGGTGGCCGTGCAATGGTGGCGCTGGCAGATGGCATGGGCGTCACCACTGGCGCGCTTAAGGCGATGGCCGATGGCGGCCTGCTGACCACTGACAAGCTGGTTTCAGCGCTGATCGGGCAACTGGGCAAGCTGCGCGAAGAGTACAAACAGCTTCCACCGACCGTCAGCGGTTCGATGCAGGTACTCAACAACGCTTTTCAGGCATGGGTGGGCGGTGCCGACAGCTCAACCGGCAGTACCCGGGCGTTGTCGGAGGCAATCGTGTTTGTCGCTGACAACATGGACGGCCTGTCAGCCACGGTGATAACGCTGGGTGCTGCATACGCGGGGTTGAAGGTTGGGCAGCTTTCAAAAATGCTGCTGGCGCAGGCCGGTGCCTGGCGGGCGACCAACGCCGCCGCTATCGGCCAGGCCCGGGCACAACTGGACGTTGCAACCGCTGCGGCACGGCGTACAGCGGCCAACGTGTTTGCCGCCGAGGCAGAGGTCACCGCGGCCCGCTTCACCGATGCTCACACCGCTGCACTGGGCCGTTTGCGCCTGGCGCGGCTGGCCGATCAGCAAGCGACAATGGCGCAGACACAGGCACAGGCCGCGAACAATGCGGCCACTGCGCTGGTGGGCCGTGCTGGCCGTGGGCTGTTGGGCATATTGGGCGGTCCTGCCGGTTTGGCGATGGTGGCCGGCACCGTGGCCGCGAGCTTTTTGCTGTTTCGTGACAATGCGGAAAAAGCCGGTGATGCCGCTGTCGACCTGAAACGCCCGATCGAGGAACTGCGCAAGGAGTGGGAAGCGCTCGGCGCCGCACAACGGCGCCCCATCCTTGAGAAGCTGACCCAGGAGCAAGCCGAGGCTAAAAAGCGCGCAGCGGAAATCCTCAAAGATATGCAGGCCATTGCCCAAGGCCCCACAGGCAACTACTCGGGTGGTAAAAACTTTCAGGCCAACCAGTATCAGCGGGCAGCCGCGTCGGGCAATTTTCGCCGGGGTATCCAGGGCGGGATCGATATTGATTCGGCCACACAGAACCTTGTCCAGAACATCAAACCCACCACCGAGCTGACCAGCAAACTGCAAGCGCTGGCGGGTGAATACCAGACCAACATCGACAAGATTTACGCCGCTGGCACGCAAATGTCGGCGTTGACCCTGGTGATGAACAATGCCCAGGGTGCCGCTGAAGGTCTTGGTGCGGGCTTGAGCAAGATCAAACCGCCCGATGCCGCCACCACCGATGCGTGGATGAAACGCATCGATGCCCTCAAGGAAAAAACCGAGAAACTGAAAGACCCCACCGAACTGGGCGAAATTAACCGGTTGGGCGCCAAGCAGGGGCTGGCACAAACCCCGGAAGGGCTTGCGCTACTGAGTCAGGCACAGGCAGCGGCCAAAGTGGCTGACGCCAGCGAACAGGCGAAAAAGTCTCAGGAAGAAGCTGCACGCAAGGCCAAACAGGCCGCAGAAGATGTCGCCCGGCAAGCCAAACAACTGGACGAAAACTACAGCCGCACCCTGCGCACGCTCAACGAACAGGCCGATGTTCACGCGACCAAAACCGAGCTGGCCAAGATCGAGTTTGAGATCACCAAAGGCACCCTGAGCAAGCTGGATGCGGCCAAAAAGGTCGACCTGCAACGCGCTGCCATCGCGCTGGACAACCTTAATACGCAGAAGTCCTACAAAGACCTGATGAGCGATGTACAGCGTCAGGAAGACAGCTTGCTGGCCACCACCCGCAAGCGTTTTGCCGAGTTGGCCAAGCTCAAGGCCCAGGGTGGTTTGACCTCTGATCAGTACCGGGATGGTGCTGATGCCATCTCCAAAGCATCGGTTGGCAAAAACACATCTCCGACATTCACCGGTCTGGACGCTTCTGTCGGTGGGCCGGGTGGTGAGCTGATCAAGGCTGCAGAAGCTGACAAGGCCCTGGCCAAATGGCACGAAAAAGAACTGCAGCGCCAACAAGAGCTGTTCGATCAGAAGCTGATCAGCGAACAGCAGTATCTGGACCGCAAGGTTGAGATCAACGAAGAGAACAACAAAAAGCTCGAGTCGATCCAGGACGCTTACAAACTCGGCTCCATCGCGGTGTTTGCCGACCTGACCAGCAACGCCGCCGACATGATGAAACAAATGGCCGGGGAGGGCTCCACGGCCTACAAGGTGCTGTTCCTGGCCAGTAAGGCAGCGGCGATTGCTCAGGCAATGGTCAGTACCGAAGTGGCAGCGGCCAAAGCCCTGGAGCTGGGGCCGATCATGGGCATACCGGCGGCTTCGCTGATTCGCGGCCTGGGTTACGCCTCGGTCGGCATGATCGCCGCCACGGCGGTCACCGGCTTCTCGGAGGGCGGCTACACCGGCAACGGCGGCAAGTACGAGCCCAAGGGAGTGGTGCACGGTGGCGAGTTTGTATTGCGCAAGGAAGTGGTGGAGCAACCCGGCATGCGCTCGTACCTGGATCAGCTCAACCAGCGGGGTTATGCCGATGGCGGTTATGTCGGCAGGTCCAACAACTTCTCGGTCCCGGGGTTGAGCCAGTCGCCTGCGGCAGCCAGCCCGTCAGCGGCGCCGCAAATTCACCTGCATATCCAGAGCGACGGTTCCGGCGGCTCAGTCACCGCCACCGAAGGCTACGAAGCAATGGGCCGTGCCTTGCTGGACACCGCTCGCGCCGAAATGCCCAAGGTCGCCCGCGCCGTCATCATCAAGGAAAAGGGCCAAAACGGCCTGCTCGATCCCAGTAACCGGAGAGGCTAATGGCTGAATTATTTACCTGGTCACCCCGGGTGGGTTCTGCGGGCGACGACCAGCCCAATGTGCTGACCTCGCAATACAACAACGGCTACAGCCAGCGCCTGTCGGTGGGCATCAACAACATCGCAGGCAGTTGGGCGGTGTCCTTCACCGGCAACTCGGCCTACATCATCCCGATTCGTGACTTCTTCAAGCGACACAAAGGCGCTCAGCACTTTTTGTGGACGCCGCCGCTCGAGCAGCAGGGCGCCTTCATCACCGGCGGCGGCTGGCAGTTGCAAACCCTGGGCAACAAAAAATACACCCTGAGCACCACCTTTCAGCAAGTCTTCAACCCTTGAGGTCACCATGATCACCGCAGACGACCAGACACTTGAACCGGGCTCACTGATCCAGCTGGTGGAGCTGGACGGCGAGTCACGGGGCATGGGCATCTTGCGCTATCACGCGCACCAACAATCCGGCGCAATCATCTGGAAGGGCGAGCGCTACGAGCCGCGTCCGTTTGAAGTCAGTGGCTTTGGCCGGGGCATGGAGGGCAACACCTCAACCCCGATGCTCAAACTGGGCAATCTCGATGGGGTGATCACGGCGCTGTGCCTGAATTTCTACCAGCTCAGCGGGGTACGCCTGACGGTGCGGGAAACCTACGCCAAGTACCTGGACGCCGCGAACTTCCCCGGCGGCAACCCCGAAGCCAGCCCGATGGAACGCCTGAACATCTCCTACATCAACCAGGCGCTGAGCCTGAGCCGGGAAGAGGTGACCTTTGAATGTGCATCGCCCACCGCGATCAAAGGCCAGATGCTGCCCGGCGGGCAACTGATGAGCCGCTGTGAATGGTGCTTGTGGGGCGAGTACCGGGGGGAGGACTGCAACTACACCGGTGTGCGGATGTTCGATCTGGACGGCAACCCGGTGTCAGACCCTGCGCTCGACCGCTGCGGCGGGCGGGTCAGCGATTGCGAAATACGCCACGGAAAAGGCAACCCACTGCCGTTTGGCGGCACCCCGGCGACTTCCTTGGGCGAGTAAACAATGAATAAAACCCTGATCAAACAGATCCAGGCTCACGCCGCTGCCGAGTTCCCAAGGGAATGCTGCGGTGTCGTGATTGCCGAGGGCGGGCGCCAGAAATACGTGCCATGCCGCAACGATGCCAGTACCCCCAGTGAACACTTCATCATCAACCCTGAAGACCTGGCCGGCGCCGAAGACCGTGGCGCCATTCGCGTCATCGTCCACAGCCACCCCGACACCCCAGCGCAACCGAGCATGGCCGATCGCGTTAGTTGCGAACTGCACGAAAAGCCCTGGGCAATTATCAGCTGGCCTTCGGGCGATCTATTCGAGTTGAAGCCCTGTGGCTATCAGGCACCGTTGCTTGGCCGGGATTACGGCCACGGTCTGCTGGATTGCTACGCCCTGTGCCGCGACTACTACAGCCGCGAGTACGGCATTGAACTGCCCAACTACCCGCGCCGGGATGGCTGGTGGACAACCGGTGAAAGCCTCTACGAGAAATACTACGAAGAGGCCGGGTTCTGTCCGGTGGCCGACCTGCGCAAGGGCGACATGATCCTGATGCAGATTAATGCCAATGCGCCCAACCATGCCGGGATCTACCTGGGTGACGGCCTGTTGGCCAGCGTGCCCGATCTGCACCCGGCGCCGCGTACCTTTCTGCACCACCGCTACAACAAGAAATCCAGCCGCGACGTATACGGTGGTATGTGGGCCGACTACACCGTGTTGATTTTGCGGCATCAAAAAATGCCGGAGGAAAGCTGATGGCAGCCCATACGCTGATCACTGCCCAGCCGCTGGTGGTGAGGATCATGCTCTACGGCGTGCTGGGTGCGCGCTTCGGCCGTGAACATCGGCTGGCGGTGCATTCCTGCGCCGAGGCGATCCATGCGCTGTGCGTATCGATACCCGGCTTCAAACGCTTTCTGCGCCTGTCGGAAGAGCGCGGCCTGACCTTTGCCGTGTTCCGGGGCAAGCAGAATCTGTCGGCGGACGAAATGGACATGCGCTCAGGGCGTCCTGAACCGATCCGCATTGCCCCGATTGTCATGGGCCGCAAGGCGGGTCTGTTCCAGACCATCGCCGGTATCGCGCTGATCGTGATCGGCGTGATTACTCAGCAGTATTACCTGGCAGCCGCTGGCGCCGGTATGGCCATCGGCGGAGTGGCGGCCATGCTCTCACCGTCTCCTGCTGGGCTGCTGGGGCAAGAAGACTCGGGTAACAAAGCCAGCTACGCCTTCGGTTCAGCCGTCACCACCACTGCGCAAGGCCGCTGCAAGCCGTTGCTGTATGGCGAGCGCGACATAGGCGGAGCCTTGGGCTCGGCGGGCATCTACGCGGAAGATCAACAGTAAGGACATGACATGAGCAAAGTCTCAACGGCGCGCGTCGCAACACGCAAGCGCCGGCATCAGGCTGCCCGCGTTTCCGGTGCCAAAGGTGGCCAGAGCAAGCCACGACAGCCCTACAAGGCCCCCGACAGCGCGCTGTCGATCTCCCATGCCAACCTGCTGTACTTCCTCAGCGAAGGGCCAATCGTCGGCCCGGTCAATGGCCTGGAGTCGGTCAAGCTCGACGGCACGCCGATGCGTGGGCCGGACGGCGGTGAAAACTTCCCCGGTGCGAGTTGGGACTTTAGCCCGGGCACTGTCGATCAAGAGCACATCGCGGGCTTCCCGGCCATTGAAAACGAGATCACCCAGGGCTTCCCGGTTGAACTGCGCTCGGATGCACCCTGGACACGGGCCATTACCGATCCGCAGTTGTCGGCGGTACGCATCCGTCTGGCCTGGCCACAAATCTGGGAAGTAAAAACCAACGGCGACCAGGTGGGGTACAGGATTGATTACGTCATCGAGCTGTCAGTGGATGGCGGCAGTTTTCAGCCCTATCTCAATGCCACCCTCGCGGACAAAGGCACCACCGAGTACGAACGCAGCCACCGGGTAGACCTGCCCGAAGGTTTTACCTCGGCGCTGGTGCGTGTGCGCCGGTTGACGGCCAACCGCAACGATGTGAACTGGGCCGACACCATGCGCATCAAGGCGCTGACCGAGGTGATCGACGCCAAGCTGCGCTACCCAAATCTGGCACTGGGCGCGCTGCGCTTCGACGCCTCGCAGTTCCAGAACATCCCCAAATTCAGCCTGCGCGCTCGTGGGCGCATCATTCGGGTACCGAATAACTACGACCCCGAAACCCGCACCTACAACAGCAGCTGGGATGGCACCTTTAAACAGGCGTACACCAACAACCCGGCCTGGATTTGGTATGACCTGTTATTGCATCGACGTTATGGCCTGGGTCGTCGCATCTCCCCGGATATGGTCGACAAGTGGACCCTGTACGAGATTGGTCGCTATTGCGATGTCATGGTGAAGGATGGCCTGGGCGGGCTTGAGCCGCGCATGACCACCAACGTCTACATTCAGGATCAGGTTGAGGGCTACGCACTGCTGTCCGATCTGGCGAGCGTGTTTCGTGGCAGCAGCTGCTGGAATGGCTCGATGGTCACAATGGTGGCTGATATCCCGGGCAACGAAGACGGCTACGTGTTTACCCGCTCCAATATCATCGGCGAATTTGAGTATGGCGCCGTGGCCTGGCCAGACCGGCACACGCGGGTCAAAGTCAGCTACGACAACCCGGCCAACGACTTCAAAACCGAACCGGTACCGGTCACCAACGAAGAATTGATCGGCATCCTTGGCCACCGCCAAAAAGATATCTCGGCCTTTGGCTGCACCTCCCAGGGTCAGGCCATGCGCCACGGTGTGTGGCTGCTGAAAACCGAGCAATATGAGAGCTGGACGGTGGGTTTTACCACCGGCATGGAAGGGCGCAACGTCGAGCCCGGGCAAATCATCAGCATCGCTGACGAACTGTTTTCCGGGCGAGTCAGTGGCGGGCGAATTCGCGCAGCCACCAAACGGGTGATTACCCTCGACCTTGCCGTGCAGATCCAGCCTGAAGACCGCCTGATCCTCAACCTGCCCAGTGGCAAGACCGAGGGCCGGATCGTCAAATCAGTGGCCGGACATGAGGTTACGCTGCTGGCTGACTATTCAGAGCTGCCGCAGCCCCAAAGCAGCTGGTCGGTTGAAAGCGCCGACCTGGCCGTGATGCGTTTTCGGGTGCAAACCATCGAGCCCCAGGGCCTGCACCAGTTTGAAATAAAGGCTGTACAGCATGAGCCGGGCAAATACGACGCCATCGACAATGGCGCCCGTATCGATCCACAACCGATCAGCATCATCCCGCCTGGCGTAATGAGCCCCCCTGAAAACATCCAGATCGAAGCCCGCAGTAGCATTGCCCAAGGGCTTGCAGTCACCACCATGCGCATCAGCTGGGATGCATCGAAGGGAGCCGTTTCCTACAACGTCGAATGGCGCAAGGACAGCGGCAGCTGGATCAGATTGCCGTCAAACGGCACCCTGGGTTCCGAAGTCGAAGGTGTCTACAGCGGGCGCTACATTGCCCGTGTCAGCGCCGTAAACGCCTTGGGCGTGGCCTCGGTTTGGGGTAGCAGCATGGAAGTGCTACTGGCGGGCAAAGTGGGTTTGCCGCCGGCGGTGACTCACCTAACCACCCACAGCAAACTATTCGAAATCGGTCTTAAGTGGGGCTTTCCGCCGGGTGCAGGAGACACCCAGCGCACCGAAATATGGTACAGCCCATTTAACAGCCTGGAGAGCGCCACCAAGCTATCGGATCTGGCCTATCCGCAGAACGATCACCGCCTGCAAAGCTTGGCTGCGGGCGCGCAGTTCTTCTTCTGGGCGCGTCTGGTAGACCGCACCGGCAATATCGGGCCGTTCTTCCCTGAGATAAACGGAGTGATGGGACAGGCCAGTGCTGAGGCTGGGCCGGTGCTGGAGTTGATCGCAGGGAAGATTGGCGAAACCGAGCTGGGCAAGGAGCTGCTGGATCGAATCGAGCTGATTGATGGCGACGGCTCAGGCTCCGTGAATGACCGTCTCAATGAAGCCAAAAAGGAACTGGAAGGGCTGATCGGTGAAATCACCGAAGCGCTGGAGTACGACAACACCAAGGCCTATGCCTCGGGCGAAGTCGTGCGGCTGGGCAATCGGCTGTTTCAGGCGATCGCAGCCACCACCGGCCATCCACCACCTGACGCCACGTACTGGCTCGACATGGGCACTCTGGCCGAAACCACCAATGCCTTGGTGCTGCAGGTACAGAAGAACTCGGCAAGTATCATCGAACAGGACGGCAAGATCACAGCTCAAGGCAAGCAGATCAGCGCAATTGACGCCAAGGTCACTGACCCTGAAACAGGGTTAGAAGCCACGGCCAGCGGCTTGAGTTCACTTACCAGCACCGTAGAAACACTTGACGGCAAAGTCACGGCAACGGCTGAGAAAGTCGATGGTGTGTATGCGTTAATCGACTCCGGTTCTGCGGGCGACGAGAACGGCAGCGCAGGGGATGAGCGTGCATCGGCTGGCGCAGAGTCGTTGATGTCAGTGATTGCCGAGCGCGACTTTGCCCAGGCCGTGCGTACCGACCGGGTTCAGGCTGAGGTGGGGGAAACATCTGCCGCCGTTGAAGTCGTCAGCAAGGCCCAGGCTGAGTTCGAAGGCAAGGCCAGTGCCATGTGGTCGGTCAAGATGCTGGTCAATGCCAGCGGACAATTGGTCACGGCCGGTATCGGGCTGGGCATCGAAACCAACGCTGAAGGTGTTTTGCAGAGCCAGTTTCTGGTTAGTGCGGATCGCTTTGCGGTGGTGGGTGCGCTGGCGGGTGGGGAGGTTTTTACACCGTTCGTGGTTGAAAACGGGCAGGTGTTCATGGGCTCTGCGTTTATTCAGGACGGCACGATCACCAATGCCAAGGTCGGCGACCTCAGCTCAACAGGATGGGTGGCAGGTCTGACAGGCTGGCATTTGGGCAAGGATGGCACCTTTGAAAATAACGGCACAAGCAGCAGTGGTGGGCGAATGGTCCAAACCAGCACTTCAATTCGCATGTATCACCCCAATGGTGTGACTGCCATCGATCTGAGTCTATGATATGACAGGATTAACCATCAAAAATACGGATGGCCAAGTCATCCTTGATATGACCAGCAACATCAGCCAGAACTTAGGCAGCGTGATCACTAACGGGGTCAATGGCACCATTCAAATTCCGCATCCACCGGCAGGGAAAACAGCTTACTTCTCAGTGGCGCCACTTGTGGACATGAACAGGTCGAAAGGAAAGCGTCCTGGAGTAACGCTAAATGGCACGACTTTAAGCTGGCAATATTCCTATGCGGGAAACGGTTGGGGATTCTTTTCTGCCAATTGCGCAATTTATTATGGCTATTATTGATGGCTAATTTAATTGTGAGAAAAGAAGACGGAAGCCTGCTATTTGATACTGATAAAATCGCATACGGTTTGGTTAAAAGCGGATATCTATCCTATATAGAAAGCTGGAGCAGATATGTCTGTACTTCGAGCGCCTGCAAAAAAGATCCCAGCTGGGGTGGGAATTGGTCTGCCTCAGGCCCTGCTGATGCTATGTATGGGTTTACAGTTGTAGGCGCCAAATCGCCGATTGTGTTCATAACAGGTGGAGGGGCTTTGGCAGGCACAAAGGTAGTTGGCGACTCGATGACCTTCTACTATGGCGGTGCATCATTGGATAGTAAGTTTTATTGCTTTGATCTCATGCGCGATGGAGGCGCTGGTCCCGCGCTTAGAACTTATAAAGCTGATGGAACCCTTACGTTTAACTCCAGGCAGGCGCCATTGAATGTTATCGCGAATATATCTCCTCCGGGTAAAGGAGGAGGGGCTAACAGCAATATACCGGGATGGTCAGTTACTGCTTATGCAGGAGGGTACAATTCTGTACAAGGAAATATAATTAAAAGCTCAGTAACTATCCCTATTCCTGGAGAGGGCAAGGTTGCGGCTTTCCTTCCTTGGAGTCGGACGGTGACATGCGCGGCCCGCGTTATCGTAAATATGCCCTACCAATGTGCTTTGACCGAGGGCTGTGCGGGGTTAGTAGGGGGGATTAAGTTTGAATTCATAATCTCCGCTGAAACCACATGGGGTCAGTTACTCAATAGCTCAATACCTTCGGAAAGCCCTCTCTTTCGAGATATACCCGACATCAGGCCTTCGGCTCTCGTTATCCGAACAAGTGGCCTTCCTTTTCCATTCAGCATAGGTTGATATACATCATGGCCTGGCAAGAAATTATTTTGGGCACGCCCCCCTCTGGCTTCGGAGGTGATCCGCCGCGGGTTGCCAGCATGAAAATCAATGCGATGACAAAGGAGCTGTATGCGGAGGTCGAGAGCCTTGGTTCGGCCGACGACGTAGTACCCATTGAGAAAGGCGGTACAGGCGGTACTACGCAGGAACTGGCTCGCTCTGGACTGGGTTTAGGGTCAGCAGCTGTTGCGAATCTGGTGGGTACGATGGCTAGCGGTGCCATTATTGAAAAAGGCTCCAACGCTAATGGCAACTTTATAAAGTTCGCAGATGGGACGATGTTGACGTGGGGTGCGCAACTTAGAAACGTCACCACTTTAGCCGGACAGGCGGCAGCGTGGGATGATGGAAGTCAACAGCCAGCGCCGTTCTTGGGCGGGTCTGGTAATGTACAGACCACTGTTTCATTTGGTTTTTATGTAGGCATTAATGGTGCGGGAGGTCTGCTTTACTGTGCTATGCAGCATTACAACAATGGCGTGAACTGGTATCACTCGGGAGTGAATATGGGGGTTAGTCCATCTGCTTCACATCCGTCCTTTGTATACGGAAGTATTACATCCCTGTCTTATGTGGTTTCCTTTCAATCAATGGGAAGGTGGAAATAATGAAAATTACATTAAGTCCTCAGCGGAGAGATGATCTAGTCACTTATGAGAGGTCAAACGATTCATTGCTGGTGAATGGTGAACTCTTCGACTTTTCCCTAGTTAAGGAAGGTGATATCTTGCCAAGAAATGCCATTCAGTCAGAGTTTTTCGCCGGGGATGTAACTCGAGTGAGTGGCAAGCTTGAGTTGACTCTGATCCTGCCAAACCCTGCGAACTATAGCCCCCTGCAGGCTTTTCCCGCTCCCATCATTACCACCAAAAATGGTCTCGTTGAACTACCCAAACCTTTGGCTGACACAACCAAGGAGCCAGTAGATGAGCAATATTGACTGGTCAAAACTGCGCAAGGCCGCAGATATCAGAGCTGAGGCTGATGCTGCACGCTTGTCTCCTTTAATCGCGGCGGAAGTCCAGTGGGCAGAGCAGGAGCGCAAGTTCGCAGCTGAGCAACTTGAAGCTATTGAAGATGGCGAGGAGTGTGTGGGTACTGAACGCCAATGGCGTGATTATCGAACCCAGGTGCGAGCCTGGAAGCTGGACGCCGAAGGCTATCCCGATTCAAGCCTACGGCCAGAAAGGCCAAGCTGATCGGACCAGCTACACCTAACCCCGCCAGTGCGGGTATTTTTTCGCCCGGAGAAAGTCATGCCCATCACTGCGCAGCAATTGCTGCAGATCCTCCCGAACGCCGGCCCAGTTGTCGGCGTTTTTGTTCCTGTCTTAAACACTGCTATGAACCGGTACCAGATTGTTGGCACCAAGCGCATAGCCGCATTTATCGCTCAGATTGGCCATGAGTCCGGCCAGCTCAAATACCTCAAAGAAATCTGGGGCCCCACGGTCGCTCAAACCAAATACGAAGGCCGCAAAGACCTGGGTAACACCGAGGTCGGCGACGGCTTCAAGTACCGGGGGCGTGGACTGATCCAGATCACCGGCCGGGCTAACTACATGGCCTGCGGCGAAGGGCTGGGTATTGATCTGATCAAGCAACCCGAGCTGCTAGAGAAACCACAGCACGCCTGTATGTCGGCCGCATGGTTCTGGGCGACCAAAGGCATCAACACACTGGCCGACGAGGGCCAGTTCGACAAGATCACCCAGCGCATCAACGGTGGCCAGAATGGCGCGACCGATCGGCAGGCATTGTACGCCCGTGCGTTCAGGGTGTTGGCGTGAAGATCGATGCGGTGAAGTGGGGCGGGGCGCTGCTGATCATCTTGGCCCTGATGGCGGGCAGCGCATGGGCAGCATGGGAGTGGCAGGCCAACGCCTACGGCCAGCAACTGGCCGCCAAGGAAGCGGCACACCAAACCGAGCGCACCCATCTGGCCAATGCCAACTCAGCGCAAATTTTGGCAGAGCAGGGCAAGCGCCTCGCCCTGGAGCAATGGCTTGCAGCTAGTGATCAATCCCATTACCGAGCCCTTACTGATGAGAAAACGAAACAGGCACGACTGCGTGATCGCCTTGCTACTGCTGACCTGCGGCTGTCAGTCCAACTCGACGCCGCAACTGGTTGTGACGCAGTGCAATCCGCCACCCGCGCCGGCGGCGTGGTTTATGGAGCCCATAGAGCCCAACTTGACCCAGCGCATGCTCAACGAATTATCCGCATCACAGGCGACGGCGATAAAGGATTGATTGCTCTTGCAGCATGTCAAGCTTATGTGGAAAAAATTAGCGCTATTTTTTCATACTAAAGTTATCATGTTTGTAATAGATATCTAAAGAGCGCTTCTGATGAAGTTTTTTTTTGTTATGGGTGTGGTCTTAGGGGTAGTGCTGACAGTGCTTTTTACGTTGTTGCTGGTCTCCTACTTTCAAGTTGTTGGTGCAACAATAAGTCCTGATTTGCTGTTCCTTATGAAAGATGTTGGAGGGCCTATTTCCGCTGGTTTTGGGGGGGCAATTATTGGTGCTTGCTGCGCATACTTTTTGAATCAAAAGAATGAGCGTGATAAAAAAACTAAGGAGGACTTCTCTCTAGTGTATAAGTCCTCAATGCAATTGCATCATAAGCTTAATGAGTTGGGGTCTATAAAAAAGCATAATATAATTCCGTACTGTAGTGATTATAATTTTCTATCGGTGCAGCAAATCCCCGCAGAACCTCATAATCTTGAGAAATTGGATCCGGTGCTGATTGATGTTTTTGTTGCGGCAGGTGACGATGAGTCGTTGAACTCGGTTTTTATGGTGGACGGCCTCTATAGGGCATGTTTTGTTAACTTGGCTAATCGTAATGCTTTGGTCAGGGAAAGCTGGGATATAATTCAAGATAGCGTTAAGTATGCTGATAGAGGTCTCTCGCTACATGCGATCCGTGATTTAATCGGGGAAGCTCGAGTAATGGCTCTGCACGAGGTGACGCTGGCTACATTTGAAGTTTTGGATGAGACGATTTTAGAGCTCGTAGGGGCTATTAATAAAGTTTCAAAAGTACTCAAGAAGGAATCGTTAAATAGTGGTTATAAATTGTTAGATTTTAGTTTTGATCGTGGTGCGTTTGATTTTGAACCCATACCGACTTCTAAGTTTGATACTGAGGCTCTAATGGGGATTCTTAAAAGTGACAAGGATTCGTAAGGTAGTTATATTTTTGGCATTAATAGCGATGGCCCTTGATTATAAATGCTACCAACAGCCTTACTTACTGGAAACCATTAAAAATCTTCAGTCGACTGACAGCACTCTAAGGCTAGACCTTCGACAGCCTGGTGAGTTTTCGGATGATCTGTTTGTAGTAAATCAGCCGGCAGAGGCATCCCGGGTCATGGCTGTGTTGGATGAAATCAATGGCCGCTGGGGAAGGTGAACGCTGCGTGCAGCGAGTGTGCCGAGCAACCACGATTGGGGGATGAGACGAGAGATGATGAGTCAGAGTTATACGACAAAGATTCAGCAACTGTGGCAGGTATCATGCAGGTAAGATGGGGTTGGTGTTAAACCAGGCTGGCACTAGGGAGAAAGGAGTAGAGCTTTTAGGGGGAGCAACTACCGTCTGCAATCGGCTACAGTTAACTTTCGAAAACAAAAAAATCCCGATAAAGTAGTATGGTTGTTATGCACTTTAGTTGAAGTTATGGTTTTGGTGTTGCAGTTTTTATTGTTGATTATAAGCGCAGTATTTAATGTGCGTTAATGCTGGTGAGTCAGCGGAGTAATAGATTATGAAAAGACCTACAGCATCAATATCGCAAATTACATTTTCTGGTGGTGATGTCTATGAGTTAAAACCAAATGAAAAGATAATTTTAGTGGGCCCAAATAATAGCGGAAAATCTCACTCTCTAAGAGAGATTATATCTATTTGCGAAACGGGTAAGGACCAAAGAACGGTTGTGGTTGCTAGCTTGAAGATTTCGAAAGAAGGCGACGGGCAACAATTGAAAGACTTTCTCGATGCGGAGGCTGAATATAAGGACGGATATTATAGTTATAAGAGCTGGAGTCTCTATGATAGTCATGTGCAATACTGGGATGGTGAGTATCTTTTACATGCTATAAGACCTGGGTTTATTCAGAATATTGCAGCAAATGATCGATTAAATATTTGCGAACAACAGGCCAGTATTTCACCTGGAGAACAAAAAACTAAGCCTCAGCATATTCTTTACGATAGCGAAGGCCTTATGAGAAAAGTTAGCTTGATGTTTCGTCGCGCTTTTGGCAAGGATTTGATGTTTGACTTCAGAGGAGGAAGTCGTCTACCTATTCATGTTGGTGAGCTGCCTAAGTCGCATGAGGGGACTGATCGTGTGGGTGATGCTTATGTAAGTGCAGTTCGCGAAAACCCTCTTCTAGATAAGCAGGGTGACGGTATGAAAAGTTATGCTGGTATACTTTTCGAGGCAATTGTTGCAGATCTAGATATTACTCTAATTGATGAGCCAGAGGCTTTTTTACATCCGCCACAAATGCGTCGACTAGGAGAAACACTTTCTTCAGAGGTCAGAGGGCAGCTGATAGTTTCTACACATAGCAGCGACATTTTAAGGGGGTTCTTAGAAGGTACGCGCGGAGATGTCCGCATTCTTAGGATTCGCCGAGAAGGGGATAAAAATATGGTTTCCGAGGCATCCTCCGACGTAATCAAGGAGCTATGGGAAAAACCAGATCTACGCTACTCAAATGCACTGGAAGGAATGTTTCATGAACAAACTATAATTTGTGAAGATGATAGTGATTGCAGATTGATTAACTCAATTGCCGACCATTTGGAAAGCAAGTCCGGAGAGCAGTGGCAAGACACAGCTTATGTTCCAACTGGTGGAAAACACGGTATTCCAAGGGTTGCAGGCGTACTAAGAAAAATTGGCGTTCCTGTGAAGGCGGTTTTTGATATTGACTTCCTTTCTGAGCGTTCACTAGTTAAATCCACTGTCGAAGCCTTCGGTGGAAACTGGACCGAAATTGAGCCAGTTTGGGGGCGCTTAGACTCCGCCGTCAGATCCGGAAACAAGCCAAAGACTGCAAGTCAAATTAAGGTGGATATAATTGGGCTGCTAAATCAGTCAGGTGAAGAAGATCTTCCGAAGGGAGATATTATAGAAGCCATGAAACAAGGGAAGTCGTGGAATGATGTAAAAAAATATGGTACCCGCGGAATACCGAATGGAAATGCTCAAGCTGACTTTAAATTGCTTAGAGATAAACTAGAATGTATAGGGGTTTATTTGGTTCCAGCTGGAGAGATTGAAAATTTTTGTCCTGAGATAGGTTCGCACGGACCGAAATTTGTTACAAAATTACTTTCAAGTATTCCGCTAAATGATGACCGTCTGAGTGATCTTCGTAGATTTGTTGAAAGAGTACATAAAGGTCCACACAGCAAATAAAGTGCAAGTGTTGTTTTACGGTCAGGGAAAGCTGCAGGACGCGTAGTTTTTGGGTCCATAACCCAAGACTGAACATAGATAGAATGCAGGCAGTAGACTGTTGTAAAGCGCCTATTAATGGAACGCGAAGCACAGGCTACAGACCATGGTTTTAAAAGACTTCCTGCTCGGATTGCAAATCCGCCTCTGGCCGTCAGCTGTAATACCTCAGAGTTTAGCCTGACTACTGTATGAATATACAACGCTAAGTTATTGATTTATATAGGTTGATTCAGCGATTCCACACTATGGATTAATCCAGAAAAACCTATACAAATCATACGCTTAGCGCCTACATCTGGTCACCTTGACATGGTGGGGGTCGTTGGTTCGAGTCCAATCGCGCCTACCAAACAAAATCCGCTCTGCTGGGCGGTCTAGAAGGGCTCACCGAAAGGTGGGCCCTTTTTTGTTGTCTGCGATTTGCAAAACGACTTCTCGTAGTGCCAAGGGAGCATAAGCCACCACCTGTTCCGGCGGCGTGGCTCATGGCCTCACTAGAACTCGGTTGGCTCTGCGCATGCTCAAAGAATTATCGGCTACGGCGACCAGGGACTGATCGCGCTTTTGACCTGTCAGGCCTGTGCCAAAGTGCGAGGGCGGGTGCAGGCCCCGATGATACGAGGCCTGCTATAAAAATCAGAACGCCAGACCGACCTTCACGCCGAACTCGTCACGCTTGAGTTTGGTGTTGTCGGCCACCGGCGAATCTTCGTCGATCTTGTACTCGGTACGGGTGTAGTACACGCCCGCGTTGATCGGCATGTCACCGTTCTGGTTCATCAGTAGCGAAACTTCCGCGTACGGGTTGGTACGGTCTTTCATGTCGACGCTGTCGCTGCCGAAGTCGTCGACCTTAATGCGTGCGCGCCCCCCCATGGAGTGACGGGCACCCACTTCAACTCGCAGGGTGGAGGTGTCGAACTGGTGGTTGTAACCCAGTGCTGCCTTGGCAAACGGCGATTTGAGGGTCAGCTTGGTGTCCAGATCGTTGATCTCAGGCTCGAAACGGGTCCAGCTGTAGCCGCCACCCACGATCACGTCAACGAAGTTGCGCGCATCCAGCGCGGCACGCCAGCCCAGGTCCAGGTCGGCTTGGGCTTCCTTGAGCTTGTTGTCATTCTTTTTGCTGTATTTGGCTTCACCACCGATCTGGTAGATGAAACCAGATTCGGCGGTCATTTTGTTGCCAAAGTTAGCGAACACACCGCCTTGGCCCAAATGCTCCTTGTCGGACTCGCGACCGCCTTCAAACTTGAAGTCGCTGTAGGAGCCCAGCAGGCCGATAGTGAAGAGGGGGTCGGTGCTTGGGGCGGCCATCACTGCCATTGGTGCGCTGAACAGCGCGAGGGCACAGGTGTGACGCAGCAGTTTTGCAGTAAGCATTCGCGAATGTCTCCATGACGTAGATAAAAATATCGAACGGCGCTTTGATGTAACCCGTCCAAAAAAAGTTCCAAAAAATATCGGTAAAACCCGTCAATCCAGATCTGGGTTTTGCGTTGAGTTCAAGCGCTAAGGTGCTGAGCGCGCACCCGGCGATTGATCCAGGAAAGCTTGGCGCGTACGCGCTGACTCACCCGCCTTGCTGCCATGAACCCGCCGATTGTTCAATCATGCCATGCTCTGGCCTGAGGCTTTCCATTGAACCGGCAATGGAAACTGGCCTGTCTTAAACTTGAAACATTTTGTCGCGTAGAAACATTACTGAAATATTTCATTCTTATTATCAGGGGAGGTTTTTCTCAGGGTATCTGTCTTATGCGCCGCGCTGTATTCAATCTGAAAGGGGGCGTTGGCAAATCCAGCATTGCCTGCAATCTGGCAGCTGTCAGTGCTGCTGAAGGCTATCGCACGCTCCTCGTGGATCTCGATCATCAGGCTAATGCCACCCACTATCTGACGGGGCTCTCAGGTGATGATATCCCTATGGGGATTGCCGATTTTTTCAAGCAAACCCTCTCCAGTGGCCCCGCCAGCAAAAAGAATCGAGTCGCAATCACTGAAACGCACTATGACAACCTGCACTTGGTCACGGCTAATGGTGAGCTTGCTGAGCTCCAGTCAAAGCTCGAGTCGAAATTCAAGGTCAATAAACTGCGCCGCTTGTTGGTCGAGCTTTCGCAGGATTACGAGCGTATTTATATCGATACGCCGCCCACGCTTAATTTCTACTCATACAGTGCGCTGATCGCCGCCGACCGTGTGTTGATTCCCTTCGATTGCGACAAATTTTCCCGTCAGGCGCTTTACAGCGTCATCGCGCAAGTGGCCGAATTGAAGGCTGACCATAATGAATCGTTGGTCGTCGAGGGCGTGGTGGTCAACCAGTTTGTAGGGCGCGCCAGTTTGCACCGCAGGCTTATCGACGAATTGATAGCGGAGGGTATGCCTGTATTGCCCAACTATTTGAGCAGCACAATCAAAATGCGTGAGTCCCATGAGGCGTCTGTGCCCATGATTCACTTGGCGCCACGGCATAAGCTTTCATTGGAATATGTAAGCCTTTTTCAGCGTTGGAGCAGGCGAGTTAATCGCAAGGGCAAGGTAGATACTGCCCAGGATGAGTGCGGCGCTGGAGCAGGCCAGAGGTGAATCAGTGACCGTCCATGCATCGCTGTCTTCGATAACCGCCTATGAAAGCTACGGATTCACACTTGCAGGGGGCGTGGGGGCGCTCGCAGGGTTGGTCTATCAGCCGATGGAGAAGCGGCTGCCCGAAACGAAACGTGCTAACCGACCCAATGTCACTCAGACCCAGCTCCCGCTGTGAATGAGTGACACGCATCGAGCCGGTGCTAAACGACGCTGACCGCTAACGATCTTTGCCGACGATAAAGAATCGTTGTCGCTGTAAATCCGCACACTGCCGCGAACATCAACCAGTACGCAGGCGAAGCTTTATCCCCGGTGGCCTGAACAAGCAGGGTCGAGATTGCCGGAGTGAAACCGCCAAACACCGCAGTCGCCAGGCTGAAGGCCAGGGAGAACCCGACTACACGTACGTTTTGTGGCATCACTTCGGTCAGTGCCGCGACCATGGCGCCGTTGTAAATACCGAAGAAGAATGAGAAGTACAGCAGAACAGCAAGCAGTCGTTCGAAGCTGGCGGCTTGCGCCAGCCAGTGCATGGCGGGGTAGGCGGTGAAGATGCACAGCAAGGAAATCGCCAGCAACAGAGGCCGACGCCCGATACGGTCAGAGAGTGCGCCGCCCACAGGCAGCCAGAAAAAGTTGCTGATGCCCACCAGCAGAGTCACCACCAGGCTGTCAGTGGTGCTCAGGTTCAGTACGGTTCTGCCAAACGTTGGGGTGTAAACCGTGATCAGGTAGAACGTGGTTGTGGTCATGGACGCCAGCAAGCCGCCTGCCAGAACGGTACGCCAGTTGTCACGCATCGAGCGAAAAACCTCGCGGGTTGTTGGCCGATGGTGGCGTGCCGTGAAGGCTTCGGTTTCTTCCAGGGAGCGGCGAATAATGAAAATGAACGGGATGATCACGCAGCCAATAAAGAACGGAATGCGCCAGCCCCAATCGGCGATTTCAGCGGCCTGCAAGGTGGCGTTGATCGTGTAGCCCAATGCAGCTGCGACGACGATTGCAACTTGCTGACTGGCGGATTGCCAACTGGTGTAAAAACCGGTGCGCCCCGGTGTAGCTATTTCCGCGAGATACACAGAAACACCACCCATTTCCGCGCCGGCGGAGAAGCCCTGTAGCAGCCTGCCCAACAACACCAGAATCGGAGCCGCTATGCCGATACTGGCATAGCCCGGTACCAGGGCGATTAATACAGTACCGGCCGCCATGATCGACAGCGTCACGATGAGACCTTTGCGACGGCCCACCTTGTCGATGTAAGACCCCAACACAATCGCACCCAGCGGACGCATCAGGAAGCCTGAGCCGAACACAGCGAAGGTCATCATGAGCGAGGCAAATTCGCTGGTAGCAGGAAAGAACGTCCGGGAGATGTAGGTCGCATAAAACCCGAACAAGAAGAAGTCGAACTGTTCAAGAAAGTTGCCGCTGGTGACCCGCAAGATGGCGCCCAGTTTTGACCCCTTGGCGCGGGTTGTTGTCGTTGTAGTTTTCATCATGGCTACCGTTGTGCTCACTATTGTTATTGGAATGAGTGACCTGACCGTCAGTCGCTGCCGGCGTTAATCGGATTGGGTTGACGCTTTTCGATGGCGTGTTTGAGCAGCGCTGCGCTGCGGAAGATTCCATGGGCAAACTTGCTGTAGGGCATGGTCAGGAAAAACGCCATGACCAGCCCGAGATGGATAGCCAGCATCAAGCCCAATGCGCTGGTTTCGCGAAACGCCAGGAGCGCCAGGCCGCTTGCGCTCACCAGAAACAGCAGGGCGATGAAGCCCAGGTCCATGGGTTTTTGTTTCTCGTCACCGTGGGCAGGGTTGCGGCGCAGGTTCAGCCAAAGGAGACCTGCGGGACCGATCAGCAGGCCAATGCCACCGACAATGCCCAGCATCACGGGCAGGCTAAACACCGGGTAAGGCGCCGACCACTTCAGCAGATAGTGATACAACGTGGCGACACCGGTTGCTGCGAAGCACAGCATGAAGCCGTAGAAGGTGAGGTGGTGAAACCGGCGGCGCCATAAGGTAAATGTATCGTCGGCGTTGTTGCAGCCCTGACCATGACCGCCGTCCAGGTATTTGAGTTGAGCAACGTTGGCCGTCGCCTCCAGCGCCGCTGAGGTTTTTAACGGCAGGGAGGCTGCAGGCGGTGAGATGTTGTGCCAGAAGCGCCGTACTCCCAGGGTCAGCGCAAGTACCGCAAAACCGAACACTGCGCCAAACATTAGCGCCAGGGTGTTGTGCGGGAAAATCCCGTAGAAGTTGCCTCCAGGGATCGCGGTGAACAGGTTGCCCATGATCATCAGTGTCAGGCATAAAAACAGTGCCAGGCCCGCTCCGGATGCCAGCGCCAGTGTCAACCCGTTGCGCTGATACAACTTGCCCATCGCCCGTGGCCACGCGTATTCGGCGTAGGTATCAAGCCGCACTTTGGCCATGGCTTTCGGGACATTGACCTCGAACTCATGGGGGGCGGCGTATTGGCAGGCGTGCAGGCATGCGCCGCAGTTGTGGCACAGGTTTGCCAGGTAATGAATATCCGCCTGAGTGAACTCCAGGCGCCGTGTCATTGCCGGAAAAACCGCGCAGAAGCCTTCGCAGTAACGGCAGGCATTGCAGATGGTCATCTGCCGCTGGACTTCACTTTCGTCAAGGTTCAGGACCGGGATCAGCTCGCCCGACGCGTTGGGATCAAACAGTTGCATGTCGAGACTCCGTGTTCGCAGATGAAGCGCCAAAGCCCACCGAGGCCGCCGCTTGCACACCGGCAATACGGCCGAACGCAGTGCCGATGGCCATGCCTATGCCGGCGGTGTATCCCTTGCCCAGAACATTTCCGGCCATCATTTCTCCGGCTACGAACAGGTTGGGGCTCGCCTTGCCGTTGAAATGCACGGCGGCGGTGTGGTCGGTTGCAAGGCCCAGGTAGGTGAACGTGACACCCGGTTTCAGCGGGTAGGCATAGAAAGGTGGTTTGACCAGCGGCCTTGCCCAATGGGTCTTGGCAGGTGTCAGCCCTTGGGTGTGACAGTCGTCCAGCGCGGTGTGGTCGAACGTGCCGACGCAACAGGCGTTGTTGTAGTCCTCGACGGTCTTGACGAATTGCTCTTGAGGCAGGTTCAGTTGGCGGGCCAGGTCCTGCAGAGTATTGGCTGTGGTTCCGGGGAATACGGGCGGCATGAAGCGGCCGATGGCTTGTTGATCGATGATCGAGTAAGCCTGCTGGCCTGGTTGTCTGGCGACCAGGCGCCCCCAGATCGCATAGCGCTTAGGCCAGAAATCCTCGCCCTCGTCATAAAAGCGTTCGCCATCACGATTGACTACCACCCCAAGCGAAACGCAGTCGATACGTGTGCAGATGCCGCCGTCGTACAGGGGCGCGCGGGCATCAATTGCTACCATGTGGGCCTGGGTCGGATCGCCGATCACATCAGCGCCCAGATCAAGCATGCGCCGGAGCACAACGCCGGTATTGAATCGGGTTCCACGGATCAGGAAGTTATCGGACGGCCACTCACCGCGTTCGTTCTGGCCCCACGCTTCGCGGAGCCACTCACGGTTGGACTCGAAACCACCGCTGGCCAACACGCAGGCCCGGGCTTCAATGCGTTCAGCCGCCATAGGCTGGCCATCAACCAGGTGCTCGCCAATGTGGGCTGCGACGAACTTGTCGTCGTCCAGCTCAATGTCGGTCACTTGAGCGTTGTAGCGGATTTTTACACCCAGGCGTTCGGCACTGCGGTAGTACGCATTGATCAATGCTTTGCCGCCACCCATGAAAAAAGCATTGGTACGCGCCACATGCAGTGCGCCAGACAATGGGGGCTGAAAATGCACGCCGTGAGCGCGCATCCAGTCGCGACAGGTGGACGATGCGCGGATAGCGATGCGCGCGAGTTTCTCATCCGTAATACCGCCGGTGACTTTCAAAAGATCTTGCCAGTACTCTTCTTCCGGGTAGGCATCGATCAGCACGTCCTGCGGCTCATCGTGCATGCAGCGCAAGTTGCGGGTGTGTTGTGAGTTACCCCCGCGCCAGATTTTCGCAGAGGCTTCCAACAGCATCACGCTGGCGCCAGCTTCTCGCGCCATTAGAGCGGCGCACAAGGCTGCGTTGCCACCCCCCACGATTAAAACATCGATCATTATCGCTCCTCGATTTGCAAGGAGGCGGGAACGAAGTGCTCCTTGCGAGTTGAGGGCACGATAGAGGCGGGGGGGGAGGGCCGAAAGGCTGCTTTTGACGCGGGGTGTTTAGTTTTGCTAAAGGCTTGGCCTTTACACGATACCGCTCAACTTGAGGCTGAACCCGGGATTAAGCGTCCTGTTCCTCAATCCACGTTGCTCCCGGCCACTGTTTGTCGACAACCAGTTGCCGCGCTACGTCGACCATGACCAACCGGGTTGCCAGCGCAGCCGGCGACAATTCGTCGTCAGCCAATGTGGCCAGAAGGTTGCGTCGTCCCACATGGGGATCGGCAATTCTGACCAGTGAGAGTCCGGACTCGTCTTTCAATGCCGCTGCGGCTCCCGGTTGAATGGTCGCAGCATGACCGGCCCGGACGGCGTTCATCAGAACGGCGAGTCCGTCCACTTCCATGATGACATTGGGTGTTAAACCGACCCGCTCGAACGCGCTCACCAAGGCCGTACGCAAACCGTGCTGCGCACTGGGCATGACCAGCGGCAAGCCACCAAGGTCTGCCAGCTGCACGCTGTCACCACAAGGCGCTTGGGGCAGAGTGGGGGAGGCAATGACAAACAGCTTTTCGTCCAGCAGGGGAGTCACGCTCCAGCGTTTACCGCCTTCGAGCTGGAACAGAATGGCCAGGTCAATTTGTCTGGCGTTGAGCTGTGCAGCCAGGTGCCCGGAGAGCATTTCTACGAGGTGCAGTTGTATGTCTGGATACCGGGCACGCATTGCGTTGATCAACGGCAGGGCGAGCACTGTGGCGGTGGTGGGTGGCAGGCCCACGCTCACGTAGCCACTCATTCGCCCGCGATGGGCCGCCATAATGGCGTTTTCGGCTTGGCGCAGTGTCAGTTGGGCGTGGTGTAAAAAACCAAGGCCGGCGCTTGTCGGCGTCACGCCAGTGGTGGTGCGATTAAGAAGGCGGGTGCACAGCTCGCTTTCGAGCTTTGAGATCTGCTGGCTGAGGGCTGACACCCCAACGTCCAGTTCCAGTGCCGCACGCCCGAGACTGCCATGTTCGATGATTTTGACGAAATAGCGCAGCTGTCTTAATTCCAATGTCAGTGTCCCGCGAAACAGTTATTTGAATCCCTGATCGTTTGCTGCCGCACAAATCAGATCAAGTCTGGCGGCGTGAGCAACTTCTCGAAATAGACGCGCTTGAAGCCGTCTTCAGTGCGTTGCCCAACGTTTGCATACCCAAGTCTGGGGTAGACCAACAGATTGTCGGCCATCATCTCATTGGTATAAAGCTGCACGGCCTGCATGCCACGCTTGTGGCCGGCGCTTTCACAAAAGGCAATGAGCGATTTGCCCACGCCGAGCCTTGGAGGTGTGACCTCCCGGCGATGTGCCGGGAGCGACTGGCACAGTGAACAGACGGGAGAATCAATGTGGCTTGAGGTCGGTCAGGTAGCTGGCGATGTCTTCGCCGCGTTGCGCGAACTCTTCGACATCGTTTTCAAATGACGTGACATCCCTGGGTCGGTACTCATGCAGGCACAGCACAATGGCCTGCTGAAAGTCATCTGAACTGATGTGTACACCGAACTCATCGAAAGCGCTTTTTAACGCCAGGTGAAAGCGTTGATCGTCCAATGGATCCCCGCTGTGCCATGTCTCTGCCGAGAGCCAGGGTTTCAACAACGTCTTTAGTTTTTCCATATCCATAATGCTTTTCCTTCAATTGCCGAAATCGGTGGCAAGTCTCTGCACGTTCTTGCGCTGATCATCAAGGTTCTACCGGACTTTGACGGTTATGCAATAGCACCGCGAGGGAAGTTGAATCCGTGTTGCGAATATCGCGGTCACAAGCCAAAGCAAAGGGTCGTCCCGGTCTGGTTTAACCCCTCAGATAAGCCTCGAAGTGGGAAGCCCGTTTGGCGAGGCTTTCGGTGTGTGCCCGATATAGCTCGAAGCGAGGTTTTTATTCCATAAAACACGTACAAATGAGATTTATAGTACGTTTTAATCTATTCAAATGACTTTGAAATGATTGGAGTATTGGTCTTTGAAAACTATGGCGCTCTTCCCTCTCGGCTTCGCACTGCTTGCGACCTGTGCCACGGCTTTTGCCGGTCCCACCCTGGATCGTGTAACCCAAAAAGGGGAGATGACGGGCGTGCTGATGGAGAGCTATCCGCCATTTTCCTTTCTCAATGATCAGAACCAACTGGACGGGTTTGACGTGGATGTCGCCAAGGCCGTGGCGCAACGGCTAGGGGTCAAGCTCAAGCTGGAAACACCGTCCTGGGATGTGATCGCCGCTGGCCGCTGGAGCGGGCGTTACGACATTTGTGTGTGCTCGATGACCCCGAGCAAGGCCCGGGCTGAAGTGTTCGACTTTCCGGTCGAGTATTACCAGTCGCCAGCAGTGATCGTGGTGAACGCCAAGGACAACGACATCGTTGAAGGCAAGGATTTGTCCGGGAAAAAAGTCGGCGTGATCAGCGCCTCCACCTACGAAGCCTATTTAAATAAAGACCTGGTGATTGAAGGCGCCGAAGACAAGCCGTTGAGCTACCCGTTCGAGCATGTCCAGATTGCCCCGTACGACAATGAAACCGTGGCGTTCCAGGACCTGGCCTTGGGCAGCGGGGTGCGTCTGGATGCGATGGTCACCAACCTGATCACGGCCCGTGAACGGATTGCCCAGGATCCGCGCTTCAAGATCGCAGGCCCCGCGCTCTACGCAGAACCCAACGTGGTCGCGATTGAAAAGGGCGATCCGCAGTGGAGTGCCAAGGTGACTGAGACCATTGCTCAACTCAAGGCTGACGGCACCCTGAGCAAGATTTCGCAGAAGTGGATCGGCTCCGATATCAGCCAATGACAGCCCACAACTCACACTCCACGAAGACACGTTCAACAGCCAAGGTCGAGCCCCGTCGTTTGAGCCAACTGTTTGGCTTTCGCACCCGGCTCTATCTGACGTGGGCGGTGCTGTTCGCGTTGTGCGTCATGTTCTTCATGAGCTTCGACCTGAAGCTGTCGATCATTCTGGATAAATTGCCGAACCTGATGGGCCTGCACCTGGGCCCGAACGGTTTCCTGCAAGGCGCGGCACTGACGTTGTTCCTGTGCTTTTGTTCGATCTGGTTGTCCTTGCTGCTCGGCTTTGTGACGGCGCTTGCGCGCCTGTCACGCAGCGCCGTGGCCTTTGGGATCGCGAGCTTCTACGCGTCATTTTTTCGCGGCACGCCGCTGCTGATCCAGATCCTGCTGATCTACCTGGGCTTGCCCCAGATCGGCATTGTTCCGGGGGCAATCAGCGCGGGGATCATTGCTCTGTCGCTCAATTATGGCGCTTACCTCAGCGAGATTTTTCGCGCCGGGATCATGGCTGTGGCCCCCGGGCAACGCCAGGCGGCGATGGCGCTGGGGCTATCGCCGACGGCGACATTCCTGCACATCATCCTGCCGCAAGCCATGCGCACGATTTTGCCGCCGACCACCAGCCAGTTCATTTCAATGCTCAAGGACTCTTCGCTGATTTCGGTGATGGGGGTTTGGGAAGTGATGTTCCTGGCGCAGTCCTATGGGCGTTCGTCGTATCGCTACATCGAAATGCTCACCACCGCCGCCGTTATCTATTGGTTGATGTCGATTGGTCTCGAACTGGTGCAGAACCGCCTCGAGCGCCACTACGGCAAAGGGTTCATAAATCAACGGTAACGCCACCCCTTTAATTATTCTTTTCAGGTATCAAGATGTCCGATCCAAAACCTCTGATGTTTGCGCTCTACGAGCAAGCGAGTGTTGGCTGTGGTGGTGCGCCAAGCCTGTGGACACACCCGGCTGACGAGCGATTGAGCATCAATTCGCTCGGCTACTGGTCAAACCTGGCGCGTATTGCCGATCAGGCGCACATGGACATGCTGTTTTTCGGAGATGTCCTGGGCTTCTACGATGTGTTTGGCGGCAATGCCGAGGCGGCCATGAAATGGGCCGTGGAAGCACCGGCAAATGACCCGCTGATGATCATCCCGGCACTGGCTGCGGTGACTGAAAACCTGGCCTTTGGCGTCACGGTGACCACCAGCTACGAGCACCCCTTTACCCATGCCCGGCGCTTCAGCACATTGGACCATCTGACGGATGGCCGGATAGGCTGGAATATCGTCACTTCATACCTGTCCAGTGCCGCTCGAAACTTCGGTCTGGAGCAGATGATCAAGCACGACGATCGTTATGAGCGGGCGGAAGAGTTTCTCGATGTGGCCTATAAGCTGTGGGAGGGTAGCTGGGCCGATGATGCGGTGGTTGCCGACAAGGCGCACCAGCTTTATGCCCGTGGTGATCGCATTCGGCCGATCAATCACGTGGGCGAACATTATCGGGTGGCGGGTCCGCATTTGACGTCCCCGTCGCCGCAGCGAACGCCGCTGCTGATCCAGGCTGGCTGGTCAGGCCGTGGCCGGGCATTTGCGGCCAAGCACGCCGAATTGATCTTTATTGCCAAGTCCAACCCTCATGAAATTCGCCAGGGGCTGGAGGAGATCTGGGCCCAGGCCCAGGCGCTCGGTCGCCCGGCCGAAGATGTAAAGTCGCTGACAGTGCTGCGTATTGTGACCGCCAAAACGGAAATCGAAGCTCAGCGCAAATATGACGAGCTGCAAAGCAATTACCACGTGCAGGCGCAACTGGTCAGCTATGCGGGTGATACCGGAATCGACATTAGCCGTTACGCCGACAGTGATGCTCTGTCTACTCACACCGAAGGCATGACGTCCTATGTGATGCGTGCAGATGGGAGTGGCAAGCCCCTGACGGCCGGTGACGTCAAACAGCGCTTTGCCAACGTCACACGTGGCAGTGACCTGATTCTGGTAGGCACCCCGCAACAGGTGGCAGACCGGATCGAAGAACACGCTCGCATCAGCGGTACCAGCGGCTACATGCTCAATCCGCTGATCAGTCCGGGCAGCCTTGAAGACTTTGTGGAGCTGATCATTCCTGAGTTGCAAAAGCGTGGCCTGTATCGCACCGAACCTCAGCGCGGTACGTTCCGTTCGCGATTGCGGGCAGATGGCGCCAGTCATTTACCGGCGTCAGCTTATGGTGCCTCGTTCCGTTTTGATCAAGGGCGTTAGGTCAGCCGCTATTGATTTGCGCGAGCGAAGTCCCTGTGGGAGCGGGCTTGCTCGCGATGCAGACGGTGTGGTCTTTCAGGTATGACTAATTGATGCCAGCGCATTCAAGCCAGCTCCCTCAGGTTTTGTGCTGCTCACAAAGCCTGAGGATCACTTTTTCAGGTGTTCGACACTTCCCCGGCCGGCAGCGGTTCTTTGCTGCGCCAGTGCGGCAGCGAGTTCCAGTAGCGCTCGCCCTTGGCGTCGTCGTACATGCCTTCCCAACGGGAGATCACCAGTACCGCCAGGGCGTTACCGATCACGTTCAGGGCCGTACGGGCCATGTCCATCACACGGTCAACACCGGCGATAAAGGCCAGGCCTTCAAGCGGGATACCCACGCTGCCCAAAGTGGCCAGCAGCACCACGAAGGACACGCCCGGTACACCGGCGATGCCTTTGGAGGTGACCATCAGGGTCAGAACCAACAGCAATTGCTGGCTGATCGACAGGTCGATGCCGTACAGCTGAGCGATAAAGATCGCTGCGATACTTTGATACAGGGTCGAACCGTCAAGGTTGAACGAGTAGCCGGTCGGTACCACAAAGCTGCAAATCGCTTTAGGGGCGCCGTAGGCTTCCATCTTCTCGATCACGCGCGGCAGCACGGTTTCGGAGCTGGCGGTGGAATAGGCCAGTACCAGTTCGTCCTTGAAGATGCGCATCAGCTTGATCACGGAGAAGCCGAACAGCTTGGCGATCAGGCCCAGTACCGCAAAGGCGAAGAACAGGATGGCCGCGTAAACCAGCACCACCAGCTTGGCCAGTGGCACCAGGGAGGCGAAGCCGAAGTTGGCGACGGTCACGGCGATCAGGGCAAACACACCGATTGGCGCGTAGTTCATGATCATGTGAGTGACTTTGAACATCGACTCGGACACGCCCTGGAAGGTTTTCACCAGCGGGTCGCGCAGTTCGGCGTTCAGGCTCGACAAGCCGAGACCGAAGAGTACCGAGAAGAAGATGATCGGCAGCATTTCACCGCGAGCCATGGCCGCGAAGATGTTCGACGGGATCAGGTTGAGGATGGTCTCGATGAACGCATGTTCATGGGTGACTTCAGCCGCAGTGGCCGCATATTTCGAGATATCGACTGTGCCCAGGGTGCTCATGTCGATCCCGGCACCTGGCTGGAACACGTTGGCCAGCACCAGGCCGACCAAAATCGCGATGGTGGTGACCACCTCGAAGTAAATGATGGTTTTAAAACCGATACGACCGAGTTTCTTCGCATCTCCCACGCCTGCAATCCCGACAACCAGTGAAGAAATCACGATTGGGATTACGATCATCTTGATCAGACGGATAAAGATATCGCCGGCAGGTTGCAGAACGTTACTGATCCACCAGGCCTTTTCAGCACTGAAATGGTTGAGCAGCGCGCCGATTGCAATCCCGAGGACCAGACCAATCAGGATCTGCCAGGCGAGGCTAAGTTTTGCCTTCTTCATATTATTTTTTTTGTACCTTTACTTCAGTTTGATGTAGGTAGGAGCCTGAGCAGAAACATTCATTAATCGAAAAATCTGTGGGTATCGCCGGGATAGATCCCTTGGAAGTTGTGCTTGCAGCGCACTGGCAGCCCGCTCAGGCGGCGCGACTATTCCAATGCCGGAGAGCGGCGTCTAATGCTGTAAATGCCTACCCTATGCTCAAATGGCATGGCATTTATCCAAAAAAACCATGATTTCAAGCTGTCCGAATACGCCATTTCAGGAGGCATAAGTGCCGTGTACCGGCCCTTGCAGGAAGCGGAGTGAGCGTTATGATTGGCGAAATGAAAGGCTAAAACCGAGTGGCTTTTGAAGAAGGGCCCGCGGAAAAAATGCGTAATTTAATCAGGGCATAGTTTGATGGCCTGGCGTGGACTCGCCATCTGAAGCCGTTGAGAGGAGAGTTTTGCAATCTCGACTAGGTGAGGGGTTGATCCGGCATCTGCAGCGCCATCAAAAAGCCCGACACTGAGTCGGGCTTTCGTCACGTGATGAGCCTCGCTTATTAGCGGTGCTTGTTCTTCTTGTGTTTGTTTTTCTTGTGATGCTTGCCGCCCGAGTTGTGCTTGCTGCCATCGTCGGCCAGATTGTTGCCTATCGCCCCGCCAGCTGCACCACCAAGACCCGCGCCGATAGTGGAGCCCGTGGTGCCTCCGAGCCTGTTGCCGATGACTGAGCCGCCGGCCGATCCGATACCGCCGCCAATGGCTGCTTCGGTTTTGCTGCCTCTTGGAGCACCGATCGCGCTACCGGCAGCACCACCGACCCCAGCCCCGACGGCGGCCCCTGTGGATCCGCCCAGCTGTTGGCCAACGATATTACCCAGCGCGCCACCCACACCGCCTCCCACAGCAGCGGTCCCGTCGCCAGCAGCCATTGCGCCTTGTGCAACCAGGATGCTTAGAACAAGTACAGGGAGTGTCATTCGCATGTTATGTACCTCGATGGGTAGTAATCAGGGCGCCCACTGCATTAGGGATGCCTGAGAATATAGAGGGGGCAAAACCCCTCAAGTTCTATGTTGGCAACCACTGTGGATGATAAAGCTGTAACAAGCTATTGCGGCGTCAGTTTTGGGCCTCGAGTCATATCGCGGTTGCGCCAAACCTCATGCCTTGATCAGCCACGGGTGGGGCAGGGTGGGGCAGGGGTTCCAGGTTCAATCACCTCAAGAATGTGATGATCTGCGAACGTGTTAGCGAGTGTACTGGTGTTGTCAGCAGGCATTACCGAGGGCTGATCCCACATCGCTTCGCTACATTCAATGACGCTGTATACATATGTATCACCGCAGAGTTGTTCCAATAAATAAGATGACGGTGGCAAGAACAGGAGTCTTCAAGCCATTGTTAAAATAGCGATGAAGATAATCAATTGTTTGATTGGCAGGCGTCTGTGATGTTGGATGTCCGGGATGTTTATGGCGATCAGTCTGTATTCAAAGGTACAACTAATGAACGAAGTAGTAGCGTCAGGTGAACATGATGCCTCTTTGCACGCACCCACATGGACTCAATCCTGGGAGCTCATCATGCCTGTCGAGGGCACAGGCATTTGCAGTGGCATCTCGGCCGTTGAATTCAAAGATAAAATATATGCCTTTTTCATCACCGAAAAAACTACGAATAATCTACAGTTGAGCCATCTGGTGTTCAGTAAAGGCACGGATAAAGCGCTGATTGTTGAAAGGCAGGAGGATTTTTCGATCAATGGATTAACGCGTCATCGACCGTCCGTTACAGTGCATGACGGGCATCTGTTCTGTTTTCATACGGTCAGGGACCAAACGGTGCATTACCATGTCTATTCAGGGACCGAGTGGTCACATGGTGGCACCGTCCCAGGCGTGCTGACAGATCAGGCCCCCTCTGCTGTAAGTTACAAGGACACCTTATATTTAGCCCTGCAGGGTACCTACAACGGTGAGTTCTACCATAAAGCTTTCCAAAATTTCGAGTGGGGGGATACGATCAATTCTCCGGGCTTGCATATAAAAGGAAGTCCTTCCCTCTGTCAATTTGGTGACACACTGAGTGTGGCATTTACAGGGTTGGACGATGGTATGCATCTCTTTAACTTTTTCTCGGGGAAGTGGGAGTTTATTTATAAATCGCCCCACTACAAGGTGTCGGGTTCGCCTGCACTTTATGCGCGAAACAATTACCTTGTTTGTGCTTCGCTGGCTCAAGCAGATCAACATGTGTTGACCGAAACACTTTTGGAGAGGACAGGTAATGCGCCGAGCCTGGACGTAACTACCCATTTGGACAGGACGGTCGGGACATATCTGTCTGAGCCTTGCCTGATTGAATATAAAGATCGATTCTATTTGATTGGACGGCGTCCTTGTAATGATGTTGGCATTTCCTTGTTTAAAACCAGCATTCGTTAAGTGCCCGATTGAAATGCACGAGCTTTAAACTGATCACTTCAACAGGTTAATACCTTTGTATGTTGTTTAACCTGATTGTTTCTATTCGTCGACAAGGTTCGCCACCGAGGCGAGACCCTTCACTCACATTCCGTGTGACTTGAGCTATGTGCGAGCCTGCTCGCGAAGGGTCCTGTCGCGTTGCGCGCGATGGGTGATTGCCTTCGCGGCAGGCTTCGCCCACAAAGTTACCGCTCATCTAAATGAGCAGCCGTTACATGTGCCTTATGAGAACCGGCCTTTATTTGACCTCAAGTGCGGCCTGAATCTGATCGGCATATGTGCTCAGCCGGTTCAGCTCTGATTGAAGCTGACCTGGACCGCTTGAGTTAAGTACCTTCGCCTGAATCAAGGTTAAAGCCGCAGCGACGGCGAGTTCTCGTTGGCTTTGCGGGCTTGCGGCGCCAAAGGGGGTATCCCCCCTGAGGTTTTTGAAGTGCTCAGACATGCTGTTCTCCTTCTTGCAGGTCCCCCTGCCACTCATTTCAGCAACTACCTGCAGTGTAGAAGGATCAATGGGCACACGGCGTGCTCTAGGTCCTGATCCTTGTCCATCCGTCTGCCGACATCACGTCCGTGCTGTTCGGTCAGTTGTTTGCCAGCCCTGAGACGTGAGTGGTGCCAAATTTTAAACCCTGAAAACGTCAATAAAATGGCTTAAAAGCAGGGTTTTTTGCGTGCTCACTAAGATACTAATCCTATTTCGTTCAATTTATTGACGATGCCATTGTGATGGCTTATTTTGGCGCGCTGCGGCTGGTCATGGGTCGTTAACAGTCAGAAAGCAGGAAGCCTTCCTATGAGCCACAAAGACGACATATCAAATCTATTCCGTAGATTTGGCGCGACTTCAGACAGCTATCACGAGTTCGAAACCCCGTTCGACTACCCGTGCGCAGCCCCGCAAAAGATGCCGCTGCCTGCCGAGCCAGCGTATTTGCCTGAAGTTGTGGCTCAAGTAGTCGAGAACATGGCGGCCGAGCCACAAAATGAACAGGCGCCATTCAAGTCGTTACCGTTTTCGGTGGTAACGCCGGGAGCGCAACCCGTGGTGCAGTCGGTAATTCCAGCCGTTGAACCGTCGCGGCGCGATATTGAAGCGCCCTTGATGAGCTCTGGGGATGTCGCAACTCCGCTGCGTCATTTACTCGCTGAAGTAGCCCTCGCCCGACAAGCCGAGATGCACGCTCAACTACAACCTGACGCGTGTGCACCAAAGTGCAAGGCACATGTCGTAGCACTGGTTTCGGCCAAGGGCGGCGTAGGCAAGTCCACGTTGGGCGCTGGTCTTGCCAGCAGCTTGCATCTGGGTGCAGGCAAGACCCTGGCCATCGATCTTGACCCGCAAAATGCGCTGCACTACCACCTTGGGATTGAGTCCGGTGCGGTAGGCCTGGGCAGTACCTGCGCGCAAGGCACCACTTGGGCTGACAAACTGCAGCAGGGTTTCGACGATGCCCAACTGCTGCCCTATGGCGTCTTGAGTGATGACGAACGTTGCGCTCTGGAGCGCGACATGAGCCAGGATCGACATTGGCTGGCCCGGCAATTGGCGAGTCTGGATCTGGGTGAAAGCGACGTGGTGATTCTGGACACGCCGACCGGCCGGTCGTTGTATCTGGAGCAGGCGCTGGACGTGGCCGATCAAGTGATCGTGGTCACCACCGCCGACGCTGCGAGTTTTATCGCCCTGGATCAAATGGATCGCTTGATTGACTCCGCCCTGACTCGCCCTGAGTCCTCAGTCTGCAACTATGTGGTCAATCAGTTCGACGCCCGCCGTGAGTTTTCACGGGACATGCTTGAGGTGCTCAAACGTCGCCTGGGCGGGCAGTTGCTGGGGGTTATTGCTTTGGATAACACCCTGGGCGAGTCGCTGGCTTACGGTCGTAATCCGTTGGCTTCGCCGCATGCCTCTGCAGTCTGCCAGGAGATGGCATTACTGGCTAAACAGCTCAAGGCCAGGTTTCAGAGCGCCGCTGTATCAGCGATGTCCGCCCTGTGATCAACCCATGCACAGAGCCATCCGCTACACAAACCCGCCTTCAGCGTTGGGCGCAGTCTGTTGCTGATCGTATAGATCGATGGCCAGTGGCAGCTCGCCGCGCGCTGACCTTTGGCACGATAGTGTTTAGCGTTTTGGTGGGCCTGCTGATCATCACGGCCCCGTTTGATTTTTATGCCCAGTGCGTCTTCGCCATCGGCTGTTTTGGCGCGGCGCTGATATTGCGCCGGATCCCCGGGCGCCTGACCATCCTGATCATGATCTGTTTGTCGCTGACGGCCTCGCTGCGCTACATGTACTGGCGGCTGACAGCAACCCTGGACTTCGATCAATGGATCGACATCGCATTCGGGTACGGTCTGGTACTGGCCGAATTCTATGCCTTGGTAGTGCTGATTTTCGGTTACTTACAAACGGCTTGGCCGCTGCGGCGCCAGCCGGTCTTGCTCAAAAGCCCGCCCAGCGAGTGGCCGGTGGTTGACGTGTTTATCCCGTCATACAACGAAGCCCTCGATATTGTGAAGTTGACCATCTTTGCCGCCCAGGCCATGGACTGGCCAAAGGACAAACTGCGGGTCCACGTGCTGGATGACGGGCGTCGCGAAGACTTTCGCCAGTTCTGCGAGCAGATCAACGTCAACTACATCACCCGTGACAACAATCGTCATGCCAAGGCCGGCAACCTGAACGAAGCGTTGCAGGTCACCAGTGGCGAGTTCGTGGCGTTTTTCGACGCCGATCACGTACCGACCCGCTCCTTTTTGCAAGTCAGCATTGGCTGGTTTCTGAAAGACCCGAAGCTGGCGATGCTGCAAACGCCGCACTTTTTCTTTTCCCCGGACCCGTTCGAGAAGAACCTCGATACCTTCCGCTCAGTACCGAACGAAGGCGAACTGTTCTACGGGCTGGTTCAGGACGGTAACGACCTGTGGAACGCCACATTCTTCTGTGGCTCCTGTGCTGTGATCCGGCGCAAACCGCTGATGGAAGTGGGCGGGGTCGCAGTAGAGACCGTGACCGAAGATGCCCACACCGCGCTGAAACTCAACCGCGCCGGTTACAACACCGCGTACCTGGCGATTCCGCAGGCGGCGGGCCTGGCAACGGAAAGCCTGTCGGGGCACATCAGCCAGCGGATTCGCTGGGCCCGGGGCATGGCGCAGATTTTTCGTACGGACAATCCGCTGTTCGGCAAAGGCCTGAACTTGGGGCAGCGCCTGTGCTACCTCAACGCGATGCTGCACTTTTTCTACGGTTTGCCGCGCCTGGTATTTCTCACCGCGCCCCTGGCCTTCCTGTTTTTCGACGCGCAGATTTTCCATGCTGCCGGGTTGATGATCATGGCCTATGCGCTGCCTCATATCTTTCATGCCAGCCTGACCAACTCCACCATTCAAGGACGGTTCCGTCACTCGTTCTGGAACGAGGTCTACGAGACCGTACTGGCCTGGTACATCATGGGGCCGGTGCTGGTAGCACTGGTCAATCCCAAACACGGTGGTTTCAACGTTACCGACAAGGGCGGGATCATCGACGAAAAATACTTCGACTGGAAACTTGCCCGTCCGTACATCGTGCTACTGACCCTCAACATGGCAGGCATGGCCTATGGGCTCGCGCGGCTGGCAATGGGAGAAGAGGGCGCCACCACCACGGTGCTGATCAATCTGGTGTGGACCCTCTACAACGTCGTTATTACCAGCGCTGCAGTGGCAGTTGCCAGTGAAACCCGACAGGTTCGTGCTGAGCCGCGGGTAGCAGCCAGTTTGCCGGTACGCCTGACGTGTGCAGATGGCCGCGTGATAGATGGCGTAACCCAGGACTTTTCGCAAAAAGGCATGGGTTTGATTTTGCCGGAAGGCGTCAGCTTGCCTCAGGGCGAGCGGGTACAAATTTCGCTATTTCGTAATCAACACTCGAGTGTGTTCCCGGCAGTCATCGTGTTCAGTCGCGGCGAATTGGTTGGCGTGCAGTTTGATGCCCTCACGTTGCGTCAGCAGAGCGACCTTGTTCGGCTCACCTTCTCCCGCGCCGACACCTGGGCTTCAACCTGGGGCAGCGGGCAGGTCGATACCCCGCTTGTAGCCTTGCGCGAGGTCGGTCGTATCGGCCTGCGCGGTATCCACGAACTTTTCAAAGCCTCGGCCATGGAAGTGCGCAGCTTGCTGCGCCGTCGCCGCGTCACCCCTTCCACGCTAGACAATGTCCTGGACAAGTGATGAATTCAACGTCTTCAGCCTTCGCCCCCTTGCGCGACCTGCGCCGCGCGCTGGCCCGCCTGACGTGCGCCGTGCTGGCTGTTAACGCTGGCGTTGCCAGTGCCCAAACCCTGCCAGCAGCCACGGCGCCCGGAGCGAAAAGCTACACCGTTACCCTCAAGCAATTGGGCCGTAATTACCCGATGAGCCTTCGCGGCGTGGAGGCGACCGACAGCGTCAGCTTCGATGTGCGGGCCGATTCGATCGTCACCGGGGCCAGGCTGAACCTGCAGTATTCCTATTCGCCGGCACTGCTGGCAGAACTGTCGCAAATCAACGTGCTGGTCAACGATGAAGTGGCTGCGAGCCTGCCGTTACCCAAGGACAAGGCCGGGCAACTGCAACAGCAGGTTGTAGAGATCCCGGCTCATTTGATCACCGAGTTCAACCGTCTGAGCCTGCAGTTTATCGGGCACTACACCATGAGCTGCGAAGATCCTCAGCACTCCAGTCTGTGGGCCAAGATCAGCAATGCCTCAGAATTGGGCATCGATGTCTCGCCCTTGGTCTTGCCTGATGACCTGTCGATCATCCCGCTACCGTTCTTTGATCGTCGGGACGCCCGCGCCCTGGACTTGCCGTTCGTGTTCGCTGCCGCACCTGACAACGCCACCCTGGAAGCCGCCGGAGCCCTGTCATCGTGGTTCGGCGCCCAGGCCAGTTATCGAGGTGCGCGCTTTTCATCGGGCTACAACCGGATTCCGGCCAGTGGTAATGCCGTGGTGCTGGTCAGTGGCCCGGATGCGCTTCAGATCGACAGCCTGAGCCTGCCGCCCGCCAAGGGCCCGACCCTCACCGTAATGACCAACCCCAACGATGCCAACGGAAAGTTACTGGTCATCAGCGGTCGCGACTCAAATGAACTCAAACGTGCTGCAACGGCGTTGGTGCTGGGCAACCAGGCCTTGTCGGGCAATAGCGTAGTGATCGACCGTCTGGATGTGGTACAGCCGCGCAAACCCTACGATGCGCCGAACTGGTTACCCAGCGATCGCCCGGTAAAACTCGGCGAACTGTTGCCAGCCAAGGAACTGACGGTCTCGGGCTACAACCCGGGCGACATCACCGTGCCGCTCAACTTTGCGCCGGACCTGTTTACCTGGCGCGAAGAAGGCGCACCGCTGAACCTCAAATACCGCTACACGCCGCAAGAGAAGTCCAACAACTCATCGTTCATCATCAGTTTTAACGATGCACTGATTCAGTCGCAGAACCTGCTGTCCCAGGACAAACTCCCGAGCGGCGTCCTGAGCGCACTGAAGTCCGACGACAGCCTGGGCCGGGAAACCAGCGTGTTGCTGGCGTTGAACTCGGCGCCCCTGCAGTCACGTCTGCAACTGCGTTACATGTTCGATTACATCAAGCAGGGTGAATGCAACGACATCATCATCGACAACATGCGCGGTGCCATTGATCCAGAATCGACCATCGATGTAAGCGGCTACGACCACTTTATCGCTATGCCTAACCTGGGCGTGTTCAAGGATGCCGGTTTCCCGTTCACCCGCCTGGCCGACTTGTCGCAAACCGCTGTCGTGCTGCCGGATAACGCAGGCACCGCTGACCTGGACGCCTACCTGACCGTACTCGGCCGTTTCGGCAACGCCACCGGTTACCCGGCCACCGGCGTGCAGGTGATCCAGGCTGCTCAGGTTGCAAGTGCTGCCGACAAGGACTTGCTGGTACTGGCATCCGGTGGCAACCAGCCGTTGCTGGCGCAATGGGCTGATCGTCTGCCGGCCACTGATGCCGATGGACAGCAGGTTTTCAATCTTTCTGACCTGCCGATGCGTGTACGTGAGTGGTTCAGCCCGGATCCGGAAGCCAATCTGCGCAGAACCCGACTGGCGATGGCGTTCTCCGGTGGCGCGCGCAGTACCTACCTCACTGGTTTCGAGTCACCGCTCAAAAGCGGTCGCAGTGTCGTCGTGATTGCCAGTGGTCAACCCCAGGGTCTGGCTGATGTCACCAATGCCCTGATCGGTGGCGAGGATTACACCCAGTCGGTCCAGGGCAGCCTGGTGGTAGTGCGGGGTAAAAACATCGAGCCACTGGTGGCGGACGAACAGTACTACGTCGGTAGTCTTGGCCCGATCAAGTACTTGCAGTGGTTGATGTCCAGACATGTGGTACTGGCGCTGGTATTGACCGGTCTGGGAGTGATCTTGCTCAGTGGTCTGGCGTATCTGGCGTTGCGGGCGCTTGCCAATAAACGGCTAGGTGGCTGACGGGTCATGAGTTTCTTCGCGATCTTTCGCAATAAAACCTCAACGAGGCGCCTGCATACGGCGCTTCGTTTGCTCGCCTGTACTTTCGTAACGTTCACGCTGACGCCTGCGGTGGCTCAAGACGAGGCGTGCAAAAATGCCCAGTGGCCGCTTTGGCAAACCTATGCCTCGCATTTTGTGCAGGCTGACGGCCGAATGCTGGAGTCGAGTGCGCAGGTCAATCAAAGCTCTTCCGAAGGCCAATCCTACGGGATGCTTTTCGCACTGATAGGCAACGATCAGGCGCGCTTTGAAAAGCTGTGGCAATGGACTTTGGCCAACATGGCAGGTGCCGATGTGAGCAAGCGCTTGCCGGGCTGGTTGTGGGGGCAGGGCAAGGACGGCACATGGCAATTGCAGGACGCGAATTCGGCGTCCGACTCGGATTTGTGGATCGCTTATTCACTGCTTGAGGCAGCACGTTTGTGGCAGCGTGCGGACTATCACGAAGCTGCCTTGCAGCTGCTTGCAAACATAGAAACCCAACTGATAGTGAGCTTGCCCGGTTTGGGCAAAATGGTGTTGCCGGGGCCACAGGGTTTCGTCCAGCCCGATCACCTGTGGCGGTTGAATCCCAGCTACCTGCCATTGCCGCTGCTGCGCCGACTGGCCAAGGAGTCACCGGCTGGGCCATGGAAAGAAGTAGCCGAAAACACGGTGAAGATGATCAAGGCTTCCAGCCCCAAAGGCTATGTGGCCGATTGGGTTGGTTACCGTGCCACCGGACCGAAAGCCGGTTTGTTCGTGGTTGACCCGATTGCAGGCGAGATGGGTAGTTATGACGCGATTCGCGTGTACCTGTGGGCAGGCATGACGCCCAAGTCCGATCCGCTCGCAGCCCTCTTGCTGGCGATGCTGGACGGTATGTCAAACAGCACTGCGTCCACCGGTCTTCCACCGGAAAAAGTCCAGGTCACCAGCGGTGCACTAGAGGGGCAGGGGCCGTTCGGGTTCTCAGCTGCACTGATCCCGTATTTCCAGGCCAAAGGCCAGCCCTGGCTGGCACAGGCCCAGCAACGTCGAACCCTACAGGCGTTGGACAAGGGACTGGCCACTGTCGGCGGCGAGCGTACAGAACCTTTGTATTACAACCTCATGCTCAGCTTGTTCGCACTCGGCTGGGCTGAAAATCGTTTTCAGTTTCGTGATGACGGAACACTCAAATTATCTTGGGAGACGTCATGCGTCCGCACCGCCACTCGCTAGCCATAGGGTTTTTAACCGCCGTGATCAGCACTGCCGTCCACGCCGACACAAGGGACGTGCAATCGCAGTTGGTCGAGCAGGGCCAGTACTGGCAGGGTCGTGACAATTCACAACGAGCGGCCGAAGCCTGGGAAAAAGTGCTGCGCCTGGACCCTAATCAAGTCGACGCCCTTTATGGGATGGGCCTTGCAAGCATCAAGCAGAAAAAGTCCGCGCAAGCCAGGCAATACCTGGCGCGCTTGCAAGCTTTGTCGCCCCGACCATGGTTGGCTGCGCAGCTGGAACAGGATCTAGCCCTTACAGAACCGCAGAACATCGCGCTGCTCGCCGAGGCTCGCCGTCTGGTCGATAGCGACCAGCGTGACCAGGCGACTCAGGTGTTTCGCAAACTCTTTGCCGGGCGCACACCGTCAGGCACTTTAGGCCGAGAGTATTACAACAACCTTGCATTCAATCCTGCAGGCTGGCCGGAAGCTCGCAAAGGCATGGAGCGTTTGCTCCACGAAACGCCGAATGACTCGATTTTGGCGCTGTTTCTTGCCAAGCAATTGGTTCGTCACGAAGACACTCGCCCCGAAGGTATTCGTACACTGGCCAAACTGTCGACGCGGCCCGACATCGGTGGTGACGCTGACGAGAGTTGGCGTCTGGCGCTGGTGTGGTCCGGTCCCCCGAATCCCGCCCAAATACCTTTGTTCGACGCATTTTTGAAGGCTCATCCGGATGACCAGGAAATACGCGATCTACTGAACAAAGGTAAATCGAAAGCCAGCACTGCTGGCCGGGTAGCGAGCTGGCAACCAGATCCACTGGTAGAGCGTGGATTGCAAGCCCTTGAAAAAGGCGACCAGGCAGGTGCCGAGCAAGCTTTCGCCGCACGCCTGAAAAACAAGGCCAATGACCCTGATGCTCTGGGTGGGCTTGGTGTGGTGCGCCAACAACAGAATCGTCTGGCCGAAGCTGAGCAGTTACTGAACCGTGCCATCGGCAACGGTGGAACGCGCTGGAAGCCTGCGTTGGACAATGTGCGTTACTGGGCCTTGCTGCAACAGGCGCGCAACCAGGCCAAGGCTCAACCCGACAAGGCCCGGCAGAATATTGCACAGGCCATGCGTCTTAACCCTAAAGGCGTCGAAGCGCGCCTGGCCCTGGCAGATCTCCAGGCCCAGAGCGGTCAACTGGATGAAGCCCAGGCCAGTTATCGCCAAATATTGAGTGTGCAGCGAGATAATGCGCAGGCCGTACAGGGGCTGGTGAGTGTACTGTCGCAATCGGGGCAGGCCGATGAAGCATTGCGTCTGCTCGATACCTTGACTGCAGCCCAGCAGGCCGAATTGGGCGGTGGTGGTCGACTGCGTGCGCTGCGCTCCACCCAGGCTGCTGCATTGGCCGAGCAGCGGGGCGACACCCGCGGTGCCCAGCAGGCGTTGGTGCAAGCGGTCAAGGACGACCCGGATAACGTTTGGACCCGCTTTGATCTCTCCCGTCTGTACCTCAAGACCGGCGAGCCGCAAAAGGCTCGAGACCTGATCGACAGCTACCTAAAAACGCATCCGACCGACGTTGACGCGCTTTACACCAGTGCCTTGCTCTCGGTGGAAATGGAGCAGTGGGACGCCGCACAGGCTGCCATCAGCCGCATTCCTGCGGGGCGTCGCACCGCTGACATGACCGAGCTGGCCGACCAGATCACCCTGACTGTACAAGTCAAACTCGCTGCGACCATGGCCAAGCGTGGCCAGCGTCAAGAAGCTCTCGCTCTGCTTGATCGTTTGCAACCAATGGCCAGCCGCAGTCCGGATCGCATGGCGACGCTGGCGACGGCCTATGTCGACACCGGTGATTCCACACGTGCATTGACCATGATGCGCGACGTGATTAACCAGACACCGACACCGTCCGCCGACCTGATGTTGCAGTACGCCAATTTGTTGTTGAAGACGGGCAATGATGCTCAGGTCAATTCGATTCTGCGCGGTCTGCAAAACCAGCCAATGAGCCTCGCGACACGCAAGCGCTTCGATGATTTGCTTTACCAATACCGTATACGGCAAGCCGATCTGCTGCGTGAGGGCGGTGACCTGGCAGGGGCTTATGACACTCTTGCGCCGGCACTGGCATCACGGCCCGGGGATGCGGGTGCGGTTTCAGCACTTGCGCGGATGTATGTCAGCAGCGGTGACAATGCCAAAGCATTCGAACTGTATAAACCCTTGCTGCAGCGTCAGCCCAACGACCCGCAAATTCTGCTTAATGCAGCGGATGCAGCAGTTTTGGCCCGCGACAACGGCTACGCCGAACGTGCGCTGGAGCAGTTTGTGAAGCTGCAAAACTACGACCCGCAGTCCTTGACCGAAGCGGCAAGGATCTACCGAAGCATGGGCAAGACCAGTCAGGCCGCCCATTTGTTGCGCAAGGCCGTGGACATTGAGCAGACCGAGAAAAAACGCAGTCTGGCGACTCAGGCTGCCGGTACGGGCGCTGCGCCGAACCCTTTTGCAGGTTTGTCGGGGCCGGGTAATCAGATTGGCCGCGGGGCGTTCGACGGGATTCCTGCTCCGGCGCAAGCCGTGCTGGATTCGGCATCGTATAGCGCAGGCAGCAATTCGTTATTGCCCCAAGACGTCTATCCAGGTCAGCAACAAGCGCGCGTGGCAGCCGCAATCCCGAGCCGTGCGGCCGTGCCCTCCGGGCGATTTGGCAATGCCGGGGCCAATCCTTTCGCGCCGCAAGGCACGGTCAATGTAGCGGTAGATCAGGCCAGTTCTGCCCAGCGGGCACTGGACAGCATCCTTCAGGAACGCAGTGCTTACGTGACTCAGGGTGTGACCGTGCGCACCAATGACAGCGAGCCGGGCCTGGGCAAAATGACCGATATCGAGACGCCGCTGGAGATTAATTTTCCGGCAGGTGACAACCGTCTCGCTGTACGTGTGACGCCGGTATCTCTGAACGCGGGACGGGTGGGTGTGTATGCCGCTGAACGCTTCGGCAGTGGCAAGGCGTCAACTGAGGGGATTGGTGCCCAGCGGGAAAGTGGTGTGGGTGTGAGTGTGGGCTACGCCCGCCCGGACGAGGGTATCAAGGCCGACATTGGCACCACGCCTATTGGCTTCCAGTACAGCACTGTTGCCGGTGGCGTGAGTGTCGATCGCCCGCTCGCCAGCAACTCCAATGTTCGCTATGGCGTCAACGTCTCACGCCGCGCGGTGATCGACAGCGTGACGTCGTTCGCCGGTACAACGGATGAGCGTACCGGGCAGTCGTGGGGCGGTGTGACGGCCAACGGCGGTCGTGGCCAACTGAGCTACGACGACCAGGCTATCGGTGCTTATGGCTACGGCGCCTGGCACAAGCTGTTAGGCCATAACGTCGAGTCCAACAGCCGTGCCGAACTGGGCGCCGGTGTTTACTGGTATCTGCAAAATGACGAAGACAGCAAGCTGACCCTCGGCCTGAGCGCCACTGGCATGAGCTTCGACAATAACCAGAACTTCTTTACCTACGGTCATGGTGGCTATTTCAGTCCACAAAGTTACTTTGCCCTCGGCGTGCCGGTGGCGTGGTCGCAGCGTACCGAACGCCTCAGCTATCAGGTCAAGGGTTCGGTGGGTGTCCAGTACTCCCATCAGGCCGGTGCGGACTACTTCCCCGGCGACAAGGATTTGCAGGCTGTCAACGATCAGCGCTACTCCAGCGAGAGCAAAGCAGGCGTTGGTTATAGCCTCTCTGCAGCGGGTGAGTACAAGTTTGGCTCGAGCTTTTTCCTGGGGGCCAATCTCGGCTTGGACAACGCCCAGGACTACCAGCAAATCACGGGTGCCATGTACTTGCGTTACATGTTTGAAGACATGAACGGCCCGATGGCACTGCCGGTCAGCCCCTACAGTTCACCTTATTCCAATTGATGTCCTGGAGACTTTAAATGCCTTCATCCGTTCTAGCCGGTATGACCCTTCTTGTTCTTGGGGAGAGTCACATGAGCCTGGCCAATCACCTGATGGAACCACTGCACGCCAACTTGACCCAGCAAGGCGCGAATGTGCATTCGATAGGCGCGTGCGGGGCCAGCGCTGGCGATTGGCTTATCACCAAAAAAGTCGATTGTGGAGCTGAAGAAAAGGGCAGCGGCAAGATTGTGATCAAGGGGCGTGATGCGACCACAACCCCAATCAAGGACTTGATTGCCGCCGACAAGCCGGATCTGGTGGTGCTTGTGATTGCCGACACCATGGCCTCGTACGACAAACCGGTATTTCCCAAGGCCTGGGCGTGGCAGAACGTGTCTGCATTGGCCAAGGAAATCACCGCCAACGGAGCCAAATGCGCCTGGGTAGGCCCGGCGTGGGGCAAGGAAGGCGGCATGTACAAGAAAAACGATGCACGCACCAAGCTGATATCTGCGTTCTTGGCAACCAACGTCGCGCCTTGTACATACATCGACTCCCTGGAGTTCTCCAAGCCCGGGCAGTGGGTGACCACTGACGGCCAGCATTTTACGGTTGCGGGCTACAAGTCTTGGGCCAATGCCATCGGCACTGCGTTGGGCAAACTGCCGCCTGAAGCGGTCAGTGCCAAGGGAGAGAAGAAGTGATTCGTCCACTGACGGGTGCGATGACACTGTTATGTAGCATGTGCACCCTGGCTGCAGATTTTGCCCTGTATCCCACCGGCCCGGATCAGGACGCAGCCTTCATCCGCTTCGTCAACGCCACCACGGCGCCACTCGACGTGCTCGGTCAAGCCGGGCAGCCGCCGTTGCGACTTGAGGTGGCACAACCGGCGTCGCTGTTATTTGCGGTGGACTCCACGAGTCCGGTCAAGGGCTCTCTGGTCAGTGGTGCGCACACGCTGGCGCTGGATCTGAAGGTCGAACCAGGTGAGTTCACCACGATTGTTGTGGTGTCGCAGGAGGCGGGGATCGAACAGGTCGCCGTGCGCGAAACACCTGACGATTTTAACGGCCTCAAGGCATCACTGGCCTTCGTCAACGTCGATAAATCCTGCAGCGATGCCAGTTTGCGTCCTGCCGGGCGTAGCGCCGATCTGTTCAAGGCGGTGCCCGTCGCGAGCCTGCAACGGCGCTCGATCAACCCAGTCAACCTCTCGGTGCAACTGGTGTGCGCCAACGCCAATGTGGGTGCTCCGCTGGATCTGGGCATGCTCAAGGCGGGGGAGCGCTACAGCGTGCTACTGGTTCCTTCTGCCACGGGGCCACGTCTTTTGAGCGCAACGGACACTCTGTCCCACTGATCGGATTCTACCGCTGCCATGGTCTTCGCCTCACTCGAGTTCCTGACGCTTTTTTTGCCCGCCTTTATGCTGGTTTACGCTCTGGGGAAACCGCAGTGGCGTAACGTCATTCTGTTGATGGGCAGTTGGTTGTTCTATGGCTGGCTGAACCCGATGTTCCTGGCGTTGCACGTGGCGTTAACCATCGTTGCCTGGGTCGGCGGGTTGCTGATTGATCGCTCCCGGGAGGACTCAAAGGGCAGGGTGCGACTGTTGATTGCGCTGATCGTGTTCAACACGGCGGTGCTGTGCTGGTACAAGTACGCCAACATTCTCGCCGCGACCTGGATGCAGATGATTACCTGGCCCGGCGCGATGCCCCTGGAGTGGCAGCGGGTGGCGCTGCCGGCAGGGCTGTCGTTTATCGTGCTGCAGGCGATTTCCTATCTGGTGGATTTGCATCGCCATACGGTGCCGGTGGAGCGCAGCTTCATCAATTACGCCACTTACATTTCGATGTTCGGTCACTCGATTGCAGGCCCGATCATTCGCTATGACTGGGTGCGTCGTGAGCTGAACCGGCGTTATTTCGACTGGCAGAATTTCTCCCTGGGCGCACGCCGTTTCATGATCGGCATGTGCATGAAAGTGCTGGTGGCAGACACCCTGTCACCGCTGGTGGACATCGCGTTCCATCTGGATAACCCGTCCTTTGTGGACGCCTGGATCGGTTGCCTGGCGTATTCGCTGCAACTGTTTTTTGACTTCGCCGGCTACAGCGCCATGGCCATCGGCTTGGGCTTGATGCTGGGCTTTCACTTCCCGGAAAACTTCAACCAGCCATACCTGGCCAGCAGCATTCAGGACTTCTGGCGACGCTGGCACATGTCGTTGTCCAGCTGGTTGCGCGACTACCTGTATATCGCCCTGGGCGGTAACCGCAACGGCGCCTGGAAGACCTACCGCAACCTGTTCCTGACCATGGCCATTGCGGGTCTCTGGCATGGCGGCGACAGCTGGAATTACCTGCTGTGGGGAGCCGCTCACGGCATTGCGTTGTGTGTCGATCGGCTGTGGTCGCGATCGAGCCTGCCGAGTATCCCGCCCCTGTTCTCGCATACCTTGACGCTGCTGTTTGTGTTTATGGCCTGGACCCTGTTTCGTGCGCCGGATTTCGATTCGGCCCTGAACATGTATGCCGGTCAGTTTGGCTTGCACGGGTTCGCCTTGGGTGATGCGCTGGCGGTGACCCTGCGTTCGGCTCACGGTCTGGCGGCATTGCTTGGCGTGGCGTGCATTATCGCGCCGCTGTTCAAGCACCGTTATGAGCAGCGCTTCGGTGCTCACGCCTGGTTTGTTCCGATCGCGGCCTTGTGGCCGGTGGCGGGTTTTCTGCTCTCGTTCGCGCTGATCGCGAGCCGGGAAGCGGTGCCCTTCCTCTACTTCCAGTTCTGATGGCCCAGCCCATGTCTTCTTCATCGCCCCAACCGGCTGTACCGACCGAACTCACCGCCCGTGTCAGCAGGTTTGGCGGTGTGGTGTTTGTCGTATTTCTGGCCGTCAGCTTTGCCTCGTCGCTCTGGTTGTTGATCAGCGGCAAGGTCCAGATGCTGCCCCCCAACCTGACTCGTGACGCGGTACTGCATGGCGAGGTAACCCACAAGATCGCCAAGCAGTTGTCCGAGGCAGGCGTGCCGCAAAAGGCGGCGGATCTGGAGCGAGGTGCAAGCTGGCTGATGCTGCGCGACACCGGTGCACGGGTACGTCCGGGGTGCGATGGCTGGTTGTTTTTGACGGATGAAATGCGCATCAACCGTCATGCCCTGGCCAATGCACAGACCAAGGCGGCGGCAGTGCGTGATATCCAGCAGCAACTGGCGTCGCGGGGCATCAGTTTGCTGGTGGCCGTGGTGCCGGACAAAAGCCGTATCGCCAGTGAGCAACTGTGCGATTTGAGGCGACCGGCGCAGTTGCAAAACCGCGCAGCGACCTGGGTTGAAGGGTTGAACAAGGCAGGGGTGAGGGCTGTGGATCTGGCGCCAGTTCTGCAGTCTGTGGGCAGCGATGCCTATCTGCGCACTGATACCCACTGGAGTGAAGCAGGCTCCTGGGCGGCGGCCAAGGCCATCGCCCTGCAAGTACAGGCGATGGGGATCAGCGCCACGCCGCACACGGCGTATGAAACTGCACTGCAAAACCCGGCGCGTCGTCCGGGAGATCTGGTCAGGCTGGCCGGTATTGAGTGGTTACCGCTGGGGTTGCAGCCCGCAACAGAAACGGTGGCAGCCAGCCGGTTCAGTGAGAAAGCCGATACATCCCTAAGCGATGCTGACAACCTGGATGATCTATTTGGCGATGACAACCTGCCCAACGTTGCACTGATCGGTACATCGTTTTCGCGCAACTCCAATTTCGCCGGGTTCCTGCAACAGGCCCTGGCTGCGCCGATCGGCGACTTTTCCAAGGACGGTGGCGAGTTTTCCGGTGGAGCCAATAGCTATTTTACTAACCCGGCATTCAAACAGACGCCCCCTGCGCTTGTGATCTGGGAGATCCCCGAGCGTGATTTGCAAACGCCTTACAGCGACGTGATCAGGCCGTTGTAAATCGCCGGTCTGTAGTCGCTGACGAGCCGTGCGAGGGTGCGTCAGGTTTGGTGCGCCACTGCGACGCAGCAGTCGTAAAGTCAGCCTCCCGGTTTTTCAGGCACACCGCGTGCTCCGGTTCTGCGACCGCTTTGCGATCGATCGCAGCCGCGATGGGCCATGGATGGCCCGTCGCGGCGTGCCCCCATGACAGTGCCGGAGTGAGGGCACCGCCGAGCCTGGGCGAGGCTGCCGTATGGTAGAGCAAGCCTTTTTGGTTACTTCTTCTGCGTCTGGAAAAAGTGACCCGCCGTAAGGGCGGAACCCGTAGAAAGTCGTGACATATCGAATGGATATGGACTCGACATAGGTGCGGGCGCTTCGCAAAACAACGGGCACACGGGGTACATATCCGGCATCCGCAGTTAACTGAAATGATGGTTTCGCTCTTACAGCGAGTCACTTTGCAAAAGCGGCAAAGTAACCAAAGCGCTTTCGCCCCCGCGTACGGCCCTCGCTGCGCTCAGGTTCCCTCATTCCGGTCCCGCTCCGTGGCCCCGCCGTGACGGGCCATCCCTGGCCCAACACGGCTCTCCCGGCATCCATGCCGGTCGACCCACTACGCAGAACCTCCTCTCGGCCTCCCGAAGGGGCGGGCAGATCAAAAGCACTGCCCGCCGAGGCGGCCGACCGACCGGCCTGGTTGGTGGGTTGCATTCACGATCCGTAGCAACTGACGAGCCGTGCGAGGCTGCGTTCGGCTTGGTGCGCCACTGCGACGCAGCAGTCGTAAAGTCAGCTTCCTCGGTTTATCAGGTAAACCGCGTATTCCGGTTTTGCGACCGCTGCGTGATCGAACGCAGCCTCGCACTACTCGTCAGCGGCTTGTATGTTGGCGCTAAAACGTTTTGCGCAAGGTTCTATGGCGTCTGCGATGGATTTTGCTTTTGCTTTTGCTTTTGCTTTTGCTGGAGCCACACGTATGCCCAGACGACGCGAATGCCCATCACAGAAGGCCGAACGCAGGTGCTGTTATGGGGGTGGCGCGGCAGGACGCCGCGCCAGCCGCGATGGGCCATGGATGGCCCGTCGCGGCGTGCCCCCATGATAGTGCCGGAGAGAGGGAACCACCGAGCCTGGGCGAGGCGGCCGAATGGTAGGGCAAGCCTTTTTGGTTACTTTTTCGGCGTCTGGAAAAAGTGACCCGCCGTAAGGGCGGAACCCGTAGAAAGTCGTGACATATCGAATGGATATGGACTCGGCATAGGTGCGGGCGCTTCGCAAAACAACGAGCACACGGGGTACATATCCGGCATTTGCGGTGAACTGAAATGATGGTTTCGCTCTTACAGCGAGTCACTTTGCAAAAGCGGCAAAGTAACCAAAGCGCTTTCGCCCCCGCGTACGGCCCTCGCTGCGCTCAGGTGTCCCTCACTCCGGCCCTGCTCCGTGGGCACGCCGTGACGGGCCATCCATGGCCCAACACGGCTCTCCCGGCATCCATGCCGGTCGACACACTACGCAGAACCTCCTCTCGGCCTCCCGAAGGGGCGGGCAGATCAAAAGCACTGCACGCCGAGGCGGCCCACCGGCCGGCCTGTTTGGTGTAAGTGTGCGCTGCTCAATCTGTAGCCGCTGACGAGCCTCGCACGACTCGTTAGCGGGTCTGAAGGAAACTTCAACTGTGGGAGCGAGCCTGCTCGCGAACGACCTTCGCGAGCAGGCTCGCTCCCACAGGGAGGGTTGACTGGCAGCAGAGTATCTACAGGTCGCCGGGTCCCATTGGGCCGAGAATTTCCTTGCGGCAAACCTCGAGAATCTCATCTGCCAGAGCGCTGTCATCGGGGCAGGCACGGGACAGCACGATCGCGCCAATGGCATGGGCCATGGTGTCGATCATCTTGGCCCGCATGTCCTGTGGCTCCACGCCGGTGAGGGTGATGCCTGAGTGCTCCACGGCGGCCAGCATGTTTTCGAGCCCCTGGGCAAAGGTTGCCTTGACCTCTTCAGGCTGACGCGCAGCGTCCCCTGACAAGGCCGCGAAGGTGCAACCCTGGCCTGGAGTATCACGGTGCTGACGGGACAGGTACTGGTCAAAGAACGCGGCAATGTCGTGCTCTGCACTTTTTTCCAGTGAGTTCGCCAGCCCGCACGCAGCGGCTTCTGCCATCAGGTCGGCCTTTGAGCCAAAGTGCTTGTAGAACCCGCCATGGGTGAAGCCTGCCTCGGCCATCAGATCCGCCACTCCCACACCGTCATAGCCACGCTCGCGAAACAGCCTGGAAGCCGTCTCGACGATATGTGCCCGGTTCGCCTGCGCCTGTGCTTTTGTGACCCTCATTGCTTTATGCCTCGTTCAAACCACTGACAATCAAGGGCCCAATATACATGGATGTCGACCATCATCAAAATGGTTGACGTTTAAGATTATGATCATCATCATAATGGCTCGCTGATCGATATGCCGTATCCCGCGGCTAGATTTTCTCTTGAGAGAGCGCCTCCATGACTACTCATTCTTCTGTCCTTATCACCGGCGCCTCCAGTGGCATCGGGGCAACCTACGCCGAGCGGTTTGCCCGCCGTGGCCATGACCTGGTACTGGTTGCCCGCGACAAGGCGCGACTGGAAACCCTGGCGGCACACGTGCGCCAGGAATACGGCGTTGCCGTCGATGTGTTACAGGCAGATCTGACCCATGATCGTGATCTGGAGGTGGTGGAAGCGCGCCTGCGCGACGATTCGAAGATCGGCATCCTGATCAACAATGCGGGCATTGCCCAGTCGGGCGTTTTTTTGGAACAGACCGCGCAGAGCCTCACGACGATTATTGCGCTCAACACCGTTGCGCTGACGCGACTGGCCAGCGCGATTGCGCCACGGCTGGTGCAGGCCGGTGAGGGGGCGATCGTCAACATAGGATCGGTGGTAGGTCTGGCGCCCGAGTTCGGTCAGTCGGTCTACGCTGCAACCAAGGCGTTTGTGCAGTTGCTGTCACAAGGGCTGAGTCACGAGCTGTCGGCCAAGGGTGTTTATGTTCAGGCGGTGTTGCCTGCCGCAACCCGCACCGAAATCTGGGAGCGCGCGGGGATCGATATCAATACCCTGCCCGAAGTGATGGATGTGGGTGAGCTGGTCGATGCCGCTCTGATCGGTTTCGACCGCCGTGAGTTGATGACTATCCCGCCTTTGCATGACGCTGCCCGTTGGGATGCACTGCAGGGCGCACGTCTGGCGCTGCTTGGAGATGTGCGGATGGCCCATGCTGCCGAGCGTTATCAAAACTGATTGATGTGGGAAGGCCGCACCGGGCGCAGTGGGCGCTCGGTGCCTCACCCAGAGTCGCCGTGTATGAATGCTTTTTTTATCGATGGATACGGTAAGGACAATGGGCGGATAGGGCACGTGCCCGACCCTGAAGTTCGACCCGATGAAGTACTGGTCAAGGTGCATGCCGCCAGCGTCAATCTGCTGGACTCCAAAATCCGCAAGGGCGAGTTCAAATTGATCCTGCCGTACCGGTTTCCTCTGGTGCTGGGGAACGATCTGGCGGGCGTGGTGCTTCGAGTCGGCAGCAATGTGAGTCAATTTAAGCCGGGAGACGAGGTTTATGGGCGTCCTCAAGAGGACCGTATCGGCACGTTTGCTGAGCTGATTTCGGTGTCGCAGGATGCGCTGGCGCTTAAGCCCGTCAACCTTGACATGGAGCAGGCAGCGTCCGTGCCATTGGTCGCACTCACGGCCTGGCAGGTGCTGGTAGAAACCGCGCAACTGAAAAAAGGGCAGAAGGTGCTTATTCACGCGGGTTCCGGCGGCGTGGGCAGCATTGCCATTCAACTGGCCAAGCACGTGGGGGCCTTTGTGGCCACGACCACCAGCACCCGCAACGTCGAATGGGTAAAGGCTCTCGGAGCCGATGTGGTTATCGACTACAAACAGCAGCATTTTGAAACGCAGTTGCACGACTACGACGTGGTGCTCAATAGCCTGGACGCTGGCACCCTCGAAAAATCCCTCAAGGTGCTAAAACCGGGAGGGCAGCTTATTTCTATCTCCGGCCCACCCACCGCGCAGTTTGCCAAAGCCCAAGGGCTGTCCTGGGTGTTGCAGCAGGTCATGGGCCTTCTGAGCTATGGCATTCGCCGCAAAGCACGCCAAAGAGGGGTGAGTTATTCGTTTGTCTTTATGCGGGCAAGCGGGGAGCAGCTGCGTGAGATCACCACGCTGATTGAGTCTGGTGTTATCAGGCCTGTGGTTGACCGGGTGTTTGAGTTCGGCGCGACAGCCCAAGCGCTGAGTTACGTTGAGTCAGGCAGGGCGAAAGGTAAGGTCGTTATCCGGGTCGAGCTGTAACAAATGCAATGCGGTGCTAGGCTAGCAGGCAGAAAACGGCCATGAAATCCATCGTGGCCCCTGTTTTTCGGTCCCGCTACCATGCCCGCAACCCATCAGGTCAACACCCTTCCCGTCGATGCAAGCTGCGCAATTCCGAGGTTCTGGCGGGATGCGCAGTTACCATTTATCGAGGCTCGCTCAATCGCCGACGGTCGCAAGGTTTGCTATGCCCGGCACTCTCACGAGATATTCTCGATCGGTGCGATCACGTCCGGTTGTTGCAACTACCTGCATGAAAAAACTTCACACGCTATCAGCGCAGGCACGGTGGTGTTGATGAACCCGGGTGATGTCCACGCCTGTAACCCGGTCGAAGATCAGCCTTGGTCGTACGTGATGCTGTATGTGGATGCACTTTGGCTGTCCGGTATTCAGCAGGGTTTTGATGAGCAAGGCAGCGGGGTGTTCCAACCCGTCGCGGCCACCCACACGCAATCCGCCGTCTTGTTCAGCGGCCTGACCGCCCTGTATGCACAATTGGTCGACCCTCAGCTCGAGGTGCTGGCCAAGCATGAAGCCGCGATTCTGTTTTTCTCGTCGATGCAGCAGGAGCTGGGCAGTTCGGTGGCGCTGCGCAAGAGCGCCAATGTGCGGGTGGAGCGTGCCGCCGACTATATTGATGAGCACTTCTTGAGCACGATTCGATTGCAGGACATCTGTGAAGCCGCGAGCCTGTCAGAGGCTTACCTGATTCGTGCATTCCAGCAGCGTTACCACATGACGCCCCACGCCTATCTGATCAACCGACGGATTCAACATGCGCAAACGCAGTTGCGTGAAGGTGCATTGATCGCCGATATCGCGCATCAAACCGGGTTTGCCGATCAAGCGCATTTCCAGCGGGTATTCAAAAAGTACCTCGCGGCCACGCCCGGCCAGTACAAGACTTAAAACCACAGCAAAGAGACCGCACAGCCCGCCAGCATGGCCGCCATGCAGCGGTTGAACAGCCGGATGCGCTGTGCGCTGCGCAGGTAACGGCTCAGGAAGGCCCCGGTGTAGGCCCAGCAAGCTACGGACAGGTAGCAGACGACAAAGTAGATCAAGGCGAACGACCAGATCAGTACGGCTTCTCCGCCCGCCACAAACGCGCCCATGCCCGCAACTGCAGCCAGCCACGCCTTGGGGTTGAGCCACTGCATGGCCGCGCCATATAAAAACGAGGGCTGTCGTGTATCACCTTCGAACTCGATTCGGCCGTTATCCATCGCCAGCTTCCATGCCAGATACAGCAGAAATGCCATGCCGGCCCAGCGAATCAGGTCGGTCAGTATCGGCCACTGCTTGAGCACTTCATGCAGGCCGAAACCGGTAAACAGCAGCAGCACGACAAAACCCACCGTGGCGCCCAGCACATGACGCAGGCTGGGGCCCAGGCCGAACTGCATGCCGGAACTCAGGGCAACGACATTGACCGGCCCCGGTGAAATGGATGCTGCCAGGGCGAACGCCGCCATCGAAATCAACACGCTCATCGTTACTGTGCTCCGCTCAAGGGGTGTGCTCGAAGGTTAAGGAGCATGCAGGTTGGCGTATTGAACAAAACTCCCCTGTGAAGACGTCGATGGGAGGCGTGCAGACCAATTGGCTTGCACTTGTGAAATTTAACCTGTAATTTTTCATGAAATTAAACGGTTTAAATTTCACGGCGGCCCGGGATGAACAAGCAAGAAGAGATGGCCGCATTGGCGATCCTTATCCACGACCTGCGCAAACACAAGAAATACACCCTCAAGGAACTGGCTGACAAAATCGGCCGTTCGGTGGGTTTTTTGTCCCAGGTCGAACGCGGAATTTCGCAGCCAACGGTGGCCGATCTGACCGCCATCAGCGAAACACTGGGCGTGCCGACCACCTATTTTTACAGCCTGCCAAAACCCAAGCAGTTGCCCTGGGTGACCCGCCCGGACGAGCGCCGCACGTTGTATCTGGGCAACGGCATTACCGATATTTTGGTTTCGCCGAAAATCCGCGCGTCGTTCTCGATGCTTGAAAGTCTGCTGGAAGCAGGCGCGAGCAGCGGTGAGCGGCTCATGACGGACAGCTCGGAGCAGGGCGGCTATGTGATCGAAGGTCAATTGACCCTGTGGCTGGGTGACGACGATGAGCCCGCCACCCTGAACGCCGGGGACAGTTTTCAGTTCGACAGCCACACGCGCTGTCGCTACGCCAACCTGACACAGCAGCTCACGCGAGTGCTGTGGGTCTACACCTGATAACAATAAAGGAACTTCCAAGATGGATGCTGCATGCTCTGATCTGCTGGCCGAGGTGCGTGCCTTTCGCCAACACAACCCTGAGGTGCGTTATGTCGACCTGATTTCCCTGGATATTCCCGGGCATTTCTACGGCAAGCGTTACCCCATCGACATGCTAGAAAAAGTGGCGGCTGGCAGCGTGCTCAAATTGCCGCAAAACTGCGTGTTGCTGGGTGTGCAGGGCGGGCTGTTCAAGATTGGCGATTACTGTTTCAACGACGGTGACCCGGATGCCGTACGGCGCCTGGTGCCAGGCACCCTCAAGCCGGTGACCTGGGAAGGCAAGCCGCTAGGCCAGATGCTGATTACCACGGACGGCACTGAAAAACCGATTGTCTTCGAGCCCCGGGAGGTCCTCACCCAGGTGTTGGCCCGGATGGCCCGAAAGGGTATCCACCCGGTGGTGGCGTTTGAACTGGAGTTTTACCTGTTCGACAAGCAACTGCGTGAGGGGCTGCCGCAGTTTCCACGTGATCAGTTGAGCGACGATGCCGATGACCAGCCCAACATGCATATCGAGCGGTTGTCGCGCTTTTCTCCTGTGCTGGATGACATGGTCGATGCTGCGCAGGCCCAGGGGATCGACGCAACCGTGATCACAGCGGAGCTGGGGCCGGGTCAGTTCGAAATCAATTTTGGCCATCTCGATGATGGTGTTCGGGCAGCGGACTGGGCGGCCCTGTTTTGCCGCAGTACCCGCGGGGTTGCCCTTAAGCACGGTTATCGCGCCAGCTTTATGGCCAAGCCCTATCTGCAACATCCCGGCAGCGGCATGCATGTGCATGTGAGCCTGTACGACGCCGGCGGCAACAACCTGTTGGCGCACAATCAGCAGCAACCCTTGCGGCATGCCATTGCGGGTTGCCTGGAATTATTGCCGGCCTGTATGCCGATTTTTGCCCCGAACCAGAATGCGTTTCGCCGTTTGGGCGGCACGACCAACATCGCCACACACGCCAGTTGGGGCTACGAAGATCGGGATGCCTGTTTGCGGATTCCTGAATCCGATGCAAAAAACCTGCGGGTCGAATATCGCCTTGCGGGTGCCGATGCCAACCCCTATCTGGTGCTGGCGGCGATTCTGGTGGGGTTGGAGCACGGGCTTGAGGCGGGTAAAGAGCCGATTTTGCCGCTTAACGAAGACCGCAACAGCGGCATCGCGTTCCCGCTTGAGATGCTTGAAGCGGTGCGGACCATGCAGCATCAACCTCAGTTGCGCGACGGCATGGGCGGCGAATTTGTAGACGTTTACTGCGAGAACAAACGTCAGGATCATCTAGCTTTCATGCAGGAAATCAGTGCCCGGGAATATCGCTGGTTTTTGTAAATGCCTTATGGAGTAAAGACTTATTGGCGTTTGCAATGACTGCACCAGACAGCAGATTTTCAGGGGATACCTGCTATACCTACTGATTGAATCCATGACCGGTTAATCAGGGCGATGATAAAACAGACTGTCAGATGTGCGTCTGCGGCGTTGCCGCTGTTGTTAGCCCTGCAGGTGGCGCAGGGGGCTGAGCCACCCGTTAAAACCAGTACCAGCGACTCGGACTGGCTGCTGTTGGCGAGCCCGTTTGTGTGGGCTCCGTCAATGAGCGGGCAAGCGGCGCTTGGCGGGGTCAATACCAAAGTCGATGTGCCGTTCTCGGATGTTCTGGATAATTTGAGTTCGGTTTTCATGGGCAATCTGGAGCTGACCAATCGCACGTTGGGGTTTTATGTCGACGGCGTCTACGCGAAAACACACCAGTCTGAACGGGTGTACGGGCGCAAGGTAGGTTTGGCTATCGCCCAATCCACCCTTGCCGTGGGGATGTACTACCGCGTCTATGAGTATGAGTTGGGGGGCTCCACGATTTTCGGCGAACCTCGCGCCTGGCGCGTCGAGCCCACGGTCGGTGTGCGCTGGACCAAGCTGTCGACAAAACTGGACATCGATTCTCTGGGTTTCAGTACCAAGAAAAAAACCGAGTGGACAGACCCTTTCGTTGGCTTGCGCATGCAGACCGACCTGACGGACCGCTGGACGCTTTCGGGCCAGGCCGATACTGGCGGGCTGGACACGTCCTCCAAGAAAACCTGGAACGCTCAGGGGTATGTGGGCTACCGCATGTTCCTGGCGGATCACCCCACGATCATTCGTGTCGGTTATCGGGTGTTGTCGCAGGACTATCGCACCACCGACTTTACCGGCAACAAGTTCAAATACGATGTGACCCAGCGCGGCCCGGTACTTGGCCTGTCCATGCGCTTCTAAACCAGCAGTGAGGAATCAAAGGAATGCAATTGCTCAAACACACCCAACATCTGGCGTTGGCACTCGCAGGTTTTATGCTCGCGTTGCCTGTTGCCAATGCCTGCACCCGCCTGGTTTATCTGGGTGACAATCAGACGGTGATTACGGCGCGCTCCATGGACTGGAAAACAGACGTGGCAACCAATCTGTGGATCTTCCCCCAGGGTATGCAGCGCACAGGAGAAGCCGGGCCGGGCTCGCTCAAGTGGACGTCCAAATACGGCAGTGTGATTGCCACGGGCTATGACATTTCAACCACTGACGGGGTCAACGAAGCCGGGTTGTCAGCAAACCTGCTGTGGCTGGTTGAGTCTGAATATCCACCGGTCAATAAAGACAAACCGGGGTTGAGCATTTCTGCCTGGGCTCAGTATGTCCTGGACAACTTCAGCACCGTTGCCGAAGCGGTCGACGTACTCAAGACCGAACCCTTCACCGTTGTCACCGCCAATGTGCCGGGTGAGAGTCGTCTGGCGACCCTGCACCTTTCAATGTCCGATGCTTCGGGCGACAGCGCCATCATTGAATTTATTGATGGAAAACAGGTGATTCACCACGACCGGAGCTATCAGGTCATGACCAACTCACCGGCGTTCGATGCGCAGTTGGCAATGAATGCGTATTGGCAGTCCATTGGCGGTACGGTGATGCTCCCCGGCACCAATCGCTCCGCGGACCGTTTTGCCAGGGCGTCGTTTTACGTCAATGCGGTGCCAAAAAACCAGGACGCACGCTTGTCGCTGGCCAGTGTGTTCAGTGTGATCCGCAACGTTTCAGTGCCCTACGGGATTACCACACCCGGCGAGCCGAACATATCTTCGACCCGCTGGCGCTCCGTGATCGATCACAAGCAGGGGTTGTACTTTTTCGAGTCGGCCGTCACCCCGAACACGTTTTGGGTGGACTTGAACAAGGTCGATTTTTCAAAGGCAACGGGCACCGTCAAAAAGCTGAACCTGGGGCCGGACCAAAGCACTATTTATTCCGGGGAGGTCTCAAGCAGCTTTAAAGTCACTCCGGCGTTCAAGTTTGAGGGGGTTTAATGTTGTTGCGAAGGTGGGGTTATCCGAGTGTTGCATCGTGCTCCGGCACCAAGCGGATTTCTACGCGTTGACCTAGTGCGCGGGCGGCGCTGGCCAGGGTTGCCAGTGTCATGCCCGGGTCATTTTCATCAAGTGCCCGATCGACCGCCGAACGGCTGGTGTGCATCCGGTCAGCCAGCGTTTTTTTGGTGACATGTTGCTCCTTCATGGCCTCGGCTATCTGCCAGGCAATGACGCGTTTGAGTGCAGCGGCCGAGACCTCTTCTGCGAGGCCTTGCTCCGAGAGGAAGTCGTCAAAATCGGAGCCGATGTGGTTATTCATGCGCTGTACCTCATAGTTTTGCATTGCGCTGTCTGGCTGTTTGAAGATCGACCGCCGGGGTTTTCTGGCTTTTCTTGATGAATCCGTGAAGCAGGATCATCTGCGAGCCGACAACCGTAAAGATGATACGAGCAATGATGCCATCCAAATCCGAGCGAACCTCCCACAATTTAGGCTCCAGCTTGCGCACAACCGGCATGCCAATCGGCCAGCCAAGTTGTACGGTCTTTATATCGGTTCCAATCAGGCGCCTCTGCTCGCGCTCGAGACTGGCCAACCATTCACGCACAGGCTCATTGCCTGCGAGCGTGCAAAAAAATCGAACATTAAGAATGGGAGGGACAGAGTTCATGTATTGAAGTGTACCTAATTTGGTACCTTCCTCAAGCCCGGCCAGTGTTCAACTGATCAGCGGCCAGGGGTGACCTGCTCACAGAACATCTGAAACTGCGCGTCGAATGATTCTACGACGGCTGCGCCGCCGGACGCAGCCGTCGTGCCTCGGCAGCTGCTACGGGCTGGGTGATCGCAGGGCCCCATCACGGGGCCCGCGCAGATCAGCAGGCCAGTGGCTCGCGGCTGTGCTTGCCGTCGAGCAAGCGCTGGATACCCAGCGGGTTGGCGTTTTTAAGCGCGTCCGGCAAAAGGCTGTCCGGATAGTTCTGGTAGCACACCGGGCGCAGGAAGCGGTCGATGGCCAGAGTGCCCACCGAGGTGCCTCGAGCATCGGAGGTCGCGGGGTAAGGCCCGCCGTGAACCATCGCGTCGCACACTTCAACGCCGGTCGGGTAACCGTTGAGCAGTAGGCGTCCGGCCTTTTGTTCAAGCACCGGCACGACCTCGGCGAATGCCTGCACGTCAGCGGGCTCGGCAATCAGTGTCGCGGTCAGCTGACCATGCAGGCTATGCAACGCTTGCAGCAACTGCGCCTTGTCGGCTACTTCGACCACCAGGGTGGTGGGCCCGAACACCTCTTCCTGTAATACCTCGGCACCATCGATCAGGAGGCTGGCATTGGCCTGGAACAATTGAGGGCTGGCCAGATTGCCTTGTTGCGGCGCACCTGCAAGGTGGCGAATACCATCGACATCAGCCAAGCGCTGGATGCCCTTGCTGTAACTGGCCAGGCCCCCTGCATTGAGCAGTGTCTGTGCGGGCTGAGCGCTGAAGAACTGGCCGAGTGTGTCGATAAAGGCACTGAACTCGGGTGAACGGATACCCAGCACCAGGCCCGGGCTTGTACAAAACTGGCCAGCGCCCAGCATCACGGAACCGCCCAGCTCCCGTGCTATCTGCTCGCCGCGGGCACGCAATGCCTGGGGCAATACCAGCGACGGGTTGATGCTCGACATCTCGGCAAAGACCGGGATCGGCTGTGGCCTTGCCGCGGCCATGTCGCACAGGGCACGGCCACCGGGCAAGGAACCGGTAAAGCCGACGGCTTGAATCGCCGGATGCTTGACCAGCACAGCGCCCACACCCGCGCCGTAGATCATGTTGAACACACCGGCTGGCATGTCGGTGCGCTCGGCGGCACGCACAATCGCAAGCGCCACCTGTTCAGCGGTTGCCATATGCCCGCTGTGTGCCTTGAACACCACCGGGCAACCGGCCGCAAGTGCCGAGGCGGTATCACCGCCCGCAGTGGAGAACGCCAGCGGGAAGTTACTGGCCCCGAACACAGCCACCGGCCCCACGCCCATTCGGCACTGACGCAAGTCTGCACGGGGCAATGGTTGACGATCAGGCAGCGCCTGATCGATGCGCGCTCCATAAAAATCCCCTCGGCGCAGCACATTGGCGAACAGGCGCATTTGCCCGCTGGTGCGCCCGCGCTCGCCCTGGATGCGCGCGGCTGGCAAGGCGGTTTCGCGGCAGACAATGGCCACGAAATCGTCGTCCAGGTTGTCAATTTCTTCGGCGATGGCTTCCAGGAACTCGGCGCGCCGTGTGGCGGGCAAACTGCGAAAGGCAGGAAACGCGGCGCTGGCAGCGCTGACAGCGGCATTCACTTCGGATTCCGTAGCCTGGATAAAGTGGTATGGCAGCGCTTCGCCGGTGCTGGCATCCACGCTTTGCAGGTGCACGGTGCCAGCGCCGCTGCGGTGTCCGCCAATAAAGTTTTGTCCGGTGATGCGTGTCATATCAAGGTCCCTTTAGGCAACGGCTACAAGATTTTTTGAGCCTGCTGCGAATCAGCTCATCGCGCCGCAGTGCTCGCAATCGGGAGCCACCAAGGCTCCTTCAGGCGGCCACTGTAGTTTTTGTCGAAGAGACTGCCCAATGACGAATGCTGATTGGGCGATAACCATTGGTCATCCTTCAGGCTCGCGCGGCATCCCATACGCGCATGATCTGAGTGATCGCTGCATCGAGTACCTCATGGGGCACGCCGTCGCGGGCGAGGGTGGTGAGCCCCAGCAAAAAACTCTCGAACACAGTGGCCAGTGCAACCGGATCGGTATGTTCCGACAGTTCAGCGGTATTGATGCCGCGCTCAACACAGGCAATAAATCCTGCGCGGTTGCGGGCACGGGCTTCGGCCAGCGGCGCGCAGATGGCCAAGGTCTGTGGTGTGCAGGCACTCATCAGGCCCAGAGCAACCAGGCAACCCCGTGGGTGACCGGTCTCGCACTGCATGTTGGCGGACCGGCGCAACGTTGTTTCGATGGCCTCGCGCGCAGGCAACTGGGGGTCGTACAGGCTGTCGGTCACTTTGCCGTGACTGTTCAGATAGCGTTCCATCACTTCTTTGAACAGGGCTTCCTTGGAACCGAAAGCCGCATAGAAGCTGGGTGCAGAAATGCCTGAGCCAATATTCGCCTTGAGCTGGCTCAGGGAAGTTGAGTCATAGCCTTGCTCCCAGAACAGGTGCATGGCCTGCGTGATAGCCGCGTCCCGGTCAAATGTACGCGGGCGTCCCATCTGTGCCATTTGAATCTCCTTCGTCACGAGAGATAAATACTATTCGATACAAAAGTCGTTGACCAATATTTTTCCTCGACTTACATTTGTACCTATCGATACATAACTAGGCAGGTCAGAGCACCCATGGCACAAGAGCAAAACACCACTGAACGATTACCCATGGGCGCGCTGCTAGCGCTCGCCATGACTGGCTTTATCTGCATCGTCACCGAAACGTTGCCTGCGGGCCTGTTACCGCAAATCAGCAGTGGCCTCGAAGTGTCATCGGCATGGGCGGGGCAGATGGTTACGGTCTACGCGCTGGGGTCTTTAGTGGCCGCCATCCCGTTGACCATTGCGACCCAAGGCTGGCGGCGGCGCAATGTACTACTGCTGACGATTGTCGGTTTTCTGCTGTTCAACTCGATTACCGCGTGGTCTTCAGACTATGTCGTGACCCTGATTGCACGGTTTTTTGCCGGTGCATCAGCCGGACTGGCCTGGAGCCTGCTGGCGGGTTATGCCCGGCGCATGGTCTCACCGAACTTACAGGGCAGGGCCATGGCGGTGGCGATGGTCGGCACCCCGATTGCACTGTCTCTGGGTGTGCCGCTGGGTACCTGGCTGGGCGCGCTGGTGGGGTGGCGCACGGCGTTTGGCCTGATGTCGATCCTGACCTTGGTGCTGATTGTCTGGGTGGTGGTCAAAGTCCCCGATTACCCGGGGCAGACGGCCTCTGAGCGCATCGGTTTGCGCCAGGTATTGGCCACTCCGGGGGTGCGTCCGGTGCTCGCTGTGGTGCTGACCTGGATGCTTGCGCACAACATGCTTTACACCTACATCGCGCCTTTCGTGGCCTCTGCAGGCCTGGGCAATGAGGTCGATCGTGTGTTGTTGGTCTTCGGGCTGGCTGCGCTGGCAGGGATCTGGATGACCGGGCGTCTGGTGGACCGGCATCTGCGTAACGCGGTGCTGGCAAGCCTGGCGACGTTTGCCGCGATCTCTCTGCTGTTCGGGTTTTTCTCACAGTCGGTGGCCGTGGTGTACGCGGGTATCTTCGTTTGGGGCTTGTCCTTCGGTGGCGCCGCCACATTGCTGCAAACAGCCCTGGCCGATGCGGCAGGCGAGGGCGCCGATGTGGCGTTGTCGATGAACGTAGTGGTCTGGAACAGCGCTATTGCCGCCGGGGCATTAACCGGCGGCGTGTTGCTCGACCAGGTCGGGGTTGGTGTCTTTCCCTGGGTATTGCTGGCGCTGTTGCTGGCAGGGCTGTGGATTGTGTTCAGCGCCCGTACCCACGGTTTCCCAAAGGGCCAGAGGCAATCAGGAGCGGCGGTGGTCGGGCATTGAGCTCGGTTGATCGGGCGTTTTCACTCTGGCCCGTTACAAGGGCCAGAGTGTGCCGGGGTTCTGAGCCTTGTCAGCTGACCTGTCCGCCGCTTTCCAGTACGTCGTGATGGGTGTTCAGGGCAGTGATCACCGCGATGCGCAGCCCCTCAACCACCGTTGAAAGTGCCATGGATGGCATGCCGTTCTGCACCGTCTGCTCTGGAAGCGCGGGCACATGGATAAACCCGCCGCGCACCGCAGACCCGGCCAATGCATGCTGCAGGCAATAGAACACCTGGTTGCAGACAAAAGTGCCCGCCGTATGCGACACCGAGGACGCAATCCCAGCGGTCTTTAACGCCCGCACCATGGCTTTGATGGGCAGGGTACTGAAGTAGGCGGCCGGACCGTCCGCCACCACAGGCGTGTCGATGGGCTGCTCGCCCAGGTTATCGGGGATGCGGGCGTCGTTGATGTTGATCGCCACCCGCTCGATGCACACGTCAGCACGGCCGGGGCCCAGCCCGACCGCGATCACCAGTTGCGGCTCGTACTCTTCCAGCAGTTGCTGCAGTCGTTCAGGTGCCTGTGCAAAAGCGCAGGGCAACTGGCGGCCGACGATGCGCACATCGCCTTGCAAGGTGCCGTCCAGAAGGCGCACGGCCTCCCAGGACGGGTTCACGGTGTCTTGGTCGAACGGCTCGAAGCCGGTCAGGAGTACAGTGCGCATCAAGGCCTCACATCAGCACGTAAAGAAGCACGATGTTGACCAACAGCATCATCAGTGCGGTCGGCATTTGCGCCTTGATCACGGCGTATTTGTCCGGCAGTTCCAGCAGGGCAACGGGCACGATATTGAAGTTGGCTGCCATCGGTGTCATCAGGGTGCCGCAGTACCCGGAAAACATGCCGATTGCCGCCATGACCGCCGGGTTGGCATCGTACATACCCACCAGCACCGGTACCCCGACACCGCCAGTCATCACCGGGAACGCAGCAAAACCGTTGCCCATGATCACGGTAAACAGCGCCATGCCCAGGACGTAGACGATGACTGCGACCAGTCGATAGTCCATGTTGATGTACGCAGTAGTGATATGGGCAACCGCAGTACCGACACCTGCGTCATTGAATAGCAGGCCAAGCATCGCCAGCATTTGCGGCAAGACCATGGTCCAGCCCAGGGCTTCGGTCAGGCGGCGTGATTCACGCAAACCTTGCAACGGCGTGTCGCGGGTCAGGATGCACGCCAGGACCAGAGCCACCATGCAGCCGATACCCAGTGACACGAACGTGGTGTTTTTTGGGTCCAGCAGCGGCACGCCACCGATCTGGGTGTTTTTCAGCAGGATGGAACCAATCACCGTCACCAGCGGAATCGACAGGGCTGGAATGAACAGCTTGTGGCCCAGACGTCCAGCACTGCCCCGTGCTGCCTTGATCGACAACTCGGCGTGGGTGCCTCGGCCGACGCCACCGATGCCCGCAATACCGGCCATGACCAGCACGCCAACACCGACCACAAACGGCGACAGGCTATCGCCAATCAGGAACACCATGGCGAACAGCGCCCAGAACAGGCCGCTGGTCCAGCGTTTCGGGTGGGTACGGTCACTCACAATCATGCCCGCAGTGACCAGCAACAGAGCACCGGCCAGCCAGTAGAAATACTCAATAGAGATAATCATCGTGCCAGCTCCTGGGCTGCATCAACTTCTTCCCGGGCAACTTCGGCCATGCTGCGTGACAGCATCAGGTCGAAGCGGTACAGGCGTAACGCATGCACGATAAAGGCACAGATGGCGGTCGGGATGCCCCAGAAGGCAATGTGCAACGGCTCTACATCAAGCCCCGAACCCAGCAGGAAGGTGTGCATCAGTGCGATTGCACCAAAGGCTACAAACACGTCTTCGCCAAAGAACAAACCAATGTTGTCGGTGGCCGCGCACATGGCGAGCACCTTTTGACGCACCGGGGCCGGCAGCTTGCCGTACTTGTTTTCGGCGGCGCCCTCGGCCATCGGTGCCAGCAGCGGGCGGACCATCTGCGGATGCCCGCCCAGGCTGGTCAGCCCGACTGCGGCCGTAGTTTCACGCACAAACAGGTACATGATCAGCAGGCGCCCGACGGTGGCGCGCTTGAAACTGGCAATCCAGTTTTGCGCATGCAGACGCAACCCGTGGCGCTCAAGCAGGCCGATCACGGCCAGGGGCAACAGCAGAATCAATTGCAGGGCGCGGGTTTGCAGGAAGCCTTCACCCATTTCGCTGATGATTTTTTCCAGCGGGAAGTTGGCAGCGAGGCCGGTGACGATGGCTGCGGCGCTTACCACCAGCAGTGGATTGAAGCGCAGCACAAAGCCAATGATGATGACGAACACGCCAATCAGTGGCCATAGATTTACGACGGTTTGCATGAGGGGGGAATCCCTTTAGCTGATTGCCGCTGCACCAGGGCAGGCTGGTGAGAGCAAGTCGAAAGCGGTCAGGCACACTTTCGAAAAATCGGTACGCTGCCGGACTCAGCGTGTTTTTTTATTTTTGACGCCCGATGAGCGTCATTGCCCGATATGGTTGGTGGCTTTGGGTTGTGCGTCCAGTCAATAAAAGTTGTCACCACTGAACAAAAAAGTTTTACCAATCACCGACTTAAGCCGACTGGCTTGCGGCTGCGGCAAGGGTTTAAAATACGGGCCTGGTTTTGTTTGGGTGAGGCGTCCTGTATGAACATGCGATTTCTTCTGACATTCGTCTGGGTGGCGCGCCTTGGCAGCTTTCGACTCACCGCCGAAAAGCTCTCAAGCACCCAGGCGGCTATATCGAGTCGCATTTCAGTCCTCGAAACCGAGCTTGGCGTGCAGCTTTTCCAGCGCGATTCCCGTGGGGTCAATCTGACCCGTGAAGGTCATCAAGTGCTGGGCTACGCCGAGGAAATGCTGGCCACCCAGCAACGCCTGCTCCAGTCGCTGGGGCAGGCAGACAGCTTCGCCGGGCGCTTGCGCATCGGGGTGATGGACACCGTCATCCACAGTTGGCTGGGCGATTTGATCAGCGCATTGAGCCGCGATTACCCTCAGGTCGAGGTGGAACTGACGGCCGACACGGCACTTAACCTCAATGAACAGCTGCTCAAGGGGCAGTTGGACCTGATCTTTCAGACGGACCTGCTGCGCGCTGATGGTGTGCGCAATGTGCAGTTGGCCAGTTATCCCCTGAGCTGGATCGTTGCCAAGGATGCTGCCCTGGATCGCAACTACGAGAGCCTGGCTGATTTGTGTCAGGAGCGGTTGCTGACCTTCTCTCGCCTGTCACGGCCACATCAGGACATGCTCAATTTTCTGCATCAGCACGACATTGCGGCCCCGCGCATCAGTTGCATCAACTCGGTGGCGGCCATTATCAAGTTGGTGGCAGACGGGTTCGGCATCGGTGCATTGCCACCGGTACTGGTGAGTCGCGAACTGCAAAGCGGAGCGATGATCGCCTTGCCGATCGAAACTGCACCGGGCTTTGCGGTGTACGCAAGCTGGCGCGCAGGGGCGGGGCTGGAACTGAACGAAGCGGTGGTAAGCCTCAGCCAGGCGGTTGTTGCCCAATACCAGCGCAGCGTTGTACCTGAACACTTTGTGCTACCCGCCATCTGATCCGTATTTTTTTGCGTTATCTGCGACTGTTATGTATGCAGTTTGCGGCGCAAAATTCCCGTCAACCTTTCGAGACAGACGAGGACGTGAGTACTCAGCAACACTCGCGTGTGGTCGGCTGATGTTCTGCGCCTGTTTTATTACGAACGTTTGACGGGGAATTTCATGAACAAAATGGCATGGTTTTTAGGTGGCTTTTTGGTGCTGACCATCGGGATCGGCATTTTGGCGACCATTCCGCCGGGTTGATGGGGTGTTTTTACTCGCGAGTTGAAGTTTTTCTGTAGCCGCTGGCGAGTAGTACAAGGCTGCGTCCGAACGCGCAGCGGTCGTAAACCCTGAACGCGCGGCTTGACTGATAAACCGTGGACGCTGGACTTTACGGTGGCTACGCAGTCGGACGCAGCCTTGGCGCCTGGGCAGCGGCTGCGTTGTGTGAGCTCAAGCCATGGCTTTCATCGCCTGCTCTATGTCCGCCAACAAATCGGCAATGTCCTCCAGCCCCACGGCCAGTCGTACCAGCCCCTCTGAAATACCGTGCCTGGCCCGTTCTTCAAGGGTGTAAGTGGAGTGGGTCATGCTCGCAGGGTGCTGTGCCAGTGATTCGGCGCCACCCAGGCTGACCGCGCGGCTGAACAGTTGCAGGGCATTCATGAACCGCTGTCCTGCGGCCATTCCACCTTTGAGTTCAAAGGCAATCATGCCCCCCGGCAGTTTCATTTGCCGGGAAGCCAGGGCGTATTGCGCGAAGGAGGGCAGGCCGGGGTAAGCCACCCATTCCACGGCTGGATGATCCTGCAACATGTGTGCGATGACTTGGGCGCTGCTGCAATGGCGATCCATGCGCAATGCCAGGGTTTTTATGCCTCGCATCAGCAGGTGCGCATCATTGGGCGACAACACCGCGCCGGTCAGGTCCTTCAGCCCTTGCAGGCGAATCCTGTCTGCCAGAAGCTGGCTGGTCACCACCATGCCTGCGGTGATATCGCTGTGCCCGCTCAGGTACTTGGTGGCCGAATGCACCACCACATCGGCGCCCAGTTCCAGGGGGCGTTGCAAGTAGGGGGTGCAGTACGTGTTGTCGATCACCACGATGATGTCGCCGTGCGTGTGGGCAATCTGTGACACAGCGGTGATGTCCACCAATTGCATGTTCGGGTTGGCCGGTGTTTCAAAGTAAATCATGCGCGTTGCCGGGCTGATGGCAGCTTCGAGATCCGCTGGGTTGGACATGTCCACGTGCTTGACCACGACCCCGAACTCCCCGATGCCGTGATGCAGTAGCGCAAAGGTGCAGCCATACAGCGTGCGGTTGACGATGATTTCATCGCCGGGCCTGAGCAAGGTCCAGAACGTTGCAGCAATCGCCCCCATGCCGGAGCTGAATGCCACGCCCGCTTCGCCGTTCTCCAGCGCCGCCATGCGCGACTCCAGCAGGGCCAGGGTCGGGTTGGAAATACGGGTATAAAAATGGCCGCTCTCTTCCCCGGCAAAACAGGCTGCGCCGTATTCGACCGATGCAAACGCAAAGGTCGACGTCAGATAAATGGGCGGGATCAGCGCACCGTGATTTTCCAGTGCGTTGTATCCGTGATGTATTGCGCGGGTAGAAAAGCCGAAGTTGTTATTTTTATCGTTCATGCTGAACTCTCCGATATTTCCTACAATGCTATGCTTTAAACAGACGGTAAAAATTCCAAATTTGCCTGTAAATACCCAGTGTATTAGAACAAAACCAAGTCGCAGCGATATTTAGAGGCACAGTATGCCAACTGCTCTGGATCGAATTGATAAAGCCCTACTTGCTGCACTGCAAGTTAATGCCCGCCTCACCGTCGCCGAGTTGGCCGAGAGCGTTTCGCTGACCACCTCACCGTGTTGGCGAAGGGTAAAAATTCTGGAAGAAAGCGGGATTATTACGGGCTATCAGGCCGTTCTTTCTCCCAAGGAACTGGGTTATGGCGTTACAGCTTTTGTCAGCGTGATGATGGAATCCCACTCTCAAGAGGTGGCCCGGTGTTTTGAGCAGCGCTTGCTGGAAATCCCTGAAATCATTGCCTGTCATAACGTCTCTGGGCGTTATGACTTTTTGTTGGAAGTCGTGGCCAAAGATCTGGAGTCTTTTGGTGAATTTGCCCGCGAGGTCCTGCAAGCTTTGCCTGCGGTGAAGGAGATTTATTCGAGCTTTTCGTATAAGTCGGTCAAGCCGCGGCGAGTGGTTCCGGTCATCGGTTGAGGACGGTTAACCGTTGGCTCAAGGTGAAGTATGCGAACTTCGCACTCACCCTGTTATGGGGTTGTAAGTGTGTTCTGTTAAAGGTGTAGTTCTGGTCTTTCGATAGTTATTTAGCAGGCGGTAAAAATTCTAAATGGTTCACTTTTAATTTCATTGATTAAGAGTAAGTAACCATGTTGACCCGTGAAATCATGTTGCAGCTTTTTCCAAAAAGCGTTGCGTTTGTCGATGTGTATCTGCCGTTCATACAGGCGATGACCCCTCAGCGACTGATCAATACGCCCAAGCGTATGGCGGCATTTTTGGCTCAGGTAGGGCACGAAAGTGCTGGTTTCAGTGCCCTTGTCGAAAACCTCAATTACAGCGCTGACGGCCTGGCTGCGACCTGGGGCTCACGGTTTGCGCAGAAAGATTCGGCCGGCCAGTACCTCACAGAGATGGACGGTGGCCGTGCACGGCGCCTGCCCAATAGTGACGCACAGCGGCTGCATCGCAGGCCTGAAGCAATCGCCAACCGGGTTTACAGTGATCGCCTGGGCAATGGTTCCGAGGCGTCGGGAGATGGTTGGCGGTATCGTGGCCGAGGGCTGATCCAGATAACCGGCAAGAGCAATTATCAACACTGCAGCCTTGGGCTGTTCGGCGATGAGCGATTACTGGCGAACCCGCACCCGTTGCAGGAGTGGCGCTGGGCAGTTGAGTCCGCAGGCTGGTACTGGAACTCGCGCAACGTCAATGTTCTGGCCGACGGGGATAACTTTGAGCTTGTCACAAAGGCAATCAATGGCGGGCTCAATGGCCAGTTGCACCGTGTTGCGTTGTACCGCCAGGCATTGAATTTATTGCAGTCGTCCTGACCGGTGTTTTTTCCGTCAGCAAGACCGCGTTATCGGGCCATAATGCCCGCGCACTTTGCTCACAGCCATGGAGTCATAGATCAGTGATGTTTGAAATACAGCCAATGAACCCCGACATTTATCGTCAGCAAACCCGCCGCAGCACGCTGTATATCGTGCTGACGTTTGTGGTGCTGTCGTTGCTGCTGTCCGGGCTGGCGGTCATGTTGCTGGGCGTTCCAGGTGGCGATAACTTTCGCTTGAACCTGGCCGGGGTGATTGCCGCCTTGATCACGACCATACTGCTGGTGCGCTACCTGTTCTGGTCACAACCCTGGATGAGGCCTGCGGCCTACGGCTGGCAGCTCAAGCGTAGTCTGATGAAGGTGACCAATGTCATGCACCACGTAACGGCGGGGGTGATGGCGGGGGATGTTGCGGCGATGAAGCTGCTGCGCTTTTATCATTTGGGGGTGAGCCAGATGTACCAACTGGACGCCAACTCCAGTGCGTTGAGCCAAATGGTTCTCGAGATAGATTTACACAAGGCGCGCCTAGAAGCGCTGGGTATCGACACCGAACAAACCCGGCTTGATCCGGCCTGGATTGAAACCGTTAAAAAGTGGGCACCCTTGAAGTGATCCCTCACCGGGCAGGCCAGGCGATGTGCGTGATGACGTTACGCGTTTCGCCTGGCAAGCCCTTCAGGATGAGTGTTAGCTGACGACTCGATAGCACGGCTCATAGGCCGCGCCGCCTGGCAGTTTCATGCGGTGTTGCTCAACAAATGCCTGCAGCAGTTTGTCCAGTGGCTTCATGATGGCCGCGTCGCCGTGGATCTCGTAAGGCCCGAACTGTTCGATCAGGTGAATACCTTTCTCTTTGACGTTACCCGATACAATCCCGGAAAAAGCCTGACGCAAATTAATTGCCAGTTCGTGCGCCGGCATATCTTTACGCAGTTGCAGGCTGGCCATGTTGGCGTGGGTCGGGTCGAACGGACGCTGAAAACCTTCATCGATTTTCAATAGCCAGTTGAAGTGGAATGCGTCATTGCGCTCGCGACGGAACTGTTTAACCGCCTTGAGTCCCGCAGTCATTTGCCGGGCTACTTCGGGCGGGTTATCGATGATGATCTGGTAGTGCTGTTGCGCTTCTTCACCCAAGGTAGCCCCTACAAATTCATGCAGTTGCTGCAGGTAGGGTGCGGCTTCTTTGGGGCCTGTCAAAATCACCGGGAACGGCACATCGCTGTTTTCCGGGTGCATCAGGATGCCGAGCAGGTACAGAAACTCTTCGGCGGTCCCGGCTCCGCCCGGAAAAATGATCACGCCGTGGCCGACCCGGACAAACGCTTCGAGGCGCTTTTCGATGTCCGGCAGGATCACCAGTTCATTGACGATAGGGTTCGGCGCTTCGGCAGCGATGATGCCCGGTTCGGTAAGCCCCAAATAACGCCCGCCTGTCAGACGTTGTTTTGCGTGGGAAATAGTGGCGCCCTTCATCGGGCCTTTCATCACACCAGGACCACAGCCGGTGCAGATGTCGAGGCTACGCAGCCCCAGTTCGTGACCCACCTTTTTGGTGTACTTGTACTCTTCGGTGTTGATCGAGTGACCACCCCAGCACACCACAATTTTTGGCTCGACGCCCGGACGCAGGGTGCGGGCGTTGCGCAACAGGTGAAACACGTAATCGGTGATGCCGGCAGAGCTGCTCAGGTCGATACGCGGGCTGTCGAGGCCGCTCTGGGTATAGACGATATCGCGCAGGGCGCTGAACAGCATTTCACGTGTACTGGCGATCATTTCGCCATCGACAAATGCATCGGCGGGAGCGTTGAGCAGCTCAAGACGAACGCCGCGGTCTTGCTGGTGAATGCGAACCTCAAAGTCCAGGTAGGCCTCAAGGATGGTTTTTGCGTTATCGACGTGAGCGCCAGTGTTCAGAATAGCCAGTACGCACTGGCGAAACAGCGTGTAGCTGGTGCCTGAGCCAACTTCGCTCAGCTGTTGTACTTCGCGTTGGGAGAGTGTTTCCAGACTGCCTTTAGGGCTTACTGAGGCGTTGATGACTTGTCTTTGGACCATTGCGGGCTTCCTTGAGCGGGGTCGAAAAGTTGCTTGGCGCAGCCATTGAGTTCATGTCAGCAGTACAGTTTTGCCGAGCGAGGCGTCCCAACTCTTACGTCTTAGATTCATCTGCTGTAAGCATAGTAGCCTTTGGTCATGCTTTATAAGGCCCTGTTGCTCACTCTGGCTACAGTAGCAGCAGTGAGCAGGCCAACGATAAGGTAACCTTTCAAGTCACTGAAACAGAAAAGGAAAAGGGCGGGCTGATGATTATTACCACCACACATGGCATTGACGGCCGAAAAATTACTGAATACGTGGGAGTTGTCAGCGCCGAGTCGGTTCACGGGATCAACGTGGTTCGAGATTTTTTTACCGGCGTGCGCGACTTTTTTGGCGGGCGTTCTCAGACGCTGGAACGGGCCCTGAAGGAAGCGCGGGCAGAAGTCACGGATGAAATCCGTGACAGGGCAAGAGCCATGGGTGCAGATGCCATTGTGGGACTGGATTTTGAAATCAGCATGCCGTCAGGTCGAGGTGGAATGCTGGTGGTGTTTGCCACGGGCACCGCAGTGCGCCTGAACTGAGGATCAAGGATTCGACCGCGCCAACGCGGTCGAATGGGGGCGCTACAGGCTTAAATCGTTTTGCTCAATGAGGCGCCAGAAGTGGTTTGGGATAGCGCGTCCTGTAGCTTCTGCTCTTGTTCTGGAGACAGGGAAGTACGCAAAACCTTGCCCTTGAAGTCTGAGTCTTCCAGTTCTTTCAGGACTTTTTCAGGCTGGAACTTGCGCAGCAGCACGAACAGGGCCGAGGAATCGTTGGGAATGGTCTCGCTCAACGACTTGATAAAGTCGTCATCAATCCCGTAATCGCTCAGCGAGCCCGACAGGGCGCCAGTGCCAGCGCCCAGTGCGCCACCGATGGCAAAGCCTGCCAGCGGGTTAAGAAACAGCAGCCCTACCAATGCGCCCCAAAGGCCGCCGGTGACCAGGCCTGATGTCGCCCCAATGGCTGTCAGGTTTACGCTTTGCTTGATATGGATTTTGCCTTCGGCATTGCGCACAACAATGACCGCATCTTCCAGCTCAACCAGATGCTCTTTGCTCAGCGAAACCATCTTGGTGAGGGCGCGATCGGCTTTTTCGGTGTCTGAAAATCCCACTACGATTAAATCGGACATGTCTTTCATTCCTTGACGGTACAGGTCCAGCCCGGTAACGGGCTGAATTGAGGAGGAGTTTCTCAAGACGTCACAACGCAAACGCCCTGGCGCGCAGTGGTTCAGATGCTTTGAGCCTTCTGCGAGGATTGAGCGTGGTCGCTAACCTTGAAACGGTCAAGTCGACAGGACATATCTCTTGGCAAAGAGACGGGTCTGCAGGAAGAGGGGTGACGCTTTGGCAGGCACGCGTTTTGATTGATTTGAGAAGGGCTGGCTGAGCAGCCCTGACACTCAAGCCTAGGGCTGATACCTCACAGGCTTACGGCTGATCGTTTTTTTCAGGTGCATTCAATCCGGCCTGGATACGTTGATAAATTTCTTCACGGTGAACGGCCACATCTTTCGGCGCGTTGATGCCGATTCTGACCTGTTGTCCGCTGACACCTAAAATAGTGATCGTAATATCGTCACCGATGTTTATGCTTTCACCAACTTTACGGGTGAGTATCAGCATTTTTTTCTCCTTGATGGCTTTGTAAGGCACGTCTCTGAGACGGTGCGGCTTCGGTCATGACTACAGAATACTGCTAAGTGCGTATAAATGCGCCGCTCATTACAGACGACATGGCCAGAGGTTTGATTCCCCATATCGGGAAAATTCTTGCGCATGAACCATAAATTGGGGCGTTTTGGATTTGTTCAAGGAGAGCAAAGGCCGCTGTCCCAGTGATAAAATCTACCCATTCAAACAGACAGGGGAAACGCAGTGCGTATAGTCATCGTGATGACAGCAATATTGGCCTTGACGGCTTGCGGTCAGGAGTCTAACGATAAAATCCAGCGGGCTAAAGCAGCTTCTGAATCAACAGTAGTCCAGGCGCCAGTTGCGCATTGGGCGCTAGAGATCACTGAAGGCCAGAGAGCGACAATTCCTGACACGACCGGAAGGCTTCTTGACAACGGTTTTACTCCTTACATTTTCGAGAGTGGCGGTGTTCAGCACTTCCTGATCGGGCCGTTTACCACTGAGGCTCAAGCACTTGAGGCCCAGGAAAAAATGAAACTCAAGCCCAAACTCGACGGTATTGAAACCAATGTGATTGAGTTACCCGCCGTCAAATAATCTGCTGCAGCGTCGTGTATTCGCCTAAGCGTAGCTGCCGCAGGCGTTATTCGACGCTTTGTGCAGGAAATATTTGCTCACTCGGCGTTCATCAAAGAAGCACGACGGCAAGGGCACCAGGCATGAGCAATCACAAGATCGAAATTCGGCGCAGCAACGTCGAAAAAATCCTCCTCGGGGCCGAAAAGATTTTTGCCGAAAAAGGGTTTGCCGGAACCGCGATGGCGGACATCGCGGCGCAAGTCCAGCTGCCACGCTCCAACCTGCATTACTACTTCAGTACTAAAACCGAGCTGTACAGCGCCGTCTTGCTGGGGCTGCTTGAGGTGTGGAAGCAGGATGCGCTGTGTTTTGAAACCTACGATGACCCTCGCCTTGTGCTCAGCAGCTATATCCGCGCCAAAATGAACCACTCGCGCACACGGCCCCACGGCTCCAAAGTCTGGGCCAATGAAATGATCCACGGCGCCCCGACCCTGGGCCTGGCGCTGGATGCCAGTCTCTATGACTGGGCGAAGATGAAAGAAGCCAAGATCCGGCAGTGGGTGCTGGACAAGCGAATTCTGCCCGTGGAACCGTCCAGCCTGCTGTACATGATCTGGGCCTCAACCCAGCATTACGCCGACTTCGACCATCAGGTGATGATCATCAACGACCATCAGCCATTGTCCGACATTCAATTTGAGCGGGCGCTGCAAACGGTCACCAGCGTGATCCTGAGAGGGATCGGGCTGGAACCTTGAAGCGCCTGGTTTGTAGTCGCTGCAGAGGCACGAAGGCTGCGGGCCTTTTCAAGACAAGAGCTCGCAGCCTTCGTGCCTCGGCAGCGACTTCGGGCTAACTACGAAGCCACGCAGTACGGGTTACGCGGATCATGGTTCCAGTCCAGGAACGGCAGCCCATTGTTGTGCGGCACCATCTCGATACATGCTTCGACCGGGCAGGTGATTTGACACAGGTTACAGCCCACGCACTCATCCTCGATCACTTCATAACGATGTGTCCCGTCAGCCTGCTTCAAGCTGGAGATGGCCTGGTGTGAGGTGTCTTCGCAGGCAATATGGCAGCGTCCGCAGCCAATACACGCGTCCTGATCGATTTTGGCGATAACCTGATAGTTTATATCCAGATATTTCCAGTCGGTGGTATTGCCCACAGCGCGCCCGGAAAAATCGTCCAGGCTGGTATAGCCTTGGCTGTCCATCCAGCGGGACAAACCATCTTTCATCTCGTCGACAATTCGAAATCCGTGGAGCATCGCTGCGGTACAGACTTGAACCGCCCCACAGCCCAGCGCAATAAATTCTGCTGCATCACGCCAACTGCCAATGCCACCTATTCCACAAATAGGCAAGCCCTTGGTCAGCGGATCGCGGGCGATTTCGGCCACCATATTCAGTGCAATCGGCTTGACTGCCGAGCCGCAATATCCACCGTGCGTGCTTTGGCTTCCCACCATCGGCAACGCCACCATGCGCTCAAGGTCGACGCTGGTAATCGAGTTGATGGTGTTGATCAATGACACCGCATCGGCGCCACCGCGATGGGCTGCGCGGGCGCTCAGGCGCACGTCGGTAATGTTGGGCGTGAGTTTGACGATCACCGGCAGCGAGCAATAGGTCTTGCACCAGCGCGTCACCATCTCGACGTACTCGGGTACCTGGCCTACCGCCGCACCCATGCCGCGTTCCGGCATGCCGTGGGGGCAGCCGAAATTCAGCTCAATGCCATCAGCCCCTGTGGCTTCTACCAGCGGCAGGATGAACTTCCATGACTCTTCTTCGCAGGGCACCATCAGGGACACGATCAAGGCCCGGTCCGGCCAGTCCTTTTTGACCTGGGTGATTTCACGCAAGTTGATTTCAAGGGAGCGGTCGGTAATCAACTCGATATTGTTGATGCCCATGACTTCTCGGTTTGGCCCGAAGTGCGCCGAGTAGCGCGAAGACACGTTGACCGCGGCCGGGTCTTCGCCCAGGGTTTTCCAGACCACTCCACCCCAGCCGGCCTCATAGGCGCGTACTACGTTGTAGGCCTTGTCGGTAGGCGGTGCAGACGCCAGCCAAAAAGGGTTAGGCGCTTTGATACCGGCGAAAACAATCGAGAGATCGGCCATTTACGCAGCCTCCTGATCAAGCATGAGTTGGGCATGCATGGCTTCTGCGGCCAGCTTGCCGTGTTGCACGGCCTGTACGGTCAAGTCCTGCCCAAGGGAGGTGCAATCGCCCCCGGCATAGACCCCGGGCACACTGGTGCGCAGTTGCTCGTCTACTTCAATCCGGTCGCCTACCCGTTTAAGTTTTTGCGCCAGAGGATCCCCAAGGGCCGCGTCATCAAAAGTCTGGCCGATGGCCTTGAACACCGCGTCAGCCGCCAGCTCAAAGGTTTCACCGGTACTCACCAGACGCCCGTCCTCAAGGCGGGTGCGAGCAAAGCGCATGCCGCGCACGCGGCCTTGCTCATCCAGCAGCAGCTCTTGTGGCTGGGCCCAGGTCATCAGTCGCACTTGATTGGCCTTGGCAATGTCCTGTTCGTGACCGGTGGCGCCCATGTCTTCGAGCCCTCGGCGATACACCAGATTCACCTCGCGGGCACCCAGGCGGGCCATTTGCACGGCCATGTCGATCGCGGTATTGCCTGCGCCCAGCACAATGCAACGCTCGGCCAGGGGGAGTTGGGTCAGGTCATCGCTTTGGCGCAGCTCGCGGATGTAGTCAGTGGCAGCCAGCAGGCCGGGTGCGTCTTCGTGGGGCAGGCCAAGCAACCGGCTGGCGGCCAGCCCCAATCCCAAAAACACCGAATCAAATTGTTGATGCAGTTCGCTCAAGGTCAGGTTGTCGCCCAGGCGCTGACCGTGGCGCACTTCAATACCGCCGATCTCCAGGACGAAATCCACTTCGCGCTGGGCAAAATCATCCACCAGTTTGTACTTGGCAATCCCGTACTCATTGAGCCCGCCGGACTTCGCCCGGGCTTCGAAAATCACCACTTCATGCCCGTGCAATGCAAGGCGATGGGCGCAGGCCAAGCCCGCAGGGCCTGCGCCGACCACGGCGATGCGTTTGCCGGTAGGAGCCGCACGGGTGAATGGATGCTCGCTGAATTGGGCGTGGTCGACCGCATAACGCTGTAGTAAACCGATCAGTACCGGGGCACATTCCTGGCTGTTGTTGCGCACACAGGCTTGCTGGCACAGCACCTCCGTCGGGCAAACCCGGGCACAACTGCCGCCCAAAATGTTGGCCGAGAGAATCTTGTGCGCGGCGCCCTGGACGTTTTCCTGCTGGATATTGCGAATAAACGACGGGATATCGATCTCGCTGGGGCACGCATTGACGCAAGGTGCGTCGTAGCAATACAGGCAGCGCGAGCTTTCCAGTACGGCTTGACGGGCATTGAGCGGTGGCGCCAGGTCGGTGAAGTGACTGGCCAACACCTGCGCATTTTCATGGGGGTGCGGTAAATGGTTCAGGGACTTGATCACGGTGATTGCCTCACGGTTGTGGGGATCGTCCTGCCTCTGTCGGGCAGTGGTTAGCCACTCAGCGTTTAACAGCCACGGGCTGCTGATGCTCGGCGCGTTTTTTCAGCAAGTCGAACACGGCGGGGTAGGCCGGGCGTTCGATATAGCGGCCCGCTCCGCGTTCTGCCCGCAGATCGCCATCGGCCCACACCACACGGCCCTGACTGATGGTATGGCTGGGGACGCCGCGCACGGTCTTGCCTTCAAAAATATTGAAATCGACTTTTTGATGGTGGGTCTTGGCGCTAATGGTGCGCGTACCCAACGGGTCCCACAGCACCAGATCGGCATCGGCGCCGACCCGGATCGAGCCTTTGCGCGGGTACAGATTGAAAATTTTGGCGGTGTTGGTGGAGGTCAGTGCGACGAACTCCTGCATCGACAACCGGCCTGTGTTTACGCCCTCATCCCAGAGCACTGCCATGCGGTCTTCGATACCTGCCGTGCCGTTGGGGATCTTGCTGAAATCGTCGCGCCCGGCGGCTTTTTGTTCGGCGCAAAAGCAGCAGTGATCGGTGGCTGTCGTGTGCAGGTTGCCCGACTGCAGGCCATGCCAGAGTGCTTCCTGATGCCCGCGTGGGCGGAAGGGTGGGCTCATTACGTAACCTGCGGCGGTTTGCCAGTCTGGATGTTGGTACACGCTGTCATCGAGCAGCAGATGTCCGGCCAAAACTTCGCCATACACCGGCTGCCCCTGACTGCGGGCATAGGTGATTTCGTCCAGCGCTTCACGGGTTGACACATGCACCAGATACAACGGCGTGCCAATGGTCTGGGCGATGCGGATTGCCCGGCTGGCGGCTTCGCCCTCAACTTGAGAAGGACGTGACAGCGGGTGAGCTTCCGGTCCTGTCATGCCCTGGGCCATGAGTTTGCGTTGCAGGTGATACACCAGTTCGCCGTTTTCGGCATGCACTGTGGGCACCGCGCCCAATTCGAGGCAACGCTCAAAACTCGCGACCAGAGTGTCGTCTGCGGCCATGATCGCGTTTTTGTAAGCCATGAAATGTTTAAAGCTGTTGACGCCATGCTGGCTGACCAGTTCGGCCATTTCTTCGCGCACCTGTTCGCTCCACCAGGTGATAGCGACATGAAAGCCGTAGTCCGACGCCGACTTCTCTGCCCACCCGCGCCACTGATGAAAAGCTTCCAGCAGGGACTGCTGAGGATTGGGAATGACAAAATCGATAATGGAAGTTGTGCCACCTGCTAAACCGGCTGCCGTGCCACTGAAAAAGTCTTCACTGGCCACCGTGCCCATAAACGGGAGTTGCATATGAGTGTGGGGATCAATGCCGCCGGGCATTAAATATTGACCGCGGCCGTCGAGAACTTCGCAGCCGGACGGAACATCAAGATTAGTACCAATTGCGCGGACGAGACCGTCGGCGCAATAAACATCGGCACAATAACTTTCATCATGGGTCACAAGCGTAGCGCCACGGATTAACAGTGACATACCGAGTTCCTCGCAGGCTGACCGGCTATAACCGGTTCTAAATGTTGTTATTAAAGTTAGCGCACAGGCTGAATCCTGTCACTGGTGTCAGGAATGAAATCTAGAGGGTTGTTGGAAAATGATCAAACTTTATTTTTAATAGCTTAATTAATGTCTAAGTACATGTTTTATATATAAATTATTTTGAATTCACCAAAATGTGGCACGGCCTCACCATTTTGACGCACTTGACAGGATTCAAATATAAGCGAAGTTTCTTATGCTAAATCAGGCGCTTGAGTCAGCGGGAGAAGGGAGAGGTAGCGATAAAAATAAATAAGCGTGCACCGTGATGTTTCAGTGGGCTATATCAAATAAGCGATAAGTCGAAGGTGAACGCCTTTAATAGGAATGAGAGTCATTTGGCTCATGGGTTAAACAGTTTAAAACAGGGTGTTGCAAGTAGTAACAGCCAGTGTGCGGGGAAGGGGCAAGTAACACGGCACAGTTCTTGATTGTTGCTGCCACAACCGGACGGGCCGATACATAAACGTTAGTGTCCAGGCAAGGGAGCCGCTCTGCGTCAACACGCAGGGCCTCAAAGCACAACCAAGAGCCCCACAACAAGAGAGTGATCGAATATGCAACCGAGCAGATCCAAAGTCACCGAACGTAACGGTTTGTACGAATTGGACGCCGGGCCTGAAGTCCTCGATAGCCCCCGGTACAACCACGACATTGCCCCCACCCAAGTTCACGAACGCACCTGGAACAAATGGCATATCACGGCCTTGTGGGTAGGCATGTCCATTTGTGTACCCACTTACACCTTGGGCGGGGTACTGACCGCCTACTTCGGACTCTCGGTCGGCGAGGCGCTGCTGGCGATTCTGCTGGCCAACATCGTGGTGCTGATCCCGCTGACCCTCAACGCGTTTGCGGGCACCAAGTACGGCATTCCCTTTCCCGTGTTACTGCGTTCCTCCTTCGGCATCATCGGCTCAAACGTCCCTTGCCTGATCCGAGCGCTGGTGGCTTGCGGCTGGTTCGGTATCCAGACCCTGTTTGGCGGCCTGGCAATCCACCTGTTTCTGGGGTCCGTATTCGAGGGCTGGAAAAGCCTGGGCGGGACCGGAGAAGTGATCGGTTTCATGGTGTTTTGGGCATTGAACCTGTGGGTGGTCTTGCGCGGTGCCGAGTCGATCAAGTGGCTTGAAACCCTCTCAGCCCCCCTGTTGGTACTGGTCGGCATCGGTCTGCTGGTGTGGGCATTGCCCAACGTGTCGATGACTGAATTGCTCGCCCAACCCCCCAAACGCCCCGAAGGCGCCAGCGTGTATGGCTACTTCTTTGCAGGGCTGACCGCGATGGTCGGATTTTGGGCCACCTTGTCACTGAACATTCCGGACTTCAGCCGCTACGCAAAAAGCCAGAAAGACCAGATTCTGGGGCAGATCTTCGGGTTGCCGCTGACCATGTTCCTGTTTGCCGCCCTGGGTGTGGTGTTGACCGCCGCCTCGGAAAAACTGGTAGGCGTTACGGTGTCCGATCCGGTCAGCCTGATCGGTCATATTCAAAGCCCGGGCTGGGTGGCACTGGCGATGGCGCTGATCATCATCGCGACCCTGTCGACCAATACTGCCGCCAATATCGTGTCGCCCACCAATGACTTCCAGAACATTGCGCCCAAGCTGATCAACCGCACCAAGGCGGTGATGCTGACCGGGCTCGTTGGTCTTGCGCTGATGGCCCATGAGCTGCTCAAAAAGCTCGGTTTGCTGGTGTCCGATGTGAGCCTTGAAACCGTGTATTCCAACTGGCTGCTGGGCTACTCCAGTCTGCTGGGGCCGATTGCCGGGATCATGGTGGTCGACTATTTCATTATCCGTCGGCAAAAACTCGACCTCGCCGGGCTCTACCACGACGGCGTGTACCCGGCCTGGCACTGGAACGGGTTTATCGCGTTTGGCATACCCGTGGTGCTGACCTTGCTGTCGCTGGGTAGCAGCGCCTTCAGCTGGTTCTACGACTTTGGCTGGTTTACCGGCTCATTGCTCGGAGCCGGAATTTATTACGGACTGCATCGCATGAGCAGCCAGCAAGCAGAAACCGTCAAAGGCACGGTTTAAAACCAATTCCTATAAAAACTGCCTGAGGAAAACATCATGAATGCCCCACAAGACCTTCAGCAGCACCCCATGCAATCGATCAATGGCGACCGCCTGTGGGCTTCGCTGATGGAAATGGCACAGCTTGGCGCCACGGTAAAAGGTGGGGTGTGCCGCCTGGCCCTGACCGACCTCGACCGTCAGGCCCGTGACCTGTTCGTTCGCTGGTGCGAAGACGCGGGCTGCACCGTCAGCGTGGATGCGGTGGGCAATATTTTTGCCCGCCGCCCCGGGCGCAATCCCGACTTGCCGCCGGTGATGACCGGCAGCCACATCGACACCCAGCCCACCGGTGGCAAGTTTGACGGCTGCTTCGGCGTGCTTGCCGGGGTTGAAGTGCTGCGCACGCTAAACGACCTCAATATCGAGACCGAAGCCCCCCTGGAAGTCGTGGTCTGGACCAATGAAGAAGGCTCGCGATTTGCACCTTGCATGATGGGTTCGGGCGTCTTTGCAGAAAAATTCACCCTGGAAGAAACCCTGGCCAAAACCGATGCCCAGGGTGTAACCGTCGGCGAAGCCTTGAATGCCATTGGTTACGCGGGTAGCCGCAAAGTCAGCGGCCATCCCGTGGGGGCATACTTCGAAGCCCATATCGAGCAGGGCCCTATCCTTGAAGACGAGCACAAAACCATTGGTGTGGTGCTCGGGGCTCTGGGGCAGAAATGGTTCGACCTCAACCTGCGCGGCGTCGAAGCCCACGCCGGGCCGACCCCCATGCACCTGCGCAAAGACGCACTGGTCGGTGCCGCTGCGGTAGTCGCCGCCGTCAATCATGCCGCTCTCGGCCATCAACCCCACGCCTGTGGCACCGTAGGCTGCCTTCAGGCCTACCCCGGATCGCGCAACGTGATCCCCGGCGAAGTGCGCATGACCCTGGACTTCAGACATCTGCTGCCTGAGCGGCTTGACTCGATGATTGAAGAAGTACGTGGAGTGATAGAAGCCACGTGCAAGCAACATGGCCTGAGTTTCGAACTCACCCCAACGGCAGATTTCCCGCCGCTGTACTTCAATCCTGATTGCGTCAACGCCGTGCGTGAGGCCGCCAACGAACTGGGCTTGTCCAACATGGATATTGTCAGCGGGGCGGGGCACGACGCAATATTCCTTGCCGAACTTGGGCCCGCGGGCATGATTTTTGTGCCCTGCGAAGGCGGGATCAGCCACAACGAAATCGAAAACGCCGACCCCAAGGACCTGGCAGCGGGATGTGCGGTCCTGCTCAAAGCCATGTTGGCCGCGTCTAAAACAGTAGCGCAGGCAAACTGATCACCGAACGCTCTCCCAAGGGCTGATAGGAGTCAGCCCTGCCACCCACCCCCCAACGCCGTCAACAGCCCCACGCTGGCCTGCAACTGCCGGGTGCGAAGTGCCTGCACCTGGCGCTGTGCTTGCAGCGCTGCCGTTTGTGCCGTCACCACATCCAGATAACTCACTGCCCCGGCTTCATAGCTGTGGGTGGCGATTACCTGGGTGTGTTCTGCGGCATTGGCGGCGGCTTGTTCGTCGAGGCTTTCCTGTTGCAGGTCGCGCAGTTGGGCCAGGTTGTCTTCGACTTCACGTACGGCATGTAGCACTTGCCCTCGGTAATGGGCCGAGGCTTCTTCAAACTCGGCCCTGGCCTGGCGCTCCTGACCATCGAGCCTGCCGCCGTCAAAAATCGGCAAGCTGATCAGTGGCCCCAAGGCCCAGAAGCGGTTGCTGGCGGCCAGTAAATTGCCGCTGCCCTGGGTTTGCCCGCCGAGCAGGCCCGTCAAGCTGAAGTCCGGGAACCAGGCCGCTTTTGCCACGCCGATCGCGGCATTGGCGGCAAACACCCGACGCTCGGCCGCGGCAATGTCGGGGCGGCGTTGCAGCAGGGTGCTTGGCAGGGTTCGGGGCTGATCGGGCAGGTTCAGCGTCTGTTCACTGGCCGCCAGCTGGAAGTTGCTGGCGGGTTCGCCCACCAGTTCACCCAGGGCGTGTTCGGTCAGGTTGCGCTGGGCACGTATGTCGTCCAGTTGAGCCTCGGCTTCGGCCAATTGGCTTTGGGCGCGGGTCAGGTCGAGCTCGGAGGCTATTTGCCCCTGATAGCGGGAACGGGTCAGTTGCAGGGCCTGGCTGTAATCATCCAGTGAGCGGGACAAGATGCGACGTTGCGCATCCAGTCCGTCGAGTTGCACATACAGGCTGGTCAGCTGACGTTGCAGACTTAGACGCGCGACGGCCAGATCATCCGCCGAGGCTTGTGCCCGGGCATCGCCTGCCGCCACCTGATTGCGGATTTTCCCCCACAGGTCGAGGTCAAAATTCAACGCGAATCCAGCGGTATTGCTGTTGTAGACCGACGGCTGAGTCGTGCCCCGCAAGGGGCGGTTGTCCGATTGACGTTGGCGCAGCGGTTGCCCGCTGGCAGTCAGTTGCGGGAACAATCCTGCGTGCAACTGGCTGGCATACGCCTGCGCGCCATCGAAGTGGGCCAGCGCGGCTGCCAGGTCAGGATTGGCCTTGAGCAACTGCTCTTGCAGGCTGTTCAGGCGCGCATCCTGATAAACCCGCCACCATTGCGACGACAGTTGATCGGCAGGTTGCGCGCTGTGCCACGGGCCATCACTGCTTTGCTCGCGGTAGTGCGTGGGCAAGTCCAGCGTCGGGGTTGTGTAGGTGGGCGCCAGGGAGCAGCCCTGCAGCGTCATGGCCAGGAACAGGGCGGCGTGTTTAAGCCTTGGCTGCATGGGACGCTCCTGCATCGGCCAGTTTGACCCTGTCGCCTTCGCGCAAGGCATCGGGCGGGTTGTCTATGACCGTGTCGTGCGCTTCAAGGCCTTGATCGATCACCAGCCGCTCGCCCAAATCGAGGCCAATATGAATGTTCTGCAAATGCACCTGTTGCGCGCTGTCGAGCACGGCCACTTGGGTGCCTTGGGCGCGAAAGATCAGCGCACTGGCCGGGATGCTAACGCCGTGAGTGTCCGCCGGGATGGCCAGAGTCGCTTGGGCGTAGTCCCCCGGCATCAGGGCGTCGCCGGGGTTTTTCGCCACAAACTGCGCCATCAGGGTGCCGGAGCGCTGATCAATCGAGGTCGAGTTGCCAATCAGGGTGGCGCTGAATATTTTTCCCGGATGCTCCGGCACGCTGAGCTGCACTTGCATGCCGGGGCGGATCACGCTGGCGTAGTTCTGTGGCACCGGTACGTAGAGTCTCAGTTGGTGGGTGTCGGCAATATCAAACAACTCGGTGTCGCTGTCGGTATCGGCCTTGATCAACTGACCAATGTCGGTGTTACGTGCCGTGATGGTTCCGGCGAACGGCGCACGTATGGTCTTGTAGGCTTCCAGCGTTGAGAGGCGTGCGTAGTCGGCTTCTGCGGCTTGGGCATTGGCCTGGGCAGCGTCGGCGTTTGAGTGTTTTTCGTCGGCCTCCTGACGCGAAACCGAATGACTGGCCAGCAGGTTTTGCCAGCGTGTGGCGGTGGTTGTCGCGAGCCTGGCGTTGGCTTGTGCCTGCAGCATGTGGGCGTGGGTTTGCGCCAGTTGCTGATCGAGATCAGGGCTGTCGATAACGGCCAGTACCTGGCCCGCTTTGACCTTGCTGCCGATATCGGTTTGCCAGCTTTTCAGGTAACCGTTGACCCGTGCATGAATCGGCGCCTTGCTCCAGGCTTCCAGATGCGCGGGCAGGCGCAAGGTGTCGCCGTGGGCGTTATGCATGGGCTGAAACACGCTGACAATCGGCAGGGCAGCCGCTTCGGTCCATTGGCTCACCGCGTGTTCGTGGCGACTGCGTGCTGCCAGCCCATTGGCTACCAGCAGTGCGGCCAGGGTCAGGCCACCGATGCCCAGGTACATCAAGCGCTTGCGCGAGGGTGTTTGATCAGATGACATGAGGCGTTTCTCCAGCAGCGCGATTTCTTTCACCGCCGTGCACCAGGCTGAACACCACGGGCACGAACAGCAGGGTGGCAACGGTTGCCAGCATCAGACCGCCAATGACGGCGCGTCCCAGCGGCGCGTTCTGTTCTTCTGACAAGGCCAGTGGCAGCATGCCGATCATCATCGCCAGTGCGGTCATGCACACTGGCCTGAAGCGCGTGTAGCCCGCTTCGAGCGCGGCCTTGAGAGCATCGCCATGTTCGGCCAGGCGCTCTCGGCAAAAGCTCACCACCAGAATCGAGTTGGCTGTCGCCACCCCCATGCACAAGATGGCTCCGGTCAAGGCGGGAACCGACAACGAGGTACCGCTCAGGAACAGCATCCACACGATCCCGGCCAGGGCGGCGGGCAGGGCGGTGATGATCACGAAAGGATCGACCCATGACTGGAAGTTGACCACGATCAGCAGGTAGATCAGCACGACCGCACCCAGCAAGCCCAGGCTCAGGCCACTGAACGCTTCATGCAGGGCGTCGATCTGACCGTGCAGGCTGACTATTGCACCTTTGGGCCGCAGGTCGGACGCACCATCAATGACCTTTTGCACATCCGCCGCCACCGAGCCCAGATCGCGACCCTGAATATTGGCGTAGAGGTCCAGTGTCGGCTGGATGTTGTAGTGGGTGACCACGGCCGGGCTCTCGACCCGGCTGATGGTCGCCAACCCGCCCAGGATTTGAGACTGGCCGTTGCTGCCCGTCACCGGCAAGGCTTCAAGGGCAGGCAGGCTGTCCAGGCGATATTGCGGGGTGGCGGCAACCACGCCATAAGACACGCCGTTTTGCGGGTTGAGCCAGAAAGTCGGTGCCACCTGTGAACTACCGGCCAACGAGGCCACCATGCTGTTGGTCACATCGCGCTCGGTAATCCCGAGGCCATTGGCCCGTTGGCGATCCACGTTGACTTGCAGCGACGGGTAGCCCACCGATTGCTGAATCCGCAGATCGGCAATGCCCGGCACATGCTGCAAGCGCCGTTGCAGTTCCAGGGCGTAGGCGCGGTTGGCCGCGTCATCACGGCCGGAGATTTTCACGTCCAGTGGGGCAGGGCTGCCGAAGTTGAGAATCTGGGTGCTGATGTCCGCAGGCATAAACGCAAACTGGCTGCCGGGAAAGCTTTCGGGCAGGGCTTCTCGCAAGCGTTTCACGTAATCGGCGGTGGGGCTGTGATCGGTCTTGAGGGCGACTTGAATATCGCCGTCCTGTGGGCCGATAGTGCCGCTGCTGCTGTAGGCCATGTCGATACCACTCAACGGAATCCCGATGTTGTCGATGATGGTGTCCAGTTGATCGGCAGGGATGATTTCCCGGATGCGGGATTCGATGCGATCGAAGTCGGCGGCGCTTTCCTCAATCCGGGTACCCAGCGGCAAGCGCACATGCAGGGCCAGGGCCCCGGCATCGGTGGCCGGGAAGAAGTCCTGGCCCAGGCTTGGCAGCAACGCAAACGAGGCCAGAACACAGGTCATAAAGCCCAGCAAAAAGCGTTTGCGATGGGCCAGCGCCAGCTCCAGCACTGCGTAATAGACGTCACGCACGGCCGAAAAACGGCGTTCGAACCCAAGCTGGAAGTTCAGCAGTGCGCGCACGGGCGCCGGGTGCTGTCGGGTGTGTTGATCGCCTTCGTGATGGTTGATGTAGCCGTCTTCCGGATGATGCCCTGCACCTTGCTCCGTTACATGTGGCTTAAGCAGAAACATAGCCAGGGTGGGCACCAGGGTACGCGACAGAATGAACGAGCTGGCCATGGCGAAAATCACCGACAACGCCATGGGGCGGAACAGGTAGCCGGCAATGCCCTGCAACATGAACATGGGCACAAACACAATGCAGATACACAGCAGCGACACGAATGCCGGGCCGACAATCTGTTTGGCACCCTCGAGAATCGCATCACGAACCGATTTGCCTTGTTCAAGGTGCCAGTTGATGTTCTCGATAGTTACCGTCGCATCGTCCACCAGAATCCCTACCGCCAACGCCAGCCCGCCCAGGGTCATGACGTTCAGGGTTTGCCCGCTGAGGGCCAGCAGGGCTATGGCCGACAGCACGGCCAGTGGAATCGACACGGCAATGATCAGGGTGGAACGCCAGCTGCCCAGAAACAGCAAAATCATTGCACTGGTCAGCAAGGCGGCAATGATCCCTTCCTGGGCCACGCTGCCTACCGATTGTTTGACGAATACCGAGGCATCCCCCAGCAGCGCGGTCTTGAGAGAGGGCGGCAAGGTTTCGTTGATTCGCGGCAGCATCCCGCGAATACCGTCGATGATGGACAGGGTCGAGACAGTGCCGTTCTTCAATGCCGGCATCAGCACGGCACGATGACCGTCCACGCGCACGATGTTGGTTTGCGGCGGTGAGCCGTCGCGCACATGGGCCACCTGGCCGATGGTGATGAGCGCGCCGTTAACGGTTTTGATCGGCAAGTCGTTCAGCTCGTCGATGGCCTTGGGGCTGTTGTTGAGCAGCACCGTGTATTCATAGGTGCCTAGCTTTGCCGTGCCCACCGGTACGATCTGGTTTTGCGCTGCCAGTGCATTGCCCACGTCTTGTGCCGACAAGCCTTTGGCCGCCAGTGCTTGCGGGTCAAGATCAAGGGTGATCTGGCGCTGCTTGCCGCCCATGGGTGTCGGCATGGCCAGACCGGGCAAGGCACTGAGGGGCAGGCGGATATTGTTCTGCACCAGGTCGCGGATTTTGGCTTCCGACAGTGTCGGGCTGGAGAACGCCAGTTGCAGGATCGGTACCGTGGAGGCGCTGTAATTGAGGATCAGCGGTGGCGTGATCCCCGGGGGCATCTGTTTGAGCACGGTTTGCGACACGGCGGTGACTTGCGCGTTGGCCGTACGAATATCAACGCCGGGTTGAAAGAAAATTTTCACGATACCCATGCCGGGTAAGGACTGGGACTCAATATGTTCGATGTCGTTGACCGTGGTACTCAGCGATCGCTCGTAGGTGTAGATAACCCGTCCTGCCATGTCGGCAGGTGCCAGCCCGGTGTACTGCCACACCACCGCGACAACCGGAATGCCAATGTCCGGGAACACATCCGTAGGGGTACGTACAGCCGCCAGCGGCCCAATGATGCAAATGAAAATCGCCAGCACGATAAACGTGTAGGGCTTGTGCAGTGCGGTCTTTACCAGCCCGAGCATGCCTGAACCTCCGAGGAGTGGAATTGCAAACCTCGGCAGTCTCACCGTCCACACCTAACGATCAGCTTTCAGCAACGTGAAGGATCCTTTAGGAATGGCCTGAAAATCCCTTCATTTTCATTCATTTGGCCGCAGAGCCGATGAGCGCCAAGCTTGAATCCTGTTCGACGGACCAGCCTTGGTCCCTGTCGCTTTTTTGCTTTTTTTGCGAGGCGCACGTGCAATGACTTTTAAACCGCTGCTGCTGATTCCGTCCCTTGGCATGGTGCTGTTGCTGTCGGCCTGTGCTGGCCCCATGCCCCAGCAGGACCCGAGCGAAGCCTGGATCGGCCTGAAAGAAGAGGGCAACAGTGACCTGATGGCCGAGCGCGTGGATGGTAAAAACGTCAACGATGGCCGTTACTTTGAAGTCACTCCCGGCGCGCACCGTCTGGATGTCACCTTGTTTGACGGCGCCACGGGTGATGAAAACCAGGTGGATTGCCAGGGCAAGGTCAACTACACCGGGTTCAGGGCCGGTGAGCACTACGAACTGATCGAATCGAGCCTTGGACCTGAAGTCAGCGCAAGGCTGGTGGACGGGCATGGCAAGGAAGTGGCGCACACGGCTGATTTCACCTGTATGCCGGGGTAAGTGCCACGATCGTCGTAGCAGCTGCCGTAGGAACGAGGCTGCGTTCGGCGACGCAGTCGTCGCAAGATCAGGCGCTTGGGTGTGTCAGGCATATTGAGTGCCCAGGTTTCACGACGGCTTCGTCGGGGTGCCGCACCACGCGAACGCAGCCTCGTTCCTACGGCAGCTGCTAGAGGGCTTTGGGGTGTTGTCTAGAACGAACGCACGATCTTGCCCAATGTCTCCATGGCCTTTTCGCATGCCGAGTCCCACGGGCTGCCGTAGTTCAGGCGGATGCAGTTGCGAAAGCGCTGGGTGGCCGAGAAAATCGGGCCCGGTGCGATGCTGATGCCTTGGGCCAGGGCCATCTGGAACAGCTTGAGCGAGTCCATTTGTTCAGGCAGTTCGAGCCACAAAAAGTAGCCGCCCGAGGGCTGGCTGACACGGGTTTGGGCCGGGAAGTAACGGGCAATCGCTGCCAGCATCGCGCTCTGTTGTTCTTCCAGGGCATAACGCAGCTTGCGCAGGTGACGGTCGTAGCCGCCGTGCTGCAGGTAATCGGCGATGGCAGCCTGGGCGGGCATCGAGGCGCACAGCGAGGTCATCAGTTTTAGCCGCTCGATTTTCTGCGCGTACCGTCCCGCAGCCACCCAGCCGATGCGATAGCCCGGGGCCAGGCTTTTGGCAAACGAGCCGCAATGCATCACCAGCCCCTCAGTATCGAACGCCTTGGCCGGTTTGGGTGCGTGCTGGCCGTAATACAGCTCGGCGTAGACATCGTCTTCAATCAATGGCACTTGATGGCTGCGCAGCAGTTCGACCAGGGCCTGTTTCTTGGCCTCGGGCATGGTCGCGCCAATCGGATTCTGAAAACTGGTCATACACCACACGGCCTTGATCGGGTGGCGCTCGAGGGTTTGTGCCAGCACCCCGAGGTCGATGCCATCACGGGGATGCACCGGGATTTCTACGGCCTTGAGTTTGAGCCGCTCAAGCACTTGCAGGCAGGCGTAAAACGCAGGAGCTTCGATGGCCACCAGGTCGCCGGGCTCGGTGACGGCTTGCAGACACAGGTTCAGCGCCTCCAGCGCGCCATTGGTAATCAGCAGTTCCTCCATGGGCAACATCAACCCGCCAACCATGTACCGCAGGGCGATTTGCCGGCGCAGTTGCGGGTTGCCGGGGGACATGTCGGTGACCACCATGCGCGGGTCCATCTCGCGGCTGGCGGTGGCCATCGAACGGGCAAGCCGCTGCAGCGGAAACAGCATCGGGCTTGGGAATGCCGAGCCAAATGGCACGGTGTGGGGGTCTTTTATCGAGTCCAGTACCGAGAACACCAGGGCGCTGACATCCACCTGGGTGGACTCGGTGACATGGCTGCTGAACACCGGTTCGCAAAAAGGGGTAGGCGCATGCACATTGACGAAGTAGCCCGAACGCGGCTTGGCTCGAATCAGGCCGCGGCGCTCCAGCAGGTAATAGGCTTGAAACACGGTCGAAGGACTGACGCCGTAGGTCTGGCTGGCATAGCGCACCGAAGGCACGCGCTGGCCGGGGCCGAGCACCCCGCTGCGAATCAGTTCAGCAATATCGTCGGCGAATTTTTCGTAGCGTTTCATTGGATAGGGCTCGGTCCGGCGTGAGTGACACACATCAAGCATCTGTGGAAGCGAGCCTGCTTGCGATGCATGCAGCGCCGTGCTGCCATCGCGAGCAGGCTCGTTCCACAAGGGTTGTTGCAGTCTAAAGGCTCAACGATTAAGCGGTGCAACAAAACGGCTTTTGGCCACGCTGCGTACAGCCGGTTCATCGGTGTCGGTCACCACGAACTCGATGGTCTGTGAGCTGCTCTTCGGTCGATCGGCCAGCAGGGCGACTGACACCGGTACATCAACGATCTCGCCCGGGGCCAGGCTCAGCTCGGTTTTACCCTGCAACTGAAAGTCCTCGCTGTCTTGCAACGACACCCGATAGTGCTGCGGCTCTTGGGTCTTGTTGATGATTTTAAGGCTGTAGATGTTCTCGATCTGGCCCTGGCTGTTCTCGCGGAACAGGCCCCGGTCCTTGATCACGTCCAGCGAGACCATCGTGCGCTGGTTCAGGGCCACCACCAGCGCCCCGATCATCACCACCAGCACCACGGCGTAGCCGATCAGGCGAGGGCGCGCCAGATGGGTTTTGCCGCCTTGCAGCTCGTGCTCGGAGGTATAGCGCACCAAGCCCGGGGCATAACCCATTTTCTCCATCACCGAATCACAGGCATCGATACAGGCTGCGCAACCGATGCATTCCATCTGCAAGCCATCGCGGATATCGATCCCGGTCGGGCATACCTGCACGCACATATAGCAGTCGATGCAATCGCCCAGACCCTCTTGCTTGGGTTCAACCCCGCGTTTGCGCGGACCACGGTTTTCGCCCCGAGCCACGTCATAGGAAATGGCCAGGGTGTCTTTATCGAACATGACGCTCTGGAATCGGGCATACGGGCACATATGCATGCACACCGCTTCTCGCAGCCAACCGGCACTGATGTAAGTGGCACCCGTGAAAAACAGCATCCAGAACAGACTGATGCCCGCTATCTCCAGGGTCAGCAGCTCAGTGGCCAATGGCCGGACCGGCGTGAAGTAGCCGACAAACGTCAGTGCAGTCATTACGCTGATGGCCAGCCACAGTGTGTGCTTGGCGGTACGGCGCAGGATCTTGTTCAGGCGCCAGGGTGCTGCTTGCAGTTTTATGCGCTGGTTTCTGTCACCTTCGGTGATCTTTTCGCACCACATAAACAGCCAGGTCCAACTGCTTTGCGGGCAGGTGTAGCCACACCAGACCCGACCTGCGAAGACGGTGATCGCAAACAGGCCAAAAGCGGCAATGATCAGCAATGCCGACAGCAGGATGAAGTCTTGCGGCCAGAACGTTGCGCCGAAAATATGAAACTTGCTCTCAGACAAATCCCACAGGACCGCCTGCCGACCTTCCCAGTTCAGCCAGACCGTGCCAAAGAACAGCAAAAACAGAAAGCCTGTGCCCACTATTCGCAGAGTGCGGAACAGGCCAGTGAAGCTGCGGGTGTGGATCACGTTGTCGTTGGACTTGTTTTTATTTTTTGTGGCTCTGGGGCGAGAAGCCTCAAATGACTCAAGTATCTGGACGGGAATTTGTTCGCTCATGGTCTTTCGCTCATCAGCCTCCATCAGGCAGGAGCACTATGCCCAGCGAACTGTTTGCATAACAGGCTCAGTTATTTGAATTAAAACCGGATCAGATGCTGTTTTAGGGCTGCCTGCGACAATGTGCTGCACCTGGGTCAATGCCCCGTTGTCATTGACTTTGTGCGCCTGTAACCCAGGTGCGTTGAGCACAGTGTGATCGAGGTCAAGCAAATCACCGAATCACGCAAGTAAGGCTTTAGTGTGGGTGAAATGTGCATGTGTCTTGCATTGGTAACGGCAGTGATGCCCATGGGCCTTATTAACCTCGGACTGGATGTTCGGGTGACCTTAAAGCAACACATTGCACGGTTAATGTGCGAAAAGAGTGCATTCGGCCGTGTTCTGCGCCCAGTACTTGATGTGCGTCACGGGTTATTCATGAATGGATACAGATTGTCTGACAACAGCTAGTCTTTGCTCTGTCTGTGAGTCTCAGGACACAGCTCAAGTCGATGGCTATAACGCGTGCTGGGTCAGACGTAACCTTTACCGGATGGAGAACAGCATGATGTCGAGCAAGCAAACGGGTAAAGGTAAAGACTCGTTGTTACCCGCAGACTCGGATATCGAGGCGTTGACACGGGCAGAGCACCCCGATCCGTTTTCGGTGTTGGGCCCTCACGCAGATGGCGAGGGCGGGCAGTATATTCGGGCATTTCTGCCGGGAGCGGTGAGTGTCAACGTGCTGGCCCGTGACGACGGTCAAGTGCTCGGCAGCCTTGAGGATTCTCAGGTGGCCGGTCTATATGTCGGACATTTCGCGCATACCCGGCCGTATGTGCTGCAGGTTGATTGGGGCGACGCTGTGCAAATCAGCGAAGATCCCTACAGTTTTGGCCCATTGCTGGGTGAAATGGATCTGTACCTGTTTGCCGAAGGCAATCATCGTGACTTGAGCAGTTGTTTCGGCGCGCAGCTGACCCACGTTGACGGTGTACACGGGGTGCGCTTTGCGGTGTGGGCACCCAATGCCCGGCGGGTGTCGGTAGTGGGCGATTTCAACGGCTGGGACGGCCGTCGTCACCCCATGCGCCTGCGCCATCCGAGTGGAGTGTGGGAGTTGTTTGTTCCCCGCCTGCAAGCGGGGGAGGCGTACAAATATGAAATTCTGGGCGAGCAGGGGATCTTGCCGCTCAAGGCCGACCCTGTGGCGCTGGCCACACAGCTACCGCCTGATACCGCATCAAAGGTAGCTTCACCCCTGACCATCGACTGGCAGGACGGTGACTGGATGCAGGCCCGTGCGCAGCTCCAGCGTCACGATGCGCCGCTGTCCATCTACGAATTGCATGTGGGCTCGTGGCAGTGTGAGGTCGATGATGTCGGCGAGGTCGAGCGTCAGTACACCTGGCCTGAGCTGGCGGATCGCCTTATTCCCTATGTGCAGCAATTGGGTTTCACCCACATCGAGCTGATGCCGATCATGGAGCATCCGTTTGGCGGCTCCTGGGGTTATCAGCCCCTGTCGCAGTTTGCCCCCACAGCCCGCTACGGCTCGCCCGACGATTTTGCTGCGTTCGTCAATGCCTGCCATGTAGCCGGTATTGGGGTGATTCTGGACTGGGTACCGGCACACTTTCCTAACGATACCCACGGGCTGGCGCAATTTGACGGCACCGCGTTGTATGAATACGCCAACCCCCTTGAGGGATTTCATCAAGACTGGAATACCCTGATTTACAACCTGGGTCGCACCGAAGTGCATGGCTTTATGCTGGCGTCGGCCCTGCACTGGCTCAAGCACTTCCATATTGACGGCCTGCGGGTCGATGCCGTGGCGTCCATGTTGTACCGCGACTATTCGCGCAAATCAGGGGAGTGGGTGCCCAACCGTCATGGTGGCCGGGAAAACCTCGAAGCCATCGAGTTTTTGCGCCACCTCAACGACGTGGTTGCCCACGAAGTCCCGGGCGCTCTGGTGATTGCAGAAGAGTCCACGGCCTGGCCGGGTGTCAGTCAAAGCACCGATCAGGGCGGTCTGGGTTTTTCGTATAAATGGAACATGGGCTGGATGCACGACTCGCTGCATTACATTCAGCAGGACCCGGTATACCGCGCCCACCATCACAATGAGTTGAGTTTTGGGCTGGTGTACGCCTGGACCGAGCGTTTTATCCTGCCGATTTCCCACGATGAAGTGGTGCATGGCAAGCACTCGCTGATCGACAAAATGCCCGGTGATCGCTGGCAAAAGTTCGCCAATTTACGGGCGTACCTGAGCTTTATGTGGGCTCATCCGGGCAAGAAACTACTCTTTATGGGCTGCGAGTTCGGCCAGTGGCGCGAATGGAATCATGATCAGCAACTGGACTGGTATTTGCTGCAGTACCCCGAGCACCGTGGTGTACAGAAGCTGGTGAGCGACTTGAACCGCCTGTACCGCGAGCAACCTGCGCTGCATGATCAGGACGACGTTGCTCAAGGGTTCCAGTGGCTGATCGGCGATGACGCCGCCAACAGTGTTTACGCCTGGTTGCGCTGGAGCAAGGATGGCTCGCCATTGCTGGTGGTGACCAACTTTACCCCGGTACCCCGCGAGGGCTACCGCATCGGCGTGCCGTTTGCCGGCACCTGGCAAGAAGTGATCAACAGTGATTCCGCCTCCTATGCAGGTTCTGACTACGGGAATGGCGGCGGGGTGGTGACCGATGAACTGCCCAGCCATGGGCAGAGTGTGTCCTTGGCATTGAATCTGCCGCCGTTGGGGGTGTTGATACTGCGGCCGGTGATCGCGTAGATCAAAAGCACCCTCACCCTCACCCTCCGGGAGAGGGTGAGGGCATGGCGGGCGCCTCGGTATTACAAATGCACCTCAACCGCCAGTGGTAAATGATCCGATAAATGCGTCCACGGCTTGTTGCCGAGGATTTTTGGATTGTGACTGGTTGCATTGCGCAAGTAGATGCGGTCCAGACGCAGCAGTGGCCAGCGCGCCGGATAGGTTTTGGCCAGTTGCCCGTGATGACGCTCAAACACTTCGTGCAGGTCGTCTCGTTGGCGCAGGGCGGCATTGCCTTGCTGCTTCCAGTCGTTAAAGTCCCCGGCAATGATGACCGGTTCTTCGGGCGGCAGGGATTTGAGCAACTGGTTAAGCAGCACGATCTGTAGCTGGCGATGGCTTTCCAGCAGGCTCAAATGCACGCATATGGCGTGCACATTGGTGTGGCCCGGTACGTCCAGTACGCAATGCAACAGACCGCGCCGTTCGGGACCTGTGATGGACACATCGAGATTGCGCGAAGCCTTGATCGGGTATTTGGACAGCAAGGCATTACCGTGATGGCCGTCTGGGTACACGGCGTTGCGGCCGTAGGCGAAGTCGCTCCACATGCTGTCGGCGAGAAACTCGTATTGCGAGGTTGCTGGCCAGTCTTCGTAGCGCGATGCGTGTTTGTCATGCTCGCCCAGCACTTCCTGCAAGAACACTAGGTCGGCACCGGTACTGCGCACTGCCTCGCGCAGCTCGGGGAGGATAAAGCGACGGTTGAAGACGGTAAATCCCTTGTGCGTATTGACCGTCAGGACCTTGAGTTGATGGACAGCAGCAGTTGTTGCCGTAGTGGCAGATAAAAGTGTATTGCCGACAACATCTTCAGTGGGCATGGTCACTCCTCTGTCAGGGGCAGTTTTGAGCGGCAAGCTCAAGGGTGTAGTTTGCCGCTTTTCATGGGGGTGGACTTGATGTTTATCAATACATTTACGACACCTCGGTATGTTGCAGTTCAAACAGCACCAGCGAGCGTCCGGTGACCTCGTAGGGCTTGTTGAACGGCAGGTGCTGGGGGCCTTTGATGGTCGGGTCCGTGGTGTCGAGCTTGCATGACCAACTGATGCCGTGGGGGACTTTGGGCAAGTTGAAGCTGATCGGGTCGTGGTTCGCATTCACGACGATCAGCAATGAAGCGTCTGCTCCGGCCCGTTGTACTCCGGACACCTGGGCCCGGCCATCCAGCAGCATGCCCAGGCACCGGGCCTGACCGTCCTGCCACTGCTCGGTGGTCATCTCGGTGCCATCGGGTGCCAACCAGGTGACGTCTTTTACCCCGGGGGTATCGCTGGAGTGACCCACCAAAAACAGGCCGCGCCGCAAGATGGGGTATTGCAGGCGTAACTTGATCAGGCGTTTGACAAACGCCAGCAGCGATTTACCGGTCTTGTCCAGTTCCCAGTTGATCCAGCCGATTTCGCTGTCCTGGCAGTAGGCGTTGTTGTTGCCGTGTTGGGTGCGGGCGAACTCGTCGCCGGCTACCAGCATCGGCGTGCCTTGGGCCAGGAGCAGGGTGGCCATGAAGTTGCGCATCTGGCGCTGACGCAGCGCATTGATTTCGGGATCGTCGGTGGGGCCTTCCACCCCGTGGTTCCACGAAATGTTGTTGTTGCTGCCGTCCTGATTGTTCTCTTCGTTGGCTTCGTTGTGCTTGTCGTTGTACGACACCAGATCGTGCAAGGTGAAGCCGTCATGGGCGGTAATGAAATTGACCGAGCTGTAGGGCCTGCGACCACGATGATTGAACAGGTCGGCAGAGCCGGTCATGCGTCCGGCAAAGTCGGCCAACTGGCCTTCGTCGCCTTTCCAGAAGGCGCGCACGGTGTCGCGAAAGCGGTCGTTCCACTCCGCCCAGCCAGGCGGGAAACCCCCGACCTGATAGCCCCCGGGCCCGCAGTCCCAGGGTTCAGCAATCATTTTGACCCGGCGCATCAGCGGGTCCTGGCGGCAGGCCACCAAAAAACTGTGACGTTCGTTAAAGCCGTCGTGATAACGCCCCAGAATGGTTGCCAGGTCGAAGCGGAAGCCGTCAACGTGCATTTCCCGGGCCCAGTAGCGCAGCGAGTCGGTGACCATCTGCAAGACGCACGGGTGGCTCAGGTCCAGGGTGTTGCCGGTGCCCGAATCATTGATGTAATAACGTTTATCCTCGGGCATCAACCGGTAGTACGAGGCGTTGTCGATGCCGCGCATGGACAGGGTCGGGCCTTGCTCGTTGCCTTCGGCGGTGTGGTTGTAGACCACATCCAGAATTACCTCCAGCCCGGCCTTGTGCAGGCGCGCGACCATTTCCTTGAACTCGGCGATCTTGCCGCTGGCCAGATAACGCGGGTCCGGTGCGAAAAAGGCGATGCTGTTGTAACCCCAATAATTGGTCATGCCTTTTTGCAGCAGGTGCTGGTCGTTGACGAATGCGTGTACCGGCAACAGCTCGACGCTGGTGACGCCCAGGCCGGTAATGTGTTCGACCACTTCATCGACCATCAACCCGGCAAAGGTGCCCCGTACCGCATCTGGTACGGCGGGGTGGCGCATGCTGATGCCGCGTACGTGGGCCTCGTAGAAGAGGGTGCGGTCCCAGGGCACGCTGAGTCGGTGGTCGTGGCCCCAGGTGTGCGCCGGGTCGATCACCTTGCACTTGGGCACAAATGGCGCGCTGTCACGCTCATCAAAACTCAGATCGGCATCCGGATGGCCGATGGTGTAGCCAAACAGGGCTTCTGACCATTTGAGTTCTCCCACAAGCTGCTTGGCGTAAGGGTCAATCAGCAATTTATGGTGGTTGAAGCGATGGCCGTTTTCCGGCTCGTAGGGACCATACACGCGGTAGCCGTAAACTTGCCCGGGGTGGGCGTCTGGCAGGTAGCCGTGAAAGGTCTCGTCGGTGTATTCGGGCAGCTCGATACGCTCCAGCTCAACTTCACCGTTAGCGTCGAACAGGCACAGTTCAACTTTGGTGGCGTTGGCTGAAAACAGGGCGAAGTTGACGCCCAGTCCATCCCAGGTGGCGCCCAGGGGGAAGGGCAGTCCTTCGCGGATGCGCAAAGTGTCGCCAGTGGGCGGTGCTGACGTGTGTTTACTCATGACCTGCTCCTGCGTATTAAGGACTTGAGGGATAGGTGGCCTGTAGGCGCTGGCTTGCCCGCTATTCAACTACCTTGATTCAACTCGTTCCCGGGTTGAATCAATCGCGGGCAGGCTCGCTCCCACACGTTGGAAACCTGTGCTCAAGACGAGGCAGGTTTGCGCGGTGCCCGGGGTTTTTTCTCGGCGCCAGGCTTGGGTGCTGCCTTGGCCTTGCCAGCCTTTGGTTCGGCTTTGGACGGGGACAGGGCTTGTGCCTGGGCCAGCTTGTGAGCCATGTCCCAATGGCGTGCCTCCTGGCCCTCGGGGCGACCCTCGGATTCCCAGATCTGATAGGCAAATTCACGAATGTGTTTGTCGTCGTTACTCATGGCGAAGCTCCTTGACTCATGGGTGAATTATCGGTCTCTTTCGTGGGCTTGCTGGCGGGCGCAGGCCAGCAATTCGAAGCGTTGCGTTGCATCAATCGCGTCCAGCAACGTATTGCAATCGCCCGGCATTCGGCGCCGCCAGTTGGGGTGGCCGCTGACAGTGCCAGGCAAATTGGCTTGCTCCTCAAGACCCAAAGCATCCTCGATCGGCAGCAACACCAGCGGCGCACGGGTGTGCCCCAGAAAACGGATGCTGGCGTCCAGTGTCGGGGCGTTGCCTTGGGCTTCTTCCTGAAAGTTCTGCGGGTCCTGGCGCAAGGCCCGGTCCAGGCCTTCGCACTCGCGTTGACGGTTTTCGCGCCAGTGGTGGGCGGTAACCGGATCAATCAGGCCCAGGCGTTCATTCCAGTCGATATCGCGTCCGTGCAACCAGCCATTGAGTGTCGGCAGATCATGGGTACTGGTGGTGGCGAGTGCATCGTGCGGCCAATCCAGTATGGGTTTGAAGCGCGCCCCATAGTCTTGCTCGAACAGCAGCACGCGTATGCCCAGGATTGCCCTTTCGCTGAGTTTCTCCCGCAGGCCGTCAGGTACCGTACCGAGGTCCTCTCCGAGGACGATGGCTTGATGGCGCACGGATTCGAGGCATACCAGGCGCAACAGGTCGTCAACCGGGTAATACAGATAAGCCCCCTCGCTGGGCGCTGCGCCCAAGGGAATCACCCATAAGCGTTGCAAGCCCAGTACATGGTCGATTCGCAGCCCACCGGCATGAGCAAAGTTGGCGCGCAACATCTCAATAAAAGCGCGAAAGCCATTGCGCTTGAGGCCTTCAGGCGAAAACGCGGAAATCCCCCAGCCCTGGCCTGCACGGTTCATCTGATCGGGTGGGGCACCCACGGTCAGTTGCGACAACAGTTCGTCCTGGCGACACCAGGCCTGACTGCCCGCACCATCGGCGCCCACGGCCAGGTCGGCGATCAGGCCGATGGCCATGCCGCTGGCCCGAGCGGCAGTTTGTGCGCGGCCCAGGCAGCGATCCATCAACCACTGACAAAACGCGTAATACGCGATGACATTTCGGTGTTCTTCGGCGAAATGCAGCAATGCAGGACTGTCGGGGTTGCGCCATTGCTCCGGCCAGTCGCGCCAGTCCAGGCTGTGATGTTCAGTCACACACAACTCTTGCAACGCTTCGAAACGGCAATGGTTCTCCAGGGCTTCGCCCCCCAGCTCGCGAAAGCGCTTGAAGTCAGCATGGAGCGGGTGTTCGTCCAGGATAAAATCGTTGTAGAGCTGGCGCAGCAATGCTTGTTTGGCCTTGGTTACGGCAGGCCAGTCGATCAGGGGCAGTTGTTCAAGACGCTGCAGTTCATCTCTCAGGCCGGTGGCGTCAATGGCCCGGTTGAGTGCCTCGTGCCCCAGGATGCTGGCGGGAGCGGCGTACAGGCTGTTGAGAAACAAACGGCTGGACGGTGAATAAGGGCTGTAATGCTTGGGTGCACTGCTGAACATGGCGTGCAAGGGGCTGATCGCCAGTGCGTCGGCTCCGCGTTCACCGACGGCCTGCAGCAGGGTTTCCAGCGCCTGGGTATCTCCAAACCCGCCATCCCCGTGGCGATGCAGCGAGTACAGCTGAACGCTCACTCCCCATGCTCGCGGGGCGGTTTGATGCAAGGCATCGGCAATACTGAAGCAGTGTGTCGGGGCCACGGCCAGGGTGAACTGCTGATCGTCCAGCTGTACCCGGTGGTAGCCGACGGGAATCATGCCCGGCAGTACGGCGTCAGCATCCAGCTGGATCGGCAGCGAATCACCGTTTTCCAGGTGCACGATGCACTGGCTATGGGGGTGGAAATAACGTGACAAGTCCAGGGCCTTGCCGACGTCTGCGGTCAGCAAGGGCGGCAGACGTTTGTTCTGTTGCTCCAGTTGCAAGTTCAGCAAGCTGGTTTCAATGGCTTCGGCGCTGTCGGCGGGTAATCCCAGACCCGCCAGAATGGCTTCCAGTACCTGGGGTGTAACCCTTTGTGGTTGGCCGTTGGCATCAATCCAGTCAACGGCCAGGCCGGCTCGGCCGGCGAGTACTTCGAGTTGCGCTTCGCTCATTGGCGGGCTCCCTTGGCGATAAACGGTCGGGCGTCAGGCAGATCCGCGGGTTGCATGACTCATGGCTTCACGGAGCGAAGCAATGACTTGGCTACCAGTTGTTCATAAAGCTCGGCGTAGGGTTCAACGGCCTTGCACCAGTTAAATGGGGCGGCCATTGCGCGGCAGCGCATGGCGTTGAACAGTGCCGGGTAACTGAAAACTTTGAACGCCCGTTTCAGGGCTTGCTCGTAACTGGCTACGGTGGACTCATCGAACAAGAAGCCGGTGACGCCATTCTCGATGGTGTCGGCCAGTCCGCCGGTGTTGCGAGCCACGGGCAGAGAGCCGAAGCGTTGTGCATACATTTGGCTCAACCCGCAGGGCTCGTAGCGCGAGGGCATCAGCAGGAAATCACTGCCCGCGAACATGCGCCGGGCATCGGTTTCATTGAAGCCGATGCGCACCCCGATCTGCCCCGGAAAGCGCAAGGCCAGTTCGCGCATGGTTTGCTCCTCTTCGGGCTCGCCGCGGCCGATGATGCAGATCTGACCACCGTTGGCCACGATAAAAGCCGCCACGGCTTCTGTCAGGTCCAGGCCTTTTTGGTACACCAGACGCGAAACCACGGCGAACAGGGGGCCCTTGGACGGTTTCAGGCCGAACAGGGTGCGCACATGGGCGGTGTTCAAGGCCCTTGCCTCCCAGTCACCGATGCCGAACGGGGCAACCAGATGGGGGTCGGTCGTGGCTTCCCAGCTTTCATCGATGCCATTGGGAATACCGCTCAGCAACCCTTGCTGGGTTTTACTGGCCAAAAAGCCATCCAGCCCGCATCCAAAGGCCGGGGTGGTGATTTCGGCAGCATAGGTGGCGCTGACAGTGGTGATATGGCTCGCGTAGGCCATGCCCGCCTTCAGGAACGACAACTTGCCATAAAACTCCATGCCGTCCTGCTGCAGGGCATGCTGCGGAATGCCCAGCTCCGGGCAGCAGGCGCGGCTGAATACGCCCTGATAGGCCAGGTTATGGATGGTAAAGAGTGTGGGCGTACGTTGGCCGCGCCAATGCATATAAGCAGGCGCCAGCCCGGCGGGCCAGTCGTGGGCGTGGACCAGATCGGGTTGCCAGTGAATTTGCGCCAGGTTGGCCGCAATATCGGCTGCGGCCAGGCCAAGGCGAGCGAAGCGAATATGGTTGTCAGGCCAGTCGCGTCCGTTATTGGCGCCGTAGGGAGTGCCTTCGCGCTCATACAGTTCCGGGCAAATCAGCACATAGATGACCAGCCCGTCCTTCAAGTCCATGCGGCCGATCTTGCAGGCGGGCAGGGCAGCATGGCCGCCGAGTTCACCGATGATATGAATCGGGTTGTCGCTGTTGAGTACTTGCGGGTAGCCAGGGATCAATACACGCACATCATGCAAGTGACGCATGGCCCGCGGCAGGGCGGCCGACACATCCCCCAGACCGCCTGTTTTAACCAGGTCGGCCAGTTCGGAAGTGACAAACAGCACTTTCTTCTTGTTGGGATTGGCACTCGCCAGCGGCAGCTCGGGCCTCCCCGCAGGGGCCAAGTCTGGCAGAGACAACAGCTCACTCACAACTTGCGGGGTCAGACGTTCTTCTTGATGTGGCGCAGCCGCACTGATCATGAATTTCTCCCGTTATATTTATTGATCCACTGACGGCCACCCGGCCGGTACTTCCCCACTTGCGATTGGCCCTGTCATCCAGGGCATAAATGCTCAAAAGATGATTAAGGCACTGCAAGGAATGCACCAATAGCGGCAACCCAGCCTTAGGTAGACCTATCACGGGTGAAGAAAATTCGATTGTCTGATTACGGCAGTTAGACGCCGTAGACATGACAGCGTTGAGTGTAGGAGAGATACTTCAAGGTGTTAGGTATATGAGATGTTTTTTTGTAGGACAAAGATAATTATCGCGTAGGAAAAATATCTATCACGGGATGTGTGTCACTGTTATTTCAGTGCCGGGTGATGCGTCGCTTCTTTGTTGTCGCTGCCGAGGAACGAAGGCTGCGAGCTCTTGATCGTGCGAACGGGACAATAAAGCTCGCAGCCTTCGTTCCTCGGCAGCGACTACAGGTCACTTAACGCTCCAGAGGATTTCAAAAAAGCACGGGGGCGCACCATTGCGGTGCGCTGCGTGCTGAAATCTCAGTTGCCGGGATACTCGGCCACAACCTGATCACTGCCATCGTTGCGCAAGCCGATCACCTGATACGCGTCCTTGCGGTCACCCATTTCCATACCCGGCGAACCCATAGGCATGCCCGGTACCGCAATCCCCTTTAGGTCATTGCGCTTGGTCAATGCCACCACTTGTTCGGCCGGGACATGGCCTTCAACAAATTTGCCGTTGATCACCCCGGTATGGCATGAAGCCAGGCGCGGCTGGACACCGAGGCGCTGCTTGACACTGCTCATGTCGGCTTCCACATGGTCATTGACCTTGAAGCCATTGGTTTCAAGGTGGGAGATCCAGGCTTTGCAGCAGCCACAGTTGGCATCGCGGTGCACATCAATGGTCAGTTGTTCGGCGGCCTGAGCCAGCGAGGACAACAGCAGGGCCGAGAGTGCGACAAGGCGCAAAGGGGTTTTCATCGAGTTCCTCAATACGTAAAAAATGTGAGCCTGAGCATTAACGACTGTCAGGTAACTGATGACCAGATGACAATTTTGTCAGGTTGGGCCACCTTGCTGCGTTTCAAGGCGTCAGTCGCAAGCTTGCACGGATGCCCTGGACCTCGGGCTCGTTGGCTTTGTAGCCGTCTGCCGGGCCTGCGTAGGAAAGGGCGTAGGCGCTGTTGCCCTGAGTGGCGGCCACCAGGGTCTGGGTGATGACATGGTTGCCGTTCTGGGTGATTTTGCAGGTGGTTTGCAAGGCGTCCAGGCCCCCCAGGGTGCTGCTGTTGATTTTGCTGCAAGCGCTCTGGTATCCGCCTTTGGCGAAGTTTTGCTGCAGGGTTTTGCGCATTTGCAGCAAAACGGCCTCCATATTCACCTTGTGTTCCGGCACCAGGGTCGACTGGGTCAGCTCCATGACCATTTGCGGATCGCCATTGGCATCGTTCTTCACGGCCCGTTGGCGCACGCTGCTGTCGCCGGGCTCAGGGGTGACGGTTTGAATCTCCCAGCCTGCGGGCCAGGTAATCGTCAGACCGTCGGCATGGGCCGCTGGCAACGCAACAAGCAGGCATAAACCGATAAAAGCGGGGAAACGGCGGGCAAAGTGCATAGGTCTCAGGCCTTTTTGACGGGTTTTTAACAGCAATAGTGTATCAATAGGTGTCGATCTCTTGCTTTGCAGCGTGACATCATTTTCGACCATTGCTCAGCTAAACCTTTGCTTCTTATGTCTAATCCCGGACAATCGCGCCCCTCTTATGGCCGGGGCGATGTCAGCAAGGTGTTTCTTGTCCGCTCCGGCTGCGTGGTAACGACCGGCTAGCGGAGATTCGACCGGATGAATGACCAGGCTAACAGCGTCGACGAACGCTTCGACGAGACCCCTGCGACTCTCAGTCGCTGGAATCGTCATGACACCACCTGGATGCTGGGCCTGTTCGGCACAGCGATTGGCGCAGGTACCTTGTTCTTGCCAATCAATGCAGGGCTTGGCGGCTTTTGGCCGTTATTGATCCTGGCGCTGCTGGCGTTCCCGATGACCTTTTACGCTCACCGTGGCTTGACCCGCTTCGTACTCTCCGGGCGCGAAGGCTCAGATATCACTGACGTGGTTGAAGAGCATTTTGGCCTGCGCGCCGGCGCAGTGATCACATTGCTGTACTTCCTGGCGATTTTTCCGATTTTGCTGATTTACAGCGTAGCGCTGACCAACACAGTTGGCAGCTTTATGCTCAATCAAATGCATATCACGCCTCCGCCACGGGCAATTCTGGCGCTGGTTCTGATTCTGGGCTTGCTGATTGTGGTGCGCTGCGGCGAACAAGTGATCGTCAAGGCCATGAGCATGATGGTCTACCCGTTTATTGTCGCGTTGCTGTTTTTGGCCGTGTTTCTGATTCCGCACTGGAACGGCGGCATTCTGAGTACCGCGACCACGCTGCCTGCACCTTCTGCATTGCTGCACACCTTATGGCTGGCCATCCCGGTGATGGTGTTCTCCTTTAACCACTCGCCCATTATCTCGGCGTTCGCCGTTGATCAGAAGCGCCGCTATGGTGCCAATGCCGATGAGCGCAGCTCGCAGATCCTGTCCCGCGCCCACCTGCTGATGGTGGTGATGGTGCTGTTCTTCGTGTTCAGCTGCGTACTCACGCTGTCGCCGGAGCAACTGCTTGAGGCCAAGACGCAGAACCTGTCGATCCTGTCCTACCTGGCCAACCACTTCAGCAACCCGACCATCGCTTTTGCTGCGCCGCTGATTGCGTTTGTGGCCATTGCCAAGTCGTTCCTGGGCCACTACATCGGCGCCAGTGAAGGTCTTAAAGGCCTGGTACTGAAAACCGGCAAGCGCCCTGCAGCGAAAAACCTCGACCGCATGACTGCCGCGTTCATGCTGGTGGTGTGCTGGGCGGTGGCAACGCTGAACCCAAGCATCCTGCGCATGATCGAAACCATGGGCGGGCCGGTGATTGCAGCCATCCTGTTCCTGATGCCGATGTACGCGATTCGCCGTATTCCAGCCATGCGCCAGTATTCGGGGCAGATCTCCAACGTCTTCGTGACGGTTGTTGGCCTGATCGCGATTTCGTCGCTGGTGTACTCGCTTATCCCTTGATCCTTGCCCCAGTCGCCGCCGTTCTGTGCGGCGACATTGCATGATTGCCCTCGCAAGCCGCCCAAGGCTTGAGTCTGGCCAGTACTGCGAATATGATTGCGACCCATTCCTATTCGCAGTGTGCTGACAGCACGTCCCGAGGGTTCCCGTGTCGCCATCCCCGTCGAACCCACCGTTGCTGCATGCAGACGTGCATAGCCTTTATAGCGATCACCACGGTTGGCTGGTGAACTGGCTGCGGCGGCGTTTGCGTGATACCGACAATGCTGCCGACATGGCACAAGACACCTTCCTTTATGTATTGGGCAAACCGGAGCAGGTTGCGCAGTTGCGTGAGCCGCGTGCCTGGTTGAGCAGCATCGCCAAGGGTTTGTTGATTGACCGCTTTCGCCGCCAGAAAGTCGAGCAGGCGTATCTGCAAGCCATTGCGCACTTGCCCGAGCAGGAGATGCCGGCTCCCGAAGAGCGTTTGATCCTCCTGGAAACCCTGACCCGAATCGATGCGCTGCTCGATGGCTTGAAACCTGCGGTGCGAACTGCTTTTTTGCTTTCACGCCTTGAAGGGCTTGGCTATCAGGCGATTGCCGAGCGCCTTGGGGTTAGTCTGAGTTCGATTGAAAAGTACATGGCCACGGCCATCCGCCATTGCTTTGTCGCGCGTCACACCCTGTGAGCGGTAGCCCCACGCAGGTCGAATTTGCGCCCCATGTGCTCGATCAGGCCATTGACTGGCTGGTGAAAACCCAATCCGGCGCGGCTGAACCGCAAGTGTTTGCCGCGTGCAAGCAATGGCGCGCCGCCGACGCCAGCCACGAAGCTGCCTGGCAAGCCCTGCAACTGACCGAGACGACCTTGCGTCAGGCCTCGGCACTCTCCGGTCGTGTGGCACTGGACACCCTGGCCGGCAGTGGCCGCCTGCGCTCGCGCCGCCAGACGCTCAAAGTACTGGGGTTGAGCATGCTGGGCGCCGGGGCGGGGGCTTTGGCGATCCAGCAGCAACCGTGGCGTACGTTTGGCGCCGACTATGCCACTGGTGTGGGTGAGCGGCGATTGTTCAATCTGGTGGATGGCACGGATTTGCAGCTCAATACCGACAGTTCTGCTGATGTGCTGTTCACGGAGCAACAGCGGCTGGTGGTGTTGCGCAGTGGTGAGATTTTTGTCCGCACGGGCCAGGACCCGATTTCTGTCAGCGGTCGCCGACCGTTTTGGGTTCACACCCGTGAGGCTCGATTGCAGGCCATCGGCACGGCATTCGACGTGCGTCAGGAATCCGGGCGTACCCGGCTGCTGGTCGAGGAGGGGGTGGTGGCGATTCACATGCCTGATGCCCGACCAGTACTGGTGCAAGCCGGGGGCGAGTATTTGATCAACGCCCGTTCGGCGCAACCGCAGCCGGCGTCTGGGTTCACGACCAGTGGCTGGGCAAGCGGTGTGCTGGTGGCCAGGCAGATGCGTTTGCAGGACCTGGCGCAAGAGCTCGCGCGCTATCGCCACGGCTGGTTGCAGTGCGATCCGGCGGTCAGAGACCTGCGGGTGTCCGGGGTGTTTCAGCTCGAGGGTATCGACCATGCGCTGGAAAGCCTGAGCCAGTCGCTTCCAGTTCGAATTGAGCACAGGACACGGTTCTGGACGAGGATTGTGGCGGCGTAGGCAATCGTACCTGGGTGCTGCTGAAGGATTTTGTGCAAGCCGTTTTTTGCCGAGTATTACAAATACGAATAATTATCAAATTTCTTTGCGGGTTTTCGCGTGTCCTTCGACAGATAGGCATAAGACTTATTTATTGCAGGAGCCCCGCGCCAATGTCCCGTGTTTATCGCAACCCTTCATTGCCTTCCCGCAGCCGCCTGGCCTTGGCCTTGCAAACCGTGTTACTGGGCGGCGCAATGCTGGCGGCCACGCAACCGTTCTCGCTGGCCAGCGCCGCCCCCATCAGTGCCCAACGCAGTTTCGACGTGCCAGCCAGTGATCTGGAAGCGTCGTTAAACCGCTTTGCCCAGCAGGCCAATATTTCCCTGCCTTATGATCCGAGCCTGGTCAGAAACAAGCAGGCGCCGGCACTCAAGGGGCGTTTCGATGTGGCGCAGGGCTTGCAGAACTTGCTAAAAGGCAGTGGCCTGACGGCCACTGAAGGCGCCAATGGCGTCTGGATACTCTATCCGTTGAGCTCGGACGGTGCGCAATTGCAACTGCAAGCCACTAGTGTCACAGGGCTGGGGTTAGGCGGCACCACAGAGGGCAGCAATTCCTACACAACCGGTGAAACCAGTACGGCGACCAAGCTGCCTCTTTCGCTGCGCGAAACACCGCAATCTGTCACGGTAATTACCCGCCAGCAGATGACCGATCAGGGGTTGGGGAGTATCGCTCAAGTACTGGCGCAAACCCCTGGTATCACCGTGATGCATGACGACAGCGAGCGGTACAACTTCTATTCCCGTGGTTTTACCCTGGACAACTTTCAGTACGACGGCGTACCGACCTCGGATTTCACCACCAACACCAATGGCCTGGGCATGCGTGACATGGCTATTTACGACCGTGTAGAGGTGGTGCGCGGCGCCACCGGTCTGATGAGTGGCGTGGGCAGCCCATCGGGCGCGGTGAATCTGGTGCGCAAACGTCCGACCAAGGAGTTTCAGGGGTATGCATCGGGCAGCGGCGGTTCGTGGGACCGTTATCGCACCGAACTGGACCTGTCCGGGCCGCTCACTGAAAACGGTGCGGTACGTGGTCGTATGGTTGCAGCTCGCGAAGAGGGTCGTTCTTTCATCGATCGCTACTCCTCTGACAAGGACGTGTTTTATGGCATCGCCGAAGCAGATTTGAGCGATGACACCACCGCTTATGCCGGTATCGACTATCAGCGGATTAACTCCAACGGCTCAAGTTTTGGCCAATTACCGCTGTATTACAGCGATGGCAGCCGAACCCATTTCAGCCGCTCGATGAATCCAGCAGCCAAGTGGGCCTATGCCGACAGCGAAAGCACCAAATACTTCGCAGGGGTTGAGCAACGTTTTGACAACGACTGGCTGCTTAAAGTCGAGGCCAGTCACTGGAAGGGCAATACCGAGCAGTTGCAGGGGAATCTGGTGGGGTGGGGACCTTTCCCCGATAAAGCCACGGGTCAAGCTCAATTCATGAGCGGTACCAAAACCTTCGAGATCAAGACCGATACCCTGGATGCCTATGCGACCGGGCCATTCGAGCTTTTGGGTCGGACCCATGAACTGGTGGTGGGGATGAATGTCAGCGATGGTCGTACGGACTATCTGGCAATGAATGCGGATGACCTGACCGTCAATTATGAGAACTGGAACAATGACGCGCCGCGTCCTACGGACTTGAGCCGGGGTCTGAAGCAAAAGTACAAGACCAAAGAGTCGGCGGCTTACGGAGCGTTGCGTTTCAAGCCTACAGATGATCTGTCGGTGATCCTGGGCACCCGAGTGGTGAACTACGATCGCAAGGGAACAATGACGTATAACGCGGCGCAAACTACTCCGACGACCGATAACAGCAAAAAAACCGGAAAAATGATCCCTTATGCAGGGATCGTCTATGACCTGAGCGAAAGCCACTCGGTCTATGCCAGCTATACCGACATCTTTACTCCCCAAAGCTACTTCGATCGCGACAACAAAGTGCTCGCCCCCGTGACCGGGCAAAGCTACGAAACAGGCTTGAAGTCGGAGTATTTTGGCGGTGCCCTGAACACCAGTTTTGCCCTGTTTCTGATCAAGCAGGACAACTACGCCGAATACGACGGTATGCGCGCCGATGGCCAGGATGCCTACAAAGCAGTCAGTGGCACCAAGACCAAAGGCTTTGAGGCTGAAATTTCCGGCGAAGTCATGAGCGGCTGGCAATTGCTGGCGGGTTACACCTACGCCCAGCCACGGGACAAGGAGGGCAAGCGGATCAACAGTAATCACCCCGAGCAATTGTTCAAACTGGCCACCAACTATCAGCTGTCCGGTGATCTTAAGGATCTGAACGTGGGCGGCAACCTGACGTGGCAAGGCTCGACCTACAGCGAGCTCGACTCATCGATCAAAGCTGATGCCAAGGAAGGCAGCTTCGCGGTGGTCGGCTTGATGGCCCGCTATGACATCACTCAAGACTTGAGTGCCTCGGTCAATCTGAACAACGTATTCGATCGTGAATACCTTAGCGGGTATGGCTTGTATTCAACCTATTACTACGGCGACCCGCGCAACCTGATGCTGGGCATGAAGTACCGTTTCTGACGACTGTTTCGTCTTGCAGGGGCGCGGCGTCGACCAGACTCAGCGCCACAAATTTGCGGACAAGGCCCAGCGATTTCATTGCCAGCGTGCCGTGTGTCACTTGTGCCTTTATCACTGGCAAGGGGCCTTAACCGGCGCGGCGAGCGTGACATCATCGCCGTGGACGATCTAACCGATGGCGACAAGTGCCGCAATCTCGCGGACTGCGATATCGCCGATTACGTTGGCAAGAGTGAATTCGTTCAGCGCTTTGCCAGCCATCAACTGGGCGAAGTGCGTGCGGTGTTGCATCAGGGCGCCTGCTCCAGCACGGTGGAAAATGACGGGCGGTTGATGATGGACAACCACTACCGTTACAGCTGCGATGTGCTGAGGACCGACCGCCCCTGAGCGTCGAAACTGCCATGCTGGAGGGTGTCATGCGCTACTGCGAATTCCCGCTGGGGCTCAAGCACAAGTATCAGGTTTACACCTGTGCGGACCTCACACAGTTACGTGAGGCGGGTTATTGCGAACCGATGATGGGATTGGAGGAGGGGGGCAACGGTATTGTGCAGGGCTTCTTGTGGGAGCGAGCCTGCTCGCTCCCACAGTTGAAAGGTTATTTACCTGACAGCAGCGCCTCAAGTTTTTCCTGGTCGCGAGCGAACTGACGAATGCCTTCAGCCAGTTTCTCGGTGGCCATTGCATCTTCGTTCGAGGCCCAGCGGAATTGCGCTTCGTTCAGTATCAGGCGCGGTTCGCCTGCGTGGCCAGGGACAAGTTTGCGTTCCAGCTGGCCGTCGTCCAGTGCCAGTTTTTCCAGCAGGTCGGGGCTGATGGTCAGGCGGTCGCAGCCGGCCAGTTGCTCGATCTGGTTGAGGTTGCGGAAGCTGGCGCCCATCACCACGGTGTTGTAGGCATTGGCTTTGTAGTAGTTGTAGATACGGGTTACGGACTGCACGCCCGGATCATCGGAGCCGGTGTAGTCAACGCCGGTGGACTTCTTGTACCAGTCGTAAATCCGACCTACGAACGGCGAGATCAGGAATACCCCGGCATCGGCACAGGCAGCGGCCTGGGCGAACGAGAACAACAGGGTCAGGTTGGTTTGAATGCCGTCCTTTTCCAGTTTCTCTGCCGCGCGGATGCCTTCCCAGGTCGAGGCGAGCTTGATCAGCACGCGGTCGCGGCCTACACCAGCCTTGTCGTAAAGCTCGATCAACTGGTGGGCTTTTTTCAGCAGGGCGGGTTCGTCAAACGACAGGCGGGCGTCGACTTCAGTCGAAATACGGCCCGGTATCACATTCAAGATACCGCTACCTACCGATACCGCGAAATGGTCGCAAGCCAGGCCCACATCACCTTTGGCGTGGCTGATGGCGTTTTTCAGCAGTTCGGCATAGCCGGGCATTGCTGCAGCCTTGAGCAGCAGCGACGGGTTGGTGGTTGCATCCACAGGTTTGAGACGGGTAATCGCGTCGAGGTCGCCGGTGTCTGCGACCACGGTGGTGAACTGCTTGAGTTGTTCCAGCTTGGAAGTCATGAGCGTCTCTGTCGAAAAGGTATTAATGGCGTACAGATTGATTGCGTCGGCGATCATTAGTTCGTTGAACGGTGAGTGGCAGAATGCCGCTGAACACCTTCTCAGTGCAACCAATCGTGCAGATTTAATCTGTCGCAGTGCCATTACCTTAACGTCAAATCTCCATCTTGCTCCACCCTGGCTTGCACGGCTCTGGCTCGCAGATCTGCACCGCATTGACGGTTTTGCCGGTGGCGAGTTCAACCCTGCGTGCCACCTCCGGGTCGTCGGCAAACGGGATCAGGCTGGCTTCGTCGATGTCTTTCTCGGTTTTGTGCTTCAAGCACCAGCTGACGGCGCAGTAAATACTGATCACAGCGCAGCTGTTGAGGGCTATTTCGAGCATGTGCAACGCTCCTTGCTGGAGGGCAAGCGCAAGCCTTGTGGCCTGCGCTGCAAAGGGATCAAGCAATCCGGGCGGCCAGTTCGGCCTGTTTGAGGTTGGCCACTCGCACCGTGCGCCATACGTTCCAGGCCATGAGCAACATGCCGCACAGGAAGAACAGCCCGCCCACCAGGCGTACGACAAAGCCCGGGTGACTGGCCTGTAAAGACTCGACAAACGAGTAGGTCAGGGTGCCGTCATCGTTGATCGCCCGCCACATCAGGCCCTGGGTGATGCCGTTGACCCACATCGAGGCGATGTAGAGCACGGTACCGATGGTAGCCAGCCAGAAGTGCAGGTTGATCAGCGCGATGCTGTGCATCTGCTCGCGGCCGAAGATTTTCGGGATCATGTGGTACAGCGCCCCGAAGGTAATCATCGCCACCCAGCCCAAAGCCCCGGCGTGTACGTGGCCGATGGTCCAGTCGGTGTAATGGGAGAGGGCGTTGACGGTCTTGATCGCCATCATCGGGCCCTCGAAGGTCGACATGCCGTAGAAGGCCAGCGACAGCACCAGAAAGCGCAGGATCGGGTCGGTACGCAACTTATGCCAGGCCCCCGACAGGGTCATCATGCCGTTGATCATGCCGCCCCAGCTCGGTGCCAGCAGGATGATCGACATTGCCATGCCCAGCGATTGCGCCCAGTCCGGCAAGGCGGTGTAGTGCAAGTGGTGAGGGCCTGCCCAGATATAGAGCGTGATCAGTGCCCAGAAATGGACGATGGACAGGCGATAAGAGTAAATCGGCTTGCCGACTTGCTTGGGTACGAAGTAGTACATCATTCCGAGAAAGCCGGTTGTCAGGAAGAAACCTACGGCGTTGTGCCCATACCACCACTGCACCATGGCATCGGTGGCGCCGGAGTAGACCGGATATGACTTGAACCAGTCCACAGGAATGGCCAGGTGATTGACCACATGGAGCATGGCAATCACCAGAATAAACGCGCCGAAAAACCAGTTGCCGACATAGATGTGCTTTGTTTTTCGTCGAACCACTGTGGTGAAGAAGACGATGGCGTAGGCCACCCAGACCACGGTCATCCAGACGGCGCCGGTGAACTCGATTTCGGCGTATTCCTTGGTCGTGGTGTAGCCCAGGGGCAGGGTGACCAGCATGATCACGATCACTGACTGCCAGCCCCAAAAAGTGAAGGCAGCGAGCTTGTCGGAGAACAGCCGCACGCCGCAGGTGCGCTGTACGGCGTAATAGCTGGCGGCAAATTGGGCGCTGCCGGCAAAACCGAAAATTACCAGGCTGGTGTGCAATGGACGCAGGCGGCCGAAGGTGGTCCAGGGCAGGTCGAGGTTCATTTGCGGCCAGGCCAGTTGTGAGGCGATCCATACGCCCATGGCCATGCCGACTACCCCCCACACCACAGTCATGATGGCGAATTGGCGGACGACCTTATAGTTATAGGCCTGCCCGTTTTGTGCTGTGCTCATGCTCAAGTCTTCCACGGTTCAAAGTCCTGCCAGGCCTCGTGGTCTGGCGCAGGGTGAACTTTAGGAAGCTTGAGTAAAACAAGACAGATTCAGAAAATCAGAATTTATGCGGATCAGATTATTTGTTTTGTTTAATGGGTTTTTTTCAAAACTGATCTGGTTTTTAAGGTTTTTTTGATATTAATTTTTAACTGAACTGTAGGGTGCAGCTCTCTGTTTAATGTTTGCTCCAGCACATTCATCGACGGATACAACCTGGTTCTGCGGCGATTCTCCAAGGCTTGGCTATACCTATATGGGCGCGTTCCTACGGCCGCCCCCCCACAGGAGTTACAGAATGAAGCTTGGTTTAATGATCGGTACGTTGTGCGTCGCCTCGATCGCGATGGTCGGTTGTGCGAGCAAGGTCCAGCAGCCGGACGAATACTCCGGTTTTCTAAAGGATTACAGCCGCCTAAAAGAGGCCAAGTCGCCCTCTGGTGCTGAAGTGATGCGTTGGGTAGACCCAAACCTGAAGGTGAACGAGTACACAAGCGTGTACATCGAGCCGACTCAGCTGTACCCGGCACCCAAGCCGACGGAGAAAATCCCGCAAAGTACGTTGAACGGAATCACCAACTACTACGATCAGGCCCTTAAACGTGAACTGAGCAAATCATTGCCATTGGCCAGTGCCCCTGGTCCGGGTGTGATTGTGGTGCGGGCAGCCATCACCGCAGTCAGCAGCGAGACCGCGAGCCTGGCGCCTTATGAATATATTCCGGTAGCGCTGGTGGCAGCGGCGGTGAGCACGGCGTCGGGCATCCGCGATCAGGATACCGAACTGGCTACCGAAGCCGTCTTTATCGACGGGCAAAGCCAGGATGTGGTGGCCCAGGTCGTGCGCAAAGGCACTGGCAAGCCGTTGGCGAACAGCAGCCAGGCCATGAAGGCCGATGATGTGAAGAATGTCATCGATACCTGGGCTGCGGACTTGCACCAGTCGTATCTGAAACTGAAAAAGTAATTGCACCCGGTGGTGCCTCAGTGGGGGCGAGCACGCTCGCTACCACTGGCGTGTTCGTCAGTTTTGGCAGAAGTGCATGAAGGGTTGTGGGAATAGTCTTTTTGTAATGAGAGGCGTGAGATTTTATGCTCAGGCCGTAGGTCGTCCGCCTGATTCATGTTTAACTTCGGCCTCTTCAAAAACTGTTAAGAAGGACATCGTTCATGGCTCAAGTGACGCTTAAAGGCAACCCTGTTCAAGTCAACGGCGAACTGCCTGCAGTAGGTTCCAAGGCGCCAGCGTTTTCGCTGGTTGCAGGTAATTTGTCCGACGTAACACTGGCGAGCTTTGCTGGTAAGCGTAAAGTGCTGAACATCTTCCCAAGCGTTGACACCCCGACGTGTGCGACCTCCGTGCGTACGTTCAACGCTCAGGCCAACGAACTGGCCAATACCGTGGTGCTGTGCATCTCGGCTGACCTGCCATTCGCTCAGGCCCGCTTCTGCGGCGCCGAAGGCCTTGAAAACGTGCAAAACCTGTCGACCCTGCGCGGTCGCGAGTTCATCGAGAACTACGGAGTTGCAATCGCTGATGGCCCGCTGGCTGGCCTGACTGCGCGCGCGGTCGTGGTTCTGGACGAAAACGACAACGTGCTGCACAGCGAACTGGTAAAAGAAATCGCTGAAGAGCCGAACTACGAAGCAGCCCTGGCTGTTTTGAAGTAAGTCGTACCGCTAGACCCAAAACGGCCTGGCACCGAGAGGTGCCAGGCCGTTTTTTTTTGCGTCCCATTCTGTAATCCGGCAACCCTTGTGGGAGCGGGCTTGCTCGCGATGGGGGCGCTGCGGTGCATCGGTACAGCTGCGGTGACGCCATCGCGAGCAAGCCAGCTCCCACAGGTAGTGTGGCCCCCTCCAGATCTGAAGTCTGGCAATCCAGCCCCCACAATGACTGTCATCTTTTGCTCATGACCCCTCTATAACGTAAATAGCCGGTAAAGAGCCTTTTCATAACGGCTCGCACTGCTTATCGTTCGACTTCCTGAAAATTATCGCTCGCGCTAATGGTTGATCACTCCATGCAATCCTCTGTTTCCCACAAATCCCGTTTCTGGCTGTTTGGCCTGCTGGTCTTGCTGATAGTCCTTGGCCTGTGCTGGTGGCTCTGGCCTTCTGCCCCGAAAAAGGCCACGAGCGATCAGCCCGCAGGGCACACCAGCCGCTCAGGGATGATGCGTCCCGGGTTTGGCGGGTCGACTCAGGCCGTGCCAGTCAGGGTGTCGGAAGTCACGCAGGGTAATTTTCCGGTGTACTTCAAGGCGCTGGGCACAGTGACTGCACTCAACACGATCAACGTACGCAGTCGCGTGGCGGGAGAGCTGGTCAAGATCTATTTCAAGGAAGGGCAGATGGTCAAGGCTGGCGAGCTGCTGGCTGAAATCGACCCGCGAAGCTATCAGAACGCCCTGCTGCAAGCCGAAGGCACCCTGCTGCAGAACCAGGCCCAATTGAAAAACGCCCAGGTTGATGTACAGCGCTATCGCGGCCTGTATGCCGAAGACAGTATCGCCAAGCAGACTCTCGATACAGCCGAAGCACTGGTCAGCCAATATCAGGGCACGGTCAAGACCAATCAGGCAGCCGTCAATGATGCCAAGCTGAATCTGGACTTCACCAAGATCCGTGCGCCGATCAGTGGCCGTGTGGGCTTGCGTCAACTGGATGTCGGCAATCTGGTTGCAGCCAACGACACCACGGCCCTGGTTGTGATCACCCAGACCGAGCCGATCGTGGTCGCCTTTACCTTGCCCGAGACCAATCTGTCACTGGTGCTTGAGCGTTATCGCAGCGGCGCGAAAATGCCGGTTCAGGCCTGGAACCGGGGTGACACCAAAGAGCTGGCAGTGGGTGTGTTGAGCAGCATCGACAACCAGATTGATATCACCACCGGTACCCTGAAGTTCAAGGCGCTGTTCGAGAACCGCGATCAAGTGCTTTTCCCCAACCAGTTTGTCAATGTCCGCCTGCTGGCCGACACCCTGGTAAACGTGGTGCTTGCGCCGACAGCGGCCATTCAGTTCGGCACCAACGGCTCGTTCGTGTATGCAATGGACGGCGACAACAAGGTCAAGATCCGCACCATTAAAGTGGGCGCCACTGACGGCGATGTGACAGTGATCGAAGACGGCCTGGTGCCGGGTGATCGAGTGGTGCTCGAAGGTACGGACCGTCTGCGCGACGGTGGTGCAGTCGAAGTGGTCAATGACAGTGTTGAAGTGCCAACAACGGCCGCAGGGCAACTGCTGGATGGCGGCCCTGACACCGATACAGCCCCGGCCCCTGACAAAGCCAAGACCAAGGCCCACGAATGAATCTGTCGCGGCTGTTTATCCTTCGCCCGGTCGCAACCACGCTGTGCATGCTGGCCATTGTGTTGTCCGGGATTATTGCCTATCGCTTGCTGCCGGTGTCGGCCTTGCCTCAGGTCGACTACCCGACAATCCGTGTGATGACGTTGTATCCCGGGGCCAGCCCGGATGTCATGACCAGTGCCGTGACGGCGCCGCTTGAGCGTCAGTTCGGGCAAATGCCGGGTCTGACGCAAATGGCCTCGACCAGTTCCGGTGGCGCATCGGTGCTGACGTTGCGCTTCAATCTCGATATCAACATGGATGTTGCCGAGCAACAGGTGCAGGCCGCGATCAACGCCGCCAGCAACTTGTTGCCCAACGATTTACCGGCGCCGCCGGTGTACAACAAGGTCAACCCTGCAGATACCCCGGTGCTGACCCTGGCGATCAGCTCCAAAACCATGCCGTTGCCCAAACTCAATGATCTGGTCGATACGCGCATGGCGCAAAAAATCGCCCAGATCAGCGGCGTTGGCATGGTCAGTATTGCCGGCGGTCAACGCCAGGCCGTGCGGATCAAGGTCAACCCTGAAGCGCTGGCCGCCAATGGCCTGAACCTGTCGGATGTGCGGGCCCTGATCGGGGCATCCAACGTCAACCAGCCCAAGGGTAACTTTGATGGCCCGACCCGGGTCTCGATGCTGGACGCTAATGACCAGTTGAAAACCCCGCAGGAATACGCCGAGCTGATCCTGGCGTACAACAACGGCGCGCCGCTGCGACTCAAGGACGTAGCCGAAATTGTCGATGGCGCCGAAAACGAGCGTCTTGCCGCCTGGGCCAACGAAAATCAGGCCGTGTTGCTCAATATCCAGCGCCAGCCCGGTGCCAACGTGATTGAGGTGGTGGACCGGATCAAGGCGCTGCTGCCGAGCATCACCGATAACCTGCCGGCGGGTATTGATGTCACGGTGCTGACCGATCGTACCCAAACCATCCGCGCCTCGGTACGTGATGTGCAGTACGAATTGCTGATCGCCATCGCGCTGGTTGTGATGGTGACGTTCCTGTTTTTACGTCGCGCCAGCGCCACCCTTATTCCATCGATTGCCGTGCCGCTGTCGCTGGTCGGCACCTTTGGGGTGATGTATCTGGCGGGGTTCTCGATCAACAACCTGACGCTGATGGCTCTGACTATCGCCACCGGTTTTGTGGTGGATGACGCCATCGTCATGCTCGAGAACATTTCGCGCTATATCGAAGAGGGCGACAGCCCGATGCAAGCGGCGCTCAAGGGCGCCAAACAGATCGGCTTCACCCTGATCTCGCTGACCCTGTCGCTGATTGCGGTACTGATCCCGCTGCTGTTCATGGCCGACGTGGTGGGGCGCTTGTTCCGGGAGTTTGCGATCACCCTGGCGGTGGCGATCCTGATCTCGCTGGTGGTCTCGCTGACCCTGACGCCGATGATGTGCGCCCGCTTGCTCAAGGCAGAACCCAAGCCGCAAGAGCAGGGGCGTTTCTACCGTGCCAGCGGCGCGGTGATTGACTGGATGATTGCCGAGTACGGGCGCATGTTGCAGTGGGTGCTCAAGCACCAGCCGCTGACCCTGCTGGTGGCTATCGGTACTCTGGCATTGACCGTGTTTCTGTACATGGTGGTGCCCAAGGGGTTCTTCCCGGTGCAGGACACCGGGGTGATCCAGGGAATTTCCGAGGCGCCGCAGTCGATTTCGTTCAGCGCCATGAGTCAGCGTCAGCAAGCGTTGGGCAAGATCATCCTGCAAGACCCGGATGTTGAAAGCCTGTCGTCGTATATCGGGGTGGACGGTGATAACCCGACGCTGAACAGCGGACGCATGCTCATCAACCTCAAGCCTCACAGCGAGCGCAGCGACAGTGCTACCGAGGTGATTGCGCGCCTGCAACCGCAACTCGACAAGCTGGCAGGGATTCGCCTGTTTATGCAGCCGGTGCAGGACTTGACCATCGAAGACCGTGTGAGCCGCACCCAGTATCAGTTCAGCCTGTCTTCGCCGGATGCCGAGTTGCTCAGCACCTGGAGCGAAAAACTGGTAACGGCACTGAACAATCAACCTGAACTGGCCGATGTGGCCAGCGATCTGCAAGACAAAGGCTTGCAGGTGTACTTGGTGATTGACCGTGATGCGGCCTCGCGCCTTGGGGTGTCGGTCGCCACTATCACTGACGCGCTGTACGACGCTTTTGGCCAGCGCCAGATCTCGACCATCTACACCCAGGCCAGCCAGTACCGCGTTGTGCTGCAGGCCAAGGACGGCGAGAAGATCGGTCCCCAAGCCCTGGATCAGATCCATGTGAAAACCACCGACGGCGGCCAGGTGCGGCTGTCGAGTCTGGCCAAGGTCGAAGAGCGTCAGGCGCAACTGGCAATCTCACACATCGGCCAGTTCCCTTCGGTCATGGTCTCGTTCAACCTTGCCCCAGGCGTTGCTTTGGGCCAGGCAGTCGAGCTGATCGATCAAGTGCAAAAGGACATCGGCATGCCGCTGGGGGTCAAGACTGAGTTCCAGGGTGCAGCGCAGGCGTTCCAGGCTTCGCTGTCGAGCACCTTGCTGCTGATTCTGGCTGCGGTGGTGACCATGTATATCGTGCTCGGTGTGCTCTATGAGAGCTACATCCACCCGATCACCATCCTCTCGACCCTGCCGTCGGCGGCGGTCGGTGCCTTGCTGGCGCTGATTCTCAGCGGCAATGACCTGGGGATGATTGCGATTATCGGCATCATCCTGCTGATCGGTATCGTGAAGAAGAACGCGATCATGATGATCGACTTCGCCCTCGATGCCGAACGTAATCAGGGCATGGCCCCCGAGCAGGCCATCTATCAAGCCGCGTTGCTGCGCTTCCGACCGATTCTGATGACCACCCTTGCGGCGCTGTTCGGTGCTGTACCGTTGATGCTGGCCACCGGTTCGGGGGCTGAACTGCGTCAGCCGCTGGGCCTGGTCATGGTGGGCGGTTTGCTGGTGAGCCAGGTGCTGACCCTGTTCACTACCCCGGTGATTTACCTGTATTTCGATCGATTGGGTCGTCGCTGGCGCGGTGATGATGCCCAGGCTGAGCAGGCGTCTGTATGAACCTGTCCGGCCCGTTCATCAAGCGCCCGGTAGCCACCATGCTCCTGAGCCTGGCAATCATGTTGCTGGGGGGGGTGAGCTTTGGTTTGCTGCCGGTGTCGCCGCTGCCTCAAATGGATTTCCCGGTGATTGTGGTGTCGGCCAACCTGCCGGGAGCCAGCCCCGAGGTCATGGCGTCAACCGTGGCCACGCCGCTGGAGCGATCCTTTGGCGCTATTGCCGGGATCAACACCATGAGCAGCAATTCTAGCCAGGGCTCGACCCGGGTGATTTTGCAGTTCGATCAGGACCGGGATATCAACGGTGCTGCGCGAGAAGTGCAAGCAGCGATCAACGCTTCGCGCAACCTGTTGCCCAGCGGCATGAAAAGCATGCCGACCTACAAAAAGATCAACCCGTCACAAGCGCCGATCATGGTGCTGTCGCTGACCTCCGAGGTGCTTTCCAAAGGGCAGCTCTACGACCTGGCTTCCACCATTCTTTCCCAAAGCCTGTCCCAGGTGCCGGGTGTGGGCGAAGTGCAGATTGGCGGCAGTTCGTTGCCCGCGGTGCGTATCGAACTGGAGCCGCAGCTGCTCAACCAGTACGGTGTCTCGCTGGATGACGTGCGCAGCACCATCGCCAATGCCAACGTGCGTCGACCCAAGGGCGCGGTGTCCGACGGTGATCGTAACTGGCAGATCCAGGCCAACGACCAGTTGGAAAAAGCCAAGGATTACGAGCCCCTGATCATTCGCTACCAGGACGGCGCAGCGCTGCGTCTGAGCCATGTGGCCAAGGTCAAGGACAGTGTCGAAGACCGTTACAACAGCGGTTTTTTCAATAACGATGCGGCAGTCTTGCTGGTGGTCAACCGCCAGGCCGGTGCCAACATCATCGAGACCGTGAACGCGATCAAGGCCCAATTGCCGGCCCTGCAAGCGGTGCTGCCGGCCAGTGTCCAGCTGAACCTGGCGATGGACCGTTCGCCGGTGATCAAGGCCACGTTGCATGAAGCCGAAATGACCCTGCTGATCGCCGTGGCGCTGGTGATTCTGGTGGTGTTCCTGTTTCTGGGTAATTTCCGTGCATCGCTGATTCCGACGCTGGCAGTGCCGGTTTCATTGGTTGGCACTTTTGCGATCATGTACCTGTACGGCTTCTCGCTGAACAACCTGTCATTGATGGCCTTGATTCTGGCGACCGGGCTGGTGGTGGATGACGCCATCGTGGTGCTGGAGAACATCTCGAGACACATTGATGCCGGTATTGCACCGATGAAAGCGGCGTACCTGGGGGCCCAGGAAGTCGGTTTTACCTTGCTCTCGATGAACGTGTCGCTGGTGGCGGTGTTCTTGTCGATTCTGTTCATGGGCGGGATTGTCGAAAGCCTGTTCCGCGAGTTTTCCATCACCCTCGCGGCTTCGATTGTAGTGTCGCTGGTGGTGTCTTTGACCCTGACGCCGATGCTTTGCGCTCGCTGGCTTAAACCCCATGTGCCGGGCACTGAAAACGCCATGCAACGCTGGAGCATACGGCTCAACGAGCGCATGGTCAGTGGTTATGCCCGTAGCCTGGACTGGGTGCTGCGGCACAAGCGCCTGACCCTATTCAGCCTATTGGTGACCATTGGCGTCAACGTTGCGCTGTATGTCGTGGTGCCCAAGACCTTTATGCCGCAACAGGACACCGGGCAACTGATCGGCTTTGTTCGCGGCGACGATGGCCTGTCGTTCAGCGTGATGCAGCCGAAGATGGAAATCTTCCGTAAGGCTGTGTTGGCCGACCCGGCGGTCGAGAGTGTCGCAGGCTTTATTGGCGGCAACGGTGGCACCAACAATGCGTTCATGATCGTGCGCCTCAAGCCGATTTCAGAGCGCAATGTGTCCGCGCAAAAGGTCATCGAACGCTTGCGCGAAAACATGCCCAAGGTACCCGGTGGCCGCCTGATGCTGATGGCCGACCAGGACCTGCAGTTTGGCGGCGGGCGTGATCAGACCAGCTCGCAATATTCCTACATTCTGCAAAGTGGCGACCTAGGCCAGTTGCGCACCTGGTATCCGAAGGTGGTGGCTGCCCTCAAGGAGCTGCCGGAGCTGACAGCCATCGATGCCCGCGAAGGGCGTGGCGCACAGCAGGTGACGCTGGTGGTCGATCGTGATCAGGCCAAGCGCCTGGGCGTGGATATGGACATGGTCACTGCCGTGCTCAACAACGCCTACAGCCAGCGGCAGATTTCAACCATCTACGACAGCCTGAACCAGTATCAGGTGGTGATGGAGGTCAATCCCAAATACGCCCAGGACCCCGAAACCCTGAATCAGGTGCAGGTGATTACCGCCGATGGTCAGCGGATTCCGTTATCGACCATTGCCCATTACGAAAACAGCCTGCAGAACGACCGTGTATCCCACGAAGGCCAGTTCGCCTCGGAGACCATTGCGTTTGATCTGGCTCCCGGCGTGACGCTTGAGCAAGGTACAGCGGCCATTGAAAGGGCTGTCGCAAAACTCGGCTTGCCCGAAGAAGTGATCGTGAAAATGGCCGGTACGGGCGATGCGTTTGCGGCCACACAAAAAAGCCAGCCGTTCATGATTTTGGGTGCGTTGGTGGCGGTGTATCTGGTGTTGGGGATTCTCTATGAGAGTTACATCCACCCACTGACCATTCTGTCGACCTTGCCATCGGCCGGGGTGGGTGCGCTGCTGAGTATCTACCTCACGGGCGGTGAGTTCAGCTTGATCTCACTGCTCGGTTTGTTCTTGCTGATCGGTGTGGTGAAGAAAAACGCGATCCTGATGATCGATCTTGCGCTGCAACTGGAGCGACACTCCGGCCTTGGCCCGCAAGAGTCGATCCGCAGCGCGTGCCTGCAACGTTTAAGGCCGATTTTGATGACGACCCTGGCGGCTATTCTCGGCGCCTTGCCGCTGATGCTGAGCACCGCCGAAGGTGCAGAAATGCGCCAGCCCCTGGGCCTGACCATTATCGGCGGGCTGATTTTCAGCCAGATCCTGACCCTCTACACCACCCCTGTGGTTTACCTCTATCTCGACCGTTTACGCCATCGTTTCAACAAATGGCGTGGCGTGCGCACTGATGCTGCTCTGGAAACTCCGCTATGACCTCTCGTTTGCTTACTCTTGCACCGGCTCTGTCGTCCCGACGTTGGCCGCTGGCCCGTGGCTCGCGCCTGCTGGGCCTGGCGCTGTCCGCCGTATTGCTCAGTGCCTGTGCGATTGGCCCGGACTACCAGCGGCCGCAAACGTCAGCGCCGCTTGAGTACAAGGAGGCTGCTGGCTGGACTCAGGCCAACCCCAGCGACTCATTAGCCCGTGGTGCCTGGTGGGAGTTGTACGGTGATCAGCAGCTCAACGGGCTGGTTGAAACCCTAAACAGTTCCAACCAGACCATTGCGCAGTCCGAAGCCCAGTTTCGTCAGGCCCAGGCATTGGTGCGCAGCGCGCGCGGGGCCTTTTTGCCGAGTGCCGACCTGAGCGTGGGCAAAACCCGCTCCAGTCAGGGGACCGGTAGCTCCAACTCCAGCCTGACTAGCTCCAGCAGCGGTATTCGTGACACTTTGAATGCTCAGGTCGGGGTGAGCTGGGAGGCTGATGTGTGGGGCAAGTTGCGTCGTGGCCTGGAAGCCAATGAGGCCAGTGCCCAAGCCAGCCTGGCCGATGTGGCCGCAATGCGTCTGAGCCAGCAGTCGGAACTGGTGCAGAATTACCTGCAGCTGCGGGTGATCGATGAGCAAAAGCGTTTGCTGGAGGCTACGGTCGAGGCATATCAGCGCTCGTTGAAAATGAGTGAAAACCAGTACCGGGCAGGGATTTCCGGCAAGGACGCGGTGGCTCAGGCACAAACCCAGTTGCGCAACACCCAGGCCAGTCTTATCGATCTGATCTGGCAGCGTGCGCAGTTTGAAAACGCGATTGCAGTGCTCACAGGGCAAGCACCCTCGGGCTTCAATCTGGCTGAAATCAAAGATGTGCCCACGTTGCCGCAGATCCCGGTCAGCCTGCCTTCACAATTGCTCGAAAGGCGCCCTGATATCGCTTCGGCGGAGCGTTCGGTTATCGCCGCCAATGCCAATATCGGTGTGGCTAAAGCTGCTTATTATCCGGATTTCAGCCTGAGCCTGTCGGGCGGTTACAGCAGCAGCCAGTATCAGGACTGGATCAGCGTGCCGAACCGTTTCTGGTCGGTGGGGCCGAAAATTGCCTTGCCGCTGTTTGATGGTGGCCAGCGTTCGGCAGAGGTGGATCGTAACGAAGCCGTGTATGACCAGACCGTGGCCAAGTACCGTCAGACCGTGCTTGACGGCTTGCGGGAAGTGGAAAACTACATGGTGCAATTGAAGGTGCTGGGAGATGAGTCGGTTGTGCAGGAGCAGGCACTGGAATCGGCCCGGGAATCGCTGCGTTTGACCAACAACCAGTACAAGGCCGGTCTGATTGCTTACCTGGACGTGGTCTCAGTACAAACCACCGCTCTGAGTACCGAGCGCAGCGTGCTCAACCTGCTGCAAAGCCGGCTGATTGCCAGCGTGCAGTTGATTGCGGCGCTGGGGGGCGGCTGGGATGGCAACATCGACCTGAGTGCCCGGGAACAATAAATCCTGTCCTGATGGTGCTTGCCCAGCCGCCCTTGTGGGAGCGAGCCCGCTCGCGAAGGCATCATCGCGATTTTACGGATGCACCGCGGCGCCAGAATCGCGAGCAGGCTCGCTCCCACAGTGAATCGAGGAGGGAGCAAGGTTATGTGAGCCCTTTTGGGAGCCTGCTGTGCTTACCCAGCCGCCCTTGTGGGAGCGAGCCCGCTCGCGAAGGCATCATCGCGATTTTACGGATGCACTGCGGCGTCAGAATCGCGAGCAGGCTCGCTCCCACAGGTTCTACTGATAAAAACTGAACCGGTCCTTACCGCTGTTCTTGGATGCGTACAACGCCTTGTCGGCATTGGCAAGGGCCTGGTTCAGGGTGTCGTTATCTCCCACCCGGGCCAGGCCGATGCTCACGGTCACCGGATGTGCGTGCGGGTCCTCACGCACGTGCAGGCACAAGGTGTCCATCAGCGTCTCGGCGTCGCTGCGACGTACACCTGACAGGTACACGGCAAACTCCTCTCCGCCCAGTCGCGCGTACTCATGGTCAGCCATCACCTCCTTGATGATGTCGGCAGTACGCTTGAGCACCTCATCGCCAATATCATGGCCGTACTGGTCGTTTACCTTCTTGAAATTATCGATATCGATCATCGCCAGATAGTGATCACGCTCACGGGGCTGTGCCTGCAACTCATGACTTGCCTGGAGCATGAAGGAACGCCGGTTGGGAATCTCGGTCAGGGCATCGATATAGGCCTGGGCCACCAACAGTTTGGACATGGTGTAGTTGTGCAGTTTGACCCGACGCAATTTGAAGAAACTGTAAGTCGTCAGGCTGCACAGAAAGGCGAAATAGCACAGGATCAGGAGGCCACGCAGATCCATGATCGACGCCTGGGTCATCAGGAAAGGGTTGAGCACGATGCAGTCAATGACCGCGACACTCAGGAAGGCCCAACGGCTAAGGGGTAGAATCGATGCGCTGTAGAGGATGCTGGAGCTGGCAAGTGCCAGCCAGATGGGTTGTGTATCCGCGGGCAAGCCAAAGATGATCAGGCGCAAGCCCAGGGTAATGACCAGGACGAAAACCAGGTTGAGTACGTCGAAGTGCCGGTACTTGTGAATAAAGCCGAGCATGATGGTCAGCACCACCATGGTGCTGATAAACAGCAAGGACAGGACGGTCAAACCCTGGCCGCCCTTGATGCTGACAATAAGGTTGAACAGCAGCCAGATGGCAATGCTCGCGGTGTAGGTCAGCCGGCAAAAATTGCGCAGGTTATCAAAATCATATTGGGCAAATTCGGCTTGCAAGGCAGGCGGGGCGGCTTGTTTTGAGATCTCTGATTCAATGGTTTTGAGCATTGCGCCCCTTGATCACTGTCAGATGAATGAATCCGGGTGATCACGTGTTCAGTAACGCCTACCCGGGCTACCCAGATAACCCTAGCAGGAGTTTGCGGCTTATCGAAACGGGGTATCAGCCATCGTGGGCGAAGACTTCGCCGATGCTGCGACGGCGCGCATGTTGTTCGCTTGCCCGAATCAGTTCTTCTAGATCCTCAGGGGTCACGTCTATAAATGCGTCCATTTGCTGCAGTGCATTTTGCAAGTCCTGAGCGGTAATACCCGGATCACCAGAGACCTGATCCGCTATCACCAGGGGGTTGGCCTCGGTCGATTTTTTGGGGTAACGCACCCGGGTCAGATTGTTGTAGGCCAGCGCCGCAAGCAGCATGCTGATCGCGCTGAGCATCACCGGGGCAAGTACGCCCCAGCCCAGGCTGGCGCTGTCCGGATCGGCCAGTACCACCAGTAACGCCAGCGCTCCGGCAGGGGGGTGCAGGCAGCGCAGCAGGCACATGCACAGCAGGGCTATGCCGACGGCGAGGCAGGCGGTGTCCAGGTCACGCCCGAAAAAGTACACCACTGCCAGTGACACCACCGTTGCGCACAAATATCCGCCGACAATCGACCAAGGTTGTGCCAGCGCTCCTGACGACACGGCAAACAGCAAAATGGCAGAAGCCCCCAGCGGGCCAATTAAATGCATGGCCACGGGCAGACCGAAGAACAGGCTGCACACCCAGACGCTGAACAGTGTACCAAGGGACACGCCAATGGCTGCGCGGCTCCACTCGGCGGGACGGGTGTTCGTAGCCGCAGGCAATAGGCGGCTGATCCAGCGGTTTTGCATGGTCAGGAAAGTCCGGTTTTGAGGAGCTGGCAGGTAAAAAAAGGGCCTGACGGGTTTTCCGGCAAGCCCTTGAAAATGTCCCTTCATTTGGGGGAGGAACGGGTGCAGTCTGCCCCGAAATGAAGCAGTCCGCAAATGCATAATAATGCTAATTAAGTGCATTAAAATTGATGTTATGCGCTGTTATCCCCGATTATCAGGGGTGAGCTTGCCCAGTACCCGTTCATATACCTCGTTGTTCAAGAGCCGCTGCTCGATAAAGGTGCGTGCGTTGGGGCTCTTGGCCAGCGGGCCCTTCAAAACAATCAGAGCATCTCTCAGCTTCAGCAGTTTGCAGAGTGTGAACAGGCAAGCGTCGTCAGCGCATCCTTGCGCCTGGATACACAGGTTCTGCTGGGAGGAGGGGATAGCATTGGCAGCCAAGGATTTATTCATCGCGTTGTGCTCCGTAGTTGAGGGCATGGATGGATGCATAGAGGGCTTGTCACCAATGCCCGGTATCAGGATACAAGCAGTGACATATCGCTCATTTACTCGGAGCGCGATCTAGGATTTGCGGCAGTGATTGTAAAGGGTCAAAACAGCGAGGTGGTGTCAGTCAATGCGCAGCGAGAGATAAGATTTACGGAGAAAATCGTAGGATTGTTCAATGTAGGTGGTGAGGTATTTGGGGGCGTAAATTCACGCAAATATAGGGATGCAGGCGCACTTTTGCCGATGTGGTTTCTTACTGAAACTTACATCAGTGTTGAAAGTAGAAATACTTTTTGCGCGTGGTGTAATGACCGATTCAAGCCGGGCCTTCAGGCAATTTTGAGCTCAGGCAATACGAGGGTTCTAATCGGCTTTACCTAGAAGCCATCCTTCAAATGCGCTCTGGGCCGGGTCTTCCAGGCAGGGTGCGTAGTAGCTCAGATGCAAGTGCCTGTCGGCGTCAACCGTCAAGGTGGTGTGCTCAAACGAGATGTTTCCAAATGAGGGGATATCAAGGTGCCTGATGCCTTGGCAGGGCCCCTGGATATCTTGCCTGTTCCACCAGTGCTTGAATTCGGCACTGACTTTTTCGAGGCTGCGCACCAGTTCAGTAACGTCGCTTTGTGTCGACGCGTGAGCAAAGTCCCTGCGAAAACTGGAGAGCATGTGTATCGCTTGTTGCTCCCAGGCGCACAGTAGCGAACGCATTATTTCATCGGTAAAGAGCATCCACAGCAGGTTGCGCTGTTCTGCAGGTTTGTCCGCAAAGTTGAATATTTTGTCGGCGGCCGAGTTCCAGGCCAGCACATCCCAGCGCAGATTGAGTACATAGGCAGGGCGCAGAGGCATGTCTGCCATTAAGCGATGGATGACTTTTGGTACCACGCACCATGTTTGCGCCTGTTCAGCCGGTGCTCGTTGATAGGTGAGCAGGTAAAGGTGCCTGCGCTCTGTGGCATCAAGTCTCAAGACACGGCAAAGACTGTCGAGGAACCCTGGCGAAACTCCGATCTCGCGGCCTTGCTCAAGCCACGTGTACCAGGTCAGACCGACGCCGGCCAACGCGGCGACTTCCTCGCGCCGCAGCCCCGGGGTTCTTCTTCGTCCGCTCGCGGGTAACCCTGCCTGTTCGGGTGAAATTCGCTCCCGACGACTACGCAAAAATGCCGCCAGTTCGTCCCGGGTACGCGCCAGTGTCCGAGTCATTACCCAGTTGCTCCTAGTAATAGTATAAGTGGTAGATATTGTAACAATTATTAGCATGCTAAAGAATTCGCCGAATGAGGGCGCGCGCAGAGCAGGTGCCGCCCCACATTCATTAAGGAAGATTCTTATGCAAAGGAAAACCCCCGCATCGGTCTACTGGATTGCCCTCGGCGCTTTTGCGCTGGGTATGGCGTCCTTTGTCACGGCTGGCCTGGTGCCCATGATTGAGCGGGCCTTTAGCGTATCGGTAGGCGCAGCAGCGCAATTGGTGACAGTGTTTGCTTTGGCGTATGGCATCGGGTCGCCTGTATGCGTTGCACTCTTGCCTGCGCAGCGGCAGAGGTTCGGGCTGTTATCCGCCCTGGGGATTTTTGTGTTGGCTAATGTGGCCAGCACGATCGTTGATGACTTTGCGGCGCTGCTGGTGTGTCGTGCATTTGCCGGGCTTGGGGCCGGTGTTTATCTGGCCGCCGGAATTAGCGCTTGTGCGGCGGTCTCTGAACCTCACAGACGCGGTCGAGGGATTGCCATCATCATGGCTGGAATGGCCAGCGGGACTGTTTTGGGGGTTCCTTTAAGCCTGCTGCTGGCTGAACAGTCAGGGTGGCAGGCCGCACTGTGGTTCATTGCCTTGCTAGGGGCTGGCTCATGGCTGGGATTACTGATCAAACTGCCCGAGCTGCCTGCCGCACCGCAAATGCCCCTTCGGAACAAACGCCTGTTGCTGGAAAACCCGAAGGTAGTGAGCGTCCTGATGGTTTCACTGTTAGCCGCAGTGTCCAGCCTTGGGATGTATACCTTCATCGTCCCGTTCATAACTGACCCTGGCTATGCAAGCGTCGACAGCGTGACACCTTACCTGTGGGTCTGGGGGCTGGGTGGCGTTGCGGGAAGCTTCATGATTGCGCCGCTGGTTGAGCGCATTGAGGGGCCTGTGTTGATACTGATCATCATGCTGGTGTTGACCGTTTCGCTATTGGCACTGCCGGTGGCCGCCGCAGTGTCGCCCTGGTTGGCCATGATTCCCATCGCGATCTGGGGTGGCGTGGGATGGGCCTTGCAGGTTCCCCAGAACAACGAATTGATCTCGGCGCGGGAACGACATGGCGATGGTAATTTAGCCGTGGCTTTGAATGAGTCTGCCCTCTACCTGGGAAGCGCAGCAGGTGCCGGTGCAGGAGGTTTTCTATTGATGTTGAACATGCCCGGTTGGGCGCTGGCGATCTGTGCCGGTGCAGTGGCGTTTCTAGGCACCGTTTTACAGTTCATTAACGTGCGCGGACATAAAACCCCATTTGCAGGAAGCATCCAAAATGCCAAACACCGCTCGATCGATTGAAACGTACATTTTTGCAAAGGATGCAAACCGGCCTGATCTTCTGCGCCAATCCTTCACTGCGGATGCAACCCTTGAAATGGTTGTGCACACAGGCGCCATCTCTTTTCCTCCGCACGTCAGCGGTCGAGCAGGGATCGCGCAGGTGCTGGTGCGCAGCTTTGGCCAGAGTTATGAAAACGTCTATACGTTCTGCCTGGGGGAGCCACCCAAGGCAGATGCAATCACCCATGCCTGCAAATGGCTGGTAGGCATGTCCGTCAAAGAAACGGGCGAACTGCGCATCGGCTGCGGCGATTATCACTGGCGTTTCGAGCCGCAATCGGGACTTGCGCAGCATCTGTGCATTACGATTGAACACATGCAGGTGTGTCTGCCTGAGGACCTGGAGCCGGTCATGAACTGGCTTCAAAGCCTCGAATATCCGTGGTGCCTGCCCAACGAGGTGATTGAGGGCGCACCGCAGATCAGCAACATTGCCCCGGTCATTGAGTACCTTCAAACCTGAGCCCTGCACATTTCAGCAGCAGGACCGCTCTACGCACACACCACGTCTTGGCACGTGGTGTGTGCATTTTCAGCCCGGAGATTGAATTTCTTGCTATAAACGCACTCCATTAGCCCCTGTTAAACACTTTTTTCGTCACTTTCCAGGTTTTGCTGGACAAATAGGTGCGTTTTCAGTTGCTGAGTCGATAAGTCGGCCTTAGACTGCCGCCCCTCGTAAATTGAGTGCCGGGTGGCGCTTGAAATAGATGGCACCTAACGGGTTGGGATGTAGATCGGTCAGAACGCTCCCTAATTAGCCTTAATGCACGTATTTTTTATAGAGAAATCAATGACAAAGGATAAGTTGCTGGCCATGCCGGCGGATGACTACATGAATGCCGAGCAACATGCTTTTTTCAGCGAGCTGTTGCAAAACATGAAGGTCGAAACCCACGAGCGTATCGAGCAGAACCGCATCGCTATCGAGAGCCTGGACACTCCAGCCGACCCTGCAGACGCCGCTTCGGTTGAAGAAGAGCGCACCTGGCTGGTGAACGCAATCGACCGTGACCAGCGCATGCTGCCTCAGCTTGAGCAGGCACTGGAACGTATCAAGGACGACAGCTTCGGCTGGTGTGATGACAGTGGCGATGCAATCGGCCTCAAGCGCCTGCTGATCAGCCCTACCACCAAGTACTGCATCGAAGCTCAAGAGCGTCACGAGCAAATCGACAAGCATCAGCGTCAGGCCTAAGCGCCTGTCCTTGCCGGAACCGCGCCATGCGGTTTCGGTAGCTTGGGCTCTGCAATCGTTTGTATTGCAACCATCCTCCCGCAATCCCCCCCGCTAAAATTTAAATTAACGTTTAGCTAAGTGTCCTGATGAAGTCCCTTTATATTTGGCACGGCGTTTTTTGCGCAAAGCTGAATTAATCGAGGGCAGGTCATGAGTCACTCAGGCAATACGGGATACGTATTGCGTGTCGGTATCTTTTTCGACGGTACGGCCAACAACCAGTTCAACAGCCTTCTGGGGCAAGAGCGTCAGGCCCAGGGTCTGAAGGTCGATCCGGGCAGCAGTTATGCCGGCGTTGCGACTAATATCGCCCGGCTGCACCAACGCTACCCTGTGCAAGCAGGCTTTAACGATGGACGCGCGCACACTTCGATTTACGTCAGCGGTATCGGCACCACCACAGGCGCCCCGGACTCTGCATTTCCGGGCCTGAGTTATGGTCGTGGTCGCACTGGCGTGCTGGGCAAGGCCGAGGAGGCTCAGGCACTGCTGTACCAATGCCTGGAGCAGTACACACGGCTTTTGCCACCTGGCGCCTTGAGTCATGTGCAACTGGACTTGTTTGGATTCAGTCGAGGGGCGGCAGCGGCCCGGCACTTTGCCAATCAAGTGCGCACTCTCCCTTTTGAAAAGCAGATGGCGCTGGCGCCCGACTTCAAATGTTCGATTGAGTTTATCGGCTTGTTCGATACCGTCGCGGCCATGGGCGGGCTTGAGGACTGGGGAGATGTTGGCGACGAGATCAACCCTGGGCTCAATCTGTACCTGGGGCCCGACTGTGCGCAACAAGTGGTGCAGCTGTGTGCGCGTGATGAAAACCGGCGCAACTTTCCCCTGACCCGAATTGCACCCCAATGGCCCCTGGATATTTTTCTGCCGGGTGCTCATGCCGATCTGGGCGGCGGGTATCCGGTGGATATGCTGGAGTACGTGCAGTTGACGCGTTGGCAGAGCAATCTGGTCGCCCCGTCGACGCCTGTCAGGCTGACCCGGGCCTGGACATTGACGCAGGCGCAACTCCCGGGCTGGCAACAAAAGGGCTTGATTGACCCGCACTCGCCAGACGATTTTTTGCAGATCCACACCGACGAGCGTAAGGCCGGTACCCGTGAGGATCCGATGAAACGGGTGCAGGCAGCCGTTTTCATGCAGCGTCGAATGCGCGGTCATCTCTCGCGGGTGTACTTGCATATCATGCACGCCGTGGCCGGTGAGCACGGTGTACCCTTTGGCGCCCTGACCGATGCACTGGAGGTTGTGCCGGATGAGCTATTACCCATTGCCGCGCAGCTCAAGGAGCAATTGAGGACACATACGATCACCCTGACTGGCCCCCAGGAGCGCTTGCTGCGCCAGCGTTACGTGCATCATTCGGCCAACTGGGATGCTGATGTGGGCGAAGGGCTCGGGGTGCTGGAAAAGGCTTTTTTCAACATTCCGCAAGAGGGCGGACGCTCGGTGTTCGCTCAGAGCGCACCGGCCTAGGCGTGCTTTACAGGGATATTGTTACAGCTGATGCAATGGAGCTGTACAGGGCACGGCTTTTTCCAGCGCGCGTTACTCTTTAAGATGGCCCATATCGTTAGGTGACTAACTAAATAGGTAGAGTAACCATCATGTCTAACCGGGTTGATGTCGCCGTGATGATTGGCAGCGGTGTACCCAAAGGCTTGCGGGCCGCGGGTCAGAAGGCTTGCTGGGTTGTGCTGGTCAATGGTGAGCAGCGCGGTACGGCTTTCTCCAGCCGCCTGGAAGCGGAGGAGTGTCGTACAGCCTGGATGGCGCAGTTGAGCGCCACCCAATGCGCAATGCATGTACGGGCTCAGCGCGCCTGATTCGGGCCTGGATGATTCAAGACCGGTTGACTGGGGTCTAAGCGTTGAGGGCGCCTGCGTCCACTGCCTGTTTTAATTCCAGTGCCGAGCTCTTGGCTGCAACTTCTGCCTGTTCGGCAGTCTTGAACCAACGGTCTTTCTCGACCTGATGGTAAGTCACCGTTTTCAGTGGTGGCTTGGCCCGCATCACAATCACTGCCTGAAACTCACCGTCGACTTCTTTGGACTCGCCGCGGATAAAAAATTCGCCAATATCAAATTCCGTCACGTGTCACTTTCCCTTCGAGGTAATGAAGCCCAGACAACCCGGCGGCATGGGCCAGGTCGATTTTTGCGCAAGTATGGCAGTTGTTGACACCCAGCGGCGCAGTTAACGTGTCCGGGCGACGAAAGCGCTGTTGAAGGGCTATCAAACGAAGTAAAAATCAGGATTTGCCCGATTGAGAAGCGGATGTGTATACCCAATCTCGGGCATGAGCCGTTAGAATGGCGTTCCGGTTGTATTTTTTAGCCTGTTTTCGCTGATGCAGGCCCGGGTTGATGCCCATCACCCTGCGGTAATCGTCGGTCTTTGTGACATGCCACTCCCGACTCCAGCAGTCTGGAGTTTTTTGTTGTATTCGGTTTTTAAATTAAGTGGGCCGAGGCCTTTTTTTCTGCTGCCTGTCATTTGTTCTGGCAGCTCCACTTCAAGTTTTCGAGGGTTTTTCGTTGGCAGTCAGCAATCTGGAGATGCATGCGTTGTTTGTTCTTGGTGATTTGCGGGCGCGGTTGGTCAAACTGTTCCAGTCCCGCTTTGTGTACATCACCGAGCAAAACGCAGAAGGTATTTACATCGCTGAAATCGATACGCAAGCAGCGTTGGTGGTAGATGACAAGCCAGGTCTGGGACTCAAGGTTGGCGATCACTTTCGCGCTGCAGTCTTGCCCAGCCGTGAAGGTGGCAAGTTCGAAATAAAATTTCGCGACATCAAGATGACGGTCTATGGCATCGGCGACTACGCCTATGTCAGCTCACCGTTGGGCGAAGGCATCGTATTCAAGGAAGGTCAGACCGTGATGCTGATCTTCGCCGCCCAGGAGCAGCTCAAGGAAGGCCTGAGCAAAACCCTGAAGGCTGTCACCGCCAAGGCCGCCAAGTGGCCCAAGGGTGAGTTGACGTTCAAGGCCAGCAAAGAGTGACAGTTGGCCTCTGTATCCCTGTAGCAGTTGCCGTGGGAACGAGGCTACGTCCGGCGGCGAAGCCGTCGTAAACCCTGTGAACCGGGTTTAACTGGCACACCGCAGTGCCTGTTTTGGGGCTGCTGCGCAGCCCAACGCAGCCTCGTTCCGACGGCAGTTGCCACAGGGGGCATTCCCCCCCCCGTCCCTCAAACAGCCTAACCCTTATGGACGATGTTCAAGGGGCAGGGCCGTTTGATTATCGCGATCACCTAAACGAGTGTGCGAGGGACCGCGAGCATGGGCATGCAGCGCTTTGTAAACAACTGCGCCGATCTGTTAATGGCCCGGCGCAAAGTATTGCTCGGTTTTTTTCTGCTCGTCACCCTGGCGCTGGGCTACAGCGCCACCCAGGTACGGCTCGACCCCGGATTTAACAAACAAATTCCGGTGCGTCATGCCTACATGCTCAACTTTCTGGACTTCAGCCGAATATTCACCGGCGCCAATCGCCTGCTGGTCAGCGTCCACTGGAAAGGCCAGGGCGACCTCTACAACCCTGAGTTCCTCCAGACCCTGCAACAGGTCACCGATGATGTTTTTTTCATCTCCGGAGTCAGTCGACCCAGTGTGACCTCGCTGTTTACACCCAATGTGCGCTACATCGAAATCACTGAGGACGGCTATGTCGGTGATCTGGTGGTGCCACCGCAATACGCCGCCACCCCCGAAGACTTGCAGCAGGTGCGCAGTAATGCCGCTCGTTCAGGGCAGGTCGGCCGCCTGCTGGCCAACGACTTGAAATCAGCCATGGTGCGTGCCGACTTGCAGGACGTTGACCCCAAAACCGGGCAGCCTGTGAGCTATGTGCAGATCGCCCAGCGCCTGGAAGACATCCGCGCGAAATACAGCAGCGCCGATATCGAAATCAACATCGTCGGCTTTGCCAAGCTGGTCGGCGATGTGGTCGAAGGTTTGAATACGGTGATGGGTTTTTTCGCCATCGCATTTCTGATTACCGGTGCGCTCTTGTGGGTCTATTCGCGCTCGTTGCGCCTGACTCTTGTGGCACTGTTTGTCGCCTTGCTGCCAGTGATCTGGCTGCTCGGCCTGTTGCCATTACTGGGCCTGGGGATCGATCCGATGTCGATTCTGGTGCCCTTTCTGATTTTCTCCATCGGCGTGTCCCATGCCGTGCAAATGACCAACGCCTGGAAGCAGGAAGTGCTGGCCGGCAGTGATTCGGTCACTGCGGCCAAGGCGGCGTTCAGCAAGATATTTATCCCCGGCGCCCTGGCGTTGCTGATGAACGCACTGGGTTTCGGGGTGATCATGCTGATCGATATTCCCATCGTTCATGAGCTGGGTGTTACAGCTTGCATCGGCGTGATGCTGATGATCATCACCAACAAAATCATGCTGCCGCTGATCATCGCTCACCTGCGACTTGAGCCGCGCTTGATGACGGCACAGGCCACGTTGTCGGGCCAGCGCCATCCGCTGTGGTGGCGTCTGTCCGCATTGGCCACGCCTGGCCCGGCCCTTTGGGTGTTCGCCCTGAGTCTGGTGCTCTTGGCGGTGGGGGCGATCAAGGCCCGAGACCTTGCGATCGGTGATATTGGCTCCGGTGCGCCGGAGCTGCGAGCTGACTCGCGCTACAACCAGGATAACCAGAAGATCATCAGCAATTACTCCATCGGACTTGATGTGTTGTCGGTGTTCCTGAGCATTCGCGACCGCAGTGAAGCCTGTCTGGACCCGGCAGTCATGCGGGCAGTGGAAACCTTCGACTTCAAGATGCGAGAAGTGCCGGGTGTGCAATCGGTGCAAAGCGTGGCGGGCATGAGCAAGCAGGTGATTGCCGGCAACAACGAAGGCAATCCGCGCTGGGCGGCGATTCCGGGATCGGCCCAGGGCTTGCAGCAGGGCGCCTATGCCTATTCGCCGGACTCGGGGCTGGTGACTGATGGCTGCCAACAGATGCAGATCCTGGTGTTTTTGACCGACCACGAAGGCGCCACCGTGGCCCATGTGCTGGAGGAGGCCAAGCGCATCATCGCCGGGATTGAGGTGCCGGGTGTGGCGTTCAAACTGGCGGGGGGCAATATCGGGGTCATGGCCGCGTCCAACGAAGCGGTCAAGCATGCCGAGGTGGTCATGCTCGCGGCGTTGTTCTTCTCGGTGGCGTTGTTTTGCCTGCTGACCTTTCGCTCGGTGCGTGCGGTGTTGTGCATCCTGGTGCCGCTGGCGATCGTTGCAGTGCTGTGCAATGCACTGATGGCGATGCTGGGCATTGGCCTTAAGGTTGCCACGCTGCCGGTGATGGCACTGGGCGTGGGGGTAGGGGTGGATTACGGGATCTATTTGTACGAGCGCATCGAACATGAAATGGCCGAAGGCCAGGACTTGCGCGAAGCCTTCTATCGCGCCATGTGCCAGCGTGGCACAGCGGCGGTTTTTACCGCACTCACCATGTCGCTGGGGGTCTGTACCTGGGTATTTGCACCCCTCAAGTTTCAGGCCGATATGGGCCTGCTGCTGGCCTTCATGTTTATGGTCAACGTGTTGGGCGCCATCTTCCTGCTTCCGGCGCTGGCCGCGTGGTTCAACCTGAGCAAACCGCTGGTGGCTGACAGATCCCCTGTAACAGCGGCCGAAGACTGCATACGGCCGCGGAGCGGTCGTAAATCCCTTGATGCAACTGTTCAGACAGATTGAGTGGCCCCTATCAAGACCGCTTCGTGCTCCAACGCAGCCTTCGGCAGCGGCTACGAGGTTTGCATTCATACAATAAGAAGGAGAATACCCCTCATGCGACGTATCACACAGATGGGCGGCTGGCTGTCAGTCGCACTGGTTTTACACGGTTATAGCGGGCTGACGTTGGCCCAGGCTCCGGCCGATCAGATCGCCCGGCTGGGCAAGGATCTGACCTGCGTCGGCGCACAGCGGGAGGGCAATGCCGAAGGCACCATCCCGGCGTTTGGTGGCCAATGGCTGGGCGCGGCGCCCGGGATGAAATTCGAGGGCACGGGCAAGCATCCTGTCGATCCGTATCCCAGCGAAAAGCCGCTCTTTGTGATAACTGCGCAAAACATGAGTCAGTACGATGCGCATCTGTCGCAAGGGCAGAAAGCGCTGTTCAAGCTTTATCCGCAGAGCTTTCGCATGCCAATTTACCCCTCGCACCGCGACTTTCGTTTTTCTGACACGGTGTGCAAAGCCACCCTTGAAAACGCATCGGTCGCCAAGCTGGTCGATGACGGCGAAGGCGTGGTCGCCCGCACCGGTGGTGTCGCGTTCCCCATCCCGCAAAACGGCATTGAACTGCTGAAAAATGCTTCGCTGTTTACCGTGCGGGCATGGACCGAGGAATACACCTCGGACAACGCCTATGTGCTCAAGGACGGCAACATCAACTGGGGCCGCGTGCATTCGCGCAACATGGCACCGGGCCTGGAGCCCGGCAAAATTGGAGATACCACCGGCAACTCGTCGTTCTACCTTAACGAGACCTTGCTGCCCCAGCGAGACAAAGGTGAAATCAACACCGGGACCGAGTACTGGAACGACAAGACCGAACCGCGCCAGAGCTGGCGCTACGACCCCGGCACGCGTCGCGTTCGTCAGTCCCCGGGTTACGGTTTTGACATGGCGTTCCCGGGTTCCGGTGGCTCTATCACGGTTGACGAAGTTCGCATCTTCAACGGCTCTGCCCAACGTTACAACTGGAACATCGTTGGCAAAAAAGAGCTGTATATCCCTTACAACACGGCACGTTTGCACGACAGCAACCTCAAGTACGCCGACCTGTTGACCCCGGGTCATATCAACCCCGACAACATGCGGTATGAGCTGCACCGCGTCTGGGTCCTCGAAGGCGTACTCAAACCAGGCAACCGCCACCTGTATGGCAAGCGCACGATGTATATCGACGAGGACAGCTGGTTCCCGATCATGGGCGACAACTACGACAACCGTGGCGAGCTGTGGCGCACCTCGATGGTCAACTATTTCTACGCCCCGGAAACCCAGACCTGGCAGGCGGGCGTTGGCCTGTATCACGACCTGAACGCGGGTAGCTACCTGGCCTTCAACCTGATCAACGAACAACGCAACGGCTATGTGCTGAACAAAGGCGGTTTTGCTCCGGGCGATTTCGGCCCTGAAGCGGCACGTCGGGCCGGCAAGTAAACCTGTAACGCCCTGACTCCATCCAGCTGTCTGCCACAGGCCTTGCCTGTGCGCAGGCGGCTGGGCGGGGCAAAAAAACAATAAGAAGGAGCAAGGCATGTTTAAGCAATACACGCGTTTTGTAGGGACCGGTTTATTGTCAGGGTTAAGTGGCCTGGCGCTGGCTGCGCCTACCATTGAGCTGGGCGAAAACACTACGCTCGACTCGTCGCTGACCGTGAACTACACGGCATCGATGCGTACTGAAAAGCCGGATCACGAATACCTCAACAACATCAACTACGACGATGCCACGCGTAACTTCAAGCGCGGTTCATTGATCAACAACCGGGTGAGCGTGTTTGGCGAGTTGATGCTCAAGCATGAGAATCTCGGCGCCGTGGTACGTGGCAGTCACTTTTATGACGAGGTCTACCATCAGCGCAACGACAACGATTCGCCGGACACGGTAAACAAGACCGGGCGCTACAACGACTTCAGCCGGGACACGCGCAAACTCAGCGGCAGCAAGGCGCGACTGCTGGACGCCTACGTGTACGGTGACTTCACGGTCAATGACGACCAGTATTTATCCCTCAAGGCCGGACGGCACCTGGTGGCCTGGGGTGAAAGCCTGTTCTGGCCCAACATCAGCCAAGGGCAAGCGCCAGTGGACTCGACCAAGTTCAACGTGCCGGGCACAGAAGCCAAGGACGCCTACTTGCCGGTCGGACAAGTCTCGGGTTCGTGGTCGGTGAACGAGGATCTGGCCTTGCTCGGCTTTTATCAATACAAGTGGGAAGAAACCCAGCTTAATCCGGTGGGCGACTACTTTGGCAGCGACACCTTTGGTCCAGGGGCCGAGTTCTTTCGTTTGGCCCCGGGTGTCGTCAACAACTTGCCCGACGCGACAGCGGTGGGTTATGGCGGCTCCGTCAAACCGGGCAACAGCGGCGAGTGGGGTTTGGGTACCCGATATCGATTGACGCAAAACACCGAAATCGGACTGTTTCATTACCGCTATCACGACCGTGTTCCAGCGCTATTTTTCGACTTTACCGGGCAGACGCACTACTCCTCGCTGGGCAAGGCAGGTGGCAACGGCAATGGCCCGAGTTACCAGCTGGGATACTTTGACAACATCAAACTCACGGGCATGAGCTTCACCACAAAAGCCGGGGACTCGGTGCAATTTGCCGGAGACCTGAGCTATCGCGATGGTGCCGCGGTGTACTTGAGCAATGGAGCCCCGGCCCGCGGTCAGGTGTGGCAAGGCAACCTGAACGCGGTGTACATGATTGGCCCGACGTTCATGGCGCAACAGACCACGTTGATGACCGAGGTGGTGCACCAGAGGATTCAGGGTGTGGATGACCTGACCATTACCGGTGGCGGGGCGGGTACAGATGGCACCTTCAACAAATTCGTTTACGACGGTCAGACCCGTGGCTCAAGCCTGCTGGGGATCGGTGCGTATTTCGATCATCCCAACGTGTTTAACGGCTGGGACTTGACGACCAAGGCCACTTGGACCCAGAACATTGACGGCAGCGCTTACTCAGGATTGGGGCGTGCCGAAAAGCGCCTGACTGTGGGCGGTGACTTTAAATACCTGGGTAACTTCCAGCTGGGGCTGACTTATGTGGCGTACCTGAGTTCTGCCGATATTGCCCAGGGGCGGACCATGGCTGACAGGGACTACTTGTCGTTCAACGGCAAGTACACGTTCTGATAGGTGGGAGCGGGCTTGCTCGCGATGGCGTCAATGGCATCGCGAGCAAGCCCGGACCTCAGGATTTACCGCGGTTCTCTTGGCATCCCCAAGGCTCGTTCGGCAATGATGTTGCGCTGGATTTCGTTACTGCCACCGTAGAGGGTGTCTGCGCGGGTAAACAGGAACAGCGCCTGTAAACGGGTCAGTTCGTAAGGGGCTCCTGCCAGCAACTCTGCTTCCGGCCCCAACACATCCATCGCCAATTTACCCAGTTCCACATGCCAGGTAGACCAGGCCAGTTTGTAGATCGTTGCTTCAGGTCGCAGGCTGCCATCCTGTACTCCGGACAGCATGCGTAACGAGTTGTAGCGCAACACCCGCAAGCCGCTCCAGGCCTGGGCGATGCGTTGACGCATGACCGGGTCCTGGGCCGCGCCATTGGTTTTGGCGATACGCACCACTTCGTCCAGTTCATTTTGAAACTGCATCTGTTGACCCAGGGTGGATACCCCCCGCTCAAATCCAAGCAGCGCCATGGCTATTTTCCAGCCGTCTCCAGGCTGTCCGATCATGTTGTGTGCAGAAGTGCGGGCCTGATCAAAAAAGACTTCGTTGAACTCGCAGGTGCCGGTCAGTTGCTGAATCGGCTGAACCCGAATGCCAGGCTGATCCATCTTGACCAGCAAAAAAGACAGCCCACGATGGCCCACGCTGCCAGGTTCCGTGCGTGCCAGTACAAAGCACCAATCCGACTCGTGGGCCAGTGAAGTCCAGACCTTTTGCCCGCTGATCAACCATTGCTCGCCAGCTTCGTCGAAGTTGGCGCGGGTCTTGATATTGGCCAGGTCGGAACCTGCGCCGGGCTCGGAATAGCCCTGACACCAAAAATCCTGGCCGGACAGTATCGGCGGCAAAAAGCGCTGTTGCTGTTCGGGGGTGCCGAAGGCTGCAATCGTCGGCCCGACCAAACCCTCGCCTATATGGCCCATGCGCCCCGGACCGCCTGCACGTGCATACTCTTCAAAAAAAATGACCTGCTGGTTGATGCTCAGTCCACGGCCACCCTGTTCGATGGCCCAGCCGGCCCCCACCCATTTGCCTTGCGCCAGTACCTGCTCCCAGCGTTTACGCAACTCGGGGGCAAAGTCTTCATCCCCCGGGCCACCTCGAAAACGCAGAACGGCAAACTCGCCAGTCAGGTGCTTTTGCATCCATTGGGCCACCTGTTGCCGGAACTGCTCATCTGCTGCGCTAAAGCCGATATTCATGTGCGCTCTCCGAAGATCTGTTTAGCCAATTGCTCACGATGAAATGCCGGGGTGCCTAGCATCTGCTCACTGGCCCGCGCTCGCTTGAAGTACAAGTGCGGGTCGTATTCCCAAGTGAATCCCACACCGCCATGCAATTGGATGGATTCGGCTGCGCACTGGAAAAAGCCTTCACTGGCGAAAATTTTGGCAGTGGCGGCGGCCTCTCCCAATTGTTGTCGGGTACTGGGATCGCCATCAATGTTCAGGCATTGATCGGCAATGCAGGCGGCGTAATAACTGGCGGAGCGTGAGCACTCGATGGCGAGCATCAGGTCTGCGCAGCGATGCTTGATGGCCTGGAAGCTGGCAATACGTCGACCAAACTGTTCGCGCTCGCCTATGTACTTCAACGTGATGTCCAGTGACTGTTGAGCACCGCCGGTCTGTTCGCCTGCCAGCCCGATACAGGCGATGTGCAGCACATCGCGCAGCATCGGCCAGCCTTGCCCCGGCTCGCTGAGCAAGTGCTCGTCGTTAACGGCAACGTTATTCAGGGTGATGGTGGCCAGACGACGGGTCTGATCCAGTGTCGCCTGCGGCTGGCGAAGAAGGCCGGGTGTATCAGCAGGCAAGGCGAACAAGCGGATGCCAGCTTCGCCGATGCTGCCCGGAGTGCGAGCGGCAATGATCAACAGATCACAGTCGGCGCCGTCGATGACATAGCGATACTCGCCGTTGAGTCGATAGCCACCTTCATGGCTTTGTGCATACACCTGCACGCCGCTGTCGTCCCAGCGTGGTGCGCTGGTATAAGCAACGCTGGCGCTAATCTCTCCAGCGGCGATCAATGGCAACCAGCGTTCCTTGAGCGACTCATTGCTGCTGAGTAACAGGGCGGGGGTGGCCAGGCAGCACGTGGCAAAGAAAGGGGTTGGCAGCAGGCAGCGTCCCAATTGTTCCTGTAACAGGCAGACTTCGACAAAGCCCAGCCCGAGCCCGCCATAGGCTTCGGGGATCGCCAGTGCGGGCCAATACAGCTCCTTGGCTATCTGCCTCCATGTTTGGGTGTCATATCCGCGCTCACTGCTCATTGCCGTGCGCACGGCGCTGGAGCTGGCAACCTGGGTCAAAAAGCGCTCGGCGGACGCTTGAATCATTCGCTGCTCGTCGGTCAGGGCAAGCTCCATGTGGGCCTCGTCTAAGTCATACGGATCAAGGCGCCAGCATGAAAGCGCGCAACGCGGGTGCAATCCCTGAGCCGGACTAGTCCATATGGGTGCCCCGCGTGGGCCTTATCACATAAGTGGAGTGGAGCGCGTCAGACGTCGGAGTCCCAAACTACGGTGATATCGCCTGAGTACTTGCCTTGCTCGGACAGCATTTCACTGACGTATTGCTTTTGGATTTCGAAGTGCAGCATGGAGGGCTTTTGATCCACATAATGGGTGGACTGAAATACCTGTTCTGTCGCAGTACTCAACTTCTCACGGGAAACTGCAGAGCCATCGTCATTGCCGATACCGTTTGGCATGCTGACCCTCACATCCACCGGTACTGCATGGTCGTTGCTGTTATTGCTGATCGCACAGGCGTCACCTATCACCCGCTCACAGGCCAATTGCATCTTGAAGCGTGAACTGGCGGATATCAGGAAGGTTTGGTCTTGGTACAGCTTCTCGGGTGTGCGGCCCTTTTGCAGCCAGTGTTGCCAGCCGCCTGTTGGCAGTAATTCAACTTTTTCCCCGCCGGGAGGAATGTCAACTTTCAGGGTGTGTTGAACATTCAAGGTGAAATTCAACGACAGGGTTGGGTCAGCCGGAATCATCACGTCACCCATGTCAAAGTCCTGGCCCGGACCCACTGTATAAATTAAGTTGCCCACATAATCACCGGATGACATGCCCAGCGGGTTGGGTGTTTCTATTTCGTAAGCGAAGTCCAGATAGCTGTATTTCATCCAGGGGATATTGAACCTGGCCTGTTTCTGGCAAGGAGCCTGTACGGGGGTTTTCCAGAAGAAATTATAAAAGTTATAACCATAATAGCCGACACCGCTGTATGAACAGTTAGCCGGTGCATACACCCAACCCGTGCCCCATAGCAGGTAATGGGCTGCGATATCTGTGACACCACCACCGACAAGGTCGATAACCGAGGGAGTAACGTACGTTGAACCAAATCCCTTGATTCTAATGCGTACGGTTTCCTGCTCAAGGGTCTGGCTATGGCTGACTGTGAAGTCTCGCCATTGTGTGGGCAAGCTGAATGATGCGCCTTGGCGCGGATCAGCATGATTGGCTGTGATGGGTGCAATTGAGTTAAATACGATTGGCGCACGCAAACTGAACATAGCACTGGATTTGCATTCGTTAGGGTAATCCTTGCAGTAACCACTGTTAGGCGTCTTGTTTTCAAACTTGTTGAAAAAGGGCTTTGAAGAGTCGGGTTTAAATTCTGCCCGTACGCTCATCTCGAAACCCTGCGCCGTGTTGAGGTGAGCGAGTGTCATGAACAAGGCAGTGGTCATCCGGATGCGGGCCTTGGATGACCATGACTGAATGCAGGTGTTGGAAGGGATCAATTTGCTGTTCATATAAATGCCATCGTTCGCGTGTGTTTACGACGTACGTGCACAAAATGCCCGGACATGACCTGGCCAATCAGAACGGCGGGCGTTGTTCCTGTTGGTTATCAATGCATTGGAAAAGACGCATCGAAAACAAGTTGCACGCTGCCGAAATATTCTCCCGCGCTGAATCCTGCATCAGGCGTAATGGCCTCGATCAGCAAGGGAACTCTGGAACCGATATTGGCTTCGGTATCGGGTACGACTACGGTATTTGTCAGCAAGAGCGGTTGGTTGTTGAAGATCACGTTTAGTGCGATCAGGTCCCGGCCGTTTGATAACACGGGCTCATGACCCAGACGCGCTGAAACGGCACCGCTGGTGCTGCGCACATCGAATAATGTGCGCAAGGGCTCTAGAGTGCCGTTGACAAGATTCCAGTTCATTTGTTGTTCACGCTCAACAAACCCTGGATCTACGGGCAGTACATAGAAATCATGGGTCGGAATGCTAACGCTGACCTCGAACGTGTGTTCTTCACGCGCTGCATACCCTGTCTGCACCCAAAGTGCCAAACTTGCCGCCACAGCCAGATGTGAAATGTTGCAGCCAGGGAAGTGCATCAGCCTTTAACCTCGATGGTTTTTTGTTTATCGGCTTCGATCAGCACAAAGCGGTAATGGCGACCCGCTTCTTTGGTGAAGCGGAACGTGCGGCCCGGCAAGATGTGGTTTTTGGTGATGGGTCTACAGTCCATTGAGTCCCGGGATGAGCAATCCTTGAATTCGTCGACTACCACGACGGTGTTGCCTTTGTTGCTCACTGAGTACTGGTCCTTGGTGTCGTCGATACGGGTATCGATGCGTGATACCTGGGGTCGCACAAAAAATACGGTGCCATAGCCCGCCAGCACATTGACCCCGGCGGACAACGTCTTTTTGTACTCATCGCTTTGATCCTGGTTCAAAGCAAACTCGTCTTCTTTTTCGGGTACTACCGGAATAAAACGGACGCGAAAATAGCGTTCGTTGTCCCGGTTGCCCATGAACAGCAAACGCGAGCCTTGGGTACCTTTTGCCGGCACAATCAAGCGCGCCGGACTGGCCATTAAGCCGTCGCGTACACTGGAATCCTTGGTTTTGAGCGGTACTTCCTCGGAGGTACCATCCGCCTTGTAAATAATCTCGGTGATTTTGATTCGTACAAATGCGGTACTGCTGCCACCATTGAATACACGCTTCAAATAGGTGCTTTTATCAGCCTCCATGTAGTCATAGACAGTGCCGACATTAATATTGGGGCCTGCAATAACTCCGAATGAAACCAGGCAGCAACCAATGAGTGAAAAAAGGCGTTTCATTGTTAAATCTCTCTATTGAATATAAAAGTCATACATCTGTGCTGTGGCATTGTTAGCCGGCTGTTTGTGGGGTGTTCTTTGACTCTGCCAAGGTATCGGGATGGCAACGCAAATCACCAATCTGCAAAACGTCTTGCTCTCTTTTTGTATGCTTGGTGTCAATCCGGAACTGGCACAGCAACTGTTCACCCTTGCGCACTTCAAGCGTCGGAGTGCGAGCATTCATCTCCATCGAGAAGAATCCATCGACTTCCGTGATACCCCGACTGGCGTGGTTGATGATGTGATGGCCCTTGAGCGGTCTGCCCTGGGAGTCAATCAAGCGGCCAAGTACGGTCACGGTTTGCACCACATTGATGGTGCGATAGTCCACGCCGCCCTTGTTCAGGTGGTAACTGCTGCGAGCTGGCTGAATGGTTGCGGCCGGGACGTCGGTCCCTTCGAAATCGAAACTGACTGAGCTGTTTTTGTAAGCCGTGAGCGGGATGAAGTTGCGCCCCGGGCGCAGTATTGTGCTGCTCCCGCTTAAGTCATCGGCACGCAGGCTGATGCCTTCGATATCCGATTGCACATCCACAATCATGCCCGCGCCCCGACCGCTGTACTCACTGGCCATGACTGACTTGCCGCCACCGATTGCGAGGGTGTTGTCCAGGTTCAGGCCTCCGGTGAATTTGCCGTTATACGAGGAGCGCTGTACAAAACCGTCGGCATTGAGCGTGCTGGTCTGGATGTTCCCTCGCGCCGACATCCCTACACCGTAAGTGTCCGCGGTCACTGTTGCTGCAACGCTTTGCAGCAGGTGGTTTTGCAGGGTTTTGCTGTAGGTCAGCGAGGCGTTGTTGTCCCGGTCGCCATCTCGGGAGGTGCGCGATCCAAGGCTGGCAGACCATTTTTCGCCCGGGCCTCCAAGAGCGAGGCTGACGCTCAGGTCGACACCGCGATTGCGCTTGGCCCCGCTGCTTAGGCTGCCGGGCCGATCAAATACCGATAAGCGCCAGTTGCCGTCACTGCCGAACAAATGAGTCGATTGGGCCCAGCCCAGGTCTATCCCGTAGCCCTTGGTGTAGCCGTCAGCATAGGAGAGACGGGCGCTGAGGCTATTTTTGGGGCTGAAGCGATGATTCATCGAGATCGACGAGTTACTGGTCTGTCCAACATAGACCTGGCGTTTGCGCAGGCGCGTTCCGTCAGCCAGCGTGTCGTAGGTGTTACGGGTGTCCAGCCAGCTTCGGGTATGGTTGAACACCAGGCTGCCGCTACCGTAGCTGTAGAGTGCATTCAGGTCGGCGCCGGTGCCATGGTTTTGAGTTTGAGAGACGTTGGCGTAAAGGCTGGCATTGCTGGCAAAGGTCCAGTCGATGGACGTTCCCAACTGCATGTTGCCTTTGACCTGACGCCCGGACAAACCGAGGATCACACGCGGGTGCAACAGGTAGTTAAGCGAGGCTCCGCCGGTCATGTCACCACTGGACTGGTCTTCCCAGTTGCTTAATAGTTTGGCTTCTCGGCCGGCAAACACGTTGTAGCGCCAGCGCTGATCGTGGTTGCGCCAGTTGTTGGGTTTGTAGACCAACTCCGAAGTGGTACTGGTTGTCTGGCCATCTTCAATAAGGCGCACTTGCACTTCGTAAATACCGCCCGGCAAGGTGCGGGTATCGATGCTCTGCAAGCCAGCCTGTACGGGTTGCGTGTTAACGAGCAGGCCGTTGCGGTAAACCTCTACGGAGCCCTGGCGGTTGGCTGTGACGTAGATAGGATAGATGCTGGGTTTAGGCAGCTCGACGGCGAGGCTGTCGGAGCTGCCATACATAAACCCCAGAGTGGTGTCGGGGCTGGCGCCGAAAGTGCGGACCTGACGGCTCAGGCCTTCGGAACTGGGAGTGAAATAGCCGAGGCGAAAAAAACTGCCTTCTAACTCACGTTGCGTATAGGCCTCGTGCAGCGCGTGATACAGCGTGTTGTTGTCCGGACCGCCTATACGGGACAGTTGCAGATTCAGCCCCTGCGTCCAATTGCCCAGGCTGCTGCTCGCTTCCAGGCCGAATCGTCCGCTTGGGGTTTCTTCCTGGCCACCATTAATATTGAGTTGATTGCGAACAATCAGGCCGCGACTGCCATTTGCGGGCAGTTCGTAGTACTGGCTTTGTTGATGGTCACGTTCTGCGTTTTCGGTCAGCAGTGAAACCAGTGAGTTTTCGAGGTTGTAGTGTATGGCCAGGAGTTGATTGGGGCACTGACTCGAACAACTGCCCAGGCTAACCCCCTGTTTGAGGTAGTCAGACCATGTATCGCGCTCTGCAACTGTAAGGTTGCTGGCGTCGTAATTGGTAAATTCAATCAGGGTCAGTCGATCGTCACGGGAAAGCACGATCATTGCTTCGCCCACCAACTGTCCGTCGCGCTCAACCTGCACCGCCAGAGGAACATCGAAAAAGTGCTCTTCAAAGTCTGCTGGCAGGCCCTTGGCCTGGGCCAATAAACTGCGGGGCGTTGTGCCGTTGGTTACAGGCGCTGCCAAGGCCGTTGTACTAACCAGCAGGGCAAGTGCCGTCGCGATGGGGGTCATCGGGAACATAGTCGAAATACTCGATAGCAGCCAGTAAAAGCACAAGGAACGTGCGGTCATCTGGGGTCGACCGAACGTTCCTTGTCGGGTTGAATCAATTACGGGTCTGGATCAAAGAGTTTTGGGCACGTTGTCGAATATAACGGTGACAGACGCGGTGTAATCACCCGATGCGCCAGAGGGGGCTGCACCTGCACTGATCACCAAGTCGGCCTGGGTTCCTGCAGTGGTAGCGGTGCCATCGGCGACTACTAATAGTGCGTTGGCAGTCAGGGTTACGCCGTTGAAGGTGGTTACGAGTGGAATGTTTTGAAGGGTATTACCATTGAACAGATTGGGTGGGCCGCCATCGACGTAGGCGTGGATCGAGCCCGTGGTGTTTTTGACGTTGAACGTCTGGCGCAGGGAGCTCAAGCTGCCTTTTACCGGGTCGTAGCTCATGGTTTCGTCTTTACCGAACTCAGGATTGACCGGCATGGCGTGGAATTCCTGGGTTGGAATCGACGCCTTGATCTTGATAACACTGCTGGCATCGTTTGCTGCCCATGCACTTGAAGAACCGATGGCCAATGCGATGAGTGAGGTTGCGATAGTTTGTTTAAACATGTTTATTACCTGTTTTGAAGTTTTAGGGCGGTGAAGGCCAACCCTTAAGTTCGCGCTGAAACTTTGCAGTTGCATTCGGTGGTCCATTGAGGCTCGGCCGCCAACAAGTTTTTACTTGTTTAGATTGAGGTGTCGAGTTTTCAATGCGGGGGGGATTGTTGCTCAAGAGTGAGATCTTTAATGTAGTAAGTTGCGTTTCGTTCTGTAGTTTTCGGCTTCCAGATTTGAAGGTTTTTTCTTACGCTTTGGCGCTTTTGGTGTTTTCTCACTAAGATAGCTGTCAGTTATCGAAATATTTTTTTGTAGTTAAAACAACTAATTAGGCCGCTAGGGTGCCTACTGTCTCATTCGTCGCCAAGCACAGCAGAAAATCCGCTTTTGTCTGACGAGTAGGCTGTATCTCTATGTTTCGTGTGAGCGATATGTTTGTTGGGTAAGTGAAGTATGAGTTGGCGGGGTCGGGGATTGCATCTGTATTGAATTTGTGGGTTGTGTTTTGGGGTGGGTTTGAAGTTGTATCTTTTTGAAGTTGCAAGCGCGCCTATTCTAATCAATGCGTTAAGTGGCTTGAGTTGAAAATTAAGTTATGGTTTAAGTTCTATTTTTCGCTTATGGAAGTCAGAAAAATGAATGAGCATTATGCGCAAACAGTAGAAGTGGAGTCGCGTGCGGGGCTGGCGAGGTATTCGGCGCGTGAACGTGCCGTGCGTAATCCACGCATATTTGCATCGGGTGATTTGAAGTTGTTGTTATTGGAGTTGATTGGCCAGCAACCCTGTCACGGATATGACTTGATTCAACAGATCGAGGGACTGTTCGACGGTGCCTATAGCCCCAGCCCGGGGGTGATTTATCCGGCATTGGCCTTTCTGGAGTCCGGAGAGCTGGTAGGCGTGGCAAGCCAGGGTGATAAAAAAAACTACAGCATTACCGAGTCGGGGCGCGCCTATCTGATCCAGCAACAGGTTGCCCTCAATGGTGTGCACATACGCATTGATGTCAGTCGGCGCTCGTTGCGTGGCCACGACCGGCCACCGGAGATCCATGAGGCGATGCACAACGTGCGCCATGCCCTACAACTGCATCAGGGGCACTGGAGCCCCGCAGAGGTTCAGCGCGTACACGACTTGCTCAACAACACCGCCAAGGCAATTGTTGACGGGTAACCCTCGATTGCATGCCCTGCGCAAGAGCAGCCTTGGGCGGTTCCTGCGCAGGGCAGGTGGGCCTGCAACTGTTTAGTCTCAACGGACGATGATCCACCCCCGACGCGTTCCCATACTGCTCCCATGCCTTTGCCAACCCGGGAGCACACGTGAACAGCGCAACTCATACCGCATTTCACACCAGTATCGACGCAGGCGTCGCTGAACTGGTGATCGACAGGCCGCCCGTCAATGCCCTCAACAGCCATGAGTGGCTGGACCTGGCACACACTCTCGAAGCGCTTGGCCAGGACCCTGAGGTCCGTGTGATCGTGATTCGTGCCGAAGGCCGCGGTTTTTGCGCAGGGGTCGATATCAAGGAGCTGGATGCTCACCCGGAACTGATCGTCAAGGTCAACGCGGGCAACTACGCCACCTTCAAGGCCGTGCATCGCAATCCGGTGCCGGTGATTGTCGCGGTTCACGGCTTTGTACTGGGTGGCGGGATTGGTATTACCGGCGCCGCCGACATCGTCGTGGCCTCTGATTGCGCCACCTTTGCGCTGCCGGAAGTCGACCGCGGTGCCATGGGCGGTGGTGCGCATTTGCAGCGTTTATTCCCGGTACAAAAAGTGCGCTACCTGTTTTTTACCGGCGACAAGATCGGCGCTGTAGAAGCCCAGCAATACGGTTTTATCGAGCGCGTGGTACCCCGTGAGCAACTGCGCGAAACCGCGCTGAACATTGCCCACAAAATCGCGGGTAAAAGCCCGGCCATGATCCGCATCGCCAAAGAAGCGTTGAACGGCATCGAAGACGGCAACCTGGAAGACAAATATCGCTGGGAGCAGGGTTTTACGCTTCAGGCCTACACCAGTGCGGACTCCGCCGAAACTCGCCGAGCGTTCGTTGAAAAACGCGACGCCAAGTTCTGAGGAGCCGACCATGGAACTGACTTATTCGCCCAAACAAAAGGCTTTCCGTCAGGAGGTCAGGCAATGGCTGGCGGCTAATCTGCCCGCTGAACCGTTGGCCAGTTACGACACTCGCGAAGGTTTTGAACAGCACCGCCAGTGGGAAGCCAAGCTGTTCGACAGCCGCCTGTCGATGGTGATGTGGCCCACCGAGCTGGGCGGGCGCGGTTGCGACCTGATCGAGTGGCTGATTTTCGAAGAAGAATATTACGGTGCCGGCGCACCGATGCGGGTCAATCAGAACGGCCAGTTACTGCTTGGCCCCACCCTGATGGAGTTCGGCACCGAAGCCCAGAAGAAACGCTTTCTGCCACGCATGGCCGCCAGTGCCGATATGTGGGCCCAGGGCTGGTCCGAGCCGAATGCCGGTTCGGACATGGCCGCGATCACCAGCAAAGCGACCCGCGATGGCGACGGCTATGTGCTTAACGGTCAGAAGACCTGGTCGACTCGGGCCATTTTTGCCGATTGGCTGTTCGGTCTGTTTCGCAGTGACCCCGCGTCCAGCCGTCATCACGGGCTGTCGTTCGTGATGGTGCCGCTCAACGCACCGGGTGTGACCGTGCGCCCGATCAAGGCCCTCAACGGCAAGGATGCGTTTGCCGAAGTGTTTTTCGACGACGTGCGCATCCCCCTGGAAAACCGCATCGGTGATGAAGGGCAGGGCTGGCACGTGGCGATGGCCACCGCCGGTTTTGAGCGTGGCTTGCTGCTGCGTTCCCCGGCGCGCTTTCAGTACACCGCACGCAAATTGGTCGAGCTGTATCAGGCCAACCGCGCCAGCGCCGACCGCGACCCGAGCCTGGGTGAGGCCGTGTGCAAAGCCTGGATGGATGCGCAAGCGTACGCCTTGTCCGCCTACCACACGGTGGGCCGGCTGAGCCGCGGGGCGCAGATTGGCGCCGAGTCGAGCACCAACAAAATCATCTGGTCCGAACTTGATCTGCGCATGCACGAAACCGCCATGCGCATCCTGGGTGCCAGTGGCGAACTGACCGGTAAATCGGCAGACGGCCATGATTGGCTGGAGGGCTTTCTGTTTGCTCAGGCAGGTCCCATCTACGCCGGCACCAACGAGATTCAGCGCAACATCATTGCCGAGCGCATGCTCGGTCTGCCGAAGTGAGGCCGGGGATGGACTTTACCTTTACCGATGACCAGCAAACCTTCCGCGAAGCCATCAGCCGTTTTTTGATGACCGAAGCCGCGCCGGAAATGCTCCGTGAAATCTGGGAAACCGATGTCGGTCGCTCCCCGGATCTACGCAACAAAATTGCCGAACAAGGTCTCACGGCACTTTCCATTCCCGAGGCCTTTGGTGGCCTGGGCATGGATGACGTGGCCTGGGCCTTGATGACTCAGGAATTGGGTTACTACGCCATTCCTGACTCGCTGGCCGACACCGCTTACGTGGCCAGCGCCCTTATCGCAGGCTTGTCCGACAGCGTCGCCCAGCGCGGCGAGTGGCTGCAGGGGATTGCCGATGGCAGCTTGCGGGTTGCCCTTGGGCACCCGGTCAACCCGCTGGTGGCCGATGCCGCACATGCTGACTTGCTGCTCCTCGCCCATGGCGATGAGGTTCACGCGGTGCCTCGCAGCCAGGTGGATGTTCATGGCCACAGCAGCCTTGATGCCTCTCGGCGTCTGGCGCAAGTCAGTTGGCAACCCTCTGTTGCGACGCGGGTGGCGCAGGGCGAACAGGGCCGCGCACTCTGGACGCAAACCCTGAACCGTGGAGCGCTGTCAGTGGCCGGGCAGTTGCTTGGGCTGGCGCAGCGCATGCTGGACCTGTCGGTAGATTACGCCGCGCAGCGCAAACAGTTCGGCAAGCCGATCGGCAGTTTTCAGGCGGTCAAACATCACTTGGCCGACGTTGCCACGCAGCTCGAATTTGCCAAGCCGGTGCTGTATCGCGCCGCCTACGCCCTGGCTCACAACGAGCCGAATGCCGCCGTGTGGGTATCGCAGGCGCGCCTGGCCAGCTGTGATGCCAGCTGGCTGGCAGCTCGTCATGGCATACAGGTACACGGCGCCATGGGTTACACCTGGGAAGTTGACCTGCAAATGTTCATGAAACGCGCTTGGGCACTGGATAACGCCTGGGGCGACCGTGCGCTGCACAAGACCCGTGTGGCCGAGTATGTATTGAGTGGCGCGGCGCCTTTGGGCCCCGGCCACACGTTCGAGGATTGACCGATGCCCCAAGCTTACATTGTTGACGCGTTGCGCAGCCCGACCGGCAAGCGCAAGGGCGGTCTGGCCCATGTCCATGCCATCGATCTGGGCGCCCATGTGCTCAAGGCGCTGGTCGAGCGTAATCAGATCCCGGCGGATGAATATGACGACGTGATTTTTGGCTGTGTCGACACCATCGGCTCCCAGGCCGGTGATATCGCCCGCACCAGTTGGCTGGCCGCCGGTTTGCCGCTGAACGTACCCGGCACCACGATTGATCGCCAGTGCGGCTCTTCGCAGCAGGCGCTGCACTTTGCCGCGCAAGCAGTGATGAGCGGCACCCAGGATGTGATCGCCGTAGGCGGTGTACAAACCATGACCCAGATCCCGATTTCGTCGGCGATGCTGGCGGGGCAGCCGCTGGGTTTCAGCGACCCGTTCTCCGGCAGCAAGGGCTGGAAAGCCCGCTTTGGCGATCAGCCGGTCAACCAGTTCTACGCAGCCCAGCGTATCGCGGACCACTGGAATATCAGTCGCCAGCAAATGGAAGCCTACGCGCTGGAAAGCCATCGCCGGGCCCTGGATGCCATTGCCGGGCACCGTTTTGTGAATGAAATCGTGCCCTGTGAAGGGGTATGGGACGACGAAACGCCACGCCACACCAGCCTGGCGAAAATGGCCGAGCTGGAGCCGGTGTCTGTTGAATTCCCGTCGATCACCGCAGCCGTGTCCAGCCAGACCTGCGACGCCTCGGCAGCCTTGCTGGTGGTTTCAGAGGCGGCACTCAAGCGCTACAACCTGACGCCCCGGGCGCGGATCCATCACCTCTCGGTGCTGGGCGACGACCCGATCTGGCACCTGACAGCACCGATTGCGGCGACCCGTGCCGCGCTGAAAAAAGCCGGCATGAGCATCGGTGACATTGATCTGGTCGAGATCAACGAAGCGTTCGCCTCGGTGGTCATGGCCTGGGCCAAGGAGCTTGATTTCGACCCGGCCAAAACCAATGCCAACGGCGGGGCGATTGCCCTTGGTCATCCACTGGGTGCCAGCGGGGCACGGTTGATGACCAGCCTGCTTAACCAGCTGGAGCAAAGCGGTGGGCGTTATGGCTTGCAGACCATGTGCGAAGGCGGCGGGCAAGCCAACGTGACGATTATTGAGCGCCTTTAGGAGCATTGACATGGCAATTTGTGCAGGACGTACCGTCATCATTACGGGCGCGGGCGGTGGATTGGGGCGGGCCTATGCGCTGGCGTTCGCCGAGCAGGGTGCCAACGTGGTGGTCAACGACATTCGTCGTGAAGCCGCTGAAGAAGTGGTTGCGCAGATTCGCGAGGCAGGTGGCCAGGCCATCGCCAACGCAGATGACATCACCACCCTCGCGACGGCACACAACATCGTGGATGCCGCCCTGGCTGCATTTGGCGAAGTGCACGTGGTGGTCAATAACGCGGGTATTTTGCGCGACCGGATGTTCATCAGCCTCAGTGAGGACGACTGGGATGCGGTGATGCGCGTGCACCTCAAGGGGCATTTCTGTCTGGCCAATATCCTTGGCAAACGCTGGCGTGACCTGGCCAAGGCCGGTCAGCCGGTGGCTGCGAGAATCATCAATACCACGTCGGGTGCGGGCTTGCAGGGCTCTGTCGGGCAATCCAACTACAGCGCTGCCAAAGGCGCAATTGCAGCGTTGACCCTGGTGCAGGCGGCAGAGCTGGCGCGTTACGGCGTCACGGCTAACGCCCTGGCCCCGGCGGCGCGTACGTCGATGACCGAGAGCGCGATGCCGGACCTGGTTAAAAAGCCTGAAGACGGTGCGTTCGATGCTTGGGCTCCGGAAAACGTCGCGCCGCTGGTGGTGTGGTTGGGCAGCGACCTGTCGGGTGATGTGAGCGGACAGATCATTGAAAGCCAGGGCGGTCGATTGTCCGTGGGGGATGGTTGGCGCACCGGCGTGACCCGCGACAAGGGCGCGCAATTGCAGCCTGAGGAAGTGGGCGTAGCCCTGAGCCAGATCCTGGCCGAAGCCCCTGCGCCGCAAAGGGTGTGGGGTAGCTGACGAGTGATGCCCTGTGGAAGCGGGCATGCTCGCGATGGTCGTTAACGATGACGCGTATTGACTGAGTAAATGCGGCGCTCTGAAGACCATCGCGAGCAAGCCCGCTCCCACACTTGAGCAGCGTTGCTCTTAATTACGCTCCCACAGCGGGGCTATCGTTTAAACCAGAGACTTCAACCATGAGACAAGCGCCTCCTTACGTCCCCGGCCACCAGTTGCTGGCAGGCAAGTCGATCTTGATCACCGCCGCAGCCGGCGCAGGTATCGGTTATGCCGCCGCCAAACGCTGCGCCGAAGAAGGCTGTCGCGCCTTGATGATTTCCGATATTCACCCCCGCCGCCTCGAGGAAGCGGTCGAGCGCCTCAAGGCTGAAACCGGGCTGCAGGCGGTGTACGGGCAGCTTTGCAATGTCACCGTCGAAGCCGATGTACAAGCGTTGGTCGCCGCAGCTGAACAAGCCTTGGGCGGGGTCGATGTGCTGATCAATAACGCAGGCCTTGGCGGCCAGGTACGCCTCACCGAAATGACCGATCAACAGTGGTCCTCCGTGCTGGATATCACCCTGACCGGCACCATGCGTATGACCCGCGCCATGCTTCCACACATGGAGCGCCGTGGCGGCGGGGCAATCGTCAACAATGCCTCGGTGCTGGGTTGGCGGGCGCAGAAAGAACAGGCCCATTACGCCGCCGCCAAGGCCGGGGTTATGGCCCTGACCCGTTGCAGTGCTCTGGAAGCAGCCGAGAGCGGGGTGCGGATCAACGCGGTGGCGCCATCCATTGCCTTGCATGACTTTCTGAAAAAAGCCTCCAGCAGCGAACTGCTGGAGCAACTGACCAGCCGCGAAGCTTTTGGGCGTGCGGCTGAAGTGTGGGAAGTGGCCAACGTGATGGTGTTCCTGGCCAGCGATTACGCCTCGTACATGGTCGGCGAAGTGCTGCCCGTCAGCTCGCAACAGGCATGAGTACGCTATTTAGCAGTGCCGGGCAGATGCTCGCGGCACAAGGCCAAGACCTGGGCCGCACTGATTGGCTGTTGCTGACTCAGGAACGGATCAACCTCTTTGCCGAGGCCACGGGCGATCACCAATGGATTCATGTCGATCCTGAGCGTGCCGCCAAGGGGCCGTTCGGCGCCTGCATTGCCCACGGCTACCTGACCCTGTCACTGGCCAACCTCTTCATGCCGCAACTGATGCAGTTTGAAAACCTGGCCATGGGCGTCAATTACGGCAGTGACCGGTTGCGCTTTCCGGCTGCGGTCAAGGTCGGTTCGCGGGTGCGCGGACATGGTCAGATCATGCAGGTCGAATCGCTGGGCCAGGCATTGCAGGTGGTGGTTCGCATCAGCGTCGAGATCGAGGGCAGCGAGCGCCCGGGCTGTGTGGTGGACACCATCAGCCGTTACACCTTCAACCCTCTTGAGAAGTGAGCCCTGAACATGAATCTGAATGACGTTGTGATCGTATCCACGGCCCGAACCGCCTTGACCAAATCCTTCCGGGGTTCGTTCAACGATACCGAAGCGCCGGTGCTGGGCGGGCATGTGGTGCGTGCGGTGGTTGAGCGCGCAGGCATTGAGCCGGGTTCAGTGGAAGACGTGATCATGGGCGCCGCCGCCCAGCAAGGCACCCAGGGCTACAACATCGGGCGCTTGTGTGCCAACACCGGCGGCCTGCCCAATACCGTGCCAGGCATGGCGATCGACCGCATGTGCGCCTCGGGCCTGATGAGTATCGGCGTGGCTGCAAAAGGCATCATGACCGGCGAAATGTCGATCGCCGTGGCCGGTGGCGTGGAGTCATTGTCCCTGACCCAGAACAAGTACAAAAACACCTACCGTGCACAGTCCGAGGCAGTGCTGGAATGCATGCCTACGGCCTATATTCCGATGCTTGAAACCGCTGAGATCGTGGCCCGGCGCTACAACATCAGCCGCGAGGTGCAGGACCAGTATTCCTTGCAAAGCCAGCAGCGCACTGCCGCCGCCCAGGCTGGCGGTCTGTTCAGCGACGAGATAGTCCCGCTGGCTGCGCGCAAGCTGTGCTTTGACAAGGAAGGCAAGCCCAGCGGCCATCAGGACGTGATCGCGGATCGCGACGAATGCAATCGCCCGTCCACCACCCTCGAGGATTTGGCGGCACTCAAGCCGGTCTGGAAGGACGGCAAATGGGTTCAGCAGGGGGAGTTCATTACTGCGGGCAACGCCTCGCAGTTTTCCGATGGCGCCTCGGCGGTATTGTTGATGAGCCGTGCCGAAGCCAAGCAGCGAGGGATCGAAGCGTTGGGCGTGTATCGCGGAATTGCGGTGAGTGGTTGTGCACCGGAAGAAATGGGCATTGGCCCGGTGTTTGCGATTCCCAAGCTGCTCAAGCGGTTTGGCCTGACCGTATCGGACATTGACCTGTGGGAAATCAACGAAGCGTTCGCGTGCCAAGTGGTGTACTGCCGCGACTTCCTGCAGATCCCCAACGACCGCCTCAACGTCAACGGCGGGGCAATTTCCATCGGACATCCGTTCGGGATGTCGGGTGCCCGGATGGTAGGACACAGCCTGCTCGAAGGCCGCCGCCGTGGCGCCCGGTTTGTCGTGGTTGCCATGTGCATCGGCGGCGGCATGGGAGCTGCCGGGTTGTTTGAGCTCAATTAAAGCGATCGGGAACGGGTTGGGTTACTGGGTAATTGCCAGGCGTGATTGCGGAATCGGATTGCGCATCAGGGTGCCCACCACCAGGGCGCCCAGTAGCCCCAGCACACCCGCAACCCACAAGACCAGACTAAACCCCGCCACAAAGGCGCCGGTCGCCAACGGCTGGATCTGTGCTTGCACTTGCAGCGGCAGTTGACTGAGCGCCCCCGGCATATCACCGGCCACTACCCGCGAAGCAATGAAGTGACTTTGCCCCAGCCATTGCCCGGCGTCCTGCTTGAGGCTGGCCTGCAAGTTTTGCTCGGTATGGCTGCCCAACAACGCGCCAAAAACGCCGATGGCCAACACAATTGCGCTAAAGCGCATGGTCGTGCTCATGCCCGACGCCATGCCTACACGGTCACGGGGCACGCAGGCCATGATGTTTTTCTGCGTGTCGCCATTGAGCAAGCCCGCCCCGGCACCCGTCACCGCGGTGGTCAGCGCAAAACTCAGATAGCCGCCATGGTCCACCGCCCAGGCACTGAGCAGGTTGCCGCAGCCCACCAGGGCCAAGCCGGCGGCCATCATGCTGGCGGGGCTGTAACGTGACGCCAGGCGAGCGCCGATACGTGGGCAAATCAGCATGGTCAAGGCAAATGGCAACATGCCAAGGCCCGATGCGACAGCGCTGAAACCCAGGCCGTTTTGCAGATAAAACGGCAGCAAGGTCATCATCACCTGTGCGCAACCTGCATAGGCAAACATGCCCAGCAGAGCACCGATAAAGCGCGGATGGCGGAACAGTTGCAGGTCAATCATGGGGCGGCGTTGCAGTGATTCGATCAGCACGAACAGAACCAGCAACAGCACCCCGGCACTGATCCGGGCATAAGTCAGCGGGGCGTTCCAGCCAATGCGATTGGCTTCGATCAGGCCCCAGATCAGGCACAGCAAACTGGCGCTGAAGGCCAGGCTGCCCCAAGGGTCGAGTCGCGCCGATTGCGGGTCCCGTGACTCACCGATGGCATGTTTGACCAGCAACATCAGCAGCAGGCCGACCGGCAGATTGAGGTAGAAGATCCAGCGCCAGCCCAGGTATTCGGTGATCAGCCCGCCAATGGTCGGTGCCGCCGTCATGGCTACGCCCATGCAGGCACCCCAGAAGGCCCAGGCTTTGGCCCGTTCAGCCTCATCGTGAAAGGCATGCCCGATCGAAGCCAGCGCCGAGGTCAGCAGCAGGGCCGCGCCCACGCCTTTTACGGCACGGGCGATTTCCAGCAACAGGCTGTTGGGAGCGGCGCCGCAGCCGAGGGACGCGAGGATGAAAATGCTCAACCCCCACAGCAGGGTCTTTTTACGGCCGAAGCGGTCGGCAATGCTTCCGGCTGGCAACAACAGGGCGGCAAACGCCAGCATGTAAGCGCTGACGACCCATTCGATATCGACAAAGTTGGCCCCCAGATCCCGGGCGATGCTGGGCAGGGTGACTGCGACGATGTTGGTGTCCAGCACGATGAGTGAGCACACCCCGCTGGCAGTGAGCAGAGTCAGGCGCGGGCTGGCAGCATTCATCGCAATAGCTCCTGGACAAGTTCAAGCATTACTTTGCAGGCAATTAATTTTACGGGCATGCTCGGAGCTCTTCTGTGTGGCGATGGCCCCAGTGTAGGGCTGAGTATTGCGGGATTTGTTAGCCGATAACCCGAACTTCATTACCTTTGAGCTAATGCTGCTATGGATATACGTCATTTCCGTTATTTCCTGGCCGTTGCCCGGCAGCGCAATTTCACCCGTGCCGCAGAAGTACTGGGGATTGCGCCGCCGACCTTGACGCGGCAAATCCAGGACCTTGAAGCCGCCTTGGGCGTGCGTCTGTTTGTGCGACAGCAGCGCCAGGTCAGCTTGACTGAAGCGGGACAGGCGCTGTTACCCGAGGCGGAGGCCACGGTGCGCCAGTTTGAATTTGCCCAGCGCAATGCCCAGCGGGCGGGGCGTGGCGAGACTGGCCATATCGAACTGGGTTATGTGGCCTCGGCAGTGTATTCGGGGGTTTTGCAGCATCAGGTGCAGGCGTTTTCGAATGAGTGCGCCGAGGTCAGTTTGAATGTGCGCGAGGCGCCTATGGCCAGTTTGCCGACGATGGTCGCCGAAGGCCGATTCGATCTGGGTTATGTGCGTTCACCCATGACTTTGCCCGAGGGGCTGGATGCAATTCGTCTCAAGGCCGAGGGTTTTGTGCTTGCGCTGACCGCAGATAGCTGGCTGGCGCGCCTTAAAAGCATCAGTGCGCAGCATCTGAAAAACGAGACGTTTATCTTGCCGGAGCAAATCAGCGGTACGTTGCACGTGGCGGCTCAAGGCGGCTATGCGCCTGCGCTGGGCCCGCAACCTGGAGGGTTGGTGGCGGTGATTGCCCTGGTTTCGCTGCGCCAGGGCGTAGCGGTGGTACCCGAATCAGTGGTCGGTCACATCAGCCTGCCCAATGTGATCTACCGGCCGATCGAGGGGTGTGAAGCACAGTCATGGCTGTCATTGATCTACCGTCGATTTGAAAAGTCGGCGGTAGTGATGCGTTATATCGACCAGGTAAAGCGCGCCGGGCCGGGCGAAAGATAGTCAAGCCGTCCAGCAGGATTTAGTCGCATAGATAGATGCGTTAGCACCTGGAAGCAGTACAATCGCGCCCCTTTACCGAGCATGGATGCTGTTCGGCACACGCTCACGAGAAGGTCCATGGTTTCTGCAACGTACTCACCCTCGCTGGTTTTCATTTCTCTGTGTGTTGCCATCCTGGCGTCGTACACCGCCCTTGATTTGAGTGGCCGTATTGCCACCGCTCGTGGTCGTGCCGTGTACTTGTGGATCGGGGGCGGCGCCTTGGCCATGGGTTTTGGCGTGTGGTCGATGCACTTTATCGGGATGCTCGCGCTGGAGTTGCCACTGACCCTGGGGTACGACCTGGGACTGACCCTGTGGTCTTTGCTGGTGGCAATTTTGTCGTCAGGTTTTGCCTTGTGGCTGGTCAGTCAGCCACGCCTGCCGGCGCTGCAACTGCTGTTTGGCGCCTTGATCATGGGGGCGGGTATCAGTGCCATGCACTACAGCGGCATGGCGGCGTTACGTATGCAGCCGGGGATCGATTACGACCCGACGCTGTTTGGCCTGTCGTTGCTGATTGCGGTCGGGGCGTCGGCTGCCGCACTGTCGATCGCGTTTCATCTGCGCAAGCAAACACCTTATGTGCGCCTGATCCGTGGGGCGGCTGCGGTCATCATGGGGCTCGCCATTGTCGGTATGCATTACACCGGCATGGCGGCGGCGAACTTCCCGGTAGGCAGTTTTTGCGGCGCTGCCGTGGATGGCTTGAGTGGCAAGGGGCTGGACAACCTGGTGCTGGTATCCAGCCTGGCCGTGCTGGTCATTGCTCTGTTGACCTCGGTTTTTGATGCCCGCCTCGATGCCCGCACCGCCGCTCTTGCGGACTCTTTGACCCTGGCTAATGAAGAACTGACGCAACTGGCGCTGCACGACACCCTGACCGGGCTGCCTAATCGCATCCTGCTGGCTGATCGCATCGGTCAGGCGATGAACAAAGTGGCGGAGCAGGGCGGATGCTTCTCGCTGATGTTTATCGACCTCGATGGTTTTAAACCGGTGAACGATGCGTTCGGCCATCACCTAGGCGACCGCTTGTTGCGTGAAGTGGCCTTGCGCTTGCGCGAGCAGTTGCGCAGCCAGGACACCCTGGCGCGAATTGGTGGCGATGAATTTGTGCTGCTGGTGCGTTTGCTTGAGCCGGACGATGCCCCACAAGTGGCGGCGCGTCAGGTCAGCCTGCTGTCCAAGGCGTTCCGCGTGGACGAGCATGATTTGCTGATTTCTGCGAGTGTCGGTATTGCGCTTTATCCCGGTAACGGCTTGAGCGCCGAAGAGTTGTTGATGAACGCCGATGCGGCGATGTATCACGCCAAGGGCACGGGCAAAAACGGCTACAGCTTTTTCGATGCATCGATGAACATCAACGCCCGCAAGCAATTGCAACTGCTGCAAGACTTGCGTCAGGCCCTGGTACTGAAACAGTTTCGTTTGCATTATCAGCCCAAGTTCGACGCGGGCACCGGCCAGCCCGTGGGTGCCGAGGCCTTGTTGCGCTGGGAGCATCCGCAGCAGGGTTTGCTGTTGCCGGACAGCTTTATCGACCTGGCGGAAAAAACCGGGCTGATCATTCCCATTGGTGACTGGGTGCTTAACGAAGCCTGCCGGCAGATGCGAGTATGGTTTGATCAGGGCTATAGCAGCTGGCGAATTGCGGTCAATCTGTCGGCATTGCAGTTTTGCTACACGGGGCTGGTCGACAGTGTTGTCGAGGCGCTGGAGCGGCACCGGTTACCGGCCAATAGCCTGACCCTGGAAATCACCGAAACCACTGCCATGAGTGACGCCGATGCAAGCATGGTGGTGCTGCAACGGCTGTCACAGATGGGCGTTGACCTGTCCATTGATGACTTTGGTACCGGTTATTCCAGCCTCATGTACCTCAAGCGCTTGCCCGCCAATGAATTGAAAATCGACCGTGGCTTTGTTCGGGACCTGGAGCATGACAGCGACGATGCGGCGATTGTTTCGGCCATTGTTGCACTGGGTCAGGCACTGGGGCTGCGGATTGTGGCCGAGGGTGTGGAAACCGATACCCAGCAAAGCTTTTTGACCTCACTGGGCTGCGATTCACTGCAGGGTTTTCTGCTGGGCCAGCCACTGCCTGCGGTGCAGTTCATGGAGGAAATCCATCGCGCCGAGCCCGCCACGGACAGAAATCAGACACCGACCTGACAAAGCAAAGCCTTCACGGTTATTCTGGCACCCAGACTTGGATCGTTGTAAAGGGAGCACGTATTTATGGACAAAGTCATCGTGATCACCGGCGGCAGCCGCGGCATAGGTGCGGCCACTGCGGTGTTGGCGGCGCGACAGGGTTATCGGATTTGCATCAATTACCTGGCTGACGATGCCGCTGCCCATGAGGTGCTGGCGCAGGTTCGTGCCCTGGGCGCAAAAGCTATCGCGGTACGTGCCGATGTAAGTGACGAAGAGGAAATCATTCGCCTGTTTCTCGAGGTTGACGAGCAGTTGGGGCCAGTCACGGCGCTGGTTAACAACGCTGGCACCGTGGGGCTCAAGTCGCGGGTCGATGAGCTTTCCGAGCTGCGCATCATGCACACTCTGAAAACCAACGTTTTGGGCCCGATCCTGTGTGCCAAGCACGCGGTACTGCGCATGTCGCCACGCTACGGCGGGCAGGGCGGCAATATCGTCAATGTGTCCTCGGTGGCTTCGCGTCTGGGTTCCCCGGGTGAGTATGTCGACTATGCGGCCTCCAAGGGCGCGCTGGACACGTTCACTCTGGGCTTGTCCAAGGAGCTGGCGGGTGAAGGGATCCGGGTCAATGCGGTGCGACCCGGTTATATCTTCACCGACTTTCATGCCTTGAGCGGCGATCCGGGCCGGGTCAGCAAGCTTGAACCGATCATCCCGATGGGCCGTGGCGGGCGCCCCGAAGAAGTGGCCGAAGCGATTGTGTGGCTGCTCTCGGACAAGGCTTCCTACACCACAGGTACCTTTCTGGATCTGGGCGGCGGGCGGTAAGCCCCTACTATCTCCCTTAGACACTCTGGCCGTGGGAGCGAGCCTGCTCGCGAATGATCTTCGCGAGCAGGCTCGCTCCCGCATTGCTTGCTTTTACGCTTGATCCGACGATAATGCGACTTATTGCTATTTAAGTCTGGTTATCTATCGTGTCTAGCCCTGTGGATCCCAAAAGCCTGTTGGCAAGTCTGTATCACGACAATCATGCGTGGCTGCGCGGCTGGCTGTCGCGACAGGTGCGTTGCCCACAGGATGCAGCTGATCTGACCCAGGACACTTTTCTGCGCGCCTATGATGCCCAGCAGTTGGAGCGCATCCAGGAGCCCAGGGCGTATCTGAGCACCGTTGCCCGCAGGTTGCTGTGCTCGTTGTGGCGCCGCCGCAAGCTTGAGCAATCCTATCTGGATCAGCTGGCGGATTTGCCTCTGGCCTATGCACCCTCTGCCGAAGACATTGCGCTGGTTCGCGAGGCGATTGAAGCGATTGATCGCGTGCTTGAAGGGCTGCCGTCGCGGGTCAAACGGGCCTTTTTGCTCAATCGCCTTGAAGGTATGCCCCAGCAAGCCATTGCGGATCAGTTGGGGGTATCGCTGGCCACTGTCGAACGTGATTTGCGTCGCGCCTTTGTTCATTGTCTCGAGCAAACGGAGCCAGCCTTATGAGTACAACCAGGGTCGATCCGATCACCCGTGCAGCCATTGACTGGATGCTTCGCCTTGAGTCCGGGCAAGCCTGTCCTTCGGAGCGTCAGGTGTTCAAGGCATGGCTGGCTGAAACCCCCGAAAACATGGCCGCATGGCAACGGGTGGCTGGGGTACTGAAAGCCCCGGTGGCCGACTTGCAATCGGTTGAACGGCGCAGCCCCGGGCAATTGCAGGCCGCACGCCGGGCATTAATGGCCAGCACTTCTCCGACACGTAAAAAGGCCCTGCGAGGCGGCCTGTTAGTGTTGCTGCTCGGTCTGGGTGCTGCAGGCTTGGTAGATCGTGTGACGCCATTGGCGGGCTTGATGGCCGACCAGCAGACGGCAACCGGTGAGCGCAAAACCATTGAACTGGTGGATGGCAGCCTGCTGACACTCAACGCCCGCAGCGCAGTCGATATCGAGTTCAGCGCTGGCCAGCGCCGCGTGCGACTGCGTGAAGGCGAGTTGCAGGTGGACGTGGCCGCCGATGCCAAGCGTCCGTTCGTGGTGGTGACGGATCAAGGCCAGGTACAGGCACTGGGTACGCGCTTTATGGTGCGTCAGGGGACGGGCGAAAGTCTGGCCAGCGTGCAACAACACAGTGTGCAGCTGAACACCCTGGGCGGTCAGCAGCGGCGTGTAGACACCGGCCAGGCCGTGTCTTTCACGTCCAGCCAGATTGACCCACAAACCCCTACTTCCCGTAGCCAGACCGATTGGGTCCACGGCCGGGTAGAGCTGCATGACGAACCGTTGTCGGCCCTGGTCGACGCGCTTGCGCCCTACCAGACGGGGGTGCTGCGCATCAGTCCCGAGGCTGCACGGGTGCGGGTGTTCGGGGTGTTCCCTCTGGACAACACAGCCCAAACCCTGAGCGCGCTGGCGCAAACCTTGCCGATCAAGGTCACGCGCTACGGACCGTGGTTGACCCTGATTGATGTGAATCGGTAAACAACAGCCGAATGGGAATTAATTGCAAATAGTGTGAGGGGAAATCCTTACTCGTTGGTCAAGGTTACAACTGCCTACCTTGCAACGAGAAAGGACGCCCCATGCCGTATGCCCCGCTAAGACCTTGCCTGCTGGCACTGACGATCACCCTGAGCATTGCTGGCTTGCCGAACGCGGTGGCTGAGGCGTTGCACAGTGAACAGAGTGCCGTTCGTTTTTTTGATCTGCCTTCAGCGCCTCTGGGCGTGACCTTGAGTCGGATTGCCCGTGACAGCAACCTGACGCTGTCCGTTGCCCCTGCCTTGTTGCAAGGCAAGAACTCTGCGCCGGTGAACGGCATGTTTACCCCGCAACAGGCTGCCGAACGCGCTCTGGCGGGCAGTGGCCTGGGCCTGAGTGTGACCGACAGCGGCGCCTTGAGTGTTTACCCGCAGGCTGAGGCGGGTGCGTTGAATCTGGGTGCGACCAACGTGTCGGCACGTGTGGGCGAAGATGGTCGTGGCCACGTTGACGGCTTTGTCGCCACCCGTTCGGCCACCGCGACCAAAACCGACACGCCGATTCTGGAGATCCCCCAGACCATCAACGTGGTCACTGCTGATCAGGCAGAAGTGCAGGGCGCACGCGACCTGACACAAGCGTTGCGTTACACCCCGGGGGTGAGCACCAATGGCTACACCGATCGCAACACCATCGCTGACGAGATCACCAGCCGGGGTTTTGCCCCTACGCTGCTCTATCTCGATGGCGCCTACCTGCCGTCAGCCGGCAGCCTGGGTGGCACCCCGCAGATCGATCCGTACACCCTGGAACGTATCGAAGTGCTCAAAGGCCCGTCCTCTGTGCTGTATGGGCAAAACCAGCCGGGGGGGATGATCAATATGGTCTCCAAACGCCCGAGCATGGAGGCCCAGCACCAGATCAAGGTCGGCACCGGCAGCTTTGACCGTTACAACCTGGCCTTTGATACCACCGGCCCGCTGGACGATGCCAAAACCCTGAGCTATCGGCTGATCGGTGTGGGCAATACCGGCAGCGAGCAGGTGGACCACACCGAAGACTCGCGCATGCTGCTGGCGCCCAGCTTCACCTGGGCACCCAATGACAGCACCGAACTGACACTGTATGCGCAGTTGCAGCGCGATGACGCACTGGCCGACTATCAGGCCTTGCCCGCAGTAGGCAGCCTGTACCGCAACTCCCAGGGCAACAAGATTGACCGCGACACGTTTTTGGGCGATTCGAAATGGAACGACTACAAGCGCGACCAATATGTGCTCGGTTATCAGTTTTCCCACGACTTCAACGAGGTCATGACCTATCGCCAGAGTCTCAGCTACATCGACGTCGACGATCGCTACAAGGGCTTTTACCTCAACCGTTTTGTAACCGCCCCGGACGGTGCGACTGACACGCACGCCAGTCGCACCAAACTCGACTGGCGTCAGCAAAACAGCTCGTACAGCTTCGACAACCACCTGCAGAGCGACTTCACCACAGGTCCCTTGCAGCACACCTTGCTGGTAGGTCTGGACTACCGTCAGTTCGCTCGCAAGTATCAGGGGTACAACCTGTCTGGCAGCGAGGTCATTGACCTCTACAACCCGAGCAACTACCGCACCATGGGGGTGCCGACCCTGACCACCAAATGGGATAACCGGGTCAAGCAGACCGGGCTGTATGTGCAGGACCAGATCAAGCTGGACAACTTCATTCTGACCATTGGCGGTCGCCACGATTGGGCAAAAGTTGAAAACAACGATTTGCTCGCCCGTTCGCGCGTGACGCAAAACGACAACAAATTCACCGGGCGCGTGGGGCTGACCTATGTCACTTCGTTCGGTCTGGCGCCCTACATCAGCTACACCGAGTCGTTCTTGCCATCGGTGGGCACGAGCGCGCCGGATCGCGGTGGCAAGGCGTTCGTGCCCATGACGGGCAAGCAATACGAAGTGGGGGTCAAGTATCAGCCCAATGACACCACGTTGCTCACCGCCTCGGTGTTCGAAATCACCCAGCAAAATGTCCTTACGGGCGACCTTGAGTATCTGGAATATCAAGTTCAGGAAGGTGAAGTCAGGTCGCGGGGCATTGAAGTGGAAGGCAAAAGCAGCTTCAACAACATCGACCTGATCGCGTCTGTGTCGTATCTGGATGTGATCTACACCAAGTCCAACTACGGCAACGAAGGCAACCGCAGTGAGGCACAAGCGCCTTGGGCGGCCAGTGTGTGGGCGGACTATCACTTTACCGGGCAGGCGCTTGAAGGCGTGACCCTGGGCGGCGGTGCCCGTTACACCGGGAAGAACTTCGGCGACTCGGCCAACACCTTCAAAACACCGTCATTTGTCGTCTACGACGCCACGCTCAGTTATGACCTGGCGGCCCTGGATCCTGGCTTCAAAGGGGTCAGCACCAGCCTTAACGTACAGAACCTGTTTGATCGCGAGTACGTGTCCTCATGCAACTACAGTTTTGGCTGTTACTACGGACAGCAAAGGACGGCGGCGCTGGAAGTCAAATACGACTGGTGATGATGTATTTTTACGTAGCAGCTGACGAGCTCCGCGAGGCTGCGTTCGGCTGCGCAGCAGTCGTAAACCATCCTGAGCGGTCTTTCAGGTTCACCGCGCTAACCGGTTTACGACGACTACGTCGTCGGACGCTGCCTCGTTCCTTCGGCAGCTGCTACGGGGCTGTTTGAGTATTCAACGGCGCAATTTGAGTGCACTGGCCAGGCTGATTGCCAGAGGCAGGCGGGGCAACAATGTGGCCTGGTAAGCATGGTAAAGGTCCGGCTTGCCGGGCCAGATGTTTTCTGAAGGCTGATTGTCGATCCCCAGCTCGTGGTGCCAGCTGCCGTTCAGACGATCGATCAAATGCAGGTCGATGTAGTCCCAGAACTGTTGATACCAGACTTCGTACTCATGCTCGTCGGTGCGTTGCAACAACGCTGCCGCCGCAGCCGAGGCTTCAGCCAGGGTCCAGTGCAGACGTTCGCGCACCACGGGCTGGTTGTTCCAGTCCAGGGTGTAAACAATTCCGCTGCCGCCATCGACATTCCAGCCATGCTTGCACGCGCTGCTGAACAGTTGGCGGGCGTCTTCGAGCAGCCACCGGGGTGCCGATAAACCGCGTTGTTTACGGGCTGCCTCAAGGTGCAGCAGCAAGCGCGCCCATTCAAAGGCGTGGCCTGGGGTTTTACCGAAAGGGCGAAAGCCATCTGCCGGGTTGTCGTGGTTGTAGTCGGGCAATGGCTGCCAGAGCGCATCGAAATGTTCGACGGGCAGGTAGTCGGACTGCGCAGCATGCTGATGGATAACCCGCTCGGCGATGCTCAAGGCACGGTCGAGCCACAGGTCTTCGTCGAGCACATCGGCCAGGGCCAGAAAGACCTCGGTGCCATGCATGTTGCTGTTGGCCCCGCGATACGCTTCGCAGTCACTCCAGTCGCTGGCAAAGCTTTCCAGCAAGGCGCCTTCTTGTGGTGACCAGAAATTGTTTTCGAGGATTTGTACGGCATCACCCAGCAACTCAGCCGAGCCACCACGTCCAGCCACGGCTGCGGAACTGGCGGCCAGGGCGACAAAGGCGTGCAGGTATGCGGCTTTGCGAGAGTTGCCATCCTGCGCATTGGGGCTGGCAAACCAGCCGCCATTGACTGCATCACGCAACGGCCCGGCCAATGCAGCCAGACCATGGTCGATCAGCGGGGCGCAACCGGGCAAGCCTTGGATATGGGCGAGGGAAAAGCTGTGCACCATCCGTGCCGTGGTAATGGTGTCAGCCGGGGCATCATCCGGTCGTCGCCCAAACCGGTCCAGTTGGGCGAAGCCAGATGGCACACGCGCAGCCTTGGCGAAATCCACCAGCGCCTGGCCCTGATCACGTAGCCACTGTTGATGGGGGGCGCTCGTCAGCCAGCTTTCGTTGGTCCGGGTGAGGTCGGTCATGTGCCACCTGTAGTGTTCTTGTCGGTATTCAGCGCTCGCAGACTAAGGGATTGGGCAAAAAGCTGAAAGCTTTCATCTTTGGCAAACCGGCTTAAATTTCCGGCTCCCAGCGCTGCGACCAGTCGCTGTCTTGCTTGACGATCTCGCGCAGTAACGCGATACCCTCTTGCAGGGCCGCGCAGTCCCGTTCGCGTGAATACACAAGGTAAGTGGGGTAGCTGAATTCAGGGGCTTTGGGCACGCGCTCCAGAGCGCCACTGTCCAGATAGCTCTTGACCACCCGCGTGCGGAAATAGCCGCTGCCGCCGTTTTCCAGAATGTAATGCAGCGCCACCGGCCCCAGGTTGAAGCTGATGGCTGCGCGAGCTTTGTCGGGGAGGGCAGCGTCATGCTGGCGTCGAAAGTCTTCGCCCCATTCAATGTACACATAAGGATCGGGCTGCTCGGGGCGGCGAATCTGGATCAGTTTTTCTTCCAGTAGCTGTTCCACCTGAACGCCAGGCCAGTAAGCAGGCTGATAGACCAGTGCCGCGTCCAGCAGGCCCATTTCGACCTGACGCAGCAACTGCTCGGCATCGCTGATCTGTATGCGCAAGGCATGGGTGGTGAGGTGTTGGCGCAGGGCCTTGGCCCAGTTCAGGATCAGCGGATTGCACAGGCTGACTTCACCGCCGATATGCAGCAGCTGATGCAAGCCCTCGGGGCGCGGCAGATCGCGGCGGGCGGCTTCCCAGGTCTGTAGCAATTGGTTGGCGTACACCACAAACGCCTCGCCCTCAGGCGTCAGCCTGGCGCCAGCGCGGTTACGAATGAACAGCGTCACGCCCAGCAGGCTTTCGAGCTTGTGCACCCGCGCGGTCACGGCCGTCTGGGTGACATGCAGTTTTTCGGCCGCGCCGACAAGGCTGCCGTAGCGAACGATTTCGAGGAAGGTGCGAGCCAGGTCGAGGTCCATAAACGCGCCAGTGAGCAAAGGGCGTTCAGTGTAAGGGAGAACAGGCGGTTGCTCATCCCGGTTTTGAACTCGTGAGGGTGCCTGAAACGCAAACGAGCTCTAGCCATGAACCTGTTTCAACAAAAAGCTGATGAGCGCTTTTGAAGCCGTCGAGAGTTGCCGGTGCGGTGGGTAAATAATTGAGAAAGGACGTGAGCAGCCTGAGGTGTGTTTCAGTACTTCTACCAGCAGCCCGGAGCGGATTTGATCTTCGACGATGAAACGATAGGTCTGGCAAATTCCCAGCCCGCTTTTCGCCATCGATACAACGCCTAAAACATCGTCACTGATTTGTACATTAGCCGTCGGTAGACGCTCTACCGGTTGACCATGGTCCATAAGTTGCCACGGCCTGACTCTTCCACTGCTTGGCACGACAAAGGGCAAGCACTGATGATGTTGCAAGTCATCCAGGCACTTGGGTACACCCTTGCTGAGCAGGTACAGAGGTGCTGCAACCAGACACAACCGCGCATCTTCCAATTTACGGGCTATCAGTGCGCTGTCAGGCAAGCAGCCCACACGAATGGCCATGTCAAAATTGTCAGCGACCAGATCCACGTTGTGGTTACTGATGCTCAGTTCGATCCTGACCTGAGGGTGTATGCGGCTAAAAGCTGCTAACAGGCCAGGCAGACGGTAATGGCCGTAAGTGGTAGGTGCACTCACTCGCAGGCGAGCATTCAACGCATCGTTAGGGCCGGATAATGAACGCTCCACGTCACTGATCTGCGCAAATGCCAGGCGTGTCTGGTTCAGGTATGTGAGTCCTGCATCAGTGATGCTCAGTCGGCGTGTCGTCAGTCTGAGTAACTGAACCCCCAGATGTGTTTCAAGGCGTTTGATTGCTCGGCTGATAACCGTCGGTGTTGTCGCTAGCTCGACCGCCGCGGCACTGAGGGAGCCGTTGTCTGCCACGGCGATAAAGGCTTCAACGTCAGCCAGGTGATTAAATCGGCGGGCCATTACACCTCCCAGAGGCAAAGTGATTGTCATTTATGCGGGTTTCTCAGGACGAACACGGTAATTACATTCCTCAAGTGAAAGAGGCAACGGTTCTCTTAATACTCAGGAGGCACTATGAAACTTTTAAACATCCTCGCGATAAGCGCTGTTGTGGGAGGCGCCAGCTTTACGGTACAAGCCGCCAAGGTGCTGGTTGTATTGTCCGACGCCAGTGAGCTGGAACTGAAAAATGGCCGTTCAATACCCACCGGGTTCTACTTCAATGAACTGATGCAACCGGTAAAAATGCTCCTTGATGCCGGGCACACCCTTACCTTTGCAACGCCTTTGGGGCGAGCACCAACAATGGATCAGGGTTCTTTTGACAAGTCCTATTTCGGTGGCAGTAACGAGGCACTGAATGACCATAAAGTGTTGATGGACAGGCTCAAGATTACTTCGTTGACTGACTCGCCGGTGGTCAGCCTATCGCGTATAGAACACGTGGGTTATGCCCAGTTTGATGCACTGTATGTTCCAGGGGGGCGTGCGCCTTTACAGGATTTAGCCACCGACACGTCGATGGGCAAATTACTCACCCACTTTCATCAGTCCGGTAAACCGACAGCATTGGTATGTCATGGGCCAGTGGCCTTGTTGTCGACGTTGCCGGACGCTCCAGGATTCGTTGCACAGCTGGAAACTGCAAAGGATAAACCGCCTTTAACCGGGTGGATTTATGCGGGCTACAAAATGACGGTTATGAACAATACGGAAGAGAAGCTTGCTCAGCGTCGGCTGCAGGGCGGAGAAATGAAATATATGCCCCAAACAGCCTTTGAACAGGCCGGTGGTGACTATACGTCCTCTCTCGTGCCGTTCAGTCCTTATGTGGTATCCGATCGCGAACTGATTACCGGTCAAAATCCGGCATCTTCAATCAGGGTCGCCGAAGAGTTGCTCAAGCGCTTGCAATAAAAATTGGTGTGTTTCGTTAATCACTTTTTAAAAGAAGGATCATGTTGTGAGCGCCTTAAACTACGTAATGATTGTATTGGCGGTTGGTTCGATCGCAGGTTGCAGTTCTTCAACTATTTCCCCATGGGAGGGCCGGGACCAGTCGGCAAGCCTTTGCCAAGGCGCGCTGGGAAACCGCAGGCGTGGTAATAAGCACTTTTCAATTTAATGATGAATTGATTCGCAGTCTGATGACGGGTGAAATTGACGCTACTTTGCAAGATACGATAGAAATTTCACAGGCATTACTGGATACCCCACAGGGTGACGGCTTCGGATTTTCGGGCCCGCCTGTCAAAGATGAACTGTTAGGGAGTGGCATTGCGATAGGGGTCCGTCAATCAGACACAACACTGCGCATAGCTTTAAATAGCGCCTTGCTGACGTTAAAAGAAAGCGGTCAGTACGCGGATATCGTCAATCGTTATCTGCAGGCTGAATGAGGTCATACCCTCTGTGGGCGCGACGATACGACATGCTCGCGATGCTGGCGCCGCAGTTTGTCAAATAAACCGAGGTGACGTCATCGCGAGCAAGCCGGCTGCAACGCTCTAGAAACTGTACTTGGAGGTCAGCATCAGGCTGCGCGGTTCGCCGTAATAAGTGGTACCGAAGTTGCCCAGGCCCGACAGGTACTTTTTGTCGAACACGTTGTTGGCATTGAGGTTGAACGTCAGGTGTTCGTTGTACTCGTAGCGGGTCATCAGGTTGACCAGCGCAAAGCTCCGCTGCTCGATGATGTCGTAGTCTTCTTTGGCTGAGTTGTAGATCTTGCCGTAGAACGGGCTCTGCCAGTTCACGCCACCGCCCACGGTCACCTTGTTCATCACGCCCGGCAGGCGGTAGGTGGTAAACACCCGCGCCACGTTTTCCGGTTTGGTGGTTTCCAGCGGGTAGCCATAAACACGCTCCCCATCATCGGAGCGGGTTTTGGCGTAGGTGTAGCCGGCGATCAGGTTCCAGTCCGGCATCAGCTCACCAGACAGCTCAAGCTCGATACCGTTGGTGGTTGCACCATCCAGGGATTCAAAGATACCCAGGTTGGTGTTTACGTTGGTACCGACCTGAATGGGGACATTTTTCTGTTCGGTGCGAAACACCGCTGCACTGGCATTCAGTCGGCCATCGAAGTACTCGCCCTTCACGCCGAGTTCGTAGCTGTTGCCTTCGGTCGGTGCCAGAGTAGCGCCCGAACTGCTCTGCTCGGTGAGGGGTTTGTAGATAGAGGTGTAGCTGCCGTATACCGAGTAGTTCTCGTTGATGTCATACACAACGCCGGCGTAGGGCGTAACCTCTCCGTGCTGTTTAGCAGTGGTTTTGTTGTCCTGGAAGTTGCTGCTTTGCTCGTAATACCGGTAGGTGCTGTTGTACTGGAAGTCACTCAGGCGACTGCCGAGAATAATCGACCAGTCGTCCGCGGGGTTGAAACGTGCGGCGATGTAGGCGCTGTTCTGATTCTGGTTGGTTTCATATTTACCGTTCTTCGGGAAGTCCGGTCGCGGGTATTTGCCATTCCAATCAAAGATGCTTTCGGACAGCACACGATATTCACTGCTGTCAAAGGTCGCGCCGGTTTGCCGGGAAGACTGTGATGTGGCACCGACCACCAGTTCATGTTCGCGGCCAAACAGGGTAAACGGGCCGGTGGCATTGATATCGAAGGTGTTTTGTACGCGATGGCCTTCCCAGTGACCCCAATAGAAGGACATGCCTTTACCGGTCACCGGATCAGGCAAGCCACCACTGGCCGATCCCAACAGGGTGTCGTGATCGTTGGTTTGCTGGGTCAGGGTGCCTTTGACTTTCCAGTCATTGGCAAAGCGGTGTTCCAGGGAGGCGAAAGTCGTCTGGATCTGGACGTCGCGACGGCTCCAGTCAGTTGCCGGGTTGAACGAACGGCTGAAATCGGTCTTGGTGTAGTTGGAGTAGTAGTACGGGTTACCGGTCCAGGATGAACCGCGCGGCTTGATATTCTGGTAGTCCATGCCGAAGGTGAACAGGGTGTCTGGCGTGAGGTCTGCTTCGATGATGCCGTAGAACACATCATTCTTTTTGGAGTAGTGATCAATGTACGAGTCAGCATCCTGATACACCGCAACCATGCGTCCGCGTACGCTGCCATCGTCATTCAGCGGTCCGGAAATATCGCCTTCGGTGCGGTAATTGTCCCAGGAGCCTGCGCTTGCAGTGACTGAAGCCTTGAAGTCGCGGGTTGGTTTTTTGCGGATCAGGTTGACCGTGGCCGAGGGCTCGCCCGAGCCGGACAACAGGCCGGTAGCGCCCTTCACGATATCTACTCGGTCATACAGGGCCATGTCGACCTTGGTTGCGCCCTCATCGAAAACCCCGTCATACAGCGTGTTGACCCCGTCGTACTGGAAGTTGGTGATGGCATAACCGCGCGCCGAATACTCCATACGGTCGCTGTCGTAAGCCTGGGTGGACACACCCGGCGCGTTGCGCAACACATCGCCGATGCTCTGGGCGGCCTGGTCGTCCATCAGTTGGCGGGTGATCACGGTCACGGTTTGCGGGGTTTCGCGGATCGAGAGCGGCAGTTTGGTCGAACTGTTGCTGGCGCCGGTGGTGTAGGAGTGGGTGTCTTCGGTAGTCAGCGAGTTGCCCAGGCCCTGGCCGGAAATCGTGGTCGCGCCCAGCTCCAGGCCGTTGCCTTGAGGGGCGCTCAAAATAACCGTGTCGCCGTTGAGCTGATACGAAATGCCACTGCCTTGCAGCAAGGACTCCAGTGCCTTGACCGGTTCGAGAGAGCCGGACACCGAGCGGGACTTGATGCCTTGAACCTGATCCGGGCTATACAGAATTTGCAGATTGGCTTGCTTGCCCAGTTCATTCAGCGCGCTGGCCAGGGATTGAGACGGAATATTCAAGGCCACAGGCGCCGCCTGGGCAATGGATGACCCCAGCAATACCGTCGCTACAAAGGCGCTGGACAGCAGGGTACGGCGAACTGTCTGGCGCTGGGTAGCGATCGAAAGGGGGGTCCGGCTCAAGTTGGGTCGTTGCATCGCGTGCCTAGGCTCCGAAGTGGAATGTTTCTTTTTAGTTAATGGGAATAGTTATTAGACGCAGCACGGTGGAGAAACCAGATACAGGTTTTTCAAATAGTTGTATTTAGCGGATGGCCACAGTCGGGGCCTTAGTGGAAGCGGGCTTGATCGCGATGGCATCAATGGGATCAATCAGGCAAACCGAGTCGCCTGCATCGCGAGCAAGCCCGCTCCCACATTAAATAGATTGTTCTGCTGGTGGGACGATTTGTGTCGATAACGCTATCTAGTCTTATGGGTGAATCGAATCTAAGCTTGTCACCATGATTTACAGGAGGTGCAACATGAAAAAGATTCTTGGCGTGTACACAGCTCCCCGTCCTCATTGGGTCGGCGATGGCTTTCCGGTTCGCACGTTGTTTTCCTACGACAGCATGGGCAAACACATCAGCCCGTTCCTGTTGCTTGATTACGCAGGGCCAGCGGAGTTCTCGCCTACCACTGAACGCCGTGGCGTAGGTCAGCACCCGCATCGTGGTTTTGAAACCGTGACCATCGTCTACAAGGGCGAAGTCGAGCACCGTGACTCCACCGGTAACGGCGGGGTGATCGGGCCGGGAGATGTGCAGTGGATGACCGCTGCCTCGGGGATCCTGCATGAGGAGTTCCATTCCGAGGCGTTTGCCCGCAGTGGCGGCCCGCTGGAAATGGTGCAGCTATGGGTCAATCTGCCGGCCAGGGACAAAATGTCCGCGCCGGGGTATCAGGGCATTGTGGATCGGGATATTCCGGATCTGGCGCTCAAGGACGATGCCGGCCGGTTGCGCCTGATTGCCGGTGAATTCGATGGCAAACGCGGCCCGGCGCGCACCTTTACCGATATCGACGTGTGGGATATCCGCTTGAACGCGGGCAAGTCGACCACGTTCGATGTGCACCAGGGCCGCAATACGGCGCTGGTGGTGTTGCACGGTGCGGTTGAGGTCAACGGTCAGGAAGTGGTACGTGAAGGGCAGTTGGCGCTGTTCGAACGTGACGGTTCACAGGTCAGGCTTGAAGCCAACAACGATGCTGTGCTGCTGATTCTGAGTGGCGAGCCGATCGACGAGCCTATCGTGGGGCATGGCCCGTTCGTGATGAACACCGATGCCGAAATCCATCAGGCCTTTGTGGACTTCCAGTCGGGCAAGTTTGGCCGTATGCCTGTGTAGCAACGTCTGTCGATACGCTGCTCCCGGTCAAGCCCTGGTGGGAGCGAGCCTGCTCGCGAATGTTCTTCGCGAGCAGGCTCGCTCCCCCAATTGATGTCTCTACAGCGCTTTTAAACCCGCTCGAAAATAACCGCTATGCCCTGGCCACCGCCAATACACATGGTTGCCAGGGCGTAGCGCCCCTTGATCCGGTGCAGTTCGTGGATGGCCTTGGTGGCGATGATCGCGCCAGTGGCGCCCACCGGATGCCCCAAGGCGATCCCCGAGCCATTGGGGTTGACCTTGGCCGGGTCCATGTCCAGTTCCTGCATCACGGCGCAGGCCTGGGCTGCGAAGGCGATATTGGCTTCGATAACGTCCATGTCTTCGATGGTCAGCCCCGCCCGTTTCAGCGCCAGGCGTGTTGCCGGAATCGGTCCAAGGCCCATCAGCTCGGGCTCTACCCCTGCATGGGCATAGGCCACCATCCGGGCCATTGGCACAAGGTTAGCAGCCCGTACCGCAGCGCCACTGGCCAGTACCAGCGCTGCCGCACCGTCATTGAGCCCCGATGCATTGCCCGCGGTAACACTGCCGTCCTTCTTGAACGCCGGTTTCATTTGCGCCAACTGTTCAAGGGTGGTGGCCCGCGGGTGTTCATCCTGACTGAACAACACGGTGCCCTTGCGGCTGCGTACCTCGACGGCGGCAATCTGGCTGTCGAAGTAGCCTTCGGCGATGGCCCGCGCTGCACGCTGCTGGTCCTCAAACGCCAGGGCATCCTGAGTCTGGCGGCTAATGCTGTTGCGCTCGGCGATGTTTTCGGCGGTGATGCCCATGTGAATGCCGTGGAACGGGTCGTGCAGAATGCCGAGCATGTAATCGAGCATCTGCGTATCCCCCATGCGCGCACCCCAACGGGCAGCAGGCATCAGGTACGGGCCGCGACTCATGGCTTCGGCCCCGGCCCCAATGGCAAATTCGGCATCGCCGAGCATCAGGGTATGGGCGGCTGAAATAATTGCCTGCAAACCGGAGCCGCACAGGCGATTGACGTTATAGGCCGGTGTTTCCTTGGGGATCCCGGCATTGATCGCGGCGACTCGCGCCAGGTAGGCATCCTGGGGCTCGGTTGGTATCACATTACCCATCACCACGTGGCCGATGCGCTCGGGGTCGACCTGGCTATTCAGCAACGCGGCTTTTACGGCGGTAGTGGCCAGGTCGCCCAGAGGCACGTCCTTGAGTGCGCCACCAAAGGTGCCGATGGCCGTTCGCTGGGCGCTGAGGATGAAGATTTCAGAAGCTTGCATGGCGGATCCTTGTTGTTTTATTGGGCCAAATGCGCTGGATTATTTCACGGGGTGATCAAGGTGGGAGTCGTCCATTTGAGGGGCCTGGGTGTCGACCTGGCCATCCAGAAGGGTCATGAAGGCATGGGCGGCATTGGACAAGGTCCGCTCCGTATGCACGATATAACCCAGCTGGCGGGTCAACTGGATGCCGGGCAAGGCAATCGATGCCACTTGTTCGTCGAGCATCGTGCGCGGCAGCACGCTCCAGGCCAGCCCGATGGACACCATCATTTTGATGGTCTCCAGGTAGTTGGTGCTCATGGCGATATTGGGTGTCAGGCCCTGGGCTTCAAACAAGCGATGGACAATATGGTGGGTGAAGGTATTGCCGCCGGGGAACACCGCCGGATGGCGCGCAATATCAGCCATGCTGACCGCCTTTTTTCGGGTCAGGCTGTGCTCCGGAGCGACCACGAAGTCCAGCGGGTCATCCCAGACCGGTACGGCACGAATCAGCGAGTGAGGTTCCGGCGCGAGGGTGATCACTGCCAGTTCTGCGCGGCCGTGCAGGATTTCGTCATAGGCGACTTCTGAATCCAGAAACTGAATATCCAGCGCGACCTTGGGGTACGTGCGCGTGAACTCCCGCAGCAAAGGCGGCAGCCGGTGCAGGCCAATGTGATGGCTGGTGGCCAGGGTCAGGCGCCCGCTGACTTCACCATTGAGGTTATTCAGCGCCCTGCGGGTGTCATCCAGCACGTTGAGAATCTGATAGGCCCGCGGCAATAAAGCCCGGCCCGCCTCGGTCAGGCTGACCTCGCGGCCCAGCCGGTCGAACAGCCTGAGCTTGAGTTGCTGCTCAATGCTGGCGATGCGTTTACTGATGGCGGGCTGGGTCAGGAACAGCCGTTCGGCGGCTCCGGAAAAGCTTCCGGTTTCAGCAATGGCAATAAAGGCATTGAGATTCGCGAGATCCATCTATTCGAATTCCTGTTGGTTATCCAAAGCATGAAAATTATGAATTTGAGTTATTAACTGTAACGCCATAGGATCGACCTCACAAGCCAAGTGGTTATTGGCACAGAAAAGTAGCTGATGAGGAAACCGTCTGATGGCCGGCAAAACGCTCTACGACAAGCTCTGGGATTCGCATTTGGTCAAGCAGCGCGACGATGGCTCGGCGCTGATCTACATCGATCGTCATATCATTCATGAAGTGACGTCGCCGCAAGCCTTTGAAGGCTTGCGTCTGGCCGGGCGCAAGCCTTGGCGGATCGATGCCAACATCGCCACCCCGGACCACAACGTACCGACCACGCCAGAGCGCAAAGGCGGGATCGAAGCGATTGCTGACCAGGTTTCCCGTTTGCAGGTCCAGACCCTGGACGACAACTGCGACGAATACGGCATTACCGAATTCAAGATGAACGACGTGCGTCAGGGCATCGTTCATGTGATCGGCCCGGAGCAGGGTGCCACCTTGCCGGGCATGACCGTGGTCTGCGGCGACTCGCATACCTCGACCCACGGTGCATTCGGTGCATTGGCCCACGGTATCGGCACCTCCGAGGTTGAGCATGTGCTCGCCACGCAGTGCCTGGTGGCCAAAAAAATGAAGAACATGCTGGTGTCGGTTGAAGGGCAATTGCCATTCGGCGTGACCGCCAAGGACATCGTGCTGGCGGTGATCGGCAAGATCGGCACCGCAGGCGGCAATGGTCACGCCATCGAGTTCGCTGGCAGCGCGATTCGCGACTTGTCGGTTGAAGGGCGCATGACCATCTGCAACATGTCCATCGAAGCCGGTGCCCGCGTGGGCCTGGTGGCGGCGGATCAAAAGACCGTCGATTACGTGAAGGGGCGTCCGTTCTCTCCTAAAGGTGCCGAATGGGACATGGCTGTCGAAGCCTGGAAAGACTTGGTTTCCGACAGCGATGCAACATTCGACACCGTGGTTGAACTCGACGCAGCCCAGATCAAGCCACAAGTCAGCTGGGGCACTTCGCCCGAGATGGTATTGGCGGTTGATCAGAATGTGCCGGATCCGGCGCAGGAAGCCGACCTGGTCAAGCGCGGTTCCATTGAACGTGCGTTGAAGTACATGGGTTTGACAGCTAATCAGGCGATCACTGACATCCAGCTGGATCGCGTGTTCATTGGCTCGTGCACCAACTCGCGTATCGAAGACTTGCGTGCTGCAGCCGTGATTGCCAAAGGTCGCAAAGTAGCGTCCACCATCAAGCAGGCGATCGTGGTTCCGGGTTCGGGCCTGGTCAAGGCCCAGGCCGAGTCGGAAGGGCTGGACAAGATTTTCCTGGAGGCCGGTTTTGAATGGCGCGAGCCAGGTTGCTCGATGTGCCTTGCCATGAACCCGGACCGACTGGAGTCCGGCGAGCATTGTGCATCGACCTCCAACCGCAACTTCGAAGGCCGTCAGGGTGCCGGTGGTCGTACCCACCTGGTGAGCCCGGCAATGGCCGCCGCCGCCGCTGTGAACGGTCGTTTCATCGACGTCCGTGAATTGATCTAAGGAGCGCAGCATGAAAGCTTTTACTCAGCACACGGGTTTGGTCGCGCCTTTGGATCGTGCCAACGTGGACACTGACCAAATCATTCCCAAGCAGTTTTTGAAGTCGATCAAGCGCACTGGTTTTGGTCCGAACCTGTTTGATGAATGGCGCTATCTGGATGTAGGGCAGCCGTACCAGGACAACTCCAAGCGCCCCCTGAACAAGGACTTTGTGCTCAACGCCGAGCGTTATCAGGGCGCCAGCGTGTTGCTGGCCCGTGAAAACTTCGGCTGCGGTTCCAGCCGTGAACACGCGCCATGGGCGCTGGAAGAATATGGCTTTCGCAGCATCATCGCGCCGAGTTATGCCGACATCTTCTTCAATAACAGCTTTAAAAATGGTTTGTTGCCGATCATCTTGAGCGACGCCGAGCTTGATGAACTGTTTGCTCAGGTTGAAGCCCAGCCGGGTTACCAGCTCAGTATCGACCTTGAAGCGCAAACCGTGACCCGCCCCGATGGCAAAGTCATGAACTTTGAGATCGATGCGTTTCGCAAACATTGTTTGCTCAATGGTCTGGACGATATCGGTTTGACCTTGCAGGACGGCGAGGCGATTGCAGCGTTTGAAAGCAAGCACCGTGCAAGCCAGCCGTGGTTGTTCCGCGACGCATAACACGTCTTGTAGTCGCTGCCGCAGGCTGCGAAGGGTTGCGTAGCAACCCGTTTCCTGGAATCTCCGCGACCCCTATCGCAGCCTGCGGCAGCGACTACAGATTCAACAAGGACATCAACATGACCAGCACCGCCCAGCACACCCAGGTTGTACAAAAACAGTTCGGCGAACAGGCTTCGGCCTATTTGAGCAGCGCCGTGCACGCGCAAGGCACAGAATTCGGCCTGCTAAAGGCCGAGCTGGCCGGCAAGTCAGAGGCGCGGGTGCTGGATCTGGGCTGTGGCGCGGGCCATGTGAGTTTCCATGTGGCGGCACTGGTCAAGGAAGTGGTGGCCTATGACCTGTCGCAGCAAATGCTCAATGTCGTAAGCGCCGCTGCGATCGATCGCGAGCTGGGCAATATCAGTACCGTGTGCGGTGCGGCCGAGCGCCTGCCCTTTGCTGACGGTGAATTTGATTACGTGCTCAGCCGTTATTCGGCGCATCACTGGAGCGACCTGGGTGTGGCCCTGCGTGAAGTGCGTCGGGTACTCAAGCCGGGTGGTGTGGCGGCATTTATCGATGTGATTTCTCCCGGCAGTCCGCTGTTCGACACCTATCTGCAAAGTGTTGAGGTGCTGCGCGACACCAGCCATGTGCGCGATTACTCCACTGCCGAGTGGCTGCGCCAGGTCAGTGAAGCCGGTTTGCATACGCGCAGCACACAGCGCCAGCGTTTGCGTTTAGAGTTCAGCTCCTGGATTGAGCGCATGCGTACGCCGCAGGTCATGAGCGCGGCCATTCGCCAGTTGCAACAGTCGATGGGCGCTGAAGTTCGCGATTATTTTGAAGTTGAAGCCGATGGCTCGTTCTGCACCGATGTGCTGGTGCTTTGGGCTGAGAAGTAACCCTAAATATTTCAGGATGCGCCTGCGGGGGCATCAACAGACAAGAAAGAGGAACCCATGAGCAAGCAGATTCTGATTCTCCCAGGCGACGGTATTGGTCCGGAAATCATGGCCGAAGCGGTCAAGGTGCTGGCGTTGGCCAACGACAAGTTCAACCTGAACTTTGAGCTGACCCACGACGTGATCGGCGGCGCTGCCATCGACAAGCATGGCGTACCGCTGGCTGACGAAACCCTGGAGCGCGCTCGTGTGGCCGACGCTGTGTTGCTGGGCGCCGTGGGTGGCCCTAAATGGGACAAGATCGATCGCGATATTCGCCCTGAGCGTGGTCTGCTGAAAATCCGTGCGCAATTGGGTCTGTTCGGCAACTTGCGTCCGGCGATCCTGTATCCGCAACTGGCGGATGCATCGAGCCTCAAGCCTGAAATCGTTGCGGGTCTGGACATCCTTATCGTTCGCGAGCTGACTGGCGGCATCTATTTCGGTTCACCGCGCGGCACCCGCGAACTGGAAAACGGTGAGCGTCAGGCTTATGACACGCTGCCGTACAGCGAAAGCGAGATCCGTCGCATCGCCCGTGTCGGTTTCGACATGGCCCGTGTTCGCGGTAAAAAACTGTGTTCGGTAGACAAGGCCAACGTACTGGCTTCCAGCCAACTGTGGCGTGAAGTGGTCGAGCAAGTCGCCAAGGACTACCCGGACGTTGAACTGAGCCACATGTACGTCGACAACGCCGCCATGCAACTGGTGCGAGCGCCCAAGCAATTTGACGTGATCGTGACCGAGAACATGTTCGGCGACATCCTGTCCGATCAGGCCTCGATGCTCACGGGATCGATTGGCATGCTGCCGTCGGCATCCCTGGACACCAACAATAAAGGCATGTACGAGCCGTGCCACGGTTCGGCGCCGGACATCGCAGGGCAGGGCATTGCCAACCCTCTGGCAACCATTCTGTCGGTCTCGATGATGCTGCGGTACAGCTTCAATCAGAGCGCTGCGGCCGATACCATTGAGCAGGCGGTGAGCCTGGTTCTGGACCAGGGCTTGCGCACCGGCGACATCTGGTCGGCGGGTTGCACCAAGGTTGGAACACAGGAAATGGGCGATGCAGTAGTCGCCGCGCTACAGAATCTGTAATCTCTCTGGCCCGTTACTTCCTGTTGGTGGAAGTAACGACCCCACTTTTTGTTAAAGGTGTCGTTGTGATGAAGCGTGTAGGTCTGGTCGGTTGGCGCGGTATGGTTGGTTCCGTACTCATGCAGCGGATGCTGGAAGAGCAGGATTTCGATCTTATTGAGCCAGTGTTTTTTACTACTTCCAATGTCGGTGGACAAGGTCCGTCCGTGGGCAAGGATATTGCCCCGCTCAAGGATGCTTACAACATTGAAGAGTTAAAAACCCTCGATGTGATCCTGACCTGCCAGGGCGGCGACTACACCACCGAGGTGTTCCCCAAGCTGCGTGAGGCGGGTTGGCAAGGTTACTGGATCGATGCGGCATCGAGCCTGCGGATGCAGGATGACGCGGTCATTATTCTGGACCCGGTCAACCGCAAGGTGATCGACCAGCAACTGGACGCGGGCACCAAGAACTACATCGGCGGCAACTGCACCGTCAGCCTGATGCTGATGGGCCTGGGCGGCCTGTTTGAAGCAGGTCTGGTCGAGTGGATGAGCGCCATGACCTACCAGGCGGCCTCGGGCGCCGGCGCGCAGAACATGCGTGAGCTGATCAAGCAAATGGGCGCGACCCATGCCGCGGTGGCAGATCAACTGGCTGATCCGGCCAGTGCAATCCTGGACATTGACCGTCGTGTGGCAGAAGCCATGCGCAGCGATGCGTACCCGACCGAAAACTTCGGCGTGCCCTTGGCTGGTAGCTTGATTCCGTGGATCGACAAAGAGCTGCCAAACGGTCAGAGCCGTGAAGAATGGAAGGCGCAGGCAGAAACGAACAAGATTCTGGGTCGCTTCAAAAACCCGGTTCCTGTTGACGGTATCTGTGTGCGTATCGGCGCGATGCGTTGCCACAGTCAGGCATTGACCATCAAGCTGAACAAGGATGTGCCCATTGCTGATATCGAAGGCTTGATCAGCCAGCACAACCCTTGGGTCAAGCTGGTGCCGAATCAGCGTGAAGCCAGCATTCAAGAACTGAGCCCGACCAAGGTCACAGGTACCCTGAATGTGCCGGTTGGCCGTCTGCGCAAGCTGAACATGGGTTCGCAATTCCTCGGTGCGTTCACCGTTGGCGATCAGTTGCTGTGGGGCGCGGCTGAGCCGTTGCGTCGCATGTTGCGGATCTTGCTGGAGCGTTAATTCGTCCTGGCAAACCCAAGGCCCGCCTCTCGCAAGAGTGGCGGGTTTTTTATTGGATTCTCGTGTGGCGGTTAGCCGTAGCAGCTGCCAAGGAACGATGGCTGCGTCCGGCGACGCAGTCGTCGTAAGGCCTGAGCCTTCGGTCTACCTGTTAAAACGTGTACACAGGTTTTACGATCGCTTCGCAATCGGACGCAGCCATCGTTCCTCGGCAGCTGCTACGAATTGTCATCAGCCATCAAATTGGCCGGTTGCGTTGCCTGTCGCAGTTGCGCCCGGTAAAGTGCCGCTCCCCACGTTTCGCCTGAGGTAGACACATGAGCCAGTCCTTTGATATCGCCGTTGTTGGCGCCACCGGCACTGTCGGCGAAACCATCGTACAGATCCTGGAAGAGCGCGATTTCCCGATAGCGGATTTGCACTTGCTGGCCAGCAGCGAGTCGGTCGGGCATTCGGTGCCTTTTCGAGGCAAAAACGTAAGAGTGCGTGAAGTCGACGAGTTCGATTTTAGCAAGGTTCAGCTGGTTTTCTTTGCCGCAGGGCCTGCCGTCACCCTTGGTTTTGCTGCCAAAGCCAGCGCAGCCGGCTGCATTGTGATCGATTTGTCCGGTGCACTGCCTTCGGCTCAAGCGCCGCATGTGGTGCCTGAAGCGAATGCGCCAGTTTTGGCTTCGTTGAAAAAGCCTGTTCAGGTCAGCAGTCCGAGCCCTTCGGCGACCGCCCTGGCTGTGGTCCTGGCGCCGTTACGCGGTTTGCTGGACATTGAACATGTGAGTGTGACCGCGTGCCTAGCGGTCTCTGCCCAAGGGCGTGAAGCGGTTTCTGAGCTGGCGCGCCAAACCACTGCGTTGTTGAACCTGCATCCGCTGGAGACCCGTTTTTTTGATCGCCAGATGGCATTCAACCTGCTGGCACAAGTTGGAAAGCCAGATGCTCAGGGCCATGTGCCGCTGGAAAAACGCCTGGTGACGGAGTTGCGCGAAGTGCTGGGCATGCCTGCGCTGAAAATTTCTGTCACCTGCATTCAAGCGCCGGTGTTTTTTGGCGATAGCTTTAGTGTGTCCATGCAACTGGCCGGTCCGGTTGACTTGGCCGGGGTCAATGCCGCGCTTGAAGCCGGTGATTGTATCGAGTTGGTTGAAGACGGCGACTATCCTACAGCTGTGGGGGATGCGGTAGGTCAGGACGTGGTCTATGTAGGTCGTGTCCGTCACGGTGTGGACGACATTTCCCAGCTCAACCTGTGGCTGACCTCAGACAACGTACGCAAGGGTGCTGCGTTGAACGCCGTACAGTTGGCTGAGTTGTTGATAAAAGACCTGCTGTAAAAGATACTTGGCGCCAATTTGTAACTGGTTGCCCAAGGTTCCAGTGCCGGTCGCCGCAGTAAAGCTGCTGTAAGGGCTTGCAGGTTTAATGGGGTGATGTGTCCGGTGGCAAAAGCCCCGGACCATGCCTTCAGGCAGCAGCTATGCAGGTCTCGTGGGACGAGAGCTGTACCAATAAGGAAGAGGCTATGGTTCAGGTTCGCAAATTAGTGTTAGCAATCGCCGCCGCTTCGGCGCTGTCATCCGGTATGGCACACGCGCTTGGGCTCGGGGAACTGACGCTTAAGTCGACCCAAAACCAGCCACTGCTTGCAGAAATCGAGTTGCTGGACGTTAAGGATCTGACCGCGGCACAAGTGGTGCCCAGCCTTGCCCCTGAGCAGGAGTTCAGCAAGGCAGGCGTGCCACGCCCGGCATACCTGGATGATCTGCGTTTCACGCCAGTGATCAACGCTGATGGCAAGAGCGTGTTGCGCGTGACTTCCAGCCAGCCGCTGTCCGAACCTTTTGTTAAGTTCCTGGTGCAGGTGATGTGGCCCAACGGCCGCTTGATGCGCGACTACAGCGTGTTGCTCGATCCTGCAAAGTTCTCGCCCCAGACGGCTGCTGCGGCGTCGGCTTCTGCGCCGGAATCTGCACAGCCAACGCAATACACCACGACGGCCCGTGACACCTTGTGGGAAATCGCCGCCAAGGCACGCAATGGCGGCTCGGTGCAGCAGACCATGCTGGCGATTCAGGCCCTGAACCCTGATGCCTTCATCAACGGCAATATCAACCGTCTTAAAACCGGTCAGGTGCTGCGCTTGCCGGACTCGGGCCAAAGCGTGCAGTTGCCTCATGCCAAGGCCGTTAACGAGGTCGCCTCGCAAAATTCCGATTGGCGTAATGGCCGTCGCACCGTGCCGCTGGCTCAACAGCTGGATGCCACCGGGCGCAAGCCTGAGCAGGCGTCGCCCGCCAAGGCCGTGACCCGGGATGGCTTGAGTCTGGTATCGGGCCAGCCGAGCAAGGCGGCGGGCAAGGGCGCTGCTGGGGACGCCAGTAATGTGAGTGACAAGCTGGCGATGACCCAGGAGGGGCTGGATACCAGTCGCCGCGAAAACGCCGAGCTGCAAAGCCGGATGAAAGATTTGCAAAGCCAACTGGACAAACTCCAGCGCCTGATCGTGTTGAAGAACGACCAGTTGGCCAAGCTGGAAGCCGAAAAAGCGCTACCTGCCGACCCGGCGGCGGCGATACCGGCACAACTGGTCGCCCAGGCGGCGGACGCCCCTGAAGCTGATATTGCGCCTGCCCTTGAGGGTGTGCCCGCTACAGCCGTCGCGCCAACCCCTGTTGAAAACACTGCGCCGCCAAGTGTTGAGCGAAAAATCCAGGACTTGCTGGCAAGCCCGATGCTGCTTGGGCTGATGGGTGGCGGGGCGGTCTTGCTGCTGCTCCTGCTTCTGTTGATGGCGCGTCGACGCAAAGCCCTGCAAGCCGCCGAAAAACATGCACGCATGGCTCGGGATCTCGAAGTGGAGTCCGATTTTTCAGTTGATCTGGATATGCCGCAGAGCAGTTTTGAAGGGTTGGAGACGCCATCGCGTAGCGTCAAGCTCGAACCGGCACCGGCACCGGCACCGGCACCGGCACCGGCACCAGTGGCAGAAACTGCAATCGTAGCGCCCGTGGTTGCACCCGTGTCGTTGGCCAAGCCTGCGGCAGATGTGCTGGAACAGGCTGAGCAGTTGATTGAGCAACGCCAGTTGAGTGAAGCCGCCATATTGCTCAAGGCATCAATTGATCAAGCTCCGCAGCGCAGTGATTTGCGTCTAAAACTGATGCAGGTTTACGGCGAGCAGGGGGAGCGCGAAGCTTTTATCGCCCAAGAGCGTCAACTGGTTGCCAATGGCAAGAACCACGCTGAGGTCGAGCAGCTTAAAAAGCGCTATCCGGGCATGCTGGTGGCGGCGGCGGGCATTGCCACAGCGGCCGTAGCCACACAGCTTCAAGCACAGTTCGTGCAGGAGATGATGCGTGATGATCGCGAGGTGCAGTCCGAGCCTGAGACGGCTCCTCCCGTCGATACGTTTGATCACGACTTCGATTTGAGTCTCGATGAGCTTGAAGCCGCTTCGCCTGCTGTGGTGTCTCCAGAGCCGCCGAGTGTCGACAAACCTGCGGCAGACAGCTTTGAGGCCGTCCTTGAGCAGCAGGCTGAAGCTCAGGCTGCTCGTGAAGACGTGTCGGACTTGGATCTGGTGCTGCCGGATGACTTCGATTTGTCACTGGCGGACGAAAGTGCTCCGGCGAGTACCGAACCGGACAGCTTTTCCCTGGAGCTGGACAAGGTCAATGCCGAGCTGCATCGACTGTCGCAAAGCCTTGAGCAGTCATCCCTGGCTGAGCCATTTGCCGATGATGAGCCCGAGTTTGACTTCCTGTCGGGTGCCGACGAAACCGCTACCAAGCTCGATCTGGCCCAGGCCTATATCGACATGGGCGATGACGAGGGCGCGCGGGATATCCTGACTGAAGTCATGGAAGAGGGTAATGCTCAGCAGCAGGCTGAAGCCCAGGAAATGCTGGCGCGGTTGACCTGATCCGGTCTTTGCCGGCTAGAGATTCAACCGAGGGAGTGAGCCTGCTTGCGAAGATCAATCGCGAGCAGGCTCACTCCCTCGGTGGCTTTACCACCAGCAGCGGTATCTACAGGTCGGTTGAAATGTTTCATGGCGTCTTGCCGGGTGCGCCTTATAATGGCCGCCTTTGCGTTTATGATCAGGCTGTAAGTTCTTGGCAAATATAGATAACCCAGCCGCTGAAATGGCTGCCGAAGGTTTTTTTCGAATCGCGCTTGGCGTGGAATACAAAGGTTCGCGCTACAGCGGCTGGCAGCGTCAGGCCAATGGTGTGCTCACCGTTCAGGAAACTCTGGAAAATGCCCTGTCAAAAGTCGCGGCCTCTCCTGTTTCATTGATGTGTGCCGGGCGTACGGACGCCGGTGTGCATGCCTGCGGGCAAGTCGTGCACTTTGACACCCAGGCCGAGCGTTCTTTGAAGGCCTGGGTCATGGGCGCCAACATCAACCTGCCCCATGACATCAGCGTGACTTGGGCCAAGGTCATGCCTGAGGATTTTCATGCGCGCTTCAAGGCTATCGCCAGGCGCTACCGCTATGTGATCTATAACGATCAGATCCGCCCGGCGCACTTGAATCAGGAAGTCACCTGGAACCATCGTCCGCTGGATGTAGAGCGCATGGCCGAGGCTGCCCAGTACTTGTTGGGCGTGCATGACTTCAGTGCCTTTCGAGCCGGTCAATGCCAGGCCAAATCCCCTATCAAGGAAATGCACCATTTGCGCGTGACCCGTCACGGTCGAATGATCGTGCTAGATATTCGCGCCAGTGCATTTCTGCATCACATGGTGCGCAACATCGCCGGTGTGCTGATGACCATCGGTACCGGTGAGCGGCCAGTGGAGTGGATCAAGGAAGTGCTGGAGAGTCGTGCTCGCCGCTCGGGCGGTGTGACGGCGCATCCCTATGGCCTGTATCTGGTGCAAGTTGAATATCGCGACGAGTTTCAATTGCCGGAGCGTTACATAGGTCCACATTTCTTGACTGGTTTTACCGAACTGGACGGCTGACGCCCGGATAAGCATTTGTTACCATCCGGGACTTTCGCGTTCGGGGTGTTATCGAGATGTCCGTTGTTCGCAGCAAGATCTGCGGTATTACCCGCATAGAAGATGCACTGGCTGCGGTCGAGGCCGGCGCTGACGCCTTGGGTTTTGTGTTTTACGCAAAAAGTCCGCGGGCCGTTACCGCGTTGCAAGCACGAGCCATTATTGCGGCTCTGCCACCGTTTGTGACGACGGTCGGTTTGTTCGTCAATGCCAGCGCCTGTGAACTCAACGAAACGCTGGATGCAGTGCCGCTGGATTTGCTGCAGTTTCATGGCGATGAGACCCCGGAGCAGTGCCAGGGTTACCACCGTCCTTACATCAAGGCCTTACGCGTAAAGGCCGGTGATGACATCGCCGGTGCTTGCAAGGCGTATGCGGGTGCCAGCGGTATTTTGCTCGATGCCTATGTTGAAGGCGTGCCCGGTGGAACCGGTCAGGCATTCGACTGGTCTTTGATACCACGGGATCTGAGCGCGCCGATAATTTTGGCGGGTGGCCTGACAGTCGAGAACGTGGCAGGTGCCATTGTCCAAGTGCGTCCTTATGCCGTTGATGTGAGTGGCGGGGTTGAAAAGAGCAAGGGCATCAAGGATCACGACAAGATTCGTGCCTTTATGCAGGCAGTACGAGTAACAAACTGATGCCCGATGTGACGGCTGGCAATCTGCCGCCGTCCATCATTACCGCTCTGCAAAGCAGGCGGGCCCGGTGATTTGACGGGCAGAAATTAAAGTGGCGGCCGCTCTGGAGCGTGTTGTCGGGAGGCTGAGGGTTGCAGGGTTTCGCTGGTTTGCCGTGGGCTGACCGCAGCATTTGCAACCATCGCCACACACCTAATGAATTTAGCTCAAGGGCATACACGGGGCCTGAACTCAACGGTTCTGGTCGCCGGTACTGGAGAAAGAAAGCATGAGCAACTGGTTGGTAGACAAGCTGATTCCTTCGATCATGCGTTCCGAGGTCAAAAAGAGTTCGGTACCTGAAGGCCTGTGGCACAAATGCCCGTCTTGCGACGCTGTGCTTTATCGTCCAGAGCTGGAAAAGACCCTGGACGTTTGCCCGAAATGTAATCACCACATGCGCATTGGCGCGCGTGCCCGCATCGATATTTTCCTGGATGCCGACGGCCGTGCCGAGCTGGGTGCAGATCTGGAGCCGGTTGACCGTCTCAAGTTCCGCGACAGCAAAAAGTACAAGGACCGCCTGGTCGGCGCACAAAAGCAAACCGGCGAAAAAGACGCACTGATCTCCATGAGCGGTACCTTGCTGGGCATGCCGGTGGTGGTGTCTGCCTTTGAGTTCTCGTTTATGGGCGGCTCGATGGGCGCCATCGTCGGTGAGCGTTTCGTCCGTGCAGCCAACTACGCACTGGAAAACCGCTGCCCGATGATCTGCTTTGCGGCCTCCGGCGGTGCGCGGATGCAGGAAGCGCTTATCTCCCTGATGCAAATGGCCAAGACCTCTGCGGTACTGGCGCGTCTGCGTGAAGAAGGCATTCCGTTCATCTCGGTACTGACCGACCCGGTCTATGGCGGTGTTTCGGCCAGCCTGGCAATGCTTGGCGATGTCATCGTGGCTGAGCCGAAAGCGCTGATCGGTTTTGCCGGCCCACGCGTGATCGAGCAGACCGTTCGTGAAAAACTGCCGGAAGGTTTCCAGCGCAGCGAGTTCCTGCTGGAGCACGGCGCAATCGACCTGATCATTGCGCGTCAGGAACTGCGTCCACGCCTGGGTAACCTGCTGGCACAGATGATGGGCTTGCCTACACCTGTGTTCGTTGCGGCACCTGTTGAAACCATCGTTGTTCCGCCGGCACCTGCAAACATATGACCCAGCGCACCCTTGGCGAGTGGCTCGCCTATCTTGAACAGCTGCATCCGGCCGCCATTGATATGGGGCTGGATCGCGCGCGCGAGGTAACGAACCGCATGGGGCTGCAAAAGCCCGCGCCTCGGGTGGTGACGGTTACGGGCACCAATGGCAAGGGCTCGACCTGTGCGTTTGTGGCCGCGTTGCTGCAGGCGCAAGGGCTCAAGGTGGGGGTTTACAGTTCACCTCACTTGCTGCGCTACAACGAGCGCGTACACATTGACGGGGTTGAAGTCAGCGACGAACTGCTTTGCGAGGCCTTCGCGGCGTTGGATGCAGGGCGGGGCGAGACTTCCCTGACTTATTTTGAAATGGGCACGTTAGCTGCGTTCTGGCTGTTTGAGCGTGCTCAGCTGGATGCCGTTGTGCTGGAAGTAGGGCTGGGCGGACGACTGGATGCGGTCAATCTGGTGGATGCCGACCTGGCGCTGGTCACCAGCATCGGTGTCGATCATGTTGAATACCTGGGCAATACCCGCGAATCCGTGGCGTTCGAGAAAGCCGGGATTTTCCGTGCGGGCAAGCCCGCCTTGTGTGGCGATCTCAATCCTCCTCATACCTTGCTCGACAAGGCCAAAGAGCTGGGCTGCCCACTGTTCTTGCGCGGTCGTGACTTCGATCTGGCCAGTTCAGAGCAGGTCTGGCATTGGCGTGGCCTGGATGCAAAAGGGCAAGTCCTGGAGCTGCGTGACATTGCGCTGCTGGATTTGCCCATGGAAAACGCAGCCCTGGCCGTGCAGGCCTATGCGTTGAGCGGTCTGCCCTGGGAGCCGGCCCGTATCATCGGCGCGCTAAAAGGCACTCGTGTCACGGGTCGACTGGATCGCCGCTCATTCAACTGGAAAGGCAAAACCCTGAATGTGCTGCTGGATGTGGGGCACAACCCCCATGCGGCCGAATACCTTCAGCGTCGTTTGTCACAACGGCCTGTGGCTGGCAAGCGCCTGGTGGTGTTCGGTCTGCTGGCAGACAAGGATCTTGATGGCGTAGTGTCGCAGCTCGCTTCGTCGGTCGAGCACTGGGCGGTTGCGCCGTTGAACACCCCGCGTACGCGCACGGCGACCGAAGTTCAGGCCGCGCTACAAGGGCTCGGCGCTTCGGTTTCGGCTTATGGCAGTGTGGATGCGGCGCTTGAAGCACAGTGCGAGCGGGCGACACCTGAAGACGAAATCCTGTTGTTCGGATCATTTTATTGTGTCGCGCAAGCGCTCGAGTGGTTGGAGCGGCGTGCCATGGAGGAGGCTGCAAATGGCTATGCTGGATAAGGTAATCAAGCAGCGCATGGTAGGCGCCCTGGTATTGGTGGCGCTGGCTGTGATTTTTCTGCCGATGCTGTTTTCTCGTCAGGACGAGCAGCGTCAAATCCAGGTGGATGCCCCCACGGCGCCACAGACTCCGGTCATGCAGCCGGTTCAGGTTGAGCCAGTTGTCGTGCCGGAACCTCAGGTCATTGCTGAGGAGCCCGCCCCGGAACAGCTGCCGATTGTCGAGCAGCAGGCGCCGGCTCCCGTCGCGCCTGTGGTTGCCAAGCCTGCAGTAGCTGCCCCAAAACCACCGGCGGTCACTCCGGCACAAACGGTTGCCCAGGCACCGGCCAAACTGGATACCACGCAAAAACGTGTTGACCCCAACGGTTTGCCGATCAGTTGGTCAGTCCAACTGGTGAGTCTGTCGAATCGGGCAAGCGCTGATAACCTTCAAAAAACTCTTCGCAATCAAGGGTATAACGCTTACGTGCGATCTTCTGGCGGAATGAATCGAGTTTTTGTCGGTCCATTGCTTGAGCGTGCAGAGGCCGATCGCCTGCGTGATTTGCTCGGCAAACAGCAAAATCTCAAGGGTTTTGTGGTGCGCTTCCAGCCGGAACGTGGTTGAGCGCGTAAAAAGGTTCAATCAGATTGCTTAAGCACAGATAAATCGCCTTACCTGAGAGGCGGCGCTCTGCTAAAATGCGCCGCCTTATCTGTCTGTAGGCTGAACTGTGCCATTTACCTGGGTTGACTGGGCGATCGTTGCAATTATCGCCATCTCCGCTTTGATCAGCTTGAAGCGCGGCTTCGTAAAAGAAGCATTGTCGCTGTGCACCTGGATCATTGCCGGGGTCGTTGCCTGGATGTTCGGCGGTTCACTGTCTCAATATCTCACCGGATACATAGAAACTCCTTCCGCCCGCGTTATCGTTGGGTGCACCATCATGTTTGTCGCCACCTTGCTGGTAGGCGCAATGATCAATTTTCTTATCGGCGAACTGATTCGTGTCACCGGCTTGTCCGGGACCGATCGTTTTCTCGGCATGGCCTTCGGCGCTGCGCGTGGCGCGTTGCTCGTGGTCACTGCGGTCGGGCTGCTTAGCCTGGGGCCGGTACAGCAAGACTCATGGTGGCAAGAGTCGAGGCTCGTGCCACAATTTCTATTGGTTGCCGACTGGTCCAAAAACCTCATTCTGGGGTGGAGCAGTCAGTGGCTGGCCAGCGGAATCAGCGTACCCGCTGACATTCCGTTCAAGGAGCACCTCTTGCCGGCTACCCAGCCCAAGTGAGTGGTGTTCAGTTCAGATCCATTAAGTAGGGGTTGCGTCGCATGTGTGGCATCGTCGGTATCGTCGGTAAGTCGAACGTCAATCAGGCGCTGTATGACGCGCTAACCGTCCTCCAGCACCGCGGCCAGGATGCTGCCGGTATTGTTACCAGCCATAATGGCCGGTTATTTCTGCGCAAGGACAACGGGCTGGTTCGTGACGTGTTTCATCAGCGCCACATGCAGCGCCTGGTCGGCCACGTGGGCATTGGTCACGTGCGCTATCCAACCGCTGGCAGCTCGACTTCAGCTGAAGCTCAGCCGTTTTATGTCAACTCGCCCTATGGCATCACCCTGGCGCATAACGGCAACCTGACCAACGTTGAACAGCTGGCCAAGGAGATTTACGAATCTGACTTGCGTCACGTCAACACCAACTCCGATTCGGAAGTGTTGCTCAACGTCTTCGCCCACGAGCTGGCTCAGCGCGGCAAGTTGCAGCCGACTGAAGAAGACGTGTTCGCTGCAGTGACCGACGTGCACAATCGTTGCCGCGGCGGTTATGCCGTGGTTGCCATGATCACCGGTTACGGCATCGTCGGTTTCCGCGATCCGAATGGCATTCGCCCGATCGTCTTCGGCCAGCGTCATACCGATGAAGGCGTCGAGTACATGATCGCCTCCGAAAGCGTCTCCCTGGATGTGCTGGGCTTTACCCTGATTCGCGACCTTGCGCCGGGTGAAGCCGTTTACATCACTGAAGACGGCAAGCTGCACACTCGTCAGTGCGCGGTTAACCCGCAATTGACCCCGTGCATCTTCGAACACGTGTACCTGGCGCGTCCGGACTCGATCATCGACGGTGTTTCGGTCTATAAAGCGCGTCTGCGCATGGGTGAGAAACTCGCAGAGAAGATCCTGCGCGAGCGCCCGGAACACGATATCGACGTGGTTATTCCGATTCCGGACACCAGCCGTTGCGCTGCTCTGGAGCTGGCCAACCATTTAGGCGTCAAGTTCCGCGAAGGCTTCGTTAAAAACCGTTACATCGGCCGCACCTTCATCATGCCGGGTCAGGCTGCGCGTAAAAAATCCGTGCGCCAGAAACTCAATGCCATCGAACTGGAGTTCCGTGGCAAAAACGTGATGCTGGTGGACGACTCGATCGTGCGCGGTACTACCTGCAAGCAGATCATTCAGATGGCCCGCGAAGCGGGTGCCAAGAACGTCTACTTCTGCTCGGCGGCCCCGGCCGTTCGCTACCCGAACGTCTATGGCATCGACATGCCAAGCGCTCATGAGCTGATCGCACACAATCGCAGTACCCAGGAAGTGGCCGAATTGATCGGTGCCGACTGGTTGATCTACCAGGACTTGCCTGACCTGATCGAAGCCGTCGGTGGTGGCAAGATCAAGATCGACGCGTTCGACTGTGCTGTGTTTGACGGCAAGTACGTGACCGGCGATATCGATGACAACTATCTGGAACGTATCGAGCGTGCGCGCAATGATGCATCCAAGGTGGTTGCCCAAGGTGTTGGCGCGACGATAGGCTTGTACAACAACTAAGTGTTCACCAAACCGGCCCTGATGGGCCGGTTTGCGTTCATCCAATACAAAGCAAGGAGTGGGCAGCATGAGTCAGGATTGGGATGCGGGTCGGCTGGACAGCGACCTTGAGGGCGTAGCGTTCGACACCTTGGCTGTGCGTGCTGGCCAGCACCGTACGCCTGAAGGCGAGCATGGTGATGCAATGTTCCTGACCTCCAGCTACGTGTTCCGCACGGCGGCTGACGCGGCAGCGCGGTTCTCGGGGGAAGTGGCAGGCAACGTTTACTCTCGTTACACCAACCCCACTGTCCGTGCCTTCGAAGAGCGCATTGTTGCCCTTGAAGGTGCCGAGCAGGCCGTGGCGACTGCCACCGGCATGGCGGCCATTTTGTCGGTGGTCATGAGCCTGTGCAGCGCCGGCGACCATATTCTGGTATCGCGCAGCGTGTTCGGTTCGACCATCAGCCTGTTTGAAAAGTACTTCAAGCGATTTGGTGTGCAGGTCGATTACGTGCCGCTGGCCGAACTGGCTGGCTGGGACGCAGCTATCAAGCCCAACACCAAGTTGCTGTTTGTCGAGTCGCCGTCCAACCCGCTGGCCGAACTGGTAGACATTGCTGCCCTGGCGGAGATTGCACACGCCAAAGGCGCGCTGCTGGTGGTCGACAACTGCTTCTGTACGCCAGCCTTGCAGCAACCGCTTAAGCTGGGTGCCGACATCGTTGTGCATTCGGCCACCAAGTTTATCGACGGCCAGGGTCGTTGCATGGGCGGTGTGGTTGCCGGTCGTGGCGAGCAGATGAAAGAAATCGTCGGCTTCTTGCGCACTGCCGGGCCGACCCTGAGCCCGTTCAATGCATGGATCTTCCTCAAGGGTCTCGAAACCCTGAACCTGCGCATGCGTGCTCACTGCGCCAGCGCCCAGGCGCTGGCTGAGTGGCTGGAGCAGCAGGACGGGGTTGAAAAGGTCCACTACGCCGGTCTCAAGAGCCATCCGCAATACGAACTGGCTCAGCGTCAGCAGCGCGGTTTTGGAGCTGTGGTCAGCTTTGAGGTCAAAGGTGGCAAAGAGGGCGCGTGGCGCTTTATCGACGCAACCCGCCTGATCTCGATCACCGCTAACCTGGGCGACAGCAAAACCACGATTACCCATCCGGCGACGACCTCCCATGGCCGTCTGGCGCCCCAAGAGCGTGAAGCGGCGGGTATTCGCGATAGCTTGATCCGCATTGCGGTCGGTCTTGAAGATGTCGCCGACTTGCAAACCGATCTTGCTCGAGGTCTGGCTGCGCTGTGAGTGACGGGATGCACGAAGCACCGGTTGGCGGTAATGGCCGCGTAGCGCTGGTGACTGGCGCTGCGCGGGGCATTGGCTTGGGTATTGCTGCCTGGCTGGTCAGTGAAGGTTGGCAAGTGGTGTTGACCGACATTGATCGCGCCCGGGGTTCCAGGGTAGCCAAGGCGCTGGGCGAAAGCGCCTGGTTCGTGACCATGGATGTGTCGGTCGAGGCCGATGTCATCCAGTGTGTCGCGCAAGTCCTTGGCCAGTTTGGTCGACTGGACGGACTGGTGTGCAATGCCGCGATTGCGGACCCGCACAACATGGGCCTGGAAAGCCTCAGCCTGGAGCGCTGGAATCGCGTTCTGGCGGTCAACCTGACCGGGCCCATGCTATTGGCCAAGCATTGCGCGCCGTATCTTCGTGCGCACAATGGTTCGATCGTCAATCTGGCTTCCACCCGCGCCCGCCAGTCGGAGCCCGATACCGAGGCTTACGTGGCGAGCAAGGGCGGTTTGCTGGCGTTGACTCATGCGCTGGCCATCAGCCTTGGACCGCAGGTTCGGGTCAATGCGGTAAGTCCGGGCTGGATTGATGCCCGAGACCCCTCTGTGAGGCGTGCAGAGCCGCTGACAGCCGCCGATCACGCTCAGCACCCGGCTGGCCGGGCAGGGACCGTGGAAGACGTGGCGGCGATGGTTGCCTGGTTACTGTCACGTAATGCCGGGTTTGTGACGGGTCAGGAGTTTGTGGTTGACGGGGGCATGAGCAAGAAGATGATCTACAGCGAGTAAGCCTCGCTGCAGGGTGGCCACTATTTTTGCTTATTTTGAAAAAAACTCAATCTTGTCCTTGACTTAGCTTCGATAGATGCGTAAATTTCGCGGCCTCAACGAAGCAAAGGGTGATTAGCTCAGCTGGGAGAGCATCTGCCTTACAAGCAGAGGGTCGGCGGTTCGATCCCGTCATCACCCACCACTTCTTGAGATTCTCGCAAGAGAAAGGTCGTTCTGAAAAGAACAACCACCGACGCGCAGCGGTAGTTCAGTCGGTTAGAATACCGGCCTGTCACGCCGGGGGTCGCGGGTTCGAGTCCCGTCCGCTGCGCCATTTTTGTACAAATCAGGTTCGCCTGGTTTGCGATTGAAAAGCACCGAAGCTCTTCAGTCACAGGTTTAAAAGTTTCAAACGGACGCAAGTCCGAGCGATACGCAGCGGTAGTTCAGTCGGTTAGAATACCGGCCTGTCACGCCGGGGGTCGCGGGTTCGAGTCCCGTCCGCTGCGCCATATTTGCTTCAGAGCCCTTGAACTCTCTGTAGCTGCAAAGAAAGCGACCTTAGGGTCGCTTTTTTTGTGCCTGGAATTTTGCAAACTCCCAACGACTGTGGGAGCGAGCCTGCTCGCGAAGATACTGGGCGATAGCGTGTACTCGCCGGATAACCGCGAAGCTCTTGGCACCTTCGTGAGCCGGTTCGCTCCTGCAGTGAGGTCGCCCGGGTCTTCAGACCCCGATCAGGCGCGACAAACTGCCCTTGATTATCACGACTTGATGCACAATACGCCCCGTACCGTTCTCTTCAGGATCATTAATGCTTATGTCATTCCCCGTGCGTGCCGTAGTAGTCGCCCTTGTGCTGGCTGGACTCGCAGGTTGCTCATCGAAGAAGACAGCGATCTACGAACATGAAAGTTTCGATGATTCCGGTACGTTCTCGCGTAATTACCCGGTAACCGACAAAACCTCCTGTGAGGCCGCACGCCGCGCCTTGCTCAGCCAGGGTTACATCATCACCAGCAGCGATCCGAAAATCATCAGCGGGCACAAGAGCTTCCAGCAAACGGGCGAAAGCCACCTGGAGATCAGCTTTAACATTGTGTGCGCCGACGATGGCGGTTCCGAGCATCACGCCACCATGTTTGCCAATGCCCTGCAGGATCGCTATGCGCTGAAGAAGGTAAACAACTCAGCGAGTCTGGGGGTAGGTGTGCTGGGTTCGGTGTCGATGCCAATTGGCTCCACCGATGACTCAATGGTCAAGGTCGCCAGCGAGACGGTGTCTTCGCCTCAGTTCTACGACCGTTTCTTCACGCTGGTTGAAGCGTTTTTGCCCAAGCCCAAAGAAGTGGAAAAGGCAGTACCTGCCCCGCAAACACCCAAGCCTGACCTGGGAGTGCCAGAGGCAGCGCCTGCAAAGGTTGAAGCCGTTGCACCTGCCACTGAGCAGCCAGTACCTGCTGTCGAGGCTGTGAGTGAGCCTGTCGTGCCACCGGTAGAGGTCGAGCCTATTTCCCCGGTTGAAGTCCCGGCGGTCCCGGCGGCGGTAGAGCCTGAGATCAAGCCGGCCACTGAACAGCCTGAGCCGGCCAAGCCGGTAACGCCACAGAGCGAACCTGCGATCACGCCTCTACCTGCTGCAGTAGAGCCGTTGCCGGCTCAATAACCGTGCGGTAATTCTCAAAAGCTCTGCTACGTTTATAAATGTGTTGTGACAGTGTCCGCGAAGGTGTCATTTTTCCTTCATGCGGGCACTTTATGCTCAGGCATGACTTAAACAAACAGACTGAAAAGGGATGCTGCAATGGACGACTATCAGGAAGAGCTGCTTGAGTATCAGGCTTTTGAGCTGGACCCGCTTGAACCTGCTGACGATGCCACCGAGCTTTGAGCTCCAGGCACGTTTACGCAGATTGGCGTTGACGGCGCCGGTATTCTCCCGGCGTCTGCGCGTTCCAGCGCTTGAAAGCCCTCTGAAACGCCTCGGCTGAGGCAAACCCCAACAAATAGGCAATCTCGCCAAAGGCCAATTCCGTATCGCGGATATAGGTCATGGCGAGGTCGCGGCGCGTGTCGTTGAGAATGGCGCGAAACTGCGTACCTTCTTCCGTGAGCTTGCGCCTCAACGTCCAGGTCGGCAGCTTCAGACGCGCCGCCACTTCTTCCAGGTCGGGTTCACGACCGCCATTGAGCAAAGGCCCAAGCATTTGTGTGATGCGTTCGCGCAGGCTGCGGGTGCGGGTCAGTTGTTCCAGTTCGCGCTCGCACAACTGCAACAGGTAAGCCCAGGTACTGGGGCAGTGCTGCGGGTTGCGCAGGTCGAGCGTGGCATGGTTCAGGCGCAGCTGATTGGTCTCGGCGCGAAACTGGATCGTCGAGCTGTCCAGCGCGCTGTAACGCTGCGCGTAGTCAGGTTCACTGAACTCAATGTCGATCTGTTCACAGGTCAATGGGCAGGCCGCGACCGATGACAGGTGTTGCAACCAGCCGGCAATGATCGAGTCCACCACAAAGCGGTTGTAGGCGTTGTATGGGCTGATGGAGTAAAACCGCAGCCAGGCACCCTGAGCGTCTTCATGAAAGCTCGATTGCCCGCGATAGTTGGAGCCGTACAGGGCCTCAAAGCGAATCAGGGTGCGTGCCGCTTCCCGTACTGTGGGAGCCTGGGCTGCGGTGACGCCGGCCAGCCCGACCTGGCTCAAGCGGCTTAGCTGACCCATGCGCAAGCCCAGTGCCGGGTCGCCGGTCAGGGCAATTGCCGCGTGTCCCAGGCGCATGTAGCGCGGTATAGACAGGCGCGCCAATGGCTGGGCCAGGCGGGCCGGGTCAAGGCCGAACTGTTCGAGCAACGGCGCAGGGTCTTTGCCGCAGCTGTGAACGGCGTCGGCCAGGGCCTGCACAAACCCGACCGAAAGATCGCCCAAACGCATCGGCAGCGGTTTCATCGCGCTACAACCAGAGGTTCAGCAGCCGCGCCCCGGTTCCGGGCTGATCCGGGCTGGTCTGACCGTTGCGGCTGATAAAGCCCAGGCCGGTGCTGTGTTTGTCCCAGAACTTGCCGCGCAAGAACACGGTGACACCGGCTTGGGCCGTGCTGATGGGCAGGCTGCTGATCAGGGTCAGGCGATGCCAGGCGTCGCCTTCGGTCAATTCGCCGGGCTTGAGGCTGATTTCGCTGGGCGTCGACACGCTTTTATAACCGCCCCAGGGTTTATCCCACGTGGTTTTGCCCACGATGAACGCGGGTACAGCGATCAGTTGCGCGCCTTTTTCGTTCAGCGTTCGGTAATTCTCGGGATACCAGCTGTCGCTGCCGATCAAAATACCCAGGCGTCCGGCCGGGGTATCAACCACATTCAACTCATGGTCGGGGCTGGGCTGAATATAGCTTTGCTCTTCATAGGTGGGCAGCAACTGGCGTTGGGGAGTGCCCAGTGCTGCGCCGTCGCTGCCGAAGACCACGCTGCTGTTGTACAGCGGGCCAGTGCCGGGCAGCAGCTTGCCATTCTCGATACGAGGGGCAGGAAGGGCGATGCTCCCGGCCACCAGGGTGACACCGAACTCTTTGGCCAGGCCGCCAAACAAGGTCTGGTAATCGGCCGCCATGCTGCTGGCTTTCATGCGCAGGTGAGCATCGTTGATCCGGCTTTCACCGTCAGCACGAAGCCAGGCATTGGCAAAGGCCAACGGGTTGCTTAGCGCCAGCCAGCGCATGGCTTCATTCAGGTTGGCCGCCTGATACAGCTCGTTTTTTTCACCGCGAAACACCAGCCACGAACCGATATGTTCTGGCAGCACCACGACGGTCTTGTCATTGAGCAAGCCTGCATCGCGAGCGGTATTGAGATAAGAGGCAAGCTTGAGGTGGACCAGTGCCAGGCTTTGATAGTCGCGTGGTGTGAGGTCTGGCTCGATGCCAAGCAGGTTGCCCCGGCCTTGGTCGACACCCTCGTTGAGGGTCAGCTCCACACGTAAATCTGACAAATAATGACCGACGTCGCGTTGCGCGGCCCAGTAGGCATAGCCGCCGGCAGCGGCGACCAGGGCGATCAATAAGGTGCAGCCAATAAGTTTGCGCATAGAAATAGAACAGACAGCTTTCAGCGGAATTCGACGCCTAGGGTAGGCGGCGCTTGCAGGCTTGCCAAGGGGGCCTGCTCATTTGGGTTAATAATTTGTAACTTTGGGTCATTGAGTGGGGTCGTTTGAGTCTTTACTGTGCCTCTGATTAGACGACGGGAGCCGCAGAGCATCCCGCGTTCCGTGATTTAGCCCGCTGTGGAGCTTACTGATGACTGCCACTCACTACCCGCATTTACTGGCCCCGCTGGATCTGGGTTTTACCACCTTGCGCAACCGCAGCCTGATGGGTTCGATGCACACCGGCCTCGAAGAAAAGCCCGGTGGCTTCGAGCGCATGGCGGCCTATTTTGCCGAGCGGGCCAAAGGCGGTGTGGGTTTGATCGTGACCGGCGGCATTGCGCCCAACGACGAGGGCGGTGTGTACAGTGGCGCGGCCAAGCTGAGCACGGTTGATGAGGCCGAAAAGCACGTTGTTGTAACCCGTGCGGTACACGATGCCGGCGGCAAGATCTGTCTGCAGATCCTCCACGCCGGGCGCTATGCCTACAGCCCGCGTCAGGTGGCGCCGAGTGCGATTCAGGCGCCGATCAACCCGTTCACGCCCAAGGAACTGGATGAAGAGGGCATCGAAAAGCAGATCAGCGATTTCGTGACCTGCGCCAAACTGGCCCAGAGTGCCGGGTATGACGGTGTCGAGATCATGGGCTCCGAAGGCTACCTGATTAACCAGTTCCTCGCGGCGCACACCAACCAGCGCACTGACCGCTGGGGCGGCAGCTACGAAAACCGCATGCGCCTGCCGGTGGAAATCGTGCGCCGCGTGCGTGAAGCCGTAGGCCCGAACTTCATCATCATTTACCGTCTGTCGATGCTCGACCTGGTAGCAGGCGGTAGCGTCTGGGAAGAAATCGTCCTGCTGGCCAAGGCCGTCGAATCTGCTGGTGCAACCTTGATCAACACCGGAATCGGCTGGCACGAAGCACGAATTCCGACCATTGCGACCAAAGTGCCCCGTGCCGCATTCAGCAAGGTTACGGCCAAGCTGCGTGGCTCGGTCAGCGTGCCCCTGATTACCACCAACCGCATCAATACCCCGGAAATCGCCGAGCAGATCCTTGCCGAAGGTGACGCTGACATGGTGTCCATGGCCCGTCCGTTCCTGGCCGATCCGGAGTTCGTGAACAAGGCGGCTGCGGGGCGCAGTGACGAGATCAACACCTGCATCGGCTGCAACCAGGCCTGCCTGGATCACACCTTTGGCGGCAAACTCACCAGTTGCCTGGTCAACCCCCGAGCCTGCCACGAAACTGAACTCAACTACCTGCCCACTATTGCGGTTAAAAAAATCGCTGTGGTGGGTGCCGGCCCCGCCGGACTATCGGCAGCCACAGTGGCGGCAGAGCGCGGGCATGAGGTCACGCTGTATGATTCGGCGAGCGAGATTGGCGGCCAGTTCAATGTGGCCAAGCGTGTGCCGGGCAAGGAAGAGTTCTTCGAAACCCTGCGCTACTTCAAGCGCAAGCTGCAAACCACCGGTGTCGAGGTGTGCCTGAACACCCGTGTGGAAGTACAGCAGTTGATCGAAGGCCGGTTTGACGAAATCATCCTGGCCACCGGGATTGCGCCGCGCACTCCTGCAATTGCGGGTATCGACAACCCCAAGGTGCTGAGCTATCTGGATGTCATCCTGGGTCGCAAACCAGTGGGCAGCAAAGTTGCAGTGATTGGTGCAGGCGGGATCGGCTTCGATGTGTCCGAGTTTCTGGTGCATCAGGGCGTCTCCACCAGCCAGGACCGGGAAGCGTTCTGGAAAGAGTGGGGCATCGATACTGCACTGCAAGCCCGCGGCGGCGTTGCCGGGATCAAACCCGAAGTGCATGCCCCGGCGCGTCAAGTATTCCTGCTGCAACGCAAAGCCAGCAAGGTGGGTGACGGCCTGGGCAAGACCACCGGCTGGATTCACCGTGCGGGCCTTAAAAACAAGCAGGTGCAGATGCTCAACAGCGTTGAATACCTGAGCATCGACGATGCAGGGCTGCACATTCGAATTGGCGAGGGTGAGCCGCAGGTATTGCCGGTGGACAACATTGTGATCTGCGCCGGGCAAGACCCGCTGCGAGAGTTGCAGGACGGTCTGGTCGCTGCCGGGCAGAGCGTGCATTTGATTGGTGGTGCCGACGTGGCAGCCGAACTGGATGCCAAGCGTGCGATTAATCAGGGGTCAAGATTGGCGGCGCAGCTCTAGGCTCCCGCCTGGGCCCTTTGTGGGAGCGGGCTTGCTCGCGATTGGATCGACGCGGTTCAACTTCAATACCGCGGCGCCTTGATCGCGAGCAAGCCCGCTCCCACAGGGTGGTGTCTAGTGCACGATCTGCGCTAAAAACGCCTTGGCCCGCGGGCTTTTCGGCGCGTTGAAGAACTCTTCAGGTGGCGAGTCCTCGATCACCATTCCGCCATCCAGAAACAACACCCGCTCGGCCACCTGACGGGCAAAGCCCATTTCGTGGGTCACGCACAGCATCGTCATGCCGCTGCCTGCCAGATTGACCATCACGTCCAGCACTTCACTGACCATTTCCGGGTCCAGCGCCGACGTGGGCTCATCGAACAGCATGATTTTTGGCTCCATGCACAGCGCACGGGCGATTGCGACGCGTTGCTGCTGGCCACCCGACAACTGGCTCGGGTATTTGTCCGCCTGACTGGCAATCCCGACCTTGGTCAAAAAATGCTGCGCCAGTTCGATCGCCTTCTTGCGCGACAAACCGCGCACCGACATCGGCGCCAGGATGCAGTTATCGATCACGCTCATGTGCGGGAACAGGTTGAAGTGTTGAAACACCATGCCGATTTCGCTGCGCACCTTGCTCGCTTCACGGGTGGGCAGGGACAGGTCGGTATCGTTGATCAGGATGCGACCCTGTTCGGCGATTTCCAGGCGGTTGATGCAGCGGATCAAGGTCGATTTGCCGGAGCCGGACGGGCCGCACAGCACGATGCGTTCTCCTTCGCGGACTTTCAGGTCGATGCCCTTGAGTACGTGAAAGGCGCTGTAGTACTTGTTCAGTCCGGCGATATCCACCACTACCTTGCGGGTGTCAGTGACTGGCGACACAGGGTGAACGTAAGCAGGTTGTGCGTGCATGGTGTGTCTCCAGTGATCAGTGAAAACGCTCGGCGCTGTAGGGCGCAGGGTCGGTGAAAGGTGTTTCGCCGGTCATCATCTCGGCCAGCAGGCGACCGCTGACCGGACCCAGGGTCAGGCCGTGGTGGGCGTGGCCAAAGTTGAACCACAGGCCCTTGTGGCGACTGCCCGGGCCGATGACCGGGCACATGTCCGGCAGGCAAGGGCGGCGGCCGAGCCAGGGCTCGGCATCGACCCGCTTGCCCAGCGGATACAGGCGCTGGGCCCGCTCTTCGCAGCGGCGCAACTGGATTTCGTTGATCGGGTCATCGCTGTCAGCGAACTCGATACCTGTGGTCAGGCGGATACCCCCAACCATCGGCGCCAGCACATAGCCGCCCACCGAATCGAGAATCGGGTGCTGCATGGTCTGACCGTCCTTGGCCGCGTAATGCATGTGGTAGCCGCGCTTGATTGCCAGGGGGATGCGATAGCCCAGGGGTTCGAAAATTTCTCGTGCTTGTGGCCCGAGTGCTACCACCACTTCATTGCCGACAATCAGGCCTTTTTGGCTTTCGACCTGCCACTGTCCGGCCGTTGCCCGCAGGCTGGTGGCATTACCGGTCACGAACGTGCCGCCGCGCTTGATGAACAGTTCGGCGTAACCACGGGTCAAGCCGCCGGGATCGCTCACGGTCTTGGGGTCCAGCCAGTGAATGCCGCCGATGACATCGGTGTGCAGGCCCGGCTCCAGAGCGTGCACTTGCTGCTCGCCGAGCACGCGGTAGTTGAGCTTGTATTCGCTCAAGGCCGCGGCGTCGCGCTGGGCTTTGTCGAAATCGGCCGGGGTGCGATACACCTCGATCCAGCCGCTGTCGTCGATCAGTTCAGTCACGCCCGCAGGCTCGGCCAGCAGGTCGTGCTCACTCACGCATTTTTCAATCAGCGGCAGCATGGCCCGGGTGGCCTTGGCCAGTTCCTTGGGGCCGGACTGCTGCCAGTATTTCAACAGCCACGGCCCGGCCTTTGGCAGGTGCTTGAGGCTGTAGCGCACATCGGATTGCTGATTGAGGCCATAGCGCAGCAAACGCGAAATTTCACGGGGGAACGAGTAAGGGATCACGCTGGCGCGCTCGATCAGCCCGGCATTGCCGTGGCTGGTGCCGCTGCCGGGCGTTGCGCGGTCGAGCAGCACAACGCTGCGCCCGCGGGCCTGGAGTTGCAACGCGGTACTGACGCCGACGATGCCGGCTCCCAGAACGATAGTGTCGCAGTGCATAAACAAATCCTTAAAACGGGGGGCCGTGTTCGCAGCCCGAACAATGGGCTTACTGCAAATGGCGGCCGAGACGGCCTTCGATCAGCTTCAGACTGCGTCGTACCACTTCCACGATCAGCAGATACAGCACGGCGGCCCACAGGTACACCTGGAAGTCGAAGCTGCGCGAGAACGCCATTTTGGTGACGCCCATCAAGTCGTAAATGGTCACCAGCGACGCAATGGCACTGGCCTTGATCATCAGGATCAGCTCATTGCCCAACGGGCCGATGGCGACCAGCAGCGATTGCGGCAGCACGATCTTGCGAAAGGCGGTCCAGCGCGACAAGTTCAGCGCCTTGCAGGCTTCACGCTGGCCCTGGGCCACGGACAAGATGCTGCCACGCAGGATCTCGGCCTGATACGCCGCCGTGTTAAGGGTGAAGGCCAGCAGCGTGCAGAACCAGGCATCGCGGAAAAACCACCACAAACCCACGTCTTGCCAGAAGCCCTTGAACGAGCCGAGACCGTAGTACAGCAAAAACAGTTGTGCCAGCAGCGGCGAGCCCCGGAAGAAGTACACGTAGGCGCCGGTAAAGCTGCGCAAAAAGCGGTTGCTGGACAGACGGCCCAGGGCAATCAGCAAGCCGAGCAGGGCGCCGAGGGTGAACGAAATCGCCACCAGCTTGCCCGTCACCAGCAGCCCGTCGATAAAGCGCGGGCCGTAGCGTTCAAGCAGGTCGGGGTTGAGAAACATGTTTTGCAGATCCGCCAGACTCATGGCTGCGCGCTCCGTTGATGGCGGCTGAAGTAGCGTTCAAGGAAGGCAAACAGCCGCCCGGAAATCGCCGAGAAAAACAGATAGCCCAGGCACGCGACGCTGTAGAACAGCATCGGGTCTTTGGTGACGCTGACCGCCAGGTTGGTCTGGCGCATCAAGTCCACCAGGGAAATGGTCGACACCAGCGAGGTGTCCTTGAGCAGTGACAGCCAGTTGTTGGACAGGCCGGGCAGGGCGATGCGTGCCAGTTGTGGCAGCACGACCTTGCGAAAGGTGGTGAATTTGCTCAGGCCCAGAGCCGAGGCGGCTTCGAACTGGCCTTTGGGGATGGTTTTGAACGCACCCAGCCAGATCTCGCTGGAGAAGGCGGCAAACACAAGGCTGAAGGCGACCATCGCGGCCACGAAGGTATTGATCGTGACCTGTGCGTCGTAGCCCATCATGGCGAGGATCTTTTGCGCGGCGATCTGGCAACCGTAGTAAATGATCAGCAGCGTCAGCAGTTCCGGCAAGCCACGGAATACGGTGGAGAACGTGGTTGCCCACGCCCGCACCCAGCGGTTTTTAGAGCGTGCCGCTACCGCCACGGCCAGGCCCAGAGGTAAACCGATAGGCAGGCAGCTCAAGGCCAGGGCAATGGTCACCATGGCGCCTGCGAGCAAAGCCGAGCCCCAGCCGCCACTGGCGAAAGAAAGAAGTGAGAGTTGATCGAGCATGCTCGAATCCCCGGGCAAAATTGGGCCGAAATTCAGCCGCTGCGCACCTTAAGTGCGCAGGGCAGGGTCATTGGCAGGGAAGCCCTCAAACGAGGGCGGGCGACTCAGTAAATGTCGAAGTCGAAGTACTTGCTGGAGATCTTTTTATAAGTGCCATCAGCCACGATTTCATCCAGCGCCTTGTTGAAGCGCTCGCGCAGGGCGTTGTCGTCCTGGCGCACGGCAATGGCCGCATCGGCATTGGTGCCATTGACGTCACCGATGATCTTGCAGCAGTCGTCGCTGGCCTTGTTGATCCATTCCAGCAGCGGGAACTTGTCGGCAATGACGGCATCGACGCGGCCGTTTTTCAGTTCGGCGTTGGCTTCATCAAGCGTCGGGTACAGGTTGAGTTTGGCGCCGGCTTTCTCGTAGTGATCTTCGGCGTAGATACCTTGGGTCGCTGCGCCCTGGGCACCGATGGTGCGGCCCTTGAAGTTGATCTGGGCATCGGTGATGTCAGAGTCTTTGGGTACGGCGATCGACAGCGGGGTGCGGTAGTAGTGATTGGTAAACGCAATTTTCTTTTTGCGTTCATCGGTCACGATCATCGACGCCACGATGGCATCGTACTTTTTCGCCATCAGCCCCGGAATTATGCCGTCCCAGTCCTGGGCAACGATCTTGCACTGCGCGTTCATGCGTTCGCACAGGGCATTGGTGATGTCGACGTCAAAGCCCGATACCGTGCCGTCGGAGTTGGTGGTGTTGAATGGAGGGTAGGCGCCTTCGGTGGCGATAGTCAGCGTGTCGGCGTGCGCGTTGGCTGCAACGGCGGCCACGAGTGCACATGCACTTGCAAAGCGAATGACGTATTTCATCTAGCACCTCGTTTTATTGTTTTGATCCGGGTGAGGATGTGTAGCCCACGAACTCATTGTGTAAGGCCGCGGTTGCCTCAAGACGCTTCTCAACGTCCGGCCCCAGTTGTTTGCACACTTCATTGATCAGCAGATGCACCAGCGACAGCATTGCCGAGGTGGACTCCCAGAACAGGTTGAATTCGGTGGGCACGCGAAACACTTCATTAGCGCTCTGGTCAGCCCAGTCGCAGAAGGTATCGGTGATGAGCGTGACCTCAATCCCTGCTTCACGTGCCTTGCGGCACAACAGCTGGGCATGGCGCGAGTAGCGTCTGGCTTCAAACACCACCAGCGCGCAGTCTTGTGCAGGGCATAGCAGCACGTCGGCGTAATGCCCGGCGGCACCGTCGACCAGTTGCACGCCATCGCGCAGGTATTGCAGCAAATGCACCATGGAGGCGGCGATCCCGCGCTCGGTCTGGAACCCTGCCACAAACACCTTGCGCCGCGTGGCCAGGCGCTGACTGACGGCACGCCACTCAGGCGTAAGGCTGTATTCATAGACCTTGACCAGCGCACCGACTTCAAGCTCAAAACTGCGCGGCAATGCCTGCGGGCTCTGGCTCGATTGCTGGCGGAATTCTTGCAGGCGATCACCGACCAGCCACGGGCCATCGCCCAGGTCGTCCTTGAGATCGTTTTTCAAATCCTTGAAATGGCTGTAGCCCAGGGAGCGGCAAAAGCGCCCGACACTGGATTCGCTGACCCCCAGTTTGCTGGCGATGTCAGCGGCGGTCTGAAAGGGCAGCTCGTACAAATTGGCCAGCATATAGCTGGCAATCGCCCGACCCGAAGGTGCGGCGGTTGACAGACTGCTTTCAAGGCGTTGTTTAATCGGCTGGCTCACGACTGCTTCCTGTTTTTATTTCAGCGCGTTGCAGAAAGTGAATGTTTTCTGTCATTAAGTCAACAATTGACAGAGAACTGTCACCCAAGGATAGTTTGCCACAGACAAAAATAATCAGATTGGAGCGCCAGAATGTCCCAGCCCGTCACCTCCACCCAGTCGCTTTCCCTCGCTGAATTGACCGCCTTGCTGCAAAAAATTTTTGAACGTCACGGCACCTCGCAAGCGGTGGCTCAGGTATTGGCTGACAACTGCGCCCGGGCTCAGCGCGACGGCTCGTACAGCCACGGTGTGTTCCGCATTCCGGGCTACCTGTCTTCGCTGGCCAGTAGCTGGGTTGATGGCCAGGCTGTTCCCGTCGTGGAGGATGTTGCCTCGGGTTTTATCCGGGTGGACGCGGCCGGTGGCTTTGCCCAACCTGCGTTGGCAGCCGCCCGTCAATTGCTGGTCGAAAAAGCCCGCAGTGCCGGGATAGCAGTACTGGCGATTCGTAACTCCCACCACTTTGCTGCGCTTTGGCCGGACGTGGAGCCGTTTGCCGAAGAAGGCCTGGTGGCGTTGAGCGTGGTCAACAGCATGACCTGCGTGGTGCCCCACGGTGCGCAAAAGCCCCTGTTTGGCACCAACCCGATTGCCTTTGCGGCGCCCCGTGCCGAGGGTCATCCGATCGTATTCGATCTGGCGACCAGCGCCATTGCCCACGGCGATGTGCAAATTGCCGCTCGCAAGGGCCATCAGCTGCCTGCCGGTATGGGGGTGGACAAACAGGGTGAGCCGACTGAAGACCCTAAAGCCATTCTCGACGGCGGTGCCTTGCTGCCATTTGGCGGGCACAAGGGCTCGGCGCTCTCGATGATGGTCGAGTTGCTGGCAGCGGCCCTGACCGGAGGTAATTTCTCGTTTGAGTTCGACTGGTCCAAGCACCCCGGTGCGCAAACTCCGTGGACCGGTCAATTGCTGATCGTGATCGACCCGAGTAAATCCGGCGGCAACAGTTTTGCCCAGCGCAGCGCAGAACTGGTGCGTCAGATGCACGCCGTGGGCCTTGAGCGCATGCCCGGCGATCGCCGCTTTATCGAGCGTGCGAAATCATTGGACGAAGGCATCCCGCTGGGCGCTGAAGAGTTGACCAAGTTGCGTGAGCTGGCGGGGTAAGCCGCGTAGGAGCGAGCCTGCTCGCCGGATTGTGTGAGCTTCTTGGGGCTCACTAAAGCGCCCTTGTGGGAGCGAGCCCGTTCGCGAAGGCAGCACAGTGATTGTTCGGACCCACCGCGGCGCATGAATCGCGAGCAGGCTCGCTCCCAAAGGGGGCTTTGGCCAGTAACCAAATTTCTACAGCATTTGAGTATCAGTTGTGAGTTGCGCAGGGTTTTGAGTTTGAGCCCATGCGTGGGATTACAACGCCAAAAACTGTCGGATCAGGTTAGGGGTGCATCCCGTCCAGCGTTTCAGGGCACGGCGAAAGTTTGCCGGGTCGCTGAAGTTGAGGTACTCGGCCACGGCTTCGTGGCTCAGCCCCTTGAACTGATACAGGTACAGCGCCATGTGTTTGCGCGCTTGATCCTGCTGGGCCTGAAAGTGCGTGCCGTGTTTGTTCAGTTTGCGCTTGAGGGTGGCCTGGCTCATTGAAAAGTGCTGCGCCGCCTGCTCAAGACTGGGGGCGTGTTGCGCATTGTTGCGCAAGTACACATACAGCCGGTCAAGCAGGCTGGTGCTGAACCCCAGGCTGAGCAACTGCTCCTGCGCCTGCTGGTACGCCACCTGCCGGGCAATGGCCGAAGCGTTGGGCCAGGGCCGGGTCAGGTATTCGCGGGGCAGGCGCATCATGTCCAGCTGACAACCAAACTGAGTGTTTTCACCCAGATGCACCCAGTACTGCTCCACATAACGTGGCTGCGGATGGTTGAAGCTGCACTCCCACGGCAGGCGCTCACCGCTGAGCCATTGGCTCATGGCCTTCAGCGCCGTCATGCTGGCTTCCAGCACAAAACGCAATTGCTCCCCGGCACCGCAACTGTCGAGCCAGTACACGTAGGCGTACTTGTCGTCCAGCAACAGGCGTGGCGTCAGCAAAGGGCTGAGCAGGGCGCGGTGATGGATCAGGGTTTCCAGTGCCTGATGCAGATTTTGCGCCTGCTGCAGGGCGTGACTGGCCGGGCCGTAGTGCCCCGGCCACAGGCGTTGGCCAAACAGAAAACTGCTGTCATCGGCTTCGAGCAAGCGCTGGGCGTTGGCAATCAGGCCGAAGCATTGCTGTGGGCTGAGACGGGTGTGGCCGGCCACAATATCGTCGTAAAACAACCCGGTGCCGCGCAGCAAGCGATGACTGTCGATGTCTCGTGACAACGCCAGATCAATCAGGGTGGCAGGTTGGTAATGGCCGACAATAAAACGGCTGTCAGATTCGTACCAGTGAGTGTGGCGCGTCATGCGCGTTTGCTCCGTGGCGGCTTGGCTCGAACCAGTGCCAGATTCAGCCGCTTGAGCAACTCATCGGGTGCCTCATCGAGCGCCATCACCACCGCCGTACTGGCTGACAAATACACCCGTTCACCATGCTGGCGGGTTTTGTGGGCCAGGCTTTGAACTGCCTGTTGCAGTTCCAGGGCCAGCAATCGGGCCTGACTTTCACCCGTACCGGGCAGCAGCACGACAAAGCGGTCGCCGGCCAGTCGGCAGAGCAGATCGTGGCGGCGCAGGTTGAGCAGGAGCAGTTGGCTGAGGGCTTGAAGCACGGCATCACCTTCGGGGTGGCCGTAGTGCTGATTGATCGAGGCAAAATCGTCGATATCCAGCGCCAGAAGTGACAGCGGTTGTTGCTGCTCAAGGCTTTGCGCAAGGCAGTCGCTGACCTGGCGCTTGAGGTATTCGGCGCCGCCCAGGGGGGTCAGTTTGTCGAACAGCCGATGCTCGCGAAACACCCGTTCGCGCTTCTCCATGTGCTGGTTGATCGCCTGTTGTTCACGGTGCCAGTGGAACAGTCCGATGGTCAGCAAAATCATGCCGATGGGCATCGGCCCCGATTCCAGCCAGTGATCCCAGCCGATGTGTTTGGGCAGGCGAATGAACTCATCCAGCACGTCCAGCCACCAGGAGAAAAACATAAAGCACAAACCGCTGGCCAGGTAGTTGGTGACCCGTCCGGTGGGTCGGCTTTTAAGCACCAGCCCCAGCCAGAACAGCATAAACAGAGCCGTGCCCCCTTCACCGACGATGTCCAGCCAATGCCATTCGCTGAAGGCCTTGGGCGTGCCGAAAGCCAGGTTCAGCCACACGGCCATATTGGCCGCCAACAGCAGCAAGCCGAGCTTGTAGCGATGGTGTTTAAGGACGTTGAGCCAAGTCATCACAGTTCTACCAAAACGTATTGCCGGTCAGCAAAACAGAGGTGTGTGACAGCTGTGTGACGGGTTGTGCGGGTCGAATCAGCTCAGGTGTCTTGTGCAAAAACCTTGAACATTCACCTGTTTGACCGTGGGAGCGGGCTTGCTCGCGATGCAGGCGACGGGGTGGCTCAGTTGCACCGTGTTGATGCTATCGCGAGCAAGCCCGCTCCCACAGGGTGCGGGGTAGCTGACGCGGGTCATATCAGCTCAATTGCCTTCAAAGTGCCGCTCAAAAGGCTCTGTTTCGGGGTTTCAGCCAAACACTGTCACAGCGTTGTCATCCACCAACCCTAGCGTTCGCTCCCAAGTTGTCGGGCCATTTGCCCGGCCTGAAGTGCGATTTTGGGGGAGGACAAACATGTACAAGTCTCGCAGCAAGGCGCAGTGGGTCGGCTTTACCGTCAGTGCATTGGCCCTGGCAATCGCCAGTGAGCGCCTGAGCGCCGCTGAGGCATCGACCATTGGCGCCACCGAACACGTAGAAGTGGTCGGGCAGGCCGTCAGCCTGGACAAGGCGCTCAAGCAACAGCGCAGTTCGGACAACATCGAGAGCGTGGTGCATGCCGATGGCGTGGCGCAGTTGCCGGACGCTAACGTCGCCGAGGCGGTACAGCGCTTGCCAGGTATCAGTATTGAGCGCGATCAGGGCGAAGGTCGTTTTGTCAGCGTACGGGGCCTGGGGCCTGACCTGAACAGCGTGACCATCAACGGCACGCTGGTGCCGTCGCCGGAGAGCGCCCGCCGCGCCGTGGCCCTGGACGTTTTGCCGTCGGAACTGGTGCAGTCGCTGTCGGTGATCAAGACCCTGACACCGGACATGGATGCCAACTCACTGGGTGGCACGGTCGATGTCGAGAGCTTGTCCGCGTTCGACCACAAAGGTCTGTTTTATACGGGCAGCACTGAGGCCGGTTACAACAAGAACAGCCATCAGACCAGCCCCAAGGTGTCTGGCGCCATCAGTGATCGTTTCAGTCTCGGCGACGGTGTCGACAACTTTGGTGTCGCGGCCGCATTGAGCTGGAACAAGCGCGATTTTCGCTCTGACAACGTAGAGACCGGGGGCGACTGGGACTTCAGTGACGGCGCGCGCCTGAACAGCTTCGAGCAGCGGGTCTATGAAATCAGCCGCGAACGCACCGGTGGCGGTCTGAACTTTGACTACAAGCCCGACGACGACACCAGCCTGTACCTGCGCACGCTGTACAGCCGCTTCGAGGACAACGAAACCCGCAACTCCACCAGCTTTGAGTTTTCCGATCCCCAGGCCGAGGGCGAGGTGGGTAAAACCAAGACCAAGCGCAAGCTTAAACAGCGCGAGGAAACCCAGGAAATCCAGTCTTACGTGTTCGGCGGCGAACGCATGATGGGCCTGTGGACCCTCAGTGGGCAGGCCGGTTACAGCGAGTCCAGCGAAGACAACCCGGGAGGCATTGCCGGGGCGACCTTCAAAGGTGATTCGAGCATCGGTAACGGTGGTTTCTACGACACCGAAAAACCGCGCCCCATCATCGGCGCAGGCTTCTATGACCCGGCCAACTTCAGCCTCGACAAGGTGGACTGGCAAGAGCAGCACACCAAGGACACCGAGAAAAATATCCGCCTGGACCTGGCCCGTGACTACGACGTGCAGGGTTATGCCTCCCAGGTCAAATTCGGCGGCAAGGTCAGTCGGCGCAACAAGGACAACGACCTCAATGCCTGGACGTACAAGGACTTTTCGGATCTGGGCTTCAGTGACGAACAGCTCAACCTCGAGCAGTTCAACAAGGGCAACCTGCACTACAACCTTGGGCGGTTCGGCCCGGGCATCAGCGGGGGTGCGATCAAGGATCTGATCGGCGGATTGAACCGCGACGACTTCTATAACGAGCAAGACTCGCGGGCCAATGACTTCACCATGCGCGAAGACATCAACGCGGCCTACCTGATGAACACCGTCGATATCGATGACTGGCGCTTCATTGCCGGCATGCGCTACGAGGGCACCGAGTTCGAAGCCAAGGGCACGGGCGTGCGCAATGGCGTTTTCGAAGATCAGGACACCCGGCGTGATTACCATCACTGGTTGCCCGGCCTGCATGCGCGTTATCAATTGGCGAAAAACACCCAGGTGCGTGCGGCCTGGACCAACGCTGTGGTGCGCCCGACCTTTGGTCAACTGGCCCCGGGTTTTGTGATCGAAGATGACAAGGCCGAGTTCGGCAACCCTAATCTCAAACCGCTGGAGTCGAGCAACTTCGACCTGGGCATCGAGCACTTCATGGGGCAGGCGGGCACGGTGTCGGCGTTCCTCTTCTACAAAGACATCAAGAACTTCGTCTACAACAACGACCTGGCCGGCAGTGGCGAGTGGGTCGACTTCACTGAAGCCCACAGTTATGCCAACGGCGACAGCGCCAAACTCTACGGACTGGAACTGGCCTATTCGCAAAAATTCGACTGGCTGCCAGCGCCCTGGAACGGCGTGATCCTGGGTGCTAACAGCACGTTCAGCCGCTCCAGTGCGAGCATCAAGGGCGTCGATGCGGCAACCGGGGCAACCCTCAAGCGCGACATCGATTTGCCGAATCAGTCCAACACCGTCGGCAACCTGATGCTGGGCTGGGAAGACGACAAGCTGAGCCTGCGCCTGTCCGCCAACTACAAGTCGGACTACCTCTACGAGTTGGCGGGAGTCAACGACAAAGCCCATGACACCCATGTCGATGCCCAGACTTTTGTGGACTTCAGCGCCCGCTATTCGCTGACCAAAAACCTGCAAATCAAGTTCGACGCCCAGAACCTGACGGACCAGCCGTACTTCGTCTACAGCGGCAACAGTCGCTACAACAACCAGTACGAAGAATACGGCCCGACCTACTCCGTGGGCCTGACCTTCACCCATTTCTAAACGTCCGCAGCCTCTTGTGGGAGCGAGCCTGCTCGCGAAGGTCGTAAGCGATGCCGAGGCCATCGCGAGCAGGCTCGCTCCCACTGAAAGACCGTGCTTTTTTTGAACAGCATTCAGGATTGATCACTCATGTTTAAACGCAAACCCCGACTACTGCCCTTGCTGGTGTGCCTGACCGCAGGGAGCGTGCAGGCGGCCACTGAAGTCGCCGCTCCGGCATTGCAGCAATGGTCCACCAGCAAGGCCCAGGCGTTGAGTTACTTGCCAAACGGGACGGGCGACGAACGCCTGGCCGTGAGCAAGCGCGAAGGTTTGTTGTTGCTCGATAAACAGGGCAAAACCTTGAGCCGGGTGCCCGGGGTGTTTGCCGGCCTGGACAGCCGTGCGCTGGGGGATCAGGTCCTGGTAGCCAGCAACGACAAGGACAAACAGCAAGTGGCGCTGTTTAGCCTCGACCCCAAGACCCATCAATGGCAAGCCCCGACGTACTTGCCCGCCCGTGACTATTCGGTTGAGGGGGTGTGCCTGTACCAGGATGACGCGAGCAACATTTACCTGTTCACCGTGGGCGAAGAAGGCAAGGGCGAGCAGTGGCTGGTAGCTGCGGACAGCCAGCGCTTGGCTTCACCGCTACGGGTGCGCAGTTTGCCGTTGCCGCCGCAAGCGAAGTTCTGTCAGGTGGACGATGCCGCACAGAACGTGTTCGTCAACGAAGAAAATGTCGGCTGGTGGGCTTACCCGGCGCACGCCGAAGCTGACGTTGAGCGCGTCCCGGTGGCGATGGTCGAGCCCTTCGGCAATGTGAAAAAAAGTGCCGGAGCAATGGCACTGGTACCGGGCGGGATGCTCGGGCTTGATCCCGAAGCGGCGCAGCTGAATCTGTATCAGCAGCAGGGCAAGCGTTGGTCGCCTGTGGCCAGCCTGGCGCTGGCTGGAGTGGTCGAGCCTGAGCATCTGGCGCTGCGCCAAACACCCCAGGGCCTGCAACTGCTGGTGCAGGACGGCGCCAGCAACAGACTGTTCGAAGGCCTTCTGGGCTGGCAGGCCAGTGCGGTGAATGTGCCGCTGGTATTGGCCAGCGTAAAACCTGCGGTGCAAACCGAGGTGGTGATGAGCCAGGGCGACGCGGCGGATGACCCGGCGATTTGGGTTCACCCGCAGGCGCCGGCCCTGAGCCGTGTACTGGGCACCAATAAGCAGCAGGGGCTTGAGGTGTACGACCTTCAGGGCAAGCGCGTGCAGCATTTGCCGGTTGGGCGGCTTAACAACGTCGATGTGCGCCCGGGCTTCGAGCTGGGCGGGCGCACTGTGGATCTGGCCGTGGCGACCAATCGCGATCACAACAGCCTGAGCCTATTCAGCATTGATCGCACCACGGGTGAGGTGCAGGAGGCGGGCGAGATCGCCACACCGGTTTCAGATATCTACGGCCTGTGCCTGTTCAAGGCGCCGTCGGGCGAGATCTACAGCTTTGCCAACGACAAGGACGGCACCTTTGTGCAGCACCGCTTGTTTGCCAAGGGCAACAAGGTCGAGGGCGAACTGGTGCGCCAGTTCAAGGTGCAGACCCAGCCTGAAGGCTGTGTGGCGGATGACCGCGGCCAGCGCCTGTTTCTCGGGGAAGAAGACGTGGCGGTATGGGCGGTGGATGCCCGTCCTGACCAGCCGGCAACGCTTACCAGCGTGATCAAGGTGGGTGAGCAGGTGCATGACGACATCGAGGGCATGGGGCTGTATCAAACCGAAAAAGACAACTACCTGGTGATCTCCAGCCAGAGCAACGACAGCTATGTGGTGGTCGATGCCGAGCCACCTTACGCCGTGCGTGGCGCTTTTCGGGTGGGGGTGAATGCCGCAGCGGGGATTGATGGCGCGTCAGAGACCGATGGGCTGGAGGTGACGTCGGCCAATCTCGGTGGCCCCTGGAGCAAAGGCATGCTGGTGGTGCAGGACGGTCGCAAACGCATGCCCGAGCAAGCGCAAAACTTCAAGTACATCCCCTGGAGCGAGGTGGCCAAGGCGTTGCACTTGCCATAACCCGGTCATCTGAATGCTTTTCAATCCCTCAATCGCGGATCAATGGAGTAACAACATGTACGCAACCATGGAACACATGACGATATGGGGCCTGATCAGCGACGCGAGTCTGCTGGTCAAAGGCGTGATGCTGACCCTGCTGCTGGCCTCGCTGTTGAGCTGGTTTTTGATTGTGCGACGCAGCGCCATTTTGCGTCGCAGCGAGCGCGACATGGACAATTTTGCGCAGCGGCTCCGGGCTCAGGGCGAGCTGAATGCGCTGTACCGTGAAAGCCGCGATGCCAGTCATGAAGACGCCGGTGCCGAGCAGGTATTTGTCGCCGCTTACACGGAGTACGCCCAGCTCAAGCAGCAACCCTCGGTGGATGCCGAAGGCGTGATGCAAGGAGTTGAACGGGCGCTGTATGTGGCCATCAGCGAGCAGGAAATCCGTCTGGAAAAAGGCCTGCAGTTTTTGGCCACCGTGGGTTCGGTCAGCCCCTACATCGGCTTGTTCGGCACCGTGTGGGGGATCATGAATTCCTTTATCGGTCTGTCCCAGGTGCAGCAGGCGACCCTGTCCACTGTGGCCCCGGGCATTGCCGAAGCCTTGATCGCAACCGCCATTGGCCTGTTTGCCGCGATCCCGGCGGTGATTGCCTATAACCGCTTCTCGGCCCGTGGCCAGACCCTTCTGACCCGTTATTACAGCCTGGGCAACGAAGTGCAGATGCGCTTGTACCGCAACCTGCATGCCGGTTCGCGGAACATGTCTGCCGTCGCTTGAAAGGGAGTTTGAACATGCTTGCTCGACCACAGCGCAAACACGGGCCCAAGGCCGAAATGAACGTAGTGCCTTACATCGACGTGATGCTGGTGCTGTTGGTGATCTTTATGGTGACTGCGCCGATGCTGACCCAGGGGGTGAAAATCGAACTGCCTAAAGTCGCCAGCGAAGCCTTGGTTAATGACAGTCAGCAAAAAATCCTGACGCTGTCGGTCAAGGCCGAGGGCGGTTACTACTGGAATCTGGGCAGCGAACTGGACACCAAAAACCAGACCGACAGTGCCGTCAGCCTTGAAGAGTTGCAGGCCAAGGTCGGGCAGGTGGTGGCGCAAGACAGCGACACCCAGGTGTATATCCACGCCGACAATGAAGCGGGCTATGGCAGTGTGGTCAAAGCCATGGCGGCTTTGCAGCAGGGCGGCGTCACTCACCTGGGGCTGGTGACCGAGGCCCCGCAATGACTGGCACCTTGATGCACGGAGCGCTGGCGCACGCGCAGCCGTTGCCTTGGACCCGGCTGTGGCACAACAGCCAGGCCGTGGTGGTGAGCGTTGCCCTGCACAGCGCCGTGGTGGCTTTTCTGGTGCTGGGCTGGAGCATGGAGCAATCAATGCCAGAGCCTGCGCAGTCGACGCTCAAAACCCGGCTGGTGATGTTGCCCGCCGAACCGCTCGCGGCACCCCCTGCGCCTGAACCTCTGCCGGTGGTAGCGCCTGCGCCCGTGGTTGAGGCTAAACCCGAGGTGGTAAAGCCTAAAGTGGACCCGCAGTTACAGGCGCGCAAACTGGAACAGGCGGCGCTTGCGCGCAAACGTGTGGAGGAGCAGAAACAGGCGCAAGTGGAGCAACAAAAAGCCGCGCAGGTTGAGGTTCAGCGCCAGCGAGCGCTGGCCGAAGCTTCGGCGCAGCAGGCCCGTGTGGCAGCAGATAACGCCAGGCGAGCGCAACAGGCGGCAGCGGCAGCGGATGTGCGCCAATACCTGCCCATCAGCAAGCAAGCCCCGGATTACCCGCAGCGGGCACTGGACAAGGGCATTGAGGGTGATTGCACGGTGGAGTATTCGGTGACCCCGCAAGGCAAGGTCGACAACCCCAAAGTGGTGGGCAACTGCCATCCCGCGTTTATCCGGCCGTCACTGGTGGCGGCGGCGACCTTCCGTTATCAACCTCGGATGGTCGATGGTCAGGCCGTGACCGTACCGGGGGTGCGCAATACCTTTCACTACAAGATCCAGTAACGTGTGCAGGAAGTATTCGTAGCAGCTGCCGAAGGAACGAGGCTGCGTCCGGCGGCGAAGCCGTCGTAAAGTCGGACTCATCCTTGTGTCAGGCAGACCTGATGTTTCGGGTTTGCGATTGCTTCGCAATCGGACGCAGCCTCGTTCCTTCGGCAGCTGCTACAAGGTTACCTACCCTGGGCCTTGACAGGCATCAAGGCCCATCGCTTGTTCCTGGCCTATGCTCCACGGGTTTTCAAGCATAAGGAACTGGCCATGAATGCGCCTGCAACCACCCCGACGCCTGCTACGGCAAAAGCGAAACTCCCCATAGGCCTGGTGATTGCGGTCCTGGTGATGATCGGCATTTTGCTGTTGCCATTGCCTGCCGACTTGCCGGTGGCGGGTCATCGCATGCTGGCGATTCTGGCATTTGCAGTGGTGGTATGGATCACCGAAGCGGTGTCGTACGAAGCCAGCGCCATCATGATTACGTCCTTGATGGCGTTTTTGATCGGCATGGCGCCGACCCTGGCAGATCCGTCAAAGCTTTACGGCACATCGGCCGGTATCACCATGGCCCTGACCGGGTTTTCCAATGCCGCCCTGGCGTTGGTAGCGGGTGCGTTGTTTATCGCCGCGGCCATGACTCACACCGGCCTGGACCGGCGCATTGCCCTGGTGACCCTGTCGCGCATCGGCACCAGCACCCGGCGCATTTTGCTGGGGGCAATTGCCGTCACCATCTTGCTCAGCTTGGTGGTGCCCAGCGCCACGGCCCGCAGTGCGTGCGTGGTGCCAATCATGATGGGGGTGATCCTGGCGTTTGGCGTGGACAAACGCTCCAACATTGCAGCCGGGATCATGATTGTCGTGGCCCAGGGCACCAGTATCTGGAACGTAGGCATTCAAACGGCGGCCGCGCAAAACCTGCTGACCGTGGGCTTTATGGACAAAATGCTCGGGGCGCGGGTGAACTGGCTCGACTGGCTGATCGCCGGTGCGCCGTGGGCCATCATCATGTCGGCCGTGTTGCTGTTTGTGGTGCTTAAACTGCTGCCACCGGAAAGCGACAGCATTCCCGGCGGCAAGGAGGCGGTCGAAAAGTCACTGGCAGAACTGGGCCCCATGACCGGGCCGCAGAAACGCCTGATGGGTGTGTCGATAGCATTGCTGCTGGCGTGGGCCACTGAAGGCAAACTCCACAGTTTTGACACCACCTCGACCACTTATGCCGGGCTGGTGTTTTTGCTGTTGCCGCGATTTGGCGTCATGACCTGGAAAGATGTGCAGTCACGTATCCCGTGGGGCACGGTGATCGTGTTCGGGGTCGGGATCAGCCTGGGGACCGCGCTGCTGACCACCCAGGCCGGGCAATGGCTGGGCACGCAGGTGGTGGCCAATACCGGTCTGGATCAGGTCGGTCCGGTGGGGATTTTTGCGATTTTGGGGGCTTTCCTGATCTTGATTCACTTGGGCTTTGCCAGTGCCACCGCGCTCACCTCGGCACTATTGCCGATTTTGATTGCGGTGCTGCAAACCTTGCCGGGTGAATTCAACCGCCTCGGCATGACCATGTTGTTGGGCTTTGTGGTCAGCTACGGGTTTATCCTGCCGATCAACGCGCCGCAGAACATGGTGTGCCTGGGCACGCAAACCTTTACGGCCAAACAGTTTGCCAAGGTCGGGTTGATCGTGACTGCAGTGGGGTACTTGCTGATGCTGCTGTTCGCCACAACGTACTGGAGCTGGTTGGGCTGGATGTGATACCGATTTGTAGTCGCTGACGAGGCACGAGGCTGCGATGGGCTGCGCAGCGGCCCCGGCGTTTGAAGGTCCTTCGGCCCTTATCGCAGCCTCGTGCCTCGTCAGCGACTACAGGTCTGGCTGTTCAGTTGCCGCTTTCGCTGCGCCCGCCGCTGCTGACTTCCGCCGGTACATCTTCACCCGCCATGCGCTTGCGAAACAGCGAGGTCCGGGCCAGCAGCAAGGTGGTCACGGGTACGGTGATGGACAGCAGGATCGGCATCAGCCAGGCATGCAGCACCGGGGTCGATTTAAGCGCAGAAAAGTACAGGATCGACGCCAGCGCCACACCCCACGCACCAATGGTCGAAGCCAAAGCAGGGGGGTGCATGCGCTGAAAGAAGTCCTTGAGGCGCAACAAGCCGATGGCCCCGCACAAGGCAAACAGGCTGCTGAGCACCAGCAGCAGGGCCACCGGTATTTCGATCCAGAGCGACAACTCGCTGACGCTATTCATTCGATCACCTCGCCACGCAGCAGGAATTTGGCCAGCGCAAAAGAACCGACAAAGCCAAACAGGGCAATCAGCAGCGCGCCTTCAAAGTAAGTGTCACTGGCATAGCGGATGCCCAGCACCAGCATCATCAACATGGCCAGGATATACAGATAGTCCAGTGCCAGAACCCGGTCCTGGGCCGAGGGGCCCTTGAACAGGCGGATCACGGTCAGGACCATTGCCAGGCTGAAGATAAACAGGCTGAGCAAGATGGCATTGGAGAGCAGGGCACTCATTCAAAGATCTCCATCAATGGGCGTTCGTAGGCAGTTTTGAAGTGCTCTATAAACTTCGCATCGTCATCCAGATCGAACACGTGCAGCAACAGCACGCTGCGATCCAGCGCCAGTTCCGACCAGATGGTGCCGGGCACCACGGTGGTGATCATCGACAAGGCTGCAAGGCCGTTGGCATCACGCAAATCCAGGGGGATTTTGACAAACCGCGAGCGTGGCGGATTTTTGCCAGCCCGCAGTACACCCCAGGCCACTGCAATGTTGGACAGCACGACATCGCGGCCCACCAGAAAGAACAGCTTGATGATCACCCACGGATGACGAATGCGCACAGGCAACGGCCGCAACGGTGCGAACATCAGTGGCGCCAGAATGGCCAGTGCCGCACCTAGCAGCAGGTTGCCAGCACTCAGCGACAGGTTGAGCAACAGCCACAGCATCCACAATGCGAGGGACAGCCAGGGAGCAGGGAATAGACGCTTCATGGCTGCACCTGTGGCATGGAGGCCGCCTTGGCCTGCGGGCTTGGAACCGGGCGGGTGCCGATAACGGCCATCACGTAACGCTCGGGGTTATTGAGGGTGTCTGCAGCAGCCTGGGTGTAACGCAACACCGGCTCGGCCTTGAACGTCAGCAGCACACACAGCCCGAGCAGTAACACGATGGGCAGGCATTCGATGCGGCGCAAGATGGGCGACGGGCGCTCAAGGGGCGTCCAGAAACGCTGGATGCCCATGCGTGAGAAGGCAATCAAAGACGCTAGCCCCGAGAGAATCAACAACGCCAGCAGGCACCAGGCCGCCGTAGAAATCGGCGTATCCGTGGCATTGCCCAGGCCTAGCGGATTAAGCAGGGCGTTGAGCAAGCTGAGTTTGCCGATAAACCCGGACAGCGGCGGCATGCCGATAATCAGCAGGGCACAGGCAATAAAGCTCAACCCCAAAAAGGCCATGGTCCAGGGAATGATCTGGCCCACAACCACTTTTTGTTCGTCGTCGAGGTTGCTGCCACGCGGCGGCGGAGTGACGGTCAGGCTCGGCTGGGGTTCCGCATCGTCTTCGAGCACCAGGTCGGCCGAGGAGCGCGAACGCTCGATCAGCTCGGCCAGCAGGAAGAGCGCACTCAGGGCCAGGGTCGAGCTGATCAGGTAGAACAGCGCGGCGGCGGTCAGGTTGGGTTGGGCGAAACCTACTGCCGACAACAGGATGCCTGCGGAGACCAGGATGCTCAGGCTGGCCATGCGCTCCAGTCGCTGGGCGGCAAGGATGGCAATGCCGGCACAGACAATGGTCGCCATACCGCCATAGATCAGCCAGTCGCCCGCAAAGTACGCCGAGGCCCCGGCTTGCCCGGAGAACAGCAGGGTCCACAAGCGCAACACGGTGTAGATCCCGACCTTGGTCATGATCGCGAACAGGGCCGCAACCGGGGCACTGGCCGACGAATAGGCAGGCACCAGCCAGAAGTTCAGCGGCCACATGCCGGCCTTGGCTAAAAAGGCCACCGCCAAAATGGCCGTGCCCGCATGCAGCAAGCCACGATCCGCTTCAGGCACCAGAGGGATTTTCAGCGCCAGGTCAGCCATGTTCAGCGTGCCGGTGACGCCATAGATCAAGGCCGCGCCAATCAGGAACAGTGAAGAAGCCAGCAGGTTGATCGAAATGTAATGCAACCCCGCAGACACCCGGGTCTTGCCCGAGCCGTGGAGCATCAAACCGTAAGAGGCGGCCAGCAGCACTTCGAAAAACACGAACAGGTTGAACAGGTCGGCGGTCAGGAAGGCCCCGTACAGCCCCATCAACTGGATCTGGAACAACGCATGGAAGCTGGCACCGGCGCGGTCCCAGCGGGCCATGGCGAACAGCAGGGCGCAGATGGCGATGATGCCGGTCAGGACCAGCATCAGGGCGCTCAAGTGGTCGACCACCAGGGCAATCCCGAAGGGCACTTGCCAGTTGCTGGGCAGGTACACGCCAATTGAGGCCGGAATGGCCTGATGACGGGTCCACAGCAACAGCATCACAGAGATGCCCAGGCCGAGCAGGGTTGAGATCAGGTTGATCCGGGCTTTGAGTGGACGGTGTTTTTCGCCCAGCAACAGCATGCAGGCTGCGGTCAGCAACGGTAGCAAAATGGGTGCGACGATCAGGTGCGGCATCAAATTCATTCTTTAGGCTCCCGGCCATCAACGTGGTCGGTACCGGTCAGGCCCCGAGAGGCCAGCAAGACCACCAGGAACAGCGCGGTCATGGCAAAACTGATGACGATTGCGGTCAGCACCAGAGCCTGGGGCAATGGGTCGGTGTAATTAAGCAAATCCTGGGGCACGCCGTTCTTGATTACCGGCTCCTTGCCGATAAACAGGCTGCCCATGCTGAAGATGAACAGGTTGACACCGTAGGACAGCAGGCACAGGCCCATGACCACCTGGAAGGTTCGCGGACGCAGAACCAGCCAGGTGCCCGATGCGGCCAGTACTCCGATAGCAATGGCGATGACTTCTTCCATCAGGCGGCTCCTTCTTTAGTGGCAAGAGCGGATTGAGGGGCAGGCAGCGGGGCAAGCTGATTGCTCGGGCGATGGGCCCGCACAGACTGGTGAGCCAGTGCCGTGAGGATCAGCAGGGTCGCACCGACCACCACCGCATAAACGCCGATATCGAAGAACAGGGCGCTGGCCACATGGATATCGCCCAACAGCGGCAAGCTGAAGTGCGCGGTGTGGGTGGTCAGGAATGGGTAACCCAAGGGGATTGCGCCCAGCCCGGTCAGGGTCGCGCACAACAGCCCGGTGCCCATCCAGCGCAAGGGGCGCAGGCTCATTTGCGCTTCGACCCACTGTGTGCCGGCAACCATGTATTGCAGGATAAACGCGACCGACATCACCAGGCCTGCAACAAAGCCGCCGCCTGGTTGGTTATGGCCGCGCATGAACAGGTACATGGACACCACAAAGGCAATCGGCAGCAGCAAGCGCACCAGCACTGCCGGCACCATCATAAAGCCCAGTGCGGTATCGCTGGCGCTGCGGGGGTTGACCAGGTCGGTCATCACGTCCTTGGCCAAGAGCCGCTGCTGTGCAGGGAGTTGCATGCTTTCTTTGGAAGGGCGGAAGCGACGCAGCAGGGCGAATACCGTCAGTGCCACAGCGGCCAGAACGGTGATTTCACCCAGAGTGTCGAAGCCACGGAAATCCACCAGCATCACATTCACCACATTGCTGCCGCCGCCTTCAGGCAGCGCCCGGCTGAGGTAGAACGAAGAAATGTCGTTGGGGGTCTGGCGTGTCAGCATCGCGTAGGACAGCAACGCCATGCCGCCACCCACTGCCGTAGACAGCAGCAAGTCGCGCAAACGACGGATCTGCGCCTTGCGCAGGGTGCCCGGCAGTGGCGAGACTTCTTCGATACGGCGTGGCAACCAGCGCAGGCCCAGCAGTATCAGCACCGTGGTCACGACCTCGACCACCAGTTGGGTCAAGGCCAGATCCGGCGCCGAGAACCATACAAAGGTGACGCAGGTCATCAGGCCGCACACGCTGACCATCGTCAGGGCTGCGAGACGGTGGTACTTGGCTTGCCAGGCGGCGCCCAGTGCACAGGCAATCGCCAGCAGCCACAGGGTGATGAAGACAATCGAACCCGGTATTTTCGGGCGATCGCCCCAGCTCAGGCCGCTGTAGAACATCGGGATCAGCCCGGCAATCACGGCAACCAGAATCAACAGGAACAGCTGGGTTTGCAGGCGCTGGGTGCTGATGCGTCGTTCAAGCCGGCGCGCGCCGCGCATGATCACTACCAGGCTGCGCTCGAAGAAACGCTTGCCATTGAAGAACTTGCTCAGCGGCGGGTACGGGAAGCGACCGAGCTTGAGCTGTTTGCGCAACAGCACATACAGCAAGATGCCGCCGGACATGGCGATCAGGCTCATGATCATCGGTGCATTCAGGCCGTGCCAGATGGCCAGGCTGTATTCGGGCAACTCGCCCCCTACCACCGGTTGTGCGGCGGCGGCGAGCAGCGGGCCGACGGTTTGTGCCGGGAAAATCCCTACCATCAGGCAGGTGAATACCAGCAGCTCGACCGGGGCGCGCATCCAGCGTGGAGGCTCGTGCGGAGTGTGTGGCAGGTTGGTCGCAGGCGGGCCGAAAAACACGTCCACGGTAAAGCGAAGGGCGTAGGCCACGCTGAACGTGCCGGCGATGGTCGCAATGACCGGCAGGGCGATTTCGACCCAGGCCGTGGAGTTGATGAACACGGTTTCAGCAAAGAACATCTCTTTGGACAGGAAACCGTTCAGCAGCGGCACCCCGGCCATCGAGGCACTGGCCACCATGGCCAGGGTTGCGGTGTAGGGCATGAGCTTGAACAGGCCGCTGAGCTTGCGAATGTCACGGGTGCCGCTCTCGTGGTCGATGATCCCGGCCGCCATGAACAGAGAGGCTTTAAACGTTGCGTGGTTAAGGATGTGGAACACCGCGGCAACGGCCGCCAGCGGGCTGTTAAGGCCCAGCAGCAGGGTAATCAGGCCCAGGTGGCTGATGGTCGAATAGGCCAGCAGGCCTTTAAGGTCATTTTGAAACATCGCGCAGTAAGCGCCCAGCACCAGGGTGCAGGCACCGGCGCCGCTGACAATCCAGAACCACTCCTCACTGCCCGACAGGGAGGGCCAGAGGCGAGCAAGCAGAAACACCCCGGCCTTGACCATCGTTGCCGAGTGCAGATAAGCCGATACGGGGGTGGGCGCCGCCATGGCGTGGGGCAGCCAGAAGTGAAACGGGAATTGCGCACTTTTGCTCAGGGCGCCGATCAGGATCAGGGGGAGCAGGATTGGATACAGACTGTGGGCGCGGATCTTGTCGCCCGCCGCGAGCACGGCATCCAGATCATAGCTGCCGACGACATGGCCAAGCAGCATGACCCCCGCCAGCAGACACAACCCCCCGGCGCCAGTGACCATCAGCGCCATATAAGCGCCGCGTCGGGCATCCGAGCGGTGGTGCCAATAACCAATCAGCAAGAATGAAAAGAGGCCGGTCAGCTCCCAGAAAAATACGATCTGGATCAGATTGCCCGACAGTACCAGGCCGAGCATGGCACCCATAAACGCCAGGAAAAACGCAAAGAAGCGCGGAACCGGGTCTTCAGGTGACATGTAATAGCGGGCGTACAGCGACACCAGCGTGCCGATGCCAAGCACCAGAATCGAGAACAGCCAGGCGAATCCGTCCAGGCGCAGGACAAAATTCAAGCCGAGACTGGGCAGCCACATGAACTCTTCACGAATGACGCCGCCGTGGGCGATTTGCGGATAGAGCATGGCTACTTGAACAGTACCGATCAAAGCAATAAGACCGGCCAACAGTGATTCACTGTTACGTGCGTTATGCGGCAAAACAGCCGCCAGACAGCTGCCAACGAAGGGCAGAAGCAGTAGAACTATCAGGGACATAGGCTTCTAATCTGCAGGAGTTTGTAAGCGATCATACGTGGCGAGTTGCAGATCACCAACAGCGAACCTGTGGCTGAATCCTACAAAGTCTGTCGATAACCGGTCAGGTTTCCTACAGTTCTCTCCTTGTATAACCGCTTATAAGTAAAAAATCGTACCGGTTCACAGGCGTGCAGTTCTAATCGCAGGCTTGGTCGCCTTGCTTTTCCTCACGCTCTTCGAGCTTGTTACCTTTTGTTTTTAACTCACTCACGATCACCGCTGCAACAATCAATGCCGCGCCAAGCAATGCAATGCCAGGCAATCGCTCCCCCGCAAGACGCCCGGCGATGCCGGCCCAGACCGGTTCACCCGCATAAATAAGGGTGGCACGGGTAGGTGAAACACTCTTCTGAGCCCAATTCATCGCAACCTGAATGGCCGCGCTGGCAGCGCCCAAGCCAACGGCACTGGCTAACAATAGCCATGAAAAGTCAGGAATGGCTTCTTGAGTTGGCACAATCATCAAGAATGCCAGAATAGACGCTGTGCTGAGTTGAACGATGGTTACCCGACGCACGTCGACTTTGCCTGCATAAGCACTGATCAGAATGATTTCGGCCGCTATGGCAATGGCGCTGATCAGCGTGGCGATCTCCCCCGGGCTGAAATCCAGGGACGCACCGCTCGGACCGGACAACAACATCAGCCCGGTAAAGGCCAGCATGATCCCCAGGCTGGGCATCAAACCGGGCCTGCGCCCCAGCACCAGCCACTGCAGCAGAGGCACGAAGGGGACGTAAAGCGCGGTAATGAAGGCTGACTGGCTACTAGGGATGGTCTGTAGGCCAATGGTTTGCAAGCCGTAGCCAAGCATGATCGAGACACCGATAAACATACCCGCCTTGAGCTCGAACAGCGTAATACCGCGCAGACTGCGAAGTGAAAACAGAGAGACGATGACCGCCGCCGCCGCAAAGCGCAGGCCTACAAAAAACATCGGTCCGCTCGCCGTCAGTGCATGCTGCACCAATAGAAAGGTGACGCCCCACACCATGGTGATCAGGATCAGCACGCACTCCGCTTTACTGAAGCGGGAGGTCAAAGACAGCAGTCTGGTAAGTTTCAATGGCGTCGCAACCTTGCGTGCTATAGGACAGGAGACGCACAATGCGTCAAAGCTGGGCAGTATACTGCGCAGCCCCACAAGGTGAGCAATATAGTGCCCAAAGAAAATTCGCAACGTGCTTCGGTTTTGCAGCACGTCAGTCAAAACGTACGACGCCTCAGGCTGCTTTCGCACCTGAGCCAAAGCACATTGGCAGAACTGTCCGGCGTGAGTCGGCGAATGCTGGTCGCTATCGAGGCGGGCGAAAAGAACGTCAGCCTGAGCACCCTTGACCGAGTTGCAGAGGCGCTGAACGTAGCCTTCAGCGATCTGATCCAGGCCCCGGGCTCACCAGACCCGAGCCGCATCAACGAAGTGGCCTGGACGGGCACGAAGCCGGGCAGCAAAGCCGTACTGCTGTCCAAAGCCACCGCCACCCGCGAAGTCGAGCTTTGGGAGTGGACGTTGGAACCGGGAGAGGAATACCACTCCCAGGCAGACGCCGAAGGCTGGAGCGAACAACTCTACGTATTCGAAGGCTGCCTGACCCTGGTGATGGACGAAGAGGCGCTACGTTTTAGTGCGGGAGAGTTCTACATGTACGCCAGCAACCGACCCCATGCCTACCGCAACGAAGGCGAGGGGATATTGCGGTTTGTGCGCAATGTCGTGATCTGAAAACCCGTGCCAGAGAAATAACTAAAAATTATTAGAATTCAGGGGGTTGCCAGCTTCAACCTTCTAGTACATAATGCGCGCCATCAGCCCGGGGGCAACTACCTGGAGCGCTGAAGAATCAAATAGTTGTAGCGATAAGTCGCAGTAACACACTCTTGTTTTTGATGTTTCTCAGAAGCCTCAAGCACAATTGGCCGAATAGCAAAATGGTTATGCAGCGGATTGCAAATCCGCCCACGCCGGTTCGATTCCGGCTTCGGCCTCCACATTCGAAAGCCCCGCAGATTACGGTCTGCGGGGTTTTTTATTGGGCGCAGGAAAGTGAAGTGTTCCATTACTTTGGGCATGGTGTTCCATAACTAATTCACTTTGTGGGCTTGGCGATGGCTCCGATACGTCGGTAAACCCGTTCCGTAATCCCTTCTTTTGAGTGCCCAAGAAGCGCGCTCGCCTCCGAAATATCTGCAATTTCCGACGCAGCCTTTGGCCTGATATCGCGAAACTGAAATTGCATGATCCGCTTTGCTTCCTCCTCTGATCCCGATGCTCTTGCCCTGTCAGCGGCAAGCAATCGAGTGGCGTCCCAGCGGTTGCGCATCATTTGCCAGGACACCCTCACACCGCTTTTACTGAGAATGAAATAAGGCGAGGTGTGAGCAGCATTGCGCTGCATTATTTGGTCAAGCAACAGCCCGAGACTGCTGCGGCCGATACTGGTGTTCAAGTGAATGCGAAGGCGCTTGCCCGTCTTGCCTTGTCTTACCAGCAGAAAATCCCCAGCCATGTCGTCGCGGCGCATCGCCAAAACATCTGCCGGGCGTTGCCCTGTCAGATAGGCTAAGTCCATTGCGTCCTGAACTTCTTGTGGTGCGCAGCCATAAACGGCTGCCCATACTTCGTCATTGGCGTAATAGTCCCTGGGCTTCTCTTTGTTCTTGCGAACACCAAGGCACGGATTCTCCTGTCGAGTTAATCCCCACTCCCTGGCAATGTTGAATACATGCGAGAGCAAAGCGAGCTCTCTATTGGCTCGAGTCTTGGCAGATCGGGCATCGCGGTATTGGGCGACCATAGACGGCGATATCGCATCAATAGGCGCATCATCAAATACCGCTCTCAGTTGGCGAAGTTCGGCAGCATTGTCTTTTTGCGTCCTTGGGGCCTTCTTTGGAATGATGTCTCTGGCGTATCGATCAAATATCCCTCTCATTACAAGCAGGTCTAAAGGTTTTTCTTTCGACTCCAGTTCGGCCCACTTCATACGGGCCTGGTTAATATCCTTGCCCAGCGGAATGTCATGGCCCGTTGCATCGCGGTAATAGTAAGCCGTCCACACTTTCCCGTTTTTACGCAGGCGCGTGCGCTGATACATCCTTGGCGGCAGGTGTTGGTTTGCGGTTTTGCGAGGGCGCATTTCAACTTACTCGAGAAAAGTCAGGGGTCCAGGTAGGAGCTGGTGGTGGGGGTTGGGCTGCCAGTGTTGGCGAAATTATTCCGAGCTTCATGCGGGCGAACATCCGGCCAACGAGAGGGCGACCACCGCGACTTTCGATAAAGACCCAGTTGTGAGCCTTGAGCCATTGACGCTGGTAGCTGCGGTGTTTGTAGCCGGTAAGGTCGGCCAGCTCTTCCTCTGAGAGGATTTCAGTTTCCACCTTCAACTCCTATGTGTATGAAGTACGTAAATGACAATCGAAAACCTGGCCACAATCTTGAGTGCCGCTCCGGCGAAGGCTTCGATCAGGTGAGTTATTGATTCCCTATCGATAAAAAGGGTGGGGCAAGAAAAGCTACACAACGGTGCCAATCAGTACGCACAGGCAAAACTGTTTGAATCTGACTGGGTTAATTGAGTGGGTGCAGAGCTGCATACAGCCCTAGAGGTGGCAGTCGGTGATGGTTTTGAGGTCATGATTAGCATCTGGCTGCCCTCTGCAGGGCAAGGGCTGCATGGTGAGGGCTGTGATTCGTAGTGCTTTGGTAGGCTCTTGTCCGACATATAGCCAGTGCTTGGGAGGTCGGGTTCAGATGGGGGCGGGCTTCTGGGTAGAATTGCCGCAACTTCAAGTTCTACTGCGGTGTTATTGCCCTGTTTTGATAAGAGCTAGGGCGTCGCATTCCTGTGTACATCAAGTTTGAAGCATGTACGCGGTGCTGGTCACGTGGTGGAATTTTGATAATGGTCTGGGTGTAATCAAGCTGGTTGGGACATTTTGCCATCATAGGCAGTAGAATCAGCCCGCTCGCTGGAAAGGCTACTTACAGACTGTCCTTGATGCGAATGAGGTAAATTGCCCTGCTTTTTAGTCGTACTGCCGCGCTTGGTAGACGTTTTTCCCATTTTCAAGGACGTAGCTCGGAATGCATGAGACTCTGAAAATAAAAATTGACTTTGTGAAGGAGCGTAAGCGGCCGGCTGAAATTTTTCAGGCTATGAGCAGTTACATAGAGGCGTACGAAGCAATAGGCCAGGTCATGGTGCGCAGCTTCGATACGCAGAATGAATTCGCACTCAGGCTCGAGGATGTCGAGACCGGTTCAATTGCAAGTCGACTAAAGGCAGTCCCTGGGCGACTCAAGGGGTGGTGCGAAACCGCCGTCTTCGAATCGAGTATGAAATTAGCGGAGAGCATCGGTGACCTTGAAAGTACTACTACCGAAGAAGAAGTAAATCAGCTTGCTTCGGAGGTTGAAACGGAACTCGCTAAGTTCAACGTTGAGCAGATGGTTGCTCCCCAAATTGATCGGAAAGCATTTGCTTATGCATTACATAAACTCTCGGAAGCTAACAAGCGGCTGCTTCCTGAAGAGAGCGCATCTGCTAGTATAGTTGAGACTGAAAACGTCACTGCAATCAACACGCACTGGAGGTTTAATGCGAATCCCAAGGAAATGTTTCTAGGGGTAACCGAAACTAAGATGTGTGCGGATAAGTTGTATGTTCGAGCGCCAGTCAATATTGGTAAAGGCGCTTGGTCGATGCTCAGTGCAAGTACAAACAGCCGCTACAACGCTAAGATTGTTGACGCAACATGGCTTGATCAGTATCAAGATGGTTTGATACCACCAATTGGTCCCAAAGATGTTATGGAGGCAGAGATTTTACTTGAAATATATACACCGCCTCCTGGAAAAGGAAAGCCCTTCGTTTCGAGTGCGAAAATCGTAAGGGTTCTGCAAATCCACCGAGATGTCGGACTACAGCATGAAACCAAACCCCTCTTCTAAAGAACGAAGCACAATGTGGGCGGAGCTTTTTTCCGAGTATATTTTCATCGTTACTCCTTTTGTATTCTTGGTAGCGATAAAGTTATATGCTTACTCTTGGAGGGATATCCTGTTGGCCCCTGACTGGTCACTTGTGTCTTGTATAGTTTTTGGCCAGATCGCAGTAAAAATGTCGAGATCTGCTATCAAATATAGAAATGCCAATGACTCGCAATTCGGTCTTTATTCGGCAATACGATTTTTCTTTGTGGCTATGTCGTTACTGATTTACTTTGGTATGGTTGCTCAGCCAGGTATATACCTTGGTTGTGGTCAGCTTGTACTGTTCTTGATGGCAAGTTTCTTTCACTTCAAAGATGGTCTGGCTGCCAGGATTCTTGAAGGGCATACCAAGCCCTAGAAGTATGGCCGGAAATAGATGCTTTTGTGTTGCTGTACAATTGTTAGGCCAGATGTTCTTGGTCTTTAATGTCGCGATATTTTTAAGGAAGATATATGGAGGTTTTTAAAACTCTTGCTGCGTATGGTGGGCTTGCTCTAGGTCTAATAAATTTAGGTTTACTTATTTATAAAGATTATTTTCGGCGCGGAAAATTAACTGCCGTGCTCAGAAGAGCAGAGGTTCGATCTGTAAATTATGGTGATTTTGATGTTCAATTAGAGTTGGGTGTTAATGCCAAAGGTGGAGCTATCTTTCTAAGAGAAATGGAGTTGGGCTGTTTGGGTTGCGAGGTGTTCGATCCAAGTAAAGGCGTGAGCACTCAGAAAATATTTAGGGTTGTTGATTCATCTGGATACTCGTTTTTTGACTTGCCTGTGGATGTGTTTAAAACAAAAGTCGAGAAGCTAATGGTTAAGTCCAGTCTGGTATCAAATTTGAAGATAGAAGAAAAAGAGCACCGCTCTATAAGTGTGCTAGCTCGCATTTGTGTCGAACGAGGCATGGATGGCTTTGGGGATTGGCCGCGCTCGGGTTGGTATCTTAGAATAGTGCACTCTGAAGGGGAGGAAGTGGTTGATTTTTCATTTGAGGTTCACAGTTCTAATAAGGTTAATATCTTTTCTGGGGTGTGATTCTAATAGGGTCTCCCCAAGTGAAAGATCAAGTAATACGGGAATTTTCACTTGGGTGAGATTGCTGGCATATTATGGGCAGGTTGTATCTTTTACAGTGAAGGCCTTGGCTTACATCTACCGAGATTTGGCTTTCGCAAAACGTGGTATGTCAGTCGTTTATTTCGAGTCGAAAGTGCCGAGTATTAACTTGGCGGCTTCCCCAATCTGCGCATCAAGTACCGACTTAAATTCCTGCGCAATTTCTTCGCGCTGCACTTCTTCACCGACCCAGCGAAGTTTCAGCATCGGCTGTGCGCCGCTGGTGATGATGGACACACGCAAGGTGATGTTGCGCACGCTCAACCCCTCGTAAGGCACTACCGAAAACACCAGCGAGGCGGGCAGGGTCTCTTTGCTTGTGGCCTCGATCTGGTCCATCGCGCTGCGACTGGTGCGGGTTTCGCTGACAGCGTGGTCGCTCTCCGATGATGCTTTGATGGTTATGGTTCGCACTGCTGCAATGGCTTTGACGATGCTCATTTGTTGGCCAGCCTCATCAGTGGCGCCAAGCGAAGCATTCCAGTCTTCGATCCAATCACTCAGGTCTTTCTGCGACAGCGCGCGCGCCGGGATACTCTGGACAGCCTTGTAACCTGCTGATGGTTTGAGGCGTAGCACTGCACGATCATCTGCGTGCCCGGGCGCAACGTTGGTGCCCAGGTTGAAGATCAGAGTGCAGGTCATTTCGTCCTGATCGATAAAGCCTCGGGCGCCTTCAATAGCGCGTTCTTTGACGTAGGTACTGAAATCAACCAGGGAGTTGGTGGAGAGCACACCACGAAAGCGGCTGCGGCCCACCTGATACTTTTCCAGATCAACCACTTTCACGCCTTCAGGAAGGACGGCCGTTGGCGAGTAGGTCGACAGTGTTTTGCCTGCGGCCACAAGGGCTGTGTCGGTAATTAACTGAATTGCTTCTGAGCTGAGGGACATGGTTCAAGTACCTGTGGGAGTGGGCTTAAGTGCGCGGGGTGATTGGGGCTTCTTCTCGGTTGAATAGCTGGTCGTGCTTTTCAGGAAACATCGTGATGCTGCCGCCGGTACCGACATGCATAGGCGTATCGAGGCGGGTGTTTTCGCTGCGGGTACCACGCTTGGTGGGCACCTTGTAATCCAGTTTGTGATTGATCTTTACCTGGCTGGATTCGCCGATCTGGGTGAAATCGAGGGTAATCACCAGCTTCCCGGCTTTGCCGTGATCGACCACGCCTGCAGCTACTTCTGAGAGGGCGTGACCAATTTGGCTGATGAATGCACCGCCATTGAGGTCTTCGAGAAACTGCGCGGTATCGGTAGGTTTGGACATTGTTGTTGCTCCGGTCTGGCTTGGAGTCCGCTGGGCGGCAGGTGGTGTTGGGATTGGCGAAGGCGACGCAGCACTGAGGTGTTTATGCGCCTCACTGGCGACGGCCGAAGAAGACGAATACGGCCAGCATTGCGCCGATGCGTAATGCCCAATTGCGTAGGGCCTTCCCGAACTGCTTGATGCTGAACTGCGCCGCTTTAGCTTCCAGCTCACGAGCATGAGCAGTGGCATTGTTGTGGCCGAAGCGCTCGGCTACGACCACGCCAGTAGTGCGATTGATCAGCGAAAAGGTGTTGTTGCCGCTCGGCCGCACGATGATCAGCGGGGCCAGCGGTGGCGGTTGTACACCGGGCTTTTGGTAGAACTCGGCCGTAGCTTGGCGGGCACGTGCGCGCAACCCTTCGAGGGCAGTGACGCGTTGGGCGAAAGATGGGTGCATGGTCGATCCTCGACTTGGGTTGCGGGTATTCGTCAGCGCTCAGGCCTTTCGACAAGGGAGGGCTGACGAATAACTGCAGGCATGAAAAAGCCCAGTCGAAACCGGGCTGTGTTGCACTCTTAAAACGCCACCGTATGTAAGAGCCTGACTGTGCGGGCGTGCCCATCACGATTTACTTGTGCATGGTTGAATCCTCTTTTTTCTTTGTCAGCAGGTAAGGGGTGATGCAGGTGTCCAGCGTCTGCTGGGTTGGCGTCCGCATCGGTCTGTACTCAGGCCGGTAAATGCCGAAGATCAGACCGATGCGTCCTGGTGCTGGGGAGTACCAGGTGCTCGGGCAGTTAGCGACAGGCTGTCGTGGCGCTGGTTGATTCGGATTAACCGACCAGATCAAAAGAGTCAGCGCGGCGTGTCATTCTCAATTCGCCGCCTCGGCGCTCACTGGGGCGGCGATCACGTCGAGCCATCCCGCTGTCATCAAGACCTTGCATCGTCATCACTGCGACCAGCAGCAAGCAAAGAGGGGTGATTATCTGGCGGCGCATCGCTTCGGCGACCATCGCGCCCTGGCGGTGCACGCCAAGCTTGTACATGGCGCAGGCCAGTCGCTTAACCACGGTGCCCGGCGCAATGTCGAACTCTCTGGCTATCTCTTTTGCGGTCAGTCCCTGGGCAACTGACAGCACGAATTGCAGTTCCCGTGGCGCAAGGCCTCGGCCGAGGTGGCCCTTCCATGCACCGTCTACGATTGTCGATTCCATGATGTTTACTCGGTTGTTTTCCCGATGCACCCGGTTGCCCAGGTGCAGCAGTGAAAGTGTCCGTGAAACACCCAGTCTCGCTACTGGCGACGGCCTGGGGTTGTGGCGTCTGCGACTGATGGCTTGCTTGGGGCGGCCTACCGGTATTCGGCTGATGCGCGGTGACATCGACGGCTCAACTTTCCGCTGCCTGAACAGGTGTTGGGAGCGGCCTTCAGGCTTTCCGCTCCACGCAGGTGAATCGCTCACTTGTGCATGACTGCAAATCCTCCATTTGCTTGAGGTGTGTTGTTGCACGCCGTCTTACCGAGGTCGATACGGCAACACTCAGGGAGGCTCCAGCCTTTGAGTGCGCTAACGACCTTTCCCGTCCGGCGCTATGTAGCTGTTCGTTGTTAAAGAGCGGGTCTGGCCCATAGGCCTTCGCAGTTCCTGGTAAGTCGTTGCGATGGAGTTAATTTAGAAAACTAAACAGATGACGTCAAGGTTTATTTTAGAAATCTAAACAATTAGGGCGCAGCTATATCATCCAGGTGCTTAGATATTAAGGGCTTACGCTTTCAGGATTGTTCGGGTAAGCTGTATATGCATACAGTATTTTGGAGTTTTAAATGGCCCGCCAGCAAAAACTGAAGGCGCAGGAACGCAAGCCGATGTCCGGAATAGAGCGGTTAAACCTTAGAGTTTCAGGGATGATCAATCACCCAATAGCCCAGGACCGGCGGTGGGTTACGATCCATCGCTTGGGCACTGATGGCGACAGGGAGTGGGAAGAGGTGTTAGGCACGCTTTCAGATATCGACGGTATCAAAATGACGATAAATGATGAGGATGAGTCGATCACGCTGAAGTGGGAGGCGCAATCTGAGGAAGACCCTAGGGTAGAGTCGCATGACGAGTTCGTGGCGGTGGATGAGTCGGCTCTTTATGACTAACGGTCTTCTGGCTTTAGTGACCAGCCTGCGGTGTAGAGCGCGTGGGGCCTTAACACGTTTTGAGTAGGTGCTGTGTGCTCATCTATTTTCGTGTCTTCACGTCGCAGCCTTTGGGTGGGAGGGGTGATACTTTCCAAGCCTAGGCCTATTACCGGCGATGCCTTCCAGTCAGCAACCAGAGTAGCGGTAGAGGGTTTTGCCCTCTTAAGCAGGTACGCCACATCAGGAGCCCCCTTGCTTCTCGATCTGTCTTTTCTACGCTTCTTCTTGTTTTTCCGATTTAGAGGCGGGTCCAGGGAGGGAAGGGGAGATCCCGCGTAGGTGGGATGGCGGTCCAGATACTTAAATAACTGGACTGCAAGTCCAGAAAAATCCTCAGTTTTTCTAGCTGAAACCAAAACCTCATACAGGATAGCGTAGAGCCGCCACTCCCTGTAGTCAGTGAAGTCTCTGCGACTGTGCCCGGCCTTATTTATATAGCCTATTAGATTTTTCGGGAGCTTTGCGGATTTGAAATCCGAGATTCTTTGTTCAAGCAAGATGTCCATTTCTTGTATACCTGAAGCAGTAAATTTCGTAGCTAGCTCTTTTTGAGCAGGCTCATGCTTTTCGCGCATTCCAGATGAGCAGTACCTTCGCGTGAATTGTAACGTCGTCAATCCGCGCCGTCTGGTTCTCGTAATATTGATTGTCCGAGATCAGCCGGTAGTGCTCTTCATCGAGGCGCATCACTCGCTTGATGTACAAATCCTGGTGCCAGGTCATCACATAAATACCCTCGCCGACGAAGTCCTTGATGCCCTTATCTACAATGACCAAGTCTTTGTCGTTGATTGTTCCTTCCATGCTCTGACCCCAGCCTGTGATCATTGCCAGAGATGCGGCCGAAGTGTAGGTCACGCCTTTTTCGCGTAGCAGCTCCTCTCGCACAACCAAGTTGCGAACGGCCTCGTTGTACTCCGGTGGCAGTTGTCCATCACCCATAGCTGCGCGAATGTCGTACTGAGGGATCAGTATCTCGTCCTGTTTTGGCTGAAGGCTTGCGTGACTCGTGGGGATGTAGGACTGGTTAGACCCCGCCGGGTGGTCAGCCTCTGCAGCCGCTGCAAGCATGGTTTCTCTTGCCTTATCGGAAAGATTTTTCCCGGCCTTTGATGCTAGTAGCTGCGCAACCAAGTCGGCAGTTGAGCCCCCTTGTTCCGAATTATCAGAAGAAGAGATCTCCGGTGCTCCACTGCCATCCGATAGCCAGTTAGGGGAACACTCCAATGCCTTGGCCAGGGAGAGCAAGTTTCTGCCCTTGGCTCCATTGGTTCCGTTCACCCAAAAGCTTACCGTCGCCTTTGATACGCCAGTGAGCCTGCTGATGTCTGTCGCGCTGAGGTTCAGAGCCTTCATGCGCGCGGATACACGATCTTTGAATTCCATATTTAGGATTCTAAACAATTCACTGTTTAGATAACTTGCCTTGTATTGTTAAGAACTCTAAACTCAGTGAGGACACCGGAGAAAAACCATGACCTACGACCAAGCACTTGAACACTTTGGCACTGGCCGTGCTATCGGCGACGCCCTTGGCGTGACCGGCAGCCGGGTATCCCAGTGCCGGACAGCGGGCGGGTTCTCCTACCCAGTGCAATGCGTACTGGAAAAAGAGTCGGGCGGAAAGCTAACCGCCAGCCGCCTCGATGACCCATCGCACCAAATAAAGAAATCCGCCGCCTAACCCAACCCACAGCAAAGCGCTATCTGGGACGTAAATCATCACCTCGTTTGCAGCTGACTGGTAGCACCTCGGATTAGCTGTAAATCCATCCAGTTGCCAAATAACAAGCAAAAAAAAGCCGGTGGCTAGACCGGCTTCAGTACAACGTTTGCAGGAGCCATTATGAGCACCATTCCAGCATCAAGCAATACCGCCTATTCCATGCCTCCAGGCGTTGCACTGCCTACTTGTAAGGAGGCTATGTAATGGCGCGCGCACGCAACATAAAACCCGGCTTGTTCACCAACGAAGTTCTTGTGGATCTTCCGGCATTTGATCGACTGCTGTTCATTGGCCTGTGGTGCCTGGCAGACCGGGAAGGGCGGCTTGAAGACCGCGTCAAACGTATCAAGATGGAGCTGTTTCCCTGCGATAACTACGACATTGAGATGGGCCTGAATAACCTTGCGCGGTCAGGCTTCATTACGCGATACCTCTCTGAGGGTCATACGGTCATCGAGGTCAGTAACTTTACGAAGCATCAGAACCCCCATGGCTCTGAGAAAGACAGCGACCTACCTGACGTTAACGGTTATCTGACTGTTAACGAACGGAAAAATAAGCTCATCGTTAAGGGCTCTAGCCGCAAGATTCACGTTCGAGAACTGAGCAATACCGTTACTGCATCGTTGGAGCCGGTTAGTCCACCGTTACTTAACGCCCTGATTCCTGATTCCGGATTCCTGATTCCTGAAAAAGATCTAAACCACTCTCACAGCGCGGACGACAAATTCTCGTCTGCCGTGCCAAGGCAAAACCCAACTCCCGAGGATTCCTCGGTACTTGGGTCAGAGCAAGCACTGGAACCTGTTAACCCCAAGGCTCCGGTGGAGATGACCCTGGACTGGATGCCTGATGCCAATCTCTTGCAGACCTACTGCGTTCACTTCGGCGTATCAGCTGACCTGTTCACGAAGAGTGCTGTAGCCCCATTCACTGCTCACCATCAAACCGAAGGCGGACTAAACACCCAGGCTAAGTGGGTTTCCCTGCTGGTCAGGTGGGTGAAGTCAGATAGCGCCCGTACCAGCAATATTCGTCAGTTTCCGGCCAAGCCTAGAGCCGAGGATGCCTACGACGACGAAGACACCACCTGGCTGAATCAGGAGTTCACCCAATGAATCAAGTTTCAGTAATCGCCACCGGCCTATGGGCCAAGGTGCAGACCGGGCAGTTCATCGCTGCCGGCGAAATCGACAACATCCAGCCCGCTGCCGAGCTGTCCCAGGCCACGGCCAAGGTCATCAACGTTTTGTTCCGTGAGCTGCGTTCGATCTTCCCAGCGTGGAAACAGGCATGGCCGGATATGGTGACCTACAAAGCCGCCAAACAGCAGTGGATGCAGGGTTTTCTTGAGGCTGGTATTTGCAGTACTGAGCAACTGCGTTTTGGCCTGATGCGCGCGCGCCAGGCGAAAAAAGACTTTGTGCCGCACGTTGGTACGTTCATCGAATGGTGCACGCCCACAGCGGAAATGCTCGGCCTGCCAAGGCTGGCTGCAGCCCATCGCGAGGCTTGCCGTAACGCGCATCCGTCGATGGCCGGTCAAGCAAAATGGTCCCATGACGCGGTGTGGCACACGGCTAAAGAGTGCGGATTTGAAAACCTCAACCGGCTGTCCCATGACCTGAGCATCAAGCTGTTTGAGCGCAATTACACGATCACGGTACGTCGCATTCTAGCGGGCCTGCCGTTGCAGAAAATGCCCCTGGCTTTGCCGCCACGGGCCATTGAACGCAGCGCGCCCGAAGTGGGCAACATGGCTTTGGCGGCGCTGCGGGCCATGCGTTCGGGAGGTGCTGCACATGCCTAACCCAAACCTTGCCCCGGTTGAACCGAACGATTACCGCTGGGCGGTGCATGCCTGCTCGTACAAGTTTGACTTGAGCCACAAGCCCGATCGGGCAGTCGCCTTGTTTGAGCATGAGACTGCGGCACAACATTTCGGGCGCCTGATGTGGCCCGGAAAATTTGAAGTCGTGGACCTGCAATTACCTGTGGGAGCGGGGCAATGAACACCAAAATAAAAACCCTGACCGTGAAGCTGTCGGACGCGGAGATTGGGCGCAATGCCAAGCTTGAGCATGTGCGCGACCTGCGGGATGCCGGTCACCCGGCGTTGCACTTTCGCTTCTCCAAGAACCGCACCCGTGGCGCCTGGTACTTGGTCAACAAGCGCCGCTGGCATCGCATCGGTGCCTTTCCGGATTTGAGCTCTAAGCAGGTACTGGCCGCATTGCCAGCCGTGCGCCTGCGTGTGTCGGCTGATGCAGGCGCGACAATTTCCCAGTGGGCGACCACGGGCGAGCTGCTCAGCTGGTATGCCGGTCGCATGGCTTTAGACCGCAACCTGTCGGCCAAACGAAAGACCACCGGGGCCTCGGCCATGAAGTGCCACCTGTTGCCTCGTCTGAGCGGGCTGCCGCTGGCCGAGGTCAACAAGGCCGCCCTCGACCACTTGTTCATGTGGCCGCTGCAGGAGACCCTCTCCATCGATTACGTGCGCCTGGCGTTCCAGTTGCTGGCTTCGGCATTCCGTCAGGCGTTAACGCTGGGCTTGCTCTCGTCCAATCCAATGGCGGGCATCAAGTTCAGCGACTTCTCCAAGGCCAAGCGCGGCATTAAGCCCTCCCGGCTGCGCGGCGTGCAGTTGCAGGATCTGCTGAGCGAGCTGGCCCCGGTCATGGCGAATGAGCCCGCTGACGGCATGCTGGCCCTGATGATGCTTTGCCACGGCACCCGGATCGGGGAGACCCGTCAGGCGCGTTGGTCGCATATCAGCCTGGCCGAACGTGAGTGGTTCATTCCGGCTGAACACACTAAGACCGGGGTTGAGCATCACCTGCCACTGACCGACCAGGTGCGCAGCCTGTTGATCCAGTACCGCGACACCCAAGCCGCCCGCGGCTATGACGGCCAGTACCTGTTCCCGGCTCGCAATGGCAAGGCGTTGAGCGAAGGGCAGGCCAGTGCTGTATTCGCTCGGCTGGGCAAGGGTGAGTGGACTAGTCACGACCTGCGCAAGGTGGCCCGTACCGGTTGGGCAGACCTCGGCATCGACCACCTGATTGGTGAGTTGCTGATCAACCACGCGATGGGTCACAGCGTGAAGGTGTACATCCAGTCGGACGTGATGAGCCGCAAGCGCGATGCTCTGGAGAAGTGGCACGCCCATCTAGACCAAAAGGGTTTCAGCCTGATCCACGGGCAGACAGGCGTTAGATTCGGAGAATCCGGTAATTCGCTGGAAGCCGCTAACGGCATGGCGTGCAGCGCTATTCAGAAAACAACCACAGTAGAGGATTAAAAATGGCTCAAAAGCAGGCTGGAATCTTTGGGCCAAGCATCAGCCTTTGGCAGCATGGCGTGACGCTAGCCTGCGTGGGCGCCGCTGGATTTTTATGGCCTTCTCCTTGGGGCTGGGCAGTTCTGCTGGTGGTGATAGCCGGCGGAGTGGTGGAAGGGATCGTCATGGCAGTGAAGGGGTATTGAACTATGGCTCTGTATAAAGACGTAATGGGCACCCTGGTGCGTGTGCTTGCTGCCGACAACATCGACAACTCAACCAAGCAGAGCTGGCAGAAACTAATCGATGCCGAGCTGAGATCAGGCGGGCAGGGCGCGGGTATCTCGGTGCGGGACAAGTTCGACTATGACTGCTGCCTATATGCGCTGCTGCACCGTGAGCTGGCTCCGGCTCAGTGGGATGTGCTGGTGGCGAAGTACTCGACGCACAAGGCCAACAAGGTCGGGGCCATTGGCCGCCTTATCAGCCGCGTATCAACCCCGGCACCGCAGTTGTTCGTCTACAAAGCGGTCACCGCTTGGGCCATACCCAAGATGAAAGGCGTGCAGGTGCCTGCTCGTACGGGGCGAGAGGTTGTAAGCAGAAGCCTTCGCGACGATCTTGAGCATGCTGCTATCGGCAAAATGATTGCTTCCGGTCGGACGATTGATGTGGCTGTTGGGCGTGACCAATACATCAAGCGCTCCACGGACATGATCGTGTTGCCCGCTGAGTTCTACGACATGAACACCTGGGACACTGAGGGTAAGCCTGAGTCAACAAGGCGCCGCTGGAAGACCGGCATTATGAAATGCCTTGAGCGATTGGAAGAGGCTGCTGTCATCCATGCAACCGAGATCTTTGACCGAGAAGAAATCTTTATAGATGCGGCTTGACCATGATGGCGGTTTGATCGTAAATTAACCCCATCATGTCGATCTTGCGTGTGGTGATACTGATCAGCCCGCGACAAGACATAACCAAATCTCAAAGCCCAGCCATCGCGCTGGGCTTTTTCGTTTCTGGAGTTCACTCATGGCTACTGTCCAATTCATCCGCAAAGATGGTGTAGGCAAGCTTTTGATTGATGGCGTAGATGTTTCAAGCGTAACCCGCGAGCTTAAGGTTTCTTGTCTGGGCGGTGACATCCCAAGCGTTGAGATTGGTGTGCTGGCATATGGTCAGAACGATGTTGTTCTTGATGAAGCGCACATCGTTGTATCGGGCATCCAAATTCCAGAAAGTGTCGAGGCTGCTCTGTACTCTTATTTAAAGAGAAAGCGCGATCTGGTGGACGTGACCGCGCTTTCAGATAGCAGTATGAAATCAGCAATCAAATCCTGACACAAGACTCGCCAGTAGCTACGATAACGAACTCACCGCTTGCGCTTTTGTTCGCTGCTCCACCGCCTTGAACGGTGTAGCCCGCTAAGCCGTTTTTCCATTGCGTATGCGTGTCAGAGATGGTGGTTCCATCATGCTGTGTTGTTTCCTCAGTGATTGTATAAACCTTTCCTGAAGAACCTTTCACTTGGAACTGATCGGTTTGAATAATTCGCGTAGCTGCCATTGGTTTCACTTCGTTATAGCTGTAGGAGCAATGACGATAGCATGAAGCCATTACGGCATTGATACACCGCTAATTTCAGGCTCAGCCATCCCGCTGGGCTTTTCGTTTTCGGCCCCGCCACACCCATCGCCTCAAGCTGGGTGTGCTGTCGGGGCCGAATCAATTATTCTCCCGGAAAGGGAGGATCTCCCACCTCTATATGCTCGCAGCTCTATTCAGATACGAGTAGCGTCTTCCCCTGACGCCAGTATGTGAAACCCGGTTTGGCTGAGTTTATTCGCGCATCCGCCGCTTCTCACTTTGTAATGCTTGGCTCCGTCCACCCACCCCGTGTCTGAGTCACCCCCAAACGTGGTCTTGGTTTGGGTGGTTTGTTCGAATATCTCGTAGATCCTCCCTGTGATGCTTTTAACCTCAAACTGATCCGTGTTTACGACCCTTGTCCTATCCATGGTTTCGTCCTTGTATTTCATGCCAATGATGGTAGTGGCTTTTAGACTTCACGCCTCATTGATCGACCTTTTATTCAAAGCTCCCAAAGAGGGAGGAACACGAGATGCCCCACATGCCAGAAAAAGACCCGTCATTCTGGGTGTTGGTAATGACCGCTCTGAGAGAGAACGGCCTCGCCATGGTCCTTACATTCGCACTGACCTGGTTGCGCATTCAGTACGACGCAAAAGAGACAACACCATGGCGTCAGTTCATTGAGGCAACACTCGGTGCACTGATTGTGATGGTCGTTGGCCTTACAGTGAAAGAGTTCGGCCTCAGCATAGCGTGGTCATTCGCCACTGCCGGATTCATTGGGGTGCTCGGCGTGGAGTGGGCTCGCCAGCTGGGCAAGCGGTGGGCTGAGCGCAAGGCAGATGAACTCTGATGGCCTGCAGCAGCTGCGCCGCCCGGCGCGAACAGCTCAACAAGTGGAAGGTGATTGCATATGAGCGAGCAGCAGAACTCTTTGGCTGGCCTGCTCAGCCAGGTACTGGCCGAACAGATCAAGCAGACAGCGATCCTCGAACGGATGGTGACCCAGCAGACCCAGTTGATCACAGCCTTGGCCGAGGAGGGGATTGAGTCGGATCCAGAGTCAACGCCACCGACCTACATGAGCGGCGCACCGCGCCATCCAGCATGAGCCGCCTGAAGACACTGCCCACACGCCTGCAACCCCAAGCCAATCGCATCGCAACCGCAGTGCCTGGGTCATGGCGCAATGACAAGGCCACCTCGACCCAGCGCGGTTACGGTTACGCATGGCAACAGGCGCGACTGGTGCACCTCAATGCCCATCCCCTGTGCGTCTACTGCGAGCGTGATGACCGGGTGACAGCGGCCAGCGTGGTCGACCACGTCATCCCGCACCGTGGCGACATGACGCTGTTTTGGGATCGCACCAACTGGCAGTCGCTGTGCAGACCTTGCCACGACATCGTAAAAAAACGAGAGGAATCAGCAGGTTGAACAGGCTGAAATGTCAATCTTTATTGCTCGTTTCGGTCACAAACATGCAAATAAGAATATTTATCAATAAATTTGTTGCAATTAATTCTCATTTGTGAATGTGAGAATGATTCTTATTTGATTTAATGAGAATATTTCTCATTTGGTGGAGGGGGGAGGGTAAAACTCCAGAGGCCTTTTGCTCCTAGACCACCCATCCCCGCACGCGCACATTTTTTCCCCTTTTCAGGAATTTTTGTTAATGGCTTTAACACCCAAGAAGCGGGCATTCGTCGACGCTTTGCGGGGCGGTGCCTCAAACAAGGACGCAGCCATCGCCGCAGGCTACGCGGCGTCCAGCGCATCGGCCGCCGGATCACGGTTGGCAAAAGACCCTTACGTCATGGCCGCAATGGCCGGGACGACCTTTAACAAAAAAGTTAACAAAATTGTTAAAGCTCCAGCAGCGCAACAACCGGCTGCTGATGCGCCACAAGCAGCTGATCCCGATGACGGCCCGGGCTTCGATTTGAACAGGGCCTTGTCATTCTCCGACCCGAAAGCGTTCCTGCTGGCTGCCATGAATGACCATGAAGCCGAGGCAAAGCTGCGGGTCGATGCCGCCAAAGCGCTGATGCCCTTTATGCACCCGCGCAAAGGCGAGACCGGCAAAAAGACCGAGCGCGAAAACGCAGCGAAGATTGCCGGGGCAGGGCGCTTTGGCTCAAGCCCACCCCCATTGAAGGCGGTCAAGTAAATGCAATGGACGACCGCCTGCCCAGACTGGGAGCAGAAACTGCGCCTGGGGCAGTCGATTATCCCAGCGCCGCTGTTCCCGCAGGAAGCCGAAGCCGGTCTGGCGGTGTTGCGCGAACTAAAGATCGTCGACGCCCCGGGCAGCCCTACCATTGGCGAGTCCTGCGCCGAGTGGGTGTTCGACTTTGCCGGGGCGATCTTCGGCGCCTACGACTACACCACCGGGCGCCGGATGATCTCGGAATACATGCTGTGCATTCCGAAGAAGAACTCCAAGTCGACCATTGCCGCCGGGATCATGCTTACCGCGCTGATCCGCAATTGGCGGCTGTCGGCCGAGTTCATCATCCTGGCCCCGACCAAGGAAATTGCCGACAACTCGTTCAAGCCTGCGGCCGATATGGTCAAGCACGACGAAGAGTTGCGCGACCTGATGCACGTCCAGCCGCACTTGCGCACCATCACCCATCGGGAAACCGGCGCCACGCTCAAGGTGGTGGCCGCCGATGGCGACACGGTAGGCGGCAAGAAGGCAGTGGGCGTACTGATTGACGAAGCCTGGCTGTTCGGCAAGAACGTCAAGGCGCCGGACATCATCCGTGAAGCCACGGGCGGTCTGGCGTCACGACCTGAAGGCTTTGTGATCTGGCTGACCACGCAGTCCAACGAGCCGCCTGCCGGTGTGTTCCGCGAAAAGCTCAAGTACTCCCGCGCCGTGCGCGACGGGCGTATCGATGACAACCAGTTTCTGCCGGTGATCTACGAGTTTCCGCAGGCAATGATTAAAAGCGGTGAAGCCCGCTTGGTTGAAAACTTCCACCTGGTGAACCCGAACATGGGCTTCTCGGTGGACGAAGCCTTCCTGCTGCGCAGCTTCAAGATGGCGCAGGAAGCGGGCGAAGAAGAACTGCGCGGCTTTCTGGCCAAGCACGCCAACATCGAAGTCGGTTTGGCGCTGCTGTCCGAACGCTGGGCCGGGGCGGACTTTTGGGAGGTGCAGGGCAAGCGTCCAGGCTTGAGCTTCGATGACCTGCTGCGCCAGTGCGAAGTGATCGATATCGGCATCGACGGCGGCGGGCTAGATGACTTGTTGGGCTTTGCGGCTGTCGGCAGGCATCGAGCCACACGCGAGTGGTTGTTGTGGACTCACGCCTGGGCCCACCCATCCGTACTGACCCGTCGCCAGTCCGTGGCGGCCAACTTCCATGACTTTGCCAAAGACGGAAACCTGACGCTGGTAGACCAGATCGGTCAGGACGTGGAGCAGGTAGCGAGCCTGGTCGCCCGGGTTGAGCAAGCTGGATTACTGGACAAGGCGGGGCTCGACCCGGCGGGTATCGGCGCGATTCTCGATGCTCTGGTCGAGGCCGGTGTGCCCGAGGAAAAGGTCATTGGTATCTCCCAGGGCTGGAAGCTGGGCGGCGCTATCAAAACCGCTGAGCGCAAACTGGCCGAAGGCACCTTGATTCACGGCGGTCAGCCGATGATGGCCTGGTGTTGCGGTAACGCCAAAGTCGAGCCGCGCGGCAACTCGATCCTGATCACTAAACAGGCTTCAGGCTCGGCCAAGATCGACCCGCTGATGGCCACGTTTAACGCAGTGACGCTTATGGCGTTGAATCCAAAGACGGAGAGCTCCCTCTCTGACCACATCATGAAGCACGGAATCAGAACCCTATGACCGATGAAATCAAGGCGCCAAGGCTTGAGGCGCTGAAGGAGTCTGCGCCTGACATTATCGGCGTGCTTGGGTTGGGCCTGTTAACCCGTGGCCTGTGGGCATGGATGGGGGAGCCATTGGCTCTGACTGTCTGTGGTTCGCTCCTGATTGCGTTAGCCGTTGTGTCGATAGTGCGGGGAGGCCGGTAATGCTTCGGGCACTCTTTGGAAGAAAGACCAGCTCTCTGGCTATCGATACCTCTGAAAAGCTGGCCCAGGCACTGGGCTCCGGGTACGAAACCAACTCCGGCCAGCGTGTGACCACAAGCAGCGCCATGCAGCAGCTGGTGGTGTTCAACTGCGTTCGTGTGCTGGCTGAGTCTGTCGGCATGCTGCCCTGCAAGCTTCTGAAACAAACCAATCGAAATCGATTTCCTGCCACGTCGCATCGGCTATTTCCGGTGCTGACAATGGCCCCCAATGGCTTTATGACTGCCCAGGAGTTTTGGGAGTTGCTGATCGTTTGCCTTTGCCTCAGAGGCAATTTCTTTGCCTACAAGGTAATGGCACTCGGCAACGTGGTGGAGCTGCTGCCCATCAATCCTGACTTGGTCACGCCAAAGCTTAAGGATGATTGGACGGTTGAATATACCGTCAACTTCAAGTCGGGCACGAAGGTCCTCACCCAGGACGAAATCTGGCACGTCAGGTTGTTCACGCTGGATGGCCTGAATGGGCTCAACCCCATTGCCTACGCCCGTCAGGCGCTGGGCCTTGGCCAGGCTATGGACGCCCATGCTGCAAAGTTGTTCACCAATGGGGCGGTTGCCAGCGGCGTGCTTTCGACCACTGAGAAGCTGACTGATGAGGCATTCGCCCGGTTAAAGACCCAATTCAATGGCGAGCACATGGGTGTCGCCAACGCCTACAAGCCGATGATTTTGGAAATGGGCCTGAACTGGAAACCGATCAGCCTTAGCGCTCAAGACACGCAATTCATCGAATCCAAAAAACTGACCGAGGCGCAGATCTGCGGCCTGTTCCGCGTGCCGCCACACCTGGTGGCCAGCATGGAAAAGATGACGCTCAACAACATCGAACATATGGGGATGAGCTTCGTGAACTACTCGCTGGTCCCCCTGATCACGCGCATTGAAAACAGGATTTCTGTCGGCCTGCTCAGCGACAAGGACCGGCTTACCCATTACGCCAAATTCAACGCCGGGGCATTGATGCGCGGCGACTTGAAGGGGCGTTATGAGTCATACGGCCGGGGTATTCAATGGGGGATCTTGAGTCCCAATGACTGCCGCGACCTCGAAGACTACAACCCCCGCGAAGGCGGCGATATCTACCTCACCCCAATGAACATGACCACCAAACCAGAGGCTGCCGAAGATGCAGACAAAACAGCGCCTTGACCTGCCGCTGACTATCAAATCGGTCAGCGACAGTGGCGAGTTCGAAGGCTATGGCTCCGTGTTTGGTGTTGAGGATAGCTACGGCGATGTAGTGATTCGCGGTGCGTTCGCGGTGAGCTTGGCCAAGTGGAAAGAGAAGGGCCGCCTGCCGGCCATGCTCTGGCAGCACAACATGAGCGAGCCGATCGGTATCTACACCGAAATGCGCGAAGACGATGTGGGCCTTTACGTCAAAGGCCAGTTGTTGATCGATGCCGACCCTCTGGCCAAGCGCGCCCACGGCCATATGAAGGCGGGCAGCCTGACCGGCATGTCCATCGGCTACATGCTCGACGATTACGAATACGACAAGGAAAAGGGCGTCTGGATCCTGAAAGCGATCGACCTCTGGGAAGTCTCCCTGGTCACCTTTCCGGCCAACGATGAAGCCCGGATCACTGACGTGAAATCTCTGCTGGCCCGTGGCGAAACACCGCCACCCAGCAAAGTGGAGCGAGCCCTGCGAGAGGTTGGGTTTTCTGGCTCCCAGGCCAAGGCTTTTATGGCTAAGGGCTACGGCGCAGTTTCACCGCGAGAGGCGGGTGCCGACGAAGCACTGCAATCCCTCAAATCACTTTTGACCCGCATTTAGGAGCCTCTCATGGCTGTAGAAAAGAAAGATATCGAAGACGTCGCCGAAGCCCTGGGCAAGAAGTTCGACGAATTCAAAAAGACCAACGACAAGCGCATCGACGGTCTGGAAGAAGAGAAGGGCAAGCTGTCTGGGCAGGTTGATACCCTCAACGAAAAGCTGAGCGAACTGGACGAGCTGAAAAGCTCGCTGGAAAAAGAGCTGATCGCGCTCAAGCGTCCTGACGGTACCGGCACCAAGGCTGCGAGCGAGCATAAAACTGCGTTTCTGCAGTTTGTGCGTAAGGGTATCGAAACCGGTCTGGGCGAACTGCAGGCCAAGGCATTGCAAGTCGGTGTTGAGTCGGACGGCGGTTTTGCGGTTCCGGAAGAGCTGGACCGCAGCATCATCGAGTTGCTGCGCGATGCATCGCCAATGCGCCAGGTTTGCAATCAGATCACTGTGGGTAGCCCGGACTACAAGCGTCTGGTGAATCTTGGCGGTCACGGCTCCGGCTGGGTAGGTGAAACCGATCCACGTCCGGCAACCAATACCCCGAAGCTGGGCAATATCTCGGCCTATATGGGTGAGCTCTATGCCAACCCGCAAGCTACCCAAACCAGTCTCGACGACATTTTCTTCAATGCAGAAGAGTGGCTGAACAGTGAGGTGGCCCGCGACTTCTCCGAGAAGGAAGGCAATGCCTTCCTCAAGGGTGATGGCGTCAACAAGCCTAAAGGTCTGCTGGCTTACGGCCTGGACTTGAAGGGCGACGATGAGCGTGCGTTCGGTGTTCTGCAAAAGCTGATCACTGGTACGGCTGGCAAGATCACCGGTGACAATCTGATCGACCTCATTCACGCGCTCAAGGCGGGCTACCGCGCTAACGGCACCTGGATGATGGGTAACTTGACCGTGGCCTATGTCCGCAAGCTGAAAGACAGCGAGGGCAATTACCTGTGGCGCCCGGGCCTGGAAGCTGGCGCGCCTTCGGTTCTGCTGGGTTACGGCATCACCGAAAACGAAGATATGCCGGATGTGGCTGCCGATGCCAATGCCATTGCATTTGGTGACTTCAAACGCGCTTACACCGTTGTCGATCGCATCGGTACCCGTGTGTTGCGTGACCCCTACACCAACAAGCCGTTTGTTGGTTTTTACACCACCAAACGTGTCGGCGGCATGCTCGTTGACTCGCAGGCCGTCAAGATTCTCACCCTGAGCGCCGATGCCTGATTGGCTGGGCGCCTTCGGGCGCCCACACATGCTGGAGGAAATATGCCGATTATTTTCGTGAAGAAAGCGTTCCCGTTCGCCGTCGATGGCAATCAAGTGATTGAGATCCTTGCCGGTGAGCAGGAAGTCTCGGATCGCTGCGCGCTGGTGGCGGTCGAGCACCTCGGTGTTGCTGCCTATCTCGATACACAAGGCCATTCAGGCTTGAAACTGGACGGGCCGAGCATCGCCGAGTTTGTCGAGGCGGGCTATCAGGCTATCAACTATCCGCCTGTTGGCTATGAGTCACGCAGCTCACAGGACGAGATCGACCTGGCCATCAAGGCACAGAAAGACGCCGATATCGAAACCGACCCGATGAAGATGACGGTACCCAAACTGAAGGAGTGGCTGACCGCCGAGGGCATCACCTTCGACGCCGATGCCAATAAGGCAATGCTCCAGGCGCTGGTACCTGCCAGTGCTTGAACTGCCCATCGTCAAGGCTCATTTACGGGTCGACCATGACGGTGAGGATGAGCTGATTCAGGGTTATACGGATGCAGCCCTCAGCGCATTTGAGACCTGGACCAACCGCAAGCTGATTGGCGCTGATGATGCACTGCCTGATCCGGTGGGTAATGCGCTGGTCATCAGCAAAACGATTCGCCAAGGGGCCTTGCTGCTGATCGGCACCTGGTATAACAGCCGGGAGTCGGTAGTGGTCGGCGTGAGTGCGATTGAACTGCCAATGGCAACTAATGCCCTCTGGCAGCCTCACCGCTGGGTGAATATATGAGAGCCGGTCTTCTGCGGCACCAGATCGTCATCCAGCACCAGACCGCACAGCAAGACCCGGCCACAGGCGAGATGGCCACAGCCTGGGTGGACTTTGCGCGTGTTTGGGCGGCAGTCGACCCACTCAGTGCCCGAGACCTGATTGCAGCGCAAGCCAGCCAGTCCCAGGCCAGCGGACGTATCACCATCCGCTATCGTTCGGGCGTGTTGCCGACCATGCGCATCCTGCATCGCGGGCAAATCTTCACAATCATCGGTCAGCCGCTCCCGGACAGAAACTCGGGCCTGGAGTACTTGACCCTTGTTGTCGCTACGGGGGTGAATGATGGCTGACGGTATGCAGTTCAATATCCAAGGGCTCAATGGCGTGGTCGACAAAATGCGCACCCTGGGCCCACGCCTGCAAAAGAAAGGCCTGCGCAAAGCGGCCCGGGCAGCGATGAACATCGTGCGTGATGCCGCGAAAGCCAACGCCAAAGCCATCGACGACCCGGCCACCAAAGAGAAGGTGTTCCGCAACCTGATCACTCAGGAGTCGAGCAAGCAGTCCAGGCGCGAAGGCGGGGTGGTGATGCGGGTCGGCGTGCGCGGCGGCTCGGGCTCAAATCAGCACAGCAAGGACGCCTCCGGCAACCCCGGCGGCGACACCCGGCACTGGCGTTACATCGAGCTCGGTACCGAGCACAATCCGGCGGCGCCATTTATGCGCCCGGCGTTTTCCAGCAACGTGCAGGCTGTCACTGATCGTTTTGTCGCAGTGCTGAATACTGAAATCAACGCTTTGCTGGGGGCACGCTGATGTACGCGCCGATATTCGCCGTGTGCGCCGCCGACCCGGCGGTAACGGACTTGCTGGGCGTTTCGCCCGTGCGGATCTACCCCTTTGGCGAAGCGCCGGAAGGGGTGGCCAAGCCCTATGTGGTGTGGCAGACGGTCGGAGGCAACCCTGAATATTATCTGGCTCACCGCCCGGACATCGACGGTTTCAGCCTGCAAATCGATGTTTATGGCGTGTCCGTGACCCAGACCCGTGACACGGCCAAAGCCATCAGAAACGCCATCGAGCTCAAGGCCAACATTGTGCGCTGGGGCGGCGACTCACATAACACGGTCACCAAGACCTACCGCTACAGCTTCGATGTGGACTGGCTGGTACCGCGCTAAACCAACACCGACCCCCGGCCCGCCTTGAGCGGGCTTTTTCGTTTAAAGGAGACACCCATGTCCGTTCTCACACAGGGCACGCAGGCTTACATCCTCGTGCCGGCTGCGCCCGGTACCGGCCCGTTGACCGTAATGGAGGTGGAGTGCATCACCACCTTCGACCCTGCTGGCTCACCGGCAGACCAGATCGAAGACACATGCCTCAGTGATAAAGATCGCCGTTACAAGAAGGGTTTGCGCACGCCCGGCCAGGCATCCATTGGCCTCAACGCCGACCCCACTAATGCAAGCCACGTCCGCATGCATCAGCTGTACGAAGCGGACGGTGAAGACAATATCAAGTGGGCCATTGGCTGGGCCGATGGGGAGGCACCTCCGACCTTGAATGAGGCAGGTGACGATTTTGAATTCCCGAAGACGCGCACCTGGTGTGCCTTTGAGGGTTATGTGGCCGACTTCCCGTTCTCTTTCGCGGCAAACGCAGTGGTTGCATCGACCGTTTCCATCCAGCGTTCGGGCGGCCTCGCCTGGATTCGCAAAACCATCTAAGGGCTTTCCATGAACCTCAAGCAACTCAAAGCCAAAGGCGGCATCGTCGACGGAGCGCTGGTTAAAAAAGAAGTCACCTGGGTCCACGCCGACCCGGCCACCGGCAAGGACGTGACTGATAAATTCAACGTGCATATCCGCCGCCAGTCGTTCGGTGTCATCGAACGCCTGTTTGCCCCGGACGAAGCCGAGCAAAGCCGCAACGCCAAATACATCGCGGCCAGCGTGTTCCTGGGTGAAGAGGGTGCTGAAGCGCTTAGCTACGAAGATGCCTTCAGCTTGGAGTCGTCCCTGGGCTTTGCCATCCTCACCGCGGTCAATGAAGCCAACGGCACCGGGAAGGATCAAGCAAAAAACTAAGCGCCTCCGATGAGTTCTGGCACGAACTGGTGCTGAACCGCATCGGAGGCAGCACCATTGCCGAAGCCAAGGAACGGCTGACCCACCGCGAAGTGCTGGACTGGATCGCTTACCGGGAAAAGTACGGCACTTTGGATCAGAACCGGCGCCTGGAGCGTCACTTCGCGCTGTTGACCCACCTGACCAGCAAAGTGGCCGGCGGGAAAATGGATCTGAGCGATTTCATGGTTTACAGCCAGGCGCAGGCAACGATCAGCCTGGAAGAGGCTATGGCTACGTGGCAGTGAGTGGCATGCGCTTGGGTCCTTTTTCTCCCATTGATTCTCTGTGGTAACTCTGGTTAATCCGCAAGCTATGGCCTGTGTCTCATTAGCCGGTGCTATTGTTAAGCCATCAATCAAGGAGGGCGTATGGCGACAGTTAAAGTTGAAGCTGGTGATATTGATAAAGGTGCCTGGCAGTATTCCGGCATGTTTGGGACGTCGATTCTGACCCGGGCAAGCACCAAGGATCATCCTTGGAAAGGAGAGACCATCAACCTTGGGCTGGAGCTTGAGAGAACCGAGTTACTCGATGAGGAAAAGGTCAAGAAACTTGCAGGCACAGCCGGTTGGGGTGTGGCAGGGGCCGTTTTGCTGGGCCCGATCGGGGCAATTGGCGGGATGTTGCTTGGCGGCAACAAGAAGGAAGTAGCTTTTGCTGCTTACTTGAAGGATGGCCGGAAATTCATGGCTACAACTGATGGTGGTACATGGAAGAAGTTGATGGCGATCACTTTTTGATTCGTTGTTGAAGTATGGCCCGCTCCGGCGGGTTTTTTTTCGCCTGGAGAAAATCAAATGGCCTCGCGCTCACTTGGAACCCTGACGCTCGATCTCATTGCGCGTATTGGCGGTTTTGAACAAGGAATGGATCGCGCCGCCCGAACGGCAACAAACCGCATGGGCCAAATCGAGCGGTCGACCCAAAGCGCGAGCAGCCAGATTGTCAGCTCGCTTAAATCAATTGGTGTGGCTGCTGTTGGGTACTTGGGCACACGCGAACTCATTGCCTACGCTGAAACATGGACCTCCGTTCAGAACCGGCTAAAGCAAGTGACCGTGAGCCAGCAAGAGCTGGCTAAGGTCTCTCAAGAGGTTTTTGAGGTAGCGCAGCGATCGCAGGCGGCGCTTGAGCCTACGGCAGAGCTCTACCAGCGAATCGCTTCAACCACTTCCGCTCTGGGCGTGAGCCAGACGGAGATGATCCAGGTTACTGAGTCCATCAGTAAGGCAATGTCGGCCAGCGGCGTGTCTGCCGGTGCCGCAGCCGGGGCGCTGGTCCAGCTTGGGCAAGCCTTTGCTTCTGGTGTACTGCGCGGGCAGGAACTGAACTCGGTGCTCGAGCAGGCGCCCGGCCTCGCCCGCTCAATTGCTGACGGTCTGGGGGTAGCAGTAGGAGACCTGAGAAAGCTCGGCGAAACAGGATCAATTACATCCGAAAAACTGTTTCGGGCCATTCTTAGCCAAACCCAGTCAATTGATGACCAGTTTGCCCGGGCGCAAACCACTATCAGCGGTGCGTTTACTGTTCTTGAAAACAGCGCAACACGGGCTATCGGTACGCTAGACAACACCTTGGGCGTGTCCCGGGCTTTTGTGACGGCAGTGCTGGATTTATCTGCGGCCCTGGACTCTGGGAAGCTTCAAACCTTTACCCGGATTCTGGAAGCCGGGCTGTTGGTCGTTTTGGGAAGAACAGCGGGAGCGCTGATCAGCAACGCCTATGCAATGGGCGTCAACATCAAGGCATCCTCCGAGCTTGCAATGGCAAACTCTGTCGCCACGGCGGGTGAAGTGCGCAGGCTTGAGGCTGTAAAGGCAGGTGTTGTTGCAGATTTGGCGAGGGCGCGAAGCTCCGTTGCCAGTGCTGAGGCGTCGGTGCTTGCGTCGCGCCAAGTGCAGACGGCTGATTTGGCGCGTCTGCAAACTGTTCGGCAGGCATTAGTAGCCGAACTTGAGCTTGAACAGCAGCGCCTACGCGCACAAATCTCTGATATTGGCCGGCAGCAATCGGTCGCCCGGATGGCCGAGCTACGATTGGCAGAAACGGCGATCATTCGGCAGCTTACCGCCGCCGAGGCGCAGTTGACGGCAACCACCATTGCCGGTTCTGCGGCCGTCACTGCATCTCTGGCACAACGCACCGTTGCGACTGAAGCGCTTGCCGTGGTCAATGGTCAACTGGCAGTTGCACAAGTGGCCGCAACATCAACAATGGCCGCATGGGCCGCCAGTAGCACTGCTCTTGGCGCAGCTTTTGCGATGGCTGCAAAAGCAGGCCGCACCTTGCTTTCTCTGGCCGCTGGCTGGCCTGGACTGATTATCACTGTGGGCCTTATCGCCTATTCGTTTTTGGACTTTGGCGACAAAGCTGAAGAAGGTACAAGCAAGGCTGCAAACGCATTTGATGATGCGTCTACGCGCATTCGTCGTGCTGTTAAAGGGATGTTGCCTGATGATCTGGGTAAGCGTTCGTTTGAACAGCTGAGCGGCGCCCTTGATGGCCTTCAATCTGAACTCAAAAATGCTGAAGAGGTGTACGACCGCTTGCAGTCGGGCGCTGACTCGGGCGGTGACGTGCCTTTTGCGTTGCCGCTGGACCAGGCAGGCGAGCGGGTAGAGGCGCTCAAAGGCGCCATTCAGAAAACTCAGGCAGAGCTGAATGGTGTGCGATTTGCCAGCGACAAAGCGGGTCAGAGCTATCTGGACAGTCTGAAAAAACAGGCAGTCGTCGCCGGAAAGCTGACTGAGGTTGAAAAACTTCGGGCCCAGCTTTCCGCAGGCATTCTCAAGCTGGATCCAGAGTCTGAAAAAGAAGCGCTCAAGCACGCTGCTGCGATCGACAAGGTTAATGCCAGTCTCAAAATGCAGAAAGCCGACACCAAGTCAGTTTCCGAGGTGCAGAAGAAATTCGCGTCTACGGAAGAGGATTATCAGCGTCAAATCGAGCTTATCAATACCACCACTGATGCGCGTAAAAATGCCACGGAAGTAGCCAAGCTGCAGTTTGAGATTGAAAGCGGCAAGTTGGTAGGCATCAATGCCCTGCAGCAAAAGCGCCTTGAGGGTCTGGCTGTCGAACTGGACAGCCTGAAACAGCTGAAACAGGCCAACGAAGACGCCGTCAAGCTGGCTGCATTCGGCACAACCCTGAAAGACACCAACCAAACGATCAGGCAGGGCTTCAAAATTGAACTGGCCGGCGCGGGCTCCGGCGACAAGCTGAAAGAGCGCCTCCAGGCCGATCTTGAAATCCAACAGGAGCATGACAAGCAGGTCTCTGACCTGTTCAAGCAGCGCAATGCTGGTGATATCAGTCAGGAGCTGTACGAGCAGGAAACCGAGCTGCTCAGCGAGGCACTCGCCGAGCGCATGGTGATCCAGCAGGACTATTACAACCAGCTCGATGCCGCCCAGAGCAACTGGATGGACGGTGTGGGCGATGCTTGGAACAACTATCTGGATCAGAGTCGGGACATTTCCGGCCAGACCAAGGACATGTTCACCGATGCCTTCTCTGGCATGAATGACGCGCTGTACAACTTCGTGACCACTGGCAAGTTGTCCTTCTCAGATATGGCCGCGACGTTCGCCAGTTCCGCGCTGAAGATGCTGATTCAGTGGGGTACGGCTCAGGTAGCCATGGCTGCTCTGAACGCCTTCACCTCGACGGCAGCCATTCCTATCGTTGGCCCGTTTGCGGCGCCGGCGGCTGCGGCTTCCGCCCTGGGTGCAGCGGGCAGTTTCATGGGGATGATCGGCTCTGTGGCCGGTATGGCGCACGACGGCATCGATGCAGTACCGGAAACCGGCACCTGGTTGCTGCAAAAGGGTGAGCGGGTTACTACTGCTCAGACCAGTGCCAAGTTGGATCGTACGCTGGAGCAGGTCGCGCAAGGCGGAGGGGCAGGCGGGAAAGGCCTGACTGTAAATCTCATCGAGGACAGATCTCGTGCAGGGCAAAGCGAGAGAGGTACCAATTCTGATGGCTCTGAATACCTGAACCTATGGGCAGCGCAGATTCGATCCGGAGGAAACGAGGCGTCAGATTCACTCGAGGCCGCCTACGGTCTGAAACGCCAAGCTGGATAGGAGGTATCGCATGAGCGCAATCGAACAATGCTACGCCTCTGGCGGAGACATGATCATCAAGACCGTCGAAGTCCGGGCAGAAGGAGAGAGCACCACACTGCTGTTTTCTCAGGGCTTCGATGACTGGACGTGCGGTACCGAGGACGGCAGGGAGCTGACCTTCCCGGGTGTGGCGATGGGGGATGCGCTGCCCAAGAGTGACGGCAGCGGATACCAAAGCTTGAACATCGAAATTGATAACACGCTGGGCAACGTGCAGAAGGTCGTCGAGGAATACCGGCTTGCTGGAAAACGGATTTACATTACTCACCGCGAATACCTGCTGAGTGATCTGAGTTATCCGACATCGATTTACCACCTCACGGTGCTGGATCGAGAGTACGCCGATAACACAGCCAAGTTTTCCTGCGGGTTCTTTGACCTGCTGAACATTGGGTTCCCGCGAGACAAGCTCACCACATTGGTCGCACCAGGCCTGAAGTACATCTAACCATGCTTAAACACTACTTATCCGCCCCTTACCGGGATGGCGGCCGGGGACCTATTGCCTTCGATTGTTGGGGGCTGTGCATCGCGGTTCGCCATCAGCTACTGGGTCTGCCTCTGCTGCCCAGCCTGGGCGCTGTAGGCAAGGACCGGCTACGCGAGAACACCCACGCTTACCACGACCTAAAGCATGGCATGGAAACCTGCCCTCCAGAGATCGGCGCCATTGCGGCTGTATTTCGTGGCGCGCTATGCCTGCATGTCGGCGTGGTGGTCGAGGCTGATGGCAGGCTCAAGGTGCTGGACACCAACCCAGGCGGTGCACGACTGCGCACCGTCCGTGAGTTTGAAACTGACTTTCCAAGGGTGGTCTTCTACCGTGATCGAATTTTTCCCGAACAAGATGGCCGGCTCGGCGCCGATGGTCACGTACACGACTGATCGGCGCATGACGCTGGAGCAGTGGCTGATCGAGCAGTCACCCAGCTACCAGCGGATGGAGTCGCCTCCGATCAGCATTGTGCTGAATGACGAACTGATAGAAGCGAAACGCTGGCACAAGGTGGTTTTCAAACCGTCTGATCATGTCGAGATCTATCGCGAGCCCAAGGGTACTGACCCCTTCAGCATCACCTACGCCCTGTTCGCAGGCGCGAAGGCGGTGATGAAGATGATGGTGCCGAAGATGCCCGGCATGCCTTCAAACTCTACTGTGCAGGGCAATCCCCTGACCGAGGCCAGCGCCAAGGGCAACAAGGTCAAGCTGGGCGACACCATTCGCCAGATCGCGGGGCACCAAAAGGTATACCCGTCCTACCTGGCGGAACCACGTACTTGGTTTGTTTCTCCACGGGAGCAGTGGATCGAGATGCTGCTTTACGTCTCGGCGGGCGATCTGGATATTCCTATCAGCAAGATCAAGGTGGGTGAAACTCCACTGATTTCGCTGGGTGCCGATGCCCGTGTGACGATCTATCCGCCTGGTGCGGATGTCTCGGGCGATACCGCATCGATGCTCTGGTTCAATGTGGCCGAGGTGGGAGCGAGTTCGAGCGGATCGGCTGGCCTACAGCTGACGGTTTCGAACAGCATCACTCCATCGGCGCGGGCTTCGGCCTACCAGTTTAATGGCGATACCATTTCGATCCCTGCGGGAGCGGGTGCGTTCCCTGCCGACTGGGTCAGCGGTTTGGTGATTCGTGCGCTGGCTTACTACGAATACACGGTCATCGATGGTGGGCCGGGGCGTGACATCGTCCAAGGCCCTCTGGAGATGCTCAATCCTGAAGTCGGCATGCCGATTGAGGTTGTGGGTGCCAACGGCGGGTTGTACATCGTCAACAGCTACACGCCTTATGCACCTGCAATACCGCCCGGCGCAGGTACGGCTTCAACGCTGCGGGGCTCCAGTGCTCCTGCGCACTACGACTTTGATGTGACGCCGCTGTCGTTCACCGTCAGCCGAGGCGGGACGGCATACCCGGTCACCCTGAGCACTGCGACAACCGACCTTGCCGGTCTGGTATCGGCGTTCAACGCTGCCAAGGGCGCTGCGCCATTCATTGCCAGCGCCTCGCTGGGCCGACTGCTGATCACGGAAACGTCCGCTTTTACCGGTCTGCCGCTGACATCGACGGACGCGACTCTTTTCGGTAGCAGTCCAATCAGCAGCATCGGCACTGCCCCAACCAGCGGATCGCCTGAGCAGCCCGCAGAGATGACCTTGAACTATGACGGCGGAGCGCCTGCGAATGGCCTTGCGCTGGGCACTGGCTTGGCCTGCATTGGCCCTAGAGGGTTGCGGTATCGCATCACAGCCTCCGGTAGTTCCATTATTGAAGTCGAGCGTCTGACCTCCGCAGGTGCCGTTGATGAGGATTGGTCAGGGTTCAGCTATCTGGAAAGCGTTAACAGCGTGATCAACCTCGACCCGTCCAGCTTGCAGGGTGGGTACCGCGGTCCCTTCGTATGCAGCCCGGTCGGGGAGAAGGTCACCGCTATCGAGTATTCCGTCTTTGCGGCCAACGGCCTGATTGGTCTCGGAAAGAAAGGGGACATGTACGCTATTTCATCAGGCCACCAGTTTGAGTACCGGGATGCGGATGTGGCCGGTGCCTGGACGGTATTGCCGAGATGGGTGAGTGGTGCTTCGCGTGACGCCCAGGGCTTTACCTTCCGACATGAGCTGCCTTATCCAATGCGCCCTGAGTGTCGCCTCAAGCGCCTACCCAAGATCGGCGGCGCGAACGCTGACGAGGTCAACGACGACATGATGTGGTACGGCTTGCGCGGGCTGCGCCAGATTCGTCCAACCAGCTATCCGGGCATGACAGTTATCTCGGCCAAAATTCGTGGCGCTGACCGACTCTCAGCGCAATCAGAGAGCCAGGTGAATCTGGAGGCCACCCGTATCCTTCCACTGCGCAGCGGCGGTGCCTGGCAAGCACCTGCACCTACACGCGACATCGTGCCGTGGGTGCTGAATGTACTCAAATCGCTGGGCTACACCGACGCCGACATCGACCTTGAAGAGTTTGACCAGTTGCACGCGTCCTGTGTTGCCGATGGCCAGCTCTACGACGAGACGATTGATGCCTCAAGTATTGCCAAGGAAGCGCTGAACAATGCGCTCGCCTGCGGTTGGGCTGAGCTGACTATCGCTAACGGGCTCATCAGGCCAGTCCGTGATGAGCCAAGAGCCGTATTTGAGCGCGAGTACGGCCCCAAGACCCAAACCTACTCGCCGCAGAACATGACCACCGCCTTGAAGATCAGCGGCCCGCTTCCTTCGATCAATGACTATGACGCTGTAGACGTTGAGTTTTACTCGAGTAAAAGCTGGGCCTGGGAAACCGTTGAATGCCGATGGCCTGGTGATCTTGGGCTGAAGGTCGAGAAGGTCAAACTGCCCGGGGTGACTGATCGAGACCGCGCCTATCGGTGGGGTATGCGCCGCCGTGGGCACCAACTGTTCCGATCGGATACTTACACCTGGGCGACCACGCTGGCCGGGCGCAACTCGGGTTACCTGAGCTTTTGCGCGGTTGCCAGTGATACGCCGGGGCTTTGTCAAAGTGCGCTGTTATTTGGCGTTCAGCCGGTCATTGGCGGGCTGATATTGGAGTCGTCAGAACCACTGGATTGGACTGCCGGCGGCGCTCACAAGATCGGTATCAGTCGATTGGACGGCACGCTGTCCGGGCCTTATCCGGCCACTCAAATCGATGAGTTCCACGTCAGGGTCGATGACCTGGACTTCGTGCCCAGCAACGATCCGGCCTTGAATTCACCACGCCTGCTGTTTGGCCCTGCTGACAAGTGGGCTTACCCGGTGCTGGTGACCTCGGCCGATCCTTCCGGCGGCAACGTCTCAATGAAGGGAATGCCCTATGACGCCCGCGTTTACACCTACGACCACGCCACGGCGCCTGGCTGATAAAGGATCTGCTAACCATGCTTGCATACCCTGAAGGTCTGCCTACGCCTCAGCGGGAGGGCTACGGCTTTGATCCTGTCAGCCCGATGACCAGCACAAAACTGGTGAGCGGGCGCTCAGAGCGTCGTCGGGCCTTTGTCAGCACTCCAACTGTGGCGACTGTCACCTGGTTGCTGACACCGTCCGAGGCGCAGTTGTTTGAAGGGTGGTTTGAATACGTTCTGCTGTCTGGATCATTGCCGTTCGAATGCCCACTCCTGACCCCGATGGGCCTGGAGCCGTACCGGGCCAACTTCGTCGACATCTACAGCGGCCCGGTCTTGGTGGGTGTGGACCTCTGGCGGTTCAGTGCTCAGCTCAGTCTGTTCAAGCGACCACTGATTGATAAGGAGTGGATAGTGGATGCACCGGACTACATCCTTGGGTCAGACATTTTCGATATAGCCATGAATCAGAAGTGGCCGAAGCAAACTGAATGCTGAGCCAGCCCCGTAACGGCCAGCCCTGGCCGCTGCACCTCTACATAATTTCCACCGGCAGCTCGCCGGAAACTTAAAACAGCGCTTACGCATCCGCACTTTTGGCGGAGGTGTCGTCGCGCCTGCGAGAAACTGCCCATGGCTTACAACACTGGCAACCCGATCGGGTCGACCTCCCCAAAAGACCTGTCCGATAATGCCCGGAACCTGGACCTGTTGCTGCTCGGGGATGATCCGTCATACCCAGATCGTAAGGGCGTGCCGCGCAAGTCGTGGAAGGGCATGGAGGCCGAGTACGTTGCGGATCGCCTGCGCCGCGCCACTGAATTCAATACAGCCCAGACTGATCGAGAGATCCAGTTCGCTAAGTTCCTGGAGTCCAGCGGTTTTGAGGCTCCTGTCCCATATGCCCCCGGCTTAATCCTACAGCGCGCTACTCAAACCGTTACCTATTTGGGGAAGGAGTACCGGGTAAAAAGCCAGTTTCTGCCGCTGTTGACTACGAACTGGGCCGGTGACGAGTCGAAGCTCAAGCTGATTGGTGATGATTCGCTTCGACAGGATATGGCCAACTTCACTGATCCAGCTAAAGGCGCGGCCATCCTCGGGCGCGGCGTTGTTTCGATAGCGTCAATTGCGGACTTACTAACGGCAACACTCAAAGAGTCTCTGACCTATCGTGTCGCGTCCTATCATGGCGGATGGGCCGCAATGACGCCATACGTTGGCCCGCTGGGCGGTGGAGACTTTAAGTTTTCGGCTGGCTCTACTATCCCGGCTGACGGCGGCATCGTCTTCGAAGTTCCCGGAGGGCGCGTTGTGCGCATGGGCCACACTGCCACGGTGAGGCCGGAGTGGTATGGGGCCATCGGTGATGGTGTTCAGGATGACACAGACGCTCTTCGCCTAGCCTGCCGCTCGGATGGTGAGTATGTGCACGACTACGGTTACACGTTCCGTAAGGCGGGCGGTCGCAGGATCAAACTACGGACGGGCGGTAACTACCGGATCACACGACCAGTTCACGTGCGTAAGGGTGATTGGGCGCAGGGCGGAGGCTACACCGCCACACGCGTGTTCTCCAACCAGTCCGGCATAGGTCAGCTGTTCTACGTTGGATGGGGGATGGTTGACGGCGTGCTCGTACGGGATCCTGGCGGACTCATACCTAAAGTTACAGACATTTGCTTTGCCGAGACTGTGGGCGGAGTCAGCGCCATATTCCTCGACAATGTTTCTGGCTGGGACGTAAGGGACTGTTGGTTTTTTGCGGACGTAGGCGTGAGAACCAAGGGGATCACCAACGACGGATTTATGCTCAACTGTGTTGCTGACAACGGTAGTGGGCACTTGGCTATTTTTGAAGGCACGGGTGATGGCTATCACACCGGGCAATCCACAACCGTCCAAAGCTGCAGTGCCTTCAAGACACGGTATGGCGGTATTAAGCTGGATGGCGTATCCGACGTTACCATCATCGGCGGGTTCCTCAACTTCATACCATTTTATGGCGTCTACACCGGCACGGTTAAGACGAACTCTCGCATCAAGGCTATTGGTGTCAACTTCAAGGGCTCCATGACTGGCGAGGGTATGGACGTGACACAGCAGCATATCCGCGTCACCGCCCCCACCGCTGGATTTGCCATCATCGATTGCGGGTTTGCGTATTCCCGGAATGCTGACATTCAAGCAAATTACCCTGTTCAAGTCAGGGGCGGGCATTCCGCTAATGCGGCAATCGATAGCATCGTCTGCCTTGGTGGGCGGTCGAAGCTCAACGGCATGACCTTCGCGGACACAGGGAGACACCCAGTACGCTCGACAGTGCGTATTGACGTGGAAGGACTGGAAATGGAAAACCCTCTGTCTATCGGTGTTCCGGCAGATATCTTTGCTCGCGGGGCAATTTACTTGTCAGGTTCAGGCAGCAAGTCCACCGTGTTCAATTGCCACCGGCATGATGATAAAGGCCCGGCAGTAAGCACGAACGGTCTGAACGGTATCCGCTCATCCGGGAATACCTCTGAGGGGGACGTAGACGTCCTGCACTACACCGGAAATGGGGTTAACTACTCGGTTAACGAGCGGGCTGAGAATCCTGTTGGACTTTGGCGAAATGTTGAGCTGTTACGTGGTGAGTACACCCGTTGGATTGACTCGTCCGGGAGGTTGCGTATCAAGAACGGAGACCCGACCAGCGAAACGGACGGTACAGTAGTCGGGGCTCAGGCCTGATCCTATAGCCAAGCATGCCCGCCACTGTGCGGGCTTTTTTCCGTATGGAGGAAAGAGTGAAGTTCTACCTGATTAAGTACGCAAAAGAACTGCCCAACGGATTTGGTGGCACCGCTCAAGGCCCGCTTATCAAAATACTGCCGAAGTACAAAGATGACATCGGCCTGCTTGAGCATGAAAAAGTGCATGTGCGTCAGTGGTACGCCTGGCTTGCCCTGGGGCTGCTGATCGGCACGCTACTGACACTGCTGGTCTCGCCGTTCCTATGGCCTCTGTTTGGCCTGGCACCGTTCCTCCACTCGCTGCTGTACAAATTCATTCGACCCTACCGGCGCTGGTGTGAGGTACAGGCCTACCGCAAGCAACTCGCAACCGGGGGTTATGACGGCAACGACTTTGCAGTGACTGCCTTGGTCGAGAAGTACGACCTGAACCTGTCGACCAACGAAGCCAAAGCACTGCTGCTCAACTGATCAACATCCACAAGCCAACCCGCCATCGAGCGGGATTTTTTTTCGCCTGGAGAAAACTATGCCCATCACCTTGCAGCAACTGCTGCAGATCCTCCCGAACGCCGGCCAAGTTGCCGGCGTTTTTGTGCCTGTCTTAAACACCGCAATGAACCGGTACCAAATCGTGGGCCAGAAGCGCATGGCGGCCTTCATTGCCCAGGTTGGCCATGAGTCCGGCCACTTGGCGCGTCTGGTGGAAAACCTCAACTACAGCGCTGACGGCCTGGCCAACACATGGCCGAGCCGATACGCCGAGCCAGACGGTAAGGGGGAATACGTCAAAGTGCAGGTGTCCGGCAAAGTGCGCAACAAGCCGAACACCCTGGCGCTGAGTGTTGACCGTAAGCCCGAGCAGATCGCCAACATCGTCTACGGCAACCGCATGGGCAACACCGAGCAGGGAGACGGCTGGAAGTATCGTGGGCGAGGCCTGATCCAGATCACCGGTAAGAACAACTACCGCGCCTGTGGCGACGCGCTGGGCCTGGACTTGATCACGCAACCTGAGCTGCTGGAGAAACCGCAGCACGCTTGCATGTCAGCTGCGTGGTTCTGGGCAACCAATGGGCTAAACACCTTGGCGGATGCTGGTAAGTTCGACGCCATCACCCAGCGCATCAACGGCGGCCAGAACGGCTCGGCAGACCGCCAAGCGCTGTATGCCCGGGCACTGAAGGTGTTGGCGTGAACATCGATGCGGTGAAGTGGTGCGGAGTGTTGCTGCTGACCTGTGCCTTGATGGCTGGTAGTGCGCGAGCCGCGTGGGTGTGGCAGGCCAACGCGTACGGGCAGCTACTGGCCACAAAGGAAACAGCTAATCAAGCCAGGCTCACCAATCTGGCCAACGTCAACTCTGCGTTAATCCTGGCGGAGCAGGACAAACGTATAGCCCTAGAGCAATGGTTGGCATCCAGCGACCAAGCCCATTACCGAGCCCTTACCGATGAAAAAATTAAACAAGCGCGCCTGCGTGATCGCCTTGCTACTGCTGACCTGCGGCTGTCAGTCCAACTCGATGCCTCCGCCTCAACTGGCGGTGACGCGATGCAAACCACCTCCACCGCCGGCGGCGTGGTTCATGGCGCCCATAGCGCCCAACTTGACCGAGCGCATGCTCAACGAATTCTCGGAATCACTGGGGATGGGGATGAAGGACTGATTGCTTTGTCTGCATGTCAGTCCTTCGTAAGAGCCTTAACTTACTAATAGTGATTGATTTTTCTGGATTAACCAGTGAATGCATCTATTATTCGGGGGTGTTTGAACTCGGTGGTTGGCTCGTTAGTGGAGGGGAGATGGACTTTACGGATTTTGAGCGAGTTACACTTAAGTTTTGGCGAGACTATATGAGTGGGATTTCGGATGCCAAGAAGGCAGGGAAACTTTGCTCTGGGGAGGGGGGGATTCTGTTTCCTAATATTCTGATGGTTACAAATTGCGAGGGATATTATGTGGCGGAGTTGCTGGGCGCTGGTTTTGAATATGTTGGGCTGAGCCTGAAGAAGAGTCGGACTCAGTCAATTTCAAAGTATTTCAATCAGTTTGATGACTCTGCTGAAACGCCATTATTTGTGCTTGATGGCAGTGATATTCGTTTAGAGTGGCTGTGTCTAAGCCATGCAGGGGACTTTGAAGAGGTTAAAAAAAGATTTCCTGCGTTTGGTAATATTTCGACTCGATTGATACGCACTTCAGAGGCTGAAACGTCTGGGAGTGTTGTTGCATTCAGTGATGCTTTTCGGTCGGCATCTTTTCATAATTGTTTGATAGTGAATCAGAGAGGGAGCGCATATAGGTGTAAATCTATTTTAGCCCTGATGGTAGTTTCAAGTTCTGTTAAGGCTGGGGAGTTGAAGGAGTTCTATTCTCGACAGCAAAAAGGTGATGAGGTGTCTGCAGTCCATACAGTTTCAGCCGGGGGTGAGTCTGTTGTAGCTGCAGGGCAGTTTCAAAATTTATATTTATCTCAAGGTGTTCATGAAACAACTTTGGGTGAGTTTCTTCGCTTGCATCCTGACTTTTTAAAAAAGTCTTTTTCGTGTGATGAGTTTCTTTATGAGAAAAGCTTTCAGTGGAAGGAGTCTAAATTCTTTCGGGATGAGCAATCCATCAATCCGGACTTGTTGATAAAGAGATTGGACGGATTTTATGATATATGTGATTTGAAAACAGCTGCATTTAAATACAAGAGTCTGACAAATAGCAAGACGAGTAGAAAGAAATTCAATGACTATATTTATGACGGAATAGCTCAGTTGAATACATATCGTGAATATTTCACTTACGAAGAAAATGCAAGACATGCTTTTGAGGTGCATGGAGTAAAAGTATCCAATCCTAAGTTAATCCTCATTGTGGGTAGTTGGGAAAATGCTTGTCTGGTCGATATAGAGCAGGCATGTTTAAATCATCCTGAAATTACCATTATTGACTATGATACTTTTTGTCATTTGTATATTGCGGCAGCACATGATAGTGCAAGGCTGACGTAATTGTTATGTAAGGGTGTGCCTCAGACTTTATGGGGTTTTATGGGGGGGCGAGGCCTTTGTTTCTTTGGCATTTTAACTGGAGCCGCGGCTGCACGTCCTTTTTGAACTTATTGAGTAACCTTGTACGCTATGGTGCTATTTGCCCGGCAGAGGAAAGAAAAGCCTCAGTGACTTTCCGAGTGACCTCGTTACTCGGTATCCAGCAGCGTTGGGCGTCGTTGCAGCGAGCGCCTGTTGCTGGAGTCCCGTATTTACTGGCGCTGAGTACGTCCAGCTTGAATGGGGTGCTAGGCGGTTAGGGGCTTGCCGGTAAATTTCAGATCGTTGATTGTGCTCAACAAATCTCTAGGGAAGTTAAGACCCGGTCGACGAATCAGAGGGTTTTTTGTCCGGCAGTAATTGGCCAATAGCGGTTACCGAACGTCCACGAAACCCGGGACGATTCAAACATTTGATGGAGTTGGATAATGAGAACTAGGATATTTAGACCGTTGAATCTTGGGAAGCTTGCCGTTGTGGCGGTAATTTTTCTCATAATTGGTATCTGGATTGGTGCATGGTGGTGGGTTTCCAATCCATCAGACTTTATCAAAAATCTGACGAGTCAGCCGTTAGCAGATACCTTCAGTAGCGTTAATGCATTGTTTGCGGGGCTAGCGTGTGCTGGAGTACTCATCACGATTTATCTTCAAATGCGCGAGTTGAGTGTTACTGCAGATGATCTAAAGAAGACAGCAGAAGCCAACACAGCCACGGCTCGTGCGATTAGTGATACAGCCTTGGCTAACGGTGAAATGGCTCGGGCCAGTCTTAAAGTTGCCATCCATGCGGATGAGCGATCAGTGCTAGATCTATTTCAGGTGTACTGCAGCCAATATTTTCAGGACGTGAAAAACTCTTCAATGAGCGTGCTTATTCCATGTGTAGCAAGTAAGGAGTACTTTGATTTTGTGGTGAGCCGTTTTTTTGTCGCAGAACAACTCACTCTTCAATCAAGTTGCTGGGAGCGAGTGTCGGAGGTTACATATTCCAAGAGCTATGACGAATTCATTCTTCAGGAGCAGCACCACCGCTACAAACTCGACGAACTTATCAATTTCTTCACCATGTTGACTGGCCGTGATAACGCTCGCGAAATCATCTTGCGTTGTGACTTTTCTTATTCTTGGTGGCGACCACTATTTTGGATGATCGCGTCTCAGCAAGAGCATCGTTTTAATGATTGCCCAGGGGTTCGAGCCTATGCCACACCATTGTATTTTTTAAAGGCGGTGAAAAAGCTAGATGAAATTTATGGCTTTGAACCATTTTCATCTGATGATGATATGTGGAATTTCATTGTTAATCACCCAAAAATTAAAAGTTACTCTTTGGATCCGGCGCACGGAGCGGATCTGTCCAGACGCGCGATATGAAGGCAAATTATCAAACTACAAGCTAGACCTCAAACAAGACATGGCGTTGTAAATCGCCAGCTGCCGATTTGCCGCTGACAACCACCTACCTAACACCTGTCGGCGAGCAGGAGACTACCTTGTTGCACGAGACGACCAGTATGTGGTTAAAACCGGTATTTCGACTTACAGACATGGCCCGCAGTTATCGCTGCATAGCTGACACCCGCTGGCAAATCACGAATGGCAGCTACTTAGGGATTGAACGCTTCTTACCGATTGCCGCCATTCAGAACTCCAGTGTGCTGACAACAATCAGATGATTTTCTGAGGTAGATGGGATGAATTTGGTCGGTAGGACGCCGGAAGACGAGCAGTTCCTAAACTAAAGATAGGGGCCGTACCCTACGAGGTTTACAGTGGCTCTACACTGCCAAAGTTTCGGAAGGGAATATCGCTACAAGCCACGGCCCGCTTGAGTACTCCTATCGGACTGCAAATCTTTAGCTATTTCGGGTTTGTGTTCATTCGGTAGGACGTCGCGGGAGGAGGCTGAAATCTCAGTGACTTTTCGAGTGACATCGCTACTCCTTGTCCAGCAGCGTTGGGCGTCGTTGCAGCGAGCACCTTTTGCTGGAGTCCCGTATTTACTGGCGCTTAGTAAGTCCAGCTTGAATGGGGTACTAGGACGTCAAGGCAGCCACTAGCACTCAGCTAATCTGATGTCACTGCAGAGTGGGTGAGTACTTATGCGGGCTCAGCAATGGGCCTAAGCGGTGTGTAGGGCGGCCAGTTCGGACCGATATCGCCATACCGATATCGGTCTAGAGCTTCTCCAGCAAGGCTGGCATAAAGCTGTCATTTAAATTTGTGGGTCAAGCTCGCTAGCGTGGGGAGTTACTGGTGCACGGTATGGCGCCTTATAGGGTGCGATGCCGAGCGACCAGAGATTGTCGATATTCTTGAGATACACGATCATCTTGTCTCCACCAGGATGGATAATGCCTGACTTGATAGCTTCGCTTTCCGGCTGAACCTCACAACTCCACCAGTCGTCACCTACACTGCCAGCGAGTTTTTCCCACGCCTGAGTGAACTCCCGTTTGTTGTTGCAGTACTTCCAAAAATCAGAGTCAACAATTACTGATAGATGTCCTTTACGCTCCCCTACAAATTTAACGGGAGCGATCAAGCATTGGGTATACGCGGTTTCGAGTATTGGAATAATCCGCTCATCATGATCTTCGTCCCAAATTACTGCGAGTTTTTGAATTTCCGCATTGCCAGTAACTTGAGGCTGCATGAAGCGATCATTCCACTGAGCGCAGCTTAAGACAGAATAATGGCTGCCCCGGCCGATATTGCCGATGGGATGTTGTTCATCATGAATAACAGAAAACAGGCTGGAATAAGCCATAGAGGATTTCCTTTTGTGGTTTTCATACACAGCGAAGTTCCTTTCGGGAGCCCCGCGATCACTTTCTAGGTAAACATTTTATTTGGAGCGCGTCAATATCCCTGCAGAGCTAAAAATGCGCTTTTTTTCTTTGGTGTCGTCCTTGGTCGATGGCATCTATCGACCATAAGCTCATGCAATTATGGCTATGTCACTACGCTCGACCCTTTCCCTTTCCCTTTCCCTTTCCCTTTCCTTGTTCTGTGGTGAGGTTCGCCGGTGACGTGCGTCATGGCAGGCACAGATATTCCGCATCTAGCAAGGCATAAGCGGTTGGAACATCGCCTAGCAAGAAGATGGCCTACAGCAGTTAATATGTGCATGTCGGAAGTGCGTTCGTTCGGGAAAACACCGGAGAAAGGCCAAAAGGCCTCAGTGTTTTTTCGAGTGACACTGTCACTCATTGCTCTACAACGTAGGGTGTCGTTGCAGCGAGCGCCTGTTGCTGGAGTCCCGTATTTACTGGCGCTGAGTAAGTCCAGCTTGAATGGGGTGCTAGGCGGGTAGGCACATTGCCCTGGGTTTTACTCAACCAGCAGAGCGCTGTGAAATTGATGATTTTTTGGGTCCATAACCTAAGACCGAGCCTAGACGGAATGCGGCCTGCAAGGCATAGGAGATCTCCTACTAATGGAACACCAAACAGCCTACAGGCTACGGTTATAAAGGACTTCAGACCCGGCTTGCAAATCCGCCCACGCCGGTTCGATTCCGGCTTCGGCCTCCACATTCGAAAGCCCCGTAGATTAGCGTCTGCGGGGTTTTTTTATGGCTGCGAAAAAGAGGTGATGTGTTCCGCATTTTAGGTTGCGAGCCTCTTTTGTAAGCGCTCCATAAACCCTATCTAGTCAAAGATGTGCGGCGCGTTTAGGAATTCAATTGAGCTGTGCAGTTCCACGTTGCTTAGTCGGCGCGAGCAACTCTTCATCTAATTCTTCGGCAGCGGGTTCAGCAAGACTTTCGGGTAGAGATAGCCTTTTTCAACTTTGGCTTCGGGACGCATCATGAGTTGCAGGCTCCGGAAAAAAATCGGGAGTACAGCATCGGGGATCAGCTAATCGCTTTGAATGTGGGGTTCATGGCGCGGTTACCCTAGATCTCGCCATGTCGCTCGTGCAATGCGATTGCGCCTGGATACGGCCAGTCATGCACGGCCCAGCGTTCCAAAGCACTCAACAAGCGTTGGGTATATGCCTCATGGCTTTCTGCGCCTTTGCAGGCCCCGGCGTACTTTCCTATTTGAGCCCTGAAGCCGCCCCGTCCCGTCGCGAATTCGTAACGAGCACAGCCGCTGCTGCCGCCGAAGCCGCTTGTGCTTCAAGGGTTGTAGTTCTTTGATCAATCGGGATTCCAGCAGCAGGGCGCCGATTTCTCCAGCGGTTTGCGGGTACTCGATCCGCTGCGCCTGACGCAGCATCCGGGCTTCTTCCGGTGCGCGCAGGTGAGAAAGCAATCGACTGCGGATGTCGATGCTTTTGCCGATGTAGAGCGGTATCGAATCACCCTCAGCGTAAAAGAAATACACCGGATGCCCGCGGGGCGGCCTCGACCTGAGCACGCAGGTGTGCCGGGTATTCATAAACAAGGTCGGGGCGAGCTGTGGAGGCGGGCATGTTGGTGTCTTCGTTGTTAATCAGGGTGCATAATCAAAATGCAAGTCCAAGCATAGGCTGTAACTTCTCATGGTAGTGGGTTCAGTCCACCGTTTGATACCCATGGTTGGCCCATCAGACCGTTAAATTGGGCTACAATCTGCCTACACACAGCTCGAGGAGGCTCAGTCAATGGCAACCATCAGCCTTGAGGCCAAGAAAGCCTACGCAGTCAAAACGCGCCAATCCAACTACGCGGCCAGCCTTCGTCTTGAAGGGTTCAAAGTGACAATTACAGACACCGAACGCAAACTGCCTTCGCGTGAAGAGGTACTGAAGTCTTTTGCCAAGACTCGGGCGTAATGTCAGATAAGTACGGAGTTGGTCAAGATTCCTATTGTTATCCTGGCTCGACAGTTCTTCGTAACAAACTCGATATTCGAGATGACTCAACATTAAACGATGCTGAGCAGCAGCTCTCGGCCGTAGCTGCTGCAACCATCGAGTTCAGCCCCCCACCCTATAACTTGGCTTCCCTTCAAAAAATCCACCGTACTCTGTTTTCCGATCTTTATGACTGGGCCGGGGAGCTTCGGACAGTCGGCATTTCGAAGCAAGACACGCGCTTCTGTCAGCCGGATTACATGGAGAAGGAAGCAGGCAAGATTTTTAAGGGCATGGCATCGGCAAACTGGTTTGAGGGCATGAGTCGCTCAGACCTGATCGTCGCAGTCGCGGACGCATACTCAGACCTCAATGTGGTTCACCCGTTTCGTGAAGGTAATGGCCGCACGCAGCGTATCCTTTTTGAACACCTCGTGATGAACGCAGGTTTTGAAATCAGTTGGTGGGGCGTCGAAAATGACGAGTGGCTTTACGCAAATATCGCTGCTTACAACTGTGTTCTTGAACCGTTGCAACAAGTGTTTAATAGATGTATTGGCCAGCAGATTCTGGCGTGAGTCGGTGAATTGACTGTGTGTATCTCAAGTTACCAAGTTAATCATTTTTAGTTTTTACGCGCTTCAAATCTGTTCCGCATCCAAAATTTCGACGGCTCTAGACCAGGCTTTTCAGCGTGGAGCCAATAACCAAAGCCCGCAAAAAAACTCTTGTAACTGTCTGAAAGTAATAATTTTTTCTCGTGGCTTGCAAATCCGCCCACGCCGGTTCGATTCCGGCTTCGGCCTCCACATTCGAAAGCCCCGTAGACCTTGGTCTACGGGGTTTTTTATTGGGCGCGATTTGACGATCAGTTCCGCAACTACTACTGGTTCTGGTCGTGCTGAATATCAGTATGTGCGCCGCATTGGTTTAAGGACGCAGTTTCACAATTGAGCAGTGCCGTGTCGGGGCAAATTCAGAACAGTCGAACTTGTGACACGTCATCCCCACGAGCACTCACAACAGGCCTGGCCCCCACATAACTTAGAAACGCCGCTGGCGATGCGGTGGCCTGCTCAAGGCAATTTCTCTTATGCAGAGAAGCAAAAAGTGCCACCGAGTAAGCTTGGCAATTGATGGATTTTTGTGGGTTGAACTCGATGTCGGTGAACGCGGAATAGTCGGATAGCTGATCCGCCAAGTCCGTTCGATGCTTCAGCGCACGGATATATAACCAGTCATAAAAAGCTGTTTGCGGTTCCAGTGGCCACTGCACGTTAGCGAAGTTAAATCCTGTGAGTCTTCCGGATATACGCAGCCGCTCGTCACGCTTTGCATCGCGTGAGGTAAAAGCATAAATATCGGTGAAAGGGCCGCCTTGTTCGAATACCTTGCTGCCCTGGAAGGCGCATTCGACACTTAGTGGGTGACCGAGCATCAAGCTGTCGAAGCAAAGATTAAAAGCGCTGAGCGCAGCACCGAGAGGTTCAGGGGATTTAGTGGAGACCTCCAGCACTTTACCAATGCCTGGTAATGCACGCGCTGCTTGGTGAAGGGCGGTGACAGATTTTTGTTTCTGAGACACTGAGAGACCTGCAAACCATTGGAAGTCTACGATCTGTGTGCTTACGAGCGCTTGCCCGTCAAAGTCAGGGATAAAAACGGGTCTGCTGGCCATCAATAAGTCCATCCGGATTTGCGCGCATAAGTTCGTGCACCGAGAAAGCCGTAGCCTTCAGTGTGTACGTGCACAGGCTTGTCTACTACGCAGTCTTTGTACTGTTGCAGGCTGTTCTGGTCGCTGAAAACCACGCTGTTGATAAGCGCGGGCTTTAGTGTATCGAATACTAAAATTTCAGCTTGAACATCGGAGGGGTCCCCTGGCTGAAGTCTGCATTCTGCTCGAGAAGGCAGGTTGTTCTGCGGACTAAACAGGTTATCGAAAGCTGCGACTGTCTTGAGGGCCGCGAGAGGCTGTTGGCGAATACGGTTATCTGCCGCATTGTGATTGCAGAACGCCGTATCAAGTGACCATAAGACGCAGCGATCAACCACCAGTACAGCCCAGCCTTGCTCGGGACTTTTCCAGCGGTAACTGGCAAACATCTTGTCATTGGGATGTCCGATGGACATGCACACGGCATTTGGGCGCCCATCAAGACGTAGATGATCGTTAAATCTGAAGTCGATCTTTTTGTCTGTAAGGGCAGTAATGGAGCAAAGTCCATGCTGCATGATCGAAGGCAAATTTTCGACACGTGTGAAATGAATCAGATAGGGCAGTTCAAGAGCTCGCACCCGTGTCTCGAGTTCTTGCTTGCGCAGGAACCCAGGAATGTAGGCTGTCAGCCCGCGACTCTTTATCTCCGGGTCCTGGAGGTCAGCTCTGGTCGCCTGAAGTGTGCCCAGTACGGCTCCGAACGTAAGCCGCGCCAACGGTTTGTTGCTTTGCGCGGCTTTGCCGGAAATGAAATCCCAGGTGTCATGCCCCCCCAGCTTGCACAACTCCTCACGCATTGCGTTACGAAGAGGGGCGTTAGCCCACACTTGCCGAACAATATCGCTGAAAAATCTGTCTCGTTCGTCTTGAAGCTGGCGCTTTTTGACCTCTATGGCGGTCGCCAGAGGGGTAGCGCCGACTCCGAGCACGCTGGAAAAGTCTGGAACCGCCCAAGTAAGTGAAGGAGCCGCCGCTAAGGCCTGTGTGTTGGGCTCGAGCGCTTTTGTGAACTTGGCACGCGCTTGAAGATAGTGCGCCCAGGCTATCTCCCCATGTTCCTGACGCCAAGCATCCAGCTTCAAAGCGCTTTGCGCCCGCTCCAATGATTTTTCAGTCCAGAGCTTCTCCGTGAACATGACAGCTTCCAGGGAGGCAGTGGCTTTTTGAACGTCAAGGCTCAAAGCCACCGAGTCGCTGAAGTACGTGATGGTAGTGCTTAGCGAATCGAGCGAACGAAGAAAAGCTCCACCCGAGGACTGACTTTCAGAGGGTGTCCTTACTGCAGGCTTCAAATCCAAAGACTGGGGCTGCGGCGATGAACGCGAGGGTGAGGCCTTTTCACCGGCGGGTACGACGGGATGAGGCTGCACAGCGCTATTTTTGTTCCGTTTAAGGAACCAATAGCATGCCCATATGGTAATCAGCTGCAGCAAGATCAAACTGGGGAGAAACGCGTTAGAAAGTGTAAATACAGTCCATGCGGCACAGACAATAATCAATGACTTTTTACCGAAGAGACTCGCGAGGTAAATAGTAAAAATAATTAAAATCTGGAAATAAAGAATTGCCATCCATTGCCCCCAATGAACTGTTTATGGACTGACTTCAGCGCCCTGAAGTGTTAGCCAGCTGACGAGATAACAACAGGCGTTAAAATCGGGCAGAGATCACTCGACAAGCTCGCGGGTTGCTTCTCTGACGGCTTTCAACTTTGTGGGTAAGAGAGGCTCAGGCTCGGGGATTGCCGTCTGGGTGTAACGCGTTATATCCCCGGGTTGCCAGCTATCGAGCCTATTCATCTTTACCCTGACCCATAGCAAATAGCTGAAGCACAAAGTCGCTACAGCTAGCCCAATTTGAATGCTGAGGGTTTCCAGCAGAACTACACCTTTTTGCGCATTGGCGCCGTACCAGGAGAGGACCGGAATCGCCATCAAGACCCATGTGGCGAACCAGGCCAGCAGACCGGCTAGCAGGGTCCTGGCAGTCAATTTGTGAAGGCTGTTGATTGTGCGATTGCGCAGCACTTTGTGCCCAGGGCCTATTTGTTGTACGGCGGCAATGGTGAGCGCTTTTTTAAAACCGGGGTCGTAATACCAGACTCGACTTTTTGTAGTGTTGTTAGCACCGGTCAGGTGGTGATAAATCTCATTGGACATGGCCAATCGTTTGACCGTACAGCCATTAATGCGAGCACTGAATTCGTCACTATGAAAGTCAACTTGTTTCAGGTCTGATATCAAGCAATCGGTATTAAAGAACCTGGGCACACAAAACATCCTGTTCGAGTGATGGCAAATTTATCGGGTTGATATCATATGGCCATATATCGTTTGTGTCGAGGATGTTAGGTTGTTTTAATGCAGTGGTGGTGGGTGTGAAACTGTATATATATTGGCGCCAATAAAATGGCTGTCGAGATTATCAGCAATTAAATTCGTATAGAGCGCAAAGGTGGCTGCTGCTCGAATAAATGCTACCTAGTGTGTGGAAGTTTGAATTGAGTTTGTCGCGGGGGATTTAGCTGTCACAAACAAAAAAGGCCCCGGGAGGGGCCTTTGGTGTCAGTAGATATCTTTTGAGATCAAGGTAAGCGGGGTCTTGATCATGATTTTGATATCGAGCCATAGCGACCAATTGTTGATGTAGTCGAGGTCGATCTCAACCCGCTTCTGCATTTTCTCAATCGTGTCGGTCTCACCGCGGCAGCCACTGATCTGAGCCAGGCCAGTAATGCCGGGCTTGATACGGTGGCGTGCCATATAGGCGTGAATTTTTCCGGTGTAATAGTCGTTGTGAGCCACTGCGTGAGGGCGTGGGCCGACAAGCGCCATGTCGCCATGCAGCACATTGAACAACTGAGGAAGTTCATCCAGTGAAGTGCGGCGGATAAAGCGACCAACAGCGGTAACACGTGAGTCATTGCGGCTTGCTTGTTTGACCTGTTTGTCGTCATGCACTTGCATGGAGCGGAACTTCCATACCTTGATGACTTTGCCGTTCCAGCCGTGGCGATGCTGTTTGAACAGTATCGGGCCTGGTGAAGACAGCTTTACTGCAATAGCAATAATGGCAAGTAATGGGCTAAGGATAATAATTGCACCCAGGGACAGCGAGCGTTCCATTAATGCTTTGCTTAGTGCTGCAGTTGGATAGCTGGTGAGCGGGCTTTCATTCAAGTGGATAGCTGGGCGACCACCAATTTCGCTGACAGAGTGGTTGAGCAGCATCATGCTGTCCAGGTCCGGAACCCAGACTACATCGACATTCAAATCCAGCAGGTCTATGTAAAGCGCTTCAATACGTTGGGCTTCTTGCAGGGACAAGGAGATATAAAGCCGGCGGATATTGTGTTCGGTAATCAATGAACGAAGTTGCGCTAGCTCACCCACAATCAGTGGCGAATTTTTACCATCTTCAAAGGGAGAAGCGCTAACGACACCAATCAATGGAAAATGATTTTGTTGAATAAAGTTTTCAGCCAGCTTCAGGGCAACACCATCTGAGCCGATAATAAGGCTGTTGTAATGATGGTTATTTCGTTGATGATAAAACCTGGACAGGCGATGCAGTATTAAATAAGGCGGGATTTGAATCAGGTAGCCTAACAAAGCCCAACTAATAAGGGTTTCACGGGAAAACAGTTCGCCGGATTTGGTAATGAAACCAATAGTGCTCAGGCAGGTGAGTGTCAGGGTCCAGCCCAGCAGTAAACGGATCGCTCCGTTGAATGCCTTGTGCCTTTTATAGTAGACATGGGTGGCAGAGTAGGCCGGAACTGACACCAGTAAAGTGAGGATGGCGAGCACGCGATAATGAAAATCGATGGTGCCAAGCTTGGTGTAGACCAGTGCCAATAACAGTGCGATGACAAACGTCATGGCAATGGACCACTGCCCCCAAAAAGTAAGCCCTCTGGCCACGGTTTTTCGATCTAGACGTGTATGTATCAAGGTAGCAGCCTTGTAATAAGTGCTTGACTATATGAGAGTGGCTTGCCTGTTTATGGTTCAACACTCTTTTGCGCAGGATTCGTGCCGTAGTGGAGCTGTGATGGTCGTAAGAACCATTCATAATAAAGGTAATTTACAACAGCCGTTCGACGATTTATAACAATTCGCATATAGGGTATTGTTATTTTCAATAAAGTAAAAGTGCTCAGCATGTCAGATTGATAGCGATATGCCTGTATGTTTTAAAAAGATAAAGGCGATATGCCACTTACTCGATAATTTGCACATCTTGTACCAAACAGTACCCTCGGTTACGCACCGAGCGAAATAGACGCTCATTAAAAGCTCTTCTGAACTTGCTCTGCAGTCGGCTCAGACACATTTCCAGGCCGCTATAACTGTAGGCGTCTTTATTGATGCCGAGAATCAACTCTTGCTTGCTACAAACACGTTCATTGCTTCGAGTGAGTGTCTGGATCAGCATTGATTCAATATTTGTAAGCTGAATGCAAGCAGTGCTATTGCATAACACTTGTTCTGCAAAACAAAACGACCACACATCAGAGCTGCTCGATAGCCGGGAGGGTTCTGTCTGGGGGCTGGAAGTCAAGGTCGTTTTCAAGGTCGAGATAGTAGTAAGGCCTGGTGAATAAGGGTGATTTATCAAAAGGTAGGGTTTTTCCACCGATATTGCGTTGGGCAGCGTGCTGGTGGTTTTGTTCCCGGGCATCATGCCAGGCTGCGTATTTACCCAGTAACCCCAAGAGGCAAGAAGGTGTCCGATAGAATTATCGGTCACATAACCGGCTGGTCGTCGGGTGCTTGCAACTTGCGGCGTACCACTATAGAACGCCGTTAGATAATCATTAGCCGTGCTTGCAGGGCTAGTAAAACTCAGTGTCAGCTTCATACGTCAACGTCTCCATTCGTCGGTGTTCGTCTGGTGCCAAGCCACGAACTACAGTGGCACTACTGATAGTGCATGAAGTTGCTGTTTGAATTATTACTATCCGGTAACCGTGCCACGGCGCAGTCGATAACCAAATGCGCGGACACTGACAATCAGTTCCAGGTTGTAGGCTTTTTTAATCTTTGTTCTTAAGCGGCTTATGGTTTTTTCCAGCGCTCGAGGATCATAAAATACTATGTTAGGGTCCAGTATTTTGGCAATACTGTCTTGGCTTAATACATGTTGTGGGGCAGAAATCAGAGCATCGATAATTGTCATTTCGGTATAGGAAATTTCAAGTTTTCTGCTGCCGTTGCTTAATAACAGTCGGGTGCGATCAAGTGTCAGCTGAGTGGTTGTTTGCCAGTGTGAGTCCGCGAAAGTACGCGATAGTAATGCCGCTTTTTCCAGTGGGGCGGCCGGTAACTTAATACAGTGGTCGGCCCCTGCCAGATAATAGTTGATAGTGGTAAATGACTTGCTATGGGTCACCAGTACAAAGATACAAGCAACTTTATTGGTGGAACGTATATGTTTGACCAGTTCCAGGCTGTCGTTGATATTGTCTGGTGTATCAACCTCAATAAAAACAGCTTCTGCCTGGCTAAAATCACAGATCAGATATTCCGTAATCACCGAGGCGACAATATGCCTCACGCCAGAGGTGATGAGTTGTTGTATGTCTTCGACCAGCGCGTTGTTCTGTACAAAGTTGAACGCTTGTGGGGTCTGGTTGTCGGTCTTGCATCCTGCGAAAAGCATATCACCTAACCCAAATACTCAGAGGCCATAGGATTTTGCCATATAAGCCAATGTGAAAACCGACATTTTATAACAATCTGTATTCGCAGTGTGATTCTTATTGCCAAACCTTTGGCTTCAAGATATCGATGGCCGATTTCTCTGGGGTTTAAACACAGTATCTATCGCAAAACTCTTATTTTTAACTCTGCACTATCACTTTGCGGGCTTCTATTCAATATCTAATTGGCGGGCTTGCGAGTGCAATACCATGCGGCTGCCAGCCCAAGCGCTACCCCGAGGGTATTGGCCAGTGCGTCGTATAACGATGCAGTGCGCAGTGGGATAAGCGCCTGGGCATATTCAATGGCGACCCCGGTCAGCACGCAACCCAGTGCGATCCAGTGCAGCTTGACCCGCAAAAACGCCAGGCGACAGCTAAATGCCAGGGCGAAAAAGCCCAAAAGGTGATGCAGTTTATCTTCCTGGTCAAATAGCTGCGCAATGGGCCTGGTGCGCAATCCGGTGTACAGCAGGCCTGCGCACACAGCTATAAATAGCAGGGTGCGCAGCCAAAATGGCAACTCAGCAAGGCGCCGGATCAACGGAATCACTCGGTGATCTTCTCGAAATTCTCGTAGAACGCATCGCGGTTACGGCCATCGGTCATGGTATGTAACGAGTACTGGCGATGCAGCATGGCGCCGCCGTCTCGAGTCAACGGAGCCCATGCAATGTTTGCGCGGCTCATGGTTGACACGCTCATCATCTCGTCGAACGGAATTGAGATATAAATGCCCTTGTCGAAGCTACCTTCTCCGTATTCTTCCTTGGATGCCGTGGTTCGAGTTACCCAGCCGCCGAACTTCACGCCATTGGTAAACTCGCGGGAAATATCGATGGTGGTACCCCAGTCACGCGCCAAATAGCGACCGACACTGACCGCAGCGACCAGATCAAACGGCAGCTTGGTATAGGTAGTGATATGGCCGGTCACGGTCTTGTAGTCACGCAGACCAAAGCCCTGATCAAAATCACGTTGGCGCACATAGTTCAAATCGGCCCCAATCGACCAGCGTTCACCCATGGGGCGGTACAACAGCTCACCGCCGACACCGGCGTACATCGATTCCAGATAACCGCCATAGACCATGCCATATAAATCCTGATCCAGTCGTTTTGCCTTGTTAAGCTGCAAGGCTGGCATTGTGACATCGGACGTAGTGACATATTGGCGTAAGTCGGTACGCACGCGGGGCAGGTTACTCGCGGAATCGTATTTGAACTTGTCATAGTTGTTCAGCAGGTTGGCACTGATGCCACCACTGGCCCAAGTGCTTGGGGTAAAGCGATATTGCCCTTCGGCATAGGCGCTGATCTGGTAGAGCAGGAATCCATCGGGGCCACCGAGGTTTTGCTGATAGCCCAGGCCAAAACCATAGGTAAACGGATCCGGCTTTTGCTGATACAGGGTTTTATCGTAATGGGCGGTAGCGCGATTGACCTCGGTGGTGCGATGCAGATCAACCAGATCTTGCTCGTTATTGACTACATTGCGGAAGGTTGAGCGCGGTACGCTGGTTTCTTCCACCGGCATGTCATAACGCTTGTTGACCAGGGTAAACCACTGGATCTCATCATTGGCGCTATTATCCAGAATTCGGCTGGCCCGGCCTGCGCCTTTGGCTGCGTAGAAATACTTGGACTGCTCGCCATACACCATCAGTTCGGAATCGCGCTGGGCAATACGCTCGACTTTATAGCCGGCATTGCTTTCCAGTTTTTTCGACACTTCGGCCCAGTCAACCTGGTCCAGCCCTACGGTTGGCGTATGGGTTGGCAATGGTTGGGCGGGCGGGTCGTAGGTTTTGGCCGGTGCTTTGCGACTGACAAAGTTGGTGTGCAGGGTGATGCCGAACAGGGCAGTATTGCCGCGTTCCCAGCCTGCGGTCAGGTCGATATTTTCGTTAAGTTTGTAGACTGCGCCGATATTGATCGGGGAGTCTTGCACCTGGTTGTTGTTTTGCGGTTCATGCTTGTAATCGTTGCCGTCAAACTCGACCTTCAAGCTCAAGGGTGCCCAAGGTGTTTGATAAACAACCCCGCCAAACAAAGCTGGTGAGCCCCGGAAGTAGGTATTGGTATTGACGTCGCCGACTGTTGTATCTGTAGGTCGTGTGTCAAAACTGTTATCAAGATAACCCAGCGGGTTATCCATATCGCCCCGATTGCCTATATAGCCCCAGGCAATGCCCAGGCTGAAATCTAGGTCCTTGTAGCGTTTGTTGGCTACAAAGTACTCGCTGGAAAACAAGCCGGTACCGCCGATATCGCGGAAACCCAACGCTACCTCTGGTAGCCAGTGGCTTTCTTGCCAAAGTCGGGCTTTGACATCGATCGCCTTGTCCTTATAGCTTTGGTTTCCACTTAAAGCCTCCGAACCGTACATCCGGTTGGTAATAGAGGTATAGCGGAATGTCCCTTCGAGCCAGTCAAGGGGCTGCAAGGACAGACTGTAACGTGAATAAGGCTCTGTGCGGTTGGCGTTAAGGCTTAACTCACCTGCGGGTGCCATACGAGCGGTTGGTGTTTGGAGCAAGCCAACACCACCAAAATCATTTTGTGTATAGCGTGGCTCCGCATGGGCCAAGCTATAGGGCAGCAAGACGACAACAGCAAAACGTAACTTCAAGGTGCAACCTCAGCCAGCGGTTGAGTGGCAAGGAACTGCGCCAACTGCTCGTTTAAATCAGGCGTGGGCAAATCGGGATTGTCGTTGCGTACCGGCACTAAAATTGTGCTGCCGGCTACCGCATGCACGCCGTCCTCACGGTTCCATGCAGCAATGGCGACTTGCTTGTAGGTGCCATCTGGACGAACCATCCACAGAAAATCGCTCTCTGCTTGTTTCAGGCGCGGGCAATGGTCGAGATAGTCGCGTACCTCTTGCATGGCCTTATAGGGCAGAACGCAGCGCTGCTCCACGGCGCCGAGTACGGTCACCGTATTGGTGCGGGCAGGGTATATAACCCGGTCGCCATCGCTAAGCAAATAGTTGCGAGCAAAACCTACTTCCAGTGCTATGGGGTCCAGATTTGCAACTTTACGGCCGGTAACCGGCAGCCGGTCGACTTCCTCATAAAGGCGCGCAGCAACGGCTGCCAGGGCGTCTTTGTTGTTGAGCAAAGCACCACGCTGGAGCATTTTCAGATCAAACAGCACGCCCACTTTAAGCCGTGTCTGTTTTTCCATTTCGGGCTGGTGCAACCACGCTGCTGCTAACCAATAACTTTCCGGGTTGGGGCTGGCCAGGCTGATCAGGTTCAGCAAGCGCATGCCAGGTGTATAAGCGACACTGACAGGCTTAAGTACATCACCGCTCACAGACACTGCGGCCTGACTCAGGGCGGCATGGCTCAGCAGCAGGCACAATGCCAGTTTTTTCAATTGGCTCACTGGGTAGCCTCCCAGTCAGGGCGTAGATGCACAATCCTCAACAACAGCCCCGGAGTTACATATTGCTCGCTCTGCAAGATAATGCCGTCTGCAGGTCTGACCCAATAATGGTTGGTGTTACTAAAGCCCAGGGCCGGGATTTCCACCTTTTCATCAATGCGCTGCAGTACATAGGGGGTGTCTAGAATTGTCACGGTCTCCAGGCCTTTGCGGATAAAGCGGCTGTTGACCGCCAGCCCGACCTGTTCGCCCTGATACATGTCGATCCAGCGCGTACTGCGCTCGCCGTCGGCAATATGCTGCAAGCCGCGCTTGAATGGCGACTGACCGTCAAAGCGGGTGCCGTCCAAGCCTGGCTCCAGTCCGGTGGTGCGAACCACCAAGCCGTTGCGCATTAGCAGTACCTGTTTACCGGAGGCAACCCAGTACTGCAAGTCGCCCTGCTGCCGTAGTTTGGCCATGACCCCTTGACTGGAAGGGGTGGTGACCAAAATTTGCGCATAAGGTACGGCCGCCACATCGTCAGCCGTCAGTTGCACCGGTTCAGCGCTGTTCAGGGTGGCTTTGAAGGTATCAACGGAGGCTTTCATCAGCGGGCTGCAGCCACACAGCAGCAGGCACGCCACCAAGCATGAGCGGTTACGAAGAGTTTTCAAAACGGCTCAAACCTTATCGGCTGTTGGCTTCACTGAGGTTGTTACCTGCGGCGGCACCAGTACCCAGTATAGTGGCCGATGGCAGCAACTGGCTGATCAGGCGGTTCCAGCGAGTTACCTGGGCAGGGCCAACGTAAACGATGTCCTGAGGCTTCAATTCAAAGCGGTTGGCGATCGCAAAGGCGACAGGAGACTCAGCATCTAGTTGGAATACTTTGGCCGGCTCGGTTTCGATGTTCTCGGCGCCACGAATCACATAAAGCGCATTGCCGTTGGAGGTGGTTTGGTTCAAACCACCGACAGAGCCGACTACATCAGCCAGGCTCATATTTTTGGTTTTGAAACGGATTGCCTGCGGTGCAAGAACTTCACCCATGACGTAAATCTTCTTGCGATCGTTGTAAGGCAGATACAATTGATCACCGTCTTTCAAAAATACATTGTGCAACTGCGATCCGCTCGTGTTGAGCGCATCGATATCCAGCACATATTCTTTACCGTCACGGGTTAGCGTCAGCCCGGACAGATCAGCATTCAGCGGCTCAATACCAGCTGCGCCGATTGCTTCGATCACGCTCATGGGAGATGTGGTAATGGGCATCGGCCCGGCTTTAACTACAGCGCCTGCAAGGATTGCCTTTTGGCTGGCAAATCGCAGAACACTCAAATCCACCTGTGGACTGTCAACGTACTGCGCCAAACGTTGGGCAATAGTAGAGCGCAGCTCTTCGATGGTTTTGCCCGCCGCATCGAGCTTGCCGATATACGGGTAGAAAATAGTGCCGTCAGGTCGTACAAGGCGACCGTTCGCATCAATCTGCTGTTGTGCGCCCGAAGGTGCCGTCAATTCAGGATGATCCCAGACGGTTATATACAGCACATCGTTGGCGCCGATCCGGTAGGCCGCAGGCTTGAATGCCAGCAATTCTGCTGGCACCGAGCTTGAGACGTGTGTCGCCGCGTTTTGCGCAATCAGCTTGGGAGTGATGGGGATTAGCTCTACCCGACTGCTTTCTGGTGAGCCTTCAGTCCCGATTTCACTGGTATCCAGGTACTGACCGGGCGCAAACATACAACCTTGCAGGGCGAACCCTGCAAGTACCGCGAGCGACAAACTACGAATCATCATTGAGGACACTTGTAAAGGAAACACATCAAAATCAAATGCCTGGAGTATCCCAGGTGGTTTAGTCCTTTCTACCTGGCAGGTACCTAGTTGGTACCGGTAGTGCCCGTTGTACCAGTAGTGCCAGTAGTGCCAGTAGTGCCGCCGTTGCCACCACCACCACCACCGCCACCGCCCGAAGCTGCAGCTGCAATGCCGGCAGCCGCCGCAACACCTAGACCTACTGCGGTGGTGGTGCTAACGCCACCCAGTACGCCGGTTTCAGCAGCCAAGGATGTGCCAGAGGTAGCACCAGTAGCACCTGCTTCAGCCGCAGGTGCATCTGCAGCAGGTGCGTCAGTCACAGGCTCAGCTGCAAATGCAGAAGCGCTCAAGGCAAGGGCGAGGGCTGAAACGATAAATTTATTCATTTGAAAATCCTTTTGAAAAGTCTGTATGGGCGATAGAGCTGTAGCGCCTCTGTCCAAGGCTATGAACGTCGAACCCAGGATATGCTTACAGCCCCAGAAGGCGCTATAACTGTGGCATTCAAGTGATTCTGTACAGGCATTTTAATGTGCAATAACGGCTCAAGAATACCTGTGTAGAGCGGTCAATGTTGCTGACCTTTTATAACGCTCGGCCTAATCTGCAGTTATCTGCAGGGGACTGGATAAAGTGTTGAGAGCAACACCTTTGAATGGTAATTGCTAAATTCAATTACCTCAGTCCAGATTTACGTCCGACCGTACTTGTCCTCAAAGCGAACGATATCGTCTTCACCCAAATAAGAACCTGATTGCACTTCGATCAGTTCCAAGGGGATAACCCCCGGATTTTCCAGCGCATGGATCTGGCCAATCGGAATATAGGTGGACTCGTTTTCGCAGACCAGATAGGTTTTCTCGCCATTGGTCACCCTGGCTGTGCCGCTCACCACGATCCAGTGCTCGGCGCGATGGTGATGCATCTGCACCGACAGCTTGGCACCCGGTTTTACAGTGATGCGTTTGACCTGATAGCGATGGCCGTTGTCGACGGAGTCATATACTCCCCATGGACGATAGACCTCGCGATGGTTGATATGTTCAGTGCGCGAGCCATTTTTCAATTGCTCAACGATCTTCTTTACATCCTGTACATGGTCCTTGTGAGCGACCAGCACCGCATCCTTGGTTTCGACAATCACCAGATCATCCAGGCCGACAGTGGCAACCAAGCGGCTGTCAGCGTGCACATAAGTGTTGCGTGACTGCTGATTAAGCACATCGCCCTTGAACACATTGCCCTGTTGATCCTTATCACTGACATCCCAGAGAGCAGTCCATGAGCCGATATCACTCCAGCCTGCATCCAGTGGCACCATCACCGCATCGGCTGTTTTTTCCATCACGGCGTAGTCCACCGAATCATCCGGGCAGGCGGCAAACGCAGTTTCGTCGACACGGGTAAAGTGCATATCCTGCGAGCCACCGGCCAGCGCGGCACGGCAAGCGGCCAGAATATCCGGGCGATAACTTTCCAGTTCTTCCAGGTAACGACTGGCACGGAACATAAACATGCCGCTGTTCCAGAAGTAACTGCCACTGGCCAGATATTCTTGAGCTGTGACCAGATCAGGCTTTTCAACAAAACGATTGACCTTGAAACCGCCGATACCTACGTCGTCGCCTTGCTCGATATAGCCGTAGCCTGTTTCCGCATGGGTCGGAACTATACCGAAGGTCACCAGCTTGCCGTCTTGCGCCAAGGGCAAGGCGGTCTGGATGCAGGCCTGGAAAGCGCTTACGTCCTTGATCAGGTGATCAGCTGCGAGCACCAGCAGGATAGGGTCCTGGGCTTCGCTGCAGGCCTGTAAGGCTGCCAGTGCAATGGCCGGTGCTGTATTGCGACCGACCGGTTCCAGCAAAATGCCGGCTTTCTCGAGCCCCAGTAGGCGCAATTGCTCGGCAGCGAGAAAACGGTGCTGTTCATTGCAGATCAGCCGCGGCAATTCGGCGCCCAGCCCGTCAAGGCGCTGAATAGTGGCCTGAAGCATTGAAAAATCAGCATCGGCTAGCGGCAGAAACTGTTTGGGATTGAGCTGCCGTGATAGCGGCCACAAACGGGAGCCCGACCCCCCGGCCATGATGATCGGAAAGAGCATGTTCATATTCCTTTGTATGCTTTAAAAATTATCGCAGCGCATCCAGGTAAGCACGTGTGTTGGCATGTACCTGCTCACAGGTCTGCATCTCGGCCTGAGACCACCAGCGATAGGCATCGTGCTGCGCGTGAGGAGGGTGCAAAATGTCGTCCGCACCCAGAACCAGTTGGTAAGCGAGTACCACGTAGTGGGTGTCCGGACCTTGCCCGGACGCCGCAAACACGCTGTCAGCGTAAAAGTGTTCATACACCCCCAACAAGCGGGCGTCGCTACGCTGACAGGCCTTGCCCAACTCTTCCAGGGTCAATCTGTCAAACGCCGCATCCAGGGTTTCATTTTTAAGGATGCGTCCACCGGGGACAAACCAGTTACCCTGGGCCGGTCGATTAAGCCGTTGCCCCAACAGGCATTCGCCCTTGCTGTTTTGAACCACCAGGTCGATGGAGATCAAGGGGGTTGAATCGACAACGCTGCGAAACAGTTCGTTGCTGAGCCACATGATTTAAATCTCGCTAAGGAAGCGGTTCAGTATCTGGTCTTTATCCAGAAACTCGCAGGCATAGCCGGTAGCAATCATATTGGGCACCGGCATGGCCAAAACGCTTTCGATACCCTCGATCAAGGCCTCGACCGATTCAGGCTCCACCAGGGTGGCGATACCCGGGTACTCCGAACACAGCAACCCTAAACTGGTGTCAGGATCAGCGGTAATCAAGGCGTTGCCGCCTACCGCTAGGATATTGGTCAGCTTGGACGGCAATACGGCATCTGCGGCCCCGCGTTTCTGGATCACCAGATGACAGTCGGCCGAAGCCAGCAGGGCAGGTAGGTCGTCATAGGGCTGAAGCGGCGCGAATACAATATTGTGCAAGTTGTACTGTTTGCTTAGCTCCAGTAATCGGGCTTTACCTGCGCCTTCCCCCACCACCAAAAAAACCAGGTCGGTTCGCGCTGACAAGCGTTGTGCTGCTTCGACCACACATTCAAGGCCTTGCTTCTCGCCAATGTTGCCGGAGTAAAGCAGTACGCGCTTGTCGGGATCGACGCCAAGCCTGCGCAGCAGTTCGGCATCACGGGGCACATTGCGGAAGCGGGCGGTTTCGGACCAGTTGGGAAAGAACCGCAACCGCTCTTTGGCAACGCCTTTTTCTGCCGCCCGCTGCAACATACCGCTGGAGATGGTCGATACCCGATCAAATGCCCGCAGCACTGCGCGCTCAACAGCAAACGCCCAGCGCTTGAGGCGCTCGCCCTTGGCGATGGATAGCCCGAACAGGGCATCCACTTCGTAATCCTGAATATGCAGCACCGAAGTGGCGCCCGTCAGTCTGGCCAGCGCCAGTGCTTGGGGAGCGCAAAACAGCGTTGGCACCACCAGGATCACCAGTTCAGGCTTCCAGCGCAACTGGGCCAGCATGGCGAAGGTCGACGACAGCGAGAAACTGGCCAAATGCAGCAAGCGTTTGATGGCTGTGGGCTTGGCCGGAACATACAGCGGGCAACGAATGACTGTGACGCCAGCCTCTTGGCGTTGGTTAAAACGCCAGGTGCTGAAGCCTTGCCAGACCTTCCAGTCCGGGTAATAAGGCGGGGCTGTAACGACCCGCACCTCATGCCCCTGAGCTGATAGCCAGGCAGCCATCTCACCGCTGTATTTGCCGATACCGGTCAGCTCGGGGCTGTAGTTGATGCCGTAGAGCAAAACTTTCATCAGTGTGTCCGCGCCTGTTGCACGTTAGTGACATACCAGTCATAGGCATCTTTGAGTCCGTCTTCCAGGCTGATACTGGCCTGCCAGCCCAGTGACTTAAGGCGAGACACATCCATCAGCTTGCGCGGTGCACCATCCGGTTTACTGGTATCGAAGGTCAGCTTGCCAGTAAAACCGGTCACTTCAGCTATGGTTTTAGCCAGTTCACCAATAGTGCAGTCAACCCCGGTGCCAACGTTGATGTGCGACAGCATCGGCTGGGTATTGGCCTGATAAGTGGCATCGTCCAGTTCCATGACATGGATACTGGCCGCGGCCATATCGTCTACATGCAAAAACTCGCGCATCGGCGTCCCGGTGCCCCAGATCACCAGTTCTTCGTCACCGCGCTGAACCGCTTCGTGGAAGCGGCGCAGCAGGGCAGGGATTACATGGCTGTTCTGCGGATGATAGTTATCATGTGGGCCATACAGGTTGGTCGGCATTACGCTGCGGTAATCACGGTTATGCTGACGGTTATAGCTTTCACACAACTTGATCCCGGCGATCTTGGCAATCGCATAGGGCTCATTGGTGGGCTCCAGCGTACCGGTGAGCAAGGCCTCTTCGCGCATCGGTTGCTCGGCATGTTTGGGATAAATGCATGACGAACCGAGGAATAACAACTTGTGTACATCGTTCAGGTGCGCTGCCTGAATGATATTGGCCTGGATCATCAGGTTTTCAAAGATGAAGTCAGCAGGGTAGGTGTTATTCGCCTGAATACCCCCCACCTTTGCCGCCGCCAGATACACCTGATCGATCTTGTGCTCCTGGAAAAAGGCCTGCACGGCCTGTTGATCCAGCAGATTCAGAGTGTCGCGCCCGGCAGTGACAATACGGGTATAACCCAGTGTCTGCAGACGGCGGACGATGGCCGAGCCGACCATCCCGCGATGGCCGGCGACAAAGATATTCTGGTTCAACTCACGGGCCATACTCAGTTCTCCGTAGCCACCGGCAAGTCATGACCGTGCTCTTTTAGCAATGCATGGCGCTGCGCGACCTTGAGGTCTTCGCGAACCATTTCTGCGCACATCTCCTGAGCGGTGATTTCCGGCACCCAGCCCAGTACTTGTTTGGCTTTGGTTGGATCGCCGAGCAAGGTTTCAACTTCGGCAGGGCGGAAGTAACGCGGATCGACTTTCACGATAACGTCACCGACCTTAAGTGCCGGGGCTTTGGCGCCGTCGATGCTTGCAATAATGGCGTGCTCATCGACACCATCGCCTACGAACTTCAGGGTGATACCAAGCTCTGCTGCCGACCAACGAACAAACTCACGCACCGAATACTGCACACCGGTTGCGATCACAAAATCATCCGCCACGTCCTGCTGCAACATCATCCACTGCATACGCACGTAGTCTTTGGCATGGCCCCAGTCACGCAGTGCATCCATATTGCCGAGGAACAGGCATTGCTCCAGGCCTTGGCTTATGTTGGCCATTGCGCGGGTGATCTTACGGGTTACAAAGGTCTCACCACGGCGCGGCGACTCGTGGTTGAACAAAATGCCGTTGCAGGCATACATGCCATAGGCCTCACGGTAGTTAACGGTAATCCAGTAGGCGTACATTTTGGCCACGGCATACGGCGAACGCGGATAGAAAGGGGTCGTTTCCTTTTGTGGCGTTTCTTGCACCAAACCGTACAGTTCGGAAGTCGAAGCTTGATAGAAGCGGGTTTTCTTTTCCAGACCTAGCAGGCGGATTGCTTCCAGGATACGCAACGTACCCATTGCATCTACATCCGCGGTGTATTCCGGCGACTCGAAGCTAACGGCTACATGGGATTGAGCACCAAGGTTGTAAACCTCGTCCGGCTGCACTTCTTGAATAATGCGGGTGAGATTGGATGAGTCTGTCAGATCGCCGTAGTGAAGTATGAAGTTTTGATTATCGACGTGCGGATCTTGATAAATATGATCAACACGCTGAGTGTTAAATGAAGAGGCTCTGCGTTTAATGCCATGTACTTGATAACCTTTTTCTAAAAGAAATTCTGCAAGATAAGATCCATCTTGCCCCGTTACTCCAGTAATTAATGCTTTTTTAATGCTCATTTTAATTCTGCACCTTGTGTTTAACGGATTTAATTATAGATGAATATAATTCAATGTATTTTTTTGCGACTAAGTGACTTTCAAAGCTGTCAAGAACTTTTGAACGTGCATTTGTACAAAGTTGTTCGTGGTGAGTTGAGTTAAGAACCCATAGTATACCTTCGGCGAGGCTTTTAGAATCATATGCCTTAGCTAGATATCCATTTTTCTTGTGATCTACAATGTCTAGTAGTCCTGTTGCTCCGAAAGCCACAACTGGCGTTGCACATGCCATAGCTTCGGCTGCAGTCTGTCCAAAAGACTCCTGAATTGAAGGGACTACCATGACATCGGCTGAACAATATAGTGAAACTAAAGTTTCATCATCACTAATGTGGCCAAAGTAGTGAGTTTTGAATCCTAGAATATCATTTGTTTCTTTCTGCCCATTGCCGAAAACTACTAATTCAATTTGTGTGTCTTGAGGGATGTGGTCTAAAGCTTTCTTTAATATAGAATAACCTTTATTGATATCTTTTGTGGCAGAGCTTGCACCAAATAATATTAGCTTTTTGTCTGCAGGGAGATCAAGAAGATCTCTAGCTAAGCGTTTGTTTGTGGGTCTAAATAATTCCGTATTCAGAGGGTTGGGTAAGTGAGCAACATTTTGGTTTTTTAGTAAATCTGATGATCGTGCGCATTCAGCTATCCAGTTACTTACGCCAACGAAGGTTACATTGGATAGCTTCGAGTAGTGAATTATCTTTCTCTGTACGACCTTACGGCTAAGGTCATTTAACTTGTCAGAATTTAGGATAGGGCACTTCCCACAACTCAACTTATATCGTTCACAATCCCACATAACATGACAGCCACCAGTAAAAACCCAATTGTCATGCATTGTCCAAACGATAGGTTTTGCTATATTGGAAATATCCTCTATAGACAAGCCTCCTGCATTTATCCAATGCAAGTGAACCAGGTCTGCTTCTGAGTCATTAATATACTTTAATATGTTGGTATTATTGGGCTTTCCGCTAGAAAACATTACTCTTTTTTTTGCCGAAAACAAACCAGGAAGCCTATCGAAAAAAACTCTGTATAATAAATTTATTTTTTCGAGGGTTTTGAATTTTTTGGGATATATGCTTTTGTACTCGACATCTATTCCAGTCCGCTCAAGTGAGTCGGCAAGCCGCACTGCTGCTCTTGCTGCGCCCCCTTTGTCATAGTATGAGTTCAATATCAAGATTTTCAATTTATATGCGCTTTGGATAAAGTTTAATGATCGAGAGAGCGTAATGCGCGGAGTGATCGCCCTTTCGGTGCTTTAAGCAGGTTTTCAATTTTATTTGATATGATTAGAAGTGTCGAAGGTATTATTACTGCCTGGCTTAATGCGCAGTTTAAGAATAAAGTTGAATTGCTCCTGAAAAACATAAATGGCATGAGTGACAAAATAGAAATAAAATACGACATCCGAAGAGCATTTTTTGTGGAGCCGTTTGAAAGAAATTTTAGTATGGTGCCTAAAATGAAACACGCAAATGCACTTCCAACTACACCGAAGTTCGCCAGCATCACATATACAATGCTGGTAGCGCCAACGGGATTGTCGTAATAAAAGCCACTACTAAATTTGGATATAAACTCGAGTTTGGATGGCCATATGACGGATGGTATCATCGCTAAAAAGGAAGCAATTAACTCTTTAGGAAAGGCAAAATATGGTAATGAGTTATATTGAATGAAAGAGCCTGCGCCTATCCAGGTAAAAAAAACCTCTGCTAACAAAATGAAGGATAGACCATCTGAGTTTATGTCATCACCCTGTCTTAAAAGCCCTATCAATAGTATTGTGGAGGCTATAGCCGGAACAGCCATAAAAATCAAAATCATTTTCTTACTTAGTATTATATTTCTTGTTGATAAAAAGGCTATATACAAAAAAGCTAGGACTGCAGGCAGGACAAACATTCTTCCGCCGAGCCCTAACAAGAATACAGAGTTGGCAAGTAGCAGAAGCAAGATTATTCTAAAGTTCTTCATCTGATTTGATGTATAAAAAAATACAGCCAGCGTAGTGTAGATTATGTTTAATCCGGACAAAAAGCTTTTGGCTGAATTCGTTTCGTTCCAGTTGATGCCAGCATATCCTTTGAAAGAATATGATCTTAAAGCGTAGTACGAATAGAGTTGAAAGATCACAAGCAGCGAAATCAATGCATAAAATGCTATGCCCGAATTTTTAGTATGGGTGTATGCATGTCTTTTTGTTCTTAGTGATGTAAAGCCTAAAATAAAAAATATGAAATATAGAGCAAGGATTGAGAAATAACTAATTTT
>NZ_JAVIWO010000002.1:0-111456 GCF_034313985.1 Pseudomonas sp. CCI3.1
CAGCTTCGAGCAGCAGCGCTACCGGGCCAGTGGCCTCAACCTGGTGACGGCAGCCATCGTGCTGTGGAACACGGTTTATCTGGAACGGGCCGCGAATGCCCTGCGTGGACACGGCAAGCCCGTTGATGACTCTCTATTGCAGTATCTGTCGCCGCTGGGTTGGGAGCACATCAACCTGACTGGCGATTACCTCTGGCGCAGCAACGCCAAGATCGGCGCGGGCAAGTTCAGGCCGCTACGGCCGCTGCAGCCAGCTTAACGTGCTTTATTTTCCGTTTTCTAAGACGACCCCTACATGCCATTACGTGGGTCATTGTCGATCTCCTTAGTGGCTCATGAGCTTGTCGATGGCGCCAGGTTTGTCATGCACGCCAAAGCGGTCAACGATTGTGGCGCTGGCCTCATTTAGACCCAGCACTTCAACCTCGGCGCCCTCGCGACGGAACTTGATTACCACTTTATCCAGCGCGGCGACGGCGGTGATATCCCAGAAATGCGCCTGTGTCAGATCGATGGTGACCTTGTTGAGCGCTTCCTTGAAGTCAAAAACTTCGGTGAACTTGTCTGCCGAGCTGAAGAACACCTGGCCTACCACGCGGTAAGTCCGATGCGACTCCGTCTCTTCAAGACTGCTCTTGATATCGAGGTAATGTCCGACCTTGTTCGCAAAGAACAACGAAGCCAGCAGTACGCCGACCAACACGCCGTAAGCCAGATTATGCGTTGCCACGACCACCACAACGGTCGCGACCATGACGAGGTTGGTCGACAGTGGGTGCTCTTTCAGATTGCGCAAGGAATCCCAGCTAAAGGTGCCGATGGATACCATGATCATCACAGCAACCAATGCAGCCATCGGGATCTTGGAGAGCCATTCGCCGAGGAAAACGACCATCAGCAGCAAGAAAATGCCCGCGCACAATGTGGAGAGACGGGTACGTCCACCGGATTTCACGTTGATGATCGACTGGCCGATCATGGCGCAGCCTGCCATACCGCCGAGCATCCCGGCAGCGATGTTGGCAATGCCTTGACCCTTGCATTCACGGTTTTTGTTGCTGGTGGTATCGGTCAAATCGTCGACGATGGTCGCGGTCATCATGGACTCAAGCAGACCTACTACGGCCAAAGCGGCTGAGTACGGGAAGATGATGCGCAGAGTTTCAACGTTCAGCGGGACTTCAGGCCACAGGAAAATCGGCAGCGTGTCCGGCAGTTCGCCCATGTCACCCACAGTGCGGATATCCAGACCGAGGTAAATAGCAATGGCCGTCAGGGCCAGGATGCACACCAGCGGCGAGGGAATCAGCTTGCCGATCTTCGGTACATACGGAAACAGATAGATTATTCCGAGGCCCACTACGGTCATGGCGTAAACGTGCCAGGTCACGTTGGTCAATTCAGGTAACTGCGCCATGAAAATCAGAATCGCCAATGCATTCACAAAGCCTGTGACTACCGAGCGCGAAACAAAGCGCATCAGAGAGCCCAGTTTCAGGTATCCAGCGAGGATTTGAAGCACCCCGCAGAGCAAGGTGGCTGCCAGCAAATACTGAAGCCCGTGATCTTTTACCAGGGTGACCATCAGCAGTGCCATCGCACCGGTAGCTGCCGAGATCATGCCGGGTCGACCGCCGACGAAGGCGATGACAGCACAGATACAGAAGGAGGCGTAGAGACCGACCTTGGGGTCGACGCCGGCAATGATAGAGAAAGCAATGGCCTCCGGGATCAGCGCGAGCGCGACCACGATCCCCGCGAGCACGTCTCCACGGACGTTGGAAAACCACGTTTGTTTGAGCGATTGCAGCATCAGAATATCCAAGGCAATGCACCACACGCACACCAGGCAGATGGCGAGCGCGTCGATACGAATTCAAGTTGTGAGGATTATTTGGCTGTGTGCCTTGGGTGTAAAAACCGGGCATACAGCAGTACGCGACCGCGAGCGAAACTAGCGGAAGCGAGATGTTGCGAGGGGGCGTAGCGCTAAGGCGGCGTAGGCTGCCAGTAGATCGTTTGGAGTACAGTCATGCTGGTGTTCCTGTAGCTCAAGAGGTATGGCTGAGCGATAAAGTATACAGTGAAGATATCGTCAAATGCGACCTGCTGCCTCGTTTGGGTCAGTTCTTCCAGCCGTGCTGATCTCCCTAGGGCAAGTCTTTCTAGATTAAACCGCGACGAACTCCGCTGTCAGGCAGTGTACACATGGTGGAGAGATCAATTCAGATCCTCCTGGGGTCGATAGAGAAATCGGAAAAAATCGTACGCTAAGCATTCGGCCTGTCAGGTTGAGGCCATAGAGATTGACGCCTTGGCGTCAGAAAATGCAGAAAGCGGCCCTAGTCTGACGCGGTGCCAGTGAACCGCCTGACGCCGAGTTGAAGCCGTAAACTCAGCAACCTTCGATCAACTCGCCGAACAGTTCCTTAACCTTTGCACGTGCCTCGACCAGCGCAACTTGGCCTTGCTCAGTGATCTCATAGACACGCCGTTCACGTCGCCCGGTGCGTTCGTGGCGTGAGGTCAAATAGCCCTTCTTTTCCAGCCCGTGCAGCATTGGGTATACCGTCCCGGCGCTCAGCTCGTAGCCGTGTCGTTGCAGTTCTTCGATGATTCCCAGTCCGAAGACGGGCTTCTCGGCTGCATGGTGAAGTATGTGCAGGCGGATCAACCCGCCGTACAGGTCTTTATCTGTCATTTTTCGTGCCTCACAGCGCGATACTCAACAGCCAACCCGCTGCACCGCTGCCGACGACAACTAGCCACGGCGGGAGCTTCCAGAACATCAGTGCGACAAGGGCGACCAGGGCCAAGACAAAGTCTTGCGGCTGAAATATGGCGCTAGTCCATACAGGGTGATAGAACGCGGCCAGCAGCAGGCCAACCACCGCCGCATTGACCCCAGCCAGCGCGGCTTGCATGCCTGTATTGCGACGCAGGCGCTCCCAAAATGGCATGGCTCCCACAACCAGCAGAAAAGAGGGTGCGAAGATAGCCAGTAGGCACACAATACCGCCGACCCAGCCAGAGGGAGCGGTGCTCATCGAAGCACCAAGGAACGCGGCGAATGTGAACAATGGGCCGGGCACCGCTTGAGCCGCCCCGTACCCCGCGAGGAAGGATTCATTACTGACCCAGCCGGAGGACACCACTTCGGCTTGCAGCAGCGGCAACACAACGTGGCCACCACCGAACACTAGTGACCCCACACGATAGAAGGCGTCCACTACCACCATCGTTGGACTTGGCAGCAATTTTGCCAAGATCGGTAGGCCAATCAGCAGGGCAAAAAATAACGATAGCCAAAGTGCGCCGGCCCGGTGACTGACCGTGATAGGTAGTGGGTCGTGCTCAACAGTATGTGCTGGCTTGAACAATAGTCGGCCTATGATGCCTGCGGCAGCAATCACACCAACCTGCCCCCACGCGGACGGTACGAGCAGGACAGCACAGGCGGCAATCGCCATTATTGTGACTCTCAGCCCATCCGTACACAGGTTGCGCGCCATGCCCCATACCGCTTGGGCGACTACGGCAACGGCCACCACTTTTAGGCCATGCAACGCGCCCGGCGAAACGGAATCCCCATAGTTGGAAATGCCCAGCGCGAACAGGATTAAAGCTACGGCCGAAGGCAGCGTAAAGCCTGTCCAAGCAGCCAGCGCCCCGCTATATCCAGCCCGTGATAGCCCCAACGCTATGCCGACCTGGCTGCTTGCTGGGCCTGGAAGAAATTGGCACAGCGCCACTAAATCAGCATAGCTGCGTTCAGACAACCAGCGCCGTCGCGTGACGAACTCGTCGCGAAAATATCCCAAGTGTGCGATGGGGCCGCCGAAGGAGGTCAATCCAAGGCGTAGAAAAATAAGAAAAACCGACCATGGGCTGCGGTCATCGGTGGAGGTATTAGTCATGCGTTGGCCTACCTGATTTTCCACAGATTAATCCATAATAATCGAACTTCGATAACGAAATTCGATTTTATAGCTGCCCAAAACGACTGGAGTACCGTGCAATTCGTACTGGGTGTCGCAATGCAAGTAATCGATGTTGTGCTAGCCGCTGGTTTTGTCTGCTAGCACAGTTCATTAGCAAAACACGCTTGGCCTTAGCGTACGATTTTTTCCGTTTTCTCTATTGCCCCCCTCCTGGTCACTCCGAATGCAAATAACTGGTCAAGAATGCAGCCGGCTGGTCAATAACGGCGCCAATAGGTGGTCAAGTTGCGCAATGGTTTTATCGAGTCGGATGCCTGGGAAGAGGGCTCTGAACGGAGCTAGTCGGGCTTACGTTGGTTTTTGGTTCCATTGCTCCCCAAACCCCTAGATATCACCAACAAGGATAGGATATGTCCTTGGCTAAGCCAGACAATCACAACATTTGGGATTGGAGGCTTTAAAGGATTGCTGGTAAATTCGGCGCCAGAAACGAAAAAACCCACCGATAGGTGGGTTCTTCGTAAAGCACTTTCATATGTCCGCGGGTGGAGGCTTTCGCCCTCGTTTCCCTCGGCTAGTGGACCTAATATAAGGATATTCGCGGTTGTCGTCAACGCTTGCTCAACTTATCGCGCCTGCTATCCGTCTCGCTTTGTCGCCGGCAAGGTTTGCAACCTACGAGGCTGCAGCTGCGGCAGCAGGGCTCTCCCCCGAGGACGCAGTGACACTGTACGCCTGGAACGCACACGTTTCTGGCACCTTGCTGACCCCGCTCCACATTTGCGAGGTGGCTGTACGCAATGCCGTTTCGGATGCACTGACGGCGGTTTACGGAGCTCATTGGCCTTGGGACAAAAACTTTGAGAACAGTCTCCCTGTTGCCAAGGGGCCTGTTTACCAGCAGCGGCAGGACCTGATCAACACGCGTACCCGCTTCCGTACCACGGATCGCGTTGTTGTCGAACTCAAATTCGTGTTCTGGGAAAAGATGTTTACGAGCCGCCATGATCAACGGATCTGGAACACCCACCTATTTACTCTGTTCCCGAACCTGGACCAGACAAAGACGGTTTCGGCTCATAGGTTGAGGATGGCAACGGATCTGGAGACGATCCGCCTGCTGCGTAACCGAATTGCCCACCATGAGCCGATCTTTAGACGCAACCTAGCCGACGAGTTCTCAAAGGTGCATGACTTTGTGGAGGCTCGGTGCCAAGTATCGGCGGCATGGATGATGGGGGAGCAATTGGCCCTTGCGGCTATCCAGGCAAAACCGTTTTAAGGCGACTGCCTGGCTCGGACTCGTTTAGCCTGCTAAAACTGTCAGTAATTACCCCCAGTTACCAGACACCGCTCGCAAACGGGTGGTCAAGTAGAGTGCAATTTCGCAAAGGACGGACCTCAAGCAATGACACGCCTAATCAGATCAGAGTTAATCAAATCAGTGCTTGCTGAAATGGATCGCGTCTGGGGTCCGGATGGATTCGGCGGCGAACTTGAAGCCTATGGGTGGCTACAAGAGCACTTCGGGATAACGGAGGAGGAGGATGTTCAGTGGCAGGACGTACTTTCGGACTGGGCGGGTACCCTTGCCGAGGATACGACGGACCTGGATGAGGACGAAAAGAAACAGGTGACGGCGTTTCTCCAAGACGATTCGGTCGTGACCGTGTTCTTGGAAACATTGCTCCAGCGCTATAAAAGCTCCGATAGGACATATTCCCGCTGAGTTTACGGAAACGAACCATGAAGGCCCTCCTAAAACGATTCGAGATGCATATTTTTAGAGCTGTTTATACAAAATACTAAGGAAGTCACATGCGTAGAAAGAAACTCATTGCCAACTGTTCACTCATTCTCTTTTTCGCATTGGCAGGCTGTAAGGACGACAAGAAGGAAGTTGCAAGCCCAGCATGCTCGAATCTAGCCACTGCAAGCAACTCGTTAGAATGTCCTCGGAGTGAGGCAAACATAATTCGGCCCAAACCAAAAAGCTGGTCGTTTGGTGACAAATCCCAATGAGCACTTTCGCGTAGATACAGATAGGAAAATCTCTATGAGCGCGTTGAGCAGCTATAAAAGTCAGATCCATCTGATGCGGCAGATTCATGAAGCCAGCTACTACATCAGCAAAGCAGAAGAGCTTGGCCATCCTCATCTATGGAACTCGTACACCCCGATCCTTGAGTTTTTTGGACACTTTAAAAGTGCGGTCAACTCGTATGCGAAATGCTTTGTGAGTGCTGGGAAGGGACGGCAAAAGCTGGAAGCTTCTTCGATTTTTAAATCTGACACCGCGTGCCTGGATCAACACAAAAAAATCATGGATTTGCGCCATACCTACGTTGCCCATAATGACGAAAACGAGTTCGAGACGGTGACGGTTCGTGAAGAGGAAGCGCCAGGGGAACTTATGCTACACCTGCAGTACGCTATCTCATTTCCTTTTGATCGTCTTTACGAGCTGCGTAAGCTGATCCGGTTGGTTGAACTTCACATTGTTGATCGTCAAAGGGGCCATCTAGCCGCCATCGAACGCGAGGTTGGCAAGCCTGTGCGAGTTATCGAAGGAAACACTGACACTGCGCGCTGTAACTAGGAAATGATCGCTGCACCACGGCCCATTGGGCCTTTTGCCGTACCAAGGCGCGGGTTTCGCGTCAGCCAGCAGAAAGGGTTTTGATGATGAGCAGTGAACTACTCGACCACCTTGACGCCTTGGCGCTGCGCGTGGCCAAGGGCGATACCAAGGGCCTTGGCGTCTTGAGTCGCGGGGAGTACCTGTATGTCGTACTCGCGGCCAACCGCGCCGACCTGCTGGCTGCCGGCAATGACACCATTGTTGAGGCCATCGCCCGACTGGGTGAGGACTGGACCGCACAGCTGGTTGAGCGCTGGCAGTACAAGGGCGACCCAACCCGCCGCGCCGACGACTGAACGCCTCTACGTAGCCGCCGAAGATTTGTGCCTCGCACGCCATCTTTAGGTTCCCTTTAAAGAAATAGAGCATAAAAAAACCGCCTGAATTGGCGGTTAATGGACCGAAGAATTCTAGGCAGGTCGAGGTGCCTTAGGAACTGCAGGTGGCGCTTCTTTGAAATGGATACCGTGTTCAGCTTGGCGCTCACGGATCAGCTGTGAATGGCGTTTAACCCCTACCGTCTCATCGATGCTTGCACCGGCCTCGGCGAATGTATTGAACTGCCCGTGCGCCTTGCGCTCACCGTCTACTGGCTTACCGGGAATACCAGTGCTGTATGGAATGTGTGTTGAGGTTTTGACCTGAAACACGTCGAACCTGTCACCTGGTCCCTCAGTGTTATGCATGACATCGAGACGGTGGCCGTGCACCAATCGCCCCATCTCACCGCGCTCATTGAGATGCGCGGCTTCAGAAGAATGGTTGTATTCACGGGAAGCGAAGATCCGTGAGCCGCTGATCACTCTTTCGCGAAGACGATCATCACCTTCTGCGGGCGCTGCCGGCAACGACTCAACCTGGAATGCACGATTATGTCCAATATCCCGGAAAGGAGCTGGAGCATCAGCTCCTTGATGTTGTGCCAGCTGAGCGACTAGCTTTCTGGTTTGAACGAGGCTTTCTACGTCCTTTGGCTGGGCATCTATGAGGCCGACCAGCTCCTTGTATTCACTACCAGTCAACCTATGACGTTTTTGGTCTGCGATCTCCTTCAGGACCGCCTGCCAGTCTTGGACGCTCAATGCACTCATGCTTTACGGCTCCTTCTTAATCGTTCTGGGGGGCTGATGTTTCGAGTACGGAAGCAATCACAAATCCACGGTCGTTAGTACTTTGGAAGACTGACGATCACGCAGCTCGATGACACCGTGCACAACCTCCCCAGCGGCTGTCATACCGGACGACTTGGGAATGTACAGGTACAGCGTACCTCGCAGATCAAGCGTGCCTTGGGCCCTCGCCTGCTCAATCTCCCGGGCTTGATCTTTGTCTGCAACTTTTATGCTGCAGGGGAACTGGGATGGCTGGATCTGAAGGTTCATTCCCACGGTATTCCGCACCGGGTTAGCCCAGCAGTACTGGCCGTAGCTGTTGATCGGGAATGCAGAACTGGCGAAGTCGTAGGGACCCACCATGACGTTTTGTATCCCCATATCTTCAGTTACCGAAGAGCCTTTAATCGGGAGAGAGTAATAGTCGTTTTTGGCGTATCCGTTCAGATGTGTCTGTATCGCAGGCCATTTAGCCTTTTCGATATCCTGTCTTTTGAAACCGTCTGAGGTAGCTTGGTATTCCGGGGATAACCAACCTAATTTCTGCTCGGTTGTCGTGTTGCTGGCAGACTTGGCCAGCACCAGGTACGTGAGCGCCTGACCACCTGGAAGAGTATTGAGGTCGACGTACTCGTTCAGAGGTACTGAGGTATCAGCGGAGCTAGGAGCCTGTGCTGCATGGGGGCGGTTAGGCTGATGCGTAGTGCTGACTTTCGGGCTGTTCAGCAATGAAGACGGGGCAGAAGAATCAGCAGGCTCTGTGTGGTCTGTTTTTGGTTTGTCGCACCCGACCATGAGACAGCAAGCTGCGAGAGAAAGCGCAGTCAGTTTAAACTTCATGGAAAGCTCCATTCCTTTGAGTTGAACGGTCGTACGGGTTTACCCGAACAACGTGTGCATGTCGGACTTCCAAGCCCCTGGACGATTGATTCTCACACCAATCTCCCTCAGATCTGGAAGGCGGGTAACAAGTCTGAGCAGCGGATGAGGGCTTTTATCGGGGCTTAACTCCCAGCTATCGATCTGATCGAAATCCACCATCACCCCACCCGTGGTGATATCGAAGTACAAAGCCTTCTTTAACACCGGATCGAAACCTACATAACGGTTGTAGGTCACGGAGAAAGCTTCGTAACGAGGTTTGAACCCTTCTCGTTTGTAACTATCTACACGTCGCTCCAAGCGCCGCCGCAACATGCTTGGGGCTGCAGCGAACAAAAAGTAACCGAGCGCAACGTAGAGAAGTCCAGCAACAATCAACATGCCTGCAACGTCGGGGTCACGGCGGTAATCGAAGCAGGCGATCAAGGCAATTGGAACGACTGGTACCAGCCCCATCAGGTAAAACGGTCGAAGAACCCACCATGCAATATTCATAATGATCTCCATGTTTTCGTATCAAGTACACGATACGGAATCTATAATTTTATTCTACCACGACCACTTGACAGGTAACAGCACTATAGATAATGGGGCCGAGGCCCCATTATTCATTCTTAGGATCTTATACCGTCACCAGTTTTTGTCCCTTTATTGGTACCTCCAGAAGGCCCGGGGCGCGGCGCGAGATGTTCTAGCTTACTGCCGAACACGTTCATGGCATTTTTCATCTTCTCGTTATCATCGCGACCCATGGTTGCGGAAGCGTGGCCACCTACCCAGTTAATGACCTGGTCCGGGACAATCATGATTAGGTTGAAGCAGCTATGCACAAGGTTCAAGCACATTGAGCAATAGATAGTCAGGAAGAAAATGATTGAGAACAGCCCGGTTGTCGAATCGAATTGAGCATTCGCCAGCGCTACACCGAACAACTGATTAAGCAGCGTGCCGCCTGCAATCAGAGCTGCTCCACCGAGGAAAAAGCCCAGAACCATAAGAATGGGTCGCACCATCACATTGAGCAGAAAAATGTAGCCGTGGGTAGTCTTCTGCCCCATCCCATCGCCTTCACCGTTCAGGTGAGTAATAGCCCAAAGAGGTGCCGCGATAACTGCCTCGCCAACCACAACCAGCCAATTGACTGCAGCGCCAAACCAGATAATGAATGGCACCATTGGAAGGTAGGTCGAGAGAGTTCCGCCCAGAATGAACAAGGCGATGATGAGCATAATAATGAATGGGCCTACAGCACCAAGCACCCCTGAAAGCGCATCACCAACAGAGCTTACTGCGTTCGCAACCTTCGAGAATGCCCCGGCGATACTCCAGCCATCCTTTACCTTTTCAAGCGTTTTAGCAGCTACGTATCCACCCAAGGCCGTTTCGGCCGCTACCATCGTGTAATCGCCAAGGTTTTTCATTTTGATTAGCGGATTCACTTGGCCCATGCCTTCACCACCGGCATTGACGTCGACAAGATAATTGACAATCCGTTGACCAGGCGCAGAAAAGATACTGCCAATGATGCTCCCTGCATCGGCACCACCAGCTCCTTTGGAATAGTCACCGCTGGATTGAGTGCCCAAGGTACTGGTGAAGGTTGAGGTCTCCTGCTGGGCCTTGTACGCCGTCATAGCAGATGCGTAGACGTTAACAATGGCTGGATCCCCACTAGAGGACATGCCGAACACTGATGCTTTAGCAGCCATAGCATCCGAAAGCTTAGTGTTTGCTTGTGCGAACGTTTGGTACCAAGCCCCCAACGTCCACCATCCCGCCTCTTTGATGCTTGAGTTCATCTTGCTGGCCAACTCACCAATATTGCCCTGTTTGGTTGCCGCCACGCTGTTAACAGAGTTCTCGTATGCCTGCGATGCAGATTGAAGCGCCATTTCAACATCGGGAAGGGATGTAGTGTTCCCTGATTGACGTTGGATCACAGCATTGACGAAATTTTGAGCCGTGGTGCTTAGGCTTGCCTGCATGGCTTGAAGTGCAGAAAGATGGGCTTTGCGAATATCCGATACATCAATGGTGCCACCGAACCAGTCAGTGGAAACCGACTGGGGTTCAAGATCACCTTGGATATCTGCCCCACCACAGACAAAGCTCGAGTTTTTGAGAATAAACCCGCTTTGAGTTGCTGATTGCTGGACGTATCCACCTTGAGTCACTAAGGCTCCGCTTGCTTGAGCTTGAGCAATGCCCGCATTGATACCGTGAAGGCAAAGATTTGCCTCGAAAACGCTGTGCGCAAGACCAATTGTCGAAGGCATGACGGGTTGAACGACCATTGATTTTCCATCGGTAAATGCACTCATCGCGCTATCTACACCGAGGTTGGCAATACCGATACCCATGACAGAGGCCCCCCAGAGCATCAACAACTGGGATAACGACCAGCCGCTAGCTGTAGGCACCAATGAGACCAAACCCCAAACCAGTCGTACAGGCCCCCAGATGGTCGATTGCTGCTTGTCGAATACTGAGCCGTCATGAGCCGTACGGGTTAGCTTGCGGAACACGATATAGCACGCCCAGATAGCCCCAACTACCAACAGCGCGCCGTTGAAAACTTGGAAAATGCTTGCAAGGATTGTATCGCCACTGGTGTCACCCCCAGCCAATGGGTTGTTGACGACATTGCCGTAAATTGCCACCAGGGCTTCACGGGACTTGTCCCCAGTTCTTTTAGCCGCGGCTGATATTTCACTGATCGTTGTTCCGTCCGCTGCCCAAGTAGGAAGGGACACCAACCATGCAACCAGGAACCAAATGCACTTATTAGCAATGGCTTTCATAGCTGTGCTCCTTTGGACTTGCCGTATTGAGGGCTCAGCGTTTTAAGCAACCAGTTTGGATTTGCTTTCAGAAAGTCATTGAAACCCCCGTTTTCACTTACTGAAAGACGACGGGTTTCCAATTGCCACAAGCGCAGCTGAGCACTCAAAGCTAGGGCAAACAAAAGAGGAGTAGCAGCCACAATTGACAAGCAACTTTGAATGATTGTTTTCGTGGAACCATCGATGCTCCCGGTAATGATTCCGATCAATCCCAACACCCAAAATATTGAACCAGCAAGCAGCGCAGCACGCTTCCTGCGCAAGAAATAAAGGTGCAGTTGATCTACAGACATTGCGCCAGGCTTGCGGTTGGCCATCGCTTCCTCGAACGTCAGCGGTTCACTTTCTGCGGACTCTTCACCCTCGCCGCGCAATAACGCCTGCTTAGCTTCCGCTGACATTTCTTTGATGGTTGCCCAATTCTCTTTTGTTTTGGCAGCTTCCTGCTTTGCAAGCCGTACGGTTTGCTTCATGGACCAGAATGGGAGAAGGATGCGCAACGCTACAGAAGCAGCTTGTTTTGACTTTGAAGGCTGTTGTTCCGTCATCAGTTGCTACCTCCCATATGGCCAGATACAGCCCGGTATTTTTGGCTCAGGATCGGCTCAAATTCCGAGCGTGCACTGCTTGCGAGGTTCAAGCCGTTAATCACGTTTCCACGCTGGACATCGTTGCGCAGCTCAAGCAGCAACCAGTTTGTCTGCGACTGCACCCGGATTTGTTCACGAAGCAGGTTGTCGCCTTCCATATTCTGCAGATCTGCCTGGTAGTCGGTATTGGCATACCGACGTCCGACCTCAAAAGATTCAAACTCCCGAGCCGACATTGTGCCGGTGGCTTTAGCTTGAGTTGACGCTGTTTTGGAATAGTAAGCTTGAGCCGAGGAGGACTTGAGTGTGTCAACAAGCAGATCCTTGGTTGCAGGATTTGGCTGGCTATCAGCGACCAGCTGGTCTTGCGGATCAGTAGCAGCCGAGAGTATGGAGTTGTACTGATTCATGAGGCCAATGTACTGCGAGCCCGCTTCGCTCTCTGCTTCACCTTTGCGAAGCTGGCTGCCGATCGATCGCCGAGCAGAGTTCTGGGTGTACATCTGTGCAGCGTCAGTTTGCTCTTGTGAGAAGGTGAGATCGGCACCTTTTCCGTTAGGACCGGCGCCGATCATTACGGAGTCAAGGCGTTTGTCGGCGCCAGGCATGGTGCCTGACACAGACGGGCACGCAGTTGCCCCACCATATGCTGCGTAATCGTCCGTGTCGCAGTAGTCAGCATGGATACTTGCTGAACGCATGGAATCGATCTCGCTAGGCGCAGCCGGCGACGTCAGCGCTTGTGCAATTTTTCGATTTTCAGTTTTGCCGCCACCACCAGAACGCATAGTAGTTTTGATAGCTGCTACTCCAGCTTTGACATCTATAGCCCCCCCGGAACCGGATTCGCTGCAAATTGCATTGGAGACGTAGTAACGCTGACGTGCATCCTCATAGCGACGGTTCTTTTCTTGAGTCGCTGCGAACTCCCTATCAACCCGGGCTGCAGTTTCGACGGTATTAGCAACCTTGCTGCTGCCCTGAGTTACAGCCGTTCCGACTTGGTACAGCATTGTGTTTACGGAGGTTGCCATGGCTCCTACAGCTGACGTAGTGGCGGCAACGGCCAATGTGATACTGAGGTTTGCAGTTTCCACCGCGCCAACCACACACCCGTCGCAAATTGCATAGGCAGGCTTAGAAGCGAACATTCCTACCGTCAGCATTGCAATTGCAAGAGGGGAAAACTTGAGTGCGTTCATTAGATAGATGCTCCTGCCTGGCGGCTGGCTAGGTACTCGGCAGTCAGCTCATCCGCAATGTTCATAATTACCGATTTCGCTTGTTCTGCGCCGGCTTGCAGCTCCAGATGCTCAATGTAAGTTTTCGCGGTACCGAGGGGGAACCTTGCGGCAAGAACCTTACGTGCAGCCATCGATCCAAGCCGGTTGTACAACGCAGTTCGTAACGAAACGTCCTGCTGAGTTGTAGAAAACGCCCATAACTCCAAAGCACCGGTGGTGTTGGTTAGGATCTGGGTGATGGTGCCCTTGTTGGTTTTGAATATGGCGAGCATATTCGCGCCCTCTTCTGTAGGACCGACACATTTTCGATGAAGCTCGCTAATGGTCTGGTCGGAGACCTGGTAGGACTCACGAAGCACTTTTTCATCACTCCTATTTCCCCCGCGCAAAACGTATACCGACGTCGATGCGTCCAAAAGGGGTTTTGGGAAGTCACTCATAAACTGGGATATTGCAATGATGCGGATACCCCATTTCCGGCCTTCCCGACCATCTTTAATGACGGTTTGAACTGGAGCTTCAAGCCCATCAGTGTTATGCCATTCATCATAAGCAATGATCTTTTGTTGTGACGCCACATCCTCTGCACGTTTGATGTGATATTCCGCATACAACTCAGGAACGACCTTCACCAATTCCTCTTCACGGAGAAAGTAGTTTTTTGCGGCCAGTTGCCTTGCAAAGAGATACATACAGGACGTTTTAATAGCGCCTTCTGCAGTTTTCGAGCCTATTACGTCGTTAAGATCGATTGAGATAACACGGGTTGTTGCATCCAAGTCGAACCTGGTTCGTCCAGAAAAAAGGGCAAAGCTTGTGGTAGCGACTACAAAACAACGTGACATGTAGTTGAGCAATGGTTCATTACTTTTCGTTTGTATGGTCCCAAACATTTGTCGAATGCTTTCGTTGTTCAGCATCGCGTTGAAGTCAGCCAATACTGGCGATGCTTGCCGCTGAGCAATAGTTGCTTCCTTAACATAGCCGGCCGCGAACAACATATCAGTCACTTCATACCACGTTGCAGTGGACCACCATTTTTCGTCGTGTTCCGCTAGAATTCCGGCCTCCAAAAGGATCTTGTCAACGAGTGGGACGACCTCTGGTTCATATTGATTTGCCCCGTTCTCAGCTCTGTCGTCGTAAACCAGAGTAAGAAGACGCTCATTAACACGCGAAACCTCGGCAGGTGCACGGCCGATATCGGTATCAGTGCATAGCAAGTTAAGAAAATCGACGAGAAATTCCCGTTCGCGTGTTGTTGGTTCACGGGCACCGAGCTGGGTATCGAAGGGATTTACCGCGTAATCAACACTGTTTTGGAGTTTAAGATATACCGCCTCGTTCTTGCGGTGATCAGGAAGCGAATCTCTAATTACTTGGATAAGACCGGAAGATGAAGGACCAACGTCAACGATCGTCATCAGAGGAAGTTGGATCGCCCCTGGACGATGGACTGCCGCGTTGTTCATGGTATTAACTGTCACCGACTTACCGGAGCCAGGTATCCCTGATACCAGTTCAATCCATGTATCTTGGATGCTGCTACCTAAACCTACAGGATAAATTTTTCCTTCAGGCGTCCTGAGGATCCAAGACCCTGTTTCTGCCCAAGGAGTTGCTGGCCGTTGTAGGGGGAGCAAAGCCAATGCATCTTTTAAGGGGACCAGCAAACGATTCGCATCGTTCTTGGTGGTGAATGCCGGAATTGTTGACGCAAGTCCAGCCATAGGATCGCCATGGTTCTGGCTAACCTGACATGAACCCCACGACTGTAGAGATTTTTCCATGGAGGACATACGCTGCTTAACAATATCTTTATCTTCCGCCCATGTGGAAGCTGACACTTTCATTGAAAGAACGGCATCATCCTTTTGAATTCTCTCCAACTCCGAAAATGATTCACGTATCGAGCGGTTGCTCGGCAGTAGCCCTACGAAACCAGCAATCATTCGGCGAAACCGTACCTCATTTAGCCCATTAGGATTCAGGTCAAATCGAATGCGCCATGGAACGACCCGATCTACTGCACCAAAGAGCTCCTTAAATGGCAGAGGATCTTGTGGGCCAAGTTCCATGCCGAAAGAGCCATGCCAGAGTCTTGCAGTACGAATGAAGTTGCCATCTGGCTCAGCATTGTTGCTGCAAATTTGATAATTCAAACGCGGAGGCACCAGATCTGAATAGTCGTCAGCACGTTCTGGGCCACTCGGAATATGACGGTCACCAGGTAGAGAAGGACGGAATTTCTGAGAAGTACCTTCTCGGTTAATCATAATTCTAACGCGCTTAACTGCCTCATGCGCAGTCAAGGGTTTCATCATGATCCCTTTTTGCCCATCGACTCCGCAGTTTGCAAAATCATCTTGTATGCGCTTGACCATAGTGTCATGACGATATTTCAACGCTGATAGAGCAAACGCTGGATTTTGGCCAAATTGCGTACGAGGAACATTATGCTTAGCTATGTTTTTAGTCAGCACATTCAGTTCTCGCTTTTGTTCCTCAGAACTCATAGCGCTTAAGTGGGTATACACAACAAGAATATTTTGTTCCCAGGAGCACAGGGGATAGTTTCGCATGACTCGATCTAAAATAATGTCTTCAGTATCGAGCCCAATCCGACGTGCTGTATTCAGCAACGGTTCTGCGAGTCGCATCAACTCATCTTTAGCGCGTTCTGGATCGCGCTCAAAGGAAAAGGTTAGTGAATGCCCGTAACGCTTCATGTAACCGGTCATACGGATACGTAGCGACTCGATCATATCCGTAAACTCGGCCTCAGAGAGCATCTGAAAAGTGCCCTGTAGGTCAAAAACAGTCAGCAGAGAGTATCCATTGTTGACCAAAGTGTACGGGGCCTTCAGATCTGGAGAACGTCGAATATCTTCATCAGTCACACCTACTGCGGTCATCAGTTCGCAGTAGCTTGTCATGTCTTTATTTATGAGATGGCGTGCCAGGTACTCAATTGCACCTTCAACAGCATCTACGCATTTCTCCAGAACTCCCATACCCGTCCCCTTCAGCTCGGCGCATTAATTATTTCGTGATACAAGTTTGGCCAAGATGCTGTAGGTGTAGATTTATAAGCATCATGAGCCCATTTTTGAGCGCTTACACTGTAGGTCCCAGGGTTAAAAATTACCGCAAGATCTCTAAATACAACCCCGTGAACATCTGCACCTACGCCTTCCATTTTTATCAATGCATTTGCAAAAACACCAGGTTCGAAAGTCCCCCACGCCGCTTCAGTGTACTGTCTGTGTGAAGCGAGCCAATTCAACAATTTTTTAGCATCAGACTTGGTTTCTTCATCGCCAGTTTCCAAGGCAACAAATATGCATCGCTGTAGATTGTTTACGTCCTGAGCTACGAGTCCTGGAAGGTAGCCGATGAAAGCGTTCCCCTCACCTAACTCCCCAAGATGCTGCCAACCATGACAAAGAGCATCGACGGCACGTAGATTTTCCTTACGTACGTCTTGGTGGTTGTGATTAATGTTGTGTATTTCCAAACTTTGAGACGGAAACCCGCAAAAATAGCAGCGTTGTTTACTCTCGCGAATTACTTCAGTACGCAACTCTTGGCTCAAGGACTTCTTGCCAGGCTCCGTCGAAGCTACTTCTTTGTCGCCCCACACTTGAGCTTTGGTTGACAAGTTCATGCTAGGAAGTGCTGGGCGTTCGAAGTTTCGACCGAGCAAAGCATCCGGGACCACTATGTCTGACTGATTGTCTACGCTGCTCATCAAACCTCCAAGGCAGCCTTTTGGGGCTGCCTGTTCTGCTGTGGGTTAAGGAATGACGCCTTGCTGACCGGCATCGATACCCACTGTTTCGCCCGCAGTAGTCATCATGAAACCGGTTGCGCCGAGGGCTGCGCCCCCTAATAGCGGGCCCCAAATTTGGGTGCCAGTGATGCGACTATTCTCGCCTTGCTGTGTTTTCTTCCACATGTTCATGCCACCCCAACCGGCACCACCAAATCCCATCACAGCGAAAAGTTTGCCGAAGCTGTCTTTTAATGAGTCACCCTGATCAGCAGCCTTTGTACCCATATCCGCGAAGCCATCAGCGTGTGCTTGCGCAACGAACATGGTTGTCATGGTCAGGCCTGCGCTGGCCAACATGATGCGACGCTGGACCGGGTGACGACTGTACTCTTCGGTTTTGGTGATCAAATGTACGTGGGCTTTGCGTACTGCATCACCGACAGCTTCAAAAGGATTAATTTTCATGAGAACGCTCCGTTATTATCTACCAGTAAAGTTTGAATGTTTCTTGAAACGCATCGATCATTTTGTCGACATGAACTAGGCCTGCACCTGCAATTAAGTGAGTCAAAGCACGCCAGATCAAATCGTCTGCACCGTTGGAGGATTCTCCGTCGATGCTTGCTTTTTTCAAAAGCAATAAACCCTTAAAACAAAAGAACCCACCAGCAAGACTTGCCAGGGTTAGTACTGCATTCACTGCCTCTTTGAACTTACCGAACTGCTCTGCACCACTCCAGGAGATTGCTCCGTAGTTTGATTGCCCTTCTGAGAATGTCGTCCAGACAGTACCAATCGTTCCTGATAGGTTGAAAAGGAGTGCACCAATGATAAGAACCATCATGGTGCCGCCACCAGAAATTGGGCGTCGCCCTGGTTGAATACTGGCAAGCTGCATCCTGCGAAGCACTGTTCCTGCGTACACGATGCCTAGCAAGGCACCAAGGCTCCACAAAAGTGCCCATATCACTCCGGTCAGCGAATTTGCTGCCGCAATGATCATGCTCGCGAGATCCATTACGTACTCCTTAGCGGATCATGCCGAGGTTTGTATTAACCTGGCGAGATACTGGATCAATGCGAAGAATGCGGATGCCATCAAAAACATCACCCACTTGCACAACGAATGTCTTCTGGTCGTGCTGCAGCCAAGCTTGATCTGCATATACGGTATTAATGCTGTATCCAGCTAACGACTTGGGAGTGGAGCTGGTCCGTACAATAGGCTGATTCCGTGTGCCTCTGATCCTTTCTTTAGCCAAGGGGGCGGCATCTTGTGGACGAGATTCCAGCACAGCGATTTTGGCCTGTAGTTCTCGAACCTGGCTCTGCAGTTCGGAAGTGATTTTGGCAAATGTTGCAACTTGGTCTTGGACCTGAATTAAATCTTTTGTTTGTTGCGTATCTGTTGGCGGAAGCAATTTTTCTTCTACCGCTTTCGCAGTTTTTGGGCGTTCATACGCTTGGTACGTGGGTTGGGCATTTTGCGATGTTAACTGCCGGTCTTGAGAGACCGAATCATTTGAATGAAAAAACTTCGGTGCGAAGATCCAGGTCGCAGCAACTACAGCGATAACGGCAAAAAAATGCCAAGGCCTCACCTTTTCTACAAAAGAGTTCATGTTTTGTTTGGCCGAGGTTTCTTTCGTCATTTTCGGATCTGCGTCCGGTTGAGCCACACTTGCTTTCGGGGCTGGGGAAGCAAATACATCAATATCGCCCGCTGTCTGTGTCGTCATTTTGAAATCCTTTCAGCGCTGACTCAGTAGCGAGTCGAATTCATTGTGTTAGGTTGGCCGAGTCCAGGTGTAAACCCTGGATAACCGCTGTTCATACCTTCTTGGTCGCCGCTGCCTGTCGCATTAGGCGATAAGCGATATTGTGACTTCGGCTGTCCAGCAGGCTGGCTCAGGATATTCAATTCATCTTTTTGATTGGCTTGAATAGCATTTTTATCCAATGCATCACTGGCCATAACGGGACCAATGAATTGAATACCGATTGTTGAGCCCATTGGTCTGATTACCTGCTTTTGCGGCATGTTAGCTGCGTCATTTGCGAGTACTTTGCCGGCCTGTTGGCCCATGCCACCCGCAAATGTTCCTGCAACGGCAGCACCATTAGGTGTTTCTGGATAGGTTGAAATGACTGCGCCTTGGCTGGTGATAATGTTCTGAGAACTTCCCTGCTCATAGAGCTGGCCAGTTTTTCCTATCGCAATAGCAAGTGCAGGAAGAATGATGCGCTCGAAGTAACGGTTATTCACTTCACCTGATAGTGCCGTTCGCATGCTGTCTGGATCTACAGCTTTCGCATTGATTTTGTATGAATGACCTTTCCACTCCATATACGAGAAGGTCATATCTACAGTTTCATTGATGCGTTTGTAACCCATAGCAAAGCAGACGGCCCCAGTAAATGGCCCTGTCGCGATCTCTGCACGAACCATTGAGTTTTCGTCAGTATCAATCTCAGTTTTGAGAATGGCAGGCACGAGTGTGAAGCCCGGTACAATTACTACGTCCGGCGCTTTCGTAGGTACATTACCTGCATTTTGATTTGAGGTACCTGTACCTCCCGCAGAGGCGAAGGATGCAGGCATGATCGACTGGGCATAAGCGGTATCATCACTAACTGTTCCGGACGTGTGCGGTTTTTCTACCCAGGCACCCATCAAGCCTTTAACTTGCGCGGCTATTTGCTTATCGTATTCTTTGTTACGAGTAACTACTTGCTGCTGCTGCTGTTGTTGCTGCTGGTAGTAGTAGTTGACCTGTTGAGGCTGTTGCTGTGGAGTTGTTGCGCCAGTTACAGGTTTCACAGATTGCGCTGACATAACGGACATATATGATCCTCCGCTAGATTCAGCCTCTTTCGCGTTAGCGTAGTTGTATTTGTCAAGTACTTGTCGATACTGCTCACTTTCTTCTGTTTTTGTGCCCTTACCATTCGTCGTAATACCCCGAACAGAAGAGTTATTTTTATTCTGGTTCTGGAGCCATGTGTAGCCGAGATAGCCACCAGCTATAACCACACTTACTACGATTGCCAAAATGACTTTTGTTTGGCGACCAATATCAGCTTGAGTACCCATTAGAACCTCAGTTGATGTCAAGTTGGAGAGTAACTGCCTGGCCCATTTGGGACAGAGTTACGAACGGAGTTGCCGGAAGCTGGTAAACCTTCGTCCCATCCCCTGAGGCTAAACTTTGATCGAAAGCCGTTTGAATTTCTTGCTGTGTGCGGACGAAGATGTTGCCGTTGTATTGCCATACTTTCGTTTGCGCAGGTACATCGCCATGCATGACAATTGCTATTGCGTCTTTCGGTGGAATCCCGTCAAGAAACCCTTGAAGTGTGTCGTCATAAAGAGCAATTTTCCCCGGCCCCATTAATGGTGCTTTTGCGTAGGGTCCACGACCTGGAATCCGCATGTCGAGGCGGGCATCCACAATTCGTGACTTATTGTCTTTCTTGCCGTCAGGTTCCCCTGTAACGAGCTTCACAACAACGGGTGTTGTTGCCCCTTGCAGAAAAAGCGCTAAGTTTCCTGATTCGTAGGAGGATGTGGTCGACACCACCACTACGTGCGACCCTTTCATCCATTCAGCAGTAAATACCCCGTCTTTGGAAATCTTTGGAGTGATTGCCAGGGGCCAAGGTGCGCCAGTCGAGTCGAGAACTACCAAGTTGGAGATCTCACCTGGCATCAACCTCAAAACGGGTAGTGAGGCCCCAGGACTTAAGTCGACAGACACACTGGTAATTCGCGGAATAGCTCTTACAGGTTGATATGCTTTTGCTTTCCTCGTTTCCTCAAGGCTTCCCCGCATCTCTCGAATTTGCCCAGGAGCAAATGGGGCCACAACCTTCATGGCCTCACTAAAGTCGTTTGATCCCTCTGGTGCCTGCAATGGAGGGAGAGGAGCGACGCCATTCTGTTGCGTTTGGTTTGCAACGTTTTCCTGAGGTTGGCCGCCGCCTACTGCGTAGTTTCCAGCGCCGTAGTTCGTTTGCGGAAAGGCATTTTGCATCTGAGGGTTAACATTGGTAGTGGCTTGACCAGGAGCCACAGGAAAATTCCCAGGTGCTCCGGGGCCTTTCACTTGAACCCATTGTCCAGCCGGTGGCTGTTGCTGTTGCTGGAATTGCGGCTGTTGCTCAGCACCAGGGAGCATGCCACCGCTTTGTGGTACTTGAGTATCCTGCGCGTACGCTGTGTTAATTGCCAAGACAAGCATCGGCATTACAAGCTGAAATGGTTTCATATGGTTCCTCCCTTAGCGGGGCTTGATGACGATGTTGTCGAGGGCAACGCCCACCAGAGAATCCAGCGTGGGGATGCGGGTAACTGTCACGAGAGCGATAAAGTTTTGGGCCGGCTGTTCGGTCACCTGACCTGTCAGCTTGATCTCTATCGGAAGCTCGACCTTGCGTATATAAATCCCGTTTACAAGCCGATCACTAACAATCACGCCGGTACCTGCGGTAACGGTCATATTCATGCGCTTAGTCTTGATCGAGTCCAGATATCCACCAGATTCAAGCTGTTGCAAAAACTGTTTGAATCCCTCACGCGTCCAGTCTTGCCGTGAGTCCTCCAGTTGACCTCGGTATTGCTGAAAATTGATTGTCAGCGAACGATTGATGGCATCCCGGGCGAACTGGATAACGTCGGCTGGCTTCAGATAAGGTTCTGAAAGTGGTACCAGACGAATCACTCGCGTCCCATCAGCAGCAAAATATTGGCGGTCAGGGTGAACAGCAAACCAACCGAGCATCCCGTTGAGGGCTACTGACGCCACAAGTCCCCAGGTCAAAACCATGTTTGATTTGGCAAGAGCGCCTGAAAGGTTGCTGAGATGTTTTCGATCCTTTTGGTCACGGATGATTGGATCAACGGCATCCACGTTCTGGTGCAGACGCTTCGCTATCTCAAGCAGATCTTGCTCATATTCCTTACGGCCCAAATCGTTGCCGCCGCCAACCGGTGCTTCGCGTTGAACATCTGATGTTGGCTCTCGCAATTTGGTCATTTCATCTTCTCCGTTTTCCGTATTCTAACCATGATGCGGAATCGGTCAATAGATAATGTTCAATGTCGGGCTGGTTAAATCAAGGCTTGCACACGGAATTACCTTCCTAAGGCAGCCACGATACGGAATTTCAATTAGTGGCACATTGCCTGTACGAAGTCTGCTGGGGTGTTCGTATATCACCGACGTTTTTGGGTCGGTGTCGTATATCACCGACGTTTTGCGGCTATCAAAGGTGCCTAAAGCCCCAGAAATGTGGGGTTTAGGAGGGGTTTTGTGGGTTTTGGGAGGGGGTAGATGGTTTCTGGGGATGATCGCGAGCTTGAACTGCTCTAGAGGGGAGGTTTTGGAGAGGAATCGTATATCGCCGACAACTTTTTTTTGCCTGTGGATAGCCTCGTATATCGCCGACACATCTGATCGTATATCGCCGACACTTTTGTCGTATATCGCCGACACCTGTTTCGTATATCGCCGACACACGGTCATCCTTAGACGCAAGACCCACGTGGCCTGTAGCGATCATGAGCTTCGTATAACACGCGCACGTTGCTTTACAGATCTAACAAAAAAAAAGATTTTATAACTAATTAGAATTGCTGAAAGCCACGTCGCACGGGGCTTGCAGAGGGTTGACGTGAGCTTTTGCAAGCTCTAGCCTTCGCTGGAATCTAGATCCACAGAAGTTTTTAAAAAGGTGTCGAGGTGTGAAAATTACCCCCTCCACTCCCCTCTTCTCCGTGGATGCCTTTGGCTTCTAGAAACCATACAAGCAACTCTAAGGAGATCGGCCAACCAAGGCTGAAGAACAAGAGTACAAAAAAACCCCTGGCAAACGCTGGGCAAAAAAAAGAGCCTTCACGTCTCATCCTGGCAGATAGTTGACGTGAGGCTCACCGATTAGGTAGCTCGATTATGGACACCTGCGCCTTTGCGTGCAAGGTACACCGCGACTTTTATCGCGCTGAATTTACCTTGTATTTGTGTACGGATTTTCTACTGTGAATCAGGCTAAACCTGGTGCACTTCAGACGGCTGTAGACCCTCGTTTTTTTGTGCCTAATACAGCCCTCAATCGAGTTTTTGAGGAAGCTTCGTATCTACCAAGGTGCAGTGACAACAAAACGGCTACGCGAGTCCGTCCACGCAAGCACGCAATCCGCTATCCCTACATGCAGGTCAACCGGTTAGATCGAGTGTCGTGGCTAATTTTCGACCTTGACCACGCCAATACCCTCATCTGGGACGATACGGGCCTTCCCCCTCCCAATCTGATTGTACGCAACCGTCATTCCGGATCTTGCCATCTCTACTACGCAATTATTCCTGTATGCACATCGGATAGCGCCCGGGACAAACCAATCCGCTACATGAAAGCGATCTATAAAGCTTTCGTTGACCGGCTTAAGGCAGATCCCGAGTATCACGGTGGACCAGTTGCTAAGACTCCAGGACATCCTTGGTGGCACACAAGGGAACTGCATAGCAACGTCTACGAGCTTGCGGACCTAGCTGAGTGTGTTGACCTTGAGCCAATACCCCCATGGGGTAAAGGTCCGAACCTAGACGCAGTATCTCATTCTCGACACTGCATGCTTTTTGAGAACCTACGGTTTTTTGCGTACAGCATCGTCAAAAATGAGCGTGAACTTGGTAGCTACGACCAATTCATGCAGCGCCTTACCGCACATGCTCATAACTGTAATCAATTTGGTGGTCGAGGCGGATTTCGTGACGACTTACCTCTGTCCTCAATCCGTTCAACCGTTCGATCTATCGCACGATGGACATGGCACCGTTACACAGGCAACAGTCGGTGCCATAGGGGCGTAATGGAACTGGACAAGTCTACTCCTCTGGAAGAACGGCAAAGACTCGCTGCAAGGCGTACCCATGAAGTACGGCAGAAAGCCACTGAATCCAAAATCCGTGCAGCCTGCCGCGTGCTTCTTCAGCAAGCTAAGCCCTTAGCTATTGCTGCGCTTGCAACCATGTCTGGATTGACCAGGCAGACAGTGGCCACCTACCGACACGTCATTAACGAGACTCGTGAAAGTGTAGTGGTTGCTCTGCAGACAAAACCAAAGCCGTTAACCAATGCGACATCTGTTTCGGCCACCAGCCCGAGCCAGGCCATCACGGTATTGGGTGTTAAATATGGTACCAATCAGATACCTGCCGTTGAGGGTTCTACGCCTCAGGGCCAAGACTTCTCCACGAGACCTGCTTTTGATGCTGTGTTGATTGATCCAGGTGATAGCCCATAGGCGCAGATAGGGAGTGTTGCCGTACATCAACCCATGCGTATTACAGGGTTCACTTCAAGACCACCTCTTTACGTATATACGTACGTACGTATATCGTGCTACTATCTGTTCTAATAGTTTCGTTGAGAAGCCTACCTGGCGGCTACCAGCTCAACGTTCTAGGAGCATGGTTCACATGAATCAGTTGCAAATTGGTTTGTTTTTCGATGAGTCCAGTGTAGATGTCACTATTAGTGAATCTGGGTGCTGGAATTCTCCCTGCTTCAACCTTGCCGATTACACTCGGATGGTCGCAAAGGCACGTGCTAACCTGGCTAATATTTCAGCCGACCTTCTGCCTTTTTTCTTACAAGGTGTTGAAGCGAGCGAGCAATCTCTTTCTCAGGCGAGTAGCGATGATGCGCGGCCTTCTTTGTGGCGTGCAGTCGCTCATTTCAATGATCACACATGGCTCGAATTGAATCGTGTTGCGACTAGTGGTGTGGGTGCTGACGCAGAATGTAAGGTCCGTTCCGCACCGCGATCTAAAGTGATTGGTATCTACGTTGAAAATGTTGGCTCTATCATCGTACACGGGTGGCTAAGCACTGGAGATTCAAGGTACTGGGCTGAGTTTCTTCCTTGGCGCTCTTGTTTTTTCCGGCCTAGCTTTCGGGATAACGTTTCTGTCATTCCTGAGGCTTACTGCAGGTGGGAAAATTCGGTTTCCTGCATGCAGTTTTCTTCTGCCGGCGACAAGGTGCCATCGGTGTCAACTGTGAAGAGCAAGGGTCGTGAGTATGTAGTGACTAGCGCGGTGTACAGCCGAGAATATCGTGAGGGCGAAGCATGGGCTTTCGTCCGGCTTAGCGATTGGGCGGGACCTACGTTCACCTATGATCAGAGCATTAAAGAGATGGAAGCTGGCCGTAAAGTACGCGGTGATCAACGTGGTACGTTGGCTAAGATCCGCGGCGAGCTTTGTGTTCTTTCTGAGATGGTGATTTTGGCTGATCACAGTCTTTTGTAACCGCAGAAAAGACGAAGCCCAGATGGCGGCTACCGATCTGGGCTTCTACCAGGTTGAACTCGTCTAGGAGCGTCTGGATTTATCCATGATAACGATTCCTTAGCGACTCCTCAACTTGGCTCGGCAGCATGAGCCACGATTAAGATCCCATGTAAACTGCAGCGATTCAGAGAAGAAGAAGTCAGATATGAGCGAAGTAGGCGAGCAAAAACCTAAACGAGGTCGTAAGTCGAGCCTTGCCCCTTATGTTCAGGCTGATATGTTCCAGGCCAATATGGTTGAGTGGCCAGTTAAGGATGATCTGGCCAGCATGGAATTTCCGCTTTTTTCTCTCTCAACAATTCCGGATACCGCAATCCGCGAGTACCACCAGCATGGCACCAACAAGCACGTACGGATCATCCCTCCTGTAATTGGTGCTGCTACGGTTTTCGATAAGGATTTATTACTGTTCATTGGGTCCCAAATTATCGAAGGTCGTAAGGCTGGTTTACCCATCTCAAACACCGTCAAATTTGATTCCTATGATTTTCTTCTTGGTACAGATAGAGAGCCTGGCGGGAATGCTTACGCGAACATTCTAGACATGCTGCGGAGGCTCAAAGGCACACAGATCGAGACGAATATCGTTACTGGGGGAGAGGAGCAGACCAAAGGTTTTGGCTGGATTCATGACTACACAATCACGAAGAAAACCGGTAATGGGAAAGGCGTTCTTGAATGTATCGTGCAGATCTCGGATTGGATGTACAACGCCCTCCTCCACTACGAAGTTTTGACCATTGATCGACGTTATTTTGCGTTGAGGATGCCACTTGAGCGTCGTCTTTATGAGCTTGCTCGTAAGCACGTCGGTAACAAGGCTATTTGGAAAGCAGACATCGTTCTAATGCAGCAAAAATGCGGTTCTACTCAAGACTTGCGTCATTTTAGGGCTGACGTGCGCAAGATCATCAAGCGAGATTCGTTACCTGATTACAGGATGGCTCTGGATAAGAGCTGTAAGCCGCACAAAATCGTTTTTTACACCAGGAACACTAAGCTTTTGTCTGAAGAGCTGGTAGCAACAGACAAAGCAGTTTGGTTTGAAAACTTAGAGCGTTTCGTCCCTGTGTAATCGTATATCGCCGACAAATTGAGGCTGCTTGTGCAGCCTTTTTTTACGCCTTCTATATACGTACGTACGTACGTATAATGGATTTGTGGCTCGATCGAGCTACCCCTGGCGGCTACCGGGGAAAAACGAAGTCTAGGAGCTATTAAATGAAGCGTATACCTCTGAGATCTGTTGACCGCGATGACACCCAGCACTTGCAGGATGAAATTGATAAGCTTGAAGCGGCTCAAAGTGTCATGCTCGAAGCAAATAGGGCGTTGGAGCTTGGTGATGAGCTCACTTTGATACGCTTAGGCCTTGATCCGGCTCGCATCAGTGAGCTTGAGGAGCGACATCAGGCCGGAAAGAAAGGTTTTCCTGACTATGTGATACGCAACCTTTCTCACACCATCCAGCAACTGCAGGAATACCGTCGAACGTCTGGTCTACTTAGGTCCGATAAGGACGACCACGCTGAGTAACCTGTTGGTTCACTTGTACGTACGTATGTATTTGCGTACGTGCGTACATGTATAATAATGCCCATTGACCAAAGTTATATTCAGAGGTGTTTGTATGAAGGATAAACCTAGTGCCCCGAAACCAAAGAGTGAAGCCCCGATCCGCGCAAATAAAACGATAAGCCTTCGCATTGATTATAACGAACGCTTGCGAGAAGAGGCTTTCAAAAACAAGACGACGGCTTCAGCGCTGATCGAAAAAGCTCTTGCCGAAATGTGGGGTATTAGCCAGTAGATACTGGAGTTAGGTCAGTTAGGGCTCATAATGTGTCCACCGTTTTCTGCTCTTTTTCTTGCACATGTCAGCAGTACAGTGTGCGACAGATGTGATCAGTTACTGGTCGCTAATACGACAGCTGAAGACGTTCGTGCGCGGCGCATGTAACCAGGTAAACCAGCTTACTCCCCTCCCCCAGGATGTGCTTTTTCTCATCGAGCTATTTCTCGGTGCGTATCACGCCGCCATCCTCTCACATGCTGCAAATACTCCCTTTCATCAGGTTTCAAACTGCATTCAGTTTCTCGGTGTGTCGCCTTTCCAAAAGACTGGACATGATTTTCCTGTTTATGATCATTAGCAGGGGAAACAGCCTAATCAAGATCGAGCGGACATTATCGGTTGCTCGATGGAAGTCGTCAGGCATAGGCGTGTCAGGTCAAGGATATGAGTCATGTCGATATATGTATCGACGGCTAGAGTCCAATTTCGAAGTAGTAATCCTAAGGATGCTCAGTGTTGCTAGTAGCAACAAGCGGCATTTTTGTGTCGACGTCCGAAAAATTTAGCGAGGGAAACCAAGGGAGCCCAGTGTTGCTACTAGCAACACTGGGCTTTTTTGTATCGACTTCCAGAACCCTAGGCGAAGAAATAAACCGATGGGTGTTCAGTGTTGCTAGTAGCAACAACAGGGTATTTACGTATGTACGTACGTATAGGGTTTATACTGAAGACCTCAAACCAGCAGTGGCGGCTACCACTGGGCAGCTATGAAATAAGTCTAGGAGTGTATGGCATGGGTTCGGCATTAGCATTGAAAGCTATGGTATCGGAATTCTCACAGGCGCAAGCGCATGAGAAATCGGCAGGGGCTCACCATCTTTTTGACCAGCCTGCAAAATCGGATGTAGTTCGATTGGCAAATAAGTGTCAGCAATACTTGACTTCTACGCAGGCACGTAATCGCATTGATCACTGGAAGGCCCATGCTAAAAGCCAAGCAGCATGCATGGATAACAGTGACAAAATTGTCCTATCGCTTTTCGACACCTCAGGTGAATGGTCCAAGCCATGGGAAGAGGCTGGCTACCAGGTATATCGCTTTGACATCCAGGACAACCCAGAACTGGGCGACGTGAATAATTTCAGTGTTGAATTCTTCATGGAATGGTTCGGTGATTTCTATGGGCAGGATGTTTTTGCGATTCTTGCTGCATGCCCTTGTACTGACTTTGCCCGGTCAGGATGCAGACATTTTGGTGCCAAGGATTTGGACGGGCGGACCATTGCATCTGTTGAATTGGTTCACCAGACCCTTCGCGTTATCGAGTATTACAAACCTGCTTTGTGGGCTATCGAGAACCCAGTTGGCCGGCTCGAAAAACTGGTGGGACTTCCTTCGTGGAGGCTTTCATTTGATCCATGTCATGTTGGGGACCCATACACCAAGAAGACGTTGATTTGGGGTCGCTTCAACGCAGATCTGCCTGTAGCCCCAGTCTCACCGATTGAGGGTTCAAAAATGCACCGCAAGTACGGTGGCCGCAGTCTTGCTACAAAAAATGCGAGAAGTGTGACGCCAGAGGGGTTTGCTTACTCTTTTTTCATGGCAAACAATCTTATCGATCACCCCCGGTTGGTGCTGTTCGGTAAATACGATCGTCTCTCCCCACGACTCTTGAGTCAGGCCATAGATGCGGGTATGAAGCAGAGCGAAATTAGCGGACTTATCGATGACGCCTATTTTATGGATCTCGATGACGAGCAAGCGCACTCGCTGTTGCGAAACGCGGTGCGGCTGCGTGGCTGTAATCTCGATAGCTTTGTCGATGTAGGCGGGCAGGTTGCTATGAGCATCTGACAGATATTCAGTGCGGACTGTGGCCGTGATATGACGGCCACAGTGAGGTTGTTGCTACTAGCAACAAGTAGGGTTCAGGTTAATTGGCTAAAATAGCTTAAATTCCTGAATTATCGTATTTACATTAAAGATTCACGAACTATAATAAGTTCTCAATGCACGGAAGGGCGCTTACATGAACTCGAATGAAGAATTTCAGCAGGATCTCCAGAGTTTCGTTGATTACGGAAATCTGACCTACTCTCCGCAATTTGCTGCGGAGTGCTTCGGGCTTACTACCCGGCGTTTGAAAGATATTGAAGAGGAGAACGGTGTTGAAATTCGACGCATTCCCCGTGGTACTTCTTCAGCTCGGGTTTATGGTGTTGCTGATCTTTTTACAATTGCCGCACTTCGTCGCAAGCTGGGCCACTCGAAGGGTTTAGGGCGTCAGATTGTCGTTTCAACTTTTGTCCCAAAGGGGGGGACAGCAAAAACCACTACAGCGGTTAACCTGGCGTTATCCGCCCAGTTCGCTGGATTGAAAACACTCATTATCGACAACGATCCGCAAGGTGATACGTCCAGCATGCTGGGTTATGACCCAGACTTGGGGCCAGACGATCTAACTGATATGGGAATCCCACAGGACCGCTTGGTCGATGGCCATCTTGGCAATCTGATTAGCCCACTATTGCGGATGCGTGCTTTTGACCCTAAGTCGCTAGACGAGGTTATAAAGAAACCATTTGGCGAGGATGGTATTCATTTAATCCCTGCAGATACCTCCATTGAGGATTTAGGGGTTGCACTGGATGCCTCTAACAATGCTGATATGTGGTATGCCCGCTGGATTGAGCAAGCAAACTCCGGGGGAATTCCCGGATGTGATCTTTCAGGTTATGACCTGATCATTATCGACAACGCACCGGCAGGTTCCCGATTGACTAAAAATTCAGTCGCTGCAAGTGATTTGCTGTTGTGCCCGATTCGAATGGATAAGTTCTCGTTTCGGGCTCTCCTTCGTCTTAATGATTGGTGCGCCCGCTTTGCGAGGGAATACGACTATGCACCGAAGATGTTAGCAATCCCGACCATGTTCATTCGCAATCGTCCATCCCTCATCAATAACCTCTACCGACTGAATGAGCTTTTTCCGAATCGGGTCACTGAGGAAAAAATCTACGTCTCGGAGGAATATGCCAAATCGCTGGACGAAGGCATTCCGTTGCTTCTATGGAAAGGAGCAACCTCCAAAAGTCTTGGGCCTGTACGCAGCGTTCACCGAGAGATAATCGACAAAATCCGTGAACTTGCATCTGCTTGAGTTGTTGCTACTAGCAACAACCCCTAAGATTTTTTGTTGCTACTAGCAACACTGCCTCCTGGAGGTTCAAATATGAAGTCGGAAGATTACCCAGGTAAACCGAAGCCAGCTGTAATTGGCCTTCGCAAACCAGCAGAAATCCCAGCGGGTGCCCCTTCAAGCGCGAAGGGGAGGGCAGCGATGCTTGAGAAGCTGGACGCAAAGAATGTTGAGCCGTTGATTGGTGAGTTGATCACTAATGACCAAGCTTTGCAGGAGATCCAGTTATCCCTCATCGATGTATCTCCTTATCAGCCCCGGATGGTTTTTGACGCCGTAGCTATCTCGCAACTCGCAGAATCCATCGGTGAAATTGGCCTTGGGAAACCAATTCTTGTAAGGCCGCTACCAAACGGCCGGTATGAACTGGTCGGTGGTGAACGGCGCTGGAGAGCTATCACCATCCTAGGATGGGACACCATATCGGCAGTGATTAAGCCGATGAATGACGACATGGCCATGTTGCTCGCCCTAGCTGATAACGAGCACGAGCAATTAACTGATTATGAACTCGCTCGTAGCTACGATCGTTACCTAAAGAACGGCAATGACAAGAGCCAGAGTGCCATTGCTCGCCGCTTGGGTATCAATCGCTCCGTAGTCAGCCGTTGCCTGGATTTGATGAAGCTTACCCCTGCAATTCGGGAAGTGCTGGATCAGCATCCTGGCCTTATCACAGCTAACTATGCCAAGAAGTTTGTAGAACTAGCAGGCAAGCATCAGCACATTGTCGAGCGACAAGTTCTAAGCATGGTCGATAAGGGGACAAAGCAGGAACAGGCGCTGCGCCAGATTGCACAAAAAATCTCAGCATGCTCTAACCCGGTTGCCCCTGCATTTGCGCCTAGGGCTGTAGTTGGAATCGGCACCATGAAACTGTCCGGCCAGAAGCTTGAACTGAAGTGTCAGGATGGGATAAATCCCAATCTGGTCATGGAGCAGTTTGAAGAATTTTTAAAGACTGTCGACCCAACAAAACTCTCCGTGGTAGTGGAGTCCTGAATCGTAGCGATAGTCGGTATGCGAGCGATAGCAGGGGAGGGAAGGGCAGCGAACCAGCAAGTAGAAAAGGATCGAGCGCCAAGGTCTTCGACCACCTTGGCGCTCATAACACACCGAAACCCCGCAAAAGGTATCCGTTATGTCAGATGCAGACTATACCCGTATTCGCAAAATTCCGCTTTCCGATATACATCAGTTGGGCGCCTGGGAACTGGTGCGCTACATCGAAGCCAGCAGTCCAGTACTACGCCAAATGATACTTAAGGCATTATCCCGGTAGTCTCTATGGAAACACTCCAACCTCGCCGTAAGACGCGGGGTTGGGTCAGTAGTAGGGTCGTTGTTTTTCGCGTCCGAGTGAAGAGGGGAGCAGTTGTTATTATTGAGCAATTGTGGGTATGGCGGCGTAGGCCAGGGCCAAATCGTAGATGCACCAGGACGAGCTTATGCTTCCATTGAACAGCACCGTTTCCATGGTCCGCAGTTAGTCAGCGGACCATGGAGAGCCGTAGAGATAGCTGATTAACCAAGGAGAGAATTTGTATGAGCACGATTGATATAACTTCGTTAAATGTCTTTATTGAAGCTGCGAAGGTAGCTGAGTCTGAATATTTGGACCAGCCTAAGTCCCTCAGCACCGAACCGCTTACAGGCCTTGAGCTTGAAGATTACAAGCGCCAAAGCTCGGAGCTACTGGAGGCCTACAACATGGCCTGCAGAGCTCTGTTCACGGCTTTGTCCTTAGCGGTTAAAAAGGAGTCGTAGATGGCTCCTCAACCTGAGTACGTGTGGGTTCAAGAAGAGTTGAAGGCAGTCGGACTCAGTGTGACTCCCACAGCGACCCGGGGTGAGCTGCTAACTGCACTTCAAACCCTTCGTAGCGTTGATCATCGTAATGATGAATTTGTTGATGCCATGCGCGATTTCATGGAAATTGGCGGTCGACGTGACGATCAGCTTTTTAAGCTCTGGCTCGAATCTATTCATGTATCGCTGTTGAGGTACGGCGTCAGTTCGCCTGAGATAGATACGGAAGAGCATGTTGGATGGTTTTACGAACGGTTTGAGGCTGGTGGTGACGCTGGCACTGCTGCAGCTGATTGGTTAGCTTGCGATAAATACCCAGCGTCTTCGTAATAAAACGAAACTAACCAACTCGAACTGGTTCGCCGGACGAGTTCACCAGTTCAAGAAGAATACAAACGATAGGGAGTCACGATGGGCACACTCAGATTCATTGAACTGGTTAAAGAAATCTTAAAGTTCAGGAGGCTCTCCCCGGGCCCAAATAAAAATATCTCGAAGGATTTACTCCGCCTTTTGATTAAGAATGCCTTGGGTGACGGTGACATCACGCTGGAGGAGTACGACCACCTCATGACAATGCTCAATAATGATATGGAGCCGCCTCCACCGGGTTATGACCGCATCAAACCGATCAAACCGATCAGCCCGCAATAGCGCAAGGTACGCCCAAGCCCAGCATTAGCAGGGCCGCATCAGTGTAGGGGCGCGATTCTCGTGCCCGCGAAGTCGAGGTAGGATGATGCTGACCAATTTTGAAAAGAACCGGGATGATTTCAACCGCATGGACGGGAAATCACAGGAAGAGACGCATGGTGCTCTGCGTGACTGGATGAGCACTGCCCAGGAGCAGCGCGCCCTCTTATGGCGCTTCGCGCATCTGGTAGAAGTGCTGACCATTGAGGATATTCCTAGGGTGCAGAACGCAAATCTCATCTTGCGTCAAATCCACGAACATGTGGTTGAGCTGAGTAAATTCTTTGGACTGACGCCTTCAAAAAATGTGTTTGACAGCGCAGCTGCATCCCTCGCGTCGAGCATTGCAGACGCTGAGAGCTATACCCGTCAAATTATGAAGTTCGTGCCAGATGTGATGGGTGTGACCGCAGGTTAAGGGACTCCAGGATCGTGATCCCGAATAGGTAGGAAAAGTAGCTGTATTGGTAGAGCGTCCATTGCCCATTCTACAATAAGTGTCAGGGATACAGTCGGTGGACGCTCTACCAATGCATCTCTCACCAAGGACGTTTACGGAACAAAGTAGGAAAATCCCCCCAGGAACACCTAAGCCCAGCCGTCAAACGTTGGGCTAAGCAGTAGAAGGATTCCCCTTTGGCGTCCAATCCATTGAAGGACTGACTGCATGAATGTGTTCTCGTATAACGGGCCCGTTGATCTGATGCTGCGCTACGGCGAAGTGCCTGGACTGACCCGCATTGCAGAACGGGTTGGAGTTGAAGTTGAGCTAGAGGTTAACCACCCTGGATTGAGTTGGGAGGTTAAGGTCGGCGTTGGTTCTGGCCTTAGCTTGGATCTCGCCAAGGGACCTACCTCGGCCCGCCTACAGTTGCCGGACGGGAAGGTGATCGCCGGGCGTGTGGTCAGTCAACTGGTCAGCGGGATTGGTTTCATGCTGATCGAGGATCGGGACAGTAGCTGGCCTACAGAAGTCTGACGGAAAAGAGCCCACAACCATGAGCACGGCGAGCTTGTTCCGCAACCTGGCTGCTATCACTGCACTGCTTTACGGCTTTTTTGCGCTTTATACAGCTCCAGATCCTCGCCAATGGCACGGGGGCGTGTGGGTTGTTCTTACCTTCTTGTATGTAGCGTTAATAAGTGTGTATTTCGAGAAGAAAACAAAAGCTCGATCACGAGAACAGTAAGGAGAGAAGTAGCCCAGCCGTCAAACGCTGGGCAGGATAGCCGGTGTTTATATTTATTCAATACTTAACCTTGTACGTTGGGGAGTCTTCTGGCCGCTGTCCGCGCCGATCATACAAGCGTGTTGTGCTGATATTGGCGTGTCCCAGCCACATCTGGACTTTGGCGATGTCTGCGTCATGCTCCAACGCATTGGTCGCAGCGGTTGCCCGCAGCCCATGCACACCTAAGCCGTCTACCTCGATCCCTGCTGCCTGAGCCCAGTGGGCGACCACGGTGTATAGCCCGTTCGCGGTGACACCGGCGCCGGTGGTTTTTCCCCGAATCGAGCGAAACAGTGGACCCGGTGATGGGGCACGTCCGCTATCGCGCTCCAGGTACGCATAGATCCGTTCTGCGGCGACTGGGTGCAATGGTAAAAAGCGGATCTTGCCCCCTTTCCCATGCACCCGAAGATGCTTTATTCCTCGGCGCTCAAGCAGGTCGCTCATGGTCAGCCTCGCGGCCTCTTCCCGTCGCAGCCCGTGGTACAGCAACACGGCTAGGATCGCCCGATCTCGCAGCCCCTTGACCGTTTCAGTATCAGGAGCGTCCAGCAGCAATTTAGCCTGGTCGTCCCCGAGTGCCGGTGTTTTCCCTTCGTTGGTCTCGATCTTGGGCCGCTTGACCCCGTGCACCGGGTTGCCCCCGGCGACAGCGTTGTTTTCGAGTAAGTGATCAAACAGGCTGGCCAGCGCCGCCAGTTTACGACGGATCGTCGCTCCGGCCAGGCCCCGGGTTTCGAGCTGGGCGCGCCAAGCCAGCACGTGTGCTCGGGTCACGGCACGGAACTCATCTGCAGCCGTCAGTCCTACAAAACTGCAGAAGTCTTCCAGGTCGTTCTGATAAGCGCGTCGGGTGCGTGGGTTGTCGATATTGGCGAACCACTCCACGGCTGCCGGCACCGCGGCTAATTGCTGGAACTCTGCGGACGTCAGTCGACGCTCACCGGCGCCGCCCGAATTGACGAGCTGGCTCATAACCGCTGCCTGGCTTTAAAACCAGCCTCGATCTCGGGCCATTCCGGCGATGCCTTCATGTCGCGGATACGCCGCTCATGAGGCGTCTCGGGGATTAGATGTTTCCAGCGCTGTTGCTCTTCAGACTGTTCACAAGAACGAATTTCATATTTAAGCTCAGATCCCGCCGCCGCTAAACGCTCGCGAGCCTTGCTCCAGAATCTTTTGGATGTTCCGAATTCGCTCATAGGTACCAAAGGGATTTGGTACTTGCACCACAGCAACCACAGCACGGAAATTCCAGTGCCGGTTAACTGGTGTTGACGTTCAATTTTAAGTTCGTAGATGTAAACCCGATCGTTGAGCGGATTAATCCCGTAGCTGATCCTTCCCACGTGTTGGCCATCGATCTCGATGCCGGCGTCATACTCGGTCCCGGGAAAAGCGAAACAGTCGCGAATGGCTTCCTCTCGCACCGTCACCAGACGGACACCTGCTGAACGATCAGTCAGGATTTTGGCTTGGCGCGGATGAAAAAAGTCCCGCATTGGCTCGAAATCGGTCATCTGCCCTTCCCGGTCTAAAAGTGGTGATAACGTATATCTTGCCTTTTATCTCAGTTGTAGGTTGCTTCGCATAAGGGTGTGGTTGTCAGTTTATAGCTGCTGAAAAGCCCGCATAGCGGGCTTTTTTTGCGTCCAGTTAAGCTAACGCGCGATCAAATATCAACGACGATTTTGCCTATCTGAGTATTGGACTCCATGTATCTGTGGGCCTCCACGATTTGATCGAGTGGAAAAGTTTTGGCTATCAAGGGCCGCAATGCTCCGTTTTCAAGCCCTCTTGAAATGAAGGTTTTGGCACATTCTAAGCGCTCAGGATCCTGAGTAATCTCGAACAACTGATAACCCCGAATCGTCAGATTCTTTCCTAGCACTTCCATGACCGGAATGCTCATGTCTGCGGTATCAAGGGTGCCGTACTGGAAGAAGGTGCCGAGGTAGCATAGAGCTCGGAGAATATTGGCTACCTCAGGTCCGCCGACTGGATCGAAGGCCACGCGGGCACCTTTACCGCCAGTAATGCGATTGACCTCTTCCACAAGATCCTGTTCTTGGGTCGCTATCACGTGAGCTGCGCCTGCATCGAGCAATGCTTGACGCTTATCGCTGGTACGAGTGAGTGCTACAGGTAGTGCTCCTACCAGGTTCGCAATCTGGATAGCTGCCAGGCCGACACTGCTCGATGCCGCGCGAATCAAAACCGTCTCGCCTTTCTGCAGATTGCCGATATCAATCAGCGCTCCATAAGCAGTGACGAATTGCATCCATGTGCCTGCGGCTTCCACGGATGTCATCCCCTCAGGTTGACGAACCAGTGCATGAACAGGCGCGACAACCAACTCACCATACAAACCGAAGTCGGCAAACGAGAAAGCCGGAATCACATTGACCTCATCGCCAGGTGCGTAATCGGTGATCCCCTCACCGATGCTCTCAATTGTGCCGGCCGCTTCATAGCCTAAGGTAGTGGGCAGCTCAGGAATGAAGGTGTATTGCCCCAAGCGATACATGGCTTCGGCGCGATTTAACCCCAGCGCTTTTACCTGGATGCGGACTTCGCCTGCTCTAGGCTCTCGAACATCGATGTCATCGATGTCATCGATTTGAAGCACTTATGGCCCGCCAATACGTTGAAAACGTACGATTTTAGACATGTTGATTCCTCAGAAAAATGGATAGGGGGGCTGCTTGATCGGTAGACAGTTTCGGTTTTTCTGTGAAACCGAAAAAATGCCGCTTTCCTATTTGGGGTAAGCGGCATTTTCCTTAAATGAACTGAATCGCCCCGGATTTTCAAGCTCCTTGCAAGCTAGAAGCTGGACTCACAATGCCTGACACATAAGTAATATTCGCGGCAGCTTTCTGAAAGGTATGATTCGTTATCCTCTAGTCAGAAGTAAGTGAGCACTAGGAGACAGTCATGAAAGTATTTAAAGCATTTTTTACCATTTCAATATTGGCCTTGTCGTCTTTGGCAATAGCTGAAGGAGGTGGTGATCGCGTTTACGGTCGGATGATGCAAGAAAACCAACAGGCGATGGAGCAGTACGCCTTGAAAAACGGGAAGTCTAACCCTGAAATTGTTCATTATAAATATGGTATGGACCTAGATATTCATAAGATCGTCAGTATGACGCAAGCCAATATAGACTGTGCTGTAGCGCCTTCGCGTATGACCTTTGAAGATTCGGCTGGCAAGCTCAACACTGTAGAGTACAGGGTTATGGGTACTAACTGCCCACGCGGAGGATAGACTAAGGTAGCCATGGTAGGTTCTCTGGAGCGCATGTGTTTAATGGTTGCCAAGTAACGACGAGTGCTGACATTTTCGATTCTTATTTGGATTAGGTTCGATTTATTGCTGAGTAACTACTGCCACTCTATTAACAAATGCTAGCTAGCAACAAATGTTCGCTTACCAGATACACCCCATCTCTGTGTTTCTCCTTTGGTTGTGGAGATGGTTTAGGCGCCCTAGTGGCGCCTTTTTTATGGTGTGTCACCCATACGACTACAAATGCTCCATAGCTTTTTGCCAACCTACAGGTAGATGGTTATAGCCAGTGCGGAGTCCATCTCAATTTTGATAGCTCATTAGAGTAAGCACTCCGTCACTTGCATGATCAAGGGCAGTGACCACGCAAGAATTAAGGAAAGTTTGAAAACTAGTTTGCCGGGTATTCGGCAATCACTTGGTTAATACCTGTTTTGCTCAGGCCAATGACCTGATAAGCATCCTGCTTTCCACCGACCTCCATACCAGGCGACCCTGTCGGCATGCCAGGTACAGCAATCCCGATAAGGTCGTCGCGTTTGATCAAAGCAACTATTTGCTCGGCAGGTACATGGCCTTCAACAAATTTTCCGTTGACCATAGCGGTGTGGCATGACGAGAGACGCGGAATAACACCCAAGTCTTTCTTGACTCTGCTCATGTTGGTTTCTACATGATCAACGACGGTGAAACCGGTGGCTTCAAGGTGCTCCATCCACTTCTTGCAGCATCCACAGTTAGCGTCACGATGGACGTTGATCGTCAGCAATTCTGTGGCATGACCTGCGGAACTGATAAACAGAACCGAGAGTGCAGCGAGGCGCAGTGCCCGACCAGGACGAAAAATGTTATTTCGCATGGGTATGTTCCTTCCCATCAGCATGGGTATGATTTTTTGGCTAAGCGGTCGGAGTTGAAGACGCGTCATGTGAAGCCTCACCGCCCTAAGGATGGGTATGTTGGGTACTTTCATCCTGAGAAGGTGCTGCTACCTCACCGTAGTCGCGGTCTCTCGCCATGATGGTCCTCTGCTTCAGTTACCTCTTCGGCTGCATCTGCATGAAGATATCCAGAGGGAGCACCTTACCGGCAGCTACTATTGCGGCGACCACACCAGCAGAGGTCAATGTTTTTTCATGCTATGCACTCAGAACCACATCCGAATACCGGCAACAAATCGAGCCTCGCTGGTCCTTTCTCCTTCATCGCTCGCCAGGTCGGCCGTCTTGCCGTAGGAGCGGTTCCAGCTAACTCCAATGTAGGGGGCAAATTGGCGAACAATCTCGTAACGCAATCGCAACCCTACTTCGGTGTTAGCCAATCCAGACCCAATGCCACGCTGAGGATCATTTTTCCCGTATAAATTTACTTCGGCTGTAGGCTGCAAGATCAGGCGATTGGTCAGCAGAATGTCGTAGTCGCCCTCAAATCGAGCAGCGGTCTGACCGTTCTCACCGATGTAGGCAGTGGCTTCGGCTTCAAAGTTATACAGGGCCATGCCCTGTATACCGAGCGCTCCCCAAGTTTGTGGCGACCCGGGCTTGAAGTCTTGCCGTACGCCGGTGACGACATCCCACCACGGACCGATGGCGTGTCCCCAAAGTGCGGAGAGTTCAGCGCTTTCCGTTACACCATTGGTACGTTCGCCTTCCGAGCGCAACCACAATCGGTCAACGTCACCGCCGATCCATCCTTTCGCATCCCAGGCCAGTGCACTACCGTTATCAGCATCCTGGTACTCAAACTTATCCAGCAGCATGAAGGAGTTGAGTTGTTTGTCGTGGACACCATGACCTGCCACATCTGGAAAGGCGGCTGCACGGTCAGCGTCGGTAAGTACAGGGATCGGGGTTCGACTCGTGGCGGTCGCCCCTCCATTCATGCTTTCCATACCTTCCATTTCCCCGTCGTCCATGCTCATCTTACTGTGATCCATAGACCCCATCTTGCTGTGGTCCATTGAACCGTGATCGGGCTTAGTTTCGTTTGCCGTAGTTGCAGGTTTGTTAGTTGCTTTCGCAGTAGATGAATGATCACTACTATCTTCTCCTGCCATCACCACAGAAGAGAGTCCGCCCATCAGACCAACGGCAAAGAGGCAACCCACCAGCGATTTATTACGATTTACGTATGTGCTCACAGATCGTCTCCTTTACTCATCAACCCGTACTTCACGGAACATGCCCATTTCCATATGGAAAAGTAGGTGGCAGTGATAGGCCCAGCGACCTAAGGCATCAGCGGTGACTCGATAACTGCGCTTAGTACCTGGTGGCATGTCAATTGTGTGCTTGCGCACCATGAACTTGCCATTTTCGTCTTCAAGGTCGCTCCACATGCCGTGAAGGTGGATGGGATGGGTCATCATGGTGTCATTCACCAGGGTGATCCGAAGACGCTCCCCATACTTCAGACGAAGCGGCTCTGCGTCTGAAAATTTGATTCCGTTGAAGGACCACGAAAACTTCTCCATGTGACCGGTCAGATGAAGTTCAATAGTGCGATTGGGCTCGCGGCCGTCAGGGTCTTGGAAAGTGCTTCTCAAATCAGAGTAGGTGAGGACTCGACGACCATTATTCCGCAAACCTATGCCAGGGTCGTTTAGCTTTGGCGTAGGGCTCATGGCTTGCATATCAACCAAGGGGTTGTTGGTTTCGGATGCTGGATGGGCCTGCATTTCGCCACTCATATCGCTCATCCCAGCCATCTGGCTGTGGTCCATGCCGGCCATATTGGACGTGTCGCCTTTGTCCATTCCCGCCATCTTGCTGTGATCCATGCCGGCCATGTTAGACATGTCACCGCTGTCCATGCCGGTCATGTCGCTTTGGTTCATCCCCGTCATCTTGCTGTGATCCATGCCAGCCATGCCTGACATTTCACCTTGCTTCATATCGCCGCCCATACCAGCCATGCCGCCATGGTCCATGCCCTCCATACCGCCCATACCCATGTCATCCATGGTCAAAAGCGGCCGAGGATCGATCGCAGGTACCTGTGCTTTCAAACCTTCTCGAACTGCCAAGGTTCCACGTGCATAACCGGTTCTATCCATGGACTGGGCAAAGATGGTGTAAGCCTCTTCGCTGGTAGGTTCTACGATCACGTCATACGTTTCTGCCACGGCGATGCGGAATTCATCGACGCTGACTGGTTTGACATGTTGACCGTCAGCCGCCACAACGGTCATTTTCAAACCAGGGATGCGAACGTCGAAATAGCTCATAGCTGAACCGTTGATAAAGCGCAGGCGCAGCTTCTCGCCCGGCTTGAAAATACCGGTCCAGTTACCGTTAGGCGCTTGGCCATTCATGAGATAGGTGTAAGTATCCCCACTGACGTCTGCGAGATCAGTGGGGTTCATTTTCATTTCAGCCCACATCTTGCGGTCGGCCACAGCAGCAGACCAACCTTGCTTGCTGACGTCGCCGATAAAGTCGCCCACGGTACGTTTGTGGTGGTTGTAGTAGTCCGATTGCTTCTTGAGCTTGGCCATGACACGACTAGGATCTTCATCGGTCCAGTCAGTCAACATCACCACATAGTCGCGATCGTATTGAAAAGGTTCAGGCTCTTTAGAGTCGATGACAATTGGACCGTATACGCCTGCCTGTTCCTGCAAGCCTGAATGGCTGTGGTACCAGTATGTGCCGTTTTGATGCACATTGAATTTGTACTCGTACATCCCGTCGGGCGCGATGCCATGGAAACTCAACCCCGGTACACCGTCCATATTGGCGGGCAGAATGATCCCGTGCCAATGAATCGACGTGTCTTGGTCTAGGCGGTTTTTCACACGCAGTGTGACCGTTTCGCCTTCGCGCCAACGAAGCAAAGGTCCGGGCAACGAACCATTGATGGTCATGGCTGTGCGCGGCGAGCCAGTAATATTTACAGGGGTTTCACCAATAAACAGATCAAATTCGTTACCGGTGAGAATGCTCGGCAGACCAGGACTGGTCACTGCCCATACAGGAGTGCGCCACAGACCAAGGCCGCCGAGAACGCCACCAGCGGCCAGGCCTTTAACGAATGTCCGCCTAGAGGTTTTGGAATTCATGCCGTTTACGTCCGATCAGTGAAAAAGGGAAGCCGTGCGAAACAACCAATGAGTTGCTCAACAGGTTGAAGGAACTCTCTCGGGGGGATGCGCCCGAATGAGCTTAGCTCGCCGTCACTAAAAACGAGTGTTTACGGCAAGCGAGCTCAGAAATTGCCACATTTGAACCATCACAGTGATTACATTTCTGTCAGTTTTGATGCGCAGTAAGCTATTCAGCAATTCTTGTGGCCCATCGCTTTGACTTTGCTTTCTGCGATCGGGGGCTGGGTGCTCTGTTGTTGGGCTATTTGATACGATTCCATTGAATTATTCCTAGCTACTTCCATGCGGGCGAACGTCCGGTCACCACCGCCTTCAGCCATAGCAAAAGAAGAGACGGTTAGGGCTGCAATGATGAACAAAGCTTTGATGGATTTCATTTTAGTGTCCTCTGGGAGTATTGGTAATCCCTAAATCCACATCAAACGATGATTCTTAGGGGAGAGCTTAAGGCTCAATAGGACTATAAAACTCATGCCCTGTCAGAAGCCTTAGCTGAATATTACAGTTGTGTCAGGTTGGCATATTTCTCTTGAGGAATACGCTATTCAATACGTAAAGTATCGATCTTTTCGAGTCGCACGGCTGTTTATTTAGCCTCAGCTTTAGGTGGGTAATTGATTTGGTTTAGGTGCTTTCAAGGTGAAGTCGTTTTTAGATTTCTATGCCGGAGCTTCGTGTATGAACCTAGATGCACTGCGGCAAAATCAAAGTATTAGTTGTTCTTGGAAAAAATTGAGCCATCAAGGGTGATTGAGTGTGAGCATTAACTTTGAGAAAGCACTTGGCACATCAGAAAGAGCGTTATTTTATCGTAGTCAAAGAGCTGAAATCCTGAGTAATAATATCGCAAACGCCGATACGCCGAACTTCAAAGCTCGAGATATGGACTTCTCTACTGTGCTTGCAAGTCAGAATAGAGAAAACCTTGCTAATACGTTTTCTTTGAAAACGCCAAATGTAAAACATATTGCCGGAAAAGATTCAGCAAGTGATATTTACGGAAGCGGTTTGCTTTACAGCACTCCGGTTCAACCTGCCATCGATCAAAATACTGTCGATCAGCAGGTTGAGGTCGCAAAATACACAGAAAATGGGATACGTTTCGATGCCGCTTTTACTCGTTTGAATGGTGCATTCAAAGGTTTGCTCAAAGCTCTGCGAGGAGATTAGTAGCGCAGGGTCTTGTGAGCCATCCGCATAAGGGGCGCTGACTATGGGCCAAGGGTAGGTGTCAGCATTCAAGTGCTGATTTGGGAAGGAAAACCTAACGCCTCGACAGCTTTACGAATTTGCTCTGAGCTTTCGCTACTTTCAACACTCACCTTTCCGGCGGACCGATCCACGGAAATCGTAGCTTTGTTGTCCAAGGACTGAATTGCTTTAGTGATTTTGCTGACGCAACCGCCGCAACCAATGCCTGATACATCTAAGATGAACATGATTATTCCTCTCGTGCTGAGCGGTCTCTTTACACCGCACCGACAGCATCAAGGTTGACACTATGGCAATGTCAATAATTGTCTGTTTCAAATTGTGAGTGTCATTGATGTATGACAGCACAGACTTGACCAACCGTTTTCATTTGATCTAACCACCCGATTTGCATCGAGTTCGACCAGTACGCATCTAGGCCATGGCCGGCAGAGCACGGCCAGAAGAAAACACTCCAGGCCCTCTGCTTCATCCTCAGATTTGAACCTCTCTTTCCTGCTCACTGTTTTTTAATGCCCCATACGCCTGCGAACCTTGTATAGGTATAGGGGGTATGCCTATCATGTGCGACGTATAGGTAGGAGAGGTATCCCATGGGCCATATCGCAGCAAACAAAGATGATCTTCTCAAGCGTGTAAAACGTATCGCCGGACAACTTCAAGCGGTTGAGCGAGCGTTGGAATCGGATCTCGATTGCGCCAAAACACTGCACCTTGTTGCCGCCACTCGCGGTGCCATGAACGGCTTGATGGAGGAAATCATCGAGGAGCATGCGCGTGAGCATGTCGCGAACCCTGCTCTCAGTGAAGAAGAGCGAAGTAAGGGCGTCGAAGAGCTTCTTGAAGCCATTCGCCGCTACTCCAAGTAAACGCTGTCAGGAATCACTCATGAGCAGTATCGACATCAAACACACCCACGACCACGTGTTCCTTGGCTCAGCGCACGACGATAATGCCAAGCGTACGCTTTGGGTTGTGGCACTTACCGTTGTGATGATGGTTGGCGAGATCACCGCCGGTTATATAACTGGCTCAATGGCGTTACTGGCCGATGGCTTTCATATGGCAACCCATGCCGTAGCATTGGGCATCGCGGCCGTCGCTTACGGATATGCAAAACGCCACGCTTCCAGCCAGCGCTACAGTTTCGGTACCGGAAAGGTTGGAGACCTAGGCGGGTTTGCCTCGGCGTTGATTCTCGGCATGGTCTCCCTGGGAATTGGCGTTGAGTCTGTCATGCGCCTCTTCCAGCCAACGGACGTGCAGTTCGGCACCGCTACGCTCATCGCAATTGCCGGTTTGATCGTCAACATTGCCAGCGCCCTGCTGCTGGGCCATGGGCACGATCATGATGATCATGACCATGCCCATCACGGGAGCGACAACAACCTGAAATCGGCCTACGTCCACGTCATCGCGGACGCGCTGACTTCGGTTCTGGCCATTGTGGCACTGCTCGCCGGCCGTTATCTCGGCTGGGTGTGGCTGGACCCGGTCATGGGCATCGTCGGTGCCATCGTTATTGCGCGGTGGGCATGGACCTTGATGGGGGTCACTGCAGGTGTACTGCTGGATCAGACCGATGCGCATGTTGCCGAGGAAATCCGTGAACTGGTTGAGACGCCGGGGGATGCCACCATTACGGACTTGCACGTCTGGCAGATTGGGCCACAAGCCCATGCGGCAATCGTCAGCGTCCTTGGTGAGGCCACTGCGAATGCCGACAGCATTCGTGAACGTCTCAAGTCGGTTCACGAGGTCAGCCATCTGACGATCGAGTTTCGACCAGTCTAATTCAGCGCCTCCTCACTATGGCCTCCAATGGTGCCCGCAACTCTTCCAGGGTAACGTGATCTGCGCGGATCGAACGCCGGTTGATTATCACGCGCCAACGCTTTCGTCGACGCGTGGTTTGCAGCCTACTACGACCTACTTCAGGACAATCTGACCGACCATCCCTGATTGATAATGCCCCGGCACGTTGCAAGCAAATTGAAGCCCAGTGGTGGTGTTGAAGGTCCAGATCAGCTCCTTGGTTGCGCCTGGCTCGATCAGCACGCTGTTCGGGTCGTTGTGTTCCATTTCGACCATCTTCATCCCTCCCATGCTATGGCCCATGTCGCTCATCATTTTCCCGGCCCCGGTGGGGCTTAGCGCCCCGTTCTGGAACATGTTCGCCATTTCTTTTTGGTGTGCCGCATGAGCAGCGGCTTTGCCGATGTTGAACTCGTGCAGCAGCGAACCCTCATTGCGAAGGACGAATCGGACCGTTTCACCCGGTTTGACGTCGATGCTTTTAGGTTTGAAGAAAACATCACCCATCTCCACTTCCACCGTACGGGTAACCTTAGAAGAGACACCGGGCTGGCCGATGTCCTCTTTACCATGACCAACACTGGCGATCGCCGTAGCACCGAAGATTAGGGTGATTGCCGCAATAACAGGGGTAATGAGCTTAGCTTTCATGGTGACCTCGAGAGTAAGAGGGAATCACTGGCTATGCTAAAGGGAATGAGCTGCTAGTTAACTGACCTGAACACTACATTTCTGTCAGTTTTCAAAAGAAAACACGGCGCCCAGGTAACGCCGTGTTCAGCGGAGCGGTTAACAAACCCCAATGAGACTAGGTTGGTCACTGATGGTTTTCAGAAAGCATCAATTTGTGCTCACGCTGCATTTGGCTCAAAACGTCATCAACTATTTTGTCGTGCTTTTCCATCCAAGCGAGGTGCTGCTGAGGTGACATCGATGCGTCTGGGTGATCTTGATGGAGCTGACTCATGATCTCCCCAAGCATATTCATATGCTCGGCCATGTGGACATGACGCTGCCCTTCAGGAGCTCTTTCAGCTTGTATAAGCACAGATTCAGCCTTGTTGCGCAGGTTTTCCATACGCTCTACAACCCGGTCTCCGCCACTTTCAGCCCATAGAGAAGACGAGACGAGTAGCGAGCTCACAAGAATAAGAACTTTTAAGCGATTCATGGTGCCGCTCCTTTTGGAATTGTTTTCCGGCTCCAAATACGGTTCATGCTGAAGAGTCGGCTGAGCATTAGGGAAATGCTCATTTTTGACCATAGACAGCGGTCGCTGACATATACCTGAAGCCAATATTACTTTTCTGTCAGTTGCTGCTTGGCTTGTGTTTTTCGTTGCAGACTCCGTTTCATAATTACTTGAGAGCCACTCCTATGAGACTTCTTGTTGCTGAAGACGAACCAAAAATAGGCATCTATTTGCAGCAAGGACTCACCGAGGCGGGGTTCAATGTTGATCGGTTTACCGATGGCAAAGAGGCACTTCAGCACGCCTTGAGCGAAGCCTATGACCTGCTGATTCTCGACGTCATGATGCCTGGGCTGGATGGCTGGGAAGTCCTCCAGAAGGTACGTGCATCCGGGAAGGATGTTCCCGTGCTCTTCCTCACGGCGCGAGACCGCGTCGAAGATCGAGTGAAGGGCCTTGAACTCGGGGCAGATGATTACCTGATCAAACCGTTCGCCTTTTCTGAGCTTTTGGCTCGCGTTAGAACGCTGCTGCGTAGGGGTAGCAGCGCTCCCTCGCAAACCTATATGAAATTGGCCGATCTGGAAGTGGACCTGCTTAAGCGTCGGGCCATCCGTGGAGGTAAACGTATAGATCTGACAGCTAAAGAGTTTGCTTTGCTTGAGCTGTTGCTGCGTCGTCGAGGAGAGGTGTTGCCAAAATCGCTTATCGCTTCCCAAGTTTGGGACATGAATTTTGATAGCGATACCAACGTTATCGAGGTGGCGATCAGGCGACTGAGAGCCAAAATCGATGATGATTTTGAGGTCAAGCTGATTCATACCTCGCGAGGTATGGGTTACATGCTCGACTCTCCTGATTCGGAGTCGAAATGAAGCGAATGTCTCTGACGAGCCGTATGAGTCTGATGTTCATGCTGGCTGTAACGGCGGTGCTCACTATTGCCGGCCTCAGCTTCAATAACCTTAGCCAGCATCACTTCAAGATGCTGGATCAACAGGCACTAAGCGAAAAGCTCCATTCTACTCAGAGAATTTTGACTGGATTGAATAGCATCGATCAATTCAGTGATGTTAAGCCTGAGCTGGAGGCGCTGCTTGGTGCTCACCGTGATTTGACTGCCATAATAATCGATGGTGACGGGAAGTTACTGTTTGCTGATCCCGGCTCGATCGATGTTCCAGAGGAATTTCGTACGATCCCGAACAGCAACGTCTGGGAGTGGCGGGAGCAGGAGAAAATGTTCCGTGGAGTGACTGCACAAGTGATCGTGACGGGGCAAGACAGGCCATTAACCGTTATGTTGATCTTTGATGTGACTCAGCATATGTCTTTCTTCGAGACACTTGAGCGGTGGTTTTGGATAGGGCTGGTGATCAGCGCGCTGATCAGTGCTGCCTTGGGTTGGATGGTCGCGAGCAGCGGTCTGCGGCCTATACGTCAAGTCACTCGGGTCACTGCTTCAATGTCAGCTAAATCCCTTAAGGAGCGCATTCCCTTAGCATCTGTTCCTAAAGAACTTCAGCAGATGGTGCTGTCGTTCAACGCAATGTTATCCAGGCTGGATGATGCATTTGTCCGTTTATCGAATTTTTCCGCGGACATCGCTCACGAGTTACGGACGCCGGTCAGCAATTTGATGACCCACACAGAAGTAGTGCTTTCTAGAAAAAGAAATATTGAGGACTACGAAGACAATTTGTATTCAAATCTTGATGACTTGAAGCGTATGAGTCGGATGATTGATGACATGCTTTTTCTGGCAAAATCAGACAACGGTCTGATTTCACACGAGAAGAAACCGATAGACCTAGTAGAGATAGTGGAGAAATTACAGGAGTACTACTCTCTACTAGCTGATGAGCGAGGGATTGGCCTCACGGTTTCAGGGCGGGGTAGCGTCCGAGGCGATGTTCTAATGCTGCACCGAGCCATCTCTAATCTGCTATCAAATGCGCTCAGGTATACCTCTGAAGGGAAGTGCATCAATGTCGATATCCAACAAAAAGGAACGTCGGTATTGGTCGTAGTGGAAAATCCTGGAGAGTCCATTGCGCCTGAGCATCTTGAAAAGCTTTTCGATCGATTTTATCGAGTGGACCCTGCGCGTAGAGAAGGGAGCCCAAGCAACGCCGGGCTAGGTTTATCGATCACCCGATCGATAATCGAGGCGCATGACGGCAAGATATGGTGTACGTCATCTGGTGGGAAAACGGCATTCAATATAGAGCTTCCTAGTGCAGACGAAAAAAAGGCCTGAGACAAGCTGCACATATTAAACCACGCAGTATGGGATTAGCTTAAAGGCCCCTTTTTGAATGAGTTAGAGCTCGTGATACGCCGCGAAGAGGGGCCGTATTTAGGCCCCTTATCCGCGCCATCCAATAGCCAAAAAACCGCCCCAAGCTGACTGAAATGTAATCGAACAGTTTACATTCATGTGGCATCGTGTACTTGCGCTGTGACGTGGAGATTCTTGTGAGCTCCTCCTGTTCGTTCCGCCATAGGACACTGAACCTGCTAGGTATTCGCCAGTGGTTTTAACAAGCGTCGAAAAGTAAAAAACTAGATATTCCCAAACAAACCTCGAATCAACAGCTCTTGCTGTGAGGAGTCTTGCATGTCATTCCTTAAAACTACGACCGTAGCTGTTGCACTTACTGCGGGCTTGCTTCTGAGTGCAGTAGCTCAAGCACATCCAAAGCTCCTTTCTTCTACTCCGGTAGAAGGCTCGGATGCGGCGGCCCCTTCGAAAATTGAGCTGCACTTTTCTGAAAATCTAACTACTCAGTTTTCAGGTGCAAAACTGATCATGACCGATATGCCTGGGATGCCGAACTCCCCGATGGGTGTTAAGGCCAGCGTCGCTGGTGGCAGTGATCCGAAAACGATGGTGATTACACCGGCAGCACCTTTGAGCACAGGCACCTACAAAGTCGAATGGCGTGCTGTCTCCTCGGACACTCATCCGATCACCGGTAACTTCTCATTCAAAGTGAAATGATTCATGAGCGACTCAATAAATATTGTGGTTCGCTTTGCTCTTTATTTAGACCTGATGCTGTTATTCGGATTGGCAATTTTCGGCTTGTACAGCCTTAGGGGAATAGAAAGAGTATCGGGCACGGTCTTGAATTTTGAGTCGCTTCTTTACGGTACTTCTGTTGTAGGTGTAGCTCTATCCCTTGCAGCAATGTTGTTGCTTGCGAAAGCAATGAGCGGTGTATCGGGGTTCATGGAACTACATCACCATATTTTCCAAATGGTCCTCATGGGGACTGACGTCGGACTGACCTGGATGGTCCGCATAGCTGCCTTGGTTATGGCAATTATTGGCGTAGCGCTGAATAAAAGATTTCCGACACTCAGTCTCTGGATGGTGACTGTATGCGGAGCGATTGCGTTGGCGACGTTAGCATGGACAGGGCACGGTGCCATGGATGAGGGCAGTCGACGCTACTGGCATTTTATCAGTGATATTTTCCATCTTTTGGCCGCCGGTGGATGGTTAGGTGCTCTAGCGGCATTTGCCCTACTACTGCGTTTAAAATCGCTCAAAAGCGAGCAGGAAGCACAAATTCTTGCTCGGGTATTGACTGGCTTTGAGTCGGCCGGCGGAGTGATTGTGGCAATCATAAGCATCACTGGAATAGTCAATTACCTATTTATCGTTGGACCAAACCTCGATGAAGTGATGCTCAGTACTTATGGCCAACTTCTATTTTTGAAAACCTTGCTCTTTGCCGGAATGATCGTGTTAGCCGCGCTCAACCGCTTCCACTTAAGCCCGGTACTAGAAAAGTCAGTTCGCAACGGAGAATATTCTGTTGCAGTTAATGCATTGCGCCGCAGCATGACGCTGGAATTTACAATGGCGATCGTCATAATTTGCCTCGTCGCGTGGCTAGGCACCTTAAGTCCGGTAATGGAAATGAGCGCGGAATAGGGGTTAGTGGCAGCCAACAAAGAAGACCCAAGGGTGAATGGTAATCCCCCCATTTTTAATACTCGTCAAAAATAGAGGTCAGGCCACCAGGGCCAATTTCTGTTTAGGGGTTATGCCGCCGAGGGCCATATTCGGGCGCTCGTGATTGTATGTCCAGATCCAGCTTGTGCCGTAATTCTGAACTTCCGCTATCGATCCAAACAAGTAATGCCCCAGCCAGTCGTAACGTACTGTGCTGTTATAGCGCTCGACGTAAGCGTTTTGCTGCGGGTTGCCCGGCTGAATATAGTCCAAACGAATGCCCCGTTTTTCAGCCCAACCCGTGAGTTTGGCACTGATGAATTCCGGGCCGTTGTCACTGCGGATGACTTGTGGCTTCCCGCGCCACTCAATGACCTGATCCAGCGCTCGCACCACACGTTCAGCCGGAAGCGAAAAATCAATTTCCATACTCAGGGCTTCGCGGTTGAAGTCGTCGATCAGATTGAAAACTCGAAAGCTGCGTCCGTCCGCCAATTGGTCGTGCATGAAATCCATCGACCAGCAGTGGTTGCTGACTTCAGGAACAGCCAGCGGCTCGGGCTTCTCGCGCACAATACGTTTGCGCGGCTTGATACGCAGATTCAGTTCCAGCTCGCGGTAAATCCGGTACACCCGCTTGTGGTTCCAGCGATAGCCTTTGACGTTGCGCAGGTACAGAAAGCATAAGCCGAAGCCCCAGTTTCGCTGGTTGTGTGTCAGGCGGATTAAATGATCGGCAATCTCGGCGTTTTCATACGCCAAACGCGGCTGATAGCGATAGCACGTGGTGCTGACCCTGAAGGCCAAGCACGCCAGCTTGATACTGCACCGACCTGAGCGAACCACCTCCTGCGCCATCTCTCGTCGCCGAGATGGCATCACCACTTTTTTGCCATGGCTTCCTGGATGATTTCGGCTTTGAGGCGCTCTTCGGCATACATTTTTTTAAGCCGCCGGTTTTCTTCCTCCAGCTCACGTAAACGAGCCATTAGCGAGGCGTCCATGCCACCGAATTTGGTACGCCACTTATAGAACGTGGCCGAACTGATGCCGTGCTCACGGCATAGCTCTGGGGCTGGGGTTCCAGCCTCTGCTTGCTTGAGAATGGCCATGATTTGACTGTCTGAAAAACGCGATGTCTTCACGCAAAATTTCCTTGATCCGGTCAGGAGAAAATTCTACTTCTGATGCGTACTTTTTTCAGGGGGGATTACCGGATGATTCACCCGCGCCATGATGAGAGTCGCGCCTGACGATCCTGAAAAGGCTAACGGCTTCTTGCTGAGCCAATTTTTAAAACAGGTTCTTCGTCAGGCCGGTAGGCCGTTTACGTCATCCATTATTCAGCTATCGCAAAACCTGAAAGGTGAATCGTGGTACAGCAACAACTGCAGAATCAGGCGTTCAAGGCGTCTGGCCCTGCTTCGTATTGCGTATGGTGCGCGGCCATCGCCCAAGCGATACGCGCCAGCTTGTTAGCCAAGGCACAGGCTACGACATTAGAGTGGCGTCGGCTCAGCAATGAGCGAACCCAGTCGGCCAAGGCTCCTTTCTGGTGATCGAGTCTCTGCATGTAGAGCCTGGAACATTGCACCAACAACTGTCGAAGGTGCTTGTCGCCGCGTTTACTGATCCCCAGTAAGTTGGCCTTGCCGCCGGTGCTGTATTGCTTGGGTACCAAGCCCACTGATGCGGCAAAGTCCCGGCTGCATCGGTACTGCTTGCCATCGCCCATCTCCACAGCCAGCAGGCTGGCGGTGATCGGGCCGACACATGGAATGCTCAGCAAACGACTTCCCAGATCATCGTCGGCCAGTTGGCATGCCAACTCTTTATCCATTGCCTTGATTTGCTCATCCAGATAGACGAAGTGATTGTGCAAACGCTGCAGCAGCACCGTCAGACGAACGGGAAGTTCATGCTCAGCCAAAACAACCGCCAGACGCTTCATGATGGCCAAACCTCTGGGTAAGCTGACGCCAAACTCCAATAGAAAACCGTGCATTTGATTAGCGGTTCTGGTGCGATCACGCACCAACGATTCGCGCATCCAATGGAGTACAGACAGGGTTTGCTGGGATTCAGTCTTGGGCGTAACGAAACGCATCGAAGGACGAGAAGCGGCTTCGCAAATCGCCTCAGCGTCGACAAAGTCGTTTTTGTTCCCCTTGACGAAGGGCTTAACGAACTGCGGGGAAATCAGCTTGGCCGCGTGTCCCATTGCCGCCAACTGACGAGCAACATAGTGTGACCCCGCACAGGCCTCCATTGCCACGACACAGCTCGGCAAGCGGGCGAAAAACTGCATCATTTGCGCCCGTGAACATTTTTTGTGAAACACCTCCCGGCCTGACTTATCCTGGCCGTGCAGATGGAACGTATGTTTACCGAGATCAATACCTATCAGCGCTGACTCGCTCATGATGATGCCCTCCGAAAATAAATCACCCTGCTAAAGCCTAGCCCTCGCAAGGTGTGGGGGTGACCATCTCATTAGGCTACCGCGCTCTTGATGTCGGAAGATCTCGAGCGTTCGCGCTGATTGACCAGTTGAGCATCCACGAGCCGATTGATTGGCTGTGCAAGGTGTTTGAAGTGACCCGCTCGTGCTACTACGCTCGGCGTCTCAGGCGCCGCACACCGGATGTAGAACGCCTTCGATTGCGCAGTCGGGTGAACGAGTTGTTCACCCAAGGCCGCAGTGCTCCCGGTAGCCGTAGCATCATGGCCATGATGCAGGACGACGGCGAGCAGATCGGGCGATTCAAAGTGCGCAGCCTGATGCGCGAGCTAGAGTTGGTCAGCAAACAACCGGGATCGCATGCTTACAAAAAGGCGACGGTCGAGCGGCCCGACATTCCTAATATTTTGAACCGGGAGTTTGATGTGCCCACTCCTGACCACGTCTGGTGTGGCGATATCACTTACATCTGGGCTCAAGGGAAATGGCAGTATCTGGCGGTTGTGCTGGATTTTTTTGCCCGCCGTGTTGTGGGCTGGGCGTTGTCGGGAAAGCCGGATGCCGACTTGGTCATCAAGGCCTTGGACATGGCTTACGAGCAGCGAGGGAAGCCTCAAGGTCTGCTGTTCCACTCCGACCAGGGCTCGCAATATGGAAGCCGGAGTTTTCGTCAGCGCCTTTGGCGATATCGCATGCGTCAGAGTATGAGCCGGCGAGGAAATTGTTGGGATAACGCGCCGATGGAGCGGGTGTTCAGGAGCCTGAAAACCGAGTGGATACCGACCACGGGCTACACGACGGCCCAACAAGCTCAGCGGGATATCAGCCATTTTTTGATGCACCGGTACAACTGGATTCGACCGCACCAATTTAATGGTGGGCTGCCACCGGCTCAGGCCGAGTAAAAACTTAACGTCGTGTCCGGAATTAGTTGACCACTGCACTTATAGCTGGTCGAGCACCGCGCATCCGCACCTCTCACGTGCGAATTAGAGATTTCTGGTCGCTAAGTGAGCACTGTGTAGCAACTAGCATTGTAAAAACTCAGATCCGTAAACGGCTGATCGCACGGTACGCGCGTCAACATTTCAAGAAAGCCGCCGAATATTACAAAATTGTAATTTCTCAATCATGCCCCTGTTATCTACAGATTGCAACGATACAACTCGGCGATGATACAGGAAGCGCGACCAGCTTCCTTAAAACAACAATTCCAGCCGAAGTGCTTTCTAGTTCTGCCGAACCGAAGGAGTGATTAATGATTAACAATACAAAGTTTTCGATAGCCGCTATGGCAATGATTGTCAGCTCTGTGCCGCCAATGGTGATTGCGGAAGAAAAAAATGGCGGTTTTATAGAGGATAGTAGCCTTACCGTCCTTAACCGCAACTACTACTTCAATCGCGAACATCGTAACGGAGAGTCAAGCCCTACAGGCAATGGATATTCCGAAGCATGGGCAAACGCGATTATTACTAAATTCGAGTCTGGATTTACCCTGGGCACAATCGGTGTCGGAGTGGATGCGTTTGCTATGATTGGAATAAAACTCGACACGGGTGGCGGCCGTAATGGCGGCCGTAGTTCATTTGATGTCCTTCCAGTCAATAGCAACGGAGAGGCAAGGGACGAATACACAAAAGTGGGAGGTGCGGCAAAAATTCGCGCCTTTGACACCGTAGTAAAAGTCGGTGACGTATTCCCATCCACCCCAGTTGTGGCTGCTGGCGACTCAAGACTACTACCGGAAAGTTTCACTGGCGTCACAGCAACCAATACTAGCATTGAAGGCTTGACCGTTCAGGGCGGTCGCCTACATGCCATGAGCCAGCCAGTTTCGAGCAACATGCGCGACAACTTTGCGACCTTCTATGCTGGGCCTGTTAACTCGCCTTGGGTAGGCTACTTTGGTGGTGATTATAACTTAAACAAAAACGTCACCCTTAGTCTTTACTCCAGTCGCCTCAAGGACGCATGGAATCAATACTATGCTGGCACCGGGCTAAACTACTCATTATCAAATGAGCTTTCCGTATTCGGAGGCCTTAACTATTATAAGGCCGTCGACGAAGGAAAAAAATTACTTGGCGATTTCGACAATAACATATGGAGCGGTAAAGTAGGCGTGAAGTATGGTGCACACACACTTGCGCTATCCCATCAGAGAAATAATGGCAATAACGATTTCGATTACCTGCGTCAGTCGGACTCGATCTTTCTTGATAACTCAATTCAGTACAGTGATTTCAACTCACCTAAAGAACGCTCTTGGATGGTTCGCTACGACCTCGACATGACATCGTATGGCGTGCCTGGCTTGTCGTTTATGACGCGTTACGGTCGTGGCACTGATGCTGATTACTCTAACGCCAATACGACGTACATGAGACGCGATGCGGATGGAAACCCACTTACCGACCAGAAACGTTGGGAGCGTGACATCGAAGTAAAATATGTCGTTCAGACAGGCACCTTGAAAGATATGTCTTTGCGCCTACGGCAAGCTAATACTCGTGCAACCACATTTGAGTCGGATCTGGATGAGGTTCGTGTGATTATTGAGTATCCATTAGCTATTCTTTAAGATCTGCGCAGGATGAATCATCCTAGACGAACATTACTTTTTTGCTGAAAAATTTCAAAAATGTAATTTTTCAATCATCTTCCTGTTAGCTTAAGTCACTTATAGTAAACTGGAGTTTATAGCAATCTGCTAGCGCATCTGGCCAGATTGCTACAGGTAAGTAATACCCTGCAAAAACCTGAAACTCACTGCTGTCAAGTTGAAGCTCCGCATCCACTTTTAGATCACTCATCTAAATACGATGTATTTTAAGACGCCCTTCGGGGCGTCTTTTTTATGCGTGCGCCAGGCATGGCGCGTTGCGCGTGAGCGCAATCAGCTTGGCTGTGGTGGCCACGCTGGTGACTTGGAGGTGCAAGTCCTCTACACACCCAGCAAGGGGAAGTGTTAGCCGAAGGCAAGGGTGTCGCGGGCGACTGCGAATCTGAAGGAAGCCTTAGGCAAAATGCTGGCCTGACGAACAGGAAGCGGATTAGGCGGCGTAGCGGGGTAAGACGGCGCAAATCGTCAAAGCCCAATACTTGCACGGAACGCTACGACGTAGATCCGACAGGCATAAGCAGGAAGGTCGCGCGAATTACCCTGGGAGATCTGTTTAGCCTGCCACGTGCTACCGGCATCGCGAGATGACGGGATGGGCGACAGAAGTCAGCCGAGGCCGTAGTAGTTGCTCGAAACCGGAGCAATGAAGGGCTGAACCTGCCATGAGTGGACAGTCGGGTGTGATCTCTGTTGGAGCGTAAAGCAGAAACTCCGCGTAGCGGGGGTCGAGACCATCAGGAGGTAGGAGCCGGAAGCTCCGAGGGCCGGTCTGGGCGCTTAGATACCACAGGCGACACATCAACGGAACCAAGCTCGCTGACGTTGTTTTTCAGTAGGCAGGAACCGCCGTATACGGAACCGTACGTACGGTGGTGTGAGAGGACGGCGGGGGTAACCCCGCCTCCTACTCGATCTGCCGTAAACACCCCCCACATTTTATGTCTTATGACGCACGTCAAAAATATGAGCCCCTATGCCAAGAGCGTAGAGGCTAACCACCTTTACGGCATGTTCCGGCCACTGTGTATCTGACTGTATTCAGTACTCCTTCAGAGTCTTCGTATGTCATAGCTGCGGGCATCACCCCGCACCCTTTCGCTGGTCGCACCATGCTAACTACATTCACAACATCTAATTTCATTCCGTATTTATATTGCTTAGCTACGGGAATATTTTTTCCATGCCTAATCGCATACTGCTCCATAGCTACGGAGTTGGCACTCATTCTTTTTTCAAAAACCTTGTCACTATCTTTAGCAAATACGCTTGAAGAGATCGCAGCGACCACAATAAAAATCACAGAATTAATAGTCTTCACTTTTTGCACCTCACATGTCAATAAAAACCCCGCAACCGGAATCGGGGCGGGGCTTATGTGTAGCACCACTACATTTACTTACTAATCTGGCCCTTATCACCGCCTGACATTTTCGGAGGAGTTTTTTTCAGCTCTTTGGCTAAAAACTTCTCCATAGCCTGCTCGGTAGCTTGAGTAGCTCTAGAAAAAGTCCGGTCTCCACCACCCTCAGCCAATGCAGTGGAAGAAAGAATCAATGCTCCTACAAGAGCGTAAATTTGTGCGATTTTCATTTCGACACCTCATATTAAATACTGGCATTAGAGTATCAATACGAAGCTATCAATACGGTGGCACTAAGATTACATATCCGTCATCATTGATATAAGTAGCCCGCTAATGAGGATCAGCAGCGGGCTTTAAAAACAAACTGCTATACTATTTCTTGTTTTTCGCTGCCTGCCTCTTCATCTTTACGGTGTGCCCAGTGATATAACGCAGGAAGTATAAGTAGGGTCAACGCAGTTGAGGACAGTATTCCCCCGATTACAACGGTAGCTAGGGGCCGCTGGACTTCCGCGCCTGTTCCAGTAGCTAGAGCCATGGGGATAAAGCCAAGGGATGCCACCAAAGCTGTCATTAATACTGGGCGCAACCGCGTTAGCGCTCCTTCATTGATCGCAGAATTCAACGAATGTCCCTCTTCTCGAAGGTTGCGGATAAAAGCAATCATCACCAGACCGTTCAGCACTGCCACACCCGACAATGCAATGAAACCAACACCCGCCGAGATCGACAGTGGGATATCACGTAGCCACAACGCCATAACACCACCCGTCAATGCGAATGGAATCCCGGTGAATACCAGCATGCCGTCTTTGAGATTGTTAAACATCATGAACAGCAGGGTGAATACCAAGAGCAGAGCCACAGGGACAACTATCTGCAAGCGTTTGGCAGCTGATTGAAGTTGTTCAAACTGCCCACCCCAGGTAGCCCAATAACCGGCCGGAATCTCTACCTGCTGATCAATGGCGATGCTAGCCTCCTTAACGAATGAGCCGATATCCCGTCCACGTACATTGGCGCTGACAATGACCAGACGCTTACCGTTCTCACGACTGATCTGATTCGGGCCAAGTACAAGATCGAGGGTCGCCACTTCTGAAAGGGCAATAAAACCGATCTGATCGGCATTGCCATTGAGCAGCGCCGGGACTGGAATCAGCAGTGTGGACAACCCCTCAACGTCCTTACGCATGGCGTCGGATAAACGCACCACTATGTCGAAGCGGCGATCTCCCTCATACATCGTCCCGGCCTGGCGGCCACCGACAGCCACCGCAATGGTGTCTTGAACGTCTCCAACGTTCAGACCGTAACGTGCGGCTTTGTCGCGGTCTATGTTTATGGTCAGTACAGGTAGCCCCGTTGTCTGTTCGACTTTGACCTCGGAGGCGCCATCGACCCCCTGCATTGACGCGGCAATTTTCGCAGCGGTACTGTTAAGCACTGCCATGTCATCACCGAAGACCTTGACCGCCACATCACTTCGCACGCCTGAAATCAACTCGTTGAAACGTAGTTGGATAGGCTGGGAAAGCTCATAGTTGCTACCGGGCATAGCAGCCGCTGCTTTCTGGATCTCTTCTGTCAACGTCTCCCGGGATTTACTTGGATCAGGCCATTGATCCTTCGGTTTGAGCATCACATAACTATCAGAGATGTTCGGCGGCATTGGATCGGAAGCAATCTCTGCAGTACCGGTTCGAGCAAACATCCGTTCGACTTCAGGCACTTTTTCCAGCACAAGCTTTTCTAGGCGCTGCTGCATTTCCACCGATTGCGTCAGACTTGTACCGGGTACTCGTAATGCTTGCAGTGCAAAATCGCCTTCGCTGAGACTAGGTACAAACTCACTGCCCATTCGACTGGCGACCACGCCACTCGCAGCGATGACACCTAATGCCATGGCAAATGCCAGCGATCGATGACTCATGACCCAATCCAGCGCGGGGGCATAAGCCCGTCGCGCTCCTCGCATTACCACGTTCTCTTCTTCCTTGACTTTGCCCGTCACGAACATGGCAATTGCCGCAGGAACAAAGGTTACGGACAGCAGCATCGCGCCTAGCAAGGCGATCACGACGGTGAACGCCATGGGGTGGAACATTTTCCCTTCGACACCGGTCAGGGCAAAAATAGGTAGATAAACGACCATGATGATCAACTGCCCGAAAATCAGTGGTCGACGGGCTTCCTTGGCTGCTGCAAACACTTCGTGAAAGCGCTCGGAGCGAGTTAGGAGGCGCCCGTGATGGTGCTGCGCATTGGCGAGGCGCCGTATAGCATTTTCGACAATAACCACTGCACCGTCGACGATAATACCGAAGTCCAGAGCCCCCAGGCTCATCAGGTTGGCGCTGACTTTGTTGGTGAACATGCCTGTGAAGGTAAAGAGCATGGCTAAAGGAATGACCATGGCAGTGATCAGTGCTGCGCGAATATTGCCTAGGAATAGGAACAAAATCGCGATTACTAGGATTGCACCTTCAATCAGATTCTTCTTGACCGTGGCAATAGCCTTGTCTACCAAGTTAGTACGGTCGTAAACAGTGATCGCAACCACCCCTTTGGGCAGTGAACGGTTGATTTGCTCTAGCTTGACTGCAACGGCCTGAGAGACGGTACGGCTGTTCTCGCCTATCAGCATGAACACCGTGCCGAGTACGACTTCACGACCGTTTTCGGTCGCCGCACCGGTACGCATTTCACGCCCAATATCCACGGTCGCCACATTTTTAATACGTATAGGAGTGCCATCGACGTTGGCGATCACGATATTGGCGATGTCGTCGGTGGTCGCCACTTGGCCAGGGGCACGAATCAGTAGTTGTTCGCCACTGCGCTCAATGTAGCCGGCTCCTACGTTAGCGTTGTTGCTTTCCAGCGCGGTCACAATGTCTGTCAGGGTCAGCTTGTAAGCGGCCAAGCGTTTTGGATCCGGAGCAATCTGGTATTCCTTGGCGAATCCGCCAATGGTGTTAATTTCGGCGACCCCAGGAACGTTGCGCAGCTGAGGTTTAATAATCCAATCTTGGATTACCCTCAGGTCGGTCGGCGTATAGGGGCTACCATCCTCTTTTACGGCGTCTTCTCGGGCCTCGACAGTCCACAGAAAAATCTCACCCAAACCGGTAGAAATCGGCCCCATGACAGCTTCCACGCCTTCGGGCAATTGTTCCTTTGCCATCTGCAATCGTTCATTGACCAATTGCCGGGCGAAGAATAGGTCGGTGCCTTCCTTGAAAATCACCGTAACTTGTGAAAGACCCGAGCGTGAGAGTGAACGCGTCTGCTCAAGTGCCGGCAGACCTGCCATGGCGGTTTCAATAGGGAAAGTGATGCGCTGCTCAGTCTCCAGTGGCGAGAAACCTGCGGCACCAGTATTGATTTGCACCTGGACGTTGGTGATGTCGGGCACGGCGTCGATCGGCAGCTTCTGGTAGCTAGCAATGCCGAGTCCGGCCATGAGGAGAACCGCGAGCAGGACGATTATGCGTTGCTCGATGGCAAATTGGATTAGGCGTTCGAACATGAGAACCTTCTCGTGGAAGTGGCGGATCAGTGGGCGTGTTCAGCCGAGGCTTTACCCAGTTCTGATTTCAGAATGAAGCTGCCGGCAGCAGCGACTTGAGCTCCGGGCTCCAGGCCCTCTGTGATCTCAGCCAGACCTGCTGCACGACTACCTATTACTACTGCTTGCGCCTTAAACCCGTCATCAGTTCGCACGAAAACTGTTGGCCTATCCTCGACCGTCTGGATTGCTGCTTCTGGTACTGCGACTTTCGCCAGCCGGGTATCGGTATCAACCAGTACGGTTACGAACAGCCCGGGACGCCAAGCTCCTTGCGGATTCGCTATGGACACACGGACAGTGGCGGTACGAGTCTGCTCACCCAGTAAACTCCCAACGTAGGCCACGGCACCCGTAACTTCCGCATTCAACTCAGCGGCACTAACCGTGACAGACTTGCCCACCAGGACTTTGCTCAAATCCTTAGGGGAAACGCCAAAAGTCACCCAAACATGCGACAAGTCCGAGAGTGTGAACGCATTGCTGGTTTCACTGACAACCTCACCAAGGCCCAAGTGCTTTTCGACCACAACGCCATCGAACGGTGCACGCAGCTCATACCGGTTGCCACCACTGGTCACCGAGCTGCCACTAAGTACGCTGATTTTTTGTCGGGCATTACTGACAGCGATTTCGGCCTCTTGCAGAGCCTGACGGGCTTGAAGGAAATCCTGTTCGGCAGAGATTTTGTCCTGCCATAACTGGCGTTCACGCTCGTAGGTAGTGCGCGCCAACTCTAGACGACGTTGCGCTGCGGCTTGCTCACTGCGCTGATCAGAAATTTGTTGACTGGCAATCACGGCTAGTAGCTGACCTTTTTTCACTGTTTGGCCAAGATTGACATGTACCGACTCGACGACACCAGGAACCCGGGGTACCACATGCGCAGTACGGTCTTCATCGAAACGGACTTCTCCAGGAAACGGCAATGAGAGGCTGATGCTCTGTTCCTTAGCTTCGATTAACTGAATGCCGGCAGATCTGATCTGATCGTCGCTCAGAGTCAGGTGACCTTCTTCTGCTTCCCCTTCTGCATGCCCGCCATCAACTGACTCCTTGGCCGCACCCTCGTTGCTGTGATCAGCATCGTGGCCCTGTTCTTCTTGCGTCTGTACGCCGGTGGACGCTGTTGACGTGCTACCCATCCAGAGCGAACCAACACATATGCCCACCGTGAGGGTCAGTGCGGTGACAAGGATTTGTTTTTTATCCATGGGACTCCCTACGCAGCTCAGTGGGCAGTCACGGATTACCGTGGCACTGCGATGCTGAGTAGCGGTTAAAAAAGTGTTATATGAAATTCAAGGGGTATGAGTGAGCTTGTCGACATCACCGAAAATTCGCTCGATACGCACCCAGGCGTCTGTCGCCTCAGCAATGGCCTGGATGTACTGACCGCGTGCGCTGATTAAGGTGCGCTGGGCATCTAGCACATCTAGGAAGTTGAATTTCCCCATTTCGAAACCACGGGTAGCGGTATCTACAGCACTTTGCGCGGCAGGTAGGATGGTTTGATTGAACGACGTGATTTCAGTGTTCGCTGTATTCCACTGAGCTAGAGTGGTCTGAATTTCTGTGCGCAGGCGTAACTCGCTGGCATTGCGAAGGTCGCGGGCCTGATCAGTTCGGCGGGCGGCTGCCAACACATTGCCCTGGTTACGATTGAATAATGGGATGGGCATCGACAGCCCTACGACATTCACGCGCTCACGCTCCCGTTCATCGTATTGGCTACCTAAACTTACGGTTAGGTCAGGAATGCGCTGGGCTTTCTCCAAGCCAAGTGAGGCTTCACGCTGGTCAATTTGCAGCTTTGCCAACCGTAACTCCGCAGTCTGACCTATGCGATTAAGGAGCAGCGAAGGTTCCGGTACAGTTGGCATTGGCTGACTTGAATCACTTACAGACGCAAACGCCGGCAAAGGCACACCCATGACTCGAGCGAGTTGTTGATAGGCATTTGCCTCATCTCGCTCTGCCCGTTTCAGCTCTAGGCGTACCTCCGACAACTGGACTTCTGCTCGCGTACCTTCAACAGGCGATGACTTGCCACTACTGATGCGACCTTGAGCTACATGCAAGCCACGCTGTGCGAGCTCAAGTGATTGACGTGATAACAGCAACCTTTGCTGAGCCGTAGATGTGTTGTAAAACGCCTGAATGACATCGGCACGTAGAGCATTACGCTTGCGCTCCAATTCAATCTCGGCTGCATCTTGCGCTCGACTTGCCACTTCGATCCTAGCGCCTCGCTTACCGCCAAGCTCGATCGGCTGATTGATCATCACCGTCGTAGTGCGCGAATTTCGCCGGGTATCCTCAGCCTCCCAAGACAACTCAGGATTGGGAATCAAGCTCGCCTGCTGCCGATCTCCCTGAGTGATACCAATTTCCCACTGTGCTGCCGCTAGGTCAGGATTGTTGGCAAACGCCATTTGAAGAACTTGATCCATTGTCAGCGCCTGTGAAGCCGAACCAGCGGAAAAAGCCGTGCCTGATAGTGCAAGCGTGCAACTTAGGCCTATTACCAACATGGATTTTATGATACGCAAGGGGGTAATGAACTTTCTAAGCCAACGCAATTTTATATTTCCTTTAAAGCGAATTTTCTCAACGTAGTAACTGTAGAGTTCTTCACTTATCAACAAGGTGACTGAAGAATTACAAATATGTTATCCAGCTCTACTACTGTAGATTTTGCTCTAATATAGGAGGTGTTAAAAAAGAAAAAACTTAAGGCAGCAATATGATGAAACAAAAATTCAGCAATTATCTGCCGAAGCGCACTTGTCGAATTGGGGTATTCATATGAGCACACGATGTGCTACATAGCCCCTGGATTATTTCCCGCGACAGATTGTCGCAACCCTAGCTTTGGCGCCTCAAAACCGCAGCTTTGGCTTGACCCTGAAGCAGCTACAGGCTTTAGAATGAGGGCTGTCATCTCGTAAGTTATTCAAACCATATGAGGATTGAAAATCCTATTAAAAGATAGCACCAATCAGAAAACCACACTAATACGGTTATTATTTTTCTGAGCCCCCTTTAACTCTAGTCATTAAGAAGGTGAAATGTCATGCGAATCCTTGTAGTTGAGGACGAGCTCAAAACTGCCGAATACTTACATCAGGGACTGACTGAAAGTGGCTACATTGTTGATCGTGCGATAACTGGCGCGGATGGACTACATCTGGCGCGCCAACATGTTTATGATTTGGTGATACTTGACGTTAATCTTCCCGAACTTGATGGCTGGGGTGTTCTTGAACGTCTACGACAAAGCAGTAATGCCCGGGTCATGATGTTGACGGCCCGAGGGCGCCTAGCGGACAAGATACGCGGACTAGATTTGGGTGCCGATGATTATCTGGTTAAACCGTTTGAATTTCCTGAGTTACTTGCACGGGTACGAACCCTGATGCGTCGCAGTGAGCACATACCTGTCCCGCAGGTACTAAAAGTAGCCGACCTGGAACTAGACCAAGGACGTCATCGTGCTTTTCGCGGTGAGCAGCGCATAGATCTGACAGACCAAGGAGTTTGCGCTGCTGCACTTGCTGATGCGCCAAACTGGAGAAGTGCTTTCTCGCACCCAAATCATTTCACTGGTCTGGGATATGAATTTTGATTGCGACACTAACGTTGTCGAGGTTTCAATCCGTAGGCTGAGGGCCAAAATAGATGACCCCTTCGATAACAAGTTGATCCACACCCTTCGCGGTGTTGGTTACGTATTAGAGGCGCGTGTATGAAGCCGGTCAGCCTGTCAATGCGACTAGGCTTGACAGTAAGTATTTTAGGGGCGTTGTTGGTAGTGTTTTTGGCTGTCTTGGCCTTTTTTGCGCTGACGCATGAGCTGGATAAGTTGGCAAAAAACAGCCTGATCAATAAGATGGAGCAGGTTGAACATAGCCTCTCGCTATACGATGACACGGCCGACGTAAATTCAAAACCGCATTCGTTACTGGATCAAGTCATGGGACATGACAATCTGAATCTGACCATCTATGACCTGAAAAACCTCAGGGCGCCCTTACTGAAATTTGGGCCTGGATTGTCGGATCCGCGGACTGAGTTGAAAGCTGCGACTGCTGCCGTTGACAAGGTTTCCTATTCCACCAATTCAGATGGTGAAGGTCGACACTTCCTTACCGCATCCAAGCTCATCCCATTAAAGAATGGTGTAAGTGTTCCCGTATTGCTGTCGATGGATTGTGCGAACGATGAAGCGCTGCTCAGCGCGTACCTTAGGTCGACGGTTATTGCACTACCGCTTTTACTGATACTCATCGGAGCAAGTGCTTGGGCCGTAGTACAACAAGGACTTTCTCCACTGAGAGAGTTCCGGAAGGTCGCCGCCATGATCTCGGCTCAAGATCTCAACCATCGACTTTCTGTTGTTAAAATGCCTCAGGAGCTTAGTGAGTTGGCTCATGGCATCAACTTCATGCTGCACCGGCTCGACAGCGGTATTCAGCAGCTGTCGCAATTTTCAGATGACTTAGCCCATGAATTACGATCCCCGATCACCAATTTGATGGGCAAGGCCCAGGTTACCCTTTCTCGGGAGCGTCCGGCAGAAGAATACAAAGCTGTGCTGGAGTCATGCACCGAGGAGTTGGGCCGTGTCACGCGAATTGTCTCGGATATGCTCTTCTTAGCTCAGGTCAGCCATCCCGCGGCACTTGTCCCGTTCGAAATAATCACCTTAGAAGATGAAGCATTTAAGGTGGTCGATCTGTTTTCACTGTCTGCGGAAGAGAAACGTATCACCCTGAATGTTACCGGAAATGGCAAGACCATTGGCGACAGGTTAATGATACAGCGAGCAATATCCAATCTATTGTCCAACGCAATACGCCATTGCCCTGCGGGACAATCTATTTCAATTGTTATTGAAAACTATGCCAAACAGGTATCGCTACTTGTAGGCAACCCTGGAGCAGGAATCGAACCTCAGCATCTGCTGCACTTGTTTGACCGCTTTTATCGAATTGATACAAGTCGCTCGCGTGCTGAGGGTGGCACTGGTCTTGGTTTAGCTATTGTTCGATCGATCATGAGCCTCCACCAGGGAACTGCGGATGTTCAAAGCATGCCTGGCAGCATGACCGTTTTCAGGCTGAGCTTCCCAAACCTCGACGGACAGACCACTTGGCAACAGGCTAGAAAGGTTTAAGGGTAAATTCCCGCAACAAACCTGTGCAACCCTCCCTGCACCACTGGATATGCGCCTGTGGTCAGGTTTTTTAATGTCCGCTGAGTTCTGAGTACATCGCAGCAGCCCCTACTCCGACATGAGATGTTTGCAAGATCCCGCTCTAGTGCTGCATGCCTTCGTTTTCTTCAAGCGTTGCATGAAACTGTAAGTTTTCCAATTGAAGAGTCGTATGGCTGATATGGAATACCTCGCTCATCAGCCGAGTCACCTCAGCCAATATATCTTGCTCAGTTCGGGAGCTACGCAGGATTACAAGGTGAGCACTCATGACATTCTTGCCGCTGGTCAGGGCCCAGATATGCAGGTCATGGATATCCTCAACGCCTTCAACCGCCCTGATGCACGCTTCCACTTCAGCGATATCGATGCCATCCGGAACCCCTTGCAACAGGATGTTCATGCTTTCTTTGAGCAAAACCCAGGTTCTGGGAAGCACCCACAGGCCGATAGCTGCGGCAACGATCGAGTCAACCCAAGTGAATCCGGTAAAACGAATGATCAATGCCGCCCCTATTACGCCCATGGAGCCCAACATGTCGCTCCATACTTCTAGGTACGCGCCTTTTACGTTAAGACTTTCGGCACTGGCAGACATTAGCAACCGCATTGAAACAAGGTTCACAACTAGTCCGATCACTGCGACGATCAGCATCCCTGTCGATTGGATTTCTGTCGGGGCTTTAAACCGCTGATAAGCTTCATACAAGATGTACACCGCCACCATAAACAACAAAATCGCGTTAAAAGCAGCTGCGAGGATCTCAAATCGTGCATAGCCGAATGTCCGTTTTTTATCCGCAGCGCGTTTGGCAATTTGAATAGCTATCAATGAAATAGCCAAGGCAGTGGAATCAGTTAGCATGTGAGCCGCATCGGATAACAACGCCAAGCTGCCTGTCACGAAAGCCCCAATGACCTCCGCGATCATGAAGCTTGTCGTTAACGCCAGAGCGATCCACAATTTTTTCTCGTGTCCTGCACGAGCTTGACCGTGACTATGACCAGCGCTCATATGACTCTCCATGCGGGTGAAAGGATGCGGCAACTACTCAAAAGATCGTCAACGGGTCAATCTTCCTCAAGAAGAGATTTCGGTTTTGGAGAGAGGCAACTGAAAAGCACTTATTTGGACGCGACCTGTGCTCCCCCAAGGCACCCACACTCTAGAAAATAGCAGTACTGCGAATACGCGTATTATTTGTACCCAAACTTCCCGGAATCAGATGTTAGTAGACCGATAGGTCTTTGTCGCGCCAATTTTTCATCTCGGCTTCTGCTTGATTTCTCAGTTGGCTAGCCATTTCATCCATGATTGAGTTCAGATCAACACTATGAATTCAAATATAGGCGGATCGATAGCTCGTCGTCCGCGTCTATTTTCTAAACGTAATGTTGGCTTAATTCCTTGTCGGCTTCATTACCTATATGTCGGAGCTTGGCGACAGGGTGTTAATGACATGAGTCGATTTGTAACGACCATTTGAAGCGACTACACTCCAGCGAATGAAACGCTACGTGCAGTTTTGCATCATCTTCGTGATTAGCTTGGCGCTTCCCCTCAGCGGGATGGCGGGAGTTCAGGCATCGATAGAACCGTGCCCCATGAAGACGATGGGCATGACGATAATGGACGACATGGGCATGGACTGCTGCAACGATATGAAAACCCTGTCCGAGCACGGAAAGCCATGTAAACCGGGACAGGAATGCAAGGCAGGCGGCATATTGCAAGTCTCGACTTTCAAGCCTTCAGTAGCCGTGTTTAGCCCCGTAGTACTTTCCTTCTTTAGTGATTCCTTGCCTGCACAAACCCCGTCCAGGGTGTGGCGACCGCCCCGCGTTTGATTCCTGTCCCATATTGAGCCTCATTCCGCATTGGCGGGATGCAAGAGCTGAGCGCATGTCTTTTGATGCGTGCAGTGGATGATCACAGGAATCCTAAACATGAACTCAAAGTGCTATTGCATAGGCTGGTCCCTCGTGGCCGGTCTGGCGGTAAGCGTTCTGGCATTGCCGAGCTTGGCGGGTGGATTGACGCTTGATGAAGCGTTGCGGCTGGCCGAAAACAATGCACCGTCGCTGACCGCACAAGACGCCAAAATTCAGGCTGCCAGCAGCGCAGCCATTCCAGCGGGGGAGTTGCCTGACCCCAAACTGCTGCTGGGTGTGCAGAACTATCCTGTTGGCGGCCCGGATCGCTGGAGCATCGACCAAGACTTCATGACAATGCAAATGGTTGGAGTCAGGCAAGAAATGCCCAACAGCGACAAGCGCAAGGCGCGCATTGAGGTCGCCGATGCGGCCGTTGAACGCGCCGCGGCGCAGCGGCGGGTCGAACGTCTGAACGTACGCCAATCCACGGCGTTGGCCTGGATCAGTAGCTACTCGGTTGAGCGCAAAGATGCACTGTTCCAGGACTTCTACAAAGAGAACCGCCTGCTGAGCAATACCGTCCTGGCTCAGATTGCCGGTGGCCGGGCTCAACCCGCCGATGCGGTAACACCCAAGCAAGAAGCGGCTCGACTAGCGGAGCAACAGGACGATCTGATTCAGCAGCGAAGGCAGGCCCGAGCTGCCCTCAAGCGTTGGATTGGCCCCGCTGCCAACGACGAGCTTGTGGGCCGCTTGCCTGAATGGTCCGTCGATACCTCCGGTTACTCCCATAACCTGCAGCACCATCCCGAGCTGGCAGCGTTTGCCCCGATGACCCGAGAAGCGCAAGCCAAGGTTCGTGAAGCCGTGTCGGAGAAACAGTCAGACTGGAGCTGGGAGCTGGATTACCAGCACCGTGGCCGAGCGTTTGGGGATATGGTCAGTGTGCAGCTTTCCTGGGATCTGCCGCTGTTTCCTGGCTCTCGCCAAAATCCCAAAATCGCAGCCAAGCAGGCTGAACTCAGCCAGCTTGAGGCCGAGCGTGAAGCCCTGTCACGCGAGCACACTCAGGAACTGGAAAACCAACTGGCTGACTATGAGCGTCTGAATCGTGCGGTGCACCGAAACCAGGACAGTCTGTTGCCTCTGGCCAAGGAAAAGGTCGAACTCAGCATGGCCAGTTATCGTGCCGGAAAAGGCGATTTAAATGCCGTTGTTGCGGCCCGGCGTGAGCTCATCGAAGCGCGTCTCAAACAGATTGAGGTGGAAGAGCAGCGGGCGCTGACCAGTGCGCGCCTGTACTTTGCCTATGGGGAGCCCAGCCAGTGATCCTTAAAAAGTGGAATGGGGCATTGTTGGTAGGCATCTCGCTGACATTGGGTGTTGCCGGTGGTTACTGGTTCGCTCAGCAGCGGATGAACGGAGTATCCAGTACTGCCCAGGAGAGGGGTGTCAGCCCGTCGGGTGAACGCAAGGCTCTGTATTGGTACGACCCCATGTACCCGCAGCAAAAGTTTGATAACCCCGGAAAGTCCCCCTTTATGGACATGCAGTTGGTGCCTCAATACGCCAGCAGCGAAGGGGATCGTGCGGTCGTCAGTATCGATCCAAGCCTGACCCAGAACCTCGGTTTGCGTTTTGCGACGGTCACCCGGGGAGTCTTTGATTCCAGCCTAGATGTGGCAGGTGTCTTGGCGTTCAACGAGCGTGATGTCGCGGTGATTCAGGCCCGTACCGCCGGCTTTGTGGAGCGGGTCTATGCCCTTGCTCCAGGGGATGTGCTCAAAGCCAATGCCGCCCTGGCGGATATTCTGGTGCCGGAATGGGCCGCGGCTCAGACAGAGTTTCTGGCCCTGAGGCGTAACGGGGATGCCGATCTGTTGGTTGCGGCCCGTCAGCGCCTGCGACTCACAGGGATGCCCGCAGCACTGATTACTCAGGTTGAACGTAGCGGTAAGGTTCAACCGTATCTGACCCTGACCAGTCCCATCGCCGGTGTGCTGCAAGAGCTGAACGTACGCGCGGGCATGACCGTGGCGACGGGCGAGACTCTGGCACGGGTCAATGGCTTGAGCAGTATATGGCTAGCCGTGGCTGTTCCAGAATCCGATGCCGGGGCCATCACTGTGGGGCAGGCGGTCGAAGCGCGTCTGCCAGCCTTCCCGGGGACAACGTTCAGAGGCAAGGTCAGCGCGATTTTGCCCGAGACCAATCCGGACAGCCGCACTCTTCGGGTGCGGGTGGAACTACCCAACCCGGACGAGCACCTCAGGCCCGGTTTGACGGCGCAGGTGCGCCTGAGTCATTCGACCGGGGAAAGTGTGTTGTGGGTGCCGAGTGAAGCAGTCATTCGCACTGGCCGACGCGCCCTGGTGATGCTCGCTGAAGACGCCGGTCGCTATCGCCCGGTGGAGGTGCAACTCGGGCAGGAAAGCGATGGCAAGACGGCGATTGTGAAAGGTCTGACAGAAGGACAGAAAGTGGTTACGTCTGGCCAGTTCCTGCTCGACTCGGAAGCCAGTCTTAAAGGCATTGTTGCCAGCGCTGAGGAAGATTCACCACTCGGCGCAACAGCCTCCAGTTTTCATGAGGCCGATGGGCAGATTGTTGAGATCAACGACAAAGACGTGACGCTCGCCCATGGTCCTTTCAAGACGCTGGGCATGCCCGGCATGACGATGACTTTTCCTCTCGCCAGTCCGGCGCTGATGCAGGGCCTCAAGGCGGGGGACAAGGTTCGGATCGCGGTGAGCCAAACTGACGATGGTTTGCGTGTCGAGCGCCTGGACAAATCGGGGAGCCAGCCATGATTGCTGCACTGATTCGTTGGTCGGTGGCCAACCGGTTTCTGGTGCTACTGGCTACGCTGTTCGTCACTGCTTGGGGCATCTGGTCGGTACAGAGCACACCGATCGATGCGTTGCCGGATCTCTCAGATGTGCAAGTGATCATCCGCACCCCTTATCCGGGACAAGCGCCGCAGATTGTCGAGAACCAGGTGACCTATCCGCTGGCCACCACCATGCTCTCAGTGCCGGGAGCCAAGACGGTACGTGGTTATTCCTTCTTCGGTGACAGCTTCGTTTACGTGCTGTTCGAAGACGGCACGGACTTGTACTGGGCCCGCTCGCGAGTGCTGGAGTACCTGAGTCAGATACAAAACCGATTGCCGGCCAGTGCAAAACCTGCGTTGGGGCCGGATGCAACGGGAGTGGGCTGGATCTATCAGTACGCACTGGTGGATCGCACGGGTGGGCACGACTTGGCACAGCTGCGCGCACTTCAGGACTGGTTCCTCAAGTTCGAACTCAAGACCCTGCCCAATGTTGCTGAAGTGGCTACGGTGGGAGGCATGGTCAAGCAGTACCAGGTGCAGCTTGACCCGCTCAAGTTGGCCAGTCTGGGCATCACACAGGCGGAGGTGACCGAGGCTATCGGCAAGGCCAACCAGGAGACGGGCGGCGCCGTGATGGAGATGGCCGAGACTGAGTACATGGTGCGAGCTTCCGGCTACCTGAAGACGCTCAATGACTTTCGGGCCATCCCGCTAAAACTGGGGGCGGCCGGAGTGCCGGTCACCCTTGGCGATGTCGCCACCATCCAATTGGGCCCGGAAATGCGACGTGGCATCACCGAACTCGACGGCGAAGGCGAGACCGTTGGTGGTGTGGTGATTTTGCGCAACGGCAAGAACGCCCGCGAGACCATTGCGGCGGTCAAGACCAAACTCGACGAACTGAAATCCAGTTTGCCGGCCGGCGTTGAAATCGTCACCACCTACGACCGCAGCAAGCTGATCGATCGCGCGGTGGAAAATCTCAGCCACAAGCTCATCGAAGAGTTCATCGTCGTCGCGCTGGTCTGCGGGATCTTCCTCTGGCACTTGCGCTCATCCCTAGTGGCGATCATTTCGCTGCCGGTGGGCGTGTTGATTGCCTTCATCGTCATGCGCTACCAAGGCATCAACGCCAACATCATGTCCTTGGGCGGGATTGCCATCGCCATCGGCGCTATGGTCGATGCCGCCGTGGTGATGATCGAGAACGCCCACAAGAAGATAGAGGCTTGGCACGCTGCCAACCCTGGGGAGGAACTGAACGGCGAGCGTCATTGGCACGTGATGACCGAAGCGGCTGCGGAGGTAGGCCCGGCACTGTTCTTCTGCTTGTTGATCATCACCCTGTCGTTCATTCCGGTATTTACCCTTGAGGCCCAGGAAGGGCGGCTGTTCGGCCCGTTGGCTTTCACCAAGACCTACGCCATGGCGGCAGCGGCGGGACTGTCAGTGACGTTGGTGCCAGTGCTGATGGGTTACTGGATTCGAGGTCGAATTCCCAATGAACAACAGAACCCGTTGAACCGGTGGTTGATTCGACTCTATCAGCCAGCCCTGGATGCGGTACTGCGTCGTCCCAAGATCACGCTAGTGGTGGCGCTCTTGGTATTTTGCAGTGCACTATGGCCAATGTCTCGCCTGGGGGGCGAGTTTCTTCCACCGCTGGACGAAGGCGATCTGCTCTACATGCCTTCTGCTCTTCCGGGGTTGTCGGCACACAAAGCCGCGCAGCTGCTGCAGCAGACCGACCGCCTGATCAAGACCGTGCCTGAAGTCGAACACGTTTTCGGTAAAGCAGGGCGTGCCGAAACCGCAACCGATCCTGCCCCTCTGGAGATGTTTGAAACCACCATTCAGTTCAAACCACGCGAGCAATGGCGCCAAGGTATGACACCTGAAAAACTGGTGGAAGAATTGGATCGAGTGGTGCGAGTTCCGGGGCTGACCAATATCTGGATACCGCCGATTCGCAACCGTATCGACATGCTGGCTACGGGGATCAAGAGCCCCATCGGTGTGAAGGTTGCCGGCACCAATCTGATGGAAATTGATACGGTCACTCAGACGGTCGAGCGCGTGGCCAAGGGGGTACCTGGTGTCAGCTCGGCTCTGGCGGAGCGACTGACCGGTGGCCGGTATATCGATGTGGATATAGACCGCAAGGCCGCCGCCCGCTACGGCCTGAATATCGCCGATGTGCAATCCATCGTGGCCGGTGCTATCGGTGGAGAGAACGTTGGGGAGACCATTGAGGGGTTGGCACGGTTTCCAATCAACGTGCGTTACCCACGGGAGTGGCGTGACTCGCTCGGTGCTTTGGAGCAATTACCTATCTACACCCCGTTAGGCAGCCAGATCACCCTGGGTACTGTGGCGAAGATTAAGGTCAGCGACGGCCCGCCGATGCTCAAGAGCGAGAATGCTCGGCCTTCGGGCTGGGTTTATATCGACGTGCGGGGCCGGGACATTGCCTCAGTCGTCGCCGATCTGCGCCGGGTCGTCAGTGAACAGGTCAAGTTGCAGCCAGGCATGAGCCTGAGCTACTCGGGGCAGTTCGAATTTCTCGAAAGGGCCAACGCAAGACTAAAACTAGTTGTGCCTGCCACGTTGTTGATCATTTTCGTGCTGCTCTACATGACTTTCGCCCGCTTCGATGAGGCCTTTTTGGTCATGGCCACTCTGCCGTTCGCCCTCACGGGCGGGGCATGGTTCCTCTATCTATTGGGGTACAACCTGTCGGTCGCAACCGGGGTCGGCTTTATCGCGCTGGCCGGAATTTCGGCCGAATTCGGCGTGATCATGCTGCTCTACCTCAAGAACGCTTGGGTCGAACGTGTAGACCTCGGCGACAACACGGAACGTGGGCTGGTGGCGGCGATCCGTGAAGGCGCTGTACAGCGCGTTCGCCCCAAGGCCATGACGGTGTCCGTCATCATTGCGGGCCTGCTGCCCATTCTGTTGGGCAGCGGAACCGGCAGTGAAGTGATGAGTCGCATCGCCGCGCCAATGGTCGGCGGGATGGTCACAGCTCCCTTGCTTTCCCTGTTTGTCATACCGGCAGCCTACAGCTTAATGCGCCGTCGGAACCTCTCGGGTTGTATCCACTAAGCCTTAAGGAAAAAGCCTTATTAAACAATACAATAGGCTTCTTTCAATTTCCCTGATGCGCCACGCCGCATCAGGTTTTTTTTGTCATTTGTCCATCGTACAAGGGCGCTATCAATCGGCTGGTTGCGAAGCTACGGCGATACAACAAACACGAAGCTGAACACCATAAACAGCTAATACTTCACTTTGTATGTCGGTGAATCCTCAGGCCTGTTCTCCCGCCGATCGTAGATTTTGGTTGTGCTGATGTTGGCATGGCCCAGCCAGGCCTGGACCTTGGCGATATCGGCTTCATGCTCCAGAGCGTTTGTGGCTGCGGTTGCTCTGAGTCCGTGGACCCCCAGGCCGGCAACTTGAATCCCGGCTTTTTTCGCGTAGGCCGTCACCACGGTGTAGATGCCATTGGCCGTGATGCCGGCGCCTGTCAATTTGCCGCGCAGCGGTATAAACAGCGATACCTTCCTGTCCGCTAAATGATGCCCTGAGCTTTCCAGGTACTGGTGTATGCGGCCGGCCGCCACCGGATGCAGCGGCAGGTACCGCACCTTGCCGCCTTTGCCGTGAACCTTCAAATGCTGAATCCCGCGGCGCTCCTGGATGTCGCTTACCTGCAGCAGCGCCGCTTCTTCGCGGCGCAGCCCGTGGTACAGCAACACAGCCAATATGGCCCGGTCGCGTAGTCCCTTGAGTGTGGTTTCATCCGGCGCGTCGAGCAGCGCTTTGGCCTGGTGATCACCCAGTGCCGGCGTCTTGCCTTCGTTGCTTTCGATCTTGGGTCGTTTCACCCCGTGCACGGGATTGCCCCCAGCGATCGCATTGCTTTCCAGGAGGTGATCAAAGAGGCTGGCCAGCGCTGCGAGTTTGCGTCGGATCGTGGCTCCAGCCAAACCGCGTTGCTCGAGCTGGGCGCGCCAGGCCAGGACATGCGACCGGGTGACCACACGAAACTCATCGGCCGAAGCCAGACCAACAAATCCGCAGAAGTCTTCCAGATCATTTTGGTAGGCGCGTCGTGTCCGAGGGTTGTCCAGGTTGGCAAACTACTCGATGGCCGCCGGTACCCTAGCCAACGTTTGAAATTCGACCGCCGTGAGTCTGCGCTGTTCGTTTGGGCCGACCTTCGTCAATTCCTGCATAACTGCCTCTCATTCGACTCAGACTGATCACCTGGCACCGTTATAGTCACTAAAGCAACGCCAGAAGCCGGCTTCGTACACGATTCTGATAAACGGTGAAAATTGGTGATAACCTATTTTATCACCATTAAAGAGGAGGATGGTCAATCAGATTTTGTAAGCGCCGTCCAGTTATAGTTGTCGGGTTTTTCTTGCCCGTACTCTGGAAATGCTTTTTCGAATTCCAGGTCGCCGAGTGCAATTCGAGCCATAGCAACCACAGCTATCGTACCTTTGAGTTCCCCGGTCGCTGCGTCATGTTTCAGACGGACTTCTGCAGGTGAACCAGTGAATGCCCACGCTTCGATATCGGCGACGTCGACAAACTTAGCTTCACAAATCTGATGATTGATGGCCATAGAGTCTCCAGGAATTCAGTCCAAACTTAGACGATTGGCTCGCGCTCGTATTGGATGAATATGGGCATGTATTATCGTAAACGACTGGTAATGTTAGGTAAGGCAGAACCCGCTTGTAATGGTTTCGAAGCGGGTTCATACGGTACGTCACAAACTCTGAATTTCAGCGTTCATGAAGCAGATGAGATCGCTCCCAAGCTGCCTTTCTAGATTTGCCATGGAAGTGTCGCTAGGAGCAACTTTGTAGAACGTAAATTCATTTACAGATGAGTGTTGTTGGACGATTAAGTGTGTTTTGACTAGACGCTTCAACTGACGTAAGCGTGCAACTTCATCAACCATTTGAGTCACAGCATCTACAAACCATTCGCAGGGTTCGTCTGGTTCATTACCTTCATCGTCAAGAAAGTCCAGAGTGAGTTCGTAACCATTAGCTTTTAGTTTTTCTACGATAAACTTTTGCTTTTCGATAGGCACGTCACTGAATGTGGCACCACCAGTCCCGGAATTGCTAACCTCCCCAATCTTTTTATTATCGCTATAGACCTTACATGACCATGCAAGTCCGCGTTTGTTTTCAGATTCGCTGTAACCTTTAAGTGTAATTTCAGCAGCTCTAAATGCTTTAATATTTTTGTAACTATCCATGATCACCTCCGAGGTTGGTGATCCATTATAGCAAGATTTTCGTATTGTTGGTATTATACGGAATTAAGGGGCTAAATAAAAAAGCCCCTCGTGGCCTAGATAATTGTGTGTATGCAATATATCGAAAGGACAACTAGCAATATTAGGCTGATGATGACTGACCTTTTAATTGGGTGTTGCCGGTTACTTGCCAGAGTAACGATTACGACCGCAGAGCTGATTAGCGGTAAGAGCCAACCTACAGGAGCTTTCAACAAGATTGATACGACAATACCTAAGGGATTATTTGCCTCATGAGTCAAAGCCCAGAATGGCATATTCCCGCTTCCAAGAATAAAACCAGAAGTTAGACATAGTGCACCAAATGCAATTAGCCCAACGCAAATCCAACCCCATGCTTGCCATCGTGCAGTATTTGCCATTTTAGTTGCAACATTCTGACTAGTTTGAGCAACAGCGATGGAGAGGGTACTAAGGGCTTTCTTGCTTTCGGCATCTACTATTTCAGCAATAAGATGCCTTTGTTTTTCGATGATTACATCAACCTGGCCCGCAATTTGCGCCGGGTATTTGCTGTAAAGCGTGTCATACGATTCGAGAGCCATAAGAATCGACCACATGACATCATTGTCACGTATGTTTAACGCATTTTTAACACGGTATAATCTTTCAACCTCCTTTTCCGATGGTTGACGACCTAGTAATGCCTTGAAGCTGCTTTCAATGTCATCCATTAATCACCTCACCAATCATCCGTGCTGCCTCACGGCGCCACCGTGCAAGTTCAGCTCTGTTGCCAATCGGGAGTTCGGTCATTGCTCGTGAAATCGACAATCTTTTACTGTACAGATCATCACTCACTCTATCTGCTAGATCAGGAAGCAACAGTGATTTTCCACCTTCACTCTCAATGGTCTCACGCGTTTTTGAATGATTGTAGAGTTCGAATTTTTGTTCATCACCGAAATATCCATTTCTGATTACATGAACTTTGGTTCCTGGTAGGGCGTCGCGATACTCTTTAAGTAGCTCTAGGCTGTCTCTTTGACGATTGATCACCCATAGCGTTTTCAGTTCTCGACCTAACTCTGCAAGAGTACTATTTAATGTCTCACCGTAAGCAACTACGCCTTTATTATTTCGTGCTGCCGTGTTGATAACTACAACATGGTCTTTGAATTCATCACAAGCATTGACCAAATCAATCCAACCGTTTGCGTCATCTAAGTCGATAAGTCGTGTCTCAATTTGGTCTTTATACATCTTCCAAACATCCGGATTTGATGTGTCTGATTCGATCACAAGAGCCTTCACCCCAGCTTGTTCGAGTGAGTCAACCAGTGCAATTGTAGTGAAACTCTTTCCTACACCGCCTTTGCCTCCGCCGACGACATAAATGTCACCTTGTTTAGCTTCTTTAGATTTCATCAGTATCATCCTTAGGTTTGAAACTGCTAGATGCAACCGGTGTTACTCCGGTTGGAATATTCTTTGTGTTCGCTGGTTTCGTGCTGACTGCCGAAGCGGGTTTTTCTGATGCTTTTTTTACTTCCCCTCGGCTTGCACCATTTGATTGGCCACGAGGTTTACTGTTCGTACGATAATTTGACTTCCCAAGTGACCCCTTCACCTTCGTGAGATAGCTTTTCAGCGTTGTAGGAGCGATGTCCAATCCACTATCCCCTAGGATTTCAGCAATTTTCTCGATGCTGTACCCCCGAGACTGCAAGTCTCGGATAGATGAAGCCATCATCCTAACTGCCTCCATCTTTGAAACCTTTCTATCTGGATCTTCTACCTGAGGCATCACCTCAAGCTTCTCCCGGAGTGACTCTATCTGCGAAACGCTGATTGCCATTCGCCTTTCCTCAGAATGTGCATTTGAGTCGATTGTATGGGCATCTCTTGCGTAGTCAAGTTCCGTACGATAGCCTGCATACGAAATGCGGTCTAGAATTTGGGACAAGGTAGGGTTTGTGCTACCGCCATAAATGGCGTGCTCACAACCGGCAGCGCTGCAGTCGTTTCACTCCCTTGCGCTGCCTACCTCCTTGCTCAGGGCTTCGCCCCGAGACCCCTTGAACGTGCAAAGGCTTATCTATGAGTGATAGCGAAAACCGGCGACGAACAAAATTCCTACCATCTGTAAGGTGTTTTGAGGAAGAGGAGGAGGCGGTTAGGCAAAAAGCTTATGACTGCGGAATGAGTGTGGGAGCTTTCATGCTTTCCGCTGCCTTAAATCGCCCTACTCGTAGCAGAGTTGAGGGCCATATTCTTAACGAGTTGCGCAAACTTGGGGGGCTTCAAAAATACCTTTTCAACGAAGGTGGCGGCAAGCTTTCGAAGGAATACGCCCAGGTACTTGTGGAATTGAAAGCAGCGATTTCAAGGATCGGTTCTTCATGATTGCCAAAGTCCCGCCGCGTAGAACTGATGGTAAGTCGAGTTTCGCCAAACTTGTTGAATACGCCACCAAACGTGAAGACGACAAAAAGGTACTTACTGATGAGCTCGATCCAAGCTACAACCGAAGAGACTACGCAATTCTTGAGACTGCTAGAGCGCATCTCGAAAGAGCAGCTGACCATCTGCGAGCGTCTGGACGAATTAGTTCTCTTGATGCAGATGCCATCCGAAAACGTCTTGGAGGTGCTCGAAGGGCTCTTGATCCCGATGGGCGTCGATATGTCGAGGATACACATGGATTTCCAAACGACACTGACCAGCTTAGTAGTGGAAACACCGAAGGGGTAGATATCGATGAACATGAAAGAAGTCTTACCAGTGCTCGAAAATATCTTGCAACAGCAGCAAGACATCTCAGACAAGCTACACGAGTTAACCCTAACTTTGAGACACGAGCCAGAGCCCGTAGAGCCGCAGTTACGTTTCATGCTTCAGCCGCTCAACGAGGGGTTGCAGCAGATGAGCGAGACGCTGTTGCCGACCTCGAATTAGGGTCATTACTAGGTGATTCAGTTAACGTAAAATCAAAGTCAGGAGTTTCTTGCCAGCATAATTGTTTGAGCTTAGAAACTGCCGCTTCTGAAATGCGTTCCGTTGCAGATCAAAATGTTCGTGTTAAAGATCCAGTTTATCATGTGATTCTAAGCTGGCCTCCTGATGAGTCGCCCACTGACGGACAAGCTTTTGCATCTGGGTTACATGCTATGGAAGCGGTCGGGATGAGGGATCACCAATACGTGTTTGCAATCCATCATGACACTGATTGCGTACATCTACATATGACTGTGAATCGTGTCCATCCTGAATCGTTTAATTCTGTATATCCTGATCGGGATTACTTCAAATTAGACTACGCAATGCGTGAACTAGAAATGCGTTTTGGGTGGCGACATGTTAATGGCCCGAGTAAAGTAGTAGAAGTCGAAGGGGTCCGTTCTGTTGTCTGGAGCACTTCGAAACCTAAGATGCAAGGCAAGATCCCGACTAAAGCGGCTGACATGGAAAGACATGCGGATCAGGAGAGTCTCTTTACTTATGCGCGTGGAGCGCCTCGAAAAGAAATTATAAAGCTTCTGGCTGTTAAAGATCTATCATGGCAAATGCTTCACACTAATTTAGCGAAGTACGGTCTAGGTATCCGTCCGAAAGGTCGTGGGCTTTCGGTATTTGACTTCAATGATGTTTCCGCTACTGGGATTAAAGCCAGTGACATGCATGAGCAGTTATCACTAGCCAGATTGGTCAAACGCCTCGGCGGATTTGAAGATCGCGCACTTCCTAATAAAATACTTGGAGTTCATAAATACGATAAGTATGCCGCACCGAAGCGAGATCCTCTTGAGCGTCAAAAGCGTCGAGATGAGCGTGCACAGCTTCGTAAAGCAACACGGGCAGGATTCGATGCCTATCGTGCTGCCTTTGTATATCGCCGAGTTGATAAAGAGTGGATTAAGCAACAATTTAAGGTTATTCGTGACCAGGCCCGCCTACAGCGAGCTGACATTAAATCTCGTATTAGTCATCCATCAGATCGTAAAGCATTTTACAGTATTCTCGCTTTTGAAACATTAAGGTCACGTGAAGAACTTAAAACTAAAATTCAAGTTTTGCGCCGTGAATTAAAGGAAGATCCAACTAATCATAAACTTTCGTTTCGCGAGTGGGTAGAGCGTGAAGCAGCAATCGGCGACCCTGGTGCGATTAGTCAATTGCGTGGTTTTTCTTATGGCGATAGACGCAAACGCAATACTGAAGGCAATGCAATACTTTTTGCTGGGGATATAGATCCTAAGTTCAATTCTAATGGGTTCTCAGTAGGTACAGTCCGCCGTGATGGAGCAGTGGTATTTCGGCGAACTGATGGTGACCCAGGATATGTGGATCACGGGGAAAAGATTTCGTTTCCTGGCGGGCTCCTTGATGACGAGTTACTAGCTCACGCACTCGACGAAACTCGTTCTCGATGGGAACGTCCTTTGGATTTAAAGGGAACGCCTGAGTTTATCGATGCGGCACTAAACGCTCTGATTGAGCGTGGCTACACCGGCACCCTTGCTGATCCATCGCATATGGCGCGCCTCAAGTCTCTTACTGAGCAGCAGGCGTCCACGAAGCTTCGGCCTGTTAAACGCGGTCCACGTGGATAACAGTCGTTGTTATGCTCATTTCCGTATTGTAGTATGCATACGAAATCAACGGAGAAATTCCTATGGACCTGAACCGATACCCTTTTGTCGCGTTGCTAGCTGCAATCGCTCTCACAGGTTGTGCATCTAAACAGCCTGATGTCAGCGCCCAGGCATTGATCGATCAGCAGATTCTCGAAGCCTCTCAGAAAATTGAAGCTGCGCAGGTCGATTTGTACCAGGCCGGCGCGCTTAATAGCCGCGTTGTTATGCGTTACCCCAACACTAATCTGGACGACAAACAGTTCGTTACGATCGATTGGCAAGGTGATGCTGTACAACTCCTCACAAAACTCGCACAGGACCGTGGCGAGCGATTTGAATACATGGGCTTACGACTGCCACTGCCGGTGAATATCAAGGTAAACGGTGTGCAGTATCAAGCAGTGCTGTCCATGCTGCGTGCACAGATCGGCTACCGCGCTGCCATTACTGAGACCCCAGGCAAACTGGTTCTTCAGTACAACCGGCCCCAGGGCTGATCAGGGGGATTCACATGAAACGGTTTATGTTCGCTGTGCTCCCGTTGATGATTTCTTTGGCCGCGCAAGCAGCCGAGGAGCCTGTGCTCGATCCGTCGAGTAACAATGCAAAATCGTCTATTGAAACGTCGCCTCCAAATCTAGACGCTTTGCTAAATCCCCAATCCCAAGCCACGACCAAAGTCACAGATATTCGCTCGCAGCTTTTGTCGGGTGTGGGTCACACGGTAGGCTTCCGTGGTGGTATGGCTGCTCGGGGTCATGAGCTTATTGATGTCCTCAACGGTCGCGAATCAGCGTTGGATGCCATGTTCAAATTTGGCCCGATGATTGCGAAAAACGGCACTTTACCACCGGTTATTGTCGAGGCTCGTGACCTTGCTGCTTTCTCCCCGGACCAGATTCGGACAGCTAATCGCGTTTACAAAATTGAACGCGAAGAGCGCTTTGTCAGCGTACCTCCGACGTGGCGAGACTACCTTTATGTAGGTCTGCCTGTACGTCAGTCAGTTGAGCTACCCGCCTTCGAGGCGCGACCGCAGGACGATGCTGAGGACCAGATCTGGAAAAAATCTGTCCGAGAAGGTTGGGCAGATGGGTACAAGCAAGCCGATGCGATCCTTGAAGCGAATTTTCATCGCCTCACTCGCGATTATACTGGCATGCACCTTTACTCAACCTTGCTCCAGGCTGACATGATCACTACGACTCTTGTTGCTGAATCTCAGCAGACGGTTACGGGGGATAGCAAACAGATGATGTTGGGTGACAAGCTGCGTCGGGTTACTGATAAAGCGAAGTTCGTTACGGACCCCGGAAAGTGGCGGCCAAGCGTTAAAAAGGAAACGCCAAAACCGAAACTTGCACCCGCGATCCCCTCCCCGGTACCCGCGCAATGACACAACCGCTTCTGGAACCCTTTAATTTTGAGGGTGATCTCGGTCCACATAGTTTCCGAAGATTCCTCAAGTACTGCGCGGATCAAGGTGTATCAGACATCTTGGTGCAAGGCGGCGACTACATTTGGGCCGAGCTGCATGGCAGGCAGTTAAAAGCGTCAGTTTCTACTGTGAAACAAGGGCAGCTTTCGGTTCTGATTGCGTCACTGTGGTCCCCTGAGATAGAGAGCCTCATCAAGCGTGGCGATGAAGGCGTAGACCGGCCTTTGGAAGTTACTGGAAGCGATATCGGGCTTGAGCGCGGCATGATGCTACGTTTTCGTACCAACTTCGTTCAGGCGCGAATCGGCAACCTGGATGAAGCGTATTCGATCACCATGCGAGTGATTCCGGTTGATCTGCCGGACATCCATAAAATGGATATTGACCCTGATCTTTTCGAGGAGCTTTTTCCTGAGTCTGGATTAGTCATTGTCTGTGGGCCCACAGGTTCTGGAAAAACAACGTTGCAAGCAGGCGTGTATGGGCACATCGGGACTGTGATGCCTGATCGCAAGGTAATCACATTTGATGACCCCATTGAGTTTGTGCTTGGGGGGGCTCACTGGAAAGGGCCTCAACCGGCCCAGTCACAAATTGGACGCGATATTGCCGACTTCCCTAAAGCTATGCGTAATGCCGTTCGAAGAAAACCCAGCATCATTGGTATCGGTGAGGCGCGGGACCGTGTGTCTATCGAGGCAATGGTTGAGGCTAGCCTCTCAGGCCACACGTGTTACGCCACTATGCACACTGAATCGGTAGCAGAAACGATTAACCGGGCAATCCAGACCTACCCCCCCGAACAACAGTCGGGGATTGCCTCGCGGCTCGCTGGTGCGTTGCGGGTGATTATTGTGCAAAGACTGCTTAAAACGACTGATGGTAAGCGCGCTGCGATCCGTGAGTACCTGGTCTTTGATCGTGAATTCAGATCTGAGATGCAGAGCCTTCCCTATAACGAATGGGCAATGTTGATTCGCACCAAGCTTGAGGTGGCCGAAGCCACTCTAGATGACAAAGCTTGGAAGCTGTTCCTAGACGGAAAGATCCTGAAGGACGAATTTATCGGCATTGCAGGTATGAAAGAGTTCAGAAAACGCTCGCTAAGCGCGCAGGAGAATTAGACATATGCCTTCCAGTTGGAGAGCCGCCTCAGAACCCTTGACCGCATTTGGCATTCCGGTTCCAGCGTACTTGCCGTTGTTCGGTTGGATGTATTTTCCGAGCTGGACGACGTTCTATATGGCCGTATGCGTGATCATTATGTTTGGGATTTTGGCCAAGCTCGGGTGGACCCTGAGTGTTTGCTGGAACAAGCTGCTGGGGTTTTTACGTGGAGGAATCATCTACGCCCGTCCCTGGTGGTTCAGGAAGCGTTTTCGAGATTAAAAAAAACCGCCCTTCTTTGGGGCGGTTTTTTTTATTGTAATGGGTGGGGGACTTATATCACCTGCTCCGGGGGGCTCTATCTTTCAATGACGGAGAGCCGACCGATGCGCTAGCGGAATCCACCTGGCTTGGATTCGGCGGTTCCAGAGTAATTCGGATACCTGGATTCAGCCGGCATGAAGCCTCTTTGATCGAGTCCCAATGAGAGTGGGGGACGATACCCACGGTCAAAGGCTTTTCGCGAATAGTTAGTTTAGCTGGATAGGCAATCACCTTCATATGCTCCCACCCCGGGGCTTCAATTAGGGATGACACTAAATCCGGTCGTTGCTGTAGCAATAAATGGGGTTTGGCCAGCTCCAGTTTACTTGGGGTAATCCCTTCACTGGCAAGGCGCTCATGAAGCACTGCTTGGATGTTATCCATCATGCTTCTGGACATTCTGGCGAACGATATAAAATCGTGTTTCGGAATGTCATCGGGCCGCATCATATTCGGGTTCTGTTTTTGATCCAGTTCAACTAGGAAATCAACAACCGTGAATTGGAGCCTGTTTTTGTCCGCGTATGCTCGTGCAGCCATGAAACCATCTTGCTTGCTTTGATAACCGTAAAGTGCTGGAAAAGCTCCCGAAATCGGGGCGTCAGTGGGCACGCCACAATCCCTGAGAGCAATTGCTCTCGGGGCCGGCCCAGAGAAAAAATATACGCTCGATAACTCAATAATATGTGAGTCTGGCTTATCACTCGTGCTCACCTGCGCCACCTTGTTTTGACCAACCCTGAATCAAGACCTTTTCAACCTTCTGGCGATCTCCTACGTTGCTTGCTACATCCTGCATCAAGCGTTTGCATTGCTTTGGTGTGAGCGCAAGTCTTTTAAGCGCTTCGATCCATCTCATCACCGGCCTACCAGGTTTCCCATCATGCAACATTAAACGATAAACCGAGGGTGGTGATCTTCCGATCATAGTCGCGAATGCGTCTCGATCTTGCGGAGAATCCTGTAATCCTAAAAATTCATAAAACTCTTTGATATCCAGAGGTGGTTGAACAGGTGACGATTCTGGATGTTGACGATAAAGATGCAGAAGCATTGCGATAACAGGATCGCTAATTTGCTCTGCTGAATGTTCAGGATTTGTCAATTCCTCCCATTTGGCCTTTTGTAGGCCAAAAGCATCCGCTGCTGCGACTTTGGTCAGACCATTCTCGATCCGCCACCGCTCTAAATCTGTCCCACAGATCGGGTGAATCTCATTAGTGTCGATAGACATTTGCTCCCCTCGAATGAAGCTGTAAAGCGCCTGCCTCGGCCTCTATACACCGTTCTTCCAAAACTGTGTTATTTTGAATAGTATACACAATACGAAATTTAAACAGCCGCGGTCCAGCCCGAAAGCAACCCATGGGAAGCTCGCAATCTCAAGCTTAGCTTCCGGCGAAGCGGGCAAAGGACTCCCCATCACCTCCACCGAGGCAGGAGCGCCCATGAGCGTTGAATCTGAAGCTTTATTGCAAGCGTTTCACCACGCGGTGTACGAAAAACATAGTTCGCCGCAGACGGCGATGGAATCTACTCCGGGTGCCGCTATTCAGCATCGTGCAGAGGCGTATCAGACATGGCTTCAGAGCAGCCACGCTGACGGTGAAACCTCCACAATTCCCGATACCTTACTCAGGCACTGGGTCGTCGCTGACATCACGTCTTGGCGCTCAGTAGATCCTAGTACAGCAGAAAATGCTGCCGCTGCATTGCATCGCAATGTTTTTGCATACGATACATATGCGGAATTACTAAAGGAACTACACCGGGAGGTTTACAACGAAATTATTTCGCTTTCTGAGGTAGCTAAATCGATTAATGGGTTCAGTTCGGCTTCTGCCCCTGGTGAGGAGCCCCCGCAAACTGATCCTGGAGTAATCCTCAGTGAACTGCTGAAAGAAATTACCTACCGGGAGCAACGTGATGGCAGCGTTCTCTACCTTCTCAAAGAAAAGCCAATTTTTGTTGATCACGGGCAGCAGATCCTCATGGAGGCGTCCGCGCAGGATGACGAGATGGCGATTCTTGCAGCGCTTCATATGGCAAAGCAAAAATTCGGATCCATAGAGTTGACTGGCTCAGACGAATTTAAGCGCCGGGCTCTTGAGGTAATGATCAAACATAACGTGCAGGTTGAACTGAAGAATTCAGCTCAAGATGCACTGCGCCGCGAGTTGATGGGGCTAGCACCTATCGGGGATGCATCTTCCGGACAGGCCTCAGCCCCAGCACCTGGTTCAACGGCCACGAGCAAGCAGTCATCCCAGGCAGGAACATCAGACTTAGCAGAATCAGCTCCACCAGCTGATGCCCCTGCCGCTGAAGCGCCCGCACCTGAACCAGTCAATCATTATCAGGGGGAAGTCTTAGAGTTTGGCTCTGCGCCTTATCAGTTCGATATCTCAAACAGCCGCAGCTTCTACGTCACGCTCAAAAATTCCGACGGTGAATCGAGGACCACTTGGGGTGTGGATCTGGAGCGAGTAATCGAAGAACAGAGCGTAAACCGTGGCGATCAAGTGGAGCTTAAGAACCTCGGTCGCAAGGACGTGATGATTGAGGTGCCTGTCCGAGATAAATCAGGACAAGTTCTTAGCTATGAAGAACGGAAAACCCACCGTAATGAGTGGGGTATTGATGTGATAGGCACGGCATCGGTTGATGTAAAAATTCCTACCCCACTGGAGCATGGCGAATCTGCAATCAAGGCACATGATGCCAAATGGCTGGACGATATAGGTATACCTGCGGAAACGTTTGATACCCATCCGAAAATGCTTTCTATGCGTGGCGAGGATCATGCTGTCCTACTACTCAACGGAGTTGAGACCACAGCTGAAGGTTTTTCCACTATCGAAAAACTGATGGCTCAGATGCCTTACAGGACTGCGTTCGCAGCTTCATTTGAGTCTGAATTTGGACGGTACAATAGTCATTTCCAAAAGCAGCTTGCGGATTCTGAGGGGTACTCAGTTGCAAAGGAGATACTGACTGATGCTGAAAGCAAATATGGTGCGATCCCTTTGGCAGAGATCGACGCCGAAGCTCTCATCCAAGAAGCCTTATCTATAGGCGATTTGGACGCAGTTATCGCAGGTATTGAAGAAGTCGATCGCCAATACATGTCATCACTCGAAAAACACCGGCAAACCCTTGAAAGTAACAACGATCACCATGCGGTTAATGATGGGTTTTCTGAATCGGTCCAGCCTTCAGTCGAACCAGTCGCTGACGTCGAAGAAAAAGCTATCGAATCAGAGCTTCCGCTGACTGAGCAGCCGTTGCAATTCATTCACAATGGTGAGCCAGCCGAGATTGATCTGACCCGTTACGCGCCTCAGCCGGCCATTCCGGATGATGTTGAGCACCCGGTCAATGCGCTTGCTGAGCAACATCTTAATTCGGCATCGCCTCTGTACTTCACCCACAACGGTGAGCCAGCAGAAATCGACCTCAGCCGCTTTTCGCAGCCCTCCGTAACTGAATTATCGGGAGCGCATGAATGCCTACCCTTTATCAGCAACGAACCTGCGGTCCCAAGTGATAGTTCAAGCGTTCCCTTCTCTGAGCGGGAACTGCAGTACGCAGATAATCTGGTCCCTGTCGAAGCCCATTCCTGGTGGACAGTTCAACGAATCGCCATCGAGTCTTGGGGCAAGTCTTTGGAGGAGATGGAGGCTGATCTTCAGATTCTTGGGACGGAGCCCAAGCTGGATCAAATCATCTGGTTCGACAAGTCTGGCCGTCAAATGCCTGCGCCTATCGATGAACTGGTGTGGATTGAGAAACAGGCATCAATGGCCACGCAGAACGATGAGTCCAATGGTTTTGTCAGTGGCGACAACACACAGTTGCGCGAGCGCGACGCGGCAAGCAGATCCCCTAGCACAGACGGTGTGATTGAACTCAATCCAAAGGAGGCCGATATGGCTGAGTCAGACTCCAATACTGAGAAAGAACCCAAACTCATTCTGCGTGGTGTTTCCAAACTCAATGATGACTCATTCGATACCACGGTCCTGCTCTACCAAGGTAAAGGTGATTACTTGCAGGGTTTTGTGAAGGTCGGCGGGATCAAGCACCAGGTTCTTGCTTTCATAAATGAACGCCATCCAGACCCAAAGACAGGCGAGATAAAACCCAACTTCATTACCCTTTCAGAACCGAGCATTACAGGCGCTGGTGATGAAACGAAGTGGACCCAAATCGGGTACGGCAATGCCGTGAATCGCCGCGGTGACGGTAAGGACGTCCATTTTGATGAGGTCCTCTTCAACGTCGGAGGGACCATTGTTAGGTCGAAGGTGACTAAACATGCCGATGAGGATCTCCACAAGAAGCTGGGGTTCCTTGAGGCTCGCAAGGAACGCGAGAAACCTACCTCCTCCCCAAAAGATGAAGCACTGGGCGCTGCTCCCGTAAACAAGGCAACCCCCGCAGTGCTACCTACTACAAAACGAGTCCGAGCTTAATGCTTGCCCGCTTCCTGGTCACGAGAGGACCTGTAATGAAATCACTCACTCGCACACTACTTGTTGTGCTTCTTATGTGTTCTTCCGTTGGCGTACATGCAGCTACTTGTCGCAGCGGTGAAGCAGCAATGCGCGGTGGCGAAGCAGGTCTAGCTCGTGACCAGGACGCTGCTGACTCAACCGAAACAGCAGAGAAATTATCGTCGGATATCTTGGGGAAATGTATCGGTGGTATCACCGGCATTTTCGGCACAACGGCCTTTCCGGATCTTTCTGCAATCTGGCAGATGATTAAAGACAAGGTGTGTTCAATCGCGAGTTCTCAAGTGCGCGGTGTGGTATCCCAAGTGCAGGGCGAAATTAATGGTGTCATGTCTGAAGTGAACGGTGCTGTAACCGACGCAGTCAATGGAACCGGCGTCAACGACACTGGAATGGGGACTGTTATCGGAAGCGGCGACACTCACATCAGCGGTCCGTCAGTGCAGAACACTAAGAGCTCTGGTTCGACGGACTCGGCATTTTGGAATGACATCTGGAAGTAACCAGGTGGCAACCGAGGAAAATCCCAAAGCACCAGGTACACATAAAACCCCGGTCTAGCACCGGGGCCGAGGACGCAGAAGGACGCCTATTTTCGCGTCCACGAAATACAGGGAGTTGAAGCATGAAGCAGTTAAAAGCAGACATCACCGCTTTGCGCATTGATTTCGATGTAGATGTTTTCAAGGTGGACAAAGGGGTGTACGTACTGGCTCGGGAGCAGCCAAACCAACAGGACTTTCTGAATTTCGTAAGTCCTGCGTACTCAACCAAAAGCGCCTTGCTGGACTACTGCAAAACTAATTTTGACGATGTTCTGCATTACCTCTATCCAGATCGTTATGTCCAATGGAGCGAGCAACATGAGCGTTTGGCGCGGTTGGAGATTGGTAAATGCCCGTTACATGGCGAAGTCATGATCCATGTTGGTTACGTCGATATAGAAAAATCGATCTATCTCGCGGAATGCCATACCCCTGATTGTCACGTACAGGTCAGCACGTTTTTTAGTACCGGCACACACATGACGCTCACAGCGCCGTTTAAGCACCTTGTTGAACCCGATCAGATCGATCAGGAACAGCTCATTTAACACAAAGTGTCCGCACAAACCCCACTCCTCCTTGGAGTGGGGTTTTTTTGTTTAAGCGCGCATCTTTTTCGCTTCTGGTGCAGCGTTGGCCTGCAGAACCGTCGACTTGGGTGTCCAAGTCGAGATGTGGTTATCGTCAGCTTGCATCAGCTTGAGCTCTGTCATCACATCACGTGAGTCATCCCTGAGGTTTTCCAAACGGCTTTGCTGCTGGAATGGCTTCCCTTTCTCTATTTTGGCCTTGGTCAACTCATCCCTTTCACTGGTCCTCGAATTTTCAGCGTCAGTGCGCCACCCTTCAAACCGGTCAAGGAAATTATCTATGCGGTTGATGAAGCCTGGCAGGCTGAACTTGTCGTCGGTCCGATATATCAGGTTATCTGGTTCGTACGAATCGTTGCCTGTAAGCGTGAACTGAATCTTGTGCCGGTTGCAGGAGACATCAATCTCAAACCCCCTGTAGGTGCCCACACGAATGATTGCCGCACGTTGGAAAGTGTCCTCTGCCTTACGGTCAACAGCTACCTTCATGCTGCCCAGGATTGCGCCCAGGAGCTGATCTTTATTGTCCTCACCGTAAGTCTTTGCTGTTGTTTTGAACACGAAACTTGTACCAGTGCCGGCATTGCGATTCGCGATCTCGCCGTTCCAACGTGCGACCGATCTGTCAGCACGTATATCTGCTTCCTCAAGCCATGCAATTCGGCTGTCAAGGGCGTGTTGGTTCCGTTTGAAGTTGGAGAACAACGCTTCAACTTTCTTTAGGTCAGCAGCGAGCTTGACCTGGAGAAAAATAAGCGGATTGCCGGTCGCAGCGGCTTTCATCTCTGCAGCGTTCGCAGCTTCACTGGCCACGTCGTCTATGACACGCTGAAGGCCATCCCCTTTCCGGAATTGCTCGATGCCGGCAGCCTTGTACTCGATTGTCTGCCACATCCTGCTGTCGTAGGTCTGTTTAGTTGCATATCGCAGGATCTCGATCTCAAAACCGTCTGGATCCTGCTCATAAAACATGTTGCCCTGTCGCTCGATACGACCATCACGTTGCTCAAGATCGCTTGGTCGCCAAGGTGCGTCGACGTGGTGGAGTGCAACCAGTCTGCGCTGGACGTTGGTTCCTGCACCCATCTTAGTAGTGGAGCCAAGCAGAACCCGAATCTCGCCGCGGTTCATTTCGTCGAAGAGTTTCGACTTCTGCAGGTCGGTATTGGCTTCATGGATGAATCTCACCTGATCCGCCGGTACGCCTTTGTTGATGAGCTTGGTTCGGATCTCCTCATACACGCTAAAGGATGCGCTACCAGCCAAAATTTCGTCCATAGAGATGACATCTCCGTCCTCATCGTCATCTTGGGAGGCTTCTGGAGTGGTTTCCTGTCGCTTTTTTCTTTTAGGAGTAGAAAGGTCGCAAAATACCAACTGTGTGCCTTGTCGGGCGTCCCAGGCCTCCCAGATGCGGTGTACGTTCTCCACACAGGCATTCACCTTACTGCCTATGAAGTCGTCAGAATCAGGATCGATCAACCGGAAATCTAGCCCCGCTTACGGTCCCAACGCACACCAGCGTCTTGCCGGCGCCGACGACGTGATCGAATAACGCTGTACCGTCTTGAATGCCTCGCCAGATCCCATCTTTCTGATGTGGACGCAGCGTGATATCGAGTGATGCACCAGGCAACTGGAGGTGAGATCCGTTGTACCGCGATGGAATGTTGGTATTGAACCGGTCGTTGTAAAGCCTGGCCAGCTCCACTCGCTGTTCTTTGTCCTCCCAGATCCAGTCTACAAATGCCTGGCGTAATTCATCCGCCTTCTGGTTCGCTGCAGCGGTTTGCGTTTCGTCTACCTGCATGATGGGCTGGCCGCGTTCATCACGGCCAACTTCGGTTTTAACCTGAATTGATCGGTTGGTCAGTACCGCTTCAATCAGTTTGTTTGCCGGGTACGCCTCGGTACCCCAAGTCACACGACAAGTGGTGTTATCGCCCTGACCAATATCAGCAATCCATTTCCCGAGCGCGGCCTGGTAGCTGATCCGTCGATGTACATCACCAAGGAGGTGCACCACGAATTTGTCGACGGTGGTATCTGGTACCCAGGTTGAGCCCAGCTGGACGGAGATATCGACAGGATCGATGTCGGCAGGTTGAACCGGACGTAAGGCGTCAACGTTATGCGAAAAGCGTGGGTCTTGCTCTGCAGCCTTGATGGCACCACGAAGCTTAGCTTTCACGTTTCCGGTTAAATACTGGTCCGCTGTTTCCCAGCGATCTTTACCTGGATTGAAATAAATCAAACCACGAAGGTCAGCAATGATGTCTTCTTCGGATCGACCGCATAGGCGCACCATGCGTTCCAGGTCCACACGGCCGACCTGGTTCATAGACACGACTAAGGCATCCTTCGCTGAGTCTACGTGCCGGACTTCCTGTCGAGGCGTCATCACCCGACGGCTGAAAATGGAAGCTTTATCAGCGTTTGGTGGTCGTGCGGCCACCTCGTGTTTACGGGCCATGTCAGCAGAAATGCCCCGGTCGTAATTGCTTTCCAGTGCATTCAACAGTGGATATTCAGGATCGTCGCACATGGCCAAACGGTTAGCCTGGCTGCTGATATGGCCATGCTTGCGAATGAACCGATCGTAAACCGTGTTGAGTCGAGCGCGGTGCAGATCTAGGTCACTTTTAAGATCCTCAGATTGTTCCGCAGCCATCAAAATCCGAAGAGCGCTCCTGACCTCAATCATTCCCTTGATGCGGTCGCCTGCACGTTCGTTTTTGGGTGTGATCAGTTGATAATCAGTCTTGGCCAACTGGTCAGGAAGGCGTCGAGCGATTAGCCCCGCTTCGGTAATGAAGTAAGAACCGACTTTAAGGTTCTCAGGAAGGACCAGCTCAGGCTTTTCATCTTCTGCTTCAATCGTGGCCGGAGACGGATTGGCCCTGTAAACGTCACGAGGTAGTGCTTCCAACCGAACGGAGATCTCAGAGGCCAGATCTCGACCAGGCTCCGCGATCAAATCAGCAGTGTCTCGATGCATGTTTCGAGAAATGACCATGCGACCGGCCATTTGCCCCGGGTTTTCAATGAAGTACTGGTTGATGGTGATGGGGGCACCTGTCTCACGGTCTCGTATATCGCCGACATCTACCCAGCGCTTGTCAGTTTCCTCACCTGGTAGCGCTTTCTGGAAAAACACAATGTCGGTCGTGACTTCTGTCAGCGCATTCTCTTTGAAAGCAGTGTTTGGCAACCGAATTGCGCCAAGGAAGTGCGACTGTTCAGCGATGTGCTCACGAGCTTTGCCGTTCGCTGCATCCAGAAAGTAGCGGCTGACGACAACCCCCATTACGCCGCCTGGTTTGAGCTTGTCGAGAGATTTTGCGAGAAAGTAGTTGTGGATGGAGAATCCACTAAGTTCGCGGTGGTGGGGATCGTAAAGCGATTGCGAGCCAAATGGAGGATTGGCCACGCAAGCGTCAAAGTATCCGCTTGGAACAACTACATCCTGCAGGCCGCGGTTTAGATAGGTGGCGGTGGGGTAAAGGTGCTTCCCTATCTCAGCGGTCAGAGGATCTAGCTCCACAGCTGTGAACAGGCTTTCTTTCCGAAGGGCTTCGGGCATCAAGCCAATAAAGTTTCCAGTGCCGGCTGCTGGTTCGAAGATCTTCCCGCCCGGGAATCCCAGCCGCTGCATGCCTTCGTAGATCCCACCAATGACTACAGCCGATGTGTAATGGGCATCTTGAGTTGAGCGTCGAGCTTTCTCAAATTCATCCTGGCTTAGAAGCGCGCCCAGTTCCTGGTACTCACGCTGCCATGCCTGGTTGCGATGATCGAAGGCTTGAGGCAAGCCGCCCCAGCCAACATATTTGACCAGAATTGCCTGTTCTTCGGGTGCCGCTGCACGCTTCTCCTCACGTAGGTGTTGCAGAAGATGGATCGCTGCTACGTTTTCCCGAAACTTGCTTTTTGCTCCACCCGAACCCAGCGAGTCGGCGGCACTGATCGTGTAATTGGTAGGTGTTAAAGCTCGGTATTCACTTCCTGCAGGACCAGCACTTCGTGCTCGGTCAGGCCGGCCTTGTGCTCCGTTGGAAGGCTGTGCAGTGCTTCCAGCTCCAAGCGCTGCTGTTCCAAGACTTTCCCCAACAGTACCAGTTCCCCCTCGCTCTCCAGTTGCTTCAATTGCGTCGGGTTGTTGAATGCCCAACGATCCAGAATTTTCCAAGACTGTGGACCGAAGGATGGAGACTGACGAATGGCCTTGATCGTTTCCGGGCGCAGTTCCCGGGTTGCGATTTCCAACGGTTGGGTTTGGTTTGTGATCATGGTGCTCTCCTTGTTCGTCATCGATGTTGAGACCGGCTTCGAGGGTTTCTATTGCGTCTACGGTTTCTTGAAAGGCGAAATCAAAGCCCAACTGGGTTTGATCGTTGGACGGCCTTTTCCTACGCATCGTATAACACTCCGATTAGTTCGTATCATAGTCATTATACAAAATGCGTAACAGAGTACAATTCTTACCGGTATTTGAGGGTGACCGTCCGCGAATTCAGTGAGGATTTAAGCGTTGTAAGAGGCGCCGTAGCAGCAGGTCGCAGTCACATATTCCGGGTGTAGATAGAGCTGTAGTCGCTGTCCAGCAGTAAGCCTTCGGGCGGGTTCAAGATCTTGAGACAGCACAATCGCGAGGTAGGCGAACAAAAGCTCCCTCATCCGATTATTTTTACTGCTCATGTGGCTGATCAGCCCGAGTACCGGATGGTTAAGTGGACTGCCAGTCAGTGATTCGCTTTCCGCTTGCAACTGGTCCATCAGGTAAGCCAGAAGCTCGGTGTGTTCATCAGAAAACTTCCGATCAGTGCGTAGCTGCCAGTCTGAAAACTCTTCAACGACACCGCTGAGGTTGGCCCAGGTGACAGTTTGGTTGGGTAGTGTTTCGTCTGTTTTCATGACATTCCCTACTGATGGTTTTATCGTGGTTTGACTTGGTTTGTGAGATTGGTGCGAACGGAGGGTGTGAGTGTGCTGTTGTAGTCCGCGCGGATAGCTGCAAGCTCCGCGAGATCCCCCTCACCGGCATGACGGCGATGCATTTTGGATTGCACGAGATCAAGGGTCAGCTCGAAGGACGAACGCTCGGCCTGCGTCCAGGCTCTCGAACGCTCAGTGTCTACACGCAATCGGCCTTGAACGGGGGTTTGCTGCCAGCCAGCAGCCATACGGGTGTTATCATAAATGTCTGTACCGCTGCGGTTCGTCACGTGCATTCGGTCGACCAAGTTGCCGGTTTCTAATCGGTCAACAGTGACGGGAAGTCCGACAAAGGCTAGGTCGTGGTTGACCCGGTTGGACCAACGGCCAAAGCCATTAGCCTCGTGCTGCAGCTCGTACCTATGGTGGATGCTTAAACAGCTCACCAGGTCATTGACGGCCAGTACCCGGGCGTCGACGCGGTATCCTGCGGATTGAAGTTTGCTGCAGAGCTTGGCCAGGCTATCTGGATCGCGCATCGTTCCATCGATAACCAGGTTCCGGTGCTGTTTAATTGCGAGGTTTGTAAGCTTCACCGCCCAGCCTGCAGCATCACGGTGTGTCAGATCTGCTGCACTGCGGTCGTTTTCGCGCATGAGCTTTAAGAGATGGGGGTGATACTTGCGCAGTTCATCAGCATCAATTTTGACTGCATTCCCACCTAGCTCGGCGGTTGCATAGTTGCTGAGTGCAGCTTTTCCAGCACCAGGTTGACCACCAAGGATGATTGCCACCGGCTGCTGGACTGGTTTGCTCAGCATCATTGCGTGCTTAGCGATATCCTCGAAAATAAGGCAATGCTCATCTTCTTCGAGCCTGAATTGAGACTGATCGTCTTTAGGGAATGTCTGTTGAAGCCTCTCGCCGGCTTTGATTCCTTTAGCGATGGCCAGGGCATCGAAACGCAGCTCATGAATCGTGAGGGACTTGTCGTCGACGAGCCCCGTCACTTTGAGTACTTTCTGTATGGCTGCGCGTGTTCTGTCCCAGGCCAACCCTAGGAACGATCGTTCGTCTTCGGCTACGAACGCAAATACTTCCTCAGCCCGGTACATTTCACTCTTGTCACCATAATTACGGTCAACATAAGCCCAGATATGGTTTAGCGTTGGTTCGTTGCGCGTTTCAAGAACGCGAGCCAAGAGCGCCCTTTTTTCTTCGGGATTGAAGGTGTTGAGCCCATAATGTCCGAGGAGCTCGTGGCGCAAGGTTCGGAGGATGGCCCCTTCGTCACCCATATTGGAAGCGACAATGGCAATGAGTCCACTTCCTGGATGGTACGCTCCGTCAATTCGGATTCCGATTTTTTCGCGAGATGCTTGCGGCCCATATATGTCCTCCTGTTTCGCCCTGACAATACTCCTCAGGGGGATATTTCCATTGTAGTCGGCCAAGAAGCGATCAACGACCTCTTGTGCCTCATCAACGCTCATACCCATGTTCTGATCATCCATGGTCAGTCCTTAAATCTGAGCCCGTACCTGTGCGCCATAATTCGCAATGACACGGCGCACGGTGTCTACGTCATCTATCGAAATTCTGCTTCTCTCAATAACAATGTCAGCTTGCTCCTGACGCAATTGATCCAGGCGCTCTTTGTTGGGCTCAGGTTTGGCCCTCTCTTCATGGATTGCCTGAGATCGTACTGCGAGTGCGTTTCCGATGGTTTCCATCGCGCATTCGTATTCGGCGACTTGCTGGCTAGTCAATGGACCTGGCATTTGCGAACCCTCACGCTGTGGCTTAACTGTGTGACAAATCAGAGCAATACCGGCTGCGAAAAAAAGAGCTGCGTGTACCAGTTCGCCGGCGACACTGAACCCGTGGCGGACTGACAACACTGCATAGGAAAGGCCGATTAGTAAACTGCCGCTCCCTACGGTTGTACGCCAAATCCTCTGACTATTCATCAGGCTTGCCCCCCTGATCCTTGACCAACGTAAGTGTGTAGGCCTCATTCATAACCCCCATCAGGTTTTCGGCTGTCTCAGGGCTTTCGCAACGGAATAGCACCAGAGCCCTTGGAATATTCATTGCCCGGTCAATATGAGCCGGTACAACCACTTCAAGCCGTTCGATGTTGTAGACGTTTGCGAAAGCCACCCCTTCTGTACCGGTGATGCTTAGGGTTCTGTCTATCGAGGCTGTAACGGCCGGTGGTAATGCAGGCTTATTCTGATCGTCTAGCATCATCAAGGACACGATGAAGGGTACAAGTTTTCCTTTTCCATTCGCTGCGTAATACGCAGGAACAAACTTCATGTCATCTTCGTTAAACATCATTTCTTCTCCCAGCGTTTCACATCGAGCGCAAGGAATGGATCATTCATGCCACTCTGCTCATCAAGCGAGCCGAATGCAGCAATATTTTTTGCGCGCTCTTTGAGCCAGCTGTCAAAAATTGATTGAGCCTGTGAATCAGTAACTTTGACGAGCTTCCCATTCTGAGAGAAAAAAACAGGCATCCTGAATGTTTTACTGCTGTCGACCGATATAGAAACTTCAAACCAGCTGGTTTTCCCATCAGTGACTTTGAAGAATTCTGCGTGCATACCTTGAATTAGCTGTCGCTGAACACCTTCTTGTTCATGCGATTTTTCTGACATATCGCAACCTGCAATCAGAATAGCGAGAACTAAAGGGAATAGACGTATAAACATGTATTGCTCCTTACTCACCAGCTAGGTGGTCGATTTGGATGTTTGGACTTAGGCACGGTCAGCACCTTTCTTTTCAAACTCGAACTCCACCTTCCAGCTTTCTCTATTCAATTTGAGTTTTGCAGAAAAAGCTCTTTTGGTTTTTTGGCTCGTGAATCCGCTCAGATTTTCGGTTATACCATCTGTAACTAATGCTTTTAATTCAGCGTCATTCAATGTTCTGCCAAGCAATTCTGAAAACAATTTGAATTGACACGAAGGGCATTCTAGTATTCTCCCAGTGAGGGCAAGAGTAGTCTGGCATCGAGGGCAGTTAAGCGGTGCAATTACTGGTTGCACCTTAGAAGTTGATACTACGGGTTGATCAAATAGGGGCTTTGTTTTTCCAGTAATGCGATCCAGGGATAGACGCGCCGAGAATTTCTTTTGCTTCTCACGCCCCACTAGATTTTGAAGAGTGCGCGTTTCACCTTTTTTTAATAATGATTCAATATCCTTTGCTCCGAGCAGCTTACCGAATGCTTCGTGCCAAAGAACAAATTTGCACTGACTGCAAGCAGTAAGCTTACCTTTGTTTTGTAGTTCGCCTGCGCAGTTGGGGCAAGGGATTTGTTCACCAGGTGCAGGTGGTAGGGCTGACATTTCAGCGACTTTCGCAACTTCAACGACGTCACGAACGAAGCTCTCGGCATACTCCATGAAGGCTGCATGAGTGAGTGTGCCACTTGCAACCTGATCCAGTGATTGCTTGAAGTATCCCGCCTGTGCAGGATCTTTCACCTTCATCGGTAGAGCGTCGATGAGGTTTCTGGCCTGCGCACTTGTCATGAGCTTTTTCTTGCCCTTCGGCGCAGGTATGAAAAGTTCACGCTTTTTCATGTCCGCAATAATGCCAGCACGTGTCGAGGTTGTTCCTATCCCCTCCCCCTCTTTGAGCAGTTTACGAAGTTCCGGATCGACCACGTACCTGTGCACGTTCTTCATCGCATCCAGCAGCATATTGTCATCGAGGCGTGGTGGTGGCGTGGTCATGTGCTCAACTTGTTCGCAAGACAAGCACGCAACATTGTCCCCCTCATTCAGCATAGGTAGCGTCAGTGTGGGAAGGTTGTCTTCTGTAGCTTCTGCCCCGTCCAAAGGTGGCGGCTCTTGATAGATTGCTTTCCAACCCATTTGCACTGGTGTGGTTCCGCTGGCCGAGAAAGTTTCACCCTCTATATCCACCTGCAGAGATGCTGCCCGGTATGTGTAGTAGCTCGCAAATTGGGCCAGGTATGCACGAATGACCAGCTCGTAAACGTTTCGCTCACACTCTGTCCACTCTGCCGGGCTCACCATTTTTTCCGGAATGGAAGGCACTATCCCGTGGTGGGGAGTCGGCTCGCCGGTCGGCGTGCGAACTTTCGCATCATTGAAGGCTGCTGATTTATGGGAGGGATCAATGAGGTCAGCGATTTGGTTCAGGTCAGGCCGAATTTGCAGTACAGCCGCGATCACTGCAGCAGCTTCATCGTGATGGGCTTCTGATAGGTACCGGACATCCGTCCTTGGATATGTCATGACTTTGTATGTGTCATACAGCTTCTGAGCTGCGTCCATGACTTCCTGAGCGGAATAATCATACCGGCTGAAACCTTCCATCTGCAGCTCGTTCATTGAGAGCGGTAGTGGGGGTTTCTTGCTTTTGTCGGTGACAGCGCATTGGGTAACAGAGCCATTACGGCCCTTCATCCGTTCTGCAATTGATTGTGCCACTCTAGAGTCTACTACACGTCCATCTCCATCCAGGCCAGACTGATCTGACCGAGGTGTCCACCGAGCTTGAAAGGACGTTCCTTCATCTGGTTGCAGTTGCACAGTAACTACTTGATAGGCATGAGGCAGGAATTCTTCTATCAGCCTGTCGCGCTCCCTGGCTATATAGAGCAGTGGCGTCTGTACGCTCCCAACCGGCAGTAACCCCTGCTGCCCAACTTCACGGCCACGCAAGGTCATTGCTCGGGTGCCATTCATGCCCAGCAACCAATCGTAGCGACTACGAGCCAACCCCCACCGTCTCCAGCCTGTGAACAATGGCTCAGTGTTTTCACGGATATTGGCGAGCGACTCTTTGATTTTATTGGCATTGTAGTCGTTGATCAGCACCCTCCGCACAGGCTTATCGAACTGAAAATACTCAAGCGCTTCATCAACGAGGCACTGTCCCTCTTCGTCCGGATCTCCGAGGTGGTGAACTACATCACACCACTGCAATAACTCTTTAAGCTTCGCGATACGAGGCTTCTTGCGAGGGTCTGGTAAAAGCTTCCAAGCCCTAACTGCCGGGATGATGGGCAAATCAGCCATCCGCCAGACCTTTTTATTACCAGTCGTCAAAGGCACATTGTCAGGAAGGTAGTGATCTGGTGGAGCTTGTTGAAACGCATGGCCATCAAGCCAGATAAACCACTGCTCGCCTCTGCGTGCCCAGCCTGGTCCTCGATCTTCGGTGGTGCCCGGGATGGCCGAATAAATACCCTGAGAAAGCTGAGATTCTTTCTCAGCAATCCACAATACCCTTTCCATTAAAAACTCCTTCCTGAACGAGGCTGAAATCCGCAATTTGGCGGATTTGCATAAGGCTGATTCAACTTGCCTTGATTCCGTAGAATGGCTACCATACGGAAAATTATAGCCCATTGCTAGGGATCGAGAAAGGACGAAACGATGATTCCATTACCAGTGGCTGAGCCGCCTGTACCGGTCTGTATGGTTGAAGCGGCGCGAGATTACAGTTTGCCCCTAAGGGTAATGATCGCGCTTTGGATGACAGAGGGAGGCAGTACCGGGACTTTGAGCCCAAATACAAATGGTACGGTCGACCACGGTCCTTTTCAGATCAACACCGTGTGGGCCCAGAAATTACAGGGCGAATTCGGCGTTTCACCTCAGATGATCACGAAGAACTTTTGCTGGTCTGCGCGCGCCGCTGCATACATTTTGCGCTACGAGATAAATCAGGCAAATGGCAGCTTTTGGGATGGGGTTGGGCATTACCACTCCAGGACACCGAAGTACAAATACCCGTACATCCAGCGCGTTTACAACAACTCGCTCAAGTTCTAGGAGGATTTATGGCTAGGCATGGACAAAATCAATCCGAGGGTATGGGGGTTGTGTGGATTGTATTGATCGCTCTACCAATCGCATTCGGATGGATGTTTTGGCATCGGTGGCACGGAACTATCAGCTATTGGGCCTTGAAATGGGTTTGGTACCAGCTTGCCATGTTCGATTGGCCATTTATGCCTGAAGCAATTAGGGAGTGGCGGGCTCAGGCCGCAAGCATGGCCATGTACCCTTCGAAAGTTACTTTCCCCGAGCTTTTGAGCATGCTCAACAAAGCTGGGTATTTCTACATTATCATTCCGCTTGTAATCATCGTCCGTGGCTTTCTTACCGCTCACCGTCACCCGATGAACAAGACGCGCCGAAAGGTTACGGTTGAAACTCTACCTTGGATTATGTCCAAGCACTCCCCCGCTATTATTCCCTCCCTGTACTACGGCAACCCCCAGACTCTTTTGCTAAATGATGATCCGGTCGAGCATCGGAGTGCTGTGCACCCACAAGAGTGGGCGTTGGAGCATGGACTTATCGTTAATAACAAGCTTGATCGCGAGCGCTGCGGTCAACTCATGATCGAATCTTTAGGTAAGCCAGTCGCATCACTAAACGAATTGAGCCCTACGGAGCGTGCCATGTTCGCGGTATTTGGCGCACGCCTCCTATCAGAGGGAAAAGATATCAGCGTTGCCCAGCAACTCTTGGACGACCTCAACCGCTCTTGTCACACGGGTACGTTCGAAGGGAAGAAAGGTTATCCAAATCTCGGTCTAACTGACGCGGCATTTAAAAAATACTCGGTTCACCCTGACGCCCAGGCATTTCTCCTCCGTCACCCCTACCCCCGAACGATGCTGTTCGCCATGCACAAGCTCGCGTCCAAAAGCGGCAAATTGCCTTCCTCCCAGTTCCGATGGTTGAAGGGCATGGACCGTAGTCTTTTCTATGCCTTGAACATCGGCCTGCGCAAGGCTCCATTTCTTGAGCAGAGTTCTGTTTTTACCCAGATGCAGTGGGAAGAGTATGCAGAAAACGTTGGTTATCGCCTTACTGAGCCTTTAATTGAAGACGCGATAAATGGCGTCGAAAAATATCTCGCCAAACTTGGTTTGGTTACCCAACAAGGAGAACCACAATGAAAAACCGCGACAGAATTCGCCAGTACGATACTTCTCTTCACGTCCACTTTGGATCAACCGGCGAGCGCCGCGCTGTTACAACACTCTCGTTGAACGATAGCCTTCAGGTTCGCCTGGATGGAAAGCGTCTGCTCTGGTCCAACTATGCCCAAGGTGCAAATCAAGAGTCCCTGCTTGAAGAGTTCGGAACTGAGGCGCTGGCTGGAAATGCTTTTGAGGCAATGCAACATGCCCTCGACCGCTTCTCGCGGCGTCGTGTGATATTCAGCCGCGTGAAAGGAGCTGTTAAGTGGGGGTTACTACCGGCGTTTGGTTTGATTTTAGCCCTTGGCCTGAACATGTACGCAGCCCGAATGACCGGTATCACCTCTCAAGCATCTGGTACCCCGGGCCAGGTGAATGAGCAGCCTGGTTACAACCCAAGTGCAAAGCAGCCTGGCTTGGCACCACCGCAACAGGCTCAGAACCTCCAGAATATGCAGCTTGGCAATATCCCCGGGCTTCCTCCAACCGCTGACCCATCAATCGTTAAGCAAGCCATCAATGCAGGCACGAAAGCTGGTAAGTACGCTGTACAGCTTTCTCAGGGGGAGAAGGGGACTGTTTACGTATTCTCTGATCCGTCATGCCCACATTGCCGCAATTTTGAACCAGAACTTGAAAAGCTTGCTACTGACTACACCATCCAGCTTTTCCCGGTATCGGTAATAGGCGGGCCAGACTCAAGCGCCGCGATTGCACAGATGCTTTGCGCCAAGCCTGAAGACCGTGCCAACTATTGGAAGAAAATCGTTAAGGGTGATCGCCTCGACGCAGTCAGTTGTCCCGAAGGCGAAGCAGCAGTTGCGGCCAATGACCAAATATTCCGCAAGCTGAATTTCTTGGGCACCCCCACAGTGGTGAACACCAACGGTGAACAAACTCCGCTGACCCTTCCGAATACCGCTCGGGCCATTTCGCAATGGTTGGATCAAACAAAGGCGCAGTGAGGATATTCATGGGCAAGTACATCCGGTACACCGATGAGTTCCTTGCCCGTGTGCGTGAGGACGCAGACCTGGTGGGAATCATTGGAAGAGACATAACCCTCAAAAAGGCAGGAAAGGCCTTTAAGGCTTGCTGCCCTTTTCATGGAGAGAAAACACCCTCTTTTGAAGTATCGGCTGAGCGGAACACCTACAAGTGCTTCGGGTGCCCCGCGCAAGGCGATGCAATTAAGTGGATGGTGGAGTTCCACAAACTCCCTTTCCAAGAAGCCGTTGCAGCTGTGGCGGCAGATTCAGGGATCTCAGTCCCTGAATCCAAGATCGACGATTCTGCCGAAGCGCAAATTCGCCGAAATCGCTTGGCTTCCCTCAATAAAGCCCTGCAAGACGCTGCACGCTTGTACGCGGGAGGGATCGAACGCAGTCCAAACGGCCACCAGTACCTCACAACCACCCGTGGGCTATCGGTAGAAACGATTACTTCCTACCAGTTGGGTACCGTCGCGACGGGGATCGTTGAGCTGTTAGCGAAACGTCACGACCCAGAAACACTCATCGATAGTGGACTCGCCATCCGTGCAGAAGACGGCCGTCTTTTTGACCGATTCCGCAACCGGATCATGATTCCAATCTACAACGAAAGTGCCGCTTTGATTGGGTTTGCAGGCCGCTCGATGATCGAAAAGCCCGACCGTACACCCAAGTATCTGAATTCGCCTGAAACAGAGCTTTTTCATAAAGGCAACGAGTTGTACGCATTGAACGTTGCCAAGCCGGCCATTCGCAGCGCCCGTCACGCTATCGTGGTTGAAGGCTATTTCGATGTGCTTACCGCTCACCAAGCCGGAGACTGCAGAGTCGTCGCCCCTATGGGGACCGCCCTAACAAATACGCAGGCTAGAAGGCTTTTCAGTCATGCCGATACTGTGACATTTGCCTTTGATGGGGATAAGCCTGGCCGATCTGCTGCGTTACGAGCTTCTGCAGTGGTTCTTGAGGAGATGCGCGATGGTAAAACGGTCCAATTTATGTTTCTCCCCGAAGGCAGTGACCCCGACCAACTGATCAGGACATATGGCTTGGATGCATGGAGCCATGCTTTGGATGCCGCGTATCCCTTGAGCCGATTTTTAGCCGATTACGTCAAACACGGCCTGGACATGGACGTACCTGAATCGCAGGTCCGCGCTGCTGAGAAGGCACGCAAAATACTCGCCCGCGTACGTGAGGCAGCCCTCTATAAACAGGCTCTTACCGCTCAGTTTGAAAGAACGATCGGTATGGCGTTGCCCGCCTAGGAGATCATTAAATGTCTCTCGACTCACAACACGAGATCAAGCCAGGCCGCATATCAAGGGACGTGCGCAGCTCTTGGACCAGGTTCAATGTTGCACTGTATCGCCCGAACAATTTCAAGTTGGCACTTTTAGCTATAGCGGGTCTTCTGTTCTATCAACCAGTCTTGTGGCCCGTCTGGATCTTGTTCTTGTCCATGCTGATCATGGCCTTCAAGGATCAGAAATTTCGTATGCCTATCCGGATGCCTAAAGACATCGGAGGATTGGATCGAACTGATTATTACGAGGAGTTGGTAGAGGAAAACTTCCTTTGGGGCTTACTCACTAAATCAAGGCTTTTTCGCAAGCTGCTAGCAGCCGGGGGCATCATGTACCTCGGGTTCCTCCGTACGCCAAACACAGACGGTATTGCTGCGAGCGCTGACGAAGGCCGTGAACTTTGGCTAAATAACTCAGACTGTCGTACCCACCTATTTTTACCAGGCACCACAGGTTCGGGGAAAAGTGAAACCCTGATGGGCATGTACTACAACGCTATTTGCTGGGGGACTGGAGCATCGTACGGGGACGGGAAGGCTGACTCCAATCTTGCGTTCTGTCTTTGGTCGCTAGCTCGCAGGCATGGCCGAGAGGACGACTTCCTAATCCTCAACTACCTCACAGGTGGTATGGATCCTTTCGAACACATGGTGGCCAGGGAGTCTGGTCTTCATGCAATGAATCAGCCTCAATCGAACTCCATGAACCCGTTCGGGGACGCAGCGGCTGACTTCCTCCTGCAGTTGATGGCTTCATTACTACCAGTCGCTAGCGGTGACGGTGCTCAATGGCAGCAAAAAGCGCTCAACATGATCGATGCCCTCCTACGTACGCTCTGCTACAAACGTGCAAAGGGTGAGCTTGAAATCTCCATCGGGGTGATCCGCCACTACCTCGCACTACAAAACCTTGTCCAGTTTTACATCGAGGGCCAGCAAGGGCTGATCCCTGAGCTGGCCTACCTACCGATCAAAGCCTACTTTGAAACTGGCTTACCAGGTTTCAACCCGCAACTCGCTGGTGACCCATCGAAGTGGGACGCAGAAGTATTCAACCAGCACGGTTATTTGACCGGGCAGTTTGCTCGTACTCTGTCGATGATGATGGATACGTACGGTCATATTTTCGCGGACAAATTCCCCGAAATTGACATGCTCGACGTGCTCCTCAATGACCGGCTGATTGCGGTCATGATCCCGACTCTCGAAAAATCAGCGTCTGAGGCTGCGTCGCTGGGCAAGCTTTACATTTCTTCAATCCGTTTGATGATGGCCCAGAACCTTGGCTACCGCTTAGAAGGTACTCGGGCAGACGTCCTGGATACCAAGGCTACCACCGCCCCTAATCCGTATCTGATCATCAGTGATGAGCTGGCCTACTACTTTGCCGCAGGCATCGCTGTCATGTTTGCTCAAGCGCGAAGTTTGGGTTTCATGATGGTCGCCGCCGTGCAGGATATTCAGGGGCTCAAACGCGGCGAAGCTGCCGACGAAGCGCCCTCGATGCTAGCCAACACAAAAGTGAAATGGGTGCTGGCCTTGGAAGACCCTGAAGATACATACGATTACATTCGCAAAGCAGGCGGGGAGGCTTATTACAGCGTACTTACCGGGTACGACCAGAACACCGGTGGGGCATACCAAGCGCAGGGTGCGGCAAATATCGAGCGTCGTAACAAGATCGAGCTTAGTGAACTGAAAAAGCTACAGGCCGGCGAGGGAATGCTGATTTTCAAGGACGCCGTAATTCCAGCATCAAGCTTCTACATCCCCGACGATCACAAAAAAACCAGTCAGCTTTCTGCCCGGATCAATCGATTCCTGCAGGTCGAGCGGCCGGAGTACAGCCGTTTGCCCCAAAGCGCTGAACGGATCAGTAAGCAGGACACCCACTCAGTTGACTACATATCGGCTCAACTTCGTAGGGTTGAAAAACCCTACTACCCAGCCTTGGATGACCCGATCCTCGATCAGATTGTAGCTACAGCGCGACACCTGGACAGTATCCAGCGCTTCGACGTACCTGCTGAGCAACGTGGTATTGCGTTATTTCAAGCAGCAAGAAAAGCACTACATGAAGCGGAAGCTCAGGGCCTCACTGGATATTTTCATCAACCTAAACCTGATCGGGAGCCTGAGGAAATGCTCGGCGACGATGGGGAGGATTATGAGATTCCAGAAGATGCATATGATTTATAAGGGGGCACGATGACAGCAATCAAGCTGGGCAACGACTTTTGGAAATTCACCAAGGATCAGATCGAGCTGCCTATTTATTGGCGTCCTGATGCAGTGTCGAACCACCACGTTGGAGTTGCAGGAACCTCCGGTGCCGGCAAGACGCACTGGATCAGGGAGTTCGTCACCAACATGGACGAACAGGTTGAGATCGATATCTTCGACTATCACGGCGACATCGAGATACCTGGTGCAGAAACAGTCCTTTTCAGCGAAGCGACACGCTACGGTTTCAATCCGCTAGTGCTGAATACTGATCCTCATTATGGTGGTGTTCGGAGGGCTGTTAATGATGTGATTGAAGCAATGAACAGTACTTCCAGGAAGCTTGGTGGGAGCCAGGAGGGTGTTCTGCGCCACCTTTTAACAGACGCCTACGCCGCCCGCGGAATTTATGTGGACAAGCCTCACACATGGCAGCGCCGGGAAGCGTCGGATGACGAAATCAAAGAGATTATTAAGCACAAACGCTGGGCAGATCTGAAGGCCGTTTACCCTACCCTATCCGACGTTGTGCGCCTGGCTAAACGGAAGCTGCGCGCATTATGGATGGGAATTGATGATCAGGATGACGGCAAACAGGCCCTGAGCTGCTTTGAAGACTACTGCAGAGCTATGGCGGCAATGAACAAACGGCGTGCGGATCTCGCCAAGTATCAGGGTCGGAATGACGACTCCGACATTGAGGCTCTTGAAAAACGGCTCGATACGGCAAAAACCAAAGCTGCAGATGCTCACCAAACGTTTTTGAGCAATCTACAGACTGGGCGCGAGTTTGACGATGCAATGAAGTATCACAGCAAGGATGTAATGCTGAGCGTCATTACTCGACTGGAGAACCTGATCGCGACAGGGATTTTCAATCCCAATCCACCGCCGTTTGGGAACGCTCGGATTCGTCGGCACAACATCAAACCTCTTGCCCAGTCCGAAGATGAATTGAAGATGTTCGTCAGGTTCCGGATGCGCGCAATCATCCGGGAGATGATGCAGCGTGGGGAATCCCATGGAAAACTTCGCCGCTTGATCGTCTTGGATGAGTCAAAGAAGTTCAATGACGAAGACGCCTCGAACCCAATCAACGTTGTCGTTACTGAGATGCGTAAATTTGGGCTTGCAATACTTCTGGCCGGCCAGTCCCCTGCGCACTTCAGCTCCGACTTCATCAAAAATGCCGGCACGCTTTTGCTGCTCAACCTCGCTACTGCTGACTGGGATGAGGCTGCACGCAAACTGAAGATCGATATCAAAGATTTGAAGTACCTTAGGCCTCAAACAAGCGGTGCGGTACGCATGCTTGAAAAAGGCCAGATCGCAAATTTCCGCCAAATTCACTTTTAAACGAGGTATGAAGTCGCTATGAACCCAGTGTTGTTGAACTTTCTGCGCAGTATTCGTCGGCTTAGTATGGTTGTGACCTACGTTGTCATTTTCGGGCTCATTTTCTACGGAATGGCATTGCAATTCAGCGGCAAAGAGCTAGAGCAAGGCCTGATGGAATCGGCCCTGAATTGGGTTTTTGTTGCGTTGGGAATCAAACTGCTGATCGATATCTTTTGGGGTGACAAGTTGAAGGCTAAAGCCTAGTATACGTACGTACGTACGCATATTGGCGGCGCGACGGGGCGGCTACCCCGGTTCAGAAATGTCTAGGAGCGTTACATGACTTTAAAAATTCCTTGCAGCAATATTTCGCAAGCTCTCGCAGAGCTACAGCCAGGTGAGTCTTTGCTGATTCCCTGCAATGGCAAAACCATTCAAGTTACTCAGTCCAGCATTACGTCGATGCTCAAAAAACGGAAACTGGTAATGGCAGAATTCTCCCAGAAAAAAACGCTTCTAATACGGGATGAGAACTCTATGCCCGATCCTCTGATCCTTGTTTCCAGGCTCAGTGTGCGTGATGGCGCGTCTGCTGCCTGAAGGCAGGAAGGTTGCGGGTTTGCTAGGAATCGGCCACTGACCTGAACCATACCGAAAGTTAAGGGAGAATCGCACCAGGTATACCAGAGGCCCAGCGCAATGCTGGGCTCTAGTAGTAGAGCGATGCGGCTTTCGTATCCGTTGATTTGAGGGCGTGAACATGGAAGCAAAAATCAAGTTGCCGGAAGGTGCTTACGCAGCGCTTGAAGGCCTCAAGGCACAGGCTAGTGCTGCAGTGCGGATGTTTCCCGGCAATAACGTTGTTGAAGGGAAAAAAGCGCTTAAAACAGCTCATGCACAGATTGCTGCCAACGAAGTTTGGGCAAAGAAAATCATGAGAGCGATCCTAGCAGGTGACGGGAAAACCACTGTAGAAACCGCTGACGCCGCATGGCTTGAGCGCATTTTTTTCTGAACCCACCAATAAACCCGGTGAATTATGAACAACCTCAAAAGCACACTCGCCCAAATCGATGATGAACTGCTAGCAGAGCTGCTTGAAGCCGCCCAGTTCGCGCTAAACGACACGCGTACGGCAAAGCGCTTATCAGCCGAATTGGATATCCCAGTGGCTCGTATAAAGGCTCTAGCTTACACAGCTGTGCAGCTTTCAATGGAGCCAGGTGCTGTGCCAGACATCTCCACAGTGGCCCAGCTCGATGCCTTCCAGGAAGAGCTGACCGGGCTCGGCAAACTCAACTGAACCCCAAGCCTTGCCCCCAAAAGTTGGGGCCGATAACTGAAGTCTTGAAGGAAAGTTTTTTGATAACCGGTGCTTTGTGCAGATACACCACGGTAGACAATTCCTAAAAATCTATCCAAGCTGTACGCATGTACAGTATGAGGATTTGCCGTGTCCTGGTTCTCGTCGGGGTCGTCTCAGAAAACGGAAAATAAAGCACGTTAAGCTCCAATTTCGCGCAGGTACTGGTACAACGTTTCGCGGCTGATGCCAAATTCACGGGCCAGCTTTGCCTTTTGCTCGCCGGCCTTGACGCGTTGCAGAAGTTCAGCGGCGCGTTCGGGCGAAAGCGCTTTCTTGCGGCCCCTGTATGCTCCGCGCTGTTTGGCGAGCGCGATGCCTTCCCTCTGTCGCTCGCGGATCAATGCTCGCTCGAACTCGGCGAACGCGCCCATGACCGACAACATCAAGTTTGCCATCGGCGAATCCTCACCGGTGAAGGTCAGGCATTCTTTGACGAACTCGATGCGCACACCGCGCCTGGTCAGCTTTTGCACAAGGCGGCGCAGGTCATCGAGGTTGCGGGCCAAGCGATCCATGCTGTGCACCACCACCGTATCTCCTTCGCGCACGAAGGCCAGCAGCGAGTCAAGTTCTGGGCGCTGGGTGTCCTTGCCCGATGCCTTGTCGGTGAATACCTTTCCGACTTCGACCTGTTCCAGTTGCCGCTTCGGGTTTTGGTCGAAGCTGCTGACCCGGACGTAGCCGATACGTTGACCTTGCAAGATGCCCCCAAACAGAAAAGTGTCAGGAATAAATCTATGACCTTGCGTAGCTTGTGTCAATAAATTAAGCGATGGAGTCTATCCGGACGTTTCTGGGTAGGCTGTCCTGACGTCAGGTTAGGGCATACCGCCGCCTGCCTGTTGCTGGTGCTTTCCCCCGGGCCGGACAACCTGCTGGCCATCGCCAGGGGCCTGAGCCAGGGGCGCATGGCGGCGGCCATTTCGGGGGTTGCGTCGGGCACCGGGATTCTGTTTCACGTAGCCACCGCCTCGTTGGGCCTGACCCTATTGATGCAGACATCCGCCGTGGCCTTCTGGGTCGTAAAAGTGATCGGCGCCAGCTACCTGGTGTGGCTGGGTATCAAGGTCTTGCGTTCGCGCAGCCTGATCAACTTCAAACCGGCGGCACGGCAATCGCTCAAAAGCATCTTCCTCACCGGCTTCCTGTCTGCGGCGCTTAACCCTAAGCCGGGACTGTTTGTGCTTGCGTTCATTCCACAGTTCGTCAACCCATCATTGGGCTCGGTCACTGTGCAGATGCTGGTCTACGGCACCTGGTTCGCCGCGTTGACCGCCCTGGGCTTTGCGCTCATGGGAATTTTTGCAACGCGCCTGTCGACCTGGCTGCAGCGCAAGCCAAAAGTTGTCAACGGCCTGAATGTCGGCGCCGGACTGACCTTCGTCGCGTCCGGGCTTTCGGTAGCAGCACTCAGCCAAAAATAACCCATGATTGCTCATGGGTTATTAGTTGCAGGCCTTACGCTCGGATCAGGTGATCAAAAGCACTCAGGGAAGCCTTGTCATGCCACGCCGTTCTATCCTGTCCATTGCCGAGCGTGACAGCCTGCTGGCATTGCCAGATACCAAGGAAGAACTGATTCGTCAGTACACGTTTAGCGACACCGACCTGTCCATCATTCGGCAGCGGCGCGGCCCGGCCAACCGCCTGGGCTTCGCCGTGCAGCTCTGCTACCTGCGCTTTCCCGGTGTCATCCTTGGCGTCGATGAGCCGCCGTTTCCGCCTTTGCTGAAACTGGTCGCTGACCAGCTCAAGGTTGGCGTCGAACGCTGGGGCGAGTATGGCCAGCGGGAACAGACCCGGCGCGAGCACCTGGTCGAACTGCAAACGGTGTTCGGCTTCCAGCCCTTCACGATGAGCCACTACCGGCAGGCCGTCCAGTGGCTGACCGAGCTGGCCATGCAAACCGACAAGGGCGTCGTGCTGGCCAGCGCCTTGGTCGATCATCTGCGGCGGCAGTCGGTCATTCTGCCTGCCATCAACGCCGTCGAACGAGCGACCACCGAAGCGATTACCCGCGCCAACCGGCGCATCTACGATGCCCTGGCCGAACCGCTATCGGACGCGCATCGCCGCCGCCTCGACGATCTGCTCAAGCGCCGGGACAACGGCAAAACGACCTGGCTGGCCTGGCTGCGCCAGTCGCCCGTCAAACCGAACTCGCGGCACATGCTGGAACACATCGAACGCCTCAAGGCGTGGCAGGCGCTCGACCTGCCTTCCGGCATCGAGCGGTCGGTTCACCAGAACCGGCTGCTCAAGATTGCCCGCGAGGGCGGCCAGATGACGCCCGCCGACCTGGCCAAGTTCGAGGCGCCGCGCCGCTACGCGACCCTGGTCGCGCTTGCCATCGAGGGTATGGCCACCGTCACCGACGAAATCATTGACCTGCACGACCGCATCCTGGGCAAGCTGTTCAACGCCGCCAAGAACAAGCATCAGCAGCAGTTCCAGGCGTCCGGCAAGGCGATCAACGCCAAGGTGCGGCTGTTCGGCCGCATCGGCCAGGCGCTGATCGAGGCCAAGCAAGCTGGCCGCGATCCGTTCGCTGCCATCGAGGCCGTCATGTCCTGGGATGCCTTTGCCGAGAGCGTCACCGAGGCGCAGAAACTCGCACAGCCCGAGGATTTCGATTTCCTGCACCGCATCGGCGAGAGCTACGCCACGCTGCGCCGCTACGCGCCGGAATTCCTCGACGTGCTCAAGCTGCGGGCCGCGCCCGCCGCCAAGGACGTGCTCGACGCCATCGAGGTACTGCGCGGCATGAACAGCGACAATGCCCGCAAGGTGCCTGCGGACGCGCCGACCGACTTCATCAAGCCGCGCTGGCAGAAACTGGTCATGACCGACACCGGCATTGACCGGCGTTACTACGAACTGTGTGCCCTGTCGGAGATGAAGAACGCGCTGCGTTCCGGCGACATTTGGGTACAAGGCTCGCGCCAGTTCAAGGACTTCGAGGACTATTTGGTGCCGCCCGCGAAATTCGCCAGCCTCAAGCAGGCCAGCGAATTGCCGCTGGCCGTGGCCACCGATTGCGACCAGTACCTGCATGACCGGCTGACGCTGCTGGAAACGCAGCTCGCCACCGTCAACCGCATGGCGCTGGCCAACGAGCTGCCGGACGCCATCATCACGGAGTCGGGCCTGAAGATCACGCCGCTCGATGCGGCGGTGCCCGACACCGCGCAGGCGCTGATCGACCAGACAGCAATGATCCTGCCGCACGTCAAGATCACCGAACTGCTGCTGGAGGTAGACGAATGGACAGGCTTCACCCGGCACTTCGCGCACCTGAAATCGGGCGACCTGGCCAAGGACAAGAACCTGCTGCTGACCACGATCCTGGCCGACGCGATCAACCTGGGCCTGACCAAGATGGCGGAGTCCTGCCCCGGAACGACCTACGCCAAGCTCGCCTGGCTCCAAGCCTGGCATACCCGCGACGAAACCTATTCGACGGCGCTGGCCGAACTGGTCAACGCGCAGTTCCGGCATCCCTTCGCCGAGCACTGGGGCGACGGCACCACGTCATCGTCGGACGGCCAGAATTTCCGAACCGGCAGCAAGGCCGAGAGCACTGGCCACATCAACCCGAAATACGGCAGCAGTCCTGGGCGGACTTTCTACACCCACATCTCCGACCAGTACGCGCCATTCCACACCAAAGTGGTCAATGTCGGCGTGCGCGACTCGACCTATGTGCTCGACGGCTTGCTGTACCACGAGTCCGACCTGCGCATCGAGGAGCACTACACCGATACGGCAGGATTCACCGATCATGTATTTGGCCTGATGCACCTGCTGGGCTTCCGCTTTGCGCCGCGCATCCGCGACCTGGGCGACACCAAGCTGTTCATCCCCAAGGGCGACACTGTCTACGACGCGCTCAAGCCGATGATTAGCAGCGACAGACTGAACATCAAGGCTATTCGCGCCCATTGGGATGAAATTCTACGGCTGGCCACGTCGATCAAGCAGGGCACCGTGACGGCTTCGCTGATGCTGCGCAAGCTCGGCAGCTATCCGCGCCAGAACGGCCTGGCCGTGGCCCTGCGCGAGCTGGGGCGTATCGAGCGCACGCTGTTCATCCTGGATTGGTTGCAAAGCGTGGAGCTGCGCCGTCGCGTGCACGCTGGGCTGAACAAGGGCGAAGCCCGCAACGCGCTGGCCCGCGCCGTGTTCTTCAACCGGCTGGGCGAAATCCGCGACCG